>CAWBXJ010000007.1:0-214960 GCA_963792725.1 uncultured Actinomycetota bacterium | reverse complement strand
CGGGGGGACCACCAGGTGCCCTGACGCCTCCGCTACCAGACCCTATCGGCGCGTCAGGCGATCCGGCGGGCGCCCGGGCCCGGCACGGGCGTAACGTCCCTGGCGGAACCGAGGACGTGACCTGCCGAGCAGGCGAGCTCGAGGTGCACGGGCGCGCCGCAGTCCCGGTGCGTGAGCTCGACGGCCGGACCGCCCGGCCACGCCGCGTACTTATCGCCCCACGCCAGCAGCGCGGCGATCACCGGGAACAACTCGATGCCCTTCTCGGTGAGCCGGTATTCGCTGCGGGGGCGCTGGCCGTCCTCCTGATAAGGCACCTTGCGCAGGATGCCCTCGCTGACGAGCGTGGCGAGCCGGTTGCTCAGGACCTGCCGCGGCGCGCTGGTGCGGCGCTGCATGTCGTCGAACCGGCGGACGCCATTGAAGGCCTCGCGCAGCACCAGGAACGTCCACTTCTCCCCGACGATCGACAGCGCCGCCGCGATGTTGCAGTTCGACGTGTCGTAATCCAGCGCCCAGGATCTGTTCATGAACGCATGCTAGGTCTACTTGACAGACTTAGCAAGCATAGGACAAGCTTGTGCCATGACACCTGGGTCTAGTAATCAAACCCTGACACAAGCCCCGGTACTCGCCGGTCCTGGCAGCGGCCTGATCAGGACGGCCGGCCCAGGTGATGCCGACAGCATCCGGTCCTTCGTGTGCGGGCTGTCCCCTCGCTCGCAGTACTTCCGGTTCTTTGCCAGCGTCGCACCGCCGAGCACCGCCTTGCTGCGCGCCCTGGCCGGCCAGACCGGGTCCGCGGACATCCTGCTCGTGACCGACAGCCGCAGCGCCGTCATCGGGCACGCCATGGCCGCGGACGCGCGGGCGGCAGACGGCCGCCTGGAGACGAACATCGGCCTGGCGATCGCCGACGCCTGGCAGCAGCGCGGGCTCGGCACCGCGCTACTGGACATGCTCGTGAGCCGCGCGGCCGGACGCGGCGTCCGCGCCCTGGTGCTCGACGTCCTGCCGGCCAACGACCAGATGCGCGGCATCATCGCCCGCCGCTGGCCGGACGCCCCGGTGGAGCGAACCCGCGACGCGATCGTCATCAGGCCGCCGATCGGGCCTGCCGATGCCACCGACCCTGTCGCGCTGCCCGCCGTCTTCGCCCTGCGGCGCAGGAGCGATGTCCGTCTCACCACAACCCGAGCCGGAGGCACCCGTGCACCAGACCGATCTGCGGCCTAGCGAGCAGGACGTCACAGCGGCGCGTCAGCGCACCTACAGCTGGGACGATCCGGCCATCACCGCTGCTGTCGCGCGCGAGCAGGACGGCGCCGCCTTCCTGCAGAATCTGCTGGACGGCACCCTGCCGGGCGCGCCGATCGCCCACACCCTGGACTTCCGGCCCGCCTCGGTGCAGCCAGGTCTGGTCGTGTTCGAGTTCACGCCCGCCGAGTTCCACTACAACCCGATCGGCACGGTGCACGGCGGCATGATCGCCACCGTCTGCGACTCGGCCTGTGGCTGCGCCGTGCAGAGCCTGCTGCCGGCCGGCACTGGCTACACCAGCCTGGACCTGAGCGTGAAGTTCCTGCGCCCGGTGACGGCCGCGACCGGGCCGATGACGTGCCAAGCCACGGTGACCCACCTCGGCAGTCGGTCAGCCCTGGCCGAGGCCAGGCTCACCGACGCGAGCGGCAAGCTCTACGCCCAGGCCACGAGCAGCTGCATGATCTTCCGCCCGCCGGCGGGCTAACGGGGTGCCGCCGGCTAACGAGATGCAGGCCCGTTAACGAGATGCGGCCAGCGGGCAAAGGCGCTACCGTCCCGGAGGTGACCAGCGATTTCGATGCGGCGGCGCACAACCGGGCAGCGTGGGACCGCGAGGTCGGGACCGGCAACGAGTGGACCGTGCCGGTCGGCTCCGACGTGATCGCGGCGGCCAGGGAAGGTACCTGGTCGGTCGTCCTGATCGGCTACGACCCGGTCCCCCGCGACTGGTTCCCTGACCCGCTCGCAGGCACCAACGTGCTGTGCCTGGCCAGCGGCGGCGGCCAGCAGGCGCCGGTCCTGGCCGCGGCCGGCGCAACAGTCACCGTCCTGGACAACTCCCCGCGGCAGCTTGCACAGGACCGGCTGGTAGCCGACCGCGATGGCCTCGAGCTGACTACGGTGCTCGGCGATATGCGGGATCTGTCCGCGTTCGCCGACGCGAGCTTCGACCTGGTCTTCAATCCGGTTTCGAACGTGTTCTGCCCTGACCTAGCACCCGTCTGGCACGAGTGCTACCGAGTGCTGCGTCCCGGCGGCGAGTTGCTGACCGGGTTCATGAATCCGGACGTCTTCATCTTCGACGCCGATGCCAGCGAGAACCGCGGCGAGCTCGTGGTCAGGCACGCGCTGCCCTATTCCGACGTGACCCATCTGAGCCCGCCGGAGCGGGAGCGACTGTGGGGCCTGGACTCGCCCGTCGAGTACAGCCACTCGCTCACCGACCAGATCGGCGGCCAGCTGGCCGCTGGCTTTGTCATCACCGGCTTCCGCGAGCGCCCGCATCACGCCGGGCCCACGGCGCAGTACATGCCCGGCTACTTCGCGACCAGCGCGCGCAAGCCCAGCTAGCGCGTCCAGCCCAAGCTTGCGCGTCCAGCCCGGCTAGCTCGCGCTCGCGTAGAGCGCGTCGATGACGTCCGCGTATTTGGCGTGCACGACCCGGCGCTTGAGCTTGAACGTCGGCGTCAGCTCCTCGCTCTCCGCCGTCCACTCGACGGGCAGCAGCTCCCAGTACTTCACCTGCTGCACGCGGGCGAGCCGGGTGTTCGCGTCGGCGACCGCGCGCCCGACCTCGGCGCGCACGACATCGTTGGTGGCCAGCTCGGCGAGCGAGGAGGCCTCGATGCCGCGCGCCTTCGCCCACGCTGGCGCGACGCCGCTATCCAGCGTCAAGATCGCCACCAGGTACGGCCGCCGGTCTCCGTAGGCGAGCGCCTGACCGATCAGCGGGTGCGCGACCAGCAGTGTCTCCACCGCTGCCGGGGACACGTTCTCGCCGCCAGCGGTGATGATCAGCTCCTTCTTCCGGTCGACGACCGAGACGAAGCCGTCGGCGTCGATGGCGCCGATGTCACCGGTGTGGACCCAGCCGTCCGGGTCGATGAGCTCGGCCGTCTGCTCCGGCAGGTTCAGGTAGCCGGGCGTGGCCAGCGGCCCGCGGGCCAGGATCTCGCCGTCCTCGGCGATCGCCACCTCGATGCCGGGAACCGGCCGGCCGACCGTGCCCAGCCGGAACGCCTGCGGCGTATTCGTCGTGAACGCGCCGGTCGTCTCGCTCATCCCGTACACGTCCAGGATCCGCACACCGAGGCCGCCGAAGAACTCGCCGACCTCCGGCGGCAGCGGCGCGGCACCGCTCACGACGATGTCGGCCTCGCCCAGGCCCAGCAGCGACCTGATCGGGCGCAGCACCTGCTCGTCAGCGGCCGCGAACTTCGCCGCCAGCTCGGCGGAGGTGGTGTGGCCGTACTCACTGCTGCGTACGTACTCCAGACCGGTGGCCATGGCCGCGGCCACCGCCGCCTTCCGGGTCTCGTCCTGCTCGCCGGCCAGCAGGGCCTGGATGCCGGCCATCACCTTCTCGAAGATCCGCGGCACGCCGAAGAACGCCGTCGGCCTGACGTCGCTCATCGTGGCGATCAGCTGGGTGGCGGCGTCGTGGCAGAAGTAGGTGTGGCACGCATCGCAGATCGCCAGGTACAGCGTGAACATGCGCTCCGCGATGTGCGCGAGCGGCAGGTAGGAGACCCAGCGCACGTGCATGGGCGCGTTCCCGCCCGCCCGGGCCGTCTCCACCTCGTACAGGGCGTTGGCGTGGGTGATGATCACACCCTTGGGGTTGCCCGTGGTGCCGGAGGTATAGAGCAGGGTGACCGGATCCTCCGGCCTGATGGCCGCGATCCGGCGCTGGCCGGGAACGGGGTCCTTCGCCTGCACCTGTGCCCCGAGCGTGGCGAAGTCGTGCCAGCTCATGAACGGCCCGTCGGCCGGGCACGCGGCCGCGTCCCGGACGATGACCCGCCGCAGCGACGGCAGCTGCGACAGCACCTGCTGCCAGCGGGCGAGCTCGCTCGCGCCGTCGATGACCGCGATCTTCGCATCGCAGTTGCCGGCCATGAACGCGATCTGGTCCGGGGCGAGGGTCGCGTAGAAGGTGACCGGCACGCCCGCGGCGTGCAGCACGCCGAGGTCGGCGAGCACGTGCTCGAGCCGGTTCGGCAGCATGAGCGCGACCTTGTCGCCAGGCTGCAGGCCAAGCTCGGCGAAGCCGGCCGCCAGCGCGAGCGCCTGCTCCCTGGTCTGTGCCCACGTGACCGTCTGCCACGGGTCGCTGCCGTCGCGGTCGGAGTAGGCGGGCAGGTCGCCGAACTGCTCGGCCGTGGCGGCCAGCGCGTCGCACATCGTCTGACCGGCCCAGGCCGCCTGCAACGCCGCCCGCTGCTCCACGATCTCGGTTGTCACGGCGCCACCTCCATTTTCGTCACCGGCACCAGTACGCATGGCACCATGCCGGGGCGACTGACGCAAGACCGGCTGTCACTACAGTTCGGTTATGGCTACTCAGGCGCAGGTGCGGCTCACCCAGTACGCGCACGGCGGCGGCTGCGCGTGCAAGATCCCGCCGGGCGAGCTCGAAGCCGCGGTCGCCCGGCTCATCCCGGCCCAGTCGCCGGCCGATCTGCTCATCGGCGTCGAGCACGGCGACGACGCGGCGGTGGTCCAGATCGGCCCGGATCGCGCCGTCGTCGCGACCGCAGACTTCTTCACCCCGGTCGTCGACGACGCGTACACCTTCGGCCAGATCGCGGCCGCCAACGCGCTCTCCGACGTGTACGCGGTCGGTGGCGACCCGCTCGTCGCGCTCAACCTGCTCGGCTGGCCGCGCGACGTGCTCAGCGCTGACCTGGCCGCCGAGGTACTGCGCGGCGGCCTGGACATGGCCGCCTCGGCCGGGTGCCACGTCGCAGGCGGCCACAGCATCGACGACCCCGAACCCAAGTACGGCATGGCCGTCACCGGGCTGGCCGACCCGGCAGCGCTGCTGCGCATCGACGCCGGCCGGCCGGGCCTGGCGCTGTCGCTGACCAAGCCGATCGGCAGCGGCGTGCTGAACTCGCGGCACAAGGCCACCGGCGAAGTCTTCCCGGCCGCCATCGAGGTCATGACCACGCTGAACGCGAGCGCCAGCAAGCAGGCGCTGGCGGCCGGCCTCACGTGCGCCACCGATGTGACGGGCTTCGGTCTGCTCGGGCACCTGTTCAAGCTGGCCAGGGCCAGCGGCGTCACCGCGGTGATCGACAGCGCCGCCGTCCCGCTGATCGACGGCGCGCTCGCCGCGCTGGCCGCCGGTTACGTGCCGGGCGGCAGCCGCCGCAACCTGGACTGGGTAGCGCCGCACGCTGACTTCGGCGCGGTGAGCCATGACCGGCTGGTGCTGCTCGCGGATGCGCAGACCTCCGGCGGCCTGCTGGTAGCCGGCGAGATCCCGGCGGGCACGGTCATCGGTCACCTGACCGAGCGCGCGGGCCCCGCTGTCATCGTCCGCTAGTAGGCCTGCCTGGAGTACGCCTGCCTCGTCGGCACGATCTGCGTGCCAAGCGGCAGCAGGGTAATCGGAATGATCTTGAAACTGGCGATGCCGAGCGGGATGCCGATGATCGTCAGGCAGAGCGCGACGCCCGCGATCAGGTGCCCGAGCGCCAGCCACCAGCCGAAGAGAATGACCCAGATGACGTTGCCGATCGCCGAGCCCGCCCCGGCGTCAGGACGTCGCTCGGCGGTGCGGCCGAAAGGCCACAAGACATAGCCCGCGATGCGGAACGCCGCGATGCCGAAGGGGATCGTCAGAATAAGAATGAAGCAGACAATACCGGCGATTACGTACGCGATCGCCATCCACAGGCCCTCGAGCACAAGCCAGATGATGTTGAGAATCCCGTTGAGCACGCCCGTCCCCCTATCCCCCGCGGGCACGGCAGCCCGTCCTGGTCATCCACGATCGCACGGACCGCGTCGCGGCGATTCACTCCGTGCGGGTGATGACGCGACGGCAGCGGAGCCGCATCGTCGGACGGAGACGACAACAACTTCTGGAGGCGTACGTGAGCAGTCCTACGACCGTCGACAAGGCGACCAGCGACGCGCTGCTGTCGCTCGCCATGGGCGAGTCAGGCGTCCTCGGCGAGGCAGTGGAGATGCGCGAGCACCTGCGGGCAGACAGCAGCCTCGATGCCAAGACGTTCGCGCTGGTGAAGATCGCGGCGCTCGTAGCGCTGGATGCCCCGCCTGCGTCCTACCTGTTCCAGGTTCAGGGGGCCCTGGACGCCGGGGCGATGCCACGCGAGATTCTCGGCGTGCTGACGGCCGTAGCGCCGCAGACCGGCATGACCAGGGTCGTGTCCGCCGCACCGGAGATCATGATCGCGCTCGGCCTCGAACTGCCAGCCGGCTCCGAGCTCTGACGTGGCACGTCGACAGGAGGGGGCACCATGATCGGCAGGCGAGGAATGGTCGTGCGGCGGCGGCCGCTCATGCGAGCCGCGGTGGTAGGCGGCTCGGTATACGCGGGCCGGCAGATGGGCCGCCGGGCTGAGCAGCGTGACAACGCTGAAACCGACCAGGATCAGCGGCTCAGCGCCGTCGAGGCCCAGCAAGCGCAGCAGACCCAGGCACAGCAGACACAGGCACAGCCGGCGCCAGCCCAGGCCGGCCCCGGCCCGTCCGTGATGGATCAGTTGGGCCAGCTCAACACACTGCACCAGCAGGGCGCGCTGACCGACGAGGAGTTCGCCGCTGCGAAGGCCAAGATCCTGGGCAGCTAGCCGCGGGTAGCGTCAGGGCGCTGGCTGGCGACCACGTACTTCGGGTCGGCGGCCGACGCCTTGCCCGCGCGCAAGACGGCGAACTTCGCGCATACGCCGCCGCCGGTCAGCAGGCCCGCCGACACCGCGGCGGCTGCCCGGCTGCGGCGTGCCCAGAGCGCGGCCACTCCCCCGCTGATCGTCAGGTACCGGGCCACGGTCAGCGCGCGGCCACCCGGACCGGTGCGGTAAGGCTCGCCCGTCAGTCCCGGCATCGTCTCGAGCCCGTAGCCGCCCAGGCTCTCGACCGCTGACCCGATCATCGCCAGCCGGTAGGCCGCGTCGAAGTCCGACCGGTCGCGGCTCACGACGCTGGCCGCCAGGCCGGCCGCGCCGGCCGCCGTCATGGCGCCGCCGACGAACAGCACGGGCAGCTCGCGGTGCGCGGCGTGCCAGGCCGGCACCGCCGTATCGGCGAGCAGCACGGCCGGGTAGGCCGCCAGCAGCGGGCCGGTCACGGCTGACGCGGCGCCGGCCGCGCCGCCGAGCCACCGCAGTCGCCCCGTCACCTCGGTCACCGCGGCCGCCGAGACCAGGCCAGAGTGAGCGGCCAACAGCCACGAGCCGACGCTCATAGGCGAGGTTGGCTTGGCGACCCGCAGCATGTGCAGGAACCGCTCAGGCCGGCCAAGCTCGATGGTCAAGGCCGCGCCGCCCGCGTACGCGCTCGCCGCCGCGGCCAGCCGGGCCGTCCGGGCCAGTGACCGGCGCCGCGTCGCGTGCGCGACCGCACCGACCATCGCCAGCGCGCCTGACAGCTCGCCGAGGAACAGGTAGGCCGGCAGGTGCGGCTCTTTCCACCGGGTGACCTTGAGTATCGGCCGGCCGTAGTAGGACTGGAAGTCCGCCGGCGGCACCTGCAGCTGCTCGGTCATGGGCGCCGCCCGGCGAACGCGACCGCGACGCCGGCCGCTAGTACGGCGGCGGCGGTGCCGGCCCACCGCCACATCGACGGCAGATCCCTGGTCGTGACCACCGGGTCAGGCGGCAGGCCGTAGACCTCTGGCTCGTCGAGCAGGAGGAAGAACGCACCCGCCCCGCCGATCCCGTCGGCCGGATCGGCGCCGTACAGCCGTGCCTCGGGCTGGCCGCCGGCGTGCAGCTCGGCGAGCCGGGTCTGGGCGATCTCCCGCAGCTCGTCCAGCGGGCCGAACTGAATAGAGTCGGTCGGGCAGGCCGTCGCGCAGGCCGGCTCGAGCCCGCCGCGCAGCCGGTCGTAGCACATCGTGCACTTCCATGCCCGGCCGTCGTCCTCGCGCCGGTCGATCACCCCGAACGGGCACGCGGACACGCAGTAGGCGCAGCCGTTGCAGACGTCAGGCTGCACGATCACCGTGCCGAACTCGGTCCGTACCAGCGCGCCGGTCGGGCACACGTCGAGGCAGGCCGCGTGCGTGCAGTGCTTGCACACATCCGATGACATCAGCCAGCGGGTCGCCTCGCCGTCCTCGGCGGTATCGCCGATCCCCTGCTGAGCCGGCCGAGCTTGCTCGATAAACGCCACGTGCCGCCAGCTATTCGCGCCCAGGACGGCCGTGTTGTCGTAGGACATGCCGGTCAGCGCGAGCGCGTCGGTATCGGGCAGCCCGTTCCACTCCTTGCAGGCCACCTCGCAGGCCTTGCATCCGATGCAAACGCTGGTGTCGGTGAAGAAGCCGACCCGCTGCGGGTGCCCGGCGTAGCCGGCGTCGCCCGACACGTCGTCGAGCGGGCCATACAGCGAGTTGCGCCGCTCAGTCGTCATAGCGGCACCTCCAGCCCGGCCCTGCGCCGGTAGGAGTTCACCAGCTCCACCCTGGCCGCACCCTGCGGCCGACGGCCAGGCTGGATGTCGCAGGTCGCCACCTTGCTCTCCTGGATCAGCACGTTTGGGTCGAGCGCGAACGGCAGCAGGTCGTTGGTGACGTCTCCGGTCACCAGTCCCTGCCCGCCCCAGTGATACGGCAGCCCGACCTGGTGCACGACGGCACCGTCAGCCAGGCGCAGCGGCCGCATCCTGCGGGTCACGAGCACCCTGGCCTCGATGGCCGCCCGCGCGGTGATGACCGTTGCCCAGCCGCCGTTCTCCAGCCCCCGAATGCGCGCCAGCTGAGGCGACACCTCACAGAACAACTCCGGCTGCAATTCGGCGAGCCTGGACAGCGTGCGGCTCATCCCCCCTGCCGTGTGGTGCTCGGTCAGCCGGTAAGTCGTGAAGATGTAGGGGAACGCGGCATCATGACCCGCCAGTTGATCCGCAGTTGCGCGGTCGCCTGGGTAGGTCACAGAGACCGGGCTGACGTCCTGCTTGTAGACATCGTTGCGCACCGGGGACTCCGCGGCTTCGTAATGTGTCGGCAGCGGGCCGTCCTTCAGCCCAATCGGCACAAACAGCGCTCCCCTGCCGTCGCGCTGCATGATGAACGGGTCGGTCCCGGCCAGCGCAGCCGGTCCGGTCGCACCCGCCGGCGGAACGTAGCCGGGCGGCTTGCCCTTTTCGAAGTCTGGCACATCGTGGCCCGCCCACTGGCCGGCCTGCTCATCCCACCAGACGTACTTCTTTGCCTCGCTCCACGGCCTGCCGGCCGGGTCCGCGGACGCCCTGTTATACAGCAGCCGCCGGTTAGCCGGCCAGGCCCATCCCCATTCCGGCGCGACCCAGGTCTGCTCGCCTTGCGGCCGCCGCCGGGCGGTCTGATTGACGCCGGCCGCATAGCAGCCGGAGTAGATCCAGCAGCCGCACGCCGTCGAGCCATCGTCCTTGAGCTCGCCGAAGCCGCTGAGCAGTGTGCCGCCAGGCCCGCAGCCGTTGATCTCCCGCAGGACGGCGGCGGCGTCCGGTTCTGCTTCGTCGCCAACCTCCGGATAATCCCAGGTGAGATTCTTCAATAGCCGATCGCGGCTCGCGGCGGAGGATGCCACCTTGGCCCTGATCCGCTTGCCCAGGTGGTACGCGAACCAGAGGTCGCTGCGCGCATCGCCTGGTGGTTCCAGCGCCTTGTGGTGCCACTGCAGCATCCGCTGCGTGTTCGTGAAACTGCCGTCCTTTTCAACATGCGCGGCGGCCGGCAGGAAGAACACCTCGGTGCCGATGTCGGCAGTCGTCAGCTCCCCGGTCGCGATCTCCGGGCTGTCTTGCCAGAAGGCAGCGCTCTCGATCAGCGCCAGGTCGCGCACGACAAGCCAGTCCAGCCTCGCCAGGGCCAGCCGCTGCAGCCGAGCGCCGGCCGACCCGACGGCAGGATTCTGGCCCCACAGGAAGTAGCCCTTGACTTTGCCCTCGATCATGTCGAGGACAGTCCGGTAGGTACCGTGATCGCCGGTGAGTCGGGGCAACTGCGGCAGGCAATACTCGTTCTCGGCCGTTGCCGCATCGCCGAACCAGGCCTTGAGCAGGCTGACCAGGTAAGCGCGCTTGTTGCCCCAGAACCCGGTGTCAGGCAGCCTGGCCAGGTAGCTGGCCATGCTGTCGTCCTCGGCCCGCGGTGTTGGCAGGTAGCCAGGCAGCAGGTCGAACAGCGTCGGGATGTCAGTCGAGCCCTGGATACTGGCATGACCACGCAGCGCCAGGATCCCGCCGCCGGGCCGGCCCATGTTACCCAGCAGCAACTGCAAGATTGCGGCGCCGCGGATGTGCTGCACGCCGGTGGTGTGCTGCGTCCAGCCAACCGCGTACACCCAGGCCGTGGTCTTGTCCCGCCCGCTGCACCGAACCAGCTCGTCGGCAAGCTTTCCGAAGTCGGCCGCGCCGATGCCGCAGACCCGTTCCACCAGCTCCGGGGTGTACCTGGCGTAATGCCGCGTCAGCACCTGGAAGACGCAGCGCGGATGCGTCAGGGTGAGGTCGCGCTCGCCCGTCGGCTGCCAGCTGGCATTGTCGTAGGTCCTGGTAATCGGGTCATATCCGGAGAACAGCCCGTCGGACTCCTCGGTGTCGCTGAAGTCCTCCGGCAGGATGTCGGCGGCGTTGGTATAGGACGTCACGTACTCGCGGAACTCGTGCCCGCCGGACAGCACATGATTCACCAGCGCTCCGATGAGCACGATGTCGCCACCCACCCTGCTGGCGACATGCGTGCTGGCGAGCGCGCTCGTGCGGGTGAACCGCGGGTCGATGTGAATGACGGTCGCGCCCCGCGCTTTGGCCTCCACGACCCATTGGAACGCGACCGGATGACACTCGGCCATGTTGGAGCCGCAGATGACGATGCAGTCCGAGTTAACGAGATCGCGGGGAAAGGTCGTCGCCCCGCCACGGCCGAAGCTCGTCCCCAGACCGGGAACGGTGGCGGAGTGTCATATGCGGGCCTGATTCTCGATCTGGATCGCGCCGAGCGCGGTCCAGAGCTTCTTGATGAGGTAGTTCTCCTCGTTGTCGAGCGTGGCGCCGCCCAGGCTGGCGAGGCCGAGCGTCCGGCCGACGACTCTGCCCTGGAAGGTCTCCTGCCAGGTCGACTCCCTAGTGGCCAGCACTCGATCGGCGATCATGTCCATCGCCTGGTCCAGGGTAAGCGGCTCCCATGCAGTACCGAACGGGCGGCGGTACAGCACCCTGGTGAGTCGACCCGAGTGCGTCACCAGCTGCTTGCTGGCCGCTCCCTTCGGGCATAGCCTGCCGCGCGACACCGGCGAGTCGGGGTCACCTTCGATCTGCGTGACGGTGTCCTTGCCGCCGATCCTCGATACGAACACGCGCTGACCGCAGCCGACGGCGCAATATGGGCAGATTGACTTCACCACCCGGTCGGCCGACTCGGTGCGGGGCGCGGCAGCCTCCGTGTGCGGCGACCGGATCGCGGCACCGCGGCCCAGCCGGTCCGGACCGGTCAGCTGCCGGTACACCGGCCAGTTCTCGATCATGCTGCGCAAAGTGCGCGAACCGTCAGGAGCCACACCGCTATCCAAACCGACGTAGCCTGCGAGGGCAAGCGGGGTACCTGAAGCCGGGGAGGTGATCGGTGGCCGGACGGACGGCGCGCAGGCGGGTGACGCGGGTGAGCGTCGACACGGGCGGCGTTGCCGAGCGCGCTGACCTGCTGGCCAGCGAGGAGCCGCTCGGGATCAGGATCGGCGGTCAGGCCGTCAGCCTGACCATGCGCACGCCAGGCGAGGACATTGACCTGGTGGCCGGCTTCCTCGTCAGCGAGGGCATGGTCGCGGCCGCGGCCGATATCGCCTCGATCACGATCTGCGATGGCCAGCGCTGTCGACATGACCACGGGAGCGACGACGAGGTGGGCAACGTCGCCGATGTCACGCTGCGGCCGGGCCTGACGGTGCAGCCCGAGCTCCGGCGCAGCTTCCTGACCAGCAGCGCCTGCGGCGTTTGCGGGAAGGCGAGCATCGAAGACCTCCACGTTCCCGGCCGTTTTGATCTTTCCAATGACCCGGTCCTGGTCACCGCGCAGGTGCTGGCCGCACTTCCGGACACGCTGCGGCACGCGCAGCGCGTGTTCGACCGGACCGGCGGCCTGCACGCGGCTGGCCTGTTCAGCGCCGAGGGCGACCTACTGGTGGTGCGCGAGGACGTCGGGCGCCATAACGCGGTCGACAAGGTCGTTGGCTGGGCCCTGCAGGCCGGCCTGCTGCCGCTAACCGGCCGCATCCTGCTGGTAAGCGGGCGCGCTTCGTTCGAGCTGGTGCAGAAGGCGGTGCTAGCGGGTATCCCGGTGCTGGCGGCTGTCTCGGCGCCGTCGTCGCTCGCGGTCCAGCTCGCCGACGACGCCGGCCTGACGCTGGTCGGCTTCCTGCGCGGCGGCTCGATGAACGTCTACGCCGGCGTTGAGCGGATTAGCGTCTTACAGTAACTGCCAGCACAGGTTGGCAGCACGGGTTGCCAGCACGGGGAGGTCAGGCGTGGCTCACGCGGTAGTGCACTTCGAGATCAGCGGCCCCGACCCGGGCCAGCTAGCGGACTTCTACGCCGGGCTGTTCGGCTGGCGCATGCACCCGGTGCCCGGCACGGGCTACACGCTGATCGACACCAGCGCCGGCGGCGGCATCAACGGCGGCATCGCGGCGAGCGAGGACGATGCCGGGGATGTCACGTTCTACATCGAGACCGACGACATGCAGGCGGCGCTGGACAAGATCAACCTGCTCGGCGGCAAGACGGAGACGCCGATTACCGAGCTGGCTGGCATGGTGACCTTCGCCAGGTTCTCTGACACCGACGGCCTGGTCATCGGCTTGGTCCTCGCGCCAGCCGAGCCAGGCCAGGTCATGGGGCCGTCGGCGGGCGACGGCGCGCCGGTGGACTGGTTCGAGGTGCTCGGCGCTGACTCGGGCCGGAGCCAGCGCTTCTACGCGGAGATCTTCGGCTGGCAGGCCAGCGCCGCCGGGCCCGGCTACGCGATGGTCGACACCGGCACCACCCGCGGTATCAAGGGCGGCCTCGGTGTCGTGGCCGACCAGGGCAGCTGGGCGACGGTGTACGCCAGCGTGCCGGCCGTGGAGGCCGTGCTGACCAGGGCCGTCGAGCTCGGCGGGGCGCGGGAGTACGGCCCGAACCCGGTGGACGACCACATGCAGACCGGAGCGCTGCGCGACCCGGCCGGCAACGTGTTCGGCGTGTACCACCACGCCCCGCACTAGGGCTCAGGCCAGCTGCGCCGGGTCGAGCAGGCCACGCCGCTGCCGCAGCGCCAGGTCGGCCTTGGTGAAGATCGTGTCGACGACGATGCCGATGACCAGGATCACGATGATGATCGCGCTGACCGAGGCGAAATCGAGGTCCTGCTGGTCTGCCGCGAGCTGCTGGCCGATCGACACCTGGCCGATGATGGCGATGAACAGCTCGGCGGCCATCAGGCTGCGCCAGGCGAACGCCCAGCCCTGCTTCAGTCCGGCCACGTAGGCCGGGAGTGACGCGGGCAGGATCAGGTAGCGGTACAGCGCGAACCCGTGCAGGCCCATGGTCTTGCCCGCGCGCAGCAGGAGTGGCGGGGTGTAGTCCACGCCGTTGATCAGCCCGTTGGCGATCGACGGCGCGGCGCCCATGATCACCACGAACAGGATGGCCGAGCTGTTCTCGCCGAACAAGACGATGGCGAACGGGGCCCAGGCGACCGAGGGCATCGTCTGCAGCCCGGTGATGATCGACCCGACGGCGGCCCGTAGCGGCGGGATGCGCGCGACCAGCAGCCCGACGGCCGAGCCGATGATCAGGGCGACGAAGTAGCCGATGACGGCGCTGCGTAGCGTCCAGCCGATAGTGGCCCACAGCATGCCGTGCTGCATCTGCTGCCACAGGTTGGCCAACACCGGGCCGGGGCCCTTGAGCACGAGCTTCTTCCAGCCCGTCAGCGTGATCAGCTCCCAGATGACAAGGACGAGCACGATCGCCAGCAGCTTCGGCCAGGCCACCGCCCAGGCCTTGCGGGCCAGGCGGCCGGGCTCTGGCTGCCCCTGCGACGGCCGCAGCTCTAGGTTGTCGAGCCCGCGGAGGGCCTGATCAGTAGCCATGCCGTCCCATCTCCTCGCGCAGCCGGTCGGTCAGCCTGGCCGCCACCTCCGACACCTCAGGGGAGTCGATCCGGCGGTGACCGGCCCTCGGCAGCGTGTACTCGTCGATGACCCGGCCAGGCCGGCTGCTCAGCAGGATGACCCGGTCACCAAGCCGCGCCGCCTCGCGCACGTTGTGGGTCACGAACAGCACCGTCAGCGTCCGCTCGGCGCAGATCCGCTCCAGCTCGTCGTGCAGCAGATCGCGGGTCATCGCGTCCAGGGCGCCGAACGGCTCGTCCATCAGCAGCACGTCGGCATTCTGGGCCAGCGCACGGGCCATCGCCACCCGCTGCCGCATGCCGCCTGACAGCTCGTGCGGGCGCTTGTCGCCGAAGCCGCCGAGGCGCACGGCCTCCAGCAGCTCTGTGGTCTGCGCGCGCCGCGCTGCCCTCGGCACCCCCCGTGCCTGCAGCGCGAGCTCCACGTTGCGTCCGGCCGTCAGCCAGGGGAACAGCGCGGGCTCCTGGAACATCAGCCCGACCTTGCGGCCGGTGGTGTCAACCTGACCGGAGGTCGGCTGGTCCAGGCCCGCCACCAGGTTCAGCAGCGTGCTCTTGCCGCAGCCGGACGCGCCGATGATGCAGACGAACTCCCCGTCGTGGACGGTGAGCGAGATCTGGTCAAGCGCGAGGAGCTCATCCCGGCCGGTCCGGTACGCCTTGCTCACGTCGGTCAGCCGCACCGCCTCGGCCCGAGACAGGGCTGACCCCCCCGGCCCAGCTGCTGCTGGCGCCGGGGGCGTCACCTGCTGGTCGCTCACCCTCACGAGCTAACCTGCGACTGCCCGTCGGCAGCCAGCAGCGTGTTCAGCGGGCCGAGATCGTAGATCGCCGACAGGTTCTTCACGGGGCTGAGCAGGCCCACTGCGACGGCGTGATCCGCGTCGGTGATCAGCGACGAGGCGATCGGGTCGTTGGTGAAGGTGACCTGCGCGAACGCGGCCGCCAGGATGGCCGACTTGAGGCTCTTGCCGCTCAGCGACTCCAGCTCGGCGTTGGCCGCGGTCTCGGCGGCGGACTTGTTGCTTGTTATGTAGGAGCTGGCCTCGATCTGCCCCTTGAGCAGGTCGCTGATGACCGTGGGGTTCTTGGCGATGAAGCTCTGCGTCGCCACCAGCTCGGTCGTGACGAACTGCCCGCCCGGCCACAGGCTTGCCTCGTTGACCAGCGCGTGGCCGCCGTCCGCGATCATCTCGGCGTCGTAGGGAGCCGGCTCCCAGCCGCCCGCGATCTGGCCAGACTCGAAGGCGAGCACTGCGTCGGAGTTGGGCGTGATCGGCGTGATCGGCACGTCGCCGCCGCCGGTCGAGGTCGTGGTCAGGCCCTTGCCCTTCAGCCAGTAGCGCAGCGCCACGTCCTGGGTGTTGCCGAGCGACGGCGTCGCCAGCTTCTGGCCCTTGAGCTGGGCAGCCGTGGTGATGCCCGTCTTGACCACCAGCTCCGCACCGCCGGAGGCGGCGCCGGAGATCACCTTGATGAGGCTGCCGCTCGACTGCTGCCACGCCTTGATGGCCGGGTTCGGGCCCACGTACGCGGCGTCCAGCTGGCCAGCCAGCAGCGCGGTGGCCTCCTCAGTGCCGGTGCTGAAGGGGTACAGCTTGAGGGTCACGTTCGGGCCGAGGTTCTTGGTGAAGAAACCCTCCTTCACCCCGACCAGCGCAGACGCGTGGGTGATGTTCTCCAGGAAGCCGAGCCGAAGCGTGACGTTGGCGGCTGGCTGGGAAGCGCCGGCACTGCCGGAACTGCCGGTGTTGGCGCTCGACGAGGCGCAACCGGCGGCCAGCAGGGCAAGCCCGGCCGCGGTGAATCCGGCGAGTACTCGTTTCATCGTCCACCTATTCCGATCGTTTAACTCTGGAATCAAGCTGGACGGAACTCTACTATGCCGAGAGGAATTATGTGAACTCTTGGGTCAGCTACCGCCGGTTCGGCGGTCAGCTGCCCTCGTCGCCCGCGCTTTCCGGGTCGACGCCGAGCACCGACCTGAAGCGCTGCAGGCACGTCTGGAGCTGCGCCAGGTTCGCCGGGGAGGCGTTCGTGGTGTCGTAGCGGACGCCGTACATCGTGTTGATCGGTGACTGCGTGGCCGGCATGGCCATCGGCGGCGCGTTCTGGATATGGGAGCAGGCCGCTCGCACGTGCAGCGCCGTAGTCCTCGGGGTGTTCGGGCTGAACTGGACGGTCATCCACTGCTTATCGAGCGCGGCGCCCATCCGCCCGCAGCCCGCGAGCGCACCCGCCAGCACCGCGACCGCCGCGGCCGGGGCTGCGATCCGCGCGGCGGCGGGCAGCCGTCGTCGTTGCACGCCGACACTCTATGGCCTCGCGCTGGTTAACTGGCTGACCGGGCTGCCGCCGCCGTACGGTGACGTTGACGGCGAGGACGGCGTCGACAACGGGGTCGACAACGGAATGGAGGCTGCGATGGCCAGTCTGATCGAGGACTACGCGCTGATCGGGGACATGCAGACCGCCGCCCTGGTAGGCCGCGACGGCTCGGTGGACTGGCTGTGCCTGCCGAGGTTCGACTCCGACGCGTGCTTCGCCGCCCTGCTCGGAGATGAGCACAACGGCAGCTGGCGCCTCTGCCCGACCGTCACCGACGGGCCAGTCGACCGGCGCGGCGACGTCAGCAGGCGCTACCAGGGCGACTCGCTGATCCTGGAGACGACCTGGCACACCATGAGCGGCACCGTGCGGGTACTGGACTTCATGCCGCCGCGCGATCACGCCACGCCCGTCCTCGTCCGCATCGTCGAGGGCATCGACGGCACGGTCGAGATGGAGTCGATCCTGCGGCTGCGCTTCGGCTACGGCAAGGTTGTGCCGTGGGTGCGGCGAATGGGGAACAGCATCAGGGCCATCGCCGGGCCCGACTCGGTGTGCTTCCACAGCCCTGTCCCCATCGTCGGCCAGAACCTGGCGCACGAGGCCACCTTCGACGTGAAGGCCGGCGACCGGGTGCAGTTCGTGCTGGCCTGGAAGCAATCCCACCTGCCGGCCGATCCCTGCATCGACTCCGACGGGGCGCTGGCGGCGACCCAGGCGTTCTGGTCAAGCTGGGCCGCGGCCTGCACGTATAAGGGCCCGTACCGCGATGCGGTGATGCGGTCGCTGATCACGCTCAAGGCCCTGACCTACGCACCGACCGGCGGCATCGTCGCGGCACCGACCACATCGCTGCCCGAGGACATCGGCGGCGTGCGGAACTGGGACTACCGGTACTGCTGGCTGCGGGACGCGACCATCACGCTGGAGGCGCTGCTGCGCACCGGCTATACCGACGAGGCCGACAGCTGGCGGCAGTGGCTGGGCCGGGCCATCGCCGGAGACGCGAAGGACGTCCAGATCATGTACGGCGTGGGCGGTGAGCGCAGGCTGGCCGAGTGGGAGGTCAGCTGGCTGCCTGGGTACGAGCGGTCGGCGCCAGTCCGGATCGGAAACGCCGCCGTCGACCAGCGCCAGCTTGATGTCTACGGCGAGGTGATCGATGCGCTGACGCTGGGCAGGCAGGCCGGGCTCGGTTTCAACAAGCACGAGTGGAGCCTGCAGCGGCAGCTGCTGGACTTCCTGGAGAAGCACTGGCACGAGCCCGATGAGGGGATCTGGGAGGTGCGCGGGCCGCGGCGCCACTTCGTGCACTCCAAGGTGATGGCCTGGGTGGCGTTCGACCGGGCGATCCATCTGGCCGAGCAGGGCAATCCTGGCCCGCTCCAGCGCTGGCGCGCGATCCGGGATGAGATCCACGCGCAGGTACTCGCGCAGGGCTACGACGCCAGTCGCGGGGTCTTCACGCAGTACTACGGCAGCGCCGAGCTGGACGCGTCGGTGCTGCTGATCCCCGAGGTCGGGTTCCTGCCCCCCGGCGACGCGCGGGTCGTATCGACCGTTCGGGTGATCAAGCGCGAGCTCATGCGAGACGGGCTGGTGCTGCGGTATACGCAGCCAGCTAAGGCGGTCAGCGGGGTCGGCGAGGCCGACGTGGACGGCCTGCCAGGGGCCGAGGGCGCGTTCCTCGCGTGCAGCTTCTGGCTCGTCAACGCACTGCACATGATCGGCGAGTACGAGGAGGCCGTCGCGATCTTCGAGCGGCTGCTGGCGCTGCGCAGCGACCTCGGCCTGCTCAGCGAGGAGTACGACCCGCGCTACGGCCGCCAGGTCGGCAACACCCCGCAGGCCTTCAGCCACGTGCCGCTCATCCAGGCGGCGCTCAACCTGGAGGGCCACGCCGGGGACCACTGCCGCCGGATGACCGGCCGGGCGGGCCACGCGGCTGCGGCTGGGCCGCGGACCGACCCGGGCTGAGCCGCATATGGCCTGGTCAGCCCCTGATCATTGGGCCGGGACTGGGCATCCAGCGGGCAATGCCACACTGTTGGGTAGCCATGCCACCCCGCCCGCACATTCTGGTCGTAAACGGCCGTAAGGTCCGCCAGCCGGTCTTCGTCATCGGCGCGCCGCACTCCGGCGCGGACCTGCTCGGGCGCGCCATCAAGCAGTCCCCCGGCTTCCACCTGACTATCGGCCAGGAAGCCGTCCAGAGCGTCGTGTACGCCTTCGCCCGCACCCCGTCCATCCAGCGCGGCCGCAGCGACGCGGCCGCCACCGTGCTGCGTGACGCCTTCGCGCAGGCCTGGCAGGTGACCGCGCACTGCTGCCTGACTTGCTCGCCGATCTGCCGGGACGCCGGGGGCGTCATGGGCCCGGCCTGCTGCGTCGCCGAGCGAGACATCGTCCGCTATGGCGACGCCAGCCCCGACCTGATGTACTGCGCCGACGCCCTGGTCGACGCGTTCGCCGACGCCAGGCTGGTGCAGATCATCCGGGACGGCCGGGACGTGGTCGCGGCCATGCTCGCCGATCCGATGACCCTCGGCTGGTTCAAGCCGGGCATGGCGAATGTCGAGACTGAGTTTCCGAACCCGTTTTTCGGCATCGAGACCGAGCACGACCTGGCGATCTGGCCGGAGCTGTCGACGGCGGGCAAGTGCGCCATGCGCTGGCGCGGCTCGGTGCGCGCGATGGCCAGGCTGCGCGCGGCCATGTCCGCCGACCAGCTGACCACGCTGCGGTACGAGAACGTGCTCCGGCACCCGGCCGCGACGGCGGCCGGGGTGGCGGAGTTCGTCGGCGACGCCGTCAGGCCGGTCCAGGTGCGGGCCGCCCGCCGCGACGGCGGTCGCAGCGGTGAGCCGGGCGCCTGGCGCCGCGTCCTCACCGCGGCCCAGATCAGCGACGTCGAGTCGGTCGCCGGACCAGATCTGCGCCGGGTCGGCTACTTAGACTGACCGGCTCAGACCGAGCTCAGACCGAGCTCAGACCGACGCGGCGCCGGACACGGGCGCGGCCTCCGGCGCCGACTCCTGCCGGGCGAACTGCGTGCGGTAGAGGTCGGCGTACAAACCGTCGGCGTCGAGCAGGTCGGCGTGCTGCCCGCGCTCGATGACCCGGCCGCCGTCGACCACGAGGATCTGGTCGGCCTCGCGGATCGTGGACAGCCGGTGCGCGATCACCAGCGAGGTCCGGCCGGCCAGCGCGGTCTTGAGCGCGCGCTGCACGGCGGCCTCCGACTCCGAGTCCAGGTGCGCGGTCGCCTCGTCCAGCACGACTACGGACGGCGCCTTCAGCAGCAGCCTGGCCAGCGCGATCCGCTGCTTCTCGCCGCCCGACAGCCGGTAGCCGCGGTCGCCGACGACCGTGTCGAGCCCGTCGGGCAGTGCCGAGACCAGATCCCAGATCTGCGCGGCCTGGCACGCGAGCACCAGCTCGTGCTCCGACGCGGCCGGGCGCGCATACAGCAGGTTCGCCCTGATGGTGTCGTGAAACAGGTGCGCGTCCTGGGTCACGACACCGACCACGTCGTGCAGCGACTCCAGCGTGACATCCCGGAGGTCGGCGCCGCCGATCCTGACCGTGCCGCTGGTCGGGTCATACATCCGGGACACCAGGTGGGTGATCGTGGTCTTGCCCGCGCCAGACGGCCCGACCAGCGCCGTCAGCTTCCCGGCCGGGGCCCGGAAGCTGACGTCGGTCAGCGCCTGCTGACCTGAGCCGACCCGCTCGGCTACCGGCAGCGCGATCGACTCCAGCGAGGCCAGCGAGACCTCGGACGCGGCCGGGTACCGGAAGCCGACGTGGTCGAACTCGAGATCCGGCGCGGCCGCCCCAGCCCGCCGCGCGGCCGCCAGGACGGTGGCACCCGGCCGCTCGGCGATGAGGGGCTTCAGGTCAAGCACCTCGAAAACCCGGTCAAAGCTCACCAGCGCGGTCATCACGTTGACCTGCACGTTGGACAGCGAGGTGATCGGCCCATAGAGCCGGGTCAGCAGGGTGGCCAGGGCCACCATGGCGCCCAATTGGAGCGCATGGTGGATCACCAGCTCCCCGCCCAGCCCGTACACCACCGAGGTGGACAGCGTGGCGAGGAGCCCGAGGCCGGTCACGAGGGCACTGCCCCACAAGGCCGTCAGCACGCCGATGTCGCGCACCCGGCCCGCGCGCCCGGAGAACAGGTCGAGCTCGTCGGCTGGCCGCCCGTACAGCTTGGCCAGCATCGCACCGGCCACGTTGAACCGCTCGGTCATCGTCGAGCCCATCTGGGCATCGAGCTGCATGGATTCCCTGGTCAGCCGCTGCAGCCGACGCCCCACCCGGCGCGCCGGATACAGGAAGATCGGGATCAGCACCAGCGCGACCACCGTCACCTGCCAGGAGTACACGAACATGACGGCGAGGACGAGCACCAGCTGCAGGACGCTCGACACCACTGACGACAGCGTGGACGTGAGCGCCTGCTGCGCGCCGATGACGTCGCTGTTGAGCCGGCTGACCAGGGAGCCAGTCTGCGCCCTGGTGAAGAACGCGATCGGCTGCCGCTGGACATGCTCGAATACCTGCGTCCGCAGGTCGTAGATCAGGCCCTCGCCGACACGCGAGGTGAAGTACCGCTGGACGACCCCGAGGAACGCATCGAAGACGGCGAGGCCAGCCACGATGCCCGCGACCGTCAGCACCACGGTGCTGTCCTTGGGCAGGATGCCCTTGTCGATGACGACCCCGATCAAGACCGGGTACAGGACCGTGACCACCGCATCCAGCGCCGCAGCAACCAGGAAAATGGCCAGGTCAAGCCGGTGCGGCCGGGCGTACCCGGTGATCCGCCTGACGGTACCGGGCTTGAGCCGCTGCTTGGTCACCGACGGGTCGCGGGTGAAGCTCCGCATCGCGTGCCACTGGTTCTGCATGCTCATGACCGGTGAACCTAGCAGCCGCGCCAGATCATCCCCGCTCAGCTAACGGCGAACCGATGCCCTGCGCGAACTACCTGGTCAGGCGGCCCTGGAGGAGGCTGGCCTGGGCGGCACGCTCGGCCGCTGCCTGCTGCTCCAGGGTGTTGCCCGGCGCCGCCTGCAGCAGCGCCTTGGTGGCGCGGGCCGCGGCCGCGTCCGTAGACAGCAGCGCGGCGACCAGGTCGCTCACCGCCCCGTCCAGGTCAGCAGGCGGGACCACCAGCTCGGCGAGCCTGAGCTCAGCGGCCTCACGCGCGTCGATGGTCCTGGCCGTCAGGCACAGCTCGATCGCCCGCGGCAGGCCCACGATGTCGACCAGCGGCTTGGTCCCGGTCAGGTCAGGGACGAGGCCGAGCGCCGGCTCCTTCATGCACATCCTGGCGTCGTCGGCCAGCACGCGCAGATCGCACGACAGGGCCAGCTGGAAGCCGCCGCCGATGGCGTGCCCCTGCACCGCGGCGATCGACACGAACGCGGGATTGCGCAGCCAGGTGTAGCCGGCCTGGAAGCCGGCGATGGACTCGGGGAATCCGGGGTCGGACGCGCTCGGATTGCGTTCCTCGCCGGGCACGCCGTCGGCGCTGAACATGCGCAGATCGATGCCCGCGCAGAACGACGGCCCGGCGCCGCGGACGACCACGACGCGCACGTCGCTCGGGATAGCGGCACCGATCCGGGCCAGACCTCGCCACATGCTGGGAGTCATCGCATTGCGTCGCTCTGGCCGCGCCAGGGTGACGGTGGCGACACTGCCGGACACGCTGAATTCGAGTCCGGCGTCGGTCAGATTGGCTAGGTCAGCAGACACAAGTCCCCATTGTGCCTCATGCCTTGGACTTGGCCTTGCCTCTCGTCGCGCCGCCACGGCCGCGCAGTGAAACGCCGCTCTCGCTGAGGATCCGGTGGATGAACCCATACGACCGGCCAGTCGATGCCGCCAGCGACCGGATGCTCTCGCCCGCGCCGTAGCGCTTCTTCAGGTCAGCCGCCAGCTTCGTGCGGTCGGCACCGGTCACTCTGGTGCCTTTCTTGAGAGTCTCGGTCACGCGAACCTCCCGTGAGCTGAAGTGACCGCTGCGTTACCGTATCTCGCCATGATCACCCATTAGCTCGTGATCGGCTACCCAGACGGCGGCAAAAAGATCAACTAACTTTCACGCCAGCGCGACGAGGTCTGCCAGCTCCGCGCTCCAGGCGTCTTCCACGCCATCGGGCAGCAGCACGACCCGCTCAGGCTGCAGCGCGTCGACGGCGCCCTCGTCGTGGGTGACGAGCACGATGGCGCCCTCGAACTTGCGCAGCGCGGACAGGATCTCCGCCCGGCTGGCCGGGTCGAGGTTGTTCGTCGGCTCGTCCAGCAACAGCACGTTCGCGCCCGACACCACTAGCAGCGCGAGCGCCAGCCTGGTCTTCTCGCCGCCCGACAGCACCCCGACCGGCTTGGCGACGTCGTCGCCGGTGAACAGGAACGATCCGAGAATGCGGCGGTGCTCGCTCTCGGCCAGGTCCGGCGCCGCCGTCCGCATGTTCTCCAGGATCGTCCGGGTGGTGTCGAGCGTCTCGTGCTCCTGCGCGTAGTAACCAAGCCGCAGCCCGTGCCCCGGCAGCACCTCGCCGGTGTCGGGCTCCTCGACGCCCGCCAGCAGGCGCAGCAGCGTCGTCTTGCCCGCGCCGTTCAGGCCGAGCACGACGACGCGCGAACCCTTGTCGACCGCGACGTCCACGTCCGTGAACACCTCGAGCGAGCCGTATGACTTCGACAGCCCGGTGGCGGTGAGAGGCGTCTTGCCGCAGTGCGCGGGCACCGGGAACCGCAGCTTGGCGACACGCTCGGGCGCCCGGTCGGCGCTGACGCCGGCCAGCAGGCGCTCGGCGCGCTTCTGCATGTTCTGCGCCGCCTTGGCCTTGGTCGCCTTGGCGCGCATCTTGTCCGCCTGGGACTGCAGGGCGACTGCCTGCCGCTCGGCATTCATGCGCTCGCGGCGACGGCGCCGGGCGTCTGTCTCGCGCTGCCCCAGGTAGGCATGCCAGCCCAGGTTGTAGATGTCCAGTTCGCTGCGGTCGGCGTCGAGATGGAAGACCTTGTTGACCACGGCGTCGAGCAGCCCGGTGTCGTGGCTGATCACCACCAGGCCGCCGCGGAAGGTCCGCAGGTGATCGCGCAGCCAGCTGACCGAGTCCGCGTCCAGGTGGTTGGTCGGCTCGTCCAGGAGCAGCGTGTCCGAGCCGCCGAACAGGATCCGGGCCAGCTCGATCCGTCGCCGCTGGCCGCCCGACAGCGTCCGCAGCGACTGCTTCAGCACCTTCTGCGGTAGCCCGAGGCTGGCCGCCAGCGACGCTGCCTCCGACTCGGCCGCGTAGCCACCGAGCACGGTCAGGCGCTCCTCCAGGTGACCGTACCGGCGCACGCCGGCGTCCCGCCTGGCCGGATTCGGGTCGGCCATCGCGAGCTCGGCCTCGCGCAGCCCGGCGAGCAGCGAGTCGAGGCCGCGGGCCGACAGGATCCGGTCCACCGCCAGCGCGTCCAGATCACCGACCATGGTGTCCTGCGGCAGATAGCCGACCGAGCCGCCGATGATGACCTGGCCCGCGGCCGGCTGGCCCTCGGCGGCCAGGACTTTGGCCAGGGTGGTCTTGCCGGCGCCGTTGCGGCCGACGAGGCCGATCTTGTCGCCCGCAGCTACCTGGAAAGAGGCATTGTCCAGCAGCAGGCGCGCGCCAGCGCGCAGTTCAATATCGCGTGCGGTAATCACGGAAAACTCGCTCCATAAACAGGTTCGATCGGACGCCAGGCAGACTCGTCCCCTCAGGCGGGGCGCGGCGTCACGACAGGAGCGGTTGCATGACCGCGATTTTACCCGAGCTCAGGACCGCCCGGCGAGCCGGTTTCGCCGCCGTCAGCCGCGGCCTCGGTCAGCCAGATCCGGATCGCCCGGAACTGCCGCGGCGTGCCCTGCAGCACGGTGAGCCGCGGGTCGGGCACGGTCAGGAACCTGTCGACGGCAAGGTCGAAGTACGGCCGCAGCCGGACGTCCTCGCGCAGCGCGGCCATCGCGCGCTTGTCCCCGCCCAGCACCAGCGCGTCCAGCTCGCCGCTGACCGGCCCGAACACGCCGACGGCGCAGTCGGCGGCCGCCTCCAGCGCCTCGCGCGCCTGCTTCTCCCGGCGCCGCGCGAACCGGTGCTGGGACGTGCCGCCAGCTGCGCTCCGGCCGTGCACGAGCCGGCTGCCAACCTTGGACGCCACCAGCCGCGGCGTGCCGCCGCTGAACACCCCGGCGGCGTAGCCGCCGAGCCGGACGAGCAGCACCCCCACCGTGCGGTCGGCGCCGGCGTGGGCAGCAAGATACGCTCCGCTGCAGCCGGCTGCCGTCAGGGGCGGGAACGGGGTATGGCATTCGGCGATGCTGCCGTCGGCCGCGCGGACAGTCACGATCTCCCGCCGCTCGTCGACCGCCGCGAACGTCGCACCGTGCCACACCGCGAACGACTGCAACCAGGCCTCGATGCGCTCGGGGGCAACCTCCAGCCAGCGCGCAGAGGCAGGTCGGCCATTTCCCATTACTCACCGCCCCGGAGCGCTTACTATCCGTCAGGTGACTATCAGCATCGCATCGGAAAGCAACGCTACGGAACGTAACAGTATCCTCGAGGACGCGCTGGCGGCGGCCATCACCGACGCGGGCCGCATCGGCGATCTGCTGGACGTGCTGCGTACCGCGCGCCTGTGGCTCCCGCTGCCGGCCGACGGCGCTGCAGCCGTCCACGGCACCGCCGTCACCCTGCCGATCGTCTCCTACCTCGGCAGCGACTTCGTGCCGGCCTACTCCTCGGCCGAACTGCTCCAGCAGTTCGCCCGCCCGGCGCAGGAACCCGACCCGGTGCCCCAGGCGCCGGTCCCTCATGTCGTGGTGCGGGCCGCTGACCTGGCCCGGCTGCTGCCGCCGTCGATCGGCATCGCGCTGAATGCCGGCGCCGGGCAGAGCGTGCCGGTCTACCCCCAGGGCGTGTCGTATCTGGCGGCCGACGACGCCGCGAGCGACCCGGACAAGATCAGCGTCGGGCCGCTGCCGGTGCGTCCTGATGGCCTGCTGGCAGGCGTCGCCGCCGGGCTCATCGCGATTGCGGCGGTGCGGGACGCCTCCGCCGCGTGGCTGTCGGTCCAGTTCGCCGGCGAGGGCCTGCTGATCTCGGTGACGCTGGACGACCCCAGCGATACGCGAGTACAGGACCTCGTCGTCGGCGCCGTTGAACGGGCGGCCTGGGAGGCCGCGCCGCAGGATGCGGGCTTCCCGATCGACGTCACCTTCCCCGGTGACGGCGAGCGCGACCAGCTCGACGAGCGCGTCGCGGCCTTCGCGAGCCCGTTCTACCGGCGCGGCGACACCTGAGGCAGGTGGCGGCGCGCTCGCCGAGGCTGCCCTACTGCAGGCGCGCCGCCCTGTTCAGGGCGCTGATCACGGCGGAGACCGAAGCGCGCACGATCGAGGAGCTGATCCCGACGCCCCACAGCACCCGGTCGCCGATCTCGATCTCCAGATAGGCGGCCGCCTCGGCGTCCCGGCCTGCGGTGAGCGCGTGCTCGGCGTAGTCGAGCACTCGGACGCTCAGGCCGCCGAGCCCGAGGTCGACCTCGGACACGGCCGCGCAGAACGCGGCGATCGGCCCGTTGCCGATGCCGAACAGCTCGTACTCGGTCCCGTAGGCCCGGACCGTGCAGTCCACCCGCTCCGTGCCGCCCTCGCTCGACGAGGCGTAGCTGACCAGCTCGAACGGGCCTGGCTCCAGGTACTCGGCGGCAAAGATCTGCCACATCTGGTCGGCGGCGACCTCGCCGCCCTCGCTGTCGGTGTGCCGCTGGATCACCTGGCTGAACTCGATCTGGAGCCGACGTGGCAGATCGAGGTGGTGATCGGCCTTCATGATGTAGGCGACGCCGCCCTTGCCGGACTGCGAGTTGACCCGGATGACGGCCTCGTAGGTGCGGCCCACGTCCTTGGGGTCGATCGGCAGGTACGGCATCTGCCAGGGCAGCTCGCCGACCGGCCGGCCGGCCGCGGCCGCCTGCCGGTCCAGATCGTCGAAGCCCTTCTTGATGGCGTCCTGGTGCGAGCCGGAGAACGAGGTGTAGACCAGGTCACCGGCATAAGGGTGGCGCTCGTGCACGCCGATCCCGTTGCAGTACTCGGCTGTCCGGCGGATCTCGTCGATGTCGCTGAAATCGATCATCGGGTCGATGCCCTGGCTGTACAGGTTGAGCCCGAGAGTGATCAGGTCGACATTGCCCGATCGCTCCCCGTTCCCGAACAGGCAGCCTTCGACGCGCTCAGCCCCCGCCAGCATGGCCAGCTCCGCGTCGGCGGTCGCGGTGCCGCGGTCGTTGTGCGTGTGCACCGACAGGGCGACGTGCTCGCGCCGGGACAGGTTGCGGCTGACCCACTCGATCTGGTCGGCGTAGACGTTCGGCGTGGACCGCTCGACGGTGCACGGCAGGTTCAGGACGATCTCACGGCCAGGCCCAGGCTGCCAGACGTCCATCACCGCCTCACAGATCTCCAGCGAGAAGTCGAGCTCGGTGTCCATGAAGATCTCCGGCGAGTACTCGTAGCCGAAGTCCGGGCCGGCCAGGTACTCCTCCGCGTACTTGATGACCGCGCGGGTGCCGTCGACGGCGACCGCCTTGCATTCCTCCCGGCCGTCGCCCGCCCAGCCGAAGACCACGCTGCGGAAGAGCGGCGCCGCGGCGTTGTAGAGGTGGACCGTCGCGAGCCTGGCGCCGACCAGGGACTGCACCGTCCGGTCGATCAGCTCCTCCCTGGCCTGGGTCAGCACCGAGATCCGCACATCGTCGGGGATGGCGCCGGTGTCGATCAGGCTGCGGATGAAGTCGAAGTCGGTCTGGCTGGCCGCCGGGAAGCCGACCTCGATCTCCTTGTAGCCCATCTTGACCAGCAGGTCGAACATGGCCTGCTTGCGCGGGGCGTTCATCGGGTCGATCAGGGCCTGGTTGCCATCCCGCAGATCGGTGGACAGCCAGCGCGGTGCCGCGGTGATGGTGCGCGAGGGCCACTGCCGGTCGGGCAGGTCAATGGCCGAGAATGGGCGATATCGATGACACGGCATGCCAGACGGACGCTGCAGCGAAGGATTGCTCATGACTATGCTCTGCTCCTCAAGTGGGAGGGCTCCTGATGTCGGAGGCTCCGGGGCGAACATCGGTCGGCGTAGCAGAGCCACCCGCGGCGAGGGGCCGACCGGCTGATTACCGGGCCTCGCCGCGGCCGGGAAGGAGCAGGCCGGGAGTCATGGTCAGACGAGTCTAGCGGACCGCGGCCACGGACAGTGACGAACCCCCGGATTGTCGGCAGGTCCTGCTAGGACGGTGTCATGGCTGACGATCAGATGCGATATGGCGCGGTCCTTCCTGGCGGGACCGCCACGGAGCAGCTTGAGCTCGCCCTCCTCGCCGAGCAGGCGGGCTGGGACGGAGTCTTCGTCTGGGAGGCGGCCTACGGGCCGGACGCCTGGGGCATGCTGTCGGCGATGGCGGTCCGGACGGAGCGCGTCCGGCTCGGCACGCTGCTGACGCCGCTGCCCTGGCGGCGGCCCTGGAAGGTGGCCAGCCAGGTCGCGACGCTTGACCAGCTGTCCGGCGGCCGCGCGATCCTCGCCGTCGGCGTTGGCGCGACCGACACCGAACTGCCTGATACCGGCGAGGTCACCGGCCTGCGCGACCGGGCCGAGCTACTCGACGAGGGCATCGACCTAATCCGGACACTCTGGGACGGCGGCACGAGCTATCACGGCAGGCACTACGCCTACCAGACCGGCCGGCTCGACCTCGGCAGCGCGGCCCGGCCGGTGCAGCGGCGGATTCCCATCTGGGTAGTCGGGGTGTGGCCGGCCCAGAAGTCCATGCGCCGGACGCTGCGCTGCGATGGCGTGATCCCGCAGTACGGCGCTCTTGGTCACGAGCCGCAGCCAGCCGACGCCAGCGCGGTGCGGGACTGGCTTAGCGAGCATGGTGCTGCGGCTGGGTTTGACGTCATCGCCGACGGCGAGACCCCGGCCGCAGACCCGGCTGCGGCCGCTGCCGTCGCGGCCTCGTGGGCGCAGGCAGGCTGCTCCTGGTGGCTGGAGACGCGCTGGGAGGCGCGCGACCAGATGCGGGAGCGACTGGCCGCCGGGCCGCCTCGGGCGCCATCTCCCGCCGCTCCGCTCTAGAACTGACGGGCTGCGCGCATCCGGCGTGGCCGCCCGTCCGGGTCGTAGACGAGCCGGTACGGGACCCTGGTCCAGGTGCGCGTCCAGCGCGACATGTGCAGGTCCGGATAGCTGCGCAGCTGGCCGGCCGGCCGCGGGCCGGCACATCCGCCTGCGTGCCAGGCATCCAGTAGCGCCGCGGCCGACCGGAAAGCCGCGAACAGCTGCGGCCCTTCCGGGACGCCGGCGCCACGCGGCAGGCCGAGGTGCTCGGCCACGAGCATCTCGCGCACCTGCCGGGCGAAGCCGCGAGCACTGCTTCCGTCGTCGGTCAGGACGGCACAGCTCAGCTCCGAGTCGTGGGTCCAAGACCGGCGGTTGACGTTCGCGGAGCCGACGACGGCCCAGGTGTCGTCGACGAGGCACACCTTGGCGTGCACGTAGACCGGCGTGCCCGCGGCGTTCTCCAGCCCGTACACCGCGACCCGGTCACCGCCAGCCTGCCGCAGCAGGCTGACGGCGTCCGCGCGGCCGACGAGATTCAGCGGCGTCGCGAGCCGACCGTCCTGATCGGGGAACCGCGGGATCACCACGATGAGGTGCAGGCCGGGGTTGGCGCGCAGGCCGACGGCGAGGGCCGCCACGATCTCGGTCGACCAGAGGTACTGATCCTCGATGTAGACGAGGGAGCGGGCCCGTGGCAGGACCTTCTGGTGGGCGCGCGCGATGCTGCGTTCCCCCCTCGGGGCGAAGTCGTAGCCGTGCCACCGGTACGGATAAGTCCGCAGGAGCTGGACCACATGCGGACCGCAGGACGGCGGGTCCGCCGACTGCGGCGGCAGCGGCCGCGCCGTGTGCTGATCGCCGTCGAGCAGATCCCGCAGGCGGTGCACCGGATTGCGGGTCAGCGGCGCCGGGTCCTCCCAGCGCTCGCGGAACACGGTCTCCGCATCGCCGACCGCCGGACCCTGGATCATGGCCTGCACGTCGTGCCACGGTGGCCGCGGGCCGTAGACGGCCGCCATCTGCTGCGCCTGCGGGTCACCTGCGTGCGCGACGTCGTCGCGCCGGCTGTGACACAGGTCGATGCCGCCGACGAAGGCTGCATCGCGCGCCGGGTCGGACCGGTGCCGCAGCACGACCATCTTCATGTGATGGGAGCCGCCCGGCCGCACTCGCATGTCCAGCAGGCACTGGCCCCCGGCGGCTTCGATGTCGTCGCCTAGATGCCGGTTCTGCTCCGCGCTGAAGCGCAGCCGGTCCAGGTGCGAGCGCCAGATCAGCCCGGCGACCCGGACGCCGCGGCTGGCGGCTTCGCAGAATGCGTCCGACACCATCGGCCCGGCCTGGCCGAGCCGCTCGTCGGGGTCGCCACGCCAGTCGGTGAACAGCAGCAGGTCCCCGGCCGACATCCGGCCGACACGCGCCGCCAGCTCGGCGAAGTAAGTGCTGCCGTGGATCAGCGGACGGACGTCGTTCCCCGCCGACCACGCCATGCCGTCTTCATGCCTGGCGTCCAGCCGGGTGGCCGGATTACCACGCTCGGCGGCGGTCAGGAACCAGTCACCAGGCTTCACAGCGCGCAGCTACCCAGCATCAGCCAGTCAATCCGTGCCACGCTCGGGGTAGCGTCACTGACACGGGACGGAGGCCGCCATGCCATTCATTACAGACTGCGCGCCTCCGTCCGACGTCCCTGCCTGACGCTTCCGCCGTCGGCGTGCGATGTCATAACACGTAAATCACTGTGGAGGCCGCCTCGTAGACGGCCGGTGCCTTGCCCGGCTCCTCGACGATGATGACCGGAACACCCGATGGCACGCCGCCCTGGATCTCCCTGCGCTCCTGCGCGGTTGGCGGGCGCGCGGTTATCCGGCTGCCAGGCGGTGCCTGGACGTAGTCGGTTCTCGGCAGGCGCTTGACGAGGTGCCCGACAGCGCGCCGCGTCTCTGTCATGCCGCTCTCGTCAAGCACCGCATACGCCTTCCGCGCCGTGTCCCGGCTAATGCCCCAGCGGGCCTGAAGCGACGCCTCGGACGGCAGGAGCGAGCCCACCGGAAGCTGCCGCGCGATGATGGCGCCGCGCATCAGGTAGGCCGCCTGCACGTAGGCAGGGATCAGGCTCTCGCCGTCAATGAGGACGCCGCTCTCGCCCCACACGCTGTGGTTCACATCACCATCGCTCACGCGGCGTGACTACCCGTGCCGGGTCGCCAGTACTCTCCACCTTGCCCGGTTGTGTGGATATGTCTGCCAGTCGGGCCGGACAAAGAAGTCGAGCACGTCTCATCGCTGGTCCTCGATCGAGGTGATGTTCGTCGCGTGGCACATTTCACCCCTGCGCTACGTTCTTCGCCACTGCCCGGCTTAGACCGCCTGCCGGGCGGCGCCAGGGGCTAAGGGGGGCTGGCCCCCGGCGCCTGCTTATGCGATCTACCAGACAAGCCTACAAGGTAGGCCCGGGGAGCGGGGCACGGCCCGCCCAGGTTGTGCCGTTAAGTGCCGCTCCACCAGCTCGGGCTCGGACGGCAGGGCACCCAAAGATGGCCGAGGTTGTTCTCCCTGGCCTTGCGGTACTCACATGGCATCCAGCCGACCGTGACCAGCCCCGGCTCGGCCTGGACACCCTGACGTGGTTCGCGGCGCTCTCGGCGGCCGATGAGATTTGAAAATGGATGGCCGGTCAGAAGTACTGGACCAGGCGGAACTCGTACCGCTGAACGGGAGGCTCGAGGCTGATCAGACGTTGAAGCCGAGGGCGCGCAGCTGCTCGCGGCCGTCCTCGGTGATCTTCTCCGGACCCCACGGCGGCAGCCAGACCCAGTTGATGCGGAAGTCCTGCACCAGGCCGTCGAGCGCGACCCGGGTCTGATCCTCGATCACGTCGGTCAGCGGGCAGGCGGCGCTGGTCAGCGTCATGTCGATGGTGGCCGTGCGGTCGCTCTCCACGGTCACGCCGTAGACCAGGCCAAGGTCGACGACGTTGACCCCGAGCTCGGGGTCGACGACGTCGCGCAGCGCCTCCAGCAGGTCCTCGGTCTCTGGCTCGGTCGCCGTGTACGCGGCGCCCTCGGGGGCTGAACCTGCGGTGTCGGTGCTGTTGTCAGTCATGCCTACTCCCCTGTCCCGCGCTCGCCCAGGGCTCTGGCCGTCGCGTCCTTCCACGCCATCCAGCCGAGCAGCGCGCACTTGATCCGCGCCGGGTACTTCGACACGCCCTCGAACGCGACCGCGTCACCCAGCACGTCCTCGTCCGGCGCGGCCTCGCCACGCGACTGCATCAGCTTCAGGAACTCCTCGCTGATCTGCATGGCCTCGCCGACGGTCTTGCCGATGATCATGTCGGCCATGATGGAGGCGCTGGCCTGGCTGATCGAGCAGCCGAGCGCCTCATAGGAGACATCGGCCAGGACAGGATCGCCGCCGGCGTCCTTCAGGCTGACCCGCAGCGTCACCTCGTCGCCGCAGGTGGGATTGATGTGCTGCACTTGCGCGTCGAACGGCTCCCGCAGGCCCGCGTGCATCGGCCGGCGGTAGTGCTCCAGGATGATCTCCTGGTACATCGACTCGAGCTCCATCACGCTGTCCCGAAGAACTTCTGCGCCTGCCTTATTCCGTCTGTCAGCGCGTCTACCTCGTCGTGGGTGTTGTACACGTAGAACGTGGCCCTGGTGCTGGACTGGGCACCGAGTGCGCGGTGCAGCGGCCAGGCACAGTGGTGTCCGGTCCGGACCGCAATGCCGAGTTCGTCGAGCACCTGCCCGGCGTCGTGCGGGTGGATGCCATCCAGGACGAACGACACCGCGCCGCCGCGGTCGACCGTGTCCAGCGGGCCTAGGATCCGCAGGCCCTGGATGCCCGCCAGGGCCTCCAGGGCGTGCGCGGTGAGCGCCTCCTCGTGGGCCGCGACGTTCGCCATCCCGAGCGCGTCGAGGTAGTCGCACGCTGCGGCCAGGCCGACGGCCTGCGCGGCCGCGGGCACCCCGGCCTCAAACCGGTCAGGCGGCGGCAGGAAGGTCGAGCCTTCCATCCGGACCACCTCGATCATCGAGCCGCCGGTGATGAAGGGCGGCATCGCAGCTAGCAGCTCGCGCCGCCCCCAGAGCACGCCGACACCGGATGGCCCGAGCATCTTGTGGCCGGAGAACACCACGAAGTCCGCGCCGAGGGCGGTCACGTCGACCGGCTGGTGCGGCACCGACTGAGCGCCGTCGGCCAGGACCAGCGCGCCCTGCGCGTGCGCCGCCGCCGCGATCTGCGCCACGGGCGGCACGACCCCGGTCACGTTGGACTGGTGCGTCACCGCCACGATCTTGGTCCGGCCGTTGATGAGCTCGCCGATGTTCGTCAGGTCCAGGCGGCCGGCCGGGGTCACGCCGAACCAGCGCAGCGTCGCGCCGGTGCGCTCGCACAGCTGCTGCCAGGGCACCAGGTTGGCGTGGTGCTCGGCCTCGGTGACCAGCACCTCGTCGCCTGGGCCGATCGCGAATCTGCTCGCCTCCGGGCCGGAGGTGGCGGCGTTGCTCATCGCGTAGGCGACCAGGTTCACCGCCTCGGTAGCGCTCTTGGTGAAGACGATCTCACCGGGATCGGCGCGCAGGAACGCGGCGATTCTGGCCCTGGCGCCCTCGTAGGCGTCGGTCGCCTCCTCGCCAAGCAGGTGCGCGCCGCGGTGCGCAGCCGCGTTATGCGTTGTGTAGAAGTCGCGCTCGGCGTCCAGTACCTGGCGCGGCTTGTGCGACGTGGCGCCGGAATCCAGGTAGATCAGGTGCCGGCCGCCGCGGACCGCGCGGCCGAGGATAGGGAAGTCCGACCGGATCGCCTCGACATCGAGCGGGGCAGGGTCCCCTCCGCCCGTTACCGCGATCATCCCGCCGGCCGTGCTCACGCCGTCGCGCCTGCTCTGGTCGCATCGACAAAGGCCGCATTAACGCTGAGGAAGCGCTCGTAACCGTTGGTCTCCAGCTCCTCGGCCAGCTCCATGCCGCCCTCCTCGGCGATGCGCCCGGCCACGAAGACGTGCACGAAGTCCGGCTCCACGTAGCGCAGCAGCCGCGGATAGTGGGTGATCAGCAGCAGCCCATGGGCGGGGTCGGCGCGGAACCGGTTGATGCCGGCCGAGACCACCTTGAGCGCGTCGATGTCGAGACCGGAGTCGGTCTCGTCCAGGATCGCGATCTTGGGATTGAGCAGCTCGAGCTGCAGGATCTCGTGCCGCTTCTTTTCGCCGCCGGAGAAGCCCTCGTTCAGGTTCCGCTGCGCGAACGACGGGTCCATCGCCAGCTGGTCCATGGCCTCGCGCAGTTCCTTGCCGAAGGTACGGATCTTCGGCGCCTCGCCGCGGACAGCGGTGATCGCGGTACGCAGGAAGTTCGACACCGACACGCCTGGCACCTCGACCGGATACTGCATGGCCAGGAACAGTCCGGCCCGCGCCCTGGCGTCCACGCTCATGGCGAGCACGTCCTCGCCGTCCAGCGTGATCGAGCCCTGGGTCACGGTGTACTTGGGGTGCCCGGCGATGGCGTACGCCAGCGTGGTCTTGCCCGACCCGTTCGGCCCCATGATCGCGTGCGTCTCCCCCGACGAGATAGTCAGGTCGACGCCGCGCAGGACCTCACTGCTCTCGCCCGCAGCGCCCGTCACGCTGACGTGCAGGTCGCGGATCTCAAGCGTGGACATATCGGTTGTCTCCTGGTTGCTTCGTTACAACTCAACGAGGACGTCGTCGCCCTCGATCTTCACTGGGTAGATGGGCACCGGCTTGGTCGCGGGCGGCCCGGTTGGCTTGCCCGTCCGCAGGTCGAAGCAGGATCCGTGCAGCCAGCACTCCACGGTGTGGTCGTAGACCTCGCCCTCCGACAGCGGGACCTCTTCATGCGAGCAGACGTCGTGCAGGGCGAAGACCTCGCCCTCGGCCCGGACGATCGCGACCGGGACGCCGGCCACGTCGACGCCGATCGCGCCGGTGTCCGGCAGCTGCGACAGCGCGCACGCGCGGCGGAACTCGCTCACGCCAGCTCCGCCTCGACCGCGGCCATGATCCGCTCCTGCAGCTCGGGCACCTCGATCTTGCCGACGAGCTCGCCGAAGAAGCCTCGGATCACCAGCCGCTTCGCCTCATCCGCCGGGATGCCCCTGGCCATCAGGTAGAACAGGTGCTGGTCTTCCAGCCGGCCGCTCGCGCTGGCGTGCCCGGCGCCGGCCACCTCGCCGGTCAGGATCTCCAGGTTCGGCACCGAGTCGACCCTGGTGCCGTCGGTCAGCACGAGGTTCCGGTTGTACTCATAGGTGTCGGTGCCGGTGGCCTCCGCCCGGATGATCACGTCGCCGATCCACACGGCGTGCGCGTCATCACCCTGCAGCGCGCCCTTGTAGCTCACCCGGCTCCGGCAGTTGCGCTCGGCGTGGTCCACGAACAGCCGGTGCTCCAGGTGCTGGCCCGCATCGGCGAAGTACAGCCCGCGCAGCTCCGCGTCCCCGCCGGGTCCCGCATACCGCACCGACGGCGCCAGCCGCACGACCGACCCGCCGAGCGTCACCGCGGTGTGGGTCAGCTTCGCGTCACGCCCGAGCTGCGCATGATGATGCGACAGATGCACCGCATCATCCGCCCACGACTGCAGGCTAACCACGACGAGCGACGCCCCGTCCCCGACCACAAGCTCGACATTGTCCGCATAAGTCGCGCTGCCGGTGTACTCAAGCACCACAGTTGCGCTGGCGTTCGCGCCAACCTCGATCAAGGTGTGCCCGAACGCCGCCCCATCCGCGCTCTCACCGCGAAAAGTTAGGTGCGTTGGCGTACTCGATTCCAGGCCTGCTGGCACGGAGATCACAGTCGCTTCGCGAAACGAGGCAAATGCCCTGGCACTGACCCGGTCCCCCGGCACGTAGGCGGTGCCGAGCCTGGAGTCACCATGTTCAAGGTTTCCAATGGTGACGCCCGGTGCGGCATCGGCTACGACGGCAACCTTCCCGTCACCAAAGCCGAGGTCCGAGTGCAGACCGCGCAGACGACGCAGCGGAGTGAACCGCCACTCCTCCTCGCGACCCGTCGGCACGCCGAAGTCAGCCGGGTCATACGACTGCTGCTCATGCAGCCTGGAGACGGGAGCCGTCTCGACGGCTCCCTGCAGGCCTGACATCAGCCGACCGCTCCTTCCATCTGCAGCTCGATCAGCCGGTTGAGCTCGAGCGCGTACTCCATCGGCAGCTCCCGCGCGATGGGCTCGACGAAGCCGCGGACGATGGTGGCCATCGCCTCGTCCTCGGTCATGCCGCGGCTCATGAGGTAGAACAGCTGGTCCTCCGACACCTTCGAGACCGACGCCTCGTGGCCCATCTCCACGTCGTCCTCGCGCACGTCCACGTACGGGTAGGTGTCAGACCGGCTGACCGCATCGATCAGCAGGGCGTCGCACTTGACCGTCGACTTCGAGTGCTCGGCGCCTTCCTGCACCTGGACCAGGCCGCGGTACGACGTCCGGCCGCCAGCCCTGGCCACGGACTTGGAGATGATCTGGGAGGAGGTGTTCGGCGCGCAGTGCACCATCTTGGCGCCGGCGTCCTGGTGCTGGCCCGCTCCGGCGAACGCGACCGATAGCGTCTCGCCCCTGGCGTGCTCGCCCATCAGGTAGACGGCCGGGTACTTCATCGTGACCTTGGAGCCGATGTTGCCGTCGACCCACTCCATGCTCGCGCCCTCATAGGCGACGGCGCGCTTGGTGACCAGGTTGTAGACGTTGTTCGACCAGTTCTGGATCGTGGTGTACCGGCAGTGCGCGTCCTTCTTCACGATGATCTCGACCACGGCCGAGTGCAGCGAGTCCGACGAGTAGATCGGCGCGGTGCACCCCTCGACGTAGTGCACGCTCGCGCCCTCGTCGACGATGATCAGGGTCCGCTCGAACTGGCCCATGTTCTCGGTGTTGATCCGGAAGTAGGCCTGCAGCGGGATGTCTACCTTGACGCCCTTCGGCACGTAGATGAAGCTCCCACCGGACCAGACGGCCGTGTTCAGCGAGGCGAACTTGTTGTCGCCGACCGGGATGATCGTCGCGAAGTACTCCTGGAACAGCTCCGGGTGCTCCCGCAGCGCCGTGTCGGTGTCCAGGAAGATGACGCCCTTCTCCTCCAGGTCCTCGCGGATCTTGTGGTAGACGACCTCCGACTCGTACTGCGCCGCGACGCCGGCGATGAGGCGCTGCTTCTCCGCCTCGGGGATGCCGAGCTTGTCGTAGGTGTTCTTGATGTCGGCTGGCAGGTCGTCCCAGCTCGCCGCCTGCTTCTCGGTGGAGCGCACGAAGTACTTGATGTGGTCGAAGTCGATGCCGGACAGGTCAGATCCCCAGGTCGGCATCGGCTTGCGGTGGAAGAGCTTCAGGCCCTTGAGCCGCAGGTCCAGCATCCACTCCGGCTCGTCCTTCTTCGCCGAGATGTCCCGGACGACATCCTCGTTGAGGCCACGGCGCGCGTCAGCGCCGGCTGCGTCCGAGTCGGACCAGCCGAACTTGTAGCGGTCCAGGCCGTCGAGCTCTGGGCGGGTGATAGTTGTCATGCGGAGATTCCTCCGGCCTCGGTTGTTGCGCGGTTATGCACGAGAGAAGGCGGCGTGACGTGCGTGGTGCAGACGCCGTCACCGTGAGCGATCGTGGCGAGCCGCTGCACGGGGGTGCCGAGCAGGCGGCCAAATGCCTCGGTCTCCGCCTCGCAAAGCTGGGGATACTCGGCGGCAACGTGGGCAACCGGGCAGTGGTGCTGACAGAGCTGTTCCCCCCCGCCAGCGCCAGTACCACGAGCGAGTGGCCCACCGCCAGCCGAGGCGGCGTAGCCGTCGGCGGACAGCGCGGCCGCCAGCGCCTGGACCCGCTGGTCCGGCGCGGCCGCCTCGACGGCCGGCCGGTACCTGCGCTCGAGCTCGGCGATCTGCTGCCTGGCGAACTCGGCGACGGCGCCAGGCCCGGCCCGCTCGGCCAGGAAACGCAAGGCGCTGGTCGCCAGGTCGTCGTAGGCGTGCTCGAAGGCGCTGCGGCCAGCGTCGGTGATGGCGAACAGCCGGGCTGGCCGGCCGCGCCCCCGGCTGCCGTACGTCCTGGCGGTCCTGACCTCGACCATGCCGTCAGCCTGCAGGTTGTCCAGGTGGCGGCGGACGGCGGCGGAGGTGAGCCCGAGCCGGGCCGACAGGCCGGCGGCGGTCACCGGGCCGTTCTCTAGAATGAGGCGAGCGATCCGGCCGCGGGTGCCGTCATGGGACTGGGCTGGCTGAGACCGTACTGCCTGGGACCGGGCTGGCTGGGACGGGGTAGGCGTCAGCGCCGCACCACCGGTGCTCAGCGCCTCATCTGCTAGTCCCACGTATTTCACAACATCATTGTGCCGTAATTAGTTCCGCGGCCGCAATCGGGTCGGCGCATGGGGTGTATCACGTGCGCGCAATCACATCTGGCTCCAGTCGGCATGTATCGATTTGTCCCGAACCCTGCGATGATGGCGCCATGACCGAGATCGGGGCGACCGCCAGGCGCATGTGGGCATTGTTCGAGCCGGTGCACGTCATCAGCTACTTCGCCGACGAGCCCCGGCAGGCGTTCGAGCAGGCCGGCCTGCGGGGGTTCTGGCGCGGCTACTTCGCCGGCCGGGCCGCGCCCATCGGCCTGACCGGGGCGGCCCCGGTGGTCGCCGCCTTCTTCTCGTTCGCGCCCGGGATGGTCGCCAGGGCGGTGCCCGGCGTCTGGGACCTGATCAGCCCGGCGGATGCGATGGCCGTCCGCCAGGCCGGCGCGGTCGCCGCGCTGTGCCGGCTCCTGGACGTGCCCGACGGCACCGCCGCGCCCGCGCCGATCGCGGCCGCCGCTGACCGCCTTGCCGGCCTGACGACAGATCTCAGCTGGGCAGGGCGCACGCTGGGGGCGGCGAACGCAGCGCTCCCCGTTCCCGCCGAACCGCTCGCCCGGCTCTGGCATGCCGCCACGGTCCTGCGCGAGCACCGCGGTGACGGCCACATCGCGGCCCTGGTCGCCGCCAATCTCGATGCGCCCGAGGCGCTGGCCCTGCGGGCGGGCGTCGACCTGGCCGCGAACGGCGCTCACAGTCACGTGTCAGCAGGCTGGGGCCGCGCTCAGATGCAGCCGGCCCGCGGCTGGACGGACGAGGAATGGGACGCTGCCATCGCCCGGCTGGGCGGACGCGGGCTGCTTCACCCTGCTGGAACCGCCACGCAGGCGGGCACGGAGCTGCACCGGAGCATCGAGCGCGCCACCGACGTCGCGGCCGCGCGGCCGTTGGCCAGCCTGGCGGAGGGCGACCGGGATGAGCTCGCCGACCTGCTGCTGCCCATCACGAGGGCCTGCGCGGCCGTGCTGCCGGTGCCGAACCCGGTCGGCGTGCCGGTACCCGTCGGGCGCTGAGCCGCCCAAGCCCCCCGCGATCCCCTACGGAGCCCGCCATGAGCACGCTTGAGCGGCCGGCACTGACCGAGCTCGCTGACCCTGCCATCCTGCTCGATCCCTACCCGGTGCTGGCTGGCCTGCGGGAAGCTTCCCCGTTCGCCGAGTTCGACGGCGCCTTCGTCGTCGTCGGGCGGCACGCCGACTGCTCTGCGGTGCTCAGGGACCCGAAGGCCAGCAGCGAGCGCCACAAGTCACTGCTGGCGCCGGCCGCCCCGCCGCGCACCAGGGACAGGCCGTCGTTCCTGTCGCTCGACCCGCCGGACCACACCCGGCTGCGTCGTCTCGTGGCCAAGGCCTTCACGCCGCGCACCGTCGCCCGGCTGGAGCCGCGCATCCGCGCCATCACCAGCGACCTGCTGACCGCGGCCGCCGCTGCCGGGCAGATGGAGGTCGTCAGCCAGCTCGCGTACCCGCTGCCCGTTCGGATCATCTCCGAGCTGCTCGGCGTGCCGGTCGACGACCACCCGCGCTTCGCCGGCTGGTCTGCCCGGCTGGCGCACTCGCTCCAGCCGGGTTTCGGCCTGGCTTCCGCGGAGGCGCAGGCCAGGGCCGAGGCGGCGCAGGTAGCCGGCGACGAGTTCGCCGTCTATTTCCGCGAGCTGATCGCGGTCCGGCGGGCGCACCCGGCCGAGGACTTGCTCTCGGAGATGATCGCCGCCGAGGACGACGGCGAGAAGCTGACCGAGGACGAGCTGATCGCGACCTGCGTGCTCCTGCTCGTGGCCGGCCATGAGACCACCGTCGGCCTCATCTCGAACGGGATCCTCGCGCTCCTGCGCCATCCCGATCAGCTGGCCATGCTGCGCGCGAACCCCGACCTGGCCGCCAGCGCAGTCGAGGAGACCCTCCGTTACGACGCGCCCGTGCAGATGACGGCGCGCGTGGCCCGCGGCGGGATGCAGGTCGGGCCCGTGGCCGCGCGGGACGGCGCGCTGATCCTCCTGCTGCTGGCCGCAGCCGGGCGTGACCCGCGCGTCTTCGTCGACCCGGACACCTTCGACATTCGGCGCGGCGCGGCCGGGCATCTCGCGTTCGCCGCCGGCCCGCATTTTTGCCTCGGCGCGCCGCTCGCGCGGCTGGAAGCCACCATCGCGCTGGAGTCCTTCGCCCGCCGGCTGCACGCCCCGCGGCTGAACGTCGCCAGCCTGGAGTACAAGCCCAACCTGAATCTGCGCGGGCCGGACCGGCTCGTCGTCGACTTCGCGCACATCAGCGGTGCCTAGCCGAGGAAGCCGCGCAGCAGTGCCGCGGTTCCCTCCAGGTGCTCGGCCACCGCGATCCTGGCGGCAGGTGCGTCACCCGAGACGATGGCCTCGACGATCGCCCCGTGCTGGCCAGCGGTGTGGTCGATGTTGCGCTGGAGCACCGGGATCGCGTTGAGGAAGTCGTTCAGCCGCATCCGCGCGTCTGCGCACGCGGCCGCCAGCAGGGTCGACCCGGTGAGCTCGGCGATGGACAGGTGGAACAGCGTGTCCAGCCGCCGGTAGTCCTGCGGACTCGCCGCGTTGACCTCGGCCAGCCGGGCGAGCAGGCTCGCCTTCAATCCCTCCTCGGCCGTGCCGAGCTGACCGGCCAGTACCTCGGCTGCGCCCGACTCGACCGCCAGCCGGAAGGTCAGCGCGTCGGTCAGCTTGTCCGCGTCCTGGATCGCGAGCCGGCGCAGCTCGCCGGTGTCTGGCGCCGGGGCGGTGTAGGTCACGAAGGTGCCGCCGAACCGGCCGCGCCGCGAGCAGACGTATCCGGCCTCGTGGAGCTCGCGGATCGCCTCGCGCAGCGTCAGCCTGCTGATGCCGAGCTGGGCGGCCAGCTCCCGCTCGGCCGGGAAGCGCTCGCCCGGCCCGACCATGCCGAGCTTGATGGCGGTGAGCAGCCGCTCGACCGTCTCCTCGAAGGCATTGCCCTGGCGCACGGGGCGCAATATCGCGGTCAGGTCCACGCCCGACGTCGTCATCGGCCCTCCGTCGGCTGGACGTTGACAGTCCCGAAACTCTAGGCCGGTAACGTCGCCGGCTCATAGGTCCCCGTGCCACAGGCCGAAAACTCATGGGACACGAGTGACGAAATCTGGCTCAGGGTCTTGACAACGGCTCAGTCCTGCCCATGATTGGTCTGATATCAGACCATTAAAAGTCGCGCCCGCCAGGTTGTAAAGCCAGCCCCCCATCCCCGCACTCCGCCGCAGGTCACCGCACCCCCCAAGGAGCATCACGTGTCAGTCAATGAAACTGCGCTGACCAGCGATGAAGAAGAGCTTCATCGCCTCGGCTACGCGCAAGAGCTGCGCCGGCGGATGTCGGGCTTCTCGAACTTCGCGGTCTCGTTCACGATCATCTCGATCCTGTCCGGCTGCCTCACCCTGTTCTACTTCGGCATGGACGAAGGCGGTCCGGCCATCATCGTCTGGGGCTGGCCCATCGTCGGCATCATGACCCTGCTCGTCGGCCTGTCCATGGCCGAGGTCTGCTCGAGCTTCCCGACCGCCGGCGGCCTGTATTACTGGTCGGCCAAGCTGGCCAGAAGGAACGGACCCGCCTGGTCCTGGTTCACCGGCTGGTTCAACTTCCTCGGCCAGGTCGCCATCACCGCTGGCATCGACTTCGGCGCCGCGTTCTTCATCAACTTCCTGCTGGACCTCTGGTTCGGCTTCGACGTCACGCATCCGTGGCACACGATCCTCATCTACGCGATCGTGCTGTTCGTGCACGGCATGCTGAACCAGTTCGGCATCCGCCTGGTCGCCCTGCTGAACGACGTCAGCGTCTGGTGGCACATCTTCGGCGTGCTGCTCATCGTCGCCACCCTGACGTTCGGGCTGAAGGCGGGCGCGCACCACGAGTCTGCCAAGTACGTGTTCACCGACATGGAGAACCTCTCTGGCTTCAAGCTCGGCTTCTTGTTCATCCTGCCGATCGGGCTGCTGATGGCCCAGTACACCTTCACCGGGTACGACGCCTCCGCGCACATGACCGAAGAGACGCACAGCGCAGCGCGCAGCGGCCCGCGCGGCATCGTGATGTCGATCCTGGTCTCCCTGATCGCCGGCTGGGTGCTGCTGATCGGCCTCACGTTCGCGATCCAGAAGGTGAACTACGCAGGAGAAGCCGCGCAAGGTGCGGCTGCGCCCGCGCAGATCTTCCTTGACTCGATCGGCCGGACCGGCGCCGAACTGCTGCTCCTGGTGGTGATCGGCGCCCAGCTGTTCTGCGGCATGTCCTCGATCACCGCTAACTCGCGGATGATCTACGCGTTCTCGCGCGACGGGGCGCTGCCCGGCTCGGACATCTGGCACCGGGTGAACAAGCGAACCCGCACGCCCACCAATGCCATCTGGCTAGGGGCCGGCGGTGCCCTGGTCCTCGGCCTGCCTTACCTGTGGAACGGCGCCGCGTACGGCGCAGTGACCTCGATCGCGACCATCGGCCTGTACATCGCCTACGTGACGCCGACGTTCCTGCGGCTGCGGCAAGGCGAGAGCTTCCAGCGCGGACCCTGGCACCTGGGCCGTCGCAGCTACGCGATCGGCTGGACGGCGGTGACCTGGGTCGTCATCATCGCGATCTTGTTCATGCTCCCGCAGTTCGGCCCGATCGGCTGGAAGACGTTCAACTACGCACCGATAGCGGTGGCCGTCGTCATCGGGTACGCCGGCATCTACTGGCTGGTGTCGGCGCGCAAGTGGTTCACCGGCCCGCGGGTCCAGGGCACACCCGAGGAACTCGCGGCCATCGAGCGCGAGCTGTCGGCCTGAGCATGACCGACCAGCATGCTGGCGTGGCTCGTCCGGGGATGCTGTCCCTGGACGAGCTGCGCCAGCTCATCGCGACCGGCGAGATCGACACCGTCATCCTCGCGCTGACCGACATGCAGGGCCGGCTCCAGGGCAAGCGGCTGTCCGCCGAGTTCTTCCTGGCCGAGGTGGCGCACGAGTTCTCCGAGGGCTGCAACTACCTGCTCGCGGTCGACGTCGACATGAACACCGTCGACGGCTACCAGATCTCGTCCTGGGAACGCGGCTACGGCGACTTCGTCATGCGACCGGACCTCGCCACGATGCGGCGGGTCCCCTGGCACCCGGCAACGGCGCTGGTCCTGGCTGACCTGCTCTGGCTGGACGGCACGCCGGTGCTGGAGTCGCCCCGGCAGATCCTGCAGCGCCAGGTGGCCAGGCTGGCCGAGCGGGACCTGATCGCGCTCGCCGGGACCGAGCTTGAGTTCGTCGTGTACGCCGACAGCTACGAGCAGGCGGCAGCCAAGAACTACACCGACCTCGTGCCGGCCAACGGCTACAACGTGGACTACTCGATCCTCGGCACGTCCCGGATCGAGCCGCTGCTGCGGCGGATCCGGCTCGGCATGGCCGGCGCCGGCCTATACGTCGAGTCCGCCAAGGGCGAGTGCAATCTGGGTCAGCACGAGATCGCGTTCCGCTACGCCGACGCGGTGACGACCTGCGACAACCACTCGATCTACAAGACCGGCACGAAGGAGATCGCCGCCCAGGACGGGATGAGCATCACGTTCATGGCCAAGCCCAACACACGCGAGGGCAACTCCTGCCACATCCACCTGTCGCTGCGCGGCACCGACGGCACGCCCGTCCTCGCCGGCGACGGCCCGCACGGCCTGTCCCGTCTGGGCGAGCACTTCCTGGCCGGTCAGCTCGCCACGCTGCGCGAGCTGACCCTGTGCTACGCGCCCAACATCAACTCCTACAAGCGCTACGTGCCCGGCAGCTTCGCGCCCACCTCGGTCCGCTGGGGCGTCGACAACCGAACCTGCGCGCTGCGCCTGGTCGGGCACGGGTACTCGCTGCGCGGGGAGAACAGGACGCCCGGCGGCGATGTCAACCCCTACCTGGCGGTGGCCGCCATGATCGCGGCCGGCCTGCACGGGATCGACAACGAGCTGCCGCTGGAGCCCGCTTTCACCGGCAACGCCTACGAGGGCGACAACCCGCGGGTGCCGCACACGCTGCGGGACGCGCTGGACCTGTGGCAGGGCAGCGACGTCGCCAGGGTCGCGTTCGGCCCCGAGGTCATCGACCACTACGCGAACTACGCACAAGTCGAGATCGCCGCCTACGACGCGGCGGTCACCGACTGGGAGCTGCGCCGCTGCTTCGAGCGGCTGTGATGGCGATGACCAGCTACACCGTGATCAACCCGGCTACCGAGCAGCCGGTCACGCACGTCGAGCACACCACCGCCGAGCAGACCGACGCCGCGATCGTGCGCGCCGAGCGGGCGCAGGCATCCTGGCGGAACGTCGCGCCGGGCGACCGGGCCAGGCTGCTGCGCCGGTTCGCCGAGCAGGTCGATGCCCACATCGGCGAGCTCGCGGCGCTGGAGACCACCGGCTCGGGCCACCCGGTCGGCGCCGCGACCTGGGAGGCCGGCCAGGTCCGCGACGTGCTCACGTACTACGCCGCGGCCCCGGAGCGCATGACCGGCCGGCAGATCCCCGTTCCGGGCGGTATGAACGTGACGTTCAAGGAGCCGCTCGGCGTGGTCGGCCTGATCGTGCCGTGGAACTTCCCGATGCCGATCCTGTCCTGGGGGATGGCTCCCGCGCTAGCGGCCGGCTGCGCCGTCGTCGCCAAGCCGGCCGAGATGACACCGCTGACCGCGATCAGGATCGGCGAGCTGGCGCTGGCGGCGGGCCTGCCCGACGGGGTGTTCCAGGTGCTGCCCGGCAAGGGCAGCGTGGTCGGCCAGCGCCTGGTCGACCACCCGCTCGTGCGGAAGATCGTGTTCACCGGGTCGACCGAGGTCGGACAGCAGATCATGACCGGCTGCGCCCGCCACATCAAGCGGCTGACGCTTGAGCTCGGCGGCAAGAGCGCCAACATTGTCTTCGCCGACGCCGACATCGAGCGGGCAGCGGCGACCGCGCCGTCCGCGGTCTTCGACAACGCCGGCCAGGACTGCTGTGCCCGCTCCCGCATCCTGGTCCAGGCCAGCGTGCTGGACAAGTTCATGGCGCTGCTCGAGCCGGCCGTGCAGGGCGTCAAGGTCGGCGACCCCGCGGCTGCGGCCACCGAGATGGGTCCGCTGATCTCCGCCGCGCACCGCGCGCACGTGGCCAGCTTCGTGCCGGAAGGCGCGCCGGTCGCGTTCCGAGGCACCGCGCCGGACGGTCCCGGCTACTGGTACCCCCCGACCGTGCTCGCGCCCGTCAGCACCGGCAACCCGGCGTATACCGACGAGATCTTCGGCCCGGTGGTCACTGTGACCCCGTTCGCCGACGAGGCCGAGGCGATCGCCCTGGCGAATGACACGCCGTACGGGCTGTCCGGGTCGATCTGGACCAGCAATGTCGGCCGGGCGATCCGGGTCGCCCGCGGCGTGGAGACCGGCAACCTGTCGGTGAACTCGCACTCGTCGGTCCGGTACTGGACGCCGTTCGGCGGCTTCAAGCAGTCCGGCCTCGGCCGCGAGCTCGGGCCCGACGCGGTCGACGCTTTCACTGAGGTCAAGAACGTCTTCATCGCAACGGACTAGATCTCAACCAATTAAGGGAACGGGGTCGTTTCATAATGCAGCGCCTGCAAGATCGAGTCGTCGTAGTGACCGGCGCGGGCAGCGGGCTCGGCCTCGCCAGCGCGCGGCGGATGGCCGCCGAGGGCGCCAGGATCGTCGCCGTCGATATCGACTCCGCTAGCGGGCAGGCCGCCGCCAAAGAGACTGGCGGGGAATTCGTGGCCGCCGACGTAGCCGACGAGACCCAGGTCAGGGACCTGTTCGACGGCGTCGCTGAACGTTACGGCCGGATCGATGTTTCCTTCAACAACGCCGGCATCTCGCCGCCCGACGACGACTCGATCCTCACCACGGGCATCGACGCCTGGCGGCGCGTGCAGGAGATCAACCTCACCTCGGTGTACCTGTGCTGCAAGTACGTGCTGCCGCACATGCAGCGTCAGGGCAAGGGGTCCATCATCAACACCGCGTCGTTCGTCGCGGTGCTGGGCGCCGCGACCTCGCAGATCTCCTACACCGCGTCCAAGGGCGGCGTGCTGGCCATGACCCGCGAGCTCGGCGTCCAGTTCGCCCGCGAGGGGATCCGGGTGAACGCGCTGTGTCCCGGCCCGATCAACACGCCGCTGCTGCAGGAGCTCTTCGCCGCTGACCCAGAGCGCGCGGCCCGGCGGCTGGTGCACGTGCCGATGGGCCGGTTCGGCGAGCCGGACGAGATCGCGGCCGCGGTCGCGTTCCTGGCCAGCGACGATTCCTCGTTCATCACCGCGTCGCAGTTCCTGGTCGACGGCGGTATCACTGGCGCGTACGTGACACCATATTGATCATGTCAGATCATCCGGTCATCGGGATCAGCAGCTATCAGCAGCAGGCCCGCTGGGGGCACTGGGACGACCAGGCCATCCTGCTGCCGCGTCGCTATGTCGACAAGGTCGTGCAGGCTGGCGGACTGCCGGTGCTGCTGCCGCCGACCGACGGCGGCGCGGCCCTGCTGCCCCGGCTAGACGCCCTGGTGCTCTCTGGCGGCAGCGACGTCGAGCCGTCGCGGTACGGCGCTGCGGCGCATCCCGCCGCCGGACCGTTCTACCCCGAGCGCGACAGCGCCGAACTCGAGCTGTGCCGGCACGCGCTGGCCAGCGGGCTGCCGGTACTCGGTATCTGCCGCGGCCTGCAGGTGATCAACGTCGTCCTCGGCGGCACGCTGCACCAGCACCTGCCCGACCTGGTCGGCAACGACAGCCACTCCCCCGAGCAGGCCGGTTACGCGCCGCACAAGGTGAGCGTGGCGGCAGGGACTCAGCTGGCGGGCATACTCGGCCGGTCCGAGGCCGCGGTGCCGACGCATCATCACCAGGCCATCGACCGGCTCGGGGCCGGCCTGGTCGCGACCGCCTGGACCGACGACGGCGTGATCGAGGCGGTTGAGTTCGGCCAGGTGGGCGGCGATCGCACGGGCCCATTCATGATCGCCGTGCAGTGGCATCCTGAGGCGGGCGACGACCTCAGCCTGTTCACCGCCATCGTGGAAGCGGCCAGTGACGCCGCCTTCGGTGCGGGCACGCCTAGCCTCGACGGCCCCGTTCCCCGAAGAATCTGACCACATCCAGGACGCAGCGCGTGGTTGCGGCCGACCCGCCCCCGGCTGTCTCGAAGCCGGACTTGGCCAGCGCGCGGATGGAGCGGATGTTGGCCGGGTCCGGGCTCGCCGCAACGTGCCGGGCGGCCGGATGCGCGGGCAGCACGACGTCGCGCACGTAGCTCCAGATCAGCTGCGGCCCAAGGCCGCGGCCTGTCAGTTCCTCGACGCCGATCACGTAGTCGATGCCGATGGCATCCGAATCCACTGCTGCCGGGTCGACGTCGCCCATCCGGTAGTGCTGGGCGAACCCGCAGTCGCGCCCGCCGACGACAAGGACGTGTACGCGGACCGGCGACTCGCCGCCGATCCGCGGGGCGTACTTGCGCTGCGCGGCCGCGAGGTCGAGTCGCTCCGGCAGCCAGCGGACCGCGTGTGGTGCGTGCTGCCAGGTCACCAGCGCGGGCAGGTCAGCCATGATCAGCGGGCGGCACGCCAGGCTCGGCGCAGCGGCGGCCGCCGCCAGGCGCAGCCCGTCCGCGACGTGGGCGGGCCGGCAGCGGGTGGTCGCCTCGTCGAGCGCGAGCCACTCCAGCCGGTCGTGCTCGGGGTCCACGCGTGCCGAGGTGCCCGCGGGCACGTCTAGCCCGAAGCGCACCCAGGCGCCGCTGAGATCGAGCGCGCGCAGGTCCGCCTCGGCGGCGCTGAGGCCCGTCTCCTCGGCCAGCTCGCGCAGTGCCGCCGCCAGGACCGGCTCGCCCGGCTGGCGCGATCCGGACGGCGGCGTCCAGGCCCAGTCACCGTCGTAGTGCGGGCCGTGCTGCGCCCGGTGCAGGACCAGGTACTCGGTCTCGCGGTCGCCCGCCGCCGCGGGCCGCCTGACGATGACCGCCGCGCCGTGCGGCGGGTCCGGCGCTATCGGCAAGCCGTCGTAGGTGTACCGCAGCGGCCGTTCCACAGGCCGAGTATTCCAGGCGGAGCATTCCAGGCCGGAAGATCGCCTCAGGTCCGGTTAGTCGGGTCCGGTTAGTCGGTCCGGTTAGTCGGGCCCGGTTAGTCGGGCCCGGTTAGTCTTCAGGCCATGACGAGCAGCGCACCGGGCCAGCAGGCCGATGGCGGGAGCAAGGACCCGGCGGACAAGAGCGAGCCGATCGATGACCTGGTCACGAGCCGGCACTCGATCACCATCGCGGACGGCAGCGAGCTGAGCTACTCCGTCACGGCTGGGCGGATCGTGCTGCGGCGGGAGGGGCACACCGACGACAAGTTCGACGGCCCGCAGCCCAAGGCCGAGGTCTTCGTCACCGCCTACACCGCGGACAGCGACGATCCGGCGGCCCGGCCGGTGACGTTCGCATTCAACGGCGGGCCCGGCTCATCCAGCGTCTGGCTGCACCTCGGCCTGCTCGGCCCGCGCCGGGTCGTGATGGGTGACGTCGGCCACCTGCTGCCGCCGCCGTACGCGCTCGCCGACAACAGCCAGACCCTGCTGCGCCACAGCGACCTGGTGTTCATCGACCCGGTCTCGACCGGCTACTCGCGGGCGGTCAAGGGCGAGAAGTCGAGCGAGTTCCACGGCTACGGCGGCGACATCGAGTCGGTCGGCGAGGTGATCCGATTGTGGACCACGCGCAACGGGCGGTGGATGTCGCCGAAGTACCTGTGCGGCGAGTCCTACGGCACGACCAGGGCCGGCGGTCTCGCCCGCCACCTTCAGCAGCGATACGGCCTGTACCTGAACGGCCTGATGCTCATCTCCGCGGTACTGGACTTCGGCACGGCCGAGTTCGGCGGCGGCAACGACGACCCGTACGCGCTGTACCTGCCCACCTACGCCGCCGTCGCGCACTACCACGGCAAGCACGGCGGCCGGCCGCTGCGGGACGTGCTGGCCGACGCGCAGGCCTACGCCGAGCGCGACTACCTGTGGGCGCTCGGCCGCGGGTCCCGGCTGACGGCGGCCGAGCGCGCCGCGGCGGCCGCCAGGGTGGCCGAGCTCGCCGGGCTGTCCGCCGACTACGTGGACCGGGTGAACCTCCGGCCCGAGCACGTCAGGTTCCTGACCGAGCTGCTGCGCGACCGGCGGCTGGTAGTCGGCCGGATCGACGGCCGGTTCACCGGCTGGGACACCGACTACGGGCGGGAGATGTGGACCTCCGACCCGTCCATCGACGCGATCGTCGGCCCGTACACGGCGGCGCTGAACCACTACGTCCGGGCCGAGCTCGGCTACGCCAGCGACCTGCCCTATGAGGTCCTGACCGACCGGGTGCAGCCGTGGTCGTACTCGGAGTTCGAGAACCAGCACGTCCACGTGATGGAGGCACTGGCCGGGGCGATGCGGGCGAACCAGCACATGCGCGTCCACGTCGACTGCGGCTACCACGACCTGGCGACGCCGTACTTCGCCGCCGAGCACTCGTTCGCGCACCTGGCCATCCCGGCCGAGCTGGCGGCCAACATCTCCTTCAGCTACTACGAGGCCGGCCACATGATGTACCTGCACGAGCCGAGCCGGCTAGCCCAGGCAGCCGAGCTGGCGGCGTTCGTCCGCGGCTGACCCGCCAGCACGGCCCAGCCTTGTGCTGCAGATCGACTACGCCCCATAGACTCGCCTGCGTGAGCCTCGCTCCAGCCCTCGAGATCCACGATCTGGTCAAGCGTTACCGGGACAAGACGGCCGTCGCCGGCCTGTCGCTATGCGCCCAGCGAGGGCAGGTCACCGCCATCCTCGGCCCGAACGGGGCCGGCAAGACGACCACGATCGAGACCTGCGAGGGATACCGCAAGCCGGACGCCGGGACGGTCCGCGTCCTCGGCCTCGACCCGGCAGCCGACGCGCGCGAACTGCGGGCCAGGGTCGGTGTCATGCTGCAGTCCGGCGGCGTGCCCACCACGGCGCGCGCGGGCGAGTACCTGAAGGTCATGGCCAGCTTCTACGCCCAGCCGCTGGACCCGGCTGCGCTGCTGGCCGCGCTTGGCCTGACCGAGTCGGCGCGGACGCCGTACAAGCATCTGTCCGGCGGGCAGCAGCAGCGGCTGGGCCTCGCCGCTGCCGTGATCGGCAGGCCGGAGCTCGTCTTCCTGGACGAGCCGACCGCCGGCCTCGATCCCCAGGCGAGGCACGCCACCTGGGCGCTCATCGAGGGCCTGCGATCGGCCGGCGCCGCTGTGATCCTGGCCACGCACTACATGGAGGAAGCGGAGCGCCTGGCCGACGACGTGGTGATCGTGGACCACGGCCAGGTCGTCGCCAGCGGGGCGCCCGCCACGCTGACCGGCTCGGCTGGGCAGCTGCGGTTCCGGGCCGAGCCGGGCCTGGACCTCGGTGCCCTGCTCGCGGCCCTGCCGCCGGATGCCGTGGCCAAGGAGTCGCCGGCCGGGCACTACCTGGTCGAGGTGCCCGACCGGGTCGACCCGCAGCTCATCGCGTCGGTGACAGCGTGGTGCGCCGAGCACGGCGTCCTGGCCAGGGACCTCCAGATCGAGAGCCGCACGCTCGAGGACCTGTTCCTGGAGCTGACCGGGCGGGGACTGCGACCATGACCGACTTGCTCAGCGAGGCGTGGCCCGCGCCCGCACCCGGTGCCGCACCGCTGCCGCGGATGGTCCGCGCGCAGGCCGGCCTGGAGCTGCGGACGCTGGCACGGAACGGCGAGCAGCTGCTGCTGACCTTGATCATCCCGCTGTTGCTGCTGCTCGCGTTCGGCCACGAGAACCTCATCAGCGTGGGCTCTGGCAGCCGGATCGACTTCATCGTGCCGGGCATCCTCGCGCTGGCCGTCATGTCGACGGCGTTCACGAGCCAGGCGATCGGCACCGGGTTCGAGCGCAGATACGGAGTGCTCAAGCGGCTCGGCGCCACGCCGCTGTCCCGCGCCGGGCTGATCGCGGCCAAGACCGTCACCGTGCTGGCCGTCGAGGCCATCCAGGTGGCACTGGTGCTGGCCCTCGGCGCCCTCCTCAGCTGGCATCCGGTCGCCAGCATCGCTGCGGTGGTGTGGGTCCCGCTGCTGCTGGTGGCTGGCACCGCGGCGTTCAGCGGGCTGGCGATGCTGCTGGCGGGCACGCTGCGGGCCGAGGCGACGCTGGCCGCCGCGAACCTGCTGTACCTGATCATGCTGGGTCTCGGCGCCGTGCTGTTCCCGCTGACCAAGTTCCCGCCCGCGGCCAGGCCGGTGCTGCGGCTGCTGCCGGCTGATGCGCTGGCAGATGGCCTGCGCGGGCTGCTCGCAGGCGGCACCGGGCTGCCGGTCCGGGACCTGCTCGTGCTCTGCGCGTGGGCGGTTGCCGGCATCACGGTGGCCGCGCGCACCTTCCGGTGGGAGTAGCGGTTCGGGACCGGCCGGCGGCGCTCGGCCGCGCTGCGCCCGCCTCACTGCTCGTCTTCACGGGCATCATCTCGGTGCAGGTCGGCGCGGGCCTGGCCGGGCGCATGTTCGCTCAGCTGGGGCCTGCCGGGGTGACCGGGCTGCGGCTGTGGTGGTCGGGACTGATCGTGGCCGTCATCGGCGGCCGGGCGCTCGGCCGCACGCTGCGGACGGTCGTGGCCGAGCGGGCCTGGCGTGACCTCGCCATCGCGGTCGCGTTTGGCATCGTGCTCGGCATCATGAACTTCTCGATCTACCAGTCATTTGCCCGCATCCCGCTGGGCGTCGCCGTGACGATCGAGTTCCTCGGCCCGCTGGCGGTGGCCGTGGCCTCCTCCCGGCGCTGGCTCGACGTGCTGTGGGTGCTCATGGCGGCCGCCGGCGTGCTGCTGCTCACCCAGGGCGGCGCGCGCCTGGCCAGCGCCACCGGCACGACGGGCAGCCCGGTGGCCAGGGCCGGTCCTATTCTCGGCCTGAGCACGCAGGCCGCTGGCATCGCGTTCGCCCTGATCGCCGCCGCGGGCTGGGCCGCGTACATCGTGCTCAGCCGTTCTACAGGCCGGCGGTTCAGCGGATCATCCGGACTCGTCATCGCCATGGTGGTGGCTGCGTTCGTCGTCACCGGACCGGCCATCGCGCAGGCTGGCCCGGCCTTGCTGCACCCGCCGGTGATCGCCGAGGGCCTGGCCATCGGGCTGCTGTCCTCGGTCATCCCGTACCGGCTCGAGCTTGAGGCGCTGCGCCGCGTCCCGGCTGGCGTATTCGGAATCTGGATGAGCCTCGAGCCGGCGGTGGCGGCGCTGGTCGGTCTCCTGCTCCTCGGCGAGAGCCTGCTGGCCCGGCAGTGGCTGGCGATCGCCCTGGTGATCGTGGCCTGCGCCGGGGCGGCCAGAACGGCCGCGGCCAAGGCTGGCGGCGCCGACCGGCGAGACCAGGACAACGTGCCGCCGCCAGCGGCCTAACATGGTCTGCGTGTCAGCCCCGCTCACCGCCGACAAGACGCCCACCACCCGGCCATGGCCGCGCCTGGCTGCCGACGCGCTGCTGGCGCCGACCCCGGCGGCGTTGCGCCGGTGGGCGCTCGGCGGCGTCATCACCTCCGCCATGATCATCCTCACCGGTGCCGCGGTGCGACTCAGCCAGTCGGGCCTCGGCTGCCCCGACTGGCCGGACTGCACGAAGGCGAGCCTCGGTGCCACGGGCGTGACTGGGGACCCGCTGATCCATCGCTGGGTGGAGTTTGGCAACAGGCTCGTGACCGTGGCCATCTTCGTGGTCGCGGTGGGCGTGTTCGTAGCGGCCTGGCAGTTCCGCGGGGCAGACGGCCGGCGCCGGCGTGAGCTGGTCTGGCTCGCGGCGGCTCAGCCCGGCGCCATCGTGGCGCAGGCAGTGCTGGGCGGCATCGTCGTTATCACCAAGCTGAATCCGGCGCTCGTCTCGGTCCACTTCCTGGCCTCGGTGGCGCTCGTCGCGGCGACGGTGGCGCTCTACATCCGCTGCCAGGAAGGCACGGGCCCGCCTCGCCCGCTCGTGGCCCGGCCGGTGCGGCTGGCGGCGATCGGCGTCGTCGGCACCGTCGCGCTGATGATGACGGCGGGCACCATCGTGACGGGCACCGGCCCGCTCGCCGGCGCGGCGGATGTGGCCAGGTATCACCTGCCGCTGGAAGGTGTCACCCAGCTGCACGCCGACATCGGCTGGCTGCTGGCCGGCCTGATGGTCGCGCTGCTGCTCGGGCTCCGCCTGACCGCCGCGCCGCGCAGAGCGGTCCGGCTCGGCTGGCTGCTGCTCGCGCTGATCGGGCTGCAGGGCGTCATTGGTTACACGCAGTACTTCACCGGGCTGCCCGCCGGCCTGGTCTGGGTACACGTGACCGGGTCGGTCGCGATCTGGATCACGGCGCTGCTGATGCCTTACTCGCTGCGTGAGCGCGGCGTGATCGGATACCAGCGCCTTCCGGATAAGTCCGGCCCGCGATACGTTGTCGGCCATGGCCACGGCACCGGTTAGCACCGCATCGGTCAACGGAGTCAGCATTGCCTACTCCGACAGCGGCGGCGACGGCCCCGCGGTGGTTCTCAGCCACGGTTACCTGATGGACTCGTCGATGTTCGAGCCGCAGGTCGCCGCCCTCGCCCCCGAGTATCGAGTGATCACCTGGGACGCGCGCGGCTTCGGTGGCACCAGGGCGACCGGGCCGTTCAGCTACTGGGACTCGGCCAGTGACGTCATCGGACTGCTGGACCATCTCGGCATCGAGCAGGCTGTGCTCGGCGGCATGTCGCAGGGCGGGTTCCTCAGCTTGCGCGCGGCGTTGAGCGCCCCCGATCGCGTCCGGGGGCTTGTGCTCATCGACAGCCAGGCCGGCCGGGAAGATGCCGCCGCCGCGCCCGCGTACGAGCAAATGCAGCAGATCTGGATGGAGCAGGGCCCGGGGCCCGTGCAGGACGTCGTGGCGGCCATCATTCTCGGGCCTGCCGACGGGCCCGTTGCGTACGGGCCGTGGTTTGCCAAGTGGGCGGCAGCCGACCGGGACGAGCTGAGGCTGGCCTTCCGCTGCCTGATGGACCGAGACGACATCACCGGCCGGCTCGGGGAGATCAACTGCCCGGCCCTGATCCTGCACGGCACCGCTGACGCCGCGATCGCGATGGAGCGCGCCGAGGCCGTGCAATCGGGTTTGTCCGGTCCGGCCGCGCTCGTCCAAGTCGAGGGCGGCTCGCACGCAGCCAACCTGAGCAACCCAGATCAGGTCAACGTGGCAATGCTGGAGTTCCTCCGCTCACTGCCGTAGACGGGCCGACCTGCCCCGATTGTTAACCCGCGTCGGGGAGGGTAGCCGAAGGGGCCAGGGATAGGGTCGATCCCGTAGCGGCGTCGGCGGTGAGAGGGGTCTGAGGCAGCGGTGAGCAGTGACGCGAGCGCGGCGCTTGACTGGTCGGACACTGACGCACGGACCGTGGACCTGATCCGCGTCCTGGCGATGGACGCGGTGGAGCGCGCGGGCTCGGGCCATCCCGGCACGGCGATGAGCCTCGCGCCAGCGGCCTACCTGCTGTACCAGAAACTGATGCGACACGACCCGTCCGATCCGTTGTGGCCGGGGCGCGACCGGTTTGTGCTGTCGTGCGGGCATTCCAGCCTGACGTTGTACATCCAGCTCTATCTGTCCGGGTACGGGCTGACGCTAGATGACCTGGAGCACTACCGCGTCTGGGGCAGCAAGACGCCGGGCCATCCCGAGAACCACCTGACGGCCGGCGTCGAGACCACGACCGGCCCGCTTGGCCAGGGGATCGGGAACGCGGTCGGCATGGCCATGGCAGCGCGCCGCGAGCGCGGCCTGCTCGATCGCGAGGCCGCGCCCGGCAGCAGCCCGTTCGACCACTACATCTACTGCTTTGTGTCCGACGGCGACATGGAGGAAGGCATCAGCCACGAGGCGGCCTCCCTCGCCGGGCACCAGCAGCTCGGCAACCTCATCGTGCTGTACGACGACAATCACATCTCCATCGAGGACGACACCAACATCGCCAAGTCCGAGGACGTGGCCGCGCGCTACGAGGCCTACGGCTGGCACGTGCAGCGGCTGAGCTGGGTGCAGGCTGACGGCTACCACGAGAACGTGGAGGCGCTCTACGATGCCCTCCAGACGGCCAGGGCGACCACGACGGCACCGTCCTTCATCTCACTCCGCACGATCATCGCCTGGCCGGCGCCGGACGCGCAGAACACCGGCGCCGCGCACGGCGCGGCGCTTGGTGCGCAGGAGGTCGCGGCGACCAAGCGCGTCCTGGGCTTCGACCCCGACGTCTCATTCCCGCGCGAGGATGAGCTGGTCGCACACGCGCGCAAAGTCGCCGACCGCGGCAAGCAGGCGCACGCCGCCTGGGATGAGCAGTTCGCGGCCTGGTCGCGCACGCATCCGCAGCAGCGCGAGCTGTTCGACCGGCTGGTCGCGCACCGGCTGCCGCCGGGCTGGACCGATGTGCTGCCGGACTTCCCCGCCGACGAGAAGGGGGTAGCCACCAGGAAGGCCTCGGGCGCAGTACTGAACGCGCTAGCGCCCGTGCTGCCGGAGCTGTGGGGCGGGTCCGCCGACCTGGCGGGCAGCAACGACACGACGATCAAGGGCGAGCTGTCGTTCGTGCCCGAGATCCACCAGACCAAGATGTTCCCTGGCAACTGGTTCGGCCGGACGCTGCACTTCGGCATCCGCGAGCACGCCATGGGCTCGATCCTCAACGGCATCGCGCTGCACGGCCTGACCCGCCCGTATGGCGGCACATTCATGGTCTTCAGCGACTACATGCGGCCGGCCGTGCGACTGGCTGCGCTCATGGGCCTCCCGGTCACCTACGTATGGACGCACGACTCCATCGGCCTTGGCGAAGACGGCCCGACGCACCAGCCCGTCGAGCACCTGTGGGCCTTGCGCGCTATCCCCGGCCTGGACGTCGTCAGGCCGGCCGACGCCAACGAGGTCACCGCCGCCTGGCGGACTATCCTCGAGCGGACCAATCATCCGGCTGGCCTGTGCCTCAGCCGACAGAACCTGCCAGTGTTCGATCGCTCCGCCAGCTCCGGCCTAGCCAGCGCCGAGGGCACAGCCAGGGGCGGCTACGTGCTCGCCGACGCGGCGGGCGGCCAGCCAGACGTCATCCTCATCGGTACCGGTAGCGAGGTACAGCTTGCAGTGGCGGCGCGCAAGCTCCTCGCCGACGACGGCATCAGGGCCAGGGTGGTGTCCATGCCGTGCGTCGAGTGGTACCTCGAGCAGGACGCTGCCTACCGCGACCAGGTGCTGCCGCCCCACATCCAGGCCAGGGTCAGCGTGGAGGCGGGCATCGCCCTCGGCTGGCGGCAGTTCATCGGTGATGCAGGTCGCAGCGTCAGCCTGGAACACTTCGGCGCTTCGGCGGACTATAAGAAGCTGTACGCGGAATTCGGCATCACAGCAGGCAGTGTGGCGGAGGCAGCCAGGGACAGTCTTGCCAATGTACGGCCCGGCGAAATACATCGGTAACGCGGCCCGGCAACAGTAGGTAGCGGGCATGCGAGGCGAGGAGCGCGATTGACATGACGGCACAGCAAAACCCGCTGGCCCAGCTCACCGAGATGGGCGTCTCCATCTGGCTCGACGACATCAGCAGGGACCGGCTATCCAGCGGCAACCTGGCTGCGCTCGTACGCGACATGTACGTGCGCGGAGTGACCTCCAATCCGACGATCTTCGCCAAGGCGCTGTCGAGCGGCTCGGCTTACGCCGATCAAGTACACGACCTCGCCATCCGCGGCGTCTCCCTGGCGGAGGCGTCACGCGTGATCACCACCTACGACATCCGGTGGGCCTGCGACGTGCTGCGGCCTGCGTACGACAACTCCGACGGCGTGGACGGCCGCGTGTCGATCGAGGTCGACCCGCGCCTCGCACACGACACCGACAAGACCATCGCGGAGGCGCGAGCCCTGTGGTGGATGGTGGACCGGCCGAATATGTACATCAAGATCCCGGCGACACTCGAAGGCCTGCCGGCCATCACCCAGTGCCTGTCCGAGGGGATCAGCGTCAACGTCACCCTGATCTTCTCGCTTGAGCGCTACGGACAGGTGATCGACGCGCACATGGCCGGCCTGGAGGCTGCCTCGGGCCGCGACGTCGCCAGGATCGCGTCGGTGGCCTCGTTCTTCGTCAGCCGGGTCGACACCGAAGTGGACGGCAGGCTCGACAAGCTCGGTACACCCGAGGCGAAGGCGCTGCGCGGCAAGGCTGCCATCGCGAACGCCAGGCTTGCCTATGAGCTGTTCGAGCAGCAGACCGCGACACCGCGCTGGGAAGCACTGGCCGCCCGCGGTGCCAGGCCGCAGCGCCCGCTCTGGGCGTCGACCAGCACCAAGGACCCCGCGTACCCCGACACGATGTACGTCACTGAGCTGGCCGCGCCGGGCACGGTGAACACGATGCCCGAGCCGACCATCCACGCGACCGCTGACCACGCTCAGCTGCACGGCGATGCGATCCGCGGCACGTACGAGGAGTCGCGGCGAGTGTTCGAGCAGCTTGAGGCCCTCGGCGTGCACTACGACGACGTCGTCGACGTGCTAGAGCAGCAGGGCGTCGAGAAGTTCGCTGCCTCGTGGACCGAGCTGCTGGACACCATCAGGGGCGAGATGGCAGCGGGCGGCAGCACCACATGATCCCGAACCCGCTGCGCGATCGGCGGGACCGGCGCATTCCCCGGCTGGCCGGCCCGTGCGTGCTCGTGCTCTTCGGCGTGACCGGCGACCTGGCGAGCAAGAAGCTGCTCCCGGCGATCTACGACCTGGCGAACCGCGGACTGCTGCCGCCAGGTTTCTCGCTGGTCGGCTTCGCGCGCCGGAACTGGGTGGACGAGGACTTCGCCCGCATCACGCACGACGCGGTCAAGGCACACGCACGCACGCCGTTCCGCGAGGAAGTGTGGCAGCAGCTAGCCGAGGGCATCCGGTTCGTGCCCGGCGAATTCGCCGACGACCAGGCATTCGACAACCTGGCCCTGACCGTCGCCGAGCTGGATGCTGAGCGCGGGACTGGCGGGAACTACGCCTTCTACCTGTCGGTGCCGCCAGACGCCTTTCCGGTCGTGGTGCAACAGCTCAAGCGGTCCGGGCTGTCGAGCCCGCCAGAAACTGAGACCGGCCGCCAGCCGTGGCGGCGGGTCGTGATCGAAAAACCATTTGGTCACGACCTGCAGAGCGCGCGCGAGCTCAACGCGATGCTGGACGCGGTCTTCCCGGCGGAGGCGGTCTTCCGGATCGACCACTACCTCGGCAAGGAGACCGTCCAGAACCTGCTGGCCATGAGGTTCTCCAACACGCTGTTCGAGCCCATCTGGAACCGGGGCTACGTGGACCACGTCCAGATCACGATGGCCGAGGACATCGGGATCGGCGGCCGGGCCGGCTACTACGACGGCATCGGCGCGGCCAGGGACGTGATCCAGAACCACCTGCTCCAGCTGCTCGCGCTGACCGCGATGGAGGAGCCGCTCTCCTTCGCGGCCGAGTCGCTGCGGGCAGAAAAGGAAAAGGCGCTCTCGGCCGTCCAGATCCCGGCTGACATGGCCGCCTACACGGCGCGCGGGCAGTACTCGGCGGGCTGGCAGGGCGGCATCCCGGTACGGGGGTTCCTGGAGGAGGACGGCATCCCGCCCGAGTCAGCCACCGAGACGTACGCGGCGATCCGGCTCACGATCGACAACCGGCGCTGGGCCGGCGTGCCGTTCTACCTGCGTACCGGCAAGCGGCTGCCGACCCGGATGACAGAGATCGCGGTCATCTTCCAGCGTGCCCCGCACCTGCCGTTCGACGCCACCGACACCAAGGAACTCGGCCAGAACGCCCTGGTCATCCGCGTGCAACCGGACGAGGGCGTGACGCTGCGCTTCGGCTCGAAGGTGCCAGGATCGGCGATGGAGGTCCGGGACGTCAACATGGACTTCGCTTACGGCGAGTCCTTCACCGAGTCCTCGCCGGAGGCGTACGAGCGGCTGCTGCTCGACGTGCTGATCGGTGATCCGCCGCTCTTCCCCCGGCAGGAGGAGGTCGAGCTGTCGTGGGAGATCCTCGACCCCATCGAGGACTTCTGGGCCAAGCATGACAAGCCCGAGCAGTACCCGGCCGGCACCGCCGGGCCGTCGAGCGCGGACGCGATGCTGGCCCGCGACGGCCGCGCCTGGCGACGCCTGTGACTGCGGAGGATGACACGACATGCTGACCGACCTGACCGATACCACCACCGCCGACATCCGCGCGGCCCTGCGCATGACCAGAGACCAGATGGGCGGGCCGGCCACCGGCGTCGTGCTGAACCTGATCATCATGACCGACGAATCCGGTCAGCATGACGCGGTGCGCGCCGCTAGCCAGGCAGGCCGCGAGCATCCGTGCCGCGTCCTGGCTGTGATCGCGCGCGAGGCCGGGGCGGCGTCCCGGCTCGACGCCGAGATCAGGTCCGGCGAGGGCACGCCCGGCCAGACCGTGCTGCTGCGGCTGTACGGCCCGATGAGCGAGCACGCCGACTCGGTCATCATGCCGCTGCTTGTCCCGGACACGCCGGTCGTCACCTGGTGGCATGGCCTGCTCCCGGCGGTGCCGTCGGCTCAGCCGCTCGGCCTGCTCGCCCAGCGGCGTGTCACCGATGCGGCGCGCGCGAAGGCGCCGACCGAGGCGCTGGCCGCGCTCAGCGCCGGCTACAAGCCGGGTGACACCGACCTGAGCTGGACGAGGGCGACGCCGTGGCGCTCACTCCTGGCCGCGACCGTTGACCAGGAAGAACACGAGATCATGGGCGGGATCGTGAGTGCGGAGGAGCACAACCCGACGGCTGATCTGCTCACCGCCTGGCTGAGCAGCAAGCTGCGGGTGCGGTTCAGCCGGGAGATCTCCGGCGGTCCTGGCATCACCGAGGTGCGCCTGCAGACCACCGCCGGTGACGTCGTGATCAGCCGGCCTGACGGACGGGTGGCGACGCTGGCGCGGCCAGGCCAGCCGGACCGGCACGTGGCCCTCCAGCGCCGGGAGACCGCCGATCTGCTCGCCGAGGAACTGCGCCGCCTGGACCCGGACGAGATCTACGGCGAGGCGCTTGCCTTCGTGGCCGGCATTCCCGCAACGACCGGATAAACGCCACTAAGATCCATTCGTGCCCCCGGAGTCAGGCGAGCTCGAGGATCACGTCATTCTCTGCGGCGCTAACGCGCTCACGTCGCGTATGGCCGAGGAGCTCACCGCCCGCTACGGGTTAGCCGTCACGGTGATCGTGCCAGCGGCGGCGAGCGGCCACAGCGCGCGGATGGCGGCCATGCCGGGCGTCCGCGTCCTGGCCCGGCCTGAGCTGACGGCTGAGGCGTTCCTGGATGCCGGCCTGCCCGTTGCTCGCGGGCTCGCGATCCTGCATCAAGATGACCTCGGTAACTTCCACGCCGCGTTGCGCGCACAGGAACTGAGCCCGCGGCTGCGCCTGGTCATCGCGATCTTCAATGCCGGGCTCGGCGAGCGCATCCGGAGCTTCTTTGCCGACTGCGCAGTGCTGTCGGAGGCGCAGATGGCGGCGCCGTCGCTGATCGCCGCCGCGCTCGGCGAGCCAGCCCCGAGCCATGTGCGGATGGCCAGCCGCACCCTGTACGTGGCGCGCCGCGATGATGTCGGCGCGGACCAGATCATCTGCGGCCTTGCCGTGAGCAGCGACGCCGACGCGCCCACCCTGCTGCCGCCCGCCGACCCGGCGGCCGGCTTGGTACTCGCCGTTGCTGACGCCACGCCGCGCAATCCGCTGTCGCGGCAGCGCCGCCGTCGGCTGACGGCGCCGCTGCGGCTGTTGCGGCGGACGGTCGGAACCAAGCTGGGCCTGGTCTTCGTCGGTCTCGTCGGGGTACTGGTGGCCGGCTTCGCGCTGCTGGCGGGCCCGGTGGGGTTTGCCCCGATGACCGCGCTGTACTTCACCCTGCTCGACGCCGCAGGCGCTGCCGTCACCGAAGCCAGCCTGCCATCGGCGGAGAAGTTCGCCCAGTTCCTGCTGACCTTCGACGGCATGGCCTTCCTGCCGGTAGTGACCGCGGCGATCGTCGGATCGCGCATTCCTGCTGTGGCCGCGGCGACCAGGCCGCCGGTCAGCAACCACGTGATCGTGGCCGGCCTCGGGGCGGTCGGCGCACGGATTATCGGCCAGCTGCACGACCTCGGCATCGAGGTGGTCGGGGTCGACAAGAGCGCCGAGGCGACCGGGATGCCGCTGGCGCAGCGGCTCGGGATCCGGGTGGTCATCGGCGAGACGCACCGGGAGGAAACCCTGCGCGCAGCAGGCATCACCACCTGCCAGGCGCTGGTCTCGGTCACCGACAGCGACATCGCGAACCTGGAGACCGCGCTGAATGCGAGGGCGCTCGCCGCCGAACCGCGCGTCGTGGTGCGCCTGTACGACGACGATCTGGCAGCGCGAGTCCAGGCCACCATCGGCAACACTGTCTCGCGCTCCACGTCGTACCTGGCCGCGCCGGCGTTCGCGGCGGCCGTGCTTGACCATCAGGTCCTGCGCACGATCGCCGTCGGCAGGCACGTGCTGCTGCTGGCTGAGGTCGCCGCCGATGACGGTAACCGGCTGGCCGGCCAGCGGCTCGCCGCCGTGCATCAGCCGGGACTGCTGCGGGTCATCGCACTCCGCCAGCCCGGTAGCGCCAGCGTGGACTGGTCGCCCGCCGCCGACTACTTCATTCGCGACGGCGATCGCGTGGTGGTGCTCGCGACGCGAGCCGGCTTGTCCGGCCTGCTGCGGCCCGACGGCCCGGCATCAACTGCTATGGAGTCGGCCAGCACTTCCGGCAAATAACTCTCAACGCATGAAAATGGGTCTCCCTAAAATGCGCCACCGGCGTTACGCTCAGGGCAGATCTTCCACCTGGTTCTGGTGAGCCTCGTGTGAAGACTCAGGAAGGTCAGCGAATGGCCATGCTCGTGGCGGTACAAACGGACTACGGGTCGAGCCCGGCCGGGTTAGCTCGTCCGGCGTTCGGCAACGCACGGCTACTGATTCGCGGATCCACCACCATCCATCGCGCCTGCCTTGCCCTCGCAGCGTGCTTGTGGTCCGGCAGGCAAAGCCCACCAGGAGGAAACAGTTGAGCACCACAGAAGATGCTCCCGCGGTTGCCGCTCTGGGCACCGGCATTGCCGATCCCGCGCCGCTGGGGCTGGCAGCGTTCGCGCTGACCACGTTCCTGCTGTCCGCGGTCAACGCAGGATGGGCGAAGTCCAGCACCGGCTTTGACTGGTGGGGCTACGCCATTGCCTACGGCGGCCTGTGCCAGCTGCTGGCCGGCATGTGGGAGTTCAGGAACAAGAACGTGTTCGGGGCGACGGCCTTCTCCACCTATGGCGGCTTCTGGATCGGCGTCGGCCTGTGGCTGCACTTCATCGCCCCGACCGCGGCCCACCCACTCGCGCTGAACCGGGACCTGGGCTGGATACTCCTCGCCTTCGCCATCTTCAACACCTACATGCTGATCATCAGCACCCAGGTGAACGCCGCCGTCTTCCTGGTCTTCGCGACGCTGGAACTGACCGAGATCGCCCTGGTCATCGGCAACTTCACCACCAAGGTGCCGGCATTGCCGCCCGACCCCACCAGCTCGGTCTGGATCGTCATCGGCGGCATTATCGGCATCATCACCGCGCTCGTCGCCTGGTACGCCTCGGCTGCGGGCGTGATGAACGGCCACAAGGGCAGGGCGGTGTTCCCAGTCGGCAAGCCGCTGTTCGACTTGTAGTCCGGCCGTCGGCCGCTCGTCGCGCGGGCCCGGGAACCTCTGTTTCCGGGCCCGCGCGCAGTTATCTTCGCCACACCCGGCCCAGGTCAGCGCCGCGCCATAGCCCGATAGCGTAGAGAAATGGATCTCCAGGAACGTCGCCAGCTAGACGCCGGTGAGCGCATGCAGCGGGTCCGGGCCAGGGCCAGGCCGTGGCGATCCATCTTCGCGCTCGCCATCGCCATCGCCGGCGCCATTGCCGCCGCGAGCTCGGGCGTCGGCAGTTATCAGAATCTCAAAGCCGCTGGCGTCGACCATACCGGCAAGATCATCTTTATCGCCGGCACGCTCACGCTCGTTATCTTCGGGCTGACCGCCGTATTTGGCCTGTCGGGGGCGGCGCGGCGCGCTCTCCAGCCGCTGATCGGCCAGGCGCACGCCGGGGTCGTCAGGTACGTGCTGCTAGTCGGCGGGGTCTTCGCCATCCTCACGATCTCACTGGAAGTTTTCGGCGTCAGTCCGCGCCAGCTGCTGGTCGGCGGGGCGGTGGCCGGCGTGCTGCTTGGCATCGCGGCGCAGCAGTCGCTGTCTAACGTCTTCGCCGGGCTCGTCCTCCTGTTTGCCAGCCCGTTCCGGGTAGGTGACCGTGTCCGCTTCCGGGCTGGCGCACTGTCAGGCGAGATCGAGGGCGTCGTCACCGATCTGAGCCTGACCTACGTGCGCCTGGAGACCGGAGACGGCCGGGTGCTGCTGCCCAACTCCCAGGCCCTGAACGCCGCCGTGCTGCTGGTGCCTGATCCGTCGCACGCCAATCAGCCGGCACCCTGACGGGCGCCGGTCACCGGTGCGGCCAGCTAGTGGTTGGCCTCGAACTTGGCGATCACGTTCGCCGGGATCCGCCCGCGGTCGCTGACGTCCATCCCGCTCTGCTTCGCCCAGGCCCGAATCTCGGCACTGCGCTGCCGGTGCGCGGTAGTCCGTCGCTTCGGCTTGCCTACCCGGCCCGTAACCTTCCGGGCCTTCTCGGCGAACCTGCTGAGCACTTCATCGAATTTCTGGCTGTGCTTCTCGCACAGGTCTATCTCGTAATCCCGGCCATCGAGGCTGAACGCCCGAGTCATGTGCTCGCCCTCGGGAATCTCTCGTGAATCGTAGTCGCACGCGAACGTGACGGAGATCTTCTGAGCCACTTTGGTATCCCCCTTCCCCCCGCGAAAACTATGCCCCGTCGCGTCGCCGCTCTAACGGCACCGATACGACGTTCTGACCTGCGTTCTTTTGGCAGCCGTCAAACCCGTAATCCAGCTCACGGCGGCGATCTGGCACGCGCGGACGTCAGCTGCGGTTACTGCGCTTGCCCACTGCTGTGCCGGCCCGCCGAATGTCGCGTCCCGGCAGCAGGATCGGCCGCTAACCGATACTCGGAGTCGTCCACAAAGCCGGCCTGAGATGAGTCGGCCTGGGCACGGACATAAGGGGGCACAAAGCGCTGCGGGCCGTATCCGCTCTCGTCGGCCGCGACCGAGCGCTGGCCCGTGACGTCAGGCTGGTACCGGTCGTCCTGCCAGCGCGCGGTGCGCGCGCCCCGGGCTGGCCGTTCATAGTCGGACCGGTCATAGCCGCCAGGCCCGTGACCGCCTGCCCGGCCATGGCCGGGATCGCCGTAATCAGCCTTGTCATAATCAGCGGGCCGGTATGCGGTGCCACCGTAATCGCCAGTGCCATACTCACCAGCGCCGTATGGATCAGCGCCGTAGCCGGGGCGCTCGTATTCCTCGGCACCGTATACGTCGGCACCGTATTGCCCGGCACCGTAATCGCCAGCGCCGTATCCGCCCGAGCCTGAATGGCGGCCGCCGGGTTCGACGGCGCCGTAGTCGGGCTCCCCGTAAGCGGGCGGGCCACCGTACTCACGACGGCCGTGCTCGCCAGGACCGTAGTCCGCATCCCTGTCATGATCGCGTGCGTACTCGGGGCCATAGTCGCCGTCATAGCCCGACTCGCCGTAGCCTGCGCCGCCGCGCTCGCCAGCTTCGTCGTCGTAGCCGTGCGGACCGCGCTGCAAGATGTCGATCATCCTGCTCAGATCGCCGATCGGCAGCCGGAACGTGCCCGTGCACATGCCGCCCTGCCAGATGCTGAAGACGGCCACGCCGGTATCGGCGTACCAGCTCAGCCGCATGCTGCGCGAACTGCCCCTGACGTCGAAGAAGACCTCGCCGAGGCGAGGCAGCGGCGCTGCGTCGGACGCGGACATGAAGCTATGGTGGCTTGAACTAGGGCATCTGTCCAGTTAATGATCAATTAGCCGTGACTTCGCCAGTGTCGCCTCATGCCGCCTACCAGGTATGACGGAGGCCTGCTGGCTCGGGTCCGGCGCCAGTGGACATATTCGTGATCTCGGCTGCGCGGTAGCGGTGCTCAATGGCATGATTGTCCGGCGGCCCGCGCGCGCGATTGCCAGGCACACCAGCGCCGCGGCCATGCGCCAGCCGTCGCCGGGAACATCACGCCAGTGCGGCGCGTTGCATCATGCGACGGGGCAATTGCCGCAAGCGCAAGAGCTTCCTCGTCTAGAGCACCTTACCTCGCTCTGCGGGGTCCGCTGGACGGGAGCACGCTGGCACAACGGGGCTTGAACCCCTAGCGCACGCACTGAACGAACGTTTTGACCGATTTATACGTAATGGTTTATACGCAACAACGGTTTATACGCAACGACAACGTCGAGTACTGACACCGTGGCCGCCGATGACCACGGTCAGCTGGCTGAGGAGAGCTATTCATGTCTGAGGTACGCCGTCAAGCCGCCCTGATGCAACGGCCGAACTGGGGCTGGCAGGATGAGGCTGCGTGCCGGGGCCGTGATGTCGTGCTCTTCTTCGGGCCCGACGGGGAGCGGCAGCCGGAGCGTGAGATTCGGGAGCGCAAGGCCAAGGCCGTGTGCGCGAGCTGCCCAGTGCGGTCTGAGTGCCTGACCTACGCCGTGAGCAGGCCAGAGAAGTACGGCACCTGGGGCGGCCTCAACGAGGACGAGCGCTCGTCTGAGCGCCGTCGCCGGATGCGCCGGGCCAACGCCGCCTGAGCCTGCTACTGGGAGACGTGGCCATGGTCTGCGCGGATTGCCGACGTCAGCACCATGCGGAGTGTCGGGGCGGCACTTGGTGTGATTGCCAGCATCAGCCGCCGCCGGCGAAGTCCGAGACCCGCCTCGGCTGGATCCGGCAAGGCTAGCTGTCAGCTTCCGCGGAATACCCGCGCCAGGGCGCTGGTTGGCCACGCTGGCAGGGTTGGGCCTGGCGCGGCAGGACATGGTGACCTACGCGACAGCGTGACTTGGCCGACACAGCGTGCGTTAGCCAGCGTTTGGCCCTAGTGTGGACGGGAATAGCTGGATCTCTACAGCAACGAGCGTGCCGCACCAGGGCTGGCTAACATCGAGGCTAGCTGACACCAGGGCCAGCTAACACCAGCGCCAGCTAAGCTGCCAGGCGAATGGACCGCCGCGAGGAGGAGCCCAGCGACATGGAGAGGCTAGCCGCTGAAGCGGCTGATGCACTGGCGGGGGCGCCAGCCGACGAGGTCATTGCGTGGGCTGTGAGCACGTTTGGTCGCCGGATCTGCATTACCTCGTCGATGACCGACGCTGTGCTCGTCAACCTCGTCGCTAAGCACCTGCCGGGCATTGACGTGCTGTTCCTCGACACCGGCTACCACTTCCCGGAGACCGTGGGCACCAGGGACGCCGTGTCCGCCGTCTACCCCGTGAACGTCGTCAACGTGACGCCGCCGACCACCGTGGCCGAGCAGGACGCCGAGCTTGGACCGCGGCTGTACAGCCGTAACCCTGACCTGTGCTGCTACCTGCGCAAGGTAGTGCCGCTCGAGGAGGCCCTCGGCCCCTACGACGCCTGGTTCACCGGAGTCCGCCGGGAAGAGACAGAGGCCCGCAGCGACACCAAGGTCGTGCAGTGGGACGCCAGGCGCGAGATGATCAAGGTCAACCCCATCGTCGAGTGGACCCAGCAGCAGGTCGACGACTACATCGCGGCCAACAACATCCTGGTCAACCCGCTCGTCTATGACGGGTACCCGTCCATCGGCTGCCGCACCTGCACCGCCAGGGTGGCCGACGGCGCTGACCCGCGCAGCGGGCGCTGGGCTGGCACGGCCAAGAGCGAGTGCGGCATCCACACCTCCTGATGGCGCGCGTGACGCACGAGGTACACAACCAGGTTCCGCCCCTGACCGGATTCGATGTAGCCGACGACGCCGCGCTCCGTGCGGCGCTCCACCGCGAAGGTGGCGGCTGGGCCGAGCCCGACGTGCACGAGCTCGGCGTGCTGGCCGGCTCCGCCGAGACCCAGGAACTCGCCCGGCTCGCCAATGTCTACAAGCCGGTCCTGCGGACCCATGACGCTCGCGGCCACCGCGTCGACGAGGTCGACTTCCACCCCGCCTGGCACCAGCTGATGGCCACCGCTGTCGGCCACGGGCTGCACGCGGCGCCGTGGGCAGACGCCAGGCCAGGCGCGCACGTGGCCAGGGCGGCCAAGTTCATGGTCTGGACGCAGGCCGAGGCCGGCCACGGCTGCCCGATCTCGATGACCTACGCCTGCGTGCCCGCCCTCCGGCACGCGCCGGCGCTGGCCGCGACTTACGAGCCGCTGCTCGCCGCGCTGGCCTACGACCCGGGCCTGCGCCCGCCGACGATCAAGGCTGGCCTGCTGGCCGGGATGGCCATGACCGAGAAGCAGGGCGGCTCGGACGTGCGCGCCAATACCACCCGCGCGGTGCCGGCCGGCGACGGGAGCTACCTGCTTACCGGCCACAAGTGGTTCTGCTCGGCGCCCATGTGCGACATGTTCCTCGTACTCGCCCAGGAAGCCGCCGGTCTGTCGTGCTTCCTGCTGCCCCGGGTGCTGCCCGATGGCAGCCGGAACGCCATGTACATCCAGCGGCTCAAGGACAAGCTCGGCAACACGTCGAACGCGTCCAGTGAGGTCGAGTACGACGGGGCGGTGGCCTGGCCGGTCGGCGAGCCAGGTCGTGGGGTCAAGACGATCATCGACATGGTGAGCGCGACCAGGCTCGACTGCGTGCTCGGCAGTTCGGCGGCCATCCGGCAGGGCTGCGTGCTTGCCGCCAGCTACGCGGGCCAGCGCACCTCCTTCGGCGCGCGGCTGATCGACCACCCGGCCATGACCAGCGTCGTCGCCGACCTGACCCTCGAGTCGGAAGCCGCGACCACTCTCGCGCTCCGGCTGGCTGGCGCCGCCGATCGGGCGGCGCGCGGCGATGGCGCCGAGGCGGCCCTCCTCCGCGTCGCCCTGCCGGCGGCCAAGTACTGGATCTGCAAGCGCACGCCGATGATCACCGGGGAAGCGCTGGAGTGCCTCGGAGGCAATGGCTACGTCGAGGACTACTCGGCCATGCCACGGCTGCTGCGCGACTCACCGCTGAACTCCATCTGGGAAGGCTCAGGCAACGTGACGGCGCTGGACGTGCTGCGCGCCCTCGCGCGCACGCCGGACTCAGCCGACGCGCTACTCGCCGAGATCGACCTGGCGGCAGGCGACCCGCGGGTCGGCGCGGCCGCAGCCACTCTGCGCCAGACCCTCAAGGAGGTCGCGGCGGCCGGCCAGGCAGGTCAGCGACACGCCCGGCGGCTCGCCGGCCAGCTCACCGTGACGCTGCAGGCCGCCCTGCTGGCCCGGCATGCGCCGGCCGCGGTAGCCGACGCGTTCTGTGCTAGCAGGCTCGGGGGGCTCGGGACCATGGCCGGACCTGGCGCGCCGTTTGGCAGCCTGCCGGACGAAGCCGACCTAGCGGGCATCCTGGTCCGGTCTGCTGTTACCAGCAGGTAAGGTCAGCGGATGCAGATCTGGCCCGGCGCCGCATACCCGCTTGGGGCTACCTGGGACGGCTCTGGCACCAATTTCGCCCTGTTCTCCGAGGTGGCTGACCGGGTCCAGCTGTGCTTGTTCGACGCCGCCGGGCCAGCTGAGTCAGGTACCGAGACGCGGCTCGACCTCACTGAGGTTGACGGCTTCGTCTGGCATTGCTACCTGCCGTCCGTGGGTCCAGGCCAGCGCTACGCCTACCGCGTGACCGGCCCCTTCGATCCGAAGCAGGGTCTCCGCTGCAATCCGGCCAAGCTCCTGCTTGACCCCTACGGCAAGGCCGTCGACGGCAGCCTGCGCTGGGATCAGGCGCTCTTTGACTACCAGCCAGGCAACCCAGCCGAGTCCAACGACGCCGACAGCGCGCCGTTTATGCCGCGCAGCGTGGTGATCAACCCCTACTTCGACTGGACCGGCGACCGGCAGCCGCGCACCCCCTATCACCAGACTGTGATCTACGAGGCGCACGTCCGGGGCCTCACCATGCGGCATCCGCAGGTCCCGGCGGAGTTGCGCGGCACCTACTCGGGCCTGGCCTCGCCCGCGATCATCGACCATCTCGCCAAGCTCGGCGTCACCGCCATCGAGCTCATGCCCGTCCACCAGTCGGTGCCGGAGCACCAGCTGGCGGAGCGCGGACTGACTAACTACTGGGGCTACAACACGATCGGCTTCCTGGCCCCGCATAATGCCTACTCAAGCTCGGCTGAGCCGCACGGCCAGGTCGCCGAGTTCAAGTCCATGGTCAAGGCGCTGCACGGGGCCGGCATCGAGGTCATCCTCGACGTGGTCTACAACCACACGGCCGAGAGCGGCGCGCTCGGGCCGACGCTGTCCTTCCGCGGCATCGACAACGCCGCCTACTACCGCCTCGACGACGCCGATCCGTCCGTCTACCTCGACTACACCGGCTGCGGCAATAGCCTCAACGTCCGGCACCCGCACGCGCTCCAGCTGATCATGGACTCGCTGCGGTACTGGGTCCTGGACATGCACGTCGACGGGTTCCGCTTCGACCTGGCCTCGGCCCTGGCCAGGGAACTGCACGAGGTGGACCGGCTGTCGGCGTTCTTCGAGCTCGTCCAGCAGGATCCCGTCGTCTCTCAGGTGAAGCTCATCGCCGAGCCGTGGGACGTGGGTGACGGCGGCTACCAGGTCGGCAAGTTCCCGCCACTGTGGACCGAGTGGAACGGCAAGTACCGCGACACGGTCCGGGACTTCTGGCGCGGCCAGCCCGCGTCGGTGCCCGAGTTCGCCTCCCGGCTCAGCGGTTCGAGCGACCTGTACGAGACCAGTGCCCGCCGCCCCGTCGCCTCGGTGAACTTCGTGACCTGCCACGACGGCTTCACGCTGGCCGACCTGGTCAGCTACAACGGCAAGCACAACGAGGCCAACGGTGACGACAACGCCGACGGCAGCAACGACAACCGGTCCTGGAACTGCGGCACCGAGGGCCCGACGGACGACCCGGCCATCGGCGCGCTGCGAGCCCGCCAGACGCGCAACTTCCTGGCGACTCTGCTGCTGTCCCAGGGCGTGCCGATGCTGCTGGCCGGGGACGAGCTCGGCCGCAGCCAGCAGGGCAACAACAACGCCTACTGCCAGGACAACGCGATCTCCTGGGTCGACTGGGGGGCCGCTGGCCAGCACGCCGGGCTGCTGGAGTTCACCAGCAGCCTGATCGCGCTGCGGCGTGAGCACCCGGTGTTCAGGCGGCGCAGATTCTTCAGCGGTCAGCTGGGCGGCCAGCGCGACATCAGCTGGCTCACGCCTGCGGGCGCCGAGATGACCGAGTCAGACTGGCGCGCCCGCGACACGCGATCGCTCGCCGTGCTGCTCAACGGCGAGGCCATCACCGAACCCGGGCCGCGCGGCGAGACCATCACCGACCACAGCTTCCTGCTCCTGTTCAACGCCAGCGACCAGCCGGTGACCTTCACGCTGCCGGCTGCCGACGCCGCGGCGGGCTGGTCAGTCGTGGTCGACACTGCCAGCCCCGACACTGCCAGCCCCGACACTGCCAGCCCCGACAGGGCCAGCCCCGATGCGGCCGGCCCGCCCGACGAGGTAGCCGCTCGCCTGCTCGCCCCCGCCAGCACCAGGGAACTCCCCGGCCGCTGCGTCGTGGTCCTCCAGGCAACCTAGGGATGCAGGCTCGCCAGCGGCGAGCATCTGATTGACTGCTGGCCGTGCGCAAGATCTATCCGGTCGGGGGACCAGACCTTGAGGTAGTCCCTCGCGCCACCCAGGGCTCCGCGCCCGCGGCCGTCACAGAGCTCGCTTCCTACTACGGGAACGGGGCCGCTCGCCCGCATGCCCTCCTGCGCGCGAACATGGTGGCGAGCGCCGACGGCGCCGTCTCGGTCGATGGCCGCTCCGGCGGGCTGTCGGGCCCGGCCGACCGGATGGTGTTCACGGTGCTGCGAAGCCTGGCCGACTTGATCATGGTCGGCGCCGGCACGGTCCGGGCGGAGCGCTACCGGCCCGTGCAGGCGGACGAGATCTGGGCCAGCCTGCGCCCGGCAGGCGCGCCGGTGCCGGCGATCGCCGTAATCACCGGCCGCCTGGATCTCGACCCGGACAGCCAGCTGCTCACCGCGGCCGCGCCGGGCGCGCAGACCATCGTGGTCACCACGGCGGCCGCCGCGCCCGAGCGACGGGCGGCCATCGCCCGGCGCGCCCGCGTCATCGAGGCAGGCCGGGAACGGCTCGACCTGGCCGTCGCGGTGCGTGCGCTGCACGACCTCGGATATGAAGGCATCCTGGCCGAAGGTGGCCCGACGCTCCTTGGCCACCTGGCCGAGGCCGACCTGCTGGACGAGCTGTGCCTCACCACGAGCCCGGTGCTGGCGGGCGGCTCGGCCGGCCGGATCGTCGCTTCGTCGCCTCCGCGCGCCACCCGGCTGTCCCTCGCCCACGTGCTGGCGGACGACGGCTTCCTGTTCACCCGCTACCGCCGCGAGCCTGACGCAGGAAGCCAAGAGAGCCAGCCCTGACCCAGAAACAGCTCTGACCCAGAAAGAGGACAGCATGCCACTGCACGGCAAGGTCGACGTGTCACGCCGCAATGTCGATCTCCAGGTCAACCCCATCTACGGCTGTGACCTGGATAGCTCGGTCCCGCGGCACAAACTGCCAGCGCAGTGCATGGACCCCGATACCGCTCTCCAGATCGTGCGGGATGAGCTGATGCTCGACGGCAACGCCAGGCTGAACCTGGCGACGTTCGTCACCACGTGGATGGAACCGCAGGCCGGGCTGCTGATGGCCGACTGCTTCAGCAAGAACATGATCGACAAGGACGAATATCCGCAGACTGCCGAGCTCGAGCGGCGCTGCGTCAACATCCTGGCCGAGCTCTGGCACGCCGACGATCCGGCCACGGGCTGCTCGACGACCGGGTCCAGCGAAGCCTGCATGCTCGGCGGCCTGGCGCTGCTCTGGCGCTGGCGGGCTCGCCAGGGGGGCTCGGTGCCCGCCAGTCCCAACCTGGTCATGAGCGCGGGCGTCCAGGTCTGCTGGGAGAAGTTCTGCCGCTACTGGCAGGTCGAGCCCCGGCTGGTGCCGATGGAGCCAGGCCGCCTGCACCTGACCGGAGCCGAGGCCGCTGCACACTGCGACGAGAACACCATCGGCGTCGTCGCGATCCTCGGCTCCACAATGGACGGCGCCTACGAGCCGGTCGCCGAGATCGCCGCTGCGCTTGACGGGCTGCAGCAGCGGACCGGCCTTGACGTCTCCATCCACGTCGACGCCGCGTCCGGCGGATTCGTCGCCCCATTCCTGGTGCCTGAGCTCGAGTGGGACTTCCGGCTGCCGCGGGTGGCCTCGATCAACAGCTCAGGGCACAAGTACGGACTGGTGTATCCGGGCGTCGGCTGGGTCATCTGGCGCGACGTCGACGCGCTGCCCGAAGACCTGATCTTCAAGGTCAACTACCTCGGCGGTGAGATGCCGACATTCGCGCTGAACTTCTCCAGGCCGGGCGGTCAGGTCGCGGCGCAGTACTACAACTTCCTTCGCCTCGGCTTCGACGGCTACCGGCAGGTTCAGCGGGCCTGCCAGGACGTCGCGAAGCATATGGCCGCGCAGATCGGCGCCATCGGACCGTTCGAGCTGATCTCCGACGGCAGCGACCTGCCCGTGCTCGCGTTCCGGCTCGCCGATCCGGCTGCGGTCTCGTACAGCGTGTTCGACCTGTCCGAGCGGCTCCGCCAGCGTGGCTGGCTGGTTCCCGCCTACACCTTCCCGGCGAACATGGAACAGACCGCCGTGCTGCGCATCGTGGTGCGGAACGGCTTCTCTCGTGATCTAGCCGACCAGCTGCTGAGCGACCTGCGCACGCAGGTCGAGGTGCTCGCCGCCGCGCCCCAGCCGCCCGTGCCGCTGCTGCCCAGCGGGCAGCGCAGCGGCTTCGCGCATTAGGCGCCCTTGCGCGGTGCTAGCTCAGGCGCCCTTGCGGAGGCGGTCGAGGGCCTCGGCCAGGATCGCGGCGCCGTCGGTGTCGTTGCGGCGCTCCTTCACGTAAGCCAGGTGCGTCTTGTAGGGCTCGGCGTGTGGCGGCGCAGGCGGGTTCGCCTCGTCCTGGCCCGCAGGCAGGCCGCAGCGCGGGCAGTCCCAGAACTCCGGAATGGCCGCATCGCAGGCGAAGCTGGGAATCGTCTCGTGCCGGTTGCAGCACCAGAACGAAACGCGGACCCGCGGAGCCGCCTCGCCGCGCTCGGCCTCACCCATCGGCCCAGCTCCGACCCGGCTGCCGCGAATGGCGTTGCCACTACTCACTGCTCACCCCTTGCTCAAGACGCGGTCATCATGCCGCCGACTACTCACTGCCGTGCTGAGGATCAGTGCTTGTCCAGGATCCCAAGCACGACGATGCAGACGAACCAGATGATGCCAGTGAAGACCGTGATCCGGTCGAGATTCCGCTCAACCACCGACGACGAGCCAAGCGAGGATGAAATACCGCCGCCGAACAGGTCGGACAAGCCGCCGCCCTTGCCCTTGTGCAGCAGGACGAGCAGCACCATCAGCAGGCTTGTGATGATCAAGATCACGGAGAATGCGACAGTCACTGGATTACTCGTCTCTCATCTGAGGGCCGCGCTCTGATCACGATACCGGCAGATTCTGACGAATTCACCGGCATCAAGGCTCGCGCCGCCGACTAGGGCCCCGTCGACGTCTGCCTCGGCCATGATCGCAGGCATATTGTCGGGCTTTACTGACCCGCCATACAGGATACGCGTAGTGGTCGCCACCGCGTCCCCCTGAACGGCCGAAATCCGGTTCCGGATGGCGGTGCACACCTCCTGCGCGTCCGCCGGGGTGGCGACCTCACCCGTGCCGATCGCCCAGACCGGCTCGTACGCGATCACCAGCCTGGACACCTGCTCGGCCGAGAGGCCCGCCAGCCCGCCGTCAAGCTGGCCGAGGGTATAGGCCAGGTGCTCCCCGGCCTGTCGCACGGCCAGCGGCTCCCCGACGCACAGCACGGGCGTCATCTCCCGCTGCAGAATAACCCGGACCTTGGCGTTGATCAGGGCGTCGTCCTCGTTGTGGTGCTGCCGCCGTTCGGAGTGCCCGGCCAGCACGAACTGGCAGCCGAGCTTGGCGAGCATCCGGGCTGAGATGTCGCCGGTGTACGGGCCGTCCTCGTGCGCCGAGACGTCCTGGGCGCCGTGAACCAGTCGCAGCTTGTCCCCGTCGATCAGCGTCTGGACGCTGCGCAGCGCCGTGAACGGCGGCAGGATCGCGATATCGGCGGCGATGAAGTCCTTGTCGGTCAGCCCCCAGCCGAGCTTCTGGGTCAGCGCGATGGCCTCGAAGTGGTTGTTGTGCATCTTCCAGTTGCCGATGACCAGCGGCTTCCTCACGCCAACGCCGCCAGCCCGGGCAGCGTCGCGCCCTCCAGGTACTCCAGGCTGGCCCCGCCGCCGGTCGAGATGTGGCGGAATCCGTCCTCGGGCAGCCCCAGGCGGCGGACCGCGGCCGCGGAGTCGCCGCCGCCGACGACGGTCAGGCCTGGCAGCCGGATGATCGCCTCCGCGACCGCCCTCGTGCCCGCGGCAAAGGCCGGGAACTCGAACACGCCGACCGGGCCGTTCCAGAAGACCGTGGCCGCGTCGGCCAGCTTCGCGGCGAACAGCTCCCTGGTGGCAGGGCCCATGTCCAGGCTCTCCCGGTCGGCCGGGAACGCCGTCACCGGGAACACCTCGTGCTCGGCGTCAGGTGCGTAGTCGACGGCGCCGACCAGGTCGACCGGCAGGACGAGTTCGACCCCGCGCGCGGTCGCATCCGCCATGACCTTCCTGACGTCGTCGAGACGGTCGGCCTCGAGCAGCGACTTGCCGACCTCGTAGCCCTCGGCCGCGAGGAAGGTATATGACATGCCGCCGCCGATCAGGATCCGGTCGGCCTTGTCGAGCAGGTTAGCGATGACGGCGAGCTTGTCAGACGGCTTGGCGCCGCCGAGCACCACCACGTACGGCCGGGCCGGATCGCGGGTCAGCTGCTCCAGCACCGCGACCTCGGCCAGCACGAGGTCCCCCGCCGCGTGCGGCAGCAAGCCGGGCACGTCGTACACGCTCGCGTGCTTGCGGTGCAGCGCACCGAACCCATCGCCCACATAGACGTCGGCCAGTGCCGCCAGCCGGCCCGCCAGCTCGGCCCGCGCCTCGTCGATCTTGCTAGTCTCGGCCGGCTCGAACCTGATGTTCTCCAGCATGCCCACATCCCCGTCGGCCAGGCTGGCCGCCACGGCATGGGCCGTCTCTCCGGCCACGTCCCTGGCCAGCGGCACCGGGATGCCGAGCAGCTCACTGAGCCTGGCAGCCACCGGCGCGAGCGACGGGCCGGCGGCGGCCCGGTCGGCGTACGTATCGCCCTTCGGCCGCCCCAGGTGCGCGACGATCAGCACCCGGCCGCCTCGGTCGCGCAGTCTGCGGATGGTCGGCAGGCTGGCCCGGATCCGGCCGTCATCGGTAATGGTCGTACCGTCGAGCGGAACGTTCAGGTCAGCGCGCAGCAGCACGACCTTGCCGGCGACGTCGAGCGAGTCCAGCCCTTTCATCGCCCGGCCAGCCCGGTGCCGACCAGTACCGTCAGGTCGGCGAGGCGGTTGGAGTACCCCCACTCGTTGTCGTACCAGCCGATGACCTTGACCTGGTCGCCGAACGCCATGGTGAGCTCCGAGTCGAAGGTGCAGGAGTATGGCGTGCCGACGATGTCCGACGAGACGATGGGGTCGCTCGTGTAGTGCAGGTAGCCCTTCAGCGGGCCGTCCGCGGCGGCCCGGTAGGCGGCGTTGACCTCCGCCACGCTGGCCTCGCGATCGAGCTGGACGACCAGGTCGGTCACCGAGCCGTCCATCACCGGCACCCGCATGGCCAGCCCGTCCAGCTTCCCCTGCAGCTCGGGCAGCACCAGCGCGGTGGCCTTGGCCGCGCCGGTGGTGGTCGGGATGATGTTCTGCGCCGCAGCCCTGGCCCGGCGCAGGTCCTTGTGCGGGAAGTCCAGGATCACCTGGTCATTGGTGTAGGCGTGGATCGTCGTCATCAGGCCCTTGCGGATCCCGAAGCTGTCGTTCAGCACCTTCGCCATCGGCGCGACGCAGTTCGTCGTGCAGGAGGCATTGGAGATGATGTGGTGGCTCGCCGGGTCGTACTTATCGTCGTTGACGCCCATCACGATCGTGATGTCCTCGCCCTTGGCCGGCGCGGAGATTATCACCTTGCGAGCCCCGCCAGCGAGGTGCTTGCCCGCGTCCGGGGCGCTGGTGAACCGCCCGGTTGACTCGATCACCACGTCCACGCCGAGCTCGCCCCACGGCAGCGCCGCCGGGTCCCGCTCGGCCAGCATCTTGATCGAGTGCCGGCCTACCCGGATCACGTCGCCGTCGGCCGTCACCTCGTCCTCGAGTGTGCCGAGCAGCGTGTCGTACTTCAGCAAGTGCGCGCACGTGGCCAGGTCGCCCAGGTCGTTCGCCGCGACGATCTCGATGTCGCCGCCGCCGCCCGCGTGCACAGCTCGCCAGAAGTTCCGCCCGATCCGGCCGAACCCGTTGATCCCTACCCGGACGCTCACGTGTAATGCGCTCCCTCTCGCTGGCCTGCCCTGCGGTGCTGCCTGCCCTGCCGTGCTGCCTGCACTGCCGTCCGAACATTACCGTGCTAGGGCACCAGCATGTCCGCGGTCAGGGTCGCCTCGGTGCCAGGCACGCCGAGTTCCATGGCGCGGCGGTCGGCGAGGGCGAGCAGGCGCCGGATCCGGCCGGCGATCGCGTCCTTGGTGAGGGCAGGCTCGGCCAGCTGGCCGAGCTCCTCCAGGCTCGCCTGCCGGTGCTTGATCCGCAGCTCGCCCGCGACGATGAGGTGATCGGGGGCCTCAGGCCCGAGGATCTCCAGCGCGCGCTCGACCCGCGCCCCGGCCGCGACGGCGGCCCGTGCGCTTCGGCGGAGGTTGGCGTCGTCGAAGTTGGCGAGCCTGTTCGCCGTGGCCCGCACCTCTCGCCGGATCCTGCGCTCTTCCCAGGCCAGCACGCTGTCGTGGGCGCCGAGCCTGGTCAGCAGGGCGCTGATCGAGTCGCCGTCCCGCACCACGACCCGGTCCACGCCGCGCACGTCGCGGGCCTTGGCGTGGATCTTCAGCCGCCGGGCGGCGCCGACCATGGCCAGCGCGGCCTCCGGACCCGGGCAGGTCACCTCGAGCGACATGGACCTGCCCGGCTCGGTCAGGCAGCCGTGCGCCAGGAACGCCCCCCGCCAGGCGGCCTCGCAGTCGCAGGTGGTGCCGGAGACCACCTGGCGCGGCAGCCCGCGCACCGGGCGGCCGTGGTTGTCCACCAGGCCTGACTGCCGGGCCAGGCTCTCGCCGTCGGCGTGCACGCGCACGACGTAGCGGTTGCCCTTGCGCAGGCCGCCGGGAGCGAGCACCACCAGGTCGGACGCATGCCCGAAGACCTCGGCGATGTCCTTGCGCAGGCGGCGCGCTGCGGCCCCGGTGTCGAGCTCGGCCTCCACCACGATGCGGCCGGCCGCCAGGTGCAGACCGCCAGCGAATCGCAGGATGGTCGACACCTCGGCCTTGCGGCAGCATGGCTTCAGCACGCTTACCCTGCTGAGCTCATCCTTGACCAGGCCGGTCAGCGCCATCAACCTCACTCCCCCTCAAATATCTGCGCGAATGCGCCCGCCAGGCGACGCGGGTCGTGCCGCGGCGACCCGTCGCCGACCGCCAGGTCGGCGAGCACGAGCCGGGCGCCGAGCAGGCCCGCCGCCTTCTCCAGCTGCGCCGTGGCGCCGCGGACCGCGGTTCGGTCGGCTAGCACCACATCGATCGCCAGATCAGGCGCATGGTCCGCGAGGACCTCCAGGTGGGCGTGCGGCGAGAACCCCTCGGTCTCACCGGGTTGTGGCGCCAGATTCAGCGCTACCAGCCTCCGCGCTCGAGTCCCAACCAGCGCCGCGGCCAGGTCTGGTACCAGCAGGTGCGGCAGCACGCTGGTGAACCACGAGCCAGGCCCGAGCACCACCCAGTCCGCCGCCCCGATCGCCTGCACAGCTTCCGGGCATGCGGGCGGGTCAGCGGGTATCAGTGATACCGACCGTACCCGTCCGGTGGTCGTCGCGCAGGCCACCTGGCCCACAGCGATGCTCACCTCGTCCGGCCTGTCCGGATCTGCCCCCTCAACCTCTGCCACGAGACTCAGCGGAACCGCCGACATCGGCAGCACGCGGCCGTGCGCGCCAAGCAGCCGGCCGACCCAGTCCAGGCCCTGCACGGTGTCGCCGAGCAGTTCCCAGAGGGCCACGATGAGCACGTTGCCGACCGCGTGGCCGGCCAGCCCGCCCTCCCCCGCGGCGAACCGGTGCTGGATCACCCGGCTCCAGGTCGTGCCCCAGGCGTCGTCACCGCACAAGGCGGCCAGGGCCATTCGCAGGTCACCCGGCGGCAGCACGCCGAACTCGCGGCGCAGCCGGCCGCTCGAGCCGCCGTCGTCCGCCACCGTCACGATCGCGGTCAGATCCCTGGTTACCCTTCGCAGGCCGGACAGCGAGGCGTGCAGGCCGTGCCCGCCACCGAGCGCCACCACCCGGCGGCGCGGCGGCCGTCCCGGCGGGTGCTCCTCGGGGATCTGCACTCGCGCCTACTCGCGGCCCAGGTCGCGGTGGCTGACCTGAATGCCAGGCCAGGTCTTCGACAGCCGGGCCGCCATCTCGTCGGCGATCACGACGCTGCGGTGCTTGCCGCCGGTGCAGCCCACCGCGAGCAGCACGAAGTGGCGCCCGCTCCGGTCATAGCCGGCGAGCGCGATCTGCACCGCGCGGACGAACGCGTCCACGAAGTCGCGCGCGCCCGGCTGGCCCAGCACGTAATCGATCACGGGCGCGTCGCGGCCGGTCTGCGGCGCCAGATCGGGCACCCAGTGCGGATTCGGCAGGAAGCGGCAGTCCGCCACCATGTCGGCGTCCACTGGCAGGCCGTACTTGAAGCCGAAGGACACGACGCTGACGCTCAGCGCCGCGTCGGCCTCGGTGGCGAAGGCGTCCCGCATCCGGGACCGAAGCTCGTGCACGTTCAGGTCGGTGGTGTCCAGTACCAGGTCCGCTTCGGCCCGCATGCCCTGAAGCAGCTCGCGCTCGGCGGCGATCCCGTCCACCACCAGGGCGCCCTCCTGGAGCGGGTGCGGGCGCGAGACGCTGTCGAACCTGCGCACCAGCGTCTCGTCCGAGGCCTCGAGGAACACGACGTACGGCCGCACGCCCCTGGCGTTCAGATCCCCGATCGCGGACTTCAGGTCGGTCGAGAACGCGCGGCTGCGAATGTCGACGACGGCCGCCAGCCTCGGCACCGCGCCCCTGGCCCGCCTGGCCAGATCCGCCATGGTGGGCAGCAGGTCCGCAGGCAGGTTGTCGGCGACGAACCAGTCGAGGTCCTCCAGCGACTTCGCCGCCGTGCTGCGGCCGGCACCGGACAGTCCCGTGATGATGACGATCTCCTGTGCCGCGTCCTCACCGCTCATGCTCGGCCCCCCTCGGCCCCCCTGGCCCGTGGAGGGCCGTGTATACCGCTGCCGCGGTGCGCAGGCCGAAACCGGGCAAGGCGGCGATCTCCTCCGCCGTCGCTGCGCTGAGCTTGCGCACGGAGCCGAACTGCCGGAGCAGCGTAGCCCGCCGCGCCGGCCCGAGGCCAGGCACGCCGTCCAGCTCACTCGCCGTCAGCGCGGCCGACCGCTTGGCCCGGTGATAGGTGATGGCGAACCGGTGGGCCTCGTCCCTGATGCGCTGGAGCAGGTACAGGCCCTCGCTGGTGCGCGGCAGGATCACCGGGCCGTCCTCGCCCGGCAGCCAGACCTCCTCCAGCCGCTTGGCCAGGCCGCAGACCGCGACGTCGACGATCCCCAGCTCCTCCAGGGCTCGGACCGCCGCGCCGACCTGGGCCGGGCCGCCGTCGATCACTAGCAGGTTGGGCGGGTAGGCGAACTTACGCCGCGGCTCGGGGTCCCCCGGCGGCAGCTCGTCCGGATCGGCCGTGGCCGTCGCCGCCTGCTCGTCCAGGTACCGGCGGAACCGGCGGGTGATCACCTCATGGATGGCGGCCACGTCGTCGCTGCCATCCAGGCCCTTGATCGCGAACCTGCGGTACTCCGACTTGCGCGCGAGGCCGTCCTCGAAGACGACCATCGACGCGACGACATGCGTGCCCTGCAGGTTCGAGACGTCGTAGCTCTCGATCCGCAGCGGCGCCTCGTCCAGCGCGAGAGACTCCTGAATCTCGGTCAGCGCCACGCTGCGTGTGGTCAGGTCGCTGGCCCGGCGTGTCTTGTGCAGCGCGAGCGACTCACCGGCGTTGCGGGCCACGGTGTCCAGCAGCGCCCGCTTGTCGCCGCGCTGCGGCACCCGGAGGCTGACCCGGCCGCCGCGGCGCGCGCCCAGCCACTCCTCCACGGTGGCCGAGTCGGGTGGCAGCGCGGGTACCAGGACCTCGCGCGGGATCCTGGCCGAGCGGCCGGACCGCGAGCCGTCGTCGCCGACCGGATCCTCGTCATAGACCTGACCGAGGAAGTGCTCGACGAGTTCTTCGGTGGTGATGTCCTCGACCTTGTCCACGACCCAGCCGCGCTGGCCGCGTACCCGGCCGCCGCGCACGTAGAAGACCTGCACGGCAGCCTCGAGCTGATCCTCGGCAAGCGCGATCACGTCGGCGTCAGTGCCGTCGGGCAGCACCACGGCCTGCTTTTCCAGCGCGCGCTGGAGCGCCTGGATGTCGTCGCGCAGGCGGGCGGCCCGCTCGTACTCCTCCGCCGCGGCGGCCGCGCGCATCTCGCTCTCAAGCCGCCTGATGAACCGGCCCGTCTGCCCGGCCATGAAGTCGCAGAACTCCTCGGCCAGGCGCCGGTGCTCGGCCGCGTCGATCCGGCCCACGCACGGAGCCGAGCACTTGCCGATGTAGCCGAGCAGGCACGGCCGGCCGATCTGGCCGGCCCGCTTGAAGACCCCGGCCGAGCAGGTACGCACCGGGAAGACCCGCAGCAGGGTGTCGACGGTGTCCCGGATCGCCCAGGCGTGCGAGTACGGCCCGAAGTAGCGGACGCCGCGGCGCTTGGCGCCCCGCATGACCTGGACCCGCGGGAACTCCTCGTTCATCAGCACGGCCAGGTACGGATAGCTCTTGTCGTCCCGGTAGCGGACATTGAACCTCGGGTCGAACTCCTTGATCCAGGAATACTCCAGCTGGAGCGCCTCGACCTCGGTGCCGACCACGGTCCAGTCGACCCGGGCCGCGGCGCGGAGCATCGACTGAGTGCGCGGGTGCAGGCCAGCGAAGTCGGCAAAGTAGGAGTTCAGGCGGGACCGCAGGCTCTTGGCCTTACCGACGTAGATGACCCGGCCGCGCTCGTCACGGAACCGGTAGACCCCAGGCGACTCAGGGATAGAGCCGGGTGCCGGCCGGTAACTTGCCGGATCTGCCACACCGCAACTCTATGGCTAGTCGCCGGCCTCCGAGTGCGCAGCGCGCAGTAGCTCGAGCACCTCTGACTCCCGGTACCGCCGGTGCCCGCCGAGTGTCCGGACGGACGTCAGCCTGCCATCCCGTGCCCACCTGGTCACCGTCTTAGGGTCGACACGGAACATGGCGGCCACCTCCGCGGGCGTCAGCAGGCGCTCGGCATCCGGGACTGTCCTACCGCTCATCCGGACCGCCTCTCACGAACTTCTTAATAGCCGTAATACCGAAAAAACACTCCCGCTAACCCTCGGCGGCCCGTGAGTATTCGGCCGGCGCGAAGAAGACCACGGCAGCCAGGTCCTCGGCTATGTCGGTGAAGCGGTGTACCTCACCGGCAGGCACGTAGACCACCGTGCCCGGCCGCACCTCGGCCTTGTCACCGGCCGACTCAAGCGTGGCCCGGCCGGTCATGACGACGTAGATCTCGTCTTCAGTATGCGGTGACTGCTCGTCGGTGCCGCCGGCCGGGATGCTGTACGTCCCCACGCTGAGGTCGGTTACACGCAAGTGCTCGACCCAGGTCACTGCCTCCCCCGCCGGCGGTCCCGTGAAAACGCCCGCTCCGCCAATGACCTCCATCAGCCTGCCTCCTCCGCCGGATTGCGCCACATGAGCCAGAGCGTAGGCCCGCCGCCGGGGATGGTGAGCTCGCCGGTGACCCGGAAGCCGTGCCGCTCATAGAAGGGCACGTTCTGCTCCTTGCTCGACTCCAGGTACGCGGGCAGGCGGGCGGCGTCGCAGCGGGCCAGCCGCGAGCGCATGAGCTCACCACCCACGCCGGTGCCCTGCACGGGTGGATCGGTGCCGATGCCGGACAGGTACCAGTGCGGTCTCTCCGGGTGCAGGCGCAGCAGCGCGCCGTACGTGGCGCTCGCCGCCGCCAGCCGGGACCCGAGCCTGACCGCCACGCTCGGCAGGGCCACGAGCTGGCGCCACAGCGGCGGCCGCCACGTGCCGGGCGGCAGCCAGATGGCGCCGCCGAGCACCTGACTCTGGCCCACATCCTGGCGCACGCAGACCTCCGTGCCTTCATGCCGGAGGCTGGTCCCGCGCAGCGTCCCGGCGAAGAAGCCGGGCAGCCGCCGGCGGCGCATCCGCTCGTCCGGGAAGATCCACATCATCACCGGGTCGTCGTCGAACGCGCGCACGAGCGTCGCAACAGTCGCCGTCAGGTCGGCGCGAGCAAACGGGCGGACAGTCCTGGTTTCGCCGCCCGGCTGCGTCATCTTCGCAGGCTACCCGGACGCGCGCCGGCGCGTCCCGTTGACACGACCCGCCTCATGTGAGGCGGTAGTCGCGGGGAACAGCCTGGACCGGTGAGCCGCTCCAGTTCGCGCACCGAGGGGGACATGCGCATGAGGTTTTCGTCCAGATCATTCGCGATCGCATCGCTTGCAGTCATCGCCGGGGTGCCGCTCGTGACGGCGAGCACCGCCAGTGCCGCCGCTGGTGCCGCCCACCGGGCGGCCGCGGCAGCGGGAACCGTGATCACCACCCGCAGCACCGCATTCGGCCCGGCCTTAGTCGTCGGCTCAGGCAAGTACAAGGGCTTCAGCCTGTACCTCATCACCAGTGACCACGGACGCCAGTTCGGCTGCACCGCGCGGCCGGTGAACACGCCGATTGGCAGGCTGCTGTGCACCGGGCCGTCGGGCGACAAGCAGGCCGAGTGGCCGGCCATCACGACGACGGGCAAGCCGCGGGCTGCCGGCGGCGTGTCGCAGTCTCATCTCGGCACCGTCCGGCGTGCCCACGTGGGGGTCCAGATCACTTACTACGGGCATCCGCTCTACCTGTTTGACTCCGGGCCCTTCCAGGTCACCGGTGAAGGCTGGAACGAGCCGTCGCTGCCGCCGTGGCACGGCGTCTGGTACCTGGTGTCGCCGTCCGGCCTGGCGGCGCCGTGGGCGGGCGCGATCACGACGGTCCGGCTCGGCGGACATCAGGTCCTCGCCGCGCCGATGATGACGGGAGTCGGCTGGGAGCTGTTCCCGCTGTACCAGTACTCCAAGGACGTGACGGGCAGCGGGGTCAGCAACTGCACCGGCGCCTGTGCCCGCGCCTGGCCACCGATGCTGACCAGCGGATTCCCCGGCGTGACGAACGCCCCGATGGCGGTCAACGTCAACACGCTCAAAGTGCCGAGCGGGACCCAGGTGGCCTACGCCGGGCATCCGCTGTACTTCTTCGCCTTCGAGGTCATCGTGAAGACCGCGACCGGGTTCAAGGCCATCGGCTCCGGTAACGGCGTGAAGGTCGGCGGCGGGACGTTCACGCTCGTCACTGGGTAACCAGGAGGTTGCGGACGGACCGCTGATCCAGGTGAGCGGCTGGCTGACAGAGTCGGCCAGCCGCTCGACTCAGCCGAGCGGGCGGAATCCTAGCGGCGCGTCAGCGACGCGGGTCGACATGGACTTTCGGGGCAGCGCCCCATTCGGGCCGACGGTGGCCGGCCAGGACGGCGGTGATGTCGTCCAGGCCGACGGTGGCGGCGACGAGCGGACGCGGGTCCACGACGCCGGAGGCGTATAGCTCGATCGTCCCGGCGATCGCGCTGGAGCCCCCGAGCACGCCGACGGCGGTGACATCCTTCAGGGCGAGAGCGCGGGAGTCGACGAGGCTGGGCTCGCCAGCGAGGCCGATGTAGACCACCCGCCGCCCTGGTTCGACGAGGTCGGCGGCAAGCGCCGGCAGGAGAGCAGCGTTGGAGGCGTCGATGACTGCGTCGTACGGCAGGTCGGGCAGCGTCTCGCGAGTCCAGACGCTGTCGAAGCCGATCGAGGCCGCGAAGTCCATCGACGCGGTGGTCAGGCCGAGCAGGTGCACCTCGGCGCCTTGTGCCAAGCCGAACTTCGCGGCGAGCAAGCCGATGGTGCCAGGTCCGAGCACGAGCAGCCGGTCACCAGGCCGCAGGCCGGCACCCTCGACGGCGCGCAGGGCGTTGGCTCCCGGCTCGACGAGCGCGCCGAGCGTCGCGTCGACGGTGCCGGGGAGCTTGTGGAGCCCGCTCACAGGCACACGCAGTTGCTCGGCGAGCGCGCCGGGCCAGCCGTTGCGAACGCCGATCTCATACCGGTCGGCGCAGACATGGTGGCGGCCGGTCCGGCATCGGGTGCAGTGGCCGCAGCCGATCATCGTGTCGCCGGCAACCCGGCGCCCGAGCCAGGACGAGTCAGTCCCCGCTCCGAGGACGGAGATCGTGCCCGTCCATTCATGCCCGATCCGCAGGGGGTACTGCGCCTGACCGGTATGCAGGTAGCTCATCTCGCCGGTGAAGAGCTCCAAGTCGGTACCGCAAACGCCGGCCCGGTCCACGTCGACGACGACCTCACCGGGCCGCGGCTCGGGCGGCGCGACGTCCCGGACCTCAGCCTCGCCCGGCCCGGTGATGACGAGAGCACGCATTACCAGGTCACCTGTCCGCCCAGCCCGACCAGGCCGTGACCGGCAGGCCCGCGACGCCAACGTCAGCGAGGAACAGCCGCCCCGAGTCAGGGAACGCGGCCAGCTGCTCCTCGGCCAGATCGACGGTCGCGGTGGTGATGAGCAACTGGTCGAGACCATCGCCGACGAATGCGACGCTGCTCGTGTGCGGGGCAGGCACGTCAACGATCCCCGCGAGCCGCCGGTCGGGCGTATAGCGACGTACCTGACCAGCACCCCAGCAGGCGATCCACAGGTGACCCTCGGCGTCCATGCAGATCCCGTCGGGACTGCCGTCGGCGACGCGCAGCCACTCCCGGCGGGTGCCGACACAGCCGCTTGCCGTGTCGTAGGAGCGGACCCAGACGACACCGGGAACAGTGTCCACGCTGTACAGCAGCGTGCCGTCAGCGCTCCAGGCGAGGCCATTGGACAAGGTCAGGTCGTCATCGAGCACGGTCACGCGCTGATCGCGCTCGATCCTGACCAAGCTCTCGCCGCCGCGGGCACCATCGAGCGCGAGCGTCCCCACCAGGAAGTTGCCCGCTGGGTCGCAGCCGCCGTCATTGAGCCGCCGCGTTGGCTGCGCCACGATGGTCGGTCCAGGAACCCGGCCGGCCTCGGTCACGGCGATCAGGCCCTGCGCGCCCGCGACCAGCAGGTCACCGGCCGCGGAGCAGACCACGGCGCCAACCGTCCGGTCGAGGTGCCAGGATCGTCGATGGACGACGTGATCCCCAGCAAGGCCGCCCTCATGGACCGCGCCGGCGTCGACGTCAACCCACAGCACGCGACGGCGCTGCGGATCCCACAGCGGGCCCTCGCCTAGGCCGTACACGTCGTCAGACGCGACCACCGCTGCCCACCGTGTCCTGCTCCCAGGCCCGTCCACGGGAGTACCGTACCGGTATACCCATTTATAAGACAGTATCCAACAGTTGGAAGACGCATGCCTGAGCTACGCAGCGCACAGTGGTACGAGGGCGCGGACCGCAATGCTTACATCCACCGTGCCTGGATGCGCCGTGGCCTGCCGGACTCCGCCTTCACGGGCAGTCCGCAGATCGCGATCGCCAACACGGCGTCCGATCTGACGCCGTGCAACAGCCACCTGAACGAGGTAGCCGAGCACGTCCGGCAGGGCATCTGGGCGGCCGGCGGCGTGCCGCTGAACCTGCCCGTCGTGTCGCTCGGTGAGACCCAGGTCCGGCCCACCGCGATGCTGTGGCGCAACATGGCCGCGATGGCGACCGAGGAGATGCTGCGCGCCAACCCCGTGGACGGCGTCGTCTTGCTGGGCGGCTGCGACAAGACGATTCCCTCGCTCCTCATGGCGGCCGCCTCGGTCGACCTGCCCGCAGTGGTCGTCCCCGGCGGCCCGATGCTGACCGGCACCTTCCGCGGCAACGCGCTCGGCTGCGGCACCAGCGTCTGGCGTCTCAGCGAGGAAGTCCGGGCCGGAACGCTGAGCCAGGACGCGTTCCTGGCGTCGGAGTCGGCGGTGATCCGCAGCCGCGGGCACTGCAACACCATGGGCACCGCCTCGACCATGGGCCTGCTGGCCGAGGCGCTCGGCACGGTCTTGCCGGGCACCGCCGGGATTCCTGCGGCCGACAGCCGCCTGCTGGCCCGCGCGCACGAGACCGGCAGGCTGATCGTCGAGATGGTCGCCGCCAGCCGCCGGCCCAGCCAGGTCCTGACCATGAGCTCGTTCCGCAATGCGATCGTCGCTCTCGCCGCGATCGGCGGCTCGACCAACGCCGTCGTGCACCTGCTGGCCATCGCCGGGCGGCTCGGGCTGCCACTGACACTGCCCGACTTCGACCGGCTGGCCGCGGGCGTGCCGCTGCTGGTAGACCTGCAGCCGTCCGGGAAGTACCTGATGGAAGACCTGTACCGGGCCGGCGGGCTCGCGGCCGTGCTGCGCGAGGTAGCCGACCTGCTCGATCCCGACGCCATCACGGTCACCGGCAGGCCCCTGGTCGAGTCCCTTGCGGACGCGGAGATCTGGGACCGGGACGTGATCCGCAGCCGGGATACCCCGCTCCAGCCGAACGCCGGGATCGCGGTGCTGTACGGCAACCTCGCCCCAGCCGGCGCGATCATCAAGCCGGCCGCGGCGTCACCCCACCTGCTGCGGCACCGAGGCCGCGCCGTCGTCTTTGACTCGGTCGAGGACCTGCATGCCCGACTCGACTCCCCCGACCTCGACGTCGACGCCGACAGCGTGCTCGTGCTGCGCGGCTGCGGTCCTCGCGGCTACCCGGGCATGCCGGAGGTCGCGAACCTGCCGCTGCCGACCAAGCTGCTCCGACTCGGCGTCCGGGACATGGTCCGCCTGTGCGACGGGCGGATGAGCGGCACCGCTTACGGCACGGTCGTACTGCACATCGCCCCCGAAGCGGCAGCAGGCGGCCCGCTCGGGAAGATCCGCACCGGTGACTGGATCAGCCTCGACGTCCAGCGGCGCAGCCTCTCGGTCGAGCTGCCAGACGATGAACTTGACGCCAGGCAGCTATCGCCGGCCCTGGCCGCATCCGTCGCCCGCCCGACTCGAGGCTGGGAGAAGCTCTACGTGGACCACGTACTCGGCGCCGACGCCGGCGCTGACCTAGACTTCCTCGTCGGCTCCAGCGGCGACCGGGTCGCGCGCGACTCGCACTGACGAAGGGCCGTCCCTGACGGATGAGGAGCCTGACGGATGAGGAGACTGTCGTTTTCACCATCTGCGCGCTGACGTCTGCCGCGACGCTGGCGTGGCTGTACCTGCTGACGCTGCGCGGCGGCTACTGGCGTACCGGGCACCGGCTGCCCCCAGGTGACCGAGGCTCCGGCCATCCGTGGTTGGAGCGCCCGCCGTCGGTGACGGCAGTCGTTCCGGCCAGGAACGAGGCCGACATCCTCCCCGCCTGCCTCCCGACGCTGCTGAGTCAGGACTATCAGGGCCAGTTCGCCGTCATCGTGGTCGACGACGACAGCGCGGACGACACCGCGAAGGTCGCCACCGAACTCGGCGCGGCGGTCATCAGCGCCCGGCCGACCCCGCCCGGCTGGGCCGGCAAGGTCTGGGCGATGGCTGAAGGCGCCCGCGCCGTCGGCGCGGATACCGACTGCATCCTGTTCACCGACGCCGACGTCGCCTATGCGCCCGGCGTGCTCGCCAGGCTGGCGGGTGCGGCAGCCGACGGCGAGTACGCGCTGGTGTCCCAGATGGCGCTGCTGCGCACCGGCAACCGGCCGGAGAAGCTCCTCGTCCCGGCCTTCGTCTACTTCTTCGCGCAGCTGTACCCGTTCCCCCGCGTCAGCCGGCCGCACTCACGGACCGCGGCCGCAGCCGGCGGCTGCATGCTGGTCCGCGCCAGAGCCCTGGCGGCGGCCGGCGGCCTGGCCCAGATCCGCGACGCGCGGATCGACGATGTAGCGCTCGGCAGGCTGCTGAAGCGGGCGGGCGGGCGCTGCTGGCTCGGTCTCACCACCGACGTACTGAGCCTGCGGCCCTACGACCGGCTCGCCGATATCTGGGACATGGTCGCCCGCAGCGCCTATACCCAGCTGCGCTACTCGCTCGCGCTGACTGTCGGGGTAGTGCTCGGGCTGGCCTGGCTGTACTTGCTACCGCCGGCCGCGGCGATCGCGGGGCTCGTCCTGCTCGCGACGGCCGCGACAGCTGGCCCTGGCGCGGCCTGGCTCGCCGCAGCCGGCCTAGCGGGCTGGCTCCTGATGGCCGTCAGCTACGCGCCGATGCTTCGCCTGTACCGGCTCTCCCCGCTCCGCGGGCTCAGCCTGCCGCTGATCGCCGCCCTGTACGCGGCCATGACGGCCGACTCCGCGCGCCGCCACCATCGCGGCCGCGGCGGCGAATGGAAAGGCCGCGTCATCCCGCCAGCCGACCACTAGCGCTTCAAATCTTGTCCGTGGCAGTGCGGGACGTCTTATCCGTGGCAGTGCGGGACGGGGTCTCCGCGCGGGCTGCGGTGAGCATCTTGGCGAGCGAGCCGGCCGCGAGCAGCGCGCCGCCTGCCGCGGCCGCCGCGGTCAGGCGCCGACTGAGGGGCGGGCCGAGCCGGAGCCGGCCTGGCCCGGACGCCGCGAGGGCGGCGGCTGCGGCGAGGTTGGTCAGCGGCAGTTCGAATCCGCGGTTGGCGGCGAGCGGGCCGCTCGCGCGGTGGGTGGCGGACGCGACTGTCATGGCGCCGACGATGGCCAGCGGGCCGGCCGGGTCAGCGATGCCGGCTGCGGTCAGCAGCCCGCCGCCGAGCTCGGTCGCGCCCGCGAGGGCGGCCATCGGCTTGCCGGGCGTCAGCCCGATCCGGTCGAACCCGGCACCGGCCTTGTCCAGTCCGGGGCCACCGAAGGCCCCGAATAGTTTCTGCGCGCCGTGCCCGGCCAGGTAGCCGCCGAGCACGAGCCTGCTGCCGAGCAGGATCACATCACGCATGTCGCTTCTCCTTCGTGTCGGGGGGCTTACTTGTCCCGGCTGGTCGGCTGACTCAGGCCGATCGCAGGGCGGGCGCGATTTCGGTGGCGTAGCGTGCGATGGATTCCTCGACCAGGCCGGCGGGCAGGCCGCCCCAGTCGACCTGGGCGAAGATGCGGTCGAGGCGGAGGGCCTTGACAGCGTCGGCGAGTTTGCCGGTGATCTCGCCGGCCGATCCAATCATGATGGCGCCCTGGCGGCTGGTACCGGCGTCGAAGGCGGCCTGGCTCACCTCGAAGCCGCGTCCGCCGGGCCTTTTGGGGCGCAGGTACTCGTGGTAGCAGGGGTAGACCGCGCGTGCAGTGGCCGGGTCGGCGCCGGCGTAGAAGTGGGTGGAGATGGCGACCTTCAGCTTGCCGCCGTGCCCGGCCCGCTCGCCGGCTGCACGGTAGGCGTCCACTAGCGGCCGCAGGTGTGCCAGCGCGCCGCCGATGTAGCCCAGCACCATGGGCAGGCCTAGCATCTCGGCGAACAGGGCGTCATAGTCGGCGGTGTCGTAGCCGAACAGCGCGAACGGCTCGGTGAACGCGCTGCGGCCGACGATGATCTCGGCCCGGCCCCGGCTGATCACATCCACGCTGGCGAAGTCCTCATAGACGCGGACCGGATCAGCTACGCCCAGCACCGTCGTCGCGCTGGTCAGCCGGATCCCGGTCGTTTTCGCCGCGGCGGCCGCCAGCACCGCCGCCGGGGAGGAGGTGAAGAACTCGGCGCTGTGATGCTCCCCCACTGCGAACACGTCCAGCCTGAGCTGGTCAGCCAGCACGGCGTAGCCGAGAATCTCGGACATCCGGTCCACCGGACGGGCGAGCCGGCCGGCACGCGGATCACGCTGCAGGTCGCCCAGCGACAGGATGCCCAGCTCCACCACGACTCCTGCGCTCCTTCACAGGCGGCCAGCCCAGCGACTGCCCGCCCGCCGGCGGCTCCTGCATCTAACCGACAGGAGACGCGCTACGGCCGCGATGCGGCTCGTGGCTAGGTACCGTCGGGTAGCCGGGTGAACCGGGCGGTAACGACCCCGGTGGCCTGCATCGCGGCCATCCGCAGCGGGCTCCAGGTCATCCCGAACCGGCTCCGGTCGACGGCCAGCTCAGCGTGCAGCGTCACCGCCTCCGCGCTGTCCTCCAAAACGTCAGCGGTGAACGTGACCGGCTGGGTGACGCCGGCCGCTTCTAGAGTCCCCTGGCCGGTCAGCCGGCCGTCCGGGCCGAGCGCGGCCTGCCGCACCGACACCACCACGCGGGGATGCTGGCCGGCGTCGAAGAAGTCCGCCGACCGCAGGTGCTTGTCCCGCTGCTTGTTTTTCGTGTTCAGCGACGCCGCGGCGATGACAAGCTGGCCGGTGACGCTCCCATCCGGTCCGACGGTGCCCTCGCCTTCGACCTGCTCGAACCAGCCTCGGACAGTGATCGCGTGCCAGAAGTGCCGGACCCGGAACTCCACCCGGGAACCCGACGGGTCCAGCCGCCAGCGCCCCGCGGCCGTCATCACGCTTCCCCCGCGGCCGCGGTGTCCGCGGTTTCCGGCTGCTCCACCAGCTCGCCCTCGATCATGATCTGGATCTCGTCGCTGACCACGAACCTGCCGTCCAGCATCAAGCTGAAACTCAGGCCGAAGTCCTTCCGGTTGATCGCGGCCGTGGCGCCGTAGGCAATCCGGTGCCCCATCATGCCGGGATCGTTGAACTCCCCGTACCTCGTCAGCGCGAGCGGCACCGGATGCGTAACGCCTTTGATCGTCAGGTCACCGGTCACCGTGTACTGGTCCGGCCCGGCAGGCGCCACGCCGGTGCTCGTGAACGTGATCACCGGGAACTTCTCCGCGTCCAGGAAGTTCTCCGAGCGCAGGTCGTTGTCCCTGACCTCGTGGTTGGTGCGGATGCTGTCCGTCCGGATGGTCACCTGCACCGAAGAGTCCTCCGGATGGCCTGGGTCGATATCCCCGGTCGCGGCGACGTCGGCGAAATGACCCCGCACCGTCATCATCCCGAGGTGCTTCGCGGAAAACTCGACCTGCGTGTGGTAAGGATCAAGCTGCCAGTTACCCATGGGAACCTACTCTACTGGCGGTGGCAGGATCACGGCAGGACGCCGCCCTCGAGCCGTAATGCCAGAGGCGCGCTCCGGGGTGTCAATCCTGCTGGCGGGCTCGCTGCCGCCAAGCCGTGTGGGCAAAGCCAGTCTTGGGCGCGAGCTCGCCCCTGGCCGATCTATCGAGCAGGCAGGCCACGGCCGCACATGACAGCAAGGCCCCGACGCCGCCCGCCAAGAATCCGCCGATGCTCGAGAAGGCAAGGTAGACGCCGAAGCCGGTCATGCCGCATTCCACGCCGAGCGCGGCGCGGCGCGCACCAGCCATGCGAGCCACGCCGGAGGCCCTTCGACAGAAGGATCGATACGACCGCCATGCCCGCCGCCAGCACCAGAAGCGCCACGTAGACGGCGAACGCCGCAGCTCCGTGCGGCGGAGCGCCGTGGCCGACGATGATCTCTCGGGCGTTCGCCACGAAGACTGCAGTACCGATGCCAGCGGTGACTCGCAGCTGAGCTGTCAGAGCTCCGCCATACAATCAAACACATGATCGAAGAAACCTTATCTAGCAGCAGTCAAGACACGGCCCGTGCGGATTCGACCACCCCGCCGCTTGAGTGGCTGGAGACGCAGATCTGCGAGCTCGCCGGCCATCTGACCGCGGCCACCTACCGGTTCCTCGCCTTGCTCGGCGATTTCGACGAGCGCCGCGGCTGGGCCGAGTGGGACCTGCCCTCCTGCGCGGCATGGCTGTCGTGGAAGTGCCAGCTCACTTCTGGCACAGCGCGCGAGCACGTGCGGGTAGCCCGTGCGCTGCGGACGCTGCCGGTCCTGTCGGCGGACTTCGCCGCCGGCCGGATGTCCTTTGCGAAGATCCGGGCGCTGACCCGGATCGCGACTCCGGCCACCGACGCGGGCCTGGCCGAGCTGGCCGGGCCCATGACGGCAAACCAGCTGGAGCGATTCGCCAGCGCGCACCGCAAGGTCAGCCGCGCCGACGACGGGTACGCCGACGTCATGCGGCGGCTCACCTGGCGGCAGCACGAGGACGGCTCCCTGGCGCTGACGGTCCGCCTCCCGCCAGCCGACGGCGCCGTCGTGCTGCAGGCCCTGCGCGCCGCGACCGGAGACCTCGACCGCCAGGCGCGTCCCGAGGCCACCGACGACGTCTCCGCGGAAACGCCAGTCACGCCCGCCAGCCTGGCCGACGCGCTCGTCGAGATCGCCGGTGCTTTCTTAGCAGGCAAGATCGAGACCGCCAGCAACCCCGACATCTACCAGGTGATCGTGCACGTCGGCACCGATGCCCTGACGGCGGAGCCAGGCGCAGACGTTTCCGCGGAAACGTCGATCGGGCACCCAGCCGACCCGAGCCGCTGCCACATCGAGGACGGCCCTGCCATCAGCCCCGCCACCGCGCGAGCCATCGCCTGCTGCGCCACCGTCAGCTGGATGCTGCATGACCACAAGGGCAACCCGCTCGATGTCGGCCGACGGCACCGTACCCCGCCGCCAGCGCTGCGGCGAGCCGTCCGGGAGCGCGATCGGTGTCGATGCCAGTACCCCGGCTGCGACTCCCGCAAGGTGCAGATCCATCACATCAAGCACTGGTCCACCGGCGGCGAGACCAAGCTGCGCAACCTCGTGCTGCTCTGCCGCGCGCACCACATCATCATCCACGACCTGAACTACGGCATCACCACCGCTTCAGACGGCTTCGTCTTCACCACCGCTGACGGCGAGGAGATCAAGCCCTGCCCGCCGTTTCCGGCCAGCGATGGCTCCGACATCAGGACGTGTCATGACGCCCGCATCTCCCCGGACACCATCATCCCGGCCTGGTACGGCGACCGGCTGGATCTGCACCAGACGATCTGGGCCTGCTTCGCCAACGCGAAGATCGCCGCCGCCGGGGTACCGTGACTCATGGCCAGCGCCGGCGAGCTGCGGACGCGCACTGTCCAGGCGAACCTGCTGCCAGAGCTGGCCAGCGCCGGATTCCACGCCGTGGCTCCCTTCATGCGGGGGTACGCGCCGACCGCTGTTCCGGCTGACGGCGCCTACCAGCTCGGCGCGCTGATCGCGGACGCTGTCTCGTTGCACGAGGTCCTCGGCGGCGACAACGACGCGGTCCTGATCGGGCATGACTGGGGCGCCGAGACCGCGTACGGAGCAGCCGCGTACGCGCCCGATCGCTGGCGGCGAGTGGTCACGCTCGCCGTTCCGCCCGCAGCCCTTGATCCGGTTCTGTTCAGCGACTATGACCAGCTCAGGCGATTCTTCTACCTGTTCATGTGCCGGGAGCCAGGCGGACTGGCGCAGGCCGTCGTGGCCAAGGACGGGATGGCGTTCCTCGACCGGCTCTGGCTCGACTGGTCCCCCGGCTACGACGCACGCCAGCATCTGGCCACCGTGAAGGAGTCGCTGCGGCACCCGGCGAACCTGACCGCGGCGCTCAGCTACTACCGGGAGACGACCTCCGCGCGGTAGGCCGAGGAGCAGCTGGCGGCCGACCAGTTGCCGCCGCAGCCGACCCTGTACCTGCATGGCGCCCGCGACGGCTGCATCAGCGCGGAGCTGGCCCATGGCGCCGAGCGGCTGCTTAGTCAGCCCTCGCGCATGGTGACGATCGAGGATGCCGGCCATTTCCTGCAGCTAGAGAAGCCTGCCGAGGTGAACGCGCACATACTCGCGTGGATCACCAGCTAGCGCTAGGCGCGCGCGGTGCCGCGGCTGTCGAATGCCATGGCCCGCTGCAGCGCCGCGGCCCTCAGTTCTCCGGCGATCTCGACCGGACCGCCGATGGCGGCGGCGTTGATGCCCGCCTGCGCGGCTTCCTCGACGACTCCGCCGACGAGGATGGCCAGGTCGGGGGTGCGATGGAAGACCAGCACGCCGTGGTTGGCCAGCAAAACCGCCGGCCCTCCGGGAATGACCGCCGCCCGGATGTTGGCCACTGCCTCATCCGAGCCCCGCGGGCCGTAGCCCGCCACCGGTACCCCGTCGGCCAGGCCGAACATGGCGAGCGCCTCGATCCAGCAGCCGATCGGCCGGCGCGCCACCGCGTAGGCCGTCGCGCACGGCGAGTGGGTGTGCAGCACGCATCCGACGTCAGGATGATCCTGGTAGAGCGCCGTATGCATGGCCACGACTGCCCCCTGGATCGGCGGCAGCTCACCTTCCAGCAGCGTGCCGTCCAGCGCGACCCGGACGACAGCGGCGGCCGGATATTCCCGAAGGGACGGACCCGCCGTGAAGTACATCTCCTCGGCGCCTGGCACGCGGATGCTGACGTTGCCGTGCCCGTTCGCCGAGATCGCCCCGCTGGCAACCACCCGCCGCGCCGCATCGGCTACCTGATCTGCCAGATCCGTATCCATGTCTGTCCCCTCCCCGGCCTGACCAGCGTGACTGGACGCTACAGGTGGTCCGCCAGCCAGGCGTGTACTTCAGGTATCCGATTCTCCAGCAGGGTCAGGTGGCCGTCGTTCTCGAGCAGCCGCGGCTCGACGCCGGGGATATGCGAGGCCAGCCACTCGCCGTGCCCAAACGGCACGAACTGGTCGTGCTTGCCGTGCAGGAGCAGCACGGGGACGGCGATGTCGGCCAGGTCGAACCCCCACGGCCGCACCATGCAGTTGTCGTCCCACCATCCTTGGCTGCCCGGCGCCAGTCCATCCTTCATGGCGGACGTCATGAATTCGGACAGCTGGCCGCCCGCCAGAGCGGCATCGACCGGCGAGAGGAGCGACGCCATCCCGCTGGCCATATCCTCCGGCGAGGTGTCGAGGAAGCCCTTCCAGGCCTCGTCCGTCTGGGCCCTGGCTGCGGCCTCGTCGGTGAAGTAGAGGCGGGTGTCATCGACGTTCTCCTGACCCATGCCGGCGAAGTAGTCGAGGCCGGCCGCGTCGAACGGCGCGAGCGACGCAAGCGAGGCCGCAGCGGTCACCAGATCCGGAAGCATGGCAGCGCACGCGAGCACATGCGGGCCGCCCCCCGAGATGCCCCACATCGCCAGCCGGTCTATGCCGAGCTCGGCGCAGATCGCGCGGACGTCATCGGCGCAGTCGGCCACGCTGCGTCCGGGCCGGGGCGAGGACCCGCCGTAGCCCGGCCGGTCGTAGCCGATGAGCCGCAGACCGCGGTCGGCGGCATCCGCCGAGTGCGGGCCGTAGAGATGCCGGGAGTTCGGCGTGCCCATGTGAACCAGCACCGGCCGGCCGGCCGGATCACCGCCCTCTTCGACAGCGAGCGTCCGGCCATCCGGTGTATGAACTGTGCGCTGCACGTTGCCTCCCAGGCCGTTAGCGACGGGACCAGTACTGGAACACGCGCGGGCCGCTGATAAGCGTCTGCGGATCTGCGGTGAACTGCCACAAGGCCGTGAGCGCGGCGGTCACCTCATCGGCGGAGGCAACGCGCTCGGCGACGATCGCGTCCGCCGTTGCCTCGAGCGTGGACCAGGCCAGTGTCTTGCCCTCCCCCTCGGTCCACACCGGCTGAACGAGGTCCACCTGCGGACCGGGGATGCCGGCGGCGAGGAACCCGTCGTAGAGCTTGCGGCCAAGCGCGTGATCGCCGCCTCGTCGCCTGAGCACCTTGCTGTAGGTCCGCACGAAGAAGTCAAACCCGTCATTGGCCGGGTGGCAGCACCAGCCGTCAAAGTCAGCCTCCTCGACGATCAGCACGCCCCGCGGGCGAACGGCGGCCCACATCCGCCCAAGCAAGTCGACCGGCTCATCCAGGTGCTGAAGCAGGAAACGGCAGTACGCGGCGTCGTAGCTGCCGGGCTCCTCCCAGTCCCGCACGTTGACCTGCCGGAACTCCACGTTCGTAAGCCGGGCCGTCGCGGCAGCCTTGCGGGCCAAGTCGAGCTTGTTCTCGTCCATGTCGACGCCGACAGCCGACCCCTCGGGGACTACCAGCCGCGCGATCTCCCGCGTGACCTGACCGCCACCACAGCCCAGATCGATGCAGCGCGTCCCCGGCGCCAAGCCCGCCCGCGCGAACAGCGCCGCGGTGTCGGGCCACCGGGTGCGGGCCAGCAGCGCGAGACGTTCGAAGCCTCCTGCGCCGCCGCGAATCACATACCGCTGCACAGCGCGATTGTAGGCCTCCGCTAGTCCGCGAACGCCTCTGGCTCAGTCCTCAAACGCCTCCGGCTCAGTCCTCAAACGCCTCCGGCGGCGGGCAGGCGCACATCAGGTTGCGATCGCCGTAGGCCTGGTCGATGCGGCGCACCGGTGGCCAGTACTTGGCCCGCCGGTCGCCGCCAGCCGGGTAGGCGGCGGTCTCGCGGCTATAGGAGTGCTTCCAGTCGTCGCTGATCAGCATGCTGGCGGTGTGCGGCGCGTTCTTCAGCGGGTTGTCGGCCGCGTCGTACTCGCCGGAAGCCACCAGCGCGATCTCGTGCCGGATCGCGATCATCGCGTCGCAGAACCGGTCCAGCTCGGCCACGTCCTCACTCTCGGTCGGCTCGACCATGAGCGTGCCGGCGACCGGGAACGACATGGTCGGCGCGTGGAACCCGTAGTCGATCAGCCGCTTCGCCACGTCTTCGGCGGTGACGCCGGTCTGCGCGGTGATGGGCCGCAGGTCCAGGATGCACTCGTGCGCGACCAGGCCGCCGCGCCCGGTGTACAGCACCGGGAAGTGCTCGGTCAGCCGCCGCGCCACGTAGTTCGCGGACAGGATCGCCACCTGCGTGGCCCGCCGCAGCCCGTCGGCCCCCATCATCTTGATGTAGGCCCAGGAGATCGGCAGGATGCCGGCCGATCCGTACGGCGCCGCCGCGACATGATCCGGCAGGAACGGCGCCAGGTGCGCCCTGGCCGCCACCGGGCCGACGCCGGGACCACCGCCGCCGTGCGGGATGCAGAACGTCTTGTGCAGGTTGAGGTGCGAGACGTCCGCGCCGAACTTGCCCGGCCTGGCGAGACCCACCAGCGCGTTCAGGTTCGCGCCGTCCACGTAGACCTGGCCGCCGGCGTCGTGCACGAGCGCGCACACCTCGCCGATCGTCTCCTCGAACACGCCGTTCGTGGACGGGTACGTCGCCATGATCGCGGCGACCGAGCCCTCGTGCGCCGCTAGCTGCGCGCGCAGGGCACCGAGGTCGATCGCGCCGTCGGACCCGCACTTCACGACGATGACCCGCAGGCCAGCGAGCACCGCGCTGGCCGCGTTCGTGCCATGCGCAGACTCCGGGATCAGGCAGACGGTCCGCTCGGGCTGCCCGATCGAGCGGAGGTAGCCGCGGATCGCCAGCAGGCCGGCCAGCTCGCCCTGGGAGCCGGCGTTCGGCTGGAGGCTGATCGCGTCGTAGCCGGTGATCTCGGTGAGCGCGTCCGCCAGCTCACCGATCAGCTGCCGGTATCCGAGCGCCTGCTCCGCCGGGGCGAACGGGTGCAGCCCGGCGAACTCCGGCCAGCTGATCGCCTCCATCTCGGCGGCGGCGTTGAGCTTCATCGTGCACGAGCCGAGCGGGATCATCGAACGATCCAGGGCGATGTCACGGTCGGCCAGCCGGCGCAGGTACCGGAGCATTGCGGTCTCGCTCCGGTAGCTGTGGAAAACCGGATGGGCAAGGAACGTGGTCGTTCGCACCAGTCCGGCCGGCAGGGCCTCGGCGGCTTCAGCTGGCAGGGCGACCGGCTGGCCAGCGAGCGCGCTCGCGACCGCGACGAGCTGCTCGTCAGTCGTGGTCTCGTCGAACGCGACCTGGACCACGTCGGCGCTGGCCACATGCACGTTGTAGCCGGCCGCGGCCGCACGGGCCGCCGCCTCCGCCGCGCGCCCGGGCAGCCGCAGGATGACGGTGTCGAAGAACTCTGCCGACCCCGTTCCGTATCCAAGGTTTGCCATCGCCAGCGCGAAGGCGGCGGCCTTGCGGTGCACCCGCCGGGCGATCGAGGCGAGGCCGTCCGGGCCGTGATACGCCGCGTACATGGCGGCGATGACGGCGAGCAGGACCTGGGCCGTGCAGATGTTGCTGGTGGCCTTCTCCCGGCGGATGTGCTGCTCGCGAGCCTGGAGCGCCAGCCGGTAGGCCGGGTGGCCGTCGGCGTCGACGGAGACGCCCACGAGCCGGCCGGGCAGCTGGCGCTTGAGGGCGTCCGTCACGCAGATGTAGCCGGCCTGCGGGCCGCCGTAGCCCATCGGCACGCCGAACCGCTGCGTCGTGCCGATCGCGATGTCGGCGCCGAGCTCGCCAGGCGGCGTGAGCAGGGTGAGCGCGAGCAGGTCGGCGGCGATGACGGCGACGGCGCCGGCGTCGTGCGCGGCCGCGGCCGCCGGAGCCAGGTCGCGGACCTCGCCGCTGGCGCCCGGGTACTGCATCAGCACGCCGAACAGCTCGCCGGCCGGCTGCGCCGCGATGAGCTCCGGCGTCACCCGGCCGGTGACGAGCGTGATGCCGAGCGGCTCGGCCCTGGTGGCCAGCACGGCCAGCGTCTGCGGCAGGCAGTCCGCGTCGGCCAGGAACACGCTGCCCTTGCCGCGGGCACGCCGCGCCAGCGTCATCGACTCGGCCGCCGCGGTGGCCTCATCGAGCATGGACGCGCCCGCGACCGGGAGCGCGGTGAGGTCCTCGATCATCGTCTGGAAGTTGAGCAGCGCCTCGAGCCTGCCCTGCGAGATCTCCGGCTGGTATGGCGTGTAGGCGGTATACCAGGCCGGGTTCTCCAGCACGTTGCGGCGGATCACGGCCGGGGTGTGGGTGCCGTAGTAGCCAAGCCCGATCATCGAGGTGGCGACGATGTTCTGGCTGGCCAGCCGCCGCAGCTCGGCCAGCGCCTCGTCCTCGGTCAGCGGCGCGGGCAGCTGGAGCCCGGCATCGGCTGCGATCCCGGCAGGCAGCGCCGCTGCTGTCAGCTCGTCCAGCGACGAATAACCGACGACCTCGAGCATCCGGGCCTGGCCGGCCTCGGCTGGGCCGATGTGACGCGATGCGAACTCCACGGGGAGCCTCCCCAGGCGGGCTGCCCGCCCGCATGCATATGGTGATGGACTCCCCCTCTGTTGACCGCGGCGGGGGTCGACCGCGCACGCGGGCTCCAGAGTGCGCACACCGCCCGGTCCTGGTGCCTGAGAGGTTCCGGGGAGGTTGCCCCTTCGGCGCCCCGCGCTGGCTGCGCGAAGACTCTCCCGGTGGGTGTGTTCCAGCGGCTCCGAGCCTACCCGAGCAACAGCGCTGGTGCCTGCCAGCCAATGCCGTGCCCGCCAGCCGCTGCCGTGCTGCCCGCGGAAGGCGGTGCCATCGGCGGCTATTGGCCAATTTCCAGCCGGATAGGCCATATGATGCCGTCGCCGACGATCACGGGAGACTCTTATGCCAGCCGCACGGATAGCCCGACCTGCGCTTGCCCTGGCGGCGACGCTGCTGCTGGCGGGCGGGATCGCCGGCTGCGGGGGCGGTCACAACCCGGCCGCCTACCGGCAGGGTTACTCCGCTGGCCTGGTGGCCCGGCACCACTTCATTGACCAGCAGGGACCGAGCAGCAACCTGCTATGGCTGTGCGCTCAGGCCGCCTACCATGACATTCAGGACATGGCGAACTCGACGGCGCAGTACTGGCAGAACGGCTTCGACATGGGCTGTGCCGACGAGTCCACCTAGATCCGTGCGCCCGAATCCCGTGCATTCGCCGTGCCGGCTGGGTACGGAACCAGCGCGGGTTATCGGGGCTGAGGGATCACGGGGGATCGGCGATGGCGGCGGCACGGGGAGCTGTTCTGCTTGCGTCGCTCGCCATCGTGCTGTCAGCCTGCGGCTACGGAATCGGCGCCGCGGGCACCGGCCCGCACAGCGCCTCCTGGCAGCGCGGCTTCCAGGCCGGGCGGGAGGCACGCCGGGACTACTTCAGACCCGGCAGCGGTGCGCACAACCTGGTCCTGTACTGCGCCGAGATGGCCTACCACGACGTTCAGCCGCTGAAGAGCTCGCTGCTCCAGTGGACCGAGGGCTTCAACACCGGCTGCGGCACCCGCCTGCACCCTAGACCGCGTCCCAGCGGAACACCCGCACCGAGATGATCGTCAGCAGCGCCGCGAGCGCCAGCAGGATGCCGATGGCGGGCAGCGCCGAGGCCGGCCCCTCGCCCCTGGCCATGACATCCTGCATACCGATGACCAGGTAGCGCAGCGGCATCGCGTACGAGACGTCCCTGATCCAGACGGGTGCGTAGTCGAGCGGGATAAACGCCCCGCCGAGGAACGCCATCGGCAGGATGATCACGTTGGTGACAGCCGTCGCCGCCTGCTGCGTCTTGGCAAACGAGCCGACGAGCAGGCCGATGGCCATGAACGCCAGCGTGCCGCAGATCACCACCGGGATGGCCATCCACCACGCGGCGGACAGCTTCAGGCCGAAGTAAGGCAGCGTCGCGATCGCCAGGAACGCGGCGAGCTGGACGATCGCCACCGCGAGGCTGACGCCGACGCGGGCGAGCACCACCGACCCGACGTTGACCGGGGCGAGCCTGAGCCGGCGCAGCAGCTTGTTCTGGCGCCAGCTCACCAGCGTGATCGAGGCACCGAACGCGCCGCCCGACGCGATAGCCCAGCCGAGCAGGCCGGGCGCGAGGTACTGGATCGGCTTGAGCGACTTGTCCTCGACCTGCTGCGTCGTCAGCTGGTAGCCGGCCTTGCTGCCCGCCGCGGCGGCGTCGGCCTGCTGCACGATCGAGGTGAAGACCGCTTGCACGATGCCGGCCGTGGTCTGGTCCGCGATCGAGTAATGCACGAGCAGGGTGCGGCCCTGCTGCTGCACCACGGCCTCGTTGTTGCCCTTGCGGACGCTCTCGAGCGCGGTCGCCAGGTCGGCGGAGTGCGTCACCTTGAGGATCTTGCCGAGCTGGCTCGGCGCCGCGGCTTCGGCCTGGTCCAAGAGGCTGACCCGGCCGACCTCGATGACGCTGACCTTGGGCGCGCTCGAGCCCTTGTAGATCGAGCCGAACAGCAGCAGGAACAGGATCGGGATCAAGATGGAGAACATCAGCGCGGCCCGGTCCCGGACAAAGCCGAGGAACATGGCCCGGGACAGGCTGCGCAGCGGACCGAGGAAGCGCCGGGCTGCGGAGGTCATGCGCGGTACTCCCGTCCGGTCAGGGTGAGGAACACGTCCTCGAGGGTGGCGCCGTGCACCCGCAGGCCGGCTAGTGCGTGCCGGTCAGCCAGCCCGGCGAGGACTGCCGCCGGGTCCCGCGTCGCGATGGTCAGCGATACCCCGTCGTCGGTCACCCCACCGTCGGCGACCCCACCGTCGGCGACCCCACCGTCGGCCAGCAGCTCGGGCGGGGGCGTCAGCGAGCGGGCCTCGGCGGCGGTCAGCAGGCCGGACTCGACGCTGATCCGGACCGGCGTGTCCAGGCCGCGGACGAGCGCGGCAGGGGCTCCGAGCTGCAGGATCTCGCCGTGGTCCATGATCGCGACCCGATCGCACAGCGTCTCGGCCTCGTCCATGTGGTGGGTCGTCAGCACCACCGTTCGCCCGTCTGCATTGATCTTGCGCAGCAGGTCCCACAGGTTCCGCCGGGCCTGCGGGTCGAGCGCGCCAGTGGGCTCGTCCATGAACACCAGCTCGGGATCGTGCACCAGCGCGCAGGCGATCGACAGCCGCTGTGCCTGCCCGCCGGACAGCTGCTCGGCCTTGGTGTCCGCCTGCTCGTCGAGCCCGACCACGCCGAGCATCTCGTCCGCGCGGCGCGCCGGGATGCCGTAGAGCGAGGCGAACGTGCGGATCTGCTCGCGCGCCGTCAGCCGCTCGAAGAACGACGACGACTGGAGCTGGACTCCGATCCGCGGCAGCAGCGCCGCGTTGCGCGGCCACGGCCGCAGGCCGAGGACGGTCAGGTCACCCTCATCGGGCTGACGCAGGCCCTCGAGCATCTCGAGCGTCGTCGTCTTACCCGCCCCGTTAGGCCCGAGGATGCCGAAGAACTCACCCTGCTCGACCTCGAAGCTGATGCCCCCGACCGCCACCATCGATCCGTACGACTTGCGCAGGTTCCGCACCGAGATCGTAGCTGACACGCGGGCAACCATAACACGACATAACTCGACGATCTAACCGAATAGCGTCGCGCGGGGTCAGGTCGCAGCGTCAGGTCGCGGGGTCAGGTCGCGGGGTCAGGCGCGGCGTCAGCCGGTCTTCCTGGCACGGCGGCCGGCGAGCTCATCGCCCGCCGAATCGTCCTCGGCACGCTCGGCCGGCAGCTCGGCCAGCGTGCCCTCGACTTCATGCCAGACCCGGCCGAGCGCAATGCCGAACACGCCCTGGCCGCCCTGCAGCAGGTCGATGACCTCGTCGGGCGATGTGCACTCGTAGACGCTGGCGCCGTCGCTCATCAGCGTCACCTGAGCCAGATCTGCCGAGCCGCGCTCACGCAGGTGGGCGACCGCGGTCCTGATCTGCTGCAGGGAAATACCGGTGTCGAGCAGGCTCTTGACGACCTTCAGGACCAGGATGTCGCGGAAGCCGTAGAGGCGCTGCGAGCCCGAGCCACTTGCCGCCCTGACGCTGGGCTCGACCAGCCCGGTCCGCGCCCAGTAGTCAAGCTGCCGGTAGCTGATGCCGGCCGCCGCGCAGGCGGTCGGCCCGCGGTACCCGAGGTCGTCGGCCTGGGCCGCCTCGTCCCCGCCGAACAGGAGCTGCTGCTCACCACCCGACTGGCTCACGCTGGACGGCCGCGAGGCTCTCGTCGCTGCCACACTGTCACCGCCGTTACTGGCACCCGGGTACACCTTTCGCACGTTAGGCCGCCCGCAGTAGCCACGTCAACGACCCCGGCGGCGCGCGGCCGGCCAGGTAGGCAGGCTCAGGTAGACCGGCCAAAGTCCTCGGGCGTGATGGAGTCCAGAAACTCGCGGAACTTCTCGACTTCGTCTTCCTGCTCGTCCGGGATCGCGACGCCCGCCTCGTCGAGTATCTCGTCGCGCACGTAGATGGCGGCGCCCGTCCGGAGCGCCAGCGCGATGGAATCCGACGGCCGGGCGCTGACCTCGCGGCCGTTGGAGAAGATCAGGTCTGCGAAGAAGATCCCCTCCCGCAGCGCGGTGATGTTGACCGTCGTGAGCCGGATGTCCAGCGCCTCCAGCATGTCCCGCATCAGGTCGTGCGTGAGCGGCCGCTGCGGCACCATGCCCTGCTGGGCGAAGGCGATGGCCGTAGCCTCGTTCGGCCCGATCCAGATCGGCAGGTAGCGCTCCCCCTCCGTCTCCTTCAGCAAGACGATGGGGTTGTTCGTGGCCATCTCCACCCGGACGCCGACGACCTCCATCTGCCTCACGGCGGCTCCGTCCCTATCCGCGCCTGCGCGCTGCGGTTCCTAGCGGATCTGCCTACTGGCATTCCCCTTGGGCCTGCAGGCACTCCCTTTGTCAAAGTACACCCCCAATAGCGTCCTGCCAGCCCGCGGTCTCCGGCGGCCCGGGCGACGAGACGGGCGGTGACACGGGCTGGGTAAGCCCGGCTTCGGCGAGCGTGCCGGCGACGAGCGCGCTGTGCAGCCGCAGCACCAGGTCAGCGAGCTCGCCAGCGGTCCGGGCGGCAAGCTCCCTGGCCCCGCTCGCGCGCTGGCGCATGATGGGCGCCACCAGGCTCTCGATCATCGTCGTCTCCCGCTCGGCGGCGGCACGGACGGCGCGCAGGTGCCGTGCCTCTACGCCGTACGCCGTGAGCGCAACCGCGGTCCTGGCGACCTGGAGCGCGTCCGGGCCATAGTTCCGGCCGACCCGGCGCAGCAGACCGAAGGTCTCCAGCTCGGTGAGCAGCGCCTCGCTCAGGTCAGCCTCGGCGATGAGCTCGCGGCGGCTGAGCAGCCGGTCACCGTCGGGGGGCTCGGCGTCGGCGAGCCTCTCCTTGATGACACGCAGCGGCAGGTACTGATCACGCTGCGCCGCCAGGATGAACCTGAGCCGGTCCACGTCGGCCGCGCAGAACCGGCGGTATCCGCTTGGCGAGCGCGCTGGGGCGATCAGTCCCTCGGTCTCCAGGAACCGGATCTTGGACACGCTGATGTCCGGAAAGTCACCGCGGAGCTGGGACAGGACCTCACTGATGCCGAGATACCCGCGGGCGGGCTGCGCGTTCATCCCCCGACCTGCACGCCTCCGCCGTACTCGGCCGCCGACCCAGGGCCGAGCAGGAACACAAGCCGGAACTTGCCGACCTGCACCTCGTCACCCTGATTGAGGCTTGCCTCCTCGATCCGCTCCCGGTTGACGTAGGTGCCGTTCAGGCTGCCCACGTCCCGCACGGTGAACCGGCCGCCCAGCCGGTAGAACTCGGCATGGCGCCGGGAGACCGTGACGTCGTCCAGGAAGATGTCGCTGTCAGGATGACGGCCGACGATCGTCAGGTCGCTGTCGAGCAGGAACCTGCTGCCGGCGTTCGGGCCGCGGCGGACAGCCAGCAGCGCGGTGCCGGGCGGCAGCGCCGCGACGGCGGCAGCATCCTCGTCGGCCTCGTCGCCCTGGTCGGTGTCGAAATCGCCGCCGATGGAGATGGTCGACGTCGTGTCTGCCACTCGGTCGCCTGCCCGCCGGACGAGCGGCGTGCCGCAGCGCAAGCAGTACCGCGCACCGTCCGGATTCGCCTCACCGCAGCTGGTGCAGAAAACGCTGGGCATCAGATCGCCGAGCCTCCCACTTGTCTGATGAGCGACGGACGTCGTTACCGCACCCGCCGAGGCGGGTACCCGGGCGTACTCCGGTGGCACCGATTCCGGCGACGGCAGGGTTTCCCGCAACGGCGCGGTCTCCCGCGACGGCACGGTCCACGCTACCTGCGCTTCGGCCCGCCGGTCCATGCGCCATGCACGCCGCGCCCGCCAGCGCCTTAGCCACATGTTGGCCGCACCTCCGCCTGCCGGCTGTAACACCGGCAGCCTCGCCGTTCGCCATCGCAACCTGAGCGGCGATTGTCTCATGGCTAGCGGCCTGCTCGCGGCCAGTCTGGCGGCTCCGGGCGGTCAGCGTCCGGCCCGTTCCACCACCGCTGCCCAGTCGTCGAGCAGCGACTGGGCCGTGTCCGGGTCGGTGCCCTCGGCCCACAGGTGCGTCACGGCGTCGGACGGATCTGGCAGGACCAGGATCCAGCCCCGGTCCGGCTCGATCACCCGGACGCCATCGGTGGTGTCGATCTCCCGCTCGCCGGCCGCCTCGACCACCGTCCGCATCACCATGCCCTTGGCTGCCCACGGCGTCGGCATGGACCGCTTCAGCAGGCTGGCTGCCGGGATCCGGGCCTCGATCTGGCTGAGCGTGAGCCTGGTCCTGGCGACGAGGCCCAGCAGCTGCGCGAACGCTGCGATCCCGTCGATGGAGCGGGAAAAGCCCGGCACCATGAAGCCGCCCTTGCCGTCGGCTGCGAAAATCACGTCCGGCCCGGCGGCGGCCTCGTACAGGCCGTGCAGCGAGGTGGGGGTCCAGATGACCTCGACGCCGTGGAAGCGGGAGACGTCCTCCGCCACCCTGGTGGTGGTCACCGGCAGCGCCACTCGCCCGCTCCGCTTCTCCGCCGCGATCAGGTCAAGCACCACCAGCAGTGCGCGGTCGTCGCTGACCAGCGCGCCCTTGTCGTCGACCAGCGCGATCCGCTCCCCCACCGGGTCGAACCGCACGCCAAAGGCAGCGCCGAAGGACGACACGAGCTCGGCCAGCCGGTGCATGTCGGCGCGCACCGCGGCCACGGACTGCGTCGGCGAGGCCTCGTCCAGCCGGTTGTTAACTGTCAGCACGTCGACGCCGATCTTGCCGAGCAGGCTGGGCAGCACGAGCGACGTCGTCCCGCCGGCGCAGTCGGCGACCACCCGCAGGCCCGCGCCGATGACACCGGTCATGTCGACCGACCGGAGCAGCTCGCGGGTGTAGGCCTCGATCACCCGCGGCGGGTACGTCAGCTCGGCGATCTCGCCGGGGAACGCGCGCCGGTACTCCTGCCGCGAGAACACCCGCTCGAGCCTGCGCTGCGCAGACTGCGACAGGTCCGCGCCGTCGGAATCCATGAAGATGATGTCGAGCGACTGCGGGTCGCCCGGCGTTGTGCGCAGGGCGATGCCGCCGCTGCAGTCGCTGCGCGCCGTCTCGAACCTGGCCAGCGGCATCGGCTGCGCTTCCAGATCGACCACGTTGATCGCGCTGGCGTTGAGCGCTCCGTGCACCGCGCGCTTGAGCGCGCGCGCCGCCCGCGAGGCGTCGCGCGAGGTGGTGACGGTAGCGCCCTTCTTCAGGGTGGTCGCGTACGCGCTCGCCAGCCGGACGCACAGCTCCGCCGTGATCTCGACGTTGACCAGGCCCGACACGCCGCGGGGGCCGAACAGGGTGCGCTGCCCGCGCGACTCCCAGATAACGCTGGTGTTGACCACCGCGCCGGCCTCGATCGTCTTGAACGGGTAGACCTTCACCCCGGCCGACACGTAGCTGTCCGGCTCGATCACGCACTCGTCCCCGACGACCGCGCCCTCCTCGATCCGGGCCTGGCTCATCACGTCGGTGTTCTTGCCGACGACGCAGCCGCGGAGCGTGACGCCGCGGCCCACGTACACGTTGTTGTGCACGATGGCCCGGTGCAGGAACGCGCCTTCCTTCACGATGACGTTGCTGCCGACGACGGTGAACTCGCGCAGCTGCGCCCCGGCCTCGATCTTGGCGTAGTCGCCGATGCAGAGCGGCCCCGACAGGACGGCCTCCGGGTCTACCTCGGCGCCGTCGGCGATCCAGACGCCCGGCGACACCTCGAACCCGTCGATCTGGACGCTCACCTTGCCGGTCAGCACGTCCGCCTGGGCCTTCACGTAGCTCTCCAGCGAGCCGACGTCCTCCCAGTACCCGTCGGCTATCCAGCCGTACAGCGCGGCGCCGTTCTCCAGCAGCTTGGGGAACACGTCCGCCGACCAGTCCACGACCTGGCCCGCCGAGACGTGCTTGAGCACCTCGGGCTCCATCACGTAGATGCCCGTATTGACGGTGTCGGAGAAGACCTGGCCCCAGGTCGGCTTCTCCAGGAACCGCTGGATCCTGCCGTCGTCGTCCACGATCACGATGCCGAACTCGAGAGGATCGGGCACCCTGGCGAGGGCGACGGTGACCAGGGCGTTGTTGTCTTTATGGAACTTAATCAAGTCAGATAGGTCTATATCGGTCAGCGCGTCCCCGGAGATCACCAGGAACGGCTCGTCCCGCAGCGCGTCCTCGGCGTTCTTGACGCTGCCCGCGGTGCCGAGTGGCGTCTCCTCGGTCGCGTACTGGAGGCTCATGCCGAAGTCCTCGCCGTCGCCGAAGTAGTTCCGCACCATGGACGCCAGGAACTGCACGGTCACGACGGTCTCGGTGAGTCCGTGGCGGCGCAGCAGCCGCAGCACGTGCTCCATGATCGGGCGGTTGACCACGGGCAGCATCGGCTTCGGCTGATTGGCTGTCATCGGGCGCAGCCTGGTCCCTTCGCCACCCGCCATCACCACGGCTTTCACCGCTGCTGTGCCTCCTTACCGTGCCGCTGACGACACCGCTGCGACGGCCTGCGGGGCGGGCCCGGCCAGCAGCCGTCTGGCCTGGACGATGTACAACAGGGCTGCGCACCAGTACAGGGCACTTCCCCAGATAACAAAGGTCCAACCTGCCACTCTGGCAGTCTGCTGGTAGGCGGCAACGTGCGCCCCCAGGAAGAGCAACGGAAACGCGTACAGCAGGCAAAGCGTGGCTGTCTTGCCGACAAAGCTCACCTGGAGCGTGCCCCAGCCGCGGCGGCGCAGTACGGCGAGCACCACGGCCATGAGCAGCTCCCTGGCAGCCAGCAGCGCGACCAGCCACCACGGGATGATGGCTCGCACCGCCAGCGCGACCACCGTGGCCACGATGTAGAGCCGGTCGGCGGCCGGGTCGAGCAGCTGGCCGAGCCTGCTCTGCTGGTTCAGCGCCCTGGCGATCTTGCCGTCCAGCCAGTCCGAGAACCCGGCCGCGACCAGCAGCCCGACGGCCCACCAGTCCCCCGCCTTGGAATCCACGCCCAGCACCAGCCACAGGAACACCGGGACGCCGAGCAGCCTGGCCACGCTGATCGCGTTCGGGATCGTCCAGATCCGCTCGCCCGTGTCGTCCATGGGCCTCACACTAGGTGGGGTGCGTACCCGACCGCTAGCGGCCCTCGCCCTCGCCGCGCTGCTCAGCGCCTGTGCCAGCACTAGCGCACCGGCCGCGCGCGGGTCGAGCCCGGTGGTCAGCGGGTCGAGCCCGGTGGTCAGCGGGTCGAGCCCGGTGATCAGCAGCACCCCACCTGCTACTGACTGGCTTCAATATCACGGGAACGGGGCCAGGACCGGAACTGCCGCTGGCCTGCCGGCGGCTGGCCCGCTGGCCATCGCCTGGTCGGCCCGCCTCGGCGGCGCGGTCTACGGGCAGCCGCTGGTGATCGGCGACATCGTGATCGCGGCGACTGAGACCGACGAGGTCTTCGGCCTGGATCGGGCCACCGGCGCGATCCGGTGGCATGTCAAGGTCGGCCGGCCGGTGCCGCTGAGCCAGCAGCCATGCGGCGACCTCGACCCGCTCGGCATCACCGGGACCGGCGTGTACGACCCGCAGACGCAGCTCGCGTACTTCGTAGCCCAGGCTGGCCCATCCCAGCACATGCTGATCGGGGTGGACCCGGCCGACGGAAGCGTGCGCTTCCGCCGGGACGTGCCCTCCCCAGACCATGAGCCCGCATTCGACCAAGAGCGGGGCGCGCTCGCGCTCAGCCACGGGCACGTCTACGTCGTATTCGGCGGCCACTTCGGCGACTGCGGCCCTTATATCGGGTCGGTCGTCTCGGTGCCCGCGGCGGGCCACGGCGGCATCCGTTCCTATCTGGTCCCGACGGCTAAGCAGGGCGGTATCTGGAGCTCCGGCGGGCCCGCCGTCGGCCCCGACGGGACCATCTACGTCTCGGTCGGCAACGGCGCGACCACGAGCGCGTCGTATGACGGCAGTGACTCGGTCACGGCGCTGACGCCGCGCCTCGTCCGCGTCGGCATCTTCGCGCCGTCGGACTGGCGGCAGCTCAGCGCTGGCGACCAGGACCTGGGCTCGAGCTCGCCCGCGCTGCTGAGTGACGGCCGCATCCTTCAGGTCGGCAAGGACGGCACCGGCTACCTGCTCAGCACCGCGCACCTCGGCGGCGTCGGCGGCCAGCTAGCGGCTGGCCGCGTCTGCCGGGCCTTCGGCGGCCCGGCGGTGCTCGGGACAGTGGTGTTCGAGCCCTGCCTGGCCGGCCTCGCCGCCGTGGACACGGCGGGCGATCGGATCAGTGTGCGATGGCGCGGTCCGGCCGGCGTCTGGGGCTCACCCGTGGTCGGCGGCGGCGCGGTATGGGTGGCGAGCCCGGACTCGGGCCGCCTGTATGAGCTCGCGACCGGCACCGGCGCGGTCCGCGAGCAGATCAGCCTGGGCGGCTCGCTGCCGCACTTCGTGTCGCCCAGCCTGTCCGGTGGCCTGGTCCTGATCGGGACCCTGACCGGCGTGATCGCGGTCTCGGGCGCCTGAGGAGCTACTCGGCGGGCAGCAGGTGCAGCTCGACGTCGCTGGCGAGCTTGGCCAGCTCACGCAGCACCGGGAACCGGCCGCCGGGATTAGGGTGCGCCCTGGTCAGCACCAGCTCGGTCGCCTGCCGCTGGCGCGCGTACTCCGCCAGCGCCGGGGCGGGCGCTGGCGCCGTCAGCGTGACGAACTCGCCGCCAAGCTGCTCGGTCAGCACCGCGTAAGCGGCCAGCAGCTGGTCCTGCGGTGTGCCGGACTGCGATGTGCCGGACTGCGATGTGCCGAGCTGGGACGTTCGCACGGTCGCGACCAGGAACTGGCCGGCCACCTGCGCGGCCAGCGCCGCTGACCGCCGGATCAGCGGTTCCATGCCTGGCCACGGCGCGGCGCAGGCCACGATGCAGGGCTGCCGGTCCGGCCCTGGCACGGGGACATCGTCGCCGGTGTAGGCGGGCAGCCGCCGCTCGCCGTGCTCGGCCACGAGCCGGAACGCGCGCTCGCGCTCGGCGCGCAGCGTCTCCGGCGCGAACGTGGTCGCCAGCGCGGACGGGACCTGCTCCGGCGGCACGATCTGGCCGCGGCGCACGCGGTCGATCAGGATGGACGGCGGCAGGTCCACGAGCTCGATCTCGTCGGCGAGCGCCAGCAGTCCGGTGTTGTCGAGAAAGGCCTCCGCACGGCCCTCGGGCGTGCCGCCGAGCTTGCCGAGCTGCACCGTGCCGACCACCGTGATCCCTGCGTCGGCCAGCAGCCGGGCAGCCGCGAACCTGCGCTCAGCGGACGTGGTGCCGGCGGTCAGGTCGTCGATGCAGACGACCTCCGGACGCCGGGCCAGCACCGCCGCCGTGTCCAGGCTGGCGCCGTCGCCGATCAGCTCGAGGTGCTCCAGCTCCGCCGCGACATCCTCGCGATCACGGGCATCGACAGCGCCGACCACGACATCGCTGCCGCGTGCGGCTCGCCGGTTCGCTTCCTCGAGCATCGCGGTGGTGGTCCCGCAGCCCGGCGCGTAGCCGAGGTAGACCCGGATCGCGCCGCGGCGGCGCGGCTGCGGGCGGCCCCCGCCGAGGTCGGCCCCGTTCCCTGCATTGGTTTCGGAATGCGCACCGTCGGCCGTCTGGACGTGCAGGTGCAACTCCGGCAACTGCCCGGCCAGGCGCTCGAGCAGCGTGCCGCGCCAGCGCTCGAACAGCCCGGCCGACGGCACGGCCAGCACGAGGTGCCTGGCGTTCAGCTCCTGCGCCGCGGAGATAATCGCCGCGCCAGCGTCCCGGCTCTCCCTGATCACGACGCCGGCGCCGCCCGCCGTCGCGGCGACCTCGACACGCTCGGTGAGCGCCTCGGTGAGTGGCTGCGGGCCGGTCCCCGGCGAGCCGATGGCGATCACGAAGCAGCGCACGCCGCGGCGGCGGGCGAGCCGCACCCCGTGCTGGACCAGCGGCTCTACCTGGTCTGGCCGCCAGACCGCGACGATCACGTCCCGTGGTCCGCGCTGCCGGGCGGCAGCCAGCGACTCGGCGTCCGGTCCGGCCTGGTGACCCGCGACCAGCCGGAGGCCGATCTCGCGCAGGGCAGCCAGCCTGGCCGGCTGGAACTCCGTCTGCATCGCGGCGTCGACCTTGTCCGGCCGGTAGATGTTGCCGTGCCCGAGGCGCTTGCGCAGGGCCTCGGGTGAGGAGTCAACGAACTGCAGTGCGTCCACGGTCGCGAGGATCGCGTCGGTGATCGTGCCGGGCGCGGGTTCGGCGGTGACGGCCTCGACTTCCCTGGCGACCTGCTGGACGTCGGCCACGTTCGCGGTGCTGATCACGTGGATCCCGGCGCTGCGCAGCGCCTCGATCGGCGCCGCGTGCCGGCCGAGGTAGTCGACCAGGGCGACCGCGGGCTTGCGGGCCAGCACCGCCGTCAGGTCCATGTGGTCATGGGACGGCGGCACTGTCTCCAGGCCGCCGAGCGCCTCGATCGTGTGCGGACGGCCGTGGGTGTCGGCGAAGCCGATGACCACATCCTCGCCCTGGGCCCGCAGCGTGCGGCCTTCCCTGAGCATCGTGTAGGTCGTGCCGGCGCCCGGTGCCGCGCCGAGGTAAACGGTGAGCGAGCCGCGGCTGGCAGGCTCCGGCGCGTCCGCGATGGTCGCGCCGATGCCCTGCTCTTCCCTGATGATCTCGCTACGGGCGGCGTCATAGTCGTACAGCTCGGCGTACCGGCCCCAGTTCACCGCGACGTCGAGCTGCCGCCCGGCCTCCTCCTCGCCGAAGCTGGTCCGCAGGATGTCGGTGAAGAAGCCGGCCGGCAGCGTGTCATCCATGGAGCCGCGCAGGCTGCGGTAGATGGTCCGGACCAGTGGCGCGTGCTCAAGGCAGGCCCTGGCGAAGATTTCCTTGGAATCCTGGATGCTGGCGCCGGCGAAGACCTTGCCGTTGGCGGACAGCTCGAGCCGGTCGTCGCGCAGGTCCGCGAAGCCAAGCAGCACCAGCGCATCGACCAGCGGCAGCAGGTCATCTACCTCGAGGCCGAGGCTGTCGGCCAGGTCGGCCAGGTCGGCCGCCCCGCCGTGCCGGGCGAGCAGGATCTCGGCCAGGCCGGACAGGCCGTCGACGGTCGCCTGCGGCAGCGGCGTGTCGCTGACGGTGCCCGGCGAGCCGCCGCGGACGGCCGCCGGCTCCTCGACCACCTCGGACCGCCTCGTCATCATCCGGTAGATCTGGTCGACGAGCTCGTCGAAGTCGGGCGTGCGGCGGCGGCGCGGGCGCGGCAGCGGGTTCACCATGTCGGACCGGATCCGGCCCGGGTTCGTGCCGAGCACGAGGATCCGGTCCGCGAGCAGCACCGCCTCCTCGATGTTGTGCGTCACCATCACGATGGTCTTGGTCGGGAACCGGTGGCCCTCCCACAGCTCCAGCAGCTCGCCGCGCAGGTTCTCCGAGGTCAGCACGTCCAGGGCGCTGAACGGCTCGTCCATCAGCAGCGCGGCGGGCTCGACGACCAGCGCCCTGGCGAAGCCGACACGCTGCCGCATGCCGCCGGACAGCTCCTTCGGGTAGGCGGACTCGTAGCCGTCGAGCCCGACGATGTCGATGGCGCGCAGGGCCCGGTCGGTCCGCTCGCCCGTCGGCACGCCGCGGGCCTCGAGCCCGAGCTCCACGTTCTGCTGGACGGTCAGCCACGGCATCAGCGCGAAGGTCTGGAAGACCATGGAGGTCTCCCGGTTGGTCCCGGTCAGGCGGCGGCCGCGGAACTGCACTTCGCCTTCGGTCGGCGCCATCAGGCCGGCGATGCACCGCAGCAGCGTCGACTTGCCGCTGCCACTGCGGCCGAGCAGCGCGACGAACTCTCCCTCCGCGACGTCCAGGTTGATGTCGTCGAGCACCGGCAGTGGCCGGCCGCCAGGGCCGGAGAAGGACTTGCTCAGCGACCGCACGCTGATCAGCGGCGTGGCGCGGCCCGGGCCGAGCTGGCGCCCCGCGTCGAGCTGGCGGCTCATGCCAGCGCGTACTTCGTCTGGGCCAGCTTGTACAGCCGTCGCCACAGCAGCGCGTTCAGCGCGGTGACGTACAGGGCCATGACAAGCAAGCCGGCGAATAGCTCGGGGAGGTCAGTCGTGTGCTGCGCGATGAACGCGCCGAGCCCGCTCGCGGCCAGCGTGCGATGGTTGTACGTGACGATCTCGGCCACGATCGTCGCGTTCCAGGCGCCGCCGGCCGCGGTGATCGCGCCGGTCACGTAGGCAGGGAAGATGCCGGGCAGGATGAGCCGCCGCCACCGCTCGAGCCCGCGCACGCCCAGGTTGTCCATCGCCTCCTTCAGATCCGAGGGCACCGCGCTCGCGCCCGCGATGACGTTGAACAGCACGTACCACTGGGTGCCCAGCATCATCAACAGGATGGCGCCGTAGTTCAGGCTGATGCCCAGGTTAATGAAGATCACGATGGCGAACGGGAAGATGAAGTTCGCCGGGAAGCTGGCCAGCACCTGGATGATCGGCTGCATGAACTGGGCTACCCGCGGGTTGAAGCCGATCCACACCCCGACCGGCACCCAGATCAGCGACGAGACTGTCACGACCACGACCACCCGCAGAAACGTCAGGAAGCCGAGACCGAACGCGGTGCCGAACACGCCAAGCCCCTGCTTGCCCGTGGCGACGAAGGCCAGCATGCTGTACAGGCCCCAGCCAAGCGCCAGCGTCAGCACCACCGCGAACGCTACGTCCGCGGCGCGCCGGCGGGCCTCGTGGCTGGCCAGGCTCTGGTCATCGATACCCGTGACCCGGCCCAGCACGGCGTTGATCGGCTGGCTGAGCGCTCGCCTGCCCCGGCCGAGGGCCGTCGGCCAGCTCGACCTGCGCAGCGCGTCGAGCACGAGCGACTTCGCCTTGAGCTCTGACTCTGACTGCTCGACGCGGAACTTGTCCACGTAGGCGACGAGCGGCCGCCAGAAGAAGAAGTTGACCACCAGGATCAGGATGATCATGGTGGCGATGCCCCAGACGACATCGCCCAGCTTGCCCTCGCGCTCTGCGACGCCGACGTAGGAGCCGACGCCCGGCAGGATGTAAGAGTGGCCGTTCACCGGGATCAGCTCGGACGCGGTGAGGAAGAACCAGCTGCCGCCGAAGCTCATCATCCCGTTCCAGACCAGCCCGATCGCGCCGCCGGGCACGTCGAGGGTCCAGAACCGCTTCCACCGCGAGAGCCCCATCAGCTTGCTGGCCTCGTCGAAGTCGCCAGGCTGACTGATCAGCGAGTAGTAAAAGGAGAACGTTATGTTCCACGCCTGCGCGGTGAATACGGCAAATATCGCCGCACATTCAAGGCCGAGCTCTGAGTGCGGGAAGAGCGCCACAAAGAAGGTGACGGTGACGGCCAGGAAACCCAGCACCGGGACCGACTGGAGAATGTCCAGCGCCGGGACCAGCACCCGCCGCCATCTCCTGCTGCGCGCCGCCACATAGGCGTAGCTGAGGCTGAATGCGTAGGAGAAAAACAGCGCGATGAACATCCGCAGCAGGCTGCGCGCCGCGTAATAGGGCAGGTTCGCTGGCGAGAGATTGATTGTCTGGGCGGCGTGGACAGGTGCCCGGGTGCCCGCGCCCACGCGCACGATCGCATAGATCAGCAGGATTACGAATACGCCGACAGCGACATCCAGCGGGCGGAACCTGAGCCTGCTCAGGGTCTCCCGGCTCGGAAAGGTCGGAGTAACCGCCACAGGCCAATCATGCAGGTGGGTAACGGCGACGCCGGGTGCGACCCACCAACTGTTCACCGGGCCCGGGCTCCTGGCATTTGCTGGCTTGGGCGCGCTCGGATCGGGGCATCCTGACCAGACGGCCGGGAACGGGGCTAGCGGCGGGCCAGCACGGGGGAACGTAAACACGTGGATGCCAGGGGCCTGGAGACCCTGCTCGCGGTGGTGCTGGTCGCCGCCCTGGCACCGGTCATCGTCGCGGTGCTGCCCGGCCCGAGGATTCCGCAGGTCGTGATCCTCATCTTCGGCGGCATTCTGATCGGGCCGCACGTGCTCGGCCTGGCCGACACCGGCAGCATCCAGCTGCTGTCGAACATCGGCCTCGGGTTCTTGTTCCTGCTAGCCGGCTACGAGCTGGACCCGCGGCTCTTCCGGGAACGATCCGGCCGGATGGCCATGATCGGCTGGGCCATCAGCGCGCTGCTGGCCGTCGGCGCCGTCGCCGTGCTCGCGTCGTTCGGCTTCGTGCACGACTTCGTACCGATCGGCCTCGCGCTGACCACGACGGCGCTTGGCACGTTGCTGCCGATCCTGCAGGACAACGACATGCTCCGCGGCAAGTTCGGCCGGTACGTGCTGGCGGCCGGCGCCGTCGGCGAGCTGTTCCCCATCGTGGCCATCTCGCTGTTCCTCACCAAGCGGGATCAGTTCATCGCCATCGGCTCGCTGCTGGCGGTCGGGCTGGCGGCGCTCCTGCTGACCGGCGCGCCCCGGTTGATCGGCGAGCGCCGGCTGCGCGCGCTCATCAAGCAGGGCCAGCGGGCCACCGCGCAGACCACGCTGCGCTGGTCCATCGTGCTGCTGATGGTGCTGCTGGTGGCGGCCGAGCGGTTCGGGCTCGACGTGGTACTCGGCGCGATGCTGGCCGGCATGGTGCTGCGCAGCTGGACGCACCGGATGGAGGTCGACGTGGAGCCGCTTGAGTCCAAGCTCGAGGCGGTCGGGTACGGCATCTTCATCCCGCTGTTCTTCGTCGCCTCGGGCATGACGCTCGACATCCAGTCCATCCTGGCCGACCCGCTCCGCCTGGTCGTGTTCGTCAGCCTGCTGCTCGTCGTGCGCGGACTGCCCTCCTTGCTCATCTACGTCAGGGCGCTGCCGCTGCGCGAGCGGGTGGAGATGACGTTCATCACCGCGACCACGATGCCCCTGCTGATCGCGCTCGCCGAGATCGGACTGCGCGACGGTGTCATGCTGCCCTCCAACGCGGCCGCCCTCGTCGGCGCCGGCGTGGTCTCGGTGCTGGTGTTCCCTGCCATCGCCGTGGTCCTGAACCGGCGCGGCCGGGCCGCGCTCAGCGTCGGCGTCGAGAAGCGCGGTGACGGCTAGGCCGGGGTAGCGTGCTGGAGTGGCTCGCCAAGACGACGACTCGGTCGCGGTCGTCGCCGCGAGCTACCGCTCGTTTGCCCGCCAGGCGCACGGCCGGTCACCGGCGTATGAGGCGCTGGCCGCGTCGGCTGCCGATGACAAGATGGTCATGACCTTCGTCGCGTCGCTCCCGCAGGCTAAGCGCCAGCCCAACCTGCTGTTCGCCGCCGCGCGTTTCCTGCTCGGCTGCCCGGCCGGCGCGCAGCAGCTACGCGATCTCGTCGGCGACTCGCGGGCCGAGCTGACCGGGGTGATGCTGGCCCGACGCACCCAGACCAACGAGCCCGCGCGCTGCGCCGTCCTGCTGCCGGTCCTGGCCCAGCTGCCGCAGCCGCTCGCGCTGATCGAGGCCGGCGCCAGCGCGGGGCTGACCCTCCTGGTCGACCGTTACTCCTACGACTACGGCGGATACCGGCTCGCCGGCGCCGACCCAGATGCACCCATCCTGCGCTGCGAGCCTCGGGGCTCGGTGCCGCTGCCGGCCCGGATCCCGGCGATAGCCTGGCGCGCCGGGCTCGATCTCAGCCCCCTGGATGTCACCAGCGACGACGACATGCGCTGGCTCTCGTGCCTGGTCTGGCCGGGTGAAGGCGACCGGCAAGACCGGCTCGCGGCTGCCATCGCGTCGGCCCGGCGCGATCCGCCCGCCCTGCAGCGCGGTGACCTGGTCGCGGACTTGCCGGCCCTCGCAGCGTCCGCGCCAGCCGATGCCACCTTGGTCATCTACCACTCCGCTGTCTTGTACCAGGTCGCCGCGGCCGACCGTGAGCGGTTCGTCAGCACGGTCCGCGGCCTCGGCGCCGTCTGGCTGTCCAGTGAGGCACCCGGCATCGTCCCTGGCACCGACCTCGACGATGGCAGCGACCGCGGCGATGCTCGCCGGGCCAGTCTGTTCACGAACGTGCTCGCCCGCGACGGCCGTGCACTTGCGATCGCCGACGGGCACGGGGCGTGGCTGCACTGGCTCGCGTGATGGGATGCGCGGTGAGCTGCGAGCCGACCTGATCAGCGGCCCGGGTTCAGCCGACCGCGGCAACGAGCCCGGTGTAGGTCCTGGGGAGCTGCCCCATGAGGTGACCGTAGTCTTCCTCGCTCATGGCGTCCCGAAGCGCCGCGAGGACGGCCCCGATGCCCGCCCTGGCGTCCCGCGCTGGCTGGCCAGTCCGCGCGCTGAGTTGGCGGACGAAATCGTCCACGTCGACCGTGCGTGCCTCGGCGCGCCGGCGTCGCCGCGCCGACAGCTCTGCCGCCAGCGGCTCGGGCAGTTCGATGGCGAGGTGCTCGGCTTCGCCGACGCTGATCTGGTCTGCGAGCCCGTCGACTACCGCCCGGGTGATATCGGCCGATTCCTCGCGGGACAACCCTGTTATGTCCGCTACTGCGCTGGCAAGCTCCCTCAGATCCATCGCCACGCCCCCTTCGTGCTTACACCAGTGTCCTGCGCCAGTGGATCTGGCCGGCGACCGGGGTCAGCTGTCCGCATTCAAGCCGCATTCGCCGGGAAAGGTAACCTCGCAAGCGGGGCAGTAGGAGGGATGTCGATGCGGCGCAGCGAGAACTCACCGGGCCGGCGGCTGGCGCGGCCAGCCGGCCTGGCCGCGGCGGCGGCGGCGCTAGCGCTGCTGGCGGCGTGCTCGGGCGGCGGCGCTGGCGGGTCCAACACCAGCGGGGGTTCGGGCGGCCCCGGAATGAGCGGGCGCGCCGGCAGCACAGCCCAGCCCGCCGCCTCCCACGTGACGATCACGCCAGCGAACGGCATCCGGAATGCCGACCCCACCGCTGGCATCACCGTCACGGCGACCAGCGGCACGCTCAAGAACGTCACCGTGCAGACGGCTGGCGCGCCCGTGTCCGGTGCCCTCAGTGACGGTGGCAAGGTCTGGCATAGCCAGTGGGCCCTCGGTGTCGCGCAGCGCTACACGGTCACCGCCACGACGTCCAGTGGTGGCACGCCCGCCACGAGCACCTTTCGGACCCTGACGCCGGCACAGACTTTCCAGACCCAGATCTTCGAGGGCGACAAGCAGGCCTATGGCGTCGGCATGCCGATCATCCTCACCTTCAGCCAGCCGATCACTGACAAGGCCGCGGTCGAGCAGTCACTCCAGGTCGCGACGTCCAATCCGGTGGTCGGCGCGTGGTACTGGGACGGCAATCAGACGGTGGACTTCCGGCCCAGAGACTACTGGCCGGCTGGCACCACGGTGAGTTTCACCGGGCACCTGAACGGCGTGCGGGGCGGGCCGGGCTTGTACGGCGACCACACCCTGACCCAGACATTCGACATCGGGCCGTCACTGATCGCGATCGCCAACACCGCGACGCACCGCACGCAGATCTACTACAACGGCAAGCTCCGCTACAACTGGCCGATCAGCTCCGGCAGGCCGGGAGATGCCACCCCCGACGGCAGCTACCTGACGATCGAGAAGGGGAACCCGGTGCAGATGACCGGGCCCGGGTACAGCCTGTCGGTGCCGTGGTCCGTGCGGTTCACCTTCAGCGGGGACTACTACCACGACGCCTACTGGTCGGTCGGCGAGCAGGGTTTCGAGAACGTCAGTCACGGCTGCGTCAACCTCTCACCAGCCGACGCCGAGACCTACTACAAGCTCGCCGTGCCAGGCGACCCTATTACGGTCGTGAATAGTCCGAAGGGCGGCAAGTGGGACAACGGCTGGACGGAGTGGTTCCTCAGCTGGCCGCAGTTCCTTCAGGGCAGCGCCTTGCACGAGGCGGTGCAAGCAGGACCGAGCGGCAGCACGTTTGTCAATCCGGCGTCGCTGTCGGCTTCGACCGCTAGCGCGCCGCTCGGGACCTCGCCGTCCGGCAACGCGGCCGCCCGATAGTGGTGGGCGCTGATCCTCAGCCGGCCATGCGCCGCAGCAGGGCCAGGGCATTTCCGCCGAGGATCAGGTCAGCCTCCGCATCACTGACGCCGCGGGCGGCCAGCAACTCCGCCATAGTGGCGAACTCGCCGTAGTGGCCCAGGACAGGGCGGTAGTTGGCGTCCATGTCGGTCCCGATGGCGACGTGCTCGACCCCGACGAGGTCGACGAGCCGGACCACCTCGTCGGCGAAGTCCGCCAGGCTAGCGCTCGTGACGCCCGCTGGCCACGCCCCGATCAGCCCGCCCGCCGAAGCGACCGCGCGGGCGTGCTCGGCGCTGAGCAGGCGCGGGTGATGCCGGTCATCGTGATCGAGGTGGCTGTGGGAGATCATGACGGGCTGACTCGAGTGCTCCAGCACCCCCACGGTCGTCGCGAACGTCGCGTGGGCGCAGTCGACGATGACGCCGAGACGGTTGCACTCGGCGACGACGTCCCGCCCGAAGCTGGTGAGCCCGCCGTGCACGTGCTCCTCCGTCTGCACGTCTCCGATCTCGTTGACCCGGTAGTGGACCAGGGTCAGCGACGAGACTCCGGCGGCGCGCACGGCCGCGAGCGGTTCCAGCCGCCCCGCGAGGAAGTCACCGCCTTCGCAGCTCAGCAGTACGGCTGTCCGCCCCGCTGCCTGCGCGGCCTCGATCTCAGCCGCCGAGGTGGCAACCTGCAGGCCGGCTGCCGCGACGACCCGGCTGATCGCCTCGACCTGACGGCGGTGGTCGGCCTGCGCTTCACCGGGCTGGAACGGGCGGCTGGCGCGCAGGCCCTTCTCCGCGTCGGGAGCCAGCACGCGCAGGTCGGCCACGGTCGAGAGCGTGACAGCAGCCAGGCCCGCGGCCCGCGCCGCCGCCAGCGCGCTCACCACCTCCTGCGCCCCGAGCAGGCCAACCAGCGGATCGGTGTCGGCAAGGCCGGCCAGGAAGCAACGGCCCGGATGGGCGTGTAGATCAATCCACGGACCCACGGCTCAGCCCGCCCCGCCGAGCCGCGCGGAGATGAAGGCCGCCAGCGTGCCGAGGTTCTCCAGCGAGTCCAGGTTGAGGTCCTCCGCGGCGACGTCCACGCCGTACCGGCGCTCGATCTGGCGCAGCAGCAGTGTGCCGGCGAGTGAGTCCAAGCCCACGCCGCCGCCGAACAGCGGCGTTTCCGCGGAAACGCCGGCCAGTTCGGGGCGTCCGGTCACCTCGGCCAGCAGCTGCCGGAGCTCGGCCGCGACAGCGTCGGCATCGGTCGTCATGGCGTTGCCTCGACCGTGACCCAGTCCGGCAGGGCAGGCAGGCTGCCGGTCAGTGACCGCGTGAAGATCGCGCGTCCGTCAGCCGTCACGACACCGGGCGCTGCGCGCAGGCCAGCCGCCGCCAGGGCGAGCCGCATCGGCACATTGCGGTCAGTCACGAGGCACGGCACGGCCAGCTCGGTCGCGCCAGCCTGCGCGGCTGCCTGGCACATCCAGGCCAGGAGCGCGTCCAGGGCGCCGCGCCCGAGCGCCCGGCAGGACATCATGACGAGCGGCGCACTCATGACGAACGGAGCACCCACGCCAGCCCCGTTCCCGGCCAGGATCGCCGCGCCTACCAGTCCGTCGTCGCCGAAGTCGTCGGCCAGCCGGAGCGTGGCCACCTGATGCTCAGCCGACGCGAGCAGGCCAGCGAGATCGGTCTCGGTGACCGGCTCGCCAGCGGAGTTGAGCTGATGCGTGCGGATGGATAGCTCATGCAGCCGGGGCAGGTCGCTCGGCGTCGCCATGGCGATGGTGATCCGCGTGCCGACGTGCCGGAGGAACTCGTCCCGGCTGCCACCGAACGCCGTCGCCGCCGCCTGCCGCCGGCGGCGCTCCGCGTAGAGCTGGCCGCGGCGGCGCGCCTCGGCCGTGACGACGGCCGGGCTGAACTGCGGCCAGTCGGCCGCCTCGGCCGCATCCTCGGGTGTCAGCACCAGGACGTCCGGCAGCGCCGCGGCGACCTCGGCCCGCTCGACCATGTCGTCGTCGACGAAGGCGATCGCGTCCGGCGTCAGGTCCAGCGCGGCGGCGATGCGGCCGATGGCCGCGGCCTTGCTCCCCCAGCCGCACTCGGCGGCGGCGAAGTCAGCGCCGGTCAGCGATCGCACGTAGTCGGCGGCTTCGGGTGGGTTCCGGCTCGCCAGTGCCTGCAGGATGCCGCGGCCGGACAGCTCCGTCAGCGCGGCGGCCAGCACCGGGTCGGCGGCCGGAGGCTCGTCCGGCGACTCCAGGAACACCCCGTCCAGCAGCGTGTTGTCGATGTCCCAGACGACGCACTTGATGACCCCGTCACTGGTCACGCCGTTACTCGTCACGGCGCCGCTCCATGGTCAGGTGCGTGGCCGTGAAGCCGAACTTGCGGTACAGCGCGCGCATGCCGACGTTCCCCGCGTGCACCTTGCCGGTCAGCTGCGTCATGCCCGCCTCGTCGGCCGCCGCCAGCACCGCCGCGAGCAGCAGCTCGCCGATGAGGCTCCGGTCGGGTACCGCGGATACCGCCAGCGAGCGGAAGTTGCCGTACCGGTCGCCGGTCAGCGAGTTCGTCCGCGCCGATAGCCAGGCCCAGCCGAGTGGATCCTGCGGCGCTTCGGCCGCCACCGCGACGACCGTGATCTCCCCTGGCTTGCCGAGCGCGCCGGTGACGCGCTTGCGGTGCAGCGCCGGGTCGGTGATCGCCTCGGCGCCAAAGGAGACGACGGCGATCTCGATCTCGTAGCCGACGATCGCGTCGAGATCGGCATCGCTGGCCGGCCGGATCAGGTACCGCGGCTCGCTCATCGCGCCACCAGCGCCATCGGCCGGAAGACGACGCCGCCGCACTCGGGGCAGCCGGCCGCTTGCAGCGCCGCGATCCGCGGCCACCGGCTGCCGGGACCCACGTCGTGCACCGCCTTGCACTGCGCGCACCGGTAGGGCCTGGTGACCGCGCTCCGGTTGGCCGCGCTGTACAGCGGGCCGTCGTACCGGCCTGCCACCAGCGGGCTCGCGCCAGCTGCGGTGCGCAGGTGATAGAGGCTGCTGGTGCCGGCGAGCACGCCAGCGCCCACATACTCGTTAAAGCCGGGCTGGAGCGACCGGATGACCAGCCCCATCTCGGCCATGCCACGCTGCACCGCGAGCATCTCGTCGGGCCGCCGCGCGCCGAAGGAGAAGAAGACATGGCGGCCGGGCTCGGGCGCCAGGCCTGACACTGCCCGGCTCAGGAACAGCTGCGCGCCGGCCACCGTATAGGGCGGGTCGGTCAGCACCACGTCGAACGCGCCTGTCAGCGGCGGCGGCAGCGGCTCCCGCAGGTCGTGCTGCACCGGCTCGACATCGACGCCGGTGCCCGCCACCTGCGCGCTGATCCAGTCCAGCACATCGGCGTCGGTGTCGACCACGGTGAGCCGCCGGACCGCGGCCGGGCGGCCGGCCGAGGCCAGAACGTCAGCCAGCGCCACCGAGATCAGGTCGTCGTCGCCGAGCAGCAGGATCCGCTGGCCCGCCAGGGCGCGGGCCTCGTGCAGGCGCAGCACCCTGGCAAGCTTGGTTGCCACGGTGCAGTGGGTCTGGTCGAGCTCGGTCTTGGCGCCGGGCGCCCCATCGGCGGCAGCCTGCAGCGGACCGCCCCGCTCAGTCAGGCTTGCCAGCACCGCCGGGTCGAGAGTGAGCGCCGCGGTGGCCGCGACGGCTGCCCGGCCCTCGGCGGTCAGCTGGACAGGCCGCTGCGTGGCCAGCACGCCGCGGGCCCGCAGTTCGTTACCGACTGCCGCCACGATGGGCACGGGCAGCTCGGCCAGCCTGGCGATGTCACGGACCGCGGCCGGCTCGGCCGTCAGGACGGCGGCCAGGATGTCGCGGATGCCGGATTCGCCCTCGGCCAGGCCCACTGCGGCGGCGACCTCGGTCACCACGTCGTCAAGGTTCATTGGCTGTTACGGTATCGTCCCACATCATGCCGGGCATGGAAGCGGCGAGCAGCTACACCGACCTGCGACGGCAGGAAGCGGTCTCGGCTAAGCGCCTCTACGCTATCGACGCCGTCACCACGGCTGCGTCGCCGGTCACCGACGTTGACATCCTGGCCGAGCTGGCCGTGACCGCGGTCCGGGCCGGCGGCGGCCACGTGCTCGACATCAGCCACGTCATCTTCCCGAACGGGGCCATCACCCTGGTGCTGATCCTGGCGGAGTCGCACCTCAGCATTCACACCTGGCCGGAAGAGAGGCTCATCGCGATCGACCTGTTCAGCTGCGGTGCGATCGACGGCCAGCGAGTACTCGACGAGCTCACCGGGGCACTGCACCTGGACACGGCCAGGGTCACCGAAGTCGAGCGCGGCCTGCGGCCCTGATTCGGCGGCCCTGATTCGGCGGCCCTGACCCGGCGGCCCCGCCGGAGATCGAGGAATATCTGGCCGTCTGGCAGGAAGATGGAGTACGTGAGCACGCGCGAGTTTGATGTCGTCGTCATCGGTATGGGCCCTGGCGCGGAGTATGTCGCCGAGGAGTTAGCGAGGGCTGGCGTGCCGGTGGCCGCCGTCGAGGAGCATCTGGTCGGCGGCGAGTGCCCGTACTGGGGCTGCATCCCGTCGAAGATGATGATCAGGGCGGCTAACTTGCTGACCGAAGGCCGTCGTATCGCCGGCCTCGCGGGCTCCTCCGTCATCTCGCCTAGCTGGGCGCCGGTGGCGAAGCGGATCCGGGATGAGGCAACCGATAACTGGAACGACAAGGTGGCCGCCGACCGGTTCACCGGCCTTGGCGGGACACTCGTCCGCGGGCGTGCCAGGATCAGCGCGCCCGGCGAGGTCAGCGTCGGCGACGACGTGCTGCGGGCCACGCGCGGGATCGTCATCGGCACCGGCACCGCGCCCGCCATCCCGCCCATCGACGGCCTGGCGCAGACCCCGTACTGGACCAACCACGACGCCATCGAGACCGAGGACGTGCCGCGTTCGCTGCTGATCCTGGGCGGCGGCGCGATCTGCGCCGAGCTTGGCCAGGTGTTCGCCAGGTTCGGTAGCGCGGTGACCATCATCGAGGCGATGCCGCGGCTGCTACCGCTCGAGGAGCCGGAGGCGGGCGAGCTCATCGAGAAGGTCTTCCGGGCCGAGGGCATCGCGGTGAGCACGGGGACCGGCGCCGAATCGGTCCGCCACGACGGCCGCGAGGTCACGGTGACGCTCGCGGGCGGCAGGCAGCACAGCGCGGCTCGGCTCCTGGTGGCGACCGGGCGCAAGACGGACCTGGCGGCACTCGGTGTGGCCAGCATCGGGCTCGACGAGACGGCCCGGTTCATCGCGGTCGACGAGCGGATGCAGGCAGCGCCGGGCGTCTGGGCCCTCGGGGACGTCGTCGGCAGGGGCGCCTTCACGCACATGTCGATGTATCACGCCCGCATCATCCTCGGCGACCTGCTCGGCCGTCCGCGCCATCCGGCCGAGTATCACGCGGTGCCGCGTGTCACCTTCACCGATCCGGAGATCGGCAGTGTCGGCATGACCGAGGCGCAGGCCAGAGCGGCGCACGGGGATCGCGTCCGCACCGCGATCAGCCAGCTCCCGGCCTCCGCGCGCGGCTGGATCCACAAGGCAGGCAACGACGGCTTCATCAAGCTCGTCATCGACAGCGAGCGCGGCGTCCTCGTCGGCGCTACCTCGGCCGGGCCGACGGGCGGCGAGGTGCTCAGCATGCTCACGCTCGCCGTGCACGCCAGGATCCCCGTGCAGCGCCTGACCGAGATGATCTACGCCTACCCGACGTTCCACCGCGCGGTCGAGGACGCGATCCTGACTCTCGCCTAGGAAGCCCGCCCGGTTACTAAGCCCGCCGGACGGAGCGGGCGGCCCAGCGGTGCCAGATCAGTCGCTGCCCGCGCAGGGCTATCGCTCCAACGACGATGAGCAGGCCGACGTTGAGCAGCAGTTGTACCGCCGAGCCCCCGGCCTCCTTCCAGCTGCTGAACGCGAGCGAGACGGCGATGTCGGCGGCGGCCGGGATGGTGGTAATGGAGATGAACACACCGATCAGGGCGCCGGCCCTGGCCAGGGTAAGGGACACCACGCCCACAATCCCGGCAACCACGGCGACCACGACCGAGTACAGGTTAGGCGAGTTGATCAGATCAGATACCGGCCGAGTGCCGTGCAGGTAGAGCGCTGGCGCCTTGCCGAGCCCCCGGATGCACAGTGCGAAGACCAGCGTCACGACGATGGCGAGCAGGAACCCGATCAGCAGGGCAAGGAGCCCGCGCCGGACCGTGTCCCAGTTTCGTCGTTCGATACCCAGGGCCACGGAGATGATCGCGCTGTACTCCGGCCCGACCACCATCGCCCCGACTATCAGGATCTGCGAGTTCGTCAGGATCCCGCAGGCACCGATCAGCCCGGCGAACACCAGCAAGGCGAAGAAGCTCGGCGCGTAGGAGGCTTCGTCGGCGATTCTGGCCTCGACGACATCCCACACCGGGGCTCGCTCGCCGTGATGCGGGCGCCGCCAGACTGAACGCTGCGCCGCCTCGATGAGGGCGGCATCGACCGCGGCGATGCTGATCAGCCCGTCGCGATGCAGGCCGAGACGCTGCAGTTCCTGCAGTACCGCGTTGGCCGAGCCGGTCTGCACATCGAACTGGACCGCGTCGCCCGCGGGCACTGCGGCGCCGGCCATCACCACGAGGTTCAGCACGCCCGCATCTGCGGCGAGATAGCCGGCCAGGCCCTGAGTGACGGCCGGCGGGCTGACAACCCGGACATGCAGCATCGCAGTCAGCTAAGGTCGCGCGTGCTGGCATCGCCTATGTCATCTGTACTGATTTCTACCATCAAATCGCCCGTACGCATTGCTTCTGCTCCCAGTGCCAGCGCCAAGATCCTCGTTCGTGGTCTCGCCCGCGGGTGAGTCGTCTACGCACCGATGGGCAAAATCACCCGGTCAGGATGACGTCACGGCAGGTGCGCGCGGGGAGCGTGGGAGTACGGCCCGTAGCGACCTCAGTTCTCGACATCAACTGCAAGGCGCACGAGCCGGACAACCTGTACGTGACCGACACGAGCTTCTTCCCGGGCATAGGGCCGTCAACCCGGCGCTGACCGCCATGGGCTCAGTCGGCTACTCAGTCAAGGACGGGTGCAATGAGAAACAGTCAGGATTCCGCTGCCAGCAGCTTTCAGCTGAACACCACTCCGATGATCATCGGTGCCGCGCTCGTCGGCGCCGGCACCCTGATCGGCCTGACCGGCCTGATCGTGGGTGGCACCGCGATGGTGTCCGCCACCCGGCGGTGGCTCCGTGAGCTGGAGGTACCGCCAACCGAGGTCATCAAGCACAAGCTGGGCCAGACGGCGGCAGCTACCTCAGCCGGGGCCAGCGCGTGGAAGCACCATGAGGACGCTCACCACGGCGCTCACCACGGCGCGCACGCCTGAGTGCGAGCAGAGAGGCTGACATGACCGATCGGGCAGGCGCACTGGTGATCTTCGGCGCCACCGGCGACCTGGCGAAACTCGAGACGTTCCCGGCCCTGGTCGGGCTGGCCGAACGCGGTGTGCTGGACATGCCCGTGGTTGGCGTCGCGAAGAGCGGCTGGGGCCTGGACCAGTTCCGGGACTACGCGGTGGCGTCGCTCAAGCTCAACGGCATGGACCCGACGACCCCGGCGGCAACCCAGATGCTCGGCCTGCTGCGTTACGTCGACGGCGACCTCGACGACGATGCCACTTACCGCGCGATGTCGGATGCCATCGGCAGCCAGGTCGACAACGTCCTGTTCTACCTGGAGGTCCCGCCGCTGCTGTTCGGGCGCATCGCCGAGGGTATCGCCAGCGCCGGCCGGGCCGGCAACGCGCGGGTGATGGTGGAGAAGCCGTTCGGCACCGATCTGGCCAGCGCGCAGCAGCTCAACCAGACGATGCACAAGTTCTTCGCCGAGGATGACATCTACCGGGTAGATCACTGGCTGGGCCTGGATCCGGTGGAGAGCATGCTGTTCGCCCGGTTCGCCAATTCGCTGCTCGAGCCGGTGCTGAACCGCACGCACGTGCAGAGCATCCAGATCACCATGGCCGAGGCCTTCGATGTCGCCGACCGCGGCCGGTTCTACGACAAGACGGGCGCGATCCGCGACGTTGTCCAGAACCATATGCTGCAGGTACTCGCCAGCGTCCTGGCCGAGCCACCCGACGGCCGCGGCATGGGTGCCTGGCGGGACGCCAAGTCGCAGATCATCGGTGCGCTGCGACCGCTGACACCGGAGGACACCGTCCGCGGCCAGTACGACGGGTACCTCGATGTTGACGGCGTAGCTCCCGACTCGACGACGGAGACCTACGTGGCGATCCGCACCGCCGCCGACTCCTGGCGCTGGGCGGGCGTCCCGTTGATCATCCGGGCCGGGAAGTGCATGCCGGTGACCGCCACCGAGATCAGCATCCGGCTCCGGCGCCCGCCCCACGATGTGTTCGGACTCGAGCCCGCTGCCATCAGCAACATGCTGCGGTTCCGGATCTGGCCCGAAGCCCAGGTCGCCCTGAGCCTGGTCGGCAAGAAGCCAGGGGCCGGCTGGACGCCGCAGCAGGAGGAGCTCACGTTCACTGAGCAGCCCGGATCCGACATGCGGCCCTATGACCGACTGATCGGCGCCGCGCTCTCGGGGGACCGCTGGCTGTTCGCCCGGCAGGACACCGTCGAGGCCGCCTGGCAAGTCGTCGACCCGGTACTCGGCAACGTGGTTCCGGTCCACAGCTACGCGCGCGGCAGCTGGGGTCCCAAGGAGGCCGACAGCCTGCTGCCGGACCACGTGCCGTGGCACGACCCGGCCTGACCCAGATACCGGCCTGACACAGATACCTGACACCGATAAGAGCGGGAACGGGGGCGTCTTGCGGATGGCCGATGAGCAATCGCAGCAGCGTGTTGTCATTGTTGGCGGCGGCTTTGGCGGGCTCTTCGCCGCCCGCGCGCTGCGCGACGGCCCGTTCTCCGTCACGTTGGTCGACCGCACCGCCCAGCACGTATTCCAGCCGTTGCTGTATCAGTGCGCCACGGGCATCTTGTCCGAGGGCCAGATCACCGCGCCACTGCGCCGGCTGCTCAGGAAGCATGACAACCTGAGATGCATCGCGGCCGAGGCCATGGACGTGGACGCCACCGCGCGGCACGTCATCTGCCGGCGTCCACTCGGCGAGCAGGTCGAAGTTCCTACGACCACCTCATCGTCGCGGCCGGTGTCCGGCAGTCCTATTTCGGGCACGACGAGTTCGCACTGCTCGCGCCTGGCATGAAGACGATCTCGGATGCGCTCACCATCAGGCGGCGAGTGTTCGGCGCGTTCGAGATGGCCGAGACCGCGACCGACCCGGCCGAGCGCAGCCGCCTGCTGACCTTCGCCCTGGTCGGCGCCGGGCCGACAGGCGTGGAACTGGCCGGCCAGATCCGCGAGCTCGCCACCAACACCCTGCGAGCCGAGTACCGGCAGATCGACCCGGAGGACGCCAGAGTCCTGCTCTTCGACGGCGGCCCGGCACCGCTGGCGGTCTTCGGCAAGCGGCTATCCGCCAAGGCCGCCGGAGAACTTCGCGCGCTCGGCGTCGAGCTGCACATGGGCTCGACCGTGACCGACATCGATACCAGCGGCCTGACCGCCCGCGACCACGACGGCAACGAGACGCGGTACGACGCCGCGACCGTGCTGTGGACCGCGGGCATCGAGGCCCCGCCATTTGCGACGGCTCTCGCCGAGGCCACCGGCGCCGGGCAAGACCGGTCAGGCCGGATCGTCGTGCAAGACGACCTGACGATCAAGGGCCATCCCGAGATCTCCGTCGTCGGCGACATGATGAGCCTGCACAAACTGCCCGGCGTTGCCGAGGTGGCCATGCAGTCGGGGCTGTACGCGGGCCGCCGGGTCAGGCGCGAGCTAGCGAACCAGAATCATGCCAGGCCCTTCAGGTACCACGACCTCGGCTCGGCCGCCTACATCTCCCGTGGCCGCGCCGTCGTCTCGGCCGGCCCGCTGCGAATCGGCGGCTTCCCGGGCTGGGTGATCTGGCTGTTCATTCACGTCGCGTTCCTGACCGGCTTCCGCAACCGGTTCGGCGCGATCCTCACCTGGTGGCTGGCCTTCTCCCGGGACATCCGTCGCGAGCGCGCATTCACCACGCGCAGTGTTGGCGTGCTGGCGGACATCTACCAGCCGACTGGCGGACCGGGGCGGGCCGGTGCCCTGGCAGCGCCGCAACCGCGCAGCGGCGAGGAATCACCCGCCGCCGCGCGGCAGCGGCGCACGTGAGCCGCTGAGCAGCACTCCCGGTCTTCCGGTTGCCTGAGCAGCCGTCATTCACCCGGTACGGGTGACGCGCAGCACGCCGCGTGTGGGGATAGAGGGAACGTGATGCGCGAGGACCTTGCTCGGTGGCAGTTCGCGTTCACGTCGGTCAATCACTTCTTCTTTATCCCGGTCACCATCGGCCTTGCGTTCCTGACCGCACTGCTCCAGACAGTCTGGCACCGCCGGCAGGACCCGGAGTACCTGCGCCTCACCCGGTTCTTCGGGACCCTGCTGGTGATCAACGTCGCCATCGGCGTCGTGACCGGCCTGGTCCAGGAGTTCGAGTTCGGCATGAACTGGTCGGCCTACTCGCGGCTGGTCGGCAACGTCTTCGGCGCGCCGCTGGCGATGGAGGGCCTTGCCGCGTTCTTCCTCGAGTCCACGTTTCTTGGCCTGTGGCTGTTCGGCTGGGACAAGCTTTCGAAGCGGGTGCACCTGGCCACGATCTGGCTGGTCGCGGCCGGGGCGATGCTGTCGGCTTTGTTCATCATGGCTGCGAACTCGTGGATGCAGCATCCGGTCGGCTACGTGACCAACCCGAGAACGCAGGCGCCCGAGCTGAACGACATCTGGGCACTGTTCACAAACCCGGTGTTCGTCTGGGGATATACCAAGGTCATCTTCGCGGCGCTGGTCACCGGCGCGGCGGTCATGCTGGCCGTCTCAGCCTGGCAGCTGCGCCGCGGCGGCGACCGGGCGGTGTTCGGCCGGTCGGCCCGGCTATCGCTCGTCGTCCTGGTGCCCGCGATCCTGCTCGCGATGCTGGTCGGCGACGAGCTCGGCGTGATCGAGGCCAAGTACCAGCCCATGAAGATCGCCGCCGCGGAAGCCCAGTGGACCACCTGCCAGCCCTGCTCGTTCTCGCTGTTCCAGATCGGCGGCGGCAACAACGACCACACGCCGACCCAGATCCTGGAGATACCGCACCTGCTGTCCCTGCTGGCCACCAATCACTGGAACGGCAAGGTCATTGGCATGAGCCCGCTGCAAGCCCAGTACGCCGCCAAGTACGGGCCGGGTAACTACGTGCCGAGCGTGTTCATCCAGTACTGGGGCATGCGCGTGATGGCTTACCTGGCCGTCGCAGTCACCTTCGTCGCGCTGTGGGGGCTGTGGCTGAACCGGCGCAGGAAACTCGCGACGTCCCGGCGCTTCCTGTGGCTGGCGCAGTGGATGGTCGTGCTCCCGTTCCTGATCAACACCGCCGGCTGGCTGCTGACCGAGAGCGGCCGCCAGCCATGGATTGTGCAGGGCATCATGCTCACCAAGACCGGGCTGTCGCCGTCCGTCAGCACGACCGAGCTCTGGATCAGCGTGATTGCGTTCCTGGTCATCTACGGCACGCTCGGCACCATCGACCTGCTGCTGATGCTGCGGTACTCCCGCAAGGAACTGCCGCCAGCGCCCGCCGACACCGCGGCCGGCGAACCCGTGCCGGCGATGGAGTACTGAGGTAACCCAATGGCGTTCATCCCGCTCTGGTTCATCCTTATCACGGTCCTGTGGACCGGGTTCTTCGTCCTCGAGGGCTTCGACATGGGCGTCGGCATACTGCACGGGGTGGTGGGCAAGAATGAGGCCGGCCGAAGGGCTGTCATCAATACCATCGGACCCTTGTGGGACGGGAACGAGGTTTGGCTCATCGTCGCCGGCGCTGCCATGTTCGCCGCGTTCCCTGGCTGGTACGCCACGATGTTTTCCGCCCTCTACCTTGCGCTCGTCCTTCTTCTGGGCGCGCTAATGGCACGCGGGGTGTCGTTCGAGTATCGCGGCAAGAACCCGTCGAAGCGCTGGCGCAAGACGTGGAGCTGGCTGCTGACCATCGCGAGCCTGCTCACGCCGCTGATCATCGGCATCGCGCTCGGCGACCTGCTCCACGGCCTGCCCATCGGCTCCGATCACGAGTACACCGGGAGCTTCTGGGACCTGTTCCAGCCGTACGGGGTCTTCGTGGGAGTGACGCTGGTGTCGCTGTGCGTACTGCACGGCGCCACATTCATCACGATCAAGACGTCGGGCGATATCCGGGTCCGGGCCGGCCGGATTGCCCGGCGGGTCGCACCTGTCACGACGCTTCTCGGACTGGCCTTCGTCGCCTGGACCCATGTCCAGCGTGGCGGCGGGGCGTTCCTCAACCCGGTCGAGCTGCTGGTTGCGCTCGCGGTCATCGCGGCGTGGGCGCTGGTCAGCAGCCATAACGAAGGCTGGTCATTCGTCGCCACGACGGTCACCATAGCGATGGCCATCATGACGATATTCGTCGACCTGTACCCGCGGGTCATGGTGTCCAGCACCAACGCGGCCTTCAGCCTGACTGTGTACAACAGCGCGTCCACACCGTATTCGCTGAAGGTCATGAGCGTCGTCGCTCTCGTGCTGCTCCCCATCGTGCTGGCGTACCAGGCATGGACCTACTACGTTTTCCGCCGCAGGATCAGCGACCAGTCATACCGGCCCGCCGTTGGCGGGACTGCCCGGCCCGCTGTTTCGGCGACCATCGCGATGGCGAGCACGCCCGCGTCGGGCGCTGCGGCAACTGCCGGCCGTGCGTCCCCAGCCCGCCGCAAACGCTGGCGCCTGCCCTGGCGACGCTGATCTTGGCACGGCCTTAGTTGATGCAGCGGACCTCGATGCGGGCTTTTGATACGCGGCTGGTGCGGCACGCGAGCGCTGCGCGCGGCTATCTGGTCCTGACCCTGTGCCTTGGCTGCGGCACTACGGCGCTCGTGCTCGCGCAGGCTAGCCTGCTGGCGCATGCACTGGCCGGCGCCGCTCGCGGTACCGGCTTGAGCGCACTGCGCGGCACGATCGTGGCCCTCGCGGCTGTCCTGCTCGCGCGGGCGCTGGTGGCGTTCGGGGGCGAGGCGGCGGCGCTGCGTGCAGCGGCCGTCGTCAAGTCGCAGCTGCGCCGCCGGCTGGTCGCGCACTCGCTGCGCCTCGGCCCAGCGTGGCTGACCGGGCAGCAGCCGGGCGAGATCGCGACGCTCGCCACCAAGGGCCTGGACGCGCTCGATCCGTACTTCGCCCGGTATCTGCCGGGACTGGTGCTCGGCGTGCTGGTGCCGCTGGCCGTGCTGGTCAGGGTCACGGCCGCGGACTGGCTGTCCGGGCTGGTGATCGCGGGAACGCTGCCGCTCATTCCCCTGTTCGCCGTCCTCGTCGGCTTGCACACCAAAGCCCGCACGCAGCGCCAATGGCACCTGCTGGCGGCGCTCGGCGGGCACTTCCTCGACGTGGTCGAGGGGCTGCCGACGCTGAAGATCTTCGGCCGGGCCAAGGCCCAGGCCGAGATCATCAGGAAGGTCACCGACGACCACCGGTCGGCGACGATGGCCGCGCTGCGGGTCGCCTTCCTATCCGCCCTAGTCCTGGAGCTCGCCGCGGCGCTCGCTACCGCTCTCGTCGCGGTCGAGATCGGCCTGCGGCTGCTGGCCGGGCACATCGGCTACGAGACCGCGCTGCTCGTACTGCTGCTGACTCCTGAGGCCTACCTGCCGCTGCGCAACATGGGCGCGCAGTTTCACGCCAGCGCGGAGGGCACGGCCGCCGCCGACCGGGTCTTCGAGATCCTCGACGCCCCACCGCCGGCCGGCCCCGTGCTGCTGAGCCCCTTGCTGGTCAGCACAGCGCCCGGCCGGCTCGACCTGTCCGAGCAGCCGATCGAGCTGGCCGGCGTCAGCCTCCGCTACCCGGACCGGGCGGCGGCTGCCCTCAGCGATCTGTCAGTGACGATCAGTCCGGGCGAGCATCTCGCGGTGACCGGGCCGAGCGGGGCCGGGAAGAGCTCGCTGCTCGGGCTCCTGCTGCGATTCGCCGAGCCGACGTCCGGCGAGATCTGCGCGGGCGGCGTCCGCATCCAGCACTTCCCCGTCACCGACTGGCGGCGCCAGATCGCCTGGGTCCCGCAGAGCCCGTACCTGTTCGCCGGCACGGTCGCCGAGAACATCGCGCTCGGCCAGCCGGATGCCTGTCCGGAGGCGATCCGCCGGGCAGCGCGGCTGGCCGGAGCCGAGGGCTTCATCGCGGCGCTCGCGCATGGCTTCGATACGCGGCTCGGCGAGCGCGCGCTTGCCTTGTCGGCCGGGCAGCGCCAGCGCATCGCGCTGGCGCGCGCCTTCTTGCGCGATGCGCCACTCGTCCTGCTCGACGAGCCGACGGCGCACCTTGATCCGGCCACCGCCAGCGAGTTCATGGGCGCCATCGGCACGCTGATGGCCGGGCGCACGGTGGTGCTGGTGACGCACGGTGCGCACCGCCAGGGCCACGGCGCGCTGTGCCTTGATCGCGGTCGGCTCGTCGGTAGCTCGCCCGGCGCCGAGGCGGTGACCAGATGAGCGCTGGCACGCGGCCAGTTCGCGGGCAGGAGCCGCTGGTCCGCCTCGTCCGGCTGGCACGGCCGCTGCGCGGACGGCTGGCCCTCGCCGTGGCCGCCGGTGCTTGCGCGACCGGCTGCGCGGTCGCGCTACTGGCGACCTCCGGCTTCCTGCTCGCCAGGGCGTCGCAGCACCCCAGCATCGTCGCGATCACCGGCGCCGTCGTCGCCGTCCGCGCCTTCAGCGTTGGCCGTGGGGTCTTCCGGTACGGCGAGCGGCTCGGCAGTCACGATGTCGCGTTTCGCGTACTTGGCGACATGCGGGTGGCTATCTACCGCCGACTCGAACGGCTCGCGCCGGCCGGCCTATGGGCGTTCCGCTCCGGCGACCTGCTAGCTCGGCTGGTCAGCGACGTCGACTCGGTCCAAGACCTGTTCATCCGCGGCATCGCCCCGCCACTGACCGCGGCGCTCGTCGGGGCCGGCGCAGTGGCCGCCTGCCTGCTCGTGCTCGTCCCCGCCGCCGGGCTGCTGGCGGCCGGGCTGCTGCTCGGCGGCCTCGCGGTGCCACTGATCACCGCAGTCGCGGATCGGCGTGCGCGGCGGCGCACCAGCCCGGCCCGCGGACAGCTCGCCGCCACTATCGCGAACCTGCTGTCCGGATCGGCCGACCTGCACGCGTTCGGCGCGGAGCAGCCGGGGCTAGACCGCGTCGACGCTTCCGACGCCGAGCTCACTGGCCTGGCCCGAGTGTCCGCCGGCGCCGCGGGCATCGGCACCGGGCTCGGCTCGCTGGTGGCCGGCCTGACGCTGTGGGGCGTGCTCGTCCTCGGCGTGGCCGCAGTGGGCGCGGGGACGATCAGCCGGGTTCCGCTGGCCGTCCTGACGCTCACCGCCCTAGCGGCGTTCGAGGCCGTTACCGGGCTCCCCGCCGCCGCGCAGGCCCTCGGGCACGCCCGCACGTCCGCGGGCCGGATCTGCACAGTCCTGGACGCGCCCGATCCCGTCGCCGTGCCCCCGCTCCCCCGCCCGGCCCCTGGTCCGCCGGTCACCGTATCGTTGCGCGGCGCGAGCGTCCGGTACGAGCCGGACGGACCGCTGGCCCTGGATTCCCTCGATCTCGACCTGGCGCCCGGCAGGCGGGTGGCGCTCGTCGGCCCGAACGGGGCCGGGAAGTCCACGGTGGCCGCGCTGCTACTGCGGTTCTGCGACCTGTGTGCCGGGACTGCCAGCCTCAACGGCCACGACCTGGCCAGCTACGAGCCGGACGACGTGCGCGCTGTGATCGGCGGCTGCCCGCAGGACCCGCATATCTTCGCCGGCACCATCGCCGCCAACCTGCGGCTGGCGCGGCCGGACGCGACCGACGACGAGCTAACCGAGGCGGCAGCGCGGGCCTGCCTGCTGCCCTGGATCCGCTCGCTGCCGCAGGGCCTGGAGACCAGCGTTGGCGCGCGCGGCACCGCCATCTCCGGCGGCGAGCGCCAGCGAATAGCGCTGGCGCGCGCGCTGCTGGCCGACCCGGCCGTGCTGATCCTGGACGAGCCAACCGCCAGTCTCGAAGCGGCGGCTGGCCGCGCGCTCATGGCCGATCTGCTGGCGGTCACGGCCGGCCGGGCAACCGTGCTCATTACCCATGACCTCGACGGACTCGACCAGATGGACGAGATCGTGGTGCTCGATCAGGGCCTGGTGGCCGAGCGCGGCAGCCCTGAGCAGCTCATCCGGGCGCGCGGCCGCTTCCATCAGATGCTGACCGGAGCCGGCGCTCCGAGCTGAGCCGCTACTGCTGCTGCGCCTGACCGCCGCGCCGCGCCTCGTCGACAGCCAGCCGGAGCCGATCCTGCTCGGGTACGGACATATCGGTCCGCAGCAGCTCCATGGGCTGGCCCTCGAACGCGTGCACTACCGCGTCGATGTTGGCGTCCGAGCTCAGCATGACCATCGCCGACGAGCCAGGGCGGAGGTCTCCTTTAACCGTGGAGAGCATCGAGGGGTCAATCGTGGCCCGCTGGAGCTTGCGCACCATCGTCGAGACCTTGCCGCCTTCTTGTGTCACGTGCTCGAGCGTCGTTGGCTCGGGCGCGTACTCCGGCCACCGCAGCACGGCTACGTCGACCAAGTGGATGAGGTCCTGGGCAGCGAGTTGTTTGAGCCGGATGACCGCATTGTCGGCCCCCTCGGTACCTGCGAACCGCCACGCCGTCGTTGGCATCGATCGTGCCCCTTTCCCTTAGCTAAGAGCTCAGCTGCATGGTCCCGCCGTTGGCGTGCCGCTACCTCACCCGTCGAGGGTGGACCGCAGAATCACCCGGCCTGGATGACGGCAGCGAGCCCGTGCGCGGGCCCAGTCTGGCGTGGCCGTCCCGCTGCACGAATCACCCGCCGGGGATGAACCACGCCGACGTGCCAGGGGAACAGTGAGGATCGCCCACAACGTCAGGAAGGACGAGATGAAAAACGGTCAGAGTCAGAGCTACACCGGATTCCAGCTCAACAGCACGCCCATGATCGTCGGCGCTGCGCTGATCGGCGCCGGCAGCCTGATCGGGCTAAGCGGCCTGGTCGTGGGCGGTGCGGCGATGATGTCAGCAACCCGCAAGTGGTTCCGCGAGCTCGAGGTACCGCCGAGCGAGGTGGTGAAGCACAAGTGGGGCCAGACCAAGGCCGCCACGAACGCCGGCGCCAGCGCCTGGCAGCAGCACCACCACAACGGCGTGCACACTCACGCCTGACGCCTTAGTCAGCAGCCATCGCGATAGGCCGGGCGGCCTGACGACGGCCGCCCGGCGGGAAGGGCGCGGGCTAGCAGCGGGCTGCTCAGCACGCGTACAGTACGCGTTGTGGCGGGTCAGTCCTCCAGTAGCGGGGTTGCCGTGCTGCTCAGGGTGCTGGGCATCGCGACGGCTGAGTTCGCCGCCTGCTGGCAGCTGACACCGCACGGCCACAGCCTGCCGTCCGGCCTGGTGGCGCTGGCCGCCGTCGCGCTGGCGGGCGTGGCCATCGCGCTGCTCACCCGGTCCGGCTGGCTGCCCAGGCTGACCGCCGGCCCGCTGCTGCGGCGGGCCATCGCGCTGCGCCGCAAGTCCTGGGGCGCGGCATTCCAGCGCCAGCTCGATCCTGATGCTGCCGGGCACCCGCGGCCCCGAGCGCCGTCGGTGGCCCCGGCGGCCGCCTGACCATCCGCTCGCTGCGGCATCGCGCACGCGGCCGTCTCCAGCTGAACCCGGAAATCTCCGAACCCGCTGGAGGGTCATCGTCATGCTCGGACTTCTCGGCGCCCCGATGGGCGTCGCTTACCACATCGTGTTCGCGCTCGCTCAGTTCCTCTCGCCGACCGCTGGCAGCCTGGCAACCGCGGCGGCGATCGTTGTGTTCACGGCGGCAGTGCGACTGCTGCTCTCCCCGCTCAGCGTTCTGGCGCACCGCGGCCAGGCCAACATCGCCAGGCTGCAGCCTGCCGTCGCCGAGCTCCGGCGCAAGTACGCGCGCCAGCCGGACCGGCTCCAGCAGGAGCTCGCGGCCTTGTCCAGGGCCGAGGGCGGCGGCATGCTGGCCGGCTGCCTGCCGCTACTGCTCCAGTTGCCGTTCTTCAGCGTCATGTACCGGCTCTTCCTGTCGAAGACCGTGGCCGGACACCCGAACGCGCTGCTGCGCAGCGATCTGCTCACGACACCACTCGGCAGTCACTGGCTGACCGGCGCCGGCCCCGCCAGCGTGCACGGCCTGGTCTTCCTCGGGTTGTTCGCGGTGCTGGCGGTGATCGCTTTCCTGGGCGCGCGAGCTGCCAGGTCACCGGTCGCGAGCACCGCCGTGGCTGCCACGGTGGCGGCAGGGACAGTCGCGGCGGGCACAGTGGCGGCGGCCAGTGGCGGCGGACGCGGCAACGCAGCCGGGACTGGCCGCGCTCGGCCGGATCCTGCCGTACTCGACCGTCGTCGTCGCCGCGTTCGTGCCGCTGGCCGCGGTCTTGTACCTGGTCACGACCACGGGCTGGACGGCCGCTGAACGCGCCGTCCTGCGGTACTGGCATCAAGCCGGCGCCTGATAGTCAGCGGCAGCCGACCGGATGGCGCGGGCGCACGCGGCGATCGCCGGGTGCGCCTGCGATCCGCGGCGGCACGCGATCAGCGTGCGTCTGGTCGCGGGCAGCGCAGCCAGCGCTACCCCGTCCGGACAGTCGGCCAGGGCGAGCTCGGGCACCACCGCCACGCCCTGGCCGGCCGCCACGAGCGTCAGCACAGCGGCGAAGTCGTCGGCATAGTGCCGGATCCGCGGCATGAAGCCGGCTGCCTGACACAGCCGGACGACCATCAGGTGACACAGCGTGCCCGGGCTGCCGACGATCCAGGGCAGCGCCCGGCTCGCCGAGACCGGATCGGTGCTCCCCGCGTTAGCGGCCTCCGGGTTGGCTGCCGAGGCCAGGTAGACGGGCTCAGCCAGCAGCGGCTGCGTCACCAGGGCGGGGTCCGCGTCGGCCGGCACGTAGTCGTACTCGTGCACCAGCGCGATGTCCAGGAGCCCGGCGTGCAGCGCGGCCGGCGCCTGGGCCGGGTCCAGCTCGGTCACATGCAGCTCCAGCCGCGGATGCGCGGCGCCGAGCGCGACCAGCGCGGCTGGCAGCAAGCTGCGCACGGCCGTCGGGAACGCGCCGATCCGCAGCTCGCCCGCCAGCTCCGTCCGGGCGGACGCCAGTGCCGCCGACGCCTCTTCCAGCAGCTCGAGGACGCCGCCGGCGCGCTCGGCCAGCTCAGCCCCGGCCGCCGTCAGCGCCACGCCGCGGCCACTGCGGCGCAGCAGCGGCACGCCCGCCTCCCGCTCCAGGGCGGCGAGCTGCTGCGACACCGCGGACGGGGTACAGAACTGCGCCTGCGCCACGGCCGCGATCGTGCCCAGCCTGGCCAGTTCGCGCAGCAGCGCCATCTTCCGGACGTCAAGCATTAGCTCAGCTTATGTGTTCATGCATCAAGCTGAACTGGACCTGGATGATGAGTGAGCACCAGGATCGGCTTATGACACAGCTCGCTGGCCTGTACGTCCCGCTGATCACCCCGTTCACGCCAGCTGGCGAGCTCGCCGTCGGCGCACTGGAGCAACTGGCGCACCGCGTGCTCGACGGCGGCGCGGCCGGCCTCGTGGCGCTGGGCACGACCGCTGAGACCGCCACGCTCACCGACGCCGAGCGAGCGCAGGTGCTGGACATCTGCGACCGGGTCTGCCGGGACCGGGCGGTGCCCCTGATCGCCGGGGCCGGGACTAACGACACGGCCCGGTCGGCGGCGGCGCTGGCCAGCCTGGCCAGGTATCAGCAGGTCCGCGCCGCGCTGACGGTGGTGCCGTACTACAGCCGTCCTGGCGAGGCCGGAGTGCTCGAGCATTTCCGGGCACTGGCCGCTGGCAGCCCCGTTCCGCTGCTCGTCTATAACATTCCGTATCGCACCGGGCAGGCCGTGAGCTGGCCGACCATGCGGCGGCTCGCCGAGGTGCCCGGCGTCGCCGGCGTGAAGCACGCGGCCGGGTCGATCGACCAGGATACGGTCGCGATGATGGCTGGCCGGCCGCCCGGCTTCTGCGTCCTCGGCGGCGATGACCTCTACATCTCCCCGCTGCTCGCGCTCGGCGCCGACGGCGCGATCCTGGCCGCGGCGCACGTGCGGACGGGTGAGTTCGCCCGGCTGACCCGGCTGTGGCGCGACGGCGCCGCCGCCGAGGCCAGGCAGCTCGGGCACCGGCTGGCGGCGGTAGCGCAGGCGCTGTTCGCCGAGCCGAACCCGGTGGTGATCAAGGCGGTGCTGCACCGGCTCGGCCAGATCCCGAGCCGGGCCGTGCGGCTGCCGCTGGTGCCAGCCAGCGACGCGGCTGCCGAGGCGGCCGCGTGCGTGGCCGCCGCGTGACCGAGTAGGTTGTACCCGACCTGCGCGCAGCGCGATCACTAGCGGCGGAGAGGGAGGCCCGTGGGCAGCGGCATCGAGCACCTGATCCTGTCTGGCCCGGTCCTGCTGGCCATGCCGGTCGCCGCGGCGGCCGGCGCCATCACGTTCCTGTCGCCCTGCTGCCTGCCGCTCATTCCCGGTTACCTGTCCTACCTCACTGGCATGTCCGGGTCGTCGGCGGCCGACCGGACCGCCAAGCCCGCCACCGAGCCCGCCCGAGCGCTCAGCCCCGCGATCGCGGCCGGTCCGGCGATCGCTGCGGGCGGTCCGGCGATCACAGCAGCCAGTCCGGGGATCGCGGCGGCCAGTCCGGCGATCGCGGCGGGCGGCGCCGGGGGTGGCCACGTGGAGCTGCCAGCCGACCAGCCCATGCTGCCGGCCGCCCCGGTGCGCAGCCGGGTGATGCTCGGCGCACTACTGTTCGTCCTCGGCTTCTCGGCCTTGTACGCGGCCGAGGGCGTGGCTGCCGCCAGCGTGGGCGTCACCCTCCGCCTGCACACGGCAGGCCTGACGCAGCTCCTCGGCGGTGTCATCATCGTGCTCGGGCTGCTGTTCCTCGGGCTGTTCGACAGGTTCAGCTTCGCCGGCCGTATCGTCAAGCCGGGCCTGCGGCCACGGGCGGGACTGGCCGGCGCACCGCTGCTCGGCGTGCTGTTCGGGCTCGGCTGGACCCCTTGCTCCGGGCCGACGCTCACCGCCGTGCTGCTACTGGACACCACGAGCGGAGCCGCGCTGCGTGGCGGCCTCCTCGCGTTCGTCTACGCACTCGGGATCGGCGTGCCGTTCCTGATCGTGGCGTTCGCGTTCCAGCGCGGCGTCAATGTCTTCGGCTTCGCCCGGCGGCACGCCCGGCTGATCATGAGGATCGGCGGCCTGATGCTAATCGCCGTCGGCGTGCTGGAGGTCACCGGCGCCTGGGCGGCGGCTATCAGCTGGCTGCAGGTGCACTGGCTGAGCACCTACAACACGCCCATCTGAGCCGGTCAGTCCAGCAGGTCGAGCGCCGCGCCGGGCGCCGCGAGCCTGACGTCTGCGGGCTCGGCCAGGTCGTACTGGTGGCCCCAGGCGGCCGCGGCGGCCAGTCCGCCGACGGCGCGGGCCGCGCGCAGGTCGTTCGGGGCGTCACCGATGTAGGCGAGGCTGCTGGCCGGCACGCCTAGCCGGGTGGCGGCCAGCACGAGACCGTCGCCGGACGGCTTGGGCTGCCGCACCTGATCGCCGCCGATGACGAGGTCGGCTGCCACGCCAGCGGCGGCGAGCAGTATCTGCGCGGCCCGGCTGCTGGCGCCGGTGAACACCGCCACCGGATGGCCGCGGCCGCGCAGCGCGGACAGCACCTCGGCAACGCCCGGGTACGGCTCGATGTCGGCCCCGGCCAGCTGACCGTAGTACACGTCGGCGTCCGCCGCCGTGATAGCCCGGCCCAGCAGGTCAGCCAGGATCATCTCGGACGTGCCGAGCCAGTACCTCGCCACCACCTGCGCGGCGGTAACGGCCGGCCCGCCAAGCTCGCGCACCGTAGTCACGTAGGCCGCCGGCACCGCCACCCCCGACTCGAGCAGGGTGCCGTCCATGTCCCACAGCAGCTGGGTGGCGCTCACTGGCCGGAACGGGGTGGCAGCGACGGCCGCCGCCGCGACGGGCGGGAGGCCGGATCAGGCGGCCGGACGGCCGGCCTGTCCTGCAGCGCCTCAAGAGCGAGCCGGACAGCGGTCTCCAGCTGAACATCACGGCCCGCGGCCCAGTCATCCGGCGTGGGGATGATCTCGACATCGGGATCGACGCCGTGGTTCTCGACGCCCCAGCCGTACGCATCGAACCAGAAGGCAAGCCGCGGCACGGTGATCGAGGTGCCGTCGACCAGCTGGTGCGGCTCGTCGTAGCCGACGACGCCGCCCCAGGTCCGCGCGCCGACCACCGGGCCGAGCCCGAGGATCTTGATCGCGGCCGTGACGATGTCGCCGTCCGACCCCGCGCACTCGTCGGCAAGCGCAACGATGGGCCCGCGCGGTGCGTCCTCGGGGTAGGTCGAGGGCGAGAGGGCACGCGGCACGTCCCAGCCGATCACGCGCCGGGCCAGCTTCTCCACGACGAGCTCCGACGTGTGCCCGCCGCTGTTACCGCGGACGTCGACGATCAGTGCGTCGCGCAGCATCTCGCTTCGCAGGTCGCGGTGGAAGTCCGCCCAGCCCTCGCTGACCATGTCGGGCACGTGCAGGTAGCCGACCTGACCGCCGCCCAGCTCGCGCACCTGGGCTCGCTTGCGGCTGACCCAGTCCTGATAGCGCAGCCGCCGGTCGCTGGCCAGCGGCACCACGACGACGCTGCGGCGCTGGCTGCCGTCGTGCGCGGTGACGGTGAGCTCGACCGGCTTGCCGGCCGTGCCTGCCAGCAGCGGGCCCGGTCCGGCCGGGCCCAGGGTCCGGCCGTCGATCGCGAGCAGCCGGTCGCCAGGCGCGACGCCGACTGCCGGCGCGGCGAGCGGCGAGCGCGCCCGCGGGTCTGAGGTCTCGCCATGCACTACCCGGGCAACGCGCCAGTCGTCGTCTGTCCGCTCCAGGTCGGCGCCGAGCAGGCCCACTGCCGCGCTGGCGGATGGGCCGCCGCCCGGCATCGTCACGTAGGCGTGCGAGGTGCCAAGCTCGCCGGACACCTCCCAGAGCACGTCGGCGAACTCCGACCTGGTCGTGATCCGGTCCAGTAGCGGCCGGTATTCGGCTGCGATGGCGTCCCAGTCGACGTCGGCCATGTCGGGCACCCAGAAGTCATGCCGCATGATCCGGAACGCCTCGGCGTATGCCTGCTGCCACATCGCTGTGGGGTCGGCCATGAACCTGGCGCGGCTGCCGTCTACCTCGACTCGGTCATCGGGATTGTCGCGGTCTGCCTTACGCTCCCCCGGCAGGACGGTCAGCTTGCCCTGGTCGCTGACGACCAGCCTGGTCCCGTCGCCACTGGCCTCGAACCAGTCCACGCTGGCAGCCAGTTCGCTGACCTCGCGCCGGGCGAAGTCGAAGCGCTCAAGGACCGGGCGCGGGGCCTCGTCGGTCGGCCGGGCGCCGCCGACGCCGAGGTTGCCGACCACCGGCTCGCGCAGCCACGCCAGCCCATCCTTCACCGCATGCAGGCGCGAGTACCGCGACTCGGGCACGGGCAGGGCGACCACTCGGTCGGCCATGCCCGCAATGTCGACGGCGACAGCCGGGCCCGACCCGTCACCACCGTCGGCGGTGCCGTCCTTGCCGGTGCCGTCCTTGCCCGTGCCGTCCTTGCCCGTGCCGTCCTTGCCCGTGCCGATAGGCCGGCCGCCCACCTGCGGAGCAAAGGGCGACGGTGTCGACGCCGATAGCGGCAGCAGGTAAGGCCGCGCACCGTACGGAAACGACAGGTCGAAGAAATGCGCGTCGTAGATGGGGTCGAAACTGCGCCGCGACAGGAAAGCCAGGTACTTGCCGTCGCCAGTGAATACTGGCTCGGTATCGATGAAGCGCCCGTCGGTGACGTCGCTGACCTGGCCATCGGCGATCCTCGCTAGGCGGAGCTTGCGCAGCGGCAGGTCGCCGCTCCCGCCTGGGTGCTCGGTCGGCTCCGACCAGGCCAGCCAGGCCGAGTCTGGTGACCACGCCAGTCCGGTCACCCGGCCGTTGGCGGAAGCAGTGAGCTCCCGTACCTGACCCGAGGCGGCGTCGACAAGCCGCAGCCGCCCGTCCTGAGCGGCGACGGCGACCGCGGTGCCGTCTGGAGCGGCCGCGAGCCCGCTGATGCGGCCGACCTGCCCGGCCGCCAGCCTGCGCGGCGGCGCAGCGGGGTCACCGCTGCCGACCTCGACCGCGTCAGCGCCGTCGGCGTCGGTGGCCCAGACCACCTGACCGTCGACCCCCAGCACCTGGGGGTACCGGGCGCGGACGCCGGGCACGGCGGACAGTGCCCTGGCCGGCCCGTCCCGGTGGGTTAGCCAGTGCACGGTGCCCCGTACCTCGACGGCGCTGGCGGTGCCAGAGTTGTCGACAGACAGTGAGCCCACGTGATCGTCGGCGGAGATCAGGCGCGGCGCGCGGCCGCTTGCCGGCGAACCCAGGACGATGTCGAGCCGCCGCGGTCCGGCCGCGTCGAGGCTGTCCAGCAGCCACAGCTCGCCGCCGCAGGCATAGCTGATTCGCTGCCCGTCCGTGCTCGCCTGCCGCGCATACCAGCCGTCGTGGTCAGTGTGGCGCCGCAGGTCGCTGCCATCCAGCGCACATGAGTACACATTGCCGGTGCCCTCGTGATCGGAAATGAAAGCGAGCCGGCCGCCCGCGATCATGGGGCAGGCGAAGTGGCCCGGCAAGTCCGCCAGGACGCGGCGGAACGGCGTAGTGCCGTCGGCGGCCGCAGGCCCGACCCAGAGCCGGCCAGCGGTACCGCCGCGGTAGCGCTTCCAGTGCGCAGGATCGCCGCCGAACCCGCCCAAGGTCCCGTTCAGCAGGGCGACGGTGCCGACCGCCGCGCCCCGGCCGACTGACAGGTCAGCCACGGGACCGAACGGCAGCACGCGCTCGCTGCCGACGCCGGCCGACCCCGTACTGGCCGACCCCGTACTGGCCAACCCGGTGGCGCCGGATATCCCGGTACCCAGCGCTCGTGCCCAGGTGTAGTGCCCGAATGGCTGAGCCGCTGTGCTGGCAGCCAGCACCTCGCCCGCCGCGGTCCAGTCGCAGACGACCGCCCAGGAGGCGGCCCAGTAGGACAGCCGGGTGCTCACGCCGTCGGCAACGCCCGCCACATAGATGTCGGCACCGCCATCGCGGCTGCTGACCCACGCCACGTGCGAGCCGTCCGCCGCGAGCCTCGGCGTGCTGACCTGCGCCTGATCCGCGGTGAATCGCCAGGCCCGGCCGCCGGCGACCGGCGCGAGCCAGACGTCGTCAGCCGCCACGAAGACTAGGAGCTCGCCGGTTATATGCGGATATTGCAAGTATCCGGGTGAAGTCACCAGGTCATCCTACGGCGCGACGCCGGCCCGGCGGCCGCACCCCGCTGATCACCTTCCGTGACCGCCCATTCAGCACTGCGCAATTGCGCACCGCGGCCTAACCGTTCACTTAACCCACAGAAATGGATCGCCGCCGTATATATTTACGGCACTTACGAGTCGCCCCGAGCCGATCCACCGAACGGCATTCTGTAACCCTGCGTACAGGAACACAAGGATTGGTTCACATGGGTTGTATGCACGCGGTGACGGTGCGAGACTCTCCGTTGTGGCAATCGCGCTTGATGGGAGTCTGCCTAATTCGAGTAGCGGCGGAGTCGCTGGTCAGACGGGCCAGCGCCGTTTCGCTCGGCACCCGGCGCGTAATTCCTCCGCCGCTTCCGGTTTAACGCACGGTTATCTCGGGATTAACACCTCTCCCGGCAGCAATCAGCGGCGGGGGTCCGCGGCTCGGCCCGAAAGCCAGCCGCTGCGGGGCGGCGAGCCGCGCGCGGCCGTCACGGCGGCCGACCTCGAGCCGCGGCTGGTGAAGGAATCTTTTGCCCGGCTGATGTCCGAAGGTCCGGCCGCGATGGAATATTTCTATGCGCGGCTTTTCACCGCCAATCCAGATTGCCGGACGCTTTTCCCGACCAGCATGACCGCGCAGCGAGAGCGCATGTTCGCGGCGCTGACCCGGCTGGTCTGGAGCCTGGACAATCAGCCAGGGTGCGCCGAGTTCGTCGGCCAGCTAGGCCGGGAGCACCGGCGCTTCGGGGTCACCGAATCGCACTACCGGGCCTTCTTCGCGGCCCTGCGCGACACTGTCGAGCATTTCGTTGGCCGGAGCTGGACGGCTGAGATCGCGTCGGCCTGGCAGGACACGCTCGACTACATCTCGGTCACCATGCTGGCAGCGGCGGAGCAGGAGGCGAAGAACTCGCCGCCGTGGTGGATCGCCGAGATCGTCTCGCACGAACTGCGCGCCCCTGGGGTCGGGGTGATCCGGCTGCGCCCGAGCGAGCCGCTCCCGTACCAGGCTGGCCAGTACGTGCCGGTCCAGGTGACCAGGTGGCCGCGCGTCTGGCGGCCGTACTCGATCGCGAACGCGCCGCGCCCCGGCGGGCTGATCGAACTGCACGTGCGCGCCGTCCCCGGCGGGCAGGTCAGCAACGCGCTGGTGCATCACTCCGTCACCGGTGACTGTGTCCTGCTGGGCGCGCCCGCTGGCTCGATGACGCTGGCTGACTCCGACCGCGACCTGCTGTGCATCGCCGGCGGCACCGGCCTCGCCCCGATCAAGGCACTCATCGAGCAGGCGCTAGCCCCGCCGGCCAGCAGCACCTGCCGCAAGATCACGCTCTTCGTCGGCGCACGCCAGCACTTCGACCTGTACGACCTCGAGGACCTCCAGCTGCTCGAGTCGGCGTGCCCGGCGCTGCGGGTCCTGCCAGTCCTGTCTGACGAGCCCGGCTATAACGGCCTGGCTGGCTCGCTGCCGGACGTCGTGGCGGGTCACCGTCTGTTCGAGCACACCGAGGCGTACATCTGCGGACCACGGGCCATGGTCAGGCTGGCCGCCGCGCTGCTGGCCGCGGACATCCCGCCAGGCCAGATCCACCACGATCCGCTCGCCTAATAGGGCGCGGGCTGGCCGGCCAGGTGCGTGCCGAAGAAGGCGAAGATGCGCTGCCAGGCATCGGCCGCGTCGTCGGGCTGGTAGGACATCTTGCCGATCCTGGCGAAGACCGCGCCCACCCCAGACGACTGTGTCATGAAGCGGTGACCGGCACCCGGGTAGACGTGCACGTCGTGTGGCACCTCGAGGACCGCGAGCGCGCGCGCCAGCCGCTCGGGATGCGCGGTGCCCATCATGTCGCGGCCGCCAAAACTGCCGACGACGGGGCAGGCGCCGGCCAGCATGCTCTCGGCGTCTTTCGGGACGTCGCCGTAATTGACCGCCGCGACGTCGAAGCCCGGCCGGGGCGCGCACAGCAGCGCGAAGCCGCCGCCGAGGCAGAACCCGATCACGCCCGTCTTGCCGGTGCAGTCGGGCCGGGCGGCGAGGAATGAGCGCGCGGCGTCCAGCGCCGCGAACGCCGGGCCGCGGCCGGCCCGAAGCTGGCCGAACGCGCTGCGGATGCACCTGATCCAGGACTTGCCCTCGAATAGATCCGGGGCCAGTGCCAGGTACCCGCGCGCGGCGAACTCGTCAGCCTTGACCCGGATGTCATCGTTAAGGCCGAACGCCTCGTGGATAACCACGACGCCAGGCCACGGCCCAGGCGAGGCAGACGGCACGGCGAGGTAACCGGGCCAGGCGCCATCGGCGACCGGAAAGCTGATGTCGGGCATGCGTCAAACAATGTCATAGCGGCGGCGATTGCACAGCCCGGCACAGCAGCAGGACGTTGGCGATGATCTGGTGACCGGCGCCCCCGTCGGTGGTCAGGATCGACTCCGGGTGGAACTGGACGCCCCACCGCCCGCGCGTGGTGTCCTCGATCGCCATCACGACGCCATCCGCGGTCACGGCGGTTACCTCGAAGCCGCCTGTCACCTGCTCCGGCCGCGCGTGCAGCGAGTGGTAGCGGGCGGCCGTGAACTCGGCCGGCAATCCCGCGAGCAGGGCGCCGCCGAGCACCTGCACCCGGCCTGGCTTGCCATGCACGGGCGTGTCCAGCAGCCCGAGTGACCCGCCCGCGTGCTCGACCATGGCCTGCAGGCCCAGGCACACGCCGAAGACCGGCAGCCCGCGCTCGTCGAGCGCGCTGAGCAGCTTGTCGCAGTCGAAGTCGGCCGGACGGCCAGGTCCGGGTGACAGCACGACGAGGTCGGGCGCGAAGTCGTCCAGCAAGCCGGGATCGAATCCGGCCCGCATGGTAGTCACGTCCGCGCCGTGCTCGCGGAAGTAGCCGGCCAGCGTGTGCACGAACGAGTCCTGGTGGTCGACGAGCAAGACCCGCATCCCCTCGCCAGGCCGCGCGGGCGCTGCGGTGATGCTGGCGGGGCGGCCCCGTTCCCGGTCTGCTGGATCGCCGCGGTCGGCCTCGGCAAGCGTTTCCAGCAGCGCCCGCGCCTTGAGCACCGTCTCGCGCTCCTCCTCGGCCGGGTCGGAGTCATACAGCAGGGTGGCGCCGACCCGGACGGCGGCGACGCCGCCGGCGATGTGCGCCGTGCGCAGGGTGAGGCCGGTGTTCATGCCGCCGTCGAAGCCGATCATGCCGACGGCACCGCCGTACCAGCGGCGGGGCGCGTCCTCGTGATCCTCGATGAACTGCATGGCCCAGTTCTTGGGCGCGCCGGTCACGGTGACCGCCCACATGTGGGTGAGGAACGCGTCCAGCGCGTCGAAGCCGGGGCGCAGCATGCCCTCGACGTGGTCGACGGTGTGGATGAGGCGGCTGTAGAGCTCGATCTGCCGCCGCCCGATCACCTTGATGCTGCCCGGCACGCAGATGCGCGACTTGTCGTTGCGGTCGACGTCGGTGCACATCGTCAGCTCCGACTCTTCCTTCGGCGAGGTGAGCAGCGTCCGGATGGCCTCGGCGTCCGCCATCGCGCCTTCGCCCCTGGCGATCGTGCCCGCGATCGGGCAGGTCTCCACCCGGTCGCCGGTGACGCGGACGTACATCTCCGGCGACGCGCCGACCAGGTACTCGTCCTGGCCGAGGTTGAGGAAGAACTCGTACGGCGCGGGGTTCCGCTCGCGCAGCCGCTCGAAGAACGCCGCCGGCGACGTGCACGGCGCGTAGAACCGGTGGCTCGGCACCACCTCGAACAGGTCGCCGCGGGCGAACTTATCGCGCGCCAGCTCCACCACCCGGGCGTAGCTGCCAGGCTGCGGGTCGGCGGGGAGGCTGTTCTGGCCGGGAACGGGGCCGCTTTGCGATCCGGTCGCGTCGCGCGGCAGGCCGACGGTGCTGCCCGCCTGCGTCTCGAAGTCATAGCTGAACCGGGTCGCGGTCTCCCGCTTCCGGTCGACGGCATAGATCAGGTCGGGCAGGTACAGCACCAGGTCGCGCTCGGTCCCGTCCCGGCGGTGCTGCTGGCGGACCGGCTCGAACTGGAACGCCAGGTCGTAGCCGAACGCCCCGTACAGGCCGAGGTGCGGGTCCGGCCCGGCGAACGCCGCGATCAGCTCACGCAGCGCGGAGAACACGGTCGGCCGGCGGCTGCGCTGTTCCTCGGTGAAGATCTCGCCGCTGTCGGGGATGACCACCTCGACGTGCCGCCCGTCCGCGGCCGGCTCGCAGCCGGCTCCGCAGTCAGGCCAGCAGCCCTGTGGAGGGCTGCGGCCAGCACCGGCAGCAGGACCTCGCCGCGCCCGTTCAGGGCGGTCGCGCTGATCAGGCGGCCGCGGGCGACGATGCGGACGGGCGGGTCGATGTAGGCCAGGTGCCACCGGCTGTAGCGGCCCGGGTACTCCATGCCGGAACTGAGCACACCGCCTGGCCGCAGCTGGACCTGACGGGTGATCTCGGCGAGCTCGCCCTCGTCGAACTCCGCGGCGGTCCGGAGCACGCGCACGCCGCCGGCGGTCAGGTAACTGGTCTGATCCATGTCAGCCTCGCGGGTCTCATGCCCGGCGGCCTACCAATACAGGCGGCCGCCGTACCGGGCGGTCGCCTGTGTGGTGGTCTGCTGAACGCGCGAACCTGGCACCGCCTAGGGGCGGCGCCACCAGCCTGCTGCTGGAAGGTCGGCGCGCATGCGGGGAGCATAGCAGGCCGGCGGCCCGCTGCCAGACCGCATGGCTGCCACCCTCCTGCGGCTAGAGCAGCAGCAAGGGTCCAGCCACGCTGTTGTCAAGGCGCCGACGTGCCCGACGAATCATCTCAAATCGTCGGCTCAGGCCGCGTAGACGACCGTGATCGAGACGCTGACCTGCTGGCTGCCAGGTGAGATCGGCACCGAGCCCTTGGCCGCGCTGGCCTGCGCGCCGTACATGATCGGCGTGGCCAGGTCGGCCGACGAGATGCTGATGACCTGGCCGAGGGGCACGCCGAGTGCCCTGGCGAACTGTGCCGCCTTGGCGTGCGCGTCCTTGACCGCGTTCGCGCGGGCGCTCGCGAGCAGGGCGCCGTCGTCGGTGAGGTTGAGCGAGACGTTGTCGACGGTGACGGCGTTACCACCGGCGTGCACGGCGGCCTCGATCTGACTCCCGGCTGCGGTCAGGTCGTTCAGGGTGGCGGTCAGCGATTCGCTGACGCCGTAGCCCACGGGGATCTGCGAGTTGCCCTGGTAGTTGGGGTAGATCGACAGGCCGGAGGTCTGGATGTCAGCCGCCGCGACGCCGCGCTGGCGGAGCGCGGCGGTCACGGCGCGGACCGCGGCATTGGCCTGCGCCAGCGCCGAGCTGACGGAGGCGCCGTTGACCTGAACGCCCATGGAGAGCATGAGCTGGTTCGGCGTCCCGGTGACCGTCCCCGTGCCGGTGACAGTGATGCGCGCCGAGCCGGTCTGCGCGGCGGTCAGGGTCGCGGCCTGGGCGGCGGGCGAGCCGCTGCCCCGGCCGGCGCCGATGCTGAAGGCGCCCACGAGGAGCGCAGCGGATGCGACGCCGATGGCGGCGGCGCGGTAGCCGGGGTTGATTCTGACGGCCATGACGTGGCCTCCTGCTCCGCGGGGACGGTTGCTTGTCCCTGCGACGTAGCGGACGCGCGGCTGGTTCCATCGGAAATCCTGCGTCGGCAAAAATCCGGTGCCGTCAGAAATGCAGCCAGGTGCCGATCTGGCCGTCGGTTCCCCGCGTGCTGGCCGCGGTGGCGCAGGCGCTGGCCGCCGCGGCGAGGTCTTCGATGGCCAGGCCGAGCGACTCGAATACGGTGAGCTCATCCGCGCTGGCCCGGCCGCCCGCGGTACCGGCCAGCAGCTCGCCAAGCTCGGCCCTGATCTGATCCGGGCCGACCGCGCCCTCGGCGGCGGCCAGCAGATAGTCGCCGGACTCGGTCAGCATCGAGTCGCGGCGGTCGGCAAACAGCGCCGCCGCGGCCACGGTGGCGGTGTCGAGCTCGCGCATGGCCGGCAGGCAGGCGCCGACGGCGTTGATGTGCGCGCCGGGGGCGAGCCAGCCGCGCTCGAGCACGGGCTCGGCAGAGCTGGTCGCCGTCACCACGATCGCCGCCCCGTCGACCGCATCGCGCGCGGTGGCGCAGGCGCGCACGGACGCCCGGGTCCGGCCGTCCAGGCTCGCGGCAAACTGGGCCGTCCGCGCCGGATCGCGGCCGGCTACCCGGATGGCGGTGAGCAGCCGCGCGGCGTCGAGGGCGAGTACGTGCGCCCTGGCCTGCACTCCGGTGCCGATGACCGCCAGCTCGCCAGCGTCCGGCCTGGCGAGCAGGTCGGTGGCGACTACCGAGACGGCCGCGGTCCGTATCTCGGTCACCGCTGCGGCGTTGAGCAGCGCGACCGGCTCGCCCGTCTCGCCGCTCGACAGCAGCACGATGCCCTGGTGCGTGTCCAGGCCGAGGGCCGGGTTCGACGGCGTGATGCAGATCGCCTTGAGCCCGTACGTGCCGCAGCCTGGGTCGCCCGCCTCGCCGGCCAGGAAGGACGGCATCAGCGCCACCAGGCCGGCCGCGCCCGCGGGCCTGGTCACGGTGCGCAGCGGCATCTCCGCCCGGCCCGCGGCCAGCGCGAGCAGAGCCGCGCGCATGGCGTCGGCGCACTCGGGGTAGCCGAGAGCGGCGTGCACATCGCTGGCGGACAGGACCAGAAGTTCGGGTGCCACCGGTCGGCGTCAGGATGCCGCGTGGCCGCCGACGGCCGCGAGGATCTGGGTGACGGTCGCCTGGATCTCCTGCTGCCGGCCCGGCATGTCCTTGCTGGCGAAGTTGTTGAGTATCGCCAGCACGGTGTCCTGCTGATGCAGGATCTCGATCTGCTGCTTGGCCATCGTGTGCAGTGCGATCAGCGTCTCGTGATCAGCGATCGCGCGCTTGTCGCTGGCGGCTTGTGCCCGGTTGGCACTGACCTGGAGCGAGATCATGATCGACAGCTGTGGCAGGTTCAGGATCGTCAGCAGCAACGGCCACGGTATGGGGTCGAAGCGCAGGACCTGCCCCAGGATCAGCCAGGCGACGATGCCGAGCGTGATGCCAATGAACACGTACATGGAGCCGCAGAACTTGTTGACCCCGTCCGCAATCTTGTCCAGCAGGCTGCTGCCGCGCACGTGATCGGACAGCACGAGCTTCGGGTGGAAGTCCCCCGGTGCCCGCTTGATCTCCTCCGCCCGCTCGTGCAAGTGATGCAGCTCGTGGCTGATGTCGCGCAGTGCCGCGGCGTCCGTGGCTGGCTTGGCGTACTGGACGCTGACCGGGTGGGCAGCGTCGATGGGCTCCTCGATGGCTGTCATGGTGTGCCTCCGTAATGCCGCCGGGCTGGGCCGAAGGCCAGCCAGGAGGTGACTGATCAGGCACAACCTAGCGCGGTCGGGCCCGTTTCGCCCGATCTGTTGCCATGGCCTGACCTTAGCTGGCGGCGCCGGGCTAGGGTCAGTTCCGTGACAGGCGTCGTCATTGTGAACGGGGCAGAGCGGCAGCTAGCGCAGCGGCCCGGCCAGAGCTTGCTGGCGTGGCTGCGCGAGGACGTGGGCGTCACCGGGCCGAAGCTGGGGTGCGGCGAAGGTGCCTGCGGCGCGTGCACGGTGCTAGTGGGCAGCCGGCCAGTGCAGGCATGCCAGGTTGAGGCCGTCGCCGTGGCTGGCCAGCGGATCACCACCGTCGAGGGCCTGGCCGAGGACGGCCTCCTGCACCCGGTGCAGCAGGCGTGGCTCGAGGTCGGCGCCCTGCAGTGCGGGTTCTGCACGCCAGGCTGGCTGACGGGCACGGCGGCCTTGCTCGGCCGGACGCCACATCCGGACGACGCGAGGATCGACGCGGAGCTCGACGGCCACGTCTGCCGGTGCTGCACGTATCCGCGCATCCGGCGGGCCATCCACCGGGCCGCTGAGCTGATGGAGCAACCGGAGCTACTCGAGCCGGTGCCGGCTGGCGTCCCCGCGGCGGCGCTCCTCGCCCCGGCCTCGCCGTGGGATCTGGCGCGCGCCCAGCCGCAGACCTTCGCCCGCGCGATGCCAGAGGGCCTGCTGACCGTCGTCGCGGACGACAGTGTCGACGGCCAGCCGGACTTCGGCGGGCCCGACGACGCGTGGGTCCACATCGGCGCCGACGGCTCCATCACGGCGTTCACCGGCAAGGTCGAGGCCGGGCAGGGCACGCGGACGGCGCTCGCGCTGCTGGTCGCCGAGGAGCTGGCCGTCCCGGCTGGACTGGTGCGGCTCGCGATGGCTGACACCAACGTGTCGCCGTTTGACCTCGGCACGTTCGGCAGCAGGTCCATGCCACACGCCGCGCCGCCGCTGCGGACCGCGGCGGCGGCGGCCTTCCGGCTGCTCACCGAGGCGGCTGCGGAGCGGTTCGGGTTGCCGCCCGGCGACCTGACAGCGGCAGACGGGATGATCGCCGGCCCGGACGGCGCGCCGAGCGCGAGTTACGGCGAGCTGGTGGCCGGCCAGCGCCGCGTGGCGCACGTGCCTGCTGACGCGCCAGTCACGCCGGCTACCGCGTGGCGCGGCGCCGCGGGCCGGCCCGCTCGCGCGGCGGGCGCCGCCGCCGCGGTGACCGGCACCAAGTCGTTCCCGTCGGACCTGCGGGTCGATGGCATGCTGCACGGTCGCGTGCTGCACCCGCCGGCGGCGGGCGCCACGCTGCGGCGGGCCGACACGGCCGCCGCGGCCGGGATGGCCGGGGTCAGGGTGGTGACCGACGACACGATTACCGGCGTCATCGCGCCCGACGAGCTCACCGCGAACGCGGCGCTGGCGACGATCGATGCGGACTGGACTGAGCCCGACCCGCCATCGCCGGGTCCGGCCGATCTCGCCAGCTATCTCCGCGCGCATCCGGTGCCAGGCGAGGGCTGGGGCGGCGCGTTCTGCTCGGAGATAGGAGATCCGGACGCCGCGCTGGACCGCGGGGCTGTCCGGCTCGCCGCGACCTACCACGCGGCGTACGTCGCCCATGTCCCGCTGGAGCCGCGATCGGCGCTAGCTCGGTGGGATGGCGACGAGCTGACGGTGTGGACTGCCACCTCGACCCCGTTCCGTGCCCGCCAGGAACTGGCCGCCGCGCTCGGCGTCAGGCAGGCAAGCGTGCACGTCATCGTGCCCGACTTCGGCGGCGGGTTCGGCGGCAAGCACGGCTCGGCCGTCGCGCTGGAGGCAGCGCGGCTGGCGAAGGCCGCCAGGCAGCCGGTGCGGGTGCAGTGGAGCCGCGTCGACGAGTTCACGGCCGGCTACCTGCGCCCGGCCGCGGTCATCGACGTGACCAGCAGCGCCGACGCCGCCGGCGCCCTGCTGGGCTGGTCGTTCACCAATATCAACTCCGGCGCCGTGGGCCTCGCCACCCCGTACCGGGTGCCGCATCAGGAGCTGCGCTATCAGCCGGCCGCCGCGCCGCTGCCCCAGGGGTCATACCGGGCGCTGGCCGCGACCGCCAACAACTTCGCCCGCGAGTCGCACATGGACGAGCTGGCTGACGCGCTGCGGATCGATCCGGTCGCGTTCCGGCACCGGCACCTCGACGACGAGCGCCTGGCGGCCGTGCTCGACACCGCGGCCGCCGAGATCGGCTGGCCGGACGGCGGCGTGGCGGACTCGCCAGGCCGCGTCGGCACGGGAATCGCGCTCGGGTTCGAGAAAGGCGGCCGGGTCGCCACCGCAGCGCGCGTGCATATCGCCGACGACGGGACGCTGACGGTCCGCAGTCTGGTCACTGCCGTCGACTGCGGCGCGATCGTGCATCCGGACGGGCTCGCGAACCAGGTCGAAGGCGCGGTCGTGATGGGCCTCGGGCCTGCCCTGTTCGAGCACATCGACTTCGCCGGCGGCCAGATCCTGAACGCGTCGATGAGCGGCTACCGCGTGCCGCGGCTCGCCGACGTACCCGCCGACCTGCGCGTCGTGCTGCTCGACCGGCCGGATCAGCCGTCAGCGGGCGGCGGCGAAGCCCCTATCATGGCGGTCGCACCCGCCATCGCGAACGCGATCTTCCGGGCCTGCGGTATCCGGCTGCGGTCGATGCCGCTAGTGCCCGGTGGCAAGCTGCCGCTGCAATCCCATGTTTAAGTGGCATCCCGGTGGAAGAATGAGCGGCCATGTGGCGCAGATGGCGACGCCTCCGGCAACTTGAAGCACAGATCGACAAGGCCGGGGCTGATCAGGCCGAGCTGCGGTGGCGCGTGGAGCAGTTCGAGCTGATCGCCGCGGCGGCCGGCGCCGCGCAGCATCCGGTGCCGTCAGCGCCGATGCCGCCGGGCCTGATCGCGGCCGCGGGCGACGCGCGGCTGCGGGACGTACCGGTGCGCCTGGATGTCGCTGGCACTGACGTGATCGCCGTTGTCAGCGGCGATGGCGACCCGCGCGAGTGGTGGACCGCCATCTGGAGCGTGACCGGCCCGGACGATTCCGCCAGCGCCGACGGGGGGCCGGCGTGATCCGCCTCCAGCACGCAGACCTGCCGCGCGGTCTCAGCGCGGTCGTCAGCGGCGGCAGGCACGGCGACCTAGCTGTCGTCGTGTCGCAGGCGCTGTCGCCTGAGCAGCAGCGTGCCGCGGTCCGGGTCGCGCTTCGCGCGTCCCGGCAGGCCGGCTGGCGGGCCGGGGTGCTGCCAGTTCCGCTCGCGGCATTCCTGGCGGCGAGCTCGGCCGCCCTGGGCGCGCTGCGCAGCGCGGTCCGTTCCCACGCGCTCGCCGCGACCGCAGCGGCCGCGGCCGCCGTGACTGTCGCCGCCGGTGCCGTGCTGATGACGATGGTGCCGCAGCACGCGCCTGCCAGCGCGGGGCGGCCCGCGCCCGGCCGGCCGCACGTAACGGCTCCTGGCCTCGTCGCGCCGACGTCACGCCAGCGGGCCGCGCCGAGCACGAGCCCGGATGCGGGGATCCGGCCAGCCGGGGAGCGGCTGGTGTCGGCTGGCCCGCCCAGCGCGCACGCGCCGCGGCCATCGTCGGCTCCGGCGCCGAGCACGTCGACGGCGCCGTCGCCGGCCGGTACGTCGCCGCCACCCGCGCCCAGCCCGTCGCCGTCGCCGGCCGGGAGCGGCGGCTGCCTGCAGCTGCTCGGCATCCGCGTCTGCCTGTAGCTGATCAGGAATCGAGAAGCGGCGATCGCCCAGCCGCAGCTAGCCTGGCCGCCATGGACATCACCATTCACGCGAGCTTTCTCCCGCATGACGACCCTGACGCCTCGCTGGCGTTCTATCGCGATGCGCTCGGCTTCGAGGTCCGCACCGACGTCGGACACGGCAAGATGCGCTGGATCACCGTCGGCCCGCCCGGCCAGCCCAGCACGTCCATCCTCCTGGCGCCGCCGGCCTCCGACCCCGGCGTGACCGACGACGAGCGCCGCGCCATCGCCGAGATGATGGCCAAGGGCACCTACGGCTGGATCCTGCTGGCCGCCAAGGATCTCGATGGCGCCTTTGACCAGATCCAAGCCAGCGGCGCCGAGGTCGTCCAGGAGCCGACGGACCAGCCGTACGGCATCCGCGACTGCGCCTTTCGCGATCCAGCCGGCAACCTGGTCCGCATCCAGGAACTGCGCTGAGCTCCCGGCGATCGCAGCCATGAACTGCATAGACGCCTACCGAGAGGCGCTGACCCGAGACCTGTGGTCGCGGTCGGCCTCGGCCCAGTCATCATCGGCCCAGTCATCATCGGCCCCGTCATCATCGGCACCGTCATCATCGGCACCGTCATCGGCGCCCGCGCCGAGCCAGCGCCAGGCCGACCACGAGGGCGCGGCGGACGGGCCGCTTCCGGTGATGGCGCCCGCGGAGGATGCCGTGCTTGTCAGCGGCGGCGTCGCCGGCCAGCGCTGAGCTGAGGGCCGTGGCCGGTCAGGCCCGCCGGCGAATGTCCTCGCTGACGCTCCGCGTGCCGACCCCGTCGACACCCTCCCGCCAGTTCCTGGCCAGCGCGATCAGGCCGCGCACGACGTCCGGCGGCAGGCCTGGCGTGCTGGCCAGATGGCGCAGCGTTGGATCGTCGTACTCGGCTGGGTCATGAGCACCGCTGAGCACGGACGGCTCACCGCCCGCCAGGATGCGCCGGCATGAGCCAGGCGTCCAGCCCAGCTGGTTGTCGATGACGCCGAGCGTGCTCGGCGACACCCGGTGGCCGTTCTCCAGCTTGCCCAGGGTCCTGTCGGTCACGCCGGTCGCTGCCGCCAGCGCGCGCCTGTCCCGCATCCCGAGCTCGACACGCCGGGCCACGACGTAGTCGGCGAGCCGACTCCAGTCCTCGCTGGCCATGGCCCTTATCTTGGCACATCGCGTCTGCTTCGGAGCTACCTTAGTGGCATTTGCTTGACATCTCTTCCTGTCTGTTCCTACAGTCGTCAGCGAGACCGGCATCTTGGAGTTTCTGTGGGCGACACCGGCGGCACGGGCAGCGACCCTGACCCGGCTGCCCGCTGGCCGCTATCGCAGACCTGCTACCGGCTCCTGGTCCGGCTGGCGGCACTGCTGACCGGCGACGCTCAGCTGGCCGAGATTGTCGCCGCGGCTTCCTGCAGCACCGTGCTGCAGGCTGCGGGCTGGCGGCTCGACAGCGCCGAGGCACTGCGCCGGCTGCAGCGCGAGATCGTCACGCAGTCGCGCCGGGCCATGCGCCGGCGCCATGCACGAGGCCGGCCGTCCTACGGGGTGGACCGGGACGCGACCGCTTTCGCCAGCCTCCCAGTCGTGGCGGCGCTGCGCGGACTGCCGGCCCAGGCACGCGAGGCACTGGTGCTGACCTATTACCTAGACCTGACCGAGCAGCAGGCAGCCGCCCTGGCCGGCGTCAGCCTGGCCGCCCTGCGGCGCAACCTGGCCGACGCCCTGCGCGCGCTGCCCGCTGACCTGCCCGCCTCGGGTGCGTAGCCTGGTGTCGATGAGCGCTGACGGCGTGCGGCCCGCCATGCCGGTGACCCGGCTGGGTCCCACCGGGCCGCTCGTATCGCGGATCGGACTCGGGCTGGCGGCGCTCGGCCGCCCGGCGTACATCACGACGGGCCGGGTCAGCGACCTGCCGGACCGGAGCGTGGACGGCATGCGGGCACGGAGCTTCGCGGTGCTCGATGCCGCGCATGCGGCCGGGGTCCGCTACTTCGACGCTGCCCGCTCCTATGGCCGAGCCGAGGAGTTCCTGGCCGACTGGCTGGCCGACCGCGGCTACGCCGATGCGGTGGCCGGATCGAAGTGGGGCTACCGCTACACGGCCGGCTGGCGCCTGGATGCGCAGGTCAATGAGGTCAAAGAACACTCACTTGCGATGTTCACGAGCCAGCTGGCGCAGACCAGGGCGCTGCTGGGCAGCCGTCTCGCGCTCTACCAGGTGCACTCGCTGACCGACGACTCTCCGCTGCTGGGTGACCGGGCGCTGCTGACCGCCATGGCCGCGCTGCGCGACGAGGGCGTCCTGGTGGGATTGTCGACAAGCGGCCCGCGGCAGGCCGACACGCTGCGCCGCGCCCTGGACGTGCGGATCGGTGGCGCGCCCCTGTTTGCCGCGGCGCAGGTGACCTGGAATCTGCTCGAGCCCACGGTCGCCGGGGCCGCGGCCGATGCCGCGGAGGCCGGCCTGGCCGTGCTGGTCAAGGAGGCGGTCGCGAACGGCCGGCTGGCGCCTGGCGGCGATGCGGCGGCCAGCGGGTCGCCACTGTGCCAGGCCGCGGCCGCGGCGGGCACGACGCCCGACGCCGTCGCTATCGCCGCCGCACTCGCGCAGCCCTGGGCGACCGTCGCGCTGTCGGGCGCCGTGTCGGCGGCACAGCTGCAGGCCAACGTCGCCGCGCTGCGCCTGGACGTGGGGCCTGACGTCGCTGCTGACCTCGGGCTGGCCGAGCCGGCTGCCGCTTACTGGTCGGCGCGGGCGGCGCGGCCCTGGACCTGATCGTGCTGGTCAGCTCGTCAGGACGGCCGAGGCGAACAGGCTCGTGCCGTCCAGGAGCCACAGGATGGTCCGGCCCGCCTGGCGGCTGGTGACCAGCCGGGGCAGGCAGCCCGGCATGATGGCCCGCTGGTACTCGATCGCGGCCACGGCTGGTAACCAGTCGGTCGCTGCCAGCTCGTCCTCGACGACCGCCCAGTGCACCGCGTTGTTGACATGCCCGGCGGTGTCGAAGTCGGCAGCCCGCAGCGGCCAGTCACGCGGCGGGGCACTGCCGGCGGCCCCGTTCCCGCCGACGACAGCACTGTCGGGCCGCGGATGCGAGAGCCGGACGGATGCCACCCGCCCGGCTGCCGATGGCCCGTAGATCGCGGTGAAGTCCGCCGACAGCGGCACCGGCCGGCCGTCGGCCCGGCCGACCGCCGCCCACACCGCCGTCGCCTGCACGAGTGGCTGACCGCTCGGGCTCGCCACGGTTGTCGTGCGCTCGGCCCAGCGCGGGCCGGTGCCCGAGCAGAAGGTGCGGACCGTCACGCGATCGCCCATGGCGGGCAGCGCGGCGATCCGCAGCTCGCACCGGCGCACGAGCCAGACCACAGGCTCGACCAGGCCCGCGTCCGCCACGTCGTCCTCGGCGGTGGTCTGGAGGTACCGCGCCAGGGCGTCGAGCCTGAGCCGTCCGGACGGCACCACGTCGGTACTGCGGACGATCCGCCGGGTGGCGTAGATCCGGCCGGCGTCCGGTTCGGGCGCGAAGGCGGCCGCGGTCGAGTTCATGTCGGCATTCTTCCGGACAGCGCGTCGGACCGGTCTGGCGGCCGGCGACGGAAATCGGCCCACTGCTACATCACTTGATCCAGTGCGGTAAAAAAGACCCCATGAAACCCGCCGAGCTTCAGCTCCTCACCTCGCTTGAGGACCGTCACTGGTGGTATAGGGAGCGCCGCGCCATTCTCGCGCGCGAGCTTCGCAAGCTGCCGGCGACGGGCCAGGCCCTGGACATCGGCGCGGCGGGCGGCGGCAACACCCGCGTCCTGCAGGAGCACGGCTGGCGAGCCCTGGCACTGGAGTACTCCGACTCGGTCGCCGACGTGGCCAAGGCGCGCGGGATCAGCGCGATCCGGGCCGACGCCAGGGACCTGCCGCTGGACTCAGCCACGTGCGACCTGGTGACCGCCTTCGACATCCTGGAGCACATCGACGAGGACTACCTGGCTGCGGCCGAGATCACCAGGGTGCTGAAACCAGGCGGCACGGCCCTGATCGCAGTGCCGTGCGATATGAGCCTGTGGTCGGCGCATGATGACGAGGTCGGCCACGTGCGCCGGTACACGCGCCAGGAACTGGTCAACGTCGTGCAGAAGGCCGGCCTCACCGTCGAGGAGGTCTGGAGCTGGAACGTCCTGCTCCGGCCGGTCGTGCGGCTGAGACGGCGCAGGTCGACCGGTAGCGATCTTGACGTCGTCCCGCCGCTAGTCAACAGTGCCCTGACGGCGATCATCGTCGCCGAGCGCTACCTGCCCACCAGGTCAATGCGGGGCGTCTCGCTGTTCCTGCGCGCCCGCCGCCCCTAGCGCTTGCGGGCTTTCCAGACCTCTTCGCACGGCCACTGGCGGGCCCAGTCGAGCGTGGCCAGCGGGTGCGAGGCGGTCGAGCCGAGCGGCGGCTGGAGCTCGAGGAGGTCATCGACTTCCAGGCCGCAGCGATGCAGCAGCCGGATCATGTCGCCGTGGCCGAGGTGGAACTCGACCGAGTCGTCGTCGGGCCACTCGAACCGGTGCATGCCGAGATACGGCCGCAGGAGCCGGTCAGTGGCCGGCACCCCGTCCTGGTCGGGAATCGTGAGCATCAGCAAAGGCGAGTTCACCAGGAAGATCAGCTCGCCGCCTGGGCGCAGCAACCGGGCGGCTTCCGGGATCCAGGCGTAGGGGTCGCACCAGATGCTGGCGCCGTACTCCGAGATCGCCAGGTCGAACGAGCCATCCTGGAACGGCGCCCGCTCGGCGCTGGCGTGCAGGAGCGGGAACCGCAGCCCGAACCGGTCTTGCAGGCTTGCCGCGGTCGCCAGCTGGGCCGCGGAGGCGTCCAGCCCGACCGCCCGCGCCCCCCGGCGGGCCAGCCAGGCCGACACGTAGCCGGTGCCGCAGCCAAGCTCGATGGTGTCCCGGCCGGACAGGTCAGCCGGCAACACGTGCGCCTGCGCCTCGGGGATGGCCCAGATCCCCCAGCTCGGCTCGGCTGCCGACCAGCCGCGCAGGCCCGCCGCGGCGTATCCCTGCGCCCACTGATCCCAGACGGCACGGTTGCGCTGCACATGCTCGGGCGTCGCGGTCACAGCCGATAGCGTACGAGGTAGGCTGCGGGCGGGCCGTGACCGGCGCGCTTGGGTACTTTGCTGGAGGTTGTATGCCGAACCCCGAGTCGACCGCAGTGCGCAGCGCACTCGCCGTGATTGACTCTGTCGAACCCGACGTGGCCGCCGCGATCAGCGCGGAGCTGGCAGCTCAGCGGGGCTCGCTCAAGCTGATCGCCAGCGAGAACTACGCCTCGATGGCGGTCTTGCTGGCCATGGGCAACTGGCTCAGCGACAAGTACGCCGAGGGCACCATCGGGCACCGCTTCTACGCGGGCTGTGCCCAGGTGGACCGCGTCGAGGAGCTGGCCGCCATGCACGCGCGCGAGCTGTTCGGCGCGCAGCACGCCTACGTCCAGCCGCACTCGGGGATCGACGCGAATCTGGTGGCGTACTGGGCGATCCTCGCGCACCGGGTCGAGGCGCCGGCACTGGAGCGGGCTGGGGCCCGCCATGTGAACGACCTGACCGACGAGGACTGGGAAGAGCTGCGCCTGCAACTCGGCAACCAGCGGATGCTGGGCATGTCGCTGGAAGCCGGCGGCCACCTCACGCACGGGTTCCGGCCGAATATCTCCGGCAAGATGTTCAACCAGCGCACCTACGGCACGGACCCGGTGACCGGGCTGCTGGACTACGCGGCCGTGCGCAAGATCGCCCAGGAGTTCAAGCCGCTCGTGCTCGTGGCCGGGTACTCCGCCTACCCGCGGCGGATCAACTTCGCCGTGATGCGCGAGATCGCCGACGAGGTCGGCGCGACGCTGATGGTGGACATGGCGCACTTTGCTGGCCTCGTCGCGGGCAAGGTGCTGACCGGCGACTTCGACCCCGTTCCGCACGCCCACGTGGTCACCACGACGACCCACAAGACCCTGCGCGGACCGCGCGGCGGCATGGTGCTGTGCCAGCAGGAATACGCCGACGCGGTGGACCGGGGCTGCCCGATGGTGCTCGGCGGCCCGCTGGCGCACGTGATTGCCGCCAAGGCGGTCGCGCTGGCCGAGGCCCGGCAGCCGGCCTTCCGCGACTACGCGCAGCAGGTCGTGGACAACGCCCAGGCGCTCGCGGCTGGCCTGCTCAGCCGCGGCACCCAGCTGGTCAGCGGCGGCACCGACAACCACCTGATCCTGGTCGACGTCAGTGGCTACGGCCTGACCGGGCGCCAGGCCGAGAGCGCGCTGCTGGACTGCGGCATCGTGACGAACCGCAACGCGATCCCGAACGACCCCAACGGGGCCTGGTACACCTCCGGCATCCGGCTTGGCACCCCGGCGCTCACGACCCGCGGCCTCGGTGCCGGGGAGATGGACCAGATCGCCGAGCTGATGCACGCCGTGCTCAGCCAGGTCCGCCCTGGCACGACGGCGTCCGGCGCGCCGTCAAAGGCCTCCTACCAGCTGGATCCCGCCCTGAGCAGCCGCATCCAGCAGCAGGCCCACGAACTGCTGGCGGGCTTCCCGCTCTATCCGAACGTCGACCTGGGCTGACGCCCGTACCGCAGCTGGTCGAGCAGCGTGACGCAGGCGTGCACAGCGCGCGTGTGCGGGACGTCGATGTCCAGGTGGTCGGCCAGCTCGACGACGGCTCCGGTCAGGCAGCCGATCTCCAGCCGCTTCCCGGCCTCGCGATCCTGGAGCATCGACGTCCGGTGATCCCCGACCGCTAGTCCTGCTTCGAGCCGGCGGTCGAGCGACACCGGGAACGTGACCCCGAGCCGGGCCGCCACGGCCGCGCACTCGGCGAAGATGTCGCGCAGCAGGTCACGCATCGCCGGCACGGTCCCGAGCTCGCCGAGGGTCGCGCCGGTCAGCGCCGTGATCGGGTTGAACGCTACGTTGCCGACGAGCTTCAGCCAGATCTGATCCCGCAGCCGGGATTCCACCGGAGCGCGCAGCTGCCCGGCTGCGAACGCTGCCGAGATCTGCCTGCAGCGCTCCGAATCGGTCCCGTCCGGCTCGCCCAGAGTGAACCGTGTCCCTTCGACGTGGCGGATGACTCCCGGCTCGACGATCTCGGTCGAGCAGTACACGACGCAGCCGATGTTGTGCTCCGGCCCGATCGAGGCCGCGATTACTCCGCCCGGATCGACGCTGTCCAAGCTGGTCAGCCCGCAGGTTTCGGGCAGCGACTGGAAATACCACCACGGGATCCCGTTTTGCGCCCAGATGACTGCGGCACCGGGCGCGAGCAGGCTGCCGAGTCGCGGGGCTATCTCGGTCAGGCTGTAGGCCTTGAGTGCGACGAACACCACGTCAGCGTCGGCGACCGCGGCGATGTCGTCCGTTGCCCGCGGCGAAGCGGTGAAGTCGCCGCGCGCGGAGAGCACGCGGACACCGTGCGTGCGCATCGCCTCGAGGTGGTCCCCCCTTGCGACGAGCGTCACATCAGAACCGCCGCGCGTGAGGGCGGCCCCGACATAGGCGCCGATCGCCCCGGCGCCGAGCACCGCGAACCTCACGGTGCGGGCCGCTGCTGGGCGACGAACTCGGCCACCCGCCGGCGCTGGACCTTGCCGGTCGGAGTGCGCGGTATCTCCGCCAGCACGTCGATCCTGGCTGGCACCTTGAACGCCGCGAGACTCTCCCGGCAGTGCTCGATCAGGTCTTTGACCGGCGCTTCGGCCACCAGCGTGACCGCCGCGCCCACCAGCTCGCCGTACTTCGCGTCGGCTATGCCGAAGCAGACGGCGTCCCGGACGGCGGGATGCGACATGAGCACCTGCTCGATCTCGGCCGGGGCGATGTTCTCGCCGCCGCGGATGATCATCTCCTTGAGCCGACCCTCGAGGAATAGGTAACCGTCCCGCAGGACGCCACGGTCGCCGGTGCGGAACCAGTCGCCGAAGAACGCCTCGGCCGTGGCGGCCGGGTTGTTCACGTAGCCGGTCATCACGCCGGGACCGCGGATCACGACCTCGCCGGCACTGCCGTCGGGCAGCAATGTCCCGTGCGGATCGGCGATGGCCACCTCGGTACCGGTCGGCACGCCGACCGAGCCGGGCAGCCGCGCCGCCGGCGGCAGCGGGTTCGAGGTCATCTGGTGACTCGCCTCGGTCATGCCGTACGCCTCGAGCATGGGCACCCGGTAGGCGTGCTCCGCCCTGTCCAGCAGCGCCGGGGACAGCGCCGAGCTGCAGGAGCGGACGAACCGCAGCGTGCCGGGCGCACCGAGATCGTCGGACTTGTCGAGGATCATCTGATGCAGCGTGGGACCGGCCGACAGCCACGTGGCCGCGTGCTCGCGAGCCTGCGGCCAGAAGCGCTGCGGGGTGAACCGGCGCGGCGTGATCACCGCGCCGTTCGCTGCCAGCGCGGCGAAGGTCGACGCCACCAGGCCGTGGATGTGAAACAGCGGCATTACGCAGAACGAGACGTCGGATGCGCTGAGCTCATAGTGCGCGGCAATCGTGCGGGCCGACGCCATCAGGTTGCGCTGGCGCAGCGGCACCTGCTTCGGCCGGCTCGTGGTGCCGCTGGTGTGCAGGACGAAGGCGACATCGTCAGGGCCGCCCTGCTCGAAGGAACGCTGCAAGCCAGCCGCCGCACCGTCGGACGTGAGCAGATCCGGCGGCCCGTCCGCGGCGGCCCGGACCGCGAGCAGAGTGGTCCCCGCGGCCTGCGCGGCGGCGCTGGCAGCGGCCGACCCGGTGGCCGGTACCAGCAGCAGGCGCGGAGCGATGTCGGTCAGGAAGAAAGCGAACTCGGTCTCGGTGTACGCCGGATTCAACGGCGCCGCGGCGGCACCAAGCGCGGTGATGGCCAGCAGCAGCAGCACGATGTCCGGGCCATTGGGCAGCGCGAGCGCGACGCGATCGCCGCGCCGGACACCGAGGCTGGCGAGCCGCTGGGCCAGAGTCTCCACCCGGCTGGCCAGGTGGGCATAAGTCAGGGCCTGGCCAGTGTCGGGGACAACGAGCGCCGCCCGAGCGGGCTCGTCGTGAGCCAGCAGCGCGGTGAGTGACTCGCCAGCCCCAGGGGGCGTGCCTGTCCCGCGGCTCGTCGGCTGACCTCCGCCTCTGGTCATGCGCCTAGTCTGCATGAGCGCGACGCCATCGTCACTCCCGCGGTAGGTCGTGCCGACTCGCGACAAAAGCGTGCGTTCCCCTCGCCGCGGTACCCGCCGCCGGGACCGACCGCGCGCTCGTCTTAGGTTGCGGGTTGTGGCGAAAGTAGATATCCGCGTGCCGGAGACACTGCCGGCGGTTATCGGCGTGCACGGCGCCCGGCAGAACAATCTCCAGAATGTCGACGTTGACGTCCCGCTCTGGCGCACGGTCGCCGTCGTCGGCGTGTCCGGTTCGGGCAAGACGTCGCTGGCCATCGGCACGCTGTACGCCGAGGGCATGCAGCGGTTCCTGGACAGCCTGAGCACTTACAGCCGCCGGCGCCTGAGCCAGGCCCAGCGCCCGGACGTGGATCAGATCGAGCACCTCCCGCCGGCCCTTGCCTTGCGGCAGCGCCCGCCTATTCCTGGTCCGCGCAGCACCGTGGGCACCATGTCCGAGGTGCTCAACGTCCTGCGCCTGATGATGTCGCGGCTGGGCTCGCACCTGTGCCCGAACGGCCATCGGGTCGGGCCGTCGGTCGCCACGCTCACCGAGGAGATCGTCTGCCCGGTATGCGGCGCCAGGTTCGAGCACCCGAGTGCCGAGTCCTTCGCCTTCAACTCCTACGGCGCGTGTCCGGCGTGCCACGGCCTGGGCGTGCGGTCGGAAGTGGACGTCAGCACGCTGGTCCCCGATCCGGGCAAGACGATCGAGCAAGGCGCGGTGCTGCCGTGGAATTCTGGCGGCCGGCGGCTGTCGATGTATGCCGCAGGCCAGCTCGGGGTCCGGCTCGACGTGCCGTACAAGTTGCTCACGGAGCATGAGCAGGACATCGTGCTGCACGGTGACCCAGTCCGGCGGGACGTGACGCTGTCGGGCCGGGACGGACGGACTGTCCAGCTGTCGGTCAACTACGACAACGCCGTCGCCGCGGTCGAGCGGTCGCTGCGCAGCGACAATGAGCGCACCCGGCGCCTGGTGCAGCGGTTCGTCGTCACCCGGGTCTGCTCGGTGTGCCACGGCACCCGGCTGCGGCCAGAGGCGCTGGCCTCGCAGCTAGGTGGCCGCGACATCGCCCAGGTCAGCGCGCTGAGCCTGGCTGAGCTGCGCGGCTTCGCGGCCGGGCTGGCTGCCGGGCTGCCTGCCGAGATCAGCCGGATGACGACCGGGTTGCTCGCCGAACTGGGCGCCAGGCTCCGGCCGCTGCTCGACGTCGGGCTCAGCTACCTGACCCTGGACCGGGCCGGCGCGTCGCTGTCGACCGGCGAGCGCCAGCGGATCGAGCTCACGTCCACCGTGCGCGCCAGCACCACCGGGATGCTCTACGTGCTGGACGAGCCCTCAGTTGGGCTGCACCCCAGCAACATCGCGGGACTGCGCAGCACGATCAGCGCGCTGGCCGCCAACGGGAACTCCGTCCTCGTGGTCGAGCACGAGCGAGAACTCATCCGCTCGGCGGACTGGGTCATCGAACTAGGCCCCGGTGCCGGAGCCAGCGGCGGCACGGTGATTGCCCAGGGCCGCCCCGGTCATCTTGAAGCCGACCCACAGTCGATCATCGGACCGTTCCTGGCCGGGGCTCCGGCTGTATCAGGTGACCGTCCGGCGCGCCCTGGTCCGACCGGGCAGATCCTGATCGAGGTCGGCGACCTCTACAACCTGCATGACGTCACCGCCTCCTTCCCGGTGAACCGCCTTACCGCGCTGGCCGGGCCGTCCGGAGCGGGGAAGACGGCCCTCGTCCTGGACAGCCTGATTCCGGCCGCGCGAGCGCAGCTGACCGGGGCAGCTGAGCCTGGGCACGTCCGCCGGCTGGATCTCAGCGGCGTCCGCCAGGTTGTGCAGATCGACGCTTCGCCGATCGGCCAGAACGCGCGGTCGACCCCTGCCACGTACTGCGGAGCGTTCGACCAGATCCGCCGGGTCTACGCCGACTCCTCCTACGCCCGGCGACGACGCTGGAAGCCCGGCCACTTCTCGTTCAACACACGGGACGGCCAGTGCCCGACCTGCCAGGGGCTCGGTCACATTGACCTGGACCTTCAGTACCTGCCCGACATCACCGTCCAGTGCCCGGCGTGCCACGGCGCGCGCTTCAACGACGCCACGCTGGCACTCCAGGTCGATGGCCTGACCATCGCTGACACACTCGGCCTGAGTGTGCAGGACGCCCTGGAGCGACTCGCCGGCTGGGCGCCAGTCGCCGCGGCCCTGCGACCCGTCAGCGAGGTCGGCCTGGGTTACCTGAAGCTCGGCGAGCCGACGCCGTCGCTATCGGGCGGCGAGTCACAGCGGCTGCGGATCGCCTCCCGGCTGCGCAGCAGCCAACGGGGAGTGCTCTACGTCCTCGACGAGCCGTCGACCGGCCTGCACCCACTCGACGTGGCCACGCTGGTGGGCGTGTTCGACCGCTTGCTTGAGGCCGGCGCCACCATCATCGTCATCGACCACGACCTGGACCTGCTCGCCGCCGCGGACCACCTCATCGACATGGGTCCGGGCGGCGGTCCCGAGGGCGGGCATATCATCGCGGCGGGCCCGCCGCCGGACGTGGCGCGCGCCCCCGGCAGCGTGACCGGGCCGTGGCTGGCTGAGTATCTCGGCCTGGACGCCGTCGGTCTGGACGCCATTAGTCTGGACGCCATTAGTCTGGACGCCGGCGGTGCAGGTCGGTCTAGCCCTCGGCCGGAGTGACTTGCCCTGGCCCGGCCGACTCGAAGGCAGCGGAGAACAGGTAGCTGGTCGCGAGGCTGCGGTAGGGCCGCCAGTTGTCGGCGATGGCCAGGACTTCCTGCTCGGTGGGAAGGTGGTCGAGCTCGTAGGCGGTCCGGACCGCCTTGCGGAGCGCGAGATCGCCAGGCAGGACCACATCTTCGCGCTGAAGCGCGATGATGAGGGCGCCCTGCACGGTCCAGGGACCGATCCCCGGGATCGCGGTGAGCTCAGCCATGAGCTCGTCGTCGGGCAGGCCGCGGAGCACGTCCGGGTCTAGCCGACCAGCCACGAAACGCTCGGCCAGGTCACGCAGCGTGCCGATCTTCCGCCACGACATCCCGGCCTCGCGGAGCTTGCCGGGGTCCACCTGCACAAGCTCGGCGGGCGACGGGAGATGGCCGCCGAACAGATCTTCGATCCTGGCCAGGGTCCGGCGCGTCGCCGGCACGGACAGCTGCTGGCCGGTGACCTGGAAGAGCAGGGCCCCGAACAGGTCCATGGCCGGCAGCTGGGCAATCCAGGCCCTCGGGTCGAAGGCCGGCCGTTCGTCGATCAACCGCGCCATCACCGGGTCGGCTTTGCGGAGCGTGGAGCGCGCCCGTCGCAGCCAGGCGGTGCGGCTCGAATCTGCGCTGCCCGAGCGCGCGGCAAGTGCCCGGCTGGCCTTCGGCCGCCCGGTTCGGCGCTTGTCGTCGGCTTCGCTGGTCACGATGGTTCTGGCCAAGATTACTTCGCCTTCCTCGCGCAATCCGGGCCGGTCATGGGTGGACCGGCCCGCTCGGGCCCTTGTCCAGGCGGAGCGACTGCATGATGGCGAACGTGGTCGTCATCGTGAACGCCTCGATGTCCGCGGCCGCCAGCACGCCGGTGTACTTGGCGATGACGGGCGCGGCCGCGCGCTCGGTGACGGCATCCAGGTGGCCCTTCACACCAGCCCAGACGTTTTCCCCGTACCGCACGTAATACGGCACCGGGTTGACGCTCGCCAGCGCCTCCCTGGAACTGGCCTCGATGTCAGCGATGTACTGCTGGTGCAGGGCGACGTCCTCGCGGGTGGCGGGCCTGCCGAGGTGTCCGCTGATGAGGTGCGACCAGGGGTACGACAGCGCAATGTCGGGAGCCTGCATGTACCCCTGCACGTCCTCGCTGAGGTTGGTGTTGTAGATCGGCACCCAGCCGGCGTTGATGACGTCGACGAACATCAGGGTGTCGTGGCCAGGGAAATGGATGTAGATATTGTCCGGCGTGTGGTTGGAGCCGCGCCAGGCCAGCTCGACGCGCTCTCCCCCGACCTCGAGCGTGTAGGTATCGGCGAAGGTCACGTCGGGCAGCGGACGGGCCGGGTCGTCATCCCGGACCAGAAGTCGGCGGGTCTCCTCGTGCCCGATCCGGACGACATTCTCGAACAGCGAGGCGGCCGCGCCGTGGTCGGCGTGGTGATGGGAGTAGACCAGGTGTGTCACGGTGTTGCTGACGCCCTCAGCTGCGGCGATCTCATCGACGGCCCGCCGCAGGTTATGGCCGATGCTCGGCGGCGCGTCGAACAGCACCACGCCGTCCCGGGTGACCAGGAACGCTGAGTTGTAGACCCCGTCAGTGACCCAGTAGAGGTTCCGCTCGACCCGGCCAACGTAGTATCCCTGCTCGTTCAGAGCGGGACCGAGCGCCGAAGGCGGGATGGGCGCGTAGTCGGGCAGATCTGCGGCGTCGGGGGTAGCTGGTGATGTCACGGTATCTCCCTGGAGTCTCGCCGCACGTCCCTGCTGGCCGTGCGCGCCGTGCGCTGCCATCGAGGCTCATCCCGAGGCAGGTGAACGGTCGTCACCAGATCATGGTGATTCGCTCTGCACTGGCCTGGGTACCGGCGTCGCCCTGGTCAGGCGCCGTACGCGGGCAGGATCGCCCCGCTCACCGGCGCAGCGGCGTCGCCGACGAGGAAGGCGATGACATTGGCGATCGCCTCGGGCGCGACCGCATGCGCCAACGCTTCCGCAGGGAACGTGGCCCGGTTGGCGGCTGTGTCGATGAGCTGCGGAGCGACCGCGTTGACCCGGATGCCGCTCGGGCGCAGCTCGACGTCGAGGATGCGAGTTAGGTAGCTAAGCGCCGCTTTGGTCACGCTGTATGCGGCCATGCCGCCGGCTGGCTCGGTTCCCGGCCGGGCGGAGACGTGCACGATGGCACCTGAACCTTGTCGTTGCATATGCGGCGCTACAGCCTGGCTCAGCCACAGCGCGGCGCCGAGGTTGACGTCGACCATGAGCCGCAGGTCTTCGGGCGTCGTGGTGAGCGCGTCGCCCGGCTGGAACGTGCCAATGGTGTTCACGAGTACGTCGGGCGGGCCGACGTTGGCCGCGATCCGGTCGACGAGGCTCTTCGCCGTGGCCGCACTGGTGGCGTCGCCTGCCTCGCGCCTGATGCTGTCCGGGAGTTCGCTCAGCGCCTGCTCGTTCCGGTCGATCGCCACCACGGTCAGCCCGCGATCGGCGAGGGCCACCGCGGTGGCTCGGCCGAGCGAACCATCGGCGCTGCCGGTCACGATCGCTATCTTGGCGCTCATGGGAAAGTCGGTCATGGCAAGACCCCTTCGTTGGAATGGTGAGCCCACAGCGAAGCCGAGGAGCTGCCAGCTAGTGCTCCTTCAGCATGCGGTCGGTCAGGACGATCTCGATGATCGCTGGGACGGTGTCCAGGCGCGCCCAGTCCCGCTGAAGCTCGCAGGCAAGTGAGACCCAGGTGATCGGCTGGCCGCCAGCCTGGATCACGCGGTCGAGCCCGGCTCGGTGCGCCTCGGGCGAGGTGCCGCCGATCGCGTCGACGACCGGGTAGACCTCGTACCCTTCGCGGAGCGCATCGAGCGCAGTGAAGGCCATGCAGACTTCGGTCCACAGGGCGCAGAAGATGAGCTTGCGGCGACCGGTCGCGTGGACGGCGTCAACGAGTTCGATGTCTTCCCAGGAGTTGACGCTCGTCCGGTCCAGCGGCTTATCGTCGGTCAGCAGATCAGCGAGCTCGGGCAAGGTTGGCTTGCCCCGGCCCGAGGCGACGTTCACGGTGGAGTGGATGACCGGGACGCCGAACGTCTTGACCGTCCGGACGGTGGAGACGGCGTTCTTCAGGAGCAGGTCGCGGTCCATCGAGCGGACCGCTGCTAGCTGTGATGGCTGGTAGTCGATGAGCACCAGGGCCGCGTTCTGCGGCGTGAGCAGGTGGTCCGAGAGCGGATCACGGATAGGGGCACTGGTCATTAAAGCTCACTCTCCTCGTGTCTCGGGCGTCGGCGGGAGCTGACGAACCTCCAGCAGGTCAAGGCCGAGGGCCTCGACCTCGGCCAGCACGCCGTACAGCGCCGACTGATCCAGGACGCCCGTCAGAACGGTGGCCGGGCCTTGCTGCTCGGACACCATCGCCGGGAACGCACAGAGCAACGTGGCGCCTAGGTGCCCGTTGATCCGGATCGCGTAGCGGGCTGGGTCCATGCGGCCATCGTGAAGCGCGGCCGGATGAGGCGACATCGCCAGGATCTGGTGATCGCTGCGATCGCCCTAGAACGTAACCTGACTAGATGCTGAGAGGCGGACGGCGGCCGGGCAGCGCGCCGGGGATCGGGTTCACACGTGGCGGTTAGGACAAACCCTCCACAGCCGCCCCAATCAGCTCCGCGGCTGATTCAGCGCGGAGAGCTTCTCGCGTCCCTGGATCGCGCGACGGCAGCGAAGGTGACGCTTATCTCGGCCCCAGCCGGGGGCGGCAAGACTTCGCTGCTGCGGGCCTGGGCAGAGGGTCCGGGTCGGCAGTACCAGGTCGCAGTCGTGCAGGTGCGACGTGACCAGCAGGACTCCCAGCAGTTCTGGCTTGCCGTCCTCGGCGCGCTCCGGGCGGCCTCGGGTGCACGAGGCGAGGGCGAACAACTGGCCGCGACACCTGACTTCAATGCAGCGGCCATCGGCCAGAGAGTTCTGTCGGAGCTTGCAGAGCATCGTGATCGCACTTTCCTGGTCATCGATGATCTGCACGAACTGACCTCGGCAGAAGCACTCACGCAACTGACCCTGCTACTGGAGACGCTCCCCCAGCATGTGCACGCAATCCTGGCAACGCGGCGTGATCTGCCCCTCCGCTTGCACAAGCTTCGTCTCTCCGGCGAGCTGACTGAGATCCGCGCGGCAGACTTGCGTTTTTCTGAGGCCGAGACCCGTCAGTTCCTGGAGACTTCGGGCATCGCGCTGTCAGACGCCGGGGTCGCCAAACTGCACCAGCGCACGGAAGGCTGGGCTGCCGGCCTGCGGCTCGCTGCGATCTCGCTGGCGAGCAGCCCAGACCCGGAGAGATTCGTCGCGGAGTTCTCCGGAAGCAGCCGGACAGTTGCCGAGTACTTGCTCGCCGAGATGCTGGAGTGCCAGCCGGCCGAGGTCCAGCAGCTGCTGCTGCGTACCTCACTGCTAGACCGGGTCAACGGCGAGCTGGCGGATCTGCTGACTGGTCACCATGGCTCCGAAGGGATCCTGCTGGATCTCGAAGACGCCAACGCGTTTGTCCTATCGCTCGACCCGACCCGCACCTGGTTCCGGTATCACCACCTCTTCGCTGAGTTGCTCCGGCTAGAGCTGCGCCGGAGGCTGCCCGAAGAGCTACCCGTCCTGCACCGGCTGGCCGCGAGGTGGTTGATCGAGCATGGCGAGATCGTTGACGCCATACAGCACACTCAGGCGGCAGGTGACTGGTCGGATGCGGCGCGGCTGCTCGCCGACCACTCCTTTAGCCTGACGCTGGACGGGCAAGCTCAGACCATCCAGACGCTGCTGCGGGCGTTCCCGCCGGGTGCCACTATCGAAGGCCCTGATCTCCCGCTGGCGCGGGCAACCGGCGACCTTGCCCAGGGCCGCCTGGCTGAGGCTGCCGCCCATTTGACCGTGGCCGAAGCCGCCATGATTTCTACGCCGCCAGACCGCAAGCACCGGCTCGGCGTGGCGATCGCAGCGCTAAGACTGTCACTCGCGCGGAAGCGCGGCCACCTCGCGGGGGTCGTCGAGCAGGTCAGGTTCCTGGCCTTGCCGGTAACCGGCCAGTCTGACGAGGACATCGCGCTCGACAGCGACCTGCGCGCGGTGGCGCTCATGAATCTCGGCATCGTCGAAGCGTGGTCACTAGCGAATCATGACAGTGAGCGGCACCTGCAAGAGGGCGCCGATCTTGCGCGGAAGATCGGACGTCCGTACCTCGAAGTGGCCTGCCTGGCCGAGCTTGCCTTCGCATCGAAGATCGAGCCGTTTGCAACTACCCGGCGGCGGTGCCGGGAGGCGATTGCCCTGGCCGAACAGCATGGCTGGGGCGCGGAGCCGGTCATCTCACCGGCGCTCGTGAACCTCGCAGGCACTCTCATCTGGACGGGTGAATTCGACGAGGGCGAGCGCTGGCTGCGGCGTGCCGCCCACGCTCTCGAGACAGATACAGGGCCCGTCATCAGACTGTTGCTGCACCTGGGAACGGGGACGCTGTTGTCTGGGCGCCGCCAGCAGCGCGAGGCGCTTGCGGAATTCATCGCGGCCGAGCACCTGCAGGCGCAGCTGGAAGGCACACACGCACTGATGAGTCAGCTGACCGGCTGGCGGCTCGCCACCCAGGCTCGGCTCGGGCAGCTCAGCGACGCCCGGGCCTCGCTGGCAGCACTCGATGCGGAGCTGGCAGGCTCCGCCGAGATCGGCAATGCCTGCGCGGTCATCTGCCTCGCCGAGCGCAGCCCGGCCGACGCTCTCGTCGCGGTCCAGAATGTCCTGACCGGGATAGCTCCGGCCATCGGCTACGTGACAGTCGTTGAGGCAAACCTCCTGGCCGCGCTCGCGCACCGCGAACTCGGCGACCAGCGCGCCGCGACCGCAGCCACTGAGTGCGCACTGGCCCTGGCGGAGGCGGACCGGCTCGTCCTGCCGTTCGCAATGACGGGCTCACTCGAGCTGCTCGAGGCCATGCCGCGGCATGAGACGGCGCACGCGGCGCTGCTGACCGAGATTCTCGACGTCGTCCGAGGCACGTCCCGGCCGGCCACCGCGGACTCCTCGTCGGTGCCGACCGAGCAGCTCAGCCGAAGCGAGCTCAAGGTTCTCCGGTATCTCCCGACGAACCTGTCCCGACCAGAGATCGCAAGCGAGCTCTCTGTCTCGGTGAACACCGTCAATACGCACATCCGCAACATCTACGCCAAGCTCGGGACGCAGGACCGCTCCTCGGCGGTCGAGCGCGCCCGGCAGCTGCGCCTTCTGTCGGCTGGCCCGACCTCGCCTCGGTCGCACAGCTAGCCCGAGCTTCGGTCGCAGCGCCAGCGACGCGTCTTACAAGGTGTCCGGGTACACCCTGACCGTGCTCTGGGGTGCAGTCCGGGTCTAAGCCGGGGTCTTCCGGATATGCCATGGCCCGGTGACCGCGCCATACTCATGCAAAACCCTGATGCACCGAAGACCTCTGCTGTACCGAAGAACTCTGATGCACCGAAGAACCGTGTCCCGAGAGGAACGACAATGAAGGTCGCGAACGCGATCCGAGCGGGGCTCGCCGCCCCGGCCGGCAGGGCTGGCGTGGCATGAGCGCGGGCAGTCTGGCGCCGGTGTCCCGGCCTGGCGTATTCCTGATCGAGGCGCGGGACGTCTACCGGTCGTTCGGCCAGACGCCCGCGTTGCAGGGCGCGAGCCTTGGGGTAGCGCCCGGCGAGATCCTCGCCGTGATGGGGCCGAGCGGATCGGGCAAGTCCACGCTGCTGCACTGCCTGGCCGGGATCTTCAAGCCGGATCGCGGCGAGATCTGGTTCGACGGCCAGCGTCTTGACCAGCTCAGCGAGAAGCGGCGCACCGAGCTGCGCCGCACCGCGTTCGGATTCGTCTTCCAGTTCGGCCAGCTGGTCCCCGAGCTGACCGCGGCCGACAATGTCGCCATTCCGCTGGTGCTCAACCGGGTCAAGCGCGGTGCGGCGTACCAGCAAGCCGCCATCTGGCTGGAACGGCTGGGGCTGGCAGATCTTGGCACCCGCCGGATCGGAGAGCTGTCCGGTGGCCAGGCGCAGCGCGTTGCGGTCGCCAGGGCGCTGGTGGCCAGGCCAAAGATCGTGTTCGCCGACGAGCCGACCGGCTCGCTGGACTCGGTCACGGGCCAGCACGTGATGGACCAGCTGGTGGGCGCGGCCAGGGAAGAGGGCACCACGGTGATCCTGGTGACGCACGACGCCCGGATAGCTGGCTATGCCGACCGCGAGGTTCTGGTCAGCGACGGCAAGGTGGACGCCCAGCTGAATGTAGAGGGGATCCGGTAATGTTCCGGCTCGGCGCGCGGCTATCCCTGAGCAGCGGGCGGGAGGCGCTCACCCGGCTGATCGTGACCTCGGCCGCCGTGGCGATCGGCGTCGCGATCATGCTCGCTGTGCTAGCTGACTTTCACGCCTTCCAGGTCACCAACAGCCGGCCGTACTGGGAAGGCACCCAGGCAACGGCCGCCAGCCAGCGGTCTACCGCCAGTGTCGAGCTGTGGAACTACAGCGACGACGTGTTCCGTGGCCAGACCATCGAGCGCGTCGACGTGGCCGCGCTCGGATCGCGGGCTCCCGTGCTGCCCGGCGTCACCCGGATGCCCGCGGCCGGACAGTACTACGCGTCGCCGGCGCTGGCTGCGCTGCTGCGGACCACCCCCCGCGATCAGCTGGGCGCGCGCTTCCCCGGCTCGCTGATCGGGACCATCGGCGAGCGCGCGCTCACCGGCCCGGACGAGCTCGTGGTCTTCGTCGGTGCTACTCCCGCAAAGCTGGCGGCCCTTCCCGGCACGATCCGGGTCGACGAGATCGCGAACTACACCGGCAAGCCGGTGTGGACCTCATTCTTCCGGGACGCGTTCGTCGTCGGCGCGATCGCCTTCCTGCTCCCGATCCTGATCCTGATCGGCACGGCCACCAGGCTGTCGTCGGCGCGACGCGAGGAACGCTACGCGGCGCTCCGGCTAGTCGGCGCCACCCCGCGCCAGGTGAACGTGATCGCCTCAGTAGACGCCATCGTCAGCGCGCTGGTCGGCTCGGTGGTCGGCATCGGGATCTTCCTTCTGGTGCGGCCCGCGCTAGCTGGCACCTCGCTGACCAGCGCCCGGTACTTCAGCGACCAGGTGACGCCCACCGTCACGGGCTACCTGGCCGTCGTAGTGGGGGTGCCGTTGGCGGCGGCCATCGTGACCCTGCTGTCGCTCCGCCGGGTGCGCATTTCCCCGCTTGGCGTCAGCCGGAAGGTCTCGCCCCCGCCGCCGCGGACCTGGCGGATCATCCCGCTGATCGTCGGCATTGCCTTGTTCGTCGCCGGGCTGGCGGCGACCAGTCACAAGTCGATCGGAACCGCGGCGTTCCCCGGCCTGCTGATCATCATGGTCGGCCTGGTAGTCGGCGGTCCGTGGATAACGGCGCGCGCGGCGCGGCTGCTGCCCCGGCTCGGCCATGGCGCAGCACCGATCTTCGCCGCGGGACGGCTGGCGGATAACCCGAAGGCCGCGTTCCGGTCGGTCAGCGGCCTCGTGCTGGCAGTATTCCTGGGGACGCTCGTGGCCGGGCTGATGCCGGCGATCAACTCGACGACGGACACCACGGCTGGCGACGCATTGCGGAATGTTCTCAGAGTCCAGCTGACGCAGAGCCCGGTGTGCGGCAACAGCGTTAACTGCACGGGTAATCCGCCCAGCATCTCGGCAAGTGCGCAACGGCGGCTCAGCTCCGTCGCGTGGCAGCGAAGCTTCCAGCGCAAGCTGCTGGCCGGGCTGGCCAGCTTCCGGGGTACGACCGTCATCCCGTTGTACGGATTGCCGGGGTCGCTGAACCCGAATGCTCCGCAGCCCTATAGCGGCGTCATCGGCTGCGCAGGCCTGGCCCGGCTGGGTGTACTGGGCCGGTGCGCCCCAGGCGCGATAGCCGTCCAGGCCGACACGCAGAACCTGTTCGGCGACAATCCCATGTTCGACACGCAGCAGATCGTGAACCAGAGCAACCCCGCAGTACACGGCGACGTCGCTCAACTGCAACTGCAAGCGCTGCTGGTGGTTACCAACAGCCAGGCGATGGTGGATCGAGTGCGCACCTTCTTGGTGCCGTACCTGGCGCAGACACCGTCCGGTAGCGCACCCCGGACGTTTGGCGAGGAAATCCAGGCGCGGGAAGGCGTCGGCAACACCCTGCAGCGACTGGTGTACATCGCGGTCGCGCTGACGCTGCTGGTGGCGGGCTGCAGCCTGGCCGTGACCGTGGGCGGCGGCCTGGTGGAGCGCAAGCGGCCGTTCACGCTGCTGCGTGTTACCGGCACACCCACGGCGACGCTCGACCGGGTAGTGCTGCTCGAGGCAGTGCTTCCGCTGTTTGCCGCCACGGCTGTCGCGGCGGTCACGGCCTACGGCATGTCGGTGCTGATCGTCGCGCGGCTGGCGCCGGCCGGCACCGCGCTACCGGTTCCGGGGGCTGGCTACTACGCCATCATGGGAGCCGGGCTGGCTGCCTCAGTGGCCGTCATCCTCGCGACGCTGCCGCTGCTCGGGCGCATCACGGCACCTGGCAACGTGCGGTTCGAGTAGCCGCCAGGCGCGGCGCAGCCCTTGCTCGGTCGTGACTCACGGTCCGCTTCTCGCCGATATAGCCGCGGAAGAACGCCAGGGCAATCCCGGTATCGCCGCGTCCTCCTACGTGCTGGCTAGCTTCTCGATGAGGGTGCTGACCCGGTCTCTGATCTCCTCGCGGATTGGGCGGATCTCCTCGAGTGTCTTGCCGACCGGGTCATCGAGTTCCCAGTCCTCGTAGTGCTTCCCTGGCAGGAGCGGGCACGCGTCGCCACAGCCCATCGTGATGACGACATCGGCGGCCAGGACGAACTCGTCGGTCCAGGGCTTGGAGAACTCGCGTGAGATGTCAATGCCCACTTCGGCCATCGCCGCGAGGACGCCGGGGTTGATATCCGAGACCGGTTCTGAGCCGCCCGACCAGGCGATCGCCTGGTTCCCCGCCAGGTGGTTGAACCAGCCGAGCGCCATCTGCGAGCGTCCGGCGTTGTGTACGCACAGGAACAGAACCGCGGGCACTTTGCCGCTGGCTGTAGCTTGCGCGTGGGCGAGAGCCTGGAGGCGCTGGCGGCCAAAACGCTCTGCACCAACTACCAGCCAACTGGTGACGGTAGCGGTCGAGGCGAGCTCGTCGTAGCTGTCGAGCAGGAGCGACTCGATGGTCTCCGCGCCGAAGATGCCGCGGAACTCTGTATGCAGGTCGCGGGCCGCGCTGTGCAAGCACAAACGCTCCGCCTGCGTCATGACGTGGCTGGCCATGTGGGCACTCTCCTTATGTACGGGGCGGCTGAACCTCCCGGTCCCAGGCCTGTGCGCCCATCTGGACTGCTTCCCAAGGGCTGCCCAGCGGCGGGGTGTAAGACAGGTCGAGGTCGCTGATGTCCCCGATCGTCATGTTGTTGAAGATGGCGGTGGCGGCGATGTCGATCCGCTTGGCGATCTCGGCGTGCTTGTGGCCGAACAGCTGCATGCCGAGCAGCTGCCTGGTGCGGCGGTCGCCGGTGACGCGCAACGTGATGCGGTGGCTGCCGGGGTAATAGGCCTTGTGATCGTCAGCCTCGGACTGGACTGTGATCGGGTCGTATCCGGCCGCGGCGGCCTCGTCGTGGCGGAGCCCGGTGCGGGCTGCGGCCTGGTCGAAGATCTTGACGACCTGGGTGCCGAGGCTGCCAGCGAACTGACGACCGGCGCCGAGCGCGTTCTCGCCAGCGATCCTGCCCTGCTTGTGCGCGGTGGTGCCGAGCGGCAGGTACGTCTGCCCGAGCAGCCGGTGGTGCGTGACGACGCAGTCGCCTGCGGCCAGCACATCCGGCAGCCCCGTCTGCATTGCCCGGTCGACCTCGATCGCGCCGCGGACGCCTAGGCGTGCACCGGCCGCCGCGGCCAGCTCGGTGTCCGGTCGAACTCCGGTGACGACCAGGACCATATCGGCCATCCGTTCGACGGCTTCGCCTGCTGCCGTCTGCGCCTCAACCAGCAGCCTGGCCGTCCTGGTGGATGAAGCCCTGCTGACCCGCCGGGCCGTGGTCCCGGTTAGTACTTCGACGCCGCGGGCTGCCAGCTCGGCGTGGACCAGCACGCCCAGCGCTGCGTCCACCGTTGGCAGCACTTCGGGTAGCTGCTCGATCTGCGTGACGGCGAGGCCTCGGGCGATCAGGGCATCGGCCATCTCCAGGCCGACATACCCGGCGCCGATGATGACAGCGCTGGCCGGCGAGTTTTCCTGGAGCGTGCGCATGACGGCGAAGGTGTCGCCCATCGTGTGCAGCACGTGTACGTCTTCATCGGGCCCAAGCGCGCCGACGCCGGTCACGCCAGAGATCGGGGGCAGGACCGGGACTGCACCAGTTCCGATGATCAGCTTGTCGTAGGAGATCAGCTCGTCCTGGCCGTCAGGTCGGCTGACTTGCAGCTTGCGGCCGGCAACGTCGATGCGGCGGGCGGTGGTATTCAGCCGCAGAGTCATCCCGGTGGCTTCGAGGTCGGCGACGGTGCGGTGGGCGAGGTTGCGCCAGTGGGTTACTTCACCGGAGACGTAGTACGGGATGCCGCAGATGGAGAAGTTCGGGTATGCGTCGGCGACTACGACGGTGACGTCGGCCGATGTGTCGAGCTCGCGGGCGCGCAAGGCAGCGCTGATGCCCGCATCGCTGCCGCCGATCATGACCAGGTGCATGGGCTGGCTCCGTCGTCTTGCTATCCGTGGGATGGGCCGCTGGGCCGCCTGACGGTGGCTGCTGCGCCGTCGCTTGCTGCGTTGCTGCGCAGTAGCTCCTCGCTGCCGGCGTGTTCGTGGGGCACGGCGACGTCGGCCGCTTCGGCCGGGGTCATGCCCGGATACAGAAGCCGGATGAGCCCGATCGCGAGCACGCCGCCGACGACCTGGGCGGCGATGAATGCCGGTGCGGAGGAGGGGGCGATCCCGGCGAAGGTGTTGGAGAACATCCTGCCGATGGTGATCGCCGGGTTGGCGAAGCTGGCCGACGAGGTGAAGAAGTAGGCCGCGCCGATATAGGCGCCGACAGCGGCAGGCGTGACGCGGCTTCGGCCCGACCGCGCGAGTGCGAAGATCACCAGCATCAGCCCGAGGGTCGCGATGATCTCAGACAGGAAATGGCCAGCCGTGGCCCGATGCTTAACCGAAATGCTTACCGCAGGCAGGGCGAACATCACGTTGGCAGCGATCGCGCCGACTATGCATCCGGCCACCTGGGCAGGCAGGTAGGCCGCCGCGTCACGCCAGGAGACACCGCGGAAGGCTGCATCGACGAATGACACGATCGGGTTGAAATGACCGCCGGAAACTGGACCGAACATCAAGATGATCGCGAACAGTCCGGCCGCGGTCGCGGCGGCGTTCTCCAGCAACTCCAGGCCGGCTTCACCAGGCGACAGGCGCTGCGCTGCGATCCCTGAGCCGATCACCACTGCGGCCAGGAAGGCGCTCCCGAGGAACTCGGCAGTCAGTCGCCGCCACAGCCCGACCTCGCCCACGCCGCGCTCCAGGCTATCATAGACGGTTATCGATACAGAGCCTAGCTTGCCAGCTGCATCGATTCTCGTCAACATAGAGGCATGTCGATCCAGCACGCGGCCGCCGACCTGGCGATCATCGCGGTGACAGGCCAAGACGTCTGTGCCCAGCCCGCACTGGTCAGCGAGCCGATAGCCGAGGAGGCCGCGGCGGGGCTGGCGCAGGTGTTCAAGGCGCTCGGCGACCCGGTCCGGCTCCGGCTGGTGTCATTGATCGGCGCGCGCGAGGGCGGTGAGGTCTGCGTCTGCGACCTCACCAGCGCGTTCGAGCTGAGTCAGCCCACGATCAGCCATCACCTGAAGGTGCTGCGAGAGGCCGGGCTCATCGACAGCGAGCGGCGCGGCACCTGGGTCTACTACCGGCTCGTCCCGGCCGCGCTGGAGCGCATGGCCGGGCTGCTGTCGGTCCCGGCCGCCTAGCCTTAGGCCGGCCCGCTCTACACAATGCGGCCTCCAGGATTCCACTTCCCGGAGGCCGCGGGCGATGCCGGCGTTCATGCGCAGCAAGCACCAGTAGACGCTGACTGGCCGGCCTGCTCCTGCGACCCGCAGCACTGTGTCACGTCGGCGGGTGCAGCGGTCGCTGAGGCACCCGTGCCGAGGGAGGCCTCGACGACTGCCCAGCCCTCGCCGCCGTCCTGGCCCCAGAAGGTCTGGCTGTCCTCCAGAACGGCGTAGATCTCCCACCGCTCGCCGTCGGGTGTGCCTTCGACCCAGAACTTGTCCTGCCGGGCGTAGCAGCAGGTGGTGTCGCGCTCGTCGATCGAGGCCAGGCCGACCTCGGCGAGCCGCCGCTGCTCGGCGTCCACGGCTTCGGTGTCGGCGACCTCGACGCCGAGGTGGTTGAGGCTGCCACCGGAGCCGGGGTTCTCCATCAGGATGAGCTTCAGCGGCGGATCGGCGATCGCGAAGTTGGCGTATCCGGGCCGGACCTTCGCTGGGTCGGCGCCGAAGAGCTTGCGGTAGAAGTCGATGGACTCCTTCAGGTCGTCGACGTTGATGGCGAGTTGTATGCGGCCGGTCATGGACACACCTCCGGATATTGATGAGCGTCTATGTCCAAGCAGCTTGCCACAGCACATAGGTGTCTGTCAATATAGACGCATGTCGAAGTCTCTGACCGTGCTGGATCCCGCGGACACCGCGGCGTGCTGCCCGCCGCTGACCGCCCAGCCGCTGTCGCAGGCGCAGGCCGACCAGATGGCACCGGTGCTCAAGGCGCTCGCCGACCCGGTGCGCCTGCGCCTCATGTCTCTGATCGCCTCCCACCAGGGCGGCGAAGCCTGCGTCTGCGACCTCAACGACGCCTTCGACCTATCCCAGCCCACCATCAGCCATCACCTGAAGGTGCTGCATGAAGCCGGGCTACTGGACCGCGACAAGCGCGGCGTCTGGGCCTACTACCGAATCAGGACCGAGGCGCTGGCCAGTGTCGCCGCGCTGGTGGCCTGCACGCCTGACACCGCGTGACCATCTCTCCCAGCTGGGTTCGTGTTGCCGGTTCTCCCTTCATCGTCTTCAAGGCGCTCGCAGATGCGACCCGGATCCAGATCGTGTCCCTGCTGGCCCGCCGCGGCGGCGTCCCGATGAGCGTCGGCGACATCGTCGCCGCGGTCGACGTCGGCCAGTCCACGGTCTCGGCCCACCTGAAGGTCCTGGCCACGGTGCGGTTCGTGGTCGCCGACCGCCAGGGCACAACCGCGTACTACCGGATCAACGACGCGTGCGTGGATTGCTTCCCTACGGCCGCCGACATCGTCATAGGCAAGCCAGTGCCCGTTCCGCCGGTTCCAGCCACGTCGGCACGGGAGCGCAACGTGACAGCCGACGACGGTGACCCGATTATCAGCAGGTACTCGCGACTCGCGCGTGCCGCGCTCGACGGACAAGCCATCAGCGACGGCGATCCCGTGACCTTCGACGACGCATGCTTCAGCGCAGCCGCCTACGCCGACCGCAGCCAGGCGCCCGAATCCGCTTTCGAGGCGAGCCTGGGCTGCGGTAATCCGCTGACGGTCGCCGAGCTCCGGCCCGGAGAAACGGTCCTGGACCTCGGCTCCGGCGGAGGCCTAGACGTACTGCTGTCAGCCCGCCGGGTCGCGCCTGATGGCATCGCCTACGGCGTCGACGCCAGCACCGAAATGCTCACCCTCTCCCGCAGAAATGCCGCCAAGGCACAAGTCACCAACGCCGGGTTCCTCCAGGGCCACATCGAGAACATCCCGCTGCCAGACGACCACGTCGACGTCGTCATCTCCAACTGCGTCATCAACCTGTCCGGCGACAAGCCCCGCGTCCTCGCGGAGGCGTTCCGCGTACTCAAACCCGGCGGACGACTGGGCATCAGTGATGTCACCGCCGACGAAGGTACCGACCCAGCACGGCGTGCACGCGCCGAACAGCAGGTTGGCTGCCTGGCCGGCGCGCTGACCCAGGCCGAGTATCAGCGCCTGCTGGTAGCGGCTGGATTCTGCGACGTCTGCATCACCAGCACCAGTCACGCGGCCGACGGCCTGCATTCGGCCATCGTCCAGGCTGCGAAACCGGCGAGGGGTCAGCCCGGGCAAGCGGCCGGATGATCGAAAACGATCACCTACCGGGTCGCTGCGTGCTCGGACGCTGGGCGCAGCCGGCTGCACCGGGTCCCGCGCCCCGCAATTCCTGCGAGCCGTCTTGGCGTCCCGACCGGCAGTGGAATCACCGATATGTGCCTGGCGTGACCACGCCGGCGTAGTAGAGGAAGTGCCCACGGGTGTAGCTGCGATTGCCCGTGATGTTCGGATCGAGGTTTGGGCCGAGTACCAGGTCGGTGCCGAGGAACGGCCTGAACCGTGGATAGACAGACAGGTAGCTGGTCGGGTCCGCGCGCAGCAGCCCGATGAGGGTCTCGGCGACGATCCGGCCGCCGACCGGTCCGAGGGTCAGGCCGTCGGCCGCAATCTTGGCCTCGGCCAGGATGTAGTACCACAGCGGAGTGCTGGTCGCGAAGGGCGCGTAGACGGCGCCGATGTCGGCGAGGTCCGCAGCCGACAGCGGTGTCACACCCATCGCCTGGGCAATGGACTGACCGGACGGTAGGCCCCAGGTGAGCTGACGGAGCAAGTTGCGCTGCGGCAGCACGGTGGGAGCCGTCTGGGTGTGCGGCGCGATGGCGGGAACGGGAAGGGTGAACAGGACCGACGAGATCGTCGTGTCGATCTTCTTGTTGTTCTTCACCTGACCGTCGCCGAGGTCGAAAAAGGTCTGCCAGCCGACATACCGCCGGGGCGCCGGGTAGCCGCCGAGCAGGTCGTCGCGGTCGTAGGTGACCGGGCCGTTGAACATCGGCTCGTTGGCGTCGAATACCAGGCCGAAGAACGGGTCAGCGGTCGGGCTGGCCGAGTCGCCCGTACCCGAGGTGAAGTTTGCCCGGTACGAGGGCCGAACCATGGAGTGACCGAACCGGTAAGCGGCGGCGCCGAACTCGATCGGCATGAACGCATCGCCTGGGGGCGGGTTATAGAACTGGTTGCCGTGAGCGAGCACATCATTGACCACAGCTTGTCCGGCAATCTGCGGCAAGTGTTCATTCGCCAGCAGCCACTGGTAGTGCCACAGAGTTACCTGCCGGGCGATGAGGAACTGCGCGTAGCCCTGAGAGAAGTCCGCGCCGCGCGCCGCCGGGAACGCATGCAGGCTGAAGGAACCGAGATCGGAAAGAACGCGGTTATAGAACAGGATGTGCGCGCATTGCAGCCCGGCGATCATCACGTTCTCATCGTTGCGTGGGTCGCCCAGCAGCGCCGAGTAGCTGCCATCCCCGTTCGGCACTCGGGGCACGTCCTCGTGCACTCCACCGGTGCCGATCTTGAGTGCCGGTCCCACCGAGCCATCCGGGTTCGGGACGTACAGATCCGGGCGCATCCCCGGGCCGCCGCCGAACACCGAATCGAGATCCAGTGCCGGGGTCCGGGTGTTGGGCGAGGTCAGCGGATTTGCCGACTGGCCGAGCTGAGAGGTCTGATCGAAGGTGATGTCGTGGTCGGTGAACTGGCCGACGAACGTCGAGCCCGCCGTCATCGTCGGGTTATCCGGGTTGGTGCCGTACGGATTGCTGCTCGTCGGGTTGCCGTTCACGGTCGGGTCGACGATCAGCGCCTTCGGCCCGGCAGCCAGGTCATCATGGGCGTCCATGATGCCGCCAGGCATTCCGACTTCGAGCAGCGCCGAACGCACCGTATCCGTGGCCGAAGCGAACGGCGGCAGGTTCGGGAAAATCCGTCCGAAGAGCGTGCTGTTCGCTGGCGCGCCTGGTACCTGCGCTGATCCTTGCGACGTCACGGCCGCGCGCGCAGCGCGGTCGAACCCTGGAAGCACGCCAGCCGACGCAGCTGCCAGCCCGGCGCCAGCGAGCCCAGCACCACTCAGCAGGCGCCGCCGCGACACACCGTTTTGCTCGTTCACTGCCATTTCGATCCCCTTGCATATTCGCTGACTCATGCCAAGCCGCGGTTACCGCAACGCTGAGCCCGGGCGTTGCACTGGAATTGCAATCGCGCTGCAGCTGAGCGTGCTGCTAAGCGGCCAAGTACCACTGAGGCCGGTGTTGCCGTTCGCGCCGGTTGGGCCCGTAGCTTCCGCCTGGCGATGTTAAGCAGCGACAACAGACCTTCGGCGCCAACGCGGCGAGCGGCCGGCCAGCTCGCCCGGCGTCGGTCCGCGGATCGGTGATACGCGCGGGCGGTCAGGTCAGGCGCGTATCTCTCCGATCATGAGCCGATGGACGAGTTGCTCAGGGCGCCGGTCCCTGCCGCGGCGAAGGACGCAGGGAAGAAGTCCGCGAGCGCCTCTGCCATTTGCGCGCGCACCGGCGCCCCGGAAATGACGACGCCAACCATGGTCAACGAGGTGTGAGTGTGTCCGCGGGCGCGGATCTGACGGACTGTCGAGCCGTCCGCCTCCAGTGCGCGTGCGTAGGCGACGCCCTCATCCCGCAGCGGGTCGAAGTCCGCGGTGACGATGCAGGCCAGCGGCAGATCTCCCAGCCTGCCGTGCAGCGGTGCGGCGCGGGGATCGCCGCGGTCGGCCGCGTCAGCGTAGTGATCCCAGAACCACTGCATAAGCGCGGTGGTGAGGAGGTACCCGTCGCCGTTCTCCGCATACGACTGCCGCGTCATGTCCGAGTCCACGACTGGGCATATCAGGAGCTGCCCTGCGATGTGGGGCGCGCCGGCGTCGCGGGCCAGCTGGCATGCGACGGTTGCGATGTTGGCGCCGGCGCTCCAGCCTGCGACTGCGAGCTGGCCAGGGATGCCGCCCAGCTCGGCGGCGTTGGCCTCCACCCATCGCACGGCCGCGAAGGCATCTTGCGCGGCGGCGGGGAAGCGTGCCTCGGGGGCGTGGCGGTAGTTCACTGAGACAACGATCGCGCCCGAGCGGGCGCAGAGGTCCCGGCACAGCGGATCGTCCGAATCCAGGTCGCCGAGCACCCAGCCGCCGCCATGGAAGTACACCACGATGGGGCGCGGGGCGTCGGGTGGCGCCGCCGGGCGATACAGCCGGTACGGCAGGTCCCCGCCCGGCCCGGGCATCACTCCGTCGGTGACCTCGCCGACCTCTGGGCTCGGCGGCCGAATGGCTGTGCTGGCCGCCATCAGGGCGCGCGCATCGCTGACCGACAGGGTCTCCAGGGGTGGCAGGCCCATGGCGGCCATGACCTCTAGGACCAAGGCGACATCGGGCTGCATGCTGCGGATCACCCCGTCTTGGCACCGATCCCTACCGGGGCCGGTCTGCCGGAATCCGAGATAGCCCTGCGCGGCCACATCGTCGCACGCCTGCCGATACGCATCCACCCCGCCGATGTAGGGCAGGAAGACGCGTGGCTTGCCCGGCACATTGGCGCCCATGTACCAGGAGCTGGCGGTGGGATACAACGTGATGGCGGCGCAGTCCTGGACGTGCTGATCCCATCCGGACTCTGCGAGCGGAGTGGGTTCGATCGTTTCGAAACCTCCGTCGCGCGTGTCCTTGACGCAGTCGGCGACCCAGTCGACATGCTGCTCGATCGAGACAGTCATGTTCGAGAGCACCGAGGGGCTGCCGGGGCCGGTGATCATGAAGAAGTTCGGGAACCCGACGGTCATCAGGCCCAGGTAGGTGGAAGGCCCGTCCGCCCATTTTTCCTTCAGGGTCAGGCCGTCCCGGCCGACCACATCCACCGCCACCAGGGCGCCGGTCATGGCGTCAAAGCCGGTGGCGAACACGATGGCGTCAAAGTCGAACGACTCGTCCGCCGTCTCGATGCCGGTCTCGGTGATGCTGGTGATCGGCTGCTCGCGCAGGTCGACCAGCCGGACGTGCGGCAGGTTGAAGGTCTCGAAGTAGCCGGTGTCCAGGCACGGCCGCTTGGTACCGAAGTAGTGATCCTTCGGGCAGAGCGCCTCGGCGGTGTCGGCATCTGCCACGGCCGACCGGATCCTCTCGCGGATCAGCTCGGCCACGATGTCGTTCGAAGCCGGGTTCACTGCCTGGTCGGCGAAAACGCCGAGGATGCCGAACAGCTCGCCCTGCTCCCAGGCCGCCTCGAAGCGCTGCCGGCGGACCGCCTCACTGGCGGTGACGCCGAGGACGTCGGTCGGCTCGACAGGAATCCCGCCTCGGGACCACCGGGCGGCGTGCCGGTACGTGTCGCGGTCCTCGGCCAGCTGCTTCAGCCGGTCAGCTGGGGCAGGGCCGTTGTGAGCTGGGACGGAGAAGTTCGGGGTGCGCTGGAAGACGGTCAGCTGGCTCGCCTGGCGGGCGATGAGCGGTATGCACTGGATGCCCGACGAGCCGGTGCCGATGACCGCGACCCGCAGGCCGGTGAAGTCAGCGCCCTCGTGCGGCCAGCGGCTAGTGAAGTAGACCTCGCCGGCGAAACGGCTGGCACCGTCGATCTCGGGCGGCTTGGGCATCGAAAGGCAGCCGCTAGCCATGATGCAGTAACGGGACCGAACCTCGTTGCCGCGGTCAGTCGCGATGGTCCATTGCTTCGCCTGCTCGTCCCAGCGGGCGGAGGTGACCGTGGTGGAGAATTCGATGTCAGAGCGCAGCCCGTGGTGATCGGCCACGAACCGGAGGTAGTCCAGGATCTCCGGCTGCGTAGCGTACTTTTCCGACCAGGCCCACTCCTTCTCCAGGTCCGGGTCGAAGCTGTAGGCGTAGTCGGTTGTCGGGATGTCGCACCGGGCGCCGGGATAGCGATTCCAGTACCACGTCCCGCCGACATCGCCAGCCGAATCGAAGACCCTCACCGAGAAGCCGAGCCGACGCAGCCGGTAGAGCATGAACAGGCCGGAGAAGCCGGCCCCGACAATCACTGCGTCGAATTCGTCTGGGACAGAAGCTGGCTTGTTCACAAGATCATCCCTGGTAGCACCGGAATTGCAGCATGGCATGCTCGCTGTCGCCGAGGGCTAGCCTCAGCAGTGGCCCGCGTGGCCCTCGGCATCGCGGAGATCGACGTCGCAGGTTCGGAGTTGATCGTCCGATGCGTCGTCGGCTGCGGATCCATTTCCCCCGGTTTCATGAGATCTATGGTCGCAGATCCTGCGAAATTATCCAGGCAGCGTGATGGCTCTCCGGGGGCCGCGAAGGGGATCGCGCCGCGTCGCTGGCGCTGACACCAGGGAGCTGCAGTAGCGTGAGCGCAGCGGCCTGGGTGCGAGGGGGTGCGGCATGACCGAATCGATCCATCCGGCCACCGGCACCAAGGACCAGGATGCAAACGCCGTCTATGCGCTGGGCAGCAGCCTCGGCGAGAGCGCCCGGCTGCAACGTCAGGCCGAGGAACTGGCCGCCGACAGCGCGGCACTGCTGGACCGGGTTGCCCTGGGGCCCGGACAAGCTGCAATCGACCTGGGCTGCGGCCCACGCGGGATCTTGGACTTGCTGGCCGGGCGAGTCGCGCCAGCAGGCCGGGTCGTCGGGCTGGACGCAGACCCGGCGCACGCCGTCATGGCAGCCGAGTTCGCGGCCGCGCGGGGGCTCCGCAACGTGGAAATCATCACCGGCGACGCCAGCAGCACCGGGCTGCCGGCTGGCTCATTTGACTTGGTACACGCCCGCACCCTGCTGATCAACGTCCCCGAGCCCGCCGGGGTGGCGGCCGAGATGATGCGCCTAGCCAGGCCCGGCGGCTGGGTCGCGTCGATGGAGCCCGACACCGAGCACACGCTGTGCTACCCGCCCCACCCAGCCTTCCACCGGCTCTGCGAGATCTTCACCGTGGCATTTCGCCGCAACGGCGCCGACCCGTGGATCGGCCGCCGTGTCCCCGAGCTTTTCCGCCAAGCCGGACTGGCAGATGTCGAGGCGGCGGCCAAGGCGCAGATGTACCCGCCCGGTAACTCCCGCCGCACCATTCGTCTCGACCTGGTGCGCAGCATGCGCGCGCAGGTGGTGGAGATGGGGCTAGCCAGCGCCGCCGAACTTGACGAACTGGACACCGCGGCCCGCGCGCACCTCGACGATCCTTACACGGTAGTGATCTACGGCCTGCTCGTCCTCACCTGGGGCCGCAAGCCGGGCTATGCACCGCCCGCGTCCCCGCAAACCGCATAAGTGCTGCTGCAGTGCTAAACGACTTTGCCGAGAACCCTGCGGACCTGATCGCCGTCGAGGAGGCCGCTGACACTCATTTACACAGCCGGCAGGACACGCCCTCCGGCCGCTATGCGCGGCCCGGTTGACGGCCAGGCCATCGACGAAGGCCTCGTTCGGGCCCCTCATCAGCGGACGTCGTCGCCAGACAGGAACAACTGCCACCCGCGGCGAGTCGAAGGACGAGCCTTGACAGTGGCAGAGGAGTTTGGTTCATTGATCTTAGTCAATTGACTAATCCAGTTGGCTAAGGCTGCGGCCACCCAGAGAGACAGACGATGGCTACAGATCACGAGCTGATAGCTCGGACGGTGCACGGCTACCTTGAGGACTGGTGTAGCGCGGACGCCGGTCGGATAACCGCAGACCGCTTGGTGAAGATCGACATCGCGGATGTCTGCGGCGACATTGCGAGCGCCGTTATCCACTCGGCCCCCTGCCGCGAGGACCTCGGCCTGATCAGGACCGGCGACGGGTGGAAGCGAGCGGACACACCGTGGCTGCCGCAGTGAGGCCGGCGGCGCAAAGGACGGCGGCGCGCACCGCCGCCGAGGAGGCTCTGCTGGACGCGGCGGAGCGGCTTCTAGCCACAGTAGGTTACGCGGGCGTCACGACGCGGCGGCTGGCCGAGGAGGCCGGCATCAATCATGGCCTGGTCCACTATTACTTCGGCTCTAACGAGAACCTACTGGTGCACGCGCTGGAACGGTTCACTGCGCGGCTGATCGCCAGGCAGCGGGAGCTATACGAGGCCGATCTGCCGTTCGCCGACAAGTGGCGCACCGCGATGCACTACCTGGTCAGCGAGGACGTCAGCTACCAGAAGATCTGGCTTGAGCTGCAGGCGATGGCCTGGAACAACTCTGACATCAGGGCGCGCCTGGCACGGGTGAATGCCGAGTGGCGGGCAGTGCTGACCGAGGCGTTCGAGCAGCCGCGCCGCGAGCTTGGCATCGGGCTGCCCCCCGATGCGCTGGTCTCGCTGGTTATGACCTTCAACCTCGGGATCATCATCGAGCGACTGAGCGGCATCGAGACCGGGCACCGCGAACTACTGGATTGGATCGACCAATGGATATCCAGATGAAAGAGCCAGCCGGCGAGCAGTCGCGGGCACGATACCCAGACAGCTCTGGCTACATCAAGCGCGATGGCGTACGCCTGTACTACGAGGTCTACGGCTCTGGCGAGCCGACCGTGTTCCTGCTGCCGACGTGGTCGATCATCCATTCACGACACTGGAAGATGCAGATCCCCTACCTGGCGCGACACTGCCGGGTGCTCACGTTCGACGGGCGCGGCAACGGCCGATCCGATCGTCCGGCGGCCGGGTACGGGGAATACGACTTCGCCGCCGATGCCCTGGCGGTCATGGATGCCACCGCGACCGAGCGCGCGGTGATCGGCTCCCTTTCGGTCGGCGCGCAACGCGGCCTCATCATGGCGGCCGAGCACCCGGATCGCGTGACCGGGGCCGTCTTCATCTGCCCGGCCGTGCCGCTCGCCTCGCCGCTTGAAACCCGCACACGTTACCCGTGGGATGAGGTGCTGCCGACCGACGAGGGCTGGGCCAAGGACAACCTTCACTACTGGCTGCAGGATTACCGCGGCTTCCTCGAGTTCTTCTTCTCGCAGATGTTCACCGAGCCGCACTCCACCAAGCCGATCGAAGACTGCATCAGCTGGGGCCTGGAGACCACCGCCGAGACCCTCATCGCGACGGAAATCGGTAACGGCCTGGATGAGGAGGCCGCGCGCGAGCTTTGCGGCCGGGTCCGCTGCCCGGTGCTGGTAATCCAGGGCAACGCGGACGCGATCACCGGGCCCGGCCGCGGCATCGCGCTCGCCGAGGCGACCGGCGGCGATCTCGTGCTGCTGGAGGGCTCGGGTCACGGCCCGCACGTGCGTGACCCAGTCAAGGTCAACCTGCTGCTGCGCGACTTCGCCGCCCCGTCGCCCACACCGCCTCGGTGGGTGCGCGGCCGGGCGCGTCGCAAGCGCGCACTGTACATTTCCTCCCCGATCGGCCTGGGCCACGCCCAGCGGGACGTTGCGATCGCCGACGAGCTCCGCAAGCTGCACCCCGACCTGGAGATCGACTGGCTCGCGCAGCACCCTGTGACCAGGGTGCTGGAAGAGCGCGGCGAGCGCGTCCACCCGGCCAGCGCGCACCTGGCCAGCGAGTCCGGGCACATCGAGGCCGAGTCGGCCGAGCACGACCTGCACGCCTTCCAGGCCATTAGGCGGATGGATGAGATCCTGCTCGCCAACTTCATGGTCTTCCACGACCTGACCCGCGAGGAGGACTACGACCTGTGGATCGGCGACGAATCCTGGGAGCTCGACTACTACCTACACGAAAACCCCGAGCACAAGACCGCTGCCTACGCCTGGCTCACCGACTTCGTCGGCTGGCTGCCGATGCCGGAGGGCGGCGAACGCGAAGCCTTCGTCACCGCCGACTACAACGCAGAGATGATCGAGCACATCGCCCGCTACCCGCGCGTCCGCGATCGCGCCATCTTCGTCGGCGACCCCGAGGACATCGTGCCGAACACCTTCGGCCCTGGCTTGCCGCTGATCCGCGACTGGACCCAGCAGCACTACGACTTCGCCGGCTATATCACCGGCTTCGACCCGCGCCACCTCGCCGACCGCGAATCGCTCGGCTACCGCCACGACGAGCAGGTTTGCGTCGTGACCGTCGGCGGCTCGGGAGTCGGTGCCCACCTACTCCGGCGGGTAATCGCCGCCTTCCCAGAGGCAAAGGACCGCGTGCCCGGGCTGCGGATGATCGTGGTCGCTGGCCCACGGATCGATCCCGACAGCCTGCCAGCACATGACGGGCTGGAGATCCTGCCCTACGTGCATCAGTTGTACCGTCACCTGGCCGCCTGTGATCTCGCGGTCGTCCAGGGCGGGCTGACCACTGCGATGGAGCTGACCGCCAGCCGCCGGCCGTTCCTGTACTTCCCGCTCGCCCACCACTTCGAGCAGAACTACCACGTCCGCCACCGGCTGAACCGCTACCGCGCTGGTCAGTACATGGACTACCAGCTCGCCGAACCTGCCGACATCGCCACGGCGATCGCCGGTCTGATCGGCCGCCCCGTCGACTACCGCCCGGTCGCCACCGACGGCGCCGCCCAGGCAGCGTCGTTGCTCGCCAGCCTCCTCTAGCAAGAAGCCAGCCATGACCCGCGGGCACCTTGACGGTCCAAGATGGTTGACCTGCCGCAGCCGATGTTGCCGCACCGGCCTACTAACCGAACCCCGGAATACCGTTAGCGAGATAAACCCCGCTGTCTCACCGGGCAGGCGTCGGGCCGCCTGCGGCAGCGGCCCGGGCGCGTGAGTTCGCAACCTGGTAGCCGGGTCGTGCGGTGCTGGCATCCGGTGCCAGTGCATCCAGGTAGTCGTGGATTGAGCCGAACCTCGCGGGCGTACCTCGCGCCGTCAGGTAGCCGTCGGGCCGGATGAGATACAGCATGGGCGTGCCGCACCGGCGGGGGTAGCTGATGCCATCAGAAGCGACGGTGACGATCTGCACGAGGTCGCGATTCGGCATCCCGGCCATGGTGTCCCGTACGCAACGAGGGCCGGTGCCGTACACCACCAGCACATGGTCGCCCTGCCGCAGGACACGGAACAAGCTGCTGGTCCCGCCCGCCCGCCGTCACAACCGGCATGTCCGGGACCCGCTCGCCGGGCCGCGGATGGCGTCGGCCCCGGTCCGGGTGCGTGATGCGGCTGCCCGAGTAGCCCACGTTCACCTGCGCCCAGCGGCGGACGGCGCGGCGGTGGACCGGACGGACCTTCGCTAGCGGTGGTATCACGGCGTCGCGGAACATTCGCTTGAGCGGACTAGTCATGGTGCCGTATCGCACGAGCGTGTGGGTCAGGGCGAGTACTTGCGCGGCGACAGGCGCCCGTTCCGTGCCGTATGTGTCGAGCAGCGAGTCTGACGCGCGTCCGGCCGCGACCAGGGCGAGCTTCCAGCCCAGGTTGTGCGCGTCAGTGATCCCGGTGTTCATGCCCTGGCCGCCCGCGGGGGTGTGGATGTGCACGGCATCGCCGGCGAGCAGCACATGCCCGCTCCGGTATGTCTCGGTCGACCGCCGGTGACACCTGAAATTGGCCAGCCAGGTAGCGTCCGAAAGTACCAATGGCTCAGGTGACCGATGGTCGACAAGCCGCTGGATCTCGGTGAGGGACGGCGGCCCTGGCTCGCGGTCACCGGCGAACGGCACGGTGACGCGCCACTGATGATCGCGCATCGGGAAGCAGATCAACGGCAAGCCGTCTGCGGTGAAGAAGGCATGAATCTCGTCGTCTGGCCTGGCCCAGTCCAGCGTGACGTCTGCGAGCAGCCAGTCCTGCGGGTATGGATGACCGGCGAAACGCACGCCAAGCTCGTGCCTGACCCGGCTGTGTGCGCCGTCGCAACCGACCACGTAGTCCGCCGTGATGCTGCGGCGCTGACCGGTAGTGTCCAGCACGCTCGCAATCGCGCCGGAACCATCGTCACTGAGGCTCGTCAGCTCGAGACCCGGCTCAACGGTGCCGCCTAGCTCCGCGACGCGCATGCGGAGCAGCCGTTCGGTGTCGTGCTGCGGGATGTCGAGCACGAACCCGAATCGGGTGCCATTAAGGGACAGATCGAGGCTCACCCGGCGCCTGCCATCGGCGTAGAAGGTGAAATGCCGCGCGCGCTGGCCGGTGTCGATGAACCGGTCGGCGAGTCCCATCATGTCGAGGACCTCGAGCGCGCGTCCGTGCATCGCGATGGCGCGCGTTTCGAGCGCCACGGCGTTGCTCTTGTCGATCACCCTAGTGTGGATGCCGCGCGCCAGCAGGTCAGCCGCCAGGACGAGGCCTGTTGGCCCGGCTCCTACGACTAGCACCTGGCAATCGCGTCGTGTGGTCTCGCGCGAGACCTGGCTAGCACGCATGCAGACCACTGTCTGTGCCGCAGCGGCCACGGTCATCTGAAGGAGTACGTATCTGGACTACGTATCTCCGGCCAGCAGGCCTTCCTCGTGCGCCCAGGCCGCTAGCTGAGTGCGGGTATGGAAGCCCAGCTTGGTCAGGATGTGGTCGACATGGACCTCGACTGTGCGGACCGACAGGGTTAGCTGGCCAGCGATGTCCCGGTTTGTGTGCCCGCGCGCGACCAGTGCCGCGACCTCGGCCTCGCGGCGGGTTAGCGCGGGCCTAGCGCCGGCCGGCTCGGCAGCCTCGGGCTCGATTGCGAGCGCGCACGCTACGACGGCCGAGAATGGCATCTGCCGTCCTTCGGCGATCAGCCTGGTGGCACTCGCTTCCCCGATGGTTCGGCGCGATGGCCCCAGCCACCGGTCCAGGTTCGCGTGCAGTACATCTGGCAGCGTGAACTCGTTGGTCTCGCTGTAGGCAACCGCGGCACCCGCCAGGCGTAGCGCTTCTCGCGGCCGTCCAGTCCTGGCGGCCAGCCCGGCAAAGCCGGACAGCCCTATTGGGACGACAAACCGATCACCTATCTCGAGCGTGAGCGGCAGCCCCTGCCGCAACGCGGCCGCAGCGGCTCTGAGGTCGCCGAGGTCTAGGCGCGCTATTCCGAGCAGCTGAAGCGCGCGCGCATGCACGGACGGGAAGTCAAGCTCCGCGCACAAGGCCGCGCACCGGGTGAACACGCCGCAGGCTACATCAAGCTGATCGGCGAACATCGCGACGAGTGCCGAGTAAAAGAGGCTGAGCGCTATGCCCGGCTGGTCACCAGATGCGTGCAGCAGGCGCGTGGCGTGTTCCGCCTCAGCTACCGCTTCGGCTGCTCGCCTCCTGGTGACCTTGCTCCGGCACAGTCCAAGCAACGCGATGCCCTCGGCCACCGTATCTGCGCACGCCCGGCTGAGCTCGATGCACTCCTCCAGCCTGCGCTGAGCGTCATTGTGATCACCCTGATCGAGGGCAAGCCAGCCAGCGCCGTTCAGCGCGCCTATGCGGGCGCTCCCGCTGACGCTGACGTTGTTGAGCAGTTCGGCTAGGCGTTCCCTGCCCTCGGTGAAATAGCCGCGCAACGACCAGAAGCTGGACATGCCCGCAGCGAGTTGCAATGCGCTCGCCGGATCATGCTGACGGCACCAGTCGATGGCAGCCCTGACATTGTTGTGCTCGATCTCAAGCTGCTCGATCAAGTGCGCTCGAAGCGTCAGCGGACGCCGGGCTCCGCTGGTCAGCGCCAGGCATGCTGCGGCATGGGCGCCATGGATGCGATCGGCCCCGGGCAGCTCGCCAAGCCGCTCGGCGGCGAACTCCCTGATCGTTTCCAGCATCATGTACCGCGACGAGCCGGCAAGCTGCACCTGGCGTAGCAGGCTGTGATCGACAAGCTCTTGCAGCCCGTCCAGCACGGGAATGCCAATGTCCACCGACGCAGTGAAGACGGACTCGATCAGTTCAAGCGTGCCGCCGCCGCGGAATACCGAGCAGCCCGCTAGCAGCCGTCGCGCCCCATCGCTCAGTAGGTCATAGCTCCATGCGATTGTGCTGCGCAGAGTCTGCTGACGGTCGGGCAGATCCCGGCTCCCGCCGACCAAAAGCCTGAGCGAGTTCTCTAGCCGGTCAAGGATCGCCTCAGGCGGCAGCAGCTTCACCCGCGCGGCTGCAAGCTCGATAGCCAGTGGCAGGCCGTCAAGCCTCGCCACAATCTGGGCGATGGCGGCCGCGTTGTTTTCATGCACAGCGAACCCTGGTACGGCTGCCGCCGCCCGCTCGCTCAATAGCCGGACCGATTCACAGGCCGCGACCGATTCGAACGTCGCCGGCATCAGCTGGTCAGGAACGGCAAGCGGCGGAACGGGGCACTGCTGTTCACCCGAGAGGCGTAGCGGGGAACGGCTGCTGATCAGGATGCGGACGCCCCGGGCACGCCGCAGCAACTCAGTCACGATGAAAGCGGCGTCGAGCAGGTGCTCGAAGTTGTCCAGCACGATCAGCAGCTTGCGGCCGTCCAGGTACCCGGTCAGATGATCAATCAGCGGCCGGTCTGGCGAATCGTGCAACCCGAGACGCTGGGCGATCGATGAAACAACAAGCCCGGGATCACGCAGCGGAGCAAGTGGAACGAAAAGTACGCCGTCTGGGTAGTCGCTTGCGACCAGCGAGGCTAGTTCGATACTCAGCCGTGTCTTGCCGCTGCCCCCCGGCCCGGTGAGCGTCAGCAGGCTGCTGGTCCGCAGCAATTGCCGGGCTGTTGCCAGCTCATGCTCGCGCCCGATGAAGCTGGTCAGGGGCCTGGGCAAAGTGGCCTGACCGCGCCCAAGGCTCCCGGAGAAAGGAGTGCCAGGGTCGGCGATTCCGGTTGAGACGTCCGACATGCGAAGACTCTGCCTGGTGATGCTTGTGGGCCCAGACCTGGCGCCAGCCAGCCCTCTGCCCCAAGGCATAGCCAGTACGCCGGATAAAGGCCGCCCGGGACCAAGGCCGTCGGCGCGCTCGACGGCCACGTGCAGCGCGGCATCCTGATGGACACCTTCCTGGTCCACACCCTGCTGGTCGCGTCGACCGTGGTGCCGACCGGTGGCCTGCCCTGCGCGACGGCAAGGTCATTCCTGTCTGCGCCCGAGTCCTCGGAAGATCAGGAAGCCGAACGCCGCGAACACCAGAACGATCCCGACGTTGGCTATCAGCCGCTCCGTGAAGTGGTGCCTGAAGAACAGGATGTCCACGCTGACCACGACGGCGATCAGCGCGAGCACGTACAGCACGACGCCTACCTGTCTTGCCATGGCCTCGTTCTACACGATGGGTAGCCCAAGAGCGACGGCCAAAGGTCACAATTCAGCTCGGCCAGTACGTGCGCAGCTCCCGCACCTTGACATGCAGAGCGCCGCCCAGTCGAGTCGCGCTCTATGCCGCGGGCAGGCAACCTCATCCTGCATCGATGCTCGCGGGCTGTCGCCCGAACGCTCAGCAGGTCAGGTGCAGGATGGCGTTGGTGTCCGCGCTCTTGCCGGCCAGTACCTCGATCGCTTGCACCGTCGGCAGGACGACCAGATCGACCTTGCGACGGCGGGCTGCGGTCTCTACTTCCTCCAGCACCGGCAACCGCCCGTTAGTGCCGGTGCCGATGACCAGCCTCCGGCATTGCCAGGGAATGTCTTCGGCCATCGACAGTGGAGTGTGCCCGTAGGCGTGCCGGAACTTCTTCGACGCGGCCTTGTTGCGTTTGCGGAGTCTTCCCCGGTCGATGATCAGGTCGTGATCGTAGGTCACGCCATCGACTCGCACCGACCCGAATGAGAATTCGCTGATGCGCATCCTGGACCCCCACCCCCAGGCTGCCCGGCAGCCCGGCGTGCTCCGCTGCCGAGTTACCTGTGCCGCTGGGTCGACCGCGAATTCCAGCCTAGACCCGGCCCACGGATTTCACAGACAGGCTGTCCGCTCTATGCCGCTCCCGATAGTCGAGGCGCTCGTCGACGGACGAGCTCTGGATCGTGTGAGCTCCGTCTAATATTCGCGTGTGGGACTTTTCAGGAAACGGGCTGAACCGCCAGTGGGCAGCTCTGGGTCGCAGTCGGCCGGAGCAGGAGTCGCTCTCGTACCACTGCTGCTTGGCGACCTGCCCCTCGACCAGTGGCCCGGTCCTGGCACGCCTGCGCAAGACGCGCCCTGGGACAGCTTCATAGCCGCGCGCGCGGAGCTTGCCAGCGGGCATCGCGACGAGGCCATCCGGCTGTGGCTGGACATCGCGGCGCGTACCGACGTCGAGGCACGCCATGTTCTGCAGGCCTGGACTTTCCTGCGGCAAGCCGGCATTGCTCCCGACGCGGAAGGCGCCAAGCACGTGCTCGGCGTCGTTGTATCCGTTCCGGTCCAGCACGGTCACGATGTCCTCGCTGCCTACCGTGACGGCTCGGTCAGGTACATCAACTTCTCCGGCGCAGCCGTCGTGGTCGACGAAGGTCCGCCAACCGCGGGCGCCGGGCGGGAGTTGCTCGAGCAGGGCCGCATCTTGGTAAGCCGCATTGGCCCGTGGACAGAGCCGCAACTGCCGCCGCTGGCTCAAGGCGATGCCCGGCTGATGGTGCTGACGCCGAGCGGTCCGCATTTCGGTCAGGGACCATTTTCGGCCCTGGGCTCCGACCCGATGGCCGGGCCGGTACTGGACGCCGCATTCAAGCTGCTGAACGCGGTGTTGTCGGTCGCCGGCAAGGCACCGCCGACGGAATCCAAGTAGGGGACGAGACTTCCTGCTCGGTCGAAAGCACTCGCTCTTGCAGCGGACGGACAGCGGTCCATCGCGTCTCGCCTGGTCGCTGCCGCTTTTGTAAGCAGCCCCCTGCTGAGCCGGGCGTCCCGCCGCACCATTGACAAATACTTCGTTTACGTAAAGACTTATTTTCGCAATGAGAGACGTCGCGTACTTGGACCAGATCGAGCAGGCGGAGGCCCTGCTCAAGCCGCAGCGGATCGAAGTGCTACGGCAGCTCGCCGAACCCCGGTCGTGCACCGAGGTGGCGGCCGAGCTCGAGCAGACCCCGCAGCGGGTCTACTACCACGTCAAGCGCCTGCTCGCCGCCGGCCTGGTGAGCCAGGTCAGCGAGCGCCGGGTGCGCGGCATCCACGAGGGCATCTACCAGGCGACCGCCCGGTCATACTGGCTGTCCCCACGCGTAGTCGGCCGGATCGGGCTGCGCCAGATCCGCGACCGGCTCAGCCTGGGCTACCTGCTTGACCTGATGGAAGACGTGCAGGCGGATCTCGCCGCGCTCGACCTCTCCCGGCCCGATCTGCCCTCCATCGGGGTTTCCGGAGACATCCGGGTACGGCCGGAGCAGCGCACGGCATTCCTCGGCGAGCTGCAACACCTGTTGCGGGACCTGTTCACCCGCTACGGCGGCGCGGACGGCGACGCGTTCCGCCTGGCCGTCGCCTGCTACCCGAACTTCGCCTCCGACGTCACCCCGGACAACGCCACGAGCACCGAAGGAGATCCTGATGACCCAACCGAATGACCTGCGCCTTCAGGCGGTCATGCCCGCGCCGCCCGAGTCGGTCTACGCGGCGCTGACCGACGCCGCCGCGCTGCGCGTATGGCTGGCCGAGCACGCCGAGGTGGCGCTGCCCGACCGGTACGAGTTCTGGGGCCGCTATACACCCGACGGCGCCGAGCCGCACCAACGCCTGCTGCACGCCGACGAGCGCACCCTGCGGTTCGCCTGGAGCGTCGACGGCGTGGCGAGCACGGTGTCGTTCGACCTCGCTGAGGACGAGAGCGGCACGCTGCTCACGCTCAGCCAGAGCGACCTCCCGAGCTTTCAAGAAGTGCTGGCCGACACGGCCGGAGCCCGCGGCGCGCTGCAGACGTTCTGGTCGCTCGCGATCGCGAACCTGTCCGATTATCTTTCGGGCCGGGAGCTGACGCCGAAGTGTGACTTCACCTCAGCCGAGCTGCACGCCTCAGTGGTCATCGACGCGGCACAGCAGGTGGTGTTCGACTCGCTGACGCAGCCGGAGCAGTTCCTCAAGTGGTTCGGCGCCAACGTCGCCATCGAGCCCTATGTGGGCGGCCGGTTCGCGATGGGCGGCTTCGAGCTGGACCCCGGGGGGGCCAAGTTCGTCGAGTTCGAGCCGGGCCGCAAGGCGACGCTGCTGTTCGCCGACGGAATCACCCAGGGCTGGGAGCTGGCCGGCTCGGACGGCAAGACCCGGCTAACGTTCGTGCAGAGCGGGTTCGACCCGGACAACCCGCCGTACCCAGGCTGGATCGGCTGGCTGGGTGGCGTGGCCCAGCTGCGGCGCTACCACGAACTCCCGCTGTGGCGCACGATCTGGCGTCAGATCGAGCTCCCTGGTGTGCCAGCGGGGATGCTGAGCATCGACGGCTAGCGGTTTTCCAGCGGGGCATCGATGTGGAAACCCCGGGCGAAAGCCCGGGGTTTCCACAACACAGTGGCTCAGGGCTCCACGATGTGCACGGCGGCCTCCTCGACCGACACCGCACCGCGCTGCAGCGCTGGATCCACGTCGTCGGCACCCGGCAGGTCCGCTGGGATCCGGTCATACCTCCCTCGAGGCACCACCTCGCGCATGAGAATGGGCAGCGCCGTCCGCCTCCTCACAAAGCTCGGTTCATGCTGGGCGTGGTGGGTATTCGCCCGCGGCCAGCGCGCTGGACAGTGGCCGGAACATCCTGATCGAGAAGCGCGTTGACAAATACAGCACACGACATATCGTGTTGCTGTCGGCAAGGCCCGGGCCCATGGTGTACTCCGGGCTAGCGAGGTGAGCTTGATGACCGGTTGGCATGAGGAGCGGACGCCCGGCAGGTCGGCCAGGGCCGTGATCGCCGTGACGCTGCTCGCACTGCTGCTGCTGACAGCCGTGCCGGTCGCCCTGCTGGCCGCAGTGATCATGATGATACTGGGACACGTCGTCGGCGGGCTCGCGCTGTTCGGCGGCTCTGTGCTCGCCGCCGTCATGGCTGTCGCGCTCGCGGGCATGACCGGGATGCAGCACCTGCGCAAGCTGCTGTCCAGGGCCAGTTTCAACGTCGTGCAGCCGGACCATAGACAGTACACCGACGACGTCGGCGAGCCGAACGGCAGCGATTACACCGACGTCGTGCAGCTGGACCGCAGCGAGTACACCGAAGTTCGCTTACCGGAGCTTCCCCGCTCGTCGCGGAAGTAGGTAGTCATCATGCCGGCCTGGGCGGAGCACATGAGGTGCCCGGTCAGCGCGGTGCTGGCGGTGTGCTGCGCGGCGGCGGTTATCGCGGGGTGCGCCTCTGGCACCGGGCCGGATGTACTGACTGCACCCATACGCGTCGTCCGCACCTCTGCCGGGACGGTCGCGTACCGCCAGCTGGGCAGCGGGCCCGTGCTGCTGCTCATCACGGGAGCGGGCGCATCTATGGACGGCTGGGCGCCGAGTTTCGTCGACGCCCTGGCCGCCCATCACACAGTTGTCGTCTTCGACAACGCCGGGATCGGCCGGACCTCTGCGGTCTCGGCGCCGACTTCGCTGAGTATCGCAGCCATGGCCAGCCAGACAAGCGCCCTGATCTCCGCGCTTCGGCTACGCCGCCCGGCCGTGCTCGGGTGGTCGATGGGAGGCATGATCGCGCAGGATCTGGCTGTCAGCCATCCGGCCCAGGTAGGCCGGCTTATCCTGGCCGCTACCACAGCAGGGACCGGGAAGGCACTGCCCCTGCCGTCCTACACTGCCGCCGTGTTCTCCCTGACCCCCGCGAAGCAAACGGCCGTGCTCTTCCCGGCGAATCAGGCCGCCGCAGCCAGGGCTTACCTCAACGCCATCCAGCAGTACCCAGGCTCCTACGGGCCATCCGCCGCCACATCTCGCAGCCAGGTCCGCGCAGTTCAGCGATGGCTGGCAGGACAGGACCCAGCGGGCCGGCTGGCAGGAGATATCCGGGTGCCCACGCTGGTCGCCGGCGGAACCCGGGATCAGTTCATGCCGGTGGCCAACGACCGGCTCCTAGCCAGCACCGTGCCAGGCGCGAAGCTGCTTCTCTTTGACGATGCCGGCCACGCCTTCTGGGCTCAGGACGCAGCGAGCTTCATCCGAGCCGTTGACACCTTTACAGGCTGAAATCCACAGACGCTCACTCGATGCGCGGCACATAGTCAATCTGGTTCAACCTCCACTCTGGCAAGGACGCCCATCGATCACCCTCGGTAACGGCCACGGACCCAGCTCTCTCGCGGACCGTGCGACTCTGCGCACTCATCCGGGTCGCGTCCTGCAGGCTGAGGTTCCCGCGGCTCGGGAAGCTGTCCAGTCCACCCGGGACCACTTGGGACACGTAACTTCAGCGCCAACCTGCCGTTATTTACCGCACGTCAAGCCCGGTGACAGCCATACCGATGATCATGCGCTAGATCTCCGACGTGCCCTCGAAGATCGTGAAGCTCGTGCAGGTCCACGCAGCGACGACTTTACCCCGGTCCTCGTACTCGGCGCCGGCGATCCCCGCAGCGGTGCAGCCTGGAGTCCTCGGAGTTGGACCGGTTGTCGCTGTCCTCCTGCTGCGGCGGCGTTTCCGCGACGCCGACACGCGGAGAGGATCACGGGCCGCGAGCGCAGCACCACCCAGGATGACATGAACGGCAACGCGGCCATGTACGGCGTGGGCAACATCCTGGCGCCCGGTGAGCAGCACGAACGCGTCCTCGAGCGTCGCAGATCTCACCTGGACAAGATCGCTGGCCTCAGGTGTCCCGGCCATGAGGGACTTTGTTGACTCAGGGCCTTGTGCGTATTGCGCAGCCGGACGGGCGCGAGTGACCTGAGGGAACGAGCACGGCCGCCGAGCTATCGCGGGGCCGCGACGCGGTGACCGAGGTGGGTGGCTGCCTCAGCCATCCCCACGTCGTAGGTGATTATCGTTCCGAGGTCGTGCCCCAGCCTTCGGGCAGTGGCGAGATGGATGGCATCTAGCGACCGGAGGTCGGTGGACAGCAGCACTGCAGCGTCGTCGAGAACGCCACTGCTGACCCGGATGAGATCCAGCCGGGTCAGCACCTTCCGGCCCGCGGCGACCCCTTCGTTCCCCGCCTGGCAGCAGTGCCCGCATGACCTCGGTACGGGCCAGCGAGCTGGAAACAAGCGGCCGACGGCGCCGCAAGTGCCGGCGCAAAGCAACCGACTCGTTCTCGTGCACGACCAGCTTCACGATCGCCGACGAGTCCAGGTACCGCCCGGAGCCCCGCCGAGCCGTCGAGGGCCTTGGCCAGGTACTGATCCGGGAAAGCCCCGGCGGCGTTGTGGAAACGGCGCCAGCGGACCTCGTCGCTGCAGCGCGCCAGCATCTCGGTCAGCGCGCCGTCGGCAAGCGCGGCCCGCCGGATGTGGGCTGAGAGGCGAAGGGCTCCAGCAGGTTGTGCCAGCAGCAGCGTTCGGCTGCTGGCCGACGAGGGACTCTGTGGCGCGGGGCGGTGCACGTGAGCTCGTGGCCGGGGCGCGCTGACCACTGCGGCGCTAGCGCCACCTTGGCCTGGGCCGCAGTACTGTCCGCCGCCGGCGCCGCGCTGAGCACCGTCCGCGTCGGCAATTACATAACACCGAACGACGATGCCAATGGACGTGTCTACCCGTGCACTCCGGTGCATGCTTTCACGTTCGGGCACGGCGGCCGCTGCCGTGCCGCTCAGCCAGTCAAGCGCACCAGTCCGGTGGCTGAGGAAAGGCGGCCAGCCAGTAGCGCCTCGCATCGAGCGCCTGCCACGCCTTGTCGAACTGCCGCACCGCCCGTCCGTTATCCAGTGGCGGCGGAAAAGTCAGCTCAAGGATGAAGCCGGGTGAGCCAGCGCCGCCGGGCATCCTGGTCATCCTCAGGCGGAATGGCGAGCAGTTCGCGGGCCTGATCGAGTTCGCGCTGGGCGTCTTTCTGGGAGCTGAACCGAGCAAGATGGCTACCATCGGTAATAGGCGCGACAGCTGGAGGATACGGGTGACTCACCAGAACCTCGCCGCCCTCGCGGAAGGCGCGTTCGACCGGCTCGGCGACTACGAGAACCTGATCTTCGAGGGCAAGTCGTACTCCTCGGGCGAGCTGCTCGACCGGGCACGGCGCGCGGCGTCAGGGCTGAGCACGCTCGGTGTCGAGCCTGGTGACCGGGTCGTGGTGCTGATGGCCAACTGCCCGGAGGTGGCCATCACTTACAACGCGATCTGGCGTGCGGGTGCTGTCGTAACCCCGGTGGTCTTCCTGATCAGCCCGCCCGAACTGACCCACATCCTGGCCGACTCCGGTGCGGTGGCAGTGGTGACGTCGCCAGAACTGCTTGTCACCGTGAGCCTGGCGGCGGCGAATGCACCCGGCCTGCGCTTCGTGCTCGTCGCAGGCGGTGCTCCCGAGCCTGGCGTGCTGCCCGCGCACGTGCGTGGAATCAACTTCGCCGACGTTGAGGCCGCTCCGGCGGGCGAGCTCACCGCCGTCGGCGGGGACGACTGGCGGCGCTCATGTACACCGGTGGCACTACCGGCCGGGCCAAGGGCGTCATGCTAAGTCACCGCAACCTCTACGCATGCTCGGCAAGCTCTCACGCCGCTTCCCAGGAAGAGGGCATCACCAAAAACATCACGCCGCTGCCCATGTCGCACGCCTACGGAATGATCGTGACCCTGGCCGGCTGACCACGCCACCGAGCGCGCAATGGCGGTCCTGCAGCGCTGGTTCGATCCCGCCGATTTCTTGAAGCTGGCGACGCAGCACCGGATCGAGCGCACTGTCCTGGTCCCTGCCATGATCCAGATGCTGCTCGCGCAGCCGCTTGAACACTTTGATCTGTCCGCGCTGCGCTATGTGAACAGCGGCGCCGCGCCACTGGCGGCAGAAACCCGCGAGCAGTGGGAGCGGCGAGTGCCCGGCAGCGAGATCCTCGAAGGCTACGGCTGCACCGAGTCCGGCGCAGTGATCTCGGTGAGCAAGTCAGGGGCAAGCAAGCCCGGATCGGTGGGACGGCCCATCCCCGGCTACGAGGTCGCCATACTCGACGATTCCGACGCCGCGCAGCCTGCCGGGACTGACGGCGAGATTTGCGTCCGCTCGGCCGGGGTGATGGTCGGCTATTGGAACTCACCGGAGGAGTCGGCGACCACGCTTCGAGGCGGCTGGCTGCACACCGGCGATATCGGGCATCTGGACGCCGACGGCTACCTATACGTAGTCGACCGGAAGAAAGACCTCATCATCAGGGGAGGGTTCAGCGTATACCCACGCGACGTCGAGGACGTCCTGCTTGAGCACCCGTCCGTGGCGATGGCTGGCGTGGTCGGCCGACCGGACCAGCGGCTCGGCGAGGAGGTCGTCGCGTTCGTGTCGCTGCGGCCTGGCGGCCAGGCGACACCGCAGGAGGTGGTCGAGTTCGCCAAAGGCAGGCTCGCCGCGAACAAGTACCCGCGCGAGGTGACGATCCTGGACGCCATCCCGCTCACGAGCGTCGGCAAGCTGGACCGCAAGGCGCTGCGCACAGAGCTCACGGCAGACTGACGGAGTCCCAGAACGTGCACTGATGGCACGCGGCCAGCGCTGCCGTCGGCTCGGGTTCGATGACATTGCGGGCCCGCCACTCGAAATAGACGGCCGTGCCTTCCATAGTGCCATCTCGGGCTCGAAGAAGGAACGCCCCGGCCAGGCCACTGGACTGATCGCCCCCGCCAGGGGGCGAGCTGGCCGGGCGCTGATCGACAGCATTCGGAGAGGGACGGCCTGCGCTGGCGTCGTCCCTCTCCGTAGTGGGGTCTGAGCTGGCTTTAACGGAGCACGAGCACGCGCGCGTCTTCGGTCGGGGTCGGCTGCTGTGCTGCCCCGGTCGAGGGCGTCCTGGTCGGAGATGGAATGCGAGAGCGCTCCAGTAGCAGGCGAATCTGGTCGCGCATGTATAGGACGCCCGCGCCTTCGATAGTCAGTGTGAGTGCGATGGAGATGCTGACCAAGATGCCCAACGCCATGAGCGCGGCGTACAGGGTCTGGATGGTGTTCATCGGAGTGTTCCTTCCGGTGGCGAAGTCGCGCGGCCCCGGATCTCACGATGAAGGCCGATATCAAGCGCGTCAAGCGCGCCCGATGAGTGGGCGTCTCAGGCTGAGGCTGTCGTGCTAGCCGTTACGGGTCAGCACCCTCTCGGCACGCTATCGGGAACTGGCGGGAACCACCAAGGAATAACGGGCAAACGGCCGACCGCCAGAAACCCGAGTTCACGGGCTTTCTAAGGTCCGCACCAGCGCCATGACCTGCGGTTATTAGCGCACGTCAAGCCCGGTGACGGCCCTTCCGATGATCATGCGCTGGATTTCCGACGTGCCCTCGAAGATGGTGAAGCTCGTGGAGGTCCGGGCAGTTTCCGCAGGTAGGTGCCCTGTCGGCCATCGCTTTGTCAGCACGAACTCAGCACGGCTGTCGTAGCCTGTCGGACCCGTCTGCTGCGTCGTCCTACGCGCTCACTAGCTTCTCGATGAGGTTGGCTACCCGGTCTCTGATTTCGTCGCGGATCGGCCGTCGCGACCAGCGCCCCAGCGTCTCTCGATCTTCATCGGCCAGCTCCATCGCGACCGTCGATGATCACCCGGTAGCCGGCGTCCTGGCGCACCGCTTTTCGATCACGCGGCTGGACCGCTCGCCCCAGCATTAGTCTTACAGCAGCAGCGCGACCATCATCTGCGGGTCGAACGCGGTCCGGCGTGCCGTCGGCCCGGTACCGGCGGCGGAACTCGCCCAGGTCCGGGGTTGGGCACCACGTCCTGCACCGCGAACATCAGATCGTCCTCGGGCAGCCATTCGCACTTCCACGGGCAGCAGCAATGGCTGATCACGCTGCGGATAAAAGAAGTTCTGCGGCATACGTCATGGTCCTGCAAACCGGTCTTAACCTGTCGAAGGCGCACCGTTTATTCGACAGGCTGGACTATGCATCGTGCCGCAGGACATCCAGGTCGGGCTTTCCCGCCTCAGGAGCGGCTAAGCGCTTGCCGGCAACGAACGCAGCATGGGCGGCCATCACCGGATCGCCCAGGTCGCCACCGGGTCACGGCCGAAGTAGCCGTCACCGAAGCTGCCGTGGTCAAGGCGCAGCACGCGGTCGGCCAGGCTGACCAGCCGTGCGGAATGGGTCACGACGACGACGGTCTTGCCGCGGGCATGGGCCAGCAGACCGCTGATCAGCGTGCGCCATCCCCGCTGCCGGATCCAGTCCCGTGGTGGGCTCGTCGAGAAGTAGGACCGGGAGTGTCGGCCACCAGTGCCCTTGCGACCGCAATGCGGCGCTGCTGACCACCCGAGAGTTCCCTGCCGTGCTCGCCGACCGGTGCATCTAGCCCGCCCGGCAAGAGCCTAGCGAAGCTGGTCACGCCGGGCTAGGCTCGCCGCCGCGGAACTCTGGTCCCGGCTGGCCGCCGGGTTGCCGTAGGCGACATTGGCGGCGATGCTCCCGCTGTGCAGCCACGGGTCCTGCGGTGCCAGCGTGACCAGCCGCCGCAGGCGGTCAGCGGGCAGGCCGGCGATGTCGTTGCCGTCGATCCTGATCACGCCAGAATCCGGATCAGCCAGCCGCACAATGAGTGCCAGCAGCGTGGACTTGCCCGCGCCGGACGGCCCGGTAATGCAGACGAATTCCCCCTCCACCCGCCACCCGCAGGCACGCGGCACTGGACACCGGCTGGCGCGGATGGTGAGCGTAACTCACTCCAGCAATCTCCACTGCCCGCGCCCAGTCCCGGTCCGGCTGCCCGGCAGCACCGGCGCGGCCGGGGGCAGGCCGTGCTGGCCGCGTTGCCGGGCCGGACTGGCGTCGTGGCGGGCGTTTACCAAGGGAACGGGGTCGTGGAGTGGCTCGCGGCCTCCGACCAGTACCGGCAGCCGGAGCAGCTCCGACAGCCTGTCCCGGCTCGCCGCGCCGCGCGTGATCGAGGTGCTCAGCTGGGCGAGCGACCTGACCGGGCCGGTCAGGCTCGACAGGTAAGCAAGGAACACCAGCAGGCCTCCGATGGTAAGGCGCCGCGCTGACACCTCTGCTGTGCCGGCGATCAGCGCTGCGGCTAGCGCGATGCCGGGCAGGGAGTCGGCGACGGGCGCGAACCGGTAGACCCGCGTCCAGCGCAGTCACGGCCGCCCCGGCCGCGGTCGTGCTGGCCCGGTGATAATCCGCGATCCTCGCTGTCCGCGCGCCCGAACACGTGCACGGCCGGAATCCGGGCCAGCAGGTCCGCGGCGAACGCCGATAGCTCCCCGGCCCTGGCGCGTGACTGCTGCTGAGCGCCATGCAAGGAGCGGTTGCGCAACCGGGCGGCCAGTACGTACAGGGGGATCACGCCGAGCACGATCAGCGTTAGCCGCCAATCAGAGCATGGCGGTGATCACCGTCATGCCGGCGAGCACCGCGAGGTCCGGGACCAGCGTCTCGATCGCGGCGGTGATCGTGTCGCTCACCCGGTTGGCATCGAGCCGAACGGCCTGGCAAGTTCTCCCAGTGGAAACCGGCTCACCGAGCGCGGCGCGGCCCGCAGCAACTGACCGACCACGCCCACGCGCAGCCGGCTGCTCATCCGCTCGCCGACGGCGCCGACGAGGAACGCGACCAGGTACCCGGCGACGCTGCTCAGGACGAGCAGCAGCAGGCCGCCGACTGCGGCCAGCGCCGCCAGGGCCAACGGCGGACTGCCGTGCAGCCCGGCCAGCCAGGGCGGAATCTTGATGGCCGAGGCCGTAGTCGACACCAGCTTCAATGGCCACGGTGCGGCAAGCGCGAGAACCGTGTCCACGATCATCAGCCAGACGGCCAGGCTGACCGCGGCTCGATCGGTGCGCAGCAGCCACCGCCCGACGCCCGCCCAGCGCCGCAAGCTCAGCGCCTGCTGATCCACCGACACGCCAGGTGTGGTCGTTGTGGCCGCGGCGGACCAGTCGGGCGCGCACTGCGAAGCCGGCGGCGACGACGTGGCGCACTGCCGCTCCCGCGATCATGAAAGTGATCATCGTCTCCCGCTTCATGGGGCACCTGCTCTGCCGTCCCGCCTGGCGGCATCGTCCGCTGCCACCTCGACCAGGTCGGCGTGTTCCTGGCCTCGATACTCGGCAGTGCACGTGAGCCGGTGATGAGCCGCGGATGAGAGGATGCTCACCCCGGTGTCCTCCGCGTTGAATAGGAACCTGAGCTTCCGCAGAGCTGGCGAATTTGGCTGGCGGGCCCACAGTTGATGCTGTGGAGGCAGCGGCGCGGACCGGCCGCGTCTGGCAGGACGAGCAGCGGGCGCCGCTCCTGGTTCGGCCAGCGCCAGCCGCTCGCGCGCTGGCGCCTGCTCGCCTCGGCTCGCGGCCGGATCTGGGCTGGCTGGCGTTGCCGCCGGTCGAGCTGGCATCACCGCATCCACCGTCGCGACGGAGTGCTCCTGGTGCAAGGGATGAATGCGCAGGTCCGCGGCGAGCTGGCGCACGCAGATTCTCGGCGAGTTCAAGGCACTCGCGGCCCGGCGCAGCTCGGCGGCCGGCGGTAGGGCACCCGGCCAAGTGGTGGCGCTGCTGCGAATCCGGGACCCAGCAGGCAGTGCTGGAACACGACATGGTGCTCATCGGCCTGGTGGGTACCCGTGTGGTCGCGACCAGCCGGAACTTCAGCCGGTATCGGCTTCGTCCATCGACTGGGTCGCGCCTACCTGGGGCTCGCACGCGGCCAGAAGACGGACGGGGCGGCCAACCTCGCGATCGGGCCGATCCGGTACACGGTCGTCCCGGCGCGGATACCGGGCGATCCCGTGCGCGGCACGTTCGTCGCGGCCGTGCTGCTCCGACCGGGCGAGGCGACCATCAGCCGAGTGACCCAGCTGCAGCTTGAGACCGGCGGACTCGCCGTGGCTGGGACTGCCCTCTCCGGCCAACAGCCTGCCGCGTGCTCCGGCCGGTCCGCGACACGACCGACCTGGCGCGGCAGATCACTGAGACCGACATCGCCGGCCGGATACCCTGTTCGCGGGCACAATGAGATCACTGAGCTCGCGAGCACCTTCAACCGCATGCTCGACCGGCTGGAGGCAGCCCTACAACGCAGCGGCGTTTCCTCGCCGACGCCGGGCATGAACTGCGCACGCCGATCACCATCGGTGCAAGGCAACCTGGACACGCTGGAACCGGCTACCCAGGAGGACGCCGAGACGCTGGCGATCGCCGCCGACGAACTGGCGCGGATGAGCAGGCTGGTGGACGAACTGACGGTCTGGCCAGCAGCGAGCGGCCAGATTTCTTGCGCTGCCAGCCGGTCGATGTCGGACCCTTCACCAGCTCGGTGCTCACCAAGGCGCGACTGCTCGCCGACCGGCCGTGGTTGCTGACCGGTACCGCGACCGGCACGGCAGTTCTCGATCCGCAGCGCCTGACGCAGGCACTGATGCAACTGGCAGCCAATGCCGCCGCGCATACTCCGCCTGGCACCGCGGTGGAAATGCAGCTCCGGCCTGCGCGGCGGCATGCTCGAATTCACCGTCGCCGACCACGGTCCGGGCATACCGGCCAGTGACCGAGGCCGTGTTCGAGCGCTTCGCGCGCCTGCACACACCGCGAACTGATGGCACTGGCCTCGGACTGTCCATCGTCGCCGCTATCACCGCCGCGCACGGCGGCACCGTGCAGGTCACTGACGCTCCCGGCGGCGGCGCGGCCTTCGTGATCGCGCTGCCGCTGGTAGTGGCCGGTCCGGCAGCTGTCCGGGATCACGCGGTTAACGCCGCGCGAACGTCAGCAGAGAAGGGGGCCCGGCATGAGCCGGATCTGATAGCCGAGGACGAGCCCATATTGTCCGGTTCCTAGCCAAGGGCCTGCAGGCCGAGGGGCACGTGGACCACCCCGGCCGCCGACGGCCCGGCTGCCCTGTATCTCGCCCAGACCGGGGAATTCGACCTCATGCTGCTCGACCTCGGCCTGCCCGGCCGGGACGGGCTTGACGTGCTGACCGAACTGCGGCGCAAGCACGTCAGGCTGCCGATCATCGTGCTCACCGCCAGGAGCACCACCGCCGATGTGGTCACCGGCCTGGACCTCGGCGCCGACTACTACATCAGCAAGCCGTTCCGGCTAGCCGAGCTGCTGGCGAGGATTAGGCTCCGACTACGGCCGGATACTTGGAAGGTTCGGTGCTCCGCAACGGCGACCTGACCCTGGAGCACGCCGACCGGCAGGCCGACATCGGCGGCCGCGAGATCGACCTGTCAGCTCGCGAATTCGCGCTTGCCGAGGCGTTCCTGCGCCATCCAGGCCAGGTCCTGAGCCGCGAGCAGTTGCTCAGTCACATCTGGGGCTACGACTACGATCCCTCCAACATCGTCGAGGTCTACATCCGGTACCTGCGCAACAAGATCGGCCCGCAGACCCGGATCGTCACGCTACGCGGCGCGGGCTACCTGGCTTATCCGAGAGAACGCGGCCGCAGCGTCAGACCAGCCCGTGCTCCCCGTCTGAGGCTGGGACCGCGGCGAGCCTGCCGCCGTACAGGCTCCCGGCGCTGGACCCGTGACCGGGCCCAGCGCCGAGAAGCATGCACTTAGTTGTCGTGAGGGTCCCTGGACTCGTCCTGGCGGCTGTCCCGGCAGGATACCCTCGCGGTGCGCGTCGCGCCGGTCCTTGCGCTCCCGCTCGAACCCGCGGCTTGAAGTCTCGACCTTGGCCACTTGTGCGACCTCCCTTCGCTGTCCTGCCTTCAGCCTCGCCAGGTGGAATGAGTCTGTCGTGAACACCCGATGAGAGCCGCCTCATCACTGAAACGGCAGGAGCGAGAGCCCGAGCAATGCTTGAAACCCGTGGATCTGCAACAAGGCGCCCGCTGACGGGCCGTCCCCGTCGCTGATCGACCAGATGGTGCCGGAAGGCGCCCGGCAGATGCTGGCCGCGGCCCTGCAGGCCGAGGTCGCAGCCTACATCGGCCAGTTCGCTGACGTGCGGGATGAGGACTGCCGTCGGCTGGTGATCGGCAACGGCGCCGCCGAGCCGCGGACGGTGCTGACCAGCGCGGGCGCGGTGGAGGTGATCGCGCCGCGGGTCACTGACGAGCGCACCGACCCGGACAGCGCGCAGCGGATGCGGTTCTCCTCGGCGATCTTGCCGCCGCGGGCGTGCAAGACCCGCAGGTGACCGAGATGCTGCCGATGCTGTACCTGCACGGGCTGTCCTCGGCCGAATTCCTGCTGGCGCTGGGCCATTCCTGGGCACCGGCGCCGGACTGGGTCTCCTCCACGGTCGCTAGGGTACTGAGACGTGGAAGGCTGAGGCTGCCGCGTTCATGATCCCGCACCTGTCGCGGGTGGAGCCCGAGCCACCAGTTGTATGAGAGCGCTCTCACGATCCTCTCACGATCATCTCATCTGCCGGCGGCATCGTAGCTCGTGCGGCTTGCGACCGGCGCCTGGTACGCCGATTGCCGGGAGCCCTGCATGACATTGGAGTCGCCCACCAGCCGGGCAACAGCCCTGCCCGCAACCAGTACCAGACGCCGCAGGTGGCCTGCGCGGTGCAGTCGCGGTCGTCCTGGTCGTCGCCGCGCTCACGGTGGCGGGAGTGGCCGGTCGAGCCGCTACGTCTCCGGGTTCTGGCTCTACCGGGGATTCGCACCGGCCTCGACGCCGCACAGCGTGGTCGTCAAGACCGCCAGCGGTACCCGGCGCGTGGCGGTTGCCATGCCTTCCATCCAGGACTATTCCGTGGGCCAGCCTCGGTGCTTTCCGGTTACCGCGACCAGGTACAAGTGGTCCTGCCACCGGGCTACTTTGCGCATCCGCACCAGCGGTACCCAGTCCTCTACCTGCTGCACGGGTTCCCGGGGCTGCCATCGGCGCCTGCTCAACATCGGCCGGGGCTGCCTCCATCGAGGCAACGCTCGTCGCCCAGGGCAGGATGAAGCCGCTGATCCTGGTCATGCCCAGCGGCACCCGCTCGTTCCTGACCGACACCGAGTGGGCGAACGGCATCGGTCAGGGCAACGCCGGGCGATGTTCGTCGCTCGGGACCTGGTGCATGCGATCGATTCGCGGTACCGCACGATCGCTTCCGGCGCGGCGCGCGGCATCGGCGGCCTGTCCGAAGGCGGATACGGCGCGCTCAACATTGGTCTGCATAACCCCGGCCAGTTCGGCCTGCTCGAAGAGCGGTCGGGCTACATGATGGCCTACCACCTGCGGTCCGTCTTTGGCGCTGGCACGTCCCTGCTCGGCTACAACAGCCCGGCGGTGTGGTCGCTCGGTATCCGCCCAGGTCCGGGCGCATCACACCATATCTGGTTCGACAGTGGGATCTGTCACCGCTCGCCGCGCAGAACCGCGCGTTCGCCGCCGAACTCGGTTCGCTGGGCGTCGCTCACCACTTCTACACCATGCCCGGAAGACATACCGGGGCCTGTGGCGCAGCCAGATGGGGCTGGCCCTTATCACCGCATCGGAGCACCTGCAACATGTTCTATCGGATACGCCTACCTGCCGTCGCCGCCCTGCGGCTGCTCGCCACCGTGCTCGCGACCGTAGCAGCGACAACGCAAGCTGGCCACCGGCGGCTACTGGATCCGCGGCGGTGTCGCGCACTGGCCAGGGCCCTCGGTCGCTGACGCGCTGCCGCTGGATGAACTGCCTGGTCACGATGGCATCTCGCTGATCGCCTACATCGCCGCCTTCACTGTCGCCGGGATACTCGCCGGTCTAGCCGCGAGAGCGGCAAGGTCAGCCGGGTGCGGCCGGGCTCAGCCTGGCGGCCACGGCAGGACTGTGGCTGTTCGCCGTGGACGTCTCGATACGTCGTGCGGCAGGTGCCGCTCGGCATGGCCGTCCACGCAGCGGCGAGCCTGCCTGCGGGTCGACCTCGCGGCGGGCCTAGTCGGGCAGCCTGTGTCTCGCCCTCGGGCGGGGAACGCCGACCGGCGCCAGTACTCACAGGATGCTGGCCTGGCTCACCGCCGCCGGCGGTGTGGTCGTGCTCATCGCCGCCCTGCTTCCGCGCTCGACGCTGGCCGCGGGCCTAGGCTGGCTCGCGCCGCACGCCGCCTCGCGCGCCGCGCACGTGCTCCTCGTCCCAGTTGGGATGCTGCTGGTCATCACCTCCCGGGGATTGCTGCGACGCAACCGCCGGGCCTGGCTCATCGCGGTCATCGCGGCCGGATCGGCGGCGCTGCTGCAACTGCTGGGCGGCTCCGTCTACCTGAGCACCGTACTCGCCTGCCTGCTGACGATCGCGCTGGCAGCGAACAGGGAGGCGTTCCCCTTCCGGGGTGATCCGGCGGCCAGGCCGTCGGCGTGGCGGCGCCTGGTCGGCATGCTGCTGGTCGCGCTGGGCTACGGAATGGCTGCATTCTGGGTGCTACCGCTGGGCGGCCGGCCAGTCCTTCCGGCTCGGGCCCGCCCTGGTCGACACGCTGCGGGCGATGGTGGCCAGTTGCCTCGCGACATCGACTTCCTGCCGGGCGAGTTCGCCGACGGCAGCCCTATCGGTGCTGTCGATCCTGACGATGGGCGTCATGGGCCGTCGCGGCCTGGCTGCGGCCTTGGAAGCAACGGCTGCGGCCAGATGCGGACCGGCGACGCGAGGCCGGCGAGATCGTGCGTCAGTGGGGCACCGGCGACATGCTGCGCCGTTCGCGCTGCGGTCAGACAAGGAGTGGTTCATGACCGGTCAGACGCTGATCGCCTACCGTGTCGTCCGCGGCGTGGCGCTGGTCAGCGGAGACCCGGTCGGCCCACCGGAGTCCGACGGCGACGCTAGAGAGCTCCCGTCGTATGCACGGGCGCGCGGCTGGCGGACCGCCATCCTGGGCACCTCAGAGAG
>CAWBXJ010000006.1:0-1349685 GCA_963792725.1 uncultured Actinomycetota bacterium | reverse complement strand
CTCACCGCCGGGCCTGACGGATCGCTGCTCGTGCGCGACCTGGCGGCGGAGAAGATCGGCGAGCTGCGCGTGGCAGAGATCCGTGCTCCTCTATGAGCTCGCGCCGCAGTCCGCCTCCCTGGAGGAGGCGTTCATCGAGTCAACCGAATGCAACCTCGAGTTCCGCGGCGACCGGCCGCGCCACGAAAACGCACCGGTGGGGTGAGCCATGACAGCCGAAGCATCCGTGCGCCCGCCGGCAGACGGCACGGCCGGGCTCCCGGCAGGTCACTACCGGTTCGGCGCCGTGCTGGACTCGGAACGGATCAAGATCGTCTCCGTTCGCTCGACGGTGTGGACACTGCTCGCCACCGCGGTGGTCGGGATCGGCCTGAGCGCGGTCGTCACCTCCGCGCAGGCGGCGCGCTACAGCGCGCGGACGGTTGCTGCGCGGCAGGCGTTCGACCCAACCCACTCCAGCCTGTCCGGGATCTTGTTCGCGCAGCTCGCGATCGGCATCCTCGCGGTACTTGTCGTGACCGCCGAGTACAGCACCGGAACGATCCGCGCCGCCTTCGCCGCCGTGCCGCGACGCCCGCTCGTGCTCGCCGCGAAGGTCATCCTGTTCAGCGTGATCACCTTCATCGTCGGGGAAGCCGTGTCATTCGCTGCGTTCCTCATCGGGCAGGGGATCCTCTCCGGTAAAACGCCGACCGCGTCACTGTCCGACCCGAGCGCTGTGCGCGCGGTTATCGGCGGCGGACTGTACCTGGTCGCGCTCGGGCTGCTCGCGCTCGGCATGGCGACGATCATCCGGCACACCGCGGCGTCGATCAGCGTCTTTGTCGGCTCACTGTTCGTTCTGCCGATCATCGCCGCCGTGCTGCCCTCCTCCTACTCCGACGACCTCAGCCGGTTCCTGCCCCAGCAGATCGGAACCGTGATGACCACCGCGCACTACCACGGCACCGACACCCTCGGTCCCTGGACGGGCTTCATCATCCTGTGCGCCTACGCGGTCGCCGCGCTCATCACCGGGACGGTCCTGCTGGTGCGCCGGGATGCCTAGGACATGGCGGAGATGACCCGGCTTCTGCGAATCCTGGCCGCCGGCCTGACGCTGATCGCCTTGGCCGGGCTGACGGCCTGCACCAGCGCGCCCCGGCGCGCATCACAGCCGGGCACGGCCTCCAGCGGCACCGTCGTCTACACCTTCGGCGTGGCCGGAAGCAGAGGGCCAGTAGTGCAGACCCTGCACGACAAGCCCACTCCGATTCGCGGCATCGCGGGAACGGTGATCCAGATCGCCACCTCCAACTCCGACACCTACGCGCTTACCTCGGCCGGAACGGTCTGGGCGTGGGGCGTTGGCAGTTATGGCGAGCTCGGCAACGGTTCCACGCCGGTGTACGTGCGGACCGCGGTGAAGGTGGATTTCCCCGCCGGCGTGAAGATCACCTCGCTGCCGAACCCGATGCCGTTCGACGGCGGCCTGGCCATCGACTCACGGGGCGTTGCGTGGGGGTGGGGTTTGAACGCCTCACACGACCTGTGCCTGACCGCCGGCCTGCTCATAACGCGGCCCGCGAAGATCCCGCTTTCTCACGTCACCCTGGCCGCCGGCGCCCGGACCCACTCGCTGTTCGACTCCGACGGCACCGTCTATGCCTGCGGCAACGGCGCGTACGGCGAGCTCGGCACCGGCTCCACGGCATCTCGCCCGGCGCCGACCGCGGTTCTCAGATTGCCGGAAGGCAAAGTCAAGGCGCTCACGTCGTCATGGGGCGGATCCGGCGCCCTCATGGCAGACGGCTCCTACTACGACTGGGGCTACAACCAGGCAGGCCAGCTCGGCGACGGATCCACCGCCGACAGCGCCGTCCCGGTCCACGTTCTCCTGCCGGGCCCTGCGGACCAGGTCTTTCAGGGCGGCAGCGGCCCGAGCAACGGCCAGACAATCGCCGTCCTCGCCGACGGCTCACTGTGGACGTGGGGAAACGGCACGCACGGCCAGCTCGGCAACGGCGGCACCCGCAGCTCGGCCACCCCGATCCGCATCGCCCTTCCCCGCGGAGCAAAACCCGTCACGGTAGCCTCCGGCGGGTACGCCTCTTACGCCATCGACCAGACCGGAAGGCTCTGGGCCTGGGGCCGCAACACCGACGGCCAGCTCGGGACCGGCAGCAGCGGGCCGGACCAGCTCAAGCCCGTCTCTACCGGGATCTCGCTCACGCAGATCTCCGGCACGGCGCAGAACGCCGCGGGGCTCCGCCGGTAAGCACGCTTCCGGCACCGAGGCTGCGGATGCGCGCCGCGAGCGGGGGCGGCGGTTCTCTTGCCGGTGCATCGGAAGGCGACGACTTCGCCCTCGGCCGCGTCGAAGGTCTGAGTTCGGCTCAAGTTTCGGCCATCGCGGAACTGCAGGGTGTGACGTCCAGGCTCGACGGGCGTCTCGATCGTGTGGTTCATTTCGAGCGACCCGACACGCTTACCGTCAACCTCGACATCGTACGTGCCACGACGGACCTCCGCTCCGATTGCTTTATGCGTCGGCGTCAGTGTTGCCGACATTGTTGTTCTCCTCTTGTTCTGGAAGGTGTTCCTCTGGCTGCCCGGTGCCGGTACCACGTACCGGCGACGGTCATCCGCATGTGCCCGTCACGAGCCGTTCGCGGTCAAACACAGCCACCACGACGCGCCAGGCGAGCAGGTCGAAGGCCAGCAGCGCGGCGCTGAGGCCCATCGCGAGAGGAGTCGATTCGGTGATCACGTTCAGCGACATCAGCGCCAGGATGGCCAGCGGCGGCAAGCTGGCAAGCGTGCCCGGCTGCTGGGCGACGCGCACATCGGCGGACCGGGCGGAGACCGCGATCCCGGCCCGTGATCGCCCAGCCCGCGAGCAGCGGCGTGAACAGCAGCTGGACCAGCACGTGCGGTCCCGCGTCGATCGCCGAAGCGATCACAGGATGGGCGAACAGAGCCGAGGCGGCGAGAAAGATCCCGAAGACCATGTACGCGATCGGCCATGCGCGGGTCATTCCCTTCGCGATCGGCGCGCTGGCGGGCAACGGCATGGCTGGCCCCGGCACGGCCCCTGCCGCGCCCGCGGCCGGCCCGCAGGCGACTCAGAACCCGGACCCGAGGCGGAGCGCGGCTCCCGCAGCCGAGAGTCGTGCTCACGGCCGGGCCCGGGCGTAGTCGCGTCCTGGCTGACCGCACGCCGAATTGTGGTCCAGGCTAAGGCCGGCGTGCGGTCGGACGTCACTGCTGCGGATCAGCTGGCGGTGGCCATGCGAGCGCCAGGCCGCGGATTAGGTTCGCGAGCTCCGGATTATCCCGATCATTTTCGCGTTGATGCGGACGAATCGCCAGAGCTGCCAGGGCACGAAGGTCCGCAGGAACAGCGTCCACCGCGTGGGCCGGGTGACGTAGGGCGCCTTGGCGGCAGTGACTTTGGCGGAACCGATGGCTGCCGTCCCGGCGGTGACCTGAGCGGGATGGCTGGGCGGCCCGCCGGCCAGGGCCGCGCTGCCTGCTGCGGCATCGGCCGGCTGGGCGACGGTCGCGGGAGGGTCAGGGACTGTCATGACGGTTTACTCCGGGATGAGGGCCCAGCCGGGGCGGAGCCTGGCCTTGTACAGGAACATGTGGTGCAGCGCGATCTTGATCCAATGCCCGGCCAGGCCGATCTCGCCGAACGTGCGGTCCAGGTCACGGCCGTACTGGGGGTAGCGAGCGAAGTCCGGGACGATCGGGTACACGGTCATCGACGCTGCCGTGCCGGTCAGCAGGTGCGCGCCTGCGGATGCGACGCACGCCGCGCCCATCTCCGCCATCGAGGCTGACTGGGTCGGCTGCCCGGCGCCGCGGATCATGTCGACGATACTTTTGGCGACGGCCTTGCCGATCTCCGCTGACGGCATCCCGGTGCGTGGCGGTGCCGGCGCGATCAGCGTGCCGTTGGGGCTGGTGTGGGGGATCGAGATCGCGTGCGGCGGCGCGAACGCGATCCCTGCCGCGAACACGTTCGGGTAGGCGGCGGACTGGTAGGTTCGCGGCCAGTCGCCCGGTCCCCAAGTCTCGTATGGCTTGGCGGCATAGTCCGCGTCCACCCGCATGAAGTCGTTGGCCAGGAACAGCTCGCTAGTGATGTCGCCGCCGTCGCGTCCGAAAGCCCGCAGTCCGACACCGGAAAACGGCGGCAGCAGCATGGCGAAGTCGAACTCCTGCTCGCGCTGCGCCCCGTCGAGGGTCTCGTAGTGCACGCGGTCCTTGTCCACGCTGCTGACGTGCGCGCGGGTGATCCAGTCGATGCCGCGCTCGGCGAACAGGGACTCGGTGAACAGGTTGCTCGGCACGACGTAGCCGCCGCGGCGCAGGTGCATTCCGCCCATGCCGAAGTCGCCGAGCTCGTACTCGTTGGTGATCCAGATGATCTCGGCCTTGTCCCGCACCTTGCGGGCCCGCAATTCGAACTCCAGGTTCACCGCATACTCGAAGGCAGCGCCCTCGCAGGTGCAGGTGCCGTGGCCGACGCCGACCAGGAACCGCTGCCGTTCGCCGCGGCGCATCCGCTCCACTGCCTCGTCGAGCGCGGCGGAGGCCTGGACGGCGTGCTCGGGCGTGCACACCGACAGGCTGTTGCCATCAGGGCCGAGCCCTTCGGTCTTGTCGAAGCGCAGCCGCGGTCCGGTTGCATTGATCAGGAAGTCATACGGCACCTGTTCCCTGGCGCCTGCGGCTGTCTCGATCACGACATACGGGGCCGGGTGGCCAGCGTCGCCGTCCGGGTGGATCTCTCGGGCCGATGCCTGCCTGAACTCGATGCCGTGCCGTTCGTAGACGGGAGCGAGCGGGAACGTTACCTGGCCCGGCTTCATCAGGCCGACGCCGACCCAGATGTTGGACGGAATCCAGTTGTAGGTGTCGTTCGGCGAGACGACCGTCACGGTGTCATCGCGGCCCAGCCACTTCCGGGCGAAGGCGGCAGCTGTATGACCGGAGATCCCCGCGCCGAGAATCACCACGCGACTCATAGCGCGTTACTCGGCAGACGTGTCATTGTCGGAGCATCCGGGAATCCCGCTGCCTGGCACAAGGGACAAACGTCCCTGCGCATTAGAGGCTTCAGGGGTGACATATGCGGGTCAGGCCTGGTCTGCCCGGCTGCGCCTCGCCGCTCGCGCGGCATCATCATCCTTGCCGCCGGCGGTAGCGTCGGCGTGCGCGCTTCCGCAGCCAGGGTCGGGTGGAGCTGCCCCCGCCATATGTCTCGCCGCTGCGTGCCCGTGGCCGCCGCGACGAACGCAACGGCTTGCGGTAACGCCGGCCGTGGCAGACGGCCGCAGGGCCAGGGCCGGGAACTGCTACCTAGCGCCGACGCAGCCACGCGAGCAGTCCGCCGGACGGGCCATTCCGGGCGTGATCGCAGCTGCACCGCTGCGATTGAGGCACTCCCGCCAGTACTTGCTCGACATGCGTGCCGCAGCCCCGGTAAGTGGCCTTGTGGCAGACGTGGCAGGTGACGCGATGGCACATGCTGGTTTCCTCCGCGTGGTCGTCAACGTACTGGCCACTATACACCGGGGGGTATACGGGGCGGACTGGCGGGCATGACGTGCCAGGCCTCCCGCATGGCGGCCGGTTCTTCATCCTGCATCGTGGCGGACGGCGTCAGGCCGGCGTTGGCGGCAACTGCCTGGCTCGGGCCCGGCGTCCGCGGAGAAGGCATGTATACCCCATGGGGTACGGTCGAGGCTGGGCGGGAGCAGGTCCGATGGGAGAGACCGGCCGGGTGTGCTTCGCTTGCCCGGCGCCGGAGCCACGCCTGCCGCGTCTTCGCGTCGGGCCGGGCTGTGCTGAGGGAGGTCAGGTGGAGAGCCAGGAGTGGGATGACCGGTACGCCGGACGTGAGCTGGTGTGGACGGCCGAGCCGAACAGGTTCGTCGTGGCCGAGCTGCAGGACCTCGCGCCGGGACGGGCGCTGGACGTCGGCGCTGGCGAGGGGCGCAACGCCGTGTGGCTGGCCAGGCGCGGCTGGCAGGTCACGGCAGTGGACTTCTCGGCGGTCGGGCTGGACAAGGGCAGGCGCCTGGCGGAGGACCGCGGCGTGGCTGTCGACTGGGTGCTGGCCGACGTCCGCGACTATCAGCCTGAGCCGGGCTGTTTCCAGCTCGTGCTCATCGCCTACCTGCAGCTTCGCGAGGCTGAGCTGGACGGGGTGCTGCGCCGGGCGGTAACGGCGCTCGCGCCCGGCGGCGTCCTGCTGGTGGTGGGGCACGACGTGGCGAACCTGACCGAGGGCACCGGAGGGCCGCAGGACCCGGCCGTGCTGCAGACCGCAGGCTCGATTACGCGGTCACTCGGCGACCTCACCGTGGTGCGGGCCGAGCGGGCCCGGCGTCCGGTGGCCGGCAGCTCCCGCGACGCGGTGGACACCCTGGTCCGCGCCGTCCGGGCCTGACCCCGGCCCCACTCTGGCCGGGCCAGCGCGGGACCCGTCCGGATAGGCGGGCAGGCGGGCGGAGTAGATCGAGTAGCCGTCGACGTAGAAGGCCACGGCCGTGGCGATCACGGTTGCCGCCATCATGGGAACCATCAAGCCGAAGCCGCTGTGGGTGAGCTCGAGCACCAGGGCGAGGCCGGCGAGGGGTGCTTGCATCGCGGCGCCGATCATGGCGGCGGCGCCGATCATCGCGAATGCCCGGAAGGCGAGCCGGGCCAGGCCAGGCTCCAGGCCATCCCGAGCGCGCCGCCGAGCACCGCGCCCGTGGCGAGCGTCGGCGTGAACAGGCCTCCCGAGGCTCCGCTGCCCAGGCACATCGCGGTGACGATCGGCTTGAGGGCAAACAGGGCCAGCAGCAGGCTCAGGCTGCCGATCCCGAGGAAGGCGTCGCGGGCCATGTCCAGGCCGTTGCCGAACAGCTGCGGGTACCGGATGCCGATGACCCCGAGGATGCCGAATGCGATCACCGGGGCGAACAGTGCCCGCAGGTCCCGCGCGCGGTGATGCGAGACCCAGCCGATGAGGCGGATGTACCCGGCGGAGATCAGCCCGATGACGGGCCCGGCCAGCAGCGCCCAGGTCATCAGCGACGCGCTGAAGCGGTAGTCGGGGATGCCGGTGTAGGTGGCGCGGTCGGGCAGGTATATCCACGCCGTCGCGGTGGCGATCCACGAGCACGCCAGGGCTGGCAGCATCACCGGCAGGGAGATGCTGCCGATGAGGATCTCGGCGGTGAACAGGGCGTCGGCCAGCGGGACGTTGTAGACCGCGGCGAGCCCGGCGCCGCCGCCGCAGGCCACCAGCAGCCGCCGCTGCTGCGCCGACAGGCCGGCCCAGCCGGCCAGGACGCTGGCCGACGCGCCGCCGAGCAGCTTGGGCGCGGCCTCCCGGCCGATGGATGCGCCCATGCCGATGACGACCTCGGAGATGACCGATGTGCCCAGGCAGCGGCGGAACGACAGCCGCCCGTCGCCGTTCCAGACCGCGTCGTCGATCTCCGACGGCTCGTCCCTGGTGTACCGGCGCAGCAGGAACCACGCGACCCCGCCGAACACGCCGGCGATGAGCAGCGAGCTCACCCGGCGGAGGTCCGAGGCCTGTTCGACTCCGCGCTGCAGGGTTCCGGAGTGATAGCCGAACGCCGCGTACTGCACGTTGAACAAGATCAGCATCATTAGCGCGCCGAGCAGTCCGGCGGCAATCCCGGTCAGGACCACCAGCACCCAGAACCGCGGGGTGAGGACGCCGGCGCCGTGGCTGGTGATGTTCGGCTGCTCCATCGCGCCGCGGCCGGACGGCAGCCGCTGGCGAACCAGCGGTTGCGGCTGCCGCCGGCGCTCGCTTTCCGCGGCAGCATCGCGCCGGTACGCGCGCAGCCATCGCGGCCACCTGCGCGCTGGCGGAGGACCAGCCGGCTGACTGCCCACCCCGGTCACCAGGGCAGGCCGGTACCGCCGGCCGCCACTTCAGCGGCCGCCGGCCGGCCTACCGAGGCGGAACGCGCCCGCTCCGCGCCGGCTGGCAGGTGCCGGCGGCGCACGCTGAGGCTCAGCCGCGGCAGGACCGGAAGGGTGCGCCTCCGCCGCAACCCCGTGCCGCGCAGCCAGAACATGGCGACGTACGGGCCGGCTGCCACGGCCCGGCCCGCTGGACGCTGTGCATGAGCCAGCTGCCTCCGCGTGCGATAGACCCAGGATGCCTGTCATCCGGCCGGCGCTAACCCAGGAGCGGCCGGCTAGCGTCCAGCGTCCCATGCGCCCGGGCACCCCACGAGCCGGGCCGGATACCGCTGCCAGGCTGCTCCGGGCCTACGGCAGAGTCTGGCTCACAGAATCCAGGGCTGCCCGCAGCCGGCTCGCTGCCTCATCGGCGACCAGCTGGAGCGAGCCCTCGCCCGCGATCGTGATCATGACCTGCGGGTCAAGCGCCTCGATCACGGTCTGGCCGGATTCGGTCCGGACCACGACGTTGCACGGCAGCAACAGGCCGATCCTGCGGTCGGCGGTCAGCGCCCGGTGCGCCAGCGGCGGGTTGCACGCGCCCAGGATCAGGTACGGCTCCATCTCCTCGCCGAGCTTGTCCCGCAGGGTAGCCTGCACGTCGATCTCGGTCAGCACGCCGAAGCCCTGCGCCTTCAGCGCGTCCCGAACCCGCGCCACGGCGTCGGCGAATGGCGCCGGTGTGCGGACGGTGATGCCGTAATCCAACGGTCCCCCTCAGTGAGAGCGGCCGGGCCGCCCGTATCCGAGCGCCGGCGCGGGTCGCAGGCTGATGTCAGGCAAGGCTGAGGAACAGCTTCTCCATCTGCTCCTCGGTCATCGGCGAGTCACCGTCACCGGCCAGGCACTGCCGCAGCCCGCTGGCAACGATCTTGAACCCGGCCCGGTCCAGGGCCCGGGACACCGCGGCGAGCTGGGTTACCACCTCCTGGCAGTCCCGCCCGTTCTCGATCATCGCGATAACCCCGGCCAGCTGACCCTGGGCCCGCCGCAGCCGGTTCAGCACCGGCACCGCGGCCTGCTCGTCGACCTTCATGGAATGTCCTTCCCGTATCCAGCTCGAAGTATACCCGACGGGGTATCTCAGGCGAGGGCGGGCAGGCTCCGCGCCAGTGTGTACACCGCGACGCCGATGACCAGGACGGTGAAGGCGGTGTTCAGGCGCTGCGGGCTGACCCGGTCGGCCAGGCGGCCGCCTGCCAGCGTGCCGGCGATCGCGGCGGCGGCGAAGATCACGGTGACAGCCCAGTTCAGCACGAGGCCGCCGTAGGCGAACCTGGCCGTCAGGGCGGCGGCGCTGTCGATCGCGATCACCACCAGGGAGGTGGCGGCCGCCACGGGCATGTCGAAGCCGAGGACCAGGACCAGGGCAGGGACGATCACGAAGCCGCCGCCGACGCCGAAGAACCCGGTGATCAGGCCGACTCCTGTTGCCGCGGCGGCGACCAGCACCGGATGGCGGCCGGCCCGCGGCTGCTGCGCGGTGGCCGCCGGTGCCGTCCGCGGCAGCGTGCCCAGCGCCGTGACCGTCGCCCGCTGCGGCGTGCCGGTGGCGCCCTCCGGCATGGCCGGGCTGCTCACGGCGGCGGCGTCCGGGCCGGGCGCGCGCGGCGGGGCAGCGCGCCGCCGGGCGATCATCAGGACGGCAATGGCGAGCATCAGCGCGCCGAACCCGGCCAGCAGCAGGTCAGGCGGCACGGCGGTGCTGGCCCGTGAGCCCGCATAGGCCCCGGCTATCCCCAGGGCCCCGAAGATCGCGCCCTCCTTGAGGCGGACGCGGCCCGCGCGGGCGTGACTGGCCGCACCCGCGAGTGCGGCGGTACCGACGACTAGCAGTGATGTCGCAGTGGCCTGATGGTCGGACTGGCCGAGCAGGTACACCAGTGCCGGAACCGTGAGGATGGAGCCGCCGCCGCCGAGCGCGCCCAGGCTCAGCCCGATCAGCAGGCCCGCGCCGATCGCCGCCACGAGCATCGGGGTCACGCCGCCAGCGCCGAGCGCGCACCGAAAGGGGCCCGTGTTCCCCCGGTCATGGTTGCGGCAGCACAGCCCTCAGGGCTGGCAGTGGTCACGGCGCCGCCTGCCTTGCCAGCACCGTTCGCTCCAGCGGAAGGCCCTCCCTCGCGGCCCGGTCGTAAGAGTCGTCGACCGCCACGACATCGCGGCCCGCGGCGTCCAGGACCGAGGCGGCGATCGCGGCGCGGTGCCCGCCGCCGCAGTACACCCAGACCTCGCCGTCCGGGATCTCGCCCAGCCGTGCCGGCAGCTCGTGCAGCGGGATATGCACCGCACCCGCCAGGTGGGACTGCGCCCATTCCCCCCTCAGCCGCACATCCAGCAGCACGACCGCCCGGTGGCGGCGGGCCGCCTCCAGGTCGGCGAACCGGGAGAGCGGGAAGCTGCGCAGCGGCTGCCTGCCTGCCCACTCTTCCGGCCGTCCGGTAGCCGCCGCCCGCGGCCGGTCGATGCCAATCCGGGCGAGCTCACGCTGGGCGCCGGCTACCTGCCCCGGGTTCTCGCCGAGCAGCGTCAACGGAGTTCCCCACGGGATAAGCCAGCCCAGGTAGGTTGCTATGCCGTCCGCCAGCGAGAAATTGAGGCTGCCGGCGACGTGCCCGGCCGCGAACGCCGTGCGGGTGCGCAGGTCGACGACCCATTCGCCGGCCCGGACCGCCCGGCGCACTCCCGCCGGGTCCGCGAGCTGCGGTGGTGACAGGTCCGGGCCTGCCGGCCCGGCAGCGTTGGCCGGGGCCATGTGCGCGTAATAGGCAGGGTAGGCGTCCAGGCCGGCCAGCAGGCGGGTCACGTAGCTTTCCTCGTCGGCGGTCAGCGCCGGGTTGACGCGCTTCTCCCGGCCGATGGTCGACGAGTTGCCCTGCGTCTGCGTCGCCGAGCAGAAGCTGCCGAACCCGTGGGTCGGGTACACCTCGGCCTCGTCCGGCAGCCATGCCGCGAGGCGGCGCGCCGAGGTGTGCTGCGCGCGGGCCAGCTCAGTCGCGTGCGCGGCGCCGAGCAGGTCCGGCCGCCCGGTCGAGCCGTACAGCAGCGAGCCGCCGGTGAACACCGCGACGGGATGTCCGCCGGCCTCGAGTGCGTACGACAGGTGGGTGAAGGTGTGACCGGGCGTGGCCATCGCCCGGACACCCAGCAGCGGGCCGATCTCGATCACGTCGCCGTCCGCGACGCCGGCCCGGTCGAAGGCGACGGGGTCCGCGGCATTGACGTGATAGGCCGCCCCGGCCGCCCGGGCCAGGGCCAGGCCGCCGGTGACGTAGTCGTTGTGCAGGTGAGTCTCGAACACGTGCCGGATCACGACCCCGAGCCGGTCGGCCTCCGCGAGGATCCGGTCGATGTCGCGCTGCGGGTCGATGACCAGCGCGGAGCTGCCGTCGTGCGCGAGGTAACTGCGGTCGCCGAGCGCCGAGGTGTCCACCGCGACGACCTGCACGCCAGACTCCTCGATCGCGTTCATGCTGCTGGCTCCTTCGGTCCGCAGGCGGCCGGCCGGCCTGGCCACACATGCTCGCGTATACCCCTGGTGGTATTCATGCTGCCGACTCTACGACATGGCCTGCTGGTCGGCCAAATACCCCCATGGGCATCACAGAGCGAGTGACACCCCGCGCCCGGCGCGACCGGCACGGCCGCCCGCCGGGGCCCCCCGGCCGTGCCGTGGCGCCATGCCGGGAATGGCGCGAGCCGCCGCCCGGTTATCGCAACATACCCCCATGGGTATCATGGAGAGAGACCGCAGAAGGAGGCCTTTCATGGCCGCGATCGAGCTGACCGCAGAGAACTTCGACGCCGTGACGCATGGTGACGGCCTGGTGCTGGTTGATTTCTGGGCCGCCTGGTGCGGGCCGTGCCGGATGTTCGGGCCGGTCTTCGAGCAGGCGTCCGAGCGCCATGCTGACGCCGTGTTCGGCAAGGTCAACACCGAGACTGAGCATGCGCTGGCCGGCGCGCTCGGCATCTCCTCGATCCCCACCCTGATGGTGATCCGCGACGGCGTCGTCCTGTACGCGCGGCCCGGGGCGCTGCCGGAAGCCGCCCTGGAGCAGCTGATCGCCAGGGCGCGCGAGCTGGACATGGACGAGGTCCGGGCAAGCGTGGCCCGGCATGCGGGCACGGCCCGGACCGCGGCCTCGTAAGCATCGGCCGCTGACGAACGCCTGCCAGATCACGGGGCGCGCGATGAGCGAAGCCGTGCACGGCACCGGGCCGTTGCCCGCGGACTTGCCGACGTCGCCGCTGCTCGAGCGGATCCGGCGCGGCATCATCGGCGAGGGTGAGCTGATGGACGGCCCGTTCGGCCAGCGCCGGGTCACCTACGCCGACTACACTGCCTCAGGCCGGTCGCTGGACTTCATCGAGGACTTCATCCGCGACGCGGTCCTGCCCCGGTACGCCAACACCCACACCGAAAGCTCGGGCACCGGCCTGCAGACCACCCGGCTCCGCGAGGACGCCCGGCGCATCATCCGGGACACAGCCGGCGGCACCGAGGACGACCTGGTCATCTTCACCGGCTCGGGCGCGACCGCGGCGGTGAGCAAGCTCATCGGGATCCTGGAGCTGCGCATACCGGCCGGGCTGGATGACCGGTACCAGCTCACCGCCCGGATTCCGGCAGCTGACCGGCCGGTGGTGTTCGTCGGCCCCTACGAGCACCACTCCAACGAGCTGCCCTGGCGCGAGTCCATCGCCGACGTGGTGGCGATCGGCGCGGACGCCGACGGCCACATCGACCTGGCCGACCTGGAACGCCAGCTCCGCAAGTACGCGCAGCGGCCGCTGCGGATCGGCAGCTTCTCCGCCGCCTCCAATGTCACCGGCATCCTCACCGACACCAGCGCGGTCGCCGCGCTGCTGCACGCCCACGGCGCGCTGTCGTTCTGGGACTACGCCGCCGCGGGCCCCTACGTGCCCATCCGCGTCTCGGCATCGGCACCGGACCGGGACGACTACAAGGATGCCATCTTCCTGTCGCCGCACAAGTTCCCCGGCGGCCCGCAAACCCCCGGCGTCCTGATCGTCCGGCGTGAGCTGGTCCGCAACCTAGTGCCGACGGTGCCCGGCGGCGGCACGGTCGCGTTCGTCGACCCGGTCGGCCACCGTTACCTCGACGACCCCGTCGCGCGGGAGGAAGGCGGCACGCCGGCCATCATCGAGTCGATCCGGGCCGGGCTGGTCTTCGGCCTCAAGCAGGCGGTCGGCACCGACCTCATCGCCGCGCGCGAAGAGCAGCTCTGGCGGCACGTGCTGCGCCGGTGGGCGGATAGCCCGGGAATCGAGATCCTCGGCAGCCGGCAGGCGGCCCGGCTGTCGATCGTCTCGTTCCGCATCCGCCACGGCGCCAAGTACCTGCACCACAACTTCGTCGTCGCGCTGCTGAACGACCTGTTCGGCATCCAGGCCCGCGGCGGCTGCTCATGCGCCGGCCCGTACGGGCACCGGCTGCTGGCCATCGGCACCGCCCGCTCGCACGCATTCCGCGAGGAGATCGGCCACGGCTGCGACGGCGTCAAGCCCGGCTGGGCCAGGGTCAACCTCAACTATTTCATCTCCGCCGCGGCCGCAGATTACATCGCCGCCGCGGTCGAGGTCATCGCCGCGGAAGGGTACCGGCTGCTGCCTGACTACCGCTTCGATCCGCACACCGGGCTGTGGCGGCACGCCGGCGGGCCGCCGCGGCCGCAGATCACGCTTGCCGATGTCTTCTACGGCGGCGACGGGGAGATCCGCTACCCCCGGCACCGCGCCCGCCTGGGCGAGGAGGTCTTCCCCGGCTATCTGCAGCAGGCGCGCGCACTACTGTCCGCGCTGCCCGCCGATGTGCAGGACGGGCCGACCGGGCTCAGCCCCGACTTTGAAGCACTGCGCTGGTTCCCGCTCCCCCCGGCCAGCCTCGCCGCCCCGCCAGCAGGCCCGGATGCTGGCATGGTCGGCCTGCTTCCGTCCGGGCCCAGCCCGGCAGAGGACGCCTGACCGGCGGGCTTCCCGCGCGGCGGCAGCGGCCTGCACGAACCTCCGGCACGGAGGCGGGCAGGCGGCCCGGATGCCCCGCGCGTGTTCAAGCGGGGCGAATGCGTGTTCAAGTAGGGGCGTTTTAGGGAAATATTGCGGGTTTAAGTGTCCGAGGGGGGACTTGAACCCCCATGCCCTTTTGGGGCACTAGCACCTCAAGCTAGCGCGTCTGCCTATTCCGCCACCCGGACGTGGTCTCACCATGGAAGCTGAGCCGGCCTCACGATAGCAAATCCAGGCAACGTCCGGCGACGTGGTCGAGGGCCGGGCCCCGAGCCATAGGCCGCCAGATACTGGCCCGCCGTCGGCCGATGTGCCCACTACGAGCGCTCTAGCCGGAGCTGGTTCAGCCGCGCGATCGCGGCCCTGCGCCACTTTCCGGCCTGCCCATACCCTTCCCTGACCATTCGCTGATCGTAGATTGTCGCCGCGATCACGGTGCCGTCATGCAGCACGACCTGCAGCTTCATGTCCCGCCGGGCCAGCGCATTCTCCCGGTAGACCGCGACCGGGATAGGCCCTGGCTCAGTGATCGTCTCGATATCCGACCAGGGGATGCGGTGCGTGTTGCGCAGGTTCTTGATTACCAGCCCGGCGGGCTCGGCAACGACGGCGAGGCGGGCGACCCGGGCCATGACCAGGATGAGGGCGGCCAGTGCCAGCCCTAGCAGCAGCTTCTCCCACCACGTTGTGCTCGGGACCATGATGCCGGACAGGAGGATCAAGCCGTAAATGGCAGCCGGCAAGGCAAGGAACAGCTTGACAACAGGCCGGGAGAACACCTCGGTTTGCGTCGACGCTACAGGCAGCACCGCGTCAGGCGCCCCGTCCGCAGCCCTGCTCACGGCTCGATCGTAACGGGGCACGGCCGCTGCGGACCAGGTCGGCGAGCCGAGGCGCAATGCCCCGTGGCCGGGGGCGGACAGAAGGTGCAACCATGGCCAGATGAGCGACAGCATCCCCGCCGGGCGCGCCCGCGGTACCGCAGCCCAGGACGAGGTCGCGAGCCTGGCGAGCGACCTGATCCGGATCGACACGAGCAACCCGGGAGACCATTCCGGACCTGGTGAACGCGCCGCCGCCGAGCACGTCGCGGCCCTGCTGGCCGAGGCCGGGCTCGAGCCGACGATCCTCGAATCGCACGAGAAGCGAGCCAGCGTGGTAGCCCGGATCGAGGGCACCGACCCCACCCGGCCCGCCTTGCTCATCCACGGTCACCTGGACGTGGTTCCGGCCGACGCGGCTGACTGGCGGGTGCACCCGTTCTCGGGCGAGATCACCGAGGAGTGCGTGTGGGGACGCGGTGCGGTCGACATGAAAGACATGGATGCCATGCTCCTGGCGGTGCTGCGCCAGCGCCTGGCCGAGGGTCGCCGCCCGCCGCGCGATGTCGTCGTCGCGTTCCTGGCCGACGAGGAGGCCGGCGGCAGCTGGGGCGCCCGCTGGGTGGTGGATAACCACCCCGATCTCTTCGAAGGCGTGACCGAGGCGATCGGCGAGGTCGGCGGCTTCAGCGTCACGATCGGCGGGAAGCGCCTGTACCTGCTCCAGACCGCGGAGAAGGGCATGGCCTGGATGCGCCTGACCGCACAGGGCACGGCGGGGCATGGCTCGATGATCAATTCGGATAACGCCGTCACGGAGGTCGCCGAGGCGGTCGCCCGGATCGGCCGCTATGAATGGCCAGTGCGGGAGACCGAGGCGGCGTTCGCTTTCGCCAGGGAGGCCTGCGACGCTCTTGGCGTCGACTTCGATCCGAGGGATCCGGCCGCGGTGCTCGGCAAGCTCGGACCGATCGCCAAGATGGTCGGCGCCACGCTCACCAACACCGCCAACCCGACGATGCTGTCCGCCGGCTACAAGGTGAACGTGGTCCCCCAGGTGGCTGCCGCCCAAGTCGACGGCCGGTTCCTGCCCGGCTACGAGGATGAGTTCTTCCGCGAGGTCGATGCCCTGGCTGGGTCCGGTGTCAGGCGGGAGGACGTGCACCACGACATCGCGGTCGAGACGAGATTCGACGGCGATCTGGTGACCGCGATGGCACGTGCGCTCGCGGCCGAGGACCCGGACGGCAGGATGGTTCCGTACTGCCTGTCCGGCGGTACCGACGCCAAGTCGTTCTCCCGCCTCGGGATCCGCTGTTTCGGCTTCACTCCGCTGCGACTGCCGCCGGAGCTGGATTTCGCCGGCATGTTCCACGGGGTCGACGAACGCGTTCCCGTGGCCGCGCTCCAATTCGGCGTGCGCGTACTGGACAATTTTCTTGATCTTTGTTAGCCATTAGTCCAGGTCAGGGGCGATTGCCAGGCCTGGTAGGGCGAGCACGGATGAGTCTGGACCTGGGTGTCGTTTCGTTTTTCGACGCATGCACTATGAGTAGTGCTATCGTGACTCACTGTGCGGGGCTGACGTCCCCGGGGCGTGACCCCCTTTCCAAACGCGCCCTGGTCAGCGGTCTCGCGCCCTGGCGGGTCATCGGGACGACTTATCTCTATGGCCATCGCCAGCTGGCCGATAAGGAGGGTCGCCTGTGTTGCCGGAACAGGGTCGAAGCCGGGCACTGCCGGTCCGCAGCCGCGCAAGCTCGCGGCGGCACGGCGTCGCGCCTAGCAGCGCGCGGACCGGGCGTCCTGGCTGCCAGACCCTCTCGGCCAGCGGCGGGTACTCGCCCGCTCCGGTGGCCACGGTCGGGATCGCCCCACCGGGCGCCTGGCCGTGGCCACCACCTGCCCGTTGCCCCGGCTGATCCCCGCACTGCCTGACCCCGCGCGTAGCACGCGGGTTCGGCAGCCGTAGCGGCCCGAGTTAAGCGATTCCGAACAGCCTCATCTTCGCTCGATCGATCACGCTAAGTAAGTACGCAGAAACGCAACGCTCTACGAGTCGCCGGCGCCTCGACAATAGAAATGGATAAGCCAATGAGTGGTTTTGCCGTCCTCGCGGTCAAGGAGGCTGCGGTGGCTTCCGGTCTCGGCACCACGGTGCTGCCGGGCATCGCCCCCAGTGCGCTCGACGGGTTCGCCGTCGGAACGCTCTTGTGCGGCCTGTGCCTCGTGCTGGTCGTGGCGCCGCGACGGCTTTCCCGGCGGAGCAGGCGATCGGCCAGGGGGAGTGCGTTGACGAGCGTCGCGCACAACCCGATGACACCGGATTTGTCTGGTTATGCCACCAGGTCGGCTTACCCGGCCGCTCGCGGCTCGGCGGACGCCGGCCCGTTCGGCGACGAGTCGGCGGAGATGGTCGTCTCGCTGTCGAGCCGCGAGGAGATGGCGCGGCTGGCCGAGATGGCGCAGCTCGTCGACCTGAAGAACAGCGGCAAGCACCGGCTGTCCGGCGCAGAGGCGGCAGAGCGACGGCCCGAGCTCAAGCGCGGGTCCGGCCGGCACGCCGCACCGCCAGCGGGCGTCGGCAGCAGGATGGCCAGCAAATTTGCAGGCAGCGCGGTGACGGTGCGCGACTAGACCAGGCCGCGACTAGACCAGGCCGCGACTAGCACCAGGCCGCAACAAGACGGTGCGCTCTAGCCGGCTAGCCGCCCGCTGGCCCGCCGTCCCAGCCCGGGCCCGGCTGGTCAGCCGGCTCGCCGCTGTACGCACCTCGATCGCGGCACGCCTTGCCTCGTAACCCGCTCCGGCCAGCCGGTGGCCACTGCATCATGCCGAGCTGTGCCCGAGCCTGCCTGATAATGAGGCGACGTAGCGTAGCCTTGCGACTGCCGTCGGGATACAAGCGCAGCCTGGACAGCTCCCAGTTGCCATACTCGGCGTGATCGGTCAGAATCCGACGCGCTGCGTCCCGCGAGAGGCCGCGCGGCAAATAGAGCACCAGGTACGAGTACTCCGCCATCAACTTATTGTGCGCGCTGCGCGGGATGGTTCAATCGCCTTGAGGGAATCCACAGCGCAGGTTCAGGGAACACGCTGACGCCAGCCGCAAGTTAACGTGCTGGAGAGGGAACGGGGTCGTCTTCGATCGGGCCGCATGCCCGGCCGGTGCCGTGCCCTAGTAGAAAGGCCAGAGCGCCCGGTCGCCGCAGTATTGCCTGCGGTAGCCTCCTGGGCGACTGCTGGATGTAGAGGGTGGGAAACGTGACAGCAGGGACCGAGGAGACCGCCGAGAGCCCGCGAGCCAGGGCCAACGGCGGTAACAAGCTGGTCATCGTCGAGTCGCCGAGGAAGGCGCGGACGATCGCTGGCTTCCTCGGCAAGGGCTATACGGTCGAGTCCAGCATCGGACACATTCGCGATATGCCGGACAAGGCTGCCGAGATACCGACGAAGTATCGCGGCGAAGCGTGGGCTCGCCTCGGCGTCGACGTCGATCACGACTTCGAGCCGCTCTACGTCGTCAACTCGGACAAGAGGCAGCAGGTCAGCAAGCTCAAGCAGCTGCTGAAGAACGCCGACGAGCTCTTGCTCGCCACAGATGAGGACCGCGAGGGCGAGGCCATCGCGTGGCACCTGATGGAGGAACTCAAGCCGCGCGTGCCCGCGAAGCGCATGGTCTTCCACGAGATCACGCCAGAGGCGATCGCCCAGGCCGTTGCCTCACCGCGCGACGTCGACCAGGGACTGGTCGAGGCGTACCAGACGCGCCGGGTGCTCGACCGGCTGTACGGCTATGAGCTGTCGCCTGTGCTGTGGAAGAAGGTCATGCCGCAGCTGTCGGCAGGCCGCGTTCAGTCGGTCGCGGTTCGGCTGGTCGTGGACCGGGAGCGAGAGCGGATCGCGTTCCGGCCCGCGCAGTACTGGGACCTGGAGGCCGAGTTCGCCAAGATCGCGGCGGCTGGTGAGCAGTCCGCGGGCGATGTCAGCTCGTTCACCGCGACCCTGGTGTCGGTCGACGGCCGCCGGATAGCGCAGGGCCGTGACTTCACCTCGATCGGCGCGCTGCGCGGCACCGACGCTGCCAGCGATGACGGCCGCAGCCGGATCCTGCACCTCGATGGCGGGGCCGCCGCGGCGCTGAGAGACCGGCTCGCCGATGCGTCGTTCAGCGTGAAGTCGGTCGAGCGCAAGCCGTACCGCCGGTCGCCGTACGCGCCGTTCCGGACGACGACGCTGCAGCAGGAGGCGTCGCGCAAGCTGGGCTTCTCGGCCAAGTACACGATGCAGATGGCGCAGCGGCTGTACGAGAACGGTCACATCACCTATATGCGGACTGACTCGGTGACGCTGTCGCAGACCGCCCTCAACGCGGCCAGAGCGCAGGCGAGGCAGCTCTACGGACCCGAGTACGTGCCGGACGCCCCTCGCATCTACGACAGCAAGGTCAAGAGCGCGCAGGAGGCGCACGAGGCGATCCGCCCGGCGGGCGACGAGTTCAAGACGCCCGCGCAGTCTGGACTGTCTGGCGACGAGCTGCGCCTGTACGAGCTGGTGTGGAAGCGCACTGTCGCGTCGCAGATGAAGGACGCGACGGGTGAGTCGGTCTCGGTGCGCGTGCTCGGTCAGGCCGACGCTCGCGAGCCGATCCTGGTTGGCGTGTCGGCCGGCGGTATGGCCGCTGATGGGGCGCTCGCCAAGGCGACTGCGCCAGGCGCCACCGACAGCGTGCCTGGCCGAGAGGCCGAGTTCGGCGCCTCCGGCAAGGTCATCAGCTTCCACGGGTTCCTCAAGGCCTACGTCGAGGGATCCGACGACCCGGACGCCGAGCTCGACGACAACCAGCGCAGGCTGCCGCCGCTGGCCGAGAACGAGCCGCTGGTCGCCAGCGGCCTCGAGGCTGCCGAGCACGCGACGCGGCCGCCGGCCAGGTTCACCGAAGCCACGCTCATCAAGGAGCTGGAAGACCGGGCCATCGGGCGCCCGTCGACGTACGCCTCGATCATCGGAACCATCCTGGACCGGGGCTACGTCTTCAAGAAGGGCACAGCGCTCGTCCCTTCGTTCGTTGCGTTCGCCGTGGTGACGCTCCTGGAGCGGCACTTCGCGCACCTGGTCGACTACGAGTTCACGGCCAAGATGGAGGACGCGCTCGACGACATCGCCAACGGCGAGGCCGAGCGCGTGCCGTGGCTGCGCAGGTTCTACTTCGGCGCGGATGGCGAAGAGGGTCTCAAGGATATGGTCAGCGACCTGAGCGACATCGACGCGCGCGACGTCAGCTCGTTCCCGTTGCCCGGCACCGACATCGTGGTCCGGGTGGGCCGGTACGGTCCCTACCTGGAGCGCGACGGCCAGCGTGTGAACGTGCCGGACGACACCGCGCCCGACGAGCTGACGCCGGAGTATGCCGCCGAGCTGCTTGACCGCCCGAGCGGAGACAAGATCCTCGGCTCTGATCCGGAGACAGGCAAGACGATCGTCGCCAAGGCCGGCCGCTTCGGCCCGTACGTGACCGAGGTGCTGGAGGAAGACGCGCCCAAGTCGGCCAAGCCGCGGACCGCGTCGCTGCTGAAGTCGATGGACCTCGACAGCGTGACGCTGGACGACGCGGTCCGGCTGCTCACGTTGCCGCGGACGCTGGGCGAGATCGACGGTGAGCCGGTGACCGTGCAGAACGGTCGCTACGGCCCCTACGTCAAGCAAGGCAGCGAGAGCCGGTCGCTGGACTCCGAAGAGCAGATGTTCACGATCACGATGGACGAGGCGAAGGTGCTGCTTGCCCAGCCCAAGCCGCGTGGCCGGGCAGCCAGGGCCGCGGCGGCGCCACCGCTCAAGGAACTCGGCCCGGACTCGGCCAGCGGCCGGCCGATCGTCCTGCGTGAAGGCAGGTTCGGCCCGTACGTGACTGACGGCGAGACGAACGCCTCGCTGCGCAAGGGCGACACGATCGAGTCGATCACGCCGCAGCGCGCGATCGAGTTGCTGGCCGAACGACGGGCGGCGGCACCGGCACCGAAGCGGAAGGCCGGGACCCGGTCCACGAAGACCGCGGCGGGCAAGACGGCGGCCGGCAAGACGGCGGCCGGCAAGACGGCGGCCGGCAAGACGGCGGCCGGCAAGACGGCGGCCGGCAAGACCGCTGGTACTAAGGCGGCCGGGGCCGGCCAGGGCGGGACCAGGGCCCGCGCCACCAAGAAGGCTGCTTCCGGGGATGGACACGACAGCTAGGCCGGGCAGGACTGGCTGGCCCAGGGCAGCGGTCCTGGCCCGCGCCGCCGGCCCGGGCGCGGAAGGCGGCCTCGCCGACGGACGACTGGCCGAGCGAATGCTGGAGTGCGTGACGAGGCATGACAGGCTGGAGCGGCCCCGTTCCCAGCCGAATTGTCGTGTCAGAGAGCGGCAGCTTCGCGCTGTGGGCAACCAGCCGCCTGGCCGGGCCGATAACCTGGCGCAGTGAACTTTAGATCCCCTTTGGGCGCCCGTGGCTCTGGCGTGCTGTCGATCACGCCATTCCGGCGCCTGTGGATCGCCCTGTCGCTGTCGAGCCTCGGGGACTGGCTGAGCCTGCTGGCCCTGTCCTTCCTGGCCGCGAAGCTCGGCCATGCGGGCGGCAGCGCATACGCGGTCAGCGGCGTCTGGCTGACATCGTTGCTGCCTGCGCTGATCTTCGGTCCGCTGGCCGGGGCGGTCGCGGACAAGTTCGACCGCCGGATGAACATGATCATCGGCGACGTGATCAGGGCCGTGCTGTACATCACCATCCCGATCAACCTGGCGGTCGGGTTCGCCCCCCAACTGACGTGGGTGTACATCGTTCAGTTCCTCGCCTCGTGCGCGTCGCTGTTCTGGACGCCGGCCAAGGACGCGTCGGTGCCGAACCTGGTGCCGCCGGACAAGCTGGAGCAGGCGAATCAGCTGAGCCTGTTCACGACCTACGGCACCGCGCCCGTCGCGGGACTGCTGTTCGCCCTGCTCGCGATCGTGAGCACCCATATCTCGGGATACTTCTCGACCAACCAGGTCAACCTGGCGCTGTACTTCAACGCGGTCACGTTCGTGGTGTCGGCACTGACGATCGTGACGCTGCGCGAACTGCGCCGCAGGCCCACGGGCGCCACGTCGACACCCTCGGTGCTCAAGTCGATCTGGGAAGGCTGGAAATTCCTCGGCCAGACCCAGGTCGTGCGGGGCATCGTCGTCGGCATGACGGGCGCGTTCGCGGCGGGTGGCGTCGTGGTCGGACTCGGCCCGTCGTATGTGCGCTATACGCTCGGCGGCGGCAGCGCCGGGTGGGGTGCGGTGTTCGCCGCCATCTTCTTCGGGCTCGCGCTCGGCATGTTCCTCGGGCTGCGCTTGCTGCGCGGCTTCTCCCGGCGGCGGCTGTTCGGGGTGTCCATCATGTTCGCGGCGCTGCCGCTGGCGATCATCGCGCTCATTCCCAACCTGGTCCTGGTCGTCATCCTGACCATCGTGCTCGGTGCCTGCGCCGGCGTTGCGTACGTGACCGGCTACACGGTGGTCGGCCTGGAAGTGGACGACGCCACCCGCGGGCGCACGTTCGCGTTCCTGCAGTCGGCGATCCGGGTGATCCTGTTCGCCGTGATCGCCATCGCGCCGACGCTCGCGGGCGGGTTCAATGCGCTGGTCCACGCGATGGGCGGCACGACCTTGCGGGTCGGCGGCGTCGCATACCTCAACATCGGGTACAACCTGGTCCTGCTGCTCGGCGCCGCCGTCGCGCTCGTCCTTGGCCGGCTGTCCTACCGGCAGATGGACGATCGCCGGGGCGTGCCGCTGCTGGCCGATCTGGGCTCGGCGTTCCGGCACGACCCGAAGGCGGCTGCGAGCGGCAACGGTAACGGCAAGGGCACTGGGATGGGCAAGCGGAACGGCACCGGGAAGGCCAGCGGCGATCACGAGTCGGCTGGCGGCCCGAGCCGGCGGCCCGGCGTATTCCTGGCGCTGGAAGGCGGCGAGGGAGCCGGCAAGTCGACACAAGCCAGGCTGCTGGCGATCTGGCTGCGCGACCAGGGTTACGACGTCATCACGACCCACGAGCCCGGCGCGACGAAGGTCGGGATGCGGCTGCGAGCGCTGCTGCTTGACACCGCGCACGCAGGCCTGTCGCCGCGGGCAGAGACGCTGATGTACGCCGCGGACCGGGCAGAGCACGTGCAGGCGGTGATCCTTCCGGCGCTGGAGCGCGGCGCGATCGTGGTGACCGACCGCTACGTTGACTCCACGCTCGCCTATCAGGGCGCCGGCCGGCAGCTGCCCGTCACCGAGATCGCCGAGCTGAACCGCTGGGCCACTGGCGGGCTCACCCCTGACCTGACGATCCTGCTCGATCTGCCACCGGTCACCGGCCTTGGCCGGAGGCTCAGCTCGGCCGACCGGCTCGAGTCCGAGCCGGTGGACTTCCACCAGCGGGTTCGCGGCGGATTTCTCGCGCTCGCGAACGCCGAGCCGAACCGGTATCTCGTCCTGGATGCGGCGCGTCCTGAGGCTGACGTCAGCCGCGACATCCAGCACCGGGTTCGCGAACTGCTGCCAGACCCGGTCCCGTTCGCGGCTGAAGAGAACACGGGCTCGTTCCCGGCGATACGCGAGTGACAGATCAGATGCATGGTGCCGTATTCGGCGAGCTGATCGGCCAGGAGATCGTGGTCGAGCAGTTGCAGCGTGCCGTCGCCGCGAGCGCGGCCACGTCAGCGTCGGCGCGCGGTACGGGCGTGCCCGGCGCGGCCGCTGGGATGACCCACGCTTGGCTGTTTACCGGGCCGCCGGGGTCCGGGCGCTCGCTGGCCGCGCGCGCCTTCGCCGCCGCGCTGCTCTGCGACCAGCAGGGCTGCGGCGAGTGCGCGTCGTGTCGCCAGGTCGCGGCCGGAGCCCACGCCGACCTGCTGCTGGTCAGGCCCGATGGGCTGTCTTACGGCGTCCGGCAGACCAGGGACCTGGTGCTCAAGGCTGCCGCCGCGCCGGTCTACGGACGGTGGCGGATCGTGCTGTTCGAGGACGCTGACCGGTGCACGGAGCAGGCGGCGAACGCGCTGCTCAAGGCCATCGAGGAGCCGGCGCCCCGGACGGTCTGGCTGCTGTGCGCTCCGTACGCGGACGACCTGCCGACCACCATCAGGTCGCGCTGCCGGCTCGTGACCCTGGTCTCGCCGCGGACGTCGGCGGTGACCGAGGTGCTGGAGCGCGAGGGCATCCCGGCCGAGCGAGCCAGGGCAGCGGCGCTCGCCGCGCAGGGGCACATCGGCCGGGCCCGCCGGCTCGCCACCGACGAGGAGGCGGCCCGCAGACGAGCCGAGGTGCTGCGGGTGCCCGGCCTCGTTGGCAGCCTGGGCGACGCGCTCCGGGCCGCCGCCGCTCTCGTCAAGGCGGCCGAGGCGGAGGCTGCCGCGACGACGGAAGAACTAAACGAGCCCGAGCGCGATGCGCTGCGCCGCGCGTTTGGCGAGGGGTCGACGGGCAAGGGCGTCGCGACCGCCCTGCGCGGTGGCGCTGGCGCGATGCGCGACCTGGAGGACCGGCAGAAGTCGCGAGCCACCAGGCTCAAGCGGGATGCGCTGGACCGGGCCCTGCTGGATCTGGCCGGTTACTACCGCGACGTGCTAGCGATTCAGCTCGGTGCGTCAGTCGAGCTGGCCAATGAGGTCCGCACCGAGGAACTGCGCGGGCAGGCGGCCGCGTCCGGTCCGGGTGACACCGTGCGCAAGGTCGAGGCCATCATGCGATGCCGGCAGCGACTGGAGGCGAACGTCGCGCCGCTGCTGGCGGTTGAGGAGCTGACGCTCGCCCTGGCGGGATAGCGGCGATCAAAGCGTCCGGCTGGCGTGCTCCCGGCGCGGATGCCGACGCCCAAGCGGACGCACGCACGTGACGTGCGGTGTTACCAGGCCGTAATGTGGGGCCGTGGGCATGATGATGGCGGTGAGCTTCCAGCGGAGCGGGCGACTGTATTACCTGGATCCCGGCCCGTATCAGCCCACAGTCGGCACCAAGGTGCTCGTGCCGACGGACTCCGGTCCCGAGGTGGCCGAGTGCATCTGGGCGCCGCAGTGGGTCGACGACGACATCGCGGGACTGCCGGTCTGCGCCGGCCTGGCGGACGAGCATGACGTCAGCCGGGATGAGTCGAACCGGGCGCGCCGAGCCGAGGCGCGTGTCGCGACCCGCCGGCTGGTCCGCCAGTATGAGCTGCCCATGAAGATCATCGCGGTCGACTACCTGGACAAGCCCAACACGTTCACGGTGTATTTCAGCGCTCCGCACCGGGTCGACTTCCGCGTGCTGGTCAGGGACCTGGCCGCGAAGCTGCGCGCGCGGGTCGAGCTACGGCAGATCGGGCCGCGGGATGAGGCTCGGCTGCAGGGCGGCATAGGTCCGTGCGGCCGCGACCTGTGCTGTGCCACGTTCCTGAAAGATTTTGAGCCGGTGTCCGTGCGGATGGCCAAAGACCAGGACCTGCCGGTCAACCCGCTGCGGATCGCGGGGGCTTGCGGTCGGCTGATGTGCTGCCTGAAGTACGAGCACCCGCTCTATCAGGACTTCCACGCCACCGCGCCGCGACAGGGCGAGGCGGTCGAGACGCCGGATGGGCCTGGCGTCGTGGTCGGGCACAACGTGCCGTCCGACACCGTAATCGTCAAACTGGCCGAAGATGGCCGCCGGACGGCCTGCCCGAAGGCCAGCGTGTGCGGCTCGCGGCAGGCGTACGAGGCGATGCACGGCAGTGCGCGTGAATCAGCCGGGGACCGGTAGACTCCTGTCGCTCGCCCGGTTCGCCGGGTGCGCGCCGCCTTAGCTCAGTCGGCAGAGCGATTCACTCGTAATGAATAGGTCATCGGTTCGATTCCGATAGGCGGCTCGACTCCACTGCCCCAGGTCACCCTCGCTGACCTGGGGTTTCTTGCTACTTAGCCGACGGCGGTCCGGACCTGGTGACGGCGGCTGCCGCACTTGTGGATGTGTCCCTTGGCCGATGAACGCGACTGTGGCATGACTGAGACGCTAGGTCCATTGGCACAGTTATCGGCAAAGGTGGCAGAGAGGCCGGGCCGTCATTGTCCTGGCTCGAGGACCCCGCCGCCGTCAAGGCGGGCGGTCCCGAAACCTTCCGGCCCAGGCCCGTGCTGCCAACGTGATCAAGCCGTCGCGGCCGTCTGACTCGCCGCTAAAGTCAGGGGATTCCCCCGACGCTAAGCCAGCCTCGCAGAGCGCATCCTGCTGGGGGTGAGCCCGGTCAGTTGCACCGGTACCAGTACAACGGCCATCAGAGGAGGGGAAGTCCCGTAATGATGCATTGAACCAAGCGCGCTGCGCTTGTCGGCGGCGCGGTCGTAGTCCTGCTGGGCGGTGGTGCCGCTGTTGCGATGGCAACTACCAGCGGCAGTCCGGTCAGCAGTAACGGGGTGAATCTCCGGCTGCTACACGGCCCCCAACAAGACCGGCTCTAGTCAGCTGACCTTGCAGAACGCGGGAACGAGTTGCCCGTCCAGCGAGAGTGCGGTGTCGTGGGGGGAGGTGGGGCCGCAGGGTCCGGCTGGTCCCACCGGGCCGACTGGTGCTACCGGCGCTATCGGAGCGACAGGACCGCAGGGTCCGGCTGGCCCGCAGGGCTCGGTCGGGCCCACCGGCCCGGGCCTGATCGTCGGAGCATCGAGCACAACGGCCTGCCCGGAAGGTGGTGTCCAGATCAGTGACGCCGCGGCTGATGTGGGCGATGTGTGCAACGGCACCAACGGCACGAACGGCACCAACGGCACGAACGGCGCCAAGGGTGAGACCGGACCGCAGGGCGCAACCGGGCCAGCCGGCCCGGGACCGGCCTACTACCAGGTCGAGGGGTCTGTGCAGAACCTGCCAGCGCTGGCCGTGACCGACATCAACGTCTCCTGCCCCACCTCGGGTGTCACGGGCGAGAACTGGGTCGTGACCGGTGGCGGGTTCGATAGCTCGGGGTCCGTCAACGTGAACGACGACAGCCCGAACAGCAGCTACAACGGATGGTTCGTGGAGCTGTATAACAACAGCATCGACAGCCAGACCGGCTACGCCTACGCGCTCTGCGCTCAGACCGCCGGTTAGAACCAATCGGGCGGCGGGGCATCGGAAGGTGTCCCGCCGTTTCCATGTGAACGTGCAGCCGCAGCCGGTACAGGACCCGCGCCCGTTCGGGAGAGGAGCAACGATGACCCATGTCCGTAGCAAGCTGAAAGGCACCGGGGTCGTCCTGGATCGCCCGCGGGTCCGCTGGCACGGCGGGCGCATGTCCGTGCACAGCCCGCGGGTCGTCGCGGCGGAGTCGGCGGCCGAAATCGCGGCTGCGGTGGATTGTGCCCGCGAGCACGGCTCCGGGCTGGGGATCAAGGGCAGAGAAAATCCGTTGTAGCGGATCGGTCGGATCCTTGTCACTCGCCCGCTTGCGCAGCTCGCGGCGGCGAGGGTTGACGGCCCGCTCCACGATGGCTACGACCACAAGGGCGCCGAGCACGTAACCGGCTACCTGCCAGCCTCAGCCCTCCCCGGTTGCAGCGGCGGCCTTCGCCGCGCGCTCACGCTCCCACCGAGCCCGATAGCCGGTGCGCGGGGGGGGCGACTCGGATCGTTCGCCGAAGGGATGGTCCGTCTCTAGGAGCAGCCGTTCGGGCGGCACGACCGCAGGCTTTCCCAGCACCTGGCTTGCGATGCGTTGATGGAGAAGTAGGCGCCTGCCGCCCAGGTCGGTAGTGGACGCGGATCCTGGCGCGGTGTCACGCTGGCGGAAAGCAGGATTCACGGGAGGGACTAGGCGTGTCCGACGCGGACGTGCTCTGGGAGCGGGAGGCGGTAAGCGACGCCATCGCCGGACTCCTCGAGCGCACTGCGGCGGGAGGCGCCGGGGCACTTTTCATCCTCGGCGATCCTGGACTGGGGAAGACGACACTTGTCGACCGGGCTCGTCGATTGGCAACGGGTCGAGGCTTCGTGGTCGGCTCGGGCTGTGGCGATCCGATGGAGACAGCGCTGCCGTTCGGTCTGCTCAGCCAGGCATTTACCGAGCTTGGCGGATCCGGCATCTTGCAGGAGACGGGATCTGAGCTGACGGGATCCGACGCCCGGGGCGCGCAGTTCTACAGTGCGCTGCGGTGGCTGGGGACCCGCGGCGCCGGCCCGGCGCTGATCGCCCTGGATGACCTGCACTGGGCAGATGCTGATTCGCTGTCACTGCTGTCGTTTCTTTGCCGCCGGCTCGGCACGCTGAAGGTCGCCGTGATCGCCGCGCTGAGGTCATGGCCGGCTGAGGCCGACGGGCTGGCCGCGCGGCTGGCAGGAGACGGACACGCGGCGACCCAGCGGCTCGCGCCGCTAGGCACAGCGAGCGCGGGCGCGCTGCTAGCCGCCAGGCTTGGCCGGGAGCTACGCGAGGAGGAGGCCGCGCGCGCCTGGGACGTCAGCGCCGGGAACCCGTTACTGCTCGAGCAGCTCGCCCTGATGGCCGCCAGGGGCGAAGAAATCCCAGGACGAGTGCGCCCTGATGTTCAGGCAAGTCCTGTGGACCTGCTGCTCGCCAGGTTCGCCGGCCTGCCAGCCGCCGGAATGCGCTGCGCCCAGGCCGCGGCCGTTCTGGGCGACCGCTTCCGCGTCGGGATCGCGCTGCAGCTCGCCCAGCTGACTGACGCCGAAGGTGATCTGGCGCTGGAGGCACTCGATCGCGGCGGCTTGGTGCTGGGGACCGCCGCGGGAAGCCTGCAGTTCGCCCATCCCCTGTTCCGCCAGGCCCTGTACGACGACCTGGGCGCTGCGCAGCGCGGGCGGCTGCACGCTCGCGCATTCACGCTGCTAGCCGATCGCGGGCTCGACGCTGAGGCAGCCGAGCATGCCATCCAGGCGGGCCTGGCTGGCGATATGCGGGCGATCAGCCTGCTGGAACGGGCCGGCCGCTCCGCGCAGCGGGCCGGCGCGCTCGCGACTGCGGTCACCGTCCTGGAGGCCGCGGCGGGGCTGGCCGGCGAGCAGGCCATGCCCAGCTTGCTCGTGAGCTACGCCGATGCGCTGACCTTCGCAGGCCGGTCGGCCGAGGCCGCCGTTGCCTGCAACCGGGTCCTGTCCCGGCCTGCTCTGCCCGCGATGACCCGGGCCGCGGCGCTGCGCAGCCTGGCCCGAGCCCTGATGCACGCGGGTGCCTACCCGGCCGCAGCGGACCGGTTTAAGGAATGCGCCAGCCTGACCGCAGACGTCGATCCCCGCGCCACCGTCCGCACCTACCTCGCCTACGGCCATGCAGCCTGGCTGTGCGCCGGCCCCGGGCAGGCGCACCGCGTCATGACCACGGCCAGGCGGGACACCTCACCGTACGGTCACGCGCTGAGGCGGCAGGTCGATGCAGCGTGGGGCCTGACGGCCGTGGAGACCGGGGATCCGCGGGGGCTGGAACTGGCCAGAGCCGCCGCGTGCAGCGTCGAGTCTGACCCGTCATCGTGGGCCGTCGATGCTGCCTCGGTTTGGGGGGCGCTCATCACGTACGCGTCGGCGGCCAAGTACACCGAGCGCCTGGCCGAATCAGAGCATTTCTTCGGCGTTGCCCTCCAAGCCGCCGAGCAGCTATGTGCCGTCGGGGTAGAGGCTGTAGCCGTCGTCGCTTGCACGGACACGCTGATCAGGCGGCTGCGCATCGGCGAGGCAGCCCAGATGGCCGAGCGGGCCGCCAGGCTCACGGACCTTGTCCCGCTGGCCGGGCCGCTCGCTGCGGCAGCGCGTGCCCTGGTGCTGCTCCATACGGCCCGGCTGGAGGACAGCGAGGCATGCATCAGCGCGGCCGAGCCGATCGTCAAGGCCATCGGCGCCTGGTCGGCCGAGCTGTGGCTGTCTTACGCCCGGGGGTGGCGGCTCGTTGCCGAAGGACGGTTCGCCGAGGCGAGCCAGACGTACGCCGGGATGGAAGCCACGACTCGACGCGTCGGGATCGGCGAGCCTTGCGAGGTGCCCTGGGCGGGCCACGCGATCGCCGCCTACCTCGGCTGCGGCAGGCGGACCGATGCGCTGCGGCTCATCTCCTGGCTCGATGCCTGCGCCGAGCGGCTGCCGTGCCTGTGGCCGCGAATCGCTGCGCTCGGCGGCAGGGCCCGGCTAGCCGAGAGCGCCGGCGATCACATGGGCACGGATGCCTTCTTCCGCGAGGCACTCGACCTGCACGGCCAGACGGATCTTCCGCTCGAACGGCTGCAGACCTTGCTGGAGTACGGGCGGTTCCTGCGGCGCAGCGGCCAGCCGGTCGCCGCCCGCCCGCTGCTCGCGCAGGCCCACCAGCTCGCGGCCGATTCCGGAGCGGCCTGGCTCGCCGCCCTGGCCAGCCAGGAACTCAACGTCGCCGGCGGCCGTCGCCGCAGCCGAGCCGAGCCGGCAGCGCTCACAGCGCAGGAGCAACGGGTGGCCGAGCTAGCCGCGGCGAGGCTCAGCAACAAGGAGATCGCCAATCAGCTCTACCTCTCCGAGAAGACCATCGAGAGTCATCTTCAGCGGATCTTTGCCAAGCTCGGCATCCACTCCCGCCGGGAACTCCTAGCTGTCAGCAGCCGGCCAGAGCCGCCGCCTGGCTGACCGGCACGAGCGACCGGAAACTCTCCGCCGATCGACATCGCCCTCGCGTCCCACGCCGGCTTCGTGATACGCCGATCGCGGTAGCCCCTTCCGATTGCGTGCGGCGCCTCGGGCCCATGACGAGGGCGGTGCGGCCGGTTCCGGTGATAGGCCGACCCGAGAAACGTCGCGGCATCGGGCGGCACGTCGCGCCAGGGCACCGCCTGCTGCGGTCAATGCCTCTGACTGCCCGCGGGTGAACAGGACGGAGACAGGAGGAGGAGGGGGCTACGTCCCGAGCGGTCAGTCAGCACTAACACTACTCCCGGAGCGACCGCCCGCGACTCCACGACCAGTCCCCTACCCGCGCGATGAGGTCCGGCCAGTGGCCAGTCTTCTCCAGCCTCGTCAGCCGCCAGGGCGAGTACCTGGTGAGTATGCACGACTGGGTGGTTCGGCCGCCGGTGTGCGGACTACTGCTAGCGCGCGGCCGGCACCTGGGGTCTGGCGTTGACCCTGGCTCAGTGGGGCCAGGATCCGTGTGCGGCTTGCAGCGACCGGAGGTGCGGGTGATCCGTTCGGCAGGGAATGCCGAGGCCGTGTCCTTGCTCAGCCGGTGTCGGTCAGCAGAGGCCGGAGTGCTTCGAGGACGGAGGCGTCGTCGATGGTGGCCGGTGTGGGCTCGTCGTTGCCGTCCGCGATGCCGCGCATGGTCTTGCGCAGTATCTTGCCGGACCGGGTCTTGGGCAGTCCAGCGATGATGTCCACTCTGCGCAGGGCGGCGACGGCGCCTATCTGGTCGCGGATCAGCTCGACGAGTTCGGCGCGCAGCGCACCGGGGTCGGCGTCGATGCCTGCCTTGAGCACGACGAATCCACGCGGGATCTGGCCCTTGAGTTCGTCGCTGACGCCGATGACGGCGCATTCGGCCACGGCCGGATGGCTGGCGAGGACTTCTTCCATTTCCCCGGTGGACAGTCGGTGGCCTGCGACGTTAATGACGTCGTCGGTGCGGCCCATGACGTACAAGTACCCGTCGCTGTCGCGGTATCCGCCGTCTCCGGTGAGGTACGCGCCGGGGTAGCGGTCCAGGTAGGAGCTGATGAACCGCGGGTCGTCGCCCCACAACGTGGTCAGGCAGCCGGGCGGCAGCGGCAGCCGGATCACGATGTCCCCGGTGGTTCCAGGTGGGACGTCGGCTCCGGTAGCCGGGTCGACGACGTGCACGTCGTAGCCGGGTACCGGCACGGTGGGCGAGCCGGGCTTGGTGGCCATCGGATCCAGTCCCATCAGGTCGGCGGCGATCGGCCAGCCGGTCTCGGTCTGCCACCAGTGGTCGATCACCGGGACGCCGAGCATTTCGCCTGCCCACCGGTAGGTTTCCGGGTCGAGGCGCTCACCGGCCAGGAACAGGTACCGGAAAGCGGACAAGTCATGCTGGCGGGCAAATTTACCGGCCGGGTCTTCCTTCTTGATCGCCCGCAACGCGGTGGGCGCGGTGAACAGTGACTTGACCTGGTGCTCGGCAATCACCCGCCAGAACGCCCCGGCGTCCGGCGTGCCGACCGGCTTGCCCTCATACAGCACCGTGGTGCAGCCGGCCAGCAGCGGGGCGTAGACGATGTAGGAGTGCCCGACTACCCAGCCGATGTCGGAGGCGGCCCAGAACACCTCGCCGGGCCGGGTGTCGTAGATGTGCGCCATGCTCCAGCGCAGCGCGACCGCGTGGCCGCCGTTGTCGCGGACGACGCCCTTGGGCTTGCCGGTGGTGCCGGAGGTGTACAGGATGTACAGCGGATCGGAGGCGGCCACCGGAACGCATCCGGCCGGCTCAGCGCCGGCCATCGCCTGCTCCCAGTCCAGGTCGTGGCCGGCGACCAGCGAAGCAGGTGCCTGCGGGCGCTGCAGGATCACGCACCACCGCGGCTTGTGGGCCGACAGCCCGATCGCCCGGTCCAGGATTGGCTTGTACTCCAGCACCCGGCCGGCCTCGATCCCGCAGGACGCCGATACCACGACCGCGGGAGTCGCGTCATCGATGCGCAGTGCCAGCTCACGCGCGGCGAAGCCGCCGAACACCACCGAATGCACGGCGCCAATCCGCGCGCACGCCAGCATCGCGACCACCGCCTCGGGGATCATCGGCATGTAGATGACCACCCGGTCTCCGGCGCCCGTCCCCAGGCCGCGCAGCAGCCCAGCGAACCGCGCTACCTCATCCAGTAGCTGCCGGTAGGTCAGGATGCGGCAGGTGCCCGTCACCGGGCTGTCGTAGATCAGCGCTGGCTGGTCGCCGCGGCCGTCGCGCACGTGCCGGTCCACGGTGTTGAAACAGGTGTTCAGCACCCCGTCGGCGAACCAACGGTAGAACGGCGGGCTGGATCGGTCCAGCACCACCGTCGGCTGGCGATACCAGTCCACTCCCTGGCCAGTGCTGCCCCAGAACTCCTCCGGGCTCTCCAGGCTGTGGCGGAATGCTTTCGCGTAACGGCCCATGACGACACTGCTCCTCACTATGTTCAGGCATCCGAAATTCGGCAGAGGTGACCGGCCGAAAGAGCCTCACGGCCCGGACGGCGTGTCGCCACGTTCCGCACTGGCGGCACGCAGGCTGTTGATGGCGCTCATCAGGTCGATCCATCCGTGAAATGCGGTCCGGGACGGACTGCCCGGGCCGCCGACCGTGCCGCTCAGCGGCTCGGTGTCAGCGATGATCAGCTCAAGGACCAGCCGGCCCGCTGGCGGAGGAGTTCCCGGTGCCGCGGTCACGCTGGGCTCCGGCCGGTCCTCTCCTGTCCGGACGGGGCGCCCGGAGCCATCTGATGCCGACATTCAGCCCGCCTCGCGCTTGATGTGCCTGCCGCCCCCCCAGGTCCTCCGAGGATCGCAGCAGCGCGCCGCCGCAGCATCGGGGGAATCCCCCGATGTTTAGGATCCCTGCGCATCCGCCGCCTTGGCGATGAGTTCGCACCGGGAGTGAATGGCGACCTCGGCGCAGACGCACTCAAGGTGGGATTCGACAGTGCTGCCAGGACCGGCGGAACGATAACGGTGAGCTGAATGCCGCGACTGCCCGCCTGCGCTGGCCGACACTTCACGAGGCGCGGGGGTACTTGCGGGTGTCGTGCCGGGTTGCCGGTTGCCCCGAGCGTCTGATACCGGCCCCGCCACGAAGCCGGACGCTAGCTCAGCCAGCACTGCGGCCGACTAAAGCGGCTGCAACCGTCCCCGTGGTCGCTAAAAGTAGGGGATTTCCCTGACGCTAGCGCCTGCCGCCGCGGCTCACCATGTGCGGAGGCGGACCCGCCGGCCACTCCTCTCGGCCGGCGGGCCGCTGACGAGAGGAGAGCGGGAAATGCACATGATCAGCAAACGGGCGGGGATCATCTCGGGTTTGGTGGCGCTCGCCTTAACGGGCGCTGGCGTGGCTGGCGCGGCTATCGCGAGCAGCGGCCCGGTGGACTCCAGCGGCGTGGTCCACGGCTGCTACACAAACCAGGCCGTCAATGGCAGCCATGTCTTCGTCCTCCAGGATTCGGGGACGACCTGCCCCAAGGGCACCACGGCGATCTCCTGGAACCAGTCTGGCCCGGCAGGGCCAGTAGGCGCGATGGGGCCGACGGGCGACGTAGGCGCTACAGGATCAGCAGGCCCGGTAGGCGCAACGGGGCCAGCCGGGGCGCAGGGACCAGCAGGAGCACAGGGACTACCAGGTATCGGCGCGATCGTATCGTCGCTAGCATCAGGTGACCCTAACTGCGGCAACGGCGGCGCGTCCATCACCGATGGCAACAACAACGTCGCCTACGCCTGCAACGGCGCAGCAGGCCCCTCCGGACCGGCGGGACCAGAGGGACCGGCGGGACAGCAAGGACCGGCAGGGCCGGCCGGGTCATCGGACATAGACGGCGGGCAGGTCTTCTACAGCTCCACCGGCCTCGGCGGCACTGAAGGGTACCCAGCGGGCTGTAGCGCCGTGTCCTCGTTCGGGCCGGATGCGACGACCGTGGGCACCATAACCGCCGGGCCCTTCGGCTGCACAGTAGACGGCATTCCGGACGGCTCGATCGTGGAAATCACGTATGTCGGGACTGCGCAGAGCACGCCTGTCACCCAGCCAGCCGGAGGGACCAACTTCCGGCTGGACCCGCTTCCCGGAACTGGTGACTTCGACTGGATCGCCGTTCCGTCGTCTTGAGTGGTACTACCAGGCATGCCCAGTCAGGCTGGCGGCCCGTTCAAGCCGGGCCATGCCGCGGACGGCCGTTGCCCCTCGGTAGGCACCGGCGCGCTGCTGGCCCTATTCGCGGTCGTCACCGCCTGGTACACGCGGAAAGCATTCCGCGAGCAGGCGCAGGAGCTCGGCGTGCTCTGACTCATCGCCGGGCCCGGAGAAGGTGACGGCGACGGCCAGGCTGGCGCGGGCACCGGCGACGGCGATCACGGAGGACCAGCAGGGCAGCGGGAGCCCTGACATAGCGCGGCCAGGGTGACGCAGGCACAGGGCAGTAGAGCAGCGCTGTCAGACTGTCCTAGGTGCCACGACGCCGAATCGCGCTGCCCTGCGCAACCGTCCGCTGCATGATTGACGCTGACGGACCATCGATGGCGAACCCACACGCAGAGTCACTGAGCGTTCCGCGCCGGGCGGCCGGGCTACCCGCGCCACCGCCGTGATCGCGATCACGGGAGCTCCTGTTGGTACGCCTTCGTCCACCTGTTCGAGGCGGCCACCTGGGAGCACCCAGGGGCAGGGCACGATCGCAACCGGAACGGTGGCGGATAAAGCAACCCAAGCCTCGCTGACCGCCTACCCGGGGGGGGGGTCGTCGACCGAGTCGTGGAGCTGACCAACGGCGACTACGAAGTCCACAACATAGGTGTCAACTGGCCGCACCATGTTTTCGTCAACCGGGACTTCAAGGTTATCGGCGCCGGCGACTAGCGCCCGGCCGGCTTACCGCTGCCTGACCGTCGAGGGCTTCGGCCACGCCCTCGATCAGGGTGGACATGTACGCGTTGACGACTAGCTTCTTCCGGCTGTCCGCGTCCGGCGTCGCCCAGCCACACGGCCTTGCGGCCGATCGCCGAGAACGCTGGCCGCACGATGGCGTCCGCCTTGCGCGGGCCGGAGGCCAGGATGGGCAGCTGGCCGGACTCGGTCCATTGCCGCGTTAGGCAGGCTTGAGTCACGAGGAGGCCGACCACCTGCGCTGCCTGGGGGGTAACGCGGGTGGTGATGGAAGCGACGTCGGATTACTGGAAGCCAGCGTTCTGCTTGCTGGAGGCGGCCGGGTTCGAGCGGCGATGCTGTGCCCGCTACGCGGAGTTACCGAATTGGTCTCCGGATCAGGAAGGTGTTTCAGGGCTCGCGGCCACGACAACGCCTCGCCGTCGAGGGCAACCTGTCAATGGGACTGTCAATGAGAGACCTGAGAACCGAGCCTCAACAGGGTCTGATGACGCAATACGACGTGAGTATGCGCAGGTCACGAAGCCAGCGATGCCATTGCGGACACTCGTAATGAATAGGTCATCGGTTCGATTCCGATAGGCGGCTCGACTCCACAGCCCCAGGTCACCCGCGCTGACCTGGGGTTTCTTGATAGCTAGCCTGCGGACTGGCAGTCGGCGAGCGTCGGCAGTCGCCAGCTCGTACCGGGTCATGGAACGCGTCTACGGGGAGCGGGAGGCGGAGCTGGCCCAGACGATGGAGGCACGCCGCGAATGGGAGCTGGCCACTGCGCAGTACCGCCACCTGGCGATTTCCGCCGACTCAGAACTCCGGCGAAGACATCCCAAGGAGCGCCTCGCCCCGCTCCGGTCTGCCGAGCCGATGGTCAGCCCGGACGAGCGCGCCGACCTGGCGCTTGTCCCCGGCAAGATGGCATATGAGACCCCAGAGTGGGTCATGCGGCTGGCCGCCGAAAGGCGTCTAGTGCGCGAGAAGCTTGACGAGCGCAAGGGCTTGAAGGTGCCCAGCGAGGACCCGGATCTGGAAGACCATGGAGAGGCTTGGCCGACCTGGATTCAACGCGAGCGCGACGCCATTCTTCAGCCGCCCAAACCGGAGATGAAACCCTCGCCGCGCGTTGTGGAGCGCGCGGGGGAGTGATCCAGTGACCGCGAGGCGGCGCGATGACACCAACCGGCCGGATGACTGAGGGAACGGGCGAGGTGACCTCGATGCCTTCGGCCGAGCAGGCGCACGCCGATACACGCGGCAGCGACTCCCTTCTGAGTCCGCCGTACTGGCTTGTGCACGCTCTCCCTGGCCGGGCGGCGAGAGCGCCGAGAGTGCGGTCGCGTACGCGCCGGTCACGATCCCGCGGCAGGGCTTGCCGTGGGACGCGCAGCAGATCCTCGGCTGCGCCGACATCATCGCCGATCGGCGTCACGAACGCGTCGTTCTCTTCAGTGACATCACCCGCCTGCTCGCGAGCGCCGGCACGTCCTGGGGCCAGCTGCGAGTCGACTGGGAGCACGGTCTCCGAGAACTCGGCCAGGGCGGCTTCCCAGCGCTGCTTCTGACGATCACTGGGCGCGCCTACGAGTTGATATGCAACCCAGCTCTGCACGTCCTGCTGTCGACAGTCTGGACAGTACGGAGCCGGCGGAGGAAGACAGACGCGAACTCGTTCGTGCCGCCTTCACCCGGCAGCTCGAAACCGATTGGCCACCGTTCATGCAAGGCGTGATAGACGCAGGCGGGCACTAGCTGATATTTGGGCAGCCAACAAGAGAGCCGGAAGCTCCCAGCGGGCCGAAAAGGCCGACGACGCGCGTTGCCTGCCGGCGCCCCGCTGCTGGTCCGGTTCGTCGCCGCCGAATCCGCTCGCGAGTTCGGGAGGCGGTGAGTTAGCGGACCTTTGCTCGGCCTCGATTGCGGTGACGCCAGTCGTGACCTCAAAACTTGCATTGAGACTCAGTCTCAGACTATGTTTCGTCGCATGGCTATCAGGCATCCTTCTGGCACGCGCCGCCTCGCGATCCTGGCGGCAGTGATGACCGGGCTCGCACTCGCGACAGCCGCCTGCAGCAGCAGCGGCACCACAACGACTGCCGACGGCGCGACGGTGATCAGTGCCGTCGGCGCCGAGAACGAGTACGCCAACGTGCTCGGCCAGATCGGCGGCCGGTACGTGCACGTGACCGCGATCCTGGACAACCCGAACACCGACCCGCACACGTTCGAGGCGAGCCCGCAGGTCGCGCAGGAGATCAGCAGCGCCCAGCTGATCGTCCAGAACGGCGTCGGCTACGACAGCTGGATGAGCAGGATCGAGTCGGCGTCACCCAGCTCGCAGCGCAAGGTAATTGTCGTCCAGCAGGTGCTCGGACTGCCGGACAGCACCCCGAACCCGCATCTGTGGTACGACCCGAAGACGATGCCGGCTGCCGCGAAGGTCATGGCCGCTGACCTGTCGGCGCTGCTGCCCAAGCGGGCGGCCTATTTCCGGGCTAACCTCGCCAGGTTCGACAGCTCGCTGCGCCCGTGGCTGACCGCGATCGCGCAGTTCAAATCCAGGTATCCGGGCACCCAGGCGGCGACGACCGAGCCGGTGGCCGACTACCTGCTAGCGGCCATGGGCATCAGCAACCGGACGCCATTCAGGTTCCAGGCCGACATCATGAACGGCGTCGACCCGGCGCCGCAGGACATCGCGCTGGAGAACGCTCTCTTCAGCCGTCACCAGGTCAAGGTCTTCTGCTACAACCAGCAGGTCGTCGACGCCCTGACGAGCTCGATCCGGCAGAATGCGCTGACAGCCGGAGTGCCCGTCGTCGGCGTCTACGAGACCATGCCGACGGGATACGACTATCAGCGCTGGATGCTCGCTGAGGTGCACGCCATCGAGAAGGCCGTGACCAGCAAGATCTCGACTCAGAACCTGTAGTGGGCGGGCGGCCACTGTATTGCGGCCACTCGGGCCGCAGTGATTGAGCTGGCCGCCTCCGTGCTCACGTCCGGGCCCCTTGGCAGTCGTCATGACCGGCCTGTCGCTGCTGGGAGAAGCGGAGTGCCGCACAGGCGCCACGCGACCCGCTGCTGGTAGGCGTGGCCGCAAGCCCGTTCAGCCAGTGGTGACGAACGCCGCGATGGACGCGGCGATGCCCTGGGCGGCGGCATGGCGCCAGTGTGGGTCGGTGACCCTGGCGGCGTCTGCTGCGTTGCGCATGTTGGCGCACTCGATGAACACTTTGGGCACCGTCGAGCAGTTGAGTCCGCCGAGGTCGGCTCGGGGCTGGATGCCGCCGGAGCCGAGGTAGGTGGATCGGACCTGGCCGGTCGCAGCGGCGAAATGGCTGAGGAGCGCGTGGGCGAGGCGCCGGGACGGTTCGATGATCATGCCGTTGTTGGCGGCCGAGTTCTGCACGAGTACCGGGACGAGGATCGCGAAACCGTATCCGTCTGGCGGTCCGCCGTCGGCGTGGATGGAGATGGCCGCGTCGGCTCGGGCCCGGTTGCCGATCGCGGCCCGCTGGGTGACGCAGGGCCCGTATGCAGTGCTGCCGTTCTGCGTCAGGATCACTTTTGCGCCGGCGGCCCGCAGGATGGCCCGGGCTTGCCGGGCGACGTCGAGGGTGAAGTCGAACTCCGGGTATCCGGCGTCGGTCTCCGCGCCGACCGTGTCGCACGCCTTGAGGAAGCCACCGGCGTTGACCAGCGCGTCGATCTCCGTGACGTGGCCGGGGTTGTGCGGGTTGTGACCTGGGTCGATCACGACGACCCTCCCCGCCAGCGGAAGAGTTGCTGCGAGTGGGCTGGCGACGATAGCCGAGGGCATGCCCGCCTGGGGCGCGGCCATTGCACGCCCGCCGATGACCGCGGGCGCACCGGCGGTGGCGCGGGTCAGCCGGGCTGTGATCTCGGCACCGGCAGCGGCAAGCGCAGCAGCGCCGGCAGCTGACAGCAGGAACCTGCGCCGGTTCGGTGGCCGGGCGTGATCTGGTAGCGGCCTGCCACCCGTGCTGGACATGGCGGCTCCTCGGAGGGATTGATTCGATTCTGGCATCCGCGGTGCTGCGTGCCCGGGGTTCAGCGACAAAGGTGCCGGCGACCGGCGTCGGTGCCGGAGCGCTCGGGCGTGCCTCTGGCCTGCAGCCAGGAGGATCCGAGAGATCAAGTTCTTGGTGCCTCGGCGTGCCTCGCCGCGGCGACTGCGCGGCCACACGCATTGATGGAGGTGCCAGATCAGCAGGGCTTCGCCGCATCAGAGCATCGTGATGAGCATGTAGCCCATGGCGATGCTCATCGCGATCTTGTAGCAGGCGGCGAACCGGGGCGCGAGCGGCACGCCAGCGACGCTGCGTCGTGGCTCGGGCGCGCATGCGCTGAGAGTCAGCTGGCTGGCGGCTGGCTTTGTCGCATTCGCCGTCAGGCTGGGTCCGGTGCCGGGGAGCCCAGCCCCGGCCGTCCTGCCCCGCGACAAGGCGGCGATCCGGTCAGTGGTCCACAGCACGTAGCCGAGCATGAACAGCGCGAGCACGAGCGCGATGGCGGGGTTGCTGCCTGCAGCTGCGGGCCCGCTCATGCCAGGCATTGCCATCGCGGGCGCGTGGCCCGCGGACCTGGCCGGCAGGAGCATGTAGAGCATTGCCGCGCACTCGACGGCGTGCGGTGCGGGGTGCGCGCATCGCCAGCCACTCGGTCGGCGTCTGCGGGCGCGGATGGCCTGCCAGCCGAACCAGGCGGCGGCGGCGCCGAACATGGCCTGCCAGGCGACGCCGGGAAGGGGGCTGAGCCGCGGCTCGAGCATCCCGGCCATGGCGATGCCCATCAGCACGTGCATCGCGTCGGCGTCCGTCTCGGTCGCACGGCCGCGCGACCTCGAGATACCCAGCCGGACAGCGCAGCTAGCGGCGATCAGCAGCATGAGCGCCGCGACCAGTGCGGCAAGCCACGACGGCCCGGTCACCTGCGGCTGCTCGCGGTGCCGGGCAGGCAGCTGGCTGGCTGGCAGCCGGTCTGTGCTGGCGGGCGGACTTCACTTCGGCGCATGACGGGTAAAAGGCTAATCCGGCTCGCTAGGTGACCGCAAGCTTAGCCAGTGAATAGCGCCTGCCGGGCAAAGATGGCCATCATTTGGGATAAACCCCGGCCGGGTATCAAGGGAACCCGCGGGGGGTATTAGAGCCGTCTACCTGCGGCTACGTGCTCACAGACATCCGATACTGGGCCGGGGTATTGGCGGAACCTGGCCGGGGTATATGCGCCCGGAATAGGCCGCGCTTATTGTGCTCGTAATTGTTGCCTGCCGCATTCACGGCTGTGTAGATTGCCGGCGTGCGGTGGTGTCGCGCCGCGCTTCTGCGAGCCACGAGCTGGCAGACGGGTTCCCTGATCTCGCGCACTGGCCGGGTGTTCCGGCCGGAAGGCAGGGCTGCATGGCATCGGCCGTGGTTCCCGGCGCGGTCTCGCCGCCGGACCTGAGGGAGGTCGAGCTCTCGATCCGGGGCATGACATGCGCGGCATGTGCAGCCCGGGTCGAGAAGAAGCTCGGCGCGCTGCGTGATGTCGCGGCGTCGGTGAACTTCGCGACCGAGAAGGCCACCGTCACGGCGCCGTTCTCGGTATCGGTAGACGTGCTGATTGAAGCGGTGGAGCAGGCGGGCTACGGCGCCCAGCTGGCGCGCCCCCATCCGGCCGAGGGCTTGCCGGCCCACGAAGGCGCCGGGCCGGATGCGGACAGGGTCGCCTACCTGCGGCGCCGGCTGATCGTGGCACTGGTGTGCTTCGTACCGCTGAGTGACCTATCGGTGCAGTTGTCGTTGTTCCCCGCGTCCCGGTTCGCCGGCTGGCAGTGGGTCCTGCTCGCCCTGGCGGTGCCGGTCGCCGGGTGGGCGGCGTGGCCGTTCCACGCCGCGGCCCTGAAGACCGCCCGGCATGGCTCGGCATCGATGGACACGCTGGTGTCGCTGGGGATCGCCGCTGCGTGCGGCTGGTCGGTGTACGCGATGTTCTTCCTCGACACCGGGCAGTCCAGGGCCAATGCGTGGCAGCTGCTGATCCACGCCTCCGGCGGCGGGATCTACCTGGAGGTCGCGGCCTCGGTGACCACCTTCCTGCTCGCGGGGCGATGGTATGAGGCGCGAGCGCGCCGCGACGCCGGGGACGCGATGCGACAGCTGGCCGCAGCGGGCGCCAAGGACGCCGCTGTGCTGGACGACGACGGCACCGAGCGGCGCGTGCCGGTCGCGCAGCTGCGCCCGGGCGACAAATTCGTGATCCGGCCAGGCGAGACGATCGCCGCCGACGGGGTCGTGGAGTTCGGCGAATCGGCTGTCGACACCAGCATGATGACCGGAGAGTCGGTGCCGGCCGAGGCCGCCGCTGGCGAGACGGTGGCAGCGGGCACTATCGTCCTGACCGGCCGGCTTGTCGTCGTCGCCGCCCGCACCGGCGATGACACCCAGCTCGCGCACCTCATCGCCCTCGTCGACCGGGCCCAGGTCGGCAAGTCGGCAGCCCAGCGGCTGGCCGACCGGATCTGCGGCGTCTTCGTCCCGGCGGTGCTCGCGGCCGCCGTGCTGACGCTGGGCGGCTGGCTGCTCGCGGGGGCTCCAGCCGAGCGCGCCGTCAGCGCCTGCCTCGCCGTGCTGATCATTGCCTGCCCATGCGCGCTCGGGCTGGCGACGCCCGCCGCCCTGGTAGTCGCGTGCGGGCGGGGAGCTGAGCTCGGCATCTTCATCAAGGGCTATCAGGCACTGGAGTCTTCCCGAAGCGTGGACACGGTGCTGCTGGACAAGACCGGGACCATCACCACCGGGATGCTGGCCGTCACCGCGGTCCAGCCAGCGGCCGGCACCCGCAGGGATGTGCTGCTCCGACGCCTAGGCGCGGTCGAGGATCCGTCCGGGCATCCCGTCGCGGCAGCGGTGACCTCGCTGGCACGCGCGGAGGTGGGGCAGCTGCCCGCAGCGACCGGATTCAGCGCACAACCCGGCCTGGGTGTCCGCGGCGTGGTCGAGGGCACCGAGGTGACCGCAGGCCGGCAGCGGCTACTCCGCGAACGCGGACTCACCGTCCCCGAGCCACTGGCGAGCCAGTGCGCGGAGTGGGAGCAGGCCGGCCGCACGGTCGTCCTGGCCGGGTGGGACGGACAGGCTCGCGGCGCCGTCGCCGTCGCCGACACCATCAAGCCGTCGGCCGCTGCGGCCGTCGCCAGGCTGCGAGGCCTCGGCCTGCGCACCGTGCTGCTGACCGGAGACAGCGAGACAGTAGCGAGGGCGATCGCCGCCGAGGCGGGCATCGACGAGGTAATCGCCGGGGCGCTGCCCGGTGACAAGGCCGCCGTCGTGGCGAGGTTGCAGGTGCAGGGCCGGCGGGTCGCGATGGCCGGGGACGGCATCAACGACGCACCCGCGCTGGCCCAGGCGGACCTCGGCCTGGCGCTCGGCTCAGGCACCGACGTGGCGATCAGCGCCGCGGACCTGATCCTGCTGCGCGATGACCTGGCCGTGGTGCCGGAGTCGATCAGCCTGGCCCGCGCCACGCTCGCGGTCATCCGCCGCAACCTGGCCTGGGCCTTCGGCTACAACGTCGCCGCGATCCCGCTGGCCGCCGCCGGGTTCCTCAACCCCCTTATCGCCGGGGCGGCAATGGCGTCGTCGTCGGCGTTCGTCGTAGCCAGCAGCGTTCGGCTGCGGCGGTTCGGCCAGGCCCGCCCGGACCCGGACGCCCGGCGGAGACGGCCCGACAGCCAGGACATGCCGCACTGCTCGCCGGGAGAGCCAGAACAGGAGACCGCGTCATGCCCGGGATGAACTCCGGAGTCAATATCAGCGACCCGACCGTCGTGGCCGCCTTCAGGGCTGCGCTGCTGCACCAGGGGCTGATCGCCCTGCTGATCTTCCTCGTCGTCGGGCTTGCCTGGCTCGGCCTGCGCACGTGGCTCCCCGCAGCAGCCGGCGGCGCGGCGACAACGCCGGTAGCGGCCGAGCCTGCCTGGCGGCAGGTGCTGCGAATCGGCTTCGGCGTGCTGTGGCTGCTCGACGGGATCCTGCAGGCGCAGCCGAAGATGGCGATCGGGCTACCGTCACAGGTGATCGAGCCGACCGCGGCGAGCTCCCCGCACTGGGTCCAGGACGTCGTGAACTGGGCCGGGACCGCCTGGTCTTTTCACCCGCTCCAGGCCGGCGCCTCCGCGGTCTGGATCCAGGTCGGGATCGGCATCTGGCTCATCGTCGCCGCACGCGGCCCGCTGTCCCACCTCGCCGGCCTTGTCAGCATCGGCTGGGGCCTGGTGGTCTGGGCGTTCGGCGAGTCCTTCGGCGGGATCTTCGCGCCCGGCCTGACCTGGCTGTTCGGTGCCCCCGGTGCAGTGCTCATCTACTCCGTCGCTGGCGCGCTGATCGCGATACCCGACCGCGCGTGGCGCAACCCGCGGCTGGGCCGGGCGGTCCTGGGCGGCCTGGGCCTGTTCCTGCTGGGCATGGCGGTCTTGCAGGCATGGCCGGGCCGCGGGTTCTGGCAGGGAACCTCGCATGGCCAGCCGGGCACGCTCGCGGGCATGACATCGGCGATGGCGCCGACGCCGCAGCCGCATGTCCTGTCCGCATGGATCACCGCGTTCACCGGGTTCGACGAGGCGCACGGCTTCGCCGTCAACCTGCTCGCCGTTGCCGCGCTCGCCGTGACCGGCGCGGTGTTCGTCAGCGGCAGGCCGCGGCTGATCCGGCCCGTGCTCATCGGCTTCATCGTGCTGTGCCTGGCGGACTGGGTCCTGATCGAGGACTTCGGCTTCCTCGGCGGCCTCGGCACCGACCCAAACAGCATGCTCCCGTTCGCACTGCTCGCCGCCGGCGGCTATCTCGCCCTCGCCGCGGCGCCCGAGCCCGCGCTCCCGCCTGCAGGGGCTGCTTCGGCGTCGCCGGGGTGGCGTGACCAGATCAGGGCCGTAGCAGCGCCGCGGGCTCTGGCATCGGCCAGCATCAGCTCGGTCGCGGCGATCGGCGCTATCGGCGTGATCATCCTCGGAGCGGCGCCGATGGCGGCCGCGCAGGCCAACCCGGTCGCTGACACCATCCTGGCCCAGGCCATCGACGGGAACAGCGCCCCGCTGAACTTCCGGGCGCCCGCGTTCAGCCTCACCGACCAGCACGGCCAGCCGGTCACGCTGGCGAGCTTGCGCGGCAAGGTGGTCCTGCTGACGTTCCTGGACGACACATGCACCACGGACTGCCCGCTGATCGCGCAGGAGTTCCGGCAGGCCGGGCAGCTGCTCGGCGCCGACTCCCGGCACGTCGAGCTGGTCGCAGTCAACTACAACCCCGTGAACACCCAGGTGAGCTACATCCAGGCGTTCGACCAGCAGGAAGGCCTGACCGGGGTCCCGGACTGGCTGTACCTCACTGGCACCACGGCGCAGCTGCAGCAAGTGTGGCGGCAGTACGCAGTCGGCCCGCCCGAGATACTGCCCGCCGGCTCGATGATCGGCCACGGCGACTACGCGTTCGTCATCGACCGGGACGGCCACGTGCGTCAGGAACTGAACTTCGACGTTGGACCAGGCACGCAGGCCACCAAGTCGTCCTTCGCCGCGGAACTGACCGGCGCCGCCCGCCAGCTGCTGGGGCACGCATGAGATGGCCCGCCCGGTCAGCCGCGACCGCTGCCGCCCTGGCTGCCACGGCCCTGGTCGCGGCCTGCGGCAGCGCCGCCCCGCCCGCCCCCGCTCCCGCTGCCCAGGCATCCTCGCCCGGCGCGCCGTTCCTGGCCACCTCACTCGGCACCGGCGCCGGCACCTGGGCCGTCGCGGTCATGGGCGGGTCCGCTGCCGCCCACGACAACTTCTGGCAGCTGTTCGTCCGCCCGGCCGGCAGCCCGCGCTGGAAACTGGCCACCCCGCCCGGCACCGCCGATAACGGCGGCCTCGTACTGGCCGCCGCCGGGCAGTCTGTGATTACGGCGTTCCGGCCCAGCCAGAACCTGACCTACACCCCGCTCACCTCCACCGGCGACGGCGGCCAGGCCTGGGCATCGACCGGCCCGCTCGACGGAGCCCTCGCCAACGTCCCCGACGCCCTCGCCGCAGCCCCCGGCGGCGCGCGCCTTCTCGCCGTCCTCGCCGGCGGCACCGCCGAGCTGGCCGCACCCGCCTACACCAGCTGGAAGACCCTCGCCACCCAGCGCTCCATCGCCGCCACCCCAGCCGGCCGGCACTGCGGACTGCAGGCGCTCACCGCAGCCGCCTTCAGCCCCTCCGGGCTGCCGTTGCTCGCCGGCGCATGCTCCCGCCCCGGTACGGCCGCCATATTCGCCAGCACCGGCGGCACCTGGAAGCTGACGGGCCCTGCACTACCCGCCGCCCTATCCGGACAGCACCTCACCGTGCTGCGGCTCCTCACGACCGCCAACCAGACCATCGCCCTCCTGGCGGCCGGCACAGGCAAAACTGCCAGCCTGCTGGCCGCCTGGTCCGTCGACAATGGCCGCCACTGGGCACTCTCACTGGCCCTCCCGCTCGGCGGCGCTGCCCTCGCATCGGCATCATTCAGCACTGCGGGGGCGACCGCCGTGATCACGGTAAGCGGCCGTGCTGACATGATCAGCGGCAGCGGCGGGCAATGGCGCGCACTCCCCGAACTGCCTCCCGGTACCGCCACCCTCGCGCCTGGCCCCGGCGGCGCGATCGATGCCCTGGCCGTCCACCGCGCGACACTGAACATCTGGCAACTCCCGCCTGGCGGCACTGCATGGACCCAGGAGCAGACGATCAGTGTCCCCATCCAGTACGGAACCTCAGGGTGAGCCCGGCACCAAGGTCGGCCGGTGCCGCTCAGGGCTCAAGTTCAGCCGACGACGCGACGTGGCGGGGTTCTGCGCAGGTCAGGATGCTGGCGAAGCCGTTGCGGACACTAGTAATGAATAGGTCATCGGTTCGATTCCGATAGGCGGCTCCCGTCACACCCCAGGGTCGTAGCTACTGACCTGAGGTTTCTTGATACCTAGCGTGCGGGCAGGCCGTCGGCGAACGTTGACGGTTCACCTTTGCCCATAACGATGCAACTCGTCCTTCTGGACGGCGAAGGCATCCGATTACTTGTCCGATCTTCCAGACACCCCAAGCAGAGTGTCACCCGGTACGGATGACGTCGCGATGGTGAGTGGGGGAACGGTGAGGAGAGCCAACAACGCCAGGAAGGATGCAATGAAACACGGTCATAGTGTTCCGTACACCAGGTTCCGCGTGAACAGCACGCCGATGATCGTCGGTGCCGTACTGATCGGCACCGGAAGCCTGATCGGCCTGTCCGGCATGATCGTCGGCGGAACCGCAATGATGTCCGCCACTCGTCAGTGGTTCCGCGCGCTGGAAGGACCATCCAGCAAGCTTCCGAAGAGCAAGCTCAGCCAGGACACGGCCACGAAGATGTCTGACACGGGCGCCTGGCAGCAGCCTGACGACATCCAGCGCACCCACGCCTAGTAACGTACCGAGGCGGGCGGTGCGTAAGTGCGGCCCGCCCGACCGAGCGTTACCAGGCGTCAGTGACGAGCACCAGCATGGGCTGCCATGCGGGCCGCTTCGCGACGATTGTGGTGCATGCCGCCTGGCCAGAAGATCCACTACGGCCAGCCGGCTGCGGGCGCTTTGGCCTGTCGCCGATGTCGGCCCGGACGGGGCGGAACGGGACTGGGTCTAAGCCTGTCCGCTCCGGCAACTGCGCGTCGCGTTCGGGCGGGCTGCCGCGGGGCGGCCTTCTGAGCGAGTGTGAACGAGCGGTGCTCTGGCTGCTATCAAGCCGCCTGACCGCCATTGAGATCGCCAACCTCTGCTTGTCCCGCCCAACACTCTCAAACCACACACCAAGAGCATCTACCCTTCGCCCGGGCTGGTCCAAGCCGAAACTCGCGCGCTGAACTCCTGCCTGACCCGCAACTCGCGCACGCCGCTGACAGTCATGCTGGCGGTCCTCGGCGTGTGGGAAATTATCGACGGGGTCGTCGGCCTAGCCTGACATCAGCGGCTCCGCGATCGTCTCTGCCGGGCGCGTCTGCTGGTCTGGGATGACGGTCAGGTGCTGCTCTCGCCCGCCTTGGCTATGGGCACCGCCTACTTCTTCGAGTCGGGGAGTCTAGTACGGCCGTCCGGCCGGGCTGGACGTGACTGAGCATGCTCAATGCATGTCTGGCATACATCAACATGGCTGGATCGAACCGACGCTGCTTCACTGGCCTGACAAGGGGGGACGACCTCAATGACGACCAGTTCAGCCGCCGCGGCGGCCGGCGTGGCCCCTTGCCGAAGCCAGTAGCAAGAGGGGCTGCCAGCCGTGGATGGTCTATGACTGGAGGCGGCGTGTGCGCAGAGCGGGTGCAGGTGGATCGTGCCAGCCCGGCAGACTTGATGCAGCTTGCGATCCACGTCGGGCCCGCGCCGATGAACGTGGGCGCTGTGCTGGTTCTCGGCGGCGGACCCGGCTTCAACGTCGATGATGCGCAGCGGCTGCTTGGCGAGCGCATCGGGGCGGTTCCACGGCTGCGGCAGCGGTTGTGCAAGGCGCCCCTGGGCTGCGGTCGGCCGTTCTGGGCTGACGACCGGAGGTTTGACCTGCAGGACCATGTCAAACAGGTAGTGTGCCCATCGCCAGGCAATGACCGGGCGTTGTTCGATGTGGCCGGGACTCTGCTCGGTGCGGATCTGCCCCGAAGCAGGCCGCTGTGGTCTGCCACGTTCGTCACCGGCATAGCCGACGGCAGCACTGGCCTGATCATCGTCATGAACCATGTGCTGGCGGACGGGATCGGTGGCCTGGCGGTCCTGGCGGAGCTAGTGGATGGGCCGCCGGGCCTCCAGGCCGAGAGTGCAAGCGCGGCACCGTTCCCGGCACGGCCTCCGTGCGTTCGCGCACTCGCCGCTGATGCCTGGAAGGGCCGGGCGCGCCGGCTCGCCGCTGTGGCCGGCAGCGTGCGTGCGTTCCGGCAGGGGGTCGCCGAGGTGGGCGGCGCACGGCTACCCCGAAAGCTGCCGGCCACGTCACTGAACCGCCGCACCGGGCCGCAGCGGCGGATCGATGTCGTCGTTGCCGATCTCGCCGCGGTCCGCGATCTGGGTCGGGCTCACGGCGGCACCGTCAATGATGTGATCCTGGCCGCCGTCGGCGCGGCTGTGCGGGCGCTACTGGCAAGCCGGGGCGAGCAATTCGACTTGCTAATGGTGTCAGTGCCAGTATCCGCGCGGCAGACCGCGACAGGCGGCCAGCTGGGCAATCAGGTGGGGGTGATGCCGGTGCCCATCCCCGTCAGCGGCGACCTGGCCACCAGGGTGACTCAGGTAGCCGCGATCACCCGCCGTCGCAAGGTCGCCGTCCCCGGCAGTTCAGCGGCCCTGGTAGGACCGGCATTCCGGGTGCTGGCGGCGATCGGGCTCCTGCCGCGGCTCCTTAATCGCCAGCGGCTGGTTCACACCTTCGTCACCAATCTGCACGGCCCAGCCGAGCCGGTGGCCTTCGGCGGCGCCCCGGTCCGGGCGGTGATTCCCATCCCGAACACGACTGGCAACGTCACCGTCACCTTCGGAGCGCTCTCCTACGCCGGGCAGCTGTGCATTACCGTGCTGTCCGATCCCAGCCGACTGCCAGACGTGCCCCTGCTGACAACGGCACTGCGGGAGCAGGTAGACAATATGGCACACTAACCGGCACCGGCCCACCGCAACTCGGGCCTTACCGACGAACCGATCAGCCCCTCCACGCGTTCAGTGGCAGGCATCTTGCCGCCTCAGGCGTCTTCGCGTGCCGATCGGGGCGTTGACCGCGGCTCCGGTCACCTCGAGCGCGCCGGTCGCGCTCGCTCATGGCGCGGACGGGAATACGGTGATGCCTCTGGTGCGATCGTCGGGTCGTGTGTCGTTCGCGCTCATGACGTGGCTGGCCTGCCCGCCAGCAGCTCACCCTGGCAGGGTGGTGCCATCGGCCGGGCACGGTGATGGACTTCCGGTTAGATGAGCATGCGGCATCCGCCCATGCACGGCATCTCGGGAGGGATCCATGGTCGCCGAAACACCCGTACTCGACACGCTCGCCGACCTCACCGCCGCCTCGCTCGAGCACGACTCCCTGTCGCCGCGGGAGCTCATGCTCGTCAGAACGGCGGCGCTGATATCCGTGGACGCGCCACCGGCCTCGTACCTCGCGAACGCGGGACTCGCCGCCGACAGCGGGATGACCGCCGATGACCTCCAGGGCGTCATGATCGGGGTAGCTCCCGTCGTGGGCACGGCAAAGGTGGTCTCGGCGGGCGGGAAGATCTTCAGGGCGCTCGGCCTTGCGATTGCGGTGTCGGACGCCGTGGACGCTGACGGCCAGGGCGACGACGACGGATATGTGTGACCAGTTCCTTGCGTGACGCCTGCGGGCCGGGCGGCCGTACCTGGCCCGGTCGTAGGCTGAGCGCGTGCGGTCGGCACGCCTGCGCATAGCACGCTCCGTGCCACCGCGGATGCGGTCAGCTTGACGTGACGACAGCTGACGGCGACGCGGAACGGGCAGAGAGCGATGCACGGCGGGCGCCGTATGGCAGGCCCGGTGATCAGCGCGATCCGCGACGGAGCGCCCGCCGGTAGGCCACGTACCGAGGACATCGACCAGGGGGGCAGGGGCATGTTATTGCTCTGTTGGCTTGCTGTCGTTGTCGGCGACGCCGTGGTCGTGCCAGAGGTTCGCTGCTACGTCACATTCCAGCTGCTCGCCCGCGACCTCGTCCGCGGAGCGCGGATCGCCTGCCATGCCCTTCTTATGCTGCCACCGCGCCCGCCGTTGCACTCCGTCGCTACGCGGGGCGTCAAGATTCACCGAAGGAAGATCCGCTCGCATGGAGCCTGTGGAAGAAGACGACACCAGCTTCGAGTAGCCGCGCTCATCTCGCGCGGGTTCGCCACATGGGCAACTTCACCCGTTTAGGGGTGGCATCCGGCCTGGACAGTGAGGGCAAGAGAACAAAGGATCCAGGCGCCTGAGTGGAGCCTGTCCGGACGTCGGCTGGCGCGAGCCAAGCGGTCCGGCCAATGAGCCGTCGCGAGCAGCGAGCCATAAGGGGGCGCAAATGACTGTTAAGCAGCCGAATATCGTGTTCTTCTTCTGGGACAACTTGGGCTGGGGCGAGGTCGGCTGTTATGGCGGCGGCATGCTGCGGGGCGCGCCGACCCCGCGGATCGACCAGCTCGCGGCCGACGGCCTGAGGCTGCTGAACTTCAACGTCGAGGCACAGTGCACGCCAAGCCGGTCGGCGGTGCTGACCGGGCGCCATCCGATCCGGTCCGGCACTCAGACCATTCCGGTGACAGGCGGTCCGGACGGGCTCACCCGCTGGGAGGTGACGACTGCCAAGGCGCTGTCGGATGCCGGGTACGCGACCGGAATGTGGGGCAAGTGGCATCTGGGCAGCGACCCCGACCAGCGCAGCCCGGTCGACTTCGGGTTCGACGAGGCGGTGTGGAGCCCGCGGACCGCTGATGAGGTGCTGTGGACGATGCAGTCCTACTTCCCCGAAGGGGAGGTTACGGCGACCCCGTATGCCGGGCAGACCAAGGTCAAGCTGGAGCCACAGCCGATCTACTCGCGCAAGAAGGGCGCTAGCGCCGAGGTCATCTCCACCTACGACGCCGAATGGCGGGCCGGGTTCGACCGAAAGATTACAGACTGGGCGGTCGACTTCATGACCCGGTCCAGCCAGGCCGGCAAGCCGTTCTACGTCTACCTGCCCTACACCCAGGTACACATCCCGCCGATCCCGGACCCGGAGTATGCGGGCAAGACCAAGCGCGGTAACTTCGCCGACCTGCTTGCCCAGATGGACGACTTCACCGGCAAGATTCTTGACACCCTGGACCGGCTCGGGCTGGCCGACGACACGATCGTGGTGTGGGCGTCCGACAACGGAGCCGACTTCGACTACCGCACCCCGGCCGGTGACCCTGACCCGTTCGGCGGGCAGTGGAAGGGCAGCTCCGGGCCGTGGCGGCACGGGCTCTTCACGACGCTCGAAGGCTCGAACCGGGCGTCGTGCATCGTGCGATGGCCGGGCAAGGTACCGGCGGGCAAGGTCAGCAACGAGCTGGTGCACGAGGTGGACTGGTTCACGACCCTGCTGAATGCAGCGGGAGCGAACGTCCCGGCCGACCGGCCCGTGGACGGCATCGACATGCGCGACTTCCTGCTCGGCGGCGCTGAGGAGTCCGGCCGGGACACGGTGCTGTGCATGCAGGGGAACAGGCTGCAGTCGGTCAAGTGGCGGCAGTGGAAAGCACACCTGTTCCAGCAGGACGACATGTACTCGACCTGGGCGCCGTACAGCGCGCCGCACGTGCACAACCTGGAATGGGATCTGCGCGAGGAGCACCAGATCGACTTCCCGCACCTGTGGGTACTCCATCCGATGGCAGCAGCGGCGGGCGCGTTCCTGAAGTCACTGGCGGCGCAGCCGCCGATCAAGCCAGGGACGCCCGATCCGTATGTGCCGCCCAAGCCTGGCTCACTGCACCCCGAGCAGCACCTCCAGATCGGACCGATCACCCAGTTCGTCACGACTATGCACGAGCAGAACGGCGGCACGAAAGGCAACGGCGAGGTGCAGCACGAGCACGGTCTTGCTCACGCATCCGGCGCGTGACCGGCGCCCCGCCACGGCAGGTGGCTACCAGACCCGACGGCGGTGGCGCGGGCGCGCGGCTCTGTGTGCTACTGGCGTGCTTTGCTGGCGCCAGGACCGCCGCGAGGGTCCGCGCCAGGCTCGACAAGGGAATCACTGGCGCCGGGGACGCGATCTTGGACCAGGTTGTCATCAGGATCGACGCGAAGCACAGGGTGCGCGTATACGATCCGCGCAGAACCCTCGTCGGCGCCCTGACCGCGGCGGTGACGTGGGGCATCTTCGGCTTGATCGCCGGAGGCCTGCGCGGCCTAGGGGTCTGGGCGATCCTTGGCGCCGTCTGCGGTGGCCTGTACGGCTATTACGCCGAGCACCTGCTCGGCAAGGACGAGCTGAAGCGTATCGGCGGGCGGCTGCCCGGTGGCACCTCCGCTCTGGTGGCGTTCGTCCAGGCCGCGGACCCAAGACGGGTCCTGTCGTCGTCGGCATCCTTCAAGCCCACAGCCGCCAGCGCCGCAGCGATCGGCGGCGACCTGTCAGCGCATGTGGTCAGTGGCGCCTCCAGGCTGGTCGAGACCTCTTCCGCGCCGGCGGGCGGCGGGCCCATCCCGCCCAGCGGACGCGGAATGCTGAGCATGCTGCTATTGCGCTACCCCGGCAAGGACACGGCCCGGCGCCGCACGGCCAAGGGCCACACCGCGCCCCAGAAGGAAGAGCACTCTGTGCAGACGGAGCTGGTCTTCGAGGCACCCGAGCGCGGCCGGCTCAAGGTAAGCGACCCTGCGCAGGGCGTGGCCGCAATGTCGAAGAGCGACGTCATCAGCTGGGGGCTCTTCGGCCTCGTCTACGGTGCCATCGTCGGTGGCGCCGGCAACCACGGGGTCCTGAGCCACGTCACCAGCGGGCTCGTCACCGGCATCGCCTGGGCCGCCTTCGGCCTGCTCGCCGGGGCCCTCTACGGCTTGTGGGCCGGGCGGGCGGTGTCGGCCCGGCGGCTGAAGGGCGTAAGGCCCCTGCTGCCGCCCGGCACCTCCACCGTGCTTGCGTGGTCGGAAGCGGACCTGACCCAGAAGGCCGTCGACAGCTGGTCGGCACCGGGAGCGGAACGGCTGATCCTGCGCTTCAACCCAGCGGGCGATGGCGTCCTGCTCGAGGTCTGGCCCGGCCACGCCTGACAGGAGCGGAGTTTCCTTTGAGGATTTCAGATGACTCACCTGCCGGACGGTGACGTCATGGCGGCCGGCGTGAACTGGCTCCACGGCTGGAAGTGGACCGGGAACTTCACCACTCTGGACCTGATCGCCGCCGGTACCAACGCGCTGAACGGCGCCCTGCTCGCCAGGCGGCCTGACCATTACAAGAACTTCACCATCGTCGGCATCATCCTGATGGCCCTGCTGATGGGCCTGGGCGGCGGGATTACCCGGGACGTGCTGCTCAACAAGATCCCAGGCGCGCTGACCAACCCGGCCTACATAGCCGTGTGCCTGATCGCCGGGGTGATCGGGTACAGCCTGGCTTACGACAGCGGGCAGCTGTTCCGCGAGGGTCTCTTTCAGTTCATGACGTCCTTCTCCCTGCCGCTCTACGCGATCGTCGGCGCGCAAGCGGCGGTCAAAGTCGGACTACCCGTCGCGGGCGTGCTCGCCGTGGCCGTCATCGGTCCGACGGCAGGCCGCTGGTACGTCGACGTCTCGTCCGGTGTGCCGCCCAAGCAGTTCATCCGCGGCGAGTGGTTCGTTACCATCGCGCTGCTGACCGGCATCATCTGGGTCATCTGCGATAGCGCAGGCCTCAACACCTGGCTATCCGCGCTGATCGCGTTCGCGGTCGGGTACACCACGCGGGTCCTGGCGCTCTACTACGCGTGGGAAGAGCCACTAGCGAAAGAGCCCAAGGGCGTGTACATCCACGACGACGGACGCCCGATGCTCGGCCGCAAGCTCAAGGGCAAGTCGGTGCGCGAGATGGCCTACCTGGGACTGACCATTAACGGCGCGGGCGAGCAGGAGCGACAGTGACCGATGTAGCGCATCAGGCCGGGCTCTCCCCGGCCGGAACTCCGGTCCTGACCATCCCGGAAGCTCCTCTCGCTTTTCACGTGATGGCCAAGCCAACGGGCGCGGTGTGCAACCTCGATTGCGAGTACTGCTTCTTTCTGTCTAAGGAAATGCTCTATCCCGGGTCCCGGTTCCGGATGGCCGCCGATCTGCAGGAGACCTACATCCGCCAGTTGCTGGAGGCGCACGCTCGCGCGCCGGAAGTTGTCGTCGCCTGGCAGGGCGGCGAGCCGACGATGATGGGCCTGGATTTCTTCCGCCGCGCCGTCGACCTGGAGCGCAAGTACGCACGGCCGGGCCAGCAGGTCCTGAACACGATCCAGACCAACGGCACCCTGCTGGACGACGACTGGGGCGCATTCCTGAAAGAGCACCAGTTCCTCGTCGGGATCTCCATCGACGGCCCTGAGGCGATGCACGACGCCTACCGGGTCGACAAGGGCGGCAAGCCTACCCATCACCGGGTCATCAAGGGCCTGGAGGTGCTGAAGCGGCACAGCGTCGACTGGAACGTGCTCACCACTATCCACGCAGCCAACGGCAATCACGGCCGGCACGTCTATACCTACCTGCGAGACAACCTGGGCGCGACATTCATCCAGTTCATCCCCATCATCGAGCGGGCCACCGAGCAGACCCTGCCGGTTGCCGAGGAAGGCTGGGGGCACGGAGTCCACGGCCGTCCCCTCTACACCCAGGAAGGGAACGAGGTGACCCGGCGGTCGGTCGACCCTACCCAGTACGGCCGCTTCATGATCGACATTTTCGAGGAGTGGGTCCGCCGAGATGTCGGCGCTGTCTACGTCCAGCTGTTCGACACCGCGCTCACCCACTGGTACGGCGAACCAGGCGGGATGTGCGTGCACGCCGAGACGTGCGGCACGCAGCTGGCGCTTGAGCACACCGGTGACCTGTATTCCTGTGATCATTTCGTCGAGCCCGGCTACCTGCTGGGCAACATCACCGACAAGCACATGCTGGACCTCATCGTTCTGCCCCAGCAGAAGAAGTTCGGCCAGGACAAGCGCGATGCGCTGACGCGGTACTGCCGGGACTGCGACGTCCGGTTCGCCTGCAACGGCGGGTGCCCCAAGGACCGGTTCGCCACCTCGCCTTACGGCGAATCTGGCCAGCACTACCTCTGCCCTGGGTACAAAGACTTCTTCCATCACATCGCCCAGCCCATGAAAGCTATGGCGGAGCTGCTCCGTGCGGGCGAGGCGCCTGCCGACCTTATGGCGGTCTATGCCGCCGCGGATTCGCGCCGCGGCCGCAACGACCCGTGCACCTGCGACAGCGGCCTCAAATGGAAGCGCTGCCATGGCTCACAACCAGCCCGCTGAAGCCCGGGTGGCGGGGCACGACGATTTATGAGCTCGACTACCGGACCGACGCCGGCACCGCCGGTTACCCAGCAGCGGGACTTCTGGGTACTGATGGGACACGCCGCGGCGCTCGGCGTCTTCGGCGCCTTCGCGGCCCTGGTCTTCCTGGGCGTGGTCAAGGTCGGCGGCAAGTGGTATTCCGACACCAATCCGGGCTGGCTCGGCGCGCACTGGTGGTGGGTCGCCGTGACGGCGGCCGCCGGCGTCTTGGTCGGGCTGCTGCGGCGCCTGACCCGCCTGCCCGAGCAGATACCAGGCCTGATTCCCGATCTGCACGACCAGCATGTGGACTCCCGACTAGTACCGGGAATCGTGGTCGTATCGGCAGTATCACTAATCGGAGGCGCGAGCCTAGGCCCGGAGAAGGCCCTTGGCTCCGCCGGCGGCGGTGCGGGCGGCTGGATCGCGGCTCGACGGGCACTCAGCAAAGAGGGCTCGCAGGTGAATACCACGTCCGGCTTCGCCGGCGCTTACGGCGGTATGTTCTCCAGCACTGTCATCGTGGTCATGATGATCATGGAAGTTGCCCGGCCGGGTGGTAACAAGTTCGCTAAGGCTCTCGCCGGGGGGATCGTCGCGTCGAGCGTCTCGTTCGGGATCTACTTCGCGATAGCCGGCTCGGTCTTCCTGGACTTCTACAAGGTGCCGCACTACAAATTCGAAGACTGGCAGCTGGGCGCGGCAGTTCCACTTGGCTTGTTCGCTGCGCTTGTAACGACACTACTGGCGGGTTTCGTCATGCTCGCGGCGCGGGTGTTCGACCGGCTGAAATTCCCCGGCATCGTGAAGTCGACGATTGGCGGCCTGGTGTTCGGGGTCATGGGCGTGGCTCTGCCGCTCACCCTGTTCACCGGCAGCGATCAGCTCAAGACCGTGCTCCACGACGAAGGGACACTAGGACTGGGCCTGCTCATTTCCATCCTGATCGCGAAGCTGCTCACCTTCGCTGTCAGTCAGGGCAGCGGATTCATCGGCGGGCCGATCTTCCCCTCCCTGTTCATCGGCGGAACGGCCGGGGTCATCGTGCACCAGGCCATCCCTGGCGTGCCGCTCGGCCTGGCGTTCAGCTGCCTGCTCGCCGCGGTCCCTGGATCACTGGTCTCCGCGCCGTTCTCAATGGTGCTGCTCGCCGCGTTCCTGACCCAGATCGGCGCGCTGCAGACCGCGCCCATCCTGATCTCCGTCATCACCGGGTACCTGACCATGGAGGCCGTGAAGTACCTCGTCGAGATCCGAAAGCAGGCCCGCGCCGCCGGAGGAGAACAGGCGGCTCATCCGCCGGCGAGGGAGGGCTGAAGGCGCGATGTTCCGTCCAGGAAGGCGGTCGGCAGGTTCGTTCTACGCAGATGAGGTCCAGCCGACAAAGCGGGCGGTTGGGTGGCGAGACGCCCGCCGGCCGTGCGGACAAGCTAGGGGACGGCGACATGCACGATAGACGCTGGCGGCGGCCAGCTCGCCGGGTCTGGCACAGCCTCTGGTTCGTTCCCGCGCTGTACGTGCTTATGGGGCTCGGCCTCAGCTTCGGCCTGGTGCGCTGGGATGAAGCGGACCCGATAGTGCTCGCCAAGTCGATCAACGCGTCGAGTGCCAGTGCTGCGCTCTCCGCGCTGGGCAGCGGGATGCTCGCGTTCACCGGCTTTGTCACCTCGGTGATCTTGCTAGTCATCCAGTTCGGCTCCAGCCAGTTCTCACCCCGCTTCGTGGCTTGGTTCCGCCGCGACCCCACGCTGAAATTCGCACTCAGCACGTTCAGCGCGACTTTCGTCTTCGCCCTCGTCTCTACTGTTCAGATCGGCCGCGGGAACGCCGCCTTCGTGCCGTCGAGGACACTCATCGCAGCCCTGGTGCTGACGTTGCTGAGCGTCGCGATGTTCCTGCTGCTCATCGACCGCACATCCAACGGCCTGCGCGTGGCATACGGCATCCAGGGCGTGGACAGCGAAGCCCGCCCGGCGTTCGACGCTGTATATCCCGCTACTGCACCCGCCAGTGCCGCCGCGCACGAGACCGCACGATCGCTGGCTGAGCTCGCGCCTGTTCAGACCGTCCGCCAGGGCCCAGTGGGCTCGGTAGTGGTCGCAGTTGACCGGACAGGTCTTCGCGCAATCGCCGAGAGGTATGACGCTGTCATCGAACTCGTACCGGCACCCGGCGACTACGCCCCGGCTGGCGGCGCGTTGTTCCACGTCTACGGACCACGCGAGGTGCCCGAGCGGCGACTGCGGCGTGGCGTTGTACTCGGAAATGAGCGGAAGATCGACGACGATCCGGCCTTCGCATTTCGCATGCTGGTGGATGTCGCGATCAAGGCGCTTTCCCCGGCGGTGAACGACCCGACGACTGCGGTGCAGTCAATCGACCGCATCGAGGACCTCCTGCGCTACGCCGCGCCCAAGCACCTGTCAGTCGGGATCATCACCGATAGCCGCGGCGCAGCCAGGCTCGTTTACCAAGCTCCCACATGGGAGGATCTGGTCGAACTCGCGCTCGACGAGATCCGCGCCTTCGGCGCCGGGCAGTACCAGGTCGTCCGGCGGCTCCGGGCACTCCTTGATGGCTTGATCGCCGATCTCCCGGAGCAACGACGCCCGCCCCTGGTCGACCAGCGCCACCTGCTTGATGAGGCGGTCGTGGCAGCCATTGCGGAGAACCAGCGCGCCGACGCCCTAGTCTCTGACCGGCAAGGGATCGGCATGTCGCACCGCCCGCCGGTCAATGAACGCTGACGTCCTTCGCGGTGCCGGGCACGCGATGCGCGCTGCATTCCTTAGCCGCGCAGTGCGGAGGCGAGGATCGCCGGGAGCTGGAGCAGACTAGGCGCTGCGGTGAATCGGGTGACGCGTTCGAGGGTCGCGGCCGCGGTGCGGTTAGTCACGAAGTAAGGCGGGCGCGGAGAAAGCGATGGGGAGCCGCTTACCAGCCCGCGGGGCGTGGGCGCGAATGGTCCACGCAGGACGGTCTTTTCGACATCGTGGAGCATGAAGGCGTTGTGGACCAGGCCGGTGCCGCTGCCTATGTCGTGGCGGGTGTTTCCGGGGTAGGCCCCCCATGGGGTGTAGCCGAGCAGGAAGCCGACGGCCGACCAGACGTTGATCCCGAGCGTGCCATACCGCATGTGCGTCGTGGCATCGTTGATGGCGACGGCGTCGGCCCTTGCTGTCGCCGGATCCACGATCATGGTTGCGCCTAGGGTCCCAGGTAGCCGATGGTTGGAGAAGTCGACCGCAGCGGTCAGGAACGATCGTGCGTCGGCTCCGGGGAGGCGCACGACTCCGAGGGCGCTGGCGAAGACTTCGGCGCGCAGCAGCGCGTCATGCTCGTCGGTTATGTCGGGCACGAGAAGGCCGCAGCCACGGCCGGCGAACGACTCGGCGTCCGGGTGCGCACGGAGGATGTCTGCCAGGCGCTGGTTCGCACCGGGGTAGTAGTCCAGTCGGGTAGGCAACGACCCAAGTAGGCGCCTGATCTCGTCGAGCAGGCGGTCGCTGCCGTCCCATTGGCTGGGGAGGAGGAGTACCTGGGTGGCGATGCAGTTATGGCCGGAGTTGTTCAGTTTGCTGGTCACGATGTGCTCGGCCTGGTAATGAAAGTCCGCGGCGCTCCACTTGCCGGGTACCACGATGCAGGGGCTGACCCCGCCGAGCTCGCTGGTGAACGGCTTGGTCAGCAGCGGAGTGTCGCGCCTGCGTCGCTGGGCGGCCAGGTGGTCAGAGCCCCACACGATAGCGTCATGCGTCATCGCACTTCCGGTGATGTGGACCTCGTCCACGTCGGAGTGGTGAGCCAGGTAGCTGCCCTCGACTGCCCCGCCGTCCACGAACCGGAGCCAGCCCTGCTCGCAGAATTCGGCGAAGATCAGCTCAAGGTGGGCCCGAAGGTAGGCGTTGACTGGGTTCATCTTGGCGATGACAACGTGATTCTCGGCGTACAACTTGTGCAGGATGTCAAGGGCCGTGATCGCGGCGACGTTGCCGGCGCCGAGGACCAGGGCGACGGCCGGGACGCCTGGCGCGCCGCGGTACTGGCGGGCGGCACGGTCCCTGGCCTGTTCGGGGGTGACCCCTGGCAGCATCCGTACCTGCGCCCGCAACCCGTTGAGTAGCAGCCTGTCCCAGATGGCGGCAGGGAAGACCTCGACGACGGTGCGGCCGGCGTGCGCACGAACCGCCCGGCCCGGCAGCGGTTCCTCGCCTGCATTGATGCGTCGCAGGACGTGCAGGTAGGCGCTGACGTTCTGGGCGATCGCCCACGGGCCGCTGGCCCAGTCCTCGGCCGCCCAGGGTGAGTCGGCGGGGTAGCCCTTCGCAGCGGATGCCGCCGCCACCATCGAGCGGGCTTCGGCCAGGACGCGTGCCATCAGGCGGTCAAGCAGCGCGATCCGTTCGGCTAGCGGGACGGCTGACCAACGGGCAGCGGCTTGGCCGAGATCCTGGATCGCCCGGTCCAGCCGCGGGTGGCTGTCAGCGTCCACCGCTGTCACGGCGTGTCTCCTTCGGCTGCCTGGGCGGCTCGCGCGGTGGCTCGTGCCGCGCGGCGGGCGGCCAGTTCTTCGGCTTCGCGCCGCTCGAGACGTGGCACGTAGGTGTAGACGTAGACGCTTACCAGGCCGGCTACGACGGCGAGGAATATCGGGGGCTCGATGCTGGTGGTGGTGCCGACCGTGACGCTGCTGATGAGGGCGAGCAGGCCGAACAGGACGGTGAAAGCGAGCGCCATGCTGCGGCCGGCGGTGACCCGGAATGGCCTTTCGGTGTCGGGCTGCTTGGCACGGAGCCGGAAGACGACGTAGCCGGCGACAGCGTAGATCATCATCTCGAGGGCGGCGCAGACCGAGACGACGATCACCCAGGAACCGGTCGCGGCCACGATGACGGCGAGGACCAGCGATGAGATCCCGAGGATCCAGACCGGCAGTACGGGCACGGCGCGGTCGTTGAGCTGGGTGAAGGCGCGGGGCAGCTTGCCCTCGCGGGCGACTGCATAGACGAACCGGGACATGGTGACGAAGCCGCCGTTGAAGGTGTTCATGGCGGTCAGTGCGGTAACGCCGAGCATGAGCAGCATCCCGGTGTGGCCGATGGCCTGCTGGGCGACCAGCAGCTGGGGGTAGGCGGTGCCGCGCGCGTTGGCGCTGATGGTGAGCCCCATAGCGACGGTGAAGATCGTCTGGCTGACCGCGAGCACGACGATGGCGATGAGCATGGCCCTGGGGATGATCTTCGGCCGGACGACCTCCTCCGCATTGGTGGTGACCCACTCAAAGGCGGTGTACAGGAAGATGCCCAGGATCAGGGCCTGCAGCGGTGAGCTGCCGTGGGCCGGCCCGACAGGGCCGGCGTGGTGACGAACGATCGCTATCAGGCCGATGGCGATCGTGCCGGCCACGACCAGGGTTGTCACCGCCTGCTCAGCCGCGCCTGCGAGCTTGATGCCGCGCAGGTTGATCCACGTGGCGAAGACCAATAGGGCGGCAACGTAGAGGATCGCGGCGGCGCGGCCGTTGTTGAAGGCATGCGCGATGGCTTCTCCGATGATGAAGGCGTCTGCGGCGATCACCAGGACGATCGCGGTCATATAGGTGAGAGTGACGATGAGCGCGAGCCGGTCGTTTATGGCTCGGCTCATCCACAGCCGGATGCCAGCCGCGGTGGGATACATGCCGTTCAGCTCAGAGAACAGCGCGCGCACGCCGACGACCAGCAGCCCGCCGGCGAGCACCGCGATCCACGACATCGGGCCGCTGATGTAATCCAGAAGCTGGGCCATGCCCAGGAAGTTGATCGCGGCAAACGCGAGCCCGGTGGAGATCGCGGACGCGCCTCCGAGGGACAGGGCACGGCTAAGTTGCTGCTGGCTGGGCACGTCGTGGCTCCTGTCACTGGCCGAGGAAGATGAACATGGCCATGGCGTCGAGGCGCATCACGTCGTCGGCACGGCCCTGTGTTTTGATGGCGCCCTGCATGTAGTTGGACACCGGGTTCGCGTCGCCCCAGAAGATCTCGGCGAGGTCCATGCTTTGTCCGCGAACGATCAGGTCGGGCACCCCGTCGAACCCGCGGAGCACCGGTTGCGAGGCGCCCTTCTCGACGACGTAGGTGAACCGCGCGTCGTCGGCATCGACGGCTTGGATGTGGATCCGGCACGTCCAGCCCGCCAGGGTCTTGCGTGCACGCGGGCTCGCGTTGGCCCTGCCGACATAGTCCGTGAGCGCCTGTTCCAGTTCTGCGACGCTGACGCCATCGCGGTCTTCAGCGCTCACCGGCTCACCGCCTCGGCAACGGCGCGAGAGGTGATCAGCTCGGTCAGGACCTTGTCGGCCGCGTCCTCGCCCGAACGGATCGCACCGTCCATGTATCCGTTCCAGATCAGAGCAGTCTCGGTGCCGGCCCAGTGGATCGGCCCGACCGGCTGGCGCAGTGCCTCTCCCAGCGAGGACCACGTACCTGGGGCCAGCATGCCGACGTAGCAGCCGCGCGACCACTCCTCCTCTAGCCAGGATCGCTCGTAGTACGCGATCGGGTGCCGGGCCTGATCTCCGAAGATGCCGGCCAGATCATCGATGACCGCTGCCCGGCGCTGCTGCTCGGTCAGCCGCGAAGCGGCGCGCGCCACGTGCGAGTCGATGAAACCGACGAGGATGCCCTCTGCCCGGTCCGGGTGACTCTGGTCGAAGGTGAGCTGGACGTACCCCGTGTCGGACGTGGCATGCCCGCTCAACCCTGCCTGGCGCCAGAACGGCTGGTCATACACGACATGGACCTTGATAGCCGAGCCCATGAAGGAGCGCTGCGTGAGCTGGTCACGCACGCCCGGCATCGGAGGGCTGTACCGGATGCGTCCGGCCAGGGCCGGGGGAATGGCCACGATGACTCGCCGGGCGGTGACGATCCCGGCGTCGTGGTGGATGGTCACCGAGTCTGCGGCGTGATCGATGCGGGTGACCGGGCAGCCGAGCCGCACCCGGTCGCCGAGCAGCTTCGCCAGCAGCAGTGAGAGTTGTTGGGAGCCGCGGGAGATCCGCGTCTCCTGGGCGCTGTTGATCGTTCCGATCATCTTCTCCGGGCCGCCGCCTGATCGCATGTAGAACAGTGCGTGCAGCAGCGAGATCTCACCTGGTTCGGCGGGGAACAGTGCCCGGCTCAGCAGCCGGAGCCAGCCCTTCGCGCCTTCGCTGTAGGGCTGGGCGCAGATCCAGGTCTCCAGCGTCATCGCATCCAGCACTGCGGCCAGCGGGTGCGCCCACGGCATGGCGGGGTCAATCTCCATGGCGCGGGACGTCAGCTCGACCATTGCTTCGATCAAGTCGGCAGCCTGGACCGGGTCACCTGTCGGGATGGCGCCGTTATACGGAAGCCGCGAGCCTTTCGTCAGCTGCAGGTTGGTGCCGTCGGAGTACTGGGTGAAGGTCTCGAGCCCGAACTCGTCGATCAGGCCCAGCGCCCGGTCCTGGGTTGGACCAACCCACTGCCCGCCGTATTCGATGACCCGCCCGTCGTCCTCGACTACCGAGTGCGTGCGGCCGCCGACGCGGTCGCGGGCCTCCAGCACGATCACGTCAACGCCCGCATCCATCAGTGAGCGGGCTGCAACCAGGCCCGCCAGGCCAGCCCCGACGACGACGACATCTGCGCGGATTGCGTCAGTCATGATTACCTCTCCCCGGACCTGGCCACGTGACCTGGCCAGTTGACCAAAACAGATGGCCAAGATAACTGCTAAGCTCTCACGCGTCAAGCAGGCGAAGCTGTGATCGAATCCGCCAGACTCCGGGAGGTGGTTGCTTACGTGGCCCGCATGAGCGCCCAAGCCCGTCGGGAGCAACTGGTCGAAGCCGCGATCAAGGTCATGTCCAGGGAAGGCCTGGACCGGACCACCACTCGGCGGGTCGCCGAGGAAGCCGGTGTGCCCCACGGCGCGTTCCACTACGCCTTCCGCGACAAGAACGAGCTGCTGACCAGTGTTGTCGGCGCCGTGACAATGCAAGTCGAGCAGATTCTGCGCCAGGCCGTGGACCCGGCACGCGGCCTGGCTGCGGCGATCGACGACGGAGCGCACGCGTTCTGGCGACACGTGATCAGCGACGACGGGCTGCAGCTTATGCAGTACGAGCTGATGATCTTCTGCCGGCGAACAGCGGGATTCGAATGGCTCGCCGAATGGCAGTACAGCCGCTATGCCGCGGCGGCGCTTGAGGTGTTCCGGGCCGCGGCTGCCCATGAGCCAGGGCCGCTAGACATCGACATGACCGACCTGACGCAGTTCCTCGTCGCAGCGATCGACGGACTGGTCATACAATACGAGGTCAGCCACGACAGCCAGCGATGCCAGCGCGATCTGCAGAACATCATCAGGGCAGCCACGCTGCTCGTTGGCATCGAAGCTCAGCCAGGCCCAGCTGCCGCCGATGATGCCAAGCTCACCATGCCGCGCGGATAAGCTCAGCGCTCGCGATGTGTCCTGCGCGGACCGTGGCGGCAAAGCTGACGGGCGACGAATATCCTGATTCGGTAGCTGCCGCGTCCCGTCACAACCCCAGGTCGTAGCCACTGACCTGGGGTTTCTTGATACCTAGCGTGCGGGCAGGCAATCGCGAACGTTGACGGTTTACCTTTGGCCATAACGATGCAACTCGTTGCTCGTGATGGCGTCAATCCATGCGATGTGGTCATAGACCCGCCGGCGGTTTACGCCTGGTTTATTCGCGAACTCATGCCCGGCAATCCAGATTACGGGCCAATGGAACTGGCCGGATGACTTCGACCTCATCGGGCCGGCAGATTATGCGTCTCGCGCCCGGCAACCGGCGCCGCCGGAGGGCGTGCCTTTCGGCACGGTTGCCGAGGACCTAGCGGAGAGCGCTGATTTCCATTTCGTGGTTCATGATGCGGCTGGCATCACCTCTGTGCAGGCTGGCCTCAGCGTCACCGAGGCGCTGATCCGGTTGCGAGAGCATGCGTTCGGCCACGATCGTCCAGTTAGAGACGTCGCCGGGGATGTCGTCGCCCGGACCCTGCGGCTCGGCTAGCCAGAGCCGGGCTGCACTAAGTGATTGGATCGGCCAGGGGCCATATCTGGGCTGCAGCTAGCCGGCGGCTGGTCCGCTTGTGTGGTGCTGCCAGGCATCCGTCGCGCAGGCGCAAGGATGTGGCCGGATAGTCTGAAAGTGGCCGGCCCAGTGCATGACGTGGCGGATTGGCAGCGCGCCGGGCGAGGCCGGGCGTGCAGCGTTCCGGGACTGATTGGGACGGTGGTGCTGAGTGGCTGGTGAGAGGTTGAGCCGCATTCTGGCCGCGCTGGGCGACGGTGGCGATGGCTGGTCGTCGGCTCGGCTGTGCAGTGTGTGCCCGGAGATCCTTGGGGTGAACGGAGCGGGCATCATGCTGATGGCGGGTGATCTGCCGCGAGGGTCGCTGTGCACCACCGACGAGGTGAGCAATCTGATCGAGGACCTGCAGTACACGCTGGGCGAGGGTCCATGTGTGGACGCTCACCAGCAGGACAAGGTCGTAACCGAGCCGGACCTGGCTGATCCCGTTAGGCGCCGGTGGTCGGCGTTCAGCCCGCCGGTGCTGGATGCTGGGGTGCGGGCGGTCTTCGGCTTCCCGTTGGCGGTCGGACGAGCGCGGCTCGGGGCGCTCAACCTCTACCGGGACGAGGCTGGCCCGCTGACCGCCGAGCAGCATGCCGACGCTCTGGTGATGGCCGATGTGGTAGCCCGCTGGGTGCTGGAGGCCCAGGCCGGCGCGCCCTTTGGCACGGTGGCCGAGGAACTGGAAGTGAGCGCCGATTTCCATCTCGTGGTCCACAACGCGGCCGGCATCGTGTCGGTACAGGAGGGCATCAGCGTGACTGAGGCGCTGATCCGGCTGCGGGCGTACGCATTCGGCACCGACCGCCCCGTCAATGACGTCGCCCGGGACGTCATCGCCAGGACCCTGCGGCTCAGCTAGCCAGATGCGCCGGGGCTGCAATTACAGTGAGTGGATCGAGCACGGCCAGGTCCGCGCTGGCGCTTGGCGGCGGGGCGCGGACGCTTAGGAAGGTGAGTGCAGATGACCCGAGAATCCGACCTACTCCAGTCGGTGGCCGAGATCACCGACACTCTGGTGGCCGATTACGACATCGTGGACATGCTGACCGGCGTCGCGGACCGCTGTGTCGGCCTCCTCGACGTCTCCGCGGCCGGAGTCATGCTGGCTTCCCCGTCAGGCAGCCTCGGCCTGGTCGCTTCCTCTAATGAGGCGATGCGGCTGCTGGAGCTGTTCGAGCTGCAAGCCCAGGAGGGCCCGTGCCTGGACGCCTTCCAGACCGGGGAGCCCGTCGAGCAGCAAGACCTGCAGGCCGGGACCGGACGATGGCCGTCGTTCACCGCCGCGGCTCTGCAGGGCGGTTTCCGGTCGGTGCTCGCGCTGCCGCTGCGGTGGCGGGCATCTACACTTGGCGCACTGAATCTGTTCCGCGCGACGAGTGAGCCGATGCCCGAGGCCGATGTCATCGTCGCCCGGGCGTTCGCCGATCTGGCCGCCCTCAGCATCACGCAGCACCGAGCCACTGCCGAGGCCCAGCGCCTGAACGAGCAGCTGTCCGACGCCCTGACCAGCCGCATCGTGATCGAGCAAGCGAAGGGTGTCATCTCCGAGCGAGCGGGCGTGGACCTGGCAGAGGCCTTCTCGCGGCTGCGCGCCTACGCTCGCAACGGCAATCACCGGCTCACCGACATCGCCGAAGCCGCTGTCGACGGCACGCTCGACCCGGCCGCATGGTCCTGACCGTCAGCCCGGCGGACGGGGCAGAAAAGGGGCGCAGGTAGGGGCTAGCCGAGAGGCAATGCGCGCCGGGCGACCGGCTGGAACGTCTCAGCCTAGGCCGTCCTGGCGAGGAGGCGCTGTCTGCTCAGGCGGAGGCCTTACATGTGACCTTCGGGTTCACACCGGCAAAGTTGAGCGGGCCCGCGGCTATGGTCACAGCGATCGTGCTGGCCCTGGCGCAGCTTGGACCTGAGCTGGCGAAGTAATGGCGCTGGCCAGCGGCGACAGCACCGATGATGAGCCAGATGACTATAAGGATTGTTCCGATTCGCATTGCGTCCTCCGATGGTCGCAGGGTGAGGGGCGGTGACCGGCCGTGCCGGCGCCTCTGGTAGGCCCGGCAAGATCACAGCGGTGGCTGCCGGTGGTCGAAGCCACAAGCGACCGTGCTGGTCTTGCGGCTGTCAGTCAGTGCTTGAAGGCGTCTTTGACTTTGTCTGCGGCCTGTCTGGCGTGGCCGGTGGCCATTTCGGTGCGTCCCTTGGTCCTGAGCCGGCGGTTTCCAGTAACCCGGCCGGCGCTTTTCTTGGCGGCTCCTTTCGCCGTCTGAGCCTTGTGCCTGATCTTCTTGAGAATGCTCACGGGTGCCTCCCTTTCACGGTGTTCAGGTATGCGCAGGGAGATCGTCGAGGCTGTTCCAGAAGGTGCGGTAGTGCTGCAGCGCGACGCGCAGTTCCTCGGTTCCTGCGTTTGTGGCCTGCCACGCCGACTGCAGGGAATGCTGCCGTTCCCGGATGGAGTGGATGAGTTCCTCGATCCGGTCATCCACCAGAAGGGTGGCGCGCTCAATCGAGGCGTGCGGGTCGTCGACGAACATCGCCTGGATCTCGTTCCAGGGACCGGCTGCGCTCGCCGTGTTGGCCGCGGGGTGTGCGTCAATCGCAGACTCGGGCGCGGTGAAGGACTCCGCGACCAATGAGAGGCTGCCGGGCCTGCCGTCGGCTATCCCCGGCTCCTCTGCCCCGCCGGCCTCGGGGGTGAAGCCCGGATAGTCAGACGCTGTGGACGCTGCTGACTCAAGGTCTGCTGGCGCCACCGCAATAACCGGATCCGATGCCGGATCCTCGTTCGCTGTCTGGTCTGCGTCCGGTGCCATCGGGTGCTGGCCCGGCTCGACCAAGGCAGCATCCGGTGCTATCAGGTCTGCATCGGGCCCGGCCAGGTCAGCGTCCGGCTCTATCAGGTTGTCTTCCCGTACCGCCTGGTCATGTTCCGGCACCTGCTGGTCATCGTCTGCCTGGTAGATCTGCGAGGTCGTCATTTCGCTAGCTCCTCTTGACTAGTTCGGATGAGCTGCTGGCCCCGCCCGTCAGCGACCGGATCGACAGCAGCCATTTCGGGATGGGCAACAGCAACGCGCACGACGTCCGCCCCGGTCAACGGTGCGGGCTCCGTGACAGGTGATCCGTTTGCTGTCCCGGCAGGTTTTCCGACGAGGTCACGGAACAGGGCCCGGTAGTCGATCATGGCCAGGCGCAGGTCCTCGGTCGAGGCGGTGCCCGCGGCCGCGTTCCGGCTGGTCTGCTCCGCCGCCCGGAAGCGGCCGAGAGTCGCTGCGTGCTCGACCGAAAGGTCGGCCAGCACCTGATCAGGATCCTCGGCCGGGTATCCCAGCGCAGTCATCACCGCGACCACGAGCAGCTGAGAGGACGCGACGGCATCGGCCGGGGTGTCGACGAACCGCTCCTGGATGTCCGTCCACTGCAGCGCGTAACTTGCCCGCGCCGAGTCGGTGAGCGGCTGGATGTCCAGCCCGTCCACTCGCCGTTCGCGGCCGGTCAGCTCGGATTCTGCCTTGAGCTTGCTGTCGCGCTCGACGACCAGCCGGTCGTACTCCGGGCCGAACCGCTGCCGGAGCCGGCGGCGGCGCCGGGCCGCTGTCGCGCCGATCGCCAGGACGGCGACCACGATCACGGCCACGATGACCGCGATGGTCACGTTCGACATGAGAAATCATCTGCCTTCTTCTGAGAGCGAGATGGACGAGCGCGTTCAGCGCGCGGTGAGAACGGAACAGTCCGGGGGCTGCCAAGCCACCGTGCAGCGGCCGGGCTCCGCCGGTCAGGACAATGCCGGTTCGTCTTCCGCCGGGGATAGTCACACGGGTATATAACCCTGAGTGCTGGCGGCGGGATGACGCCCACACCGACTCCTCAGTCAGTCCGTCAGGTAGAGATCCGCGGGTAATGGATCACTCTGAATAGAGCGCCGTAAGAGGCGAGCCCGCCGTGCTGAAGCGCCTCGCTAGCACGGGTCCGCGTCGACGAAAAAAAACCCGGGCCCGGCCGATGCGATCGCTTAATGCGCGGGCACACTTGCCTGGGTCCGGAGCTCTACCTTTTACTATACGCTTTCCCGGCCTTTGCGCAAAGCCGCTCCCGAGCTAGCTGCGTCGTCCCTTCCTGCCGATCCTGGGGCGTCGGCGTATAGTGGGGTGATTACCTGCTCAGGCAGCCTGAGCGAGTTCCCGATCGGTCTAGACCGTACGCCAGTCCCGGCGTCGCCTCGCTGCATTCTTTTTCTCTGCGAGGCGGTACCGATGGCCGCAGATGCGGTTAAAGCACGTGATGATTGTCGTAGTTCCTCCGCCGGGTCCGTGGACCTGGAACTCCCCCGGCCGCTCAAGCTGCTCTGCATAGCGGGCTGGAGCCTGGCCGAGTCCGTCGGCCTACCCGTCGCCGCCTACCTGATCGCCGCCCGGATCGATGGCCGCAGCGCGGGCCTGGTGACCGGGCTGGCCGTTATCTGGCTGACCGCGGTCATCCGCAAGATCGCGACCGGGTCCGTGCCAGGCATGCTGACGATCACCGCGCTGGTGCTCACTGTGCAGACCGGACTGGTGCTGGCCACCGGTGAGCTCTGGCTGTTCCTGCTGCAGTTCCCGTTGGCGAACCTGTGCATGTGTGCGCTGTTCGCCCGGACGGCAGCCGGCGCGGATCCACTGGTCGCCCGGCTAGCGGCCGAAGTCGTGGCACTGCGACAGCCGGCCACCCGGCACCCAGGCCTGCACCGCTTCTTCCAGGGGGCGACCTGGCTGTGGGCGGGCATCTTCCTGCTGCTCACGGTCGCCCTGGCCGTCCTGATGGTCACCGAACCGACGGCACTGTTCCTGTTGCTGTCGACTGCGGTCACAGCCGGCCTGGTCGCCGCCGGAACCGGCGCGTCCACACTGTGGTTCCTGTCGGTACTGCGCAGGCTCGGGCTGCGGCTTCGTTTTGCCCCCGCCTGAGGTCGCCCGCATACACCCCCCAACCTGGATGTCAGCATGACCGCGCGCGGGGCGTCACCTTGCCTGGCGCCGGCCCGGCCGGCGCCGCATCCGCAGGGCAGCCAGCAGGAGCGCGCCAAGGAGCACAGCGATGCCGATAAACAGCAGGTACAGCAAGCCCTTGACGACCACGCCGAAGATGCCCAGCACGATCGCCGCGATAACCAGCAGTAGGAACAGGGCAATCATGCGGTCCTCCCTTCTCGGCCGGTCAGCGGCGGGCCAGCGCCCGCGCGCCGTCGGCGCCGCGCTTGGTAGTCAGGCGGTAATGGTGAAGATCGCCTCTTCGTCACCCGCTGGCAACTCGCCGTCGGTGCCGATCGAAGGGGCGTCCCTGACCTGTTTCTCGTCATAGCAGACACGCCCTTCCCGCATGACCGCAGCCTCGAGCATACTGATCTCATTCCCTCCTTTAACGCGCAAGCGCGGGTGTCCGGTCCGGCTAGGTTGCTTTCGCGATGCCGGTCAGTGCACGGACATCGTGTCCAGCCTGATTGCCGGGCCGGGCTGGCAGTGCGTGACATGGCTGAGCGACGACAAGTCATGCGCGGCCGCGTTCGGGCCTGCGGGGCATGCCGACCGGCTGGGCGTCAGCCAGCTGGCCGCCAGCAGGACCATCAGGCTGATCGCGATGAGCGGAAGTAGCGCCGCGCGGCGCAGGAACCTTGGCAGGCGGTCTGGCACCTGCTCGGTCGTCGGCATTGCGTCGTGCCGGGTCAGCATGGTGAAGAACGCGAACCGCAAGCCGAGGCCGGGATCCTCCGCCACTAGTCGGTGCCCGATCTGGTCCAGGGCACGCTGCCGGCTGCGAGGCAGGCCCATCAGGGCTCTCCTGTACCGCCAGCGCGCATGCCGCAAGCCGCTGCCACCGCGCCGGCGATGTTCGTCCTCGGTGTGCTGCCGGCCCGAGCGCTGTCCGTCGGCGCGCATGATCACTGCCCGCCGGTATTGCCAACATGGCGTGTTGCTGTGCCCACGGAGGCCGGGCTGGCGTTGTCCTCGCGGGCTGGGCCGCCGGACAACCGCCCCATGGCGGCGCGTTCCTCCTGCGTGGCCCCGCCCCAGATGCCTGCCTGCCCGGTGGCCAGGGCGTAGGACAGACACGCGGCGCGCACCGCGCACCGGAAGCACACGGCCTTGGCGGCGAAGACCTGCGCAAGCGCAGGGCCGGCCACGGCCACGGGGAAGAAAAGCTCGGGATCTTCACCCCGGCAGGCGCCCCATGTCATCCAGCCAGGGGAGCTGACGACCAATTCTGATGACGACACGACAACTCTTTCGGGGAGCGCGCGGGGCGCGAGGACGGGAGACGCAACGGGCAGCGCCGCCGCGGTTGAGATCAACACCGCTCCCCGGCCGGTGCACTGGCCGGTAGCCGGACTGGTCGGTGTGTCAGACGCCATGCCGGAACCGCTCGTGCGTGTCTTGTCGGCCGACGAGGACGTCCGGGCACTGGCAGGCCGCGAGCCGTTCACTCCGCGGGCGTGGGCTCGTTGGCATGCGCGTCAAGGGCGCGGGAGGTGACAGCTACGGCCGGGTCGGACGCGCTCGCGGGGGCCTCTGTGGCCGGCTGGCCGGCTGGCGCATCTGGCTGTGCTGAGGGCTGTGCGGGAGTGAGCCGGTGCCCGAGCTCGCGGACCCTGCTCCAGCGATGGCCGGCTGGCCTGAGTGCCGCATCATGCGGGGCTGTGCCGTTGCTTAGATTGCTGCCGCTGGAGGCGCGGGCCGTGTCACGCTGGCTAAGCAGCTCGTCGCGTTCCTGGCTGACCGCCGCGGTCTCACGGCGCGACTGCCGGAGCCTGCGGGTCGCGGCGCTACCGCGCCGGTGCCTGCGACGCGCGCCGGCTAGCAGGAGGCTCAGCCCCAGCAGGCCGGCCGCTCCAACCACGATGCCGGCCAGGAACAGCGTGCCGGCCGAGCCGGTCACGTGGTAGCCGAGCACCGAGAAATGGCTGACCGCGTGCGCGCTGCCGCCGTTACCCAGAACACCTGCCACCGCCACGACTAGGGCCGCGACCAGCACGATGAGCCCGAGAATGATGATCATGATGGCTCCGAACTGCGTTGTTAGCGGTGCGCGAACCAGCCACGGCGGCTCGACGACTGTCCGCTGATCAGGTGGTAGGCGAGCAGCAGGATGGCCGCCCCGGCGATGGCGGTGAGCCATGTGGAGAGGTTGAAGAAGCCCTTCATGCTGTGGATGTGGAACAGCTTGGTGGCGAGCCAGCCGCCCAGCAGTGCCCCGACGATGCCGATGATGCAGGTTAGGATGAGGCCCTGCTGCCTGCGGCCGGGGATCAGCATGTTGGCGATCAGACCTGCGGCCAGGCCTAAGACGATCCAGGCGATGATGCTCATAACTGACTCCTTAGCCAGCTGATAGTTGAGGTAGTCGGTATTCGGTTATGGGTCGTGGATGGTCGTGGGCGGGGGACTTCGCCCGGCGATCTCTCCGTCGGCCGACGTGCTGCCCGGCATGGTCGAAGGCGCAGATAGAAAAACTCCGGGCCCCTCAGTGCACGTCCGCGAGCATCGCGGATGCGGCCACCGGGGTCCGGAGCAACAACTCCACGTTACGCGCCTTTCTCTCGCGCGCAAAGAGCGATCGGCGGCCAAATGGCCTGGCCGTCCGGCAGTGATCCGCGGCAGGTGGGCTTCAGCCAACCTCAATGTCCAGTTATCTGTCAGGCGCGAACGCGAGAACACGTGTAGCGTCAGCTATGTTGCTCTGGACCCTGGCAGCTGCACCGCGCGTGACCCGCGCCGTTGCGGCGCAGTGCCGGAGCCTTTCACTTCGGGCCTGCACGGATGTGTCGAGCTGTCCCTGCCGCCCGAAGGAGCCATCGGTGTCTTCTCATTCTGCTGACCAGACTTCGTCTGGCATTGCCGGCGTAGCGGCCCCGGCCCTGGCAGCTTCCGTGGCCGCGATGCCGGGCCTTTCTGCGGCCGGCGGCGGCGGCCTGACGACGACGGCGGCGGGCAACTCCCCGGCCACCGCGGATGACGTGGACGATGTCACAGGAGAGGCACCGAGTGTCAGTGGCGCCTACATCTACGGCTATGACTCCGCTGGGAACCCCACCCTCACTGATGTCGGCCACTACGGCATCTCGGACGGCAAACTGCCGAATTGAAGGCGGGCTTGGCCACATGCGGTTCGGTCTGCCCAGGGCGAGCCCTCCCGGCTCTTCGCCCAGCGTCGGGGGCGCGAAGAGGCGAGAGGTGCACCAAGCCCCCGGAGGCGCGCGAAGATCGGAGGGGTGGAGGCCACGCCTGCATTGCCGTGACTGTGAACGTGTCCTAGCCTCATAACAGGCTGAAGTACCGTTACGCCCGGCGTGCGCGCAGGTGCTGGCGGTGTTCTAGTGGCCCTGGACCTCGGCGTCCCTATCTGGCGTTCACCTGAACCGAGGCGTCCATGGCGATCATGTCAATGAGCAAGCTGGCCGCCGCAGAGCATCTGCGGCATCTGCCTGGCGAGGCAGCTGCGTACCGCACGGATCTGTCGGGGCTGGAAGACCGGGAGCTGCTGGCCCTGGCTGGTTCGCTGCCGCGGTCCAGCCAGCGGCGCGCGGGCGCGCTCGACCTGCTGGTCGCCCGCTACCGCAACCTGGTGCGGTCGTGCGTGCAGCGGTACTCGCGTAGCTCCGAGCCCGCTGAGGACCTGATGCAGGTGGGGTATGTCGGCCTGCTGAAGGCGATCAATAATTACGACCCTGCGCTTGGCTTCACCCTGGGCACCTACGCCGAGCCCTGCATCATCGGCGAGCTCAAGCGGCACTTCCGGGACAAAAGCTGGCAAGTGCGTGTCGGGCGCCCGCTGCAGGAACGGGTACTGGCGGTCCGGCGGACGGAGCACCTGCTTGCCCAGCAGCTTGGCCGCGCGCCGACGGACTCAGAGCTGGCCAGTGACCTGGGCGTCGGCGATGCTGACATCCGTGAGGCCCGGCAAGCGGAACTGGTACTCCAGCCGCTGTCTTTGGACGAGCCGCAGCGCGGCCGGCAGGGCGCGGCCCGCCTGTCTGATCTTCTCGGCCAGGAAGACTCACGGCTCGAGCACATGCTCGGCATGCAGGCTCTCGCCCGGCACTGGGGCGAGCTTCCGGTGCGCGAGCAGCAGATCGTGGTGCTTTATTACTACCGCGGCATGACGCAGGCACAGATCGGCCGGCAGCTTGGCATCTCCCAGATGCACGTGTCCCGCCTGCTCGCCCGCGCTCTGGACTACCTCCGGCCGCGCCTATTCGGCGAGCCCGAACACGAAGCCGACGCCGTTCCCGGCCCGGCGACCCGCACGGGACCGCCGACGGGGCGCCCGGCCCGCTGCGGACGGGTCGCGCTCCCACCGCATACGAGCCGTCAGCCCTGGGAGTCTGACGGTCTTCAGGCCAGAGCCTGCTGATGACGCCCATCTGACCAGCGGGAAGGCCCGCGCTAGTGCCCGGCTGGCGGCGTAGCCCAGCCCTTGATCCTGATCAGAGCGGATCGTCAACGCCGGTTTCCGTAGCGGGCTGGCCGTGGGATCGGCAGGATTTGGGGGCATGACCTCCGAACCGCACCGACGGGCGATCGGCTCACTGCGGGCCGTGGCGCTGGACGCCCCGGACATCGACCTCCTGGCTACGTTTTACGAGCGGCTCGCCGGCTGGCGACGCGTCCTCGACGACGACGAGTGGATCACGATGGAGTCCGGTGACGGCTGGCGGATCGGCTTGCAACGGGCCACCGACCACGTGCCGCCAAATTGGCCGGACCAGGACCGTCCGCAGCAGGCCCATCTTGACTTCCGGGTACCGGACATCGATGCGGCGGCGGAACGCGCCCAGCAGCTCGGCGCCAGCCTGCTGCGCCGCAACGAACAGTGGCACACACTGGCCGACCCGGCCGGCCACCCGTTCGACCTATGCATCAGCCCGGGCGATCCGCGGACGACCCTGATGGGCGTCATGCTCGACTGCCCCGACGCAAAGGCGCTGAGCCGCTTCTACGCGGAGCTGCTCGGCAAGCCGGTGACGCACGAGGCGGACGGGGTCGCAATGATCGGCGCAGCCGGTGCGCAGCCGGTGATGTTCCAGCAGGTGGAGCAGTACACCGCGCCGTGCTGGCCAGATCCGGCGTACCCGCAGCAGATCCACCTCGACGTGACCGTGCGGGACGTGGACGCCTCGGAACGGGCCGCCCTCGACATCGGCGCCACCCGACTGGACGGCGCCGGCCCGAACTGGCGCGTCTACGCCGATCCGGCCGGCAAGCCATTCTGTCTGGTGTGGCCGGTCTGACTAGCTCGGTGTGCAGCCAGGGAGGCAGCGACATGTCCGCGCAGTTGTATGACGCCATCGGAGCCGCTTACACCGTGACGCGGCGCACCGAGCCGCGAATCGCTGCGCAGGTCTGGGTTGCGCTCGGCGATGCGCGGACGGTACTGAATGTCGGCGCGGGCACCGGCTCCTACGAGCCCCCCGGCCGTGACGTGACCGCGGTTGAGCCGTCGGCGGTCATGCGTGCGCAGCGGCCCGCAGGCGCGGCGCGCTGCGTGGCTGCTGTCGCGGAGAGCCTTCCGTTCGAGGACCAGTCCTTCGACGCAGCGATGGCTTTTGCCACCGTCCATCACTGGCAGGACCCGATCGCGGGCCTGCGCGAGATGCGGCGCGTGGCTCGGCGCGTGGTGGTGTTCACGCACGACAGCAGTGGTACCGGATGGCATCATCGGTTCTGGCTTACTCGCGACTACCTGCCTGAGGTCGCCGACTTTCTCGTCGGCCGGCCTTCGCTGACCGAGCAGGTCCGCGCGATCGGAGCCCGGATAGAACCGGTGCTCATTCCGTGGGACTGCGCTGACGGCTTCTTCGAGGCCTACTGGCGCCGGCCCGAGGCATACCTGGACGATCATGTACGCCGCGGAGTATCGGTATGGGCCAGGGTTGGGCCGGACGCCGAGCAGCGGGCAGTGCGCAGCCTCCGCGAGGACCTCGCATCCGGTCGGTGGGCCGAGCGCAACCGCGACCTCGTCGATCTCGATGCAGCGGAGCTTGGCCTTCGCCTGCTTATCGCCTGACTGATTCGTCTCACGAGACGCGTCCTTAGGCGATCTTGCGGTGGTAGGCGGCCATCGCGAGGGCGTACGCGACGATGAGGATGCCGAGGCACCAGGCGAGGGCGATCCAGATATCGGTGCTGACTGGCTGCTGTGTGAGCAGGTCGCGGATCGTGTTGACGATGGACGTCACCGGCTGGTTGTCGGCGAAGGCGCGGACCGGGCCGGGCATGGTGTCGGTGGGCACGAATGCCGAGCTGACGAATGGCAGGAAGACGATCGGGTAGGAGAACGCGCCCGCGCCGTCCGTGGTCTTGGCGGACAGGCCGGCGATGACTGCGAGCCAGGTCAGTGCCAGGGTGAACAGGACGAGGATGCCTGCGACGGCAAGCCATGCCAGCGCTCCCGCGCCAGAGCGGAATCCCATGAGGACGGCGACGAGCACGACGAGCACCAGCGAGATCAGATTGGAGACCACTGAGGTCAGCACGTGCGCCCACAGCGCGCTCGAGCGTGCGATCGGCATGGACTGCAGCCGTTCGAAGATCCCGCTTTGCATATCCGTGAAGAGCCGGATTGCGGTGTAGGAGATGCCCATCGCGATCGTGATGAGCAGGATTCCGGGCAGCAGGTAGTTCACATAATGACCCGACCCGGCGTGGATCGCGCCACCGAAAACGTAGACGAACAGCAGCATGAGCGCGATCGGCATGATCGTGACGGTGATGATGGTGTCCAGGCTGCGGGTGATGTGGCGCATGGACCGGCCCAGCAAAACAGTGGTGTCGCTGAAAAAGTACGTGGTGGTCATCGTTGTTCCTTAGTTGTCCGTGCCGGTGATGCTCACCATGCGCGCGTTGTCGTCGGTGCCGGTGATGGCGAGGAAGATGTCCTCCAGGGATGGCTGCTTCTCGACGTACTCGACTTGGGCGGGCGGGAAGAGCTGCCTTAGCTGGGCGAGGGTGCCGTTCGCGATGATCCGTCCCTCGTGGAGGATCGCGATCCGGTCGGCTAGCTGTTCGGCCTCGTCCAGATACTGCGTGGTGAGCAGCACCGTCGTGCCTTGCCCGGCGAGCTCCTTGACGCTGTTCCACACCTCGGCGCGCGACTGAGGGTCGAGCCCGGTGGTCGGTTCGTCCAGGAAGATCACTGGCGGATTCCCGATGAGGCTCATGCTGATGTCCAGGCGGCGGCGCATGCCGCCGGAGTACGTCGACACCCTTCGCTCTGCCGCGTCGGTGAGCTGGAAGCGGGCCAGCAGGTTAGCTGCGATCTGGCCGGCGTCCTTCAGGTGCCGCAGCCGGGCCATCAGCACCAGGTTCTCTCGCCCAGTGAGGGTTTCGTCCACGGCCGCGAACTGCCCAGTGAGGCTGATGGACTCCCGCACCTCCGCGGGTTGCGTGGCGACGTCGAAGCCATGGACAGTGGCCGTCCCCGCATCCGGCTTGAGCAGCGTGGACAGGATTTTCACGACCGTGGTCTTGCCTGCGCCGTTGGCGCCGAGCAGGGCGAAGATGCTGCCCGGCGCCACATCGAAGTCCACGCCGCGCAGTACGCGCACCTTCTTGTACGACTTCTCAAGACCCTGCACGTGCATCGCCTGGGCCGGTTGTGCTGTCATCGGGATGTCCCTTCGTTTCCGGTGCCTTCTCCGGCGGCGCGCTCGATGGCGCCGGTCAGCCGGGTCCGCTCGCGGATGATCCACTGACCCTCCGGGTAGTTCCGGAGGAACGCGTCGGCGAACTCCACGGGGTCCTCCCCGACGATCTGGCGGACCGGGGTTCCGCTCGCCGCGGCCTGCTCGAACAGATCGGCAAGGTCCGCCAGCATCGACACCCCGCCTTCTGCCGTCCCGTGCCCGAAGTAATACGAGTACCGCTGCAACGCTTCGACCGCCGTTCGATAACTCGCGGGAAGCCGTTCCACGCGGGCCTTGTACTGCCGGTAGCGCCTCTTCTGCTCGAGCGGGCCGTAGACCTTCTCGAGGAGCTTGGTCCACCGTGTCGCCATGTCTATCTGCCTCCTTCGCGGAGCTGTTCGAGCCGTTCTGTCAGGAAGCTCCAGGTCCGCCAGAATTCTTCGAGATATTCCTGACCCTGAGCGTTGAGGGAGTACACCTTGCGCGGCGGCCCCTTCTCCGAGGGAACCTTCTCCACGTCGACGAGGCCGCGCTGCTCGACCCTGATGAGCAGTGCATAGACGGTCCCTTCCGCGATGTCGGAGAAGCCCTGCTCGCGGAGCCATGCCGTGATCTCGTAGCCGTACGCCGGCCGGCCCAACAGGATCGCGAGGACGATGCCCTCCAGAGTCCCCTTGAGCATCTCCGTCACCTGCTTGCCCATGGAGCACCTCCTCCCGCAGCTACTCAGTGACGTTGACTACCGGTACATAGTAACACTGAATAGCCGAGGTGCAAGCCAGGATGGCGGGGCCCGCGGATGCGGGCGTGGGATGACTACCTGTGCCAATTGCCGGCCGCAGTGCGCTCTTGTGCGCTGCCCGGCAAGCCTGACGTGCAGTGCCTTGCTAGCCGGCTCTGTGGCTTGGGGGTGGACGGCTTGCACGGCCGTGAGCCGCGTAGTAGCGGCGGTAGATGATCTTGTAGAGGGGGATCAGGCGGGGGATGCGGTTGATGCCGGGGATCCACGGGGCGAATATCGGCAGCAGGAAGCCGAGCACGATCATGAGCAGGCCAACGTCGAGGTCGAGATTGGCGTTGTTAGCCGGGTCGAGTGCCGGCACCTGGTACATGCCGCTGTAGAGCCACAGCCATACCTGGCCTGGGTAGTTCCAGACCTCGTTCATGACGCCCCACTGCGAGCCCGCGATTCCCTGGCCCGTCGCGACGGTGTACCAGAGGGTGCCGTCGCTGAAGAACATCGTCGCCTTGTAGGTGTTGGTGCTGAGCTGCTGCTGGCTGCCCTGGAAGTAGCCGTCGAGGCTGCCGTTGTGCGCCGCGATCAGTTCCGCGGTAATGATGGCGGGCACTGGCCCGTAGTTGCCGGGAGCAACGCTGATCGAAGTCGGGGTGACCTTGGCGCCCTTACCCGCCAGCGACTTCGCGAAGTCCGCCAGCCAGGTCTGCTGCTTCGGCGAGGCGAGCATCGACGCGGGAGCGCCCGTAGTGAAGTCGCCGCCCGCGGCCTTGTAGCTGCTGACGGCGCGCGCGACCGCGGGACTGTAGGGGGCGACGATCTGCGACACGGGCGCGATGACGAAGTCATAGGCGGTGTTGATCGGCAGGGTGACGCCGAAGATGTACTTGGCGATCACCGCGGGCTTGATCCCGATGAATTCCTGTGAGGATCCGGTCTGCGTGAACGGAGGGCCGTAGCCAGCTGTGGTCGTCGCGCCCTGGAGCTCGGCTACCGCCGTCGCGGCCAGATCCGACGGATCACTGGTATCCCAGTACTTCGCACTGAAGGCCTGGCCGGCCGGGGACTTCGGGCCGCCCGGATAGGTCAGGCCCGCGTTCGGCGACCCCCAGATGATCGCGGCCACAATGCAGAGGATCGCCACGAAGACGACCGCGATGGTGCCCTCGGCGATCAGATCATAGCTGCGGTCCGGCCCGGTCCAGTGGCTGACCGGGTAGCGGCGCCGCCGGGCGGTCACCTGCCGTCGCCTCCCGCCGTGGCGACAGCCTCCGCGGTGTCGGGTACTTCCAGGGACTCTGCGCCCGGTGGCGGGACGACACCGCGCCGGCGGACGAGGCCGAGGTGCACCGTCACGACCAGGAGCAGCAGCACAACGGTCAGGACCACGTGCAGGGTGAACTGCTGTCCTGCGTTCATCACGTTCCAGACCGCGCCGATGCCGAGCGCGCTGAACGCGTCCTTGGCCTGCTGCGCGATCCACTGACTGTCCCAGTTGGTCATCATCAAGAACCCGGTGAACGAGGTGAGGATCCCGAGGATGAAGCAGAAGATGCCGGTCACCCAGGTCCAGCCCCGGCCGCCGCGCCAGGCCATGATGAAGAAATTGAAGATGAAGTGCACGGCCATGAAGAGGAAGAACAGCTGCACGCTCCAGAAATGGATGCTGTTCATCAGCGCGCCGAAGCTGTTGGTGTGCCAGAAGGAAACCCCACCGAGCGCTAGCAGAGCACCGCTCAAGACCGCGACGATCAGGCCAGCGAGGGCGAGCACACCCATGGTGTAGAGCAGGGAGGATACGTAGGCGGGCTCAGCGTCGGGCAGCAGCTTGCGCAGGGGGAAGTTCCTGACGAGAACGGCACGAAGCCACGGGCTCGGACGCGACCAGGAGAACTTCGGGCTCGCTGGCTCCGGCTGGTTGGTGTCGCCGGGCCCGACCGCACTGGCGCTCACCGGGTACGCGCGTGTCCGCGCCGCGTGCGGTCGGGCAAGTTAATGAACAACCCGGCTACGAACAGTACGACGACCAGGATGATCTCGATCAAGTTCGGGATCTTGATAAGTACCCAGCCGAAACTCACCGAGTTGAACCCGCCATTCCCGACCAGGTCGAAGAATGGTCCCCAAAGCTGATGCATCACAATATCCCCCGAACCCCAGAACGGCTCAACCCGTACAAGGCCGGCATCAGGACGCGCGCCACGCGTCAACGGAAACGGTAGCTAGGCGGCCGGGGCATCCCCATCGCGGGACTTCGACAAACCACTCATAATCCAAAGACTTGTCCCGCCGCCTGTGCTCTCACAGTTAAGTAGGGTGAGCTTGGGTTGGGGCTGCGGGCCGGGGAGATGTGGTGAGCCAGAGCGAAGATCACCTGAAGTCCGGGCAGCTTGGCACCGCAGACGTGACGGCCTCGACGGTCGCGAACATCGGGCCGGGGATCGACTTCTATTTCGGCTTCGGAGTGATCGCGGTAACCGCCGGTGTCGCGGCGCCATTGACGATCCTCGCCGCCACCGTGGCCGTCGCACTCCTGGCATTCACGGTGGCCGAGTTCACCAGGGCGGAGCCGTCGGCGGGGAGCTTCATCACCTATGTGGAGACCGCACTCGGGGCTAGGGCCGGTGTGGCCACGGCCCTGCTAGTCGCAGTCGGCTACACCGTCGCGATCGCGGCGGTGTTCACCATGTCGGGTGGGCTGGTGGCGATGACTCTCTCGCATTACAGCTCCTGGAATCCGGCGTGGGGGCCGTTTTCCCTCGTCCTGACCGCGGGCGCGATCTGGCTGACCGGGCGCGGTGTAAAGCTGTCGACCAGCGCGGTGGCCGGTGCCGTGGTCGTGCAGGTGGCGGTCATGCTCGTGGTCTGCTTCCTTGTCCTGGTCGATCAGCGGGCCGAGCTGTCGGGCATACCGTTCTCGTGGGCGCACCTCACTGGCGGCCTGGCCGGCTTGTCTGCGGGCTTCCCGCTCGCCCTGTTCATGTTCATCGGATGGGAAAACGGACCCGCGCTTGCGGAGGAGAGCCGCGATCCGCGGCGCACCATCCCGCGGGCGCTGTACATCTCGGTAGCGACTGCGGCCGCGTTACTCGTCTTCTTCGCCTACGCGACCGTTACCGGGTTCCACTATGACGTCTCCTCCATCGGCCGCTCGTCGGTGCCGTTTCTGGCGGTGGCGGATCACTATCTCGGCGGAGCGAGCATCCTGGCGTGGATCGCCGGGATCGTCTCCGTGCTCGCCACCCTCGTCGCTGGAGCAGACTCCCAGTCGCGCATGCTCTTCGACGGCGGCCGGACCGGGCTGCTGCCGGCCAAGCTAGGCCATGTTCGGTCTCGGTCCGAGACGCCGGTGAATGCGCTAGTTTTCATGGCGATCGCCGGCCTGGGGATCATCGGGGTCTGGTGGGTGTCCCGCCTCATCACGGGCGATACGCGATCGATGAACCCGGTCGGCCTGTATGCCGAGTGCTCGACGATGGCGACGATCGTGATCCTCTTCGTCTACTTCCTCACGATGCTGTCCCTGCCCGTGTTCATGTGGCGTCGCCACCGCGACTCGTTTTCGGCTGTCCGTCACGTGGCGATCCCGGCTCTGGGGTCCGTCACCCTGATCGTCCCGTTCGTCGAGCTGTGCCAGCCTGGCCAGCCCGCCCCCTACAGCGCCTTCCCGTTCATAGCGCTAGCGATCGGCGCGGCGGCCGCCGTGATCGCGTGCATAGTCGTGCACCGGCACCCGCGCACCGGCACAGGCGAAGGAACGGCATTTCCAGGAACCTGAGCAGCCGCCGACCGGCCTGCTGGCAGCTGGCGGTGCTGCGGCGCCACGGCGCCGCAGCACCTAACCAGCAAGGTCAGCCAGCGAAGGTCATGGAGCTTGCGACCGCGCTTTCCATATAGGGAGCGATGATCTTCACAAACCCTGGCGACGTGAGGTCCACGACGCCAATGTCGGTCTCGCGGTCCGCGGGACCGTTGGCCGGGGTGTAGGTCGCCGTCGGAATGAGCCCGCCGAAGCTCACGGTGCCGAGGTTCTCCTTGGCACTGACCAGGCCGGCCCGGGTGAGGTTCTTGGCCGCAATGGCCTTGGCCAGGAGCTTGGCTTCCATCTCCGCCATGCAGTAGCCATACATGTAGTAGCCATCCGGCACCTGGCTGGGGTTGTACTGCTTCTGGATCGTCAGGAACTGAGCCATGCCGGGCACGCTCGTGTCTCCCCAAGCGGCTGCGAAACCGAGGACCCACGCGCCTACCAGCGCCTTCTCTACTGGCGTGGGCTTGCCGCCGGCGGCTCCCGTCGAGGTCATCAGATATTCCGACCAGGCCGGGCCTTGCAGAATCCACTGCGGGTGGTAGCCGATGGCCGCAGCGGTACCGATGAGTGTTGCTGCCGCGGTGGGGATCGCCGTGACGACCACGTACTGGGCGCCGGCGTTCTTCATCGCCAGGGCTTGTGATGTAAACGACGTATCGGTCACCGCGTAGGACGCGTGCGCGACGTCATCAAAGTGATAAGCGGCCTTGGCGGCCAGGTAGCCCTTCATCCCGTCCGCGCCGTACGCATCGTTCTGGTAGACGATGCCTACCTTCGCGTTCGTCTTGTTCAGCGTGTGCGTCAGGTAGTACAGGGCGTTAGCGACGTCAATGGCATACGGTGTGCCGATCACGGCGTTGATCGACTGGTTGACGAAGGCCGACGATTGCGCCGCCGTGCCCAGGATCACGCTGGACTGCTGCGCCTGAGTCTCGATCGCCTGGGTGGTCGGGCTGCCCAGAGACTGTGCGATGAAGGCAACATTGCCAACGATCTGGTTGTAGTCCTGTACGTGCAGCTGCGGGTTGTACTGGTCATCCTTGATCTCAAGGCTGACCTTCCAGCCACCGATCCCGCCGTGGGCGTTGAGATAGCTGAAGTACGCCTGCTGTCCCGCCGTCAGCGGCTTGCCGATAAGTGCGGCCGGGCCGGACAGCGGGGTCAGTACGCCGAGCGTGATGGTCTTGCTCTTCAGGTCCACCCCCGGCCCCGTCTTGATCGACCCTGTTGTTGACGTGGAGTTGTTACCGGAACTGCCGCCGGTAGAGCAAGCCGCGAGCACCAGCCCGGCGAGGCATGTGAGCGCAGCGCCCTTGATGACGTTCTTCGCCATCGGGTCACCTATCTTTCTGGGTGTGGCTAGCTATCTGAATTGGTTAGCGAACTGATGACACCGGGCGTGCTCGGTCGCACGCGCAGGCGCCTGGCGAGCAGAGTCGCCCTGTGTCCGAGGCCCACCACCCCCCTTGGTTCCACGAGCAGGAAGACGATCAGGACCAGGCCGTACAGGATGGCGGCGGCGTCGCCGACCGGGATGCCGGTGGTGTGTGTTCCGCCTTGCAGGAATGGCAGCGAGTTGGCCAGGTTGTCGAGCTCGGACTGCAAGCCCCAGACGAACAGCGCACCGAGCACCGGCCCCCACAACGAGCCCATCCCGCCGACGATGATCATGGCGACGAACTGGACGGACAGGCCGAGGTCGAACTGGCCGGGGGTGGCGAAGTTGAGGTAGGACCCGTACATGGCCCCGGCGACGCCGGCAATGGCAGATGACACCACGAACGCGGTGATCTTCGTCCTAGCGACATTCACGCCGAGTACTGCACCGGCCAGCTCGCCATCGCGAACCGCCGTCATGCTGCGGCCGAGGTGCGTCCGGCTGAGATTGCGGACGAACAGCATGCCGAGCGCGAGCAGGATGAACGCCAGGTAGTAATACAGTCCGTCCTCGCTGATGAAGATCGGCCCGATCGTCAGCCCGCTGGCGAAGTTGAGCGAGCCGAACGCGGGAACGGGCATCGACCTGCCGCCGGGACCGCCGGAAAAGTACGAGACATTCGTGAAGATGTACTGGCCCAGGTAGACCAGCCCGATCGAGACGATCGCGAGGTACATGCCCTTGAGCCGCAGCGCCGTGGGGGCGACCAGGCCGCCCACCAGCCCGGCGACGAGCCCGCCTGCGGGGATCCAGAGCAGGGTGGGCAGGTGCATGGTTACGCCGAGTACCGCACCGGTGTAGGCGCCGATCGACAGGAAGAAGGCGTGGCCGAGGGAAATCTGGCCGGTGCGGCCGGTCAGCACGTCGAGGCCGAGGGCTCCGAGCGCGAAGATCAGGACCCAGACCAGCGCGGACAGCCAGTAGGCGCCTGCCCAGAACGGCAGCAGGATGCCGACGATGACGGCGGCGATGGCTGTGGCGCGAGCCGGCGAGGTTGTCAGGAAAGTAAGGACCCGGCTCATAGTCGCTCCGCTGGACGAGATCCGAACAGGCCGTAGGGACGGACGAGCAAGACGATGATCATCACGACGTACGGAGCGACCAGGTAGAAGTTCTGGCCTAGCCAGCTCGCGTATGTCGGCTGGTAGCCGGCTGTCAGCTCCTGGACGATGCCGATGATGAAGCCGCCCGCGACCGCTCCGGTCGTCGAGTCGATGCCACCGAGGATGATGGCCGGGAAGGCGAGCAACGCGACGGTGCTGATCTGCGGGCTCACCGAGTTCGGATAACCGCCCAGGAACACCCCGCCGACACAGGCAACGAACCCGGCCAGGCCCCAGGCGACCGCGTGCACGCGGCGCAGCGAAATGCCGACAGAAAGTGCGGCTTCCGGATCAGACGCCGCGGCGCGCATCGCGAGCCCGTACCTCGAGTGCCGGTTGAATAGCCAGAACGCCGCGAGCAGGATGACGGCTGTGACGATCGTCCAGATCTGCACCCACGGCAAGCCGAGCGTCCCGACGTGCAAGACGCTCGATCCCCACGGATCCCCATTGGAAACGGGCACGGCGCCGAACTTGGCGTCCAGGGCGGCGTTGACCACGGTAGCGAGGCCGAGAGTCAGCATCACGATGGTGAATTCAGGCTTGCCGATCGCGAACCTGAGCACGGCGAACTGAAACAGCAGACCCGCCCCCGCGGTGGCGACCGCGCCGATGGCGAAAGCGAGCCAGAACGGCAGGGCGTGCGCTGAGACGAGCCAGGCGGTCACAACGGCGCCGAGCGCGAGCAGTTCGCCCTGTGCGAAGTTGATCACCCGGCTCGCCCGGTAGATCACGGTGAAGCCGAGCGCGACAAGTGCGTACACACCGCCGAGCGCCAGGCCGGCAAACAGCAGCAGCGCGAAGGTAGTCATTGCGGCTCGTCTTCCTGTGCGCTGGCGGCGCTCTGGCCGAGCTCGGCGAGCAGGCCTTCCGGCTTGCCGAGGTAGGCGTTGATCACGTCCGGGTTGGCCTGGATGTCGGCCGGCGCGCCGAGTGCGATGACGCGGCCGAAGTCAAGGACGAGGATCCGCTCGGCCAGCGCCATCACCGTGGTCATGTCGTGCTCGACTAGCACGATGGTCGGGTCATATCGGTCCCGGATAGCCCGGACCAGGGAAACGACCTCGATGCGCTCGGACTGGCTCATCCCGGCGACCGGCTCATCGAGCAACAGCAGCCTTGGCTCCATGGACATGGCCCTGGCGATTTCGACCTTCTTGCGAATGCCATACGCAAGCGCCCCGACCGGTGTGTTCGCGATGTCCCGCAGGCCGGCGAAGTCAAGAACCTCAAGCGCTGCCTTCCGGTGCAGCAGCTCCTCACGCCGCGACCACGGCATCGACAGCCCGGCACTCAGCGCTCCCCAGCGCATCAGGTGGGTACGGCCGACGAGGACGTTATCGATGACGGACATCGAGGGGAACAGTCCGAGGTTCTGGAAGGTGCGGGCGATCCCAAGATGTGGCAGCTGGTGCGGCCGACGCTCGGACAGGTCAGCGCCGAAACACCGCAGTGTCCCGCTTGATGGCGGGTAGATGCAGGTCAGCACGTTGAACAGCGAGGTCTTCCCGGCGCCGTTAGGGCCTATCACGGCGAACAGCTCGCCAGGCCGGACTGCGAAGCTCACTTCACTGAGCGCCGCGACCGCCCCGAATCGCAGGCTGAGCTCGCTGACCTCGAGCACCGGGGCCGGTGCCGGTGGCGGGGTCGGATCGGTTCCGGATCCGGTGACCGTCATGTGTGAGTCACCCCCAGGTAGGTGACGCGCACCTCGTCATCGGCGAGCAGATCACCCGTCGGACCGGAGATCTTGATCGCTCCGCTCTCGATGAGGTATCCGTAGCTGGCCACCGACAGCGCCAGGGTCATGGATTGCTCGGCGAGCAGGATTCCGACGCCCTGCTCGTTGATGCGTCGCAGGGCCTGTCCGATCGAACCGACGATGAGCGGCGCGATCCCCAGTGACGGCTCATCAAGCAGGAGCAGTTGCGGATCGCACATCAAGGCACGGCCGATGGCAAGCATCTGCTGCTCGCCGCCGGAGAGCAGCCCGGCACGCTGATGCAGTCGGCTGGCAATCAGCGGGAAGAGCTCGACAACCTGATCAAACAGCTCGGTGCTGCGGCGCCTGTCCCGCCGGACCGACGCGCCGGAGCGCAAGTTCTCCTCGACGGTCAGGTCGGTAAACACGCGCCTGCCCTCGAGCACCTGAACGATGCCGCTCCTGACGACGCCAGCCGGGTCAGCGCCGTTGACAAGCTCGCCGTTATACCGGATAGCTCCGCTCGCCACGCGGCCGCCGTGGAAGGCGAGGAGGCCGGAGATGGCGCGAAGCAGCGTCGTCTTTCCCGCCCCATTCGGGCCTAGCAGGCAGACCGCCCCGCCTACTGGAACGCGAAGGCTGACACCATCAAGGCCGCGGAGCCCCCGGTAGGTCACCGCGAGGTCATGCACCTCTAGCAGCGGTGGCAGATCAGCCATGAGCGCTCCTGTCGCTGATGTGGCATGGACGCGGTCATCGGGCGGTCCAGCCTCCGTCGAGTACCCACGCCGATCCGTTGGCGAATGACGCCATGTCGGAGCACAAGAAGGCCACTAGCTCGGCGATCTCCGCGGGCTCGATCAGGCGCTTGATCGCCGGTTCGGTCAGCATGATGTCGGTGACCACACGGTGCGCTGGGATGTCGTGCAGCCGCGCCTGGTCGTCGATCTGCTTCTCCACTAGCGGCGTGCGGACGTATGCGGGACAGACGGTGTTGGACGTGACACCACGAGGCCCGCCCTCCAGGGCGATCACCTTGGAAAGCCCTTCGAGGCCGTGCTTGGCGGCCACGTAAGCGGCCTTGTACGGCGACGCCCGCAGGCCATGCACCGAGGAGATATTGACTATCCGGCCGAAGCCCTGCCCGTACATGTGCGGCAACGCAGCACGCGACAAACGGAACGGGGCCTCCAGCATGACGGTGAGCAATAGCCGGAACAGATCCGGAGGGAACTCGTGGACCGGCGCAACATGCTGGAGGCCGGCACAGTTGATCAGGATGTCCGCGTTCGCGGCCACTGCGTCTGGGTCGAAACCTGGCCCGGCCAGGTCCACCTCGAAGACCCGGCCCCCGATGCCAGCGGCGACCTTGGCGGCCGACTCGGCGTCGACGTCGGCAACGACAACCTCGGCGCCAGCCGCCGCCAGCCGGGTAGCGCAGGCCTGCCCGATGCCACTGGCGCCGCCGGTTACCACCGCGAGGCGCCCGGTCAGCCCTGCCCCGGCCCGCCAGCCACCCGGCAGGCCGACCGAGGAAAGGCCGGACCGCACCGGCCCCTGTTCCCCTGGTCCGGCTATCGCCGGCCGCTGTCTGGTCAACGGGTATCCCTCTCGTGCCTGCGCACCGCCGCCTTGGTGTCGGCGCGGCTGGTGAACTTCGGGCTATCTGGCCGGGAACGCTAGGCCACGAGGGGGCGGCGCGGCATATCGGGAATACACATTTCTCATTGCTGGCCTGTGGCGAAAAGTGCTACTAGCCAGTCGCGGCAGACAGTCCGCATGCTGACCCGATCTGTCGCACAATGCGCATATGGACGAGCCGACCGCAGTGACCGCATTCTGCCGCGAGGTGCTCAGCCTCCTGGAGCAGGAAGCGCCGGCTGCGGATTTCGAGGAGACCGCAAGCGCGGCCCGCGCGGCCGGGCTTCCGGCCAACGTGCTGGCAGACCTCGACGCGGCCAAGCTCGCGGCCCTGCGAATCCGTGCCGCGATGGAGCAGCGCCGTAGGCGTGAGGCAGAGCTCGCTGCCCTGTTCGAGACGGCGAGCGACCTCGCCGCGCTGCGCGACCTGGATTCTGTCCTTCGTGCCATCGTCCGGCGGGTGCGGCTGTTGCTGGGCACTGACGTTGCCTACATGACGCTGAACGACCCGGCCGCCAAGGACACCTACATGCGGATCACGTCTGGCTCGGTGTCGGCTTACTTCCAGCAGGCCCGCCTTGGCATGGGCGAGGGTCTTGGCGGCCTCGTCGCTGAGCGCGCAGCGCCGTATGCGACGGCGGGCTACCTCGCCGACGAGCGGTTCCTGCACACTGGCCCGATCGATCGGGCCGTGCGCGAGGAGGGCCTGGTGGCCATCCTCGGCGTGCCACTGCTGCTCGGCAAGTCCGTGATCGGCGTGCTTTTCGCCGCCGACCGGCGTACCCGCACTTTCGGCGCGGCGGAGGTTTCGCTGCTGTGTTCCATGGCCGCACATGCCGCGATTGCCATCGATGCAGCCAACCTGCTTGACGAGACCAGGGCGGCACTGGCTGAGCTGAATGCCGCTAACGAGATCGTCAAAGACCACAGCGCCGCCGTCGAGAGGGCCGCGCAGGCTCATCACCGGTTCATCGAGCTGGTGCTCGCGGGGGGCAGGGCGGAGAGCGTCGCCCAGGCGGTGTCGTCGGTGCTGGGCAGCGAGGTGATGATCCTGGACGAGCACGACGACCTGATCGCCGCCAGCGCGCAGCCTGCGCCGCACGATGCCGCGCTGCTCCGGGTCCTGGCCGAGGCCAGAGCCGGCCGGCGCGCAGTATGCGCTGGCAACCTGTGGGCGGTGCCCGCATCCGCTGGAGCTGAGCATCTCGGCACTGTCGTGCTCCGGGCCGGGCCCGACTTGCCGGAGACCGACCGGCTGATTCTCGAGCGTGCGGCGATGGTAACCGCGCTGCTGCTGCTGCTGCGCCGCTCGGTAGCAGAAGCCGAGCAGCAAGTGCGGGGCGATCTGCTCACGGACCTGCTCACCACGCCGCACCGGGACCCTGAATCGCTGCGGGATCGCGCGCTGCGGCTAGGCACGGACCTCGACAAGCCGCATGTGGTCGTCGTCGTCCGGGCCGAACCCCCGCTGCAGGCCCGGCTGCGGCCGGCGGCAGCGCACGTGGCGGCGACACGGCTCGGCCTCGCGGCCAGTTTCGAGGGCAACACTGTGTTGCTGCTGCCCGGCGACGATCCGCCAGCCGTCCTCAGCGATGTCGCGGCCGCGCTGGAAGCCATGGCCGGCAGGCCCGTCACCGTAGCCGCGGACGGGACGTGTACGCACGGGCTTGGCCCCGCGAGCGTCGCATCGGCATACCTGCAGGCATGCCGGTGCGTGGAGGCATTGCACGCGCTCGGCCGGCGCGGCGGCACAGCCACGCCCCACGACCTTGGATTCCTCGGCATGCTGCTGTCAGACCGCAAGGACGTACAGGGCTTCATCCAGGCTGCAATCGGGGACCTGATCGGCTACGACGCGCGAAAGGGAACCGAGTTGGTACGCACGGTCGAGGCGTATTTCTCAGCTGGCGGCAATGTCACCAAGACTAAGGACACACTGCACGTGCACGTGAACACCGTGACGCAGCGGCTCGAGCGAGTCAGCCAGGTGCTCGGGGAAGACTGGCAACTCGGCCAGCGCGCACTGGAGATCCGGATCGCGCTGTACTTGCACCGCATTGGCGCAGAGCGCTGGGCCAGCTGACCGTGGCGACGAGCACTAACGGCCCCGTTCCCGGTCAAACTGGCGTCATCGGCCCGTCCCGCGCTCACCCTGGCCCGGGCCGGCCCGATCTTGCGATGGAGTCCTGCCGGCAGGTCCGCGCTAACGCGGTGTGAAGCCCACCATGCGCAGCGCTAGCTGCACGTATGTGTCAGCAACCTGCTGCCGGGTGGTCGGCAAGCCGGGCGCGAACCAGTGGGCGACCTGCATCCCCAGTCCGCCGATCGCGATGGCCGTCAGCCCCGCGTCGACCAGGTGGAACTCGCCGCTGCGCCCTCCGTCGGCCAGCACGTCGGCGAGGAAGCCACGACACCGGGCCCGCAGCTCGAGGGAGGGTGCCGCGTTCTCGGCAGACAGCACATGCAGTTCGGTATTCGCAACCACCGCAAGCAGCGGGTAGTCGGCGTGAATCAGGGCGTGCTCGCGCACAAGCGCGGCTAGCCGAGCGGCCGGGTCGCAGTCGGCCCTGGTCACGGCGGCGCGCAGCCGGTCGTGCAGTTCCTGATGCCCGAGCAGGACCAGCTCCGCCAGGATCTGCTCCTTCGACGGGTAGTGCGCATACAGCGTGGCCGGGTTGATGCCGACCTGGCCGGCAATCTGGCGGATCGAAGTTCCGTGGAAACCGTACTCGGAGTAGAGGCCGAGAGCCGCGCGCAGGATCCTGCCGCGAGTGCCGGGCGGCGTCACGCCCTCCGGCAGCTCGACAGCCACGGCGGCAAGCCGACGCGGCTGCCACCCAGCGGCCATTCCTGGATCGGCGACCGTTTCATCTTGCGTGCTCATGTCGTCACTTTAAGTGCCAATCAAGTGATTGGTTGACATCCTAGCGCACCAGGCCGACATTGGTCTTTAGAGCCGCACGATCCAAACGATCGATTGTTGGGATCTGCCCATGGCCGAGGTCGCGTTGGTCGTGCGGCGCGTCCCTGCATGCGGGAGAGGAGTCAGAAATGCGGAACCGTACGGGACGGCTGCTCGCGGCCGGTGGCACAGCGGCCGCCGTTATCGGCGCAGTCGTCGCGGTCGGCATCGCGCCGGCCGAAGCGAGTACAAGCCTGCCTAGGCTCGACATCACCGGCGTATACGTGACGGGCGTCTCATCCGGTGGCTTCATGGCCACCCAGCTGCAGGTTGCCTATTCCGGCACGTTCGACGGCGCGGGCATTATTGCCGCCGGCCCCTACGATTGCGGTCAGGGCAACGTCATCCAGTTCGCCACCTGCGACATAGGCGCCAGCCTGCCGACGCTGGAGCAGCAGGCGGTCACGTGGTCAAGCCAGGGGCTTATCGACCCGGTATCGAACCTTGCGGGCAAGCCGATTTACGTCTACCACGGCACGCTTGACCCCGTTGTTAATGACCTGGTCTCGGACTCGGGGGTAGATTTCTATGAGCATTTCGGCGCAAAAGTGGAATATCACAACTGGGACCTGGCGGGCCACGGCTGGCCGACACCGGACGGCGTGCTGGCGTGCCCCCTGACGAGTCCGCCGTTCCTGATCAACTGCGGAGATGATCCCGAGGGCGAGATGCTCACGCACTGGCTCGGCACCGTCAAAGCGCCGAATACCCGTGCCCCGAAGGGAACGCTGTCGTCGTTCAGCCAGAACAACTACGCCCCTGGCGGCAATGCGCCGGCGCTGAGCATGGACAACAGCGGGCTGCTGTACACGCCGCCAGCTTGCGCGGCCGGAGCCGCCTGCAAGCTCGTCGTCGCCTTGCATGGCTGCCTGAGCGGCCAGTACCTGCTGGGCGATGAGTTCCCGCAGCTCGCCAACCTGGACTCCTACGCCGACACCAACAACCTGGTAGTCCTCTATCCGCAGGCGATCGCGAGCGTCGTCCCTGTCAACCCGGAGGGATGCTGGGACTGGTGGGGTTACGACGGGCCGAACTTCGCGGTGAAGAGCGCTCCCCAGATGGTCGCGATCATGAACATGGTCGGCGCACTGGGCGGCTGACCGAGGCACCCAGGGCGGCGCTCGCCAATTGTGGTTCAGCCACCTGCCTGCATCGCCGGCATGGCGGCGGCGTGCAGGCCTGGCAGCAGCCACGGGAACCAGATGGCCAGGACGCCGACGGCTACCAGTACGACGCCGACGGCCTTGCCAAATGGCTTGCCGTAGCGCCAGAGCTTCTCGGCGAAGATGACCACCCCGAGCCCCGCCATGACGGCCACGTTCATCACGCCCACTGCGATCAGCACGATCATCAGGCCCCAGCAGCAACCCGCGCATGTCGCTCCGTGGTGCAGCCCGACCCGGACATCGCGACTGCGACCCTTGAAGCCGACGTAGTACATCAGCGCACCGATCGGCGAGCGACAACGGCGCAGGCACCAGTCTTTCCAGGGCGTGAGCTGGTAAATACCCGCGGTGATGAAGATCGCCACGCCCAGCCACTTCGCGGCCGCCGGGGACGCCGTAAGCAGCCGACCGCTGCCGGTCAGCGCCGCGAAAGCGACCGCCCCGAACGCGGCCCAGACCAGCAGGTAGCCGCTGAGGAACAGGCTCATCCGCGCGGCGCGGCCGATGCCAGCCGAAGCGCCGCTGATCAGACGCGTCCACAGTATCGCGACGGGCGCCACTGATGGCAGCATCATCGCGGCCATCATCACCACCCACAGCCCAAGGAACGGCAGCAGTGCCAGGCCCATGGTTCCGGGTCCGTTGCCCATGGCCCGAGCCAGCATGATGGTGACGGCCCATGCCCCCGCGGCGAGCGCCGCGAGCGCGATCCACGGCACAGCAGACGGCTGAGTCGCAACGGCCTGCCCTGGCCCGGCCACGGCGGCCGGGCCGGTGTAGTCAGCCACGACCGGGTCCCCGGTCAGCCTTCGTACCGAAAATCGGTGACGAAGCTATTGGTCCCCGAGAAGTCGGCGCTCCAGTGGCCGTGATAGCTCACGTCCTTCGCGGTGGCCTGCCGCACGGGCTGGGTGACAGCGCCAAACGGCGCATTCGAAATCACCGCCGGTTCCTGGCTATCCATCCCGACGAGCTGATCGCTGCTCATCGACAATGCCCCCGAGACCTCGGCGTGCAGCGAGCCATCTGACTTCTGGAACGTGATCGCCGCCGGCGCCACGCCGGCGACCTCGCCGATCAGCGGGCCGAGCCCGGCCAGGTAGCCACCAGCGCCGCCGGAGAAGACCGCGCCCAAGGCTTCGGACTGCTCGCCAGACGCCCGGTCATCCAGATACAGCGCCACCTTCCAGCCGCCATCGGTCATCCGCTTGGGCGAGTGCACGGCCATCACCGCGTTGAGTCCAGACAGGTCCACGCCGTCCTTGCTGCCGCTGGTGACGTGCCAGGCCAGCATGACGTCACAGTGGTCCTGCGTAGCGGTCCCGAGCCAGATGCAGTTGCAGCTGACGTCACAGTTGCATACCTCGAAGTAGTCCCCTTCGACCGAGAAGCTCACGTCACCCTCCCTCGCCGGTACTCCGGCTTATGATCTCACTGGCCCGTCCACCGAGATAGTGCCGCCACGCGTTGCAGCCCCGTTGCACCGCGCCCCGCCGGCGGCACGGTGCCGGCAGCTGGCACCAGTCGGGTGGCGGTCGCGAGCTAATGGATGGATCGCAGTGAAAGCGAGTGGCGATGTTCAAGGTGCAGGCCGGCTCAGTGGAGGAATACCTCCGCTTCGATCCGGCCCGTGAGGACGACCTGCGGGCACTCGATGAGCTCATCCGCCATGCAGCGCCAGGACTGCCGCGCTGGTTTGTCCCCGGAACCCCGGACGGCCAGCCCGGCATGACCATGACCATGATCGGCTACGGCCGGTTCCAGTACTCCGTGAAAAGCTCTCTCGTCCCGGTCAGCTGGCCCGTCCTCGGCCTTGCGCTGCAGAAGAACTACATCAGCCTGTACAACAGCGCCAACGGCGACGGTCCTCCGTTCACGTGCGCTTACGCTGACAGACTCGGACGCGCCAGGGTCAGCAAGAAAGGCGTCGTTACCTTCAGCGCGCTCCGCGACACCAGCCTGCAGGCACTCACCGAAATGATCGCCGCGATTGACGGCGGCCTGGCAAACGGCCAGCTCACGGCCCGCTAGACAGCTCACGGCCCGCTAGACAGCGTCATTCAGGGCTGGGCTAGCTGCTCTGGCGTGGTGCCGTCAGTGATCGTGATCTGGTCGAACCAGCCGCATCGCGGATTGCCGGGCGGTCTGTCGAACCGGGTGACGTAGGGCTTCAGATCGATGACGGGCGTGCCGTCCAGGAGGTCAACGCCGGCGAACACGACTGCCTGGCTGCTGACCTCGAGAAGCTGGATGAGGCTGAGCCCGATCGGGTTGACTCGCCGTGGCCCGCGGGTCGCGAAGATGCCCATCCGGCGCTGCTGGCGTCGCAGCAGGAACGGGATCTGCCGCAGTTGCAGGGCGCCTTCCGGGTCGCGCGGGCGGTGGAGCCAGGCGAGCAGCCACGCATAGTCGAAGCCGCCGAGGCCGTCGAGGCCAGCCCGGTACGGCTCGGCGATCTCGATGGTGCCGCGCTCGGCGCGGTTGAGGCCTGCCTGGATCGGCGTGGTCTCCAGCTCGTGGTGGCTGGTGCGGACCACACCGATCACCGGCAGGCTGACTGTCAGCTCCATGCCATCATGCTGTCAGCAGGCCGGCTCAGAGCAGGATGGTGACCGCCTTGACCTCGGTGTAGTTATGCGTCTGCCGTGGCCTGGACGCTCAGGGCGTCGAGGAAGCGGAGGGTCGCCGCCATGGTCTCGCACCGCCACAGGACCAGGGTGCGGTCGAAACCCGTCGCCGCGTCCAGGCGGTTTTGCAGGGCGCGTGCTACCGGAACCAGCTGCTCGCGCTGCGCCCCGAGCAGCGGCCGCGGATCACCGTCTTGGCGCGCGAGGAGGGCGAGCTTCACCAGCAGCTCCGATCGCACGTCCCGGTTGTGGCCGGCGGGCCGGGCGAGCCAGCCCGTCGCCGCCTCTCGTCCGGCCTGCGTCGCGTCGACCAGCGAGCGAATCGGCCCGTGGCTTGACGGTTGCTGTTCGGTCGTTCGTACCAGGCCCAGGTACTCGAGTCGCTGCAGCGCCCGGTACACCACCGGCTTGGGAACCCGCCAGACCCGTCCCATCTTGCCCTCGGCACCGAGCAGCGCCGCGAGCGCGAAGCCGTGCGTCGTCTGCTCGCATATCAGGCTTAGCACCAGCCACTCGGCCAGTGACAGCGACGGCTCCCGCTCGGCAGGCATGGGCCCAGGTTATTACCGCGTGCCTGCCTACTTGCCGATCATGACCTCGGTGGCCTTGATGATCACTGTGACCTGGTCGCCCTCCTGCAGGTTCAGGTGCTCACGGGACGAGTCGGTGATGACAGCGGCGATGGTGCCGGCATCGACGGTCACGATGACCTCAGCCATCACGGCGCCGGTCTTGACGGCCTGCACGGTGCCAGTGAGCTGATTTCGTGCACTGATCTCCACGGTTCCTTCTCTCTGTGATCGCCCGCTGTGATCGCCCGCTGTGATCGCCCGCTGTGATCGCCCGCTGTGATCGCTAGCGCTGGCTAGCGGAGTCCGTCAGTAGTCTGCTCGCCCCGATGCGGTATATGCAGCCAAGCGGCGGATGACAGGAACCCGATCGCTTCTGTAGTCTCAGTGTGACTAGCCGATGCTCGGGAGGCCGACGATGTCTGCTGAGATGATCAGCCCGGCCGGAGGGCGCCGCCGCGATGTGCCGCGCTCATCCGGCATGGGGCTGCCGGGCGGCTGATCTCGCCGCCCGCCTGGGCTACGCAGACGTGCCTAGCTACATCGGCGATCGCAGATCCGCAGGCTGGACCTGCACGCAATCGCCGCCGAGTCCGGTCAGCCTGAATCGTGGCTGCGCCGGCACGGGGCTGGCCGAGCCGGGCCACGGAAGGCATGATTGCCACCCCCTGTTGGCCCCGAGATCCGTGTTGCCTGGGGGGAACAACCACGCACCCGACGGTTGTTGGCTACTGTTGGTTGTAGTTGAAGTTTCGTGCACGTGTGAGAGCGCCCGCGAAATTCTGACGGCGGGCGCCGAGGGGCACACAGATTCCAGCCTCCAGCAGTTAGGCGGCCGCGCAGCAGCCCGGGAACACATCCGTGGATCTCGAAGGTCGTACAGCAGGAGAAAGCAACATGGCTCAGGGCACTGTGAAGTGGTTTAACGCTGACAAGGGCTACGGTTTCATCGCCCCCGACGACGGCACCGCCGACGTCTTCGTGCATCATTCCGCCATCCAGACTGACGGTTTCCGTAGTCTTGCCGAGAACCAGCGGGTCGAGTTCACCGCAGGCCAGGGCGCCAAGGGCCCCCAGGCCGAGCAGGTTACCCCGATCTAGCCAGCCCGGGCTCTTACGCGACTTGCAGAACAGCTAGGCGCGTAGAGCCCGTCGTACTGACGGGTGCTGCCCGTCCTGTTTGGCGTGTCGTTAAGTCACCCCGAGCAGGGCGGGCAGTCGGCTGTGGGACGCTTTTCCCGCATTGCCAGCAGGCTGGGGAAGACCGCCCGGCCTGACGGTCCAGTCACGGGTTGTAGTGGTGTCGGCCTTGCCGTACCTTCATGGAAAGTGACACGCGCCTGGGCGGTGTGTCTCTTCCCGGCTGCTCTTGACCTCGGCGGCGTCTTCATACCGAGTAAGGAGCGCTGTGGCGACCACCACCCCCGCGCTGTATGACGCGAAACGCGCCGTTTTCTACACCAAGCCGGCCCTGCGCGGCTGGCTGCACCTGCTCTGGTTTGCTGCCTCGCTGGCGTGCGGGACGCTCCTGATAGCGGCCGCGCGCGGCGCGGCCCAGCGTGGCGCCGACGTCGTGTACGCGGTCAGCGTGACCGCCTTGTTCGGGACCAGTGCGCTCTACCACCGCGGCAACTGGAGCCACGCCTGGAGTCGGCGGCTCCAGCGGCTCGACCATGTCATGATCTTCTTCCTCATCGCCGGGACCGCCACCCCCGCGTTCGTCCTGGCCATGCACGGCACCGCCAGGCTGGGCTGCCTGATTGTCCTGTGGGCGATAACCCTGGCTGCCGCCGGCATCCACCTGGTGTGGATGAGCGCGCCCGAGATCCTGGTTGGCGCCGTCTTTGTCGGGCTCGGCTGGTCAGCCGGGCTGGCACTGCCCGCGGTATGGATGCATCAAGGTGCCGTGCCGGGGGCGCTGATGATCTCCGGGGGGCTGCTCTACACCGTCGGCGCGCTTGCCTATCACCGCCGCTGGCCCGACCCCGTTCCGGCAGTATTTGGCTATCACGAAGTCTTCCACGCCTGTGTCTGCGCTGCCGCTGCGTGCCAGTTCGTCGCGATCGCGATGTTCGTCACCTGACCTGCGGCAGGCAGCACCCGGGCCATGAGCCGGACGCAGAGGAGCGCAGCTGTGAACCAGGAAGAACGCCGCCAGTTCGTCCGCGACCACCGCACCTGCATCTTTGGATACGCGCGTCAGGACCACGGCCCGGCCATGACCGTCGTCTACTACGTGCTGGACGGCGACGAGATGCTGGTCTCGACGATGGCAGAGCGCAGCAAGGCCAAGGCGGTGAGCCGTGATGAACGGGTCAGCCTGTGCGTCCTCGATGAATCGTGGCCACTGACCTACCTTCAGGTGTACGGCACCGGGGTCGTCGATCGCGATCCCGACCTGGCCGTGGACATCCTGACCAGAGTGATCGGCCTGATGGCCGGCGAGGAAGTGCCGGCCAGCCGTCGCCCGCAAATCGCCCAGATGGCGCGAGACGAGCAGCGGGTGGTCATCCGGGTGCGGCCTTATGCCACGTTCGAGACGCCGCCGCGCCACGTCCACAAGATGACCGACATTGACACGCTCACGCACTTCACGAGCACGTCGATGCCATGGGCATGACCGGGCACGGCCTGACCGCCGCCTTTCCCAGCGGTCGACAGCCGGCGTAACCTGCTTACAAAGACCAGCCGACACTGCGTCGCTCAAGACCCCGGCGGCAGGGCCATCATGGCCAGATTCGAACCGAGGTGCTGTCGCGATGCACGCATCATTCAGCGCGCCTGTTCCTGATCTCACACTGATCCAGGAGCCCGCCGAGGTGCAGGCAACCCCCGCAGCGCCAGCCGGCACAGGTCCGGACCGGGTCGCGATAGACGTACGCATAGCGCAGGACCGTGACCGGATCGCCGATCGCGTCAATGACGTCGTCGTGCATCGGATTTTCAGCGCGGGACTTGCCTTGCACGCGGCGCTGGCCCTGCTAGATGACCACTGCGCTGTGGGCAGAATCCAGGAGGCCGTGGGCGAACTGGACCTGGCGGTGAGGGACCTGAGGGACATTGTGTTCGCCCACCATCGGCCTGACTAGCAGGTCTGTTGGGGCGTGTCCGCGCTCCGTCCGCGTCCGCGCCGGTCAGCACTCACCCGGCCCGCAGTTCGCCAGCCTGGCTGCTGGCACAACCCGCGGGTAGCCTTGCCTTTCGTCATGCCTGACCAGTCGATTACTTCTGCCGTTCCCGGTGCCGCTCCCGCCGCCGCTCCCCTCGCCGCCCCCGGCGCCGAGACGGCGATCGCAGGTCGGCTGCGGGCGGCCGGGTGCGTCTTTGCCGAAGATGAGGCGCGCCTGATCATCACGGCTGCAGACGCACCCGGCGACGTCGCCGCGATGGTGGACCGGCGGGTCGCCGGCCTGCCGCTCGAGCATGTGATCGGCTGGGCTGAATTCTGCGGCCTGCGGATCGTCGTCGGCGCGGGTGTGTTCGTGCCCCGGCGCCGCAGCGAGTTCCTGGTCAGCCAGGCCGTCGTCACCCTGACGTCGCGGGGGCCCGGAGCGCCGGGTGCCGCGACGGCGGACGCCGGGGCGCGAGGCACCGGGCCGGGAGCCGTCGCCGCCGCGTTGCCGCCGCCCGTCGTCCTCGACTTGTGCTGCGGCGCGGGTGCGGTCGGACTCGCCGTGGCCGCGGCATTCGGCGATGCCGAGTTGCACGCTGCCGACATCGATCCTGCTGCCACTGCCTACGCGCGGCGCAATCTCGAGGCGGTCGGCGGCCACGTGCACACCGGCGATCTTTACGACCCGCTGCCCGCTGACCTGCGCGGCCGGATCGACCTGCTCGTCGTCAACGCGCCCTACGTGCCAACCGGCGAGATCGGGCTGATGCCGCCCGAGGCCAGGCTGCACGAGCCGCTGGTCGCGCTGGACGGCGGCGCGGACGGTGTCGGCATCCACCGGCGCGTGGCCGCGGGGGCCGTGGAGTGGCTGGCGCCGGGCGGCAGCCTGCTGATAGAGACGAGCGACCGGCAGGCGGTGCTGACTGCGGCCGCGATGGCGGACGCTGGTCTCGTCGCCCGCGTCGTGTCCGACGACAATCTGGATGCAACGGTAGTTATCGGGCGAGTGGCGGCCCAGTGAGTGCGGTCAGCTCTCAGCAGCCGCACGCAGCCGGCCGAACTCGGCCGCGAGGGCGGCAGCGCTCCAGTGCGCGTTGAGGCCGCTCGGGTTCGGCAGGATCCACACTCGCGCGCCGCCGAGGCGGCCGTGCTGCGGTCCGACGACGGCCTGCCGCAGGTCAAAAGCAGTCCGGTAGGCCGTCACGCCGAGGATCGCCAGCCAGGACACGCGGAGGGACGCGGCCAGCGCGGCGAGCGCCTGGCCGCCGGCTCGCAGTTCGTCGGCGTCGAGTTCGTCTGCCCTGGCAGTGGCCCGGCCGACCACGTTCGTGATGCCGAGCCCGAGGCCAAGCAGCAGCGGCTGCTCTTGCGGCCGTAGCTGGCGGCTGGTGAAGCCGGAATCGTGCAGGGCCGGCCAGAACCTGTTGCCGGGCCGGGCGAAATGATGGCCGGTCGCTGCCGAGTACAGGCTCGGGTTAATGCCGGCGAACAAGACCCGCAGCCCCGGCGTCACTAGATCCGGAATCGTCCGGCCCCGCGCCGCGACCAGATCGGCCTGCGTCGGGCGGGGCAACGGGCGGTCCAGCGGGCCGGGAACGGGCACGGTCACGCGATCCAGCGTACGGGCGCGTGGCGGACAATGGACTGGTGATCACCGTCGATCCGGAGTCGTTCGAGCAGATGGTCGGCGCCGCGCTTGACTCGCTGCCGCCAGAATTCGCCGACCGAATGAAGAACATAGCCGTCCTCGTCGAGCACGGCCCCGGCCCGCGCGGCCTGCTCGGCCTCTACGAGGGCATCCCGCTGACGAGCCGGACCACCAACTACGCGGGCGTCCTGCCCGACCGCATCACGATCTACCATCGGGCTATCTGCGCCATCTGTGATAGCGAGGCCGAGGTCGTCGAGCAGGTCCGGCGCACTGTGATCCACGAGGTGGGCCACTACTTCGGCATCTCCGACGCACGCCTTCGGGAGCTGGGCTGGTGACCGAGGAAGCTGAGCAGAACGCGGCGCGACTGGCGCACGAGTCCATTGCCGCCGGTGACCCGACCGGCTGGTTCGAGCGCGTCTACGCTGGCGCCGCCGCCGGGCTGACGGGCGTGCCCTGGGACCGGCGCGTACCGAGTCCGCTGCTGGTGCACTGGGCCGCCGAGCGCGGGCTGGCGAACGCCGGCGGGGCGGTCGCGACCGGGCCGGTCGCCACGGGGGCGGGGACCACCCGCGACGCCCTGGTGATCGGCTGCGGCCTCGGCGATGATGCCGAGTTCGTCGCCGGCCTGGGCTTCCGCACCGTGGCCTTCGACATCTCCGCCAGTGCCATCCGCGCCGCCCGCGAGCGGTTCCCGCAGTCGGCCGTGACGTACTGCGTCGCCGACCTGATGGCGCCGCCAGCCAGCTGGCTTCAGGCGTACGACCTGGTCGTTGAGAGCATGACCCTGCAGGCGCTGCCTGATCCGCCGCGCGCCGCCGCGATCGCCAGCCTCGGCCCGCTCGTGGCGCCTGGCGGCACGCTGATCGTGTTCGCGCGCGGCCGCGAGCCGCAGGCGCACGACGATGGGCCGCCCTGGTCCCTGATCAGGAGCGAGATCGAGGCGGTCGCATCCGGCGACCTGGCCGCAGTCCAGATCGACGAGATCCGCGGCGGCCCGTCCACCGCCGCCTGGCGATGGCGGGCGGAGTACCGCCGGCCGATCACCGCGCAACGGCCCTAACGGCCGGGAACGGGGTCGTCAGCCGACGCCAAGGCTTCCCTTGGCCGCGGCCTCGAACGCGCGGAACGGCAGCAGCCTCCTCGCCACTAGCCCGGCCCGTTCGCCTGCCTTGCCAACTGACACCCGGCGTGGCGGCCGGCCGGCCGATAGCACGCGCTGCACGGCAGCAGCGACCAGCCCGGCTGGCGCGCCGTTGGCCTCGTCCCGCTCCATGAGCGAGACCGCCTTCTGCATCGCCGCAGCGTAGGCAGAGTCGCCCGGGCCGCCCGCGGCCATTACCCGGCTGGCGGTGAAGTCGGTGGCGATGTTGCCGGGCTGCACCAGCGTGATGTGCACGCCGAACGGCGCCACCTCATAGGCGGTCGCCTCGGCGAAGCCCTCGAGCGCGAATTTGCTCGCGCTGTAGTACGCCTGGAACGGGATGCCGATGACGCCGCCGATCGAGCTCATCAGCACGATGCGGCCACTGCGCTGCGCCCGCATGTGCGGCAGCACCGCCTGCACCGTCCGGACGCACCCCCAGAAGTTCGTCTCGAACTGGGCCTTCGCCTCGGCGATCGTCGTGTACTCGGCGGCTCCCGCGACTCCCCAGCCCGCAGCGGCGACGAGCGCGTCGACCCGGCCTGAACGCTCGATCACGCCGTCGATCCCGGCCAGCACCGACCGGTCGTCGTCGACATTCATCACCAGCCCGGCCCAGCCTGTCCCGCCGGTGCCGCGCCGGCTCGCGCCGGTGACCGCCCAGCCCGCGGCGGCCAGCCGGTCGGCACAGGCCCGGCCGATGCCAGCCGACGCCCCGGTGACGACAGCGACGCGCGCTGACGCATTCATCTTGCTAGCACTGTCATCTGCGTCCTGGTTCCTCTCGCTGCGCGGCCGCTGTCAGTAGCGGTGAATACATTCAGTTTCCATGACGGAGCCGGCGGGTGTTCTGGATGTTCTCAATGACGAGCAGCGACGCGCCGCGACGCACCGGGGCGGCCCGCTGCTGATACTGGCCGGGGCCGGCACCGGCAAGACCGGCACGCTCGTCGCCCGCGCCGCCTGGCTGCGCGAGCAGGGCCTGCAGCCGAGCCGCATTCTGCTGCTGACCTTTACGCGGCGCGCGGCGGACGACATGCTCGCACGGGCCCAGCCACCGGACAGCAGCGCGGCCGAGCGCATCTTCGGCGGCACCTTCCACGCGGTCGCGCACCGCATCATCAGGGCGCACGCCGAGGCGTTCGCGCTGCCGCCGGAGTTCACCGTCATCGACCCCGCCGATGCCGCCGACATCATGGACACCCTGCGTGACGCGAACGGCCTCGTCGGCACGAGCACCGGCCGACGGACGCCACGGGCCGCGACCTGTGCCGAGATCTACTCACGCTGTGTCAGCACCAGCACCCAGCTGGCCGACGTGGCCGCCGCCGGGTATCCGTGGTGCGTGCCGTTCGTCGAGCAGATCGCCGGCCTGTTCACCGACTTCGTCGGCTACAAGCGGCGCCACGGCCTGGTCGACTTCGACGACCTGCTGCTGCTGTGGCGTGCCGCACTCGTGGACGCGGCCGCCGGGCCGGCGCTCCGCAGCCTGTTCGATGCCGTGCTCGTCGATGAATATCAGGACGTGAACGCGGTCCAGGCCGAGATCGTCCGGCTGCTGCGGCCGGATGGCGACGGCCTGACCTGCGTAGGTGATGACGCCCAGGCCATCTACGCGTTCCGCGGCGCGGACCCGGCGCACCTGCGGGCGCTCGCCGGCAGCTATGCGGACCTGTCGGTCATCCGGCTCTCGCGTAACTACCGGTCGCGACACGGCGTCCTCGGCCTGGCGAACGTCATCCGCCCGCAGTTCGACGGGCTAGAACTGTCGCTGACCGCCGAGCGCGGCGACGGGCACCGGCCGCAGCTCGTGCGCTGCCACGACGAGGCCACCCAGGCCAGGGAGATCTGCGCCCGGATTCTCGCCGACCACGAGGCCGGTGTCCGCTTCCAGGAGCAGGCCGTCCTGGTCCGGGCCGCCCACCACAGCGATCTGCTGGAGATCGAGTTGTCTGCGCGCGGTATCCCGTACGTCAAGTACGGTGGCCTGCGGTTCACTGAGGCCGCGCACGTCAAGGACTTCCTGGCCGCGGCCAGGGTGGTCGCCAACCCGGCCGACGACCTCGCCTGGTTCCGGCTGCTCCGGCTGCACGAGGGCGTAGGCCCGGTGCTGGCCCGGCGAATCATCGAGACGCTGCGCATCGACGAGCCGCAGCCGTTCCTGCGGTGGCCGGACGCCGAGGAAGCGCTGCCGCACCGGCCGGCGGCCGCCGTCGGCGCGACGGTCAGGCAGCTCGTACTGGCGGCCGAGCTCGAGAGCACGGCCGAGCGCGCCACCACGATCCTGGCCGCGCTGCATGATCCGCTGGCCGCTCGGTACGCCGACGCAGCGGTGCGGTTCGCCGACCTGGAGCGACTGGCGGATGCTGCCGCCGCGAGCCCGTCGCTGCACGATGCCCTGGTCCAGCTCGCGCTGGACCCGCCGGTGTCGGCATCGGACCTGGCAGGCAGGCCTCGCCTGGACGACGACTACCTCATCATCTCGACCGTGCACTCGGCCAAGGGCCTGGAATGGCCGGTCGTGCACCTGCCGCAGCTCGTGGATGGCGCTGTGCCGAGCGACATGGCGCTGACGACGCCGGCCGGGCTGGAGGAAGAGCAGCGCCTGTTCTACGTCGCGGTGACGAGGGCGCGCGACCGGCTGTACTTGTACGCCCCGCTGCGCATGCATCATCACCGGCTGGCGGCCGACGACCGGCATAGCTACGCGCAGCTGACGCGGTTCCTGGACGGGCCCGCGCTAGCGCGCTGCGAGGTGATCCAGGCGGCGCCGGCCCGTCCGGTGCTGCGACCCGTCGCGCCGCTCGCCGCGAGCGTCGATCGAGACCTGGCGTCCCTGTGGGGGGTGGCTACGGGGCCGGGTACTTCAAGCCGGCGGCCGTGAGCTTGGCGTGCGCTGCCGCGGCCAGATCGATGCCGAGAACGTCGGCGAGCAAGATCAGGTAGAGCAGGACGTCGGAGAGTTCCTCGCCTGCCCTGGTCCGCAGCGGCTGCGACTGAGCCAGCTCGGCCGCGTTGCCGGCGGGCAGCCACTGGAAGAGCTCAGCCAGCTCGCCGACCTCCCCGACGAGGGCGAGCAGGACCGACTTCGGGTCGTGGTAGCCCTGCCAGTCGCGCTCGGCGGTGAACTGGCGCATGCGGTCGCGCAGCACTTCGAGATCAGACACGGCAGCAGCATTGCATAGCCAGGGGACACAGCGGGCAAGCCAGTGTTGACCCCGCAGCAAACCCGTAGCCGGGTCGGAATGTCATCGGCTGGCTCTTAGTTGGAGGATAGCTGTATGAATTCTCATCGGCATTTCTCGCACCTGGCTGGCGCGCTCGCGCTAGCCGGGCTCGCCGTCCTGGCGACGGCGTGCGGCGGCAGCAGCCCGAGTCCGTCGACCAGCTCGACGTCGGCGCCTGCGTCGACCTCCGCGCCGACATCATCCGCACCGGCGACCTCGTCGTCCACTGCGGCCGGCGGGGCAGCCGCCGTAACGGCGATCACGACTAACTGGGAGGCGTTCTTCAACGCCAAGACCCCGGTGAGCAAGCGCGTCAGCCTGCTCCAGGACGGGTCGCAGTTCCAGTCGGTCATTCAGGCACAGGCGGGCTCTGGCCTGGCGGCGCTCGCGACGGCTAAGGTCACCCATGTCACTGTAAATTCGGCGACTATGGCGACAGTGATTTATGACATCCTCGTGAGCGGCACTCCGGAGCTTAAGAACCAGACCGGGGTTGCCGTTCTGCAGAACGGCACCTGGAAGGTGGGCGTGACGAGCTTCTGTGGTCTGCTGACCATCGAGAACGCAGGCAAGACCGCGGGCTTGCCTGCGGCATGCAAGTCGGCCGCCTAACCCGTGGTGAGCCCCGCCGATGTGTCCGAGGGCGAGGCGGCGACCGCTCTGCGTGGCGGTCGCTCCCTCGCCCTGGCGGTCTTGTGCGTCATCCTGTTCCTGACATTTCTCGACAACACCGTCGTTAGCGTCGCGCTTGGCAACATTCAGAGCGAACTGCACGCGGGCGTCTCGTCGCTGCAGTGGGTGGTGGGCGCCTACGCGCTGACGTTTGCTGGCGCGATGCTCGGTTTCGGCATGGTCGGCGACGAGTTTGGCCGCAAGCGCGTCATGGTGATCGGCATCGCGATCTTCCTCGCCGGGTCGATCATGTCGGCTACCGCGCCGAACGTCGGGGTGCTGATCGCCGGGCGCGCGGTCATGGGCTTCGGCGCGGCGGCCAGCGAACCGGGCACGCTGTCGATGATCCGGCATGTTTACATCGACGAGCGGGAGCGGGCGTGGGCGCTGGGCGTCTGGACGACGGTCTCCGGTGTGGCGCTCGCCATGGGTCCGGTGATCGGCGGCGCCCTGATCGGCAGGGACGGGGACTGGCGCGCGATCTTCTGGTTCAACCTCGCGGTCGGCGCGCTGGCGCTGATAGGGGCCCTCGCGGTGCTGCCGGAGAATGCCGACCCGGACGGGCACCGGGTGGACATCGCCGGCAGCGTGCTCAGCGCGGGCGCGCTCACGGCGCTGGCCTTCGCCGTGATCATGGCCGAGAGCTCGTCCTTCCATTCGCTCCCGGTCGTCTTGCTGCTCTGCGTGAGCGCCGCGTCCGTCGTCGGCTTCTTCTGGTGGGAGAGCAAGGCGCCGCATCCGCTGCTGGACCTCAGGTTCATCCGGGTACCAAGGTTCCTGGTCGCGAACGTGGTCGCGTTCAGCGCCTACTTCGCCACGTTCGCGGTCTTTTTCTTCACCGCCCTGTATCTGGAGGAAGTGGCAGGGTACGGCGGCTATCAGATCGCGCTCGTCTTCCTGCCGATGATGATCCTGCTGGGGGCGGCCGCGCTGGTGGCCGCCCGGTGGACCGTCACCATCGGGCCACGGACCACGATCTTCACCGGCTGCCTGCTGTTCTCGCTCGGCCTGCTGCTGACCTCGTTCACCATCAACCCGAGCCCCGGCTACCTGCCGCTTGCGGCTGCGCTGGCGCTAACGGGCATCGGCATCGGCGGCACGGTAGTGCCGGCCACATCGTCGGCTCTGTCCGCGGTGCCGCCAGAGCGGTCTGGCATGGCCGCGTCCACCACGAACACCAGCCGCGAAGTCGGCGCGGTGACTGGGGTGGCGGTGCTCGGCGCGCTGGTGTCCGCCAAGCTGACGGCCGACATCATCGCCAGGCTGCAGGCGCTGGGCCTGCCGCGGAGCATCTCGCAGGTGGTCATCAACGGCGTCGAGACCGGGCTGGTCCCGTCCAGCGGCAAGACCAAAGGCGCGGGCGGCGCCGCCGGCGCAGGCCAGGGCAAGCTGGTCCAGGAAGTGATTCAGGCCGCTTACAGCGCATTCCAGTCCGGCCTGCACGCCGCGCTGTACCTATCCGCCGTCCTCGTGCTGGTGGCGGGCGTGTTCAGCTACTTCTGGCTCGGCCGCAAGGGCCCGGCTGAGCCTGAAGCCGAGCCCGCTCCCGCGGGCTCACCGGCCTGACCGGGCTGACTGGCTCCACCCGACGCGGCCGCGGACGCGACGGGACTGGGGCGTGCTGTGCGCGCCGCGCCCGCGGAGTACGGCAGAGTGTTGTGCATGAGCATCCAGGCGAGCCAGGTCGCGGCGTGCGTCTCCGGTTACGCCGCGCGGCTGCACGCCGCCATCGGGGCTCGTCATCACGTCGCCTCCCCGCTCGGCGCCTGGCTGCTGCTCGCGCTCGTCGGCCCGGCCAGCACCGGGGCCGACCGAGCCGCGCTGACCGAGGTGCTCGGCTGCGACGTCGAGAGCGCCGCGCAGGCCGCGGCTGACCTGCTGAGCGAGCCGCATCCGCTGGTCGCGAGCGCAGCCGCCGTCTGGACAGATCCGGCCGTACCGCTGCCGGACAGCTTCCTGCACTGGCGCGACGGCCTGCCGGCCGCCGTGACCACCGATGACCTGCCCGGCCGGGCCGGGCTGGACGCGTGGGCGCGCGAGCACACCTTCGGTCTCATCGACAAGTTCCCGATCCAGGCAGACGACCTGTACCTGGTGCTGGCGAGTGCGCTGGCGACCAAGGTCTCCTGGCAGGTCCCGTTCGACCTGGCGCCTGCCGCGAGCCTTGGCTCGACGAGCCCGTGGGCGGGTCAGCTGGCGCGCGTGTTGCGGACCCCGGCCCGGCCGCCGGGCGGTCACGTCCAGTTCGTCACGTCCGCACCGCAGGCGGCCGACGTTATCGTGCACATCGCCACGGCGGCCGGCGGTCTTGAGGTCGTCTCGGTAGCGGCGATGCCGGACGTGCAGGCCAGCGTGGTGCTGGCGGCGGCGTACGAAATCGGCTGCGCGCATGCGGCGGGACTGCCGATCGAGCGCCGCGGGCTGGCCAGCCTGCCAGTCGGCGAGAGCCCGCTGTGGCTCGTCCGCGAGGTCACGGCGGCCGCTGACTCGTGTACGGCGGTGCTGCCTGCCTGGTCGGCGCGCTCTCGGCACGACCTCGGCGCGCCCGGTCTCGGTTTCGAGGCCGCCAGGAACGCGCTGGTCCGAAGGGACGACCCGTGGGAGGCCGGGCAGGTGGCGATGGCGCGCTACTCGAGGACCGGCTTCGAGGCGGCAGCCGTCAGTGGGTTCGCTGTCGCGACGGCGGCCCGACTCCCCAGCCAGCACCGGGAGGTCACGCTGCGGTTCGGGCATCCCTACGCCGCTGTCGCGCTCACCACGGACGCGTCCGGACGGGCAGGCCCGTGGCACGGGCTGCCGGTGTTCTCAGCCTGGGTCAGCGAGCCCGAGGACGCGGCGCAGGATTCCGCCCCGGACGGGAAGCAGTGAGCACTGCGTACCCGGTCAGCCTGAAGCAGATCCTGGCCATCAAGAGCCCGCCCGGCCGGGCCGTGCAGACGCTCATCCTGTTCGCCACGCCCCTGGTAGAGATCCTGCGCTAGCTTGTCGGCCATGCATAGCGTGGACCGCACGACCGAGCAGATGATCAGGTCCGTGCTCGCGTACGCCGAGAACCGGCTGCGGCTCGACCCGGTGCCGCTCGACAAGGGCTCCCGCGATCCGGCCGAGCTGGACGTCGCGCTGGCCGGGCTGCTCAGCGACGACGCTCATAACCCGGATCAGGTGCTCGGCGTCTACACCTCGATGCTCGCGCCCGCGGTCATCTCCGCTGACAGTCCCCGCTTCCTCGGCTTCATCCCGGCCGCGCCCACGAAGGCGTCGCTGCTGTTCGACATGCTGATCTCCTGCGCGTCCATCCAGGGCATCTCATGGCTAGAGGCGGCCGGCGCGATCCACGCGGAGAACCAGGTGCTGCGGCTCATCGCCGATCGCGCCGGGCTGCCGCGGAGCGCAGGCGGCTGCTTTGTCTCCGGCGGCTCGGCCGCCAACTTGTCCGCGCTCGCCGTCGCTCGCGAGACCGCCAAGCGCCGGCTGACGTCGTCGCAGCGGCTGCGCGCCGTGGTCGGCTCGGACGCGCATTCATCCATCGGCAACGCGCTGCGACTGCTGGAGATGGACGCCCTGGTCGTGCCGACTGCTGATCACCGGCTCACGGGCGAGGCCGTCCGCGCCGCCATCGAGGCGGACGGCGACGCCGGCTCGCTGGCGGCGATCGTGGCGACGTCGGGCACCACGAACGCCGGCATCATCGACGACCTCGCCGGGCTCGCAGCCGTGGCCGGAGACTACAAGCTCTGGCTCCACGTCGACGGCGCCTACGGCGGCGCCGGCCTGTTCGCGCCGAGCGTCCGGTCGGCCTACGCGGGGATCGAGCATGCCGATTCTTTCGTGGTCGACCCGCACAAGTGGCTGTTCGCCCCGTTCGACTGCGCGGCCTTGCTATACCGCGACCCCGCACTAGCCCGTTCCGTCCATAAACAGGACGCCGGATACCTGGATGTTATTCACGAGCAGCCAGGGGAGTGGAACCCCACGGACTACGCCTATCACCTCACCAGGCGGGCCAGGGGACTGCCGCTGTGGTTCTCACTGTGCGTGCACGGAGTGCGCGCATACAGTGACGCCATCGAGACGGCGATCGATCTCGCCCGGCAGACGGCCACCGAGATCCGGCGGCGCGAGTACCTCGAGCTGATCCGCGAGCCTGACCTGTCCGTGGTGCTCTTCCGGCGGGCTGGCTGGCAGGCGGCCGACTACACGGCGTGGACGGACGCCCTGCTCGACGAGCAGGTGGCGTTTCTGCCGCCGACCGTGTGGGAAGGCGAGACTGTCGCCAGGTTCGCCTTCCTGCACCCGCATACGTCGATGGCCCTGGTCACCGAGGTCCTGGACCGGATGGTCGGCGGTTAATCACGCGGGCGGCTGGATCGAGCCATGTCGTTGGCGACCACTCCGGGAGCCGTGCGAAGCTTGATGCCGTGAATGACCGCCGGCAGCCGCCATCAGATCCTGGCGCACCCACGTCGCGGCGGCGCTTCATCGGGCTGGCCGCGGCTGCGGTCGCGATCCCGGCCGCCGCGGTGACCGTGGATAAGCTGGCGACCTCGAACGGCGCGACGCCCGATAAAGCGCAAAAAAGCAAGGCCGCAGTGAGCCGGCGGCCGGTGGCGGAGAACTCACTCCCTGGCGACCCGCACTGGAAGATCACGCACCTCGGCAAGCCCGATGCAATGCTCGGGTACGCGGGCCAGGCGAGCGTGATGCCGGGCGAGGAGATCACGCTGTACGCCTCGACGGCCGCGCGCTCGTTCCAGGTGCATGCGTTCCGGATGGGCTGGTACGGCGGCGACCGGGCCAGGCAGCTGTGGAGCTCAGGGAGCGTCCGCGGTCACCGGCAGCGGCCGGCGACCCTGGTCCAGCCGACCAGGACGGTCGAGACAAACTGGGGTCAGTCCCTCACCATCCCGACCGAGGGCTGGCCGGAGGGCTCCTACCTGCTGCGGATGGACTCCGAGGCCGGCGCGCAGCGGTACGTCCCCATCACCGTCCGCTCGGTCAGCACGGCGGGCAAGATCGTCATCAAGAACTGCACCGAGACCTGGCAGGCCTACAACACCTGGGGCGGCTACAACCTCTACAACGGGCCAGGCGGGGCCGCCGACTACGACAACCGCTCGCTGGCTGTGAGCCTGGACCGGCCGTATGACGCGAACGGTGCCTACATGTTCTTGTGGCACGAGCAGAAGTTCATCGCGCTTGCGGAGAGCACCGGCCTCCCGCTCGCGTACACCACCAGCATGGACATCGAGAGCGACCCGCACCTGCTGGCCAGCGCGAGCGCGCTGTTCTCGCTCGGTCACGACGAGTACTGGTCGCCGCCAGAGCGGACCAATGTGACGGCCGCCCGTGACGCCGGGGTGAACGTCGCCTTCCTGGGCGCGAACTGCATGTTCCGCCGCACCCGGCTAGCCGGCACCAAGCTCGGGGCACGCCGGCTGGTCGTCTGCTACAAGACCAGTTACCTGCAGGACCCGATGTACGGCAAGGACAACGCGCTGGTCACCAGCGACTGGCGCGAGCCGCCGAATCCTGACCCTGAATCCTCGCTGATCGGCACGCTCTATGAGTCCAACCCCGTCGACGCGGCCTACGTCGTCGCCACGCCGGACTCCTGGATATTTGGCGGTACTGGCGTGCACAAGGGCAGCAGGTTCACCGGGCTGGTAGGTATCGAGTACGACCGCGTGAACCCCGTGTATCCGGTCGAGCGGCCGATCCAGGTGCTGTCGCACTCGCCGCTAACCTGCCGGGGCGTTAACAGTTACTCCGACTCGGCGTACTACACGCACAGCAGCGGTGCCGGTGTATTCAGCACCGGCACCATGCGCTGGGTCGCGTCCATGGGCGGGCTGCGGAGCTTTGGCCTGAACGCCCGCACGGCAGCCTTCACCCGTCAGGTCACCACCAACGTGCTGCATGCGTTCGCAGACGGCCCGGCGGCGGCAAAGCATCCGGCGCAAGACAACCTGGCCGCGATGCAGGAGTGGCCGGGTGACCCCATCGCCGGCCATCACGATCTGTGGCCACCGGTGCACCTCTGAAAGAGCCCGAGATCAGCAGCGAGCGTGCGGTCGGCTCCCTCCGGGTGCCGGCCCATGTGGACGTCGCCCTGCGGGCGATCGGCCAGCCGAATGCCCTGGCGCGGCAGTTCGACTTCTGGGACGACAGCTACGAGTGGCGGCGGCTGTTCAGCGAGGCGTTCGGGACCTTCCTGCTCGTCACGGTCGCGGTCGGCGGCGGCATAGTCAACGCCCGGTTTGGTGGCCACGCGGTGTCCGAGGCGGCCAGGGTCGTCAGCCCGGCGCTCGTGGTGATGGCGGTCATCCTGTTCATGGGCGCGGTGTCTGGAGCGCATCTGAACCCCGTCGTCAGCCTGGCGTTCGCGCTGCGCGGCGACTTCCCGTGGCGGCGCGTCGGGCCGTACGTCCTGGCCCAGTTCGGCGGTGCGATCCTGGCGACGCTGCTGCTGTGGGCCCTGCTCGGCAAGCAGGGCAGCGCGGGCCTGACGCTGCCAGGCCCTGGCATCTCCACGGCGACCGCCATGGCGTGGGAGATCCTGCTGACGACCGGGCTGATCAGCGTCGTGCTCGGCACCGCGTCAGGGGCGCAGCAGGTCGGGGCGATGGCTGCCATCGGCGTCGGCAGCTACATCGCGCTGGCGGGCCTGTTCGGCGCGCCAGTCAGCGGCGCGTCGATGAATCCGGCCCGGTCGCTCGGCCCGGCGCTGGTCCTCGGCGACTGGACGTCGTGGTGGGCCTACCTGGCCGGGCCGACGATCGGGGCTGTGATCGCGGTCGGCATCGCCTACATCCTGCGCGGGCGGGGCGGCGGAGAGTCCGGCACCCGTGCCGCGCAAGGCACCCTCGGCATCGTCTGGCGGCCCGCGCCCATCGGGAGGCCGCTGCCCGCGCCCGACCGCGCCACTCCCGGCGATCCGAAGGCCGGCGGTGCGGGCTCGGGCGGTGCGGGCTCGGGCGGTGCGGGTTCGGGCGGGCCTGGTCCTGCCGGGCCGGACGCTGGGGATACGGGCGCCGGCGAGCCGGATTCTGGCACGTCCTAGCGGGTCGCGTGGCTGGCGCAGCGGATGCAGAGCGTCGCGGTTGGCCGTGCTTCGAGCCGCCCGGCGGCGATCGGCTGGCCGCACCGCTCGCACCGGCCGTACCGACCCTCGTCAACGCGGCACAACGCCGCGTCGACCTGGCCAAGGTGCTCTCTCGTCTGGTCGAGCAGTGCGGCCACGTGCTCGCGTTCGAACGCGATCGTGGCTCCCTCAGGGTCGTGTTCGTCGTCGTTGTTGGCTGACCCCGCCGCCTCGACGATCCCGGCGTGGTCCCGTTCCAGCGCGGCCAGCCGGTCGAGCGCCGCCTGCCGCTCCGTCTCGAGCAGCTTGCGCGGGTTGCTGTCGACTGTCATCACTCCTGCTTACCACCGCCTGGGCGGTGGCTGGTGCGCCCGGCGCGCCGCCAGGGCCGATGTGCGCAGGTGGCCCTGATACGGCAGGCTGGGAACATGGCAGCTGACATCCTCACCCTGATGGCCGTGCACGCACATCCCGACGACGAGGCATCGAGCACTGGTGGCGTCCTGGCGCTCTACTCTGACCAGGGTGTTCGCACGGTGGTCGTGACCTGTACGAATGGAGAGTTTGGCGACGCCCCTGGCCAGGTCAAGCCTGGCGAGGACGGGCACGACGAGCACGAAGTCGCGCAGTTGCGCCTCGACGAGCTGCGGCAGTCGTGCAAGATCCTTGGCGTCAGCAACCTCGAACTGCTCGGCTATCACGATTCGGGCATGCCGGACTGGGACTACAAGGACCGGCCGGATGCCTTCTGCAATATCCCGCTGGACGTGGTGGCCGGCCGGATCGCCGGCCTGATCGAGACTTACCGCCCGCAGGTCGTCATCTCCTACGACGACAAGGGCATGTACCAGCACCCGGATCACGTGCACGCGGCGCGCGCCGCCGCGGCGGCGGCGGCTCAGTCGGGCATCCCGGCCAAGTTCTACCAGTCGGCGATGCGCGGCAGCGACTGGCGCAAGGTCTGGGAAGCGCTGCGCGAGCTCGGCGCCGACGTGCCCGACCAGCGCGAGTTCACCGACGAGCAGCGCAAGCAGATGGAGGAGTCGGAGCGGCGCATCACGACGAATATCGACATCCGCCCGGTGCTGGACCGCAAGCGCGAAGCGTTGTTCGCGCACGCCAGCCAGATCCAGGACTCGTGGTTCAGCAAGCTGCCGCCCGAGATCGCGACCGACGCGTTCGGGCGGGAGAGCTTCGTCCGGGTGACCGACACCACCGGGGCTGCCGTTCCGGAGGAGGACCTGTTCGCGGGCCTGCGCTGACCTGCGGAGCGGGGGCGCCGCCTGCGCCAGTGAGCCCGTGGTGTGACCCCCGTGCTGTCAGCCCGTGGTATGACCCGTGCTGCGAACCCGGCGGTGAACCTGTGCGCGCTGCTGCCGGTGCGGTCACACTGGAGCCGTGAGCGATCGGGTCAGGACCGGGGTCCGGGTTGAGGGCGTCGTTCAGGGCGTGGGCTTCCGGCCATTCGTCTACTCGCTCGCCACGAGCCTCGGCCTCGCCGGGCTCGTCGGCAACGACGTCGACGGCGTCTTTGCCGAGGTCGAAGGCGCCCCGGAGGCCGCGGCCAGGTTCCTGATGCTGCTCGAGCAGGAGGCGCCCCCGCTAGCCCGGATCGAGCGCGTCACCACGCGCACCCTCAGCGTGACAGGCGCAGCCGGGTTCGTGATCGCGCCGAGCGTGGCCGGCGGGCAGCGCCGGACGCTGGTGTCGGCTGACAGCGCCACCTGCGACGACTGCCTGCGCGAGCTGGCCGACAGCGCCGACCGTCGTTACCAGTATCCGTTCATCAACTGCACGAACTGCGGTCCGCGGTTCACCATCGTCCGGGACGTCCCCTACGACCGGTCGCTCACGACGATGAGCGGCTTCGCGATGTGCCCGCGCTGCGCCTCCGAGTACCGCGACCCCGCCGACCGGCGCTTCCACGCGCAGCCGGTCTGCTGCCCGGACTGCGGGCCGCTGCTTCGCCTCGTCGATGCCGCGAGGGCACCGCTGCCAGGGGCGGACCCGGTCGCCGCCGCCGCCGACCTGCTCCGGTCCGGGCAGGTAGTCGCGGTCAAGGGCCTCGGCGGTTATCACCTGGTCGTTGATGCTGGGAACGAGGCCGCGTCCGCCGCGCTGCGCGCGCGCAAGCATCGCGAGGACAAGCCATTCGCGGTGATGGTCGCCGACCTCACCGCGGCCCGACTGCTGTGCGAAGTCGACGATGCGGCGGCCCGGTCGCTGACTAGCCCGCGCCGCCCGATCGTCCTGCTGCCGCGACTGCCGGCTGCCGGTCAGTTCATCGCCCCGGCGGTGGCGCCTGGTAACCGGCACCTCGGGCTGATGTTGCCGTACACGCCCCTGCATCACTTGCTGCTTGCCGCGGTAGCGAGGCCGGTGGTGGCGACCAGCGGGAACGTCTCCGATGAGCCGATCGCCTGCCGTGACGCCGATGCGCTCCACCGGCTGGCCGGCATCGCCGACGCCTTCTTGCTGCATGATCGCGCGATTCACGTCCGGACTGACGACTCAGTCGTGCGGACGTCTGGCGGGCGGGAGTCGGTACTCCGGCGGTCACGTGGATACGTGCCGGAACCGCTGCGGGTGCGGCAGCCCTTCCGGCAGCCGGTGCTCGCGTGCGGCGCCGAGCTGAAGAACACGTTCTGCCTGGCCAAGGGCGAGTACGCGTTCGTCTCGCACCACATCGGCGACCTGGAGAACGCAGAAACGCTGCGATCGTTCACCGACGGCATCGCGCACTTCCGCCGGCTGTTCGACATCCAGCCGCGGCTCGTCGCCCATGACCTGCATCCCGACTACTTGTCCACGAAGTACGCAGTGGAGCTGGCTGACGCCAACCTGGCTGGGGTCGACCTGGTCGGCGTGCAGCACCATCACGCACACATCGCCTCGTGCCTGACGGACAATGATGAGGCGGGCCCGGTCATCGGCGTGGCCTTCGACGGGACCGGGTACGGCCCCGACGGCACGATCTGGGGCGGCGAGTTCCTGATCGCAGACCTGGTCAGCTTCGAGCGGGCCGGCTGTCTCGACCCGGTGCCGATGCCGGGCGGGGCGGCCGCGATCCGTCAGCCGTGGCGGATGGCGGCCGCCTATCTTGCGGCCAGCTATCCGGCCGGCTTGCCCGCTGGAGTCGCCGTCCGGGACCGCAACGATCAGCACTGGGCCGCGGTCAGTGCCATGGCCGCGCGGGGCGTGAACGCGCCGCTGACTTCCAGCGCGGGCCGGCTATTCGACGCGGTCGCCGCGCTGCTCGGCGTCCGGGACGTGATCAACTACGAAGGTCAGGCCGCGATCGAGCTGGAGCAGCTCACCGACGTGACCGAGCGGGGCTGCTACCCGGTGACGGTCGCTAGCCAGGCGGTGCCGTCGCCGGGTGCCGGTGGTGGCCAGCTGCGGGTGGCCGGGGTCGATCTGGTCCGCGCCGCAGCTGACGATCTCGCCGCTGGCGTGCCGGTGCCGGTCATAGCCGGCCGGTTCCACAACGGTGTCGCCGCCGCCATCGCCACGGTCTGCGCGCGGCTGCGTGAGCAGACCGGCCTGGCCGTCGTGGCGCTGTCGGGTGGCGTCTTCCAGAATCTGCTGCTGACGAGCCAGGTGGTGACCAGGCTGACGGACGCGGGCTTCCGCGTCCTTGTGCACGGCCGGGTGCCGTGCAACGACGGCGGCATCAGCCTCGGCCAGGCTGCCGTCGCCGGCGCCCGTGACCGGCTAATGCATCAAACTTCGTAAGCAACCCATATCGAGCGAGTTAACGAGCAACATCATTTATGGATGTGAAGTTGCTACGGGCCATAGGCAACTTCACATCCATGACCAGGGCAGCGTGCGCGCTACTCGTGCGGTGGCGGGATGCGGCGCCGCAGCCAGTCGTACCAGCCCTGCATGCCATCGCCGGTTGTCGCCGACAGCTGCAGTAGCAGCGCGTCCGGCGAGGTCCTCCGCAGGTCTGACATGTACTGCTTCAGGTCGAAGTCGACATACGGCAGCAGGTCGGTCTTGTTCAGCAGCACCAGGTCGGCCTGCCGGAACATGTGCGGATACTTCAGCGGCTTGTCCGCGCCCTCCGTCACCGAGGCGAGCACGACCTTCGCTGCCTCGCCAAGGTCGAACAAGGCAGGGCAGACCAGGTTGCCGACATTCTCGATGACCACGATCGAACCGCTCGGCGGATCGAGGCTGCGCAGTCCCCGTGCCACCATGTCAGCGTCCAGGTGGCAGCCGACGCCAGTGTTGATCTGCACGACCCGGCTGCCTGCCGCCTGGATGCGGTGGGCGTCTAGCGCAGTCTCCTGATCGCCCTCGATGACGGAGATCGACATCTTGCCGGCCGATCTCCTTGCTCGTGCGCTCGAGGAGCGTCGTCTTGCCCGAGCCAGGCGAGCTCATGAGGTTGACCGCCAGGATGCCGCGGTCGCGCAGCCACTGCCGGTTGGCGTCGGCTAGCTCATCGTTTTTGGCCAGCACCTTTTGCTGGAGCTCGACTGTCCTGGAAGTGCCGCCTGTCCCGGCAGCGCCGCCTGTCCCGGACGCGTCGCCTGGGCTGGCGACGTGCGCGTGATCGTGCTCGTGTGCGTGGCCGTGCCCGTGCTCAACAGGCCCGTGGTCAGCTGGCCCGTGGTCAGCTGGCCCGTGGTCAGCTGGCCCGTGGTCAGCTGGCCCGTGATCGGGCTGCGTCGGCCGGCCGCTGGCGAGCCAGGCCGGAACTCCCTGGTCGGGTACCAGCAACGTGACGATGGCGGTCGACGAGCAGCCGCATGTTCCGCACATAGCTACGCCACCTGCACAGACGTTATCTTGAGGTCCTGTCCACTCAGCACCGTCACCTCGGCGCTGCCACACGGGCACATGGCGAGCGGGCTGTCTGGCTCGAAGTCAACGCTGCAGATGCGGCAGCGGCACACGGCGGGAGGCTGGGAAATCTCCAGCGTCGCCCCCTCGAGGTCGGTCCCGTCGGTCACCAGGTCGAAGCAGAACCGGACCGAGTCAGCTACGACGCCCGACAGCGCGCCGATCTCCAGCCGCACGCGCGTCACTCGCTGGCCCGGCAGCCGCTCCGTCACAGCCGCAACCAGGCCCTCGGTGATGGCCAGCTCGTGCACTGTCTGTCAGCAGATCCGCGGCAGCGGATCGCCAACCAGCAGGTCGACGATCCTGGTACCGCCGAACGCCGTCTTGAGCTGGACAATGCCGGGTGGCTCGGCCGTGACCGCGCCGATGATGGCGGCCTCGCGGCCTTGCGGGTGCGCGTGCATCGCGGCGAGAGCGTGGTCGGCATCCTCCGGGCTGACTACGGCGACGAGCCTGCCCTCGCAGGCGACATACATCGGGTCGATGCCCAGCAGCTCGGATGCACCGCGGACCTCCGGGCGGACCGGGATGCTGTCCTCAGCCACCAGCACGCCGACACCGGCCGCCGTCGCGATCTCGTTGAGGATCGTGGCGACTCCGCCGCGGGTGGCGTCGCGGAGTGCGCGCAGTCCGGGCGCCGCCGCCAGCAGGTCGGCCACGAGCCCGTTGAGTGGCGCCGTATCCGAGCTCACGTCGGCCTCGATATCAAGCTCGCCGCGGGCCAGCATGATCGTCACGCCGTGATCGCCGATCGGACCGGAGACCAGGATGACGTCACCAGGCTTCGCCTGGGCGACGCCCAGGTTGGCGCTATGCTCTATCACTCCCACGCCCGCGGTGTTGACGTAGCAGCCGTCCGCCTTGCCCCGCTCGACGACCTTCGTGTCGCCGGTCACGATCTGGACGCCCGCGCGCTGAGCAGCGGCCTGCATGGAGGCGGCGATCCTAGTCAGGTCCGCGACCGGGAACCCCTCCTCGAGGATGAAGCCGGCGGACAGATACAACGGCACGGCGCCGGCCATCGACAGGTCGTTGACCGTGCCGTTGACCGCCAGGTCGCCGATGTCGCCGCCGGGGAAGAACAACGGCTTGACCACGTAGGAGTCGGTGGTCAGCGCGACCCTGGCACCGTTGATGTGCAGGCGGGCGGCGTCCTCGAGCGGCTCAAGCAGGGGGTTGCGGAAGGTCTCGAGGAAGACGGCCTCGATCAGCGTCTGCGTTGCCTTGCCACCGGCTCCGTGCGACATCGTGATGCGGTCTTCCTTGACCCGTGGCCGGGCCCGCCGGGCCCGGTCGATGCGCTCGAGCACGAGTTCCTCGCGCACCGTGCCCGGCAGCGGCTGCGGCGAGCCGTGATGCTCGAACCGGGTGGCCTCGATCCGCGTCTGCGCGTCGTGCTCGCGCAGCGCCTCTGTTACCCAGGTGGCGCTCGGCGGTACGTCATCCGGGGCACCGGTGCCGGCCGGGCCGAGGCCGGCGGCTAGCCCGGATGAGTCCACGTGACCGGCCGTCATGACCTGCTCGCCTCCTTTACCCGCTGCCGTGTCAGCCGCCCGTAGTTGTAGTAGGCCGCGCAGGCACCCTCCGGGGACACCATGCAGGTTCCGATCGGGGTCTCGGGCGTGCATGCCGTGCCGAAGACCTTGCACTCCCACGGCTTGAGCACGCCCTTGAGTACCTCACCGCACTGGCAGGCCTTCGGGTCGGCGACGCGGACGCCGGGAACGGCGAACAGTCGCTCGGCGTCGAAGCTCGCAAACTCATCACGCACCTTCAGCGCGGAGTGCGAGATGAAGCCGAGGCCACGCCACTCGAAGTAGGGCCGCAGCTCCATGGTCTGGCCGATGGCGCGCAGCGCTACGACGTTCCCGTCCCAGGGCACGACGCGTGAGTACTGGTTCTCCACAGTGGACTGCCCCTGGGACAGCTGCAGCATCAGCATGTAGATCGACTGGAGAATGTCAAGCGGTTCGAAGCCGGCCACGACCACCGGCTTGCCGTAGTCGCGGGCGATGAACTCATACGGGCGGCAGCCGATGACCGTCGAGACGTGGCCAGGGCCGATGAATCCGTCGAGGCGCAGGTCAGGCGAGTCGAGGATGGCCTTGATCGCCGGGATGATGGTGACGTGGTTGCAGAAGATCGAGAAGTTCTGCAGGCCCTCGGCCGCCGCGCGCAGCATCGTCATCGCCGTCGACGGCGCCGTCGTCTCGAAGCCGATCGCCATGAACACCACGCGCTTGTCCGGGTTCTGCCGGGCGATCTTCAGCGAGTCCAGCGGCGAGTAGACCATGCGGATGTCCGTGCCGCGCGCCTTGGCGTCGAAGAACGAGCCGTTGCTGCCCGGCACCCGCATCATGTCACCGAACGAAGTCATGATCACGTCGGGCTCGCTGGCCAGTGCCATCGCGTCGTCGACCCGGCCCATCGGAATCACGCACACTGGGCAGCCAGGACCGTGGACCAGCGTGACCTGCTCGGGCAGGTAGTCCTCCAGCCCGTGCTTGTAGATGGTGTGCGTGTGGCCGCCGCACACTTCCATCAGCTTGTACTGACGGCCGGGCTCGCACAGCGCCGCGATCTTGGCCGCGAGCGCGTGCGCCTTGTCGGCATCGCGGAACTCATCGACGAACTTCATCGGCGCGCCTCCTACTCGATCCGTGATGCGGCGAGGGCGGCGAGTTCGTCCTCGTAAGCCTGGCCGATGCCCTCCAGGAACTGAAGTGCCGCTGCCGCCTCGGCCTCGTCGATCTTGGAGAGTGCGAACCCGACGTGAATCAGCACCCAGTCGCCCGCCTCGATCTTCTCGTCGGCGAGCAGACCGATGTTGATCACGCGCTTGACGCCGCTGACGTCGACCTTGGCCAGATCGGGCTGGTCAGGAAGAAATTCGATCACCTCACCGGGAATCCCGAGGCACATGGGCCCACTCCTTTGTGACTAGTCGGTGATCCTCGCCTGACTGCGCCGCGCCGGACACCAGGTCGAGCACGACCTTGACTGCCTCGTCGACCGCGGCGGCAACCGGCTCGCTGAGCCCGATGCCGTAGTTCACCCTGGCCGGCTCGCAGCCGACAACGAGGATGTGCTTCGTCTCAGCACCGAGCATGCCGAGCATGCTGAACACGACATCCGGCTGCATTCCGTGCGCGTTGAACATTGGATTGGCGTCGACCGCGGCTTCGTCACCCGGAGTTGCCGCGGGGCCGTCGACATCCGGCTCGATCACGTAGATCGTGCCGGGCTCGCCGCCGCGTGGCGTCGCGTCGATCAGGATCGCGGCGTTGTAGTCGCCCGCTAGGTCGTAGGCCAGGTGCATGCCGCGGATGCCATAGTCGACCACCCGCGCCCAGTCGGGCAGGTCGGCCGACGCGAGCCGGCTGGCGACCTCGACGCCGAAGCCGTCGTCGCCAAGGAAGATGTTGCCGACGCCCGCGATTAGCAGCTTGCCGCTCATGGCGGGCCCTGACCGGGCTCGGATCCGGCCACGCCACGGGTGTCGCCCGCGCCAGACGTCGAGCCCGCGTGACCGGCGTCGCCCGCGTCACCGGCGTGACCCGCGTGACCGGCGTCGCTAAGCGCCGACTGGCACAGCTCCCAGAGCACGTTGTACATCGTGGTCTGGGCTTCCTGGATGCGATGCACCGAGCTCGAGGGGGCGACGAACAGATAGTCGATGCTGGCAAGCTCGGCCATCTTCCCGCCGGAGTAGCCGGCGAAGCCGATGGTGAGCATGCCGCGCCTGCTCGCCTCGTCGAACGCGCGCAGCAGGTTGTCAGAATTGCCGCTGGTGGACAGGCCGACAGCAATGTCGGCCTTGCCGCCGAACGCGGCAAGCTGGCGGGCGAAGACAACATCCACGCCGATGTCATTGCTCAGCGCGGTGAGCACAGCTGCGTCGCTGGACAGGCTCAGGGCGGGCAGCGGCTGGGCGGTGCCGCCCGGATACAGGCACAGGGTGGCGAGCTGCTGCGCGTCGGTCGCGCTGCCGCCGTTGCCGAAGGCCAGCAGGCGGCCGCCGGCCGCGAACCGGGCGGCCATCTGGCGCGCGCACGCCACCAGCCTGGCGCCGTCGGCATCCCGTATCTCGCTCCGCAGCCGGAGTATCTCGGCGGCCTTGGCGACCGTCGACTGCCGCACCTGCTCCAGCACGGCGGATATATCTGTCGTGCCCGAGTAGAGGAACGGGTAGAGCGACTCGATCGAGCCACCCGGCTCGCGGTCGCCTGCGGCCGCCGGGACGCCGCTGTTCGCGGAGAGCTGTGCCATTACGGCACCACCGCTATTGCTTCCCCAGCGTGCACCAGGATCGTGTCGCCGACCGTGGCCGTGACGAGAGCGACGCTGACTTCCTCCCGGCCGTGACCGGTGTCGACCTCGGCCAGGCTGTCGTCAAGCAACCGGACCACGGTCACCTGGATTGCAGTGTCCGAGCAGGTGATGCACACATCGCCCGGGCACTCGGGCGCGCTCACGCAACCACCCCCGGGGCCAGGACTCCTGGCTGCTCGAAGAACACGTGCACAAGCTCCCACAACACGTGGTACGCGGTGACCTGCATCTCCTTGACGATGCGGGGGTCGCCCGACCTGGTGATCAGCAGGTGATCAACGGCAGGGCACGCGGCGATGGCACCACCGTCGCCGCCGACCAGGGCAATGGTAAGCATGTCCAGATCGCGCGCTGTCAGCATGCCAGACAGAACGCTGGCGCAGTTGCCGTCAGCCGAGATGCCGAGCGCGATATCGGCGGGTGCCGCCAGGTAACGCAGCTGATGCGAGAAGATCGCGGCCATGCCGTTCTCGGCGGCGATCCCCGTCACGGTGGCCACATCGGACGTGAGCGAGATGGCTGGCAGCGCGCGCTTGCCGACGATGACGGGGTGCACGAACTCAACGGCCACGTGCTGGGCGTCCGTGCTCGAGCCGCCAGTACCGAAGACGATGAGCCGGCCGCCCTGATGGAACCGGAGCGCCATCTGATAGCAGGCCGACGCGACGGCGGCGGCCTGCTCGGCGAACTCACGCACCGGATCCTCGCGGGCCGCGAAGAGGCGGCCGACCTGCTGGTCAGTGAGCGGTGCGGTCATGCGGCCGGCTCCCGGTCCGCGGCCTGCGACAGGTCAAGGTCCACCTCCACCTCTACGGCGTCGGCGACCTTCAGCGTGCCGAGGAACGCTGTATATGGCTTGATGCCGAAGTTGGTCTGCCGGATGGTCGTGGTGGCGTGGTACACGCCAGGCGCGGTCTGGCTGACCTCGAGCCGCTGCGGCCGGGTCTGGCCGGCCAGCGTCAGCGTCCCGACGATGGTACCGCCGCCGCCTGCCGACGGCTCGAAGCCGGTGGCCGTGAAGGTGGCCTCGGGATAGCGGTCCGCTGACAGCGTCTTACGCGCCGTCACCGCGATCTCGCGCTTGTCCCGGTCAGACAGCGGCTTGATGCCGCCTGTCCCGTCGCGCACGACCAGGGCACCGAGATCTATCTTCGCCTGCAGGCTCTCGGGAGCGAGGTCGGCGCCGACGACAAGCTCACCCGACCACCTGGCCGCGTCGATGGTCAGGTCATGACCAGCCTGCGCTACCAGCCCGTCGCGAAAGGTCCGTAACGTGATCCGGCCTTTGTCAGTACCGAACTGATGGCGTCCCGCATGAATCGCCATAGCTGAACCGTAGGACACATGTGGGGGGACGTCCAGCTATCCAGCGAGACAGGTGTGACCAATGTCCGCAATTGCCAGGCACAACTGCGCGACTACGGCAACGGCACCTCGCCGAACACTTCCTGAATGCGTCGCAAGTCTCGCATCCGGGGCTCCGTCGCGCCACCGACCCAGCGGCTCACCGTTTTGACCGACACTCCGAGCTGGCGGGCGGCCGCTTCCTGCGTGAGCCCTTCCCGGCGAAGGGCGCTCGACATCCATTCGGCGAATGTTTCCGGGTGCCCCGAGTTGACCGGGTGCCCCGAGTTGACCGGCTGCCCCGAGTTGACCGGCTGCCCCGAGTTGACTGGCGGCGCTGCCCTGACTGGCTGGCCAGGCGTCAGCGGCGGAATAGCTGTAACCGGCGGGCCGGTCGTGGCTGGCTGGGTGTAGGTGACCGGGGGGCCAGGGAGGACCGGGGACTGAATGGCCGTGTCGGAGTGCAGCACGTCGACCTCGACGTGCTCAGGGAAGATCCGAAACGCCACCTGAATCGAACCCGTCGGGCCAGCCGCGTCCAGCAGTGCGCGGAACACAGTCTCGCCAACCTCGCGGGTGCCTTCCTCAGTGAGCGGCGACTCCGCCAGGCAACGTCGGACGAAGTCCCTGATGTCCGGGATCGACGACGGCCTGGCCGGGAACACCTGGGAGAGCACGACGACAGGGACAACCTCGATCGGGGTCCCCGCGGGTCCGTGGAAGGGCTCCGCCACCGCTGTGTCTCCCTCTTGCCGTCGCCCCACGGTGCGGCACAGCGGGGTTCGGTGTCAATGTACGTGACCGCCGGCGAGAACGGGAACCCGCGAGTGCTATCCAGTGTCCATCGCAGCTGTCGAAGCGCGCCATTTCGGCCAATCTGACCGGTCACTTGTGGCTATGAAGGATGCGCGGCAAATCAAGGGATTTGGCGTCCGGAACGGCTTCCCGCCGGACATTTCTGTCCGGTGAAGTGACTGTTCCGTCTTGTCGGCCAATCACCACGGGTCTAGCATTGCGACCGTCCGCGCATCACCGAAGGCGAGGTGCGTTGTGATCAATTGCGCCAGCGCAGTGCTGCTGCGCAAGTCGCCGTTACCCGTCGCAGCGCCATTTGCCGCGCCAGCCGGGGAGCGCCACCGCATCGACCTGACCATGTCAGCTACTGTATGCGCCAAGCCAGCTACTGTCAGCGACGCTGAATCAGTCCGGATCCCAGCCGCCCCAGAAGCGAGGAGGTGGCCTCGCGATGGCCACTGCCACACAATCTGACCCGGTGCAGGGCAACACCGCGCAACCCGACACCGACGAGCCCGTCGTACACATCCTGTGGATGAACGGCGGACTCGGCTGCGACGGTGACTCCGTCGCTCTCACCGCGGCCACCCAGCCGAGCATCGAGGAGATCGTGCTCGGGGCGCTGCCGGGCCTGCCCAAGGTGGCGGTCCACTGGCCCCTGATCGACTTCGAGTGCGGTCCGGAGACCGGCGCCGACAACTTCATCGAGTGGTGGCACAAGGCAGATCGGGGCGAGCTCGACCCGTTCGTGCTCGTGGTCGAAGGCTCGATCCCCAACGAAGCGATCAAGCCTGAGGGCTACTGGTGTGGGTTCGGCAACAACCCAGCGACCGGGCAGCCAATGACGACCAACGAGTGGCTGGACCGCCTCGCGCCGAAGGCGACCTGCATCCTCGCGGTCGGCACGTGCGCCACGTACGGCGGCATCCACGCCATGGCCGGCAACCCGACCGGCGCAATGGGGGTGCCCGACTACCTCGGCTGGGACTGGCGCTCCAAGGCCGGGCTGCCGATCGTGTGCGTGCCGGGCTGCCCGATCCACCCGGACAACCTCTCCGAGACCATTCTCTACCTGCTGTACCAGCTGGCCGGCGCGGCGCCGATGATCCCGCTGGACGAGGCGCTGCGGCCGACCTGGCTGTTCGGCGCGACCGTCCACGAGGGCTGCGACCGCGCTGGCTACTACGAGCAGGGCGACTTCGCCAACGAGTACGGATCGCCTAAGTGCCTGGTCAAGCTCGGCTGCTGGGGTCCGGTCGTCAAGTGCAACGTGCCCAAGCGCGGCTGGATCAACGGCGTAGGCGGCTGCCCGAACGTGGGCGGCATCTGCATCGCCTGCACCATGCCCGGATTCCCGGACAAGTTCATGCCGTTCATGGACGAGCCGCCCGGCGCCCGGGTGTCCACGACCGCGAGCAGCCTGTACGGGACCGTCATCCGCACGCTCCGCGGCTTCACCGCCAGGACGGCCGACGAAGAGCCCAAGTGGCGGCGCAAGAGCGACGAGCTGCTGACCGGCTACAAGCAGACCTGGTGACCCACGAGGCGCGGGCCTGCCAGGCAGCAGCATTCTGCCCGCCGGACGGGCCGCGCTAGGAAGAAGGAACCTCGAAATGACTGCGGTTGAGGACAGCACTGGCCTCGTGGAGATGGCCTGGGACCCGATCACCAGAATCGTCGGCAGCCTGGGCATCTACACCAAGATCGACTTCAAGCAGAAGAAGGTGGTGGAGTGCCACAGCACCTCCTCCATCTTCCGCGGCTATAGCATCTTCATGAAGGGCAAGGACCCGCGGGACGCGCACTTCATCACCAGCCGGATCTGCGGCATCTGCGGCGACAACCACGCCACCTGCTCGGTCTACAACCAGAACATGGCCTACGGCGTCCGGCCGCCGCACCTGGGCGAGTGGATCATCAACCTCGGTGAGGCCGCCGAGTACATGTTCGACCACAACATCTTCCAGGAGAACCTGGTCGGGGTGGACTTCTGCGAGCGGATGGTCGGCGAGACCAATCCCGGCGTGCTCGAGCTGGCTAACCGGACCGAGTCGCCGCACTACGCCGACCACGGCTACAAGTACATCGGCGACATCATGCGCTCGCTGAACCCGCTGCAGGGCGAGTTCTACCGGGAGGCGCTCCAGGTATCCCGGTCGACCAGGGAGATGTTCTGCCTGATGGAGGGCCGCCACGTGCACCCCTCCACGCTGTACCCGGGCGGCGTCGGCACGACCCCGACCGTGCAGCTGTTCACGGACTACCTGACCCGCCTGATGCGGTACGTGGAATTCATGAAGCGCGTCGTGCCGATGCACGACGACCTGTTCGACTTCTTCTATGCGGCGCTCCCCGGCTACGAGGAGGTCGGCCGCCGCCGCGCCGACATGGTCTGCTGGGGCAGCCTGAACGACCCCGAGCACTGCGACTTCCGGTACGACCACATGACCAACTGGGGCCGGAAGATGTTTGTCAGTCCCGGCGTCATCAGGGACGGCCAGCTGCTCACCAATGACCTGGTCGAGATCAACCTCGGCATCCGGATCCTGCTCGGCAGCTCCTACTACGAGGACTGGGAAGACCAGGAGATGTTCGTGACCCGCGATCCGCTGGGCAATCCGGTGGACCGCAGGCACCCGTGGAACCAGCACACCATCCCGCGGCCGGCCAAGCGCGACTTCGACGACAAGTACAGCTGGGTGATGTCGCCCCGCTGGTTCGACGGCGAGAACTACCTGGCCGCCGACACCGGCGGCGGCCCGATCGCGCGGCTGTGGGCGACCGCGCAGGGTGGCCTGGTCGACTTCGGCTACGTCAAGTCGACGGGCAACAGCGTGCTGATCAACCTCCCGCGCACCGTCACCAAGCCCGAGGTGACGTTCGAGTGGAAGATCCCGACCGATAAGAACGGCGCGCCGCTCTCGAACGCGATCGAGCGCGACCGGGCCCGCACGTACTTCCAGGCCTACGCCGCCGCGTGCGCGCTGCACTTCATGGAGAAGGCGCTCGCCGAGCTGCGGGCTGGCCACACCAAGACGTGGGAGCCGTTCAACGTGCCGGACGAGGCGAACAGCTGCGGCTTCACCGAGGCGGTGCGCGGCGTGCTGTCGCATCACATGGTGATCCGCAAGGGCAAGATCGCCAATTACCACCCCTACCCGCCGACCCCGTGGAACGCCAGTGTCCGCGACAGCTACGGCACGCCAGGTCCCTATGAGGACGCGGTGCAGAACACCCCGATCTTCGAGGAGAACCCGCCGGAGCGGTTCAAGGGCATCGACATCATGCGGGCCGTGCGGAGCTTCGACCCGTGCCTGCCGTGCGGCGTGCACATGTACCTCGGGAACGGCAAGGCACTGCAGAAGGTGCACTCACCGACGGCAGCGATCCTGTCTACCTGACAAGCGCTTGGCGTGCCCCCGGACCGTGCGCCGCGGGGCACGCCAAGCTCCACCCCGACCGGAGGCGAGACGCATGACCGGCGTGCAGCAGGTGAGCGCACGGGTCGAGGAACTGCTCGACGCGCTGCAGTCGGGCGGATTCGGCGGCGCGGCGCCCGCTGCGGAGGAACTCGTCGGCCTGCTCGTCGGCCTGTACGGCGACGGCCTGACCCAGATCGTGACGATCCTGGCGGCAGCTGGCCCGGACGGTGCCGCGCTGGTGGCGAAGCTGGCCGACGATCCGCTGGTCGAGAGCCTGCTGCTGCTGCACGGACTGCATCCGCTCGACGTCGACGCCCGGATCCAGCGGGCGCTCGACCGGGTGCGGCCCTACCTCGGCTCTCATGCCGGCGGCGTGGAGTACCTCGGCGTCGTCGACGGCGTCGCCAGGCTCAAGCTGGAAGGAAGCTGCAGCGGCTGCCCGTCCTCGACGGTGACAGTGCAGCTGGCCATCGAAGGCGCGGTGCGGGACGCCGCACCCGAGGTGACTGACGTGGTCGTCGAGGGCATGACCGCGGCTCCCGCTGCGCCGAAATTGCTGCAGATCGGCAGGCGCCCGGACGAGGCGCACGCCGAGACGGCGCAGGCTCAGGCCGGGAACGGGGTCGGCTGGGTGACCCTGCCGAGTATCGGGCCGCCGAGTTCCAGGCCGGTCAGTGCGTCGGCGGACGGGATCCCGGTCATCGTCTGCTCGGTCCGCGGCACGCTGTACGCCTATCGCGATGCCTGCGCGAGGTGCGGCTGCTCCATGGCCGACGGCGATCTCGACCGCGAGGTGCTGACGTGTCCTGGCTGCGCGGCCCGCTACAACGTCCGGCTAGCTGGCAAGGGCATCGAGGACACAGGCATCCATCTCGACCCGCTGCCGCTGCTGGCCGACAGCCAGGGCGTCCGGGTGGCTGTCCCTGAGGTGGTGCCCTCGTGACCGGCCAGGCCGGGCTGCGCAGGTTCGTCCGAGGCCGCCGGCCGGCGATGCGGCGGCGCCAGCTGCCGCACCGGTGCGGCCCCCCGTCCTCGCCCCGGAGGCCGTCGCGGCCCTCGGGCAGCTGCCAGGTCAGCGGGCACGCGCGACCGAAGCGCCAGCGGAGGCCCCGGAGCGATGCGAGCTGTGCGCCACCGAGGTGCCTGCCGAGCACGGGCACATAGCCGACCTCGAGGGCGCTTCGCTGCTGTGCGCCTGCCGGGCGTGCTATCTGCTGTTCACCCAGCGCAGCGCTGCGCGTGGCCGCTACCGCGCAGTGCCCGATCGCTACCTCCGCGACCCCGACCGGGTGATGACGCCGGCCGAATGGGACCAGCTCGAGATACCGGTCGGCCTGGCCTTCTTCCTGCGCACGTCGCGTGCGGGCGGCGAGCTCACCGGCTTCTACCCGAGTCCGGCAGGCGTAACCGAGTGCCGGCTAGACCTCCAGCTGTGGCAGCAGCTAGTGGCCGACTATCCGCTCCTCGGCGCGCCAGCGGACGACGTCGAGGCTGCGCTGATCAGCCGGTCAGACGACGGCGTTGAATACTTCCTCGTTCCCATCGATGCTTGCTACGAACTAGCCGGGCGGATGCGCCTGTACTGGCACGGATTCGATGGCGGGACCGAGGCGCGCGCGAGCATCGCCGCCTTCCTGGCAGACCTGCGGACACGAGCCCGCCCTTTCAGCCAGGAGGACTGACGTGGCCGAGCTGGCCTTCGACTGCACGGGCGCTCGGGCGGACAAGTACGCCGCCTACCCCTCGATGTTCTTCATGCTGCGCATCAGCGAGACGACGGGTCGCCGAGTCGAGGCGATCGCGCTGCGCTGCCAGATCCGGATCGAGCCCGCGCGGCGGCGCTACACCGACGAGGAAGCCGAGCGGCTGAACGACCTGTTCGGCGACACGCAGCGGTGGGCCGACACGCTGAAACCGGTCCAGTTCATCAACGTGTCCACCATGGTGCCCGGGTTCACCGGCAGCACCGACATCGACCTGCCGGTGCCGCTGACCTATGACATGGAGATCGGCGCGACCCGCTACTTCGCCGGGCTCGACGGCGGCGACGTACCGCTACTGCTCCTGTTCAGCGGGACGGTCTTCAGCACGGCCGACGGCAAGATGTCAGTCGCGCAGGTGCCCTGGAGCAAGGAGGCCTCCTACCGGCTGCCTGTCAGCGTCTGGCGAGAGGCGATCGACGCGCACTTCCCGAACACAGCGTGGATCAAGATGAGCATGCTGACCTTCGATGACCTGGTTACCTTCAAGAACGCTCAGGGCCTGGCCACGTGGGACGCGACGATCCTTGCCTTGCTGTCTGAGGCGGCCGATCGCGCGGAGGGTCCCGCATGAGGCTCAACGCAGGCCATCTGGACCACGCCCGCCGGGTGGCGGACGCGATCTTGTATGAGGGGTACTTGCTGTACCCGTATCACCAGGCCGCGCAGAAGAACCAGATCCGGTTCCAGTTCGGCGTGCTGATGCCGCGTGGCTACGCGCAGGTCGATCCGACCGAGGCCAGCTCATCCCAGACCGAGTGCCTGCTTGACTGCCCGGACGACGCCGAAGTGCGGGTGCTGGTCCGGTTCCTGCATCTGCAGCGACGGCTCGTGCAAAGCGTGTCGCGGCAGGACGGGGCGCTGCACGACGTCAGCTCCCTGCACGTCGACGGGGTCGAGTACAGCACGTGGGATGAGGCGGCCGAGCGCGAGCAGCGCCTGACCGCAGTGGTGTCATCGCTGCTCGCGGCCGACAACCAGGTGGAATTCCACATCGGCGCCGGTGCGGCAGCCGAGGACCTGACCGACGCAGGCGGACGGCTCGCGGGCCGGCTCGTCCGGCAGTGGGACGGTCTGGACGGCGCGATCCGGCTGCACGCCGAGCGCGCAGCCGGGCCGTTCCAGGCGCTGCGCCTGCGGGTGCTGGTGGAGAACACCACCGCGCCGGGCGCCCCCCCGCGCACTCGCGCGGACGGCCTGCGCGGTGCCCTGATCGCTGCGCATTCCCTGATCGGGGTGCCGGGCGGGACATTCCTGTCCATGACCGACCCGCCTGAGTGGGCGGCCGCCGAGGTGGCAGCGTGCGAGAACATCGGCACGTGGCCGGTGCTCGCCGGCCCACCCGACTGCACCGACCTGATGCTGTCCTCGCCCGTCATCCTGTACGACCACCCGGAGGTAGCGGCCGAGAGCGCCGGAGACCTCTTCGACGCCACGGAGATCGACGAGATCCTGACGCTCCGCACGATGACGCTCACCGACACGGAGAAGAGCCAGGCCCGAGCTACCGACAGCCGGGCTGCCGACCTCCTCGACCGGCTCGACGACATGCCACCGCAGATGCTCGAGCGAATGCACGGCGCGATCAGGTACCTGCGCTCGGCCCCGGCGGGCGCGGGCGCGTTCGCTACTCCCCCGAAGCCGGCCGATGGCATCGACTGGCCGGCCCCGGAAGTGCCCATCGACGACGTGACCGCGCGGCCGTCAGTGCCGTGGTGGGATCCCGGCTCCGATTCCTCGGTATCACCAGGGACCGATCACGTGCTGATCGACGGCATCCGGGTCAGCCGGAATACGCGCGTGCGCATGCAGCCCGGCAGTCGCCGGGCTGACGCACAGGACCTGTTCCTAGCTGGCCGGGAGGCGATCGTCGAGGCGGTCCTGTTCGACGTCGACGGACAGGTCCACCTGGCTGTGACACCCGTCGATGACCCGGCCGCTGACCTCCAGCGCAATCACGGCCGGTTCCTCTACTTCGCGCCGGACGAGGTGCAGCCGCTATCGCATCCCGCGACGTCAACCGAGCTAGCGGAAGGAGGAGAGCGATGATCATGAGGCTGATCAAGGCGGCGCTGCTGGCTGCCGTCATCGCTGCGATCGTGCAGTCGGTACCAGACATCAAGCGATACCTGGAACTGCGAGAGATGTAACTGGCGGCGCCGGGTCCGCTCGCATGCTTGTCATCCCCCACTAGGCAAGGCAGGACGATGGAAACGCTCATTGGGTTCGTGGCCGGCTACATCGCCGGCTGCCAGGACGGGCGGGACGGCGTCAAGCGGTTCCGGGCGACGGTCGAGGCCATAGCGAAATCGGACGAGGTCAGGCGGCTGACCGCAGAAGCCATGAGCTTCGCGGAGGTGGCGATGCGCCGGGCCGCGTCAGGCCGCAGCCTGACCGGATTCTCCGGCACCGTAGGAACTGTCACCGACATGCTGATGCACCGCGCGTCGGCGCTGGGCAAAGGGCCGAAGGCCGCCTGACGGCGCGGACTGCTAGCGGCCCGCCGGTCGCTAATTCCGACCTGCCCTAGCGCCTTTGGCGCGGACTTGCGACGATACGGCGGTGGACGGGAAGCTCATCTTGCTCGACGGATCGTCGAGAGCTGCCGACGTGGCATCAGTGCGTGACGCGCTGGGCGCGGGCACTTTGCTGTGGCTTGACCTGCGCCAGGCGGGCGAGGATGGGCTTGCGCTGCTGCGCGATGTCTTCCAGCTGCACCCGCTGGCGATCGAGGACGTCACGGAGTTCGGCCAGCGACCGAAGGTCGAAGACTTCGGCGGCATGGTCTACCTGGTCAGCTACGGCATCGCCGACGACGGCAAGAGCCTGACCGAGGTCCACTTCTTCATCGCCGAGCACTATCTAGTCACGGTCAGGAAGGGCGGCTGTCCGTCCATCGACGAGCTGCGCGGCAGGCTCGACAAGCCCGGTTACCAGCTGCCCACGGGCAACCGTCCGACCCGGCTGATCCTGCTGCATCACCTCATCGACAGCCTGATCGACAGCTTCTTCCCGGCGCTCTCGGACTTCGACGACCGCATCGACGACCTCCAGGAGCAGATCTTCGCCAAGCCCAACAACGATCAGCTGGCCGAGCTGTTCGCCATGCAGCGCTGGCTCGTGTACGCGCGCAAGATCGTCTCGCCGATGCGCGACGGGATGGCCTCCCTGGTGGCTGGCATGGTCGAGCTGCCCGGCACCACGCCGGACAGCGACCCGTACCTACGGGATCTGTATGACCACATGATCCGGATCAGCGACATGATCGACAGCTACCGCGACCTGCTGAGCAACGGGATGGACGCGTACCTGTCGATGGTGTCCAATAACCTGAACCAGGTGATGAAGCAGCTGGCCATCATCGCGACGATCTTCCTGCCGCTGTCCTTCTTGACCGGGTTCTTCGGCCAGAACTTCGCCTGGCTGGTTGGTCACCTCGGCAGCCTCTACACATTCCTGATCCTGGGCGTCGGATCGGAGCTGCTGGCGGTGGCCGGGCTGTACGCCCTCTTCCGCCGCCGGGGCTGGATCGGCAGCACCCGGTAACGACCACGGGCACGTGGCTACTGCATAGGCTTGGCAGGTGCCCTCCCTGCCGCCATCACGCACCGCGCTGGTCCGCCGGGCTCGCCGGATCAACCGCGAGCTCGCGGCGATGTACCCGGACGCCCACTGCGAGCTGGACTTCACCAGCCCACTGGAGCTCGTCGTGGCGACCATCCTGAGTGCCCAGTGCACCGACAGGCGCGTCAACATGGTGACGCCGGTGCTGTTCGCGAAGTACCGGACCGCGGCGGACTATGCGGCGGCCGACCGGGCCGAGGTTGAGCAGATCATCCAGTCCACCGGCTTCTTCCGGGCCAAGACCACCAGCCTCATCGGCCTCGGCCAGGCGCTGTGCGACCGATACGGCGGGGAAGTACCCGGCCGGCTGGCCGACCTGGTCACGCTCCCCGGCGTGGGCCGCAAGACCGCCAACGTGGTCCTCGGCAACGCCTTCGGGGTGCCCGGAATCACGGTAGACACGCACTTCGCTCGCCTGTCGCAGCGGTTTGGCTGGACGACGCAGGACGATCCGGTCAAGATCGAGCACGAGGTGGGCGGCCTCGTGCCGAAGTCGGAGTGGACGATGCTGTCGCACCGGCTCATCTGGCATGGCCGGCGGGTCTGCCACGCCCGCAAGCCGGCGTGTGGCGCCTGCGGGGTAGCCGCCCAGTGTCCGTCCTTCGGCACCGGGCCCACCGACCCCGTCGCGGCAGGCAAGCTCGTCAAGACCGGGCCCTTCTCTTGACCGCTGACGGTACAGCCGGGCTGCCAGCCTGGCTCAGCCAGCTGGCTGCGGCGGCGGCTGACCTGTCCGTCCCACCGCCACTGCGGCCGCCGGCCGACGGCGGCGGCCGGCCAGCCGCGGTCCTGATCTTGTTCGGCGACCCTGGCGGCGGGCCTGACCTGCTGCTGATCCAGCGCGCGGCCGACTTGCGCAAGCATCCGGGTCAGCCAGCCTTCCCTGGCGGCGCCATCGACGCTGCCGACGGCGGCCCGGTTCGCGCGGCGCTGCGCGAGGCTGCCGAGGAGACCGGGCTCGACCCGGCGGGCGTCCAGGTCCTGGCCGTGCTGCCAGAGCTCTATATCCTGCGCAGCGACTTCCGGGTCACCCCCGTGCTCGGCTGGTGGCACACGCCGGTGCCCGTTGCCCCTGGCGATCCCGCCGAGATCGCGGCGGTCATCAGAGTCCCGGTGGCCGACCTGGCCGCGCCCGCGAACAGGCTCATGATCCGTTACCCGGACGGCTCAGGCGGCTACGCGTTCCGCGTGGCCGGGCTGATCGTGTGGGGGTTCACGGCGATGCTGCTCGACCGCGTGCTCGCGCTCGGCGGCTTCGAGCAGCCCTGGGACTCGAGCAGCCTGACCAGCCTGCGCGCGGATGAGCTGCCGGCCGGCTGGCCGCCGCTGCGCGGTGCCTGATGCCGTTCCTTGACATCTCGGGCCCATCACAGCGGCGTCGGCGGGCCTTGCCGCCCTATAAGTTGATGCTGTGCCCGGTGACCTGCTCGACCTGATCTTGATCGCGCTGATCGCAGCGTTCGCCGTGGCCGGGTACCGTCAGGGATTCATCATCGGGGTGCTGAGCCTGGCGGGCTTCGTGGTCGGCGTGGGCGTCGGTGCCGTGATCGCGCCCAGCGTCTCCCGCGCCCTGGCCAAGAGCGTCCCGTGGCAGGCATTCATCGCGATCCTGGTGGTCTTCGGCATGGCCGTGCTCGGCATGCTGGTGGCGTCGGGCATCGGTGTCGCCGTGCGCTCCCGGCTGACCGGACGCCCCGCGACGATCGCTGACTCGCTCGGCGGAGCGGTGGTGAACGTCGTCGCGGTCGTGATCGTCGCGTGGCTGATCGGTTCTTTCGTCGTCAGCGCGCCGTTCCCGGCTATCGCCACGCAGGTCAACGACTCCGCTGTGCTCCGGACGGTCGACCGGGTGATGCCGCATGGCGCCCTGTACCTGCCGGTCTTCCCGCAGCTGCGGAGCCTGCTGTCCAACGGCCTGTACACGCAGGTCTTCAGCGCCATCGGGGCAGAGAATGGCCTGAATCTGGCGACCCCCGATCAGGCCGTGCTGACATCGCGGGCCCTCGGCCGGGTCGAGCCGAGCATCGTCAAAATCCTGGGCGTCGCGGTGTCCTGCTCGCTGCGCATCGAGGGCTCTGGCTTCGTGATCTCGCCAGGACACGTACTGACCAACGCGCACGTGGTCGCCGGGGTCACGATGGGGCCCCTTGTCTACGCCAGCGACGGGCACGCGTACCGCGGCCACGTCGTGCTCTACGACTCACAGCGCGATCTCGCCGTCATCGACGTGCCGGGCCTGACCGCACCGCCGCTGACGTTCGCGCCGCAGGCGGGCGACGGCACCAGCGCCATCGTGGCCGGGTATCCGCTCGACCACCCGCTCACCGTGGTGGCCGCCCGGATCGGGCACATCGTCACCGCCTACGGGCCGAACATCTACCAGACGACCACCGTGCACCGGCAGATCTACCCGATCCGGGCGCAGATCGAGCCCGGTAACTCGGGCGGTCCGCTGCTGTCGCGGAGCGGCCGGGTGTATGGCGTTGTGTTCGCGGCCTCCACGTCCATCAAAGACCGGGGCTACGCGCTGACGGGGGCGGAAGTCGCCAGCGACGTCGCGGCTGGCAGCACGGCCACGGCGGCGGTGTCCACCCAGCGCTGCCAGGCGGGCTAGCCGGCGTCGGCCGGCCGCGCGGTTCGCAGGCGGATCCGCAGGTCGGCCGCCTCGAGCCCGGCCAGGCCGGCTGTCTCGATGCGCTCGGCCAGCGTGCCGCACCGCTGCCGCAGGCCGTCGATGTCCACCGCATGCGGGCCTGGCGCGGGATAGCCGGCGAGCCTGTCCGCGCCACGGCGCAAGAGCGCCACGGCACCGCGTGCGTTGCCGCGCAGCGCGTGGGTCAGCCCTACTGCGATCTGGGCGAGGCCCTGCCAGAGGTCGCGCTCGCCCGGCGGCGCGGTCTTCCACGCCGCCTCGAGCACCTCGTGCGCCCGGAATGGCTGCCCGGCGTCGAGCAGTTCCTGCGCGGTGGCCAGCGCCTGCGCGGGCTGGAGCGCCGCGTCGTCGGCGGCCGGTGCCTGTCCGGGGGCGGTCCTGGCCAGCGGCCGCCCGAGCGCGTCACGCGGCCTGGCGTTGCGCGCTCGGCCGTCAGCATCGCGGTCCCTGCCTGCGGAATCGCCTGTCATGGCGGCCGCTCCGTGGCCAGGCCCGGAAGGGCTAAGCGCTGCATGGCTGACACCGCACACTAACGCTCAGGCTCGGGGTCAGCCAGCCAGGATCTGAGCTCCAGGTCGAAGCGCTCCGGTACTTCCTCATGCGGGAAGTGACCGGCGCCATCGAGCAGCCGCCACCGGTAGGGCGCCTCGACGTGCACCCCAGAGCCGCGGGCCGCGCTCGGCAGCACGCACGGGTCGAGCGCGCCGTGCAGGTGCAGCGTGGGCGCCTGGATCGGGGAGCGCATCATCCTGGTGTAAGCGAGGCCGTCAGGCCGGAATCTCGACCGCAGGTACCAGCGGTGGTACTCCAGCGCGGAGTGCGCCACCGACGGCAGCGACATCGCATCCCGGTAGCGCCGCTCGGTCTCCGGATCTGGCCATCCCGGCCCTGACCAGTCGGTCAGCAGCCTGCCCACACGCTGTGCGCCATCCTTGAGCAGCCGTCGCTCGGGCAGCATCGGGAGCTGAAAGCCCAGCGCGTAGCCCATGCTCCGAGCCTGCGCGAAGGGCGCCGACAAGACCGCAGCCCGCAGCCGCAGCGGATGTGGCATCGACACCACCGCGAGCCGTCGGACCACCTTCGGGTAGTAGGTCGCCATCGTCCACGCGATCAGGCCGCCCCAGTCATGCCCGACCACGACCGCGTTCGCCTCGCCTAGCGAGCGCACCAGGCCGGCCGCGTCAGATGCGGCCGTCACCAGGTCATAGCCACGGGGCGGCTTGTCACTGGCGCCATAGCCGCGCAGGTCCGGCGCGACAGCACGGTAACCCGCCTGGCTGAGCGAGCTGAGCTGCTGCCGCCAGGTCCACCAGAACTCCGGGAAGCCGTGCAAGAGCAGCACCAGTGGCCCGTCGCCGCTTTCGGCGACGTGAAACCTGGTCCCGTTGGCGCTGACCGACCGGTGCGACCAGGGCCCGGGGACATAGATAGATGCGTTGCCGTGCGCGGTCATGATTACCCGGCTTTGGCCGTGGCACTGGCGCCGCTGGCCGCGGGCTTCCGGCGGTGCAGGAGCGACATGCCGTCGGCCAGGCTGCTCCTGGTCTTGCTCATGCCGGTGATCTTGCGCACCATCCGATAGGCGACGAGGGCGGCGACGCCGATGATCAGGACGCACGTGCCGGCCACTATCAGGAACGAGGCCCATAGCCAGATGCCGAGCGCGTTCAGGCCGTAAGCGAACGCGAAGCACAGCAGCATCAGCACCAGGCAGGCCGCGAACACCACGATGCCCAGCAGCGCTCCGCCGATGCCGAGGCGCTTGGCGTCGGCCTTCAGCTCCAGCTTCGCGAGGTCCATCTCGTACCTGACCAGCTGAGAAATATCCCTGGCCGCAACCGAGACGAGATCACCGATGGACTGATCTGTCACGGCCCCGGACGTGCGCCTGACCGCGGGATCGGCCATGGGTACCTCCCTCTCTTCATGCTCTCAAGTCAAAGTCTTGCTTATACCCAATGGCATCAGGAGCCGGCATCCGTTTATTGGCCATCGCGTGGCAAGGAAAGCGCGTCGGGCGGGTGATTCGCAAGGGTTTACCGGCTAGGGCCTGGTTTACCGGCAGCGCACCGAGAGTCCAGATATAGCAAACGGCGCCCCGGGCGGGGGCGCCGTCGCTTGGACACGTCAAGCCTGGCTACCAAGCGTGCACCCTCACTGCCGTGGTAGGCGGACGATGACCTGCGCCTCGTTCCTCGACATTGACGCTGCTACGACCACGATTCGCCTGCCACGGCACGCCTCCCGCGGCTGGTCGCGCGTGGGTACCTGGCTGCCGTGTACGGACCAGCGGTCCGTCCTTCCTTTGTACTGGGCATCCCCGGCTTTGAAAAGCCCGTAGCGTGATCGATTCGTTATCTCAATCGATCGTGCCGCTTTCATGCCAGGGCGTCACAGTCGGTCGACCGCCGACTACGCCTGCGAGCGTCCGAGCGTGATCTGCCTTGGCTACGCCGTAGGCGTAGAACGCCACGCTGCCCGCATACCGGCCGTCGGCCACCTCCAGTCGCATCGCGATCACGTCGGTGGCGCCGAGCATCACACCGATCGGTCCGGCGATCTCCAGGCCTGATGTGCTCACGATGATCACGTCGTGACCGTCCAGCAGGTGCTCCATCCGGACGCCTGGCCGCGCGCAATCAGTCCGTGCGGGCTAAACGATGGCGCGAAGGCAAGGGTGCGCGACCGAGCGATGATCGTGTTGTCCAGGTCAAAGAAAGCGGCCGTAGTTCGGCTACTGCTCTCGACGGATGTACCCACGGTCCGGCAGCATAGGGGAAGGCAGCAGATCCCTTTGCGGTTCGGCATGACCGGCTGGTAACTTGCCCCGATTGCAACTAGGCTTTCTTGAGTAACGGACCCGGCTCTGCCCCCCCGGAGCCGGACCGTGATGGCGACCCCCGTTCTCCCCCCCGACGGGGGTCGCCCCATGTCTGGGGTCGGCTAACCGGCTACCATGCCTGCGTTTTGAGTTCCCTGGCGTCGGTCAGCTCCGCCGCTTGACTCGCGTCTTGACTCGCGCCGTGTTTGCAGTCAAGCGACCTGCGGTTTTGCGGCGCACCGGCCAGCAAGCAGCGCAGCAATGTCACCGCGCCGTCCTTAGCGAGCGGGTGATTTCCATTCCCGCATTTTGGTGACTGAATGCACGACGGGCAGCCGGCTGTGCATTCGCAGCTGGCAATCGCATCGGACGTTGCCGTAAGCCAGTCCACCGCTGCGGCGAAACCGCGCTCGGCGAACCCGGCGCCGCCCGCGTGACCGTCGTAGACGAAGACCGTCAGCCTGCCGGTTGCCGGGTGCAGGTCGGCCGATACGCCGCCGACATCCCACCGGTCACACGCAGCGACCAGCGGGAGCAGGCCGATGGCGGCGTGCTCGGCCGCGTGCGCGGCGCCGGGCAGGTCGATTCCGGCTGCCGCCAGACCAGTGCGCTGGCCGGCGGAGATAGTCCACCAGACCGCCCGGGTGGGCAGCCGCCGCTCCGGCAGGTCGAGGACGTCCTCGCCAATCAGCAGCCCCGTCTCCGCGCTGCGGCGGGCATAGGAGACCACCTGCCGGGTCACGAGCACGTCGCCGAAACTGATGCTGGCCGGTCCCCAGCTGGTGCGCTCGATCTCGCTGACCAGCTCGACGCTGGTGATCTCGCGCGCCACCGTGGCGTAGCCGGGATCAGCCAGCTGAACCAGCGCAATCCGGTCCGCCAGGTCGAGCTTGGTGACCAGATATGTCTCGCCCTGGTGGGAGTAGACCGCGCCGGTATGGGCGAGGAAGTGCGCAGACGGCTCGTCGACGGTACCGACCAGCCTGCCGGTGCCGTGCTCCACGATCCGCACCGGCCAGCCGCCGGTGCCGCGCAGTCCCGTGCGGGTCGTCAGGCCCTGCCGTGTGCAGAACCATCGGCCGGCCCGGCCGCGTAGCAAGCCGTCGGCTGCCAGGCCGGTCGCGAGTGCGCCCGCCCCCGGACTGAAGGCGGCAAGGTCACGCGTGGTGAGGGGGAGCTCGGCGGCCGCGGCGCACAGGTGGGGCGCTAGCACATACCCGTTGTCCGGATCCAGCACGGTTGCCTCGACAGGGGCGCCAAGGAGAGCATCGGGGTGATGCACCAGATAGGTGTCAAGCGGGTCGTCACGTGCGATGAGAACGGCGACCGCAGCTCGCCCTGCCCGCCCCGCCCGCCCGGCCTGCTGCCAGAGCGCTGCCCTGGTGCCGGGCCATCCGGCCATCAGGACCGCGTCGAGCCCGGTGACATTCACCCCGAGCTCCAGCGCGGTCGTCGCGGCCAGGCCGATGATCTCGCCTGACCGCAGGGAGTCCTCCAGCGCACGGCGCTCGTCGGGCAGGTAACCGGACCGGTAGGCGGCCACCCGGTCGGCCAGATCAGCCGCGCCCGCGTCGGCGAGCTGCCGCCGCGCGGACTGTGCTACCGACTCCGCCCCGCGCCGGGACCGCACGAATACCAGCGCGGGTACCTCGCTGCCCACCAGCTCAGCCAGTAGCTGGGCAGCCTCGGTAGTGGCGGCGCGCCGGACGGGCGCGCCGGCCTCACCGCGCGCGCCGGTGAGCGGCGGCTCCCACAGGGCCAGTGTCAGCGGCCCCCGCGGCGCGCTGTCCGCACTGACAGCCGTGACGGGGCGGCCGGTCAGCAAGGCCCCGCACTGGGCCGGCTCGCTGATGGTGGCGGACGCCAGCACGAACACGGGCTCGGTGGCGCTGTGATGGTAGGCGACCCGGCGCAGCCGCCGCAGCACGTGCGCCACATGCGAGCCGAAGACGCCGCGGTAGGTATGACACTCGTCGACGACGACGTAGCGCAGCCGGCGGAAGAATCCGTTCCACCGGGAATGAGCGGGCAGCAGCGACTGGTGCAGCATGTCCGGCGTGGTCAGCAGGTAGTTAGCATGTGACCGGGCCCTGGTCCGCTCGGTCCACGGCGTGTCACCGTCGACGACGGCAGCGCGGACTCGGTCGAGGCCAAGCGATCGGATCAGCTTGAGCTGGTCAGCGGCGAGCGCTCTGGTAGGCGCTATATACAGAGCCGTGCCCCCGCTGAGGATGCCCGTGAGGGCAGGCAGCAGGTAGCCGAGCGACTTACCCGACGCCGTGCCCGTCGAGATGATGACGCTCTGCCCAGATCTGACCAGGTCGGCGGCCTCGGCCTGATGCAGCCAGGGCGCGGCGATGCCTGCTCCGGCTAGCGCCGTCCTGAGCTCGGCCGGGATCCAGCCGGGCCAGTCGGCCTGCACGCCTGGCCGGCCGGGCAGGGTCGTCACGTGCGTGAGCCTGCCCGCCTCGGCGCCGGCCGCGAGGATAGCTGCCGTGGCAGCGCTGGCCGTGCGGAACCGGCCGACGTCGTCAGGCTCGCCAGGCGGACCGGGCAGCGGTGGCTCGCCGGTCGCGGGAGCCGGTACCGAAACCATCGGATCCCAGTCTGTCGCATGGCGCAGGGTGCCTGCGACGGCGATCTGGTATAGGAATGACACCAGGGCGTGGTTGAATGCGCGACAGGCATGCCCTGCTGTCCGCTGGGCAGTAAAGCCGAGCCTGGACATGACAGGCTAGGCCTGACGGGCCGTACGCAACGGACCGTACGCAACAGACCGGGCCCGGCCACCGCTCGACATGATCGCCTTAACGGCGCTGGAGGATTTGTGGACCTGAAGCTGGACCACCACAGCAAGGATGGGATCGAGATCGTCGACGTTGAAGGCGAGATCGACGTCTACACCGCGCCGCGCTTGCGTGAACTTCTGATCGAACTGGTCAACAACCGTTTCTACCAGCTCGTGGTGAATATGGAGAAGGTAGAGTTCCTGGACTCCACCGGGCTCGGCGTGCTCGTCGGCGGCCTGAAGCGCGTCCGGGCCCATGACGGGTCCCTGGACCTGGTGTGCACCCAGGAGCGAATCCTCAAGATCTTCCGGATCACGGGGCTGACCAAGGTGTTCGGCATCCACGACACCGTAGACGAGGCCATCGCGGCCCGCCGGGCTGAGAAGTAGGCGGCCCGGCGCACTGATCAGGTGACACTGAGATCAGGTGACACTGAGATGGCAACAGTCGAGCTGAGCTTCACCGCGCTGCCTGCGCACGTCCGCACGGCCAGACTCGTGGCGACGGCGGTGGCCAGGCGCAGCGGCGTCGACGAATCGCTGCTGGATGAAGTCAGGCTCGCGGTCGGCGAGGCGTGCTCCCGCGCTGTCGAAGGCCACCAGCGGTACTGCCCGGCAGAGCCGGTCCGGCTGGCGCTGACCGATCTGGCCGGGCGGTTCGAAGTCGAGGTCACCGACACGTGCGCGCCGGGCGCGCACTGGCCAGGCGGCCCGGCCGGCCCAGGCCTCAGCGGCGCTGCGCCCGGCCTCAGCCAGGACAGTAACGGCGCTGGCCTGCCGGCCGGTCTCGGCATCGCGGTAATCGAGGGTCTCGCGGATGATGTGCAGATCAGCGAGACGCCGGCTGGCACGATCATCAGGATGAGCTGGCCGTCGGCCGGAGCCTCGCGGTAACGCAGAGTATTGCATAGTGACTCAGCGTTCATAGGCGACCACGCAGCAGGCGGCCGCCGTCACTGGCTGAGCACTGTTGCGTCACAAAATCGTCGCGACGGCGCATGTAACCGCACCCGATTTACCATCCACTTACCAGGATGCGTAGACTCCCGGCACGTCGCCGGTCAAGTCTGGCGTGCCCGGAACGGCTGCCAGCGCCGGACTGCAGCCGACTACTTCACCGAGACAATGCCGCGCGCATCGGCTCGGTACTAGCTTGTAATCCCCTGTCAAGGAGGACGGATGTTGCACGAACTCGCCCTGGGAGGAGGCGCGCCCACAGTAACCGGGGGCAACCTGGCCTGGGTAGCCGTCGTGGCGGTCATCGCGCTGATGGCGCTGGCCGTCGCCGGCTGGCTGGTCAGGGACGTGCTCGCGGCCAGTCAGGGCACGCCAAAGATGCAGGAGATCGCCAGGGCGGTGCAGGAAGGCGCGGCTGCATATCTGCGCCGGCAGTTCAGGACGCTCAGCGTCTTCGTCGTGCTGATCTTCTTCGTACTGCTCGTGCTGCCAGCGGTCAACGAGTCCGTGCGCTTTGGCCGGTCCATCTTCTTCCTCGTCGGGGCGCTGTTCTCCGCCACGACCGGATTCACCGGCATGTGGCTCGCCGTCCGGGGGAACGTCCGGGTGGCGGCCGCAGCCAAGGAGTCGGGCGAGCGCTCGGCCATGCGGATCGCCTTCCGCACTGGCGGTGTGGCCGGCATGTTCACCGTTGGCCTGGGACTGTTCGGCGCCGCCATCGTTGTGATCATCTACAGGTCTAACGCGTCCAGCGTGCTGGAGGGCTTCGGCTTCGGTGCCGCGCTGCTGGCCATGTTCATGCGGGTCGGCGGCGGCATCTTTACCAAGGCGGCCGATGTCGGCGCGGACCTGGTCGGCAAGGTGGAGAAGGGGATCCCGGAAGACGACCCGCGCAACGCCGCCACCATCGCCGACAACGTAGGCGACAACGTGGGTGACTGCGCCGGCATGGCTGCCGACCTATTCGAGTCCTACGCGGTGACGCTGGTCGCGGCGCTGATCCTCGGCAAGGTCGCATTCGGTTCCCAGGGCCTGGTCTTCCCGCTGATCGTGCCGATGATCGGCGTGATCACCGCCATGTTCGGCATCTTCCTGGTCGCGCCGCGCAAGAACGACCGTAGCGGCATGACGGCGATCAACCGCGGCTTCTTCGCCTCCGCGATCATCTCGTTCGTGCTGGTGGTCATTGCCGCCTTCGTCTACCTGCCGAGCAAGTTCAGCGGGCTGACTGGCATCACCGACCTGGGAATCCTCCACCACAGCGGCAACCCGCGGCTGCTGGCCATCGGCGCTGTCCTGGTCGGCCTGATCCTGGCCAGCGCAATCCAGTTGCTGACCGGTTACTTCACCGAGACCAACCGGAAGCCAGTCAAGGAGATCGGCGAAAGCTCGCTGACCGGCCCGGCCACCGTGATCTTGTCCGGTATCTCGGTCGGACTTGAGTCGGCCGTCTACTCGGCGCTGCTGATCGGCGGCGCCGTCTATTGTGCCTTCTTGCTCGGTGGCGGCAACCCGATCATCGCGCTCTTCGCCGTGGCCCTGGCCGGCACCGGGCTGCTGACCACGGTCGGCGTCATCGTCTCCATGGACACCTTCGGCCCGGTCTCCGACAACGCTCAGGGCATCGCGGAGATGTCCGGCGAGGTCGAAGGCGAGGCGGCCCAGGTCCTGACCAAGCTGGACGCGGTGGGCAACACCACCAAGGCCATCACCAAGGGCATCGCGATCGCGACCGCCGTGCTGGCCGCGACCGCCCTGTACGGCGCCTTCCGCACTCAGGTCACGGCCGAGCTCCTCCTCAAGCACCTGGGCGGGTTCAGCCTGGGCATCGACGCGCCTAACGACCTGTTCGGCCTCATCATCGGTGCTTCGGTCGTCTTCTTCTTCGCCGGGCTGCTGATCATGGCCGTGGGCCGGGCGGCCGGCCAGGTGGTGTTCGAGGTCAGGGAGCAGTTCCGTAACCACCCCGGCATCATGGACTACACCGAGAAACCGGAGTACGGCCGAGTGGTGGACATCTGCACCAAGGACTCGCTGCGCGAGCTGGCGACACCCGGCCTGCTGGCCGTGCTGATGCCGATCACCGTCGGCTTCGCGTTCGGCTACGCGCCGCTCGGCTCGTACCTGGCCGGCGCGATCGCGGCCGGCGCACTCATGGCCGTGTTCCTGGCCAACTCCGGCGGCGCCTGGGACAACGCCAAGAAGCTGGTGGAGGACGGCCATCATGGCGGCAAGGGCTCGCCCGCGCACGAGGCCACGATCATCGGCGACACGGTCGGCGACCCGTTCAAGGACACCGCGGGTCCGGCCATCAATCCGCTGATCAAGGTCATGAACCTGGTCTCGCTGCTGATCGCGACCAGCGTGGTCGAGTACAGCAAGAACCTCGGCCTGCGCGCCGGGGTGGCGATCGTGGCTATCGCCATCGTGGTGGCCGCCATCATCATCTCCAAGCGCCGCTCGACGAGCATCTCGGGCGGTGGCACTGAGGCCAAGACCCCTGTGGACAAGGTGACCGCCTGATCGCAGGCTCGCTACAGGAGCGCCTGACAGCGGGCGGCGGGTCGACTGACCCGCCGCCCGCTCCTTGTTGTCCGGGTCAGCCCGTCTCCTGGCTGCGTCTTTGCCTCCTGCTCAGCGCGCCATCCGGCGCTGCGCCCTCGGCTGCCGGACGATGGGTGGCATGCAGGACAGGCACAAGCTGATCGTGATGCGGCACGCGAAGGCCGGGGAGCTGCCCGGTGGCCCGGACTTTGAGCGGGCCCTGCGGCTGCGGGGACAGCGCGACAGCGCAGCGGCGGGCCGCTGGCTGGCGGCCAGTGGTCTGCTGCCCGACCTAGTCCTCTGCTCGGCCGCCAGGCGGACGAGGCAGACCTGGCAGCACCTGTCGGCGACGCTGCTGGCGGGGGCACCGGGCGGCGGCCCACAGTTCTCGGCCGAGCAGCGGCTCTACGACGCGGACAGCGAGGATGTGGCGGCCATCGTCAGGGAGGCCGCCGAGGACTTCGCGACCGTGCTCTACATCGGCCATAACCCGGCCGCGGCCGGGCTCGTCGGCTTCCTCACCGGGACCGAACCCGACTTCCCGACGGCTGCGATCGCGGTCATCGGCGTCCACGGAAGCTGGGCCGACCTGGCGCCATCCGGCGGTGAGCTGCTCGCTTCCTGGACGCCACGCGACGCGGCGCCGGCGAGCTAGTCTTGCGATCCGCCAGCGCGCAGTGAGCTGGCGACCAGCGACGGATCCTCGGCGTCCGCGGCCTCGACGTCGTCACGGCTGATGCCGAGCAGGTACAAGATCGCGTCTAGGTGCGGGACGCTGAGCGAGGTGTCCGCCGCATCCCTGACGGCCGGCTTGGCGTTGAAGGCAATGCCAAGCCCGGCCGCCGAGATCATGTCCAGGTCATTGGCGCCGTCGCCGACCGCGACCGTCTGGCTCAGCGGGACGCCGGCGGCGGCGGCGAAGTGCCGTAGCGTGCGCTCCTTGCCGGCTCGATCGAGCACCTCGCCGACGAGTCGGCCGGTGAGCTTGCCGCCGGCGATCTCGAGGGTGTTGGCCTCGGCAAAATCCAGCCCGAGCTCGCTGGTCAGCCAGTCGGTAACCTGGGTGAATCCGCCGCTCACGACGCCGCAGCGGTAGCCGAGTCGCTTCAGGGTGCGGATCAGCGTGCGAGCCCCCGGCGCCAGCCGCAGCGAGCCCGCGACCTCGTCGATGGCCGACGCGTCCAGGCCGGCCAGCAGCGCGACGCGCTGGTGCAGGGACTCGGCGAAGTCCAGCTCACCGCGCATGGCCGCGGCCGTAATGTCGCGCACCTGCGAAGCACAGCCGGCCCGGGCGGCTAGCAAGTCGATCGCCTCGTCCTGGAGCAGCGTGGAGTCGACGTCCATGACCACCAGGCGCATGGCCCGGCGGTGCAACCCGGCTCGCTGTACGGCGACGTCGACCCCGAGCTCGACCGACTCGCGCGCCAGCGCGGTGCGCAGGCCGACGGCATCCGCGCCCGAAACCTCGAACTCGATGCACGTCACGGGCCGATTGGCCAGCCGGCCGATCCGGTCGATGTTCGCGCCGGTCGCGGCGATCCGGCCGGCGATGGCGGCGATGGCAGCGGGCAGCAGGGGCCCGCCAAGCACCGTGACGTGCAGTCTGCCGCGGACTCGCTGAAGTGGCTCGCCAGAGCCCATGGTGATCTCGGCTTCCATCCCCATGTCGGCGGCCAGCGCGGTGATCTGCTGGTGGATCGAGGTCAGGTCGGGGGCTGTCGCGCACGACAGCAGCACGCCGAGAACCAGTCGGCCCCGGATCACCACCTGCTCGACGTCGACTACCGCGAGCTCGTGCCCGGACAGGACGGTGAACAGCCGCGAAGTGACCCCGGGCCGGTCACGGCCTGTCAGGGTGACCAGCAAGGTGATCTGCGGACCGGACATAGCGCTGTTAACGCTATCTAGTTGCCGGCGTGCGCGGATGGCCGGGTCTGCCACCGGTCGGGGCGTCGGCTCCAGGCAGGGCCCTCAGGGCAGCATCAGGTGGACGTCGCCGAACTCGTGCCAGCGGTATCCATGGGCTGCGGCGGCCTGGTAGCAGCGGCGCAGCAGGGCGTCCCCGGCGAAGGCGGCCAGCATCCACAGATGCGTGGACCGCGGCTCGTGCAGGCCAGTGAGCAGACCGTCGACCACCGCGACGCCGGTCTGCCTGGTCACCACGTGAGATGTCCAGCCGGCCGACGCGGCGAGCGGGCCATCGCCTCTGCACGGCGCGGCCTGGCCTGGGGCCGCGAGCGCCGCGCTCTCGAGCGCCCGCACAACTGTGGTGCCGGCGGCGATGACACGGCCGCCGGACCGTCTGGTCAGGTTCACCAGCCGGGCAGTGCTCGCGGGCACGTCGTAGGACTCGGGGTAGGGATCCTCGTCGCCTTCGAGCGACGAGACGCCGGTGTGCAGCGTGATGGGCGCGATGGTGACACCGCGGCTGACGAGCCTGGTGACGATCTGCGGTGTGAACGGCCTGGCGGCGCTTGGCATCTCGGCGCTGCCGGGCCAGGTCGCGAACACCGTCTGGTAAGACTCGATCGGCCACGGCCGCGGGACGTAGGAGTACCTGATCGGGCGGCCGTGACGGAGCAGGTACGGGATCACGGCGGTCGACAACCGCGCCCGCCAGAGGCGCCGGCTGAAACGCTCGGTCAAAGTCAGCACCGCGCCACCCGGCAGCTGGAGCTGCAAGCCGTCGGTGCCGCCGCTGAACGGGGCGGTGGCGTGCCCGCTGCCTGCTCGCAGCTCGACCAGCCAGTCCCCGGCCGCCATGGCGGTCGAGAAGTGCACCGTCAGCGGGCTGTCGGCGACCCTGGCAGCGGCCAGCCTGACGGCCGCCGGAATCGTCGCCGAGTTGTTGACCACGACCAGGTCACCCGGCAGCAGCAGATCCGGCAGCTCGGCGAACCCGTGCTCGCTCAGCTCCGCGGCCGCGGTCCTGCTGACCAGGAGCCGGACGTCGTCCCTCGTCGTGCCCCGTGCTTCTGGCGGCTCGTGCGCCTCGAGTTCAGGGGGCAGCTCGAACGGCACGGAGGCGACCTCGGCCGTGACCGTCACGACCGTGCTCCTGCGGTCTGGGCTCCTGCGGTCTGGGCTCCTGCGGTCTGGGCTCCTGCGGTCTGGGCTCCTGCGGTCTGGGCGCCCGCTGTCTGGGCGCCCGCGCTCTCGGTCCCGGCCGCCAGGGCGCCCGCTGGCTGCAGGTCGGCAGCCCGGTAGCGGCCGCTTGGCATGCGCTCGCGCACAAGCCGCAGCAACGCCGGGACGACGGTCTCCGGTAGCGGCCGGTCGGAGATGTCCTCGGCAGGGAACGCCTGCTGGTGCATCTGCGTGCGCAGGTCGCCCGGATCGACCCACCAGACCCGGACGGCTGGCTCCTCCGCGGCCAGTACGTGGCAGGCCTGCTCGAGCGCGGCCTTGGCAGCGCCGTAGCCGCCCCAGCCCGCGTACGCCTCGACGGCGGCGTCCGAGGTGATGCTGAGCACGGATCCGCCGAGCCTGCGCAGATCGGGCAGGAGCAGCTGGGTGAGCGCGATGGGTGCCACGACATTGACTTCCAGGGACGTGCGGAACTCGCCGACCGGGTAATCGCCGAGCGCAGGCAGCGGGCTGGCGCCCAGCGTCCCGGCGTTATTGATCAGCAGGCTGGCGCCGCCGAGGTCAGCGGCGGCGGCGGCCAGGTCGGCCCGGTGTGCCGGGTCGGTGATGTCGCCGGGCACGGCCAGCACGGATCGCAGCGGCAGGTCATGCCGCACCCGGACGGCCGCCGCCGCCGCCTGGAGCGCCAGCTGGTCGCGGCCGTCGATGATGAGGCTGTATCCCGCTGCGGCCAGCCCGCCGGCCAGGGCACGGCCGAGGCCGCGCGATGCGCCGGTGACGACCGCCACTGATGAATTACTCATAGCACCGACGCTAGGCAGCCGCGGCGTTCGCCGCATCGGCCTGCGGCCCGGCTGCCCTGCGACCATAGTCCTAGGACCTCGGCCGGATCCGCGGCGTAGCCAGCGCCGGTACCGTCAGTGGTATGGGCCAGTCTCGCCAGCCGGTCGCCAGCGACGGGCAAGATGAGATCTTCGAGCAGGTCAGCCAAGTCGTGCTGGCCGTCTCCAGCCAGCTGTCGGTGCACGATGTCCTCGGCAAGATCGTGCGGGCCGCGCGGTCATTGGCCGGCGCGCGGTACGCGGCGCTCGGCGTGCCTGGCGAGGCGGGCACCTTCGCCGAGTTCGTCGTGGACGGCCTGACGGCCAGGGAGCAGGCCGCGATCGGCCCGCTGCCGCGCCAGCACGGAATGCTGGCGGTGATGCTGCGCGAAGGCAAGCCGCTCCGGCTTGATGACATCCGCACGGATCCGCGCTTCTGGGGCTGGCCCGCGGCCCATCCGGAGCTGACCGACGTCCTCGGCGTCCCGATCAAGGAGGGCGACGACACCCTCGGCTTCATCTTCGCGGCCTGCAAGACGGTGCCAGGCGGCTTCACCGAGCGCGATGAGCGGCTGGTGAGCCTGTTCGCCGCGCACGCCGCCATCGCCTTGACGAATGCCCGCCTCTACGAGCGCGGCCGTGAGCTTTCTGTCCTCCAGGAACGGGCCAGGCTCGCTAGGGACCTGCACGACGCGGTCTCGCAGAAGCTATTCAGCGTCAGGGTCAAGGCCAGGGCCGCAGCCGTCCTGGTGGACCGGGACCCGGCCAGGGCCATCGAGGAGATCGGCAGCGTAGCGGAACTGGCGGGCCAGGCCCACGCGGAGCTGCGCGCGGTGATCGACGGGCTGGCGCCGCCTGAGCTAGCGACGGGCGGCCTGGCGGGCTCGGTTCGCTCGTACGCGGTCCTGGCCGCACGCACACACGGTACGGACGTAATAGTGCATGCGGCTGGACTGCCAGCGCTCGGCCCGCAGCAGGAGACCGCGCTGTACCGGGTCGCGCAGGAGGCGATCAGCAACGCAGTACGCCACTCCGGGGCCCGTCACGTCACCGTCTGCCTGACGCGACGCCAGCGTGCCGTGGTGCTCGAGATCAGCGACGACGGCACCGGCTTCGAGCCGCGCGGCCCGCACGCGGGACTCGGCCTGGCATCGATGCGTGAGCGGGCTGGCTCGGTAGGCGGGAAGCTGGCGATCACCTCGGCGCCGGACACCGGTACGAAGGTCCGGCTCAGCGTGCCCCTGCCAGCCGCTCGGCCAGCAGGCGAGGCATGAGCAGCGCCGGGCCGGGCCCGATCACGGTGCTGATCGCTGACGACCACCCGGTGGTCCGCCAGGGCCTCGCGGTGCTGCTGGATGTCCAGGACGACATCAACCTGGTCGGCGAGGCCAGCGACGGCCTGGCGGCTGTCCAACTGACCCTCCAGCACGCTCCGGACGTGCTGCTGCTCGACCTCAAGCTGCCCGGTATGGACGGCATGAGCGTGCTGGCCGAGCTGCGCGCACAGGGCACGCCGACCCGCGTGCTGATCCTGACAAGTGCCGCCGGGCCGACCGGGCCGGCGCTCGCGCTGCAGGCAGGCGCCGCCGGGTTCCTGTACAAGGATGTCGATCCCGATGCGCTGGTGCGCGCGATCCGATCCGTACACGACGGTCACACGGTGCTGGCACCCGGCGCCGCTGGTCTCGTCGCGGCGCACCCGGGCGGAGACTCGCGCGGCATCGGCGCGCTGACCGGCCGGGAGCGCGAGGTGCTTGCGCTACTCGCCGACGGCAGATCCAACCGGGAGATCGCGAGGCTGCTCACCGTCTCGGAAAAGACCGTCAAGACCCACGTGAGCGCCATCCTCGCCAAGCTCGGCGTGGCAGATCGGACGCAGGCGGCACTGCTCGCGGTCCGCCACGTTGGCGGCTGACCATCGACGGCGCGGCGACATACCGTAGGTTCGAGCTGAAATGGTGGCGCTCGAAGGGAACCGGATGGCGGCTGAAGTACTCAGGCTGCGCGGGGTTGGGGTCCGATACGAGAGGTCGATGCTGCTCCGGGACGTCAGCTGGACCGCGTACAGCGACGAGAGCTGGGTCATCATCGGGCCGAACGGGGCCGGCAAGACAACGCTGCTGCAGGTGGCCGCCACCTTGCTGCCGCCGACGCACGGCACGGTCGATGTACTCGGCGAGCCGCTCCACGAGGCTGACATCACCGACCTGCGCACCCGGATCGGGATGTCGAGCTCGGCCATCGCCGATCAGGTGCCGGTGCAGGAGAAGGTCATCGACCTGGTGCTGACGGCGTCCTACGGGATTCTCGGCCGCGACTCCGAGGACTATGACTCGGCCGACGTGACGAGGGCAGTCGAGCTGCTGGACGCGCTTGGCTGCGCCCACCTGATCCGGCGGCGCTTCAGCTCACTGTCGGAGGGCGAGCGCAAACGCGTGCAGATCGCGAGGTCGCTGATGGCCGACCCGGAGCTGCTGCTGCTGGACGAGCCAGCCGCCGGCCTCGACCTCGGCGGCCGGGAGGACCTGCTCCAGCGCATCGCCGGGCTGCTGCGCGATCCGCGGTCACCGATGATGGTCCTGGTCACCCATCACGTGGAAGAGGTCCCGGAGGGATTCACGCACGCGATGCTGATGCGCAAGGGCACGGTCCTCGCGGCGGGGCCGCTCGTCGATGTATTCACCGAGCGGAATCTGTCCAGGTGCTTCGGCGTGCCGCTCCAGGTGGAGCGCAGGTCGGCGCGCTGGTCGGCGCGGGCTGTGCCGCGCGCCTGAACGACCACGTCGCCGTGGGTGTGCTACTGCTCACAGTGCGCTGCGAAGTGGCCACGTTTTACGATCAAGGACATGAGAGGAACACGTGGGCCCTGCTGAGGCGCTTGCGATCCTCGGGGCAGGCGTCGCGGCCGGCGCGGTCAATGCGGTCGTCGGATCCGGATCGCTGATCACCTTTCCCACGCTGCTGGCCTTTGGCTTCCCGCCAGTCGTGGCCAATGTCTCGAACAACGTGGGCCTGGTCTCGGGGAACATCAGCGGCGCCGTGGGCTACCGGCGTGAGCTGGCCGGGCAGCGAGCACGGCTGATGCGGCTCGGCGTCATCGCGGCCGCTGGCGCGGTGGCCGGCGCCGCCGCGCTGCTGTCACTCCCGTCGGCATCGTTCAAGGTCATCGTGCCTGCGCTCATCCTCATCGCCTGCGTGCTCGTGATCATCCAGCCGTGGCTCAGCGGCCGGATCGCCACCCGGCGCAAGCGGCTGGCCGAGCAGGACGGCGCGCCAGCGCGGGACCGCGAGCACGCCAGCCCCGTGCTCACGGCGGGCGTGTTCGCCTCGGCCGCGTACGGCGGCTACTTCGGCGCCGCACAGGGCGTCCTCGTCATCGGCTTGCTCGGCACGTTCCTGGACGAGAGCATGCAGCGGGTCAACGGGGCCAAGAACGTGCTCGTCACCATCGTGAACGGCACCGCGGCGATCGTGTACATCGCCTTCGCGCACGTCGCCTGGCTGGCCGTCCTGCTGATCGCCATCGGCTCGACTGCCGGCGGATTCGTCGGCGCCAGGTACGGCAGGCGGCTGCCGCCGCAAGCGTTGCGGATCTTCGTCGTCCTGATCGGCGTCATCTCCGCCGTCAAGCTGATCTTCTTCTGAGCCTGCCCTCGACAGGGCCGCCAGCGCGGCTGTGCACCACTTAGTCAGATACAGCCGGCGGCGCCGCGACCGACCGGTCGCGGCGGGGCGCCTCCTGATCGAGCAGCCCAGCGCCGACCGCGATGGCCACGGCGAGCACGGCCGCGACGGCGAACGCGACCCGCAGGGACGACAGGTCGGCGACGCCGCCCATCACGCTAGGCGCTGCCATCCCGGCGCCGTAGCTCACGGTCGCGACGCCAGCGACGCCGATCGCGGGGCTAGGCCCGGATCGGCCTGCGGCCGCGAAGACCAGCGGTACCACGACCGAGACGCCGAGGCCGATGAGGACGAACCCGGCGAGCGCTACCAGCGCGCTGGGCGTGATAGCGACCAGGACGCAGCCGACGGTGCCGAGCACGCCGCACGCGCGGACGCTCAGCCGAGGCCCGATCCGCCGGACGAGTGCGTCGCCGCAGAGCCGCCCGGCGGCCATCGACCCGGCGAACACGCCGGTCGCGAGCGCCGCCTCAGCCTGGTTGGCGTGGAGTACCCAGTGCATGAACACAGCTGACCAGTCGTTCGCCGCGAACTCCACGAAGACCGCGGCGAACCCGACGAGTCCGATGAGCAGCAGCACGCCGCGTGGCCAGGCGAACCGGGGCACGTGCACCTCAGCCGCTGCTCCGACTGGCCGGCCGCCAGCGAACCATGAGCAGGCAAGGAAGCCGCCTACCGCCGCGACGGCAGCCACGACCGGGAACTGGATGCGCGGGTCAATGCCCGCATGAGCGCTCAGGGATCCGATCACCGCCCCCGACAGGACGCCGAGACTCCAGAGGCCGTGCAGGCCCGACATGATGGACTTGCCGATCCGGCGCTCCGCCTCCACCGCCTGGGCGTTCATCGCGTTGTCGTTCGTCCCGAACAGCGCGCCGTACACCAGCATCACCGCCATTAGCGCGAGCACGTCCGGCGCGAATGCGGGCAGGGCCAGTGCCAGGCTGGACGCGGCGATCAGCACCCGCGTCGCCGCCTTCGGGCCGAACCGGTGCACGAACTGCGCCGCGAACGGCATGGTCGCCAGCGCGCCGATGCTGGTCGTCAGCCCGATGACGCCGAGCAGGCCGCTGCTCAGGTGCAGGTGCTGCGCGATCCATGGCAGCCGGGAGGCGAATGTCCCGGTTACGGTCCCGTTCAGGAAGAAGACGACGCCGACGGCGCGACGCTCTGTCGAGCCCACGGTCAGCGGCCCGCCATGCCAGGCGCCAGGACGCCGTCGCGGACGGCGCGCTCGATCAGATCCCTGGCGAACTGGCCGAGCTGCGGTGAGCCGTCCTCGATCAGCGCTACCTTCGTCAGCACCTCGGCTGCCGTGACTCCGCGCTCACGCCAGGTACCGCCGCCGACCTTGACGTTCTCCAGCATCGGCTGGAGCCGGTCGAGGGCGCGAGCAAACCGCGCTTCCAGGCTTCCCCGTTCCTCGAATTCATCCCATAGCTGACGGAGGCTGCCGCTCTGGTCGGGCGGCAGCAGCGCGAAGAGCCGATCGGCGGCGGCCCGCTCGGCCGCCTGCTGCCGGGCCTGATCAGCCTGTGACGCGTAGGCCGACAGGTCGCCGGCGTCGACCTCGACGAGGTCGTGCAGCGCCAGCATGGCGACGACGCGGGCCAGGTCGGTGCCCGTCGGTGCGTACTCGGCCAGGGTGAGCGCGAGCACCGTCAGGTGCCAGGAATGCTCGGCGGAGTTCTCCCGGCGGGCCGGGTCAGCCAGCGTCGTCTGCCGCAGGACGCCTTTGAGCCGGCCGGCCTCGGAGATGAAGTCAAGCTGCCTGCTCAGACGGTCCATGGCTCCATCTCATCAGGCGGCGCGATGCTTAGTCGGCATAGGTCATCGATTAGCGACCCCCGGTGGTGACGTTCGGCAATCGTCATGTCATCCTGTGTAGCGGGGGACCCATTCAGATGAATCCGGGGGGACCGGTCATCAAGTGCTCGCCCTGGCAAGGCGCAGGCGCCTTGCCAGGGCGAGTTTCTGTGTCTGCGAACCACGGGCCCATGGCCAGGCGCAGGCGCCTTGCCAGGGCGAGTTTCTGTGTCTGCGAACCACGGGCCCATGGCCAGGCGCAGGCGCCTTGCCAGGGCGAGTTTCTGTGTCTGCGAACCACGGCCTAGCGGCGGGCCGTAGGGCGCGACCGGGCCACGGCCTCGGCCATGCCCTGGTTGGCCAGTGCATCGGCCCGCTCGTTCCCCGGATTGCCGGCATGACCTTTCACCCACAGCCAGTGCACGTCGTGCCGCCCGGCCGCGGTATCGAGGCGCCGCCACAGGTCTTCGTTCTTGACCGGCTGCTTGGCCGAAGTCTTCCAGCCGTTGCGCTTCCAGGTCGGCAGCCAGCTCATGACGCCGTTGCGCAGGTAACTGCTGTCAGTGTGCAGGTGCACCGTCGAGCGCCTGGTCAGGCTCTCCAGCGCCTGGATGGCCGCCATCAGCTCCATCCGGTTGTTAGTCGTCGGGGTCGCCTCGCCACCGCACAATTCCTTGGTCCGGCCGCCATACATCAGCAGCGCGCCCCAGCCGCCAGGACCGGGGTTGCCACTGCAGGCACCGTCTGTGTAGATCTCGACGACGCCTGGCGCCGACTCGCCCGACCGAGGCACACCTGTCATAGCACGCAAACTTAGCGGTCGTGCTCGCCGTGCGGGGTCGGCGGCACGTCGAGGGCTGGATTCCGGTCGAAGAAGCCCCACGGTTTGAGCCAGAACGAGGTCCGGTCCACGGGCATGACCGGCCAGTCTTCTGGCCTGGTGATGTGGTGCAGGCCGAAGACGTGCCACAGGACCACGTCGGTGTCCTCGATCGGGCGGTCGCGTGCCGTCCAGGCGGGCAGGCCGTGGTCCGTGGCGCTGAGGTTCGGGAACTCGCCGCACGGCCATCGCTCGGCCGGCGCGTACGGCGTTACCCACAACGCGTGCGCGATCGCTTCGGCGCGCTGGAACGCCGGCGACGACTCGTCGATCAGCGGCGGGAAGCTGCCGCCGGGCACCAGCTTGTAGGCGGGGCGGGCGCCAAGGCCGTTGACCGATCGGCTGCTCGCGATCTTCCAGCTGCGCTGAACGCTCCAGTCGATGTCCTGGCGGCCGTCCGACTCGGTCAGCAGCGGCGTCTCTCGCGTGACGAGCGCCAGCCCGTGCGGGTTCGCGTCGCTGACGGGCAGCGCCTGCGATTCCACCGCGTAGACGGTGTTCGGCTCGCCGTCGACGTCAAGGTCGAGGCGCGCGACGATGAAGTGCTGGTGGTACGGCGCGTACGTGCGCTCGTCGACGAGCGCGCCGGTTGGCGGCTGGCTGCCCGCCGGGAAGTACGACGTGACCATGATCCCGGTCGCCCGCACCTCGCACTCGATGTTGCCGTCCTGGTAGAAGCGCCAGTAGACCAGGTACTCGTAGTTGGCCACCGTGACGTGGAAGGAGATCACGAGCCGCCGCGCCCGCCGGACCGCCGCGCCGGTCCGTTCGTCCACGTGCTTCCACAAGATGCCGTCATCTTCCTCGTGGATGCAGATCGCGTTGCGGATGGTCCGCGGCTCGCCGCGTGAGTCGTGCAGCACTGCGTCCAGGTAGCGGATCTCGCCGAGGCAGTCGCAGCCAAGCTCGAGCGAGGTGGTCATGAACCCAAGGCCCCACTCACCGATGTCGAACGCGGTGCGGCGGTAGTGATCGGACGTGGCGTCCCGGTACGGCACGATCATCTCGGCAAACGACATCCGGTGCGCGACCGGCCGCAGCCGCCCGGCGTCCCAGAAGCCGACCGCGTGCAGGACGAGGCCTTCCCGGTAGTTGAAGCCGAGGCGCAGTTCCCAGTTCTGCCACCGCAGCAGCCGCCCGTCCAGCGTGAACGAGACGCCGTCAGGCTGGCTCACGTGCAGCGGGCTGACCTCGCGCGGTGGCATCCGGATCAGCCCCGGCAGGTACTCGCCCATGACCGCCGGCCGGTCGGCGGCGCCGACTGCCTCGTTGTCCTCGAGTTCGAGCAGGTGCATGCGGTTCAGGTCCACCACCGGGTGCAAGCCGGTGATGTGGTGCGCGTACGGGTTGCCATCGGTGCTGCCCCGCGCCCAGACATCCGCCCAGCCGATGCGCAGGCCGCGGTACCGGTCAGGCGCCAGCGCCGCGCCGTACGCCCAGACGTCGGTGAGCACCAGGCTCATATCGGTGATGCCGCGCTTGGCCAGTGCCTCGACGAGGAGCGGGTGGCGGCGGAGCATGGCGTCGCACTCGTGCCACTCATCGACGGTCATGGCCGGCTGGATGCCGGGCAGATGCTCCCACCGCGTGATGTCGCCGGCCGGCAGCGACACCAGAGCCCGGTAGGCCTGGCCGTCGGCTGTGTTCCAGGAGATCACATGCGCAGCGCGGCCGACGTCCCGGCCGCCGCCTGCTAGCTCCTCCTTGGCGGGCTCGGCCAGATCGATCGAGGCGAACCGCCAGGCAAGGTCAACACCCCTATTTTCACGTAACGCGGTGGCCACGTGCCGGATCTCGTCGGCACTGAGCGGGTCGAGTGGGTGCGCCAACGTGCCTCCTGGGTAGCTGGTCATTCTGGTAGCTAGTCATTCAGGGGTAGCTGGTCATTCGGGCGGTTGCTTCCCGGCGGACGCTTCCGCCCGGAGCCGGGCCAGGTGCTCGCGGATGATCTCCTCCATCTGGCCGTAGAACTCGACGATCAGCCGGAGGTCGTCGTCGCTGTACTGGGCGGCTATCCGCTGCCAGGCGCCCATCATCGGGCCGAACACGGGCGCGACCGTGCCGAGCGCTTGCGGCACGTTCAGATGAACGACAACACGCCGACGGTCGACCGCATCGCGCTCGCGGTGGACGAAGCCAGTCTGCTCGAGGCGGTCTATCACGCCGGTGATCGAGGCAGTCGTCAGCCCGGTCGCCCTGGCTAGCTCGCCGGCGGTCAGCTGGCCGCTAAAGCTCAAGATGTTCAGGCAGTTCAGGTCGGTTGCGTTGATGCCAATCCGGTCCGCGGCGGCCTGGCTCATGAGCTGCATCAGCGAGCCGGTCTTCCTGATGGCCGCGACGAACGCCATCGCCAGCTTGGCTCGCTCGGGACTCCAGGACTCGGTCTCGAGCCCGGCCGGCCACGGCACCTCCCAGTGCGGATCCCCGGACATGCCTAGTCTCCTTAATAATTAAGCTACCTAGACAATAGCAAAACGAGACGCTAGCTTGGTTATGTAATCAACGCGACCTTCCTCGGCGGAGGACTTCGATGGCAACCGATGCTCAGATCCTGGCACCTGACGGTGCCGTAAGCGACAGCCCAGACCCGCGGCGATGGCTCACGCTGGTCGTGCTGCTGCTGGCGGCGTTCATGAACCTCCTCGATATCTCCATCGTCAATATCGCGATCCCGTCTATCCAGCGCGATCTGCACGCGTCTTACGCCGACGTGCAGTGGGCACTGGCCGGCTACACGCTGGCCTACGCGCTGGTGCTGATCACCGGTGGCCGGCTGGGTGACGCCTTCGGCCGCAAGCGCCTGTTCCTCATCGGCGTCATCGGCTTCACGCTGATGTCCGCGCTGTGCGGCGCGGCGCAGAGCCCCGGCATGCTCATCGCTAGCCGGGTGGCGCAGGGGGCGTTCGGCGCCATCATGATCCCGCAGGTCCTGTCGGTGATCCAGGTCATCTTCCCGGCCGCCGAGCGGATCAAGGCGCTCGCCGCGTTCGGGATCACCGCTGGCCTCGGCACCGTCAGCGGGCCGTTGCTCGGTGGCCTGCTCACCCAGCACGACCTGTTCGGCCTGGCCTGGCGGCCGATCTTCCTGATCAATGTGCCGGTGGGCATACTCGCGGTAGCGGCCTCGGCGGTCCTGGTCCGGGAGTCCCGCGCGCCGCGCCCGCCTCGGCTCGACCCGGTCGGCGTGGCACTGATCTCGGCTGCGCTGCTGCTACTGCTCTACCCGCTCGTGCAGGGTCGGCAGCTCGGCTGGCCGCCCTGGACGTTCGTCTCCATGGCGGCGGCCGCGCCGATGCTGGCGGTGTTCGTCGGCTACGAGCGAGCCAAGGACCGGCGGGACGGCTCGCCGCTGGTCCAGCTTGGCCTCTTTCGCCAGCGCGCCTTCGCGGTCGGCATCGCGATCGCGGTGACATTCTTCCTCGGCGTCACCTCATTCGCGCTGATTCTGACGCTGTTCCTGCAGATCGGGCTCGGGTTCGCGCCGCTGCACGCAGGTCTGACGTTCCTGCCATTCTCGGCGGGGGTCCTGCTGGCGTCCGGGGCCGCGGCGAGGCTCGCGCCGAGGTTCGGGCGCGGCGTGACGATGGTGGGTGCGCTGGTGATGGCCGGTGGCATGGCCGGGCTGATCGAGACCGTGCGTCACTTCGGCGGCGCCGTCACCACCTGGGAGATGGTGCCGGCCCTCGTGGTCGCCGGGCTCGGCATGGGCACCGTGCTAGCGCCACTGGCTGACATCCTGCTCGCCGGGGTGCAGCGGCAGGACGCCGGATCGGCGTCGGGCATCTTCAACACCAGCCTTCAGCTCGGCGCGTCGATCGGCGTCGCGGTCATCGGGGTGATCTTCTTCGGATTCCTCGGCAGCCAGTCAGCGGCCGCGGCCGCGACAGTCAGCCCGCAGCTCCGGTCGAGCCTCGCGGCGGCGCGGGTGCCAGCACCGCTAGCTGGCCGGATCGCGGTGCAGTTTGGTGACTGCCTGCACGCCAGGCTCGTCGCCACGGATCCGACCGTAACGCCAGCCGCCTGCAGGCTGCCGGGCGGCCAGGTGCTGCAAGCGGGCCTGAGCCGCGTGGTCGCCAAGGCCGGCGGGACGGCAGTCCGGAATGACTTTGCCGCCGCGCTGACCCGGACGCTGTGGTTCCAGGTTGGTGTGTTCCTGGCAAGCTTCGCGCTCATGCTCGCGCTGCCAGTCGGGTCCGGCCGGCGCCGTGCGGGTGGCCGCGAGGCCACCGGCGACGCTGCTGGCGAGGCCGCCGAGGACGAGGGCCGGGCAGCTAGTAAAGCCAGGGCGGCGCAGGGCGCTGTGACTGGCTGAGGCTCCCGGTGCCCGCCGCCTGGTGGGGCTGCGCGGCGGGCACCGGGACCGCGAGCAACGGGAAGGCCCGCGGCCGGACCCGCCCGAATGACGACTTGCCTACTGACGGTGCGCGGCGATCATGTCGCGGTACCAGCTGAACGACGCCTTCGGGGTGCGCTGCTGGGTGTCGAAGTCCACGTACACCAGCCCGAAGCGCTGGTGATAGCCCTCGGCCCACTCGAAGTTGTCCAGCAGCGACCAGACCAGGTACCCGCGGACATCGACGCCCGCCGTGATCGCATCGGCGACCGCCCGGATGTGCCCGTCGAGATAGCCGATGCGCGGCTGATCGTCGATGATGCCGTTGGCGTCCGGCTCGTCGTCGACTGAGCAGCCGTTCTCGGTGATGTAGACGGGCGGGAGCAGGCCTGCGTACCGCTTCGCCAGCGTTGTGAGCAGCTCGGTCAGGCCGGCCGGGATCACCGGCCAGCCGAACGCCGTGACGGGATAGCCGGGTATGGGCTCCATCTGGAACGGCAGCGGCGAGTCCGGCAGCGCGGACAGTCGCGTTGGCGTGTAGTAATTGACCCCGAGCGCATCGATGGGCGCGGAAATAACCGCGAGGTCGCCGTCACGGACGCAATCCATCCCGTCGGCCCCAACGCCGAACGCAGTCAGGTCCGGGTAGCGCCCGAGCAGCACCGGGTCAGTGAACATCCGGTTGTGCAGCGCGTCATAGGCAGTGGTCGCGGCGACGTCGGCCGCGCTGTCACTGGCGGGCCAGGCCGGTGAGTAGTTGTTGCTGATCGCGACCTGGCGCGCGCCAGCCGCGCGCAGCGCCGCGGTGGCCAGCCCGTGCCCGAGCAGCTGATGGTGGGCTGTCGGCAGCGCATCGAGCATGAGCGCCTTGCCCGGTGCGTGGATGCCGAGCGCGTAGCCGAACGCGGTCACCACGAACGGCTCGTTCAGCGTGATCCAGGCGGGCACCCGATCGGCGAGCCGCTCGGCCGTCGCCGCCGCGTACTCGGCGAACCGGTAGGCCGTGTCGCGTGCCATCCAGCCGCCTGCGTCCTCCAGCGGCTGCGGCAGGTCCCAGTGATACAGCGTCGGCATGGGCGTGATGCCGCGGGCCAGTAGGCCGTCGGTGAGCTTGTCGTAGAAGTCGAGGCCCGCGGAGTTGACCGGGCCCGACCCGCCCGGCTGAATCCGCGGCCACGCGATCGAGAACCGGTAGGCATCGACGCCGAGGTCGGCCATGAGCGCGACGTCTTCGGGCCAGCGATGATAGTGGTCGTCAGCGACGTCGCCGGTCTGTCCGTCCCGGATCGCGCTGGGCTGACGGCAGAAGGCATCCCAGATCGAGTCGCCGCGGCCGTCCTCGGCGACCGCGCCTTCGATCTGGTACGCGGCGGTCGCTACGCCCCAGGTGAATCCGGACGGAAACGAAGGAAATGCAAGATCGCTCACGCTGAGATGGTAGCCCGGCCGATCCGCGGGGAACGGGGCGGCTAGTGCGATCCTGGGCGGCACCCGCGCCGCAGGGCACCAGCACCGGAAAGGACCAGCGATACGACATGGCCGTCATCCACCACACCACGCTCACGCCTGGGAAGCTGGAGCTGCTCGCCGGCTGGCTGCCGTCTCAGCCGTGGTACGTCGCCGCCGGCCGGCCGCCGGAGCTAGCGAAGGCCGGGGGCTTCCGGCTCGATGACCCAGCCGGCGAGGTCGGCATCGAGTTCATGATTGTCACCGATCAGTCAGGCGACCAGCCGGTCAGCTATCACGTCCCGCTGACCTACCGGGGCGCGCCGCTGGCAGGCGCCGAGCACGCCCTGATCGGCCGGACCGAGCACGGGGTACTCGGGACACGGTGGGTGTACGACGGGGCGCGCGATCCTGTACTGCTCGCGCAGCTTGTCGCGTTCCTGCGCGGCGCCGTGGTGGCCCAGGCGCAGAGCGTCAGCGACACCCCGGACCCTGCTGTCATCGGTGCCTGGAACGGCGGATCCGAACCTGGCGTCGACGACATCCGCGTGGTCCGCCGCCTGCAGCCGAGCCAGCACGACCCGGCCACCGGGCCGGTCGCCAGCCGTGGCTACGTCGAGGGCGGGTGGCAGCTGCCGGATGGCACCGCGGTTCGCGGCCTCCTCGTCGTCGTCCCGGCCGAGGCTGTCACGCAAGGGGAGTAGCTACTCCGACCGCAGGACACGGGCGACCGAGGTCCGGGCTGCTATAGCAGCGGGCCAGGTCGCCAGGATGTTGCCGACCACCAGGAGCGCCAGCACCCCGAGGGCGATGGCTGCCGCTGGCATGACCGGAGCGGGCACGACGCCGATCTCGCTGGCGAAGGCTGTCCAGGCCCACCGGCCCCCGGCTATGCCTAGCGGGATGCCGATCAGGGTGGCGACGATCAGGATGGTGCTGGTCTGGCTGGCTACCACGGCTCGTAGCTGGCCGCGGCGCATGCCCAGGGACTTCAGTAGAGCCAGCTCGCGGCGCCGCTGCCGCACCGACGCCACAATCGTCAGGGCGAGGGCCAGGACCGCCGCTGCTGCCACGCCCAGCGCGATGGAAATCGGCAGGCCGCCCGCCTGCTGAAGGTCTAGGACCTGGGCTCCCTGCTGCGGCCCCAGCGGGTACATGCCGCCCGGAGTCTCGTCCGGCTCAGCCTTCAGGATGCCGGCCACGGCCCGGCTCGCGGCCGCGGTGGACGTCGCCGCGATGGCCACCGCCGAGGGGAAGGCGGGCGAACTGATCGCGTCACCCAAGCTGGGATTCGTGAACGTACGCTGCGTGTAAGGCGGCAGGCCCAAGACCTTCAGCAGCTCGCTGTCCTCGAGCATGGCGCCACGACCGAGCGACACATGATCAGTCAGCACGGTCCCCATCGATGGAAGCGTCACGACGCCGACTACCGTGAGCGTAAAGAACCTCTTGGGCGCGGACCCGGGAATCGTCACCTTGCTGCCCACATGCACGCCCAGCTGACGCATGGTGACAGCGCCGAGCTCGATCTGATCGGCCGCGGTGAGCGGGTGGCCGCTGGTGGTGGGCGGTTCGACGGAGCCTAGCTGCTGCTGCAACCCGAGAACCGGAGCCTCCTGGTGGTCAATGACCAGCTGACTGAAGCCGAACTCGGACCAGCCGCTGATGCCGGGTTGGTGCCGCATGACCGACGTCATGGCGGCAGGCGGGAATGACCCCCAGCCGCCCTGTGACTGCACAAGCGTTGTCCAGTTCCAGCCGTACCTGGCCGGACGGCTGACCAGGCCGCTCAGGCTCGAGCTGAACACCAGCGAGACGGCCAGCGCCGTGACGGCTACGACCGAGCCAGCCAGGGTTGCCCGGACCGGAGCGCGCTGCCGCCCGGACCCGCGCTCCAGTGCGTAGCGCATTCCGGTCAGCGCGGCAACGGGCAGTCCGCTGCGGCGCGAGATAGCTATCAGCGCCAGGGGCCGGGCCGTGGCCGATTCCGCCGGCTGCCGCGCCGCCCGCCATGACAGCCAGGTCAGCGTGCCGCCGAGCAGAATCACCATGGCCAGGGCTCCGCCGCCCAGCACGAGCCAGTCGGCCCGGACTCCCTTCTGCGGATCGAAGGCGCGCACCTTGCCGATGGGCGCGAGGGGCGACAGGGCGATTGCCCCGGCCACTGACAACACGGTGGCGCCTGCTATCGCGAGCCCCCCCGGTCCTGCCTGTGACATAGCCGCTTCGCCCCTGGTTGCGCCCATCGCACGCAAGACCATCGCATCGGTGGCTGATCTGCTGAGCAGCTGTGCCAGCCCCTGGCCTACCAGGACCAGCATGGCCAGCGCGATCAGTCCGCCGAGGATAGCGAGCGCGACCGCCTGCGGTTCAATTGCCTGCTGCGCCTCAAGTTTGGCAATCGCCAGGCGGCGAATGTTGAAGGTGATCGCGCCGCCGATCTGGTAGGCGCTCGCCAGCTTGGTTGCGAGCTCGTCTAGCTCCCGGTGAATGGCCGGCACGCCGGCGTCGCCGCCAGGTAGCCGCATGGCGACCCAGCCAAAGGACCATTCAACCCACGGCTTGCCGGGGCCGGCGAGGTACCGGGGCGCAGCTGCGGGCGGCAGGATGGCGCCGTCGATGTCATCGAAGGTATCGCCGAGGGCAGGCGGCATCGCCACGATCGCCGTGACAACGAACGTTGTCCTCTGACCCGTACGCTCAATCCCGTTGCCGGTCGGGCCGGGGAGCGGCAATCCCAGCGCATTCACCTCGAACTGCTGGAACTGCCAGGTCAGGTGCGAGCCGGGATGGAGACCGAACTTCTGCGCCATGAGCTGGGAGACGGCCAGCTGGTTGGTGGAATCGAGCGCGGGCAGCTTGCCCGCCAGGACTGTCAGCTTGTCCTGCCGGAAGTACTCGCCATCGAGGCTCACGGCTATCGCGTCGGTCTGGAACGAGTCGTCGACCTTCCCGTCAATAACGGGCTCGCCATTCAGCCCGAGCCACGCAGCGGCCGACACCTTGCCGGGCAGCTTCTCCACGTCGCGGACGACAGACAGCAGCGGGCCAGGGATGTCGATCATCAGGTCGCTGGAATTGGCTGCTTGCAGGTAGCGGCCGTAGGCCGAGTCGGTCCGGCGTGCCCCGGCTAGCGCGGCCAGCGCGACGGCGCCGAGCAGCCCGCCGATGAGCGCAACGATTAATGCCATCTGCCAGGATCTGCGCCACGCGATATGCCACGTGTACAGGGCCGTACCCATGACGTCATTGTGTCCTGCGGAAATGCTCGACGGCAGGTGTGGCCGCACCACTCTTGCGGTGATGCCAGCCCTAGGCCGATGCCGGCGGTGGCGCGCCGCGCGTGGGGCTGCCCTACGTCACTGCGCTGCAGAAATGATCAGGTGAGCGTACGATCTGCCGCGATGAGCAGAATCCGAGTGGTGCTAGCCGAAGACCACGTGCTACTGCGCGAAGGCATCTCCCGGCTGGTGGCCGCCAACGAGGACCTGGATCTGGTCGGAACAGCCGGTGATCTGCCGGCGCTCCTGGCGTTGATCGAGCGCGAGCGTCCGGATGTCGTGGTCACCGATATCAGGATGCCTCCCACCGGCACCGATGAAGGAATCCAGGCGGCAGCCTGGACCAGGGAGCATCTGCCGGGTGCCGGCGTCGTCGTGCTGAGCCAGTACGTCGCGCCTGGCTACGCCGTCGCGCTGCTTGAGCACGGCTCCGCGGGCCGGGCGTACCTGCTCAAGGAACGGGTCGGCAGCGTGGACGAGCTGGCCCGTGCCATCAGGGCGGTGGCAGGAGGCGGCTCGGTGATAGATCCGGGGGTTGTCGACGAGCTTGTCCGGTCCAGGGCACAGGATAGCCAGCAGAGTCTGGCCCTCCTCACTCCGCGGGAGCTTGAGATCCTGGCCGAGATGGCCCAGGGCAAGAGCAACTCGGCGATCGCCGCAGCCCTGTTCGTCACCGAGCGCGCGGTGGAGAAGCACACGAACTCGATCTTCGCGAAGCTTGGCCTGAGTGAGGAACGAGACGTCAACCGCAGGGTCAAGGCGGTCCTGCTCTATCTCAGCCAGCACCAGGCGGCCGGCTGACGCGGGGAAGGTGTCCTCCCTCGCGGCTTCAGGCCAGCACTATCGGCCCCAACGGCCTTGCATGTAAGACTGCAGGCGTGTCCAGCTCGCATTCGGTGCTCGTCGTGGATGATCAGGCACCGTTCCGGCTCGCAGCGAAAGCAGTGCTGCGGCGCCTGGCCGAGTTCGAGCTGGCTGGCGAGGCGAGCAGCGGGCCGGAGGCGATCGAGCTGGTGGACCGGCTGCATCCCGAGCTGGTTCTGATGGACATCAACATGCCGCAGATGAACGGCATCGAGGCCACCAGGCAGATCCTCGCGTCGCATCCGGAGACGGTCGTCATCTTGTGCTCCACGTACGACATGCGCGACCTGCCATCCGATGCGGGCAACAGCGGTGCTGCCGGATACGTCAACAAGGAGCGACTCGGCGCCGACCTGCTCCGGCAGATCTGGGCGCATCGCGGCGCGGGCTGGCCGGGACCGGAACCTACCTGATCAGGTCAGCGGGATCGAACCCTGCACGGTCGCGCCGTGACCAGGCGCTGACTGCCAGCGCACGGTCCCGCCGATGGCGCCAAGGCGGTCAGCCATGTTCATGTACCCGTGGCCGCGGCGAGCCGCCGCTACGTCGAAGCCGGGGCCGTCGTCGCTGACAGCGAACAACAGGCCGCCCGATTCTTCCCAGAGCCGGACTGTCACTGTCGCGTCTGGCGCGTACTTCGCCGCGTTCTGCAAGGCCTCCAGGCAGCAGAAGTACACAGCCGCCTCGATATCGGGCGAGTACCGGGTCAGCCCGGCCGCCATGACCACGACGGCGAGCGGGCTGCGGCTGGCGGCCGCCTCGAGCGCCCTCGCGAGGCCGCTGTCGGCGAGCAGCGGCGGGTAGATCCCGTGGGCGAGATCGCGGAGCTCGGCGATGGTGACCTTGAGGTCCTCGGCGAGCTGGTCCAGGAGCTGCGCGGCGGCCTCCGGCTCCTCGGCGAGCACGTCACGGGCCAGCCGCAGGCTGACCGCCAGCGCGACGAGGTTCTGCTGAGCTCCGTCATGCAGATTGCGTTCGAGCCGCCTGCGCTCGGCGTCACCGCTTGCCACGATCCTGGCCCGTGACTCGCGCAGAGCCTCGGCCTGCGCCCGCAGTTCGTCGAGAGAGTTCTGCAAGGCCGAGTCGAGCTGAGCGTTGTGGAAGGCGAGGCCCACCTGCCTGGCCAGCTCGGTGAGCACGCGGTCGTCCTCGTCGGTGAAGCTGTCCCCCGCACCGGGCCGTTCGACGACGATCAGCCCGAGCAGCTGGCCGGCGTGGCTGATGGGGGCGACCCGCAGCTGGCTATGCTCGCGGCCGTCCAGCAAGGCGGGCAGCCAGACCGTCGCCCAGGCACTGCCAGCAACGCCGGCCCTGGTGATCACGGGTCGCTCGCGCGGCGTCACGACGATCGAGCGCGGTCCGGCGTCGGGCACCGACATCGTGCGCTCGAGCACGTCGCCGCTTCCGGTGTAGACCTCGGCGCTGGTCAGCGCCATGGTCTTGCGCAGCGACTCGGCGAGCTGGAGCAGCAGCTCGTCCATCGGAATGGCGCGGGTGAGGCGGCTGCCGAAGGTCCGCAGGGCCTCGTCTGGCGCCTCCCGCGCGCCATACACGACGTACTTGGCCCACGCGAGCAGCCGCTCCCTGGCGGGCAGGTAGCCGATCGCCGCGATGGCCGCAGCCAGCATCGACAGGCCGAGCAGCGCCCGGTCGCTGGCTGTGGCCGGGCCGCTGCCCACGCCGAGGACCACGATCATGTAGATCGCGGCGACGACGACAGCGAAGCCCGCGACGGCGATCAGCTGGACGAGCACCCGCCCAGCCGATGGTCCGAGCGACGGGATCTCGCCCACGATCATTCCGAGGGACAGCGTCACGGTGCACCCGGCGGCCGTCGCGGCGAGCGGAGCGGGCCATGCCACGAGCAAGTGCAGCACGGCAACGGCCAGCGCAAGCCCGGCTCCCAGGACGGCGCTCGCGCCGATCCACTGGAGCCGCTCGCGATCGCGGCCAGCCGACGCCAGGTACTCCAGGCGCAGTGCCGGCAGCGTGATCGCCACGGCGGCGGCCCACACGACGGCGCCGATCGCGACACTGACTGTCCGGCCCTGACTGCCGAGGCTGACGCCGGCCGCGATCGCCGCGGCGTAGGCGAGGGCGATGGTTGCCCTGCGTGCCCGGCTCGGCTGGGCCGGCCGGACCGGCCTGGCCGGGCCCCGGCTGACCAGTGGCGGCCGGGTCAGGCGGCCATCGGGCAGCCCGAGGACCAGGTGCATGGACACGGCGACCAGGACGAGCGCGCCTACCGTGAAGGCCGCCCCGGCCAGCTGCCGGGAGCTGCCGGTCAGATGCAGAGCCAGCCGGTAACACGCGAGCGTTGCGGCGGCCGTCACGGCGCCGGCGGCCACCTGCCACTGCGGCGTTCGCTCCGCGGCCCTGGCCAGCACGGCGCCCGAGACGGCAGCGACCAGCACCAGCCCGAACGCCACCTGCTGGAGATCCGACAACGGAGCGGGAACGGGGATGCGGAGGGCGACTGCCGTGAGCGCGATCGCGGCCAGCGGACTCAGCAGCCCAGTTGCTACCCGTCGCGCCGTCGAGCTCGCTGACCCCGGCGCAGGCCGTCTCGACCAGGGATTCCGGGCTGCGGGCCCGCCTGCCGGGCCCGGCGCGTCCGCGCTGGGCGGCCTGGTCCGCGCCGGCAGCTCAGTCATCGCGCCTGAACCGGGACTGTCAGGTCCGGTGACTGCTGGTCCGCCGTCGTATCCGGCCCGATCCGGCCGTCTAGCATGCGGACGATCCGCTCTGCCGCGTCGGCGACAGCGCCGTCGTGCGTGACCAGCAGGATGGTCTGGCCGCCCGCGTGCAGGCGGCGCAGCAACTCGATGACCTCCTGACCGCCGTCAGAGTCGAGCGCCCCGGTGGGCTCGTCGGCAAGCACGAGCGTCGGTTCGTTCGCCAGCGCCCTGGCGATGGCCAGGCGCTGACGCTGCCCGCCGGACAACACGCCGGGAACGGCGCTCGCCTTGTCGGCGAGGCCGAGCAGGTCGAGCAGGTCGCGCGCCCTGGTCTCAGCCACCCGGCGCTTGCGCCCGGCGATGATGGCGGCCAGGGCCACGTTCTCGAGGACAGTCACGCCTTCGAGCAGGTTGAAGAACTGGAACACGATGCCGATGTGCCGGCGCCGCATCCGGGCCAGCTCATCCTCGCCCTGGCCGGTGACTTCCTCGCCCGCGACAAAGATGGTGCCCTCGTCGGCCAGGTCGAGTCCGGCGGCCAGGTTCAGCAGCGTCGACTTGCCGCAGCCCGACGGTCCGGTCAGCGCGACGAACTCGCCGCGGCTGATATCCAGATCGACCCCGCGCAGCGCGCGGACCGGGGCGTTCTCCGCTTCGAACGTCTTACGTACGCCGCGCATCTGCAGAGCCAGGTCGGTGGTGGTCATGTCAGTTCCCCTCGAGTAACAGATCCGGCCGGCCGGCTCCTGGCAAGGTTCAGCTTGAAGGCGATCACCGGCGTATCGCGACCCTTCACCATCTGCGATGGCAGCGGTAGTACGTCAACCGGAGCGGACAGGGCCTTGACCGTCGCCTCGGACAGCACGGTCTCGCCCGCCGCGGCGAGCTGCTGGAGTCGCTGGGAGAGGTTCACGGTGTCGCCGACCAGCGTGTATTCCAGCCGCTCAGCGGATCCGAGCAAGGCTGCGGCCGCCTCGCCGGTCGACAGCCCGAGGCCGAGCCCGAAGGCCGGCAGACCCGCCTGTTCCCAGTCGGCGTTGATGTCGGCCTGCAGCGCGTGCATGGCCACGGCCGCCGCGACCGCGCGGTCGGCGTGGTCGGCCTGCGGGAACGGCGCGCCGAAGACGGCCATGACTGCGTCGCCGACGAACTGCATGACGGTGCCGGCCTGGCCGAGGATCGCGTGATTCATCGCGGCCCGATGGGCGCCGAGCTGGCCGGCCAGCTGGCTCGGGTCGGCGTGCTCGGCGATAGTCGAGTACGACCTGATGTCGCTCATCAGCACGGTCACCGTGACCCGCTCGGTCTCGCCGATCGGCCGCGATTCCTGCCGGAGTTTCTCGGCTAGCCGACTCGGCAGCAGCCGGGACAGCGTCTCGCCCTGCTCTTCCCGGTCCACGATGGCCTGATGCAGCAGCCGGAGCCGCTGGATGGCACCCTGCTGTCCGGCGGAGACGCCAGCCGCCAGCTTGAGGAACACCGCGTCGACCTCGGCGTCGACGGCCTCGGGCGGTGTCTTCCTGGCGGCGGCGATCGCCTTGATGGGCTTGCCCGCGGCGATCATCGCCAGCAGCTCCTCCTCGGCTGGCAGCAGGCCGCCAGGGGGAATCACCGGCCGCAGCAGTGCCGCGACGATCACCGGGTCCAGCGCCGTGCCGCCGCTCGCCACGCTGCGGATCGCGTCGACGAGCTGATTGCCCTCCGCGACGCGGTCCTTCAGCAGGTAGCCGTAGCCGGCTGAGCCATCGGCCAGCAGCGCGACCGCGTACTCGGGGTCGTCGAACTGGGAGAGCACGACCACGCCGGTGCCCGGATGACGCTTGCGAACCTCCCTGGCCGCGTCGATGCCTTCGGTCCGGAACGAGGGAGGCATCCGGATGTCGGTCACGAGGACCTGGGGCGCCCGGATGGCGCATCCGGCGATCACCTCGTCGTAATCGGCGGCCACGCCGGTGACCTCGAGGTCCGGGCTGCGATCGATGAGCGCGCGGACGCCCTCGCGGACAATCAGGTTGTCGTCAGCGAGGAAGACGCTGATGGCGCGCCGGCCCGGCGCCGTTATGCCGTTCATCCAGATAGTTCTCGCATGCGCAGGGCCCGGTCGGCCAGGGTGCAGGTGTCAGGTTCTGGCGTGGTGCTAGCACGCCAGGCGATGCCAGCCACCACGCTGGCCTGTCGTGCGTGCTGTACGACATGGTAAAGATCGGGTCAAGTTTCTGCTCGCCATGAGGCAGTGGGGGGAAGGACAAGCGTGCGCGTGATCGGCGCTATTGCCATGCAGCGGCTGCGGGCGAGCTGGCGCGCCTGGGCGGCGTTCGCCCTCCTCGTCGGCCTGGCGGGCGGCGTCGTCCTCGCGGCCGCCGCAGGCGCGCGGCGCACCGACAGCGCGTTCCCGCGGTTCCTCCAGGCCACTGCGGCCGCGAGCGTGCTCGTCGGGCCGGCCATGTCCGGCGTCGGCGGGTTCGACTTCGCAGTCGGCAGGCTGCCAGGCGTAACGGCGATCGCGCCGGTCGTCGGCCTGAACTGCTTTCCGGTGTCGGCCGGCGGGAAGATCGACAACCAGGCCGAAGTCGCGGCGCCGCTCGACGGCCGGCTGGGTCACTTGCTGGAGCGGCCCCGGCTCGTGGCCGGGCGGCAGCCGCGCGCGGACCGGCCCGGCGAGGTCATGGTCGACCAGATCGCGGCCGCGCAACTAGGGCTGCACGTCGGTAGCGTGCTCCGGCTGGCTGCGCTCAGCAATCTGCCGCACAGCCGGATCCGGCATCTGACGGTGCGCGTCGTCGGCATCGAGGTGATCGCCGCCTCCATAGTGCCCGTCAACAAGCTGGCGCAGACCGCCTACATCGAGGCCAGTCTGGCCCTCTATCGCGAGCTCGGCCCCGACTACCAGGCCTTCGACGGCGACTACGTACAGCTCGCCGCCGGTACGACGGTCGGCGCGTTCACCACCGAGGCCACCCGGCTGGCCCGTGAGCCGCGCTACCGGTCGACCGGCGGCCAGCTGTACGTCTCTGACGAGGCAGTCCAGGACGCGACCGTGGAGCGATCCATTCGGCCGCAGGCCGTGGCCATCGCGATCTTCGCGATTGTGCTGGCCGTCACGGCGCTGCTCGTGCTCGGCCAGGCAGCGAGCAGGCTGCTGCTGGCCGGCGCCGCCGACAACCCGATCCTGGCTGCGCTCGGGCTGACCAGATGGCAGTCGCTGGCGGCTGACCTCCTGCAGGCGTTCGCCGCGTTCGCCGCTGGCGCGCTGCTCGCGTGCATCGTCGCCATCGCGGCGTCTCCGCTGATGCCGATCGGGCCAGCGCGCCTCGCCGAGTTGCATCCCGGCGTCTCGGTCGACGCGGTCGTGCTGGTGCCGGGGTTCGGGGCCATCGTGGTCCTGCTCCTCGCCAGTGTCGCGGGGACCGCATGGCGCGCGGCGACGGCACGCGTCGGCTGCACCGCGTCCATGTCCCTGACGCCCGGCTACGGTGCGCGCATGGCCCGCTGGTTCGCCGGGTCAGGCGCCCCGGTGACCGCCGTAACCGGAGTCCGGCTGGCGCTCGAGCCGGGCCGGGGCCGCGGCGGGGCGGCGATGAACGGCGCCCTGATCGGCACGGCGCTGTCACTCGCGGCGTTCATGGCGTCGGTCACGTTCGGCGCCAACCTCACCCATCTGGAGCGGACACCCCGGCTCTACGGCCAGAACTGGGACGTCGCGATGGACCTCCAGTTCGGCGCCATCACGCCGCAGCACTTCAGCCAGCTCGTCGCGGCCGTACCCGGCATGACGGGCTGGACGTTCGGCCTGCACGGCACCGTCACGCTCGCCCGCGGCGGCGGCGTGGTGCCTGCGATCGGCCTCGCGCCCGGCCGCGGGCCATTGCTGACGCCCACGTTGCTGAGCGGCCGGCTGCCCGCGGCCGGCCAGATGGTGCTCGGCACCTCGACCATGCGTCAGGGTCAGATCTGGCTCGGCCAGGTCGTCGAGGTGTCGGCGTCGGCGCAGCCTCAGCGGGTGCACGTGGTCGGGCGCGCGGTCTTCCCGTACTTCGGGCAGGGCTCGTTTACGGCGACCGACCTGGGCCAGGGTGCGCTGGTGCCCGCAAGCATGCTCGCGGCGCAGGCGAGGCTGGCAGGCGGGGGGCCCGGCTACAACTTCGTCCTGGTCAAGATGGCCCCTGGCCCGCGCAGGGCGGCGGACATCGCCGCCTTCGAGCGCGCGACAGCCGGCTTTTGCGCGCAAGTCCAGCAGTCCACGTGCGTGGTCGTCAACCAGCAGCCGAATGGCGTGATCAACTACGAGCACATCGACGCAACGCCGCTGATCCTGGCCGGCCTGCTGGCCCTCCTCGGCCTGGGCGTCCTGGCGCAGTTCATGTTCCAGTCGGCCAGGGACAGGCGGCGGGACTTCGCTGTGCTCAGAGCACTCGGCCTGCGCCGGGGCCAGCTCATGGTCGTGACGTGCTGGCAGGTCACTACGCTCGCCGGGCTGGGCCTCCTGATCGGGCTGCCGCTCGGGACAGTGGCTGGACACCGGGCGTGGGGGCTCTTCGCCGACGTGCTCGGCATCGCGCCAGGAGGCGGCATCCCGGTCGCCACCGGACTGCTGCTGATCCCGTGCGCGCTGCTGGCCGCCAACATGGTCGCTGTGTGGCCGACCAGGGGGAGCACAGCAGGCAGTCCCGCCGCGGCGCTCCGCGCCGAGTAACCCGGTCCGAGCGCGGCGACCGCACTTGCGCGGCGCTGTCACGCCAGCTTCGGTCAGCGTCTGTAGTGCGAGCAGGCATGCGGTTGTGCTGCTGGCTGCCTGGTCGTGATAGGCACACCAGGAGAGGCCTGGCAGCACGATGTTGCTGCACCCGCCGGGGCGGTCATGCTGGCGTCATGAGGTATCAGAGCAGCGTGACATCCATCTCGTGGATCCCGTCTGAGGCCGTGACCGGCGGCATGCGGATCCCGTTCGACACAGGCATCGGGCACTACGACGACCCGCCGCCGGCCGAGCTGACCGACGCGACCGACCTGGCTGAGCTGCAGGCCGCGGACCGGTTCCGGTTCGCCAACGACCTGCGGGCCTGGATCGAGGTAGGCGACGACGGCGAAATCACCGACTGCGGCTACTGTGGCCAGGGCCTCATCGGCTCGAGCCTGGTCAAGCTCGGTGCGCTGAAGTACCGCTTCCAGGCGGTCCAGCTGCCAGATCTTCAGCGGGAGCCCGAGCGCGGTGACGGCTGGGTGCGGTTCAGCCAGACCGTCGGCGGCCGGACCGGCGCGCCCATGCCGCGCACGGTCAGTCGCAAGCCGTTCGTGCTGTGGCTCGCTCCGCTGGTGTGGACGACCCTGTCGCTGACACTGCACGCCGACGGCCGCGCCGACTTCGCGATGACCGGGGCCAGTCCGTTCCCGCGGCACTGGGTCTACGACGATGCAGGCCGGCTCGCCGGCAAGTCTGGTCTCACCGAGTTCAAGGAGTGGATCGCGCGGCAGTTCGACACCCAGCACAGCCCGTGGGGCGAGGAGGACTCCCCGGCGCTGGTGACGGCGGTCGAGACGGCGCTCGAGCGAACCTTGTCCGTGCAGCTCATGCACGGCGGGCAGAAGCCACGCATCACGACCCTGCGGCCGGGCGAGACCCTCGTCCACCAGGGCGAGCCGGGTTCGGACCTGTTCCTCGTGCTTGACGGCGTCATCCGGGTGGACCGTGACGGCCAGCAGCTCGCTGAGTACGGGCCGGGCTCCCTGCACGGCGAGCGGTCGCACCTGGAACGCGGGATCCGCACCGCCACGCTGGTCGCGGTCACCGCCTGCCGGGTCGCCGCGGTGCCAGCCAGCCAGTTCGACGCCGACGCGCTCACCGAGCTGGCCAGTGGACACCGCCGCGAGGACGCGGTCCAGGGCTGAGGCGTGCGGATCAACCTGTGCGGCACCCGCGGTTCTACACCCGCGCCTGGCCGGGACTTCGTGCGCTACGGCGGTCACACGTCCTGCCTGGCGGTCACGCCCGACGGCGCCACCGCTCCCGAGCTGCTCCTGGATGCCGGCACCGGCATCCGCGAAGTGACGGGGCTGCTCTCAGGCGGCCCGTTCCGCGGCACGATTGCGCTGACCCACCTGCACTGGGATCACATGCAGGGCCTGCCGTTCTTCACCGGCGGCGACCGCGACGATGCCAGGGTCCGCCTCCTGCTTCCTGAGCCGGAGGGGGGCTCGGGAGCCGAGGCGGCCCTGGAGCGTGGCATGTCGCCGCCAAGCTTCCCGATTACACCGCGCCAGCTGCGTGGTGACTGGACGTTCGCCGGCCTCGAGCAAGGCGAGATCCAGCTCGGGCGGCTCACCCTGCTGGCCAGGGACATCCCCCATAAGGGCGGCCGGACCTTCGGGTACCGGGTCAGCGACGGCCGGCGGGCGATCGCTTACCTGCCTGACCACTGCCCGACCGACGTCGGGCCGGGCCCGGCCGGACTCGGCGCGTACCACGCCGCCGCCCTGGAGCTCGCCAGCGGGGCCGACATCCTGATGCACGACTCATTCTGGTACGCCGAGGATTTCGACCCGGCGCAGACCTTTGGGCACGCGGCCGCGGAGTACGCCCTCGGCCTGGCCGCCGCGGCCGGCGCGCGTCGGGTCCTGCTGCTGCATCACCGTCCGGACCGCACCGATACTGAACTGGAGAAGCTGGCCGCCGGACTGCGGACCAGTCAGGTGCCGGCGACGCTGGCCGCCGATGGCGAGGTGATCTGCCTGTGAGCGAGCCCGACGCGGTCGTGGTCGGCGCCGGACCCAATGGTCTGGCCGCCGCGCTGACGCTGGCCAGGGCGGGGCTGAGCGTGCAGGTCTTCGAGGGCGCGGCGACGCCGGGCGGTGGCTGCCGGACCGCCGAGCTGACCCTGCCCGGGTTTGCCCACGACGTCTGCTCGACCGTGCATGCGCTCGCGGTCGCGTCCCCGTTTGTGGCCGGCCTCGATCTGGCCGCGCGAGGGGTGCGGCTGCTGACACCCAAGGTGGCGGCTGCGCACCCGCTCGACGGCGGGCGGGCCGGGGCCATCAGCGGCTCGGTGGCCGAAACTGCCGGTCGTCTCGGCGACGACGCACGCGCCTACCAGCGGCTGATGGGCGGGCTGGTGCTCGCCAGCGAGCCGATCATGGCGCTGACCCTGGCGCCGCTGCGGTCACTGCCCGACCAGCTGCTCCCGGCGGCTCGCTTCGGCGCTGCCGGCCTCCTGCCCGCCACGGTGCTGGCCCGGCGTCTGCACACGCCAGAAGGCAAGGCGCTGCTGGCCGGCATGGCCGGACACGCGATCGCGCCCCTGTCTGCGCCGCTCACGAGCGCGTTCGGGCTGACCATGCTGCTGCTCGCGCACACGACCGGCTGGCCGGTCATCGAGGGCGGTAGCGGCCGGCTGATCGAGGCGATGGCCAGTGAGCTAGCCGAGCTCGGCGGCACCGTCAGCACGGGCACCTGGATCACGCGGCTGTCGGACCTGCCGTCGGCGCCGACGGTGCTGCTCGATGTAACGCCGCGCCAGCTACTGAGCCTGGCCGGCGACCGGCTGCCGGCCAGCTACCGCCGCGCGATGGAGCGATTCCGCTACGGCCCCGGCGTCTGCAAGGTCGACTGGGCGCTAGACGGCCCCGTTCCCTGGCAGAACGAGGCGTGCCGGGAGACGGTCACCGTCCACGTCGGCGGCACCATCGCCGAGGTCTCGCGTAGCGAGGCCGCGGTGGCGGCGGGCCGTCACCCCGAGCAGCCTTTCTGCATCGTGACGCAGCCGGGGGTCGTCGACTCGAGCCGGGCACCGGCCGGGAAGCAGACGCTGTGGGGTTACTGCCACGTGCCAGCCGGCTCGGACGTCGACGTGGCTGACCGGATCGAGGCGCAGATCGAGCGGTTCGCGCCAGGCTTCCATGACCGCGTCCTGGCCAGGTCGGTCAAGACGGCGGCGGATATGGAGCGCGACAACCCCGGCTATGTCGGCGGCGACATCGGGGCAGGTGCCAACACTCTCCGGCAGACGATCGCGCGGCCGGCGCTGCGCTGGAACCCGTACCGGACGCCGCTCGCCGGTGTCTACCTGTGCTCGGCGTCGACGCCGCCAGGGGGCGGCGTGCACGGGATGTGCGGCCTGTGGGCCGCCCGGACCGCGCTGCGTGACCTGCGCCTGGCCGGCCCGTCCTGATCCGCCGCAGACGGGCCGGCGCTAAACCCGCTGCATCGGGGTACCGTCATGAGCGTGAAGAAGATACTCGAGCTTTTGATTTGCTTCCTGCACCCCGTCGCGGTCGTCCTCATCTGGATCGACCTGGTGTCGCGCGACGACATCGGGAGCGGGGCGAAGCTCGCCTGGGCGATCTTCGCCCTCATCCCGCTGGTTCCGTTCATCTACGTGCTGACCGGCGGCGACCTGTGGTGACCCGCTAGCCGGGGCACCGTGCAGCCGGGGCACCGCGCAGCCGGGCATCGCGCAGCCGTGAGACTTCATGGTTTCAGGCGATCTTGAGTCCTGGTTTGGGGTTTTTGCGGGTGCGAAAACCATGAAGTCTGGATGACGAAACCATGAAACGTGCCAGCCTGGGCCGCTGGCTAGGCGTTCGCGGCCTCAGCGATCGCGTCGTCGACCTCACCGCGGCGGGCCGCGAGCTCGGCCGCGTACTTGTCCCGGTCGATCTTCTCGGCCAGCTCCTCGTCGGCGCGCATCAGCACGTCCAGATCGGAGTCGGCGGCCTCGATCACTCCGAGGTCGACGTAGGCGTGCTGGACCTTGGGTCCCCACAGGCCGATGTCCTTGACGCACGGCACGATCCGGGAGAAAAGCAGGGTGCGGAACGCCTGCTGCACTGGTGACTGGTCGCTGAACTCAAGGCACTCCTGCACGTCAAAGCCCATCCGCTCCCAGACTTCGCGGCCGGTGAACCGGTTGCGCATCAGGTAGCAGCCCTCGACGATGAACTCCTCGCGGTCGGCCAGCTCGGCTGCGGTCAGTTCCTTGTAGTAGTCCCGCAGCGCGATCCGGCCGAAGGCCACGTGCCGGGCCTCGTCCTGCATCACGTAGGCGAGCAGCTGGGTGACCAGGTCGTTGTTCGACATGTCCCGGTGCACGCCGAACGCGGCGAGCGCCAGGCCCTCGATGAGCACCTGCATGCCGAGATAGGGCATGTCCCACCGCGAGTCGTTCAGCGCGTCCGCGAGCAGCTGCGCCAGGTCGGGGTTGATCGGGTAGTACAGGCCGATCTTCTCGCGCATGAACTTGGCATACAGCTCGACGTGCCTGGCCTCATCCATCGCCTGGGTCGCGGCGTAGAACTTGGAGTCCATATCCGGCACCGACTCCACGATGCGGGCCGCGACGGTCAGCGCGCCCTGCTCTCCGTGCAGGAACTGGCTGAACAGCCACGCGGACAGGTGGTGGTCGAGCTCGTCCCGCTCCTTCTGGTTGAGGATGTTCCACTGGCGCGAGCCGTAGATCGGATTCAGCTCGTCGGTCTGCTCCATGACGTTGCACGGATTAACCGGTATCGACCAGTCAATCCGCTTCGTCGCATCCCACTGCTTGTCCTTGCCGCGCTGATACAGGTCAAGCAGCCGGCTGCGGCCCTCGTCGTACTCCCAGCTGAACCTGGCCGACCCGGCGGCCGGGATGTCCCAGGTCCCTGGCTCGACCGGGGTGGTGTAGTGCTCGTACGTGGTCACGGCAGCCTCCCCTACGCGGCGGTTAATGCCGACATTACTCGCGAGTACCGGATCGCTCTAGAGCCGACCGCAGGAGGTGGCTAGGGCAGTTGGCCGACATGCCGCACGATGGCTTCGTCCAGGAGCGCGATCCAGCCGAGCACCTGGCCTTTCCCGATGTTGAAGGTGCCGTCGGTCCCGACGACCTGATGCGCCTGGACGGCAACCGTCTCCTCGCCCATGAAGGTGTAGGTCACCGGGTCAACCACGAGCTCCTGCTTGTTCTCCCCGATCACCATGTACAAGCCCAGGCCAGTCCGGCCGGCGAGATCGGTGGCGCTGTCGAACTTCACGCCAGGCAAGATCTGGAGGAGCCGGTACATCGTGGCGGCCAGTTTCGGCGGGATCCAGACGCCTTCTGTCTGGCCGGTGAGCAGCGTCTGGATGGCGGTGAAGATCGTGACGTTCGCCGGGCCCGTGTGCCAGGGCATGCCCGGCGTGTTGGCCGCCAGGATGACCTTCGCCAGCTTCGCCGGATCGGTGGGCAGCGAGTTCAGGTAGGCGTAATCCACGCTCTTCCAGCCGCCAAGCGTCCCCCCGCCACCGGGGCTGATGTTGATCTTGCCGCGTACCTCAGTTCCGGGCCGGAGGGACGCCGGAATGGTCCGGTTAAGGCCCGCGTACTCCTTCCAGTCGACCCTGATCCACTGCAGGCCGACGATCCGCTCGTCCGGCGGTCCGAACATGAACCCGCCATGACCAGCTGTCGAGTCCGCCACCTCGGTCTCGATGTAGACCCACTCGTGCGGAGCAGGGGCGCTCGCGGGCGTAGCTGCCGCGGCCCTGGCCGCGTAGTCCACCAGTTGCGCTTCGGTGTGCGCACGGCCGACGCTCGGATAGCCGGAGTCCTCGGGCATGACTGTCACCCGGCCCGACCACGCGATCGGCGGCGGTGGCGCACTCGGCTGGGGACCCTTGCCGACCGCGGCTATCCCGACCGCGGCTATCCCGGCCGCGGCAGCCACCGCGCCGGCGACTAGCCCCGCCGCCACCCACCGCCGCCGCTGTGTCCGAGAGCGCCCTGTGTGTCGGGCCGACGCATTGTCGGCCGCGGCCCCCGTCCGGCTCGGCCCGCAGAGCAAGGCATCGAGGCCCACCGGCCCTCCGAGGCCCACCGGCCCCCCGAGGCCCACCGGCCTCCCGCGGCCCGCACTGCGCAATGCCGCCAGGACAGTGCCCTCCGCCGCGGCGCTCGGCCCGGCCAGTGGGATCTCGTCCCGCAGCCTCGTCAGCAGGTCAAGCTCGTTCATCTCACATCTCCTCGTGCGGGTTGGCTGGCAGGGCGCGCCGCGGTCCGGACGGCAGCGCGCGCGGTTCCACTGAGGCCGTCGGGTCGAGGTCGCCTAGCGACTGCCGCAATCGCCTGCGGGCACGGCTGATGCGGGACTGGACGGTGCCAAGCGGCGCTCCCGTAGCGGCGGCGACCTGGTCGTAGGTGAGGCCGCCCCAGGCCACCAGCAACAGCGCGTCACGCTGCGCGGCCGGCAGCCGGGCGAGCACGGCAGCCAGCCGCGCGTTGACGCTGTCCGCGCTCACCGCCGCATCGACCCGATCGGTGAACGGCTCGGCTACCGGGTCCACGCCGGTCCTCGCCAGCAGCCGGAGCTGCCGCACCTCGGTACGCCAGTGCCGGCCCACCAGGTTCGTTGCTATCCCGTACAGCCAGGGCACGGCGTCCGGGCAGTCGGTCCGGTACGCCGCGCGCTGGCGGAACGCGACCAGGAATGTCTCAGCGACCACGTCGTCCGCGGCGTCAGCGCCGATCCGGCGGGTCACGTAGCGCTGGATGACCGGCGCATGTCGGCGAAACAGCCCGGCGAAGTGCTCTGGGTCCGTCAGTGACCGGCTGATGAGCGCCGCGTCGTCCTCGTCGGGTGCGCCGGAGGCAGCCGTGCCGCTCGCGGCGTTACCAGGTCTCATGGGTGGGCCCTCCGCGACGCTGTGGACCGGACACCTCTTCTTGCCACCGACGCCGCCCGGTGTTCCCGCCGGCGGCGACAAAAACCCGCTAGCTGCGTACCGTAAGCCATGATTCGACCGTGATTGGGGTTACCAGGGAGCTGACATGGACTTCGATATCCCGGCAGACCTGGCCGCCTACCTGACCGAACTGGACGCGTTCATCGATGCTGAGATCCGGCCGCTGGAGCAGCAGGACGACAACATCAGGTTTTTCGATCACCGCCGCGAGGACGCCAGGACCGACTGGGACCGGGGCGGCCTGCCCAGCGGTGACTGGGAGGCGCTGCTGCGCGAGGCTAGGCGCCGCGCGGACGTGGCCGGGCACTACCGGTACGCGTTCCCCGCGAAGTACGGCGGCCGCGACGGCACGAACCTCGGCATGGCGATCATCCGCGAGCACCTTGCCAGCAAAGGTCTCGGCCTGCACTGCGACCTGCAGAACGAGCACATGATCGTGGGCAACAACGTCGGGCTGCTGCTGATGATCTCCTATGGCACGGCAGAGCAGCAGGCCGAGTGGATCGATGACCTGGCTGCGGGCCGCAAGGGCTTCGCGTTCGGCATCACCGAGCCGGCCCACGGCTCGGACGCGACGTTCATGGAGACCACCGCGATGCGTGATGGCGGCGACTGGATCATCACCGGGGAGAAGACCTTCAACACCGGCGTGCACGCGGCCTCGCACGACCTGATCTTCGCGCGGACCAGCGGCAAGCCAGGCGACGCCGAGGGCATCACCGCGTTCCTGGTGCCGGTCGCCGCGCCCGGCTTCACCGTGGATGAGTACCTGTGGACGTTCAACATGCCGACCGACCACGCCCACGTGACGCTCGCCGGCGTCCGGGTGCCCGAGGGCGCGATCTTCGGCGGCGAAGGCCGCGGCCTCGGCGTCGTGCAGCACTTCTTCAACGAGAACCGGATCCGGCAGGCCGCCTCCAGCCTCGGCGCCGCGCAGTACTGCATCGACGAGTCGGTCGCCTACGCGCTCGAGCGCAAGCCGTTCGGCAAGCCGCTGGCCGCCAACCAGGCGATCCAGTTCCCGCTGGTCGAGCTCCAGACCCAGTGCGAGATGCTGCGCGCGCTCATCCACAAGACCGCCTGGCTGATGGACCGCGACGGCCCGTTCTCGGTGTCCGACAAGGTGTCCATGTGCAACTACTGGGCGAACCGGCTGTGCTGCGAGGCGGCCGACCGGGCCATGCAGGTGCATGGCGGCCTCGGCTACTCCCGGCACAAGCCGTTCGAGCACATCTACCGGCACCACCGCCGGTACCGGATCACCGAAGGGGCCGAGGAGATCCAGATGCGCCGGGTGGCTGGCTACATGTTCGGCTTCATGCGGCAGCGGGCACCGAAAGGCGTGACGGAGGGCTGATGGCAGACGTTCCGGACCGGAACGTGGTGGCGCGCACTCTCCGCCGCTGGCTGGGCCCGGTCACTATCGAGGAATTCACCCGGCTGTCGGGCGGCGCGTCAAAGGAGACGTGGTCGTTCGACGCGATCGGCGCCGACGGGGTGCGCACCGGGCTGATCCTGCGCCGCGATCCCCCGGGCCGGCCGGGCGAGGCGGGCGCGCTCGACCGGGAAGCGGCGGCCATCACGATCGCGCACGAAGCCGACCTGCCGGTGCCGGAGATGCTGTTCTGCTTCACCGAGGCTGCCTTCGGCGCCGCCGGGATGATCATGCGCCGGGTCGAGGGCGAGACAATCGCCCGGAAGATCCTGCGTGACGACGAGTACGCGCCAGCGCGCGGCGTGCTGGTCGGGCAGCTGGGCCGATTTGCGGCCGTGCTGCACGGGCAGACTGTGCCGACGTTCTTTCCCGGGCCTGATCCGCTGGCGGGGCTGCGCGAGCAGCTCGACGCGTTCGGTCGGCCGAGCGAGGTGTTCGACCTGGCGCTGGCGGAGCTCGTCGCCAATCCGCCGCCGCCGCGCGACCCGGTGCTGCTGCACGGCGACTTCCGCCTCGGGAACCTGATCGTGGGGCCAGAGGGACTGCGGGCGGTACTCGACTGGGAGCTCACCCACGTCGGGAATCCGGCCGAGGATCTCGGCTGGCTCTGCGTGAAGGCGTGGCGGTTCGGCGCGGAGCCGCCCGTCGGCGGCCTCGGATCGCGCGAGGATCTGCTGGCCGCCTACCAGGCGGCGGGCGGCGCCGACATCTCGCTGGCGGAGCTGCGGTGGTGGGAGATCCTCGGCACGCTGCGCTGGGGCGTGATCTGCCTGACGCAGGCGTGGGCGCATCTGTCGGGTGCGCATCGGTCCGTCGAGCTGGCCGCCATCGGCCGCCGGGTCTGCGAGCAGGAGTGGGACCTGCTGTTGCTGCTTGACCCGGCGGCGGCGGACCGGGCGGCCCGATCGCGGCCGCGGCTGACCGGTGCTGCCCGGCCGGAGCCGGCCAGCTACGGCCGCCCGACCGCCAGCGAGCTGCTCGAGGCGGTCCGGGAGTACCTGGTCGGCGACGTGATGCTGGCCACCACCGGCCAGCTGGCCTTCCATGCCAGGGTCGCCGCCAACGCGCTCGCGATCGTGGCCAGGGAGCTGGAGCTCGGCTCGGTCGCGCCCGGCGGCGCGCGCGCTGAATCGGGCAGCCCAGAGCTGGCTGACAAGGTCGCGGCCAGCCTGGCCGTCGCCAATCCGAAGTACTTCGGCGACCGCTAGTCGTGCGGGCGCTAGTCGTGCATGGGGCGCTCATGGTCGGCGTGCCCGGCTGGCTCGAGCTGGAATGTCGAGTGGTCCACGTCGAAGTGCCCGCGCAGGCAGTCCTGTAGCTGGTCCAGCATGATGGCGCTCTGGCCGCGCTCGATGATCTCCGGGTCGACCACGACGTGTGCCGTGAACACCGGCAGTCCCGACGTGATGGTCCAGACGTGCAGCTCGTGGACCTCGCGGATGCCGGGCAGCTCGCCCATATGCCGGCGGATGTCGTCCAGGTCGATGCCCTCGGGGCTGGCCTCGAGCAGGATGTCGATGGCCTCCCTGAGCAGCCGCCAGGTTCTGGGCAGGATCAGCGCGCCGACCGCCAGCGACGCGATCGGGTCGGCCAGCGTGAATCCGGTCGCGCTGATGATGATCCCGGTCACGATCACCGCGCCGGCGCCGAGGGTATCGGCGGCGACTTCCAGGAACGCGGCGCGCACGTTCAGGCTCTCGGCCTGGCCGCGGCGCAGTACGAGCAGGGAGCAGGCGTTGGCCGCCAGCGCGCCGACGCCGAACGCGATCAGCAGCCCGGAGCTGACCGCGGGCGGCGACATCAGCCGCTGGACGGCCGCGGCGAAGATCACGCTGGCCATCGCCAGGAGCAGCAGCGCGTTCGCCATCGCGGCCAGGATCTCGGCCCGCGCGAAACCGAACGTCCGCCTGTCGGTCGCCGGGCGGCTGGCGAACCAGGCAGCCAGCAGCGACAGGCCAATGCCGGCCGCGTCGGCAGCCATGTGCGCGGCGTCGGCGACCAGCACGAGCGCGCCGGTGACGATGGCCCCGACCACCTCGGCGATGGCGATGCCGAGGCTGATCAGCAGCACGACCGTCAGCGCGCGCCGGTAGCTGCCTGTTGCCGTCGGCCCGCGCCCGTGCGAGTGCCCGTGCGCGCGGCCCGTGCCGGTCACTAGGGCACCATCCTTATCCGGGCACCGCGGCGGTGGCCGTCATGTCTGCTGGTCGTCCCGGCGATTGCGGCCGCGGCGGGGCTGGTTGTCCTGCTGCTCCTGCTCCTCGGACGTAGCCTCGCCCGGCGCCAGCAGCTCGTACGCCGGATTGATCATCACGGGCCGGCCGTGGGTGATCCCGACCTGGCCGCGCAGCCGCACCTTGACGCCCGGCCGCAGGCCCGCGATGTTCGAGCGGCCGTAGAACATCGCGGTCAGCTGGCCGGTCGAGTCCTCGACGTCGCAGGCCAGCACCGTGTTGTGCTCGACCGGCCTGATCTCCACGGTGTGCACCTTGCCCTCGACTGTCGCCCGGCCTGGCCTGGCGAGCGAGCCGATGGGTGTAACCCCCCGCCGCGGCGGCGGCCGCTCGTACGGTCCGCTAGCGGCGGCGGGCGTGGCGGTGTCGGGCCGCGGCTGATCGGCTCGCTGCGCCGGATCGGGCGCCCTCGGCGTCGCCGCAGCCGCCGTCGGCCGGGCCTCCGGCGCGGTGGGCTGAGGCATCGCGCCCGCCGCAGCGGCCCGCGCCATTGGCCCCCGCCCGGCGAGGAGCTCGACCCGGCTGCGCACGTCGAACGGCACGATCGTGGCCGCGGCGTGGGGGATCCGGCTGATCAGCGACGCCATCTTGTCCGCCGTCCGGTCATGCAGCAGGCGGCTGACGATGGGCGCGTAGCTGCGCCGGGGCAGGACCGCGGTGACCCCCACGCCGGGCAGCACAGCCTCGGCATTGACCAGGTTCGCGGCCGCGATCGCGAGCCTGCGGTCCGGGCAGTCGACGAAGTCGAGCGGGATGCTGGGGTTCGCGCGTAGCCAGTCCTGGCGGAGCTTGTCGGCCTGGACGTTGTCGATGACGAAGTGCACGGCTCGCAGCGACGTGGGGCGCAGGCTGCGGGCATACCGTAGTCCGGCGATCGTGGCGAGGTCGAAGTCATCGACGAAGACAAAGACGCTGCGGCGCGAGTATGTCGGCGGCTCCGGCGGCTTGCCCCTGCTGCCGATCCCTTCCAGCACTGTCGCCTCGATCCGGTACTGGCGGTTCAGCCTGATCAGCGCGGGCACCCCGAAGATGAAGATCACGATGACCAGCCAGGCGCCGGACGTGAACTTCACTACCGCGAAGATCAGGACGACGACCAGCGAGGTGACGCCCGCCGAGAAGTTGATCACCAGCTTGCGCCGCCAGCCGGGCTCTCGCTGGGTGTGGTGGTACTTGGCCATGCCCAAGCCGGCCAGCGTGAAGGCGGTAAAGACGCCGATCGCGTAGAACGGGACCAGCCTGTTGACGTTCGATCCCACCGCGGCCAGCAAGGCGATCGACAGCACGGCCAGCACGATGATGCCATTGGAGAAGGCCAGCCGGTGACCGCGCTTTGTCAGCCAGCGCGGCAGGAACGAGTCCTCGGCCACGAAGTTGGCCAGGAACGGGAACCCGTTGAAGCTGGTGTTCCCGCCGGTGTAGAGGATCAGTGCAGTCGCGGCCTGCACCAGGATGTACAGCGCGCTGCCGAAGATCGTGCCGCGCCCGAAGACAATCCCCGCCTCCTGCGAGATGACGGTCGGCACGCCGGTGTTGTACGGCGTGGCGTGGGTTGCGTGCGCCAGCCATGAGATGCCAGCCACCAGAGTGCCGAGGATCAGGCCCTCGGCCACCAGCACCTTGCGTGCGTTGATGCCCTCCGGCGGCTTGAAGGCGCTGACTGCGTTCGACACCGCCTCGATGCCCGTCAGCGATGAACCGCCGTTAGCAAACGCCTTCAGCAGGACGAAGACCATCCCGAAGGCAATCAGGGTGCTGTGGTTAGCGGTGCCGGTAACGATCCCGGGTCCGGGGTGGTAGGGCGGCAGGTTGCCAAAAGCCTCGCGCACCAGGCCCGTGATGATCATGAGAATGATGACCGCGGAAAACACGTACGTTGGCACCGCGAACGCCCGTCCAGCCTCGCGGATGCCCCTGAGGTTGGCAATCAGCATCACCAAGATGACACCGATGGATACCAGCGTCAGGACGTTGGAGCTCAGGTGCCGGGTGATGCTGACCGGCAGGGCGGAGGCCACGGCCGCGGTACCGGCCGCTATCTGCACGGCGACCGTGACGACATAGTCGACCATCAGCGCGACCGCTGCGATCTGGGCGACCCGCGGGCCGAAATTATCCCGAGCGACCACGTAGGAGCCGCCAGCCCTGGTGTAGACCGTCACGACCTCGCGGTAGGACAGCACCACGAGGATCATGACGAACAGCACCACGCCGGTGATCGGCAGGATCAGCGTGAAGGCTGTGGCGGCCAGGCCGCCTTTGAGTAGCTCAATGAGGATTTCCTCGGTGCCGTAAGCCGAGGAGGAGATTCCGTCCGGCGACAGCACGCCTAGCGCCAGCCGCTTGGAGAGTCGCTGCTCGCTCAGCTGCTCGTTGATCAGCGGCTTGCCGAGGAGCCTGCGCTTCAGCGCGTAGCCAAGGCCTTCGGCTAGGTCGTCTCGCCCCACAAGCGAGCCGACAGCTCGTCGCATGGCCACGCTGAGCTTCCCCTCCCATCCAGACGGCACGTTTCCCGTGGCCTTCATACCATTGCGACGGTCGGCAATGGCAGGCCGGCCGCTGGCTGGACTCGGGCGCGCACCGGGCCGGTGAGCACGGAGGCGCGCCCAGGCTGGTCTGCGACGTACCGAGATGCGAGCACCGAGAATAGACGGACTGCCCGGCTTAGGACGACTTGGGCGCTCCCGGTCCTACCGCCGGACGGCGCCGGTCACCAGCCAGCGCGAGCCGTGCGCGCGCAGGGTGAGGGTGATGAGCCTGGCTACCATCCACGCGGCATAGGCGATCCACAGCGCCACCAGGCCACCGCCGGTCCTGACCACGATCGTCGCCGCGGCGCCGAACACGGCGAGCGTGACGAGGCCCGCGACGGCCAGGTAGTCCTGGTCGCCCGCCCCGATCAGCACGCCGTCGAGCACGAACACCACGCCGGCCGCAGGCTGCTGCACGATGACGATGAGCAGTACGGACAGCAGCAGGCCGCGCACCTCGGGCGAAACGCCGAACAAGCCGGGGAGGACCGGCCGGATCGCCAGCAGCACGAGCGAGAAGAGCGCGCCGTAGCCGGCCCCCCAGCCGATCATGCGCCTGGTCGCAGCGCGCGCCGCGGCGATGTCCCCGCCGCCGAGCTGGCGCCCCGTGATCGCCTGTCCGGCGATCGCGATGGCATCGAGGGCGAAGACGAACAGGTTCCAGATCCGCATGGCCACCTGATGGGCGGCGATGGCCGCGTCCGACTGCCGGGCCGCGATCGCGGTCATCAGCACCAGGACGGCCTGGAGCGCAAGCGTTCGCAGCACCAGGGATGCGCCGGCGAACGCCGCCTGCCGGATGCCCTGGCGGTCCGGCCGCAGGCCGATCCCCGCCGCGCGCGCGCCGCGCGCCACGACGACAAGGTAGGCGGCGCCTGAGCCAGTCTGCGCGATCACGGTGCCAGCCGCCGACCCGGCGATGCCCCAGTGCAGGCCGAGGACGAACGTCGCATTGAGCCCGATGTTCAGCGCGTTGGCGGCGACGGCGACGAGCAAGGGCGTCCTGGTGTCCTGAAGCCCGCGTAGCACGCCGATGCCGGCCAGGACGCCGAGCATCGATGGCGCGCCGAGCAGGCTCACCCGCAGGTAGACCACCGCCTCGTGGCTGACCGCCGCGGTGCCGCCGAACGCCCCGGCGATCTGCGGTGCCAACGGCCACCCGACGGCGAGCACGACGAGGCCGATCGCGGCGGCGAGCCACAGGCCGTCGATGCCCTGCCGGATGGCCGCGGCCTGGCGTCCGGCCCCTAGCTGCCGGGCGACGGCCGCCGTCGTGCCGTAGGCCAGGAAGATCGAGACACCGACGAGCGTGGTGAGGGCCTGGCTGGCAACGCCCAACCCGCCGAGAGGCACTGTGCCGAGGCGGCCGACGATGGCAGAGTCGGCGAGCAGGAACAGGGGCTCGGCGACGAGCGCCCCGAACGCCGGCAGCGCCAGCCGCAGGATCTCGGCATCGTGCGGATTGGCCCTAGCCAACCACGCCCCGCGCCCGCAGGCCCGCGATCTCGGCCGCGGACAGCCCGAGTCCGGTCAGCACATCGTCGGTGTCCGCGCCGAGGCGCGGCGGCGCCAGCGGGAGCCCGGCCGCGGTCCGGCCGAATCGTGGCGCCGGGGCAGGCTGAGTCACGCCGTTGACCTCGACGAAGCCTTCTCGTGCCAGCGCATGCGGGTGCGTCGGGGCCTCCGCCAGGCTGAGCACCGGCGAAACGCAGGCATCGGTGCCCGCGAACACCTGCTCCCACTCAGCCCTGGTGCGCCCGGCGAACGTCGCCGCGAACCGCTGCCGCAGCACCGGCCAGCCTGCCCGGTCATGCTGACCGGGCAGCCCGGCGTCGGTCAGCCCGAGCCCGGCCAGCAGCGCGGCGTAAAACTGCGGCTCGAGCGCGCCGACGGCCACGTACTCGCCGTCAGCGGTGGCGTAGGTGTCATAGAACGGCGCGCCGCCATCAAGCAGGTTGATGCCGCGCTTGTCCTGCCAGCTGCCCGCCGCCCGCAGCCCGTAGATGAAGGACGTAAGCAGCGCTGAGCCGTCGACCATGGCGGCGTCCACGACCTGGCCGCGGCCGCTGCTCGCCCGCTCGACCAGGGCCGCCAGGATGCCGAGCGCCAGCAGCATGCCGCCGCCACCGAAGTCACCCAGCAGATTGACCGGTGGCACCGGCGATTCCCCGGCCCGGCCAACCGTGCTGAGCGCGCCCGAGATAGCGATGTAGTCGATGTCATGCCCTGCGGTGGCTGCGAGCGGGCCGTCCTGACCCCACCCGGTCATGCGCGCGAAAATGAGGCGCGGATTACGCTCCGCGCATGCCTGCGGGCCGAAGCCGAGTCGCTCTGCGACACCGGGCCGGAAGCCCTCGACGAGGACGTCAGCCGCATCGGTCAGCCGGAGGAGCAGGTCGACGGCTGCCGGGTCCTTGAGGTTCAGGCCGATCGAGCGGCGCCCGCGGCTCAGCGGATCGCGCGGCGCAGGGGCCTGCGGAGCACCTGGTGCCGGTGCCGGCGGCCTGCATCGGTCGGCCCGGTCGACGCGCAGGACGTCGGCGCCGAGATCGGCCAGGATCATGCAGCCGAAGGGGGCCGGAGCCAGGCTGGCAATCTCGATCACGCGCACGCCGCTGAGTGGACCCATGTTGCCTCCGCACCTGTGACCCGACTGGCCTGAAGCGATCGTAATGGCCGGTTCGCGCCAGCGCCCCGCGGCCGGCTACGCGCGGCCAGCGTCACGCGGCTCTGTCAGCAGCAGCGCGAGCGTCGGGCAGTCGGCCACGGCGCGCCGGGCCAGGGCCAGCAGGCGCGACGGGACCGGGCCCGGCTGGAGGATCGGGTAGCCCCACGGGTCGGCGGAGATCAACTCGGGGAGCAGCTCGATACAAACGCCGTGCGCTTGGCACGCGGTTCGTCCCGCATGATCAGCCGAAGGTCGCCGGGCGGCCCGCTCGGCCAGATGGCTACCGGGTAGCCCGCTGTCACCGGCTGCTGCCGCGCTGCGCCGTCGGCTTGGCTGACTGCGAGGAATGGGTGCCAGACCGGTGGCTCCAGCCCGGCGCCAGCGGCCCGGCCCGCAGCCATGCCGCGCCCGCGATGAGGGTCAGCACGAGCAGGACAACACCCGCCGCGCTGGCGGCCGGACTGGCAGGCCAGCGGGCGACCAGCCGCCACAGCGTCAGCGTGGCGACGACAAGCACGCAGCAGACCGTGAGCACGAGCACCCACCGCACCGGCGTGTCCGTGCCGGTGCCGAGCCCGTGCACAACGGCGACCGGCCAGCACAGGTACGCAGTCCAGTGCACGAGGCGCCAGCTGCGCAGGCCCATCCGCGCGCGCAGCAGGCTCGTGGCGATCAGCGCGATCATCAGGTCGAACGCGATGGCGCCAAGGCCAACCCAGATTGGCCGGTAGGAGGAGATGAAGGGGATGAACGCGTCGGGCAGCGGGATGGACACAAAGCTGTCCAGCACCGTGGTGAGCACGTGCACGACGGTGAAGGTGAGGGCCAGCAGCGACACGTTCCGGTGCAGCCCGAGCGTCACAAACCTCGGCCAGGTCGCCCGGTAGAAGCGCACCGAAGACAGCAGGCCGAGCGCCATGCTGGCAGTGAGCAGAACCAGCGCGACGAACCCGGTGGCCCGCGTGGTGTACCAGAGCGGGGTCGACGAGGTCACCACGATCGCGCCGAGGTGCGCTGAGCCGGTCACGCCGCGTCTCCTGGCACATCGCTCGGCCAGCCCGCCGTGGTCTCGACGGTGCCGTCGGGTCGGACGAGCCGGGCAGGCAAGCCGAGGTCGTGCAGCCAGTCAAGGGCGGCGGCGCTCCGGATGATGGCCGCCGTGCTGGCGATGTTGGCGTCCATGCAGGTGCCGGCCGCCACGCTGACCGTACGCCAGCATGACCTGGCCGGCTCGCCTGTCGCCGGGTCGATGATGTGGTGCACCGGCCGCCCGGCTACGGTCCAGGCGCGGACGGTCGTGCTAGACGTGGCGAGGCCGCCGGACCTGATCGTGACGGTCTGGCCGGGCGCCGAGTCGGGGGCCGCGTGATCGTCAGTGATCCGGATCCGCCAGTTGTCGGGCGGTGGCGGACCGGCGACGGCTACGTCGCCGCCCAGGCTGACCAGGACGCCGCACCCGAGCACGTCGGCAAGCTGCTCGGCGCACCGATCCGCGGCCCATGCCTTTGCCGTCGCCCCGAGGTCGATCTGAGCCCCGCGCTCCAGCCACGCGCGCCGCCCGGCGTGATCGAGGTGAACGTTGCGCCAGCCGGGAAGCGGCCCGACGGATCCGGTGAGCCGGGGCGCGGCATCGCCTGCCGCCTTCACATCGGCGAAGTCTCGGTCGTAGCCAAGGCCCGTCAGGGCCCGGGCACAAGTCGGGTCCACGTCTCCGCCGGTGAGCTTGGCCGCGCGCAGCGCCGCGGACAACAGATCGGCGAAGGTCGCGCTGATGGCGAGTGGCTTGCCCCCGGCGGCGTTGAGCCGGACAAGCTCGGAGTCCGGCCGGAACCTGCTGCACGCCAGGTCGACGTCGGCGAGGATCTCATCGGCGACAGCTCGCGCCCTGCTCATCGCGCGCTTGTCGGTGATGAGCAGGACGGCCGTCGTGCCGAATACCTCGAAGGTGTCCCCGGCGATATCGCTGGCGGGCGTGCTCACGATGCGCCCGAGGTCACCTGGCCCGAGCCGGCAGACGGCTGGGGCGGCTGAGCGGGGATCACGATGCTGCCGGGGTCATGGCGGTGCCGGACCGCGGCGGTGCTGGCTGCGGCGTGCTGGCCGAGGGCGACGGCGAGCACGGTCGCGACGGCAACCCCCGCCAGGCTGGTCTGCCAGGTGATCCGGCCGATCTTGCGCATGCCCAGGTCGCGATCGCGTGCAGCGAGGCGCTGCACTTGCTGGGCCATTGACACTGTCCTTTCTGCACCGCATCCGCTCTGCACCGCATCCGCCTGCGTTCGGGCGGCCCGGACCCGGGCCGCGCGCCGCCAGCCGCTAGCCGCCAGCCTGGCGCCAGCCGGCCGGCACTGCCCTAAGAATCGCTAAGCGCTCGCTGTCGGTTCATCCTGACCCCGCTGGCGATTGGCTTCCTACATTTCTACCGCGCTGGCTCTCAGTACGGCATGGCCGAGCGCCACCCGACCAAGTCACTAGGGATCAATCGCTCGGCGCGCTGCTACCCGTGACCGCGGCGTGTACCGTCGGAGCATGCACGGATACACCCAAGATAAGGACGCCTACCTCAAGCGGCTGCGCCGTATCGAGGGCCAGATCCGCGGCCTGCAGCGGATGGTCGAGGATGACACCTATTGCATTGACGTGCTCACGCAGATATCCGCGGCGACCCGCGCGCTTCAGGCGGTGGCGATCGGCCTGCTGGAGGACCATCTCGGTCACTGCGTCATGCAGGCGGTCGAGCAGGGCGGGCCAGAGGCACAGGCCAAGGTGAAGGAAGCGGCGCAGGCGGTGTCCAGGCTCGTCAAGTCCTGATCCACTGGGGCGCACCTGACTGTCAGGTGGCCGGCCGGGATCGCCGGCCGCCACGGCGAGCCTCAGGTGAGCGGCTGGTCACCGAACCGCGGTGCGGCCGCGGTGTCGTCGCCGGTCAGCCGGCCGAAGGCCTGCAGGTTGGCCACGCTCTCGCCGCGCTTCACCCGCCAGGCGTACTCCTTCTTGATGGCCGACGCGAAGCCGATCATCAGGGCCTGGTCGAATGTGTCGTCTGCGTAGCTGAGCACGCAGCCCAGCAGCCGGTCTACCTCGTCGAGGCTGATTGCCGCGAGCGGGAGCCGGCCGACCAGGTACACGTCGCCGACCGGATCGAGGGCGAAGTGGACGCCGTACATGCGGGCGTTGTGCTCCAGCAGGAACCGGTAGAACTCCGCGTGGTTCTCGTCGGGCTGGCGGCAGAAGAACGCCTCTACCAGCAGGCTGTGCGTCCCGGCGATCAGCCACGCCATGGTCTTGAGCTTGTGCTGGCCTGGCAGCGTGACGAGGTAGCTCGAAGGGGAGGGAGACTCGTAGTCGACGCCAAGCTCGGCGAGCGCGGCGCCCAGTGCCTGCGCCGCGGCCAGCTCGCCGCTCACGCGTCGACCGCGGCGGCAGTCTCCGCGGTGACAGTCGCGTACAGCTGGAGCAGCGAGTCGACGGTGGCCGACCAGCCGAAGCGCGACGCGTGCTCCCTGGCACCGTGCGCGAGGCGGGCCAGCGCAGCCGGTGCCGCGATCAGCTCACGCACAGCCTGGGCGTAGTGGCCGGGATCGCGGGAGTCGACCAGGATCCCCGAGTGGCCGTGCCGGACCGCGGTGCGCAGCCCGCCAACCGCAGCGGCCACGACCGGGGTGCCGCAGGCTTGTGCCTCCATCGCGACCAGGCCGAAGGACTCCGAGTAGGACGGCACCATGACCAGCGTCGCGGCCCGGTACCACTGCGCCAGCTCGGGCTGCGGGCACGGCGGCTCCAGCCGGACCAGGCCAGACAGGCCCAGCCGGGCAGCGAGCTCGGTGAGGCCATCGGGATCTTGCCGTCCGGTGCCGCTCGGGCCGCCGACGAACGCGACCGTCAGCCTGTCCGCCAGGCCGGGGTCGTCGGCAATCATCCGGGCAGCGGCGTGCAGCACGACGTCGGGGGCCTTGAGCGGTTGCACCCGGCCGGCAAAGACGAGCACGACGCCGTCCGCTGGCAGGCCGAGCTGGTGGCGGGCGTCCGCCTGCGACCCAGGCCGGAACACCGACAGGTCAACCCCCGGATTGATGGTGATGACACGCGCCGGGTCGGCGCCGTAGTGCCCGATGAGCTGGCGGGCCTCGTCGTCGGTGTTGGCCACTAGGCGGTCTGCCAACGCGACCACCTCGGCCTCGCCGCGCAGCCGGATGTCCGGCTCGGCGGCGTCGCCCGCGGCGAGCGCGGCGTTCTTGACCTTGCCCAGGGTGTGCATGGACTGGACGAGCGGCACTCCCCATCGCTCCTTGGCGACGGCGGCTACCTGACCAGAGAGCCAGTAGTGACCGTGCACCAGGTCGTAGCGACCCGGTGCGTGCGCGGCCTCGGTCCTGAGCAGCTCGAACGTGAACTGGCATAGCTGGCCGGGAAGATCCGATTTGTCTAGGTCTTCGAACGGCCCGGCGGCGAGGTGGCGGACGAGCACGCCGGGCGCGAGCTCCGCGACCTGCGGCTGGTCGCGGGACACCGCCCGGGTGAAGATGTCGACTTCGACGCCCCGCTCAGCGAGGCGCTTGGCGACTTCGACGACGTAGACGTTCAGACCGCCTGCGTCGCCGGTACCTGGCTGCTCGAGCGGCGACGTATGAACGCTGACGGTCGCGATGCGCTGTGGATAGCGTCGCGGCACTGGTGTCACCTCCGGAACTGACCAACCCCTGAGCGGGCTTCCATGTTCCCGCCCGGCGGGACCGGCTTTGCGGTATTTGATGAGCCCAGAATCACCACGTTCCCGTCATGTTTTATAGGTTTTTAAGCCTCCCAGCGGGCCGCTAGGCCCTGGCCGCCCAGCCCAGCCAGACTAGGATCTGCGCCATGAGCACGCTCATCATGATCAGGCACGGCGAGAGCGAATGGAACGACAAGGGACTGTTCACCGGCTGGGTCGACGTCCCGCTGTCGGAGCGCGGCCGGGCGGAGGCTGCACAGGCCGGCGAGCAGCTGACCGAGGCCGGCCTGCGGCCTGGAGTCGTGCACACCTCGTTGCTGAGCCGCGCGATCGAGACGGCCAACATCGCTCTGGACGTGGCCGCCCTGAGCTGGCTGCCGGTGCGGCGGACCTGGCGGCTGAACGAGCGCCATTACGGCGCACTGCAAGGCAAGGACAAGGCCGCGACCAGGGCCGAGTACGGCGACGAGCAGTTCATGCTGTGGCGAAGATCCTATGACGTGCCGCCGCCACCGATAGCCGACGATGACCCGCTGTCGCAGGCCGGCGATCCGCGGTATGCCCTGCTACCAGACGAACTGCTGCCGCGGGCCGAATGCCTGCGCGATGTGGTCCAGCGGATGCTTCCGTACTGGCACGACGTGATCATCGCCGATCTTGCCGCCGGCCGTACCCCGCTCGTGGTGGCGCACGGCAACTCGCTCCGGGCCATGGTCAAGCACCTGGACGGCATCAGCGACCACGACATCGCGGCCCTGAACATCCCCACCGGCATGCCGCTGGTGTACGAACTCGACGACAAGTTCCGGCCGGTGCAGGCCGGCGGCCGGTACCTGGACCCCGAGGCCGCCGCGCAGGCGGCCGAGGCCGTCCGGGCGCAGGGCGCGGCAAAGCCCTAGCGAACCGCGGTCGCCGTGCTGTTCACTTCGCTGGTGCCTAGCGCGCACAATCGACATGGACGCTACCTGTAGCTGGGGTGAACATTTCGCGAATAGCCGCAGGTAGCGGTGCTCGGCAGTGGGCGGGATGAGGCGGCCCGCATAACATCAAACCGTGGAGATGGGGGTGCAAGCGGTCATGTCTACGGACATGCCAGACTCGGGCCAGTCTCCAGACGGCAAGCTGCCCCCCGGCATCAACTCGGTACTCGCGGTCCTGCTGTCGTCGGCTGTGGTGCTCGACAGCGACGACCAGGTGCTCAGCTCGAGCGCAGCCGCGCGCGAGTTCGGCCTCGTGGACGGCGACCGGCTGGTGGTCGGCGAACTGCTCGCCCTGGCCCGCCAGGTCCGCCGCGAGGGCCTGCCCCGCGAAGGCGAGATCGACATCATGACGAGCCGGTTCAACGGCCGCGCCACGAGCTTCGCGGTCCGGGTGGCCCCGCTCGGGCCGGCGGTTGGTGACGGCGGGCTGATCCTGCTGCTTGCGGAGGACCAGACCGAGAGCCGCCGGGTCGACGAGGTCCGCCGCGACTTCGTGGCCAACATCAGTCACGAGCTGAAGACTCCGGTGGGCGCGCTGGCCCTGCTGGCCGAGACAGTCGAGGAGGCCGCCGACGATCCGGAGGCGGTGCTGCGGTTCGCTGGCCGGATGCGGCAGGAGGCGTCCCGGCTCACCGACCTGGTGCAGGACCTGATCATGCTGTCCCGGATCCAGGCCGCCGAGCCCGTACCCGATCCCACCCCGGTGGTGCTCGACGACGTCGTCTCCGAGGCCGTCGACCGGGTGCGCATGCGCGCCAGCGCCCGCGGCATCTCGCTGGAGGTCAGCGGCGAGCGCGGTATCACGATCATGGGCGACGAGGACCTGCTGGTGACCGCGGTCCGCAACCTGCTGGAAAACGCGGTGGCCTACAGCCCGGACCGGACCAGGGTGCTGATCGCGACTCGTTCCGCGTCGAGCTGGCTGGCCGAGATCAGCGTCACCGACCAGGGCATCGGCATCCCGGAGCGGGATCGCGAGCGGATCTTCGAGCGGTTCTACCGGGTCGATCCGGCCCGGTCGCGCGCGACTGGCGGCACGGGGCTTGGGCTCGCCATCGTCAAGCACGTCACGGCGGCGCACGGGGGCAGCGTCGCGGTCTGGAGCAAGGAAGGCAACGGCTCCACATTCACGCTCCGGCTGCCGCTTCGAGCGAGGCGTGGCCTGCAGGCCGGTGGTAAGGATCAGTCAACAGCGCGAACGGACCACGCGCACGCGCGATCTGTCAGGGAGGCAGTGAAGTGACTCGGGTGCTCGTTGTCGAGGACGAGGAATCCTTCAGCGATGCGCTGTCGTACATGCTGCGCAAGGAGGGGTTCGAGGTCGCGGTGTGCCCGACCGGCCCGGACGCGATCGAGACGTTCGATCGGACCGGCGCCGACCTCGTGCTGCTCGACCTGATGCTGCCCGGCCTGCCAGGCAGCGAGGTGTGCCGCACCCTGCGCGAGCGGTCGAATGTCCCGGTGATCATGCTGACCGCCAAGGACAGCGAGATCGACAAGGTCGTCGGCTTGGAGCTCGGCGCCGACGACTACGTGACCAAGCCGTTCTCCTCGCGCGAGCTCGTGGCCAGGATGCGCGCGGTGCTCCGGCGCCGTGGCGACGTCGACGAGCCCATCAGCTCGATCATGGAGTCAGGCCCGGTCCGGATGGACGTCGACCGGCACGTCGTCACGGTTCGCAGTCAGCAGGTCCAGCTGCCGCTCAAGGAGTTCGAGCTGCTCGAGGTCCTGCTGCGCAACGCTGGCCGGGTGCTCACCCGGATGCAGCTCATCGACCGGGTCTGGGGCGCCGATTACGTTGGCGACACCAAGACGCTGGATGTGCACGTCAAGCGCCTGCGCGCGAAGATCGAGACCGAGCCGACCAACCCGCGCCACATCGTGACCGTCCGCGGGCTTGGCTACAAGTTCGAGCCAGTCGGCTAAGCAGGACCGGACCCGCGGTGGCTGTCGGGCCGTGCTGCCGCTAGCCGGTCGGGCTGGGCGTTGGTGACGGCGACGTGCTGGCGTGCGCCTTGTGGTGCTTGGTCGCCGTCAGTGTCGTGGCAGTCGAGGGCGTGATGATCGGCTGTGGCGGCGCGTACGTCACATAGTGGCTGGCCCGCGCCATCACCGGGACGATCAGCGTGACCGGGCCCGCCTTCTGGAATGTCAGCACGAGCCTGATGGTCGTGCCGCTGGCCAGCGGCCGCGTCAGATCGGTGAGGACGAGCTGCGGCCGTGGACCTGAGAGCAGGACCGGGTGACCGGACACCACCGGGACGCTGCCCGGCAGGGTCACCGACGCGGCGGTACCGGGCGCGGTGATGCTGATCAGCTTGTCCGGCGAGCCGCTGTTGACCATGGCGAGGAACAGGCTGGCTGACTGGCCCGTGGCGAGATTGCGGCCGAGGGGCGCGCCGAGGACGAACACGTTCCGGATCGCGAGGTCGCCGACTGATATGCCGGCGGCGTCAGTCGGGTAGTGAAACTGCAGCGTCGGCGCGTTGTTGCCAGCCTCGCAGCCGGCCAGGACCGGAATCAGCGCGGCAACCGCCACGAGCACAAGCCGGCGCGGCCATGCGCTTCCCCAGCCGCTCCCGATCACGGCATGCTCCCCTCGTCGTGAGGACGTCCCAGAGACGTCGCAAAGCGTAGCCATATAGCGAGCCCAGGTTGGCGCCGGCCCGGCCATTAGGGGCAGGCTGCCCCGGGCGCCTGGGCGCCTGGGTGCCTGGGTGCCTGGGTGCCTGGGCGGGCGTGGCGGTCTGGGCAACGGCGGGCCGCGAGACCGACGCAGCCTGCGGACGCCGACGATTCTGCCAGGCCGGCGGGTCTCAGTGCGTGAGAGCGCGGATGAGCGTAGTCGCGTCGTCGCCGGGGTGGAGGGCCGTGGCGTACTCGATCTTGGTGGGACCGAGCAGGATGGCCGTCAGCTTGCCGTCCGGCAGGCTGTCCGGGACGCTGTTGCTCAGCTTGCTGTCAGCGGCGACGGCCAGCAATGATTGTGCGCGCTGGCTAACGCCGAGGCTCTCATAGACCCGATCGACCGTGGTCTTGTTGCTGTCGGTGTAGACCAGATAGGTGGTGGCGTGGGCACCACTCACCACGCCGATGAGCCAGGACACGGCCGCGGTGCAATTGCACTGCGCCGGAATGAGGACCAGTGCGGCCCGGTGCAGATCCCGTACTAGGATCGGCCCCCGCCCATCGACGGCAATCGTGGCGGCCTGTGGCAGCACGCCGGGCACGATATTGGGGATGGCAGGAGCCTGAGCCTGCGTCCCGCCGGAGGCCGCCGCGGATGTGCCGACACCTGGTGTGGCTCCGCTGGATGCTGACCTGCTGGCGCTGCTAGAAGCCGGTGGCCGGGCTGGTGCCTTCCCGGACCCTCCGGACAGGCCCTGGAGCTGGTCGGAAGTCGCGGTGAACACGGTCAGCAGCGTCCCGGTGATCAAGGCCAGGATCAGGCAGCAGGCCAGCAGGGGCAAGATGATGCCGTCCTTGGCGAGCGAGCCGCGCATCCTGAGACCGCGTTGCTGGCGACGCTGTGCGCGCACCTCGCGGTAGTACGCCTGCACGTCGCGATCGAGTTCCCGCGCGTCATCGGGAATCTCGATGTCGACCGGTGGCAGGCCCGTATCGTCCCGTTCCGGTTCGCCGCCAGGGTTCACGCTTACCTCTCCGGCAGGAGCGAACGTCTCCTCCCAGTATGAGCCTGTAACGGGTGCCGCGGGCCAGCCAGTCCTACCTCAGCTGCCCCCGCTGGCAGCCCGGTGCGCCGCGCCGCGCCGGCCAGGTCGGGACCCGGCTAAATTGAATCTGGCCAACGGCGCCATTGACCTGCACCTTTGCCACTAACGACGGCTAATCACCGCTGCTACACGTGGTAAGCTTGGGTTCAGCGGAAGGGGTACATGCCACATGTCATTCAAGGTCGGCGACACCGTCGTCTACCCCCATCATGGGGCTGCTCGGATAGAGGAAATCGAAACCCGTGTGATCAAGGGTGAAGACAAGCTCTACCTCGTGCTCAAGGTCGACAAGGGCGACCTGACTGTGCGTGTTCCCGCGGATAACGCTGAGCTAGTCGGCGTCCGGGACGTGGTCGGGCAGGAAGGGCTGGAGCGCGTATTCGAAGTGCTGCGCGCCCCGTATACGGAAGAGCCGACCAACTGGTCCCGCCGGTACAAGGCCAACCTGGAGAAACTCGCCTCAGGCGACGTCAACAAGGTCGCCGAAGTGGTGCGCGACCTGTGGCGCCGGGACCGCGAGCGCGGTCTCTCGGCTGGCGAGAAGCGCATGCTGGCTAAGGCCAGGCAAATCCTGGTTAGCGAGCTCGCTCTGGCCGAGAAGACCAACGAGGACAAGGCCGAGGCCCTGCTCGACGAGATTCTCGCTTCCTGACCACGGCCTTTTCCTGATTACCGTGGCCGACCTGTTGCCGCGAGTCGGCATCGGAGTCGACGTTCATCCGATCGGTTCAGGGCGCCCGCTGTACCTGGCTGGGCTGCTGTGGCCGGGCGAGGACGGCCTGACCGGGCATTCTGATGGCGACGTCGCGGCCCATGCCGCTTGTAGCGCGCTGCTGTCGGCGGCTGGACTCGGCGATCTGGGCAGTCAGTTCGGCACCGACCGGCCGGAGTGGGCCGGTGCCTCTGGGGCTGCGCTCCTCGCCGAGACGGCGAGGCTGACCGCGGCTGCCGGATTCCGGATCGGGAACGTGGCCATCCAGGTGATCTGCAACCGGCCGCGACTCTCGGCCCGGCGCGCCGAGGCCGAGCAGACGCTCGCGGCGGCGCTGGGCGGTGCCTCGGTGAGCCTCGGTGCGACCACGTCGGACGGACTCGGCCTGACCGGCCGCGGCGAAGGGATCGCTGCTATCGCCACCGCGATGCTCGGCGCGGACAGCGCCACGGCGCGGCTCAGCCCGGACGGCTAGCGTTCGCTGCGGCGCGACCCGGCGGCAGCCGCCGCCCTCAGCGCGTCGACCGCCGCTCTCAGCGCCGTCGCCCGCCGCTCTCAGCGCTCTCGCCAGCAGGCTGATTAACCGCGCCGCGGTTTACACCTCAGCAGGTGGCGTCGGCGCGCTAAACATCCGGTGGAACATCGGCATGTCTGGGTCGTCCGGCCTCCGGGTGTCGACGGCGTCAGCGGCCGCAGACTCGGCGTCCCCATAGACAGCCCGCGGCAGCGACTCGGCGGGATATGGCGTCGTGCCGTCGGCCGGCTCGCTGGCCCAGTCATCGGTGCTCGGGTCGTCTGGGGCGAGGTCCGAGTCGACCGCCAGTTCAGGCTGCGCTGGTGGCTCGGCGCTGGCGTAGTCGTCGCGAGCCGGATTGATGCCGGCCGGGTCGCCGCCGGCCGGGTCGGTATCGGCAACCCCAGTCGGGCTCGCCGTCCGCGGCATAGCCAGGACCGGCTGCACCGTCGTATGGGACGGCACGGTGGTCTCCGGCACGGTGGTCTCCGGCCCGGTGGTCTCCGGCACGGTGGTCTCCGGCACGGTGGTCTCCGGCACAGTGGTCTCCGGCACGGTGGCATGCGGCAGCGCGGCCGGGTACTGGCGGGTCGGCAGTTCGAGGGCGGGTATCGTCGCGCCATCGAGATCGGCCCCGGCCCACTGCCCTTGCGCCACGGAATTCACGTCCGACACAGTCGTGCTGACTGTGCGCCGCACCCTGGCGTGCCGCAGCATGGCGAGCAGCAGCGCGAACGCGATGAACACCAGTCCCCAGGGCAGCACGGCCGCGGTGATAGCCGCGGCCTGGTGGGGCAGCCGCTGCCCGGCCGCGTGCAAGGCATCCGCGCCAGCCGCGGCGGCCAGGACGACCAGCAGGGTCAGCCAGGCCAGCAGTTTGCTTGGCAGCCCGGCAGAACGCAGCGCCAGTACCGCGGCGAGCACGATGACGAGCATGGCATCCAGCAGCAGCGGATATCCCCTGGCGAGGCGCGGCGTGATGCCAGCCTGCAAGGCCACCGCGCGGATAGCGGAGTAGGAGAGCACGAAGGTGGCGGCCGCCAGCGCGGCGACGCCAAGGCAGACCGCCACGAGGCCGAGCACTCGCAAGGCCCGCGGCGCCTTCTCCTGGCGGCCCGGGCCGCCCTGCCCAGCGCCGACCGGCTGCTCGTCGGTCCTTGAGGTCTGCACGCTCATCGGCCTGCTGGATCCTTCCTCACGATGCCGTTCTGGACCGCGTCTAACCAATAGTCACGAACTATCCGACCCGTTAGCAAGCAGGCGGGTAGTCAGGCAGGTGGCGAGTCGCGGGAGAATGGCGTGACAAGGTGCGGGACCGCGCCGCCTCCGGGCCAGGGCGCACACCCCGCGATCGCGGCGTCAAAGGAGACATCTCAATGAAGTTGTCAAGCCACGACAGTGAGGTGTGGTGAGCCTTGATAACACTGGCCGTCGCGGATCATCGCCCACAGGACGCTGGCGCGGCGTCTGGACAGGGCCAGCAGGGCCTGGGTGTGGGTTTTGCCGGCAGCGCGTTTCCTGTCGTAGTAGGTGCGCGAGGCGGGGCAGCTTCTGAGACTGGCCATCGAGGACAGGTAGAAGACGCGCAGCAGGCCGCGGTGGTAGCGGCGAGGTCTGTGCAGGTTGCCGGTGATGCGGCCGGAGTCGCGGGGCGCGGGCGCCAGGCCGGCGAAAGCCGCCAGCCGGTCGGCAGAGCCGAAGGCTGCCATGTCGCCGCCGGTGGCGGCGACGAACTCGGCGCCGAGGACCGGGCCGATGCCGGGCAGGCTGACGATCACCTCTGCGAGCGGATGCTCGCGAAATCGGGCCTCGATGAGCGCGCTGATCTCGGCGATCTGCTCATCGAGGCCCATCACCTCCTCGGCAAGCCGGGCCACCACCGCAGCGCCAGGCCCCTCCCCGGGAACCGCCGTGTGCTGGGCCTGCGCCGCCTCGAAGGCGGCCCGGGCCAGCGCGGCGGCGTTGCGGGACTTGTGGCCGCGCAGCCAGGACTCGATGCCAGGCACGCCCGCGCCGCGGATCGCCGCCGGGGTCTGGTAGCCGGTCAGCAGGACCAGGGCGGCCTTGTTCTTGCTGTAGTCGAAGGCACGCTCCAGCGCGGGGAAGATCTCCAGGAGCTGGGCCCGGAGCCTGTTGATCTGCCGGGTCCGGTCAGCGACCAGGTCACTGCGGCGGGTGGTCAGTATCCGCAGGTCAACGGCGATCTCGTCGCCGGGCCGCAGCAGGCCCAGGTCCCGGCGCACGCGAGCCTGGTCAGCGATGACGAACGCGTCGCGGGCATCGGTCTTTCCCTCGCCCCGGTAAGTACCCGACGCCCGGTGGACGGCCAGGCCGGTCAGGTACGCCACCGGCTGCCCATGCCCTGCCAGCAGCGCAATGAGCAGCGACGCCCCGCCGTGATTGAGGTCGACTGCCCACAAGACTTCCGGCGAGATCGCCAGAACGTCGCTGATCAGCTCCAGCAGCACCGCCTCGTCGTTCAAGACCCGGCGCGACAGCAGCCGCCCGCCATCCGCGTCGATCACCACGCAGTGATGATGCTCTTTCCCGACATCCATCCCAGCCCAGATCTGGGCCACCCGCCACCTCCATCAGCTCGTCCTGTCACCAGACCGCAGACGACCTCGCCGACATCGTCCTACACAGCGATCGCATCGCATCTCTCAATAGGCGGTCGAGTCGTCGCGGGCTCCGGGCGGCCATGTCTCCTCGGCCATGCCAGCGGCGACAACATGACAGCCATACCCGCAGCCCTCAGGCCAGCCGATCTTACGAATGATCAGCCCGAGCCCGACAGTTCAAGAAAGTAGGACGACATGCCGTACTACCGCGTGGCCGGCGAGGTTCCGCGCAAGCGTCACGTCCGCTTCCGCAGTCCGGCCGGGACCCTGTACGCCGAGGAGCTGATGGGCGAGGAGGGCTTTGCCTCCGATTCCTCGCTGCTGTACCACGAGCACCCGCCGACAGCGATCGTGAAGAGCGAGGCCGTGACGGACGCAGCGGGCGACGCGCAGCTGGCGCCTAATCACCCGCTGCTGCCCCGGCATTTCCGCACGCAAGACCTGCCAGCCGGCGGCGACCTGGTGCTCGGCAGGCAGCTGATGATGGCCAACGACGACGTGCGGATCTCGTTCGCGGCCGCAGCTGCCGACTCGGACCTGTACCGCAACTCATCCGGCGACGAGGCCGTCTACCTCCGGTCTGGATCGGCGACGTTCGAGTCGGTCTACGGCACCATCGAGGCAGGCGCCGGCGACTACGTGATCGTGCCCCGCGGCACTATCCACCGCTGGCGCACGAGCGGCGACGGCGTGCACGCTCTGGTTGTGGAGGCACGCGGTCATATCCGGCCGCCGCGCCGGTACCTGTCGCAGTTCGGCCAGTTCCTTGAGCACGCTCCGTACTGCGAACGCGACCTGCGGGGGCCCGACGGCCCGCTGATCGCGGCGGGCGAGGACGTCCCGGTGATCGTGCGCACCTCGGCCGGCCTGACGAGGCTGACCTACGCTTACCACCCGTTCGACGTAGTCGGCTGGGATGGCTACCTGTATCCGTACGCGTTCAACATCGCTGACTTCGAGCCGATCGTGAAGCGGACCCACGCCCCGCCGCCCGTCCACCAGACGTTCGAGGGCCCGAACTTCGTGATCTGCTCGTTCTGTCCGCGGCCGCTCGACTTCGACCCCGAGGCCGTGCCGATCCCTTACAACCACCACAACGTCGACTCCGACGAGATGATGTACTACGTGGCCGGCGACTACTCGGCACGTAAGGGCTCAGGCGTCGGCCTCGGTTCGATCACGCTCCATCCGGCCGGGTTCACTCACGGCCCGCAGCCGGGTGCGGTCGAGGCGGTCATCGAGGCCGTCGCCGCGGGCAAGACGACGACCGACGAGACCGCCGTCATGATCGACACGTTCCGGCCGCTGTATCTGGCCGGTCCGGGTCGCTCGGCCGAAGATCCCGAGTACGCCTGGAGCTGGGCAGGCGCGGCGCGCGGCGACTACAGCTCGCGGCCTGCCGACGAGGGCCCGGGCTTCTGATCCGCCGGCCCGCGCGTCTGGTGCTGCGCCGGACCGAAGTTTGCGCCAGGCGGCTAGACCATGATCTTGCCGCCGGCCACGTCGAGCGTGGCGCCGGTGATCCAGGAGGACGCATCGGCAGCAAGGAACAAGGCGGCCGCCGCCACGTCGGCCGGCTGGCCGATGCGCCCCAGCGGGAAGCTGGCGCCAAGCGCGGCCCGCTGATCTGCTGACATCCAGGCCCGCATCTTGTCGTTCTCAGTGGCGGACGGGGCGATGCAGTTCAGCCGGATGCCGCGCGGAGCCAGCTCGCCCGCCAGATGCCGCGTGAACGCGATGACGCCTGCCTTGGCCGCGGCATAAGCCGCGGCCGACTTGGCGGCCTGCCGCGCCGCGGCAGATGACATCGTGACGATGACGCCCCGCTCGCGTGCCAGCATCGCGGGCAGCACGGCGTGCACTGTGTAGAAGACGGAGTTCAGGTCGGTCTCGATAACCTCCCGCCAGTGCTCAGGGCGCTCAGACTCAGTTGGCACCGGCATGCCGTTCCCGCCGGCGAAGGCCGCCAGGATGTCGGCCGGTCCCAGCTCGGCCGACACGGTGGCGGTCATCCTGGCGAGATCGGCAGGCACCGTGCAGTCGGCGGCCACCCAGATCGCGCGGCCGCCGTGCGCGGCAATGTCGGCCGAGACAGCCGCTAGGGCCGCCTCGTCCCGGCCGATCACGGCGACCGCCGCCCCATTCGCGGCGAACGCGGCGGCTGTTGCCGCGCCGATTCCGCGCGAGCCGCCCGTGACGACGGCGACCTTGCCCGCCAGATCGGGATAGGTGCCGATTGCAGCGACCATCGGCCTGGCCTCAGTGGTGTCGCTCATCTCGCGCTCCTTCGTCGTACCAGCTCGCCCGCGAAGAAGCTTAGATACCAAAGAGTTAGACGTCAAATGAACTGCGCTCGGTCAGGCTTCCGCATCGCCCACTCTTCATGGTTTTCTCGACCAGACTTCATGGTTTCCGCACCCGCAAAACCGACAAACCAGGACTCAAGATCGCGCGGAGCCATGAAGTGCCACGTCAGGGTTACGGCAACCGCATCGCCACTGTCAGTTGAACTGCATCGCGTGAACTGCATCGCGGCCGTCAGCCGCAGGCGGACCTGGCTGGCCGCGCCAGCGGAGCGCGGCCGATCGCTGCCAGGACCATGCCAACCACGGCCGGACTCGTCGGCAGCTGTGAATGGCTTACGGTGAGCGCGGGACAGACAGCCTGCACCGGTTCGTCGATAGCGCCAGGCAGCCGCGCCGAGTCAGGCGGCGTGACGACGAGGTCGTCGGTGGTCCACAGCGACAGCCACGGAGGCAGCCCGGCTGGGCTTGCCACGTCGAGGCTGGCGAGCACAGAGCTGCCAGGGACGAGCTGGCGGCAGGCGGCCGGGCACTCGCCCGGCACGAGCGCCGCCGCCGCGGCCGCGAGCTGCGTGCCGTGGAACGGCGCGCCGAGCGTGATGACCCGCCGCGCCCTGGCAGCGCCGTCGTCACGTCGAGCCCACAGCAGCGCCACGACGCCGCCAGCGGAGTAGCCGATGACGTCGACCGACGGAGCGCCGCGCCGCAGCGCGCGTTCGACGGCCGCGTTCAGCAGGGCAGCATCCGCGACCAGGCTGCCCGTTCCGGTCCCCGGCAGGCGCAGCACGATGGCTTGCCCGGCCGCTTGCGCGGATCCGGCTGGCTAGCTCGCCAAGCGAGCCGGTCTCGCCGCCATAACCCGGCACCAGCACAACCGGTCCCGGTCTGTCCTGGGGCGGTCCGGCCGGCTTATGCCGGGCTGCCAGCGTGCGATGGCGCACGAGGCCGGGCGGATGACCGGTGCCCGATGCCGCTGCGACGGCAGCGCCGGCCGCGGCCACAACGAGCACGAGCGCGGCGGCGGTACCCGCGACCCGCCGACGTCTTGCCAGGTCCGCGAGCCTCGAGCCCAGCGCCCGGCTGTGCAGTCGCTGCCCCGGCCCGCTCATGCGCTCCACGGTACGGGACGCGTGCAGTTCGCCGGCCGGCGTGCTTCGCGCGGCCGGGGTGAGGACTGGGTGCTGGTCGGCGTGCTCGCGCAGGCAGACAGGGTGAGGACGGGCGTGCTGGCCCGCGTGCTCGCGCGGGCAGACAGGGTGAAGACCGGCGTGCCAGCCCGAGCGCACGCGCAGGCGGCCAGTATGCCGGCCCGAGCGCTCGCGCTGGCACCCGCGACCGCGAGGATTGACCTGGGCCACAGCGCGAACCCGGCCACCCGAGGAAGAAGGGAGCAGCACATGACACGGCTGCCCGAACGGGCGCAAGAGCTTGTCGACGGACCTAACTTCGCCACGGTCGTAACCATCGAGCCGGACGGCGCGCCGCAAGCGAGCGTCGTGTGGGTCAAGCGCGACGGTGACGACGTGCTGTACTCGACCGTCAAGCACAGGCGCAAGTACCGGAACCTGGTGGCCGACCCCCGCACCAGCCTGGTGATCTACGCGGCCGCCGACCCGTACGAGTACCTCGAGATCCGGGGCACCGCGACCATCTCCGATGACCCGGAGGGATCCCTGATCGAGGAGCTTGCGCAGAAGTACACCGGCGAATCCTTCCAGGACGCGCCAGGCAACCAGCGGGTGATCGTGCGGGTAACCCCGTCGCACGTCGTCATCGGCAGCTGAGGCCGGCCTGGCAGGCCGGCCTGGCAGGTCGGCTGCGGAGACGGCACCCGGGCCGGCACGCGCCGCGCTGGACCGCGCGCATCCCGTAACCTTGGCGCGTGACGCTACGCCTGCATGACACCGCTACGCGCTCGGTGCGCGAGTTCTCGCCGCTGCAACCAGGGCGGGTCTCGCTGTACCTGTGTGGCGCCACGGTGCAGGCACCGCCGCATATCGGTCATATCAGGTCAGGCGTGAACTTCGACATCCTGGTCCGCTGGCTGCGGGCGTCTGGCTATGAGGTCACGTACTGCCGGAATGTCACCGACATCGACGACAAGATCCTGCGCACCGCCGAGCAAGAGCAAGTGCCATGGTGGGCGGTGGCCGAGCGTAATCAGCGTGCGTTCACGCGTGCCTACGACGCGCTCGGCTGCGAGCCGCCGGAGGTGGAGCCGCGTGCCACCGGCCACGTTCCCGAAATGATCGTGCTGATGCAGCGGCTGATCGATGCTGGCCACGCCTACGCGTCACAAGGTGACGTGTATTTCGACGTGAGCTCGCTCCCTGACTACGGCTCGCTGTCGGGCCAGCGGCTCGAGCACATGCGTGCGGCCGGAGATACCGACAGCGAAGGCGCCAAGCGCGATCCGCGCGACTTCGCGCTCTGGAAGGGCGCCAAGCCGGGAGAGCCGACGTGGCCGACGCCCTGGGGTCCTGGCCGACCCGGCTGGCACCTGGAATGCTCCGCCATGTCGACCAAGTACCTGGGCCCGACGTTCGACATCCACGGCGGCGGCCTGGACCTGATCTTCCCGCACCACGAGAACGAGCTAGCTCAGTCGCACGCGGCCGGCGACGGGTTCGCGCGGTACTGGGTGCACAACGGGCTAGTGCGCATCGGCGGCGAGAAGATGAGCAAGTCGCTCGGCAACTCGCTCCTCGTCGACGCCATGATCAACCGGGTCCGGCCGGTCGAGCTGCGCTACTACCTGGGCCAGGCGCACTACCGCTCGGAAGTCGACTACTCCGCCGCGGCGCTCGCCGAGGCCGTCACTGCCTACCGTCGGCTTGAGGGCTTCGTGATCAGGGCCGCGGAGCTGCTGGCAGGCGACGGCGCGCTAGCCGACCTGGCCACGGTCAGCACCTCGTCGCTCCCCGCCGCGTTCAGCGCGGCCATGGATGAGGACCTGGCCGTCCCGCAAGCGCTCGCGATCGTGCATGAGTCTGTTAGGGAAGGGAACGCGGCCCTGGCGGCCGGAGATGCCGCTGGCACTGCGAAGTGCCTGGTCGAAGTCAGGGCCATGCTGGCGGTGCTCGGGCTCGACCCGCTCGCCCCGCCGTGGACCGCTGAGCAGGCGGGCGGCGACCTGCGGCAGGTCGTCGACGCGCTGATCGGGGTGGCACTCGAGCAACGGCAGGCGGCACGGGCGCGCAAGGACTTCGCCGCCGCTGACGCGATCAGGGACCAGCTATTGCAGGCAGGCGTGCTCGTCGAGGACACCCCGCGCGGGCCCCGCTGGGAGCTGCGCTCATGACCGGGCGGGCCAGCGGTGGCGGCCGGACCAAGTCGGGCAAGCCGCGGCCGGGCACCGGCGGATACGGCAAGCGCAAGCTCGAGGGCAAGGGCCCGACGCCGCCGGCCGAGCAGCGCACTGGGCACCCGGCGCAGCGTCGGGCCGCCGCGCAGGCGAAGAAGGCGGCCAGGGACACGCCGAGCGGCCGGACCGGCTCGTCGCAGGGCGGAGGCACGCGGTCGCGGACGACAGGGACCGGGCGCGCGAGCGATGGCCGGGCGGCGCGCCAGGCACGCGGGGCCGGCGGGTCGGTCGCCGAGCTCGTGGCCGGGCGCAACCCGGTACTTGAGGCACTTCGTGCGCATGTCCCCGCGACCGCGCTGCACGTGGGACCGCGGCTCGACAGCGACGAGCGGATCGGGCAGGCCGTGATGCTCGCGGCCGACGCTGGCATTCCGGTGGTAGAGGCTGGCCGCGCCGAGCTGGACCGGATCACCGGTGGCGCCATCCACCAGGGCCTGGCGCTGCGCATCAAGCGGTACTCCTACGCCGACCCAGCCGACCTGGTGGACGCCGCGAGGAAGGCCGACCAGCAGCCGCTCATCGTCGCGCTTGATGGCGTCACCGACCCGCGCAATCTCGGTGCGGTTGCGCGGTCGGTCGCCGCCTTCGGCGGGCACGGCATCCTCGTGCCGGCCCGGCGCTCGGCCGGCGTCAGCGCCGGGGCGTGGAAGGCGTCGGCCGGCGCGCTCGCCCGTGTTCCGGTGGCGCAGACGCCCAACCTGACCAGGGCACTGGACGCCTACCAGGACGACGGCCTGTTCGTGGCTGGCCTGGCAGCCAGCGGATCCGCGGACATCGGTGACCTCGAGCTTGCCGACGCGCCGCTGGTGCTCGTGGTCGGCTCTGAAGGCAGGGGCCTGTCCCGGCTGGTGGCTGAGCGCTGCGATGTGGTGGCGCGGATTCCGATCAGCGGCCAGGCTGAGTCGCTCAATGCGGGCATCGCGGCCGGCATCGCGCTGTACGCCGTGTCTCAGCTGCGCGCCAGCCGCAGCTGAGGACCCCTGGCCGCGGCCCGCTGAGGGCACTCCACCCGCGTCTCGACGGTCTCGCGCCTAAGGTGGAGGCGGGGGAGGTAGTCATGCCATGGACCCTCGCGAACCCGCCTGGATGAACCAGCCCGATCCACTCGATAGCGCGTCTCCGGACGCTGCGCGCGCCCGGCTAGTAACCGAGCTACGCCATCGCGGCAGCCGGCTCAGCCGATCGGTGCAGGATGCCTTCGCGCGCGTGCCGAGGCACCTGTTCGTGCCCGAGGTCGGCCCGGCCGCCGCCTACCGCGACGAGGCGTTCGTCATCAAGTGCGGGCCCGACGGCATGCCAGTGAGCTCGTCGTCTCAGCCAGCAATGATGGCGATCATGCTGGATCAGCTCGGTCTCCGGCCGGGCCACCGGGTACTGGAGATCGGGACTGGCAGCGGCTACAACGCAGCGGTGATGGCGGCCGTCGTCGGCCCGACGGGCGAGGTCGTCAGCATCGACATCGACCCCGACCTGGTGAGCCGGGCGCGGTCGAGCCTGATCGACGCCGGATACGAGACAGTGACGGTGCGGTGCGCAGATGGCGGATTCGGCGATCCGGCTGGTGCGCCCTTCGACCGGATCATCGTCACCGCGGGTGCCTGGGATATCGCACCGGCCTGGCTCGACCAGCTTGGTCCTGCCGGGCGCCTGGTGCTGCCGCTGTCGATCCGCGGGATCCAGCTCTCGGTGGCGCTCGAGCGCGCGGGCGCGGACTGGCTCAGCACGTCGGCCTGGCGGTGCGGGTTCGTGCGGATGCTGGGCGCGTTCGCCGGGCCCGAGCGCGTGCTGGTGCTGGACGAGCCGCACGCGCTGTACGCGCAGATGTCCGATGGCAGTCCGGTCGACGGGGCCGGCCTGCAGCGTGCCCTGGCCGGCCCGGTGACGGACGTGCCCGTCGCCGGCGGGCCTGTCGGCGTGATCGATCTCGCTGACCTCGATCTGTGGCTGACCGTCACCAGCGCCGACCTCGCCCGGCTGACGATACTGGCCGCGCCGGGGAGCTGGCTGACGTTGGCCCCGATGCTTCCCGTCGGCGGGCTCGTCGGCAACGCCACGGACCCCGCTCAGCTGGGCGTCGCGATCTTGCTGGCCCCTGAACTCGCGAGCAGTGGCACGACCGGCCCGTGCAGCCTGGCCTGCGTTCGAGGCACGGGCGGTCAGGCTGCGCCGGCGGCCGTGTTCTCCGGATTCGGTCCTGGCGGCGGCGACATCGCCGCCAGGCTGGCTGTCCGGGCCGGGCAGTGGGCTGGTTGCGGCCGGCCGGGTGCTCGGGATCTGCAGCTGACCGTCCGTCCGGCCGGCGCCGGGCGATGGCCGGCCCGGGCGGACCCAGGCAGTCTCGTCCTGCGTCGGCCTAGCGTGACGATCGAGGCGGGCTGGCCGCATGAGCAACAGCGGGTCTAGGCGGGCCTGGCTTCGTCGCCGCCCTCGTACAGCATCGGCGCACGACCCACGATCAGCGGGTCTGGCTGCCCGACGAGCTGACTGTCCTTGTCCTCGTAGGCCACCCGGCTCAGGACGTAGCGCATCGCCTCGAGCCTGGCGCGCCTCTTGTCGTTGCTCTTCACGACGGTCCACGGGGCGTCAGCCAGATCGGTGTAGAAAAACATTGCTTCCTTAGCGTCGGTGTACTCGTCCCACTTATCCAGCGACGCCAGGTCGATCGGGCTGAGCTTCCAGCGCTTGACGGGATCGTGCTGGCGGTGAATGAAGCGCCGTAGCTGCTCGGCCCTGGAGACGGAGAACCAGAACTTGATCAGCGTGATGCCGTCCCTGGCCAGCATCCGCTCGAATTCGGGCGCCTCGCGCAGGAACTCCATGCACTCGTCGGGACGGCAGAAGCCCATCACGCGCTCGACACCGGCCCGGTTGTACCAGGACCGGTCGAACATCACCAGCTCGCCTGCAGCCGGCAGATGCGCGATGTATCGCTGCAGATACCACTCGGTCTGCTCGCGGTTGGTTGGCTTCTCCAGTGCCACGGTCCGGGCCCCCCGCGGGTTGAGGTTCTCGGTGAACCGCCTGATCGTGCCGCCCTTGCCGGCCGCGTCGCGGCCCTCGAAGACAATGACCAGCCGGCTACCGGTGGCCTTGACGTGGTGCTGCAACTTGAGAAGCTCGATCTGGAGTCCGCGAACGACCTTCTCGTATTTGCTCCGGCCCATGCGCTGCTGGTACGGGAAGTCCTGCCGCCATGTCTGCGCTACCTTGCCGTCGCGCTGGACCAGTTCCGGGCGGTTCTTGCCGCGCCGGATGCGGTATCCGAGCCGCGCGGCCAGGTCGTCGAGCAACTCCGCGGTGCGCATGTCGGCGCGCTTGCTTACCAGCCGTGGCCGGATCTGCTGGCTCGCGGCGCCCGCCAGCGCCGTCACTGGCTGGCGGGCCTGCGGGCCCGTGCGCCCGTCATCCCGGCCGGGACGTGCGCGCACAGCCCCGCCGCGCGCACCTGCTCTGCCGCCACCAGATTCACCGCTCCCCCGATCCTGCGACCGGCAGCCGCTGGCGCGGCTGCCGATGAGAACGACATCGGGGTAAATACCCGCGCCGTCGGCCAGCACACTCCGGGCTGGTGGGGGCGGCGGGCTGGTGGGGACGGCGTGGCGGCAGGGGCCGGCCAGACTCATTGGGATCAAGTCGAGATCTTGCTCGGGCAACCAACAGTTAGGCTTAAACGTCTAGAAATCCGAACAAGTCTTCTTTGGCATTGCCGCCATGCTTTGGTCATGTTTTGCGATTACGGCATCTGGGGCGGGTACTAACAAGGGGTGACGATGAGGCATTCAGTTCACCGTTGGCTGTTCTGTGCGGGGGCGGTGACGGCGATCGGGGCAGCGACTTGCCTGCAGATCGGCTCGGCCAGCGCGGCGCCGACCGCCCCAGCGGGCCACACCGCCCCAGCGGGCTACACCGCCCCGGCGGGCTACACCGCCCCGGCGGGGCACGCGGATCAGGCCGGCCAGGCCGCTGCCGCGGCGCCCTACGTGCCGCCGACGATCAACCTGAGCCTCGGCAACCACGGCCCGGCGGTCAGGAGCGTGCAGAAGCGCCTGAACGCACTGGGTTACTACGCCGGGCCTGCTGACGGGCAGTACGGCCCGGACCTCGAAGAAGCGGTGTGGGCCTTCAAGGAGGTCCAGGGGCTGCCGCTGAACGGCGGGAGCTCGGTCATCACGCGGGCCTTCCGCCACGACCTGATCAACCCCCGGGCACCTAAGGTCCTGGTGCCGAACGGCGGCCCCGGCCGGATTGAGATCAACCAGAGCATCCAGGTCCTGGTGCTGTACCGCAACAACAAGCCGCAGCTGATCCTGCACATCTCCTCGGGCGGTCGGTACTACTTCTGCGACCCGCCGCCAAACCAGGGGTCCTGCGGTTACGCCGTTACCCCGGACGGCAATTACAGGGCGCTGTCGTACCTGCAGGGCGACATCAAGGTACCGCTCGGGTACATGGAGAATCCGGTCTTCTTCATCGGGCGTGCCTACGCCATTCACGGCGGCGACGCGGTCCCGTGGTACCCGGCCTCGCACGGGTGCGTCCGCCTCTACGACGACGTCGTGAACTGGTTCCACAAGCAGGTCCGCATCGGCGTGACCCGCATTTACGTGCGCGGCACTGCGCCTTAGTACCGGTAGCAGCCGGCAATCTGCCCGTCCTGGCCGGTGACCCCGGCCAGGAGGGGCAGATTCGGTCGTCCGGGAATATAGGCTACCCAAAGCCTGGAATTACCGTTGCGAACGGAGTAAGTGATGATGCGTCGGGTCGCGCTAGTCGCTGTCGTGGCAGCCACTGCCGCCGGACTGGCAGCCTGCGGAAGCAGCACGTCTCCCAGCGGCGCTGCCGGTACCGGCACGCTGAGCTGCACGTACGCGGGCATCCAGTCCCATCTGTATCACCACGGTGCGCTCACGGTCGCCACCGACAAGCCGGCCTACCCGCCGTGGTTCGACAACAACAACCCGGCGGATGGCAAGGGCTACGAGAGCGCCGTCGCTTACGCGATCGCCAAGCAGCTCGGCTTCAAGGCCGCCCAGGTGCACTGGGCATACGAGCCTTTCGACGCCTCCTACGCGCCGGGTCCGAAGAAGTTCGACTTCGACGTCAACGAGATCTCATACACCGCGCAGCGCGCTACCGCGGTGTCGTTCTCGAGTAGCTACTACGACGTGCAGCAGGCGCTGGTCGCGCTCAAGGGCTCGCCCATCGCGACCAGGCACTCGCCGGCGCAGCTGAAGACCTACGTCTACGGAGACCAGATCGGGACCACGAGCCTGGCCTTCATCACGGGCAGCATCCAGCCGACGAGCCAGCCCAAGGTGTTCTCCACGCTGAACGACGTCAAGCAGGCCCTGCAGACCAACCAGATCGCTGCGTTCGTGACCGACACGCCCACCGCCCAGTACATCTCGTCATCGGAGATCCCGAATTCGGAGATGGTGGCGCAGTTCCCGAGCACCGGCGAGCACTACGGACTGCTCTTCAGCAAGGGCAACCCGCTGGTCAGCTGCGTCAACAAGGCGATCGCGACGCTGAAGTCCAACGGGACGCTGGCCGCGCTTCAGACGACGTACCTCCAGATCTACACTTCCGTTCCCACCATCAAGCCGTAGTGGCGCCCAGCACTACCGCAGTCTCGCGATGACCGGCAGCCAGCTCGGCGGCGGTCTGGGTGACCGCGAGTACGGGCCACAAGATGGGCCGCCGATGCTATCGGCCGGCCTGAGCGCAGGCCTGCCGGCCGGCGGGGTTCGGCGCCACGGGCCGGGGGCCGCGACTGCTCTACGGCGGCGGACGCCGGGCCAGCGTCGTTTCCACGCTGAGCACCCTGGTCGTGCTGGCTGCCCTTGGAGCGATCTTCCTGGCGGCGCCAGGCAGCACGCAGGTCCGCCACACGTTCTTCGACCTGCACGACATGTGGCAGTCGTTTGTCGGCGATCCGGCGAAGGGCTACTACTCGGTCGGGGCTGCCATCTGGCTGAACATCCAGATGTTCCTGGCGGCCGAGGTCATGATCCTCGTCCTGGCCCTGGTGATCGCGCTGATCAGGCAGTCAACCGGGCCGGTGCTGTTCCCGCTGCGGGTGCTCGCGATGATCTACGTCGACTTCTTCCGCGGCGTACCGCTCCTGCTCGTGGTGTACGCGGTCGGTTTCGGCCTGCCCGCGCTTCGGCTGTCCTTCATCTCCAGCCAGTCGTACGCGGTCTACGGCGTGGTAGCCCTCACGCTGTCCTACTCCGCCTATGTGTCCGAGGTCTACCGCGCCGGACTGAACTCGGTGCACCGCAGCCAGGTCGCCGCGGCGCGCTCGCTCGGGCTGACGCAGGGCACCGCCATGCGCTACGTAATCCTGCCGCAGGCCATCCGGAACATCGTCCCGCCGCTTCTCAATGACTTCATCAGCCTCCAGAAGGACACCGCGCTGGTCGGCGTGCTCGGCGCCATCGAGGCTAATCAGGCCGCTCAGATCTACGGCAGCACGGTCTTCAACTACTCAAGCCTGACCGTGGCGGCGATCTTGTTCCTGGTGCTGACTATCCCGCTGGCGAGGTTCACCGACGGCCTGATCGACCGTGACCGGCGACGCCGGCTCGCCGGGGCGATGGCGTGACCGCCAAACAGCGTGGCGCAGCCGGGCAGCCAGTCACTGACGGGTCGTCTGGCGCAATCGTGGTCGAGGACGTGTACAAGTCCTTCGGCCCGAACCTGGTGCTCAGCGGTGTCAGTCTCGACGTGGCAGCGCACGAGGTCATCTGCCTCATCGGGGCGTCCGGATCGGGCAAGTCGACGCTGTTGCGCTGCCTCAACCTGCTGGAGCCGATCGACTCCGGGCGGATCAGCCTGCTCGGCCACCAGGTGACCGGATCCGGCATCGACGCGAACCGGGTGCGCCGCGAGGTCGGCATCGTCTTTCAGTCGTACAACCTGTTCCCGCACATGACCGTGCTGCGGAATGTGACCCTGGCGCCGACCAAGGCCCTCGGCATGTCCAGGGCGCAAGCAGAAGATCTGGCCAAGGAACTGCTGACCAGGTTCGGGCTCGCGGACAAGCAGGGCGAGTACCCGGACCGGCTGTCGGGCGGACAGCAGCAGCGCGTGGCGATCGTCCGGGCACTGGCAATGCAGCCTCAGATCATGCTGCTCGACGAGGTGACCAGTGCGCTCGACCCCGAGCTGGTGGCTGAGGTGCTGGACGTGATCAGGGAGCTCGCCGCCGGCGGGATGACGATGCTGATCGCCACTCACGAGATGGGCTTCGCGAGGGACATCGCCAGCAAAGTGTGCTTCCTCGAGGAGGGCGTGATCATCGAGGAAGCTCCGCCTGCTGAGCTGTTCACCGATCCCCAAGACGAGAGGACGCGCCGCTTCCTGCGGCGCATCGTCGACGCTGGCCGAATGTGACCCCTGTTGTCTGTCGCTTTATCAGGCTATGGTCCCGTAAGCGGGACTTCACATAGCTGGATATGTTTCGACCGGGCCACAGGGAGCGTTCATGGCACGCAGGCTGCTCAGCACATCCTGGTTCCTGCAGGCGGGTCGCCTAGCGGTCGCAGCGGCGGCGGTCGCGGCGGTCGTCACGCCGGCTGCAGGCGCGTCCGCTGCGGCGTCGAGCGCATGCGGCGGCACGGGCACCGTGACAACGGCGAGCGGCAGCCTCGCTGACGGCGCTACCTACCAGATCCAGTGCCCGGCCGGAAGCTGGAACGGCACGCTGTTCCTCTATAGCCACGGCTATGTGACCCCTGGCTCCGCCAACCCGGCGCAGGACGTGGGCGATCCAGTGACCGGCGCCTGGCTACTCAGCCACGGCTACGCGCTGGCCGGATCGTCCTACTCGGCCACCGGCTGGGCCATCCAGCAGGCGCTGCCGGACCAGATCGCCACGCTGAACCTGTTCGGAGCGACCTACGGCAGGCCACACCAGACGATCGCATGGGGCCACTCGCTTGGCGGCATCATCACGGCCGGCCTTATCCAGCGGTATCCAAAGCGGTTCACCGCGGCGCTCCCGATGTGCGGCGTGCTCGCCGGCGGCGTCGCCACCTGGAACACGGCGCTGGACTCCGCATTTGCTTTCCAGCAGTTGCTGGCGTCGTCGACGGGGCTCCAGGTCGTGGGCATCACCAGCGCGACCGCGAATCTTGGCATTGCCGAGCAGGCCGCGGCGCAGGCGCAGGCGACACCGGCCGGCCGGGCCAAGCTGGCGCTCGCGGCCGCCCTCGGCGACACGCCGGGCTGGTACACGCCGTTGTCGACCGAGCCCGCCAGCACCGACTACGCGGCGCAGGAGGCCAACCAGTACCAATGGGATGCCAACGTCGACTTCCCGTTCGTCTTCGACTTCCGCGCCAACCTGGAGCAGGTGGCCGGCGGCAACCCGTCCTGGACGACGGGCGTGAATTTCGCCAGCCAGCTGCGCAAGTCGGCGGACTATCCCGAGGTCGTCGCCTTGTATAAGGCCGCGGGCCTCAACCTGCGCGCCGACGTGCGCACGCTGAACCACGCGGCGGGGATCAGCGCAGACCCCAAGGCCGTGGCTTACCTGGCCCGCAATATCAGCTTCAACGGCCACATCTCGGTGCCGGTGCTGTCGCTGCACACCACCGGTGATGGACTCGTGGTGCCGGAGAACGAGCAGGCTTACGCTGCGGTCGTCCGCAGGGCCGGGAACGCCGACCTGCTTCGGCAGCTGTTTGTCAGCCGGGCCGGACACTGCGCATTCACACCAGCCGAGACCATCGCCGCCGTGCAAGTGCTGCTGAACCGGATCAGCACCGGCAGGTGGGACCGGCAGGCGCTGGAGCCCGCCAGCCTGAACGCAGCGGCCATCGCCCTCGGCCCGGCGGCTAACATCTTCAGCGCGCAGAATGGCACCTGCCCGACCGGGTCGCCCGTCGACGGCGTGTGCGCGACCGCCCCGGCGTACGTGTCCTACCGGCCGGCCAGGTACCTGCGTCCGTTTGACCTAGGCGGCAGGCACTAGCGGCGCTTGACCGGGCCCATCTTGATCAGGCGCCACCAGGTGATCAGGGCGAAGCCGAACGCCAGCAGCAGGAGCGCGATCATGTCGGTCAGCCACGTCCGTGCGTTGTGATCCCACAGCGGGTCGGAGCTGCTGGCCGTTGGCGTCGTCGCCGTCTGCTTCTGGAGCTGTGACGTCGGATCGGGGCTCGGACTCGGCGTCTTGCTGGCCTGCGCGCGCACGCTGACCTTGGCCACGGTTACCGCGCCGGACGCCGGCAGCGCGGTCGCCGGTGACAGCGCGGTCGCCGGTGACAGGCGGCCAGCAGCGGTCGTGGGCGGTATGACGTCGTTCAGGTTCACCGTGGCCGCGGTCGCCGCATATCCCCACCGCGAGGGGGAAAACCAGGAGACCTCCTCCAGGCCTGCCTTGCCGTGCAACGGAAAGATGCCGCCGCTCAGGACGACCTGGAACATGACGACGACCACCAGAAGCGGCATGGCCTTGTCCGAGGTATCGACCACAGATGAGAGCAGCAGGCCGAGCGTCATCGACGCGACGCCCAGGGCGAACATGGCGAGCACGAGTTCCACCATGGGCAGGTTGGGCAGGATGGCGCCGTGCTGCGGCAGCGGTCGGCCGATGAGGCCGACGAGCACAAGCACGACTGCCTGGAGACCGCTGATCAGGCCGAGGACGATCAGCTTGGAGATCAGGTACGCGCCCGCGGACAGGCCAGCAGATCGTTCCCTGCTGTAGATGGCCCGTTCCTTCACGATCTCCCAGATCGCGTTGGCCGTCCCGCTGAGGCACGCGCCGACGGCGAGTACCAGGAGCAGTGATGTCGCGTCGACGTTATTGGGACCGACCAGGCCCATCGGCGATGGGATTACGCGGACGAGCAGGCCGAGTGCTATCGGCAGGCCTGCGAGCACGCCGATATACAGCCGGTCGGATGCTATGACGGCCAGGTAGCGGCGGCACAGGGTGCGCATGTGCGCGAGCTTGTTGCGAGACGCGGGTGCCATCGGCGCCTGCGCGGCGGGCGCGCCCGGCACAGCCCCGCTGTTCATCTCTGACGCGATATACCGGGCGTGATACGGCGAGGCCCGGAACTCCGCCGCCCAGTCCCGGCCGGGCTGGGTCTCGAACGCCTGGAACACCTCGGCCCAGTCTGACTTTCCGAAGTGCCGCAGGCCGTCAGCGGGTGGTCCGAAGAACGCCACCTTGCCGCCGGGGACGAGGACGAGCAGCCGGTCGCACAGGTTGAGGTTGGCGACGCTGTGGGTCACCACGATCACGGTGCGGCCGTCATGGGCGAGCTTGGCCATCTGCTCCATGACCGACTTGTCGAGGCCGGGGTCGAGTCCGGAGGTTGGCTCGTCCAGGAAGAGCAGCGATGGCTTGGTCAGCAACTCAAGCGCGACATTGACGCGCTTTTGCTGCCCGCCGGACAGTGCGGAGGTCCTGGTGTCAGCGTGCGCCGTCAGCGACAGCTCGCCGAGGACCTCGTCGATCCGCCGCTTGCGCTCCTGCTTGCTGGTGTCGCGCGGGAAGCGCAGCTGAGCCGCGAACTCCAGCGCCCGCCGGACAGTCAGCTGGGTATGCAGGATGTTCTCCTGCGGGACCAGGCCGATGCGGTGCCGCAGCTCGGCGTAGCTCTTGTACAGATCGCGGCCGTCATACAGGACCTGGCCCTCAGTCGCCGGGGCGGTCCCGGTGAGGGCGCCGAGCAGGGTGGACTTGCCAGCGCCACTCGGCCCGATCACGCCAAGCAGGCACCGCTCACCAAGCGGGAAGCTCATGTGGTCGAGCAGGACCTTGCCGCTCGGCAGCCGGACTGTCAGCTCGCGCGCGCTCAGCGAGATGTCGCCCGTATCGAGGAATTCCTGGAGCTGATCGCCGACGCGCCGGAACGTCGCCGGGCCGACGCCGATCAGGTCCGTCTCGGTGACGGGCGCGATGGTGACGCGCTGCCCGTTCAGATAGGTGCCGTTGTGACTGTCCAGGTCGGCGATTTCGTAACTGCCCCGACTGGTCCGGCGCAGCTCGGCGTGATACCGAGAGACGCTGAGGTCGGAGACGACAATGTCGTTGTCGCCCGCCCGGCCGATCCGCAGCTTGCGCGTGGGCAGGCTGAGTACGGCACTCGGACTGCGATCGACGCCTGACCGCTGCGGCGAGGGCGCGGCCGCGGCGACGGCCGGGCCCAGCGCCTGGGCCGGCGGCGCAGCGGGCACCACGGGTGCGGATGCCACGGGACCAGGCGCCACCGGACCAGGCGCCACCGGACCAGGCGCCACCGGACCAGCTGCCATGGCAAGAGCAGCCGCCGCGTCCTGATTGCTGCCTGCGGCCGCCGACTCGGGCTGCCACACCGCAGTCGCAGCCTGCACCCGGACCGGCGCCCCGTCCGCGGGGGCTGGCGCGCCAATGAGGGTGCACCTCAGCAATGGTCCGTCCTCGGGGTGGCCAAGGCGCACTGAGCAAGTACCGGTAATGGCGACCTGGCGAACCCGCTGGCGGTCCACGAAAGTGCCATTCGTGCTGCCAGCATCCTGCAGCTGCCAGCCGTCACCGTGGCGCTCGACAATGGCGTGCTGCCACGACACACGGACGTCGGAGACAACGATGTCGGCCTCCGGGTCACGCCCGATCCGGTAGGCCGATCCGGCCTTCAGCAGTCGGTCCACGCCGGCGCCCTTGATGTGCAGCTGCTGACCGGCGACATGCTGCGCGGCCTGCTCAGACCTCACGGGCTCAGCGCTCATCGGCTCAGTCGTCATCGTCCCTGTGCTCATCGGCTCGAGTTGTCATGCGCCAACTTTAGAGCGATAGGTCGGCAGAAAGGATAGGCCAGCAGACTATTCGTCACGGTTAAGCAAAATGGCCAGTTGACAGTTGGCATCCGGCAAACTGGATACTTGGATCGGCCGTCGTGTTTACAGGCCCCGTCATCTCTAACGCAGCTACGTCACGCCATGCCGGGCAGGAGGAGCGGTGAGCGAGCAAACGCCCGGCGCGCCCGGCGAGTTCAGCGGCTCTGGTCCATTCGGCGTCGGCTCCCAGATCGCCGGGTACCGGCTTGAAGAGCGCATCGGCCGGGGTGGCATGGCCGTCGTCTTCCGCGCCTACGACGCCAGGCTCGACCGGCAGGTTGCGCTCAAGATCCTCGCGCCAGGCCTCGCCGAGGATGACGCGTTCCGCCAGCGGTTCATCCGTGAGTCACGGGCGGCCGCAGCCGTCGACGATCCGCACATCACGCCGGTGTTCGAGGCCGGCGAGGCCGGCGGTGTGCTCTTCATCGCGATGCGCTACGTCCGCGGCGGTGACGTCAGATCGCTGATCGACCGGCTCGGCCCGCTGCCACTCGAGCGGGTCGCCGAGATCGTGTCGCAGGTCGCGTCCGCGCTCGATGCGGCGCACGCTCGCGGGCTCGTGCACCGGGACGTCAAGCCGGCGAACATGCTGCTCGAGGCGAGCTCGGTCCCCGACCGGCCCGATCACGTGTACCTGTCCGACTTCGGGCTTAGCAAGACCTCACTGGCTGTCTCCGGCCTGACTGCGACCGGACAGTTCCTTGGCACCCTCGACTACGTCGCACCCGAGCAGATTGAGGGTCACCAGCTCGACGGCAGGACGGACGTCTACGCGCTCGCGTGCTCGGCTTTCGAGATGCTCACCGGCGAGCCACCGTTCCGGCGCGACCAGGGCATGTCCGTTATGTTTGCGCACTTGTCCGAGCCGCCGCCGTCTGCCAGGCAGCGCAGGCCCGATCTCCCGGCCGACATCGACCAGGTGCTGACGAGGGCACTGGCCAAGTCACCCGCGGACAGGTATCCGACGTGTCGAGAGTTCGCCGCGGCGCTGCGGCACGTCGCCGGCGTCGCCAGACAGGACACTCCGCCGGCGAGCCATCCGGTCACCCAGGTCGCGAGGCCGCCCTTAACGCGGGACCCAGCACCACGGCTGGGCCCCCCGCGCCGTGATCCCGCCGCTGACGTCCCCGCCCGCGCTCAGACCCAGGCCTCGGATTACCGGCCGCCGCCGCTGACCGAGGTCAGCGATCCATCGGCCGGCCGGGCCGCTGCCGGCCGGGCTGCCGCCAGTCCCGACAGCAGGGGCCCCGACAGCAGGGGCGAACCCGACCGGACCGGCGGCGCCGGCAGCATCGGCCGGCCCGGCAGCACGGGCGGCCCCGGCAGCACGGGCGTCGGTGCCGGCCTCACCAGTGCCGGCACCGACCGCGGCCGCGCCAGCGACTTCCAAGCCGGTCCGACGAGCCCGTGGGCGCAGTCTGAGCCGCCGTCCAGGCGGCGGCGGGGGCGCCCGCTGCCGATCGCGGCCGCCTGCGCAGTCGTGCTAGTCGTCGGCGGCGGTGCCTACGCGCTGTCGGGCCACGGGCACCCGGCCAGCCACACCGGCCACTCGTCACATGACACCTCGGTGACGGCGCTGACGCTGCCCAAGTGCACGACGGCGACGGCGAAGGCGAACACGCTCTCGCGCGTCACGACCGCGGTGGCGACGATCGGCGGCAACCCGTTCGGCGTCGTCGCCACCCAGGACGGCCAGTACTCATTCGTGACCATCGGTAATGCGATCGACCTGATGCGCAATGGCACCTCGCTTGCCCCCACGTTGGTCCGCAGCATCGCGGCTCAGGGCGCCGACAAGGGTGCGGCACTGACGAGTGACGGGAAGTTCCTGGTCGCGGCGGCGGGTAGCGGAGCCGTAGTGGTCGACGTCGCCGAGGCCGAGCAGGGCGCGCCGAACCCCGTGGTCGGCACCATGACGAGCCCGAACGGATCCGGCGCCGTCGAGGTGCTCATCACCGCAGACGATCACTTCGCCTTCGTCACCCTGCAGAACAGCGCCGAGATGGCGGTGTTCAATCTTCGGCAGGCGCTGGCACAGGGCCCTAGCTCGTCCGACTTCATCGGCTATGTCCCGCTCGGCGACCAGCCTGTCGGCATGACGACGGACGGGACATGGCTGTATGTGACTGACTTCGGGGGGCACCTCAACGTGGTCAGCCTGAGCCGCGCGGAGACCGACCCCGCGCAGGCAGTAGTAGCCAGGGCGCCAGCCGGCTGCCAGCCCGCCCGCGCGGTGATCTCGGCCGATCACCAGGTCATCTGGGTGACGGCGAGGGGCAGCGATGCACTGCTCGGGTTCAACGCCACCAAGCTGAGGACCGATCCAGACCATGCCCTGATCGCCAAGGTGATGGTGGGCGAGGTACCGCTCGGCGAGACGCTCGTCGATCACGGCGCCCGGATCGTCGTTGCCGACTCGAACCTGAACGCCCTGGCGGGGGTGCCGTACAACGTCGCGGTCATCAACACGGCCGACGCGCTCAGCGGCAAGCCAGCGCTGCTCGGATATGTGCCCACGGGCTCGGTGCCGCGCCAGTTCGCGGTCGTGCCCGGCGGCGCCACCCTGCTCGTGACCGTGCAAGGCGCACACGAGCTCGAGGCCATCAAGGTGGGAGACCTGCCGTGACCGTAACCAGCGTGACACCGGCGGCCCAGACGAGAGCTACTCGCTCTGCGGCCGGGTACCCGGCCAGATGCCGTAGCATCGGGCTGATGAGGCACCCGCGATGACCCGCACGGTCACGCGCAGCATGCGGCGCCCCGCGAGCGGTGGCCGCCGCGCCCGCAGATATCTCATCGTCGTGGTCATCATCGTCGCGCTGTTGGTGGTGCTGGACTTCGCCGCCAGGGTCGCTGCCCAGAACATCATGGCAACCAAGATCCAGCAGCAGGGCCTGACGCAGAAGCCGGATGTGAGCATCGGTGGCTTCCCGTTCCTGACGCAGGTCGCGAGCAAGGACTTCCAGCACGTCACGATCACCGCGACGAACGTGACCGAAGGTCCGGTCACGGTTTCCAAGGTCGACGCGACCGCGACTGGCATCCGGCTGAACTCCTACTCCTCAGCCAGCGGCACCATTTCCAGCCTGTCCGGGACCGCGCTGATCAGTTTCGCCTCGCTGGGAAACACGCTCGCGCAGCAGATAGGACCGCTCGGATCGCTGCTCAATGGCGCCGGCCTCAACCTGACCGCGGCCGGGCCGAGCGAGGTGAAGGCGACCCTGAATCTGCTGGTGACCTCGGGCTCGGCTACCTGGCGGGTGACCCGGCTGAGCGGCAACCGGCTGCACATCGGGCTGGTGTCCAGCAGCGGGCTGCCATCGTCGCTGCTTGGCTCCATCCAGAGCGACACTGTGCAGATCCCGAAGCTGCCGCTAGGGCTGACCATCGACAGCGTCAGCGTGACCTCGAGCGGCGTCCTCGGCCGCGTCAGCGGCCACAATGTGGCGTTCGGTAGCTAGCGCCGGCCCGCAATGGCGGCTGAACCGCACACGGCTGTTCAGCGAGACGCTATTAAACAGCCAATCACCGCTCGATAGCAGGCCGTTGGCCGTAATGTTTTGACTTCTAGCCGGTAACGGTTGCCGAGGCGGTTCGTGGTGCAAATGAACGTGACAGCGGGTCTGGACAGCCCCGCACCACCCCCGGCGGTCGGTCCTCTGGTCGCCTCCGCTGACTGGCCGGTCCGATCGGGCCAGGTACCACCGCTTGCGGACAAATTCAGTACCAGGCCGGAGACCGGACCTGATCTGGCGATGGCACTCGATCGCAGCCCGATGATCGCGCTAGTGCCGCGGTCCCGCCGGGTCGGGGCAGGATCATCGCACGACTGGCTCAGATCCACCGGGAAGACCCAGCTGGCCGCATTCTTCGCCGAATCACAATGGCGCGCGCGGTCTATCGACTTGCTGGTATGGATCGACGCCAGCAGCGCGGCCTCAATTCTGTCGGGTTACGTCGAGGCCGCCAGGATTATCACCGGGACCCGCTTGCCCGGCATCGCCGAGTCGGTCGCCGCGAGCTTCCTGGGCTTTCTGAGCCAGACCGACCGCAGCTGGCTCGTGGTGCTCGACGACCTTCCCGACATCGAAGTCTTGCAAGGGCTCTGGCCGGGCGGACCGTCCGGGCAGGTCATGATCACCACCGCGAACACCCAGGCGACGGCCGGCCTGCGGGACGTCCTAGTCGTGGAGATCGGGCCCTTCAGCCGCCGCGAGGCGATGAGCTACCTGGTCGGCCGGCTCTCGTCGGACCCCGATCAGCGCCGTGGCGCGATCGATCTCATCGAGGACCTGGACTGCCAGCCGCTGCCGCTCGCGCAGGCGACGGCGACCATTGGCAGTTCGTGGATGACCTGCGTCGAGTACCGCGAGCAGTATCACCGCAGGCTAGCTGTCTTCAACCCGCCGCCCGGCTCGCCGCTGCCGGCAGCCGGCGTCACGTGGACCCTGTCCGTCGACCACGCTGACCAGCTGCTGCCCGGCGGCTTTGCCCAGTCGTGCCTGGCTGTCGCGGCGATGCTGGACGCCCATGGCGTGCCGGCCTCGGTGTTCTCCGCCCCAGCCGCCTGCACCTATATCGCGGGCGGCTCGGTTCCGGCCAGCCAGGCAGCCGAGCGGACCAGGATGGCGCTCGTCGTGCTCGAGCAGGCTGGCCTCATCAGCATCGACAGGGCGACCGAGCCGCCAATCGTCCGGATGAGCCCGATACTGCAGCGCGCCGTGCGCGTCGCCATGTCGCCCAACATGGTGGAGCAATCGGCCCTGGCCGCGGCGTCCGCTCTGCTGGAGTCCTGGCCGGAGGGTGAGCGCGGGACCTGGCTGGGCCAGAGCCTGCGCGCGAGCACGGCGAGTCTCCGGCGCGCGACTGGGGGCCTGCTGTGGACCAACGGACTGCATCCGCTGCTGCTGCGCGCGGGCCAGAGCCTCGACGACGCGTCCCTGACCGGCCCGGCAGTTGACTACTGGACCCAGCTGATCTCGACTGGCGATCAGGTCTTCGGCGCTGGGCACCCCGACTCCATGATCGCCGTCGAGCGGCTGGCCGGTGCCTACGTAGCCGCGGGACGGGTCCCAGAGGCGGTTGCCTGGTACCAGCGGATTATGGCCGACTGGGGTCGTGCCTTCGGACCCGATCATCCGCGCACGCTGGCGGCCCGGGTGCGGCTCGGCCGGGTCCTGGTGACGGCTGGTCTGTACGACGACGCGATCGCCGTCCTGACGGCAGCGCTCAACGACGCCGAGCGTGCCTACGGTCCCTCTCACCCCGAGTGCTCGATCATCCGAGACGAGGTCGCGGCCGGCTACCGGGCAGCGGGTGAGCTCAACGAGGCCATCAGGCTCTACCGCCTCATCCTGGGTGAGCGCGAGCGCAGCCTCGGCAATCAGCACCTCGACACCATGCAGACGCGCCAGCAGCTGGCCGAGGCCTATCTGGCGGACGGACGGACCAAGGAGGCCTTCTCGCAGTACAAGAAGGCCGTGGCTGATCTGCAGCGAACCCAGGGCGCCGACCATCCCGACACGCTGCGCGCCCGCGGCGCCCTCGCGTCGGCCTACCATCAGGCGGGCCGGATGGCCCTCGCGGTCCAGATGTTCGAGCAGGTATACGCGTCCTTGACCGCGGTGCTCGGCGCCGATCATCCCGATACCCTCGCCGTCGCCCTGAGTCTCGGCCGGGTGTACTACGGCGTCGGACGGCTGACCGATGCGGGCGCGCTCCTCGCCGATACGGTGGCGCGCGGCGAGCGCGCGCTCGCCCCAGCCGATCCGCTGACCAGGGCCGCGCGGGAGAGCCTGGCGGTCATCGTCGGCGAGGGACACCAGTAGCTGTCCGGTGGCGGCACTCCCTGATCCCGGCTCCGCCCTGCTCGGCGAGATCCGGCGGCGCTGGCGGGCAGCTGACATGCTGCTGCCCGAGCCGGAGCTCCCCGCACCCGCCGCCGGCTGCGGTGCCGTCTTCACGCTGACCGGTGCCGACGGTCGGGCGCAGGCAGTCGGGGCCTGCGAGCACTGGCACGGCGAGCCCGAGTCGCTGGAGCTGACGTGGGGAGCGGCCCGCAGATTCCGGCTCGCTGTGCTCGTCGGCAGCGCTGACGTCGCGGCGGCCCTGGACGGGCTGCTCGGCCTGTGGCGGGTGCACCTGGCCGGCGTGGCTGGCGCCGCCGACCCCGACAGCGCCGCCGTCGTCATGTGGCCGAGCCGCGAAGTCGACGGCGTCCGCACGCTGCTGCACCGTGGGTTCGCCCCGCGCGGCGTCGTCGCCGCGCGGGTGGCGGGGCGCGGTCAGGGCAGCCACACTCCGGTTCGCGTGGCGGGCGTCGAGCACGATGCCGACCCACGGCCGGGCTTTCGCGTCCGGCGGGCTGGCCTTGCTGACATCGACACTGTCGTCCGGCTCGGCCTGGAGGTCATCAGGTACGACGCACGCTTCGGCGGCGTGATCTACCGCGCGAGCACGGCGGCGGCGCTGCGGGACGAGGTAGCTCCGATGCTGGCCGAGCGCGAGCCCTGGACGTGGCTCGCCGAAGGACACGGCTCCGCCATCGGCGTGCTGATCGCTGAGCGACCGCAGGCTGCGGGCTGGATCGCGCCGCTGGTCAGCCGCGCGCCCGTGGCCTACAACATGCTGACCTTCGTGTCCGCCGCCGACCGGGGCACAGGGGTGTCAGCCGCCCTGGTGAACCGCTTCCACGAGGCTGCGGAGTCAGCGGCCGTCCCGGTCACGCTGCTGCACTACGAGCAGACCAATCCGTTGTCCGCGCCATTCTGGTCCCGGCAAGGCTACCGGCCGTTGTGGACGTCCTTCGAGGCTCGACCCGCCCGCGCCGTGCGCTGATAGCGCCTCATGGCGCAGGCGGGTCGTCCTGCCGATCTGCTAGCGGCTGTGCTTGCTCCGGGCTGGTGCCCCTTCGGTGTCGCTCTCGCGCGGAATCTGGAAGAACGGGGACTTCAGGATGACGCGCGCGGAGAACATCAGGACCAGGCCAAGCGCGATGATGCCGATGAGGGACCATCTCTCCTGCCACGTAGCCTGCGTCTGCAGTGTTTGCTCGAACATCCAGCCGAGGAACCCGGCGGCGCCGAGGGGCAGCAACCCGAGGATGATGAAGTCCCAGAATCCGCCGAAGACGCGGCGCCGGTAGTAGACGATCGTGGCCAGCGCAGTGAGGATGTAGAAGATCGCGAACAGCAGGCCGGTCGTGTCGATGACGTCGTAGAACGCGTTCTGGACCGACGTGGCCAGCATGTACACCCAGAAGATCGCGATGAGCAGTACGCCCACCACGGCGCTGGCGACGGCGGGTGTCTTGTACCGGCGGGACACGTTGCCAAGGACGCCGGGCAGCGCCCGGTAGCTCGCCATGCCGTAGGCGATCCGGGCGCTGAGCACGATGCCCGTGCCGGTGGTCGCGATGACCGACAGCGCGATAGACAAGGCCATCATCTTGGCCCAGAAGCCACCGCCGAGCGCCTGTGCCACGTACACCAGCGCGTTTGCCGCGTTGGCCTGGAGCTTGGCCGGAGAGACGACGCCCTGGAAGCCGACCTGCGCCAGCGTGTAGATGATCGCCAGCAGCGCGACGGCGATGATGGCCGCCCGGCCGGGGTTGACCCGGCGGTGCTTGACTTCCTCGTTCACGTACAGCGTGCCGTCCCAGCCCCCGTAGACGAAGACCGCGATCAGGAACCCGCCAAGGGCGCTGCCCTTCCCATCGATCCCGTGGATGCTGAACCAGCCCCTGGTGATCGGGAACGAGCCGTGATGGTGCCCGAGCACGAAGAACAAGCCCGCGATGGCCAGACCCACCAGGATCAGGTATTCCACGAGCGCCATTCCGACCTGAGCGCGAGCCGTGATACGGATCCCGACAATGGCGATGACGAGCATCACGACACCGACGGCAGTGCCAATCCCGATCCAGGCCCACCTCTGGGTCGACGTCGAGCCGAACACCGCCAGCACCGACGGGCCAAGCAGCAGGATCTCGGCGACCGTGCCGATGATGTAGGCGACGACCATCAGCCAGCCGGCCAGGAAGCCGAGGTAGGGGCTGATGGACCGGCCCACCCACTCGAACGTGGCACCGCAGTTCGCGTTCCACATGTTGCAGCGGCGATAGGCGTTGGCGATGATCAGCATCGGGATCGCCGTCAGCAGGAGGATCGGCCCGCTGCCGTAGGCGGTCGCGGCTGCGAGAAAGGCAATGGAGAGCCCGATCGTTGCCGCTGGAGCCGACGACGCCATGCCGATGACGGTGTCCTGAGCGACACCGATCGCATCGGGCTCGAGCCGGGTTGCCGGGCCTGTCGTGGCGCCCGACAGAGCGGTCGCGGAATGATCCGTCATCAGGTCTCCTCTCGCCCCGCTGGCGCTATCGCCCGCTCTAGGCGGTGGCGCGTGCGCTGTGCGGAAAGGTTAGCTATTGGCCGCTTGCGCGATCATAGCTGCCATTTACTTGTCATAGGTAGTGCACCGGTGAACTTCGTGTCCGCCTGTGGAGTTTGCCCAGGCCGACCAAGCGCAGGGCTACGCTCAGGGAATCGATTAATGCGATGGGAACGGGGCCGCCGCGCGCCGCGGCCGCTAGCCAGTAACGGAGGATGCCGTGACAGAACCCCAGGTGCTTGCATTCCGGCCGGTCAGCACGCAATATGCCTGGACATTTGGCGGCGCTGAGCCCGTTGCGCGCATCAGCCCTGGCACGATCCTCGAGCTGTGGACCGAAGACTGCTTCGCCGGACGAGTCCAGGGACCCGGCGATCTGGTATCGCGTGTGTGCGAATTCCCATACCTGAATCCGCAGACCGGCCCTTTCTACGTCGAGGGCGCCGCGCCTGGCGACACGCTCGCCGTGCATTTCATCTCGATTACGCCAGCCAGGGACTGGGCAGCCTCGACTACGGTGCCGCTCTTCGGCGCGCTGACGTCGACGCACCTGACGGCGACCTTGCAGGACGCGCTGCCCGAGGTGGTCTGGATCTGGGAGCTCGACCGGACTGCCGGACTGTGCCGGTTTACTGCGCGAGACACTGACCTGACCGCTGACCTTCCGCTGAATCCGATGCACGGCACCGTCGGCGTCGCGCCGGCCAACCTCGAGGTCAGGTCCGCACTCGTGCCGGATGCCTTCGGCGGCAACATGGACAGCCCGGAGATGCGGGCCGGCGTGACCTGCTATCTCGGCGTCAATGTGCCGGGAGCACTGCTATCGATCGGCGACGGTCACGCCCGCCAGGGTGAAGGCGAGACGTGCGGCGTGGCGGTCGAGTGCGCGATGGACACGGTGCTGGTCGTGGACCTGCTGAAAGGCGTGCCGACACCGTGGCCGCGACTGGAGTCCGACACCCACATCATGTCGGCGGGCTCGGCCCGGCCGCTCGAGGACGCGTTCCGGATCGCCCAGCTCGACCTCGTCCAGTGGGTCGCGGCCCACTGCAAGCTGTCGGCGCTTGATGCCTACCAGTACCTGAGCCAGGCGGTCGAGGCGCCGCTCGCCAACGTCGTCGACACGAATTACACCTCGGTCGCCAAGCTGCGCAAGGACTGGCTGCCGGGCGCCGCGACGGCCGGCCGAGTCATGGGCGGCATGCATGATCATCTGCGCGAGGTTGCCAGGGCGTACCGAGGTACCTGAGGCGCGGGCCCCGTCGCCGTCGGGGTCACGTCCCGCTTTGTGGCGGCTGTCCAGTCAGACCGGACGGACCCCAGTCGCGTGGCGGCGGGCCAGTTCCCGGTAGATCTCGGGATTCGTGTCGACCCACTCCCTGGCCGACCCGCTGACCTCGCGCGTGATTCGCGCCGGGGTGCCTACAGCGAGCATGCCATCCGGGATTCGCAGGCCGGGCGGTACGGTGCTCCCGGCGGCGACCAGTGCCCGGCTGCCGACAACCGCTCCGTCGAGCACGGTGGCGCCGTTGCCGACGAGTGCCTCGGCCCCGAGGACGGCGCCATGCACGACACACAGGTGACCGATGGTGGCACCTTCGCCAACCTCGGTGACCGGGTCCATGCCGCCATGCAGCACAGAGCCGTCCTGGATATTCGCCCCGCGCCGGACGACGATCGGGCCGAAGTCGGCGCGCAAGACTGCGCCGTACCAGATGGAGGCCTCGTCTTCGACGCGCACGTCGCCGACCAGCGTCGCGGTCGGCGCAATCCAGGCTGTCGGGCTGATGGTGGGCTCGTTGCCCTCAAAGGCGAACAGTGGCATCCGGCCATGATGGCAGGAGCACGGTGCCACCGAGCCCGCAAGGCAGCCGGGCCGACGTTCTCGGCGCCGCGCCTGGTCCCCTGATTAGGGCAGTAGCCTATGGTCCGGCCATAGTTCGGGCGAATGACGTGGAAGGTGCGATGACTGATCAGCGTGATCACCCCGTTCCAGGCCCTGAACCGGTGACGGCCACCGGTGCCGGTCACGATGACGCTGCGATCACCTGGCGCCGACCGTCACGGCTGCTGCTGCGGGTCAGACGCATCGAAGTCGCCCTTGTGGTGGTGCCGCTCGCCATCGCGGGCGGGCTGGCCGGGGCGGTCGGCTCGGCGGCGCTGGGCATCGGGTTGGTGGCGGCGGTCATGGCGGCGGGCCTGATCGGTGAGCGCTTCCTGGCCCGCCGGGTAGCCACCTGGGGATACGCCGAGCGAAACGACGATCTGATGGTCCGCCGCGGCGTGCTGATCCGGCGTCAGTCGGTGATCCCGTACGGGCGGATGCAGTTCATCGACGTGACAGCGGGCCCGCTGGAGCGGAGCTTCGGCCTGGCGACGCTGCGCATGCACACGGCGGCCGCGGCGAGCGACGCTCGCATCCCCGGGCTAGAGCAGGCGGCCGCGGAAGCGCTGCGCGACCAGCTCGCTGCGCTCGGTGAGGCGCAGGCAGCCGGACTGTGACAGCGCCACTGCCGGACGAGCTGTCACGGCGTCCCGTCGCCGATGCCAGCGGCGCGCCCTGGCATCGGCTGCACCCGCTGTCTCCGCTGGTGCGCGCCGGACGCCAGCTGATGAGCCTGGTCGTGCTGCTCGCTGGCATCGGCCTGGTCAATCATCAGCGGGTGGGCGGGGATCTGGTCACGGATCTGGTCATCCTCGGCATCGCGCTGGTCGGCGGGTTCGTGAGCTGGCTGGTTACCCGCTGGCAGATCGCCGATGGCGTGCTCCGCGTGGACACCGGCCTGATCCGCCGCGACTCACGGCGGTTCCCGCTGTCGCAGATCCAGGCCGTCGACGTGGTGCAGACCGGTCTTGCCAGGGTCCTCGGCCTAGCTGAGCTGCACCTGCGGGTGGCAGGCGGTGACGCGGCGCGCAGCGGCAAGCTGGCGTGCCTGCGACTGAGCGATGCGGAGCAGGTGCGCCGGGAGCTGCTGGCCCTCTCGGCGGCGGCGGCAGCGGGCCGGCTTCGCGATAGCCCGGGCGGCGACGGCAGTACCGGGGTCGGCAGCGCGGGGGATGGCGGCCCGGTCAGTGTCGGCCCGGTGAGTGTCGGCACTGGGAGTGTCGGCCCGGTGAGTGTCGGCCCGGTGAGTGTCGGCACTGGACCCAGCCTGGTCGGGGTGGAGCCGGAGCGGCTCCTTTTCCGGGTGAGGGCGACCCGGCTGCCAGTCGCGATCCTGCTCAGCCGGACCGGTGCGGGTGCTGTGATCGTGGCCGCCGCGGCCATCATCACCGTTGCGGTCAGCGGCCGGACCGGCACGATCGCCCCGTTCCTGCCGTTCGTGCTCGGTGTCATGGTGAACCTCTGGCGCCAGCTGAACGGCGAATACGCCACTACGGTGGTGGCTGCCAGCGATGGCATCAGGCTTCGGTCCGGCCTGGTCCAGACCACCGCCGAGACGATCCGGCCGGGCCGGATCCAGGCCGTGCGGCTAGCCGAGCCGCTGATCTGGCGCGCGTTCGGCTGGTGCCGGCTCGAGGTCGATGTTGCTGGCGCCCGCCAGCGGCGCGAGGACCAGGCCGAAGGCCAGCGGCTGCGCGCGGTCATCCCGGTGGGATCGCGAGCCGAAGCACGCCAGATGCTCACCGACCTGGTCGGCAGCCACCCGCTGCGGCCCAGCCTCTCGCCGCCGCCGTCAGCACGATGGAAGGCGCCGCTGGCGTATCACTTCCTGGGCTGGAACGGCGACGACCGGTACGTGGTGGCGTCGCGCGGCCGCATCTGCCGGCAGACGACGTGGGTGCCCCTGGAGAAAGTCCAGAGCATCCGCTGGGTGCAGGGTCCGGTCCAGCGCCGGCTCGGGCTCGCCACCGTCCACCTGGATGTCGCGGGCAAGCGCGTCAGCGCCAAGATCCAGGATCGCGGCTATGCAGAGGCGCTCGACATTCTCGCCAGGCTGCCCGATCTCGCTCGTGCTGCGCGATCTCGGGTCGCCTGACGTGACCGGCGGCGCCCCGGGGTCTGGCCCTCGCGCCTACTGCAGGAAGGCGAAGACGACGACGTTGCTCAGGTAGTGGCCGGTCGCCGGGTCAAACGTTCCGCCGCACGTTATGAGCCTGAGCTGCGCGTTGGGTACCGGGCCGTAGACCGCGTCGGTCGGGAACTTCGACTTCAGGTACGAGCTGACGGACGTGACCTTGAACACCGCCATGCTGGCGTGCCTGCGCTGGACGTAGATGAGATCGCCGGGCCGCAGCTCGCGTAGCCGGAAAAACACGCCAGGGCCGCTCACGGAGTCGATATGGCCGGCGATGACGGACGACCCAGTCGCCCCCGGGCGCGGGCTTCCGGTGTACCAGCCGGCCACCGAGGTGCTGGCGGGCACTTGGAGCTCGCCACCCGCCGTGACGCCCAGATGAATCAGCCTGGTCCGCACGCCGATCTCAGGTATCACCAGCGCGGTCGGCATCGGGACCGCTGACGCAGTAGCGCCGGGCACAGCCGCGTAGTGGCCGGCCGGGATCGGAACCAGCGGGGTGCGGCCGACGGGAGTAGCGGGGTGACCGGTGTGACTCGCCCAGGCGAAGCCGACCGCGGCCGCGCAGACGAGAATGATGCCGACGAGGGCCGAGACTGCCGCCCACGGCCGCCGGATCAGCCGGACGGGCGACACGTGTCGGGCGTCGCGTCGGCCCGCGCCGAACTGTCCCGTATCAGGTTGCGCCGTTTCGGACTGTCCCATGCCGGGCTGCCCGGCGTCACGACGGTCAGCGTCGTGACGCCGGGGCTGGCTGGGCTCGGCCGCCGCAGTGTGCTCGTGGCCCTGCTGGCCAGCGAGCTCAGCGGGCATGCAGCGCGGGCCGACGCCGGCGGCTTAGCATCGCCATGCCGGTCAGGGCCACGGCAAGACCTGCGATGGCGGCGGCGGCCCAGGGCAGCAGCGCCGCACCGGGGCGAGCAGCGGTGCCGCCGAAGCCAGTCCGCGGTCCGCCGGCCGGCTCGACCTTGCTGCCGGCGGCGTCCAGCAGATCGGTGAGGGCGAGCCTGCCCGGCTCGTCGAGGACGACGACCGTGTGAATGGTCCCCGCGGCCAAGTCGATCGATGCGGTCACGGACTCGCTGCTCCCCTTGGCGTGGAAGGACCACGTGCCGGGATGTACCGCGATGAACGACGTCACGCTCGCGAACTTGAGATGCGATGCGAGCGTGGTCTTCCCGGCGGTGACTGTCACGGTGCCCGGTTGCATCGACGCCTGGATGATGCGCACCAGCGCCTTGCCTCGCGGGGTGCGCAGCCGGTCCGGGATCACCTGAAGCCGCACGCCAGAGTACGGGCCCATGCCGGCCACTGTGTAGGCGTGCCCTGGCGCGATGTCGACGGCGGTCGACAGCACTGGCTTGGAATGGACGGATGCGCCGGCGGCACGCATCGCGACTGTGTAGTCCCCGGCCGCGACCTGTTCGAACGGTGACACCGTGCCGTAACTGACGTGGTGCAGGACGATTTCGGCCTTCGGGTTACCGAACGAGTAGAGATAGACGTCGACAGCCGGTGTGTTCGGCGACAGATGCGCGAGCCGGATCCAGCCGACTCCGGTCGACGCGGCGGCGAAGGGCGCGGCAACCGCGACCTGTGTGACGGAGAGCGCGAGCGTTGCGAGCGCAGCAGTGGTCGCGAGTCTGCCGACTCGCGCTGCCCGTGTCGGTGATTTCATGAGGGTCCCTTTCAGGAGCCGGATGCGGTCGAATGCCTAGTGCGGGATCCAGGGGTCATTGCGTCGCGCCAACTGGCAGGAGACCGGTCGGGCTCGGCGCTGTGAACTGGACCTGCACGGTGGTCGCCACGCCTTGACGGTGCTGGGCGACGACGGCGAGCAGGGGCGGGCGCTGCGCGTCCAGGAACGCGAGCACCTGACGTAGGTAGGTTGTCGAAGCCGACACGATGGTGAGCTCGCGCAGCGGAGCGGTCGATCCGGTGCCCGGCCCCGCATCGCCGAAGCTGAGAATCTGAATGCGGAACTTGGCGGCCAGCGCGGCCAGGGTGATCAGCAAGCGTGAGTCCACCCGGCCGGACTCGAGCGCTGCCTTCGCCGTAGCCGGCATCTGGATATTGGAGTTGCCCGCCAGTTCGCGGCCCGCAACCTGACGTGCTTGCACATCGGCGTGCTCGGCTGTCACGAAGTCGGCTGCGCCGCCGGGAGTGACGACCCGGACCTGGACCAGGGTCGAGCCGGCGCCGAAGGCGGCGATGACTTCCGGCGCGTACACCGTGGCGAGGGCCGGGCCCAGCTGGCTGCGGATCGCCGTCGTCGCGACGACGACGCCGGTGCCCAGCGGGTCGCCGGCGGCGGCCCCCAGAATGGCCAGGTCAGCAGACGGGAAACCGTCCCGCTGCAGGTCCGCGCACATCTGCGGATCGCAGCCGACGATCACGCCGTGACTGACCTGGGCAGCTACCCAGGCTGCGGCCTGCTCGCGGCTGGCAGCAGCCTCGGCCAGGGCTGGCGGCCTCGGCATCGTGGTGGGACGTTGAGTCGCCGGGTCAGCTGCCCTGCTGGAACTGGTTGGGGCCGGAGGCGTGTCACTTCCCCTGCCGATAGCAAAGGCCGCTACCGACGCAGCGGCGACGATGGCAACGAACGCGCTAATGGCGCGATAGTGGCGGCTGCTTGCAGATGTACTCAGGCGCGCAGGGATGACATGCCTTTGCACCCACAGCCGCAGTGTCGTTGCGATTACCTTCGGCCACGACGGTGGCGGCGGCAGCGGATGGCTATCCCTGGTCAACCCGCCCACCCCCTAAGACCGGGCACGACGGCACGACACGGTCTTAACTGCGCTAGTTCACCACATCACGCGCTGTAATCTCAGCGGATCCCGCGATTTGTCACGTGAATTCTCAGTAACTGCGTGCTACATGTAATTCGCGATATGCAGAATGCACATCGCTAACTTGAGCAGTTGTGATCGCGGACCTCGAGCTTGGCGGCGGCCTCACCGGTACGGTGCTGTCACCGGCTCGGCCGGGCTGTCGGCGCCATCTGGCAGACTTCCCCGCATGACAACGGCAGGCCCGAAAGCTGATCTCCACCGTTATTTACAGGCTGCTCGTGAAGCTCTGCTGTGGAAGCTCGACGGGCTGTCTGAGTACGACATCCGACGCCCGCTGACACCGACAGGCACTAACCTGCTCGGGCTTGTCAAGCACCTGGCCGGGGTTGAGCTGTGGTACTTCGGGGACGCTTTCGGGCGGCCCCCCAGCGGTCCGCGGCCGTGGTCGGAAGACGACGCCAGGAACAACGCGGACATGTGGGCCACCGCCGATGAGTCACGCGACCAGATCGTCGGGATGTATCGACAAGCCTGGGCGCACGCGGACGAGACCATCCAGGCGCGGGACCTGGACGCGCCCGGCCACGTGCCCTGGTGGCCAAGCGACCGTAATGACGTGACGCTGCACCAGATCCTGGTGCACGTGGTCGCCGAGACCCACCGGCACGCCGGGCACGCCGACATCGTCCGCGAACTCATCGACGGGGCCGCCGGACTGCAGGCCGACGACGACAACCTCCGCGCAACCGACCAGGCATGGTGGCAGAACTACCGCAACCAGCTAGAGCGCGTCGCGCAAGAAGCCAGCCGGGCTAGACATCTGAGGAACTGACCGCGTCCTGATCGGGTCCTCCCATTCGTAGCGGCACGCCTCAGTGTCCTCCCGCACAGCGCTCCCCCCAGCGCAGCAGCCTGTGGGGATTTCTGTGGGCATTTCGGTGACCACGGCCAGCTGGAATCTGACCAACGGCGGCCATCCTGAGCTGCCCGATGGCGGACAGGGTGATATTTCGCGTGACTGTTGCCTATGGTCGGGCCCAGCGATCTGCACGCCGCTTCAGCGTCGCATCATGCCTGGGAGGCTTGCGCTGCGTGAGGTGGCGAGCGGAAGGCATGGAACTAGGCGCTGAACGGCGTTATGGAGCATGACTTCCTGGTCGTCAGCCCTTCAACCGGTGCTGTGGCGAATGGCTTACGGCTCGGCCGCGGTGACTCCTGGAAGGTCGGCGAACCGTGCCTTCGCTTCGAAGGTCACGATGATCCGGTCAGTCTGCACGGCGTGTGCGGCGATGATCAGATCGTGGGCGCCGCGCGGCGTTCCGGTCCGCCGTGCACGTGCGATCAGCCGCGCGTGGCATGCCGCGGTGCTCTCGGTGTAGTCGAGCACCTCAACCGCAGAAGTGATAGCGACGAGGACCCGCGCTCGGTCCGCCGCCCGGGCAGGAGTGTCAGCTAGCTCGATGCCGACCATGTACTCCGCAATCGTGACGGCCGCGACGGCTAGCTCGTCCGCGTCCAGCGCAGCCCGGTCGAATGTCCCGCGTTCATATGCGATCAGGACGCTGGTATCGAGGATCAGGCGCCGGCCCACGGATCCTCGCCCTCGCTGGAGACCATCGCCAGTGCGGCAGCGATGTCTTCTGCGAACCGCTCATCAGGCGGGGGGACATGTTCAAGCGCCGCGCGCAGGTCTGCCCCGGTCCGGCGCCGGGCAGGCATGATCTCGGCAACAGCATGGTGCCCGCGGGTGATCGTGACGGTCTCGCCTCGCTCGATCGCGTCGAGCAGCTCGGAGAAGTTCCGCGAGGCTTCGGTAGCGGTCATCGTTCGCACACACCGATCATATCTGATAATCAGATCAGCTCGCCAGCGGCGGCGGGCAATGTTGGTACGCAACCGCGCCCGTAACCGCGAGCAGGTCGGCTCGACAAAGCGAACGTAGATCCGCCGCTATGCGCGGCCTCGCGATCAGGTCCGGGCCGACCGGGAACCCGTACAGATCCGGGCGATCTGGCCCTCGATAAAAGCGGCCGTCACAGCGTGGCTGGGTGGCGGGAAGTGACGTGCCGCCGCAAGACGTCGGCGGCGAGGTCGGCGTCCTGGTCGCTGGTGGATACGTGAAGGAGAGGCGGAGGCGGCCGGCGCGGGCCGACCCGGTGATCCGCGCGGCGGCCATGGCATCCGCGGCGGCGCCGTTGGTGGCTAGTGACACGATCGCGGAGTCTCCCGGTTCCAGGCCTATTCCGGCGCGGAACCGGTTCGCCAGGCCGAGGGCGTGCCGGTGCAGGGACTGGGTGCCCACCTGGGCGAGTAGCCGCACGGCCGGGGCGGCGGCAACCCAGGCGTGCCACGCGCGGGAGACGTCGAAGCGGCGGGCGTCGCCGGCCAGGCGCAGCGGACCGCCGTAGATGCTGGACCACGGGTCATCGCCGGCATACCAGTCTGCGTAATGCGGTGTCAGGTCGTCGATCAGCGTGGGATTGATGGTGAAGTAGGCGGTGCCTCTGGGGCAGAGCAGCCATTTGTATCCGCCGCAGGCGGTGTAGGCGAAGCGGCTCGCGTTGACCGGCAGCCACCCGACGGCCTGGGTGGTGTCCAGCAACACCCTGGCCCCGCTGGCGCGGCTGGCGGCGTGCAGGGCATCCAGATCAGCGACCCGCCCGTCCGCGGACTGCACCGCCGAGACCGCGACCAGCGTGGTGCGGGAGGTCACGCATTCTGCGATCCGATCCAGCGGCACCTCCCGGACGCGGATCCCGCGGCCCCACTGCGCGTAGAAGGGAAACAGGATGCTGGTGAAGTCACCGGTGGCGGTCAGCACCTCGCTGCCGTCGGGCAGGTTGGCCGCGATGAGCCCGGCGAACACGCACTGGCTCCCACGCCCACGAGGACCGCCGGCCGGGCTGCGGCGAGCGGCAGGTCATAGGCAACCGCGTCGGCGGTGCCGGCCCGCCATTGCGCGAGCGCCTGCTGAAGCGCCGCCCAGCTGCGCCTTGGCGGCAGGCCGAAGGTGGCGGTGTCCAGGTAGGTCACGTCGGTGTCGAACTCGGCCCGCGCAGCTGCCAGGGTGACGGGGCTGGCGTCCTGAGCGTCGGCATCGATCATCATTCTCTTCTCCTCTATCTCGCGGCGGCAGCGAGTGGAGGCGTGGCCGACAGCGCCGGTCACCCGGTGCCGGGATCTGTTCCCAGCCGGGGCGGCCAGGCCCGCCTGCCGGGCCGGGCGAGACGCCCGTCCTGCGGTCTGCGCAAGGCATTTACCAGCTTGGGAGCATCAGCGCCGTGGCCGTGCCCGGGTCGGCGGGACCCATGAGCGAGACCATCGTGCCGCGATCGGCTGGGCCAAGCAGCGGGGCAACGGCGGCCGGGGCGGCCGGGGCGGCCGGGCCCATCAGCGGGGTGATGGTGCCCGCGGTGGCCGGGCCTATCAACGGGCTGGCGCTACCGTTGTCGGCGGGACCCATCAGTGGGACCGCTGTACCTCGCTCATCGGCTCGGTCAAGGATGAACCTGGGCGGGGAGATCTCCGGGACCTCGACGTCAGGGTATGTACTCCGGGTGTTCATTGGGTTTCCTTTCCGTTGACCGGGCCCACGCCCGGCGTACCGTCTTGCGGGCGGATGGCCCTCCTGGGAGAGCTCGGCGGCCATGAGCTGGCTGGCGAGCATCAGGGGTTCGCCGGTCGGCGCCCGGCCAGGCAGCCGCCTCCTTGAGCGCATCGAACTCGAGCTGCATTCTGTTCTCCTCTATCTCGCGGCGGCCGTAAGCGGTGCGGTGGCTGGCAGCCGTGCTCGGTGGGCTCTGCGCAGCGCGGACACGGACGTGATGTGCAGGGTGAGCAGCAGCGGCACAGCGGCTGTCGGGATCAGCGCGAGCGGGAGCTCGCTGATCGGCGCACCGGACGGGGTGACGTTGATCAGCGCGAATCCGGTGAGGGCGCCGAGGGTCAGGGCGTTCACCAGATCGGTCATGCCGAACGCGGTGAACCAGAGGGCGCCGCGGCGGCCGGTGCCCTGCGCGAGCCTGCGTGCGACCAGCGGCGCGGCGATGCCGGCAGCGATGTCGCCCAGGCCCGCGGGCAGCGCGAACAGCGCGGGCAGATGGCCGAGAAACATGATGAGCAGGAAGGCCGTCCCCTCGGCCACCCGGAACGTGTGCGGGAGCTCCAGGCGGCTCACCATGCCCGGCGCGGTCAGGGCGCGCGCCACCACCGGGATCCGGCGCAGTGCCAGCAGCAAGGCCAGGAATCCGGCCACCGCGACCGGCAGCCACGGCACCCCGTGGCCGAGCCGGGCGTGGTACCAGCCGTGCCCCGCGATCACCGCGCTGGCGGTGAACCAGCTGCCCAGGACGACGGCCGCGCCCCCGGCGAGCAGCGCCGCGCGGCGTCGGCTCAGGCCGGCGCGCACCCCGCCGCCATACAGCACGAGGCAGGCCGCGGCCGGGATCGCGATCATCCCGGCGATGGTGATCGCCCACAGATAGCCAGGCGGGTCATACATGACATCCTCCTCCAGTTGACTATCTCCAAGATACTATGTTGCAGCTAGTATCTGTCAACTAGTATTGTGAAGGGCGTGACAAGGAACGTCCGCACCTACGGCCACTTCTGCCTGACCGCGCGCGCCTTGGAGCGCGTCGGCGACCGCTGGAGCCTGCTGGTGATCCGCGACCTTCTCGCCGGCGCCAAGAGGTTCACCGACCTGATGGACCGCCTCGGCGGGATCACCCCCAAGACGCTCAGCCAGCGCCTGCGCGAGCTTCAGGACGCCGGGATCGTCACCGCCGACCGTGAACCGGGGCGGCGGGAGGTCTGGTATCGCCTGACGCCGGCCGGCGCCGACCTCGAGCCCGTCCTCGACGCGCTCGGCTCGTGGGGGCTACAGCATGCCTGGCGCTGGCCCCAGGCCGGCGAGCCGCTTCACGCCGAGCATCTGCTCCGCTCCGTGACCCAGGCGATCGACCTCGCCGCCGGCGACCACCGGCCAGCACGCTGGCATTTCCGGCTCGACGGTACGGACTACCTGGTCGAAAGCGACGGCCGCCGGTGGTCGCTCACCGCGGGTGCTCCGCCCGCACGAGCCGACGTCACGATCACCGCGACCACCCAAGCCCTGACCGCCCTCATCTTCGCCGGGTCAGACACCGGCATCGACATCGCCGGCGAAACCGAGCCAGTCCAGCGATTCCGGCAACTGATCAGCACCATGGCCACCGTCGTACATCCCGCCTAGAGCGGAGCCGTCGGATCGGCGGACACGTACGCCACATTCTCAGAGCCGCATGTTCTGTGTGCAGGGGACCTTGCGGGAGAACGCCAGTCCCAATCGCACCGAGTCGGCGATCGGCAGCTGCCTAGCGGCGCAATGCCCGAACATCAGGGACGGACCCAAAATCCAGAAAGCCTCACAGTTGATCGGCGCTAAAAACCTGGCGCCCTGTGACCGTTGCCTTCGCGCCGCATTCGCGTTTCAGCAGGTCAGACTGGTGGGTAACGCACAACGAGCGGGAGCCGGTGAGCGGATTCGAACCGCTGACCTGCCGTTTACAAGACGGCCGCTCTGCCAACTGAGCTACACCGGCGGGGTCGTGCTGATGCTAGCCGAAACCGCCGGCCCGGTGCCTTCCAGCACATCCCCGTCATCGTTCGTGATGAGCCCTCGCTGAAGAGCGCAGCATGCCACGTACCACCCGCGGGTGTCCGGTTGATGGACAATTTGCCGGTAAATGTTTGTAAATCCTGGTAAACGTATGCGAGATCGGCCGCGTCTGCGTCATGGTGCTGTAGCCACCGCCTACCAGAACCAGAGGTCGCGTTGCGTCGGTCCCGCCTGCCCCTCTACGGGCTGATGACCGTCCTCGTGTGCCTGGGGCTCATAGCCCCGGCCGCCGGGGTGGCGTCCGCTGCCATCGTTGCCGCCGCGCCCGCGCACCCGACGAAACTATGGCTCGTCAAGGACAATGACCTGGCCGCCATCGGCAGCCGGTATGGCCACGATTTCCGGTGGATCGCCTGTGGCATCGGCACGGCACCGCCATTTGCGAGCAAGAACGGGCCGTGCGAACCGGGGCAGGCCCGGATCTACGGTGACTACTGGAAGTTCCGCAAGGCCGTACTCGACGGCAAACAGGCCAACGGCACGACGGTCGTGTTCGACCAGGAGCACTGGCGGTGGACGCCACTGCTCGAGCAGCAGCATCCGTGGCTGTACGAGAAACTGGCAGGCCAGCTGGCTCGCGAGCATCACATCTTCATCATCATGACGACGAGCGAGAGCACCGAGGCAGCCGAGATCGCCGACGCGGCGGCGGCCGCGCCGTACGCCAGCGCAGTCGTGGTCCAGTCGCAGTACCTCGACGGGCGCCCGCGTCTTTTCCGCGACTATGTCATCACTGCCGTCGGCAAGATCCGGCGGGCCAGCAAGAAGGTGCCGATACTCGCCGGGCTGGCTTCAGATGCTGGCGGGGTGCCGATCACCGCCTTCGACATGACGACCGAGTACCGAGCCGTCTACGGCATGGTGTCCGGGTTCTGGGTGAACGCTGACCAGTGGCAGCGCGGCGTGGGCTGCGCGACGACCGGGTGCGGCCAGATCGTGGACCAGTTCCTTGCCAACATCGGGGTCACAAGGTAGCCGCAGGGGCCGCGAAGGACGGGCCTCGCCCGCCGGCCGGTGGAGGGACGGCGCGCGGGGCTCGTCGCTGCGGAGGTGCCTTGGCTGCCGAAATGCCGTGTCCGTCGAGAGTGCCGTGTGCGTCGAGAGCGCCGTGTCGATCGAGAGTGCCGTGTCCGCCGACAGTGCTTAGGCGGCCGGTGGCGCGGGCACCCGCCAACCGTCCAGCGCCTGGTCGACCACAGCCTCGGGCTGGCGGCGGAGTATCTCCCCGACGGTCTCGGCCGGGGTCATGGCCGAGGTGTCCAGCCAGAGCCCGATCTGCGGCGTTGCCGCAAGCTGCTGGTCGAGGTACTCGACGGTGAACTCGCCTGGCCGGTAGGCGGTCTTGCCGGTCGCGACGTGCCGCTGCTGCTCGCGCTGCCAGACGACGGCCACCGACGGACGCAGCACCACCAGGCGCCGGGGTCGGGCGGTGACGCCAGCCAGCCACCGAGGCACGTCCGCACCGAAGATGTTGTCTTGTACTACGGCGGTGAACCCGGCCTTGCAGTACTCGTCGGCTGTCACGGCGGCTAGTCGATAGCGCAGATCGAGGAGGCGCCTAGCCTCGGCGGCGCGATCATCGCAGGCGTGCACCCAGCCTCGCACCGCCCACCGGTAGAACTGCCCGCCCCGGATGTGCACGCCGTGCTCGAACTGGCGGGCCAGCAGGTCGGCGACCGTGGACTTGCCCGCGGCCTGCACGCCGGTCACGAGCCAGACGCCGTCAGTCACGGAGCCCGAACATGCTCAGGCACGGCTTGAGCCCCCGGATGGTGACAGGCGGCGAGATTGTCGCCTGCCACGTCTCGCGGTCCAGCCGGAGTCGCCGCAGCGTCGCCGGCTGCCCGCGACTGGCCTGTCGCTCGATGCCGTCGTCGCTGTAGCCGAGCTTGCGCGAGACACCCTGTGACGCGAGGTTATCGGTAAAGGCGGCAGAGGTGGCGTACAGCGCACCGAGCCCGGCGAAAGCCAGGTGCAGCAGGGCAGCCCGCATCTCCGTGCCGATCCCCTGACCTTGATGAGCCTGGCCAAGCCACGACCCGGTGCCGACTTCACGCACGATGGCGTAATCGGTAGCGGACATGCCCTGGGTGCCGACGACGGCTCCGTCATGGATGACCACCAGGTCGAGTGACCACTTCTCTGGTTTCCAGTCCGCCCGCTTGGACCAGTGATATTGCAGCGTGCCACGCGCCCGCTCTTCCGGGGAGGCGTCAGTCCACGGGAACCCGAACGGCTGCACCGCCGGATCATGCACGCCAGCCGCTGCGAGGCTAGCCAGGGCATCCAGGTCGTCATCGGTCGGCAGCCTCAGCTCAAGCCGGGGCGTCAGCAATCGCAGCCCGGCGAGTGGCCACCAGCGGTTCATGCCAGCCATTGTCTCGGCCGACGTGCTGGCGGGCACGCGAATTACCAGGCCGTTAGCCATGCCGCCGAGGCCAGCCGGCGGCCGCGGCGAGCAGGGCGCACGGCCTACCGCAAACTGACCTGCCAGTAACCTCCGACGGTCAGTCCAGGCACCAGGCAGTCCGGGCTAATCTGTGACGTGCCGCGCGGGATGACCGGTAAGTCCCCGCGCCCCTGAGCGGAGGCCGAGTGCAGTATCAGTTGTCCAGGGTCATCGCCGGGCCGTTCCTGCGAGCCGTGGTGAGGCCGACGGTCGTCGGAGCCGAGCACATTCCCGCGAGCGGGGCCGCCATCCTGGCCTCCAATCATCTGTCCGTCGTGGACTCGATCTACCTGCCCCTCATGATCCAGCGGCCAGTCACATTCGCGGCCAAGTCTGAGTACTTCACCGGCACCAGGCTGCGAGATCGCGCCGTCGGCGCCTACTTGCGCGCCACGAACCAGCTGTCGACCGACCGCGCCGGCGCGCGAGCCGCGCAGGAGATGCTGCAGGCCGCGCTCGAACTGCTGGGCGAGGGTCGGCTGTTTGGCATCTATCCAGAGGGAACGAGGTCGCCAGACGGGCGGTTGTACCGCGGTCGCACTGGTGTTGGCTTCCTGGCCCTGCATTCCGGGGTGCCGGTGATCCCAGTGGCGATGGTCGGGACCGAGCGGATCTTGCCGCCAGGACACCGGGTGCCGCGGCCCGGCAAGATCGAGATCAGGATCGGCGAGCCGCTCGAGTTCGCCGAGTTCCGCGGGCAGCCCGCCGGAGCCAGGCAGCGGCGCGCCGTCACCGACGAGGTCGTCCAGGCCATCCAGAAGCTGTCAGGGCAGGAATACGTGTCGATGTATGCCTCGGTCCGCAAAGAGGAACTCGCCGCCGCGGCCGCGCATCGCTGACCGCGGGGAATGCAGCGGCGCCGGCTGGGCGACTCCGGCTCCGGCGCGTTGCAGCCAGTCATTTCCGACCTCAGCCAGTCAGGCTCGGTGCCGACATCGCGTCACTCGCGCGGGCGGCTGGGAGCCTGAGCCGACTCTGGCGTCGCCGGATTCCAGACGAAGATTGGCCGCCCGGCCGGATCCTGGGTCTCGCTGGGGTAGCTTGCCGGTTCCCTGGTGGCCTCACTGCTCACTGGCTCCCACAGTGACCCGCTGGGGGACAGCGGTGCTGGATTCGCCGCCCGGGCCGCTCGCGGCTGCCGCACCGGCAGGCCAGACGTGGCAACCCGAGGTGGAACGTCCGGCTCATCGCCCCGGTCAGCGGGATCTGGGCTGGTGCTCGCGTACCCGAAGTCGCCCCCCGGGTTTCGCCCCGTCGGTGAGCTGAATCCGCCGGAGGAGCGAACGCCGCCGGCTGAGGCGAAGCCCGCCGGACCAGGCCCGGCGGGTGTGGCGGAGCCGGGGGAATCAGACCCGGCGAGTGAGGCGAAGGTCCACCGGGAGCTGGCATCCGTGGCCGGGCCGAAGCCGCCCGGCGGGGTCTCGCGGTCGAGCTGACCGGCACGGGCGGCCCTGTCCCAGCCAGGCTGGCTAGTACGAGCAGGAGGGTCCATGCCAGGCGGGCCGATTCGGCCTGGCGCATCCAGGCCCGCCCGCGCGGCAGGTGCCGCGGTGCCCCAGTCGGACTGTCCGCGCGCGGCGCCGGCCGCCGTGGTGCCCCCCGCCGCGGTGCCCCAGTCGGACCGGGCCGGTGGCATCGCCCCGGCCGGTGTCACCGCGTCGTGACGCGCCTGGCCTGCGTGTCCGCCTGGAGCGGCAATCCAGGGCAGTTCGCCGTCGGGCGCGGCCGCGGGCTCCCACGGCGGGGCGCCGGACACCGGCGCGCGCCTGCTGACAGCCCGTGACGCTGGTCCGTGCGACAGAAACCCGCCGGCCTCGCCGGCTCCGGCAGACGCGTGTGCGCCTCGCGGTGCGACGGGCCCGCCCGGTCCAGCCTGGCCTGCGGGCACGCCCGCTGGGTAGCGACCCGCCGCCGGCGCGAACAAGCCCTCGTCCTCCCCGCCGGCCCAGTCGGCGGCAGCAGACTGCGTCGCATGCCGGCCCGGCGGCGAATGAGCCGGCCCGACTGCCGCGGCTGGCGCCGCTGGCGCGGCGAACACCTCGAGCATCCGATCGGCGTCAGCACCGCCCGCTTGCGGATAGCGCGACTGCACCTGCCGGTGCGTCCACTCGGTCGCGGCGGCAGGCTGTCCCCTCGCCCGCCGCCGGCGGCCAGTCGCCGCGTAGACGCCAATCAGCAGCAGGAGCAGCAGCAGGAGCCCGCCAGATATCTCCCCAGCGCGCCGGAGCTGCGTCCCGATCGCCCGCGTCGCCGACGGTGCCGAGACGGTCGCCGGGGCCCGGAGCGGCTGCGCACTTGCCGAGGCGCGGCCGGACGGCGGCGTGGCCAGGACTGCTGCCGCGGTCAACGCCTGGCCGGCGTTCACGGCTCCGTACCCCAGTCCGCTGGCGAGCCCGCCGTGCCGCCGGTATGTCGTGGTGGTGATCAGGATCTTGCGCACCTCGGCCACCGTCAGGCTGGGGTAGCGCGACCTGATCAGGGCAACCACTCCGGCGACGACTGCGCTGGCCGCGCTCGTGCTGTTCATCGTCACGTAGCCGCCGGCGCTGTCAGCGGCGAGCACTCCGGAGCCAGCAGCGGTGATCGTTACATAACTCTGATGGCTGGAGTACAGCGCCCTGTTGAAGCCCGAGTCGAACGCGCCGACGGCGATCACCCCGTGGTAGGCGGCCGGGTAATTGGGCGCGTCCCCCGCAGCCTCGTCATCGCCAGCCGGGGCGACCAGCACGACGTCGTGCGAGAGTGCGTAGCTGACCGCTGCCTGCTCGGCCGCGCTGCCGCCGGCCGCCGCGCTCGCGCCGCCGATCCCGTTACTGTCCGCCTGGCCAGGATCGATGGGCAAGTCGATGACCGTGGCGCCGTGGCTGACTGCATACCGGATCCCGGCGGCGATCGCGGCCGGGATCGCCGCGGCGACCGATGTCTCCGCGAGCTGAGGATCATCTGGCGGCAGCGTGACCGCCACGGACAGGATCCGCGCCCTGGGCGCGACGCCGACGATGCCGGTCCCGCCACCAGGCCCGTGGCCGCGGCCTGCGATCAGGCTCGCGATGGGTGTGCCCTGCTCGCCGGCGTACTGACCGGATGCAACAGGCGCGCCGGGCAGAGCCGGAGCGCTGGTCACCGCGCCGGCGAGGTCGGCGTGACTCGCGTCGACGCCGTCGCTCAGCACGGCTACGGTTATGCCAGCACCCTGGGACGCCGACCACGCACTGGTGACACCCAGTGAGCTCAGCCACCATTCCCCGTGCCGCACCTGATCAGCGGCGGCGGGCACGGCAGACAGGCCGATCGAGACGGCCGCAGTGCCGGCGGCGATCAGTGCCATGACGGGGCGGGGGAACCTCAGTGGCACGCCGTCCTTGCCTTCCATGCTAGGTACAGCACATTGTGCCATGTTCAAGCTATTTGCGTGCTATCTGCGCGAATTCATGAGCCCGTTGGCGGTGCTGTCCTCGGTCCGCTGCCACTGGTCCGAGTGGCAGGTCAGCTGGTATGTCCCTGGGCTAGCCGGACGTGCGCTCCGGGCGGCAGCCCGAGCTGCTCTGCGGCGTCGCCCGCGTTGATGGCGAGGGAGATCAGTCCGGCGCTGTCGGTGAAGGCGACGATCTCACCAGGCGCCCCAGCCGCGAACGTGTCTAGGTACGGCACCGTGAACTGGCGGCGGCCGCAGCGCACCACAACGGCCGAGCCGATGCCGATGCCAAGTCGCCCGACGTCCGCCGCCGGGATCGACAGCTGAACGTTTCCGAACCTGTCGATGGACATGACCTCGCCCTCGGCGCCGCCGTCGTGCAGTCGGCTGGTAGGCGCCGGCAGGGCGACCAGGTCGGTCACGCTGATCTCGTCGCCGGCCTGGGTGAGGTCAAGGCCAGTGGCCAGGTGCGCGGCAACGGGCATGAAGATGTCCCGCCCGTGGAACGTGGCCGAGACCGGATGCAGCCACAGCTCGCCGTTGGTCAGCTGCACAGCCGACTTGCCGCCACCCAGGGCCGCCACGGCCCAGGACAGCAGTCCGTTGTCGGGACCGACGAGGATGCTGTCGCCCGCCACTACCGCGACAGCCCGGCGGGCGGTGCCGACGCCGGGGTCGACGACGGCGACATGCACCGCGGGTGGCAGATAGCAGACCGTCTGCGCGAGCACGGCCGCCCCGCGCCGCACGTCACCTGGCTGCACCAGGTGGGTGATGTCGATAATGCGCGCGGCCGGAGCGATCCTGGCCGCCGCGCCGTGACAGGCAGCGACGAAGCCATCCTCCAGGCCGTAGTCGGTCAGGAAGCTCATAAAGCTATAGACGGTCACGACCTGTGAGCGTACGTCTCCATCGGCTCCGCGCAAAGACCGCGGGAACGCCCGTCGGGAAAGCTACTGCCTAAGATGGGCCGATGGCGCGGGTTGCCGGGAGGCCAGGTGGCTGGATTGTCCGAGCGCGATATGCGCATCCTGGCTTTCGAGCGGAGCTGGTGGCGCCTCGCTGGCGCCAAGGAGCGTGACATCCTGGAGGTCTTCGGCGTGCCGGTCACCAGGTACTACCAGCTGCTGAACGAGCTCATCGACCGGCCAGAGGCGGCGGAGTTCGACCCCGTGCTCGTCACCAGGCTGCGTCGGCAGCGCAGCAGGCGTCAGCGGATGCGCTCCGCCCGGCCAGACTGACGCGATGGCGACACTGCCGCAACCGAGGACGGCCGAGGGCCGGGCCGGGCTTGCCGCACTGCTCGCCGCCCCGGCGAGTGCCCTGATCGCGCTGGACTTCGACGGCACCCTGGCGCCGATCGTCGAGGACCCGACGCAGGCCAGGGCCACCGCGGCTGCGGCCGCGGCGGTGCATCAGCTGGCCGCGCTCGTCGGCACGGTGGCGATCATCACGGGCCGGCCCGCGGCGGATGCCGCCGCGTTCGCCGGGGTTGCCGAGGTCCCGGACGTGATCGTCCTTGGCCACTACGGCATGCAGAGATGGGAACGGGGTCGGCTCTTCAGCCCCGCCGCACCACCGGGTCTCGGGGTAGCACGCGCTGATCTGCCGGGCGTGCTGGCGTCCGCCGGCGCAGACCCTGGCACCTGGATCGAGGACAAGGGCGAGGCTGTGGCTGTGCACACCCGCCGCGCCGCGGAGCCACAGGTTGAACTGGACCGGCTGCGCGCCCCGCTGGCGGCGCTGGCCAGCCGGACCGGCCTGGTGGTCGAGCCTGGCCGGCTGGTACTCGAGCTGCGGCCGCCTGGCGCCGACAAAGGGGCGGCACTCCGCGAGCTGGTCGCTGAGCGGGCGCCGGCTGCCGTCCTGTTCTGCGGCGACGACCTCGGGGACCGGCCCGCGTTCCAGGCTGTCCGCGACCTGCGCGCCGTGGGCATGCCGGGGCTGCTCGTGGCGAGTGGCTCAGCCGAGACCCCGGAAGTAATCGCGGCCGACGCCGACCTCGTGGTCAGCGGGCCGACCGGAATCGCCGAGTTGCTCACCGGCCTCGCCGACGCATTCGCCGCCAGCCCGGATGGGCACGGGTGAAGTCTGCTAGCCCACCGCGATCCGGTCGAGCGCGCGCAACTGGTCAGCGAACCACCGGCTTGGCGGCATCGACATCGCAGCGGCCGCGAGCGCCTCGCTGCGCCGGGTCCGCTCCGCGTCGTCCATGGCCAGCGCCTCGTGCAGCGCGTCGGCGGTCTGGGTCACGTCGAACGGATTGACCAAGAGGGCGTGCGGACCGAGTTCCGTCGCGGCGCCTGCCTCGGTAGACAAGACGAGCGCGCAGCCGCGGTCGGACAGGATCGGTCCCTCCTTGGCGACCAGGTTCATCCCGTCCCGGATCGGGTTCACCAGCATCACGTCAGCCAGCCGACATGCGGCGAGCGACCGCGGATAGTCGTCATTGACGTCCAGAATCAAGGGATCCCAGCCCGGTTCCGCGAACTCGTCCTCGATCTGCCTTGCGATCCGCTGCACCGAGGCGGTGTACTCGCGATACTCGGGCAGGTCGTGTCGCGACGGGTAGGCAAAAGCCAGGTGCACGACCCTGCCCCGCCACTGCGGCCGCGTCCGCAGCAGGTCGCGATAGGCCTCCAGTCCCCGCACGATGTTCTTGGACAGCTCCGTCCGATCCACTCGGACGATCAGCTTGCGCCCATCGGCGGCGTCCAGCAGTGCCGCACGCCGGGTCAGCACGTCACGCTGGCTGGCGCGATCACGCAGCCGGCCGGCGTCTACGCCAAGCGGATGGACGCCGATGCTGGTGACGTGACCTCGGTAGCCAACCTGGCTGCGACGAGAATCGACCTGGGCGCCAAGGAAGGCCACGCAGCAGTCGATGAAGGCATTGGCCCAGCGCCGGCACAGGAAGCCGGCGTGGTCGGCGCCGAGGATGCCGGCCAGCACTTCGCGACCGACCTCGTCCGGCAGCATCCGGTAGTAGTCGGGTGGCGCCCACGGTGTGTGCGAGAAGTGCGCGATCTGAAGGCCTGGCGCGCGCTCGGCGAGCATGCGGGGGGCCAGGCACAGGTGGTAGTCCTGGATCACGGCACGGGCTGGTCTGCCGCCAGGTCCCGCGCCAGCAGGTGCAGTGTCCGCGGCTGCCGCATCGGCCGCGCCCGCGCCTGCCTCGCCCGCGTGCGGATTCGCCGGATCTGCCGCGCTCGCGAGCGCGGCCGCGAACATCTCGTTATAAGTCCGGAACGACTCCCACTCGCGCGCGAAGCTCGGACCGAAGCTTGGCCGGTTCGGCGTGTCATACAGCATGTGATGCACGAACCAGAGCGTCGAGTTGGCGACGGCGTTGTAGGCGCGGTGAAAGATCGGCGGCGGGATGTCGAGCATGCGCACTGCTGCTCCGGCCCCTGCCTGGGCAGGGTCAAGGAGCCCGCCCGGCGCCAGGCGAGCGGCCGTGCGGTCGTCGTCGCTCAGCGCCGCGCAGACCCAGAGCATGCCGGCGTCATCTGCCACCGCGGACAAGCCGGACACCATGCCGCCGCCGCCGCGCTTAGCCGACAAGCGGCCATCGTCGCCCCGCGTGAACGAGACCGGCCCCCTGTTGGACGCGATGAGTACCTGCCCGCCGGCATGCGCTTCGCCCATGTACTACGAGCCTAATCTGCTGTTGATCAGATGCCAGGGGCCGACCCGCCGCGGTACGCGCTAGCGGGTCGGTGCGGCCCGGCCAGGATGCAGGATTGGGCCCGCGGGTTAGCACGGGTTAGGATTCGTAGCACAACTGCATATCGCTCATCCAGAGGGGTGGAGGGAACGGCCCGATGAAGCCCCGGCAACCATCACGTTGATCGTGCGTCCGCTGACGTCAGTGCGGCGAGGTCGGCACGTGACAGGTGCCAACTCCGACCCGGTGGCCCGTTTGCCGCTGGGACAGATGAGGAGAGAGGCCTCGCCAGTGAGTACTACGCTGACCAACCCAGCGACCACCAAAACCCCGACCCGATTCGGCTACGCCACCCACCTTGCCTGCCGTGAGTGCGGGCACGTCTGCGTGCTCGGCTCCACGCATGTCTGCGACCAGTGCTTCGGCCCGCTCGAGGTGGCTTACGACCTCCCGGCGCTGACAAGGGAGTCCATCGAGGCAGGTCCGCTCAGCATGTGGCGGTACGCGAGCCTGCTGCCAGTGCCACCTGACGTCGCCAGCAGGCCGAACCTCGATCCCGGCTGGACGCGCCTCGTCCGCGCCGACCAGCTGGCGAGCACGCTCGGTATGCGCGAGCTGTGGATCAAGGATGAGCGCTCCAACCCGACGCATTCGTTCAAGGACCGGGTCGTCGGGGTGGCGCTCGCCGCCGCCATCGAGCTTGGCTTCAAGGTGCTCGCCTGCCCGTCGACCGGGAACCTGGCCAATGCCGTGGCTGCGGCGGCCGCCAGGGCCGGCATCCGTTCGGTGGTGCTCATCCCCGCCGATCTCGAGACTCAGAAGGTCATCGGCTCGGCCGTCTACGGCGGCTCACTGGTCGCGGTGAAGGGCAGCTATGACGACGTGAACCGGCTCGCCTCCGAGCTGGCTGATGATCACGATGACTGGGCGTTCGTCAACGTCAACGTCCGGCCTTACTACGCCGAGGGGTCCAAGACGATCGGCTTTGAGGTTGCCGAGCAGCTTGGCTGGCGGCTGCCGGAGCAGATCGTCGTGCCGGTGGCATCGGGTGCCCAGCTGGTGAAGATCGACAAGGCGTTCCGCGAGCTCGTCGCCACCGGCCTGGTGGCGGACTCGCCCTACCGGGTGTATGGAGCGCAGGCCACCGGCTGCTCCCCGGTCGCGGCGGCGTTCCGGGCTGGCCACGACGTGGTCCAGCCGGTCCGGCCAGCGACGATCGCCAAGTCGCTCGCAATCGGCAACCCGGCGGACGGCCCGTACGTGCTCGACGTGGTGCGCCGGACTGGCGGCTGCGTCGCCGACGTCAGTGACGTCGAGCTCGTCGACGCCATCCGGCTGCTCGCTGCCGCGGAGGGCATCTTCGCCGAGACGGCGGGCGGGGTGACCCTGGCCGTGCTGCGCCAGTTGGTGACGGAAGGCCAGATCGACCCCAGCGCGAGGACTGTCATCATCAACTCTGGCGACGGACTGAAGACCCCCGACGCCGTTACGATCGAGGCCAGCACCCCCATTGCGCCCACGCTGGAGGCGTTCGCCGCGCGCGAGCTAGCGCTGCGGGCGCCCGCGTTCTGACCGGCAGGCCCTTTCTGACCGGCAAGCCTTTTCTGAAAGGTAGGCAGAGCATGACCGTGTCCGTGCGGATCCCGACGATCCTGAGGACCTACACCGGCGGGACCGCGGTCGTGACGGGCGCGCCAGGAACGGTGCGCGAGGTCATCGCCGGCCTGGACGCCGACTACCCGGGCATCGGCGGGCGGCTACTGGACGACGCCGGCCAGCTGCGCAGGTTCGTGAACGTCTATGTGGGCGAGGAAGACATCCGGCTGGCCCAGGGCCTGGACACGGCGGTGCCCGCCGGGGGCCAGATCTCGGTGATCCCGGCGGTCGCGGGCGGCTGAGGGGCTATGTCCCACAACAGCCCTCGCGTCACTTAAGGCACGGCACATTGCAGCAGAGACGGGCACAAGTTGCCGCAACCCCGCTGCTCACGATGTAAAGTCGTGTCCGGTCGCTGTTGGTAGTGGAAGAGCAGCAAGCGCGCTTGCTGGTGAGGTCAGTACCTGTGCCGCGATCAACGGGTTCCGCGTAGCAAGGGCGGGACCCGCAGCCCGAGCAAAAGTTAGGGAGTTGTTGGTAATGGCTCAGGGCACCGTCAAATGGTTCAACGCGGACAAGGGCTACGGCTTCATCGCGGTCGACGGTGGTAGGGACGTCTTCGTCCACTTCTCAGCTATCCAGGCGGATGGCTACCGCAGCCTTGAAGAAGGCCAGCGGGTCGAGTTCGAGATCACGCAGAGCGACCGGGGCCCGCAGGCCGAGGCCGTCCGGACCGTCTAGGTCCCCTCTGTACGACACAGCCGGGAGCCCGGCGCCCACGGGGCGCCGGGCTCCTCGCAGCTGCGGCGTTCGCAATTTGCTCGTACCGCTGAAAACCGTCCCATTGCTACTCGATGGCCACTGACCTGCGCAGAGATCCCACTAAAGGCCCCCGAGCTTGCACTCACCGTATGAGAGTGCTAAACATGACGTTGGCACTCTCGGGGTGAGAGTGACAACGCAGTGACGTGATCGGGGCGATGAGGCCCTTCTGGCGGCGGGCAGGGACTGACCGTCAGACGCGGCCGTCCGTCGCGGGCGTCGGCCCGGTCGGCACGCAGGCACAAAGTTCCGGGAGGACTGGAAGCCTATGGCAGCGAAGATGATCGCGTTCAACGAGGACGCCCGGCGCGGCCTCGAGCGCGGCATGAACCAGCTCGCCGACGCCGTGAAGGTAACCCTCGGCCCCAAGGGCCGCAATGTGGTGCTCGAGAAGAAGTGGGGAGCCCCCACGATCACCAACGATGGCGTGTCCATCGCCAAGGAGATCGAGCTCGAGGACCCGTGGGAGAAGATCGGCGCCGAGCTCGTCAAGGAAGTCGCCAAGAAGACCGATGACGTCGCTGGCGACGGAACTACTACGGCGACGGTGCTCGCCCAGGCGCTGGTCCGCGAGGGCCTGCGCAACGTCGCAGCGGGTGCCAACCCGATGTCGCTGAAGCGCGGCATCGAGGCAGCCGTGGAGCGCGTGAGCGAAGAGCTGTCCAAGCTGGCCAAGGACGTGGAGACGAAGGAGCAGATTGCTTCGACGGCCTCCATCTCCGCTGGCGACACCGCCATCGGCGAGATGATCGCCGAGGCGATGGACAAGGTCGGCAAGGAAGGCGTCATCACCGTCGAGGAGAGCAACACCTTCGGCCTCGAGCTTGAGCTCACCGAGGGCATGCGCTTCGACAAGGGCTACATCTCGCATTACTTCGTGACTGACCCTGAGCGGATGGAGGCCGTCCTCGAGGACCCCTACATCCTGATCGTCAACTCGAAGATTTCGGCCAACAAGGACCTGCTCCCGCTGCTCGACAAGGTCGTGCAGTCGGGCAAGCCGCTGGTCATCATCGCCGAGGACGTCGAGGGTGAAGCCCTGGCGACCCTGGTCGTGAACAAGATCCGTGGCCTGTTCAGGTCCGTTGCGGTGAAGGCCCCCGGTTTCGGTGACCGCCGCAAGGCCATGCTCGGTGACATCGCGATCCTGGCCGGCGGTCAGGTCATCAGCGAGGAAGTCGGCCTCAAGCTGGAGAACGCCGACCTGGACCTGCTCGGGCGGGCCCGCAAGGTCGTCGTGACCAAGGACGAGACGACCATCGTGGATGGCGCCGGTGACCCCGAGCAGATCTCCGGCCGGGTGAACCAGATCCGCGCTGAGATCGAGAACACCGACTCCGACTACGACCGCGAGAAGCTGCAGGAGCGGCTCGCCAAGCTGGCCGGCGGCGTGGCCGTCATCAAGGCCGGCGCGGCAACCGAGGTCGAGCTGAAGGAGCGCAAGCACCGCATCGAGGACGCGGTGCGCAACGCCAAGGCCGCGGTGGAGGAGGGCATCGTCCCAGGCGGCGGTGTCGCCCTCATCCAGGCTGGCAAGAGCGCGTTCGAGAAGCTCGAGCTGCCGGGCGACGAGGCTACTGGCGCGCAGATCGTGCGCCGGGCGCTTGAGGAGCCGCTGAAGCAGATCGCGATCAACGCTGGCCTCGAAGGCGGCGTCGTGGTGGAGAAGGTGCGCTCGCTGAGCGCTGGTCACGGCCTGAACGCAGCCAACGGCGAGTACGTTGACATGTTCAAGGCCGGGATCATCGACCCGGCCAAGGTGACCCGGTCGGCGCTGCAGAACGCTGCATCGATCGCCGGGCTGTTCCTCACCACCGAGGCAGTGATCGCCGAGAAGCCGGAAAAGGAGAAGGCGCCAGCCGCTCCTGGCGGCGGTGACATGGACTTCTGATCCAGTCAGCCCGCGCGAGTGGGTTGTCCGGCCGAAGTCATCGAAGCCGCTCAGGCTGAGAACGGCAGAAGGCAGTCCCGGCAATGCCGGGACTGCCTTCCGCCATTTCCGGCAGGCTTGCAGGTGCGGCAAGGCGGCTGCGCCCGTTGCATCGTGTCACTCGCGCCCCGCGCCGCGCATCAGTAACCGTCGTGCCGCGGATTCGTCACGCGTGCCGGCTCCACAACTCCTGCTCGAAGAGGGATCATCAGCCCATGAGCCCGCCGACCGAACAGCTCATCCGTGACTACCTCAACAGGCTGTCCGTTGCGGCTCGCGGTCAGCTAGGTCCCGACGACCGGCGCGCCCTAGTGACCCGGACGCGGGACCTGATCGAGCGCAAGACTGGCCTGGCGGGGCCGCCGACGTCGATGGAGGTGGCCAGGCTGCTGGCGGGCCTCGGCGACCCGTCCCGCCTGGTGCAGCAGGAGCGACAGCGGCTGGCCGCCGTACGTGGTGAGCTGCCTCAGCCCGCCCCGGGCCGCAACCGCATCTCCAGGCTGCTGCGGCGAGACCCCGGCAGGACCCGAAGCGCGAGCTGGCACTGGCCCGTCCTGGAAGGCGACCGAAGCGACCTCCTGCTCACGTTGTTCGACGGCGATGCGACGCAGACCGAGGCGCAGGACGACCGCGAGGCGTCGGCCGATGCCCTCGGCGGCGTTGGCGCCGCTAACGGGGTAGCTCACAACGGCGTGGCTCGCGACCAGGTCACGGGCCTGGCGGACGAGGCAGCGATGCACGTGCCGGCCCAGGGCAATGAGTCAGGCTGGTTCCTGCGAGAGCTTGGCCGTCACCAATCGGACACCGACCAGGAGGCTGCGGCGGTCCCCGCTGTGTCGGCTGACGCGACTGGCGAGCCGGAGTCACGAGTCCCGGCCAGGCCGCGCTGGCCGTTAGTTGTCACGCGCGCCGACGCTGACTCTGGCACCAAGCAGGCCGCCGGGTCGGGCACGACGGATCTGGGCAGTGCCCAGCCGGCGGGCGCGACTCCGACCTGGCAGCTGACCGTTCCTGCTGACCCGGTGGTGGCCCGTCTGGTCCGCCGGGCGGCCAACGCCGTGGCGACGTGGTACCGACGCACGCCCCTGGAGGCATCGGCGGTGGTGCTGCTCGGTCTCGGCGGCGCTATCTATCCGCCCGTCTGGCTGCTCGGGGCCGCGGTCGCGCTGGCCTCACGGCTGTGGGACTACAAAGACAAGTGGGTGGGGCTAGCCCTGCCGCCGATGCTGACGCTGATAGCAGTAGTCATCGGAGTCGCCACCGCAGGCAACCTCTCGGTGCACCACAGCATCCACGAGGGCTGGGTCTTCGGCGTTGCTGCAAGCCGCATCGCTGCGGCTCTTAGTGCGGGCTATCTCGGCTGGCGAAGCGTGCACGGCCGCCGGCCGCCCGCTGTCCCGCCCTGGACCAGGTCGCACACCACAGGCTGACGACGGTGACGCAGTCGCGGCGGGGCACCGCTGGCGCGCTCGCAGGCTACCTGGTTGAGCAGGCCCCGTTCCGGGTATAGGGACGCAATCTTGCTGGCGGGCCAGCTGGGCTGGCTGCCAGCCGATATTCCCGGCCTCGCACGCGATCCCGTCCCAGCACCATCTGACGTGTGAGGTCGCGGAGGACGTGGTCCCGGTGCAAGCTGGGACCACGTCTATGCACGGGTAGACCGGCCGTGGCCGCCGGTAGTTCACTGAGTTGCCGGCAGCGCGGGAGGTGGCCCAAAACCGATAGCCTTACTCGCGCAAGCGCGCGGCGCCTGCCCCGATTCGTTCCTCCTCGCGTAAGGTCTCGCACGTGCCTACTGGCAAGGTCAAGTGGTATGACGCCGACAAGGGATTCGGCTTCCTCACCCGTGACGACGGGGGTGAGGTTTTCGTGCACTCAACTGCCCTGGAACCAGCCGGCACCGCGCTACGACCGGGGCAGCGAGTCGAGTTCGGCGTAGCGGAAGGCCGGCGCGGGACTCAGGCGCTCCAGGTAAAGGTGCTGGAGCCGCCGCCGACGGTGGCCAAAGTAGCGCGCAAGAGTCCGGACGAGATGGTCCTGATCGTCGAGGACCTCATCAAGCTGCTCGATGGCGTGTCCAACACCTATCGCCGGTCCAAGCACCCGGACAGCCGCGATGCCAAGAAGATCGCCACTGTCTTGCGCGCCGTCGCTGCGGACCTGGAGTCCTGACCGAGGCTAGTGCGCCGGGCCGGGTGAAGCCGCGCGGGCCCGCACGATCCGGCGTCGCCGGGTCAGGATGAGCAGGCACAGTGAGAGCGCCAGCCCGATGGCTGCCACGGTCAGGCCGGCGAAGCCGCTGCCCGTCAGCGAGAGCAGCAGCCCGATGAGGCCGCCGGCGACGAGCGCCAGCTGGTGGAGAGTCTCGGAGAAGGCAAAGGTAGACGAGCGTTTCTCGGCCGGGATCTCTTGCTGGAGGATCGAGTCGAGCGCCACCTTCACCAGCGTCTGGCTAATGGCCGCTACGAGCGCGACCACCAGCACCGACCACAGCGCGAAGAAGACAGCGCACGCCGTGCTCACGAGCGTCGCGATACCGAGCACCGTGAAGACCATGGCCTGCGGGGTGCGTGATTTGAGCGCGGAGCCGATGGTGGTGCCGATGATGCCGCCTGCTGCCATGGCGGCGGCTAGGCCGCCGAGCTTGACCGCGTTGGAGGTATGGCCGAAATGCTCGGTGCGCAGGATGAATACCAGGAAAAACAGTATGAATCCGTAAAAGACTCGGATCGCAACGTCTGCTCGCCACGCCTCGCGGACCGCCGGGCCTACCTTCGGCAGCGCAAAGATTCGCCGTCGGCTGCCCGCTGCGGTGCTGCGAGCTCGTGTGCTGCCGAGTGGTGTGCTGCCGGGTGATGCGCCGCCGAGTGGTGAACTGCCCGGCCGGGTGGCGGCCGGTCCGGCTGGGGATCCGAAGATCCTCGTGCCGCCTAGGCCCGTGCCGCCGCCGGGGCCCGTGCCGTTGCCGCCCGTGGCACCGGCGCCTGGGCCGTGACCGCTGGTGCCCGCGCCGTGACCGCTGGTGCCCGCGCCGTTGGCGGCGCCGCCGCGACTGGGCGTCTGGCCAGCTGGAAGGTCGCCGTGTGCCAGTTCACCTGTCTCGGCAGCGTCGACGCGCTCGGGCAGCCGCAGGCCCAGGATTGTCGCGGCCAGATAGATCGCAGTGCCGACCCACAGCACCCCCGCGGCGCCAGCGATCTTGTCCACGCCCAGAGCCACGGCGGCTCCTGCGGACGTCGCGATCAGGGAGCCGAGGTTCGACCGGGCGTTGGCCGTGACCAGCGTGATCTCCGACGGCAGCAACCGGGGCGTCACGGCCGCTCTGGTCACCCCGTAGACCTTCTGCAAGATGAGGACGCCGAAGGCGGCAGGCAGCAACGTCACGGCATCGTGCACGGCGCCAGCCATCCCCCAGCACAGGAGGCCGCGGGCGAGCAGGGTGCCCATGAGGATGTAGCGGTTACCTTGCTTGACCCGGTCCAGCAGGGGCCCGATCAGCGGAGCAAGAATCGCATACGGCGCAATCGTGATGAGCAGCGCCAGTGCTACCTGGCCCCGAGCCTGCGCGACGGAGGTGTTGAAAAACAGCGTGCCGGCCAGGGCCACCGCAACGAAGGCGTCACCGATGCCCCCGGCGGCGGTGAGCTCGATCAGATTGGACAGGCCGGTACGCCCGGCGCCTGAAGCACCGCTCATGCGGTGCACGAAGCGCCCGGCTCCGCCCGCTGCGGCCGCGCTGACCCGGCCAGCACGCTGCGAGGCGGCGTACGCCGATCGACCGGCCCGTCTGGCCCGTTCGCCGGTGCCGGTGTCTCCCATGGCTCAAGTATTCTGCCTCCGCGAGCCTGCACAACACCGGCCAAGGCGATCGGCTGGCGATGACCGCGCTCGCGGCCGCTCGTTCTCTCCCGATCCGGCCGCTGTCGGCCGCGGCCGACGTCTGTTTTGTGACTACTGTCTCCCGGTGCGCATGCGGGGTGGCGAACAGGTGAGAATAGGAGATGACAGCGTCCAGCCCCTGCGACGATGGGTCGGGACGGCGCAGGTCGGCGACCACATCGCAGCGCGGGCGCTGACGACAACACCGAGCAAAGGAACAGTCACCTAACGTGAGTCCAACTCGTACACGTGCCGCCGTCCTCGATGAGGCCTGCGTGGGCGCGGCCGACCTGGCGCGCGCCGCAGCCGAGGAGCTGGCCGGCGCAGGCAACGTCGGCGATCATGTGGGGGTCACCGCGGACGACGAGCGTGTCGTCACCCATCTGTTTGGCTGCCTGGACCCGGCTTACGTCGGCTGGCGCTGGGCCGTCACGGTCACCAGGGCCTCTCGGTCCAAGACGGTCACGGTGGACGAGGTCGTGCTGCTACCCGGGCCCGACTCGCTGCTGGCGCCCGACTGGGTGCCGTGGAGCGATCGGGTGCGCCCTGGGGATCTCGGCGTCGGGGATCTGATGCCCGCCGCCGGGGACGACGAGCGGCTTGTGCCCGCCAGCATGCTCGAGGGTGAAGACGGCGTCCTGGACTGGGACGACAGCGCCCAGTGGGACGAGGGCGCGGAGCTCGCCGAGTCGCTCGGCCTCGCCGCGACCGCGGCAGGAACTGAGGCCGGTGCCGCCGGCCTGGCACCGGCGCTCGGCGGCAGGTCGCGGGTCCTGTCAGCGATCGGCCGCGACACTACGGCGGTGCGGTGGTACACCAGCGAGCACGGCCCGAGTACGCCGCTCGCTCGCGCTGCGCCAGGGCCGTGCGTCACCTGCGGGTTCCTGACGCCAATTGCCGGGCCGCTGGGCCGGATCTTCGGCGTCTGCGCGAACGAGTACGCACCAGATGACGGCCGCGTCGTCTCCCTCGATCATGGCTGCGGCGCGCACTCCGAAGCAGTGTCGGCGCGGGCGGGCGGCGGCGGGACCGCGCCGGTCATCGACGAGGTGGGCTACGACCTCGTCGACATGCCTGGCATCGCGCTCGCGGACACAGTGTTCGAGTCGCTCGATCACGAGTCCTGATCGATGGCGCGCGGCTAGCGCGGCGGCGCCTGCGTGATGTCGGTGGCGCTGTGGTAGCCCGCGGCTTCGCGCGCAGCCTGGCGACGCTCGGCGGCGCGCTCGCGTGATCGCTTCAAGTACGGCACATACGCGAGCCCGAACAGTCCGAGTGCCGTGCCGAAGGCCGCCACCCAGATCCACCACCGGTCGGCCGTCGGCAGGCTGTCACGCGCGATGAGCAAGACGATCAGGGCCACCACGAAGCCCGCCGTGATGACGGCAGTGATAAGCCGGTCATCGCCTTCGAAGGGCGGCGGTACCGGACGCTCCGGGCGGCGGGTCACCGGCCCAGGCTAGCCGATGGCCATCGTGAGCTGCCGTGGCCGCGCAGCAGCGTCGCCGTCGTGGTGCGTGGTGCCGGGCATCGCGCGGCGCCGGCCATCGCGTGGTGCCGGGCATCGCGCAGTGCCGGGCATCGTGGGACGATGCTGACGCGACCGAACGAGATCCAGGTAGCCGGCATCGTCGTCGGCTAGCTGTGGCGAGGTCCGGCATCAGCCCGCACGCTAACTGGCACGGCGGAATGTGCGAGCATCCGCTATAGTTAGCAAGAGTAATGACTCAGGTTAACGAAGATGACAACGCCACAGCAGACCAGATCCGACGCGGGCCTGGCGAGCGCCCTGCGGATCTCGGTGAGCCGCCTCGCCCGCCGCCTCCGGGCCGAACGACTGGCCAAGGGCCTGGAGCCCGGACTGTCCGACACCCAGCTGGCCGCGCTCGCGGCGCTGGAGCGGCACGGGGACATGACGCCTGGCGAGCTCGCCGAGCACGAAAAGGTGCAGCCGCCGTCGATGACCAGGGTGATCTCGGCCCTGGAGGAGCGCGGCCTGGTGATGCGGGGCCCGCACGCCACCGATCGGCGCCAGGTCGTGCTGACGGTCACGCAGGCAGGCCGGGCCGTGGTCCAGCAATCGAGACGGCTCAGGGAAGCCTGGCTCGCGCAGCGCTTGCGGGAGCTGACCCCGCAAGAACGGGCAACCCTGCGGGCCGCGGCACCGATCTTGGAGAAGCTCAGCCAGTCCTGACCCGCCCCTCCCTGACCGGTACGGCCCCGACCGGTACGGCCCCGACCGGTACGGCCCCGACCAGCAAGGCACGCTGGGGCAGCACGACCTTCGGCTCGCTCAGGACTCGCAACTACCGGCTCTTCGCTGCCGGTCAGGTGGTGTCGAACACCGGCAGCTGGATGCAGCGGGTCGCGCAGGACTGGCTGGTGCTCGAACTCACCCACAACAGCGGCACCGCGCTCGGCATCACCACCGGATTGCAGTTCTTGCCGCTCCTGTTGTTCAGCTTGTGGGGCGGCGTCATCGCCGACCGGTACTCCAAGCGGCGCATCCTGATGGTCACCCAGACGGTCATGGGCGGCCTGGCGCTCGTCCTTGGCATCCTGGCGATCACCGGTACCGTCCGGATCTGGCATGTCTATGCGCTCGCGTTCGCCCTCGGCCTGGCCACTGTGGTCGACAACCCGACCCGGCAGGCTTTCGCCGTGGAGATGGTCGGCCGGGAGGGAATGGCCAACGCCATCGCGCTCAACAGCGCTGTCTTTAATCTGGCTCGGATTGCTGGTCCAGCGGTAGCCGGCGTCGTCATCGGGCTGCTGGGCACGCCCGCGGCCTTCATGGTCAATGCGGCCTCCTACGGCGCGGTGCTGATCGGGCTGAAGCTGATGCGTCCCGACGATCTGCGTCCGGCTAAGCGTGCGCAGCGTGGTCCTGGCCAGCTGCGCGAGGCGCTGTCCTATGTGCGCGCCAGACCCGCGCTTTGGATGCCCATGATCCTCATCTTCTTCATCGCTACGTTCGGCATGAACTTCCAGGTGACGACGGCACTGATGTCACGGACCGTGTTCCACACCGGGGCGAGCGCGTTCGGGCTGGCATCGGCCGTGTTCGCGGTCGGCGCGCTCGGCGGCGCGCTCCTGGCCGCCCGGCGGAGTCGTCCAACGCTTCGGCTGCTCCTGGCGACCTCGTTCGCGTTCAGCATCCTGGAGATCGTGACCGGGGTCGTGCCGGACTACCTCACGTTCCTCCTCGTACTCGTGCCGACCGGCCTGACGCTGCTGACCTTCACCACGGCCGCCAACTCCAGCACGCAGCTCAACACCGCGCCGGACATGCGCGGCCGAGTCATGGGCTTGTACATGCTCGTCTTCCTCGGGGGCACGCCGCTCGGCTCGCCGCTGGCAGGATGGGTCGCCGAGGCCTACGGCGCCCGGATGGCCTTGATCGCCGGCGGTGTCATCTCGGTGGCCGCTACGGTGATCATGACCTTCCTGCTCGCGCGCAGCCGCGGCGTGCAGGTGCGGACCTACCTCCGGCCAGCCGAGCTAGCCCGCATCACTGCATGAGCCCGGCACGCTCGCCCGAGCTGCGGCTGATACCAATGGCGGCATGAGGCTGTTCGTTGCGATCGTGCCTCCGGCGGGGGTGCTCGCCGAGCTAGGCGCTGCAGTGAAGCCGCTGCAGACGGCTGTGCCGGACCTGCGGTGGACGACCAGCGCCTCGTGGCACCTGACGCTGGCGTTCCTGGGCGAGGTAGACGAGCCCGTCCTGCCGGAGCTCAGCACCCGGCTAGAGAGAGCCGCCCGCCGCCATCCGCCGCAGCGGCTGGCCATCGCGGGCGGGGGCGCGTTCCCGGCGGCGTCCCGGGCCCGGGTGCTGTGGGCGGGCATTCAGGCCGATATCCGGCTGCTTAGGGCGCTGGCCGGCTCGGTGGCCGCGGCCGCCCGCCGGGCCGGGGCCCCGCCGCCCGATGAGAGCAGGAAGTACAGCCCGCACCTGACGCTGGCGCGCTGTCGCGAGCCCGCCGATGTGTCCACGCTGACCGCACACCTGGCGGGCTTTACCAGTACGGAGTGGACTGCGCAGTCGATCCACCTGGTGCGCAGCTACCTCGGCGGCGGCCGGCCGTCCAGGTACGAGGACGTGGCGGCGTGGCCGCTGGCCGCGCAGCCGCGCCGCTGACGGCGCCGTTGGCGTGGCCAAGGCCCTGGCCGAGGCTGCCGCGGGCTGGAGCGCGGAGCGCTACAAGCGCTCCAGCACGTAGTCGAGACACGCGGTGAGTGCCTCGACGTCGGCCGGCTCGACCGCCGGGAAGGTGCCGATGCGCAGCTGGTTACGGCCGAGCTTGCGGTAGGAGTCGGTGTCGACGATCCCGTTGGCGCGCAGCGCCGCCGACAGCGCCGTGGACTCGATGTCGTCGGCGAAGTCAATCGTGACGACCACCTGGGAGCGCTGGGCTGGGTCGGCCACGAAGGGCGCTGCCACCGGCGACTTCTCGGCCCAGTTGTAGAGGATGCCCGAGGAGGCGGCGGTGCGCTCGGTGGTCCAGGCCATGCCACCACGGCTCAGCATCCAGTCGACCTGCTCTGCCAGCAAGACGAGGGTCGCCACGGCCGGCGTGTTGTACGTCTGCTGCAACCGGGACTGCTCGATCGCGGTCTGGAGTGACAGGAAGTCCGGGATATACCGATCACTGGCCGCGATCTGCGCTGCGCGCTCGATCGCGGCCGGCGAGAGCAGCGCTAGCCAGAGGCCGCCGTCGGCGCCGAAGCACTTCTGCGGCGCGAAGTAGTACGCGTCGAACTGGGCCGGATCCACCGCGATCCCGCCGGCCGCGCTGGTGGCGTCGACGAGCACCAGGGCGTCCTCGTCGGCGCCTGGCACACGGCGGATTGGCATGGCCACGCCGGTCGACGTCTCGTTGTGGGTCAGCGCGTAGGTGTCGACCCCGCGCTCGGCCCGCGGCGAGGGGTGCGTGCCCGGCCCTGACGTGATGACGGACGGTTCCGCCAGCCAGGGGGCGGCCTGCGTCACCTTGGCGAACTTGGCCGAGAACTCACCAAAGCTCAGGTGCTGGGATTTGCTTGCCACCAGCCCGAACGCCGCCGATTCCCAGAACGCTGTGGTACCGCCATTGCTGAGGACCACCAGATAGTCATCGGGGAGGCCGAACAGCGTGGCCAGGCCGTCCCGGATCCGGTGCACCAGATTCCGGACGGGCGCCTGCCGGTGCGAGGTACCGAGCAGGCCGCGCCCGGCGGCGGCGAGAGCCTCCACCTGCGCGTCCCGGATCTTGGTCGGCCCGCTGCCGAACCTGCCGTCAGAGGGCAGCAGGTCGGCCGGGATGACGATGTTTGCCGGATCAGACATCCTGATCGAACACCTCGTCAGCGCCGGGCACATCGCGAACGGAACGGGCCTTCGGCCCGACGTAGTTAGCGCTCGGCCGGACCAGCCTGCCGGTGCGCTTCTGCTCGAGGATGTGCGCTGCCCAGCCGGCCGTCCGGGCGCAGGTGAACATCGAGGTGAACATGTGCGCGGGCACCTGGGCGAAGTCGAGCATGATCGCGGCCCAGAACTCCACGTTGGTGGCCAGGACGCGGTCGGGTCGCCGGGCGTGCAGTTCGTCCAGGGCCGCCTGCTCGAGCGCGGCCGCGACCTCGTAGCGCGGCGCTCCAAGTTCCTTTGCGGTCCGCCTGAGTACTCGAGCCCGCGGATCTTCGGCCCGGTAGACGCGGTGGCCGAATCCCATCAGCCGGTCGCCGTTGTCCAGCGCCTGCTTGACATAGGCGGTGGCGTCGCCGGTCCGCTCCACCTCCTCGACCATGTGCAGCACCCGGGCTGGCGCACCGCCGTGCAGCGGACCAGACATGGCGCCGACGGCACCGGACATGGCCGCGGCGACGTCGGCCCCGGTAGAGGCGATCACCCTGGCGGTGAAGGTGGAGGCGTTCATGCCGTGCTCGGCGGCCGACACCCAGTACGCATCGATGGCCTTGACATGCTTGGGGTCGGGCTCACCGCGCCAGCGGATCATGAACCGCTCGGTGATCGTCCTGGCCTCGTCCACCCGCTTCTGCGGCACCATCGGGGAGCCGAGCCCGCGAGCGGCCTGGGCGACGAACGACAGCGCCATGACCGAGGCCCTGGCCAGGTCGTCGCGGGCCTGCTCGTCGCTGATGTCGAGGAGCTGGTGCATGCCCCAGGCGGGGGCCAGCATGGCCAGCGCGCTCTGGACGTCGACGCGGATATCGCCCGAGTGCACCGGGATCGGGTAGGGCTCCGCTGGCGGCAGCCCCGGCGCGAACTTGTTGTCCACCAGCAAGCCCCACACGTGGCCGTAGGAGACGTGGCCGACAAGTTCCTCGATGTCGACGCCTCGGTACCGGAGCGAGCCGCCTTCCTTATCTGGCTCGGCAATCTCCGTCTCGAATGCGACGATGCCCTCGAGTCCAGGCACAAAGTCGGACATTCGTGCTCCTCCGTCTCGTTGTCACGGGCAGGCCGACGGGCTGGCCGGGGGGTGATCAGGCCGCTCGTCGAGCGGCGGGGGCCAGCGGGCCTTGGGATGGCCTGCGTCCCTATTCAACCGCGCAATGTCTACGGACCGGTAACCCGGTCCTGCCCAGCGCGGTGCTCGCGGCAGCAAACCAGGATCACCCTGGCGCCCGACGGGCGCGCCTGGCGGCCTGCCCGGCAAATGCGAGAGGATCACTACCCGTGGAGCCATCACGACAAGCTGATCCTGCCGCAGACCTGAACGGCGGCACGCCAAGCCCCGGCCTGCCGGGCACCCTGGATGAGGCCATGCTGCCGGCCGACCCGATGGACCTGTTCGACGTGTGGATGAAGGACGTGATCCGGGCCGGCCTGCCGGAGCCGACCGCGATGGTGCTGGCCACCGTGTCAGCCGACCAGTGGCCGCGAGCCAGGATGGTGCTGCTCAAGTCGTCTGGCCCGGACGGTTTCACGTTCTACACCAACCGGACCTCACGCAAGGCCAGCGACCTGGCCGAGGTACCGCAGGCATGCCTGGTGTTCCCCTGGTACGCGCTGCACCGCCAGGTCATCATCGAGGGGCCCGTGCAGCCGCTGTCGACCGCCGAGAGCGAGCCCTACTTCCACAGCCGCGCCCGCGGCTCCCAGATCGGTGCCTGGGCGAGCAGGCAGTCGACCGTGCTGTCATCGCGCGCTGAGCTTGAGGATCGCTACGCCGAACTAGATCAGCGCTGGCCGGAGGGGACGGAGGTGCCGATGCCGGACTTCTGGGGCGGCTACCTGCTGCGGCCGGAGCGGATGGAGTTCTGGCAGGGCAGGCCGAGCCGGCTGCACGACAGGTTCCGCTACACCCGTCAGGGCGAGTCGTGGCCGGTCGCCCGGCTGGCCCCCTGACCGGCTGGCCCCCTGACCGGCTGGCCCCCCGCTCGCGCCTGCGGCCCGGCCACAGTCCGGCCCCAGGCTGGCCGGTACACGCGGACCCTCGTGCGGCATAGCATCGATGCCGGAGGTAATCGCGAGTGACTGCGCATGGCCTGATCGATACGACCGAGATGTACCTTCGCACGGTCTTTGAGCTTGAAGAAGAGGGTATCGTCCCGCTGCGGGCTCGTATTGCCGAGCGGCTCTCGCAGAGCGGGCCAACGGTCAGCCAGACGGTCGCCCGGATGGAGCGCGACGGCCTGCTGCGCGTCGAGGGGGACCGGCAGCTGGCCATGACCGACTCCGGCCGGATGCTTGCGATGCGGGTCATGCGCAAGCACCGGCTGGCTGAGTGCCTGCTCGTGAGCGTCATCGGGCTGCCGTGGGAAGAGGTCCACATCGAGGCGTGTCGCTGGGAGCACGTGATCTCCGACAATGTCGAGCGGCGCCTGGTCGAGCTGCTCGACTATCCGGTCAGGTGCCCGCACGGGAACATCATCCCGGCTCTGGCGGAGCTCGGCGTCCCGGACGACGCCACGAAGCGATCCGACGCGGCCACCTCGGATCCCGACATCGCGATGACCGACGTGGCAGTCCCGGCGGGCGAGCAGGTCGTCGTCAGCCGTATCAGCGAACAAGTCCAGAGCGATGCAGCGTTGATGCTTAGACTCAAGAACATTGGGATACAACCCGGACGCGAGGTAACCCTTGCGGCCAGCGACAATGGTGTGCGGGTGACAGGTGCGGACAGGGTCGGAGATCTCGGGGCGGAGCTGTCCGCCGAGATCGCCGCGCACGTATTCGTCAGCCGGCTGTGACGGCGGCCGGGTGAACCGGGCATGATGCCGCCAGCGGACCAGCCGCTGCCGCTGCTCACCGCGAGCGATGTGCTCGATCAGGTGTCCACCGGCGTCGTAGTGATCGACAGGGACTCCAACCTCCTGTACGCCAACTCGTTTGCCGTCACGCTGTTCGGGTTTCCCGACGACTCCGTACACCTGGCCGGCCGGCCGCTGCTCTCTCTCGGCGTCGAGCAGTCAGACGCCGCGACCGTTCAGCAGATGGCCGACAACGTGCTGCGCGGCTGGCCGTGGGAAGGCACGTTCGCCAGTCAGCGCATCGACGGCTCCCGGGTCTTTGTGCGGGCGCACGCTGCCCCGCTGCGTAACGCCGGCGGCGAGATCACCGGGATCGTCATCATGGCCAGGGAAGCGACCCGGCGCGGCGGCCAGCGGGTTAGCGACCGGATCGGCCTGCTGGAGCGGATCGGCGAGCGCCTGGCCAGTTCGCTCGAGCTGGACGTCACGCTGCGCCAGGTGGCCGAGACGCTCGTGCCGCAGTTCGCCGATCACTGCTTCATCGACCTGCTGCACGGGGACGTGCTGGTCAGGCGCGCGCACCTGCACTCGCGGGGCTGGATGCCCGAGCCCGGTACCTGGGCCCTGGTCGGGGAGCCGATTAAGTACCCGAAGGGCCACTTCTGCGAGCAGGCGATGACCCAGCAGGACACGGTCGTGGTGGCGGACCTGGCCGAGCAGAACTTCCCGGCGCCCACGCCGGAGAGCCTGCAGGCGTGCAACGACATCAGGCTGACCTCGGTGCTGGCCGCCCCGCTCATCGCCCGCGGCCAGCTGCTGGGCGTGATGAGCCTGGCCCTGTCGTACCTGACCGAGCGCGAGGAGCGCCACTACGGCGCCGACGACCGCGACTTCCTCAGCGCGATCGCCGGCCGGGTGGCCATCGCTATCGACAATTCGCTGCTGTTCGAAGAGGAGCGCCGGACCGCGCTCGCCTTCCAGACCAGCCTGCTGCCGAAGGACCCGCCGTTCGTCGACGGGCTCGAGGTCGCCTACAAGTACGTCCCCGCCAAGCCGCTGGAGACGCACGGTCAGGGCATTCAGACGCAAGTCGGCGGCGACTGGTACGACATCATTCCGCTGTCGGCCGGGCGAGTCGGCATCGTCATCGGCGACGTCGAGGGCCGGGGGGCCAGGGCGGCCGCCGTCATGGGCCAGCTCCGGGCCGCGCTGCGCGCGTTCGCCCAGGACGACAAGTCACCAGCCGAGATCCTGCGCAAGCTCGATGACTGGGTACGGTCGCTGGATCCGGCAGCCGCCGAGACGCATGGCTTCGCGGAGGCGGATCCGCCGACCGTGAGCTGCACGTACCTGGTCTACGACGCCTGGTCGCGCACGCTGTCATTCGCCAACGCGGGCCACATGCCGCCGCTGATCGTGCGCGGGCACGACGTGAGCCAGCTCGAGATCAGGGATCGGGGCGTACTGCTCGGCGTGCGCGGCAAGGGCGTGCGCGGCCTGCCCACGTACCGCGAGGAGATGCGCTACCTCGCGCCCGGCTCGACGCTGATCTTCTATACAGATGGCCTGGTTGACCGGCGGCAGCGCGCGGACGGCAAGGGCCACTACAGCGACGCCGAGGTGCAGCAGATGCTGCGGCGCGCCGTGCGCAGCGCGGCGGACGGGACCGTTGAGCAGGTAGCGGTGGCGGCCGAGCACGCCGTGCCGGGCGAGATCGACGACGACATGGCCGTGGTCGTCGTCAGGACCTCGGAGGTCGACCTGGCGTCCTGGGAGGGCCAGTTCCCGGCTGAGCCGATCCGGGTGTCAGAGGCCCGGCGGCTCGCCCTTGAGACCTTTCTGAGCTGGGGCATGGACACCGAGCAGGCGGACCTGACGTGCCTGCTCGTCTCTGAGGTCGTCACCAACGTCGTGCTGCACGCCGCCGTGTCGCCGACGCCGCGGCACGAGCTGGTCCTGGAAGGCGCTGGTCCTGGCCCGCTCGGGATCCTCGGCGACTGGGAGCTGTCACCTTTCGACGAGGGCTTTGGCGGGCCGCCGGGCAAGGATTTCACCCTGCGGCTGCGCCGCGGGCACGAGGCCATCTGGGTCGAGGTATTCGACTCCGATCTGCGGTTGCCCAGGATTCGGAGCGCCGGCGAGAGCGACGAGGGCGGCCGCGGCCTGTACCTGGTCGATCAGCTGGCCACACGATGGGGATCGCGGCCGACCAAGGATGGCAAGGCCGTCTGGTTCGAGATGCCGATCAAGGGCGGTCTCGGCCCGAGCACGCTGCTGTAGCGGCCGGAGGCACTGACGTGGAGCTGCGGCGACGTGCTGTCTGCCGCGGGGTCATTGACCGATGTGGATTGCCCACAGCGCGAGCACGCCGCCGATCACGCAGAACATGACCAAGAGCCAGGTCCTGCCGGTGACGACCATTCCCATCCGGCGCCGAGTCCTGGCCACAACGTAGGCGACGATCAGCGCGATCACCACCAGCAAGATCACGCCTTGGCTCATGCCACCTCCCGCGCCCTTCAGATCAGCATAAAGCGCGGCTCGGGCCGGCTCAGACTCTCCTGAGGGCAAGACTTACCCACTATGGCTCCTAGAAGGGCACTAGGGGTCAACTGTGGCCCCTAGGGCGGCGGCGCCAACAGCGATCGCCCGCCATTTCGGCGGCTTTGCGCTCAGGCGGCGCCGTCGCCGGACAGCGCGGGCACGACGGTCAGCTCGGTGCGGCCCGCTGCTGCGGTGCCGATTACGGCGGTGCCGAGCACGGCCGACACGGGCAGATCGCTGTCGGGCGCGCGGACCGAGGCGTGCAGCCGCCGCAGCACCGTCACCTGACGGGCGAGTGCCTCGATCTTGTCTTCCACGAGACGGGCGGCCGCGTCGCGCTGGCCCTGGCTGACTGAGCGTCCCGCCGCCAGCCGGGCGAGCGGCTTGACCTCCTCCAGGCGGAAACCGAGATCCTTGAGCGCGAGCGCGGCCGCGACATAGCCGCCGTACTCAGCCGGGTACTTCCGGGTGCCCCCCGGCGAGCGCCTCGGCTCCGGCAGGATGCCCAGCTGCTCGTAGTAACGGATAGTGCGGCTGCTGACGCCTGCCGCCTTTGCCAGCTCGCCGATACTGACCAGACCCGCGGCGTCGTCGCCAATTTTCGTCATGAGCGGCGGTTACCCCCGTCTGGCGCGCTGAGCGCGATCGTGACCAATGTCAGCTGCTGGCTGTGCCGCGATTGCCGCGCACAACTAACGCGGACCACACACTCACGGATCGTAGCCGTCCGACTACAAGTCCCGCGCGGCAATCATCAGAGGAAAGCGCCACTACAGGGGCTATGGCGGTGGCCAAACTGCGCGGTAGCCTCAATGTGACGGCAAACGTCAGCCTGCGCGTACGGCTAGGCGGACAGGCCGGCGGTGGGTGCCGGTGCGTCATGGAGGTTGAGTCGTGTCAGAGGCTTACATCGTCGGGGCGGTTCGAAGCCCCATCGGCAAGCGGAACGGTGGCCTCTCGGCAGTCCACCCGGTAGACCTCGCGGCGCACGTGCTGCGGGAGCTGATCGCCAGGACAGCAGTTGACCCGTCGGCGGTCGACGACGTGATCATGGGCTGCGTATCTCAGGTTGGCCCGCAGGCCATCGACATCGCCAGGAACGCGTGGCTGTCGGCCGGCCTGCCGGAGAACGTGCCCGGCGTGACCATCGACCGCCAGTGCGGCTCGTCGCAGCAGGCCGTCCACTTCGCCGCCCAGGGCGTGCTGTCAGGCACGCAGGACCTGGTGATCGCGGCTGGCATCGAGAGCATGAGCATGGTGCCGATGGGCAGCACCGTGGCGCTGCCCCACAAGGAAGGGCTGGCGCTACCGTTCGGCCAGGGCTGGCGGGACAGGTACGGCGACCAGGAGATCTCACAGTTCCGTGGCGCCCAGCTCATGTGCGAGAAGTGGGGCATCAAGCGAGCCGAGCTCGAGGAGTTCTCGCTGGCGAGCCACGCCAGGGCGATCAGGGCGATCGACGAGGGCAGGTTCGCCCGGGAGATCACGCCGGTCGGCGGCGTGACGACGGACGAGGGACCGCGACGTGACTCCACGCTGGAGAAGATGGCCGAGCTCAAGCCGCTGCGGCCCGGCTGGGAGCTGACCGCTGCGACCGCGTCGCAGATCTCAGACGGCTCGGCGGCGCTGCTGATCGCCTCGCCCGCCGCCGTGCGTCGGCACGGCTTCACTCCGCGGGCTCGCATCCACACGCTCGCCGTCACCGGTTCTGATCCTGTCTACATGCTGACCGGCCCGATCCCGGCGACCGAGCAGGCGCTGGCCAAGGGCCACCTGTCGGTCGACGATATCGACGTCTTCGAGGTCAACGAGGCGTTCGCGCCGGTGCTCATCGCCTGGTCGCGCGACACCGGCGCGTCGCTAGGCAAGACCAACCCCAACGGCGGCGCGATCGCCCTGGGCCACCCGCTCGGCGCCACTGGCGCGATCTTGATGACCAAGATGCTGCATGAGCTGGAGCGCACTGGCGGCAGGTACGGCCTGCAGACCATGTGCGAGGGCGGCGGCCAGGCCAACGCCACGATCATCGAGCGGCTCGCCTAACAGGCGCGCTCGAGCACCACCAGGCCCCGGTTCCAGGCAGTCGCCCGGACCGGGGTCTTGCTATGCGGTCTTGCTATGCGGTCTTGGCGATGCGGCCCAAGTCTGCGGACTGAGACCGGCGACCCAGAGTTGCGACCCCGTTCCGATGGAATATATAGTTTTGATTGTAGGTTCCATTTAACGAGAGGGCTAGGTAACCTGGGCCACCCGCCCAGGGTGCACTGGAAGGGTGACCGACATGCTGCTTTCTACATTTGACCCGTTCGCTGAGTTTCACCGCGCGCTGCGCACCGCCGACAGCGGCCACGCGGCCATGCGGATGGACGCCATCCGCCGGGAGCAGGAGGTCGAGCTGCGGTTCGACCTGCCCGGCATCGACACTGACAGCATCGACGTCACGGTCGACCGGGGCGTGCTGACCGTCAGCGCACAGCGGTCCGAGGAGTACACCGAGGGGGAGAAGCCGTTCGTCCGGGAGCGGGTCATGGGCTCGTTCACGCGGCGCATCCGGCTGTCCGACAGCGTGGACGCCGAGCAGATCTCGGCCTCGTACGACTCCGGCGTGCTGCAGGTGCACGTTCCGCTGCAGGAGCGGGCGCTGCCACGCAAGGTCGCGATCAGCACCGTTGGCAGGGCTGCAGTCGAGGCCTGAGCCGCGCGGTAATCTGCGAAGGGCCCGTGCGGCATCGGCCGCGCGGGCCCGTTTGCGCGACCAGCCATCGCAGGCGGGCAGCACCGAACCAGACGGGAGGGTAGCTATGGCGTCGCTGCCATTTGACGACGCGAACATGCCGCTATTCACCGTCGGTCAGGTTGCGGACATGCTGGAAGTCCAGCAGGCATTTCTCCGGCGGCTGGATGAGTTCCGTGTAGTCCGGCCAACACGGTCGGCAGGTGGTCAGCGCCGCTATACCAGGAACGAGATCGTCGTTGTCCGCTATGTCGTCGAGCTCATGGATGACGGGCTCACGCTCAGTGCCATTCGCCGGGTGCTGCAGCTGGAAGCCAGGGTCCGCGAACTCGAGGCCGAGCGGGAGGCGCTGCGTGCGGCGCTAGCGCAGGCAAGATCCAGGCGTTAGGGGCGTCCTCCTCGTGATCCGTCGCCAGAAGCCGCGGGCCGGTTGGCCGCCAGCGGCTGCTTAGTCGGACCCCGCGAGCGCCGCCATGACGGGGTCGGCGTCGTGGGTCGCGCGACTCACGAAGACCTGCGGGCTGATGGTGTGCAGCGCGGTCAGCATCTCGCCGAGCTCCTCGTCGCGCGGCAGCTCGAGTACGACGTCGCCATGCAGCTCGGCCTCGGTTCCAGCGCGCGGCGTCAGCCTGATGGCGCTGACCTGCTGGCGGGACAGAACCTCATTGAGCCGGGCCCTGCTCCGCGGATCGTCGGAGAGGTTGATCCTGATCCTCCACATGGCCATGCGATGGCCCTCCAAGTCTGGGTGACTCACATTCACGAAGATGCCGCGTGCCCGTTGCCGACGTGATTCGGGTTCGTAACGACGACGTGAAATGAGGTGCCGCAGCTGGCTGGCGGCGCGTCGTTACGCTGAGCCGTCGATCCGTCACGCTAGCGGAGCCGGGCCGGTCAGACCTTTGATCTGAAGAAATTCAGGTAGGACTTGGACGGTGTCGGACCGCGCTGATCCTGGTAGCGGGAGCCGTAGATGGACGACCCATACGGGTGCTCGGCGGGCGAGCTGGTGCGGAAGAGGCACAGCTGGCCGATCTTCATGCCCGGCCACAGCTTGATTGGCAAGGTCGCGACGTTGGACAGCTCCAGCGTCACGTGACCGGAGAACCCAGGGTCTATCCAGCCAGCGGTCGAGTGCGTGAGCAAGCCGAGCCGGCCGAGCGAGCTTTTGCCCTCAAGCCGCCCGGCGATGTCGTCCGGCAGCGTGATGATCTCGTAGGTAGAGGCCAGCACGAATTCTCCCGGGTGCAGCACGAACGGCTCGTCGCCATCGGGCTCGACCAGCCTCGTCAGGTCCGCCTGCTCGATCGAGGGATCGATGTGCGGATAGCGATGGTTCTCGAAGACGCGGAAATAGCGGTCCATCCGGACGTCGATGCTTGACGGCTGGATCAAGTCAGGCAGGAACGGGTCGAGCTTGACGCGGCCCGATTCCACCTCGGCCTTGATGTCGCGATCAGAGAGCAGCACTTTGGCAACGTACCGTCTTCCGGACTCGCACCGGGCTTTTTGCCCGGCAGGGTGGCCAGGCATCGGCTTGGCGCGCAATCGGCGGGACGGGTTCTGGTCGAATCAGGTGGTTTGCGCCCAAGCTGACAAGATGCCTGCTGGCTGTCCTGCTGGTCATAGCGAGCGTCCTGACAGTCATCAGGCTGGCCTTCCTCGTCGGCTTCGCCAGAGCTCATCGCCGCCGCCAGCTCCGCCGCATGGCCGAGCCCACGGAGCTCGGTCCGCCGTATCTGCCTGACGTCTCAGTAGTCATCCCCGCCTACAACGAGGCGGCGGGCATTGCTGCTACCGTGCGCTCGATGGCGGCCAGTACTTATCGGGGCCGACTTGAGATCATCGTCGTCGATGACGGCTCGTCCGACGACACAGCGGCTATAGCGCGGAACCTTGGCATGCCGTTCGTCCGCGTGATCACCCAGGCAAACTCGGGCAAGCCCGGCGCGCTGAACCGCGGAGTCGCCGAAGCCCGAAGTGAGATCCTGATCCTCGTTGACGGTGACACGATCTTCGAGCCCGCGACCATCGGTCGCCTGATCGCGCCGATGATGGCAGCGGACGTCGGGGCCGTGAGCGGCAATACGAAAGTCGGCAACCGGCGAGGGATCCTAGGCGGCTGGCAGCATCTCGAGTACGTCATGGGCTTCAATCTGGACCGGCGGCTCTTCGACCTGCTCGGCACGATCCCCACCGTGCCGGGTGCCATCGGCGCGTTCCGGCGGGCCGCTCTCGCTGCGGTCGGCGGTGTGAGTGCCGACACGCTGGCCGAGGACACCGACTTGACCATGGCGTTGTGCCGGTCGCCGTGGCGCGTGGTCTACGCACCAGACGCGATTGCCTGGACGGAGGCACCAGCGACCTTGCGTCAGCTCTGGCGGCAGCGCTATCGCTGGTCCTACGGCACCATGCAGGCGATGTGGAAGCACCGGCGGGCGGTCATCGAGGGCGGCCGATCCGGGCGATTCGGCCGGTACTGCCTTACTTATCTCGCCTTTTTCCACGTGCTGCTGCCGCTCATCGCACCGGTCGTCGACGTCTTCTCGCTGTACGGGCTGATATTCCTGAACCCGCTCCATGTGGCGCTGTTCTGGGTGTCGTTCGTCCTGCTCCAGGCCCTCGCCGGCGGCTATGCGCTCCGGCTGGACGGAGAAAGGCTCCGGTCACTGTGGGTGCTGCCACTACAGCAGATCGTCTACCGCCAGCTCATGTACCTGGTCACCATCCAGTCCGTCATATCGGCGATGCTAGGCACCCGTGAGCGCTGGCGCGTGATCAGCAGAGCAGGCGTCTTCGCCGAGCCTGCCGACCCCGCACCTGTACCCTGATCGCGCGCCACCCTTTGCCGAGCCGGTATCGCGGCCCGGGAGATCCGGTACGATATCCGGGCGGGCCACGCTGACATCGGGCAGCGTCATGAGGCTGTCAGAGGCCGATGCGGTCCTCGCGGGTGTAGTTCAATGGCAGAACGTCAGCTTCCCAAGCTGATAGTGCGAGTTCGATTCTCGTCACCCGCTCCACCACTAAAGCCCAGCTCCAGACGATAAAGCCCAGCTCCAGACGATGATCCCGGAGGCTGGGCCTTCCTTACGGCTTGCGGATTCCGGCGTCCGGGACAGTAGCGGGCCATTCGCTGTCATGCCCCATCCGGGCCATCTGGTCCCGTATCCCAGCTCCGCTGGACTGCTTGCGTCCACTTGTCTTTTGCACCGACAAGATCGCTGTCCTGAGCCCGAGAGACCCTTGTCCTTGTTAGCCCGTCAGCTCGGCGAGTGACGCACCGGCCCCTGCCAGAACTCGTCCGGCAGCTCGGCCACGTCGTTCCCGGAGCGTTGCAGGTCCGCGGCCCACGGCAGCATGCGCTGGAAGGTCGGCTCACCGCCGTCGGCGAACTGCCGGATCATCGCGACGTTGCGTTCGACACGTCCGATGATCGCGTCGCGGATCGCGGTTGGGACGCCAGCGTATCCGTACGCGTCCAGGAGCAGATGCAACCGCCGGTGACGGTCGGCTGCGTCAGCGAATCCGACTCGCTCGGCGACCTCCGCCGTTAGCAGCGGCACCCAGGTCAGCGCCGAGAACGCCAGGTCATCCTCGCGCCGGGACGGGCTGGCGGTGTCCCAGTCGACGAAGCCGACCAGGGCGCTATCGGCCCATACGGCGTTCCACGGCGACGCATCCAAATGAGCGATCAGAAGTCCCGGCAGCCATGACCGGCCGGTGAACCAGACGGCGTCTCCGGCTGGCCGGAATGTCGCGGTCGCGTCGTGCAGCCTCCGAAGCCACCCACCGACCTGCCGAAGCGCGTCGTCGGAGCGCAACCAATCCGGCCATGGCATGGTCTCGCCCAAGGTCTGGCCGGGCAGGAACGTCAGGCGTTCGCGACCCTGGTCATCGAAGCCGTGGGCGCGTGGGGCACCGTCGAAGCCGACGTCTTCCAGATGACGCAGCACCGAGTGCACAGTCGCCGTCCACGGCTGCCTGGGGCGGCGGACTTCGGCGCCCACGCGTACGGCTCCGAAACTGCGCCCGCCAGGCAGCCGTCGCTCGGTCATCCTCGGTTCTACCGCAGTCAGACATCCACGGCGACCCAATAAGCGACTCCGTCGACGTGGGCCCGGAGTAAGGACCAAAGACTATGACCGGCCTGGCATCTCCGGCTGTATGCAGGGGGTGGAGGTGGGAACTGTGATCACAGTCTTTACCGTTGACGCGGCGCTTCAGCACGTCTGCGCGATCTTCCGCGATCAGGCTGACCGGGGCGACATCACTCCTACCGAGCGCGACCTCCTGATCGATGGAGCCGTTCTGCTCGCCATGCACGTTGACGATCTGGCCCAGGACGGCTCCGTCGGCTCGCACTTCGGCTGGGCAGAAGGGGTGCGAACGCGACCGCTTGGGCGGCACGAACGACACGAGGTCGCGGCAGCCGCCTGAACTGACGCAACTGCGACAGGCCGACCGCGAGTCATTCGCCCCAGCGCCCGATGGCGGCAATCACGTGTCCGGCACCGCCGGAACACCGCCACACTGCCCTGGTACTGGACCCGCTCGAGCCAGGGCTCTCATCCTGTCGTGGTCGCGTAGGCCATGTATCGGTGCAGCTCGCGCCTGGTTGTGCGCTGGACGATGAAGGGTTCCTGCCACTGGTAGGCAGGAACCCTTCATCTTGAACAGGAGGTAGTCTGCGCCGTTACGACACCGCGTTGGTAGCCATCCGCCAGCTCGAAGCGCAGAAACGAGGTGCTAAGGGCTAGCGTTGTAACTCATGATTTAGCGCTAATGCTGAAGCCATTGACGTTAAACGTCTGACCGCCGCCATACGGTGCCTCGATGCCGTACTCGACATCGAGAATGCCAGTGTCAGCAGACGTTATGTCACCAAGCGACTTAAGCTGCCTGATGATGCTCGCGATGTCGACGGTTCCGATAGTCTCATTCTTCGGCAGCACAACCGAAACTGTGCCAGTCGTGTTGTTACCATCGACCCAAACCTTCGAGCCATCACTAAGCGTCGCGGCCACTGATCCCGCGGGCACCTGGCCGTTGACATACGTCCAGATCATCAGCTCCAGGTCGTTATTCCAGTTGTTACTGGTAGCCGCGGCAGCTGTAGTAAGCCAGATGTCGTAGGCGTACTCGTAGTCAAGCCCGCTGCTGTCCGCTGGTGGCGTGACGTCAAAACTTGACGTCAGCGTCGATGGGAGCGCTGCGTACATCAGACATTGGTCGGAGGGATAGCCGACAACCTCGGTATTTCCCTTATTTGCGTTCAGGACAACGGCGAATGACGCAAGGTCGCCGTTCGTTGCTTGTGTTTCCTTAACTGAGTAGCCGACGCCGCTCGCGTCACCGGACCATGTGTCTGGACCGTAGTCACACGACACGTTGCCAGTTGGAACCGAGGTAATCGGCGCTGGCGAGCTCGATGCCGGGGAGCTCGGCGCTGGGGAGCTCGGTGCCGACGAGCTCGGCGCTGGGGAGCTGGGCGCTGGCGTGCTAGGAGCCGGCGAACTCGGTGCCGGAGCCGTGGGCGCGGGTTTGGGGCTCGGCGGCACTGGCGTCGGGCCGGGTATCCGCTGGCCCGTTCCAGACCTGGCCACTACGGCGCGCCAGGCCTTGATGGACGCGCTGTCTGTTAGATCGGTCGCCGGCACTGCGGTCCGGCTCGTTAGCACTCCAAACAGCGCGCCGCTGCTATTCAGGTAGTGAGCGACGGTCTTGAGCCATGTCGGTCGGCCCTTGGCCGTTGCGAGCGCGAAGCCGGCAAAGCCGAACTGCAGGCCGGCGCTCTTAGCGGCCGCGACAGCCGGGCCCATGAAGGTGGCCGGCGGGGTCGGCTGCGGGTCGAGGCCCGTCAGCGTTCCTGCTGGGTAAGCGTCCCAGGCGATGGTTCTGATGACGTGGCGGCCGGGCAGGTAGCTCTGCCAGCTCACGCCGGAGCGGGAACTAAGGTCTGATGCGCGCAGGATTAGGGTCGGCGTCAGCTCGCGGTTCCGCGCCTTGCTGGCCAGCGCCGCGATGTGCAGCCACGCGCGCCGGTACAGCGAGGTGGTGAACTGATGACGGCTGACGCTGGCCTCGGGCTCGCTGTAGTACGCGTAGTAGATCCGGTGACCCGATGGCGCGGTGTCGAAGAACCGGGAGAGCGCGGCGTCGTCAGCGCCCGCGAGGACCCTACTCGGCGCTGCTGCGAAGCTGACGATGACCGCCGACTTGTTGATGGCGTTGGGGCCGGTCGTCCAGGCGTTCGCCGCGGGCAGTCCGGAGTAGGAAGTCCGGATGATCGGCATGTGACCGAATTCCCTGGTCATCAGGGCAAGATCGCTGCGGCGGGAGACGGACGAGCCGAACATGGTGACATAGCCCGCCGTGCGGGACGCGGCCAGGACGGCTGTCTGGCTGGCCGGGCCTGAGGACAAGGTAAGGCCGGCCGCGACGAGTGCCGAGGCCGTCGCCACGGCGGCGGCAGAGCCCACCCGCATTCGCAGGGATCGTGGCCGTCGCGGCCGGGCAGTCCGCGAGCCTGCATGCCGGGCACGCCGCGGCGGTCCGCTGGCGGTCTCATCGTTACTCCAGGCCGCCGGCTGCCTGCCGGTCCAGCCTGCTGAGTGCCTACCGGGCCCCAGTGCGCCCATGCCACAACCTCTCTCCTCGGCCGCCTACCGGGTTAGCTGACGGGTTCGGGCCGGAGTAGCCCTACGGCGAGCCTCAACCGCTCGGTGCGGATCCGCTCGGCCGATTCACCCCAGGGACGCAAGCGTTGGGTCCCCGGCTCCCTGGCCTCCAGGGACTCGGCGGGTGCCGCATGAAACCCCAGTCCGAGTCGCATGCAGCGAAGAACAGTTCGTGAGATTAACGGAAGTTCAACCTGGGGGAGTGGGATTCAATAGAATTCCCTGAAAGCGTGCGTGGTTATTTTCGTCGCGTCACCAGAGGGCGTTCGCGCCGTGCGCAGTCAGCTGGCGCGTCGGCAAGTATGCGTACCGGTCGCGCAATATGTCCAAGTTTCCGCAGGTCAGGGGGCCGACGGGCGGGCGGATAACGATCTTTGTGATCTGCGCGTGATACCGCCTTGAGAGCGAGGATTACTGCGAGCTTTCACTGCCGAGCGCCCGACCGGTGACTGACCGTTACCGGTCGGTTATAAGCCGGTGCGGACCTGCGGCAGACGCCCCGCAAGTCATCAGAGGCGTCGCCGTCGACGGCAATGACACCGTCGAACGCGGCGGCAGCGGCAACCCAATCACCGGAGTTGTGGTCGTCGCCTACCTGGGCGTCCGGCCCCGAAGGGGTAGGCGCACGTCAGCACTGACTTGATTATCGGGCCCGGCGAACGTCAGTTTGAGGCTCTGGGCAAGCGGGTCGAGCTGCGGGTTGAACCGGAGAGCCAGTTCCTCGTAGCCATGGTCGAACGTGCTGCCGCCAAAGACGCTCATATACGTGCCGCCGATGTCATCCTCGGCATGCACCGACAACGCTTCCCATTTACGGTGGCGGTCCGGGCTGTACTGAAACCAGCTTGGTCGTGCGCGCAGATACAGGTGCCACGCACCGGGCTCGGAGACGAGGCTGTCGAGCTGCACCTCGATGCCATTCACCGAGGGGAGGTCAGTGGTGAGGCTCAGATGCTGCCCTGGACTGTCGGTGCGCCGCGCGGTCGCGTGCGTGTCGATGTGGGCCTTGGCAGGCCGAGCCAGTTCCCGGTCTGAAGCCAGGGTTACCGGACCTACCCAGACCTGCGGGCGGGCGGAGGGCACCAGGCGGGTCGCCGCGCCGTCGCTGCCAAGCAGCTCGAGCCAGCCGCACGTGGGCGCCGGGACCGGATCGAGCCTGAGGCTGACCTCCGCAGGCTCGGCGGGCTGCCCCGGTTCCGCGTGAAAGGTCGTCCCTGAGTCGAACATGAGGGCGTATCTCGTTCCGTCGGCGTCGGTGACGATGACGTCGTCGAATCGCGGTATCTCGGTATGGGCTCGGAGTCGGCCGACAAACGTCGCGTCTTGGGCTGGTGACAGCGAGGCAGCCAGGGCAGCATGATCTGGTCCGATGAGCAGCGCGCGGGGATAAAGAGTCCCCGCAGCCGTCTCGATGGCGGTGGCTCCGCCAAAAGACCATCGATGCGCAGGTCGCTCAGCGCCTGTCTGGTCTGGCGATCGCGTGGCCGACACGCGGCGCCGGTGTGCGGCCTCCGTTCGCAGCGATGGCCAGCTGGGAAACCCGTACTCGCGGGCCAATGCCAGCTGCGCTGCCGACAGCGATACGCGCTCGGAGACCGCCCGGAGCCTGGCGAGGGCGTGCGCCTCGCCAGCGGCGGCGGCGCGCTGCAGCTCGCGAGCCTGGCGGCGAAGCTGATCGAGGTCGGGGCGGTCGGGAAGCTCGGACATGACGTCTCCTCGCGGCCCAGGCTCGCATATGGGCTCGATAGGAAGACGATCCAGCCGAACTACGACCAGCAGAGAAAGGTGGACTCAAGTCCTGCCCGCGAACCCGGCGGCGCCCCTCCGCGCCATTGGCGGCAGGGTACACGGCCGACAGCAGCCCGTCTACTGCACGAAATGCGGTCGGCGGCTGGCAGACTCTTGCTTGGCATCGCCCTTGGCATCAGCATTATCGTCATCAACCGGCTACGCCGGCTCGTTTCCGCCCGGTGCCGGGATGAGAAGGGCATTCTTTGGGCGAGGAGAAGACACGGCGCATGAGTTTCGATGAAGACGCGCTGCTTGCAGGGGCCATAGGAGACCTAGGAAGCCTCGCCGGTTCCCGCCGCGGCGCCGAAATGGGTGTTCGCCGTCTGAAGAAGAACGTCCTGGAGATAGACCTCGCTCTGGACTTGCCGCCACAGGCGGCCGCGGACCAGGCCAGGCAAGTGCTGAGCCAGCTGGGGAAAGTCCTGAGTGTCGAGCCGGATGATGGGTCAGCGACTCAGATGGTCGGCATCATAGGAGCGGAGTTCGGGAACCTGAACCCCGCCGTGGTTACCGTCACGATCGACAAGGCGGAGAACGGCTCGAAGCTGGTCATACGCGGCGCGGCCAAAGAGGGCCTGATCAAACAGCGGGCCGGCGAGGCCGCCGCGAAGCGAGTAGCGGCCGCACTGGCGCCATGACCAGCGATGCGAGGATAGTGCTCACCCGCAAGCGCGGTGGTTGGCGGGACCGCTTCCGTAGTTACACGGTCATGATTGACGAGAAGGAAGTAGGCCAGGTGAGGCGGGGCCAGCGCCTGGACCTTCCTATCACGCCCGGTCGCCACCAGGTGTTCCTCAAGATCGACTGGTGCAAGAGCCCTACGGTCGAGGTCGATGCGGGCCCGCACGACGTCATCGAGATGTCGTGTGCGCCCGGCGGATCGGCGCAATCTGGCCTCGGGGATGTAGTCGGCAACGCGGACGCCTATATCACGCTGACGCGTTCCTAGCAGCCTCCGCGAGCGCGCCGGGAACCCGCGGTCGTCGCTGCGAGGGACTCTCATGACACAAGCGCGGCACCGGTTCCTGCAAGTGCCGGCCAGACATCCAGCAGATTGTCTTGCGTGATCGCAAGCTGGACCTGGCGGCCGCCAGTCTGTCCTGTGATGACGATCCAGTCACGGTCACCCAGGCGAGACGGCATCCGAGTGAACGCAATGGACGATTCCCGTCCGGTAAATACAAACTCGCGGAGGGCCTGGGGCGCGGAGACCATAAAGGCATCAGTGCCGACGATCAGCCGCTTTGGGCCCCTCAACGGAATCCAATAGCCGCGGGTGCCCCCAAACCCACCCGTGCCGAGAATGCTGGCACGATAAAGCATGGTTTCAAAGCGCACCTGCGCCTCTATCTCGGCGCGCAGCGGAGCGTTCCTGCCGCGCTCTCGGTTTCGTCGCTTGAACATGCAGACCCAGCCACCGATTATCAGCAGCGGTATCAACAGCGGCAGGAGCCGGTCCATGCGCAATCCCCCAATCTCCAGGCGGATCAACGACTCAGGACATTAGCAGCGCACCGAGTGGTTTACGGGGATTAATCCTGAGTGCAGAGGTCAGGTCACGGCACTGGTGCGCGGCAACCTGCCGCGCTCGCAACCAGGCTGATCGGGCCATAAGCTCCGTGTACTCGCTCAGCTCCGCCGCACCGCCCACTGAAGGCCAGCGCCGATGCCCGATTTCTGGACCGAGTTCGATCAAGGCTTCCAGGGGCACCTGTGCGTGCGCGGCGATCATCCGGACTGCCCGCACTTCGTCGCGATGGGCGGCGGATTTAACCCACGGCGGCTGCGGCCAGAATTCGGCGCTAGCTTGTGCCGTTGCTCGTGCCATGCGGGGTGCCCGGTAACCGGCAGGCGCCTGGCTGTTCCCTTCAAGGTGTGGCGGGAGTCCTGCAGCTGCCAGGGCGCCGAGCACGAGCGGCGGCGCATGGCCGACGCCGGGTTGGAGCCGCCGGATCTCGCCGGGCTTCGTGAGCAGGCTGAGCGCAGACGCCAGGCGAGGCGGGAGGCCTTCGAGGCGGCTAGCCGCGCGGCGGCCGACAAGAGCATGGCAGAGATCCAGGACCTCTACGCCGCGGAGCTACGCGTGAGAGGGCTGCCGGTGCCGCGCCAGGAGGTCCTGGCCGCTGTCGCCCACCGCATCAAGGGGAATCCGCTACCTTCCTACAAGCTCGCCGGCGAGGGCCTTGTGCAGATGGGTAAGGCGGCAGTTAGGGCAGCCCGCCTTTTCCGGGATATCACCAGGCCGCCCACGTGACCGCCGTTATGTCAGAGCGTTGTCACTCCGGCGTTACCCGGCGCGCCAGCACCGTGCCCGATCCAACGGCGTAGTCGCGGTGACTCACGGCCGTTACCAGCGCGACGCTAGGGTCCATCTTGCGCAGCGCCGGCGAGCGCCGCAGCCAGGCGTTGCCGCACTGAGGGCCAGCGCGTGTCCGGGACGGGAGTGCCGAGGTGGATCTCGCGAAGCTCGGCCATGAATTGGTCCCGCATCTCCCGGCCGCCCTCGGCCAGCAGCTCGGCTCGGACTCTCAGCTTGGGCGTGGTGGTGCGGTGCCGAACTCCCCACGCGCCTAGCTCGGCGAGTATGGGGACGAGCTGGATCGCGGGCTCGGTGAGGCTGTAGGTGGCCCGCTGGCCGGGTCTGGCATCGTCGCGCGTGAGCAGCCCGGCGTCGACGAGCCGCTTGAGACGGTCGGCCAGGATGTTGGAGGCGATACCTTCCTGCGAGTCGGCGAGCAGCTCTCTGAAGTGGCGCCGGTTGCCGAACATGATGTCGCGGAGTACCAGCAGGCTCCAGCGATCGCCGAACGCTTCGACAGTCATGTTGATGGGGCAGCCGGACCTGCCGGGTGCGCGCATGCCTTACCTCCTCCCGCGAACTGATTGCAGTTTAGGATCAGTTGGCCTACTCTACTGCTTGCATTTCGCAACCAGTAGACCGAGTAGGCGAGACGGATGACCCCGGCACGAGGAGGATCGGATGGGCAGGCTCCGGTACGCGGTTTCGATGTCGCTGGACGGCTTCGTGGCGGGCAAGGACCAGGGCACGGAATATCCGCTGGGCCGTGGCGGCCACCTCCTGCACCAGTGGATGCGGGAACTGGCCGCCTGGCGTCAGCAGGCTGGGCTAGAGGGCGGCGTAGTCAATGCCAGCACCGAGGTGTTCGAGCGGGAGGACGAGAACGTTGGAGCGCTCATCATGGGCCGGAACATGTTCGGTGGTGGCCCGGGGCCGTGGGATGAGCCCCAATGGAATGGCTGGTGGGGCGGCAACCCGCCGTTCCACCTGCCGGTGTTCGTGCTCACCCACCACGCGCGCGGCATCCTCGAGTGCGAGGGCGGCACGACTTTCGAGTTCGTTACCAGCGGCGTCACGGTAGCGCTGGACAGGGCACGCGAGGCGGCTGCGGGAAAGGACGTCGCGATCTGCGGCGGCGCCGGGGTTGCGAGGCAGTACCTTGCCGCCGGATTGCTGGACGAGATGCTGATCCACCTGGTCCCGGCCTTCCTCGGTGACGGAGTGCGGCTATTCGACAGCCCCGCGCTGGCGGCGATCGAGATGGCGCAGCAGGACGCGGTCGAGGCCCCCGGCGTCGCCCACCTGACCTACCGGACAGTGCGGTGAAAACCTGATCGATGGGCGCGCCACAAACGGCGTGCGCGGCGGTCTTCCCCCGACGAACCAGTGCCGGACCGGGCCAGGAGTCCCTGACTGTTACCGGCCGGAGACGAACACTCCGACGGACCGGTAGTCGCCAGGTAGTGACCTGCGCAGATGAGCCGCGATGGCGCCACCGAACGCGCCGCCGGCCGCTCCGGCCAGCGGCCCGATGACCATCATGAACCCCAACCCCACGAATATGGCTGTGATGAGCAGCCCGCCGACCGCCCCGACGGTCATGCCCGCGAACAATCCCTGGCGGGCTCGGCTGGACCGCAGTTCTGGTGGGTCGGCTACACCCGACAGCAGCGATGCCGCCGCAACACCGGCCGCTGCACCGGCGACCAGGAACGCGATGACCGACACAGTGAGGAAACCGGGCAGGCCGAAGCCTGCTTCGGTCGTCACCACTCCGTAAATGATCGCGCCTGTGGCTAGGCCAGATATTGTGCCGGTGGCGAGAGTCGCGCCTGAGACCGGTGACCGCTGCGACGTCGCGGCGAGGATCGCGGCCACATAGAGGATCGTGAGGACCTGCAGCGGCAAGAACGCGAATGCGATAGCAGTCGCCACCGCGGCAGGCCCCCACACCGCAGCAGCGTCGATCTTCGGCTTTAGAGTCCTCATCACGAGTGGCGCGACAGCCACAGCTCCCAGCAGCGTCAGCCCGGTGATCTCTCGTGCCCAGCTGAAGGCGCCGGAGCCAAGGACGCCGCCGATGCCAGCGTTCCCGTCCAGGTGCACGAGTTGCACGCCAAGGCCGCAGACACCCAGGCACCCTGCGAGCCGCACGAGCCGTGGCGTCAAACCAGCGCCGACCGGCCCGAACAAGCCGTCCCGGCGGCCCACCCAGGGCATCACCAGAAGCGCCGATGCGCCGACGAGGACACGGAACCGGTCGGTCGCGCCCTCCGGATCGGCGCTCGGCACTGCCCGCCAGCTCAGCCATATCGCCCATGCCGCTGCGGCCGCCACCACACCCAGCCCGAGCCCGTAAACGATCTTGCGCGCCATGTTGGTCTCCCTAACAACCAGCCACAATCCGCCCGCCAGCCAGTGCAGCTGACGCCAACCGACCGGAACCTGACCGGCCTCCGCCTGTATCGCTTCGGCCCACTGCCGCCGCGCAGGTGGAAGCAGCCGGGCCGTGTTGCCCAGCAGCCCGGCCAGCAGTCGGGTCATCCGCTCCATCACGAGCACTCTCGAGCCAGCCGCCGGGGCGCTGGAGCCGACCGCAGTCTGGTGGTGCCGGCCGAGACCGACGCCATCTCCGACGCTGCCGTCGCAGCCGCCAGTCCTTGGCTCGTCAGCCGGTACAGGTGACGTCGCGGCCGCCCGGCGGGCTGATCGGCTTCCCAGCAAGCCTCGACCATCTCCCGATCGGCTAGCCGGATCAGGATCGGGTACAAGGTCCCGGACTTCAGCCCGGTCTCGCGAGCCAGGTCATAGCCATGCCGCCATTCTGACGGCTGGTCGGCAAGAGCGGCCAGAACGGCACGGGTCTGAGCGGATGGGGCCGCGCGAGGTGGCATGGACGTAACTCTATCTAGGTAGAGTCGCCTGTACGTTGATTTTCGCTAGATCGATCCGAGGCAAAGCGAAGGTTCATGACGGTGACTTGGGGCGGTACCGAAGGTAGACAGCACCGCATTCGAACCGCCGGGTGTCGAGGAGTTCCAGATCCGAGCGGACGCCGCCCGGCAGCGCTTGCTTTCCACCGCCCACGATGACGGGAACCAGGAACAGCTGCAACTCATCGACAAGCCCTGCCTTGATGGCCTGTCCGGCCAGGTCCGCGCCGCCCACGGTGATGTCCTGCTCGGTGGCCGACTTCAGTTGCCGGACCGCGTCGGGATCAAAGTTGCGTTCGATCCGTGTCCTGACGCTCGGCACCGATTCGATGGTCTTCGAGAACACTATCTTCTGGGCCGCCTGCCAGATGCTGGTGAAGTCCCGGACGGAAGCCGGCTGACCGAGCACCGTGTGGGCGGTCTCCCAGTAGAGCATCGTCTCGTACATCCGGCGCCCGTACAGGTAGGTGCCGACGGGCCGCTCGAGGTCGTTGACGAAGCACATCAGCTCTTCCTCGGGTGCCGCCCAGTCGAAAGCACCGGTGGCGTCTTCGACGTAGCCGTCCGCCGAGGCGATCGCCGAGTAGATGAGCTTGGCCATCAGGACTCCTCGCCTCCATCCGTCACCCTGCCAGGGTGCCCGGCTTTATGCCCGCCTTGCGCGGCCCCCTCGCCTGATAGGCCGCCAACACAGGAAGACCACCAAGAGGAGGAATTCGATCGCTGCCACAAGGTAGCTCACCCAATCTCCAGGAGCCCGCAGGGCATTCCCGATGCCAACGACCACGCCCGCCAGACAGCAGCCGATGAAGATCAGCCCGGTCGTGCGCGCTGTGGATCGGAGATAGTAGCTAACGGTCCACGCCACGAGGAGCAGGGACCACGCCACCCGCACGTAGCTCACCCAGTACCCGGGTTCCCGAACCGCGTTCCAGCTGCTTGCGGCCACAAGCCCCAGGCCAGCGACAAAGATTAGGCCGAGGACCGATGCCGAGTCGGCCGCCGGGCGGCGCCTGGCTGCGCCGGGCGTCAGGGCGGCTCCGCGCAGGGTATCGGCCGCGTAGCCCAGCATGCGGACGGCGCGGAGCGGGGCAAGCCTGACCTGAGGATCATTCAAGACAGCGGGGAGCTCAGCCGTCCATTCCCGGTAGCGCTGGTCCCTGGTCTTGGGCGGCAGGCGCCGGCAGGCGCGACCCACCAGGTATTCGCCGATGCGCAGCAGTGCGCGTTCTGCCCTCATCCCAGGCTCCCCGGCGCCAGCTGGCCTCGGCGGTCCGGCACGTGCTGGTGCCGGGAGACTCGCGCCAGTTCCAGCCGGGCGACCCGGATGCCCTCGCCCGTCAGCCGGTAGTACTTCCTGGGCCGCTGCCCCTCCTGCTCAGGAGTTGTCCATGCGGACACGACCAGCTTCTGGTGTTCCAAGCGGGCCAGCAGCGGATACAGGGTGCCGCTTTGCAGGCTGGCCACCTTCATCAGGTCATAGCCATAGCGAGGCGCAGCGGGGTCCGCCAGGAACGCTAGGAGCACGCGCTGCAGAGGCCCGGTCATCTTCATCGCTCGTACTCTACACATGTAGGCTGGAAAGCCGCCAGGTCCTGGTGGCTCACGGCGTGCCCGATACGCTCAGGCCTCGGGACCACGCGGCGACGTGTCGGGGCGGCAAAAAACCAGCGCGTACCGGCGGCCGTCAGCCCCTATCCTCGGGGTGTGGCGCACGATGAACGCGGAGTAACCGCGCAGAGCGATGACTTCTCCGCCTGGTATAACGAGGTCGTCTTCAAGGCCGAGCTGGTGGACCGCGGCCCGGTCCGGGGCACGATGGTGATCCGCCCTTATGGCTACCGGATGTGGGAGCTGCTGCAAGCCGACATCGACCGGCGGATCAAGGAGACCGGTCACGTCAACGCCTACTTCCCGCTCCTGATCCCGGAGAGCTACCTCCAGCGCGAGGCCGAGCACGTCGAGGGTTTCGCGCCCGAGCTGGCGGTCGTCACCCACGCCGGCGGCAAGGAGCTCGAGGAGCCGCTGATCATCCGGCCGACCTCGGAGACGATCATCGGCGAGATGATGGCCAAGTGGATCAGCTCGCACCGGGATCTGCCGTTGCTACTGAACCAGTGGGCCAACGTGGTCCGGTGGGAGATGCGGCCGCGGATGTTCCTGCGCACCACCGAGTTCCTGTGGCAGGAGGGTCACACCGCACACGTCGATGAGGCGGATGCCATGCGGGAGACCCTGCTCGCGCTCGACCTCTACGAGCAGGTGTCCAGGGACGTGGCCGCCATGCCGGTGATCGCGGGCGAGAAGACGGCAGGCGAGCGGTTCCCCGGCGCTAGGCGGACCTACACGGTCGAGGCGATGATGCGCGACGGCCGGGCCTTGCAGTCCGGTACGTCGCACTACATGGGCACGAACTTCGCCAAGGTCTTCAACATCTACTATGCCGCGGAGAACGGCGAGCTGGAGCTGTGCCACACCACCTCGTGGGGCATGAGCGCTCGCATGATCGGCGGAGTGATCATGACGCACGGGGATGACAAGGGCCTCATCCTGCCGCCCCTGCTCGCGCCTTACCAGGTGGTGATCGTCCCGATTGCCCGCGGCGAGCAGGCCGGCCAGGTGCTGCCGCTCGCCAGAGAGCTGGCGGCCAGACTGCGTGATGCCGGCATCCGCGCCCACGTGGACGACCGGCCACAGTTCTCCCCCGGGTTCAAGTTCAATGACTGGGAGATGCGCGGCGTCCCGATCCGGCTCGAGCTCGGGCCGCGGGACCTGGCGGCGGGCACGGCGCTGATGGCCACCCGGCTCGGCGGCGACAAGACGCCGATCTCGCTGGACTCTGCCCCGGCCCGGCTCGCCCTCGAGCTGACCGCCTTCCAGGATCTGCTGCTCCTTCGGGCGACCGAGTTCCGCGATCAGCGGATCGTCTCGGTGGATACCTGGGACGAGTTCGTGGCGGCAGTCGCGACCGGCTGGGCCCGAGCGTTCCACTGCGGCGCACCCGAGTGCGAGGACGACATCAAGGCCGCCACTTCGGCCACGCCGCGCGTCATCCCCGCAGATGGCGAGCCGGAGGAGGGGACCTGCGTCCGATGCGGTCAGCCGTCGGCGTACGGCAAGCGCCTGATCTTCGGCCGCGCCTATTAGGGCCTGTCCGGTTAGGCCTGTCCGGGTGGTCGGGCCGGAGCTACTTGTCAATCGCGGCGAGGTGGACGGTGACCCGGTAGCCGACGCGACGAGCGCGCCACGGGCCTAGCCCGCGAACGCTTCGCTGTCTTCCTGCAATAACCAGGTGAAGACACCGACAGGAGGCCGGCCGCAGATGCCCGACAGCGATGCGTCGCTCGTCCGAATGGCTGCGTCCGGTCACTCCTCCGCGTTCGCCGAACTGCTGCAACGCCACGGACAGGCCATCCACGCTTATCTCGCGCGGCGTAGCAGCCGGGACTCGGCTGTGACGATCTGCTCAGCGAGGTCATGCTCCGTGCGTACGCCGCCAGGCGGCAGTACGACGAGCGGTGGCACGATGCTCGCCCGTGGCTTTACGGCATTGCCCGCAATGTCCTGCGCGAGCACTGGCGGCGAGTGGGAGGCGCAGAGTGCGGCGATCCGCTCGCTCGGCTGACGGCTAGCGACGACCCATGGCCTGAGGTCGACGCCCGGATCGACGCGGCTTCCCAGCTGCCCGGTCTGCGTCGCGCGCTGGCACGCCTCGCGGCCGGCGATCGTGAGGTGCTGCTGCTGGTGACGTGGGAGGGCCTCACTCCGGCGGAAGCGGCGGTCGCGCTTGGCATTCCGGCAGGCACCGCGCGCAGCCGCCTGCACCGGGCCCGGGCCGTCATGCGCCAGCTCCTCGACGAAGATCCTGCGCCCGGTGCGGCGGCGAGCTATCAGGAGGCATAACGATGGACGCGTTTGATCTTCTGGAGCAGCTGGGACACGTCGAACCAGTCGACCAGGCGGTACTTGATGCGGCGGTGCAAAGGCTGGCTGTAGCCGTCGAGCAAGACTCCGGTCGTCCCGGTCGGCTGAGCGGGCCAGCGGTCAGGCGGCGCGGCCGGGTGATCGCCGCCGCCGCCGTGGCAGCACTTACAGCGGCTGCGGCCGTTGCCGCGGTGACCGGGGTCGGGCGCCCCGTTCCCATAAGTCGGGACCGAGGATCACACCCGCAGGCTCAGGGTCGGTCGGGTGGGAGGCCCGGTGTCTCTGCCGCGCCGACGCGCGGCGCGGCGCCAGGATCGCCCACTGTCGCAGCGGTCCTGACCGCATTCAACGCGAGCAGCAGCGACATCCTCAGGGTCACCAAGATCGTGCGCGGCGAAGGCAGCTGCTGCAAGACGATCATCTGGATCTCGCCAGCCGGGTCAGGCGCGGGCACGACCGTCCAGAGCCGGATCCTGGACTTCACGCTCAGCGGATCCAGGCTGAGCGACATGGCGCTCGCCTACACCGCACCCAGGATGGCGCCAGCAACCGCCGGAGCCAGCTGCGACGACATCTTCGGCCGGCCACGCGTCGCGCCGCCACCCGGCACGGGATTGCCGGGCATGCTGACCGTCGTGAACTACCCGTCTCATGTGTGGGCCAAGAGCGATGTCCGGGTCCGGCCGGCGACGGTGCCCAGCGCGGCGGCGCTGCGTGCATGCCTGACGGCTGGCCAGTGGCGCGACGCTGGGCATCGCATGCTCGGCGAAGCCAAGGCGATCGAACTGGTCAGTTCGAGCGGATCCGAACGCCTGTGGGTGAGCGCCGCCACCTTCCTGCCGATCCGGATGGCCGACACCACGACGACGCCTTACAGCCAGGTGATCATCACCCTCGACTTTGAGTTCCTCGCGCCCACTCCCGCCAACCAGGCCATGCTCGCTGTCTCCGTCCCCGATGGCTTCGCGAGGACCAACATCTAGGCTGCTGCTAGTAACGTGCTCAGCGTGCAATCGTCTCCGCTGGTCCCCGAGGGTTTCACGGTGCCGCGCGGGCTCCGCACTGAGCTGTTGATCATCGAGCCGCTCGACGCCCGCCACAACGTGGCCGATCACGCAGCCTGGACGTCCAGCATCGGCCACATCAAGGCGACCCCTGGCTTCGCAGCCCGTTCGTGGCCGGACCGGCCCATGTCGCTGGCGGAAAACGCTGCCGACATTGCCCGGCACGGCCGGGACTTCGCGGACAGAACCGGCTTCGCCTATACAGTGCTCGACGCCGTATCGGGTGACGTTATCGGCTGCGTCTACTTCTATCCGTCCCGCCGCAGCGGGTATGACGTCGATGTCCGCTCCTGGGTCCGTGCCGATCGTGCCGAGCTCGACAAGCCCCTGCACGACCTGGTCTGCCGGTGGCTGACCGAAGCCTGGCCGTTCCAGAAGCCGGACTACGCCGAGCGCTGAAGGACAACAACGCAGCCCTCAGGGTCGGCCACTTTTCGGGAACTTCGCGTGGCAGTGCGGCGTCTAACCGGCGCGGATCTTCAACTGGAGTCGAAGCAGGTCATCCATGAGCGCACGAAAGACTGTGCCGATGCTGCGCACTGTCCGGTTCTTTGCGCTTGCTAGCGCGTGCTTCTGCATGGCCTCGATGGCGCTCGCCGCCTGCAGCTCGGCGACGTCGCCCAAGCCGCCGACATCAGCCAGTTCGGCATCGGCCGGGTTCACTGGTTATGACTGGCTTGTCGTTGCCATCCGCCACGAAGGAAAGGTCACAAGCATTCCGGCGCGGTTCGACGTCGACTTGCGGTTCTCGCGGAACGGGCGATTCCTCGCCGACGACGCCGTCAACTCCCACAGTGGAACCTTCCGCATAACACCTGGCGGTTTCGCGACGAACGCCCTGGCCGTGACCCTTGTCGGGTACGGAGGGCATGACCCTGTAATCCTGCTGAGCCAGAACGCGATAAGCGCCTTCGACAACGGTGCCCGCACGGCGGTCAAGCTGACGGGAAACCGGCTCGTAGTCAGTGTCGCCTCCTACACGCTGACGTGCCAGCGTCACGGTCCGGTAGGTAGCAACTTGTAGCTCTAGCCCAGCCCCGGCCAGCTCGTCGGGTAGTTCGCGGGCAGCACGCCGTAGGCTGCCTGCCCGGCATTGGGTGCGGCCGGCACGCCGAGCGCCTGCAGCAGCGCGTCGAAGCTGACGCCGACCTTGGTCGGGAACGGCCCGGCACCGCCGATGCCGCCTGCCTCCGGCAGCTGCGACTCGGCCGATGCGCTGTCGGCCATGGCCCAGCCCGTCTCGATGCCCTCGCTGCCGCTGAACATGCTGGCGATCTCGGTTGTCGGCGTGACCTTCTCGCCCACGGTCACCGTTGGCCGGACGTCCTCGGCGACGTAGACGACGAGGCCCGACGCGGGTCCGTCGGTTAGCTGGTAGGTGATCCAGCCGCCGCCAGGCCACCCGCTTGAAGTGCCTGTCGCGCCCGTGATCACGGCGTCGCCGATGGGATAGACCGGCCCCGAGCCCGCGAAGTCGGCGCCCATGTCGATCCGCTGCGCCATCAGGCCAGTCACTGCGCGTAGCGGATTCAGGTAGACCGGCGCGGCTGGCACTAGCTTGCGCCGGTGATGCTTCTTGACCGCGGCTGCGAGGGGGTTGGTAGCGCCGTTGTGCAAACGGCTATAGGCCTCGGCTCGGGCCGCGTAGCTCGACTTCGACAGTTCGCTCAGCTCGAGGCTGCTGGTGAGGGCGCTTGCCTGGGCCCCGGCGGCTGTGCCGCTGACTGCTGTGCCGCTGGCCGTGGTGGCGTCCCCTGCCGTCCGGCCATGTGCCGCGGTCACCGGGTGTCCTGGCAGGAATGTCACTGCCGCTGCCACGCCGCCACCGGCGACCGTGACTGCTGCCGCCACCGCGAGCGCTAGCGCTGGCCTGCGGACGCGCCTGGCCGGGGGCTTGCGATGCCTTGACGGCGCCCGGCCGTGGGTGCTGGCCGACCGCGGGGGCTTGCGGTGACGGGGGATGGCGTAGGACACGTCGCGCCTTCAGACAGAGCGCACTACTGCCGCTCAGCTCTCACCTTCGATGCTGGTCAGCGCGCGGCGTCAGTGATCGGCGGCGCCCTCACCAGCGGCATGCGGACGCCGTGCAGGGTCAGGGCGACGGGGTCGCGGTTCGTGACCGTCGCGCACGCTCGGTGCTGTCGGTTCACTACCCTGCACCGGTTTCGGTGGCCGTGTGACCGAAACCCGAAAAGACAAACGGATCTCATAGGACTCTGTGGCGGAAAACACGCACTACACAAACGGACTATAGGGCACGAACCGGTCCAGGTGCTCGGATCGGCGCCGTGGCATTGACTGCGCTCGGCCGCGGACCAGGATGGATCTGTGCCGCGGTCACCCGTCTTCCTAGCTGGCCAGGCGGCGTCGATGGCTGGCGACGGGCTCGCGCTGCTTGCCGTGCCGTTGCTCGTCCTCCAGGTGAGTCGCAGTCCGCTGCTGGCGGTCCTCGCGTCGCTCCCCGGCAGCGCCGGCTTCCTGGCCGCCGGCCTCCCCGCTGGCGTGGCAGTCGATCGCCTCAATCCGTGGCACGTGCTCATAGCCGGTGACGTCATCCGGGCGCTGATCTTCGTGGCGTTATTCCTCCTGACCGGATCCGGTAGCGCGGCGCCGGAGCTGATCCTCTCGCTGGCGTTCGTGGCCGCCGTGGTGACGGTGTTCGCCGACACCGCCCTGGCCGTTGCCGTCCGCGACGTCTTCGCCGGACCGCGGCTGATCTCAGTCAACTCCTGGCTTGAGGCCGCGAACCAGTTCGGCCAGATCGCCGGGCCGGGCGCCGCCGGGCTGCTCGCCGCCGCGGGCCTGCTGCATGTCTCGATGCTGATCGATGCCGCGAGCTTCCTCGTGTCGCTAGCCACCCTCACCGTCGTCCGGCGTCCACGTCCCGCCGGTCAGCAGGCCCAGCAGGCCCGGCAGGCCCGGCAGGCCCGGCAGGCCCGGCAGCAGCCAGCCTCGCTGGCTATCCTTCGCCACGAACTGGTCGAGGGCCTCAGGTACCTCGGCGCGACCAGGCTGCTGCTTACGCTCCTGTGCTTCATGCTGGTGCTGAATCTCTGCCTGGGTGCGGACAAGCTGATCATCTTCCTGGCCAGGACTACGATGCAGCTGCCCGCCGTGCAGGTCGGGCTCATCGTGACCGCAGGCGGGGTCGGCGGCCTGCTGGGCGCAGCCGGGACGAGCCTGCTTGTCCGGCGGACCGGTCCGCTGCCCGCCATCGCCATCTGCGCTGCGACCTCGGGCTGCGCTCTCATCGCGGTCAGCGCGGCGACATCCATGCCGGTCCTGCTGGCGGCGAACCTGCTCTATACATGGGCCATCATCGCCGCGAGCGTGACGATGCGGGCCCTACGGCAGGTCCTCGTGCCGCGAGAATTCCTCGGCCGGGTCACCGCCTCGTGGCGCGTTGGCGGCCAGTCCGTGACGCTCATCGGGGGCGTGCTGGCCGGAGCCGGCGCCAGCGTGCTCGGCGGTAACCCGCGAGCCGTCTTCGCCGTGGCCGGCGCCCTCACGCTGGTGACCGTTGTCGTGGCGTGGCTGGCGGGGCTGCGCCGGGAGGTCGCCGCAGGCACCGCGCCCGCGCTGGTTGGCCGGTAATTCAGTTAGATCAGCCGGGCTGGCGCTCGAAGCCGACCTGCGTCTCGGCATCGACGAAGCCAACCGACCTGTAGACGCGGATGGCGACATACTCCGGGTCGGCGGCCATCACGAGCGTCTTCGCGGCCAGCTTGTCGATGCCGTGCTGGCCGGCGCGCCACACCAGGGTGCCGGCCAGGCCCTGCCGTCGCCAGCCAGGGTGAGTCTCGACATTCTGGTACCGGGCGATGCCGGATCCGTCGGTGATGAGGCCGAGATGCGCGACAAGCTGCCCGTCGACGAAGGCGCCGAGCCAGAATCCGTGGCCAGCCTCCGTCAGTGCTCGCTCGGCGGCGATCCTCGCGGCCATGAATGCGGGCTCCGAGCCAGGCTCGCCTTCATTGAGCACGGCGCGCAGGTCCGCCGCCCGCCGCCAGTCGTCGTCGCCCGACAGCTCGCGATACGTGGCCTCCAGGTTCGGCCGCGGCGGTTCGTGCACGGCCGTGGCCGTCAGCACAGCGGCGCGCTCCAGCCGGAGGCCCTCGTTGACCAGGGCGCCGACGTCCACCGCGCTGATCTCGGTGACGTCGATGCCGAGTGCGACATGCTTGGCTGCCGGGAACTCGGCGGCGAACGTCGCCAGCCACGCCCCGGCCTGGCCCGGCGCGGGCGGCGCCGACAGGAGCAGGAAATTGCCCCACCAGTACGTCGGGTTATGCGGGCTGCGGATCACGAGGTAGTCGCCGCGGTCATCGACGCGGCTGCCCTCGAGGAGCCGGATCATCAGGTCGGTGCGGTACCCGAGTGATCGAATGTCCACGCTCAGAGCGTAGCCGCGCTGCGCCTTGTAACCTCGGCAGCGTAAGCCGGCTCCGTCCCAACGTCGCAAGGAGCAATCCACATGAGCCTGTTCCAGCGTGCTCACGACATCGTCGCCGCCAAGGCCAACAAGGCTCTCGACTCAGCCGAGAACCCCAACGAGATGCTCGACTACTCCTACGAGCAGATGCTCGAGCACATCACGCAGGTCCGGCGTGCTCTTGTCGACATCACGGCCTCGAAGAAGCAACTCGAGCTCCAGCAACAGCAGCTCCAGCATTCGGTCGACCACCTGGGTGACCAGGCCAAGGCGGCGCTCGGGGCCGGCCGCGAGGACCTGGCCCGTGAGGCGCTGTCCCGCAAGGCGGCCGCCCAGCAGCAGATCGATGGCCTCGGGCCGCAGGAGGACCAGCTCAACGAGGAAGAGCAGAAGATGGAGCAGACGCTCAGCGCGCTCCAGGAGCGGGTCAACAACTTCCGGTCCCAGAAGGAAGTGATGAAGGCCCAGTACACCGCGGCCGAGGCGACCAGCTCGGTGAACGAGGAAGCCGCGGGCATCTCCAAGAGCTTCAGTGACTCGGGCGCGGCGCTGCAGCGTGCCCAGGACAAGATCGCGAACATGCAGGCCAGGGCCGCGGCTACCGACGAACTGCTCCAGTCCGGGGTACTCGAGGACGTCGGCGGTGACACCGACGACATCCAGCACGAGCTCGATGAGGCCGGCGCGAACGCGGAGGTCGACAAAGAGCTAGCGGCGCTGAAGGCGCAGCAACTCGGCTCGGGGGAGGCGAAGCCAGAGCTGCCCGCAGGCGGGTGACCGGCAAGGCTACGCAGTGGCAATCGACGTAATCCCGGTACCGCTCACGCGCCGGGTCGAGCGCGACCACCTGGAGCACTGCCTGCACCGCCAGCGCTGGAAGCGTCCCTTGGATTGAGAAGGCGGAGTACCTGAACGGCGACTACTACCAGACAGGCGGCGTCTCCTAGACCCCGCTGTACTGCTGGCCCTGGCGGACGTGATGACGAACCGCCGGGGCCAGCAGTATCAGGAGCTGGGCAATGTCGAACACCCAGAGCCCTGCCGCGTACGCGCTCCAGCTCCAGTGCAGGCCCAGCACCAGCTCGGCCAGCACGACGATGCTGATAACCAGCAGCACCGTCCACGCCCACCGCTCGCCGCGCCAGACACGCCAGACCAGGAACGCGTCAAGCACCGTCCACGCGAATTGCTGGCCTGACAGGTAGGTGCCGGCGTTCAGCCTGGCGCCGGCCGTCGCCATGTAGATCAACACGGCCAGGTCCAGGGCCATGAAACCAAGCAGCAGCCCTGCCGTGCTGCGCCATATCCGCGTCATGGGGTTCAAGATACGGCTGACCTCCGACGCCCCGCTAGCCGGCCTCGTGGCCATCTTCGGCCTGGCGATCGCGCTCACGCGGCCTGATCAGCGGCCGTGGCGGCTGAATGATCGCCTCGCGCTCCGCCGGCAGCCACGCCGGCCAGGCCTGAACGTCGTCAAGCTGTCCGGTGCCCTGGAGGAGGAGCCGGTGCCGATTAAGAGCGGTCGCGCTCGCTAGCTGCGCACCGTGGCTTGTACCAGACCGAACCGCAGCCAGGCTCCCCGCAGACTGACCCGGAGTCGGGCTTCCTGGCAGCACCATGACGGGCCTGGTGGCGCTGATACGGCCGTCTGGGTGCAGGCCCCGCTGCACGATGATCTGGCCCTCGCTGAACATCGGGGAACTCCTTCTGCCGTCGATTTGCCAGCGGCTCATACAGCAACAGTTCGCCAGTCTTGCCTATAGATGAGCATCACTAGCGAACTGATGCTGTATGCACCGGTCAAGGCTGCACCGGTCAGGGCGGGCTCAATGAGCCACTCTCCAGCGGGACGCGGCTACCATTCGGTGCATGGGTTTTCTTTGACTGTGACCTGAGCTAGCGGCCCGTGCTCCGCCTTTCCTCGCTCGTCCGAGGCAGCAGACGACGAGGAAGGACGCGACATGGAGCTCGCACACATCAAAACTCGCCTGGCGCGAGAATCTCCCGCCGGGCCGGACTGCCGGCCGCGCGATCGCCCCGCGTGGGCGCGGCTCCGACGGTCCGGGCTCGGGGTGCTCCTTGCCGCACTGGCGGTGGAGCTGGTCGACGAGATGGTCGACGGCACGAAGAGCGCGGCCATGCCGCTGATCCGGCACGATCTCACCCTCAGCTACCTGCAGATCGGCCTGCTCGCGGCCGTGCCGCTCCTGGCCGGCAGCATCCTCGAACTGCCGGTCGGCGTCATCAGCGGGAGCGGCTCGAGGCGCCGCCGGTTCGTCCTGGCAGGCGGCCTGGTCTTCATCGCCTCGGTGCTGGCGGCCGGGCTGGCCAGCTCGTTCCTTGGTCTGCTGCTGGCGCTGACGATCTTCTTCCCGGCCTCGGGCATGTTCGTCAGCCTCACTCAGGCCGCGCTGATGGACGCCGCCCCGGACCGGCGGCCGCGGCACATGGCCTGGTGGACGCTGGCCGGCTCGATCGGAGCCGTGGCTGGCCCGCTGCTGGTCGCGGTCGTCCTCGGCGCCGGCGGCAGCTGGCGGCTGGCCTTCGTCCTGATCGCCGGGTTCAGCACCGCTGCCTGGGGCGGTGTGGCGTGGACCGGTCAGCGGCGCAACGCTCGCGCCGGCGACGCCGCTCGCTTCGATGGGAACGGGGCCGAATTCGGCCTCACCGCCGGCGAAAACGCGGCCGAGCCGGCCTGGCCCGGATGGCGAATGGCGATCTCCGTCGTTCGCCGCTCTGGCGCCGTGCGCTGGCTCATGCTGCTCGAGGTCGCGAACCTGATGCTGGACGTGCCCACCCCGTTCCTGGCCCTGTACCTGGTTGCCGTCGTGCACGTCTCGCCGCCGGTGGCTGCGCTCGCCGTTGCGGTGCGCCTGGCGGCCGGCCTGGCCGGCGACGTGATCTTGATCCGCCTGCTGGCGACCCGCGACAGCAGGCGGGTGATCCGGGCGGGCGTGTGGGCGGCGCTCGCGCTGTTCCCGGCGTTCCTCGTCGTTCCCGGCCTCGGCCTGAAGCTGGTGCTGCTGGCTGCGGTGACGATTGCCACAGCGCCCTGGTACCCGGTGCTCCAGGCTGAGCTCTACGGCAGTTTGCCCGGCCGCAGCGGCCTGGCCGTGACGCTGACCAGCGCGTCTGGACTCGCTGGCGCGCTCGGGCCGCTAGCGGTCGGCGTGCTGGCCGAGCGCTTTGGCCTGAGCTGGGCGATGGCTGCGCTGTGTATCGTGCCGGTGCTGATGCTCGCCGTTCCGGCCGCGCGACGGCGCGCGCCGGACGGAGGCTCAGGCGGCGGGCCGGCTTGACGGCCGGTGATCGGCTCGCGGCCCGCACAGGGCACTCGGCTAGACTCGGCTGCCGTGAGTAGCTGGGGTCCTGACGTCAGGTTGCGCTTTGCGCCGTCTCCGACCGGCATGTTCCATGTCGGCGGCGCTCGGTCTGTCCTGTTTAACTGGGCACTGGCGCTCAAGGCCGGCGGCACGATGGTGCTGCGGATCGAGGACACCGACGCGGCGCGCAACAAGCCCGAGTGGACCGATGGCATCATCAGCGCACTGGCCTGGCTCGGCATCGACGGCAGCCAGTACGAGGGGCCCTATTTCCAGTCGGCCAACCTGGCCGAGCACACAGCTGCGGCGCAGCAGCTCTACGCGCAGAGGCGCGCTTACTACTGCGACTGCACGCGCGATGACATCGTCGCGCGGACCGGTGACCAGCACCGCGGCTACGACGGCTACTGCCGCGATCGGGGCCTCGGACCTGGCCCGGGCAGGGCGCTGCGGTTCCGCGCGCCAGACGAGGGCGCGACCGTGGTGGACGACCTGGTGCGTGGCAAGACCGTGTTCGAGAACTCGACCATCGAGGATTTCGTACTGGCCCGTGCCGACGGCTCGATCCTGTTCCTGCTCGGCAACGTCGTGGATGACATGGTGCAGCGGATCACGCACGTGATCCGAAGCGAAGAGCACCTGCCGAATACGCCCAAGCAGCAGCTGCTCTGGGAAGCACTCGGACAGGTGCCGCCCGGGTGGGGGCACCTTCCGGTCGTGGTCAACGAGAAGCGGCAGAAGCTGTCCAAGCGCCGGGACAAGGTCGCGCTCGAGTCCTTCCGCGACGAGGGTTATGTCGCCGCGGCCATGCGGAACTACCTGATGCTGCTCGGCTGGGCCCCGCGAGGCGACCGGGAGATCGTGCCGTGGGGGGAGATGGTCGCCGAGTTCCGGATCGAGGACGTGAACCCGTCGCCGGCCTTCTTCGACGTCAAGAAGCTGCGCGCGTTTAACGGCGAGTACATCCGAGCCATGTCGATCGAGGAGTTCGTCGCGGCAGTGCAGCCGTGGCTCGCGGCACCCGCCGCGCCGTGGCCTGCGGAGCGGTTCGACCCGGATGTCTTCGCGCAGCTCGCGCCCCTCGCGCAGACCAGGGTCTCGCTGCTGGCGGAGATCACCGCGATGGTGGACTTCGCGTTCCTGGCCGAGCCAGTGATCGACGAGGCGTCCTGGGCGAAGGCGATGCGAGAGCCGGCCGCCGAGCTGCTGGCCGAGGTCGCAGCCGGATACGAGGAAGTGCCCTGGGAGCCGGATGCGCTGCGCGAGCGGCTGGAGGCGATCGGGGCGTCCTACGGATTGTCGCTCGGCAAGGCGCAGGCACCGGTCCGGGTCGCGGTGACCGGGCGGGCCGTCGGCCTGCCGCTGTTCGAGTCGATGGCGGTCCTCGGCCGGTCGGAGACCTTGCGCCGGATCGAGTCGGCTCGCGAGCGTGTAACCGGGCTGACGTAGCTAACCCCTTGTCGGACGGCCAGCGCAGCCGGCGGGCAGACCGGCTCGGCTGGTTGCTCGCCGGGGCCGGCGTGGCCGGCCTGGTGGCTGCGTTCGCTGTGCGGCCATCGGACGCCGCGGCCGCCGCGGGGCAGGACTGGTCGCCGTTCGTCCTGGTCGCCGGGCTGCTGCTGATCGGGGTGGTCGCCGACGGCGACGGCCTGTTCGCGGCTGCCGGCGCCAGGCTGGCCAGGCTCGCCCGGGGTGGCGTGATGCTGTTCGCCGGGTCGGTGATCCTGATTGGCGCGGTCACGGCGACGCTGAACCTGGATACGTCCGTCGCGTTCCTTACGCCGGTCCTCGTGCATACCGCTGCGAGCAGGCGGGCCGGCGAGCCCGCGCTGCTGTACGGCTGCTTGCTGCTCTCCAATGCGGGGTCGCTGCTCCTGCCGGGCTCCAACCTCACCAACCTGATCGTGCTCGGTCACCTGCACCTGACCGGCGGCCAGTTCGCCGCGCGGATGTGGCTGCCGTGGCTGGCCGCTCTCGTCGTCACCGCGGGCGTGGTGGCGATCGGCGAACGGCGGTCCCTGCGGTCGGACGGCGCCGTGCCCGAGGCGCTGCCGCGACCAAGGCTCGGGCTTGGCCTCGCCGCTGTCGTCGCCGCGACCGTCCTGGTCATCGTCGTGCGAGCGTCGGCCCTGCCGGTATTCGTCATCGGCGCCGTCGCGTCCGGCGTCCGGGTCGTGCAGGGGCGGCTGGATCTCGGCCGGATCTGGGCGGTCCTCGGGGTGCCGGTGCTCGCCGGGCTATTCGGTGCGGCGGTCGCGCTCGGCACCCTGGGGCGCGCGTGGTCCGGCCCTGCTGTCTTGCTGTCCCATCTGTCCGGGTGGGCGACGGCCGCGTTCGCTGCAGCGGCGACCGCGCTGGTGAACAACCTGCCGGCCGCCAGCATGCTGGCGGCACGCACGCCAACGCACCCGTTCCAGCTCTTGGTCGGGCTCAACCTCGGGCCCAACCTGTGCGTGACCGGATCGCTTGCCTGGCTGCTCTGGCTCCGCGCCGCGCGCGACGCCGGCGCGGAGCCGTCGCTTGCGCGCGCCAGCAAGCTCGGGCTAGTCGCGGTGCCGCTGTCGATGGCCGTCGCCGTCGCGGCGCTCATGGTCACCGCCGGGTGACCGGAACGTCGGCCGCCGGTGTTACGGTCCTGTGCGCTGGACGCTGAGCACGCGATAGTGGTGCGACCTTGTGTTCCACGGTCGTCCGGCTCGGGCTTGACCTGGCGCTGCCAGACCGGAGGCCGTGTGCTTTGCTGATCCCGTGACTCAAAGCCCCTTTTGTGACCGCGTGCGCAGCGGCGAGACCGTATTCGGCGGCTGGGCGGTGGCGCCGGCGCCCGTGTCCGTCGGGGTGCTCGCCGCCACCGGCCTCGACTACGTCGTCATCGACCTCCAGCACGGCACCGCGACCGAGCACGATTTGCCGGCCCTCACCGCGGCCATCCGGCTAGCCGGGGCCGCTCCGCTTGGCCGGGTCCGGCACGCGCATCCGGCCGACATCGGCCGCGCGCTTGACCTCGGCTGCGAGGGCGTCATCGTGCCGAACGTCGAGTCGGCCGAGCAGGCCGCAGGCGTGGCCGGCGCCTGCCGCTATCCGCCCGATGGCTACCGGTCGGCCGGTGGCGTGCTGACGGCGCAGCCGCGGCCGCTGTGCATCGTCATGGTCGAGTCGAGCCGTGCGATAGGCGAGCTGCCCGCGATGCTGGCGCTGGCCGGCGTCGATGGCATCTATGTAGGTCCGCGTGACCTGTCGTACTCGCTTGGCTGCCCGCTCGATCCGCACGACCCCGTGCTGCGGCCGGCATTCGAGCGGATCTGGGCGGACTGCGCCGCCGCAGGAAAGCCGGTCGGCGTGCACGCGACCGACGGCACCACCGCGCGGCTCTACCGGGAGAATGGCTGCCGGCTGCTCACCGTCATCTCCGAGACGCTTGCGATCTCGCGGGCTGCCGTCGCGGAACTAGCGACGGCCCGGTCCTAGCCGGCCGTTTGATGGCGGCCGCCGTAACGCCGCCGTCCGACGCTTCGCGTCGTTATGATCACTGGTAGTAGCCAGGCATTTGGGAATGATGTCCGCCACGGTCAACACACGACGCGGGGTACGAGCCCGGTCCTATGCCGCCCGCAGAGCCTGCGGTGCACCGGCTAGGAGCCGCGCAAGCGCCCGGCTAGCCCTCGGAGGCGCAAAATGGGACTAATGGACAAGGTCAAGGCGCAGGCCAACCAGCTTGCGCAGAAGACCCAGGAAGCAGCTCAAGAAGGCAAGGCCAAGATCGACCAGGCGCAGGCGAACCGTCGTGGCGACGCACTGCTACGCCAGCTTGGCGCAGCTGTCTTCGCCGAGCGCACGGGCCGGGGGACACCCGACAGCCAGGCCAAGATCGACCAGCTGATCAGCGACATCTCGGCGCACGAGCGCGAGAACGGCCTCAACCTGACATCGCCCACGCCGAACGTGCCGCCGCCGGGAACGCCCGGCAGTACGCCAAACCCGTTCTCCGGCCCGGCAGGCTCGCAGTTCCCGCCGGCCGGGAGCCCCTCCGACGCTGGCACGCCGTTCCCGCCGCCGGGTGGGGGAGCCGACGCCGGGCAGTCGTTCCCGCCGCCAGGCCAGAGTTTCTTCCCGCCACCCGGCGACTCCGAGCCCGGCGGTACGGGCGGCTTCCCGCCGCAAGGCTGACGCAGCAGGCAGCCGGCGAAGGGCGCCCGTCGACTCAGCGGCAGGCGTCCTGCGCGGCGGTCCGCGACTGGCCAGCAGCACCGCTCGCGGCCGGGCTCGGCTGCGCGCCGGGCAAGGCGGTCGTAATGACCGCGTGCCCGCTGACACCCAGCACCAGCCGGATGCGAGCCAGCCCGGCGACGACGCGCAGCGCTGCGCCCGGCATCGACTTGGCCAGCAGCCGAGCGGCAGCAGCCTGACCCGACGGATACTCGATCAGGGTCTGGGTCACGTTGTGCACCGGCCAGTTCAGGCCCGCCTTGTGCACGCTGAACCCCGCGCTGGTCAGCTGCGTCCCAGTCGTGGCCGACAGCCCGCCGATCGAGGTTCCGTTGTAGACGTCGACTGACACCTTCGCGCGGGCGATCGCCGTTCCGCGCGAGCCCGACCGCGAGCGTGACCGGGACCCGCCAGGCCGAGCTGTACCGGCGTCCTTCTTGAGCCAGCTGAACAGCGCGCTCGCGGCCTTGGCGTCCCAGAGCACCGCGTCCTGGCCAGTGGGTGTGGTGTAGCTCGCGGTCGCGATCGGCACGGTGGTGAAGGTGACGTTCGAGGGCCGCAGGCCGCGCAGTTCGTCGGCGAGCCGGATCAGGTTGAAGCCCGAGTCGACCTTGACGACGCTGGTGACCGAGGACAGGAACCGCTCGAGGCGGATGGGGTCGGCGAGCACGCCGGTCTGCGTCGCCTCGGTGAACAGCGACGACAGCAACTGCTGCTGGTCTTCGATCCGGGCAAGATCGGAGGCGGCGAACGAATGCCGGTCCCTGGCGAACGACAGCGCGGTGATGCCGTCGACGTGGTGCAGGCCGGCCGACAGGTGCAGCCCGCTATCGGGATCATCGACCGCGAACGGCACGCAGATGTTGACGCCGCCCAGCGCGTCAATGACCTTGACGAAGCCGAGGAAGTCGACCTCGATGTAGTCGTTGATGGTCAGGCCGGTGACCTGCTCGACTGTCTGCACCATGAGTTGCGGGCCACCGAGGCCATACGCGGCATTGATCTTGTTCATGCCGTGGCCGGGAATGTCGACCCAGGAGTCCCGTGGCAGGCTGACAACCTGCACACTCTGGTGATTGGCCGGGATGTGCACGAGCATCATCGTGTCGGTGTTCGAGCTGATCGCCCTGCCGACGTGCAGGCGAAGCTCCTGCGCGCGGGTGAGCCCGCCGCGGGTGTCGATGCCGGCGACCAGGATGTTGACCGGACCGCTCGACGGCGTGCCGGACGTGCCTGCGTCGACCCGGCCGATGCGCGAGTTGACGTAGCTAGTGACCACCCAGGCGCCGCCCGAGAGGAGCAGCGTAACCACCGACATGGCGCCCACGACGGCGAGCACGATCCGCTGGCGCCGGGCACTGCGGCTCGCGGCGATCTGCCGCGCCAGCCGCTGCCCAGCAGCGGCGGGATCGGGACGGCGCGCGCTGCCGTGAGCCCGAGCTACCCGGCCGTCGGGCCGCGCACCCGACCTGGCCGGTCGCGACGGCGGGCCGACAGGTCGCGATGTGCCGTCGTGGTCCTCGGTCATCAGTCCCCCAGGAACTACCCCAGGCAGGCTATCCCGACAGACTGCGCATCAACCGTTGGCGACGCCGGCGGCGGCCGATCCTTTACCGGTTATTAGCCGCGGCCGTCCGGCGGATCAGGATCGCGCGGCAAGCCGAGTATGCGCTCGCCGATGATGTTGAGCTGGATGTCCGTCGTGCCGCCGCCAATCGTGAGCGCCCTGGTGATCAGCACCTGGCGGCCCCAGTGCCCGCCATCGGGCCGGCCGTCAGCCGTCACCGGGCGTCCCTGTCCACCGGCCAGTGCGCCGCCCGCGGCCGACATTGCCCAGCACAGCTCTGCGACCTGCTGCGCGTGCCGCATGCTGAGTAGCTTGCGCACGCTGCCGGTCGCGCCGGGCTCGGTGCCGGACAGCTGCTTGAGCGTCGCCCGCACGGCGAGCACGTCAATGGCGTGGCCAGCCGCGACGAGCTCGCCCACGTCGGCGAGCCGCACGTCGGCAGCAGCCTTCGCCGTCTCGATCAGCTCGGGCACACCGCAGCCGAACGTCCACGAGCGCGACAGCGAGACCCGCTCGTTCGCGAGCGTCGTCCGGGCGATGCGCCAGCCCTTATTCACGTCGCCGACCAGGCAGTCATCCGGCACAAAGACCTGATCCAGGAACACCTGGTTGAAGAACGAGTCGCCGCCGATCTCGCGCAGCGGCCGCACCTCGACACCCGGCGAGTGCATGTCGACCAGGAAGTAGCTGATCCCGTCGTGCCGCGGCTGCGCCGGATCGGTGCGCGCGATGCAGATCGCCCACGACGCCTGCCGCGCCAGCGAGGTCCAGATCTTCTGGCCGGTGATGTGCCAGCCGCCGTCTACCCGTTCGGCCCTGGTGGTCAGGCCGGCCAGGTCGGAGCCGGCACCTGGCTCGCTGAACAGCTGACACCACAGGTAATCGGCGCGCAGCGTGGCGGGCAGGAATCGCTGCTGCTGCTCGGGCGTGCCGTACTGGATTAGCGCGGGCACGACCCAGGCGCCGATGGCAAGACCAGGAACGTGGATGCCCGCCGTTCGCAGTTCCTCGTCGATGATGAGCTGCTCGAGTGCGCCCGCGCCGCGGCCCCATGGCTTCGGCATGTGCGGCAGCACCCAGCCGCCGGCACCGAGAGCGGCGTTCCGCCCGGCGCCTGACAGGCTCGCGATCGGCGCCAGCTCCGCCCGGATCGATGCGCGCAGCTCGTCGTCGCCACCACCAGGCAGCTCCAGCCGGATCTCACGACGCCCGCCGTCCATGGCCATCCGGGCTATCCGCTGCTTCCAGTCACTGCCGCTGTCGGCACCGCTGAGGAGCGCGCGGAGCGTCATCGCGCGGCGGTAGTAGAGATGCGCGTCGTGTTCCCAGGTGTAGCCGATACCGCCGAGCACCTGAATGCATTCGTGCGTGCAGGACACCGCGGCCTCGGTCGCCAGCACGGCGGCCGCCGCGGCAGCGAACTCCTCGCCCGCCTCGCCGCTGCCGAGCGCTCGCGCCCCATCCCAGACCGCCGCCGTCGCCTGCTCGGCGGCGACGAGCATCCGGGCGCACCGGTGCTTGACCGCCTGGAACTGGCCGATCGGCCGGCCGAACTGGTGCCGGATCTTGGCGTACTCGGCGGCGGTGTGCACCGCCCAATCGGCGATGCCGACCGCCTCGGCACCGAGGACGACCGCGGCCAGGCTCGCCACGGTCGCCGAGGTCAGGCCCGTGAGCTGCCGGTCGGCTGGCACCACGACGTTCGCGGCGCTTACCCGGCCGAGCTGGCGAGTCAGGTCGAGGCTGTCGACCGGCGTGATGTCAAGGCTCGCGGCGTCGACGGCCAGCCAGACGGTATCGTGACCCGATCGCACCGGCACGATGACGACGTCAGCGTCAGGCGCGCCGAGGACATTGTCAGCCGTGCCAGTAATGATCAGGCCACCTTCGGCGTCGGCCGCGGCTGTGAGGTCGGCGGCGAAGGCAACGGCCCCGTTCCCGTCACCGTGAGCCAGGCCCGCAACGAGCTTGCCGGTCACGCCTGCCGCGACCAGGACCGCGCTCGCCAGCGTCGTCGGCACGAAGCCACCGGGCGCCAGCGCGCGACCGAGTTCTTCGACCGCGACCGTGAGCTCGGGCAGGCCGAAGCCCTGGCCGCCGTCGGCCTCGGGCACGTGCAGGCCGAGCAGCCCCTGATCGGCAAGGCTGGGCCGCAGCGTGTCCCGGTAGCGGACGGCGCCATCCTCCTTGCCGTCGGCGACCGCCCTGGCCACGGCGGTCGGGCTATGGCGTTCGCTCCAGGCCCGGACCGAGTCAGCGAGCTGCTTATGTTCTTCCGTCAGGCCGAGCGTCATTGCTGCACCTCATCTGCCACGATCCGCTGGTCTCGCCGCATTCTAGAATGCGATTCGGTTCTCGACTAGGCCGCCGAGGCCGGCGCCTAGCCCGAGTGAACATCCAATGAAGTCGCCCGGCGCGCTATTGCCCGAGGCCGAAGCCGAGTTCTTGAATAGAAACCGCGGCCATGGTGCCCATGTCGTCCGTGCCACAACAACTCTCTGCTGTACGCGAGTGTCACGGAGGCATAGGAATGGGCACCGCTCTGCTGGCCAACTCCACGATCAAGCTGTCGTTCGCCTGGAACGCCTTGTTCTTCTGGGGCGTGTGGGCTCTCTGCATCATCGGCCTCGGCGTCGTGCTCTGGGCCGCCCTGCGGTCCAAGCGCTGGGAACGCTGGACCACCCAGGACATCCTCATCGTGGCGTCCCTCGGCGTCATCCTGGAGGTCTACGACAACATCATCGGCGACCAGTTCATCAAGCCGATCGTCGATGTGATCCCCGGCGCCGACCTCCTGCAACTGCACGACCTGCCGTACATGTTCCTGCTGATGGTGGGCATCGCGCTGGTCCGCAAGCCCGGCTGCGTCACCGCCATGGTGTTCATCAACTATCTGCTGGCGCAGTTGCTGTTCGGCAGCGGGCACGGGGCGCTCGACTGGACCGACGGCCTGACTCAGGGCGTCTTCTGTGACCTGTACATAGTCGCCAGGCGCGGCAAGCTCTACGCGCCCGGCGCCAGCGTGGTGTCGATGGTCGTCGACGGCCTGATGATCGGCATCCTGCGCGGCGGACCGAATTCGTTCCTCACCGACTGGACGTTCGACCCCTACCTGAACTCGACGTACTACACCTGGTACGCGATGTGGACCGACACCTGGTCGAACGCCATCGGCAACGGCGTTGAGTCCGCGATCAGCGCTGTACTCGCGCTGCGGGTGGCCAGGGCGGTGATCCCATCGATCGGAGCGCGCCACGCCGCCGCGGCGGACGTTGACCCCTTCGCCGAGCCGCAGCCGGCGGGAGCCGGGTCCGGTGCGGCGGCGGCTGATGGCTTGCCCTCGGAAGGAGGACTGGCGTGAGGCGCCTCGCGTGGATCGTGTCCGTCACCGCGGGCGTGCTGCTCGTCTACGGGCTGGTCGACTACATCACGAAGTACAACTGGGCGCAGGGCGACCAGGACCCGCTGTTCGGCAACCCGCACATCCTGCTGAACGACGGCGCGACCGTGCTGATCGCGGGCGGCTTCCTGGCTATCGGCTCGATCCTCATGTGGGTCGTGGCGCTGCGAAGGGAGCATGGCGATCAGCAGCAGCACTCCCAGCAGCAGTCCGGTCCTAGCCGCTGACGACATCTCGTTCGCCTACCTCGGCGCGTCCACCGCCGCGCTCCGGCACGTGGACCTTGCCGTCGCGGGTGGCGAGATGGTGCTGGTGACGGGCCTATCCGGCTGCGGCAAGTCCACGCTGGCGCTGGCGCTGTCTGGCCTGATCCCGTCCCGCGTGCACGGCGAGCTGCGCGGGCAGGTCACGTTCGCCGGGCGGCCGCTGAGCGGGCTGCCGCCGCACGAGGCGTCGCAGCTGGTCGGCATGGTCTTCCAGAACCCGAACCTGCAGCTCATCAACCACACGGTGCAGTCGGAGGTGGCGTTCGGCCCGGAGAACCTCGCCTTGCCGCAGCCGGAGATCGCCGCCCGAGTGGACTGGTGCCTGCATGTCACCGGGATGGCGGGCATGCGGATGGCATCAACCGTGACGCTGTCCGGCGGCCAGAAACAGCGCACCGCCATCGCGGCCACGCTCGCCATGCGGCCCCGCATCCTGGTGCTGGACGAGCCGCTATCTGACCTGGACCCGGTCGGCGCCCAGGAAGTGCTCGGCACCCTGCGCAGGCTGGCAAGGGACGAAGGCACCGGCGTGGTGATCATCGAGCACCGGGTCGACGAGGTAGCGCCGTGGGCCGACCGGGTCGTGCTCATGGACGGCGGCCGGATCGTGCTGGACCGGCCGCCCAGGGATGCGTGGGCCGACCAGGCCAGGTGGGCAGGCATCGGCGTCGGCGTGCCGGACATGGTGCGGCTCGCGCACGCGCTGCCCGATGCCTTCCCCGGCCCGCTGCCGCTGTCGGTCGCGGACGCGCTCGGCCAGGTACGGCAGAGCTGGCTGGTGCCCGCGTTGCGGCAGGCCGCGACGGCGCGCGGTCGCGGACGGCAGGTCCGGGACGCGAACGGGGCTGGCCCCAGCCGGTCAGCCGCAGGACCGCCGGTGCTGTCCTGGGGCCACGTCTCGGTCGACTTCGGTGCCAAGCGCGCGATCGACGATGTGACGCTGTCGATCGCCGAGGGCGAATGGGTCGCCATGATCGGCGCAAACGGCTCCGGCAAGAGCACGCTGACCGGCCTTACGGTCGGGCTCGGCACGCCGAGCGCCGGGCAGGTGTGCTTCCGCGACAGCCCCGTCCGGCCCGGCAAGATCTTTGAGCACGCGGCGCATGTGGCGCTGCTGCTCCAGGCCGCGGACGAGATGCTGTTCGAGGATACGGTGATCCGCGAGCTCAGCTTCGGCAGCCGGTTCCGCGCGCTGCCACCCGATCCGGTCCTGGACGTGCAGGGCGCGATCGACTTCTTCGGCTTCCGCGGGCTCGAGCAGACCAGTCCGTGGGAGCTGAGCCAGGGCGGCAGGCAGCGGCTCGCGCTGGCCTCGCTGCTGGTCGGGGCGCCGGGCGTGCTTGTTCTCGATGAGCCGACCACGGGCCAGGACGCGGAGCGGATGCGCTCATTCCTGCGACTGCTCGAAGCGGTCCGGGCGCGGACCGGGCTGACAGTGCTGACCGTCACGCACGACATCCGCGGGCTCGCCAGCCGCGCGGCGCGAATCGTGCTCCTCGGCGACGGCCGGGTCCAGCTCGACGGCCCGGCCGGCGAGGTGTTCGCCCGGACCACGGAGCTGGAGCGCTGGGGGGTGCTGGCGCCGCCGGTGGCGCGCCTTCAGGCCGAGCTGCTCGGGCCTGATGTCGCCGACGTGCTGCTCTCGGTGGAGGAACTGGCGGCAGCGGCCGTCTCCTTCCGCGGCCTCGCAGCGGCCGGCCAGGCAGCGGGCCAGGCAGCGGGTCAGGCAGCGGGGCGGACGGCGGGCCAGGCAGCGGGACGGACGGCGGGCGCCTCATGATGTCGTCACTGCTCGTCCGGACCGTGATCGCCTACCTGATCGTGTTCGCGGTGCCGATGATCCTGCCGGTCTTGTTCTTCAAGGTGGTTGGTCTCGGCGGCCTGCGTGAGCTGGTCACGTACGAGGCGCGAGACACCCCGCTGCATAAGCTGGATCCGCGCCTGAAAGTGCTGTACCCGATCGCCATGGGCATCCTCAGCATCATCCTGAACTGGGACTTCATGCTGATTGTCTTCGGCCTCAGCATCCTGCCCTGGTTCTGGCTGCGGCCGTCGCGGGCCAAAGTGCGGGTGCTCATGGTCATGGTTGGCGGTCCGGCGCTGACCGGCTTCTGGTCGCAGGGTCTGTACTACCTGCCGAGCCCGCCGATCCACTACATCTTCCAGTTCCCGTGGACGATCTCCTGGCTCGGCTCACCCGGGATCACCGCGTACGGACTGGTCTTCGGGCTCGAGCAGACCGCTCGCGTGCTGGTGACGGTCTCGACCTCGATGCTGATCCTGGTCAGTACCGATGTCGGCGATTTCACCTGGGCGTTCGAGCGGTTCCGGATGCCGCCCCAGGTCGGGTTCGCGCTCACCGCAGCGCTGCGGTTCCTGCCCGACATGATCGGCCGGACCACCCTGGTCCTGCGCGCGATCGAGCTGCGCGGCTACGACCTGTCCCGGCCGCGCTGGTACCAGGTGACCAAGTGGCCGGACTACGTCCACCGGGCGGCCCGCTGCGTGGTCCTGGTCACGGTCCCGCTCCTGGTGGGCAGCTTGCGCGGGACCACGACGATGGCGATGGTGGCTGACGCGCGCGGGTTCGGTGCTAACAAGCGCCGCAGCTCGCTGCGCGTGCACAAGCTAACCCTGGTCGACATCGGCGGCTACGTCATTCTCGTCGTGCTAGTCGGCACGGCGATCGTCCTCAACCACTTCCACATCGGTGCCCGGCCGTATTAGCGGCCCGCATCGTCCGCCTCCCCCAAATTCACGAGGAGACCCCCGATGCGCTACGACGCAGTCCTGTTCGACAACGGCGGCACCCTGACCCACCGAACCTCGCCGGTAGCCGCGGTTTGCAGCCTGGCCGCCCAGCTGGGCGTCGCGATCTCCGAGGAAGACGCCGCCCGTTACTGGCGGCGCTCGAAGGAACACAGCCGGACCCTGATGGCCGAGAAGCGCCAGCGCCGCAACCTGTCCAGGACAGACCACCGGGATGCGTACGTGCACGGCTACTCGCCGTTCGATGAGATCGCGCCCGGTCTTGCAGATCTGATGTACGACCAGTGGAAGACCAATCCGCAGACGATGGTGCCGTATCCCGACACGCCCGCTGTGCTGAAGTCGTTCGCCGGGGCCGGCATCCCCATCGCCATCGTCAGCAACACGGGCTGGTCGATCAAGGAGGGCTACGCGGCCGCCGGCATCGACGGCTTTATCGAGACCTTCGTCCTGTCGTGCGACCTAGGCGTCGCCAAGCCGGATCCCGAGCCGTTCCTGACCGCATGTGAGCGGCTCGGCGTATCGGCCGACCGGACGCTGATGGTCGGCAACAACCGGCTGGCCGACTCGGGTTCCATCTGCGTTGGGTGTCACTGCCTGATCCTGCCGCCAGTGCCGCCGGGCGCCACCCGCGGCTTGCGAGCAGCCGCCGACGTGGCGGGCATCGCCTGGGCGGAGTGACACCAGCGCCGCCTGTGGTGCTACCAAACGCCCCTGACTCCGCACTTCATGGTTTCGCGCGATCTTGAGTCCTAGTTTGCCGGTTTTGCGGGTACGGAAACCATGAAGTGTGCCCGACGAAACCATGAAACGTCACATTCTGCGGCCGGTCGAGACGCCCGCCGTCGGTCCCGCGTGCCTGAGCGGACCGCCGTTTGCGGGTCTGTGCGGCCACGAGCCCGGCCCGGTGCAGCCGCCTGCCTGCGGGGATGACACCCGCCGCCACTTTAGGTACTATGGAGTAAGTTACTCGTGAGTAGCAGGAGCCCGTAGGCACTGTCGAAGGTCCAGGGGAGCGGCAATGGGGCACTTCAAGAGCAACCTCAGGGACATTGAGTTCAACCTCTTCGAGGTCTTGAACAGACAAGAACTACTCGGTGCTGCGCCGTTCGCGGACGTGGACGAAGAGACGGCGCGCGGCATCCTGGACGAAGTCCGGCGCCTCGCCGAGGGCCCGATCGCCGAGTCCTTCGCCGACGCCGACCGCAATCCGCCAGTATTCGACCCAGCCACCCACTCGGTCACCATGCCGGAGTCCTTCAAGCGTTCCTACAACGCCTTCGTCGATGCTGAGTGGTTCCGCCTCGAGCTGCCCGCCGAGCTTGGCGGCACGGCAGTCCCCCGCACGATCGCGTGGTCAGTCGCCGAGCTAGTGCTCGGCGCGAACCCGGCCGTCTGGATGTACTCCAGCCTCGGCTCGTTCTCGCACGCTCTCTGGCTGATGGGCACGCCGGCACAGAAGAAAGTGGCCGAGCGCGCCATCGACGGCCGCTGGGGCTACACCATGGTGCTGACCGAGCCGGACGCGGGCTCGGATGTCGGCGCCGGCCGCACCAAGGCGATCCAGCAGCCAGACGGCACGTGGCACATCGAGGGTGTCAAGCGCTTCATCACCAGTGCCGAGCACGACATGGCCGACAACATCCTGCACATCGTGCTGGCCAGGCCCGGGGGCGCTGGTCCCGGCACGAAGGGCCTGTCGATGTTCCTGGTGCCCAAATTCCACGTGAACGACGACGGCTCGCTCGGTGAGCGCAACGGCGTCTACGTCACTAACGTCGAGCACAAGATGGGCCTGAAGGCCTCCACGACGTGCGAGCTGACCTTCGGTGCGGAGCACCCGGCGGTTGGCACGCTCATCGGCGACGCGCACGACGGCATCCGGCAGATGTTCATGATCATCGAGTTCGCGCGGATGATGGTCGGCACCAAGGCGATCGCCGCGCTGTCGACTGGTTACCTGAACGCGCTCGACTACGCCAAGACCCGGGTGCAAGGTGCGGACCTGACGCAGATGCTCGACAAGGCAGCGCCGCGCGTCACGATCATGAAGCACCCGGACGTTCGGCGCAGCCTGCTACTCCAGAAGTCCTACGCCGAGGGCATGCGCGCGCTCGTCCTGTACACAGCGAGCCAGCAGGACGCCGTCCAACTCGCCGCTGCCAGCGGCGAGCGGAACGAGGCGGCCGCCGCGCTCAACGATCTCCTACTGCCGGTCGTCAAAGGCGTCGGCTCCGAGCGTGCGTATGAGCAGCTCGCGCAGTCGCTGCAGACGCTCGGCGGGTCCGGCTATCTCCAGGACTACCCGATCGAGCAGTACATCAGGGACGCCAAGATCGATAGCCTGTACGAAGGAACGACCGCCATCCAGGGCACGGACCTGTACTTCCGCAAGATCGTCCGGAACCAGGGCGCGGCCTTGACCTATCTGCTCGAGCAGGTGCGCGAGTTCGGCGCCGCAGACAATGGCAACGGCCGGCTGAAGAAGGAACGCGCTGCCTTGGCCAGGGCGGCCGACAATGTCGAGGGCATCGTCACGGCGATGAACGGCTTCCTGGGGGCCAGCCTGGAGCAAGGACCTCAGATCTATCGAGTCGGGCTCAACACCACGAGGCTGCTGCTGGCGCTTGGCGACCTGGTCGTCGGCTGGCTGCTCGGCCGGCAGGCCGAGGTGGCGCTCGCCAAACTAGACCAGGGCGGCCTCAGCGCCAGCGACACGGCGTTCTACCAGGGCAAGGTAGCGAGTGCTAGTTTCTTCGCCGCGACCGTGCTGCCGCGCCTAGCCGCGGAGCGGGAGATTGCCGAGGCGACATCGCTCGACCCAATGGAGCTACCCGAAGAAGCATTCTGACCCACCAGACCAGCGTCGGCCGCCCGCCGCTCCTCTCCCCGCGGGCGGTCGCGCTGTAACTTCGCTGGCGCGCCGTGTGCGTGGACGCGCCGTGTGCGTGGACGCGCCGTGTGCGCGATGCGACGGGTGCCCCACGTGCTAGCCGCGCCAACGGCGATCGACCGGGACCGATCAGATCTCGTACTGAACCGCAGCGCGTGACTTGGTGTGTGGTCCGCTGAACCTGCTGATGATGTCCTTGTGCTCGGCGCTGTCGCGGTAGCCGAGGTAACTGTCGACGTCGTCGAAGTCGGCCACCACTGCGAAGTCAAAGTTGCCCTGGTTGATCCCGGCATCCGGGCCTGCGCGGTAGGCGCGTACGCCCGGCAGCGTCGGGCCGAGCGCGTTGAGTTCGGCCCCGAACTGCTGTTCCATCTCTTCCGTCATGCCATCGGTCCAGGTGAACACCACGACATGCCTGATCATCGGGCTCTCCTCGCAGCGATCTAGCGACGCGGCACAGGCGCCGGCGCCAGCCTCAACCTTAGGACTTACGACCAGGCGAGCATTGTCAGCGGGTCGGTCAGCATTGCACCGACGTCCCGCAGCACGGCTGAGCCGAGATCGCCGTCCACCAGGCGATGGTCGAACGACAGCGCGAGCGTGCACACCTTGCGCACGGCCAGCTGCCCATCCACCACCCACGGCGCGTCCTTGACCTGGCCAAACGCCAGGATCGCAGCCTCGCCCGGTGACAGGATCGGGGTGCCCGTGTCGATCCCGAAGATGCCCACGTTCGTGATCGTCATCGTCCCGTGCGCCATGTCGGCCGGCGTCGTCTTCCCCGCCCGCGCGGTCTCGGCTAGCTGCGCCAGCGCCCTGGCCAGCTCGGGCAGCGCGAGCGCGTGCGCGTCCTTGACGTTCGGCACCACGAGCCCGCGGTCGGTCGCGGCCGCGATCCCCAGGTTCACATAGTGCTTGACCACGATCTCCTGAGCTGCCTCGTCCCAGCTCGCGTTGATCATCGGGTGCCGGGCGGCGGCGACGATGAGCGCCCGCGCGACCAGCAGCAGCGGCGACACCTTGACGTCGGCGAAGTCCGGCAGCGACCGCAGCCGCGCCGTCGCCCGCATCGTCTCAGTGATATCGATCTGGAGGAACTCCGTGACGTGCGGCGCAGTGAACGCGCTCGCCGACATCGCCGCCGCGGTGTGCTTCCGCACCCCCCGGATCGCGATCCGCTCCTCGCGCGCGACGGCCGTCACCGCACGGTCAACGCGGATGGGAACGGAGCCGACTTCGCTCCCATCCGCAGCATGCTGGACGTCATCCCTGGTAATCGAGCCGTTCGGGCCCGTGCCGGCGACCGCCGCCAGGTCGACACCGAGATCCTTGGCCATCTTGCGTACCGGAGGCTTCGCCAGCGCGACAACCGGCCGCACGACGCCGTTCGCCGAACTGGCTGACCCGGCCGTCGCTGTTCCGTTCGGCGCCGCCAGTCGCCCGACCGACTCGACTGGCTTGGCCTGCGCTGTGCGCCCAGCCGACTGCGCCGGCCGAGCAGCCGACGCCGACGTCTTCCGAGCGCGGCGGCTGGTCGTGCCGAGCTTGACGCCGTAGCCGACAAGGACCGCCTGGCGCTCGGCCTTGGGCGCCGGGCTGCCGTGGATGCCCGGCTCGATGGCGCCCTCCACCGGCGGAGCCGGGACGAGGTCCTCGGTCTCGCTGATCGCGCGCTGGACCACCGCCTCCGCGGGCACGCTCTCGGGTGCCGTGGTGTCGGCCGTTGCGGTTGCCTCAGCCGCGGCGTCAGCGCCGACGTTTACCGCGATGATCGGCGTGCCGACATCCGCGGTCTGGCCTTCGGGGACCAGCAGGCGCGCGACGACGCCCTCGTAGGGGCTCGGCAACTCGACGACCGCCTTGGCCGTCTCGATCTCGACGATGATCTGGTTGACGGTGACCGGGTCACCGACCTTGACGTGCCATCTGACGATGTCGGCCTCGGTCAGGCCTTCTCCGACGTCAGGGAGCTTGAACTCCTTGAGATCTGACATGAGGGGCCTCTCAGTAGCTGAAGCTGCGGTCGACAGCATCCAGGATCCGGTCCAGGTCAGGCAGGTAGTGCTCCTCCAGCCTGGACGGCGGATACGGGGTGGTGTACGCGCCAACGCGCAGTACCGGAGCCTCAAGGCTGTAGAAACACTCCTCGCTAACTCTGGCCGCGATCTCCGCGCCGATACCGCCAGTCACCACGGCCTCGTGCACGACCACGCACCTGCCGGTCTTGCGGACCGACGCAAAGATCGTCTCGGTGTCCAGCGGGGCGAGCGAGCGCAGGTCGATGACCTCGATGGACTTGCCGTCGCTCGACGCCGCTACGGCGGTCTCGGCGCAGGTGCGGACCATCGGGCCGTAGCACAGCACGGTGACGTCAGTGCCGGGGACGAGGACGCGCGCGGAGTCCATCGGCAGCGCGGCGGCCAGGCCGCCCTCGATGTCGACATCGGCCTTGTCCCAGTACCGGCGCTTGGGCTCGAAGAAAACGACCGGGTCGTCGCAGGCTGCGGCCTGCTGGATCATCGTGTAGGCGTCCGCCGGGTCACCGCAGGAGACGACCCGCAGCCCCGGCGTGTGCGCGAACAGCGCCTCGGGCGACTCGCTGTGGTGCTCGACCGCGCCGATGCCGCCGCCGAACGGGATCCGGATAGTAACCGGGAGCTTGACCGTGCCGAGCGAGCGGTAGCGCATCTTGGCCAGCTGGGTGACGATCTGGTCGAACGCGGGGAAGACGAAGCCGTCAAACTGGATCTCGCAGATGGGGCGGTAGCCGCGCAGCGCGAGCCCGATCGCGGTGCCGATGATGCCGGACTCGGCCAGCGGCGTGTCGATCACCCTGGCCTCGCCGAAGTCCTTCTGCAGCCCGTCGGTCACCCGGAACACGCCCCCGAGCTTGCCGACGTCCTCGCCCATGATGAGCGCCTTCGGATCGCTCTCCAGCGCCTTGCGCAGGCCCTCGTTCAGCGCCTTGGAGAGGGTAAGCGTGGTCATCGGCCCTCCTCAGCCAGCGCTGGCTCGTCGGGGACGAACGAGTCAAGGTAGGCAGCGAACTCGGCGCGCTCCGCGGCGAGCTGCGGCGTCTGCGTGGTCAGCACATCGTCGAACATCGAATCTGGCGTTGGATCTGGCATCTGCTGACACCCGGCGCGAATCCTGGACCCGACCGCGGCGGCCTCGGCGTCGATCTCGTCGAAGAAGCTCATCTCGGCCTGCTCGGTCCGGATCAGGTACTGCTTCACGCGCTCGATCGGGTCCTTCAGCTTCCACGCCTCGAGCTCGGCGGACAACCGGTACCTGGTCGGGTCGTCGGTGGTGGTGTGTGCCCCCATGCGGTACGTGAACGCCTCGATGAGCGTCGGCCCCTGGCCCTCCCGCGCCGCCTGCATGGCCTTGCGGGTGACGGCCAGGCAGGCGAGCACGTCGTTGCCGTCCACCCGGATACCGGGGAAGCCGAAGCCCTTGGCGCGGAGGTACAGGGGCGTGCGGCTCTGGCGCTCCAGCGGCTCGGAGATGGCCCACTGGTTGTTCTGGCAGAAGAAGACGATCGGCGCGTTGGTGACCGACGCCCAGATGAAGGCCTCGTTGACGTCGCCCTGGCTGGTCGCGCCGTCGCCGAAGAACGCGATGGCGGCCTCGCCACCTTCGCCCACGGCACCGTCGCGCTGGATGCCCATCGCGTACCCGGTCGCGTGCAGGGCCTGGCTGCCAATGACGATCGTGTACAGGTGGAAGTTGTGCGCGGTCGGGTCCCAGCCGCCGTGGCTTACGCCGCGGAACAGCTCGAGCAGCTTCATCGGGTCAAGGCCGCGGCACCAGGCGACGCCGTGCTCCCGATAGGTGGGAAACGCCATGTCCCGCGGCCCGAGCGCGCGGCCGGCCCCGACCTGAGCGGCCTCCTGCCCGAGCAGCGACGCCCAGATCCCGAGCTCGCCCTGGCGCTGCAGCGCGATCGCCTCGAAGTCGATCCGGCGGACGATGACCAGGTCCCGGTACAGCGCCTTGACCTCCTCGGCGGAGATCTCCAGCGGGTAATCCGGGTGCTCGACTCGCTCCCCTTCCGGGGTGAGGAGCTGGATCAGCTCAGCCGAGTCCGTCTGTCGTTCTGGCTCGCGGGCTTGAGCCCGCTTGCCTCCTGCCCGCTGAACTGGGCGGGCGGCGCGTCCGGCATCTTTGACGGTCACGTGCCACTCCTTGCATGCTCATGTCCGGTCGGGAGCTCGCCCAGACCGTCCTGTCGTCCCGTCCATGACGGAGCGACAGTACTATCGCCGCGCCGGGAACGGTCAAGCGCTGCGGGCCTCGGGGGCGCGATGGTGACGCACGTCACGAATCGGGTCACTGTGGCCTACGTCAAGGCTACTGCCAGGCGGGCCGGATCCCTACCCGCGTTGGGCGACCCCGCTCGCGTACTGTTCGGGATGTGCCGAGATTCGTCATCGACGTCATGCTGAAACCCGAGATCCATGACCCGCAGGGCGAGGCGATCGCCAGCGCCTGCCGGCGCCTCGGCTTCGGCCAGGTCGCCGGGGTGCGCCAGGGCAAGCGCTTCGAGATCGAGCTCGCCGAGCCGGTCCCGCAAGATCGGATCGCCGAGCTTGCCGCAGAGCTGCTGGCGAATCCGGTCATAGAGGAATTCTCCGTACATCCCGCCTAGCCAATTCGCGGGCGCCCGCAACATTTCACAGTGCCGCCGTGCACTTTGGCGTCCGAGTTGCCGCTTTTGCGCGCACGTCAGCCGTGAAATCATGAGCGACCCTCCGGCCGGTGCCGCGCCTGGTGGGGGCGTCCGCCGGTGCAAATAGCTACCGCTGCCCGGCCCGCGGAGGCCAGTCTGACGGCGTTGCCGTGGGGCGCTACCTGATTGTTATTTTCACGTTGCTCTTTGCAGGCAGCTCGCAATAGGCTCTGCGAACTTTCGCAATCTGCGTTCTCGCAGGTCAGCGGCTTGCATGGTCATCCGGGTGACGTCAGGCGGTAGCGCACTGTTCGTCCAGAGATCGCCTGAGTTCATGATTACCAGGCTCCGTCCGGGGAAGCCTCCACAATGTGAACTGACTGTTACCGCACGGGGCGAGGAGCGGATGCGATCTCGGGCGTTCCATTCTGGAGAACCAGCCGCAGACGTTGAGTTCTGCCTGGTCTTCCCCAGGGAATCGCTGAGTGTCCCGGTGATGCGCCGGGTGCTCGGTGACACCCTCACCCGGCTCGGCATCGACGAGAGCTGCATCAACGACCTGCTCCTGGCCGTGACCGAAGCGTGTACGAACGTGCTGCGACACTCAGGACCTGGCCGCAGGTACGAACTGGTGGCCCACGTCGGCAGCAAGAGGTGCCTGCTGGAGGTGGTGGACAGCGGCCGCGGCTTCGATCCGGCCAGCGTCGCCCGCCGTAGGCCAGGGATCCGGCAGTCGGTCCGCCCGGTCGCCAGGCTCCGCCGCTACCAGACTGCGCCCAACTCGACCGCCCCCGGCTCGCCGACGACGCTGCGCAGCCGGATCGCCCGGTCCAGGCGCCTAGCCAGGGAGCGTGCGATCGCCGAGCTGCCGGAGTCTGGGCGAGGTCTGGCGATCATGCGGGCCTGTGTTGACGACGTCACCATGCATAGCAAGCCTGGCCAGGGGACTGTCGTCTCGCTCAACAAGCGGATCGAGTGGCGCAGCGACGCGCCGCTGGCCGGTCGGCCGACCTCACAGCTCAGGGACGCCGGCTGAGCGGGTAACCTGCGAGCATGCGCCGCCCGCGAGGACGCCCATGACGGCCCGCATCGGAGTCGTCACCTTCCCAGGTTCCCTAGATGACCGCGACGCCCGCCGCGCCGTCGAGCGCGCCGGCGCGACGCCAGTCGAGCTCTGGCACGGCGATGCCAGCCTGCACGCAGTCGATGCCGTCGTCCTGCCGGGCGGGTTTTCCTACGGGGACTACCTACGCTGCGGTGCCATCGCAAGGTTTGCCCCGGTCATGGCTGAGATCGTGCCCGCCGCAGCTCGTGGCCTGCCCGTGCTCGGGATCTGCAACGGCTTTCAGATCCTCTGCGAGGCCCACCTGCTGCCCGGTGCGCTGACCCGCAACCAGGGCCGGCGCTTCATCAACCGTGACGTCCGGATCAGGATCGAGAACAACACCTCGGCCTGGACCAGCGGCTACGAGGCCGGCGAGGAGCTAACCGTGGTCCTCAAGAGCGGTGAGGGCGCCTACGTCGCCGACCAGCAGACGGTGGCCGGACTGGAGGCACGCGGCCAGATTCTGGCCCGGTACGCGAGTGGGAACCCGAACGGGTCGGTTGCCGACATCGCCGGCGTCATCAGCGAGGCAGGCAACGTCGCCGGGCTGATGCCACATCCCGAGCACGCCATCGACGTGCTCACCGGGCCTGCCGCCGACGGCCTCGGCTTCTTCACCTCGGTCCTGACAGCGGTCGCCGTCGCATGAGCACGAGGGACATGACCGCAGCCGACATTACTGCCGCGCCGCAGGACACCGTGGCCGATGCAGTCACGACGCCGGACCGGCCGCAGCCGTACGCGGCGCTCGGGCTGACAGCCGATGAGTACGCCAGCATCGGCAGCATCCTCGGCCGCCGGCCGACCGATGCTGAGCTGGCCATCTACTCGGTCATGTGGAGCGAGCACTGCTCCTACAAATCCTCCCGCAAGCACCTGCGTCAGTTCGCCGAGAAGGCGCCCGCCACCGATGTGCTGCTCGCTGGCATCGGGCAGAACGCGGGCGTGGTCGACATCGGCCAGGGCTACGCCGTCACGTTCAAGATCGAGTCACACAACCACCCGTCGTATGTGGAGCCATTCCAGGGCGCCGCGACCGGAGTCGGCGGCATCGTGCGCGACATCCTGGCCATGGGCGCGCGGCCGGTCGCGGTGATGGACGCGCTGCGGTTCGGGCCCGCGGACGCCCTGGATACGCACCGGGTACTGCCGGGTGTGGTCGGCGGCATCTCCTTCTACGGCAACTGCCTCGGCCTGCCCAACATCGGCGGCGAACTCGCCTTCGACCCGTGCTACCTGGGCAACCCGCTGGTCAACGCGCTGTGCGTGGGGGTGCTGCGGCACGAGGACCTGAAGCTGGCCGCTGCGACCGGGCCAGGCAACCAGGTCATCCTCTTCGGCTCGCGCACCGGCCCGGACGGGATCGGCGGTGCGTCGGTGCTGGCCAGCGCGTCTTTTGGCGGTGCGGGCGAGGGCGCCAAGCGCCCGAGCGTCCAGGTCGGCGATCCGTTCATGGAGAAGCTGCTCGTCGAGTGCTGCCTTGAGCTCTACCGCGCCGGACTCGTCGTCGGCATTCAGGATCTCGGTGCGGCCGGAGTCGCATGCGCGACGACCGAGTTGGCGGCCGGCGGCGGCACCGGCATGCGGGTCTGGCTGGACCAGGTGCCGCTGCGCGACTCCTCGCTCGGCCCCGCCGAGATCCTGATGAGCGAGTCGCAAGAGCGGATGATGGCGATTGTCACGCCGGAGAACACGCCCGCCTTCATGGCCATCTGCGCGAAGTGGGACGTCCAGGCGACGGTTATCGGCGAAGTGACCGAATCCGGTCGGCTGGAGATGACCTGGCACGGCGCGCATGTAGTCGACATTCCGCCGGGTAGCGCCGCCGACCAGGGACCCGTCTACGACCGGCCAGTGCGCCGGCCGCAGAGCCAGGATGCGCTCATCGCCGACGACCCGGCCAGGCTGCTGAGGCCTGCGACTGACAGCGCCGGGCTCGGCGCTGAGCTGCGCGCCGACCTGCTGCTGCTGCTCGGTTCGCCCGAGGGCGGCGACAAGAGCTGGGTGACCGAACAGTATGACCGCTATGTCCGCGGCGACACCGTGCTCGCAACGCCACACGACGCCGGGCTGCTGCGGGTAGATGAGTCGAGCGGGCTCGGTGTCGCGCTGGCGACCGACGGCAACGGCCGGTACTGCCAGCTCGATCCCTACGCAGGCACGCAGCTGGCGCTGGCCGAGGCGTACCGCAACGTGGCCGTCACCGGCGCCAGGCCGCTCGCCGTGACCAACTGCCTCAACTTCGGCTCGCCCGAGGATCCCGGGGTCATGTGGCAGTTCACCGAGGCGGTTCGCGGCCTCGCCGACGGCTGCCTCCAGCTCGGCATCCCGGTGACGGGTGGCAACGTGAGCTTTTACAACCAGACGGGCACGGCGCCCATCCAGCCGACGCCAGTCGTCGGCGTGCTCGGCGTGCACGATGACGTCCGGCGGCGAGTTCCGTCCGGGTTCAGCCGGCCGGGCGCCGCTGTGGTGCTGCTGGGCGAAACCAGGGCAGAGTTCGGTGGCTCGCTGTGGGCATGGCTACGGCATGGTCATCTAGGCGGTTTGCCGCCGTCGGTCGATCTCGAGGCCGAGCGGGCGCTGGCCGACGTCCTGATCGCGGCTGCCGCTCGCGGCCTGCTCGTGGCTGCGCACGACCTGTCTGACGGCGGGCTCGCCGTTGCGCTGGCCGAATCATGTCTGTCGGGCGGGACCGGCTGCACGATCAGGCTGCCAGCCGATCCGGCCACGTTCCTGTTTAGTGAATCCGCCGGACGCGCCGTCGTCGCGGTGCATCCCGGTGCTGACGCAGACCTGGCGGCCCTGTGTGCTCAGGGCGGCGTGCGGGCCATCACGCTCGGTGCGACCGGTGGCACGGCGCTGGACGTCAGCGGCCTGTTCACGGTGCCGCTCGACGAGCTGGCGGGTGTGCATGGCGGCGCGCTGCCGGCGCTGTTCGGCTGAGCTAGACCGCCGACCACCAGAAGGCGATGAACTGGTCGGCGGGCTGCGACGGCGAGCAGGCGGCCAGGCTCGCGCCGAAGACGGGGCCCGGCTGCTCACCCTGCTGGGTCAGGCACGCTCGGTCGCCAAGATTCGCGTACTGGTAGAAATCGTGCGCCTGGCTCAGGACGGCTCGCTGCATCCGCCGCCAGCGCTGGCTCGCGTCCAGATCGCAGTGCCGGAGCGCCAGCTTCGGGTGCCTGGCGCTGCCAGCCGCGCTGAGACACTGACCAGTTGGCAGGTAGATGAAGATGTAGCTGTCGCCGGCCATCAGGTCGGCGGTCCATTGCGGCGAGCCCTGGGCTTGCTGGGTCTGGCTCAGCAAGCTGAAGGCCGGGGTGCCGTGCGGGCTGACCAGCTGCAGCAGCTGTCCAGACGAGGTGCCCGGCACGGAGTCGGCGACCACAAGGCCCACGGTCTGGTAGCTGACCACCCGTGTCGGCAGCGGCGGCGAGTGGTGCTTGGCGGCCGGATGGAAGGCAATCACGTAGCCGGTGACCCCGGCCGCGGCGAGCAGCACCACGACGCCCAGGCCAGTGAGGCGGGGCAGCCAGGAACCACTGGCTCGCGAGCTTGCCGTGCGGCGCTGACCGGGCATACCGAACGAATACCCGGATCAGGGTCGTGATGGGGCCGGATGGAACGAAATCCCGGAAGAAATTTCGGATTGGTGCCAGCACATGTGCTGCTGCGTACAGCGTCAGCGTCGGGGTGGCTGTCGGCGACGTCCGCTAGCCTGCTTTGCCGTGCCGCCCCGCAGACCTGACCTAGGCAAGCTGCTCGCCGCCGTGAACGAGCAGCGAGCGGCCCTCGGTCAGCCGCCGTGGACGGGGCTGGCGACCGAGCGCGCCCTTGGGGCTGCGAGCCTGGCTGCGGTGACGGATGCGCTGGCTGCGGGGTCGCAGCCGGCCCGGGCAGCCCTCCGCGCGGCCGTCCGGTACACCCTGGGCCTGCTCGAACAGCGAGTGCCGGGGCGGACGGTGGAGGTGCGGGTCCCGCCGTTCGCGGCGGTCCAGTGCGTGCCGGGTCCGCGGCATACCCGCGGCACGCCGCCGAACGTCGTGGAGACAGATCCGCTGACGTGGCTGGACCTGGCGGCGGGTCGGCAGGACTGGGGAAGTGCCGTCGCGGCAGGCCAGGTGCGGGCCAGCGGGCAGCGCGCCGATCTATCTGCCTACCTTCCGCTCATGTCCAGCGGCCCTAGCGGACGCGGAAGTCACTAGAATTGACTAGTGATTAAGCCCGATGGCCTTCTGTCACACGATCCCGACCCAGCCGACCAGCCGCCCAGGGATGCCTGCGGCGTCTTCGGCGTGTGGTCGCCGGGCGAGGATGTCGCCAAGCTTGCCTACTACGGCCTGTATTCGCTCCAGCACCGTGGCCAGGAGTCCGCTGGCATCGCGGTCAGCGACGGCTCCCGGATCGTGGTCTACAAGGACATGGGCCTGGTCGCCCAGGTCTTCAACGAGTCTGTGCTCAATACGCTGCACGGGCACATCGCCGTCGGGCACTGCCGGTATTCGACCAGCGGATCCTCGGTCTGGGAGAACGCCCAGCCGACGTTCCGCGCCACGCCGTCGGCCAGCCTCGCGCTCGGCCATAACGGCAACCTGATCAACACGCTGGAGCTGGCCAGCCTGCTCGGTGGCCACGCCGGGGCCCTCGGCAGCCGCGCTACCTCCGACACCGACGTGCTGACAGCGCTGTTCGCGGCGAACGGCCACAGCGTCGCCGGGGATAGTGCCCTCGCCGACGGTGTGGCTGCCAACGGGCACGGCGCCAGCGGGCACGGTGCCAGCGGACACGGTGCCAGCGGACACGGCGCCAGCGGGCACCCTGGTGTCGAGGCCGCGGCGCTGGCGGTGCTGCCCCTGGTACGCGGGGCTTTCTCCCTCGTCTTCATGGACGAGCAGACGCTGTACGCGGCCCGCGACCCGCAGGGATTCCGGCCGCTTGTCCTGGGCCGGCTAGCGCGCGGCTGGGTGGTCGCCAGCGAGACCGCCGCCCTGGACATCGTGGGCGCGACGTTCGTCCGTGAGATCCAGCCCGGCGAGATGGTCGCGATCGACGAGGCCGGGGTCAGGTCACATACGTTCGCCGCCGCCGAGCCCAAGGGCTGCCTCTTCGAGTACGTGTACTTGGCGAGGCCCGACACCGCCATCGCGGGCCGCAGCGTCCAGGCCGCCAGGGTCGAGGTCGGCAGGCGGCTCGCGGCCGAGTATCCGGCCGACGCCGACCTGGTAATCCCGGTGCCGGAGTCCAGTACGCCGGCGGCCATCGGATACGCGCAGGCCAGTGGCATCCCCTACGGCCAGGGCCTGGTCAAGAACTCTTACGTGGGCCGGACGTTCATCCAGCCGAGCCAGACCATCCGCGAGCGCGGCATCCGGCTGAAATACAACCCGCTACGCGACGCCATCGCAGGCCAGCGGCTTGTGGTGGTCGATGATTCGATCGTCCGCGGCAGCACCCAGCGCGCGATCGTAGCCATGCTGCGCGAGGCAGGCGCGGCCGAGGTGCACGTCCGGATCTCCAGCCCGCCGGTGGCGTGGCCGTGCTTTTTCGGCATCGACTTTGCCAGTCGCGCCGAGCTCATGGCGGGCAACCTGACCATCGAGGAGATCAGGCAGTCGATCGGCGCCGACTCGCTCGGCTTCGTCTCGCTCGCCGGGCTGATCGCGGCCACCACACTGCCCGCCAGCACGCTGTGCCGCGCGTGCTTCGATGGCGAGTATCCCGTCTCCGTGGCCGAGGATGAGAAGGGCAAGCACCTCCTCGAGGTGGTCGGCACGCGAGCCCAGGGGCCGGGTTGACCGGCGCTGACATCGCGCGGGACAAACGCTCCGGCTCGGGGTCGGGCTCGGGCTCGGGCCCAGCCCAGCCAGCTAGCTACGCAGCAGCAGGCGTGGACATCGCCGCTGGGGACCGGGCAGTCGAGCTGATCAAGGCGGCGGTGGCAAAGACGGCAGGCCCCGAGATAGTCGGCGGTATCGGCGGGTTCGCTGGGCTGTTCGATATCTCGAAATTCGCCGGGATGCGACGGCCGCTGCTGGCCACCTCGACCGACGGCGTCGGCACCAAGGTCGTCATCGCACAGCGCCTGCGCAAGTACGACACCATCGGTCTCGACCTGGTCGGCATGGTGGTCGATGACCTGGTCGTATGCGGTGCCGAGCCGCTGTTCATGACCGACTACGTCGTCTGCGGCCGGGTCGAGCCTGCGCGCGTGGCCGAGATCGTGACTGGCATCGCCGACGGCTGCGTGCAGGCAGGCTGCGCTCTGATCGGCGGCGAGACAGCGGAGCACCCCGGTCATCTCGCGCCAGATGACTTCGACCTGGCTGGCGCGGCCACCGGCGTGGTGGACGCCGACCGGCTGCTCGGTCCCGACCGCGTCCGCATCGGAGATGCCGTCATCGCGATGGCGAGTTCGGGCCTGCACGCCAACGGCTATTCCCTCGTCCGGGCGATCATCGATGCGCCAGGCGCTGGCCTGGACCTGGACAGCCGCCCGGACGGGCTCAGCCAGTCGCTAGGCGCGGAACTGATGACGCCTACCCGGATCTACGCCAGGCACTGCCTGGCGGTCGCTGACGCCTGCGGGGTGCGGACGTTCGCCCACATCACCGGCGGCGGGCTGGCGGCCAACCTGGCCAGGGTGCTGCCGCCGCAGGCAGACGCGGTCCTCGACCGCGGCACCTGGCGGCCGGCGCCGGTGTTCGGGCTGCTCGCCGACCGCGGCGGCGTCGAGGCGCAGGAGATGGAACGCACGTTCAACATGGGCGTCGGCATGGTGGCCGTCGTCAGCCCGGCGGACGCCGATCGGGCGGCTAACCTGCTGGCCGGGCGCGGCGTGCCAGCGTGGGTGGTGGGCCAGATCACTCCCGGCTCCGGCGACGTGCGCCTGACCGGCCAGCATCCTGCTGCCTGACCCGCCAGATTCCCCTGACCGGCCGGACATCCTGCTGTCTGAACGGCCGACATCTTGCTGCCTGACCGGCCTGCATCCCCTGACTACCCAGCGATCCTGCTGCCTGAGTCGCGGGCTTACCGCGTACGCTCAGGGGACCCGTGCCACGCCAAATTACCGCGGCACCCAGCGCGCTGATGACGACGCCCTGATGACGGCTATCCGCAGCCGGCCCGCGCGCCTAACGTGCTGTCAGGCTCCGGCCGACGGGCCTGACTGCCGGACAAGACCCTCGGCACCATACTCGCCGTAGTCCTCGTCGTGCCAGTCCTCGTCCTCGTCGTCCTCATCCGGTGAGAGATCAGAGTCGTCGTCGTCCCCGGTGTAGCGATCGCCTAGGTCCGCGTACGCGGAATCCCCGCCGGCGCCATGCTGGTCCGAGTCGACGCCCAGCTCAGCCCGCAGCCGGTCAAGGTCCGTCCCGCCACCGCTGTACTTCAGCTGGCGTGCCACCTTGACCTGCTTGGCCTTGGCTCGGCCGCGCCCCATTGGCTCGACCCCCTCTAAACGTACGGAACCCGATGGGTTCCTGGTCACCGCACTCTTAGTCGCCCGTTACCACGCCGATGCTCGCGGTTTCGTGCGTACAAGGCTTACCCGTCGCACCTCCGCCAACCGGAGTGCGGCGCGCTCGCCCTGACGTACAGGTACAACCGTACCTGCTTTGGGCGCCGGGCGCCTCCGATGATTCCGCCGAACCGCCAGCGAACCGCCAGCGAGCCGCCAGCGAGCCGCCCGAGGTCCCGGCGGCTGCCCGCCGGATCAGGCTCAGCCGCCCAGGTAGATGCCCCGGAGCCGGCCCACGTCGGCGATCCGCCGCTCGGCCAGCCGGTCGGCCGCTACCGCGGGCGGGACACCATCGGCGTCCGCCATGGCCAGGATCTGCCGGGTCGTGCCCAGGATCTGCTCGGCCCTCGCCTTTGCCCGCTCGAAGCTGAAGCCGTGCAGCTCGTCGGCCACCTGGATGACGCCGCCGGCGTTCACCAGGTAGTCGGGAGCGTACACAATGCCCAGGTCAGCCAGCATTTTCTCGACACCCGGATGGGCGAGCTGATTGTTCGCGCCGCCGCAGATGACCTTGGCGCTCAGTGCATCGACGACGTCATCATCGATCGCGCCGCCGAGCGCGCACGGGGAGTACACATCCAGCTGGCTGCCCAGCAGCTCCGCGCGGCTGGCCGCGACCGTAACCTCAGGATGCTCGGCCCGTACCCGCTCGGTCGCAGTGTGGCTGGTGTCGAAGATCACCACCCGGGCGCCGTCGGAGACGAGGTGGTCAACCAGGCGGTGGCCCACCTTGCCCACGCCCTCGACCCCGACGGTCTTGCCGTCGAGGCTGGTGCTGCCCCAGGTGTGCTCCGCAGCGGCCCGCATGCCCTGGAACACGCCGAACGCCGTGAGTACCGAGGAGTCGCCTGCGCCGCCGTTCGGCACCGTCCGGCCGGTAACGAACCGGCATTCGCGGGCGACGATGTCCATGTCCTCGCTGTAAGTGCCGATGTCGCACGCAGTGATGTAGCGGCCGTTCAGCGACTCCACGAACCGCCCGTAGGCGCGCAGCAGGGCCTCGGACTTGAGCTTGTCCGGATCGCCGATGATCACGGCCTTGCCACCGCCGAGATCCAGACCCGCTAGGGCGTTCTTGTAGGCCATGGCCCTGGACAGGTTGAGCACGTCGGCTAGCGCCGCGTCCTCGTCCGCGTAGGGGTAGAACCGCGTCCCCCCGAGCCCGGGGCCGAGCGCGGTGGAGTAGATCGCGATAATGGCACGCAGCCCGGAGGGCTCGTCCTGGCAGTACACGACTTGCTCGTGTCCGGGCTGGCTATCTGCGTGGCCGGCCCCAAAGACTGTGCTCACTTCGGTGGGCTCCCGGTCTCAGCCCGCGTCGACCTTGACGCGGGATCGGCCACCAGCCTATCGCCGGGACCGGGAGCAGGTACGAAACGCGTGGTCACTACCGGCGCGTAACCCTTTGCCCAGACGGGTACGGCATGTCACGATTAGTCATGCTGCCTAATGCGCGACAAGTGCCAGTTTATCGGTCGCTTTCACCGCCGCCGTCCGTTGGCTTGTGTCGATACGCATACAGAGAGTCGGGACACCGGGATACTCTGCGGTCAAAAGCTCTCGAAACTGATTATCTGGCAGCAGTTCGGGGATTATTAGAGGACTCCGGCCTGTTGCACCGAAACATCGCAGCGCGCACGCAACCGGCCATCCGGTCGGCGAGCGGGCTGGCCGGCCGGCAATCGGGTTCAGCGTTAGCTGGACCGGGAGGGAGGATTGCGGGCACTCACAGCCCGTGAGCCAACGTCGGCTCAATGCCTGATCTGGGCTCCCCTATGGTGCCGACCTGGAGGAGATCGGCAGCTAGACGCAGGGGTGCACAGGACGTGGCGGCAATCGAGCTAAGTATCTGATGGGAGGCGCGGATGACTTTTCCGAATCTGCCCGTTGCGACGCTGCGTGTCGCTAGAATCACGCAGCGTGACAGCTTGCAGCGGGAGCATCGCGGCGACTCGCAGAAGAATCTTTGCTCCCGGTTGTCGACTTGTCACCGCTGGTGATGGCAATATGGTCTCAGTGGACTATATGGGACATCCGAGGCAGGCTTCATTAGAAGCCGCGAACAGCAAGAGAAGTAGGTAAGGATCGCAGTACCGGTCCAGGAGGAGAGGCCGTCAACATGTCAGCACGCACACCAGAGGCTGAGCCGCTGCTAACGCCGGCAGAAGTCGCGACGATGTTCAGGGTTGACCCGAAGACAGTTACCAGGTGGGCAAAGGCAGGAAAACTCACGTCAATCCGGACGCTTGGCGGTCACCGCCGCTACCGGGAGACTGAGGTCCGCGCCCTTCTGGCGGGTATCCCGCAGCAGCGCTCGGAATGAGGCATGGCCGCGGTCCGGCGTTGCGGCGCCGGGAAGGCTGGCGCTCAGAGTTGCGCCGTCAGCCAGCGGCCAATTGTCTAGCAGTTGGGGGGGTCGACCCCGGCGGCCAGCACACCGCATCGGGGGGCGCGCTTCGCGTTCGATGCGATGATGAGCATCGGTCAGTGGAAGTTGCCGGGGTCGATCCGGCCTCCTGGATACACCAGGAGACCGTGACGCTGTCGCTGAGACAGCACGAGGTTCAGAACTAATCAGATACCGGGAACGGGGTCGTTCCCGTTCCTCAGTGCCCTGCAGCTCGAGGCCAGGCGCTGTCCGCAAGATCCCGCCCGTTGCGGCGCGGTCTTCGATTCCTCAGCCGACCGTAGTCCGGCCGTCATCATGCCAATCCGTGCCGTCTGCCAGGCTCGTCGCGCCAGGGGTCAACTTCCCGGTGCTTCCGGCTCTGCATACCGGTGTCCGGCGCGCATGCACTGCTAACTGTATGTAACGTCGTCGCAACTTTTAGTAATCACCGCCTGCTGGGGACCGGTCGCGGAGATACTGAGTGAGCCTGCCGCCGTAGCCCGGCGCCCCGGCGGCAGGGTTGGCGTCGTGTGTCACCGCGGCTAGCAGACCGAGCGTCCGGTGAAGCACGCAGCGTCCCGGGGGACCCGCCTGTCAGGCGGAAGTGTGCGGCGCTGTGGAGGGGAGGTACGCACCATGCGTGATCCAGACTTGGTACACCGTGCGGAGCGGGCGGCGAACGCATTGGAGCGGGCGTGGGGTCGCTGGCGGACCATGCACGGCCTGGGCTCAGATCCGTTACCGCCGGTATCGAGCTACGTGGGTTACTCGCTCGAGGAGCCCTGGGGGCAGCCGCGGGTCGTGTTCGGGGTGGGCGCCGACGAAGCCGAGCGGCTCGCGGCCCTCCTCGACGGTCACGACTGCGTCGGGCCAATCCACGCAGAGGTCACCGGCAGGCCGGACTGGCTGCGTCGGCCGGGCGGCCCAGAAGGGCCAGGAGGGCCGGCGCGACCGCTGGCCGACCAGCTGAGCGTCCCACTGCAGGCGCCGCCACCTGAATCCGACATGTTCCCGTCCGCGGAGCAGCCAGACCCGACGGCCGGGATGGACGCGCGCATGCCCGGCCCGGCGGATACCCCGGCTGACGCCGCCACCTCTGTCACGACGTCACCTGGCGACTTCGAGCTCGGCACCATCGACGCCGAGTCGGCCGCGGGCAACATGACGAACGGCGTCGTGGCCAGCGAGTCCACGGCGAGCGCCCGGCCCGAGAATGACAGCGTGTCGCTGGCTGCGGGTGATGTGGCCAGCAGCCGCGCCGATGACCCCGATCAGCCACCCGACCCGCGGCGACGCCGCGAGCAGGCTGATGACGCCGACCCGGTGCAACTGCCTGAGGCCGCGCAGCCGGGCATCGTTGCATTCCGGCGATCGCCAGACCAGCGGCAAGAGGCTGAGCCGCCGGCCACCCCGGCGGCGATGACAAGCAGCGACGACATCTTGCCGAATCAGGGTCCCGGCTACCGCGGACCGAGATACCAGGGCTATCCGCCGCAGTATCACGACGGTCCCGAGCCGGATCAGCCGCTGACCGAGTACGCCGCCGCGCCGGTCGCTGACAGCGAAGTGTCCGCGCCTGCCAGCAAGTCCCAGCGGGGCAAGACGCGCCAGGTGTCGAGGCTCGGACGCACACGCCGGCCAGGACCAGGCACCCACGAGTCGTGGGGGTCCGCGGGCGACCAGCCAGCCGATCACGCTATGTAGCGCACCGCTTCCGGGGGTGACAGGGCGGTCGCGAGCCCTGCCCCCGCTGGCAGCCTCGGGCACCGTCGGCAGCGGCGGCGCGCGAGGCTTGTCGGCACCATGCAGCACAATCTGGTTGTGAGGACAGCGGTCGTGCAGGGCCCCGGCGGCAGCGGACTGCTGTGCATGCTCGGCGACAACGACGACGCGGCAGCCGCGGAGCCCGAGCCCGTCGCGGACCTCGCGGCCGCCATCGCCGCGCACGAGCAGACTGGCGCCGTCCGCTGGGTGTGGCCCTCGGCGCAGTCTGTGTACCCCGAGCTGCTCCGGTCGGGGGTGCGGGTCGCGCGATGTCATGACGTGGCGCTTACGGCCGCGCTTCTTGCGGCGCGCGACGGCACGGACGCGCAGGTTCAGGCGCCTGTCATGCGGCCTCCGGCAACGCAGCTTCCGTTCGAGGCGGACTACTGCACGGGCCAGGAACCTCGCGACGACCTCGCCGCCCTGCTGGCCCTGTACGCCGATCAGCAGGCCCGGATCCGGGCTGACGCGGACCCAGCTAGGTTCGCGCTGCTGGTGGCTGCCGAATCAGCTGGCGGTCTGGTAGCGGCCGAGATGACGGCGGCAGGCCTGCCCTGGCGCGCTGACGTGCACGACCACCTGCTCACGCAGGTGCTGGGACCGCGACCGCCGGCGACGGCAGGACCGCCGCTGCGACCAGCCAAGCTCGCGGCGCTAGCCGCCCAGATCGCCGCCGCCCTGGGCGCGGTCCGGCCAGTGAACCCCGACTCGCCGGCCCAGTTGCTGCGGGCGCTTGCCGCGAGTGGCATCCGGGTGTCGTCCACCAGGTCTGCCGTCCTGCGGCAGGTCGATCACCCGGCGATCCCACTGCTGCTGGAGTACAAGGAACTGGCGCGGCTCCACGCAGCCAACGGCTGGTCCTGGCTCGACACCTGGGTATCGGGCGGCCGCTTCCGTCCGGAGTACGTGGTCGGCGGCGTCGTCTCGGGCCGGTGGGCATCGCGCGGCGGCGGTGCACTCCAGATCCCCAAGCTGCTGCGCCAGTCCGTCGTCGCTGATCCGGGCTGGACGCTGGTCGTCGCCGACGCTGCGCAGCTCGAACCGCGGATCCTGGCCGCGCTGGCAGGTGATCGCGCCTTCGCCCAGGCGGCAGGTACTGGCGACCTGTACGACGCGGTAGCCACAGCGATCGGCAGCGACCGCGCGACGGCCAAGGTCGCGCTGCTGTCGGCGATGTACGGCGGTACCGGCGGTGATGGCAGGCAGTCGCTCGCGCTGCTGCGGCGCCGCTTCCCGCAGGCGTCTGCGTACGTCGAGAGCGCGGCGAGAGCCGGCGAGGAGGGGCGGGTCGTCCGGTCGGCACTGGGCCGGACCTGCCCGCCACCGTCCGCGGCCTGGCTCTCTGTGACCAGCGAGTCGGGCGACCCGGATGAGGAACGTGATCCTGGCGCCGGCGCGGCGGCGCGTGCGCGCGGCCGCTTCACCCGGAACTTCGTCGTGCAGGCGAGCGCCGCAGACTGGGCTCTAGTCCTGCTCGCGCTGCTGCGCTCGCGGCTGGCCGCGCCTGCCGAGCTGGTCTTCTTCCAGCACGACGAGGTCATCGTGCATTGTCCGGCTGAGCAGGCCGATGACGTCGTCGCCGCGATCCAGGGCTCAGCAGCCGGCGCGACGCGGCTCGTCTTCGGCGCGACGGCGGTGAGTTTCCCGATGACGACGGCCGTCGCGGACTGCTACTCCGACGCCAAGTAGCCGTGCCGTGCGCGCCGTGGGGGTGGCACGTTCGCAGGCGGCGGCACCGGCGTGACCGCGGCCGTGCAGTACATGCACCGCTTGGCCGCGACGGGGATGGCGCTCGTGCACTCCGGGCAGTCCCTGGTCGTCGCTGCCTTGTTGCGGTTGGCGAGTGTCGTCAGCCGGGCGGCGGGCGCGACGATCAGGTAGTAGACCACGGCGGCGATCACCAGGAAGGCCAGCGCCGCGTTGATGACGGCGCCGTACGTGAACGTCGCGCCGTGGAACCCGAACGACCACTTGGCGAAGCTCTTCGGCTTACCCCCGATGGCTGTGATGAGCGGTGTGATCATGTCCTGGACCAGCGCCTGGACGATCGCGTTGAACGCCACGCCGATGACGACCGCCACCGCAAGGTCGAGGATGTTGCCCCGCATCAGGAACTTCCTGAAACCGCTCATGTCTGATCTCCACGCCGCATCGGTCCGGTCGAGCTCAAGCTCCGGCAGTCGCGACGCTACCAAGTCCGGGCCGGGCACAGCGCTCACAGGGGACAAGCTCACGCCGACAGTGACGCGGCTCACTCTCCCGCCGCGGCCTATCGACGTGATCGGCGGTCGCCGATGTCGTCCGGTCAGTTCGGGCCGCATCAGCGGCCTGTGATAGGCAGGCACCATGTCAGGCAAGGCACGCGTCCCGGAGTCGCTGCCGTGAGCCTGGACGTGGTCGTGCGCGCCATCACCATCCCTGCTGAGGAGCTGACCTGGCGGTTCTCCCGGTCGCAGGGACCTGGCGGGCAGTCGGTGAATACCACCGACAGTCAGGCAGAGCTCTCTTACGATCTGGCCGGGTCGTCCGCGCTCCCACCACATCTCAAACAGCGCGCCCTGGCGGCCCTGTCGGGCCGGCTGTCGGACGGTGTCATCTCCGTGGCTGCGAGTGAGTACAGGTCGCAGCTGCGCAACAGGGAGGCCGCCGCGGCCAGGCTCAGCGCGATGCTGACCGAGGCCACCGCGCCGCCGCCGCCACGGCGGCGGCCGACCCGCCCGACGCGCAGCTCCGTCGAGCGGCGCCTGGCCGAGAAGCAGCGACGGTCCCGGCTGAAGCGACAGCGGCGGCTCGAAGACGAGTGAGCCACGTCATGGATGCGAAGTTGCGGGCCCATGGCACCAGTGATGTCACATCGATGGCACGTCATCGGCTGGGCGTGCGGGCGCCGGACTACGCCGGCCTGGCCGCTACGCTGGACCGATGAGCGCGGCGCCTAGCCAGGATCGCAGCGGTTCGGCGAGTCGCGGTCCGCGCCGCCGGAGCGCGAGCCCCGCGCGTCCCGGTAGCGCCAGCGGCGCACGAGGCGCGAGCACCCGCGACGCGAGCGCCCGCGGCGCCGGCCGGCCTGCTGACGGCCGGCCCGCTGATGGCAGGCGCAGCGATCGAGACCAGCGTCGCCGCCAGCTGTCGCAAAACTACTTGCGCAGCCCGGATGCCGCTCGCCAGTTCCTGGCTGCGGTACGGCTGCCGCCGGACGGGCTCTGCCTGGAGATCGGCGCGGGGGAGGGCATCCTGACCACGCGGCTCGCGGCCATGACTGGCGAGGTCATCGCGTACGAGATCGACCAGGAGCTGACCGACAGGCTGAAGGCGCGGGTCGGCGGGCGGCCGAACGTCCGCGTAGTGTCGGGCGATTTCCTCGCCGCGCGGCCGCCGTCGCGGGCATTCCAGGTCGTGGGTAACGTCCCGTTCTCGCTGACCGCGCCGATCATCGACTGGTGCCTGGGGGCGCCACGGCTGACCGGAGCCACGCTCATCACCCAGCTTGAGTACGCCCGGAAGCGGACCGGCGGTTACGGCCGGTGGAGCCAGCTAACTGTCAGCACATGGCCGCGGTTCCGGTGGGAGCTGCGGGGAACGATCGCGAGGACCGAGTTTCGGCCGGTGCCGCGCGTCGACGCCGGCATCCTTCGCCTGGAACGCCGCGCCGAGCCGCTGATCAGCCCGGCCCGCCAGGCGGCCTACCGGCGGCTGGTGCAGGCGGGATTCTCAGGCGTGGGCGGCTCGGTGCGGGCGTCACTGCGGCGCACGTACCCGCCGGACAAGGTCGCGGCGGCGTGCGCGACCGCGGGCGTCGACCGCCGCGCCATCGTCGGCTACGTCGGTCCCGACCAGTGGATTCAGATCTTCCTCGCGCTGGACAGCGGGACCCGGTCGAGGACAGGCGCGCGGACCCGGACGGGGTCGCGTGACAGCTCGGGGCCGCGTGACAGCTCTGGGTCGCGTGACAGCTCGGGGCCGCGTGACAGTTCTGGGTCGCGTGACAGCTCTGGGTCGCGTGACAGTTAGGTCAAGCGACGCGGATCGGTCTCGCGTCAGGGCGCGCTCGTGCCCGTCCTGCCGTACTTGTCCTCGAGCCTGACCACGTCCTCGCGCCAGCCCGGCTGGGCAGTCGAGGCCTCGGCGAAGATCAGGTCCGTGATCGCGGTGATCCGGTGCACGGTGCCGGGCGGCAGGTGGATGGTGTCTCCCGGGCCGCAGTGCTGGCTACTGAGATCTTCGGCCGACAACCCGAACTCCATGAGCGCCGCGCCCGACAGCACGCTAATCGTCTCCTCCTTCTGATGGTGATACTGGAGGCTCAGCGCGTGCCCGGCCGTTATATGAATGATCTTGCCAGCATACTTGCCATCCAGGGCGGCGAAGATCACTTCGTGGCCCCAGGGCTTGTCTTGCCTGGGAGCCTGGTAGATCTCGGCTTTCGGCCCCGACGCAGTCGGGCCGCTGGTCTGCGCAGCGGGCACGGTTCTCTCTCTCCCTGGTACGGCGGTCCTTGCCTGAGCTGGCCGCGGGACTGCATCCGAGCGCGGCGCAACGCCCATCCTAGTTAGCGGGCAGTGCTCGGCCGATCCGGCGGTCCGGCGGCTACGGTGCGGTCGGCGGCGCAGCGGTGAGGCCGCGCAATCGGGCCGCCGCATCCGCCAGCACCTCGTCGCGTTTGCAGAAGGCGAAGCGCACCTGGGTCCGCCCGGCTTCGGTGTTGTCGTAGAAGACGACGTTGGGCACGGCCACGACGCCGCAGCGATACGGCAGCGAGCGGCAGAACGCCAGGCCATCGGCTTCCCCGAGGGGCGCCACGTCGGTCGTGATGAAGTACGTGCCCTGGGGCAGGTAGACGTCCAGGCCCGCACCGCGCAAGCCGGCCGCGAGCAGATCGCGCTTGCGTAGCAGAACGGTCGCCAGATCCGCGTAGAAGGCGTCAGGCATCGCCAGGCCCGTCGCGATCGCGTACTGGAACGGGCCGCCGCTGACATACGTGAGGAACTGCTTGGCCGTGCGGACGGCGGTCACGAGCTCGGGCGTTCCTGTAACCCAGCCGATCTTCCAGCCGGTGAAGGAGAACGTCTTGCCAGCCGAGCTGATCGTGACGGTGCGCTCGCGCATGCCGGGCAGCGTGGCGATGGGGATGTGCTCGCCATCGAAGACCAAGTGCTCGTACACCTCGTCGGTGATGACGAGCAGGTCATGCCGGATCGCCAGGTCCGCGATCGCCGTCAGCTCGTCCCTGGTGGCCACCATGCCCGTCGGATTGTGCGGTGAGTTAAGCAGGATGAGCCGCGTGCGCTTGGTGATGGCGTCGCTGATCGCGTCCAGGTCCGGCCGAAAGTCGGGCGCGCGCAGCGTCACTGGGACCCGGATGGCGCCCGCCATGGCGATGCACGCGGCGTAGGAGTCGTAGTAGGGCTCGAGCGCTATCACCTCGTCGCCCGGCTCCAGCAGTGCAAGCAGCGCCGCCGCGATGGCCTCGGTAGCGCCGGCGGTGACCAGGACCTCGGTGTCAGGATCCACGTCCAGGCCATAGAACCGCTTCTGATGGACTGAGATCGCGGCGCGCAACTCCGGGATGCCAGGGCCCGGGGGGTACTGATTGCCCCGCCCGCTGAGCACCGCGTCCGCCGCCGCTCGCGCGATCTCGATCGGGCCGTCGGTGTCCGGGAAGCCCTGACCCAGGTTCACCGAGCCCGTCTCGACGGCCAGCGCTGACATCTCGGCGAAGATCGTCGTGCCCATCCCGGCCAGCGCGCTCGTAAGCAGACCTCGAGTCATGGGCATGCCTTCCGTGATTGTCGGCCAGCCTGTCGGCGTGCCGTCGGCTCGGCAGCCGTTACCAGCCGACGCTGTGACGATACCGGGCTTTCCCTGCGTCGCCAGATGCCGCTGACACGAGGCATTCATAGCGTGCGAGCACGCACTGCGGATGTTGCGACCCTTTTTGAATACCTCGACCGACTTATGGGCCCAAGCCTGGACTTGCGCTGGCACCGCCGGCACGCGCAAGGGGCGGCCCCGGTTACCCGGGACCGCCCCTGTGCCGTCATGCAGAGCTCGAAGCTATGCGTGCTGTACCGGCCGAAACTCGGCCGGCTCTTGGTTAGAGCGGACGGACCTGCTCGGCCTGCGGGCCCTTAGCGCCCTGGCCGGCGGTGAACTCGACCCGCTGGTTCTCTTGAAGGCTGCGGAAGCCATCAACCTGAATCGCGGAGTGGTGCACGAAGACGTCGGCGCTGCCGTCGTCAGGGGCGATAAACCCATAGCCCTTATCGGCGTTGAACCACTTCACGGTGCCCTGAGGCATGTGCCTTCTCCTACTGGGTGATCTCCGGGATCCACGGACGAGGATCCTGGGTCGCCACGACGTCGAGCCCGTTGCCCGGCTGGGCAGCGCCGCCCGGATGGGCGGATACTGCCAGCAAGCCATCAGCAGCCCGCGTCGCGTACGCAAAATACGAATGCAACCACGTCTATCAAACACCATCGGCCACGCGCTGGTTACAGGGTCTGCCTGAGTTGGGGGTGTGAGTATCGGCATTCCGGTACCGCAGTGCGTAAATTTCCTTTCCCAGTAGGCAACGTAGCTGCTGGTGAGCTCCTCGGCAGTAAAAGAAATCGGCCGGGTCCGGTACTCGGCAACGCCCCTGACGGCAGCTCAAGCCACCCCGCAAAATAAGCCGGAAAAAGAAGCTAATAGCTCGTTATAACGCTTGAAACGGCCTCCGCCGCAGCGAGGGACTCGCCTGCCGTCCCCCCGCGGGGTGGGTCAACCCGGAGCTTGTGGCACGCCTGCGTTCAGCGGCCATGGAGCAAGCTGCGGTGTCCTGATCGAGGTAAGCCCGGCACGACCGGACCGCATGACGGTACGCCGGGAGGCGAGCAGGAGGAGCCAGATGCCCAGCACGTCGATCTTGCAACCAGCAGTCCGCCAGGTCCCGGTCGGGCGACAGCACAGCTCAGCGCAGCCGTCGGCGACCGGCCGGCCGGTCCACTTCGGTCCTGGTGGCCTGGCGCAGCGGCGGGCGCTGCTCGAGGCGCGCTGGCGGGACCGGCTCGAGCGGGTGACCGCGCTTTCCCTCGCCTACCACGACGCCGCGCAGAGCGTGCCGTGCGGCCAGCAAGCCGGGCGCGGGGCAGCGGCCCGCCGGGCCCGGCAGCTCGCCCGGCAGGCGGTCGCCGAACGGCAGGCGCTCGCAGAGATCGAGGCGGCGCTGGACAGGATCGCGGCCGGCCGGTACGGCTGGTGCGAGCAGTGCAGTCGGCCCATCGCCGCCGCGCTGCTGGCCGCCTCGCCGCAGGCCAGGTACTGCGCTGCCTGCGGCCGCCGGCCGGCCCGGCGGATCGCATCGGCCTGAGGCGGCCGTCGGGGCCGAATCGCTGGCGCTGGCACCGGGCTGAACATCCGGTGCGGGCTGGTGTCGGTGCCGGTGTCGGCCACCCACTGCACAGTAGGTGTCTTCGGCACCGGTGTCGGTCTGTTTCGGTGACTCCTCAGAACGTTTTGGCGATCTTGGCGGTGAGCTGACCGACCGGGCTAGCGCATGCCCGGTGTTGGTGCAGCGCCACCATGCCACCTTGTCGATGAGGTCGACGGGTTCCTCGCCGTCCCAGATCGAGTCCGGATGACCGCCGTGGACGGCACACACTGGCCACTCGATCTCGGGTATCTCCTTGAGCGTGGCCGAGACCAAGTCGGCCGCACGGTACAGCAGCCAGGAACCTTTGGCCTCGCGGGACATGCCCTCGCTTCCGCCCCCAGTATGAGCCGTCTGGCATGGTCGGGTACACGCTCGCGGGCCATCCGCCAAAGCGTGCCCGCATCCGGTACTGGCCGTATCCGGTGACGTCCAGGTCGTGCTTCACGACATCCAGCGCGCTCTGGCAGCGGGCCACGAACTCCTCGTCAGCAGGGGCCGGGTCGAAGCCGATCGACCGCAGAACCTCAGGCATCACATCCCGCGCCTGGAGCGCGACCCTGAATTGCGCAGGAACGCCGGCGGTCCCTGACGGGCCGGCAATCGCCACACCGCGGGGTGCTGCCAGGAAACCAGGCCGTCCTCGGCAGACGGCGCGGTGTCGTGCCGCCGGACCCGAAGCTCTGCGAGCTGACGCAGCAACGGCGAGTCGAACCCCGCTGCAAGCCACTTCGCCGCCAGCATCGGCCATTGATCGGCCGGAAGATGGTCCAGCGCGCCAGCGGCGGCCTGCTCGGGGCGTGGCCACCAGTCGCCCAGTCCGAACCTGTCGATCTTCACCCGGCGCAATTCCCTGACCACAGGGCCAGATGCTAGCCGACAGCCCCGACATGGCGCGAGCTGGAAATTAGTGCGCGACTTCGCCTGTCACGACCCGTGAATCCGCAGGTCAGCTCAATGACGCCGCCGAAAGTCCGTGATCGTGAGCCAACTCGGGTGTGACGACGACGCGGCCGCCGCCACCAGCGCCGGGTTGTCGTGGAGCATACGTGTCCGTGCCTGGTCGAGCAGTCACGCGAGAGCTCATGAGTCACACCAGAAACGGCGATAATTGTCAAACGCGCCCATCAGCGGATCAATTATGCAAATAACGATACGGTAAATGTGATTTACCTCATAGCACCATTATGGCAATTTCGGCACGCAGAGGGGCTGAACATCGGGCAGAGTGTGCATCCGACAGCACCCTGCGTGCATGACGGCCACCGCCCCCGAGTGGCCACGTCGCCCTGTACCCGCGACCAGTCTGCGCGCTGCCGCCTGCCGCCACCCACGCGCGGCGAGGCACTGAGCACAGGGTGGAAACCGAGCGCGCGGTTCGCGCGCCCGACCAAAGGCTCGACTTGTCCCTCTTCAGGACACCCAGCCCCGCTAAGACAGATAGCCCCCGCAAGTCAGTCAGTCTCCGTAAGTCAGTCAAGCGCCAGCTCGCAGTCCAAGTCCCGGCCATCGCCCTGATGGCGGCGGTCGCGGGAGCCGCCGGCATCTGGACGGCCGCCCCGGCCGCTCAGCCGGCCGCGCTGGCCTCTCGAGTCGACCAGGTCCGTCAGCTCGCCCCCGGCGCCACGCTGGCCGCACCGGCGGCGGGCGCCACGCAGCACGTGGAGCTCGACGCCTTGGTCAGCACGGCCGTCGCCGCCAACGGAACCGCGAGCGCGGCCAGGGCGCACAAGAAGGCCCCGACGCCACGGCAGATCGCGCTCTCGCTCCTGCACCGGTTCGGCTGGTCACAGCGGCAGTTTCCGTACCTGAACCGGCTCTGGTCGCACGAGAGCAGCTGGAACGTGCACGCCGAGAACGCGTACTCGGGTGCTTACGGGATCCCCCAGGCTGTGCCGGGCGTCAAGATGTCCGCCGCCGGGCCGGACTGGCGGACCAGCGCGCGCACCCAGATCCTATGGGGCCTGCGCTACATCAAGGGCCGGTACGGTTCCCCGGCGGCAGCATGGAATCACGAGCTCGCGACGGGCTGGTACTGACGGCCGGCCCAGCCGACTTGGCGCATGGCCGGTGCCCGGAGGGATCGTTATCCGGTACCGGCCGTTCGGCCGTGCCCGGTAGGTTCGGACGGCACGGATCCAGCCAGCCTGGGCCAGAGAGGGCCGTCCAAGCCAATGGGCCGACTTACCGAGTTCGTCTTGCACCGCCGCCGCCTGATCGGGCTGATCTGGCTGCTCGCCGTGCTGGTGGGCGGCTACGCCTCGTCGGTGCTCAGCAGCCATCTGAGCATGAGCTTCGAGATCCCCGGCACTGGCAGCGACATTGCCGACTCGGCGATCGTCGCCCACTACGGCACCGGCGGGAGCACCTCCCCGCTCGTGCCCGTGATCAAGCTGCCTGCCGGGCTCACTGTCGCGCAGCCGCAGACGCGGGCCTCGCTGCGGGCCGCGTTCAGCGCTGCGGCAACAGTCGGCGTCCGGCCGGGCGTCGGGCCGAGTCGCGTCGTGTCCTACGCCAGCACGGGCGACCTCGGCTTCGTCTCAGCTGACGGCAGGACCACCTTCGGGCTGATCTTCACGCCCAGCCGCGGTGTCCAGGCGCAGCTCACGCTCATCCAGCCGGCCGCCGTGCAGGCCGTCATGCTCCACTACCTGCCGCCAGGCTCGCAGGTCCGGGTGACCGGCCTCGGCCCGCTGACGACCGCAGGCGGCTCTTCGTCCGGGCCGGATGTCCTGGACGAGATCCTCATCGGCGGGCTGGGCGCGCTGGCGGTCCTCGCGTTCGTCTTCGCGTCCTTGCTCGCGGTGGTGCCGCTGCTCATAGCGGCGGCGTCGGTGACGACCGCGTTCCTTGCCATTCTGGGTTTGACCTATCTGATGAACGTCAACTTCGTCGTCCAGTTCCTGGTCGGCCTCATCGGCCTGGGCGTCGCCATCGACTACTCACTGCTGCTGATCACCCGCTGGCGCGAGGAACTGGCGCTCGGCAGTGACAACGAGGCGGCGATCAGGCGCGCCATGAACACGGCCGGCCGCGCGATCGTGTTCAGCGGTGTCACGGTCGCGCTCGGCCTGCTGGCGCTGATCGCGCTGCCGATCCCCTTCATCCGCAGCATCGGCCTCGGCGGCATGCTGATCCCGCTGATCAGCGTCGCCGTGACGCTGACGCTGGTCCCGGCGGTGCTCGCCAGGATCGGGCCGCGACTGGAGTGGCCGCGCCTGCGGCACGAGGCCGCGCCGAGCCGGGGCTGGACCGCCTGGGCCCGGTTCGTGGTGCGGCGGCGCTGGCTCGCCGCGCTGGCCGGCCTGGCTGTCCTGGTGGCGCTTGGTGCGGCCGCGCTCGGCATGCACGTCGGTGACGCCAGCGTGAACTCGCTGTCACAGCGAGGCCCCGCGCGTGACGGCGTCGTGCTGCTGCAGCACGCCGGGATCCCGGTCGGCGTGCTCGCCCCGATCGAGATACTGGCGCCGGGACAGGCGAGCGCAGCCAGCGTCGTCACGACGGCCGCTGCCGTGCCCGGCATCAGGTTCGCGGTCGCACCGCCGGGCCCTGGCTGGCACCAGCATGGCAGTGCCCTGGCCGTGGCGCTGCCGGTCGCCGACGGCGCTGGCGCGTCGGGACTGGCGACGGCCGCAGCCGTCCGCACGGCCGTCAGCTCGGCCGAGCCTGCAGCCCAGATCGGTGGGTACTCGGTCGGCCTCGTCGACCAGATTCACTCGCTGTATGGCGACTTCCCCTGGGTCCTGGCGGGCCTGGCGGTCATCACTTTCATCCTGCTGGCCCGTGCGTTCCGCTCGCTCTTGCTGCCGCTGAAGGCCATCGCGGCGAACCTGCTGTCGGTCGGCGCGGTATACGGGGTGCTCGTGCTGGTCTGGCAGGACGGCTACGGGTCGCGGGCGATCTGGGGCCTGCCGGCCACGGGGGCGATCACCGGCTGGATCCCGCTCTTCGTGTTCGCCTTCGTCTACGGCCTGTCCATGGACTACGAGGTGTTCATCCTCACCCGCATGCGCGAGGAGTACGACGCGACCGGCTCGACGGATCAGGCGGTGATCACCGGCGTCGGCCGCACCGGCCGCCTGGTCACATCTGCTGCGCTGATCCTGTTCCTCGCGATGGCGGCGCTGGCGGGCGCGCCGTTCACGTTCCTCAAGATCTTCGCGACCGGCGTCGGCGCCGGCATCCTGCTGGACGCGACTGTGGTCAGGTCGCTGCTCGTCCCGGCGATCGTGTCGCTACTCGGCCGGTGGAACTGGTGGCTGCCAGGGTGGGCGGCCAGGCTGCTGCGCGTGCCGCCGGCCCCGCTTCCCGACGCCTCCCCGACTGCGGCGGGACCGAGGTAGCCCTCCGCGCCGCCGTCAGAACGGCGCCGGCTGGGTGCCGAGCGCGTCGATCTGGTCGATCTCGGCGGGCGGAACCAGGCGCGGATCTGCGGTCAGCAGCGTCTGGCCCGCCGCCGGGTCGGTCATCAGCGCGAATGCGGTGTGAGCCGTCAGCCGCGCCTGCGCAGGCGCGACGTTGTCGGTGGCGAAACCGGGCCTGTGCGACTGGCCAGTGACCAGCCGCGCCAGGCTCGGCAGCGGCTCGATGACCTCGATGGGGTAGTCGCTGCCGGCCAGCATCGCGACACCCGCCTGCGCAAGCTGTGTCCACGGATAGGCGCGTGCCGCTCGCTCGGGTCCGAGCGCCGGGCCTAGCTCGCCCGCGTCGGTCAGCGCGAACGACGGCTGGATGCAGGCGACGACGCCGCTGCCGGCCATCCGGTCGATCAGCTCCGGCGCGAGCACGCTGGCGTGCTCGATGCGCGGCGCGGCCGCGGCGATCGCCGCGTTATCCCCGTCGAAGACCAGGTCGTACGCGTCGAGGACGGCCTGCACCGCCCGGTCGCCGATCGCGTGCGTCGCGATGCGCCAGCCCCGCTCAGCCAGCGGCCCGATCCGGCGGGCGAGCGCGGGCGCGTCGGTGAAGAGGACGCCGTCGCTGGCCACGTCAGCGTAATCCCGGCACAGGGCGCAGGTTCGCGGGACCAGCCAGCCGTCCGCATAGAACTTGATCCCCTCCAGCCGCGTCCAGGGGCCGCTGTCGGCGCGACGGGCGGCGAGCTCGGCCGGGCCGGACTCCTCGGCCAGGCCGCTCGCGACGTAGACGCGCACTCGGCACGGCAGCGGTGCGGCGGCCTGCAGGACAACGAGCGCGTCCAGGTAAGCCCAGCTGCGCATGCCCATCTCGGTGATCTCCACCAGGCCAGCAGCTGCCGCCCTGGTGAGGGCGGCGGCGAGCCGCTCATCGAGGGCCGGTCTGGCAACGTGCGGGGCCGGATCGAGCACGTCCATGGGGCTGCGCCCCTGGGCGGCCACGCTGACATGGAATGCCCTGACTGCCTGCGAGGTCGGCGGGAAGGGCACCCCGGCGGCATCTCGCAGCAGGTGCGCATGATGATCGACGAAGCCGGGAACAGACACCTGCGCGGCCACCGGGCTCGTCTGCATGATCATCTCCCTGGGCTGGACGTCATCTCATCCTGGCCGGCCAGCGGCGCAGCGCGAAGGCGCCCGATTTGCGCGCCGGCTCGCAGGCGCGCGAGCCTAGGTCAGCGGCTGGCATCCGGCCAGCGACGGAGAGGGAACCAAGAGTGCCGTATCAGATCCCGCCCGACGACATCGTCTCGATCATCGACGCGCCGCCCACGCCGGCCGCCTCGCTCGCGCCGGGTCGGCGATTCCTCGCACTGGTGCACTACGAGTCGCATCCGCCGGTCGCGCAGCTAGCCCGGCCGTACCTGGCGCTCGCCGGGCTGCGCCTGGACCCGGCCATCGGCGGCCGCCAGCGCACCCGGCGCCTGACGGGCCTGTCGGTCATCGCGGTGCCGGGCGGCCAGCCGCGCCGGATCGACCTGCCCGAAGGCAAGTCGGTCAGCGTGCCCACCTGGTCGCCGGACGGGCGGCGGTTCGCCGTCACGCTCGATGAGCCGGACGGCATCGCTGTCTGGGTGGCGGACGCGCAGGCGGCCACGGCCGCCGAGGTGCCGGGCCTGCGGGTCGGGGACGTGCTCGGCGGTGACCCCACGTCGGCTGGGTCGACGGTGCGCTGGTCGCGGGACGGCTGCAGCCTGCTCGCACTCGGCGCGGTGGCGCCGCCGGGACCGCCGGGCCCGGCGCAGATCGAGCCGCAGCTGACCGAAGTGGCCGGCAAGCGCTCGCAGATGGCTACCTTCACCGACTTGCTTCGCACCGACGCGGATGCCGACGTCTTCGAGGACCTCGCGACGACCGTACCGCTGCGGGTAGACCCTGACTCCGGCGCCGCTACCGAACTCGGGCCGCCCGGTCTGTATCACCACCTCAGCGAGTCGCCCGACGGCCAGCACCTGCTCGTGTACCGCCTGCAACGGCCATTCTCGTTCCGCGTGCCGTACCCCTACTTCGCCCGCCGGGTCGAGGTCTGGACGTCGGGGGGCGACCTCGAGCGCGTAATCGCTGATCTGCCCGTGAGCGACGAGGTGCCACGGCACGGCGTTCCGACCGGCCCGCGGATGGTGTCGTGGGAGGAGTCGGTGCCCGCCAGCCTGGTCTGGGCCGAGGCGCAGGACGACGGCGATCCGCTCGTCAAGGTCGAGTTCAGGGACGAGATCTTCCGGCTGCCAGCTCCGTTCGACGAGTCGCCGCAGCCGTGCATCCAGGTCCAGCACCGCTGTCTCGGCTGGTATGACATGACCGCCCCTGGCCAGCTGCTGACCACCGAGCACGACCGGGATCGCCGCTGGCTGACATCGCGGCTCACCGACCTAGCCGCGCCGCAGGACAGCAGGATCATCTTCGATCACTCCGCTGATGATGCCTACGGTGATCCCGGCTGGCCGCTGATGACGGTGCATCCCGACGGCACCCGCACGGTGCTCCAGGACGGCAACCACGTCTACCTGCGCGGCGACGGCGCGAGTCCCGAAGGCGACCGGCCATTCCTGGACCGGCTGGATCTGGCGGACCTGAACTGCACGCGCTTGTGGCGCAGTCCGGCCGATGCATACGAGCAGGTGCTCGGGTTCGCCGGCGATGACAGGGAGACCCTGCTGATCTGGCACGAGAGCCGCACCGAGCCGCCGAATCTCGCGGTCGTCAGGCTCGACGACGGCGAGCGCACCCCGCTGACCTCCTGGCCGGATCCGCACCCGCAGCTGACCGGGATGGACAAGCGCCTGCTCAGCTACGACCGCGGGGATGGCGTGAAGCTGACCGGCATGCTGCACCTGCCGCCGGGCTATGACCAGGCCCGCGATGGCCGGCTGCCGCTGGTCGTCTGGGCCTACCCGCTCGATTACGGCGACGCGGCGACCGCCGGGCAGGTGCGCGGCACGACCGAGCGGTTCACCCGGCTGATGGCGTCCGACCCGGTCTGGTTCGTGCTGCGCGGCTACGCGGTCCTGCAGAGCGCCACGATGCCTGTCATCGGCGACCCGGAGACGATGAACGACACCTACGTGGAGCAGATCAGCGCCGCGGCCGCGGCGCACATCGCCGCGCTCGCGGACATGGGCATCGCCGATCCGCAGCGGGTGGCGGTGGGCGGCCACAGCTACGGCGCGTTCATGACCGCCAATCTGCTCGCGCATACTGACCTGTTCGCCGCGGGCATCGCCCGCAGCGGTGCCTATAACCGAAGCCTGACGCCGTTCGGATTCCAGACCGAGCGGCGCAACTTCTGGGAGGCCACGGAGGTCTACGACCGGGTGTCGCCGTTCAGGCACGCCGACAAGATCTCCGCGCCGCTGCTGCTGATCCACGGTGAGCGGGATGCCAACTCCGGCACGTTCCCGATCCAGTCAGAGCGGCTTTTCCAGGCGATCCAGGGCACCGGCGGGACAGCCCGGCTGGTGATCCTGCCCTATGAGAATCACGGCTACGCGGCGCGCGAGTCGGTACTGCACACGCTCGCCGAGCAATTCGACTGGCTGGAGCGGTGGCTGGCCGCGCGGCCAGCGGACGACGTCGCCGAGGCCGCGGCCGCTGAACCCGACGAAGACTGGGAATAACGGCCAGGCGCCCTGATGGATGTGAAATTGCTACGGCTATAGCCCGTGGCAACTTCACATCCACGACGCGCAATTGCCTAGTGGAGCAAGCGGAGCGTATTGACGGCGTCGTCCACGTAGTAGACGCCACCGAAGAAGGGCCGGATCGCGAGGCCGAACAGCGCGCCCGCGCCCTTCGGGCTGCCGGAGGTGTCCAGGAAGCGCGAGAAGATCTGAGCGCCAGCCGGAGTGGTCTCCACGATCTTGCCGTTGCCGCCGTTGACCGTCAGCACGTTGCCGTTCGGCGCGATCGCGAGGCCGAGCGGCATGTTGAGCTTGCCGCCCTTGGTCACCAGCGCGCCCCGTCCAGCGCTCCCCAGCCGGGTGACGGCGCTCGGGATCGCGAAGATGCGGCTCGTCAGCGTCTCGGCGACATACAGCGTGCCGTGCCGCCCGAGTCCGACGCCGGTGGGCCCGAGCACGAACGCCGCGGCGTCGGTGCGCTGCGGATAACCCGAGCCGATCACCGTCGACGCGATAACTGACGGCGGTGCGAAGTGGTGCAGTCGGAGCGTCAGGCGCAGCACGTAACCATCGTTCACGACCTTGCCGGCCGCGGCCACGGTGCCCTTCAGCACGTTGGTCACGAACAGGTCCGCGAAGTTGCCACGGCTCACGGCCGTCGAGTCCCACGGCCCGTTGATGCCCCACCCGCTGATGGTCTCCTTGACCTGGCCCTGGCTGTTCAGCACGATCAGGCAGCCTGCCTTGGCCGTCGCGGCCATGCCGTTGGTGGACGGAACGCTGCCCACCACGACCCAGCCGCCCGGCAGTACCACGAGCGCGGTGCTGAGGCCGATGCCGCCCGGGCATGCGCCCGGCAGCTTGCTGCGACTGATGCGCGCAAACAGCGTGCGCTTGCCGCCCGGCGTGATCTGGACGATCGTCTTGCCGGTGCCCTGCAGGTTGGCCTTGTCGTTGAAGTTGCTGATCAGCACGCTGCCCGCCTGCAGGCGGCCGGTGGTGTGCCGGATGACCACAATGCCGTACGGGTTGACGTCCCCGTTGCGCGGAACCGTCGACGCGATGGTCGTGATCTTGCTGAAGTGGCTGAGATAGGCAGGTGACCCAGCGGGCTGGGCCAGCGCCGCGGGTGCGGCGGCCAGGCCCAGAGCGGTGATGACACCCGCCGCGGCGGCAACTGCCGCCGTGCGATGTCGTGCGGGCATGCGTGCTCCCTTCGAGGCAGGCCGGCGTGCCGAAGCCAGCCCCCGCACGGGCGCTGCGACCGCCGGGCGGCATGGCAAAGCGAGCCGATGCCGCTGCTGAACGGAACGCGGAGTACCCCTGCTCGGTTCATTCCAAGCCCACGAAAGTTTGCGCGGGCGATGCGTTAACGCTGAGATGTCCCGCTAGCGGAGGAAGCGCTCCGCTGCCGATGGATACTCGTTGAACTCGTCTTTGCTGAACCACACGTCGATCTCGTGCGCCGCTTCCTCGACATTGCCCGATGCGTGCACGAGATTGGCCACCGCGATGCCGCGCTCGTTGGCGTAGGCCTTGCTCATGTGGGCGAAGTCACCCCGGATGGTGCCGGGCGGAGCCTGATCGGGATAGGTCGAGCCGACGAGCTTTCTCGTGCAGGCGACTGCCTCGACGCCCTCCAGCACGAGGGCAAGCACCGGACCGCTTTGCATGAACTCGGCCATCGCGTTGTACACCGCGGGCCCGAAGCGCTCTTCCAGGTCGAAGTAGTGCCGCCTGGTCAGGTCGGCGTCCAACCAGACCATTTTGCACGCGACCACCTTGAGCAGGGCATCCTCGAATCGTGTGAGCACGCGCCCGATCAGGCCTCGAGCCACGGCGTCGGGCTTGAGCAGCACCAGCGTCCGCTCGAGTCCGGTGTCGTTACCCATTGATGTTCCTCTCAAGTTGGTCTGCCCCGCCGCGTTGCAGGCCCGCACAGCTTAGCGACGTTGCCGCCATGCCCAGCCGGCAACGTGACACAGCCCACGTTGGGATACGACAGATCGGGCGGCAGGCCGGGGCCCCAGAGCCGCCCGGAGCTTGGCGAACGCCCGGTTCAGTCACGCGAAGAACACATTGGCGCGCTTGCACTCCTTATTCTCGCTAGTCTCCTAAGTGCCGGTTACATCGGCCCTGGCATTGCGCGCCGGGGCGAACCCGACGATGCAGGGACCCGGCCGAGCCCCCGATGATCTCCGGCCGGTCCCGGTTAGGCAGATGCTCGTGCATGACACCTGGGCAGCTAGAGACCTGCCCGTGCTGGACGCGACCGTCGGCTTGCTTGAGCAGAGCTACATGGTCACCGTCACCGATATCGCCGCCAGGACAGGCCTCGATCCGTCGGTCGTGGCTCAGGCACTCGAGGCACTGGACCCGATCTACGTCGACTTCAGGAAGACGACCACCGGCGGCGATCCCCGATTCTGGTACGTGTTCAAGGTAACTCCCGAGGCAAGGCGGGCCGTCGGCCAGTGGCCGACCGCCGAGGCGCTAGCCGGCCGGCTAGCCGACGAACTGGCGACAGCGGCCCGGCAAGAGGTCAACGGCGAACGTCAGGCGCTGCTGTCGTATGCGGCCCGGCTGGTGGGCGACACGCTGCGCGAGGCGACCGTGCGAGCCGCCGGTGCTGTGCTGGCGCCGGCCTTCGGCGGCATTCCGCAGCCGGAGAAGGGTCAGCCGATGCCGCCGCCTGAGCCGCCGCACGAGCTCGAGTTCGGCGGCCTGGTCCCGCTGCCTGAGCTACCTGAGCTGCTGCGACCAGACCGGAGCGGCCGGCCTGACCAGACGCATCGGTCTAACGGGACAGCGGGGACGGCTGCTGCGGCGCAGCCAGAGCCGACGGCCACGCCCGAGTCGGAGGGGCGCGCGGAACGTAAGCCGGACTCTGGTCCCCAGCCTGCGGGCGTGGTCTCTGACCTGAACCCCTGGCCCGAGCGGTCCGACGTGGCGGCGCCGCGAGCCACCGCGCAGGAACTGGAGCCGCTGCCGAAAGCGACCCCGTTCCCGTCGTCATTAGCGCCTGTGCTGCGGGCTACCTCAGCGCCGGGCGCTGGTCCTGACGTCGAGGATCCTGACTCCGACGACACCGACCTCGACCTGGTCCAGTCGCGCGGGGACACCGCGAGCGCAATCTGAACTCGGCTGCTACAGGCTGCCTGGCTTCTTCCACTTGCCGTTCGGCGGGTGGCCCGTCGGCGGCCGGACCGGCGGAATGGGGGGCCGGTCCTTCTGCCGCCGGGGGCCAGACCACAGTGCAGGCACCGCGTCGACAGCTCGGGCGAGGGCGTAGGCGGCCTCTTCGTAGTTGATCCGCCAGCCGACGAAGTCAGGCCACGCGTCCTCGGGGAGGCGGTCGATCGGGAAGTCGACTTCCTCCAGCCTGCTGATGGCCACCAGGTACTCCTCGTAGGTGACGCTGATGCCCTGCTCGGGGTCCGGCTCGAGCGGAATGTCGAATCCCATCGCCCTGGCGACGTCCCCGAAACAGGTGAAGCCGGCCCGCAGGCAGAGCCGAGCAGGCACCACCGGCGCCGTCGAGGGGTTCAGCGAGAGCATCAGCGCGGCCGAGTCGAGCACGGCCAGCAGCGATGTCACCCAGGATGACAGCGGCTTGGGTGAGCGGAACCACACCAGCGGCAGGTAGGTGGTGTGACTCTCGCCGACGTCGGCGGCCCACCGTTCCCAGTTCGCGTACAGGTCGGGCAGTGTGTTCACGGTGGAGACGCCGGAGCCGAGCGCGTAATGCGTGCGCGCCAGCAGCTCGGGCCCCCAGGCCGGGAAGCCGCCCCGGTCGTTGAGCAGGGCGACCTCGTTCTCCCGTCGGTTGAACGCGGAGTACAAGGTCGGCAGGTAGGCGATCTGCAAGGTGACGGTGATGATCCCGGTCAGCGCGGCGATGTCGAGGATGGCCTCCTGGGGCCCGCCCTGGGCCAGGTCCGCCCCGATCTCCCACACGCCGGGTCCGGCGAGCCGGAACGCGTTGGTGATGCCGCCATGCACCAGCGGCCAGAAAATGAGCCCGAAGCCGATGAAGAACATGACCAGCCAGGCGATGATCTGGCACAGCAGCAGGGTGGCCGGGTGCGTGGCCAGGATCCGGTCCAGCCGGCGGAAGTCCCGCACTGGCTTGGTCACCACGATGTAGACGGCGTTGACCAGCTGATCGACCTTCTTGGTGAGCCAGCTGCCCACCGACCGAGGCACGATCAGCGTGCCGATGACGCTGCTCGCCGAGGTTGCGACCAGCAGCACTCCGACAGCCGCCGCCACCCAGCGTGCGGCTAGCGGAACGACCATGTCTCTCCTCGCGGGAATGGCGTACCAGGGCGCGGCGGCAGACTAGCGCACCGGTGTCAGGCAGCATGCCCCCGGTACAGGCATCGGCGTCCTCGGGCGAGCGGCCCCCGCCTTCACGCCCGCTGGTCGCACTGGGCGCGCCGGGCTCCGTCAGCCCGCCGTGGGTCCCGTCCGCACGCGGGTCGCGCACTCAGTCATGAGCTGCCTGGTGGCCGCCGCCGGAGGCTGTCGAGGTCGGCGAGCGGGCCAAGGTGGCCGAGCTTGGCCCGGCTGATGACCGAGCGGACGGTCTGAACCTGGCCGTCGGCGATGTCGATGCTGATCACGCTGATCAGGCTGCCGTCCGGGGCGAGCGCCAGAGCTCCCGGCTGGCCGTTCACCTCCGCCCGGCGGATAGACCCGTGCGCATGCCGCACCTGGTTGCCAAGCGCAGCCAGCAGCCTGCCGACGTGCTCGCGCCCGACGATGGGCTTGGGCCAGAACGGCGGGACGCCGCCGCTGTCGCCGTGCACTTCGACGTCAGCGGCGAGCAGGCCAACCAGGCCGTCCATGTCGCCGCTGCCCACAGCGGCGAAGAACCGCTCGGCCAGCTCGTCGCGCTCGCGCGCCCCGACGTCGAACCTCGGCCGCTCAGCCTCGACGTGCTGCCTGGCGCGCCGGGCCAGCTGGCGGCACGCGGCCGCGCTCCGGCCGACGATGCCAGCGGTCTCGTCGTAGCCGTAGCTGAACACGTCGTGCAGCAAGAACACCGCCCGCTCCAGCGGCGTGAGCCGCTCGAGCAGCAGCAGGAACGCCATGGACAGCGAGTCAGCCTGCTCGGCGTGCGCGGCCGGATCGGCGGCAGGCTGGGCGAGTGGTTCGGGTCCGGTGAGCAGCGGCTCGGGCAGCCAGTCTCCGACGTAGGACTCGCGCCGCGCCCGAGCCGACCGCAGCTCGTCGATCGCCAGCCGCGTGACCACCGCGGACAGGTACGCCTTCGGCGAGTCGGGCCGGCCCTGGCTGGCGACGACCCGGTGGTAGCGCAGGAACGCCTCCTGGACGATGTCCTCGGCCTCCGTCACGCTGCCGAGCATCCGGTAGGCGATCGAGAACAGCAGCGGCCGCAGGCTCTCGAAGGCAGCGGTGGTATCGCCGTCGGCCGTGCCGTCGTCCCGGCTCACCACGTGGTGGTTCACCATGGTCGCCTCAGCTCCCTCAGTGCCCGTCTGATCTGGGCGCGTCTGGCCTAGTCGCGTCTGGCCTAGTCGCGTCCGGTCTGGTCGCGTCCGGCGCGGTCGGGTAGGCCTGCGCCAGGCCGGCCACGAAACCCTGCCGCCAGCTAGGCCAGACCAGGTGCCAGCCGAGCTCTCGCTTGGCCTTGGCGTTGGAGCACCCGCGGATCTGCGTCATCATCGACAGCCCAGCCTCGCCCGCAGCGAGCCGTCCGAGCCAGGCTGGTACGCGCAGCGGCCGGGGAGCGCCGGCGCAGCGCGCCGCCACCGGCAGCCAGTCCGCGACAGCGGCCGGCTCGTCGTCGACGATGTTGTAGATGCCCGGCGGCCCGCCGTGCACGGCCGCGACAGCAGCGCCGGCCGCATCGGTCACGTGCAGGAATGACCACACGCCCGCGCCGTCGCCGATCAGCGGGACCTGCCGGCGCTTCAGCATGGCCACGAAGATCTCTGACGAGCCTGGCCCGTAGAGGCTTCCGTACCGCAGGGCCAGGCCCTCGAGGGGCGCGGAAGTCACCGCGTGCTCCAGGTACCGGATCGCCTCCAGCGTGGCCCGCTGAGCGGCAGGCGGATCTGAGTCGAGAGGGTCGTCCTCCGTCTTCACCGGGCCGCCGGACCTGACGTTAGGCCAGCCCCCGTAGCTCTGCGCGACCAGCCGCCGCACGCCCTGGGCTGTGGCGGCCGCCAGCAGGTGGTCGAGCCCCGTTGTGCGCAGCCGGTTGGTCGGGGCGAACGTCCGGTCGAACTTTCGCAGGTTGATGCTGGCTGGGATCGCGGTCATCTCGTGCACGATGACCTCAGGCTCCGCGCGCGCCACCGCCTCGCCGACGGCTGCCGCGTCGAGCCCGTCCAGCACGATCGGGTCCGCTCCAGCGGCCTGCAGCCCAGCGACCTTTGCTGGGCTGCGCGTGGTGGCGCTGACCTTGTCTCCGGCCGCGATCAGCTGCGGCACAAGCTGCCTGCCGACCGCCCCGGTCGCTCCGACTACTAGGACGCGCATCGCAAGACCTCCTATGCCTGACATCGATCCGATCAGACTCTGAGACGAGGCAGCCTGCTGCCCCGTGACACTTTTCGCCTAGTCGTCGGCGAACTCGGCCCGCACGCCGAGGAGCCGGACTGGCCGCCGGTCAGTGAACTTCGCCAGGGCAGCGAGCGCGGCCCGCACGATCTCGGCCTGGTCGGCGGTCGGCGACTCCAGCGGCACTCCATGCGTGCTCGTGAAGAACGGCTTATACCGGACCTTGACCACGACGCGCACGGCCGGCCTGTCTTCCGCGATCACGTCTTGGGTGACCCGCCGCGCGATCTCAGCGACCTCAGCGCGGACCCGGTCCCAGTCCGTGATGTCGTCCTGAAAGGTGATCTCGCGACTGCGTGACCGGGGCACGTACGGTTCGCCACTGACGATCGAGCCGTCCAGGCCGCGGGCGGTCTGGACCAGCCAGGGCCCGATCGTCGGGCCAAAGCGCGCGGCCACCGTCGCGATGTCGGCTGTCGCCAGGTCGGCTACGGTGCGGATGCCGAGCTCAGCCAGCTTGCTGCCGGTCTTCGAGCCGACGCCCCACAGCGCGGTCACGGGTTCGTCGCCGAGGCGGTCGAACCAGGTAGCGTGTGTCAGCCGGAACACCCCGGCCGGCTTGCCGAAGTTTGTGGCGAGCTTGGCCTGAAGCTTGTTCTCGCCGATGCCGACCGTGCAGTTCAGCTGCGTCGCCGTCTTGATCGTCTCCTGCACCCGCCTGGCGAACGCCTCCGGGTCGCCCGAGTCAACCGCCAGGAACGCCTCGTCCCAGCCCATCACCTCGGTCACCGCGCCGAGGCCGCGCAGCGCCGTCATCACCGAGTCTGATGCGGCCTCGTAGACAGCGCGGTCGGCGGGCAGGAACACGCAGTCCGGACATCGTCGCGCAGCCGTGCGCATCGGCAGCCCCGAGTGCACGCCCTGAAGCCGCGCTTCGTACGAGGCAGTCGCCACGACGCCGCGCTTCGCCGGGTCTCCGTCGCCGCCGACCACGACGGGCTTGCCCCGCAGCTCAGGCCGCCGCAGCACCTCGACGGCCGCGATGAACTGGTCGAGGTCGACGTGCAACACCCAGGCGGTCACGCCTCTAGTCTCGCGGTCTGCCCGTTAAGCTCGCGACATGGCTGGCCGGGGCGGCACCAGGGCGACCGAGCTGCTCGCCAAGCTGGGCATCCGCTATACCGTTCATCACTACGAGCACGACCCACGGCACCCCTCGTACGGACAGGAAGCGAGCGAGGCGCTTGGAGTGCCGCCCGAACGGGTCTTCAAGACCCTGATCGCCGACGTTGACGGCCAGCTCACCGTCGGCGTCGTCCCGGTCGCCGGCAGCCTCGACCTGAAGGCACTGGCAGCGGCGGTGGGCGGCAAGAGAGCAGTCATGGCCGACCCGGTACAAGCAGAAAAATCGTCAGGATACGTAACGGGGGGCATCACGCCGATCGGGCTTCGCAAGCGGCTGCCCGTCGTCCTCGATGAGACGGCGCTGACGTACGCCACCGTGTTCTGCAGCGCTGGCCAGCGCGGGCTGGAGATCGAGCTCGCGCCGGCGGACCTGATCACGGCCGCTGGCGCGCACACCGCGGCCATCGCCCGCGACTGAGGCGCTGGCTTACCAGATCCGGTCCTGGCGGCGCAGCTTGCCGTTCCCCGCCCTCGGCCGCTCCGACCCGGTGGCTTGCGTCCGGCGGGCCTCTTCCTCGTCGTGCTCGATGACGTGCATGACCGCGTTGATGAGCGCCAGGTGCGTGAAGGCCTGCGGGAAGTTGCCGAGGTGCCGCCCGGAAGTCGCTTCGATCTCCTCGGCGTACAGCAGCAGCGGGCTGGCGTAGGACAGGACCTTCTCGCACAGGTCACGTGCCTGCCGATGCTCGCCGATCTCTGCGAGCGCCGACACCAGCCAGAACGAGCAGATCGTGAACGTGCCTTCCCTCCCCGACAGTCCGTCGTCGGTCTCCTCGACCCGGTAGCGCAGCACCAGGCCGTCCTGGGTCAGCTCGTCGGCGACGGCGAGCACGGTGGCGCGGATGCGCGGATCGTCGGGTGGCAGGAACCGCAACATCGGCATCAGCAGCACGGAGGCATCCAGCGCCGTGGTCTCGTAGTGCTGGCAGAAGACGCCGCGATCGTCCACGGCGTTCGCGCAGATATCGGCGTGGATCTCGTTGGCGGCCTGCTGCCAGCGCCGCGCCGCGTCCGGGTCGTCCTTGATCCTGGCCAGCCGGGTACCGCGGTCAGCCGCGACCCAGCACAGCAGCTTCGACGAGGTGAAGTGCTTAGGGGCGCCGCGGACTTCCCAGATGCCGCGGTCAGGCTCGCGCCAGTGCTCGAGGGCGTGCTCGACCTGATGCCTGGCCATCTGCCAGACGCGCTCGTCCAGCCGGTCGCGTGATCTTGTGTGCAGGTAGAGGGAGTCAAGCACGACGCCCCACACATCGTTCTGCTGCTGTGCATAGGCGTCATTGCCGATCCGGACCGGCTGGGCGCCCTGGTAGCCGTGGAGGTGCTTGAGCGTCTGCTCGGGCAGCTCGCTGCGGCCGTCGATCCCGTAGACGATCTGCATGTCGCCGCGGTCTCGCTCGACGACATCGGTCAGGAACGCGAAGTAGTCGCTGGCCTCCCACTCGAACCCGAGCGTGAACAGGCCGTACAGCGCGAATGTGGCATCGCGGATCCAGCTGTAGCGGTAGTCCCAGTTCCGCTCGCCGCCAGGCGTCTCCGGCAGCGATGTGGTCGCCGCGGCCGCGATGGCCCCGGTCGGCGCGAAGGTAAGGCCCTTGAGCGTCAGCGCGCTGCGCGCCAGGTAGCTGCGCCAGCGATGGTCAGGGAAATCACCGCGTGCGAGCCAGTGCTGCCAGTGGTGCGAGGTCCACACCTGGCGGCGGTAAGCCTCCTCGTAGTCCTGGGGAGGGTCGAGACTGCCCCACGACAGGGCACAGAATCGCGTGTCACCCTCATGCAGCAGGGTGCGCGACCGGGCACTCGGCCCCTCGATTCCGATGCGGATATCGGAGGCCAGCGTCAGCGTCAGCTCGCTCTCCTCCGGTGATATCTGGGCCTGGTAATAGCCCCGCTCGGTGTGCCGCCAGCCGGAACGGATCCGGCCGTAGTCGAAGACAGGCTCGCAGTCCATGACGAGCTGCGCGGTGCCGTGGACGCAGCGGACCGTCCGCAGCAGCGTGTGCTCGGCGTCATAGTCGGTCGGCGGCCGCGTGTGCGAGCTGCGGCCCGGATGCTCGTGCCGCCACGGGCCCATCAGCAGGCAGTCGCGGACCACGATCCAGCCCTCGCCGCAGTCCCAGCTGGTCTCGACGACCATCGTGCCCGGCAGGTAGCGGCGGTCGGCAGGCTCGGAGATGTTCTCCGGCCCGAACTTGAACCGGCCAGCGTCCCGGTCCAGGATCGCGCCGAACACGCTCGGGCTGTCCAGCCGGGGCAGGCACATCCATTCGACGGCGCTGCTCGGCGCTACGAGCGCGGTGACCTCGCAGTCCGACAGGAAGGCGTAGTCAGCGATCGGCGGGTACGGCGAGGCCACCGCGAACGGCGGTACCGCCAGATCGGGCCGCTGCTCCGGAGCGAAGGCCGTGCCCAGGCGGGCTGCGCTCCCGTCTGCCCCGGAGCCGGCATCCGGCGCCGTGGGTGCCCGTCCCACCGCCGCGCTGCCCTGGCCTCTGCCAGTCGGCCAGATCGCCTGATTCCCTCCACCGTCGGCAGCCATATCCGCTAAATTGCCCAGGCTGGCGGCCGGTCAACCGCGGGCTAGCGGACGTCGCGGGTGCGGAACTGGACGCTGATCCGCGGTCCGGTCGGCTTCGCCGACTTCGGGATCGAGTGCTGCCAGGCCCGCTGGCAGCTGCCGCCCATGACCAGCAGGTCGCCGTGCCCGACGTCGTGGCGCAGTGTGGAACCACCACTAACCGGACGAAGCAGCAGCGGCCGCGGGGTGCCGAGCGACATGATCGCGACCATCGTGTCCTGCGTGCTGCCCCGGCCGATCGTGTCGCCGTGCCACGCTACGCTGTCCTGGCCATCGCGGTAGAGGCACAGGCCAGCGGTCACGAACGGCTCGCCTAGCTCGGCTGCGTAGTGGGCGTCGAGGGCATCCCTCGCCTGGACGAGGAGCGGATCTGGCAGGGCCTCGCCGGCGGCGTAGAAGCACAGCAGCCTTGGCACGTCGACAACTCGCTCGTACATTCGCCGCCGCTCGGCCCGCCATGGCACCACATGGAGCAGTCGTTCAAACAACTCGTCGGCGCCCCTCATCCAGCCAGGCAGCATGTCGATCCACGCGCCTGCCGCTAGCTCGGTGCGCTGGATGTGCTCGAGCGGGCCTGGCGCCGGCGAGTCCGTCAGGTCGAGCAGCGATCCCTGGATGGCTCCGTCCATACGTTCGATGATACGACGCAAATCCAAATGTGTGTTCGCATAGCTGGCTGCTCGACTTCTGGCGAGCCTAGATCGCGCGCGATGTGGCGCACGAGTCGTGGCGGGCAGCACCGGCGGGCACATGGCTCGATGTGCCGCGTGACCGAGCTGCGGCCACGTCCAGGTTGGTTTGCGTCCGGCTGACATGCCGAGGCCGGCCGAAGTGGCGAGGCCGCGAGACGCGGCGAGCCCGGCGGTAGGCCGCGGCATCACGCTGGAAGTCGGCGGCACGCTCAGCGGCGATTACCTCAGCGAGTCGCGGGAAGCTCGGGAACATGCTTACTCCTCAGGTCCGGACCCGATCGTCAGGTCCACAACCCTGAGACTCGCCGTAAGGCCCGCCCTGGCGAATCGGAAGCACTCCCTATTTCGACGGGCGTCGCGCCTTAGACGGATGGCCAGATCTGGCGACGTGCCTTAGGCGGTTGCCCAGTTCTGGCGGCCTCGCCTTAAGCGGACTGAGCAGCCTGCGAATCGACTGCGGCGAGCCAGTCCGCGAACGTCTGCACGCCGAGTACGTCGGCGTGCTCGGCTGTCAGTGCGCCCGATCGCAGCGCACGGCCGAGCGTGCCTGGCACGGGTACCGGGATCGAGAGCGCTTTGCGGCCGGTGACGGACTTCCAGGTGCGGGCAAGCTCGGCGGCGGTCATTACCTGCGGACCGGCGACCTGGATCCGGCCGCCGGGCTCGCGGTCAGCCACGTTGGCAACGACCTGTGCCACCTCCACGGCCGCGATCGTCTGCAGCCGAGCGGCCGGTATAGGCAGGACATGCCACTTCCCGGCCGCGGCCAGGGCCGTAGCGACCAGTTCGTGGAACTGGGTAGCCCGGACGATGCTCCACGGCACCGGCCCGGCTTCGATCACGCGCTCCTGCTCGGCCTTGACCCGGTAATAGCCCATCGGGACACGCTCGCAGCCCACGATCGAAATGCCAACGTGGTGGCTGACACCGCACTCCCGCTCGACCGTCAGCAGTCGCCTGGAACCTTCCACCAGGACCTGCGCGGCTCGTCGCGGCGCAGCTGCGTTGCTGGCGTCTACGACGACGGCGCAACCGTCCAGCGCCGCTGCTAGCCCCTCACCGGTGACCAGGTCGACCGGGTACTGCTGGCTGTGGCGACTCAGCACTCGCACGTCGTGGCCACGCTTGGTTAGCTCGACTGTGATGTGCCGGCCGAGGGTGCCGGCGCCGCCCACTATCGCGATTCTCATGCCTACTAAGACGGACCTCCCGCGCTGCCAGTGACATCAGGCTCGGCGTCATTGCGCTGAGCCAGGTCGAGCACTACGCGATCGCCGACGGGCCGGTAGCCGAGCCGCTGGTAAAGCGCGTTGCTGGTCGGATTGGCCAGATCGGTGTACAGCACGACCGCGTCGGCGCCCGCATCGAGTGCTGCCTGGCTGATCGCCGTCGTGACAGCGCCACCGTAGCCGCGCCGCCGGTCTCCGGGCGGCGTGTACACGTCGCTCACCCGGATGACGCCGGCCACCTCGCGCGTCAGGCCGGCCATCGCTACCGGCTTACCGCCGTCCTCCCACAGCATGAATCCGTCATGGCCGAGACGGTCGGCCACGATCCGCCCGGCGTGCTCCGGGAGGCCGGCGCCGGTCTCATGGGCGAAAGCAGCATGCCAGTCCGTTAGCAACTCGCGGTCACCTTCCCTGGCCAGCCGAGCACCACCGGGCGGCACCGGGTAGGGCGGTACTAGCACTGAGAGCCGGAACAGCCGGCTGCGCATCCGGGTCACTCCGTTGCCGCCGGTCGCCGCGGCCCACGCGGTCAGGAGGCTGGCCTCGTCACGACCAGGGACGTTGACAGCCGCGGGCAGCTTGCGCTCGGTCGCGAGCAGATCGAGCAGGGACCGGGCCGACGCTGGCGGCAGCGTCGCCAGCAGGAGAGGGAACGGTGGCGTCTGCAAGAAGGCGCCATCGACGATGCCGTCGGCCGACTCGTGCCAGCCAAAGAGGGGCGGGCTGTCGCCGAACGCAGACGAGCCGACGAGCCGGACCGTCTCCAGCACCGTGAGAGGCACCGTGTGCAGGACCGGATCCGCACACAGATGATCACCGGCCGCGTCCAGGAATGTGTCCAGGTTGTCGGTAAGTCGCCAGGCCATAGACCATCCTGGCCAGTCCGGGGTGCTCGCCGCACCTCGTTTTGGCCGCGGCATCGGGCGGCCGCGGATGCCGGGCGCCCGGGCCGGGTCGTAGCTCATGGCTGCCTCGGTACTGACGCTGTATCAGCAGCAGAGTTCCAGCCACGACGTTGCTAGCTCGCCTAAGCGGCCGCGGCCGGGCATTCTCGGGCGGGCAGGCTCCGGCGTGTGGCCTCGGGTGTGCGGGCTCTGGCGTGCCGGCTCTGATGTGCGTGGACGGGCCCGTTCCCGGACAATGGTCCTGAAAAGCAGACTGCGGCCGAAGGAGGCCCGATGCGGGTCATCGTGCTCCGCCATCACGGCATCGACGACGCCGGATACATCGCCGATGCGTTCGCGGCGCGTGGCGCCGAGCTGAGTGTGCACCTGTACCCGAAGGGCGGCCCGCTGCCGCCGCTCGACGGCGTCGATCACGTGATCATCCTCGGCGCCGTCTGGTCGGTCTACGAGGAGAGCATCAGCGGCTGGATCGGCGCTGAGCTGGACTGGATCCGGGCGGCGGACGCCGCCAGGATCCCCGTGCTGGGCATCTGCTTCGGGGCGCAGTCGCTAACCGCAGCGCTCGGCGGGCAGGTCGAGCGGGCGCCGCGGATGGAGATCGGCTGGACCACGGTCGAGACTCTTGATCCTGAGCTGATCGACGAAGGACCCTGGCTGGAATTCCACGGGGACCTCTGCCTGCCGCCGCCCGGGGCCCGCATCCTGGCGCGCAACGACGTGTGCGTCCAGGCGTTCAGCATCGGCCGCCACCTCGCGGTGCAGTTCCACCCCGAGGTCGACGCGGCGCAGGTCAGCCGCTGGCTCACGGAGGACGGCAAGGCCGAGGCCGAGAGCGCTGGCCAGGACCCGGACAAGCTCCTGGCGGAGACCAGGGCCGAGGAGCCGTACGCAGCCAAGCGTGCGGACCTGCTTGTCGCCGCCGCCCTGCGAGTGGCCTCCGCCGGCGCTGCGGCGACAACTGCCGCTTCAGGTGCGGCGTCAGTTCCGGCGGCGGCTCGGACCACGGCAGACGGTGGCCGCCGGGACGGTGGCCGCAGGTGAGAAAGCCGGTCCGCGGATGGTGACAACCGAGCGGGATTCGGTACAAGGTGTACCTGAGCAATCAGGCTGCTGCGGCAGCGAGGTCTACGAGGGACAGGTGCGATGCCAGACATCCTGACGGTCTACGCCGAGACTCAGCCGGACAAGCTCGCGGTCATTGACGACCGGGGTGGCAACGACGTAGTCCAGCTGACATACGCCGAGCTGGAGGCGGCCGCTAACCGGCTCGCGAACGTCCTGCTCGACCTGGGCGCTCGGCCCGGCGGGAAGGTGATCTGGTGCGGCCCGAACTCCGTGCCGGTGGTCTCCGTCATCAACGCCGCCAGGAAGATCGGTGCCGTCGCGGTGCCGCTGAACTACCGGCTCACGCCGGAAGAGGCCAGGTACGTCGTCGACCACTCCGACTCCGAGATCGCCTATGTCGACGCGGATTATGCGCACCTGTTCGACGGGCTGGTTGGTGCGCTCACGAACCTGCGGCACGTCATAGTGTTCGGCGGCCCGGGCAGGGCCGGGATGCTCAGCAGCGAGGAGCTGACGGCCTCGGCATCGGAGCAGGCCGCGGACGTCGGGGAGGCCGTCGGTACCGGCGGGACGATGATCTACACCTCGGGTACAACCGGTAAGCCGAAAGGCGCGGTCCGGTACGCCACGGACATGGAGACTGGCATGGCCCTCGTCAGCCTGCTTGGTTACCGGCCGGAGGACATCTACATCACGTCCGGGCCGCTGTACCACAGCGGTCCTGGCGCGTTTATGGGCATCGGTCTGCTCTTTGGCCAGACCATCGTGGTGCAGCGAAAGTTCGACGCCGAGGACTGGCTGCGGCTGGTGGAGAAGTACCAGGTCACCTCCACGTTCTCCGCACCGGCGCTGGTCCGGATGGTGTGCGCGTTGCCGCCTGAGATCAAGGCCAAATACGACAAATCCTCCATGCGGGTCATGATCGCCAACGCAGCGCCGTGGAGTTACGCGCTCAAGCAGCAGTACGTCGCCGACTTTCCGCCCGAGTCGCTGTGGGAGGTCTACGGCTCGACCGAGCTGGGTGTTGACTGCGTGCTGCGGCCAGAGGACCAGATGCGCAAGCCAGGCTCATGCGGCCAGCCAGCTCCGGGCATCGAGATCGTGCTCTTCGACGCGGACGGGAACGTCGTCACGGGCAGCGGACCCGACTATTCCGGAGAGCTGTTCGTCCGGTCGAAGGGCGTCTTCAACGAGTACTACAAGCAGCAGGATAGCTACGCCGCGGCGAGTCGCGGCGACTTCCACACGGTCGGTGACATCGCTTACTGGGACGACGAGGGGTACCTCTACATCTGCGACCGCAAGAGCGACATGATCATCTCGGGTGGCATGAACATCTATCCGGCCGAGATCGAGGCGGCGCTCGAGCAGCATCCGGCGATCTACGACGTTGCGGTGTTCGGGATCCCGTCGGAGGAGTGGGGCGAGATCGTGCACGCGACCATCGTTCTCGCGCCTGGGACCTCGCTGTCGGGCGAGGAGATCAAGACGTTCGGGAAGCAGCACCTGGCCAGCTACAAGGTGCCGAGGTCCGTCGACTTCATCGAGGAACTGCCGCGGACCGGGTCGGGCAAGATCCTCAAGCGCCAGCTGCGGACGCCGTTCTGGGCGGGCCGGACCGCACAGGTCGGCTAACAGGTCGGCCTGGCGTCGGCCGGGTGTATCAGCGCTCAGCGGGGCGGCCGAGCCTGCGTTCGCCTCGTAGGCACGATGGGACAGGACGCGAACGCGACCACGGCGGCCGTCCCTAACGCCAGGACAGCGGCGAGTACCGCGCCGATCAGACCGACCGCCCGATGCCGCGCAGGCCGCCGCGATCGGCGGGCCTGCCGCCGTCGGTGCCCCGCCGCCCGATGAACACCGCCGGCGACGGGACTGCGGGCCATGGCGGCAACGCTCCCGGCGCCGCGTTCGCCGTCGGTGGCAGGCAGGCGATCGGCTGCGGGTTGGCGGTCATCGGGATACTGCTGGTCGGCGCCGGGCTGGCGGACATCCGGGCGCTGCGGGTCGATGGCTGACCAGCGGTCGGCTCGCGGCTCCGGGAGGGCGGCCGCGAGGGCTGGGGTGGGGTGCAGGCCGGCGACCCCGTTCCCGTCCTTGTGCTGGTCCAGTTCGGTCGCTGGCAGATCGCCCGCCGTACGGACGGCCACGCCGTGCCACGACAGCCAGCATGCCGTGGGGGCGGCGCGGCCGAGTTCGGCGAGCAATTCGCCAGTCGTCGGCCGACTGGCCGGATCCTTGGCTAGGCACCGCTCGACCAGTGGCCTGACCCGGTCCGGCACGTGCCCAGTCGCGGCGGTGCCGTACACAACCCGGTACAGCAGGGCGGATGCCGACCCCGCGCCGAACGGGGGCTCGCCCGTCGCGGCGAACGCCAGCACACCGCCGAAGCTGAAGATGTCGGTCGGCGGCCCGACGTGACGGCCCTCGGCCTGCTCAGGGGACATGAAGCCGGGTGAGCCGACGACTCCGCTCGCATTGGTCAGCGCTGCCGCGTCGAGCGCACGGGAGATGCCGAAGTCGATGATGCGCGGACCGTCGCCCGCCAGCAGCACGTTGGACGGCTTCAGGTCACGGTGCACCAGGCCAGCGGCGTGTACGGCGCGGAGGCCTTCGGCAAGCCCAGCGGCGAGCGTCAGCACCGACTCGATCGGCATCGGGCCCTGGGCGTTCACTGCCTGCGACAGCGACGGTCCGTCGACGTACGCGGTCACCAGCCAGGGCTGCGGGCCATCGGGATCGGCGTCGACGACCGGCGCGGTGAAGATCTCGCCGAGACGACGCGCCGCGTGCACTTCCTGGGCGAAGCGCCGCCTGAAGTCCGGATCGTCTGCCAGCTCCGGCCGGATCAGCTTCACCGCGACGAGCCGCCCGGAGGGAGCCTGGCCGAGATAGACGCGGCCCATTCCGCCCGCACCCAGCCGCCCGAGCAGGCGGTACCTACCCACCCCCACAGGATCACCAAGCTGTAGCGCGTCCACTGGACCCCCGGTGCTTATCAGGACGACTACGCAGTAAACGCAATCTATCGCGAGTGGGCATTCCGGGCGAGAGTCAGAATTGTTGCTGTTCGGTGACGAAGGGATGAATCGGCGCGGCTCGAACTCGCGGCGCGTCGTTCTGCCGACGGCTGCCGTCGGCCGTGGCAGGTGGCCTCGGCCGGGATGGCGGGTCGCCGCCGGGCACTGGCGGCCCCTTGGCTGGATTGACGGGTCGCCATGAGGCTATTGCCGGGGGCGCCTTTGACTGGATTGGCGGGTCGCTCTGAGCGGATTGGCAGGTCGCCTCAGCGGTTCCAGCCGGATGCCGCGGAAAGGTCGCGCGACGGCCCGAGCCAGACTGCGGATCGGCCCGGCCAGGACGGCGGATCACCTATTCTTCGCATCGTGATCACCGAAGACAGTCGCTCGCAGCTCGCCGGTCTGGCACCTACGCCAGAACTATCGGTGGTGGCCATCGAGCCACCAGGGACCGAGCCGGGGACTTGGTCCGGTGCCCCGAGCGCGGTCCGTGACGGCGACGAGATCGTGCTGGCCTACCGCTTGCGCCTGCCGATCGGCCACGGCCGCGGCTATGCGGTGGCAATCGCGCGCTCGGCCGATGGCGTCCACTTCGAGACCAGCCAGGTGATCACCAGAGACGAGATGGACACCGAGTCGCTCGAGCGCCCGGCGCTGGTACGAACTCCGGCGGGGGCCTGGCGGCTCTACCTGAGCTGCGCGACCTGGGGGACCAAGCACTGGCGCGTGGAGCTGATGGAGGCCGCCACGCCAGATGCCTTTGACACCCGGCAGCGCGCGGTCGTGCTGCCCGGCGATTCCGTCACTGCGGTGAAGGACCCGGTGATCCTCAGCCACGACGGCTCATGGCACCTGTGGGCGTCTGTGCATCCGCTCGATGACCCGGCCGGCACCGACCGGATGACCACCGACTACGCAACGAGCTCGGACGGCGTCGGGTGGACCTGGCACGGCCACGCGCTGAGCCCCCGGCCAGGCGAGTGGGACTCGCGGGGGGTCCGGGTGAGCGCGGTGCGTTTCCAGCCGGGCGAGATCGTGGCCTATTACGACGGCCGGGCAAGCGCAGCAGAGAACTACGAAGAGCGGACTGGCGTAGCCGTCGGCGAGTCGCCGGATGCGCTGGCAGCTATCGGCAGCGTTCCGGTTGGGGGGCCGCCAGATGGCCGCGGCGGGCTGCGCTACCTGGACATCGTGGATCTCGGCAATGGCCGCGAGCGCTGGTACTACGAGCTGACCAGGCCAGACGGCCTGCATGAGCTGCGCACCGAGTTGCGCTAGCGGGTCCCCGTCGCTGGCGGACTAGAACTCCCGCGGCCGCCCGTTACGCGCCTGGCGCTGGCCAGCCGGCCTGGCGCCAACGAGGCCGCCCGAGGCCTCGCGCGGCTGTAGCCAGTTGCTGTAGTCATCGCCCGTCAGCTCCTCCAGCAGCCGGATATCGGCTTCGAAGAACGGGAGCAGGGCATGGCGCTCCGCCCAGGTCAGCGGCTGCCGCGGGGCTGCCCCTTCCTGCAGGCTGCTCTCCAGCCGGTCGACGATCTCCCGGCCTTTGTGCCCGGGCAGGCGAACGGTGAACGCCGACGCCGCGCGCAGGATTCGCGCCGTGTACTGGTGTCGGCGGGTCGGCTCGGGGTGTGCAGTCACGTTCTCGCGCGGCAGGTGGTCGATGACTCCCTGACCGACGCCGAGGAAGCCGCAGATGCGGTCGAGGGCGCCCCGCGGATCGTCGACGAGGTCGCGATAGCGAATTACCAGGACCTGCTCGGGCGGGAAGACGGAGTACAGGTGCTGCAGTTGCTGGCCGTACAGGCCGATGCGCTTGTAATGCCAGAAGTCTGCCCAGCCGGCCGCTACTCGCTCGTCCTCGGCCGCGCAGGCCATGACGAAGTCACCGATCGGATCGAGGCCGGCCGACCAGAGGTGGGTCCAGTTCGAGTGCGCCCGCTCGACCGGGTCACGGACCACGATGATCAGCCGGGCGTTCGGGACCAGCGCCTTGATGCGGCGCTGCGCGTCGCCCCGGTACAGGTAGAACGGCGTCGACTCACCGCGCAGCGTGCCGGCCGGAGCCGCGTCGAACAGGGCCTCGTAGTCCGATCGGCGCCACACATGCTCGCGGTAGGTCTTCGCGTCGCCCGGCCCGCCCTGCGTCGGGGGCGGGCCGTCGGTCAGGAAGAACTTGGGCTCCTTGACCGTGGACAGGTACAGCTCCGGATGCTGTGCCAGCGCGGCGTGCAGCGCGGTCGTACCCGCCTTTGGCGCGCCCGCCACGAAGAAGTCTGGCAGTGCCACGGCTTCCTCCCGAACGATAAACCTATTAGATCTATAGGATAAGTCTGTCATATTGCGGCGCTACCCCGAAATGCCTCGCCGATGCATGCCCGCAGCGGCCATCTTGGTTCTGTGTGGGCGTGGGCTGGCGGCGGCGACCGGCCCTAGGTGGCCGCGTCGTCCCCGGCCACGAGTGGATGCATCGTCCCTGGCCACGGCTGCAGCGCCGCCCCGCCACGGTGGCAGCGTCGTCGCTGGAACTCTCCTGACGCTCTAGCAGCAGCAGCGAGGCAGCCACGCTCCACGGAGGCACTGAGATGTACCCCGATGACGCCCCGCCAACGGGTCGGGCGCGCTCCTAGTTGCGGCCGGCCGGTAGCTGGACCTGGTCGAGTGGGGACTAAGGGACTCGGCTCGCGTCGGTGAACCGCAGGCCGGTCAGTACCGGCACGGACCTGCTGGCGTCCAGCTCGCCGGCAATAGCCACGTCACCGCTAAAGCCTGCCCCGGCTAGCTCCGCGCCGCTGCTACAGGTGGCAAGGGCCTCGCCCAGCGTCGGCTCGATGGCGCGCCACGCCGCAGCCGCCGATCGCGCCTCCGGACTAAACCCGGTCACGCCGAGGCCGGCCAGGGCCGCGATGACGGCGCCCGCGCCCCACAGGTCCTCGGCGGCGGGCCGAAGCGAGCCGTCTGGCCACCGCTCACCGGCCGCAATGACGGCCATGATCCTGGGACTGGCCGCACGACACGGCTGGTTCGACAGCCAGGTCGCGATCGCTGTTCGGTTGCGCAGGCAGGCGGCCAGGACCCGGACGTCCGGCCCCGAACTGGCCAGCGTGCTCACGAGAGCCGAGCCGTTCGGCGACGGTAGGACAATCCGGTCAAGTCCGGGCGTGCCCCTGACCGATGCCGGGGACAGGCTGATCGGCCCGGGCTGACTCGGCGTCACGCTCCTGCCGGGCGGCGGCCCTGCCCCGGCCGCCCCGACGTCCGACACAGCGTCCGCCGCGACGTCCGACGCAGCGGCCGCCGCGACGTCCGATGCAGCGCGAGCCGTGGCGGCCGTGGCCTCCGACACAGTGCGTGCCGTGGCCGCCGCGGCCTCCGACCGGCCGATGGCCAGGACCGCCCGATGCTGTCGGGCGAACGCCCCAGCCGAGTTGTCGTGCCACGGATACGGGAACACGTCCACTTGCTGATCGACAGCCACGCTCACCGTAGTGGTGAAGCTCAGCACGTCGATGACGACGGCATAGTGGGCGCCGCCGCAGATCGCCTGCGCGCCGCGCAAGCCCCATTCCATCCGGATGCCGAACTGGTGCTGGTCGAGCTGCTGACACATCACCGAACTGTCTCACGCGCCCGTTAAGCAGTCGGCTAGCCCCTGGATACGCCGGACGGCTGATTGTCGTACCCTCGCGCTAACGTGCAGTTCAGAGGCGGCGCAGGGCTGCCGGCGGAGGCTGCGGAGGCCACGGCGATGGGCACTGTCGATCACGACCTGACTGGCGAGCGGGCGGACTTCGCGGCGACACTTGCCAAGCACCGAGACTTCCTGCGGTTCACCACCAGGGACATGACTGACGAGCAGGCGGCTCAGCGGACCACAGCCAGCGAGCTATGCCTGGGCGGGATCATCAAGCACGTTACGAGCGTCGAGCGCAATTGGGCGAGGTTCATTGTCGAGGGCCCAGTCGCCACCGGCAACTGGGATGACCCAGGACAGATGCAGGCCTGGCTCGACGGCTTCCGGATGCTGCCAGGAGAGACGCTGGCAGGGCTGCTCGACGACTACGCAGCCGCGGCGAAGGAGACCGATGAGCTGCTGGCCAAGCTGCCTGACCTCGACGCGCGCCAGCCGCTGCCCGAGGCGCCGTGGTACGAGCCGGGCTCCAGTTGGTCCGTTCGCCGGGTGCTGTTGCACCTCATCGCGGAGACATCCCAGCACGCCGGACACGCCGACATCATCAGGGAGGCAATTGACGGCGCCAAGACCATGGGCTGACGGGTCAGCCTGGCCACGGTCAGGTTGATCAGCTCGGGCATCCCTGTTGGTGGGCCGAGCGGCATGGGCCGCTCGGCCGCTCGGCCCCCTCGGCCTGCGGGTTGGTCTAGTGGCGTCGGGGGCCGGTCCACAAGCGGCTGACCGGTCGGGTAATGATCGGGGTGTGAACGCCGACAAGGGTCGCCGCGAGCCGCCCGCCGGGATGCTGCCGATGCTGGCCACGTCCGGCACGCTGCCCGTCGGCGACGCTGGCTGGGCGTACGAGATGAAGTGGGATGGGCTGCGTGCGCTCGCGTTCATCTCCGGAGGCCAGGTTCGGCTGACATCCAGGACCGCGCGCGACATCACCTTCGTTTACCCCGAATTGGCTGGCCTCGCTACAGCGGTCGAGGCCGAGCAGGCCATCCTCGATGGCGAGATCGTGGCGTTCGGCGACGGGTCCTGGCCAGACTTCGAAGCGCTGCAGCAGCGGATGAACATCAGCACAGCGGCGCAGGCGAAGGTGCTGGCGGCGCAGGTCCCGGTCAGCTACCTCGCCTTTGACCTGCTGTGGCTCAACGGCCAGGCCCTACTGGACGAGCCGTACGCGCGACGCAGGCAGCTGCTCGAGGACCTCGGCCTCGGTGGCGGTCGCTGGCAGGTGCCGCCGGCGTTTATCGGCGAGTCCGCAGCCGATGTCCAGGCTGTCTCCCAGCAGCAGCACCTGGAAGGCGTGATCGCCAAGAGGCTCGCCTCGCGATACGAGCCTGGACGGCGGACGACGTCCTGGCGCAAGATCAAGAACGTGCGCCGCCAAGAGGTCGTAATCGGCGGCTGGAAGCCAGGCGAGGGCGGACGGGCCGGCTGGATCGGCTCGCTGCTGGTCGGCGTCCATGACGACGACGGCACGCTGGTGTACAGCGGGCACGTGGGCACCGGGTTCACGCAGCAGACGCTGCGCATGCTCGCCGACCGGCTGGCGCCGTTGCGCCGGGACACCTCACCGTTCGCGCGCACGATCCCGGCGGAGGATGCGCGCTTCGCACGGTGGGTCGAGCCCGAGCTCGTGGCAGAGGTGCAGTTCGCGGACTGGACGAAGTCCGGGCGGCTTCGCGCGCCCGCATACAAGGGGCTGCGGAACGACAAAGATCCGGCGGAGGTCATACGTGAGCCCTGACGCGCGGAAGGTGCAGGTAGAAGTCGACGGTCGCACGCTGACGCTGTCCAACCTGGACAAGGTGCTGTATCCAGCGGCTGGGTTCACAAAAGCCCAGGTGATCGACTACTACCTCAAGGTCGCGCAGGTAATGCTGCCGCACATCGCGGCGCGGCCAGTGACCATCAAGCGGTATCCCGAAGGCGTGGACGCCGAGTTCTTCTACCAGAAGAACGCCCCGCCGCACCGACCCGACTGGGTTCCGACGGCGAAGATCGCGTCGCCGGGGTCGACCAAGTCGCGGGACACTATCGAGTACATCATCGGCGGCGACCTGCCGACGCTGATCTGGGCGGCCAACCTCGCAGCACTGGAACTCCACACTCCGATGTGGCGCTACCCGCACCTGGGGGAGCCCGACCTGCTGGTCTTCGACCTAGACCCCGGTCCGCCCGCCACCATCGTCGAGTGCTGCCAGGTGGCGCAGCTGCTGCGGCCGCTGCTGGCGGACCTTGGGTTCACGCCGGCGGCGAAGACCTCTGGCGGCAAGGGCCTCCAGCTGTACGCCGCAGTGGGCGGGCTGAGTTCGCAGGAGGCAAGCGACCTGGCTAAGGATCTGGCTGAGCGGCTAGAGCAGGAGCAGCCCAGCCTCGTGGTGTCGCGCATGACCAAAGCGCTGCGGCCGGGCAAGGTGCTGATCGACTGGAGCCAGAACAACGCCGCGAAGACGACCGTGGCGCCGTATTCACTGCGGGCGCAGCCACAGCCCACGGTGTCCACACCGGTCGGCTGGGATGAGGTCGGGGCCTGCAAACGAGCCACAGACCTCGTATTCACGGCCGACGAAGTAGTAGCGCGAGTGGCGGACAAGGGCGACCTCTTCGCTGCCGCACTTCCACACCCGTCAGGCAAATAGCGCGGGAACTCGAATTCAGTTACGCCCGCGTTGCCAGGGTGTTACTCAAACCGCCCGTCGGCGCCGCGCATGACGCATTCACCATGTCGTGCTCCGCTAATACGCACGGCCAGGATCCGGCCGGGCATCCGCGCTGGAATGCGCAAATGGCCGCCGGGCGACGGCCGGGTGTAGCCATATGAGTGCTGACCTGCGACATGTCATTGTCTCATGAGTAGCTACGGATGCTGCTATGACGCCTGCTGGACAGAAGTATGGTGCTCGTGCAATAGCCGGGCCGACATGGTCACTTACTCACCAGTCCAGGAAATAGCTATGCGATTCTGTGTCCTCGGACCGTTATCAGCTGAAGCTGATGATGGTACGCCGCTGATCATCGCGCGGCCTTCACAGCGCAGCACGCTCGCGGTGCTGTTGATGTACGCGCGGCAGCCGCCCACGAGGCCGCTCCTGATCGATGCACTGTGGGGAGACGAACCCCCAGGCGACGCGGAGACGGCACTTCGGGTTCGCATGCGCGACCTGCGACGTGCCCTGGCCGGTCACGACCGCCTGATCACGCAGCCCTCGGGATACCAGATGCTGATCGAGCCAGGCGAGCTCGACATGCTCGGCTTCCATGACCTGGCGGCTCACGGCCGTGCCGCCCTGGATGATGGCGCCGCCGAGGACGCGGCCCGGCTGCTCGGGCAGGCGTGCCATCTGTGGCGCGATCCTCCGCTGGTCGACTTGCCGGATACGCCCGTGATGCGACTGATGGCGGACGCGCTGCTCGCACAGCGGCGTGACGTGCGGGAATGGCTGATAGACGCGCGGCTTGCGCTGGGTCAGGAGCACGAAGTGCTCGCGCAGATCCGGGCTGTGAGCGCGGCAGACCCGTTGGCCGAGCATCCGCATGTGCAGCTCATGCTTGCCCTGTACCGGTGCGGCCAGAAGTCGGCGGCACTGGCGGCTTACTCCCGGCTGCGCGATCTGACGACGCGAGAGTTCGGCCAGGATCCAGGCCCCGAAGCGCAGGCTCTGCTGCAGCAGATGCTGGACGACAGCCCCGACCTGATGTTCCGGCCAAGGCCTGTGACCGTCCCTGCCGATGCGCTGCCGGCCTGGATCCCCATCTGCCAGTTGCCCGCACCACCACCGGACTTCACGGGCCGGGTTCGTGCCATCGACGCTCTTGCCCGGCAAATGCCGGCAGCGGGCGTTGCCGTCACAGTCATCACTGGTCCGCCGGGGGTCGGCAAGACGGCCCTCGCCGTCAAGGCCGCTCATCTTGCCAGCGCGGAGTTCCCAGATGGCCAGCTCTACGTGACGCTCGGCGGCATCGAGCACCCTAAATCGCCGCCGCATGTCCTCGGCGAGCTTCTGCGATCGCTGGGCGTTCCGCCAGCGCGGGTTCCAGCCCGCCCAGCGGAACGGGCTGCGTTGTACCGCTCGGTACTGGCCGGCCGCCGCGTCCTCCTGCTGGCCGACGACGCGGCCTCAGCTGCGCAGGTGCGGCCATTGCTGCCAGGGACGGCAGGCTCGGCCGTCATCGTGACGAGCAGCGCACGGCTTGCTGATCTGGAGGGCGCAAGCAGCCTGAGCCTGACCGGTCTGAGCACCGACGAGGCTGTCACGTTCCTGGCCAAGGTCGCCGGTCAGCGGCGGGTACAAGCCGAGCCTGACGCAGCAGCCGCGATCGCGGCTGCGTGCGTCGGCCTGCCGCTGGCGTTGCGCATTGCCGGCGCCCGCCTAGCGGCGAATCCGGCCCAGCGGCTTGCCGATCTGGCCGCTGCGGTGTCGGACACAAGCACGCTGCTGGGTGAGCTCTCGATCGGCGACCTGTCGGTTAGCCGCCGGCTCGACATCGCTTGGCGGGCGCTGGACTCACGCTCGCGCACGGCGCTGCGCACGCTCGCCAAGACCGGCCTGCGTGACTTCCCGGACTCGCTGGTGCTCTCGGCCGCCGGGGCGCAGGTGGTGGCGCAGGCTCTCGCGGACTCATGCCTGATCACTCTGAACCCGGAGACCGGCTGTTACCGGATGGCTCCCCTGGCCGGGTGTCACGCGGTGGCGCAGCCGTCCGCAGCCGGCGACTAACATCTCGCCCTTATGCCGACCAGCGCGTCGCCCAACTCCCTGATGCTGCTAATGCAGCCCTTGCCTGCGCGCTAACGCAGCGCTAACCGGCTGCTCACAGACCAGTCCTACGGTGCAGGTCACTATCCGACACGCCAAAGGCCGCTCAGCCGACTGCCGGGCAGCTAGAACCCGTGGAGTGCCATATGACGTTATCCCGACCTGAGGCGTCCGCGCCGAGAAGGCGAGCGCCGCTCGTCGTGGCGGTCGGCCTCGCCCCGGTGCTCACGGCGTGCGCCGGCGCCGTCGCTCACGTGCAGCTTCCGGCCAAGGCCGTGAAGCCAGCGGCGGTCACCGGGCCGGCTGTCCAAACGCCCCGCCAGCAAGTCGTCGCCGCGATCACCAGCTACACGACGGCACTCGGTCAGGCCGACAAGTCCAGAAGCAAGTCGGCCGCGCGCGAGTTGCTGCGACCGTACCTGGCGGCTAGCCGGATCGGCGGACTCGTGCAGGCCATGAGCACCATCTGGTCGAGGGGTGAGAGCTTCTACGGCGAGGACGTCGTGCACGTGTCCGGCGTGACCATCAATGGCGGGCGTGCATTCGCCCACGACTGTGACGACACCAGCGGCATGGGCCTGATCCACGCCGCTACTGGTCAGATCGTGCTGGGATCGCTCGGCGTCCCACGCGCCAACCTGGTCACGCGGCTCGATCTGGTCGGGGGTCACTGGCTCGTGGACTCCCAGTTGGTCGAGGACGTGCCATGCAAGCCGTAAGGGTTGCCGGACGGCCGCTCATGAGCTGGCTGGCCGTGCTTGCGATGACCGCAGGTGTCGCTGCCCTTGGCGCTGCACCTGCTGTGGCGAGCAGCGGCGGCGGCGGTTGCGACCCCTACGTGGACGGCACTGTCATACCGGTGCCGTGCTCATCCGGATCGGGCAGCGGCGGTAGCAGTGGATCTGGCGGCAATGGTGGCTCCACGCTGAACAGCGCCTGCACCACCATCGTGCTGGGTAAGGCCCAGGCGCTGAATCTCGGCCTGACCTGGCCGCCGCCTACGGGTCAGAGCTGGGCGCTCTTGCAATGCCAGGGCGCGATCGGCGGGGCTCCGCTGGCCGTCGTGGTCGATAACGCGACCGGCACCCCTGCCGTCACGCCGCAGCAGCTGCTGGTCACAACCCTGGGTGAGCTCCAGCTCCCTTACATCGAGCCGAGCACCGCGCCGCCGCGTGGCCGTGACGGACTCGTCGGCCTGCCGGAGTGGTTCTGGATTCCCGGCGCCAGCTGGCACGAGCGGACCGCAATCGTGCAGGCAGGTCCAGTCTGGGCAGCTGTCGTGGCGGCCCCCGTCCGCCTCACGTTCCAGCCCGGCGCCGGCTTGAGCCCGGTCAGCTGCGCCGGGCCGGGCACTGCGTACAACCCGCGCAAGCCCGCCGTAGCGCAGCACACGAACTGCTCGTACACCTACCAGCGGCCGTCCACCGGCCAGCCAGGCAACGTCTATCAGGCATCGGTCACGGTGACCTGGCGGGTCAGCTGGACCGGCTCGGGCGGAGCCGGCGGCGTCCTCGATTCTGCGCTGGCGGTCCCGGTCGACTTCACGGTTCCGGTCGCGCAAGGAGAGGCTCTGGTGACCATCCCGTGAGCAGCCAGCATTCAGGGGGAGTCGGGACCACGTACTTTCCCGAGCCCGACATAGCGCCGAACGGGGCAGGCCACGGTCTACCGAGCCCGCAAATCGGGCGGCTCCACGGGCTGCCGCGCCGGCGCCGGCCGGCCATGATCGCTCTGGCTGTGGCAATGGCCGGCGCTGGCGTTGTGGTGTCCGCAGCTATCTACCAGCGAGCCGACCATCAGGTTGCCGTCGTGATGGTGACGCAGCCTGTTCCGGTCGGCGCAGTCATCACTGCGGCCGACGTGGCAACGGCGAGCGTTATCGTCGGCCCTGGCATCCAGGTCATCCCGGCCGCGCAGATCGGTCAGGTCAGTGGCGAGATCGCGGCGGTAGCGCTGCGGCCGTCGACCTTGCTCGCGCCGTCGGATCTGACCACCCTGCAACCGCCGTCACCCGGCCAGGAGCTGGTCACCGCGCCGGTCAAGCCCTACGCCTTGCCAGCAAGCGGGCTGATGGCGGGCGACCATGTCCTGATCGTCGCGACCCCGGGACAGCAAGGCCAGGCTGGCTCGTCGGGCAGCGCGCCGTCACTAGGCGCACCGGTCCCGGCGGTCGTCGAGGCCGTCAACAACCTGCCTGATCAAGACGGGTTCGTCGTCGTCGACCTGCTAGTCACTGACGCCAGCGCGGCCGCGGTCGCCAGTCAGGTGTCCACGGGCCAGTTCGCGGTCATCGTGACGAGGCGAGGGTAAGCAGTGGGAGAGCTCTACGCACTGGTCTCGGCTGGCGGCTCGCCGGGCGTGACGACGCTGGCCCTGGCGCTGGCCCTGACGTGGCCATCGGCCGCTATCGTGGCTGAGTGCGACCCGAGCGGCGGCGACGTCCTGGCGGGCTTGCTGACCGGTCATGTGGCTGCCAGCCACGGATTGATGGAGCACGCCATCGACGCAGGTCGCGACCGCCACGCCGCCGCGCGCGCACTTGGCGAGCAGCTGATCACCCTTGACCCCGGCCGGTCCAGGATGCTGCTGCCAGGGCTGACCGATCCGCGACAAGCGTCCGGCCTGGCGTCGGAGTGGGCCGCGGTCGCCGCGACGCTGACGGTGCAGCCGGCCGACGTGATCGCAGACTGCGGACGACTGGACGCAGGCCCCGGTCAGCCGCTGGCCGTGCTGGCAGCTGCGCGCACCGTCGCCATCGTCCTGCGTCCGACGCTTCGGCAGGTCTGGTCGGCACGGTCCAGGGTCGAGATCCTCGCCCGGCTTGGTGGCGGAAGCTCCCGGATTGCGCTCATGCTGACCGGATCCGGCACGCATTCGGCCGGCGAGGTGGCGCACGCGCTCGGTGTCCCGGTGGCGGCAGCACTGCCCTACGACGCGCGTAGTGCAGCCCTGCTATCTGATGGCGTCGGCAGTCGGCGGAAGCTCATGTCTGGCGGGCTGCTTCGGTCTGCCAGAACGGCAGGCAGGGCGCTACGTGACGATGTCGCCGAGGTGCCGCGGCGGATGCCGACGGCGAGCGCAGTCCGGTGAGCCTGACCTGGCCGCCTGCGCCCGCATCGCACGTGACCGGCCACTTCCAGGCCAGCGCCGACGGAACCGCGGCCGTTCTCGCTGGAACTGGCCAGTCAGAGATCCCCCGTCAGGTATGCCGGCCGCCGGGATCCCTCAAGCTGAGACTGCGGCGGCTAATCGGCGGCATCGCCGACATCACGGCCATGACTGCCGCCCGTCTCGATGACGGTGCGAGCGCGGCCGCGGTCATGCCCGTCATCCGCGACACTGCCCCGGCGCTGGCTGCAACGCCAGGTCCGCGCCGGGTTGCTGCCGGCCTCCGCGGGCGGTGCCATCGACGAGCTGGCCACCGCGGCGCAGCAGCACTACGAACTAGGTCCTGTCACCGCCTACCTGCGCGATTCCCAGGTCGAGAACATCGACATCAACGCTGCGACCAGAAGTTGCTGAAATCACCTACACGCTGAGCGGGTACTGAAGCTCAGTCGCGGGTGAAGCGGTCCGTGGCAACGAGCTAGTGTGACCTGCCGTGCACGGTGGCAAAGGCATAAATGAACTGGATGATGCCGAAGACGATGCACCAGACGCCAAACGCCCGGAACACCCATGGCCGCAGTCGTCTATTCGAAGCACCCAGCACGGGCATCGCGTCAAGCCGCGCACGCATGGCAGTAGCCAGGCCGCCAAGGTCCCAGATCGCCACGACCCCGGTCGCAACAGCCACCACCAGCAGTGACACAGACACGGCCAAGCTAGCCTCCTCGGGGATCGAGGGAACCCGTAGTAGGTCGGTGGCGTGCACTGTGTCGAGCTTGCATGATCGCGTTCCATACGCAGTGGAGCTCAAGTGCCGGGACCAGCGATTGCCGGATTGGCCTACAACCGGTTGAACCTAGATGGCGTGCGCGCGCAGGGCCGGGCGTCGGCGTGTCCGGCCGAGGATCAGCAGGACCACGGCGATTGTTAGCGCGAGCGCGCCGAGGATGATGAGCCACGCGCTGAAGTTCATCACGTCGGCGGCCGTCGCGCATGACCGCATGCGCGAGGGGAACTGCGCGATGGTCGCCGAGGTGGCCCGTATACCAATCCACCCGGGGTGCCGGAAGCGGGGGCAGTACGCGACCGTCCCTTGGAACGACGTGTCGCCAATCACGGCATGAAACGCCGAGTCGGGAATGTGCGGCAGCACGAGGCCGACGACGAGCGCCAGTAGTCCGCCGATACCGAGTCCGATAATGCGCTTCATCCTGGGAGTGTCCTAGTTTCTCGGGCCGTCGGGCCGTAGGCGCCGATCATCCGGACCTCGTAGAGGTCGGCGCAGTCGTTACCGGGGCAGTTGTGACTCCTCCTAGCTTTGCATGTTCTGGCAAGAGGGCGAGACGCGCGCTTGCATCAACGGGTGCGATCAGGTGTGGATCACCTACACCAGCGGCGAGCGCGTCGCCGGCCCCGCCGGTCGCCGCGACCGATGACGCGGTCATCTCCATCATCCGCACCCGGGCCACCCGCGGCGGGCAGACCGCGCGCGACTTCTCAGCCGCAGCGCCGCTGGTCAACGTCGCGCTCGCCGGCAACGCCCGGCTGACCGCGACGATGGCCGTCACGCCGCGGCCATGCGTGTCGTTACGCCGGCACGGACAACTGGACGCGACGCTGTCTCGCCTGGCAGAGCTCGGCACCATCGACGCCACGCTGGCGGTGTTCCTCGCTGCTGAAGTGAAGAGCCGCTGCAACATCAGCGCCTCGCGGCTGGCATGCTGGGCCGATGAGCTCGGGCATTGGTGGGGAGCGTGTCGGTCGTGACGAGCTTCGGTCGGTACAGGCACCGCTTAAGGACCGCTACCGGGCGGATCCGACCGCAGCTGTCGTGACTCTGCGGGCTACCGGAACTCTTGGCGAGGGCATCTCCTGCTCGGTAGAGAGCGGCCGTGCGCTCGCTGCTGCAGGTCTCCACCCGTCGACCGGCGGGGATGGGTCGCTGCTGTGCTCCGGTGACATGCTGCTGGAAGCGCTCGTCGCCTGCGCCGGGGTCACCCTGCGGTCCGTGGCCACCTCGCTGGGCGTCGAAGTCCGCGGCGGCTCGGTGACCGCTGAGGGCGAACTCGACTTTCGCGGCACGCTCGCCATCGACAGAGATGTGCCGGTGGGATTCAGGGCGATCCGCGTCTGGTTCGACCTCGACACCGACGCCGCCGAGGGAGACCTCGCAACGCTGTTGCGTCTGACCGAGCGCTACTGCGTCGTCCTGCAGACAATCGCCGGCGCACCCTCACTGCGTGTTGAGGCTGCCGCCACACACTAACGAGCGGCCGCTCAGGCGCATCACTCTGTTACGCCGGGCTATCGCTTTAATGCGCGGGTTCAGGCGACTATTATCCGGGCCATGGACGAGCCTGAGCCGATGCCTGCATTTACCTTCACTCCGGATGGGCCGACGACGATCACCTATCCCGACGGGACCGTGTCGGTCAACGCTCCGCGGCCGGACGACAGGATCGCCACAACCGCGACGGCCCCGGGCGTTTCGGCGGCGGCGACGCAGGCCGGCGACGCCTCGAGCACGACGTTTCCGCCGGAGTCGCCGGACCCTCAGCCGGGAGTGACATCCATTGTTCCGGAGCCGAGTGGCGGGATTGGGAAGTCCGGCACCGGCGCGACCGCATCCGAGGCCGCCGTGCCAGCCGACGCGCCGGGCATAAATGAGCCGCCGGACTTGGGAGCGGCCCCCGCCGACACCGCTGCCAGCAACTCGCTCGTCAACCCCGACGGATCGATCACGACGCGACTGCCCGACGGCAGTACTCAGACCGTCGTCAGGCTCCCCGGCGGTGCGACGATTGTCACCAGTACCACGCCGCCAGGAGCATACTCACAGCCAGATCCTCCGGACTCGCCACGATCACGCCGCTGGATAGGACGGAATCGGTAAGGACTCCGCCGCCGGACGGCGCCGCCGAGGCCCGCGTCACCAGGTCCCCCGACGGTGCAATTTCGTGTCCCCTGTGCACATACCTGGCGGCCGCTAGTCGCTGTGGCGTGACCGGATGGCGGCGGAGCCTGGTTGCCCGAAGCCGTGATCGATTGACCCCGAGTCCGGCTGAATCGGCGGATTGTCGGGCCCACATGGCTACCGCCTATGCGCATTGGCGACATAACTCGTCGGACCGGCCGCTAAGGTGCGAAGCCCACGGCCGCGGGTCAGCTAGCCGCTGATGCACGGGACTGCTGGTACTGCGGGGCGGTGCGGTGCTGCGCCGATCGCGGCGATCGGCGCACCGCTGGAGGACGGGAGGATCATGGCGAACCGGCAGCCGCCTGGCCCGCTGGGCCCTGATGTGACGGTCACGCACATCCTGGTGGTCACCGACCTGGCACGGTCGCGGGACTTTTGGGTCGGCGTCCTGGGTGCCGAGCTGTATCGCGAGTACGGCGGAACCAGCGTGGTGCTGCGATTCGCTGGCACCTGGCTGCTGCTGGTCAGCGGCGGCGGCCCGACCGCCGACAAGCCCTCCGTGGTCTTCCAGCCGCCCGCCGACGCCGACCTGGTCAGCCACGCGATGACGCTGCGCGTGGCGGACTGCCAGGCAGCCTATGAGGCACTGGAGTCCAGAGGCGCCGCGTTCCTCACTCCGCCGCATGACTGGGGCTCCGAGATTCGCTGCTTCCTGCGAGACCCAGACGGCCACCTCGTCGAGATCAGCCAGTCAAAAACCACCTGACAGCGGCGGAAGTGGATGCCTTCGCGGCGTCAGGCAGCGGCCTGGCAGACTGCGCGTGTGGACGAGCATGTTGATGCGGCTGTCGACCAGCTGACGAGTCCTGATCAGGTCAGCTCCGGCCTGAGGCAGGAACTTATCGACTGCTGGATCACGGTCACTAACGCCGGAGGGGCGGTCGGGTTCCCGTTTCCGCCCGTCGACGCCACCGACGTCGCGCCGGCGGCCGACCGGCTCATCTCCGGCCTAAACCCTGGCCGCAGCCGGCTCCTCATCGCGCGGACCGGCGATACCCTGGCCGGCTGGGTGCACCTTCATCGCGATCCCTATCCGCTCATTGCTCATTGGGGCACCGTCAGCCATCTGCAGACCCTCCCTGCTTTCCGCGGCCAGGGAATCGGAGGTGCCCTGATGGCGCACGCCAGGCAGGCTGGCCGTGCGGAGATGGGTCTGGAGCAGCTTCGCCTCGCCGCTCGTGGCGGTACCGGGCTGGAGAGTTTCTACGGCAGGCTCGGCTGGACCGTGATCGGCCGCTGGCCGGCCGCGCTCCGGCTTGCCCCAGGTGACGACCGCGACGAGATACTCATGATCCTCACCCCACTGTGACGCCACCTAGACGTGCCGTTCGCGGCATGAGATTGCGTCTGCCGAGATAGGTTGCGGGCGTGGCCGAACGAGTTGAGCCGTATGACCTAGCCCTTGGTGTGCCACTGCGCTGGGAGCCTAACGCACCGGATGCGTTCCTGGTATCGGACGACATGGGACGTGGTGCCCTGGCCCAGCGTGCACACCCTGACGACCCGGACCAGCGCAGCGTCGTCTTGCGCTGGGACGTCGTCAGTTATGCGGTCATAGGCCGCCCAACGATGAGGCCCGGAACCAGCATCGGCTCTACGAAGCAGGGTTGAAGGACGTCGACTGGCTCGGAGTCGTGCGGGACAGCAGCCTGGTCGCGGGGCTGCGGCCGATGCTCGGCCGTGGCGCAGTGTTCGTTCCCCTTCACTACGTGGTCGTGTCCAAGGAGTGCGTTGCAGAGGTCCTGGCCCGGGACATTGACGTGTTCCGCATCGCCGGGAGTCCGCGCCAAGCTGCGCCGGCGAGCCTCAGTCCCTAGTCGCGCGGCGGGGACCTGAGAATTTCTCACGTCGCAAGATCGTCAAGCGTCAAGCGCGCATTCGGGTGGTCGGCTGATCGCGAATAATCGTTCTAACGCAACTCGGCCCCCTGCCGAGCGTCGGCCAGGTCTTCGTGATGGGCGAATGCACTCATTGTTGCCATGGATCCGGATAGTGGCCGTTACCGTCGTGCGGTGGCGTCTGTGCAGGAGGGGAGGCCAGGCGGCATCCGCTGGGCCATCTGGATCAGCGTTTGCGCAGGGTCAGCGGTGCTTCTGGTGTACCTGCTGATCTGGTACGGCCCGGACTTGATAGCCCGCCATGATGTGGGCGAGGTGGCCGGGCAGCTGCGTGTCCTGCGCCTGCAGCAGGCCAGGGACGCGGCCCGGGGGCGGCTGCTGACGCTGGGCGCGGGCCTGTTCGCGGCCGGAGCACTGATCTTCACGGCGCAGAACTACCGGCTCGGCCGCAGGACGCTGGAGGTGGCCGAGCAGGGTCAGGTCACCGACCGCTACACGAGGGCGATCGGGCAGCTCGGTTCGGAGAAGATGGATGTGCGGATCGGCGGGATATTCGGGCTGGAGCGCGTTGCCCGCGATTCAGCACGCGATCACCCGCCGGTGATGGAGGTGCTGGCCGCGTTCGTCCGCGAGCACTCCCGTGAGGAATTTCGGCTGCCGACGGCCGCGGATCTCGCGCATCCGGCCGGGCCCGGCCGGGCCGTCCGGCCCGACGTGCAGGCCGCGCTGACCGTCATCGGTCGCCGCGATGCCCGCCGCGACCGGCAGCGGATTGACCTGTCCGCAGCCGTCTTGCCTTTCGCCCTGCTGTTCGGCGCGGACCTGACCAGAGTCCGGCTGGCCGGAACGGTCCTGAGCAACGCGGTGCTGCACGGGGCGGTCCTGACCGGAGCGAACCTTACCGACGCCGACCTGTCCGATGCCGAGCTCAACGACACCAACCTCGCCGGGGCCATCCTGACCGGAGCGCGGCTGGAAGGAGCGGACCTGACCGGAGCGTGTATCGACGACCCTGTCCCCGACGGGTGGACCCGCGACCCGCAGACCGGACAGCTCAGCAAACCCACCCGATAGCCGCACGCGCAGCGGCAGAGCCTGGGAAGAATGCTTGGCAGGAATCGCCGGACGCAGACGCACAGGGCGCCGTTGACGTCCAGCCGTCCCGGTGCCCGCGCACAGTGCGGCAGATCCGCTTGGGTCACAATGTGCCGATGACGATCTCCGCTGACGACTCCGGTCCGGTCCGGATTGTGACGGCCGTTCTTCGCGACGGCGATCGGGTGTTGCTGTGTCATCGAAGCGCCGGACGCCGTTGGTATCCCGACGTGTGGGACCTGCCGGGCGGTCATGTTGAGGAGGGGGAGGATCCGAAAGAGAGCCTTGTCCGCGAGCTTCGGGAGGAGTTGGGAATCACGGCATCGGAGCCGTCCAGCTCGCCGATGCATGAGATCCGGACCGCTACGTTCAACATGCAGATCTGGTTGATCGACAGGTGGACCGGAACACCCGTCAACGCTGCGCCGGACGAGCACGACGCTGTGGCGTGGTTCGAGACGTCCGACCTTGACAGCCTGCGTCTCGCCCACGAGTCGTATCTCTCGATGCTCACCGCCGTGCTCGTCACGTGAAGTCGCTCCGGAAGCCAGGGGTGCGCGCTCGTTGGCATGCATGACCGTGCGTTGGCCGCGGCTGCACTGACAGCAGGGCTACGGGCCTACCCGCAGGCCTGGTTCACCGGCTCGGGCGCTCTTGATCGCGGAACGATCGAGCTCGCGGGGTGCTGGGAGCGGCTTCCGGATGATGTGTGCGCGCTAACGGCGCGCTTACATAGCGCTCACAACCGGCTCGTAGGTTGCGGAGTACCGGACCGGAATTCGCAGCCGCGGGTCGCTGCGCGCCAGGCCGGCCTGGACCCTGGAGGAGCGGGATGACCTGGCGAAACCGACAGCAGGACGGATGCTGACGGTGACGCTGCAATGGCCGCCGGCACCGCCGGAGCACCTCGCCGGATATCAGCCGTTCCTGCAGCCGGACCTGGGTCACGGCGACGGGCACGCCGGTAGTCACGATCGCGGCCTGCCTGATCCGCCGGGGGCGGGCCTCACCGATCCGCGGCTCATCGGGGGCATCGCCGACATCACGGCCATGATTGCCGCCCGTCTCGATGACGGTGCGAGCGCGGCCGAGGTCATGCCCGTCATCCGCGACACTGCCCGGCGCTGGCTGGAACGCCAGGTCCGCGCCGGGCTGCTGCCGGCCTCCGCGGGCGGTGCCATCGACGAGCTGGCGAGGGCCGTGCATGACCAGCGCTACGAGCTCGGCCCGGTCACCGCCTACCTGCGCGATCCGCAGGTGGAAAACGTCGACATCAACGGCTGCAATGACGTCTGGATCACCTATGCCAGCGGTGAGCGAGTGGCAGGCCCGCCGGTGGCGGCAAGCGACGATGCGCTGATATCGATGATCAGGACGTGGGCCACCCGCGGCGGGCAGACCGCACGCGACTTCTCAGCCGCAGCGCCGCTGGTCAACGTCGCGCTCGCAGGCAATGCCCGGCTGACCGCGACGATGGCCGTCACGCCGCGGCCGTGCGTGTCGTTACGCCGGCACGGACAGCTGGACGCGACGCTGTCTCGCCTGGCAGAGCTCGGCACCATCGACGCCACGCTGGCGGTGTTCCTCGCTGCTGCCGTGAAGAGCCGCTGCAACATCATCGTGACTGGGGCCGTCAACTGCGGTAAGACCACGATGCTGCGCGCCCTGGCCAGCGAGATCCCGCCAGGCGAGCGCGTCGCGACACTCGAGAGCGAGTACGAGCTCTACCTGCACGAGCTAGCCCGGCATCCGGACGTGATCGCATTCGAAGCCCGGGAGGCGAATTCCGAAGGGGCGGGCGGGATCAGCTTGCGGGACCTGATCGCGCACGCGCTGCGTCACAACCCGCGTCGCATCCTTGTTGGTGAGGTCAGGCGAGACGAGATCATGCCGATGCTCGAAGCCATGAACTCCGGCCAGGACGGGTCCATGTGCACACTGCATGCGAACTCGCCCGCCGAGGCCTTTGACCGGATCCTGATCCTGGCCCTGCGCGGCGGCCTGGCCCTCGCCGAGCGTGCCATTCACATCCTGGTCGGCATGGCCGTCGACCTCATCGTCCATCTGCGCCGCGGCTTCGACGGCACTCGAACTGTCCGCTATGTGTCGGAGATCCTCGAGGTCATGCCGCCAGGCGACACCGAGCGGCCCGCCGTCAACAGGCTGTTTCTGCCTGACCCGCAGACTGGCCGTGCAATGGCCGCCCACACACCATCGGCCAGGATGCTGAGCCGGCTCGCGGCCGCCGGCTTCGACGCGGGACTCCTCGACCAGCACCGCTCGCAACTGCGCTGGCAACCAGAAGTGTGGTCGCGGTGACAGCGCTGGCCGGCCTAGCCGGCGGGATAGCGATCGCTGGCCTCGCACTGCTCGTCCTGGAGCTGACGAGGCCGGCACCGCCACCTGGTAAGCCACCACGCCGCGGCATCACCGTCAGCAGGCAAGCGAGGCGCCGGATCCTGATCGCGTTCGCTGCCGGTCTGGTCACGCTCGCAGTCACCCGCTGGCCTGTCGCGATGATCGCCGCGGTGCTGGCTGTGCTCTGCCTGCCCCGCATCGCGTCCAGCCGGGCGGCACAGCGGCGCGCCGCTGTGCTTGAAGGGCTCGAGCAATGGACCCGTCGGCTGTCCGACATGCTGACCGCCAGCCGGGGTCTCGAAGACGCGCTCGAGGCCTCCGCGCGGCATGCTCCGGCTGCGATCGAACCTGCAGTCGCCGCCCTCGGCCGCCGCCTGGCGAACCAGGCTGGCAGCGAGGCTGCCTTGCGAGCGTTTGCCGCCGACATCGGCGACCCCGCAGGTGACCGCATCGCCGCTGCTCTCATCATCGCGACGGGGCGCCGCGGCGGCGCTGTCCGCGAGGTGCTCAACTCCCTCGCTGTCATGCTCGCCAGGGATGTCGCGGCGCGACGGGAGATCGAGGCAGACCGGGCACAGCACCGAACAACCGTGAAGTGGCTCGCGCTGTTCGTGCTCGGGTTCACCGTCTTCGCGATGCTCAACAGGACGTACTCGGCCCCATTCGGGACGGTGCCGGGTCAGGTCGTCATGGCGCTGGTCGTTGCCCTTTACGCGGGCGGGCTCGGCTGGCTCCATTACCTTGGCTCGGCCCCTGCTCCCGGCAGGTTCCTCACGCCCGACGCGCCAACTCATCTCGCGGCTGCCAGCCGGCGCCTCGTGTACAGCAGGGCCCCTCTCGCCGCTGGCAGCTGGTGCCTCCGATCCGCCAGCCGGAGCGCGAGCGCACATCCCCGGCATGGCTCCGCCGCGCCAGCGACCACGGCCGTGACCCGGCGATGGTGGCCGCGGTGAACGCCTTGCTGGCCGTCGCTGGCCTGCTCGGTGGGCTCGGGTGCTGGCTAGTCATCAGTGAGCTGATCCCCGCAGGCCCAAGCTTGCGGGCCGCCATCGACCGACTCGACTCACGCGGCAGCGGGGCCGATGACCAGGCCCCGCTCCGCGTCCGGCTCGGTCGCCGCCTGGCTACCGCCGCGCCCTGGCTGCCGGTGCCGGCAACCGACCTTCGCCTGCTCGGCCAGGATCCAGCGGCGTGGCTGGCCAGCAAGCTCAGCTACGGCGTACTCGGGCTGGCGCTCGTGCCCACCCTGTCGGCGCTCGTGGCGCTCGGTGGCCATTCGCTGCCCTGGACGGTGCCGGCTGGCGCGACGCTCGCAATCGGAGTAGCCGCGTTCTTCCTGCCCGACGCCGTAACCCGGGTCAACGCGAGCCAGAAGCGCGCGGACTTCCGGCACGCGCTGGCGAGCTACCTGGATCTGGTAGCGCTGGAACGCGGCGCCGGGGCGGCGCCCACCGAGGCCCTTGAGGCGGCGGCTGAGGTCGGTAGCGGCTGGGCCTTCAGCCGCATCGGCGCAGCGCTGGACGAAGCTCGCAAGGCAAGCCGGCCGCCATGGGACGGCCTGACGCGGCTCGCGGATGAGATCGGCATCGCCGAGCTCGGTGACCTGGCTGAGATCGCCGGAGTGGCCGGCCAGGAAGGTGCCCGGATCCTCGAGACGCTCACCGCGCGCGCCGAGTCGATGCGTGTCCAGGCGCTGGCGGCGGCAAAGGCACGAGCCGGCGCGCGCAGCACCACGATGGTCCTCCCCATCGCCCTGCTGGCGGGCGGCTTCCTGGTCCTGCTGATCTTCCCAGATTTCTACCGCCTCTTCGGCTAACCGGGCCACCAGCGAGAAAGGCAGAATCATGCACACGGATCCGCGAGCAATCGCAGTGAGCTACTTGATCACACAGTTGCGGGTGCGCATCGCCGCCGTCAGGTCGGCTGACCCCGAAGCAGGGGCCCTCAGCCTGGAGTGGGTCGCTATCGCGATCGTCCTGGTCACCGCCGCGCTCGCACTGGCAACGTTTCTCGCCGGAAAGCTCGGCGTACTTGAGTCGCTGATCCCGAACTAAGCCGTGAGCCGTCACGCGTGGCGCACTTTGTGCGGGCCCGGCGACTGGCGCGGCCGGCTGGTTCGGCGCGCGCGCCTGTGGCGGGACGACAGAGGCGCCCTAACGCTCAGCTACGTCGCGGTCCTGCCATTCATCTTCCTGTTCATCATGGTGCTGATTCAGGCCTCGTTCTGGTTCTTGGCCAGAAATGCCGCGCTTGCGGCAGCCCGGCAGGGCGCGGATGCGGCACGCGTGCTGCAGGCGTCGCCCGCCGCAGGCCCGGCCGCCGCGCTCACCTTCGCGCGCCAGGCGGGCCAGGGCTACCTTGAGGATCCGCATGCGACCGCTACGGGCAGCACGAGAGCCACAGTATCGATCACGGTCAGCGGCCACGTCCCCAGCTTTGTCCCCGGACTTGTCGTCAGTGTGTCCGAGACCGTGCAGGCGCCGGCAGAAGCGTTCAAGCCATGATGACCCGGCGGTGCGTGGCTGCACGGCCTCGCTGGGGCGCTCGGGAGTGCAGTACCGACGACGGTAGTGCCGCCCACGGTAGTGCCGACCTCGGTAGCGCCGCCCTCGAGCTGGCGATCCTGGCGCCGGTGCTCCTCGGCCTGCTGGGCCTGGTCATCGCGGCTGGCCGCACTACGATCGCCCAGGCGTCGGTAGACGCAGCAGCTAGGGATGCCGCGCGACAGGCGTCGATCTCGCTCACACCGGCCGCCGCGCAGACAGCGGGACAATCGAGCGCGCGGGCGGCGCTGCGCCAGGACGGACTCGACTGCGCGCCTATCGTGGTGATCGACACCAGCCAGTTCGCCATTCCTCCAGGGCAGCCTGCGACTGTGACGGTGACTGTCAGTTGCGCTGTCTCGCTGGCCAACCTGGCGCTGCCGGGACTGCCGGGGAGCGCAAGCTTGCACGCCAGCTTCACCAGTCCACTCGACATCTACCGGTCACGGTGATCTCGTATGCGTCTGTCACTCAGCTGTCACACCAGCCGCAGCATCATCAGGGCCATGCCGCACCGCAATCTTGATGCCGACCGGGGCGCGCTCTCGCTCGCGATCGTGGTCCTGTTCGTCGTGTTGGCGGCGCTGGCCGGGATCGTGGTCGACGGGGGCGCGAAGCTCACCGCCGACGAGACCGCCGTCGCGCTCGCGCAGGAAGCCGCCCGCGCCGGCGCGACCACAGTCAACGTGTCTAGCGCGTATGCATCGGGTTCGTTGGTCGTCGACCAGGGCCAGGCGCTCACAGCAGCTCGCAGGTACCTGGCCGCCGCCGGCTGCGACCGATTCGTGATCGCGGCCGTCGGCATGCGCGGCATCCGGGTCAGCGTGACGATCACGGAGCCAACCAGGTTCCTGTCCCTGATCGGCATCGACTCCTTCACCAGCACCGGCACAGCGACCGCATCATTGGTGGCCGGCGTGACGGGAGGGACATGATCACGCGCGCCTGGGCAGTTCTCACTGGACTGGCGGCACTGGCAGCCCTCGCCCTGGCGGTGGTCGGCCTGCCCGTGGTCTTGGTCCGGTTCGGCGGTTCGCCGCTGCCTAGCCATGTCGCCGGATGGCATCACATCACAACCGTGCTCTCCAGCCGCGACGACTGGAGCCTGCTGCTCGGCATTATCCGCGGGTGCTCATGGCTCGCGTGGCTGCTGTTCTCGGTGTGCGTGCTCGCCGAAGCTCAGGCGACGATCCGCGGGCGGCGATCCCCGTACCTGCGGCTCGGCGGGCTGCAGGGCGCGGCCGCCCATCTGGTCGCGCTCGCTGCCCTCGCGTTTGCCACGCCGCCGGCCATAACGCTGTCCGGCTCCGTCGCGACTGTCAGCCAGCCGGGCTGGAGCGAGTTGCGGGAGTTCGCGACGATGACCGCGTCCCAGCCGCATGCAGCGCCCGGGACTGGCGGTCGACTGAGCGCGCCGCAGGAGCCGGGCGGCACGCTGGACGCGCACGCCGCGAAGGTCGGCAAGCTCGTCGTTGTTCGCGCGGGCGATTGCCTCTGGTCACTAGCCCAGCGCTACCTCGGCGCCGGCGACCGGTATCCCGAGATCGTCAGCCTGAACTACGGCCATCACATGGGCGACGGCCAGGTTTTCACCGATCCCTCGCTGATCGAGCCCGGCTGGCAGTTACTCCTTCCGGTCGGTGCGGCTGCAGGTCCCGGCCCGCCGGGCGGCGACGGGCAGCATCTCGGCCACCCCACTACGGACTGCCTTTATCGCCGTCGGCACCCGGCCGCCAGAACCCGCCCGGCGCATGCGCACGCCGTGCATCAGACCGGGAACGGGGCCGCCCCCCAGCTCCCGCTTCGACCCGCGGGGTTGGAAGGTCGGGGAACGCTGCCGCCGGCGACGCGCGCGGTTCTACTCGCGGCGGTGACAGAACGGCCTCGGAGAACGCCACTGGCGCTCCGGGCCAGTTCGGCGACCGCACATCGGCCAGCGTTGATTCACGTGGCGCGCAGCTGCCCGGTGCCGCGGTCTTCGTGACCGGCGCGCTGGCCGGCGCCGTGCTGACGAGCCTCGGCCGGCTGCGCCACCGCCAGCGGCAGGCTCGCCGCCGCGGCCGCCGAATCGCGCTGCCTGCCGCGCCCGAGGTGCTGGCAGCCGAGCAGCGATTGCGAGCGGCGGCACCCGCCGAGCCGCTGCAGACGCTGCGAGACGCGCTAGCCATTCTGGAGGCGGGCATCGTCGGTGCTGGGCATGACTTGCCCGACATCGTAGGTTTGCACGTCACTCCGGACGTGCTCGAGGTACTACTGTCTGCGCCGGCGGCCGACGGCCCGCCCGCGCCGTACTCGACCAGCCCCGGCAGGCAGGGCATGTGCTGGCAGCTGGATTTGCCAGCGATCGTGACCGTGCCCGGGGCTGCAGGCGGAGCGCCAGCCCGTGGGCTTGCTGGCCTCGCCTGCCATCTGCTGCCCGGCCTGATCACGGCAGGCGCCACGACCGCGGGTTACCTGCTCCTCGACATGGAATCCGTGCTGGTCATGAGCTGCGATGGTCCGTCCGGCCTCGTCGACCAGGTCGTCACCACAATCGCAACCGAGCTGGCGACCGGCCAGTGGAGCGGCTGGTACGACCTGGTACTGGTGGGATGTGGCGAGCTGGATGTGCTCGGGCGCACCGAGCAGTGCTCAACGGTCGACGAAGCCATCGACCTGCTGCAGGGGCGGTGCGCGTTCGTAGCGCAACGGATCGCCGAGCGCAGCCCGGCCGACGTGCGGGACCTCAGGCTGGCCGAGCCCGATAACGAGGACTGGGGACTGACCATCCTCATCAGTCGCGCTGAGCCGTCGGCCGAGCAGATGACGCGGCTGCTTCAGCTCGCCGAGGACGGTCCCGGCGGCATCGCCGCGCTCGTAGCCGGCGACCCCGAGGCTACTGACGGACGGATGGCGCCGACGGTTCTTCAGCTCGCACCCGATCCCGAGATGCCAGACGGCATCGTCGCCAACGTCGTCCCGCTTCAGATCACTGTGCGGCCGCGCGCCCTGTCCGCCACCGACTACGACGCGATCGGGACCTTGTTCGCGGTGGCGGCCGGTCTGGATGACGTTGGCCGAGACGAAGCGCCCTATCTCGGGTACGGCGCGCCACCATGGATTCCGCAGGCCGCGGCGCTCCAGCCGCAGCCCGGCTCGGACAGCCTGCCGCGGGCGGACGACGACATTTGGACCGAGCCGCCCGAGCGCGCCAGGCATCCGGAGCACGCGGTGCAGGCCGAGCAGGTGCAGGCCGAGCACGCGGCGCCGGAAGGCGCTGAGTCGCGGCGGCTGGCTGTGAAGATCCTCGGCCCGTTCACGATCACTGGCTCGGCCGAGCAACTGCAGACGAAGCAGGCTGAGCTAGTCCTGGCGCTCGCGCTGGCCGCTCCCGCTGGGCTATCCAACTCGGCCCTGCGCAGCCTGCTTGGCGCTGACCCTGATCACCCGAAGCCCGCCGACGCCGTGCGGCAGATCATCACCAGGACCCGGCGGCGGCTCGGGCTTGCGAGCGACGGACAAGAGTGGATCATCCACGCCGGCAACGGGCAGTACATCCTGCATCCCGACGTCTCGCTGGACTGGAGTCAGTTCCGCGAACTGGTCGCTTCCGGTCATGCCGACGACCTGCGCGCGGCTGTCTCGCTGATCAATGGTCAGCCGTTCACGGGTAGCTACTTCTGGTGGATCGATATCCCGCTGGCCGAGACTGTCCGGGCCGAGCTTGTCGACGCGGCGGAGACGCTGGCCGAGTTCGAGCTCACGGCCGGTTCTGCCCGCGCTGCCGCGAGGGCCGCACGGGCCGGTCTGATGGCCGACGCAGCCGCGGAGCAACTGTGGCGGGCTGTCATGCGGGCCGAGCACGCCGTCGGCAACCTCGCTGGCGTAGGGGAAGCCTGGCGCCGGTGCCTGGACGCCATCGAGGATGTCGCGCCGGGCGGCGAGCCGCATCCGGATACCGCGGCGCTGTACCGCCAGCTGACGATGAACGCTCGCCAGCACGCGCCGGTGCGGCAAGCGACTGCAAAATCCCTCGACCGTCTACCAGTTACCTGAGTTACTCTGATAACCGAGGTAACTAGAAAGGGAGCGCCATGGAGCGAGCCGCGCTTGAGCATCTCCAGCAGATGATCGAGGACGAGGTCAAGGCCCGCTTCCCGGGCGGCGGCATCGAGCGGGTCGTCGTCTTGCAGTACGGCGACGAGCCCGTCGTGGAGCCGGGTGAGCTGGCGATCAGGATCTTCGTGGCGGCCGAGGGTGAGCTGGCGGACCGAGAGCGCGTGGCGGAAGACTTCGGCCGGTCCTTCCGGCGGGAACTGGAACAGCTGCGGGACGACCTGACGGGCAAGTTGCCCGAGGCCAAGAGCCTGGAGGTCCGCTTCGGCGACGACACCGGTGGTCCGGGGATCAGGATGAAGTGGGGCGGGCGCTCGCTGGAGGCGCGTGCGCTGGCAGGAGGCGACCTGACGCCGGTGATGGCCCGGCTCGGCCCGACGGACCTCGAAACGCTTGACACCCTGATCACGGCGGGGATCGCGAGTAACCGCGCAGACGCCGTACGGTGGGCGCTCGCGCGGATCCGTGAGCGGCCCGCGTACGAGCAGTTGCGTGCTAAAGCACGCGAGATCGAGGAGATCAAGGGTCAGTTCTGACGCGCACGCCGCCTCCGACGAGCGCGGCGCCTCAATCGCGGGCACATTGGCGCGCGCTGGGTAGATCACGACAGGTGATCTCGAAGAACATGTCCGCTCCCGGTAGCGCTGCCGGTATCCAGATCGGATTGCACGCCCTTGGCATCGCCAGCGGCAGCGGGCCCGCAGTCATCGGCGCAGTCGCAGCGGCCGCCGATGACCGTGGCTTCGCCACGCTGTGGTGCGGCGAGCACGTCGTCATGGTCGACAAGCCGAGGTCGCGCTACCCCTACTCGGCCGACGGCTCGATCGCGGTGCCGCCGGAGGCTGACTGGCTCGACCCGCTGCTCGGCCTCAGTTTTATCGCAGCGCATACCGGCCGGATCAGGCTGGCGACCGGAATCTTGCTCCTGCCTGAGCACAACCCGGTGGTCGTCGCCAAGCAGGCCGCGACGCTCGACGTCCTGTCGGACGGCCGGTTCGCGCTCGGCGTCGGCGTCGGTTGGTCGGCCGAGGAGTTCGAAGCGCTCGGCGTGCCGTTCGCGCGTCGCGGCGCCCGCACGGACGAGTACATCGCCGCGATGCGGCGCCTGTGGGCCGACGACGTGGCGAGCTTCGACGGCGAGTTCGTCCAGTTCGACTCTGTCCGGGTCAATCCCAAGCCAGCGCGCCGGGGTGCGATCCCCGTCTTCATCGGCGGCACGACTGACGCGGCGCTGCGCCGGGTGGCGTCCGTCGGCGACGGCTGGTACGGATTCAACCTGACCGCCGCCGCGGTGCCCGAGCGGCTGAGCGTGCTGACCGAGCAGTGCCGCGAATACGGCCGGGACGTGCGTGAGCTGGACATCGCGATCTCGCTGAGCGACGGCGACCCGGCGATGCTGCCCGACCTGGCCGCGGCAGGCGTGACCGAACTGGTCATCGTCGCGGCGCCGCCTGCCGAGCCGCGCGAGGCCGCGGGCTGGGTTGACGAGCTTGCAGCCTCCTGGCTCGGCGGCGGCTAGGCGGCGGCAAGTGCGGGGAGCGCCGGCCGCGGGCAACGGCGCGCACCGAACCAGTCAGGCCAGTTAGAGGCTGGAACGGGGTCGAGTGAGTCGGCCCCGTTCCCGGCCTGAGGGGTCTTGTGCCGACCTGTCCTGGTCGCACCGGCCCGCCGGCGGAGGCGGCAGGCCGATAGATTGGGCAGCGACCTCGCCGAAGGGACGCCCCAATGTCGTCAGCAGACGGTCCGGTGCCGGCCAGCATGCAAGCGCCTGCCATGTGGAATCCGTTCGCCAACATGGCCGCTGTGGCCGGGCACACGGTGACGATCGTCCGTGGCGACGGCGCGACGGTCTACGACGACGCGGGCCGTTCCTACCTGGACGCCATCGGCAGCCTCTGGTACTGCAACGTCGGGCACGGCCGAGCCGAGCTGGCTGAGGCCGCCGCCGCGCAGATGCGCGAGCTCGCGTGCTATCAGGCGTTCGAATTGTTCACGAGCAAGCCGGCCGAGGCGCTGGCGCAGCGGGTCGCGTCGCTCGTCCCGATGACGGACGCCAAGGTGTTTTTCACGCCCGGCGGCGGCTCGGATGCGATCGACACGGCGGCGAAGCTCACGCGCGCCTACTGGCGCGCCGTCGGCCAGCCCGGCAAGCAGATCATCGTGGCCCGCTCGCACGCCTATCACGGCATGAATGCCTACGGCACCTCGCTCGGCGGCATCCCGGCGAACACTGATCCGTTCGGCCAGCTCATCCCGCAGGTGGAGCATGTGCCGTGGGATGACGCGTCGGCGCTTGCCAAGATCATCGAGCAGGCCGGCGCTGACCGGATCGGCGCATTCTTCTGTGAGCCGGTGATCGGCGCTGGCGGCGTCTACTTCCCGCCCGACGGATACCTGGCCGAGGTGCAGCAGATCTGCCGGGACAACGACGTGCTGTTCGTCGCGGACGAGGTCATCACCGGGTTCGGCCGGACGGGGGAGTGGTTCGGCAGCATTCGCTACGGGATAGAGCCGGACCTGATGACCGTCGCGAAGGGGCTGACCTCCGGTTACCTGCCGCTGGGCGCCGTCGTGGCCGGGCCGCGCGTGTGCGAGCCGTTCTGGCGGGCAGGCTCGACGGAGATGTTCCGGCACGGGTACACGTACTCGGCGCACCCGGCCGCGTGCGCCGTAGGCCTGGCGAACCTGGACCTCATCGAGCGCGAGCAGCTAGTCCAGCGGGTGCGGGAGCTGGAGCCGGCGCTGCACGCAGCGCTCGCGCCGCTCGCCGGACATGAGCTCGTCGGTCAGGTGCGGACCGGAGCGGGGTTGCTCGGTGCCGTCGAGCTCAGCCAGGCAGCGAGGGAAGCCGATCCGGGCCTCGGAGCACGCGTCGTGGCCGCCGCGCGCCGACGCGGGGTCATCACGAGGCTGCTGCGCGGGGTGGCGTTGCAGATCTCGCCGCCGTTCGTGATCTCCGCCGCTGAGCTACACCAGATCACCGAGGTCTTCACCGCGGCGATCGACGCCGAGGCGCGCTAGCTGCTGACGGCCGGCACCTAGCCCGCCGTCCGGCGGCACCGTCCGGCGGCACCGCTCGGCGGTACCGCTCGGTAGCGGCTCAGTACGAGTCGTGCCGTCGCAGCCAGGCCATCGTCCACGGCAGGTCCTGCTCGTCCCTTCCCCTCGGGGTCAGGTCGAGCAGCTGGTAGCCGCTGTTAAGCGGGTCCAGCCCGCGGCTGTAGGTGGAGTAGGTGTGGAAAATCTGGCCCGCGTCGTCCCTGGCGAAGACGCTCAGCCCCGGCGACTCCGCCATCGGCTCGTCGACGTGGCGGAAGTTGTACTCGCGGTCGGCGGCCGGGTGGTCGGGCGTGGCCGAGACGCCGAAGTCGAAGTTGAAGTCGCCCGGCGCTGACGACACCCACCGGAACGACCAGCCCATCCGCCGCCGGTACGCCTCGATCTCGGCGAACGGCGCACGTGACACGGCCACCAGCGCCGCGTCCCTCGCGGCCAGGTGGACCTGCGTGCCGTCGAAGCCGTCTGCCCAGAACGAGCAGATTGGGCAGCCCTCAACCCAGCCGGGCCCCATCATGAAGTGGTAGACGAGCAGCTGGCTTTGGTCGCCGAACAGGTCCGGCATTGACAGGTGGCCGTCCGGGCCGTCGAACTCGTAGGCCTTCTCTAGCCGGACCCAGGGCAGCAGCCGCCGCTGCGCGCCGAGCTCATCTCGCAGGCGGTTCAGTTCCTTCTCCCTGGCGAGCAACTCCAGGCGGGCGGCCCGGTGCTCCTCGCGGCTGCCCGCCGACCGGTCAGCTGCTGCTTGCGCGAATGCGCTCATCGATGACTCACCTCACTTGCCGGCGCTAGCGCGGCCCGGGCGGTCAGTGTCGGTGCAGGAACCGGGTTCGTGGCTGCGGCGCTACGCCGGCGTCCGGCCGCCAGTGCTGCGAACGCGCCGAGCAGCGACAGCCCGGCTGAGGTGGCGAGCGCCGGGCGGACGCCGGCGATGACGCCGGGCGTGGAGCCCAGATGGCCGCTGGCCGAGAAGACCGCGGCGACGATCGCGACGCCGAAGACGGCGCCGAATCGCTGCAGTGTGTTCTGCACGCCAGAGGCCGTGCCGATGTCTGCGGGCGGGACCGCGCCGAGCGCAGCCGTCGGTGTCGTCGGGATTGCCATCGAGATGCCGACGCCCGCGATCACGAGCGGCAGCACCAGTTCGCTATAGCTGACGCCAGCCGTGATATCCAGCGCGACCCAGGCGAGCCCGCCTGCCTGCATCGCCATGCCGGCCGACATGAGCGGCCTGGATCCGATGCGGTCGGCGAGCCGGCCCGCAATCGGGGCCACGAGCAGCGGCGTTGCCGTCCACGGCAGGAATCGCAGGCCCGTGCCGAGCGGCGAGTAGCCAAGGCCCAGCTGGAAGAACTGTGACATCAGGAACGCGGCCGACGTGATCGCCGCCAGGCTCATGAACCCGGTGGCGTTGGCGGCGGTGAAGGCCCGGATGCGCAGCAGGCGAAGCGGCAGCATCGGCTCCGGCACGCGCCGTTCCCACCCGATGAAGATCGCGATCAGTGCCGCGCCCAGGCACAGGGCGGTGATGACCTGCACGCTGCCCCAGCCGACATCGGTGGTCCTGACCAGGCCCCAGGCCAGCGCGACGGCGCCCGCCGCGACTAGCGTGAGGCCACCGATGTCCAGCCGTCGGGCCTGGCCCCGGCTCTCGGGCAGCCGCATGGTCGACAAGAGCGCGGCGGCCAGGCCGATCGGCACGTTGATCCAGAAGATCCAGTGCCAGTCCAGGCCCTGCACCACGGCGCCGCCGACCAGCGGGCCGCCGGCCACGGCGAGGCCACCGATGGCGCCCCAGATCCCGACGATCGCGCCGCGACGCTCGGGCGGGAACACCGCCGCCAGGATCGTCAGGCTCAGCGGGGTGACGAGCGCCGCGCCGAGGCCCTGGGCCGCGCGGGCGGCGATCAGCGCGCTGGCGCTAGGCGCGAGCGCGCAAGCAGCCGAGGCGAGCGTGAACAGCAGCAGCCCGGTCACGTACATTCGCCGCCGGCCGAGCCGGTCGCCGAGCGCCGCCGCGGTGATGATGCCGGCGGCGAACGGCAGGGTATAGGCGTTGACGGTCCACTCCAGTGTCGCGACGCTGCCGCCGAGGCTGGCGTGGATCGCGGGCAGCGCGGTCACGACGACGAGTGCGTCGAGAGCCGTCATGAAGAAGGCAACTGACGTGAGCACCAGGGCCCAGCTCCGCTGGCTGTGTGCCGCCGGAGCGACCGCGGTACGGGTGAGTTGCATGTTCCCCACCTCCGGGGCCGGGCAGTGGCACCGGACGGCGCCTGCGGACTACCCGAACTCACCTCTCCTACGGCGGCCCGGACGCCAGATCGACAGGGCGCCGGAAACTTCGCCCCGATCCGTCGTGCGCGGGAGGAGTTAGCTGGACGCCCGGTTCGCGGCGTGGCGGATCAGCTGGTCCCGGAGCGGCCCGTTCTCCGTGGTCTCGATCGCGCGGGCCAAGGCGGCCGCGGCGGCCTCCGGCTGGCCCGCCTGGTCAAGCAAGTCCGCGTGGGCGGTGTGCAGCGGGCCGTAGCCGTCCACCTGGCCTGCCGCCAGGACCGGCTCGAGTACGGCCAGCCCGGCCAGCGGTCCGTCCGCGAGCCCGACGGCGACGGCGCGATTGACCTCGACGACCGGTGACGGTGCACGCCGGGACAGCTCGCCGTACAGCGCGGCGATCTGCGGCCAGTCCGTCTGCTCGAACGACGGCGCGGCCGCGTGCACGGCGGCGATCGCGGCCTGGAGCTGATACGGGCCCGGTGCGCGGCGCGCGACGGCAGCATCGAGCACGGCGGTGCCCTCGACGATCATTGCCTGGTCCCAGGCGCTTCGGTCCTGGTCAGCGAGGAGCACTGGCCGTCTGTCCGGATCAAGCCGGGCCGCGGCGTGGGAATGGGTCAGGAGCATCAGCGCGAGGAGGCCAGCGGTCTCGGTATCGGCGGGAACGAGGCGGTGCAGCACCCGGCCGAGCCAGATGGCCTCGGCGCACAGGTCGACACGCAGGAGTTCGCCGCCGCTGCTCGTGGCGTATCCCTCGTTGAACACCAGGTAGATCACTGCCTGCACGGCGGCGAGCCGGCCCGCCAGCGCAGCGGCGGGCGGCACGTCGAATCTGATCCCTGACGCCCTGATCTTGCGCTTGGCCCGGACGAGTCGCTGCGCCAGCGTCGACTCCGGGGTCAGGAATGCTGCCGCGATCTCCCTAGTGGTCAGACCCGCGACGTAGCGGAGGGTGAGAGCGACGCGGACCTCGGACGCGAGCGCCGGGTGGCAGCACGCGAAGATCAGGCCGAGACGGTCATCCTCCATGGCGGCGTCCTCCGCGTCGGCGACGGGCTCTTCGGTGCTCACGCTGCCGGCCGCCGGGTTCAGGCCGTGCTCGGCGATGTGCTGCCGGGCGCGGAGCTGATCGATCGCCCGGCGCCAGGCGGTCACGGTGAGCCACGCGCCGGGCTTCGGTGGCACGCCGTCGCGCGGCCATGTCCTGGCGGCCGCGACGAATGCTTCGGAGACGGCGTCTTCGGCGGTCTGGAGGTCGCCTAGCCGTCGCGCGATCGTGGCCACGACCGCAGTCCATTCCTCGCGGTAGGCGCGCTCGAGCGCCGCCGCCGTGAGGTCGGCCTCCGGTGGGTCGGCCTCCGGTGGGTCGGCCTCCGGTGGGTCGGCCTCCGGTGGGTCGGCCTCCGGTGGGTCGGCCTCCGGTGGGTCGGCCAGGCGTTATCTCAGGCCCGCCTGCCACGCCTGGCCTTCCTTGACTGGCCGGACCTCGACGGTGCCGTAGCGCATGATCGGCATCTTTGCTGCCCAGTCGAGCGCGGCATCGAGATCGGGCACGTCGATGAGGTAGAAGCCGCCGAGATGCTCCTTGGTCTCCATGAACGGGCCATCGGTCAGGAGCCGCTCGCCGCCCCGGAGCGAGACCGCGGTAGCGGTATCGGTCTGGTCAAGCTGCTCGGCGGCGAGCAGCGCGCCCGACTCCCGCAGCGCGACCGTGTAGTCAAACCAGCTGTCGTAGACGCCCTCGACAGACTGCGCGCCCTCGGCTCCGCCGGGTGGCGCGTAGATCAGCAGCGCGTACTTCATATGGACCTCCGGTGACTTTCAGGGCAGCCTGCCCGCACAGTATTCCGGTTACTCAACGGCGGCCCGGCGCACAGATCGACAGCACGTGACCAGCGATTTCGAAGAAACTATCCGTCGATCTCCGCCGGCGACAGCGGGCGGAGCACGCAGAACTCGTTCCCGTCCGGGTCGGCCAGCACCACCCAGCTCACCTCGGCGCCCTGGCCGACGTCCACCCGACGGGCGCCCAGCGCCTCGAGCCGGGCCAGCTCGGCGGCCTGGTCTTTCGGCCGCAGGTCGAGGTGCAAGCGGTTCTTCGCCAGCTTGGCTTCAGGCACTCGCAAGAACAACAGGTCGGGCGCGACGCCGTCCTCGGGACTGCTGGCCGGCGGCTCGAGGCACACCTGGTCCGGCTCGTCCCAGGTTCGGCGCCAGCCAAGTGCCTCCTGCCAGAAGGCCGCAATCCTGGCCGGATCGGAGCTATCGATACACAGGCACTGAATCCGAATGTCCATCCCGCGACTGTGACCGACCGCTAATCGGGATGTCCACCCGTTATCCGCCGTGCCGGCGTGCCGCCGTGCCCCGCGCGTGCCGCCGTGCCGCCGACCTGAGCGCTGGGGGTTCACGTGTGCGGGTACCGCTGCTGCGATGATGGAGGTGACGCATACGGGGGGCGTGATGGAGCGGCAAATCGACTACCAAGCGATATTCAAGAGAATTCCGGCCGTCACGGTCGCGCTGAGTCCGGACTTCACCATCCTCGACGTCTCCGACGAGACTGCCGAACTGATGGGCCACAAGGCGGAAGACCTCATCGGGCGGAGCGTTTTCGATACGTTCCGACCCAATCCCAGCGATCCGGGTGAACCGGGACCGCACCGTCTGCGGGAATCGCTGGAGAGCGTAGTCGCCTCTGGTCAGCGGCAGGTCATGCCGCTGACCAGATACGACCTTGAAGACCCCGGCAGTCCGGGCGTCTTCGACGAGCGGTACTGGGACATCGTCAATATCCCGGTGATGGCCGACGGCGATGTCAGCCAGATTCTCTTCAGGGCTATGGATGTGACACAGGTCATCCGCTCCGCTCAGCTCAGATGATCAACTGCCGGGGGCCCGGACCCGCGGGATGAGCCCGGTCCTGGCAGCGTCATCCACTTCCCGGTCTCGGTGAGCTCGGCCGAATTGATCTTCCGGAGGAGAATCTCGTCGCGTGTGACCGGATCGTCGTAGGGATCGACCGACGCCTCGTACAGCCGCAGCTCCGCCTTGATCGCGGCGCACGTGCCCGCGAGCCGCGTCCAGTTGTCGTAGAAGTGGAAGACAGACCTGAATCCGGTCAGCACGACGACCGCGGCGCCGATGATGGCGGCCGGGCGGGCATCATCGGGCGTGAGGAGACCAGCCACGGGCACTGCGGCCGACGCAAGGAGCAGGATCATCTCCGATACCTGGAACCGGTACCTGCTCCTCCTGGCGTTGCGCGCGTACCAGTTGAAGACCCGCTCCGCTTCAGCGCGCGCGTAGGACGTCGGCTCCGGTTGCGGCTCGCTGGCCACGGTGACCTTCCTCGGTGTTTTCATGCGGTGCCTCCAGCCAGCGGCAGTGCTCGCGACGATGGCGCGCATGCGCCCCGCCGCTGCGGATAACGAGGCCGCTGGAACCGCCGGCACCTGAGCCGGAGTCGCGGCGCGCCTGGTGAACGGGTGCTCGCGGGCCATGCGGATGATGGTGCCGAGCGGCAGCGCGAGCCAGGGAATGTTGAGCAGCAGCACGATCGGGAAGTGCGGACTCGCGTGGATGCCGTTGTACTCCTCGGCCAGGATGATCAGCACGACGGCGCTCATCGAGCCCGACCAGATCAGGGCGGGCACCCGGATCCACTCGCGCCCCCGGCTGATGGCGTAGATGGCGGCGACGTAGAACGGGCCGTTCCACAGGACGTCGATCCAGATGGTCATCCGCCAGAAGGCGGGCCTGGCCATCAGCAGGGGGTCGTACTTCTGGCCGTAGGAGTGCACCATGTCGACGATGGCGTGCGGGGGCCAGGCCGGATACGTGAAGTGGAACGGGTTGGCGACGGTTAGCTGCTCGATGTCGACGAAGTAGGTGATAAAGAACAAGTTGACAGCGAAGAACGCCAGCAGGATCCAGTCGGCCTTGCGGCTGCGCAGCGGCACCACCTGGCGGTCAGGCGCCGGGCCGGTGACAGTGCCATCTGTCATAGTGTCCACTAAATTATGCTAATGGCCCAGCCTCCAGGTCCGTCAGGTAATGATCGCCAGCTGATGGCCGGAGTGCCGCCGTTCCCGGCCGCGTCGCTCGTGACGCTCGCGAACTGGCAGGATCCGCCGTTCAACCGGTGGGCATTCCAGCACATCCGTGAGCTCATCCCGACGGCCCGGATCAGCCGCGGTTCGGCTAGCCACCATCGACTGCCGCGCGCCGAGCGTGAGATCTCCGGGTTGACCTTCCGGTCCGCAGGGCGTGAGCTGACCGTCGCGGAGATGCTGGCCGAGACCTACACTGACGGCTTCCTGGTACTGCACCACGGCAAGATCGTCTCGGAGCAGTACTTCAACGGCATGACGCCCGATACGCCGCATCTGCTGATGTCGGTGTCCAAGTCGGTGGTCGGGGCCGTCGCGGGAATCCTGGCTGCAAATGGCCTGCTCGACGTGTCCGCACCGGTCGAGAAGATCGTGCCGGAGCTCGCCGGCACCTCGTTCCAGGGCGCTACCGTCCAGCACCTGCTGGACATGCGGACCGGCACGCACTTCGACGAGTCCTACGACAACCTGGACTCCGATGTCCGGACCTACGAGCGGGTCTACCTGTGGCGGCCTGACCGTGCGGAGCCTCGGCCTGCCGACGCCCTGTCTTACTACGCGACCTTGCACAACGACGGCGAGCACGGCGGCCCGTTCCGGTACCGGTCCATCCTCACCGACGTGCTCGGCTGGGTACTGGAGAAGGCCGGCGGCGCTCGGCTCCACGACCTGATCGCGCGCCTGCTCTGGCAGCCCATGGGGGCCGAGTACGACGCCGAGATCACAGTCGACGCCTACGGCAACGCGATGGCGGACGGCGGCGTCTGCGCTACGCTGCGCGACGTCGGCCGGTTCGGCCTGCTGTTCGCGGCCGGCGGCGCCCAGTCGGCCCGCCACGGCGGCATCGTGCCGGCGGAGTGGGTCCGCGACACCATCGCGGGCGCCACCGACGGGCCGCAAGCCTTCGTGGCGGTCGGCGACGCGCCCGGCTTCCCGCCCGGTGCCCACTACCGGAACTGCTGGTGGGTACGCGAGCCGCCCGTCCCGTTCTTCCACGCCTCCGGCATCAACGGCCAGACCGTGTTCGTGCACGTGCCGAGCCAGACCGTCGTCGCCAAGCTGTCCACCTGGCCGACGGCGCTGAGCCCGGCCATCAAGGTGACGACCGACGCGGCCCGAGCGATCGCCGAGGCGCTCGCCGATGGCCGGCTGTGACGGGTTACCGGCTGTGACGGGTTACCGGCTGTGACGGGTTAGTTGACCGTCGAGTTGATCACGACCGGCGGCACGTCGTGCCCGTCGACGCTGTCGAAGATGCCGGGCGCATTCTGGAACTGGCCGCTCGGATTGTGATGGAGCCTGGAGTCCTTGATCGTTAGCGTCCCGGCGCCTGCATCGACTACGAAGAAGATGGCACCGCCGCCCTCACGGGCGTAGTTGTTGCGCATGACGGTGCCCTCGATGAGCACGCTGTAGCTATCGCCGTCGGTGTAGATCGCGCCGCCGCTGCCGCCGCCCGGAGTGCCTGACTGCTGTGGGTTCTGGCCCCAGCCGATGGCCCTGTTGTTAGCGAAGAGGCTGTTGAATACGTCCCACTTCGCGTCGATGCTGCTGAGCGCGCCGCCGTTTGAGCACCTGCCGCCGCGGAACGTGTCACTGGTGATGTAGACCGGGCTGCCTTGCCACATGCCGAGCGCCCGGATGGCCGCGCCACCGAGGTCCGGGCCGAACCGGTAGCACCGGTTGTTGATGAAGCCCGAGTTGACGACCTTGAGCTGGCCGCCCTCGGCGAAGATCGCGCCGCCGCCGTAGTCCGACGTCTTGGTCTGCCTGACCCCCGAGTACGCGTCCGCGAACGTCAGGTTCTGCACCACGAGCTGCGGCCACCGCTGCTCCCAGCAGTCGCTGGTGGTGTAGTGCTGCTTCGGGTCGCAGGTGTTCATGTACAGGATCCGGACCTTGCCGCCGCCGCTCAGGGTGACCTTGCCGCCGCCGTCCAGCACGGTCCGGCGGTGCGTGTTCACGACCTTGGCGGTAGCCGTCATCGTGATGGTCACCGGGTTCGGGCCGCAGTTGAACGTGATCACGCCGCCCCTGGCCACCCACTTGACCACCTGGGCCGACGTGCAGCTGCCCGGTGTGCCCGTGCCGATGACGTGACTCGCGTGGGCGGTGCTGACGGCCCGGGCGGCTACGGGCACCGCGGCACCGCCGGCGATGCCGTAACGGGCCTGCCGCGCCGTCGTGGCGGTGACGGCGTCCTCCGTGGCCGGACCAGCGACCGCGGCCGGGCGCCCCGCCGCCGCAGGCTGCGCGCCGCCCGCCCGGTGTGTGCTGTCGGCCCCGTGTGCTCCGTTCGCGGGATGTGCCGCGCCGCAGGCCGCCAGCATGAGCCCGGCGCCGAGAACGGTCATCAGCCGGAACAATTCACCCGTCGATCGCATGGGCACTGATGCTATCGGCGGCCATCGTGATCTGGCCGTTATTTCGCAAAAGCTCGGCCGAGTCACCTTGACGCCCGCGCGGCGCGGATCAGCGGCCCGCCCGCGGCACGATGTCGCCGCCACCGCCGATGACCACCCTGCGGTAGCTTCGCGCTGTGAGTACGTCACGGTTCGTGGTGCAGTTGCACGACGCGACGCGCCTGCACTTCGACCTGCGCATCGAGCTGAACGGCGTACTGCGTTCCTGGGCCGTGCCGAAGGGACCGTCCCTGGACCCGGCTGTCCGCCGGCTGGCAGTCCCGGTGGCTGATCACGACCTGTCGGCTGGCGAGTTCGAGGGCGTGCACGACCGGGATGAGCGAGCCCGCGGCACCGGCGCGGTGATCATCTGGGATGAGGGGCCTGCCGAGATCGTGCGCGACGAGCCCGGCCACCTGTCTGTGCTGCTCGAGGGCCGCAAGCTCACCGGCGGCTTCGCGCTGACCGCCACCGGCGAGCGCCGCTGGATCCTGGTCAAGGTCCGCGACGACAGCGCCCGGCCGGGCTCGGACATCACTGCCGAGCAGCCAGCCAGCGTGCGCACGGGCCGTACCTGGCAGGAGCTCGCCGGGAATGCGTAGCTAACCCCGCGGGGGGCAAGGACCACTCGAAACAACTGCGATCAGCCGCCGCCAGCAACCTTCGCCGCCGTGACCAGCGCGCTCGAGGCGGGCTACCGGCACGTCGATACCGCTCAGATGTACGGGAACGAGGCCGAGGTCGGCGCCGCCGTCCGGAAGTTCGGGCTGGACCGTGCCGATGTGTTCGTCACGACCAAGCTCGGCAACGGCGCACACCGGCCCGACGGCGCTCGTGCCGCCTTCGACGGCTCGCTGGACGCGCTCGGCTTCGACTATGTAGACCTGTTCCTGATCACTGGCCGCTCCCCACCCGGTACGGCGGCGACTTCGTGTCGACGTGGCGGACGCTGGAGGAGTTCTACCGGGAGGGGCGGGCGCGCTCTATCGGCGTCTCCAACTTCCAGCCCCATCACCTCCGCCGGATCCACCAGGAGTGCGACGTGACGCCAGCCGTCAACCAGATCGAGGTCAACCCGTACCTGACACAGGACGACGTGCGCGGCTTCTGCGCCGAGCACCAGATCGCCGTCGAGGCCTGGTCCCCGATCGCCCGCGGTCACGCCCTCGCCGATCCCACCATCGATGACATCGCCCGCCGGTACGGCAAGACGCCAGCTCAGATCATCTTGCGCTGGCACATCGATCGCGGGGACATTGTCTTCCCCAAGTCGGTGACGCCGGCCCGGATCAGGGAGAACATCGACGTCTTCGACTTCGAACTGGCTGGTGAGGACGTGGAGGCGATCAGCGCGCTCAACCGTAACGAGCGCACCGGCCCCGATCCGGATAAGTTCGACGGGATTTGAGCCCCGGCTGACCGCCGGATGTAACAGTTCATGACCAGCTAGGCGTGTCTTTTCAGAAAACATCATGACGTCTACATGACAACTGTCACTATGAGTCCCTGCCGGGCGCGGGGCCCGGCTTTCACTTGGGGCGGGTTTCATGCGGGCAGTGACGCGTCGGTCGGCGTTGTTCGGCCTGAGGCGGGTGGTCGGCCGGGTGGCCGTCCTCGCCGCGAGCGCCGGGTGCGTCGCCGCGGTGGCGATGGGCGGCGGCGCGGTCGCGTCGGCGAGCTCGGCCAAGCCGACCGGATCGGCCGTGTCGGCCACGTCAGCGCAGCAGTTGGTCGCGGCAGGCGCCATCGGCCGGGCGCGAGCTCACGCCGTCAGGCCAGCGGTCGCTGGCATCCCGGCCAGTGCGTGGTCGTCCTACCTTGATGGCCTGGCGCACACCTCGTACGCCCCGTTGCAGACCGCCATCACGTCCGCGAACGCCACGACGCTGGTCCAGAACTGGAGCCAGACCATCGGCGCGCCGTATCTGGCGAGCCCGACGGTGGTGCGCGGCTCGGTCTACGTCGGTGCCGGGAGCGGCTGGTTCTACCGGTTGAGCGAGCACACCGGGCAGATCCTCGCCAAGGCGTACCTCGGCTACCAGCCGCAGCTGACGTGCCCGTACGCCCTGGGCGTGACGTCGACAGCCACCTACGCACTCGACCCGCGCACGCACCTGTGGACCATCTACGTCTCTGGCGGCGACGGCTACCTGTATGCGCTGAAGGCACTGACGCTGCAGCGTGAATGGCGGGCAAAGATCGCGATCCCGTCGAAGAAGGTCAACGACTACTACGACTGGTCCTCGCCGACGGTGGCGAACGGCAAGATCTACCTCGGTGTCGCATCGAGCTGTGATATCCCGCTCGTCCGGGGTGCCGTGCTGGCCTACAGCCAGAGCACCGGCGCGAAGCTTGCTGAGCTCTACATAACGCCAGCCGGTGCGGACAACGCCGGCGGCACGGTCTGGTCCTCGATGGCCGTGGCCTCGAATGGCGACGTGTTCGTGACGACGGGTAACGGCCCGTACGGGAAGCCGCGGCTGGGTCTGTCTGAGTCCATTCTCAAGCTGAACCCGAAGACCCTCGCCGTCCTCGGGAAGTACAAGGTGCCAGTAGCCGACGTGAGCGCGGACGGCGACTTCGGCGCATCCCCCGTGCTCTTCGGCAAATACGTGGGTGCCTGCAACAAGAACGGCATGTTCTACGCGCTGCGCCAGTCGACGATGCAGCTCGTGTGGAAGGTGCGGATCGGCCACGTCTCGGGCGAAGGTCGATGGGGCGAGTGCCTGGCCGCGCCGGTCTATAACGGCAAGGACCTGTTCTTCGGCGGCAACCAGACCACGATCAATGGCGTGGGCCACCCAGGCTCAGTACAGGAGCGATCGCCAGCTACCGGCGCGCTGATCTGGCGAGACGCCACTGACTGGTGGCGTCATGGGCAGCCCGACCATGGACGGCGCCGGGGTCATCGCCGTCGGGACCTACTCGCCCGGAGCCATGGGCGTCTTCCTCGTCGACGCCGCGACCGGCTCGATCCTGTCGCAGCTGACGTCGGGTGGCACCTTCGGCCAGTCGGTTTTCGCCGAGAACGAGATCTTCGGGGCGACCAGCAATGGCGTCTACGCCTGGGGCCTGCCGAGCAGCTGAGACAGCGTCGGTCCAGGCCAAGACGATGGATAGGAAGCGCATAGCGAGCCGGGCGGCGGCGCTGCTCGCCGGTGCCGGATGCCTGGCCGTGCTGGCGGCGAACGGCGGGGCGGTCGCCTCGGCCAGTACGGGCACGCAGGCCAGCACGGGCACGACGGCCAGCTTCTGGACGGCCTACCTCAACGGTCCGCAGCACACCTCGTATAACCCGTCCCAGACATCCATCACGACCGCCAACGCCACGACCCTGGTCCAGAAGTGGAGTCAGACCGCGGGCGCGCCGTTCATCTCGAGCCCCATAGTCTTCCGCGGCTCGGTCTACATCGGCGGCGCCGATGGGTGGTTTTACCGCCTGAGCGAGCACACCGGTCAAGTCCTCGCGAAGGTGTACATCGGCAGCCAGCCATCGCTGACGTGCCCGTACGCGCTCGGCGTGGCATCGACGGCCACCATCGCGCGTGATCCGCGCACTCACGTCCTGACCGTCTACGTCGCCGGCGGTGACGGCTACCTGTATGCGCTGGGCGCGCAGACGCTGGTGCGGGCCTGGCGGTCGGTGCTGGCCATCCCGTCAAAAACGGTCAACGATTATTACGACTGGTCATCGCCGACGGTGGCGAACGGCAAGATCTACATCGGCATTGCATCGAGCTGCGACCGGCCGCTCGTCCGGGGCGCCGTGCTGGCCTTCAGGCAGACCAACGGCGCGAAGCTGGCGGAGCTGTACACCGTTCCCGCCGGGAGCCCGTAACGCGGGCGGCACGGTCTGGGCCAGCGTCGCAGTCGCCTCAAATGGCGACCTCTTCGCATCGACTGGCAACGGACCCGTCGGGCGGCCTCGGCTGCGTGACTCCGAGTCGATCCTCAAGCTGAACCCGGACACCCTGGCGGTCATCGGCAAGTTCCAGGTGCCGGTGGCCGACGTGAGCTCGGACGGCGACTTCGGCGCGTCGCCGGTGCTCTTCGGCAGCGACGTCGGCGCCTGCAACAAGAACGGGATCTTCTACGCCCTGCGACAGTCGACGATGAAGCTGGTGTGGAAGCAGCGGATCGGCGTGGCCGATTCGAGCCGGGGCAACACGGGCGAATGCATCGCAGCGCCCGTCTATAACGGCAGGGACCTGTTCTTCGGCGGGAACGAGACCACCCTGGACGGCGTGACCCAGCCAGGCTCGGCGCAAGAGCGATCGACGTCCACGGGTGCGCTGATCTGGGCGACCGGGCTATCCGGCGGCGTCGAGGGCAGCCCGACCATGGACGGGGGCGGCGTGCTGGCCGTCAGCGCCTACTCATCCGGGACAACGGGCGTCTACCTCGTCAACGCCGCGACGGGCGCGATTCTGCAGCAGCTCACGCCAGCTGGCGCGTTCGCGCAGCCGGCCTTCGCCGAGGGCCGGATCTTCTGCGCCACCACTACCGGCGTCTACGCGTTCGGCCTGCCTGCCGGCTGAGTACGGCGGGCACGGGAGCGGCGGGCACACTGGCTGTCATGAGGGGAGTGGGCATCCGTGCTGCGCTGGCTCTCGGCATTGCCGCGCTGGTGACGGCTGGCTGTACATCATCCGGCTCCGATGGCCACGGGTCGGCTACCTCCGGCCCGGCAGCCGGCCAGCCGGCGACCTCTGCGGCCGGCCACGTGCCCGCGCCCGCCCACACAGTCGTGGTAATGATGGAGAACCACGCCTACTCCGAGGTGATCGGCAACGCGGCGGCGCCGTACTTGAATCAGCTGGCCCGCCAGGGCGCCGTGTTCACGCACTCCTACGCCATCACCCATCCGAGCGAGCCTAACTACCTGGCGCTGTTCTCCGGCAGCACGCACGGCGTTACCGCCGACAGCTGCCCGGTGGAGCTGACGGCGCCGAATCTGGCTGCCGACCTGATCGCGGCCGGCAAGACGTTCGCCGGATACGCCGAAGACCTGCCCGCGGTCGGCTCAACGATCTGCTCGTCTGGGGAGTACGCGCGAAAGCACGTCCCGTGGACCGACTTCCGCAACGTTCCCGGCTCGGTGAGCATGCCGTTCTCCAGCTTCCCGGCGACGGACTTCACCAAGCTGCCGACGGTGTCATTCGTCATCCCCAACCTGTGTAACGACATGCACGACTGCAGCGTGGCAACCGGCGACGCGTGGCTGCGGGCGCACCTGAGCGGCTACGCGCGGTGGGCGATGACACACGACAGCCTGCTGATCATCACCTGGGACGAAGACGACGGCAGCCAGTCCAACCAGATTCCCACGATCTTCGTGGGACAGCAGGTACGGCCAGGCAGGTACGCCGAGCGGATCACCCACTACAGCGTGCTCGCCACGCTCGAGGCCGCCTACGGCCTGCCGCGCGACGGTAACGCTGCGAGTGCGACGCCGATTACGGGCATCTGGCAGCGCTAGCCGAGGTCGCTGATGAACTGCTCCAGCAGGCTCGCGAACTGCTCGGGCGTCTCGCGGTGCGGAGCGTGCCCGGCGCCGGTGATCAGCTGCACCTCGCCGCGCCACAGGCCGGGCACGGTCAGCTGCCGCAGGTACGCCAGGCTGACCAGCTGCTCGGCCTCGCCGTGCACTATCCCCAGTGGCTGCCGAAGCGAGCTGACGATCTCGATCTCGTCGGCAAACCGGCCTTCGCCGATGCTGGCCAGCAGGCTGGCCCGGGCGGCGCCGTCGGTTGCGAGAATGTCGGCGGTGAACTCGTCCAGTGACAGCGTCGAGCCAGGCGCGGTGAAGCTCGTCGCATAGGACGTCGCGTCGTTCTGGCTCACGCTGGCAGTGAAGCCGACGTTCATCGCGGGGTTGGGCAGGAACGCGACGCCCATCTGGTCAGCCGACGCGACCGGCGGAGTGCCGAAGATCACGAAGCCGGCCGCCGCTGGCATGGCTGGCGCCGCCTCGAGCGCGATGTGGCCGCCGAGACTCCAGCCCACGACAACCGCGTCGCGAGCGCCGACCGCGTCGGCGAATCCGGCGAGGATCGCGGCGTAGCCCGGCAGTGAGTAGTCGCCGGGATCGGCGGCCGCCGGAGACCGCCCGTGGCCGGGCAGGTCGAGCGCGAGGCTGCGGAACCTGCGGCCGAAAGAGCCGCCGAGCAGCGACCGCCAGGTACGGCCGGAGGAGGAGTTGCCGTGGACGAAGATGACAGCACGTCCGCTGCCATCGCTCTCCCGGTACGCGATCTCCTTGCCGCCGACGTCTACCCGGTGCTCGGTCATCGGGCCTGCTCACGCCTCAGCGTGTGGTCAGTCATGTGGCCAGCGTGACGTGCGGGCGCTCGCGAGGTCAAGGGCGCGCCGACGGCGCTGATGGGCAGAAGGCGCTCCGGCTCACGACGTGAACTCCATACTGGTAGGTGCTATGGCATATCAGGCTAAGGGCGAGCGATGAGATTCCGGTCGGGCGTCGCCATCGATCTCGGTACGGTCAACACCCTGGTGCACGTGGTCGGGCGCGGCATCGTGATCGAAGAGCCGTCTGCAATCGCCATCAGCCGCAGCAGCGGCGCAGTAGTCGCCGTCGGTCAGGCCGCCGACGCGCTGACCGGCAAGGAGCCACAAGGCGTCGATGTCATCCATCCGCTGCGTGACGGGGTCATCGCGGATCTGGACGCGACAGCGGCGATGCTTCAGACTTTCCTGCGGCAGGCACGCGTCCGCCGTCGGCTGGGCCGCAGTGCGGCTGTGATCTGCCTGCCGGTCGAGGCCACCTGGGTGGAGCGGCGGTCGGTCATGGCTGCGGCGGAGTCGCTGCGGCCACGGTGCACGGTCCAGCTGATTGACGAGCCGGTGGCTGCGGCAGCCGGAGCGGGCTTCGACCTGACCGCCGGCTCCGGCGCATTCATCGTGGATGTCGGCGGCGGTACGAGCGAGGCGGCGGTGCTCGCCGGCGGTCACGTGGTGCGGGCGCGGTCGCTGCGGCTAGGCGGCAACGTCATGGATGATGCCATCACGCGCGCGGTCAAGACGCAGCACGGACTGCTGATCGGCCGGAACGCAGCGCGGAGCCTGAAGATGACCCTCGGCCTCGCGGACGACGTGCTCGCCGAGGCGGAGATCGTCGGAGTTGACGCGGCGCGACGCGTGCCGCGGGTGGCGCACGTCTCGGCGCGTCTGGTCGCCGGAGCGATCGAGCCGACGGTCGCTGCGATCATCAATGCGGTCGAGGAACTGCTGTCGGATATCCCGCCCAACCTCGCTGAGGAGGTGGTACGCGGCAAGATCCGGCTGTCCGGCGGCGGCGCGCTGCTGCCCGGACTTGCCTATCGGATCGAGACAGCGGCCGACATCCCCGTGGTCGTCGTCGAGGATCCGCTTCGGTGCGTGATCAGGGGCGCAGCGCAGATCCTGGAGCACGGCCCTGCGTGAGCGCCGGGCTAGTCGACATCCCGGGCCTTGCTGCCTGCCGCCGCACCGGTCTGGGCAGTGCGTCAGCCGGAGCTTGTGATCTGGCCCAGGCCGTCGATGATCCGGTCGAGCATCACATCTGTATCCGGCCACGGGAAGCCGCCCACGAGCACGTGCAACGTCGCGTAGCCGTGCAGCGCAACCCAGATGGCCATGCTGTCGAGGCGCGCGTCTGTGCTCGTTGAGATCCCGGCGTCCACGCAGTCCTGCAGGCACGCCACGAGCGCCTCGAAGCTCTGGACTCGGATCGGGGGCGCTGGCCCCTCGGGTGCATCGGTCAGGATCTGGCGCTCGAACAGGAACTTGTACCTGCTCGGGCGCTCTGCGGCGAATCGCAGGTAGGCAGCGCACCCGGCCCGAAGGCGCGCGAGCGGGCCTGAGCCGTCGTCGATTGCCGCCGAGATCGCGGCGTTGAAGTCAGCGAACGCGCCGTCCACGATCGCGTCGACGATTGCCCCCCGGTCGGGGAAGTGCGAATAGATCGACGGCGCCGAGATGCCGACCCGCCGCGCTACCGCCCGCAACGTGACAGCTTCCTCGCTGCCGGTCTCCTCCAGCAGCTGAGTGGCCCCGGCCAGGATGTCGTCCCGCAGCTTGCCGCCCTCGCCCCGCCGGTTGCGCTCCCGGAGAACTTCCCTCATGGATTCACTTTACAATCGTTAGCTCATACTGTAAAACTTACAACTGTAAGGCAACGAGCGTTAATCTGACCGGGACGAAGGACGCAGGCCATGGAAACGAGCAAGACGCGAGTGAGGCGCCCTGGCGTGGCGTCCGCTGCGCACATCGCGGTACTGCACAACCCCGAGCAAGTCGGGCACCCGCGGCGCCGGGCCATCCTCGCCGTGATGTGCCTGTCTCTGCTCATCGTGGTCATCGACAACACGATCCTGAACACGGCGCTGCCCACGCTGGCCCGCGTCCTGCAGGCGTCGACCACCGACTTGCAGTGGATCACCGACGCTTACACGCTGGCGTTCGCGGCGCTTCTGGTCATGGCGGGCGCGCTCGGCGACCGGTTCGGGCGGCGCCGAGCACTGATCGCCGGGCTCGCTGTGTTCGCTGCCGGGTCCGCGTGGGCCGCGCTCTCCGGTGACGCCACCACGTTGATCGCGGCTCGCGCCGTGATGGGCGTGGGCGCGGCGTTCGTCATGCCGGCGACCTTGTCAATCCTCACGGCCGTCTTCCCGGCCCGGGAGCGGGCCGGAGCGATCGGCGCGTGGTCGGCGATCGCCGGCGTCGGCATCGTCGTCGGCCCGACTCTCGGCGGCCTGCTGCTGGCCCACTACTACTGGGGCTCAGTGTTCTGGGTGAACGTCCCTCTCGCCGCTGTCGCGCTCGTCGCCGTCATCACCGTGGTGCCCAATATGCCAGGCCGCCGCAACGGCAGCGCCCGACTGGACACACTCGGCGCCGTGCTGTCCGCCGCCGCCATGCTTGCGGTGATCGACGCGGTGATCGAGGGACCGAACCGCGGCTGGACGTCCGCCGCCACGCTTGGCGAACTCGCGATCGGCGTCGTCCTGATCGGCGCATTCATCTACCGCGAACTGCACATCACCAACCCGCTCATCGACGTGCGGGTCTTCCGTCACCGGGCGTTCTCGGCAGCCAGCACCGCGATCGGGCTGACGTTCCTCGCGCTCTTCGGCTCGCTGTTTGCGCTGACTCAGTACCTCCAGCTGGTCCACGGGTACTCGCCGCTGTCGGCCGGCGTCCGCGCGCTGCCGTTCGCTGCCGCCGTCATGGTCACTGCCCCGGTCAGCAGCAGGCTGGTAGCGCGGCTTGGCATCCGCATTGTCGGGCCGGCTGGGCTGGCTGCGATGGGCGGCGGGCTGCTCATGCTCACCCAGGTGACGCCGACGACTCCCTACACCTACCTCGCCATCTGCGTCGCCATCATGGGTGCCGGCATGGGCCTGGTCATGGCGCCGGCTGGCGAGTCGATCATGTCGGTCCTGCCGGCCGATCAGTACGGCGCAGGCAGCGCTGTCAACGACACCGTGCAGGAGCTGGGTGGCAGCCTTGGCATCGCGGTGATCGGCAGCATCGTAGCGTCATCGTTCCGGCACAGCCTCGACGCCGGCGGCCTGCCGGCCGCGCTGGCGGCGCCAGCGCGCTCGTCGATCGCGGCGGCGGACGCCACGGCTGCCCACGCCGGGCCGCTGGCCGCCCGGGTGCTGGACCTCGCGCACCAGAGCTTCACCTCGGCGATGACGACTGGCTTCGCCGTCGCGGGCCTGCTCGCCGTCGGCGGCGCGCTGATCGTCGCCATCGCCCTGCCGCGCCGTGCCGACCACGCCGAGGCGGACCACACAGGCGCTGACCACACAGGCGCTGACCACATCGAGCCCGACCACACCGAGGCCGACGAACTGGCGCTTACGGCAGCGACCACCGCTCGCGCTTAGCGTCCGTGCACGCACTCAGCCGAAGCTGAGTGCCGTTGGCGGTCGAATTCCCCGGCACCGCCAGGCATCGGCTACCCGACCGCACCACGTACTCGCCGCTAGCGCGCCGGCTCCAAATCTGGTCGCTGGCCCCGCTGCACGGCTCCAGCACAGTCGCGCCGCCGCGGTCCGTCACGCACTTGCCGCCGAGTCGAAGCTCGCCGTTGGCCTCGAACGTCACGCGCTGGCGCGCCTGCTGGTCGCATGGCCACAAGTCCACCTTCGTCCCGGCGGCCGTGCGGCTCCGATAGTCGTCGAGGCACTTGGCTGCGTACCCGCTCACGGCGGCAGCCTTCGAGCTCACCAGCCAGGTGAAGGTGACGTGTGCTGACTGCGTGCCGTCAACGACCGTGACGGTCGGGTGCCACGTCCCCGCCGTGGTCGCGGGCTTGCCAGTGATCTGCCCGGTTGTCGCGCTCATGGCAAGCCCGTCCGGCAGCCCGGCTGCGGCGAACGACAGCGTGCCCGGGCTGCCCCCGCTGGCCGGGACGCTCAGATCGACGGCGACGCCGAGTGTGCTCGTCTGCGTGCCGGGATTGCTGATTGTCAGGCTCGGTCCGCTGGCCAGCACGCACCCGCCCGCCGCGTTGCTCCACAGGCTCTGCATCGCAAACGTCCCGGTCGACAGCGTGACGTCGCCAGCAGGATCGTGACGGCCGAAGATGGTCCCGCCCCACGCGCACTTGTCGGCGATCTCGCCGCCGCTGACCGCGTCAGCCATGTCGATCCAGCCCGTCGGGGGATCAGGATCGGTGATCGTCTCCGCGTACTCGTGACCTGCAATCGTAGAGAAGCCGTCGTACGTGCCGGCCGCGCCTGGATTGATCCAGTTCTCGCCACATTCGCTGCCTGCGTCGAGTGCGTAGGGCAGGTTCGTGAACGCCACGCCGCCCGTCGTCATCGCGTGCCAGCCGCAGTAAGCAGTAGTGGCCGTAGTCGGGACGCCGCAGCTGCCGGCGAAGCCGTCGCTGAAGCACGTCCCGGATTGCGAGGCGACGACGACCTGCGCATCGCCGAGGTCGGTGATGCCGAGATACGACGCCGCACCAGCGGCTTCGGCGGCAAGGTCGTCCGGCGTGACCAGATCGGGCGGCGTGCTGGTGTCCTGCAAGGCGCCGGCATAGACCGCACTCCCGAACGCGGGCGCCCCGCTGCTATCGCCGTACTGCGACGTGATCGCGGACCAGGTGTCGTCCGGCGTGACGCCGAGCCCGTCGTAGAACGCGGCCAGGTACTGGTATGCGGACGAGGACGAGGTCCAGTTCGGCCCCCACAGCACCAGGTAGACGCGCGGCGACTGCTGCACCGCGCCGCCGCCGTAGCTGAGCTTACAGTCCGGCTCTGAGCAGGCAATGTCAGCCCGCCCGGCGGCAGCCGGACGATGAACCTGCGCGTCGATCGTCGGCACGACGCCGGCCCTGGGTCCCGTCCTCGTGGACAGCCGGGCCCGGTCGAACGCGCCGCGCAGGTTCACGTGCCGCAGCACGGCAGGCGCCGGGGCGGAGACCGCGGCAGCCGAGGTACCGGCGACAGCCGGCCCTGCCATAGCGATCGTCGTCACGGTCGCGACCGCGACAAACGCCGCTAGCAGGGCTCGAGGATTCACAGCCGCCTTCTTTCGTCATACGACAGTAGTAATGACGCGATCGGGGCATATCTGGATCACAGCGGCGGCAGGCCAGGCGGGGATGCGCTCAGGCGCCAGCACACGAGCGCACCGCGGCGATGCTCTTGTCGATATCGGCGTCCGTCGTGCTCCAGCCGCTGACGCTCATCCGCATGGCGCGAACGCCCTGCCAGGTGGTTGGCCCGCACCAGCACGTGCCTTCGTCCTGTACCGCGGCGATCACTTCGTCGGTGCGCTCGGCCGAGCCGAAAGATATGAGCACCTGATTGAGGACGACGTCGTTCAGCACCTCGAACCCTGCCGCTTCCATCCCGGCCGCGAACCTGCGCGCCAGGCGGCAGCTCTTGTCGATCAGCGCCGCGACGCCGTCACGCCCGAGTGACGCCAGCGTCGCCCACACCTCGACGCCGCGCGCCCGTTGTGACGACTGCGGTGTCAGGTTCATGCCCTCGGCCGGGGCGCCGGGCAGATAGGACGCGGACGTGCCCATCGCGGCAGGCAGCGCGTCCGGATCGCGGACCAGGGCGACCCCGCAGTCATAGGTCGTGTTGAGCCACTTGTGGCAGTCGGTCGCCCAGGAGTCCGCGGCGCCGACGCCAGCGACCTGCTCGGCCAGCGACGGTGATGCGGCCGCCCACAACCCGAACGCGCCATCGACGTGGATCCAGGCACCGCCCTGCCGGGCCCACTCCGTCAGCGGCCCGAACGGGTCGCTCGCGCCGGTGTTGACGTTCCCTGCCTGGAGGCACACGATCGAAGGCCCGGCCAGCGCTGGCATATCGCTCGGGTCGATCCGTCCCTGGCCGTCCACCGGCAGCACGACGGCGCGGTCCCGGCCGAGACCGACGATACCGAGGGCCTTGCGCACCGTGGTGTGCACCTCGGCCCCGGTGACGACCGTCACCGGCGGCGCGCCGACCAGGCCCTCGGTGACCGCGTCCCAGCCGTGCCGGGTCAGGACTGCGTCGCGCGCGGCGGCCAGACAAGCAGCGTTCGCCATCGTGGCGCCGGTCACGAACGCGCCCGTCGTGCCGGCCGGCAACCCGAGCAGTTCGGTGATCCAGCGCAGTGCCACGGAGTTGAGCCGCGCCGCGACCGGCGACATGACCGACAGCGCGGCGTTCTGATCCCAGGCGGCGCTCAGCCACGCGGCGGCCTGCGCGGCAGGAAGCGCACCGCCGATCACGAACCCGAAGTACCGCGGCCCGTTGCTCGCCACGGTGGCCGGCGATCCGACCACATCGACGAGCCGCAGCACGTCCATCGCCGCGAGCCCCGGCCCGTCCAGCGGGAAGTCGAGTTCGGTCAGCCCGTCGACGGCCGTCTGCTCGGGCGAGACCGGTCGGTCCGCCACGTCGCCCAGGTAAGCGAGCGACCGATCGAGGGCGTCGTGCAGCAGTTCGGGCCGGCCTGCCAGCATGGCCTCGACATCGAGCGCATCCTCTGCCATGGTCGGCCTCCCCGTTCCAGCCTTCACTTATCCTCCCGGCCGACGATACCTACCACCGCGGTGCACACTCAGTCTTCAGGCCGGGAACGTGGTCGTCCGATGTCCGCCTCAGCTCGACCGGACTAAGCCGACCTGAAAAGACTTCGTGACCGCGAGGACGGTCTCCGTTAACGTCAGTGTCATACTCAGTCGCTGCCTGGCGATCCGGCAGTCGGCGTGCCTGGAGGTGGGCCGGTGGAGGACGTTGCTGACAAGTTCATGGAGCTGATCCACGAGCTGGAGGAAGTCTCGACGACGCTGACTGCGCAGCGGGCACTGGCCGAATTCGACGAGACGACGTTACAGGTCTTCTGGAAGAAGTGGCCGCACGTCTCCGCCTGGGCCGGGTCGCTGTGGTCGATGCTGTCAGCCGAGCTGGCCGGCCCGTCATCGCCGCATCGTGACCCGGAGACCGACGAGACCGGCGAGAGCGGCTAAGCCATGGCGACGATCCGCGACCTGATGAGTACGTCCGTTGTCGAGGCCGAGCCGCAGACGCCGGTTGCGCAGGCGGCTGCCGCCATGGTCGGCGCCGGCGTCGGCTCCGCCATCGTCATGCAGGGCTCGTTCCTGGCCGGGATCCTGACCGAGCGCGACGTGCTGCGCGCGGCCGCCTCCGGCCAGGACCTGGGCGCGTCGCCGGTCGCCGACTGGATGACGCCGGATCCGCAGTCGGCCAGCCCAGATGCTGCCGCTGAGGACGCAGCCCAGATCATGCTGCTCCACGGGTTCCGGCACCTGCCCGTCGTCGACGGCAGGCAGGTATGCGGCGTGGTCAGCCTCCGCGACTTGTTCGCCGCCCGTATCCGCCGCTGACCCCTCGACGTGCGCGGAGCGTCGGAACTTCGCGTCGTCCCTGCTTATTGTGCCCGGTCGGGTGCCGCTCGCGCCGTGGCCGCCGTGATGCTCCAGCGTGGGAGGTGGGGGTAATGACCCAGCGGAGTAAGGACAGCAACCAGCTCGTCATCGACTATCTGTTCCTGCGCAAGACAGTCGGGTGGATCGGCACCCTCCTGCCTGTCGTCCTCATCGCCGGCAACGCGCTCTTCTTCACCACCACCCTGCCCGACTCGATGAGCTCGTACTACTACACCCACATGCGCGACGTCTTTGTGGGCGCGTTGTGTGCGCTCGGGGTCTTCCTCCTGTCGTACGCGGGCTACGACGAATGGGATCGCTGGATTACGAACATCGCCGGACTAGGGGCGATCGGCGTGGCGCTGTGCGCGACCAAGCCAACGGTCTGCGGGGCGCAGGCACGCACCTGCGCCGCCCCGGCTGTTCGGGTCATGAGCAATGCGCAGAACGTAGTCGGCACCATTCACCTGGTCTTCGCGGCCACTGCGTTCGTGGCGCTCGGCGTCATGGCGCTGCGATTCGCCAAGCTGGCGCCGACCGAGGAAGCGCGGCCGCCCGGTCTCCTGAGCTGGCTCAGGTCTGCGTTCGGCGTACCGCAGCCCGGCCAGCCCGACACTCGGACCCGGGCCGATAAGAGAAGCGCGGTGATTTTCCGCGCGTGCGGCATGGGCATCCTGGTGTGCGTCGTGCTCGGCGTGCTGTCGAACTTCCTGCCGCAGTCGGTCAAGAACGACATGCCCGTGCTCTTCATCCTCGAGGCGCTGGCGGTCTTCGCCTTCGGCGTCTCCTGGTTCGTGAAAGGTCAGACGCTCATGCCGACGGCAGCCCGGCTGGCAACCCGCGTGCGTCTCGGGCGCGCCACCGCGCAGCCCACGCCAGCCCTGGAAACGCCCACGGTGACCTGAACCGCCGGGTCAGCTGAGCTGCGACAGGCCCTTCTGCAGGTCCTGCGCGTTCATGACCGGCGCTAGCTCCACGTCCGCTTCCAGCCCCGCGAAGAAGGGCTCGGCGAACACCGGTATGTCAGACGGATCAGCCATGTCGAAGACCATGTACGCGGTGCGCTGGCCGTCGAACGTGGTGAAGTACATAGCCTCGGGCCGCCAGCGGTCAGCGGCGCCTTGCATGAGCTTGCCGATGGTGCCGTCGTTGATGGCCCGGTTCCCCGGACCGGTCGGCATGCTTATCTTCGCCATTACTCGCATATGTCCCCCCAGGTAAATTGCATCACCGCCCAATGTCGATCGTTGCACGCCCGATATCTTCGTCGTCGACGGCCCCGTGCCGGTCACCGGGCGCAGACCGAGCGCCGGACTTCGGCGCTTGTTACCGCTGCCCGGCACACGGGTACATCTCGACGATTGGGTGTCAGCCCGAGCATCCTTCATGACATGGCAGAGGAGAAGCGCAAATGCCTCACGTCGGTACGCCAGTCGTGTTTGTTCACGGTCTCTGGCTGCACGGCACCTCGTGGGGGCCGTGGGAGGAGTTCTTCCGCGAGGCTGGCTACGAACCGGTCGCGCCTGGCTGGCCGGGCGACTCGGCCACGGCGGAGGAGACCCGCCGGGATCCGGCCAAGGTCGCCGGCTACGGCATCGATGACGTAGTCGAGCACTACGCCCAGATCATCCGCTCGCTTGATGACCGGCCTGTCGTCATCGGCCACTCCTTCGGCGGGCTGATCGCGCAGCGACTGCTCGGCCAGGACCTGGCTGCCGCTGCGGTCGCCATCGACGCCGCGCCGATCAAGGGCGTGCTCGCCCTGCCCGTCTCGGCCTTGCGCGTGGCCTCGATCGCGCTCCGCTCACCCGCGAACCGCCACCAGGCCGTGTCGCTGACGCCTGAGCAGTTCCGCTACGGCTTCGGGAACGCGCTGTCCGACCGGGAGTCGGCCGAACTATACGAGCGCTGGAACATCCCGTCGCCGGGTAAGCCGCTTTTCGAGGCCGCCGCGGCGAACTTCACCCTGCATTCGCCAGCCAGGGTCAATGTCCAGAACAAGACGCGCGGGCCGCTGCTGCTCACCGCTGGCGGGAAGGACCACACGGTGCCGAGGGCCATCACCACGGGCACGCGCAAGCTCTACCACAAGTCCCCGGCCATCACCGACTTCGTGGAGTTCCCGGATCGCGGTCACTCGCTCACGATCGACAGCGGCTGGCGTGACGTCGCGCAGTACGCCGCCGACTGGCTCCAGAAACGCCACAGCTGAGACACCCGGCGGCGCGAGGCCGCTAGCCCGGCATGCTCAGTAGGCCGGCCCGTACTGCTCGGTCCGGTCGAAGTCGGCCATCCGCTCGCTGTAGCGCCTGGCCGCCATGCGCGCGACGATGACCTCGCCGAGGCTCACCGCCGCGAAGAACAGGATCACCACGCCTAGGCCGTAAAAAAAGCCAAGCTGCTCCAGGAAGCGCATGGTCGCGGCGCCGAAGAGGCTGCCGTGGCTCGCGACCGGTGATCCAGGCGCGATGCCGCGCCCCGCGAGCACGAACGCCGTCACCGGCTGGCCGATCACGAACCAGGCTCCGCCGAGGGCCGCCAGGAACGCGCCGGCCGCCGCGGCCTTGTCGGACGCGAGGACCAGCAGGCCGCCGAGGACGACCGCGGCGCCGGGCAGGATCGACAGCCACAGTCGGCCCGAGGTGTAGGCCCACACCTTGTCCGGGGTGTAGGCGTAGCCAAAGTACGGCCCGACGAACGGGACGAGTGCACCCCACGCCCCCAGTAGCAGTAGCAGGACACCGAGCACGCGTCCGCGGTTGGCCAGCGACTCACTCGTCATGATCTTCATCTCCCAACATCGCGGTCGATGCAGTCAGGCTCTGCTACCCAGATGCGGCGGAATATGCACCGCTCGGTCAGGCGGAAGCCGCGGCCGCGCGCAGGGACCGGTACAGGATCTGCTGGTCTCCGAGGCGGCGCCGCAGCTCACGTTCCAGGCCGCCGATGGGGACGAGGTTCTGCGGCGCCCGCGGGTCCTTGTGCGGCGCACTGGCTAGCGGCGGCAGCAGCACCGCGCTCAGGTCCGCCAGCCGGACCACCTCACCGGCCGGCAGATCGGCCGAGCACTCCAGCCGGACCACACCCGACCATGGCGCGCCCAAGGAGCCGGGCAGGCGCAGATACCAGGAGTTGCGCCGCCAGGACGTGCCCATGGTGAAGGCGGGCGTTCGCTGGCCGGGCCCGAGCGCGCCGACCACCGCGGCCTGCTCGGGCGGCAGGTACGTCGTGTGGTGCGTCTTGATGTAGCCGATCGTCCGGTCCAGGTGCGTGCGCCCACGCAGCGGGCCGTCCACGAAGAGCAGGTCGTCGGCATCGGGGTGCTCTTTGCGGAACAGCAGCGCCAGCTGCACCTCCGCGTCGCTGAGGCGCCCCTGCAGCGCGAGCGACAGCTGGTCCATGCCGGGTCCGGCGGCCTGCCACGCCCGGTAGTTCGCGTGCCTGCTCTCGATGCCGGCCGCGTCCGCGGCAGCGGTGAACAGCCCGCGCTCGACGGCGACGTCGGTGATCCGCGCGGATCCGTTGAGGCAGACCAGGCCGGCCGCGTAGGACGCCGCGATGCCCGGCGACGGCTGCGGGTCGGCGCCGTGCACCCACACGCGCGCGTCGATCCGGCGCACGCCGTCGAGAAAGATCACAGTGCCCGGAACGGGTCCGCCTGCGTTCGCCGCCATCGGCCGCCAGCTGTCGGCGGGCAACTCCAGATCCAGGTTCAGCTCGGCGGTCGACTCGTGCAGCGGATCGCCGGTCAGCTCCTCGCCCATGGCCATGCCGTAGCTCGGATCCCAGGGGTCGACGGAGAACGACATGGCCCGGACGGGACTGGCGTTGTCGCCCGTGCTCGGAACGCCCGTGCTCGGAACGCCCGTGCTCGGAACGCCCGTGCTCGGAACGCCCGCGGTCACGCGCGCTCCTTCACGATGGTCGACGTCGTTCCGGTCCTGCTGACCATGAACCGGACTGGCACGCGCTCAGCGAGCTCCGCCACGTGCGTGATGACGCCCACCATGCGATCTGAGTCTGCCGCGAGCCGCTCCAGCGTGCTCGCCACGGTCTCCAGCGTGTCGGTGTCCAGCGTGCCGAACCCCTCGTCCAGGAACATCGAGTTCAGCTCCCGCTTCCCGGCGGACAGGCCGATGACCTGGCGGGAGAGCGCGAGCGCCAGCGCTAGCGAGGCCTGGAACGTCTCGCCGCCCGACAGCGTGTGCACCGGCCGCCGGGCACCGGCGTCCTCGTAATCGATGACGACGAGGTCGTTGCGCTCGTCCCGGTCGAGCTCGTACTGGCCGCCGGACAGCTCCATCAGCGTCGCGGACGCCTCCCGCACCAGCGAGTCCAGTGCCTCGCTGCACAGCCAGCGCTCGAAGGACGTCGCGCGCAGCAGGTTGCCGAGCATGCCAGCGACCTGCGCGTCTTCCTTGTGCGCCGCGATCTGGGTGTCCAGCCGGGCTGCCTTCGTCCGGTCCGCGCGGATCCGGTTGAGGTCTGCCTCGGTGCGGGCCCGCTGCTCGGCGACCGCAGCCGGTGCCCTGGTCAGCGGATCGGGCTCGATGTCGTGGCCCGCGAGTAGCTGCGCGAGCGTGCGCGCGGAGTCGTCGAACTGCTGCTGGAGCGCAGTGGCAGCATCCTGAAGCAGCGGCAGCGTGGCCGCTCGGCTCGCGCCCTCGGTGGCGGCCCAGCCGCTGAGCCTCGCCCAGGCGGCGGCCAGGTCCTGACCCGCGCCGGTCGCGATCTGCGGAGCGTCGAGCGCGACCAGCGTGTCCCTGGTCGAGCTCAGCTTTGCCCAGGCACCCTGCTCTTCAGACGCCAGCGCGGCCCGGGATCGCTCGGCGGCTGTCAGCTCGGTCTGGCGGGCCGTCGCCTGCATGCGGGCCTTGGCCAGCGTGTCGTCCGCCGCCGCGATGGTGTCCAGCAGGCGCGTCAGGCTCTCCTCGCTGGGAGCGTCGGCCATGACGAGCGCTGCCTTCTCGAGCCGGGTCTGCGTCGCCGCCAGAGCCGTGCCCGCGGCAGCCGTGGCGATCGCCGCTTCCTGGTGCGCGGTCCGGGCCAGGCGCTGCGCCTTCGTGGCCGTGTCGAGCGTTGCCCGGGCCGCGCTGAGGTCGGCCGGAGCCTGATGGGGCGGAAGCGTGGCGATCGGCCGACGGCAGACCGGGCAGTCGGCGCCGACATGCAGGGTCTCGGCCAGCCCGGCCGCGGCGTGTGCACGCTGGGCGGCGTCGAGTCCTTCTTGCGCGACCGACGCCGCGAGCTCGGCCGCGTGCAGCTCGGCGGCCAGCTTGTCTTCTTTCTCGCTGCGCGTTGTCAGCGCGGTCGTTTGAATCTCGGCCTCGGTCATCAGGTCTCGTCGCAGGGTGTGCATCTCGAGCTGGCGCTGGGTATCGGCCTTGTCGGGGAGGCCGGCGCGCGCCTGCTCGGCTTGCTCGGCCGCCTGTTGAGCCTCTTCTCGGCGCTGCCGGGCGGCGGCGACCAGCGCGTCGGCCGCCGCGATCTGCTGGGCCAGGCCGTCGACCTCGGCGGGCGTGCGGACGGCGGCGAGGCGAGCGGCCTCGTTCCGTTCCTTGGTCACACGATCGGTGGCGTCCGCGGATTGCTTATGCAACTCGGTGAGCGTCGCCAGGCTCTTGTCCACCTCTGCCGCGAGCGCCGTCAGACCGGCGAGGCGGGCGGCTGCGGCGCCCTCGGCGTCCTGTGTCGCGTCAGCGAGCTCGCCGCGGGCCTGCTCCGCGAGCTTCTGATTGTTCTCGGCGAGCGTCGCGCGCTCGCGGGCGCGCTGGCCGATCTCCTTGTAGACGCCGAAAGCGAGCAGCTCGACGAGCAGGCGCTGACGGTTGGCCGGGGTCGCGCGCAGGAAATCGGAGAAGCCGCCCTGCGGCAGCAGCACCGACTGGGTGAAGTGCTCGTAGCTGAGGCCGAGCAGGTCCTGGACGCTGCTCTTGACGTTGTCCGGTCCGTCGGCGAGCTGCTCGGCGCTGGCTTCAAGGATCTCGGCGAGCGGCGCGTCGGCCGGGATGCTGGCGTCGAGGCGCTCGAGGCGGGCAGCCTTGGTGGTGACGCGGCCGTTCTTGTCGCGCTGGAGCGAGCGCACGGCGACGTAGCGCTGGCCCGACAGCTCGAAGACCAGGCTGACGCGGCAGGCATTGGCGGAGGGGGCGAGGGCGTTGCGGACTTCCTTTTCGTTGTCCCAGCGGGGGACCGTGCCATACAGCGCGAAGCACAGCGCGTCGATGACCGTGCTCTTGCCCGAGCCGGTCGGCCCGACGAGCGCGAAGAAGTCGACGTCCGTGAAGTCGATGTCCGTCTCGGTCCGGTACGTGCCGAAGCCGTCGAGGAGCAGCCGCAGCGGTCGCATCGAACCAGTCTGGCGGACGGCACAGACATTCGCGGGGATACTGACTGTCCTTGGCGGGGTCAGCGCATCCGAGCCGCCGGGCCCGGAAGACCCTGACGGTTCCAGTCATGACGACGGTCACTATGCGGCATTTGCCCCCACGAAACTGACAGGGTCTCTCGCGGAACCGTCAAATCGCCGCCGCTCAGCTCAGAGATTAGGCCCGTCGCGGTAGGAGTGGGCCGTGTTCCAGGCGCGGCAGCACGTGCCGCGCGAACAGATCGCACTCGGCGGCGTGCGGGTAGCCGGAGAGGATGAAAGCCTCGATGCCCAGCTCGGCGTACTCGCGCAGCTTGGCGAGCACCTGGTCGGGATCGCCGACGATAGCCGCGCCGGCACCCGAGCGCGCCCGGCCGACGCCGGTCCACAGGTTCGGCTCAACGAACCCCTCGTCATCGGCCAGGTCGCGGAGCTCGCCTTGCCGCAGCTGCCCGGTGGAGGCGACGTGCAGCGACTGCTCCCGGATGCGCCGGCCGGTCTCGTCGTCCAGGCGCGAGACCAGCCGATGCGCGGCCGCCCGTGCTTCGGCTTCGGTGGCGCGCACGATCACGTGGGCGCGGTAGCCGAACTTCAGCTCACGGCCATACCCCGCAGCGCGCGCCCGCATGTCGCCGACAATCGCCTCGACTGCCGGCAGGGTGTCCGGCCACATGAGGTAGACGTTGGCCGCTTGCGCTGCCACTTCCCTGGCTGCCTCCGACAGGCCGCCGAAATAGAACGGCGGGCAGCCGCCGGCCGGACGGATTCGCGGCGGCTCGAGGGTCAGGCTGACGAACTCGCCATGCCGGTCGACCGGCTTGCCGTCGAGCAGGTCGCGCAGCACGCTCATGATCTCGATCGTCCGGCGATAGCGCGGCGCCGACTCCAGCTGCTCGCCGGGCCGGTCGGACGAGATGATGTTGATGGTCAGCCGGCCCCCGAGCATCTCGTCGATCGTCGCCAGCTGGCGAGCGAGCTGCGGTGGCCACAACTCGCCCATGCGGACCGCCACCAGCAGCTGGAGGCGTTGCAGCAGCGGGGCGACGCCTGCGGCGAAGGCCACGGAGTCGATCCCGGTCGCGTAGTTCGAGGGCAGCAGCAGATTGTCGTAGCCCGCCTCATCGGCGCGCAGCGCGACGTTCCGGCAGTGCTCCCAGCTTGACAACAGGGCGGGGTCCGGCACCCCGAGGAACTCGTAGTCCTCGTCGCACAGCGGAGCGAACCAGGAAATCTCGCAGCCCACGGGCCCGCCCTCCAGCATCTGCGATGGTAACGATGCGCCACCGCCACCCTAATTCAGGGACGGCGCGGCATCACTGCCCGCGGGCGGGCTATTCGCTGACAGCACCGTCGATGGACTCGCGCAGGAGATCGGCATGACCGCAGTGCCGGGCGTACTCCTCGATCAAGTGGGCTGCGATGAAGCCTGCGCTCATCTGCTGGCCGTAGACCTTCCAGGGCGCTGCGCCGCGCCCAGATCGCCCCGGGCTACGGTGCAGGATCGGCCTATCACAACGTTCGGCAGGCTCCGGGGGGCAGCGATGACAGGACCGCAAGTCGACTATGCGGCGGTATTCCGGGATCTCCCGATTCCGGTGCTGCTGCTGACGCCAGAGTTCGTCATCGAAGACATGAATCGGGCGTACCTGGCGGTCGCTGGCCGCACCCGCGAGGAACTGCTGGGCCGCAACGTCTTCGACGCATTCCCTGACAACCCAGAAGATCCTGGCGCAACGGGCGTGCGTGAGCTGAGCGCATCGCTGGGCCGGGTCCTGGCTACCGGTCAGCCAGACGCGCTCTCGATGCAGAAGTATGACGTCGAGGTGCCGGGCAAGCCAGGCGTGTTCGCGCCGCGATACTGGTGCCCAGTGCACGCGCCGGTGCTCGGGCCCGATGGCGACGTAGTACTGATAGTGCAGTGCGTGGAGGAGATCACAGAACGCGTGCGCAAGTTCATCGGCGGGCTGGCCGCGGGTGACGCGCGAGGCGCATGAGCGAGGCGCGTGAGCGAGGCGCATGACTGGCAACGGCGACCAGGCCTAGGCTCACCCGTCGGTCATCTCCTCGAGCAGCTCGGCGAACATGCGCTCGACACGCTCGTCGCCGACGCCCTGCTCGCCCAGGTAGTCGCCAAACAACTCAAGCGGCGTCCGCCCGGCCCGCCCCGGCTTGTCGCCGTCGCTGCCGCCATGCTGGCCCGGCCTTGGCCGGTGCGCCTCGTCGAGCTGGACCTCGAGCGCGTTGGGCAGCTTCTCGCGGACGAGGTCACCGAGGCCAGCCCGAGCCTTCTCGGCCAGGATGACGCGCAGATAGGCGTCGCCCGCCTGCTCGCCGTCCGCGATGACCTGGTCGAGGCTGCCGCGCAAGGTCTTCAGCGGCCGGCTGCCGAGGACAGGGACGCGGCGCGCATCGGCACGCATACCCGGGCTGGCCGTAATGATCAGGGCACCGACCTCGTTCCCTTCCTCACCGAAGTCGATCGCGAGCGGAGAGCCTGAATAGAACGCCGGGCACGGCGCGGGGATCTCTTGCTGGCGGTGCAGGTGCCCGAGCGCCGCGTAGTGGGCTGAGGACGGGAAGATGCTCGACGGCACCTCGTACTCGAACGTGGTCTGCACGTCGCGCTCGCCGCCGCCGCGGCGACCGCCAAGCAGTGTCGCGTGTGCCATCACGATGTTGACGCTGTCGGGCGTGAACTGCGCGGTCAGCGTGCCGATGATCGCCGCGACCCGGCGGGAGTAGTCGAGGGCGTGCTCGGCATTCTCGTGCAGGAGAAGCTCGGCGGCCCGGACGGCGTACCGCTGCGACAGGAACGGCATCGCCGCGACTGTCGCGTGCTCGCCGGCGCGGGTCGTGAGGCTGAGGGTGCCGCCTGCGTCCGGGGCCTTGGGAGTACCGAGGAGGTGGAGGCCCAGCTCGCCGAGCACCGGGCGGTAGACGCTGTCGATCAGGTTGGGATTGTCGTGGTTACCCGCGATCGCGACGACGTGGCGACCATCCTGCCGGAGCGCGAGCAGGGCGCGCATGACTAGCCCCTGCGACTTCGGGCTCGGGGCCGAGGTCTCGAAGAGGTCACCCGCGATGAGCACCAGGTCGACGTCCTCGGTCCTGGCGGTCTGGATGATGCTGCGCAGGACAGCCTCGTGCTCGTCGTACCGGTCGCGGCCCTTCAGTACCTTGCCGACGTGCCAGTCGCTGGTGTGCAGGATCTTCATCGTGCGTCCTTGAACGTCATGCTCGGGCGCCCGGTACCGTGGGCGGCTAGCAGATTCGTGGCGGTCCAGTCAGCTGAGTCTGCCGCACTCTGGCCGCAGTTGGCGCGCCGCCATCACGTCTGCCTGCTCACCTAGGGAGAAGCGCTGCATGACCACCGGGGATGACCAGGCCGGCATGCCGCACTGGCTGTCGGGCTGGCTCTGGCGCCAGCGGCGGACGCGGCTCGCCATCTCGGCCGCGATCGGGGTGGTCGCCGGGGTGCTGACGGCTGTGTTCGGCAGCTGGTCTTACGCACCGGCCGTCGGCTGGGACGCCATGGCCCTGGTCTTCACCACCACAGTCTGGTTCGGCATCTGGCCCATGTCCGCCGAGTCGACGGCGAGCCGGGCTACCAGGGAAGATCCCAGCCGGGCCACGAGCGACGTGCTCACGCTCTGCGCGGCCGTGGCCAGCCTTGCGGCCGTGGGCATCGTGCTCGTCCGTGCTCATAACACCCACGGCGCAGATCAGATCATGCTGGCGACCCTCGGGCTGGTCAGCATCGCGGTGTCGTGGCTGACCGTGCACACGATCTTCACGCTGCGGTACGCACTGCTCTACTACACCGAGCCCGTCGGCGGCGTGGACTTCAACGTGCCGGAGCGGCCCTCCTATCAGGACTTCGCCTATCTCGCGTTCACGATCGGGATGACGTTCCAGGTCTCCGATACGAACCTGAAGTCGTCGGGCATCCGCGCGACCGCGCTACGGCACGGACTGCTGTCCTACCTGTTCGGTTCGCTCATCCTCGCGGCCGCCGTCAACATCATCGCCGGGCTGGGCTAGCCGGGCTGGGCTAGCCGGGCTGGGCTAGCCGGGCTGGGCTAGCACCGTCAGGACGGGCAGGCCGCGTCCATCTCCTTGATCAGCGGCTGCGCGGTGGTTTTGAAGCTATTCACCGCACCCGTCAGATTGTTGAAGTTCGCGGTCGACGGATCCTTGGCCAGCGCGGCGGCGTCCGTCTTGATTGTGTTGAGCGCACCGGACAGCTGGTTCGCCTGACTGGAAAAGGCACCGCCGCCCTGACCCTTGAGGCCCGCGAGCTCCTGCTCGGCCTTAGTCAGGTCGGCCGCGATCTGGCCGGCCGACGCCGGGCTCACCGAGGTGTGACTGAGGTCGGTCAGCGTCGTGCGGAGCTGAATGATCTGCGCGCAGGGAATCCCTGAGCTGGAGCTGGTGCCGGCCGCGGCCTTCGATCCCGACGCCGAGGCCGCTGGTGCGGTCGCCGACGCGGACGAGCTAGCCGATGATCCGGACGATGTCGTGCCATAGGAACCGCATGCTGCCAGGACAGCGATGCCGCTAAGGCTGAGGACCGTCACAGCCCAGCGCTGCGCCGTCGGCTTAGCGCGGTGAGGTGTGTTAGGCATCAGACCTTGCTTTCCTGGCGCCGCAGCCCGAAACCTGCGAGGGTGACCCGCCCGTCAGGTCCGGGCGGTGCGTTCAGGACTTTGCCAGCGCCTGGTCTACGGGATGCCCTCGTCGGTGGGCGCGACGTGGCCGGCTGGCGTGCCCTGGTCGACCGGAGCGACCTGGCCGACCGGAGCGACCTGGTCGACCGGAGAGACCTGGCCGACCGGAGCGACCTGGTCGAGCAGGAGGCGCAGCGTCTGCTGGTCCTGCGGGCCGAGGCCGCTGATGGCGGCACCGTTGGACTGGTCGGCCAGGGCCGCGGCGGTGGCGAGCTGGCGCCGGCCGTTCGCGGTGAGGCGCAGCAGGGTGACACGCCGATCGGCCGGATGTGGGCCCCTGGCGACCAGGCCCCTGGCCTCCAGGCTGTCGATCATGTCCGTGATCGTGCGTGGCGAGACGTGCAGGACCTCGCTCACCTCGCGCATCGATTGGTCGGAATTTTCCAGTGCCCGCATCAGCTTGTAGGCAGGGAGCGAGAGGCCGCATTCGCGCAGCGCGGCGTCGGCGCTGGTGCGGATCCGCCGGGCGGCATACAGGATGGCGTCCACGACGTCGTAACCGGTTTTGGACTTCATCGGCGGGCACCTCCTCTGGTTCTGCGCCTGCCTGCGGGTGGTCACTCGCGGCCGTAGTGGCCGACCGCCCTGGCGGCAGCGACGGGAATATCCGCTTAGCCCCGGCTGCTAATGCTGAGTATACTCACTATCTGGGACCTCATGATTTTGTGACGTGCCCGCCCGCAATGCCGAGGAGCGGGTTGGCTCGGGCCCTCGCCTGGGTCGCCGGGATCGCAGCCGAGGACGAGCGGTCAGAAAAGGAACGTCGTGCAAGCACGGATCAGCCAGAAAGTAGCGATCAGCGTCGTCTTCGTTGCGGCCATGTTCATGTCGATCATGGACGTGACGATCGTCAACGTGGCCCTGCCGACCATCGGCCGTGAGTTCGCCGTCACCCCGACGGCGATCGACAGCATCTCGATCGCCTTCCTGGTGAGCCTGGCCGTGTTCATCCCGGCGTCCGGCTGGCTGGGGGACCGGTTCGGCGGTAAGCGGGTGATGCTGACCGCGATCGTGGTGTTTACCCTCGCGTCCGCGCTCTGCGGGCTGGCGACCAGCCTGGGCGAGCTCGTCGCCTTCCGCGTCCTGCAGGGCGTCGGGGGCGGCATGCTCGCGCCGGTAGGGATGGCCATGCTCTTCCGCGCATTCCCGCCCGAGGAGCGCATCCGGGCCTCGTCGATCCTCACCGTGCCCACCACACTCGCGCCCGCGCTCGGCCCGGTGCTCGGCGGGCTGCTGGTCACCGACCTGTCGTGGCGCTGGGTCTTCTACGTGAACGTGCCGATCGGCGCGGTCGCCTTCGCTTTTGGCCTGCTCTTCCTGCAGAGTCACCCGCAGGCCAAGCCTGGCCGCTTCGACTTGCCCGGCTTCCTGCTCTCCGGCCTCGGCCTCGGTGCACTGATGTACGGCGTTTCTGAGGGCCCGAGCCGCGGCTGGCACACGCCCGAGGTGCTCGGCACGATCGCGGCGGGGCTAGTGCTGATCGCGATCATGATCTTCGTCGAGCTGCGCACCTCCGAGCCGATGATCGACCTGCGCCTACTAGCGAACAAGCTGTTCCGCGCGAGCAACGGCGTCATGGTGCTGGCGTCGGTCGCCTTCCTCGGCACCCTGTACGCGATATCGCTGTACTACCAGGACGGCCGTGGCCTGAGCGCCCTCGGATCGGGGCTGAGCACGTTCCCTGAGGCGTTCGGCGTGATGGCGGGCGCGCAGCTGGCCAGCCGGTTCCTGTATCCGCGGCTTGGTCCGCGGCGGCACATCTCCATCGGGCTGATCGGCACGGCCGCGTCGATCGGGCTGCTCGCGCTGCTCGGCCCGGCGACGAGCCTGTGGTGGCCGCGGCTGCTGATGTTCACGCTAGGCCTGTCCATGGCCCAGGTGTTCGTGCCGGTCCAGGCGGCGGCGTTCGCGACGATCTCCTCGGCCGCGACCGGACGCGCGTCGACCATGTTCAACACGGTCCGGCAGCTCGGCGGCGCGATCGGAGTGGCGGTACTGACCACGGCCATCGTGCTGGTCGGGCCGGTGCACCTCGTTGGCGGGCAGCTAGCAGCCAACCTGACCGCCTACCGGGTCGCGTTCCTGGTCGCGGCGGCGATCTGCCTGCTGGCCATTCCTGCGGCGCTGCGAATCAGCGACGCGGACGCGGCGCGGACGATCCCGGCCCGGCGCCCGTCCCGGTCCGAGCGAGCGGCCGAGCGGGCCGCGGAGTCCGAGGCGCAGCCCGCGCTGACGATGTCGGACTGACGCCGCCGACCCCGTTCCCGGTCTTAACAACAAGACCTCTCAGACCAGGAACGGGGTCGTTTCAGCCCGTCCTATCCGGCGCGTCCGCGGTCGCGCCGAGGCGCGGAGGCCCGGCAAGCGCTCACGGCCTGTCGAAGCGTTCGAGGCCCCGATGCCCGCACGCGAACTAGTGTCGGATTCAGGCGCCCAGGTCCGCTGACTGCGGCGGCAGACGAGCGGAGCAGCAAGTGACCGACGGGATCGGGGAGCTCTCAGCGGAAGCCATCATCCGGACTGGCGGCTGGCATGCCAGGTACGCACGCGTCCTGCTCCTCGAGCACGACGATCACCACGCCGTCATCCTGATCGACGGCAACGGCGACGGCGCCGAGCTGGAACTGGAGTACTGGCACTGCGGTGACGACGGCCTATGGTACGGCGGCTCCTCCTCCGGGCACGGATCGCTCGCGTTCCTGTCGGCCTTTCAAGCCTGGAACGCAGGCGATTTCGCCGCCGCCGTAGGCCGCGCGCGGCCGAACACCGAGGTCAGCGTCCAGTACGGCCGCCAGCTCTATAGCCGTCGCGCCAGTGAGTTCGGAATTTGGGGCTTCGTCCACGCGGCCGACTCGCTGGACGCAGGTGAACTGCCCGCTGTCGTAACTGGGTCGTCGCCGACGGCCTAGCAGGGGATACGTCGGCCCAGCCACGCTGGGAAGCTGGCTACTTCTTGGCTCCCACCGGCTTCTTGGCCGACGTGGTCTTCTTGGCCGATGACGCCGTCGTCTTCTTGCTGCCCTGGCTCTTAGTGCCCTGGCTTTTACTGCTCTGGCTCTTGCCGGTCTGGCCGAGCTCGCGCCAGCTGGACTCGCTGACATCGACGTCGTTCTTCTTCGCGGCCTTCATGATCCGCTTCCAGGCCGCGTCCTTCTCTGCGTCGGTGATGCCCTCGACCTGGTCGAACCGGGCAATCGCGTTGCGCACGTGCCTGGCGTCGGTCAGCGGCTCCTTGCGCTCCTTCGGGAACGCGAACGCACTGTCGGGCAGCTTGTCCTGGTCGGCGGTGCTCAGGCCCCTGGTCTGCCTGGGGATCTTGGCACCGTGGGCGCGCTCGCTCTGAATCTCCCTGGCCTTCGCGATGTTCTTCTTCGCGGCTTCCTTCTGCTTCGTGGTGGACACCGAAGGTTCCTCCCGAGGTAGATGCCGATCGTTCGCGACAGGCCTACCCACGATTGCCCGGTGCATACAGCGAGGCGGTGGCAATCTGGCGACCGTGAGCGGCGGCGGCCGGAAGTGGCGGTGAAGGTATCCGGCCCGTTCCCGTCTGTAATGATCTTTTCTAATACTCCCGGCGAGAGCTACTGAGTATGCGCATTGAACCTGCTGAAGCGCGCGATCGGTTCGCGAGGTCGCCGGTGCTACGGCTCGCGACGGCCGGGGCCGATGGCCGGCCGCATCTGGTGCCGTGCACGTTCGCGGTCGACGGCTCCGGCCGGATCGTTATCGGCATCGACAGCAAGCCGAAGGCGTCTTCGAACCTCAGGCGGCTGCGCAACATCCGCGAGAATCCGCGCGTCAGCCTGCTCGTCGACCACTACGCCGACGACTGGACGCAGCTGTGGTGGGTGCGGGCCGACGGGACGGCGGCCATCGCGGCGGCTGGCGCCGAGCATGCCGGCCACTGGGATCTGCTCCGGGCGCGGTATCCGCAGTACGAGGGCCAGGTCCTGGACGGGCCCGTGATCGTGGTGACCGTCGAGCGCTGGTCGGCCTGGATGTTCACCTGACCTCGGACTTCCGCGGCCAACTCCCGCTTAGTTTCCCAGGTCTGGTCAGTCTTACTGGAAAGCGCTGCGGGCGACCGGTCTAGGCTCTTGGCCGGGTCCGCGATCTGGTCCAACGGAGGTTTGGCTTGTCTAAGCTGCGCGCGCACAACATTGTCATCTCGCTTGACGGGTACGCGACTGGCGAGGACCAGTCGCTCGACGCTGCCTTTGGGTCGGCGCACCAAGAGTTCATGGAGTGGTTCGAGAAGCTCCGGACCTGGCGGGGGACCGAGTCAGACGGGAAGCTGGGGCCAGCAGAAGCGATCGCCTCCGCCTGGGGGACGGCAATCGGGGCCGAGATCATGGGTCGCAACAAGTTCCGGCCGACCAGCGGCCCCTGGCCTGATGATGGCTGGCGCGGCTGGTGGGGCGAGGACACGCCGTTCCACACGCCGTGTTTCGTGTGGACGCACTACCCGCGCGAGCCGATGGTGGTTGGGGATACGACGTTCCACTTCGTTAGCGGCAGCCCGGCCGAGGTGCTCCGGCTGGCTCAGCAGGCAGCGGGCGGGTTGGACGTCCGGCTCGGCGGCGGTCCCACGACGATCAGCGAGTTCCTGGCCGCCGACCTGGTGGACTACCTGCACATCATTCAGGTGCCGATCGTCCTCGGCCGCGGCGTCCGGCTCTGGGATGGCCTCGGCGGGCTGCACGAGCGTTACTCGGTCGAATCGGTCACCGTCCCCAGCGGCGCCACCCACTTGTTCTTCACCCGCTAGCCTCGCTCCGGTGTCATACCTCGCGAGTACCGTCCGGTGCATGACGAGCGCGCATGAGGTGGTCGCGGCCTACTGGGCGGCGGCGGAGGCCAGGGACTGGGATGCGTTCGGCGCACTGTGCGCCGACAATGTGCTTTATCGCGGCCCTCAGACGAGGGAGCAGGTCCGCGGCCGGGAAGCCTACATCCGGTTTAATGCGGAAGGCTTCGCTTATGAATGGCACATCACCGTGGAGCGGATCGTGGGGGAGGGGCGGCACGGCGCTAGCTGGACCGAGTTCACGACAGCCGAGAGCACGATGACCGGCTTGTGCTTCTTCGATCTTGACGATGACGGCCTGATTAGCCGGATCACCGATTACTGGCCCGAGCCGTATGACCTTCCCGTCAGCCGCGCTCATCTGGTCGAGCGCTATTAGCCGATCAAGCTTGACCTGCGCGGCCGGGAAGGCCGAGGTCGAGAACTCGCGCCGCCGGCGGGCGCCTGAGTGTGATCGGGCAGATCGGACGTGCGCACCCGAGCAAGGCCCCTGGTGAACGTGGGGCCCAGCACCGGGTGCGGCGAAGAGGGCGTACGGCGCAATGCGGTGCTGGGCCTAACTGCCGACTCCTGTTTTGACCGCGCCGCTTCCAGCGGGACTCACGGGACCCGTCTTGCCCCGGCCAGCCGGACTGGTGCCGGGGTGGCCGCAGGTGAGGTGTGCGCCGTCCTGGACCAGGGAGAATCCGGCATTGAGGCCCCGGACGCCCCTCTCCCGTCGTTGCTGCTCCACGCCCCAAGTACGCAATCCGCCGCCGATTCCTTTACCCGCCCGCCGCAAAGATTATCTGTCGCTGCAGTGACGGCACGGGTTCCCGAAGCCGCGATCGCCGCAACCAGGCAATGAGCTTCAGAACGGGCGGATGGCCGAAGCGGGTGCCGGCCGCTAGCCCGGACTCCACGCCGCTCCTTATTTTAAGTTATGAGCTAACCTGAAATAAGGAGGAGAGATGGCCAAGGTTATTCGTAGGCACTGGATCACCGATACTGACGCCGGTCTAGCGCGACGTGACCGGCGTTCCTGTGACTACGAAGCTTACGTACCGGATCTCCTCATGGGCCGGAAGATTGCGCTAGATGGCGACACAGCAGCCGATATCGCGGATGCGGAGCGAGCTATCGCCGTCCTTGATGCGCAGGCTTCCACGTTGATAGACACAGAAGCTCTTGCTCGTATCCTTCTCCGTGCGGAATGCGTCGCCTCATCTCGCATCGAGGGCCTAGAAGTCGGCGCGCGGCGTCTACTCAGCGCCGAAGCGGCACTTGAGCTGGGCGAGCGACCAACTGACATCACCGCAACTGAGGTACTCGGGAACATCGACGCGATGGCCTCGGCGATCCAGACCGTCATGGCAGGCACGTCGGTCACCCTTGATCTTCTGCTTGGGTTCCATAGCCGCCTTATGCGAGACACGCGGCTCGGGGCACAAGCGGGGCAGATCCGAACGGAGCAGAACTGGATCGGCGGCAGCGACTACAACCCCTGCTCAGCCTCGTTCATACCGCCACCGCCGGAATACGTGGGCGATCTTCTCAACGACCTGTGCAGCTTCTGCAATGACGATGCACTTCCAGCCGTGGCGCAGGCCGCGATAGCTCACGCCCAATTTGAGACCATCCATCCGTTCGCCGATGGCAACGGCCGGACCGGCCGTGCCCTCATTCACTTCGTCCTCCGCAGACGTGGCCTGGCTACCCGTGTGCTGCCACCAATCTCGTTGGTGCTTGCGGCCTGGGCAAACGACTACGTCGCCGGCCTAGGAGCAACTCGGTATCGAGGCTCGGACTCGTCGACCGCCGCTTACGACGGGACCAATCTGTGGCTGGCAAGGTTCGCGGCCGCCTGCGTGCGGGCAGTTGCGGACGCAAACAGCTTCGAGGAGCGAGCACGCTTGCTGCAGGACGAGTGGCGAGCAAGGCTCGGCCGTGTCCGCGCAAATTCTGCAACTGACCTTCTGCTGCGCGCTCTGCCTGGAACGCCGGTCATCACCGTCAGCTCAGCAGCGGCTCACCTTGGACGCACGTTCCAGCCCGTCAACGAAGCGATCGCGCGAATGACCGACGCAAACATCTTGAAACAGGTCAACGTCGGCCGTCGCAACCGCGCTTTCGAAGCACCTGACGCGATCGCAGCATTTACTGCGCTTGAGCGACAACTCGCGAGTCCCGCCGGTGACACGAGGACCAGTGCACCCTCGCGTCGCGTTCCGCTCCGTCCAGTGAGTCAGAGCTGAAGCCAGCGGCCCGATGTCAAACTCTCCGGGGTTCCGGACGCTCGGCACGGCGGAAATAGGGAAGGCGTCCCTCAGAAGGGCGGCGGGTCGTCGTGGGCGCCGGGGATGGTGGCGAACGGGTCCGACGGCACGGCCGGCCCGTCGTCTACGCCGGCCCAGACGCCCTGCTCGCTGGGCCGGGTCGCCCAGGCCGGGAACGGGAAGTCGACAGCCAGCGGCACCGGGATATCCGGCTGGGCGATGAACATGGTGCCCGGCTTGGCGATCATCGCCCGCGCCCGCTGGGCGGGTGGCAGGAAGCCGTACTCTGGCCGCTCGGCCTCGGCCGCGTCCAGCCGCCCGGCGACCCGGATGGCGCAGTTGGCGAGGATCCGCCGTTCCACCTCTGACGCGGTCTGCTGCGCCCCGATGAGGATGACGCCGAGCGACCGGCCGCGCTCGGCGACGTCGAGCAGGATCTGCTTGATCGGGCTGTCGCCGTCACGAGGCGCGTACTTGTTGAGCTCGTCGAGGACGACGAACATGAGCGGCCTGGCGGTGCCCTGGCGCTCCTTGCGGGCGAACTCGCCCCGCAGCGTGACGCCGACGACGAACCGCTGCGCCCGGTCCGGCAGGTTGTGCAGGTCGACGACGGTGACCTGAGCGCGGGAGGTGGAGATGGACCGCTCGCCCCGGTGCGCGAGGTCACCGCGGATGATCGCGTTGAGCGGCTTGACCGCCGAGCGGAGCCGGCGCAGCAGGGCGTTAATGCTGCCGGTGACCGCGCTCCCGGCGACCCAGCTGCTTCTGCGTGAGTCGTCGCCGAGCTCAGCCTCGAGCAGCTCGACCAGATCGCCGAACGACCGGATGATCTTGTCGTTGGCCGGGTCGACGCCGCTGATCCGGACCGCGCCGTCGGCGCCGGTCCTGACGGCGTCCCGCCGCAGCCGGGCCGCGACTTGCCCGATCAGCATCGTGTACTGGGCCCGCTCGTCCTCGGCGTCGGCGAACACGAAGGGCAGCAGCTCATCCTCGCAGAACTCCGCCAGCGTCCAGTAGAACGGGCTCACCGCCTTGTCCCGCGCTGACACATCCGGGGTGCCCGCGGTATCGCCCGGCCTCGGCGGGGCAAAGACCCTGACATTCTGGAACGGGGTCGCTGGCAGTCCCAGCTCGTCGTATCGCTTGCGCTGCTCAGGCGTGAGCCGCTGATTGGCGTAGTCGAGGAAGAGCAGGTCCTCGCCCTTGACCGAGAACACCAGCATCTTGGTGTTGTGCGCCTCGCCCGCCAGCACGCCGGAGTTCAGGATCGAGTGCAGCAGGAATAGCGCGAAGCTTGTCTTGGTCGCGATGCCGGACACCCCGGAGATGGACACGTGCGCGCCGCGGGTGCCATCGACGAACTCGAAGTTGATGTAGACCGGCTGCCCGTCCCGGCCGAACCCGACGGGCACCTTCGCCTCGCCCATCTCGTCGAAGTACAGCGCCGAGTCGCGCTGCTTGCCCGTCGCCCGCGACACGACGGCGCCGGGCATCGGCGGGACGTAGACCTCGGGCTCGACCCTGGTGACAGTGACCTGCGCGACCTCGGCGATCTCGGCCGGCAGCGCGCCCTGCTGGATCAGGAACACATCGGAGGCGAACCGGGCGCCCTCGTGCACGGCCTCGACGTTCGTGACCACACCCGACACCTGCACCGGCGGCTGCCCCGGCAGGCTGCGCTGCGTGACGACGACGTCGTCGAGCTGCAGGTACTGCTCCGGGCTGATCGCTACCGAGAACTGCAGCGGCGTCGCCGCGACAGTCCCGACGACCAGCCCGACGGCCTCGTCGACGTTCAAGAGCTCCACCTGCGTCCTTGGTGTCCGACTTCGTTGATGCATTGTGGCGTGTTAGCCGCGGTTCAGGAGCGTCCTTGAGCTGCCTGGTAAGGGTCGGCGGGCTCACCGGCGGGTGCTTCGGCCTCGAGTTCTCGTCTTACTGCCTGCAGTTCGCGGCGCGTGTCGGCGCTGACCTCGGGGTAGTGAGGATCCAGAGTTGCCAGCGCGTGCACGATGGCCGCGCTGGCGCAGATCCGGGCGAACCACTTGTGGTCGGCTGGGATGACGTACCAGGGTGCCCAGTCGGTGCTGGTCGCGGACAGCATCTCGGAGAATGCGCGCTGATAGTCGTCCCACCACTGGCGTTCGCGAGCGTCCGCCGCGCAGAACTTCCAGTTCCGGTCGGGATCGTCGATCCGCTTGAGGAAGCGAACCCGCTGCTCCTCCTTCGACAAGTTGAGCAGCAGCTTCACAATGCTGAAGCCGTTGTCGGACAGGTAGTGTTCCCAGTCGTTGATCTCCCGGTAGCGGCGCTGCCATAGTTTCCGGCCGCGATCGGCGGCCGGCAGCTTCTGCCGGTCGAGGTTCTCGGGATGTACGCGTACGACGAGCACTTCTTCGTAGTGCGACCTGTTGAAGATGGCGATGTCCCCGCGGCCGGGCAGCCGTTGCGCGTACCGCCACAGATAGTCATGCTGCAGTTCCTCGGCCGACGGCACCTTGAAGCTGCTCACCTGGACGCCCTGCGGGTTCACGCCGCTCATCACGTGCCGGATCGTGCCGTCCTTGCCGCCGGCATCGATGCCCTGCAAGACGACCAGGACGCCGCGGGTGGCTTCGGCGGCGAGCCGCGCCTGATAGTCGGCCAGCATGGCGACGCCGGTGCGGAGAAACTCGTGCGCGTCCTGCTTCCGCAGGAAGTCGGCCTTGTACCCGCGGTCGAAGTCCTTGTGCAGGGTCACTTTGGAGCCAGGTTTGACCCGCAGCGGCTCGATCAGCTCGGCCATGCGGTCGGCCCACTCCTCGGCCATCGCTCAATCCTCCATCGGGTCAATCCACCGTAGCTTCGCCGGCCGAGCCGCAATAGCGTGGAGGCACGTCTCGACGGAGGGATAGGCCATGGAACTGACCTCGGGTAAAACAGCCGTCGTCACCGGAGCCGCCAGCGGCATTGGCTTCGCGCTGGCCGAGCGCTTCGCCCGCGCTGGGCTCAATATCGTCCTGGCCGATATCGAGCAGGAAGCCCTGGACGCCGCCGACCAGGAGATCGCAGCGCTGGGTGCGCAGACGCTCGCGGTGCGCACCGACGTGAGCGACGAAGCCGCCGTGCAGGCCCTGGCTGCTGCTGCTATCGAGCGGTTCGGTGCTGTGCACCTGGTCTGCAACAACGCTGGGGTGGAGAGCAGCGCTGACGCTTGGCTCGGCCCAATCTCGGCCTGGAAATGGGTGCTTGGTGTCAACCTGTGGGGAGTTATCCACGGCATACGAGCCTTCCTGCCCGTCATGCTGGGCCAAGGTGAAGGACACTTCGTCAACACGGCCAGCATCGCCGGGCTGTATCCCGGATTTGCTCCCTCGTATGACGCGGCCAAGCACGCGGTGGTCGCCATTTCGGAAGGCCTCTACCGCAACATGAAGCTGGCTGACCTGCCTATCGGGGTCAGCGTGCTGTGCCCAGGCTGGGTCAACACCAGCATCATGGATGCGGGACGGAACTGGCCAGCAAACCTGGGGGAGCAGCCGCCGCGGGCGTTCGGCGCCGAAGTGGCGGAGCCGCATGTCCGGAAGGCGATCGCGGAAGCAATACAGCCGACCGAGGTCGCCGCGTTCGTGGCGGACGCTGTCGCGGCCGGGAGGTTCTGGGTATTCACCGGACAAGAGTGGGTCGACCTCGTCGTCCAGCGCTGGAACGGCATCGCCGAGGGCGAGGACCCGCAGCTTGGCGTGCAAGTTCCGGGCATGCCGCCGACCGCTCAGCTCGCCGACGAAATCAGGAGTCTGCTCGCCCAGGTGCTAGGCGGCAAGTGAGCTAGTACCTCCGCCGCCCGGATTCTGAAAGAGAAAAGAACTGATACCGGATGCTAGCCATCCTGGCGATTAGGCACGGCCGTGCGCATTAGCTCGTCGACCTGATAGCTTCGTTAGTAAAGCCAATCTATAACCGGAGTGAGATCAGTGGCTCAGCGGACGAAGATTCTGTACATCGATGACATTGATGGCAGCCAGGCCGAAGGCACGGTCAGGTTCGGGATCGACGGCACGGCATACGAAATTGACCTCAACAAGAAGCATGCCGACCAGCTCGCCAAGGTCATTCGGCCTTATGTTGAGGCGGCGCGCAAGGTTTCATCATCCCGGCGGTCACCACGAGGGGGGCGCCCGGCTCGGCAGAGCCAGTCTGACGTGCGCGCTTGGGCGCGCGCGCAGGGTCTTAAGGTCTCGGACCGGGGGCGAATCCCTGCGGACCTGCTGGCCAGGTACGAGTCTGAGCACTAAGCGCACCAAGACAGCTCTGACCATCTGTCGGCGATAGCCTCTTATGCAGGGCGATAGCCAGCACCGGTCAGCATGCGGCGCAGGTCCACCACCATCTGATCATCGATGTCCTTGCCGGTGGGCGGCACGAGGAATTCCAGCTCGGGCCCCACCTTGACGGCGACCTTGCCGTCATGGCGCACGGCTACCGTGCCGATAGCTTCCAGCAGTGACATCACCGCCCGCCATTCGATGTTGTGGCTGGCCGGATGCTCGAAGATCTGCCGGAGAGTATCCCGATGGCGACTGTCGAGGTGCTCTGATCCTTGCGAAGTCACAACCGGACCCTATCCAGCGGTCGGCGAGCTAGCGCAGCGGGGCCGCGCATCACCCGCGGGGAGCATCGATGCTTGAATCAGAGCGGGCAATGAAAGCGTCCCTCTCCCCGAAGGGCTGTCATCAGTGAAGTACGCGAATCTTGGCCGCTCTGGCCTGTCCGTCAGCCGCCTCTGCCTCGGCACGATGAACTTCGGTCCGCTCACCCCGCCGGCCGAGTCGCACGCGATCATGGATCGCGCGCACGAGCTCGGCATTAATTTCTTCGACACCGCCAACCGCTACGGCAGCGCGTTCAGCCCGCCCGGTCAGGTCGGGCAGCAGGAGCAGGCGCACGTGGGCTGGACCGAGGAGATCATCGGCGACTGGTTCGACTCCGGCGACGGCCGCCGAGAGCGCACCGTGCTAGCGACCAAGCTGTACGGGGCCATGGGCGACTGGCCCAACGACGGGAAGCTGTCGGCACTCAACATCCGTCGCGCCTGCGACGCCTCCCTGCGGCGGCTGCGGACCGACCACATCGACCTCTACCAGATGCACCATGTCGACCGGGATACGCCGTGGGACGAGATCTGGCAGGCGATGGAGGTCCTGGTCGCGCAGGGCAAGATCCTCTACGTGGGCTCGTCCAATTTTGCGGGCTGGCACATCGCCAAGGCCAACGACAGTGCGGCGGCCCGCGGCTTCTTCGGGCTAGTAAGCGAGCAGTCAATCTACAACCTGATGACCCGCGCGATCGAACTGGAAGTGCTGCCCGCCGCCATCGACTACGGCGTCGGCATCATTCCGTGGTCGCCGCTGGAGGGCGGCCTGCTGGCCGGGGTGCTGCGCAGGGAGCGCGAGGGAAGGCGCCGCCTCGGCGGCCGCGCCGCCTCGGCGATCGAGCGGAACCGGCAGCAGATCGAGGAGTACGAGATCTTCTGCGAGGAACTCGGCGCGGAGCCCGCCACCGTGGCACTGGCCTGGCTGCTGCACCAGCACGGCGTGACCGCGCCGATCATCGGGCCGCGCACGGCCGGTCAGCTCGAACAAGCCCTCCACGCTCTCGACCTGCGCCTGGACGAGGACTCGCTCAAGCGGCTGGACGCCATCTTCCCTGGCTACAAGACCGCGCCCGAGCACTACGCCTGGTGACGGAACGAGGCCGAAGGGCGCCTCCGGCCCCCGTTCCAGTGATTTAGCGCATTGTCGAGGTCGGCAGGTTGCGGGGGCGGTGGCCACCTTTACACGGTAGGCACGCGCTCATTACCGCGGTGCGAGCACGTCCGCTGCCCTGGTCATGGCCGTGCCCAGCTGCGCCATGCGCAGGTCGCCGATCGGCGTGCCGGTGCCACGGTTACATACCATCGCCAGCGCCAGGTCTCGCCGCGTGTCGGCCCACCCGCCCGATCCGCCGAACCCGAAGTGGCCGAATGCGCCGCGTATCGTGCCTCGTGTCGTGAACGCGCTGTGATAGCCGAGCCGCCACCCCATCGGTAGGACCAGAACCAGGTCGGGCCCGCTGGAGTGCACCACGGCCATCCGTCTCAGGGTTTTCGGCGACAGCAGGCGTACCGCGCCGACTTCCCCGTTGCCGGCCAGCATTGCGTAAAGCTTCGCGAGTGACCGGGCGGTGAAGAACCCATTGAGCGCCGGGACTTCGGCGTCCATCAGCTCCGGCCCCGCCAGCACGTCTTCGATGCCTCGCGGCATTAGGGCATTGACGAACCGGCGCGGGTTGACAGGCAGGCCGAGCAGGGCAGGGATCCGACCGACCGGGCCACCCATGACAGCACCCGGCTGCAGGCCTAGCCTGCGGCCCAGCGGGGCGGCCATCGGAGCGAGCGGTGCGACCCGGCCACGCTGCTCGGGCGGGCAACCGACGTAGAGGCCGTCGAGGTCGAGTGGGCGGGCCAGTTCCGCATCGATGAACTGCGCGATCGGCCGCCCCGACACCCGGCGGATCAGCTCGCCGACCAGCCAGCCGTAGGTTAGCGCGTGGTAGCCGTGCCGGGTGCCCGGCTCGTACGCCGGCTCGGCGCGCTCAAGAGCCGTCACCATGTACTCCCAGTCGAGCATCCGGTGCGCGCCGTCGACGAGAGTGCGCATCCGGTGCAAGCCAGCGGAGTGCGTGAGCACATGGCGTACGGTGACGCTGGCCTTGCCGCCTTGCGCGAACTGCGGCCAGTATGCCGCGACCGGCGTGTCGTAATCGATCTGACCACGGTCGGCCAGCAGGTGGAGGGCCGTTGAGGCGACACCCTTCGTCGTGCTGAAGCACATCGCAAGCGTGTCCCGCTGCCACGGCTGGCCCTCCGCACGCCGCCCGCCCCACAGGTCGACGACAAGCTCGCCGCGGAAGTAGACCGCGACGGCTGCGCCGCCCGTCGTGCGCCGGAGCTGCCGCCTGAATAGCCGCGCGATGTCCTCGAAGCCTGGGCGCACCCAACCGTCCATACGACCACTCTGCCACCGACCCGATTGATGTGCGTGTTCTGATTGTCATGAAATCTGGCATCGGTCGCGCCACCAGATCGAACATTCCTGTCGCCGCCAGCCGGATCGGCAGAGCTCTCCGACCTACATCCTGGTATTTGCGGACCAATGACCCTTCTTTACCGGGCATGAATACGAGCAGCGTCCAAATAGGGAGGAAACATGCCTGCCAGCGTTGCTCCGCAGTTTGCAGACGAAAAGGCGGATCGCAACGTCTCGGCGCGGTTGCTTACTCCACTCGGACGGCGGATCGCCGCCATGCGCGCCGACTCCTCGGTGCAGCGTGATCCGGACTTCATCCAGAGGCAACTGCCTGCCATCGCCCGCTACTCGAGCTATTTCACGCCGGAGGTACGAGGGCTTGAAATGCTTCCCTCGGATGGCCCCGTGCTCGTGGTCGGGAACCACTCGTGCCTCTTCTACATGCCCGAGGTATGGATCTGCGGGCAGGCGATCGTTTCTCGCCGTGGCATAGACCGGCCTACCTATCTGCTCGCGTATGACCTACTGTTCGCCATGCCCGGCGTCGGGCCCTTCCTACGCCGGCTCGGGGCGCTCCCGGCGAGCACCGATGAAGCCGAGTCCGCGCTGGCCCGCGGAGCGTGCGTGATGGTGTATCCAGGCGGCGACCTCGAGGCGTGCCGCCCGTGGACCCAGCGCAACCGGGTTGACTTCGGCTGCCGGAAGGGCTTCGTCCGCGTCGCCCTGAGGTGCGGGGTCCCGGTGGTACCCGTGGTTGCCCACGGTGCCCATCACGCTGTCGTGGTGCTGACGCGCGGCGATCGTCTGGCCCGGGCTGCCGGTCTGCGCAACGTCCGGATCAACGTGTTCCCCATCCTCGCGGGCCTCCCCTTCGGCGTCACGTCCATCCTGTCGCCGCCGCCGCCGATGCCGTCGCATGTCACCGTCGAGTTCCTGCCGCCACTCGACTGGACAGGTTACGGCCCCGGCGCGGCCGATGACCCGGGCATCGTCGCGGCTTGCTATGACGAGATCACGGCACGGCTGCAAGCAGCGCTCGACCGTCTTTCGGCTGAGCAGCCGTACCCCCTCCTGCTCGGATCGTCGCGGCTCGCAGCACGGGCAGCAACAGGAGCGCTGCGGCTCGGCCGGAATCTCAGCCGCAAGGTAGCCAGTACCGGATGACCTGTCCGCATCACCTGACGGCTCGGGTGGCCGTTAGCCACCGCGCGTGCCCGTCGGCTCGCCGGAGCCGGCCCCGTCATCTGGCGCCCTTGTGCCGGCCGGGCCGTATAGGTCGAGCAGCCGGACCCTGGCCGCCTCCAGACGGTGATACATGACCTGCGCCACGCGCTGCACCAGCTCGTAGCCCAGCAGCGGATCGGCATCGCATTTCCCGCGCAGGCACGCCGAATCCAGGCATATCACGCTAGTTGGCTCTACTGCCCTGGCGTCGAACAGCCAGCGGTGCGGCGGGATCAGCCACGGCCAGTCCAGCACCTCGCCGACACCGGCAGAATCCAGGACGATGGGGCCGCTACCAGGGCGGAACACCTCCAGCGCGATACGGCCGTGCATGATCACGTAGAAGTGCTCGGCGGTGCCGCCCTCGCGGAACAGGTATGCCCCGTCCCGGACGTGCTCGTTGCGGGCACAGCCTGCCAGTTGCTGGACTGCGGCGGCGTCCAGGCCGGCAAAGAAGGGGTGGGCGCCCAGGTAATCCGCGATCGGGCGTACCGTCATCAGATCCCTCCCATCGAGGGCAACCGCCGGGCCGGGAAGACCACTGGGCCGGGACGACCGCGGTTCCGCTGCCGCGGAACTACCGGCGTCCGCACGCCGACCGTGGCGGGGCCGCCATGAACCTGCCTCTAAGTCTCACCGGGCGGAAAGCCGCGGATGCCAGAGTCCAAAGTCCCGTCGGACTGTGGTGCGCTGCCGGTCCGCTGGGAACCGGGCGACCGTCTCGTTCGCTGAGTCAGGTAAGCCGACCGTTTCGGTCGGCTCCCCATCCCGCTTCCACGATCGGAGGCCCGATGTACCTGCTCCGCCGCGCAACGTTACGGCGGGCCGGGACCCGATCGGAGCGGCACGGTGACGGTCCCGTTATCGAGCGGATCGCCTTCTGGAGCGCGTCGCACGCAAAGACGGCCGTGATCGGCTGGTTCGGCCTGGTCGCTGCCGCCTTCCTAGCGGGGCAGCTACTGGGAACGCAGAGCCTGCCGCAGTACGACCCCGGCCAGGCCGGGCAGGGTGAGCGGCTCCTGCACCAGCTGAACGTCACGACACCACCGGCCGAGAGCGTGCTCATCCAGCCGCGAGGTCCGGGAGCCTACGGGCGCACCTTCGCGAATGACCCGCAAATGCGGCAGGCGGTACGCCAGGTCACTGCCGCGCTTGACCGGCTGCCTGCCGCGGCGATGGACGTCAGCGCGCCGAGCCTGGCGATTAGCCGGCCGACGTCAAACCCAGATGCGACTGCATGTGCCGGGAAAACCACGAGACAGGCGGTCTGCACTGCGAGCACTAGCGCCGCCAGCCTCGTTTCGACCGGAGGGCACAGCGTGCTAGTGACTTTCCGGGTAGCTGGACCGCACTCCGAAGCGGACACCACCGTCGCCGCGGATCAGGCGGCAGTCGCCACGGTGCAGGCGGCGCACCCAGACCTGCTCGTAGCTGAGGCGGGTGGAGCCAGCGCGAGCGCGGCGGGGAACTCACTGCTGGAATCCGACTTCCGGCGGGCGGAGTTCAGCTCGGTGCCGATCACGCTTATCTTGCTTCTGGTGGTATTCGGCGCGCTGATCTCCGCTGGCATTCCTGTCGTGCTGGCGGCCAGCGCCGTAGCGGCGACGATCTCGCTGCTGGCCATTCCCAGCCGATGGCTACCGATCAGATCCGGCACTGCTGAGATCGTGCTGATACTCGGGATGGCAGTCGGCGTCGACTACTCCCTCTTCTACCTTCGCCGCGAGCGCGAGGAACGAGCAGCCGGACGCTCGCCTGCCGACGCCCTGCGGGTGGCGGCAGCTACTTCTGGCCGGGCGATCGTCATCTCCGGGCTGACAGTGATGATCTCGCTAGCCGGGCTGTTCCTGAGCGGGATAATCCTCTTTACCGGCATGGCGTTCGGCACCATCACCGTGGTCGGCGTTGCGGTGGTCGGCTCGCTGACCGTACTTCCGGGGCTGCTGTCGATGCTGGGTGAGTGGGCCGACCGGGGCAGAATCCCGTTCCTCGGCCGTCGGCTCACTGCCGCACGGCCGTCACGACTGTGGGCGGCGCTGGTACGGCGAGTGGTACGCCGTCCCCTCGCATGGGCCGGTGCCGCGACAATAGCAATGCTGGCGCTGGCTGCACCAGCGCTTGGCATGCGGCTCGGCAATCCCATCGTCGACCTGCCCGGCAATGTCGTCGTAGCGCAGACCCTGGACAAGATCTCCCTGGCGTTCCCTGGCCGGCCGGCACCGGCCGAGGTCGTGGTGACTGGCCATGACCTAAGCGGCCCGAGGATCCAAAGCGCCGTGCGCGCCTTGGAAGACCGCGCGTCAGCAGCAGGACCCATCCGTGCCCCCATCACGGTGACGAGGGTGGCATCCGGGCGGGGCCTGATCATCGATGTGCCGCTGGCGGGCAATGGATCGGGCAACGTCTCGACCAACGCGCTCCTCGCATTGCGGGACCAGGTCTTGCCGCAGACGCTCGGCAAGGTCAGTGGCATCAGCTATGCGGTCACTGGCAATACCGCCACCAGCTACGACTGGAGCACGACGCTGCGCGCGCGCATGCCGGTCGTGTTCGCAGTGGTGGCTGGGCTGGCATTCCTGGTGCTGATGGTCGCGTTCCGGTCCGTTGCCCTGCCGCTCGTCTCGGTAATGCTGAATCTGCTGTCCGTCGCGGCTGCGTACGGGGTGATAACGCTGATCTTCCAGGACGGCTGGCTGCAGGGAGTGCTCGGCTTTTCCAGCAACGGCGCGATCGCGCAGTGGGTGCCGCTGTTCATGTTCGTCTTCCTGTTCGGGCTAAGCATGGACTACCACGTCTTCATCCTCAGCCGGATCCGCGAGAGGTGTTCCAGCGGCATGCCTACCGCCGATGCGGTGACCAGCGGCATAGCTGCCAGCGCCGGAGTGGTGACGAGCGCAGCGGTCATCATGGTGGCGGTGTTCTCCATCTTCGCGACGTTGTCCTTCGTCGATGTCAAGACGCTCGGCATTGGCCTAGCCGTCGCGGTGCTCATCGACGCAACGGTGGTCCGCGGCATCCTGGTGCCTGCAGCGATGGCCCTGCTAGGTGAGCGAACCTGGTACCTGCCCGGTTGGCTGGACTGGCTGCCAGGGCGGCATCTCCACGACACGGACAAGTCTCCGCCGGCCCGGCCGGTCCTCGGCTCGCCTGGTTGACGGCGTCTCCGGCACTCTCAGGTGACGGGCGCGGTCCACGAAGCCTCCCAGGTGCGCGGGCCGACCTTGCCGTCAGCCGCGAGTCCCTTCTCGGACTGGAAACTCAGGCACACCGAGTGGGACTGTGGCCCGTACTTGCCGTCACTTGCGATCGCCCAGCCGCGATGCGACATCTGGTGCTGCCAGGTCAGCACGACCTGGGTGTCCTTGCCGCCGTAGTACCCGGAGTGGCAGTGCGGATCGGCCGAGGGCAGCCCTAGGTAGTCGTGCGGACCGTAGGGCCACGGCTGCGTCGGCGCCTTCGGCTTCGGCTTGGGGGCACTGGCGCTGAAGCCGAACATCTGCTCCAGCTCGACGACGTCCATCCCGTCGGAGGAATTGATGTCGCAAGCACCGAACGGCGGGGTCACGTAACCGTCGGAGTACTGGTGGGCGAACTTGCCGGGGTAGGCCGGATTGGATCCGTAGGCCGCGATCACCAGCCTGGTGCCTTGCGGCTTGGACGGCCAGAGGGAGTCGAGATCGCCTACGTTGCCGTACCCGGTGACCCGCTTTGGACTACCGAGCCAGCGGGCTAGCTCGTCGAACTGGGCGTTGATCGACGGGGACTGGTTGCCGGTGATCTGCCCGGCGTCGGACTCGACGTCGATCATCACTGTCATGCGCTGGTTCGGGCTGCCGACCATCGACTTCAGGACCGCAGCGCCGTTCACCCCCGGACGGTAGAAGTAGTACACCATGTAGCCGAACATTCGTCCCTCGGCGACCGCCTTATCCGCCCAGGCGCGGTTGGCGGCGAAGTTCGCGTCGCGGTGCTCGCCGTCGTTGGACCGGAAGCAGAGGGACTGCCACGGATAGGCGTCGTCGACGGGGCGCTGCCACTCAGAGACATCAGCCCACTGGGTGTCGGTCACGGCGGCTCCTCCTAGTTTGGCGTGCGCGGTGGCAGACGCCGGCGGATCATCTGGTGTAGCTGAAAGGCCCGATGCCAATGTTCAGTCGGTCATCGTGACTTCGAGTTTCTTTGTTACAGGGACTACGGGTCAGGCCGTCGTCAAACGTCGGCAGAGCCAGGCGCGCGATCTCGGGGTGACCGAACATGCAACCTGGTTGTCCGGCATGTCACGTGGTGACAATGGTGGGCTGATCTGCTCACAATGGTGAGCACGCTAACGCGAGCGACCTGACTGGCTAACGCACCATGGCCAGGACTCGCGGGGCCCGCGAGCGCTGACGAAAGGTTATGTCATGGCGACGGTAGCTGCTCCAGGCGATCTGCTGGACGTGACGACGACCGATGCACTGCAGGAGAAGAAAAAGCTACGCAAGCATTTCGCTCGCTTCGACATCCTGTTCTTCCTGATCTGCACCCTTGTCGGAGTCGACACGCTCGGAGCTGTCGCGAGCAACGGGCCGCAGGCGTTCACGTGGCTGATCTTCCTGGCCGTTCTGTTCTTCGTCCCGTATGCGCTGCTGACCGCGGAACTCGGGGCCGCGTTCCCTGAGGAGGGTGGCCCGTACATCTGGACCAGGCTCGCCTTCGGGCGCGGTGTAGCCGCAGTGAACTCGCTGATCTACTGGATCTCGAACCCGATCTGGGTCGGCGGAACACTGGGCATCACCGCGCTCACGACTGTCGAGGAGTTTTTCAACAATGGCAACTCTCTGCCGGGTCCCAAGGTCCTGGGCGGTGCGACGCTCCTTGACGTGCTGTTCCTCCTGGCATTCATCTGGTTCACCATCGTCGCGGCGATCGTCTCCTTCAGTGTCGGGAAATGGGTGCCGACGATCGGGGCATTCATGCGGTCGGTGCTACTCCTCTTCTTCACGATCTCGGTCGTGATCTACGCGATCAAGAACGGCATCCACGATACGTTCGGCGGCGGCACGTTCTTGCCGAGCTACGCGATCTTCATCGCGGCGGTCCCGGTGCTGATCTTCAACTACGTCGGTTTTGAGCTGCCCAGCGCGGCTGGTGAGGAGATGAAGAACCCGCAGCGCGACGTTCCGGTCGGGGTAGCGCGGTCGGCCGTTGGGACCGTGCTGCTGTACGGGCTGCCGATCCTCGCGATCCTGCTGCTGCTGCCGAAAGGGCAAGTGACAGGCCTGACGGGCTTCATTGCCGCGATCAAGTCAGTGTTTACCGTGTACGGCGGCCATCTTGCTGCGAACGGTACGCCAGTCCTAACCGGGGCGGGTCAGGCACTTGGCTACGTGATAGCGGTAGCGTTCGTCCTGGCGCTGCTCAGCAGCGGGACCACCTGGATCATGGGCGCCGACCGGGCGCAGGCAATGGCTGCCCTCGACGGTTCGGCACCCAGGTTCATGGGCCGGTTCTCCGCCCGCTTCGGCACGCCCATCGCGGTGAACCTGTGCTCCGGGATAGCCGCCACAGCAGTGATGGTGCTCGCCTTCGCCATCACCGGGGGCAACGCCCTGAAGTACTTCACCGTGGTGCTCGGACTGGTCATCTCGACCACGACGATCTCCTACATCGTCATTTTCCCGGCGCTGATCAAGCTTCGGAGGTCCCACCCGCACGTCAACCGTCCGTACCGGGTGCCCGGGGGAATGCCGATGGTCTGGCTCGTCGGCGGGCTGTGCACGTTCTGGGTGGTCATTGCGTCGATCGTGCTCGTGTACCCGGGTTTCGGGACGAACTGGTTCGGCCAGCACGGCAATCCCAATAGCTCGCTGCCCGCCGGCTTCACCCGCGGGCAGTTCGAGATGTCGCAGATTATCCCGCTGGCGGTCTTGCTGGTGATAGGGATCCTCTTCTACGTGGCGGGGGCGCCAACCAGGCGCCACGCGGTCAAGGTTCCGATAGCACAGGAGATGGGGATCGGGGAGGCAGCCGGCGCCGCCCCTTCCGCAGCGAGCACCGACCCGGCCGCAACGGATGCAGACACCTGAGCGACACAGGGGTTTCGCGTGTTGCAAAAGTGGCTAAAGATGGTGCAATAACCGTATGCCGGCCCGCGTCCGGATGGGGACGAGGGAGCAGTTGCACACGGGACAAGACGGAGCACCGTCGCACCGTTCAACCCGGAGCTAGCCGCGACCGCCAGAGGTGGCGCCGCGCATCCGGTCGCTGAGTGTCGCCTGAGCAGATGAGCTGCGGAGGGAACGATGTTCGGTAGGCGGACTCGTCTGGGCGCACGACGCCGGCGACGGATGGGACCGAGGATCGCGCGGCTATTCGGCGGCCCGCGGCCCCGGCGTCGCGACCGCAGCGGCGTGGACGAGCCGGCCAGATGGCGGTCCCGCAGGTCAGTCCGGGTCGCCACCTTAGTCACGGGCCTGGCCGCGTTCCTGTTCATTCTGTGGCTCGGCTGGGTCGTCTACCTGTACGTCGTGCGCAACGGGCCGTCGGGCGCGACGTTCGACCCGGACAGGCGCTGCGCGGCGCTGGGCTTCTCCTGCGGCGTGGCCACCAACATCATCGCCTCCGGCGTGCTCGTCGCGTTCGCGTCGTCGTTCCTGCTCTGGCGCCTGTTCGGATTACAGCGTCATTACCGCATCAAGGCGCGGGAAGACTCCCGCGAGCTCGTCCCGACGGCCGGCGCGATCATCGATCAGGTCGTCGGCCGCGACGAGCTGTGCATGGCGGTGATGACGGACCTGCATGACCGCACCACCCGCCCGCACGTCATCGTCGGCGGCGTCGGAACGGGCAAGACGGCCGTACTCGTGCGGCTGACTGAGTACCTGGCGGAGAAGAGAGCGATCCCCGTTCCCATCAAATTGCGGGACGCGACGACAGAGCTGGACTTTGAAGCCATGGCGCGCACCCGGTTCCTGAACGAAGTCAACCCGGGCCTGATCTCCTCGGCCGAAGGCGAGACCATCTGGCGGCGGCTGCGCAAGGACGGCAAGATCATCGTCCTCGCCGACGGGCTGGAGGAGGCCATCGTCGGGACGCCCGCCGAGCCGGAACGGGACAACATCATCCGCGAGGCCATCCGGCGCGCGCACCAGCACCACCTGCCGCTCGTCATCGCCTCCCGGCCGCACGATCCGCTCCGCGCGACCGACGCGGCGATCCTCAACCTGGAGCCGCTCAGCTTCGAGGCCGCCCTCGCCTACATCGGCAGCGACGGCACCAGCGAGGACGAGCGCCGGCTGGCCTGGATCGTCGAGACCGCCGACGTCGTCGAGGCGCCGCTGTACCTCCAGATCACGCGCGAGCTGCACGTCAAGGGGCTGCTCGAGCCCACCTCGGCAGGGCAGCAAGGGGTGGTCGACACGCGTGGCGTTGATCGTGCCAAGCTGAGGCTGAGCCTTCTGGAGACCTGGGAACGGGCTCTTATTAACGGTCACCTTCGTGAAGAGATCCCGCTGAATCGGGCCGAGCGGCAGGCCGCGCTTGAGCACATGTCGGCCCTGGCGTGCGCGGGGCTCAGGTCCGACCTGCTGGAGGTCGAGTTCGAGACCGACCTCGGCCCGAACATCCAGGCCGAGGTGGACAAGCGGCTCGCCGTCATCGACGAGCAGACCGGTCACGCGCCGGGCGTGCGCAGCATCGACGTGCGCCTGGCGGCGGCCTGGGCTGCGCAGCTGAACCTGGTAGAAGTGCGCGGTCACAGCGTCCGGTTCCCGCACAGCCTGATGCAGGCGTACCTCGGCTCGCGCCTCCTGGATGCTGCCGTGCGCGATCCGGACTACCTGCGGGATGCGCTGCAGTTCCCGCGGCCAGGCCGCGAGTTCGTCATCGCGCTCGTGCTGCGGTCGCGCGCCGCTGACCGCGCCGACCAGGCCAGCGGGCGAGGCCGCAGCCGGCCCGAACCTCGCCAGCAGGATGCCGGCGGCGGCTGGACCCGGCGGGCCCGTCCATTGCGGGATGTGCTTCCGGCCGCCCAGCCGGACTTCCTCGCGCCCCTTCGCGCTAGCGCCGGGACACGGGACGACAACAAGGTTCTCGACATGTACGCGGCGGCGCTGGAGATCGACGGCGTCGCCGCTCAGCCTGCGCACCAGGACATCGCCGCGGAGATCCGCGAACGCTGGTCCCGCGTGCACGCCCAGGACCCGAGGACGCTCGAGGAAGGCAAGCTGGCGCTGGTGCACCGCTTCGGCGAGGCGGCGCGGATGATCGATGACCGGCACAGGCGGGATGAGGAGGTCCGGGCCAGGCCGGCGTACGCGCAGCTGTTTGCCATCGGCTGCTCCGACAGCTCCTACCCGGTCCAGCTCGCCGCCGCCCAGGAGATCGGCGTGGGCGGCGAAACGGCCTACGAAGAGCTGAGCCGCACCCTCACCGCGCCGTGCCCGGCGTGCGACGGCGAGCGCGCCGAGCGGCTTGAGCAGCCGGACCAGCTCCCGGCAGCCGCTCCAGCCAGCCCGGCATCCAGGCCAGACCGCACCCCGGAGAGCTCGCGCGCGGGCATCATCAGCGCCTGGCTTGCGCCGATGCTGGTCGGCTCGATCGGCGCCCGCAGCACCTCGCCAGCCGAGAGGCTCGTCGCTGAGCGCGCGCGCGCAGACCTCGGCCAGTGGCTCCGCCACGTCGCGCAGGACGGGCGCCTGGGCGGTGAGCAGGATCTGCCCATCGCCCTGGAGATCGCGCTGGCGCAAGGGTTCAAGTACGCGGCCAACCGCCGTCCCGGTCAGCCGGACCTGCTGCGCGAGTCCCGCATGTTCCTCGCCGAGCAGGCGCTGGAGATGCTGAAGAGCGCGCGGTACTGGTTCTCGCAGCTGACGCTCATCCACGCGCTGACCCTGCTGAACCTCTCCGAAACCAAGCAGCCCTGGGACAAGTACGGGGCGAGGCCCGAGGCGATCGTGCAGCACTGGCTCGACGTCGCCGGCCGCGAAGGTGCCGATCGCAACTGGGCCGGCCGCGACTGGGCCGGCCGCAACCGGGCCGCGCGCACCCGCGCCGACCGCAGCCGCTACGCGGGGACCCGGCCCGAGCCGCACCCGTTCGTCAGCGAGGCCGCGATGCTCTGCGTCCTGGCGCTCAAGACCGAGCGACCGCAGCGGTACCTGTGGATCGACGAGAGCGGCGTCGTCGGCCAGGTCGGCTCCCGGAATCTCAGCAAGATGGAGCAGCAGCGCCGCCACCGGCTGTGGATCCCGCCGTCAGCGGGCTGGACCGCGCTCAACGGCCGGGCGCAGCAACTCGTCGCCGACGTGCTCCTGCTGCGCAACCTGGCGGAACGCGGCGACCTGCCGCACGACCGCGAGCGCCGGCTGCGCCGCTCGAATCGCGACGACCTGCCGCCGTGCATCACCCACTACCGGGAAGCGCTCGAGCCTGGCCTGACCGTCGGGACAGCCGTGTCGATCGTCCCCGGCGTCAGCTGCGTGGACGGCTGCGTGTTCGAACTCTGCCCGTACCCGCCCAAGGGCGGTCAGCCGCGGGTGGAGATGAGCGAGGCATTCTGCCGCCGCCAGCTCACCCTGCTGGACCGGAGCTTGCGGCATCCGCTGACACGGCAGGCGCCCTGGCAGCAGATGACAGCCGGACAGCTGCGAGCCTTCTGGACCGAGATGGCGGATCGCGCTCGCGGCCCCCGCCCGCAGCCGGCTAAATCAGGCCGACGCCGCGGCCGCTAAGCGCTGGACCTGGCCTAGTTCCTGACGGCCCGCAACGCTGATGCGCCGGTCGATAGGCGGACACTTTCGGCATGGTGGTGCAACACTTGAAGCGCGGGTGCAATGCGATCGCTCCCGATCGCGACCATGTTGATGGGCAGGTGGACCGTGATTATTCGCCGGATGCCGAGAGTCCCAAGGATTCCTTTTGGCGGGGGCGTGAACGTGGTGCTGGTCGCTGGCGGGGTGTACTTCGCGTCGGAGCATGAGCGGGGCCGGCACGGAAAGCCGCACGTGCTGTGCCCGATCTGCTGGCTCAACAAGATAGCCCCTGCCGCCGAGCCGTCCAGTGGCGCTACCTCTGCCGAGCCACCGGAAGAGGCCTGAGGGGGCGGCTGTCGCCGCCGGTGGCTCGGGTCGGCTCTTCGGGGTTGACCCTGATGCCAGGCGTCACAGACCAGGGTTGGGCCAGGGCTGCTCCGGATCGTCAAGAGTCGTCTGCCGCGGCAGCCTAGAGACATGAGCACAAGCACTGCAGACACTACGAATGCCACGACGACCGATGGGGCCGCGGCGCGTCAACTGCGCCGATCCGCCACGGACAAGATGCTGGGCGGTGTGGCCGGCGGGATAGCCCGCTACCTGAACGTGGACGCCACGCTGGTCCGGATCATCGTCGCCGTACTGGCCCTGACCACTGGCATCGGCCTGGTCCTCTATCTGGCCGCCTGGTTGCTGGTCCCCGAGGACGGCATGGACAAGTCCATCGCCGCAACCTGGATCGGCAACCGCCGGACTGACTCACTCTGACCCCAACTGGTATCAGAGCAACCCGAAACGGAAACCGATCAACATGTTTTTCTTCCTGGCTCTTGTCGTGATCGCCCTCGTGGCCATCGCCGTCGTGGGCTTCATCCTGCACTTCCTGTTCTCCCCGTGGCTGCTGCTAGTGGCCGTCGGCGTGCTGGCCTGGATCAAGTTCCGTCCGCGCCGCCGCTACGAGTAGCCCGCGCCTTGCCAGACCCGAATAACTGCGGGTCTGGCATGGGCATCGGAGACGCCTCTAGACCGAACTAACCTAATTGGCGTCGCACCGGTACTCACCACTGCACTCCCGATACGCTGCTGTCCGAAAACTCCGGACCAAGGGGGCACCATGCGCGGACAGAACACGTGTGGCAGCCACCGCCGAACGTGGCGGTGGACGGCAGCATCCGCGGCATTAGCGACCGCCACGCTGCTTGGCGTCAGCTTCGCTGGGACTGCAGAGGCGGCGTATCACGGCTCAGACGGGCTCATCGCGTTCGTCCGGCACGGCAACATCTACACGATCAACCCGGAGAGCGCCACGCCGAACGCAACGATCGTCCGGCTGACGCACGGCGGGCATAACTCAGGACCGCGCTGGTCGCCGAACGGGGGGAAGCTGGCCTTCCTGGACAGTGGCAACCTGTGGATCATGAACGCGAACGGCAGTCATAAGACCAAGATCACTGGCGCTGCGCCCGCGTACGCCGATGCACGTCCGACCTGGTCACCGAACGGCCGTTACCTCGCATTCGTCAGGACCGCGAAGGGCGCCGGCCACGGCTACCTGACGAGGTACGACACCGTGACGCACAAGTTCGCGACGTTCAGCATGCCGTTCCATTCCGAACAGCCGACGAAGCGACAGATCAAGGTGACGGCGTTGCCGGCGGCAGTTGCCTGGGCCTGGGCGCGGAACGCTACCGGCGTCACGTTCGGATCCTTCATCATCTTCGAAGGTGCGACCGCACCGGCATGCCCGAGCACGTCCTACTGCCTCGACGCCCTCGGATTCGGAGCGCAGTCTGACTTCCGGAACGGCTTCCCGAGTGCAGAAAACACGACGTCGAAACCGATCCGGCAGCTCGACCCGGACTGGTACCCGAACGACCCGCTGTTCAGCGTCAACGCGCTGACTACCCAGGAGAAATGCGTAGCCGGGCACTGCACTCATCAGGGAATCAACCTGACGATCGGTTCCTCTCCGACGCTCTCTGGCGGCTACGAGGCGGTTTACTCGCCCGCTGGCGCCTACGTGGCCTACGTCAAGAACGTGCACGGCAAACCGACGATCTTCATCTTCTCCCTGCCGGGTGTCGTCCCTCTTCCGTCACGAGCGCTGACGACTGGAACCGAGCCCGATTGGCAGCCGCTCGCTCCTGTCACCTGATCACGACGGAGCACCGGGACCGGGCCTAACGGGCCTGGTCCCGGTTTCACCCCTTTGCGATTGCTCCGCTACTGGTACGCCCGCGCCTGGATCTGGTACAGCTCCGAGTACCGGCCGCCGCGCGCCATCAGCTCTTCATGGGTGCCGACCTCGGCCACGTGCGCGCCGTCGAGCACGACGATGAGGTCAGCCATCCGCACCGTGCTGAATCGGTGTGACACCAGGATGGTCATGTTGCCGTTGTCCTTGCTCTCGTGCGCCCGGCTGGCGTAACGCTCAAAGAGCTGATGTTCGGTCTCGGCGTCGAGCGCTGCCGTTGGCTCGTCGAGCGCCACGATCAGCGGCTCGTCGCGCATGAAGCCTCGGGCGAGCGCCAGCTTCTGCCACTGGCCGTAGGAGACGTCGACGCCCTCGTGCCACGTCGGCCCGAGCTGTGTCCCGAGTCCGGCTGGCAGGGCGTCGACCACATCACGGGCACCTGATCGATCGAGCGCCGCGACCAGCGCCGGTTCGCTATCAATCCGCGGCAGGTCGCCGAGACCGATCGTCTGCCCAGCCTGGAACTCGAAGCGGAAGAAGTCCTGGAACGCACCGGCCAGGCGCTCGCGCCACTGCTCCGGATCGATATGCGCGAGGTCCGTGCCGTCGATCAGGATGCGGCCGGAGCTCGGGTGGTAGAGCCTGGCCAGCAGCTTGACCAGCGTGGTCTTGCCGGCCCCATTCTCGCCGACGATCGCGACGACTGCCCCGGCGGGCAGGAACAGGTCGACATCGTCGAGCGCCCGCCTCGCGGTGCCCGGGTAGCCGAACGTGACGTGCTCGAACCGGATGCCTTCGCAGATACGCGCCGGTGCGGGCAGCTCGGCGTCGTGCGCCGCGCTGGCGGCGTAGTTCTCGAGCCAGGCGAGCCGGCGTGACCCGTCCATCCAGATGCCTCGCAGGAAGCCGATCTCGCCCACCGTGGCGCCGACGTACGACGACAGCCGGGCGCCCGCGGTCAGGACCAGGATGGCGGCGGTCGCGGACGCGGCCTTCCCGGCCGCCGTGATCGCGATCGCGCCAACGTAGCCGAGGCCGAAGATCGCCCAGCCGCCCGCATACCAGGCCGATGATCGCGTGCGTGTCGCTGCCACCGGGCCGTACCACTGTTCCCAGGCGGCCCGGCGGCGGTCGGCCAGCCTCGGGCCGATGCCGAGCACGCGCAGCTCCTTGCCGGGCGACGCCGTGGTGGTGAGCGTGAACAGGTGCCTGGCCAGGCGGTCGGACTGCGCGCCGCGTTCCTGCGCGGTTCGCTCGACGACCGGGCGCCAAGAGGTTGCCGCCACCGTCGGAAGGGCGAAGAAGACGAGCAAGATCAGCACGGGGTTGACCGTCGCGAGGAGCACCAGCGTGACGGCCAGCCGGAGGATCCAGCCAGCGGTCGAGAACACCGACATGTACATGTGGTCGAGGGTGAAGATCTGCTCGCGCAGCACTGACAGCCGGTCGAGATACTCCGGCCGCTCCTGGTGGGCGATCGTGGAGATGCTGGCCTGGAGCCGGGCTACGTGCGACTCAAGCGCGATCGTCACCTTGTCCCTGAAGCGCCGCTGCATCCGGGTCGAGACGGTCTGCAACAGCCAGGTGAGGACGGCGGACACGGCGAGTGCCACCACGGCGAACCGCAGCAGGCCGGCGTTGCGCTCGATCAGCCCTTTGCCGAGGAGCGAGAACCAGACCGCGAGCAGTGCGTCGGGCAGGGCCGCGACCAGAGCCAAGATGAACGCGACGCCCATCAACGTGGGCTCGTAGTGGAAACCCAGCTTGCACAGCCGCCACATCGAGGACAGCGCGGGAGGCAGCTTGTCGACGGCGCTCTCGGGGTTCTGCCAGGCATTGCCGGGATCCGCCGCGCCGCCCGGAGGCGCCGCGTCGCCGAGATTCGCCACCGCGTCAGGCGAGGACATCGAAGATCACCTCTTCCTCGCCTTCCTCAGGCGTACCGGTCTCGAACCGCTGTGCCTGCAGCGAGAACATCGTCCAGTACCGGCCGCGCAGGGCCATCAGCTCGTGGTGGCTGCCGAGCTCCACCACGGCGCCGCCTTCCACCACGGCGATCCGGTCGACGTGCCGCACCGTTGAGAACCGATGCGAGACCAGGATCGTCGTGCACGACCGGGTGGCGGCCAGGACGCGCTCGAAGATCTCCGCCTCGCCGCGGACATCGAGCTGCGCGGTCGGCTCGTCGAGAAGCACGAGCCCTGCGCCGAGCCGGACCGCCGCCATGGCTCGAGCGAGCGCGACGCGCTGCCACTGGCCGCCCGACAGCTCGGTGCCGCCTGCGTAGCCCTTGGCGAGCACGGTGTCGAAGCCCGCCAGCCCGCTGGCCCCAGCCTCGTCGAGCGCCAGGCCGAGGACGCGGTCGGTCTCGGTGAGATCGCCGTGCGGCTCGCCGACTGCATCGCGCGGGATCACGTTCTCCCGCAGCGACAGCTCGAACCGCACGAAGTCCTGGAATACGGCCGTCACCCTGCGCCGCCACGAGTCCAGGTCGAGGTCCTTCAGGTCGACGCCGTCGACCTCGATCGAGCCGGACTGCGGATCGTAGAGCCGGCACAGCAGCTTGGCCAGGGTCGTCTTGCCGGCGCCGTTCTGCCCGACGATGGCCAGCGAGCTGCCGGCCGGGATCTCCAGGTCGAGCTCGCGCAGCACCGGACGGGCCGGCGCGGCCGGGTAGGCAAAGGTCACGCTCTTGAACCGGATCTGATGAGCGGGCATCCCGTCGGCCGGACGCGAGCCAGGCGAAACAGTGCCGGCGCGCCCCATTGCCGCCTTGAGCCTGGCGACCGCGGCAACCGGTGCCGCCGCGCCGTCGAGCGCCCAGTTGAGGCCGCCGAAGGCGATCATGGACGTGCCGACCGCTGCCTGGGCGTACACCACCAGCGCGCCCAGGCTCAGGTGGTGGCCGAGCGCGGCCGACGCGAGCATCCACAAGACGAGGCCGTTGGCCGCGAGCACGATCACCAGGCTGGTGATCACCGAGCGTTCCCGCATCCTCGTGGCCTCGTACTGGAGCCGGTGCAGGCGCCGGCGGCTGGCGACGAAGCGGTCGAGTACCCAGTCGGGCAGGCCGAAAATCCGCAGTTCCTTCGCCGCAGGCGGGTCGACGGCGAGCCGGTAGGCGTACTCCGCGTCGCGCTGCGCCTGCCGGACCTCCTCGGTGTTGCGGTCCTTCCAGACCGCGCTCTCGCGCAACAGCCAGTGCGTCGCGAGCCACGCGCCGGCCAGCACCGGCGGCGCCCACCAGGCGAAGCCAAACAGCACCACGGCCTGGGCGAAGCCCGCGAGCATGTCCACCAGACCGGTCGCGATGAAGTCCATCGAGATCGACAGCGGCGGACCGGTCATGCCACGGTCGAAGTCCCTGGCCACCTGCAGATCAGCGGCTAGCTCCGGATCTTCCAGGTGCCCGATCCCCGGCACCGCCACGCAGGCGCCGGTCAGTTCGTCGTACAGCCAGGCCGCGGTCCGGTCGCCGAGGTTCGCGCTCAGCGCAGTGTGCAGTGGGCCTAGCACCTGCAGGAGGATGAACAGCACGCCGACCACGGCGAGCGCCGCTCCGAGGTCCTGGTGGTGCTGAACCGCCGCCACCAGCACGCCGGTGGCGATCGAGAAGGCAGCCGGAAGCAGCCCGCGCAGCGTCAGCAGCGACCACCAGCCGGTCGCCATGACCGGATCGGCGCGCCTGAGCGCGGCCGCGAGCTGGAGCTCCTGCCGGGCGCGCAACCGGCGTAAGGGTCTCGTTGGCATGTCCCCTAGCCTGCCCTGCGACGTTCGACCGGCATAGGAAAAAACGGCGAGATGTGTTGCTAGCCATGAGCAGACCACTAACCAAGCCCGCGGTTAATTTCTCGAGCCCCGACTCGCTCGCGGGCTAACTACTGCCGGGGCGCGGCTGGGACTGTCTCCGGGATGGGTGGCGGCTCCGCCGAGTGGTGCGCCCTCGCGCGGGCGCTCTCGCCGCCGAGGGCCACGACTGCCCGGGCCGTGACCAGCTCGTAGAGGATCAGCAGCTGGGCGAGGGCGAGTGCTTCGGAACGGTGCAGATCCGAACCGGTGGTGAACTCGCCGAGTCGCTGCTTGCGCAGGTGGCTCGCGAACTCCATCCGGTCCCAGATCGCCTCTTCGAGCTCGACGGCCCGGCCCGGCGAGATCGTGCCGGGAATGCGCAACTCCTGCTCCCCCAGGCGGTCGTTGAGCGTCAGGTCATCCGCCGTGTCGTCGCCGCCGACGCCGGCGACGCCGGCCAGGTCGGGGTATGGCAGCGAATCCCGGAGGAAGAGGTGTGCGTCGAGCTGACTGGGATCCGGCGAGCAGCCCGGCGTAAAGGACACCACCATGTCCGCGTAGTGCCGCTGCGGGCGGACGAACTGCTCAGAATCGCGCTCGCGCCGGTCGAGCTCGCGGAGCACCTGATCGGTGGAATAGCCCCGGCGCGAGCAGTCTCGGGTCACCTTCCACCGCCGCCGGATCTCCTCGGGCGGATTGAGGTAGACACGCACGTCGAACATGTCGCGCAGCTCAGGCGTGTGATTGATCAGCAGGCCCTCGGCGATGACGAAGCGGGCCGGCGTGAGGTACACCGGCGGCCCGAACGTGCCGTCGTTGTGCTGGTAGACGGGCTTGAGTATGGCGTCGTTGTTGCGCAGGTGCCGGACGTCCTGCGTCAGCACGTCCAGGTAGTTGCACTCCGGGTCGAGCGGCGTCATGCCCCGTTCAGCCCGCTGCCGGCGGTCGTAGCGGTGGTAGTCGTCGGCGCAGAAGTGGGTGACCCGGTCTTCGCCGAGGACGCGCACGATGCCCCGGGTAATCGTGGTCTTCCCGGAGCCGGAGTCACCCGCGATGCTGAGAATGATCGGCCGGGGCATCTACGCGCTCCGTCCAGGCGGCGGCGCGATGAGCTCAGGACGGCGCGCGACGAACGAGACGACCTGGCCCTGCCGGACCGGGTCGTAGCCATTGACCTTGACGTAGGCGTCCGGGTGAGCAGTGCAGCAGGCGTCAAGCTCGCCCAGCACCGCCGCGGTGTCAGCGCGGTCAAACAGCGGCAGCTTCCACATCGTCCAGTAGTGGTCACGCGGGTCCGGCGCGGCACTGAACTCGATGCCGACAACGAGGTTGCGGTCAAGAATCGCGCTGACCTGACGCTCAAGCTGCTCGGCGGTCAGCTCGGGCAGGTAAGAGAAGGTTTCCAGCTTCATGCCGGCATCACATCCGGGGTGTCGACGGACTCGAAATCGAACGTGATCTCGCGCCAGGTCTCGAGCGCCAGGGCGAGCTCGGGGGAACGCTTACCCGCCTGCTCGAGAATCTGGTGCCCCTCGGTGGCCAGGTCCCTGCCCTCGTTGCGCGCCTGCACGCACGCCTCGAGCGCGACCCTGTTGGCCGTCGCGCCGGCCCGGCTGCCCTGCGGGTGCCCCGCGGAGCCGCCGCCGAACTGGAAGACCGAGTCATCGCCGAAGATGTCGACGAGGGCGGGCATGTGCCAGACGTGGATCCCGCCGGACGCCGCGGGCATGACCGCCGGCAGCGACGCCCAGTCCTGATCGAAGTAGATGCCGCGGCTGCGGTCTGCCGCGACGAAGTCCGAGCGCAGCAGGTCCACCACGCCGAGCGTCGTCGCCCGGTCGCCTTCCAGCTTCCCGACCACCGTCCCGGTGTGCAGGTGGTCGCCGCCGGCCAGCCGCAGCCACTTGGCCAGGACGCGGAAGTGGATGCCGTGGTCCTTCTGCCGGTCGATGACAGCGTGCAGGGCGCGGTGGACGTGCAGCAGCATGCCGTTGCGGCGGCACCAGTGCGACAGCGTCTGGTGCGCCGAGAACCCGCCGACCAGGTAGTCGTGCATGATGATGGGTGACCCGAGTTCCTTAGCGCGCTCGGCCCGCTCCAGCATCTGCCCGCAGTCCGGCGCGGTGACGTTGAGGTAGTGGCCCTTGCGCTCGCCGGTCTCCTGCTCGGCCTTGCGCACGGCCTCCATCACGAACTCGAACCGGTCGCCCCAGCGCATGAACGGCTGCGAGGTGATGTTCTCGTCGTCCTTGGTGAAGTCGAGGCCCCCGGCCAGGAGCTCGAAGCAGGCCCGGCCGTAGTTCCGGGCCGATAGCCCGAGCTTGGGCTTCAGGGTGGCGCCGAGCAGCGGCCGGCCGTACTTGTTCAGCTTGTCCCGCTCGATCTGGATCCCGTTCGGCGGACCCTGGAAGGTCTTGACGTACGCCACCGGGATCCGCAGGTCCTCCAGCCGGAGCGCCCGGATCGCCTTGAAGCCGAACACGTTCCCGGTGATGGAGGCCATCATGCTCGTCACCGAGCCCTCTTCGAAGAGCTCCAGCGGGTAGGCGATGTAAGCCAGGTACTGATTGTCGCGGCCGGGTACCTGCTCGAGGTCGTAGACCCGCGCCTTGTACCGCTCCAGCGTCGTCAGGTGATCGGTCCAGACGGAGGTCCATGTCGCGGTCGAGGATTCCGCGGCCACGGCCGCCGCGGCTTCTTCCGGGGCGACGTCTGGCTGCGGGATGAGCCGGAACGCGGCGAGGACGTCGGTCTCGCGCGGCTGATATCCGGGCGTCCAGTAAATCTCGCGGTACTCGCGAACTCCTGCTTCGAACATACTCGGGAGCCTAGACGTCGTGAGTCATATAAAAAAGGCCAGATTCCCCGATGTTTCATAGAGCTGCTTCTATCAATTGGTGCGCCCGGTCGGACCGGAGGAACTCGCCGAACGCACGGACGGCCTGGCGCTGGGGCCCCGATTGCGGGAACAGCACGTGCCACGGCCGCGTCAGCGGCGTGCCGGGCACGCCGATCTCGACCAGCTGCCCGTCGCGCAGCTCGCGCGTGACGGCGAACCGCGAGATCAACGTGATCCCGAGGCCGACCGCAAGTCCGTGCTTGATCGCGCCGTTCGAGCCCAGCGTCTGCAGCTCAGGGGCGGCGAGCTCGAGGTCGGCGAGCAGCCGCTCAGTAGCCAGCCGGGTACCGGACCCCTCCTCGCGCAATAGCCACGAAGCACGGCCCAGGTCGGCGGGAATCTCCCGGCCGACCACGATCAGCTCGTTAGACAGGAACGGGTAGCCGGACAAGCTGCGGCCAGGCGGCCGGCCGCCGATCCCGATATCCGCACGTCTGGACTGCAGTCGCTCGAGCACCGTGGCGCGGTTGGCGACCTCCAGCAGGATGCTGACGCCCGGATGGAGCTGCCGGTAGGCCTGGATCAGGGGCGGCACCAGGTACTCCCCGGCGGTGTTGACGGTGATCAGTCGGATCTTCGAGCTCTCCGGGTGCGCTGCCTCGACCGCAGCGAATCTGCCCTGCTCGAGCAGCCCGAGCACCTGGGCCGCGTACGGGGCGAACGCCTCACCAGCTGCCGTCAGCCGCACCCCGCGGCCATGCCGCTCGACCAGCGGGGTTCCGAGCTCCTGGGCGAGCGCGGAGATAGCGGCCGAGACGGACGGCTGGCTGATCAGCAGCTGGTCTGCGGCCACGTGGACGCTGCCGGCTGACCTGACCGCCAGGAAAGCGCGGATCTGAGTCAGGGTGATCGCCATAGAGATATCTCTATCACTCGCGTCGCGCCCGTCCCGCTGCCGAGCCATCCGAACAGCTGGCGACTTTCCGGCCGATCGTGGTTAATGTCCATATAGGGAACGGGGCCGGGCGCATCCGCCGCCAGCGCGATGAGCTCCGCCGCCAGCGCGACTCCAGACCGCACGAGCAAGGAGAACTCCCACCATGGCATACGACATCGCGGCTGACGTCCGGCTGGACCCGAGGATCAAGGCGCTGCTGGCCGGCATTCAGCTAGAAGCCGGCGGCGACGTCGACAGCCGCGAAACGATGCTGGCCGAGGCGAACAGCGAGGCGGCGCGTCAGGAGGCTGAGCTGTTCCGCGGCTTCATGGAGATGTGCGACACCGAGGAGGCGGCCCCGTCAGCCGGGCTCAAGGTCCACACCGAGAAGGTCATCTCCGAGCCGGACGGCAATACCATCAACCTGCAGGTGATCCGGCCCGCCAGCGACGAGACGCTGGCCTGCGTTTACTACATCCACGGCGGCGGGATGGCGTCCCTGTCGTGTTACGACGGCATGTACCGCGGCTGGGGCAAGATCATCGCGGCGAACGGCGTCGCCGTCGTCATGGTCGACTTCCGCAACGCCGTCGTGGCCTCCTCGGTACCCGAGGTCGCCCCGTTCCCGGCCGGGCTCAACGACTGCATCTCCGGCCTGAAGTGGATCGTCGCCAACGCCGAGCACCTCGGTGTCGACCCGGCGCGGATCATCGTCGCGGGCGAGAGCGGCGGCGGCAACCTGACGCTCGCCACCGGCCTCAAGCTCAAGCAGGACGGTGAGCTCGGCCTCATCAAGGGCCTGTACGCGCTCTGCCCCTACATCCGCGGCGAGTGGCCGACGCCGGACTGCCCGTCCTCGACTGAGAACAACGGCATCCTGCTCGACCTGCACAACAATCGCGGCGCAGTCGGCTACGGGATCGAGGCGTTCACCGAGCGCAACCCGCTGGCCTGGCCGTCGTTCGCGACCGTCGCCGATGTCGAGGGTTTCCCGCCGACTGTCATCAGCGTCAACGAGTGCGACCCGCTGCGCGACGAGGGCATCAACTTCTACCGGCTGCTGCTGAGCGCCGGGGTCCCCGCCCGTGGCCGCCAGGTGCTAGGCACGATGCACGGGACGGAGATCTTCACGATCGCCTGCCCCGAAGTCAGCCGCGACACGGCCCGCGACATCGCGGCGTTCTGCAAGGGCTAGCCGGCCCCGCCGCCGGGTGGCTCGGCGACGGCGCCAGGCACGCCGGATGCGCGAGGCGAGGAAGGCGAGCAGCACCGCGCCGGTCACGAGCAGGACGGCCGCGATCACCGCGGCCAGTACCGGGTGGAAGACCGCGAACGTTACCAGTCCGGTGACGCCGAGGTCCTCGAGCAGGCTGGCGATGATGTTGCTGACCGGCTCGGGGCTGACATTGACGCCGAGCCGCACACCGGTCTTGACCGCGTGACTGGCCAGGGCCGTCCCGCCGCCGAGAGCCGCCGCTGCGATCGCCCACCCGGCCGAACCGTGCGCGTGATGCGCCATGGCGACGCCGATCGCGCCGCCGACGACCGGCCGCACGGCAGTGTGCACGATGTCCCACAGCGAGTCGAGCGCCGGGATCTTGCCGGCCACGAACTGCCCCGCGAACAGCAGCGCCGCCGCCGCGATTACCTCGGGGCGCGCCAGCACCGGCGGCACCGCAGCGACGTGACCGAACCGCCCGAGCAAGCCGAGCAGCAGCACCACCGCGTAGCAGTTGACGCCGCTGGCCACTCCGCTGGTAAAGATCAACGGAACGGGGACCATTGCGCGACTCCCATCCTCTCGTGCGCGGCTTCGGGTGCGAACGCCCAGTGCCCCGACACCACCGACCTATGCGTGCGGCCGTTCATGCCGGTGACGACCCCGTTCCTGTCTTGTGCAGGAACGGGATCGTGTCGGCGGCGAGCCCTATGGCGTGATGGTGAACGTCAGCGGGCCGCTGGGGGCTGGCTGCGACGTCGGGTAGCCGTACGAGGACGTCAGGCCGCCGGCATCGGTGATCTGGAAGCCAACCGTGTACGTGCCAGGCGGCAGGTTCGCTTCGAGGGAGACGCCGATGCTGACCGGACCGGTCAAGGTAGAAGTCACGCCGCCGGATACCCCGCCGACCGGGATTCCCGCGCTGTTAAAGACGGTCGCGCTCATCTGGTTGACGGGTGCGACGGCGTCCGCCACGTCGACGGTCAGCCCGATGTCCTGGGTGTTGGAGCTCTCCGGCAGGCTCGTCGCGCTCAGCGACGCGCTCGTGGCGACGGGCGGCGTCGTGTCCGGCACCCTGGTCAGGGTGATGCCGAGGTCGGGCTCGCCGTACTCGGCGCCGTAGACCGACACATCACCGGCACCGTCGAGCACGGCGACACCGGCTACTGCGCAGCTGGTGGCGATCGAGAACATCGAGACCGGTACCGAATACGACCCGTCCGGATTCAGCGTCGGCGTCGTGATCTGCTGCGAGCACGGACCGCCCGGCTCGAAGTCCACGGTGATCGCGCTGACGCCACCCTGGGCGCCGGTCACGTTCATGGAGATCTGCGACGTGGCGGTCTGCACCCAGTTGTCGAGCTGGGTTGGGTTGGCCGCGAAGCCGCTGGCCTTGACCACCGAGTCGCTGGTCACGGTGACCGGAAGCACGTTGAGGTGGCTGAAGGTCGCGTGGTTCCCCGCGTTGTCCCAGAGCTCGAGCTTGGAGACCGTCCACGTCCCGGCCGCGGCGGTAGGCGGAATCGTCACCGACGGCTGGCACTGAGCGTTGGTGTCGTCGAACACGAGGCCAGCCCCGCAGGCGCCGTACTGGTTGTCGATCGAGTACACATCGCTGAAGCTCGTCGACAGCGTCTTGCCACCCGGGCCTGCGAGCGTGAGGATGCCCTTCCAGAATCCAGCCTGAGCGTCGTCGGCGTTGAAGAAATAGGACAGCGAGCCGCCGGTGCCGCCGTTGTACACGTACAGCGTTGGGAAGAACGAGGCCGGGAACATAAGCGTGTCGTAGGTAGGCGGCGTCGTGTCGGCTAGGACCGTCGCCTTGAGCGTGGTCAGGTCGCCGCTCTGGCTGAGCCGCTCGTGCTGGTCATCTTGGACCGTCACCTGCGTGACATCCCAGCGCGCGGTGGTGGCGAAGCCGTACTGCGGCACCGCGAAGGCATAGGAGTAGGTCGAGTCCTGCGCGGTCCCGGACGAAGTGAGCCCTGGCGTGCCGCCGGCCAGGCTGAACGGCACGGCATAGGTCAGCCCGACGTAGGTGCCGGACTGCGGGCCTTCCATCCGGATGTTCACATCGCCGCTGATCGATGTCGCCGACCCGTTGGAATCCTTGACGGTCCAGGTCAGGTCCACGACGGCGGCACCGGCCGAAGCGTCCACGGTGTGCTCGGCGAAGGTCAGCTTGCTGAGCGTGAGCTTACCGCCCGCGGCCGACGCCGCGGGTATGGCTCCGGTCAGGCAGATCGCCGCGAGCGCGCTAGCAGTCAGAATTCGTCCGGTTAGCCTGCGTAGTTCCCCGTTCATAGGCAATCCATATCATGACGTGATGATCCACTACAGACCCTTCGCCGACCGGGTCTAGCCCCTGACCGGTTGATTGACACGCCTCGTAAATCCGGTGTAGTCAGTGATCGGTATGCCGTAATTCACTGGCATGGGGGGGTTAATAAATGGTCTGGTGTGCCCGGGAATCGGCAGACTTCAAACCAGGCGACTCTCATGCAATGCAGCTGTTCGAGCCATACGGCTGGATACATTGGGGCGGTACGACCTGGCATACGGTGACCGGGTACGAGCTCGGCAACCCGAATGAGCCGGTCGTCAAGAGCACGGTGCCGATCGCCGCGGCGGTGGCCAGGGTGCATGCCACGCTGACGGACAAGGCCCAAGCGCGAATGGCCGCCGGGGCGCACGCGGCTTTGGCCGACGGGGCCGAGGCGGACGAGCCTCCGGCCAGCCACGCGGCGGCGGAGGTGACCGTCCAGGGACCGCCGGTCGTCCAGGGAGGGCCGGCGGTCGAGGCCGCGCCGGCGCCCCAGGTAGCGCCGCCAGCCGGCCAGTCCGCGCCAGGTGCTGGCCACGCTGCGGCGCAGCCACCCCCGGCGCAGCCGGCCGCGGGACCGGGAGTGCCCGCCGGCGGACCGGGAGTGCCCCCGCCGCCTCCTGGGCCGCCGCCCCCTGGGCCGCCGCCCCCGCACCAGTCGCCGAGCTCAGGCGATCCCACCGGCTGGGACAATGATCACAAGCGGGACGGCGACCGGGCTGACACGGTGCAGGCCCTGTACAACACGCGCTGGGACACGCAGCACACGCTGGACAACGCTCGCTGGGACACCCGGCACACGCTGGAGAACGCCCGCTGGGATACGCAGCACACGCTGGACAATGCTCGCTGGGACACCCGGCACACGCTGGACAACGCCCGCTGGGATACCTACCTCGCGCTCAAGCGCGCCCGCGAGGACACGGCGCTGGCCGCCGACATGGCCATGATGCAGGCGGTCCACGGCGGCTATATCGCCGTGGCCCAGAGCTCGCTGGACCGTGCGATCCAGCGCGCTACCTACGTCGCGACGGCCGCCGGCGCCATCGGCACCCTGTATACGGCCGTCCTCGCGGCCCGGTACACGACCAGTCATGAGGCGCCCGCGCGCAGCATTCTCCCCGCTCTGTTTATCGGCGCGGCGGTCGCGTTCTCGACCTGGTACATGGCGTTCCTCCGCGGGTACACGCGCAATCAGCAGCTGCTGCTCTCCGGGACCGGGGGCAGCGTCGCCGAGACGCGGCTGCTCGACTTCATGGAATGGTCCTTCAGCGGGGTCTTGGCCCGCGCGTGGTCGCTGCGCGTGTCCGTCATCGCCCTCGCGCTCGGGCTGGCGCTGCTACCGATCGGAGTCGTCCAGCTGAGCAGCGGGAGTACGGACCTCATCGGCTTCGCGGCGCTGGCGGTCCTGGTCCTCTGGCTCATCGGCGAGCTGATCGTGGCTCTGTGGCCAAGGGAGCTGAACGACAGCCGGCCCAGCAAACCGCCCAGGCTCGCGCCGACGGCCCCGAAGCTTCCGGTCGCGCCAACGCGTGGCTTCATGCACACGGGCCCCCGCGCCTTCGGCATGGTCGATGACCCGCCGGACCCGCCGCAGCGGGCTGATGAGGCTGATCCGCCCGCTCCGCCGGATGTCGCTGCCGGGCAGCGGCCCCCGGCGGCCCCCGGCCGGGCTGCAGGCGCGGAACCGCCGGACCCGCCGGACGCGGCCGGGCTGCCGGAGCCCCCGGCACCGCTTCCGGGCCCGCTGGCACCGGGACAGCGGCCACAGGCGGACTCGGGCCCGACGGAATACAAGGTCGACCTCCGCCTTGGCGTAGATCGGCCGGGCAGGCACCCCTGAGCCTCGCCCGCAGCTATATCAGTACGCCAGGACAAGCTGTTTGCCTCGCGCAGGTATGGCGGACGCTGAGCGGGGGAGAGACAATCCATCCGGGCGGCTGCACTGGTGCGGCTTGGTCCGGCGATGGGGTGAACGGTATGACAACGCCCACAACGATGTGGAAGAGACTTACTCGCCGGCTTGGCCGTGACGGCAATCCCTTGCGCCGGCGTTTGGACCTGCTCGACGCGTGGCTCGTGCCTATCGCAATCGTCGCGTTCCTGGCACTGAGCCCGGTCGTGCTTGGGCTGACGGGCAACTGGATGCGCGCGGCCAACGCGAGCGAGCAGGCTGCCCAGGCGCACTGGCATCACGTGCAGGCGGTCCTGCTCCAGCCTGTGCCGGGGCCCGAGCAAGCTGCCCATGGCACGAACGGTTGGATCACGTGGGCCCCGGCCCGCTGGATCGCGGGTGGGACACAGCACACCGCCGACGTTCCTGCGCCGGCCGGGAGCCGGGCGGGCACCGTAATAACGGTCTGGTTCGACGGCGCCGGCAAGGTACATCTGCCCAGGCTCACGCCGGGCCAGGCGCGCGGTCGCGTCCTTGAAGCGCGGCTGACTGGTCTGGCAGTTCTCGCCGTGGTACTCGCGATCATGATCATGGTTGCCCGGCGGTTCCTCGACCGGCGCCGCATCGCCGGCTGGGAGCATGCCTGGCTCTCGGTCGGCCCCACCTGGAGCCGCCACCGGTAGGCAGGCGCTAGCAGCAGTCGCTGCTTAAACGGCCACGAGGAGCAGGCGGCTCGCTGCCGCCGTGGTGGCGGTGAGGCTCTCCAGGAACAGATCTCGGGCGACCGGTTCGGCGCGCAGTTCCCACAGGAGCAGAGCGTTGGTCCAGGCGAGGTCCCTGGCGGAGTTGATGGTCCAGTTGCCGACCAGGTTGCTGACGGACTCCAGGTGCCGATCAACGGCCAGCTCCGGCGAGTTCTCGAAGGCCTGCCGGACCGACTGCTCGGCCGCATCCAGCAACTGGTCGACGTTCTGGTAGTCAGCCAGGTGCGAGCCCGCCGTCGGCTCGGTCCCGAGGTCGGTACAGGTCGCGACCACAGCCAGCGGCAGATCGTGGTTAATGTGCGCGTTCATGCCGGCGAGGGCGAACTGGATCGGCTCAATTCCGGGCTCGTTGCGCTGCTGGATGAGCGGGCGCCAGGCCAGCGGGGTCGTCGACGGCGTGGCGGCCGCGTTGACGGCGGCGAAGTAGAAATTGGCGAATGTCACGTCGAGCCGGGCCATGAACTGCGGGTCGGCGAAGAACCCCCGGCCTAGTTCGCTGTTCACCTGCTGGGTGACCTGACGGTACATGCGGTTGAAGCAGGCCAGGCCGTCGCCTGCCGGAGCGGCGGTCTCGATCGCCTCCATCCGCGCGATTGCCTCGGCGACGGACGTGACGGCCGCGAGCGGAGGTGGCTGACCTGCGGACATGCAACGTCACTATACGGCTGGCAGCACGCGGCGCTCGGGCATCACCGGCCGTAGGCCGCTGGCGATGGTGCCGCAACGCGTCTCGCACTGCATATGGTGGACAACGTGGCCCCGCACGGCCAACGGCCGGTGCCGCGGAGCGGTCTCGGCCGCCGACGGAGGTGAGGGCGATCAAGGTCCAGAAGCGCATGGTGGTCGAGTACGGGATCGAGCTGGATGGCGTCTGGCTTCCGCTGCCGATGCTGCGGCGTCTGGACGAGCACGGGCCATGGAATGTGCCGTTCACCGAGGCCACGTCCGACCAGGCAAAGGTGCTGATCGCGCACGGGCTGGCTGAGCGCCACAACTCGGGCCTGGCCCGCGCGGGCGGCTTGCGGAATTTCATCGACGCCTTGCCCTTCGCGCCAACGGACGCGTTCAGGAGGATCGCGACCGACGGCGACGACCAGGTCGTCGACACGTAGCCGACGCGGCCCCGGGCTGCGGTCTACGCTCGCCGCCTGCACGGCGAACCCTTATCAGTGTGAGCGCCGGATCAGGGTGTGCGTAGGGGATCTCGTTCAGGGTGGGCTGGGTGATCTTCCCGATTGGCCCGCGTTGAGTGCGCCGGAACGCTGGACCCATGCACTCGACAGTCCTCTCGCACTGGGCCGACGAAACAAGGGCCCACGAAACAACTGACCGGAATTTTGAAGCCGACTGGGCGGACTGGGTCGAACGTGACCCGCTGCCGCTGACCGGCGAGAGGAGCACGGCAGCGGCACTCGACGCCGCTCCCGGCTGGCGCTGGCTCGCGCACCCGGCCGTACGGCGCGCTGGCATCGCCGCGCTGCTGCTGCAGATCGCGCTCGTCATCGGATTCGTCGCGGTCTACCGGCCCTTTGACCTGAACATCTACCTGTGGGGCGGCCGTGCCGTCACCCACGGCCTGCACCTGTACCTGGTACAGGCGGACGCCAACTGGTTCACGTATCCGCCATTCGCCGCGACTCTGTTCACGCCGCTGGTCGGGCTGCCAGGCCTGCTGGCCCGGCTCAGCTGGGAACTCGGCTCCATCGCGGCGCTGGCCTGGGCGTCCGTGCTCAGCGTGCGGCTGGCTGGCTACCGGCCGACGCGGCCGGTGATCGTCACCATGGTCGCGGCCGCGGTGCTGCTGGAGCCGATGTATCACACGCTGTACCTCGGCCAGGTCAACGTGTTCCTGATGGCCCTGGTGCTGGCCGATCTCTGGCGCGCCTCTCGTGGCCGTCCGGCTGGGCTCGGGATCGGCGTCGCAGCCGCGATCAAGCTCGTGCCGGGTATCTTCATCCTGCTGCTGCTGGTGACCAGGCGAACAAGGGATGCCGTCATCGCAGCTGGCACATTCGCGTGCTGCGGCCTGATCGGGTACGTGGTCGATCCGAGCGCGTCGCGACTGTACTGGACGCACCTGTTCTTCGACACCAAGCGCGTCTGTGCCGCCTACATCAGCAACCAGTCGGCCTATGCCGCCGCTGTCCGCATCCTCGGCGGGTCGGGTCACGTCGGTACCTGGTTCCTGCTGGTGCTGCTGGTCCTCGGCGGCCTCGGACTGGCGGTAGCTGCGGCACTGGCCAGGCACGGCGACTGGCTCGGCGCTGCTGCGGTGACGGGCACCACGGGTCTGCTGGTGTCGCCGATCTCCTGGACGCATCACTGGGTGTGGATCCTCCCGGCGCTCGTGGTGCTGATGCGCGGCGGACCGGCATGCCGGGCCGCGGCCGCGGCCGCATACCTGCTCTTCGCGCTGGCGCCCATGTGGTGGACGCCGCACCCGGCTCAGCCGGGTCCGGCCCAGCCCGGATTCCACGGGCTGACGACGCTGACGGCGAACTCCTTCCTCGTCGCCGGGCTGGCTTTCCTGGCGTACATGACGGTCGTCGCCTGGCGGCTGCGGATAACAGCCCGCCGGGTACAGCGTGCCTGGCCGACCGACGCCAGGAACGCTGACGACCCGCTTCTGGAGCCGCAGCTCGCCCGCACCTGACCGGGCCGGCGCTACGCCCGTCGCGAACGCCCCATCCAGGCGCGGTGATTGATTTGGCCGGTACTGCGGGACAGCCGATAGGTTCGGTAGGCGGACATTTGATGGGGAGGACAGTAGTGTCACAGACCGATTCAGGGCCGGCGATCCTCGTCGAGGGCCTGACCAAGTCGTTCGGCGACGTGCACGCCCTGCGCGGCATCGATCTCGCCGTGCCACGGGGCACAGTGCTCGGCGTCCTCGGCCCGAACGGCGCCGGCAAGACCACTGCCGTCCGCATCCTCACCACGCTGCTGCTGCCGGACAAGGGCCGGGCACTCGTCGAGGGCCGCGATGTCGTCCGGCAGGCCGCCGCCGTCCGCCGGTCTATCGGCCTGTCCGGCCAGTCAGCGGCGATCCAGGAGGAGCTGACCGGCCGGGAGAACCTCGAGATCATCGGCCGGCTCTACCACCTGAGCAAGCCGGATGCCCGCATCCGGGCCAGCGAGCTCCTCGAGCAGTTCGACCTGGTCGACGCCGCCGACCGCACCGCCAAGAACTATTCCGGCGGGATGCAGCGCCGGCTCGACCTCGCCGCCAGTCTCGTTGGCCGGCCGCAGGTCTTGTTCCTCGACGAGCCGACGACCGGCCTGGACCCCCGGTCGAGACTCGGGATGTGGGACATCATCCGGTCGCTAGTCGCCGGCGGGACGACGCTGCTGCTCACCACCCAGTACCTCGACGAGGCCGACGAGCTGGCCGACGAGATCGTCGTCATCGACCACGGCCTCGTCATCGCCGCGGGCACGGCCGAGGAGCTCAAGAGCCGCGTCGGCGGCGACGTGCTGGAGTTCACCGTTCCGGATCGGAACCGGATCAGCGATGCGGTCGCGGGTGTCGCGCGAATCGCCGAAGGCGAGCCGCACGCCGACAAGGAGACCGGCGTGGTCAGCGTCTGGGTCGGCGGCCGCGGCTCGGACGCGCTGGTCGAGGCGGTCCGCAGCCTGGACGGGGCCGGCGTGCACACCAAGGGCCTCGCGCTGCGGCGGCCGTCGCTGGACGACGTGTTCCTGGCGCTGACCGGGCACGCCGCCGAGGAGGAAGCGCAGCAGGCCAAGCGCCGACGCAGCCGCCGGGCGCGTGCAGGCGGCGACCGTGCAGGCGGCGACCGTGCAGGCGGCGACCGTGCAGGCAGTGACCGTGCTGGCAGCGACACCGCGAAGGATGCATCATGACCGCCACCGTCGTCACTCCCACCGCGCTGCCGGACAGCCCGAGCCTGCTCGTACGCGGCCGCTGGGCGGTGAGCGACACGCTCACTATCACCCGCCGCAATCTGCTGGTCTGGATGCGCGTGCCTGCGTACATCGTGTTCACCGTGATCCAGCCGGTCATCTTCGTGCTGATGTTCCGCTACGTCTTCGGCGGCGCGATCCACGTGCCGGTCAAGGGCGGCTACGTCAACTTCCTGATGCCGGGGATCATCGCGCAGACCGCGGCCTTTGCGACGTTCGGCACGGCGATCGCGCTGGCGCAGGAACTCAAGAAGGGCGTGATCGACCGGCTTAAGTCGATGCCGATGGCGCGCTCGGCCGTGCTGGCTGGCCGAATCGTCGCCGACACCCTGCGCATGCTGGTGACCGTCCTGATCGTCATCGGCGTCGGGTACGCGGTCGGCTTCCGGTTCGAGAACGGCGCGCTCCCCGCGATCCTCATGATCGCGATGGGCATCTTCCTGGGCGTGTCGATCTGCATGATCTCCGCCTTCACCGGCCTCGCCATCGGCGATGAGGAGTCGGTGCAGGCGTTCGGGCTGATCTGGCTATTCCCGGTCACGTTCCTCAGCTCGGCGTTCGTGCCGATCATGTCCATGCCCGGCTGGCTGCAGGCGTTCGCGAACAACCAGCCGGTGACCTACGTCGTCGATACCATGCGCGCGCTCGCGCTTGGCGGTCCGGTCGCCTCCAGCCTGTGGAAGAGCCTCGTCTGGCTGATCGGGATCCTGGTGGTCTTCGGGCCGCTTGCGGTCCGCGCCTACAAGCGCGCCAGCTAGTGCGGTCCGTCAGATGACGCCCGCCGCCGCGAGCTCGCTCGTCTGCTCGCTGGTGAGATTCAGCAGCTCGCCGTAGATCTCGTCGTTGTGCTGCCCGAGTAGCGGGCCCAGCGACCGAACCGTGCCTGGCGTCGCCGACAGTCGCGGGACCACGTTCTGCATCGGCATCTCACCGAACTCCGGGTGCATCATCCGCACGATCGCGTCCCTGGCCGCGAAGTGCGGGTCGGTCAGCATGTCGGCGGCGCGGTAGATGCGCCCGGCCGGGATGCCGTTCTCGTGCATCAGCTCCAGCAGCGCCGTGGCCTGCTGCGGCGACGTCCAGGCCGCGATGAGTCGGTCAAGATCGTCGGCGTTCGCGCCGCGGGCGCCGTGCGTCGCGTACCGCACGTCGTCTGCCAGGCCGGGCTTGCCCATCACGGCGGCCAGCCGGCGAAACACCGAATCCTGGTTCGCGGCGATCAGCACGGGTCCGTCAGCGGTTGGGTAGGCATTGCTCGGCGCCACGTTGGGCAGCACGGATCCGGTTCGCTCGCGCTGATAGCCAGCGACCTCCCACTCCGGCAGCAGGGATTCCATGAGCGCGAGCACCGCCTCGTACAGCGCCGCGTCGACGATCTGGCCACACCCGGTACGCAGCCGCGCGTGTAGGGCCACGAGCGTGCCGAGCGCGGCGAAGGTGCCCGCCAGCTCGTCGCCGAGCGAGATGCCGGCGCGTGACGGCGGCTTGTCCGGGTCTCCGGTCACGTACCGGATGCCGCCCATGGCCTCGCCGATCGAGCCGAATCCGGCCCGGGACGCGTACGGCCCGGACTGGCCGTAGCCGGTGACCCTGGTGACGATCAGCCCGGGATTGTCGCGCCAGAGGTCGGCCGGGGCGAGTCCCCACCGCTCGAGCGTGCCGGGCCGGAAGTTCTCGACGAGGACGTCGGCGGTCGCGATGAGCTCGCGCGCGAGCTGCTGGCCCCTGGGGGCGCGGAGGTTGAGCGTGACGGACTTCTTGTTCCGGGCCAGGATCGGCCACCACAGCGACTGGCCGTGCGGCTTCTCGCGGCCCCACTCGCGCATGGGATCGCCGATGCCGGGCGGCTCCACCTTGATGACCTCGGCGCCGAAGTCGCCGAGGAGCTGCCCGCAGAACGGCCCGGCCAGCAGCTGGCCCATCTCCACGACGCGCACGTCGCCGAGCGCGCCCTCATTCATCAGCTGCCTCCAGCCGGATCTGCGTGGTCAGGACGTCGGCGGCCGCCCGGATATGCGAGCGCATAACCGACTCAGCCCAGGCCGGATCGGCAGCGCGCAGCGCGGCGACCAGCTCCCGGTGATGCTGCATGCTTCGGCGGAGGGAGTCCGCGTCGTAGCGGGCAAATGTTCCGATGACGACGGGAACGAGGACGATTGCGCGGACCATGTCCGTCAGCCGGGGGTTGCCGGCGGCCGCCAGGATGCGGCCGTGCAGGCTGGTGTTCAGCTCGGCGACACGGGCATGGTCGGCTGCTGCTGCCGCCGTTTCCATCTGCTCGCACAGCCACGTCATGGTCGCCAGCTCCGCGCCGCTTGGGCGCCGGCTCGCGGCCTGGGCCGCGCCGTAGGGTTCCAGGAGCGCACGCAGCTCGAAGACGTCCGTCAGCTCCGCCAGCGTCCAGCTGACGGTCTGCGCGCCCCGGTGCGGCAGCAGGTCCACCAGGCCGTCGGCCCTCAGGCGCTGCAGCGCCTCGCGGATCGGTGTGCGTGACACGCCGAGGCTTCCGGCCAGGTCCGCTTCGCCCAGATGCGTGCCGGGCGGCATCGCGCCGGCCAGGATGCGGCGCCGAAGCTCGGAGTACGCCAGGTCGGCTGCCCGTGACACGCGGCCGACTCAGCCGTGCCCGGTCGAGCTTCTCAGCCGTGACGTGGCGAGCATGCCTTATTGTATACAACAGAGCATCAGATGCGGCAGAAGAGCGGACGAGTCCTGTCTGGTTGCATACATCCACTGCCTGCTCGATGCGCTGACTGGCTGGGCACCGCCCCGTTCCCAGGTATTTACCTGGGCGGCGAGACAGTCGCCGCCGGATGGTCACGGTCGGTTCACCTGCCTTACCTAGCGTCCTGGATATGGACGACTGGACTGGAATGGGTTGCGCAGCGCCCAGCGGTGACGGTGTCTCCCGGCGGAGCTTCCTCAGCGGCGTGATCGTCGTCGGCGCCGCGGCGGGGCTGGCCGGCGTGGCCGACGGCGCGTTTGGCCGGACGGCTGCGCTCGCCGCGACGCCACCCTCGGGGCCGCCGGCAACGACAGTGCCACTCCCGACGACCACGGCGCCCGAGCAACTGTGGCTCACATGGGGCGCAAACCCCGCCACGGATGTCACCGTCACCTGGATGGCACCTGGCACCGTGCCGCAGCCTGCGCCGACGCTCGTCTACTCACGATTCCCCATCACGCCGGCCAGCCCGGGCCGCGTCATTCGGCTGCCGGAGCCGCAGCCGCTCGACGTGACTCAGCGCTATCGGCGCACGTCGGCTGTGAGCTTCGCCGACGGGCTCAACGCGCAGACGACGTACTTCTACCACGTCCAGCTCCGGGACCTGGATCCGGCCACGCGCTACCACTACCAGGTCAGCGACGGCGCGAGTGAGCCGTCGACGGCGGGCGCGAGCTTTGATACTGCGCCGGCCGGACGGGCGAAGTTCCGGTTCTCCAGCTACGGTGATCTCGCCACCCCGTCATGGGACCTGAACGCCTCGGGCAACATCTGGCACGAGTCCTGCGACAACTCCTACTACGCCGTCAGCGCGATCGAGAACCCGGGCGATGGTAACGGCGCACCGCTATTCCACCTGCTCAACGGCGACCTGTGCTACGCCAACCTCGACGTCATGAACGCGCCGAGTGTCTGGCGGGACTTTGGCATCAACGTCTCGCGCTCGGCCATGAACCGGCCGTGGATGCCTGCCCTCGGCAACCACGAGACCGAGTTCGGCGCGTGCGATCACGCGGGCGCGCCGGGGACGGAGCCCGGCGGCATCTCGGCGCAGGGCGCGGCCGGCAACTACTGGAACGGCCCCTACGGCTACGGTCACTACCTCAGCCGCTTCTTGCTGCCGGACAACGACGTGACGAACTACGACGGCAACAACCTGCGTGGCAATTTCTACGCGTTCCAGATCGGCACCGTCCTGTTCGCCTCGCTGGACGCCGACGACGTGATCTACCAGGACGGTGGTTCCGCCTACCTGAACGCCGCCGCGAACGCCGCGCCGGAGGTCACGTCCTCGGGCGCCCAGATCCCCAACGGCACCGTCACCTACAACCACGGCTACACCGGCGACCTGAAGATCGTCGCGGCAGACAACTCCGCGATCCCGGACTTCAGCACCGGGACGCCCAACCTCCAGACCATCTGGCTGGAGCGGACGCTGCGCGAGGCCCGCGACGACGACAGCGTCGACATGATCGTCGTGTTCATGCACCAGTGCGCCATGTCGACGTCGGTTCCCGGCAACGGCTCCGACCTCGGCATCCGCCGGGCGTGGCTGCCGTTGTTCGACCGGTACGAGGTCGACCTGGTGCTATCCGGGCATGAGCACGACTACGAGCGCACCTACCCGGTCCGCGGCTACGACGTCGGCGCACTCGGCACGGTCGTGTCCCCGAACCCGGACCAGACCGTCGGCGCGAAGATCGACACGCGCCGCCCGCACGTCGCGACCACCGATCCCGTCGCCGTCGATGGCGGCTTGCAGGGCTGGGACACCTCGTTCGGGACGGTGTTCCTCGTCCTCGGCGGTGGCGGCACCAACGGCCCGTCCAATGTCTACGGCACGGACACCTCCGACGGCCTGCCGCAGGCCAAGGTCATCACCGAGCGCAACGCCATCACCGGGTCGCAGGCAACCGGTTTTCGTCGGAACGCGGCCGACTCCATCGAGGACGCCCCCTGGTCCGCGGCGATCAACGCTGGTGACGCCTACGGCTACGCGATCTTCGACGTCGACCCCGGTCGCCGCCGCGGCGAGACGACGATCACCATGCAGTACTTCGCGATCCCGGCTGTCACCAACGAGGCCGCGCCTACCCACGACGGCACCACCACGCTGCCGACGACGCCGTTCGAGACGTTCGTCTTCGGCCGCGGCCTGTCGGGCAGGCACGGCCACGACAGCAAGCCAGCCGTGACGTCGACCGCGGAGCCCTAGTCGCCGCCGCGGGATTACCGCCAGTGCTCCAGCGGCATCGGCCCGCGGCTCAGGACCGTCCGGATCGCGAAGGTGCTGCGCGCCTCGACGACAGACGGGATGGTCAGGATCTGGCCGAGGAGCAGTTGCTCGTACGAGGTGAGGTCGGGGACAGCGGCCTCGACGAGGAAGTCGTCGGATCCGGACACGACATAGCAGGCGACAATTGCGGGGATGGCGAGCAGGGCCTGCTCGATCCGGGATGACGTCTCCTGCGAGTGTCCCTCGACCTTGAGCCCGATGAAGACGGTGAGACCGAGGCCGGCCCGTGACCTGCTGACCTCCGCCCGGTATCCCTCGATGATGCCGCTCGCCTCAAGCGCCTTGACCCGGCGCAGGCACGCCGACGGCGACAGCGCGATGGCGTCGGCCAGATCAACGTTCGCGATCCGGCCGTCCCGCTGGAGCCTCCTGACGATGGCACGATCGACTGCATCTGCTACCTGCTCCGGCATATTGTGCAGCTTAGTCGCCGTTCGGCACCGCTGCGCTGTGCTCAAGGGGCTCTAGCGAGCAATATTTGCCATCGCATGCGGCGCCATTTCGGTGACGCTGGAGCCATGACCGACACCTCTAGTCACGAACCGGCCGGCCCGCAGCGCTTGTCCACCTCGCGGGGCGCAGCGCTCTATGTCGGCGCCCTGCTCGGGCCTGGTCTGCTGCTGCTGCCCGGTCTTGCGGCCGCCCAGGCTGGTCCGGCGTCCGTCCTCGCGTGGGTCGCGTTGTTGTGCCTGTCGGGGCTGTTCGCCGCGGTGTTCTCAGCGCTCGGCCGGAATCTGCCGTCGGCAGGCGGCGTCATGGGATACGTGACCGCGGGTCTTGGCGGCCGGGCTGGCCTGGTGACTGGCTGGTCCTTCCTGGCGGGCGTCGTGTGCGGCGCCCCCGTGGTGTGCCTGATCGGTGCCAGCTACGTCACCAGCCTGACCGGCGGCGGCGTCGTAGCGCGCGCCGCGGCGGCCGCCGGCCTGCTGGTGGTGGTGCTCGTGCTGGCGGCCGGCGGCCTGCGCGCGAGCGCGGGAGCGCAGCTGGTGCTGGTCTGCCTGCTCGTCGGCGCGGTCGTCGTGGCGGTGGCCGGATCGGCTACCTCAGCGCGCCTGGCGAACTGGACCCCGTTCGCCCCGCACGGCTGGCTGTCGATCGGGCATGCGGCCACGACGCTGATGCTCTCGTTCGTAGGCTGGGAAGCCGTCGCGCCGCTGACGACGCGGTTCGCCGATCCGGCCCGGCAGCTTCCGCGCGTGATCGGCGTCGCGCTCGCGGCCACGACAGCGTTGTACCTGAGCCTCGCGATCACCACGATCGCCGTCCTCGGCCCTGGCGCCGTCTCGTCAGTCCCGCTGGCGGACCTGCTACGCCGCTCGATTGGCGCAGCCGGCCCGGCGGCCGCGGCCGCCACCGCGATCGTGCTGACGCTCGGGACCACCAACGCCTACGTCACCGGAGCCGCCACCATGGCAGGCGAACTGCTAGGCCCGGTCGCGCCGGCGGGCCGCAGCGAGGCGGGCACGGGCGCAGGCGCAGGCGCAGGCGTAGGCGTAGGCGTAGGCGTAGCGGCCGTCCGGCGCACTCTTCATGGTTTCCGCGCCCGCAAACCGGTTCAATCCGGACTCAAGATCGCGCTAGCCCATGAAGTCGCGGTACAAAACCATGAAGTCTGGATGAGGGGGCGGCAGGATCACCGTGCGGAACCGCGGATCGGCTTTCTGACGGCGATCGCCGCGGCGGGTCTGGTCCTCATCACCTTGTATGGCGCGGGACTGGTGACCACCACCTGGCTAGTCGCGTTGCCGACGACCCTGTTCCTGTCGGTGTACCTGGCCGCCATGATCGCTGCCATCGTCGGCCTGCGCGGCATCGCGAGGGCCGCGGCTATCCCAGCCGGCCTGGCGGTCGTCGTCATGCTGGCTTACTGCGGGTGGCTGATCGCGATCCCGGCCATCGTCGCGCTGGCCGTCTGCTATTCGTCAGCGCACGGGTCCGCACCTGCCTCCACGCGCGGGTCACGGCACGCGTCCGCATGCGCGGTCGGGCGCGGGTCACGGCACACGTCCGCACGCGCCTCCGCGGCCACGCCAGCTGGCGGCCATGCCCTCGACAATGATGATCACGAGCTCGCGCGGCCGACCGTGACCGCGCCTCTATAGTCGGAGCATGCCGAAGCTCGCCACAGCCGACCGAGTCGACCGGGACCAGCTCATCGACTTCGTCCGGACGCGACATCGCATGAGCCTGATGACGACGCGGCGTGACGGGCGGCCGCAGATCTCGCCAGTCACGGCGGGCGTCGACGACGGCGGCCGCATCGTCATCTCCACCTATCCGGACCGCGCGAAGGCGGTCAATGCGCGGCGCAACCCGGCCGTGTCGGTGCTCGTGCACTCCGACGAGTGGGACGGCCCGTATGTGCAGGTCGACGGTACCGCCGAGGTGCTCGACATGCCGACGGCAGAGGCAGCGGACGCGCTCGTGGAGTACTTCCGCTGTATCGCCGGCGAGCATCCGGACTGGGCCGAGTACCGGCAGGCGATGCGCCGGCAGGGCAAGTCGCTGATCCGGATCACGATCGAGCAGTGGGGCCCGATCGCGACCGGCGGGTTCCCGCCGGGCCGGGCGCCGAGCGCGTGACGATCCCGACGCCACGCACGCGCCAGGTACGAGGAGTGACGCCATGAATGGAGCCCAGGCCGTGGTCCGCACGCTGGTCGGCTGCGGCGTGACGACGTGCTTCGCCAACCCGGGGACCTCGGAGATGCACTTCGTCGCGGCGCTGGACGCGGTGCCGGAGATGCGCGGCGTGCTGTGCCTGTTCGAGGGAGTCGCGACCGGTGCGGCCGACGGCTTCGGCCGGATGGCTGGCCGGCCGGCCGCCACGCTGCTGCACCTCGGACCTGGCCTGGCGAACGGGCTCGCCAACCTGCATAACGCGCGCCGCGCGCATACGCCGCTGCTAGCTGTCGTCGGCGACCACGCGACGTATCACAAGCGGTTCGACGCGCCGCTGGAGTCTGACATCGACGCCCTCGCCGGCTCGGTGTCCGGCTGGGTGCGGCGTTCGGCCCGCAGCGCGGACGCGCCCGCCGACGCGGCGGACGGCGTCGCGGCGGCCATGCGTCCGCCCGGCCAGGTCGCCACGCTCATCCTCCCCGCCGATGTGACCTGGACTGACGGCGCGGAGCCGGTAGTCCTGGCGCCGTTCCCGAGTGCGGAACCATCGCCCGTGCCGCCCGGCCGGGTGACGCGCGCGGTAGGCGCGCTGCGGGGCTCGGGCGACGCCGGGCGCCGGTGCACGATCCTGCTCGGCGGCACCGGACTGACCCGGCCGGCGATCGAGGCTGCCAGCCGGATCTCCGCCGCGACTGGCGCGCAGGTGCTGGCCGAGACATTTCCGGCGCGGCACGAGCGCGGCGCCGGCATCCCGGCCGTTGACCGGCTCGCCTACCTGGTGGAGTTCGCCGCCAGTCAGCTGGCCGGCACGCGCCACCTGATCCTGGCCGGCGCTGCCTCGCCCGTGTCGTTCTTCGCCTATCCCGGCAAGCCCAGCACGCCGCTGCCCGCCGGCTGCCACGTGCAGGTCCTGGCCGAGCCGGGCGACGACGTGCCCGGCGCCCTCACGGCGCTGGCCGATCGCGTGGCACCCGACGCCATGCCTGTCCGCCAGCCGGCGGCGCGCCCGGACCTGCCCGCCGATGGCCCGCTCACCGCCGAGTCAGCGGCCGCCGTTATCGGCGCGCTGCTGCCCGAGCACTCGATCATCTGCGACGAAGCCAATACCTCCAGTCTGTGGCTGCCCGGCGCGACGGTCGGCGCGCCGCCGCACGACTGGCTCAGCCTGACCGGCGGCGCCATCGGCCAGGGGCTACCGCTGGCGACCGGCGCGGCGGTCGCGTGCCCGGACCGGCCCGTCCTCGCGCTGGAAGCAGACGGCAGCGCTATGTATACGATCTCCGCGTTGTGGACGCACGCCCGCGAGGGGCTGGACATCACCACGGTCATCTTCAGCAACCGCGCCTACGCGATCCTGACCATGGAGCTTGAGCGCACGGGCGCGCCGGTGACCGGCACGACCGCCCGCGACCTGCTGGACTTGTCCCGGCCGGACATCGACTTCACGGGGCTGGCGGCGGGCATGGGCGTGCCGGCCAGCCGCGCGCGGACGACAGCCGAGTTCGCCGCGCAGCTCGAGAACGCCCTCGCCGAGCCAGGTCCGCACCTCATCGAGGCGGACGTGTCCCCGCGCGGCTAGCGGCCGCGGCTAGCGGCTCCGGCTAGCGGCTCCGGCTAGCGCTTGCAGCCCGGCGCTTGCGCCTGAGCGCTGGCGGCTAGCGCCCTCGGGTGTGCTCATCGCGATGGTGGGCGCCGAGGACGTCGTCGCCAAAATCGCTGCGCGGCCGCCGGAGCACCGTGTGCGCGTGGTTGCCGTCGTCGGTGGTGTTGTCGTACTCGATCAGCAGGTCGTCGCCTTGCACGCGGTAGTAGTGCCGCGTGCCCGGCGTCAGCGGGCCTTCCCAGGCGAAGTGCAGGTCGCCGCTCGCGATCCTGGCATGCTCGCGGGCGGCCAGTTCGGCAGGCAGGCGGTCGAGGTACAAGGCGACGAGCTGGTCGAGCACGGCGCGCGCCGTCGGGCCCAGCGCCGAGGCCGCGACGCCGCGCGGTTCCAGGAGCGACTGCGCGCGCGGTGAGGTCGCCGAGCGGATGTCGTAGGGTGCCTGATCCGCCACGACCGCAGCTGACCGACCGGCTCGCCCGAGCGCGTCCAGCAGCGCGCGTCCGAGGTCCTCCTCCGGCGCAAGCGGCCGCGACACCGGGCGCCCGGCGTAGCTGACACAGGCCGGGTTCGCGCCGAGGAAGACCGGCGCCGGTGACACCTCGTCGCCGAGCACCGTCATCGTCACCGACAGGTGATGGCCCTCGAACCGCCACGACCAGGGCTCGTCTGCGGCGGGGTCGCCGAACACGCACACCCAGTAGTCACCGCTGTGCCTGCCGAGACGGCCCCGTTCCCTCCGGTCGAGGACCTCCTCCATGGCCACGATGACCATCGCCTGCGCAAACGCGTGGTCGCTGAGCGCCGTCGCCAGCAGCCGGTGCGCCGCCTTGCGGGCCACCGGCGTCGCCAGCGCGAGGCACGCGCCGGGGCGTGGCTCCGGCCGGTACTCCAGCCACCGGCGGAGCGCTGCGTCACCGAACGGCAGCGCCGCGAGATCACGCTGCGCGTCGTCGAGGGCCGCCAGCAGGTCGGCAGCAGCCGCCCGCATGGCGGCGGCGATCAGTTCGGCGGGCATGGATCCGGTATATCAGGAAGCGATGCGTTGGCGATGATCACCGGAACGGGGTCTAGCTAGCCGGTGTCGGCACGTCGACGAGTCTCTGCGACCTGGCAGACAAACAGGCAGAATATGCGTGTGACGACCCAGGCCCATCTGACGCCGATCATCGTCGCGATCGTCATCGGCGCCGGGGCCCTGCACGCGACCTGGAACGCGATCACGAAACAGGTGGACGACAGGCTCATGGCGTTCGCCTGGATCGGGATCGCCTCGACGGTCGGCGGCGGGATCTGGCTCGTGGTCACCGGGCTGCCGTACCGGGCCGCGATCGGGTTCGCGATCGCCTCGGCCGTCATCCACGTCGGGTATGACCTGGCGCTGATGAACTCTTACCGGCTGGGCGCGTTCAACCAGACCTATCCGATTGCGCGCGGCACGTCGCCGCTGATCGTCGCCATCGGCGCCTATTTCCTGGCCAACGAGCACCTCAGTGCCGCGGCCCTGCTCGGCGTCGGGACGCTGGCGGTGGGGCTCATGGGCCTGGCGTTCTCGGCTGGCCGGCTGAGCCGTCAGGACCTGCCGGCCGTCGGCGCGGCGGTCCTTACCGGGCTGACCATCGCCGCCTACACGCTCGTGGACGGGCTCGGCGTCCGCCGGGCGCACGATCCGTGGGCGTACGCGGCGCTGCTGTTCCTGCTGCAGGGCCCGGCACTCACGGCGGCGGCGGCGATCCGGCGGCCGGCCAGGGCCTGGCTCGACACGAAGACGGCGGGCCGCGGCCTGCTCGCCGGCGTGCTGTGCGTCGTCGCCTACGGCATCGTGTTGTGGGCGCAGACTCGCGCGCCGCTCGCCGAGGTCGCCGCCATCCGGGAGACCAGCGTGGTGTTCGCCGCGCTGATCGGCGTGAGTGTCTTCGGCGAGGACTTCGGCCGGCGCCGGATCGCCGCGGCCGTCGTGATCGCGACCGGCATCGTGCTCATCAGCCTGTGATTCGGGGCATGGTGAAGGTATGGCCGGACCGCAAGCGCACGTCGTGGTGGCGGACGACCTGGGGCTGTTCCTGCCACCGAAGCGGCGCGGTCAGCCGGTGCCGGTGACGTGCGATGGCGTCTCCACCTTGGGCCATCTCGTCGAGTCGATCGGCGTGCCGCTGACCGAGGTCGGCTCGCTGCTCGTTGACAGGCGGCCGGCCGAGCGCAGCTACCGGCCGCGCGGCGGTGACACCGTCGAGGTGAGGGCCGTCCGGCGGCCGCAGCGAGTTGACGGCGAGGCGCGGTTCCTGCTCGATGTCCATCTCGGCACCGTCGCGCGGCGGATGCGCCTGCTCGGCATCGACACCGCCTACCAGCGGGACGCCGCCGACGACGACCTGATCGAGGAGGCCAACGCAAGCCGCCGCGTGCTCCTGACCCAGGATCGCGGCCTGCTGCGCCGCCGCAGGCTGTGGTTCGGCGCCTATGTCCGGGGTGCGAACCCGGATGCGCAGCTCGCCGACGTGCTCGACAGGTTCGCCCCGCGGCTCGCGCCGTGGACGCGCTGCACCGCGTGCAACGGACCTCTGGTCCCGGTGCGCAAGGCAGATGTCGAATCGCAGCTTCAGCCGGGCACCAGGCGAACCTACGACACCTTCGCCCAGTGTCGGTCGTGCGGACGGGTGTACTGGCGCGGCGCGCACAGTCGGCGACTCGAGGCGACTATGGACGCGGCCGCCCGCATCGTGTGCGAGGCAAGGGCGGCCGGCCGCGGCCGGGCAGGCTCAGACTGGCGGGAGCGGCCCCGTTCCGGTTCTGAATGATGCCTGGTGACGGCGCGCGCTGGCTGTTTTGATTTGCGTTACTGCCCACGCAAGCGCCTCGGGAGGCGGCACATGACCGCGCTGACGACGTCCTACTGGCCAGCCGACACCAGCCAGCCAGTGCTCGATACCACGGTCGGCGGGGTACTGCGCGCGGCTGCGGCGGCCGATCCCGACCGTCTCGCCATGATCGGCGGCCTGCCCGATCCGGCGGACCGCCGTCGCTGGACCTATGGCGAGCTCCTGGCCGAGGCCGAGCAGGCAGCACGAGCGCTGACCAGGCGGTTCGCGCCGGGGGAGCCCGTCGCCGCGTGGGCGCCGAACCTCCCCGAATGGGTCATCCTCGAGTACGCGGCCGCGCTCGCGGGGCTGGTACTGGTCACCGTCAACCCGGCCCTGCGGCCGGCTGAGCTGGCGTACGTGCTGAACCAGTCTGGCGCGGCCGGCATCTTCCTGGTGCCGGAGTACCGCAGTCCGATGGCCAAGTTCCTGGACGAGGTGCGGCCGGACGTCCCGGCGCTGCGCGATGTGGTGCTGTTCACGGAGTGGGACGAGTTCCTGCGCGCTGCGCCTGCCGCCGCGGACGTCACGCTGCTGGACGTCCAGCCCGGCGACATCGCGCAGATCCAGTACACGTCGGGGACGACCGGCTTCCCCAAGGGCGCCGAGCTGCACCATCGCGGGCTGACGAACAACGCGCGTTTCTACGCCCAGCGCATCGGGCTGCGGCCGGGCGAGGTCTACGTCAACCCGATGCCGATGTTCCACACCTCCGGCTGCGGGATGGGGGTGCTCGGCTGCGTTCAGAGCCGGGCGGTACACGTGCCCGTGCTCGCGTTCGATCCGGCGCTCATGCTCGAGCTGTGCGAGACCGAGCGATGCTCGGTATTCGGCGGGGTGCCGACCATGATGATCGCCATGCTGGAGCATCCTGACCTGAACACGCGTGACCTGTCGTCGCTGCGGGTGGCGGTGTCTGGCGGCTCGCCCGTCCCGGCCAGGCTGGTCCGACAGGTCGAGGAGCGGCTCGGGGTGCGGTTCAGCATCGTGTTCGGCACGACCGAGTGCTCGCCGCTGGTGACCGAGGTGCGGCTGGACGCGCCGCCGCAGCAGCGCGCGGAAACCCTCGGGACGCCGCTGCCGCAGACCGACGTCAAGGTCGCCGACGTCAGCACGGGCGACCCCGTCGCGCCGGGTGAGGTCGGCGAGTTGTGCGCGCGTGGGTATCTGGTCATGCGCGGTTACCACGATGCGCCCGAGCTCACCGCCCAGGCGATCGACGCCGACGGCTGGTACCACACCGGCGACCTGGCCTCGATGGACGCCGACGGTTACCTGCGCATCGAGGGCCGGGTCAAGGACATGATCATCCGCGGTGGCGAGAACATCTACCCGCGCGAGATCGAGGACATCTTGTTCGCGCACCCCGCGGTCGCCGAGGCAGCAGTCGTCGGGGTGCCGGACGACAGATGGGGCGAGGTCGTCGCTGCCTACGTCCGCGCGGCCCCCGGCCACGACCGGCCCAGCCCGGACGAGCTGCGCGCGTACTGCCGCGAGCACCTGGCGCCCTACAAGACCCCGCTGCACTGGGTTTTCGTCGAGGAGTTCCCGCTGACGCCGTCCGGCAAGATCCAGAAGTTCCGGCTCCAGGCGGACTTCGCCCGCAGTCGCTCCACCGCCTGACTGGCGGTCATAACCGCTTTTGGCGGGAACGGGGCAGGCGTCCGTCCCCGCCGTTTACCCCTACTGCCGCCAACCGTGGTGGTGCCACGAACCGCCGGCCCCGGACTGGGAGTAGCGGCGCACGTGCCGCCGGAACCGGGCCGCCGCGAAGATGCCCATGAGGCACATCACCAGCCAGAACGCCAGCATGACCTTGAGGAACGCGAAGAACACGAAACCTCCGCCGGGCAGCAGCAGGCTCACGGCCAGCGCGATGAGCACCAGCGGCAGGATTCGCGGCCCGCGGCGGAACGCCACGATCGGCCGGCCGGCCGCGAACCAGGGCGGCGCCTGCCAGCCCATGGGCCCCAAGGGCCCGGCAGGCCCGGGGGCGCCCGCCGGGCCCGCTGCGCCCGTCGCCCCGACTGCCTCCGGCTCGGGCAGGTCGGTCATGACGGCGCGCAGGTCGCCGTAGGTCTTCGCGCTGAGTGTTGCCGTGACGCGCTCGTCCAGTTCGTCGGATGTGAGCCGACCTTCGGCGTAGTGCTCGCGCAACTGCTCGACCACGTGCTCGCGGTCGGCGTCTGATATCCGGATGTTCTCGTTCATTGCCCTTGCCTCACTTACTCAGACCTCACTTACTCAGAGATCCTGCTCGTCGTCCGCCGGCGCCGCGTCGTCGGCGAGGATTCGGTAGAGCTCGCGGCGCGTCCGCTCCAGCAGGCGCTCGGCCGCCCGGATCTGGTCCTGTGATCCGGCCTTGGCGAGCTGCACGATCCCGCTGCCCAGCCGGGCCGCCTCGGCAAACAGGCCGGGCACCTGCCACGCCTCCTGCTGTTCCGTGGACTCCCACGCGCCGCGGGCCATCTCGGGATTCTCGGTGACGTACTGGCGCCCCGCATCGGTCAGGCTGAACATCCGCTTGCTGCCGGACTCCTCCGGCGCGATGAGGCCCTCGTCGGCGAGCTGGGATAGCGCGGGGTAGACCGCACCGGGGCTCGGCCGCCAGGCGCCGCCGCTGCGCTCCTCGATCTCGGACATGATCTGGTACCCGTTGCGCGGACCCTCGCGCAGCAAGGCCAGGATCGCGGCGCGCACATCACCGCGACTCGCCTTCGGACCGGGCGGTGCTGGCGGACCTGGCCACCACGAGCCGCGCTGGCCGACGAAGCCGCCGCCCCAGTGACCGGGGCCTTTTCGCCCGCCAAAGGCTTCCCACGGGCCGCGATGCTCACGTGCGTCGGCCCCGGCCGAGGCGCAACCTTTGGACTGACCGAGCAGATCTCGCACGCAGCTCAGCAGGTCCGATAGGCCGGGTGCGAAGTTACACGTGCCCCAGGCCGCTCCCGCCGCCATTGTCACCGCCACCTCTCGCGATACGCTCACGATATATCGACAGCGTACGTCGGCTTGGCGCGGATAACAAGTCATAGCTCGACTGGCGGCCCGGTAACGCGACTCACCTGGTACAACGACCGAATGCTGGCCTGAGATCCCGAACCGTCTCGCGGACCTGCTGCGCCCTTGGCCGGCGAGGAGAGGATCCTGGTGCTGGCAGGCCCTCAGGCGAGGCGAAAGTCGGCGAAGTCAAAGCCGGGTGCCACGACGCAGCTGACGAGCACGGGCTCGTCGGCCGCCGGAGCTGCGCACTGCCAGACGCCGCCCGGCACCCGGACTTGCGGCCGCTGACCAGCCTCGACGTCCGCACCCAGCAAGACGGTCGCGCTCATCGTGCTGGATCTGTCTAGCTTGATCGGGTCCGGCTTGATCCGGTCTGGCCTGCTTTCGTCGGGCACTGGGCTTTCGTCCGGCCCCGGGCCGCTACCGCCGAGGCGGAGCGTCAGCGGACCGCCGCTGTGCCAGAACCACAGCTCGTCGGAGCGCACGACGTGCCAGCGGGACTGCTCGCCTGGATGCAGGAGGAAGTAGATCGCGGTCGCGGCGCTGCGTGGTCCCTGGTAGCCGTCCGGGGCGAACGTGACTGTCGACCGCCATGTCTCCCGGAACCAGCCGCCTTCAGGATGGGGCTGCAGATCCAATTGCTCGGCGAGCGGGGGCCTCAGCGTCATCGCGATACCTCCAAGACCGTGGCACGGGCCGCATGCCGCTAGCTTGCCCGCGCCGGCTCTTCCAGTCTGTCGGCGCGGCCGCGGACCGACAGAGATCAGTTGCCCTGATTGCACGGAATGCCGCCGGGTGACTGCGCGCTGGCGGACGCGGAGCCGCTCGCGGCCTGGAGCTGGACCGGCTGACCGCACGCTGCGGTGCCGTTGATCGCGATGAAGATCGTCCCCCACGTTTGCGCGCCCGCCCCGACTGCAGCGTGCTGACAGATCGCGCCGGTGGAGGTCGGCTGACAGCTCCAGCCGGAGCCGCCGAACGACGCGCTATAGCCGCCGTAACCGCCGTAGCCGCCGTAGCCGCCGGTCAGCAACGAGGCGCCGGCGGGCAGCGTGATTGTGGCTGTCAGCTCCCCGGTCGACGCTGAGCCCGTGTCCGTCACCTGGAAGTCGACCTGGCCGAAGTTACCGAAATGGCTACTGCCGTCGACGTCGATGCTGGCCGCTAGCTGCACGGAGGCCGGCTGGGTCGGACTGGGCGGCGGCGAGGGGGGCGAATGCAGCGGCTGCGGACCTGGGCTGCCGGGCGATGACTGAGAGGCGCTAGCCGATGGAGTCGGCGACGCGGACGGCGTTCGCGGGGACCGCTTCGCAGCCGGTGACGCAGCCCGACTGGATGTCGCGAGAACCGCCGGTGACAGCGGTGGGCCAGCCCGAGGGTGGTCGTGCCCCGGGCCGAGCGGCGTGAAGTTTCCGGTGAGGGTCACCGCGAACGCAATCGCGAACACCGCGACTACGGTCGCGGCGCCCGCCGCGATCCATCGCAGCGCCCCCGAGCTATGCCGCAGCCGGGACGCGCCGAGCAGCGCAGATACGCCTGTCAGGCCGGTGCTATCCGCTGCCGCCTGCTCGTGCCGCAGATACAGCATCTCGTATGCGGCGGCGTTGCCCGCGTGCACAAGGTCAGGCAGTCTCGCATCGTCTGGATCCTGAGCGGCCGGAATGTCGTCTGTCACTGCTGCTCCCGCCCCCGGGTCCTGCACCTAGCACGCAAATGAATCATCGCCGCTACTGCGTCGCCATGCCTCGCATTTGCCGTCACTCCGGCGCAGCTGGTCGAAAGGCCAACGCGCAGGGAGCGGGCAAGATGGTTGCTTCGGAACTAACCGGACAGCAGCTCGGGTACCGTCACGGCTTCCGCGCAGGCGGCGACCGGGTCTCCCCGCGCCGCCAAGGCACCCTCGGACATGAAAAACCCGGCCCACGAGGGGCCGGGTGGTATATGCGCATGAGTATAACGTGCTGCGGTGCCGCCGCTAGTCCCTTGGGTGATCACCAGCCAGGCGGCCGGTGATAGGGCCCGGCCGGGTCTGGCAGCTGGTGACTAGTGAAGTCGGCGGCCACGAGCCGGACCCACCAGTGCCGCCCGGCGCCGCCGCCTGCCTCGCCGCGCAGATCCCCCGCCAGGAAGTTCCGCGAGGGGTTCACGACGCCCACCGGAACGCGCCGCCGTGCCTGCTCAACGGGGAAGCGCAGGTCGCTGTCGTTGGAGATGACCACGGCAGCGTCCACGGCGCCCCCGAGCACGTCCAGCAGGAGATGCGCGGCCACGTTGACGTCCGAGCCCTTCTCCTCCCGGTTGGCGTAGGACACCATGAACACCGCGTCGTCGACCTGACCGCCGCGGCCGTCCTGGATCATCACCGGCCACGCCGGCCCGACGAGCTTGGGTCGGCCCTGCGCGTCCTTGATCGCCATCGGCGCGGTCTTGACGCGTGAGACGTAGGTGCCGTACTCGATGTGGTCGACGCTGCCGGCAGCTAGCAGGGCCTTGAGGTAGATGTCCTGATCTCCCTGCCCGGAGGGGTTCGAGACCGCGTCGATGCGTGCGGTGCAGTACACGATCCGCTCGACTCGCGCGTCCGCCCAGCTCGCCCGGCGGCTGATCAGGTCTGTCGCCAGGGCGCGCAGGTCCAGCCAGCGCCAGCCAGCCGTGCCGCGCCCGCAGATCCCGCGACCGCCGTAGTAGACGTTGAACCCGTCGATGTACACACCGATACGCACCAGCGCAAGCTAGCACCAAGCGCCCTGCCCCCGCGCCGACCGCGCGGGGACCTGGCCGGTTAGCCGCTCACCACCGGCCGCGGTGCACGACCTCGTCGAACGGCCGCCGCTTGGGGTTGCGGACCGGGGTCAGCGGCCGGTCGGCCGGGTAACCAAGTGACACCAGCAGCACCCAGGTACGGTCCGCAGGCAGTCCTAGCACCCGCCGGGCGAGGTCCATGTCGGCTACGCCCGCATGGCAGGTGCCGATGCCCAGGTCGGCGGCCGCCAGCGTCATGCTCATCGTGGCCTGGCCGAGGTCGAACTGCGCCCGATGGAACTCGTTGTCGGCGACCGGGCCGACGACCGCGATCGCGGCCGCCGCGTGGGCGACGTGGTGCGCGCCGTAGAACACGCCGGACAGCTCGCTCAGCTGCGCCCGGTCGGTGATGAGGACGAAGTCCCAGGGCTGCCAGTTCTGCGACGAGGGTGACCGCCGCCCGGCCTCCAGTATCTGGTCGAGGTCAGCGGCCGGGATGGACCGGCCGGTGAACGTGCGAACGTTACGGCGAGCGGTGATGGCGTCCCATGTCTGCATGGACCGACCCTACGGTCGCGAAGCCGTTCGCGGGCGGCGGCGGGCAGCCGCCAGCCAGCGTCGCACTCCCCGACTATCAAGCAGGAACGTGGCCGCGAGCGCCACACAAGTGCCCCACGCCGCGCCGGCGATGGTGTCGGTGAAGTAGTGGAACTGCAACGCGGTCATGGCGACGGCGACGGCGCAGCCGACGATGACAAGGCCGAGCATGATCAGCAGCCGCAGGCCGGGCCGCGGCCGCCAGCGCGGCGGATCGATCATCAGGACGCCGATGACGGCGATGAGCGTGAACAGGCTCGTGGTGTGGCCGCTTGGATACGTCAGCCAGCCGTGCTGGATCGTCTCGTGCACGAGCGGCTTGAGCACGTACTCGGTCAGCCCGATAGCGGCCACGACGCTGATCACGGTCAGCACAGCGGCGTTGACCCGGCGGGCCGCCAGGCAGGCCAGCGCCAGGACGACGGTCAGCCCGGCCACCACCTGGCCGCCGCCGAGATAGCTGATGTCAGACATCAGCTGCAGGTGCGAGGCCAGGTGGTGCCGCAGCCACGAATCGATCGGCCGGTCTACCGCGCTGGCCTGTGACCTGTGGATCGCGACCGCGGCGAGCACGGCAACCAGGGCTGCGCAGCAGGTCGCGGTGATCGCCGCCGGCCGGCGCGCGCCAGCAGGCAGCAGGGGCGCAACCGGCTGTTGGTCACTTCTTGGGCCGGTCACGACTTGGTCAGGCTTGTCTTCGCTGGTTGTACCCCCGAGTAGCCGGGTACCAGTCCAGCGCCGCAGCGTACGCACAGGGGGATCCTGCGGTTCTGGTCTAGTCATAGGAAGTTATCGGGGGAGTGGACATAGATGGACCTGGTAGTGGTCTTTCTTCTGCTCTGCTTCATTGCGTGGCTGCGGAAGTTAGTTCTGGCCTGCCGCCGGGTGTCGGCGGCAGCTAGCCGGCCGGACCGCCTCACCTGCGCGTGAGGACGGCGAGCCAGGCCTGGGCGCGAGTGGTGTCGCCGATCGGCCTGATCTCGAGCGTGCTGGCCGTGATCGACTGTACCGCCCAGCCGTCGCTGAACGCTGCGCGAAGCTCGTCCTGGCGCACACGGCGCGGGCCGAAGTCGCCAGGCTGCCGGTCGCTGAAGCACATCAGGTACAGCGTGCCGCCAGGGCGCAGCGCCCTGGTCAAGCTGGCTACGTAGCGGGGTCGGTCGTCGTCGCTGAAGACGTGGAAGACTCCACAGTCGATGATCACGTCGAAGGCCTGGCCCAGCCGCTCTGGTCCTGCCGCGCCTGGATCCTGCCCAGCTGCGTCCAGCGCCGCTGCGTCCAGCGCCGCTGCGTCCAGCGCCGCCGCGTCCAGCACATCGGCCACCTCGAAGCGCACGTCGAGGCCGCGCTCCGCGGCCTTGGCGCGCGCCCGGTCGATGGCCGCGGGGGAGACATCGATGCCGGTGGCCCCCGCGCCATAGCTGGCGGCCAGCAGCGCGTGCTCACCCGTGCCACAGCCGGCGTCGAGGACCCGGCCGCTGAGCAGGCCCGATTCCGCCAGCCCGACGATTGTCGGCTGCGGCCGGTCGATGTCCCAAGGCGGCGGCGCCGCAGCCGTATAGGCGGCATCCCAAGCGTTCGTCATGGATCTAGTCTGATCTAGTCTCCCGCGTGCCGGCTTCGGGTCTCCCGTCCTGTGATCAGAGCGAGTTAGATTCCAAGATGATGGACGAGGAACGGGGACTACCGACGGCGACGGGCACGACGCCACAGCTGATGCGCGCCCTGAATCAGCGAACTGTGTATGACGCCCTGAAGTCGATGGGGACGGCGTCGCGCGCCCAGATCTCGCGTGCCGCGGGCCTGTCCAAGCCGACCGTCTCGGTCGCGGTGGCTGACCTGGAGCGAGCCGGCCTGATCCGGGCGGCGGGGCGCGCGCTCCAGGTGGGGCTCGGCAAGGCCGGACTGCTATTCGAGCCGGACCCGGCTGCGGGCTACGTGCTTGGCCTGGACGTTGGGCGACGCTGGGTGCGGGCTGGGGTCGCCGACCTGTCCGGCCGCCTGCTCGGCCGGACGGACCTGCCGAACACCGGCCGTGGCTCTGCAGGCCTGCTGAACCTGATCTGCGATGCCAGCCTGCGGGCACAGCTCAGCGCCGGAATTGGCGCGGACCAGATCGTCAGCGCCTACGTCGGTGGTCCCGGCGTGCCGGACCGTGGCTCCAGGCGGCACCGCTATGCGCCGAACGTGCCTGGCTGGACCAAGCCCGGCATGCTCGACGAGCTGCAGGCCGCTCTCGGCTACCCGGTCGACAGCGACAACGACGTCGCCTGTGCGACCACGGCGGAGGCGGCGCTCGGCGCCGCCAGGGGTGCTCAGACCTTCGTCTACCTGTGGATCGGGAGCGGCGTCGGCATGGGCATCTGGATCGACGGGAGGCTGTTCCGAGGCTCGAGCGGATTCGCGGGCGAGGTGGGCCTGCTGCCGCTGGCCCCGACGACGGGCATGGATAACTCGCAGCTGCGGACGATCGAACGCCGCCAGGGCCTGGTCGAGCGCGAGGTCAGCGCCGAGGGGATCGTCCGGGCAGCCCGGGAGGCAGGCATGCGGGTGCACAACGCCAAGGACGTCTTCACGGCAGCAGCCGCTGGCAGCGGGGACGCGGCCAGGATCGTAGAGCAGGAAGGCCGCAGGCTGGCGCACGTCGTGGCGGCCATCGTGGCCGTCCTGGATCCTGGCTTGCTGATCCTCGGCGGTGCCGTCGGGCGCAACACAGACCAGCTTGCGCCGCCGCTGGCCGAGGAGCTCAGCCGCCTGTCGCCGCTGCGGCCGCGCATCCTCGCCGCCGAGCTTGGCGACGACGCCGTCCTGCTCGGCGCCGTGACGGCCGCGCTCGGTACCGCCAGGGATCAGGTGTTCGCCGACCGGATGACGGCACCTCGGCTGCGCCAGGCCGCCGTCGCGGGCAGCTGAGTCCGGCAACGGCCGTGCGGGCACCGGCAGTGGTCGTGCCGTATGACCCCCTGTGGCCGGCGCAATTCGAGTCGCTGCGGGTGCTAGCCGACGCGGCGCTCGGCGGTGTCCCGCACGTCACCGAGCACGTCGGCAGCACGGCCGTGCCGGGCCTGGACGCCAAGCCGATCATCGACATCGACGTGGTGGTCTCCTCAGCCGACGAGGTCCGCCCTGCTGTCGAGGCACTGAGCGGGGCGGGATGGCAGCACGAGGGGGACCTGGGCATCACCGGGCGCGAGGCGTTCGCGCCGCCTGCCGATGTGCGTTATCACCATCTGTACGTCGTGGTGGCCGGGAGCGCGCCACATCGCGATCACATGGACCTGCGTGACTACCTGCGGGCGCATCCGGGCGAGGCGGCGCGATACGCGCGGCACAAGCAGGCGCTGGCCGGGCTCCTGGCCGTCGACAGGGCGGCTTATGCCGCCGGTAAGGCCGATCTGATCGCCGAGCTGCTGCGTCATACCCGCACGCGCTCCGAGGGGTCACATAACGCGTACCGACTTTGATGGCCGCCATGGCCAGACTTCATGGTTTTCTCGGCCAGACTTCATGGTTTCCGCACCCGCAAATCCGACAAACCAGGACTCAAGATCGCGCGAAACCATGAACTGTCGGTACCGGGTTTGCTGGCGGGCGCGCGGGCGGCGGTGTGCGGGCTTGGGAGCGCGGCCGTGCGCCGCCCCGCGAGCCCGTTCGCGGGCCGCAGCCGTGCGCGCCCGCCCCGCGAGCCCGTTCGCGGGCCGCAGCCGCCCGGATCACCCCGCTTGCGGAGGCACAGCCGACACCGGCGTCGGACTGGCGCTGGTGTCCGGGCCGAGGCCGGCCGCGGCCAGTGCCTGCGCAAGCGTCGTGGTCACGCTGGTGCCACCGACGCTCTGCGTAGACAGGCCGCCGCAGGCAACGGCCAGCGCGAGCGAGTCGCGGACGTTGAATCCTGTCAGCCGGCCAGCTAGGAATCCCGCGTCGAAGTTGTCGCCGGCACCGGTCGCGTCCTCGGCTTGCAGCGACAGGCCGCTCGCGCGAACGATCTCCTCGCCCTGGCAGGCGAGACCGCCCGCGGCGCCCGCCTTGACCGCAACGATGCCGCACGTGGACGCCAGCTGGCGGGCGGCCGCCTCGGTGTCGCTGAGACCGGTGATCCTGGCCGCCTCGGCCGCGTTGGGCAGGAAGATGTCGACGAGCGGCAGCGTCTCAGCCAGCGAGGCCGTCCAGCGCTCGGACGGATCCCAGTTGGGATCGACCGAGGTCGTCGCGCCAGCGGCCCTGGCCCGTCGCAGCAACGCAGGAAGGCCCGGCCATAGCCCCGGCTGGAGGAAGTATCCGCCGACGTGCACATGACGGCTGCTGTCGACCAGGTCGAGCGGGACGTCCTCGCATTCCAGCAGGCGCAGCGTGCTGTCGCTGGTCAGGATCGCGCGGTCGATGCCGCGGGAGACGACGACAGTGAGCGACGTCGCCGTCTCTGCTGCTCGGCGGGCGACCACGACGTCCACGCCCTGCCTGCCCACCTCGTCGACCAGCGCCCGGCCGATCCAGTCGTCGCCGATGCAGCACGCGAACGCGACCTTGAGGCCGAGCCGCGCCGCAGCGACGGCGGTGATGGCCGACGAGCCGCCGAGCAGCATCCGACCGGTCTGCACGATCTGCTCGCGTTGGCCGAAGGCGCCCGCCAGATCGCTGGCCAGGTCGCCCGCGGACAGCATGACATCGGGATTGAGGTCGCCAACGACCAGCACGTCATACGAAGCCAAGGACTAGCTCACCCTGACGAGCGTGCTGAGCGAGCTTCGGTCGAACTGGCCGCCATCGGACTCGATCCACTCCCTGGCTGCCGCGGTGAACTCGGCCGAGGCCAGGTGATCGGAGGCGATCGTGTACCAGAGCTTGCCGTCCTTGATCGTCTGTGGCATTGCCTTCAGCGCGGCCGCCACGTCGTCCCACGTGATCCCCATGTCCGCTGGCCGGTACGGGATGCCAATCCGGTCGAGCACCTCCCTGATCATCTCCGGCTCGTTGTCTTGCATCGCGCTCATCACGAGGATCCCGAGCCCGACGGCCTGACCGTGGATGAACTTGCGGCCGGTCACGGCCTCGAGCGAGTAGCCATCGTAGCCAAAGGCGGCACCGCCCCATTTCAGCGACCCGGCGAGGGCCCGGATCCCCTCGTCGGTCATGTCGTGGATGCCGTCGGCGTTGCCGATCACCGCTATTGGGGTCGAGTCGAGCTGCTCCACGGTTCCTCCTCGGTGGCGCGCGGGACAAGGCCCGCCACGATGAGATGCCGACGCCATTCACCTAGTAAGTTAAGCTTCTTTACTCGTCGGGACAAGAGCTGCGATCGGCCATTCCAGCGGTGCTGAGTCGCGGCCAAGTCGGCCGCGACACCCGCCTGTGACCGCTTACCTTGGCAGTCATGCAGACCAAGCTGGTCCTCGTGGTTCGAACGGACCTCGGCATGGGCCGCGGCAAGATCGCAGCCCAGGCCGCGCACGCCGCCGTCGCCGCCGCGCTGGCAGGCATTGGCGGGCCGGACTTCGCGGCCTGGTTGAGCGACGGGCAGCCTAAGGTCGTGCTGCGGGCGGGCAGCGAGGCGGAACTAGACGCGATCGCGGGTCAAGCCGCCGCTGCCGGACTACCAGTCCAGGTGATCCACGATGCCGGCCGGACGCAGGTCGCCGAGGGAACCCCGACCTGCTGTGCCGTCGGGCCTGCGGCAGACGCGGCTATCGACGCCATCACCGGTCAGCTGTCGCTGCTGTGACCAGCCTCAGGGCTTGACGAGCACCCTGGACATCGCGGTGAGATCAAGGTTCACGATGTCGGGGTCGAAGGCCTCCGGCCTGAACTGCGCTGCGGCGTCGATGCCGAGCCATTCCAGCCGCGCCGGGTGCTCGTCGTGCCGGGGGTTAGCCAGAATGTTGAGCAAGTCGGCGTAGCCCCAGATACCGCCGCAGTCTTCAGGCGGCGCCGCCCGGCGACCACCGATGCAACGCGGGTAACGGACGCCCGACTTGGCCGGCAGGACCGCCTCGACCACGATGTCAAGCTCCCAGTTGTCGCCAAAGTCGTACCTGTACCGGATGCGGTCGCCGGGCCAGTCGGCAACCGCGGCGAGCTTCTTGTTGGCGTCGCTGCCAATGTCGAGCTCATCGTCGGGGTCGGGGACGCCGTAGCGGCCTGCCGCTGTCTCAAAGACGTGCAGGTGATAGTCCTGCCACTCGAATCCAATCTGGATGACTCGGTGCAGCCGTCGCAGGGTGATGTCCGACGGCACCTCGAACCGTCGCCAGATCGGCGGCTTCGCGCCCCGCAAGCTGGCTTTGATTCGGTGAATATTCCGCCGGCTGGCCTGGCGCCTGGGCGCCGTCGGCGTCGGCCCGGCGCCAGCTGCGAGCTTGGATCTGCCCGGCTGGCTAGCCGGTCTGGCTGCTCCTGGCAGCAGCGCGACCCGCCCCCGCAACAGGTCGAGGCAGTCCTCCACATCCTCGACCTGATCGGGCGCCACCGGGCACGGTTCATGCGACAGGGCCTGGATCAGAATCGCCTGAGCTTCCGCGGCTTCCAGATCGCTGAAAACGATGTCCGGATCTCCGCCGAGCTTCTGGTACTGGGTGCGCAGGGACTCGGTGTAGTCGACGACGTAACAGTCCTTGATGCCGCCGCCGAGCAAATAGTCGATCAGCACGACGAGCGCATGCGCCTTGCGGCCGTAGCGGAAGGTGATGACCATGGAGCGCTGCTCGCCGTAGATATCGGTGTAGCCAAAACATCGGCCGGGCGACGGGAAGCCCAAGCCCGCCGCCCACGGCGCGTCTGCGAGGCCAGCACGCACCATCTTGGCGGCGGCGTTCTCGGCCATGACTCGGAGGTTTGCCGGTCCGACCGCGGACAACGCGCGCATCATCGCCAGCGCTTCCGGCCGTCGGTGCTCAGCGAAGCCTGTGATGATGTCGCGCAGGACGTCTGCGACGTCGAGGTTGGGCGGCGCAGCCCGGCGTAGCTCGGCAATGAACTGTGAACCGCAGATCTCGGCCTCGAGCTGCTCGCACCCGGGCTCGAGGAGCGGCGCGAACCAGGACAGCAGGCCCTCACCCGACTCAGCATCGGTCGGCATGAAGCCGGCCGCGGTCAGCAAGCCGATCGCCTCGTCCGCGGTCGCGGCGCGCTCGATCAGGAGGATGGCCTCGCCCGGCGCGCCCGTCTCGATCGCAAGCTGGCGGAGCCGAGCGAGGCGATCGAGCTCCGTGCTCTCCCACAGGGCAGCCTGGGCGTCGTCGGGCACGACGCGCAGGTGGCGGCCAGGCTTTTCGGACGAGGGACGCTTAGTTGGCACAGTCCTCATCGTCTCAGCGCCCGGCCGCCGCTGTACCCGTTTGAGACGCGTTCCGGCAGCGCGCCGGGGCAGTGCGGCAGCACGGTTGGCTGACCGACATGCGGTGCCGCGCGTACAGCAGAACTGTCGGTGTCGCGGGCTATCGTCGGTCGCATGTCGCGGGTGGTACTCGACGAGATAGACCTCGGCTCGGTCGAGGACGCTGTCGGCGTGGCCGCATACGACACCGGATTCCGCGAGATGCACGACGGCGTGGTGCGTCGGATGGAGTGGGTGCCATCGAGGCGCGCCTTGCGCGGTGTCGTCCAGGACAAGGGCGGTGAGTTCCATGAGACCGTCGCGTACTTCAGCGCGAGCAGCCCGATGCAGCTGCAGGGGGGCTATTGCAGCTGCGAGGTAGGTTGCGAGTGCAAGCACGCGGCGGCGCTGACGCTTGCCGGTGCACTCAGCTCGGGGCAGGACCTCACTGCTGCACGGGCACGCTCTCGGCATTGGGAGCAGTCGCTCACGTCCCTGATTCAGAGTCGGCCCGAGCCTGTCGCGGCTGGCGTGGGCTCGACCCGAGTCGCAATCGAGCTGATCCTGTCGGCTGCTTCGCCGGTCTACTCCGGGCGTCCGATCGCGACCACGCCGCAGCTGACCGTCAAGGCCCGGGTGGTTCAGCCTGGAGCCAAGCTGGACTCCTGGGTCGGCGGCCAGCTGACCTGGGACCGGCTGGATTCACGCCTGCATACCGGCGGGCTCGCCGAGCCTCAGCTGAGCGTGCTGAGGGAGCTGTACTGGATGCATCGGGCGGGCGACCGCTCGGGCTATCGGGCCTATTCGTACGGCGGCGGCGAGAAGCTGCTCGACCTGGCCACGTTCGAATCCCGGCAGCTGTGGCCGCTGCTGGACGAGGCCGAGCGGGTCGGCGTTCCGCTTGTCTATCGCAAGTTCGGCGCGATACCGAGTTACGGGACCGCTGCGCTGTTCCTGGACGTGACCAGGAGCCAGCCGTCGGGGCCGCTCTGTGTCAGCCCCGTGGTCAGCGTCGACGGCAGTGACAGCCCTGTCTGGCCGGTGTGCTTCTTCGGCTCACCAGGACATGGGCTGGCCTACGTCGACCGGTACGAGGCCGAGCAGCACCAGGACCCAGCACACTGGCGGTTCCGGCTGGCCAGGCTCATGAGCCCCGTTCCTGTCGAGGTGCAGCAGCTGTCGCTGTCGCGGCAGACGCTCACCATCCCGGCGACGCAGGAGCGGCGGTTCCGCGAGCAGTTCTACCCGCGACTGCGCCATGCCGCGTCGCTCGTCTCGTCCGACGGTTCGTACAGCCTGCCGGCCATCTCACCGCCAACGCTGGTGCTCGGGGCTTCGTACCGCGAGGGACACGAGCTGGACGTCAGCTGGGAGTGGGCCTACCGGGTCGGCGAGGAGGGCCGGCGGGTGCCGATCGGCCCGGCCGGGGCTCGCGCGAGCCCCGGCGGCGAGATCGAGGCGGGCTACCGGGATCTTGACGCCGAGCGCGTCATCCTCGCTGACCTCGAGCTGCCGCCAGGCAGCCTGCGGCCGGCGCAGCTCACGGGCCTGGACACGATGAGGTTCAGCACGGAGACGCTGCCGATGCTCGCTGGCCGCCCCGGCGTCGAGGTGGAGATCAGCGGCAGTCCCGCCGATTACCGCGAGGCCGGCGACTCGGTGCGCATCGAGATCTCAGCGGACCAGCTAGCCGATGATCCGGACTGGTTTGGCCTTGGCGTGCTGGTCTTCGTCGAGGACCAGGTGGTCCAGTTCAAGGATCTTTTCCTCGCGCTAGGCCGGGGCGATGAGTACCTGCTGCTCGACAGCGGTGCGTATTTCTCCCTGGACAAGCCGGGCCTGCAGGCTCTCGCCGCGCTCATCGAGGAGGCGCGGGCGCTTCAGGACCGGCCGGCCGACACGTTGCGGATCAGCAGGTTCCAGGCTGGACTGTGGGCCGAGCTGGCCGAGCTCGGCGTCGTCAGCCGGCAGGCAGCCGCCTGGCAGCGCCAGGTCGGCGGGCTGCTGGCGTTCGGCGGCCCTGGCTCGGGCGCAGCGACCGACGGCGACTCGGCCGCCAGCGCGCAACCCGACGGCGGCCGTGTGCCGTTGCCCGCCGGCCTGGTCGCGCAGCTCAGGCCGTACCAGATTGACGGATTCCAGTGGCTCGCCTTCTTGTGGCAGTACCAGCTGGGCGGCATCCTCGCCGACGACATGGGCCTGGGCAAGACGTTGCAGGCGCTAGCGCTAATCAGTCACGCGCGCGAGGAAGACCGGGCGCGTCCGCCGTTCCTCATCTGCGCGCCGACCAGCGTCGTGTCGAATTGGGCCGCCGAGGCCAGCCGGTTCACTCCCGGCCTCAACGTGGTCGTGATTACCGACACCATGGCCCGCCGTCGCAAGGATCTCGCCGAGATAATCGCGGGTGCGGACGCGGTGGTGACGACGTACACGCTCCTGCGCATCGATTTCGCCAGCTACGCCGGGCTCCAGTGGTCGGGGCTGATCCTGGACGAGGCGCAGTTCACCAAGAACCGGCAGGCCAAGATCTATCAGTGCGCGCGCCGCCTGCCAGCTCCGTTCAAGCTGGCGATCACTGGCACGCCAATGGAGAACAACCTCATGGAGCTCTGGTCGCTGCTGTCGATCACGGCTCCTGGTCTCTTCCCGCATCCGGACAAGTTCCAGGACTACTACGCGCGGCCCATCGAGAAGCAGGGCAAGGCCGAGCTGCTCGAGCAGCTGCGACGCCGGATCAAGCCGCTGGTGAAGCGCCGCACGAAGGAGCAGGTTGCCGCCGACCTGCCGGCCAAGCAGGAGCAGGTGCTCGAAGTCGAGCTGCATCCCAAGCACCAGAAGCTCTACCAGACCCACCTCCAGCGGGAGCGGCAGAAGGTCCTTGGCCTGATCGACGACGTTGACGGCAACAGGTTCACGATCCTGCGGTCCCTGACCTTGCTGCGGCAGCTCAGCCTGCACGCCGGGCTCGTGGACACGCAGCAGGACGACGTGCCGTGCAGCAAGCTCGACACCCTGATGGATCTGCTCGGCGAGGCCGTCGGCGGGGGGCACCGAGCACTGGTGTTCAGCCAGTTCACCCGGTTCCTGGAGCGGGCGAGGCAGCGGCTCGACGCGGCCGGGATCCCGTATTGCTATCTCGACGGCCGGACGCGCGACCGGGCGCTCGTGCTCCAGCGATTCAAGAGCGGCGACGTCCCGGTGTTCCTGATCAGCCTCAAGGCAGGCGGGTTCGGCCTGAACCTGACCGAGGCCGACTACTGCTTCCTGCTCGATCCGTGGTGGAATCCGGCGACCGAGGCCCAGGCTGTCGACCGGACGCACCGCATTGGCCAGACTCGCAACGTCGTCGTTTACCGCCTCATCGCGAAGGACACCATCGAGGAGAAGGTCATGGCGCTGAAGGCGCGCAAGGCCGCGCTGTTCACCTCCGTGATCGACAGCGGGAACGTGTTCGGCGGCAGTCTGGACGCCGACGACATCCGCGGGCTGTTCGAGTAGGCGTTGCGCATGGGAAGCCGTGAGATAGGTGCGGCTTCTGGTGATTCGGGGCTAAGGTCTGTGCTGAATCTGGCTGCTGACCGCGAGAGCGCTGCTGGAGGTCCGCGTGGGCGCTGTCGATACCCCGACCGAACTGGACCAGCGCGCCCGCGCTCACTCGGGCGGCCTGGAACGGCGGTTACAGCAACTGGCCGACGGGCACCCGTCCTCGCCGCGCTACCCAGACCGCCCGCCGCCAGACAGCCGGCCGCCAGACAGCCGGCCGCCAGACCGCCGATCGCCAGATCGCCAGGGCGACCCGGATCAGGTCCGCCCGTTAACCGACGCCGAGCACGCCGAGCACGTTGCCGAGGTGCGTGCGCGCCTAGCGGGCGCCCACGCTGCCGGACTCGAGACGCACCTTCATCACACCCTCGATCAGGACCACGAACTGTGGACCGACGAGCGGGATTCGCTCCACGAGGTGATTGTCGAGGACCTCTATGCACGGTCGGCAGGGGTGCCATGCGAAGGCAAGGCGATCCTGGCCGGCGGATTGCCAGGAGCAGGCAAGACAACAGTCCTCAATCGGTTCGCGCATATAGATCTGTCGCAGTACATGGTGATCAACCCCGACCTCATTAAGAAGGAGATGGCGGACCGCGGGCTGATTCCGTCCGTTGCGGACCTGTCCCCGATGGAAGCCTCCGACTTAGTCCACGAGGAGGCGTCGCACGTGGCGAAACGTCTCGCCAACCGAGCTGAGGCCGACGGCCGGAACGTAATCTGGGACTTCACCATGTCGAAGACATCGTCGATCGCGCGCCGGATCGAGTCGTTGCGTGCCGCTGGCTACACGCGAGTCGAGGGAGTCTTTGTCGACATCCCGATAGAACTCAGCGCGCAACGAGCAGATCTTCGCCATCGCGAGGGGCACGACGACTATCGGGCCGGGCATGGACTCGGCGGCCGATACATACCGGAGTCCACGATCATGAAGAATGCCGATGATTCATGGGGCAGCGGCAATCGCAAGAATTTCGAGGAGCTGAAATCAAGGTTCGACGGCTGGTCACGGTACGACAATTCCGTCGATGATGAACCTCCGGTCCTCGTCGAGTCGCGCGCGGTGCAGCTCGCGGACAAGGAGCGTGCCTAGGTGAGCGCCACCGAAGTCGTTGACCTCATTGCCGCGCTGCGCTCGGGCGACATGAGCTTGGACGATGTCGTCGCCCAGTTCAAGCACCGGACGTGGCAGCAGGCGCGCGGCCCGGCCACGCGAAACTACGCCGAGCTGGCCGAAGCGGCGCAGCTCGATCCGAGCGCGAATGTGCCGGGGTCGTTTGACGAGGTAACGGCGGCATACGATCGCGGGGAGATTACGCGGGAGCAGTACCGGAAGCTCGCCCATGCGGCGGCAGACGCGATCAATGTCCGCGGCGTGCACCCATCCGAGTAAGCCGCCAACATCCTAGACTTCCTGGCGTTCTCGCGCCGACTTCATGGTTTCCGCGCCCGCCGCGCCCGCCGCGCCTGCTTCGGCCCGCCCGCCAAGGCCTGCCCGCCTGCCCGCCCGCTCGCCAAGGCCTGCCCGCCTGCCCGCCCGCTCGCCAAGGCCTGCCCGCCTGCCTGGGGCAGCACGCACCCGAATTACGCTGCCTGACAGCAACCTCGCCGCTGCGCGGCTATCCGCGCGGCGGACGGGCCGTCGACTTCGAGGACCGGTGCCTGGCGAATGACCTCACCCGACATCGTGCTGCGCGGCGGACGCGTGATCGACCCCGAGACGGGCCGGGACGAGATCACCGACGTCGCCATCTCCGCTGGCAGTATCACCGCGATCAGCCACGCGCTCCCGCCCGCTGCGGTCGACCTCGACGTCGCGGGCCAGATCGTCACTGCCGGGTTCATTGACCTGCACAGTCACACCGCCGACATTCCCGGACTGCGATTGCGGGCACTAGACGGCGTCACCACGGCGCTCGAGCTTGAAGCCGGCGTCAGCCCCGTCGAGCCGGCCTACCGGCAGGCGGCCGCGGAAGGCCGGCCGGTCAACTACGGTTTCGCCGCGTCCTGGGCGCTCGCGCGCATGGAGGCGGTCGCTGGCGTCAAACTCGACGGCAGGCTCGCCACTTTCCTAGCGAACATCGCCACGCCGGCCTGGCAGGGCCCGGCGTCAGCGGCCCAGGTAAGGGCGATCCTGAGCCGGCTGACGGCCGATCTGGCCGACGGAGCGATCGGCATCGGGCTGCTGGTCGGCTACGCGCCGGGCTGTGATCCTGGTGAGTACCTCCGGGTCGCCGCCCTTGCCGCGGCGGCCGGCGTGGCGACGTTCACGCACGCCCGCGACCTCATCGAGCTAGCCCCGAACGCGCTCATCGACGGCGCCGACGAGATCGTCCGCGCAGCTGGCGAGACGGGCGCGCAGATGCACTACTGCCACATCAACAGCACGTCGCTGCGGCACATCGACCGCGTGCAGGACCTCGTGAGCCGCGCGCGAGCAGCGGGGTCACAGGTATCAACCGAGGCCTATCCGTACGGGTCAGGGATGACGGGCATCGGGGCGGCCTTCCTCGCGCCAGAACGGCTGCCCGAGCGTGAACTGCAGCCCACCGACCTGACGTACGCGCCGACCGGTGAGCGGGTCGCCAGCGAGGAACGGCTGCGCGAGCTGCGCGCCGTCGATCCCGGTGGACTCGCCATCATCAGGCACCTGAACGAGGACGACCCCGCAGATCTCGCCGTGCTGCTGCGGTCCCTGACATTCCCGGATGCGATCGTGGCGAGCGATGCCATGCCGCTGACGTGGAGCGGCCCCGTTCCCGATCCGATGAGCTGGCCGCTACCCGAGACCGCGTTCACCCACCCGCGCACGGCGGGGACCTTCGCGCGCGCGCTGCGCCTGCTCGCCGCCGAGGCCGGCGGCTCGGTGGGCTCTGGGGGCCCGCTCGGCCTCGTCGAGACGCTGCGCCGGTCGAGCCTGCTGCCCGCGCAGCTGCTCGCGACGCGCGTCCCCGCGATGCGGCGCAAGGGCCGCGTCCAGGCGGGCTGCGACGCCGACATCGTCGTCTTCGACCCCGTGGCCGTGACCGACCGGGCGACCTACGCGCGCACCACGACGCCATCGGCCGGGATCAGGCATGTGCTTGTCAACGGCACGTTCGTGGTCCGTGACGCCGGCATCGTGCCGGCTGCCCTCCCCGGCCAGCCGATCCGCGCGATGCCGCGATAAAACCTCAAGACGGGGAACGGGGCCGTCCCAATCCGCAGCCGCTCGCCCGGCCGCGGTCGCCGGCGCACCGGCCCGTCTTGGCCGCGCGCGCTCGCGCCCGTGCGCGCCGGCGCTCGCGCTCGCCAGCGCCTTGGTCGCTCCCGGGCTCGCCCGGCGCCGCGCGTTGTCGGTAGCCACCGCTACGTTCGTGCCGCGATGACCGATCAGCTGATCCCGGCCGGCGAGCTACCCACCGCCCGCTTCCCCGACTGCCGGAGCTGCGCCTACTTCCGCAGCGGGCCTGCCGGGGTGTGCCTGGCCTGCGCGAGCACGCAGTTCATTGCGCCGGGTCCGGACGCCTGCCCGATGTGCGCACAGCGCCTGCGGGCCGACGGCGTCTGCCCGAACGAGCTCTGTCGCAGCCCGCGGCGCCGCATCGGCAAGATCCATGCGATCAGCTACCAGACGGGTCCGATGCGCCGCCTTATCAATAGCTATAAGTACCGGGGCGGACGCGACCTCGCCGTCGTGCTCGGGCGCTTACTGCTGGCCTGGCTGGAGCAGCACATGGCCACGAGGCCGCCGGGGCTCATCGTCGCCAACCCGAGTTTCGTCGGGCCGAACGCCCAGCAGTTTGCGCACACCGAGGCCGTGCTGAGCGCGGCTGCGGCCGCCAGGACTGGCGACCGGTGGCCCTTCGACCTCGCCGCGATCGTCAAGACCAGGCCGACGCTTAAGTCAGCCGACGGCCAGGCCTGGTCCAAGCGAGTGAGCGGCAACGAGCTACGCGACGCGCTGCTGGTGCCAGATCCCGCCCGGACAGCTGGGCAGTTCGTGCTGATCTACGACGACGTGTGCACAACCGGTACGCAACTCGATGCCGTCGCGGGTTGCCTGCTCGACCAGGGCGGAGCGGCCCGCGTCGAGGGCGTGGTGCTCGCCCGCGCGCCCTGGCGCGGCTCGGGCGTGTCCGGCAGTGGCAGTCAGCCGGTGCTGCGACCGTTCAGCAATGGATCAGTCGCCGCTGGGCGGGGTCACGAACACATACCATCTCCCGCCGATCTTGACGCACGGAGCAAGTGAGTAGGTGTTCACTGTCGAGTTCGAGGCCGCGATCGACTCTGTCCACAAAGCGCTGAACGACTTACCTGAGTCCAGTATGGCTGCTGGATTGGCATTCGACACGCAAGCGGGCTGCTGCCCGGGAATGCAGGACGTGCCAGTCGAGCCGACCAGCGCCTTCCGGCCGTGCACGGCGACATACCCAAGGGCGAAACTCTTCATCGTCGGCATCGTGCTGGCAGAAGCACGAGCGAACTGGCGGCGACACCAAGCCTGTGTCGCAGGTGGGTAGTACGCGCAAGCGCGAACGGGGCGGCCAGCCGTCAGGGCCCTCGCTACGCCCTGGAGCGCGGCGCCCGGCGAGTTGTGGCCGGCCCTTGTCTTCGCTGGCGCGCGGACGACGACCCCCCTGCCGAGATGTTTTACCCAGGCGGGCCGGCCTTGGGGCGACGGGCTAGCAGATTCTTGAGTTGCCGCAGCGGTAGAGCTGTGGGTCGTTGACGCCGACGGGCCGGGCTGCAACCCGCATCCGGCAAGCGCGGTCATGGCCATCACGGTGACCGCTCGTGGCCCCGTCATGCGAGTCCGCCGCAGTGAGCCGCCTGCCGCCATGAAGCCGCCGCCCCCGCCATCTCGACCGGTAACCTGCGCACACGATAACCAGCCGCGATGGCGGAATACTGGACAAGAGTAAATAGATCTTGCTCTCATATAGTCAAGAGAATTGACAGTCAAGCTTCAGAATAAATATGGTCAGACTCCGTGACCGATAACCAGGCGCCTGACCAGGCGAGCGGCTATGACAACCGGGGCGTTCCCGGCCTGCTGCGGGCCGCTCGTAAGGCGTACGCGACCGCGATTCGCCGGGCCTTCGCCGAGGCGGGCTTCGATGACATGCCGCGCAACGGCGCGTTCGTCCTGGCGCGCGTGTACGACGACAATGCGCACCTCGCTACCCTCACGCGCGACCTTGGCATCAGCAAGCAGGCCGTGAGCCAGCTCATCGACACCATGGTCATGCGTGGGTATCTGGACCGGTCGCCGGATACACAGGACCGGCGCCGCATGATGCTGCGCCTGACAGCGCGCGGCGAGGGGGCGGCGATGGCGGCGTGGCAGGCGGTGACGGCCGTCGATGAGGACCTGCTCGGGCGGATTGCGCCTGACGGCGTCGCCGCGCTGCGATCGGGCCTCATCGCGCTCTGCGAGATCGCGGCGGAAACTGAGCCGGTCGCGGCCGACGGCGACTGAGTGCCGGCCGGAGTACCGGCGTCCGGCTGCTCGCCGCGATCAGCCGAAGTGGCCCAGCCAGCCTCGAGTGACCGTCAGCAGCCGGTCTGTCTCGAGGCGGTAGACGTGCTCACGTCCGCGCAGCTCGACTGTGACCAGCCCGGCCAGCTGCAGCACCCGCAGGTGCTGCGAGATCGTCGGCCAGGAATGGTCGAACCTGGCGGCGATGGCCCCGGACGTCATCTCTCCGCCGCGGGCGTGCAGGACCGCGAGTATGGTGCGCCGAGACCGGTGCGCCAGGGCGCCGAAGACCGCGTCGAAGTCGTCAAGCTCGGTGAATCCGCGCGGCCTGGCGGTCACGGATGGAGCGTGACGCGCTCGTAGTGCGGGAAGTCCCACTTCGGCTGCCCGTCTCGCTCCTCGAGCAGCGGATCCATCGGCTCCCAGATCGCTAGCACCGCCGGGTGCTCGTGCGCCTGCTCGAAGCCGCCTTCGACCCACGTGAAGATCTCAACGTACGTCGGCCGGTCGTCAAGCTCGCGATAGATGACCGATTCCTCGTCGGTCACGAAGCCAAGCCCACGCAGCGTCCGCCAGTGCCGGCCGAGCAGCTCGAGGAACGCCCCCTCCGCATCAGGGCGGACCCGGTATGTGCAGATCACGGTTTGCTTAGCCATGTACCTAAGTATTAGTTATGCAGCTAAGGATCGCAACCCGCATTGTCGGCACCCAGGTCTATACCTAGGAACGTGGCCGCCGGCGGCCAGCCCAGTCCGCCAGTTCGCGGTTGCGCACCTCTAACGCGTCTGCTGGGGAGGCAGATCACTATGACGACGCAGCTCACCATGCAGGTCGAGGGTCCGTTTTCGCTCGCCGCGGCGGCATCGTTCGGCTTCGGGCCGAGCACTGGCCGCCCGTTCCCGGACGCCGGGCAGATGCGCCTCGCCTTCGTCGCGGACGACCTTCGCCATCACGTCGGCGTCTCGCTTACTCAGCAGGCTGACGGCAGCCTGCTGGCAGACATCAGCGGCGATGCCGCGATCGCGGCGGCCGAGGTCCAGATTCGCCGCATCCTGTCGATCGACACGGATGTGACTGGCTGGCTCGCGGCCGGCCAGGCAGACCCGGTGCTCGGCGGCATCCAGGCCGATAACCCGGGCCTGCGGCCCGTACTGTTCCACTCGCCTTATGAAGCCGCCGCGTGGTCCGTGCTGTCGCAGCGGCGGCATCGAGCCCAGGCAATCGCGCTGCGGCAGCGCCTGAGCGAGGCAGCTGGCGCCAGGTTCGAGCTGGCCGGTCAGCCTGAGTTGGCATTCCCGTTGCCGGAGCGGCTGCTGGCGGTCACGGAGTTCGGTGGCATCGAGGAGACCCGTCTGGCCCGACTGCATGGGGTCGCGCGGGCCGCGCTCGACGGGCAGCTCGATGCCAGTGTGCTGCGCGCCTTGCCGGCCGACGAGGCGATGGCCGGGCTGCAGCGGATCAAGGGCCTCGGACCGGTCTACTCGATGCTCGTCTGCTTGCGCTCGACCGGTATCACAGACGGACTCGCGGGCGGTGAGCCGCGGCTGGCCAGCTACCTGCGGCATTACTACGGCCTGGCGAGTACGCCAGATACCGCGGAAGTTGAGCGGATCGCCGAGCCATGGCGGCCATTCCGGACGTGGGCAGGCGTGCTATTCCGGGCCGCTGGCGACCGGGAGGGACTGCCATTCGAGCAGTCGGCCAGGCGCGGGGCCAGCGGATCGCGCGCTGAGGGAGCGGCGGCGTAACGGCGCCGCGCCGAGCCAGCGCGTCCCCCGAGGCGCTGGGTTGCGGCAGTGGACGTCGGGACGAGAATCACGGCGGGCTGGCCTGCATTGCAGGCCAGCCCGCTGCGCCGTGTACCGGGTTGGTCGGCGGCTATGGTGCGGGGTCGCTCGGCTGCGTGTGTGTCTAGGCCCATGTTCGAGATTTCCCGGCTAACGCGCGTGTAAAAGGGGTAAATCGGATGCTCAACCGCACCTAACGCGGGAAATGTCACTAATGACCTCGGCAATCGGCCTGGGCTGGTCACCGGAGGGCAGCAAGCCGCATGGACCTAGTCCACATACCAAGAGGGGCGGCGCCGGGTGGCGTCGTCCCTCTTGTGGCTCCTGGTGAGCGCGGCCGACTCAGCGCGGCGCAGGTTAGCGCGGCGCAGGTTAGCGCAGCACGAGCTCGCGGGCGTTGTCGGTCTGCGTTGGGTGCTGCGCTGGGGCCGCGACGTGCCTGTGCGCGGCCTTCCGAGCCTGCGCCTTGCCCCGCTCGACGAAGGCGCCGACCGCGACGAACGCGATCGATAGCGCGACGGCGATGCCGACGGTGACGACCAGGGCGACGATGGCGTCGTGCAGGGTCTGCATGTTGATGGTCATTGGAGTGTCCCCTTTGCCCGTTCTGTTGTTTACGCCGTTTACTAACATCAGTATGCAACGCAAGCATAAACGCTGTCAACTAAGAAAGCGGTGTTCACCTGATGTTCAGATTGCCGCGGTCGCCGGGCGGAGCGTGCGGCGCGGTCGGCGGGCTGGCCCAGCCGGCTGAGGTCCCGGCGGCTGGCCCAGCCGGCTGAGGTCCCGGCGGCTAGCGTCAGCCGCCTAAGTCCAGGCGGCTAGGTCGCCTAGGTCAGGCGGCTACGTCGCGGCCGAGGGCCAGGTCCAGTGCCTCGCTGAGGGAAAGCCGGGCGCCGGCGCGATAGGCCTCGTCGAACGCGGCGTCACCGAGCCGAGCCCGCAACGCAGCCTGCTCCCGGGTGCGGAGGCTCTGCTCGGCATCCGACCAGTTGATCGTGCGAATCTCCAGCGACGCGTCGATGTCGACATCACCAGCGCCGTGCAGGCGGGCCGCGCGCAGGTCGTCACCCTGCCAGCCGGTGATGCACGCGGCGCCGAAGATGAGCTCGCCAGAGCCCACGCCTGGCCCTAGTCGGCGGCTCGTCAGCAGGCAGCCGCGGAGCAGCGGCGCAGCCTCGGTGTACCGGCCCTGGATCAGCCTGAGCAGCGTCATGTTGGCGCGCATGAAGTGCAGCAGGAGGTCGCCGCCGATCCGCTCCGACAGCGTCATCCCTTCCTCGAGGGAAGCGCTGCCCTCCTCGATCAGCCCGGCGTGCAGCTCCATGCTGAACTTCTTGTTGAGCTCGGCCGCGATGAGCAGGTCGTCGCCGGCCTGGCGGCAGCAGGCGAGCACCTCACGGCGAACGCGGGCCTGTTCCTCCGCTGACGGTGCGGTGATGGCCAGGCCCTGCAGATGCTCGCCGAGCAGCTGCACATCCCCGATTTCGCGGGCGATGGCGACGCCTTCCGCAGCGAGCCGGTATCCGGCTGGCAGGTCGCCGGTGATATAGGCCGACTCGACGAGGTCGCCGATGGCATGCGCCTCCACCCGCCGGTCGCCGACGGCGCGCGCCATGGCCCGCGCTTTCTCGGCGTACGCCCGGCCCGCCGCGACTTCAGCGGCGTCTGTCCTGGACAGGAGCATGAGCAGCTGGCACGCGACCGTCATCCCGTCCGCGAGCAGAGCGCTCGGCTCGGCGCCCGCCTCGTCGAGGACGGGCCGGAGGTAGCCGAGCACCTCGGCATGCCCGCGGCTCACGCTGAACCGGCGCAGGCTGACGCCCAGCGCCAGGATCTCGTCGCGACATCCCTCGGCGGCGAAATGGGCGAACGCCGCCCGCAGGTTCTCCCACTCGGTGTCGAACCGGCGGAGCCAGCTGCCCTGGCCGTGCCCGGTTGTCGCGGGTCCGCCGGCCTTCGCCAGGTCCAGGTAGTAGCGAGCGTGCCGGTCGCGGATGCGCAGGACCTCAGCGTCGCCCGCCGCGCGCAGCAGTTCCTGCGCGCTGTACTGCCGGATCGTTTCCAGCAGCCGGTACCGCACCGTCTGCGGCGAGTGATCGGCGACGACCAGGCTCTTGTCGACTAGTGATCCCAGCAGGTCAAGAACGTCCAGCGCATCGACCTCATCGCTCGCGCAGAGCGCCTCGGCCGCTTCCAGATCGAAGCCGCCAGCGAACACTGACAGCCTGGTGAGCGTCTCCCGCTCCGGCCCGGTCAGCAGGCCAAACGACCAGTCGACCGTCGCCTGGAGTGTCTGCTGGCGCGGCATCGCGTTGCGGCTGCCGCCGGTCAGCAGCCGGAACCGCTGATCGAGCCGCCCGGCGACCTGGGCGAGCGACATGGACGACAGGCGCGCCGCGGCCAGCTCCAGCGCGAGCGGGATGCCGTCGAGCCGCCGGCAGATCGTGACGGCGTCGCGCGCGGACAGCGCGTCGATCACGAAGTCGGGCTGGTGAGCCCTGGCTCGCTCGGCAAAGAGCTGGACGGCGTCGCTTCCGGCCAGGTCCTCGACAGACTCGGCGTCGCTGCCCGGCAGCGTCAGGGAGGGAACGCGGTAGATCCGTTCGCCGTCGATTCCGAGCGGCTCCCGCGACGTCGTCAGGAACCTGACCTTCGGGCACTGCCGGATTACCTGGTCGCAGAATTTCGCGGCGGCGTCGATCAGGTGCTCGCAGTTGTCCAGCAGGATCAGGCTCTCCTGCCCGGCCAGCGCCTCGATCACGGTGTCAGTGGCGGCCGGCCCGCTCGGATCGTGCATCCCCAGTGCGGCAGCCACGACGCCGGGGATCTGGCCGCCGTCGGTCAGCGGCGCGAGCTCGGCGAGCCACACTCCGTCGGCGATCCGGCCGATGAGCTCGGCGCCCGCCTGGAGCGCCAGCCGGGTCTTGCCGCTGCCGCCTGCGCCGGTGAGCGTGACCAGCCGGGACGTCCGGATCAGCTCGCGTACCTCCGCCAGTTCCTGCTCGCGGCCGACGAACGCGCTCAGCAGCGTCGGCAGGTTGTTCGGCAGCTCCGGGTTGTCCAGCGACGCGAGCGGCGGGAAGTCCGGCGCCAGGAAGCTGGCCTCGAGCTGGAACACCTGCTCCGCCCGGCCGAGGTCTTTCAGCCGGTGCAGCCCGAGATCTCGCAGGCCGGTCCCGGCCGGCAGCGACCCAGCCAGCAACTCGGACGTCGCGCCCGAGATCAGGACCTGGCCGCCGTGCGCGGCCGCCTCCAGTCGCGCGGCGCGGTTGACCACCGGGCCGAAGTAATCGCTGTCTCGCTCGTCGCAGACGCCGGTATGCAGGCCCATCCGCACCAGGATGGGGCGGCTCGTCGCCCAGGACTGTGCGCCAAGACCCTGCTGCGCCGCCAGGGCCGCGCTCACCGCGGCCGATGCCGTCCTGAACGCTGCGCAGCGCGACGGCCATGAGTTCCGGCTCGGCCTCCCATAGCCTCGTCGAGCCCTGGACGTCGGTGAAGAGCAGCGTGACCGTACCGGAGGGAATCGGCGCAGACTGGGTCACGTGCGCAGGATACCCGCGGCGATAACCGCTTGATTGCATCTCGCGCGAGGGCGCCCCACTCGGTAACATCCGAGCCACTGTGTAGCAAACCGCCGTGCAGCTCTATGTCCCGGTCCGTACAGGCTCGGTCGACCTAAGGCGCCGAGAGGAGACCGGTCACGGTGAACTTCGTTCCCTACGATCGTCCGATTCGAGCTGCCTTCGTTGGGCTCGGCCGGATCTACGACCTCAACATGCGCGGCTACGTCGCCAACCCGGACGTCGAGGTGGTCGCGCTGGTCGACCCGAGCCCGGAGCGCCGCGAGCAGCGCCAGGCTGACTGGCCGGACGCGGCCACGTTCCCGTCGGTAGAAAAGCTCGCCGCCAGCGGCATCGACATCGATGCGGTGGAGTGCCTGCTGCCGATCCCGCTGCACGCTGACGGCATCGTGACGCTCCTCGACCAGGGCTGGCACGTCAACGCGCAGAAGCCGCTGTGCAACGACCTGCCGGCGGCGCAGCGAATCCTGGCCGTAGCGCACGCCAACGACCGGGTCCTCCGCGTGATGGAGAACTACCTGTTCTACCAGCCGCTCTGCAAACTGAAGGCGGTGGTCGAGTCTGGGGACATCGGCGCGGCGGCTGGCTATCACGTCAAGATGGTCGGCAGCGGCAGCGGCGGCTGGGACGTGCCGTGGAGCAGCTTCGAGTACCAGCTGGCGCAGATCAAGCTCGGCCGCGGAATCATGGTGTTCGATGACGGCTGGCACAAGCTGTCCACGGCGCTGTGGCTGTTCGGCCCGGTCCGCGAGGTGCGGGCCTGGATCGGGGTCACGTCCTTCGGGTCCGGCATCGACATCGACGCGCCCGCGATGATCTCCTGGGAGCACGAGAGCGGAGTCCGCGGCGTCTGGGACATCACCCTCGCCCCGGACCTGTATATGCGCTCGGACTACTACACCAACGACGAGCGCTGGGAAGTGACGGGGACCAAGGGCTACGCGCGGGTCAACCGGATCATGGCGCGAGGGATCCAGCAGCCGAGCCTCGAGGTGTATCACGACGGCGAGACGCGCGGGTATCACGCGCTCGACGATGACTGGGCGAGCAGCTTCCGTGACTCGGGCCGCCACTGGCTGCGCTATCTGCGCACGGGCGAGGGCCCGCTGATGTGGAGCGGCGAGCAGGCCATCGACGTCCTGCGGTTCGCGCTGGCCGCCTACGAGAGCAGCGCGTCCGGCGGCATCGGCGTGGATCCGCGCCAGGTGAGCTAGCCAGTCGCCCTCGGAAAGGTGCCGCTGTGACCCGTCGGGACGTGCGGTTGGTATTCACCAAGTACGACGGCAGCCTGCACTGGCACCAGACCATGCACTACCTCGGCCAGGACGAGCACGGGGTCTGGCTGGGCGCCAGGGCCGGCTCGACCGCGCAGCGCGGCAGCGAGCCGCCGGTGCGCTTCGAGGCGCCATCGGTCCAGCTCGTGCCGGTCGGCCAGTGGTGGACCGCGGTCTTCAACGACCCGCCCGCCAGCGCGGAGATCTACTGCGACATCTCGACGCCGCCACAGTGGACGAGTCCGGACCACGTGACGATGGTCGACCTGGACCTGGACGTCATCCGCCGTCGGCGCGATGGGCAGGTACTGCTCGACGACGAAGACGAGTTCGCTGTGCACCAGGTCCGCTACGGCTATCCGGCGGAGCTGATCAGCCAGGCGCAGCAGGCCGCTGCCTGGCTGCTCGCGGCCGTGAGCGCCGGTGCGGAGCCGTTCGCGACGGCCTGCCAGGCCTGGCTGGAGCAGGTCCGCTAGGACCGAGTGCGCGAGGACCTGGGCGCGCCCGCGCGGTATGTCGGCGGGCCGGTCGCGAGAGCCCGCTGTCCCTCGCGCCCGGCCCGCCCGGTGGCCGGCTCCGCTACGGCCGGACCTCGTAGACCAGGTTGAACGGCGTCTCGGCGGCCCGGCGGAACCGGGTGAAGCCCGCGTCTGTTGTGATCCGCCTGATCGCGGCCTCGCCTGCCTGCGCGCCGAGGGCGTAGCCGCCTGGCTGCGAGAGCGCGTTCGGCACGCACAGCAGCGTGGAGAAGTTGTAGTAGGCGCGTCCGACCGGGTTCATGTTGCCGGCCGTGTCGTCGGCCGCGGCTGGCTCGACCACGAGCCAGCTGCCGTCGGGCTTGAGCACCTCGCGGACGTGCCGGGCGGCCGACAGGGGATCGCCCATGTCGTGCAGGCAGTCGAACGTGGCGACCAGGTCGTAGTCCGAGCCAGAGAATTCGGCGGCCTTGCTGACCTCGAAGCTGACCCGGTCGGCGACGCCGGCCTCGCCCGCCCGCTTACGCGCGAGCTCGATCGAGCCTTCGTGGTAGTCCGAGCCAGTGAACCTGGAGTTCGGGTACTCCTGCGCGAGCAGGATCGTGGACGCACCGAGCCCGCAGCCGACGTCGGCGACGGCAGCGCCGGCCCGCAGCTTGTCCTCGACCCCGGTCAGGGACGGGATCCAGGACGGGATCAGGTTGGCGATGTAGCCGGGGCGGAAGAACTGCTCGCACCCGATGAACACGTTGGTGTCGTGCTCGTGCCAGCCGAAGCCGCCGCCGGTCCGGAATGCCTCGGTGATGCGCGGCTCGGCCTTCAGCGCGCCGAGCGCGAGGATGAACGCGCCGGGTGCGTAGACGGCGCCGTCCGGGTCAGTCAGGACGAACGCCTGCTCCTCGGTCATCGAGTAGCTGTCGGCGTCGGCGTCGTAGCTGACGTAGCCGCCGGCCGCTTGGCCGCGCAGCCATTCGCCCACGTAGCGCGGGTTGGTGTGCGTGCGGTCAGCGAGTTCCTCGGCGGTCGCCGGCTCGCCCGCCAGGGCCCTGTAGAGGCCGAGGTTGTGCCCGATCACCACGCCGCCGGCCGCAACCGTCGCGCCGAGGTCGGTGACGAACTTGCCGAGGAACTCGTGGAGCTTGTCGTTGTCGATGGCCATGGTGGACCCTCCCAAGGTGGTGCTGCTTCGTTCCGTCACCGCAATGCTTCGCTCGGTGGTTGCACTGCCATTGCAATCCCGCTGCAACGGCCGTGCGCTTAATGGGAAGGGGAACGGGGCCAGGGCAGCCGGTCGAGCGGGAGGAGGCAGCCGTGCGAGCGAGATGTCCCGACTTCGAGGGATACATCGAGCGAGATGGCGTCAAGGTGGCCTACGAGATCGTCGGCCAGGGCGAGCCGACCGTAGTCTTCCCGCCCATCGACCCGATCGTGAATTCCCGTGCGTGGAAGGCACAGGTACCGTATCTAGCCCGGTCCTCGCGAGTCATCACCATCGATCCGCGTGGCAACGGGCGGTCCGACCGGCCGGAGGTGGCGGCCGCATACGCCGACCATGAGTTCGTCGCCGACACCATCGCAGTCATGGATGCGGCAGGCGTCGCGCGCGCCGTACTTGTTGGCCTCTGCAGCAGCGCCTGGTACTCGCTCCTGACTGCGGCGCAGCATCCCGATCGCGTGCTCGGCGTCGTGAGCCTCTCAACCTGGCTACCGTGCCTGCCAGGGCCGCGGCCGGCCAGAGTGCCGGCCGGCTTCGCCGATACGCTGTACACCGACGAGGACTGGACCGACGAGCACTGGGACTACTGGCGGCGCGACTGGCAGGCGTACGCCGAGCTGTTCTTCAGCGAGCTGATCCACGAGCCGCACTCCACCAAGCAGCGGGAAGACTGCGTCGGCTGGGCGACCGACGCGGGCGGCGCGATCGTGCAGGTCTACGAGGAAGGGCCGCTGTCCACCACCAGCGAAGCTGAGACCGAGGCCATCCTGGACCGCGTCCGCTGCCCGGTGCTCGCCATCCACGGCAGCGGCGATCGGTGCACGCCGTGGGAGCTCAGCGCCAAGCTCGCGGAGCGGGCTGGCGCGGAGGTGCTGATGCTCGATGGCGCCGGGCACCTGGCGCACGCCCGTGAGCCGGTCGTCGTCAACCGCGCCATCCGCGACTTCGCCGACCGATTCCGGCCTCCGGCCGCGCCTGCCGCCCAGCGGACCTGGACCCGGCCGCTGAACCGGCCGAAGCGAGTGCTGTACATGTCCTCGCCGATCGGCCTCGGCCACGTTCGCCGCGACCTCGCCATCGCCGACGAGCTGCGCGCGCTCCGGCCAGGGCTGGAGGTTCACTGGCTGGCTCAGCACCCGGTGACTGAGCTGCTGCACCGACGAGCGGAGACGATCCATCCCGCGTCGCAGTTCCTGGCGAGCGAGTCCGGCCATTTCGAAAGCCAGGCCGCCGAGCACGATCTGCACGCCTTCCAGGCGGTCCGCCACATGGACGAGATCCTGGTCAGCAACTTCATGGTGTTCGCCGACCTGGTGGAGCGCGAGCACTTCGACCTGTGGGTCGGCGACGAGGCGTGGGACGTGGACTACTTCCTGCACGAGAACCCGGAACTCAAGCGCGCGCCGTACGCATGGCTGACTGACTTCGTCGGCTGGCTGCCGATGCCCGACGGCGGCGCCCGCGAGCGGGCGCTGACAGGCGATTACAACGCTGAGATGATCGAGCAGATCGCGCGCTTCCCCAGGCTGCGGGACCGGGCCTGCTTCGTCGGCAATCCGGGTGATGTGGTCCCGGACGCCTTTGGTGACGGACTGCCGCTGATTGGGGACTGGGTCGCAGCGAATTTCGAGTTCTCCGGCTACATCTCCGGCTTCGATCCGGCGGAATACGCCGATCGGGACGGCCTCCGCGCCGAACTTGGCTACCGGCCGGACGAAAAGGTCTGCGTCGTCACGGTGGGCGGTTCTGGCGTGGGCTCGGATCTGCTCCGCCGGGCGATCGATGCCTTCCCCGCGGCCAAGCGGCGCGTTCCTGAGCTCCGGATGGTCGTCGTGGCCGGGCCGCGGATCGACACGAGCGCGCTGCCGGTGGCCGAGGGCCTGGACATCCGCGGCTACGTGCACGACCTGTACAAGCACCTGGCCATGTGCGATCTAGCCGTGGTGCAGGGCGGGCTGACGACCACGATGGAGCTGACCGCTAGCCGGCGGCCATTCATCTACGTGCCGCTGCGCCATCACTTCGAGCAGAATTTCCACGTCCGGCATCGGCTGGCACGGTATGACGCTGGCCGCTATCTGAGTTATGACGACGCGACTCCCGATGGCCTGGCTGCTGCGATCGCCGCGGAGATCGGGCGCACGGTCAGCTACCTGCCGGTCGAGACCGACGGCGCCGCCCGAGCCGCGGCCAGCCTGGCCGAGCTCATCTGAGGCGCCGACGGGATGCAGCAGCGCGGCCCGGCCGGGCTAGCTGGCCAGGTCGGCCTGGGCTAGCCAGGAGGGGACCGGCCGGTCGGCGCTGTCGCGGGGTCAGCGCAGGTTGCTCAGCGCTGCGCTGGCGCCCGCGCTGACATGCGGCATCCCGTGATCGGCGGCAAGCCGCGCAGCCTGCCGCAGCACAGCGCGGGCATCGGCCGGACGGCCGAGCGCGGCGAGCGCGCCGCCGTCGACGACGAGGGTCTGCGCCAGCACCGGGGTCCACGGTGCACGCTCCGCCACTGCCAGGAGCGGCGCGAGTACTCCGCGGGCCCGCTCCGGTTCGCCAAGCTGTAGCCAGGCGTCGGCGACCGACAGGTATGCCTCGTAGCCGGGAATCCACGCCCCGGAACTGCTGGCGGCGTGCGCGAGCAGGGCGTCTGCTTGCGCCACCAGGTCCGGCGAGAGGGTCACGGCCGCGAGCGGCGCCAGACAGCGCAGCACGTACGCCTCGGCGCCATCCCGCTGCGCAGCGGACAGGCCCCGCTCGAAAAGTCCGGTGGCCTCGTCCCGTGCCCCGGTCAGCACCAGCGCGGAGCCGAGCGCCGCCGCGCCTGCCGCGATCCACCAGGGGTGCTCATGCTGGTCCGCGATCGCGAGAGAACGCCGGCCGGTGGCGATCGCCTCCCCGTCCCGGCCACGCAGGCGTGCGAGCAAGCTAAGGTGCGCTGTGTACCAGGCGACGCACGCGGGATAGCCGCTTCGGTGGTTTGTGCGGATCGCCGCCTGAATCCGCGCCGCTGCCTCATCCCAGTCGGCGGCCGCGAACGGCAGAAATGCGGACTCGAACTCGGCCCACTGCACCCGGAAGAGGTCGCCGTGCGGCTGCATCAGCGGCTCAAGCTCCGCCAGGACCTCGCCGAATCGGGCCATGTCTCCGACGGACAGGTAAGCGATCTTGAGTCCGTCCAGTCCAGTCGCGAGCGCCCGCCCGTCCGCGGCTGCCCGCGCCGCCGCGACCGCGCGGACGCCGAGATCGAGCGCCACGTCGAGCTGGAGCCGGTTGGTCGCGACGATGGCGAGGCGGCCGAGCAGTTCTGCCTGGCTCGCCCGGTCGCCGAGGGACTCCGCTATGTGGAGCGCGGCGGTCAGGTGCGACTCGCAGTAGTTGATCGGCACCCCCATGGCGACGGGGACGTCGATGCCGAGCTCGCGCATGGCATGCATTTCCTGGCGGCGGTCTCCGGCTGCACGAGCGCGATCGGCGCCAGCGGTGAAGTCGGCGAGCGCGGCCGCGTGCTCACCGGCTGCGTGGTGCGCGTGGCCACGCGTGATCTGGGCGCGGACGGCGACCTCAGCGTTGCCGCCGCGTTCGGCTGCGTCGAGCGCGCTCGTGGCGAGCAGCACGGCATCGGACACGGCGACCCGGCGCATGGCGGCCTCGGCCGCGAGCAGCCAGGCCCGCGCCGCCCGCGCCCAGTCGCCGCTGGCGGCGGCGTGCACAGCCAGTGCCTCCGGCTGCTCCGTCAGCAGATCGGCGGCCCCGCGATGATAGGCCAGCCTGGTTGGCTCGGGCGTCGTCGCATACAGGACCTCTCGGATGAGGTCGTTGGCGAACTCGTAGTGCCGCCCGCTGACGACCAGCAGCCGCGCCGACAAGGCCTGCTCGCACTGCTCGACCGCGGTGGCCGCAGACAGCGCGAGCAGGTTGCCGAGCATGAGCGGATCGACCGCGCTTCCGATGACCGCCGCCGCGCGGAGCAGGGTCTCGACCGGCGGGCCTGCTCGCCGCACCCGGGCTTGAACCGCGCCGCGCAGGGACTGCGGCACTCCGTCGATCCCGCCGCACAGGGCTTGCAGCATTTCCACCACAAACAGGGTGTGGCCGCTGGTGCGCTGCAGGATGTCGGCCGCGAGCGCGCCCTGGCCGGCGTCGCTGGCGAGTTGCTCAACCGCGGCGAGGTCCAGCGGTCCGACCTCAAGCGCGGTCGCGACCGGCTCGAGCGCGTCCATGACGGCGGCCGAGTTCTCGGCCCGGACTGTGACCATGATCAGCACCCGGGAGCCGCCGAGATGACGGCCGAGGAAGTGCAGCAGTTCCACCGTCGACTGGCCCGCGTACTGGAGGTCATCGATGGCGAGCAGCACCGGATGACGGTCGGCAAGCCCGCGCAGCAGCGCCGTCACGGCGTCGAAGGCACGTCGCCGTTCCATGTCGAGGCTGCCGCGACCAGGTGACGGCGGGCCGAGGAGGTCGGCCGCTGCGGGCAGGACCGTGGCTGCCGCGCCGGCGTGGCTGCCCAGCATGTCCTGCAGATCGGCGCCGCGCATGCGGGCGACCAGCGGGTCCAGGGCCTCGACGATGGGCTGGAGGAACAGCGAGCGCTCGGTCTCGTAGCAGCGAGTGCGCAGCACCGTGGCGCCGTCGTGCTCAGCCTCGGCGGCAATGAACTCTGCCAGCGTGGTCTTGCCGATGCCGGCCTCGCCGATGAGCAAGACGACGCCAGGCTCCCCGGCCGCCGCCCGGTTCCAGGCCACGCGCAGCTCGGCAACTTCTCGCGCGCGCCCGGCGAGCCCGAGGGCGGGCCCTATCGTCGGCGGCTGCGTCCTCGGCGGGTGTGCCCTCGGCTGCTCGGCGCCGGCCGGCCGGACGGCGGGTGGTGGCGTCTCGCCCGGCTGTCCTGCCGCCGTGCCGGGCGTCGCCATCGCCGTTTCCTCGCGCAGGATGGCGAGGTGCAGCTCGCGGGTCCGCGGTGCCGGATCCGTGCCGAGTTCGGCGCTGAGCCGCTCGCGCAGCGCGGCGTAAGCGAGCAGTGCCTGCGCCTGCTCCCCGCTCGCCGCCGCGGCCGACATGTACAGCCGGTGCGCTGCCTCGTCCAGGCCGTCGGCTGCCATCGCCGCCGCGGCGTACCTGGCGGCCAGCCCTGGGTCGCCGGTGACCAGCGATGCCTCGGCGGCCGTCAGCTGCGCCCGCCGCAACAGCACCCTGAGCTGCTCGCGAGCCGTAGCAGCCCAGTCCGCGTACGGTTCGTCGGCCACGGCCACGCCCGCGGACAGCAGATCGCTGGCCCGCGCGGCAGCAGCCAGCGCGACCGCAGGAGCGGCACCGAGCTTGCGCTCCGCCTGATCGCACAGCCGGTCGGCGATGTCGAGATCGACGGCCACCGACAGTTCGCCGCCGAGCCGGTAACCGCCCCGGCCACCCTCGATGACCTCGGCGCCGAGCACGGCGCGGAGCCTGCTGATGAGCGAGGCGATGTTCCGGTCCGCACCGGCCGGCGGGGCACCGTCCCAGAGCACGTCGGCTATCTGATCGGAGCTCAGCAGGGCGGGTCTGGACGCCGCGAGCAGCTTCAGCAGCAGCCTGGACTTGCGGCTGCCGACCTGGTGCTCAGCCAGCTCGGCGCCGTCGCGCAGCACGGCGAACGGACCGGCCAGCCGCAGTTCCACCCTGACGCGCTGGCTAGCCGTCGCAAGAGCATTGCTCCCCACGTTGGTTTCCTACCCCCTGCGATGTCCGGATTGCAACGCCCTGGCGGTTTCGGCCGCGGCCGACCGTCGGCGGCGGACTAGGAACGACCCCGTTTCCATAGGTAATCAGATGCGATCTGAGCACCCTCGGCCATGGCGGCGAGCTTGAGCCAGGTGATCCGCGGCTTGACCGAGTAAAAGCCGGCGAATGTGCCGAAACCGCAGTCGGTGCCGGCGATCACGCTCTCCCGGCCGACGATCTCAGCGAACCTGATGATCCGCTCGGCCACCAGGTCCGGATGCTCGACGAAGTTCGTCGTCGTATCCAGGACGCCGGGGATCAGCACCTTGCCCTCCGGCAGGCGGATGTCCTTCCAGACCTTCCACTCGTGCTCGTGCCGCGGATTCGCGGCCTCGAACACCAGCGCAATCGGCCTGGCCTCCAGCACGATGTCGATGATGGCGGCCAGCGGGATGTCGGTGACGTGCGGCCATTCCCCGTTGCCCCAGCACAGATGCATCCGCATCTGCTCGGGCGGGATGTCGCGGAGCGCGTGGTTGAGTGCGCGCACGTGCATCCGGATCTGGTCCCTGAATTCGTCATCCGTCAGCGCATCATTGCCGAGCATGGCCCTGGTCATCGCCAGATCCGGGCAGTCAACCTGCAGCACGATGCCGGCGGCGGCGATCGCGTCGTATTCCGGCTTCATGGCGTCCGCCAGCGCGAAGATGTACTCCTCGTCGCTCGGGTAGTAAGAGTTCGCCAGGAACGCGGCGATGACGCCAGGGGAGGCGGCGGTCATGAAGACGTCGGCGGGCTCGGCGTCCTTCACCGCCGCCTTGAGGTTGGCGATGTCCTTGTGCACGGCGTCAGGGTCGCGCAGGGAGACCGGGCCGTCGCAGGCCGGCTGGTTCATCATCCGGCCGACGGCCTCGTCGCCGGCGAGGGACGCGAACACCTCCGGGTACTCGACCATCTCGGTAATGAACAGCGGCCGGCCCGTCCCGCCGAAGCCAGTCAGCCTGTCCTTGACGTACGTGGAGTACCCGGGCTTGCCCATCTCGCCGTCGCTGACGACGCTCACGCCGGCGGCTAGCTGGCTGGCCACGATGTCGGCCACCGCGCCGGTGACCAGCTTGTCGAAGGCGGCGTCGTCGACCTCCTTGCCCGTCTCCTTGTCGGCGATGAGCTGGTCAAGCTCCGCAGGCCTGGGCAGGCTTCCGGTGTGCGTCGTCAGAATCCGGTCGGTACTCCGTCGCATGCTCCTGCTCCTTTCGGCACCGGGTGGCAGCGCAGCTAGGGGTGCAGAGTCCACACTGCGCCCGTTCGGCTCGCGACGCTAGGTCTGCTGCTACTACGGCGCGCTGCCCGTTACCCGGCTCAGCGCGCACGGCGGAGCGGCATGCCCCGTCGGTTGACGCGCTGTGGATGGCAGGCTATGGTTAACACATTCGTTAATTAACAGGGTGGTTAAATGAAGGCGGAGGATCGGCTCAGCGTGGTCTTCGCGGCGCTGGCGGACCCGACCAGGCGGGCGATACTCGCCCGGCTCGCGGATGGGGACGCCACGGTCACGGAGCTAGCCGAGCCGTTCTCGATCAGCCTGCCGGCCATCTCCCGGCACCTGAAGGTGCTGGAACGTGCCGGGCTGATCTCCCGCAGCCGGTCGGGCCAGTGGCGGTCGAGCACGCTGGAGGTCGCCCCGCTCAAGGAGGCGACCGACTGGATGGAGCGCTACCGGCAGTTCTGGGACGGCAGCTTCGACCGACTCGACGCGCACCTGCGCCGGGTTCAGCAGGATCGCGGCGGACAAGCCGCGGCGAGCGAAGGGACACAGCAGTGAGTCAGGCCCGAGCTTCGGGCGGGCCCGTTTCAGCCGGCCACGGCTGGCGAGGTTCATGAGGCGTGGCTCGAGTCGATCGGCACGCTCTCCAGCCTCCTTCGGCCCGGCTAGCGAATGCCGCCATCACATCGCGACTAGGAAGGCAGTGTCATGACCACGACCAGGGAAATCACGATCTCGAGGATCTTCGACGCCCCGCCCGAGCTTGTCTACCGGGCTTTCGTCGACCCTGACCAGCTGTGCCAGTGGTTTGGCCCGGTCGGCTACTCGGTGCCGTACGAGACAGCCGAGGTCGACGCCCGGGTCGGCGGCTATCAGCGGCTCGCGATGGTCAGCGACGACGACCCGACCGAGCGCAGCGTCATCGACGCGACCTTCACCGAGGTCATCGAGAACGAGCTGCTGGTCGCGCACCAGGACGTGGTAGGTATTCCTGGCACCACCGGCAGCGTCAGGTTCCGGCTGCGGCTGGAGTTCCATGCCGAGCCGGGCGGCAAGACCAGGCTCGAGCTTCGGCAAGGCCCGTTCCACGACCAGATAGGCGAGGACTCGGTGAAGGGCTGGGAGAGCTCGTTCACGAAGCTGGACTCGCTGCTGCGGCGGTCGTTGTAGTGGCCGGGAACTAGCCGATGCGCAAGCTGATCGAGTCGACCTTCGCCACCTCGGCGGCGGCATCAGCGCGCCGCAGGACTGGGGACCGCCGTATCTGTCCGGCGCGGGCCGATCGATCAGCTGCCTGGAAGCGCTGCGGTCTGCGGCGTGCCCGGGCCCGGTGGCTGGACGCCCGGTGGTTGGACGCCCGGTGGCTGGACCGGCTGTAGCCCGACCGGGTTGCCGAGTCCGATCCAGTGCAGCGCGCCGAGACTGGCCAGCACCGCCTGAACGGGCGCGCCGCACACGGTGACGGGGATCCGCGGGTAGATCACTGCGCCGTCACGGCCGATCAGCGCCAGGCGTGGCACCACGGCGGCCAGGACGGGGCAGCCGGGCGCCACGCCCGCCCCGCTGTGCCGGGCTGACGGCGCGCGCAGCGCGGTCAGCAGCGGCCCGAGGCCAGCGACGGCCGCTTCCTTCTGCACGTAGGTCCACTGCCCGCGCACGGGCGCGATCCCGCCGGCCGGCAGGCAGCGCACCACGGCAACCGCGCTGAACCCGGCTGGAATCGCCTGCGACAGCAGTGGGTTGAGGCGGCCGCCGGTCAACACCGGCGGGCAGATCAGATTCCGCGCTGCGGCAGGCACGCCGCCCGCCGGGCTGCTGCCGCCCGTCGCGCTGCCGCCGCCTGTGGCCGCACCAGCCGAGCCGGTTGTGGCGCCCGCGCTCCCGCCGGTCGCGGAGTTGCCGCCGGCCGCGGCACCGTGGGCGGACCCTGGCCCGCTGCCGCACCCCGCCACCGCGGCGGCCAGGGCAAGGGCCAGCGTAGCCAGCAGCGAACGCGTCAAGGTGGTGCGCGCCGTGAGCGTCATGGCGTCCCTCTTCTCCGGGCAGGCTTCCCCTTGGACGTCGGCAGCGGACGGTCCGGTTCCACCCGCTATGCCTATCGCGACCACTCGCCCGCGATCAATGCCCCGCCGGTGCGTGCGGTAGCGTCGGCGGGATGCCGAAGCTGCTGCCCCGCGTCCGGGTGCTGCTGCTTTTCGTCTGCGCGCTCGTGCTGGTCGACACCATCTTCTTTACCGCGCTCACGCCGCTGCTGCCGCACTATGCGCACGTCGCCGGGTTGTCGAAGGCCGGCGCCGGGGTCCTCGTCGCTGCCTACCCGCTCGGCACGCTGATCGGTGCGCTGCCCGGTGGCGTGCTCGTGGCCAGGGTCGGTGATCGTGCCGTCGTCCTGATCGGCCTGGCGCTCATGAGCGTCTCCACGCTGGCTTTCGGCTGGGCTTCGCAGCCGCTGGTACTCGACGGCGCGCGGTTCGTGCAGGGCCTCGGGGGCGCGTGCACCTGGGCGGCCGGCATGGCCTGGCTCGCGACCGCAGCCCCGCCGCAGCGGCGCGGCGAGCTCATCGGCAGCGCCATGGGGGCTGCGGTCGGCGGGGCGCTACTCGGCCCGGTTGTCGGCGCCGTCGCCAGCCACGTCGGGACCGGACCGGCGTTCTCGGCCGCGGCCGTGGCCGGCGGCGCGCTGATGGTGGCCTCGTTCGCAGTGCCCGGACCGCGGGAGGTCAAGCCGCAAGGACTCGCGGCCGCCTGGCCAGCGGTGCGCGACCTGCGGGTGAGCTCGGGCATGTGGCTGACCATGCTGGCCGGCCTGGCTTTCGGCGTCATCGACGTGCTGGCGCCACTGCGCCTCGGGCGGCTCGGCGTCGACGCCACCCTGATCGGGCTCACGTTCCTCGCCTCGGCGGCGATCGAGGCTGGCCTGGCCCCGCTGAGCGGCAGGCTCGCCGATCGGCGCGGGCCGCTGGTGCCGGTCCGGATCTCGCTGGCGGCGGCCGTCGTAGTCAGCTTGCTCGCGCCGGTCCTCGCCCCGGCGCCGTGGCTCATCGCGCTGCTCATCGTCGGGATGCCAGCCTTCGGCACCTTGTTCACGCCGGCCATGACGCTGCTGAGCGGTGGCGCGGACCGGCTCCAGCTCAACCAGGGACTGGCCTTCGGGCTCGGCAATCTTGCCTGGGCTAGCGGCCAGGGCATCGGGGCCGCTGCTTCGGGCGGGATCGCAGAGGTCAGCTCCGACTTCGTCCCGTACGCGCTGCTGGCCGCTACGTGCCTGGTCACCCTGGTCATGACCGGGTCGCGCGGCCGCCAGCTTGTCGCCAGGGCGCTTCGCCGCGGCAGTCTCGCATGAGTTCCGTATTCGTTGGCCCCGGCCAGCCACGGCTGGCCCGCTGCTGGTTAGCCTGACCGGTAAGAAAAGCTGGCGGCAGCGCACTCGCTCTGGCTGGCGTGCAGCAGCGGCCGCGGGCTTGGAGGTGGCCATGACAGGTCCGGACAGGCCGACAGGCCCGCAGCCCACGACGGCTGCTGGTGCCTCGCCAGGCACGACACCGCCGCGAGCACTCGGCTGGCTGAGCCGCGACCACCTCGCGATCGCGGCGGGCCTGGCCGGGCCGCTCGCGCTGGCCGCCATCCTGGTGCCGGTCCGCGCGAACTTCGCCAACACCGACGCCGCCCTCGCCATGATCCTGCTTGTCGTCGCGGTAGCCGCCGCAGGCAACCGGACGGCAGGCTATGCAGCCGCGGTGTCGGCGGCCGCCTGGTTCGACTTTTTCCTGACCCGGCCGTATGAGCAGTTCGCGATCACGCGGGCGGCCGACATCGAGACGACGATCTTGCTGCTGGTTATCGGCATGGCGGTGACGGAGATCGCGGTCTGGGGGCGGCGTCAGCACGCCACCGCCAGTAGGCGAGCCGGGTACCTGGAGGGAATCAACGACGCGGCGCGGGCGGTCGCCACCGGCGACTCGCCGTCGACGCTCGTGGATCAGATCGCCGTATCGCTGGCCCAGCTTCTGTCATTGCGCTCGTGCCAGTTTCAGTACGGCGTGGCCGGCATCGGCAGGCCGGCCAGGCTCCTGCATGACGGCCGCGTCGTTATCGACGGCGAGCCGTACGATCTCCACTCGGCCGATCTGCCAGCCGGAACAGCCCTCGAGTTGCTGGTCGAGAGCGGCGGTCGGCTCCAGGGCCGGTTCCTCATGCAGCCCGAGCCAGGCAGTCGGCCGACGCGCGAGCAGCTGCTGGTCGCGGCTGCGCTCGCCGATCAGGCTGGCGCAGCGCTGGCCGCCAGCTACCCGGCCGCGACCTAGCGACGGCGGCCAGGCCCAGGCGAGCGCCGGGCCCGGCGGAGATGGCGCGCGGCCGAAGCCAAGCAAGCGCTTGGGAGGTTGCGCGTCCACCGGCCATAATGGCGCGATGGGGCCGTCGCGCAAGAGCCAGCCTGCACGCCGGGCCGCCGCGCCCGTGCCCGTGGCGAACGGCGCCGGCCGGTCGCAGCGGCGAGCGGACGTGGTCAGGATCGCGAGCGAGCTATTCGCGCAGAAGGGCTATCGCGCCACGACGGTGCGGGAGATCGCCGAGGCGGCCGGCATCCTGTCCGGCAGTATCTATCACCACTTCGAGTCCAAGGAAGCGATCGGGGACGAGGTGCTGTCCGGCTTCCTTGATGAGGTACTCGCGGACTATCGCTCCGCCGTCAGCTCGGGCACCGATCCCGCCGACGTGCTCGAGCGCATCGTCCGCTCCAGCAGTCACACGCTGGCCCGCCACCACGCGGCCCTGACCATGCTTCAGAACGACTGGAGCTACTTCAGCACGCAGCCGCGATTCGCCTACATGCGCAAGGACCTGCGCGAGATCGAGCAGATCTGGATCACTCAGCTCGAGCGCGGCAAGGAGGCCGGGGTGTTCCGCCCCGATCTGGACGTCAGGCTGACCTACCGGTTGCTGCGCGACATCCTCTGGCTGCCGATGAACTGGCGGCAGGCGGGCGGGTTCAGCACCGACCAGGTCGTGGACGCGCTGCTTCGGCTCCTGTTCGACGGGATCACCAGCCCGGCGGTCCGGTCCCGCTGACGAATCCACCCGCCCGCGAGATTTGGCGTAAATCCGCCGGGTCGGCCATTCCGCCGGAGTACGGTGCGACCATGGGGATGCTTGTCGGCATTTTGGGGGGTCAGCATGGACAGGGCAGCACCCCGCCTGCTGCGCCGTAGTGCGCTGGCAGTCGTCGCCGTTGTCCTAGCCCTGCTCGCGGTCGGCTGCTCGTGGTTGCAGCCGTCGAATCGGTCGCTCGCGGGGCCGGCTTCGTCGATGCTGAGCGCGACGCCGAGCGCGACGCCGTCGGCGAGTCAGGCGGTTGCCCCGCCGACGCTGGATGCACAGGCGGCAGAGCGCCAGTCGGCGGCTGCGAGGACTGTGTCAGTTTCATTCCGGGAGCAGATCCGTGGCGCCGTGCGGGCGACAGTGTCCGGACAAGTGCTCGTGCAGCGGACGCCGCTGCGCATATCCGAGCAGCTCACTGTCACCGTCGCCGGCCGGACGGCGCAGCTGTCGGCGATCATCAACCGCAGGGCCATGTACCTGCAGGCCAGCCTCACGCCGGGCGCGCCGGAGTCCTGGATCAAGGTGCCGCTATCGCAGCTCGGCCTGTCAACACGGATCTACGACGTGCAGAACGAAGACCCGATGTCGCAGGTCAGCCTGCTGCAGGCCAGCGATCACCTGCGCCTGGAAGGGCCTCAGACCGTCGATGGAGTCCCCACGTCGAAGTACGCGGGCTACCTCACACCGGCAGCCGCGCTCGCGGATATGCCGAGCGCCGAGCGCGCCCAGCTGGCCCCGATTGCGAGCCAGATCACCGGCGACATCCACTTCGTGCTGTGGATCGGGCCGGGCGAGCAGGTGAAGAAGATTCGCATGGCCGAGACCGTGGCCGGCAGCAAGGTGACGCTTACCTACGTCGTCAACTGGCTCAACCGGCCTGTGCACATCGCGATCCCGCACGCGGCCGGGGCTGCGTCCCTGCCGGCCGGCGTGGTCGAGACCGCAGCCTGAGACCGTGCAGCCAGGTGCCACGGTATGGTCGCAGCTGTTAGCCTGCTGACCAAGCAAGCGTTTGCTTCCGACGTTGGCCGCGCGCGAGCACGGGCGACTGACACACGACGAGGTGACGATGGGCCGGCTCGACGGGAAGGTGGCGCTGATCACCGGCGGCGCACGAGGCATGGGCAAGTCGCACGCGCGGCACTTCGTCGCCGAGGGCGCCAGGGTCGTTCTCGGCGACATACTCGACGACAAGGGCAAGGAACTGGCTGCCGAGCTTGGCGAGGACAACTGCCGCTACGTCCACCAGGACGTGACCAGTGAATCTGACTGGGCGGCTGCGGTGGCCGCGACGGTGACGGCGTTCGGCACTCTCAACGTCCTGGTCAACAACGCCGGCATCCTGATGAACAAGAAGATCGCGGACATGACCCTGGCCGAGTTCCGCCGGGTCATCGACGTGAACCTGATCGGCGAGTGGCTCGGTGTCAAGAACGTAATCGACCCGATGACGGCCGCCGGGGGCGGCTCGATCATCAACATCTCCTCGGTCGAGGGCTTCACGGGCGCGGCGGGCATGTCCGCCTACAGCGCCAGCAAGTTCGGCGTCCGCGGCGTCACCCGCTCGGCCGCACAGGAACTCGGCAAGTTCGGCATCCGGGTCAACTCGGTGCACCCGGGCGGCATCATGACCACCATGACCGCGACCGCGTTCGAGTCCTTCACCGACATCAGCGACGGCGAGGGCTACATGCGCTCGCTGCCGATCTCGCGCTTCGCCAAGTCGTCCGAGGTATCCCACCTGGTCGTCTACCTCGCCGCCGACGAGTCGTCCTACTGCACAGGCAGCGAGTTCGTGGTCGACGGCGGCATGCTGTCCGGGCCGGGATACTGACGAAGGAGCTGGCAGATGACCGAGCAGGTGAGCCTCGCTGGGCGGGCTGCGATCGTGACCGGCGCGGGCCATGGGCTTGGCCGCGCTGAGGCACTGGGACTCGCCGCCGCCGGCGCCAGTGTCGTCATCAACGACCTGGACGGGCCCGGGGTCGAGGACACCGCCGCGCAGATCAGGGCCGCGGGCGGCACCGCTGCCGCTGCCACCGGCGACATCGGCGAGTGGTCGACCGCGACGGACCTGCTCGCCACGGCGCTGCGTGAGTTCGGCCGCCTGGACATCCTCGTCAACAACGCAGGCGTGCTCCGCGACCGGATGATCTTCTCGATGTCGCCCGAAGAATGGGACCTGGTGCTGCGCACGCACCTGCGGGGTCACTTCCTCACCAGCCGCGTGGCGACGGCGTACTGGCGCGAGGCGAGCAAGCAGGCCGGCGGTGAGGTTTACGCCCGGATCATCAACACCTCGTCCGAGGCGTTCTTGCTCGGGTCGTCTGGTCAGCCGAACTACGCCGCGGCCAAGGGCGGCATCACCGCGCTGACCCTGACGACTGCCCGCAGCTGTGCCCGGTACGGCGTGCGCGCGAACGCGATCTGCCCGCGGGCGCGGACGGCAATGACGGGCGACCTGATGGGGGCCGCGCCGGCGGACGGGCTGGATCCGCTCGGTGCCGAGTACGTCGCTCCGCTGGTGACCTACCTCGCGAGTCCCGCGGCCGCGCACATCAACGGCGAGGTCTTCGTGGTGCACGGCGGCGTCGCGGCCGTAATGGCACCACCGACGGTGGCGGCCACGTTCCATGCCAAAGAGCACGGGTCGCCAGACGGGATGTGGACGCTCGACGCCGTTGCCGGCGCACTCGCCGGCTTTGCGACCGGGCCGTCGGGGGCCGGCTTCCTGTGCGAGGACACGCTGTCTCTGGCCACCGAGACGATCGGCTTCGGCGCGGACGGAGGGCAGTAGTGGCCAAGCAGCGTGACCGCGTCATGATGACGCCGGACGAGGTGGCCGGCATGCTCGCGAGCTGCCGCAAGGTGCAGCTCGCGACGATCAGCCCGGACGGGTATCCGCACCTGGTGACCATGTACTACACGCTGGTCGACGGGAAGATCGCATTCTGGACCTACCGGACGTCGCAGAAGGCGCTCAATCTCGCTCGGGACCCGCGGATCAGCTGCCTGGTCGAAACCGGCGATGCCTACTTTGACCTGCGGGGCGTGCAGATCCAGGGCACCGTCGAGACGATCACGGAGCCGGACGCCGTCTACCAGATCGGCCTGGCCATCGGTGACGTCATGGGTAACGCCAGGGCCGACGCCGCGGCGGGCGCGGACAGCCAGGCGATCAGCGAGTACGTGGCGAACGCCGCGCGCAAGCGCTATGGCTATATCGTCCAGCCGGTTAAGGTCATCTCCTGGGATCACGCCAAGCTGCTCGCTCACTAGCTCCGGCGGGCGCCCGGCCGGGCGCCGCCCGCCCGCCCGGCCGGGCGGCGCTCCGATGACTCATCGGAGCACCGATGAGTTCTGCCGCCCGCGATCGTTTCAGTCGGTATCGAGCATCAACTGGCTGTCAGGGAGGCTACTGTCATGGACTTCAAGCTCGAGCTCGTCATCATCCCGGTCACCGACGTGGACCGGGCCAAGGACTTCTACGTCGAGCGGGCCGGCTTCCGGCTCGACGTGGATCATCGATCCGGCGAGGACTTCCGGGTGGTCCAGCTCACCCCGCCGGGGTCGGCGTGCTCGGTCACGCTGATGCGCAACCCGGACGCCGCCGGCTCGGTCCAGGGCCTGCACCTGGTGGTGACCGACATCGACGCGGCCTGCGCCGAGCTCACCGGCCGCGGCGTCGAGGCCAGCGAGGTGTTCCACTTCGGGGCACAGGGGCAGACGCCCGGACCTGACCCGCAGCAGGCCAGTTACGGCTCGTTCTTGTCGTTCAGCGATCCGGACGGCAACGGCTGGATGGTCCAGGAGGTCAAGGCGGGCGAGGCGGCGCATTGAGCGCGGACGCCGGCCTGGCCGCGGCCGCGGCTGCTGGCGACCAGGCCGCGTTCGACGAGCTGGCCCGGCTGCACCGGCGGGAGCTGCACGTGCACTGCTACCGGATGCTTGCCTCGTTCGACGACGCTGAGGACGCCGTGCAAGAGGTCTTGCTGCGGGCCTGGCGCGGCCGGGCTGGTCTTGGCCACGGACCTGAGTACCGGGCGTGGCTCTACCGCATCGCCACGAACACCTGCCTGGACATGCTGCGGCAGCGGTCGCGCCGTCCGGCGTCGGTCACGTCGTACGCCGACCTGCCCTGGCTGCAGCCCTATCCGGATCCGCTGCTGGACGAGGTAGCCGCGGGCGACGAGCCAGCCGACGCGGCTATCGGGCGCGAGACCATCGAACTGGCGTTCCTGGCGGCCCTCCAGGTGCTGCCGCCGCGGCAGCGTGCCGCGCTGATAGTCCGCGACGTGCTCGGCTGGTCTGCCGCCGAGGCCGCCGACCTGCTCGGCGTCAGCGTTCCCGCGGCCAACAGCGCGGTGCAGCGGGCTCGGTCGCAGCTGCGCGAGCACTTGCCGCCGCGCCGCGCGGAGTGGCAGGCCGGGCAGCCGACTGCGGCCGAGCGAGAACTGCTGGCCCAGTTCATCGAGGCGCACGAGCGATATGACCCGGCCGCGATCGCCCGCATCTCCGCCGCTGACATTCGCGTCACCATGCCGCCCTACCCGTATTGCTTCCGGGGCCTGGATGGCATGGCGCCGCTGTTCGAGCGGGCATTCGGTCCCGACCGGGATGGTGACTGGCGGCTGCGGCCGGCCGGCGCCAACCGGATGCCTGCCGCGGGCAGTTACCTGCGGCGGCCGGGCGACTCGGTGTTCCGCCCGTTCAAGCTCGATGTGCTGCGGGTGGAGGACGGGGTCATCGCGGAGATCACGACGTTCGGCCCGGCCACGTTCCCGGCCCTGGGGCTGCCGCCAGGCCTTTCCTGACTGCCCCGTCGGGCTGGCGCAGTGACGACGACTGGCCCGATAACGCGTGTACCGGAGGTACGAAGGCTTCGTACCTCCGGTACACGCGTTGCGGCAAGGGTGACCGGGCCGGCGGTGCAAGAGGAGCTAAGCGGGCGTTTCGGGCGGCGTGGTTCGGGTGGCGTGGTTCTGGCGGACGGGCGCGTGCACATCTCGCGGTGTGCCAGGCAGTTCGCCGCGCACGTCGCGACCTTAGGCCCTAGGCAGCGGCCGCTGCGCGCGCGGATCCTGATGACAGCCGGGACCGGTCCGGGGGTGCTGGATCGGCGGGGCCGGCTGGAGGGATCTGTGCATCGTTCGGCGGCTTCCTGGCTGATCGCCCTGACCGGCCTGCTCGTCGGGGCGGTACTGGCGGTCGGCTGCGGAACGGCCGCACCTGGCTCACCGCCGTCACGGCTACCAGCCGCGACGACCCGGCCGGGGCCCACTGCGTCGTCGGCCCCATCGGCATCGTCGGCCGCATCCGCGTCGCCGCCCGCCGCGACCCCGTCGTCATCCCCGGCACCGACGTCAGCCGCGGCGCCAGCGTCTGGCTTGCCTGCCCCCGCTCCGTCACTGCCTACGCAGACGCTCGCGCCGGGCATGTCAGGCCCGCAGGTACTCCGGTTGCAACAGCGACTGGCAGCCCTGAAGTACTACCCGGGCGTGCTAGACGGCAGGTTCGGCGGCGACACCCTCGAAGCGGTCTGGGCGTTCCAGGAGGTACAGGGACTGCCCGCGGCAGACGTAGTTGGCCCGGCAATGCTGGCGGCGCTGGCGCACCCGCGCAATCCCGCTGTCCTTGTCCCATCCAGTCCGGCGACTCGCGTGGAGGTCAGCCTGCGTCGCGAGGTGCTGGTCCTGTACCGGGCCGGCCAGGTCGCGCTGATCAGCCACGTTTCGACTGGCGGTGGCTACTACTACTGCTCGCCGGGCGGTGGCTGCGCGTACGCGATCACGCCGGTCGGCGACTACCGGACGCGGTCCTTCATCCCTGGCTGGGTGACCGTTCCGCTCGGCGAGATGTACAACCCGGTCTTCTTCATCGGCACCGCATACGCGATTCACGGAGACACCGACGTGCCGCTGGCGCCGGTATCGCACGGGTGCGTCCGGATCCCGATGGATGTCGCGGCGTTCTTCCACACGCTCATGGCCGTCCCCGGCACGGCCGTCTACATCCGCTACTGACCTGCCCGGCCGCAGGCTGGCTGGTCACTCGGCTGCCTCCGGCCGCAAGCGGGCTGCGATCGCCTCGAGCCCGAGCCCGCGAGCCGCGATGACCTCGCCCGCGCTGGCCAGTGTGCGCAGCGCCATCTCCTCCAGCAGGTCAGGAACCGCTCGTGACGCGGCCCCCCAGTCACAGCAGTCCTCGCCGGTCACGCTCAGCACGCCGCAGCGCTCGCAGACATAGCCCGGCACAACGCCCTCGTCGGTGATGACGAGCAGATCCGCTGCGTCGGCGTTGACTGCGGCCAGGCAGCCGTTCAGGCCGATGGCCGCGCGCACGCTCGACGTCCGCCCCGTGAGCTGGTCAGTGACCTGCCGCTCCTGCAGTCCGGCTCGGCGCGCGATGACCGGCGCGGCCAGCTCCTCGGCTCGGGCAGGGGTGAGCAGGTGCGGATCGGCCGCGAAGCAGCCGGCGTACTGCTCACGCACAGCTGGACTCAGGGCCGCCAGCAGGTGATTGATGCTATCGGCGTGGCCGCCGAGGACAAGCGGCTGCCGGCCGCCGCGCTGTGCCGCCTGCTCAAGCACCGCGGCCGCGTCCTGGTAATGATGTCGCGCGAGTTCCGTCAGGCGTCGCTGGACGTGGTCGGGCTCGAGCCCGTGCCAGGCAGCCGCGGTCCCGCCGGTGACGGGGTCGCCGGTCCGGTTGGCGACGGTCGTGACGCCGTCCGATGTCACCGCGAACAGCCAGGCATGCCGGCGATCGATGACCGCGATCCGGTGGTCAGGATGGCGCTGCAATGCCGCAAGCAGCGGCCGTATGTGGGGCCTGGTCGCCCAGACCGCCCGCTCGCAGGAAGCGCCTGGCAACGGCACCACCTCGAGGAGCCCGAGGTCGCCGCAGACGAAGATGCCGAGCGCGTGCCCGAGCCACTGCCGGGCGTGGCCCGCGATGGCGTCGCGCGCGACGAGTTCGTCGTCGGTGCGCTGCTGGCCTGGCGCGCTAGGCGCCGACCTGATCAGGTCGCTCGCGCGGGCCGGCAACTCACGCAGGCCGGCGGGATCCAGCGGAATCTGCAGGTACAGCGACAAGATGCTGTCTTCGGGCGCCCTGATGCTGCGTAGTTTGTCTAGTTCACCATGCGTGATCACCTCGGGCCTCCCTTCACACAGCTCTATCCGCTACCGAGGCAGGCGCCTGAGCTAGGGCCGAAAGGCCTGGCATCAGTCCTTGGTCGGCGCGATCCGTCGCACGGCGGGTCGGGCGGAGACTCCGAGCTGCAGATTTCACGGCTAACGCGCGCGCAAAAGCGGCAACTCGGACGCAGAACTGCACGGCATGCGGGTGTGAAACGTGGGCCAGCCGGTCGGCAGCGAACGACGCGGGCTACATCATCTCGTCGGTCGTCGGGATCAGCACCGTCTTGACCTCGGTGTACGACTCGATCGCCGCGCGCCCGCCCTCGCGGCCGAGGCCGGACTGCTGATAGCCGCCGAACGGCGCGTGCGGCTCGAGCGCGTAGCCGTTGATGCCTACCGTGCCGGCCCGCAGCGCCTTGGTCATCCGCAGCGCGCGCTTGATGTCGGATGTCCACACGGTCGCCGCCAGCCCGTACTCGGTCGTGTTGGCGATCGCGATGGCCTCGTCCTCGTCAGTGAACGGGATGACCGACAGCACCGGGCCGAAGATCTCCTCGCGGGCGATGGTCATGTCGTTGTGCACGTCGGTGAACAGGGTCGGCGCCACGAAGTTGCCGGCCGCCAGGTCGCCGTCGCCGCGGGTACCGCCGCAGACCAGCCGGGCGCCTTCCTCCTGGCCCGTCCCGATCAGCCCCAGCACACGGTCGAGCTGGCGCGGGTTGATCAGCGGCGACGCGGTCACGGCCGGGTCGAACGGGTTGCCGTAGCTGACCATCCCGGCGATCACCTCGGCCATGCCGAGGAACTCCTCCACCTTGTCCCGGTGCACCAGCGCCCTGGTCTGGGCCAGGCAGACCTGCCCGGACAGGCCGAGCGTGACGGTACCCATGGTCAGCGCGGCCGCGGTCCCCGCGTCACCGTCGGCGAAGACCAGCGCGGGGCTCTTGCCGCCGAGCTCCAGGCTGACCCGCTTGAACGTGCTCGCCGACGCCTCGATGATCTTGCGGCCGACCGCGCGGCTGCCCGTGAAGGAGATCTTGTCGACCATCGGGTGGTTGATCAGCACGTCGCCCGTCGGGTCGCCCGGCCCGGTCACCACGTTGAGCACGCCGGCCGGCAGCCCCGCCTCCTCGATCAGGCGGACGAGCCGCAGCACGGCGAACGTCGCGTATTCGGACGGCTTGAGCACGACCGTGCAGCCCGCCGCGAGCGCAGGCGCGAGTTTCTGCGCGGTCAGGAGCAGTGGCGCGTTCCACGGCACGATGGCCGCGACGACGCCGACCGGCTCCCGGAGCGTCATGACGAGGTGATCGCCGCCCTGATACGGCGGCAGAGTCTCGCCGCCGAGCTTGTCAACCCAGCCCGCATGGTGATCAAAGACGTCGGCGACGAACGCGGCCGACATCCCGTAGACGGCGCCGAAGCTGAGCGGCACGCTGTTGTCGAGCGCCTGCAGGGCGAGTAGCTCGTCGCCGTGCTCGCGAACCAGGTCGGCGATCCTGTGCAGCACCCGGATCTTCTCGGTGGCGCGGGCGCGCGGCCAGGGGCCTGAGTCAAACGCCGTCCGGGCGGCACGGACTGCCCGGTCCACATCCGCCGGGCTTGCGACCGGGAACGAGGCGACTTCCTCGCCGGTCGCCGGGTGGCTGTGCGTCCAGGTCTGCTCCGCTGAACCAGGTCCCCAGGACCCGTCGATCAGCAGCTGACCGTCGGTGAGTCCGATTTCATCCCGGTGCGTCTTGATCGAAGCAACCATCGCGTGCCCCTCAACTGAAACGTGTTCTATTTGCTCGGAGGGTATACCGGAGAGGCGGCACGGTATAGCCGAACTTAGCCGGGTCCGCGCACGGCGGCCAGGAAACCTGGCGGCTCGCCACCGCCGTGTAGCAGCAGCGTCGCGCCGCTGACGTAGGCGGCCTGCGACGATGCGAGGAACAGGCACGCACCGGCCACGTCTTCCGGCGTCGCCATCCGCTGGAGCGGCACTGTCCGGCGCACCGCGGCCGTGCCTTCGGCGTCACCGTAGTGACTCCATGCCGTCTCGGTCTGCACGAAACCGGGCGCCACGCAGTTCACGCGCACGAGCGGCGCCCACTCGATGGCGAGGCTGGTCACCAGGTGATGCAGGCCCGCCTTGGCTGCGCCATACGCAGCAGTGCCCGGCGACGGCCGGGTGCCGCTCACGCTACCGATCATGATGATCGTGCCGCCGCCATCCTGTGCCTGCATGACCTCGTTGGCGTGCTGGGCCACGTGCAACGGCGCGAGGAGGTTGAGCTCGATGATTTTTTGATGGAAACGGGGTGATGCGGTGCTCGCCGCCGCTTCAGGCGAGCCGCCTGCATTGCTGATAACCACGTCGACGCGGCCGAGTTCCGCGCGCGCGGCGCGGATCAGCCGGGCGGCCTGGTCTGGGTCGCGGACGTCCGCCTGGCAGTAGGCCGCGGTCCGCCCGTCGGCCGATGGCAACATCGCCGGATCGACGGGCGCTGTCCGGCCGCAGACGAGGACGTGGCTGCCGGCCCGCAGGAACGCACTGGCGATGCCGGCCCCGATGCCCCGAGTGCCGCCGGTGATGACGACGGCGAGGCCAGGCGGGATGGCGCCGGTCTGGCCTGGCTGGCCGCGGTCGCTTGCGCCGGTCCCGTCCGCCGCCGCGCCGGTCCCGTCCGCCGCCGCGTCAGCTCCGCCCGCGGCCGCGTGGGCTCCGTCCGCCTGCTCGCTGCCGTCCGCCGCATGCATGGGCTCATGCTAGGTGACCAAGCAATCGCTAGGTAGACGTCTCAGTCGCCGCCGACGAGCTCGTCGGCCATGTCGTCGGCAGGCTCTCCGGCGAGATCCACGTCGGCGTCTGCCTGCGCTGTCAGCGGCTGCGGGACGGCTGGCAGCACGGTAGCGAAGTAGGAACGAGCGGCCGCGGTCGTGCCGACGTCACGCCCGGCTGCCTCCGACATGTTCCAGCGGTGCTCCAGGATCTCGTGGAAGATCTCCGGCGGGGCTAGCCGCCCGCGCAGCGACGCCGGGATCGCGGCGACGACCGGGTCGTAGACCTCCTCCAGCCAGCGGTGGGCCGCGACGATCTCCGACACCGGGTGGCCGAGCTTCTGTTCCTTATAAGCGCGGAAGCTCGCGATGTCGTTCAGCAGCCGCCGCGCCTGGTGCTCCTCGGCGCCGATCCCGGTCTGCCGGAACAGCTGGCGGCTGCTTTGACCAGACTCGGCGACCCTGGTACGCACGCGGAGCCGGGTTCCGTCCGCGGCGTCGATCAGCTCGACTTCGTCTGCGTCGTAGCCCAGCTCGTTGAGCCGGCGCAATCGCTTGGCGATCCGGTGCCGCTGATCCTCGGGCTTGACTATCTCCTCGTGATTGAGCTCTTCCCACAGGCCCTGGTACCGGCGGAGGAGTTCGTCGCTGACCTCAAGCGGGTCGACGTCAGCTGGCAGCAGTTCCCCGGCCTGTAGGTCCATGAGCTCGCCGCAGACACGCTCGGAGGCAAGATCAAGATCGAAGCTGCGCTGCCCGTCGGTCAGCGCTGGGTGCTGCTCGCTCGTCTCCGCGTCGACCAGGTTGGCCTGGTAGTTGCCCGCATCCGCGCGGAACAGCGCGTTGGACAGTGAGCAGTCGCCCCAGAAGAAGCCGGACAGGTGGAGCCGGACAAGGAGTTCGACCAGGGAGTCGAGCAGCCGGTCGGTCGGCAGGCCACCACGTCGGCTGGAGAACAGGGCCCGGTAGGTGCTGGAGTACTCGAGGAACTTCGTGACCAGGATCGCGTCCTCCTCGGCACCCCGGTCGACGACGACGCCGACCACCTCCACGGCCGGGACGCTGAGGTCCGCGAGCGAGCGCAGCAACCGGTACTCGCGCCGGGCCAGCATCTCGCTGATCGACTTGAGCGCGTACAGCTGCCCGCTGTCGGCGACGAACCTGACGATGTGCCGTGAGATGCCGCGCTCGCGGATCTCGACCAGCCGCTCGTCGTGCCAGTCTTCCAGCGGCTGCGCCCATGGCAGTGTCAGCAGGCCGGATACCTCGCCGGCGGGCGGGCTGAACACGAACCGCATGGGGGCCACTCTGGTCTAGGCGGTCGAGCACAGGTCGCCGAGCACCGATCCGTGTACCCGCGCTGCACAACAGTGTTCCGGCAAGTCCGGCAACTGCCAACCGCGGCCAGCAAGACCGGCCAGCAAGACCGGCCTGCATGATGACGCCGTTAGGCTGGCGGCGGAAGAAACAGTCGAGACCTGCGTCGCGGGCCGGTGCCGGTAACCGACCAGGCGGTCACCGGCTGATCCGCAGGGGGACGAGGTAGCCGATGAAGCCAGATTGCCGGATCCTCGCCATCATGGGCTCCGGCGAGACCAGCCCGACGATGGTCACCATCCACAAGGAGCTCATTGACCGGCTCGGCAGCGCTCGCCCCGAGGCCATCCTGCTCGATGCCCCGTACGCCTTCCAGGAGAACGCCGCCGACATTTCCAGCCGCGCTGTGTCGTATTTCGCCACGAGCGTCGGGCTCGACGTAGGCGTCGTGGCGAGCTCGGACTCGCCCGCTGCCGACCCCGCTGACGCCGCTCGGATCCGTACTGCTGACTGGGTCTTCGCCGGCCCTGGCAGCCCCTCCTACGCGCTCTCCCGATGGCGGGATAGCCCGGTCGGACAAGCACTTCGCGAGCGGATCGCGAGCGGGACCGGCGTGACGGTGCTGGCGTCGGCCGCCGCGGCCACGGCTGGCCTGGCCGCCGTGCCGGTGTACGAGATCTACAAGGTCGGCGCGCCGCCCCACTGGCTGGCAGGCCTGGACCTGCTCGCGGGGGCCGGGCTGCGCGTCGCGCTGATCCCGCATTACGACAACGCCGAGGGCGGCACGCATGACACGCGCTACTGCTATCTCGGCGAGCGCCGGCTAGCCGTCATGGAGCGCGAGCTCCCGGCCGACGCGGCCGTGCTGGGCGTGGACGAGCACACCGCGGTGATCTTCGACCTGGTCGCGGAGACCGCCGAGGTGCGTGGCCGCGGCGGCCTCACGATCCGCAAGCAAGGCGTGTCTACCGTGGTCGCGGCGTCGGCTGTGCTGCCGATCGCGGACCTGCGGGCGACGATCCGGACCGGAGCGCTCAGCGCGACCTCGGTGACGTCGCACGCGCCGGCACCGAGCCAGCGCGAGCGTGACGCGCCGTTGCCGCTGCCCGATGTCGTCGCGCGCGCGGAGCGGCAGTTCGAGGCGGCGCTGGCCGACCGTGACGGGACGGGCCTGATCACGACGATCCTGGATCTGGAGTACGCGGTGCACGCCTGGATGGCCGACACCGACGAGGACCAGGGCACCGAGCAAGCACGGGCGGTGCTCCGCGGCATGATCGGCAGGCTCGACGAGATTGTCACCGACGGGCTGCGTGACCCGGTCGACAAGCTCAGGCCTGCGGTCGCGCCGCTGGTAGAACTGCGGTCGAGGCTGCGCGCGCAGGGTCGCTACGCCGAGTCGGATACGATCCGCGCCGCTCTTGCCGCCGGTGGCATCCAGGTCGCCGACGGCGCCGATGGCACGCGGTGGGCGACTACTACCTGATCGCAGCCTCACCCGAGCCGCCCGCGCCTGGCGTCGCCGGGCCGTTCTCGATCAGCGAGCGCAGCGTCGCAAGGTTGCGCCGCCAGGTCCAGGTGAGTACCGGCCGGGCTGCGGCGGCGCCGACTGGCCCGCCCAGCCACCAGGGGAAGTCCAGTTCCTCCGTCCACGTGAAGGCTGTCCGCGCTGGTCCCGCCGCGCGGAGCACAAACCGCCCCGTCCCCGTGACAGCTCCCTCGTGCCGGATCGCGATCGCGTGACCTTCGACCCACTCGGTCACAACCAGGCGGTCGGTGAGCCGGAACGGACCGAGCTTGACATCGCAGTCCATCACGACCCCCGTCCCCGATGTCGCCGGCGAGACAAACCGGATGGCCGTGGCGTCGTGCATCCACGCGGTGTGGGATGCCAGGTCGCTGACGCTGGCCCAGACGTCGGCGGTGCCAGTATGGATGGTGACGGTCAGGCTGACGCGTGCCACGACTATCTCCGCTCTATTGTGCGAACATTCACAGTTAGATACATTCGGTCCCCATTCACCGACGGGGGCTGCACATGGCCATCACCTACCCAACCGATCCGGCCGTGGCCGCGCAGCTTGAGTCTTCGCTGCGACCAGGCGAGCATCTGCTCTGGTGCGGCCGTCCCGATCCGTCGGTTGTCTTCGTGCCTGCCGACATCATTGCGGTGCCGTTCACCCTCATCTGGCTTGGCATCGCGGTGGCGTGGGAAGCCGGCGCGCAGGCCATCGGCGCTTCGCCTGCCTTCCGGCTGATCGGCGTGCCATTCCTGCTGATCGGCGTCTATCTGGTGGCGGGCCGGTTCGTCACCCGGTGGGTCCGCAGGCGCCGGACGATCTACGGCATCACGAGTGACCGCGTCCTTGTCCAGAGTGGCGGGTCGTTCCGCGAGACGCCCGTGCGCGGCAGATCGATGTCGGTCCGCCGGCGCCGCAACGGCCGGCACGTGACCGTCGTCTTCGAGCCGTTCGGTTCCTACTACGCCACGGACACCGCCATGACCGGTCCGGCTATGCCGGGCACGGGCGTGCCGTCCATGAGCACCACGCGGCGGCGAGTCGCACCCGGATCACTGACATTCGACCACGTCGCCGACCCGGACGCGCTGCTGGCGGCCATCAACCAGGCCAAATCGCGCCCGTCCCAGCCCGACTGAGCAGCTGGCATCGGGCCCGCCGGACCAGCCTGGTGAGGGCGCATTTACTGCCCGTCGGGCCTACGGGTGCGTGTTACGCTGACCAAGCAAACGCTAGGTTACGGCGCGAGGGAGGTCCCTCGATGACCATCGAGACGCACACCAGCGGCGGCGTCGCCGAGGTCGTCATCGACTTCCCGCCCGTCAATGCGCTGCCGGTGCAGGGCTGGTTTGACCTGGCGGCGGCGATCTCGGCAGCCGGCCAGGATCCAGCCGTACGCGCTGTGGTCCTTGCCGCCGAAGGCCGCGGCTTCTGTGCGGGCGTCGACATCAAGGAAATGCAGCGGACCGCGGGCCACGACACGCTGATCGGGGCCAACCGCGGCTGCTACGCCGCGTTCGCCGCCGTGTATGAGTGCGCGGTTCCGGTCGTCGCCGCGGTGCAGGGCTTCTGCCTCGGCGGCGGTGTCGGGCTGGCCGGGAGCGCGGACATCGTGATCGCCGCGGACGACGCGTCCTTCGGGCTGCCCGAGGTTGACCGGGGCGCGCTCGGGGCGGCCACGCACCTGGCTCGCCTCGTGCCGCAGCAGCTGATGCGAGCGATGGTGTACACGTGTGACCCCGTTCCCGCTCTGGAACTGAAGAGGTACGGGACGGTGCTCGACGTGGTCCCGGCGGCCGAGTTGCGGGCCGCGGCCAGGGCACTCGCCGCGAAGATCGCGGCCAAGGACGGTGAGATCATCCGGCTGGCCAAGCAGTCGCTGAACGGCATCGAGCCGGTCGACATGCGCCGCTCCTACCGGTACGAGCAGGGCTTCACGTTCGAGCTGAACCTCACTGGCATCTCCGAGCGGGCCCGGCAGTCGTTCGTCGAGGGACCCCGTGGTGGCTAGCGCCGGCGCGGCTACCGGGGCGATGATGACCCCGGCCGGCGTCGTCGCCGAGCTGCGGTCGGGGATGATGATCGGCATTGGCGGCTGGGGCTCGCGGCGCAAGCCGATGGCGCTGGTCCGGGCGCTGGCGGCGTCTGACCTCACGGACCTGACGATCGTCAGCTACGGCGGTCCCGACGTCGGGCTGCTCGTCGCGGCAGGCAAGGTGCGGCGGGTGGTCACCGGGTTCGTGTCGCTGGACTCGATCCCGCTGGAACCGCACTTCCGGCTTGCCCGGCAGCGTGGCGAGCTGGCGCTGACCGAGCTGGACGAGGGGATGCTGCACTGGGGACTGCTGGCAGCCGCGCACCGGCTGCCGTTCCTGCCGATGCGGGCCGGGCTCGGCTCCGACGTGCTCCGCGTGAACCCCGAGCTGCGCACCGTCCGGTCGCCGTATGCCGACGGCGAGGACTTCGTCGCCGTGCCGGCCCGCCCGCTCGACGCGGCGCTGATCCACATGAACCGCGCCGACGCGCGCGGGAACGGCCAGTACCTCGGGCCCGACCCGTACTTCGACGACCTCTTCTGCCTTGCGGCGGCGCGGGCCTACATGTCCTGCGAGCGTGTCGTGGCGACGGCGGACCTGCTGGCCGGCGGCCCGCCACAGAGCCTGCTGATCAACCGGGCGATGGTCACCGGCGTGGTGGAGACGCCGAACGGCGCGCACTTCACCAGCTGCGTGCCCGACTACGGCCGGGACGAGGCGTTCCAGGCGCTGTATGCCCGGTCGGCGGCGAGCCGGGAGGCGTGGGCGGGGTTCGCGGCCGAGTTCCTGGCCGGCGAGGAGTCGGACTATCAGGCGGCGGTGGCGAGGTTCGCGGCTGACCATGCGGCTAGCCAGCCGGCTGGCCAGGCGGCCAGTCATCCGGCTGACCAGGCGGCGGGTAAGGCGGCGCAATGATAGGCGGGGTAGCCGCGCCCACGCTGGCCGAGATCTGCGTCGTCGCCTGCGCCGAAGCCTGGCGCGGCGACGGCGCCATCCTTGCCAGCCCGATGGGCGTCATCCCGACCCTGGGCGCCCGGCTGGCACAGCTCACCTTCGAGCCGGACCTGCTGCTCACCGACGGGGAGGCGACGCTGCTTCGCCCGGCTGGTGAAGGCGGCGAGCCAGGCGAGCGCGTAGCCGAGGGCTGGCTGCCGTTCCGGGAGGTGTTCACCATGCTGGCCGCCGGCAAGCGGCACGTGATGATGGGCGCCGCGCAGATCGACCAGTTCGGGAACCAGAACATCTCCTGCATTGGGGACTGGGCCCGGCCGAAGGCGCAGCTTCTCGGCGTTCGCGGCGCGCCAGGCAACACCGTGAACCATCCGGTGAGCTACTGGGTGCCCGCGCACTCGCGCCGGGTCTTCGTCGATCAGGTCGATATGGCGAGCGGCGTCGGCTACGACCGGGCCACGGGCCTGTCCGGCCGGACCGCCGCATTCCACGAGCTGCGATGCGTGGTGACGAACCTGGCCGTGCTTGACTTCGCCGGTCACGATCACTCGATGCGGCTTCGATCGGTCCATCCCGGCGTCTCGGTATCTGACGTCGCCGAGGCGACTGGCTTCCTGCTGGCGGCGCCGTATCAGGTACCGCAGACCCGGCTGCCCACGGCGGCCGAGCTCACCCTGATCCGCGAGCAGCTGGACCCAGACTCCCGGCGCGATCAGGAGCTCGGATGACCACGGGCGTGCCCGACCCGATCCGGACCCGGCTAACCGAGCTCACGGGCATCCGGTATCCGATCGTGCAGACCGGGATGGGCTTCGTGGCCGGCGCCAGGCTGGCGGCCGCGACCTCGGCGGCGGGCGGCCTCGGCATCATCGGCTCGGCGACGATGACGATCGACGCCCTGCGCACGGCGGTCACCGCGGTGAAGCAGCGCACGGACCGCCCCTTCGGGGTTAACCTGCGGGCCGACGCGCCCGACGCCGCCGAGCGGATCGAGCTGATGATCGGCGCGGGCGTCCGGGTGGCGTCGTTCGCACTGGCACCAAAGCAGGACATGATCAGGCGGCTCAAGGACGCTGGCGTGATCGTGATCCCGTCGGTGGGCGCGCGACGGCACGCGGAGAAGGTTGCGCAGTGGGGTGCCGATGCCGTCATCGTGCAAGGCGGCGAGGGCGGCGGGCACACTGGCCCGATCCCGACCAGCCTGCTGCTCCCGCAGGTCGTGTCGGCCGTGGACATCCCGGTCGTCGCGGCGGGCGGCTTCTTCGATGGCCGCGGACTGGTCGCGGCGCTGGCCTACGGTGCCGACGGCATCGCGATGGGCACCCGGTTCCTGCTCACGACCGATAGCCCGGTCGCCGACGAGGTCAAGCAGGTCTATCTCGGCAAGACGCTGACGGACACCGTTGTGACCACGCGCGTGGACGGCGTGCCGCACCGGGTGCTGCGAACGCCGCTGATCGAGAGCCTGGAGCGGGCAGGCCGGCTGACTGGCCTGGCCCGCGCGGCGCGGAACGCCGCCGCCTTCCGCAAGCTGTCCGGGCTGAGCTGGCCAGAGCTGATCAGGCAGGGTGAGGCGATGCGGCGCGGCACGGAGCTGAGCTGGAGCCAGGTCCTCATGGCGGCGAACACGCCGATGCTGCTCAAGGCCGCAATGGTGGACGGGCGGCCTGACCTCGGGGTGATGGCGGCTGGTCAGGTGGTCGGCCTCATCGATGACGTGCCGTCGTGCGCCGAGCTCATCGAGCGGATCATGACCGAAGCCGGGGACTGCCTGACTAGGCTGGGGAAGCTCGAGCCGGCTTGACCCCGCGGCTACTGCAGCTGGCTGGCGACCTGCTCCGGGTTGTCGACGGTAATGATGATCCGGTCGAAGTGCTCACCCCTGATGTCGATCACAAGCGCCGGCCCATTGCGATGGCAGATGGCGAACGTGCTGCCCTCGGCCCCCTTGAAGGTGCCGACCATGAGCACGCCGGGGATACCCGCACCCACCAGCTTGAAGCCATGCACTGCGTCAATGCCACTGGAGACGACTCGCACTCCGGTGATGGCGCTACGCGGCACCGTCAGGTCCCGGTGCAGTGCTTCGGCCTTCTCCGCCGCCGACATCTGGACTGTCACCGTGTCGTCAGTGATCACGAGGTTTGCCACAGTTGAGATTATGCGGCACGCACTGCCTCATGCCGCGACCGCCAGGACCTTCGCCTCTATAGGGCGCCATCGCCGGCTCATTGAGTGGTGGAAGAGGCGGCGCGAGTGGCCGAACTCGTTGGTCTTCTCGCCGCCGCCAGGCCTGAGAGGGGAGAAGACAATGAAGTACCTTCCACCAGGGCAGCCGGGCAGCGTCGTGTCGGTCGAGCCACGGTATGAGAACTACATCGGCGGCAAGTGGCTGCCGCCGGTCGCTGGCCGCTACCGGGTCAACCTGAGCCCGGCCACCGCGAAGCCGATCTGCGAAGTCGCGGAGTCGACCCCCGACGATGTGGAGCTGGCGCTCGATGCCGCGCACGCGGCCAAGGACGCCTGGGGCGAGCTGTCCGGTGCTCAGCGAGCAGCAGTGCTCAACAAGATCGCCGATGCCATCGACGAGCACCGCGAGATGCTCGCGGTGGCCGAGAGCTGGGAGAACGGCAAGCCGGTGCGGGAGACGCTGGCGGCGGACATCCCGCTCGCGGCCGATCACTTCCGCTACTTCGCCGCAGCCGTCAGGTCAGAGGAGAGCGAGATCTCCGAGATCGACAAGGACCTGATCGCCTACCACTTCAAGGAGCCGCTGGGCGTCGTCGGGCAGATCATCCCCTTCAACTTCCCGCTGCTGATGGCGGCGTGGAAGCTGGCGCCGGCGCTGGCCGCCGGGAACTGCTCGGTGCTCAAGCCGGCCTCGCCGACGCCGTGGTCGATCCTCAAGCTCATGGAGGTGATCGACGACATCGTGCCGCCGGGCGTGATCAACGTCGTGACCGGGCCTGGGGCCGAGATCGGCAAGGCGCTCGCGACCAACCCGCGGATCGCGAAGGTGGCGTTCACCGGCGAGACGGTGACCGGGCGCCTGATCATGCAGTACGCGGCGCAGAACATCATCCCGGTGACGCTCGAGCTCGGCGGCAAGTCGCCGAACGTGTTCTTCAGCGACGTGATGGCGGAGAACGACGAGTTCCTCGACAAGGCCGTCGAGGGCCTGGTCCTGTACGCCTTCAACAAGGGTGAGGTCTGCACGTGCCCGTCGCGCGCCATCATCCAGGAGAGCATCTACGACAAGTTCATGGCGCTGTGCCTGGACCGCATCGGCCAGATCAAGCAGGGCAACCCGCTGGACACCGAGACGATGATGGGCCCGCAGAACTCCGCGCAGCAGCTCGCCAAGATCATCTCGTACGTCGAGATCGGCGAGCAGGAGGGAGCCGAGGTCCTCATCGGTGGTCACCGGGCCGACGTCGGCGGCGAGTTCGCTGACGGCTACTTCTTCGAGCCGACAGTGCTGAAGGGCCACAACAAGATGCGCGTCTTCCAGGAGGAGATCTTCGGCCCGGTCCTCGCGGTCACCACGTTCACCGACGAAGCCGACGCGCTCGCGATCGCCAACGACACGCTGTACGGCCTCGGCGCTGGCGTCTGGACCCGCGATGGCTCGAAGGCCTACCGGATGGGCAGGGCCATCAAGGCAGGCAGAGTCTGGACGAACTGCTACCACCAGTACCCGGCCGGTGCCGCGTTCGGCGGGTACAAGATCTCCGGCGTGGGCCGTGAGACGCACAAGATGATGCTGGAGCACTACTCGCAGACCAAGAACCTGCTGGTGAGCTACAGCACCAAGCCGCTCGGGCTGTTCTAGTGGCAGCCACGGGCCGGTCTGTGCCCCCGCGAACCCCTGCGGGGCCGCAGGCCACGCGGATCTCCGCGACCCCGGCGGCGCGCGCGGCACTGAGGTGCCTGTGCGCCGCCCGGGGCGGCCCGGTCATGCTGGTTCAGTCGGGCGGCTGCTGCGCGGGCAGCACGCCGATGTGCTTTCCCGCCGGGGAGTTCCTGACCGGTGACCGCGATCTCCTGCTCGGCATCATCGAGGGCTGCCGGTTCTTCATGGACGCCGCGCTCTACGCCGCGTGGAACGAGCCCGACCTGGTGCTTGACGTCGAGGCCGGCGAGCCCGAGGGCTTCTCCATCGGCCCGCCTGGCGGTCAGCACTTCGTCACGCGTTCTGCGGCCTGCCGTCGCTGAGTTCTGCGGCCTGCCGTCGCTGAGTTCTGTGGCCTGCGGTCGCTGAGGGAAGCAGCCGACCGGCTAGCCGGCCTCGATCGTGGGGTTGCCGACCAGGACGATCCAGACTTGCCCTGGCGCAAAGGTCATCCGCTGGCCCGAGGTGGTGGTGTAGGTCGTCCCGCCGTTGAACGTTGGCCGCGACCAGGTGACGTTGTAGGCCATGCCGTTGCGTAGCACCACGGCGGTTCCGTGGCCCATGGTCTCCGCGTACGGCGGCGGGTAGCCGTACTCCAGGTACCCGGACTTGCGCACGATCGTGTGCTGGATCACGACGGTGGCGGCCCCGAGCCGGCCGCCGTCGGTGGTCATCGCGGGCGTGCCGTCAATCGTGACCAGCCAGCGTTGCCTCGCTGGCGCCCAGGTGAAGGTGTACTTCGCGGCCGGGTAGGACACCGACTCCGACCTGGTGACCTGACCGCCGGCGGGCGCGGGGCCGAACGCGAACCCGATGCTGTGCGCCGTGCTGGCACCCTTCGCCTCAGCCATCAGCACGCGCGTGGTCGCGTAGAGGTTGTACGGCGCGATCCGCTGATAGTCGCGGTAATAGCCGCCCACCAGGCCGGCGTACAGGTCGACGATCCGGGCGCGCTCCACCACCGGCAGCAGCTGCCCCTGGGCACCTGAGTAGGCGAACGCCGGGCGGCCGAACTGGCCTAGCAGCTCCAGGTCGTCCTTCCTGGTGCTGCGCACCGGTCCGATGACCGGCGGGAAATGTGAGGAGAAGATCGCCAGGAACCGGGTGAGTCCGCCCTCCACCGGCAGCACGTACACGATGTCCGCAGCTGTCAGCCCGGTCTGCGGCCGGGCGTACACGATGTTGTCGATCTTTATCGCGAGCACGGGACCGAGCGAGCGCACCGGCTCGCCGGTGAATGGCGACAGCAACTGCTGGGGGACCGGGGAATGCGTAGCCGTCGGTGTTGGTGTCGGCTTCGGCTTGGGCGGCGGAGCCGCGGTCTTGGTGCCCGCCAGCACGAAAGCGCCAGCCGCGATGGCACCGGTCGCCACGACGGCGGAGGTCGCCACCATGATCTTGGTCCTAATCTGCCACATGGCCGCCTGCCGCCGTTACCGTGCTGCCTGTACCCGTGCTGCCTGTACCTGTGCTGCCTGTACCCGTGCTGCCTGTACCCGTGCCGTCTGGGCTCATGCCGCCATTACGGGGTGCGGCTCGCATCGATCTGGTCGAAATCGCCATACCCGTTATACGTCCCGCCGCCGCCAGACCACTGCCACATGAGCGCGTATTTGCTCGCGCTGGTGAGACCGCCGAAGAAATGGGCGCACGTGCTGGTGCCTTGCAGGCACCAGCCGTTCGGGTGGTGGCTCAGGCTGCTGGTGTCTGCGTTGTAGGTCCATTCGTAGGTGTTGGTGATCGTGGCGTCGCTGCCGGAGCCAAAGATCGACCCCCAGATGCTGGGGGCTGAGTACACGCCCGCCTTGTACGACGAGTGCGCGGTCAGGTAGTTCGCGAAGCCGTTGAAGTCGGCCCGGTCCAGGCTGGTCGCGACGAAGGAAGACCGCACCTTGCCGCTGCAGGCCGACGTGTACACCGCGTTCCAGCCGTTATCTGGCGCTGGCGTGTAGCTGGGTGCCTTGCCCGGCAGTTCCACGTCCATCCAGACGACCGGGTAGTTCGGCTTCGGGTTCATCGTGCCGATATCGCTGATGACCCTGGCGGCCTGCGCCGCGCCCCAGGCGGTGGCCTCCGCGGTGCTGCCGTTGTAGTGCGGATCCACACCTGGGCCCGCCATGAACCAGTAGATCCCCACGCCGATGCCGTCGTGATACGTCACCAGGTTCGTGCGGGCGTCGCTGCTGTCGGTGGCTGAATCGACGACGATCTTGCCGCAGTGCTGCCAGGCGGCCCAGTTCCCGATCATCCCGACATACCCCCCGTAGGGGCCGCCGATGGCGGGCTCGTTGTAGGGACCCGAGCCGGGGATGGCGATATAGCTACTGTCTGTGCCGTTCCAGAAGCCAGTCGGCGTAGCCGCGCTGACCTTCGCTGCACTTGCCGAGGTATGGACGCTCGCGGCGTCAGCGGGCCCGGCTGCCAGGACTAGCCCCGCGCACGCGGCCAGCACCGCCCCGGCGACGATCGGCTTGCTTCGGAGCTGCCGGCGAGTGAAATGCCTGGACATCGCGTTTCCCGTCCTCCCGGAGCCGACCTGCGCCGTCTGGCGCCCACTGCCCAAAATATGCGGTGCTAGCCGCAGTCTGGTCCGTGCTGGTACCGGCGACCGCGGACGAAAGGCCCCGCCAAACGGGACCTTCGAAATAACTTGGCGGGTCATGTCGATCTGGCGTCTTGGCGTTCGACGCTCTGGTGACACAGGCCGCCGGGATCTCGCCCGCGGCTGTCACGGAAAGGACGAAGCCATGAAGTTCTTCGGATACACCCTGGGCGACCCCAACACCCCGGTAGGCCCGCCTAACCAGGAGATGTACGAGCGGATGGGCGCCTTCGTCGAGGAGGCGACCAAGGCCGGCATACTGCTGGCCACCGGCGGCCTTGTCCCCCCGGACGAGGGCGTCAAGGTCAGGTACTCAGGCGGCGAGTACACCATCCTGGATGGCCCGTTCACCGAGGCCAAGGAGCTGGTCGGCGGCTGGGCGCTGATGGAGTGCCGGGACCAGGACGAGGCCATCGAGTGGACAAAGCGGTTCCTGGCGATCGTCGGCGAGGGCGAGAGCACCATCCGCCAGGTCCTGTGACCGGCTCGGGCGCGTGACCCGGCGCGAGCGGGGACCGGCGGCCAGATCGCTGACCGGCCGGTCCCCGCTGCTGTCGGCCTGATACGGGACGACGGCGACCCGCTTCCGGCAAGGCGCCGCTCAGCGGGCTGCTGAGCAGGCAAGTTGCCGGCGCCAGCGGCCAGTGGTGTGATCTGGTCTCGTGACGGATGCCAGAACGCAGGCTGCGGTCGAGACTGTCATCAGGCTCGAGTCGGCCCGGCTCATCGCTGGCCTCGCCCGCTATACCGGTGACATCGGGCTGGCTGAGGATCTTGCCCAGGATGCTGTCGTGGCGGCGCTTGAGCAGTGGCCAGGCGAAGGGGTGCCGCGCAATCCTGGCGCCTGGCTGATGACGGTGGCCAAGCGGCGCGCGATCGACTTTTTCCGCCGCCACGCGGAGCTCGAGAAGAAGTACGCCGAGATCGGCCGCGCCCTCGCGGCCGACGGCGACAGCGTGCAGCCCGACTTCGACCGGGCGTTCGCCGACGACATCGATGACGACCTACTGCGGCTGATCTTCACGGCGTGTCACCCCGTGCTGAGCCTGCAGGCCAGGGTCGCGCTTACGCTCCGGCTGCTCGGCGGCCTGACCACAACCGAGATCGCCCGCGCCTACCTGGTCCCGGAGCCGACGATCGCCCAGCGCATCGTCCGGGCAAAAAGGACGCTGGCTCAGGCCCGCGTGCCATTCGAAGTGCCTGGCGTAGCTGCGCGGCCCGTCCGGCTGTCGTCGGTACTCGAGGTGATCTACCTGATCTTCAACGAGGGCTACTCGGCGACCGCTGGCGACGACTGGATGCGCCCGGCGCTCTGCGCGGAAGCACTGCGCCTTGGCCGGGTGCTCGCGCAGCTCGCGCCTGCCGAGTCAGAAGTGCACGGCCTGGTCGCGCTGCTCGAGATCCAGGCGTCCCGGATCCCGGCCCGGACGGACGCTGACGGAGCACCCGTGCTCCTGCTGGACCAGGACCGGACTCGCTGGGATCGCCTGCTGATCCACCGCGGCCACGCCACGCTGGAAAAGGCCCTGGAGCAAGACGGGGAACGGGGTCCTTATGTGCTGCAGGCGGCCATCGCCGCCTGCCACGCACGGGCTTTCCGGCCCGACGAGACGGACTGGCCGGCCATCGTCGCGCTCTACGGCCTGCTCGCCGAGGCCATGCCCTCTCCGGTGGTCGAGCTCAACCGGGCCGTCGCCGTGTCGATGGCCTACGGCCCCCAGGCCGGGCTCGACCTCGTCGACCAGCTAGCGGCCGAGCCCGCGCTGCAGGGCTACCACCTGCTGCCCAGCGTCCGCGGTGACCTGCTGCGCAAGCTCGGCCGGGCCGACGAGGCACGGGCCGAGTTCGAGCGTGCGGCAGCGCTGACCAGCAACGAGCGGGAACGGCGGCTCTCCGCCAAGCGGGCCCGCGAGGCCGCCGAGGAAGCCGGTCTGCGCAGGTAGCCGCCTGGGAGCGAGGGCGCCAGCAAGGCCGCCGTCGGCGCAGGTCCGCGCCGGTAGCCGCGTGCGAGAATGCCGGTGTGCCCGAATCATTTGCCCGCCGGTTCGCAGCTGCCCGGACGGTCCAGGGCCCGCTGGTTTTCGGCCTGGACCCGTCCGCCGACCTGCTGGAAGCCTGGGGACTTGGCGACAGTGCGGACGGGCTCGACCGGTTTGCAGACATCGTGCTCGAGGCCGCGACCGGGCCGACCGCGCCGGGGCCCGTCGGGCTGGTCAAGCCCCAGTCGGCGTTCTACGAACGGCACGGCTGGCGTGGCATCCGCACCCTCAGCCGGCTGATCGCCGACGGGCGCAGCGCGGGACTACTGGTCATCCTCGACATCAAGCGCGGCGACGTCGGGTCGACGAACGACGCCTACGCCGAGGCCTACCTCGGCGAAGGCGCGCCGCTCGCCGCCGATGCGATCACCGTGCATCCTTACCTCGGCCTCGGCGCGATGGGAACGTTCGTCGCCCGGGCGGCGGAGGCGGGCAGCTGCCTGCTGGTCGTGACACGTTCGTCGAATCCTGAGGGCCGCCCGGTCCAGGCCGCACGAGTGCAGACGACACCGGTGCGCATGGCGCGAGTCCAGGCCGCACGAGCGCGGACGACACAGGTGCGCATGGCGCAATTCGATGGCGCGCAAGTACAGGCGATACAAGTCCACGCCGCGCCGGTGATGCAGCCGGTCCGCGTGCCACCGGATCGCGGCGGCGCACGCACCGTTGAGCAGGACCTGCTGCGCGAGATCGGCCTGCTGAACGCCAGGCTGGCGCCAGGCGAGGTCGGTCCCGTCGGCGCGGTGATCGGACCGACGCATATGCAGCCCGAGCTCGACCTGGCGGCCGCGCACTGCCTGTTCCTTGCGCCCGGCGTCGGCGCCCAGGGCGCGACTCCTCGCGACGTGGCCGGGGTCTTTGCCGCCTGCCCCGACCGGGTGATGCCGAGCGCGTCCCGGTCGTTGCTGGCGGCGGGCCCGGACGTGAGCCGCCTGCGCGACGCCGTCGCGGCGCTGGCCGCCGAGTTCCGCGCGCTGCTGCCGAGCTAATCGAGCGTGGCTGTGGAGTTGCTGGCGCTAGCGGCCCAGCAACTCCACATCCACGACTGTGCTGATCGCAGTCGTCGGCCTAGTTGACGTAGCCCGGAATGCCCGTGCCGGGGATAACGGGGGTGACGTGCAGGTAGACGGGTCCGCGTCGGCTGCATGCCTCGAAGCGGCCCTGGAACGGCATGTTGATCGAGGAGTAGGCACCGGGCGCGTACACGCGGAGCAACTGAGCCCCCACCGGCTTGCACGTCGCCGGTGAGTAGTTGCCAACGTCGGTGATCTGCAAGATCACGTGGCTCGTGGCGCCCGGCCGCAACGTCACCAGCGTCGACGGCCGGGAGTGGTCCCGTCCGGCCGCGCTGCCAAGCTGCGCGCCGTCGTTGCTCGCCGAGACGCCAGGAAATCCGTAGAGCGTGCACGTCGATGCGGAGGTGTTGGACAGCTCCAGGTCGTAGTAGGCGCTGCCAGCCGCGCCGTTGCCGGGCGAGCCCAGCCAGACAGTGAGTTCGCTGGCGTAGCAGCGATGCGTGGCCACGGGCGCACTCGCCGCGCTGCTACCGGCTGAGGACGCAAACGCGACGGCGGGCAGCAAGACGGCAGCGCTGGCGATGGCAGTGGCGGCGATGCCGCGCCGCACGCGGTGTGATGTCAGCTTCACGGAAATCTCCTTTGCCTTAGTACTGAGCACTGACACTCACTAAGACGACGCAGGACCGCGGGGCGTTGTAGTTCGAGACATCGGATCACCGGGCTCGCATGACAGGCCTTGGCGGTGCCCGGCCGCAGCTAGGCCGTCGGCAGGAACGTGAACAGGCGACCGTGGGGCAGCGGCGGCGGCCCCGCTGGCATTGCGCCTGTGGACGCCGCGCCAGGCAGCGCGGCGCCAGGCAGCCGGTGCACGCCGACGCCGGTCATCCGCGGGGTCTGCGGCCCGTCGAAGGCCACCTCGTCGAAGCCGGCCGCGGCGAACCAGGACCGTATCTGACTGGTCATGTCCGGTGGCCGCCGGTGCCGGGTCCAGATCACCGTGCCGCCAGGAGCGCACATCGCGGCCGCCGCTGTCGCGGTCTTGCGGATGTCGTCGTTGCTCACGTTGCCGAAGATCCCGCAGAGCAGCAGGACGTCCGCTGGTAGTGCGTCGGCGCAGGCGGCGACGTCCCCGGCATCAGCCTCCCGCACAGTCACGCCAGCCAGGCCGGCGGCGGCCGCGCCGTCGCGGGCGATCTGGGCGTTCGCCGGGTCAAGCTCTACTAGCAGCGCGCGGACATCGCCACTACGCCGATGTCCGGGGAGTACGCCGATCACGTCGCGGCCCTGCCCGGCGCACAGGCTGACGACGCTGAGCGGTCCAGCGCGCGCTGTCTCCAGCGCGGCAGACAAGTGTGCCTGAACCAGCGCCAGTCGCGTGCTAAGCCCGGACGCCGGATCGTCATAGGCGTCGTGCCAGCGGACCCAGTCGCGCATCAGCGAGACGCTCCCGGTCAGCCCGGCAGGCCGAGCCCGCGCGCCAGCTGCGCGTACCCGGCCAGCGCGTCGGCTCCGCTCTCGGTGAGCAGCTGGATGCAGACGTGGTCGGCACCAGCATCCAGATGCGCGGCGAGCTGACCGGCGACCTGCTCGGCACTGCCGTGCGCGACGAGCGCGTCGACCAGGCGGTCGCTGCCGCCGCCGGCCAGGTCGTCGTCGGTGAAGCCGAGTCGCCGCAGGTTCGAGGTGTAGTTCACCAGGCCGAGATAGGGGTTGGCGACTCGCTTACGGCCGAGGCCCCGGGCCCGGCTGGCGTCGGGGTCCAGAACCACCTTGTGCTCGGGCGCAAGCAGCCGGTCCGGACCGAGGATCTCGCACGCGAGCCTGGTGTGCTCGGGGGGAATGAGGTAGGGGATCGCACCAGCCGTGCGGTCGGCGGCAAGGCGCAGTACCCGCGGACCGAGGGCGGCAAGGACCATGCCTTCGGCGGGAACGTGGTGGTCCAGCAGCTGGTCGACATAGTCAGCGAGGGTGTCGTACGGGCTGGCGTAGTGCGCGGTCGCCTCGCGGTGTCCCGCGCCGACGCCGAGCAGGAACCGGCCTGGGTAGGCGGCCTCGATCCGCGCGTACGAGCTCGCGACGGTGTCCGCCCCGTCTTTCCACATGTTCACGATGCTCGTGCCGACGATGAGGGAGCTCGTCGCGTCGAGGATCTGGTCGACGATCTCGAGATCGCCATCCGGCGAGCCACCGAGCCAGATCGCGCCGAAACCGAGCTGCTCCAGGCTGGCCGCGAGGTCAGGGGTGGTCTGGACCGCGGCCCGCCAGATTCCGAACCGGCCGAGCCGATCGCGCCACTGCGATGTCATCTGCCCTCCTCAGCGTCGCTGACAGTCTCCTGGAACTCGCGGGCACCGGTCGCTGTTCCCAGCCCGGCGCAGCGCTAGAGCCCCATGAGGTCCGCCATCAGCTCCATCTGCTGGTCGAAGAACTCGGCGCGCGCGTCGATCACGTTGTTGAACTGGCCGAACAGCTCGAAGCTCACGACGCCGAACAGCTGGATCCAGCCAGACAGCGCGACCATGAGCAGCTCTTCGGGCACTCCAGGAGTGATGTCGCCGCGCACCCGGGCCAGGTCGGCACGCAGGGACTCCGGCATGGGCACGGAGGGGCTGAGGCGGGACCCGGTGACCTCACCGGTGCCGACGCCGTCGGCCAGGATCCGCGCTAGCACCATGGTCGTCCGCGCTGCCGCCGCGATCGTTTCCGCTGGCGCGGCGTAGCCGGGCACCGGGCTGCCGTAAAGAAGCGCGTATTCGGCCGGGTTAGCGAGCGCCCAGGTCCGCACGGCGCGCGTCGCGGCCTGCCAGCGAGCGCGGAGCTGGCCTCGGGCGGGTACCGCGGCATCGGCAGCCTCGACTGTCCCGCCGAGCGCGTTGTAGGCGTCGAGGATCAGTGCCGTCAGGAGCTCGTCCCGGCTGGCGTAGTAGCGGTAGATCGCCGACGACACCATGCCCATGTCGCGAGCAACCGCGCGCAGTGACAGGTTCGCGCCGTCTGCGGCCAGCTGGGCACGCGCGACCACCTTGATCTCTGCCAGCATCTCGGCTCGGACTCGCGCGCGGATCGATCTCGCTGGCATGCAGAGATTATTGCACACAATCGAGAGCAGTGCTCTTGCAGTCGCGATGAACCTGTGGCAGACTCATGGTTACAACAGAGAGCAGTGCTCTAAAAAGGGAGCGCCGAACACAGTAACGGCGGCGCTACAAGACGAGGAGAAGAAGATGTCCGAGCACGTCATCGTCGGCGCCGGGGCAGTTGGATCCGCCACCGCACTGCTGCTCGCCGAGCGGGGCGAGCACGTCCGCGTCATCAGCCGGCGCGGCACCGGACCGGAGCACCCGGCAATCGAGCGGCTGGCCGCCGACGCGACCGACGCGGAGCGGCTGACCGGCCTCGCCACCGGCGCCACGGCGCTGTACAACTGCGCGAACCCGCAGTACCACCAGTGGCTGACTGACTGGCCGCCGCTGGCCGCCGCGCTGCTGACCGCGGCCGAGCGTAGCGGCGCGGTGCTCGCCTCGATGAGCAACCTGTACGGCTACGGGCCGGTCGACGGGCCGATCACGCAGAAGACGCCGCTCGCGGCGACTCATCCCAAGCTGCGGCTGCGGGCGCAGATGTGGCAGGACGCACTCGCCGCGCACGAGGCCGGCCGCATCCGCGCCACCGAGGTGCGCGCCAGTGACTACATCGAGGCCAACTCGCTGCTGTCGTCGGCGATTGGCAAGCCGCTGCTGGCCGGCTCGCGCGGGTACTCTCCCTGGCCCCTGGATGTCCCGCACAGCTGGACGTCGATAGCGGACTGCGCTCGCTCGCTCGTCACCGTGGCCGCGGATGAGCAGGCCTACGGCCAGGCATGGCTCGTGCCGACCAATCCGGCGCTGACCGTGCGGCAGCTGGCGACCCAGTTCACCGATGTCAACGGTGCCCCGAAGGCCAAGCTGATGCCAATCCCGTACCCGGTGATGTGGACGACTGGCCTGTTTTCGCCGATGATCAAGGAACTGCGGACCACGCGGTATCAGTTCACCAGCCCCTTCGTCATCGACTCCAGCGCGACGACAGCGGCGTTCGGACTAGAGCCGACGCCCATTGACGCCGCGCTCCGCGACGCGGCCGCGCGGCTTCGCAGCTAGGAGCGGTAGCTGCCGGATCCGCTCCGGCGAGCGTCATCAGCAGCCCCTGGCCGATGCGGCCAGGGGCTGCGGCACGTCCCGGACCGTGTGTTCGGTGCACTACCGGCAGGAACCATCACAGTGTGGTTAAACCTGGCTGACACCCCTCAAAAATCGGGCTGAATGTCCGTATAATGTCTATCAGCGTAGTAGGAATTCGATAGATTTTAGTGCTCGAGGATGCTCGGACCGAAGGAGTTGTCGCGTGTTCAGGAATCATCGACTAGTGGTCGCGGTCGCCGCACTGGCCATGACTGTCGTCGCGACGGCGTGCTCGGCGGGCAACGTCGGCAAAGTCGGCGGCGGCTCAGCCCTGACCGGCAAGCCTGAAAAGGGCGGCACCGTCACGATCGCCGAGGTCGGGGAGTCGCCCAACTTCATGTTCCCGATCGTGCCGGCCACCAACTCCAATGGCTACAACGCGAGCCTCACGCTCGGGATCTGGCCCCCGCTGGTCTACTCGGGCGACGGCGCGAACTCGGTCGTGAACCCGCAGGAGAGCCTGTACAGCTCGCTGAAGTGGTCCGACGGCGACAAGGTCATCACGATCGTGCTCAAGCCGTGGAAGTGGTCCGACGGCACGCCGATCACCAGCCGGGACTTCACCTTCGTCTATAACCTGCTCAAGGCGAACTACAACGACTGGTTCGACTACGTCCAGGGCCTGTTCCCCGTTGACGTGGCAAGCGTCGCGACGCCGACCGCCAGCACGATCGTCATCAACCTGACCCGGTCCTACAACCCGCAGTTCTACGTCGACAACGTGCTGGCCACGATCCCGCTGCTGCCACAGCACGCCTGGGACAAGACCTCGCTGACCGGCAAGGTCGGGAACGACGACACGACCGCGTCCGGGGCCAAGGCCGTCTGGAACTTCCTCCAGGCCCAAGGCGGCGACATGAGCACCTTCGCCACCAACCCGCTCTGGCAGGTGGTGGACGGACCGTGGAAGCTGGGCCAGTTCCAGAGCTCCGGTTACTACAGCTGGGTCCCGAACAAGAACTTCTCCGGGCCGGACAAGCCGATCCTGTCGAAAGTGATCTGGACGCCGTTCACGACCGACACCGCCGAGATGGACACGCTGCGCTCCGGTACCACCCTCGACATCGCAAGCGTCCCGCTGAATGACATCCGGCAGCTTCCGGCCCTTGAAGCCGAGGGCTACTCGGTGGCGCAGGTGCCGAACCCGGGGGTCGCGGAGATCTTGCCGAATCTCTACAACCCGACCGCGGGCCCGCTGCTGCGCCAGCTGTACATCAGGCAGGCGATGGAGTACCTCATCAACCGCAAGCAGATCGTCACGAAGGTCTTCGCGGGCTACGCCGATCCCGGCAACGGGCCCGTGCCGGTGCTGTACGGCAAGCAGTGGGACTCCCCGCTGGAGAAGGCGGGCGGTCCGTACCAGTACTCGCCGCCGAAGGCGATCGCGCTGCTGAAGGCGCACGGCTGGAAGGTCGTGCCTGGCGGTACCGACACTTGCCTGCAGCCTGGCACCGGCGCATCGGACTGCGGCGCCGGCATCACGGCGGGCGAGCCACTGACGTTCCAGCTGCTCTTCGGCTCCGGCACCGCCTCCTTCGACCAGCAGAACGCGGCATTCCAGTCCTCCGAGTCACTCGGGGGAGTCAAGATCACTCTCAAGTCCGAGCCGTTCAACACCCTGGTGTCCACGACCGGGACCTGCAACGCCCAGTCCCATCCGGCCGCGATCTGCGATGACTGGCAGCTTGAGCAGTACGGCTACAACACCTACCTCATGGACCCGTCCGGGGCGGGCATGTTCAACACCGACGCGAATGGCAACTACGGCGGTTACTCGAGCCCGGAGATGGACAGTCTGATCAACGCCACCGAGTACGGCTCAAGCCCGGCAGCGTTCTACGCCTACGAGGACTACGCGGCTAACCAACTGCCGCTGCTGTGGCTGCCAAACGCCTCGTTCGTCTTCGTGTACAAGAACAACCTGGCCGGCGTCACCCCGCTGAACCCGTTCTCCGGCCTGCTGAACCCGGAGGTCTGGTACTACACGAAGTCCGGTTCATGACCTGGTATCTCGTCCGGCGGATCGGCCAGTCGGTCGCCGTCATCATCGGCGTCATGATCCTGACCTTCATCCTGGTGCACTTTGAGCCCGGTAGCACGGCGAGAGCCGTGCTCGGGTTCAAGGCGACGCCAGCGAGGATCGCCCTGTTCGACAACACGTACGGGCTGAACCGGCCGCTGCCGGTGCAGTTCCTGCTCTATTGCGAGCACGTGCTGCATGGCAACTTCGGCATCTCGTATACGGCCGGGCAGCCGGTGTCCACGCTCATCGCGCAGCGGCTGCCCCGTGACGCGATCCTCCTCGGCGCGTCGACCTTGCTGGCCCTCATCATCGGGCTGCCGATGGGCCTGTATCAGGCAGTCCATCACGGCACCATCCGGGACGACGTGGTCGCCAACACCTGGTTCACCCTGTACTCGGCACCGGACTTCATGGAAGCACTGCTGCTCATCGCCATCTTCAGCGTGCACTTCCACTGGTTTCAGCCCAATTTTCCGGGCGGCATCTCCTCGGTGGGCGGACTCTTCTCTGACCTGAATGCGATGGTGCTGCCCATCATCGTGCTGTCCATCAATAGCGTGGCCGGCTTCAGTCAGTACATGCGATCGTCAGGCATCGAGGAACTGGCCCGCGAATACATCCGGACCGCGCGTGCCAAGGGCCTGCAGGAGCGGGCGATCCTCTTGCGGCATCTGCTCCGCAACGCGCTCTTGCCGGTCGTCACTATCCTCGGGCTATCGCTCCCCGACATCTTCGCGGGGGCAGTAATCGCGGAGGCGATCTTCAATTTCCCCGGCATGGGCCTGCTCTTCTGGCAATCGGCTCTCAGCCACGACTTCCCGGTCCTGCTCGGCGCGACGCTGATCATCGGCGTCGCGACCGTGGCTGGCAACCTCATCGCCGACATCGCCTACGGCATCCTCGACCCCAGGATCCGGCATGCAGTCGCCTGACGGCGCCGTGGTCGCCGGGCCGGTGGGCGGCGTGACGCCGGCCGGCGGCGACGTGAGCGCCAGCATCAGCAACAGGAACCTTGTGCTGGATGATTTCCTGCGCAATAAGCGAGCCATGGGCGGCAGCGCGGTCGTGCTGCTCCTAGTCCTGTTCTGCTTCGTCGGGCCGCTGATCTACCGGACGAACCAGACTGCGGTCAACCTTGGCCTTGCTAACTTGCCGCCTGCGCCCGGCCATCCGCTCGGCACCGATGAGTACGGGATCGACATCCTCGGCAGGCTGATGGTGGGCGGCCAGTCCTCGCTCGAGCTCGGCTTCGCGGTCGCTCTCGCCAGCACTGTCATCGGCGCGCTGTACGGCGCCATCTCGGGCATGATCGGTGGCGTCTTCGACGCCATCCTGATGCGCATCGTCGACACGCTGCTCGCGGTGCCGACGTTCATCTTGCTGATCATCCTCGCCAGCATGTTCACGCTGAATCTGGCTGCGATCATCTTCCTGCTGACGGTGCTGTCCTGGCCCTACGTCGCCAGGCTCGTCCGGGGGCAGGTGCTGTCGCTGCGGACGAGGGAGTTCGTGCAGGCGTCGATAGCGATGGGTTCCTCGCGCTCGCGAATCTTGTTCCGCCACATGCTGCCGAACACGTTCAACGTTTTCATCGTCACCGCCACCTTCGCGGTCGCCGATTCCATCTACGCGTTGTCGGCGCTCAGTTTCCTCGGGCTTGGCCCGCCGCCGCCGTTCGCGGACTGGGGCACCATGCTGACCACCGGGGTCAATGACCTGTTCGACAGCTACCCGTGGGAGGTGTATCCCGCATTTGTCGTCCTGGTCGTCACGATCCTCGCGTTCCGGTACATCGGCGACGCCCTGAACGACATCATCTCGGCCCGGTCCTCGGTCCGGTAACCAGCCTTGACCCGAGGCCGCCGGGCGGGCCGAAGTTTGTCGGCATGCCGTCCTAGCCTGATCTCATGGCGCAGCGGCAACCGGCAGACCCGACAGTGGCGCGCTACCTCGACCTGGTCGACGACCTGATGGGCATCGACGGCGTGACGCCGCCCCCTGGCGGCAGCGGATTCGGTCGCGGCTCGCTGAAGTACCGCGGCAAGATCTTCGCGATGCTGGTACGCGGCAGCCTGGTGCTCAAGCTGCCCGCTGACCGGGTCACGGCGCTGATCGCGGGCGGCCACGGCGTGGCCTTCGACGCCAACAAGGGCACCGCGATGCGGGAGTGGTTCAGCCTGGCGCCAGAGTCGCGCCTCGACTGGCTGGAGCTGGCGACAGAGGCGCTGGCGTTCGCCAGATCGGCCGCGGCTGGCCGGGCGGCTAGGGCACTACGGATTCGCTGACGCGCAGCGGCCTGTCCCTCGCCGCGGAGGGGTGGCCAGCCACCGGGTGCGTGCGGCCCCGGGTGCGTGCGGCCCAAGTGCGTGGGGCCCAAGTGCGTGCGGCCCCGGGTGCGCCCAGGACCGCAACTGTGCTGCTGCCGTGCTCCAGGTCCGCTGAGCCGAGTGACTGTGGTCAGAGACGCTCGATGATAGTCACGTTCGCCTGGCCGCCCCCCTCGCACATGGTCAGCAGCCCGTACCGGCCGGCGGTCCGCTCGAGCGCGGACAGCAGCGTGGTCAGCAGCCTGGCGCCCGTCGCCCCGAGCGGGTGACCGAGCGCGATCGCGCCCCCGCAGACGTTGACCCGGCTCGGGTCGGCGCCGGTCTCTCGCTGCCAGGCGAGCACCACGCTGGCGAACGCCTCGTTGATCTCGACCAGGTCAATCTGGTCGATGGTGAGCCCGGTCAGCTTCAGCGCATGCGCCGTCGCGGGGATCGGCGCAGTCAGCATCAGGACCGGGTCCGCGCCGCGCGCGCTCAGATGATGGATCCTGGCTCGCGGCGTAAGGCCGTGCTCGGCCAGCGCCTGCTCGGAGACCACCAGCACCGCCGCGGCCGCGTCCGCGATCTGGCTCGACAGCGCCGCCGTAATTAGGCCGTCCGCGCGGAGCGGGGTGAGGCCGGCCATCTTGGCCAGCGACGTGTCCCGTCGCGGGCACTCGTCGACCGACGCCTCTCCGTACGGCGCGATCTCGTCGGCGAAGTACCCGGCGTCGATCGCCGCGATGGCGCGCTGGTGGCTGGCCAGCGCGTAGCCTTCCATCTCGGCCCGGCTGATGTCCCACCGCTGCGCGATCAGGTCCGCACCTCGGAATTGCGAGATTTCCTGATCGCCGTACCGCGCGAGCCAGCCCGCCGAGCCGGTGAAGGGGTCGGCGAAGCCGTACTGCTGGCCCGCGAGCATCGCGGCCGCGATCGGGATCCGGCTCATGTTCTGCACGCCGCCCGCGACGACCGCGTGCGCGGTCCCGCTGAGCACTGCCTGCGCGGCAAAGTGCACAGCCTGCTGGGACGAGCCGCACTGGCGGTCGATCGTCACGCCGGGAACTTCCTCCGGGAGTCCGGCGGCCAGCCACGCGGTCCGTGCGATGTCTCCAGCCTGCGGGCCGATCGTGTCGACGCACCCGAAGACGACGTCGTCGACCGCAAGGGGATCGAGTCCGCTCCGAGCGAGCAGCGCTGCTATCACGTGCCCGCCTAGGTCGGCCGGGTGCGCACCTGCTAGTCCGCCGCCGCGCCGGCCGACCGGCGTGCGTACCGCGTCGACGATGTAAGCCTCGGCCACCCTGCCGCCCTCCGAGCCGTTCACTAGAACGCGTTCCATTTAAGCCGGCCACTCGCCAGAGCGCAGCAGCGTGCCCGCGGAGTGAATGGCCAGATACCGGGTAGTTCGCGTGGTCACGGCAGTGCCATTCGGGCAGTGCCACCGCCGGCCACCCAGCCAGTGCCACCCCGGCAGTGCCAAACCGCGGCAGCGCCATGACAGACAGTGCCCCCCCGGCAGTGCCCCTGACATGGCCGCTCAGACACCCTCACTCAAGGAGCCCCGAATGCTCGCCCTCATCGCAGCGATCCTGTTCGCCATCGCGTTCATCATCAACGCCGCCGGCGTCGCGACGGACGCGGTCTTTGCCCCGCTCAGCCTGACGTTCGCTGGCCTTGCGCTGCTCGCCTTCCACCTCACCGGTAACGGCCCGGCCTGGAAAGGCTGGCGCCGGTAGACACCTGGGCTGACGGGCCCCTGCTCCGTTACGATGGCTAGAACACGTTCTAGTTGAGCGGCAATGCCAGTCGAACGGCAGTGCTAGTCGAACGGCAGGGGCCCGGATGCACATCAGCTACACGCCTGAGCAGGAGCAACTGCGCCACCAGCTGCGCGAGTACTTCGCCGCGCTGATGACACCGGAGCGCCGGGCAGGGCTGGCTCACGCCGACGCCGAGTACGGCGACGGCGCCACCTACAAGGAGGTCGTGCGCCAGCTTGGCCGCGATGGCTGGCTGGCGATCGGATGGCCGGCCCAGTACGGCGGCCAGGATCGCTCGGTGCTCGACCAGCTGATCTTCACCGATGAAGCGGCGATCGCCGGCGTTCCGGTCCCGTTCCTCACCATCAACACGGTGGGCCCGACGATCATGCGCTTCGGCACGCCCGCGCAAAAGGAGCGGTTCCTGCCCCAGATCGCGGCGGGCGAGCTGCACTTTTCCATCGGCTACTCCGAGCCAGGCGCAGGCACGGACCTGGCCTCACTGCGCACTCGCGCGGTCCGCGACGGCGATAGCTACGTGATCAACGGGCAAAAGATGTGGACCAGCCTGATCCAGTACGCGGATTATGTCTGGCTGGCGTGCCGGACCGACCCGGAGGCCCCCCGGCACAAGGGACTGTCCATCATCATCGTCCCGACCGACGCGACCGGCTTCTCCTGGACACCGGTCAACACGCTCGCCGGGGTGACCACGAGCGCGACCTACTACTCCGACGTCCGCGTCCCGGCCGACAACCTGGTCGGCGAGGAGCACAAGGGCTGGCCGCTGATCACCAACCAGCTCAACCACGAGCGGGTGGCGCTGACCTCGGCGGCTCCCGTGACGTCCGCGCTCGCCGACGTCACCGACTGGGCCCGGTCGACCAAGCTCGGTGACGGCCGCCGGGTCATCGACTCCGAATGGGTGCAGCTCAACCTGGCTCGCGTGCACGCCAAGGTCGATTTCCTGAAGCTGGTCAACTGGCGCATCGCGTCGACGGCCGGATCGCCGGGCCCTGCCGTCGCGTCCGCGACCAAGGTGTACGGCACCGAGCTCACGATCGAGGCCTGCCGCCTGCTCATGGAGGTGCTCGGCGCGAACGCGGAGGTTCGCACCGGCTCGGCGGGCGCGCTGCTGGCAGGCCGGATCGAGCGGATGCACAGATCCGCCCTCATCCTTACCTTCGGCGGCGGTACCAACGAGGTCCAGCGCGACATTATCGCCGCCGCCGCGCTCGGCCTGCCGCTGAATCGCCGGTAGTACGCCGGCCAGATCAAGCCCACAACCACAGAGGGAACGATGGACTTCACGCTGACAACGGCCCAGGAGGAACTCGGCGGGCTCAGCCGCCAGATCCTGACCGACCTGGTCACGCAAGAGCGGCTACGCGACATCGAGGCGGGCGCGACCCGGTTCGACCCCGCGCTGTGGTCTGACCTGGCCACAGCAGGCGTGCTGGCCGCGGCGCTGCCGGAGTCCGTCGGCGGGGCCGGTCTCGGTCTGCTCGAGCAATGCAGCGTGCTCGTCGAGATCGGCCGGACCGTCGCGCCGGTGCCGTACCTCGCCTCGATCGTCCTCGGCGCGTCTGCCCTGGCCGCGTTCGGCTCTTCCGAGCAGCAGGAGCGCTGGGCCGAACCGGCCGGGCGCGGCGAGGTCATCCTGGCCGCGGCCCTGGCCGAGGACGAGGGCGCGGACCCGGCGTCGCCCGGCACCACGGCGCCGGCCACGACGGCCCGCCAGGCAGCTGGCGGCTGGCAGCTCACCGGGGTCAAGACCACAGTGCTCGCCGGCGTCATCGCCGACCTGCTGCTCGTCCCCGCCACCACTGCTAATGGCGCGGCCGTCTTCCTGGTCGCGCCGGATGACCCCGGCGTGACGGTCCGGCCGCAGCACGTCACGGGCGGCGACAGTACCGCGCTGATCGAGCTGACCAGGGCAGCGGTGCCCGATGACCGCGTACTCGGCGGGATCGCCAAGGGACGCGAGATCATCGACTGGCTCGTCGCGCGCGCGACCGTCGGGCTGTGCGCGCTCCAGCTCGGCGTGACCGAGCGGGCCCTGGAGCTGACCGCCGCCTACGCCCGCAGCCGAGAGCAGTTCGGCAAGCCGATCGGGAGCTTCCAGGCGGTCTCGCAGCGGCTGGCCGATGGCTACATCGACATCGAGGGCATCCGGCTGACGCTCTGGCAGGCCGCGTGGCGGCTAGCTCAGGCGCTGCCCAGTGATACCGAGATCGCGACTGCCAAGTTCTGGGCAGCGGAGGCTGGGCACCGGGTCGCGCACACCGCCGTGCACGTGCACGGCGGCGTCGGCATCGACATGGACGGCGACGTGCACCGGTACTTCGTGGCGGCCAAGCATAACGAGTTCGCCCTCGGCGGCGCCACGGCTCAGTTGCGTCGTATCGGCGCTGTGCTGGCGTCTACCTGAACCGGGCCGGCCCGTCTTCGCCCGGACGCTAGCGCCGGATCGTGGACAGGCCGCCGTCGACCGGGATCACCGCGCCGGTCAGGTACCGGCTGGCCCGCGACGCCAGGAAGATGGCCGCACCGGCCATGTCGTCCGGCTCGCCGATCCGGCCGAGCGGGACGCTCGCGGCGATGGCCGCCCGCGCCGCCGGGTCGTCGAGCGCGAAGGCCATCATCTTGCTGTCGAACGGTCCCGGCGCGATGGCGTTGACCGTGATGGACTCGGCGGCCAGCGTGCTGGCCAAGTGCCGGGTCAGCATGTGGACGCCCGCCTTGGTCGTGCTGTAGGCGTAACTCTCCAGCGACGGCACACCGAGGCCGTCGATGGACCCGATGTTGATCACCCGCGCCGGGTCGTCGGCGCTGGCGGCGGCGCGCAGCAGCGGCAGGCTGCCGACCGTCAGGGCAAACAGTGCCTTGATGTTGACGTTCCACAGCTTGTCGAACGCCGCCAGCGGATACTCCGCCAGGGGCGCGCCCCAGGTGGCACCTGCGTTGTTGACCAGGATGTGCAGCCGGTCCTCGCGCTCGGTGACTGCCTGCACCAGCGCGTCGACGCCGCCTGGCGCCGCGAGGTCCAGCGGCACCGAGATGCACTCGCCGAACGCTGCCAGCGCGGCCGCGGTGGCGTCACAGGCCTCGGCCTTGCGGGCGGTTATGTACACGCGGCAGCCCGCGCGGACCAGGCCGCCGGCGATCATCGCACCGATGCCGCGCGATCCACCGGTGACGATAGCGACCTTGCCTGCCACCGAGAACAGGTCGCCGGCTGACTGCGAACTCGCCTCGCTACTGCTGCTGGACACCGCCACGTTCCTCTCAAAAGGACCTTAGTGAAGCGCATCATGCCACAGCCGCAACGTGCCTCAGCCCGCGTCGGCCGGAGAAATCATGGCCGCGGCGGCCGCCAGCGCGGCACGCGCCTCGTCGGCGAGCGCGGCGACCAGCCGCGCGGCCGGGAGGTCGCGGACGAGTTCGTGGGTCTGGCCGGCCCACAGGTTGACCAGATCGGGATCACCAGCGGCACGGCCGGCGGCGCGCAGCGGGCCGGTGAGGTAATGCACCTCCGGGTACGCCACGGGAGCGTGCCGGTCGTGCTCGGCCATGAACCGGTTGCGGATGCCGCGGGCCAGCCGGCCAGTGAAGGCACGCGTCATGGCCGTCGGCGTGTCGGTCACGAGGGCAGCCCGGTGCACGGGCGCCGTACCGGCCTCCGGGGTGCGCAGGAACGCGGTACCGAGCTGCGCAGCGCTCGCGCCCGCCGCCAGCACGGCGGCGACGCCCGCGCCGGTGATGATCCCCCCGGCCGCGACGAGCGGCAGCTTGGTCTGACCGCGCACGAGCTGGATCAAAGACAGCAGGCCCAGCCCTCCGGACGCGTCCTCGGCCGGGTCGTCGGCGAAGCTGCCCCGATGGCCGCCCGCTTCGCTGCCCTGCACGACAAGCACGTCGGCCCCGGCCGATGCCGCCTGGCGTGCCTCGGCCGGCGTCGTCACCGTGACCCAGACCTCGCTGCCGGCGACCTGCAGATCCTGGATGATCGCCTGGGCCGGGCAGCCGAACGTGAAGGATGTGACCGCGAGGGGGCCGGCGGTCAGCTGGGCGATCTTGGCCGTCCAGTCGTCGTCGTGGAACCGGGGCTGGCCCAGCTCGACGCCCGCCAGCCTGGCCGTCGGCGTGAGCCTGGCCGCGTAGTCGTCCACCGCGCCGCCCGCGGCCGGGCTGCCGGGGACGAACAGGTTCACGCCGAGCGGGGCGCTGGTCAGCGCGGCGGCGCGGTCGATCTGGTCGCGCAGCGCGGCCGCAGTCAGGTAGCCAGCTGCCAGGAACCCCAGGCCGCCGGCGTTGCTGACAGCGGCGGCGAGCTCCGGCGTCGCCGGACCACCGGCCAGCGGCGCGAGCACGATCGGACGGGCCAGCCGGTCGAGTATCACCTGCCCACTCCTTTCCGGCGCCCACCATAGCCGCGCCCGGCATCAGGCGTTTGGCGGCCCGCCGGCCGGCTCGGCGGCCAGGTGCTTGCCGCGCAGCAGGGACCAGGCTCTGGCCAGGGCCACCGCCATGGTGGCGAACACGATGTACGCCAGGTTCATGACGGCTCCACGGTCGTGCGGCCTGACGATCAGGACGATCCCGCAGTAGAGCTGCGCCGCGTACGCGAGCAGCGAGATGACGAAGACGGCCGCGTTCCTGGCCGCGTGCAGCCTGTTGTTCAGGCGCACGCTCCCCACCAGGCTGATCACGGCGAGCACGATCGCGGAGATGCCGATGTTGGCGTCCGGGATCATCGCCAGGAGCGACACGGCGAATGAGTTGACGAGCCCCGTGAATGCCATCACGGCCAGCGCCTGGCCGCCGGGCCTGGCGTCCTTGCCGAAGATGGACTCATCTCGCAGGGACACCGCCACGAACAGCAGCCCGATGAGCGCCGCGGCGGCGGTGGCGACCGCGGTGAAGTACGCGATGAACACAGTGGGCACCATGCGAGCCGAAGCTGGCATGATCAGCGGGGAAAGTCAACGAGGGAACTGGTGATGAGCCCGATGCCACCCGAGCCCGCGAGGTTGCCGGTCGTGCGCCTGGGCGAATCGGATCTCCAGGTCAGCAGGCTGGCGCTCGGCTCGTGGCGGACCTACGAGCGGATGACGCGTGAGCAGGGCCTCGCGGTGATGCGCGCCGCTCGGGCGGCTGGCGTCACGTTCCTGGATGACGCCCGGTACAACGACGAGACCGGCTCGGCGCCGATCCCGTCGGGCTACTCCGAGGTCGTCTTCGGTGAGCTGTTCCGCGCGAGCGGCTGGCGACGCGACGAGGTCGTCATCTCCAACAAGCTGTGGTGGGAGTTCTGGCCAGCGCAGACCGCCGCGCAGGAACTGGCGGCGTCGCTCGGCCGGATGGGTCTGGACCACATCGACCTGATCTACGCAGAGACGCCGCCCGCTGACGTCCCGCTGGCGGATGTCGTCGCGATGATCACTGAGCTCATCGCCGCCGGGCACGCGCGCGCCTGGGGAACGCTGAACTGGCCGCCGGCACTGCTCGAGCGCGCGTGCTCGGTCGCGGCCGCTGCTGGCTTGCCGGGACCGTGCGCGACTCAGCTGCCATACAGCCTGGTGACGCGCTCCGTCGTGGAGGATCCGGAGCTGGCCGCGGTCGCTACTGGCCGCGATATCGCGGTCGTGGCGTCCTATGCGCTGGCCGGCGGCGTGCTGACCGGCAAGTACGCCCGTGACGCGAACAGCGGGCGGGCCGCCGGGCAGCTCGATCAGCCGCGGTACGCGGCCGGCGTGGCGGCGGGTCGCGAACTGGCCGCACTCGCGGCTTCGCTCGGGCGTGATCCGGCCCAGCTGGCGATGGCGTTCGTGCTGCTCAATCCCCTGGTGACCACGCTGCTGTTTGGCGCGACCCGGCCCGAGCAGATCGCCGCCAACGTCACGGCCGTCGACGTCGCGGCCGGGCTAACCACGGCCGAGCAGGCCCGGCTTCAGGCCATCGGAGCCGAGGCCTAGCGGCGGCAACCGGCCAGGTCGGCTAGTCGTCGGTGATCGCGGCCGCCCACTCGGCCAGTCGCGCTGCGACACGGGTGGTGAGGCCTTCGGCCGGATCGATGTCGACCAGGAGAGTAGGCACCCCGCGCTCACGAGCCCAGACGTAGTGATCGGGCTGGTGCTCGTCGTCGATCCACGCGCAGGCTCGGTCGCCGACGGAGTCGATGACGGCGGGCAGCTTGCGGAACAGGTAGTCGGGCCCGGTCAGGGGAAACTCGATGACGGGCAATTCGGGCAGTGCGATGACCGGACAGATTAGCCGGTTGGCCTTGTGCTCCCAGGCCGTCGCCCATACCAGCTCGAACGAGCTGATCAAGGATCGCAGCAGGTCGCCGTGGGCCGTTGACAGCAGCACCCGCTCGCCGGGGAAGAAGCGGTACTCGCGGAAGCCGTCCGGGCACCCGACCGCAAGCCAGGGATTCAGCACGCCGTCGACGTCCACGAGCAGGAGCGGCCTCGGGTCGGCGTGGTCGAGAATCACCTGATCTCCGTTCTCAGCTCGGCTGTTCTGTGCTCAGGTTGTCAGCGCGGGTTGTCACCGTGCGCCGCCCAGGTTGTCAGTCCGCGCTGGCGCGGCGGATCCGCAGGCCGTCAAACGCGGCGGTGCACACGGCGTCGGCCAGGTCGGCCACAGACGTGGCGCGGCGCCCCGGCTGGTACCACTCGACGAGCGAGTTGACCATGCCGAACAGCAGCCGGGCCGTGATCGCCGGGTCGACGTCAGGCCGGATGTCGCCATCCTGCTCGGCCTCGGCGACCAGGTCGGCCACGATCTGGTCAAACTCGCGGCGTCGGGCCAGCGCCTCGCGCTCGGTGCTGCTGTTGCCGCGAGCCCGCAGCAGCAGGGTGACGTATGGCAGCCGGTCGGCGAGCACCTGCACGCTGCCGCGGACCAGGTGCTCAAGCCGGACGATGGCCGCATCGCCGCTGGCCTTGACCTCGTCGACGACGAGGAACAAGCCGTCAAGAGCGCGGTCGAGCGCGAGCGCCAGCAGGTCCTCCTTGCTGTCGACGTGGTAGTAGATCGATGACTTGGAGATGCCGAGCCGGCGCGACAAGTCCTCCATGCTGGTGCCGTCATAGCCGCGCTCGTTGAACACCGCCACGGCGACCGCCAGCAGCGACTCCAGGTCGTACCCCGGCCGTCCCCGGCGGGGTGCCGACCGGCCGGTAGTGGCCTGTCCCTGCACCATGCGAACAAGGTAACGTACCGAACGACCGGTTTGTAAATCGCCGGTACGTGGCGCGACGGGCGAGGAGCTGGCAATGACGCTGCTGCAAAGCTACGTGAGCGGACACTGGGTAACCCCGGAGGGCGAGGGACGGCCGGTCCTGGACGCCGTGAGCGGCGAGGAGGTCGCGAGGATCTCGTCGGCCGGGGTCGACATGGCCGGGGCACTCGCGTTCGGCCGGGCGGTCGGCGGGCCCAGCCTCGGCGAGCTGACCTTTCACCAGCGCGCCGGGCTGCTCAAGGCGCTCGGCTCACACCTGCGCGAACACCGAGACGAGCTGTATGCGCTGTCAGCCAAGACCGGCGCGACACTGGCGGACTCAAAGTTCGACATCGACGGCGGCATTGGCGTGCTCCTCAGCTACGCCAGCAAAGGCCGGCGCGAGCTGCCGAACGACACCGTCTACCTCGATGGCGCGGTCGAGTCGCTCGGGCGATCTGGCCAGTTCGCCGGTCAGCACATCATGACCTCGCGGCGCGGCGTCGCTCTGCAGATCAACGCCTTCAACTTCCCGGTCTGGGGGCCACTGGAGAAGCTGGCGCCGGCGTTCCTGGCTGGCGTGCCCAGTCTCATCAAGCCCGCGAGCCAGACCGCCTACCTGACAGCGCGGCTGGTCGAGCTCATGACCGACTCCGGCCTGCTGCCCGCGGGCTCGGTGCAGCTGGTCTGCGGGAGCGCCGGCGACCTCCTGGACCACCTGACGGAGCAGGACCTGGTGTCGTTCACCGGATCGGCGGCCACGGCGCGGCAGCTGCGTGCGCATCCGGTCGTGGTCGGGCGGTCGGTGCGATTCAACGCCGAAGCAGACTCGCTCAACTGCTCGATCCTTGGCCCGGACGCCAGTCCGGACAGTCCCGAGTTCGACCTGTACGTCACGCAGCTGGTCGCCGAGATGACGGTCAAGGCGGGGCAGAAGTGCACGGCGATCCGGCGCGCATTCGTGCCGGCTGGCCTGGCCGATGCGGTCGCGTCGGCCGTGTCGGAGCGCCTGGCAGGCGTCGTTGTGGGCAGCCCCGCCGAGCCTGGCGTGCGCATGGGCGCACTCGCCAGCCTCGAGCAGCGCGAGGAAGTCCGCCGCAGTGTCAAGGGCCTGCTCGGAGCCGCACGGCTCGTATTCGGCGATCCCGAGCACGTCGACGTCGTCGGCGCTGACGCCGAGCGCGGCGCGTTCATCTCGCCGCTGCTGCTGCGCTGCGACGACTCAGCCCGATCCGAGCCGCACGAGATCGAGGCATTCGGGCCGGTGGCGACCATCATGGGCTACGCCGGCACCGGCGAGGTTATCGACCTGGCCGCGCGTGGCCTCGGCAGCCTGGCCGGCTCCGTCGTCACCTGCGACGCGCAGTTCGCCCGCCAGGTCGTCCTCGGCACCGCGCCGTGGCACGGCAGGCTGCTGGTGCTCGATCGCGACGACGCGGCCGAGTCGACTGGGCACGGTTCGCCGCTGCCGCCGCTGATGCACGGCGGACCCGGCCGGGCCGGCGGCGGGGAGGAGATGGGCGGCATCCGCGGCGTGCTGCACTACATGCAGCGGACGGCCGTGCAGGCGAGCCCGCAGGTGCTGACCGCCGTCACCGGTACCTGGGTGCCGGGCGCGGCCCGCGACACCAGCGGAGGACACCCGTTCCGCAAGTCGCTGGCCGACCTGCGGCCCGGCGACACGGTGGTGGCGGGTCCCCGCCGCGTGACCCTCGAGGACGTGGCGCACTTCGCGGAGTTCACCGGCGACACGTTCTACGCGCACATGGACGAGGAGGCGGCGCGGGCTAACCCGTTCTTCGACGGCCGCGTGGCGCACGGCTACCTGGTGCTGTCCTTCGCAGCCGGGCTGTTCGTGCAGCCCGACCCCGGCCCCGTGCTGGCGAACTACGGGATAGAGAACCTGCGGTTCCTGACCCCGGTGTATCCAGGCGACGAACTGACCGTGACGCTGACCTGCAAGCAGATCACGCCACGTGAGGACGCCGGCCACGGCGAGGTCCGCTGGGACACCGACGTGACCAACCAGGAGGGCGCCTCGGTCGCCAGATACGACGTCCTCACCATGGTCGCCAAGCAGTGGCCGCCAGCCTGACCCAGTCGCCGGATACGAGCTACCAGTCGCGCGGGCCGCTGCCACTGTCGCCGCCGTAGCCCGACGAGCCCCCGCCGCGGCGGCCGCTCCAGCGCATGGATCCGCCGCCGGAGCGGACAGGTCCACGCGATTGACGCCAGACGATCAGGCCGATGAACACGAGTCCCAGCAGCACGACGATGAACGGCCCGAAGGTCGGGATCCGCCACAGAAAGCGAACCAGGCGGAAGATCTCGTGCCAGATGAACAGGTGGACGAGCAGGCTCGCAATGCCGCCGCCACCCAGGGCTGCGTGATGAGCGCCGGGTAGCCGGGCCGCGAGGGTCAGACCATGATTCGTGAGCACACCCTCACGATGCCACCGGCCGAGGACTGCTCGGAACGGCGCACCCGCATTCCGCGTGCCTGGGAGGCCTCCGCGCGTCCCGCCCCGAGGAAGACTTCATGGCTTCGCGCGATCTTGGGTTCTGGTTTGGCATACTTTGCGAGTGCGGAAACCATGAAGTCTGGTCGAGAAAAGCATGAAGTCCCACGGGACCGAGCCCGACCTGGCGACGAGACCGCGGCCAACGGGCGCTGGCCTTAGCGCCGACGGCCGCCCGGGCTATAATTACTGACCGAATGATCGGTTAATAAGGAGCGGCCAATGAGCGAAGTCACCGGCGAGCCCGGCCCGGACCTCACTGAGCTTGAGCGCCACTTCGAGGAGACCATCGTGCGCGATCGGCGGATCGAGCCACGGGACTGGATGCCAGCCGCCTATCGCAAGACCATGATCCGGCAGATCGCCCAGCACGCGCATTCGGAGATCATCGGCATGCAGCCCGAAGGCAACTGGGTGACTAGGGCGCCGTCGTTGCGGCGCAAGGCCATCCTGCTGGCGAAGGTGCAGGACGAAGCCGGGCATGGCCTGTATCTGTACTCGGCGGCTGAGACCCTCGGCGCTGACCGGGCGGACCTGACCGACCGACTGCTCACCGGCCAGCAGAAGTACTCCTCGATTTTCAACTATCCGACGCTGACGTTTGCCGACGTAGGCGTCATCGGCTGGCTGGTCGACGGCGCCGCGATCTGCAACCAGGTGCCCTTGTGCCGGTCCTCCTACGGTCCCTACGCCCGGGCGATGATCCGGATCTGCAAAGAAGAGTCCTTTCACCAGCGGCAGGGCTTTGAGCTGCTGCTGACGATGATGCGCGGTACGGCCGCGCAGCGCGACATGGTGCAGGATGCCACGAACCGGTGGTGGTGGCCGTCGCTGATGATGTTCGGGCCGCCCGACGCCGAGTCGCCCAACACCGAGCAGTCGATGCGCTGGCGGGTCAAGCGCCACACCAACGATGACCTGCGGCAGAGGTTCGTCGACATGAGTGTGCCGCAGGCTGAGGCGCTCGGGGTGACGTTGCCCGATCCGCAGCTGCGGTGGAACGACGAGCGCGGCCACTATGACTTCGGCCAGCCAGACTGGGCCGAGTTCAAGCGCATCATCAGCGGCAACGGGCCGTGCAACGCGCAGCGGATCGCGAACCGGCGGGCCGCGCACGAGGGCGGCGCGTGGGTACGCGAAGCGGCCACGGCGCATGCGGCTAAGCGCGCCGCGCGCGCGGCCAGGAAGGGTGCGGCAGCATGAGCGAGCAATCCAGATCCGAGACGGCGCAGCCGCGGTCGAACTGGCCGCTGTTCGAGGTGTTCCTGCGCAGCAAGCGCGGGCTCAACCACGTGCACGTGGGATCGCTGCACGCTGCCGACGCGACCATGGCGCTGCATCACGCACGCGACCTCTACACACGGCGGAACGAGGGCGTCAGCATCTGGGTGGTCAAGGCCGCCGACATCACCGCGTCCAGTCCGGACGAGAAGGACCCGTTCTTCGCGCCGAGCGGTGACAAGGTGTACCGGCACCCGACCTTCTACGAGATCCCCGACTCCGTCCCGCACATCTAGGCGCCTGACATGGGATTCGACACCGCCTACGAGGCCATCACCGAAGACACCGACGCCGGTCACCGGTGGGCGTTCGGTACCGGCTTCACCGACCCGCTCGCCGGCGTCGACACGACGGTGCCGCCCGGTGTCGACGGCGCCGACCTGGCTAGGTACTGCCTCATGCTCGGCGACGACGCGCTCATCATGTCGCACCGCCTCCAGCAGTGGCTGGCTCGCGCGCCCGAGCTGGAGGAAGACACCGCGCTCGCAAACATTGCCCTCGACCTGCTCGGGCAAGCGCGGCTGCTGCTGACCAGGGCAGGTGCAGCCGACCGGTCGGAGCGCACCGAGGACGATTACGCCTTCGGTCGCAGCGAGCGTGAGTTCCGTAACGTGCGTCTTGCCGAGATACTGGACGGCGACTTCGCTGGCCTCATGGCGCGGCTGCTGATCTTCAGTACCTGGCGACTCGCGCTGCTGGCCAGGCTGCGGTCGTCGGTTGACCCGGTCCTGGCCGCGGTCGCGGCGCAGGGTGTCAGGGAACTCACTTATCACCGGGACTACGCGGCCCAGTGGGTAATCAGGCTCGGTGACGGCACCGACTACTCGCACGAACGCATGCAGGCGGGCCTTGCGGCCGTGACGCCTCTGGTGCCCGAGCTTTTCGAGCGATCTGCGGCGGAGCAGCGGCTCGTGGCAGCGGGAGTAGCCGTCGACCCGGTCGATCTGCGCCCCGAGTTCGACGCGGTCATGGGTGCGGTGCTAGCTGAGGCCGACCTGGAGCTGCCCCAGACTGCCGCGCTGGCCGGGGTGTCCGGGCAGGCCGGCCGGGACGGCGTGCACACCGAGGCGATGGGCTACTTGCTGGCCGAGATGCAGAGCGTGGCCAGGGCGATGCCGGAGGCGACGTGGTGATAGCGCGCGACGAGGTCATGCTGGTCAGGGCGCGGCAGGTCGCGCGGTCGGTGCCCGATCCTGAGCTGCCGATGCTGACGCTCGCCGATCTCGGCATCCTGCGCGACGTCACGGTGACAGGCGCGCACGTCGTGGTATCGGTGACACCGACGTACTCAGGCTGCCCGGCGATCCCGGAGATCCGGGCGGATCTGGTCAGTCGGCTGGCTGCGGCCGGGTTCGCCGATGTCGAGGTGCGGACCGTACTGAATCCGCCGTGGACGAGTGATCTCATCAGCGTCGAGGGTCGCCGCAAGCTAGCCGAGGCCGGCATAGCGCCACCTGGGTCTGTTCCAGCGGCCAGCCGTGGTCCGGTGCCGCTGACGCTCTTCGCGCCCGGCCCGCCGATCGAGTGCCCTGCCTGCGGGTCTGACGACACGCAGCGCACGGCCGCGTTCAGCGGAACGGCCTGCAAGGACCTGTACCGGTGTCGCGCTTGCACGGAGCCGTTCGAGCACATCAAGGAGATCTGAGGGTGACCGCGATCGCCGATGAGGCCATCAAGGCCGGGCGGCGCCAGTTCCACGAGCTGACGGTCGCCGGGGTCGACAGGCTCTGCGCCGATGCGGTCGCGGTGACCTTCGACGTGCCGTCCGAACTGGCCGATGAGTACCGGTTCCGGCCTGGCCAGTCGCTGACGCTGCGGCGAATGGTCGAGGGAAAGGACGAGCGCCGTTCCTATTCGATCTGCTCGCCCGCCGGTCAGCCACCTCGAATCGGCGTACGCGAGGTGCCCGGCGGCGCACTGTCCGGCTGGCTGGTTCACCAGGTGCGGCCCGGTGACCGGGTCGAGGTGCAGCCGCCATCGGGTAACTTCACGCCTGATCTAGGCCTCCCCGGCCGCCACGTCCTGATCGCCGCCGGATCCGGCATCACGCCGGTGCTCTCCATTGCGGCGTCTGCCCTGGCGGATGTGCAGTCGGAGGCGACGCTGCTCTACGGGAACAGGCGGGCCGACTCGGTGATGTTCGCCGACGAGATCGCCGACCTCAAAGACAGCTATCCCGTGCGGTTCCAGCTTGCCCACGTGCTGTCGCGCGAGGCGCAGGAAGTCGAGCTGTTCAGCGGGCGGCTCGACGCCGAGCGGCTGCGCCGCCTGCTGCCGGCGCTGTGCGACGTCACCGGGACCGACCACTGGTGGCTCTGCGGTCCGTACGGCATGGTGACCGACGCGATGAGCGTGCTCGCCGATCTCGGGGTCCCAGCGGCGCGCGTGCACCGCGAGCTCTTCTACGTCGAGGACATCCCGCCCGAGCCTGAGCAGCACCTGGAGAAGCCACTCATCGGCGGCTGCGAGGTCACCGTCATTCTCGATGGTCGGCAGACGACCACGACGATCGCGGCAGACACGCCCGTGCTCGACGGGGCGCAGCTCGCCCGGCCGGACTTGCCGTTCGCGTGCAAGGGCGGCGTCTGCGGCACCTGCCGGGCCAGGGTCGTGTCCGGCGAGGTGCGAATGCGCCGGAACTTCGCCCTGGAGGCCGCGGAAATCGAGGACGGATTCGTACTGACCTGTCAGTCGATGCCAGTCACCGGCCAGCTCACCGTCGACTACGACGCCTGATCCCTGAGCCGGAGGCCTTGTCCTGCTCGCGGTTGCGAGGCGCGGCCGCCCGCGCTGGGCACGTTCCCGCTAAGTGACCCTGAGCGTGAAGGTTTCGCGGATCGCGCGGCCGACGCCGTTCCGGGCGTAGATCGTGATCTTGAAGGTTCTGCCTTTGTCGGAGCGCGGGGCGATACCCCCGAGCACGGCAGTGCCGTCAGGCCCGGCCTTGAAGGTGATGCCCTTGGGCAGGGAGCCGGCCTCGGACAGCTTGGCCGCCGGGTAGCCGCGACTACGGAACGTGAACGCGTGCCGGTGGCCCGCAGTGAAGTCGGTGCTACGCGCGGAAGTGAATGCAGGCGGCTGGTCGACCGTCAGTGTGAACGCCTGCGTAGCATCCGGGACGACGCCGTTGCTGGCCGTGATGGTGAGCGGATAGGCGCCGCCGGCGTTGTCGGCCGGCCTGCCGAAGAGGCCGCAACCAGCGCTAAAGCTCACCCCGGCGGGCAGCTTGCCCGTCTCGGTGCACGCTGGCGTCGGGTAACCGCTCTTGGTCAGCCAGAAGCTCCCGTCGGAGCCGGTCCGGAACGTCGCCGCCGCCGCAGACGTGATGCTGGGTGCCTCCTGCACGGTCAGGGTGACCGGCGGATCGACGCTGCCCGCCGAATTGAAGACGAAGATGCTGGCTTGGTAGACCCCGCCCGAGCCGGCTGCCGGGGTGCCGGTGAGCTGCCACCCGGCGGGCGCGACGTCCGTCAGGCGTACGCCAGCGGGCAGGCTGCCGTTCACCTCGACGCTCGGTGCCGGATAGCCGGTGACCTGAATCGGGAAGCTGACCGGCGTGCCGACCTGGAAGGTGGCGCTGGACGCGACGGTCGCCGTCGGCGCCTGGTCGACGGTGAGCGTGAACACCTGAGAGTAGTCGGGCGCGACGCCGTTGCTCGCAGTCATTGTGATCGGGTACGGGCCCCCGGTACCTGCCTGCGGGGTCCCGGCCAATTGGCCGGCCGCGCTGAGCGTGACGCCGGCCGGCAGGGCGCCCGTCTCGGCAATGGTCGCCGCGGGCAGCGCGTTTACCTGGACCGTGAAGTTGCCAGCCTGACCGATAGTAAAACTGGCGGAACCGGTGCTCGTGATGATGGGCGAGAGGGCCGGCGTGGCGGAGGGCACGATGACCCAGACGCCATTTTGTGCGGTGAAGGCAGCCTCGTAGACGGTCCCGGTCGTCTGGTCTATTGCCACACCGAGGCCGCCACGGGCGAGCGTGTTCGTGACCGTATTACTTGTCCCGTCGATGACCCAGGTGGTGCCGAGCGAGGGCCCGTAGCCACTGGCGTAGATCGTGTCCGTGAGAGCGTCAACGCCGACGCCGAACAGGTCCAGGCCTGTCGGCACGACCGCAGTGATGGTTCTGCTCGCGCCGCTGATGACGACCACGTTGTGGTTCTGGACGTCCGTGGCGTAGACGGTATTGGTTGCCGAGTCGACCGCCACCGACACGGGCTGGCTACTCCCCAGGCTGACCGCGCCGATGACCGAGTTGGTCGCCAGGTCGATGGCGATGACGGTGCCAGCATGATCTGTCACCCAGGCGACATCGGATGACTCGTCAATGGCGACCATGTAGGGCACGGTGCCTGTACCGGTATTGATGGTCGCGGTGACGGAGTTGGTGGCCCCGCTGATAACCGTCACGTCGGCAGCACTGGGGTTGGCAACGTAGACCGTGTCCGTCGCGCTGTCTACGGCGATCCCGAGTGGGGAAGTGCCGGCCGCCGCCGGAATGGTCGCAGTAATCGCGTTGGTTGCGCCGTTGATCACCTCGACACCGGCCGGCCCGGACGACGAGGACAACTCGGTGACGTAAATGGTGTCCGTAGCGGTATCGACCGCGACACCCTCGGCGATCGAGCTCAGGGTGACCGTCGCGGTGACTGTCCTGGTGGCACCGTCGATCACCGTCAGCTGCCGGGTCTGGGGGGTGACCAGGTAGATGGTGTCGGTGGCCGGATCTACGGCTGATGCCTCAAGGTACTTGCCGGCCGGGATGAGCGAGACTGTGTAGCTGGTGCTGGCGGCGGCCGCGCGCACCGGCAGCGCCAGCGCTACGAGTACGCCGGCAGTGGCGAGTAAAGGCGCCACGCGGCCGCGGTGCCATGATCCATTGGTAAGCCCCGAGACTCGCATCGTGTCCCCGTTAGCTATTCATAACAGCAGATGCAGCCGTAAGGCCCGATTATGTAGCATCCGCTGGGGCCGGGCAACGGCCGCGTGCTCGCGACTCTGCAGGTGCCGGGCTTGGCCCGTTAACATGACGGGCATGCCAGCCGACCGGCGCGGGCCGGCCGACCTGGAGATCACCAGCCCGGCCAATCCGCGGATCAAGCAACTGGTGGCGTTGCGCCGACGGCGCACGCGCGACCAAGCGGGCGTGACGCTCGTCGAGGGAGTCGCGGAGATTGAGCTGGCGCTGGCGGCCGGAGTCCGGCCGCTGGCGCTGTACTACTGCCCGGCGCTGGCGAGCCCGGAGTCGCTCCCGCTCGCTGGCAGGGCGGCCGGTCTCGATGCGGAGATCATTCAGATCAGCAGGTCCGTGTTCGAGAAGATCTCCTACCGGGAGGGGCCCGACGGCTGGCTCGCCGTCGTGCCCGCTGTGGTCAGCACGCTCGACGCCCTCGAGCTCGGGCCGCGGCCGCTCGTGCTCGTCTGCGCCGGTCTGGAGAAGCCCGGCAATCTCGGCGCGATCCTGCGCACCGCCGACGCGGCCGGGGTAGCCGCCGTCATCGCCGCCGATCCGGTGACCGACTGGGGCAACCCCAACGTCGTGCGAGCGAGCAAGGGCACGGTCTTTTCCGTGCCAGTCGCGTCCGGGACAAGCGCGCAGGTGCTGGACTGGATCGTCGGCCGCGACCTGCAGATCGTGGCGGCCGTCCCGGACGCCGAGCAGCTGGTCACTGACGTCGACCTAACGCAGCCGACGGTCATCGCTGTCGGCGCGGAGCAGACGGGCCTGCCAGCGGACTGGCTCGAGCGCGCGAACCGCCGAGTGCGGATCCCGATGTTCGGCAACGCCGACTCGCTGAATGTATCGATCTCGGCCGCAATCATCTCCTATGAGGCGGTACGTCAGCGTATGCAATCCGCCGATTTGAACTCTGGCCAGCAGGTCCGGTAATCATCGGGTTATGACTGATCTCTCGCTGCTGCCCCCGTCAGCCGTCGTCGACGGCGATGACCTCCAGATCGGGGGCTGCTCGCTGACCGAGCTGGCCGCTGAGTTCGGCACGCCCGCGTTCGTCATTGACGAGCAGGCACTGCGCGACCGTGCCCGTTGGTTCGCCGGCGGGCTAGCGGCCCGGCATCCGCGCAGCATGGTCTGCTTCGCGACGAAGTCGTTTCCCTCTGCTTCCATGATCAGCGTGCTGGCCAGCGAGGGACTGGGCCTCGACGTGGTCGGTGCCGGCGAACTGCATATCGCGCTGGCCGGCGGGGCGGACCCGGCTGGCATCGTCATGCACGGCAACGCTAAGTCCGACCGGGATATCCAGGCCGCGCTGGACGCCGAGATCGGCTACATCATCGTGGACGGCATGGACGACATCGAGCGGATCGACCGGCTCGCTCGCCGTCCGACGCCGGTGCTGCTGAGGGTCAGTCCGGGCATCGAGTCGCATACGCACGCGGCGCTAGCGACTGGCGGCAAGGCGTCGAAGTTCGGCGTCCCGGTCGAGCACGTTCCCGAGGCCCTGGCGCGGATGCAGGCCGCGCCGATGATCAAGATGCGCGGCGTCCATGCCCACATCGGCTCGCAGATCGTAAACCTGCAGCAGTTCGAGGCCGAGGTGGCGGCGCTCGCGACGCTTGGCGAATTCGAGGTGTACGACCTTGGTGGCGGCCTGGGGGTCCGCTACGAGCCCGGCGACGTAGCCCCGACCATCGACCAGTACCTGGATGTCCTGGTGCAGGCGGCGCACCGGTACCTCGGCACCGGCATCGAGCTCATCATCGAGCCGGGCCGCTCCCTTGTGGCGCCGGTCGGCATCACGCTGTACCGGGTACTGACCATGAAGCAGTCCGGGCTCTTGCACGTGGCCGTCGACGGCGGCATGGGGGACAACCTGGAGTACTCGCTCTATGGCCAGCGTTTCACGCCGCTCATGGTCGGTCGCTGGGACGAGCCGGAGGTGCTCGTCGACCTGGTCGGCCGGCACTGCGAGTCGGGCGACATCGTGACGCCCGAGGTCATGCTGCGTAATCCGCAGATCGGCGACCTCGTGGTCGTGCCCGTCACCGGCGCCTACTGCTTCACGATGGTCAACAACTACAACGGCGCGTTGCGGCCACCGGTGATCTACTGCGCAGACGGCGTCGCGCGCCTCGGGGTCCGGCGTGAGTCGCCGGATGAACTGCTCGTGCGCGAGGTCGGCCTGCTCGCCGCGGCCCGGCCGGCCTGACGGTCGGCCCCGCGGCGCGTCCGGCCTGACGGGACTCAGCTGCCGCCGACGCCGAGGGTGGTCAGCAGCACCAGCGTGATCGTGGCGACCGCGAATGCGCCATGCGCGATTACCACCGGCAGCGGGAAGTTACGCTCAGGCGGCCCGAGGTCGCGGGCGAGATCGAGGGTGGAGATGTCGCCTGGCCCGCCGACCAGAGTCAGCCGTCCGGCCTTGAGCTCCGCCAGGCTGCCTCTCGCCGCCCGCATCGCGCGGTATACGCCGATCCACCGTGCGGCCATGAAAGAGCCAAGCGTCGCGGCCAGGAGCACGGCGACAAGTGCAATCCAGGCCAATCTGTCCTGGTCAGCGATGACGTAGCCGATCCAGACGAACAGCCCGCCGATTGCCAGCAGCGCGTGCGTCGTCACCACGGCCGGGGGCAGGCGCGTGGCGGCGACGGACTGGAATTCCTTGTCGTACTCGATCAGCCAGATGGACAGCAGGTATAGCCCGCCACCCGCGGTCATGATCCACGTAACGAGCGCGATCAGGCTCATTGGTCCTCTGCCAGGAGTGCTGTGACGGCGTGCTGAGGCACCGCCGGGCCGCGTCGGCGAGAACTGCCTGTTGTCTACACGGATCAGGTGGCGGCGCGGTTCAACGCCTGCCTACCGCGAATCAGACCGGGAATCAGCGCGCTTGCCGGCCGAGTACCAGCACGCCCGACGTCGCGAACATGCCGCCGTTGCCGAGGATCACGCTGATCTCGGCGTCGGGGACCTGAGCCGGTGCCTCCCCGCGTACCTGGCGGACGCCCTCCTGGATGGCGAACATGCCGTACATCCCGGTGTGGGTGTAAGACAGGCCACCGCCGTTGGTGTTCAGCGGCAGCCGGCCACCCGGCTCGGTGTTGCCCTCGGCGATGAACGCGCCCGCCTCGCCCTTCGCGACGAAACCCAGCGCCTCCAGCCCGTAGATGGGCAGGTGCGCGAACGCGTCGTAGATCATCATGTGCCGGACGTCGGCGGTCGAGATGCCGGCCTCGGCGAACGCCTGCTGGCCAGCCTGCCGGAACGCCTGCGACTGCGTGAAATCGACCATCTGCGAGATCATCGGCGTCTCCATCGCTTCCCCGGTGCCGAGCACGTGCACCGGCGGCTTCGGAAACTCGCCCGCGCGGTCGGCCGCGGTGACGATCAGCGCGCCGCCGCCGTCGGTGACCAGGCAGCACTCCAGCAGGTGGAAGGGGTAGGCGACGAGCCGCGACGCCAGCACGTCCTCGACGGTGATGGGCTCACGGAACATAGCTCGCGGAGTCAGCGCCGCCCACTTGCGCTGCGCGACGGCCACGTAGGCGAGCTGCTCGTGGGTGAGCCCGTACTCCTTCATGTACCGCAGCACCGGGATGGTGAAGGCGGTGGTCGGGCCAGCCGTCCCGTACGGTGCCTCGAACTGGCCGGGCATCGACGACGCCCCGCGCGGCCACGGGGCCGCTCCGATCCTCGAGCGGCCTGATTCGCCGTGCGTGATCAGTACCGTTGTCGCATAACCGGCCCGGATCGCCGCTGCGGCGTGCCTGACATGCAGCAGGAACGAGGTACCGCCTATGCCGGTGCCGTCCATCCAGCGCGGGGTGACGCCGAGCGCGTGCGCCACCTGTACCGGGCCGGGCGCGTTCACGGTGGCGATCCCGTCGATGTCGCGCATGGTCAGGCCGGCGTCGGCGACGGTGTTGACCGCGGCCTCGATGTGCAGCTGCAGGGTCGAGTGATCCGGTAGCTTGCCCACCGCGTCTGTCTCGGCTGCACCGGCGATGATCACACCGCGTTCCCGGCTCATTGCTCTTCTCCTGCTGGCGCGAAGACCGGGAGGCTGACGGCACCGCGCTGCTCGAAAGTCACCTGAAGTGCCATGTCGAGGATGAGGTCCTCGGGCGTGTTCGGGACGCCGACGATGTTGGTCATCATGCGCGGGCCCTCGGCCAGCTCGACCACGGCGATGGCGTACGGGCCGTCCTCTTCGAAGCCCCGGGCCGGCCGGTGATTGATCACGTACGAGTACAGGGTGGCCTGGCCGCTCGCGGTGAACCACTCGACGTCGGTGGAACCGCAGGCCGGGCAGATCGGGCGCGGATAGAAGTACGGCTGGCCGCAGTCCCGGCAGCGCTGGAGCATGAGCTCGCCGCGCCCGCAGCCGTCCCAGAACGGCTGCGTCTCCGGCGTCGGCTCGGGGACCGGCTTGGTCATGCCAGCCGCGGCGACCGGCTGGAACGAACGCTCGACCTGCTCGGCCAGGTCATCGAGCTCCCATGGCTCCTGCCCGATCAGCCGGACGACGGGCGCCATGTTGTTGTACAGGGCGACCTCGAAACCGGACGAGTGCACGATCCGGCCGGTCAGCCAGCCAGACCGCGCGCTGGCCAGGTAAGCGACGACCGTCGCGACGTTGTCGGGCGACCGCCTGAGGTCGTCGTCTGACGGCCGGTCGGTGCGCCGGCGGCCGGTCGGGATCGAGTCGGTCATCCGGGTCGCGGCGCCGGGGGATACCGCGTTGCAGGTGACGCCGTACTTGCCAAGCGAGTTCGCGCAGGACCAGGTGAGTCCCACGATGCCCATCTTGGCGGCGGCGTAGTTCGGCTGGCCGGGCGCGCCGTGCAGGCCGGAGACCGAGGTGAAGTTGATGATGCGGTTCTGCGCGGTCTCCTCGCGGAGCGAGCGCCAGTGCGCTGCGGCGAACTTGGAGGTGTTGAACGTGCCCTTCAGGTGCACGCGGATGACGTCGTCCCACTCCTGCTCGGACATGTTGAAGATCATGCGGTCGCGGAGGATCCCGGCGACGTTGACGAGCACGTCGAGCCGGCCAAACTCGGCGATGGCGCTCTTGATCAGGCCCTCGGCGGCGCCGTGATCGGAGACGTCGGCGCCGTTGGCGACCGCCTTGCCGCCCGCCGCGGTGATCTCGGCGACGACGTCATGCGCAGGCCCGGTATCGGTACCTGAGCCGTCGACGGCGGCGCCGAGATCGTTCACCACCACGCTGGCGCCCTCGCGGGCGAGCAGCTGGGCAGTGGACCTGCCGATGCCGCGGCCTGCCCCGGTCACGATCGCGACTCTTCCGTCCAGGCTGCCCATGTAGCTCACCCGCTCCTTCGTTCGTCCAGATGCCTGATACTAGAACGCTCTTCTGAAATTAGCCTCACCTGATTATCAGGAATCTTGGCCGCGATCCAGCCACTAGGGGCCTGGCGTCATCGCCGAGTACGGTTGCACTACTCGCTCACGGCGAGCAGGTGATGTAGCCGCGACTGTCCAGGTGGCCGGCCTTGAAGTTCGAGGGGCTGGCGTATCTGGCGGCGGGGTGAGGGGTGAGCAGCCGCATGGTCAAGGCGCAGGCAAGCAAGCCCGGAAGCAATTCCTGGCAGTGGGGCCGCACGGCGAGGACACAGCGTGCTCTGCTGGATGCGGCCCGCGACGTGTTCGCCAGGCAAGGCTTCGCCGAGGCCAGCATCGCCGACGTCGTCGAGCGAGCCGGGCTCGAGCGTTGGCAGCCTGTACCACCACTTCGGCGGCAAGAGCGAGCTGTTCCTCGCCCTCTGGCAGGAGCATCAGCTGGCGTACGAGGAAGCCGCGAGCGCCGCGGTCGCAGCGGCCAGGCAGCGGGGCGTGGCCGATCCAGCCGAACTATTCGCCGCGGGCGCCCGCGCGTTCCTCGAGGGCAGCTGGCAGCGCCGTGACCTGGCCATGTTGTTCTCGACCGGCGACGGGCCGCCTGGTTTTGAGGTCATGCGGCGGCACCGCGGACACGAGTGGATCCGGCAGAACGACGCGCTGCTGAAGCTCGCAGATACCTCGCTGGACCGGCTCTACGCGGCGGTGCTGACGTCTCTGATCGGCGAGGGCGCCCGCGAGGTCGCCGCGGCCCGCACGAGGATGCAGGCGATGCAGATCATCGACGCCGTCATCGAGTACGCGCGGCGGCTCATGGCCGCCGGCCCGGCCCGGCCGACCTAGGCCGGCCCTTGTGTCGACCTAGAATTCGATTCTAGGATTAGCGCGTACAGGCCGGCCCGGTCAGCGAGCCGCCGCGCCAGGCTGATGTGACGTGACGGTCCTCGTCGGGAGGCAATGGTGGAACTTGACCTAGGCCCGGAGATCGCGCAGTTCCGCGCCGAGACACGGGACTGGATAGCCGGACACGCCCCGGCCGGGCTGACCGAGCTCACCGACTGGAACAACGTCGTCACCACCGGGGGCTACGGCAGCGAGCGGCGGGCGGGCGCGATGCAGAGCCCCCTGTACTCGCAGTGGGAGCGTGAGCTCGCCGACGCCAGGCTGATCTGCCCGCAGTGGCCGCGGGAGTTCGGCGGCGGCGGGCTGGACGCCGTCCGCGTCGCGATCTTCAACGAGGAGTTGTACCGGGCCGGCGTGCCACGCGTCGTCCGCGGCATGGGCGAGAGCCTGGTCGGCCCGTCGATCATCGTCCACGGCACGCCGGAGCAGCAGGCGTTCTTCCTGCCGCGGATCATCACTGGCGAGGACGTGTACTGCCAGGGCTTCTCCGAGCCCGGCACCGGCTCGGACCTGGCCGGGCTGCAGACCAAGGGCGAGATCGACGGTGACGAGATCGTCATCACCGGGCAGAAGCTCTGGACGTCGGGCGCCGCGCGGGCCAACAAGATGTTCGTCCTCTGCCGCACCGACCCGGCCGCCGAGAAGCACGCGGGTATCTCGTTCGTGCTGATCGACTTCACCGACCCGGCCGTCACCTACCAGCCGGTCCGGCAGATGTCCGGGGCTGCCGAGTTCTGCGAGGACTTCCTCGACGGGGTCCGCGCGCCGCTGTTCAACGTGATCGGCGGTCTCAACAACGGCTGGCGGGTCGCGATGACCACGCTCGGCTACGAGCGCGGCGGCTCGGCCACGATCATGCACCTGGCGTACGAGCGCGAGTTCTGGGAGCTGGTCGAGACCGCACGCAAACGGGGCAGCAGCACCGACCCGGAGATGCGGCAGAAGCTGGCCTGGGCGTACAGCCAGGTCGAGATCATGCGGTTCGCCGGCCTGCGGGCGCTCGCCCAGCTCGCCCAGGGTCGCCAGCCGGGGCCGGAGGCGTCGATCAACAAGCTCTTCTGGAGCGAGTACCACAAGAAGCTCGGCGAGATCGCGATGGACATCGAGGGCACCGACGCCCTGATCCGGCCGGATGGCGACGGCAACAACGGCTACGCGACCACGGGGTGGCAGAACGTCTTCCTGGCGAGCCGGGCCGGCTCGATCTACTCCGGTACCAACGAGATTCAGCGCAATATCGTGGCCGAGCGCGCCCTGGGGCTGCCCAAGGAGCCGCGGGTGCGGGCGTGACCACCGTCAGCACGACCACAACCCGCGCGGCGGCGCGCCAGCTGATCACTCCAGAACGGCTACGTGACTTCTTCGCGCCGCGGAGCATCGCGCTCGTCGGGGCGTCCGAGACATCCGGCTGGGCCAGGTTCATCGTCGCTGCCAGCGCCGCGGTCGGGTACACCGGCCCGCTGCTCCCCGTGCACCCGAGGCACGACCGGATCTTCGGCCTGCCGGCCGTCCGGACCCTGCGCGACCTCGCCGAACCTGCCGATCTGGCCTTCATCCTCGCCCCGACCCAGGCAGTCGCGACGGTCATCGAAGACGCCGCGGCCGCGGGGGTGCCGAACGCCATCGTCCTCGCCTCCGGTTACCGCGAGGCCGGCGCCGACGGCGTAGCCCTCGAAGACAGCCTCATCGAGGCCGCGGCCCGGCACGGGATCGTCATTCTCGGACCCAACTGCCTCGGCTTCCTCAATACCGGCGCCAGGGCGGCCCCGTACGCGCTCACCGTGCCGCTGCCGCTCACGGCCGGCCCGGTCGGGATCGCACTGCAGAGCGGAGCGCTAGCCAGCGTGCTGCTGGCCTTTGCCCGTGCGCATGCGATCGGCGTGAGCACGGTCGCGAGCCTCGGCAACGAGGCCATGATCACGACCGCGGACATGCTCGACTACCTGGTGGCCGACGAGCAGACCAGGGTCATCTGCATGTTCCTGGAGGAGATCGGCGACCCGGCCGCGTTCAGCGCGGCCGCCCAGCGAGCCGACCAGGCTGGCAAGCCGATCGTCGCGCTGAAAGCAGGCGCCAGCCAGGCCGGCCAGCAAGCGGCGCTCGCGCACACCGGCGCCGTAGCCGGCGATGACGCCGTGGTCGACGCCGCGCTGCGGCAGCTCAACGTCATCCGGGTCAACAGCGTCGAGGAACTCCTGACGACCGCGGCGCTGCTCGGTTACGACCGGCATCCGGCCGGCCGCCGGATGGGGGTGCTGACCGCGTCTGGCGGTGCGTGCGACATCATCGCCGACCGGGCCAGTGCCCACGGCATCGAGATCCCGCCGTTCGCTGCGGAGACGACGAGCGCGATCGCGGCCCAGCTGCCGTCGTTCGCGACCGCCCGGAATCCGCTGGACGTAACCGGCTACGTGCTCGCCAACGCCCGGACGACGACGCTGACCGCTATCGACGAGGCGCTCGACGTGGCAGTCGAGGACCCCGGCCTTGACTTCGTGCTGTTCACAGGCATCACGATGCCGGACGCGCGGCCGCCGGATGAGGCGGCCGCTGGCTTGCTCGAGGCGCGCCTGGACTGGATCGCGCAGCGGATCGCCTCCGCTCCGATCCCGGTGATCCCGATCGCCTCGACCTGCGTGGACGTGACGGGCTACGCCAGGGACCTGCTCGGCAGACACGAGATTCAGCTTCTCGGCGGGATCGAGCTCAGCGTGCAGGCGATCGACAATGCGCTGCGCTGGCAGGAGCGGCGCGGTCAGGTCAGGCTGCTGCCCGCCCGGCCGGACGGTGCTGCCGGCGCCGCCGTGGCATGGCCGGAGGCACAGGGGCGCGGCCTGCTCGAGGCGGCCGGCCTGCCGGTCGTACCCGGCCGGGTCGCTCGCTCAGCAGCTGAGGCGGTGGCCGCGGCCCGGGAGCTGGGCACGCCGGTGGCGATCAAGATCAGCTCCGCTCAGGTCAGCCACAAGTCCGACGTCGGCGGCGTGCTGCTGAACCTGTCTGGCGACGAGGCCGTCCGGGCCGGCTACGAGCAGGTCGTCGCCGCCACGAAGACCCATAACGGCGGGAACGAGGTCCTTGTCACCTCGATGCGAACTGGCGGGGTCGAGGTCCTGGCAGGCGTGACCATGGATCCGGGCTTCGGCCCGGTGCTGGCTGTCGGCCTCGGCGGCATCTGGGTCGAGCTCCTGCGTGACACGAGCTTGCGAGTACTGCCGGCGGACGCCGGCGAGGTGCGCCAGATGCTGACTGAGCTGCGCGGCCTGCCGCTGCTGCTCGGCGCGCGGGGTGGCGCCGCCGCGGACCTTGACGCGCTGGCGAAGATCGTCGCCGGCGTCGGCGAGCTTGCCGCCTCGGTGGCCGGGCTGCAAGCACTCGAAGTGAACCCGCTGTGGGTCAGCGGCGACCACATAGAAGCGCTGGATGTCCTGGTCATAGCCGACCAGGACGGTGCCGACACAATGAGCGGACCATACGCGAACGGAGCCGGATAGATGATCCTGGGTGTCAGTGCTGAGCAGGAGGAGCTCCGCGCCTCCGTCCGGCGGTTCCTTGCCGACCGCGCGCCGATCTCAGCCGTGCGCGAGCTGATGGACACGGCCGACGGAGTCGACGCAGGCGTGTGGCGCCAGGCGGGCGAGCAACTGGGGCTCCAGGGGATCGCGATCCCGGAGGAGTACGGCGGGGCCGGCTTCAGCTTCGCCGAGCAGGCGATCGTACTGGAGGAACTGGGGGCCGCCCTCTACGGCGGGCCGTACCTGGCCAGCGCCGTGCTGGCGGCGACAGCGCTGCTCGCTAGCCCGGACGACGATGCCAGGAAGGCGTACCTGCCCGGCATCGCCTCGGGCGAGGTGATCGCGACGCTGGCGTTCACTGAGGAGGACGGGTCGTGGGATCCGGACGCGATCCGGCTGACGGCAACCGGCGGGCCCGACGGCTGGCGGCTCGACGGCCGCAAGAGCTTCGTCCTGGACGGGCACACCGCGAACCTCATCCTCGTCATCGCGCGCACCGGCGACGGGCTGAGCCTGCTCGCAGTACCGGGCGACGCGACGGGGCTGACCCGGACCGCGCTGCCCACGCTGGACCAGACCAGGAAGCTGGCCCGGCTTGACTTCGCCTCGGTGCCGGCGGCGCTAGTCGGCTCGGTCGGCGACGGCGCCTCGGTACTCGCCCGCACGCTCGACGTCGCCGCCATCGCTCAGGCGGCTGAGCAGCTCGGGGGCGCGCAGCGCGCGCTGGATATGGCGGTCGACTACGCCAAGGTCCGCCACCAGTTCGGCCGCCCGATCGGCAGCTTCCAGGCCATCAAGCACCGCTGCGCGGACCTGCTGCTCGAGGTCGAGTCGCTCCGCTCCGCCGTTCAGTACGCTGCGGCGGCCGTCGCCGAGAGCTCGGCCGAGGTGCCCGTGGTCGCATCCCTGGTGAAGGCGTACGCCTCGGACGTGTACTTCCACGTCGCCGCCGAGAACATCCAGATCCACGGCGGTATCGGCTTTACCTGGGAACACGACGCGCACCTGTACTTCAAGCGGGCCAAAGCCAGTGAGCTGTTCCTTGGTGACGCCAGTTACCACCGCGAGCACCTGGCCACCCGCATCGGTCTGTGATCTTGGCGGCCACTCGGCCTACTGGCAAGCAGCGGGGACGCGATAGCTTCGCACGACGTACGGCGCGTGCGACTGCACCGTGCTGACGTAGATGGTGTCGCCCGCGACCGCGAGCGCCACGACCTGGCCGCCTACGGACACCGGGGTGACGGGTCCTGGCTGACCGCCGGCGTTGAAGCAGGCGAGCCAGCGCCGGGGCAGAGCCGTGGCGATCCACACGGCGCTGCCGGCCGACCACAGCTGGGTTGCCCTAGCCAGAACTGCGCTCGCCTTGATCGACTGCGGCGTCGTCACCTGCAGGTTATGGTCGAGGCGGATCACCGGGCCCCAACCCACCGGGGGCCCGGATCGGCCGTACCGTGAGGTAATCGCCCAGAGCGCGCCGCCCGCGCTAGCCACAGACTGGATGGCAAACCGCGTGCCGCCACCGAAATCGATGGCTGGCCGACCGACAATAATCAGATGGTCGAGTATGTCGTTGTTCGGGCCGCCGATATTGACATTTGCCGCCATGCGGCCGTCCAGCCTGCCCGACCACCTAATGACAATTGCGGACGGGCCGATCCCGGTCCCAGGAATCTGACTCCGAGTGGCCGGGCCCGCCCGGCCAGGAGCTGGCATCTGTATCTCGACCACGCCGCGCGGCGTCACAGCCTGCGCAGTAGTCGGGCCGGTTGGAACAATGTTGTTCTCGGTATCCGGACTGGCAGAGCGCAGCCGCAGATCAGGGCTTAGCAGCCAGGTGCCCTGAGCCGGGCTACCCGTCGCGTCATGGCCGAAGCTGAGCCAGACACTGCCGCCAGGACCGACGGCCAGCGCAAACGGAACGTTCGGTATACGGACTTGGCGGATCAGTTTGCCGGTGGTCCTGTCGTAGGCACCGAGCTGGTCAGGCGTACTGGTGATCGCATAGAGGTACTGGCCGCCTACTGCCAGCTGGCCAACTGATGCGCTGCCCGCGATCAGCGTGCGGGGGGCTTGCTGGCCGTGCCGATTTGCGGCCGGAGCGGCCTCATGGCCGCCGATGGCCACGTAGCTGACGCTCGCCGCCACCAGAATGAGCCCGCATGCCACAGCGGCGGCAAGGGCTCGCTGTCGGCGTCTGTGGGCCGCCCGGCGAGCTCGCGCGACGAGCCATGGCGTCGGCTGGATGAACTCGCTGGCCGCGTCCAGAGCAGCTCTGAGTTCGTCCTCGAGGCTGGCGGTCATGCTCTGCTCCCGTCCGGCTGATCAGCCACGAGCTCACGGAGCCGCGCCATCGCCCGCGCGTGCTGCGATTTGACTGTGCCGACCGAGCAGCCGAGTACCCGCGCGGTCTCGACCTCGGTCAGGTCATCGAAGTAGCGCAGCACCAGCACGGCGCGCTGGCCTGCCGGTAGTTCGCGGACGCAGCTCAGCAGGGCCGCCCGGCCGGGCAAGCGTTCGACCGCAGGGTCGAGCGATCCCGGCAGCCGGTCCTCGTCCAGGGGCGCGCTGCGAAGCTTGCGCCGCCGCCCGGCATCGATGGCGGCCGTGACGACCATCTTGCGGACGTAGGCCTCTGGCACGTCCTTCCCCCGGATGGCCGGCCAGCGCCGGTACGCGCGCTCAAGGGCTGCCTGGAGCAAGTCCTCAGCCTCGCCATGGTCACCGGTGATGAGGTAAGCGCTGCGCAGCAGGCGCCTGGACGACGCGGCGACGAAACTGCTGAAGTCGGCGTCGTCGGCAGCCCGCATTACGCCTCCTCGTGCTACACGATGGCCAGCCTAGCTGCGGGCCTGGCGCTCGCTAGTGGAGACGAGTTACCGCGGTCAGATGGTTGTCAGCGGGGCGCGATGGTGTCAGCGACCGGCCTCGGTCGCGGAGTCGCTGAGGCGGTTCCGCAGCTCCTCGGCCAGCGTGGCCAGGTCGGGCCCGAGGCTGGCGAGCTCCTGGACGACCTGGGCGGACGGCAGGTACTGCTTCCGTCTGCGGGCGCCTCCCGGCCGCTCGCCGGAGCTATCGCGCGTCAGGTCAGGCCAGGTCGAGTCTGTCACGGCAGCGACAGTAACCACTCGCCGCGAGCTGACGCCGCTTCGACACGCCAAAAGGATCTTGACCATGCCGCATGACCGTCCGTAAGCGGCCTGGTTAGCCGCGGGGCAGTGGCGGCGCGACGTTGGTGTTCTGCGCGGCCGAGATGAGCCAGCGAGCGCCACGAGACTCGATGACCAGGGTCATGATCGAGGCCCGCCGCTCGTGCGGCGCGCGCGCATCACCCACCAGCACGCTCCTCACATGCGCCACGATGACCCCATCAGCGGCCGCGCGGGCGTCCTGCACATCCATCGTGATGGTGCTGGCGGCAAACATGCTCGCGTGCGCGGCGGCATGCAGCTGCTCGATTTCGGCTCGACCGCGCGCGTACGTGCCGATCACGTTCACGAACGCGGCGTCGTCGTGGAACAGCCGCGCGAACGCGGCCATGTCGTGCTCTGCCCACGCGATGACTAGCTCGGCGGCTAGATCAGCTGCGACCCGTCGCGCTTCGGCCTCCGGCTCCATGACCGAAGCGTGGCACCGTCGGCCGGCGAACGCCAGGCTGGCTGCGTGAGCCGTCAGGTCACGGCGTGAGCTGCGTCGGTGTGTGCCGGGCGTATCGCGGCGCGTGCGGCTTGTACTGGCCGGTGATCTTCGCCAGTGGCAACGCGGCGAGGAAGCCGGCGGGGCCGTCGAAGTCCGGCATCGTCAGGTAGGCAGCGCCGATGCCTTCGGGATCGTGTGCGTCTGAGCCGGCCCCACCGGGCAGCCCGAAGTGAGCCGCCAGGTCCGCGGCCTGCTGGTTGCGCGCCTGATCCTCGATCTTGGCGTTGAAGACCTCGATGACGTCGGCGCGCCCTTCCGCGCACAACTCGTGGGCGACGGCGCCGAGGCTCGAGCGGCCGGGATCGAACGGATGCGGCAGGTAGATGAGGCCGCCCTGGGCGCGGATCAGCCCGGTCACCTCGGCCAGCGGCAGGACATACGGGATCCGCTCGGTCAGGAACAGGCCGATGACATCGCCTTCGCGCGTCCGGATCTCCTCGCCGATGAGCACGCGGGCCCCGATCCCGCGCTCGGCCGCGGCCACGGCCGCGGCGGTCACGTTGTGATCGGTGATGAACACCACATCCAGGCGCTCTTGCTGGACGCGATCGGCCAGCTGGTCGATGCTCGTCACCGCGTCACCAGAGAGCGCGGTGTGCAGGTGGCAGTCCACCCGCACCCAGCCGTCTTGACTCATGTGGGCGCGCTTCGCTAGACCTGCGGGACCGCGACGCCGAGTTCGGCCAGCAACTCCTGCGAGTACGCGACCCGTCCGGTCAGGCTCTGCGGACTGCGATGGCACAGCATCAGCGCGGCCTCCGCCATGACCGAGGGTGGCTCGGAGTTCGGGGCTCCCTCGCTGGTCAGGTGGTGGTAAATGGTGCCAGGCGTCGGCACGACCTTCGTCGGTGACAGCGCGTTGACAGCGATGTTGTCGGCGTACAGCTCAGCCGCGAGGCCGGTGGAGAAGCGCTCGATGGCCGCCTTGCACATCCCGTAGACGGTCCCGCCGCGCCCGGCAAACGGGCCCGGCGGCATGGTGGGATGCCTGGCCGCGATGGAGGAGATGTTGAGTATCCAGCCGGTCCCGTGCTCACGCATGCCGGGCAGGACGAGACGTGCCAGGTGGAAAGGCGCTTCGACCTGGACGGCGAACATCAGCGCGTACTGCTTCTCGGTGAAGTCCTCGACCTTGGTGAAGTAGGTGACGGCCGCGTTGCTGACCAGCACGTCGGGCGAACCGAGCTGACGAGCGGTCTCGGCCACCAGTCGCTCGCGGTCCTCGGCCTTGGACAAGTCAGCGGCGACGGCGATCGCGGTGCCGCCAGCGGCCCGGATCTGGTCGGTGGTCTCGCCGATTGTGCCGGCGAAGCGTGACGCACCCGGCTCGGTCGTGCGCGCCGCGACCGCCACGGCGGCGCCCTCGGCACCAAAGCGGCGGGCGATCTCGGCGCCGATGCCACGACTCGCGCCGGTGACGATGGCCACCCGGCCGTCAAGCAGACCCATCCAGTACCTCCGAGCGTCCGTTGATCTGGAGCGAAATACTAGAAGCGTGTTCTACTAGGCCATTGGACCCAGCCGGACCGACCGTGTCAATGTGGTTGGCCGGCCTGTTGCGCTTGGAGGCCATGATGCCGCTCAATCACAGTCTCGTCGGCGTGCCGGGAGAACCGCACGAGCGCTCCTGGACGTCCACCGACGCGCTGCTGTACGCGATCGGGGTAGGCGCGGGGCTGGGCGATCCCCTGCAGGAGCTCCAGTTCACGACGGAGAACACCGCCGGCGTGGCGCAGCAGGTACTGCCCACCTACGGCGTGCTGCTGGCGCAGGCCAGGACGTCCGGCGATCTCGGCGACTTCGACCGGGCCATGCTCGTGCACGCCGAGCAGTCCATCGAGTTGCACAAGCCGCTGCCGGTCGCGGGCACGCTGCGCACGTCGGCGATGGTCACGGGTATCTACGACAAGGGCTCCGGCGCACTGGTCGAGACGGAGAACCACGCCGTGGACGCCGCCACTGGCGAGCCCGTCGTGACGACGCGCGGCAGCACCTTCATTCGCGGCGAGGGCGGCTTCGGCGGTGACCGCGGGACCGCGCAGCCGTGGGAGCTGCCAGACCGCGCGCCCGATCACAAGGTGACGCAGCTGACCAGGCCCGAGCAGGCGCTGCTATACCGACTGTCCGGTGACCGGAACCCGCTGCATGCCGATCCCGCCTTCGCGGCCAGGGGCGGCTTCAGCCGGCCGATCCTCCATGGCCTGTGCACCTACGGCATCACCGGCCGGGTGCTGCTGCATGAGCTGTGCGGCTCCGATCCAGCGCGTTTCCGCTCGATGTCCGGGCGCTTCAGCAGGCCGGTATTGCCCGGCGAGTCACTGGTCGTATCGGTCTGGGTCGGTGATGACGGAACTGCCCAGTTCCAGACCGCCAAGGAGGATGGCACGGTCGTCATCGACCGTGGCATTGTCCAGTTCCGCTAGCGGCACCGGACGCACGTGCAGACCTGCTGCGCATAACCTGGGTCGGCGGGGATATGTCGTACTGGGTGGCGGCGAAGCGCGCCGCTTCGACTGAGCCCAGACATTCGACGGGCCCAGACATTCGACGGGGCCCAGATATTTTGACGGAGCCCATACAGGAGAGGCGTGCATGAGCATCGAGAAGCCTGAGATCGACTTTCCCGGCGGCCAGCCGCCGACGAAGCTCGAGGTCACCGACATCTGGGAAGGCGACGGCGCCGCCGCCAAGTCGGGCGACACCGTCCGGGTCCACTATGTCGGCGTCGCGTACTCCACGGGCGAGGAGTTCGACGCAAGCTGGAACCGCGGCGACCCGCTCGAGTTCCGGCTAGGCGTCGGTCAGGTCATCGCGGGCTGGGACCAGGGCGTGCAGGGAATGCGGGTCGGCGGCCGACGCCAGCTGGTCATTCCGCCGGACCTGGCCTACGGCGACCGCGGTGCCGGTCGGGAGATCGCGCCAGGTGAGACCCTGATCTTCGTCTGCGACCTGGTGTCGACGTGACAAGCGTGCACTAGCTTGTCCGGGTGCTGACCAAGCCCGCAGACCTCGCTGATGACGGCCTGCGCGATGTCCTTCGTGACGACTGGAACTTCCGCGCCACATCGCTGACGTACCTGGCGCTGGGCTTCGGGAGTCACCACTGGCTGGCGGCGGATGCTCAGGGCGATCGGCTGTTCGTCACAGTCGACGACCTGGCGGACAAGCTCCGCGGCCCCGACGATACGACCGACGCGGCCTTCGCCCGGCTTGAGCACGCCTTCACGACGGCGCTGTCACTGCGGCGCGAGGCATGCCTCGCATTCGTGGTCGCGCCGGTACAGACGGTTGCTGGCCTGGCGCTGTCGCGCCTCGCCCCTCGGTACTCGGTGGTGGTCCACCCGTTTGTCGAGGGGTGCGAGACCGGCCGCGATGGCGCCTTCGCCAGCCCCGCTGACCGGCGTGCGGTGCTCGGGCTGCTGACGGTGCTGCACTCGGAGCGGGTGGGGACGCCGAGAGCCGACGACTTCGCCGTGCCGCTGGTCGACAATTTGGCTGCGGCGATGCGCAGTGTCGCAGCGCCGTGGGCGGCCGGCCCGTACGGCACGCGTGCTCGCGACCTGCTGGCGACGCACGCGGCGGACCTGACGGCGCTGCTCGGCGCCTACGGTGACCTCGCCCTCCGGGTCGCGGCCAGACCAGACCGCATGGTCATCACGCACGGCGAGCCGCACTCCGCGAACGTGCTGCGCACGCCCGGCGGCCTGGTGCTTGTCGACTGGGACACAGTGCTCCTCGCCCCGCCAGAGCGCGACCTCTGGGCGCTGGCCGAGGAAGACCCGGCACTACTGGCCGCCTACACCGCGACGACCGGCTTCGCGATCGACGGCGACGCGCTGTCCCTGTACCGCCTGTGGTACGACCTTGCCGAGATAGCCGCGTACATCAGCCTCTTCCGCGGTAGCCACGGCGATACAGCGGACTGTGCTGAGGCATGGCGCAACCTCCGGCATTTCCTGCGGCCGGCCGCGCGGTGGCCCGCGCTCATCGCCGGCCAGATTTCGGTCGATAACAACTAGTCTGTCGACATGACGCTGCCGGCCGACGTCACGGACGTCACCAGCCACTTCCTCAGGCTGATCGACGACAGCTCACCCGGCCTCGTGCAGGGTCTGTACCTGCGCGGGTCGCTAGGGTTCGGCGAGTATTTCGGCGGTCGCAGCGATGTCGACTTCACGGCGATCCTGGCAAGCTGGCCTGATGCCCGGCAGCTAGACGCGCTCGTGGCCGCGCACGCCGCCGTGTTCGCGGCGCATCCGCATCCGCATTTCGACGGGTTCCATCTGCTGCCCGAGCACCTCGCCCGGCCACCCGAGGGGTGCCCCGATCTGCCGTGCATGTTCGATGGCACCTTTCACCCGGCTGGGCGGATCGACCTCAACCCGGTGAGCTGGCACGAGCTGGCGAGTCACGGGATCGCCATCCGCGGGCCGGCGCTGACGCCCAGCGAGCTGTGGACCGACGACGCGGCCCTACGCGCGTTCACCCGCGGCAACCTGACGTCTTACTGGGCGGGCGTCGCGGCGGCCCTGGCAGCGCATCCGGCTGAGGCGAGCACGCCAGCGATGGCGGCGTGGTGCGTGCTCGGCGTCAGCCGCCTCCACCACCTGCTCGCGACCGGCGCCATGACCTCCAAGTGCGGCGCGGGCCGGCATGCGCTGACCGCATTCGGGTCGCAGTGGCACCCGATTGTCGGGGAGGCGCTGCGGGCCCGCGAGCACCCCGCCGGCTTGTCGGCCTACGCTCGCAGCCCGGCGGCGAGGGCCACGGATACGACGGCGTTCACCGTCATGGCGATCGACGCGGGTCTCGCCCTCGGCGCGACGGCCGCGGCTCCTGGCCGGTAGCGGGTGCGAGACCGGACGTTCTGACACGCTGATACCCGTGGACCCAGATCTCGCGCAGCCGGCGACCCCGGTCCCGGATCCGGCTGTCGTCGTCCTTGTCGGACCCTCTGGCGCCGGCAAGTCGGCCTGGGCAGGTGGCAGGTACCTGGCCAGGGAGATCGTGTCCTCCGACCAGCTGCGGGCGGTGGTTGGCAGCGGTGAACACGACCTGGACGCCTCCGTCGACGCCTTCTCGCTGCTGGACCAGATTGTCGCCACCCGCGCCCGCAGGCACCTGACCACGGTCGTGGACACGCTTGGACTCGACGCCGAGCGCAGACTCGCCTACCTGGCTCTGGCCAGGCGATCGGGCCTGCCCGCTGTGGCAGTGCTGTTCGAGACCGACCCGGCGCTATGCCGGGCGCGCAACCGCGCCCGCGACCGCCCGGTGCCCGCGGCGGTGCTCGACGCGCAGCTTCGCCGCCTGCCCGACATCGCGGCTCAGGTGGCCGCCGAAGGCTGGGACGTCGTTCTGCGCCCGGCGGCCGGCCCGGACGGCGAGCACGAGGTGGAGCCGGGCCACTCTCCTGGCAGCCGCCAGGCCGCGGCTCAGCAGCGTGCGCGCCCCACGGAGCTGGCGTTCGTACTGCAAGTGTCCAGGTTTGGCTGGGACGACGACCCGGCCGGCTGGCTCAAGTCCGTGGCTCTCGCCGCGGCGGACGCCGGATTCGCTGGGCTCGCGCTGATGGATCACCTCATCCAGATCCCGCAGGTCGGGCGGCCCTGGGAGCCGATCCCCGAACCGTGGGTGACCCTCGGCATGCTCGCCGGCCTGGATACCGATCTCAGCCTGGGCACTCTGGTCACGCCCGTCACGTTCCGCGCCGCCGGCGTAATCGCCAAGGCCGCTGCCACGCTGGATGCGCTCAGCAGTGGCCGGGCGTTCTGCGGCGTCGGGGCCGGCTGGTGGGAGCGGGAGCACGCGGGATTCGGCATCCCGTTCCCGCCGCCAGCTCGTCGCCTCGACATGCTGGAAACGGCCATCGAGACAATGCGTGCGCTGTGGCAGCCAGGTACCAAGGAGTACCGCGGCGACCGCGTGGTACTGCCGGAGACGACCTGCTACCCGCGTCCGGCGTCCGCAATCCCGGTCATCGTCGGCGGCAGCGGCGACCGGACGCTCCAGATCGCCGCGCGGCTCGGCGATGGCTGCAACCTGCCGTCCGATAGCGCCGTGCTCGACGCCCGGCTCGCTGTCTTGCGTGCGCACTGTCAGCAGGCCGGGCGCGACGTCGCCGACGTCGAAGTCACCGTGCTTGACGTGCCGGTGATCGGTCGCGACCGGGATCACGTGGCCAGCCTGGTCGAGGGACTGCGCGGTCGAGTGAGCGCGGCTGCGTTCGCGCGTGGACACCACGCCGGCGTCGCTGCCGATCATGTCGGCCGGTACCGGCTCCTCGCCGAGCGCGGCGTGAGCACCGTCTACGTATCGCTGCCCGACCTGGCCGGTGCTGATGATCTCAGCCGGCTCGCGCCTATCGTGCGAGCCTTCGCCTGAGCATGGCCAGCCTCGCTATGCCGGGCGCACCGCCTCGACAGGGTGGCCGTTCTCGAGGTAAACGAGGGCGTGCTTACGGACGCCGCCGCGGCGCTTGCGAACAGCCCCGACCCGCCGGCGGATCGGCGCCCGCAGCAACGACAGTGCCTCGGCCACCGGCACAAGCCGGTGCTCAGATATCTCTTCGGGCTGGAGCACGATTCGGGCTAGTGCCGAGTCGGCCAGCGACCCGCAGTCGAACAGGTACCGGATGCCGCCCGCCCTGTCGTCGCGCCGCAGCCGGAAGTCCATGCAGGCCAGTCGGCCGCGGGTGACCTCGAGACCGCACTCCTCACGCACTTCGCGCTGGCACGCCTGCCACGGCGTCTCGCCGTCGGCCTCCATGATGCCGCCGGGAATCGTCCACCCGGACTTGTAGGTGGGCTTCAGGATGAGGAGCCGGTCGCGGCGATCGAAGATCAGCGCGCCAGCCGAGACCGGCACCCTGGGCAGGACGAACTCGTCGTCGTTGACTACTTCATCGGTGCCTGCAGCCATGATTCACCCTATGTAACTGACTCGGCGCCACCGCGCGCGGCGGCCAGGCCGGCGGTAGATTGCCCGGATGGCGACGTTCATTACCCGGCTCGAGTACGCGCGCGGCGGGATCCGGCTGGCGGTGAAGGACCTGATCGACCTCGCCGGCGTTCCGACAACGGCAGGCAGTCGCGCGCTAGCGGATGCGGCGCCCGCGACCGCGGATGCGCCGTGCATGGCTGGTGCGCGCGCTGCGCGGGTGGCGATCGTCGGCAAGGTCAACCTGCACGAGCTTGCCTTCGGCGCCTCGGGCGTGAACCACTACTTCGGAACGCCGGTCAACCCGTTGGACCGGTACCGGGTGCCAGGCGGATCGTCGAGCGGTTCTGCCGTCGCGGTCGCCGCCGATGACGCCGACATCGCCTACGGGTCGGACACTGGCGGCTCAATCCGGATCCCGGCCGCATTCTGCGGCGTCACCGGCCTCAAGACGACACACGGCCGGGTCAGCCTGGCCGGTGTCTGGCCCCTGGCCCCCAGCCTGGACACCATCGGTCCAATGGCGCGTCGCGTCGCTGGCCTAGCCGCCGGAATGACACTGCTCGAGCCCGGCTTCACGGTCGACGCGCCAGCGGCCACGCGAGTGGGGCGGATCCGGCCGCCGGGTTTCGACGTTGACCCGGACATCGATCAGGCGATCGATGCCGCCCTGGTGCGTAGCGGCCTCGACGTCACCGAGATCGAGCTACCACACTGGCGAGCGGCGAGCCAAGCCGCTGGTTTGATCATCGAGGCCGAGGCCGCGGAATCCAACCGCTTCCTCGTTGACGACCCCGCTCGCCGCGACCTGCTGGGTGCCGACGTGCGCGCCCGCCTTGCCCAGGGCGCACAGACAACACCAGCCCAGCTAGCCCAGGCAAGAGCAGTCCAGCTGACATGGCGCGAGTCACTGGCGAACGCGCTGGCCGACGTCGAGGTCCTGGCCCTGCCGACGGTCCCGTTCTACCCGCCCCTGCTAGCAGACGCGCGAGGCAAGCCGATCACCGTCTTCACGAACCCAGTCAACCTCGCCGGCAATCCCGCCATAGCGATCCCGATCCCGAGTGCCAACCGACTCCCCGCGAGCCTCCAGCTGATCGGTCCCGCCAGCAGCGAGGCCCTGTTGCTGGCCACAGCCGCGATCATCGAAGCCATAGCCGGCTATAAGTCGGACTAGGGCAACTTCCAGTCCACCGGACCCGACCCCTGCTGTGAAAGCAAAGAATCAGCGCGGCTGAACGGCCGTGACCCGAAGAACCCTCGATCCGCCGACATCGGGCTCGGATGTGCCGACTGAATGCTGGGCGTGCTGCCGAGCAACGGCGCGAGGTTGCGCGCGTCATTACCCCAGAGGATGGCAACGAGCGGGCCGCCGCGCGCTGCCAGCGCCCGGATGGCCTGCTCGGTGACGTGCTCCCAGCCTTTGCCCCGATGCGAGCCCGGCTTTCCCGGCTGCACCGTGAGCACTCTGTTGAGCAGCATGACGCCGCGCTCGCTCCACGGCGTTAGGTCACCGGTGGTCGGCCGGGGATGACCGAGGTCGTCGGTGTACTCCTTGAAGATGTTGACCAGGCTGCCAGGCAGGCGTAGCACGTCCGGCGCGACCGAGAAGCTCAGGCCGACCGGGTGTCCGGGCGTCGGGTACGGATCCTGGCCGACGATCAGCACGCGCACGTCGGACAGCGGCTGACGGAACGCGCGCAGGATGTTGTCGCCGGCCGGCAGATAGCTGCGGCCAGCCGCGATCTCGGCCCGCAGAAACGAGCCAAGCTCGGTGATCGTTTCCTCGACCGGTGCGAGGGCCTGCGCCCAGTCCGGGGATATCAGTTCACTCAGGGGGCGTGCCGCCATGGCAGCCCACTGTAGAGCAGACCGGCGGGCGGGACGCCTGCCTTTAGCCCCATCTGGAGCGCTGGCCCGCCCGGCAGAACGCGCCGAACGAATTCGGCGGGATAGCGAGTGCGCCGCGAGCGTCCGTGCCAGGATGCGACAGTGACCTGGCTAACGGGACATTTAGTGACGACCGCCCGCCGCGCAGGTGCCGCCGTAGCGGTGCTGGCGCTCATGGCCGTCGGCGCGGGGTGCGCGACGGTCGGCGATCCTGCGTCGGCGACGAGTCCGCCGCACTCGGGTGCCGGCGCGCGCACGCCTGGCGCGGTGATCAACGCGGCGCCAGCGGCCGATGCTGTCTCGGCGTCGCCGACCGTCCCGGCACTGTCGTCCGTCTCGCCGTCGCCGTCGCTGACGCCCGCCCCGCCGGTCGCCACGACGACGACGGTGCCGGGCGCGCCGACCTGCCCGATGTTCCCGGCTGACAACGTGTGGAACACCAACATCTCGAAGCTGCCGGTCGACGCGCGCAGCGCAGCGTGGCTGCGCAGCATGAAGTCCGGCACCACGCTCTTGCACCCGGACTTCGGCCCGAATGCCGGCGGGTACCCGTACGGGATGCCGTTCGCGGTCGTCACCAGCAAGCACGCGACCGTGAAGATCCACTTCCAGTACGCGAGTGAGAGCTTCCGGGGCCGGTATCCGTTCGGTCCTGACACGCCGATCGAGGGCGGCAAGAACGCCGGCGGCGACCGGCACGCGATCATGGTGAACTCCACTACGTGCACCTTGTACGAGCTGTGGGATGCGCGGTACTCGGCGCGGCCGACTGCGGGCTCCGGCGCGATGTGGCACCTGACCTCCAACGCGCTGCGTCCGGCCGGATGGACGTCGGCCGACGCCGCCGGGCTGCCGATCCTGCCGGGACTGCTCGACTACGCGCAGGTCAAGGCGGCTGTCGCGAGTGGCAAGCCCATCACGCACGCGATCCGGTTTACCGCGGATGCGACCAGCGCGGCCTACTTGTGGCCCGCCCGGCACGAGGCTGGCTCCGGCTCGATGGCCAAGCTGCCGCCGATGGGTGCCCGCTTCCGCCTGCGGGCCAGCTTCAGAGTGGCGAGGTTCTGCAAGAACTCGGAGCCGTACTGCCGGGACGCCAAAGCGGTGCTGGTGGAGATGCAGAACTACGGCCTGATCCTCGCCGACAACGGCAGCAACTGGTACTTCCAGGGCAGCGCCTACCCGCAGTGGCCGGACGCGCTGGTGTCGCTACTCAAGGGGATCCCGGCGAGCGCGTTCCAGGCGGTAAACGAGTCGTGCCTGATGGTGAGCAAGAACTCTGGTGAGGCCACCGCGAAGCCGGGCTGCCCGATCGGCTAGCCGCCGGGCACCAGCGAGTCCAGCAGGCGCTGGACGTCCTGTGCCAGCACATCGGCTGCATCGGGATCCCCGGCCAGGTGCCTGCTGAGCGCGTGCTGGAAAAGGCCGTCGTAAACGGCGTAGGCCGCGCTGCACGACACGACCACGCCAGCGCCAGATAGCTCGGCATACTTGCTCACGATCCGCCAGATCATTCGCTCCAGGCTCTTGTCGATCTCCTCGACATCAGCCTGGTACGCGCTGTCGAACAGGCTCTGGTTACGCAGGTCGTACCAGAGCCGGTGCATCTTTGCCTCGTCCCGCAGCGTGCCGGCCATCACCGCGCCAAAGCCGGCCTTGAGCTCCGCAGGCGAGGCAGCCGAGGCCACGATGCCGTCGTAGCGCCGCACGCACTCGGCCTTGTACTGCTGCACGCAGCACGTGATGAGCTCGATCTTGTCGCTGAAGTAGTAGTGCAGCACGCCGTGGGAGAACTCTGAATTCTGCGCGATCTCGCGCAAGCTCGTGCGCGCGTAGCCGAGCTCGGCCAGCGTCTGCAGGGCCGCGGCGGCAAGCTGAGACCGGCGCTCGGCGAACTTATCGACCTGCCGGCGCGCTACCTTGTCCCGGTTCCGCTCCGATACCTCAGTCATATCCGGTCAGTCACGGTCTACCTTCAGGGCTCGGCGCTTACCGCCACGTCTGCCCGGCGGCGCTGCTTGCCGAGTCTAACCCGGCACCCGGCCAGCGGACTCCCTCGCGATCTTGACAGCTGACCAGATTTCTTTGGTCAATCGTCAGGACTTCGCTTGACAGTTGTCAAGTCAGAAGCGTAGGCATGTGTCACATCAGGCGATCAGATGCGGTATCGCCGGGGAGGAGTGCCCGATGAGCGTGTACGACCTGGCCGGCCGCAAGGCGCTGGTGACAGGCGGTGCGCAGGGTCTTGGCGCCGGGATGGCGGAGGCGCTCGCGAGGGCTGGCGCCGCCGTGGCCATCGGTGACGTCCAGGAAGAGGCCGGCAAGGCGACGGCTGCTGTGCTGCGCGAGAGCGGCGCGCAGGCCGAGTACGTCGTGCTCGACGTCACGCAGGACGCCAGCTGGGAGCAGGCGATCGAGCTTGCCGTTGGTGCGCTCGGCGGCCTGGACATCCTGGTCAACAACGCGGGCGTCGAGATCTCCAGCCTGCTGGCCGATCTTGATGCCGCAGGGGCACGCAAGATGCTCGAGGTGAACGTCCTCGGCACGGCGCTCGGGATCAAGCACGGCTTCCGCGCGATGCGGCCAGGCGGCAGCGCGGGCGCCGGTGGCGCGATCGTCAACGTGGCGTCGGTCGCGGCGACCATCGCCTTCCCCGGCATCGCCGTCTACTCGGCGACCAAGTCGGCCGTCGACAGGCTCACCAGAGTGGCGGCCACGGAGTCCGGCAAGCTCGGCTACGGCGTGCGGGTCAACTGTGTCTATCCCGGCCTCGTTCCCACCCAAATGGGCATGCAGCTGGCGGCCGATATGGAAGCGCTCGGCCTGTTCCCGAGCGCGCAGGAGGCAGTCGGCGCAGTCGTCGGCCTCACCCCGCTCGGCCGGCTCGGCGAGATCGCCGACATGGCCGACGCCGTCGTGTTCCTCGCCTCCGACGGAGCCCGGTTCATCACCGGAGCGGGCCTGCCCGTCGACGGCGGCATGGGCACCTGAGCACCCCACCGGAAAGGGCAGGAACATGAGCACCGACAAGCCCGTCGTCGTCTACGGCGCGTCCGGCTATACAGGCCGGCTGGTCTGCGAGTACCTGCGCGAGTTCAACGTGCCGTTCATCGCCGCTGGCCGGGACAAGGCACGCATCGCCGAGGCGCTGGACAAGGTGCCCGGCATCGACACGGTCCCGCACGAGATCGTCGAGGTCGATCACCAGGTTGGCCCCCTGACTGAGCTGCTGGACGGGGCGAAGGTCGTCTGCAACACCGTCGGCCCGTTCGCCCAGTACGGTGCCGAGGTCGTCGAAGCGTGCCTGGCTACGGGTACCCACTACACCGACACCACGGGCGAGCAAGACTGGCTGATCAGCTGCGACGAGACCTACGGCGCGCGGATGGCCGACCAGGGCCTGCTGCTGGCGCCGGGCGTCGCGCAGATGTACACCACCGGCGAGATCGCCGCCGATCTGTGCCTGGAGACACCGGGCCTGGACACCCTCGACATCCTGGTCTTCTGGAAGGGCTTCCCGACCATCGCCTCGACCCGCACCATCCTGGTCAACGCGGCCTTGTCGAGGGCTTACTTCCTCGAGCAGAACCAGTACGTCGAGTGGCCGGCCGACGCGGGCCTCTACGACGTGACCGTGCCCGGCCAGCACGAGACTGGGCTCGCGCTGCCCTGGGGCGGCACGTCGCACCCCGTCTGGTTCAAGCGCGACCCACGCGTAGCGAACGTCAAGGTGCTCGGCGGCGTCTTCAACCGGCCGCTGATGCTCGGCGTGCCGCAGATCGTCGCGGCCGCGCTCGGCCAGATCGAGGGCCTGCCGGATGAGGAGAAGGTGCGCATCCTGTCGGAGCAGGCAGCGGCTGTGATGAACCAGATGCCGCCGCGGGAGAACACCCGAGTCAACACCTCGCTCGACTCGGTGCACGCGAGCGGTCCCCTTGGCCGGGCGCACTGCGTCATCCACGGCAACTGCAACTACAAGCAGACCGGGCTGCTCCAGGCTTACGCCGCGTACTCGCTGCTGCAGCAGCCGCCGCTGCGGGCCGGGTTCGCATCCGGCTGTCAGGCCTTCGGGCACCGCCCGCTGCTGGCCGCGCTGCGCAGCTTCGGGCTGGTGATGGACCCGTCCCTCACCGTGCAGCACTGATTCCGACCAGCGCGGCTGACTGGCAGGGGCGAGTTTCGATGCGGTTGACCGACTACCTCGATAAGGGCGCGTCCCTGGACCCGTCCGCGCCCTGCCTGACGATGACCGGTCGTACCCGCAGCTACGGCGAGGTACAGCGGCTGTCGTGGCTCGTCGGCCGGGCGCTGGCTCGCTCCGGCGTCCGTCCGGGCGACAAGGTGGCCGTGCTGTCGGGCAACGATCCGGTGGCGTTCAGCTGCGTGTTCGGCATCGGGCGGGCCGGGGCGGTCTGGTGTCCGGTTAATCCCAGGAACGAGGCCGCTGAGAACCGGGAGCTGCTTGACCTGCTGGACTGTTCCTGCCTGATCTTCCAGCACGCGTTCGCTCCGCTGGTCGAGCGCATCGCGGGCGATTTGCCCCAGCTCACGACCATCGTCTGCCTCGACGGTGAGGTGCCGGCGGCGACCAGCTTCCGGGACTGGCTTTACGGCCTGGATGACGAGCCGTTCGAGGCCGACCCGGATCCAGGCCCTGCCAGCGACGTGGTCATGATCGCCGGCACCGGCGGGACCACGGGGCGGCCCAAGGGCGTGCAGCTGACCGGGCACAACATCGAGACCATGGCCGCGCTCACCCTGATGAGCTATCCGTTCGAAGGCCGCCCGGTGTACCTCGCGCTCGCGCCGCTCACGCATGCGGCCGGCGTGCTGTGCTTCCCGGTCATGACGCTCGGCGGCGAGATCGTCATCATGCCGGCGCCGGACCTCGGCGAGTTCATCGAGCTGATCGGGCAGCACCAGGTGACGCATGCGTTCCTGCCTCCGACGCTGGTCTACATGCTGCTCGACCACCCCGCGCTGGCGGGCGCTGACCTGTCGTCGCTGCAGTGCCTGTGGTACGGCGCTGCGCCGATGTCGTCCGCGCGGCTGGCAGAAGCCGTGCGGCGGATCGGGCCGGTGCTCGGGCAGCTGTTCGGGCAGACCGAGGCGCCGATGATGATCTCGACGATGGCGCCGGGGGACCATCTGCGTCCTGATGGCTCGCTCGCCCTGGAGCGCTACGCCTCGGCCGGGCGGCCGACGCCGCTGACGACCGTCGCGATCATGGACGACCGCGGCGCGCTGCTGCCGCGCGGCGAGCGCGGAGAGATCGTGGTGCGCGGCCCGCTCGTCATGTCGGGCTACTACCGGAACGCGGCGGCAACCGCCGAGGCGTCGCGCTTTGGCTGGCATCACACCGGCGATATCGGCTTCCTGGATGCCGACAACTACCTGTTCATCGTGGACCGGGCCAAGGACATGATCATCACCGGCGGGTTCAACGTCTACTCGGCCGAGGTCGAGCAGGCGCTGCTCCAGCATCCAGCCGTGCTGGACTGCGCGGTCATCGGGCTGCCCGATCCCAAGTGGGGCGAGCGCGTCGTCGCGGTGATCCAGCCGCACCCCGGTGGCGTGATCACCGACGACGAGATGCGCACGTTCGCCAAGGGCCGGCTCGGCAGCGTGAAGGCGCCAAAGCAGGTCGAGGTCTGGGCTGACCTGCCCAGGTCCAGGATCGGCAAGGTGCTCAAGAACGAGGTCAAGGCGCGACTGCTCGGCGACGACGCGGACTAGCGAGCGGGCAGCTTGGGCTGGCACCATGCGCTGATGCCGGACCGCGAGGGCGGGCGCCGGCGCGCCGATGCCCGCCCCGTTCCCTGTCTGTGGGTGCTGAGTCAGTGGGTGCTGAGTCAGTGGGTGCTGAGTCAGTGAGTGCTGGGTCAGTGGGTGCCGACGGGTGCGTCGCCTTCCGCCTTGGCCGTCTTCCAGGTGCTAGCTCGCGCATTGATGTAGTTGTCGAAGTCCGCGGGCGTGTGCTGATTGGCCAGCAGCGGTGCGTCGCGCAGCCGCTCATCCGGGACCTGCAGGTTGCTCACCTGCTGCGCGTGCAGCTGCAGAAGCTGCGACACCTCACCCGCTGCCTGGTTCGGGCCGCCGGCCGTCGGTGCGACCACGCCCGCGATCGGGTCGTCGGTGCGTGGCGTCGTCAGCGTGAGCACGCCGCCGAGGTCCGGCGCTGCCTTGTCGCGCGCAGTCAGGGCGGGCAGGCCCCAGCGCACCTCGATCGTCTTCAGCACGGACGTGTGGTCGATCGGCGTGGTGCCCGCCGGCACCCGGTAGATGGTCCCGGCCGTAATCAGCGGTGAGACCAGTACCGCCGGCACCCGGACGCCGAAGCGGGTGAAGTCGAATCCGAACTCGCCGACGCTGTTGTCGGGCGGCGTGGCACCCGACGGCGGCGGAACGTGGTCGTACAAGCCGCCGTGCTCGTCGTAGGTGATGAGCAGCAGGGTCTGATCCCAGCCCGGCCCTGCGCGCAGTGCCTCGTACACCTGCTGGATGAGGCCCTCGCCAAGGGCTACGTCGTAGTTCGGGTGCTGGCTGTTGCCGGTAGAACCCCAGCTCGGCTCTAGGAACGAGTACGCCGGCAGCGTGCCAGCCGCAGCGTCGGCTCGGAAGTCGGCAAACTTGCCGAAGCAGGTCTCGGGCGCGTTGACGGTGTCCGGATAATTGGCCCGAGTCAGCGGCTCGGCGTTATAACCGTAGATTTTCCACCGCAGATTGTGTGCCGTCATCAAGCCGAAGATGCTCTGCACCGTGTATGACCCGGTGCCGTCGTTCATGTGACCCTGGCTGGTGGCCGCGCAGGCGAAGGCCCGATTCGGAAACGTCTCAGTCGGCACTGCGCTATACCAGTGGTCGCACACCGCGAACCCTTTCGCCAATCCGGAAAGGACCGGCAGGGCCGGCGGCGGGAAGATCCCCATGATGTTCGCGGCGGTCGTGCCCGCGATCACGGTGCGTCCCGATCGCTGGTCATAGGTGATGGCGGCGTCGAAGTTCGTCACGAAGCCGCCGTTCGTCGCTACCGGCGGCGTCGGCGCCTTGCCGGAGCCGAAGAGCTGTGAGTTGGTGTTGGCGTATCCCTCACCGGGGTCGGCGCCGGGCATGTAATACGCGTTCGTACCCGATGTATCGATCTGAAATACCGTGACTGGCTTGCCGTCGGTGCCGTTATTCGACTCGGTGCCAAGCAATCCCTCGAATGGCTGCCCGTTCGGACCAGTCTTATCGGGATACAGGAATCCCAACATGTGGTCGAACGAGCGATTCTCCAGCATGAGCTGGACGATGTGTTCAATCTGCGGCAATTGATTGGCTGTGGGCTGGCTGGACGGGGGCTGCGGCGTTGGAGTCGACATGCCCACATGCTGGCCGAAACGAGAGCCGCGCTCAAGGCAAACGGAATAGTGCGTCGGTTATCGGCAGAATAAGGAAGGAAAATGCTGGTACCGGCCGGCCGGGTGGCAATTGTCGCAACCGTGGCCGGGCCGGCTGAGGCGGCTGGCCATCATCGCCGACTGGTGAGGCTCCTGGAAGTGGCGGCAGGACGGAGCGATGAGGCTGCGCCGGCCGGGAGGTGGAAGCCGGGCCGGCGCAGCCAGTCAGGGCGGTGCTGGCGTCACCCCGCGGTCGTGGCGCTCGCGAGGAGGTCGGCCAGCTCTGCGGGCTCCGGTTCTGGCTGCCGCCCGCCTGCACGGCCTGGGTGTGCAGGGCCCGCGCCTGGCGCGCAGTGGGCTAGTCCTGCGCCCTGCGCTGCTGCGGTCGCACCGCGACTGCGCAGCTCGGGTAGGACGCCCTCGCCGAACCAGTACGCCTCCTCCAGATGCGGGTACCCGGACATGATGAACTCCTCGATGCCGAGGGACGCATACTCCTCGATGCGGTCGGCCACCTCGGCGTGGCTGCCGACGAGCGCGGTGCCGGCGCCCCCGCGGACCAGGCCGACTCCTGCCCAGAGGTTGGGGTAGATCTCCAGGTCGCGGGCCTTGCCGCCGTCGCGGTAGGCCTCGTGCAGGCCGCGCATGGTCTGCTGGCCCACCGACACCGACTTCGCCAGGGCCTGCTGGGAAGTGGCAATCTCTTCCTGGCTCAGCTCCGCGAGCATCCGGTTGGCCTCGGCCCAGGCCTCCTTGGCTGTATCCCGGCTGATGGTGTGCAGCCGGATGCCGAACCGGAGCGTCCGGCCGGCCTGGTCGGCCAGCTCGCGCATCCAGGCGATCTTCCGTGCCACGAGCTCGGGCGGCTCGCCCCAGGTGAGGTACACATCGACATACCGGGCCGCTACCGGTCCGGCCGCCTGCGATGAGCCGCCGAAGTAGACGGTCGGGACCGGATCCGGTGCGGCCATCACGGTGGCGCCCTCGACCTTGTAGTGCGCGCCTTCGAAGTCGTACGGGCGCCCGCTCCAGGCCCCGCGGACGATGTCGAGGAACTCGCCGGTCCTGGCGTACCGCTCGTCGTGGCTCAGGTAGTCACCGAACCGGCGCTGCTCCGCGTCCTCGCCGCCGGTGACCACGTTGAGCAGCAGCCGCCCGCGCGACAGCCGCTGGTAAGTCGCCGCCATCTGTGCCGCAAGCGTCGGCACGACGAAGCCGGGGCGGAACGCGACCAGGAACTTCAGCCGCTGTGTCTGGCTGATCAGCGCGGCTGTGGTCAGCCACGCGTCTTCGCACCAGGTCCCGGTCGGCGTGAGCACGCCGGTGAAGCCGAGCTGCTCAGCGGACCTGGCGATCTGGCCGAGGTAGTCGATGTCTGGCGGCCGCGCGGCAGCGCGAGCACCGGTGGCGCCTGTCGCTGGCCGGGCCGTGGCACCGACGAGGGGGATGCTGTGACCACGCCCGACGATGCCACGCCCGTCGCCCGACGTTGGCAGGAACCAGTGGAACTGCAAGCTCACGACGACCCTCCGAGGATGCTGTTGTACGTGCTGACGGCGAAGTTCGAGAAGTCGATCTTGCTGGGGATCAGGCCGGCGGCGGTGAAGGCATTCGCGATGGATTGCTCCGAACCGATGACAGCCGGCGTGATCGGCACGGGTGTCGCGAGGGAGTCTTGGACGGCGTGCAGCATGACGCTGGCCGGCAGGCCGGTTGCCTGCGCCCAGGATGTGGCCCAGGCTGACTCGTGGCTGCGGGCCCAGGTGTAGGCCTGGTCGAGGAACTGGAGGTAGTCGTGAATGGCCGCTGCCTTCGCCGGATCGGTCAGCGCGGCGCGCGAGGCCACCACGAATGAGTAGGTCTCGCCGATGCCGCTGCCATTCACCAGCGGCCTGGCGTGGTCCTGCGCCTCGGCCTGCTCGACGAACGGTGACCAGACGTCCCACGCGGCCACGTGCCCGGTCGAGAAGGCGGCCTGCGCCTCGGCGGGCTGGAGGTAGTCCGGCGTGATGTCCTTGATGGTCAGCCCGGCCTTGGTGAGGACGGCCAGCAGGTGGTAGTTGGCCGAGCTGCCCTGCGCTACCGCGACGCTCTTGCCGCGCAGCTGCGCAACGGCGTGAATCGGTGAGTCCTGCGGGACCAGCAGCACGGAGCCGAGCGGGTTGGCTTGGAGCGCGCTGACCACGGCGAGCGGGCTGTTGCCCGCAGCGGCAAACACTGGCGGCGCGTCGCCGACGCTGCCGATGTCAATCGAGCCGGCGCCCATCGCCTGGAGCATGGGCGGACCGGAGGTGAAGTCGCTCCAGTGCACCTTGAACGGGAGCCTGCTGATCAGGCCGGCGGCGGTCAGCAGCGCCTGCGCGCCGGAGCCTGCCTGATCGCCGATGTTGAGCGTGACATCCGACACGTTGACTGTGCTGGCGGACGCGGTGCCACTTGCCGCCGGAGTGCTGCTGGCTGCCGAGCCGGAGCCAGATGACGAGCACGCGGCGGCGCCGACGAGCACAAGTCCTGCGATGGCTGCCGCGCCGATGCGCCGCCCGGGCACGCCGCGAGCGGGCGCGCTACCGCGACCGGATATGGCCACGTTCCTCATATCGTTCCTTCCCTCTCAACGCCTAGCTCGGCGAGCAGGCGAGTCCTGAGCGTGGTCAGCCCTGACTGGTCGCGGTCGCGCGGCCGGGCAGCGCTGACGTGGCAGCTATGGCTGATCCGGCCGGTGGTGAGCACGAGCACGCGATCGGCGAGCGCGAGCGCCTCGTCGACGTCGTGCGTGACCAGCAGCACGGCGGGCCCGTGCCGGTCCCACAGGCTGAGCACCAGCTGGTGCATGGCGATCCTGGTCAGCGCGTCAAGCGCGCTGAACGGCTCGTCCAGGAGCAGCAGGCTCGGGTCGCGGACCAGGGCCCGCGCGAGCGACGCGCGCTGCGCCTCGCCGCCGGACAGCGTGAGTGGCCACGCGCTGGACCGCCCCGTCAGGCCGACCTCGTCGAGTGCGGCTGCAGCCTTCGCCGCAGGATCGCTGCCGCGCAGGCCGAGGCGCACGTTGGCGCTGACCCGGCGCCAGGGCACCAGACGTGGCTCCTGGAAGGCGATGGACACCGTGCCGTCGACGTCCAGTTCGCCGGTGACCTCCTGGTCGAGGTCGGCGAGCGCCCGCAGCAGGGTTGACTTGCCCGAGCCGCTGCGCCCGATCAGCGCGACGAACTCGCCGGGCGCGATGTCCAGATCGAGGTTGTCCAGGACGACGTCGGTACCGAACGCTCGCGACAGCCCACGCACGCGCACCGCCAGGCCGGTGCCGGGAGTCGCAAGCCGGGCTGCCACCTGCCTGCCTGACCTTCCGTCCAGCGTGGTCAAGCTGCCACGAAGCTGCGACGCCACCGAAGTGCCTTCCTTTCCAGCATGCGGACGAGCCAGTCAGTCGTGAGTCCGAGGACGCAGTAGACGAGCAGCGCCACGATGATCACGTCGTTGCGGAGGAACTGGGTTGCCTGGCTGATCATGAAGCCCAGGCCGGCGTTGGCGTTCACCTGCTCGGCCACGACGAGAGCCAGCCAGGCGACGCCCAGGCTCTGCCGCAGCCCGACCAGGATCTGCGGCATCGCGCCGGGCAACACGATCTGCGTGACGAGCTCGCGCCGGCTCAGGTGCAGCACCCGGGCCAGCTCGCCGAGCTTGGCGTCGACGTTGCGGATGCCCGCGAAGGCGTTCAGGTACAGCGGGATCGCGGCACCGATGGCGATCAGGATGATCTTGGGGCCCTCGCCGATGCCGAACCAGACGATGAACACGGGGATGAGGCCGAACAGTGGAAGCGTGCGGAGCATCTGCATGAGCGGGTCGACGGCGTTCTCGCCGATCCGACTGAGCCCGGCGAGCAGAGCGAGCAGCAGGCCGATCGTGCCGCCGACCGCGAAGCCGATCGCGACGCGCTCCAGGGAGACGGCCAGCGCGCCCTGGAGCGTGCCGTATGCGGGCGAGCTGGTGGTAACCAGCGTGACCACGGTGGACCAGACCTGCGTCGGCGGCGGGAGCTTTTGTGCGGAGACGAGGCCGAGCTCGCTGACGAGCTGCCAGATCACCAGCACAGCGAGGGGGCTGACGAGTCGCACCGCCCGGCCGCGACGACGTCCGGCGAGCCAGCGGCGGCCGGTCGTCTGGCCACGCTCGCCAGCCAGCGTGAGCGCGGCCGGTTTCGGCGCGGGCGCCTGCTCGACGCGCGGCGCCGGCGCGAACGTGACGGCCTGTCTGTTTCCGGGCATGGTGGCACGCTCCTGTGATCGTTTCGGGTATGTGACGGCGTGATGTGCCGAGGTCAGCTGGAGCGGCGGCGCTGAGCTCGACCTGCGGAGCTGTTCGCGCACGGGCGACACAGCGCGCTTGCCTGCCTGCGGAGGTCCACGTGCAGCCGGTACACCAGGTACTGCGGGGAGCTCATGTCCCCATTCTGCGGGCTAATCCCTATAAAGTCAATTGACAAACTCAACTTTAGGCTCGGCCGGGTCAGCCGATGTTTCAATACCCTCAGGGGGTATAGTCGAGCGGGTCGCGCGTCGATAGGGAGGAGACTGCAAGGATGCACGCCATAGGGCACGCCCTCGCCGTAGCGGGCTCGATGACCTGGCAGATCACCTGGGCGCTCATACTCGGCTTCACGCTGTCGGCGATCGTCCAGGCCCTCGTGCCCAAGTCCGCCGTCGTGCGACTGCTCGGCAACGACAGGCCGCGGACTCTCGTCATCGCGGCCGGGCTCGGCGCAGCGTCCTCGTCCTGCTCGTACGCCGCGGTCGCGCTCGCCCGGTCACTGTTTCGCAAGGGCGCCAGTTTCCTGGCCGCGATGGCTTTCGAGATCGCCTCGACCAACCTCGTGATCGAACTAGGCATCCTGCTCGCCCTGCTGATGGGCTGGCAGTTCACGGCCGCGGAGTTTGTCGGCGGCCCCATCATGATCGTCGTAGTGGCCGTGCTGTTCCGCGTGTTCGTCAGGCAACGCCTGATAACCGCCGCGCGCCAGCAGGCCGACCGCGGCATCAGCGGCTCGATGGAGGGCCACGCGGCGATGGACATGTCCGTAGCCGCCGGCCGTCCGCTGCACCGCAGGCTCCTGTCCGGCGAGGGCCTGACGTCGGTGTCCCACGTGTTCGTCATGGAATGGGCGGCGATCATCCGCGACGTCGTGGTCGGCTTGCTGATCGCCGGCTGCGTCGCGGCCTGGGTGCCGGACAGCTTCTGGCGCGGGTTCTTCCTGACCGGGCACCCGCTGGCGGCCAAGCTGTGGGGACCGGTGATCGGTCCGGTCGTCGCCATCCTGAGCTTCGTGTGCTCAGTGGGCAACGTGCCGCTCGCTGCCGTGCTGTGGAAGGCAGGCATCAGCTTCGGCGGCGTGACGGCGTTCATCTTCGCCGACCTGCTGATCCTGCCGATCCTGAACATCTACCGGAAGTACTACGGCCTCCGGATGACCCTGGTGATCCTGGGTACCTTCTACGCCGCGATGGTGGTGGCTGGTTACCTGGTCGAGATCGTCTTTGGCGGCCTCGGCCTGGTGCCTAGCCATAGCTCCGCCCGGGTGGCGGTGACGGGGGCGGGCGTGTCCCTGGACTACACCACGTGGCTCAACATCGTCTTCCTGCTCATCGCCGCGATGTTGGTAGTCCGCTTCCTGCGGACCGGCGGCCGGTCGATGCTGCGGATGATGAACGGACCGGCCGACGGTGGCCACGGCCAGCACGACCACGGCCAGCACGATCACGGCGCCGGCCAGGACGACCGCCGCGCTGGCCAGCGCGGTCCCGGCGCCGGCCAGTGCGGCCAGCGCCGCCATGCCAAACATGAGGCACAGGCCACCAGCGACGGGCAGCAGACCGGGTCGGTCACGGCCTCGGGACCGGGTCTGGTACCCGACTAGATACCTCCCGTACTAGGTAAAATTGCCCGCCCTCAGCGCCGACATACGACGCCGCGGGGTAAGCTGCGGATTTTGACAGTGACGACGGACACAGTGACGACCGACGCAGTGACGACGGACACACAGTCGCGAGGCGAAGGCGCTCGCGCTCGTGCCGGAGGTAGAGAAGCGGGATGGCTCTTCGGGAGCAGGAGATGATCGGCCACGCGGTGGAGTTGCCCGAGCCGTGGCGCAGCGCCGCGGTGACCGTTGTACTTCCCACCTACAACGAGGCAGCCAACCTGCCTGTCATCGTGGCCGAGCTTTTCGGCCTGCCGCTGTCGGGGTTGCACCTGCTGGTGGCCGACGATAACTCGCCGGATGGCACTGGCGCGGTCGCCGACGAGCTGGCCGAGAAGTACGGGACCGACCGGATGACCGTCCTGCACCGGCCCGGCAAGCAGGGTCTCGGCCGGGCCTACGTCGACGGCATGACTCACGCCATCGCGGCGGGGGCCGAGTTCGTCGTGCAGATGGACAGCGACCTCTCGCACTCGCCCCAGTACCTGCCGCAGATGCTCGGCACGCTGCTGTCCTCCGACGCCGACGTTGTCATCGGCTCGCGGTACGTCGTCGGCGCCAGCCTGGCCAGGGAGTGGTCCTGGCGCCGCAAGGCGCTGTCCAACTTCGCCAACTACTACGTCCGGGTACTGCTGCGCCTCGGCGTCCGTGACGTCACGGCCGGGTTCAAGCTCTGGCGCGCGTCGGCGCTGACTGCCATCGACGTGGCCAGCGTGCGCAGCAATGGCTACAGCTTCCAGGTCGAGATGAACTACCGGACCGTGCATCACGGCCTCAAGATCGTCGAACTCCCGATCCACTTCGCCGACCGGCGCGAGGGCGAGAGCAAGATGAGCCTCAAGGTGCAGCTCGAGTCCGCGCTGATGCCGCTGTCGCTGCGCCGCCGCGCGCGCTAGGCACTCCACATCGCACGCAGCACGAAGGCCCGGTCGGGGATCCGGCCGGGCCTTCGCTCGCTCGGCTCAGGCGGCCCGGGGGGGCCAGCGACATGAGCGCCGACGCTCCCCGTTCCGGTCCTGATCTTGGTTGTGCTAGGCGGCCACGGCGGTGGTGTGCGAGTTCGCCGGCTCCAGCGCGAGCTCGAGCACTTCGCGGACGTCGCTGACCGGGTGGATGCTCAGCGCCGCGCGGACGTTCTCTGGCACATCCTCCAGGTCCGGCTCGTTGCGCTTCGGGATCAGCACCGTGCCGATGCCTGCCCGGTGCGCCGCCAGCAGCTTCTGCTTGACGCCGCCGATCGGCAGCACCCGGCCGGTCAGCGAAACCTCGCCGGTCATCGCCACGTCGGACCGGACCAGCCGGCCCGAGAGCAGCGACGCCAGGGCGGTGGTCATCGTGACGCCAGCGCTCGGGCCGTCCTTTGGCACCGCGCCGGCCGGCACGTGCACGTGCACGCCCCGGTCCTTCAGGTCGCCGACTGGCAGCTCGAGCTCGGCGCCGTGGGAGCGGAGGTAGGACAGCGCGATCTGCGCCGACTCCTTCATGACGTCGCCCAGCTGCCCGGTCAGGGTCACGCCGGTCGAGCCGGTCTCCGGGTCCGCCAGCGACGCCTCGATGAACAAGACGTCGCCGCCGGTTCCCGTGACAGCCAGGCCGGTGGCCACGCCAGGCACCGCCGTCCGTTCGGCTGATTCCGGCATGTGCCGGGGCTGGCCGAGGTAGCCGACCAGGTCGCCGGCGTCCACGGTGACTGGCACCGTCGCTGTGCCGGATTCCGCCTGGGCCGCGATCTTCCGCAGCACCCTGGCGATGATCCGCTCCAGCGACCGGACACCTGCCTCGCGGGTGTACTCGCCTGCGAGCCGGCGCAGCGCGTCGTCGGTCAGCGTGACGTCGGCGGGCTCGAGCCCGGCTCGGTCCAGCTGCCGTGGCAGCAGGTGGCCGCGCGCGATCGTCACCTTCTCGTCCTCGGTGTAGCCGTCCAGCGTGATGAGCTCCATCCGGTCCAGCAGCGGCGCCGGGATGGCGTCGACTACGTTCGCGGTGGCGATGAACAGCACGTCGGAGAGGTCGAGCTCGACCTCGAGGTAGTGGTCGCGGAACGTGTGGTTCTGCGCCGGGTCGAGCACCTCGAGCAAGGCTGCCGTCGGGTCACCCCGGTAGTCGGCCCCTAGCTTGTCGACCTCGTCCAGCAGGATCACCGGGTTCATGGACCCGGCCTCGGTGACGGCCCGGACGATGCGGCCGGGTAGCGCGCCGACGTAGGTACGCCGGTGACCGCGGATCTCGGCCTCGTCCCGCACGCCGCCGAGGGCGACCCTGGCGAACTTGCGGCCCATCGCCCGTGCGACTGACTCGCCAAGGCTGGTCTTGCCGACACCAGGCGGTCCGCCCAGAGCCAGCACGGCACCGCTGCGCCGTCCGCCGACGAGCTGAAGGCCACGATCTGACCGCCGCTTGCGGACCGCCAGGTACTCGATGATCCGGTCCTTGACGTCGTCCAGGCCAGCGTGGTCGGCGTCGAGCACTTCGCGCGCGCCGGTGATGTTGTATTCATCCTGCGTGGTGGTGTTCCACGGCACCTCGAGCACCGTGTCCAGCCAAGTGCGGATCCAGCCTGCCTCGGGCGACTGGTCCGAGCCGCGCTCGAGCTTGGCCGCCTCCTTGAGGGCCGCCTCGCGGACCTTCTCGGGCAGGTCGGCTGCCTCGATCCTGGCGCGGTAGTCCTCCTCTTCCGAGGCGGGCTTGCCGTCCAGCTCGGCCAGTTCCTTGCGGATGGCGGCGAGCTGCTGGCGCAGCAAGAACTCGCGCTGCTGGCGCTCCATGCCTTCCTTGACGTCGTTGCTGATGGTCTCCGCGACGTCCAGCTCGGCCAGGTGCTCCCTGGCCCAGCCAACCAGGACTTCCAGCCTGGCCTGCGGGTCGGCGGTCTCGAGCAGCTGGCGCTTCTGGTCTGTGGTGAGGTAACCGGCGTAGCCGGCGCTGTCGGCCAGGGCCGACGGGTCGGTCAGGCGCTGGAGTACGTCGACGAACTGCCAGGCACCACGCTTCTGCAGGATGGTGGCAGCCAGGCCGCGATACTCGCGCGCCAGCTCAGCGGCACGCGGGGTCGGCTCGGGCTCGTCGATGACCGTGCCTTCGACCCATAGGGCCTGGCCCGGTCCGACGGTGCCGGTGCCGATGCGAACCCGGTCGGTGCCGCGCACGACGGCGGCACGCTCGCCGCTCGGGAGCCTGCCGACCTGCTCGATGGTGGCGAGTGTCCCGATCGGGGCGTAGCCGCTATCGGGCCGCGGCACGAGCAGGACCTGGGCCTTGGCGTCGCCGCCTACGGCCGCCGCGGCAAGCTGCGCCGCCTCGATCGCGGCGCGCGGCTCGGCAGCGGAGAGATCAAGCGGCACCACCATGGTCGGCAGCACGACGTTGTCGTCCAGCGGCAGTACCGGCAGCGAGAGAGTCTCGGCCATTACAGAGGTCACTTCCTCCGACGGATAGTCGTTGTGATGCTTACGCAATTACGGGGCTACAAGCGAGCTTGGAAGTTTTTTGTTCCTCGCCTGGTAGACCGTTCGCGGTGAGCGGACGTGCGGCCAGTAATCGGCGGCTAAGCGAGGAATCTGGGACTCTCAGCCCGCGACTGGGGCCCGGGGGTGACCGATGTAGTCATCGGAGCGCCGATCTAACGGCGCTCGCCCGTTGTAGTTACGCGTCAGTAACAGCATCGGGGACGCCCAAAGTGTTCCCGGTCAGCTGGCTGGGCTGGGCTCGGCTGGGCTGGCTGGCGAGCCCCGCTGAAGCCCCGTGGCCCGTGGGCGCGGGCTTCAGCTGGCTGGGGAACCCCCGGCCCCGTAGGTGCGGGTTTCGGCTGGCTGGGGAGCCCGGCTCGTGGGCGCGGGGCCGTCAGCCGACGCCGAGAATGGGTCAGCCTGGGCTGGGGACGGGCCTAGCCCTGGGGCGGGAACGGCTCAGTTCGGGCCGGGCGGGGTGAACGGGGCCGCCGAAGAGTCAGCGAGCTGGGAACGGTTCACTCAAAAGCTGACACTTCGGACTACCCCCTACGCTCGGCGGGCACGTTTCATGGTTTTCTCGCGCATACTTCATGGTTTTCTCCACCGCAAAGCGGACAAACCAGGACTCAAGATCGCGTGAAACCATGAAGTGTCGCCGGTTGGTCGCTCGAAGGACCGGCAGCAGCTGGCCCGAGCGTGCCTTGGCGCCGCTTGGTCGCTCAGGCGTCCCCGGCGACAGCTCCAGCGGGCCGTCAGCCGCCTGGAACGCGCCCGTCAGCCGCCCCGAGAACACACCGCCGTCCGCCCGGAGAACGCACCGCCGTCCGCCCGGAACGCGACGTCAACCGACCGGAACGCGACGTCAGCCCATCGGGTAGTGCCGCAGTCCGACCGCGTACTCGCAGCCAGCGCCCATGCCGACGTAACCGGCCATGTTCCGCAGGAACTCGTCCGGGTCGAAGTCGCCGCCGAGCCCGTCCAGGTAGGCGCGGTGCTCCCGGAGCGACGCGATGCCCGCTTCGATCGTGGCGGTGACGTCGACGAAGTGGCTCGGATTGCCGGTGCCGGCCACATAGGCGTCCTTGATCTGGGCGCGGGGCAGGGCGATCTCGGGGAAGACCCATTCATTCGCCGCGTCCCGGCACGCGTCCAGGACGGCGAGTCCGACCGCCCGGTGGTCGGCGTGGTTGACCGGGCCGTCCTCGCCCCAGGTCAGGTCGAAGTTCATGGTGATGACGACGTCGGGCTGCAGCTGCCGCAGCGCCCTGGTCAGATCGCGGCGCAGCGGCACGCCGTACTCGATCAGCCCATCGGGATGGCCAAGGAACAGCACGTCGGATACCCCGACGACGGCTGCGCTTCGCCGCTCCTCGTCCTCGCGAAGCGGCCCGACGGTCCCCGGATCTTGACCGGCTATGCCTGCCTCGCCGCTGCTGACCAGCACGTAGGCGACGTACTTGCCCTGCCCGGTCCAGCGCGCCACCGCTGCGGCCGCGCCGTACTCCAGGTCGTCAGGATGCGCGACCACGGCGACGGCGCGTTCCCAGTCCTCGGCCATCGGCTTCATCCGGACCACCCTTCCCGCGCACCGCAAGTTCGCGCGGTCCGCCACGTCGTGCGTGCAGGCTCCTATTCAATCCTGAGTCGCGCCAGCCGGGCGTAAGCTGCGGCGTTGTGCTTCCCCGTGTCCAGGCCATCAGGTACGTGACGCCGCTGCGCGAGGGCGGCTCGCTGCCCGCGGTGATGGAGGCGGACGACCTCGGCACCTACGTGGTCAAGTTCCGCGGCGCCGGCCAGGGTCGCAAGGCGCTGATCGCCGAGATCATCTGTGCCGGCCTCGCGAAAGCGTGTGGCCTGCTCGTGCCCGACCTGGTCATGGTTGACCTCGATGCCGCGCTCGCGCCGGGCGAGCCGGATCAGGAGATCCAGGATCTGCTGCGCGCGAGCCACGGGCTGAACCTGGGCGTGGACTTCCTGCCAGGTGCACTGGACTTCGAGACGGGCGCGGCTACCGTCGGAAGCCTGCTAGCCGGCCAGATCATGTGGTTTGACGCGGTGGTGAGCAACGCCGACAGGTCCTGGCGCAATCCGAACATGCTGCTCTGGCATGGCAGCCTCTACCTCATCGACCATGGCGCCACCCTGACCTTTCAGCATCGCTGGGCCAGCGCCGCGGCGGCCGCGGCGAGGCCGTATGACGTCAGCGACCACGCGCTGCTTGGCTGCGGCGCCCTCGTCGAGGCCGCGGACACCGAGCTAGGGCCGCGCCTCAGCAGCGACGTGATCCGCGACGCGGTGGCGCAGGTGCCGGCCGAGTGGCTCGCCGGTGAGCCGGGCTTCGACGACGTCCAGCACCTGCGCAGTGCGTACGCGGCGCAGATAGAGGCTCGGCTGACGGCCCGCCCGGCGTGGCTGCCGGCCCTCGCCGAAGCGGCGCGCGCAGGCCTCCGGCAGGTGACGCCGGCCGACCGGGCCGGCCGCCCGGCGGCAAAACCGGCCTGGCTTCGCGGCGGTGACGCGTCGTGACGGGCGTGGACGAGGCCGGCGCGACTGGCCAGAACGGGAACGGGGCCGACATCTCACGGCAGACCGGCCAGGCGCAGCCGTTCGAGTACGCGGTCCTGCGCGTCGTCCCACGCGTGGACCGTGGCGAGGCGATGAACGCTGGTGTCCTGGTGTACTGCCGTCCACTCGACTACCTCAGGGCCTGGATCGAACTGGACACAGGCCGCCTGCTCGCGCTTGATCCGACTGCCGACGTCGCGGCGATCGAGCGAGCCCTGGCAGCCATCGTCAGGGTCTGCGAGTCTGATCCGGGCGCTGGCCAGGCTGGTCTCCAGGACATCGGGCGGCGGTTCGGCTGGCTGACCGCGCCGCGCAGCACGGTCATCCAGTCAGGTCCGGTACACACGGGCCTGACGAGCGATCCGGACGCCGAAGCGGAGCGACTGCTCGGCGCGCTCGTCCGTCGCCCCGCCACGTGAACACCGACTACGTCTGCTGCCACTGCCCCAGGGCGCGAGGTTAGATGCTGCGCATAGCGGGGCCCCAGCCTCAGCCTGATGACGTTATGTCGGTAGCACTCAGCCGCTGGGCTCGGCTTCCGGCGCTGGCGGAGAGGACGGCCGGCACGGCGTGACCTGCTCTGGCTAAGCTTGGGCAAGGTCAAACCCTGGCAGTCAGCGAGGTCAGCGCACGCTGACGGCTTTCCCCCGCCGGGGTAGGTGAGGGGAGCTGACGCGTCATGCGGGCAACAGTCATGCGGGAACCAGGTATGCGCAACGTCGATGATCGCAAACCGCTCAAGGTCGCGTTGCTCGGGTGCGGCTCGGTCGGGTCCCAGGTCTACCGGCTGCTGACGGAGCAGTCGGCCGATCTGAAGGCCAGGGCCGGTGCCCCGCTGGAGATCGTCGGTGTTGCCGTGCGCGAGCCCGGCCGCCCCCGGGACGTCTCGGTGAATCAGGATCTGCTGACAACCGATGGGCTGGCCCTGGTCACCCGGCCCGACGTGGACATCGTGATCGAGCTGATCGGCGGCATCGAGCCCGCCAGGACCCTGCTGCTCGCCGCGCTGACCGCCGGAAAGTCCGTGGTCACGGCCAACAAGGCCCTCGTCGCCGGCGACCGCGCCATGCTGCACAAGACCGCCAGCCAGGCTGGTGTCGACCTGTACTACGAGGCCGCGGTAGCAGGCGCTATCCCGCTGCTGCGCGCGCTGCGCGAGTCCCTGGCTGGCGACGAAGTCCGGCGCGTCCTTGGCATCGTGAACGGCACGACCAACTTCATCCTCGATCGGATGGACACCTCAGGCGCTGACTTCAGCGAAGCACTGTCGGAGGCCCAGGCGCTCGGCTACGCCGAGGCTGACCCGACCGCGGACGTGGCTGGCTTCGACGCCGCGTCCAAGGCCGCGATCCTCGCCAGTATCGCGTTCCACACCGAGGTAACCGCCGACGACGTGTACCGGGAGGGCATTCTGTCGGTCACTGCGGCCGACATCGCGAGCGCGAAGGCGATGGGCTGCGTCGTCAAGCTGCTGGCGATCTGCGAGCGCGCCAATGGCGGCATCTCGGCGCGGGTGCACCCGGCGATGATCCCGCGGGCCCACCCGCTGGCGGCGGTGCGTGAGGCCTACAACGCCGTGTTCGTCGAGGCGGAGTCGGCCGGTCGGCTGATGTTCTACGGCGCCGGAGCCGGCGGCCAGCCGACGGCGAGCGCCGTGCTCGGCGACACGGTCGCCATCGCCAGGAACTTGCTGGCCGGACTGCGCGGTCCCGACTCCTCGACCTACGCGCAGCTGCCGCTGGTCCCGATCGGGGACGCGCGGACGAGTTACTACGTTCAGCTGGACGTCGCGGACCGGCCAGGCGTGCTGGCCCCGGTGGCGGACGCCTTTGCGCAGCAGGGCGTGTCGATCAAGGCAGTGCGGCAGGAAGGCCGTGGCGAGGACGCGAACCTGATCATCATGACCCACGCGGCCAGGGAGGCGGCGCTGGCCAAGACGGTCGCGGTGCTCGGTGCCATGGAGGCCGTGCGGAACGTCGACAGCGTGATGCGCGTCGAGGCCCTGGAGGGCGAGTGACCGCAGCGACGACCAGGCAGACGCCGTGGCGAGGAATCATCGCGCAGTACGGCGCCAGCCTGCCGGTACCAGAGGGCGTACCAGTGGTCACGCTCGGCGAAGGTGGCACGCCGCTGCTGCCTGCTCCGGTGCTGTCCGAACTAACCGGCTGCTCGGTCTACCTCAAAGTCGAGGGCGTGAACCCGACCGGGTCCTTCAAAGACCGCGGCATGACCGTAGCCGTGACCCTGGCAGCCGCGCGGGGCGCGCACACGGTGATCTGCGCGTCGACGGGCAACACCAGTGCCAGCGCCGCCGCGTATGCGGCGCGGGCCGGCCTCGGCTGCGCGGTGCTGGTGCCGAAGGGCAGCGTCGCGCTCGGCAAGCTGGCCCAGGCGCTCGCCCACGGCGCCCGGCTGCTGCAGGTCGACGGCAACTTTGACGACTGCCTCGAACTGGTGCGCAAGCTCGCCGCGGACTACCCGGTCGCGCTGGTGAACTCGGTCAACCACGAGCGGCTCCAGGGCCAGAAGACGGCGTCCTTCGAGGTGGTCGACGCCCTCGGTGATGCGCCGGACGTGCACTGCCTGCCGGTCGGCAATGCTGGCAACATCGCCGCATACTGGCTCGGTTACCAGGAGTACGCGGCCGACGGCCGGGCTACGAAGACACCGCGGATGCTCGGTTTCCAGGCAGCCGGGGCCGCCCCGATCGTGCTCGGTCAGCCGGTCCTCGATCCGGTCACTATCGCCACGGCCATCCGGATTGGCAACCCCGCATCCTGGCAGCTCGCCGAGGACGCGCGGGCAGAGTCGGGCGGCCTGATCGGGTCGGTGACCGACGAGCAGATCCTCGCCGCCTACCGGCTCCTTGCGCAGCGAGAGGGCGTATTCGGCGAGCCGGCCTCGGCGGCCGGGGTGGCGGGGCTGCTCGTGGCCAGCGCCGCCGGCCACGTCGCGCCAGGTTCGACTGTGGTGTGCACGATCACCGGGCACGGGCTCAAGGATCCCGACACCGCGGTCGCCGGCGCGCCGCCGCCGGTGACCGTCGGCATCGACGCCGCGGCTGCCGCCGCGGCGCTCGGCTTGCTGTGACCGGGCCTGCTGTGACCCGGCGTGGTCTGACTCGGCGTGCTCTGAACCGGCGTGGTCTGACCCGGCCTGGCGTGCTGGGGTGCTGTAGGTGACCTGGGCAGCTGAACCGGTCACCGTCCGAGTGCCCGCCACCAGTGCCAACCTTGGCCCTGGCTTCGACTCACTCGGGCTCGCGCTAACCCTGCACGACACTGTCCAGGCCAGGGTCACGGCCGGCGGCCTGTCTGTGGACGTCTACGCCATCGGGGCCGACACCGTCGGGCGCAGCGAAGAACATCTGGTTGTCCGGGCTATGCGGGCGGCCTTCGCGGCGATTGGCATGCAGCCGCCTGGTCTCGCCATTGATTGCAGGAACGCGGTGCCGCAAGGCTTCGGTCTTGGCTCGTCCGCGGCTGCGATCGTGGCCGGGCTGCTGGCCGCGCGCGGACTCGCCGGACCCGCCGGAATCGACGCGCTGCCGCCCGCTGCCCTGCTGCGGCTCGCCGCCGAGATCGAAGGCCATCCCGATAACGTGGCTGCCTGCCTGTCGGGCGGGCTCACCATCTCCTGGACCACGGCTGCCGGCGTCAGAGCGGCCAGGCTCACGCCGCTGCCTGGTCTCGTGCCGGTGCTCTGCATCCCGGCGATGTCACTGCCGACCGTCACTGCGCGCCAGGTGCTGCCGGCGGAGGTCCCGCACGCGCTCGCGGCGGCCAACTCGGCTCGGGCGGCGCTGCTGATCGCCGCGCTGACCGGCAGGCCGGACCTGCTGGTCGATGCCACCGAGGACTTCCTGCACCAGCCCTACCGGGCCGCGGCCATGCCAGCGACCGCAGCGCTGATCGCCCGACTGCGCGCCGCGGGCATCGCGGCTGTCGTTTCCGGCGCTGGCCCGTCGGTCCTGGCCCTCACCATGACCGGGACCTCGCCTGGTGCGGCCGAAGTCTCGCGCCTCGCAAGCGAGGCGGGTCAGGCTTGGCGGGTGCTCACGCTGAGCGTGGACGGCCAGGGGGCACGGCTGGTGTAGCCGCGCGCGATAATCCACCCGGCCTGCGGCTAGCAGACATTCCGTGTCTGCTACCTGTCACGCTGCCGCCCGGTGGTGGGATGGGGTTGGATCGGCGGCGATGATGACGTCATGGCCGACGGTGGGTTGCCTGCGCCAACTGAGTCCGAGCCTGCAGCGAATACGCCGCAGGTAGGCCTCGCCGTCATCGCCCGAGAGTGGGGCCGGATCGGGATCACTGGCTTCGGCGGGCCGCCAGCCCATATCGCCCTGCTACGCCGCCTGTGCGTCCAGCGCAATTCCTGGCTGTCCGAGGCGGAGTTCGAGGACGGCATCGCCGCTACGTCGCTGCTGCCAGGGCCGGCCTCGACCCAGCTGGCGATCTTCTGCGCCTGGCGGCTGGCCGGCCCGATCGGTGCCATCGTCGGCGGCGTGTGCTTCATCGTTCCCGGCCTGATCATCATCCTGGCGCTATCGGTGCTATTCCTGGCCCACTCGCCGCCGACCTGGGTCGAGGGAGCGGCTGCCGGGGCCGGTGCAGCGGTGCCGGCCGTGGCCGTCGGCGCGGCGATCGCGCTGGCGCCCGCCAGCTGGCGCCGGGCCGGCCGGGCGACTCCAGCGGCGGCCGCCCCCGCGGCGACAGGAGCGCCTCCTGCGCCTGGCGTAGGTGAGACTTCGGCGACCGGCCCAGCCGCCACGACCGGCGGGCCCGAGACGGGTCCAGCGACCAGCCCAGCCGCCACGACCGGCGGCGCTCCCGCGACCCCGGCGAGTGCCCTGACCTCGGCACGGATTCGCTGGGCCTGCTACCTGCTGGCGGGCGGGTTGGCAGCGAACCTGGCTGGTGAGTTCCTGGTCGCCGTGCTGCTCGCGTGCGGGCTGCTGGAGTGGCTGATCAGCCGGCCCAGGTCGGCCAGGGGTGCGCCGCCTGCGACCGCAGAGCGCCGTAGCGCCTTGCTGATCGGGCTCGCGGCCAAGGCAGGCGCGACGGCTGGCGTCATCGGATCACTGGCCTGGGTCGCGCTCAAGGTGGGTGCACTGTCCTTCGGCGGCGGATTCGTCATCATCCCGCTGATGCAGCATGACGCCGTGCACACCTATCACTGGATGACGACGGCGCAGTTCCTCAGCGCCGTCGCCCTGGGTCAGGTGACCCCCGGTCCGGTCGTGCTGACCGTGGGCGTTGTCGGTTACGCCGCCGCCGGCCTCGCCGGTGGCCTGCTGGCGGTGCTGATCGCGTTCACGCCGTCCTTCGTCTTCGTGCTGGCGGGCGGTCCGCACTTCGACAAGTTCCGGCGCAGCTCGGCGGCGCAGGCATTCCTGTCCGGCGCCGGGCCAGCTGCCATCGGGGCCATCGCGGGCGCGGCCGTGACGCTCGGGCTGGGCCTGACGCAGCTCTGGCAGGTCGCGGTGCTGGCCGCGGCCGCAGGCTGGCTTATCCTCCTGCGGCGCGGCGTCGTCAGCACTCTGCTCGGCGCAGCGGGTGTTGGGGTGATCGTCGCGCTGGCGGGCGGCCTCAGCTAACGCGGCGACCCCGCGGCAGGTGACCGTCAGCTAGCCAAATGGATCAGCGCGAGCCGCATCGCCAGGCAATCAAGGACGACCTCGAGGCCGCGGGCGAACGTGATGTCGCCGACCTCGGCCGGGTCTCGGTCCGGCCGCCGCACCTGACCGCGAGCTGGCGGCCTGAACGTGGCCGACGAGGCCGACACCCACCGAAGCGCCGGCCATCGTCGGCTGCTCGTGGCGTGACTGGCGGGCCACGCGGCTCCGCGGCTAAGCGGTTATCCGCCGCATCACGTCAGCGCGCAGCGCCGCGACGTCGGTGCCTGCCTCGGTGAGCACGGTGAGCGCGCCGCTGCGCTTCTGGTCGAGGATGCCGATGAGCATGTGCCCGGACGAGATGGTCCGCTGGCCAAGCTCCTGCGCCTGACGGACCGCGCCCACGAGCGACTGCTTGGCGTCATCGGCGAATGGCAGGCGCGGCCGGCCGGGAACGGCTACCCGGTCGATCGCCCCCGGCCCGAAGGCCGCGTCGGTGGCGCGGCGCACCGCGTCCAGATCGATGCCGAGCGAGGACAACGCCGCAGCGTCCAGCTCGCCGCCGCTGTCGGTGCTCCCGCGTGGCAGCCGTGCTCGTAGCTCAGCCAGCTCGAGGCCGGCCGCGGCGAGCGCGTCGGCAGCTGGTCCGGGCTCCCTCAGCAGGCCGACGAGCACGTGCTCACTGCGGATCCTGTCCTGGCCAGCCCTGCTCGCCTCGTCCCTCGCGTCGGCGAAGGCCTGGCGTGCAGCCGGCTCGAATCGCTCAAACATGACCGTCTCCTGACCGCCTGCGGCCCCTGCCGCGCCCGCCGCCCGAATCTGCCGCCAGGCCAGTGAGCAGCCTGGCGTACTTCTTGTGCACTGCCTGCTTGCTGACGCCGAGGAATACCGCGATCTCCTGCCAGGACCACCCGTGCGCCCTGGCGCTGCGGACCTGGAGCGCCTCAAGGCGCTCGGCCAGCTCGCGCAGCGACCGCGCGGCCCGCAGGCCGGCCGCCGGGTCCTGCCCGCTCGCCGCCTCTGCCAGCGTCACTTCGTTGCTCATATCGTCAATCTATGTTGACGAAGGGGTGGTGTCAACTGAAGTTGACGAAGACTGCCTTCGACGACGACGGCAGCCGCCTGTCAGTACTCGTCGTGCAGCCGGATCCAGGACATGGTCGGGTCCTGCGGCCAGCCCTGCGGCGAGTCCTCCCACGCTTCCTGGCGTCCGTAAGGCGTGAGGTCGAGCAGGTTGAAGTCGGTCCGGAGCCGGTCGACGCCGCGCGCGGTGGTGCAGTAGGTGCGGAACACCTGGTCGCCGTCACGCAGCAGCACGCTCAGGCCGAAGTAGGTCAGGCCGAGGTCGTCGTTGAACTCGCTCCCGTGGGACGAGTAGAAGGGCAGGCTCCAGCCGAACCGGCGCCGTACCGCCTCGATCTCCGCTTGCGGCGCGCGCGCCATCAGGATCAGTCGCGTGTCGCGGGCATTGAGGTGCCACTGCTCCTGCGCCAGGTTGTCGGTGAGCGAGCAGCATCCGCCGCACATCCAGTCCTGCCCTGGCTCGAGCATGAAGTGATAGACGACCAGCTGGCGATGGCCGTCGAAGAGCCCGGTGAGCCCGACCTGCTCGCCGTCCGGCGCAGTGAAGCTGTATCTCTGCGTGTCCAGCGCGACCATCGGCAGCCGACGCCGCTCTGCTGCCAGCGCGTCGAGAGCGCGGGTGAGCTCCTTCTCCTTCACCAGGAGCTCGGCCCTGGCCGCCTCCCACTCCTTTGTCGATACGACCGGTGGCCTGTTCATGCGCGCCTCCCTGGCTACAAGTTCCTTCAGGAGACTGACGGTAGCACAGCAAGTTCCTTAAGGGAACGGGGTTGTCCTATACTAGGCCGCATGCAGCGGACTGACTTTGGCGCGATGGCCTGCTCGATCGCGCGGACGCTCGATGTCATCGGCGAGCCCTGGTCACCGCTTGTCCTGCGCAACATCTACGTCGGCATTACCCGGTTCGACCAGCTTCAGGCGAGTCTCGGAATCTCGCGCAAGGTGCTGGCCGAGCGGCTGCGCTGGCTCGTCGACAAGGGCGTGCTGGAACGCTGCGAGTACTCAGCCGCGCCGCCGCGGTACGAGTACGCGCTCACGCAGCAGGGCACCGAGCTATGCGACCTGCTGCTGGTCATGGTGCGCTGGGGTGACAGGTGGCTCGCTGGCGAGGCAGGCCCGCCGGTGCTCTACCGGCATCACGCTTGCGGCCAGATCAGCCACGTCGAGCTGAGCTGCTCAGAGTGCGGCGAGCAGATGCGAGCCACCGACGTCGACGTTCTCGTAGGTCCTGGATCACTGCCTATCGGCTAGGACTTCACTTCAGGTTCAATATCGCGTCGTTTTTGATGATCAGGCTTCGTAATGGCATGCCTTTGCCACTGGCGCAGACCGGAGGTTCTGATCTGATGACGACGCATACTCTGCTGGCTAGCTCGGAGCCGGCTGAATCCGGCTGGCGGCGCTGGCGCATCGCCGTGCCGCTGGCCGCGGTGACAGTGGCCGGACTGCTGGCCGCCGTCGGTCCACTCGGCGGCTCGGCCGCGCACGCGGACATCCGGCCCTGGTTCCTGCCCGGCAACCTCATCGTGAGCAGGTCGGTCTACGACGGTCGGGTGAGCCTCTTCACGCCGGGCGTGACCGAGCTGCCGCCCGGCTGCCCCACCGCCGCCGGCGGCTGCACGCCGGCGGTCGCCGATGGCACCTACCCCGAGGTGTTCAACAACGACGCCAGCGATGGCAGCTTCGGTGTCACGTCGCCGATCTTCCTCGACCAGATCACACCGGATGGCCACCTCATCAACACGCTGCCGGTGCCAGACGGCGATGGGCCGTTCGGAGCCAAGGCGGACCACATGGTCACGAGCTTCTCGTCTAAGTCGGAACTGGCGCTGAACCTGTCCACCAACGGGCGCGACGTGACGTTCATGGGCTACCTGACGCAGCCGAACAGCGTCGACGTCTCGAACTCCAACACGCCGGGTGCCGTCGACCCGACCAACCCGGTGTCCGGTGCCTACTACCGAGTGGTGGCCGAGGTGAACCAGTGGGGGCAACTGCACTACACGCTCACCAATGCCTACAGCGGCAACAATGGCCGGGCCGCGATCCTGAATAACTCACGCGGCAGCAACGTCCTGTACACCGCTGGCAACGCGGGCAATGGCAGCAACCCGCAGCCGGACGCCATTATCACCGGGACCGGTGCGCAGATTATGACCCCGCAGTACCTGCCTGAGCTCTTCCAGAGCCCTGGCGCGGCTACGCCGGTCGGCAGCTTCAACGTCACCCAGCTCGGTGACAAGATCGACAAGGTCGGAAAGGACACCAACTTCCGCGGCCTGACGATCTACGACGACGTCGTGTACTTCACCAAGGGCAGCGGTAGCAACGGCGTCAACACCGTCTACTTCATCGACACCACGGGCAACGCCTGCCCGACCGGCGTCGGGGTCCCGCAGCCGGGCGCTGGGCTGCCCGACTCGGCGATCGCCGACAACCCCGCTCTTGTCGCCAGTGAGGGCGTGACGCCGTACAACATGTGCGTGTTGCAGGGCTTCCCGACGACCCTGGCGAAGAACGCCACGGACTTCCCCTTCGGCCTCTGGTTCGCCAACAAGGACACCCTGTACGTCGCGGACGAGGGTGACGGCAGCAACACCTACGCGACCGCCACCGGCACCTACACCGACGCGGCTTCGCAGACCACGGCCGGCCTGCAGAAGTGGGTCTTCAACGGCACCAGCTGGACGCTGGCGTACACCCTGACGGCGGGGCTGAACCTCGGCGCTCCCTACACTGTGGCGGGCTACCCCACCGGCGACAACGCCGCCACCGACCTGCCCTGGGCGCCGGCCACTGACGGCTTGCGCAACATCACCGGCCGGGTCAACCGGAACGGCACCGTCACGATCTGGGCAGTCACCTCGACCGTCTCCGGCAGCGGTGACCAGGGCGCCGACCCCAACAAGCTAGTCGCCACCACCGACGACCTAGCGGCCACGACGCCCGGTCGCGGCGAAGCATTCACGACCGTCAAATCGGCCGGCTTCGGTGAGGTGCTACGTGGCGTCTCGTTGACCCCGGGTACTTACCGCCAGGGCTTGGGCTGGTAAGCGATCTGGTACGCGGTGCTGACCGGGACCGACCCAGCCAGACGGAACGGCTGGCTCGGTCCCGGTCAGTACCGCTAGGAGCTCAGCAGAAGCACGCCAGCTAGCGCGATGATCACTCCGACGCTTTGGACGCGCCGCAGCCGTTCGGCGAGGATGAGCCTAGCCAGGAGCGCTGTCACTACGGGGTAGAGCGAGGCGAGCAGGGCCGCGATGGACAGGTTGCCGCGACTGGCCGCCAGGGCGTAAGAGCCGTTGGCCACGATGTCGCTGACACCTATCGCGGCCAGTGCGGCTAGCCGCCGCGCTGTTAGCCGGATACCAGGCAGGACGCCAGCCTTGAGGACGATCGGGGCCAGTACCAGCAGGCCGCCGATGCGCTGGCTCAGCAAGGTGCCGTACAAGCCGTGGCCGGCGGCGAGTGCGAGCAGTGTGTACGCGACACCGAAGCCGACGGCGGCGCCGATCGCCAGCCAGAGGGCCTGTCGGCGCACCGCGACTCCGGATGTGAGCTCTGGGCCCGATGCCAGCACGATGCCGACCAGCGTGACCACGATGCCCGCCACCTGGGGGATGCTGAGGTGCTCGCCCCGCGCGATGCCAACGAGGACCGGAATGCCCGAGCCCGCGGCGGTAATAGGCGCGACCAAGGACATCGGCGCCGTGGCCATCGACCGGTAGAAGGCCGCCAGCGATAGGGTCGCGACAACCCCGGCGGCGGCCCCGATCAGCAGGTACGGTCCTGTCATCAGGTGCATCAAGGGGAGCAGGACCAGCAGGCCGGCCAGCGCGAGCGCCTGCGAGATGAGCACCGCGGCGGACGCATCGAGCCGCCGGGAGATCAGGCCGCCGCCGAAGTCCGAAGTGCCCCACAAGGCCGACGCGGCGAGCGCGAGCAGTGCGTTCACGGGCGGCCGTGACCGGCCGCGGCGCGTGCCGCCGCCACCCCGGTCAGCGCAGCGAGCACGTACTCGCCGAGCGATGGCAAGTCGTAGCCGCCTTCCTGGATGGCCGCGACCGGGCCGAGCGCGCCGATCAGTTCGCCGGCCGATCGGTAGCCGTCCGCGCTGACCTGAAGCGGGCTCTCCGGGTCGGCGGCGGCCGCGTCCACACCGAGCGACAGCACGATGGCCTGCGCGCCGAACGCCTGGACGTCGTCGCACAGCAAGCCGACCGCGCCGAGCCAGGCGTCGTCGCCGCTGCCGGGCGCCAGCGGGATATTGCGGTTGGCAGCGATGGCGGCCCCGTTCCCGCACTCGTCGGCGAAACCCATGTAGTGCGGGAACCAGCCAGCGCCGGGATCGACGTGGACGCTTCCGTAGTAGATGTCGGGCCGAGCATAAAAAATCGCCTGCGTGCCGTTGCCGTGGTGGGCGTCGATGTCCAGCACGGCGACCCGTTCCGCACCTGCGCGCCGCAGTGCCTGGGCCGCCACGGCGGCGTTGTTGAGGTAGCAGGAGCCGCCGTACCCGGCCGGGCCCGCGTGGTGGCCCGGCGGCCGGCACAGGGCATACGCGGCCTGGCCGCCGGCTGAGATCAGCGCCGCCGCGGTCCGGGCGCAGTCGGCTGCGGCCCGGATCGCCTCCCAGCTGCCCGGCCCCACCAGGGTCATCGTGTCGTAGCAGTACAGGCCGACCTGCCCGTGAGTGGCGGTCGGCCGGCGCGCTGGCAGGCCGGCCAGCATGGCGGCGGTCGGGAAGACGTACGGCACGACGCGATCCCGGCCGTAGTCAGCCGGGTATCCGCCAGCCTCCCAGTCGGCCCAGATCGTCGCGAGGTGCTCTACCAGAGCGCGGTCGTGCACGGCGAGCAGCGCGTCCGCGTCGTGGGCGGCGGCCGGCACGATCTGCGCGCCCGCGCCGGTCAGGCTGCGCAGGATCACAGTGGCGCGCTCGGGTACCTCGGTGCCGCGCTCGCGCTGGCCGAGCCAGACTTCCCCGGCGGGATCATGCAGCAGGCAGTCCTCGTGCCAGACCACCGGCATCCCCAGCACGCCACCCTCGACAGTCATCGACCCAACCCTTCCGTGGCATGCTCGCGGGGTGAGGCTATCGAATGGACAAACCACCCGGGCCCGCGATCTGGGGATCAGGATAGGGGTGCTGCCGACCGGTCCCACCGCCTCGATCGCCGATGTGCCGGGACTTGGCGTCGGGCACGTGACGATCTGGCGGGACGAGCCGCCGCCGCCAGCAGGTCGCGGCGTGGCCAGGACGGGCGTGACGGTGATCGATCCGGGCGGGAACATGTTCGCCAGCCCGGTCCCGGCCGGCGGCGCGGTGCTGAACGGGGCCGGCGAGTGCACCGGGTTCCTCGCGACCGCGGAGTGGGGCCTGGCCGAGACGCCGGTGTTCCTGACCTCCACGATGCAGGTAGGCCGGGTCTACGACGCGGCCTGTGAGCTGCAGATGACCGACGATCCACGCATCGGCACCGACGACGTGATCATCCCGATCGTGGCCGAATGCGACGACAGCTTCCTGTCTGACGCCCGGCGGATGCAGGTCGGCGCCACCGATGTGAAGGTGGCACGGGAGGCCGCCAGGGCGGCGGCCGCTGCCGGGGTGCGGCGCGCCCCCGAGGAGGGCGCGGTCGGCGCCGGCACCGGGATGAGCTGCCTCGGCTTCAAGGGCGGGATCGGCACCGCCTCGCGCGTCATGGCCGCCGGGCACACGGTTGGCGTGCTGGTGCTGACGAACTTCGGCGATCAGCAGCGGCTGACGGTCGACGGCGTTCCGGTCGGCCGGCTCCTGCCGCCAGCGGAGGAGACGGCCGGCCGGCGGCTGGCTGCCAGGCCGCCCGCCGGTTCCTGCATCACGGTGATCGTCACGGACGCGCCGCTGGATCCGGCGGCGTGCGCGCGGCTCGCCCGGCGCGCCGGACTAGGGCTCGCCAGAACCGGGTCGACGGCGCATCACGGCAGCGGCGAGATCTTCCTAGCGCTCGCGACCGGACTGCGGGCGCCGCGCGGGCAGGCGGCTCCGCCCGACGTGCGACCGGTCACCGGGGCGGCGCTGGACCCATTCTTCGATGCCGCGGTCGAGGCGACCGAGGAGGCGGTGCTCACCAGCATGCTCATGGCCCCGACGGTCACTGGCCGGGACGGTCACGTCTCGCCTGGCCTCCCGCCGGCGAGGGTGCGCGAGCTGCTCGTGGCCGCCGGCCGCATTAGCTCCGAGCCGACCTAGCACTGGCCCGCTGATCACGGCTGGTGCTAGCATCGCGCAGCTTGAACGACGAGTCAGAAGCTGGCCCAGCGTCCATGGAGGTGGTCCCGTGACCATGCAGCCACCCGGCGCACGGCGCATCCCGACGGTCCGCGACTTGCACGGGCGGAAGGATGTCGATGAGTACGCCTGGATGCGTGATCACGACTCGGCGGACTTCCGCGATTACCTGACTGCCGAGCGCGCTTACTACGACGCGCAGACGGCTGGCCTGGCCGCGCTAACCGAGACCCTGTACGGCGAAGCCGTGGCGCGCATGCCGAGTGCAGCCGAGGACTCGGTCAGCTGGACGCTGCGAGGGTACCGGTACTGGCACCGCACGCCGGCGGGCGCGGAGAACCGCCTGCTGCTGCGCGCGCCGCTCAGTGGGGCTGAGCGGGATGACGCAGAGCCTACGGTCTTGCTCGACGAGAATGCGCTCGCCGAGGCGACCGGATACGTCGACGTCGAGGTCGCCGAGCCGAGTCCGGACGACCGGCTGCTCGCCTGGTCGGTCGACACGTCGGGTGCGGAGATCTATGAGCTGCGGTTCACCGAGGTCGACACCGGCCGCGAACTGTCCGACGTCATCGAGCGCACGTACCCGGGCGGCGCCTGGTCCAGCGACTGCGGTCACTTCTTCTATCTCGTGCCCGACAAGGCGTACCGGCCTTACCAGGTCTGGCGGCACGCGATCGGCACGCCGGCCGCCGAGGACGCGCTGGTCTACGAGGAGAGCGACCCACGGTTCGACCTGACGCTGGCCGCTTCGCGCAGCGGCGATCTGGTCGTCATCACGGCGGCATCGCGCGACAGCGCCGACGTCCGTCTCATCCCCGCGAGCCAGCCGCTCAGCGCGGCGACGCTGGTCGAGCCACGGCGACGCGGCGTCGAATACCGCGTTGATCACGCCGCGGATCCAGCCGGCGGACCTGGCGACCTGCTCATCGTGACCGACGACGGAGCCGGCGAGTTCACCCTGATGCGCGCGCCCGTCAGCGCGCCCGGCCGGGCGAACTGGGCGCCGGTCGCCTGTCCGGCGATCGCGCCGGCCCGCGCTGACACGCGGCTGATCAGCTGTGATGTGTTTGCCACGCACCTGCTGCTCACGCTGCGCCGCGACGGAGCCCCGCTGCTGGCCATCACCGACCACGGCGGGGGCGGGGTGCGCGAGATCCACCCGGCGCTGGCGGCCGGCGCCATCGCCGTCGAGCACGCGGTCGACTACAGCGCGGGCTCGGTGATCATAGGGGAGCAATCTCTGGTCGAGACGGCCCGATGGTCCGAGCTGGACCTGGCAACGGGCGGCCGCCGGGAGGCGAAGCGGGCCGAGGTACCGGGCTTCGACGCGGCCCTGTATCGCACGAAGCGCATCGACGCGCAAGCGGGCGACGGCATCAGCATCCCCGTTACCCTCGCTTATCGCCTTGATACTCCGCTGGACGGCACGGCGCCTTGCCTGCTGTACGGGTACGGCGCCTACGAGGCCTGCGTGGATGCCGAGTTCGACAGGGGCCTGCCGTCGCTGCTTGATCGCGGCGTCGTCTACGCGGTTGCGCACGTTCGGGGTGGTGGTGAGCGAGGGCGCGACTGGTGGCAGCAAGGCCGGCTGCGGGCCAAGCCGCGGACGTTCAGCGACTTCATCGAGGTCGCCGACTGGCTGGCGGGCGACGCGGCAGGTGCGACGCCGCTCGTCGACGCCCGGCGGATTGTGTCGCGCGGGCTGTCGGCGGGCGGCCTGCTCCAAGGCGCGGTCTACTCGCGCGCGCCTGGTCGCTGGCGGGCCGTCGTGGCGGAGGTCCCGTTCGTGGATTGCGTGACCACGATGCTGGATCCGTCGATCCCGCTGACCATCAATGAGTGGGATGAATGGGGTGACCCACGCGACCCTGACGACTTCGCGTGCCTGCGGTCCTACTCGCCGTATGACAATCCGCCCGCAGGGGCGAGGCCCGACCTGCTCGTCACGGGTGCTGTCCACGACCCGCGAGTGCTGGTCCACGAGCCCGCTAAGTGGGTGGCGCGGCTGCGTGAGACCGACGCCGCCGGGAGCCGGGTGCTCTTCCGGGTCGAGCTCGGCGCTGGAGCGCATACCGGGCCATCGGGCCGCTTTGGTCACCTGCGCTACGAGGCCGAAGTGCAGGCGTTCATCCTCGCCGCCCTTGGTCTGGCTGGCGGGCCGGCCAGCTAGCGCCGGCCCGCCAGTTAGGCGATCAGGCGATCAGAGCCGCCGTCGGGCAGGAGCGGCCGGCTGACCGGCAGCCGCTGCTCGGCCGGCTGCCGTTCGCTGAGCTCCAGGTACCGCGACATCAGGGCCAGATTGACCGCTGCCTCGAGGTTGTCGAGCTGGAGCCGCATGTGCCGCAGAGACGGCCCGATGTCGGCTGCGATCTCGCGCCGCAGGTAGCGGACGCAGATGGCGCCGCCGAGGAGCACGCCGAGAAGCGAGCCGATCAAGAAGAGCATGATGTCCATGGTGAGTCACCCCCTCTCACTGACTGTCATACCTTCACATTCCCAGAATGACACAGCCATTTGGCAATTGCCATAGACTTGTGCCGTGCGGCTCTCTCAAAACGCACGTGCGCCTCGCGACTGGAAGCTAGCGGCCCGGACGCTGCGAGCGCGGCCAATCGTGCCGCCACGTCAGGACGTTGGCGCGCTTGACTCTGCGACACTGGCACAGCGCTTCTTGCTGCCGTCCCGCGCGCCGATCAGCGTGCACGACGTGCACGGGTTCCCACTGATGCCGGATCTCGAGCGGGTATCAAGTGCGCGGCGATCGGGGCGTTACAGTACGTGGGTGCCGCCGCTATGGTAAAAGGTGGCACATGCCATTGGTAAAGGGCGGAAGCATCCTCCATCGGAATGTGCCGTCAGCCCCACACCACCGCCCCGCCGCTGCGGGCAGGGCGGCGTTAGTCCATGTGAGCGGGATGGCGTGACGACTCCGAGCCCGACCGTACGTCAGCGCGAACTAGGCACGCGCCTGCGTGAGCTGCGTAATGCCCTTGACATGACAATCGAAGAGGTAGCCGAGAGGTTGCTGTGCTCGCCGACAAAGATAAGTCGCGCCGAGACTGGGACGCGTCGCGCCACCCTGCGTGATGTCCGCGATTTGTCAAAACTATACGGTGTTAGCGATGCAGAGACGGCCGAGCTCATGGAACTCGCGAAGATGGCGCGGGAGCAAGGCTGGTGGACACAATACAGCGACCTTAAGCTCGATCCTTACATCGGACTAGAGCAGGATGCCGCAGCCATTACGTGCTTTATGATGTACTGCCTGCCGGCGCTTCTGCAGACTGAGGCGTACGCGCGGACAATAATCAAGGCGACCGCGCCTAAGATGGATTCCAAGATCCTCGACCAGCGAGTCGAAGCCAGGCTCCGCAGGCAACAGTTGCTAGCGCAGGATAATCCCCCGCGTTACCGCGTCTTGCTGGACGAAGCAGTATTGCACCGCCGGGTTGGTGGCGCAGCGGTGATGGCCGACCAGCTTGGGAAGATCCTGACTCTCGAACGCGAGTCCAGGACCACTGTGCAGGTCATACCGTTTGATGTCGGCGCATACGCGGCTTCTGACAGCAACTTTGTGTTGCTCGAGTTTCGCGAGGCCATGTCGCCGGTAATCTTCCTCGAAGGGCTGACGAACCATCAGTACCTTGAACGCGCTAGCGACTTGGACCGCTACCGCGAAGCTCTTGAGTACTTGCGCGATTCAGCGCTGAGCCCTCGAGCATCGGTCGAGCGAATCCAGGAAATACAGGAGCGTTACACCTAGCGCATTCGGCATAATTCGGAAAATAACTCAATGAGAGGACGGACATGTCGGCAGACCCAGTCGCGCTAGGAGATCTTCCATGGCGCGTGTCAAGCACCTGCGAGAGCGCGGCGTGCGTGATGGTGGCCCGGCGGGGCGACCAGGTGCTAGTTGGGAGCACGACTCAGCCAGATGGGCCGGTGAGCGAGTTCTCCAAGGATGAATGGAGACAGTTCCTCATGGGCGCAAAGCTCGGTGAATTTGACGAGTTCGCATGACTTCAGTCTTCTGAATGCATATTTCGTGCGGGGTTGGCAGCACCGTTTGCTGACCCCGCTCGATTGCGTCGTAGGTCATAGGCAGCCACTCTCTGCGCACCTGCAACATCGTCTCTATGGATTGACAAGAACTGCCAATTGGGGTTACCTCGGGAAGGATAATGACTTTCCCCATCACACGGAGGACGCCCAGGTGGACGGTAGGCCGGCAGCTGAGCTCGTTTGGCATCGCGGCAGGCAATGCGAGATAGGCAACTGCGTCGAAGTGGCCGCCATCGACGAGGCCGTGATCCTGCGCAGTTCAACGAGCCCTGGGGGAGTGCAGCTGACGCTGAGCCGCGAGGAGTGGGGCGATTTCCTGATGGCTGCCAAGGCCGGTGACTTCGACGGGTTGGCATCGGCGACGGGCTCGCCCGCGCGGAGCTAACCAGATAGGTCCCCGCCCGGAGTCTCGGCAAGAGACGGGCCTGAAGTAGCCCAGGCGAAAAACAGTCACTTATGCTTGGTTTGGTGGAGCAGCGGCGACGGCCGGCCACCGTGGTGTGCTGGTGGCAGCCGGCACGCAGGCCGAGTATCGAGGAACCAGATGGCTGAGCAGGCGCCGATCCGGATCGGTAACGCGTCGGGCTTCTATGGCGACCGGTTCGCCGGCATGCGGGAGCTGCTCGAGGGCGGTGAGCTGGACGTACTGACCGGCGACTACCTGGCCGAGCTCACCATGCTGATCCTCGGCCGGGACCGGCTGCGCGACCCCGGCCTCGGCTACGCCCGGACGTTCCTGCGCCAGCTTGAAGACTGCCTCGGCCTCGCCCTCGACAAGGGCGTCTCGATCGTCGCCAACGCCGGCGGGCTGAACCCGGCCGGACTCGCCGCAGCCGTGGCAGACCTGGCGGCCAGGCTCGGCCTGGCGCCGCAAATTGCCTACGTCGCCGGGGACGACCTGCTGCCCCGCGCCGCCGAGCTTGGTTTTGGCGAGCCCGTTGCGGCGAACGCGTACCTCGGCGGCTGGGGTATCGCCGAGTGCGTGCGCGCGGGGGCCGACGTCGTGGTGACGGGCCGTGTCACCGACGCTTCGCTGGCAGTCGGCCCGGCGGCAGCGCACTTCGGCTGGGCGCCGGACGACTTCGACGCCCTCGCGGGTGCCATGGCAGCGGGCCACGTGATCGAGTGCGGCGCGCAGGCGACCGGCGGCAACTACTCGTTCTTCACCGAGATCGCCGATCTGAGACACCCAGGCATGCCGATCGCGGAGATCTTCGCGGACGGCTCGAGCGTGATCACCAAGCATCCCGGTACGGGCGGCGCGGTCACCGTCGGGACAGTGACCGCGCAACTGCTGTACGAGGTAGCCGGGCCGCGGTACGCCGGACCGGACGCCACGCTGCGGCTCGACACGGTGCAGCTGCGCCAGGCCGGACCAGACCGGGTCTCGATCAGCGGGGTGCGCGGCGAGCCGCCGCCGCCCACCCTGAAGGTGTCGCTCAACACCCTCGGCGGGTACCGGAACCAGGTCGACTTCGTGCTCACCGGGCTCGACATCGAGGCCAAGGCGGCGCTCATCCGGCGCCAGCTGGCGGGTGTCGTGCCGCCGGACGTGCAGTGGGAACTCGTCCGCACCGATCACGCCGACGCTGGCACCGAGGAGCAGGCCAGCGCGACGCTGCGCTGCGTGGCCCGCGGCCCCGACGCCAAGGCGATCGGCCGCGCGTTCTCCGGTGCCGCGGTCGAACTCGCACTGGCCAGCTATCCCGGCTTCCATCTGACGGCGCCACCCGGCGATGCCCAGCCGTACGGCGTGTTCACGGCCGCGTACCTGGACCGCGCCGAGGTTCAGCAGGTCGCCGTGCTGCCAGCTGGCCGGTCCGTGCCGGTGCCCGAGCCGGCCACGACTGCGGCCCTCGCGCCGGTCGAGCAGCCAGTAGCGCCGCCGTGGACCGATGCCGGTGCGGTGCGCCGCGCGCCGCTCGGAACGGTGGCGGGCGCGCGCAGCGGCGACAAGGGCGGCGACGCCAACGTGGGCGTCTGGGCGCGCGAGGAGGCCGCGTGGTCGTGGCTCGCGGCCACACTGACCGAAGACAAGCTCCGCGAGCTGCTGCCAGAGGCGGCCGGGCTACCGGTCACGCGGTTCCTGCTGCCGAACCTGCGCGCCGTCAACTTCGTGATCGAGGGCCTGCTCGGCCAGGGCGTCGCTGCGGCAGCCCGGTTCGACCCGCAGGCCAAGGCGGTCGGCGAGTGGCTGCGGTCCCGCTATGTCGACGTACCGGTGGCCCTCTGCGCGGGCGCGCCCACGGACGCGGCCTCGTGACCGGGCTGCGCTCGGCGCTCGATGAGACGTCGGCCGACTACGCGGCGAACCGCGAGGCGATGCTGGCCAAGCTGGCCGAGATCGCGACCGAGCAGGCTAAGGCGCTCGCCGGCGGCGGCCCGAAGTACACCGAGCGCCACCGCGGCCGTGGCAAGCTACTGGTCCGCGAGCGGATCGAGCTACTGCTGGATCCCGACACCCCGTTCCTTGAATTGTCACCGTTGGCAGCCTGGGGGACCGAGTTCGCGGTCGGCGGCAGCGTCGTCACGGGGATCGGCGTGGTCGAGGGCACCGAGTGCCTGATCTCGGCGAGCGACCCGACGGTGCGCGGCGGAACCAGCAATCCGTGGACGGTGCGCAAGAGCTTCCGGGCGCACGACATCGCCCTGGCCAACCGGCTGCCGGTCATCTCGCTGGTCGAGTCGGGCGGCGCGGATCTGCCGACGCAGAAGGAAATCTTCATTCCGGGCGGCCGCACGTTCCGCGACCTCACCAGGCTGTCTGCCGCCGGCATCCCGACGATCGCGATCGTCTTCGGCAACTCCACCGCCGGCGGTGCCTACCTTCCTGGCATGTCCGACCACGTGGTGATGATCTCTGAGCGCTCGAAGGTCTTCCTCGGCGGCCCGCCGCTGGTCAAGATGGCGACCGGCGAGGAGTCAGACGACGAGTCACTCGGCGGCGCTGAGATGCACGCTCGCACCTCCGGGCTCGCCGACTACCTCGCGGCCGACGAACAGGACGCGATCCGCATCGGCCGCCGGATCGTCGCCAGGCTCAACTGGCGCAAGCAGGGCCCGGCTCCGGCGGCGAAGTCGGCGCCGCCGCTGTTCGACTCCGAGCAGCTCGTCGGCATCGTCCCGCCGGACCTGCGGATCCCGTTCGACCCGCACGAGGTGATCGCCCGGGTCGTGGACGCATCCGACTTCGACGAGTTCAAGCCGTCCTACGGCACGAGCCTGGTCACCGGGTGGGCAGCAGTGCACGGCTATCCGGTCGGCATCCTGGCCAACGCGCAGGGCGTGTTGTTCAGCGCTGAGTCCCAGAAGGCGGCCCAGTTCATCCAGCTGGCCAACCAGGTGGACACGCCGCTGATTTTCCTGCACAACACGACCGGCTACATGGTCGGCAGCCAGTACGAGCAGGCCGGGATCATCAAGCACGGCGCGTTGATGATCAACGCGGTGTCCAACTCGGCCGTGCCGCACATCTCGATCCTGCTCGGCGCGTCCTACGGCGCTGGGCACTACGGCATGTGCGGGCGAGCCTACGACCCACGGTTCCTGTTCGCCTGGCCGAGCGCGAAATCGGCCGTCATGGGCCCGGCGCAGCTCGCGGGCGTGCTGTCGATCGTATCGAGGGCGGCGGCGCAGGCCGCAGGCCGGCCGTTCGACGAGGACGCGGACGCGGCGATGAAGGCGATGGTGGAAGCGCAGATCGAGGCGGAGTCGCTGCCGATGTTCTTGTCCGGCCGGATCTACGACGACGGGATCATCGATCCGCGCGACACCCGGACCGTACTCGGCCTGTGCCTGTCGGTCATCCACGGGGCGCCGGTCCGCGGCGCCACCGGCTACGGCGTCTTCCGGATGTGACTGCGATGCTCACCGGCTCTCACCCGCAGCCTCAGCGCGGTCGTGGCTGTGAAGTTGGTACGGCTATAGGCGTAGCAATTCCACATCCACGTTGCCGGAACGGCGCCGTCGCGAGCCTCGCCCAATCAGCCAGCTCCGGTCGGGGTCCCGAGCGCCGGGGGCCGTCATGCTGACCAGGGTGCTGGTCGCGAATCGCGGCGAGATCGCGAGGCGGGTCTTCCGCACCTGCCGAGACCTCGGCATCACCACCGTCGCCGTCTACTCCGACGCCGACGCTGGCTCGCCGCACGTCGCCGACGCCGACGTCGCCGTCCGGCTGCCGGGCCAGACGACCGCCGACACCTATCTGCGCGCTGACCTCCTGACCGAGGCCGCGCTCCGGGCCGGGGCGGACGCCGTGCACCCCGGCTACGGATTCCTGTCGGAGAACGCCGCCTTCGCTCGCGCGGTGCAGGAGGCGGGCCTGACCTGGATCGGGCCACCTCCCGCCGCGATCGCGGCCATGGGCAGCAAGGTCGAGGCCAAGCGGTTGATGGCGGCGGCGGGCGTGCCGGTGCTGCCCGAGCTAGCACCGGGCAGCCTGGCCGAGGCCGACCTGCCCGTGCTGATCAAGGCGTCCGCAGGCGGCGGCGGGCGCGGCATGCGGATTGTCCGCACGCTCGCGCAGCTGCCAGCCGCGCTCGAGGCGGCCCGGTCAGAAGCCGCGTCGGCATTCGGCGACCCGGCGGTCTTCTGCGAGCACTACATCGAGTCCGGCCGGCACATCGAGGTGCAGATACTGGCCGACGCTCACGGCACGATCTGGACCGTCGGCGAGCGCGAGTGCTCGATCCAGCGCCGGCACCAGAAGATCATCGAGGAAGCTCCGTCGCCCCTCGTGCAGCGGCTGCCTGACATGCGCGACCGGCTGTTCGAGGCGGCCAGGGCGGCGGCAGCGGCGGTCGGCTACCGCAGCGCGGGGACAGCAGAGTTCCTCGCCGACTCCGGCGGCCGCTTCTACTTCCTGGAGATGAATACCCGGCTCCAGGTCGAGCACCCGGTCACCGAGTGCACCACCGGCCTCGACCTGGTCGCGCTCCAGCTTCAGGTCGCAGCCGGACGGCCGCTGCCTGCGCCGAGCCCGCCGCCGGTCACCGGGCACGCGATCGAGGCACGCCTGTACGCCGAGGACCCAGCGGCCGGCTGGCAGCCGCAAAGCGGCACCCTCCACAGGTTTGAGCTGGCCGGGAGCCCGACCGCGTTCGCTGTGCCGGCGAGACCCGGCCTGCGACTGGACTCGGGCGTCACGAATGGCAGCAAGGTCAGCATCTTCTACGACCCGATGCTGGCCAAGGTGATCTCGTGGGCACCCGACCGCGAGCAGGCGGCCGCAGCCCTGTCGGCGGCGCTGGCCAGGGCCAAGATCCACGGCCTGACGACTAACCGCGACCTGCTGGTGCGTGTGCTGCGTCATCCGGCGTTCGTGGCCGGCCAGACCGACACCGCCTTCTTCGACAAGCACGGCCTGACCGGACCCGACGGCACCGGTCTCGCCGCGCCGCTGATCAGCGACGACGCGGCACGGCTCGCTGCCCTCGCGGCAGCCCTCGCCGACGCCGCGGCGCGCACCGCAGACGCGAAGGTACTCGGCGGGCTGCCCAGCGGCTGGCGCAACATGCCGTCCCAGCTCCAGCGCAAGGCATATGAGCGGGCCGCCGGGTCGGCACCCGACCACGAGACGACGCGGTACGAGGTCGGGTACAGGCTCGACCGGGCCGGCCTGATGCTCGACGGCCACGACGACGTCACGCTGGTGTCGATGGCGCCGGACCTGGTCGAGCTGATGGCGGGCGGGATCCTGCACAGGTTCGAGGTGGCCGCGTACCCGGGCCTCGTGTGCGTCGATTCCGCACTGGGCCCGGTGGCGCTGCGGCCGGTGCCGAGGTTCACCGATCCGGCCGCGCGAGCGCGCGCCGGCTCGCTGCTCGCGCCGATGCCGGGCACCGTGGCTCGCGTCGGCGTCACCGTCGGCGACCGGGTAGCGCAAGGTCAGCCGCTGCTGTGGCTCGAGGCAATGAAGATGGAGCACGTCATCTCGGCCCCGGCGGCCGGGATCGTCGCCGAGCTGCCCGTTGCGGCCGGCCAGCAGGTCGAGGTGGGCAGCGTGCTCGCCGTCGTCAAGCCTGAGGAGGAGCCGCAGTGAACTTCACCGAGACCGACGAGCAGCAGGCGCTGCGGGCAGCGGTGGCCGACCTCGCGAGCAAGTACGGCTACGCCTACTTCACCAGGCAGGCGCGCAGCGGCGGCAGGCTAACGCAGCTGTGGCAGGAGGCGGCCAAGCTCGGCTTCATCGGCGTGAACCTGCCCGAGGAGTACGGTGGCGGCGGCGCTGGCATGTACGAGCTCGCCATCGTCCTGGAGGAGCTCGCGGCGGCGGGCTGCGGCCTCCTGATGATGGTGGTGTCGCCGGCCATCTGCGGCACGATCATCGCGAGGTTCGGGACTGACGAGCAGAAGCAGCACTGGCTGCCCAAGATCGCGACCGGCTCGTCGATCATGGCGTTCGGCATCACTGAGCCCGACGCGGGCTCGAACTCGCACAAGCTGACCACGGTGGCGACCCGCGACGGTGACACCTGGGTGCTGACCGGCCGCAAGATCTACATCTCCGGTGTCGACGAGGCCGAGGCCGTGCTGATCGTCGGCCGGACGGCCGATGCGAAGTCCGGCAAGCTACGCCCCGCCCTGTTCGTGGTGCCGACTGACACGCCCGGCTTCACCTTCGAGCCGATCGACATGGACATCGTCATGCCCGAGAAGCAGTACCTGCTGTTCCTCGACGACGTCACGCTGCCCGCGACGGCGCTGATCGGCGAGGAGGGCGCCGCGCTCATGCAGCTGTTCGCCGGGCTGAACCCGGAGCGAATCATGGCCTCGGCGATGGCGATCGGCAGTTCCCGCTACGCCCTGGACAAGGCCGTCGCCTACGCCAAGGAGCGGACAGTGTGGAACGTGCCGATTGGCGCGCACCAGGGCCTGGCGCACCCGCTGGCCCAGGTGAAGATCGAGCTGGAGCTGGCGAGGCTCATGATGCAGAAGGCGGCGACGCTGTACGACGCAGGCGACGACATGGGCGCGGGCGAGGCGGCCAACATGGCCAAGTACGCCGCGGCCGAGGCCAGCGTCCGGACCGTCGACCAGGCCATCCAGTCGCTCGGCGGGAGCTCGATGACGGCGGAGTTCGGCCTCGCGGCCATGCTCGCGAACGTGCGGACCACCCGCATCGCGCCCGTCAGCCGTGAGATGATCCTCAACTTCGTGGCCCAGTACTCACTCGGCCTGCCGAAGTCCTACTAAGCCGCTTCGTTCTCACGCCGGGAGCCGCCTCGATGACCGATCACACGCTGGTGCAGTACTCGGCCGACCGCGGGGTTGCCCGCATCGCGCTCGATTCGCCGCGCAATCGCAACGCGCTCTCCGCAGCGCTGGTCGGGCAGCTGACCGGTGCGCTCGCCGACGCGGCGGCGGACGACAGCGTGCGGGCGGTCGAGCTGACCCATACCGGCTCGACGTTCTGCGCCGGGGCGGATCTGAGCGAGGCCAGCCAGGGCGGCATGCAGGCCGGAGCCGAGCGCGTGCTGGCCCTGCTCAAGCACATCGTCACGCTGCCCAAGCCGGTGGTCGGCAGCATCGACGGCCACGTCCGGGCGGGTGGCCTCGGCCTGGTCGGCGCCTGTGACATCGTGCTCGCGGGCCCGGCGTCGACATTCGCCTTCACCGAGGTCAGACTCGGACTCGCGCCTGCCATGATCTCGCTGACGACGCTGCCCAGGATGGACCCGCGGGCGGCGAGCCGGTACTACCTGACCGGGGAGACCTTCGACGCGCCGACCGCAGCCCGGATCGGGCTCATCACCGAGGCGGTCGACGACATCGACGCGGGCACCATGGCCATCCTCGACACGCTGCGCCGCGCCTCGCCGCAGGGCCTGCGCGAGACAAAGCCCCTGCTCACGCCCGCGGTGCTGGACGGATTCGACGCGAGAGCAGCGGCCCTCGCCGCGTTGTCGGCTCGGCTGTTCTCCTCGCCGGAGGCCGCGGAGGGAATGGCCTCGTTCCTGGAAAAACGACGGCCGTCCTGGGCCGCCGAGTAAGGGACCAGCCTCAGATGGGAACGGGGCCGCCCGCGCCCGCCGCCCCCCGCCTGCCGGGGAGCACAGGGCGCGAACCGCAGCAGGACCGAGGCTGGGCCACGCGCTCGCGGTTGCTTGAGTCCGCGGTGAGCTGCCTGGCTGAGCTCGGCTGGAGCGGCGCGACCGTGTCGGTGGTCGCGGCCCGTGCCGGGGTATCGCGGGGCGCGACGCAGCACTACTTCCCGACGCGGGAAGACCTGTTCACCGCCGCGCTCGAGCACATGGCCGAGGTGCGGCTGGCCGAGATCCTGCGGGAAGCCGCGCGCCTGCCCGCCGACGGCGAGCGCCGGACCAGGGACGTCGTCGGGCTGCTGGTCCGCCTGTACACCGGGCCCCTGTTCCGCGCCGCGCTTCAGGTCTGGGCCGCGGCCGCGGCCAGCGGGGCGCTGCGCGACCTGGTCCTGCCACTGGAGGCGCGGCTCGGCCGCGAGGCGCACAAGGCGGCCATCGAACTGCTCGGCGCCGACGAGTCACGGCCCGGCGTGCACGAGGCCGTTCAGGCGACCCTCGACCTCGCCCGCGGACTCGGCCTGGCTGACACCCTCGCGGACGACTCGCGCCGCCGCGACCGCATCGTCGCGCAGTGGGCGACAATGCTGGACGCGGCCATCAGACCTTGATCACGGCGCCACCAGCCGCAGTCGGCCGCCGACGCTCAACTCGCGCGCGGCGCCGGCGAGACGACAGCGTCGTCGGGCAGCGGGTCGTCGGGCAGCGGGTCGTCGGGCAGCCGGTCGTCGGGCAGCGGGTCGTCGGGCAGCAGACGGTACAGCTAGAGCTGCCGGCCCATCAGGATCAGCAGCGGGTCGGTCGCGATGAGGAACGGCCACGCGCCGCGTGTGTGCCAGTCTTCGCTGCTGGGCACCCGCTCGAACAGCGGAGCCACAGGCTGGCCGGTCCCCGCCGGCTTGCTCGCCGGACGGGCGCGACGCACCGTCACCTTCAGCTCGGGCGCCCCTGCCACGAAGTGCGTGCTGTTGCCGTTGTAGTTGGCCGACCAGTACGCGGTGCCGACCGAGTCAGCGAAGGTCAGGCTGAAGGCGCCCGTGCTGCTGGTCCGCACCCACTGGTAGGCGTACCACGTCTTGTTGTTGATGGAGTAGATCAGCAGTACCCGCTGGTGCGCGTAGCCCCGCCACTTGCTCCCGCGGTACTGCAGCGTGCCGCTGATCGTCACCTTCTTGGTCCGCGACGCGAGGATATGCGGGGACGCCTGGAACGGGTCGAAGCGGGTCGCGATGAGCGCAGCCTTGACGCTGGCGCCTGCCACCGACTCGTAGGTGTCGTCGCCGGGCGGGAGATAGGCGCGGTAGTAAGCGCTAGCGGCCGGAGCGCCGCCCTGGGCCAGGAACGCGGCGCCAGGGCAGCCGGTCATCTGCGTCGTGCTGACGGTGCCTAGCTCATGCCAGGGCCCGGCGGTCGTGAGCTCGTACTGGATCTGGACCGTCGGGTAGTCCGGCGGGGGCGCCGGGGTGGTGATCGGGCTGGACAGGCAGCCGTGGACGGTCAGCACGTAGTACTTGCTCAGCGTGGCGGTGAAGCCGGTGAGCGTGGCCGGCCAGATCTCACTGACCGACTTCGTCGTGGCGCCGAGGAACGGGTTCGTGTCCGTGTCCGCCTGGCTGCTGAGGATCCAGCTGGTGGTGCCGGCGACGGCTGGCATCGTCATCGAGAAGCTGCCGTTCGCGATGGTCGTCGTCGAGACGGGCGACTGCCCCTTCGCCGCGGCCGTGATCGTCACGCCGGCGGGTGCGTCGGCCTGGCTAATGCCCGACTGGTAAGTCAGCGTCCCGGTGATGTCCTGCTTGCCATGCGCGGCGGGGGTCGCCACGGCGGTGATCGACGGCGTCGCGAGCGTGGGTACGTCCGCGATGCTGCCCGATTGGTTCGCCGCCAGGGTGGTCGCGGTCGCGCCGACCGAGGCCGTGTAGGTGTCGTTCGGGATGCCGCTGACCTGGATAGAGAAGGACCCGTTCGACGCCGTGGAAGCGGGGGCGGCAGGTGGCGTGGGCCAGGTCGTGTTGTACGAGTCGCTAACTGTCACCGGAAGGCTCGGCCAGTTACTCCCGGTGTAGCAGCTCACTGTTGAGCAACTGAGCTGGCCGGTGAGGCTGATCGGCTCGTTAGGAAATGTCGTGTTGAACGTGGGCTGGCTGAACGTCACCACCGGCTGCGCCAGGAAGTTGAACGTGTTGGGGCTCGCGGAGGTGGGCGTCAGCCCCGAGACACTCTGGTCGCTGTCGGCATCGGTGGCGTCGAGACTGGCCGTGTAAGTGCCAGGCGCCAGGCCGGCTAGCGCGGCGGCCGGATTGCTGAGCGTCCACGTCTGCGGCTGGCCAGCGGCGAAGCTGCCCTGCGGGCTGAAGTTAGTCGGGTCGACACCGGTGTCGGTCGTGCCCGACAGGAGATGGACCTTGATGCTGCCGATCGGATCGTCGGATGTGATGATGACGGCCAGGTTGCCGCTGCCGTCACCGGAGACCGTGTCGAACGTGACACTCCCGGTGTCGGCGCTCGCGGGCGGCGTCGGGAGGGCCATCGAGCCCGCCAGCGCGAGGCTGGCCAGCACGGCATACAGCCACCGGTGGCGCAGCCGCGCCATCGGTGTCGAGCCAGGCGCCAGCGGCCTGCGGGCAAGACGGCGGCGCACCACCGAGCCTCCGTGAACCAATCCGGGTGAAAGTGTCGCTGTGACGAACTTTAGCGTCCGGAATCAGCCGGAGCCGGTGATTACACCGGATTTTGACTTATCTGAGATCGTCCTCACAGGCGGCGCGTCGCCCCGGCGCGTCGCCGCAGCTGGCCGATACTGGACCGGCACGTGCAGGTGCAGTCCGCCAGAGAGGGTAGCGGTGCGGAGCAGGCAGTACAGCGAGGATGTGCTGGCGCCACCAGCGCGCAAGCCAGCCGCACCCCCTCGGGTACCGGCCGAGACCGGGATGGTCGTCGAGGATAGCGCGGGTGACTTCTGCGGAGCCGTGGTCGGCTGCGAGAAGGACGCCGTCACGCTCGAAGACCGGTATGGCAGGCGCCGGGTGTTCCCGCTATCCGGGACGTTCCTGCTGGAGGGGAAGCGGGTAATCCTGGTGCGGCCAGCGCCGGAGCAGCGCGCGGGGCCGGCTCGGACCGCCTCGGGCTCCATCGCCGGGGTGCCCGCGAAGGCCCGGGTGGCCAAGGCAAGCCGGATCTACGTCGAGGGCAAGCACGACGCCGAGCTCGTGGAGAAGATCTGGGGCGACGACCTGCGCGATGTTGGCGTCGTCGTCGAGTTCCTCAACGGCATCGACGACCTGCCAGCCATCGCGGCCGAGTTCGCCGCCGTCGGCGACCGCCGCCTTGGTGTCCTCGTGGACCACCTGGTTGCGGGGTCGAAGGAGAGCCGGATCGCGGCGCAGGTGACATCCGAGCACATCTTGGTCGTCGGCCATCCCTACGTCGATGTCTGGGCCGCGGTCAAGCCCGGCGTGGTCGGCATCAGTGCCTGGCCGCAGGTGCCGCGCGGGGTCCCGTGGAAGGAGGGAATCCTCGCGGCGATCAGCTGGCCAGCGGATACGGCCGCCGCCTGGCGGCGCCTCCTCGGCCTGGTGCGCTCCTACGCCGACCTGGAGCCGGCCTTCCTCGGGCGCGTAGAGGAGCTCATCGACTTCGTGACGGCGCCAGGCAGCCGCTAACGTGCGGGCCGCGGCGTTCACTTCATGGGTTCGCGCGATCTTGAGCCATACTTTGTCCTGTTTTACGGGCGCGGAATCCATGAAGTGAGGCGAGCGGATGACCGATCACGATGACCTGACGGCCCTGCGGGACCAGTGCACGCGGTCTTTCCACGGGCATGGCATCCAGACCGCAGCCACCATGCTGGCCACCATCCCGGCCGACGCCACGATGGACACCTACGCCGATGGCGGTGCCGTCGCGGACCTGGAGGCGCAGATCAGCAGCCTGCTGGGCAAGCCGGCGGCGGCGTTCCTGCCCTCCGGGGTCATGGCACAGCAGGCGGTGTTGCGCGTGCACGCCGATCAGCGGAGCCGCCGGACCGTGATCTTCCACCCGATGTGCCACCTGGAGCAGCACGAGGAGCAGGCCTATCAGCGGCTGCACGGGCTCGTCGGCCGACCGGCTGGCGGGCGGGACCGGCTGATCACGCTGGACGACCTGACCGCGATCGCGGAGGCGCCGGCCGCGCTGCTGATCGAGCTGCCGCAGCGGGACATCGGCGGCCAGCAGCCCGATCTTGAGGACCTGGCCGCCCAGGTGGCCTGGGCACGCGAGCGTGGCGCTGCCGCCCATCTGGACGGCGCCCGGCTGTGGGAGTCGGCGGCTGGGTACGACCGGGCACCAGCCGAGATCGCGGCGCTGTTCGACACCGTCTATGTCTCGTTTTACAAGGGCATCGGCGCACTGGCCGGCTGCTGCGTGGCCGGGCCGGAAGACGTCATCGCGCAGGTCAGGGAGTGGCGGCGGCGGATGGGTGGCACGCTATTCGGGCTGTGGCCGAACGCCGCCTCGGCGCTCAGCTGCCTGGCCGTGCGGCTGCCGAGGTTCCCGTCTTACCTCGAGCACGCCCGGGCGATCGCGGTGGCGCTGTCAGGCGTGTCCGGCGTCACGGTGATCCCGGACCCGCCGCAGGTCCCGATGATGCACCTGCTGCTGCGCACGAGCAAGGACGGCTACGCCGCCGCGGCTCGCCAGCTGGCGTCCGACCGGCGCATCTGGACGCGGCCCGAATGCATGCCGACCGCCGATCCGGCCGTGCAGCGGCTGGAGCTCTCGGTCGGCGACGGCACGATGGACTTCGAGCCTGCCGAGCTGGCGGAGATCTTCGCCGCTCTCACCGGGATCTGATGGCGGCTGCCCGCTCGGCGGCTGCCACCGGGCGCCTGCGGGCCGCTAGCACCGACGCCACGACGACGAGCGGCCACAGGGTCTGATCGGCCGTGACGGCTCGCTCGGCGAGGCCGAGCTCGCTGCCGTTGAAGATCTCAGTGGTGAACCAGAGCAGCAGCGAGAGCGTGAAGAGCCCGTAGCCCCAGGCTGCCGACGGCCGCAACGCGTACGGTGTGCCGGGGTCCTGGCGCAGTGCCGCGAACGGCCAGAGCGTCATCAGGACGACTCCGGTCAACGAGAAGACCACGTGCGGCAGCGACCCGGCGTGACTGTGCTGCGGGTTGGCGGCGATGAGCATGCCGCTGACACCGCCGAAGATCAGCATGACCCGGCCCGCCTCGGCGGCTGGTCGCAGCGCCAGCCCGGTCGCGACGTGACAGGCGCCGACGCCGAGCAGAGCGATCGTGATGAGCCAGCGGTAGGGCATGCCCTGCGCCGCTAGCGCGCTGATACTTCGCGATATCGGGTTAAATGGGACCGGCTGGAGATCTGCGGCGGCTGTCCAGCCGCCTATCAGGAGCACGGGCGCGAGCATTGACGACGCCACGCCCCACCATGGCATCCGCACCATTCCACGGTAAGGGTTCAGCAATCCTGATATTGGAGGCACCCTCCGGATGCGCTCATTCGAGCGTGCTGACCTGCGCAGATCCGGCGGCCGGGTGGTCCGCGTCACCAGCCCGACAACGTCGTGGCGGGGGACCGCCCCGATGCCATCTCGGCCACAGACGGGCAGCCGCGACGCTGGTGGCGGCCTGGCATGATCGGGGTATGACCGTCGTGAAGATCAACGCGATTACCGTGCCGCCGGACGGCGGCGACGAGCTGGCGCGCAGGTTCGCCGCGCGCGCCGGTGCCGTGGATAACCAGGACGGATTCGAGGGCTTCGAGCTGCTGCGCCCGACCGATGACCGGACGACCTGGCTGGTCGTGACCCGGTGGCGAGACGAGGCGGCGTTCCAGGCGTGGCTAACCTCGTCGGCATTCGGCCACGGCCACCGGCAGGCGGCGGGGCACGACGGGCAGCCTCACCGGGACAGCGGCCATCGGCCGGTCGCCGTCAGCAGCGAGCTCTGGTCGTTCGAGATCGCCGGCGGTGCACCCGGCGCGCCGGCCGCCGGCTAGCCCGACTTCCTGGTCGCCAGGAAGACCGGGATCGTGCGCTGCGTCTTCTCCTGGTACTCCGCGTAGGGCGGGAATGCGGCCACGGCTCGCTCCCACCACTGCGCGCGCTCGTCGCCGGCTAGCTCGCGCACCGTCACGGCGAACGGCTCCGGCCCGTCCTGGATCATGACCGCGTCCGGGTCGGACACCAGGTTGTAGTACCAGACCGGATGGCGGGGCGCGCCGCCCTTGGACGCGACCAGCGCGTAGTCACCGTCGTGCGCCACGCGCATGAGCGGCGTCTTGCGGATCTTGCCGCTCTTGTTGCCTCGGGTCGTCACGATAACCACGGGCAGGCCGGTGTCGCGCAGCGTGTTCGCGCGCTGGCCGCCGGAGGCCTCATACTCCGCGACCTGGTCGCGGACCCACTGAGCCGGACTGGGCTCGTACTCACCGTCAACAGTCATGCGGACGACCCTATGCCTGCTCGAAAACCGCGGCCAGCACCGCACCCAGCGACGGAACCGCGCCGTGGCGCCGGCGGATAATGTCGGCCACCAGGCCGGTCCAGCCCGTCTGGTGCGAGGCACCTAGCCCCGCTCCGGTGTCCCCGTGGAAGTACTCGCTGAACACCACGTTGTCCCGCCAGGTCGGGTCGTCGCTCAGCACCGGCACCGAGCCGAGGCACGGGCGACGCCCGTCCGGACCCGGCGTGAAGATCGAGATCAGCCGGTCGGAGAGGTCGATGGCGATCTGCCCGAGCGTTCGCTGGACGCCGGACCCGGTCGGGTACTCGATGGTCAGCTCATCGCCGAAGAACATGTGGTACCGCTCCAGCACGCTGACCATCAGGTAGTTCACCGGGAACCAGACGGGGCCGCGCCAGTTGGAGTTCCCGCCGAACAGCGGTGTCGTCGACTCAGCCGGCTCGTAGTCGATGCTGGCCTGATAGCCCTCCACGTCGATGGTGTAGGGGTGGTCGCGATGCCACGCCGACAGCGCGCGCAGGCCGTGCGGCGACAGGAACTCCGCCTCGCTGAACAGCACGGCGAGCAGCCGCCGCAGCCGGTCCGGGCCGGTCAGGCTGAGCAGCAGCCGCTCGTGCCCTGGCGTGCCGTGCAGCAGCCCGCTGCCGTGCAGCAGCCCGCTGCCGTGCAGCAGCCCGCTGCCGTGCAGCAGCCCGCTGCCGTGCAGCACGCCATCGCCTTGCCGCATCCGGTCCCCGGTGACGCCATGCTCGGCGAGCAGCGCAGCGAACCGCTTGCCGACGACCATGGCCAGGTCGATGGTCTGCTGATCGACCACGCTCATCGCCAGCGCGGGCAGGATGGCCACGATGGACCTGACCTTCAGCGGCACCACGTCGCCGGCCGGCGTGATCAACCGGTCGTAGTACAGGCCGTCGGTCTCGTCCCACAGCCCGCGGTCGTCGAGCGCCTGCTTGATCGCCGCGAAATGCTCCACGAACTTCAGCACGACGTCGGTGCCGGGCCGCTGCCCGGTCCGGTGCAGGATCTCCGCGATCGACATCATGGCCATCGCGTAGAACGCCATCCAGCCCGTCGCGTCGGCTTGCTCCAGAATGCCGCCCACCGGCAGGTGCGATCTGTCGATCGGGCCGATGTTATCCAGCCCGAGGAAGCCGCCCTCGAACAGGTTGTTGCCCTCGGCGTCCTCGCGGTTGACCCACCAGGTGAAGTTGACCAGCAGCTTGTCGAAGATCCGGCTGAGGAAGTGGATGTCGCGGCCGCCGTCGACGGCGAATACCTCGAGCGCGGCCCACGCCTGGACCGGCGGATTCACGTCGCCGAAGTCCCACTCGTACGCGGGCAGCGCCCCGCCGGGATGCTGGAACCACTCCCGGCACAGCAGGATCAGCTGGTACTTGGCGAAGGCCGGATCCAGGTGCGCGAGCGCGACGCAGTGGAACGACAGGTCCCACGCCGCGAACCAGGGGTACTCCCACTTGTCCGGCATCGACATGATGTCGAACGCGTCGAAGCTGCGCCAGCGGCTGTTGCGGCCGGTGCGGCGCGAGTCGGGCGGAGCCGGCTGTGCCAGGTCGCCGTCCAGCCACCGGCTCACGTCGTAGTAGTACAGCTGCTTGGACCACAGCATCCCGGCGAACCCCTGCCGCATGACCATCGCCTCGTCGGCGCTGGCCGCCGACGGGGTCAGCTCGGCGTAGAACTCGTCGGCCTCGGCCCGCCGCTGCGCCAGCACCGCGGCGTACTCGGGGCCGAACGGGTCGTTTCCCGAGCTGGACGGGGTCGGCCGCAGCCGCACCCGCAGCTGCGCCGTCGTGCCGCCGGCGAGCGTCAGCTTGTACCAGAAGGCGCACTTGGTCCCGCGACCCGCCGGGTTGACGGTGGGCGCATCGCTCACGACGTGGTCGTTGATGCCGTCTTTGGGGAACGGGGTCAGCGCCTCTCCGCCGAACAGCCTGGCGACGTTGGTTTCGTTCTCGCAGAACAGCGTGGCCGGCGGCGCGCCGTCCGGGCCGTCCGCCGCGAGCAGCTCCATCGGTCCGACGAACGGATGGGTCAGGGTGACGCGCGCGTCGCCGCTGGCGGCCAGTTCGGGCCTGTCGGCGTCCTCCCGCCAGGACCAGGTGTTGCGGAACCACGCGGTCGGCAGCACGTGCAGCTGTGCCTCGTCCGGCCCGGCGTTGGTGACGTCGACCGTCATGAGGATGTCGTCGGGGCCGGCCTTGGCGTAGCGCACCTCGGTGATCCAGTACCGGTCCTGCGCGAAGACGCCGGTATCGATCAGCTCGTACTCCGGCTCGAGGCGCGAGCGTGCCCCGTTCCGGTCGATGAGGTCTTCATACGGGAAGCGTCGCTGCGGGTAGTGGTATCGCCAGCGGTTCCATGCGTGACTCGGCACCGCATCGGTGTACCACCAGTACTCCTTGACGTCCTCGCCGTGATTGCCCTGCGCGCCGGTGAGGCCGAAGGCGCGCTCCTTGAGGATCGGGTCCTCGCCGTTCCACAGCGCCAGGCCCAGGCACAGGCGCTGCTCGATGTCGCAGAAGCCGGCCAGCCCGTCCTCGCCCCAGCGGTACGCGCGCGACCGGGCGTGGTCATGCGGCAGGTAATCCCAGGCCTCGCCGTCCGGGCTGTAGTCCTCGCGGACGGTGCCCCACTGGCGCTCGCTGACGTACGGACCCCACCGGTACCAGTCGCCTGCCTGCCGCAGCCCGTCCTCGAGGCGGCCGAACCCGGCGACCCGTTCACTCTCCGCGCCCATCTGCCCGTCCTTCGGCCCCTCGCTGGCTGCACCGACCATGATGTGCGCTGGCCACTATAGGAGCGGCCGGTGTCAGGCCAGCGCGGCGAGCGCGGAGTAGGCTCAGCTGGCGATGGCCGAGGTGATCAGCAGCGCGGCGAACCCGCTGGTCAAGCGCGTTCGCGCGCTCGCAGACCGAAAGCACAGGCGGCGCGAGTCCGCGTTCGTGGTACAGGGCATCCAGCCCGTCTGGCAGGCCGTCGAGGCAGCTGCCGAGATCGAGACGCTGATCGTCGCGCCAGACCTGCTCCGCCACCCCGGCGCGACCGCCATGGTCGCCGCCCAGGCGGCAGCAGGCGTGCGGGTCGCCCGGCTGTCGGGCGAGCTGTTCGGCCGCATCGCCGACCGAGACGGCCCGTCGGGCCTGGCCGCGATCGTGCGCTCCGCGCCGGCCGCGCTCGCCGACCTGGCGGTGGGCGCCGGATCGTTGTTCGTCGCGCTGCACTCGCCCGCCAATCCCGGCAACGTCGGCACGATCGTCAGGACCGCGAGCGCCATCGGCTCGGACGGCGTCATCTTGATCGGGCCATCCGCCGATCCCTACGATCCGGTCGCCGTGAAGGCGAGCATGGGCGCGATCTTCACGGTGCCGGTCGCGGTGAGTCCGGCCGCGGCGGAGTTCCTGGACTGGGCGGCGGCAGGCCAGGTCACAGTGGCGGCCACGTCGGCCCGCGGCAGCGTGTCGTGCTGGGACGCCGACCTGGCGCCGCCGCTCGCGGTGCTGCTCGGCAGCGAAGGCGCCGGACTTCCCGCTGACCTGCTGGCCGCCACCGATCTGCGGGTCGCGATCCCGATGACGGGGACCGCCGAGTCGCTCAACCTCGCGGTCGCCGCGAGCGTCCTGCTGTACGAGGTGCGGCGCCGGACTGGCCTGCCACGCGGCGACGCAGGCGCCGGCCTCACGGCACCGTGACCGTCAGCGGGCCGCCGGGCACCGGGTTGCTACCTCCTGGCCCGTACGAGGAGGCGAGGTTGGCGGCGTCGAACAGCGTGAAGCCGATCGTGTACGTGCCGGCCGGCAGTCCGCTGGTGTCAACGGGGACGCTGACCGTTGTCGCGCCTATCTGCGGCGGCTGCGCCTGGCCAACGCCGCCAGAGCTATCGGATACCAAGACACCGCCCGAGTTGTAGATGCGTACGTCGGCGCTGCCGACGGGGGCTACCTGCGTGGTCACGCCGATCGTCAGCCAGTAGCTGACATTGCCCGTGCCCGGGCTGATGCTGGCCGCGGTGGCGGTCGGCGGCGTGGTGTCTGGGGTCTGGGTGACCGTGAGGCCGGGATCCGGCGCGCCGTACTCGCTGCCGTACAAGGCCAGGTCGCCAGCCCCATCCAGGATCGCGACGCCGGCCAGCTGACAGGACTTGGTCAGATAAGTCATCTGGAACTGCACCGACTCCTGGCCAGGCCCCGTGCTCACCGGTTCGCCGGCGGCCCCGCAGCTGCCCGGGTTGCCCGGCGTGTCCCCGGCGAAGTCCAGGTAGATGGCGCTGACACCATCGTGCACGCCGGAGACCATCATGGACACCGTGACCGTGACAGCTTGTGCCCAGTCGTTGGCCGGGTTCGGAGTCGCGGTGAAGTCGTTAGCTGACAGCACCTGGTTGCCCGTGACGGTGACAGGAGTGCCCAGGTCACTGGCCGTGGTGACGTTCCCGGCCGTATCCATGAGCTGCAGCCGGGACACCGTCCAGGTGCCCGGTGCCAGCCCCGCCGGAAACTTCACGGGCACGATGTATTGCTGGCCCACAGCCTGAGTCGACGGGTTCATGCACTCGGGCGCCACCTGGTTGTAGCTGAACTGCGAACTGAAGTTCTGGCCGGCCGGGCCGGACAGCTGCAGCGTGCCGCCGGTGAAGCCCGCCGGCGACGGGTAAACGCACAGGTTGTAGACCTGCTCGCCCGAGCTCTTGGCGCCGGAGTAGGCGTACGGCCGGACGTAGTCGTAGAGCCTGAAGGTGTCGAAGGAAGGGCCGGCGGTGACGGCGATCTCGCGGGCACTGAGGGTGGCCTTGAACCTGGTGAGCCTGGCGGCAGACAGCGCCAGCTTGTCGCCCTTGTTGTCCTGCACGGTCAGGGAGATGACTTGCCAGCTGACCGAGCTCGCCCGCGCGTACCGCGGCACGGTGAACGTGTAGGCATACCTCGATCTGCGCGCCGTCCCGCCGGCGCGGGCCTGTCCGTGCAGCGCGAACGGAACAGTGATGCGCTCGGTGAGGTAAGAGCCAGCCGCCTTGCCGGGGGCGGCCAGAGACAGCTCGCCGCTGATCCGGCGAGCGGTAGTCCGTGAGTCGGTGATGGTCCATGTCAGTGTCACGGTGGCGTTGCCTGCCCTCGCGTTCACCGACTTGGCGGAGAACGCCAGGGCCGTCAGGGCAAGCCGCTGGACGGGTCTGGCGGCGATGGTGCCAGCGGCGGCACTGCCAGCTGCCGCTGGACCGGCGGAGCCGATCAGGCCGGACACGGCGACTGCCATGGTCGCGACGCCGATGCCGAGGCGCAGGGCATATTTGCTGCTATGGGGGGCCACGGTTTGCTTTGTATCACGATGGCCTGGTTCACCGCCATGAGGAGCGGCAGCCCCGGCTACTAGACCGAACCTGGTTCTGGTTGGCAGGATCAGGGTGATACTTGCTGCGGGCGAAGTAACGGGAGGCTAGGCGGATATGGGCGGACTGCAGATCGAGGTGGACCCGGCCGAGGTCGGATTCGACCCGGCGCGGCTGGAGCGGATCGACCGGCACTTCGCGCGCTACGTCGACGAGCAGAAGCTGGCCGGCTGGCTGATCACCGTAGCGCGCCGCGGGAAGCTGGCGCACGTGTCGACTTACGGGCAGCGCGACCTGGAGGCGGGCCTGCCGGTCGAGCCCGACAGCCTGTGGCGGATCTACTCGATGACCAAGCCGATCACCTCGGTGGCCGCGATGCTGCTGTACGAGGAAGGCGGCTTCGAGCTGACCGACCCGGTGTCCAAGTACATCCCGTCCTTCCGCGACGTCCGGGTCTTCGCCGGCGGCAGCGACGTCAGTTACCGGACGGTGCCGGCGACCGAGCCGATCCGGATCTGGCACCTGCTCAGCCACACATCCGGGCTGACCTACGGCTTCATGCGCAACCACCCGGTGGACGCCATCTATCGGGCCCGCGGCTACGAGTGGGGCTCACCGCGCGGCGCTGACCTGGCAGCTGTCTGCGACGACTTCGCCTCGATGCCGCTGCTGTTCGAGCCCGGCAGCGAGTGGAGCTACTCCGTCGCGACCGACGTACTCGGCCGCGTGGTCGAGGTCCTATCCGGCCAGCGGCTGGATGAGTTCTTCGCCAGCCGCATCTTCGGGCCGCTGGGCATGACCGACACGTCGTTCTTCGCGCGGCCGGACGATCAGCGGCGGCTGGCGGCGCTGTACACCCGCAGCCCGGAGGACGGCAAGGCGACCCGGATGGATGCGATGGGCAACGCCGCGCTGCGCGAGCCGGTGTACCTCAGCGGCGGTGGTGGGCTGGTGTCGTCGGCGGCCGACTACAACAGGTTCACCCAGATGCTGGTGCACCGGCCAGACAGCCCGGCTGGCGAGCTGGACGGCGTCCGGCTGCTCAGCCCGCGCACCGTGGGCTACATGGCGAGCAATCACCTGCCCGGCGGCGCAGACCTCGAGACGTTCGGCCGGCCCCTGTATGCCGAGACGGTGTTCGCCGGAGTCGGCTTCGGCCTCGGCTTCGCGGTGGTGATCGACCCGCTGGCGACTAAGTCACTCGGCTCGGCCGGGGAGTTCAACTGGGGCGGCGCCGCCTCCACGACCTTCTGGGTAGATCCCGCCGAGGAGCTGACCGCCACCTTCTTCACCCAGCTACTGCCCTCGAGCGCCTACCCGATCAGGCCCCAGTTGCGGCAGATGGTCTATCAGGCCCTGGTTGACTAACTCTGGTTGACTGGGGCGCATGCTCGGGGCGTCGTGCGACACCATGGTGGTCGTCAGGCCCGGTCAGGTGCTGTTCGCAAAGAACTCCGACCGGGACCCGAACGAGTCACAGTTCCTGGACTGGCAGCCGCGCCGCTCGCATTCCGCCGGCGCCCGGCTGCGGTGCACCTGGATTGAGATTGCCCAGGTGCGCGAGACCTACGCAGTGCTGCTGAGCCGGCCGTTCTGGATGTGGGGCGCGGAGATGGGCGCCAACGAGCACGGCGTGGTGATCGGGAACGAGGCCGTCTTTACCAGGCAGCGCTACGCCAGGACCGGTCTGACCGGCATGGACCTGCTCCGGCTGGCGCTCGAGCGGGCGACCTCGGCCGGGGACGCCGTCGCGGTCATCACCGAGATGATCGAGCAGTACGGGCAGGGCGGCGGGTGCGGACACGAGCGCCGCGGGTTCACCTATCACAACAGCTTCCTCGTGGCCGATGCCAGCGGCGGCTACGTGCTCGAGACAGCAGGCAAGCTGTGGGCGGTCGAGAAGGTTGACGGCGGAGCCAGGAGCATCTCCAACGGCCTGACGATCGAGCCATTCGCGAGCGAGCAGGGCGACCGGCTCAAGACCGCCGTGTCCGCCTGCCGGGTGCGCCAGCCCCTGACGCAGCGCCGAGCGGCGGCGGCGACGGGGGTGGCCGACCTGATGGCTGCGCTCGCCGACCACGGGGACGGCCGCACCGAGCCGCACTACTCGATCGTGAACGGCGCGATGGCGGCGCCGTGCATGCACGCCGGCGGCGTCGCGGCTAGCTCGCAGACCACCGCGTCGTGGGTCGCCGAGCTGCGGCCGGACGGCGCCGCGCACTGGGTCACGGCCACGGCGGCGCCGTGCACGTCGCTGTTCAAGCCGGTGACCGTGGGCTCGCCGGTCGATATGGGTCCGCTCCCGTCGGACCGCTACGATCCGGCGACGCTGTGGTGGCGGCACGAGATGCTGCACCGGCGTGTCCTGGCCCGGCCCGACCTGCTGTACCCGGTGCTGCGCGCCGAGCGCGCCGCCGTGCAGGCGCGCTGGGTCGCGGCGCCGCCGCCGTCGGCTGAGGCCTTCGCGGCCGCCGACGACCTGCTGCTCGGGTGGCTCGCGGCCGCGGCCGAGGCGCCGAGCACCGACCAGCGGCCTGCCTTCGTGCGCCGGTACTGGCGCGTCCGGAACGAGCGGGCCGGGCTGCCGCTACTGGCGGCCTGACTTCGCACCGGGGCTGAGCCAGGCCGCCGTATCCGGCGGCAGGCGCGCCTGGTCGACCGGACCGCTGGTCAGCAGTACCTCGCCCTGCGCTGGCAGCGGCACCGGCTCGGCGCTCATGTTGACCACGCAGGTCAGGCCGTCGGCGCGGCGGAAAGCCAGCACGTCCTCATCAGCGTCGAGCCAGGTCAGCGAGTCGCCCCCAGCCTGGTCGCCGGACCGCCTGAGGCGCAGCGCGGTCCGGTACAGCGCCAGCATGGAGGCACTGTCGGACGCTTGCGCGTCGGCGGCGAGCTGCCGCCAGCCGGGCGGCTGGGGCAGCCAGGGCGGTACGCCATCCGGCGGGCCGAACCCGAAGCCAGGCGCGCCTGCCTGCCAGGGCAGCGGGACCCGGCAGCCGTCGCGTCCCCGGATGAAGTGGTCGGTGCGCTCGTACACCGGGTCGGCGATCAGGGCCGCCGGGATGTCCTCGACCTCCCACAACCCGAGTTCCTCGCCCTGGTACAGATAGCAGCTGCCGGGCAGCGCCAGCGACAGCATGATCGCCGCCCTGGCCCGGCGCGTGCCGAGCGCCAGGTCAGGCGTGCCGGGATCGGGCTGCCAGCCGCTGCCCGTGTTAGCCCGGCCGTATCGGGTCAGGTGCCTGGTCACGTCGTGGTTGGACAGCACCCACGGCGCGGCCGCGCCGATGCTGGTGAGCGTCGTCTCGATGACGGACCGCAGCGCGGCGGCGTCCCACGACGCGCTGAGGAAGTCGAAGTTGAATGCGGTATGCAGCTGATCGCCCGCGAGGTAGGGCCGCAGCCTGGTCAGCGGCTTGAGCCAGAGTTCGCCGACGAATACCCGCTCGCCCGGATAGGAGTCGATCAAGCGCCGCCAGGACCGGTAGACGTCGTGCAGGCCGTCCTGATCCTCCCACGGCCTGCGTGCGCCGTCGGCGAGTCCCGCCACGTCAGGCAGCGCGGGATCCTTGACCAGGAAGTCGGCCACGTCGATCCGGAAGCCGTCCACGCCGCGGTCAAGCCAGAACCGAAGTATGTCCTCGAACTCGGTCCTGACCTCGGCGTTATCCCAGTTCAGGTCGGGCTGCTCGGCCGCATACAGGTGCAGGTACCACTCGCCAGGACGCCCGTCGGGCTCGGTGACCCTGGTCCAGGCAGGTCTGCCGAACATCGACTGCCAGTCATTGGGCGGCTGGTCGCCAGACTCGCCGCGGCCGGGCCGGAACCAGAACCTCGAGCGCTCCGGCGTGCCGGGGCCGGCCATGGCGGCGGTGAACCACCGGTGCCGGCTGGAGCAGTGGTTGGGCACGATGTCGATGATGATCTTGAGGCCGTGGTCGTGCCCAGATCGGATGAGCGCCTCCGCCTCGGCCAGGGTGCCGAAGAGCGGGTCGATATCGCGGTAGTCAGCGACGTCGTAGCCGCCGTCGGCCATGGGCGAGGAGTACCACGGCGTGAGCCAGATCGCGTCGACACCGAGGTCGCGCACGTAGGGCAGGCGAGCCGCGAGCCCGGCCAGATCGCCGACGCCGTCCCCGTTGCCGTCTGCGAAGCTGCGCAGGTAGACCTGGTAGACAACCGCCATGTGGTGCCAGGCGGGCTCTGCCGCCGTGAGTCGCGCTGTGGCGAGCCGGTGCGGCTCGTCAGCCACCCTTGCTGTCCGTGCCGGCGCGATGCCGGGCCTTAGTACGGGTCGGCGGGGCGCTCGGCACCGAGCCCGAGCCGCCGGCTAGGCCGGCGGCGTCCTCACGGCGCTCCTTGCGGATCTCGCGCGCCTTGAGCGCGACTGCGGCGGCCAGCACGAGCAGGACGAGCACGGCCAGCGCGTCGCTCGCGTGCGAGAAGTTCTTCGATACCTTGCCCCAGTCGCTGCCGAGCTCATAACCGATCACCGACAAGGCAGTCGCCCAGACGGCAGTGCCGATCAGGTTGAAGATCTCGAACGGCAGTACTGGCACCTCCATGAAGCCTGCTACCAGGCCGACGAAGGCTCGGACCAGCGGCACGACCCTGGCGACGGCGACCGACCAGGCGCCTCGTCCGGCGAAGAACCGCTCGGCCCGCTCGACGTCCTTCCTCGTCATCAGCAGGTACCGGCGATACCGCTCGACCGTGTGCCGCCCGCCCAGGCGTCCGAGACCGTAGGCGGCCGAGGACCCGGCCAGCTCGGCCAGAGTGCCGAGGATGATCACGAGCGGCAGGCTCAGGTGACCTTCGTAGGCCAGCACGCCCGCGAACCCGAAGGTGATCTCTGACGAGATCGGGATGCAGCATGCCTGGACGAAGGCGAAGATGATCAGCGCCCAGTAGCCGGCATCGGTCAGGAAGGTCGTCATGCTCACAGTTTCTACAGCATCACCGGTGGTGCGCGGGACACTGGGAGCAAGGTCGGCGGCACATTGGGAGCAAGGTCGGCGGCGGCTGGGAGAGGCGACCGGCAAAAATGTGCCCCGCCCCCTCGGGGAGGGCGGGGCACAGGGTGCCGGCGGCCTGGGCGGGGGGATGCCCGGCGCCTGGCAGTCCGGTCGGCCTCGCCGGGGGAGAGCAGGCCAGGACCGGAGGCTTTGAGGGCTATCGCAAGCGCATCGCGATCTGCTTCACGAGGCCCGCGGCCTGCGACTCCCACTTGGCGTAGGCGAGCGGGAAGCCCGAGTTCTGCACAGCCTGCGCGTTTGCCCACAGCGGCTCTCGCGCCCAGGCCGGGTCGCCGGCCTGGTGCCGCTGCAGCGCGCTGAGGAATGCATTGGCTGCATACGCGGGGTCGGTGATCTGGGCAGCAGTGCCCCAGCCCATCGACGGCCGCTGCTGGAACAGGCCCAGCGAGTCAAGATCCCCGTAGTGCAGGTTGACCAGCTGTGACTCCTGCATGGCTGTGGCCACCGCGATCACCGCCGACCGGATGCCCATCCTCTTGTCCAGCGCCTGCCGCACGATGGTCGTCGCGTTGGCCAGCTGAGCAGGCGAGAGCGGCATCCAGGCCTGCGACCCGCTGGTCCCGACCGGTACCAGCTGGCCGGCGAGCGGCAGGATGCCGCGCCGGGCCGCAGCCGGGTCGATCTCCTGGTTGATCGCGTTCCGCACCTGCGTCCAGGTGAGTACCCGCTGCTGGTGACTAGCCGTCCGCCCGGTCCCGTGCGACCTGGCTGTCAGGCTCGCCGTCTTTGGTGCCTGGCGTGAGGCTGCATGGGGGGCGGCGGAGCTCACTACGACGTTTGCTGGCGCTGCTGGCATGGAGCCGCTGACAGTTGCCGCGCTCGCGGTGCCGGCCCCGGCCAGTGCCAGGGCGGTGCCCGCGAACAGCAGCGCCTTCTTGCGGCCACGAAGGGCGCTGGCCAGCCGCTCGGCGCCGGACGCGGCGAGGTCGATGCCTCGCTCGCGGGCCACGCTGGACAGACGGTCAGAGCGGATCATCAGGCTTCCTTTCCTGCACGTGTTCGCCCCCAGTCCGGCGCGGGCCGGACTGGGGATGAGCTTGCCGGTGGGGGACCCGGCGAGCTCGACGCATGCGGGGGCGCATGCATCGCGGGTTCAGGCGGGCCGTGCCGGGCTCGCGGGGGACGAGCGTCGGCGACGGCCCCAGGACAAGGCCGGCCCGGGGGCGGGCTGGCTTGCCGGTGAGGATCTGTATGTGTAACGCCACCGTCACAGAGGGTCCATCCCGATATGACGCTTGTCACTACTGGCGAGTAACGGGAATAGAACGCTCCCCAGCCCCGGACTGCGAAGGCCTCGGACTGCGGCGCCCGCGGGCTACGGCAGGCTGCGGCCTACGGCAGGCAATCGCCGGCTCGGCCGGATCAGCGCGTGTCGCTCAGGACCTCGGACTGGCTGCCGGCGCCCGGGCGCCCTGCCTTACGGCGCGCGGCGCGGCCGCGGGCCACGCCGACGACGGCCGCAAGCGCGGCGATGCCGACCGCGAGCCACGGGACGTAATCGCCGAGCCGGTCGTAAAAAGTCCGGTCAGAGGCCGGCGGCAGGTCGAGATGCACGAGCACGACGCCCCGGTAGCTGGTCCCGGCCCAGGCGAGCAGCCGGCCGCGAGCGTCAAAGGCAGCCGAGTCGCCGGTGAGCGCCGCCTGCACGACAGGGCGCCCGGTTTCGGCGGCCCGCAGTGCGCTGAGCGAGGCGTGCTGCGCCGGAGCCCAGCTGGCCTGGAAGGTGGAATCGGACGTCTGGTAGATGATCACCTGAGCACCGCGATCGGCGTCGACCCTGGACATGTCGGGGAACGCTGACTCGAAGCAGATGAGCGGACCGAACGTAAGCGACTGACCGCCGGGCAGGATGGCGCGCAGCACGTGCGCGCCGGTACCCGGCACGACGTTCTGCGCGGCCGCCCGGCTGATCTTGGCGAGCCAGCCGAGGGCGGCCCGGAACGGGATGTACTCGCCGAATGGAACGAGCCTGGTCTTGATGTACTGGCCGCGGATGCCGGTCCCGCTGACGAGGATGGCCTGCTTCGACTTGGCCCCGGCCGCGTTGAGCGCGTCTTGATTGGCGAGAATCTCGGCCCTCGCTGACCTGGCGGTCTGCTCGACGCCGGCCAGCAGCGGCGGGTGATCCGCAAGGTCGTAGCCGACGCTGCTCTCGGCCCACACGAACAGATCGGCCCGGCCGGCGTCGGCGACTGTCATGGCCTCGTTGTGCGCCAGCCTGGGGCCGGGTCCCTCGACGATGCCGGGCTGGACCAGCGCGATTGTCAGCGGCCTTGCCACTGGCGGCGGCGAGGTCAGGGCGAAGGCGACGGGGCCGGCCGCGATGGCGACGAGCGCTCCGGCCACGCCAGTCAGCCGGACGGCGGGCGACCTGGCGACCAGCGCCACCAGCACTCCGGTGTTGGCCGCCACGACGGCAAGGCTCACGAGCCAGATACCGCCGATCGCCGCGAGCGCCAGGATGGCGGGATGCTGCCACTGGCTGGCTCCGAGCACTGCCCATGGTCCGCCGATGCCCTGCCACGACCGGATCCACTCGCCGAGCAGCCAGCAGCTTGGCACTACGGCGAGCGCGGCAAGAGCGCGCCGCGCCGTGACGGGCGGCCGCAGCAGCGACCAGGTGGCTATCCCGACGACGCTCCACAGGAAGCCGAGGACGATGGCGACCAGCAGGAGACCGGGCCCGAGGTTCGGCAGCAGCCAGTACATCGCCGCCAGCAGGTAGCCGGTGCCGAACCACCAGCCGCGGGCGGCGGCCTCACGCCTGGTGGGCGCCGCCCGCATGAGCGCAAGACCGGGCACGAGCCCGAACCAGGCCAGGAACTCCAGATTCGCGGCCGGGAAGGCCAGCACCGGGATAGCTCCGGCCAGCAGGACCGCATACCGAACGGGCTGCCGGAAACCGCGCCAGAATGACACGTACCTATTGTGCTGCCTGGCGGGATGCCGCGGTGGGGCGGCGCCGCTCTCGGATCAGACCGATGAGCGCCAGGGCCAGTGCGGCGAGCGTCGCGAACGTGATGAGGCCCTCCGGCCAGCCGCCGATCTCGTCCGCCAGCGTGGTAGTCGTGCGCAGCGGGACCCGCGCCTCGATCTCCGCCTGCTGCCAGGTCCTGCTGCTGGCCAGCAGCCTGCCATCGGGTGCGATGATCGCGCTGATGCCGGTGGTGGAAGCGACGACGACGGCGCGGTCATGCTCGATCGCCCGGATCCGCGCCATGTCCAGCTGCTGGAGCGTCTCGCCCGTCTGGCCGTCGAGCTCGAAGTCGGCGTCATTGGTCTGCACCGCGAGCAGGTTGGCGCCCGCAGCCACCTCCGACGAGACCAGGCCGTCGAAGCCGACCTCGTAGCAGATCACGTCGCCGAGGCGGATCTTGCCGACGCGGAACACGACGGCCCGGTGGCCAGGCGTGAAGTTGACTGGCTGGAGCGACGGCAGGGAGGTGATCATGTCCAGCAGCCCGCGGAAGGGGATGACCTCGCCGAACGGGACGAGCCGTCGCTTGACGTAGGTGGCGACCGGCCCCTTGCCCGGCAGCCAGAGCTGGCCGGCGTTGCGCACCGGATCCTGGAGCACCGTGCCGACCAGCACGGGCCGGTCGATCGCCGCGACGGCGCTGGAGATCAGCTCGGAGATGTAGACGTTGAACCGGGGATCCTGGTCGGTGGAGTTCTCCGGCCAGATGAGGAGGTCCGGGGCAGCTGCGCCGCCGCGTGCCACGAGCGCCGCCAGGCGGCCGGTAGCGGCCGCATGATTCTGCGTCACGGTGGTGGCCCGCAGCAGGTTCGGCAGGTTGCGGGCATGGGGCACGTCGCCCTGGATCGCGGCCACGACAGCGGTCCGGTCGCCGGCCGCCCCCGCCGGCCGCAACCCCGCCGGCCGCCCCCCCGCCGACGGCGCCCCCGCCGACGGTGCCCCCGCCGACTGGGAGAAACGCGCCGGACAGGCACAGGCCGGCCATCACTAGCACCGCCACACCCGGCCAGCCGCGCCCGCGCATGACAGCCCGGCTAGACCGCCGCGCTGCCGCGGGCACGTGGGCCGGACCGAGCAGCAGCCGCGCCAGGCAGGCGGCCGTGAGGGCGATGAGGAAGGTCAGGAACGGCGGCCCGCCGAATGCGACCCAGTGCACCGTGGGTGCCGTCGCCTGGCTCATGACCAGCCGGCCCCACGGGAATCCCTGCCACGGCCACCGATCGCGCACCGCCTCGGCGACCACCCACCACCCAGCGACCGCGAGCGGCCAGGCGCGCAGTCGCAGCAGCAGCCACTGCCCGACAGTCAGCACGGCGAAGATGACGGTCTCGGCGATGGCCAGGGCAGCCCAGACGTACCACGCGACATTGACCAGCCAGGACAGGAGCGGGAAGAAGAACGCGAGCCCGAAGACAGCTCCCGCGGCCAGCGCAGTCCTGGCCCGCTGCCGCCACAAGGCGATGATCAGCAGGGCCGGCCCGATCGCGGCGAGCGGCCAGATTCCCGCTGGCGGGAAGGCGGCGGCCAGCGCCAGGCCGCCCGCCAGCGCGGTCAGCACGGCCAGGACGGCGGCCATCGGGCGACCTGTCGGCGGGCTTGCCGAGAGCTCGGCCGTCGGGACGGCCGGTCCCTGGCTGGCTAGCCGCACGACCCCTCCGCTGACAGGAGATTCGAGAGTCTGGTTCTTGCGAGCGTAGCCGGGTCGGCCATCCGCCCTGTGCGGCCGACTCGGCACAGCGATGCTCCGCTCTGTCAGGTCTGGCCACCGTAAGACCGATTTGGTGCAACAAGCAGATTGCAATTTGGTTACCGGTGGGATTGCAGCTATCCACCGTGATAACGTCGTCACCGTCTGTTTGGCTGCGAACAGTAAATTGCCCGATTAAGGTTGGATGTGGGTTGGCTGATGGTCAAGATCCGTTATGCGGAGCTACCAGCCGGCTTACACGTCGTCGCCGAGTCCGAGCGCCGCGGCACGGTCGTCTACCTGCTGCCGGGCCTCACCCCCGCGCAGCGCCGAGCCGCGCTTGACCGGGTACGCAGCAGCGCTCTCATGGGCCAGGGCCCCCCATTGCCCGCTCTGGCCACGGCGGTGGCGATCAGCGCCGACCGGATGCGCACCACCATCCGCACGAGTGCTGCCGCGCTGCGCGGCCATCCGATGCTGTTTCTGCCGCCACTGATGGCGCTCGCGTCCGGCGCGATCGTGGTCATGCTCATGTCGTTCGCCACGCTGACCGTCGCGCCGCCGGGGAATACAAATCCCGGCCAAGTGCCGACGCTGGGCATCGACGGCGGCGCGCAGGCGGCCGACGGCGCGCACGGCGACCCCAGCGCGCGCACGGCACATCATCACCGGGGCCTGGCCGGGCCTGGCCGGCCTCACCGCCACCTGCCATCGGCCAGATCCGCCACCGCTCCGGTTCCGTACTCGCCGGGGGCGACGCCCGCCCCGTCGCCGTCTCCGAGCCCCGGGCAGTCAGGATCGCCATCGCCGTCCCCCAGCGGCACGTGCCTGAAGCTCGGGCCGCTGGGCCTCTGCGTCAGGGTGTGAGCTGCCGGGCGCACGCCCGCGAGGCAGCCCCGATTTCACCGCTAGGATCGGGCCGCAATTGCGTTCAAGACGCGCCGCCAGATCCGGCGGCATCCTGAGCGCAACGCGATCCCCGAGCGCGGGATCCCGGCAAAGGAGCGATGGTGAGCCGCCGCGGCTGGTGGTTGTTTGCAGCGATGAGCGTGATCTGGGGCATCCCGTACCTGCTCATCAAGGTCGCCGACGGCGGGGTTGCCCCGCCCGTCCTCGTCCTGGCCAGGGTCACGATCGGCGCAGCGCTGTTGCTGCCCATCGCGATCCGCCGGCGCGAGCTTGCCGTGCTGCTGCCGCACTGGCGCTGGCTCGTGCTGTTTGCCCTGGTCGAAATCGTAGCGCCATGGCTGCTGCTGTCCGAAGCGGAGACCCGGCTGTCCAGCTCGCTGAGCGGGCTGCTGATCGCCTCTGTCCCGATCCTCGTCGCAGTGTTCTCGCGGCTGACGGGTGGTCAGGACAGGCTGACCATGGTCAGGTGGGCAGGCCTGCTGGTCGGACTGGCCGGCGTCGCGCTGCTCGTCGCCGGCGGCGGCACGCGTGGCGACGCTGGGTCGGTCGGCGAGGTCCTGCTCGTGGCGGTGTGCTACGCGACCGGACCGCTGATCATCGCGCGGAAGCTGAGCGACCTGCCGCCACTCGGCATGACCGCCGCCTGCCTCGGGTTCGCGGCCGTTATCTATGCTCCGATCGCGGCACTGACCTGGCCGGCCGCCGTTCCGTCCGGGCGGGTCCTGGCGGCGCTGGCTGCCCTCGCTGTCGTCTGCACGGCGGTGGCGTTCCTCGGCTTCTTCGCGCTGATCGCCGAGGCGGGCCCGGCCAGGGCGTCGGTCATCACCTACGTCAATCCGGCGGTCGCCGTGGCACTCGGCATTGGCGTGCTCGGGGAGCGGTTCACGGCGGCGATGGCTGTCGCGTTTGTCCTCATACTGTGCGGCTCGGTCCTAGCGACCAGGACAAGTCGGCCAGCAGAGCCGCCGGCCGCCCCGGCCGTAGCCGGGCCGCCGCAGTCCGCCGCGAGCAGTTATCGCGCGGCACAGCAAGGGTCGCCCGACTAGACTCGCGCGGGTGATCGACCTCAAGGCTGCCCGACAGGATCCGGATACCTTCCGTGCCGCGCTGGCGAGGCGCGGCGCCGCGGCCGACTTCGACGCGCTGCTGGCCGCCGACGGTCGCTGGCGCTCGCTGACGACGCGGGCAGAGGCGCTGCGCGCGGCGCAGCGCAGCTCGTCGCGGGGGAAGCCGACGCCCGAGCAGATCGAGGAACTGCGGGCGCTGCGCGACGAGCTAGAGCAGGCTCAGGCAGAGCTGGCGGCGGCAACGCTGGACCGCGACGGGCTGCTGGCCAGCATCCCGAACCTGCCGGACCCGACGGCCGCTGACGGCATGGACGAGGAGGATGCGCAGCTCGTCCGCACCTGGGGCGAGAAGCCGAAGTTCGGGTTCGACCTGCGCGACACCACCGAGATCGCCTCTGCCCGCGGCTGGATCGACATGGCCAGAGGCGCGCGGCTGGCGGGGTCGAGGTTCGCCTACCGGATCGGCGACGTGGCCATGGCCGAGATGGCGCTGTACCGCTACGTCATCGACAAGCTGACCGGCCGGGGATTCCTGCTGGTGCTGCCGCCAATCCTGGCGAACGAGCGCGCAATGTACGGGACCGGTTTCCTGCCGACCGAGGCGTCGAACCTCTACCACCTAGAGCACGACGACCTATATCTGACTGGTACTTCGGAGGTCGCGCTGGCCGGCATCCACGCTGACGAGCGGCTCGAGGAAGCAGACTTGCCGGCCAGGTACACCGCGTTCACGACGAACTTCAGGCGCGAGGCCGGGGCAGCAGGCAAGGACACCAGGGGCATGTTCCGGGTGCATCAGTTCGACAAGGTCGAGATGTTCGTCTACTGCGCCCCCGAGCAGTCGCGCGGCATCCATGACCAGCTGCTGTCCTACGAGGAAGAGATCGCGCAGGAACTGGGCCTGCCCTACCGCGTGATGAACATCGCGGTGGGCGACCTCGGCGCGCCGGCCGCCAAGAAGTACGACATCGAGGCGTGGTTCCCGGTGCAGCAGCGGTACCGGGAGATCACGTCGTGCTCCAACACGACCGACTATCAGGCCCGCAGGCTCAATATCCGGTTCCGCCGGGACGGCGACCTGGCGTACGTGCACACGCTGAACGGCACCGGCGCGACCGCCAGAGCCCTCCTGTCGATCATGGAGAACTTCCAGGACGAGCGGGGCACTGTGGCCGTACCCGAAGTACTGCAGCGGTTCGGCGCGCCGCCCACGATCGGCGCGCCGCCCGCCAGCTAGGAACCTGCGCCGCTGTCTGGGGGCGTGCTCGCCGACAGGATTGACAGCAGCGCGGCACCCTCAGGTACGCCAAGGCCCGTGCAGGCGTCCCAGCCCGGCCCCGCGGCGTAGGCCCCGTTGTTCCCGCTCGTGATGTCGCGCAGACCCGGCATCGCGTGGCCGGCCTGGACGCCGGCGTACAGCGACCCCTGAATGAGCCCGAACGACTTGCCAAGGGCCTGCGCGAAGCGCGCGATGAGCGCGGCCCACAGCGGCGCGACGGCGCTGGTGCCGCCGATCACGGTCTGCTGGCCATCGATCAGGACCTGATATCCAGTCGCCGGGTCAGCGTTGCCGGCTACGTCCGGCACGCCGCGGCCCGGTGCGCCCGCCGGGTTGGCCGGGACGCCCGCGCTCGCCTGCCAGGCGGGCAGCGCGAACGTGCCGCTGATCCCGCCGCCGGTGGCACCGCCGCCAGCGCCGTCATTCCATACGGTCTCGGAGCTGATCGTGCCGGTCGACGGATCGCCCTGCAGGCTCGTGCCGCCGCAGGCGAGCGCGTGCGGACTGGACGCCGGGAAGTCGGTGTGCGGCTGGCCGTCGCTGACGCCGTCACCGCTGCCGTTGTCGCCGGCCGCCACCGTCACCGTCACGCCGATCGCGACGCCGTCGGCGATTGCCTGGTCGAGTGCTGCCATGGACTGCGCGGTCCAGGAGCTTTCCGGCCCGCCCCAGCTGATGCTCACGGCGACGGGCGTGGGCTCGGCGTGCACCGCGGTCGTGACAGCGTCCACGAAGCCCTGGTCGGTGTTCGGGGCGAAGTAGACGAACTGTGCCGCGCCCGGTGCCACCGCGCCGACGACCTCGATGTCCAGCAGGACCTCGCCATCGGCGCCTTGCGGGTCCTGGCCGGCTACGTTGCTCGCGCCGTCGACACCGACCGCGGTGACCGACGGCGTCGCGATCCCCAGGGAGGCGAAGTAGCTGTCCAGGTCGCTAGTCGAGAATCCGCCGCCGAGCTCGATAATCGCCACCGCGCGGCCGGTGCCGTCGGTGCTGGCCGGGAAGTCGTAGAGGTCGGCAACCTGTGGCGGCGTGTAGGACACCTGCTGCGGGGCGGCGGCCGCGGCGAATCGGTAATGCGGGGCCGCCTGCGGCCGGTCGTCCAGGCCCAGCACGGCGGTGACCACGCCGTCTAGCTGGGCCGGCACCTGGAGGGCACCGCTGCGGTACCGGTGCGTCACGGTGCCGCCGGTTGGGTCAGTGCTTGTCACCAGGCTCAGGTCGGCACCGAATGCCGTCGCGAGCGCTCCGAGCGGGCCGGCCACCGTCATGCGCCGCGAACCAGGATCCTGCCCGGTCACCTGGATCGCCGGGTCGATGCCGGTCAGCACCTGAGCCACCAGCTGGTGGTCGGCGGGCACAGCGCCATAGCGCTGCCGCAGTTCCGAGCGCGACATCCGGACCGGCGCGCCGTCGGCAGCACGGGGCAGCGCTGCGGCGCGTCGAGTGATGATGGTCAGCTCGAGCCGCTCGGCCGGGTCGACGGGCCCCGCCGACGCGGCATGCGGCAGTTCGGAGCGCTGGCTTCCGGCGAGCGGGACTAATGAGGGCGTTGTCATTCGGGGCCTTTCTGAAGGCGGCCAGGTAGCGGGCACGGACTGCGGGGGCAACGCTTGCGGTATCAGTAAACATCGGCGTGGCTAGGGCCGTCGTGCCACGCGCCGATCCTCGGGCCCGCTGGCTGGCGGCGTCTCGAGCCGCCTGGCCACCTGGAGCACCGCGCCCCAGTGACGCCGCAGCATGCCGTCGGGCCGCGCGGCCAGGCGGCGCTGGACTTCGGCGTAGAGGCGATCCCGCTGCCGCTGCGCCATGGCGATGTGGCCGGAGAACGTGTCCAGCAGGCTGATGTACTCCTCGGCGGTGTAGCGCAGCTCCCAGACGAACTCGGTGGCGACGGTGACGGCGAACAGCCCGCTGCCCTCGATGGCGCCGCGGCAGGTGGGCAGCATGCCGGGTGCCGGCAACTCCGTGCCCGGCGGCAAGCCCTCGCCGATTTCGTCGTAGACGTCCTGGATCTCGCGGAAGAACGGATCGCCGTCGGCTGGCAGCACGTGGCCAGCGGACCAGACGGCCAGGTGCCCGCCGGGCCGCAGCAGGCGCCAGGCGAGCTGGTAGCCGACAGCCGGATCGATCCAGTGCCAGGCCGTTGCGGCGAAGACCAGATCGAAGCGCTCGCCGTCAGCCGGCTGCCAGGTCTCGAACGACTGCTCAACAATCTGCACGTCGCGAAACTGCGCCAGGTCCCGGCGTGCGATGGCGGCCAGGTTCCCGCCTGGCTCCAGGCAGGTGATCGCGAAGCCCCGCGCGGCGAGCGGCCTGGTGGCCCGGCCCGTGCCACTGCCGACCTCGAGCAAGCGTGCCGCCGGGCCGAGCCGGGCGGCGGCGACCAGCTCAGCGAACAGCTCGTCCGGGTAGGTCGGCCTGACCTGGTGGTAGCGCTCGGCGACAGTGTCGAACGTGACCTTGAGCCGGTCCCGGTCGGCCCGCGTGTGGTCGTCCATGGCTCCAGTCAGTGCTGAGCGAGCTCAGCTGAGCTCGCTCGCCTTCTCTCGTTGCGTGGTGGCATGCAGCCGCGCACTCCACTTATCCTCGATGTGGCCGTAGCGCCAGATCAGCAGCGCCGCTACCCAGGTGACGATGAACAGGCCCACGATCGCGAAGCCCGCGACGTTGATGTTGAAGTCGCGCATAAAGCCCCAGAATCCGCTAGCCCGGCTGAGCCCCGTCACCTCGGTAGAGATCAGTCCGAGGGTCTCGATGCCGCCAACCAGGAAGCAGATGCCGACCGACAGCCCGGTGATCGCGAGGTTGTAGTAGACCTTGCGCACCGGATTGAAGAACGCCCAGCCGTACGCCAGGTTCATGAAGATGCAGTCGGTGGTGTCCATCAGCGCCATGCCCGCGGTGAACAGGACGGGCAGGCAGCAGATCGCGTACCAGGGGATGTGCTGCAAGGCCAGGAACGCGGTCGTCCCCAGCAGCAGCACCTCGGTCGTCGTATCGAAGCCCAGCCCGAACAGGAAGCCGACCGGGTAGAGCTGCCATTCCTTGCTGATCGCCCGCATCCAGCGGCCGAAGAACCGGTAGAAGAAGCCGCGGTTGTCGAGCTGCCGCTCGAGCTCGGCCTCGTCGTACTCGCCGCGCCGCATCGCGCGGAACACCTTCACGATGCCGGACAGGATGACCAGGTTCAGGCCGCCGATGAGGAACAAGAAGCCGGCTGACACCAGCGTGCCGAAGACGGTGCCGAATTGCCTGATGCCGGAGTTGCCCTGCAGGACCTGGCCGAAGACAAACTTCTCCGCGATGACGATGGCGATGCCCATCGCCACTACCACGCTCGAATGGCCGAGCGAGAAGAAGTAGCCGAAGCAGAACGGCCGCGGCTTGCCGGTGCCCTGCCGCTCGTTCATCTCCTTGCGCGTGGTGTTGTCGATCACGGCGATGTGGTCGGCGTCGAAGGCGTGCCGCAGGCCGAGCGTGTAGGCCAGGATGCTGACGCCGATGCCGAGACCGCGGTAGTGCGCAGGCACCACGAACGCGATGAAGATGCCGAAGCCGAGCACGTGCAGCGCGAGGATCGAGGAGTACATCAGCGACACCCGGCGGCGCTCCGCCGGCGTCATGGCCCGGAATGACTGGCGCACCATCGCGACGAGCCGTATCTTCGGCGCGGCCGGCACAGCTGACACGCGGTTGCTCCTCACCCGTTCCCGCCCGGCCGAGGGGCGGCCAGCGGGGCCAGCCTGGCCTCATCGGCACGGTAACCTAGCTGCACATTAGTTGCAAGTACATCACAGCCGCAGTTAAGAAGTGAGCGCAGGACGTCTCCGCAGGCCGGTGCCCTGTCGCGGGCGGGCCGAAGCGCCGAGGCCTTAGGGTGGCCCGAGCAGCAGGTCGCGAGGGAAGGTTGTGCGATGACCGGTTTCCAGCCGGTGAGGGCAGTGACGGTCGGGGCTGGTCCGCTGACGGCGGACGACGTGCTCGCGGTTGCCCGTGGCGGCGCCAGGATCGATCTGGCCGCCGAGTCCGTGGCCGCGGTCCGCCGCGGCCGCGAGATCATCGAGGCGCTGGCGGACGACGCCGAGCCGCACTACGGCGTCTCGACCGGGTTCGGCGCGCTCGCCACCCGGCACATTCCGGTCCAGCTGCGCACCCAGCTTCAGGCGAGCCTGATCCGTAGTCACGCGGCAGGCTCGGGCCCCGAAGTCGAGGATGAGGTCGTCCGGGCACTGATGCTGCTGCGGCTTGCCACGCTGGCCACCGGTCGCACGGGCGTGCGCGAGGAGACCGTCCGTGCCTACGCCGCCGTGCTGAACGCCGGGATCACGCCCGTCGTGCACGAGTACGGCAGCCTGGGCTGCTCGGGCGACCTAGCCCCGCTGGCGCACTGCGCCCTGGTCATCATGGGTGAGGGGGTGGTGCGCGACGCTAAGGGCAGCCACCGGTCGGCCGCCGAGGCGCTCGCGGAGGCCGGCCTCGAGGCTGTCGAGCTGCGCGAGAAGGAAGGCCTCGCGCTGATCAACGGCACCGACGGCATGCTCGGCATGCTGATACTGGCGATCAATGACCTGCACGCGCTGCTCCAGGTCGCCGACATCACCGCCGCGATGAGCGTCGAAGGCCTGCTCGGCAGCGACGCCCCGTTTGCCGCCGACCTGCAGGCGCTGCGCCCGCACCCGGGCCAGGCGACGGCGGCGGCGAATATGCGGGCCTTGCTGGCTGGCAGCGCGATCATGGCCAGCCATCGCGGTCCGGAGTGCACTCGCGTGCAGGACGCGTACTCGCTGCGCTGCGCCCCCCAGGTGGCCGGGGCCGCCCGTGACACCGTCGAGCACGCGGCGCTGGTGGCCAGCCGGGAGCTGGCCGCGGCCATCGACAACCCGGTGATAACGCCAGCTGGCCGGGTGGAGTCGAACGGCAACTTCCACGGGGCGCCGCTCGGCTACGTCCTGGACTTCCTCGCCGTGGCAGTGGCCGACGTCGCGAGTATGTCGGAACGCCGAACTGACCGCTTCCTCGATGTCTCCAGGAGCCAGGGACTCACCCCGTTCCTGGCTGATGATCCTGGTGTCGACTCCGGTCACATGATCGCCCAGTACACGCAGGCAGCGATCGTCTCGGAGCTGAAACGCCTGGCGGTGCCCGCCAGCGTCGATTCCATCCCTAGCTCGGCGATGCAGGAAGACCACGTGTCGATGGGCTGGTCAGCGGCGCGCAAGCTGCGGCGTGCGCTGGATGGCCTGACGCGGGTGCTGGCCATCGAGCTGCTGACCGCGGCCAGGGGGCTCGAGCTGCGAGCGCCGCTAGCGCCCGCCCCGGCGACGGCCGCCGTGGTCGTCGGGCTGCGCGCCGGAGTGCGCGGGCCGGGGCAGGACCGGTTCCTGGCACCGGAGATCGAGCGCGCGGTCGGGTACGTGGCCGACGGCGGTGCGCTGCACGCCGCCGAGGCCGTGACGGGGCCGCTCGGCTAGCGTCATCCTGGCGGCTACCCTCACCACTCATGGAGCCGCTCGAGCACCCGGACCGCGCCCGCTGGAACGCGCGGTACGAGGCGAGGCACCCGCCCGCGTTCGCGGCGCATCCGCTGGCCCTGAGCGCGCTCGCGCTCGACTTGCCACCTGGCCCCGTGCTCGAGCTGGCTTGCGGGGCGTCCGGCTCAGCCCTCGCGGCCGCGGCCGCCGGCCGGCGCGTGATCGCGGTCGACGTCTCTGATGTGGCGCTCGGGCTCCTCGCCGACGAGGCAGGCCGGCGCGGCCTCGCCGGGCTGATCTCCCTCGTGCACGCCGACCTGTGCACCTGGCAGCCCGAGCCCGCCAGCTACGCGCTGGTGCTCTGCACCGGGTACTGGAACCGGGGGGCCTTCGCGGCCGCTGTGGAGGCGACGAGGCCCGGCGGCATCCTCGGCTGGCAGGCCTTTACCGAGGCGGTCCGCCTCGACCGTCCGCGGGTCCCGCTGGACTGGTGCCTGCGACCAGGCGAGCCGGCGTCCCTGCTGTCACCTGATTTCGACATACTGCTCGATAAGCCCACAGATCGGGAACGGGGTCCTATGCGGCAGCTGCTGGCCCGCAGGGTCGCGGCCAAGGCTCGCTAGTGCTCGTGCGTGCCGATCAGTACCTCGGTCGCCTTGATGATCACCGAGACCTCGTCACCTACCTTCAGGTGAAGCTTTTCGCGCGAGGAGTCGGTGATGGCGGCCGTCATATCGCCCGGGTTGACGTGGACTGTGACTTCCGCCATCACGGCGCCCGCCTTGATATGCGTCACCGTTCCGCGTAGCTGATTGCGCGCGCTCAGCTCCATGCTGTCTGCTCCCGTCATTAGGCGCTAGCGTGTCCGGCCCGCGGGCTTACTACCCGGCCTTGCGGCCTGTAATTACGGCATTGCTCAAGGTTGGCGGCGTCGTGTGTCCATGCTGACCTGGCCCGTTCGTCGTAGTTATGCGATGGCGCGAAGCTAATGGGGTAGCGGGACGTCGCTGGGTAGGCAAGCATGATCACTGGCACGGGTGGCTCGAGACTCCGGCCATTCGGAAAGGAGTGACGATGAGCGGCGTAAGGGTATTGGTGGGCACACGCAAGGGTGCGTTCGTGCTGACCGCCGACGGCAGCCGGAAGAGCTGGGAGGTGTCGGGGCCGCACTTCTCGGGCTGGGAGATCTACCACGTGAAGGGCTCGCCAGCCGACGCCGACCGGCTGTATGCCTCGCAGTGCAGCGGCTGGTCCGGCCAGGTCATCCAGCGCTCCGACGACGGCGGACTGACCTGGCAGCCCGTCGGCAACCAGTTCAGCTACGACGGCGTCCCCGGCACCCACCAGTGGTACGACGGCACACCGCATCCCTGGGAGTTCGAGCGGGTATGGCATCTCGAGCCCTCGCTGCACGACCCGGACACGGTGTATGCCGGCGTGGAAGACGCTGGCCTGTTCAAGTCGACCGACGGCGGCGATAGCTGGCAGGAGCTGCCCGGACTTCGCGGTCACGGCTCAGGCTCGTCCTGGCAGCCGGGCGCTGGCGGCATGTGCCTGCACACGATCATCCTGGATCCGTCCAGGCCCAGCCGGATGTTCACGGCGATCTCGGCGGCGGGCGCGTTCCGGTCCGATGACGCGGGCCAGACCTGGCAGCCGGTGAACCACGGGCTGATGTCCGAGGGCATCCCCGACCCCGACGCCGAGGTCGGCCACTGCGTCCACCGGATCGCGATGCATCCGTCCCGGCCGGACGTGCTGTACATGCAGAAGCACTGGGACGTCATGCGCAGCGACAACGCCGGCGACTCGTGGCGGGAGATCAGCGGCAACCTGCCGACCGACTTCGGCTTCCCGATCGACGTGCACGCGCACGAGCCCGAGACGATCTACGTCGTCCCGATCACCAGCGACTCTGAGCACTTCCCGCCGGACGGCAAGCTGCGTGTCTACCGCAGCCGCACCGGCGGCGATGAGTGGGAACCGCTGACCAGCGGCCTGCCGCAGCAGCACTGCTACGTCAACGTGCTGCGTGACGCCATGGCAGTGGACTCGCTCGACTCGTGCGGCGTGTACTTCGGGACCACCGGCGGCCAGGTCTACGGCTCGGCCGACGCCGGCGACACGTGGGTGCCCATCGTCCGCGACCTGCCGGCGGTGCTGTCGGTCGAGGTCCAGACGCTTTCATGAGATGGGCGCTGTCATGATTCGGGTCGTCATCCCCGCGCACCTGCGCAGGCTCGCCCATATCCAGGGCGAGGTCAGGCTGGATGTCGCAGGCCAGGTCACCCAGGGCTCGGTGCTCGATGCGCTGGAAGCCGCCTACCCGATGCTGCGCGGCACGATTCGGGACCAGGACAGCGGCCAGCGGCGGGCCTTCATCCGGTTCTTCGCGTGCGAGGAAGACCTGTCGCACGAGCCGTCAGACACCCCGCTGCCGGACGCGGTCGCCAGCGGGGCCGAGCCGTACCTGATAATCGGGGCGATGGCCGGCGGGTAGCCACGGGATTAATGCGACGAATCCGATCGGCTTGATCAGGTAGGTTCGCTGCATGCTCGGGCCCGGGTGGACGGAGGGAGTCGCGCTCGTCGCGGCGTTCGCTATCGCGACCCTCGCCACCCCCGCCGGGATCTCTGGCGCTGTGCTGTTGCTGCCGTTCCAGGTCGGTGTGCTGGGCACGCCGAGCCCGGCCGTCACTCCGACCAACCTGCTCTACAACGTCATCGCCACCCCGGGCGCGCTGTACCGGTATTGGCGGCAGGGTCAGACCGGCGGGCGGCTCGCAGCGATCCTGATGGGCGGCACACTGCCCGGCGTCATCGCCGGATCGATCATCCGGGTCGAGTTGCTGCCGGGCTCCCAAGCGTTCGACCTGGTGATCGCGGCGGTGCTCGGGCCGCTCGGCCTCTGGCTGGTGGCGAGCCGGCCGCCGTCCCCGGCTCGCGTTGAGCCCGCCGCGCCGCCTGGGGTCACGGTGCGGCCCGAGCAGACGGCATCGCCTGGGCACGGCGCACCACGGTCCGCGGCCACGGCCGGGCGCGAGCAGACGGCATCGCCTGGGTACAGCGCACGGTCCGCGGCCACGGTGCGGCGCGAGCAGGCGCTGCGGCGGATCCCGGCACCCGTTCTCGTCGCGCTGGCCGCGGTCGTCGGCTGCGTCGGCGGCATCTATGGCATCGGCGGCGGCTCGATCCTCGCGCCAGTCCTGATCGGAACTGGCCGCCCGGCAGCTGAGGTCGCGCCTGCCGCGCTGGCGTCGACGTTCGTCACCTCCGTGGCCGGAGTCGTGACGTTCGCGATCCTGGCAGTTCACCAGCACGGATCGGTCGCGCCAGACTGGCCCACGGGCATCGCTCTGGGCCTCGGCGGCCTGGCCGGAGCGTATACCGGCGCGCGCATCCAGTCCCGGCTGCCCGACGCCGCGATCCGCCGGATCGTGGGCGTCCTGGTCGTCGCCATCGGCGTGCGCTATCTGTGGTCCGGGCTCGGCTGACGAATGCGGCGTCCTGCCGCCCGCCTGACGGCTGTCCTACGTCCCGCCGACCGAACCGATGCCAGCCGAACCGATGCCAGCCGAGCCGATGCCAGCCGAACCGAGGGCGGCCGCGATAGCCAGGCCAAGGGCGCGCGCGACCGGCGGCGGGAACGCGTTGCCGACCTGGCGGTAGGCCGCCGTCTTACTGCCGCTGAACTGCCACGAGTCGGGGAAGCCCTGGAGTCTCGCCACCATGCGCACGGTGAGCTTCGGTGCGAGGTTGGCCGGGACGTCAGGTCCGGGCGGACTGGCGGCGATGCCGAGTCCGTCGACGCCGAGCGCGCGCCAGGCGGCGCGTGCCCTCGTGGGGCCGAGATCCGGCCCCCCGTGCTTCTTGCTGCCGCCGACGATCGTGGGCGCGATCCGGTCGGCGCCTGCCGCCCAGTTGGCCGCGCCGGGCCAGCCTGCCGAGCCCATCAGGTCAGCCAGCGTCTGGCCGACCGTCGGCGGCGGATCCGGCCGCGGGCGGGGCCAGCCGAACGCGGCCGCCCACGGGGTCGCGACGGCGACCAGGACGAATCGTGGCCTTAGCTGCGGTACCCCGTGCTCGCTGGCATTGATCAGTTGCCAGCAAGCCTGGTATCCGAGCCCGGTGAGCTGCCCGAGGACGTGAGCGCGATAGGCGTCAAACTTCCCCGTTCCTAGCCCACGAACGTTTTCCAGCAGCACAGCGCGCGGCCTGATCTCCGCGACCAGCCTGAGGGCCTCAGGAAAGAGGTCACGCTCGTCCTCGCGGCCAAGCTGCTTGCCCGCGATCGAGAACGGCGGGCAGGGCACGCCGCCCGCCACCAGATCGACGCCGGTGAAGGCGCGCCCGTCGAGGTTGGCTACGTCGTCCTCGATGATCTTCCAGTTGTCGCCGCGGTTTCGCCGCAGCGTCTCGCAGGCGTCCGCGTCGAGTTCGACTGCGGCGGCGTGCGCGAAGCCGGCCTGCTCCAGGCCGAGTGCCTGACCGCCAGCGCCCGCGCAGATCTCCACGACCGTCAGCTCACTCATGCGTCCGCCTCCGCCGATTCTGCTAGCCGATTCTGCTAGCCACGGCGGTGCCAGCCGGTTTCCCACGCCGCGCCCGGCAGTTGCGAGTGCCGCAAGGTCTCAGGCGTCCCAGCGCACGTGCAGTGACAGCGGCTTGCGGAAGACGAGCCCGTACGGCGTGCTGGGCCGGCCGGGATCGAGCCGGAGCCCCGGGAACCGGTCCAGCAGCGCCGCCAGCGCGGCGTTCGCCTCCAGCCTGGCTAGCTGCGCGCCTATGCAGAAATGCGGGCCGATGGCGAAGGCCAGGTGCTGCCGGCCGTTCGGGCGGTGCAGATCGAAGCGGTCCGGGTCGGCGAACGCGCCCGGATCGCGGCCCGCCCCGGCCAGCGAGATCGTCACGAGGTCACCGCGCCCGATCGGGGCCGCGCCGAGACTGACGTCCGCGATGGCGTACCGGTCCACGACGGCGGCCGCCGGCTCGAGGCGAAGGGCTTCCTCGATCGCGGCTTCGGCCAGGCTGCGGTCAGCCAGCACCTGCGCCAGCGCCGCCTGGTCACCGAGCAGGTACCAGAGCGCGTTGCAGATCATGCCCTCGGTCGTCTCGATACCGCCGAACAGCATGACCGCCGCGTTCGACACGATCTCGGCCACCGTAAGCCCGCCTGCCGCCGCCGCGGTCAGCACCGACTGCTGCTCGTGCCGGTCGAGCGCCAGCCGGACGCACGTGCTCAGTTCAGCGAACGCGACGGCGGCCGCAGGCGGCACCAGGCCGGCCGTGCCGTCGCCGTCGTGCGCCGCCTGAGCTGCCTCAGCTAGCGAGGACACGCCAGCGACGATCGCGTCGTACCAGGAGAGCAGCCGTGCCGGGGCGACCTCGAGTCCGAGCATCTCGGCCATGACGGCCACCGCGAGCTGGCCAGCTAGCCCCCGTCGCAGCTCGGCGGTCCCGGCCGACGCCGCGATCGCGGCGACGAGCCTGGCGGCATGACTGGCCGTGGCGTCGGCGAGACGTGCTCGTGTCGGCGCGCTGCGGAGCGCGCGGGCGAACGGATCGCGATGCCGACGATGCTTCGCGCCATCGAGCGACAACATGCTCGGCCCAACCACGCGGGCGGTGGTGAACCGCGGATCGTCGACGGTGAAGGTCGCGCCGTCACGCAGGACTGCTTCGGCCAGATCGGCTCGCGTCACCAGCCAGCCGCCCAGCGCGGGCAGCCACGAGACCGGCTCGCTCTGGCGCAGGCGCCGCAGCGCGGGATGGGGGTTCTCGGTCAGCTCGGCGATCGTCACTGCGGCGCCGAGCGGGAACGCCGCCCGCCGCGCCTGCATGGACTCGGGCACCCTGCCGACGCTAACACCCGTCGGCGCGCCGCCGGTCGCCCGCGCTCCGGGTGCGGACGGGCCGCCTGCCGGGGAGATCGCGTCACGATGAGTCGGACGCGGTGACCGGCACGTTGCGTGCGGACCTGGTGATCGCGCCAGCGCCGGCGATCCTGGCCGCGATCACCACGGGGATGACGGTGAGCACGATCACGAACGTCACGACGGCGTTCACTTCGGGCAGCTGCTGACCGAGCCTGATCGCGCCGAAGATCCACAGCGGCAGCGTGTTCTGGGCGCCCGCGGTGAATACGGTGACGATGACCTCGTCGAACGAGAGCGCGAAGGCCAGCAGCGCGCCGGAAACCAGAGCGGTGGCCAGCATCGGCAGCGTGACCAGGCGCAGCGTCTGCCAGCCCCGTCCGCCGAGGTCCATCGACGCCTCGGCGAGCGACCCAGGGACCCGGCGCAGCCGCGCGATCATGTTGTTGAATACCACGACAATGCAGAAGGTCGTGTGCCCGATGACGATCGTCAGCGTGCCGAACTGGATGCCGGTGAAGGCAAACAGCGAGTTCAGGGCGATCCCGGTGATGATGCCGGGCAGGGCGAGCGGCAGCACCAGCAGGAGGGAGATGGCCTCGCGACCGAAGAACTTGAACTGGTGGACCGCGTAAGCGACCGCGGATCCCAGGATCACCGCGAGGAACATGGCGATGAGCGCGACCCGGACCGAGAGCAGGAACGCGTTGCGCACTTGCGAGTCATGCCAGGCCACGCTGAACCAGTGCAGGGTGAAGTTGGAGATGGGCCAGCTCTCGATGTTCGACTTGTTGAACGCGTAGAGCACGATCAGCGCGATCGGGATGAACAAGAACGCCAGCACGATCCCGACCCAGATGCGCAGCGCTACGCGCAGGCCACGCGGCTCCATCTACACCGCCTCCAGCGCGCCGAGAGCGCGGGCGCACAGGAGGTAGATGGCCATGATCACGATTGGCACGATCGCCATCGCGGCGGCGAACGGGACATTGTTCGCGATGCCGATGTTGGTGTAGATGATGTTGCCCATGAAGTTCGCGCTGGTGCCGCCCACCAGGAGCGGGGTGATGTAATCACCGAGCGTCAGCGAGAACGTGAAGATCGAGCCGGCCACGATGCCCGGCAGCGCGAGCGGGATCAGGATGCGCCGGGTCGTCCGCCACGTCCTGGCGCCAAGATCCTGCGACGCCTCTAGCTGCGAGTTCGGGATCCGCTCCAGCGCCGCGTACACGGGAATGATCATGAACGGCAGCCAGATGTAGCAGAACACGGTGAACACTGCCCAGTTGGTGTAGATCAAGTGCACCTGGCCGAGGCCGACCTTGCGCAGGCTCCAGTCGAGCAGGCCGCCGCGGGTGAAGATCAGCAGCCACGAGTACACCTTGGCCAGGTAGCTGGCCCACAGCGGCAGCAGGATCGCCACGAACAGCGCGGTCCTCGCCCGCCGAGACGCGATGCGCGCCATGAAGTAGGCGAACGGGAACGCGACGATCGCGTCGACGACCGTGACGGCGGCCGCCATGCCCACCGTGCGGAAGATGACGCCGCGGTAGGCGGGGCTCGACACGATCTGGCTGAAGTTGCTGAGGCTCCAGACCCGCTCGATGTTGGTCGTGAACGGGTTGATCTGCCAGAAGGCCGTGATCAGCAAGACCACGAGCGCGGCCAGGTACGCCAGCACGAACCAGGCGAGCGGCGGCGTGAGCAGGATGGTGGCCCGCGCCCACGGCCGGCGCCACAGCGCCGCCGAGACGCGGAGCCCCAGGCCATCCCGCTCCGCTGTCTGCTCTGCCGTCATTTGACCTGCGTATTCCACGCGGAGACCCACTCGGAGTACGGCACGCAGTCGGTCTTGCCGTTGTCACATGTGGGGAGTGGCGTCTTCCACAGCGCGATTGCCTTGAAGTAGCTGAGCGGGGCGTTGGCGTGGTACTCCTCGCACGAGCCTGCCTGAATCTTGTCCATGTAGGAGCAGGCGAGCTTGTTGTCCGGGGTCTCGCCGTAGTTGACCGCCTGCTCTGCCTGCACCTGCGGCGTGCTGATATAGCGCATCCACATGTAGGCGCAGTTGATGTCCGGAGCCTTGGCTGCGAGCATCCAGGTGTCAGCCCAGCCCGTCGCGCCCTCGCTCGGGATGGTGTCGCCGATCGCGAACTTATCGGCCTTCAGCGCACTCACCTGGTATGGCCAGCCGGCGCCAACGGTGGCGTTCCCGTTCTTAAAGTCGAAGATCTCCTGGGAGGCAAGGTCCCAGTACTTCTCGATCAGCGGTCGCTGCTGCGCGAGCAGCTTCACGGCCGCCTGGAACTGCGGCTGGGTCAGCTCGTACGGGTCGGTGATCCCGAGCGATGGCTGATGCTTTTCCAGGTAAAGGGCCGCGTCCGCGATCTGGATCGGGTTGTCAGGCACCGTCACCTGACCCTTGTACTTCGAGTCGTAGATGACGCTCCAGGACGTCGGCGGCGTCGGGAATGCCTTCTTGCTGTACATCAGGACGTTCGGGCCCCACTGGAGCGAGACGCCGTAGTGCACGCCGTTGATGGTGTTGAACGCGGGGGACTGGAACGCCGGGAAGAAGTCCTTCCAGCTCGGGATCAGGTTGACATTGACTGGGCGCGCGTCACCCGCGTACAGGATCCGCAGGTCAGCATCGCCAGACGAGGACACCATGTCGTACTGGCCGCCGCCGCCGTTTTTCATCAGCGCGACCATCTCGTCGGAGCTGCCGGCGTATTTGGCGTTGATCTGGCAGCCGGTCTGCTGCTCGAACGGCTTCACCCACTGCGGCTGGAGGTAGCCCTCCCACGCGATCAGGTTGAGCTTGCCTTCGCCCTTGCCGATCTTCTGCAGCATTGGCATGCTCGCCGTCGGGACAGTCTGCCCGGCTGTGCCGCCACCGGTTCCTGATCCGCCTGAGCCCGTGTTGCTGCCGGAGCTGCCGCAGGCAGCCGTGATCAGCGCGAGGCCGGCCAGTGCCAGCCCCGCCGCGAGTCTGCGCGAACCGAGGTACGCGCTGTGTGTCGTCATGATGATGCCCTCCCCTAATGCCCGTGCACGGGGTCTGAGTTACGGCTCTTGCGGGATCGATGCCGCCTGATCAGGTCGCCAGGCGATCTGCACGCGCTCTCCCCGGCCGTCATGAGAGTGGGAGGGGGCGCGGATGTTCTGGCGCGCGACGACGAGCTCGCCGCCGCTGTCGAGGTCGACGACGTAGCGGGTCAGCACGCCGGCGTAGCTGACTTCACGGATGATGCCGGCCTCGACATGGCTGCCGGCCGGTGCGCTCGCGCCGTCGTCGAGCAAAACGATCTTCTCCGGCCTGACGGTGATCAGCGTGCCGTCGCGCTCGATGAGATTGGAGACGCCGATGAAGCCTGCGACGAACGGCGTCTGTGGTCGCTCGTATACCTCGATCGGCTCGCCGACCTGCTCGATCCGGCCCTGATTCAGCACGGCGATCCGGTCACTCATCGTCAGGGCTTCTTCCTGGTCGTGAGTGACGTAGATGAACGTGATGCCGACCTCGCGCTGGACGCGCAGCAGCTCGAGCTGCATCTCCTGGCGGAGCTTGAGGTCCAGGGCGCCAAGCGGCTCGTCCAGCAGCAAGACCTCGGGTTCGTTCACAATCGCGCGCGCGAGGGCGACACGCTGACGCTGACCGCCGGACAGCTGCGCTGGCTTTCGTCCGCCGAGGCCGGCCAGCCGCACCATCTCCAGGGCGCGCCCGGTGCGCTCCCGCCGCGCCGTCGCGTCGACACGGCGCACGCGAAGGCCGTACTCGATGTTCTCGGCGACGCTCATGTGCGGGAAGAGCGCGTAGTCCTGGAACACGGTATTGACGTTGCGCGCGTACGGCGGCGTCCGGGTCACGTCGCGACCTGCGAGCTCAATCCGGCCGGCGTCGGGGCGCTCGAAGCCGGCGATCAGCCGCAGCAGGCTCGTCTTGCCGGACCCGGACGGCCCGAGCAGGGTGAAGAACTCGCCCTCATAGACGGTGAGCTCCACGTCGTTCACCGCGGCCACGTCACCGTAATGCTTGCGCAGACCGACGACATGAACGGCTGCCCGCGCGGTGACTGCGTCACTGGCCTGAGCGGGCTCAACGGGGGTGGGGTCGGCGATCATTCGGCTCGTTGTATCACGGGGCCGCCCAAAGCCGCAATGCGCGTGTATCGCCCTGCGGTGTGGTCTCGGGCACAAATCTCCGCAGGCCATCAGTGCTGGATGAGCCCGGCGCGTCGAGTCGGGGCGACTAGCTGACCGCGCCGTGACGGCCGCCGGGGCCGCGCGCGCTGCCGCTCAGATTTGCGCTGCGTGCGCCCGCGGATTCGGTCGTGCGTCGCTGCGGATCCCAGGCCTGGCGTGCCGGGACCTAGGCCTTGCTACTGGCCCAGCAGCCACCGCCTTGGCGCCACGAGCTTGCGCGCGGCTGCCGGTCCCCACGAGCCGGGCTGGTAAGAGGCCACCTTCGGCGGGTTCGTCAGCAGCGGCTCGGCGACCTTCCATACGGCGGCCAGCCCGTCCGGGCGCGTGAACAGGGATCGATCGCCGAGCAGGACATCGTGGAGCAGGCGCACGTACGGCGGCAGCGGATCCGCGTGACGCAGCCTCGCCAGCGGGATCGCGGCCTTGGCGACGTCGAGGCTAAGCCCGGCGCCTGGCCGCTTGGCCACCAGCGACAGATCGATCTCGCCGTCGCCAGCGAGTGAGAAGGAGAGGACGTTGGTGTCGGCCGGCAGCAGGCCGGACAGGGGTCCGTCGGCCGGCTTGCGCAGGATCACGCTAACCCGCTGCGCCGTCTCGGCCAGCCGCTTGCCGGTCCGCAGGTAGAACGGGACCCCGCGCCACCGTGGATTGTCGATCCACAGCCGCGCGGCAACATAGGTGTTCTGTTCCGACTTCGCGGCCACACCTGGCACGTCGCGGTAGCCAGCGAACTGGCCGAGCACAACCTCGGCCGGATCGAGCCGCCGGAACGACCTGATGACCTTCTCCCTGGCCGCCGCCAGGTCGGCAGCATCTAGGCTCGCCGGTGGCTCCATCGCGACCTCAGCCGCGACCTGGAACAGGTGCGTGACGACCATGTCCAGTACCGCGCCGGTCGCGTCGTAGAAGACCGAGCGATCGGTCACGCCGAGCTTCTCCGGCACGTCGATCTGGACCGATTCGATGTGCCGCCGATTCCAGATGCCGCTGAACATCTCGTTGGCGAACCGCAGCACGTGCAGGTCCTGCGTCGCTTCCTTGCCGAGGAAGTGATCGATCCGGTAGACCTGCTCCTCCGTCAGCACGTCGTGGACAATCCGGTCAAGCTTGCGGAAGCCCTGCTGCGACGTTCCGAACGGCTTCTCGTACACGACTCGGGCGGCGGCCGCGAGGTCGTGCTTGCCCAGCGCCCTGGTGATCCCGCCAAATGCGAGCGGCGGCACGGCCAGGTAGTGCACGAACTGCGGGTCGCCACCCGACGAGGCCCGCGCCATGCCGAGCACGTCGAGCAGGCTGCCGGGGTCATCGGCGCTGAAGCCGCCGCCGGCGAACAGCAGGCGCTTCGCGAACGGGTTCCACGCGTCGGGCTCCGGCTTGGGGCCGAACTCGGTCAGCACGTCGTGCACGTGCTTACGGAAGTCCTCATGTGCGACGTCGCCGCGCCCGTTGCCCACAAGCAGCCACTGCTTGGGCAGCAGCCCTTCAAGGCCGAGCCGGTAGAACGCCGGGAGCACCAGCCGCTTGGCCAGGTCACCGGTCGCGCCAAACAAGACGAAGATCGTTGGGCCCGGATCCCGGCGGGACCCGCTGCTGGCACGCTTGGTGGTCGCCATGGACCTAACGTACGCGAGCAGCTTGCGGTGTCAGCGATAGCCCGGCCGGTGATGGCCGATTACCCCGATGGGCTTGTGGAGCGGCGCGCACCACACCTCCGAGCAGAGCGCGGCACCGCAGGCGACACGCACGTGACCGCCGCGGGCGGCCTGCGCTGCGACGCAGTCGCACGGGTCCCAGCTGATGGTCACGGTCCCGGGCCGCCACTGATGATGCAGGCGGCACTGGATCGGGATGCACGACCAGATCGCCGGTTGTCCCTGGGCCATAGGCGTATTCAAACATGTGATCGAGTGCGGGAAAAGCTCGGGTCGGCACCCGCTGACGCCGCGCTGCCGCTGACTGGGGCCTGCGTCGGCACCTGAGCGTGGATCGATCCTGGCGGACTGGCGTGGGTCTGTCCGGCGGCCGCGGCGGCGAGCGGGGACCGGCCAAGGAGCACGATCCCGGCGACCGCGCCGGCCGCGGCGGCGATCTGCAGTACAAGAACCGCCGGCGCCGTGGCGAGACGTTCGCCGAACACCACAGTCCCGATCAGCACGGCCGAGACAGGCTCGACGGTATCCATGATCGGCAAGCTGGCGCGCAGGGCGCCCGCCTTGTAGGCACTCGCCGACAGCGCCAGCCCGGTGATGCCGAGCACGAGCAGTGCCCATGGCTGCCAGTGAGCGAAGACGCTCGTGGCGCCCCCGAATCGGATGATCCGGGTCATGCTCAGGGTGACCGCGGCCGTCATGCCGAAGATGACGCCGGCGCCGATCGCCAGTAGCGATGCACGGGTGCCGCGGCGCCCGACGGCTGCGGCGGCGATGGCGCCGACGCTGATGACCGCGACGGCTCCGAAGGCCAGCAGCCAGTCGTCGGCCGGGGCGTCCGACCGGCCCGGTGACTCCGGCGAGCAGATCACGAATGCCGCCACGCTCGCGCCGACGAGCGCACAGCCGGCCCAGTCCAGCGGGCGCATCGGCCGCCGTTCCCAGATAGCGGCGACTGGCAGCGCGAACAGCAGATCGGTGGCGACAATCGGGGCCACGAGCGCCAGTGGCCCGAAGGCGAGTGCGACGGCTTGGAGGCCATACGCAGCGATGGCGAGGCCGATGCCGGCGAGCCAGAGCCGGCGCCGGGCTAGCTGGCCGAGCAACCGCAGCGGACCGCGGCCCCGTTCCCGCTGGACCTGACGATGCTGGAGCGCTACGCCGATGCCGAACGAGCACGCTGCGCCCAGGGCCGCTGCTACCGCGACCGCGGCGGCGGCGACCTGGCTCATGGCGATGTCGTCTTGTGGCGCCCTGAGTTGGCTACCCGCTTGCCGCCTGCCTGGACCGCCGCCCGCGCGCCTGGCCGCCCGCCGGTACTCGACGGCATCCGAGCGCGCCGAGGCCACGGCCCGGCTGGGCGGCGGGGCCACACGTAGAAGATGATCACGCCCGCCGCGAAGGCGAGCCACGGCGCAAGCACAAACCAGTCACTTATGGACACTGCCACCACCTTCCTGCTGCCCGCAGCGACTCTGCTGCCCGCAGCGAATCTGCTATCCGTGGCGACAACATCAGTCCACCCGCTCGTAGTGCGGAACCGGTGCGGTGGCCGTGCTGGCGGAGTGGAGAGCAGCTGGCACGCGGAGCCGTGCCCGCCGGCTGCGGACCCTGCGCACGCCTTCCACCAGGGCGCTGACTACGAACGCGAACCCGAGGGCGAGCAAGAAGCCCGCCCACGGCCTGCCCTCGAACGCCGCGCCGCCGAGCCGGCCCAGGAAGTAGGCATAGCTCGCCCAGATAACGCCCGCGCAGGCGGTGGCCAGCACGAAGCGCTTGCGGTCGTAACCGACGATCCCGCAGGTCAGCGTCACCGCCGTACGCCCGCCAGGAAGGAAGCGGCACAAGATGATCAGGCCGGCCCCGAACCTGTCAAGCGTGTGCTGAGCCCACGCACGCCTGCGCTCGCCGCGTTCGCCGGCGAAGAACCGCCGCTCTGCCAGTGGCCCGAAGCGCCGCCCGATGAGGTAAGCGAGGTTGTCGCCGGCGAAGGCGCCGACGGCCGCCAGCAAGACCAGGATGGCGATGCGCGGATCGGTCTTTCCGGCGGTGGCGACACCGAGGGCGATCACGACGGTTTCGCTCGGCAGGATCGGCAGGACGGCGTCCAGTGCCGGGACCCAGAAGGCAGCCAGATACGACAGCGGTGCCGAGATGGCAAGCGCCGATAGCCCGATCACGCGACCTCCCTCGTTCTGCACAGCACATGGCACGCGTGTGCAGATCTGGTGAAGACGTCATGCAGGAGGTGTAGAACGGGCGGACGCTGGCGTGGCCGGGCTAGGACGCTGGCGTGGCCGGGCTAGCGGAGCGCTCGAGTCCAGGTGTCGATGTGCTGATCGGAATAGTCAGCGACCGGTCCCCAGTAGTCGCCATGGCCCTCCGCGTACAGCCTCGCCCATGGCTGCCTGCCGGCCTGCGACGAGGTGCGAAGCAGGTCGAACATGCCACGGGAGTGTGCACCAATAAGCGGAGGCAGTTCGCGGCGCTGCGCGGCGGTGAGCCCGTAGCCATCGGCCAGCGCGCGCAGGCGCGGGGCGTCGGCTGCCGGGTCGCCGCCAGGGTCAAGCGGCACGAAGCTCGGCACAGACCAGGCCAGGTCCCACAGCCGCGACCCTGGCCCGGCGCCGTCCCAGTCGATGAACGCCCACCGGTCACCGCCGCAGACGAGGTTCCACGACGCTAGGTCGTGATGACAGATGAGGTCAGCGCGGTCCGGGGGGATGACGACGTCCCAGTACGCATCGGACGGCGGAACGAAACCTGCGGCGATGTCATGAAATTCGCGGATCAGGCTGCCCGCCCGGTGCAAGCCGTCCAGGTCCATCGGGGGCATCCCGTGTGCCAGTTCGCCGGGAATGTACTCGAGGATGTGGCGGCCGCGCTCGTCTATCCCCAGCGTTCGCGGGGCGCCGGAGAACCCGGCGTCGGTCAGGTAGGACAGGAACGCTGACACCGCTGGTGTCTGCGGGCCCGCTGGCTTGCGCACTGTATCGCCCACCCGGACGACGACGTCTGCGACATTCCCGCCCGTCAGCACGTGCTCTTCGGGCTGTGTCATCGCAGCATTGTGGCAGCTGAGGATCGGCCGCGACCGCCAGCGTTGTGGTGGTCGTCCGTGGCAGGGCAGGATCGGCGGTGGAGGCGAGGGGCCGATGGGGTGGATCGAGTCTGGACAGGCCTGGGGTGAGCGAGCCGCGGACTGGGCGTATCTGGTGGAGCCCTATGCGCGGCGGGTCAATGACGCGCTCTTTGACCGGGCTGGCCTCGGCCCAGGGACACGACTGCTCGACATCGCCTGCGGCTCCGGATACGCGGCCTGGGTCGCGGCCGACCGCGGGGCCACAGTCGCCGGACTGGACGCCTCCGAGGCACTGATCGCGCTGGCGCTGGCGCGTACGCCCGGCGGGGACTTCCGGGTCGGGGACATGTTCGCGCTGCCGTTCGAAGACGACTCCTTCGATCTGGCTACGAGTTTCAACGGGATCTGGAAGGGATGCGAGGAAGCCCTGCGGGAGGCCCGCAGGGTAGTGCGGCCAGGTGGCTTCGTGGGGTTCAGCTTCTGGGGATCGCCTAGGAGGCTCGGGCTGCTGTCCTTCTTCGCAACGCTGCTGGAACTCTCGCCGCCTGGCCACGTCGAGGCCACCCTCAATCAGGGTGATACCGGACGGCCAGGAGTCGCCGAGCAGATGCTCGCCGACGCCGGCCTGGAGTTCGTCGACCGTGGCACCGCTCAGGCCATCAACGAGTTCCCCGACCTTGACCTGGCCGTGCGAGCGCTCGCTGCTGGCGGCCCGTCCTGGCCTGCTCTGCAGGCGGTTGGCTACGACCGGTTTGCCCAGGTGGTGCGCGAGGCTATCCGGCCGCTCTATACCGAAGGCCTCGGCGTCCGGATCGTATCGGAATTCGGCTGGATTCTCGGGCAGGTCCCGGGCGCCTGACGCCCGCCACGAGCGTGCTTGTCGAGGCGATCGTGATCGACAGCGGGACTAATGCCCCTACCCCGCTGCCGACCGCGCGTCGTCGGATGAGGAGGTGCTCGTCGCGTCCGAGGTCCTGATCGACATCGGTTTCCCGGTGGCCAGGGAGCGCCTTGAAAGCCTGACCTACAGCTCACTGGGCAAGGCGTCGGAGCAGGCGTACGGTGTTGGCCTGGCCGGGCTGACCAAGGTCGGTCCGGGAAGCGCCAGGCGTCAGGCTGTCCAAGCTGGTCGACGTGCATGTCCTGGGCCTGGTCAGTACCGACTGACGCTGCCGTTCTCACGCTGCGCTGGGAGAGTACAGGCCCGGCCGGGTTGTTCCCTCCGCTCGACGCCGACCTCACGCTGACCCCCGCAGGGAGCGACAGGTGCCGGCTGTCGCTGGCCGGCGAGTACAACCCGCCGCTCGGTCCGCTCGGATCAGGCCTCGACAGGGCCATCTTGCACCGAGCCGCGCAGGCGACGGCCCGGTCCTTCGTCCACCGCGTGGCCGAGGACATGGACGCCCGCTGCGGCGCGGTGGAAGATCCCGGCAGTCCGTCTCCCGGCGCCTGAGGCGACTGATACAGGCCGTTAGCGACCTGGCTGGCTGGGCGCAAAGACGGCGTTGCGCGGCGCCGCCATGCAGGTCTGCACTCGGCCCAGTTGCGTATGGCCGTCAGGGAGCACCCGCGCTACGCTGACCTGCATTGTGCGAGTGGGGGCTGCCGGCGGAATGGACGGCCCGGTCACCCGGATAAGTGGCCTTCTGCGCGCCGTTGCCCGATCATTTTGTTTCGGGCTTCCTTCCCTGACTGCTTGGTCTGGCCGCTGATGCGGGTTTCGTGCCTGCTGCATCACGGGTTGCGAGCTGTTCTAGGGCCTTCATGAGTCGGGGTGCGAGCTGCTCGGCCAGCGCGGGTGCGAGCGCGTCGGCCAGCTCGGCGGCGAATGCCTCTGCAAGAAGGATTCTTTCAACCGTCGAGATCCGCGATGCTCCGCGCGAGGATCCGAAAGCCGTCTCGAATAGGGCAGTGGCGCCAGCCATGCCACGCCCTGAAGATTCGGAGGACGCACGGGACTCATTGAATATCTCGCCGATCAAGTCGTCGATCAGCGACTCCACTTGCTCCTCGGCTGCTTTGGACGATTGATCCGCCATGTCTAATCCTTCTATTTGCTGTTGCGGATATCGGGTGACCCGCCGTCCGGTCGCCTGCTGCCGACGTACCGGATGGCGGGTCTGACCGTCATTGGTGTTCTAGACCCGGCGGCAGCACCGTTCGATGGGACGGACTGCCCCTCGGCTAGGCGGCGGCCAGGTCACCAGTGGGCTACTGTGCCGCGCCGCGCCCAGCGGTTACCGGGCCAGCGCGGCGAGCAGGAGCGGGTGCTCGATGAGGCCGCCGCCTTCTCACGGCGGCGCATGAGCGCGGCGAGCAGGAGCGGGTGCTCGATGATGCTTTCGCCGCCGCGGTCCCGGCGGCGGCGCATGAGCGCGGCGAGCAGTAGTGGGTGCTCGATGATGCTTTCGCCGCCGCGGTCCCGGCGGCGGCGCATGAGCGCGGCGAGCAGTAGTGGGTGCTCGATGCCCGGCCCTTCGTCCTCTTCCTCGTGGCGGCGCATCAGGGCGGCGAGCAGTAGTGGGTGCTCGATGATGCTTTCGCCGCCGCGGTCCCGGCGGCGGCGCATGAGCGCGGCGAGCAGTAGTGGGTGCTCGATGCCCGGCCCCTCGTCCTCTTCCTCACGTTTTCCCATGAGTGCGGTGAGCAGCTCTTCCTCAGCTGCCTCGGTCATCTGGCTGCGCTCCGTGGTCGTTGCCATGGGTCCTCCCTCAGCGGCGGTCCGATACAGACGAATCCGGCCGGGGCAGCTTGCAGCCGCCGCAGCCTGGTTCCTCAAGCAGCGTTAATCTGCCCAGTGCTTGGCGTGTCACCGTCACCCGATCCGGATGAACTTGTCAACGAGGCGCGGGCTGCAGCGGTGCGGTGCAGCAGATCCGTCGCCGCGCCGGACGTTGTCATGGCGTGCTGGCGGCGTTGCTGACCGGCACCAGGCTCGCTGCGACAGGGTCGGGCCCAGGACGGAGCCCGTGCCCGGACCCGTCGCTGCGGCCTACCGAGCAGATCCGGCCCGACGCAACGTCTGGCAGTCCGTGCCAACCGCTGTGGGCTAGGTCGGGGACCACTTGCCGGGTTCACCCGCGAGGGGTGGTGTAGAGCAAGGCCCGGCGGGCGCAGACTCGCAGCCGGGGGGTCGTTCAGTGCGGGGAACGCGGGAGGGTGAGGCGGACTGCGGCTGGATCGCCGGCCGCTCCACGCTGCGTCGCGCCGTTGCCCGCTCCGCCCGGCCGTGACTAGCCGGGCCGGACGGGCGCCGGTGCCCGCCGGGCGCCGGCGGCAGATCGAGCTAGGGACTCTCCGGTCGCTCGCCTCGGCCATCACGCTGGTGGTGTTGTACTACCTGCTGCCGCTGGATGTGCTGGGCCGGGTGCCGCTGGCGGTGATCCTGGTGGCGGGGCTGCTGCTTCTGGCGGCGGCTGCCGCCTGGCAGCTGCGCCAGATTCTCAGGGCCAGGAATCCGGGGGTGCGGGCGGCCGAGGCGCTGGCCACCACGGTGCCGTTCTTCCTGCTGCTGTTCGCCTCGGCGTACTTCGCGATGGCCCGGACCACCCCGGCCAGCTTCAGCGAGCACCTTACCCGCACCGATGCGCTGTACTTCACGGTCGTCACGTTCAGCACCGTGGGGTACGGGGACATTACCGGGGTCAGCCAGGCCGCCCGGCTGGTGGTGACCGTCCAGATCATCCTGGACCTGCTGGTCCTGGGCCTGGTGCTGAAACTGTTCACAGGGGCGGTGCGCCTCGGCCGGCAGGCCCAGTCCGGCACCGCCAATCCAGCCACGCCGCCAGGCCAGGACCCCGATAGGGGGCAGCGATGAGTCACCTGGCCGACGTGTTCGCGCCAAAGTGGCAGGCGTTCAGCCTCCGCCGGGGCGCCATCCTGGCCGTCATCCTGGTGCCACTGATCGTGGTAGGCGTGTTCCCGCACGAGCGGAAGTACTTCCTGACCGTGATCTTCGGGGCGGTGCTCGTCGCCCTGAGCGATCCCGGCGGGCAGTACCTCTACCGGCTGTCCCGGATGGCAGCGATGGCCGCGGCCGGCGCGCTGCTGACAGCGCTTGGATTCGGCATCGGGCAAGACGCGTGGGGCCTGGTGGTGCTGGCCGTCTTCGTGCTCACCCTGCTGGCGGGCCTGGCGGTGAAGTACGGCGCGCACCGGTTCGTCGCGGCCTACCTGCTGAACGTGTGGTTCATCATCACCCTGGCCCTGCCGGGCAGCTACCAGGCGGCCCGGACCCATACCAGCTCCTGGCCGCAGGCCCTGGCCTGGCTGATCGGCGCGGGCCTGACGGTTGCCTGCACCCTGATCATCTGGCTCGCGCGCGGCCGCACGACACAGCCCCAGCCGGTTGCCGAGATCCCCGGCGACATCTCGCCGCATCAGCTGACCCGGCCGCTGATCCTGTTCGCGGTCATCCGGGCCGCCGCGGTGTCCATCGCCGTGGCGATCACCTTCGGCCTGGCCCTGCCGGATGCCTACTGGATGCCCATCGCCGCTCTCATCGCCATGAAGCCCGACCTGCAGCAATCCGCCCTCATCGCCGAGCAGCGCCTGGCCGGGGCGATCCTTGGCGCCGCTGTCGCTGCCCTGTTCCTCACCACCGTCACCAACAAGACCGCGCTCGAAGTGATCACCGTCATCCTGTTCGCGCTGGCAGGAGCGACCCGCACCGTCAACTACGCCTGGTACACCGCAGCCGTAGCCGCAGGCGTCCTGATCGCTGTCGACATCCCCCATCCCTCCAGCCTCGATTCCGAGGGACGCCGGATCCTGTTCACCCTCGCCGGCGTCGGCATCGCCGTCATCGTCATGCTCCTGGCAAACCTGCTGCAAAAGAGCCAGAAGCACACCGCCGGGACCGCACCACCATCGCCGTGATCTACGCCAGGCCCGATGCCTGAACCACGGCATCACGAGCAAAGCAGCAGGTCCAAGGCCGGCTGAGCATCGCTTCTCAGCGCTCCGGTCCCCGGCGGTAGTTCTCGCCCGATACGGGTGACGACCAGCCAGCCGTCCGGCTGACAGGCTGGACGACACGACGCGGCGGCCAGCAGGCGGCCGACGGAGCTTCACAACCGCGCCTGGCGGATTAACGCCAGCGGAAACTGGGGAGGCCGGCATGGCCGGATCGGGCAGCACGTTCGTCCTGGTAGCGACATATCCCGACGAAGCAGCAGCACAGGACGACTATCAGGTCATCAAAGACGCGCACGCGGCGGGCCTGGTGGGCTCCTACGATGCGGCTGTGGTCACCAAGGACGCCAGCGGCAAGGTGCATGAGAACAAAGACGAGACAGCTACTCGGAAGGGCGCCTGGTGGGGCGCAGCCGCGGGAGCAGCGGTCGGGGTCATCTTCCCTCCGGCCGTCCTGGGGGCGGCCGCGGCCGGCGGCGTGATCGGCGCCGTCAGCGGGCATCTGGCCAAGGGGATGTCGCGCTCGGACGCCAAGCAGCTCGGCGACTTCATCGATCCGGGCCAGGCCGGTCTGGTCGTGGTGGGGGAAGACAAGGTCGAGGACGCGATCAAGAAGGCGGTGAGCGGGGCGGAGAAGCAGACCGCCAAGGAGCTTGACGTAGACCCGAAGGACATCGACAAGACCCTGCAGCAAACCGTCAAGGAAATGTGATCTGCCACACGCGGGCGCCGACAGGCCCATTGCCAGCCTAGGCGCGCCAGCAGTCTTCGTCGGCGTGCCCCTCCCGCAAACACGCGTCAGTCCAGTCAGGTAGTGCGCGCCCGCAGCGACCATGATCTTTGTTCAGACGGCGCAGAGATCGGCGAAAATGCATGCCGAGGTCCCCCGCTGAGACCGGGGAGTGCCGATTGCCGACTCCCAGGACGACGGTCGAATGGCGGTCATAAGATCATGAACGGCGTCATCGCTGACTGGCATCATCAGCCTGAACTGCGGTTATGCGTGGAGCTGAGGGGATTTGAACCCCTGACCCCCTCGATGCGAACGAGGTGCGCTACCGGACTGCGCTACAGCCCCTGGAACGCCAGTCAGCGTAGCAAATCCCGGGCACTCCTCGCTCTGGGCGATCCGTTACCGACCGCCCAGACGCGGGACGGCGGCGGCTGACCGCCGTCGGCGTCAGTCGCCCACGGCTCGCACGGTGGCGTCGGCGTACTGGTCGTACAGCTGGTCGCCCACCCTGGCTGAGATGTCGATGATCTGTGCCGATGGCTGCGCGTCACGCTCCATCGCAGCCTCATAAGCGCGCTGGCGGGCAGCCTGGACTCGCCACTCCATGGCTACCCGCCGGCGCGCCTGCTCGGCATCCGCGAGCGCGGCCTCGCGGAGCAGGAGGAGATAGGCGCCGAGCATCCCGGCTGGCGGGATACACACCCACCACGATGTGAGCTTGAGGGCCGTGCACGCTCCAGCCACGGCGGTCAGCAGCAGCAGCATCGTGAGCAGCCGCCGACGGGCCCGGAGCACCCGCGACCGCGGCAGCGGCGCGGGGGAGTACTGAGCCGGCGGAGCCGCCGTCATTTCGGCGTCGTCGCCGTAGCTACTGGTCCATGCGTCCTCGCCGAACACACGCCCGCCCGCCTCGGCGTCGTAGGCGGCCGCGAACTCGACGTCGACCTCGACGTCCACCTCCACCTGCGGCTGCACCTGCTGACGGCGCAGCCAGCGCGGGACCAGCACGAACGCCCACACAGCGACGATGGCGAGATAGAGGAACGAGCTGCTCACTGGCGCACCGCGAGTTCAGCCACGGCGGGTACTGCGCGGGACGCGACTCGCCGCGCCGTCACCATGTCACGCGTGGCGCAAGGTAGCGAATCGGCGGTGGTCACGTCACGCACGGTAAACGCCGGCGGCTGAGTTGACGAGCATTCGGCCCGGTGTGTCGCGAGATCGGCGTTCGCCCGGCTCACGGTGCGCCATGAGACAGGCGCACGCGCGGCCGGCGAACGGCGCACGCGCGGCCGGCGAACGGTGCGTGCGCGGCCGGTGAGCGGTGCGTGGGCGGCCGGTGAGCGGCCGCGTTTTCGCTACGGTGCTCGGGTCAGCCGGCCCGCAGCCGCGAGCTGACCATGCTGCGCCATCGCGGCATCAGCCCATTGGGGACGTCCTCAATCGTCAGGGCGTAACAGATGTGGTCGTGCCAGGCGCCGTCGATGTGCAGGCAGCGCCGCCGCAGGCCTTCCTCGCGGAAGCCGAGCTTCTCCACCACTCGGCGGCTGGCCATATTTTCCGGCCTGATCGTCGCCTCGATCCGGTGCAGGCCCACGCCGAAGAAACACTGGTCCAGCGCCAGCGCGAGCGCAGTCGGGATCACGCCCCGGCCAGCGAACGCCTCGTCGATCCAGTAGCCGACCTGAGCCGACCTGGCCGACCCCCAGACGATGCTGCCGATCGTGAGCTGCCCGGCGAACTTACCGTCGTAGGTCACGACCCAGGGCAGCGCGAGGCCCTGCCGCGCTTCGCGCCGCATCGTCCGGGCCATCGCCACGTACGGGCCCAGGCTGGACCGGTAGAGCGGTGTCTCCGGGTTGGTCGGCTCCCACGGACGCAGCCAGGTGGCGTTGCGCACCCTGGTATCGCGCCAGATGGCGGCGTCTTTGACCTTTATCGGGCGCAGGCTGACCGGGGCATCAAGCAGTGCCGGCTCAGTGAGCGTGACCCATCCACGCGAGCGTGCCACGTCTCCATCATCGCGTGAGCGCGGCATGCTCCGCTATCGGGTCGCGTGACGAAACGATGCGAAAACCGATTGTGACGGACCGCCGACGTTGTCACCCGGCCACGGGGCGCGGGTGGTCGCCGCCGCGCACCTGATCAATGGCATGACCGAGCAGGCCAGCGAGCACGGCCATGCCGTCCCGCACGCCGCCGGTCGATCCGGGCAGGTTCACGATCAGCGTGGTGCTCGCCAGCCCGGCCACGCCACGTGACAGCACCGCCGACGGCACCCCGGCGGCGACGCCAGCCGCGCGGATCGCCTCGGGAATGCCGGGTATCTCCCGGTCTAGCACCAGGCTGGTCATCTCCGGAGTCTGGTCGCCCGGCGTCAGCCCCGTCCCGCCCGTCGTCACGACCACGTCGTAACCGGCGGCGACCGCATCACGCAGCGCCGCCTCGACCGCCGCCCCGTCCGGGATCACGACCGGCCCGTCGACGTCGCAGCCCGCCGCGCGCAGCAGCTCGACCAGGACAGGTCCCGACCTGTCCTCGTACACGCCGGCGGCGGCGCGATTGGAGACGGTAACTGCCAGTGCCCGCGTCACGGTCGATGCCAGCTGCCGGTCTTGCCGCCGGTCTTGTCCTCGACCCGGACGTCAGTGATGACTGCCGCCGGGTCGACTGCCTTGATCATGTCGATCAGCGCCAGGGCGGCCACCGACACGGCGGTCAGTGCCTCCATCTCGACGCCGGTCCGGTCGGCGGTACGCGCCGTGCACGTGATGAGCACCCCGTGGTCGGCGACCTCGAGTTCGACCGCGACCGAGTGCAGCGCGATCGGGTGGCAGAGCGGGATCAGGTCGGGCGTGCGCTTGGCGCCCTGGATGCCAGCGATGCGGGCAACGGCGAGCGCGTCGCCCTTGGGCACGTCGCCGGCTCGCAGCGCGGCGACCGCCTCGGCCGACAGCAGGACGGTTCCGGTTGCCGTCGCCGACCGGGCCGTCACGTCCTTGCCGGACACGTCGACCATGCGAGCCTGTCCGCTGGCGTCCAGATGAGTGAGCGGGCCTTGTGTCATGGCAGCTCCCGTGTCATGAAAGCTCCCGCGTCATGGCAGCGCCAGCACGTCGACCGTCTCGCCCGCGTCCAGGGACGTGACCTGCTCGGGAACGATGACGAGCGCGTTCGCCTTCGCGAGCGAGGCGAGCTGGTGCGAGGCCTGGCCCGAGACCGGCGTGACGAGTCCAGCAGGCTCGTCGAGGACGCCGCGCAGGAATGAGCGCTTGCCCGCTGGGGAGTGCACCGGCTGGGTGAGCACGGCTTGCGCAGGCTTACCCCGTTCCCGGTCTGAATCTTGTCGTTCTGGATCTTGCAGGGCATCGAGCACAGGCCGGACGAACAGGCAGAACGAGACGTAGGCGCTCACCGGATTACCCGGCAGGGTGAAGATCGGGGTGCCCGCTGGGCCGACCGTGCCGAACCCCTGCGGCATGCCGGGCTGCATCGCGACCTTGCGGAACGTGACGGTCCCGAGCGTTGACAGGGCGGCCTTCACGACGTCGTGCTCGGCGCCCATGCTGACGCCGCCGCTGGTGATGAGCAGGTCAGCGTCGGCCAGTGCGTCCTGCACGGCAGCCAGGACCGCGTCGGTGTCGTCGCGGACGATCGGGTAGCGACGCGCCGGACAGCCTGCCTCGCGCGCCGCGGCGGCGAGCATCGTCGCGTTCGACTCCCAGATCTGACCGGGTATGAGTTCAGTGCCCGGCTCGACCAGCTCGTTCCCGGTCGAGATGACGGTGACGCGCGGCCTGGGCCTGGCCTGCACAGTGCCATGACCGGCCGCGGCCAGGAGGCCGAGATGGACGGCGCCGAGCATCGTGCCGGCGGTAAGCAGCACGTCGCCTGGTTGCGCGTCGCCGCCGGTCAGGCGGATCGCCGCGCCTTGCGCCACCGGCTCGTTGATCGCCACGCGGCCGGTGCCGCCGTCGGTCTGCTCCACCGGAACGACGGCGTCCGCACCCGCGGGCATCGGCGCACCCGTCATGATCCGGATAACCGTGCCGGGAACGAGGTCGCGCCTGCCAGTGTCGCCCGCCGCGATCTCGCCGTCCACGGCGAGCACGACCGGGTCACCGGCGCTAGCGGTCGCGATGTCGGCCGCGCGGACCGCGTAGCCATCCATGGCCGAGTTGTCGAACGATGGCAGTGGCCACCGCGCGGTCACGTCGGCGACCAGAACCGCGCCGAGCGCGTCGGCGAGCGTCAGCTCACGCGGCGACAGCGGCCGGATCGCGGCCAGGATGTCGGCGACGTACGTCTCTACTGAATCCATTAGTTGCTGGCCGGGCCCAGAGTCTCCAGATAGTGGCGTAGCCAGGGTACGAACTCCGGCGCGATGTCGGCGCGCTCGCACGCGAACTTGATCTGCGTCCGGAGGTAGTCGAGCTTGTTGCCGGTGTCGTAGCGACGGCCGCGGAACAGCACCCCGTGCACGCCGCCGCCGTCGACGCCGTCCGTGCGATCTGTCCGCGCGAGCGTGCGCAGCGCGTCGGTGAGCTGGATCTCGCCGCCGCGACCGGGCGTGGTGTTGCGCAGCACCTCGAAGATCGCCGGGTCGCACACGTACCGGCCTACCACGATCCAGTTCGAGGGTGCCTCGCCGACCGGCGGCTTCTCCACCAGGTCGGTGACCGCGACGACGTCGTCGGAGTCCGTTGGCTTGATCGTCGCGACGCCGTAAGCCGATACATCCTCCGGCTCGACCTCCATCAGCGCCACGATGCTGCCGCCGTACTGGTGCCGCACCTCGATCATGCGCTGCAGAAGCCTGTCGCGGGAGTCGATGAAGTCGTCGCCCAGCAGGACGGCGAAGGGTTCATTGCCGACGTGGTCGGCGGCGCACAGGACGGCGTGGCCGAGGCCGAGTGCCTGGCCCTGGCGCACGTAGTGCATCGCCGCGATCTCGTTGGAGGCCTGGATACTGGCCAGGCCTGCGTCGTCACCCTTGGCGGCGAGGACTTCCTCGAGCTCGATGTTCCGGTCGAAGTGGTCCTCGATGTTGGTCTTGCTGCGCGCGGTGACCATGAGCACGTTGGTGAGGCCGGCCGCGGCCGCTTCCTCGACGACGTACTGAATGGCTGGCGTGTCGATAACCGGCAGCATCTCCTTCGGCATCGCCTTGGTCGCAGGCACGAACCTGGTGCCCAGGCCAGCCGCCGGGATGACTGCTTTGTTAACGGGCGGTGAGTGAGCCATGCTGAGAACCTTAGCTAGCGAGCCGGAGGACTCGTGCACGGTACAGGCCCGGAAGGTGACGATCAGGAGTCCGGTGCAACCGGCCTGCCCGATGGACCTGTTATGTCAGAGTCTGCCGAGATGCATGCGGTTGCTGAGATGCATGCGTCTGGTGAGACGCCTGAGTTTGCCGGGACGCCGAAGCGTCCTCGAGAGTCCCCGCCGGCCAGCAAGTCGCGGCCGACCTGCCTAAATATGCCCGAGTCTGGGCACCCAAACCAGGCCGCCGTTGATCGGCTGGCACCGGCGGGCGGGTCAGCGTGGCCGGCCTAACCGAAGCGAAGGCGGCCCTGCGGGCGTCTGCGCTGGCCGGACGCCGCGCCATGGCAGCTGAGCAGCGCGCGGCCGCCGGACGCCAGCTCCGAGACGCACTGCTCGAGCTGCCCGAGATGCAGATGGCCGGGACGGTCGCCGCTTATGTGTCGGTCGGTACCGAGCCAGACACGCGGGCGTTGCTCTTCGCGCTCTGGAAGCGCGGCACGTACGTTCTGGTGCCTGTTCTCCAGCCAGATGGCGATCTGGACTGGGCCTCCTACGAGGGCCCGGACTCCCTGGCACCGCGGCCGCGCGGGCTGCTGGAGCCGACCGAGCCGCGCCGCGGCGTGATGGCGATCACAAGCGCCGACCTGGTCATCGCGCCGGCGCTGGCGGTCGATCGCGGCGGGCGCCGGCTCGGCCGCGGCGGCGGCAGCTACGACCGGGCCCTGGTCAGGGTGGGTGCGGCGATCCTGACGGTGGCGCCGCTCTACGACGGTGAGCTAGTCGACGAGGTGCCGGCCGCCGAGCACGATCAGCTGGTCCGGGCCGTTGCCATGCCGGGGGAAGGAATCTGCAGGCTTCGCTAGCCGTTGCTACCATTTAGCAGTTGACGGCGGCGAGTGCTAACGCCGCAGAGGGAGGGATACGTGCCGACGTACCAGTACGCCTGCACCGATTGCGGAGACCGCTCCGAGGTCGTGCAGCGGTTCACCGATGACCCGCTGACCGTCTGCAGCGCCTGTGGCGGCAAGCTACGCAAGGTTTTCTCGCCGGTCGGCATCGTCTTCAAGGGCTCAGGCTTCTATCGGACCGACAGCCGGAACGGGTCGAGCACCGTCGCGGCTGGCAAGGACGGCGCGGCCGCCGGGTCCAATGGATCCTCGTCAGAGGGCTCGTCGTCCAGTTCCGACGCCGCCAAGTCATCGACTTCGTCAGGCTCGTCGGCCGATTCGAGCAGCTCTGGCTCGTCGGCCTCCGGCTCTGGCTCGGGATCCGGCTCCGGGTCGGGCTCGGGTTCGGGGTCGGGGTCGGGCTCGGGGGACAAGAAGAAGTCATCGTCGGTAGCGGCGTCGACCGCGAACTGAGAGCCGTACTCTCTCGGCAGCCAAGTGAGCTCCTGCTCGGCATGCGCTAGGGGACTCGCACGGCCGGCCGGTACATTTGCCGCGTGAGTGAGCAGGCAGAGATCGGCGTCATCGGCGGATCTGGGTTCTATGAGTTCCTCGACTCCGCTGACGAGATGCTGATTGAGACGCCGTTCGGGAGGCCAAGCGACCCGCTGGTCATCGGCGAGGTCGGGGGCAAGCGCGTCGCGTTCCTGCCCAGGCACGGCCGCGATCACCGGTTCCCGCCGCACCGGATCCCGTACCGGGCCAACCTGTGGGCGCTGCGCTCGGTTGGCGTTCGGCAGATCCTCGCGCCCAGCGCGGTGGGCTCGCTCACCGCCGACTACGGTCCTGGCACGCTGGCGGTGCCCGATCAGCTAGTTGACCGGACATCCGGCCGGATTCAGACGTTCTATGACGAAGGCGGCGCCGTCCACGTGGCGTTCGCCGATCCCTATTGCCCGGTCGGGCGGGCCGTTGCGATCGGCGCGGCCCGGGCAACAGGCTGGGAGCCCGCCACCGCCGGGACGCTGGTCGTGATCGAAGGGCCGCGGTTCTCCACGCGGGCTGAGTCGCACTGGTATGCCCGGCAGGGCTGGACCCTGATCGGCATGACCGGGTATCCCGAGGCCGTCCTGGCCCGCGAGCTAGCGCTCTGCTACACCACGATCACGCTCGTCACGGACACCGACGCCGGCGTCGAGGAGGGCGAGGGCGTGACACACGAAGAGGTGTTCCGTGTGTTCGCCGCGAACGTGACCCGGCTGCGTCAGGTGATACTCCAGGCCATCCAGGACCTGCCGTTGGATCGCGACTGCCCGTGCGGGCACGCGCTGGACGGGCTTTCGCTGCCATTCGCGCTGCCGTAGCGGCTCGGTGGGCTGCCGTAGCCGGCTCGGTGGGCAGCCCCCCGGGCGCTGCGGAGATCAGAACCGGGATCGAGCGTCGTCGCTGCCGACCTACTGCTGCTGTATCCGCAGCAGAGTTCCAGCCATGTCGTTGGAACTCCTCGACAACACAGATCCCGAAAACGGCCAAACAGGCATAGATCGGCCAATGCCTCGCTGCTAGCTCGGCCGCTCGTGGGGCGTGCGCTGGGGCGGCCGGGCCAGCTCGGCGCGTTGAGGCTGGCGAGTCCGACCAGGTTGCCCTCGCTGTCCTTGATCTGGAGGTCTCCATTGCCCACCCCGTTCCCTTACTGGTCTCGCCGTCGGCGTGGATAGGGCGGCTGCGTCAAGCGGCTCGGCGCGCTGATCGGGCGCGGTGCCGAGGACGCTGGCTAGTCGAGGTCGCCGTGCTCGATCCTGGCGAGCCGGCGCTCGCGGACTAGCTGGTCAAACTCGTGCTCCACGCGCACGTTGCCGGTCGCCATAGCGGCGAATACGCCGGTGACGTCGCGCATGCTGACCACGCCGAGCAACTTGCCGGCCTCCACCACGGGCAGGTGGCGGATCCAGCGGGCGGCCATTTCGCGGGCGGCGTCCTGGAGCGGCATGTCCGGCGTCACCGTGAAGACCTCGGCGGTCATCGCGTCGTCAACCGTCGTCTTGTCGGGATCGCCGCCGAGGGCGACGGCGCGGAGAAGATCTCGTTCGGTGATGATGCCGATGAGGTTGCCGTCCTCGGTGATGATGAGCGAGCCGGTTTGCTGACGCCACATCCGCTCCGCCGCAGACCGGAGGCTGTCTTGTGGTGACTCGGTGATAGTCGCTTGCGTCATGACATCTCGTACCTGCACCGTGCCGCTCCCGTCCGGGCCGTTCGTGCTCTCGGCTTCAGCCTATGGTTCCGGTGAAGCCCGCTGCTCGCCGCAGTCTGTTGCGGCCCGACGCCTGTGCCATGCAAAGGCCGGTGACCGGTTAGGCTTAGGGCGGCTTTCTCGGCCGTGTTCCCCAGTCGCGCTGGGTTGGGCGCGGGCCGGGTCGGCCGTTGGCCCCGATAGCTCAGGCGGATAGAGCGACTGCCTCCTAAGCAGTAGGCCGCAGGTTCGAGTCCTGCTCGGGGCGCCAGGTGAGCACGTAGAGAGATTTTTTCGCCATTCAGTTCAGGGCTATGTAAACTGCCTGCGAGCGATCGCTCCTTCGTGAAATCTTGCGGCGGGTGCGGCGTCGCTCGACGAGGCTTGATGTCGCTGGATGACGCTCAACGTCGCGCCCGGAATAGGACATACGTTCGGGCCCGTGTCCGCTGAGAGCCAAACTGAGCCAATCAAATTCCGGTAAGCCACGGCCAGGGCCAGTGCCAGCGGCCGACCTCAGTTCACCGCCGGACGGTAGCTATCGGCGGCATAGTAAGTCGCGCGTTCTCAGGTGGCCATGCAGTTGGTCAGATGGGCCAGCCGATATCGAAGAGGCCGAAGGCCCCCCGCGGACTGCGGATCCCTATAGCGCGGCGGCAGCCACCAATCACCTTGAGACGGAAAGTACTCACCTTGTTGTGTGCGGCATTACGTCCGCCTGGTGCGGGCCCATCGGCTGGCGACCCACAAGGCTAGGAGGAGAAGGACGAGCCCTGCTGCCGCAAAGTAGTTCACCCAGTCCCCTGGTGCCTGCGCCGCATCCCAGAGGTTAACGGCCACACCCGACAGGGTGCCGCTGATGACGATCAGCGTGGCCACGCGCGTGGCGGAGCGCAGCAGCGTGCTGATGGGATAGGCCACGAGAAGCAGACTCCAGGCCAGCCGCAGGTAGTTCAGCGGATGCTCCGGCGCCCGCACGATGTTCCCGATGTTCCAGCTCACGACGGCCAGGCCCGCGAGGAGCAGGACGCTCAGAGCCGCCGTCATGGCGGGCGGCAGCCGCCGGGCCCTGACGTGTGTCAGGGTAGCGCCCCGGAAGGTGTCCGCCGCGTAGCCCAGCATGCGGACGGCGCGCCGCGGGGCGAGCCGGATCTGCGGATCATGCAGGATGGCGGGCAGTTCGGCCGCCCATTCCCGGTACCGCTCCTCCCGGATGCCCTTCGGCAGCCGCTGGCAGGCCCGGCCCACCAGGTACTCGCCGAGGCGCAGTACCTGGCGCTCTGCCCTCATCCCGGGCTGCCCGGTGCCGGGCGGCCAGCGCGGGCGGGCGCGCGCTGACGGCGGGCGGAAGCTTGCGCGAGCTCGATCCGGGCGACCCGGATGCCCTCGCCGGTCAGCCGGTAGTACCTCCTGGGCCGCTGCCCCTCCTGCTGCGGGGTCTCCCACGCCGAAGCGACCAGCATCTGGCGCTCAAGCCGGGTCAGCAGCGGGTACAGGGTGCCGCTGGGCAGCCGCGCTGCCTTCATCAGGTCATAGCCGTAACGGGGCGCGGCGGGATCTGCCAGGAACGCACCCAGCACGCGCTCCAGCGGCCCGGTCATCCTCACACACTCAACTCTACACATGTAGCCGAAAACGTCCAAAGCCAGATCGGCGGCTTCGTCCGAGCACACGGCCGCCTTGTCTCGTCCTGGACGTCACCGGCTGCCTGCTTCACGACGTAGCTGCCGCTCCAGGCGATCGGCCACCGGCGGCAGGTGAGGATGGACCCGTGAGTCGGCTGGCACGCCTAACTCACCAGTCAGTCCGTGGCCTTCAGGAGCTGCCGACGTACCGTCCCAGAACTTCCTGGTGAAGCAGGCTCGGCCTACCGCGGCTCTTCGTGGTCGGTTTCGTTCAGAATTTGCTCCGCAAGACGCCAGCGATCAGTGGACTCCGTGATATACCCGCCGGGCCTCATCTGTTCTCTTATTGCATCAGACAACTGATTCCGATCCGAATTGCCAAGTCGGGCTAGCATTTTAATGGCGGTAGACAGACTCTGATATTGCTCGAACGCAGAACGCGATCGGGAGATGGCATCTAGCACGCATGCGACGTCGCCTGTAGCAGGGTCTTCCTGCATGAGTACCAGTGCGTACACGCGGTCACCGTCACCGCCACGCTTGAACGTGTCGCTCACGGCTTCGGCAGAGGGATGCTGGTTCTTGGCGTACCGCTTAGCGTCGTTCACGAGTCTGTATAGTTCGGCCGTTCGCTGTGGTCCCGCAGGCCGCGTTCTCCTTAGCTCCTCGTAACTTCGTGCCGCCGGAGACGCTTGAAGCAACAGACGTTCGGCCTCTTCGCGAAGGTGCTCTGCAGCTGCGTCGTCGCCATGGACCTCCAACTCATCGGCGCGGCGGCTCAGTTCGCGGGCGGCTGCACGCAGATGAAACTCAACGCTGCCGACCTTCAGTAAATCGACACGATCCCCGAGACCGCCCAGAACCAGGAGCGCGATGCCTCCTACGACAAGAGCAGCGCTCCCGGCGCCATTGGTCGAAAAGAAAGTTGCGACCCCGCCCACGGCCAAGACCGATATTCCGAAAAAGGCAGCCAGCCAGCGCAGCCCGCGCAACGAGGATGGTTCGCCATTAACCGCCGCACTGCCAAACTTCGCGGACCTTATATTTCTCACTTGCCGATCGTTCCATGTGTGCGTAGCAAGGTCCAGCTGGTCGGCGCTGACCGGTGTGACAGCCACATCCGCTCATCATGCATGAGCGTATGAGCCGCCGCTCGCGTCCCTGGGGGTGATGGGAGCGCCGGGTCGGCTGTGCGTGCCGGGCCGGTTTGGTCAGGCTACGAGTTCGCGGAGTCGCTGCACGTCGGCGGAGATTTTCTCGATCGTGCTCTGCACGGTCTCGTCCTTGTGCGCGTTGAGCCCGGAGAGGATCCATCCGCGGATGAGGCTGGACGGCGGCACGTCCAGGCGGCTGGCTAGGCGCTCGATCTCGGCCAGGTCCTCGGGGGCGAGGCGGGTGGCAACGGTGACCGACTTGTTCGGTCGCGTGAACACGGCCCCTGGTGGCATCGGCTGATCGGCGGTGACGTCGGCTTCGGAGGCAACCTGCTCGACTGCCTGCTTGGGGTCACTCATGGCGCTGGGTCCCTTCAGCGTAGATCCGCGGTCTGTACTATTTGCCCGCCAGCCGTTGGCGCCCCACCATGATCCTGGCCTGTCCTCGCGCCGGACGAGGATGACCACCAGGACCGCGGCCGCAGTCGGCGAGAAGCCGATCACGCGGGCACTCTGGCCCGACGTGCTCTTGGGTCCGGGTCAAACAGCAGCGCGTCAGGATCGGCGAGTGCCTCGTTCGCCGCCTGCACCGTGATCTGGTGCCGGGTCCGCATGTGGTCCTCGCCGTGCTGCCAGTCGACGTCTAACCCCATGAGGTCAGTTTACAATTGTAAACAGTGCCTGTCCAGTCGCCCGGGCGGCCGGCCCGTTGAAGGCCACCTGTCTGACCGGATGGAGTTCTGAGGCAGCAGCGATGCCTCGCTAATCACGAGCTCCCCCTGCGGCAGAAGGGCATGATCATGGGCGTGTTCAACGATGGTTCGGTCTGCGCCGAGGTTGCCGTGTGGTTCGAGGCCAGGGGCTTGACGTCCGCATCAGCGACGTCGACTACTCAAGCGAGGTGCGTTCTAGCCCGTGGGGCCGCAAGGCGCCGTCGCGAAACCATCACGTCTGGGTTGATCTGTTGGCACTTGACGGTCGGATGATCCACGGCGGCTTCGGAAGCGGTCAGTCGGCAGGCGAAGCCATGCTCAGGGCACGCGACAGATATCGCGTGGAGCAAGGTGACTGACTTCCGCTCGTCGGCAAGATCGCCACTCCGGACATCCCACGCCGTCCGCGGCAGATTAGGACGGCTGCAGTTCCTGGAGGCTTACTGGTCCCTCCGGCTCCAGCAGTGGCCGCTGATCACCGGCGGCTAGGTGCATTACTGCTCTCGCTCGTGACGCAGTAGCTCGAGAGCTTTGTCGGAACTCTCGGCCGTGGCCCGGATCATCGCGCGTAGAGCGTCCGCCAGCGCCACCCGTGGCACATCGAGCGCTATCGCGGCCGAAGCTGCCCATTGGGTTAGCTGCCGATAGAGTTCGGGGCTCAGGTCCAGCGTAATCCTGACCGGCTTCGACCGGATCGCGGTCCGGCCCGGCGGTCGTGCATCAGGTTCTGCACGCCTCGCAGCGGCTGCTGTCATCTGCGCTTTGCGCTGCTCTCGCTGTGCGCTCATATCCGGGCGGCGTGGAGGGGAAGGCACCGATCAACGAGTTCGCGGGCCACGTCGTGCCACACATCACGGCCGGAATGTCTAATCGGCATGCCGAAACTCTGAGCGTAAACCTCTAGCCGGGGTACTGCGGTCCCCAGCACGTCATAACCAAGCCGCTCAAGCGCCTGTCGGGCGTCATTTGTAGAGTGCGCGCGTGCAATGCAGCGGTTCAGTAGCACCGCTGAGCGGGCAGGCCTATCACGCACCGCGCCAATTTCGTTGATCTCGTCGCGTACTGGTGTGGTGCGGTTGATCTCTATGGGGCTCGGTGCACAAGGGATCAGAATCTCATCGGCATACCGCAGCGCCGAACGGGCGATGCCAGGGTGATCCTCCAACTGTGGCGTGTCGATGATCACCACGTCATCAGCATGGGCGATCTCGGCCACCCGGCGGTGCAGTTCGCGGGACGGCAGAGCCACGATGCGGAACGGGAACGCCGCCTCCGACGGCGGTAGCCGTGGGTCCATATATGCGAGGTCGGACCATTCCAGGGCGCTACCGGAGGGATCAGCGTCGACCAGGAGCACACTGTTCCCGGCTTGCGCAAAAACATGGGCCAGCCAGACCGCCGACGTGGTCTTGCCCGTGCCCGGCTTGAGGTTAGCCAGGGCGACTCTAAGCCCCCTCATCTGCGCAGTATCGCAGCGTCTGACGGGGTTCGGTAGCGGTGCAGGCAACGTTGGCACGCGGTGTACAGGCGAGAACTGTGAGTTAACACAGCGGGACGCCGCGTCGGGGTGGTGGTGACCCGCATAGAAACAGGCTGGTGGCAGGGCGGGCAAACTGGACTACCCCAAGACAAACTCAGCGAGCCGCGCACCGCGTCGTTCTCTTCGTGCAGTAATGCAGTAATCACTGCGCTACTGCAACCTGCAGCAACTGCGGTCCAGCGGGCCGTATTGTGGAACGGATCATCGTGAGACGGCTGGTCATGAAGCGAGCGTTCCCCACACAGCTGTGGATACCGTCATACCTATGACCAGGGGCGGCGACAAGTTACGCACAGTCTGTGGACGCCTACGCCGGAATGCAGATGAGTGAGCGGTTCTACGAGAGCAGCGATCTCGGCGGTTTTGCCATCAGGGCTCCAGCGGCCACACGGCCTACAGTTGACCCTGCCCAGGGCCCGGTCGTCTAGCGAGGGACCGACCTCTGCACATCGACCGGCCAAGCTGTCAATGATCCACCTGCGGCAATAGCGCGTGTTCGCTGACATTACGGCCAACGGCATGGCGATCTGGCCAATGGAGCATATCCGGCGGTCACGGCCCTTCTGCGCGCGCAGGACGAGCTTCCGCGCCGGCTGCGCGCCGAGATACTGGCCTGGCCGGTTCCGCCTGTCGCCGCCGCGCTGTACGGCTCTGGGGCCCGCCGGGACGGGGATGCCGACAGTGATGTCGACATCCTGCTGGTCAGGCCCGCGAGCCTAGCACTTTCAGAATTTCGTATCGACCGTCCCGTAGCAGGGTTCTGGTTGGAGCACATCATCCATGGCCGGAGGTTAGCCGCGCCACTACCGATTGTCTATAACTTGACAGGCCGGGGCGTATAACCATGGGCACGCCGCTATCACGATTCATCTTCCAAATCGCTGTCATGGGCGCATGCGGTAAACCTGGGTGGGCGCATCCGGGCCGTTCCGCTCCGGGGAAAGGTTCGCCGCGTGGTAACGGCCTCGTTCTGGCGCTGCACGGCTCTACATATGTGGACGCCGGGGCAGCCGAGTGCATCCTGCACCAGCCTCCCTGCCGACTGGCATCGTCCCGCCGGCCTAGCGCAGATGCGGAGGATCAACTCCCCGGCATGCTGCAGGCGCGTTTGTCTTCGGCTGCCTTAAGCGTCAGGCAGCGACGAGCGGGTGCGCGTGAGCCTGCTCGTAGAGGGGCTCAGGGGCTAAGTCGATGCCGTTGGGCCAGACGATGGTGCCTGCCCCGGTGTTGACTGCTGCCTGGGCGAAGTAGTCCGGGTCGTTAAGCGGTTCCAGGACGCCTGTCCACTGCTCAGATGAGAAGTCGACGTCACCAACGGTGCCGTCGCTGAACAGCAGCCGCAGCACGCGCTCGCCTATTACGGCCACGCCTGTCACGGTCGGCAGGTAGCTCCGTGCAATCGTGAGGGCATGCGGCGCGCACGGTTGACACAAGCTGCCTATCGACGTCAGCAGTCACGCAGTCTCCCCGGGGGCCCGCCGTTCGCCATGTCACCATGCAGTATCGGCTGCTTATACGCCTACTGCAATGCGCAAGGCCAGGGAAGAAGGCCAGGGAAGGAAGTGTCTATCGACTCCTGCGCAATCCCGAAGCCCGCACGTATAAGCGGAAAAGGGTCATCCGGGTCTTCCGGCGCCGGGGACTTGGGCCCCGTCGCCGGCAGCCACGTTGCGGATGTGCGCACCGTGCCAAGTGGTCGGATCAGGCGGCCAGGTACAGGCGGTAGCACTGCGTGTACGGGTCTCCGCTGGCGTTGGGCTGGTCAAGGGCGGCGTTGACCTGCAACCCGAGGCTGATCGCGGCGAGCGCGACAGCCAGCATCTGGTCAGTGGAGTTGGCTGCGGCGAAGAACCACTGGCCGGTGAAGGTGCTGGCCGTATCGCTCAGCATCAGGTAGGTCACCAGCGGCGGCGTCTCGGTGCCATCAGATGCGGGGCCGGCCTGATCGACGGTGCAGGTGTACCACTGCTGTGCCATGTTGCTCTCCTCGTCCTTGTCCTCGGCCCTCGTCCGCGGCGGATGGCCGGCCGGTCAGCTGACCGCCGGGGCAGTGAGCAGGAGCGACGTGATGACAGGCACCACCGCGGCCGCTCCCGGTCTGCGCAATTCGGCCAGCAGCCTTCTGCCGTTGATGCTGCCGAGCCCCGTTGTCGCGTCCCAGCCGACGCCGACCGGATAGCCGGGCGCGGACTCGGTCGAGTTGTCTCCGCAGCACGTCACGTCCCGGAGTACTCCTGGTGAGGTGAGCCCGTAGAGGACAGGGTTAAGGAAGCCGACCGGGTTCTTTAGGCGGGCGTTCATCACCGCCACCAGCCCGGCGTACAGGGGCGCGACCACGCTGGTCCCGCCGGCGGGAGGGGTGAGCTGGCCATTCTGGATCAGGCTGTAGCCGTGGCCAGGGTCCGCATTCCCGGCGATGTCCGGGATTCCCCGGCCATGATGGCCGTCGTTGACCGAAACCGGGACGGCTGCCGTGCTCTGCCAGGCGGGGACGGGGAAGTGGGCGCTGATGCCGCCGCCGCTCGCGCCGTTGTCATTCCAGAGATCCTCACGGAAGATCGCCCCGCCCGATTCCAGCAAGGTGGTACCGCCGCAGGCGGTCACGAATGGGTCGGAGGCGGGATAGTTCACATGGGCACGGTGGTCGCCGACGCCGTTGCCGCTGCCAGCATCGCCGGACGAGGCCAGCACCGTGATCCCCAGCAGGGCGGCCGCGTGGAACATCCCGCTGATCAGGTCCATCGCGCCTTCCGAATAGTTTTCCTCCGTCCCTCCCCAGGAGATGCTCAGGACAGAGGGGTCGTTGGCGGCGTCGAAGATAGCGGTGCTGACCGCGTCGAACGTGCCTTGCTCATTGTTTGGGGCAAAGTACACGGCGATGCGCGCGCCCGGCGCCACCGCGCCGGCGACATCGATGTCCGCGATGGGCTCGGTGTCCGAGGGGGAGTCGCCAGGGGAGTTCCTGGCACCATCGATGCTGACCTCCACGACACCGGGTTCGGGCTGCCCCAAGGCGGTGAACCAGGCCCTGATGTCGGCCCGGTGAAAGCCGCCGCCGATCTCCAGCAAGCCGATGCACTGGCCGGTGGCGTCGGCGCGGGCCGGGAAGTCGTAGAAGTTCGCGACGTTGACCGGCGTGAAGAACAATGAGTCGGGCTGCGCCGACAGCGCTGACGTTGCCGGCGCGAAACGCAAGAACGGGCGGCCTAGCGGCCGGTTGTCGAGCCCGAGCACGCCCTCGATGACGGGGATCAGGTCGGCCGGCAAGTGCACCGGCCCGTCGGGTCCGCGATAGTTGACCTCGCCGGCCTGGTAGCGGCCGAGATCCACGGCGAAGGCTGCACTCAGCTGTGCCACTGTGCCCGCGAGGACCACGGTCCGCCGCGGGATGCTCGACTCTTCGACGGTTAGCCCGTGCTCGGCTGCGAATGCCGCCACGGCGGCGATATCGGCAGGGTCGGCGCCGTAGACAGCCGCGAAGTCGCTGCGTGTCAGCCGGGCGGGCTGGCGGTCAGGCCGGGAGAGGTCAGGAAGAGCCGGCGCTCCTGGCCGGCGCCGCAGGCAGACACTCACCGAGGCCTGCTCGTCCGGATCGGCCGGGCCTGCCCGCGTTGCGCCCGGCATCGGTGACCGCCCCGACCCCTGCAGTCTCTGGTAGCCAGGCTGCGGCTCAGCCATGGTCCGGGCCCCGAACCAGGCAAGCCGGGCCCGCAAGACCTGCAGCGATCGGCGCATCCATGCCATTGCCTCCACATCAGGCCGGGTTGTGGCTACCGGTAGGTGCCGGGGTTGACGACGCCGGCGTAGTAGAGGAAATGGGCCCGGGTGTAGGCGCGGTTGCCGGTAATGGCGGTGTCGGGCGTGGGTCCGAGCACGAGGTCAGTGCCGAGGAAGGGCTGGAACCGCGGGTAGAGGTTGAGGTAACTGGCCGGATCGGCGCGCAGCAGCCCGATGAGCGTCTCGGTGACAATCCGGCCGCCGACCGGGCCGAGGTTGTCGCCGCCGGCGGCGATCTTGGCTTCGGCCAGGACGTAGTACCAGAGCGGCGTGCTCGCGCCGAACGGGGCGTAGACGCCGGCGATGTCCTCAAGATCGGCAACGGTGAGCGGGGCGGCGCCCATGGCCCGGGCGACGGCCTGCCCGGACGGCAGGCTCCAGGTGAGCTGACGGAGCAGGTTGCGCTGCGGCAGGACAGTGGGCGCCGTCTGGGTGTGCGGCGCGATCGCGGGCAACGGCAGCGTGAACATCACCGAGGAGATGGTGGTGTCGATCTTCTTGTTGTTCTTGACCTGCCCGTCACCCAGGTCGAAGAACGTCTGCCAGCCGACATAGCGTCGCGGGGCCGGGTAGCCGCCGAGCAGGTCGTCGCGGTCGGCGGGGGTGTTGAAGGACGGCTGGGCCGCGTCGAAGACTAAGCCGAAGAACGGGTCGGCCGTCGGGCTCGTGCTGTCGCCGGTGCCGCTGGTGAAGTTCGCGCGGTAGGAGGGCCGGACCATGGAGTGGCCGAACCGGTAGGCCGCGGCGCCAAACTCGATCGGCATGAACGCATCGCCGGGCGGGGGCCGGTAGAAGCGGTTACCCCGGGCGAGGACGTCATTCACGACGGCCTGCCCGGCGATCTGCGGCAAGTGCTCGTTAACCAGCAGCCACTGGTAGTGCCACAGGGTGACCTGCCGGCCGAGCAGGAACCGCGCGTACCGGCCGGACAGGTCAGCGCTCCTGGCGGCGGGGAAGGCGTGCAGGCTGAAGCTGCCCAGCTCGGATAGCACCCGGTTGTAGAACAGGATGTGGCCGCAGTGCAGCCCGGCGATCATGATGTTCTCGTCGTTACGCGGGTCCCCCACCAGCGCGGTGTAGGTGCCGTCGCTGTTCGCGACTCTGGGCACGTCCTCGTGCACGCCCCCGGATCCGATCTTCAGCTCCGGGCCCACCGACCCGTCCGGGTTCTGGACGTAGAGGTCGGGGCGCAGGCCGGGGCCGCCGCCGAATACCGAGTCCAGGTCCAGCGCCGGCGTCCGGGTGTTCGGCGAGGCCAGCGGGTTGGCCGTCACGCCTAGAGTGGATGTCTGGTCGAAGGTGATGTCGTGATCGGTGAACTGGCCGACGAACGTCGAGCCGGCCGTCATCGTCAGGTTGTCGGGATTGGTCCCATAGGGATTGGCTGCGGTCGGGTTGCCGTTCACGGCCGGGTCGACAATGAGGTTCTTCGGGCCCGCCGCCAGGTCATCGCCGGCATCCATGATCCCGCCCGGCATGCCTACCTCCAGCAGCGCCGCGCGGACTGTGTCTGTCGCATCAGCGAACGGCGGCAGGCCAGGGAAGATCCGCCCGAACAAGCCGCTATCCGCCGGGACGCCGCTGCCGGGCTGACCTTGCAGCCCGGCTGGCGCGGCAGCGGTCGCGCGGGCGGCAGTGCCAACACCCGGCAGAAGCCCTGCCGATGCGGCGACAAGCCCGGCTCCCACCGCTCCGGTGCCAGCCAGCCATCCACGCCGTGATACTTCGACACGCTCGCCCTCATCGGTCATGTCAGTCCCGTTCCTTCGTTACGTGGAAAGGCGCTCAGCTTGCGTGGCCAGCAAGCTGAGCCGCGAGCCGGGCGCATGCCGCCGTGTTCCGGTGTCCAGGCAGGTTTGTCCCGGAGCGGCTCGACCGAGGCACTGCGGTCTCAGGATCCTTCCTGGACCCGGTAGATCTGATCGGCGACCAGACCGTGAGCTTTCTGATGCACGTCTGCTGCAGCCTGCGCCGATGGGGCCTCTACCAGGCAGAACACTCGCCCCGTTGCCTCATCAACCCAGTACCGCAGGTATCGCACGTCATGTGCCGACTGGATTTCAAGGTCGGCGAGGTGAGCCTTTGCCACGTCATCCATCGCCACACCGCCGGCGATTTCGTGCACATCGATGAACAGCGGCACTGGCGGCCTCCTTGCGGTCGTCGGGTTATCGCTACGACCGTAGGCCAGCCGAGACCGCCGAATAATCGGCAGAAGTGCCCAGGTTGGGCGGTGCGGTGCCTAAGTTTGGCGCTGGGAAGCCTAGGTCAGGTCTCCGATGCCGAGCCTCGCGGCCTCGCGGGCCGCCGCCGTCCTGGACGGCACCCCGATCTTGGACAGCACCGCAGAGACATGGTGATGCACTGTCCGCTCGGATATGAACAGCCGCCGCGATATCTCTCGGTCCGGCAAGCCTTCCGTGAGCAGCGCCAGCACCTCTTGCTCCCGCGCGGTCAATCCCGCGGGCGCGTCCCGCGTCGTCAGGCGCGGCCCGCGCGGGATCGTCTTAACACCAAGCGCCTTCATCCGCCTCCTGACGAAGGCCGCGGCCGTCCTGGCGGTGAGCGCCTCGAGCGTGATGAGAGCATCCCTGAGGCCGGTTTCGTCAGCCGAGCACATCCTGACCAGGGCTGCGTCGTACGGACGCCCAAGCTGTTCCCACTGTGCCGATGCGGCCTTCCAGTCCCCGGCCAGTTCCAGTACATATGGCTCAGGCGCCCTCGCGGGGACATCCACCGGCTGCTGCATCCTGGACAGCCAGATAGCAGCTGACCAGGCGTCCCACGGATCGACGTGCCCTAGGTGCTCACCGGCGGCCCGAACTTCACCGGCGGCCAGGTCTGGCTCTCCGGTCAGGTATCTCAGTTCCGCACGGACGGCCCTGATGGGGACTATCCAGCTTGGCTCGGCTGCTCCCTCCGCCAGCGCGATCGCCTCGTCCAGCAGGTCCCAGGCGTTCCCCTCGCGGCGCCGGCCCAGTACGCCGCCCATCGCGATGAGCGGATTCAGCCGGTTCACCGGGGAGATCCCCGACCGGCTTAGCATCTGGGCTGAAATGGCCGCGGCTTCGTCCCACCGGCCGACTTTTAGCAAGGCGCTCGCCCGGCCGCCGGTGAGGCAGGTGCTGAACACGCCGAGTTCGCGTTCGTCGCAGTAGGCCATTCCCTCGGCGTAATACCGGCCCGCGTCATCAAAGCGGTGCATGCAGATGCTGGCCTCCTGGAGGCTGGAGTAGGCCCGGCCCGCTGCCTCTTGCAAATCGGCATCGAGGGCGATCTGCAGCGCCCGCTTTATCGTCGGAATCCCGTCCTGGCCGTCCTCCACGAGAGTCAGGCCGATTGCGTTCAGGGCGAAGCTCACGACGTCCGCCTGGTCCAGCTGCTCGCCGAGGTCGCGAGCCCTGGCAATCAGCTCGAGGCCCTCGTCCTTTCGTCCTGAGACCAGGATCGAAACACCGAGTTTGGCGTATGCCCAGGCGAGCCCCGGGCTTTGCGGCGCCGACTCAAGGATGCGGACAGCCTCCCGCGCGGCTAGCTCAGCCTCATTTCCGCGGCACAGCCGCCACAGCGCGGTCGACAGGATACACAGGTCTTTCCCGGCGTTTACGGCATCGCCAAGCTCGCGCCTGAACCCTAGGGCGATTTGCAGCACCGCCTCAGTCTCCGGCCAGCGGTCGAGCAGCGCATACTCGGCAGCGACGCCCTCGTACAAAGCTGCGGAGGTCTGTCCGTTGCTATCGCCAAGGCACCGCAAGCCTCGCTCGAACTGCGCTGCCGCATCACGATGCGCGCCGAGCGCCGATGAGCGCCTGGCCGCTTCCGGGGCATGCCTAAGAACGGCCTCATCATCGCCGGCGCCCTCAGCGTGGTGGGCCAGGACCGCAGGGTCGAAATCGCCACGCTGCTCAAGATCAGCGAGCAGACGTGCGTGCATGTCCGCCTTTCGGTGCGGGGTCACCGCAGCCGCCACCGCCATGCGGAGTAGCTCATGCCGGAACCGGAGGCCAATGCCATCAGAAACGAGGACGCCCGTAGCCAGACAGTCCTCCATTGAAGCACCGCAGTCGGCCAGGATCGGCAGAAGCAGAGCTCTGTCTATCCGCACTCCGATGATCGCTGCGAACTCCACGACCAGCCGAGTTGTCGCCGATGCCCGGGCCAGCCTTGCCCCCACGGCGTCGCGCACCGTCGCAGGGACAGACGGCCACCCGACCTCCAGGACCTCGCTCACATAAAATGGATTGCCGCCTGTCACGGCATGCAATTTCTCGGCATCGACGTTCCGGCGGCCTGCCAGGGTCCGGACAGCCTCCACCGATAGCGGCGGCATCCGCATCCGGCGGGTAGCGCGCTGGGTCGCGAGGTCACCCAGCACCATCTTGAGCGGGTGGTCATCTCGGAGGCCATCGTCCCGATAGGTGACCAGCATCAAGGCCGGCATCCGACCCAGCCGGCGGCCGGCGAAGCTCAGCAGATCTGTCGTCGCCTCGTCGGCCCAATGGACGTCCTCGATCACCACGACGGTGAAGTTCGCTGGCGAATTGATCTCAGCCAAGAATGAGGCGAACAACCGGTCGCGCGAAGCCACACTCCGGCAAGCGCCACCTAGCTCGCCGCCGAGTTGTGCGCCGATGTCGAACAGCGGTCCCAGGGGCCGCGGGGTGAGCAGGCCGTCGCATGCGCCCCAGAGCCAGCGGGCTCCCTCGAGCTTCTGCTCAAAGGCTTGCAGGAGCGCCGTCTTGCCCATGCCGGACTCGCCTGACACCAGGACAAGCCGCCCGTCACCTTTTCTGGCCTCGCTGGCGTATTCGCTCAGCGTCCGCAGGAATGATTCTCGCTCAAGCAGTTCCATGGTCCGAAACCCCCCAGGTCCCTCGCCAGGATTGTGACGCCTTCGCCTGAGCAGTTCAAGAAATCAGGGCACTCGAAACCGCCAGCAGGTTCAGAATCACACCAAGTCTGATCATTGGCGCGTTTCTACCGCATCGGCGCGTGAACGGCCGCAGCGTGGTCGTCGGCCCAGATGATTCACGGCGGCTGAGATCACGTTCGCCGGCTCGTGCAGTTCGGCTGCGACCTCACACGATGTGACGCAGCCCCGCAGCAGGAGCCGATCGGCGTCAGGGCGGCTCAGCGAGGTGTTCCCGGACCGGGAGACCGTCACCGGCTAGTCGGGGTGTTGCCACGTGCAGCGGACGCGGGTAGGCGCCCAGATCGCCGGTTCTTTTGCGTCCGCCAACCGTCTGCTACCGCCCAGGCGATCGTTCGTGTGGGACGGCAGGGCGGGCGACCGGTATGACCGGCAGGAGAGTGTCCAGGCCGGTGAAGTCACCGGGGTTGGTCGTGAACAGCGGCAGCCCCTCGGCTATTGCGGTTGCTGCGATCAGCAGGTCGGAGACTCTTCTCCGTGGCTTGCGCCCGGCGGTGACAACCGCTGCCGTTACGCGCCCGAAGACGCGGGCCGCCTCGGCGCCGAACGGAATCGGATCGAACTCACTCTCGGCGCGCTGCAGTATTTCCATGCGGCGGGCGCGCTCGGCGTGCTCGTCGTACATGTCTTGCTCGCAGTTCCGGCGAACCTCGTGCGGGCCGGCGGACAGCTCCGCCAGAGTGATGGCGCTGATCGCCATCTCATCGGGCAATTGGCCCGGATCGATCCACCTGCGCAAGATCATGATGTTCGTGTCGAGCATGCCCTGCCGGGGAACGTTATCGCTCATACGGGCTGTCGGTCTCATGATCAGCAGCGGCGTCCTGGTCCGACCTGAACGCCTCCAGGTCCCCTTCAGGAGCATTGCGTGACATCGCCGAGAACTCCTCCCGCGCGACGAACCGGCGGCGTCGGCGCAGCGGAATCAGCTCCCCGATGTGGCGGCCGTCCCGAGTGACAGTAAAGGACTGCCCGTGCTCGACGGCATCCATGATCTCTCGCGACCGCGAACGCAAGTCACGCTGCGTGATTTCAAGGTTGCTCATGTGCTCACCGTAGCACTAGGTGCTACACGGTGCTACCACGGCGACTTTTGACCGACCCCCGTCGAACCAAAGGTTCGGCGCCGTCAGGCATACAGGTCGCTGCGGCGGAGGCGCTCGTCACGCTATCCGGGCTCGACGCCTGCCTTCGCCGATCGGGCTCATCCACAGTCCCAGCCCAACCGCCCCACCCACCACGAGCATCAGGACGACTGCCGGCACCCAGTAGTGCGAGCCGTGCGGTGGGAACACCGCGTGCTGGCCGCCGGGGAAGATGGCCGGGATCCGGTCGCCGGGCTGCGCGTTAGCGGGCAGGCTTCCGTCATAGGAGACTCCCGGCTCGACCTGTCCGCTGCGCGACACAAAGGTGCCGACCCAGGTACAGCCCATCTTCCGCAGGCACTGCTCGTATCCGATGGTGAATGTGCCGGGCGTGCCGTCGCCCCTGGCAGCGGCGACTGCGGGCCCGACAGCGAATGCCACGGCGACAATGGCCATCGCGGCCAGCGCCGCCGCCAGCGCCAGTCCGTCATGGCTGAGCTCAAGCCGCCGCCGCTGCCGCGCCGCGGCCCGCTCTCGGCTGATGCGCCGCTGACGCCGCTGCTCGGCCTTCGTGAGCCCGTCTGAGGGAGCCATGTGTTTCTCCTCGGGCAAGCTGACACCAGGTTAACCTGCTCACGGCCGAGATCCGCCGGAGCTGCGCTGATCGTGCGTGCCGCCCGCATGACCACAGTCAGCCTGCTAAGTCCCGCCCTGGCTGCGCCCTCAGCCCGGCCGACCTCGGCCCAAGACGAAGGCCTGCGCGGCGCCGTGTTCGTCGACGGCACTGTGATCTTGCGGAGTTGCGGACCCTTGATCTACTCTTCCACTAACCAATTAGTGGAAGAGGGCTTATGATCGAGTTCCAGCTCGATACGGGGTCTGGGGTGGCGACCTATCTTCAGCTCGTCCAGCAGGTCCACCAGGCCCTTCAGCTAGGCCTGCTCGAACCCGGCGACCGGCTGCCGACGGCCCAGCAGGTGGTCGCGAAGCTGGCGATCAACCCGAACACGGTGCTCAAGGCTTATCGGGACCTTGAACGCGAGGGTTTGGTCCGAGCCCGCCCTGGGCTTGGCACGTTCATCGTCGGGACGCTCCCGCGCACCGACCCGGCGGCGCAGGCGAGGTTCCTCGTTTCGATGACCGACTGGCTGCGCTCCGCACGGGCCGCCGGGCTTGGACCCGATGACGTCGAGGCGATCTACCGCACGGCGGTCCGCGACACGTTCGCCGAGGGCGTCGCGTGACGGCCGCCATCGAGACGCGCGAGCTCTCGAAGAGCTACGGACGAAGGCGGGCCCTGCGGGACTGTACGCTCGACATTCCGCGCGAGAAGGTGGTCGGCCTCGTCGGGCCGAACGGCGCTGGCAAGTCGACGTTCCTCAACCTCGCGGTCGGGCTGCTCTCACCTACCTCCGGAACGATATCTGTGCTCGGCGGTCGCGCTGGCTCAGGCCAGGTACAGCTCGACAAGGTGGGCTTCGTCGCCCAGGACGCTCCGATCTATGCCGGGCAGACCGTGGCGCAGCACCTGAAAATGGGCTCGTATCTGTGTGCCAACTGGGACCAGGAGCTGGCAGAGACCCGGATCGCTGGGCTCGACCTCGATCCCGGCCAGAAAGCCGGCTCACTATCGGGCGGACAGCGTGCCCAGCTCGCGCTCACAATGGCGATCGCGAAGCGGCCAGAGCTCCTCATCCTTGACGAGCCTGTCGCCGGTCTCGATCCCCTCGCCCGACGCGAGTTCCTCCAGGTCCTTATGGAAGAGGTCGCCGCGCACGGCGTCAGCGTCGTGCTCTCGTCGCATGTCCTCGAGGACCTGGGCAGAGTCTGTGACCACCTCGTCATCCTTGTCGACTCGCGCGTTCGGCTTTCCGGCGACGTGAGCGAGCTGCTGGCCGAGCATCACCGCATCTCCGGACCGCGCCGCCAGTCAACCACCCTGACTTCTGATCAGGTCGTCATCGACGAGAGCCACACCGACAAGCAGAGCACCTTCTTGTTCGCACCGCCGAGCCGATCCTCGACCTGGCCTGGGCGGTGAAGCCCGTCAGTCTTGAGGACCTCGTCCTTGCTTACCTGAGTCAGTCCCGAACGCGCCCCGGCAGCACGAACGAACCGGCTGGAGGTCATCCGATGATCCGACTCACTTGGTTGCAGTTCCGTACGCAGGCGCTGGTGGGCGCGGCCGCACTCGCGGTCGTCGGGACCGTGGTGGCGATCACCGGCCCGAGCCTGCATCATCTCTACGCGGCAGCGCTCGATTGCCATACCACCGCCGCGGAGCAGCGGATCACTACCAGCGAGTCCTCGAACATCGGCCATTGCTCGGCGACGGTCTCCACCTTCCTCATCAGCGACCACAGCCTGCAGGTCATGCTCAACGTCCTGGTCGAAGTCGTCCCGGCGCTGGTCGGACTCTCGGCGGCGCCGAACCACCGAGGCAGCTGATTGAGCAGATCCTGCTGGTCGTCACCGACCCACGCCACGTGGCCGTCCGGGCGCAGCAGAACGGCGGGCACGTCCAGCTTGGCTTGGCAGCCCTCGGTATGGTTGACGGCACGGACGGCACGGACAGAACGACTTCGATGGACATCACCAGGCGCCGCGAGCTTGCCAGTCGGCTGCTGGATGGCTATGTGCATGGCCCGGCGGCGGCGACCGAGGCCACGACTCGGGCGCTGGCGAAGGCGACGGCCGCAGCCGCCGTCGTGCTCGTTGAGGGCATCAGCGACCAGATTGCGGTCGAGACGCTAGCCGCCCGCCGCGGCCGGGACCTGGGTGCCGAGCGGGTGGTGGTCGTGCCGATCGGCGGCGCGCACGCGATTACCCGCTATCTGACGCAGTTTGGTCCCGCTGGCGCTGGCCTCAGCCTGGCAGGCCTGTGCGACATCGGCGAGGAGAGCGTCGTCCGGCGCGGTCTGGCCAGCGCTGGCATCGGCTCGCCCCGGACGCGGGCCGACATGGAGCGACTGGGCTTCTACGTCTGCGTCGAGGATCTGGAGGACGAGCTGATCCGCGCGATCGGCGCCCCCCAGGTTGAGGAGCTCATCGATTCGCAGGGAGATCTCGGCTCGCTCCGGAGCTTGCAGCGCCAGCCCGAGTGGCGCAGCCAGCCCGCAGGGGCACAGCTTCGGCGGTTCCTGGGCAGCGGCTCCAGGCGCAAGCTCCGGTACGCGCGGCTGCTCGCCGGGACGGTGGCTCTGGACCGCCTGCCGCATCCCCTCGATGCGGTGCTCACCCGGGTATAGCCCCGCCGACCCAGGATGGAGCTGACCGGCGCCCTTGGGCAATGATCGAGAAACGTGCTGGCCGGATGCAGCGCCGGGCTGCCTAGCCGGCGGGATGCCACGATAGACCGTAGGCGCGGTAGGTGGTGACGCCAGCCGGGAGCTCTGCGTTGAACAGCAGGCGCCCGGATGGGCTGAACTCCGAGATGTAGGGCAGCGCGCCCCAGCCTACGAACAAGTCCCCGTTAGGAATGGTCTGCGCGTTTCCCTCGGCCGAGGCCACCAGGCCTTCGGGCTGGCTAACGGACTTCACCAATGTGGCGACCCTGGTCGTGACATCCAGCTTCACGGTCACGACCCGGCTATGGGGCAGCACCGTGGCGGAGCCGTCGGACTCATCGTCGAAGAACGTGTACTCGCCATTCCCGATGGCCTCCGGGTCGTGCTGGAAGGCGAAGATCTCACCCGCGCTGTCGAGGACCTGCCCCGGCGCGGCGGTGAGCTTGAACGTGCTCTGCTTGCCGCCAAGCTCCCAGATGATCTTCCCCGTGCGCAGGCTCACCTTGTATGTCGTCCAGGTGTAGCGGGAGTTGATCAGCAGGTTCCCGTCGGTGTCGAGATGGACGGCGTTGATGTGGAACCAGTCCCATGGAACGGCGGCCGAGGCCGGCCGGGGGTTGTGGCTGTCGCGGTATGGAACGTGGTCCGCGCTGTTCCACTGGAAGAGCACCTTGCCGGTGCGGATATCGATCTCCTGGACGATGCCATTGAAGACCTTTTGGTTGGCGGGTCCGCCGATCGAGGTCAGGTTCGCGGTCCCGAAGTTATCTGCCAAGATCAGCGCCGTGTTCCAGGGCGTAATGAGGAACTCGTGAAAGTCGGTTAGGTAGCCGTTACCGGCTTTCACTTCGGCAATCTGGTGGTAGCGGTCGTTGTAGATGTAGTCGGTTCCATTCAGGCCCATGCCCTGGAACCACGTGAGCACTGGCCTGCCCAGGTAGGTCTGGGTGCGGAAGTCGGTGGCCATTTCCCCGGCCGGCAGGGCGTGGAACCAGATGACTTTGCCCGTGTTGCTGATGATCTCCGGGCCGCTCGCGTAGCCGCACCCTTGCGGGGCGATGAAGATATCGCCGTTGCCGCTATTGGCAACATGCGTCAGCACTGTGACCGGCGGAGGGTGACCAGCAGCGCCGGAAGACGGCGCGTGACAAGCAGCTACGACCACTGACGTCGCAACGCTGCAGGCCGAGGCAGCCGCGGCGATGGCCACGCTGATCACGATGGTGGCGGCCCACGCAGATCGCGAACGGACCCATCGCGAGCCAACACGGCGTGAGAAGACTCTCCGTTCGGCGATGGCACACAGTGCCATCAGGCCAGAACCCAGTCGCCTTAGCATGGCCGCGCGTTCACCCAGACCGGCCGCATGACGAGACGACACATCACGAGAGCGATGACGGTGGAACCACAATCATGACGCACTCCTTCGGAGTAACGATCAGACCAGTTTCGTCCAGCGAATCCTCAGCGACAGCACCCGGCTGCAGAGCCAGCTAGTCGTGCCAGCCGAGGCAGGCTCCTACGGACGCCCAACGTTCGACCGCGCCCGCACGTGCCCCGATCGCACATTCCGTCACGCCACTCACAGATCGCGGCATGGGCTTTGCCTAGTTGCAGAGGGGCGCGTTCGCCCGACTGTTTAAATGACGCAGGCCTGACAATGAGCTGGCTGACCGACGTGGGCGCGGTCGACTGTCAGGAGCCGTGGGAGGAACGGAAGCTTCGAGCCGAAGATCCTGCGCAAGGATCAGACCCGGCTCGCCGCGTTCCGTTAGTGCCCGCCGACTGGCCCTAGTCGCTGGCTTTCGCGCGCTCCCCGCTTGTATCGGGAATGGGCCTTGACTACCGATCAGTCTTCGGGCAGGGCACCGAAGTCGCGCTTGGCCTTTCTATACCAGCCCATTCCTGAAATGGGATTCTTCCACCGACCCTTCATGTCCTTCAGCGCGCTCTCGTGCGTCGTATCGCCCTGTGCCACCGCTTCCCTCAGGTGTTTATCTTGGGCTTTTATAACCTCATCAGCGGTGCTTCCACGATGCATGAGGTCGCAGGGTCCACCCAGTTGCTCACATGTCATTGTCTTCATGAGTTCTCGCTCCTTTTATCGGGCTCGGAGTGCTCGCGATTTCGTCTGTACAGGTCACAGCTGTGATTGAGCAATCATAGGAGCCGACCCCTTCGTGGGCTTCTTCGATCCTGCTCAGTACCGGGTCGCCGCTAACGCCATCGCACAGCCTGCTCGACGAGCCAGACCTACAGGCCATACGTGCCCACCAGGCGCCGCAACGCGCTTGAACTATTACGATGACCGTACTAACGTGAGCCGCCATGAGCAGAGGCGCGCAAGCCATGCCCTGGGGGCGGCGCAACGACCGTGGTCTCCTTGTGCTTGTCAGCCTCGCCGAGGGCCCGAAACACGGCTACGCGCTGCTGAAGGACATCGAGGACTTCGCTGGCGTGAGCCTCAGCCCCGGCACTCTGTACGCAGCCATCGCCCGCCTCGAAGCCATTGGCCTGGTAGAGCCTGTCGGCGCCGACGAGCGGCGACGCCCCTACCGGCTCACCGTGGCAGGCCGGGCCGCTCTGTCCGCGGAGCTGGAGTCGACTGCGGCGCTCAGCCGGATGGGGCTGCAGCGCCTGCGGGTGGCGAGCGCATGAAAGGCGCGGGCCCTGGTATGCGCGCGGTCCGTTGCTCGCTTCGCTGCTACCCGGATTGGTGGCGCCAACGCTACGGCGCCGAGCAGGAAGAGCTTGCCGAAGAGCTGGCCGCGGAAGGAAGGCCGCACTGGCTCCTCGCCGTCGGTCTGCTGGCCGGCTCTGTCCGGGCGCGGATGACCGGCTCAGGCATGCCGCCAGTGCCCGCACTCTGGTCGTCCCGCGCGCGCGCCTCGGTCGTTGTCGGCACCATCCCCGCTGTACTGGCGCTGCCGCTGGAGCTGGCATTTGTCGGCGCCGTGAGCGAGTACGGCTGGTCGGGACAAGGGTCGACCGCGGCTATGAGGGAGTCCGGCGCCGGGGCGACCGTCCACTGGGAGGTGACGGCCCTCTTCGTCCTATGGCTTGTCTGCGCGGCTCAGCTGCTCGTAGCCGGGATTCACGTGGGTCGGGGACTGTGGCCGCTCTCGCCAGGTCGGCGCCTGACGACAGTGGCCGTGGTGGCCGCGCCGCTCGCTGCTGTTGTCCTCGGCCTCTCGATGATCCGATTCTCGGCCTCGCTGCAGCCGGTCGTGTCGGGCGAGGAAAGGAACCTCATAACCGGGGCGACGCATTTCTACTACCTCCGGCGAGGCAACCCGCTGGCAGCTACCACGCTGCTGTGGGGCGGGTGGACGGTCGGCGTCGGCGGCTGGGCCGTCGGGCTGCTGGCATTCGGCCGACTGGCGGCCCGCAGCAATCTATCGGCCGAAGCTCTGCAGGTCGCAGTGTCCAACGCGCGGATGACGGCGCTGACGCAGGCAAGCTTCGTGCTTGGCCTAGTCGCGCTGGGAGTGACGATGACACTCCAGACGCCCATCGGCCCAGATGGCGGCCTCATTTACGTGTCCCGTTTCGGCCCCCTGGCCTTTCCTGTCCTCCTGATGCTGGCGGCCATCGCCGCGCTGTCGCTCAGCGGTGCGGCTTCTGCGCGGAGAGCATCCGCTCAATGGGGTCGGCTCCGGTCCAAGGCAGCTGACGGAGCCTAGCTTGCGGGGTGGGTATGCCCCGATGGTGGACGGGGCGAGGTCGGGGCACTTCCGTCTGATTGTCGGTGGGTGCGCTTAACGTAGATGGCACGGGAAACAACGGCAGATAGGGGACGACGATGACCACGCTCGCGAGCCGGCCGAACACTGCACTGCTCGTCGTGGATATGCAGGCCGGAGTTGTGGAAGGAACTCGCCAGCGCGACGCAGTAGTAGCGAACGTCGCCAGCCTCGTCGACAAGGCGCGACAGGAGCAGGTCCCCGTCGTCTGGGTTCAGCACTCGGACGAGCAGCTGGCTAGAGGCAGCGACGAGTGGCGGTTGGTCCCTGAGCTGACTCCCAACGACGCTGAGCCGCTCGTGGAAAAGAGCTTCGGCGACTCGTTCGAGGACACCACGCTGGAGACCGTCCTGTCCGGCCTTGGTGTCGGGCGGCTAGTTGTCGTCGGCGCCCAGACCGATGCATGCATCCGCTCGACGCTCCACGGCGCCTTGGCTCGCGGGTACGACGCGACCCTGGTGAGTGACGCTCATACGACCGAGGACCAGACGGCGTGGGGAGCGCCGCCGCCGGACCAGGTCATCGCGCACACGAACCTGTACTGGACCTATCAGACGGCGCCTGGGCGCACGGCCGGGACTGTCGAGACCAAGGATGTCGACTTCGCGGCCACGTCCTGAGGCGTTGGTCCGACAGCCTGTTAGCGGTGCCACATCAAGATGGCTTGTCAGCCGCGCCACTCAAGGTAAGCGCAGGACTGGATAACCGCGGTGCTCTGCCCATTCGCGGTCCAGGATCGACATGGTGTCGGCGTCGATCCACTCGCCGTCCCACAGCAGCGCGTCCCGCATCGTGCCCTCGTACACGAAGCCGACCTTGTCATACACCCGCCGTGCACGCGGGTTGAACTTGTAGACCTCCAGTTCGACGCGATGCAGGCCCACTGTCTCGAATGCGTGGGCCAGGATCAGCCTGGTCGCTTCAGTGCCAAGACCACGCCCGCGGTTCTGCGCACCGATCACCCAGATCCGGAAGTTGCACGATTTGTTTTCGGGAACGAGGTCGTTCAGCACTACCTCGCCTGCGAATTCGCCGCTGCCTCGGTCGATGATGGCCAGATCCAGCCGGTCATCGAAGTCCGCTCGAGTGGCATACCAGTGCTCTAGCTCGGCCGGCGTGTACGTGCGCTGCGAACCAGTCAGCCGCATGGCCTCGGGATCGTCAGGGCCGAGGAATCCGGCATCGGCGGCCTCGACCGGGCGGAGCGTGACGAGCTCGCCCGGCAGGACGGGCTTGTCCGCGAGAGAGATCTGCGCAGGCATGGCAGCTGAGCCTGCCCGAGCTGTGCCACCATCGGCAACCCCAATTCTTCGCCAGCTCCTCGCGGACCAATCGCCCGGCACCGTTGGTAGGACCCCAAGCACCTGCCCGAAAAGGGTGACTTCGACCGGTTAGCAGGCCGTCAGGGCGCACGACTGGGTTCATGAAAGTGGAGTTACTACGGCTATAGCCGTAGTAACTCCACATCCATAACCTGGCCGAGTCCTGGGCAGGCTCACGAGGGGACGCTTCGGGCGGATCCGCCTCGCGTGACGGGGGCCAACCAGGGTTGACGCAGGGTCACCAGGGCTGACCGGAGTTGACGCAGGCTGACCAGGGCTGACGGGGCGACGGCAGTGGCGCACAGTGAGGTGCTCGTCATCGGCGCGGGGCCTTCCGGGCTGCTCGCGGCGGTCGAACTGGCTCGCCACGGCGTCAAGGCGCGCCTCATCGAGCGCGAGCAGAGCCCGCCGCACGAGGCCCGCGCGACGGCAATCCAGCCCGGCACGCTGGAGATCCTCGCCCAGGCTGGCGTCCTCGACGAGGTGCTCGCGTCGTCGGTCCACCTGCGGTACGCGCGCCTCTTCGATGCCGAGCTGACCCAGACCGCCGAGACCAGCTTCGCGGCCGCCGAGGCAGGCTGCCCATGGGAATTCCAGTGCAGCCTGCCGCAGTGGCGCACCGAGCAGATCCTCACCGACCGGCTGACCGAGCTCGGCGGGACCGTCGAGCGCGGCGTCGCGGCCACGTCCCTCCGCGACGAAGCGGCCACGTCACTCCGGGGCGAAGCGGCCACGTCACTCCGCGACGCAATCGACCGCGTCCAGATAGACGTCGAGCACGCAGCCGGGGCGATGGAGACCACGGAGGCACGCTGGGTGGTCGGCGCCGGCGGTGCGCACAGCCTGACCCGCGAGTCCATGGCCGAGGATCTGGCCGGCGAGACATACCCGGGCACGGCACTCGTCGCGGACGTGGCCGTGTCCTGCGGTTTGCCTCGGGACGGCTCGGCGCTAGTCGCGGCGCCAGCGGGCTACGTCCTGCTCGCCCCGCTCCCGAACGACCGCTGGCTCACCTTCATCGGCGACCTCGGCGACGACGAGGCCGAGCGCCTCACGACCGACCGCTCGCGGCAAGCAGTCAGCGCCAGCATGGCCCGGCGCGTCCCGCGGCAACTCGCCGAGGTGACCGACGTCGGCTGGGCCGCGGCGTTCCGGATGCACAAGCGGATGACGCCGAAGCTCGCCGACGGCCGCCGCTTCCTGCTCGGCGACGCGGGCCACCCGTCGAGCCCGTTCGGCGGCGAGGGCCTGAACTCCGGCCTGCACGACGCCCACAACCTGGCCTGGAAGCTGGCACTCGAACTCCAGGGACGGGCCCAGCCCGGGCTGCTCGCCACGTTCGCGGTCGAGCGCGGCGGCGCTGCCCGCCACGTGCTGGCCGTCTCCGATCAGCTCCACGCCGTTGTACGCGCCGCCGTCGAGTCGGCCCGGACAGGCAGGACGAGGCCAGCCGCCCCGCCCGCACCCGAGCAGGCCGCTGCCCTTGTGCGCTCCGCTGCATGCTCGACGGCACCTACGCCGACAGCCCGCTGACCGGCGCACACCCGCGGCCGGGCGAGCACCGGCCGCCGCCTGCGAGCGACGGCCCCGTTCCCGCTCCGGGCGATCGCTATCCGGGTCGCTCCGCGCTGCACGGCACCGGTCACCGCCTGCTGCTGGGCGGCCGGCCGGACCGCGTGGCGCTGGACCACCTGCGCAGCAGGTGGGCGGGGCTGGTGGAGGTCCGGCCCGACGCCCTGACCGGGAACGGGGCCGTCCTCGTCCGCCCCGATTGCTACCTCGGGTTCCGCGCCGCGGCCGCCGATGCGGCGGGCCTGGCCGCGGTCGACGCTCACCTCGGCACCTACCTGATCCCGCGGTGAGCGCCGCTGGCGTGCGCAACCGAGCCGCAGCCCGTCAGCTTGGCAGCCACTCCACGTAGAAAATGCCCAGGCCCAGCGCGATGCACAGTCCGCAGATGAGCCAGAAGCGGATGACGATCGTCGTCTCCGCCCAGCCGATCAGCTCGAAATGATGCTGAAGCGGCGCCATCCGGAAGACACGCCGGCCTGTCAGCTTGAAGGACCCGACCTGAATGATCACCGAGGCTGTGATGATCACGAACAGGCCGCCCAGAACGACCAGCAGCAGCTGCGTCTTCGTGCAGACCGCGAGGCCCGCAAGCACGCCGCCGATGGCCAGCGAGCCGGTGTCGCCCATGAAGATCCGGGCGGGCGGGGCGTTCCACCACAGGAAGCCGAGGCACCCGCCGAGGGCGGCGGCCGCCACGACGGCCAGGTCAAGAGGGCTAGCGATCGAGTAGCAGTGCGGCGTGATCGGGCCGCTGATGCAGTCGTTACGCAGCTGCCAGTTGGCGATGAGGACGTAAGACGCCAGCACCAGCACGGACGAACCGGCGGCGAGGCCGTCGAGGCCGTCGGTCAGGTTCACCGCGTTCGACCAGGCCGCGATCATGAGGACGATCCAGATCACGAACGGGAGCACCGCGAGTGCTGGCCCGACGTCGCGCAGCAGCGAGATACGCGCGTCAGCCGGGGTGAGGTCGTACTGGTCTGGGAAGCGCAGCACCAGCACCGCGAACAGCGCGCTGACCACGACCTGGCCGGTCAGCTTGGCTCCGCTGCGCAGGCCCAGGCTGCGCTGCTTGTAGATCTTGATGAAGTCGTCGACGAATCCGACGAGCCCGAGCCCGGCCATCAGGCCGAGCACCAGCAGGCCCGACGGGGATGGCGGATCGTCGGTCAGCAGGTGGCCGGCGAAGTACCCGAGCACCGAGGCGATGACGATGACGGTGCCGCCCATCGTGGGCGTTCCGCGCTTGGTGTGGTGCGCTTGCGGGCCGTCGTCGCGGATCAGCTGGCCGTAGCCGTGCCGCCGGAATATCCGGATCGCCACCGGTGTGCCGAACAGCGATACCAGCAGCGCGATGCTGGCCGCGAGCAGGATCGTTTTCATGCGGGCAGCCCGCCACACTGGCCGGGGCCGCGCACGGCGACGGCGAGATCCCACGGCGGCAGCACTCGTACATCATGCCGCCTCCCGTCAGTGATCGGTGCCGACCGCCTGCGCATCGCCCTCCGTTTCCGGGTCGGCTCGCGCGAAAATGGCCGATCTGTTCAAGACGGCGCCCCGGTGGTCCGCCGTAGCCTCGAGGGCATGGACGACATATTCGCGGCGGGTGACCGCTTCCTTCTCAGCCAGGCGCGACTGCTGGAGCGGCGCCTGTTCGCCACTCTCTTCCTCGGCCAGCCTGGCGCGCACGTGATCGATGCGCTGCGCGGCTACCAGAACGACGACGGCGGGTTCGGCCACGCCCTGGAGCCCGACAAGCGCTGCCCGGCGAGCCTGCCGATCGACGTCGAGATCGCGTTCCAGGCGATGGCGCTCGCGGGCACCCACGATGTGACCATGATCACCAGAGCGTGCGACTTCCTCGCGGCTACCGCCGCGAGCGCGGGCGCCGGGGGAGCCGTGCCGCCGGCGTTCCCGGTGATCGAGCAGTTCCCGCGTGCTGCGCACTGGACCGAGTGGACCTACGCGCCGGGCCTCAACCCAACCGCGGGGCTCATCGGGCTGCTCTACCAGCTGGGCGTCGACCATCCGTGGCGAGCACAGGGTACCGAGTACTGCTGGCAGCAGCTTGCCGCCGCCGGTACGCCTGCCGATGCTCACTCGCTATCGGAGGTCCTGATCTTCCTCGAGCACGTACCCGACCGGGATCGGGCCGACCAGCAGGCCCGTGCGCTGGCCGCGGGTTTCGCGGACGTCAGCATGCTGCACCTCGACCCCGATGCCGAGGGTTACGGCCTGACCCCGCTGCAGCTGGCGCCCGAACCTGGCTCACGGTGGCGGCCTCTGTTCACCGATGCGCAGATCGACGGGCACCTCGACTGCCTGCTGAAATGCCAGCAGGACGACGGCGGCTGGCCAGTCAGCTGGGAACCGCCCACTGAGGCGTCGCTGCTGGAATGGCGCGGGATCGTCACCCTCCAGGCGCTGCGCACGCTCGTGTCATACGGACGCATCCGGGTTCCCGTCTGAAACTCGCATCGTGCGGACGCCTCCGCATGCCCGTCTGACGCTCGCATCGTGCGACGCCTCCGCGTGGCCGCCTGTCGCGAAGGACCGGGCCTGCGCTGTACTCTCCGGCTGTGGCGAGCGGCGGCAGCGACTTCCCGATGCCCGAGCTGCTGGCCAGGCAGGTCGAGAGCCAGCCGGAGCGGCGCGACTGGCTCGCGAGGCTGCCCGGCATCGTCGCCGAGACCGCGCAGCGCTGGTCGCTGGACCTGGGCGAGCCGTTCCAGCCGGGCGGGCAGTGCGCCTGGGTAGCCCCGGCACTCACCGCCAGGGGTGAGCGCCTGGTGCTCAAGATCGGGTGGCTGCATCCGGAGGCGATGCGCGAAGCGGACGGTCTTCGCTTCTGGGACGGGAACGGGGCCGTCCGGCTCCATGCCGCCGAACACCGCGACGACACCGCCGTGCTGCTACTCGAGCGCTGCGAGCCAGGGACGCAGCTCGCCGGCCTGCCCGAGCCGGACCAGGACGCTGTCTTGTGCAGCATCCTGCGTCGGCTGTGGCGCGAGCCTCCGGCCGGGCACCAGTTCCCCGCGCTGGCCGCGATGTGCCGCCAGTGGGCCGACGAGTTCGAGGCCGAGAACGATGCTGATCCGGTGGAGCTCGACGCCGGCCTCGTGCGAGCAGGACTTGAGCTGTTCCGGCTGCTGCCCGACACTGCGGCCCGGCAGGTACTGCTCGCCACTGACCTGCACGCGCAGAACGTCCTCGAGGCGCAGCGCGAGCCGTGGCTCGCCATCGATCCGAAGCCGCACGTCGGCGACCCCGCCTACGACGTGCTCCAGCACATGATCAACTGCGAGCGGCTAGCCGCCGACCCGGTCGGCCTGGCCCGGCGCCTGGCCGAACGCCTCGAGCTGGACACACAGCGCGTGCTGCTATGGCTGTTCGCGCGCTGTGTCCAGGAGGTGCGCGGACGCCCGGGGCTCGCGGCCGTCGCCGTACGCCTAGCCCCCTAGCCCGCGGCAGGCCGCTAGTCGGGCCAGGCCGCCAGCGGGGCAGGACGCTACCCGGGCAGGACGCTATCCGGGCAGGGCGAGGTTGGCCGTGGCACGATCAGCCAGCGCATCGAGCACCGTGATCTGCGCCGTGGGAACCGCGACGTCCAGGACGAGGCTGCCAGCGGTGGCCGTCAGCGTGAACGTGAAGAACGAGCAGCACGACGTCTCCGCGGCGGCCAGTTCCGCGACTCGGCCTGCGCTTGCCGGGCCTGGCTCGAGCTCGAGCCGGAGGTGGGTCGCCTCCGGCCGCTGGACGCGCCGGACGGTCTCGGCGAACGTCGCGCTGAACTCCGCGGCGCGTGCCTGCCGCCCGGCAGGTGACAGCGTGCACTCCTGCGGCGCCCACTGGTCCGGGCCGGATTCGCTGGTGTCCATGCTCACGACGGTAAGCCCTGTCCGGCGTCAAGGCACCGGTTGACGGCAGCCGGCGCGGACTACGGTAGGGCACGTGACCGGATCAGGTGCTGGCTCGTTGCCGGCAGCCGTGCAGGCTGGCCTGGCCGGCGCGGGCATCCCGAGCCTGTCTGCGGGCGTCCAGCGGCTCATGGCCGCCTACCGCTCCGGCGAGCTACCCCACGCGCCACTGATGGCATCTCGGGCCGACGCGGTTGCTTACGCGGCTTACCGGATGCCTGCCACGGCGGCCGCGACGGCTCAGGCGCTGCGCGAGCTAGCCAGGTCACTGCCCGGCTGGGCGCCGCGAACCCTGCTGGACTTCGGGGCGGGCACGGGCGGCGCGGCCTGGGCGGTCGCCGACCAGCTGCCGAGTGTCGAGTCGATGACGCTGCTCGAGCAGTCCGCGGACGCGATCAGGCTCGGCAAGGCAATACTCGCGGCGGCGGAGGCGGCTAGCCTGCGGGCGGCGGCGTGGCGCCCTTGGCGGCTGCCGGCAGGCAACGACCGGCCGTCGGACGCGGCTGGCGTAGACGTGGCTGGCGTGGATGTGGCTGGCCCAGCCCTGGCCGGCTGGATGTGGCCGGCCCAGCCCTGGCCAGCGCGGACGTGGCCGGCCCAGCCCCGGCCAGCGCGGACCTGGCGTGCGCGGCGTACGTGCTCGGAGAGCTAACCGCGGCGCAGCAGTCAGCGCTCGTGGCTCTCGCCGCGCAGGCGGCGCCTGCGGTGCTGCTCGTCGAGCCGGGCACGCCAGCCGGGCACCGGCGGATCCTGGCCGCCCGGGCGCAGCTGCTGGCGGCCGGCTTCGCAATCGCCGCGCCATGCCCGCATCAGCTCGGCTGCCCGCTCGCTGTCGAGGGCGACTGGTGTCACTTCGGTGCTCGCCTGCAGCGCTCGTCCTTGCACCGGCAGGCTAAAGGCGCTGAGCTGTCCTACGAGGACGAGAAGTACAGCTATGTCGCTGCCGTCCGGCCAGATTGCCTGGCGGTAGCCGCCGCGCCGGGCCGGATCGTGCGCCGGCCCCAGCAGCGGAAGGGCCTGATGATGCTCAGTGTCTGCACGCAGGACGGCGTCGTCGGGCGCGAGCTCGTGGGCAAGAGCAAGGGCGAGCTGTACCGCCACGCCAGGAAAATCTCCTGGGGCGATCCCTGGCCGCCGGCCGGTGAAGGATGACGGACGTGGCCGACACCCACGATCGCTGGTATCGCTGGCTGCGCGAGGTCCGGCATGGCGGAGATGCTGCCCAGCTGGAGCAGGTGCGCCAGGAGCTGATCCCGATTCGCGACAAGGTGCTGGCCGCGGCGTCCCTGCGACCCGGCGACACGCTGCTCGACGTCGGCACCGGCGACGGGCTCATCGGGCTCGGCGCCCTCGACCAGCTCGGTCCTGATGGCCACGTCATCTTCTCCGACATCTCGGCTGACCTGCTCGACCACTGCCGGACGGTGATCGCCGAGGCGGGTGAGCTCCGCCGGTGCTCCTTCGTGCAGGCATCCGCTGACCGGCTGACCGGCATCGCCGATGGGTCGGCGGACGTCGTCACGACGAGGTCGGTGCTGATCTACGTCGTGGACAAGGCAGCGGCATTTGCCGAGTTCCGCCGCGTGCTACGGCCGGGCGGCCGGGTCAGTATCTTCGAGCCGATCAACACGCTGATGCAGGAGTGCAGCGCCAGCACGCTCTACGGGTATGACATCAGCCCCGTGGCTGAGCTCGCGGCGAAGGTGCTCGCCAGATTCGCCGCTATGCAGCCGCCAGGGACGGACCCCATGCTCGACTTCGATGATCGCGATCTAGTCCGCTTCGCGGAGCAAGCTGGCTTCAGCGACGTGCGTCTCGACCTGCAGGTCACTATCCGCCACACGCTTCCGGCCGTCGCGTGGGACGCCTTCCTGCGCTCGTCGGGCAACCCCAAGCTGCCGCCGCTCGGAGTGATGTTTGCTGACGCGCTCACGCCCGCGGAGCAGGACGCGCTTGCCGCGCACCTGCGGCCGCTGGTGGAGGCCGGGCAGGGCATCCACCGGGCCGCGCTCGCCTACCTGACCGCCGGCGACGCTGCCGCCGCCGGGTCCCCGAGCTAGGCAACGGCAGCGAGGAGGCGAGGCACCGTGGACATCGCCGAGGTGCAGCGGCAGGCATGGCAGAACAAGCTCGCTAAGGGCTTCAGTACCGGCGACGTCGCGCTGGAGTTCGGACTGCTCACGGCGGAGGTGAGCGAGGCGTTCACGGCCTGGCGCAAACGCGAGCCCGGCCTCGGCGCGGAGCTGGCCGACGTGCTGATCTACGTGACCTGCCTGGCTGAGATGACCGGCGTCGACCTCGGTGCCGAGGTCAGGCGCAAGCTCGCGATCAACGCGGCGCGCCACTACCGGCAGGACGGATCTGGTGTGCTGGGGCGGATGGAGGACGCTAGTCCGGTGGCGGAGTGACCTGCTCGCCGTCCGGCTGCAGGTGCGCAGCGATGTCGGCGAACTCCTCGTAACTCCAGCTCCAGGTTCCGCCGCGCAGATCGGCGACCACGCCGTCGATCCAGGCCACCTCCGCGGCCAGCATGGCGTGGCGGTACTCGTCGTCCATCAGCACGACCCGCGGCAGCGCAGCGGTGTCCGCCAGGTCCGCCTCGATGCTGGCTAGCTCACCGCGCAGCGCAGCCGCACGCTGCTCGAGCACGGCCGCGGCATCTGCCGGGCTCAGCAGCATGATGAACGACAGTGCGGCCGGGAACTGCGGGTACTCGTTCCGCGGTCTGGCCAGCATGTCGGTGAGCCACTCAGTCGCCGCTTGCCGGCCGGCCTCCGTCAGCTCGTAGACCGTCCGCTCCGGGTACTGCTGGTCCCGCTCGGTCTGCCGGACAGCGATCAGGCCAGCCTGGTCCAGCCGCTTGATCGTCTTGTACAGGTTGGCACGCTGGCCGACGTTGATGACGTGGTCCTTGCCCCAGAGCTTGAGCAGTCGCTGCATCCCGTACGGGTGCAACGGTGCCGCATGCAGCAGGCTCAGCACCGCGAGCGCCAGCGGCGACGACCGGAACTCAGTATCCACGATGCCAGTCTACTAGTTTCGCTCGCACTAGTAGTCCCCGAAACCCGGCTCCTCGGCCTCAGATAGATTCTGAGAAACTAGTCGTCTAGAATCAGGTTGCAAAGCAACTAGTACTGCGGTTACTATCAACTCGCGATATAGCTCGTCGGATCGGCCGGCGAGCGGCGAGCAGAGGAGCTGACCGAGGATGAGCACGAGCGCTGGCCTCCTGCCAGGCAGGACAACAGAGCAGCCGGTTCCTATCAGGGCCCACAACACCGTCGTCAAGCGGCTCGGGCACTGGACGCAGCAGCGTCGGTTCGATGTCCGCGCCGCACGCGGCTGCGTCGTCCTGGACCTGCGGTCGCCGCAGATCCCGGCCGGTGACATCGAGATCGGCCTTGACCTCGACCACGCCGTGGTGAAGCTGCTCGTGGCCGACGGAACGGTCATTGAGCATGGTGACCTGCGCAGGGTCGGCCGCGGCACGGTCAAGGACTGGACCGGCGTCGGGGCCGCCGGCGGCCGCAGCATCGTGCTGACGGGCGAACTGCGGTCTGCGGAGGTCCGGGTGCATCGTGGCGGCGTGGCCATCCTGTCGGCCATGTGCAGCCGTGAGTACCTCGCTGACGCGCGACGCGCGCGTCGCGCGGGCCGGTACCCGACTATCGATGACCCGAGCCGATGAGCGGGGCGACGCCAGCCGCGGCGACATCGGCAACGCTGCCATCGGGCACACCGTTGCTCGAAGCGCGCGGCCTGACCGTGCGATTCGGCAAGGTGACAGCCCTGGACGGGCTGGAGCTGACTGCGCCGCCCGGCCAGGTTCTGGCCGTCCTCGGACCCAATGGGGCCGGGAAGACGACGTTCGTCCGAACCATCGCCACGCTGATCCGGCCGACCAGCGGTGCGCTGCTCGTCCGCGGCCGGGATGTTGTCCGCGACGCCGTCCGCGTCCGTCGTGACATCGGGCTAGCGGGTCAGTTCGCCGCGGTAGAGCCGACAATGACCGGCCGGGAGAACCTCGAGATGACGGCGCGGCTCTTCGGGCACGGCCGGGCGCGGGCCAGGCAGGCTGCCGCCGCGGTCATTGACCAGCTGAGCCTTGGCGAGGTCGCCGACCGCCGCAGCGGGAGCTACTCGGGCGGCCAGCGCCGTCGCCTCGACCTCGGTGCCAGCCTGGTCGGCGGCCCTAGGCTGCTGCTGCTTGACGAGCCGACCACCGGGCTGGATCCGGTCGGCAGGCGCGAGGTCTGGGATGCCGTGCGCAACCTCGCGGCCACCGGTACCGACATCCTGCTGACGACGCACTATCTCGACGAGGCGGACGAACTGGCCGACCACGCTGTCGTGATCGACCACGGCCGGGTCATCGCATCCGGCACTATCAGCGAGCTGAAGGCCGGCATCGGCCAGGACGTCATCGAGGTGACGATGGCTGATCCGGCCGGCCTGACAGCGGCCAGCCAGATCCTGGCGGGCGTCACCGCGAGCCAGGTCCGGCTGGATGCCGGCGGACGGCACGTCAGCGCGCTGGCGCCGGGCGGTCAGGCGATGCTGGCGACCCTCATCGGCCGCCTGGAGGACGCCGCCGTCGACGTCGACGAGATCGGGTTGCGACGGCCGACGCTCGACGAGGTCTTCTTGAGCCTCACTGGTGACGAACGTGACGAACCACGCACCCTAGCGACGACCGGCCACGCACGCGGGAGGACGCGATGACGACGACCGAGGTAACTCTGCCGCAGGCACTCAGCCGTCCTGGGCGCGCGCCAGGCCTGGCCAGCGCGTCGGGCCAGGTGGCGCTGCGCGCGCTGCGCAAGTACGTCAGGACGCCAGGGCTCAGCATCATGGGCATCGTCCAGTCGGCGCTATTCCTGTTCTGCTTCCGGTATGTCTTCGGCGGTGCCATCCACGCCGGTGCGACCAGCTACGTGGACTTCCTCGTGCCGGCGTACGTGGCCACGATCGTGCTGTTCACTGGCGGCGGCATCGCCGTGGCAGTGGCCGAGGACAAGGTGCAGGGCTTCACCGACCGGCTGCTCTCGCTGCCGGTGCCCCGCTACTCCCTGGTGCTCGGCCGGACGATCGCAGACACGACAACGAATGTCTGGTCGATCCTGACGACGGCGGCGTTCGGCTTCCTCTTCGGGTTCCGGCTGCCGGGCACGTGGCAGGAAGGGCTGGCGGCGTTTGGCCTGTGCGTGGTTTACGCGGTCGTCTTCACAGTGGTCTTCATCGTGATGGGCCTGTTCGCGCCGAACGCCCAGGCCGCGCAGGGGATGTCGCTGATCGCGTTCGTGTTCGCGTTCATCTCCAGCACCTACGTGCCGGCCACCTCGATGCCGGGCTGGCTGCAGCCGTTCGCCAAGTACCAGCCGATCACCCCGATGGTCGACGCGGTCCGCGGGCTGCTCACCGGCTCGACCAGTGACGTCGGGCTAGCCGTGGCCTGGTCAGCGGTGCTGCTGGTCGTCTGCACCCCGGTGGCGGTGCTGCGGTACCGGCGGGCATAACGGGCCGGCCATCGCGCCGCCGAGCCGGCGCCGCTCGTTACGATGAGTCCTGTCCGGGGGCCGCGAGCGGCCGTCAGGCCCGGCGCGCGCTGGCGCCGAGCACACGGAGAAGGGGAGCTGGATGTCGAAGGTTGCGGTGGTGGGATTCGGCCGGATCGGCAGGTCGACGGTCAAGGCCGGGCTGAGCGCGAAGCTCTTCACTCCGTCGGTGATCGTCGACATCGTGTCCGCCGACGCGATGGCGCCCCTGTTCGAGTTCGATAGCAACTACGGGCGCTGGCGGGACTCGGTCAGCGCCGAGGACGACGGCCTGGTCATTGGCGACGCGACGATCACCTGGATCGACGCGCGGGAGTCGGCGCCGGACTGGCGGGCACTCGGCGTTGACCTCGTGCTCGACTGCACGGGCCGCGCGACGACGCGCGCCGGGGCGCAGGCACACCTGGGCGCGGGCGCCAGCAGGGTGCTCGTGAGCGCGCCGAGCAAGACGCTGGATGACTGCGACGCGGTCCTGCTACCCGGTATCAACATGGATTCCTACGATCCGGGCAAGCACCGCATCGTCAGCATGGCCAGTTGCACGACAAACGCGCTGGCCCCGGTGGTGAAGGTGCTACGGGACACAGTCGGCATCCGGGACGGCTTCTTCTCGACGGTGCACGCCTACACCAACACCCAGTCGCTGACTGACCAGCCGATGAAGGAACGGCGCGACTCCTGGGCGGCGGCGGAAAACATCATCCCGTCGTCGTCCGGCGCGGCGAAGGCACTCAAGTTCATCTGGCCGGACCTGCAAGTGACCGGCAAGGCTTATCGCGTGCCGGTTCGGACCGGCAGCATCGTAGAGCTCACGGTCCGCACCAGCCAGCCGACAAGCGTCACAGAGATCAACGACGCTTTCGTGTCCGCGGCCGGCACCAGCCAGCTGGCCGGCATCCTGGGCGTCCTGCACGAGGGGTGGGCGTCGGCTCGGATCGTCGGTGAGACCACGTCCTCGATCGTGGACCTGCCGCTGACGTCCGTCAGCGATGGCGACCTCGTGACGGTCGCGGCCTGGTACGACAACGAGGCCGGGTATTCGATGCGCCTGGCCGAGACCGTCGCACGGCTGTCCGTCGGCTAGCCCAGCCCGCCGATCGACCCGCGACCGCGTCGTCAGCCGAAGCGGCGCGCGAGCCACCGGAACGTGCGCGGTGAGGTGCCGTGTAGCCACGCCGGGAATCGCAGCCAGCCTGGCACGTAGACGATGTCCAAGTCGCGCTGCGCGGCCGTCACGATGGCGCGCGCTACCTGCTCGGGCGGGATGGGCGCAGGCACCCGGCGGTCGTATGGTCGCCCGCGTCGCCGGAAGAACGGCGTGTCGACGACGCCCGGCAGCACGACGGACACGCCGGCTCCCGTCCCGGCGAGCTCGTAGCCGAGGCTCTCGGCGAGATAGTTGATGCCGGCCTTGGTCGCCGCGTAGACCGCCTCGTGCCGGACGCCCGTCATGCCGGCGATGGACGACACGAAGACCAGGCGGCCGAAGCCTCGCTCGGCCATGCCCGGCGCGAGCAGCCTGGCTAGCTGGACCGGCGCAAGCAAGTTGACGGCCAGCAGCTCGGCCGCCTTGGTGCCAGGGAGATCACCGATCGGCCCGGCCCAGCCCGCGCCGGCGTTGCAGACCAGCAAATCGATCCGGCCCGCGTGCGCGAGGGCCGATTCGACCAGCCGGTCAGGTCCATCTGGCTCAGCCAGGTCGGCTGGCACTGCAAGGCCGCCCGTGCGTGTCGCCACGGACGCCAGCCGCTCTTGGTTGCGGCCGGTCAGGATCAGTCTCGCGCCTACGCGCGCGAGCGCCACTGCCGTCGCCGCGCCGATACCAGACGAGGCTCCGGTGATGAGCGCGACTGCGCCGGCTAGCCGCACAGCCGACCGCCCTGGGTGTGGTCGTGGGCGTGGTCGACGTTCAAGGCGTCCTGGTTGAAGGTGTCGTGACTCAGGCCGTCGTGACTCGAGGCGTGGTGACTGGAGGCGTCGTAGTCCACGGCGGCGAGCCTCATGGCCGCGCCCTGGCGACGCCTACAGCCGCCGCAAGTCCTGGTCCGCGAGGTAGTCGGCCTGTTCTCCGCCACGCCGCCACAGTATCGGCGGCTGCAGCAGCCGCGGCAGCCGCGGCTGCGCAACCCGCCACGGGGCGCCGCGCCCCGCAGCGACTGCGTTACTTATCCGGTTTTGTCGGCCGCGTACCGCCGTCAGGCCGAAGCGGTCACGGTGGCGCCTGTCCCGGCCCAGCAGCGGACGATGTCGCGCATCGACAGCAGGCCAGCGACGTCACGGTCTTCCACGACGATCAGGTGGCGGAAATTACCCGCCGACATCGCCGACGCGGCCTGCTCGAGCGTCCAGTCCGGCGAGGCAAAGACCACGTCTGAGGTCCGGTGGTCGGCCACCATTTCAGTATCCGGATCTTGCCCGGCGCCGACGGAGTCAAGAATGTCACGCTCTGTCAGTATTCCTATCCCTGAATGCTCAGGATCTACGACCACCGCGGCCCCGACGCGCTGCGCCGACATCAGCCGCGCCGCCTCGCGCAGCGTATGCGCTGGCCCGACGCTCAGGACAACCTTGGTCATGCCATCCCGTACGTTCATGCATTGCTCCCTTCGCGCGGAGCTGCCGCATCGCATCGTCGCGTCGGACCGCGCGCCGGGAGCCTGCTGGCGGCCCGGAAGGCCGTGCCGACGGATGCCGCAGCTAACCCGTCCTGCGTGCTTGTGCGCTTGTGATTGCCAGTGCTGTCCAGCATCCGCCCGATTGGCGCTTAGGGCAAGTCCTGATCTGGGCTGGCCAGCAGGCTCAGGACCTCGCCGTGCAAAAGCCCATTTGTGCTGACTGCGCTGCCGCCGTCCGGGCGCGACACGCCCGCCAGGTCGGTGAACGTCCCGCCCGCCTCGGTCACCACGATCTGGAGGGCGGCCAGGTCCCAGAGGTTGACGTCGGTCTCGACCGAGATGTCGACCGCACCCTCAGCGACGAGCATATGAGACCAGAAGTCACCATAAGCGCGAGTCCGCCAGACCTTCCGGCTGAGGCCCAGGAACTCGGTCAGCAAGCCGTTCTGCTCCCAGGTGCCGAGGCCCGAATACGACATGGACGCGTCCGACAAGTTCGCCACCTGCGAGACCCGGCAGGCCGCGGCCTTCGTCATGCTCCGGCCGGTCCACGCGCCGCCATCGCGGGCGGCCCACCAGCGGCGGCCCAGCGCGGGCGCGCTCACGACGCCGACGATGACGTCGTCCTCGTCCATCAGCCCGATCAGCGTTGCCCAGACGGGCACGCCCCGGATGAAGTTCTTGGTGCCATCGATCGGGTCGATAACCCAGCATCGCTGGCTCGATCCCGTGTGACCTGATTCCTCGCCGAGCACCGCGTCCCGTGGCCGCGCCCGGCCGAGCACGTTACGCAGCGACTCCTCGACCGCAAGGTCAGCATCGCTGACGGGCGTCAGGTCTGGCTTGGCCTCGACGTGCAGGTCCAGCGACCGGAAGCGGCGCATCGTGATGTCATCCGCGGCGTCCGCGAGGACGTGCGCGAACCCAAGGTCGCCGTCAAAACCTGCCATCCCGGGCAACGGTAGCGGTAATCAGCTGGCACTGGCCACGGCAGTCCCGATTCGCGGCCCGGCGAGTCGCGCTCACTCGGCCCCGGCGCCATCCGCTGTGCCCTCGGCGGGGTCCGCGCCCTCGGGCGGCGCTGTCGCCGGATCGAGGCCCTCCTGGCTGCGCAGCAGCCGGCGCAGGGAGTCCAGTCGCGCAGCCTCAGCCGGGCCGCCGTGCTCAGCCACCCACTCATCCAGCGCGCAGCCGGCTTCCCTGTGGCTGCATCCGGGCGGGCACTGCGCGATGGCGTCAGCGAACTCTGGGAACGCGGACACCACCCGGTCAGCTGCGACATAGGCGAGCCCGAAGCTGCGCAGGCCGGGCGTGTCGATGATCCAGCCGTCGCCGCCGAGCGGCAGCGCCACCACCGACGACGAGGTGTGCCGGCCGCGTCCGGTCACCGGGCTGACCGACCCAACGGCCCGGGCGGCCTCCGGCAGCAGGGCATTGACCAGCGTCGACTTGCCCACCCCCGAATGACCGACCAGGACGCTGATGCGGTCCGCCAGCAGCGTGCGGAGCTCGGCAAGCTGGCCGCTGAACGGCCGGCTCAGCGCGATCCACCGGACGCCCAGCGGCTCGTACGCCGCGATCAGCTCGTCCGGCGCGGCGAGGTCCGCCTTGGTCAGGCACAGCAGCGGATCCAGGCCGGCGTCGAACGCGGCCACCAGGAACCTGTCGATCAGGCGCGGCCGCGGCGTCGGGTCGGCCAAGGCGGTGACGATCACCAGCTGGTCGGCGTTGGCGACCACGATCCGTTCTGTCGGGTCGTCATCCTCGGCCGACCGGCGCAGCACGGACGTCCGCGGCAGGACGCGGACGACCCGAGCGAGCGACCCCTGCTGGCCAGAGACGTCACCAATCAGGCGTACCCGGTCGCCTACCACGATGCCGCCACGGCCCAGTTCCCGTGCTTTCATCGCGGTGATCATGCGCTCGCCCGTCCAGCAGTGGTACCGGCCACGGTCGACGCCGGTCACGAACGCATCGATGGCATCCTCGTGCGCCGGCCGTCGCCGGGTCCGGGGCCGGGAGCCCTTGCCCGGCCTGACCCGCACATCGTCTTCGTCCAGCCGTGCGTGGCCGCCCGGCCTGGTCAGGGTGCCTGCCCCAGCATGTGCTGCCAGAGCGCCGGGAACGCGGGGAATGTCTTGGCGACGGTGGCCGCGTTGGCGACGCGCAGGCCAGGCACGGCGAGCCCGAGCACGGCCCCGGCCATGACCAGCCGGTGGTCGTCGTGGCTGTCGAACGGGTCCGCTGCCGGGCGCAGCGGCCGCGGCTGCACGCGCAGGCCGTCGGGCAGCTCGGTGACCAGACCGCCGAGGGCGCCGATCTCGGCAGCGAGCGCAGCAAGCCGGTCACTCTCATGCAGGCGCATGTGCCCGATCCCGGTGAACTCGGATGGCGAGTCGGCTAGCGCCGCGAGCGCGGTGAGGACGGGCGCCAGCTCATTGATGTCGCGTAGGTCGGCCGTGATGCCGTGGATCGCGCCCGTCCCCTCGATGCGAAGGCCGCCCGGCGTCGGCGTCCATCGCGCGCCCATCTGGCCGAGCACGTCCTTGATCTGGCCGGCCGCCTGGAGGCTACGGGCTGGCCAGCCGGGAACGGTGACGCTCCCGCCCGTGACCAGGGCAGCGGCCAGGAACGGGGCCGCATTCGACAGATCAGGCTCGATCGCGATCGTGCCAGGCGCGAGCTGGCCGGGCCGCACTCGCCAGAAGTCAGGGACATCGGCGCCGCCGCGCATGCGGCCGGCCTCCACTTGGGCGCCGGCCGCTGTCAGCATGGCCACGGTCATGGCGATGTGCGGCGCGGACGGGATGCGCGGACCGCGGTGGCTGACCTCCAGGCCCGCCTCGAACCGGGGTGCGGCGAGCAACAGGCCCGACACGAGCTGGGAGGACGACGAGGCGTCGAGGGTGACCGCGCCGCCGGCCACCCGGCCGCGGCCGTGCACCACGAATGGCACCGTGCCGCGCTCTCCGTCGTCGATGTCGACACCCGCCTGCCGCAGTCCTGCCAGCAGTTCGGCAACGGGGCGCTTGGCTGCCCGCGGGTCGCCGCTGAACTCGACGTCCGCTGCCGCCAGTCCTGCCACGGGCGGGACGAATCGCAGCACCGTGCCGGCGTTGCCGACGTCCACAACGGCGCGGCCACCGACCTGACCGGGCCGCACTGTCCAGGCAGGCAGCCCGGCAGTGCCGCCCGCGACCGCAGTGTTGGCAGCCGCGCCAGTATTGACGGCGGCGCTCGTATCCACGGTGGCGCCCAGGGCGACGATCGCCCCGGCCATCAGGTCGGTGTCACGAGCTTGCAGCGGGCCGGAAATCGTCGTGGGAGTGCCGGCCAGGGCGGCCAGGATCAGCGCCCGGTTGGTCATGGACTTCGACCCTGGCAGGCGAATGGTCGCGGCAACAGCGGAGCGGGCTGCCGGGGCCGCCCAGCCGGTGCCGGACCAGCCGGTCTCGGTCTGCCCAGGAGCTTGCATGCCTCCAGAGAGTACTGGCTGCCGCCACGTCTAGACGTGGTCGGTCGCACGGAGCGACAATCAAACACCACGGCGCTGCGAGCTCGTAATCATTCCGGACATCTCGGCAAGGTTTGGCATAGCCGGATCTCGGCTATGAAGGGCACATTCTGGGCTTCGCCAAGTCGGCTAGCTGTTTCGTCAGGTGAGGGTATGTGCGGTCGGTACGCATCTACGCGCAAGCGCATTGAGCTCCTTGAGGAGTTCAGCGTCCAGCGCGACACGGTGACCGAGCCGCTGAAGCCGGATTACAACGTCGCGCCGACCAAGCCGGTCTACGCGGTCATGGACCGGGTGGAGGCAATGTCGGCAGCGGAAGCGCCGGCCAGCGGCGTCGACACCCGTGACGATGCTGCCCGGGAGGAGTCGCGCGCCCGTGCAGCCGCGGGGCAGGCGACCGCCAGCCGGGTCGAGCGCGAGCTGCGGATTGTGCGCTGGGGCCTAGTGCCGTTCTGGGCAAAGGACGTCAAGATCGGCAGTCGCATGATCAACGCGAGGGCCGAGACGGTCGCGGAGAAGCCAGCCTTCCGCCGCGCGTTCGCCAAGCGGCGCTGCCTGCTCCCGGCCGATGGCTACTACGAGTGGCAGTCCATGCCGGGCGCGCCCAAGCAGCCGACGTACATCACCCGCGCGGACGGCCGATCGCTCGCATTCGCCGGGCTGTATGAGCTCTGGCGCGATCCAGCGGTCGGCAGGGATGACGACGAGGCCTGGCTGTGGACAGCCACCATCATCACGACGAGCGCGCCCGATGAGCTCGGCATGATCCACGACCGGATGCCGATGATCATCGATCCGGCTAGCTGGGACGACTGGCTCGACCCGGCGAATAGCGACGTCGCCGACCTGCGCGCGCTGCTGGCGCCTGCCGTGGCGACCGGCCTGACTACCTATCCGGTCTCCACCGAGGTGAACTCGGTCCGCAACAACGGGCCGCAGCTGATCGAGCCGGTCAACGGTGGCTCGGTCGCTCCGTTAGCTCCCGCCGGAGCAGCTGGCCTCGGCGCGCGGAGGGGCGACGGGCCGGGCGCCAGGGACGGCGGAGATGACGGCACTGGAGTGCTGTTCTAGGCAGCTAGTTGGCCAGGCAGCACGGATCCCCTGATTGTGCTGCCGGCCAGGTTGGAGAAGGAGGCGGGGACCGCATGGACGTCACGATGGCGCGGCAGCGACTGGAAGAGATCTGCGACGAGCTGGACAGGTCGATCACCGTCCTCAACAGCGACGCCGGGCAGCATCAGTCATCTGGCGATTACCCCCAGGATCCGGCCGACGCCGGTGCCAACCTGTCGGAGAGCGAGCGGTCTCGGGCGGTGCTGGCAGTCGCCCGCCGGCAGCGGTCCGATGTGCTGGCCGCGCTCCACCGCATTGACCTGGGCATTTACGGCACTTGCGTGGACTGCGGGACACTAGTTCCCGAGGGGCGGCTAGAGGCGAAGCCGGAAGCGGCCAGGTGCGTGGCCTGCCAGGCCAAGCTCGACCGGCTCCGCCGGTAAACTCGGCTGCTTGCGGTGGTAAAGCCTTGATCGCCGTAGCAGGTGCAGGCCGGACGGGTGGAATGAAGGGGCCGGCCCTCGTGTTTGACAGCACGTGTCTCTTGCCAGCTGCCAGACGAGGCCGGACCCGACCAGGGCGGTCGCCCGCGATGTGATGACCGCAGGCGTTGTATCCTCCCGGCGAGGCGGCTCGCAGGCTGGTCGGCTGGGGCCCTCGATTCCGGAAGGGGTGGGTCCGGTCCCCGAGACACTAGAGCAGCGCAGTAAGCGGTTCGAAGACGACGTTCTGCCTTACCTTGATCAGCTGTACGCCGCCGGGATGCGGATGACCCGCAACCCGGCCGACGCCGAAGACCTGGTCCAGGAGACGTTCGCCAAGGCCTACGCGTCCTTTCACCAGTTCCAGGTTGGCACGAACCTGAAGGCGTGGCTGTTCAGGATCCTGACCAACACGTTCATCAACAGCTACCGCAAACGGCAGCGTGAGCCGCAGCGATCTGGGACCGAGGAGATCGAGGACTGGCAGCTCGCGCGGGCGGCGTCGCATACCTCTAGCGGCCTGAAGTCGGCGGAGACCGAGGCGCTGGAGCGCCTGCCCGACTCCGACATCAAGGCCGCCCTCCAAGCCCTGCCGGAGGACTTCCGGCTGGCCGTCTACCTCGCCGACGTCGAGGGATTCGCGTACAAGGAGATCGCCGACATCATGGGCACTCCGATCGGGACCGTCATGTCGCGGCTGCACCGCGGCCGCAGGCAGCTTCGCGACCTGCTTCAGGACTATGCGGCGGAGCAGGGCATGCTTGCCACCACGCCTTCCGCCCCGACCATGGCGCGCTCGGATGATGACGCGTCAGGGAAGGACGCGAAATGAGCTGCGGTAAGCCGCACGAGGTGCCGTGCACCGAGGTACTCGCGCTGGTGTACTCCTACATCGATGGCGAGATGGAGACCAGCGGGTCTGCCCAGATCAAGGAGCACCTCGAGGAGTGCGGCCCGTGCCTGCGAGAGTACGGCCTGGAGGAGCTGGTCAAGCGGCTGGTGCACAAGTGCTGCGGCCATGAGGCCGTGCCCGGCGAGTTGCGCACCAAGGTACTGACGAGGATCGCGGCCGTCCGCCAGGAGCTGGAGAGCGAGGTCCTGGCCGAGTAGGCAGGCGCCGCTAGCGCGGCGACCAGGTCAGGCGCGTGCACGGCGACACCTGCTCACATTGCGCGTGAGCCAACAGGTATCCACACGATCGCGTTACCCTAAGTGGCGATGCCGGTCGGCTGTGCCGGCACCTCTGCTACGAGGGGGCAAGGCGTGGTCTCGAGGGCCGCATGGCTCTACATCGTGTTGGTCGCAGCCGCCACGGCCGTGCTCGTGTCGGTGGCGCGCACGATGGCGGCACACAAGCCCCCGCCGCACATTCATCCGTTACTAGTCCTGGTCGTGCTCCAGGCACTGTTCGTGGTCTGCGACTCGGCCAAGACGCCGCTGACGTCCCGGCAGACGAAGTGGTCACCAAGCTCGGCGGCCACGCTGGCGGCCGTGGTCTTGCTCGGCCCGATATACGCGGCTCTTGTCGGCGCTGCGTCGCTTATCAGCCCGCGGCGACGGCTGCTGCTCGCCGAGCGGATCTTCAACGGCGCGATGCACGCCCTGGCCGGCCTCGCGGCCGGAGTCGCGTACGTCTGGTGCGGGGGGAAGATCGGGCTCCCTCAGCCGACGAAGTTCCTAGATATCGCCATCGCGTTCGCCGTGGCGGCGGCCGTGCACGTGCTGGCCAACCAGACGCTGCTGTGGGGCGTGTACCGGCTGAACCGGGGTAGCGGCATGCTGCGACGCGAGGGCCTGGAGTCCAGCCTGCTGCTGCTGCTGGTCTCCGACTTTGGCTACGCGTGCCTGGGCCTCGTCATCGCCTCGCTGTGGGGGGTCATGGGCTGGCCATCGGCGGTGCTCGTGCTCGTCCCGCTGTTCGTGGCCCGCTGGGCGATGGGGCAGTTCGCCGAGCAGCAGCGCGCCTACGCGGCGACCATGAACGCGCTCTGTCAGGCAGTCGAGACCAAGGACTACTACACCAGGGGTCACGGCGACCGGGTGTCACGTGGCGCGGTGATGATAGCCCGGCAGATCAGGATGAGCTCGGACCGGACCGACGCCATCAGGTTCGCCGGCATGCTGCACGATGTCGGCAAGCTCGGCGTGCCAACGCAGGTCCTGCAGAAGACCGGGGCACTGACGGAGGACGAGTACGCGGCCATCCAGCTGCACCCGATGCGCGGCCTGGAGATCGTCAGGGAGATCGGGTTCCTGTACGAGGCCCTCAACGGCATCATGCACCACCACGAGCGGATCGACGGCCGCGGCTACCCGATGGGGCTGGCCGGCCACGAGATCCCGGAGTTCGCGCGCGTGATCGCGGTCGCCGACGCCTTCGACTCGATGACGTCCACCCGTTCCTACCGCGAGGCCAAGAGCATCGACCTGGCGATCGGCGAGCTGCGCCGCGGGCGCCGGCACGCAGTTCGACCCGCTGATCGTGGAGGCCTTCATCGCCGCGCTGGACGTCGAGGAGTGGCCGCTGCCGGGTCCGGCGACGGCGCCCCCCGACCTCACCACCGTGACGGTTCAGGACCACGACGACCCCACGGCCCCGCTCCAGGTGGTAATCCCGTGACCGGTAGCACCGTCGCCGGGCGTCCGGCACCGGACCGGATCGCGTACTGGCAGGCGCTGGACTCGGGCCGGCTGCTGCTGATGGCGGTGGCCGCGACGCTGGTGATCGCGGCGTTCGCCGCGACGGCTGTCGAGGCCCACGGCAGCCACTCGCAGCAGCACCCGATTTACTGGACAGCCGCGGTGGCCTTCGGCGGCTTCATCGCCTTCGGCGAGCTGCTGCGGCTCGCGCTCCCTGGCGGGCGCGAGGCGGCACCGATCGCCATGGTCGGCGCGATGTCCTACGCCCTGCTGCTGGCGCTGCCCAAGCACGGCAATGCCAAGCAGTCGGCCCTGCTGGTGATCGCCGTCGCCGCAGTCGGGATGACGGTGGGCGCGCTCCCGCACATCGCGGCTGGCCGTCCGGCCGGCATCACCGGCATGTGCGCGCGCATCGTGGCGGTGGCGTGCGTGGCATTCATCTTCCGGCCGCTGGTGCCGATGGCCTTCAAGGACCGGCCCTGGGAGCTCGCCTTCGCGATCATGGCGCTCCTCGTCACCTTCGGCTGGCTGATCGACACCGTCATCTCGGCCCTGATCCGGGCCGACGACGTCGGCGCCCGGTTCTCCGTCGCGATGCTGGACGAGATACGCCTGCAGTGGCCCCTTGGCCTGGCCGTCGGGGCCTCGGTCATCATCACGGTCTTCAGCACCTGGTCGATGGGTCTCGGGGTGCTGGCCGTCTTCACCGGACCGCTACTGGTCACGCAGGTCGCCTTCCGGCGGTACGCCGGGATCCGTGCTACTTACCTGCAGACCGTCAGGTCCCTGGCCCGCGTCACCGAGGTCGCGGGGTACGTCGAGACAGGTCATTCCCGCCGGGTCAGCAGGCTCGCCGTATCGGTGGGCCGCGGTCTTGGCATGACGGAGCCGGACCTGCTCGCGCTGGAGTACGCCGCGCTGATGCACGACATCGGCCAGCTGTCGCTGAGTGACCCCATCCCGGGCGGCGCCACCGTCCTGGTCTCGGCCGCCGATCAGGACCGGATCGCCGAACTAGGCGCCGACGTCATCGGCGAGGCCGGCGTGCTGACTGACGTCGCCGACTTGGTGCGGTGTCAGAGTTGGCCAGCGCGCGGTCATAGCCCGGCGCCGCCGCTCGGCAGCATGATCATCCGGGCCGCCAACACCTTCGACGACATCGTCGGGGCCTCGACCGACCGGAACCGGTCGGCCGCCGCACTCGAGCGCATGCGGCTGGATCCCGACGAGTACGACGCGGGCGTCGTCGCCGCGCTCGCCGAGGTCGCCGGCCGCCGGGTCCCATCCCGGCTGTAGGCTGCCGGGCGTGCTCGAATCAGTCCTTGTCGCCAATCGTGGCGAGATAGCCAGGCGCGTCATCGCGACAGCACGTCGGCTCGGTGTGCGCTCGGTTGCCATCTACTCCGAAGCCGACGCCGAGCTGCCCTACGTACGCGAGGCCGATGCCGCTGTGCCGGTAGGCCCGGCCCAGCCGGCCGGCAGCTATCTGAACGGTCCGGCCGTGCTGGCGGCCGCACAGCAGGCTGGCGCCCGCGCCATACACCCCGGCTACGGCTTCCTCGCCGAGAATCCAGCGTTCGCCGCCAGCGTCATCGCGGCGGGCCTCACCTGGATCGGTCCGACGCCGAGTGCCATGGAGCAGATGGGCGACAAGATCAACGCCCGCAATCTGATGGAGCAGGCTGGCCTGCCGGTGTCGGCCGGCACTCGGCAGCCGGTCGCGGACGCGGCTGCCGCGCTGGCGGCGGCCGACGAGATCGGCTACCCGGTCATGATCAAGGCCGCGGCTGGCGGCGGCGGCATCGGCATGAGCGCCGCCGCCGATCCGGCTCAGCTGACGGCCGGATTCGAGACCGCGAGGACGCGCGCCGACCGCTTTTTCGGCAACCCCGCCATCCTGCTCGAGCGCTTCGTCCCCCGTGCGCGTCACGTCGAGGTCCAGATACTGGGCCTGACCGATGGACGGGTACTCGCACTCGGCGAGCGTGACTGCTCGGTCCAGCGGCGGCACCAGAAGGTCGCCGAGGAGACTCCGTCGCCGGGCGTCGGCCCGGACCTGCGCGCCAGGATGCTGGCCGCCGCGGTGACGGCAGGGGAGGCCGTCGGCTACCTCGGTGCCGGCACCGTCGAGTTCCTGGTCGACGTCGCGGCCGGGGACTTCATGTTCCTGGAAATGAACACCAGGCTCCAGGTCGAGCACCCGATTACCGAGCTCGTCACCGGCATCGACCTAGTCGAGCAGCAGTTCCTGATCGCGGCTGGCGAGGACATCAGCTTCAAGCCGGGCGACGTGACCCCGTCCGGTCACGCGCTGGAGCTACGGATCTACGCCGAGGACAGCAAGCGGTTCCTGCCGAGCCCTGGCACGATCACCGAATGGGTCGAGCCGGCCGGACCAGGCATCCGCGTGGACGCGGGGTACGCCGCCGGCAACACCGTCACCCCGTTCTACGATCCGCTGCTCGCGAAGCTGTGCGTGCACGGGGCCGACCGCGCGCAGGCGCTGGCCCGAGCCAGCGCGGCCGTGGACGGCTTCGGGATCAGCGGGCTCAAGACCAATCTGGCGTTCCACGCAGACCTGCTGGCGTCCGCAGAGTTCGCCACCGGCGATTACGACACGTCACTAGTTAGCCGACTGCGCCCGTGACGGCGCGGCGACCGCGATGATGGAGCGCAACCGGCCGGCTGCGACGGATAGGTAGGGAGGACACATGAGCGAAGTGCGCGCGGAGATGGTGGCCAACGTCTGGAAGGTCGTGGCGGCCGAGGGCGACACCGTCGACGACGGCGACACTCTCGTCATCCTGGAGTCAATGAAGATGGAGATCCCGGTGCTGGCCGAGGACTCGGGCACGCTGACCAGGCTGGCCGTTGCCGAGGGCGACGTGGTGCAGGAAGGCGACCTGATCGCCGTCATCGAGTAGCGCGTTCAGATAGCTCAGACGCCGGTTGTCGACCGCGGATAGGCATCCCGCGCGTCGGTCACCACATTGACCAGGTACGGGACGCCAGAGTCGAACGCGCGTCGCAGCGCCGGACCGATGTGCTGCGGTTCTGTCACCAGCTCGCCGGCTCCGCCGAGCGCGGTCACCACCTGGTCGTAGCGGCAGCCCGGCTGGAGATCGGCGGCGACGTCGTAGCCGTACAGGGCCTGCATCGGGTGCTTCTCCAGCCCCCAGATGCCGTTGTTGCCGCAGATCATCACCACCGGCAGGCCGTGCCGGACGAGCGTGTCCACGTCCATCAGCGAGAATCCGGCCGCGCCGTCCCCGAGCAGCAGCACCACCTGGCCGAGCGGCCTGGCCACCCTGGCCGCGATGGCGTAGCCGAGGCCCGTGCCAAGGCAGCCGTAGGGGCCTGGATCCAGCCAGCCGCCGGGCTGCTGCGGCTCGACGTACTTGCCCGCATAGCTCACGAAGTCGCCGCCGTCGCCGATCACGACGGCATCTGGCTCGAGCAGCCCGGCGAGCTCTCCGTAGATTCGCAGCGGCCGGATCGGGCTCGCGTCGCTGTGCAGCAGCGCCGCGTCCGCCTCGACCGCGTGCGCGGCGACCTGCTGGAGGCGCGGCAGCCAGTCCGCCACCCACGGCCCGCCGGACCCGGCCCGGAAGGTTCCAGCACCGCCAGATCCAGCACCGCCAGATCCAGCACCGCCAGAACCAGTACCGCCAGAACCGGCATCGCCAGAACCGGCATTGCCAGATCCGGCCGCACCGCCCTCGGCTGCCAGGCCGGCGAAGATCGCGCTCAGTTCGCCGGCCGCAGATGCGGCGAGCTCGCAGTGCGTGGCCACCTGGTCGGGCGCGTCAGCAAGATGGACCACGCGCGCCGGGGGAGTGCCGTTCTTGCCGCCGAAGCGTCCGTACCCGAGGCGGAAGTCCAGTGGTGTACCTGCCACGATCACCAGGTCGGCTTCGCCGAGAGCCACGGCCCGTGCGCGCGTGACAAGCAGCGGGTGCCCGGCAGGCAGGATGCCGCGCCCCTGGCCGTTCGCGATGACAGGCAGCCGGAAGTGCTCAGCCGCGGTCCTGGCCGCGTCCTCGGCTCTATCCAGCCAGACATCTGAGCCGAGTACCAGCACTGGCCGTCGCGCGCCGGCCAGCAGCCGGGCGACCTCGCTGATCGAGGTAGCGTCGGGCAGGTCTCCGCTCGGGGCGCCCGTGCCCGCGGCGCCCGTGCTTGCAGTGGCGGGGCCAAACAGGGCCTCGAGGCTCGCGTCCAGGAAGACCGGGCCGCGATGCCGGGCGGCCGCCAGCGTGAACGCGGCGTCGACCGCCGGGCCGACCTCATCGGGCGTGTGCGCGGTCCAGGCTCGCTTGGTAACCGGCGCGAGTAGCGGGGGATGATCGAGCTCCTGCAGGCTGCCGGACCCCCAGCGGCCGTCAGGCGCCCGGCCAGCCAGCACCACCAGCGGCGAGCCATTGAAGTGCGCCGTGGTGACGGCGCTGACGCCATTCGTCACCCCCGGCCCGGCGGTGAGTACGGCGAGACCAGGGGATCGGGTCAGCCGGGCCGTCGCCTCGGCAGCGAACACCGCGGTCTGCTCATGCCGCACGTCGATGATCGGCATCGGCGGGTCGGCCGTGACGGCGCCGTCGTACAGCGGGAAGACATGTCCGCCCGACAGTGTGAACATCGTGGTCACGCCGTGCTCGCGCGCTGCTGCCACCGCCCGCGCGCCGCCGTGCGCCGGCCGCTGATCCTGATTCATGGCGGCACGTTACCAGCAAGTAGTCCGTAGGCATCAGGTCCCAAATGCCGGGAACGGGGCCGTGTCCCCCTCGGGCGGCCCGACCATCGCGGCTGGGCTGCGATGATGACTGAGTGCCTACGCTGACGCATCTCGCCAGCCGGGCCGGGATCCGGGGCCCGGACCTGGAGTGGCTGCACGCTCTGATTTCGGACTGGCAGCTGCTCGCCGACCTGTCCTTCGCCGACCTGGTGCTGTGGGCGCCGGTGGTCGCAGCGGAGGACGACGGCGGCACCTGGCCAGAGGGCGCCAGCTGGACTGCGCTGGCGCAGATGCGGCCGACCACTGCGCCGACAGCCCTGCCAGACGACATTGTGGGGACCGTACGGCCAAACAGCGAGCAGCCGCTGCTGGCGGCCGCATTCCTGGAACGACGCGTCTGCCGGGAAGGCGACCCGGAATGGACTCGCGGTGTGCCCGTCCGCCACGAGACGATCCCGGTCAGCCGGGACGGCCGGGTGATCGCGGTGATCGAGCGGTCCACGAACCTCAGCTCGGCGCGCACTCCGAGCCGGCTGGACCTGGCCTACCTGAGCGCCGCTGACGACCTGACGCAGATGGTGGCGGCTGGCATCTTCCCGGCACCGGGGGAGGAGCCGGTCCTGGTCAGGTCGCCGCGGGTGGGCGACGGCATGCTGCGGCTAAGCCGGTCTGGCAAAGTTACCTACGCCAGCCCGAACGGGCTGTCGGCCTACCGTCGGCTCGGGCTCACCGCCGATCTCGTCGGCAAACAGCTAGGCCCGCTCACGGCCAGGTTGTGCGCAGGCCGCGTGCCGCGGGATGACTCGCTGATGGTGGCGGCGAGCGGCCGATCGCATGCCGAGACCGAAGTCGATGCCAACGGCGCGGTCGTCCAGCTCCGCACGATCCCGCTCGTGGTTGACGGCGAGCGGGCGGGCGCACTGATCTTGCTGAGGGACGTGACCGAGCTCCGGCACCGGGAGCGCGAGCTGCTCACCAAGGACGCGACCATCCGCGAGATCCACCACCGGGTGAAGAACAACCTCCAGACCGTCGCGGCGCTCTTGCGGCTCCAGGCTCGCAGGATGCGCGCCCCTGAAGCCAGGGCGGCGCTCGACGAGGCGGTCCGCCGGGTGGGCTCCATCGCCATGGTGCACGAAACGCTCTCGCACGTGCCGGACGAGATCGTGGACTTCGACGACATCGCGGGCCGGGTCGCGATGATGGCGGGCGAGGTATCAGCTGCCGAGGCCCGCGTCTCGCCGCGGCTGGTCGGCGAGTTTGGCCTGTTGCCGGCCCTGGTCGCGACTCCGCTCGCCTTGGTGCTGACCGAGTTGCTCCAGAACGCTCTCCAGCACGGTCTGAGCCGTCCTGACCAGGCCGCGGCGGGCTCGCTGGAGGTATCGGCCGTCCGGGGGGCTGGCCGTCTTACCGTGATGGTGTCGGACGACGGAGCCGGGCTGCCGGCCGACTTCGACCTGGACTCGACCGCAAGCCTTGGCCTGCAGATCGTGCGGACGCTCGTGCTGACAGAGCTGAACGGGAGGCTTGAGATCGAGCCGCGGCCTGGCGGCGGGACGCAGGTACTGGTGGAACTACCGCTGGGTGAGGTCCCACTAGACCAGTCTGGTCCTGGCGAGCCCCGTCCTGGCGAGCCCCGTCCCGACGAGCACCGAGCTGACCAGCACCGGGCCGATGAGCCGGACGCGGCGGCTGTGTGAGGGCGACTGGGCTCTGCGTATGTCGCCTGGCTGGTCCGGCGGCCATGACCCGGGCGGCGAGTTCCCTGGCGTTCTCTCTTAGGCGAAACCCGGACATACGGCACGACCCAAGCTGCTGGTGATCATTACCCGGGCTCGGCTCGGCTGATCCTGATGCACCGCTCACGAAGTCTTACGTTCCGCGGGTGGGCGGTGCTGCAAGAGCTGCGCCGCTGCTCCCGTCCGGGAGGCGGCGCAGCTCACCAGTCGATCAGGCTCCCGCGCGCGCGGCGACCCTGCTGCGGCGCTTGACTGCCCGCCGCTCATCCTCGCTAAGTCCGCCCCAGACACCGGCGTCCTGGCCACTCTCGAGCGCCCACTGCAGGCAAGGCTCCATCACCTTGCACCGCTGGCACACTTGCTTGGCCTCGTCGATCTGGAGTAGCGCAGGCCCGGTGTTCCCGATCGGGAAGAACAGCTCTGGGTCCACGTCACGGCAGGCGGCATGGTGACGCCAGTCCATGAGTCCACTCCTCCTTGCGTCCAGGTCCTGACCGGGCCCGAGACGCTCAGTCGCGCTTGTGAATGATTTCACGAGCTATGTTCTATGTCAGGTAAGTGCTCTTTTGATCTTGGCTTGCGGTATAAATCGGCGATCCTGTACTTGCCCCCCCGCGTCGTCGCATTTGTCCGCCGACGCTTAGGGATTAACCGGCGACGCAGGGACTGCCGGATACCACATCACCGGGTCCGCCGCGCCTAGGGCTTGCGCCCTGGCCACTCTCAGGCTTACAAACCGGACCGCGGCCACGTCTTGCGTCGCCAGCCCGGCATGGCACGCGCAGGCGCACCGTTCACCAGGAGCGTTACAACCCTCTCAAGGTCGGCTATCAACCGCAAGACCCTTGGGCAAAGGTTCGGCAGGATTTCGGTGTCAGATCAGTCACATGGCTGGCATGGGCGCACTGCCCGACGTACGTACAGCGCAGCCCTACCGAGCCTTTTGAATCTATTGCGAAATATGTAATAGTTCACGAATTCTCGGCTAGCCGATACATCTCAGAGCTTAGCGCTCCATAAGCCGATGACTCGAAGGGCCCGCGGCACCGAGCGGAACCGAACCGCCTCCACCTCGCCCATGTACTCACCGTCCAACTGGAATGCCATGGGCCGTACCGCTACGAGCCGGATCGCGGCCAGATCGTGCCCGGCCACGACGCTGCGACCGCGTGGCGGCTCGCTCCGCTCGGCCAGCATCTGGCGCAGGGTACGCATCGTGCCGATCGTGCCCATGCGCCGGAAGGCCAGGACGTCCAGGCCAGTGTCGAAGCTCGCGTCGGGGTTGGTATTGACCGGCCTGCGGCCGAGGTAAGTCCAGGGCGCCGAATTGGACACGATGCACAGGTACACGGGGCTGGCGGACAGACCGGCTGGCTCGCTGATCGCGATGGCCGGCTGCCGCCGGTCGGTGACCTGGTAGTACTGACGCAGCGCGGTGCGGAAGTACAGCGCCGGTGTCAGCTTCCGGCCATGCACCCGGCGGCCCTCTACGGCGCGCACCACCTCGGCATCGAGGCCGAGCCCGGCGTTGAACGTGAAGTACCGGCCGTTTGCCGTGCCGAGGCCAATGCGCCGCTCCCGGCCGGCCGCCAGATCCTCGATGAGGCGGCCGGCTGCGTCCACTGGATCGGTGGGGAGGCTGAGCGAGCGGGTGAACACGTTGGCGTTACCGCCCGGCAGTGCCGCGAGTGCCGGCAGGTCGGCGGCGTCGGGTGGCGCGGCAGGATCAGCCGGAAGTGGGTCGGCGCCGACGTCGGTGGCCTGCGCGGGATCCGCAGTTCGAGGTGCCCGAGCCCATGCGGTGCCGCCCAGCAAGCCGTTCACGGCCTCGTTGACGGTGCCGTCCCCGCCGAGGGTCATGACGAGCCCGAACTTGTCTGTCGCGGCGGTTGCGGCGAGCCTGGTTGCATCGCCCCGGTAACGTGTCTGCACGACCTCAAGGTCAACGGCAGAGGCGAGGGCCCGGACGATGACGTCCCGTCGCCCGCGGGTTGTGGAGGTGGCGTGTGGGTTCACGATCAAGAGCGCGCGCACGCGCCCAGGCTAGCCAGCCGTCAGCGCACGGAGCGCCAGCGGCCCAGGGGCAGGGTCGCCGGGCCGGTCGGCCCGGACCGCAGGCCCCAGGGTCGCAGGCCGTAGTACCCGAGTCGGCGCGGCCGCGGGCAACCGGGTCACAGGCAACCGGGCCCCAGGCAACCGGGCCGCAGACCGCAGTGACCCAGACCGCAGGGTTCCAGGCCGCAGGCCCGCAGGCTGCAGGGTCGCAGGCCGCAGGGTCGCAGGCCGCAGGGTCGCAGACAGGCGTGCCGCACCTGGTCGAGCCGCTGCCCCGGTCAGTACTCATCGCGGCCGCCGTCGAAGCGGTCGAAGCAGTCGGCGTCCTGGCTGCCTCAGTGCTGGCCGGCATCGCGACCGCGAACGGCCATTCTTACCAACGCGCCAGCGGCATCGCGATCACACTGATCGGCATCGCTACGGCGCTTGGTCTGGTTTTGGTCGCGCGGGCGCTCCGGGCGGGCCGCCGCTGGTCGCGAACCCCGGCCATGCTGACTCAGCTATTCACCGGGATCGTGGCCATTTACCTGCTCCAGTCGGGGCGCCTCGACTGGGGCATTCCCGCCATTGTGCTGGCAATCGCCGGGTTGGCCGCGCTGCTGACGCCTGCGAGTATTGCGGTCCTCACCCCAGGCCGAATCGGTAAGTCCTGATAAGGCCACCCGGATGAGGCTAGTCCTCGCTTGTCAGGCCTTCGCGCAGCTGGGCTAGCGTCCTCGCTAGCAGCCGCGACACGTGCATCTGCGAGATGCCGAGCTCAGTGGCGATCTGAGACTGTGTCATGTTGCCGAAGAACCTGAGCAGCAGGATTCGCTTCTCGCGCGGCGGCAGCTGCTCGAGCAGTGGCTTCAGCGATTCCCGGTACTCGACGCCTTCAAGAGCCTCGTCCACCATGCCGAGCGACTCGGCGACTGCCGGGGCGTCGTCGTCGCCGGAGTCGGGTGCGTCGAGCGAGACCGTGGAGTAGGCGTTCGCGGACTCCAGGCCTTCCAGGACCTCTTCCTCGCTCATCTGGAGGTGCCCGGCCAGCTCCGCCACGGTCGGCGCTCTGCCGAGGTTCTGTGCGAGCTCGCCGATGGCCTTCGCCAGCGCGAGCTTGAGCTCCTGAAGCCGTCGGGGTACCCGCACGGCCCAGCCCTTGTCGCGGAAATGCCGCTTGATCTCGCCCACGATGGTCGGCGTCGCGTACGTCGAGAACTCGACGCCGCGTTCCAGGTCGAACCTGTCGATGGACTTGATGAGCCCGATGGTGGCGACCTGCGTCAGGTCGTCGAGCCACTCGCCGCGGTTGCGGAACCGCCTGGCGAGGTACTCCACGAGGGGCAGGTGCAGCTCGACGAGCTCGCTGCGGATCCGCAGCCGCTCGGGGTCGCCCGGCGGCAGGGCGGACAGCTGCTCGAATAGCTCGCGGGCGTACCCACGCTCACGCGGGCCGTGCTGCGCGCGGGCCGGGGCAGGCAGGTCCTCGGCGTCCACAATCTCTACGACCTCGGCGAGTTCCTCCGCGCCGCTGAGCTCCAGTACGGCAGGTACAACGCCGTCGGTGTCATCAGCCGCAGGTCCCCCCCTGGCCGGCGCTGTCGACATCATCTCGAACTCCTCGGTCAAGGCGACCTCTGTCTCCCCCGTCACACCGACCCCGAATTCGGGCGGCTCTTGCGCATCACGATGGCAAGCCTGTCTCCCGGTCCGACCTGCGCTTCCACGCTGCCGGCCAGGGCCGAAAGGACAGTCCAGGCAAATGTGTCACCAGATGGGGGGCGTGGGTTCAAGCTCGGGACCGCGACCGTAATGGTCATGTCATCGGGGCTGAGGGAGAAGCTGCACTCCAGGCTGCTGCCGGGGATCGCCTGCGACAGGAGCATGGCGCACGCCTCGTCGACGGCGATGCGCATGTCCTCGATGTCGTCCAGCGTGAAGTCGAGCCGGGCGGCGAGGCCTGCCGTGGCAGTGCGCAGGACGGACAAGTAAGCCCCATCGGCCGGCATCCGCACGATGACCTGGTCGCCGCCAATCTCGACCGGGCGCGCGGTGATGAGCGGGCCGGCTGCGGCGCTGGCGCCGCCCCCTGAGCTGGCCCCGGCGCTGGCTGGCGGTACCGCTGCCACCGCGGACGTGGTGGTCTCCTCCGTCACTACTGTCCTCCCCAAGATGCCGGACAAGCCCGCAGCACGCAGGCACCGGCCTTCTTACGCAACTTACAGTGACCATCCGACTGCGTCGGACACCGGCCGGGTCATTGTGCTATCGGCGCCGGAATCACTGAGAACGGCGGGCCGCGAACGGCCCGCCGGTCCAGCAGCTCGCCCAGTAGCTAGGCCTGCTTGGTCTCCCAGAAGATCTTGCTGATCTCCTCGATCTTGCCTAGCAGCTCATCCGCCTTGGCCACCTCGACGGTGCCCTTGGTGCCGGCTGCGCCCGCTAGCTTGGTGGCCTCGTTGAACAGCTGGTTCAGCTGCGGATACTTCTCGAAGTGCGGCGGCTTGAAGTAGTCCGTCCAGAGCACCCACAGGTGATGCTTGACCAGGTCGGAGCGCTCTTCCTTGATGATCAGGCAGCGCGTGCGAAACTCCGGGTCCTGATTGCCGTGGTACTTCTCGATGATGGCTTTAACAGACTCGGCCTCGATGCGCGCCTGCGCGGGGTCGTAGACGCCGCACGGAAGATCACAGTGCGCGTGCGCGGTAACCTTCGGCGCGAGGAGACGTGCGAGCAGCCTCATTGATCGCCCTCTCTCAGCTCAGATCATTGGCTTGGATTCCGACAGTACAGCGTCGGCCGACACTGCCCATGGGGGAGGGATGCATGCATTGGCCGCTGTGGCGCGTCGCTGTCGCCGAAAGCTCGATGGAGCCCGCGCTGCGGCCTGGTGACTGGCTGCTTGCGTGGCGCGGCGTGCGCTCGCGGCGGCCACCGCGCGTCCGGCCTGGCCAGATCGTGGTAGCCCGGCACCCGGGCGAGTCCGGCATGCTGCTGGTCAAGCGAGCGGCGCGAGAGCTTCCCGGCGGCTGGTGGCTTGAGTCGGACAACCCAGGCGCGGGTGCGGTGGACAGTCGGTCATTCGGCCCCGTTCCGGCCGGTCTGATCCGCGCCCGCGTGCTGCTGCGGTACTGGCCGCGCCGACCGTAGCCGGAACAGCCGTCGGGGCGGGCCGGATCAATCCGGCCCGCCCCGATGCGCGACTGACTAGGTAACCAGATGCGACTCGAGCTCGATCGAAGCCTCGGCCTCGACCTCGGCCACCGCCTCTTGCACCTTGTCCCGCGACAGCGGGTTGAAGGTAGCGATGTAGAAGACCACCAGGCTCATTGCGGCCACGGCCAGCAGGTCATACCAGTTGCCGATGCGCTTGGTGGAGACCAAGTTGAGGCCGAAGACCTTAGTCGGGTTGCCGTCGTAGCGACCTAGCCACGAGAGGACCAGCAGGGCCCCGAGCCACGGCAGGATCCACCAGGCCGACTTGAGGTCGAGGATCGTCCGCTTGTCGGCGGGGAGGCTGACCTGGTACAGGCCGAAGATGAGGAAGCCGACCAGGATGAACATGTCCAGCCAGAAGATCGTGCTGTACCCGGAGACATACACCACGATGTTGGCGGCGATGAACGCGACCGGGGACAGCAGCCATGCCGCCGGCAGCCGGTAGCCGCGCGGGCGGTCGGGATCCTGCTTGCGAAGCCCTGTCAGCGCCAGCGGGGCCATCGCGTACATGATGACCGTCGCCGACGTGATCAGGCCGACCAGGCCGAACCAGTCTGGGAACGGCAGGAACGTCAGCATGCCGACCACGAAGCAGATCCCGATGGAGACGATCGGGACGCCACGGGCGTTGATCCTGCTGATGATCTTCGGGAAGTAGCCGTTACGGCCGAGGCCATAGGACAGCCGCGATGAGGTCCCGAGGTAGACCAGCCCGGTGCCGCCCGGCGAAACGACGGCGTCGATGACCAGCAGAGTAGCCAGCCAGCCGAGGCCTGCCTGGGTGGTGAGTGTGATGTACGGGCCGAGCTTCGCCACGCCTGGGATCGGCTGCGTCCAGCCGTGCACCAGGTTCGCGGGGTTCAGGGAGCCGACGAAGGCGAAGTCGAGCAGCAGGTAGAACACGGTTCCGATGATCATGGCGATCAGAAGTGCGCGGGGGATGTTGCGCTGCGGATTCGTGGTTTCGCCGCCGATCTGGATCGACTGCTCGAAGCCTTCGGCCGCGAAGATGACTCCGGCGGAGAGCGCGGCCAGGATGCCGTGGGCGCCGTACGGAGCCCAGCCGCCGCCCGCGGTGAAGTTACCGCTGTGGAACGAGGTGAACAGCAGGGCGAAGATGGTCGTGGTCGGGATCAGCAGCTTCCAGATCATCGCGATGCTGTTGGTCTCGGCCAGCCATTTCACGCCGAGGGTGTTGACGATCGTGAAGAACGCCATGAACAGCAAACCCCAGAGCACTCCGGCTGTGGTCAGCGTCCCCGTGGCGGTGTACACGTGGAAGCCAACAGGGAACTTGGCCTCCAGGTGGCTGAGCGATGCCTCGACCTCGATCGGGGCGATAGTCACCGCCTGGATGAAGGCCATCCAGCCGCCGGCGAATCCGCCAAGACCGCCGAAGGCCATGAAGGGGAATCTCGCGGTACCGCCGGAGACTGGGTACGTCGAGCCAAGCTCCGCATGCACCAGCGCGAGCAGTCCGAGGACCACCGCCGCGATGATCCAGGTCAGCAGCGACCCGCCACCGCCCGCTAGCGAAGCGGCACCGAGCGCTCCGAACAGCCAGCCTGAGCCGATGATGGAACCGAGCGAGACGAGTGTCATCCCGCGCAATCCCACCTTCCGTTGAAGGTGATGCTCCCCTTGTGGCGCTACGTCAGGGGCAGTCGTAGCCATGAGTTCCTCCCAAAGAGCTCTGCCGACAGAGTCTGCAAGTAGAGATCGCGCATGGCCTGTCCTGGACCACAAGGTGACAAGTCACGATGCGCTTCCGGCCCTTGCCGGGCTCGCCGCGTATGACGGATGCCGCGAATGCTCGCGGGATAGGCAGTGTTCATCGTCCGGAGTCCGCACGATCAACAACCATGACTGAACCTTCCTGGTCGCCGCATACGCAGGCCATACGAGCCGCGAGTGCTGCTCATGGTAATGATCGACTTGGGCCATGAGAAGAAGTCACTTGGCGTCATTTCGGTAACGTGCGTCACTAAAACGTCTCTCATCAGGCTCATGCTGACGCGTCGTAAGAATGTATAAGTGCAGGTCAGAGACGTAATGATCAGGATGTATCCGGTTAATCGCTGGCCACCTCGCGCAGTTGGCGCGTAAAGAAAATGTAACGAGCTGGCTTGGCTCGTGGTTAGAACGCGGACCTAGCGCGTCCAGCCGACAGCGGAGCGTGGTCGATATAGGCTGGTTTGGCCCGGCTCGTTGGTTGCGGCCGGTGCTCGCCTGGGTGCGGTCCGTGCATGCCGTAGGACCTGGGCCGACGCTTGCCTCGGGTGTGGCGAGCCGAGGGATGCCGGTCTAGCCGGCGGCTGGTCTAGCTGGCGGCTGGCGTCGCGCGCCTGGGCATGCTGCCGGGCGATTCGCCATCGGGCGCCGGGCTGCTCTGCGGCCTGCGGAGGGCACTCACATTTCCCCTGGTCGCAGCGTGCTCGGCGCAGTATCGGCGGGACTTGCCCGGGCTCGCATCAATGAAAACCTGCTGGCAGGAGGCGATGGCGCAAAGTCCTAGCCTGCTCACACCCACCAGAGAGACCGTGAGCGCGACGCCGATGATCGCTCCGGCGGCGAACCTGTCGGCGACTGAGCCCTGCCCGGCCAGATGCACATGCCAGCGCTGGTCATCGTGGCTGACCATCTCGGGCTGGATCGGGAACTGCAAGAGCAGGGCGTTCAGGCGGTCCATCGCTGCCTGCTTTTCGCCGGTAGCCGCGGCGACGAAGATGGCGTTGAACTCCGCTCGCAGGTGTTGGAGCACAGCAAGATCGCGCCTCGTGACCGGACCTGTCAGACAGTCACCAAGGACGCTTGCACATGCGCTAGCCGTGCCCAGCGGGTCCGGCTCGCCGGGAGCCTGGACAGTGTTGGCAAGGCGAACCGCTAGCTCTGCGTAAGACGAGAGATTCACTACGGTCCTTACCTGCGTGAGTTCCTCAGGAGGCCGCTTCCCCGAACGAGTATGGCACAGTCATCATTGGCCCGGGTGGGGCTCCTTTTCATATAACCATTTACATTTACCGTCTTGGCCGTGATGTCCGGCGCTCGACAAGGGTGTGCTGGTGGTGCGAGCTCTTGTAGTGCGGTGCCGCTTCCTGACCGGGGCGCATTCTCCGCGGCGCTGCCGCTCGCATCGCTGGGCGCGCATCGAGCGGCTGCATGCCGCGGGCAGCGCCCGGCTGTGCGCACTGGCGCTAGCTACGCCATCTCGCCCGCGCCGCCGACGCCGGCTCCAGCCCCCGCCCGCGCCGCCGACGCCGGCTCCAGCCCCCGCCCGCGCCGCGGCCGCCGACTCGTGCCGGCGCCGCCGAGGCCGGCTGCGCCCGAGCCCGCGCCCTACCCTGGCCAACTCGGCTGCCGCCGCCCGGCTCACGCCTGCCTCGCCGCCGCGGCCCAGGCCTAACAGCAAGGGTTACCTAGTGTTGCTCATAGATGAGCAACACTAGGTAACTCCTGCCAAACGGCGCCGGGACCCATTGACTGCTCCGCCTGGATCGGCGATGTCAGAGGCGGCTGCCATGCTCGGTCCATGCCTCGATTAGCACGATATGACCGGGAAGAGCTCGCGGTCACACTGAGCAAGCAGCACGGAGTCATCGCGCGTCGACAGGCGGTGGCATGCGCCATGACTGCACCCGCGCTTCGCTATCGACTGCGCCCGGACGGGCCTTGGCAGGCAGTGCTGCCGGGGGTCTATCGAGAAAGGCGCGGCGCGCTTAGTGACCAGCAGCGTGCGGTCGCTGCCTTTCTTTATGCTGGCCGCGCGATCGCCATCACAGGTACAGCCGCGATTGCCTGGCATGGTGCGCCAGTCAAGCACAACGAGTTCGTCGACGTGCTAGTGCCGCTGCACCAGAAGCGCTGCGACGCTGGGTTCGCTCGACTGCACCGCACCAGCGTGGAGCCGGGCGCCTTATACGCCGATGGGGCGGTCGTGTACGCGCCGCTGGACCGGGCGATCGTCGATGCCGCTCGCCGGCTGACCGACCTGCCGCAGATCCGGGAGTTAGTAGCGTCTGCCGTCCAGCGCGGCAAGGTTCTCGTCCCGCATATCGCCAGGGAACTCGACAGGGCCGGGCCAGCAGCTGGCTCGGCTCGGCTGCGACTGGCACTAACCGAGGTGGCCGACGGCGTGCGCTCGACGGCCGAGGCCGACCTGCGGACGCTTATCATCCAGGCACGCCTGCCAACACCGCTGTATAACCCCGACCTCTACGTCGGCGGCAAGTTCCTGGCCAGGCCTGACGCTTGGTGGCCAGAAGCGGGCGTAGCCGTCGAGGTCGACTCCATGGCTTGGCACCTATTGCCTGCCGACTATGAGCGCACTCAAGTCAGACACGATCGGATGATCGCGCAAGGGATCCGCGTGCTGCATTTCGCGCCCAAGCACCTGCGCGTCGCTAAGCGAGACGTTGCCCAGCAGATCAGGTCGACGCTTGCCATCGCTCTGGCGCCGCTGCCCCACATCGAGACGAGACCGGCGCGATGACGGGCGAGACCGGCGTGATGACGGGCGAGGCCGGCGTGATGACGGGCGAGGCCGGCCCAATGATAAGCGCTTGTCCATGCGCGACGGTGAAGTCTGGTGCGCGATGACGAACGCGGCCGACGCGCGACAACGCGAGAGGTCCGGTGTGCGTTGCCGAGTGAGGTCGCGGCCCGATGGCTGGCGCAGCCGACCGGACGACGCCTGATGCCGGCGCGACAGGGCCTCGGCGGCTCCGCGGCGCTGCGCTACCTTGTCTCGCCGGCCTGTCCGGAGGCGTCACTCGGCTGGCCGACACGGTCAGCGTGGTCAGCGCCGGAGCCCCGCGGCCCTGACTCGGTCGGCTCGCTGGGATCGCCGGAGTTGCTGCGGTCGCCGGAGTTGCTGCGGTCGCCGGACCCGCCATCGGTGTCTGATGCCTTGGCCCTGGTCCCAGAGTCGCTGAACACCTCGTCCCGGACCTTCGCGAGCGTGTCGGTCAGGATGTCGCGTAGGTCGTTCAGCGAACGCTCGCCGAGGTTCCCGGTTTGCTTAGCCGCCGTACGCAACTCGTTGGCGAACTGGATTGCTATCCGCTCGAGATCGCTGAAAGGACTCGCGCCGCCACGGCCAGACCTGGGGCCAGCGCCCTCTGCCGCATCGTCTCGGTCACCGGCGGCGGGCGAGGCGGAGTCCCGGCCAGCCGCGCCGCGGCCACCGGCACCGGGGCCAGCTGAGCCCCGGCCGGGCCAGTCCTTGCCGGTCATCCAGTCGGGGTCGCCAGTCCAGTCCTTCCCGCTGGCCCACTCCGACCAGGCGGTCCAGCCGGCCCAGTCACCCCGGCCCCGGCTTTGCGCCCGGAAGTCGGCGCGCATCCGCTCGCGGGTGCGGCGGGCTTCCTCCCTGATTCGCTGAGCCTCGTCGCTGAGCGGCGCATTCGAGTCGGTCGCCGCGTCGCCCGCTGCAGCTTCGCCGCCGGCCTTGGCTCCGCCGGCCTTGGCCCCGGCGGCCTTCGCCCCGGCGGCCTTCGCTCCGCCTGTCTTCGCTCCGCCGGCTCTGGCCCGGTCGCCCTTGGCGCCCTCCTGGAGGCGGAACTCCCTGGCCGCAGACGCGAGTTCCTCGCGGATGCTCCGCACCGTGTCCCTGACGTCGACCGAGATCTCCCTGGCCACGTCGCGGAGTGACTCACTGAGCTCGTCCTCAAGGTCAGCAAGGTCGCCGAGCCTCGACCGGATCTCTTCGCGACCCTTGTCCGTGATGCTGTAGACCTTCTTGCCGTCTACTTCCTCGTGGGTGACGAGGCCGTCCTCCTCAAGCCTGGCAAGCCGCGGGTAGATTGTGCCGGGGGACGGCGCATAGACGCCCATGAACCGGTCTTGCAGCAGCCGGATGACCTCATAACCGTGCCGCGGAGCCTCGTCGAGCAGCTTCAGCAAGTACAACCGGAGCCTGCCGTGCCTGAATACCGGGCTCACAAACCTCACCGCCAGCCTTAAGCCTCTGAACGCAATGGCATCACATGCCTCTGTTCCAGAAGATCGTAGTCCTTCTTCAATTACGATATGTCGCGTCGATCAAAAGTCAAGATGTATCGTGTCCGCTGACGGCTGCGCGGGCGCCCTCACGGACCGAGGGCACGGACGGCCCGCACCGCTCCGGCCCGCACCGCACGCTCCGGCCCGCACCGCACGCTCCGGCCCGCACCGCACGCTCCGGCCCGCACCGCACGCTCCGGCCCGCACCGCACGCTCCGGCCCGCACCGCACGCTCCGGCCCGCACCGCACCGGCCTGCGCCGGCCCGCACCGGGTCGGCGCCAGCACCGCCATCCGCGCGCGGGCAACCAGCAAAAACCTCCGCCCGCTACTCGTCGTCGTCGAGACGCGCTAGCCAGGTGGCTAGCCGGTCGACCGTCGACTCGGCCTCGGGGTGCTCATCGACGAAGTCGCGTAGACGCTCGGCCAGCCAGCCAAGGCCGACCTGCTCCGCGCCCCGGCGCTCCTGAAGTTCCTCGATTCCGCGATCGGTGAAGTACATGACCGTCAGCCGTTTCCAGCGAACACCGCGTCTACGATCGCGGCCTGCTCGGCAGCGTGCACCTTGGCCTTACCCGACGCGGGAGCCGAACTCGCGGGCCGGGACACCAGCGAGATACGCCGGCCGAGCTCGTTAGGCAGGTGCAGCGCCATGTACGGCCAGCTGCCCATGTTGGCCGGCTCCTCCTGGACCCAGACAACCTCGGCCGACGCGGGGTACTTGGCCAGCTCGGCCGCGATCTGCTCGGTCGGGCGGGGATACAGCCGCTCCAGCCGGATCAGCGCGATGTCCCGCACACCAGCAGCGCGGCGCCGCTCGGCCAGGTCGTAGTAGATCTTGCCCGAGCAGAGCACGACCCGCCGGACGGCCGGGTCGACCCCGGCACCTGCACCGGCAGGATCGGCGAGCACCGGCGCGAACGACCCGCCAGTGAAGTCAGCCATCGCCGAGGCCGCGGCCTTGAGCCGCAGCATCGACTTGGGCGTAAACAGAATGAGCGGCTTGACCCGGCCCGACAGCGCCTGCTGTCGCAGCAAGTGGAAATAGCTCGCCGGCGTGCTCGGCATCGCCACCGTCATGTTGTCCTGCGCGCACAGTGACAAGAACCGCTCGACCCTGGCTGAGGAGTGGTCGGGCCCCTGGCCCTCATATCCGTGCGGGAGCAGCAGGACGACGCCCGACCGCTGGCCCCACTTCTGCTCGCCGGAGCTGATGAACTCGTCCAGGATCGTCTGCGCGCCATTGACGAAGTCGCCGAACTGCGCCTCCCAGCAGACCAGCGCGTCCGGCCTGGCCACTGAGTAGCCGTACTCGAAGCCCACGGCCGCGTACTCCGACAGCAGCGAGTCGTAGACGTGAAACCGAGCCACCTGTGAGTTGAACGCCCGCAGCGGCACGTACTCCTCGCCAGTGTGCCTGTCCACAAGCACCGCGTGCCGCTGGCCGAAGGTGCCACGGCGGGAGTCCTGACCGATCAGCCGGACCGAGTGGCCGTCGATGAGGGTCGCGCCGAAGGCCAGCAGCTCGCCGGTGGCCCAGTCGATCTCGTCCTGCTCGACCATGGCGGCCCGCCGCTGGATCTGGGGCAGCAGCCTCGGGTGCACGGTGAAGCCCGCGGGCAGCGCCGTCTGCGTGTCGATGATCCGCTTCACGGTCTCGGCCGAGATGGCTGTCTGCACGCTTGAGTGGTCCGCAGGCGCGCCCGCGCTGGGCTGCGGCCGGGGCACAGCATCGTGGTCCGCGGGCTGGCTGATCGCGTCCTTGGTCTCGGTAAAGGCCCGCTCCAGCTCCTGCTGGTAGTCGCGGAGTGCCTGCTCGGCCTCCTCCATCGTGATATCGCCGCGGCCGATCAGCGACTCGGTGAAGAGCTTGCGGGTAGAGCGCTTGGCGTCGATCAGGTCGTACATGAGCGGCTGGGTGAACGACGGGTTGTCGGCCTCGTTGTGGCCGCGCCGGCGGTAGCAGACCATGTCGATGACGACATCCTTGGCAAACGCCTGCCGGTACTCGAACGCCAGCCTGCCGACCCGGACCACGGCCTCGGGGTCGTCGCCGTTCACGTGGAAGATCGGTGCCTGGATCGCCCGGGCCACGTCGGTCGAGTAGACGCTCGACCGGGAGGACTCCGGCGAGGTGGTGAAGCCGACCTGGTTGTTGACCACGATGTGCACGCTGCCGCCCGTGCGGTAACCGCGCAGCTGGGACAGCTCGAGCGTCTCGGCGACGACGCCCTGCCCGGCGAACGCGGCGTCGCCGTGGATCAGCACGGGCAGCACGGTGTAGCCGGGCTCGCCCATGTCAAGGATGTCCTGCTTGGCGCGCACGACGCCTTCCATGACCGGGTCGACCGCCTCGAGGTGACTCGGGTTGGCCACCAGCGACGTAGCGATGGCGGACCCGTCCGCGCCCTGGTACTTGCCCTCGGCGCCGAGGTGGTACTTCACGTCCCCGGAGCCGTGCGTTGTCGCCGGGTCCAGGTTGCCCTCGAACTCCTGGAAGATCTGGGCGTACGACTTGCCGACGATGTTGGCCAGCACGTTCAGCCGGCCGCGGTGGGCCATCCCGATGACCGCCTCGTGCAGGTGCTCGCCCGCGGCGGCGGTGAGGACCGCGTCCAGCAACGGGATCAGTGACTCCGCGCCCTCCAGCGAGAACCGCCGCTGCCCCACGAACTTCGTCTGCAGGAACATCTCGAAGGCCTCGGCCACGTTGAGCCGCGACAGGATGCGCAGCTGCTCGTCGTGGTCGGCGCGGCCGTGCGGCCGCTCCACCCGTGCCTGGATCCAGGCCCGCTCCTCAGGGTTCTGGATGTGCATGTACTCCACGCCGACGGTGCGGCAGTAGGAGTCACGCAGCACGCCGAGTATCTCCCGCAGCTGCATCCGCGGCTTGCCGCCGAAGCCCCCGGTGGCGAACTCGCGCTCGAGGTCCCACAGCGTCAGCCCGTGCTGGTTGATATCCAGGTCGGGGTGCTTGCGCTGGCGGTACTCCAGCGGGTCGGTGTCGGCCATCAGGTGGCCGCGGACCCGGTAAGCGTGGATCAGCTCGTGCACGCGGGCGGCCTTGCTGATGTCGTCCTCGTGGCCAGCCGGGATGTCCTGCACCCAGCGGACTGGCTCGTACGGGATCCGCAGCGCCTTGAACACCTCGTCGTAGAAACCCTGGCCGCCGAGCAGCAGGTCGGCGATCACGCGCAAGAACTCGCCCGACTGCGCGCCCTGGATGATGCGGTGGTCATACGTCGAGGTGAGTGTCACCGTCTTGCTGATGGCGAGCCGGGCCGCCGTCTCCGCCGACGCGCCCTGGTAGGCGGCGGGGTACTCCATCGCGCCCACGCCGATGATGCAGCCCTGCCCGGCCACGAGCCGCGGCACGGAGTGCTCGGTCCCGATCGTGCCCGGATTCGTCAGGCTGATGGTGGTCCCGGCGAAGTCCTCGACGGTCAGCTTGCCGGCCCTGGCCTTCCTGATGATCTCCTCGTAGGCCATCCAGAACTGGCGGAAGTCCATCGTTTCAGCGCTCTTGATGCTCGGCACCAGCAGCTGCCGTGATCCGTCGTCCTTTCGCACGTCGATGGCGAGGCCGAGGTTGACGTGCTCGGGCTCGGCCAGCATGGGCTTGCCGTCGGTCTCGGCGAACGCGAAGTTCATCTCCGGCACAACGGCCAGCGCCCGCACGATCGCGTAGCCGATCAGGTGCGTGAAAGAGATTTTTCCACCGCGGCCGCGGGCTAGATGATTGTTGATGACTATCCGGTTGTCGACCAACAGCTTTGCGGGAACGGGGCGGACGCTGGTCGCGGTTGGCACTGTCAGGCTGGCCGTCATATTCGCGGCTGTGCGCGCCGCCGCACCGCGCAGCCGGACCATCTGCTCGGCCGCGGTCGCGCCCTGCGCAGCGTCCCCGGCCGCTGCCCCAGCCGTGGCCGAAGTCCCGGCCCCGGCCGGCCCAGCCGGCGACCTCAGCCGGCTGGCTCGCGATCACCGGTGCCAGCGCGGCCGTCCCGGCGTCGGGTCCGCTCGGCGCGCTCGCGACGCGGGCGCCGCTGCCAGCCGGAGGTGCCGGCCTGCTCACCGGGGCGGTCGGCGGGGCGGTCGCTGCGGCGACCGGCTGACCTGCTGCCGCGTCCAACGCCGTTGCCTCGGCTGGCGACGCCAGCGCCGAGTCGGGCTGCGGGTGGTAATCGGCGAAGAAGCTCCACCACGCCTGGTCGACCGAGCCGGGGTCAGCCTGGTATCGCTGATAGAGCTCGTCGACGAGCCACTGATTGGGCCCGAAATCCGCTTGCGCGGCTGTGCCGTTACGCGCCGGGCCGTTATGTGCCGGGCCGTTAGGGGACGACTCGCCGGTGGCCTGGGCTGAACTGGCTGACGTACTGAGATCCGCGGACCCGCGCGGGGACTCGGCAGACACGGCGGACATCGCCCTCTTCCGGAGCTTGTATGGCTAAACGTGCGCGCACCAGCAAGGCTACCCGGCACGGGAGGCAGAGCCTGCGGAGGCAGAGTGGCGTTCGGTCCGCAGGGCAGGCCTGCTCGCCACGACGCGCAGCCAGGCGGGCGGAACCGCCAGCCTGTTCGGACTAGCCTGTTCGGACTAGCGCAGCATGATCGGACTAGCGCAGCATGATCGGACTAGCCTAGCCGGGCATCCGGTCCCGGCCGTGTGGTTCCAGCCAGCTCACATAAGGACCTTTCGGGACAATTCCGGTTGGGTTGATCCAGATCTGCGTCTGGTAGTAGTGCCGCTTGATCTGGAAGAAGTCGGTCGTGTCCCCGAACCCCGGTCGCTGGTAGAGATCGCGGGCGTAGCCCCACAGGTGCTGGTAGTCGGCCAGCCGGTGCAGGTTGCACTTGTAGAGCAGGTAATAGACGGCGTCGAAGCGGGCCAGGGTGGGGAACAGCCGGACGTCAGCGTCGGTGAACTGGCTGCCGAGCAGGAATCGCCGCCGGGCCAGGCGCTCCTCGAGCGCGTCCAGCGTCGTGAACAGGGCGTCGAACGCCTCCTCGTATCCGGCCTGCGTCGTCGCCAGTCCGGCCTTGTACACGCCGTTGTTCACCGTGTGATGGATGAGCGTCGCGAGCGCCTCGATCTCTCGCCGCTGCGCGGACGGATACAGATCCGGTGTGCCTGGCCGGTGGAAGGCGCTGAACGCGGTCTCCATCTGCACGGCGATCTGCACGAAGTCGTTGGTCACGACGCGCTGCGACCTGATGTCCCACAGCAGCGGCAGCGTCGCCCGGCCCGTGTAGCCGGGATCGGTGGCGAGGTACAGCTCGGACACGTAGTGGGCGCCAGTCAGCAGGTCGCGGCCGCCAGTCTGGTCCGGGAACCGCCAGCCGCGCTCGGTAACGACGGGCTCGGTGAGGCTGAGCCCGATGACGCGCTCCAGCCCCAGCAGCCGGCGGACGATCAGCGCCCGCTGCGACCATGGGCATGCCAGCGACGCATAGAGTTGGTAACGGCCCGGCTCGACGGGGAACCCCGACGAGCCGTCTCGGCTGAAGCGCCCGGTGATCTCGGCTGGCCCGCGGACGCCGCTCACCCCGCCGTCGTAGCCGGGATGACTGGTCTGCTGGCCGCCAGGGCCGCCGGGCACCGTACTGCCGGTGATCGGGCTGCCGGTTGCCGGGCCGCCCGCTAGTGGGCCGCTGGTCAGCGGGCCGCCGGTCGCCGGGCCAGTCGGGAACGGCTGTCCGGCCTGCATGCCCGTCCCCTTCCCGGTGGCTCGGTAAGCGACGCATGATTTCCTACTAGATCACGGCCGGAGCACGCAAGGCCAGGCAGTCTGGCAAGCAGCGGTACCAGTGCCCTGACGTATGGGGCGAGGAGGACAGGCAGTGGGCTCGCTGGCGAGCAGCGTGACTCAGCTCAGTGGCTGGGTCGCGTATCTGGTGATCGCGGCGCTGGTGTTCGGGGAGACCGCAGTCTTTGTCGGCTTCTTCCTGCCCGGCGAGATCGCGGCGATCCTCGGCGGCGTCCTCGCCAGCCGTGGCCACCTGTCGCTGCCACTGCTGATCGTGATCGTCGTCGCGGCCGCGGTCGCCGGGCCCTTCGTCGGCTACGAGATCGGCAAGCGCACGGGTGACAGGCTCTTCGCGAGCCGGGCGCTCGGCCGCGTGCGCGGTGGCGCCGAGAAGGCCAGGGCCGTGCTCAGCAACCGAGGCGGGCTCGCCGTGCTGCTGGGCCGCTTCGTGGCCATCGTGCGCGCGATCATGCCGGCCGCTGCCGGCGCCGCCGCGGTCCGGTACCGCACGTTCGCCTTCTACAACGTCCTCGGGGGCCTGATCTGGGGGGCCGGCTACTGCGCGCTGGGCTACCTGGCCGGCTCGGCCTATGCAGTGGTCGCACGGCGGGTCGGAGCTGGCCTCGCCATCGCGATCGGCGCAGTCGTGCTCGCCGCGATAGTCGGCTGGGCTGTCCGTAGGCACCGCGCCATTGCGCGCGAGCCGGATCCGGTTCAGGCCGTGGGCGTGAGCGAGCCGGAGTAACGGGGTCGATCCAGACCGGGCCGCTCGCCCGGCCGCGGCCGCCTAGCCGGCCAGGACATCCTCGCGCCGGTTGGCCAGGCAGGGCAGCGCGGCGCGCACGCTGGCTGTCTGCGTGGTGTCGACGTCGCCGACGCCGAGGCCCGCCGCTGGTCCGAGATCCAGCCTGACCACGCCCATCGGATCGACGAGCATGCTGCGGCCGATTCCGGTCGGTGCCCGCGTGGCCGGCTCGGCCGGATCGGGCACCTGGCCGGCGGCGGCCAGCCAGATCGTGTTCTCGATCGCGCGCGCCCGGACCAGGGTCACCCAGTGCTCTTCCTTGAAGGTGCCCGCTGCCCACGCCGCTGGCAGCACGAGCAACTCGGCCCCGCGCGCCGCCAGGGCCCTGGCCAGCTCGGGGAACCTGACGTCGTAACAGGTCATGAAGCCGACCCGGAGGCCGCCCAGGGTGGCGAGCACGATCTCATCGCCAGGCGCCACGCTGTCGGACTCGCGATGACCGAGCGCGTCGAACAGGTGGATCTTCCGGTACACCGCCGTCAGGCTGCCATCACGTTCTATTCCGACGGTGGTGTTGAAGACCCGGCCGTCCGGAGCGGGCTCGAACAGCGATGCGACGATGGCGAGCCCGGCGGCCTTCGCCGCATCGGCGAGCCCGCGGCAGAACGGGCCGTCGAGAGGCTCGGCCACCGCTCGCAGGTCAGCGGAGAAGCGCGCCTGCGTGCCCTCGGGGAAGACGACCAGTCCGGCGCCCTGCGCCGCCGCTGCGAGGGCAGCCGTCCGCACCCGGTCGAGGTTGACGTGCGGGTCGGAGCTGATCGGGATCTGACCAAGAGCCACGCGCATGGTGTGCAGCGTAGCTGGCCTGCACCAGAAGTCACCGGTGTGGACCTGCCGCCGGCCGGACGGGCTGGCAGCATCGGCCTGCTGGCCGAGCTGGGCTACCCGCAGTTGGGTTTCGTCGACGAGATCGGCGCCCGGATGCCGAACGCACGGGTTCGACTTTTTCAAGCTGACGAGCGGCACGCCGGTGATCGTCGTCACCCGGACGTCCTACAGCACGGACCGGCCGATCCGGCTGACCCGCTATATCTACCGCGCCGACCGCGTCCGGCTGCTGCACGTCGAGGGCGCCATCCCGGACAGCTACCGGCACGCTTGACGACCGTCTCGCACAAACCGGCAGCTTCCGGTTAACGTAGCCGCATGCTCGCCCTGCTCTTGGTGGCGGCGTCTGTCGGGATGTCCAACTTTGCCGCCGCCATCGCCATCGGCGTCTCTGGCGTGGACGCTTCGACGAGGCTTCGCGTGGGGCTTGTGTTCGGCGCCTTCGAGTCCGGCATGCCCGTGCTCGGGCTCATCCTGGGCGAGCAGGTCGCTGCTCCGCTCGGGCACGCCGCCCGCTGGCTCAGTGCCGGCCTGCTGATCGCGGTCGGCGCGTACGCGCTGGTCAGCGCCGTTCGGGGGCCGCGCGCCAAGGTCGGCGAGTCGCAGGCTGAGCAGTCCCGGCTCGGATCCGCCCGCCTGCTGCTGAGCGGCCTCGCGCTGAGCCTGGACAACCTGGTCGTCGGCTTCGCGCTCGGGACGTACGGCACCTCGATCATCACCAGCGCGATCGTCATCGGTGCCGTCAGCGTCGTGCTGGCGCTCATCGGCCTCGAACTCGGCGCCAGGATCGGCAAGCTCGCGGGCGAGCGCGGCGAGCAGCTGGCTGGTGTGATGCTCATCTCGGTCGGCATCGCCGTTGCCGCCGGCGCGCTCAGCTAACCGGCGAGCTTGGCCAGCTCAGGCACGAAGTACGCGGCGTTGACCGTGCCGACGCCCGTCACCAGGTCATACCCGGCGCGCGCGGTGAACCCGTTGACCGTGTGCTGGTTGCCGCCCTGGTCGAACGTCTGGGTGTTGCTGCCACTGCGGATATCGACGACGCCCGGCTCGTGCCTCGCCGCGATCGTGTAGATCGCCTGGTTGATCAGGCCGAGGCTGTGTGCCTTTCCGTGCCCGGCGTACTGATCGGCGAGGGCCACGATGCCGGCGAAGAGCGGCGTCGCCAGGCTGGTCCCGCAGATCGGGCTCCACTGGCCACCGCCAGCAAAACTGTCGTAGATGGCGACCGAGCTGGCGCACGAAGCGTCCATCGAGATATCTGGCACCCCGCGAGCGCTGCCCGTCAGTGCCCGCACGCCGTTCTGGTACGACGGCCGGCCGAAGACGAGCGAACGGCCGCCGCCACTGCCATGCCACGCCACGTCAGCCGACTTGCGGGCGCCATCCGCCCGCAGCGCAAGCTGGGTACCGCCGACGGCGGTGACCAGCGGGTCAGTGGCCGGCCAGGAGACGGCCCGGCTGAGATACAGATCCTTCATGTTGAACTTGTAGCTCGTCGCGCCCTCGTCGCCGGTCGCGGCCAGCACTGTGACGTGATCGCGGGCCGCGAGCTTGTACGCGGCGCGCAGCGCCAGCAGCGACGCCTTGGACGGGAACGTCTGCTCGGTGGCGGCGAAGCTCTGGCTGATCACCTGCCCGAGCTTGTGCCGCAGCACGTACTCCTCGGCGGTCACAATCTGCGGGAATCCCGTCGTTCCCTCGTTCTCCGAGGTCGGGGTCTCGACCAGCACGATGGCAGCCCCCGGCGCGACGACGTGCGCCCACTCGACGTCCAGCGTCGTCTCTTGCGCCCAGCCCACCCGGTTGCTGTTCCCGGCGTGGAACGGAGGGACCTGGCCGGCTGGCTGGATCACCCGGAAGGCTGGCGGCGCGGGGAGCTTGAAGTACGCGTCGAAGTGCGCCAGGTCCCTGGCGATGGTCGGCGAGCCGAACGAGTCGACGATCACGATGGTCTGGCCTGCGCCGGTGATGCCCGACCGCGTCAGCGGCGCCAGGTCGTAGGCGGCCGTGACCTGCGCCGGGGTCAGCCCGTTCCGCGGTGCCAGGGTGGTCTTGCCCACGTGGACGCCCGGTCGGATCCGGATCGGGCCGCCTGCGCGGGAGTGGGCCGCATGAACGTGGCTGCTGGCAGCGGCGGCGCCGCCAGTCAGCGCGCCCGCGGCGGCCAGCGTGCCGGTGACTGCCGCCGCGACAGCGACGGCAGCGCCGGTGGTCATCAGTACCCGCGCGCGGCGCCCGCGGGCACCGGCGGGTCTACTCAGCAAGCCGCAGCGCTGCCTTCGGGCAGGACCGGACCGCGTGCCGGACGCCCTCTACCAGGTTCTCCGGAATCTCGTCAACCAGGATGTTCAGGTTGTCGTCGTCGTCCACCTCGAAGACCTCAGGAACCAGCCCGGCGCAGACGGCGTTGGCCTCGCAGGCGTCGTAATCAGGTATCACCTTCATGGCGGGTTCACTTCCTGTCGTCTCGGGCCGTAGCGCAGACTGTACGGCATGCCAATCCAGGACAAGTTCAGGCTAGCTGCCGAGGCCGCTCGTGGATTCATGCCGGCGGCAGAAGGACTTGCCCTGTACGACGCGGCCGCGCAGTACGCGCCCGTGGGGCCGATCGGCGAGGTCGGTACCTACTGCGGGAAGTCGACCATCTACCTGGCCGCGGCGGCGGCCGAGGCCGGCCAGCTCGTGGTCACCGTCGACCATCATCACGGTTCGGAGGAGAACCAGGCTGGGTGGGAGCACCACGACCCCGAGGTCGTGGATCCGCGCACCGGCCGGATGGACACGCTGCCGTTCTTCCGGGCGACCATAGAAGACGCGGGCCTGGAGAAGCACGTCGTCGCTGTGATCGGCACGTCCGCAGACGTGTCCCGGCTCTGGCGGACTCCGCTCGGCATGCTGTTCATCGACGGCGGCCACAGCGAGGCCAGCGTGGTGACGGACTACGAGGGCTGGGCGCCGTGGGTGGCCCACGGCGGCGCGCTTGCGTTCCACGACATCTTCCCCGACCCGGCCGATGGCGGGCAGGCGCCCTACCGGGTGTACTTGCGCGCGGTGGCGTCCGGCGCGTTCAAAGAGGTGAGCATCACCGGGTCGCTGCGGGTGCTGGAGCGGACCGGAGACGGGATCGGCTGACACCCCGCTACGCCGGGACGGTGCAGCCGCACGCGGCCGCATCGGTCGGCTGCCAGATGGCCGGCCCGGCCGCCGCGTCCCGGAAGATATCGGCCCCCGGACCGCGGACTGCCTCCTCGGCCAGCACGTCTGCCGCGAGCACCACCGCGGCGGCGGTGTAGCTGCTGTGCTCGTGGGGGTAGTGCTTGGAGTTCTCGAACTGCCAGCCGGTCCAGTAGCTGCCGTCCTCGGCGCGCAGGAACTGGATCTGCTCGACAAACTCCAGCGCCTGATCCGGCCGCCCGATGGCATCGAGCGCCATGGCGAGCTCGCACGTCTCGGCCGCGGTCACCCACGGCTCGTCCCGGACACACCGCACGCCCAGGCCGGGTACGACGAAGGTATCCCAGCCGCTCTTGAGCATGCGCTCGGCCGCCGCGCCGCGCACGGCACCGCCGAGGACTGGGTAGTACCAGTCCATCGAGAACCTGCTCTTGTCCGCGAAGGCCTCGGGATGGCACGCCACTGCGTGCCCGAGCTGGACCGCGGCCAGTTCCCAGTCTGGCTGCGGATCGGCGACGTAATCGGCCAGCGCGACGGCGCAGCGCAGGCTCTGGTACATGCTCGAGCTGCCGGTCAGCAGCGCGTAGGTATCCGGGGTGCCGTCCTCGTGCCGTCGCCAGATGATCTCGCCGCGTGGTGTCTGGAGGCCGACGGCGAACTCGATGGCAGCCTTGACCACCGGCCACTGCTGCGCGACGAAGTCCTCGTCGCCGGTGACCAGCAACTCGTGCCAGACCCCGACGGCGCAGTAGGCCGCGTGATTCGCCTCGGTCGTCCATTCTTCGATCCGGCCGCTGCTGGCCTGCACTGGCCACGAGCCATCCGGCTGTTGCGCTGCCGCGAGCCAGGCATAAGCCCGCCGGGCCTGGCCGGTGAGCCCGCAGAGGCTCAGCGCCATGGCGCACTCGACGTGGTTCCAGGCGTCGACGTGGCCATCCGGCCATCCGATCGAGCCGTCCGCCTGCTGCCCAGCCGCGATCGCGTGCCCGGTTGCGATCAGCTGATCAGCGGTCAGAATGCCCGCCAGCTCCGGCACCCGGCTGTCCGCGCCGAGCCGGTCAGGCTGCCGCATGCACCTTCTCCGCGGCGGCCGGATGGCGGCTGGCGGCAGCAGGCTTGGTCGCGTAGACGACCAGGCTCTTGCCGATCAGCGGGTTCAGCGCCCGGTCGGCTAGCTGGGTGACCGCTGGCTTGTGCATGATGTCCCACACCAGCAGCTTGTGATAGGCGCTGGCCAGGGGGTGCTCGTCGTCGTGCACGCCGACCGCGCACTTCAGCCACCAGTACGGCGCGTGCAGCGCGTGCGCGTGGTGATGACCCCCGACCTGCAGTCCTGCGCTGGCGAGCTTGGTCTCGAGCTCGTGCCGGGTGAAGATACGGATGTGACCGCCTGGCACGTTGTGGTAGTCGTCCGACAGCAGCCAGCAGACGCGCTCCGGCAGCCAGGCCGGCACCGTGACCGCGGCGATTCCGCCCGGCCGCAGCACCCTGGCGACCTCTCGCATCGCGGTCTGGTCGGCGGGGATGTGCTCCATGACCTCGGCCGCGATCACGATGTCAAACGAGTCGTCGCCGAACGGCATCCGCGTCGCGTCACCGACCGACGCCGTGATCGACGCCGGCACCTGGAGCTCGCCGGCCTCGGCCATCGCCGCGGCGATGGCAGCCACCTGCTGAAGCTCGGCGTGGTCCGTGTCGAGCGCGACCACCTCGGCGCCCCGGCGGGCGGCCTCGAACGCGTGCCGGCCGGCCCCGCACCCGAGGTCGAGCAGCCTCGTTCCCGGGCTGATGGGCAGCCGGCCGAAGTCGACGGTCAGCATGGCGTGACTGCCTCCGCGGTCGCCTGCCTGGGTGCCAGGCGGCCGGACGCCGCGATCGCCTGCCGGTACTCCGCGACCGTCGCCCTGGCGACGGCCTGCCACGCGAAGCGCTCGGCCACCCTGGCCAGGGCCGCCTGCGAGAGGCGTTCGCGCTCGGCTGGCGAGTCGTGCAGCAAGCGCAGGGCCGCGCACAGTTCTTCGGCGTCGCCGGGCGTCACCAGCACCGCCGCGTCACCGGTGACCTCGGGCAGCGCGCCAGTGCGGCTGGCCACCAGTGGCGTCCCCGACGCCATGTGCTCGACCGCGGGCAGCGAGAAGCCTTCATACAACGAGGGCACGACGGCGATCTCGGCGCTCGCGACCAGCTCGGCGAGCTCCGAGTCGCTGATGCCGCTGACGAACTGCACCTTGTCCGTCAGGGACAGCTCGCCGAGCAGCCGCTGCGTCGGGCCCTCGGGTACGAGCTTGCTGACGAGCGTGAGCGACACGTTGCGCTCCACGGCGAGCTTGGCGAAGGCACGCAGCAGCGTCGCGACGCCCTTCACGGGCGAGTCGGCGCTGGCGACGGCGACGATCCGGCCGGGGACGCGAGCGCCGGGCCGGGGATGGAACAGCCGGGTGTCCACCCCGAGCGGGATGACCCTGACGTTGTCCGCCGGCACCCTGAAGTCCCGCAGGATGTCGGCCTTAGAAGACTCCGACCCGGTCATGACCGGCCCGATCCGCCGGGCGACCCGGCCTTGCATGCCCACGAAGGAGTACCAGCGCCACTTGGGGATCTTGCGCAGGCCGCGGGCGGCCTTCAGCTCGATCCGCCGGTCCACGCTGATCGGGTGGTGAATGCTGGTCACCACGGGCAGCCCGAGGCGCGCGATCGCGAGGTTGCCGTAGGCAAGCACCTGGTTGTCGTGCACGACGTCGAAGTCGTTCACCCGTGGCCGGAGCGCGCGCAGCGCCCGCAAGCTAAAGGTAAGCGGCTCGGGGAAGTAGGCGGTCCACATGCCGGCCACCTCGAGGACGTCGATCCAGTCGCGGTACTCGCGCAGGTGCGGAGTGCGGAACGGGTCGTCATCTCGGTACAGATCCAGGCTGGGCAGCTCGATCAGCTCGGGTCCTGGCTCGAGCTCAGGGTAGGGCTGGCCGGAGTAGACCTCGACGTGGTGGCCGAGCGCGGCGAGCTCGCGGGACACGTGGCGTAGGTAGATTCCCTGACCACCGCAATGCGGTTTACTCCGATAGGAGAGCAGGCAGACGCGGAGCGGGCCGTCTGCGGCTGCTGCTGGTGCGGTGCTCACGCAGGTTCGCGCCTCCTTCTCGCCACTGAATCCCCACGACGGGCGACCCGCGTGACCCCCCTCAGGCAGCGAACATTACCAAGCAAGTAACTTGGATGCCCTTTCGCCCCACTCGTAAGCCGCCGGCCTGTCCCCGACCAGTGTGGTGTCTGTAAGCTGCCGCGACGAAGGTTTTACACGGAGGCTCCCCTGACACGACGTGCGCTGATCACCGGTATCACTGGGCAGGACGGTTCCTACCTGGCCGAGCACCTGGTCGATATGGGATATGAGGTCTGGGGACTGGTCCGGGGACAGGCCAACCCGAGGGTCCGCCATCTGCGGCAACTGCTCGGCGATGTGCGGCTGATCCGCGGCGATCTGCTGGACCAGGGCAGCCTCATCGCGGCGGTCGAGCGGGTGCAGCCGGACGAGGTGTACAACCTCGCGGCCATCTCGTACGTGCCGATGTCCTGGCAGCAGGCCGAACTCACCGGCGAGGTCACCGGGCTCGGCGTGCTGCGCGTCCTGGAGGCCATCCGGGTCTGCAGCGGGATCAGCGCCTCCCGCAGCCCCGCCAGCGGCCAGATCCGGTTCTACCAGGCGTCGACGTCGGAGATGTTCGGCCAGGTGACGGAGTCCCCGCAGAACGAGCAGACGTCCTTCCACCCGCGCAGCCCGTACGGCGTGGCGAAGGTCTACGGCCATTTCCTGACGCAGAACTACCGTGAGTCCTACGGCATGTTCGCGGTGTCCGGGATCATGTTCAACCACGAATCGCCGCGGCGCGGGGCCGAGTTCGTCACCAGGAAGGTCACGCTCGGCGTTGCGAAGATCAAGCTGGGTTACGAGCGGCAGCTGCGGCTGGGGAACCTGAGCGCTAGCCGGGACTGGGGCTTCGCCGGCGACTACGTCCGGGCCATGCAGCTGATGCTGGCTCAGGATGCACCGGCGGACTACGTCATCGGCACGGGCGTCACGCACTCGGTCGAGACCCTGGTGGATCACGCGTTCAGCGCGGCCGGCCTGGACTGGCGCGACCACGTCGTGACCGACGCGGCGTTCATCCGGCCCGCCGAGGTAGACCGGCTGTGCGCGGACCCGTCGAAGGCGCGCGACGAACTCGGCTGGGAGCCCAAGATCGGGTTTGAGGAACTCGTGGCCATGATGGTCGACGCCGACATGGAACTGCTGGCGGCTGGCGGCAGTGCTGGCGAGGATTACGGGACCGAGTCCTGGTAGCAGCTGGTCGCCGTGCGGTTGTGGCCGCGCCGGGTCCGTCGGCCCGCGCTAGAGCCTGCCGCCGGCCAGGCTGCCGATCCCGTAGGTGAGGGCGGCCGCGGCTGCGGCGAGGGCTAGCTGGCGCAGCGCTCCGCGCCAGAACGGCCTGGCAGTGATCCGGGCCACCAGGCCGCCGCCGACGAAGGAGGCGATGGCCGCCAGGATGACCGCTGCGGCCAGCGAGGAGAAGCCGAGCAGGTAGGGCAGCAGCGGGATCAGCGCGCCGACCGCGAACGTCGCCAGCGACGCGCCCGCCGCCGTGAACGGTGACGGCAGGTCCTGATGGTCGACGCCGAGTTCCTCGCGGACGTGGATGCGCAGCGCTTCCTCGGGCTGCCGCGACAGCTGCCGGGCGACCTCATCGGCCAACTCGGGATCCACGCCGCGCAGCTTGTACAGCGCGGCGAGCTCGACCTGCTCGCCATGCGGGTTGTGCTCGAGCTCGAACCGCTCCTTCTCGACCTCCGCGGCGACCAGCTCGTTTTGCGAGGAGACCGACACGAACTCGCCCGCCGCCATGGAGAACGCGCCCGCGGCGAGTCCGGCGAGCCCCGTCAGCACGATGGTCTTCTGGGCCAGGCCGCCGCCACCGACGCCGGCGATCAGCGAGACGTTGGTGACCAGTCCGTCCATGGCGCCGAACACCGCGGGGCGCAGCCAGCCGCCGGACACGTCGCGGTGCTGATGCATGTCTGGCTGGGCGTCGCTCGTCGCCGAATGAGCAGCCCCGCCGCCTGCGGCCCGCGCCTCGTCCGCCTGAGCTCTGGGATTGCTGGCTGCCATACAGGGGTGCCTTGCTGTGGTCCGATGGGTGGGCTGCCGCGAAGTGACTGGCCTGGTGCCTGCCGCACTGCCTATTATCGCCGCCGCCGCCGGCGACGGCGCCGCAGGCCAGTCTCGGCCTCCTGACCTGCGGCTCCGCTCGCCCGGGTGCCAGCTTCTGCGGCTCGGCTGGCTGGGCCGATCAGCTCTTGCGGCAGTTGTACAGGAAGATATGCCCGATCGCGGTGGGGTAGGCGCCGGTGACGTTCTTGGCGCTCGCGGTCAGGAAGTTGTAGAAGTAGCCGTAGATGATCGGCGTCTGGTCCAGCAGCAGTGTCTCGATCTGCCCGGCGATGTTGCGCTGGCTGGACAGGTCGGCGGTCGCGATGTACTGATTCGACAGCCTGTTGTAGTCGGCGTTGTTGAAGTGCGCGGCGTTCCAGGCCCCGGTACCGGTCTTGGCATTGATCGTCTGCAGCGGCGCGGTGAGGAACACGTTGGGCACGCTGCGGTGACCGTAGTCGACGAGGCTCATGGTGGCGTCGAGCCAGTCTGACGTGCCGAACAGGTAATTCCCGTAGTACTTCGGCTGGGCCTCGATGTTCAGCTTGAGGTCAACGCCGATGGCCTTGGCCGACTGCTGGACAACTTGCGCGTACTGCGGGATTTCCTGGAAGATCTCGCCGGTCAGGGTCGCGGCGAACCCGTTCGGATGGCCGGCCGCTGACAGCAGCGCCTTCGCCTTCGCCACGTCCAGGCTCCGTTGCGGGACACTGGTGTTGGTAGACGGGTACACCGGCGCGAACGGACTGTCGTTGCCGATGTCCGCGTAGCCCTTGAACAACGCCGTCACGATCGCCGGCCGGTCCAGCGACAGCGCCATGGCCTGCCGGACCCTGGCGTCGGTGAACGGCGCCTGGTCGTTGCGCATGGAGAGCTCGCGGTGTGCGCTGGACTTGAGCTTGATGACGTTGTACCCGCCGGCCAGCAGCTGCTCCCCGCCGCTGACCGAGAACTGGCCGAGCACGTCGATCGAGCCGCTAGTCAGCGCCAGGATCGCAGGCGTGTCGGTGTCGTAAAAGGTGAATTCGGTACCGGCCGGGATCGCCTTGGTGCCCCAGTACTGCTCGTTGCGAACGAAGGTGGCGCCCAGCTTCTGGGTGTAGGACTTCAGTGTGAATGGCCCGGTACCGATGAAGGTGCCTTCCCACTTCGCCGGGTCGTAGTTGTTCGGCAGGATGATCATGTTGTAGTTGTCGGACGACGTGAGGTAGGGGAAGTTGCCATTCGGCGCGTTCAGGTGGAATGCCACCGTATAGTCGTCGACCTTCTGCACCCCAGCCGGCGTCAGCACGCCACCGAATGCCGACAGCGCCGCGCCCTTGCCCGCCGGGTTGGTCTGCAGCTTGTAGGTGTAGACCACGTCATCAGCGGTGAGCGAGGCGCCGCTATGGAACTTGACGCCCTGGCGGATCTTGAAGGTCCAGACATCGGAGGTCGAGTTCGACGTCCAGCTTGTGGCCAGCACCGGCTGCAGGGTCAGCGTCTGGTCGGACAGGCAGAGATACTCACCGGTCTGGGCCAGCATGTCCAGGCCGCCCTGATCAGCGACGGTGACCGGGTTAATAGCCCCGGCGGGGGTGACGATGCCGGCCTTGATCGTTGCAGTGCTGGCAGCAGAGCCCGACGACGACGTCGTGCCGGGTGAGCTGGACGAGCCGCAAGCAGCCAGGACTCCGCTCAGTACCGGCGCGGAGATTCCGACCAGCGCACCCGCGCGCAGGAATCCCCGGCGGCTGATGTGACCAGCGACGAACTCGTCGATGACGTGATTTCCGATGTCTGTTTGTTCCGCCCGCAGCCGGTCGAGCCGGTCGTTTCTAGAATGCACAGGTCCTCCTCGGAACCCTCACCGGATCCGCTCGGTTCGCAGTCCGACGCCAGTGGACAGCAAAGCTACGCGTCCGGACGCCATTGTCATGGCGTTCGCTCGCTGCTTTGCAGCGTTGTTAGCTGATCGATAGGGATATGACAGCTCATCAGGTGGCCGGCCTCCACTTCGGCCAGCGGTGGTTCGGTCGATTCACATACTCCCGTCGGCAGCCGGCGCGGGCAGCGAGTATGGAAGACGCAGCCACTCGGCGGGTTCGCTGCTGACGGAATCTCACCCGTCAGCCGGATCCGCTCAGTGCGCTGGCCGTCCAGCCTCGGGACGGCGGACAGCAGCGCCTCGGTGTAGGGATGATGCGGTCCGCTGAACACGCGCTCGGCCGGGCCTAGCTCCAGCAGACGGCCAAGGTAGAGCACGGCGATTCGATCGGAGAGGTATCTCACCAGTCCCAGGTCATGGGAGATGAACAGGTAGGTCACGTGCTCCTTGGCCTGCAGGTCGGCGAGCAGGTTGAGAATCGCCGCCTGCACCGACACATCCAGCGCCGAGGTGGGCTCGTCGCAGACCACGATGCGCGGGCCGCCACCGAACGCACGGGCGATGGCGACGCGCTGCTTCAGGCCGCCGGACAGCTGCCGTGGCCGCAGCGGCAGATGCCTCGGCTCCATCCGGACCGACCGGATCAGGTCGGCCAGCCGTTCGCTGAGCGCCGGCCCGGACAGGCCGGCCAGCTTGGCCAGCGGCCTGCTGATCAGCCGCCGCACGGTGTGCCGGCGGTTCAGCGCGGAGTCGGGATTCTGAAAGACGATCTGCAGTGCCTTGAGCTGGGCCAGGCTGCGCATGCTGAGATCGGCCAGCGGTTCGCTGTCCAGGTGGATGGCCGACCCGGGATCGGGCGGGATGAGCCCGAGCAGGACCCGGGCGAGGGTGGTCTTCCCGCTGCCTGACTCGCCGACCAGGCCAAGCGTCTCGCCGCGCTCGAGATCGAGGCTCACCCCAGCCAGGGCGTGCACCGCCTGACCGCGGGCGGCAAAGGTTTTCGACAGGTTCCTGATGGTGACGACCGGCTGGGCGGCCTTGGCCGGCGCGGGCAGCTGCACGTCGAGCGGCGTGCTCCTGGGGAGATCTGGTGTCGCCTCGTGCAGGTAGCACCGGGACGTCTGGCCTGGCCCGGCGTCGAATGCCGGGGGTGCCGCATCCCGGCAGCGCTGCTCCGCGATCGGGCAGCGCGGCGCGAATATGCATCCCGTCAGCTGATGGCCTGGCGGCGGCAGGAACCCCGGGATCGCGTCCAGTCTGCCGTGGTCCTTGCGCTGGCCCTGCCGCGGGATGCAGCGCAGCAAGCCCATCGTGTAGGGGTGCCGAGGCTGGTCGAAGAGCTGCCGCGCTGGGCCCTCCTCGATCAGCTCGCCTGCATACAGCACGCCGACCCGGTCGCACATCTTCGCTATCACGGCCAGGTTGTGGCTGATGAACAGCAGTGAGGTGTCCAGTTCCGCCCGCAGGTCAGCGACCAGGGCCAGCACCTCGGCCTCGACGGTCGCGTCCAGCGCAGTAGTCGGCTCGTCCAGGATCAGCAGCGCTGGCTCGGAGGCGAGCGCCATCGCGATGAGGACCCGCTGTGCCATGCCGCCGGACAGCTGGTGCGGGTACCGGTGCATCACCTGGCCAGGGTCGGCGATCTGAACCTTGCGGAGCATTGCCTCCGACCGCTCCAGTGCCTCGGCCTTGCCGAGGCCGGCCACCTCATAGACCTCTGCCACCTGCCGGCCGACGCGGATCGACGGGTTCAGCGCCTTTCCCGGCTCCTGGTACACCATGGACACCGAGCGGGCCCGGAGCTGGCGCAGCTCGGCTGCGTCCATCGCGAGTGGATCGCGGCCGGCGATCCGGATCGAGCCTGTGCTCACCCGGCCGTTGCGCGGCAGGTATCTCGTCAGCGCGAGCGCCACCGTCGACTTGCCGGAACCAGACTCGCCGACCAGGCCGTAGGACTCGTTGCGGCCGATCTGGAAAGAGACGTCCCGCAAGGCCAGCCGATCCTGGCCGCGGACACGGTAGGTGACGTCCAGGTGCTCGACCTGGACCGCGGCGGTAGGACCGGCCGCAGGTCCGGGAATGGCAGTCGCCTCCGTCGCGGTCATCCGGCTAGCACCTGCTCTATCGCGTCAGCCACCAGGTTGATGGCGATGATCAGGGAGGCGATCGCCAGGGCTGGGAACAGCGTCTCCCACCAGTAGCCGGCGCCAAGCACGACGTAGTTCGCGTTGATGTCGGTGCCCCAGTTAGGCGTCGAGAGCTGGACGCCGAACCCCAGGAAGGCGAGCGTCGCGACGGCGAAGATCGCGTAGCCGAGGCGGACGGTGAACTCCACCAGCACCGTGGGCAGGACATTGGGCAGGATCTCGACGAACATCATCCGGGGGGACGGCTCGCCCAGCAGCCGCGCGGCCGGCAGGTAATCGAGCTGGCTCTCAACTTGCACGGCCGACCGGACCGTACGCGCTATCAGGGGCGTGAAGATGAAGCCGATCACCAGGATCTGCGTGGTCGTCGAAACGCCGAGCGCCACGACGAACAGGAAGATGACCAGGATGGCCGGCAGCGCGAGCACCGCCTCGACGATGCGCCCGACCACCAGGTCGATCACGCCGCCCAGGTAGCCAAGCACGAGCCCGAGCGCCGTGCCCAGCACCGTGCCGACCACGGTGGCGAGCGGGGCAATGATCAGGATCGTTCGCGCACCGACGATGACCCTGGACAGCACATCGCGACCGAGCTGGTCGGTGCCGAACCAGTGGGCGCTAGATGGTGCCTGGTTCGTGGCCAGCAGCTGCTGCGCCAGCGGATCATGTGGCGCGATGGCCGTCCCGAAGATGGCGCAGGCGACCCAGAACAGCAGGATCACCACTCCGGCTACGAAGGCAGGCCGGCCGAGCAGCAACCGCCACAGCGGCAGCTCGCGCCGGTCGGCGTCGCTCACGACGACGCCGGGCGGCACCGCCACGGCATCGATCACGGCGTGACCTCCGCGCGCTGGCGCGGATTGAGCAGGGTCGTCAGCAGGTCGGCGCCAACGGTTGCGACCATGTAGACGACACCGATCGTCAGCACTGCGGCCTCGAGCACCGGGAAGTCCTTGGCCGTCGCCGCGTGGTAGATCAGGTTGCCGATGCCCTGGTAGTTGAAGAGTCGCTCGACGACGACCAGGCCGCCGATCAGGTAGCCAGTCTGGGTGGCGATGACGGTGATCGTCGGCAGCAGCGAATTCCGGAGTACATGCCGGTAGATCACGACGGTGCGCGTCAGGCCCTTCAAGGTCGCGGTCCTGACGTAGTCAGACTCGAGCGCCTCGATGGTGCCTGCGCGTGCCATCCGGGCGATGTACCCGAACAGAACGAATATCAGCGGGATGGCGGGCAGGATCAGCGAGCGCAGCTGGGTCGCGACGGAAGCACCAGGCTGAGCCTGCGCAGAGGATGGCAAGACCTTGAGCACGACGCTAAAGATGACGATGACGACGATGCCGGACACGAACTCTGGCACCGTGGCGGCCGAGCTTCCGGTCAGCGAGATGATCCGGTCGACCGGGCGCCCGGCGTACAGTGCAGCGACCACGCCGCCGAAGATGCCGAGCGGAATGATGACGACGAGCGCGAGCGCGGCCAGCTTGGCCGAGTTCACCAGGGCTGCCCACAGCAGCGGCCCGACCGCGGACTGGTACTGATAGGACTGGCCCATGTTGCCGCGCAGCAGGCCGGAGATCCAGCTCCAGTACTGAGTGACGAGCGGCCGGTCGACGCCAAGCTGGTGGTCAAGCGCCCGCACTGCGGACTCGGCCGATAGCGGGCCAAGAATGGACCGGGCCGGATCTCCTGGCAGCACCTGGCCGGCGAAGAAGATGATCAGGCTGAGCAAGAACAAGGTGACAACCGCGAGCCCGAGGCGCCTCAGCAGGTAGATCGCCAACGGTCACCCCCGCCGATTAGGCTAGTCAAGCTATCGGGAAAGCCGATTTGAGGAAGCCTAGGTGGCGATGACCGCAGCCGCAAGGCGGTTCTCACCTCGCCGTCGGCTGCTCGACCCGACGGTGACAGGCGCCTGTTCCCGCCGCTGCGCACGCGGCTGCGGAACACTGTCACCGCCATGCAAGTCAACTTAGCTAGCTCTGGGCGAAAGCGCACGGACTGCGGACTCGATGACACCGATCAAGTATCGGTGCATCGGGCCAGGAGGGACCACCAGTCGTGACTGAGTCACCAGCCGTGCTCATCGGAGAGAGCTTTGTCGGCGACGGTGCCGAGGACGCTGGCCTGGTGTACGCCAACAACTGGGCGGTCACGAAGGCCGCGATGCACGCGGCAGCGCGGTCCCTTCCTGACCTGACGGAGGTCCTGGCGGCTCGCGCCGAGCCGTCGAATCCGTTTTACCGCCCGACGTGAAGATCACCTCGATCCGGCTGGACCGCATGCGGCTGGTGCTCGATCCGCCGTTCGACGCGGCGTGGGACCCGGTGCCGCGCCGGCACTTCGACGCCACGGCAGCCGGGCTGACCGCCGAGGTGGCCAGCGCTGGCCTGCGGGCCGGCGCGGCCGCCGGGCCTGCGGATCGGCTGGCGCGGCAGGTGCTCCTGGCGCATGGATACGACGCCGACCACGCCGTGCAGCAGTTCGATCCCGCCATGTTCGGCCGGTATGACCTGATCATTGCGCTGGACAGCCAGCACCGGTGGGTACTGCGCCAGATCGCGCCGGACGCCGAGGCTGCGCAGCGGGTGCGGCTCCTCGGCAGCTTCGAGGATTCAGTCGCGGCCTGCGCGGACGTGCCCGACCCGGCCGGCGGCGACGTGCTGGACTTTGAACGCACGCTGCGGCTGGTCCAGGCCGCGATGCCAGGCGTGCTCGCGGCGATCCGGGCAGCGACCGGTACCTGCTCGGCCGCTGGCAGCATCGGCTGCGGTTAGATGATGATGCCCAGCCAGAGGAGGAGCTCATCATGACCGACCAGCTGACCGGCGCCAGGCCCGTGCGCGCGCCCCGTGGTAGCAGCCTGACCTGCAAGGGCTGGCCGCAGGAGGCTGCCATGCGGATGCTGATGAACAACCTGGACCCCGAGGTGGCCGAGCACCCCGATCAGCTCATCGTGTATGGCGGATCCGGCCGCGCCGCCCGCAGCTGGGATGCCTTTGACGGGATCGTCGCGTCGCTGCGCGACCTGGAGGCCGACGAGACCCTGCTCGTCCAGTCCGGCAAGCCGGTGGGTATCTTCCGCACCCACGAGTGGGCCCCGCGCGTGCTGATCGCGAACTCGAACCTGGTGCCCCAGTGGGCGACCTGGGACGAGTTCCGGCGCCTGGAGGCGGCCGGACTGACCATGTTCGGCCAGATGACCGCCGGGTCGTGGATCTACATCGGTACGCAGGGCATCCTCCAGGGCACCTACGAGACCTTTGCGGCAGTGGCCACCAAGCGCTTCGGCGGCTCACTGACCGGGACGATCACGCTGACCGCAGGGCTCGGCGGCATGGGCGGCGCCCAGCCCCTCGCGGTGACCATGAACGGTGGTGTCGCGCTGTGCATCGACTGCGACCCGTCACGGATCACCCGCCGGATCGAGCACGGCTACCTCGATGTCGAAGCTGACGACGTCGATGACGCGGTCCGCCGCGCCGTCGAGGCGGCGGGGGCCGGCGAGCCGCTCTCCATCGGGCTGCTCGGCAACGCCGCGGATCTCGTGCCCCAGCTCCTGCGCATAGGTGCCCCGATCAATGTGGTGACCGACCAGACGTCGGCCCATGACCCGCTGACCTACCTGCCGAAGGGCGTCGCGTTCGAGGACATGGCCGCGCTGAGAGCCGAGGACCCAGCCGGGTTCACGGCCAGGGCGCGCGAGTCGATGGCCGAGCACGTGCGGGCCATGGTGGGATTCCAGGATGCCGGCGCCGAGGTGTTCGACTACGGCAACTCGATCCGCGGCGAGGCTGAGCTGGCCGGCTACGAGCGCGCGTTCGCGTTTCCCGGCTTCGTGCCTGCCTATATAAGGCCGCTGTTCTGCGAGGGCAGGGGGCCGTTCCGGTGGGCCGCCCTGTCCGGCGATCCGGCTGACATCGCGGCCACCGACGCCGCGATACTCGATCTGTTCCCGCGGAACGAGGCGCTCGCCCGGTGGCTCAAGATGGCGGCGGAGAAGGTCCGCTTCCAGGGCCTGCCAGCCCGGATCTGCTGGCTTGGTTATGGCGAGCGGCACCTCGCGGGCCTGCGGTTCAACGAGATGGTGGCGCGCGGCGAGGTACAGGCGCCGATCGTCCTCGGCCGGGATCACCTGGACTGCGGGTCGGTGGCCTCGCCGTACCGGGAGACCGAGGCGATGGCCGACGGCAGTGACGCGATCGCGGACTGGCCGTTGCTCAACGCGCTGGTCAACACCGCGTCCGGGGCGTCTTGGGTCAGCATCCACCACGGCGGCGGTGTCGGCATCGGCCGGTCGATCCACGCCGGGCAGGTGTGCGTCGCCGACGGCACCGCGCTCGCCGGGCAGAAGCTGGAGCGGGTCCTGACCAACGACCCCGGCATGGGCGTGATCAGGCACGCCGACGCCGGCTACGACAGGGCGCATGAGGTCGCCGCCGAGCGCGGCGTCCGCGTCCCGATGCCGAAGTAGGCGATCAGGCCGTGCCCCGACCCGCGGATAGCCCGGCGCGCTCGGCCAGGCCGGCCGGAGAGCGCAGATGACGTTCGCTGAGCTCTGGGCGGAGCTGGCCGGGCTCGGCCGCGCCGAGCTGACCGGCGGCTACCGGCGGTACTCCTGGACTGCCGCCGACGCCGCCTGCCGCGCCTGGTTCGCCCGGACGGCGAACGATCTCGGGCTGCGGACCGACTGCGACCGCAATGGCAACCTGTGGGCGTGGTGGGGACGGCCAGGCGGAGGTGTCGGCCCGGCCGTGGTCACTGGCAGCCATCTTGACTCCGTGCCGGACGGGGGCGCGTTCGACGGCCCGCTCGGCGTGGTGTCCGCGTTCGCCGCGCTCCGGCAGCTGCGCAGCGACGGATTCCAGCCGGCCAGGCCGATCGCGGTCGCGGCGTTCACCGAAGAGGAAGGCGCCCGGTTCGGCGTCGCGTGCCTGGGCAGCCGCCTTGTCACCGGTGCCATCGACCCGGCTGTCGCCAGGGAGCTGCGCGATCACGACGGGATCAGCCTGGCCGAGGCCATGCGGGCCGCGGGCCGCGATCCGGATGCGCTCGGACCCGACGACGACCTGCTGGCCGGCGTCGGGGCGTACGTCGAGCTGCACATCGAGCAGGGCAGTGCGCTGGCCGGCCTCGGTGCGCCGGTCGGTGTCGCCGACGGGATCTGGCCGCACGGCCGCTGGCGCCTGGACTTCACCGGCCGGGCTGATCACGCCGGAACGACCCGGCTCGCCGACCGGCGAGACCCGATGCTCCCGTACGCCGCGACGGTGCTCGCGGCCCGAGCGGCCGCCGGGCGCTGCGGCGCGCTCGCCACCTTCGGCAAGGTCGTGGCTGAGCCGGGCGCCGCGAATGCAATCAGCTCGTCGGTGCGCGCGTGGCTGGACGCGCGGGCGCCGGACGACGTCATACTGGAGCAGCTTGTCACCGATATCTGGGCCGCGGCGCAGGCCGCGGCGAGCGAGCATGGCGTTGCGGTCATCAGGCGACGCGAGTCAGTGACGCCTCACGTCAGCTTCGACGAGGGGCTGCGCGAGCGGCTCGTCGGCGTGCTGGCGGCGGCGGGCTTGTCGGCGCCCGTGCTGGCGACCGGGGCCGGGCACGACGCAGGTGTGCTCGCCGCCAGGATCCCGACCGCCATGCTCTTCGTCCGCAACCCCACCGGGGTCTCACACTCGCCGGCCGAGCACGCCGAAGTGGTTGACTGCGAGACCGGGGTGGTGGCCCTGGCCGCGGTGCTCGCCGACCTGGCGGCCCGGTGACAGGCACGCCGACGGGCTCAGCGGTGCCGGACCAGACCGGCCGACCGGAACGGTTCCGCAGCTGGCTGGCCGAGCTCGCCTGGTCTCCGGCGCTCGGCCTGCGCACCGATGTGCTGATCGTGGCCCAAGGGGAGCGGCTGACCAGGGTGACGCCGGACGTCCAGCGACCGCCAGTGACAGCGGTGCGGCTGCCCGGCCTGACGATGCCCGGGCTAGCCAACGCCCACTCGCACGCCTTCCACCGGGCCCTGCGGGGTATCACGCAGGCGTCTCGCGGCACGTTCTGGACCTGGCGCGAGCGCATGTATGAGATTGCGGACCGGCTCGATCCAGACACCTACCTCGCGCTCGCGACCGCGGTGTACGCGGAGATGGCGCTGGCGGGCGTCAGCTGTGTCGGCGAATTCCACTACCTGCATCACGGCCGGGGCGGGACGCGATACGCCGACCCCAACGAGATGAGCCGGGTGCTAGTCGAGGCAGCCAGCCGGGCCGGGATCCGGATCACGCTGCTCGACACCTGCTACCTAGCCGGCGGCTTGTCCGCTGACGGCAGGTCGCAGCCGCTGGAAGGGCCGCAGCTGCGGTTCGGCGACGGCGATGCCGGGGCCTGGGCCGCCAGGGTCGACGAGCTCGGCCCGGCGGCCAGCGGCCGGCTCGGCCCGGCTGCCCGAGCGGGCGCTGCGATCCACTCTGTCCGCGCGGTTCCGCTGGCACAGATGCACGGGGTCGTCACGTGGTCACATCGCCATGGCGCACCGCTGCACGCGCACCTGTCCGAGCAAGTGGCCGAGAACCGTGCCTGCCTGGCGGCGTACCGGGCCACGCCGACGGAGGTGCTGTCGCAGGCCGGGGCGCTCGGCCCGCGCAGCACGGTCGTGCACGCCACGCACCTGACCGGCGGCGACATCGACCTGCTCGGCGGCCTGCGCTGTCACGTCTGCTGCTGCCCCACCACGGAGGCCGACCTGGCCGACGGGATCGGCCCGACGCGGGACCTGGCCGACGCGGGCGGCATACTCACGGTCGGCAGCGACAGCCAGGCCGTGATCGATCTGCTCGAGGAGGCCCGCCGGGTGGAGCTCGGCGAGCGGCTGGCCACACAGGAGCGGGGTCACTTCACGGCGGCCGAGCTAGCGACGGCCGCGACCGAATCCGGGCACGCGAGCCTCGGCTGGGCGGACGCCGGCGAGCTCGCGGCAGGTGCGCTCGCCGACTTCGTGACGGTCGCGCTCGACACGCCCCGCACTGCTGGCGCAACTCAGGCCACGGCGCTGGAATCGGTGATCTTCGCCGCGACCGCCGCCGACGTCCGGAGCCTGGTCGTCGGCGGCCGCGACGTGGTGACCGGCGGCCGCCACGGCCTAGTACCCGACGTCACGGGCGAGCTGACGGCGGCTATCGCGGCGGTGCTGCACTAGCCGACCGGTGCCGCGGTCCGCACTGTGCCGGCTGGTTACTGTGCCGGCTGGTTACTGTGCCGCCTGGTTACTGGCCCGCTGGGTTGGCCGGCGGCAGTCCGGAGCAGATGCTCGCGCCTGCGTTGCGCGACTGAACAGCGCCGCCGCTACTGGAGCCGCCGCTGCTCGCGTGCGTGCCCTTCTTAGGCTTGTGACCGGCCGCTGCAGGCGGCGGGTTCACTCCGGCAAAGTCAGCCCCGAGGATCAGCGTGACCGGGCCGGGGGTGCCTACCTGCGGGGCTGGCTCGGCCAGGGTGTCCTGGCCGGCCGGGAAGGACTTGAGCGCCGTCATGAGGGTGTAGGCGCTGTCCGCCTGGGCCAGACCGGCGAAGTCAACAGTGGTTGTGGACGTGTACGGCCCGTCCCCGACGCCAACGACGTCGAAGCCCAGCTTGCGCAGGCTCGCCCGGGTCCGGGCGGCGAGGCCCGGCTGCCCGGTCGCGTTCACGACGCGAACCTGGACGCTGGCGTAGGGCTGGGTGGGCAGGCTGCCATGCCACGCCTTGTTGGCCCTGATCAGCTGGAAAAGCACATCGTCCTGCGGCTGCACGGCCATCAGGTGCTCGTCGTAGCTCGGGTAATCGTAGGTGTCCGTCGTCGACGGCATCGTGATGAGCGTCACGTTCTTCGACTTCAGGTGCGCCAGCGATTCGGCCAGCCGCAGGATCGACGTCGTCGAGCCGAGGCCCTGGTCGACAGTCAGGGCCTTGGTGGCGGTGTTGGCGATTCTCAGCAAGCTGGGAATGTCCGAGAGCAGGCCGGTCGAGTTGACCTTCTGCACCACCGAGGAGATGAACGCCTGCTGGAGCTCGATCCTCGGCAGGTCGCCGCCGGCGTCAGCGCCGTTGCCGACGCCGTGCCTGTCCCGCACATATTGCAGTGCCTGGGTGTAGTCCAGCAGGTGCTTTCCGGGACTGAGGTTCAGGTTCGTGGCCTTGTCGTGGTAGCCGGGACCGGGCGGAACGCACACCTCGACGCCCCCGAGCTGGCCCACCATAGTGCGGAAGGAGTTGAAGTCGAACTCCACGAAGTGGTCGAGCTGGATGCCCGTCAGGTCCTCGACGGTCCGTACCGCGCAGGTGGGTCCGCCGATGTTGAGCGCGCCGTCGATGATCGCGCCCGGCGGGTACGACTGGGCCGGCCAGATGCCGGTGCCGACATACGCCCGCTCCTTGCAGGCCGGCTGGTAGACGAACGTATCCCGCGGGATCGACAGCACGATCGCGTGGGTGTGTGTTGGATCCAGATGGACAATCAGCAGGTTGTCGGAGTTGCTCACGCCAGGGGTGGCGTCGTAACCGAAGTTGCCCCGCTGCCCGAGCCGTGTCTGCGAGCCGAGCACCAGGATGTTCTGCGAGCCGTAGACAGTGCGGCCGCTGAGGCCGCCGACGTTGACCTTGGTGATGTTGCCGTCCAGCTGCCGGTACACGGCGAAGGCGCCGATCCCCGCGACCACCACGACCACGGCGAGCAGCGATGCCACGATGTAACCGGCCTTGGCGAGTCGGCTCTGGCGTCGCCAGTACTCGCGAGCACGCCCGCGGGCGGGCGGGCGGCCTGCCCCGTGCGGCATTTAGCCTCCGTCCTGACGATGAGGTAACCGGCCCGCGCCGGGCATCGCGGCTGGCCCCTGGTGCGACCGGGAAGGTTTTCGGTCCGAACGTTACCTGCGGCCCGATGCGGTTCTGTCGCTTTTGCCGTCGGGATACAGATTCCGGGTCAACTCATTCCGCCGGCTTGAACCAGTTCCCAGCTGTCCCTCAGCGGGCGCCAAGAACGGCCAGGTGCGGCTCGACAGCGGCCGTCGCGCGCCGCTGACCTGACGCCGGTGGCCGCGGGAGATCAGCCCGGTAGCCGCAGGCCAGCCCAGAACCGGCCGCCGGCGCTGGCCAGCACGTCATCGGCGACGCCCGTGAGCCGGTCCGGGTCGCCAATGGCAGCGACGAGGCGCTCCGCGAGGGCCGGGTCGGCCATGCGCAACTCGCACAGCAGCCACTTGCCGGTCCCGAGCGAGCGCCCGCCCGTCAGGAGAGCAAGCTCGGCGGTGGCGACCCAGACGTTCCAGGCGATGACCGCGGCCTCGGCCGGGTCCGCGGTCCCGGCCAGGTCATCCAGCAGATCGGTGAGCCCGTACCGGGCGAGGTCCAGTTCGCTATCGCAGGGTGGCGGCGGCCCGGCGGCCAGCAGTAAGCGGCCCCGTTCCCTGATCTGATCTGATCTGTCTTGTCCTGACTGCCGGCCAACGCGACACCGTCGCCGCAGAGCCTGGCGAGCGCGGGCGGGCCTGGCAGTACGACCACGATGTCGAGGTCGGACGTCGCCGTCCGGTGCGCCGACAGGATGCCGGGACCGAGGAACGCGGCGACTGCCGCCGGGAAGCGGTCGGCGACTAGGGCGCGGGCATCAGCGACTGGGTCCATCTGGACATCCTGGCTGGCCGTCGCTAGCCGCGCACGCCGGTTGCCGGGGGCTGTGGCACGATGCGCAGGTGAGCGTGCTGATCACTAACATCGGCGAGCTGGTCACCAACGCGCCGCGTGACGCCGTTAGCGTCGCGTCGCCGGGTCCGTTCGACGCGATCGCGGATGCGGCTGTGGTCCTGGACACGGGGCTCGTGGCCTGGATCGGGCCAGCGGCCGACGCTCCGGCGGCCGACGAGGTCGTGGACGCGGGCGGCCGGGCCGTCCTGCCCGGGTTCGTCGATTCGCACGCGCACCTGGTGTTCGGCGGAGAGCGCGGCGACGAGTTCGCGGCGCGGATGGCCGGGCTGCCCTACAGCGCCGGCGGGATCCGCAGCACCGTCGCGGCGACCAGGGCGGCCAGTGACGATCTGCTCCGCGCGAACCTGGCCCGCCTGGCGGGGGAGATGCTGGCGCAGGGGACGACCACGTTCGAGTGCAAGTCGGGGTACGGGCTGACGGTAGCCGACGAGGCCAGGTCCGTCGCGCTGGCCGGCGAGGTCACACCGGAGGTGACGTACCTGGGCGCGCACGTCGTCGCGCCCGAGTTCGACTCGGACCCGGCTGCGTACGTCGACCTGGTGTGCGGCGACATGCTGGCCGCGTGCGCGCCGCATGCCAGGTGGGTCGATGTCTTCTGCGAGCGCGGCGCCTTCGGACCGGACGAGGCGAGGGCGGTGCTGCTGGCCGGGGAGACGGCGGGACTTCAGGCGCGGGTACACGCGAATCAGCTCGGGCCAGGCCCTGGCGTGCAGGTCGCGGTCGAGGCCGAGGCCGCATCGGCTGATCACTGCACGTTCCTGACCGATGCCGATGTCGATGCGCTCGCGTCGTCGGGCGGGACCGTCGCGACGCTGCTGCCGGGCGTGGAGTTCGCCACTCGCCAGCCGTACCCGGACGCCCGCCGGCTGCTTGGCGCCGGCGTAACGGTGGCCATCGCGTCGGACTGCAACCCAGGCTCGTGCTTCACCTCCAGCATGCCGTTCTGCGTGGCCCTCGCGGTTCGGGAGATGCACATGACGACGGAGGAGGCGGTGTGGGCAGCGACCGCGGGTGGCGCGCATGCCCTGCGCCGTACCGACATAGGGCACCTGGGCGTCGGCGGCCGGGCCGACCTGGTCATGCTCGACGCGCCTTCGCATCTGTACCTGGCCTACCGGCCCGGCGTGCCGCTCGTCGCCGGGGTCTGGCGAGCGGGGCAGCGGGTGGCCTGATCGCACCCCTGCCACGCGGTTATAGCGCCCGGCAAGGCCGGGCTGGTAGGCATACCCCTACCCGCTGAAGTGGGCACCCGCCTATCGCGGCGAGTGCGCGAGCTGCGGCACCGTTAGCTCAGGCGAGCCCGACGCGGGCGCTGCCGGAAGGGGCGAACGATGATGGCTCAGGAGCGTCACAACGGTGCGGTGGTGCTGCGCAGGTGCCGGCTAGCAGGGATAGCCCCGGCCGATCCGGACGTCATTGAGGGAGTGGCGTGAGCTTGCGGTGGCAGGATCTGGTGCTGCCGATCCTGACTGCTGTGGCAGTTGCCGCAGTCATCCGGACTAGGCGTGCTGCGAAGACTCCGCGGGGGCGCCTTCGTGAGCTGGCGTGGTGCGCGGCCTTGCTGCTGGTCGCCGTCTTCGTAATGAGCACCGGTTACGAGATCTTCGTGCGGGCGAACCTGCCGGCGTGGGTGCTGCTCTTCCCACTAGCGGCGGCGATCATCATCCTGGTGCGGCCCAGTCTGGCGGCGCGGCTTGTCCCGATGGCTCTGATCCTCTATGGCCTAGCCGGATTCGTAGTAGCGCGCGACTATGTCGGGGGCGGCGTGAACACGTACGGGCTGGCCATGGTGGGCAACCCTGACCTGGAAGCCGATCTCATCTTGCCGCAGGCTTACCTTTTCCTCCTGCTCGGCGGCTGGCTCACCTGGAGGTCGGCTGATCCCGTACTGGCCAGGGGTCGGGCCTGGCTCAGGCTGGGCCGGAGCGAACCGCTCGTCGATCAGCTGCCCAGGCTGCTGCTGTTGCCGGTGCTGATTGTTGCGGCGGGGCTCGTCACCCCTCGTCTGTGGCTCGCCGGTGGCGCTGGGATCGCATGGACGGCACTCGTGCTCGCCGCAGGTCTGATCGCAATCCGCAGGTGGCCGGCGCGCTCGGCACGGCTGGCCACCGCCGGCCTCATCTGCATAGGCATCGCAGGCCCGCTGGTGGCCTTGTTCTGGCCGAGTGGCCTGGTCACGCCATCGCCAGTGACGGGCGCCCGGCTCCTGCCTTACGCGGCAGTGCTCGTCTCCACTCAGCACACGGCCGACGCGGCGGCCGTCCAGGGCGTGGCGCTGCTCGTGCTCGGGGCGTGGCTGGCGCCGCAGACCTTTCCGCAGGTGCGCCGATTGCTCGGCATGGCACCCGATGCTGAGCTGCTGAGCCGGGTTCAGCGGCTGACCGAGAGCCGGGCGGTGGCCGTCGACGCTGCCTCGGCCGATTTGCGGCGCCTGGAGCGCGACCTGCACGATGGCGCGCAGGCCCGGCTGGTAGCACTCGGCATGAGCCTGCGGACCGCGGAACGACTGATCCTGACGAGCCCGGAGGCCGCGATCGCGCTGGTCGCCGAGGCCCGCGAGACGTCGGCTCGGGCGCTGACCGAGCTGCGCGAGCTAGTGCGCGGCGTGCTGCCGCCCGTGCTGGCCGACCGGGGTCTGGTCGATGCGGTGCGTGCGCTGGCCCTCGACTGCCCACTGAACGTCCAGACTGACGTGGACCTGGACGGCCGGCTGCCTGCGCCGGTGGAGACCGCGTGCTACTTCGCCGTCGCCGAGATCCTCACCAATGCGGCTAAGCACTCCGGCGCGCGGGACGCGCGGGTGTCGATGTCGCACGCCGCCGGCCTGCTGCGGATTGAAGTGACTGACTTCGGCCTCGGCGGCGCTGACCCGGATCGCGGCAGCGGACTCGCCGGGGTCGAGAAGCGGCTCGCCACGTTTGACGGGATTCTGGTGGTGAGCAGCCCCGTCGGCGGGCCGACGATGGTCGTGATGGAGGTGCCGTGCGCGTTGTCGTCGCCGAGGACCTGTTCCTCCTGAGGGACGGATTGGTACGGCTGCTCGAGGCGCACGACTTCGAGATCGCGGCGGCGGTCGCCGACGCGCCCGGACTGCTGCAGGCGCTCGTCGACGAGCGGCCGGACGTCGCGATCGTGGATGTCCGGCTGCCGCCGACGTTCACAGACGACGGCCTGCGCATGGCGCTGGAGGCCAGGCGGGCTGTGCCGGGCCTGCCGGTGCTCGTGCTGTCCCAGTACGTCGAGCAGCTCTATGCGCGCGAGCTGCTGGCGGACCGGGCCGGCGCCGTCGGCTACCTGCTCAAGGACAGGGTCTTCAACGACGATCAGTTCGTCGACGCGGTGCGGACGGTCGCGGCGGGCGGCACGATGATGGACAGCGAGGTCGTGACCAAGCTGCTCGGCCGGCGGGCCAGGGAAGAGCCGCTGGCGCGCCTGTCGGCCCGGGAGCGAGAGGTGCTCGGGCTGATGGCTGAGGGCCGGTCCAACAGCGCCATCGCGCAGCGGCTGTTCGTGACGGAGAAAGCGGTCAGCAAGCACAGCACCAGCATCTTCACCAAGCTCGACCTGGCTCCATCCGACGACGACAATCGCCGGGTGCTGGCGGTGCTCGCCTACCTGAACGGCTGATCTTGTGCCTGTGCCTGTGCCTGTGCCTGTGCCTGTGCCTGTGCCTGTGCCTGTGCCTGTGCCTGTGCCTGTGCCTGTGCCTGTGCTTTCGCCTTCGCCGACGCCATGGCCCGGCCTGCCTTCAGGGCCTTGAGCCGTTCGCCGAGCTCCGCTCGGTCGTGCAGACCGAGGGTGGCGAACTCGGAGTCCGGCGCTGACGGCTCCAGCTGGAGTCCGCCGCGAGCCCGCATTTCCTCCCGCCGCACCTTTTCCTCGAACCGGTCGGCCTCGGCGCGCGGATCCGTGATGTCGAGACTCGTCATCGCGTCCACTGGCTGTCCTGGTTGCTGGACGGGCGAGTGCACGCTGCCGGATCGCGCGCGGTGTGGCGGCGAGCCGTGCTGCACTGCGCGGTGCGGTTGCGTCAGCTCGGCCAGCTTCGTCGTCATCTGCTCAAGGCCAGCCTGGAGCTGGCGGATTGATTCAGCCTGCACTGCGATCGCGTGCTGACCGGTCTCGACGTCGTCCTCCGCCATCAGCTGCCGTTCGAGGGCGATCAAGGCGAGATCGTCGAACCTGTCGGCTTCGATGGCCGCACCGGCCGCCCGCAACTCGTCGGCCAGCTGGCTGGCTGCTCCGGCGTCGTTGCCCCACCGGGCGGCCGCCGTCGCGTCCTGCCGCCGATCGTCCTCGGCCACGTGCAGGTTGTCGGTCAGCTGCGCGACGGCCTGCTCGGCATCGTCGATCGTCGCCGTGTAGCCGCGGACGAACCGGTCTAGCAGCTGCGGCGGGTCATCGGCCGAGTTAATGATCGCGGCGACGTCCGCCCTGGCCAGCTGCGTGACGCGACCCACGATGCCGTGCTTGGACATGGTTCTCCCTAATTGCGGCGGTCATAGCCGCGACTGCTCACGACATGCCTGCCGCGGGTACCGACGCCGCCGAAACTGGCCGGGCCGATGCGTCGGCTGTCCCGATCGTGCTCGGCACTGTCGTCGTCGTGGTCGGAGCCAGTGCGGTCGTGCTCGGCTCCGCCGCGCTCGCCGCCGGCCGGGCGGCGGCCGCGGCGGACGCCGCCGGCCGGGCTCGCGATCAGAATGCCGCCGAGAATCGCACTGTCGACGCCGGCCAGCAGCCGGCCGAACTCGCCGGGTACGCCGAACTCGCCGGGTACGCCGAACTCGCCCGGTACGCCGAACTCGCCCGGTACGCCGAACTCGCCCGGTACGCCGAACTCGCCGAGCCGGCCGCGCCCGCCGAGCACGCGGCCCTCGCCACTGTCGGCGACGTCCTGCTCAGCCAGCGACCTTGCCTGCTGTGCGAGCGCGTCCGCCTGCTGAGCCTCGGTCAGCGCGGCCTCAGGATCGTCCTGCCCGTGGCCGATCGCCTGCCGGAAGCGTCGCTGCGCTTCTGCCAGCCTGGTCCGGGCGGTGGCCCCGACGCTGCCGCGCCGGGTCGCGATGAACTCGTCAGCTGAGGTCATCGAGCTACGAGCGACCAGCATCGCCTGGTCGAGTACCGGCCGGGCTCGCTCGCGTCTGCCCTTCTGATCGCGGACACTAGCGAGCGCAGAGTCGAGCCCGGCGTCTGCCTGCTGGATATCCCGCAGCGCGGCCAGCGCGTCGAACGGACCGTCCGCCTGCCTGGCGCGGACGTCCGCGGCAATTGCCTGCGCCGTGGCCACCAGCGGTGCAGGCTGGCCCGCTAGCGCCGCCGCCTCGGCGATCTCGGCGTCGACCTCGCGCAGGGCAGCGGGCAGGGCCGACGCAGCCTGGGTGAGCTGAGCCTCCGTCCGCTCGATCCCGCTCAGCAGATCGGTGGCCTGGTCGGCACCAGACTCGGCGGCCTGGAGCAGCAGCACCGCAGCGCCGTACTGCCCGCGGGCTAGTTCCTGGCTCGCGCTGGCGAGGCAGTCGGCAGCGAACTTGATCCGCTCGTCTGCCTCGTCGGGGTTGGCCGCGATCATCATGACCGCATGCGGCGTGTACTTGACCGCCAGCTGGTCGAGTACACGCCGGGCTCGGCCGGCCCGCGCGGACTGCTGTGCCACGTGGGCGTCCACTTCGGCGACGAGCTGGGGAGCGCGGACTTCCAGATCCTGTAGCCGGTCGAACGCTTCGGACTGCTCATCAAGCAGACGACTGGCTTCGGTGCAGTGCGCGGTGATAGCGACCAGGCGGGACCGCATCCTCGCCTCGTCCTGGCCGATGTCGTCGTCGAGCAGTTGCCGGAGCGTGAAGGCGGCGCTCAGCTCGGCCCGAGTCGATTGCAGCGCGGCCAGGAACGGCGCTACCGCGCGTTCGCCGCACCGTGCTGTCGCGAAGCCCAGCTCCTGCTCGCTGGTGCGGACGGCATCGTCGGTCGCCACGAGCGCGCTGGCGGCCTGCATCCACAGGTCATCTGTGCTCGGCTCAGCTGTGCTCGGATCGGCCGGGCTCGTGCCATCTGTGCTGGCGCCGGGCGGCGTTCCGCCACCAGGCCTGACCCGGCCACCGACGCCAGCCCGGCGTGACAGCAGTCTGATCAAGAAGACCACCAGCGCCACCAGGACCACGACAACGCCGATGACCACGGCGGTGTGGCTGGCCCCCGACAGGTGCCTGACAGGTGTGGCGGTGGCGGCACCCCCGCGCTGCGGCCGTGACGCGCCGAGGGCCGACGGCGCGGCCCATGCCAGCACGGCTGATGCCGCAAGAAGCGCGGCCATGACCCGTGTGCGCACCTTCCCCCCGTCGGTTCCCTCGGCCAACGGACCTACCCGACCAGACAGGACCGCACACGCCTCGTTTCCCTAGCGCCAAATCTGAAAGCTGATCTCGAAGGGCGCCTGAAATGTGTGCATTGTCACTCGACCAGGCGAGCATCGGGGGTAGGGGGGTAGGACGGCGGTGCTGGCCGTGCTGGCCGTCCTGGCCGTCCTGGCAGTGCTGGCCGTGCTGGTCCTGCTACGGGAACTGCCACGGGCACTGCCACCTGGCCTGCTACCGGAGGTAGCCAGCCCGGAACCGGATCAGCGGCTCGCCAGCCTCGGCGACATAAGGAACAGTCAGAACATGGGCGACGAATAGCACATGATCCGCCGCCCGAATCCTCGTTGAGATCTCGCACTCGAAGGCGGCAAGCCCGCCGGCCGGGATCAGCGCACCTGACGCCTCGCCGCGCTCGTGCGGCACGTTGCCGAGCAGGAGCCGGGCGCCAGGCCGCCCCGCAGCAGCGAACCGGCCGGCGAGCGCCCGTTGCGCCGCCGATAGCAGCGTGACCGCGAACTTGTCGACCCGGCCGAGTACCTCGGCCGGATAGCCAGACTCCAGCAGCGACACTAGCACCGTGGGCGGGCTGGCCGAAACCGGGCAGAACGCGCTCACCGTCGTGCCGATGTCGTCGCGGCCCTCGGCGATCGTCAGCAGCGTGACGGCACCGGGCCAGGCGCTGAGCGCACTAGCGAACCCGGCCGCGGACACCTCGCTGCCTTACTCGAACAGCCACGTGCCGGGCAGCATGAGCGGACCGTGTGGTGACAGCCCAAGCCTGGCCGCGAGATGACCGGCGGGTCCCCAGCTGTCAGCGAGGAGGGCGGCTGCGGCGCCGCGGCTTTCGCTGGAGCCAGCCGGACGGAGCCGGTCGATCGGGCGGATGCGCGGGAACACGCGCAGCGGCGCGGTAGCTGGCAGGCCGGCCCGGCGGCGCGCGATCGCGGCCGCGCGGTCGATGCCGCCGAGCTCGTCGACGAGTCCGTGCGCGAGCGCGTCCGCGCCAGTCCAGACGCGGCCCCTGGCGACCTCGTGCACCTGCTCTTGCGTCATGCCGCGGCCGGTGGCCACCTTGCCGGTGAAGTCGGCGTAGATATGGTCGAGCCAGTCGTTGATCAGCGCCCACTCGTCCTCGGAGAACGGCTCCAGCTGCGAGAACATCGCCGCGTGTGCGCCCTGGACGATGCGGTCGCTGGTAATCCCGGCGCGGCCAAGTGCGCCGCCGACCACCGGCTTGCCCGTCAGCACGCCGATCGAGCCGGTGATTGTGCCTGGCTGGGCGATGATCTGATCAGCGGCCATGGAGATGTAGTAGCCGCCCGACGCTGCGACGTCGCCCATCGAGACGACGACGGGCGTCCCGCCAGCTCGCGCTCGCACGACCTCCCGCCAGATGGTGTCAGAGGCCACGTAAGAACCGCCAGGGCTGTTAACCCGCAACAGGATGGCGCGGACATTCTCGTCCTTGGCTGCCGAGCGGATCGCGCCGGCGATGGTATCCGAGCCCATCGCGCCGCCGGTCAGCACGCCGCGGCCGCTGCGCCCGCGACGGATCGGCCCGGTGGCATAGATCAGCGCGACCCCCGGGTCGTGGCTGCCGGGCACCGTCGTCACGGTGGTCCTGGCCCGCTCAGCGAGCGCCTTCGCGCGCTGGTACCGGCCGAGATACAGCACGGCCGCGTCTGGCCCAGCTAGCTTGCGTGCCTCGGCGTATACCTCGTCGCGGTAGCCAAGCTGGTCCACCAGGCCCTCCGCCTGGGCACGGGACGCAAGGTACGGGCCGGCGTCGATGAGCTCGCTGACCTTGTCCCGTTCGATCCCACGCCGCTCGGCGATGGCCTGGACTAGCTGCTCCGTGATCGAGGCGGTCATCCGCTGGGTGGCCTGCCGGGCCGGCTCGGAGAACCGAGTCTCGGTCAGCTGCTCGGCCGCGCTCTTGTACTCATGCCGCGTGGCGACCTGGAAGTCCGCGCCGAGCCGGTCGAGGAGGCCGCGCAGGAAGATGCGCTCGACCGCGATGCCCGTGAGCCCGAGGTCGCCGGACGGCTGAAGCCAGATCTTCTCGAACGCCGTCGCCAGGTAGTACTGCACGTTGCTCGCCGAGAACTCGCCAAACGACTCCGCCCAGGCGATCGTCGTCTTGCCTGCATCGGCGAACTCGAGGATTGCGCGGCGTAGTTCCTGGACTGCGGCTAGGCCGACGGGCTTGCCGCCGAGGCGCACGACGAGGACGGCGACCCGGTCGTCGTCGCGGGCTCGGCGCAGTCCGTCGAGTATGTCGGGCAGTGCCGGCCTGTTCCTCGCGGAGATGGCCGAGATCGGATCGGTCGGCCTTGTCTCGGTGATCCCCTCGGCGAGATCAAGCTCGAGCATCAGCGGGGCCGTGCGACGCTGGCGCAGCTTGACCAGCCGGGCAGTGATCGGCGACTCAGGCATGACTGACAGCCTAGGCTCGTCGTCTCGGCAATCCACTGCCCGGCCACGCGCCGCCGGTCTCCGCGTGACTGCCAGCTACGCCACCGGCGGAGTACGATGTGGAAGTGGAGGAGCCTCCGGCTATGTTGATACTGGTCGGAGGAGCGATCCTCCGGTTAGCAATACGCGAGGAGGGCCGTGACCGGCGGCGACAAGCCCATGCGGGCTGATGCGCAGCGCAACCGTGAGCAGCTGCTCGCCACTGCCGTCGCGGCGTTCTCCCGCAACGGGCCCGAGGTAACCCTGGAGTCCATTGCCAAGGACGCCGGCGTCGGCATCGGCACGCTGTACCGGCACTTCCCGAGCCGTGAGGCGCTCGTTGACGCCGCGTACCGCAGCGAGCTCGCCCGGCTGTGCGACTCGGTGCCCGAACTACTCGACACGATGTCAGCCGATAAGGCTCTGCGCACCTGGATGGACCTGTTCCTGGAGTACATGACCACCAAGCGCGGCATGTCGGACGCGCTGCGCATGGTGATCGCGTCGGGCGGCAACCCATTCGCCGAGAGCCGGGGGCGGCTGCTGGCCGCGTTTACGGCGCTCATGCAAGCGGGCGTCGCCGACGGCACTCTGCGCGCCGACTTCGATCCGGCGGACGTGATGGCCAGCGTCAGCGGCGTGTCCCTCGCCGTGGGGGAGACCGGCCAGCGCGAGCAGGCAGGGCGTCTCCTGGATCTGCTGATGGACGGCCTGCGCTACGCTGCGGCGGCCGGACGCCATGGCTAGCCGGGACGGGAACGGCTGGGTCCGCTGCGAGCTTGGTCACCGGCACTGGGGCCGATTCGGAGCCGCGGGACTACTCGCCTTCGTGACCGGCGGACCTGTCCTGCTCCAGCGGCGCACCTGGTGGAGTCACCACGGCGGCACCTGGGGGCTGCCCGGCGGGGCGCGAGACAGCCACGAGTCTGCGCTGGCCGGGGCGCTGCGGGAAGCAGCGGAAGAGTGCGGCGTGCCGCCAGCAGCAGTGCGCCCGCGCGGGGTCTTCATCGATGATCATGGCGGCTGGTCCTACACGACCGTGCTCGCCGAGGGCGAGAAGCCGTTTGCCGTGCTGTCTGACGACGACGAGACCGACGAGGTCGCCTGGGTGCCCATCCCCGAGGTCGGAGGGCTCGACCTGCATCCGGGCCTGGCCGCGCACTGGGCCGAGCTCCGCCGTGAGCTCTCGCCGGTGACGATCATCGTCGACGGCGCGAACGTCGTCGGTTCCCGGCCGGACGGCTGGTGGCGCGACCGGGCTGGCGCGGCCGGCCGGCTCCGTGACGAGCTCGCGCCGCTGGTAACCCAGGGCATCACGGAGCTGCCGGCTGACCTGATGCCGGTCCCGGCGGCGGCCTGCCTGCTCGATGCCGGCGGACGCGGCCAGCGAGATCGCGCCGGGGACGGGCGGACCTGGATGCGATGGCTGCCGGACGTCGTCCAGGTCGTCGAAGGCGCGGCTCGTCCCGCGGCGGCCGAGCCAACCGCCAGCCCGGTGCGCATGGTCGCGGCGGATGGCTCCGGCGACGATACGATCGCCGCCTTGGCCGCGCAGACCGCAGGGCGGCGCATTGTCGTCACGGCCGACCGGGAGCTGCGGCAGCGATGCGTCGAGGCGGGCGCCGCAGTGGCCGGTCCAGGCTGGCTGCTCGCGCTGCGCTGAAGACTGCTGCGCTGAAGACCGCTGCGCTGAAGACCGGGAGGTTGTCATGGCCGGCGAGCTTGCCGACCCATGTCATACCGAGCCTGGCTACGTGCTGTCAGAACGCGCCATGCTCGAGTGCTGGCTCAGCAATCGGCTGGCAGGATTGTGAAAGCGTCGCCGGCCAGCGGCCTGATGGCCCGGAAATGCCGCTCATCCAGGGTGAGCAGGCGCGTCGTTGCGTATCGCGCGGCTAGCACGACGAGCGACGCATCGGTCAGCCCGATGCGCATCTCCTGGTAGCGGTCGATCACTGCCGCGGCTTGCTCGACATCGCCGGGCCCGAAATCGGCCAGCGTGTAGACGCAGGCGGCGACATCGCCCAGGACCTTGAGTTCGTCTCGCACCCCTGCTCGCGTCGCCATCAGGTAGTCCAGCTCCGCCAGGACGAATGGCGACAAGATCAGTGCGTCAGGATCGTCGCTGAGCACCTCAACGATCTGGTTGCGGCGCCGGTCGGCGCCCGAGTAGGCGGCAACCAGCCCGCTCGTATCGCAGATAATCAATTCCCACCGAATCCCCGGGCCAGGACGTCGTCTACCTTGTCGGCCAGGTCCGGATCGTCGAACTCGATGGTCCCCCAGTGCGGTGAGCGGCGCGGGCGGAGCATTCCAGCCAGCCACTGCTCCAGCGCGCTACGGATGATCGTCGCCTCTGACTCACCCGAAGCCGACGACGCTGCTGCGAGCCGCTGCTTCAGGTCGTCGGGCAAGTACACCGATGTCTTCACCATACGTATAGGGTACCCTACGCATACCCTACGTCTCGCACGCTGGGCCGGGCCTCGGCGAATACGGGCCGAACGCCCGGGCAATCTCCGCGTGTCTGCCGAAGGTCATCCTTGCGGGCAATGATCCGGACATGATGGTGTGCTGATCTGAACCCGAGGAGGACGTGCCGTGCAGCCGCCGTTGGTGCAGCCACTGCGCCGGTGGGATCCGGAGCAGGTGGGCGGTTATGTGCTGCTCGGCCGGCTGGGCGCGGGCGCGATGGGCCAGGTCTACCTAGGCCGGTCGGCCGCCGGCCGCCTGGTGGCGGTGAAGACGATCAAGACCGAGCTGGCCGAGGAGCCGGACTTCCGCACCCGGTTCGGCCAGGAGGTGGCCGCCGCTCGCCGCGTCAGCGGGGCGTTCACCGCGGCTGTCGTCGCCGCAGACTCCGAGGCCGACGTCCCGTGGCTGGCGACCGTATACGTGCCGGCGCCGTCACTGAGCAGGCTGGTCAGGACGTGCGGCCCGCTCGGGGTCGAGGCTGTGCGCTGGCTCGCGGCCGGCTGTGCCGAGGCACTGGAGTCGATCCACGGCGTCGGCCTCGTACACCGGGACCTCAAGCCGGCGAACGTGCTCGTGTCGCCGGACGGGCCGCGCGTGATCGACTTCGGCGTCGCGCGGGCCGCCGAGCGCATCCAGCTCACGGTGACCCGCGGCAGCGTCGGCACGCCGGCCTACATGGCGCCCGAGCAGGCCAGGGACACCAGGCAGGCGACTTCGGCCAGCGACATCTTCTCCCTGGGCGGCACCATGCTCTTCGCCGCGACTGGCCACGCGCCGTATCAGGGCGAGACCGTGGTCGACGTCCTCGTCCGGCTTGCCACCGAGCCACCGGATCTCGCCGGGCTGCCGGCGGAGCTGGCCGAGATCGTGAGGTCGTGCCTGGAGCGCGATCCGCGCAGCCGGCCGACGTCGGCGGCGGTCGTGGCCCGGCTCGCGCCAGGGCTGGCCGCCAGCGGCGAGCTAGGCTCCGCTCCGCTGCCTGCCGCGGCCCTCACGCTCATCGAGCAGTACCGCCAGATCCCGAGGACGTCGACGGCGCGCGAGGTGCCAGCCGACCAAGGCGACGATTCTGTGAGCTTCCCGTCCGGCGCCAGCCCGTCCGGCGGCGCCAGCATCGGCATCAAGCCGGGAACGGGGAGTCTTCCGCCAGTCACCGCAGCAGGCGAGGACGAGACACTCGGCTCGCACCCGGTGCTGCGCGCGGCCACACCGCCGGGTGCCGGACCGCCGACTGGGGCGCGGCCGGATGCCGCATTGACTGCCGCCGGCCTGGGTCCCGCGGAAGCGCCAGCACCTGGCCACGAGATCCGGCCGCGACGCCGGGTGGTGCTCGCGGCCGGGTCGGCGCTGGCCGCGGCCGCGCTCGTCGCCGCCGGGTGGGGCATCGGCACCGTGGCCGGGCGGCATCCGTCGGCCGGCCCCAGCACGAGCACGTCAGCGGGCGCGGGCTCGCGTGCGACTGCGGGGGGCGGTAGCCCGACACCGGCCTCGACTGGGGCACAGGCCTCGCTCGGGCCGGTGCTGCCACCGCCAGGCGGTCAGGGTCCGCCACCCGATGTGATCAACCCTGGCGGACCGAACTCCGGCACTCCGTTCATCGCGCTGAACCAGGACTTCGGCGACCGGAACACGGGGTTCGTGGTGCACGGCCAGAACTGGCCGGCGAACCGCCCGGTGACGCTCGCGCTCGTGGGCGTCGGCGCGGCGACGATCCAGCTACTCGCCGACGGCGCGGGGACCTTCAACTACGTGATCAATCAGGATCACGAGTTCTTCGCCGACGGCCTGCCGCCCGGTACCTACACGGTCCGCGTCGCCGACTCGGCCGGCGCGAGCGCAACGGCTAGATTCCGCGTCGGCGTCGGCATCGGCTAGCGGCCGGCCGCGAGCTCACATGACCGGTGTCCACCACAGGTCTTCCTGGCGTGAGCACCAGGCCGGATCGGCGAGCCGGTCGAGATCACTGGCCGTGATGATCCCGGTCTCGATCAGCGCGCCGACGGCGACCTCGTCCGAGAGCCGCACGCCCGCCCGGACCAGGCTGCGCTCGGTGAGCTTGCGTCGCAGCACCTTCAGGTGCTCGCCCACGCGTGCCGACAGCCGGTCGCGGAAAGCAGGGTCGGTGTCAAAGCACTCGATCTCGTGGTGTGCGTCAGTGACCTGGAGCGCGGCACGCGCGATCTCCGGCGTCCGCGGCAGCGGGCTGCTGCGGGCGGCGTCGACGAGCCACGGCCGGCACCACAGCAGCGCGACCAGGAAGAGCTTTGTGTTGGGGTCCAGGTAGAACGGCAGCAGTGTCGCATCGCCGTCTGCCCGCGCCTGATCGCCGCCCGCGCCGGGCCCGCTGGCGCCGCTGTCGTCGCGCGCCGCCACCACGAGGCGCAGCGGCAGCCCTTCGTCCAGCATGGCCCGCGATCCGACCAGCGCCGTCCCGTGGCGCAGGAACCAGCCCTTAGACGGCTCGCCGCTGCCCGCGTCCCCGTCCTCGTCCATTCTCGGCAGCCGCACGCGGTAGCCGTCTCCCTCGGCGTACAGCGCGTGCGTACGGCTGATGTTGGCCACCCAGGCGCCCCCCGCCACGGCGCTGATCACCCCAGCCCGCCGGGACAGCCCGCGGCCAGCCGGGACTATGAGGTCGGCGTCGGGCCCGCGGCCGAACACCAGGCTGCTGCCTTCGGGGATCGCCGCGACGGCCCCGGACGGGCTGGTGACGTGCGCGAGCGCCGTCGCCGGGGTCGAGTCGGGCGTCATGTCGTCCTGTCTGTTCTCGCGCGTGCTCGCGCACCGGCCACGGACTGCAGGTACGGTAACGCGCAGTTTAGGGGCCGCTGGCCGCGCACGCATCCACGAGTTCGGGGATGGCCGGCGACCCCGGCGCGCGGGTTGACTGTCGTTCTAACCAGGGCGAGGCAGCTGCGGCTGGGCATGTCGCCGTGCGGCGGCTCGCAGGCGGCACGGTTTGTCAGGCTCAGCACGCCGGGACTTGGGGGGGACCTGCGGGTCTCGCGCAGCCTGCCTCGCCCTGGGACGTAAGCATGCGCAGATGCCGGCTGTCCTGGGAGCACGAGTGAGGTTCGACCACGAAGCGCCGAGCGCCTCAACTCCGTATTGGGGGCGCCACCGGCGGACCCGGCCGCCAGCGCGCGGGGCCTGGCGGCTGATCGCATGGCGGCGCGCGAACACCTCAGCCCGTTCCGATGATCCGGCCCGGCAACCCGGGCGGTAGCACCAGGTCGCCTGACAGCTGTCAGGCGACCTGGACCGAGCGCTTGGCGAGGCCAAGCCAGTAGCCGGTGATCGTGGTGACCGGCGCGGGCGCGTCGGCGGCGCCGAGCGCGACGAACAGCGGCGCGTAGTGCTCGGTCGTCGGATGTGCGTACCGCACCGCGGGCGCGCCGCGGAAGCTGGCCAGCGCGTCGACATCCCCGGTCGCCAGGGCTGCCGCTGCCCAGTGGTCGAACTCTGCCGACCAGCCGGGCGGCGCTGCGTTGAACCGGAAATCTCGCAGAAACGGCAGCCCGTGCGTCAGGAAGCCGCTGCCCATGATCAGGACCCCCTCGTCCCGCAGCGGCCGCAGCGCCGCGCCGACGCGCAGCAGCCGCTGCGGGTCCAGGCCCGGCATGGAGATCTGGAGCACCGGGATGTCGGCATCGGGATACATGACCGTGAGCGGGACGTACGCACCGTGATCGAGCCCGCGGTCGGGTACGTCGGTGACCTGCTCCGTGCCTGCCAGCGCCGACCGGACTCGGGCCGCTAGGTCGGGCGCACCTGGCGAGGGATACGTCGCGCGGTAGTACCGCTCGGGGAACCCGTAGAAGTCGTACGTCAGCGGGGCGGCGTCCGCCGTGGCGCCGATGGCGAGCGGCGCGTTTTCCCAGTGCGCGGACACCACGAGGATGGCGGTCGGCTTCGGCAGCGCTCGCGCCCACGCCTCGAGCTGCACGACCCACAGTGGGTCATCGACGAGCGGCGGCGCCCCGTGGCCCAGGTACATGGCCGGCATCCGCCCTGGCTCGATGGCGGCGCGGGCCCGCGCGGCGACGAGATCGCCGGCGTCGTCCGGGACTGGCTCATGGTCGGGCGCCTGCCCGGCGAGTTCCTCATCCATCTGGGGCCTTCCGCGGCGTATGGCGACGGTCAGTCGCCTGCTGTGACACTAACCCGGCAGCGGCACGGGCGGACCAGGGGGTCAGCGGATCAGGCAGGCCTGATGCGAGCATGGGCCGGTGCGCGTCATCGCCCTGTCCGATACCCATGCGCCGCGCCGCTGGAAGTCCTGCCCGCCCGCGGTGGCCGCGTGGCTGCGGCAGGCCGACGTGGTCCTGCACGCCGGCGATGTGTGCACCGCCGACGTCCTGACCGAGCTAGCGCAGTACGCGCCGGTGCACGCGGTCCTCGGCAACAACGACGGCCCGGACGTGGCCGACTGGGGGGCACCGGAGACCCTGCACATCGAGCTCGGCGGCCTGAGCGTGGCCATGATTCACGACAGCGGCCCGGCCGCCGGGCGACTGCGCCGGATGCACGCCGCGTTCCCGGCCGCGGAACTGGTGATCTTCGGCCACTCGCACATCCCCCTCGACGACAGCGACGGGGCGCTGCGCATCTTCAATCCCGGCTCGCCGACCGACCGGCGGCGTCAGCCGCGCGGCACAGTGGGCGTGCTCGACATCGCCGACGGCACCCTCACCGGTGCCCGCATCGTCGCGGTGACATAGCCGGAGTGCACGCATGATCGCGAAAAGAAACGTATCGCCGGCGAGAAATTATTTACGTGATCATGTGTCGGACGGAGCGGCGAACTCAGTGGCCTCGACTAGCTCGGTCGTTTCCGGCACCAGCCAGACGACGCCGAGCGGCGGGATGCTGATCGACGCAGACGCCGGCCGTCCGTGCCAGGGTTCCTCGACCGCCTGCACCTGGCCGAAATTGCCGGTGCCGCTACCGCCGTAGCTCTCGGCGTCGGTGTTCAGCAGCTCGGTCCACGGGCCGGCTGACGGTAGCCCGATCCGGTAGTCGTGGTGCGGCATCGCGGCGAAGTTGCACACGCAGGCAAGCACGCTGCCATCGGCGCCATAGCGCAGGAACGACAGCACGTTGCCGCCCGCGTCGTTGGCGTCGATCCACTCAAAGCCGGCTGGCGTGCTGTCTTGCTGCCACAGCGCTGGCCGTGCCGCGTACGCCTGGTTGAGGTCCTTGACCAGCTGCTGCACGCCCGCGTGCCGCGGGTACTCCAGCGCATGCCATTGCAGCCCGGCTTCCTGTGACCACTCATCGCCCTGGCCGAACTCCGAGCCCATGAACAGCAGCTGCTTGCCTGGATGCGCCCACATGAAGGCCAGCAGCGAGCGCAGCCCGGCGAACTGGCGCCACTCGTCGCCCGCCATCTTGCGCAGCAGCGAGCCTTTCCCGTGCACCACCTCGTCGTGGGACAACGGCAGCACGTAGTTCTCGCTGTAGGCGTAGATCATCGAGAACGTCATCTCGTCGTGGTGGTAGCTACGGTGGATCGGATCGCGGCTGAGGTAGCTCAGCGTGTCGTGCATCCAGCCCATGTTCCACTTCAGCCCGAAACCGAGCCCGCCCAGGTACACCGGCCTGGTCACGCCCGGCCAGGCGGTGGACTCCTCGGCGATCATCGCGATCCCCGGCACCCGCTTGTAGCAGGTGGCGTTCACCTCGCGCAGGAAAGACACCGCGTCGAGGTTCTCCCGGCCGCCGAGGGAGTTCGGCGACCATTCGCCAGCCTTCCGCGAGTAGTCCAAGTACAGCATCGACGCGACCGCGTCCACGCGCAGCCCGTCGACGTGGAACTCCTCCAGCCAGTAGATCGCGTTGGCGACCAGGAAGTTGCGCACCTCGGGCCGCCCGAAGTCGAAGATGAGCGTGCCCCAGTCGGGTTGCTGGCCGCGCTGCGGGTCGGCGTGCTCGTACAGCGGCGTGCCGTCGAACCGGGCGAGCGCCCAGCTGTCGCGCGGGAAGTGCGCCGGCACCCAGTCCACGATCACGCCGATGCCCGCCTGGTGCAGGCTGTCCACCAGGTGGCGAAATTCATCCGGCGTGCCGAACCGCGCAGACGGTGCGTAATACGAGGTCACCTGGTAGCCCCAGGAGCCCCCGAACGGGTGCTCGGCGACAGGCATGAACTCCACGTGGGTGAAGCCCAGCTCGGTGACGTAGTCGGTCAGCTGACTGGCCAGCTCGGCGTAGGACAGACCGGGCCGCCATGAGCCGAGGTGCACCTCGTACACGCTCATCGGGCTCGCCAGCAGGTCCCGTTGCGCCCGCTCGGCCAGCCACGCCGCGTCGTCCCAGTCGTAGTGCGCCTCGGTCACGACCGAGGCGGTGGCCGGCGGCTTCTCGGCCAGGCGCGCCATCGGGTCGGCCTTGCGGTGCCAGCTGCCATCGGGCCCGAGGACGTCGAACTTGTAGACGGCCCCCGCACCGACGCCAGGAATGAGCAGCTCCCAGACACCAGATCCGCCGAGCGACCGCATCGTGTGCGCCTGGCCGTCCCAGTGGTTGAAGTCCCCGATCACGCGCACGCCGCGCGCGTTCGGCGCCCAGACCGCGAACGACGTGCCGCCTGCTTCCGGCCGCACCCGCGCCCCGAGCACGGTCCACAGCTCCTCGTGCCGTCCCTCGGCGATCAGGTGCAAGTCGACTTCGCCCAGTGTCGGGAGGTGCCGGTAGGGGTCATCCGCGACGGTCTCGGTGGTGCCGGGATACGTCACCGCGATCCGGTAATCAGGCACGGACGTGCCCGGCACCGTCGCCGAGAAAACGCCCTGGTGCACGTGCGTCATAGGCACCCGGCTGCCGCCGGGCAGCACCACGGCGACGGTCTCCGCGAGCGGTCGCAGGGCCCGGATGGTGACGCCGTCAGGGCCGGGGTGACCGCCGAGGACCGAGTGCGGGTCATGGTGGGTGCCGGCGACCAGCACGTCGATTTCCGCGTGGCTGATCTGGTCTGCGGGGTAGGTGTCCGCGGTCATGCCGCCGCCGCCACGAAGTCGAGCGGGATGGACAGCCAGGCCGGCCGGTGCCGGTGCTCGTAGACCACTTCGTAGACCGCCTTCTCCAGGGTCAGCGCGCGCAGCAGCGTGCCATGGCCATCCGGGTCGAAGCCGCCGCCGGCCGCGTAGCCGGCGCGGAAGGCAGCCTGGCACTGCTGGACCCAGTCGCTGGCGACGGGCGCCAGCGGCCCAGCATCCGGATGGCCGACAAGCTGCTGCCGAGCCGCGTAATCGAACGAACGGAGCATGCCCGCGACATCCCGCAACGCCGGAGCCGGTGCCCTGCGCACGTCCAGCGGCACGGCGGGCTCGCCCTCGAAGTCAAGCGCGACCCAGCCCTGCGGACCGAGCAGCACCTGCCCGAGATGGTAGTCGCCGTGGATGCGCTGAACGGTGACCGGGCCGCCCAGCCCGGCCACGCCGTCATAGGCAGACCTGAGTCGGGCCTCGTGGCCAGCCAGGTCGGGCACCATGGCGATGGCCTGCGTCAGCTTGCCGTGCATATCCGCCACCAGCGCCGACAACTCGGACGCCGTCATCTCCCGGCTGCCGAACGCACGGGCCATGTCGGCGTGCAGCTCGGCGGTCGCCAGCCCGAGCTGCCTGGCGTCGTCGGTGAACGGCGGCGCCTGGCTAGCGACGCCATCGGTGGTCGCGAGGGGCCCGGTCAGGTAGTCCCGCCCGTAGGCGCCGTGCCGCGCATACAGCCGCCGCAGGCAATCGAGTGCGAGCGTCCAGCCGTCGCTCGCGCCGGCCAGGAACCGCGACAGCACGCCGAGTAGCACCGGCTCGCCGTCGAGGTCGGTCTCGATCCAGCCGTAGGGCGCCGCTACCCTGGCCGAGCCGAGCCGGGCCAGCGCGTCCGCCACTTCCAGGTCCGGGTTCGCGCCGGGGAACAACCGCCGCAGCACCTTGAGAATCGCCTTATCCCCGAAGACCAGGCTGGTGTTGCTCTGCTCCGCGCCCAGCACGCGGCTATCTGGCACCCCGCGCGCGATCGCGGGCATGCCCTCCTCGCGGACGAATCGCAGCTGGCCAGCCAGCCGCTGCTCGGTCATCCCAGCCAGCAGCACGTCGGCCAGCTCCGGATCATGCAGCGCGTCGTAGCACGCCACGCCGTCCTGATGCCCGATCAGCGCACCGCTCAGCTGCGGCGGCAGCGTAGTCCGGTAGCCCACCAGCACCTGGAACCTGCCCGTCAGCCCGCTCCCGAGCGGGGCCTGGATGATCAGGTGCCGCATGGCCGGGTCGCCGGTCTGCAGGGTAATGTCCGAGACGATGCCAAGCTCAGCCAGGGCCGTTCCGCGGCCGGGGAACCAGCGCTGCTGAGGCAGCCACCCGGCCAGCATGTCCGTCAGGCCAGCGTCGCGGTCAAGCACGGTCACCTACTGCCCACACGTGCACCTGTTTACTCCGGATCGCGGGTGACTTCGCGCGGCGGGCTAGCGATACGTATCCGGGCTGCCAAACCAGGCGATCCTGATCTGCTCCGACGGCCCGAGCGCCTGCTTGCCCGCGGCCCCGGTCACGCTGGCCGCGCGCCAGACCGGCGCCGTCCGCGTCAGGCCGCGCAGCAGCGACAGCTGGGCGTTGCAGTAGTAGTCGATCACCCGCCCGGCGAGGAGGCTGTGCGCACCCTGGAGCAGCAGGCAGCGCTGGCCGTTCGCGAGTTCCACGCCCCAGGGCTCGCCGACGCCGGGCTCTGCAGAGATCGCGCTCAGCGGCGCGCCGACCGCGAGCCGGACAACGGCGACCGACCACGGATATCCGAGGCACAGCACCGTCGGCGTGCCCACCCGCACGGCCCAGCACGGGTCATACAGGGAGCTGCCGGCAAAGCAGCGGTAGGCCCGCCCGATCGCCTCCGACCCCGACTCGCAGTTAGCGCCGGCCACCGTCGCTACCGTCCGGTAGCCGCGCACCGGGCTACCGTCCGCGCCGACCGGGCTGACGTGGATCTGCCTGGTCGCGGTTAACGCGGCGGGCCGCGCGGGCGCCGCGCCGCACGCGGCCAGCACGGCCGCGGCCAGGGCTGCCGCGGCCAGTACTCCCGTCCGCCGCACTCCTGTCCGCCGCACTCCCGTCCGCCGCGTCGCGTGCTTCATGCCACGATCCTGCCGTATCAGGCGGCATCGACGGGGCACCCCAGCCGAACGCTCAGATCGTGCCGAACCCGCCGGCCGCTGGCCAGAATGTCGGGCGATGCCTAGTGCTATGGCCGAGGAGCTGATGATGAGCGGCGCGGTTGATCCGCACGACATCGGCCCGGTGATCGTCGCGACAGTAACGCTGCCCAATTGCACCCCGGGCCGCGCCCTGACCGCGTTCACCGACCCTGCGCTCGTAGCCCGCTGGTGGCGCGGCGAACTCAAGCAAGAGCCAGCTAACGACGGCCCGTACACAGTCGACTTCCCCGCGATCCCAGCCAGGCTCACCGGCCGCGTGCTTAGCTTCGACCCAGGCAGGTCCCTCGAGTTCACCTGGTCCTGGGACGACCAACCCCCCGACAGCACAGTCCAGATCACCGTAGAGCCAAGCCCAGACGCCACTTCAGCCCTGCTCAAGCTAAAACATGGCCCGCCCACCAACGACGGAGCTGGCCAGATCGCGCATCAAGAGCACTGGGACGGCTGGCAGTACTTCCTGCCCAGACTGGCTGCTGAACTGCGTCACGGACCGTAATTCGCCGGCGGCTTCAGCATCAGCCAGTAGAACCCGTACCCCGGCAGCGTGAGCAGATAGCTGAGCTCGCCGATGGGCGGGAAGGCCACGCCGCCCGTCGTCTCGACCGGGATCGAGCCGACGTACCTGCTGAGGTCGAGCTCGACCGGCTGCGGATACCGGGACAGGTTGTTTACGCACAGCATCCGGTCGGTCCCGTCACCACCGCTGTCGTCGGCGTCCGAGCTGCGGTACTCCCGGACGAACGCGAGCACGCTCGGGTTGGAGGAATTCAGCTCGTGGTACTCACCGAGCGCAAACACCGGATGCCGCTTGCGGATGTCGATCATGTGCCGGGTCCAGTTCAGCAGCGAGCCCGGGCTGCGCTCCTGCGCCTCGACATTCAGTCCCTGGTAGCCGTAGATCGGATCCATGATCAGCGGCAGGTAGAGCCGGGCCGGGTCGCACCGGGAGAAGCCCGCGTTGCGGTCCGGCGTCCACTGCATCGGCGTGCGCACGCCGTCGCGGTCACCAAGCCAGATGTTGTCGCCCATGCCGATCTCGTCGCCGTAGTAGATCACCGGCGAGCCGGGCAGGGAGAGCAGCAGCGCGGTGAACAGCTCTAGCTGGTCACGGTCGTTATCTAGGAGCGGCGAGAGCCGCCGCCGGATGCCGATGTTGGCCTTCATCCGCGGATCGCGCGCGTACTCGGCGTACATGTAGTCGCGCTCGTCGTCGGTGACCATCTCGAGCGTCAGCTCGTCGTGGTTGCGCAGGAAGATGCCCCACTGGCAGCCCGACGGTATCTGCGGGGTCTGGGCCAGGATCTCCGAGATCGGGTAGCGCTGCTCGCGCCGTACCGCCATGAAGATGCGGGGCATCAGCGGGAAGTGGAACGCCATGTGGCACTCGTCGCCGCCGACGCTCGGGTCGCCGAAGTACTCGACGACGTCACCCGGCCACTGATTGGCCTCAGCCAGCAGCACGCGGTCGGGGTAGAGCCTGTCGATCTCGGCCCGGACTCGCTTCAGGTACTCGTGCGTCTCCTTCAGGTTCTCGCAGTTCGTGCCCTCGCGCTCGTAGAGGTAGGGCACCGCGTCCAGCCGGAACCCGTCGATGCCGAGGTCCAGCCAGAACCGCAGCACCTCCAGCATCGAGTCCTGGACGAGCGGGTTCTCGTAGTTGAGGTCCGGCTGGTGGGCGAAGAACCGGTGCCAGTAGTACTGGCCGCGCGTCTCGTCATAGGTCCAGTTCGACCGCTCGGTATCGACGAAGATCACCCGGGCGTCGGCGTACTTGTCGTCGGCGTCGGACCAGACGTAGAAATCGCCGAACGGGCCGTCCGGGTCGCTGCGCGAGGCCTGGAACCACGGATGCTGGTCACTGGTGTGGTTCATGACCAGGTCGGCGATGACCCGGATGCCGCGCTCGTGCGCCTGCTCGACGAGCTCGACGAAGTCGCCGATGGTGCCGAACTCCGGCAGGATGGCGGTGAAATCGGCGATGTCGTAGCCGCCGTCCTTCAGCGGGGATGCGTAGATCGGCAGCAGCCAGATGCAGTCGATGCCGAGCCACTGCAGGTAGTCGAGCCGCGCGATGAGGCCGCGGATGTCGCCGGTGCCGTCGTCGTTGGAGTCGCCGAAGCCACGGATGAGGACCTCATAGAAGACCGCGCGCTTGTACCACTGCGGGTCGCGTGGCGTATCAAAGGAGAACGACTCCACCGGCTCGGTGGCCGGTGACCTGAACTCCTGCAGGGGCGGAGCGTCGGCGTGCTCGCTCGCGTGCCCGGACTGATCCACTCCCGCTCTCCCGCTCGTCCCTGGTACTGACTGACTTACCGTTCTGCCGCGAAGCTAGCCGACCCCGTTCCGTACCTAACAAGAATGTACGGGACAGTGGCGGACGTTACAGTCCTGCTACGCGACGGTCAGGATGTGCGCAGGCGCGACTGCCGGGTCGAGCCGGACGTAGTTCCCCTGCCCCCAGGTGAAACTCTGCCCGGTCAGCTCGTCCGTGACCCGGAATCCCGCTCCCGCATCCAGTCCGAGCGCCCCGCTGTCGAGCCAGACGGTGGCCTCACGCGCATTATTGGGGTCCAGGTTTACCACGACAAGAACTAGGTCGGACCCGCCGGGGAAATCTGGCCCCGTTCGCTTGGAGAAGCACAGGATGTCGGGCTGGTCGCTGTAGTGGAAGCGCAGATTGCGCAGCCAGCGCAAGGCCGGGTGCGCCCGCCTGATGGCGTTGAGCCTGGTCAGCAGCGGCGCGAGCGAGAGCCCGAGCCGCGCCGCGCGGTCCCAGTCCCGTGGCCGGTAGGCGTACTTTTCCGAGTCCAGGTACTCCTCGCTGCCGGGCACCAGCGGGATGTTCTCGCCAAGCTCGTAGCCCGAGTAGACCCCCCAGGACGGGCTCAGCATCGAGGCGAGGACCGCGCGCACCGCGAAGGCTGACGGCCCCGCGTGCTGGAGGTACTGGCACAGGATGTCGGGAGTGTTGACGAAGAAGTTGGGCCGCATGTACGCCGCCGCTGGCCCCGCTAGCTCCGTCATGTACTCGGTCAGCTCGGCCGCAGTGTTCCGCCAGGTGAAGTACGTGTAGGACTGGTGGAAGCCGATCGACGCGAGAGCGTGCATCATGGCGGGCCGGGTGAATGCCTCGGCCAGGAAGATCACGTCGGGATCGGTCTGGGCGATGTCGCCGAGCAGCCGCTGCCAGAACGGCAGCGGCTTGGTGTGCGGGTTGTCGACCCGGAAGATCCGCACACCGTGGTCCATCCAGTGCCGGACGAGCGCGTGCACCTCGGCATAGATGCCCTCAGGGTCGTTGTCGAAGTTGAGCGGGTAGATGTCCTGGTACTTCTTCGGCGGGTTCTCGGCGTAGGCGATCGAGCCGTCGGCCCTGGTGGTGAACCACCCCGGGTGCTTGGCCACCCACGGGTGATCGGGCGAGGCCTGCAGCGCGAGGTCCATCGCGACCTCGAGCCCGAGATTGCGGGCCCGCGCGACAAAGGCATCGAAGTCGCGCAGTGTCCCGAGATCTGGGTGGATGGCGTCGTGGCCGCCCTCGGGTGAGCCGATTGCCCACGGTGAGCCAGGATCGCCGGAGCCGGCGGTCAGGGAGTTGTTCTGGCCCTTGCGGGCGGTCGTGCCAATCGGGTGCACGGGCGGGAGGTAGACAACGTCGAAGCCCATGTCCGCGATCGCGTCCAGTCGCCTGGCCGCCGTGCGCAGGGTCCCCGACTGCGGCTTGCGCCGGCGGGTCGGGTCCACCACCGCGCCCTCCGAGCGCGGGAAGAACTCATACCAGGCGCTGAACAGGGCCTGGCGCCGGTGCACGATGAGCGGGTAGCTGTCGGAGGTGGTGAGCAGGTCGCGCAGCGGGAAGGCCGCCTGCGCCGCCAGCACCTGCGGCGTCAGCGCGGCCGCCAGCCGCTCCAGCGGTGGCAGCTCGACATCCCGGAGCAGCCCGGCCGCCGTGGTCAGCGTGGTTCTCGCGGCCCTGGCCAGGCGGGCCTGCGCGGCTGGCAGCTCCTTGACCCGGCGGATCTGCGCCGCCCCGCGCTCGAGCAGCAGCGCACCCTCGGTCAGCATCAGCTCGACGTCCTGGCCGATAGGCACCTTGATCTCGGCGTCGTGGCGCCAGCGCGCTACTGGATCACCCCAGGCCTCGACGGCGAAATGCCAGAGCCCCTCGCTGGTCGCGGCTACCTCGGCTCCGTAGCGGTCGCTGCCCTCAGCCAGCTCCGTCATGAGCACGAGCGGCCGACGCTGGCCGGCCGGGTCGGTGAGCATGACCCCGGTGCCGAGCATCTCGTGGCCTTCGCGGAACACGGTGGCGCTGACCATGAAGCGCTCGTCGGGTACGGCTTTGGCGGGCGCGCTCGCGCCCAGTTCGCTGGCAACCCGGACGACCGGTTGCACGTCGAGTATGGGGATCCTGCCGATCACGGATGAAAGCTACCCATCTGAGCGCAGCCAATGCCGAACCGGGTGCCCCGTTGCGGTTAGTTGCCGGCATGAATGGGTCCCGGCGCGGGCATGCCTGCGCCAATGGCCCTGCCCGGCTAGTGGTACCGGCTGGTCCCCTGGGGTAGCCCGAGGGCCGTGGTCCCGGGTTTACACATTAAGGTCACTGTGCGTGAGAGCTATCCGCCGGTTCACCATCCACCCGGTCCTGCCCGAGGGCCTCGACCCGCTTCGTTCGCTGATGCTGAACCTCCGCTGGTCGTGGCATGCCGGCACGCGCGAGCTGTTCGCCTCGATCGACCCGCCGAGCCGGGAGCTGGCGGAGCAGGACCCGGTCACGCTGCTGAGCCGGGTCCCGCAGGATCGGCTGGCCAGGCTGGCAGCTGACCCGGAGTTCTTGCGGCGCCTCGCAGCGGCCGGCGACGACCTGCGCGATTACCTCACCGGGCCACGCTGGTACCAGGCCGAGCCGGCCGATGGCAGCGGCGGCCTGCCGACAGCGATCGCCTACTTCTCGCCCGAGTACGGCATCACCGCGGCGCTGCCGCAGTACTCCGGCGGCCTCGGCATCCTGGCCGGCGACCACCTCAAGGCTGCCAGCGACCTCGGTGTCCCGCTGATCGGCGTTGGCCTGCTCTACCGGCACGGCTACTTCACCCAGTCGCTGTCGATCGAGGGCTGGCAGACCGAGCGCTATCCGGCCTCCGACCCCAACGGGCTGCCGCTGACCCTGCTGCGGGATGCGGCTGGCAGCGCCGTCCGGGTCAGTGTCGGCCTGGCCGATGGCGCGCGGCTGTCCGCCCAGATCTGGGTCGCGCAGGTCGGCCGCGTGCCGCTGCTGCTGCTTGACTCTTATGTCGAGGAGAACGACCCTGACCTGCGGGAGATCACCGACCGGCTCTACGGCGGCGGCACCGACCACCGCCTGCGGCAGGAGCTCTTGCTGGGCGTCGGCGGCGTCCGGGCGGTGCGCGCGTACTGCGCGATCACCGGTCACCCGGAGCCGGAGGTGTTCCACACCAACGAGGGCCACGCTGGCTTCCTCGGGATCGAGCGCATCCGCGAGTACGTCCGGCTCGGGCTGGACTTCGACGCGGCGCTTGAGCTGTGCCGCGCCGGCACCGTCTTCACGACCCACACGCCAGTGCCGGCCGGGATCGACAGGTTCCCGGTCGACCTGGTGGCCAGGCAGTTCGGTGCAGGTGGTGCTGACGACGCAGGCGATGGTGACGTGGCCGCGGCCGGCGGCGAGCAGGCGAGACTGCCCCTCGACCGGATCCTGGCGCTCGGCGCGGAGACGTTCGCCGGCGGCGATCCGGCCGTGTTCAACATGGCGGTCATGGGCATGCGGCTGGCTCAGCGCGTCAACGGCGTGAGCAAGCTGCACGGCTCGGTGTCGCGGACCATGTTCAGCGGCTTGTGGCCGGGCTTCGATGTCGCCGAGGTGCCGATCACGTCGGTGACCAACGGCGTGCACGCGCCAACGTGGGTGGCACGCGAGATGATCACGCTCGCGCAGGAACTGGCGATGGTCACCGATGCCGGCCCCGGGCTCGCCAGTGCGCCCGCCGACGCGATCGCCGATCCGTCGGATGATCCGTCGTTCTGGGATCGGGCGGCGAGCGACCCGGCCAGGGTCTGGGAGCTGCGGCGGGTCCTGCGCGCGCGGCTGGTGGCCGAGGCCAGACGGCGGCTGCGTGCCTCCTGGCGTCAGCGCGGCGCCTCGGAAGCGGAGCTGATCTGGATCGACAGCGTCCTGGACGACGACGTGCTGACGATCGGCTTCGCCCGGCGGGTGCCGTCGTACAAGCGGCTGACGATGATGCTGCATGATCCGGCTCGGCTGACGGCGCTGCTGCTCGATCCAGAGCGGCCGATCCAGATCGTGGTGGCCGGAAAGGCGCACCCGGCGGATGACGGCGGCAAGCAGCTAATCCAGCAGCTGGTCCGGTTCGCCGATCATCCAGACGTGCGGCACCGGATCGTCTTCCTGCCGGACTACGACATGGCCATGGCTCGCACGCTCGTGCAAGGCTGCGATGTCTGGCTCAACAATCCGCTCAGGCCGCTGGAGGCTTGCGGCACGTCGGGCATGAAGGCAGCGCTCAACGGCGGACTGAACCTGTCCATCCTCGACGGCTGGTGGGACGAGTGGTTCGACGGTCAGAACGGCTGGGCCATCCCCTCCGCTGACGGCGTGCCCGATCCGGCCCGCCGGGACGAGGTCGAGGCCGCGGCCCTGTACGACCTCATCGGCAAGTCGGTGGCGCCGATCTTCTACGACACCGGCGGCGACGGCAGGCCGGCCCGGTGGCTGGAGATGGTGTCACACACGCTGCGCGGACTTGGCCCGCGTGCCCTCGCCACCCGGATGGTCAGGCAGTACGTCACCGACCTGTACGCGCCAGCGGCGCGGTCCTCCCGGCTGCTGGCGGCTCCGTCGCCCGAGCCTTTCGATGGCGCGCACGAGCTCGCCGCCTGGAAAGAGCGAGTGACGAAGGCCTGGCCGGGCGTCCGCATCGAGCACGTGGAGGCCGACGACGGCGACCTCAGCCCTGGCGGGCAGCTGACAGTGCGGGCAAGCGTCGCGCTCGGCTCCCTCACCGCCGCGGACGTCTGCGTCGAGGTCGTCTACGGCCGGGCTGGGGATTCCGACGAGATCATCGACCCGGCGCGGTCCCCGCTGCGGCTCGACAGCGACGTGTCGCAAGATGGCGTGGCCAGGTACGCGGGCACCGCTGAGCTGGGCGAGCCGGGCCCGTTCGGCTACACCGTGCGCGTCCTGCCCGCGCACCGGCTGCTCTCAGGCCCGGCGGAGCTTGGCCTGGTCACACTGCCCGGCGGGCCGACCGGAATGGTCAACGGCGACCTGCGCTGACGGTGGCCGCTGGCACCTTAGCTGAGCCATTAATGGCTCAGCTAACTGCGACATAAAACCCTAGACCGGCCGGAAGGTGCGGTAAACCGCTGACTTCCTATTGGCGTCCTGATACTGACTGACATGAGTGGGCAGCCAATGGAATTTCCTTACGTGACCGTTAGAACGCCAGCAAAACCAAAGTCGCTGTGACATCCTGTGATAGAACGATGTCGGTCGGTGACGATCATTGGTCGTTACTTTCTGTGACATAGCCACTACTACCAAGTGCGAGAGGACCCCTCGTGAGAACCCAGATCAAGCCGGACAACCGCCTTCTCACCCCAGCCGAGGTTGCTGCGATGCTGCGGGTGGACCCGAAGACCGTGACCCGCTGGGCGCGTGGCGGCAAGCTGTCGTCGATCCGTACGCCGGGCGGCCACCGCCGGTACAGCGAGAACGAGGTTCGCGGTTTCCTGAATGGCTGGCAGGGCGTTTCACTGCAGCGCGCGTCCGGGGAGTGACTGAGCGGACGCCTGCCCCAGTGGCAGCCTCTGGGGCAGGCTCGCTCGGTCATTGCGCTTCAGCCCACTCATCTCGGCCGCCCCGAGTTCGCCAGGGAGGTGAGCGGCATTCCCCCGGACACCACAACTGCCGGTGACGCGGTCCCGCGGAGCCATTGATTGCCCGCTCCAGCGACGGACAGCGCGTAACAGACCCGGCCCGACGACAGGCCAGTAACGCCAACGGCGCCTGGTGATCGCTGCCGCGTGGATAACCCGCAGCGCGGCGATCGCCAGGCGCTCATCATGTCCTGCACCCTCGTGCGACGGGCCAGCCGGGGCAACTGCCTGCTAGTCCCGGCCTGCCAGCACTCTTGCTACCTGCCTGCGTAGCCGCCGGCTGGCGGGCTGCGTAGGATCATGGCTCGGCACGGGAGGTGCATCGTGGGCGAGCTGGTAACGGTCCAGACCGACCAGGCAGTGGCCACCATCAGGCTGAGCCGGCCGCCGATGAACGCGCTCAGCGCCGCGGTGCAGGCTGACCTCGCGGCCGCCGCCGCTCAGGTGGACAGCGATCAGGCGGTGCGGGCCGTCGTCCTGTACGGCGGCCAGAAGCTCTTCGCCGCGGGCGCGGACATCAAGGAGATGTCGGGGTCCAGCTACGCCCAGATGACGCACGACAGCAGCAGGCTGCAAGACGCGCTCAACGCCGTGGCCAAGATCGGCAAGCCCGTCATCGCCGCGGTTACCGGCTACGCCCTCGGCGGCGGCCTCGAGCTGGCCCTGTGCGCCGACTTCCGGGTCCTCGGCGAGAACGCCAAGGTGGGCCAGCCAGAGATCCTGCTGGGGCTGATCCCCGGTGCCGGCGGCACGCAGCGCCTGCCGCGCCTGATCGGCCCCGCCAGGGCCAAGGACCTGATCTTCAGCGGCCGCTTTGTCGGGGCCGCCGAGGCGCTCGTGATTGGCCTGGCGGACAAGGTCGTGCCCGACGACGAGGTCTACGCGGCAGCGTGCGAGCTGGCGGCCACCTACGCAGGCGGCCCGGCTATCGCGCTCGCCGCCGCCAAGCAGGCGATCGACCTGGGCCTGGAGACTGATCTGGCGACAGGCCTGGAGCTCGAACGGCTCAGCTTCGCCGGCCTGTTCGCAACTGAGGACGCCAGTGCCGGGATGCGCAGCTTCCTGGAGAATGGACCAGGGAAGGCCAGCTTCAGCGGTCGCTGACAGTCAGCGGACACCGAGCGGCGGAGAGGGATGCGGCAGCGATGACGGAGCCGATAGACCCGGCAGCCAGCCCGTCGCTGGACATGGTGACGGCCGCGCTACGGGCGGACAGCAGCGACATCGCGATCTACGCCCAGGTGCTCACCGAGTCCCTGGGTGACTCGCTGCCGCCGAACTGCGTGACGGTCGACCGCCGCAGGTCGGCGTCGGACCGGATGAAGGGCCGGCCAGGCACCGTGACCAAGATCACCGTTCGGCTCGGCGACCGGGTCATGACACTCGAGCCAACCGCGGGCGCGCCTGCCGCGGAGATCTGCCGCGAGGTCAGGGGCGTCGTCCTGTCGCGCCAGCCGGTCCAGGTCGGCCAGTGGGTCGCCGAGCTGGCCCGGGCCCTGGTTGACCATGCGGAGCAGAACGCCGCCACCGCCGATGCCCTGCGCCGGCTCGTCGCCGGCGGCTAGCTACGGGAATGTCACGCGGCGTACTGCGAGAGTGAGCCTTAGGCTGTAGAGCTATGAGTGCCCACTCGGGGGAGGAGCGCCTCGGCCCGTACCGACTGCGCGAGCAGCTCGGCGAGGGCGGCATGGGCGTGGTGTACCTCGCCTCAGGCCCCGCTGACCAGCAGGTCGCGGTCAAGGTACTCCGGCAGGGCATACCGGCCGAGGCCACGGCGCGGCGTCGGCTCGCGCGCGAGGTCGACACCATGCGCCGGGTCCACAGCCCGTATGTCGCCGAGGTGGTCGACGCGGACGTCGAGGGCAGCCCGCCCTACATCGTGACCCGCTACGTGGCCGGCCCGACGCTCGAAGACGTCGTCGCCGCCAATGGCCCGCTCACCGGCGCGGCTCTGGCCACGGTCGCCCGTGGCCTGGCCTCGGCGCTCGTGGCGATTCACGCGGCGGGCGTCGTGCACCGCGACCTGAAGCCGGGCAATGTCATGCTCGTCGACGGCGCTCCGGTCGTGATCGACTTCGGCATCGCCCAGTCGCCTGACTCGACGAAGCTGACCATGACGGGCATGTTCATGGGCACGCCGGGCTATCTGGCACCGGAGGTCATCGAGGGCAAGCCGAGCGGTCCGGCGGCCGATGTGCACTCCTGGGCCGCCACGATGGCCTACGCCGCCACCGGCCGCCCGCCCTTTGGCACCGGGCAGTTCGAGGCCATCTTCTACCGCATCGTGCACGGCCAGCCCGAGCTGGACACCATGCCGGCCCCGCTGCTGCCCGTGGTGCTAGCCGCGCTGGCCAGGGATCCGAGCCGGCGGCCTACGGCGGCCGAGCTGGCCGATCTGACGGCCGAACTGGCGCCGGCTGCCCTGGTCCGTTCGCCCGCCGGCGCCCTGCTAGCCGACGGCCTGTCCGGCCAGCCAACCCGCACAGACCTGGACCGGCCGGCAGCCGCACTGCGCGGCATGCCTGCCGCCGGACATCCGGCTGCGGTCGGCGGCGCGCAGGCGCCACCTGTCCAGTATCCGTCGTCGCTGGCTCCCGCCCAGGCGCCGTGGCCTGGTACCAGGCCCATCCCGGTTCAGCCCAAGGACAACTTCTCGGACCTGCTGCCACCCGTGCGCTACGACCAGCCAGCCGCGTTCGGGCTGGCGCCGGCGCTGCCCGGAGTGCCGGGCCCGCTGACGCCAGCACCGCCCTGGCCGCCGTCGGCCGCGCCGTGGCCCGGCCAGCCTGCAGCTCCGGTCGCGGCCGGTCAGACTGGCTCGCCGGGCGCCGGCCTCCAGCCCGGCGGTCGCCAGCCACGTGGCGCGGCCGCGCAGCAGGTCCCTGGCAGGCTGCCGCTAGTGCTGGCCACCCTGGCAGGTCTCGTCGCCGTCAGCGTCCTGCTGCCGGTCGCCGGCGCGATCGCCGCGCTGGCCGTGCTCGTGCTGCTGCGCGCCGGCGACATCACTAACCGCTGGCTCGACCGGCGTCGCGACCGCCAGGGCCGGCGTCGCAGTGACGCGATCACCGCGACGCTGTTCTACCCGTGGGCCGTATGTCGATCTGTGCTCGGCTCGCTGCTGCTCTCGCCGCTAGCGCTGCTGTGCGCCCTGGCCGCCGCAGTCCTGTCGGTCCTCGTGATCGGACCGAACCAGCTGCCTCGATCGGGTGCCTACGCGGCTGGCGCCCTCGTCGCGTGCTACTGCATCGGGCCTGGCTCGCGCCCCTGCCGCCGCCCGCTGAGCAGGTTCTACGGCCGCGTCACCAGGTCTGTCCCGGCTGCTGTCCTCGGCTCCATCGGCATCGCCGCCATCGCCATTGCCGTCATCGCGGCGGCCGCGACGCTGGCCCCTGGCTTCTGGCCAGCTGACCATCTCGGGAACCAGCTCCAGACCCTGCAGATCGCCCACCCGGGCTTTGGGCACATATCGGGGAACGTTGCTGGCGTCGGCCAGCGCCTGATGCACTGGCTCGGCCTCTAGCTCGCGATCGGCGGTGCCAGCTGGGGAGCATCGGTGGGCACGGCGGGCAGCGCCGGGACGGTCGCGTGCGCACTGCTGTCGCTGCCCGACGCTACTGGCAGCGGCCGGACCAGGCCGCGCGCCACGACCTCATTGGCGAGCCTGACCCGGCGGTTCGGTCCCTCGGCGATCTTCAGCTTCTGGTACAGCCGCAGCAGATGCTGCTTGACGGCGGCCTCGGTGACAACGAGGTCGGCGGCGATGTCACGGGCCGTCGCCGGGGCGATGAAGGCGTCGTCAGACAGGGCCGGCTTGCACAAGGCAGCCACGACGTCGACCTCGCGGCGGGTGAGCTCGGGCACGGCCGACCGGCGCGGGTCGGTCTCTGGTAGCGCGCCCTCGCACGGCAGTCCGCCGACCCGGCAGCGCTGCGACCCGAAGGAGAGCACGTCGCCGTTCTCCAGCAGCCGCTGGGCCACGACCTTGCCGTTGACCCGGGTGCCGTGCCGAGATAACCCGAGGTCGCTAACGTAGGCGTAAGGTCCGCGGCGGACGATCTCGGCGTGCAGCTTCGAGACGGTCGGATGGTCTAGATGGACATCGACCGACTGACCGCGCCCGATCGTGGTCACGTCCGGGCCCAGCCTGATGATCGCGCCAGTCGCCTCGATCCGGATGTGGGGGGTCTCCATGACGTTCCTCCGGCATGTCCGGGCAGCTAGTGAGGTGTCACCGCACCGATACCCAGCCGAGGCAAAGTCCATGCAAGCCACCGGTAAATGAAGCCAGAAGGATGGCAAGTCGGGAAAAGCCAGGCTACGGAAGTACACTGCCCAGCGGATAGTGGGCGAGGAGGGCACATGGCGGACGCGCCGTCGCGAGGTCTGGCAGATGTAGTCGCGGCTTCGACCGCGCTGAGCGACATCGACGGCCGCGCGGGCCTGCTGTTCTACCGTGGCTATGACATTCACGACCTCGCCGGCCGCGCCAGTTTCGAGGAAGTCGCGTTCTTGCTGCAGCGCGGCAAGGCCCCGGACCGCAGCGAGCTCGACAGCTACCGGGCTGAGCTCGCCGACGGTCGGCAGCTCGGCGCCCTCGTGGCCGACGACCTGGCTGGCATCGCCCGCCGCCAGCGGCCGATGGAGGCGCTCCGGAGCCTGGTATCTCTCGGCAGCGCCGATGATCTCGACGCCGCCTCCAACGAGCCAGCGGCTAACCAGCGCAAGGCCGCGCGGCTCACCGCGCAGCAGCCAGTGCTGATCGCCGCCTACCACGCCGCCAGGCTTGGCCGCGACCTGCCTGATCCCGATCCTGGCCTTGGCATCGCAGCTAACTTCCTCCGCCAGCTCACGGGCTGCCCACCGGACGACCGGGCGGCTGAGATCTTCGACACATGCCTGGTGCTGCACGCCGACCACACGATGAACGCGTCGACCTTCGCGGCGCGCGTCTGTGCCGCCACCCTCGCCGACATGCACTCGGCCGTGGTCGCCGCCCTGGGCACGCTGTCCGGGCCGCTGCACGGTGGAGCGAACGAGCAGGTCATGCGCGGCCTGGAGGAGATCAGGCAGCTCGGCGGCGATCCGCTCGACGCTGTCAGCCGTCAGACCAGCAAGCGGCTGGCCGCTGGCGACAAGATCATGGGCTTCGGCCACCGCGTTTACAAGACAGAGGACCCGCGGGCAACGCACCTGCGGCGGATGTCCGCAGAGCTCGCTGCGGCCTCCGGCGATGACACCTACTACCGGATGTCGCGCCAGATGGAAGAGGTCGTGCTCGCGGACAAGGGCCTGTACCCGAACGTCGACTTCTTCGCCGCCACGGTCTACCACTATCTCGGCATCCCGACGGACCTGTTCACGCCGGTCTTCTCGGCGAGCCGGATGGCCGGGTGGACCGCGCACGTGATCGAGCAGCACGCCGACAACCGGCTGATCAGGCCGGACAGCGAGTACATCGGGGACCGCGGCCTTAGCTGGGTGCCGCTCGATGCCCGGTGAAACATTCGGCGAAGGCGCTGGCCCGCCAGGCCAAGGCACGGCACGACAGTGATGCGGGGGCCAGCACCGGTGGCAGGCGGCGGCTAACAGCGCAGCTGCCGTACTGGATCGTCATGGCCGGGATCGTCGCCGGACTGGCCACGGTACGCAGCGGTGGGCAGGCGGTTCGGGGCGGTACGTTGGTAATAGCTGGCGCGCTGCTGGCGGGATCGCTAGCCAGGCTCGTACTGCCAGAAGGTAAGGCCGGGATGCTCGGGTCACGACGGCGACTTGTCGATGTGGCCGTGCTCGCCGCTCTCGGCGCTGGCCTGCTGGTCGCAGGCTTGATCGTGGAAATCCCCCGCTCATGAGAGTTTCGCCGTGGCAACGGCGCCGGCGCGATGAAGGGAATACTGCTGCATGTCGAAGATAAAGGTGCTCAACCCCGTCGTTGAGCTTGACGGCGACGAGATGACGCGGATCATCTGGCAGTTCATCAAGGACCAGCTGATCGTCCCGTATCTCGAGATCGACCTTGAGTACTACGACCTGTCCATCGAGAACCGTGACGCGACAGACGATCAGGTGACCGTCGACGCCGCTCACGCGATCAAGCGGCACGGCGTCGGGGTCAAGTGCGCCACCATTACGCCCGACGAGGACCGCGTCGTCGAGTTCGGCCTCAAGAAGATGTGGCGGTCGCCAAACGGTACGATCCGCAACATCCTCGGCGGCGTGGTCTTCCGCGAGCCGATCGTCGTCTCCAGCATTCCGCGGTTCGTACCGGGCTGGACGCACCCGATCGTGATCGGCCGCCACGCGCATGGGGACCAGTACCGGGCCACCGACTTCGTCGTGCCGGGCGCCGGGTCGGTGCGCATCTCCTTCCAGCCGGACGACCCGTCCGCCCCGCCGATGGAGTTCGAGGTCGCCAGGTTCGCCGGTGGCGGGATCGCCATGGGCATGTACAACTTCGACGACTCGATCCGCGACTTTGCGCGTGCCACCATGCGGTTCGCGCTGGACCGCGGCTTCCCGCTGTACCTGTCGACGAAGAACACGATCCTGAAGGCCTACGACGGGCGGTTCAAGGACATCTTCGCCGAGGTGTTCGAGGCCGAGTTCAAGGCCGAGTTCGAGGCGGTCGGCATCACCTACGAGCACCGGCTGATCGACGACATGGTGGCCCAGGTCATCAAGGGTGACGGCGGCATCGTCTGGGCGTGCAAGAACTACGACGGCGACGTCGAGTCCGACATCGTGGCGCAGGGCTTCGGCTCGCTCGGCCTGATGACCAGCGTGCTCATGACCCCGGATGGCAGGACGATCGAGGCGGAGGCGGCGCACGGCACCGTCACCCGGCACTACCGGCAGCACCAGCAGGGCAAGCCGACCTCGACCAACCCGATCGCGTCGATCTTCGCGTGGACCAGAGGCCTGGCGCACCGCGGCAAGCTGGACGGCACGCCCGAGGTCACCCAGTTCGCCGACACGCTGGAGCGGGTCTGTGTCGAGACCGTCCTGAGCGGCAAGATGACCAAGGACCTGGCGCTCCTGGTCGGCGAAGGGACACCGTACCTGACCACCGAGGAGTTCCTGGCAGCCCTGGACGAGAACCTGCGCGCTGCCATGGCCGGGTCCTGACCCGCTTGCAAACCCAGCCACATCGGCATCGCAGCCGCAAAAGGAGATCACGGGAATGGCCCGCACAGGGAAGGTAACGGTCGTCGGCGCCGGGTTCTACGGCTCGACAACGGCGCAGCGTCTGGCCGAGTACGACATTTTCGACGAGGTCGTCCTGACCGACATCGTCGAGGGCAAGCCTGAGGGCCTGGCCCTGGACATGAACCAGTCGCGGCCAGTCGAGGGCTTCGAGACCAAGGTCACCGGGCAGACCACGGGACCGGCCGGCGAAGGCTACGAGGCCATCGGCGGATCGGACATCGTGGTGATCACGGCCGGCCTGCCGCGCAAGCCCGGCATGAGCCGGATGGACCTGATCGGCGTCAACGCCAAGATCGTTCGGAGCGTGACCGAACAGGTCGTCAAGCACGCGCCCGACGCCGTCCTCATCGTGGTGTCCAACCCCCTGGACGAGATGACTGCACTGGCTGCGAAGGTGTCCGGATTCCCGGCGCACCGGGTGATCGGCCAGGCCGGCATGCTCGACACGGCCAGGTTCAGCTATTTCGTCGCCGAGCGGCTCGGCGTGCCGGTCGGCTCCGTCACCACGCTGACGCTGGGCTCGCACGGCGACACCATGGTGCCGGTCCCGTCAGCCTGCTCCGTAGACGGCAAGCCGCTGGCCGAGCTGCTGCCGGCCGCGGACATCGACCAGCTGGTGGATCGCACTCGGAACGGCGGCGCCGAGATCGTGGCCCTTCTCAAGACCGGCTCGGCCTACTACGCACCGTCAGCCGCGGCGGCCCGGATGGCGCGGGCCGTGGCCGAGGACGCGGGATCGGTCATGCCGGTCTGCGCCTGGGTGGACGGCCAGTACGGCATCGCCGGCGTCTACCTCGGCGTCGAGGCCGAGCTGGGCGACACCGGCGTCCGGCGCGTGGTCGAGCGCGACCTGACCGAGTCGGAGCTCGCCGCGCTGCACGGGGCGGCCGAAGCAGTCCGCGCCAAGCAAGCCGACGTCGCAAGCCTCTAGCGGGTTTGTCTGCGCGCCGGGTCTGCCGGACGCTCGGCGGGCTTGGCGCCGGCTGGCGCACCGTGCCGTTGATCTTGCCCGTGGCGGGATAGGGCGGCGGATGCGGCAGCGGGCGTCGCGTGGCCCGCGTCTGCTGTCGACTAGCGCGTCTCGGGCGTGCTAGCGCCAAGCCGCTGCTACCTGTGCCAGCCCGCAGAGCATCCGGCGGTCGCCAGCGCGACCGAGAGAGCATCCCGCGGTCGCCGGCGCGATTAGCTGGCGGCTAGGCGGCGCAGGGCTAGTTCGGCGTAGAGGGCCGTGCCATCCGGGAGTACGGCGTCGTCGAAGACCGCCTCGGCGGAGTGGTTAAAGGGCGCGGTGAACGGATCGGTGTCCGGCGTGCACGCGCCCAGCATCAGGAACGCGCCCGGCACCTCCTCGAGCACATACGAGAAGTCCTCCGAGCCGGTGAGCGGGTCCGGGGCCGCGACGTACCGGCCGTCGCCGAGGACGTCGGCTACGGTCTGCTCGGCGAACGCTAGCTCGCCGGCGTTGTTCACGGTGACGGGGTAGCCGTCGCGGAACTCGGCGGTCGCGCTGAGGCCGTGCGCCGTTGCGATGTCGCGGGCTAGCCTCGGCGCTGACTTCTGCACGGCGGCGCGGGCTTGCGGCGAGAACGACCGGACGGTCGCGACGAACATCGCGTCGTCGGGAATCACGTTGTCGGCTGTGCCTGCGTGGAAGGTGCCAACCGTCACCACGATCGGGTCGAACACGTCGAACTGCCGGGTCACCATCGACTGCAGCGCCAGCACGATCTCGCACGCGACCGGCACCGGGTCGGCCGCGTGGTGCGGCTGCGAGCCGTGCCCGCCCCGGCCGTGGACGGTGACGTGCAGGGTGTCCGCGGCCGCCATGACCGTGCCTGATCTGCTGGCGAGCAAGCCGAACGGCAGCATGCCCGACGCCACGTGCAGCGCGTAGGCGGCCACCGGCCGATCGCCGGCGGCGTCGAGTACGCCTTCGGCCACCATGATCCGGGCGCCGCCCGGTCCTTCCTCGCCTGGCTGGAACATGAAGATCACGTTTCCGGCGAGCTCGCTCTGCCGGGCCGACAGGAGCCGAGCCGCGCCGGCGAGCATGGCCGTGTGCAGGTCGTGCCCGCACGCGTGCATGGCCCCGTCGATCGTGGACGCGTACGGCACGCCCGTCCGCTCGGTAACGGGCAGCGCGTCCATGTCGCCCCGCAGCAGGACGGTGGGCCCCGGCTTGCTCCCGCGCAGGACAGCAGTGACCGAGCTCAGGCTCTCGCCGAGGGTGATTTCCAGCGGCAGCCCGTCGAGCGCGTCGAGGACCTTGCGCTGTGTGCGGGGCAGGTCCAGGCCGATCTCTGGCTCGGCGTGGATCGCCCGGCGAAGCCTCGTCAGCTCGGTCGCTATCGCGACGGCATCGTCGTGTACACCCGCCACCGGCCCACCTCTGTCCATCCAGCTAGCTACTTAATACGGCCAAACAACGCGATACTGCCATACACCGAAAAGCAAGCTATAAGGTGGCAGCTAATGTACGCCGCGTGCGCGGGCTAGGCGAGTACGGCTCGTCTGCGCGGGCAGACTGCTTAGACTATTGCAAACTACCGCGCGGCCGAGTTCCGGCTGCTGCCGGGACGCGGGGACGGCAGCGCATCGCGCACGCCGAACTGACGAGGGTCGGGGATCCGGACGTGAATGGCGTCGGCTGGGATATTCTCCTCGTCCTTGCCGTGATATTGATCGGCGGCTTCTTCGCCGCGGCCGAGATGGCGCTCGTCTCCTTGCGCGAGGGCCAGATCCGAGCCCTGACCAGGCATGGCAAGCGAGGCCAGCGAGCCGCGCGGCTCGCCCAGGACCCGAACAGGTTCCTCTCCTCGGTCCAGATCGGCGTGACGCTGGCGACGCTGCTGTCGGGCGCGTTCGGCGCGGCGCTGCTGTCAGACCGGCTCGGGAACGAGTTCAGCAAGTTCATGCCGCGTGATGTCGCTGACCCGCTGGCGGTCATCGCCGTCACCTTGATCATCGCCTTCTTCACGCTGGTCTTCGGCGAGCTGGCGCCCAAGCGGCTCGCGCTGCAGCGTGCCGAGCGGGTGTCGCTGGTAGCCGGACCGGTGGTCGATCGGCTCGCCATGATCGCCCGGCCGCTGGTCTGGCTGCTGTCCAAGTGCACCAACCTGGTCGTCCAGTTGCTCGGCGGCGACCCCGCGGCAGGCCGTGGCGTCATGACCGACGAAGAGCTGCGCGACCTGGTCGCGGGGCACCAGGCCCTCAGCCCGGACGAGCGGCACATCGTCGGCGAGGTCTTCGACGCCGGCAAGCGGCAGGTGCGCGAGGTCCTGGTGCCGCGAACCGAGGTGGAGTTCCTGCCGGCCGCCATGCCGCTGTCACAGGCAGCGGGGATAGCCGAGCACGCCCGGTATTCCCGGTTCCCGGTGTACCAGGAGTCCTACGACGACGTCATCGGCTTCGTGCACTCGCGCGACCTGCTCGACCGCCGGCCCGACTCTGATTCCCGCAAGGTCGGCGAGGTCTGCCGCCCGGTCAAGTTCCTGCCCATCAGCAAGATGGTGCTGTCGGCGCTGTCGGAGATGCGCAAGGACCGCGCGCACCTGGCCATCGTGGTCGACGAGTACGGCGGCACCGCAGGAATCGTCACCCTCGAGGACCTGGTCGAGGAGCTGATCGGGGACATTCAGGACGAGTACGACGAGGAAGCCAGCCACCCCCGGCAGCTGCACGGCGGCGAACTCGAGGTAGACGGGCTGCTGAACCTGGACGAGTTCGCCGAGCAGACCGGGCTGGAGTTGCCGGAAGGACCCTACGAGACCGTGGCCGGCTACCTGCTCGCCGCCCTCGGCCACTTGCCCGACAGCGGCGAGTCAGCCGAGGTGGACGGGCGCCGGCTGACCGTCACTCAGCTGGACGGACGCCGGATCGCCCGCGTCCTGGTCAGCCCCGCGGCCCCGCCAGCCGAGGAGGAGCCGGGCCCGGCGACGCCAGCGGGCTAGGCCGGACCGACCACTAGAATCGCTCGCATGGCGGATGTCGATCAGCGCAGCCCTGACCTGGAGTCCGGCCCGGCCCTGGTGGTCGATTTCGGCGCCCAGTACGCCCAGCTCATCGCCAGGCGGGTGCGCGAGTGCCAGGTCTACTCGCAGGTCGTGCCCAGCACGATGCCCGCAGCGGAGATGCTGGCCAGGAATCCGTCCGCGATCATCCTGTCCGGCGGGCCATCGTCGGTCTATGCCCCCGGTGCGCCGCCAGCCCCGGCTGGCCTGCTCACCGCCGGCATCCCGATCCTGGGCATCTGCTATGGCTTCCAGCTGATGGTCCGCGACCTCGGTGGCGAGGTCCTGCATACGGGAACGGGGGAGTACGGGGCCACCGCCCTCAGCGCGGCCGATGCCGCCAGCGTGCTCCTGGATGGCTTGCCCGCACAGCAGCGCGTCTGGATGTCGCACGGCGATACGTGCGCGCAGGCGCCGCCCGGCTTCACGGTCACGGCTACGACCGCAGGGACGCCGGTCGCCGCGGCCGAGGCGCCCGACCGGCACCTGTATGGCATGCAGTTCCACCCGGAGGTCCTGCACACCGAGCACGGCATGGCGATGCTGCGCGGCTTCCTGGCGGCCGCGGGCTGCAAGCCGACGTGGACGATGCGCGGAGTCATCGAGGAGCAGACCGAGCGAATCGCCGCGCAGGTCGGCTCGGGCCGGGCGATCTGCGGGCTGTCTGGCGGGGTCGACTCCGCAGTCGCGGCGGCGCTGGTGCAACGCGCCATCGGCGAGCGGCTGACCTGCGTGTTCGTCGACCACGGCCTGCTACGGGCGGGTGAGGCTGAGCAGGTCGAGAAGGACTTCGTCGCGGCGACTGGCGTGGCGCTGAAGGTCGTCGACGCGGCCGGCGACTTCGTGGGCGCGCTGGCTGGCGTCAGCGACCCGGAGGACAAGCGCAAGATCATCGGCCGCGAGTTCATCCGGGCATTCGAGCAGGCTGCGCGCGAGATATCGGGCGCGGCTGACGCGGCCACGTTCCTGGTCCAGGGCACGCTGTATCCCGACGTAGTGGAGTCAGGCGGCGGCACCGGCGCGGCCAACATCAAGTCGCACCACAATGTCGGCGGACTGCCGGACGACCTCAAGTTCGAGCTGGTCGAGCCGCTGCGTGACCTATTCAAGGACGAGGTGCGCCAGGTGGGAGCCGAACTTGGCCTGCCGCCCGAGATCGTCTGGCGGCAGCCGTTCCCCGGCCCTGGTCTCGCCATCAGGATCGTCGGCCAGGTCACCGCCGAGCGGTTGCGGATCGTGTCGGCTGCTGACGCGATCGCCAGGGCCGAGCTGTCCGCAGCAGGACTGGACCGGCGGATCTGGCAGTGCCCGGTGGTGTTGCTCGCCGACGTGCGGTCGGTCGGCGTGCAGGGCGACGGCCGCAGCTACGGATACCCGATCGTCTTGCGGCCGGTCACGAGCGAGGACGCCATGACCGCCGACTGGGCGCGCGTGCCGGATGAGGTCCTGTCCCGCATCTCGACGCGGATTACTAACGAGGTGCCGGAGGTCAACCGGGTTGTGCTCGACATCACGTCGAAGCCTCCTGGCACCATCGAGTGGGAGTGACGCGATGGCGCCCGCCGCTCACATCGTGAACCGGAGATTGCGGGCAGCGCGGTCGCCAAGCTCGTGGTCGCCGGTCCAGCTGACCTTCCCGGCATCGATCTGTGCCTGCGGGTCGATCCGGCCGCACGCAAGCTGGACGAACGTAACCGAGTCCGTCGTGAGCACGACGTCGGGCTTGGCGACGTGATCGACTTGCCTGGCCCGGCCGTCGACGACGACACACAGCTCGCGCTCGATCGGGCCGGTCAGGTGGAACACGATGCTCTTACCGTCGGGCAGTCCCACCTTCTTGCCCACGATGTAGCCGAGCGAGCCCTCGACCTCGGCTAGCGCGATCTCGGCCCGCGGGCCGGTGTCATCTGTCGGCCAGCCGAGCGGCGTGGTGATGTCGCGCTCGTGCACCCAGAAGTCGAAGACCCTGATCGCCAGGAAGCGGCCGTAAGTCTTCGCGCCGACCGGGGTCCAGGACGGGCGGTCGAGGTCGGCGGCCGTGAGCTTGGCGAGATCGGCGCGGCGGTCGGCGAAGATCTCACCTACCAGGATGGCAAAGGACTCGTCATCGAGCCCGCTGACCTGCTCGTTATACGGCTGGACCCGGTCGAACGGCGGGACGTCCTCAACGCTGCCGGGCAGCCACCCGGTCATGACGCGCTCCATCATGCCGAGGTGCGTGACCACGTCGCGGCTCCGCCAGTCCGGGCACAGCGACTGCACCTGCCACTGCGCGGTGTCCAGCCGTGCGCAGAGGTCTTCGATGGCGCCGAAGCACTGCTCGAGTGAGCCGCGTGTCCTGGCCAGCTCGGTCACGGCGTCTCCTTCTGAATCGTGATCCAGTCCCGGGCCTCTAGATAAGGCCGGAACGTCTCGGCGATTGCGCGCAGGTCCTGGTTGGTCTTCGGGCGCTGTATCTCGTACAGGGCCGGGAACTCGAGCCAGCCCGTGATGAGCTGCCAGAGCCGGACGGCAGCCGAGCCGGTCGGCGGCTCGATGAGCACAGGCCCGAATAGCGCCCGGTCGCCCTCGAACACCAGCGTCGGCACTCCCCACCCACCGAGACTGGTGAGGCGGTCGTGGTCGGCCTTGACGTCGTCAGCCGTGCTCGGGTCGTCGATCGCCTGGCCGACGAGCGCCGGGTCGAGGCCGAGCTGGGCAAGGAGTTCCGCGGCGACTTCCCGCCGGTGCGGCTTGCGGCCGTCGACGTGCAGCGCCGTGCCGGCCGCGTAGTACCAGCGGTCGAGCAGGGCCGGATCGAGGCGGCGGAGCAGCGCACCGACCCGCATCATGGACCACCCGTAGGACCACTCGCGCTCCCACGGGTGCTTCTTGCCCTCGGCCCGGTTGATCTCCTCGAGGCTGAAGAACCGCCAGCGGACATCGAGACCGAGCTGGTCGCGCACGTCGCGGATCCAGATCGAGGCCTGGTAGGCCCACGGGCACATGATGTCGAAATGGAAGTCGACGGCTGTAACCGCGCCCGGCGGATCCTCATGAGCAGCGAGATCAGGCATCCTGCGGTCCGGTTAGCAGCGGGGCAAGGGCAGCTATCAGCGTGGCCGTCGCGCTTTGCGTCGACAGGCCCTGGGCGTGCCGCAGCAGATCCCAGGACTCAGCCGAGCACAGGACGTCGATCGCGGGCAGCAACGCAGTCCCGCGGGCGGCTAGCTCTGGCGCGAACAACTCGCTGAGCTGGCCGCGCAGGAAGGTTCGGTGGACGTCGAGCTCCACGGCCAGCTTCGCACGGCGGTGCGCGTTGGCCCGCAGTGCTCGCGCGGCCGGGCCGGCCTGCTCGAAGAGCGCCGCGCGGGCGTGCACGACGCGCTCGATCTTGACCCGCGTCACGTCCTGCGGGCTCGCGGGCAGTGCCAGGAGCGGCAGCGCAAGCATGATGACCCGGTCGGCGGCCGCTCGAAGCAGATCGTCCAGATCATCGAAGTAGCGGAACAGCGATCGCTCCGACAGACCCGCACGGGCGGCGATCTCGCTGCAGCTCGGGTGGTAGCTGCCGGCCTGGAACAACGCCAGGAGCGCGTCGATGACGGCCTCGCGATTCTGCTCACGCCGCAGTCGCCGCCCGTCGCCGGCCGGCGCCCGCGTCGCTGCGACGGCCGCCGTCACCGCCACCGCTCGATGGTCGGCTCCAGCAGCAGTGCCTCGTAGGCCGGGAGCGTCGGCTCGATCGGCAGCGGGGTGCCAGGCTCTATTGCGGTGTAGCGGACGCCGGTCCAGTGCCGGCCGTCTCCGACCAGCGTGCCCTCGACCGCGAACTCGGAGACGGCCCCGTCCACCACCGGGGCCGGCTCTGGCCCGCTCCAGGTCTCAAGCAACATCCGGCTCGTGCTGGACTGCCCGGGCAGCGAGCGAGTCGGCAGGGTGCCCATGACGACCGCCTCCTCGATGCCGGCTGACTTGTTGTCGTGCCAGTCCCTGAAATCCTTGCGCGCCGCCATCGCCACGAATGAGCGCCTGCTCGGGTAGCCGACGACGGCTACCCGGTGCCAGTTGCCGGGGCTGGCGACCACGTCGGCTACGAAGCACAGCGTCGCGCCGATGGCGGCCAGCACGCCAAGTGGCGCGTACCGGCCATCAGGTTCCTGGCTATTGACCGCAGCGCCGCCCTGGATGTAGTTCACGTCAGGCCGGTACCTGGTCAGATTCAGCATGTAGATAGGCCCGTCGGCGGCCGGCGATCTCAGCCCCTTGCCGTAGTCGCTGTTGATCCGTCCATATCGAGGCACCTCAGGACCATAGGTTTCTGGCAGTATCGCTGTCAATTGCTACGCGCATGGGCTGCAAAGGAACGACATGACCGAGCTGATTCTGGACTCGCTCCGGCGCCGGATGCGCGCCATGCACTCACTCTGGGAGGAAGCAGTCGCGACCATGGACGTCGACCAGGTGAACTACGTCGAGCGCGATCCGGTGCTGCCGATCGCGTTCTCGCTGTTTCACCTGACCCAGATCGAGGACGGCTCGGCCAGCATTCTGGGTGCCGGGCCGGCTGTCTACAACGATGGCTGGGCGGATCGGATCGGGCTCGGAGTGGCCGACAACGGCAAGCACAAGACCGTTGCCGAGATGATGCACCAGCGAATTGGCGACTATGGTGCCTTCGGCCAGTACCTCACCGCCGTGTTTGCCAAGACTGAATCGTGGCTGGCCGCGCTCGACGGCGCCGCGCTGGACGAGGTGGTCGTGAGCCGCCCGTTCCCTCCTCAGATCGCGTCGACCTACAGCGCGCGCGTCGCCGCGCCGCGCGGTATCACCCGGCTGGACGCCATCGAGTGCTGGATCTACCAGCATGGTCTACGCCATATGGGCGAGGTCGAGCACGCGCGTGCGCTGGTGGGTCTGTCCGGCATGACGAGCTGACGGCTTGACGGCTCAAGTCACCCGCGATTGCTCCGCCGGGATGTCGGCGTAGGACTTAGTCGCCGCGATGTCGCGCAGCCGGTCCAGCGCAGTCCAAACCTCGCCGAAGCTCGTGTAGATGGGGACGGGGCCGAGCCGCAGGCGATCAGGCGTCCGGTAGTCGCCGATGACGCCGCCGCGGATCAGTGCCTGGCTGATCTGCCACGCGTCATCGTGGCGCAGGCTGACGTGAGCGCCTCGGCGGATCGCGTCACGTGGTGACGCCAGCGCGAAACCGAGCGGCGCGAGCCACTCGTCCGCGAGGGCGATCAGGTAGCTAGTGAGCTCGATGCTCTTGTTGCGAAGCTGCTCGATCCCCGCCTCGCCGAGAAGGCGGGCGCCTTCCTCGACGGCGACCGCGCCGATGATGTTCGGCGTCCCGGTCAGGAAGGCGTCGATGCCGGGCGCTGGGTCGTAGTGCGGCCCCATCTCGAACTGGTCGCGCTGGCTGAACCAGCCCCAGATCGGCTGGCGCAGCTGCGGCTGCAAGGACTCGCGGACGTAGACGAAAGCGGGCGCGCCGGGCCCCGCGTTCACGTACTTGTACGTGCAGCCAACTGCGAGGTCGGCGCCCGTCGCATCGAGCTCAACCGGGACCGCGCCGACCGAATGGGACAGGTCCCACAGCGCCAGCGCACCAGAGCCGTGGATCACCTCGGTCAGCCTGCCCATGTCGGCCAGGGCTCCGCTGCGATAGGCGACGTGCGACAGGCATACCACCGCCGTGCGCTCGTCGAGCGCGTCGGTCAGGGCCTGCTCGCTGACCCCGGCGTCCATGTCGGTGTGGATCAGGCGGAGCTCACCGCCGCGCTGCGCGCCGATGCCCTCGAGCACGTAGCGGTCAGTGGGGAAATTGTCGTCGTCAGTAATGATGACGTTGCGGCCCGGCCGGGCAGCCAGCGCGGCACAGGCCAGCTTGTACAGGTTGACCGTCACGGAGTCGCAGACGAGGACTTGCCCAGCGGCAGCCCCGACCAGGTGCTCGGCCACCATGTCGCCAGCTTCGGCTGGCAGCCGGATCCACTTATCCCACGATCTGACCAGGCCGACACCCCAGTCCTGGTCGACGACCTCGGCGATGCGGGCCTGCGTGCGCACCGGCAGCGGGCCGAGCGAGTTTCCGTCGAGGTAGATCAGGTCCCGGTCCTGCTGAACGAACCGATCCCGGAAGGACGCGAGCTGGTCTGCCGTGTCCAGAGCCTGGGCATATGACGGATCTGCGGAGAAAGTCGTCACGACTCCACCCTAACTGAGTAGCTGTGCGCTGACGCGGTACCCGGCTGAGCCCTCAGGTAACACTCAGCCCGCAGGTAACGCTCAGCCCGCAGGTATCGCTTGCGGCTGGCCGGGAGGTGGCGATCGGCCGCCGATCCAGGGCGGCCGTAAAATCGTGGAATGGCTGACCCACATCAGGTCTCTCGCGTCCTGGTCATTACGGCACATCCGGACGACGTCGACTTCGGCGCGGCCGGCACGATCGCGCAGTGGACTGAAGCTGGCCTCGACGTGAGCTACTGCATCGTCACGAACGGCGACGCAGGCGGCAGCGACCGGTCACTGCCGCGCGCGGAAATGGCGGCGATCCGGCAGGCCGAGCAGACCGCGGCCGCCAAGCAGGTAGGGGTCCACGACCTGCACTTCCTGGGCTATCCCGACGGCCGAGTCGAGCCGTCCCTTGCGCTGCGGCGGGACCTGGCGAGGGTGATCAGGCTGCTGCGGCCGGACCGGGTGGTGTGCCAGTCCCCGGAGCGCAATTACCTCCGAATGGGTGCGAGTCACCCCGATCACCGGGCGGCCGGATCCGCGGCGCTAGACGCCGTGTACCCGGACTCACGAAACCCGTTCGCGTTCCCCGAACTCCTCAGCGAGGAGAAGCTAGAGCCGTGGACCGTGCGCGAGGTGTGGATATCAGGCAGTCCGGCGCCGACGACTTATGTTGACATCACCGCCACCTTTGCCCGCAAGGTCGCCGCGCTGCGGTCTCACGTCAGTCAGATAAGCGATCCTGACGGGCTTGAGGAGTTCCTCCGCGGGTGGCTGACCAGGGCCGCGGCGCAGGGTGGCCTGCCCGAAGGCAGCCTCGCGGAGGCGTTCCAGGTCCTCCAGACCGGCTAGCGCCCACCTCGGGCGCGGCCGCCGCGCTGACGTGGTCCGGCCTCGCTGCGTGCCAGCTTGCGCTAATTGCGACGCGAGAGACTGGTGCGGCAGCCCCTAGCCGATCTAGGTTTGCCTCAGGCGCATCTGCCATGTCCCCGGAGGTGTCAGCGCATGACGCACATCACCGTCACGGTCGACGGCGTGAAGTACGACGATCAAGTCGAACCTCGGCTGCTGCTCGTCCATTACCTGAGAGAAGTCGTTGGCAAGACCGGTACGCCGATCGGCTGCGACACCTCGAACTGCGGTGCATGCACCGTGCTGATGGATGGCATCTCGGTCAAGAGCTGCTCGGTCCTGGCCGTGCAGGCAGACGGGTCCGACGTGACAACCATTGAAGGCCTGGCTAACGGCGAGCTGCATCCCATGCAGCGCGCCTTCCACGAAGAGCACGCGCTCCAATGCGGTTACTGCACGCCGGGCATGATCATTGCGGCCACCGACCTGCTCCGCGACAACCCGCATCCGACCGAGGAAGAGATCCGGGACGGGCTGGAAGGCAATCTCTGCCGGTGCACCGGCTACGAGAACATCGTGCGTGCTGTCAAGCGCGCCGCTGACGCGGGGGTGACTCAGTGACCGCCACCACCGAAGCGCCGGCCGCCGAGCTCGGCCGGGCGCGGCTGCGCAAGGAAGACGCCAAGCTCATCACGGGCCAGACGAACTGGACCGACAACATCAGGCTCCCTGGCATGCTGCACATGGCGTTCCTGCGCAGCCCGTACGCGCACGCCAAGATCACCCGAGTGGATGTGACCGGCGCGCTGGACCAGCCCGGCGTGATCGCCGCGTTCGCTGGCGCCGACTTCGCCGCCGAGCAGGGCAGCCTGCCATGTGCGTGGCCCGTGACGCCCGACATCGTCATCCCGCCGCACCCGCCGATGGCCGTCGACGAGGTTCGCTATGTCGGCGAGGCCGTGGCCGTCGTCATCGCCCGGGACCGGTATGCCGCGGCGGACGCCATCGCCTCGATCGACGTGGACTACGAGCCGCTCCCGCCGGTCCTGGACATGCGCACCGCGCTGGCCGAGGACTCGCCGAAGGTGCACGAGGCCGGCAATAAGAGCTATGAGTGGGTCTTCGCGAACGGCGACGTGGACGCTGCCTTCGGCGACGCCCCGGTCGTGCTGGAGCGCAACTACCGCCAGCAGCGCCTGATCCCGTGCGCCATGGAGCCGCGCTCAGTAGTGGCGCAGTGGATCGGTGACGAGGTCACGCTCTGGTCAGCCACCCAGATCCCGCACGTCCTGCGCTTCGCGCTGTCGGCCTTCTTCGGCATCCCGGAGCAGAACGTCCGGGTCATCGCGCCCGACGTCGGCGGCGGCTTCGGGTCCAAGCTCCAGGTCACCGCGGAAGAGGTACTCGCGGTCCTCGTCGGCCGCAAGGTCGGCAAGCCAGTCAAGTGGACCGAGTCCCGCACCGAGGGCAACCTGACCGTGCACCACGGCCGCGACCAGTGGCAGCGGATCCGGATCGCGGCCGACCGCGATGGCCGGATCCGCGGCCTTGACGTCGACCTGCTCGCCGACATGGGCGCCTACCTGATGCTGGTCACGCCCGGCGTGCCGCTGCTCGGCGCGTTCATGTTCCCGGCCATTTACAAGATGGACGCGTACTCGTTCCGCTGTACCGGCGTCTTCACCACCAAGATGCCGACCGACGCCTACCGGGGCGCTGGCCGGCCTGAGGCGACGTTCGCGATCGAGCGCATCGTCGACGAGCTGGCAGTCGAGCTCGGCATGGAGCCGCTGGAGCTGCGGGAGCGGAACTGGATCAAGCACGAGGAGTTCCCGTACACGACGATCTGCGGCCTGACGTACGACTCGGGCAACTACGAGGCGGCGACCGCCAAGGCCAAGGAGCTGTTCGACTACGACGGACTGCGCGAGGAGCAGCGGCAGCGCAACGAGCGCGGCGACAAGGTGCGGCTCGGCATCGGCATCTCGACGTTCACCGAGATGTGCGGTCTGGCCCCGTCCAGGGTGCTCGGCTCGCTGTCCTACGGCGCGGGCGGCTGGGAGCATGCGTCGATCCGGATGCTGCCCACAGGCAAGGTCGAAGTCGTGACCGGATCCAGCGCGCACGGCCAGGGACACGAGACGGCCTGGAGCCAGATCGTGGCTGACGAGCTCGGCGTGCCGTTCGAGGACATCAGGGTGCTGCACGGCGACACCCAGATCTCGCCCAAGGGCATGGACACGTACGGCTCGCGCTCGCTGGTTGTTGGCGGCCTGGCTGTCGTCAAGGCCTGCGACAAGGTGGTGGCGAAGGCCAAGATCATCGCCGCGGCGATGCTGGAGGCCGCGCCGGATGACCTGGAGTTCTCGGCCGGGCGGTTCTCGGTCAAGGGTGACCCGGACGCGAGCAAGTCGATCCAGGAGGTCGCGCTGGCGACGTTCGCGGCGCACGCGCTCCCAGACGGCGTCGAGCCGTCGCTGGACTCCGACGCCACCTACGATCCGGACAACTTCTCGTTCCCGCACGGCACGCACCTGTGCGCGACCGAGGTGGACACCGAGACCGGATTCGTGAAGATCCGCAGCTACGTCGCGGTCGACGACGTCGGTGTCGTCGTCAATCCGCTCATCGTGGAAGGCCAGGTGCACGGCGGCCTGGCGCAGGGCATCGCCCAGGCCCTGTACGAGGAAGGCGTCTACGACGACGACGGCAACCTGGTCACGACCACGCTGGCCGACTATCTGCTGCCGTCGGCGGCCGACCTCCCGTCCTACGTCACCGAGCGGACCACGACGCCAGCGAACAACCGGCTCGGCGTGAAGGGCGTCGGCGAGGCCGGCACCATCGCGTCCACGCCGGCGGTCGTGAACTCGATCGTCGATGCCCTGCGGCCGTTCGGCGTTCGCGACATCACGATGCCGTGCACGCCGGAGCGAGTATGGCGCGCCATCCAGGCCGGAAGCGACGGCGGCTCAGCAACCCAGAACGGGGGCGCGGCATGATCCCGGCGAAGTTTGAGTACATCCGGCCGTCCTCACTGGCCGACGCGGTCAGTGCGCTGGCCGAAGGCGGTGAAGACGCGAAGGTGATCGCCGGCGGCCAGAGCCTGCTGCCGCTCTTGCGGCTGCGGCTGGCCTACCCGGAGCTGCTCGTCGACGTTGGCGGCCTGGATGAACTGGGCGGCGTCATCGACGACGGCGACCATCTGCTGATCGGCGCGCGGACCACGCATTATCAGGTAGTGCACGATCCGCTGATCGCGCAGCACTGCGGCCTGCTGGCCCAGGCGGCAGCCACCGTGGCCGATCCAGCCGTCCGTCACCGTGGCACACTCGGCGGCTCGATCGCGCACGCTGACCCGGCCGGCGACCTGCCCGCGGTGATCCTGGCCCTGGAGGCGACGCTGATCGCGCAGGGCCCGGATGGCGAGCGCGAGATCCCCGCGCGCGAATTCTTCGTCGACTACCTGACGACGGCGCTCGCGCCCGGCGAGATACTCACGGGCATCCGGGTGCGGAAGCTCGGGTCCGACTGGGGATATCGTTATGAGAAGTTCCACCGGACCGCGCAGGCGTGGGCGATCGTCGGCGTCGCGGCGCTGGTGCGGCGCTCCAACGGCCAGGTGGCGGAGGCCAGGGTCGGGCTGACCAACATGGGCTCAGTCCCGATCCGCGCAGCCTCAGTCGAGGCGGCCGCTGCCGGAGCGCAGGCCAGCTCGCAGGCGCTGCAGGCAGCTGCTGCCAGCGCGGCCGACGGAACGCAGCCGCCTGCGGACCTGCACGGGGCGCCCGACTACCGGCGTCACCTCGCGCAGGTGCTGACCGGGCGTGCTCTGGAGGCAGCGGCGGGAGTCTGATACATGGAGCTCGAGCACTCGTTCTCGGTGCCGGTCCCCGAGGAGCGGGCCTGGGAAGTGCTCCTGGACGTGGAGAGGGTGGCGCCCTGCATGCCGGGTGCCACCCTCGACTCGGTCAACGGCGACGAGATCAACGGCAGGATCAAGGTCAAAGTCGGCCCGATCCAGATGACCTACGCCGGGACGGCCAAGTTCACCGAGCGTGATCCGGCGGCCCACGTCATCACGCTCGAGGCGTCGGGCAAGGAGACCCGTGGGGCTGGCACGGCGTCGGCGAAGGTCCGCTCGATGCTGGAAGGCGCGGGCGACCAGACCCACGTCATCGTGCATACCTCGCTCAACGTGACCGGCAAGCCGGCTCAGTTCGGCCGTGGCGTGCTGACCGAGGTGGGTGGCCGGCTGATCGGCATCTTCGCCGACAACCTCGCCGCCATGCTGACTGCGGAGCAGTCCGTGCCCGGCGGCGACACCAGGTCGCCAGCCGCCGCACCCACCGCGGCCGACGACGCCGCGGCGCCTAGCGCGAGCTCAGGGACCGGCGCGGCCGACGAGGCCCTGCCGATCGATGTGCTCAACCTGAGCGGCCGAGCGTGGAGCAGCCTGCGGCATGACGGCATCCAGACGCTGGGCGATCTGACCAGGCGCACCGAGCAGCAGCTGCGGGCCATCGAGAACATAGGCCCGGCATCCCTGGCCGACATCAAGTCCAAGCTCGCCGACCGCGGCCTCGCGCTGGCCGATTCCGCCGACAAGGCCAGTGCCGCGCCAGCGGCGTCGGCGGTCTCCAACGTGGCGGCGGACGGAAACGGGACCCGGCAGGCGGCCGGCCGCCACGCCGCCGCGGAGGACCTAGCCGAGGTCACCCAGCTGCGCCCGGCCCGGCACGAGTCGTCGGCCGCCGCGGCCGAGCGCGAGCAGCCGGCCTGGCAGCCACCGGACAACGAGGCCATCGATCTGCTGGGGGTGGCCGGCCTGCCGGTACTCAAGCGCGCCGTCCCAGCAGCCGCCGGCCTGGTCGCCCTACTCCTCGTGGTGCTCGGCATCAAGCGCCGTCGCCGCGGCCGCCACAGCAGATAAGCGCGCACGCTCCAACGACTGAGTTCCAAACGCGGGTACGTGAGGTACGAATTTTTCGTGCCTCACGTACACGCGTTCACGAGGCTGCTGGCGAGCGGCCTCGCCAAGCGCCTACGCGCGCCGGCGCACGCTAGTCAAGGGCAGACATCACGTGCTTGACCCGCGTGTAATCCTCGAACCCGTACATCGACAGGTCCTTGCCATACCCGGAGTGCTTGAAGCCGCCGTGCGGCATCTCGGCGACCAGCGGGATGTGGGTGTTGATCCACACGCAGCCGAAGTCGAGCGCGCGCGCCATCCGCATGGCGCGGCCGTGGTCGCTGGTCCACACCGACGACGCCAGGCCGTATTCGGTACCGTTCGCCCAGCGCAGCGCCTGGTCCTCGTCGGAGAACTGCTGCACGGTGATGACCGGGCCGAACACCTCGTTCTGGACGATCTCGTCGTGCTGGTGCAGGCCGTCGACGACGCTGGCCGCGTAGAAGTAGCCCTTCTCGCCCACCCGCTGGCCGCCGGCCAGGATCCGCGCGTGATCGGGCAGCCGGGAGATGAACCCGGACACCCGCTCTAGCTGGCTGGCGTTGTTCAGCGGGCCGTAGGTGGCCTCCTCGTTGTCCGGGCCGGCCGTCACCTGGGCCTTCGCCTGCTCGGCCAGCGCAGCGGCCAGGTCATCGTGGATGCGCGAGCCGGCCAGCACCCGGGTCGCTGCCGTGCAGTCCTGGCCGGCGTTGAAGTAGCCGGCGATCGCGATAGCTTCGGCCGCCTTCGCCGGGTCGGCGTCATCGAAGACGATGACGGGAGCCTTGCCGCCAAGCTCGAGGTGGACGCGCTTCAGCCCGGCGGCGGCCGCCTGCGCGACCTCGATGCCCGCGCGGACCGAGCCGGTGATCGAGACCATCTGCGGCACCTTGTGGGAGACCAGGATCCGGCCGGTGTCGCGGTCGCCGCAGACCACGTTGAACACGCCGGCCGGGACGAACTCGCTGATCAGCTCGGCCATCAGCAGCGTGGAGTACGGGGTCGTGTCGGACGGCTTCAGCACCATGGTGTTGCCAGCCGCCAGGGCGGGCGCCCACTTCCAGACAGCCATCATCATCGGGTAGTTCCATGGCGTCACCGCGGCGCAGACGCCAACCGGCTCGCGCCGGATGAACGAGGTGAAGCCTGACATGTACTCACCGGCCGACCGGCCTTCGAGCATCCGGGCAGCGCCGGCGAAGAACCGGATCTGGTCCACCATCGGCGGGATTTCCTCCGAGGCAGTGAGCGCGAGCGGCTTGCCGGTGTTCTGCGACTCGGCCTTGACGAACTGGTCGGCCCGCGCTTCCAGCGCATCGGCGATGCGCAGCAGCGCCAGGCTGCGCTCGGCCGGCGTGGCATCCCGCCAGCCGGGAAACGCGTCGGACGCCGCCGCGAAGGCGGCAGTGACCTCGGCTTCGCCGGAAACCGGCGCCGTGGCGAATACCTCGCCGGTACTCGGGTCGATCAGGTCAGCTCGCTTGTCGTAGGAGTAGTCAGTCCACTGACCGCCGATGAAGTTCTGAAGATCATTAGCCACAGGGAACTCCGTTCCGGTTCTAAAGGGGTTGAGGGTCTTTCGCGGTCAGGTGGCAGCCGCCGGGCGCTCTTCGCATCCCCACGGGGAGCCGTAGTCGGTCAGCAGATCAAGGAACGGCCGCGGCGGCATCGCCTCTGGCCCCAGCACACCCGTGCCCGACCAGGCGCCCGAGTCGAGCAGCTCGAGCGCGACCACCGGGTTGATCGCGGTCTGCCACACGACGGCCTGCGAGCCGTACTCCGCCATCGTCGAGGCGTTGTCCACCACGTGGTACAGGTAGACCTCGCGCGGCCCGCCGTCTTTGCCGGTACCCGTGACCCAGGTGCCCGCGCACGTCAGGCCGCTCATCTTGTCGCCGAGCGTCGCCGGGTCCGGCAGGCAGGCCGCGACGACGTCACGCGGCGATACCCGCGCGCCGCCGACGTCGACCGGGTCGGTCCGGTCCAGGCCCAGCTTGTGCAGGGTCTCCAGGACGCCGATGAACTCCTCGCCGAGGCCGTACTTGAACGTGACGCGCTTGGCCTTCACCCAGCGGGGGATCAGCAGTACCTCTTCGTGCTCGACATTGACGCACTCGACCGGGCCGATACCCGCCGGAAAGCTGAACGTCTCGGGCTCGCTGAACGGAGGAGTCGTGAACCACCCCCGGCCTTCCTCGAAGACCACCGGCGGGTTCAGGCACTCCTCGATCGTGGTCCAGATGGAGAACGTGGGCGCGAAGTCGTAACCGGCGACGGTCAGATTCGCGCCGTCCCTGATCCCGACCTCGTTGATGTCGCTGAACAGCTCGTCAGCGGCGTACCGGGCGAAGACATCGGACAGGCCGGGCTCGACCCCGATGCCGGCCAGGGCGAGCTTGCCTGCCCGCTCCCACTGGTCGGCCATCGCGAACTGCTCGTCGCCGAGCTTGACCCCTGTCTTGCCGTACGGGTCCTCCTGATCCGGGTGCGATAGCGACATGGCCATGTCCAGGTAGGTCACGCCTGCGGCTAGCGCCGCCCGGAACAGCGGCATCACGAAGCGCGGATCGGTGGCGTTCATGAGGGCGTCGCAGCGATGCTCGGTCAGCAGGGCAGTGGTGGCGGCCTCGTCCCTGGCATCGAGGGCGACGGCCACGTAGGAGTCCTTGGCGGCCGCGGCCTTCTGCGCCCTGGCAAGGTCGTAGTCTGCGATGATCAGTTCAGCGAACGGGCGGCGGGCAGCGATTCTGGCGATTGCCGTGCCGACCCCGCCGGCCCCGACGAGAAGTATGCGCATGACAGCGATCCTAGACCTGGGCAGTGCAGCGGCCCCGACGGGTCCAGTGGCAGATTGTGTACGACACAACTGAATTCGTTGCTTTTAGCAACAACGCATGCTAGAACCGTTGGACTCGTAACCTACGCCCTGTTGGCTCGGGTCCTGTTGACCTCGGTCTTCGGGCCGCACGATAACGTCGGCCCATAGCAGCTTTTCCCGGTCCTGTCGAGCCGGGTTCGGAGGGGAGACGGCATGGCAACGGCCAGGCAGACTCTGGAGCCAGCAGAGCAGCCCCTGGATAAGGGGCTCAAGTCAGGTGCCCTCGGGCTGATATCGAGCACGGTGATCGCGACTGCTTCGGTAGCGCCCGCGTACAGCATCGCCGCGACGCTGGTGTTCGTCGTCGTGGCGGTCGGTCTGCAGGCGCCCATCGTCGCGATTCTCGCCTTCGTGCCGATGCTGCTGACTTCGATCGGCTACAGCGAGATGAACAAGGCCGACCCTGACTGCGGCACGACGTTCACATGGGCGACTAGGGCGTTCGGCCCCAAGACTGGCTGGGCGGGCGGCTGGGCGATCGTGGCCGCCGACGTGCTGGTCATGGCCAGCCTGGCACAGGTGGCAAGCCAGTATGTCTTCCTGTTGTTTGGCGCCAAGGGCATCGGCGGCAACGCGACCAGCGGCTGGGTGCTGCTGGGCGGCATCATCTGGATCATCCTGATGACCGCCATCTGCTACGTCGGCATCGAGGTCTCGGCCAACTTCCAGAAGATCCTGCTGTCGATCGAGCTGGTCATGCTCGTGGTGCTATCCGTCGTGGCGCTGATCAAGGTCGGCAACGGGAGTGCGCCGGCCGGCCACCTAACGCCCAGCGCTTCCTGGCTCAACCCGTTCCACATCTCCACCTTCAGCGCATTCGTCAGTGGCATCATCCTCATGGTGTTTATCTACTGGGGCTGGGACACTGCCCTGTCCGTGAACGAGGAGACCAAGGACCGGAACCGTACGCCTGGGCTGGCGGGCATCTTCTCGACCTTCATCCTGCTCGTCACGTACGCGCTGGTGATCTTCTCGATGCAGTCATTCGCTGGGGTCGGCGCCAAGGGCAACGGCCTGGGCAACATAGCCAATGCGGGCGACGTCCTCTCTATCCAGGGCCACGCAGTATTCGGCAGCGGTACCGTCGGAAATGTCTTCTATCGCCTGCTGCTGGTGATGGTGCTGTCGTCGGCCGCGGCGTCGACTCAGACCACGATCCTGCCCACGGCCCGCACCACCCTCTCGATGGCCGCCTACAAGGCGATCCCGAAAGCATTCGCGAAAATTCACCCGCGGTTCCTGACCCCGACGGTCTCAACAATCGTCATGGGCCTGATTTCGATCGCGTTCTACGCGTCCGTGAACTACGCCTCGAACGGCATCGGCGTGATCGGCGACGCTGTCACCGCGATCGGGATGTACATCGCGTTCTACTACGGCCTGACCGGGTTCGCCTGCGTCTGGTACTACCGCCGGAATCTCACCAGCAGCGTGCGCAACCTGTTCATGCAGGGCATCTTGCCCTTCGTTGGCGCACTAATCCTCTGGTTCCTCGGCGGCTGGGCCATCTGGCTCAACTATGACGTGAATACCCAGAACGACTTCACGACCTGGGAAGTCCCCGGCCTCCACTGGAAGATAGGCGGCGCGTTCGTGATCGCCGCTGGGGCTGCCATCGTCGGCCTGCTCTTCTTCATCTACAACCGGATCAAGGCGCCAGCGTTCTTCCGCAAGGAGACCCTGACCCGGTCCACGCCGACCCTGGTGCCTGACGAGTAGCGGGTTACGCGCGAGCCCTGCGCCGGCGGCCCCGGCTGTTGCGCAGGGCTTTCGCGTCGCCAGCCAGCGCGGACGTGGCAGTACTTGGCTTCGCTGCGGCCGGGCGCTCAGCGCGGGTGCGGGCGGCTGTCGGCGACACCGCCTAGGCTTGGCCCGTGACCGCTATGGTTGTCGACTCCCTCCTGGACGGGCTGAATCCCCAGCAGCGCGCTGCCGTGCTGCATCAGGGCAGCCCGTTGCTCATCGTGGCGGGCGCGGGCTCGGGCAAGACCCGGGTCCTGACGCACCGGATCGCCTACCTGCTGGCCGAGCGCGACGTGGCGCCGAGCGAGATCCTCGCTATCACGTTCACCAACAAGGCAGCCGGCGAGATGGCGGGCAGGGCCGCGTCCCTGACCGGAGCGCGGGCGCGGTCGATGTGGCTGATGACCTTTCACTCGGCGTGCGTGCGGATCCTCCGCCGTGAGGCCAGGCGTTTTGGCTACCCGACCAGCTTCTCGATCTACGATCAGGCTGACTCGCAGCGGCTGATGGCCATGGTGTGCCGCGAGCTCGAGCTGGACGCGAAGTACTTTCCGCCGAAGGCGACGGCCAATCAGGTCTCAGGCCTCAAGAACGAGCTCATCGACTACGAGACAGTGCTCGCCAGGGCCAGCGGCTACCGCGAGAAGGCGCTCGGCGAGGCGTACGCCGAGTACCAGCGCAGGCTCGTGGCGGCGGGCGCCATGGACTTCGACGATCTGATCATGGTGACCGTCAACCTGCTCCAGGCGTTTCCTGATCTCGCCGCGGAGTATCACAAGCGGTTCCGGCACGTGCTGGTGGATGAGTACCAGGACACCAACCACGCGCAGTACACGCTGGTCCGCGAGCTGGCCGGCGCGGGCGGCGACTCGCCGGCCGAGCTGGTGGTCGTCGGCGACGCCGACCAGTCCATCTACGCCTTCCGCGGCGCCACCATCAGGAACATCGAGGAGTTCGAGCGCGACTTCGCCGGCGCTCGGGTAATCCTGCTCGAGCAGAACTACCGATCGACGCAGAACATCCTCGCCGCCGCCAACGCCGTGGTCTCTCGCAACCCCGGCCGGATCCCCAAGAACCTCTGGTCCGATGCGGGCAACGGCCCGCCTATCACTGGCTACGTAGCCGACAGCGAGCACGACGAGGCAGCGTTCGTGGCCGAGGAAGTCGACAGGCTCGCCGACGCCGGGGAGGCGGCGCCTGGCCAGGTTGCGGTGTTCTACCGGACGAACGCCCAGTCCCGGGTATTTGAGGAAGTCTTCATCCGGTCCGGCCTGCCCTACAAGGTGGTCGGCGGCGTCCGGTTCTATGAGCGGCGCGAGGTTCGTGACCTGCTGGCATACCTGCGGCTGATCGCCAACCCTGGTGACGAGGTGTCGCTGCGGCGCGTCCTGAACACGCCGCGGCGCGGCATCGGTGACCGGGCCGAGGAGTACGTGGCCGCGCTGGCGAACCGCGACAAGATCAGCTTTGCGACGGCCCTAGGCCGCCCGGATGACGTGCCAGGGCTGCCCGCGCGGTCAGCGCGTGCCATCGAGGGCTTCAACGAGCTGATGAGCGGCCTGCGCATCATGGCCGAGGAGCGCAGCCCGGTCGGCGACCTCGCCGAGGCGATCCTGGACCGGACCGGCTATGTGGCCGAGCTCCAGGCATCCTCCGATCTCCAGGACGCCAGCCGGATCGAGAACCTCACCGAGCTGGTGTCGGTGGCCAGGGAATTCGATGCTCGCAATCCCGGCGGGACGCTGGCTGAGTTCCTCGAGCAGGTCTCGCTCGTCGCTGATGCCGATCAGATTCCGGACGGCGAGGAGCACGGCGGCATGGTCACGCTGATGACGCTGCACACGGCCAAGGGCCTGGAGTTCCCGGTCGTGTTCCTGACCGGCCTGGAGGAGAACGTCTTCCCGCACGAGCGGTCGATGGGCGACGACCGCGAGCTGGCCGAGGAACGCCGGCTCGCCTACGTCGGCATCACTAGGGCCATGGAGCGGCTATACGTGACCAGGGCGGCGACACGCACCTGGTTCGGCCGGCCGGGTTATCACAAGCAGTCCCGGTTCTTGTCCGAGATCCCGGCTGAGCTGATCGAGTGGCGGCGGGACGAGTCAGCCGCGACGCAGCCGGCCTCGGAGCGGCTGGCGCGGCGACCAGGAGTGCGTACCATCGGGAACCGGCCGGTGCCCTCGCTCCAGCCCGGCGACCGGGTCAATCACGACTCGTATGGCCTCGGCACCGTGCTGTCGGTTGAGGGCCGCGGCGACGATCCCGAGGCGAAGATCGACTTCGGCGGCGACTACGGCGTCAAGCACCTGGTCCTGCGATACGCGCCGATCGAGAAGCTGTAGGGCTCTCGCTCAAGTCCGGCTGGTCGGCAGCACCGATCTGGGCTGCGGCGCGATCTGCCTTTAAGGATCTGCGAACCAGTCTCTTCTCAGCAGCACACTCGCGGCGAACGGCGCATCGTCCTGCTCTGTGTCTACCCCTTCAACCATGCCTCGGCTTCGGATTTCCCCCGCGGGCCGCATGCCGATGCGCTCCATCACTGCGCGCGACCGCACGTTGTGACGGACCGTGCACGACACCACGGCTTGCACTTTGAGGACGTGGAATGCAAACGCCAACCCGGCGCGGCCGATCTCAGACGCGTAGCCCCGCCCCCAGAACTCGCGCCGCAGCGCCCAGCCGATCTCGAGCCAGTTCGCGTGCGCGATGAACGGGCGGCGATTCTCATGCGCAACGCGCACCCAGGACTCTGCCGGAAGGAATGCGTAGATCTGCCCCCAGTCGTCATCGACCGGCGTGCGCGACAATCCGCCTCGACCGATCACCTCGCCGCTCACGCGGTCGCAGGCGATCCACTTGTGGACGCCGTGGAAGCGCCACGAATCGCCCATGAACCTCGCCTGCTGCTCCGCCTGCTCAAGACTCGGCTTGCCGTTGCCGTACCAGTACGCCACCTCGTCGTCGTTATGCACACGCCACAGGTCACCAGCGTTGGCAAGGCCGACCGGTTCAAGCCGCAGCCGCGCCGTCAATCGGGAGTCTCCGCTGGCCAGCGGCGCGTCTGCCACGCGACGCAGCGTCCCACGAATGGTGACAATGCTGCATCTGAGAATTTCCGTAGGCAGCGCATGTCCGGAGCAGTCCAAGCCGCATGACAGTACGCGGCATGGTCCCGAGACGGCTCCGCGCTGGTCCCTGACGCGTGCAAAGATGTCCCGATATGAGGATCAATCATCAAGTCGTGACGTTCGATGCTGACGACCTAGTGCCCGAGAGCAGATTCTGGGCCGGGGTGCTCGGCGGCACGGTCGACGCTGAGGACGACTGGCACATGGTGTTGGTGGATGGCAAGCCACGGGTGGGTGTGCAGCTCGCGCCGAACCACGTCCGGCCCGAGTGGCCGCTTGGAACGCCCCAGCAAATCCACCTCGACCTGTGGGTGGATGACCCGACGGCGGCTCACGACGAAGTCATGGCGCTGGGTGCGAAGCTGCTGAAGTCGGCGGAAGGCCCGGCCGACGACTTCCAGGTCTACGCAGACCCGGCCGGGCACCCGTTCTGCATCTGCTGGATCGTCTCCCGGTAGCTCGACCCGGCGCCACCCGGCTGCAAGCAGCCTGACCAGGCGTGTCACAGGTCTGGCTCGCGTTGGCTCAGCCAGTTCGGGCGGCGCGGCTGCGGTAGGCGCGTGACTTGGCGCGCGAACCGCAGATCTGCATGCTGCACCAGCAGCCGCTGCGCGTCGGTGACCGGTCGTAGAAGGCCCACTGGCACTCATCGGCGCTGCACACCTTCAGCCGCGCCCAGGTGCCTGCGGTCGCGGCCGCCGCGGCGATGAGCAGCAGCCGGGTCAGCGCGCCCCGCGGGCCGGTGCCGGCCGGGACGACGACGATCCGGCCATCTGGCTCGGCGCGAATCCCGGCCTGAAGTACGGCCGAGATGTCGCCGACTCGCGCCGCCGGATTCGCTGCGGCAGCACCGCCATCCGTCGCGTGCAGCTCGGCCGCACTAGCCACCTTCTGCCGGACCCTGTGGGTGATGTGCGAGCGTAGGACGCCCCGCAGCGCCTCCCGAAGGTCGACTGCCATCGCCAGGTCCGGCGCTCCGGACGGATCGTCTGGCCCGGCGGCGAGGCCAGCCGCATGCAGCCAGCCGTCCAGGTCAGCGGGGGTAGCCAGCGCGTCGGTGCCCTGCTCGACATCGAGGGTGTTCACAAAGTCCTGGACGATGGCGAGGTCGCCAGGCGCCTGGCCGATGTGCGGATCGCTGGTCGAAGTCCGACCCTGGCTGGCTGGCATGTAGCTCCCCGATGTCTCAACGCACCGTCACCAGCATTCTACATCTGCTGGTTGTTTACGACCGAGCCAGCGAGGTAGGCTCGTTACTATCAAAAGCCAGATGCTGGTGACGTTGGCTTGGCACAGCGTTGATCCGGCACAGCGTTGATCCAGCACGGCAGGGAGGTCCGGCATGGATGCCATGCAGAGCAACGGACAGGGCAGCGGTGACTGGGTGCTGATCGGTGTACCGACGAGCGCCGGCGCGCATCACGCCGGGCAGGACCGGGCCCCGGCCGCGCTCCGGGCAGCGGGCATCCTCGGCCGCCTGCGGGCCGCAGGCGTCTCCATCAGCGACGCGGGCGACCTGCCGGGGTCGGTCTTCGCGGTAGACCACGACCATCCGCGCGCTCGCAACCTGGCCGCGGTCGTTTCGGTCGCGCGGACCGTCGCCGACGCCGTCGCCAGGGAGGTAGCGGCCGGCCGGCGGCCGTTGGTCATGGGTGGCGACTGCACCATCACACTCGGGGTCATCGCCGGCTTCCGGCGGGTGTACTCGAACGTCGGGCTCGCTTACGTGGACGGCGATGCCGATCTCGGCGCGATGACAGGAGAGGCGTCGGGCATCCTGGACGCCACCGGGATCGAGCACCTGCTCGGCGAGGGTGAGCCCGAACTAGCGGGCCTGGCGGGGCAGCCACCGCTGCTCGAGGGGTCCCGGCTGGCGATGTTGGGCTGCGACCCGCGCGAGCAGACCGAGGCGGGCCGCGCGTTCCTCGCGGCTAAGAAAGTCAGCTTCACCGACGGTCCCGAGCTTGTAGCCGACCCCGAAGGGACGGCCCGGCGCGCGCTCGCGGCGCTCGGGGACGGCGATCCGATCGTCGTGCACTTCGACGTCGACGTCGTCGACTCTGGCGACCTGCCGCTCGGCAACTATCCCCACTACGACTCCGCCGTACGGCTCGACGACGCGGCCAGGTGCCTGCGCGTCCTGCTGGCCGATCCGGCCTGCGCCGGGCTGGTCCTGACGGAGGTAAATCCGAGCTACGACGCCGACGGAGATCAGCTCGACCGGTACCTGACCGCGCTCACCCTGGCGCTGGCTGGGTCGCCCATCGCAGCCTGACCGCACGCCCGCAACTCCGGCGAGTGGGCGGCGCTGGCGAGGTGTTCCGGCGGCACTGGCAGTGATATTGCGCACTGCGGCGCGGTCGGTGGCCGCGTGCGGGGCTACGCTGATTGCGTCTGCCCGGTATGTCGGCAGCACGTGGCACCTGGTCGGAGGGTTCATGAGCAGCATCCGGGTGATCATCGCCAAGCCTGGCCTGGACGGCCACGATCGCGGTGCGAAGGTCGTGGCGCGAGCGCTGCGCGACGCGGGCGTCGAGGTCATCTACACCGGCCTGCACCAGACGCCGGAGCAGATCGTGTCGGCGGCGCTGCAGGAGGACGCTGACGCCATCGGCTTGTCGATCCTGTCCGGCGCGCACATGACACAGTTCAAGCGCGTGCTGGAGCTGCTGCGAGAGCGCGATGCGACCGACATCACGGTGTTCGGCGGCGGCATCATCCCCGACGCCGACATCGTCGAGCTCGAGCAGCTCGGGGTGGCCAAGATCTTCACGCCAGGCGCGACGACGACGCAGATTGTGGACTGGGTGCGGTCGGCGCTCGGGAGCGAAGAGCCGGTCGGGCAGCACGGCAAGTAAGGCGGCAACAGCGCCCGCGACCCAGGTGGCACCGGCCGGCCGTAACGGCACTAGGCTTCCAGCCGCGGGGCGCGGGACGCGCCGCGACGATTCCCGAGCACGAAGGACGGACCCGAGTGGACCTGTTCGAGTACCAGGCGAAGGAGCTGTTCGCCGAGTACGGTGTCCCGATTCCGCAGGGCAAGGTGGCCAGCACAGCGGACGAGGCCAGGCAGATCGCCGAAGACTTCGCGGCGGCCGGCAAGGCGGACGCTAAGCCCCTGGTGGTCATCAAGGCCCAGGTCAAGACTGGCGGGCGCGGCAAGGCCGGCGGGGTCAAGCTGGCCGACACCCCGGACGAGGCTAAGGAAAAGGCCAGCAAGATCCTCGGCATGGACATCAAGGGCCACACCGTGCACACGGTGCTGGTCGCCGAGGACACTGACATCGCGCAGGAGTACTACCTGTCGTTCCTGCTTGATCGCGCTGAGCGCACGTTCCTGTCGATGTGCTCGGTCGAAGGCGGCGTCGAGATCGAGGAAGTGGCCAGGACCAACCCGCAGGCGCTGGCCAAGATCCCGGTCAATCCGCTGACTGGTGTCGACCACGCCAAGGCGCTGGAGATCGTCCAGGCAGGCGGCCTGCCGCCGGAGGCGCAGGCCGGGGCGGCCGCGCTCGCCGAACGCCTGTGGGCCGTGTTCACCGACGAGGACGCCACGCTCGTCGAGGTGAACCCGCTCGTCTACACCGGCGACCACCGGGTCGTCGCCCTGGACGCGAAGGTCACGCTCGACGACAACGCAGCGTTCCGGCAGGACTGGGCGAGGTTCGCTGACCCGAGCGCGGTCGACCCGATCGAGGCACGGGCAAAGGCCAAGCACCTGAATTACGTGAAGCTGGACGGCGCCGTCGGCATTATCGGGAACGGGGCAGGTTTGGTGATGTCCACGCTTGACGTGGTCGCCTACGCCGGGGAGGAATTCGGCGGCGTACGGCCCGCCAACTTCCTGGACATCGGTGGCGGCGCGTCGGCCGAGGTGATGGCCAACGGACTGGACATCGTGCTGTCCGACCCCGATGTGCGAAGCGTACTGGTGAACGTGTTCGGTGGCATCACCTCGTGCGACGCCGTGGCCAACGGCATCGTGTCGGCCATGGCGCTGCTGGCCGAGCGCGGCGAGGCGGTGCGGCACCCGATCGTGGTGCGCCTAGACGGCAACAACGCGGTCGAGGGCCGCCGGATCCTCGCGGAGGCCGGCCTGCCGCACGTGGAGCAGGTGGCGACCATGGACGATGCGGCGCGGCGCGCCGCCGAGCTGGCCGCCGCGGCCTCGAACGGAGCATGACATGGCGATCTTCCTGAACTCGGGCAGCCGCATCATCGTGCAGGGCATCACCGGCTCGGAGGGCCGCAAGCACGGCGCGCGCATGATCGCTGCGGGCACCAACGTCGTCGGCGGCACCAACCCGCGCAAGGCGGGCCAGACCGTGGAGCTGTCCGGGCGCGACGTCCCCGTGTTCGCGACCGTCGGCGAGGCCATGGCCGCGACTGGCGCCGACGTGTCCGTCGTGTTCGTGCCGCCAGCCGGCACCAAGGACGCCGTCATCGAGGCCATCGACGCGCAGATCCCGCTGGTCATCGTCATCACCGAGGGCGTGCCGGTGCACGACACCGCCACTATCTGGGCGCACGCCACGGCGACCGGGAACCGGACCCGCATCGTGGGCCCGAACTGCCCTGGCGTCGCCTCACCGGGCAAGTCGAACGCCGGCATCATCCCAGCCGACATCACGGCAGAGGGCAGGATCGGGCTGGTCTCGAAGTCCGGCACGCTGACCTACCAGATGATGTACGAGCTGCGCGACATCGGCTTCTCGACCGCAGTGGGCATCGGCGGTGACCCGATCATCGGCACCACGCACATCGACTGCCTGCAGGCTTTCCAGGACGACCCGGAGACCGACGCGATCGTGATGATCGGCGAGATCGGCGGCGATGCCGAGGAACGGGCCGCTGCCTTCATCGAGAAGAACGTCACCAAGCCGGTCGTGGCGTACGTCGCGGGCTTCACCGCACCTGAGGGTAAGACCATGGGCCATGCGGGCGCGATCATCTCCGGTTCGGCCGGTACCGCGCAGGCCAAGAAGGAAGCGCTGGAGAAGGTCGGCGTGCGCGTCGGCCGGACGCCGAGCGAGACCGCGCGCCTGGTCCGGGAGATCATGCTGGCCAGCTAGCAGGCTCCGCTGGTGTCGTAAGTCGGGCGATCGGCGGCCCGGCCATCCGGCGCGCCTCCGCAGCGTTGGCGTGCTGGATTGCCAGGCTTGAGTCTTGTGACAGCTTCTGCCGTCGGTGACCGTCGTGCTACCGGCTCCGACGCAGGGACCCAGCGGCCGTTGCTGGTGGTCGGAGCGATGGCCGCGACCGTGGCGATGGCAGCCGGGCTGGCCGTCATCACCCTGCTCGTCCTCGCGGGCTGGATCGCGGCACCGCATGCGGGCGCGGGCCTGCCCGCCGTCCTGCGCACGGCGGCGGCGCTCTGGCTCGTGGGTCACCATGTCGGCTTCACGTTCCGCGGCGCCGGCCGGATCGGCCTGCTGCCGCTTGGCCTCGTGCTGCTGCCTGGCGCGCTGCTGTGGCGGGCTGGCCGGTGGGTTGTCCGGGCTGGCGGGGTGTCGAGGCTGCGTCACGTCGGCTACGCGGCGGTCGCGCTGGCGGTGCCGTATGCGGCGCTGTCTGGTGCGCTCGCGCTAGCGAGCAGGTCGGCGAGGGAGTCGTCGTCGGTAGTGCAGGCGGTTGCGTGCGGTCTGCTGCTGGCGCTGACGGCGGGCGGACTCGGCGGCGCCAGGGCGCTGGCGCCGTGGCCCCGGCTGATCCAGCTGCTGCGGCCGCGGCAGCGATCTCTCGTCGTCGCGGTCGCGGGCTCGCTGGGTGCGCTCGTCGCCGCTGGCGCCGTGCTGGCCGGCGCCTCCCTGGCAGTGCACCTGCACGAGGCAGCGACGCTGCAGCGGGCACTCGCGCCGGGCGCTGTTGGGGTCCTGCTCTTGCTGCTGCTGCAGCTGAGCTATCTGCCGAACGCCGTCGTATGGGCGATCGCGTTCTCGCTCGGGCCGGGCTTCGCGTTCGGCTCGGCCACCGTCGTGTCGCCGACCGGATCGGCACTGGCCCAGCTACCGGCCCTCCCCATGCTGGCCGCGCTCCCGCCCGGGCTGCATGCCGCCATGCCCGGCTGGCTGGAACCGACAGTGCTGGCGATGCCGTATCTGGCCGGCGGACTTGGCGGGCTCCTGCTTGTCCGGGCGGCGCCGGCGCTGGCCCTGGACGCTGCGCCGCTGTGGGGCCTTGCGTGCGGCGCCGTCTCGGGCTGCCTGCTCGGCTTGCTCGCGGCGGCTTCTGGCGGCCCGCTCGGCGACGGCAGGCTGGCTGCTGTCGGCCCGTCGCCCTGGCAGGTGGGCGTGGTGTCGGCGCTGGAGATCGGGGTGGCCGCGGCCATCACCGCGGGTGCGGCGAACTATCTCGTCCTGCGCCGGGCTGGCGCCCGCGCCTCCCGTCCCGATGTGACCGGCCCCGATGTGACCGGCCCCGATGTGACCCGCCCCGATGTGACCCGCACCGATCTGGCGTCTGCCGAAGCGGCTGAGTCCGGCCATGTCATCTACCTGGATCCGTGGGCGGGAGATCGGCCGCGCGGCTCGCCGCAACGGCGCGGGCCGTCGACGCTGCCCTAGGTCGACGCTGCCCTAGGTCGTCGGCCGCAACCGGCCGATGATCGCGGCAAGCAGCGCCGCGCGCTCCGCCATCGCGTCGATCAGCACATGCTCGCCTTCGGCGTGCGCGCCGTCGCCGACAGCGCCGAGGCCGTCGAGGGTCGGGCAGCCGACCGCGGCCGTGAAGTTGCCGTCCGAGCCGCCGCCGACGACCACTCCAGTCAGCCCCGGCAGGCCAAGGCCGTCCGCGGCCTCGCGCGCCAGCGCGAACAGCGCGGCACTCGCGGTGGTCGGCAGGGGCGGCCGGTTCGGGCCGCCGCTGACCGTCAGCGTCGTGCCCGGCACGGTCGCCGCCAGTGACCGCAGCTCGCGGTCGACGCGGTCCGCCTCGGCTGGGTCGGCCACCCGGACGTCGAGCTCGGCATAGGCGTGCGCCGGCACGACATTCGCGGCGGTTCCGGCCGCGGCGAGGGTCGGGGTCACCGTCGTCCCGGCGCCCGGCCTGGCCACCGCGCCAGCATGACCGATCAGCTCGGCAAGCGAGATCAGCGCGTTGGCTCCCTTCTCCGGCTCGAGTCCGGCGTGCGCGGCCAGGCCTGCTACATCGAGGTGATACGACCCCGTTCCCTTCCGGCCGATCTTGACTGAACCGCGTGCGGACGGCTCGAGGATCAAGGCGGCGGCGGCCGTTCGCCCGATCGCTTCGATCAGCGGCCGGCTGGTAGGCGATCCGACCTCCTCATCGGTGGTGATCAGGATCTCCAGCCCGGACCGGTCGGCCAGCACGGTGACCGCGTGCAGCAGCTGGATAATGCCTGCCTTCATGTCGAAGCAGCCTGGTCCTGTGATGGTGCCAGCCGCCTCGTTCACGCCGACAGACCAGCGGGCTAGGGTGCCGAGCGGCCACACGGTGTCGACGTGTCCGATCAGGGCAATCGGCTGCTGGCCGTCCGCGGCTGGCCAGTGCCACCGCAGGTGGGTGCGGCCAGCGGCCTCGACCAGCTCACCGGAGTCGCCGATGACGGCCGCCGCGACCTGGCGCAGGACGTCGAGGCCGGCCGCGCACGCGGTCAGGTCGCTGGACGGGCTCTCGGCGCTGACGAGCGCGGCCAGCTGATCGACCATGACGGCCGTCTGGCCGCGCAGTTCCCGCAGCAGCGAGCCGTCAGCCTCGGGGATAGCAGAATCGGGCATGCCCGCCATCTTGCCGCGCGGCAGTGGCCTGCGGCAGCCGGCCCGGGGCTGGCTTGTACGCTGAAGGCCGGTAGCTGATCAGTCCGGCCGGTGCCCGCGCTCGCGATGAGCCGGCACCAGAGGAGCAGAGGAGCTCGCCGTCAGCCCGTCGCGATTGCTGGTGCTGGTCTCCGGTACGGGCAGCAACCTGCAGGCACTGATCGATGCGTGCGCGGATCCGGGCTACGGCGCACAGATCGTCGCCGTGGGCGCGGACCGGGACGGCACTGGCGGCATCGAGCGGGCCCGGGCAGTCGGCCTGCCGGTCTTCGTCCGCCGGCTGCCCGACTCGCCCGATCGTGGCGCCTGGGACAAGGCGCTGACGCAGGACTGCGCGGCGTTCGGGCCGGACCTGGTCGTCCTGGCTGGATTCCTGAAGCTCGTCGGCACGGACTTCCTGGCTGAGTTCGGCGGCCGCACGATCAATACGCATCCGGCCCTGCTACCGTCCTTCCCCGGCATGCACAGCGTCCGGGATGCCCTCGCGCACGGCGTGAAGGTGACGGGCTGCAGCGTGATCCTGGCCGACGCCGGTGTCGATAGCGGTCCCATCCTGGCCCAGGCCGCGGTGCCGGTCCTGGACGAGGACGACGAGGACTCGCTGCACGAGCGCATCAAGGTGGCCGAGCGGGCGCTTGTCGTGCAGACGATCGGCCAGATGGTGCGCGAGGGCTGGTCGGTGCAGGGCCGGACGGCCCGGATCGGCACATCATCAACAGGGCAGACGGGTAGCAGGTGACCAGGTGACTCAGGTGGCGATCCGGCGGGCGCTGATCAGCGTCTATGACAAAAGCGGGCTGGCGGAGCTGGCCAGCGCCTTGGATGCAGCCGGCGTCCAGATCGTATCCACGGGCAGCACGGCTGCCACGATCACGGCGGCCGGGGTGCCGGTCACCCCGGTGGAGGCGATCACGGGCTTCCCGGAGTGCCTGGACGGCCGGGTCAAGACGCTGCATCCGGCTGTGCACGCGGGCCTGCTGGCCGACCTGGCCAAGGACAGCCATCGCCAGCAGCTGGACGAGCTGGGCATCGAGCCCTTCGACCTGCTCGTGTCCAACCTGTACCCGTTCGAGCAGACGGTCGCCAGCGGTGCCAGCCCGGCTGAATGCGTCGAGCAGATCGATATCGGCGGTCCGGCCATGGTGCGCGCGGCGGCCAAGAATCACGCGACGGTGGCCGTGGTCACCAGCCCGGCGAGCTACCCAGACGTGCTCGCGGCCCTGGCGAACGGCGGGTTCACGCTTGGCCAGCGGCGTCGGCTGGCGGCGCAGGCCTACGCCCACACTGCCGCTTACGACGCGGCGGTGTCGTCCTGGTTCGCTGCGGTCTACGCACCCGACGAGATGGCGGCGGAGACCGGCTGGCCGGACGTGACCGCGGCCGTGTGGACGCGCCGGGACGTGCTGCGGTACGGGGAGAATCCGCATCAGCGGGCCGCGCTCTACCTGCGATCCGGGTCGGCCGGGTCGGCGCTGGCCGCTGGTGCCGGGATCGCCGGAGCGCAGGTGCTGCACGGCAAGGCGATGTCCTACAACAACTACGTGGACGCCGATGCCGCCCGGCGGGCGGCGTTCGGCTTCAGCGCTCCCTGCGTGGCGATCATGAAGCACGCCAATCCGTGCGGCATCGCGGTAGGTGCGGACCTGGCAGAGGCGCACCGCAAGGCGCACGCCTGCGACCCGGTGTCCGCCTTCGGCGGGGTCATCGCCGCGAACGGGACCGTGACGAAACAGATGGCCGCCCAGATCGCGGAGATCTTCACCGAGGTGATCATCGCGCCCGACTTCGAGCCCGGCGCGCTGGAGATCCTGACAGCCAAGAAGAACCAGCGGCTGCTCCGGTGCCCGCCGCCGGGCGGCCAGCGTGGCCATGACTGGCGCCAGGTGAGCGGCGGCATGCTGATGCAGAGCGCAGATACCGGCTCCGAGCCTGGGGACTTCGCCGCGAACTGGCGGCTCGTGGCTGGCCCAGCGGCCGACACGACGCTGCTGGCGGACCTGGAGTTCGCCTGGCGTGCCTGCCGAGCGGTGAAGTCGAACGCGATCTTGCTGGCGGCCAATCAGGCGAGCGTGGGCATCGGCATGGGTCAGGTCAACCGCGTGGACTCATGTCGGCTGGCCGTGACCAGGGCCGGAGACCGGGCAGTTGGCTCAGCGGGCGCGAGCGACGCTTTTTTCCCCTTCGCCGACGGGCTGGAGATCCTGACCGAAGCCGGGGTTCGCGCGATCGCCGAGCCTGGCGGCTCGGTCCGGGATGACGAAGTGATCGCGGCAGCGCAGGCGGCCGACGTCGCGCTCTACTTCACTGGCGTCCGGCACTTCTATCACTGACCGATCGCGGCAGGCCCGGTCTGGCGGCCGGCGCCAGCCAGGCTCGCTAGCCGGGCCTCGGCTGGTCGGCATCGCCGGGCATCGGGCAGAATGAGCGCGCGATGAGTGCGACGATCCTGGACGGCAAGGCCACGGCCAAGGCCATCCGCGAGGAGCTCACCGGGCGGGTGGCCAAGCTGTATGAGGCTGGCATCACGCCTGGGCTCGGCACTGTGCTCGTCGGCGATGATCCAGGCAGCCAGGCCTACGTCGCCGGGAAGCACCGGGACTGCGCGCAGGTCGGCATCGTCAGCATTCGCCGTGACCTGCCGGCCACCGCCTCGCAGCGGCAGGTCGAAGACGTGATCGCGGAGCTGAACGCGGAGCCGGCCTGCACTGGCTACATCGTGCAGCTGCCGCTGCCGGCAGGCCTGGATGCCCAGCGCATCCTCGGCCTGATCGACCCGGCGAAGGACGCCGACGGGCTCCAGCCAGTGAATCTCGGCAAGCTGGTGCTCGGCGAGCCCGGACCGCTGCCGTGCACGCCCAAGGGCATCGTCGAACTGCTCCGCCGGTACGACGTGCCGATCGCAGGCGCGGATACCACCGTCATCGGCCGCGGCATCACCGTGGGCCGCGCTCTCGGCCTGCTGCTGACCAGGCGCAGTGAGAACGCGACCGTGACCCAGTGCCACACCGGCACCAGGGACCTGGCGGCGCACACCAGGGGCGCCGACATCGTCGTGGTGGCCGCTGGCCGCCCTGGCCTGGTCACGGCCGACATGGTCAAACCGGGCGCCGCGGTGCTGGATGTCGGCATCACCAGGACCGAGGCCGGCCTGGTCGGCGACGTCGATCCTGGCGTCGCCGAAGTGGCTGGCTACCTGGCCCCGATGCCTGGCGGCGTGGGCCCGATGACCAGGGCGATGCTGCTGGCGAACGTGGTCGAGGCCGCGGAGCGCCAGGCGGCGGGCGCGGGTCCAGATTCCGCGGGTCCAGATTCATAGCACTACTCAGCAGTAACATATGCTCGATTGAGGTACGTCAAGGGAAGGTCGGCAGCCGATCATGAACATCGTGGTGTTGGTCAAGCAGGTACCGGACACCTGGTCGGAGCGCAAGCTGCGGGCAGACGACAGCACGCTGGATCGCGATGCCGCCGATGCCGTGATCAACGAGCTCGACGACTACGCGATCGAGGAAGGGCTGCGACTTGCCGAGGCGCATGGCGGCGAGGTGACGATCGTCTCGATGGGCCCGGAGAAGGCTGCCGATGCGATCCGCAAGGCGCTGTCCATGGGTGCCGATAAGGCGGTGCACGTCACTGACGAGGGCCTGCGCGGCTCTGACGGCCTGGTGACCTCCGCGGTGCTGGCGAACGTGCTGGGCCGGACCAGCTTCGATCTGGTCATTCTCGGCTCGGAGTCCACTGACGCGCGGATGGGCACGCTCGCCGCGATGCTGGCTGAGCGGCTCGGCGTGCCGCAGATGTCGTTTGCCAGCAAGGTGGAGACCGACGGGTCGAAGATCAGCATTCACCGCCAGGCCGACTACGGCTACGACACGGTCGAGGGGACGCTGCCCGCCGTTGTCAGCGTGGTCGAGAAGATCAACGAGCCGCGTTACCCGTCGTTCAAGGGCATCATGGCGGCCAAGAAGAAGCCGGTGGAGACGCTGAGCCTGGCCGACCTGGGCATGGAAGCGGGGCAGGCGGGCCTGAGCGCGAGCGCAACCGAGGTGGTCAGCTTCGCCAGCAGGCCGCCGCGCGCGGCCGGCACGATCGTGACCGACGAGGGCGACGGCGGCGTCAAGGCCGCCGAGTTCCTGGCGACCCGCAAGTTCATCTGAGCACGCTTTTATCTGAGCAAGCTTTCATCTGAGCACGCTGTGAACCCCGAGTGGCTGATGCGGAAGGCTGTCCTGAATGGCTGAGATCCTGGTACTTGCCGAGCACGATGGCGAGACCGTCAAGAAGGTCACTACTGAGCTGCTGACGCTCGCCCGCGCGCACGGCGAGCCGGCCGTGGTGTGGACTGGCGAGGGCGCCGAGGGTGCTCGCGCCCGGCTCGCGGAGTTCGGCGCGGCGAAGGTCTACGTCGCCGACAGCGCCGACTACGCCGACTACGTAGTGGCACCCAAGGCCGAGTTGCTCGCGCACCTGGTCGCCGAGAAGGCGCCGGCGGCCGTGCTGGTGGCGGCGACGTCGGAAGGGCGCGAGGTGGCAGGCCGGCTGGCGGTGAAGACCGGGTCTGGTGTCCTGACCGACGTCACTGGGCTCGGCGACGGCCTGGTCGGCGAGCAGTCGATCTTCGGGGGCGCGATCACCGTCCAGTCCAGGGTCCGCACGGGCACCCCGGTTATCGCGGTCCGGCCGAACGCGGTCACGCCCGAGCCCGCCGCTGGCGCCGCTGAGATCGAGGCCGTTGGCTTCACCGTGAGCGACGACGCCAAGGCCGCGCGGGTCACTGGCAAGGTCGTGGCCGAGCGTGGCGAGCGGCCCGAGCTGACGGAGGCGTCGATCGTCGTCTCTGGTGGCCGCGGCCTCGGCTCGGGCGAGCACTTCGCGCTGATCGAGCAGCTGGCCGATTCGCTCGGCGCGGCCGTCGGCGCGTCCCGGGCGGCCACCGACGCGGGCTGGTATCCGCACCAGTTCCAGGTCGGGCAGACCGGCAAGACCGTGTCACCGCAGCTGTACATGGCGATCGGCATCTCGGGCGCGATCCAGCACCGGGCCGGCATGCAGACCTCCAAGACGATCATGGTCGTCAACAAGGATCCCGAGGCGCCGATCTTCGAGCTGGCCGACTTCGGCGTGGTCGGTGACCTGTTCAAGGTCGTGCCCCAGCTCGTGGAGGAGATCGGCAAGCGGTCGGAAGGCTGACGCTCCCGGGCCGGGCCCGGCCGTTGGCGGGCGCGATCAGCAATGTCGGCCGGAACGCAGTTAGGCTGGGCGCATCATGTCAAATGCCAGTGCTGCCGGTCATGACCCGGTACAGCGGCCGGAGGCCAGGGCGGCCACGGCTACAGCGGTGTACCTGGATCACGCGGCCACGACCCCGATGCTGCCAGCGGCCCTGGCAGCCATGACCGAGGAGCTCGCCCAGCTCGGGAATCCGTCATCCCTGCACAACGCCGGGCGCCGGGCTCGGCGCGTGGTCGAGGAATCACGGGAGCTCATCGCCGAGGCCTACGGCGCCAGGCCCAGCGAGGTCGTCTTTACTAGCGGCGGCACCGAGGCAGACAACCTGGCGGTGAAGGGCCTGTATTGGTCGCGGCGGGCCGCCGACCCGGCCAGGACGCGCGTGCTGGCCACGGCGACCGAGCACCACGCCGTGCTGGACAGCGTCGGCTGGCTGGCCGAGCACGAGGGCGCGGACGTCGACTGGCTGACAGTGCAGCCCTCAGGCGTGGTCAGCCCGGCCACGCTGGCGGACGCGATCGAGCGGGACCCGGCCAGCGTGGCGGTGATCAGCATCATGTGGGCCAACAACGAGGTCGGCAGCGTCCAGCCGATCGCCGAGTTGGCCGGGCTCGCCGCCGGGCATCAGATCCCGTTCCACAGCGATGCCGTGCAGGCCGCAGGCCAGCTGCCGGTGAGCCTCGCCGATTCCGGTGCCACCGCGCTCACCATCACGGCGCACAAGATCGGCGGCCCTGTCGGGGTTGGCGCGCTGCTGCTGGCCAAGGGCGAGCAGCCGGTTCCGGTCCTGCACGGCGGGGGCCAGGAGCGCGACGTCAGGTCCGGCACCCTGGACGTGCCGGCGATCCGCGCATTTGCCGTGGCCGTTCAGGTAGCGACGGAGCATCGGGTGGATGAGGCCAAGCGGCTGGCGGCGCTCCGGGATGATCTCATCGCCCAGGTGCGGGCGGCGGTCTCGGACGTCGTGCTCAACGGCGCTCCGCCTGGGCCGGGGCGGCTGCCCGGCAACGCGCACTTTTCCTTCCCTGGCTGCGAGGGCGACGCGCTGCTGATGCTGCTCGACGCCCGTGGCATCGCCTGCTCCACCGGCTCGGCGTGCACGGCGGGCGTGGCCCAGCCGAGCCACGTGCTGCTGGCGATGGGCGCTGACGACGCCAGGGCGCGCGGGTCGCTGCGGTTCTCGCTAGGACACTCGTCCGAGCAGTCCGACGTGGACGCCCTCGGTGCCGTGATCGGCGAGGTCGTCGAGCGGGCCCGCCGCGCGGCCCGCTGACTCCCCGCTGTGCCAGGCAACGAGCCACGCGCGGCCGGTAGGGCCGCCGGACGGCCGTATTCTGAGACACGATGACTACTTTGCGTGTCCTCGCTGCCATGTCGGGCGGCGTCGACTCGGCCGTGGCCGCCGCGCGGGCGGCGGCGGCCGGGCACGACGTCACGGGCGTCCATCTCGCGCTGTCCCGCAACCCGAGCTCGTATCGGACTGGCGCCCGTGGCTGCTGCACGCTGGAGGACGCCCGCGACGCCCGCCGGGCCGCCGACGTCATCGGGATCCCCTTCTACGTGTGGGACATGGCCGAGCGGTTCCACGCCGACGTGGTCGAGGACTTCGTCAGCGAGTACGCGCGTGGCAACACCCCGAATCCGTGCCTGCGCTGCAATGAGAAGATCAAGTTCGCCGCCGTACTGGACCGGGCGGTGGCACTCGGCTTCGACGCCGTCTGCACCGGGCATCACGCGCGGCTGGAGCCGGTGCCGGGGGCTTCCGGCCAGACCCGGCTCGTACGCAGCGTGGACACGGTTAAGGACCAGTCGTACGTGCTCGCCGTGCTGACGAGCGAGCAGCTGGGCCGGGCCATGTTCCCGCTCGGCGATACCACCAAGGACCAGGTGCGCAAGGAGGCCGCCGCTCGCGGCCTCAGCGTCGCAGACAAGCCCGACAGCCACGACGTCTGCTTCATCGCTGACGGCGATACCAGGGGCTTCCTGCAGCGCAAGCTGGGCAGCGCGCCCGGCGAGATCATTGACGCCGACGGCACCGTGGTCGGGACGCACGACGGCAGCTACGGATTCACTATCGGCCAGCGCAAGGGGCTCGGCATTGACAGACCGGCCGCCGACGGCCGACCGAGGTTCGTGCTCAGCATCGAGCCGGTCTCGCGGACAGTCACCGTCGGCCCGGCGGAAGCCCTCGACGTGCTGGAGATCGAGGCCAGCAGGCCGGTCTGGTCGGGCTGGCTGCCGCCGTTGGCGCCCTTCGACTGCCTGGTCCAGTTGCGCGCTCATGGCGAGGTACATCCGGCCGTCTGTCACCAGGATGGCGAGGTGGTCCGGATCAGCCTGCGCGAGCCCGCCCGCGGCATCGCTCCGGGCCAGGCTGCGGTCTTGTACGACGGCGACGCCGTCCTTGGCAGTGCCACGATTGTTACGACTCTGCCAGTCGGCTCGGCGCGCTGAATAGCGGTGGCCACGAGAAAGGGATGACGCTCGTTAGCTTTTCGAAGCGAGCAGCTGAGGGATAGCCATCGTCGGCGTGCAAGCCACGCAGCGTGAAGCCTTCGCCTCGGTAATACCGATGCAGGCGCAGGTTATCTGTCCAGACGCTGATCCTGATGCTGTGGGCGCCGTGTGCGAGCCGGGCGGTTCGTCCTGCCCAGTCCAGCAACGAGCCGCCAAGGTGCATCCCGGCGTACTGACGGGCCACTACGAGCCGGTGGACATAAATGGCTGGCTTGGACCGGGCATCAGGCGACCAGTACGGATCGTGCTGAAGGTCAGCGGTCAAGGTCGCCGCAGGCGTGCGCCCGTCCCAGCAGATCCAGGTCTTGCGCTGCGCAATCGCGTCGCGTACCCGACCGTCTCGGTCTGCGCGGGTTGGCCAGGGCGACTGCCACTGATCGGTGTCCATGGTGCTGAGCCACTTCGCGGCGTCATCGTCGATCAGCGCAATTATTTTCGCCGCATCAGCCATCTCCGCGCGTTCGAGGAATAATGGCCAATTGCGCATAGGTACCTATTTTAGGCCGCGCGGCACGCCCCGCGGAATCAGGTCTTAGCCGGGCGCCGACGCCCTCCAGATCGCCACGTGGCCAATGAAGCGACGCCGACTGCCCAGAGAATCCTTCCTGGTCACACACGTGTGACTAGGAGGGGTCGTAGTGCTCGTAGCGGTACTGGGCGGACGGTCGCCCGTGTCGCAGGACCATGACACCTCCTCTGCCAGCCCTGGGCCTGGGCAGGCCTGTGGAGCTTGTATCGCCATGCGTGACGCTATGGAAACGCAAAGTTACGTCATGATCCGGCTGAATGAGGTAGGTAAAGACTTCTTTACCTCGATGCGCACAACAGCATCAGCAGGCAATTGCCACCACGCGCGCCTCATGGCACTGCTAGCGTTCACTGCGTTGCCGGCGCTGCCCGTGGTCTCAGCCAACCAGCGCCGGCGGCATATATACAAAGCCGGATCCCCAACGGGGGCCGGAGCGGCCGCTAGCAGAGCACGCGTCCGCAGATCAGCATGGATCGTAGTGCTCGTAGCGGTACTGCAGCGACGGGCGACCGTGTCGCTTGGCCATGACACCTCCTCGCCGTACTTTTCGTTGCCGCCGGGCTAATCCCGTGGCTCTTGCTCCGCCGGGGCCTCTCCGAGGAGGGCCTGGAGGTCTTCATCGATGCTGCGCGTCAGCTGCGGCGTCAGGCACCTTGCCGTACTCCATGACGAACTGGTTCCGGTCCGCTGGATACGACGTGATCGTGACCCGGAATGGCTCACCTGTGGCGTCATAGCCAGTCCGGATGATCTCGATCATGGCGATGCGTCCGTCATCGGGCAGGCCAAAAAAAGTAGTCTCAGTGGCGTCTGGCACGCGTACGGTGAACCGGTCGCGCCACCCGGCCTGCTTGATAGCCAGCACTTGCTCGATGTAGTTGACCGCTCCCTGACTGATGTCCTCAGCCTGAATGAGGCGGACAGCTCCTTGCTCGACTAGGCGCATCGGGTAGAACGTCGTCTGCAGCGACCAAGGCACGCCATCGATCAGGCGTCGCTGATGTCGGCTGACTACCGAGGCGCCCTCGGCAAGGAGGAGTTCTTGTGCCGATATGCCGGCAGTCTGCTGGATCTCTACCCGCGGAACCGAGACCGTAGCCTGCCTGCTGCCAAGGGTGACCTCGGAGGCAAAGGCCGAGCTCTCACTGCCGACGCTTCCTTCATCGCCCAATGGGTCGGTTGAGAGCTTGGTGACAAACGGCTCGATCTTCTGCGTGACGAACGTGCCTTGGCCTGACCGCGTGTATACCAAGTTGAGCCCGGCGAGCCATCTGATTGCATCACGGACGGTGTTCCTCGACGCGCCGTACTGGTCTTGCAACTCAAGCTCCGTGGGGAGCGGCTTGCCGGCGGAGCCGACGTCACCGGACTCGATCTTCAGCCGCAGATCCTCGGCGATCTGTCGCCACTTCGGATGGTCAGCCATCTCCCACCTCACCAACATACCAACAAATCCAACAGTAGGTCCTGAGGGATTAGCTGGGACCATACCACTCATACAAATTGTTGGGCTGAAGTCTTGCTGTGGATCTTCGTTGCTGTCACCATCAAAGTACCAAAGGTTGGGATGGCTCCAACAGATGGGGTGATCCTAGCAGTCCTAGCTGTGAGGTCAAGGTAGTTCCGAGAGGAGAGTCGCCGAGCCGCCCACCCGGCCTGAAAGGGGGATGAGCATGGCAGCCATCGAGGTCATAGTTTTCGCCGTCGCCGCCGGATTCGCGTTCGTCGTAGTGGTCACGAGCATCGTGATCATCGGAGTCCGCCGGGAAGAGCGCTACCTGACCCTGACGAACAACAGCGCACCCGGCGCCACTGCTCAGATAGCTCGGATCGTGCTCGGACGGTACGTCCGCATGGAACAGGACCGGACCATAGGCAGCAATCCCGACGACCTGATGGGCTCAGCCGAGCCGACAACTAGCTCACGGAGCTAGCCGGACGCTCGCCGGAGACCGCCGTTGTCGCACCGCAGCCGTTAAGGGGGCGCGGTGCGACAACGGCCCGCATGCGTTGCCCGCATGCGGCTTTGGTCATCGACCGCGACGTCGGCCGGCACCACTAGGCTCGGCTGCGTGAGTCAGGAGCAACAGTTCCCGTGGCCGGCCGGGAGCGCCACCGGGATCGGGTCGATGCCAGGCACCGACCCGATCGAGGCGTGCCGGGTGGTGTTCGGTGCGGTCCCGGACCTGCCCTACCTGCCCGAGTTGCCGAACCGCGGGCCAGGTGCCGACATCATCGGCCGGACCGCCGCGCTGCTCGTGGACATGCCGGTTCAGACGACAACACGCGGCTGGCAGCTCACCGAGCGGCCGAGCCGGGACATGAGCAGGGCCGCCGGCTTCTGGTCACAGGACCTCGACGCGCTGGAGGAAGTGGCCGACGGCTACGCCGGACCGCTGAAGATCCAGATCTGCGGACCATGGACCTTGGCCGCGGCGCTGGAGCTGACTCACTCGGCCAACCCGGCGCTCGCCGACCCCGGCGCGGTCGCCGACCTCGCCGGCTCGCTGGCCGAGGGCCTGGCCGCACACGCGGCCGACATCCGCAGGCGGGTGCCGGGTGCCACGCTCATCGTTCAGGTCGACGAGCCGTCGCTGCCCGCGGCGCTACTCGGCCGGGTGCCGACGGCCAGCGGGCTTGGGACTATGGCCGCGGTCGACACGGCGGTGGCGAGCCAGCGGCTGGGAACCGTGCTCGCGGCACCCGCCGCGTACACGGTCGTGCACTGCTGTGGTCAGCCGACCCCGTTCCCTGAAATCAAGGCCGCCGACGCATCGGCGGTCAGTTTCGATCTTGGCTTCCTCCGGCCTAGTGACACCGACCAGATTGCCGAGCTCGCCGAGGGCGGGCGCGGGCTGTTCGCCGGGGCGCTGCCAGCCGCGAGCGCGCAGCGGCTCGTCAGCGGCCCGCCGCTGGCTCCCCGGCAGACCGCGGAGCAGATCGTCACGCTGTGGCGGCGGACTGGACTCGCGCCGGACCTGCTGACCGAGCAGGTCGTCATCACCCCGGCCTGCGGACTGCCGGGTGTCTCGCCGGCCGCGGCGCGGGCGTCGCTCCAGCATTGCCGTGAGGCGGCGCGGATCGCGCCCGAGATGATCAACCGAACCTGACCGACCGATCGAGCGCACTGATCCGGGTGACAGGAGGCGAGCGATGACGCAGCAAGATCCTCGGCCGCGGCATGCCGAGCTGGCGGCCGAGCTGCTAGAGCATCAGTACCGGTACCACGTGCTCGACTCGCCGCTGGTCTCCGACATCGAGTACGACACGATGATGCGCGAGCTGGAGAGCATCGAGGCACAGATCCCCGAGCTGCGCACGCCAGACTCGCCCAGCCAGCGCGTAGGCGGCACGTTCTCGACTGACTTCACGCCGGTCCAGCACCTGGAGCGGCTGCTCAGCCTGGACAACGTGTTCTCGGCCGAGGACCTGGACGGCTGGGTAGCGAGGGCTGAGCGGCTTGGCGGCGGCGGCCCTTATCTGTGCGAGCTGAAGATCGACGGGCTGGCCGTCGCGCTGCTCTACCGCAACGGCCGCCTTCAGCGAGCGGCGACCAGGGGCGACGGTATGACCGGCGAGGACGTGACGCAGAACGTCAAGACCATCGCCGCGGTACCGAACCGGCTCGCCGGCGGCGGCTGGCCGGACGTACTGGAGGTACGCGGCGAGGTGTTCTTGCCGCTGACCGCATTCGAGGAGCTGAACCAGCGGCTGACCGAGGCAGGCAAGCCGCCGTTTGCCAACCCGCGCAACTCGGCTGCCGGGTCACTGCGGCAGAAGGACCCGCGGATCACCGCCTCGCGCGCGCTCAACATGATCGTGCATGGCATCGGCCGCGTCGAGGGCCTTGCCGACCTGCCGCAGGCGCAATCGGACTGGTACGAGCGGCTGCGGCAGTGGGGACTGCCGGTCAGCGACCTGTACCAGGTCGTGCCCGACATCGAAGGCGTACGAAAGTACATCACTCACTATGCGGAGCACCGGCACGACCCGCCCTACGAGATCGACGGCGTGGTCGTCAAGATCGACACCCTGGACGTGCAGCGCCAGCTGGGCGCGACCAGCCGTGCCCCGCGGTGGGCGATCGCCTACAAGTACCCGCCGGAGGAGGTCAATACCCGGCTGCTCGACATCCGGGTGAATGTCGGCCGGACCGGGCGGGTGACGCCGTTCGCGGTGATGGAGCCGGTCAAGGTCAGCGGGTCCACGGTCGAGAACGCGACCTTGCACAACGCCGACGAGATCGCGCGCAAGGGCGTGCTCATCGGCGACATGGTGGTCCTGCGCAAGGCCGGCGACGTCATCCCGGAGGTGGTCGGGCCCGTGATCGACCTGCGCACGGGCGCAGAGCGGGCGTTCGAGTTCCCGACGCACTGTCCGGCGTGTGGCACCGCGCTGGCGCGCGAGGAGGGCGGCGTCGACTGGCGATGCCCGAACGCCAGGTCGTGCCCCGCGCAGCTGCGGGAGCGGCTGTTCCACCTGGCCGGCCGGGGAGCCCTGGACATCGAGGTGCTTGGCTACGAGGCCGCGGTCGCCCTGCTCGACTCCGGGCTGGTGACAGACGAGGGCGACTTGTTCGGGCTGACCGCCGAGGCCCTCGCCACCGTCCCGTTCTTCGTGACCAAGGGCGGGACACTGACCGCGAATGCCACCAGGCTGCTCACCAACCTGGAGGATGCGCGGCACCAGCCGCTATGGCGGATCCTGGTAGCCCTGTCGATCCGGCACATCGGGCCGACGGCGGCGCGGGCCCTGGCGGCAGCGTTCGGATCCGTGGACGCCATCGCCGCGGCGTCCGAGGCGGCGCTGGTCACCGTCGACGACGTCGGGCCGACCATCGCCAGGTCGCTGCGCGAGTGGTTCGAGGTGGACTGGCACGCGGCGATCGTGGCGAAATGGCGGCTGGCCGGCGTCGACCTGGCCACGCCGGGCTTCGTAGCGACGGCCCGCGACGCGGCAGACAGCACCGGCCGGACGGGCGGCCCACTGGCCGGGCTCACCATCGTGCTGACCGGCACGCTCGAGGGCTATACGCGGGACGAGGCGGCTGAGGCCATCCAGGACCGGGGCGGGAAGGTATCGGGCTCGGTCTCGAAAAAGACCAGCTTCGTCGTCGCTGGGCAGAATGCCGGGTCGAAACTTGAGAAGGCCGAGTCACTTGGCGTGCCGGTGCTGGACGAGGCGGGACTGGGTGTGCTCCTGTCAGAAGGAGCCGATGCGGCGAGGGCGTCGGTGATGACCTGACCCGGTTGTCCGCCGATCGCTGCTGATCGCAAGTTGTTACGGATAGTATGCAATTGGCTTCGGGAAGTACGTTTTCTGCCGTAGAATTCACGGAAAGCGCCGAGTGCTGCACGCTGCGCGACGGCCGGCCGATGAGGAGCCATGAAGGACCCGACCGATACCAGGGACATCGGCCCGCGCGTCGGCTCGCCGCTGTGGATCCACATGTCACTGGTGACTGTGGTCGGGACCGTGGTCTTCGCGGCCTGTGTGATCGGCATGATCCACCTGTCCAGCCTGATCGGCCATCCGCTGTTCTGGGTCCTGGCCGGCATGGTGGTGCTCGGCGAGATATGGCCGATCGTCACGCCGGGCCGCTCTAGCCAAGAGGCGCCCGTCGCCTCGGTCACGTTCAGCTTCGCTGCCCTCATCGCCTGGGGCCTGCCGGTCGCCGTGCTGCTGCGCGCCCCGGCCACGATGCTGGTCATGCTGGCTAAGCGCAAGGCACCGCATCGCGCCGCCTTCAACGCGGCAGTCGCCACGCTGGGCCTTGCGGCCGGTGGCAGCGTGCTCCACGCCTTCCGGGGCCGCATCGTGCCGGCCCACCCCTTCGTGCCGCAGGGCGCCGATCTCTGGCAGATCCTGCTGGCGGCCGCGGCCTGCTTCGCGGTCAGCTATGTCCTGGACACGGTGGCCGTCGCCCTGCACGCTCGCGAGCCAGTACTGAAGGCGCTCGTCAGGACGCTGCCCTATCAGGGCATCGTCAGCCTGGTGCTGCTGGCCACCGCACCGCTCGTCGCCGTCGTCATCGCCGAGAGCCGGGCGTCAGCGCTGCTGCTCGTGCTGTTCGCGTTCCCGCTCGCGGCCATCTACGTCAACGCCGCGATCTCGGTGCAGCGGGAGCACCAGGCGCACCATGACGAGCTGACCGGGCTGGCCAATCGCAAGCTCCTGATGCTCCGGCTCCAGAGCACGCTCGCCCAGGCCGGCAGCTCGGGCACCAAGGTGGGCTTCCTGCTGCTCGATCTCGACCGCGGGCTGAAGGAGGTCAACGACACGCTCGGGCACGCGGTCGGCGACCGGCTGCTGCGACTGGTCGCGCACCGGCTGACCCACAGCATCCGGCCCGGCGACCTCGTGGCTCGCCTCGGCGGCGACGAGTTCGCCGTGCTGCTGCCGTCGGTCAAGGAAGTCGGCGCTGCGCGCGAGGTGGCGGCGCGACTGCGGGCGGCCGTGGCCGAGCCGATCCGGCTGGAGGGCATGTCCTTCGTCATCGAGGTGAGCATCGGCATCGCCATGTTCCCGGACGACGCGACCGCCGACGAGATGCTCATGCAGCACGCCGACATGGCGATGTACCTGGCTAAGCAGCGGCGCAGCGGGGTCGAGCGGTACGTGGCCGACCTGGATCGCAACTCGCCGGCCCGGCTCGCGCTGTTCGGTGAGCTGCGGCGCGGCCTGGACCGCGGCGAGCTGGAGCTGCACTACCAGCCGAAGGTGTACCTGGCTGACCAGCGGGCGGCCGGGGTTGAAGCGCTGGTCCGCTGGCGGCACCCGGTCCGCGGCATGCTGACGCCACAGGACTTCATCCCGGTAGTACAGCAGTCCTATCTGATGCGCGAGGTGACCGCCTTCGTCATCGAGACCGCGGTTGCCCAGGCTGCGCTGTGGCGGCAAGCAGGCCTTGATTTGGAGATGTCGCTCAACGTCTCCGGCCGCGACCTGCTGGACACCGGCCTCGCCGAGGTCGTCGAGCAGTGCCTGAACCGCCACCACGTGCCACCGGATGCACTGCTGCTAGAGATCGACGAGCGCGTGCTGACCAGCGAGCCGGCCCACTCGGTCGCGACCGCGGAGGCGCTGGCTGACATCGGCGTGGGCCTCAGCCTGGACGACTTCGGCACCGGCTACTCTTCTCTGCTCCGGCTCAAGCGGCTGCCGTTCAGCGAGGTGAAGGTGGACTCCTCGTTCATCGGCAGGATGCTGGAGTCGCCGGACGACGAGGTCGTGGTGAAGTCGATCCTCGATCTAGCCGCCGCGCTCGGCATTCGCTCGGTGGCCGAAGGCGTCGAGTCGGCCGAGGTCGCCACCACCCTGCTGGCGATGGGCTGCGTGGCGGCGCAGGGCTGGCACTTCGCCCGCCCGATGAACGCGATGTCCGCGACCGCCTGGCTGGTGGACCACACGGCGGCGCGCGTGGATGGCCAGCGCGTCCAGCGCATCGCCCCGGCGCCTGCCGCCACCGTCGGATCACGCGAGCCGCGACCGGCCGGGCCGCACGGCTCGGTCGTCCTGCCGCCGTCTGGCTGGCGGGCTTAGCGCCAGCACCGGTGCGGCGCGTAATGCCGTCGAACGCTGAGTGAGCAGCCCCATAGGATGGCCTTCATGTCCATTACCAGGGACGAGGTAGCGCACCTGGCCAGGCTGTCGAGGCTGGCCCTGACGGACGCCGAACTCGATCACTTCGCAGGCCAGCTTGACCAGATCATCAGCGACGTGGCGCGGGTACAGGAGGTCACGGCCGAGGGGATCCCGCCGATGACGCACGCCGTCCCGGTGGTCAATGTCTTCCGCGACGACGTCGAGGAGCCGTGTCTGACGCCTGAGCAGGCGCTCGCCGCGGCACCGGCGGCCGAACAGGGCAGGTTCCGCGTACCGCGCATCCTGACGGAGGACTGACGTGGCCGCCGATCACGCGCAGCTCACGCAGCTGACCGCGGCGCAGATCGCTGCGGCCGTGGCCGCGGGCGAGGTCTCGGCGGTCGAGGTGACCCAGGCGCACCTGGACCGGATCGCCGCCGTTGACCCAGACGTGCATGCCTTCCTGCACGTGGCGGGCACGGGCGCGCTGGCCGCCGCCGGGGACGTCGATCGCAAGCGGGCAGCCGGGGAACCGCTCGGCCCGCTGGCCGGAGTGCCGCTGGCGCTCAAGGACGTCATGACGACCGCGGACATGCCGACGACGTGCGGGTCTAAGATCCTCGACGGCTGGCGGCCGCCTTACGACGCGACGGTCACGAGGCGGCTGCGCGAGGCCGGGGTGATCATCCTCGGCAAGACCAACATGGACGAGTTCGCGATGGGCTCATCCACGGAGAACTCCGCCTACGGCCCGTCTCACAACCCGTGGAACCTCGACCTGATCCCCGGCGGCTCATCCGGCGGCTCGTCCGCCGCGGTGGCCGCCTACGAGGCGCCGCTCGCGATCGGCACCGACACCGGTGGGTCGATTCGCCAGCCAGCGGCGGTCTGCGGCATCGTCGGGATGAAGCCGACTTACGGCGGCTCCTCGAGGTACGGCCTGGTCGCGTTCGCCTCGTCGCTGGACACGCCAGGCCCGCTCGCCCGCACCGTGCTCGACGCCGCTCTCTTGCACGAGGCCATCTCGGGGCACGACCCGCGCGACTCGACGTCGGTGGACGCGCCGGTGCCACCGGTCGTCGCCGCAGCCCGGCAGCCTGATGTGTCCGGGCTGCGCATCGGCGTCGTGGCCGAGTTCAGCGGCGACGGCTACCAGAGCGGCGTGCAGGCCAGGTTCAACGAGGCAGTCGAGCTGCTCGAGTCGCTCGGCGCCAAGGTCGTCGATGTGTCCTGCCCGCACTTCACGTACGCGCTGCCGGCTTACTACCTGATCGCGCCCAGCGAGTGCTCATCGAACCTGGCCCGCTTCGACGGGATGCGGTACGGGCTGCGGGTCGGCGACGACGGCACCCGCAGCGCGGACGAGGTGATGTCGCTCACCAGGGAGGCCGGATTCGGGCCGGAGGTGAAGCGCCGGATCATGCTCGGCACGTACGCGCTGTCCAGCGGCTACTACGACGCCTACTACGGCAAGGCCCAGCAGGTGCGCACGCTGATCGCGCAGGACTTCGATGCTGCCTTCGAGCAGGTCGACGTGCTGGTGTCGCCGACCACTCCGACGACCGCGTTCCCCATCGGGGAACGCGCAGACGATCCGATGGCGATGTACCTGGCGGACCTGTGCACGATTCCGTCGGATCTGGCTGGGAACGCGGCCATTTCAGTGCCCTGCGGGCTCGCGCCTGAGAACGGACTGCCAGTTGGGCTCCAGATCATGGCGCCGGCGCTGGCCGACGATCGGACCTATCGGGTCGCCGGCGCGGTCGAGGCCGCACTCCAGCAGCGGTGGGGTGGCCCGTTGCTGGCGCAGGCGCGGGGCCTTGCGGCCGGCGGCGCGGAGGGAGAGACGCGATGACCGAGCTAGCCCAGCTAGTGCCCTACGACGAGGCGGTAGCCAGGTACGAGCCGGTGATCGGCCTGGAGACACACGTCGAGCTCGGCACGACCACCAAGATGTTCTGCAGCTGCCCGACGACATTCGGCCTGCCGCCGAACTCCGCGGTGTGCCCGGTCTGCCTCGGCCTGCCCGGCTCGCTGCCCGTAGCCAACCGCGCGTCGATCGAGTACACCATCCGGATCGGGCTGGCGCTGAACTGCTCGATCGCGTCGTGGTGCCGGTTCGCCCGGAAGAACTACTTCTACCCGGACATGCCGAAGGACTTCCAGATCTCGCAGTACGACGAGCCGCTGTGCACCGACGGCTGGATCGACGTGATCGTCGAGGGACAGACGTTCCGCGTCGGCATCGAGCGCGTGCACCTGGAGGAGGACACCGGCAAGTCGATGCACATGGGCGGCGCCACGGGCCGGATCCACGGTGCCGACTACTCGCTGGTCGACTACAACCGGGCCGGCATCCCGCTGGTCGAGGTCGTGACGAAGCCAGTCACCGGTACTGGCGCGCTCGCGCCCGTCGTGGCGCGCACCTACGTCACCGAGCTGCGTGACCTGCTGCGCACCCTGCGCGTGTCTGACGTGCGGATGGAGGAAGGCTCGCTGCGGTGCGACGTCAATACCTCGCTCGCGCCCCGTGGCGCCGCGGAGTGGGGCACCCGCACCGAGACCAAGAACGTGAACTCGCTGCGCTCGGTGGAGCGGGCGGTCAGGTTCGAGATCGAGCGGCAGGCGGCCCGGCTGGACGTCGGCCAGCGCATCGTCCAGGAGACCCGGCACTTCCACGAGGACACCGGGACCACCACCGCGGGCCGGAGCAAGGAAGAAGCGCAGGACTATCGCTACTTCCCGGAACCGGACCTGGTTCCGATCGCACCGGACGCCGACTGGATCGAGGAGATCCGGGCCGGCCTGCCCGAGCTCCCTGCCGCGAGACGGGTACGGCTCCAGGCCGAGTGGAACCTGTCTGACCTAGATATGACCGCCCTGCACAACGCAGGCGCCTTCGACCTCGTCGAGCAGACCGTGGCAGCCGGCGCATCACCCGCCGACGCACGCAAGTGGTGGCTGGGCGAGCTAGCCCGCCGCGCCAACGAGACGGGCGTCGAGCTGTCCTCGCTCCCGATCACGCCAGCGCAGGTAGCCAGGGTCAGCGAGCTAGTTGCAAGCGGCTCGCTGAACGACAAGCTCGCCCGCCAGGTCCTCGACGCTGTCCTGGCAGGCGAAGGCGACCCCGATGCCGTGATCGCGGCGCAGGGTCTCGCTATCGTCAGCGACGACAGCGCGCTACTCGAGGCAGTCGACGCCGCGATCGCTGCGAACCCCGACATCGCCGCCAAGATCCGCGCCGGCAAGACCGCAGCAGCAGGCGCCCTAGTCGGCCAGGTCATGAAGGCCACCAAGGGCCGCGCCGACGCCACCAGGGTCCGCGAACTGATCCTGCAACGCTTGACTTGAACCGCGCCCCGTCGGCCGTACCCTGGACTGGATGAGCAATCAGCTGACGAACGACGTCCTGCGGGCGTACGGCGAGACTCCCGACCCGCGGCTGCGCGAGCTGCTGACTGGGCTAATCAAGCACCTGCACGCCTTCGCGGCGGAGACCCGGCTGACGACCGCGGAGTGGATGGCGGGGCTGGAGTTCCTGACCGCCGTTGGGCAAGAGTGCTACCCCGAGCGGCAGGAGTTCATCCTGCTCTCGGACGTTCTTGGACTGTCCTCCTTGGTGGAGACCCTCAACGGAGCCGAGGGCGCCACTGAGTCCACCGTGCTCGGGCCGTTTTACCTGCCGGGGGCGCCGCATCGCGAGCTGGGCGCACCGATCGGGCGGCCGCAGGACGGCGAGCAGACCCTGATCCGCGGCCGAGTGATCGATACCGACGGCATCCCGATCGCGGGTGCGTCGCTTGACGTGTGGCAGTGCGCCGGCAATGGGTTGTATGACATCGAGGATCCGGAGCAGCCGCGGTTCAATCTCCGCGGGGTGTTCACGACCGGCGCTGACGGCGGCTACTCGTTCCGGACGGTGCGTCCGGTGAGCTACCCCGTTCCCGTCGATGGTCCGGTCGGAACGATCTTCCGGCTCACCGGACGGCACTACTGGCGCGCAGCGCACGTGCACGTCATCGTGCGCGCGGCTGGCCACCAGGCCGTGACCACGCACGTCTTCGACTCGGCGAACGAGTACAACGACAGCGATGCCGTTTTCGGCGTCCGGGCCTCGCTGATCCATGAGTTCAGGGCCGCCACGCCAGCCGACCCGCCGGGCGTGGCGTACGTGGTCGACGTCGACTTCACGCTGGCCAGGGGCGTCGGGTTAACTGGGAGCATGCAGTCTTTCGCGCATCAGGAGATGATGCCCCGCTAGCCGGGGCCATCTCACGCTGCCAGGACTCAGTCCGCACGAGGCCCTTCAGGGGCCTCGATTCATGTGCGGGGTCGGTGCCCCTGACGTCACCAGGAGGTTCCGATGACCACCCAGCGCGTCTACCTCAGCACCACCATTCCGTACGTGAACTCGCGCGCCCACGTGGGGCACGCCCTCGAGCTCGTCCAGGCCGATGTGCTCGCCCGTCACCATCGCCGCATTGGCGACGAGGTCAGGCTGCAGAGCGGCACCGACGACAATTCGCTCAAGAACGTGCTCGCCGCGGAGGCGGCCGGCATCAGTACGCGGGAGCTGGTCAACCGCAATGCCAGCGCGTTCGCTGGCCTGCGTGAGCACCTGTCACTCAGCTTCGACGACTTCATCCGGACCAGCAGCGACCCGCGGCACCGGCCAGGCGTCGAGCGGCTCTGGCGGGCTTGCGCGGCCAGCGGCGACCTGTACCGCAAGACCTACGAGGGGCTGTACTGCGTCGGCTGCGAGCAGTTCTACACCGAGGCCGAGCTCGACAACGGGAACTGTCCCGACCACGGCACCCCGCCGCAGGTGGTTGCCGAGGAGAACTGGTTCTTCCGGCTGTCGAAGTACGCCGACCGGCTGCGCGAGGAGATCAGCTCAGGCCGGCTGCGGATCGAGCCAGCCAGCCGGCGCAACGAGGTGCTGGGCTTCATCGCCAGTGGTCTGGAGGACTTCAGCGCGTCCCGCTCGGTGGCGCGTGCCCGCGGCTGGGGCATCCCGGTGCCCGGCGATCCGAGTCAGGTGATCTACGTCTGGTGGGACGCGCTCGGCAACTACATCACGTCGCTGAACTACGGCGCAGCTAGCCACGGCGCAGCTAGCCACGGGGCGCCTGGGTACGGTGCACCTGGCGGGCGCAGCGCCGAGTATCAGCGCTGGTGGGCAGGCGCCGACCGGCGGACACACGTGGTCGGGAAGGGCGTGCTGCGGTTCCACGCCGTCTACTGGCCCGCGATCTTGCTGTCGGCCGGCGAGCCGCTGCCGACCGAGATCTTCGTGCACGACTACCTGACCGTCGACGGGCGCAAGATCAGCAAGTCGGCTGCCGATGCAGGGAACGCCAATGACCCCGTCGCGCTGGTCGGCGCCTACGGAGCCGATGCGCTGCGCTGGTGGCTGCTGCGCGACGTGCCGCGGGTCGGTGACACCGACTTCACCGTCGACAAGCTCGTCGCCAGGGCCAACGAGGACCTCGCCAACGGCCTTGGCAACCTGGTCAACCGCGTCGTGTCGCTCGTTCATTCGGACCGGAACGGGGCCGTCCGGCCGTGCGCCCCGCCGCCGGGCACGAGCCGCTGGCTGGCGGCGGCGGCCGGACCGGACCACGGCAGCACCCCGGACTGGCCTGCCGACGCGGCGGCGCTGCGGGAAACAACCGAGCGCACACCCGAATCCGTCCGGCAGGCGTTGGCCAGGTTCGACTTCCGGACTGCCGCGGCGGCGGTCTTCGAGATCGTCGAGCAGGCGAATCGCTACGTCGAAGCGGCCGCGCCGTGGCACCTGGCCAGGGCTGAGCGAGCGGGCGACCACACGGCGGGCGCGCGACTTGATCAGGTGCTCGGCGCGCTCGTCGCGGCGTGCCAGGTCCTGGCCGCTGAGATCTGGCCGTTCGTGCCGGACCTGGCGGCCAGGGTGGCCGCGGCCTGCCATGACTTCGGCGGGACGCTGCCCAAGCCACAGCCAGTCTTCCCGCGGATCGACAGAGCGATACCTTGCCGGTCAGCCGCTGGCGAACGTGATCACCGGCGAGTACTGAATCCGCAGGTCACTGGCTTGATCGCGAACCGCCTCGAAGTTGTCGCCGTGTGTAGGCCCTTCCTCAATCGAAGTGTGACCTCCGCGCCATAGAGTGCTTGCGCGTAACTGATTGTGCGAGACCACGAGGTTTCCGGCGAGTCCCCGTCAGGACGATCCGGAACTGCTGGCCCGGTACTGTTGGCACCGTCTGCGCGTCGTGTGCTGCCGTCGCTCAATGACGAGCCGCAGGCATGACCTCCCTGCAACGGCATGCGGCCGTCGGCGTCTTCCTGGCTCGCTCAGCACAGTTCGGTTCGCTGGTTCGGGTCGCAGCCGACAGGAGGTCAGGTGCACGCACGCCCGGTGCAGGCGCATGCATCCGCCTGGCCGCGATGAACCCTTCCTCGCTGGTCTGGACAGTCATCGGAGTGCTGCTGGCCGCTGCGGCCGCGGCACTCCTCATCAGGCGCGCTCGCACCGGAGACCGCGCGAGCCGATGGCTCGCGGTCGCCACCGTGGTCTGGGGTGCGGCCTTCGCCGCGCAGGGCGCCAGCGCGGGCGAGGTCACGCCGGCCGTAATCCAGCTGACGCTGACCGACCTGCTGGCCCTCCTGGGCCTGCCGCCCCTGGTGCTCGGCCTGCTGCGGCTCGCCCCGCCGACCGCGCGACGACCGTCAGTCTCGCATCCGGCGGGTATCGGACCCCGGCTATCTGATGGACGCGGGCCTCCTGATGCTGGCGGTCTTCAGCATCGGCTGGATCGCCATCCTGCGGTCCGCCTATCGGGCGTCAGCCGTCGGACCCGGCTTGTTCACAGTGGACCTCATCCATCCGGCGGTCGACCTCGCGGTCCTCAGCGGCACGCTGTGGCTCGCGCTCCGGGTCGGCCGTCGCGCGCTGATGCCTTACCTGGCCCTGTGCGCTGCGACCATCGGCGACTTCCTGGCGGTGCAGGCCCGCGCGAGCGGCATGCATCCTGGCTCATGGCCGCAGGTGGCGTGGCTTGTGGCGTTCTGCCTGCTCGGCGCCAGCGCGCTCACGGAGCAGACCGAGGCGGGCGCGCCAGCGGGCGGGACCCGGGCGGCTGCGGCTGATCCACCGCTCAGCACATTGATAGCACTCGGCGTGGCCGGCGTGGCCAGCCTCGTTACCTTCATCTTTGCGGTGGTGACCTGGGGGAGGAGCGGCCCGGTCCCGCTCGTCACCGGCTCCCTGCTAGCACTGGCACTCGTGGTCAGGATCGCCGGGCTGCTTCGTCAGGCGGCGGCGATGTCGGTCCTCGCCGAGCGTGCCGATAGCCAGTTCCATGAGCTAGCTGACCGCACGAGTGACGCAGTGCTGCTCTGCGATGCGACCGGCCTCATCAGCTACGCGAGCAAGGCGGTGGCGCACTACGGCTACACGCCCGAGCGACTGTCCGGCGCCCGGCTGCCGGGCCTGGTACATCCTGACGACCTCGGCACCGTGGTGCGTACCGTCGCCGCGGTTCGCGCCGACCTGCCTGCCTCGACCGGGCTCGTGGCCTGCCGCGTCAGGTCGGCCGATGGCACCTGGCGGCACGTGCAGGCGACGATCTCTCGCTACGGCGAGCCGAGCCGGCCCGAGCTCCTCCTGATCACCGCCCGGGACATCAGCGACCAGGTGGCCCTTCAGCGCCAGGTGACTCACCTCACCTTTCACGACGGCCTGACCGGGCTGCCAAACCGCTCCTACCTGGAGGAGCGGGCCAAGGATCTGCTCGCACGCGACAGCGACGACGAGGCCGGAGCGGAGCGGATCGGGGCGGAGCGGATCGGGGCGATCTTCGTCGACCTCGACGGCTTCACCGCGATCAACGACTCGGTCGGCCACGGCGCGGGCGACCTGGTCCTCGCGCAGGCCGGCCGTCGGCTGCGCGGCCTGGTGCCTGCGCATGACACGGTCGCGCGCTGGGGCGGCGACGAATTCGCCGTTCTCATCGAGAGCGCAGCCAGCCCGCAGGAGATCGTCGACATCGCCGAACGGCTAGCGGGCGCGGTCGCCGCTGAGCCGTTCCAGGTGGCAGGCCGAGACGTGGCGATCACGGCCAGCGTTGGTGTCGCGTTCGCCGATCCGCCCCTGGCTGAGCACCTGCTGCGCAACGCCGACCTGGCCATGGCCCGGGCCAAGGACGCTGGCGGCGGCCGGGTCGAGGTGTTCGCCGCGCATATGCACGCCGACGTGCTTCGCCGGCTGGAGCTGGCGACCGACCTGCGCGCCGCGATCGAGGACGGCAACCTCGGCATCGAGTACCAGCCGGTGGTCGAGCTGTCGACGTCTCGAGTGGCTAGCGTGGAGGCGCTCGTCCGGTGGTCACGCGGCGGCGAGAACGTCGAGCCGAGGGAGTTCCTCGGGATCGCCGAGGATTCGGGCCTGATCGTGCCGCTCGGCGCCTGGGTGCTGAGTCAGGCCTGCCGTCAGGTTGCCCTGTGGCGGGAGTCAGGCTGGCAGGTCGGCCTGTCGGTCAACTTCTCGCTGCGCCAGGTCAGCGCGGCCGGGTTCGCCGAGACGGTGCTGACGACGATCGACGACAGCGGACTTCAGCGGTCGGCCCTGACGCTCGAGGTGACCGAGCGGGTCCTGATCGAGATCGACGGCCCGGTCATGGACGGCCTGGCCAGGCTGCGCCAGCTCGGCGTCCGGCTGGCCATCGACGACTTCGGCACCGGCTACGCCTCGCTCGCCTACCTGCGTCAGCTGCCAGTCGACATCATCAAGATCGACCCGTCCTTCGTCGCTGGCCTCGGCACTGATGGCACCCTCGCCATGCTGACCCGCACGATCATCCAGGTCGGGCACGACCTCGGCATCGAGATCGTGGCCGAGGGGATCGAGCGGCCCGAGCAGCTCGAGCTCCTGCGGGCTATGGGCTGCGGGCTCGGACAGGGGTACCTCGTGGCCCGGCCGATGGCCGCCCACGGGATCGAGTCGCTCGCCGTCGTGGGCGGTGCAGGCCCCGTTCCCGCCGAGCCGGACGCCGCTGAACGTGCGGCCGCGCCGGAGACAGCCGCCCTAGGCTCATCGGCAGGGCCGACGATCTTGTGAAGTGGTTCACAAAGCCTGTCGATACACTGTGAACCCCCGACGCCTGCCCACTCGGAGGAACTCCGTGCCCGCACCTGTCGTCCTGGTCGCCGAAGAGCTATCCCCGGCCGGGATCGCGCTGCTGGAAGCCTCGTTCGAGGTCCGCTACACCGAAGGCGCGGACCGCAGCCAGTTGCTGCCGGCCCTCGCAGACGTCGACGCGGTGATCGTCCGCAGCGCCACGCAGATCGACGCCGAGGCCATCGCGGCGGGCCGCAGGCTCCGCGTGGTCGCGCGAGCCGGGGTGGGCCTGGACAACGTGGACGTCGACGCCGCCACTAAAGCCGGCGTGATGGTGGTGAACGCGCCCGCGTCCAATATCGTCAGCGCCGCCGAGCACGCAGTCGCGCTGCTGCTCGCCCTGGCCAGGAATGTGCCCCAAGCGCACGCCTCGCTCAAGGACGGTCAGTGGAAGCGCTCCGCCTACACCGGCGTCGAGCTCCAGGACAAGGTCGTCGGCATCCTCGGCCTCGGCCGGATCGGCGCGCTGGTGGCAGAGCGGCTGGCCGCGTTTGACATGACGGTGATCGCCTACGACCCGTACGCCCCGCCGGCAATCTCGACGCAGCTCGGGGTCCAGATGGTGAGCCTGGACGAGCTCCTGGCCGAGGCTGACTTCATCACCGTCCACCTGCCGAAGAACGCCGAGACGATCGGGCTCATCGGCGATCGCGAGCTGCACCTGGTCAAGCCCGAGGTCCGCATCATCAACGCGGCGCGCGGTGGCATCGTCGACGAGGCCGCGCTGGCGGGCGCGCTGCGGGACGGCCGGGTGGCCGGAGCTGGGATCGACGTCTACGCCAGGGAGCCGTGCACCGACAGCCCGCTGTTCGGCTTCGACAACGTGGTGGTCACGCCCCACCTTGGCGCCAGCACGAGCGAGGCGCAGGAGAAGGCTGGCACGCAGGTGGCGAGGTCGGTCCGGCTGGCCCTGGACGGCGAGTTCGTGCCAGACGCCGTTAACGTGCAAGGCGGGGCGGTGCACGAGGACCTGCGGCCGTGGCTGCCGCTGGGCGAGAAGCTGGGCCGCATCTTCGCCGCGCTCGCCGGGGGCGCGACGGCGTCTGTTGCCGTCGAGGCCAGGGGCGAGATCGCCCGGCTCGACGTGAGCGTCCTGGAGCTGGCCACGATGAAGGGTCTGTTTGGCGACGTCACCGAGGAGCCGGTCACCTACGTCAACGCACCGCTGGTAGCCAAGGAGCGCGGGGTGGAGGTGAGCCTCGGCACCGACGAGGTCAGCCAGGACTGGCGCAACCTGCTGACGGTTCGCGGCACCGCCCCGGACGGGCAGCTGATCTCAGTCAGCGGCACCTTGTCCGGTCTGCGGCAGGCCGAGCACCTGGTCGAGGTCAACGGCCTGGACGCCGAGATCACCCCGGCCGACCACATGATCTTCCTCGGCTACGCCGACCGGCCCGGCGTGGTCGGCACCGTCGGCCAGGTCCTCGGCAGCCACGAGATCAACATCGCTGGCATGCAGGTCTGCCGGCATGCCCAGGGCGGTGACGCGCTCATGGTCTTGTCCATTGACTCTGCCGTGCACGCCGATCTGCTCTCCGAGATCGCCGCCGCCATCGGCGCCGGCCTGGCCAGAGTTGTTGACTTGGATGAGGGCTAACAGTCCGGGTAGCGGTCGGCATCTTGCCAGCCGGCCGCGACGGCCCAGTAAGGTACTGCCGTGACAGCGCAAAGTATCCGGCTTGCGGTAATCGGGGGCGACGGGATCGGCCCCGAGGTCGTGGCCGAGGCCATCAAGGTCCTGCGAGCGGTCGGCTCGCTCGCCATCGAGCCGACGAGCTACGACCTGGGCTCGCAGCGGTACAACCGGACCGGCGAGGTGCTGCCCGACTCGGTGCTGGCCGAGATCGCAGAGCACGACGCCATCTTGCTCGGCGCGGTCGGCGATCCCAGCGTGCCGAGCGCCGTGCTGGAGCGAGGGCTCCTGCTGCGCCTGCGCTTCGAGTTTGATCAGTACGTCAACCTCCGTCCGGTCCGCCTCTACCCCGGCATCGCCTCGCCGCTGGCCAACGTCAGGAACGAGTCGGTGGACATGCTGATCGTCCGGGAGGGGACCGAGGGGCCCTACATCGAGGCCGGCGGCATCATGCGCAAAGGCACGCCGGCCGAGGTGGCCACTCAGGAAAGCATCAACACCGCGTTCGGCGTCGGCAGGGTAGCCAGGTACGCCTTGCAGCGGGCCGCCGAGCGGCAGCGCCGTCGCCTGACGCTCGTGCACAAGAGCAACGTCCTGGCCTACGCCGGCGATCTGTGGCGCCGGACCGTGACCGACGTCGCCGCCGACTTCCCCACGGTCACGACCGAGTACTGCCACATGGACGCCGCGGCCGTGTACTTCATCAGCCAGCCCGAGCGGTTTGACGTGATCCTCTCCGACAACATGTTCGGCGACATCCTGACCTCGCTGGGAGCCGCGGTCGCGGGCGGCATCGGCCTCGCGGCGAGTGCGAGCATCAATCCCGAGCGGACGGCGCCCAGCATGTTCGAACCGGTGCACGGCAGCGCCCCGGACATCGCCGGCAAGCAGAAGGCAGACCCGACAGCCGCGATCTTGTCCGCGGCGATGCTGTGCCAGCACCTCGGCCTGTCGGCCGAGGCCGCGCGCATCGAGCAGGCCGTGTCGGACGACCTGCTGGAGCGACAGGGCGCCTGGTCGCCGCGTTCGACCCCGGAGATCGGCGATGACATCGCTGAGCGGGTAGCGGGCTAGCCTGGGCGTGACGGGCAGCGGCAGCAGTGTCGTTGCGATGGTGTCGCGGCAACGGTGCCGCGGCGGCTGAGCCGGGCCCGGCGCAGGAGGCTCGATGAGCGCAGGTGCGAAGGACGGCATCGCCTTCGCGGTCCATCCGTCGGCCGCTCCGCTGCCCGCATCCCGGCGGGCTGAGCTGCTGGCGAGTCCGGGATTTGGCCAGATCTTCACTGATCACATGGTGACGATCGAGTGGACGCAGGGCGTCGGCTGGCACGACGCGCAGCTGCGGGCTTACGGGCCGTTCAGCATGGATCCGGCGAGCGCTGTCTTCCACTACGCGCAGGAGATCTTCGAGGGGCTCAAGGCCTATCGTCAGGCCAGCGGTGCCGTGGTGCTGTTCCGGCCCACCGCGAACGCCGCGAGGTTCAACCGGTCGGCGGCCCGGATGGGCATGCCAGAACTGCCCGAGGACACGTTCGTCCAGGCGCTCGAGCTGCTCGTGACCCAGGACCGGGACTGGGTGCCGGGCGGCGATGCCGGCGGCAGCGAGGAGAGCCTGTACCTGCGCCCGTTCATGATCGCCACGAAAGTGGGCCTCGGCGTCAGCGCGCCGTCGACCTCGTACACGTTCGCGGTCATCGCGTCACCAGCCGGCGCGTACTTCTCCCGCGGCATCCAGCCGGTCTCGGTCTGGCTCGCCGACTCCTACACCAGGGCGGCGGCTGGCGGCACCGGCGCGGCCAAGACCGGCGGCAACTACGCCGGGGCGTTCGCGGGCCAGCTGGAGGCGCTGGCGCACGGCTGCGAGCAGGTGGTCTGGCTCGATGCCGCCGAGCATCAGTGGGTCGAGGAGATGGGCGGCATGAACCTGTTCTTCGTGCACGGCTCTGGCCCGGCTGCCCGGATCATGACACCTGGCCTGACCGGGACACTGCTGGCGGGCATCACCAGGGACTCCGTGCTCACGCTGGCGCCCGACCTCGGGATCGCGGCCGACGAGGGCGCGATCTCGGTCGCGCAGTGGCGTGACGGCTGTGAGTCTGGCGAGATCACCGAGGTGTTCGCCTGCGGCACGGCGGCGGTCATCACGCCGGTCGGCGTGGTCCGGAGCGCTGCCGGCGGGTGGAGCATGGGCGACGGCGACCCCGGGCCGGTCACGATGCGGCTGCGCGAGCACCTGCTCGGCATCCAGTTCGGCCAGCTCCCCGACCCGCACGGCTGGGTCCACAAGGTCTGCTGAGGGGCACGGGGTCTGCTGAGGGGCACGGGGTCTGCTGAGGAGCACGAGCTCCGCACGAACACGGCAAAAGGCACGTACTACCGACTGATAGCCTCGGCGGATCGATTTCCTGGCTGCCGGGAACGCCCCCGCCGCCACCAGCGGCCGCGTCCTCGATGACAACACGCGCAGGCCAAGCCCGCCACGAACTGGCCGGCTCCGGCGTGCGCGGATAGCGGTGGTGGCGTACTTCGCCATGATCGGCGTCGCCAACGGCGTCTGGCTAGCCAGGATCCCGGCGATCAAGCAGGACCTGCACCTGAGCGACGGCGCGCTGGGCCTGGCGCTGCTCGCCGCGCCGGCCGGACTGGTGGTCGCAGTGCCGATCGCCAGCCGCATCGCGCACCGGACAGGTAGCCGCCGCCTCACCCTGGTGACCGGCACCGCGGCGGCCCTGGCGCTGCCGGCGCTCGGCCTGGCGCCGGCCCGGGCTGCGCTGATGGTGGCCCTGCTCGCATTCGGCCTGGCCAGCGGGGCGCTCGATGTAGGCATGAACTCGCAGGCCGTCCTGGCCGAGCGCGCCGCCAGCCGGCCGCTGATGACCTCGTTCCACGCCTGCTACAGCGTCGGTGCGCTGGTGGGCGCGCTAGTCGGCAGCGCGTTCGCGTGGGCCGGGGTGGGGCCGGTGGTCAACTTCACCACGGTGAGCATTCCGCTGGCATGCGCCGCCGTGCTCGCCGGCCGCTGGCTGCTGCCCGATCAGGACGGGAACGGGGCCGATTCCATCGCCGTCCGTCCGCCAGCGGAGCGGGCTCCAGCGGGGCGGGCGGCCAGGGCCGCGCTGCGGCCGGTGCTCCTGGTGATGGCGCTGCTCGCGATCTGCGCGCTGCTCGGTGAAGGCGCGGCCGACGGCTGGAGCGCCGTCTACCTGCGGGACGACCTGCGGGCGCCGACCGGCCTAGCGGCGCTGGCCTATGCGGGTTTCAGCATCGCCATGGCTGTCGGGCGGCTCGTCGGCGACCGCCTGGCGGCAAGGTTCGGCGCGGTGGCGGTGCTGCGCTGCTGCGGTCTCACCGCCGCGGCCGGGCTCACCTGCGCGCTGGCCAGCGGCGACGCGGTCGGCGCGATCGCCGGGTTCACGATCTTCGGGGCCGGCTTGTCGTGCACGTTCCCGCTGTTGCTCTCGGCGGCTGGCCGGGCGGATCCGGACCGGCCAGCCCGCGCCGTCGCTACCGTGGCCGGGCTCGGCTACGTCGGGATGCTCGGCGGCCCGGTCCTGATCGGGGGGCTGGCGGGTGCGTTCGGGCTCACGACGGCCATGGTCGTGCCCGTCCTGCTGGCCCTGGCCGTGTGCGCGGGGGCCAGCCTCGCGCGACCACGCTCGGCTAGGGGGTAGTGGCGTGCGCGGGGTGCCGGGCGGCGATCGCGTGCATGAGCAAGTCCAGGCCGAACTCGAAGTCGGCGTCGTCGTCCGCACCGGTCAGCTCCGCCGCCAGGTCGGTCAGTTGCGGGAACTCGGCGGCTCGCAGGTACGGGCGATGCGGATCGTCGTCGTAGCCGGTCAATGTCGGCGCGACGCCGACCTCGCGTAGCAGCGAGCCCATGATGTAGGCGACGAACGCGCGCACGATACGCACCGCGTCGTGTCCGCCGAATCCGGCTGCACGGAGCGTGGCCAGCGCGCTCTCGACCGGCCGCGCCATGGTGGCCGATGACGGCGGCCTGCTGACCACGATCATGGCGCACCGCGGCTGCGCCCTGGCGACCCGGCGGAACGCTCTGGCCTGCGCCCGTACGTGCTCCTGCCAGCCCGCTCCTGGCCCGGGCGTGATCTCGATGCCCGACATCACGGCGTCGGCGATGCCGTCCAGCAGCGCCGACTTCGACGGCACGTGGTTGTACAGCGACATGACACCGCACCCGAGCTCGCTCGCGAGCCGCCGCATCGTAATGGCGTCGACGCCGTCCCGCTCGATCAGCGCCATCGCCGCCGCGATGACGCGGTTGCGTGTGAGCTGCATCTGGTCAACGTACAGCGTACGTCCGACACCCTCGCGGCCCCCGGCGCCGGGGATGCAAGGATGGGCGAAGCCGCGAGGAAGGGATCACTCCATGGACGACAAGGACATCCTGCGCCACATCGATGACCTCATCAAGACCGAGCACGATCTGCGTGCCCGGCTTGCGTCCGGCGAACTGACGACAGAGCAGGAGCAAGAGCAACTGCGCGCCACGGAAGAGGAGCTCGACCAGTACTGGGACCTGCTCCGGCAGCGCCGCGCCCGGCGTGAGTTCGGCGAGGATCCGGGTGGCAGCGCTGCCCGGCCCATCCCCGAGGTCGAGGGCTACATGCAGTAAGCGGCCTGGCGCACCACGGGCGGGAGCAAAACATGCGCATCGCGAGGTTCGCGGTCAATGACGAGGTCAAGTTCGGCATCGTCGGCGGCGAGGAGCTGGCCACTACCGGGAACGGGACCAGCGACGGGACGCTGCGGCCGGCCGCCGAACTCAGCGTCGCGGAGATAGCCGGCCACCCGTTCGGTCCTGGCGCTGGCGACGTGAAGCTGACCGGCACGCTCTACCCGCTCGCCGACGTGCGGCTGCTGGCCCCAGTGCTGCCGAGCAAAGTGGTCGCCATCGGCCGGAACTACCTAGAGCACGCCCGCGAGACGGGAGCCGAGCCGCCCGCCGAGCCGCTGATCTTCCTGAAGCCGTCGACCGCGGTGATCGGGCCCGGCGACGCGATCGTCCGGCCGGTACACCTGTCGGAGCGGGTCGACTACGAGGGCGAGCTCGCGATCGTCTTCGGCCGGCTGTGCCGCGACGTCCCGGCAGCCAGGGTGCCGGAGGTGATCTTCGGATATACCTGCGCGAACGACGTCACCGCCCGCGATCTCCAGGCCACGGACGGCCAGTGGACCAGGGCGAAGGGTTTCGACACGTTCTGCCCGCTCGGACCGTGGATCGAGACCGACCTCGAGGCCGACGACGTTCGCCTGACCACGACGGTCAACGGCGAGGTGAAGCAGGACTCGCGGACGTCGCTGCTGATTCACGACCTCACGACGCTCGTCACCTACGTGACCGCGGTGATGACGATGCTGCCCGGCGACGTGCTGCTGACCGGGACCCCCGAGGGCATCGGCCCGGTCGTAGCCGGCGATAGCGTCACGGTCGAGATCGAGGGCATCGGCGCACTCACGAACCGGGTCGTCGACGGCAGCTGACCGCATCGGGCTAGCTGGAGGTGGGTGTCATTTGGCGGCGGCATACCTGCGGAAAACGTCGCAATCGGCCATGCGATGATGATGTGGCGGCGCTCGTACTGCCGCGGTCGGGTGGCCTGGCTGATCCTTTGGCCCGTGCGTCCGGCTTCGGCTACACTGCACAGGCGCCTCGGGTGATCCCGGTGGCGCGCTCCCATGGGGTATGGGGTAATTGGCAGCCCGACGGGTTCTGGCCCCGTTAGTCTAGGTTCGAGTCCTGGTACCCCAGCGACTACGCGCAAGCATGGCGCGGCTGCCTGACAGGCAGCCGCGCTCGTTGCTGTCGGGGCTCGCGCAGGACGAGCATCGAGCTAGATCCGGCGGCGGCGGGACCGACCGCGCTCCAGGCCGGTGACGCGCAGGATCAGCAGCACCACAATGGCTCCGATGATCGAGCCGATGATGCCGACGGTCCGGAAATGGTGAGTCTCGATTTGGTGGAACTCGACCAGTTCCCAGAGGAACCCGCCGACGAAGGAGCCGACGATCCCGAGCAGGATGGTGCCGAGCAGGCCGATGTTGTCGCGGCCGGGCACGAGCAGGCGCGCGATCAGTCCGACGATAAGGCCGATGACGACCAGTACAACGATGAAGGCAAGCATGCGCCGGAAAGTACCTGGAAATCGACGGACTATTCGGAGCTGACCTGGTCAGTTGCAGGCCGCTTGGTGCCTGGTTTGGCGTGGATCCGCGCGGTGCGCTACCCTGATGGCCCGGCAGGCGGTTCGACAAGGACCGCGTAAATGCCGGTTTTCCGTGCGTTAGCCAGTCACCCCTCAGGGAGCCCGGCTGCCGCGGGAGCAGCGAAAGTACCTGGCCCCGTCGTCTAGTGGCCCAGGACGCCGCCCTCTCAAGGCGGTAGCGCCGGTTCAAATCCGGTCGGGGCTACGCAGAACGCGTTGATGCACGGGCCCGATCCCCACCTGGGGTGTCGGGCCTTTGTTTTGCCTACTGACGTCATGAAATCGCGGTAGTGTGCGGTTTTGTCATGACATCCCCGCTGCGGGGCAGCCGGAGGGGAGACCTGCACATGCGCCGAGCGCTAACAGCAGGGACCATCGCAATCGCCGTCACTCTGCTTGGCGCTGGCGGCGGGTCCGTGGCGGCGGGCGCCGCGGTCGGCAAGACCGGCGCAGCCCAGACCGGCGCGGCCCAGACCGGCGCGGCGACCGGCGCAGCCCAGACCGGCGCAAGCAACGGCGGCCGCATCACGCGATTCAACGAGAGCGCGACGCATTCGCCGCAGCTCGAGCACCGGCTGGCGGCGCGCTCGATCGCGCCGGCGGCCGCCGCGCGCGCCAGGCCTGCCGCGCTATCGTCGGCGGCTTCGACGGTCGAGGGCATCGACGTCGCGTCATTTCAGCACCTGAACGGGGCGGCCATCGACTGGGCCCAGGTAGCGGCGGCTCAGTACAAGTTCGCGTTCATCAAGGTGTCTGAGGGCAGCTACTACGCCAATCCGTACTACGCCGCCGACGCGACCGGAGCCAAGAGCGCAGGGATGTTCGCCGCGCCGTACGCGTTCGCTATCCCTAACTACTCTGGCGGCGCGCTGCAGGCGGACTACGCGCTCGATCACGCGAGCTACGCCGCGGACGGGCGGACCCTGCCGCTCATCCTGGACATCGAGTACGACCCGTACGACGCCGCACCTCCCGCGGGCGACGGCACCAATGAGTGTTACGGCCTAACGCCCGCGCAGATGGTCGCGTGGATCGCGGCGTTCGTCAGCGAGGCCGACCGCCGCACCGGCCAGCTCCCGGTTATCTACACAACGCCAGACTGGTGGGACAACTGCACTGGCGATAGCTCGGCCTTCGCGACCGACCCGCTGTGGATCGCGAGCATCGGTGGCAGCGTGCCGACGCTGCCCGCAGCCTGGGGCGGCGCCTGGACGTACTGGCAGTACACCAGCAGCGCTGCGCCGCCGGGCGTCCCGGTTACGACCGACGCCAGCTGGCTGAGCAGCACCGCGCTCGAGCTCGCTGCCCCCGGTAACCAGAGCAATCAGACCAGCAGCCTGGTCAGCCGGTCGGTCAACGCGCTCGATGGCGGCGGCGCCGTGATGTTCAGCGCGACCGGGCTGCCAACGGGCCTGCGCATCGACGCGAGCACAGGCACGGTGACCGGGCGGCTGGGCAGGAGAGCGGCCCCGTTCCCGGTATCTGTCACTGCCGAAGCGACGGGCGACCCGAGCGTCACGCAGAAGTTCAGGTGGGATGTCCACGGCAAGGTGACCTTCGGCCGATTGACCGGCCGGACTACATCGGTCGGCAGCCCGGTCTGGTATCAGGTGCCGGCCGCGGACGGGCTGGGCGGCTGCACGCTGCGGTTCTCCGCATCGGGCCTGCCGCGTGGCCTCGGGATCAGCAGCTGCGGGCGGGTGTCCGGCTGGCCGTCGGTCGGCGGCCGGTACACGGTCCATGTCCACGTGACCGATAGCACGGGCGCAGCGCTGGTGACGGGCTCGTTCCCCTGGACGATCGCGAGGGCTAGCGGGAGCGGCCCAGCCGGGCACATCCGGCTGAGCCGCGACGGCAAGTGCCTGGCGGCGCTGTCGGCAACGGACATCGCGATCGAGCCCTGCAACTCCGCGGCGAGGCAGCACTGGACGATCGCGGCCGACGGGTCCATCCGCGTGACGGGCTCGTGCCTGGCGGCCAAGACGGCGAGCTCGTCGTCGGCCGGGACGCTGCAGCTCACGTCGTGCAACGGCAGGCAGCGCTGGCAACTCGGCTCGAACGCCGTGCTGACCTACGTCAGTGACGGCAACTGCCTCGCTGACACGGGCGCGAAGAACGGCTCGCGCGCCGTCGCTGCGCTCTGCCAGGCCACGCCGAACAGCACTGGCAGCGCGAGCACGCCGAGCCCGAGCCAGCAGTGGCTCCTGCCCGCGGGCCCGCTGACCTCGGGCATCGCCGGGAACTGCGCGAGCAACGTGCGTCCCCGAGGCGATCAGGGAGGCGCTGTCTCGCTGCAGACCTGCGCGCTCACGAGCGCGCAGGCGTGGACGCTGGCGCCGGATGGCGCGCTCAGTGCAGGCGGGAAGTGCCTCGGGCTAACCGGCGGGGCGACCGGACCGGGCACCCGCGTTGGGCTAGTCACGTGCAGCAAGTCGGCGGATCAGGTCTGGCAGCTAGCCGGCGGTCCGATCGGGGTTCAGGTGGTGAGCCCTGTTGCCGGACTGTGCCTCGCCGATCCGGGTGATCGCGCCAGGAGCGGGACCCAGCTCGTCATCGGGCCGTGCATCGCCGGTGATCCCGGCATCGACTGGCGCGTGAGCTAGCGCGGGCCCATCGCGGGCCTATCGCGGGCGCCGCAGCCGGGCGGCGTCTAGCGGCGGGGCGGGCATCGGATCGCCCTGGTAGCCGCCGACAGCCCCAAACTCGCCAGCGCGCCATGCTGCCGTCGCCGCGGCGATCTCCTCCGGCGTGCGCGCGACGAAGTTCCACCACATCATCAGCGGTTCGCCGAGCGGCACGCCGCCGAGCAGGATCAGCGTGCTGTCGGACGGCGCGGCCACGGCCGTTTCGTGCCGGCCTGTCCGGATGTACAGCAGCTGACCTGGCCGCAGTCGCACCCCGTCAACCCCGGCTTCGCCCGCGGCCACGAAGATCACGTGCTCGTAGTCCGGCCGCAGCGGCAGCAGGCAACTGGCCGGGTGCCCCGCGGTCGACAGCTGCGCGCCGACGATCGGGGAGAACGTGCTCGCCGGCGAACTCGCCCCGGCCAGCTCGCCGAGCAGGACGGTGATGTGGAACCCGCCGAAGCTGGCCGCCGGCAGCGCGCTGTGATGCTCGAACGCCGGCTCAACCTGCCTGCTGGCATCGGGCAGCGCGACCCACAGCTGCACGCCGTGCAGTGTCGGATCATGGTCGGCGGGCGACTCCTCGGCGTGCGCGATACCGCGGCCGGAGGTCATGAGGTTCAGCTGGCCGGGCCGGATCAGCTGTTCGGTGCCGAGGCTGTCGCGATGCAGGACGTTCCCAGCGAGGAGCCAGGTCACCGTCTGGAGTCCGATATGTGGATGCGGAGGAACGTTCATCCCGGTTACGCCGTCCACGTCCATCGGCCCGTAGTGATCGATGAAGCACCAGGCGCCGACGCTGCGGCGCAGCCGCAGCGGGAGCAGCCGGCGGACCGTCATGGCCCCGACCTGGGCGTTCCTCGCCTCGGTTAGTTCAAGATCATTATTTTCGGGAACGGGGACGTCCGTGATCTCCACATCGGCATCGACAGTACTCACCGGCGTGCTCCCTTCGCCCCCAGAGAATTCTGCCAGTGTCGCCGGGACCGCCCGTCACTGGAGCAGCGGCCCACCGGAGCATCTGGCCGCCGGATCATCTGGCCGCCTGAGCAGCGGGCCGCGCGGCCGTGAGCAGGGGTGCCTAGCTGACAGACGGGGTCGCCGCCACGATCGCATGGCTAGCGACCGGAGCCGGGGCAGACTCGATGGCGTCGCCACCGGATCGGACGGCCGCGAGCACGCCGTCTACGTCGGCACGCCAGTTGCCAGTGACGCTGAACTGGGAGCCGTTAGATCGGAAAGCCGCCCCCTCGAGCCGGAAAACTCGCCAGAAGCGGTCCGCGCGCAGCTCACGCACGCGGACACAGTCGACCGGGGTCCGGGTAATCGCCCGTACGCGGTCGCGGCGGCGGCCGCGTGCGAGCGGAATCAGGTACACGCGCCTGGTCGTGACCAGGATGTATGTCGGTCTGCGGCGAGCTCTTGCGAGTGAGGCGAGCTGATAAGGCGCTGAACCAACCCAGACGATGCCGGCCTGGACGTGATGGCCGGCCAGGAACAACGCCGCTGCCGCTACGAGCCCCACCGCCGCGACCGCATACCCGACGTAGGTGGCCAGCCCCAGCCAGGAGAGGCCGCGCCCGGCGTCGGCGAGCGTCTCGGCGACGACATGGTCTCCAGGCTCGAGATCGCGTTCAACCAACCCAACCTGAGCGCGCAACTGGCTGAGAGCCACGGCCACCGTTGACCTCCGGTCCTGGGCACAGCGCGCGGCTCGCTGTGAGCTGTCCCGATCTAAGCCGATCGGGGCCGTCCGGCGCAATGCCCCGCCCAGAATTGTCAGAGGCGTTCGATAGTATGAGCGAAAGCTAGGCGATCACCAGGGAGGTGGTGAGGCAGATGAACGAGTTCAGGGTCACTGAGACCGGCGAGCTGGACCTAGGGCTCGACGACGCGGCGGGAGCTCCGCGGTCGGCTGCCGCGCCGCCTGGCAGCCCGACCGCTGCGGGCATTTCGCGGTCGCCGGCCGACGACTGGCCTGGTGACGACTGGTTTGGTGACGACTGGGCGGACCGGGGCTGGGAGCCGGGCGACGAAGGCGACCCGGAGACCGACCCGGAGACCGACCCGGAGACCGACCCGGATGACTACGAGGCGTGGCTGGCCGGGCTGCCCGCCGACGTCCGGGCCGACTTCCTGGCTGGTGCCTGGACAGGCGCGGGCGAGTCCATCCCGGCCGGTTTCCTGCATCACGTGCGGGGCGGCCCGTCAGGCGTTGGATTCGCGGCAGGCGGCGTGCTGGATGCGATGGTTCCCGGGCCCTGGCTCGCTGAGGCCATTGCGGCAGCGACCGCCGACGGGCACGCGAAGCTCGGCGAGTCCGAGCTCATCGGCGTCATGTGCGCGTGGCGCCGGATCTCAGCGTGGGCCGCGTCCGGTGAGGCCGCTGCCGTGGCGACGCTGGCCCGTCGCCGGGCCGCAGCGTCGGGTGAACTCGGCCGCTCGCATCTGGCCGAGCACGTCACCGATGAGATCGCGGCCGCGCTGACGCTCACCGGGCGGTCGGCCGACCGGCTGCTGACAGTGGCTTCTGGGCTCGTACGGATGCCCGACGTACTCGCTGCACTCAAGCGCGGCGAGATCGACTGGCCTAAGGCGAGCGTGTTCGCCGACGAGCTCGGTGCGCTCTCGGACGACGTGATGGCGGCCATCATCGCGGACAGGTTCCTCGGCCGCGCCGGCGCCGGTGGCTGGACCACCGGGCAGCTACGGGCCGCGCTACGCGGGGCCGTGCTCGCCGCGGATCCGCAGGCCGCTGATCGTCGTCGCACGGACGCGCGTAAGGACGCCGAGGTGCGGGCCTGGGACGAGGCATCCGGTAACTCTGCGCTGGCCGGCCGCGAGCTTCCGCCAGCGGAAGTCTTAGCTGCCGACGCTCGGCTCACCGCGCTGGCCAAGTGGCTCCAGGCGCACGGCGCCTCAGGCACGATCAGCCAGCTACGCGCGGCGGTCTACACCGCCCTGCTCAACGGCCGGCCAGTCGAGTCCCTACTGACCGCCGATTCGAGCGACGACCCCGCGACCGACCCCGCGACCGACGACCCCGCGACCGACGACCCCGCCGCCAGTGAACCCCTGCCCGCCGGGCCAGCCTGGCCGGCCGTGTCGGGGACGATTAACCTGACGATGCCGCTGTCGGCGTTGCTGGGCGGCGGTGAGCCGGGCGAGGTGGCTGGTCACGGGCCGGTGGACGCGAGCACCAGCCGCAAGCTGGCGGCCATGCTGGCCGAGTGCAGCGAGGCCCGGTGGTGCCTCACTATGACCGGTGTCGATGGCCGGGCGGTCGGACATGGCTGCGGCCAGCATGGCCCGGCGCCCGACGAGCCGGTGATCAAGTGGGCGGCCGGCCTGCGCGCAAAGCTTCAGTTGCTGGAGACGGGCACTTGCAGCCACGCCCGCGAGGTAGCCGGCTACGTGCCACCCAATTCACTTCGGCACCTCATCAGGGTCCGTCAGCGCACCTGCTGCTACGTCGGTTGTCGGCGGCCTGCGGTTCGCTGCGATCTGGACCACACGGTGCCTTACGACAAGGGCGGCCGGACCTGCGAATGCAATCTCGCGCCGCTATGCCGGCGGCATCATCGAGCTAAGCAGGCGCCCGGCTGGCACCTCGATCAACCTGAACCAGGCCACATGATCTGGCGAATGCCCAGCGGCCGCGTCTACGAGACAGTTGGCGACCGGTACTGACCCGCACCGGGTTCCATGACGCCGTCGTGGGCCAGCGGCGCCGACGGCGTTCCCTCGAAACTGTGGAGACTCTGGCGAGGCGGATCTTGTCGTGGCGCCGGTTCTCCGTCGCCCCATGCCGGCGCGCATGCACTCGCTGAGCTACTGCCAGCGGTTCACGTCCCAGGACAGGTTCAACGCAGTCTATGTTCGACACTTTGTTCTGTAATTATGCGCTGCGCATCGTCTATTCCGTGGCCCGACAAATGTTCCTGATCCAGATACGCGCGATGATCGGCAGCCTTGACCCTGTGGCGACGCCATAGCTTCCTGATGAATCCGATCATCACATCTCATCTCACAAAGTCGACGAACCGGCGTCGCTCCGCTGACGCTCAAACGGTGTGACGGCCAATCAGCCTGGGATAGCTCGGGCCAGAGACCTGTCCTGTCCATGATGCCTTCGCATGCTCGCGACTGCCACCTCGCAGTACGTACCGGCACCTCGACCTCAGCGCGCACGCCGTCGCCAGCCGGCAGTTACGCAGGAACAGGCGTCGGGGCAGCGCACGACTCCTGCACTCTGGCGGCCGCATCTACGAGACAGTCGGCGACCCCTACTGATCAGCGCGAGGTAACACCCGGGAATTGGCCTCATCGGACTGGTTAGGTTCGTCCAGAGCGACAAAGCTCGCAAAGAATTCCAGCAGGCGCGACAGCTCACGCCTCGGTGAGTGCGCGTCCTCGGTCCCTGACCCGTAGTGGGTAATGGAGGGCTTCAGACCCAGCAAGTGGTGCAAAGGGACGACCTCCGGGCCGGACTTGCGAATGCAACATCGCGCCGTTGTGCAGGCATCACCATCGGTGCAAGCAAGCCGACGGATGGCGGCTCACCCAGCCGGAACCCGGCGAGATGACCTGGAGAACACCCAGCGACCGCGTCTACGAAACAATCGGCAATCCCTACTGACCTGCGCTGCCGGGAACCGCGAGCGTGCTCATCGTGTCGCCAGAAGACACGCGAGAGCTAACGTGATACTCCTGGTGCGGTTGCGTCGTGCTTGAGCGGACGCGCGAGGAGTAGCGGACCAATCATGCATCGACCATCTGGTTCCTGGCGCGTTTGAGCCGTGACGGTGGTCCTGCGCAGCTAGGCCGAAGGACTCGACCGCTGGTCGCTCCATCATGCACATGATCGGAGTAGCGGTTCGCCAGAGGAGGTTCCGTGATGTCCACGCCCGTCAAGCGCACGCTATTCGCCCTGGTCGCAGCGATCCTGATGGCCGCAGTGTCCAGCTCCTTCGCCATCGCGTTGGCCAGGCTGATGCGCGAGCACCAGACTGAAGCCGAAGGCGACTCAGCTGCTACAGATCCAGATCCAACTGCGAGCACGTCGGCTACTCCTGCGCCGCTGGGATGAAGCCGGAGGTCTGCTTAGGCCTGCGGCTAGGTCGCGATAAGGGCAGGTCCACCTGCTTGCCCACAACTCCAGGGGGCATCGTCTGGGGCTTCGACATTCAAGTTCGTCAGTTGGCGGCATCCGCCCTGCGCACGAGATGTGTCATTTCCTGTGCCATGTGAATGATCATGCTGACATGTCCGTCAGCTGTACAGACGGGCATGTTGGCGATGGCCCAGTAGCGCTGTTCGAATTCGCCTGGATGGACTGGATCTTCGACGTCATACCTGGTGGGGTCCATGAAGTCAGGCTCGCCGCTCGCAAGCACCGCCTCCAGAGAGGCGGCGAGATCGCGCGGGCCTGTGTTGTCAGGATCGTGCGGGTTCTCTGGGAACGCCTCGAGAATGTTCCGGCCGATTATCTCGTCCGGACCGCGTCCCGCGGCGTCCAGATAACCGTCGCTGACATCCAGGATGACAAGCTCCGGGCTGAGCAGCGCGGCCGCAGCAGGCAGGTTCCTAAAGGCAGCCTCATAGTCGACTTGTGACATCAACGATCATCCCCCGATCCAGCTTGGTAACATCTTGGCCAAGTTAGCCACTATCACCCAGCTGTCACTTCGCCGTCAGCTCATCCCAATCGCGGGTGCGTGGCCAGAAGGCTTACGTCCCTAGCCTGGCCGGCTACGGTCCACGAACCGCGCAGAGGGGTCGTCATTTACCTCATCACACGCGCTACTGACCGCTGTGTCGACCGCGCGCAATGTGGTGCAAACTCTCAACTTCCGCGGCAAAACCTGTGAATGCAACCTCGCGCCACTCTGCAGACGCCACCATAGGGCCAAGCAGGAACCCGGCTGGCACCTCGAGCAACGCAAGCCCGGCCAGATGACCTGGCGGCTGCCCAGCGGCCGCAGCTACGAGACCGCCGGCGACTCCTATTGACCAGCGCGCGGTAACACCAGCATCAGCCAGACAGGCCGAGCACCGCATCGGCCTGTTCTCAGGCCCGCGATGGTGCAGCCAGAGCCGATCGTGATCATGGCCATCTCGATCGTGGGGCTGGAGGTGGCGGTGAAAGCGCAGGGATGGCACCGCGACCCATGCCGCCTACATCAGGATCGCTACTTCTCCGATGGTCAACCGCATTTACACCACAGCCGGCGACCCCCTACTGACCGGCAGCCGTTCTGTGACACCGCGCGGGCCGACGGCCAACGTGCGTCGACGTGCCCAGCTGCGTGATTCCGCCGACTAGTACTCCAGTCGTAGGCCGAGATGTACCGTCATAGCTGCGGTGCAGTTCGCTCGCGCCGGCGTTGGTGGCGGCGTGCTTTCGTGCGTTGTTGAGGCGGGCGGGTCTAGTGCGGCAATTCTCGGTGGCCAGGAAGTGGCTGCTGGTGTCTGCCGGTGTGACAGTAATGGCTGTCGCGGGGACCGTCAGTGCGGTGGCTGTCGCTACGAGCGCGCCGCAGCCAGGCGCGCGAGCGCCAGTGCTCCGTGGGCAGAGGGTGCAGCCGTCTGTGCGGGCAAGCTCTGTGCCGGAGCGCCGCATCTCGGCCGCCGTGGCCGACCGCACTGCGCTCGCGATTGCATCGGCAATGGGTCCAGGGGCGCGCGTCCTGCAAGCCCAGCTGATGAGCGTGACCGCGGCGAGCAAGGCAACGGGGGATCGCGTTGCCAGTTATGAGACCAGTCCCTCTCGTCAGGTATGGCTGGTGTGGATGCGCGGGCGGTTCAGGATGATTAGCTGCATAACTTCCACCGCTTGCCCGCTCAAGTCCAACCAGATCTACTACGTCGCGATCGATGCCAGGACGGACTCTGACTACGGAGTCGGGTGGAGGCCGTCCTATCAGCGCGGGGCGACACCTTGAGCTGGGAGGCGGCGGTGAAAGCGCAGGGATGGTACCGCGACCCGTACCGCCTACATGAGGACCGCTACTTCTCCGATGGCCAGCCGAGCGACGGTGACGACCTCCGTCGCGCCGACGACCCATCAGCAGGACCCGTCACTTCCGACGAGCGTCCATTCTGGGCTGTCCTCGGTAGCGCGGCCGTCTGGGGGCCAACGAACTGAGCAGGCTAGATGACGCCGGACAGGCCGAGCCCCTGTATCGGCCTGTCCGGCTGCCCTCATGTGTGCGTCACTTGCCGGTGCGCCCCTGCTGGCTCGCGGCAGATGTCCGCCGACGTGGCGGCGCGAGCCTGGTGGCGGCCTGATCAACAGCGACCCTGGCCGCGGCGCCGAAGCCAGGCTGCCGCCGCGCCGTGGCCGCGTTCGCAGCATCGGTCGCGCCGATCGCGCAAGCCGCAACGACGATCAGCGTCACCACGGCGAGAGCCACGGCCGCAAGGACAGCCCGGCTAGCCGAGATGCTGGACATGGCTCTCGATTCCATGGACAAATGTTCACGTGCCCGGCCTCCATCTAGCAAGGGGAGACCTCCCCACGTGGGGAGGTCTCCCCACGTCCCCGAACCGGTGCTAGGGTCTGGGCGTGCTGCTGATCGTGATGTTCGAGGCCAGCACCTGGCGGGTGCGCCCGGACGACCAATTCACTTTCGGCCGGGCCAAGACTTGCAACGCCGTGCTCCCCAACGAGGACCGCGGCGTCTCGCGGAACGCCGGCAGCTTCGAGTGGCGCGCCGGATCCTGGTGGCTGGCGAACGCCAGCGCGTCGTCGATGCTGTACCTGTCGGGCGATCGCGGATTCCGGGCTGACATCCCGCCCGGCATGGCGCTCCCGCTCCAGCAGTGGCACGCGAAGGTTCGGCTCGACGGCATCCTCGATAGCTACACGCTGCGGATACGGCTGCCCGACCTGGACGACGAGGACGACGGGGACGAGGACGCCGACACCGACGCAGCCGGCGTCGCGGTTGAGGTCGTGCCCGAGCGCACCGTCACGTCGACCAAGCTGCGGGCGCCGCTGAATGACGCCGACCGGCTGGTGCTCGCGGCCCGGTTCGAGGAGTACCTGACCTGGAAGCACTCCGGTCCGGCGGCGCCGCGTAGTGCGCGAGAGGCTGCCGAGCGGATCGGCTGGCAGCCGCACACGGTGTCCAAGCGCTGCGAGAACATCCGCAACCGCTACGTCAGAATCGGCGTTCCCGGCCTGCGCGGTCCGCGTGCGCTCGAGGAACTCGCCGCGCTGCTGATCTCGACCGGCGAGCTGACGACCGACGACCTGCGGCGGCTACCGCCGCAGGAACCGAGCGTGCCCGCAACCTAGGCCACGAGCGTCTTGACGGCCGAGGTCAGCTCGGCCAGCGCCTTCTTTGCATCGGCGAAGTACATGCTGGTCTTCGGGTCGATGTAGAGCTCGTTGTCGATGCCGGCGTAGCCATGGCCCATCGAGCGCTTGATCACGATGATGCTCTTGGCCTGGTCGACGTCCAGGATCGGCATGCCGGAGATCGCCGTGCCGGCCCGGCGCGCAGCCGGGTTGGTCACGTCGTTCGCGCCGATGACGAGCGCCACGTCGGCTCGAGCGAATTCGGGATTGATCTCGTCCATCTCCTTGAGCTGCGGATACGGCACGTTGGCCTCGGCGAGCAGCACGTTCATGTGGCCCGGCATCCGGCCCGCGACCGGGTGGATGGCGTAGCTGACATCGACGCCGCGCGACTCCAGTACGTTGGCGAGCGCCGCGACCTCGTGCTGCGCCTGCGCCGCGGCCAGCCCGTAGCCGGGCACGATGATGACCTTGGACGCGTAGGCGAGCTGGATCGCCGCGTCGTCGGCGGAGATGGACCGGACGTTGCCGGTGGGACCCTCGAGCGCTGCGACGGCGTCGCCGGTGCCGAAGCCGCCGACGATGATATTGCGGATCGACCGGTTCATCGCGTCGGCCATGAGCTTGGTCAGGATGCCGCCGGACGCACCGACGAGCGCGCCAGCGATGATGAGCGCCCAGTTGCCGATCACGAAGCCGGCCATGGCCACGGCCGTGCCCGTGAACGCGTTCAGCAGCGAAATCACGACCGGCATGTCCGCGCCACCGATCGGCATCACCATCGAGACGCCGAACACCAGCGCAGCGAAGATGACGACGACAAGGAGCCAGACGCTGGGCGAGGTGATCACGTACGCACCGATGCCCACGGCGACGGCGGCGAGACCCAGGTTCACGATCCGGGCGCCGGGGAACGTGACCGGCGCGGAATTGATGATGCCTTGGAGCTTGCCGGCGGCGATCAGTGATCCGGAGAACGTGACCGCGCCGATGATCACGTCCAGCAGCGTCGTGACTGAGGTCGTTGCCGACGCCTTCGCGCCGGCCTGCATGTAGTCGTGCAGGCCGACTAGCAGGGCAGCGCCGCCGCCGACGGCGTTGAACATGCTGACCAGCTGCGGCATCGCGGTCATCTGGACGGTCCTGGCCGAGTACAGTCCGGCCGCGCTACCCACCAGCGCACCCGCGATCAGCACGAGCCAGCCGGTCGTGCTGATTATGTCGCCGTGGATGATGAACGCCAGCGTCGCGGCGACTGCCGTGATCATGCCCGCGGTGGAGACCTGGTTGCCCCGGCGCGCCGTGGCAGGGGTATTCATCAGGTGCAAGCCGAGCACGAAGCACGACGCGGCCAGGACATAGATGAGCTGGATGACCCAGTCGAAGGTGCTCATGCCGCCGGCCCCTTGCCGTTGACGCTCGGTGCTGGCTGGACGGCGTGGGCGGCCGGCGCGGTCTGGACGGCGGCTGCATTCGTCCGCGGCGGCAGCGCGGGCCGACGCCGGAACATCTTCAGCATGCGGCCGGTGACCACGTAGCCGCCGACGACGTTCGCCGCGGCGAACGCGGCCGCCAGGAATGCGATCACGTACCCGATCGTGTTGTGCGCGGTCACGGCGATGAGCATCGCGCCGACGATCACGATGCCGTGGATCGAGTTCGCCGCCGACATCAGCGGCGTGTGCAAGGTAGCTGGGACCTTGCTGATGACCTCGAAGCCCACCCAGAGGCTGAGCACGAAGATGGTGACGTCAACGAGCAGAGCCGGGTAAGACACGGTCGGCCCCTTCTTCCGGTTCGGCTGGGGGTGGCGGTGGGTCGGGCGGGCGCTCTCGCAGCGCCGGATGGACGATCGTGCCGTCAGCGGTGATCAAGACGCCGGCCTGCAGCTCGTCGTCGGCGTCCAGCGCGAGCGCGCCGTCCTTGATCAGGTAGAGCAGGAGCGCACTGACGTTGCGCGAGTACATGGCCGAGGCGGCGCCCGGCATGCTCGACGGCAGGGCCGACGCCCCGATGATCGTGACACCGTGCTCCGTCACGACTGTCTGACCGGGAACGGAGCCGTCCACGTTGCCGCCGAGGTCGCTCGCGCCCATGTCGACGATGACCGATCCGGCGGCCATCGCCTTCAGCGCGTCATCGGTCACGAGCAGTGGCGGCCGCCGTCCGGGCACCTGTGCTGTCGTGATGATCACATCGTGGCGGGCGATGTGAGCCGTCAGTTCCTGCTGCTGGGCGAGCCGTTCGTCGTCGGTCAGCGCGCGGGCATAGCCGCCCTCTCCAGACGCCGGCCCGACCGCAGCTAGCTCAATGAACGTAGCGCCGACCGACTCGGCCTCGGTGCGCGTCTCGGGCCGGACGTCGTAGGCGCTGACCTGGGCACCCAGCCGACGCGCCGTGCCGATGGCCTGGAGGCCGGCCACGCCGACACCGAGCACGAGCACCTTGGCTGGCCGCGCGGTGCCGGCCGCGGTAATCAGCATCGGGAAGAACCGGCCGTACTCGGCCGCGGCGACCAGCGCCGCCTTATACCCGGCAATGTTGGCCTGGGACGATAGCGCGTCCATCGGCTGGGCCCTCGGCAGCGTCCGCGGGATCATGTCCATGCTGAGGGCGGTCACGCCGGCCTCGGCCAGCGACCGGGTCAGATCAGGGTCAGTCAGCGGCGCCAGCATGCCAATCACGGCCTGGCCGGGCCGCAGGGCCGCGACCGCCGCGGCATCGGGCTTGCCCACCATCAGCACCACGTCGGCCGCGAGCGCGTCTGCCCGGCTCACGATGCTGGCGCCCGCCTCGGCGAAGGCGTCATCGGTCACCCAGGCGCTGTCGCCGGCGCCGGACTCGACGAGCACCTCCGGGCCGGCCGCGCGCAGCTTCACCACGGCGTCCGGCACCAGCGCAACTCGGCGCTCGCCGGGCGCGGTCTCCTTGACCACGGATACCTTCATGGACAGACCTCGCTCGGTCGCCAGGGGGGACACAAAACGCGGCCTGCCTCCAGGCCGCACGCTCAAGTATGGACCGTACCGGTAAACCGGCCGGCGGACAGTGGGCCAAAGGTCCATTGTCCGGGCCGAAAGACCCGCTGCGCGCCAGCCTCTGCAGGCGGTAGGAGACCAGCCGTGACCACGTCGTAAGGTCGTGGGTGCGCTGCGTACTCTCGAGCAGGGGGACTGGATGCCTGACTTTTCGCCGCCACCTGGTGGTAGCGCACTGTCGGCACAGCTTGCCGAGGCACGCAGGCGGATGGCGGCGCTCGACCTACCGCGTCCGCTGGCCGCCCGGCTGCACCGGCAGTTCATCGCCGTCTGCGACGCCGTCAAGGCGGCGGGCGCGGACGAGGCGTGCGGGCAGCGCCGGCTGGCCGCGTTCCTGGCGACACTGGAGCAAGCCGCAGCCAAGATATCCGGATGCGGGAATCACCCGGATAATTCGTAATTCGCCGCGGCCGGGTTTCGCCGTTGCGTTTTCGAACCGGGGGTCGCCGACACGGCGCCTTTCCTGCCATGGTATTTGTGCGATGTCGGTTGATCCCTTAATTTCAGGGCCATCTGAGGTCGCGAGCACGGCGTTTGTGCCCGCGCGACCTCCCACACGGGGGAACGCAGGAGTGAGGACATGAACAAGCGCGACCTGATCGACGCAATCTCAGGCCGAATCGGGGATAAGAAGACGGCGACCGAGGCAGTCAACGCCGTCCTCGACACCATCCAGGAAACGGTCGCAAGTGGTGACAAGGTCTCCATCACCGGTTTCGGAGTGTTCGAGAAGCAGGTCCGGCCAGCGCGTACGGCACGCAACCCGGCAACCGGGGCGGCCGTCAAGGTGCCGAAGACCTCGGTGCCCAAGTTCCGGGCGGGTGCAGACTTCAAGGCCATGGTCAACGCCAAGAGGCGCTGACCGCGTAGTAGGCAGACGCGTAGTAGGCAGACACTGCCCGGCCGGGCGCCCGCCTGGCCGGGCAGGTGCGTCCGCTCAGGAGGACATTGGGCCGGGCGGGGCCGCATCGCGACAGCGGCGGCGCAGTCGTAGCGCCAGTGCTAGCTGCGCTGCGGTGACGATGGCAAGGGGCAGCAATGCTGTCCACGGCGCGGAAACTGACGCGCCCGTCGCCACGACGTAGGACCAGAAGAACAGAATCACCAGCGTTGCGGTCGCCAGGCCGCTCAGAGCGGCACGTCGCTGGCTGTGGTGACGCCGAGCACGGAGCGCGACCGCCGTGGCCGGCCCGGCGACCACGACGCACGCGAACGTGGCGCTCAGGGCCGCCTGGCCGACCGCATCGGTCGTCGTCGCGCCCCCGTCAGTCACCGTGATCAGAACGGCTAGCAGCGCCGTGGTCATCACCCAGGTGGCCACGACGGCCACGAGCCAGACCACGCCCATGGGCATGGTCAGCTGCCGCTTCACCCAAGATCCCCCCGAATCTGACCCCGAACGACGGCTCCGGGACGTCTCCGGCCAGACGGCCGGACAGCTAGCGGAGGCCGGGCCGCTTCTTCAGCGCTGTCTGGAGCACCCTGTCGATGAGACGCGGGAAGGGCATGCCGCTGGCTTCCCACATCTTCTGGAAGTACGACGCCGGTGACAGGCCCGGCATGGTGTTGATCTCGTTGATCAGGATCTGGCCGTCGGTTGTGTAGAAGAAGTCGACCCTGGCCAGGCCCTCGCAGGACACCGCGTCGAACGCCGCGGCGCCGAGGCGGCGGATCTCCTGGATCGCGTTGTCCGGGATCGGCGCCGGGATCGCCATCCCGCTAGCGGAGTCCAGGTACTTCGCCTCGAAGTCCCAGAATTCCTCGCCGCCCTCGACGAGGAGCTGGCCGGGGAGGCTGGTGTCCGGTGGCGCGCCGTCGATGCCCTCGAGCACAGATACCTCGATCTCGACACCGTCGATGGCCGCCTCCACGAGCACCTTCGGGTCGTACCGGCGGGCGAGCGCGATGGCATCGTGCAGCTGAGCCATGTCGTGCGCCTTGGAGGTGCCGATGCTGGACCCGCCTCGGGCCGGCTTGACGAACAGCGGCCAGCCTAGGTCGGCGATGTCGTCCAGTACCCGCTTGGCCTCGACCGAGAGCACGTCGCCGGACTCGGTGGCTGGCCAGTCCCGCTCCCTCACTACGACGTAGGGCCCGACCGGCAGGCCCTTCGCCTTGAAGATCAGGTTCATGTACTCCTTGTCCATGCTGACGGCGCTCGCCAGCACGCCGGCCCCGACGTACGGCACCCCGGCCATCTCCAGCAGTCCCTGGATCGTGCCGTCCTCGCCGTACGGGCCGTGCAGCACGGGCAGCACGACGTCGACCTCGCCGAACAGGTGCGGGATCTGTGCTGGCGCACTCGCGACCAGGTCGCCTGCGGTCGCCGCGCTGACGGTGCCACTGCCCGACCAGGGCACCAATGGGGACCCTGGTTCGGCTACCGCCTCGACGGTCGGCAGCTGGCCGCCTGTCACCGTGAGCCGCTCGGGTGCATCGGCGACCTGCACCCAGCTGCCGTCGGTCGTGATGCCGACCGGGATCACTTCATAGCGCGACCTGTCGATGGCGCCCAGCATGTTGCCGCCACCCATGCACGACACCTGGTGCTCAGGCCCGCGGCCGCCGAAGACGACCGCAACCTTGATCTTTGGCTGCTCGCTCACGAACTCCTCCAGTCCCCGTCCATCGCGCCCGTAGTGTGGTGCCCGCGCGTTAGACGCCGTAACGCTCGGGCTTGGCCGATCTGCTGGCCAGCAGCAGCACGGCCGCCCCGATCTCCAGCCCGTCGTGCATGACCCCCGCGATCACCTCGGTGATGGGCATCTCCACGTCGTGCGTGTGGGCTAGCTGGAGCACCGACTCCGACGACTTGACGCCCTCCACTGTCTGGGACGTCGAGGCGAGCACCTCGGCGAGCGGTATGCCGCGGCCGAGCTTCTCGCCAAACGACCGGTTCCTCGCCATCGGCGAGCTACAGCTCGCCACCAGGTCGCCCATACCGGCCAGGCCGGCGAACGTGTGCTGGTCCGCGCCCAGCGCGGCGCCGAGCCTGGCCATCTCGGCCAGCCCCCTGGTGATCAGCATCGCCCTGGTGTTGTCACCGAGGCCCATGCCGACCGCGATGCCGACGGCGATCGCGATGACGTTCTTGACCGCACCGCCGAGCTCGCAGCCGACCACGTCCGGGTTGGTATAGGGCCGGAAGTAGCCGGTGTGGCACGCCTTCTGCAGCTGATCAGCCACCGCCAGGTCGGCGCAGGCAACCACCGTGGCGCAGTACTGCCTGGCCGCGATCTCGGGGGCCAGGTTCGGTCCGGAGATCACCGCGATGCGATCCGGGCCCGCGCCGGTGATCTCGGCCATCACCTCGCTCATCCGCTCGCCGGTGCCGAGCTCGATGCCTTTCATGAGGCTGAGCATGACCGCGCTGGGTGGCACAAGGTCGCGCCACCTGGTCAGGTGCTCGCGCAAGGTCTGCGCCGGTACGGCCAGCACCACGAGGTCCGTGCCCGCCAGCGCCTGCGCCGGGTCCGCGGTGGCGTGCAGCGTCGCGGGCAGGGCGATGCCGGGCAGGTAGTCAGGCGACTCATGCCACGCGTTGATGTGCTCGGCCAGCTCGGGCCGACGGCACCACAGCGTCACCGGCGTACCGGCGTCGGACAGCACCTGAGCGAACGTTGTGCCCCAGGCTCCCGCGCCGAGGACGGCAGCCCTCACGAGGCTGCGCTCCGTCTGCGAGTCCCGGACCGGGATTCGCCGCCGTTGCGGTCCGCCGACATGATCACGGGCTGGTGGCTCCCGCGGCCGGCCCCTCGCCTGCCGAGTCCGCGCTGCTGGCGTCCTGAAGGGCGCGCAGGTCCTGCCGGAGCTTCCGGCGGGCGACGGCGGGGTGATAGAACTCCGCCGGCGGCGTCATCCCGCGCAGGTCGCCGAGCAGCGCCGCTACCTCAGTCATGATCTTGTCGGTCGCTGCACGGAGCACCTGGTTGCTGAGCGGCTGGCCGGCGAACTCGGATAGGTCGACTGGCGGCCCGGCCACGACCTGCACGGTCTTGCGCGGCAGCAGCTTGGGCACGAACTTGCCATACGGAAGGATGCACTGCGCGCCCCAGTGCGCGATCGGCACCACCGGGATGTTCGACTCGAGCGCCAGCCGTGCCACGCCGGTCTTCGACACCATGGGCCACTGCTCGGGATCCCTGGTGACGGTCGCTTCCGGATAGAAGATCACGCAGGCATTGTTCTTCGCAGCGAGGGCCGCCGCCTGCTTCAGCACCAGGGCAGCGTCGGCCTGACCGCGGTAGACCGGCAGCTGGCCGAGCCTGCTGATGACCGTGCCGATGACCGGAATGTCGAACAGCGACGACTTGGCCAGGAACACCGGGTAGCGACGAGCGCTGTCAGCGAACAGCGACACGGCGAAGATGTCCATGTACGACAGGTGGTTGGCGGCCAGGATCGTGGGCCCGTCGGCGGGGATGTGCTCCTGGCCGTGCCAGTCCAGCCTCATCATCATCCGGATGCCGGGCCGCAGAATGATCTTGGAGAAGTTCCGCCAGGCGTTGGAGTAGCTGCCGTCAGCCGGCTTCCGCGCCTTCTTGCCTGCCATCGTTTCCCTCCGGGCCGCCCGGCCGCCACCGTGACCGTGGCGCCATGGTCTGCCTCAGTCTGTCCGGTCCCGCGTTGCCCTGTCGAGGCGTCGCGGGAGGATCATATGCATGGCACCCGACGTCGATCCCGAGGCCGCCCGGCCGGCCACGCTGACCTGGTCGCTGGTAATCCCCGTCAAAGTACTTGCCCAGGCCAAATCGAGGCTCACCGGGCTGGCTGGTCAGCGCCGGTCTGACGTCGCGCTCGCGATGGCCGCCGACACGCTCGCCGCGGCCGCCAGCGCGGCCAGCGTCGCCGCCGTCCTGGTCGTCACCGACGACCCGGATGTGAGCGACATCGCGTCCCGCGTCGGTGCGCTCGTGCTCGCGGACACGCCCGGCGCCGGGCTCAACGAAGCGCTCGCACACGGTGCCGCCTACTCGGTGGCGAGATGGCCCGACCGTGGCCGGGCCGGCCTGGCTGGGGACCTGCCGGCGGTCAAGCCGGCGGAGTTGACGGCGGCGCTGGCGGCGGCCGCTCCGCTCGGCACGGCGTTCGTGCCCGATGCTGACGGAACGGGGACGACGCTGTACGCGGCGGCACCGGGTGCGCAGTTCTCGCCGCGGTTCGGGCCGGCCTCACGGGACCGCCACGTCGTGACCGGCGCGGTCGAGATTGGCATTGACCTGCCTGGGCTGCGGCGAGACGTCGACACGATCGAGGACCTGCGTGCGGCGATCAAGATCGGACTCGGCGCGAACACCCAGACGCTGCTGGCATCGGGCGGTATGGACGTGGAATTGCTGGGGCTATAGACCCCAGCAATTCCACATCCATGACCTCGCGCTCGCGATTCGGCGAGACGATCTTTTCGGTAATAGCAGCCTAAATGTGGACGATCGGACAGGTGAGGGTCCTGGTGATGCCAGCCACGCCCTGGATCTGGGCAACGACCAGCCGACCAAGGTCATCCACGTTGTCCGACTCGGCCCGGACGATCACGTCGTACGGACCGGTGACGTCGTCAGCCTGAGTGACGCCGCTGATCTGCGCGATAGCGAGAGCTACCTCGGCTGCTTTGCCGACCTCGGTCTGGACGAGAATGTACGCCTGCACCATGTCGCCCTCCACGGTCGTGGTTGTCACGGCAACGCTACCGTAGGGACGCCCCGTGATCAGCAGTGAGTCGGTGTGCCAGGAGGCCGTGATGACCGTCGCCGATCTCGGCGAGTTCGGTCTGATAGCGGCGATCCAGGCTGTGCTGCCACCGGACCCGACCGCCGTCGTGGGGGTCGGGGACGACGCCGCGGTCCTCCCCGTGCCCGGCGGTCGCGTCGTCGCGAGCACAGATCTGCTGGTCGAAGGCAGGCACTTCCGCCGCGAGTGGTCGGCCGGGCCGGACATTGGCGCAAAAGCCGCGGCCCAGAACCTCGCCGATATCGCGGCGATGGGCGCCGTGCCGACGGCACTGCTGTTCGGGCTCGCCATTCCCGGTGCTGTCACCGTCGCGTGGGTACTCGAGGTGGCCACCGGAATGGCGGCCGAATGCAGCCGAGCCGGCGCCGCCATTGCCGGCGGCGACATCACCAGCGCTGACGAGATCATGCTGGCCATCACCGCGCTCGGTCACCTGGCCGGCGGCGAGCCGGTGACCAGGGGTGGGGCCAGGGCCGGTGACGTGCTGGCGATCAGCGGGCCGGTGGGCCGGTCGGCCGCCGGACTAGCGCTGCTGCGGGCCGGCTCCGCCGAGGATCCGGCCGGCCTGGTCGGGGCGCACCGGCGGCCGCAGCCCGACTACCGCGCCGGTCCGCAGGCCGCGACGGCCGGCGCGACCGCCATGATCGACGTCAGCGATGGCCTGGTAGCTGACCTCGGCCACATCGCGGCGGCTAGCGGCGTCGGCCTGGATCTGCGGGTCGCGAGCCTGCCGGGCATCGAGGAGTTGTCGGCCGCGGCCGGCAGGCTCGGCGCTGACTGGCGTGAGTGGGCCCTCGGCGGTGGCGAAGACCATGCGTTTGCGGCCACGTTCCCTGCCGATCGGTACGTGCCACCCACGTGGACGGTGATCGGAGCGGCCCGCCGGGGGAGCGGGGTGCTGGTGGACGGCCAGGATTGGAACGGGGTCGCTGGCTGGGATCATTTCCGGAGCCCGCGGCCTTTATTGGGCTAGCCGAACGAACGTAGCTCGTTCGGCACTGGCCGATCACGGCCGCGCTTGATATAACCCCCTTGATGCCACGCCATCGCAGAGAGCGCGTGCCCCGGCACAGGGCGCAACGGTCAGCCGTTCATTCGGACCGTCGCGTCCCGGTGGCGGCTGCCGTCGCGGTGGTCGAGGCGGCGGACGCCGAGGCGACCATGCCGCTGCCCGCGTCGCGGTTCCGGGTCCACCGAACGTGGCTGCCGGCCGGCGGGCGATCGGCCCCCGCCGAGCCGGGGCTGATGGCGGGAGCGGTGCGCGGCCTGGTGGCGACGCCGTGGTTCGCGGCGGCGACCGGGTTCGTGGTCGCGGCCGGGCTCTGGATCTACTCGCCGCATGCCGAGCTCAAGTTCCCGTCCAGCGCCGTCGGCACGGTGCCGTGCACGGCACAGGGGTGCGAGATTACAGCCGGCCCGGCTGGCGGCGCGCTCGCGACCACCAAGGGCCGGCCCATCACGCGCTCCGGGACGGCAGCGGGCAAGGCGGCCGTGCAGAGCGACGGTAAGGCTGGCACCGCGGCGTCCGGCCTCAAGTTCTCCTACGTGGTGCTCTGGCAGGCCGGGGGACGATTCGGCGTCCGGATCAGCGTGACCGGCAGGCACGTCCCGCGCGCGTGGAAGCTGACGTTCGCCATGCCGGGCGATCAGATCAGCGACGTCTTCGGGGCCACCTGGCAGCCGTCCAACACCGGCGGTGGCACGGCGAGCGGCCCGGCCGAAGTCGCCGGACAGTGGCAGCCCATCGGGCAAGCGAGCAGCGGCGACCAGAGCGGCTCGGCTGCACGGGCCCGCCGGCACACCATCACCTTCGTCGTGGTCGGCCAGGGCACGCCGGTGGTGCCAGCCAGCTGCTCTTTCAACGGTCGAAGCTGCTCGTTCTCCTAGTGCGCTGCGGCCTGCTCAGGCGGCGGTGGCGCCTGACCTCGGTCAACCGCGAAACCGCTGATCATGGCGCGCAGCGTCGCGGCGACAACGTCGCGGGTGGCCGTTGGCTCGGGCGAGCTGGCGATCAGGAGACCGGCCCGGGTCAGAGCGCCGAACAGCAAGCGTGCGAGCGTCGGCGGGTCGTCGACGTGCAGGGCCCCCGACGCGTTGGCGGCCTCGATCGCCGCGACGGTGGGGCCAAGCCCGTAGCGCTCGTCTAGCTCGGTGAACCTGGCGAGGCCCAGGACGGCTGGGGCGTCGGTGATGATGATCTGCTGCACCTCGGGCTCGAGCACCTTGTCGAGGAACGCCCCGAACCCGGCGGCCAGCAGGTCGATCGCGTTCGCCGCACCAGCGGCAGCCGTCACCGACGCCGCGAGCAGGTCGGCGTGGACTTGCTCGAAGACTGCCTCGAACACCGCGGCCTTGGTCGGGAAGTGGTGGTAGAGAGCGCCGGTGGTCACTCGCGCAGCCCTCGCGATGTCCTCGACGGACGTCGCGGTGAACCCGCTGGTGCCGAATAGCTGCCGCCCGGCGGCCACCAGGGCGGCCCTGGTCTGAGCCACCTGCTCGGCGCGCAGCGAGCCGCGCGGGTCGGCGGCTTGGCTCCCGGTCGCTCCGCTGTCGGTCATCCCCACTGTGTAGCTCACCTCGGGCCTTGTGCATATCGTCGTCCCATGACATAGTGACATTATCTTCAAGAGCAACGCTATGTAGGGGAGCAAGGCAATGTCTCAAGCCATCGAAGCGATCAGCGCCGACCGGGTTGCGCTGCTGGACATCTGCCGAGGGCTCGACGCAGCGCAGTGGCAGGCGCCCTCTGGCTGCGCGGGCTGGCGCGTGCAGGATCTCGTCGCGCACCTGGGCAACCTGTTCTGGCTGGTGGTGGACCCGGCGGCGGTGCCCGACACGACCGCAATGCCGACCGAGGTCGCCCAGGAAGTCGCGGTGCAGGCACGCCGCGACTGGTCAGCGGCCGACGTGCTGGCCGACTACGAGTCGGTCAGCAAGGCCGGCCTGGACAAGCTGGCCGGGCTCGCGGGCGTGGACGCCGAGCTGTCGTTCGGTGACTTCGGCACCTACCGGCTCGGCGTGCTGCCGTGCGCGTACAGCTTCGATCACTACACGCACATCAGAGCCGACTTGTTCGCCCCGCGCGGGCCGCTGACGGGCGAGCCGCCGCCGTCAGATGAACTGCGCCTCGGCTCGGCGCTGGACTGGATCGAGGCTGCCTTGCCGCAGCAGAACGCGGCGGCGGCGGGCGCCTGCACACTCGAGATCGAGGTGACCGGCACCGCGTCCGGCGGCACGGCGTCACCTGGCCCGGGCGCACGGTCGATCGGTTTCGGGCACGGCCCGGCGACGGCGACGATCCGCTCCGACGGCCCGGCCCTGGTCCGGTGGATCACCCACCGCGGCACGTGGGCCGACCTCGGCGTCGAGGCCACGGGTGACACCGCGGCGCTCGCCGCCGCCCGCACGCTGAAGGTGTTCTGACCGACAGGCCCGGCAGGTCGGTCGCGGGCGGACCGTAAGCTGGCCGGCATGATGCCAGTCCCGCCCCGTGTCCTCGCCATCGCCGGCTCTGACTCCGGTGGCGGCGCGGGCATCCAGGCCGACCTGAAGACCATGCTGGCGCTCGGCGTGCACGGCATGACCGTGATCTGCGCAGTCACGGCGCAGAACTCGATAGGCGTCCAGGGTTACTGGGAGTTGCCGCCCGAGGCGGTCCAGGCGCAGCTCGATTCGGTGCTCGGCGACATCGGTGCCCAGGCAATCAAGACCGGCATGCTGGCCTCCCCCGTGCTCGTCGGCACCGTGTGCGACGCCCTGGCCGAGGTGGCCGCGCCGGTCGTGGTCGACCCCGTCGCGATCTCCAAGCATGGGGACAGCCTGCTGTCAGCGGGCACGCTGGACGCGGTCAGGGACCGGCTACTGCCACTGGCGACCGTGGTGACCCCCAACCTGCTCGAGGCCGAGCTGCTCACCGGGATGGCCATCACCGACGAGGCGCAGATGCTCGCGGCGGCCGCCATGATCAACGCCATGGGGCCACAGTGGGTCCTGGTGAAGGGCGGCCATCTGCCCGGCAATCCGGTTGACCTGCTCTTCGACGGCAAGGACGTAGTGCGCTTCCCGGCCGAACGGATCGACAGCGTCCACACCCACGGGACCGGCTGCACGCTTGCCTCGGCTATCGCGTCCAGGCTGGCGCTAGGCGATGACGTGCCGACCGCGGTCAAGGCGGCCAAGGCGTACGTCACCGGGGCGATCGCGGCCGGCTTCGCGCTCGGCGCAGGGATCGGGCCAGTCGATCACGGCTGGCGGCTGCGCGCGCCGGTTAGCAGCGACCGCTAGCGGGTGACCTTGCCTGCCTTGATGCAGGAGGTGCAGACGTTCAGGCGGCGCGGCGTCTTACCGACCATGGCGCGTACGCGCTGAATGTTCGGGTTCCAGCGGCGCGGGGTGCGGCGGTGCGAGTGCGACACGTTGTTGCCGAAGCCCGGCCTCTTGCCGCACACATCGCAGACGGAAGCCACGGGATCGCTCCTGTTGGGAAGGGTGGTCAGACAGGTCGCTGGCAGGCAGCCGCCATGCCAGTCGCTGAAGGATATCCGACGAACGGGGTTCAGCGCGAGCCGGGCCTGCTGCGGCCAGGGTCTGCTGACGGTGCTGCGCCCTATCCTGGCGATGTGACGACAGTAGCGGCAGCCACGGGGGACGGGCATGGCCGTCCTGGCTGACCCGCTGCGGCTGGTCGTCGGGGACAAGGCCGCCAAGCGGCTTGCCTCCGCCCTGGACCTGCATACGGTGGGCGACCTGCTCAGCTACTACCCGCGCCGGTACGACAAGCGGGGCGAGCTCACCGACCTGGCCAGCCTGCGGGAAGGCGAGTACGTCACCGTCCAGGCAGAGGTCGCCTCGGTCTCGGAGCGCAGGATGCGCAACCGCTCCGGGTCGATCTTCGAGGCGGTCGTGACCGACGGGCGCGGCCGCCTGACGCTGACGTTCTTCGGCCGCGGCCGCCAGGCCTGGCGCGAGACCGAGCTCAGCCCCGGCGCCCGCGGGCTGTTCTCTGGTCAGGTCTCCAGCTTCCGCGGCAAGCGGCAGCTGACCCATCCGGAGTATGAGCTGCTGGGCGCCGGCAATGCCGGGGCGCGGGCCGCCGAGTTCGCAGCCGAGCTGATCCCCGTCTACCGGGCTAGCGCTCAGATGCCGTCCTGGAAGGTCGCCGACTCGGTGCGGATCGCACTTGACGTGCTCGACGTGCCCGACGACCCGCTGCCAGCGGAGCTTCGGCGCCGTCACGGGCTGTGCGGCTACGCCGACGCGCTGCGCGGCATCCACCGGCCCGTCGACGACGCCGACGTGTACCGGTCCAGGGCACGGCTGAAGTGGGACGAGGCGTTCGCCCTCCAGGTGCTGCTCGCCCAGCGCAGGCTGGCCGCCGCCAGCTACAGCGCCATCCCGCGGCCGCCGGTCGCCGGCGGCCTGCTGGCCGCGTTCGACGCGACCCTCCCCTTCGAGCTGACGGTGGGGCAGCAGCTGGCCGGCGCCACCATCGCCGACGACATGGCACGTGGGCATCCCATGCACCGGCTGCTGCAAGGCGAGGTCGGCTCGGGCAAGACCGTGATCGCGCTGCGCGGCATGCTGCAAGTAGTCGACGCGGCCGGTCAGGCTGTGCTGCTGGCGCCCACTGAGGTGCTCGCGCAGCAGCATTTCCGGTCCCTCTCCGCGCTGCTCGGGCCGCTCGCGATGGCGGGCCAGCTCGGTGGTGCCAAGCACGCCACGAGGCTGACGCTGCTGACGGGCTCGCTCGGCGCGGCGGCACGTCGCAAGGCGCTGCTGGCGGCCGCCTCCGGTGAGGCCGGCATCGTGATCGGCACGCACGCGCTGCTCGAGGACCGGGTGCAGTTCGCCGACCTCGGCCTCGTCGTCATCGACGAGCAGCACAGATTCGGCGTGGAGCAGCGTGACGCGCTGCGGGACAAGGCGGGCGACGGGCGGCCGCACATGCTGGTGATGACGGCCACGCCGATCCCGCGCACCGTGGCGATGACGGTCTTCGGCGACCTGGACGTGTCCACCCTGACCGAGCTGCCAGCCGGCCGCTCGCCGATCGCGACGCACGTCGTGCCGGTAGCGGAGCGGCCGCACTACCTAGCCCGGACGTGGGAGCGGATCCGAGAGGAGGTCGCGGCGGGCCGCCAGGCCTACGTCGTCTGCCCGCGCATCGGCGGTGAAGGGCCGCCCGACGCGGAGGACGCGAGCGCGGCCAGCCTGGGCGACGAGGACGGCCAGGGACCGGCGCGCCCGCCGGTCGCCGTCCTCGACCTGGCCGCAGACCTCGCCGCCGGGCCGCTGGCTGGCCTGCGGCTTGGCATCCTGCACGGCAGGCTGCCAGCCGAGGAGAAGGAGAAGGTGATGCTCGCCTTCGCCGACGGCCTGGTGGACGTGCTGGTGACGACCACCGTGGTCGAGGTCGGCGTCGACGTGTCCAACGCGGTGGTGATGGTGATCATGGACGCCGACCGGTTCGGTGTCTCCCAGCTGCACCAGTTGCGCGGCCGGGTGGGCCGCGGCAGTGACCCGGGGCTGTGCCTGCTGGTGACCGAGGCTCCGGAGGCCGCGCCAGCCAGGGAGCGGCTGGACGCGGTGGCCAGCACGCTGGACGGGTTCGCGCTGTCCAGGATCGACCTGGTCCAGCGCCGGGAGGGCGACGTGCTCGGCACTGCGCAGGCCGGCCGCAAGTCCAGCCTGCGCCTGCTCCGGCTGCTCGAGGACGAGGACCTGATCGCGACAGCGCGCGAGGAGGCGACAGCACTGGTCGCGGCCGATCCAGCACTCGCCGACGCACCTGGGCTGGCCGCGGCCGTGCGAGACCTCATTGACGTGGAGCGTTCCACGTTCCTGGAAAAAGCGTGACCAGGCTCATCGCGGGCGCCGCCGGGGGGCGCCGGCTGGCGACCACGTCGGGCCGCAGCACCAGGCCGACCAGCGACCGGACCAGGGAAGGCCTGTTCGGCACCGTGGCGGCGATCCGGGGCGGCCTGCACGGAGCGGCGGTGCTCGACCTGTACGCCGGATCTGGTGCCGTGGGGCTGGAGGCGTTGTCCCGCGGTGCCACCGACGTGCTGCTCGTCGAGGCGGACGGCCGGGCGGCGCAGGTGATCCGGCAGAACATCGCGGCCGTCGGGCTGCCGGGCGCCCGGCTGATCACCGACCGGGTCGAGCGCCTGCTACGCCGCGGGCCGGACGGGCCGCCGCGCGATTTCGTGTTCGCCGATCCGCCCTACGCGGTCAGCGACGACGAGATCGGCCAGGTCCTCGTGGCGTTGCTGAGCAAAGGCTGGCTCGCCCCTGGCGCCCTGGTCGCGCTGGAGCGGGCGACGCGGTCGGCGGCGCCCGCCTGGCCGGTCGGCTACGAATTTGACCGATCCCGCCGATACGGCGAAGCGACGCTCTGGTACGGTCTCGCCGCAGGTGCACCAACCTGCTGCGATACCCCGACGGGAGAGTGAACCCGATTGCGGCGCGTAGTCTGCCCAGGCTCCTTCGACCCCGTGACTAACGGACATCTCGACATCATTTCCCGTGCCGCGCAGCTCTACGACGAGGTCGTCGTCGCCGTCGTGCGCAACCCCAGCAAGACCTCCCTCTTCACCGTCGCCGAGCGCGTCGAGCTGATACGCGAGGCGACCAAGAGGCACGACAACGTGCGGGTTGACCGGTTCGAGGGCCTGATCGTCGATTTCTGCCGGCACAACGACATCTCGGCCATCATCAAGGGCCTGCGTGCCGTCAGCGACTTCGACTACGAGATGCAGATGGCGCAGATGAACTACAGCCAGGCGGGCGTCGAGACCCTGTTCATGACCACGAACCCGCTGTATGCGTTCTTGTCCTCCAGCCTGGTGAAGGAGTTCGCCAAGTTCGGCGGCGACGTGAGCGGGCTCGTGCCGCCGGCCGTCCTCGACCGGCTGAGCACCCGGCTCGCCGAGTCCTGAGGCCAGGACGACGGCTGGCCTCGGCCGCGCGGCGGCCGCTCGGCGGCCGCTCGGCGGCCGCTCGGCCCGCGCGGGCGGCCCCGCGGCCGCGGGATTGCACGGCCAAGTTGGGGTTGCCGGCAGCCGGCCGGTAAGCTTGGCGGACACCTTGCCACTACTCCTGTCTGCTATGCCGCGAAGCTGACCCGACTGCCATGCCACATTCTTCGACCAAGCACCCCAAGGGGCTTGATTCCCGCAACCCGCTGGTCTTCGATACCAGGGATCTCGGGCCGGGGACCGCGCGTACGCTGACGCGTACGATCCCAGCCCCAGATCACATGGGTGTCGAGCTGGCCAGGGTCCCGGCGGGAGCCGAGCTTGAGCTTGAGATCCAGCTTGAAGGCGTGGCCGAAGGCGTGCTGGTGACCGCGACCGTGAGCGGACCGCTGGTGGGCGAGTGCGCGCGGTGCCTGGAGCCGTTCACCTCGGCGACGAAGGTGCGTTTCCAGGAATTGTTCGCGCTGGGCGGGGACCCCGACCCAGCTGACGGTGCGGACGACCCGGACAGTTACCGGCTTGATGCCAGCGGTCTGCTGGACCTTGAGCCGGCGTTGCGCGACGCCATCGTGCTTGAGCTGCCGCTCTCGCCGCTGTGCGAGGACGGCTGCCAGGGCCTATGCGTGGAGTGCGGGGTTCGGCTAGCGGACGCGGAGCCTGGCCACGGGCATGAGCAGCGCGGCACCATGTGGGCGGCGCTGAAAGACTTTGAGCCGGAGCGGCCAGACGCCGCGCCGGGACAGGCAAAGGAGCACTGAAGTGGCAGTACCCAAGCGCAAGATGTCGCGCAGCAATACCAGGTCGCGGCGCGCGCAGTGGAAGGCAACGGCGCCACAGCTCATGGCCTGTCCGAACTGCCGCTCCCCCAAGCTTCCGCACACGGCGTGCCCGACCTGCGGCATGTACAACAGGCGCCAGGTCATCACGCCCTCCTGAGTCATGCCGTTAGGCGCAGACGCGATTGCATGGGGGCGCTGCGGGAAGGGGCGGGTCGGTGACTGACTCACCTGCTGACAGGCTGGCCGGGAACGCTAGCCGGCCGGCCCGACAGAACGAGGGTCTCCTGGAGGCTCTCGGCGTGCCCGTCGGGTCGGAGTTGCTGGAGCGTGCCCTCATGCATCGCTCTTACGCCTACGAGAACGGCGGGCTGCCGACTAACGAGCGCCTTGAGTTTCTCGGCGACTCAGTGCTCGGCCTCATCGTGACGGACACGCTCTTCCGCTCCTATCCGGATCTGCCCGAGGGCCAGCTCGCCAAGCTGCGGGCCGCGGTGGTCAACATGCGCGCGCTGGCAGGCGTCGCCCGCGGACTCGATCTCGGCTCCTACGTCCGGCTGGGCAAGGGCGAGGAGGGCACCGGCGGCCGCGACAAGTCGTCCATCCTGGCCGACACGCTCGAGGCCGTCATCGGCGCCGTCTATCTCGACCAGGGCCTCACGGCCGCCGATGGGCTCGTGCACAGGCTGTTCGACGCGGTGATCGCCAGGTCCGCCAGGCTCGGCGCGGGCCTGGACTGGAAGACCTCGCTGCAGGAACTGACCGCAGCCGAGATGCTCGGTGTGCCCGAGTACCACGTCGAGGAGAGCGGACCCGACCACCAGAAGTCCTTCCGCGCGTTCGTGCGCATCGGTGCCCAGATCTACGGCGAGGGCGAGGGCCGGTCTAAGAAGGAAGCCGAGCAGCAGGCCGCCGAAGCCGCCTGGAATGCCATCAGCGAGGGTGTCGCCGCGGGGCAGGCCGCGACACGTGCGGGCGCTGCAGCTGAGGCGGCCGTGGATGAGCCAGCCGTCGGTGAGCCAGCCGTCGGTGAGCCAGCCGTCGGTGAGCCAGCCGTCGGTGAGCCAGCGGTCGGTGACACGGCGGCTGCGAACGGCTCGGCTGGCCGGGGCTAGTCCGTGCCAGAACTGCCCGAGGTCGAGGTCGTCAGGCGCGGGCTCGAGCAGTTTGTGGTCGGCCGCCGGATTCAGACCGTAGAGGTCTTGCACCCGCGCGCGATTCGGCGGCACGAGGCCGGCCCGGCGGACTTCGTCGCGCGGCTGACCAGCCGGACTGTCGACGGAGCCCGGCGGCGTGGCAAGTACCTGTGGCTGCCGGTGGGCGAGGACGCGCTCGTCGCGCACCTTGGCATGAGCGGTCAGCTGCTCGTCGGGCCGCCGGACGCACCGCTGTCGCCGCACGTGCGGGTTCGTTTCACGTTCGACGACGGCGGCCCCGACCTGCGCTTCACAGATCAGCGGACGTTCGGCCACCTGCTCGTCTCGCCAGACGGCGCTCAGTTGCCCGCGGTGATCGCGCACATCGCGCCCGACCCACTCGAGGACGCGTTCGACATGGGCTGGCTCACGGCCCGGATGCGCACCAGGCGGACTGGCATCAAGCGGGCACTGCTCGATCAGTCACTGGTCAGCGGCATCGGCAACATCTACGCCGACGAAGCGCTCTGGCGGGTCAAGCTGCACTACGCGCGCGGCGCTGACCGGCTCCGTACGGGCCAGGTGGCCGGGCTCATGGAGGCCGTGGTCGAGGTCTTCACCGAGGCGCTGAAGGATGGCGGCACGAGCTTCGACAGCCTGTACGTGAACGTCAACGGCGAGAGCGGCTACTTCGACAGGTCGCTGAACGTGTACGGGCGCGCGGGGGAGCCGTGCCATCGCTGCGGGACGCTGATCCGGCGTGATCCGTTCATGAACCGGTCCTCTTACTACTGTCCGTTCTGCCAGCGGCGACCCCGCAACGGCCGGTGGTGACGTACCGGTGGGGGTACGGCTGACTGCGTGGGTCAGCGGGCGCGTCCAGGGCGTCGGATTCCGCTGGTGGGTCCGGTCGAATGCACTGGAGCTTGGCCTGGCCGGCTTCGCCGAGAACCTGGCCGATGGCCGGGTCAAGGTCGTCGCCGAGGGGGACCAGGACCGTTGCCGGGAGCTGCTCGCCCGGCTGGAAGATGGTGACGCCGGCCCGCTGTCCCGATTCAGGCCGGGCCGGGTGACCGGCGTGGCGCATCGCTGGGCGGACGCCAGCGGCGGCATCCCCGGCTTCACTGAGCGGTGACCTCCACGGCGCATCGACCGGCGCGGCCGAGCCGACGGCGAGCATCCGGCTTTCGGCGTGCCGTATCCGGATACGGAGAGTAGCCGTCTTGCGACGTCTGGGGTAGATCCGGCGGGCTGGGTGGGTATCGTACGGGCATCCGTGCGATAGTGATGATCAGTGCAAGAGGGCCAGGTCGATCCGGTCCGGTACATTTCCGCTGGTCGGAAGTGACTGCTCCCAGGGCTCGCTGCGGGCCTGTGACCTGCGTGATCGCCAAACTTGACCGAATACCCTTGACGGTGGGACGATAGAAGTGTTAACCAGCGCGCAGCCATGTCCGGCGTTTGCGTGCACGCCCACTCTGGTCACTCAGTGTGGAGGACCCTACACAATGGCAAAGGCTCTACTCGGCCACGTCGGCGGGCCGGATCCCCGCATGGTCTCAGAGATGCGCCGCTTGCAGCAACGAGTACGCGACCTGGAGGCTGAGCTTGCCCGCCTTCAGGAAGAGAACGATGTGCTAGTCGCTTCGGTCGGCCATGACCTGCTAATCCCGGTTCGCGAGCCTGCGCTCACCTGATTCGAGCGCCGGGGCCAAACAAACCGTACGGTGAGGGACGCTGTCGGCGTCCCTCTTCGGTTTTCTGACCGGTTAGCTTCGCAGCCGCCCGCCCGCCTTAGCGCCGGCGAGGACGCTTACGCCGCCGAGCAGCACGGTGCGATGTGCCTCGGATGGTAATCGAACCCCATACGCCGCGGAGCGCGTGCCAACCGTCTTAGCGGTCAAGACCGTACATACCGGATCTGCCGCTGGCGCGAATGCACGGGGTCAGCGCCGGGTCGCGGTAAGGTGCTGGCGACGGTGGCCGCCCGCCATGGCACGCTCCATGGCCCAGTGGCCAGTGGCTGGGGAGGAGTCCGCAGGTGTACCTGAAGACCCTCACCCTGCGCGGATTTAAGTCGTTCGCGTCCGCGACGACGCTCCGGTTCGAGCCGGGCATCACCTGCATCGTCGGACCGAACGGCTCGGGTAAATCCAACGTCGTAGACGCGTTCTCCTGGGTGATGGGCGAGCAGGGCGTCAAGCCGCTGCGCGGCGGCAAGATGGAAGACGTGGTGTTCGCCGGCACGTCCGGCCGCCCGGCCCTGGGCCGGGCCGAAGTGACGCTCACCATCGACAACAGTGACGGCACCCTGCCGATCGACTACTCCGAGGTGACGATCAGCCGGCTGCTCTTCCGGTCCGGGCAGAGCGAATACGCGATCAACGGCGACCAGTGCCGCCTCCTGGACATCGCCGAGCTGCTGTCCGATACCGGCCTCGGCCGGGAGATGCACGTCATCGTGAGCCAGGGCCAGCTGGACGACGTGCTCAACGCCGGACCGGACGCGCGCCGCGCGCTGATCGAGGAAGCGGCGGGCGTACTCAAGCACCGGCGCCGCAAGGAGAAGGCGGTCCGCAAGCTCGACGCCATGCAAGCCAACCTGACCCGGCTGGTCGACCTCACCGGCGAACTAGGCCGTCGCCTGAAGCCGCTCGGCCGCCAGGCAGAGATCGCCCGCAGGGCAGTCGTCATCCAGGCAGACCTCCGCGACGCGAAGCTGCGGCTGCTGGCCGACGACTACGTCACGCTCGACACGGAGCTCGCGCAGGACCAGACCGACGAGGCGGCCGCGGTCGAGGTGCGTGCCACGCTCGAGGCCGCGCTGGCGCAGGCGAGGGAGACAGAAGCCGAGCTGGAGTCGGCGGAGCAGCAGCACGCGCCGCGGCTAGCGGCAGCGCAGGATGCGTTCTTCGCGTTGTCGGCGCTCGCCGAGCGCATGCGGGGGAGTCAGCGACTGGCTACCGAGCGGCACCGGCACCTGTCCGCGCCTGAACCGCAGCGAACGGGCCGGGATCCGGAGGAGCTGGAACAAGAGGCCGCGCAGTTGCGCGCGCAGGAGCGGGAGCTGGCCGAGCGGCTGACGACGGCGCGCCAGCAGCTCACTGCCGCGGTCGCGAGCCGGACGAAGGCCGAGGCCGCGCTGGCCGAGAACGAGCGGAGGCTAGCCGCCGACGCCAAGGCGGCAACGCAGCGCGCCGACAGGCTGGCGCGGCTGCGCAGCCAGGTCGAGGCCGCGACGTCACGGGCCACGGCGGCGCAGGAGGAAGCCGGACGGCTGGCCGAGGCGCAGGCCCAGGCGCGGGCGCGGGCCGAGCAGGCTCAGGTGGAGTACGCGGCGCTGCAGGACCTCGTGTCGGGCCGCGAGGAAGGCCGGGCGGACCTAGCGGCGGCGCATGAGCGAGCGGCCGCAGCGCTGGCGGCTGCCTCGGCGACGGTTGCTGAGCTGCGCATGGCTGAGCACGCCGCGAGCGACCAGCGCGCCGCGCTGCGCGCGAGGGCGCAGGCGCTGGCCGAAGCCGTCACCAGCGGAGCGGATGCGTCCGAAGTGCTGCTCGCCGGACCGGGGACATTCGGTGGCGTGCTCGGGCCGCTGGCGCAGCTGCTGGCCGTGCAGGACGGCGCGCAAGAGGCGATCGCGGCCGCGCTCGGCGCGGCGGCCGGAGCTGTGGTCGTGGCCGGCCTGGACTCGGCCGTGGACATTCTCACGACGCTGCGCAACCGCGGCTCCGGCCGGGCCGGGCTGGTGATCGCGACTGACGCCGATGGCCGACCGCATGCTCTGGCCGGGTCCCGGCTGCCTGCTGACCTCGAGCGGCTGGCGGCGGAGGCCGGAGTCGACCACGTTACCCACGCTCTGGATCTTGTCAGCGCGCCTGCCGATCTTGGCGGCGCGGTCGCTGAGCTGCTGGGCAACGTCGTGGTGGTCGATGCTCTGGCCGACGGCGTCCGGGTGCTGCGGACCGATCCGCGCCTGCGAGTGGTGACGACCGGCGGCGACCTGCTCGGCGCGCACTGGGCGCGCGGCGGCTCGGCGGCCGAGCAGAGCCTGCTCAGCCTGCGGGCGGCGGCGAGCGAGGCCGCGTCGCAGGTCGGCGACGCCGAGCAGCGGTGCCTGCGGGCCGAGCGGCAGCTCGCGGCCGCGCTGGAGGACGAAGAGCAAGCCCGTCAGGCGCTGACCGAGGTGGCTGCTGGACTCCAGCAGGCGGACGCGGCGGCGGCCGAGACGTCGGGGAAGCTCGGTTCGCTGGCGGGCCGGGCCAGGGCGGCCAGGGACGAGACGGGCCGACTCACCAGCGCCATCGCCGCCGCGGAGAAGTCGCGCCAGCAGAGCCTCGCGCAGGTGGCTGAGGCGCAGGCCAGGCTCGCCGAGCAAGAGGCGCAGGACCCAACCCGGGCGGACTCGACGGAGGCGGTCGCGGTCGCAGCGGACGCTGGCGGCCCAAGCGGCCCGGAGCCCGAGCCGGCTGATCGTCAGCAGCTAGCCGAGGCGGCGGTCGCGGCGCGCGGCGCAGAAATGGAAGCAAGGCTGGAGGTGCGCACCGTCGAGGAACGACAGCGCGCGATCTCCGGCCGGGCCGACGCGCTCGTCTCCGCGGCCGTCGCCGAGCGGCAGGCTGCGGCGCGGGCGGTCGCGCGGGCCGAGCGAAGGGCAGCGGGGGCACTCGTCGCGAGCGCGGTGGCGGACGGCGCGAGGATCGCGCTGGCCAGGATCGAGCTTTCGGCGGCCACGGCCGACGCAGACCGCCAGCAAGCCGAGGAGGCGCACAAGGGCCGCGATGGTGAGCTCAAGACAGTCCGGGCCAGGATCAGGGACGTGTCGGACGAGCTCGAGAAGGTCGTCGACAGCGCGCATGGCGCCCAGATCGCCAGGGCCACCAGGCAGATGCAGCTTGAGCAGATCGCCGGGCGGGCGCTGGAGGAGTTCGCCACCGAGGCTGACGTCCTCGTCGCCGAGTACGGCCCAGAGGTACTCGTGCCTGGCGCGGACGAGGGCCAGCTGGCGGTGGCCTATAGCCGGGAGGTGCAGGAGCGGCGGGCGCAGCAGGCGCAGCGGCAGCTTGACCAGCTGGGCAAGGTCAACCCGCTGGCACTGGAGGAGTTCGCCGCGCTGGAGGAGCGGCACGCGTTCCTGGTCGCCCAGCTCGAGGACCTCAAGAAGACCCGCCGCGACCTGCTGACTGTCATCAGAGAGGTCGACGAGCGCGTGCAGCAGGTCTTCGCGTCAGCCTATGCCGACATCGCCCGCGAATTCGAGGTCATCATCGCCAGGCTGTTCCCCGGTGGTGACGGCCGGCTCGTGCTGACCGACCCCGATGACATGCTGACCACCGGCATCGACATCGAGGCCAGGCCGCCGGGCAAGAAGGTCAAGAGGCTGTCGCTGCTGTCGGGCGGGGAGCGGTCGCTGACGGCCATTGCCTTCCTGGTCGCCATCTTCAAGGCCAGGCCATCGCCGTTCTACGTGCTGGACGAGGTCGAGGCGGCGCTGGACGACACCAACCTCCAGCGGCTGCTGGAGATCCTCGCTGAGCTGCGGGACGTGTCTCAGCTCATCGTCGTGACGCACCAGAAGCGGACTATGGAAGTCGCCGACACCCTGTACGGGATCAGCATGCGCGGCGATGGCGTATCCACTGTCATCAGTCAGCGGCTGCGGGAGCGCGAGACCGTCTAGCGGCCCCGGCCCGGCCCCGCCGCGGGGCCTGCCCGGCCGGTGCATCGCCGGTGGTCTGTCACACTGGTTGCGCCATGGTTCACGATCTCATCATTGCCGCCGTCGTCGCAGTCGTCGGTGGCAGCACCGCAGCCCTTATTCCGTATGTGCGCTCGCGCCGCAAGTCGCTGCCGCCTGGCAGCCAGGGTGGTGGCGGCGTCGGCACGCTTGAGCGAGACGATCAGTCCGCCGCCGGGACAGGCACGCTCGCGCCGCCAGAGCCCGCTGCGCCGACCGCGCCGCCAGAGATCGCCGAGGTCCCGGGTGTCGTCGTCGAGCGGCCGCCGCCGTCGGCCGGCGCTCGCCCGGTTGCGCAGCAGGCTGGCGAGATCGCACTCGGCGATCGGCTCTGTGCTGCTCAACCTGATCTCGGCCGGCAAGCTCGACGAGCAGGCCTGGGAGGACATCGAGGACACGCTGATCAGCGCGGACATGGGCGTGGGTCCGGCCCGAGAGCTGGTCGAGACGCTGAAGACCGAGGTCAAGGTCGCCGGCACGCAGGACCCGGACCAGGTCAAGGCGTTCCTGCGGGCCGAGCTCATCGCCATGATCAACCCCGATCTGGACCGAACGCTGCACCTGGCACGGCACGGCGACCGGCCGTCCGTGGTGCTGGTCGTCGGGGTCAACGGTACGGGCAAGACGACCACCTGCGGCAAGCTGGCCAGGGTGCTGGTCGGCGACGGCAAAACCGTCGTACTCGGCGCTGCCGACACGTTCCGCGCCGCGGCGGCCGATCAGCTGCAGACGTGGGGCGACCGAGTCGGCGCTCAGGTCGTCCGGTCGGACCGGGAGGGCGCAGACCCGGCGAGCGTGGCGTTCGAGGCGGTCAACGTCGGCATCCAGCAGGGCGTCGACACAGTGATCGTGGACACGGCCGGGCGCTTGCATACCAAGGCCGGCCTGATGGACGAGCTTGGCAAGATCAAGCGGGTCATCGAGAAGCACGGCACAGTCGACGAGGTGCTGCTCGTGCTCGACGCGACCACCGGACAGAACGGCCTGCGCCAGGCGCGGGTGTTCGCCGAAGTGGTCGATATCACGGGGATCATCCTCACGAAGCTCGATGGAACTGCCAAGGGCGGCATCGTCATCCAGGTCCAGCGCGAGCTTGGCGTACCGGTCAAGCTGGTTGGCCTCGGCGAGGGTCCCGACGACCTGGCGTACTTCGACCCGGACGTGTTCGTCGACGCGATCCTCGGCGGCTAGCGGTTGATCCGCTGTGGCCGGCCGCAAGTGTCCGGTCGCGTTGGTATCTCACTGCAGTTCCTGGTGCACTCTGCAAGAAGCAGGACCGCTTACCAGACCGGGCCTGCGCCTACCCGACGGCCGCGTCCTATCGGGCCTGGACAATTGGCTCCTAGCCAGGTGGCGACGAGCATCAGCACACCAAGCCCAGACCCGGTGTTGATAGTGAGTCCGGCGGTGTGTCTTGCCTCGGCCGGCAATTGCACCGCGGCAATGCAATTGCACGGGAGCCGTTTAACGGCGAGTCAAACTGATGCTGCGATAGTTAGCAGCTTGACTGCCGAACTCGCAATTTGCCGGTCAGTCGTCGTGCATTCAGTAAATGCCGGATTCGTTGTCCTTGTCGCCCTATGCTAAGCCAAAGGCGCCGACCGGCCCGTTGGAGCGGGCGGTGGCCGGACCAGCTCACGCGCTGCATTGCGAGCCGCTGGGCCAGGAACGGAAGGGAGCTTGTTGTATCCCTGGCGCACAGGAGATGGCTTCGCCAGCGCATTCTCCCTGGCTGACACGATGACTTTGGCATGCTCGGCACCGCAGGCCCGGGGGCGATGACCGCGATGTCCCGCCGACCTGACTCAGCTCACGCGAATACGCTGCCCGCGCCCGACGGAAGCCTGGCCAGCCTGGCGGCTGCCGAGCGGCGGTCATTGCCGTGGTGGCGGCTGCGGACGTGGCGCAAGGATCTGGACGCGCTCACCAGGCTCCGCGATGGCCTGCGGGACATGGAGTTCGACGACGCTGCTGAGGCGGCGAGCGCCGTCGATGGCGACACGGCGCCTATCTCGGCTGCAGGGCCGGCGGCGAAGGCCGCCGCGACAGCGCCGCCCGCCCGGCCGGCAGATGCTGTGCCAGATTCAGGGCCGGCAGCTTCAGGGCCGGCAGATTCAGCGCCGGCAGATGCAGGGCCGGCAGATTCAGCGCCGGCCGTCATCGTGGCGGCCGGAGCCGAGTCCAGCCCGGTAGCCACCGCGCCGAGCGCCGATCCCGCCATCGTCGCGATCAGGGACTCGTTCGTCGGCGTGGCCAACGCTGGCGACGAGGCGGTCGCCTACTTCTACGCGTGGCTCTTCCTGCGGCGACCGGACCTGCGCGAGCTCTTCCCGCCCGCCATGGATGAGCAGCGTGACCGGCTGTTCAGGGCACTCGGCCGCATCGTGGAGAGTCTGAGCACGCCAGACGAGATGGCGCGGTACCTGAGCCAGCTGGGTCGCGATCATCGTAAATACGGTGTCACCCCTGACATGTATGACGGGGTCGGCGAGGCGCTGATCGCGACGCTACGCGCGTTCGCCGAATCGGCGTTCACCAGCGAGGCAGAGGAAGCCTGGGCGCAGACGTTCGCGGCCGCGGCAGCGCTGATGATCAGAGCGGCAGAGGAAGACGCAGCCATTGCGCCGGCGTACTGGACCGCCGAGGTCGTCCAGGTCGAGCGCCTAGCAGGCGACATCGCGGTCGTCACGATCGCGCCGGACCGGGTGCTGCCGTACGAGGCCGGCCAGCACCTGACCCTGCAGACGCCGCGGTGGCCGCACGTGTGGCGGCCGTACTCGATAGCTTGCCGGCCGCGCGAGGATGGCCTGATCAGCCTGCACATCAAGGCCATCCCCGGTGGCTGGGTCAGCCGGGCGCTCGTGCACCACACCAACGCTGGTGACGAGCTGACCCTCGGCCCGGCCATGGGCACGATGACGCTGCAGCCGGCCGGGCGACGAGATCTGCTGTGCATCGCGGGCGGTACCGGGCTGGCGCCGATCAAGGCGATCGTCGAGCAGGCCGTCCGGGAGTCTGCGGCGACACCGCGCCGGATCTGCCTGTTCTACGGGGCGCGCAAGCGTGAGCAGCTGTACGACCTTAAGGACCTATGGCGGCTGGCCGATGCCTACCACGGACTACAGCTTGCCCCCGTGACGTCGGATGATCCTGCCTTCGACGGGATGCAGGGCAACGTCGGCCGGGTCGCCGCGCGGTACATGCCGCACGCCGACTTCGAGGCCTATGTGGCCGGCCCGGCCGACATGGTGCGGGAGACCATCCGGCTCCTCACCAGGGCGGGGATCCCGCGCGAGCGCGTGCACTACGACGACGCCCTGCTGGCCGCGCGTGCGCGGGTCGGCAGCGGCACCTAGCGCCTGGCGCAGCCGGTGGGCCGGTCAGCCGGTGGCGGGCCGGAGCCCGACCGGGCACTCCGCCGAGTCCTGGCGCCGGTAGAAGTTCGGCGTCTGATCGAAGTCCTCGTAGTAGCGATGGAATACCGGCGTCGCTGACGACGCGGCCGGCGGGACGATCCAGGACCAGTCCGCCGGACACGCCCGGCCCTGGCGCTCTTCCAGCTCCAGGTGCTTGAGGAAGCGGACGGACTCTGTGTGGTGATCGGTGATCGTCACCCCGGCGGAGCTGAACGAGTGGATGACCGCGAGGTTGAGCTCGGTCACCGCCCGGTCCTTCCACAGCGTGCGGTCGCTGTCGGTACGCAGGCCCATCCGCTGGGCGATCCTGGGCAGCTCGTTGTAGCGGCTCACGTCGCCGAGGTCGCGCGAGCCTACTTCCGTGCACATGTACCAGCCGTTGAACGGCGCCGCCGGATACCGGATGCCGCCCGCATCCAGGTGCATGTCGCTGATCACCGGCACGGCGTACCAGCGCAGGCCGAGGTCAGCGAACCAGCTGTAGTCGGGGTGGTGCAGGGCCACCTCCAGGACGGCGTCCGATGGCACCTCGTGCCACGTCGGCGGAGCGCCTGGTGCCTGGATGAGCAGCGGCAGGACATCAAACCGGCCGGGCCGGTCAGGTCCTGGCCAGCCAGCCTGGCGGGCAAGCCGGGTCAGGTCAGCGTTGGCCGGGTCGCCGGTGACGACGCCGGCCGCGTCGTGGTGCCCGGCGTATCGCACGAGCTGGGAGTTGACAATCCGCGGGGCGGGCTGGTCAGGGCCATCTGGGGCGAACACGGTGATCAGCGGCCTGATCCGGCCGTCGTTGGTCGCGGCCCGCAAGTGGGCGACACACTCGGCGGCAATGTCGGCCGCCGAGCTGAGATGCCGCCGGTCGCGTACGCGCAGGCTCCGCCAGTACAGCCGGCCGATGCACCGCGAGCTGTTGCGCCACGCGACCTGGGCGGCGAACGTCAGCTCCGCCTCGGTGTGACGGTAGGTGCCGGTGGCCGAGATCTCACGCCGGACTTGACTCATTCGCTCCGCCACCGAGCCAGCGGCGGGATTCTCTGCATGAAATAGCGCGACGAAATTTGCTGCCTCGCCTAAAAGGGCATCATCGCCCGCTGCCGGTCTGGCGCTATCGGATGATGCGGGTCGCAGTTCCGGGCCGCCCGCTGAATCGACGTCAAGAAGGGCGTCAACTGCGTCGGGACTACGCGTCGGGATAGCCCAGTCAGCGGGCCGAAGTCGCCGTCCTTGCCTAAGCCGCGAGCGTCGAGATAGCCGTAAGCCCGAATCTAAGAGATAGCGGCCCTCGCTTAGATCCACCAGCAACCTCCATGCCGCGCCAGATCAGAAAATCTCACCATCATGAACGCTACGTGGCGCTCCCAGGCACGACAAGACGCAATTGCCTGGTGCACCTTTCATGCTGCATAAAATTCCTCCAAGTGCGCCGGAGCGAGCAGTCGCGGGGACGCTCGCGGGCCGGCGATGAGCCACCGCCGAGCAGCCGCCGAGCAGCCGCCGGCCAGCCGCGAGATAAGCGCGATACAGCTACGCCAAGTCCGGAGTGCGTGGGCGCGGCCGCTCACCCGATAGCCTTGGAGCAGCAAAATCAGGTGGGAGGACGGCAGCCCGACGTGTTCGAGACACTTTCCGATCGGCTAACTCAGGTCTTCTCCTCGCTGCGCGGGCGGGGCCGGCTGTCCCAGGCAGACATCGACGCGACGTGCCGGGAGATCCGGATCGCCTTGCTCGAGGCCGACGTCGCGCTACCGGTGGTCAGGGACTTCATCGCCAACGTGCGGGAACGGGCCAGCGGAGCCGAGGTCTCCGAGGCGCTCAACCCGGCGCAGCAGGTCATCAAGATCGTTAACGAGGAACTGATCGAGATCCTCGGGGGCGAGGCGCGACGGCTGCGCTTCGCCAAGGTGCCGCCGACGGTGATCATGCTGGCCGGTCTGCAGGGCTCTGGCAAGACGACACTGGCCGGCAAGCTGGCGCTCTGGCTGAAGTCGCAGGGCAACACCCCGCTGCTGGTCGCGGCCGACCTCCAGCGGGCGAACGCCGTCCAGCAGCTCGAGATCCTCGGCCAGCGGGCGGGCGTCCCGGTGTTCGCGCCGTTCCCTGGCAGCGGGGTCGGCGATCCGGTCCAGGCGGCCAACCTCGGCATCGCCGAAGCGCAGCACAAGCTGCACAACGTCGTGATCATCGACACCGCCGGCCGCCTGGGCATCGACGAAGAGATGATGCAGCAGGCCGCCGACATCAGGGATGCGGTCGATCCGGACGAGATCCTGTTCGTCGTCGACGCCATGATCGGTCAAGACGCCGTGCAGACGGCGCAGGCGTTCCTGGACGGCGTCGGCTACGACGGCGTGGTCCTGACCAAGCTCGATGGCGATGCGCGCGGTGGCGCGGCGCTGTCGATACGGCATCTGACCGGCAAACCGGTCATGTTCGCCTCAACAGGGGAGAAGCTCGAGGACTTCGACGTCTTCCACCCCGACCGGATGGCCTCGCGGATCCTGGACCTCGGCGACGTCCTGACCCTGATCGAGCAGGCCGAGCGCACGTTCGACCAGGACCAGGCAGCGGCGATGGCGGGCAAGCTCGCCTCCGGCGAGGGCTTCACGCTCGAGGACTTCGTCGAGCAGCTGGCGATGGTCCGCAAGCTCGGCCCGATCGGCAACCTGCTCGGCATGCTGCCCGGTGCCGCGCAGAACCGCGAGGCGCTCAGCCAGGTCAGCGACAAGGACCTGGACCGGGCCGCGGCGATCGTGAGCTCGATGACGGTCGAGGAGCGCCGCAACCCGAAGATCATCAACGGCTCGCGCCGGGCCAGGATCGCGAAGGGCTCTGGCGTCACCGTCGGCGAGGTCAACCAGCTGATCATCCGGTTCCAAGAGGGCCAGAAGATGATGCGGCAGATGATGGGCAGCATGCCCGGCATGGGCGGCGTGCGGCGGCAGAGCAAGACGCGGGGCAAGGCGAAGAAGAAGGGCAAAGGCGGCGGTCGGCCAGCCGGCGCGAACCGCAGTGCACAGAGCGCGCGGCAGGCCCTAGAGCAGCAGGCCGGCCTCGGTCCGGCCGGCGCCGCCCAGGGCGGCAACGGCGGCGCCGGCGGCGCCAACCCGGCGGCGCTACCCGGCTTTGGCGCACTGCCCGGCCTCGGCGGTGACAACGCCTTCAAGCTGCCGACGCCGCCCGGCGGGTTCGGTGCTGGCCAGCCCACCGTCCCGCCAGCATTCCGCGGCCGGCCCGGCAAGAAGGGCCGCTAGCCGGACCGGATTGGCCGCAAGGAGCCTCGTGATTACGCTCCGGTGGGGGTCGTCTGGCAGAATGTCAACGCTATGCTCGGTCGCGCGAGGCCCTCTCTAACTCGCTTAGCCGGCACCCATCTGGGCAGCGGCACGTCTGGACCTCACCCGGACGGCGACCTGCCCGACACCAATTTGCTGGGAGAAGACCACAGCCGTGGCTGTCAAGATCAAGCTGAAGCGCCTGGGCAAGATCCGCGCGCCGTATTACCGCATCGTCATCGCCGACTCCCGTACCAAGCGAGACGGGCGCGCGATCGAGGAGATCGGCAAGTACCACCCGAAGGCCGAGCCGTCGTTCATCGAGGTGAACTCCGAGCGGGCCCAGCACTGGCTGTCCGTGGGCGCGCAGCCGACCGACCCGGTCCGCAAGATCCTCGAGATCACCGGCGACTGGCAGAAGTTCAAGGGCCTGCCGGGAGCCGAGGGCACCCTGCGCACGGCCGAGCCGAAGGCCGACAAGAAGGCGGCCTTTGCCGCCGCCGCGGCTGAGTCACTGGTCGACAGCGGCGCCAAGTCCAAGCCGAAGGGCAAGGCAGACGCCAAGGCTGGCGAGGCTAAGGCTGGCGAGGCCAAGGCTGGCGAGGCCAAGCCGGACAAGGCCGAGAAGGCGCCCGCCAGGGCCAAGAAGGCCGCGGAGCCAGCCGCGCCCGCTGCCGCTAAGGCGGCGCCGCCGGAGGCTCCTGCCGAGTCGGCTGAAGCGCCCGCCGAGCCGGCGGCCGAAGCCGCGCCTGCGGCCGCCACCGACGAGGCCGCCACCGACGCGGCTGCCACTGCTGAGGCAAAGGCGGAGGCCATCGCTGAGGTCGCGGCCGACTCCGTACCTGTCGACAGCACGGGCGCCGACGCCACGGGCAGCGACAGCACGGGCGACGACAGCACGGGCGACGCGGAAGGCAGCGGGGCCTGACATGCTCGAAGAGGCCCTGGAGCACCTGGTCAAGGGCATCGTCGAGCATCCAGACGACGTCCAGGTGGGCAGTCGTGGCCTGCGCCGCGGCCGCGTGCTCGAGGTGCGCGTGCACCCCGACGACCTGGGCAAGGTCATCGGCCGGGGCGGGCGAACCGCCAGGGCCCTGCGGACAGTGATCGGCTCCCTGGCCGGTAACAACTACGTTCGCGTCGACCTGCTGGATGCCGACGAGGTCCGTTAGCCGCCATGCAGCTGGTGGTCGGCCGGATCTCGCGGCCGCATGGCGTACGCGGTGAGCTGGCCGTCGACGTCAGGACCGACGACCCTGAGCTGAGGCTTGCGGTCGGCGCGGTCCTGGCGACGGAGCCCGCTGCCGCCGGCCCGCTGACGGTGATGCGCACCCGCTGGCACTCCGGCCGGCTGCTGGTGACGTTCAACGGCATTCAGGACCGGAACGGGGCCGACGACCTGCGCGGCGTCCTGCTCCTCGTGGATTCCGACCGGCTCGAGGACACCGGTGACCCGGACGAGTTCCGCGATCATCAGCTGATCGGGCTGGCCGTCGTGGCGCCGGGCGGCCAGCACGTGGGCGAAGTCATCGACGTCCTGCACCACGGTCAGGATCTGCTCGTGGTCAGCGGCAGCGGCAAGCGGTCCGGCACGGAGATCATGATCCCATTCGTGTCGGCCATCGTGCCCGAGGTCGATCTGGCCGGCGGTGTCGTGCGGATCGACCCGCCGCCCGGCCTGCTGGACCCGGAGGCCGCTCTCTAGGGGGGCCAACATGCGGATCGACATCATCACGATCTTCCCTGAATATTTTGGCCCGCTGAACGTCTCCCTCATCGGCAAGGCGGCCGAGCGGGGCGACATCACGTTTGCTGTGCATGATCTGCGCGCCTGGACCTACGACGTGCATCACACGGTGGACGACTCGCCGTTTGGCGGTGGCCCCGGAATGGTCATGAAGCCGGAGCCTTGGGGCGAGGCCCTGGACACGGTCGCGGCGCAGGGCACTGACCCGCTGCTCGTGATTCCCACGCCCGCCGGAGTGCCGTTCACCCAGCAGCAGGCGGCGAGGTACGCCACCGAGCCGTGGCTGATCTTCGCGTGCGGGCGCTACGAGGGCATCGACGGCCGGGTGGCGGACGAGGCGCGGTCGCGGATGCGGGTCGAGGAGGTCAGCATCGGCGACTACGTGCTCGCTGGGGGCGAGCCGGCGGTGCTGGTCATGACCGAGGCGGTTGGCCGGCTCCTGCCCGGCGTGCTGGGCAACGCCGAGTCAGCAGCCGACGACTCGTTCGGATTTGACGGCGGGTCGTCGGGAGGCCCGATGGCAGGCCTGGTCGAAGGGCCCGCGTACACACGGCCGCGGATCTGGCGTGATCGAGAGGTGCCGTCCGTGCTCCTGTCTGGTGATCATGGTGCCATCGCTCGGTGGCGACGGGACCTGGCCTTGCGCCGGACCGCCGAGAACCGGCCCGACCTCGTCGCCCGGCTGCTAGACGCCGGCCCGGCCGAAGCGCGCGGCCAGGCCGCTGACCGGCCAGGACGGCTCAGTGATCAGGACCGTGACGTGCTACGTCAGGCTGGCTTTCCGGTTAACGGCGAAGATGTGGCACACTAAAAGGCACTGCCCCGCCGCTGGCTCAGTCACCGGGGGGTTGCCGGGTGCCTGCCTGGCACACACAGACCGATCCAGCGCGTCGCAGGCGTGCGCTGATGACTGACTTGAGGAAACCGCAGCGATGCACACCGCGATTGCCGAGCTTGAGCAGGCACAGATCCGATCCGACATCCCGGGCTTCCGGCCTGGCGACACCCTCAAGGTGCACGTCAACGTCAAAGAAGGCAACCGCTCCCGGATCCAGGTGTTCCAGGGCGTCGTGATCCGCCGCCAGGGCGGCGGCGCGCGCGAGACCTTCACCGTCCGCAAGATCAGCTACGGGGTCGGGGTGGAGCGGACGTTCCCGGTCCATACTCCGGCCATCGACAAGATCGAAGTAGTCACTCGGGGCCGGGTCCGGCGCGCGAAGCTGTACTACCTGCGTTCCCTGCGCGGTAAGGCCGCCAGGATCCGCGAGCGGCGCGAGGCCACGCCAGCCAAGTAAGACGACCGCGTGCCCGGTCGGCGACGTGGTCAGTCTGGCCTGGTCGTGCGGTCCGCTTGCCGCTGCGGCGCAGCGACAGCTGGCCAGCGCGGCGGTGCGCCTCCAGTCCCTCCCGCAAAGGTGACGAGAATGCCCCGTGCCAGTGCTGCCCGTGCCAGTGCTGCCCGTGCCTCTGCTGCCCGTGGCCTGGCCGGGCGCTGATGGCCAGCATCGAGCCGCTCGGCGGCGCCGAATCCGAGGCCGTCCCGGCCACCAGTGCAGATGGGTCCGCGCAGCCTGGTACGGCGGCCGCGAGCAGGCGCAGTCGTTCGCTCCTGCGCGAGCTGCCCATGCTGGTCATCGTGGCGCTTGTGATCGCCATGGTGATCAAGACCTTCGTGGTCCAGGCGTTCGTCATCCCGACTGGCTCCATGCAGAACACCCTGGCTGTCTACGACAAGATCCTGGTCAACAAGCTCGTGTATCACGTGCGGCCGATTCATCCCGGTGACATCGTCGTCTTCGACGGATCCGGCAGCTGGGATGCCCCGGCGCCGCCGTCGAGCACGAGCGCCAACCCCGTCGCTCGGGTGTATGACGACACGCTGCGCAAGCTCTTGGACTCCGTGGGGGGCCTGTTCGGCACGCCGATCGGGCAGACCGACTATGTCAAGCGGGTGATCGGCGTGCCAGGCGATCACGTGGTGTGCTGTAACGCCCGCGGCCTGATCACCGTGAACGGCGTGCCGCTGCACGAGCAGTCGTACCTGTACCCCGGCGATCGCCCGAGCAGCGCTCCGGCCGGCATCCCTGGCAGATTCAACATCACGGTCCCGGCCGGCTACCTGTGGGTGCTCGGCGATCACCGGGGCATTTCCGACGACTCCCGCGGCCACAAGGCCGACCCTGGCAACGGAATGATCCCTGAAGACGAGGTGATCGGGCGGGCGTTCGTCATCGCCTGGCCGCCGAGCCAGTGGCGCATCCTGTCGATCCCGGCGACCTTTGAGCAGGCTGGCATTACCAAGACGGCCGTGGCTGTGGCTGCTGGCAGCGCGGCCAGGCCCGCTGCGCAGGAACCTCTCCCGGCGGTTGCAGTGCGGCCAGCGGCCCCGCTCGTGCCGGCGGCGGCGGGATTCATGGCCACGTTCCCGGTCTGGTGGTTGTCCAGGCGGGCCAGAGCGCGCCACGCGCGCACCCGCGGGCGCGGCCACCGATGACCCGGTCGGTGCCCTTCGCCGTGCAGGCCGGCTCGCGGCTTGAGCCGGGGGCGTGGGCGCCGGCGATAGGCTCGGGTCGATGACGAATGACGAGCAGGGCGGCCCGGACCGGCTGGCTCAGGGGCCCGGGTCGGCGGACCTGACCGGTGGTCGGGACCGTGGCGGCGACGCAGGCGGTTACCGCGGCGCCTATGCCGCTGGCACGGGAGCCGCTGCCCAGCCGGACGAGGACCCGACGGGGCCGATCGACTCGCCGCTGCCGGACGCCCCGGCCGAGCCCGGCGCGCCCCGCTCGGCCGCCAGGAAGCGGAGCCGGTCAACGTGGCGCGAGCTGCCCATCCTGATCATCGTGGCGCTGGCTATCGCGCTGGTGATCAAGACGTTCGTGGTGCAGCCGTTCTTCATCCCGTCGTCCTCGATGGAGAACACGCTCATGATCGGCGACAAGGTGCTGGTCAACAAGCTCGTCTATCACTTTCGCAGCGTCCAGCCCGGCGACATCATCGTGTTCAACGGAGTCGGCTCCTGGAACCCCGCTCCGCCGGCGACCAAGCCGTCCTCGAATCCGTTCGTGCGGGGCTACGACGCGACGCTGAAGCCGCTGTTCCACTCGATCGCAGGACTGTTCGGCACGCCGATCGGCCAGACCGACTACATCAAACGCGTCATCGGCGTGCCGGGCGACGACGTCGCGTGCTGCAACGCGCAGGGCCTGGTGACGGTCAACGGCGTCCCGCTGCACGAGTCGTCCTACGTGCATCCGGGCGATGCGCCGTCGGTCATCCACTTCAACAAGGTGGTGCCGGCCGGACGGCTGTGGGTCATGGGTGACAACCGGCAGTTGTCGGACGACTCGCGGCTGCGCCAGTTTGATCCCGGCGGCGGCACCATCCCCATCAGCCAGGTCATCGGCCGTGCCTTCGTGATCGTGTGGCCGCCAAGTCACTGGCGGATCTTGCCGATCCCGGCCACGTTCGGTCAGCCTGGGATCAGCAAGGGGACGGCCGCCGCGTCCAGGCAGGAGTCGGCGCAGGAGACCGCTGCTGTTCAGGGCCTGCTCGGAGCCAGGGTCCAGCCCGAAGGACCGTATGTGCCGCTGGCGGCCGGCTTCGTCGGCGCGCTGCCCCTCACGTGGCTCCAGCGCCGGGCGCGTCGGCGGCTAACGCACAGGCTGCGGGCGGGCCGTGGCCACCCGCGGCGGTGACGGCCGTGGGCGCGGCGGATGCGCGTGGTCTGACGGAGACGCGGCGCCGGCCGGTCGGCCTTACCCCGAGGCGTGACGTCGGCCTCAGTGCCTACGAGCGCGTGCTCGGTCGGGCCGGACTCGGGCCGGTGGCGGGCATTGACGAGGCTGGCCGCGGGGCCTGCGCTGGACCGCTGGTCGTGGCTGCGGTCATCCTCAAGCCTGCCAGGATCGCCAGGCTGACGGAGCTGGCCGATTCGAAAGCGCTGACCGCTCAGGCCCGCAATGCGGCATATCGTCAGATAATGGACGCTGCACTTGACTGGAGCGTGATCACGATCCCCGCCGCGGAGATCGATCGCCTGGGGCTGCACGTGTGCAATGTGGCGGGCATGCGCCGGGCGCTGGCCGGGCTGGGCAGCAAGCCCGGTTACGTGCTGACTGACGGTTTCCCGGTCCGGGGGCTGCCGGCGCCCGCGCTGGCGATGTGGAAGGGCGACCAGGTCGCGGCCTGTGTAGCGGCCGCCTCGGTGATCGCCAAGGTCACCAGGGACGCGATGATGTGCGAACTCGACCGGACGTTTCCGGACTACGGGTTCGCCCGGCACAAGGGATATTCCACCCGTAGTCACATGCGCGCGCTAGACCAGCACGGCCCCTGCTTCGAGCATCGGAAGTCCTTCGTGAACGTGCGCGGCAGGCTGCAGGTCGACCTGGGCACCAGTCCGGCCGATCTGCTCGAGCCAGGTCCGGACGGCCTGCTAGAGCCCTATGCCGACGGTCAACTTGAACCTGATGCTGGCGATGTGCGGCGTGCTCTCGACGAGCCTGCACCCAGTCCGGCTGGCCCGGCTTGTCCGGAGCCCAGTCCGGATAAGTCGGAGGCGGCGAACTCGTGCTACCCGTCTGGCACTGGGCAGAATGGCCCTATCGTTGACATCATCGAGGAGCATGGCTGGCCGACGGCAGGCATCGCGGCGATGACCCGCGGCGCCTGATCGGAGGGGAGAAGATGAGCGCGGAGGATCTCGAGAAGTACGAGACCGAGATGGAGCTCCAGCTCTACCGGGAGTACCGGGATGTCGTCGGCCTGTTCACGCATGTGGTGGAGACCGAGCGCCGGTTTTACCTCACCAACCAGGTCGAGCTGAACGTGCGCCAGGCCGACAACGGCGAGGTCTTCTTCGAGGTCACCATGCAGGACGCCTGGGTGTGGGACATGTACCGGCCTGCGCGATTCGTTAAGAATGTTCGAGTTGTTACCTTTAAGGATGTCAACGTCGAGGAACTCGCCAAGAGCGACCTGGAGATCCCCGACCCCAAGTAAGCCGCTGGCGAACTGAGACGGTCGGCGCAGCAGCCCGCGCGCCCCCGCCCGGCCTCAGGGTCGCCGTGCGCCCTCTTCGGCCCACCCCAGCGGTCGCCGCGCGCCCCCCTCGGCCGCACGGACACTGCACGCCTCGGCTCTGCGGTTTTGGCGAAAGATTCGACACCGCATAGCGTGTCGAATCTTTCGGGATCATGACCTATCGCCCAGCACGCCCCGTCGGCAGATGCGTTGCCGCCGAACGTCGCTCAACCGGCCCGGGCCGGCCGGACTGTAGCAGGCGCGTCTGACAGTCGGGAGGTTCTTTCCACCGCTTCGTCTCGCCGTCGGCCCGCCCTCCACAGGTCACCGCGGCGCCGTGCGGGCCGTGCCGTGGCTCCGGCAGCGTTGCTGGCGGAGGTGGTGCGCATGAACGCCAAGGACGTGCTGGGCCAGCAGGGCGAGCAGTTAGCGGCGAGTTTCCTGGCCGAGGCGGGCCTGACGATCCTCGAGCGGAACTGGCGCTGCAAGCACGGTGAGATCGACATCGTCGCGCTGGATGGCAGGACGCTGGTCATTTGCGAGGTCAAGACCCGTTCGGGCCTGCGATTCGGGACGCCGATCGAGGCGATCACTCGGCAGAAGGCCTGGCGGCTGCGGAAGCTGGCCGTGGCGTGGGTCAACGCACACGGCCTGATCTTCGAGGCAATCAGGATCGACGTCATCGGCGTACTGCGGACTGTGTCGGGCGACTTCGCCATCGAGCACGTCAGCGGGGTGGGCTAGATGGCGCTTGCCCGTACGTATGCGATGGCACTGGCGGGCGTCCTCGGCCATGTGGTCGAAGTCGAGGCTGACATTGAGAACGGCCTGGTGGCGCTGCTGCTGGTCGGCCTGCCTGACACGGCGCTGCGCGAGGCCAGGGACCGGATACGGTCGGCGATCGTCAACAGCCGCCATACCTGGCCACAGCGCCGCATTACCGTCGGCCTGTCACCTGCCAGCTTGCCCAAGCGCGGCAGCAGCTTCGACGTCGCGATCGCGGTGGCCATCTTGTCGGCGGACGGGTCCGTCTCCAAGGAGCGGCTGTCCGGCACGGTCTTCCTTGGCGAGCTGGGCCTCGACGGCAGGCTCCGGCCGGTTCCGGGTGTCCTGCCATGCACCGCAGCGGCCGCGGCCGCCGGGTTCGAGCGCGCCGTCGTGCCGGTGGAGAACGCGGCAGAGGCGACCCTGGTGCCGGGGATGCAGGTCATCGCGGCACCGAGCCTGGGCGCCGTCACCGACTGGCTGGCCGGCGGCGAGGGGTCGGCATCTAACCCGCCGGTTGTGGTGGTCGACTCCGGTGCCGGGCTGACGCCGGACGCCGCGCTGCGAGCGACGGCCGCTGGCCGGGATCTCGCCGACGTCGTCGGCCAGCCGGTGGCCAGGCGGGCAGCCGAGATCTGTGCGGCCGGTGGTCATCACATGCTGCTGCTCGGGCCGCCTGGCGTCGGCAAGACCATGTTGGCCGAGCGGCTGCCGACGATCATGCCGGTGCTCGAGCCCTTCGCGGCGCTCGAGGTCAGCTCCATCCACTCGGTGGCAGGCGCACTTCGGCCTGACCGGCCCCTAGTTACCGAGCCACCCTTCTGTGCGCCGCACCACACGGCGACCAAGGCCGCCATCGTGGGCGGCGGCAGCGGGATTATCCGGCCTGGTGCGGCCTCGCTAGCTCATCATGGCTGCCTGTTCTTGGACGAGGCGCCTGAGTTTGACCGGGACGTGTTGGATGCCTTGCGCCAGCCGCTGGAGGCCGGCGAGGTCGTCATCGCCCGGTCGGGGCTGACCGCCCGCTTCCCGGCCCGGTTCACGCTCGTGCTGGCGGCGAACCCGTGCCCGTGCGCCAGAACCGCCGCGACCGGCTCAGGCTGCACCTGCACACCGCTAGCTCGGCGACGATACCTGGCGAGGCTATCGGGCCCGCTGCTTGATCGAGTCGACGTCAAGGTGGAGCTGCTGCCGGTGGGGCGGGCGGAGTTGCTGAGCGACCGCCAGCTGGCCGAGCCGAGCGCGGTCGTGGCCGCTCGGGTACAGGCGGCCAGATCGCGGGCGGCCAGGCGGCTCGCGGGCACCCGGTGGCGGCTGAACGCCGAGATCCCCGGCAGCGTGCTACGGCGGAGCTATCGGCCCGCTGCGGGTGCACTCGTCCCGCTGGAGCGGGCCATGGATCGCGGCCAGATCAGCGCCCGAGGCGCAGACCGGATCATCCGGATGTCATGGACGCTGGCCGACCTGGCAGGCGAGGCGCGGCCCCGGCTGGCCGAGATCGGCGCGGCGCTGGGCCTCTGGCTTGGGGCGGGACTGTGATCATCGACACCGAGCGACGGGCCAGGGTCGCACTCAGCTTCCTGGCCGCTCCTGGCGATCCGGTCCTGGGCGCCGCGCTGCGCACGATGTCCGCGTCGTCGGTCCTCGCCGCCATCACCGGGTCAGACGCTGACGGCGAGGCGCTACTCGCCGACTGCACACCGGACCCGGCCTTGGCCAGGGCCGCGCAGCGATGGCGCGACCGGCTTGGCGAGGTGCCGAGCACAGGCAGGCTCGCGGCCTGGCAGGACACCAGCCTCCGAGTGATCCAGCCAGGCGACGCAGAGTGGCCATCGCAGCTCGACGACCTCGGGGATACCCGGCCCCTGCTGCTCTGGGCTCGCGGGGCCGCCGATGTCCGGCTGAGCTGCGTGAATTCCGTATCTATCGTCGGCTCACGCGCTGCCACCGGCTACGGCAATCATGTCGCCATCGAGATGGCCGCGCACCTGGCCGAGCGCGGGGTCGCTGTGGTCTCGGGTGGCGCGTTCGGCATCGATGCCAGCGCGCATCGGGGAGCGCTGGCCGCGAGCGGCGGCACCGTGGCGGTGCTAGCGGGAGGGCTGGAGTTCGGGTATCCCCGTGGCCATGGTGAGCTGTTCGCCGCCATCGCCGCGCGCGGTGTCCTCGTCAGCGAGTGCCCGCCCGATCGAGGTCCGACCAGGCCGGGTTTCCTCATCCGCAATCGGATCATCGCGGCCCTCAGCCGCGGGACGGTCGTCGTGGAGGCGGCGTTGCGCAGCGGTGCACTCAATACCGCGCGGCATGCTCGCGAGTTGTGCCGGCCGGTCATGACGGTACCTGGGCCGGTCACCTCCGAGCAGTCGGCTGGATGCCACGAGCTGATCAGGGACTACGGCGCCATGTGCGTCACGTGTGCCAGCGACGTCGCGGAGCACATCGCGCTGCCAGGTGACGGCGTATCCGATGGGCCTCGGCGCGGGCCGGGGACAGCCCGAGATGCGCTCGACCCGGCGTCGGCAGCGGTGCTTGAGGAAGTGCCCGTCCGCGGCGGGCGGGGCCCGGCGAGCATCGCGGTCCGAGCCGGGGTCGACCTAGACACCGCTCTACGGTGCCTCGGGCTGCTTGCGGCCGGCGGCTTCGTCGAGCACTGTGAGCTGGGCTGGCGGGCCAGCAGGCTAAGCTAGCGGCTATTCCAGGCTGATCCTGCCCGATTTCGGGCAGGATCCTTGCAAAGTTGGGAGCTCATGCCCATGATGGGCAGCGTGCCCGGACAGCAGCCGCCCGACGAGCTCGTGGAGCACCTGATCCGCACGTGCCCGCTCAGCCCTGCCGAGGCCGGGCGGGTGGTCGCAGATGTGCTCGGGTACTTCTCGGAGCCGGCGGAGGACTATGTCCGGCGGCGGCACCGAGAACTGAAGGCCAGAGGGCTCACCAACGACGTGGTGTTCGAGCAGATCGCGGCCGAGATTCCGCTGCGGCGTTACGCGCCGCCGGAGCTCTCGCTTCGCCAGCTGCGCAGGATCGTATATGGGTGAGCAAGATCTCTACGGATGAGGAGCTACTGCATTGTGCGGAATCGTCGCCTACATCGGTACTCGGGACAGCGTCCCGATCCTGCTGGAGGGACTGGCCAGGCTTGAGTACCGGGGTTACGACTCTGCCGGGATCGCAGTCGTGGGCCGCGGCGGCGACCTGCGGGTACGCAAGGCCAAGGGCCGGGTTTCGGAGCTGGCCGCCGATGTGCCGGCCAGGCTCAAGGGGAGCCCCGGCATCGGGCACACCCGGTGGGCCACGCATGGCGAGCCGAGCGATGAGAACGCCCACCCGCACGTGTGCGGGCCCATCGCGATCGTCCACAACGGGATCATCGAAAACGCCGACGAACTCCGGTCCAAGCTGGCCGCGGACGGCGCCGAATTCGTCTCGCAGACCGACAGCGAGCTTTTTGCTCATCTCATCGCGGCGCAGTCCGCGGCCGACTCAGATGTCGACGGTGGGCCTCGCGACCTGGAGGAGGCCGTGCGGCAGGCCCTGAAGGCCGTCGTGGGGACCTATGGCCTCGCGGTGCTGGATGCCCGCAGCCCCGATCGGATTGTGGTCGCCCGCAACGGCAGCCCGGTGCTGCTCGGCATCGGTGACAAGGAGATGTTCGCCGCTTCCGACGTGGCTGCGCTGGTGCGGTACACCCGCCAGGTCGTGCACCTCGATGACGGCGAGATCGCCACCTTGCGCGCAGACGGCTTCCGCACGACCACGCTGGATGCCAGGCGGACGACCAAGCAACCCGCGGTCGTCGAGGCTGACGCAGCAAGTTACGACGCGGACGGGCACGCGCACTTCATGCACAAGGAGATCCACGAGCAGCCGGGCGTCGTGGAGCGAGTACTGCGAGGGCGGCTGGATGACAGGTTCAACACCGCGCACCTCGGCGGGCTGAACCTCGACCCACGGGACGCCCGCAGCATTAAGCGAGTCAAGATCCTCGGGTGCGGCTCGGCGTACTACTCGGGAGTGCTCGGGGCGCAACTGATCGAGGAGCTGGCACGGGTGCCGGCTGACGCCGAGCCCGCGTCAGAGTTCCGGTACCGCGGACCGGTCATCGAGGAGGGCACGCTCTACATCGGCGTGAGTCAGTCAGGCGAGACCTATGACACGCTCGCGGCCGTGCAGGAAGTCAAGCGCAAAGGCGGCCAGGTCCTCGGTGTCGTCAACACAGTCGGAAGCACCATCGCGCGGGAGGTCGACGGCGGCGTTTACCTGCACGCCGGCCCCGAGGTCAGCGTGACATCGACCAAGACCTTCACCGCCACCGCCACGGTGTTCGCGCTGCTCGCGCTGCACCTGGCGCGTATCCATGACCTATCGCCGGCTGACGGCCGGCGGATCAGCGCCGGCCTGCGCAAGCTGCCGGAGCAGATCGCACAGATCCTGGCGATGGAGGAGGAGATCTCGGGGCTGGCCAAGGAGCTGGCGCGGTATCCGGGCATGTTCTTCGTCGGGCGAGTCCGCGGCTGGCCGGTCGCGCGCGAGGGTGCCCAGAAGCTTAAGGAGGTCTCCTACCTGCACGCGGAGGCTTACCCGGCCAGCGAGCTGAAGCACGGGCCGCTCGCACTCGTGGGACCGGAGCTGCCGACGGTTGCGATCGTGCCTGACGACGAGCTTGTCGAGAAGAATCTCGCGACCCTCGGCGAGATCAAGGCCCGGCAGGGCCGGGTCATCGTGGTTGGACACTCAGCGCCCGCCGACAGTCGGCTGGCCGACGACGTGCTGGCCATCCCGAAGAACGAGCCTGAGCTCGATCCCATCCTGATGTCTGTGCCGCTCCAGCTGCTCGCCTACCACGCGGCTGTCGCCCTAGGCAACGATGTCGACAGGCCGCGCAACCTGGCCAAGAGCGTCACCGTCGAGTAACGCTCGGGCGAGCAGGCTCCGGGCGAGCAGGGTCTCGGGCGAGCAGGGTCTCGGGCGGGCAGGCTCTCGAGCGAGCAAGGCATCCGCCACGGCGGCAGCGCGGCTTAGCGGATGTCGGCGCGCGGTGCCGCACACTAGCGTCATGGACTCGCCATCCGAAGAGCCCACCCGGCAGCCTGCGTCGCCCGGGCCGATGGCTGCCGCGCTGGCGGCATTTGATCGCCATCTGGTGGCGGAGCGCGGCTTGTCGGTACACACGGTCCGGGCGTACTCAGGCGACATCGCCAGCCTGCTCGGATACGCAGGGGACCAAGGCTGCGAGGCACTGGAGGACGTGGATATTGGCGTTTTGCGAGGCTGGCTGGGCAGCCTGCATCGGAGTGGGCAGGCACGGGCCACGATCGCCCGGCGGGCGGCGTCCGCTCGAGCATTCACTGCGTTCGCGCATCAGCGAGGCTGGCTGGGCGTCGATCCGGGCGCACAGCTTCGGACGCCGAAGGTGCACCGCCAGCTGCCCGAGGTCCTCGCGCCCGAGCAGATGACGGCCGTTCTCGCCGTGACCCGGCCTGTCGGCCGCAGCGGCCGAGCCGGGGCGGCGGCCGATGCACTTGGCCGAGCCATCGAGCTGCGTGACGCCGCCATCCTGGAGCTGCTGTATGCCACCGGCATCAGGGTGAGCGAGCTGTGCGGGCTCAGCCCCGGCGACCTCGACCTGGACAGGCGGACCGTCCGGGTGCTAGGCAAGCGCAGCAAGGAGCGCGTCGTGCCCGTCGGGATCCCGGCGGTCCAGGCGGTGCTGACCTGGCTGGAGCACGGCCGGCCAGTGGTGCTGGACGCCCGCGCCGCGGCCGCACCACCCGGCTCGGCCGCACCACCCGGCTCGGCGGGCGCGGCCCGCTCGGCCTCACCACCCGGCTCGGCGCGCGCGGCCCGCTCGGCCTCACCACCCAGTTCGGCCAGCGTGGCCGGGGCGCCTGGCTCGGGAACGGCGCTTTTCCTCGGGCAACAGGGCGGCCGTATTGACCCCCGGACTGTCCGCCGCGTGGTCCACGCGCGGATCGCGGCTGCCCGGTCAGTCCCTGATACCGGGCCGCATGGTTTGCGTCATACGGCTGCCACCCACCTCCTCGAGGGTGGCGCTGATCTGCGGAGCGTGCAGGAGATGCTGGGCCACGCCTCGCTGGCGACGACCCAGATCTACACCCACGTCAGCATCGACCGGCTGATCTCGGTCTACCACCAGGCTCATCCGCGAGCGTGACGGCAGGCGCTGCTGACCACGGTCCCGCGCGGGCTTGACTTGCCCGACAGCGGGGCCAGGTCCCGGCATGTAGACTTCTAGGACGGTCTGCCATCTGGTTCGCATAAGCGTGCCCTTGGCGGCCAATTTTCGCGCGTCCGCTCGCTGCGCGGCAAGCCCAGGCACCGGACCTGAGAAGGATCCAGCCCACGGCATCTGCGCAGGACGCCCTCCACCGGTCCGCAGGAGCAATCCAGCGGCGGAGGGCGTACGGGCGCCAGGACCTCAACCGGGAGGCGTGCCTGCCTGCGTGGCAGGGCGCCCTGACAAGGAAGGGGACACCGGCATGGCTCCGGTCGTCACCATGCGGCAGCTGCTGGAGAGCGGCGTTCACTTCGGGCACCAGACCAGACGCTGGAACCCGAAGATGAAGCGGTTCATCTTCACTGAGCGCAACGGCATCTACATCATCGACCTCCAGCAGTCGCTGGACTTCATTGACCGCGCTTACGACTTCATCAAGGAGACCGTCGCCCACGGCGGTTCGGTGCTCTATGTGGGCACCAAGAAGCAGGCCCAGGAGGCGATCGCCGAGCAGGCGCGCCGGGTCGGCATGCCCTTCGTCAACCAGCGCTGGCTCGGCGGCATGCTGACCAACTTCGGCACTGTCTACAAGCGCCTGCAGCGGCTCAAGGAGCTCGAGGAGATCGACTTCGACGACGTGGCCGGCTCCAACCTCACCAAGAAAGAACTGCTTCAGCTTCGCCGCGAGCGGGACAAGCTTGAGCGTTCACTTGGCGGCATCCGCGACATGTCCAGGGTGCCGAGCGCCCTGTGGGTGGTGGACACCAAGAAGGAGCACATCGCCGTCAGCGAAGCGCGCAAGCTGGGTATCCCGGTGATCGCGATCCTGGACACGAACTGCGATCCAGACGAGGTCCAGTACCCGATTCCCGGCAATGACGACGCCATCCGCAGCGTCGCCCTGCTCACCAGGGTGGTGGCGGACGCAGTCGCCGATGGCCTGATCGCCAGGGCCGGGGCGGCTGCAACCGACGACAAGCCCGCGGCTGAGGCTGGAGAGGTCGGCGCTGCCGAGCCACTGGCCGAGTGGGAGCGTGAGCTGCTTGAGGGCGGCAAGGCCGACGCGGGCGCCGCGGCGGCGCACGCGAATGGCGCTGCTACCGGTGCCAACGGCGCTGTGACAGGTGCCAACGCCACCGCCGCGGACGTCGCCGCTGCCGGCGACGCCGCCGCAGCTCCGGCCGCCGACACCGCCGCAGCCCCGGCAACCGACAGCGAGGCGAGCACCGCCAGCGAGGCGAGCACCGTCAGCGAGGCGAGCACCGTCAGCGAGGCGAGCACCGTCAGCGAGGCGAGCGCCGACAGCGAGGCGAGCGCCGACAGTGCTGCTGCGGCCAGTAACGGCGCGGCGCCTGGTGACCAGACGGCCTGACGGTCGCGACGGACGGCTCCGGCTGGGTGATCGGCCGGAGTTACCCGGCTAGGGCTACTTACCCAGGCCGGCATGATCCGGCAGTGACCGGTCACGTGCCGCTAAGGCGACCGAAGGCCGATCCGGGCCCGAGACCGCAGGCGGCCCGAGACTGTGGGCCAGGGGGCCGCTGGGCACGAGCGTCAGGCTCGGGCCGGGCGGTCTGCGGGCAGCAGGCCGACTCGGCCGGGGCCGCCCGCCGCCACCAGAACTACGACAACGAAAGATGGGGACATGGCGAACTACACCGCCGCCGATGTGAAGAGGCTGCGTGAGCAGACCGGCGCCGGCATGATGGACTGCAAGAATGCCCTGGTCGAGGCCGACGGCGACTACGTTGCCGCAGTGGAGGCTCTGCGCATCAAGGGGGCCAAGGACGTGACGAAGCGGGCGCAGCGGACCGCTGGCAACGGCCTGGTGACCTCGCAGCTGGCCGGGACGGGCGCTGGCGTGCTGCTCGAGCTCAACTGCGAGACCGACTTCGTCGCCAAGACCGACCTGTTCCAGGAGGTCGCCGCGGACATCGCGGCCGCCGCGCTGGCGGCCGGCGCCACCGACCGGCTGGCCGTCCTTGGCCTGCAGGTAAGGCCGGGCCAGACGGCGCAGGAGCTGATCGAGGAGGCCGGCGCCACCCTCAAGGAGAAGCTGGAACTGGGCCGCTACGCCCGGTTCGACGGCGGCTACATCACCAGCTACCTGCACAAGTCCGACCCGGGCCTGCCGCCGACGCTGGGCGTGCTCGTCCAGCTGGACGAGGCGGGCGCCGAGATCGGCCAGGACATCGCGCACCAGGTCGCGGCGATGCGGCCGCAGTACGTGACCCGCGAGCAGGTGCCCGACGACCTGATGGCCAATGAGCGGCGCATCGCCGAGCAGGTCACCAGGGACGAGGGCAAGCCGGAGCAGGCAATCCCGAAGATCGTCGAGGGTCGGCTCAACGCGTTCCTGAAGGACATTGTCCTGATCGAGCAGGCGTCGGTCCGGGAGCAGAAGAAGTCGGTCAAGCAGCTGCTTGCCGAGCACGGAGCCAGCGTGAAGGACTTCGCCAGGTTCCAGATCGGGCAGGCAGGTTGACGCTGGCGGAGGGCGGTACCGCGGTGGCAGATGGCCCGTCGGGCGACCCGGAGCAACAGGACTCGCGCAGCGCGATGCTGACCGGCTCCGGGCGGCCTAGCTGGCGTCGGGTCGTACTGAAGTTGTCCGGCGAGGCGTTCTCGGGCGACGAGCCGCTCGGTATTTCCCCGGATGTGGTCATCCACCTCGCGCGGGAGATCACCGCCGCCGCCAGGGAAGGCTTCCAGATCGCCGTCGTCGTCGGCGGGGGCAACATGTTCCGCGGTGCCGCGCTCGCTGAGCGCGGCATCGACCGGTCCAGGGCCGACTACATGGGCATGCTCGGCACGGTGATCAACTGCCTCGCCCTCCAGGACGTCCTGGAGAAGATGGGCGTGGAGACCCGAGTCCAGACCGCGATCACCATGGGCCAGGTAGCCGAGCCCTATATCCCGCGGCGGGCGATCCGGCACCTGGAGAAGGGCCGCATCGTGATCTTCGGGGCTGGGCTTGGCGCGCCGTTCTTCTCGACCGACACGTGCGCGGCGCAGCGGGCACTGGAGATCGGGGCCGAGGCGGTGCTCAAGGGCACTCAGGTGGACGGCGTCTACGACTGCGATCCGCGCAAGAACGCTGGCGCTGTGCTCTTCCATCACCTGGATTACACCGAGGTGCTACGGCGCGAACTGCGCGTCATGGACGCCACCGCCGTGAGCCTGTGCATGGACAACGATCTGCCCATCGTCGTGTTCGACATGATGGGGAAAGGCAACGTCGCCCGGGCAGTCCGCGGCGACCGGATCGGCACGCTCGTCAGCCGGTCGCCACGCTGATGCACAGGTTGGTAGCAGCGCCGCCGAATCCGGGCGCACCATGTACATATTCGGAAGCGCCGAGCTAGCGCCCGGCCGGACGCCTACTGGACGCCCTAGACAAGCTCAGGAGCCGCAGTGATTGACGACACCCTCCTCGAAGCCGAGGAGAAGATGGAGAAGGCGGTCGCGGTCGCCAAGGACGACTTCAATGGCATCCGCACTGGCCGGGCTCACCCGTCAATGTTCAACAAGATCACGGCCGAGTACTACGGGACCCAGACGCCGGTGAACCAGCTGGCGTCGTTCCACCTGCCCGAGCCGCGGATGGTGATCGTGCAGCCCTACGACAAGGGCTCGATGGCGGCGATCGAGAAGGCGATCAGGAACTCCGATCTCGGGGTCAACCCGTCCAACGACGGGACGATCATCCGGATCGTCTTCCCGGAGCTGTCCGAGGAACGGCGCAGGGAGTTCATCAAGGTCGCCCGCACCAAGGCCGAGGACAGCAGGATCTCGATCCGCAACATCCGCCGCCACGCCAAGGACGCCATCGACAAGCTCGTCAAGAACGGCGAGGCTGGCGAGGACGACGGCAGGCGGGCCGAGCGAGAGCTGGACGAGCTCACGCACACCTATACCGCGCAGGTGGACGAGTTGCTGAAGCACAAGGAAGCAGAGCTGCTCGAGGTCTAGCCGTGCGGCTGGGGAACGAGGCTCGACAGAACACCGGGGGCGCGTCCCCTGCTGGGACGAATGACCGCCGGTCCGGCGAGCAAGGGTGGGCAGCAGTGCAGCAGGATGCCGACCGGCAGCCCGAGGACCCGACCGCCCCAGGCCAGGCACCTGCGACGGGACAGGCGAGCGCGCCGGGCACCGATCCTGACACTGGCCAGGTGCCAGTGAGCGAGCAACGGCCGACGCGGAGCGGCCGGAACCTGCCCGCAGCCATCGCGGTCGGCGTCCTGCTCGGTGGCCTCGCGCTGCTCACGCTCTTCACCGTCAAGGCCACGTTCCTGCTCTACGTCGGCATCATCCTCGCCCTGGCACTGTGGGAACTCAGTCAGGCGCTGCGATCCCGAGAGATCCACCTGCCGCTGGTCCCGGTCGCGGTCGGCGGTGTGGCGATGGTCACGCTCGCGTACTGGACGCAGGCAACCTGGGCGCTGGGCGCGCTGGCACTGGCCGGCATCGGCGTGCTGGCCTGGCGCCTACCGGGCGGCGCCGCCGGCTACGTCCGCGACATCACTGCCGGGATGTTCACGCTGCTGTACCTGCCGCTGGCGGCGGTGTTCGTCGCGCTCATGCTGCGTGAGCCGGACGGCTCGCGGCGCGCGATCATCTTCCTGGTGCTGACCGTCTGCAGCGATACCGGTGGCTACCTGGCGGGCAGCCTGCTCGGCAAGCACCCGATGGCGCCCGCGATCAGCCCGAAGAAAACCTGGGAAGGCCTCGGCGGCTCGATCGTGCTGTGCCTGGCGGCGGGCGCGATCATGGTGCCGGACTTGCTCGACGGCCAGCTCTGGCAGGGCCTGCTGCTAGGTCTCGCAGCCGTCGGCGTCGCCACCCTCGGGGACCTGGTCGAGTCCATGATCAAGCGTGATCTCGAGATCAAGGACATGGGGCACCTGTTGCCAGGGCACGGCGGCATCATGGAGCGGCTCGATTCGCTCCTGGTCATGGCCCCGGTCATCTGGCTGCTGCTCGCGCTCTTCGTGCCGAACGGCCACGCGGCCTAGGGGCTGTAGACCCAGCTGCGGCGCTGCGATGCCAGCTGGGTGATGAGGCTGGACGAGCTGCGTTCCCTGGCGAGCCGGCGCTCTCGCTCGTTGATGGGGACTATCCAGAGCCAGCGGACCGGCTCGTTGCTGCTGCGGAATCCGTCCAGCTTCGGGACGTCGGGGCCGGGCAGCCGGGACGGGTCGTCGAGCAGGAGGACGGCCTCGTTCCCGCCCCCAAGCGGGAACGTTGCCGCCTCGTGGTACCACGGAATGCTGTGCCCTGACCCCAGCCAGGTCACCTCCCGCCAGGGGAACTGGCCCAGCCACAGGAAGATGCGCGCTGCTTGCGCGCTCGGCATCGTGGTCGCCAGCGCCAGCTCGATTCTGGCCCTGCCGTCGGCCCCTTCGCCGGTCTGCTCGACGACGGGCATCCGCTGGACGCTCATGCCGACGGTGGACAGCACCGTGTACGGGCGCTTCGGCACCGCCGGGCGCTCGGAGACACCGACTGCCGGGGTCTTGCCGCCACCGACGTCCCAGTAGCCGCCGCCAGGTCCGAGCCGGCCGAGCAGGTGCCCCAGGAGCGCCTGCTGGAACAGCGCCCACGATCCGGCGCTCGACCGCCACCGCCAGAACTGGGCCGACTGGGAGATCCGCTGGCCGAGGCCTTCCCTGGCGTCGTCGAGTGACCAGCCGAACGGCGTCTGCCCGATGATGTCCCGGCTATAGCCGGGCATGCCCTTGGCGAGGTCCGACCAGCCGGGAATGACCGCCAGCGGCTCGCCGCTCTCGAGGACCGCGACGCCATCGCCCTCTTCGAGCCAGACCGCGGTCAGCGCCGATGCGGCGATCGGTGGCCGGCCTTCCGGGTACTTGGTGTGCGCGGCAGGCATCTCCGGCGCCTCGCCCGCGCGGAGCCGTGCGACGTCGACAGTCTCCGGGGCTGCACCGTGATTGGCGATCCACGTGGCGGCGATGGCACCAGACTTGTCGTGCAGATACGCCGACGTCGTCGTGCCGTCGTACTCGACCACCACCCGCCTGCTCCCGTACGGGCTGATGTTGTCCAGCAGCACCGCAGGCCTGCCGGGTGCGCCGCGCGCGACGGACCCGCCAGGCGCGGCGGATATCCTGGAGCCCTGACCGGACCCTCGGCGCAACGTCGGCACATGCCGAAATCTACAGACTTCCCGCAGGTAGTTGGGCAGATGCGCGGAGATTGATCAGTGAGTTGCGACGCAGCGGGGATGCCGGTCGCCGCATATGACCGGAGGTGAGTGCGCCGTGGCCGAGGCGATCGAGGTCATGCCGATCGGCCTGACGCCGCCGCGCGGCCGCCGGTCAAAGCCCCCCAGGCACCTCGCGGACCTGGATCCGGCAGAGCGGCGCGCCGCCGTGGCTGAGCTCGGCCAGCCGGGCTTCCGGGCTGATCAGCTGTCGCGGCACTACTTCGCCCGGCTCACCGACGATCCTGCGGACATGACCGACCTCCCGGCCGATATCCGCGACTCGCTCGCTGGTGCCCTGCTGCCGCCGCTGCTGACCGCTCAGCGCGAGCTGCAATGCGACGGCGGCACGACCCGCAAGACGCTGTGGCGGGCATTCGACGGGGCATTCGTCGAGTCAGTGCTGATGCGCTATCCGGACCGGGTGACCATGTGCGTCTCGTCGCAGGCAGGCTGCGGCATGGCGTGCCCGTTCTGCGCGACCGGCCAGGCCGGGCTGACCAGGAACCTGTCGGCGGCCGAGATCGTGACTCAGGTGTTCGCCGGGGCCAGGGCGATGGCGACCGGCGCCGTGCCTGGTGGCGCGGGCCGAGTGTCGAACATCGTCTTCATGGGCATGGGCGAGCCGCTCGCCAACTACGCCAGCGTGCTGACCGCGGTGCGGGCTATCACGGCGCCGCCGCCAGCAGGCCTCGGCATCTCGCAGCGGGCGGTCACGGTGTCGACCGTTGGGCTGGTGCCGGCGATCAAGCGGCTGGCCGCAGAGGACCTGTCGGTCCGGCTCGCAGTGTCGCTGCACGCGCCAGATGACGAGCTCCGCAACGAGCTCGTCCCTGTCAACAGGCGCTGGCAGGTAGCCGAGGTCCTGGCTGCGGCCTGGGACTACGCCGCGGCGACGGGCCGCCGCGTCTCGATCGAGTACGCGATGATCCGCGACATCAACGACCAGGCCTGGCGCGCGGACATGCTCGCCAGCCTGCTGGCCGGCAGGCTGGCGCACGTCAATCTGATCCCGCTCAACCCGACGCCCGGGTCGAAGTGGACGGCGTCCGACCCAGGGGTCGCCGACGAGTTCTTCGACCGGCTGGCCTCGCGCGGCATCCCCGTGACCGTCCGCGACACTCGCGGTGACCAGATCGACGGTGCGTGCGGCCAGCTCGCGGCCGCGACGACGGCCTGACCCCGTCTCCAGCTGATCTTCCGGCCGGCCCGGCGCCGGAGTACGTTAGCGGCCATGGCGTGGAGACACGAGCTCGGCCGGCGTCGCCGTGCGCTGACAGCCGGCCTGGTGCAGGGTGCCTGGCGGCGGATGCAGCAGGCAGGAACGGTGACCGCTGAGTCCGCGGCCGGACGGCGGTTCGCCGCCTTCGGACCGGGCTCGCTGATGGCCTTCCCGACTGGCGCCGTCTACGGCGAGAGCTGGATCGAGGTCGGGGACCAGTGCATGATCGCCGAGCTGGTGACGCTCTGCGCCGGCCTGGCGCCTGGCCACGATCTAGGCCCCGAGCCCGTGCTGCGGATCGGCGACCGGTGCGTCATCGGCCGCGGCAGCCACATCGTGGCGCATCACTCGATCGAGATCGGCCCGGACGTCTTCACCGGTCCTTATGTCTACATCACCGATCAGAACCACAGCTACGCCGACCTCGACGTGCCCGTGGGCCGGCAGTGGCCGGTGAACAGCAGCGTCCGGATCGGCGCCGGCACGTGGCTCGGCACCGGCGCGGTGATCTTGCCGGGTGCTGTGATCGGCAGGAACGTGGTCGTCGCCGCCGGTGCCGTCGTGCGCGGCAAGGTGCCCGATCACGCGGTCGTCGGCGGCGTCCCAGCGAAGGTGATCAAGGAGTACGTGGCCGGCACCGGCTGGTCGTCTCCGGCGCCGCGAGCGGTCTAGGCCCCACTGGTTAGCTGGCCGCCGCACCCTGGTCGGCCTTCCGCGACCCGGCGAGCTGGGGCACGAATGTCTCGCCGCGCAAGGCCCGGCTCACCAGGTCGGCCGCCCTGGCAGTCGAGACGAGGCGGCGGCCCTCAGCCTGGTACGCCGCCAGCACGGCGGCCAGGCCGCCGGGCGGCAGATCCTTGCCCAGCTCTGCACGCGCGCAGCGGTAGCCCTGGCGGGCGCCCTCGACGCAGGCTGCCAGATGGTGCCGGGCCAGCGCGGCGAGCGCGATCGGATGACGCACCAGGACGCCGTGCAGGCGGTAATCGGGCGGGACCACGTCGAGCAGCCAGCTCACGGCCGTCTGCTCGAAGCCCGGACTGCCGGGCGGATGAACGCCCTCTGGCCATCCGGTCGGAACATAACCTGTCACGGGTATCAGCATAAGGCGAATCGAACATAGTTTCTATACGTTAGTTCTGCCCGCACGTTCGAAGCCGGCGAGACGGCCAGCAGGGCCCGGCTCGCCCACTGCCCGGCCGGTGGCCGCGACCCACTAGAATTGACACCAAGCCGTAATCCCGGCGCTTCCCTCAGTTACCGGAGCCTCTCCGCCATGCCAGCCAGCCCTGCCCACGCAGCGACTACCGCGCCAGCCGGCGCCGTCGCTACTCGCGATGACCTGCGCAACGTGGCCATCGTGGCGCACGTCGACCACGGCAAGACGACGCTGGTCGATGCCATGCTGTGGCAGTCTGGCGCGTTCCGGGTCGGCGCGCAGGTCAACGAGCGGGTGATGGACTCCGGCGACCTGGAGCGGGAGAAGGGCATCACGATCCTGGCCAAGAACACCGCGGTGCAGCACGGTGGTCTGACCATCAACATCATCGACACGCCTGGTCACGCCGACTTCGGCGGCGAGGTGGAGCGCGGCCTGAACATGGTGGACGGTGTCATCCTGCTCGTGGATGCCAGCGAGGGCCCGCTCCCGCAGACCAGGTTCGTGCTGCGCAAGACACTCGAGGCCAGGCTGCCCGTCATCGTCGTCATCAACAAAGTAGACCGGCCCGATGCCCGGATCGCCGAAGTCGTCGACGCGTGCTACGAGCTGTTCCTGGACCTGGACGCGACCGAGGACCAGATCGAGTTCCCGATCGTGTATGCCTCGGCGCGGGCCGGCCGTGCGTCGCTGAACCGCCCGGCCGACGGCTCGCTGCCCGACTCTGCCGACCTGGAGCCGTTGTTCCAGGTGCTGCGGGAGACGGTGCCGGCCCCGACATACGACCCGGCCGCGCCGCTGCGTGCGCACGTCACCAACCTCGACGCGTCGTCCTACCTCGGCCGGATCGCGCTGTGCCGCGTGTTCAGCGGCCAGATCTCCAAGGGCCAGCAGGTCGCGTGGTGCCGCCGGGACGGCACGATCCAGCGGGTGAAGATCACCGAACTGTTCCTGACCGAGGCGCTTGACCGGGTGCCGACCCAGTCGGCGGGACCGGGCGACATCATCGCCGTCGCGGGCATCGCCGACATCATGATCGGCGAGACGCTGGCCGATCCGGACGATCCGCAGCCACTGCCGCTGATCACGGTGGACGAGCCGGCCATCTCGATGACGATCGGCGTCAACACCTCCCCGCTAGTCGGGCAGTCCAAGGGCTCGAAGGTCACCGCGCGCATGGTCAAGGACCGTCTGGACCGCGAGCTTGTCGGCAACGTCTCGATCATCGTGCAGCCGACCGAGCGGCCGGATACGTGGGAAGTCCAGGGCCGCGGCGAGCTAGCGCTGGCCGTGCTGGTCGAGATCATGAAGCGGGAAGGCTACGAGCTGACCGTCGGCCGGCCGCAGGTGGTCACCCGCGAGGTGGACGGCAAGCTCTACGAGCCGGTCGAGCGGCTCACCATCGACTGCCCCGAGGAGTACCTCGGCACCGTTACCACCCTGCTGGCCGTGCGCAAGGGCCGGATGGAGAACATGTCCAATCACGGCACCGGCTGGGTGCGGCTGGACTTCACAGTGCCCGCACGCGGCCTGATCGGCTTCCGCACGCAGTTCCTGACCGAGACCCGTGGCACCGGGATCGCGCATCACGTCTTCGATGGCTTCGAGCCCTGGTTCGGCGAGATGCGCGCGCGGCCGAGCGGCTCGCTGGTGGCGGACCGGACCGGTACGGCGACCGCGTACGCGATGTTCGCGCTCCAGGAGCGCGGCAGCCTGTTCGTCGAGCCCGGGACCGAGGTGTACGAGGGCATGATCGTCGGCGAGAACTCCCGCTCGGACGACATGGACGTCAACATAGCCAAGGAAAAGAAGCTGACCAACATACGTCAGTCAGCTGGCGAGGAGCTGGAGCGGCTGATCCCGCCGCGGCTGCTCAGCCTGGAGCAGGCGCTGGAGTTCTGCGCCAACGACGAGTGCGTCGAGGTGACCCCGGCGGCCGTGCGCATGCGCAAGACGATCCTCGATGCCAAGGAGCGGGGCCGTCAGCGCGGCCGCCGCGCGACGCAAGCGCAGGAGCCCGCTAGGCGATAGCCCCCAGGTCGGGATGCAGCTGAGCGGCGACCTCGGCGTCGCTGATCAGCTGGCAGACGGCGGCGAGCCGCAGGGATGCCCAGTCGGTAGCGTCGGCTGACTCCGCTGGCCACCAGTCTGAGCTGACGGCCGCCTCGACGAACCCGCACGCGTAGTGCAGCAGCAGCTTGATCGGTACCGTCTCCTCGGCCTGCAGCGCGGTGCCGACGAAGGGCACATCCGGGCAGGTCGCCTCCACATCGCGGAGCCTGGCGAGCCGGGCGGCTAGGTCAAGCGTGTGGCCCGTGCGGCCGCCACGGCTCGGCGCCGCGCCACGTGCGCCCGGTCGGATCGGCGTCCGCCGGTTCGCCCCGGTGCCGTCGGCAGGCACCTGCTGACAGGCGGTGAGCTCCGCGCGGACGGCGGTCATGTGCTGATCAAGCTCGGCCAAGGCGGCCGCGCCGCTGTCGGCGATGCGGTCCAGGGCCGTCTGGCCGACGTGCCCGGCCAGGCGGAGAGCTGTCGCGGACAACCGAACAGGAGCGTCTGCCATATAGATACGATACCCGACAATGCGTGACTATTACGACACATAGCGGCGCTGAGCGGGCTCGAGATCCGGGTCCGGGGGTCGAGACAACATCATCGCTGGCTCGTTACTGCTGTTAGAGCAGCAGTAGAGTTCCAGCGACGACACAGCCGACGTCGCAGCGCTCTTCGGGTCACTTCACCCCAGCGCAAGTGAAAGCCAAAGCGGAACAGGAACGCGCCCTGGCGTGGCTGGCAGCACACGGGCAGCGAGTCAGCTAGCGCAAGGCTCCCGGTGCGGCGTGTAGTGGCGCAGCGGCCCGGGGTCAGCGGGGAAACGTGTGCCACCCGGGACACGGGGCCCCTCTCCGTAACAGGAGCGGTGCGCGTTTCTCCCACCCAAACTAGGATCAGAGGATGGGCTTTCTTACCCGGCTGCTGATACCCCGCTCGGTGCGGCGTGCCGCCCATCCCGGGCGTGCCGTCAAGCGCGCCGTGACCCCTAAGTCAGTGAAGCGGGCACGCAGGGCCATGCATCCGGTGAGCAACGCCAAGTATGCAGTTGAGCGGGACGTTGCGACCGCGCTCCGGGGGAAGCAGCGGCGACGGTCGAAGCTAGCCCGGGTGAAGGCAGCCCCCGTCGCTGTGATCCCTCCGTATCAGGGACCACGGACACGGGCCACCGCTGTCAAGCCTGCGGCCCCTGTGGGGGTCAAGCCGACCGTGCCGCCGACGGGCATTCCGCCGTATCAGGGGCCACGGAAACGCACACGGCGGGCCGGTCAGCCCGAGCCACCGCCGGCGGCAGCACCGCCCGGGTACCGCTGACCCCTCCCGCGTGCTGTACTGGCGTCGTGGTACCGAACACACGCCCGGTTTGGTGGAACTGCGGCATGAACTACAGGCTGATAAGCCCGGATCGACTTATAGAGGCCAAGATCGGCCGCCGCGACCATAGAGGAATGAGGCTCAGCATGGGATTGCGTACCTGGGTAACAGCTGCTGTCGGACTCCCGGCGATCGCGCTCACCGTCGCCGTAGCTGCCCCGCCCGCCTCAGCCGCCCCGGCCACGGCGCTAGCCTGCCACGCATCGATGAGCAACAGCCATCCGGCCGACTACACCACCACGGACGTGCGAGTCAGGACAGCGGGCCATGCCAGAGTGACGACAACTGCGCACTACAAGACGGTCAACCGCACGTACCATCGCACCGCCGGTCCCGGCGGCAGGGCGACTGTCCCGTACTACATCAGCGGCGCGACGCCCGGATACCGCGTCGTCGTTGACGTCTACGTCCGCAAGGACGGCCGGACGGGCAGTTGCTCAACGTCGTTCACGCCGCACGCCTAGAGCGACGGACCCCGGCCTGAGACACGGAACCGCCGGCCTTGCCCCTCGGAAGGCCGGCGGTTCACTTGCGTGTGGGTGCTACTGGTGCCGTTCTCCGCACCAGCACCTGCCGGCCCGGTCGTGGTCACGTGGCTGCCGCTGTACCTCGGTGCGGCGGGCGTAATCAGTCCTGATCTGCTGGCGCAAGCCATCGGCGGTGTCGTCAGTCAGGACGACGGTCAGGTCAGTGACGGGACTGGCTGACCACGTGTCGCCGTCGGTGCTGATCCGGTACGCGTCACCCCAGTGATGCGTCAGGTCGGCAAGATCACCAGCCCGCCATTCGGTGATGTTCACCATGACCGCCGCCAGCGCCGTCGGTGGCGCGCCGTTCGCCGGTACTGCCCGGCATGTCGCCCTATGGTTACTCGCATGGTGCCTGCCTCCTAGCTAGGCCGGTGCCTAGGGCACGTCCGTGCGGTCAAGTCGCCGGACGTGCCCGCCTGTGAGTCGAATATACGTATTGAACAGGCTGAACGTACAGACTGTACCGGAACGGCAGAGCAGACTGGACGTTTTCTAGCCTGGTCTAATGACCGTCGACCACCGTGACCCGACGCCGCTGCATGAGCAGCTAGCGGCGCTCCTGCGGGCTGCCATCCGGTCCGGTGAGTACGACGACATGCTGCCGTCGGAGTCACAGTTGCAGGCGGAACATGGCGTTAGCAGGGGCACCGTGAGGCGGGCTATCGCCGCACTGGAGTCCGAAGGGCTGGTGCGGACAATCCAGGCCAGGGGCACATTCGTAGTGAGCACCCGATGAGGCAGGTGCTGGCTGGCGCCACGCCGTTATGGCCCGGCGAACTGACTGCGTGGGGAACGCTAGCGGTTGCGGTCGCCGCCGTGGCGGTGGCGCTGTTCGCTGAGTGGCGCGCTGGGGTGCGGGTGCGCGCCGAGCGCGAGCACTCGGCCAAAGTCCTGGCAGCCGAGCGGGAGGCTGCCGACAAGCGGCTGCTCAAGCAGATGGAACACTCGGATGGTCAGCTACGCGCTCAGGCGGACGCCGCACGAGACGCCGAGCAGGTGAGCGAGGCTTACTCGGTTCAGGTTGTGCTCGGGGAACGGATCAACGACGACACGCGGGTTCTGGTGCTCATGATCTCCAACCGGGGCAGGTACACCATCAGCAGGCTTGAGGCGCAGTTCAGCACGAACGGTCAGGGCCTTGTGCCGCATCGCAGCAGTCGGCGGTTGTCTGACATAGAAAGCATGCCCCTGCCGCTACGGGCACTGATAGGGACTCGCAGTGATACGGCGTACGGGAACGTGCTGACGCCCTGGGACGCTGGCGTGCGCTTTGAGTCAGACGCAATCCACATCCGGCATATCTCCGAGCCGTACGGCGTCATCAGGTGGACTGACCGCTGGGGACAGCGATGGGAACACAAGAAAGGTGATGTGCACCGGGTTGACGAGAGCGCGCCGATGTCATCCTGACGCTGCCGCCGGTGAGCCTTCCGGGATGCGAGAGTGGAACTGTGACCAAGACGTTCCCTGCTGACTTCTACGTCGCCTGCGCGACCATCATCCCGGTCCTGTTCATCGCTATTGCGGTCCAGGGCAACATGATCGACGAAATGATGCGCGTGACGCTGAAGACTGCCGGTAAGACGCCAGGACGCCTGGGCGACAGTTTCGTTTCGGTGTTGCTGCCCGTCGCGGCGTGGGTCGCGCTCGCGGCAGGTGTCATCGGCGAGTGGGGAGCGCTAGGGTCGCTTTTCAGCCAGTCGGACAGTCTGACAACCCGGCGGCTGGTGATGGGCATGACGCTCTACCTGGTGGCCGTCGCCGCAGCCGGTCCGGTGGGCAGGTACCTACAGGCAAGCAATGCTCTTGCGGACCTGGCCGACAAGGAGCAGCAGCAGCACGACGAGGAGCCAGGCTAATGAGAGACTGCCTGCACCGTCGGCGTCATATCCGTGGGGTTGATCCCCACGTGGAACCTCTGCTCCCAGCGCTGGCCGGTTTCCGCGACCATGCTGACCCGGAAGACCTTACCTTCGAGCCCTTCCAGGATAAAGCTCGCATCATCTCCGGTGCTGTGGAACCTCGCTATCGTCATGATCCTGGGGTCCGTGCGCACCGGGCCGACCCGCTCCAGCACCACCGCGGCTGAGTCGCCACGGCTCATATGACGCGGTTTGCCGGACGGGTCGTCTGTCCACGGGATAGGCCACGGGGCCCGGGTGTGTTCGAGGCCGATCACTGCTCGTACAGGGGTCAGCCCGGCCAGGTCGTTAACTGTGCTGCCTTCGGCGTAGAACTGGCCGTCCGGCCCGGCATTGGTCAGGCCTATTTCGATATCGCGGTCGGCCCGGATGGTGACGGATGGCACGAACCTGAGCGGCTCGGGTTGCTGGGGTTGCTTCCACGTGGGAACCGCGACGCCGGCTTCAGTCAGGCCGGCAGGTGCTGCGCTCGGCGGCGACGTCGCGGGGCTGGTCCAGCCCTCCTGGCGGGGCCGGGCGGCGTGCCGCGTGATCAGGCCGGCGACCGTCATGCAGCCGAACAACCAGTAGAGCCACCAGGGCCATGCTGTCTGCCCGTTGGCGTGGGCTTCAGCCCAGTTAGCCAGCACGGCGAGCAGCCCGAGGGCGCCTCCGCTGGCCAACCACCCCCCGAGTTGGCGAACCTGATCACGCGATGTCACGACCGGAGCCTACCGGCGGGACGCCAGTCGGGGTGATGGTCACGGCCTCCATGCAGAGCAGAGCCCCAGTCAACACATCTGACCGGGGCTCTACGTGCCACTACCTTGCCGCTAGCAACTGCGACAGCCGTTCCTGCACTTGCTGCGCCCTTGGCTGCCCACAGGCTAACTGTCGCTTGATCGTCCTGATGCCGGGCACGGTACCAGTTTCCAGGTACGACGCGAAACGCTGTACTTCCGGGTCGTGACCGTTCGACTGTGGGGGTACGTGTATGTCCGTAGCAGGTGGATGCGACTTCGCTACCGTCCGCTTGAGTATCCCCAAGCCCACAGCTAGGGCAGCCGCAGCCGCCAGCGGAGGAACAGCCGCAGTCGCCCGGGTCATCGCGTCATGGCCCTGGACATGGCCCACGTTGGCCGCCACCGATACCGCCAGCCCGCACAGCGTCACCGCCCACGCGCCGATCCGGCTCGACCTGTTCCACCCGTCCGCCAGCGCCACCAGCAGCGCCAGGTCACCCACCGCCACGAACACGTCGACCTGGGCGGGGAAGGCGAGCGCCCAGACGCCATGCAGGTCGTGACGGGACGCCCAGATGTAAAGGCCTCTGTAACTCTCGGCGAACGACGCTACGGAGGCGACGGTCACGAGGATGGTGATGGCGGCCAGTGCCGCCTTCCTCAGCCCGGTCATGACCGGCCCCGTGGTGCTGACCAGGTGCTGACTGACGGTCCTGCATTCCGCTCGGCGTGTCCCAGGCGCACCCTGTCTGACCAGGAAGAATGCACAAAGTGCATGCCTCCGCACGGTCCCTAGTGGACCTGGAGATAGATGATGCTGCCGAGGCCGAAGAGCACGCAGTAGATGGCGAACGGCGTCAGCGTGCGGGTCTGGAAGTACCGGACCAGGAACCGCACGGACACGTACGCCCCGATGCCGGACAGGATGCTGCCGGCCAGGATCGGGCCGTAGATCCCGTGGCCCTTGGTGATCAGGTCGCCTACCTTGAGCGCACCAGCGGCGAGGATGACGGGCGTGGCCAGCAGGAACGCGAACCGGGCCGCGTCCTCTCGCGCCAGCCCGCGGAACATGCCCGCCACCATCGTGACGCCGTCCCGGCTGATGCCAGCTAGCAGGGCCAGGACCTGCGCGGCGCCGATGAGGACGGTCTGGAGGTAATCCAGCTTCGACAGGCGGCCATCCGCGCGGATCGCGGCTGCGCTCTCCGCCGCCCGCTCGACCCTGGCATCGGGCTTGGCGGCGGCGTGACTGCCATGACCTGGCCTGCGGGCCGGCGCGACGGTAGCCCCGCCGCCGTCAGCCGCGGCGGCTAGGCCGAGCGCGGCCACGCCAGCCGCCGGCTCATGCTGGATCTGAGCAGGGACCGCGGCTCGCCGTCGCTCCTCGGCCGCTTCAGCATCCGCCTGCAGCGACTTCTTCGTCCTGAACTTCTCGCCGGAGAACAAGATCAGTCCGTTCAGCACCAGGAACACCGCGGCCAGGATCGGCTTGCCGAACAGCACCCGGAACGTGTGCTCGAACAACAACCCGGCGAGACCAACGGGGATGGTCGCCACGATGATCATCCAGGCGAGCTTCTGGTCGGGGGTGACGATGTCCCGGTCCCGGATCGACGTGAAGAAGCCCGTGATGATCCGCACCCAGTCGCGCCAGAAGTAGATCAGCAGCGCGATAGCGGTCGCGACGTGGAGGCCCACAATGAAGGCCAGGTATGGGGATTCCGGTGCAGAAACGTTCAGGTCCCTTGCCCAGCTTCCGCCGACGAGCGCTGGAATCAGAACGTTGTGACCCAGGCTCGAGACGGGGAACAGCTCGGTGACGCCCTGGATCAGGCCGACCACCATCGCCTCGGGGTAGGTCATCACGGGAACGTGGGACATAGCAGCCTTTCGCTGGGCCGTGCGGGGTTGCGCCTGTAAGAGTAGTCAGGCAGCCGGACGGGCGCGCCCCACTCCACCGGGTCGGTCAGCTAGTCGCCGCACTCGTGGGACAAACCGGCAAGCAGGGCTAGCCCTGCTTGCCGGGAATCTTCGGGGTGTCGGCGCCGCGCGGACGGCGGGAGATCTTGCTGCCCAGCCACACCAGCGGGTCATACTTGCGGCCGACCACCCGCTCCTTGAGCGGGATCAGGGCGTTGTCGGTGATCTTGATGTTCTCCGGGCAGACCTCGGTGCAGCACTTGGTGATGTTGCAGTAGCCGAGCCCGAAGTCATCCTGGGCGATGGCGCGCCGGTCGGCGGTGTCCGCCGGGTGCATCTCCAGCTCGGCGATGCGCATGAGGAATCGCGGCCCGGCGAAGTTGTTCTCGTTCTCGGCGTGGTCACGGATGACATGACAGGTGTTCTGGCACAGGTAGCACTCGATGCACTTGCGGAACTCCTGCGACCGCTCGACGTCGACCTGCTGCATGCGGAACTCGCCGAGGCCGACCGACGGGTCGGGCGTGAACGAGGGGATCTCCCGCGCCTTCTCGTAGTTGAACGTGACGTCGGTGACGAGATCCCTGATCACCGGGAACGTCCGCAGCGGGGTGATCGTCAGCACCTCGTCCTCGCCGAACGTGGACATCCGGGTCATGCACGCCAGCCGGGGACGGCCGTTGATCTCCATCGAGCACGAGCCGCACTTGCCCGCCTTGCAGTTCCAGCGGATCGCCAGGTCGCCGGCCTGGGTGGCCTGCAGGCGGTGCAGGACGTCGAGCACGACCTCGCCGTCGTTGACCTCGACCGTGTAGTCGGCGAGGTCACCCTGGCCGTGATCGCCGCGCCAGACCCGCAGCGCTGCCTTGTAAGCCATCAGTGCGTCTCCTCGGTAGCAGCAGCGGTGTCCGCTGCGTCTGGGGCGCCGACCGCGTCGCCCGTCGCGGGTGCCGGAGCGACCTGCGACAGCCCCGCCAGCTCCGCCTCGGTCATGTACTTCGTCAGCTCGGCGGGATCGAACAAGGCGAGCAGGTCATCCCGCATCGCCGGCGTGGGCTGCCGGGTGATCGTGATGTCGTCACCCTCAAGCCCGCAGACCAGGTTGATCTTGCGCCACTCGGGCCGCATGCCGGGGAAGTCGTCGCGGGTGTGCCCGCCGCGGCTCTCCTGGCGCTCGAGCGCCGCTGTCGCGACGCAGTTGGCCATCAGCATGATGTTGCGCATGTCCAGCGCCAGATGCCAGCCGGGGTTGTAGGCGCTGCCACCCGCCGCGGATACAGCCGACGCACGCACGCCCAGGGTCTCGAGCTCGGCCAGCGCCTTCTTGATCTCGGCCTCGGTCCTGATGATGCCCACCAGGTTGCTCATGGTCTCCTGGACCTCGGCGTGCACCTGGTAGGGGTTTTCGCCGTCGGTGCGGGCCAGCGGAGCCAGCGCTTCGGCTTGCGCCGCCTCGATCTCGCCCTCGTCGGCCACCGGGAGCTTCGAGCCGAGCCGGCCGATGTACTCGGCCGCGCCGAGCCCAGCGCGGCGACCGAACACGAGCAGGTCGGACAGAGAGTTGCCGCCGAGCCGGTTCGACCCGTGCATGCCGCCCGACACCTCGCCCGCGGCAAACAGCCCCGGTACGCACGACTCGCCGGTGTCCGCATCGACCTCGACGCCGCCCATCACGTAGTGCTGGGCCGGGCCGACCTCCATCGGCTCCTTGGTGATGTCGACGTCGGCCAGCTCCTTGAACTGGTGGTACATCGACGGCAGCCGGCGCAGGATCTCCTCGGCCGGCAGGCGCGAGGCGATGTCCAGGAACACGCCGCCGTGCGGCGACCCGCGTCCGGCCTTGACCTCCGCGTTATTGGCCCGGGCAACCTCGTCACGCGGCAGCAGCTCAGGCGGCCGCCGGTTGTGGTCCGGGTCGTCATACCACCGGTCGGCTTCTTCCTCGGTCTCGGCGTACTGGGCCCGGAACACGTCCGGGACGTAGTTGAACATGTACCGCTTGCCCTCGGAATTGCGCAGCACCCCGCCGTCGCCGCGGACCGACTCGGTGACCAGCAGGCCCCGGACCGAGATCGGCCACACCATGTGGGTGGGGTGGAACTGGACAAACTCCATGTTGAGCAGCTTGGCCCCGGCCAGCAGCGCGAGCGCGTGCCCGTCGCCGGTGTACTCCCAGGAGTTCGAGCTGACCTTGAACGTCTTGCCGATGCCGCCGGTCGCCAGGATGACCGCGGGTGCCTCGAACACGACGAACTGGCCGGTCTCGCGGATATAGCCGAACGCGCCGGCTATCCGTCCCTCGCCGTCCTTGATCAGCCGCGTGATCGTCGTCTCGGCGTAGACCTTGATCATCGCCTCCGGGTCGCCGTGCGACAGCGCGTCCTCCTGCTGGAGCGCGACGACCTTCTGCTGGAGGGTGCGGATCATCTCCAGGCCGGTGCGGTCGCCGACGTGGGCGAGCCGCGGGTACTCGTGCCCGCCGAAGTTGCGCTGGCTGATCTTGCCGTCCTTGGTGCGGTCGAAGACCGCGCCCCAGGCCTCGAGCTCCCAGACCCGCTCCGGCGCCTCCTTGGCGTGCAGCTCGGCCATCCGCGGGTTGTTCAGGAACTTGCCGCCGCGCATGGTGTCCCGGAAGTGCACCATCCAGTTGTCGCGCGGGTTCACGTTGCCCATGGCCGCGGCGCAGCCGCCCTCGGCCATGACCGTGTGCGCCTTGCCGAACAGCGACTTGGAGATGATCGCGGTCCGCTTGCCCGCCAGCCGGGCCTCGATGGCCGCGCGCAGTCCAGAGCCGCCAGCGCCGATCACCACGACGTCGTAGGGGATCCGCTCGATGTCTGTCATGTCAAAGACCTCTTGCCTGAAGGCTCAGAAGAACCGTGGATCAGCGAATACGCCGCCGGCGACGAGCCGGATGTACAGGTCGGTGAACAGCACCCAGAACAGGGACACCCAGGCCAGCTGCATGTGCTTGCCGTTCAGCTTGGAGACCTGCGTCCACATCCAGTATCGGACCGGGTGCTTGGAGAAGTGCTTCAGCCGCCCGCCGGTGATGTGCCGGCACGCGTGGCAGGACAGCGAGTACAGCCACAGCAGCGACGCGTTCACGACCAGTACCAGCGTGCCGAGGCCCATGTGCCCCCACTGGCCGGAGTGGTTGCGGAAGGCGAGCACGGCGTCCCAGGACAGGATCAGGTTGAAGAGCAGGGCGACGTAGAAGAAGTACCGGTGCAGGTTCTGCAAGACCAGCGGGAACTTGCTCTCGCCGGTGTACTTGGCGTGCGGCTCGCGCACCGCGCACGAAGCAGGTGCCCGCCAGAAGGCCCGGTAGTACGCCTTCCGGTAGTAGTAGCACGTGAAGCGGAAGCCCATCGGGCCCCAGATGATCAGGATCGCGGGTGTCAGCCAGCTCACCCACGGAATCCAGTCGAAGCCAGATCCGGCCGGGCACTTATTCGCCAGGCACGGCGAGTAGAGCGGCGAGATATAAGGCTTCCACCAGTAATTCTCATTGACCAGGGAAGCCCAGGTCAGGTAGATCACGACGGCGCCGAGGGCGACCGCGTTAATGGCGGGCTGCCGCCACCAGCGGTCGGTGCGCAGGGTCTTCTGGCTGATCTGCGCCCTAGTCTTGGCCGGCGCATCCGATATTTGCGTCATTCGTTGACGTCTCCGCCCTGGAACTCACTGGGATCGCTCCGGGTCCGCTAGGTGGCATCCGGGCGCCGTCCAGTGAAAGGGCGGGCAGCCGGATCGCAGCGGGCTCGCGTCGCGTGCAAACCCTATTCCACTGAATACCACTCGCAGGCCTCCGGCGGGACTTCCGAGCATGTGAGACTCACTACATACCGCCCACGCGGCTGCGGTCCCGGTGCCGGCGCGAACTGGGGCAAACCCCGTTACCTTAATGAACGTGCCAATCGACGACGCGAAGCTGCTGACCGACAGGACCTACCTCACCGACGTTCAGTACCGGACGGATGCGAACCTGTCCGCCCGCCAGTCCGTGTACGCCTACCAGGTGCCGAAGATCGATCTCGCGTCGGCGGTGCTCGACCTGGCCGCGCTGGCCGGCCCCGAGACGGTGGCCGAGATCGGCTGCGGCAACGGCATGTACCTCGCCGAGCTGACGCGCCGGAACCATGCCGGCCGGGTCCTGGGCGCAGACCTGTCGCACGGCATGCTGACGGCCGCGCGGGCGGGGGCGCCCGGCGCGGGCTTGCTGGTCGGGGACGCCGCCGCACTGCCGCTGGCCGATGAGGTGGCCGACGTGACGCTCGCCGCGCACATGCTGTATCACGTGCCCGACCGGGCCGCCGCCGCCCGTGAGTTCCGCCGGATCACCCGCCCGAGTGGCCGGGTGCTGGTCGTGCTCAACTACGCAGATCATCTGCGTGAGCTCCGCGAGCTCATCGAAGGGGTAGCCGTCAGCTTCGGCCGCCAGGCCGGCGCCACGTCGGCGGAATATCACGTCATGGCGGTCGATCGCGCGGTGGAGCTGCTGGGGAGCGTGTTCTCGACGGTGGAACGGCATGTATTTGCCGGGGAGCTACGGATTCCGGGCCGTGAGCCAGTGATCGACTACGTCGCCAGTACGTGGACCGCGCAGGCGGTGCCCGACCCGGCCGCCTTTGTCTCGGCCGTGGTGGCGCAGGTGCCGTTTGCCGCTGATGGGATGTTTCGGGTTAAAACCCACTCCGGTGTGCTGATCTGCCGCTGACGCGGGCCGTGACGTAGTCCAGCGGCACAGCGTGCCTGGTCCGGCCGCCAGCGCCGGTCACGGTAACCGCCATGAAGATCGAGTTGAGTATTGCCTCCTCGGTCGCCTCGATCGCGGCCAGGAAGAGCAGGTCAAGATCTTTATCGGGAACGGGGCCGCCGCCGTCCGCCGCCGCAGCTGGCCCGCCTGCCGCTGGCCTGCCTAGGTCTGGCCCGCCTGGGTCTGGCCCGCCTGGGTCTGGCCCGCCTGGAGCTGGCCCAGCTGTGCTGAGCGCCAGCGCGTAGTCGCCGCTGCGGCCGGAGAAGTCCGAGCCAGCTCGGGCCATGCCGCCGAAGGCGCGGGCTGCCAGCCTGGTCAGCTGCCGGCTATCCAGCCGCGCGTCGGTCGCGAGCACGATCACGCAGGAGTTGCCCGCCGGCTGATCCTGGCCCTGGTCCCGGCCAGCTCCCTGGTCCTGGCCCCGGCGCTGGCCGTGGTCGGGCGGGGGCGGGCAGGGCACGCCGAGCACCGTCAGCACGCCGCCGAAGTTCGCCTGGACGAGTGCGCCGAGTGTGACAGGGCCGGTGCTCAGCTCGCACAGCCGCGACGACGTGCCGATGCCTGCCTTGTAGCCGAGCGCGCCTGTCCCGGTGCCAGCGCCGACACAGCCTTCGGCCACCGGCCCGCTTGCCGCCTCGTCCAGTGCGGCGCTGACGTGTTCCGCGGTGACGGGCCTGGCCCAGATGTCGGATAGGTACCCGTCGTTCGTCTCGGCGACGATCGGGTTCAGCGTGCCGGATCCGGCGAATCCGGGCCTGGCGTGCAAGTAGGACAGCAGGGCGTCGGCGACCCGGAAGACCGACAGCGTGCCGGTCAGCAGGACCGGTGTCTCGATCACGCCAAGCTCGCTGACCTGGGTCGTGCCGACCATTTTGCCGAATCCGTTGAAGACCGACAGGCCGGCAGGCAGCGTGCGCCGGCCCGCCGGGTCAGCGGACACGAGCGCGTCATGCACGATGGCGGTGACTCCGGTCCTGATGTCGCTGCCCTCGATCACCGTCGCCTGCCCGACCCGGATGCCCGGCACGTCGGTGATCGCGTTCACTGGGCCGGCCGGCAGCCCGCCCGGAGCCAGGCCGAGGTCGCGCGCGCGGGCCCGGCCGCCCGTCATGGCAGGACGACGGTTGGGCTCGGCACCTCGATGCTCTGGACGAGGGCCGGGATGCCGGTCTCCTCATCGATCTGCATCACCATGACCGTGTGCGAGCGCTCGTTGGCGACGTACAGGCGATCGCCCTCGAGTGCGATGTGCCGCGGCCAGTGGCCGACCGGTACCTCGGTGAGATAGCGCGGCAGCTCGCCATCCAGGGCGAACACCGAGATCGTGTCCGGGCCTCGGTTGGCGACGTACAGGTAGCGGCCGTCGCTCGCCAGCTCTGACGGCTGATTGTGGCCGGATGCCGTGCAGGCGGGTACCGCGCCCGCCAGGTGCCAGTCGCCGTCGTAGCTGAGCACCTCGCCGCTCAGCTCGGCGGTGACGTAGCTGCGGTCGCCGACCTGCAGCACGTGCCGCGGACCTGACCCAGCCGGCGCTGAGATGACGCCATCGGGTGTGAGCCGCCCGTCCGGTGTGAGCTGGTAGCGGTAGATCGCGTCTCCGCCGAGATCGGTGACCAGCAGGACCTCGTCGGCACAGCGGACCATATGCGGATGCGGGTGCTCCTGCCGCGGATGCTCGCCGTGTGCCTGGTGCTGGACCAGGTCGGTGCGCTGGCCGATGCTGCCGTCCGCGCCGAGCCGGTGCACGCTGATGCTGCCGCCGCTGTAGTTCGCGGTGACGAGGTACCTGCCGCTGGCGTCCACCGTCAGATGCGCAGGCTCTGCCCCGCCGGTCGCGCCGCGGCCGAGTGGCTTGTCTGGCACACCGTCGGCGAGCAGCCAGGCGTGCACCTGCCCGTCGTCGGTCTCGGCGACGGCGTACAGCACGGGCAGGCTAGGGTGGCGGGCGATCCAGGACGGCGAGTCGGCCGGGATGACCGCGCTGATGTGATCATCGTCCAGCACCGCGATGCCCGAGCCCTGGCCCTTGGCGCCTGAGTACCCGCCGATCAGCAGCCGCGTCATGACGTCTGGATACTCAGGGACCTGCGCAGGAAGTCCACCTGGAGCAGGAGCAAGTTCTCCGCCACGTCTTCCTGCGAGGCCATGTGGGTCACGCCGGATAGCGGCAGCACGCTGTGCGGCCGGCCAGCCGCCAGCAGGGCGGCTGACAGCCGGAGGCTGTGCGCCACCACGACGTTGTCGTCCGCCAGACCGTGGATCAGCAGGAGCGGCCTGGACAGCTTGGGCGCGTCGGCCAGCAGCGAGCTCTGCGCATAGGCGTCCGGCTCGGCGTCCGGCAGGCCGAGGTAGCGCTCGGTATAGCAGGTGTCATACAGCCGCCAGTCGGTCGGCGGTGCTCCGGCGATCCCGGCGTGAAAGACATCGGGCCGCCGCAGCACGGCAAGGGCGGACAGGTAGCCGCCGAACGACCAGCCCCGGATGCCCACCTTGGTCAGGTCCAGGTCGGGGCACTGCTCGGCGGCCGAGTACAGCGCCTCGACCTGGTCAGCCAGGACGGGTCGGGCCAGGTCTCCGGCCACTGTCCGATCCCACGCCGGGCCGCGGCCGGGGGTGCCACGACCGTCCGCGACGACGACGGCGAAGCCCTGCTCAGCGAACCACTGCGGGCTGAGGTACATCGCGCCGCTGGCCGTCACCCGCTGCGCGTGAGGACCGCCGTACGGGTCGCACAGGACCGGCAGCTTGCCTGAGCCAGGCGTGTGCCAGGACGGCAGCACGATCGCGGTACGGACCCGGCTCGGCCCGGTCGACCAGGTCAGAAGCGGCCGGGGCGGGGGCAGGCTCGGCGTCTGCGCCAGCGAACCGATGCGCGCGACCTCGACCGGCGGTCCGTCGCCAGGGTCAGCCCGCAGGATCCGGACCGACGTGCCGGGATCAGCCATCGTGCGGCTGGTCAGCAGCAGGGTGCCGGCCGCTTGCTGGCCGCCGTGCACACCGTCGGCCGCGCTGACGCGGTGGAGGCCACCAGGTCCGACGCTCCAGAGCGAGACCGACGCCGGGTCCTCGCCGGAGGCGGTGAACAGGATCGTGTCGCCGTCCGTGCCGGCGACCTCCCGGACGTTGATCGAGTCGGGCGTGCTGACCTGGGCCATGCCCGCGGCGTGCTCGGCTTCGGTGCCAGCCACGATGCGCTTGGCTCCGCCGATGTCAGCAGCCCAGACGATCCGGCCGCCGGGCAGGCTCGCCGGCACGCCGGTCACGATGTCGACCCACGACGGGTCCGCGTCGGCCCGCACGAGGCTCGTCACCCCGGTGTCCGGGTCGACGGCGAGGATGCGCATGTCCCGCTGATCCCGGCTCGCCACCACCAGCAGCGGATGGCCGGTAGCAGCGTCCCAGCTCGCCGTCACCAGGTACGGCAATGCCGCCGAGTCGAAGTGCACCTCGGTCAGGTCGCCGGCCAGCGTGGCCACGAAGACCGAGACGACAGCATTAGGCGTGCCGGCCGCCGGGTAGCGGACGGGTCTGGCCTCGGTCGCGGGGTTGGCCGGGTCGGCGATGTGCCAGAACTGGACCGGGGTCTCATCGACGCGGGCGGTGAGGATCGCCGAGCCGTCCGGCGCCCACCAGTACCCGCGGCTGCGGTCCATCTCCTCGGCCGCGATGAACTCGGCGAGCCCGAAGCTGATCCCGTCGGCGCCGCCCGGATCCGCGAGCGCCCGATCCCTGCCGGTGGCGATCTCATGCACTCGCAGGGCGCCGTCACTGACGTAAGCGACGTGCGTGCCCGTCGGATCCGGACGGGGATCGGCGGCCGGGGTCAGCGTGGGTAGCTCGCGTACCGTCCCGCCAGTCGCGGTATCCGCCGCGCGGAGGTCAGCCAGGTAGACGGCCCCGGCCAGCGTGAACGCTGCGACCGTGCCAGCGGCGTCGGTGGCGAACGCCACGATGCCGCCTGCCCGCTCCCGCACTCGCTCCCGGCGAGCCTTCTCCACCGGGTCGTCTTCGGCGCCGGCCTTCCCCAGCTCGGCCGGGTCGGCGATCAGCCGTTCGTCGCCGGTGCCGACGTCGAGCGCCCACAGGCAGGTCACCGGGTCGGTCCCGCCCCGGGACCGGAGGAAAATGACAGTCTCACCGTCGGGTGAGAGCCGGAAGGAGCGAGGAGCGCCCAGGGTGAAGCCCATCGTCCGGGCTGCCTGGCGAGGGAAGGAATCTGTCACGCCCTAGATCCTGCCAGCCTTCGAGCGAGCAGTGGTCGGTAGGCTCACGGATATGAATAAACCGGACGCCAGGAGGCTGCTGCTGGTGCATGCGCATCCAGACGACGAGTCGATCGGCACCGGCGCGACGATGGCGAAGTACGCGGCCGATGGCGCGCAGGTAACGCTCGTCACCTGCACCCTCGGCGAGCTGGGCGAAGTGATTCCGCCAGATCTTGCGCACCTGGCCTGGGACGCCGACGGCGGTCTTGGCCAGCACCGGATCGGCGAGCTGGCGGCGGCCTGCGCGGCGCTCGGCGTGACCGACCACCGCTTCCTCGGTGGCGTCGGCCGGTGGCGTGACTCCGGCATGATGGGCACGCCGTCCAACGACTGGCCAGGCTGCTTCTGGCAGGCCGACCTCGACGAGGCGGCGCGCGCGCTGCTGAGCATCATCACCGAGGTCAGGCCGCAGGTGCTGGTGACCTACGACGCCAACGGCTTCTACGGGCATCCGGATCACATCCAGGCCCATCGCGTCGCCTGGCGCGCGTTCGAGCTCGCCGACGGCCTGGTCCGCAAGTTCTATGCGACAGCGATTCCGAAGTCGGTGCTGGCCGAGGCCATGGCGCTGCTGGACGACAGCACTGCGGACACCGAGCTGGGCGGCACCGAGCTGGGCGGCACCGGGCTGGGCGGCACCGAGCTGGGCGGCACCGACTTCACCAAGGTCGAGTCCGTGGACGCGCTGCCGTTCGGCACCGACGACGAACTGGTGACCACGCGGATTGACGCGCGCGCCTATCTTGCGGCGAAGCTGGCTGCGATGCGTGCGCACGCGACGCAGATCGCCGTTGACAGCCCGTTCTTTGCCCTGTCCGACATGGTCGGTCAGCGCGCGCTCGGCACCGAGTACTACACGCTGCTGGCCTGTCCAGCCGGGCGCGGCCACGGACCAGGTGAACTGGAGACGGACCTGTTCGCCGGGCTCGGCTAGCCGCTCGCCAACGCTGCTACCGGCAGGGCGACAGGGCTGGCGGCCGCGGCGCCGCCGGGGGTCGACGCGGCGGCGCGAGACGTTGACTAGCCTTCCCTTGTGAGCAGTACGCCCGGCAGGCCGGCCCGCGGACAGCGGCCTGCTGACGCCGATGCACAAGGCGTCACGGTCGCCGCCTATGTGGCGCTGTTCGTGCTGGGTCTTGTCCAGGGCCTGATCGGCACCTTCCAGTACAGCCGAGGACCGGCGCCGCTGGCATCGATCTGCTTCGATCTGGCCATCCTGGCCACCTGCGTGCTCGGCTCCCGGGGGATGCGGACCGCGCTCGGCGGGGTGCTGCCAGCGGCTGGGTGGCTGCTCGTCACCGTCGTGCTGAGCAGCGCGCCAGCAGGCGGCAGCATCCTCGTGACCGCCACAGTGGCCGGTGAGTGGTTTCTCTTCGGCGGAGCGCTGTGCGCGGTGGCCGGTGCCGTCTACGCCTTCGTCCGCTGGTCGAGGCCACGGCGCCGCAGCGTCGGCCGCCGCTCGGGCCGGTGAGCGGGCATGTCGGGGCCAGATGGCGCTGAGCCAGCCGAGGCGGCAGCGCGACCGTCACATAGCGGGCGAACCCGTGTCCTGACCGGCCCGTCTAAGGCGGCCACGCGGCGGAAATAGGGAACGCTGCCGATTCGAGATCACCCGCCTTACGGCGATCCTCGATGCTGTGGACCTGACCCGAGGTCCGGATTCGAGGAGGCCTCACGTGCACCCGTACGTAACCCAGCTGATCGCAGAGCAGCGACGGGCCGACATGCGCGCCGCGGCCGACGCGCGCAGGCTGGCGCGGGCCGCGAAGGCGAGCAGCAGTACGTCCTCGCGGCTGGCCCGGCAGATGCCGGCGCAGCGCAGCGCGCCGTTGCCTGATCGCCCCGCGGTGACTCGGCGGTCTGGGACTCGGCGGTCCGGCGCTTCGTCAGCCGGCGCCGCCAGGGAGGGCCGTGGCTCGGCGTCAGCACGGTCCGTCCCGGACAGCGTGCCGTCGGTTCGAGCCGCGACTGCTCAGCTGCCCTGTCCCGACGACTCTCAGTTGTGCCGCGCCGTCGGCCGCTAATCCCGCGCGGCCGCGGCCTGGTCACGCCGGGCCGGACCGCGTGGCAGGCCGGACCGCGTGGCAGGCCGGACCGCGTGGCAGGCCGGTAGCGCCTAGCGGACCAGCGCCTCGACCTGGTCGATGGCCCAGTCCAGGTCCTCCTCGCTGATGATCAGCGGCGGTGCGAGCCTGATGGTCGACCCGTGCGTGTCCTTCGCGAGCACGCCCCGGTCAGCCAGCATCTCGCAGGCCTGACGGCCCGGCAGGTCCGCGAACTCGACGCCAGCCCATAGCCCGCGCCCGCGGACGTCCCTGACCTTGGCCTCCGGCAGGGCGTTGAGGCGGTCGTGCATGTGCGCGCCGAGCTTGGCGGAGCGCTCCTGGTACTCGCCTGTCGACAGCATGGCGATGACCTCGCGGGCGACCGCGCACGCGAGCGGATTGCCGCCGAAGGTCGAGCCGTGCTGGCCTGGCTTGAACACGCCCAGTACCTCGCTGGATGACACGACCGCCGAGACCGGGACGATGCCACCGCCGAGCGCCTTGCCGAGGACGTACATATCGGGCACGACGTCGTCGTGTTCGCAGGCGAACGTGGCACCAGTCCGGCCAAGCCCGGACTGGATCTCGTCGGCGATGAAGAGGGCTCCGTGCGCCGTGCACAGGTCGCGCACGCCGGTCAGGAATCCTGCTGGCGGCACCAGCACGCCGGCCTCGCCCTGGATCGGCTCAGCCAGCACGGCCACGACGTTCTCGTCCATGGCGGAGGCGAGCGCGGGCAGGTCACCGTAAGGAACGATCCGGAAGCCGGGCGTATAAGGACCGTAGCCGTCCCTCGCGTCCGGGTCCGTGGAGAAGCTCACGATCGTCGTCGTCCGGCCGTGGAAATTACCGTCGAACACCACGATCACGGCCTCGTCGGCGGGTACGCCCTTGACCTCGTAGCCCCACTTGCGCGCGGTCTTGATGGCAGTCTCGACGGCCTCGGCACCGGTGTTCATCGGCAGCACCATGTCCATGCCAGCCAGCGCGGCGAGCTCACTGCAGAACGGGCCAAACTGATCGTGCTCGAACGCCCGGCTGACGAGCGTCACGCGCTCGAGCTGCCGCTGCGCCGCAGCGACCAGCCGAGGGTGACGGTGACCGAAGTTGATGGCCGAGTAGGCGGCCAGCATGTCCAGGTATCGCCTGCCGTCGACATCGGCGACCCACGCGCCTTCGGCCTCGGCTATCACCACCGGCAGCGGGTGATAGTTGTGCGCGCTATGCGCCGCGGACTGGGCACGCAGCTGTGCCGCACTCGAACCGGCCGTGCTTGTCATGACTCGCCTCCTGCGCTTTGCCGACTGCCTCGATCTCGCCGGTTATCTCAGTTCCAGGGTGCAGCACTTCGGGCCACCGCCAGCCTTCAGCAGCTCTGACAGGTCTACCCCGATGGTGGCGAAGCCGGCCGCCGTCAGCTGAGCCCGCAGTCCGATCGCCTGTTCAGGCAGCACCACGTTGTGACCGTCGCTGATGGCGTTGAGCCCCAGCACTTCGGCGTCCTCGTCCTTCACCTCGATGAGCTCACTGAAGTGCGTGGCCAGCGCCGCCTTCGCTGCGTCGTCGAACGCGGCGGGGTAGTAAGCGGCGGTCACCGGGTCGAGGACGACCAGCGCGGTGTCGAGGTGGTAGAAGCGCGGGTCGACCAGGCGCAGGCTGATGACCGGCAGGCCAAACAGGTCGGTCAGTTCCTCCCGCACCGCCTTGTCGCTGCGGAAGCCATAGCCGGCCAGGATGGCCCGGCCCGCGTAGACGATGTCGCCCTCGCCCTCATTGAGGATCGCAGACTCGCGGATCTCGCTGTAGCCCTGCGCGCGGAACCAGTCCAGGTAGGCGGCGGCCTCGGGCTGCCGCTCGGCGTACCTGAACCGCGCCCCGAGCACCTTGCCGCCGATGACGGTGGCGCCGTTGGCCGCGAAGACCATGTCCGGAAGGCCAGGCTCGGGCTGGATCGTGCGCACGGTGTGACCGAGACTGGCGTAGGCCTGGCCAAGACGCTGCCACTGATGCATGGCAAGCGGCACGTCGACCGGCTCGTCCGGGTGCATCCATGGGTTGATGGTGTACTCCACCGCGAAGTGCTCGGGCGGGCACATCAGGTAGGTCCTGGCGTGGGTAGTACGTCGCACGGTCTCCGTCATGGTCAAGCGCTCCTGGGTCGGCGGATGATCTGGGCGGATGATCTTCCGTCAAGCGTAGAAGTCGGCGGCGTCGGCCGCGCTGGTGCCTCATGCGCATCAGCGCCGATCTGTTGCGTAATCGCCTCAGGTGACGGTGATCTGTTGCGCAGACACCTGCGAGCAGGGGCGGGCGGCAAATCAGCCCATAGCAGGACGCTGCGGCTAGGTCGGGGCGACCGTCCAGGTCTGGCCGTCCGGCGTATCGACGACCGCGACGCCGATCTCGCCGAGCTCGGCGCGCAGCCGGTCGGATGCAGCGAAGTCCATGCGCTCGCGCGCTGCGTCCCGCTCAGCAAGCTTGGCCTGCGCACCCGGCGGCAGCGGTGCCACCGTGCGCGGCTTACCGACCAGGCTGACCAGGTCGAGGCCGAGGACGCGGTCAGCGCTGGCAAATGTCTCGAACTTCGAGCCCGGCGGGATCTGCGGGTCCTTGGCCAGCTCACGCAGGGTGCGCAGCGCCGCTGGCGTGTCGAGGTCGTCGTCGAGGGCAGCGGTAACCCGCGCCCAGTACTCGGCACACATGGGCTTGCTCGGCTCGTTGGCCCAGTCAGCTACCAGTTCCCGCCAGCGCCGCACGGTCCCATCGGCCGCGATCAGCGTGTCCCAGGTCAGGTTCATCTGCTGGCGGTACCGGTGCTCGAGGAAGGCGAGCCGGGCCGCGAGCGGATCAAGGCCGCGGGCAGCCAGATCGGACAGCAGCACCACGTTCCCGGTCGACTTGGCCATCTTGCGGCCATCGAAGAGCACGTGCTCGCCGTGCACCCAGTGCTGGACGACCTCGTGCCCGGCGAGTGCGTTGGACTGCGCCCGCTCGTCCTCGTGGTGGGGGAAGCGCAGGTCGATGCCGCCGGTGTGGATGTCGATCACGTCGCCGAGGAATTTCAGCGACATGGCCGAGCACTCGGTATGCCAGCCGGGGAAGCCGCTGCCCCATGGCGCAGCCCAGGTCAGGTCGCGCTCGGGCGGCGCGCTCTTCCACAGCGCCCAGTCAGCGTGGAAGCGCTTCTCCTCTTCCACCTCGCCGGCCGACCGGTGGCCCGGCTTGAGCTCGTCGAGCCTGTTGCCCGACAGGGCGCCGTAGTCTGGCACGCTGCGCGCATCGAAATACACCGACCCGCTGGGGACGGCGTACGCGTGCCCGGTCTCAATGAGCTTGGCGATCATGTCGATCATCAGGTCGATCGACTCCGAGGCCCGCGGGGCGTAGTCGGGCGGCAGAATGTTCAGGGCCGCGCAATCGGCCCGGTATGCGTCCTCGTAGAAGCGGGCGACGTCGAGCGCAGTCCGACCTTCGGCCCTGGCCTGCGCGAGGATCTTGTCCTCGCCAGCTGGATCGATCTCGGCATCGTCGGCGAGGTGGCCGACGTCGGTGATGTTCTGGCACACGATGACAGACAGGTGCTGGCGTTCGGCATTGCGCCGGATCAGGTCCGGCAGCATGAACGTCCGCAAGTTGCCGACGTGCGCGAACCTGTACACGGTCGGCCCGCACGCGTACATCCGCAGCTGGCCGGGCCGAGCGGTCTGGATGTCGACAACCCCGCGCAGCCGAGTGTCATAGAGCCTGAACACGCCTGCCAGCCTACGGCCCCGGGCTCTGCTGGCCACCGCCGCGCCGCGCCGAGGGCCGGGCGGATCGGCGTGGCACGGCCCAGCTCACGAGGTAATCGAGTTGAGTCGGTGAGCCGCGGCTGGGCAGGATGGCCGGCATGACAGAAACCAGCCCTGCCGCCGTCGTGGAAGCGCTCGCTCGCGATCCGAGGCTGCGCGGATACCTGCGCGACGGCCGGATTGCGACGATGCCGGCGAAGAGGTCGCGGCGGCTTCTCTTGCTGGCTGAAGTAACCCGCCTCTTCGAGCCTGGCGTCCGGTATCGGGAGAGCGCGGTCAACGACGTGCTCGGCGCCATGCACGCCGATTACGCCGCGCTCCGGCGGTACCTGGTCGACGAGGACCTGATGGAGCGCGCCGCTGGGGAGTACTGGCGCATTGGCGGGCCGGTCGGGCCGTAGCCGGTCTGGCCGTAGCCGGTCTGGCCGTAGCCGGCACCGATAAGCCGCGCTAGTTCAGCGCGTTCGTCGTAGCGGCCGGGCCCGAGCCGTACGGCACGGCGTCGACCACGCCAACCTCGCCGGCCGCAGGCGCCGTGAGCACGGTGCGGGCGGTGCCAGTCGACACGTTGAGCCAGATCAGCGAGGAGGTGCCGGGGCAGCTCGTCTGCGCCAGGACCAGCAGCCGCTGCCCGACGCCAGCGACCACGCTGGCGTGGTTATTCGTGCTGCCTGGGATGCTCACCTTGCTCTCGCCGCCGCCGCGGAGCTGAAGGATCTGCTGGCCGCCGGGTCCGCTGGCGGCGCTCTGGCACTGCGCTGACGTCGTGGCGGTGATGTACGTAGAGCCGCCAGCCTGCCAGGCGCCGGAGAGGTCACCGACCCCGCTTGGCGAGCCGGAGACGCCGGTCAGCGCCGCGGGCGCGCTGCCGTCCGCAGGCGCGAGCCAGAGGCGGCCGGCCTCGGGGGCACCCGCGACGTTGCAGTACGCGAGCACTGTCTGCCCGGTCCACCAGCTAATCGGCGTGCACGACGGCGGCGTGCCAGCAGGCACGCGCAGCCTGCGGATAAGTCCGCCGGCGTTACTCACCAGCTGCATCTCGTGCCCGCTGACTCCCCAGACGGCGGTCGTGCCAAGCGGCGAGCTGAGCGCGTTGCCTTGCAGGACGTCGGTCGCGCCTGCCGGGCGCGGCAAGGTTCCGATGGTGGCCGCGTGAGTGCCGGCCAGGGTGTAGCGCTCCAGCAGGTACTTGTCCTGCTTCTGGCGGACGGCGAGGATGTTGAGGCCATCTGGCCGCGTGAACCCGAGCGCAGTCACGCCGGCCGGAAGTGGCAGCGAGGTCAGCTGCCCGGAGGCCAGCGTCAGCAGACCGTAGCGGCCGGCCTGCCCGCCGCCCACCGCGTACAGGGCCGTCCTGCCGTTGCCCGACCAGGCGAGCAGGTCGGGCGCCGCGGGACCGGACGTCGTGGCGATCCGGTACTTACCGCCCGCCGGGTCGACCAGGTAGGTGATGTACCGGCCGCTGCCGGCGGCGGCCCCGTTGGCGTCCGGCCGGGCCGTCGAGACTTCGGCGAGGGCCCAGCCCGGCCCGATGAGCGACCACGGGATTATCGCGCGACCGCCGGTCCGGCCATTTGGGAGCATGCGAACGGCCGGCTTGGCGACGGCGCTCGCGGAGACGCCTGGCGTAGCGGCGTGGCGCGTGCTGGGGCCGCTGACCGCATAGACGATGCCGCCCGCCAGCAGGATCGCGGCGGCGGCCGCGGCGGCGATGAGCTTGCGGCGCGAGCCGAGTACGGCGGGCGCACGGCCGCCGGGAGATCGGCCCGACGGGCGGGCTGGTGGCATGCCCGACGTCGGGCCAGCGCGATCGGCGATGTGCGCGGTGTGCATGGCGCCGGGCGCGTCCGCCCAGCCGGGCGCTGCACCGCCAGCAGCTGGATCGGCAGGAGTCGGCTCGGCCGCGATGCCAGTCCCGTGCGACGCTCCGGCCGGTCCGGCCCAGTCAGCCGTGGCGTCCGAGCTCATGCCTCCGGCCGCCGGGCTGCCAAACAGGCCACCGGGCGGCACGTCTGTTGCTACCGGGCCGGCAGTCCCCGAGCCAGCGTCCACGAGGGCGGCAGCCGGGTCGTCCAGGGCCGTACCGCCTAGCCCGGCGCCAGCTGCCGCGTCAAGACCCGCTGCCGCGTCAAGACCCGCTGCCGTGTCGAGACCGCCGGCTGCGCCAAGACGGCCGGCTGAGCCAAGACCAGCCGCGAGACCGGGCTCAGCCGCCAGCCCAAGGCCAGCCGCGCCAGCAGTGCCAGCAGTGCCAGGAGTGCCAGGAGTGCCTGGCGCGCCGGCAGCGCCGGCAGCGCCGCCGAGCATGCCCGGGCCGGGCGAGACGCCGGGCCGGGGGGCGAGGGTCGCCTCGGGATCAGACGGGGGCGATGCCTTCGGCGCCGCAGGCCGGAACATCCCTGGCCAGCTCAGCGGGTCATGACCAGGCGCGGGACGGCTCTCGCCAGCGGCGCCCGCGCCGGCCCGCCGACGCTGGTAGGCATCCTTGGCGACGCCGAGCACCCACGCCTCGGAGTCGCCGTAGCCCGACACTTCGTACCACTGCTGGTAGGCCTTGGCGTATGCCTCCCGGATCGCGTGGTCCGCGAGACTGTCCTCCCCGGCTAGAGCGTGCATCTGGCGGGTGACGCTCCACACGGTTCGCGCGTAGAACGCGTCGAAGGACTCTGACTCGGGCATGTGCTGCTGCACCTCCGACCGCGGCACTAGGAGCGGAACCGGCTCGCTGCACCAGACAGGCACGGGCGCCGTGGTCAGCGGCTCGGTGCGCCGGGATCGTTAGTTAACCGATGAATTCTGGTCAGGCCAGGTTAAGCGAGATTGGCGAGTCGGGTGGCCGCAGCGGCAATCCGCTCGTCAGTAGCGGTCAGCGCGACTCGGATGTGCCGGACGCCGGCCGGTCCGTAGATCTCGCCGGGCGCGACCAGGATGCCGGCCTCGGCGAGCCGGTGTACGGATTCCCAGCAGTCAAGCTCGGGATGCGATGCCCACAGGTAGAGGCCGGCCACGGAGTGATCGACGGCCCAGCCCGCCGCCGCCAGGGCCGGGCGCAACTGGTCCCGCCTGGCCGCGTATCTGGCTCGCTGCTCGGCCGCGTGCCCGTCGTCGGACAACGCCGCGGCCATGGCGGCCTGGACCGGGGCCGGCATGATCATCCCGGCGTGCTTGCGGACTTCCAGCAGCTCCGCGACCAGCGCGGGGTCGCCGGTGACGAACCCTGCACGGTACCCGGCCAGGTTGGATCGCTTCGACAGCGAGTGCACCGCGAGCAGCCCCTCGTGCGAGCCCACGCAGGCGTCCGGGTGCAGCACGGATAGTGGCGTCGCTTCCCAGCCGAGCTCGATATAGCACTCATCCGAGGCGACGACCACGCCGCGCTCGCGCGCCCAGCTCACGACCTTCCGCAGGTGCTCGGGCGGCAGCACCTGGCCGGTCGGATTCGACGGCGAGTTCAGCCAGGCCAGCCGCACGCGCTCGGGGCCCAGCGTGACGAGGCCGTCCGTGGCGACCGGCCTGGCGCCGGCCAGCCGGGCACCGACATCGTAGGTCGGGTACGCAAGCGCGGGATGCACGACGACGTCGCCGGACCCGCAGCCGAGCAGCGCCGGCAGGCCGGCGATGAACTCCTTGGTGCCGATAACCGGCAGTACCGTGGCCGGATCGACGGTCACGCCGTGCCGCCGGGCGAGCCAGCCAGCGGCCGCCTCCCGGACGGCCGCGGTGCCCGCCGTCTGCGGATAGCCAGGGGAGTTGTCGGCGCCGCGCAGGGCGGCCCGGACGACCTCCGGGACGGGGTCGACGGGCGTGCCGACCGACAGGTCGACGATCCCGCCCGGATGCGCTCGCGCCAGTTCGGCGGCCGGCGCAAGCGAGTCCCACGGAAACGCCGGCAGCCGCGCCGCCAGCGTCTCCGGCCGCCTGGCGGAGCCAGCCGTGCCCCGCGCCGTCGCGGGGTCGCTGACCGTCACTGGCGCGGCCGGTCTAGTGCTCGGTCTCCTGTGGCGGAAGCGCCGCGACGATCGGGTGGTCCTTCTCGATCTTCCCGACCTTCGAGGCGCCGCCCGGTGAGCCGAGGTCAGCGAAGAACTCGACGTTGGCCTTGTAGTAGTCCTTCCACTGGTCCGGCACATCGTCTTCGTAGAAGATCGCCTCAACCGGGCAGACTGGCTCGCAGGCGCCGCAGTCCACGCACTCATCCGGGTGGATGTAGAGCATCCGCTCGCCCTCGTAGATGCAGTCGACCGGGCACTCTTCGATGCAGGCCTTGTCGATCACATCGACGCAAGGCTGCGTGATGATATAGGTCACTTCCGCGTTCTCCTCTTCCGTCCGCGCCCTGGTGCACTCAGCGGTGCGGCTGACCCAAGTGTCGCGGCTTGCCACCAGTATCGCGTTCCCGGCGGGACGGTGCGCATGCAGCCGGTCCTCGGGGATCGCAGGCTATCAGCCAAACACCACGGCGGACGGGGCAGCCCGCGCGAGGCTCCTGGCGGGCGCCGCCTTCCAGTGCCCCGACCCTCGGAAGCCGAACCATTCATATCCGCCATAGCGGACAAAAGTAATGCCGTAGGACGCTGCGTTCGACACCAGCCACGATGCCACCGCCCAGCCCTGCTGGGAACCCTGCACGCTGACCGTCTCGGCCGGATCGCCGCTGACGTGCCGCGACAACGGCCCGAACGCGCTGGCCAGCGTCCTGGTGGCGGCGGCGAGCCTGGCCTTGCCAGGGGCCGTTCCGTAGATGCACCACACCGCGCGCGGCTCCGTGCCAGTGAACGCCGTCGCCAGTTCCGCGCCCATGCCCGCGTACTGGGCGTAAGCCGAGCCATCGGCGCTGTGCTGGACGGCCTGCGCCGCCGCGTAGATCGGTATCCGCAGGTAGTGCGGGACCGCGGCCAGCGCCTCGAAGAACCGGCTGGTCGCGTACACCGGGTCCTCGATCTGCCGGGTGGTGCCCCAGCCCTCGGACGGCCGCTGCTGGAACACGCCGACCGAGTCCCGGTCGCCGTAGTGCAGGTTGGCGAGCTTGGACTCCTGCAGCGCGGTCGCGTACGCGATCGCGACCGCGCGCGACGGCATGTGCCGCTGACTGGCCACGCCTGCGATCGTGGCCGCGATCGCGGCCTGGCCGACCGTCAGCTGGAGGCCATGGCCGCCGGGCCCGGCGACGCAGGCGGTGGGCCGCGGCACGGTCTGCGGCGAGGGCCGGAGCGCGAGATAGCCGATGGTCGCGGCGATCAGGACGATGACAATGCCGGCTGCGGTCGCGGACCGCCGGTCACCGCGGGCGGGCTTGCGCTTGCTCGGCACGGCTACGAAGCTACCCGGTCCGGCGGGCCCGCAGCGGTCGACGCCGCACTAGGCTCCGACGCTATGACAGACCTCTCAGCTCACGGAGCCATCGCCGCTGGCCTGCCGGCCGCCATCGACGAACTGTGGGAGCGGCGCGCCGACCTGACGCCGGCCGATGTCGCGGCCAGGGACCTGGTCGTGGCCGCAGTCGACGAGATCGACTCGGGCCGGGCCAGGGTGGCCTGGGCCGATCCTGGCTCGGGCGAGATCGTCGTGGACGAGCGGGCCAAGCGCGCGATCCTGCTGGCGTTCCGGCTGCTGCCGATGGTGCAGTCGCAGGTCGGGGACTTCCGGTATAACGACCGCGTGCCGCTCACGACGAGGCTCGAAGGCGTCCGGTCAGTGGCGGGATCCATCGTGCGATGGGGCGCCTACGTGGCGCCGGGCGCCGTGCTGATGCCGTCGTTCGTGAACATCGGCGCCTACGTCGACTCCGGCACGATGGTGGACACCTGGGCCACCGTCGGGTCCTGCGCTCAGATCGGCAAGAACGTGCATCTGGCCGGCGGCGTTGGCATCGGCGGGGTGCTCGAGCCGCCGAACGCGGTGCCGGTCGTCATCGAGGACGATGCGTTCATCATGTCCCGGTGCATGGTGGTCGAGGGCGCGCGGGTCCGCACCGGCGCGGTCCTCGGGGCCGGCACGATCCTCAGCAAGTCCACGCATGTGATCGACGTGCAGACCGGGGCGGAACTGCCGCGTGGCGAGGTGCCGGCGTGGTCGGTCTGCGTCGGCGGCACCCGGCAGCGCGCGTTCGAGGGCGGCGAATTCGGCATGCCGTGCGTCCTGGTGCTGCGCCGGCTGGATGAGGGCACCGCGCATGACAAGGCGGCACTCAACGACATTCTCCGCGATCACGGCGTCAGTTCTTAAGGCGGGGAACGAGGCCGACCACGTTCCCCGCCGTGGGACGTGTCGCCGGCCGGTGCTGGACGCCCCGTCTGAACGCGATGTAACTTGTCTTCGTGGAGCAAGCATCACGCGAGGAGATCGGGGCCGCCGTGGCTGCCCACGCCGAGCTCGGGCGCGACTACGATCACGCGGTCGCCGAGGGCCTGGTCGACCGGATCGGCGCGGAGGTCGACCGCCGGGTCGACGCCCGGCTAGCGGTCCACGGGCTGCGGCCGCTGCGGTCCAGGCGGCCTGGCACGTTCGCGACGCTCGTCATGGGCCTCGGCTCGATGGGCCTCGGCGTTGGCGGCACCGCGGTCGTCCTGTCGAGTCACGCGGTAAGCGGAAGCACGGCGGCCGTCATGGTGCTGGTGATCTGGATCGCCATCGCCGCCATCAACGGGATCTTCATCAACCGTAACTAGCAGTACTCCTGGTCGGCCGGGTGTCTGCCCTGCTCACGTGTGCGCGGCGGCTACCTTATGGGCCATGAGCTTGCAATCCGAGCCCCGCCGTCGGCTGCGTCGCCAGGGCCCCGCCACCTTGCGCGGCAAGGCCATCCCCAAGACGACCACCGATCAGCGACTGCTTGACTGGCGCGGGCCTAGTGACTGGGTGCATACCGATCCCTGGCGGGTGCTGCGGATCCAGGCTGAGTTCGTCGAGGGCTTCGGCCTGCTGGCCGAGCTTGGCCAGGCAGTCTCCGTCTTCGGCTCGGCACGCACGCGGCCAGGCAGCGTGGAGTACGAGCGCGCCGAGCAGATCGGAGCCGGCCTGGCCAAGGCCGGCTATGCCGTCATCACCGGCGGCGGCCCCGGCATCATGGAAGCCGCGAACAAGGGCGCGATCAGCGCGGGCGGCGTCTCGGTCGGCCTGGGCATTGAATTGCCCCTGGAGCAGGGCCTGAACGACTACGTCGAGATAGGCCTGGAGTTCCGGTACTTCTTCGTCCGCAAGACGGTCTTCGTCAAGTACTCGCAGGCATTCGTGGTCCTGCCGGGCGGCTTTGGCACCCTGGACGAGCTCTTCGAGGCGGTGACCCTGGTGCAGACCGGCAAGATCACCCGATTCCCCATCGTGCTGGTGGGCAGCGAGTACTGGCAGGGCCTGAACTCCTGGATCACGCAGACCTTGCTGCCGTCCGGCAAGGTCTCCGCAGGTGATCCCGAGCTCATCAAGGTCGCTGATGATCCGGTCGAGGTCGTGCGGATCATCACCGAGGCGCACAGCCTGAACGCCGGCCGGAAGAACTTCACCGAGATGACCTGATCGTGCCCTGGCTACGGTGATGCATCGTTAGGTCGCTGGGCGTGGCACGATTACGGTGTGCCCATTGCAATCTTTCTCGCTGCCGCCGTCATCCTCGGTGGCATCATCGTGGTGGCCATGGGCAAGGGCGGCGAGCTGTCCAGGGAGCGGCCTGAGCTGCCAGCCCGCACCGACTTCCGGTCGTGGTCCGACGTGGCCGATTACCGGCCGCCCGCTGCGCTGCTCGGGTATCACGCGGCCGCTACCGAGCAGGCCCTGGCGCTGATCGCGCGGACGATCGCCGACCGGGACGCGGAGATCGACTGGCTGCGCCGCCGGCTGGCCGAGGTTCAGCCGGAGCGCCAGGCAGACCCAGCCGAGGCCGAGGCTGCACCCGAACTGCCCGCGGTCGAGGCGAGCTGGCAGGGCGGGGGCACCACCGGGTCGGTCATCGCTAATGGGTTCTCCACCCGCCAGCCCATCAGCCAGGGCCTGGGCGAGGACGAGTGACGACAGGGCTTCCGGTCGCTGGGCCGGACGGACTGCTGCGGTGCCCGTGGAGCCTCGGCGCGCCCGACTACCTGAGCTATCACGACGAGGAGTGGGGACGCCCGGTCCGCGAGGACACTGCGATGTTCGAGCGGCTGTGCCTGGAAGCATTCCAGTCCGGCCTGTCCTGGCTGACGATCCTGCGGAAGCGGGAGAACTTCCGGCGCGCGTTCGGCGGCTTTGAGCTCGAGACGGTGGCCGCCTACGGCCCGGACGACGTCAGCCGACTGCTGGCGGACGCGGGCATCGTGCGCAACCGGGCCAAGATCGACGCCGCGATCGCGAACGCGAGGGCCGCGCTTGAGTTGCCGGACGGCCTGGCCGACCGGGTGTGGAAGTACGCCGACGACCAGCGGCCAGTCCCGGTGACTCTTGCCGACGTTTCCGCGACCACGCCGGCGTCCAAGGCGCTGTCCAAGGACCTGCGCTCGGCCGGCTTCCGGTTCACCGGGCCAGTGACGGCCTACGCCATGATGCAAGCGTGCGGCGTCGTGAACGATCACCTGGCCGACTGCGTGTGCCGTACGTCCTGATCACGCCAATATAGTTCCGGCTGCCGATGCGATTCTTTTGCGCTGTTTGCTGCCGGACTCCGGCACGTTCGGGCCAGCTCGTCACTACGGCTGACAGGCTTTATCGGCAGTCAAGTACCCGGCCATTCCTCGCTGTCCGGTCCGGCCGCTCACGTCGTTACCCAGCACCGATGCCGTTGACGAGCGCGCCGGAGCATCGCGAGCGAGGTGCCTGCTCGGATCGGACTGAGCCCAATCTGGTGATGGACAGCCGGACCAGTTAGCGTCGGCCTGGCCATGGTCACGCGGCGGCCGCGGTCGCCATTGTGGGCTCGTTTCCAGCGGCCAGGACGGCACCGGGCTGACGGCGCTGGAATTGGCGAGAGCTGCCTTTTTCTCGTGCCTGCCTATGCGCGCCACGAGCGTTCGAGATATGGCCGTGATCGGTTGGGGCAAGCCGATTGACTTCCTGTCGCACTGGCCATTCCGGGAGCACCCAGGCGCGGCAATCCAGGCGACGCCGGTGCGCTGGCGGCTCCGGCGCGGTCGGCGTAGCGCCACGGCCTGCGAGATTGCCCGGCTGGGTCTAGCACAGACGGCCTCGGCGCGCAAGAATGGCAGAGCCATCAGCCAGCGGGGGTGAACGGCCGGACCGGTTCTCGCCGACCTGTCCTGCCATTTGGTGCGACATTAAGCGGATCCCATTGCGAAACTTCGCACAATGCCCATAATCTGAGGTTCACGTAAGCTTTACTCGGGAGGGCGGAGGAGCATGCGGCCGCCAACGCCTGCCGACAGCGGCGGGAGCGTGTTGGGCACGCCTGTCGTCAGCGGCTCTGGCGGCAGTGCTCCCGAGCAGCGAGGCCGCCCTCCCTCCGGACCTGCGGCCGGCCTGCTGGCGGCTCCGGTCGCCGAGGCCCTGGCGATGATTCCGGGCCAGTCCGAGCGGCTAGCCGATGCGGGCATTAGCGGCGGCGGATGCTTTGTCCGGCCGCTGCCCATCGATACGACCTGCGCCGCCGCCGCCCGGCGGTTCTTTCGGGAGGCAGTGTCGACTCTCGCGATCCCGTCTGGGCTGCTGCACGACGGCGTGACGATGGCAAGCGAGCTCGCGGCCAACACCCTGCACGCGCAGCGGAACGCGACACGCAGCGCGGTCCGGCAGCGGGCTGCGGCGGGAATCCCCGAGATCTGGCTGTACTTGCGCGGTACCGGCCGCACTCGTGAGCTCGTGTGCAAGGTTTTTGACACAGAGCGGACCTGGAGCGTCGGCTCAGATCCTGGCATGGGCAAGGCCCCGCTGGACTCGGTCAGCGGGCGCGGCCTGCAGGTCGTGGCGGGACTGTCGGCTGGCCAGTGGGGCTGTCACCTCACCCGATCGCGGCTGGGGAACTGGCGGGTGCCTGGCAAGGCAGTCTGGTTCGCCTTGCGGATCCCGCCGGCCGTCGTGCCGGATTACGTCGGTCGGTCCCGGTATAGCCCGGAATGGCTCATCAACGAGCTTGAGGCCATGGTGGCCGAGCGCGGCCTGTCCAGCAGCATCGTCCGGGCAGACATGGATGGCATCTCGGTGCTGTCCATTAGTCAGCATCTGACGGTGTGGCGGCATGGCAGCACCGTGTCCTGGCGCACGCCGTCGGGCCGGTATCGCCAGATGGACCTGGCAGATCTGGTCGAGGTCGCCGAGCAGATCGTGGCCGCGCACGAGGAGATCGCGCTCGGCGAGGCTGTCGCGGTCTAGCGGCTGTCGCGGTCTAGCGCTTAGCGGCCCTGGTAGACCGGTGCCTGCTTGGCCAGGAAGGCCTGCGTCGCAGCCTGATGATCGGCGCTGCCGCCGAGCCGCACCTGCAGCTCGGCTTCCTTCTCCAGCGACTCGCCGAGGCCGTGGCTGCTGCCGTACAGCAGGCTCTCCTTGATCGCCGCATACGCCAGTGTCGGGCCGGCTGCCAGGCGGGCGGCGAAGGTGGCCGCCGCACCGGGCAGTTCGTTGTCAGGGACCACTGAGGTCAGCAGGCCGAGGCCAAGCGCGGCGGCCGAGCCGATGGGCTCGGCCAGCATGAGCAGTTCCGCGGCCCTGGCGGTCCCGACCAGCCGCGGCAAGGTCCACGATGCGCCGGAGTCGGCGCCCAGTCCGACCCTGGCGAAGGCCAGGAGGAAGCTCGCCCGAGCCGCGGCGATGCGGAAGTCGCAGGCAAGAGCCAGCGAGGCGCCCGCCCCGGCGGCCACGCCAGGGAGCGCGGCGACCACCGGCTTCGGCATCCCGGTGATCGTCTCGATGATCGGGTTGTAGTGGCGGCGTACCGTGTCCAGCGGTGCCGCCCCGGCGGCCAGGAGCTCCGCGTGCTCACGCAAGTCCTGCCCGGAACAGAAGGCAGACCCGGCGCCTGTCAGCACCACGGCCCGGACGGCCTCGTCCCCGCTGGCGACCCGCAGGGCGTCGAGGAGGGCAACCTTGGTCTCCGCCGTCAGGGCATTACGGGCATCGGGCCGGTTGATCGTAATTGTCGCGACTGCGCCGTCGACCTCGTAGAGCACGCTATCGGCCACCAGGCTTCCTTCCCTCGTGCCGCTTGCGGTTCGAGTCCCGGCCCGCAGCATCGGATCAAGACTCCCGTCGCTGAGCATGCCCGAGTCCCGCTCCCGGCGGCAACTGGGGCCTGCTCAGAAGCTTGGTGGGTGGCCGGGCGCCGGGCCGGGCAGAATGCCCGCGGGCTGCCGGATACGGTCCGCGCCGGGTGTCCCGTTCTCTCCCGGTATCGGACTGGAACCGGCGGGAACGCTGATCGTTACCATCGGACGGCCGAACACTGGATAATAGAGGGACTGATCTAGATGTATGTGGCTGGCTGGAGTACCGCCAGGCGCCGCCCGCCGGGTCTGTTCCGGCGGTTGCGGTTCGGTGCGGCCGGAGGGCAGGGAAGGGGAGCAGGATGGCGGCGATGAAGCCGCGGACGGGTGACGGTCCGCTCGAGGTCACCAAGGAGGGTCGCGGCATCGTGATGCGCGTTCCCCTCGAAGGCGGTGGGCGGCTCGTCGTGGAGCTCACCCCGGATGAGGCTCGGTCTCTGGGCGAGGCGCTCAAGTCCACAGTCGGCTGAGCTAGCCATCACCAGCCGAGGTGACCCTGGAGCCTGGACAAGGCGTGCCTCGGCGGTCCTCTCTAATCGGCCTGCTTAGCCGCTGCCAGCAGGCCGTTGCCGATGGGCAGTAGCAGCGGTACCAGCCGATCGTCGGCGCGTACCTCCTCGCGTAGCTCCGCCGCCGCCGCAGCCTCGGCGTCCGTCGGCATCCGCTCTGTCGCCGTGCTTCCCGGCAAGACCGCGTTGAAGAGCACGATCCCGCCTGGCCTGAGCAGCCGCAGCGCGCCATCCAGGTACTCACCGAGCTCCTGCCGGTCTGCGTCGCAGAACACCATGTCGTAGGCAGCGTCGGCCAGCCTCGGCAGCACTTCCAGGGCGAGGCCGCCGATAAGCCGGTACCGGCTCGTCGGGAAGCCGGCGGCAACGTAGGCGGCACGCGCTAGGCGCTGGTGCTCGGGCTCGACGTCGACAGTGGTCAGTACCGAGCCAGGCCGCATGCCCCGGAGCAGGTAGATCCCGGAGGTGCCGCAGCCGGTGCCGATCTCGACCACTGACCGGGCGCCGACCGCCGCCGCGACAAAGCGCAGCGTCGCGCCGAGGAGCGGAGGCACCGGCGCCGCTCCGCCTACTTCAGCCGCATTTCGCCGGGCCCGGACGAGCGCGTCGTCCTCGGGCAGGAAATCGTCGATGTAGGCGAGAGTGCTGGCCGTGATCGAAATGGCTACCTCCCCGTTGGCCGCGGCGCCGTTGGCCGCGCCGCCGCCGACTCCCGCCCGCGGCGATGCCGCACCGGCCCGCGCCCGTCCAGGCTGCATAGTCCGTCCGGCCGCAGCCTAGCGGCCATCGCGCCGGTCCGGGAACCGACCAGGTAACCTCGTACGTTACGGATGCAGAGCAGCCGGGCTCGCGGAACAACGCCGACCCGCCGGAGGTTTCTGGTAGCAAGGCGTTGAAGGGTGTGAACCGTTGCAAGGTGAGCCGTCGCAGGGGGGCGTGGTGGCCGAGGTAAGCGCCGGTGCCGACATCGTCGAGGTGCCGGCCTGGACGCCACCGACCTGGGAAGCCGTCGTTAGAGATCACTCTGCCCGCGTTTACCGCCTGGCCTACCGGCTGACTGGTAACAGTCACGACGCTGAAGACCTGACGCAAGAGGTATTTGTCCGGGTATTCCGTTCGCTGGACAGCTACATTCCCGGCACGTTTGAGGGCTGGCTGCATCGGATTACCACCAACTTGTTCCTGGACATGGCGCGGCGGCGGCAGCGGATCAGGTTTGAGGGCCTGGCGGATGAGACCGAGGCACGGCTTGGCGGCTCCGAGCCCACGCCGGCGCAGGCGTTCGACGACCGGCACTTCGATGGCGACATCCACGCGGCACTGATGGCGCTGGCCCCGGAGTACCGGGCTGCGGTCATTCTGTGTGACATCGAGGGCCTGTCGTATGAGGAGATCGCCGACACTCTGGACGTGAAGCTCGGCACCGTGCGCAGCCGCATCCACCGCGGCCGGGCGCAGCTCCGACAGGCGCTCGAGCACCGGCGGCCGCGCCGTCTTGGCGCCGCCGTTCCGCAGCCACGACTGCACATCGACCTGCCAGTGCCGCAAGGCGGGCAGCCGTGACCCACCTCGGCCAGCGGCTATCCGCGCTGATCGATGGCGAGCTTGACGGCTCCGAGCGCGAGCGCGTCTTCGTCCACATGGCCCGCTGCGGGTCGTGCCGCGACGAGGTCGCCGCCTTGCGCATGCTCAAGCGGCGGATGAATGGCCTGGGCGAGGCCGCCGCAGGAGCGGGCCTGACAGGTCGGCTCATGAGCCTTAGCGAGCTAGTCGGCCTCGATGATCCGAGGGTGACCGCGGGCATGCAGCGGGCCGAGACGATCTGGCCGTCGCGCGGCTCACCGGGCCCGCCTCCGCCGCCTGCGCCAGCAGGCGGGTGGCCCGCGCACGGGCACCCCGGGCAAGGCGCCACGGCCGCTAGCCGCCCGGATCAGCGGACCAGCCGCTACTTTCTGGCCGGTTCCCTGGCGGTGTTTCTGGCAGGCCTTGGCACGGCTGCGTTCATCGTGGGCGGCGAGCCGCAGGCGAGGGCGCCGGCGCCGCCCATTACGCCATCGATCGATGTGCTGGTCTTCCCGCGCAACACGGTGAACGAGCCGCCCAGCTTCGGTCCGGGGTCGGCAAATGTGCTCCGGCGGCATGACTCGCAGCTGCCGTGGCCCGCCATCACTATGACTGACCTGCCGTACCAGCCCTAACAGAGCCTTCCTGCCAGCCCGGCCCCCCATCGCTCAGCCGGCCGTGGTCGCTCATCATTTCATTTCCCCGCTCAGGCGCGCGCAAAAGCGAGCAACTCGGGCACCTAACTGCATGCTGCGCGGGAAATGTCGACCGCGACGGTCATCCTCAGCGGCTGTGCGGCAGCCAAGATGCGCCGCGCGCCGAGTTGTCCCTGCGCGGCGAAACTCATGCAGTCGCCATGCCTAGGCGCCCCCGCGCAAGGGGAGGAATGCTTCCGATGACGGCAGATGACGTCGAGTCGGGGGTGCCGTCTCCGGGGAGGCAGATCATGTCCGAGCAGCCTGGGCACGGCACCGTTGGTGCACCCAGCGCGCCAGGCCACGGCTTTTCGGCGATCACCAGTAGTCCGCCGCAGGCGAATGGTGACAGCCAGCGAACGAGCGACTTTGGCAGATTCGACTGGTTTGCCGAGTCGGAAGACTTCGGTCTGTTCGGTCGGCGGCCGAACGGGCGGGCTGCGGACGGCCAGGCTGCGGACGGTCAGCGGGCCGACGGCCAGGCGGTCGCCGAAGATCGCGCGGCCGGGCGCGGGTGGTGGCGGCCGAGCCACTGGCGGCCGAGCTACTGGCGCCTCGGCCGTGAGGCACACGGTGGCCAGGCAGCGGGCGGGCGCGGGCGCTGGCTACGCGGCTGGCGGCTCGTCGTGACGACGACTGCGCTGGTAGTGGCGTGCACGTTGGTCGGCGGCGTCGTCGGCGGCTTCATCGCCCTTCGCAGCCAGGGCGTGCAGTCCGATCGCAGTTACAGCCTCGGGCCGGTACCGCCTGCGCTGATGAACCGGCCCGCCAGTTCGGTAGCCGGGATCGCGGCCAGGGATACCCCGGCAGTCGTCATGATCAAGGTGGACGGCGATGAAGGCACCGGTTCAGGCTTCCTGATCAAGGGCGGCTACATCGTGACCGACAACCACGTGGTGACGCTCGATGGCCTCGTGCGCGGCGCAGCGCTGCAGGTGTACTTCAGCAACGGCAGGTCCGCCAAGGGCGTGCTCGTGGGCCGGGACCCGTTCTCCGACATCGCCGTCATCAAGGCTGTCGGCGTGACGAACCTGCCCGCCCTGACGCTGGGCAACTCCGCCGGCGTCCAGGTCGGCGACCCGGTGATCGCGATCGGCTCCCCGCTTGGCCTGGCCGACACGGTCACCAGCGGAATCGTCAGCGCCGTCGAGCGCCCGGTCCAGCCCGGTGCTGGCGCCGCCGGGGCCCCGCAGGTCTTCTTCGACGCGATTCAGACGGACGCGCCGATCAATCCCGGCAACTCCGGCGGCCCGCTAGTGAACGCCCGCGGCCAGGTCATCGGCATCGACGCCGCCATCGACACCCTGGGCGCTGACCCGATCACCGGCACCCAGGGCGGCAGCATCGGCCTCGGCTTCGCGATCCCGATGGACCAGGCACGACGGGTAGTCGTGCAGCTGATCAGGTCGGGGCACGCCACGCACTCGGTCATTGGCGCGAGCGTCAACGAGAACTTCGCCGGCAACGGCGCGCAGATCCAGGGCGGCGTCATGCCGGGCGGCCCAGCCGCGCAGGCTGGCCTGCGCGCTGGTGACGTGGTCATCAAGCTCGGCAGCCAGCCGATCGGCGGCGCCTATGCGCTGCTGGATGCCGTCCGGTCACTCGCGCCGGGGTCGCGTGTCGTGGTGACCTTCACCCGGCACGGTCAGACACGACGGTCCGACCTTACGCTCGGCTCGGCCTCGTCCTGATCGGACAGCCTGCACGGCGGTTCCTAGCCGGTGGCCACTCGGTGGTCGGCTGATCGGCGACCGAGCGGCTGGTCGGTGAGGATTCTGATGTTGGGCGCGCACGGGCTAGTCTGGGGGAGCGGGCCTCAGCCTGTCAGGCCCTAGCCTGCGCGGTCCTAGCCTCCGTGGAGCTTGCCGGTGTTCCTCGACCTGAACTTCACCAAGCTGCTGGTGCTTGGCGTGGTCGCGCTGCTCGTGTTCGGTCCGGAGCGACTGCCGGCCATCGCGGCTCAGGCCGGCCGGGCGCTCCGTGAGCTGCGCCGGATGGCCGAGGGCGCCAAGTCCGAGCTTCAGGACAACCTGGGTCCTGAGTTCAGCAACTTTGACCTCACCGACCTGAATCCGAAGAACTTCGTCCGCAAGCACCTCGTCGACGAGTTCACCGGCGACGGCATCTTGCTCGGTGGCATGACCGGCAACAACGGTGGCGTCAAGGGCAGCGGCGTCAACGGGGGTGCTGCCAGCGGCGGTGCTGCCAGCGGCGCGATGGCCTCGCTCACGCCCGGTGAGAGCCCGCCCTACGACTCCGAAGCCACCTGATCCGAGCGGGCGCCGCCAGCGCCGCCGATGCTTAGGCCGGCGTCAGGCCGAGCTGACGTCCGGCGAGGCTGCGCGAGCGGCCCGCCAGGTCTTCCGCGATCTTGCGCAGCTGCTGCGCGGCCGGAGAGTCGGGGTCGGAGAGCACCAGCGGCATCCCCGCGTCGCTCGCCTCCCGCAGCTTCGTGTCGATCGGCACCTCGCCGAGCAGCGGCACCTTCGCGCCGGTTAGCCGCGTCAGCGTGTCGGCCACCACCTGGCCGCCTCCGGTGCCGAACACGTCGATCCGCTCACCGCAGTGCGGGCACGGCAGGTACGACATGTTCTCGATCACTCCGACGACCCGCTGGTGCAACTGGCTGGCGAGCGAGCCGGCCCGTTCTGCGACTTCGGCGGACGCCAGCTGCGGCGTCGTGACCACGATGAGCTCGCTGCCCGGAACCAGGTGAGCAGCCGAGATCGCCACATCGCCCGTGCCCGGCGGCAGGTCGAGCAGCAGGATGTCGAGATCGCCCCAGAAGACGTCGGCCAGGAACTGCTGGAGCAGCCGGTGCAGGATCGGCCCGCGCAGCGGCAGAGGCTCGTTGCCCTTCTTGAGCATGCCGCTGGAGATGGCCCGGACGCCGTGCGCGGTCGGCGGCATGATCATCTGCTCAACCTGCGTGGGCCGGTCGGTCACGCCCAGCATCCGCGGCACCGAGTGCCCGTAGATGTCGGCGTCCAGGAGTCCGACCTTGTGCCCGAGGGCGGCAAGGGATGCCGCCAGGTTGACGGTGACCGAGGACTTGCCCACCCCGCCCTTGCCGCTGGCGATCGCGTACACCTTGGTCAGCGAACCCGGCTTGGCGAACGGGATCTCCTTCTCCGCCTTACCGCCGCGCAGCGTGGTCTGCAGTTCGCGGCGCTGCTCCTCGCTCATCACGTCCAACTCGACCCGGACGGCCGTCACGCCTGGCAGCCTGCCGACCGCGGCGGTGACCTCCCTGGTGATGGTGTCCCGTAGCGGGCACCCCGATACCGTCAGCCAGACGCCAACAAGGACGACGCCGCCGGGCGTCACCTCGATGCTCTTCACCATGCCCAGCTCGGTAATGGGACGGTGAATCTCGGGATCGTTGACGGTCGCGAGGGCTTGGGCCACCTGCTCGGCGGTTGGCAGGACGACGCTCGAGGCCGCTGGCGCTGAGTCTGTGGACATGGCCCCATGGTACGGGGGAGCCGTCCGTGCCAAGTCAGGCGCATCCGCCCATAGCTAGCCAGGTTCGCCCTGTTATCCGGGCCGATCCACATAGGTCCGCAAACTGCCGCAGCCGATAGCTCCCGAGTTTGGCTCCCGCCATAGCGGCCCCGAGCAGTGTTAAGCACCGCGCCGGGGCCTAGATCACCCGTCCCCGAGGAGGACAGATGACCATGCCGAAACCATCCCACACGCCGCGCCCGTCGAGCAGCTCCGGGCCGGTCGGCCCCTACGTCGGCTGGCCGGGCTCAGGACGGCCGGCACCGTCCTGAGCCCGCTCTCTTGCAGGGTCTGTTAACGGGCCGGATCGCGGGCAGGCGCGTTAGAGGTGGAGGTGGACCGTGCCGGACAGGCGGAGCAGTTCCTGCTGGGCGACTGGCGGCGCCGCCGTCGAGCAGCTGCCTGCTATCCGGGCGGCGATGAAGGTGAAGGTCAGCTGGTAGTTTCCGTGGCCGGTGATCCCGGCATACTTGCCGGTGCCGCCGGTGATCTTGTAGGTACCGGGCTGGCTGATCATCGCGAGGCATGTCCTGGGGCTGAAGTGCATGGTGCCTTTCCTGGCGTGGTGGCTGAGTTTGATCGTGCCGCCGGGGAAGGACAGCGTGCCGTCCCGGCCGCTGCCGACCTTGGCTGAGCCTCCTGCGGTGAACAGGCCGTAGGCGATCGCGCTGGCTGTGGTCGAGGTCGTTGACGTGGACATGATCTGGACGTGCTCGGTGCCGGACACGGCCGGCTGGCTGCGCGGGGTCGCGCTTGCGGTGGTGACGCCCGCTAGGGCGACGGCTCCGGCTGCCGCGACCGCGCTTGCGGCCGCGATTAGCCTCCTGTTGGTGAGCATGACGTGTTCCTTTCTGGTTGTTGCGGAGTGCTTGGGTGGTTCTCGGTGAGTGGTTCAGATGACGGGCGACGAGCCTGGCTCGGGGCGGGCTGGCATGTGCCGGGTCCTGGCTGGTGCGGACGATCGGGCGGGGCGGGAGCGGAGCATGACGATTCCGGCGATGGCTGCCCAGAGCGGGACGACCAGTGAGGCGAAGAAGCCCAGCTGATCGGGCAGCAGCTGGAGTACGGCTAGTGCCAGCGCGGACCAGGCCAGCGTCCGGGGCAGGGCCCGGGCGAGGATGCCAGCGCCGGCCACGGCCAGCAGGAAGATGAACGTGGCGGCGCCGTGGGCGAGCGACCCGGACGACGCCAGGAGGTGCCATGCCTGCAGCGCGGCCGGTGTGGTGGCGTGCTGGCCGCCGATGTCGCCGAGCAGGCCGAAGGTTCCCGCTCCGTTCAGCGTGGTCACGGCGACCAGGGCGACCCCGACCATGGTCAGGCCGGCCAGCAAGGGGTTGCCGCCGCCCTGCCGGATGCGCGCCCATATGGCGGTGCCGAACAGTGCGAAGAAGACGCCGGCGAGGGTTAGCAGCCAGCCGCCGGCCAGCAGCTGGGCGTGGTGCGCGGCGTAGAACGAGATGAGCTTGCCGACGGAGGTGTCGGGGCCGGGGAAGGCGCCAATCATCAGATCGCCGGCGATCGATGCGACCAGCAAGCCGGCGCCGGCGAGCGCCGCCAGCCGGCCAGCCGCCGCCGCGACGGCCGATGAGCCGGTATCTGAGTGATGCTGCGTGTCTGGCTGACTCATTTCGGGTCTCCTTCGGACGTGTGGCTTCCAGCCGACGCTAGGAGCGGGCCGGTCCCCGGGTCATCGCCGAGGCGGGCGATCCTCGCGTCGGCCAGCTGGCCGATGCCCGGGATCGCAGCGTCAGCCGACTGGCCGATGACAGGTCGGAACGCAGCGAACTACGGTTGCGGTGTGCACCTCAGGGTCAGCGATCCGCGCCACCGGGACTGGCTGCTGGCAGGCCTGCTCGCCGTGCTGTCGACCCTGCAGATCTGGCTGGCCGGCGGTGCCGGGCATCATCCCTGGAGAGGCGCGCTGTTCGCGACGGCCGTGTCGGTATCGGTCGCGTTCCGGCGGCAGTACCCCGCCGCCGTCGGCATCGCCGCGCAAGCCCTGGTGTGGCTGGACTTCACGCTGTGGCACGACCTGACGGTCGGGGCCTGGACGGTGGCCTGGTTCTGCGCGCTGTACGGCCTGGCCGTGTGGGCATCGCCGCGCAGATTCGCCGCGGGCACGGCAGTCGTGGTGGCGACCGACCTGGCACTAGCGCCGTTTCCGGGTCGCAGCGGCGAGCGCGTTAACGTGGCCATCCCGTTCGCGGTCGGCACGCTCGCCGTCATGCTGATCATCCGGCGCATCGTCCGTCACCGGGATCGCCGCGCGGAACTGGCCGAGCGGGAACGCGATGTCGCGGCGCGGGAAGCCGTCGTGGAGGAGCGGGCCAGGATCGCGCGCGAGCTGCACGACGCGATCGCGCACAACGTGTCGATGATGGTGGTCCAGGCCGGGGCTGAACGGCGGGTACTGGGCACGGCCAGCTCGGCAACCAAGGAAGTGCTGGAGACCATCGAGCAGATCGGCCGCGGCGCGCTCACCGAGATGCGGCGGCTGGTCGGGATGCTGCGGGCCGACTCTGCCGACCTGCTGGCGCCGCAGCCGCGGCTGGCTGATCTTCCGGCGCTCATGACGCAGGTCCGCGAAGCTGGCTTGCTGGTCCACTTTACGGTCGACGGCGACAGCCGCCCGCTGCCGGTCGGGATCGAGCTGTCGGCCTACCGGATCGTGCAGGAGGCACTGACCAACGCGCTCAAGCACGCCGGCCGGGCGCGCGCCGCCGTCCGCCTGAGCTACGGCGCCGACACGCTCGAGCTGGAGATCACCGATGATGGCGGCGGAACCCGGGCGCAGGTCCCCGGCGGCGGTCACGGCCTGGTCGGGATGCGCGAACGGGTCAGCCTGTACGGCGGCAAATTCGACGCCGGCCCCCTCCCCGGAGGCGGCTTCACGGTCCGCGTCTTGCTGCCGCTGACATGACCACGGTCCTCATCGCCGACGACCAGGCACTGGTCCGGGTCGGACTGCGCAAAATCCTGGACAGCGAGGCCGACACCACCGTCGTCGGCGAGGCCAGCGACGGGCAGGACGCAATCGCCTCCGCGCGCAGGCTGCGGCCCGACGTCGTGCTCATGGACATCCGGATGCCGGTGCTGGACGGGATCGAGGCAACCAGGCGAATCGTCCGGGCACAGCCAGCGACCCGGGTCCTCATCCTCACCACGTTCGGCCTCGATACGTATGTCTACGACGCGCTGCGCGCGGGCGCCAGCGGCTTCATGCTCAAGGACGCCCCGCCGGAAGAGATCGCCGGCGCCGTCCGGATCATCGCCAGCGGCGAGGCGCTGCTCGCGCCCGCCGTGACCCGAGCCGTCATCGAGGAATTCGCCCGCCATCCCGCCCCGGCACCCGGACCGCCGCGCGCGGTGAAGGACCTGACCCCGCGTGAGCGCGAAGTGCTCGACCTGCTCATCCGCGGCCTGTCCAACCCCGAGATCTGCAACCGGCTAGTAATCAGCGAAGCGACAGCCAAAACCCACGTGGCCAGGATCCTGCAGAAACTCGGCCTCCGGGACCGCATCCAGGCAGTCATCTACGCCTACGAAAACGCACTGGTCACACCAGGCTCGCCAACCTGACACACTCGCAGCGATCGGCCAGCACTTGCTAGCTTCTCAACACTCAAGGCACTCGCAGCATCACAAACGCAAATCGGCGCGACAGACTGTTCGTCCATGCGCGTCCCCAGCAGCCAGTCAGTCATCCGCAGCGGCCTCACCGATCGGCGGGTCGGTGCGCGCCTAGGCCGAGGCCGCGATCGACCCACCCGGCGCGTGCGGCGGAGGCTGACGTCCTGCATACATATACGACCCTGAACGCTGCACCAAAGATCCGCTTGCCGCGGCGCGGACAGCCCTGAGTGAGCGAACTAGCTTCCGCATGTTCAATCAGGCGGGATTGCCTCGCCCAGCCGCCCGGTAGGCCTCCGCGAGGTTGCTCCGCGACATCAGCGTGTCGGGGTGACGGCCGGCCCGCTTATGCCTGTTCACGGCGTTCACGCCGATGCCGGGTAGGCGAATCTCCGGCGCTAAACCCGTGGTCACGTCATCATGGCTCAGTGGGCCGGCGGCTACGCCGCGTAGTCGGCGCGCGGCGGACGATCGGGCGGCGGACGATCTGGCGGCCGCGCGCGGGGGTCGGCCCCGTTCCGGTGGGGGTGAGGATTTCATGGCCGAGACAGGGGCTCGACCACGTGCCATCAAGGTGGCGCTGGCCGGGGTGTTATTGCGCGTGCAGGCCCGGCGGCCGCGCCTGCGGCGGCAGCAGGAGTACGCGCGGCTCGCGCTGACCGAACTGGACGTCCGGCGGCTGGACGAGCGGATCGACGCGCTGCTCGGCGTGCTGGCGCAGGTCTGCGACTACTCAGGGCAGCCGGACGCCGCGCGAGAGTTCCGCGCACTGTGCACCGAGGTAGCTCCGGCCGAGGCGCCGGTGCTGCGCCTGGTACGCGGCCAGCCGTAGCTGACCTGCTGATGCCCCCCGCGTATGCTCGGGCGGCGTGACGGCACGCGCATACCGGCCCAGGCGGACGACGCTGGCCGTGCCCGGCAGTAGTCCGCGATTCCTGATCAAGGCCCGCACGCTCGGCGTCGACGAGGTCTTCATCGACCTTGAGGACGCGGTCGCGCCCGCGGAGAAGGAGCAGAGCCGGGCGGCCGCCGCTGCAGGCGCTGCGCGACGGCGGCTGGGGCACGAAGGTTCGAGCGGTGCGCGTCAACGACGTCCGGACTGGCTGGGCGTATCGCGATGTGGTGGACGTCGTCGAGCAGGCGGGCGAGTGGCTCGACGCGATCGTGCTGCCGAAGGTGACGGGCCCGGTCGACGTGGGCTGGCTGGACCTGCTGCTCGGGCAGATCGAGCAGGCGACCGGGCTCGAGCAAGGACGCATCGCGATCGAGGCGCAGATCGAGGATGCGGCGGGCCTGGCATCCGTGGATGCGATCGCCGCGGCGTCGCCGCGACTGGAGGCGCTGATCTTCGGGCCGGCGGACTTCATGGCCAGCCTGGGCATGCGCTCGCTGACCGTCGGCGCACAGCCCGCCGGGTACGCGGCCGGAGACGCCTTCCACTACGCGCACATGCGCATCCTGGTGGCCGCCCGTACGCACGGGTTGCAGGCCATCGACGGCCCGTTCGCCGCGATCGGGGACGTCGCCGGGCTCACCGCCAGCGCGGCCAGCGCCGCCGCCATCGGCTTCGACGGCAAGTGGGTACTGCATCCGGGTCAGGTGGCGGCGGTGAATGCCGAGTTCTCACCGTCCCAGGCAGACTATGACCGGGCCGAGCTCATGATCGAGGCGTACCAGTACTACACGACAGTTCAGCGCCGCGGTGCCGCGATGCTGGACGGCGAGATGATCGACGAGGCGTCGCGCAAGCTTGCCCTGGTCGCCGCCGCCAGGGGACGCGCGGCGGGGCTCACGCGGACCCGGACGTTCGAGCCACCCGAGTAGGCGCGGCGTTGAGCGAGAGGGCGCAGCCGCGCCAGGCGGCCACGCGTGAGTTCCTGCGCGACCGCCGCACGGGGTCGCGCGTGACCAACATCGAGCTGTTCTTCGACCTTGTCTACGTCTTCGCCGTCACCCAGCTGTCGCACTACCTGCTGCACCACCTCACGGTAGCGGGCTCGCTGCAGGGCGCAGTGCTGCTGGCCATGGTCTGGCAGCTGTGGGCCTACACGACCTGGGTGACGAACTGGCTGGACCCCGAGCGCATCCCGGTGCGACTGCTGCTGCTCGCGCTGATGGTGATCAGCCTGGCGATGTCGGCGGCGCTGCCGTCTGCGTTTACCGACAGCGGCCTGCTGGTCGGGTGCGGCTACGCCGTCATGCAGATCGGCCGCAGCATCTTCGCCGTATGGGCCTTGCGCGGCCAGCCGCTCGCGGTGAACTTCCAGCGGATACTGGCGTGGTGCTGCGTCAGCGGAGCCCTGGCGGTGGCAGGCGGCCTGACAGCAAGCACGGTGCCGCGGGCACTGCTCTGGCTCGCGGCGGTCGGCGTCGACCTGCTCGGCGGGGCCGTGGGCTTCTGGACGCCCGGCCTCGGCGCCACGCCTACCCGGGACTGGAACATCGAGGGCGGCCACTTCGCCGAACGGTGCCAGGGCTTCATCCTGATCGCGCTCGGCGAGTCCATCGTCGTGATCGGCGCGACGTTCGCCGGCCTGCTGGCTGGCCCGCTGGCGCGGCCGCATGCGCAGCACGCGCCGACCATCGCGGCGTTCGGGATCGCCTTCGTCAGCAGCGCGGCGCTGTGGTGGCTGTACTTCGACCGCAGCGCCGGGGACGCCGCCCGGCTGATCGCCGAGTCGGACGACCCTGGTCGCCTCGGCCGGTCCGCGTATCACTTCATCCACCCGATCATGGTGGCCGGGATCATCGTGGTCGCGGCGGCCGATGACCGCGTACTGGCCGATCCGACCGCGACCGCCGGGCCGGCCATCGCCTGGCTCATCCTCGGCGGCACGGGGCTGTTCGTAGCCGGACACCTGGCGTTCAAGCTCGCCGTGTGGCGGCGGCTGAACTGGCCGCGGACGGCGGCACTCGGCGTGCTTGCGTTGCTCGCGCTGGTGGCACCGCACGTCTCCCGGCTGATCCTGGCGTGCTGCGCGGCGGCTGTCGTGCTCGGCGTCGCGGCTGCCGACTACGCGGGCTGGGGAACGGGCCAGGCCGACGGCGGCACGGGACAAGATGGCGCAGCAGGGGCCGAACTGGGAAGCTAGGCTCGCGACTGGTGCTGCAGGAGGCGGGCTGATGCTGAAGTCTGATCGGTGGGTTGTCGTCGGGCTCGACACCGGCGGCACCACGATCAACGCGACTGTGCTGGACTCGGCGGGGCGGTTTCTCGTCGAGGAGATGGCCGAATCGCCCAGCTGCGTGCGCGACGGACCGGACAAGGCCATCGAGGCGCTGGCGCGGTCCTTCAGCGATGTCCTCGCGAGAACCGCGATCGCGGTCGGTGACGTGCGTGCCGCCGGGCTCGATACGCCAGGGCCCGTCACCGCGGACGGTGTCATCTCGTCCAGGGGCGCGACGAACTTCGCCAACCCGGAGTGGCGCGGGTTTGACGTCCGGCGGGCGCTGGAGGTGCGGCTAGGCCTGCCGGTGGTGTTCAACAACGACGGGAACGCCGCCGCGCTGTACGCGCACCACGAGCGCTTCGGGCCGCAGACGGCCCACGAGCGGTCGTCGGTGTCGGTCATCGTCGGCACCGGCCTCGGCGGCGGCGTGGTCGAGGCGGGCCAGGTCATCCGCGGTGCCGCTGGGATGGCGGGCGAACTGGGCCACATCTGGCTCCCAATGGACGGGCTGCTTGCTCCCGGCCAGCCGATGCCGGGCTGCAACTGCGGACTGCCCGGTGACGCCGAGAGCATTGCGTCGCTGACCGGGATCGAGAAGAACCTGCTTCCGTACTGGCTGACCCGGTTCCCCGGCCACGAGCTGGCCGACAAGCCCGCGAGCGTAGCGGCCAAGCTGGTCCGCGGCTACGGCGAAGCTGGCGACCCGCTGGCACTGAAGATCTTCGACCAGCAAGCGATGGCGATCGGCAGGCTGCTGACGATCGCGGCGAACTTCACCGATCCGCACGTGTACCTGCTCGGCGGCGGCGTCGTGGAGGCCGCGCCGCACTTCCGCGACTGGTTCCTCGATCGCGTTCGCGCGCACACCATCCTGCGCGAGGAACAGCAGCGCACATCGACGATCGCCCTGGTACCCGATCTGGACATGGCTGGTGCTCGCGGTTCTGCTATCGCGGCGCGTGAGGTCATGCTGGCGGCGGACCCCAATCGGATGATCGCCGTCAAGTGAGCTGGGCGGCGGGCTGGGCACCCGGCCCCGTTCCCTGCCTTAAGTCCAGGACCGCAGGGCGGCCAGCAGCCCGCGGGTGATCTCGCCCCGTGCCTCCATCGCGTCGGCCTCAGCATCGGTCACCCAGCGCGCGTCCGCGGCGTCGTCGCCGGCCGTCACGGCTGGCGGGCCGGCCGCCGTCGCGCCGCCGGCCGGCCCCTGGGTTACGAACGCCTCGTAGTCACGGATGACGACGACGGCGCCCGCCAGGCCCGGCGCGTCGGCAGCACCCAGCAGGCGCCCGCACGTGACCTCCAGACCGGTCTCCTCCCGCACCTCCCGGACGACAGCCTGCTGGTCGCTCTCACCGGGCTCGATCCGGCCGCCGGGAATAGACCACAGGCCCTTGCCTGGCTCGTGCCCGCGCAAGATCATCAGCATTCGTCCCGCTTCATCCCGGATGACCGCGCCGACACAAGGGATGCGCTGGGCTTGCACCGTCTCGCCTGGCATCAGGCCAGCGTCATCGGACACCGGTCCATTATGTCCGAGCGCGGCACTTACCCAGCGGTAAGTAGTTGACGCAGAAGATCCTGGGGATAACTCTCAGTGAGATGAGACCGGTACTCAGATGCCCGCGCTGCGATCACGCAGTACGTGAGCCGAGCATATGGTCGAGCGCCTACCACTGCGAGCAGCACGGCGAGGTGCACCCGCTACGGTCAGGGCTCAGCCCGTCCCAGGAGGGGCTCGAAGGGGTACTGCGGGGCGCTGAGGTGCCGGTCTGGCTGCCCTGGCCGCTGCCGCAAGGCTGGCTGGTCACCGGATTCGCGGTGGCTGGTGACGAGCGCACCGGGACCAGGGGCTGCTCGGTGGCCCTGTCCGGGCCGAATCCAGTCGGCGGACCGGCCGAGATGATGCTGATCTCGGAGGAGCCCGGCGTCGGTCTCGGCGCCCGGTTCGCGGGCCTGAACGGCCCGGATCCTGGGGCGCAGTTCGCGAGCGGGCCGCCGGCTGCCATGGTCGAGTTCGGCAACCACGAGTTCCCGCTCTGGAACGTTGAGACGTCTGGGCCGGCCGCGTTCGCCGGTGAAGTCAGCGGGAACTGGCTCTGGCTTGTCTTGTGGCCGCACACGGCGGGGATGCTGATGGTGGAGCCGCTGGAGCTGCGGGATCTGCGTGATCCCGGTCAGGACCTGGACCTGCCGTTCGGCGCGCCGTCACCGCAGCTTCCCAGCTAGTCTCGCAAGGTGCGCGCAGACCTGCACAGCCATAGCAGCGTCTCTGACGGCACCGAGCCGCCAGCCGTGGTGATCCGGCGCGCTGCCGAGGCGGATCTGGACGTCATCGCGCTGACCGATCACGACACCGTCGCCGGCCATCGCGAGGCCGCCGCCGCGCTGCCTGCCGGACTGACGCTGCTGCCGGGCGCTGAGCTGTCCTGCCGTCTCGACGGGCACAGCGTGCACATGCTGGCCTACCTCTTCGACCCGCAGAACGACGCGCTGGCCGGCGAGATGGCAGAGATCAGGGAGAGCCGGCTGTACCGGGCCCGCGCCATGGTCGACAAGCTGACCAGGCTAGGCGTGCCCATCAGCTGGGAGCAGGTCAGCGAGATCTCGGGCGGCGGCGTCGTCGGCCGGCCGCATATCGCCAGGGCGATGATCGAGGCTGGCGTGGTGTCGAGCATCGACGAGGCGTTCACACCGGAGTGGATCGGCCCTGGCGGCCGCGCGCATGTATCCAGGTACGCCCTCGACCCGGCCAAGGCCATCCGCCTTGTCCGCGGCGCCGGCGGGGTCACCGTGGTCGCGCATCCCCGCGGTGCGACCCGAGGCTGGCCGGTACCCGATGACGTGATCGCCGACCTGGCCGCGGTCGGCCTGACCGGGATCGAGGTCAACCACCCCCAGCAAGATGAGCGGGAACGGGGCCGGCTCCGCGAGCTCGCTCATGCGCTCGGTCTGGTCGTGTCGGGGGGCAGCGACGATCACGGTGCGCTGACTGGTTTTCGGATCGGGACCGAGGTGGCCGATGATGGCGCCTACGAGGAACTGTTGAGCCACGCAACGGGCGCGAGCCCGATGACAGGGAAGTGACGGCAGCAGCATCGATGGATAGCCAGGACGCCCGGATCGACATCGTGACCGGCAAGGCCAACACGTGGATCGTCGGTGATGACGACGAGGTCATCGTCATCGACCCAGGCGATGACGCGCCCGCCGTCCTCGCAGCGGTCGGTGAGCGGGAGATCGTGGCGGTGATCTGCACGCACGCGCACTCCGGGCACGCAGCCGCGGCGGTTGCGGTGGCCGCGCGGGACGAAGCTCCGGTCGCGCTGCACCCAGCCGACCGCTCCGCCTGGCGCGACCTGCACGACAGCGACCCGGAGATCGAGATGGAGGACGGCGGGAAGTTCGAGGTCGCCGGCGTGAGTCTGGAGGTGCTGCACGCGCCCGGCCATAGTCGCGGCTCGGTCGTGCTGTACTGCGAAGAGCTCGACGCTGCGTTCACTGGGGACGTCGTGACTGCCACCGGGCCAGTGGCCCGCGCAGATGGCTTCCCGAACTGGGGCCGCCAGCTCGATGCGATCGGCGCCCAGGTGCTGACACTCCCGGCGCAGACCCGGCTGCTGCCGGGCCACGGTTCGGAATTCACGGTCGCGGTCGCCGAGAAGCGCTTCAACGCGTGGGTCGCGGCCGGGCAAGATCAGGCACCCGCCGACGACTGGGCGGACGCCGAGTAGCGGACGCGTCCGGAGCATGGCGCCGGAGCGGTCGCCGCGCGGCCATACCCAGCCGTCCGCGCGCCTGATTGGCGGTAGGCCGCGGACCGGGCAAGGATGGGCAGATGGAACAGCTCGGCTTTGAGGGCATGCCGCGACGGCTGTACGCCTGCACGCCCACCCGGCTGAGCACCTGGCTCGACTGCCCGCGGCGCTACCGGATGAGCTACCTGGACCGGCCAGCGCCACCGAAGGGACCGCCCTGGGCGCACAACAGCCTCGGCGCAAGCGTGCACAACGCCCTCGCCGGCTGGTGGCGCCTGCCCCGCCGCGGCCGGACCGTGACCGCCGCCGGTGACTTGCTCGAGGACGGCTGGCTGACCGACGGTTTCGCCGACGCCGCCCAGTCGGCCGCGCACCGGCGGCGCTGTCGCCAGCTGGTCGAGGACTACGTCACAGATCTCGACCCGGCAGTCGAGCCAGCCGGGGTGGAGCGCACGGTGGCGACCAGGACCGACCTGATCGCGGTGTCAGGCCGCATCGACCGACTGGACGACCGGCGACCGGAGATGACGCGTCCGGGCGAGAAGCGGCCCGGTGACCTGGTCGTGGTCGACTACAAGACTGGACGGCACCGGCTCACGGTCGACGACGCGCGCACGTCCCTGGCCCTGGCGCTCTATGCGCTGGCGGCCGAGCGCGTACTGCGACGCCCCTGCCGGACTGTCGAGCTGCATCACCTGCCCACGCGGACCGTACTGGCCTGGGAACACACGCCGCAATCGCTGGCCAGGCAGCTAGGCCGGGCCGAGGCCATCGCGGCGGAGTGCGCAGACGCCGACGAGCGCTACAAGGCGGCCGCGGCAGGCGGGCCGGCCGCCGAGGACGTCTTCCGGCCGCGGCCTGGACCGGGCTGCGGGTGGTGCGACTACCGCGCGCAGTGCCCGGAGGGCAGCGCTGCCACAGCGCCACGCCGCCCCTGGGACGGGCTGGCGGCTGCCGACGATGCGGAGGCGGCGGCAGTACCTGCGACCAGGGCGCGTGCCGATGGCCTGACCGACGTCGCGGTCAGCTGAGCGGGGCTGGCACGGGCGGACTCTGCTCGGGCGGACTCTGCTCGGTCGCGGACTCTGGTCGGTCCCCGCGGCTAGCGGCTAGGCGTGCGCGGTCTCCGGCCCGGCGGCATGTCGAGTGCGGCCGCACACATGCACGGTCGGCCGGCTGCGCTCGGCCGCGTTCCAGAACCCGGTCAGCGTGCTCGCCGTGGTAACGGGCGCCTCGATTGCCGGCGAGTGCGCGGCACCGGGAATGCACGTGCGCTCGGCGTTGAGCTGCCGCGCCATCAGGTCCTGCACTGATGGCGGCCACGCGTCGTCATTCTCGCCGTACACCACCATGGCTGGCAGCCCCGCGGCGACCAGCCTGGCCAGCTCGCCGGTCCGGTCCGGGCAGTCCAGCAGGTACCTGGCGAGGACGATCAGGCTGACCGGGCAGGTCCGCAGCGTCCGCTCGCGCAGGAACGCGATGATGTGCTCATCGGTGCCCTCGGCCCTGGCCTGCGGCTCGTACTGGGTTAGCCAGGCCAGCCTGACCAGTGCGGCCAGCTGATCCAGGTCGTCGGGTGCGGCGCCGTTGGTCGGGTCGAGGCCAGCGAGCAGCTCGGTGAGGGCGGCGGCACGCTCCCCGCCGATGGTGCCGGGTCCCGATCCGAGCAGGGTCAGCGACAGGAAGCCGGTGCTGCGATGCAGCGCGGCCTCGCGCGCAATCAGACCGCCCATCGAGTGGCCGACGAGATGGACTCCGTCCGCGTCACCCGCGACGGCGTCGGCGATGGCGATGACATCAGCGGCGAGCGCCGCCGCGCTGTAGCTGGACCGGTCGCGGCCGTGCGGGCTCTGGTACTGCCCGCGCAAGTCGATCGCGATCACGGCCCGGCCAGCCGCCGCGAGCGGCTCGAGGATCGGCAGGAAGTTCTCCTTGCTGCCGGTGTAGCCGTGGATCAGCAAAGCCGGCCTGCGGTGCGCGACGCCGCGGCTCGGCTGCGCCTCGAGCATGGCGAACTTGCCACGAGAGGTCGCCAGCGAGGCGGACCGTACGCGCTCCGGCAGCTGGAGAGACCTGAGGGTACTCACGGGGTGGCAGCCTACCGAGAACTCGTTGAAATATAACAGCCTAATAACGCAGGGTTCGCTGAAAGCGTTCCGGCCATTGGCTGGCACTAGGTCCGCTCCGTGGGGTCGGCGCAGCCTGGCACCAGTCTGGATTTTGCTCGGCGCGGACGCGGTGCAACCACCTTGGGTTGCCGCGGCGCGCCGTTGCTCAGCAGCCTGCCGCCGTTAGTCGGTGGACTCGGCAGGCTGCTGACCCGCCTGGGTTCCGTCGCCGGATCGGCTCCGCGGCGAACGCCGCCGCCGGGGCCGCCGCCGCGCGCCGCCCGCAGCGTCAGTCGTGTCGGCCGCTGCAGATGTCAGGGCGGGCGAGGTCGTGGCGACCGCTCCCGGGTGGCCGTCCGGGCTGGCCGGCAGCTCGGCAGCGCCTGCGTCCGTTGCCTGTGGCGCTGGCCCGTCCTGGTCGGTCGGCAGGCCGCTGCGCGTGCGGCGCCGACTGCGCTGACCGCGGGTGCCGGCCTCGCGGGTGCCGGCCTCGCGGCTGCCATTAGCGCCGCTGCCGCTGCGCCGGTCGCGACTGGCCGGCGCGTCGGACCGGGAGCGCCGGTCAGCAGCAGGGGCGCGCGATCGAGTCTTGCCGGTCTCGCCAATGTCCTCGAGCGACTCGGCTTCCAGGCCGAGTCGGTCCCGCTGGGCGCGTGGCAGCACGCCAGTCGCGCCGGCCGGAATGCCGAGCGCGGTGAACAGATGCTCCGACGTCGAGTACGTCTCGACCGGGTCGGCGAAGTCCAGGTGCAGCGTGTCGTTGATGCTCTTCCAGCGGTGCAGGTCGTGCCAGTCGACGAAAGTCACCGCCACGCCCTCGCGGCCGGCCCGGCCGGTGCGGCCGATCCGGTGCAGGTAGGCCTTCTCGTCCTCAGGGCACTCGTAGTTGATGACGTGGGTGACGTCTTCGACGTCCAGGCCACGGGCCGCCACTTCGGTCGCGACGAGCACGTCGACCTTGCCAGACCTGAACGCGCGCATGGCCCGCTCGCGCTGGCTCTGGCCGAGGTCACCGTGGATGGCCGCGGCCGCGAAGCCCTTGGCGGTCAGGGTGGTCGCTACCTGATCGGCCGACCGCTTGGTGCGGCTGAACACGATCGTCAGGCCGCGTCCCTCGGCCTGCAGCACCCTGGCCAGCACCTCGATCTTGTCCATCTGATGCGCGCGGAACACATGCTGCTCGGTGCTCGGCACGTGCGCGGGCTCGTCGTGCTGCTCGGCCCTGATGTGCATCGGGCGGCTCAGATGCCGCCTGGCCAGGGTCACGACCTCGCCGGGCATCGTGGCCGAGAACAGCATCGTCTGCCGGGTGGGCGGGGTCAGCTGGAGGATCCGCTCGACGTCTGGCAGGAAGCCGAGGTCCAGCATCTTGTCGGCCTCGTCCAGTACGAGCTGGCGGACCTTGCCCAGCTTGAGGTGTCCCTGCCGGGCCAGGTCGAGCAGCCGTCCGGGCGTCCCGACGACCACGTCGACGCTCGCCAGGGCATCGATCTGCGGTTCATACGCGCGGCCGCCGTAGAGCGTGACGACGTTGGCGTCCATCCGCGCACCAGCTACCCGCAGGTCGTCGGCGACCTGAATGGCCAGCTCGCGTGTCGGCACCACCACGAGCGCGCGCGGTGACGCCGCCTCCCGCTTGGCCTCGCCGAGGTGCTCCAGGATCGGGATGCCGAACGCGAACGTCTTGCCGGTCCCTGTCCTGGCCTGCCCGATGAGGTCATGACCGTCCAGCGCGACCGGCAAGGTGAGCGCCTGGATCGGGAAGGCGGTGGTGATGCCCTCAGCCTCGAGGGCGGCGCAGATGGGCTCGGCGATGCCGAAGTCCCGGAAAGTCTTGGCGCTGCTGGCTAGGTCAGCGGCGGCCGGCTCGGCGGCGCTCGCTAGCTCAGGGGCGGCCGGCTCGGCGGCCGGGCTCTCATCCGTCATGTACGTACTCAGGGCTCACGCCTCCAGTAATGGCCCGCGGCCACCCGGCAGGCTGTGCCGGGCGAGATCTCCGAGGGCGGGCAAAGGACCTCTCCTGCGGGGCAGCCTCGCCATAGCGTGGCTCGGGCCACGCGCTCGCGGAGAAGAAACGGCGCTTCATCACCTGGGCACCGGAGGGCTCGATGATCGTCACGCCTAACGTTCTGTGTAACACCAACCGGGGGATCCACATTCCTGCTGTGGATCACGATGCCAGTCTAGCAAGTCCGTCCTCGTGCACTTGTGCGCCGCGGCCAGGAGAATGTCTGGACTGTTGTTACGCTGCCCAGGTGAGTGACGGACACCAGGAGGGCGCGGCCGCTGCCGATGGGGTCCTCGACTTGCTCGGGCTCCTGGCTTACGCGTCACTGACGGCCTTCTTCCGGCTCTGCGACGACGCCGCGCTCGCTATTGCGCTGTCCGACAAGACTGCCCTCGCCGAAATGGCTGTGGCAGAGTTCGGCCACTTTCAGCTGCTGCGCGGCCGAATCGAGGAGATGTCGGCCGACCCGCAGGTCGTCATGCAGCCGTTCGTTGCCGCCGTTGACGCATTCCATGCCAGGACCGCGCCATCGGACTGGCTAGAAGGCCTGGTCAAGGCGTATGTCGGCGACGGGATCGGATCGGATTTTTACTGCGCGGTGGCCCAGGTTCTCGATCCGGCGACCAGAGACCTAGTACTGACGGTGCACGCAGACACCGGGCACGCGGAGTTCGTCATCGCCCGGGTCCGCGAGGCTATCGACGCCGACCCTCGCGTGGCGGGCCGGCTTGCCCTGTGGGCGCGGCGGCTCGTCGGTGAGGCTCTTGGCCAGGCGCAGCGAGTGGCGGCTGAGCGGGAGCCGCTGGCCAGGATGCTGGCAGGTGACGCCGCCAGTCAGCTTGGCGACATCGGCAGGATGTTTGCCCAGCTCACCGACTCCCATGCGGGCCGGATGGCAGCGCTCGGCCTGGCCGAATGAGATCGTCCGCGGCTGCGCCCGGCCTCAGAGGCTGCTGAAACCGACCCGGCGTGGCTCAGTGCCGCCGAATTCGAGGTAGGCGATCTTCTCCGCGGGCACCAGCACCTTGCCGCCCTTGGTGTCACCGAGCGCGAATACGCCGGCCTCCGCGGCTACCGCTTCCTTGAGCGCGGCCTCGACGTCCGCTGGCGACGACTCGGTCTCGACCACTAGCTCGCGGGGCACGGACTGTATACCGATCTTGACTTCCACTAGGTTCCTCTCCGCAGTCCGAAGCTAGCCTGCGCCTGCGTTGCGCGGGCTAACATGAATCGTCGATCGAGCACGATCAACTGACCTGTCGCGGCTTGCTTGGGCCGGCCCAGCAAGCACGGTCAGCCGGTGAGCGGCCAGCCGCTGATGCCACGCCAGGCGAGCCTGGCGATGAGCTGCTCGGCGGCGTCCTTGGGGATCTCCTGGTCCGTGCCGAGCCAGTACCGGGCGCTGACCTGCGCCATCCCCACCAGCGCCATGCCGAGCAGGTGCGCTTCGGCGTCGCTGACGCCAGCGTCCTCCCGGATGAACTGGCTCACCATATCGGCGCAGTCGTTCATGGCCCGGTCCAGCCGACCGCGGACAGCGGGCTCGTTGCTGAGGTCGGACTCGAAGACCAGCCGGAATGCCTCGCCCGTGCCCGCGACGAAGTCATAAAAGGCCTTGAACGTGGCCGGGACCCGCTGCCGGTTGTCCGTGGTGGACGACAGGGCCTCGCTCATGGTCTGGACGAGCTGGTCGGCGCTCTCGTCCAGCAGCGCCAGATAGAGCTCGAGCTTGCCAGGGAAATGCTGGTAGAGCACAGGCTTGCTGACGCCCGCGCGCTCGGCGATCTCGTCCATCGCGGCTGCGTGATAGCCCTGAGCGACGAAGACGTCACGCGCGGCGCCCAGCAACTGCAGTCTGCGCGCCGGGCGCGGCAGCCGCGTACTGCCGGACTTGGCCTGTGGCGAAACGGTCAACGATGGCTCCGGAAATATGCTTGCTGGTGGTCGGCGAGTATGGCCGCGGCTATCTATAGGAGGCAATCCTACGACCGGCTCCGTGCCATAGCCCGGTTAGCGGTATTCGTCATCATCCGGCGCGACAACCTCGGCTTGCTCGGCGGCGTCTGCCTCGTCGGCCTCGAGCGGCGGTTCCTGCGCCGCCGGGACCTCGTCGTCTTCGTCGGGTTCGGCCTGTACTTCCTGATGCTGCTCCGCGGCATCTGCGTCTGGCGCTTCGAGGTCCGGTGCTTCTAGGCCCATGTCGCTCATTACGGCGCCTCCCAGGCGAAATCGACACTCGAACATATTGCCGAATAACAGAATGCGGACAACACTGCTTGTATCAGTACCCGGCAGGTGGCTGACATTCGCGCTTGATCAAGGTGAGAATTAGTACCCGGACCGGCGCGGGGTAAGGAGATGCCATGCGCAGCATGTGGAAGGGGGCAGTCTCCTTCGGCCTCGTCATGATCCCCGTGAAGCTCTACACGGCCACGGAGCAGAAGGACATCGCCTTCCGACAAGTACACCGCGAAGACGGCGGCCGGATCAGATTCCGCAGATTCTGCTCGATCGACGAGCAGGAGGTGCCGTACGAGGACATTGCCAAGGGCTACGAGCTGCCCGACGGCGAGATGGTGGTCCTGACCGACGACGACATGGCGGACCTGCCGCTGCCAACCACCAAGAACATCGAGGTCGTGCAGTTCTGCCCGGCCGAGCAGCTGGATCCGATCCTGTTCAACCGCAGCTACTTCGTGGAGCCAGAGACGGCCGGGACGCGCGCCTACTGCCTGCTCCGCGATGCTCTCGAGGAATCGGGCAAGGTGGCGATCGCGCAGGTAGCGCTGCGCCAGCGCGAGTCGCTGTCGATCCTGCGTGTCCGGGAAGGTGTGCTGGTACTCGAGACGCTGCTGTGGCCTGACGAGGTCCGGACGCCGGACTTCGGGTTCCTCGGCGACGACATCGAGGTCCGGCCGCAGGAGCTCCGGATGGCCAGTTCCCTCATCGACTCCATGACCGTTGACTTCGACCCGGACGAGTACCACGACAGCTACCGCGAGGCGGTGCTCGAACTCGTGGCCGCCAAGACCGAGGGCCGGGAGGTGTTCCAGCCCGAGTCCCCGCAGGCCGACACCGGCGAGACGGCCAGCCTGGCGGATGCCTTGCGGGCCAGCCTCGCCGCCGCCAAGGGCGGCCGGCTGGGGGCCGTACCCGATGCCGAGGATGCGGACGAAGAGGCGCCACCGGCCAGTCGCGCGTCCAGCGTCAAGGCGGCCGGCGGCAAGGGCACCGGTGGGAAGTCCAGGGCAGGCGCGGCCAGGGCGGCGGCTGCTGACAAGGACGCAGCTGCCGACAAGGACACGGGCGATGGCAAGGACACCGCAGTCAAGGCCGGGTCCAGGGCGACCACCGCCAGGTCGACCGGAACCAGGGCTGCGGCCGGCACCAGGACCACCGGAACCAGGGCAAAAAGCCCGGCCGCTAAGGGTGCGGCCGGTTCGGCTAAGCCTGCGGCCAAAGCCGGATCCGCCAGGTCGCGCGGGGCTGCCAGCGAGGACGCTAAGCAAGCCGGGCAACGTCGGCCCCGGCGTGCGAGCTAACTCGGAGCGCTGCCTGGTTTCTGCTACCGCCGAGTAGGCTAGCTCTTTATGACTAACCCGATCGTCTCTGCGCAGCACATTGCCGACGCGGCCGGGGTCATCCCGACTGTGCCTGCTGGCGCGGCGCCAATCGCGCCATGGCCAGGGTCGATCGTCAGCCTGGATGTAGGCGAAGTCTTCGTGCGGTCGACCCCGGTGCTGCCGGGCGCCGAGCCGGCGCTGTTCGTGCACGGGCTCGGGGGTTCGGCGCTGAACTGGACCGACCTGATGGGGCTGCTCAGCCAGCCCGGGGCCGAGCAGCTCGGCAACGGCCAGTGCGCCGCCGGCCAACCGCCGTCCGGCGAGTTGCCAGACCGGCAGCCCTTCGCGTGCGAGGCGCTTGACCTGCCGGGGTTCGGTTACTCGCCGCCGCCGCCGGACGACGACTACTCGCTGGACGCGCGTGCGGCGGCCGTCATCTCGCTCATCGAAAAGCGCGGGAACTGGCCCGTCCACCTGATCGGCAACTCCCTGGGCGGCGCCGTCAGCACACGCGTCGCCGCACGCCGGCCCGACCTGGTCCGCACGCTCACGCTGATCTCGCCCGCCCTGCCCGACCTGAGGCCGCGGCTGCTCCCCGCTCGCCTCGCGGTGGTCGCGGTACCCGGCGTCGGCCGGTGGCTGGTGACCAAGATGCTTGCGATGTCGCCTGAGCAGCGCACCGAAGCGTCCATAGCCGAGCTGTACGCCGACCCCAGCAGGCTCGCGCCCGAGCGCCGGGCCGAGGCGATCGCCGAGGTCAAGCGGCGGGACGCGCTCGACTACTCGGTGGCGGCATTGCTGGGCTCGGCCAGGGCACTGGTCGCCGAGTACGCCAGACCGGGGCCTGGCTCGCTGTGGCACGACGCGGCCCTGGTGACCGCGCCGACGCTGCTCATTCACGGCAGCCACGACCGGCTGGTCAACCCGGCGATGGCCGGGCGCGCCGCGCGGACCTTCCGCAACTGTCGCGCCGTCGTGCTGCCCAGAATCGGCCACGTGGCGATGATGGAGCGGCCGGACCTCGTCGCTGGCGAGATGCGTGAGTTCCTGCGTGGCATCGCGCGGGACGGGGTCGCGCGGCCAGCCGGTGCCGATGGCGCTGCGGCAGGGCCCGCCCGGACGAACCTCACCGCCACGCGTTCCGCCCGCATCGCTGCGGCGCGCGCTGCGGCGGCCAGGGCGGCGGGCCAGCGTGCGGCCCGACGCGGGTCCGGGCTGCCCGGCTGGGCGCTCGGCCTGCGGGACGTGCTGGGCCGGGTCAGCCGGTAGTCACGACTGCGCCGCGATGCTCATTGCTGCCCAGCACGTCCTGACGGGGACTGACGATGCCGACCCCGTTCCCAGCCAGGGCTTTGTTGACGTAACCGGCGGTGTCATCGGACGGGCCGGTGCGGGCACGCCGCCCGCGCAGGCCGACGTGACGCTGCCCGACGGGTACCTGCTGCCCGGGTTCGTCGACCTTCAGGTGAACGGCTACTTCGGCGTCGAATTCCAGGCCGCCGACGCTGCCAGCTGGGCTGAGGTGGCGCGGAGGCTGCCGGCCACGGGCACGACCGCGTTCGTGCCGACACTGATCACCGCGCCGCTCGACAGCCTCGCGGCGGCGCTGCGAACCGCCGCCGGATTCGCCGGGGAGCTACCAGGCAGCGGCGCGCGGATGCTGGGAGTGCACCTGGAAGGCCCGTTCATCGCCCCGACCCGCCGCGGCGCGCACAATCCGGCCTGGATCTGCGACCCAACCCCGACGGTGATCGCCGCGCTGATCGAGGCAGGTCGCGGCCTGCTGCGGCTGGTGACCCTGGCGCCTGAGCGCCCTGGCGCACTGGACGCGATCGATCAGCTGGTGGCGGCCGGCGTGCTCGTCAGCGTCGGGCACAGTGATGCCACGGCCGAGCAGGTGGCGGCCGCGGCCGGGCGCGGGGCGCGGATGGTGACGCATCTGTTCAACGCGCAGCGGCCGCTTGGTCACCGTGAACCTGGTGTCGTCGGCCAGGCACTGACCGACGAGCGCCTCACCAGCGGCCTCATCGCGGACCTGTATCACGTCGCCGGCGCGGTCTGCGGCCTGGCATTCCGCGCGGCGCCCGGCCGGATCGCGCTGGTCACCGACGCGGCGGCGCCTGCCGGGATGCCGCCAGGGGAGTACCTGCTCGGCGGCGAGCCCATCACGCTGCCGCCGGAGGAAGGCGCTCCGCCGGTCCGCGGCGACGGCACGCTGGCCGGGTCGGCGCTGCGGATGGACGTGGCGGTCGCGAACGCAGTGCGCGTTGGCGTCCCCCTCACCGCTGCGGCCGCTGCCGCTACCCGGATCCCCGCGGATCTGATCGGCCGGCCCGACCTCGGCCGCATCGCCGCGGGCGCCGCCGCCGACCTGGTCTGGCTCGGCCCTGACCTGCGGACCCGGGCGACGTGGATAGCTGGGCGCCTCGTGTATACAGATGGCGCCGCCGCCACCTTGGCGTCGTCGCCGGCGTGACCGAAGGAGATCAGGACGACATGGCAGGGAACGAGGCTGGTCCGTCGCTGATGCGCCAGGAGATCGCGCAGCAGCCCGCGGCGCTCAGGGCCACCATCGATGCGCTGCTGCCACGCCGCGACGAAGTAGCCAGGCTGGCGGCCGATACCAAGACGGTGCTGTTCATCGCGCGCGGGACCTCAGACAACGCGGCGGTCTACGGCAGTTACCTGATCCAGGCGCACGCTGGCCGGCTGGTGTCTCTCGCGGCGCCCTCCATCGCGACCACCTACAAGGCGCGGGTCGATCTGGATGGCGTGCTCGCGATAGCGCTGTCCCAGTCGGGCCGCACCGAGGAGATCGTCGAGACGCTGCAGTGGGCCGCGACGTGCGGAGCGCGGACGCTCGCGATCACGAACGGCGGGGCCTCGTCGCCACTCGCCCAGGCGGCCGAGGTCGCGTTCGTGACCGAGGCCGGCATCGAGCAGGCGGTGCCCGCGACCAAGACCTTCACGACCCAGCTAGCCGCGCTCGCCGTGGTAGGACTCGGCCTCGGCGCGGCTCTTGATCCAGGTCAGCTGACGGCCGTGCCGGACGCGATCGAGGCGCTGCTGGCCGCCCCGGTCGATCTGGAACCCATCGTCGCGGCGCTGGCCAAGGTGCCGGGCGTGGTCGTGTCGGGCCGCGGCATGGCCTACGCGGCCGCGCTGGAGCTGGCGATCAAGCTGAAGGAAGCCTGTTACCTGCATGCGATGGGGCTGTCTTACGCCGACCTGCTGCACGGGCCGATCGCCGTCGTCGACGCCCAGACACCGGCCATCGTGGTGGCGGCGGACTCCGGCCCGACGCTCGCCGGCTCGGTCGACCTCGCGCGGCGGGTGACGGGTGCGGGGGCGAGCGCGTTCGGGATCGGGGGCGGGGCTGCCCTGGCCGGCGCGTGCACGGCGGCGCTGCCGGGACCGGCGCTGCCCGAGTGGCTCGCGCCGATTGGCCTCATCGTGCCCGGCCAGCTCGTGACCGAGGCGCTGGCCCGTCGGCTTGGGATCAATCCAGACCAGCCGCGCGGCCTCAGCAAGGTGACGCAGACGGACTAAAGCGGGCGAATCGGCTGGTCCTGACGCAGCGTGGGGTGTCGACGGGTCGATGATCATTCATGGATGTGGAGTTACTACGCCTATAGCCGTACTAACTCCACATCCATGGCTGGCCGCGACGCGTGGCTGAGGCGCGTTTCGCCGCGGCGGCGGGCCGCGCGGGCTACCGCAGCGCGCCCGCGGCGGCGCGGGCTGTCATGGCGCGGCAGATCAGGGCGCGCTGCTCCAGCAGGACCGTCGACATCAAGTCCGCCTGCTTCCGGCGGTCAAGCTCGGCGTCGGTGGCAGCGAGCGTCGCCTTGTCGACTAGCGTCGCCGGGTACAGCGCCTTCGCCAGCCGCTGGATGGTCCGGCCGTCGTGCCGGCGCAACGCTGGCAGGGCCTCGGCGAAGTACCGATCCCGGTAACCGGCCAGCAGATCCTCCTGGCCCGGCACCCAGATGCCCTGGGCGTGCGCGAGCGCGATCCGCGGCGGCAGGTGTGCATCGAGCGCCGCGGCCCACGCCGCCTCCTTGGCGGCCGGCGTCGGGTGCCTCGCGCTGCACGTCGCGCGCACGATGTCGCCCGCGACCGGGTCGTCGGCGGCGTAAGCGGCCAGGTCGTCATCTGTGGCCTGGCCGTGGGCGGCCAGCGTGGTGAGGATCTTGCTGCGCAGCTCCAGGTCCAGGATGAGCCCAGTCGGCAGCGACCGGCCGTCGAGCCAGAATCGGAGCAGGTCACGCTGGGCTGGGCTGTCCGCGCAGGTCGCGAAGCCCCGAGCCAGGATCCGCTGATGGTGGCTGGCCGGCTGGGCGAGCTCGGCGGCCGTGAGCGCGGCGGCGGCCAGTTGGCGCCGGGCCGCCGCCCGCCCGGCTGCGTCCGCGAGGAAGTCTGCCGCCGCCACGGCGCGGTCCAGCAGCTTGTCGAGGCCGACGACCGGCGTCCCAGCCGTCATCCGGCGCGCCACGATGGCTGCGAATTCGGCCGCTTCCAGCTCCGCCGCCTGAACCATGCCGAAGGCAGCGTTCCAGCAGACCGCTTCGGCCACCGGGTCGGTCACGTCCATCGCGCACGAGACCAGCGAGCGCCACGAGACAGGATCGAGCTTGATCGTGGCGAAGGTCAGGTCGGTGTCGTTCAGGATGATCGCCGCTGGCCTCGGGACGCCCGTCAGCTCGGGTACATGCGTCCACTCGTCGCTGAGCGTGACGCCGATCCGGCCGCGGCGGACGAGCTGAGGTCCGTCCAGATCGTAGATCCCGATCGTCAGCGCGTGCGTGCGCAGCGGCCCGGTGCCGTCAAACAGCGGCGGATCCTGGATGATCGCGAACGAGGTGATCATTCCGTCCGGTCCTACCGTGATCTCCGGCCGGAGCGTGCTCACGCCGGGCTGCTGCAGCCACTCGGCCGCCCATGGCATGAGGTCGCGGTTGCTGGCACGCGACCAGCATTCGATTAGGTCGGTGAGCGACGTCGTCAGCCAGGCGTACGTGGTCAGGTAGTCACGCAGTCCGAGGTGCATCGTGCCGGGCCCGATCAGCGCGCCGAGCTGACGGAGCGCGCTGGCGCCCTTGGTGTACGTAATCGGCGCGGGCCGGGTCAGCGCGTCGGCTGCCGACTCCACTGGCGACGAGACCGGCTGCGTGCTCGGCAGGCCGTCGGCTTGATAAGCCGACGCCTTGTTGCTCATGCCGAACTCGGCCCAGGCGTTGGTGTCCCCGAGTGCCTCAGCCGCGGCATCGACGCTCAGGTACGTGGCCAGCGCCTCGGCCAGCCACAGGTCATCCCACCAGCGGCCCTCGACCAGGCAGCCGAACCACAGGTGGGCGGCCTCGTGGGCCAGGACGAGCCCGACGTGATCGTCTTCGGGGTCCGCGGCGCGCTGCAGCAGCGTCTCGCTCACATACATCACGGCCGGCAGCTGCATCGCCAGCGGCCCAAGCTCGGGCGCGAAGACGATGTCGAGCTTGTCGTATGGGCAGGGCACCTCGAGCAGCTGCTCGTAGTGCCGGAGCGCCACGGCTACCAGGCCGGCGATACGGGCCAGGCCGGGCGACTTGGCCAGCGTCGGTCGGCAGTGCACGGTGAGCTGGGTGTTGGCCGGGCTGACCTCGCTGGCCGACGCGGGTCCGGTGACGTAAGGCCCGGCGCACAACGTGAACTCATACGGCTTCATCGAGACCACCGCCCCGAACCGCCACACGCCTGCCGCGCCATCGGCGGGCCTATGCAGCGCCTCGCCATTCGAGATGCAGGTCCAGCCGGCCGGGAGCGTGACGATGAGCGTGATCGCGGCGCGCAGGTCGGGCTGGTCGAAGCAGCAGAACACGCTGGGCGCTGCGGTCGGGAAGCAGTTGGCCAGCACATAGCTGTGTCCGTCGGCCGGATCTGTGTAGTGGGTGAGGCCGCTGCCGTCACGCGACAGGGCCATAGTCGCGTCGACCACGAGCGTGTTGTCGGCCGCAAGGTCAGCAAGCACGACGCGGCCGTCTGCCGCCGACATGAGATCCAGGGGCTCGCCGTTCAGGACCACTTCATGCACTGCGATCGCGTCTAGGTCGGCGAACGTCGCCGCGCCCTGCTCGCGACACCGGAAGCGGATCTCGGTTCGCGATCGGGCCGTGTCTCCGCCGTCGGTCAGATCCAGGAACACCGAGTAGGACTCGACGGTGAGCAACCGGGAACGGGCTGCGGCCTCGGTCGCGCTCGTCCCAGTGTGCACCGCCGTAGTCTAGTAACGCCCAGGCCGCGAGGCGGTCGGCTTCGGCGGCTTGGCCTGCGCTTCGCCGAGGACAGCTGACCTGCGCTGGCGTCAGAAGACCCGGTGCACCTTGTGCTGGGCCGCCTGGGCGCGCGGCCGGAGCACCAGCAGGTCGACGTTGACGTGTGCGGGTCTGGTGACCGACCAGACCACGGCGTCGGCCACGTCGGCGTCGGTCAGGGGTTCGGCGACCCCTGCGTAGACGGCGGCGGCCTTCTCGGCGTCGCCGCGGAATCTGTTCACCGCGAACTCGGCTGTCTTCACCATGCCCGGCGCGATCTCGATGATCCGGACGGGCTGGTCGAACAGCTCGAGCCGCAGCGTCTCGGCGAACGCGTGCGTCCCGTGCTTAGCGACGACGTACCCGCCGCCTCCCTCATAGCTGATGAGCCCGGCAGTCGAGCCCATCAGCACGATCGTGCCAGCGCCGCTGTCGATCAGCTTGGGCAGCAGCGCTTGCGTCACGTGCAGCGTGCCGAGCACGTTCACGTTGTACATGGCCTGCCAGTCAGCGGCCGAGCTGTGGGCGATGGTATCGGCGCCCACCGCGCCGCCGGCGTTGGCGAGCAGGACGTCGCACCGGTCAAGCGACGCGGCCAGGGCGTCGACCGATGGGCGGTCGGTCACGTCCAGTTCGTGCACGTCGGCGCTGCCGCCAGCGCCGGCGATCTGTGCGGCCACCTGGGCGAGCCGGTCGGGGCGGCGCGCGGCCAGCACGACGTGATAGCCAGCGGTGGCCAGCCCGGTCGCCGAGGCTGCGCCGATCCCGCTGCTTGCTCCGGTCACTACTGCTACGCGGTCCATGGCGTGATTCTGTCAGCAGGCTGCTCGGACCAGGCAACGCATGGCCTCGTTTACGATCAATCTGTGCCAGCACTGCGGGGAGTGATCACCGACTGGGGTGGCGTCATGACCAGCCCCATCGGCGACAGCGTCAATGCCTGGCTCACGGCCGACGGCATCGACCGGGCGAGCTACGTCGCCGTCATGCGCCAGTGGGTCAAGCAGGCCTACGCCGACGGCAGTGAGCACAATCCGATCCACGCGCTGGAGCGCGGCGAGTGCACGAACGAGGAATTCGAGGTCGCGCTGGCCAGGGAGCTGGTGCTGGAGAACGGCGGCCCGGTGGCCGGCCCCGGCTTGCTGGCCCGCATGTTCGCCGGGCAGACGCTGGACGACGCGATGCTGGACCTGTTCCGGAAGCTGAAAGCCGACGGCGTGCCGACTGGGCTGCTGTCGAACTCGTGGGGCTTCGGCTATCCGCGCGAGCTGTTCCCCGACATGTTCGACGTCGTGGTGATCTCGGGTGAGGTCGGCATGCGCAAACCGGAGCCGCGCATCTTCTTGCACGCGGCGGAGTTGCTAGGGCTACCACCGCAGGAGTGCGTCTTCATCGACGACATCCAGGCGAACATCACCGCGGCCGAGCAGATCGGCTTCACTGGGGTGCTCCACAGCGCGGCCGACGACACTGCCCAGCAGGTCGCGGACCTGCTGGGCGTCTTGCTGCGGTAAGCGGCCACGGCCTGGCTGGCGGCGGCGGACAGAGCGGCCCCGTTCCCGGCACGAAGTTGGCTAGCCTTAACGGCTGTGGCTGACTACCCGCACCCGGCTAGTCCGGGCCGTTCGGCCAATATGCGGGCCAACCGGCGCAGCGACACCAAGCCTGAGCTTGCGCTGCGGCGCGCCCTGCACAAGCAGGGGTACCGATATCGCAAGGACTACCGGCTCGACCTGACCGGCGCGCGGGTGCGACCCGACATCGCGTTCACGGCGCGGCGGGTGGCGGTGTTCGTCGACGGCTGCTTCTGGCACTGCTGTCCGGAGCACGGCACCCAGCCAGCCGCGAACACCTGGTACTGGGAGCCCAAGCTGGCCCGGAACGTGGCGCGTGACCGGGCCGCCGATGCCGCGCTGGCGGCGGCCGGCTGGCGGTCGTGCGTGTCTGGGAGCACGAGTCGCTGGAGGCGGCGGTCGCGGCGGTGATCGCGGCTATCGCGGCGTCGCAAGCAGGTCGGGCAATTAGCTGAACCTGGGGTGGCCGGGCTGGCACACTCTAGGTCTATTCGTTAGCGCTTCGGGGCTTGTCGTGCGCGTGTACGTGCCTTCCACCTTGCCGGCTGTGGCCGGGCTGCTGCGCACTGGCGAGATCAACGGATCGCCGGTCCGCGGCTTCGCAGTCACGCCCTCGCTGCGGGAGTGGTACTCCAGCGGCGATATCGAGGAACTTGAGTACGTGGCGATGATGCACGCGGCCAGGGAGTCGCTGCGCATGCTCGCCGCCGATCCGGACGCGCCGCGGCGCCGGGTGGTGCTCGCCGCCGAGGTCGCCGACCGGCAGGTCACCGCGCGCTCCGGATTCGACGAGCCGGCCCTGGTGGAGATCAGCGGTCCGGTCGCGCTGCGCGACGTCGCCTCGGGGCACGTCGACGACGCTGCCGCCGCCGGCGAGATCGCCGCCGCCGTGCGGGCCCTGCCAGCCGCGGACAAAGGTGACGACGACGCGCGGTTCGTCGTGGACGGCGCGGAAGGCTTCGAGCTGCTGTGGTACGCCACGCAGGAGCTCGGCGACCTAGCCGGTCCTGGCACCTGACCTGCGGGAATGGACAGCCGCTGGCAGCCCTTGGCGGCCCGATTTGGCCGGTCGTGGCACGATGGTCATGCCGCCACTGACGTCGGGTAACACAAGGAGCGATCGGCGATGGATGCTGTCACGAATGTCCCGGTTCCGGGGAACGAGCCGATCAAGGGATACGCCCCCGGCAGCCCGGAGCGCGCGACGCTCGAGCAGAAGATCAAGGACCTGGCGGGCGAGCGGGCCGAGCTGACGATGACGATCGGCGGCCGGCAGGTGCTGGGCGGCGGAGACAGCATCGAGGTCGTCCAGCCCCACAACCACCGGCATGTCCTCGGTCAGCTGCGCAACGCCACCGACGCCGACGTGACAGCCGCGATCGAGGCGGCGCGGGCGGCGGCACCGGGCTGGCAGGAGCTGTCGTTCGACGACCGGGCGGCGATCTTCCTCAAGGCGGCGGACCTGCTCGCGGGGCCGTGGCGGTCGGTGATCAACGCCTCGACGATCCTCGGCCAGTCCAAGTCGGTGTTCCAGGCCGAGATAGACGCCGCCTGCGAGCTGATCGACTTCTGGAAGTACAACGTGCACTACGGCCGGCGCCTGCTGGCCGAGCAGCCGGCCAGTGCCCCCGGCATCTGGAACCGGCTGGAGTACCGCCCGCTCGAGGGGTTTGTGCTGGCGATCACGCCCTTCAACTTCACCTCGATCGCCGCGAACCTGCCGACAGCACCGGCGCTGATGGGCAACGTGGTGATCTGGAAGCCGTCGCCCACCCAGCAGCTATCGGCCCACTACCTGATGCGGCTGCTCGAGGCCGCCGGGCTGCCGCCGGGCGTCATCAACATGGTCACCGGAGACGGCAGTGCGGTCTCCAACGTCGCGCTTCGCCACCCTGACCTGGCCGGAGTGCACTTCACCGGCTCGACGGGGACGTTCCAGCACCTATGGCGGACCGTGGGGGAAAGCATCGCCGGTTACCGCGGGTACCCGCGGCTTGTAGGCGAGACCGGTGGCAAGGATTTCGTGATCGCGCACCCGTCCGCGGACCCGGATGTGCTGGTGACCGCCCTCGTGCGCGGCGCCTATGAGTACCAGGGGCAGAAGTGCTCGGCGGCCTCGCGCGCCTATGTGGCCCGCAGCGTCTGGGACCGGACCAAGGACCAGCTCATCGGCACGGCCGAAGCCCTGACCATGGGTGACGTGGCCAGTGATCTGTCGCTGTTCATGGGTGCGGTGATCGACGAGCGGGCGTTCGGCCGGCACCGCGACGCGCTGGCGCGGGTGGCGGCGCGGCCCGCCGTCTCGGTCCTGACCGGTGGCGCGACCGACGACTCGCAGGGCTACTTCGTGCAGCCCACCGTGCTGATGTCGAGCGATCCCACGGACGAGATCTTCACCAGGGAGTACTTCGGCCCGATCCTCGGCGTGCACGTGTTCGACGACGCCGACTACGACGCCGTGGTGGCGCAGGCCGCCGACATCGCGCCGTACGCGCTGACCGGCTCGATCATCGCCCAGGACCGGGCCGCGATCGCGCGGGCAACGCAGGCGCTGCGGTTCTCGGCCGGAAACTTCTACATCAACGACAAGCCGACCGGGGCCGTCGTGGGGCAGCAGCCGTTCGGCGGCGCCCGCGCCAGCGGCACGAACGACAAGGCTGGCTCGATCTTCAACCTCATTCGCTGGGTCAACGCACGGACGATCAAGGAGACGTTCGTCCCGCCTGTCGATCATCGCTACCCGCACATGGGCTGACGCCCTCGCCGTCGGCGCATAGATGCCGCCGCCGTGGGCACTTTAGGCGGCCGTCCGGAGTTCCATAGGCCGGGGCAAGGCTGCGCGCGGCGGAGGTAGCAGATGACCGACTACATGCCCGAGTCTGCGTCGGATCATGCGTCGGCGGCGGGCGACGCAGACGAGGCGGACGGATCCGCAGGGCTGGTCACCGACGGACGTGATGCTCGGCGCACGGCGCTGATCGCGGCGGCACAAGCGCGCTGGATCGACGCCCTGACCGACCTGGGCGGCCGGAACACGCTGCTGTACTACAAGGACCGACGGGCCGGAACTCTGGACCTGGCCGCCGCCGATCCGACTGCACTGGACCGGTTCCTGCGCACCGGGTCGGTCCGGATCACCCGCCTGTTCCAGGACGTCGATGCCAGAGCTGACGCCATCCGTCGCGCCCAGGTGATCTACCGCAAGGCGCGTGAGCTGCTCGAAGAGCGCGGCATCCGGGTCGGCTTCCTCGCCACCGGGATGGCCGGCTGGGATGAGCTGTTCCTGGAGCCATGCGCTCCGGTGCTGCTGCGCGGCCTGACAATCACGCCCACGAGGGCCCGGCACGACGACTTCGATCTCGTCCTGGATGACGACTACGAGGTCAACCCGGTGCTGCTACACAAGCTGGCCAGCGTCTTCGGCGCCGCCACTGCGGACCTCGCCACGACGGATCCCGCCAAGGTAGCCGAGCTGCTCACGACCGCGGCTCGGGACGCGGAAGTGCCTGGCTTCCACATCACCAGCCGCCTGGTCATCGGCACGTTCACGTACGCCAAGCTGCCGATGGTGCAAGATCTGCAGGCCGCCGGCGAACTGCTGTGCGACAGCGACGTCGTGGCCGCGATCGCCGGCGACCCGGACGCGCAGGAATCGATTGGCGCCGACGAGGACGCACCGCCCAGTCCAGAGTCTCCCGAGCACGACTACTCCGTGCTGGACGCCGACTCGTCCCAGCGCAACGCCATCGACGCCGTCCTCGCCGGCCGCAGCCTGGTCATCCACGGACCGCCGGGCACCGGCAAGAGCCAGACGATCGCCAACCTCATCGCCGCGCTGGTCGCGCGCGGCCGGAAGGTGCTGTTCGTCGCGGAGAAGCGCGCCGCCATCGACGCTGTGCTGTCCCGGCTCAAGGGCGCCAGCCTGGGCGAGGTCGTGCTCGACATCCACGAGGGCACCAAAGACCGGCTGCGTATTGCTAAGGACCTGGGCGACTCGATGGACGAGGCGCAGCGCACGCCCGCGCCGGACACCGGCGACCTGCACCGGCGCCTCGCCGATCGGCATCGGCGGCTCACCCGGCACGTGTCCGCGCTGCACCAGCGTCACCAGCCCTGGGGATTGACCCCATTCCAGGTGCAGTCGGCCCTCCTCGGGGTGCCGGCTGAGGCACGCTCGGACCTCCGGCTCGATAACCCTGAGCAGATCGACCGGGAACGGGGTGATCGGATCCGAGACGAGCTTCGCGAATTCGCCCACCTCGGCGGCTTCAGCCTCCGGCCCGGCAGCACACCTTGGTTCGGCGCGGCGCTGCGCAGCCCAGCCGAAGCCCGCCGGGCGTGCGAGCTCGCGGTGCGACTGAGCAGCCGCAGTCTGCCGTTGCTCATGGACCGGGTAAGCCACGCCGCGGCGGACACGGGCTTGCGCCCGCCAGGGTCGTACCCAGACGCGGTGGCGGTGCTGCGGCTGTTCGCCGGGATCGGGGCCACCATTGCCGAACTCGGCACCGGCGTATACGCGGCGGATCCAGCCAGGCTTGCCTGCGCGACGCGGGACGGGACGGGGCTCGGCTTTCGCGACCGCCGGGCGCTGCGCAAGCAGGCGCGCTCGCTCGCCGAGGCCACGGGGAAGCAACTGACCGAGGAACAGCTATCGGCCGCGCTGTCGAAGGCGGCCGGGGACCTAGCCCAGTGGCTGGACCTGCGCACCGATGCCGGCTTGCCGCGGTTGCCATCGCGCGCAGCCGAGCTAGCCGCGCTGTGGGCAGACTGCGACGCGCAGCTCACCGCGCTTGGATCGGTTGTCAGTCTGCCGGCCGAGCCGCGCCCGTTGCTGGCGGAACTCGCGGCCGACCAGGACACGGCGTGGCAGCTGCCGAGGCTGTACGAGCTGGGCGCCAGGTTCGGCGACCTGAGCCTCGGCCCGCTGCTCGACGAGCTAGCTCGGCGCGAGGCCGGCCCCGATCTGGCCGCGGCCGCCTTTGACTACGCCTGGTACTCCGCCATCCTCGACCAGATGCGGGTGCACGATCCCCGGTACTCCGCTGATCGCGGCGACGCGCTCGACGAGATCGCCGGCGACTTCCGCGTCCACGACATCCAGCATCTGGCCGCCAACCGCGGCCGGGTGCGGCGGGCGTGGGCGCAGGCGCTCGCGGAAGCCTGTGACCGGCATCCGCTGCAGGCCAGGGTCATCCGCAAGCAGGCCGCACTGCGGCGCGGCCACCTGCCGCTGCGGCGGCTGCTCGATCAGGCCAGCGATGTGCTGTTCGCGATCAAGCCGTGCTGGGCGATGTCACCGCTGATGGTCAGCCAGGTCCTGCCCGTCGCCAGGCTGTTCGACGTCGTGATCTTCGACGAAGCCAGCCAGATCGTGCCCGCCGACGCGATCCCCGCCATCATGCGCGGCCACCAGATCGTCGTAGCCGGTGACGACCGGCAACTGCCGCCGACGAACTTCTTCCGTCAGGTCGGCGACTCTGACGACGACGCTGGTGACGACGATGAGAACCTCGTGTCATTCGGCGCTGGCTTTGAGTCTGTGCTCGACGCGCTTCGCCCATTGCTCCCCACGGCACCACTCGCCTGGCACTACCGCAGCCGGGACGAGCGGCTCGTAGCGTTCTCCAACAGCCGGATCTACGGGGGCGCGCTCACGACGTTCCCCGGCGTGCTCCGGGACGACTGCCTGCGGCACGTGGTGGTGGCGCAGGGTCCCGGCTTGGGCCAGGAGGCGTCGGTCGACGCCGAGGTGCGCAAGGTCGTGGAGCTCGTGCTCGCGCATGCGCGCGAGCATCCGGCCGAGTCTCTCGGCGTGATCGCGCTCGGCATCAAGCACGCCGAGCGCATCGACGCCGCGCTGCGGACAGCGCTGGCCCGTCTTGGCGAGGCCGTCGGACCAGCTGATCCGGCCGGGCTCAGTGACGGCGAGTACGCGGCGCTCGAGGCCTTCTTTGCCGAGGACGTGCCGGAGCCCTTCTTTGTCAAGAACCTGGAGCGGGTGCAAGGTGACGAGCGAGACGCGATCATCTTGTCGATCGGGTACGGCAAGCACCCGGACGGGCGCATGCGCTATCAGTGGGGACCGCTGCTGCGCGACGGCGGCGAGCGCCGCCTCAACGTGGCCGCGACCCGGGCAAAGCACCGGCTGACGCTGGTCAGCTCGTTCTCGGGGCATGACGTCGATCCGGACCGGGTGACCAAGGCTGGCGCGCGCATGCTCGCGGACTACCTGGACTATGCCAGCTCGGGCGGCTCTGCCCAGGAAGCTTCCGGCGCAGGCCAGCTCGACGCGTTCGAGGCCGATGTGCGCGACAGGCTGGCGGCGGCCGGGATCACCGTCGTGCCGCAGTATGGCGTCGGCGGGTACCGCGTCGATTTCGCCGCTACCCACCCGCAAGATCCGACCCGGATGGTGCTCGCCATCGAGGCCGACGGGGCGTCCTACCGCGAGTCCGGCAGCGTCCGGGACCGGGACCGGCTGCGCGGCGAGCACCTGCAGCGACTCGGCTGGCGCTATCACCGGCTGTGGTCCACGAACTGGTTCCGGCAGCCCGACGCCGAGGTCGCCAAGGTGCAGGAGGCTTATCTGCGGGCCATCGCCGGCGCGGACTCGGCGCCGGGGCCGGGGCCAGCGGACGCGACAGTGCCCGGCGAGATGGGCGCGGCGCGCGCCGCAGCACCCGGCGAGACCGGCACGGCGGGCACGCCAGCGACCGACGTCGCCACGCGAACCGGCGACCCGGCCGGAACCCGGCCTGCTGCAGGCCGGGAGCTCGCGCCGGCCGAACCACAGCATCACCCGGCGTACCCGGCCAGGGCGAATTCGGGTGAATGCTGAGTTAATTGCGTCAGTTGTCCGATCCGGCGGTACGCTCGCTGCCAACGGATAGCTCACCCAGGAGGTGTGCCATCGACCGCCTGGTCCTCTGGAACATCGATCTCACCCTGCTCGATGTCGGCAGGGTCGCCAGGGATGCCTACGCCGACGCCTTCCGCCGCGTCACTGGCCGCCCCCTCGCAGCCCTGCCGCAGCTAGCTGGCCGGAGTGACACCGAGATCTTCTTCGAATCCCTGTACCTGAACGACGTGCCGACTGGCACGGACGACGTCGCCGACGCCGAGCTACTGGCTAGGTACTGCTGGGAGCTCGAGGCCACGTTCGCGCTGCGGCAAGACGAGCTGCCCCGTCAAGGGCGGCTGCTGACCGGCGCTCGCCAGGCTGTCACTGCGGCCGCAGACCTACCCGGCGTCGTTCAGTCGGTGCTGACCGGCACCATCAAGCCCAACGCGGCCTGCAAGCTCCGCGCCTTCGGCCTGGACCGGCTCTTCGACCTGGAGATCGGCGGCTACGGGTCGGACGCCTATCCGCGTGGTTCACTCCTGCTGCTGGTCCGGGGCCAGGCCAGCGAGAAGTACGGGACGCCGATCAGCGAGGACTCTACGGTGTACATCGCCGATACGGTCCGTGACGTAGAAGCGGCGGGTGTCGGGGGCGCCCGGAGCATCGCAGTGGCGACCGGCCGGGCGACGCTGGCTGAGCTCCGCGACGCGGGCGCTGACCTGGTGCTGGCCGACTTGTCGGACACCGACGAGGTCATTGCCGCGATCGACCGGCTGACCAGGGTGCCTGCCGGACGCTAGCTGCACCTTCGTTCAGTCGCTAGCCTGGTACGCACCGGGCGGGCTCGTAGGAACCGCATACTGGTATATAACAGTCCAGTCAACGAGGACGGACTGCCGACTGGTTGGGGGGCGTAGGGCGTGGGCGACGACCTGGCGCCGACCGCCGGGCGCGATTACGGTGACACGCTCTGGCAGCCGACAGCACAGTCGGTGGCCGGCACCGTCATCGCCGACTACACCCGGTGGCTTGCCGCCCACGGCGGCCCGGTCATCGACGCGCCAGACGGCGTTCCCTCCTACCGCGACCTCTGGCGGTGGTCGGTCGACGAGCCAGCCGAGTTCTGGTCGTCGATCTGGGATTTCTTCGGGGTACTCGGGACCCGCGGGGCAGGCCCGGTGGTCGACGGCCAGATGCCGTCGGTCACCTGGTTCGGCGACAGCACGCTGAACTACGCGCGCAACGCGCTGCACCGGGCGGCCGTCGAGCCCGACCGCGTCGCCGTCAGCTACAGCTCAGAGGCGGGCCACGGCGGCCAGCTCAGCTACGGCGAGCTCCACGCAGAGGTCGCCAGGGTCGCGGCCGGACTGGTCGCGCTGGGGGTCGGCCGGGGCGACCGGGTCGCGGCCTACCTGCCGAACGCACCTGAGGCCCTGATCGCAATGCTCGCGACCGCTAGCCTCGGTGCGATCTGGACCTCGTGCTCGCCCGACTTCGGGGCGCGCAGCGTGATCGACAGGTTCGCCCAGATCTCGCCGACTGTGCTGCTCGGCGTCGACGGCTACGCCTACGGTGGCAAGCGCTTCGACCGGCGGCCTGAGCTGGCCGCCATCGCCGCCGAGCTGCCTGGCCTGCGAGCTGTGGTACTGGTGGACTACCTCGACACCGGTGCCGGGCTGACCGGCCTGCCTGCGAGCGTCCGCGAGGTGAGCTGGCGAGAGCTGGGCTGGCGAGAGCTGGGCTGGCGAGAGCTGGGCCCCGCCGACGGCGAGCCGCCCGAGCTCGAGTTCGCCGCGGTGCCGTTCTCGCACCCGCTGTGGGTGCTGTACTCGTCGGGCACGACGGGCCTGCCGAAGCCCATCGTGCACAGCCATGGCGGCATCGTCCTGGAGCACCTGAAGGCCCTCGGCCTGCACCAGGATCTGGGCCGCGGCGACACGTTCTTCTGGTACACCACGACCGGCTGGATGATGTGGAACTACCTGGTCGGCGGCCTGCTGGTCGGCGCGACGGTGGTGCTCTACGACGGCAGCGCGGTGTACCCGGACACGGGCGCGCTCTGGCGGCTGGTAGCGCAGGCTGGCGTGACCTATGCCGGTACCGGCGCGCCGTACCTGATGGCCTGCATGAAGGAAGGCGTCCGGCCGGCCGCCGAGCATGATCTGTCCGCCCTGAAGGGCGTTGGCTCCACCGGCTCACCGCTCCCGCCTGAAGGTTTCCGATGGGTCTATCAAGAGCTGGGAACGGGGTCGTCCGACCTCATTCTCGGCTCGCTCTCTGGCGGCACCGACGTGTGCACCGGATTCGTCGGGCCATCGCCGCTGCTGCCCGTCCGCGCGGGCGTGATCTCCGGGCCGTGCCTCGGGGCCAAGGTCGAGGCCTTCGACCCGGCCGGCCAGCCGGTCGTCGGCGAGGTGGGCGAGCTGGTGCTGACCCAGCCGATGCCGTCCATGCCGGTCGGGTTCTGGCATGACCCCGCTGGCGAGCGGTACCGGGCCAGCTACTTCGCCGACTATCCGGGCGTCTGGCGGCACGGCGACTGGATCATGATCCTGCCGGACGGCGGCTGCGTGATCTACGGCCGGTCGGACGCAACCCTGAACCGGGGCGGCGTCCGGATGGGCACCAGCGAGTTCTACCGGGTAGTGGAGCGGCTGCCCGAGGTCGCCGACAGCCTCGTGGTCGACACGGGCAAGCTGGGCCAGGACGGGCGACTGATCCTCTACGTGGTGCCAGCGGACGGGTACGCCGTCGACGACGCACTGGCCGGCAGGCTCAGATCGCTACTGCGCACCGAGCTGTCCCCGCGCCACGTGCCGGACGAGATCAACCAGGTCCCTGGCATCCCGCGCACGCTGTCTGGCAAGAAACTCGAGGTGCCTGTCCGGAAGATCCTGCTCGGCACGCCCGTCGCCGAGGCAGCCGATCGGGACGCGCTCGCCAACCCCGACGTGCTGACGTTCTTCGCACCAGGCGGCCCGGCGTGACCGAAGCCACTGGACGCAGCTTCGGCGAAGAAGGCGGCCTGCTCACCTACGGCAGCTATCTGCGGGTACCGCAGCTGCTGGCCCAGCAGGTACCTGAGGTGAGCCCGCCGGCGCACGACGAGCTGCTGTTCATCATCGTGCATCAGACCTACGAGCTGTGGTTCAAGCAGTTGCTGCACGAGCTGACGGCGGTCCGGGACGCGATGCTGTCAGGCTCGGAAGCCGATGGCGGCAGGCAGACCTGGCTGGCCCGGCACCTGCTGCACCGGGTGCACGTAGTCGAGCGGCTGCTGGTGAGTCAGATCGACGTCCTGGAGACGATGACGCCACAGGATTTCCTCCAGTTCCGGGCGGCGCTGGCACCAGCCAGCGGGTTTCAGTCGGTTCAGTTCAGGGAGCTGGAATTCCTCTCCGGCGCCAAGGACCCCGGCTTCATCCGCAGGTTCAGGGCGCTAACGCCGGACGAGCACGACCGGCTGACTGCCCGGCTCGCCGAGCCATCGCTGTGGGATGCCTTCGTCGACTTGCTCGGCGCTCGCGGCCTGCCGGTCAGCGATGACAAGCAGATCCTGCAGTCGCTGGTGGCCGTCGCACGGGACCGCCCGCACCACGACGACCTCTGGCAGCTCGCGGAGGACCTGCTGACCCACGACGAGCTCGCCGGGCTATGGCGGGCCCGCCACGTCCAGATGGTCGAGCGGCAGATCGGCACCAAGTCCGGGACAGGCGGCTCCACCGGCGCGCCCTACCTGCAGCGGCGGGTGCCGCTGCGCTACTACCCGCTGCTGTGGGAACTGCGGGACTCGTTGTGAACGCCAGGCAGTTGTAGCCATGCTGGAAGCGGCAGCGTAGCCGTGTCTAAGGGAGTGGAAGAGATGTCGGACAGTGTCAGCGTTGCGACGGCCGACAGCAAGCATGCCCTCTTGTCGCAGGCAGCCCTCTGCGCTGGCCCGTTGCCGGGCGTCGGCGATGTGTCCGTCTGCCTCAAGGCGTACTACCGGCACGTGGCGGCCGATGACCTGTCCGCTGCTGGCCCCGACCGCCTGGCCGCCGTCACAGCCAGGCATGCGCAGGTGGCAGCGAACCGCCCGCAGGGCCGGGCGCTGGTCGAGGTCCGGCGCGGCGCCGACGCAGTGCTAGACCCGCCGGCCGATGTCATCGACATCGTGACAGACGACATGCCTTTCCTTGTCGACTCCATCACCATGGAGCTGGCCAGGCACGGGCTGTCGGCCCGGCTCATCGTGCACCCGCAGCTGCGGGTCCGCCGCGATGTGGCCGGGACGCTGCTCGAGATCGTTGGCCAGGCCAGCGCCGGGCAACTGGCCGATGGCCAGGTCGCTGCTGACCAAGCCGCGGGCGACCAAGCCACGGGCAGCAAGCCCAGCCACGACGAGTTGGCCGAGTCGTGGACGCACATCGAGATCCCGCCGCTCGGGGCTGGCGAGGCCGAGCCGCTCGCTGCTGACCTGCTCCGGGTGCTGGGTGACGTCCGGGTCGCCGTCGAGGATTACCCTCGGATGCGCGCGCGGGCCCTCTCGCTCGCCGACAGCTTGCTGGCCCCGGAGGATAAGGGCTCAGGAGGGACCGACGCTCCCGCCGAGATCGCCGAGCTGCTGCGCTGGCTGGCCGACGGGCATTACACGTTCCTCGGTTACCGGGAGTACGACCTGGAGACCGGGCCCGACGGGATGGCGCTCAGGGCCGTCCCCGGCACCGGCCTCGGCATTTTGCGGCACGATCGGGTCGGGCGCGGCTCGTTCGCGATGCTGCCCGAGGAGGTCCAGGCGCGGGCGCTCGAACCGCAGCGGCTCATCGTCACCAAGGCCAACTCTCGCTCGACCGTGCACCGGCCCAGCTACCTCGACTACGTGGCGGTGAAGCGGCTGTCGCCCGCCGGCGAGATCACCGGTGAGTACCGGTTCCTCGGCCTGTACACGCACGCCGCGTTTGCCGAGAGCATCAAGAGCACCCCGGTGCTGCGACGCAAGCTCGCCGAGGTGCTCGAGCTGTCCGGCATGGCCGCCGACAGCCACGACGGCAAGGACGTCGCCGAAGTGCTCGACTTCTACCCGCGCGAGGAACTGTTCATGACCCCGGTGGGCGACCTGGTCGCCATCACCGCCGGCGTGCATGTGCTGCGCGAGCGCCGCCATACCCGCCTCTTCCTGCGCAAGGACGTGTTCGGCCGGTACGTGTCCTGCCTGATCTACTTGCCCAGGGACCGCTACACAACGCAGGTCAGGCTGCGGGCGCAGGAAATACTGCAACGCGCCCTCGGCGGCGCCGCGCAGGTCGATTACAGCGTCCAGGTGGGCGAGTCGCCAGTGGCGAGGCTCCACCTCGTCGTTCGCGCGGATCGCGGCCGCCAGCTCCCCGATGCCGATCCGGCCGAGCTAGAGCGCGCTGTCGCCGCTGCCGTCCGCTCCTGGGACGACGACGTGGCCGACGAGGCCGCCGCGACCTTCGGCCCGCAGCGCGCCAGGGAACTGCTCACCCAGATCGGTGGCGCGATCCCGGAGACCTACAAGACCGACGTGCCGGCGTCAGCCGCGGTCACCGACTTCGCCAGGATCCTGGAGCTCCGCGACTCCGACCGCAGTATCGACTTCGAGCTGTGGGAATCGGAGACCTACGTCGGCGGCGTGCCCATCGAGCCCGACGACGACGTGCCCGACACCATGAAGCGGGTATGGCGGCTGACCATCTACCGGACGGCCGGCCCCATCACCTTGACCGACGTGCTCCCACGGCTCCAGCACATGGGCGTCGACGTGGTGGACGAGCACCCGTACGAGTTCGGCGCCGACGAGCCGTTCTGGATCTACGACTTCGGCCTGCGCCGTCGGCCGGTATCGGAGGCGGGCGAGGCGGCGCAAGGCGACCTGATCTCCAACCAGCGCGTCCGCGAGCAGATCGAGGGTGCGCTGGCGGCCCTGTGGGATGGCCGGATCGAGGATGACGGCTTCAACGCGATGGTGCTCGACGCGCAGCTGACCTGGCGCCAGGTCGCCGTGCTGCGCGCCTACGCCAAGTACCTCCGGCAGGCCAATATCACCTTCAGCCAGGACTACATCGAGAGCGTGCTGCGGGGCAATGCCTCGATCGCGCGGCTGCTGGTCATGCTGTTCGAGTCCAGGTTCGACCCGGCAAAGCAGGCTGGCGAAGCCGAGCGGAGCGAGGCGATCACTGAGGAGATCACCGGTGCACTCGACGGCGTGGCCAGCCTCGACGAGGACCGCATCCTGCGGTCCTATCTGGGCCTGATCGGCTCGACGCTGCGAACGAACTACTTCAGTACTGCTTCTGGCCCCGTTCCGTACTTGGTGTTCAAGCTGGACGCCCAGCGGGTGCCCGACCTGCCGGCGCCGCGCCCGCAGTTTGAGATGTTCGTCTACTCGCCCCGGTTCGAGGGCGTGCATCTGCGCTTCGCGAGCGTCGCCCGCGGCGGCCTGCGCTGGTCAGACCGGCGCGAGGACTTCCGCACCGAGATCCTCGGCCTGGCCAAGGCCCAGGAGGTCAAGAACTCCGTCATCGTGCCGTCCGGGGCCAAGGGCGGCTTCGTGTGCAAGCAGCTGCCCGATCCTGGCGATCGCGAGGCCTACCAGGCCGAGGTGCTGGCGTGCTACCGCATGTTCATCTCGGCGATGCTGGACGTGACCGACAATGTGGAGTCCGGCCGGGTCGTGCCGCCCGAGCAGGTGGTGCGCCACGACGGGGACGACCCGTACCTGGTCGTGGCCGCCGACAAGGGCACGGCGACGTTCTCGGACACCGCCAACGAGATCGCGATGGGGCGCGGGTTCTGGCTGGGTGACGCCTTCGCCTCGGGCGGCTCCGAGGGCTACGACCATAAGAAGATGGGCATCACCGCGCGCGGCGCGTGGGAGTCGGTGAGGTTCCACTTCCGCACTCGCGGGGTGGACGTGGATGCCGACGACTTCACTGTCGTCGGCATCGGCGACATGTCCGGCGACGTGTTCGGCAACGGGATGCTGCTGTCGCGGCACATCAGGCTCATCGCGGCCTTCGACCACCGGCACATCTTCCTGGACCCCGACCCCGATCCGGAGGCGAGCTTCGCCGAGCGGCAGCGGATGTTCGGCCTGCCGCGGTCGTCCTGGGCGGATTACGACAAGGCCCTCATCTCGCCGGGCGGCGGCGTGTGGGCCCGGTCGGCCAAGTCGATCCCGTTGTCGCCGCCAGCCCGCATGGCCCTCGGCCTCAGCGACAGCGACACCGCGCTATCACCGGACGCGCTCATCTCGGCCATCCTCACCGCGCCGGTCGACCTGCTGTGGAATGGCGGCATCGGGACCTACGTGAAGGCCTCCAACCAGGCCAACGCGGACGTGGGCGACAGGTCCAACGACGCCGTGCGCGTCGACGCGGCCGAGCTTCGGGCCAGGGTGGTCGGCGAGGGCGGGAACCTCGGCCTGACCCAGGAGGCCAGGATCGAGTTCGCGCTAGCTGGCGGCCTGGTGTGCACGGACTTCATCGACAACTCTGCTGGCGTGGACACCTCCGACCACGAGGTCAACATCAAGATCTTGCTCGACCGCGAGGTCAGGGCCGGGGCCCTGACGGCCGGCGGCCGCAACGCCCTGCTCCAGCAGATGACCGACGAGGTCGCGAGCCAAGTACTGGAGCACAACTACCAGCAGAACCGCGCGCTCGCGGCCGCGGCGGCGCAGTCCGCCCAGATGCTGCACGTGCACACCCGCTACATCCGCAAGCTGGAGCGCGACGGCAGGATCCGGCGACGGCTGGACGTCCTGCCTGGCGACCGCGAGATCGCCGAGCGCCGGTCGGCCGGCACCGGACTGGTCATTCCGGAGTTCTCGGTGCTGCTGGCGCAGACGAAGATCGCCTCCGCGCAAGAGGTGCTGGCGTCGGCACTGCCCGATGACGGCTGCCTGCGGCGCGTCCTGGTCGACTACTTCCCCACGCCGCTGCGGCAGAAGTACGCCGCCGGGATGGCCGAGCACCGGCTGCACCGCGAGATCATCACGACCGCGGTCGTCAACGACATGGTGGACCGGTCCGGCATCACCTTCGCGTTCCGGCTCAACGAGGAGACTGGCGCGTCAGTGCCGGAGATCACCGCGGCCTGGCTGGTCGCGCGCGCGGTGTTCGACATGCCGGGCTTCTGGTCGCAGGTCGAGGCGCTGGACGGCAAGGTCGACACCGGCGTGCAGATCCTGGCCTTGCTTGAAGGGCGGAAGCTGACCGAGCGGGCCGCTCGCTGGCTGCTGAACTTCCGCCGGCCGCCGTTCGACGTCCAGGCGACGATCGACTTCTTCGCGGCCGGCGTGCTGAGCGTCGGGGCCAGCCTGCCGGACATGCTGACCGGCCGGGATCTGGCCGGGTTCGCCGAGCGCCGGGACGTCTACGCTGCCCGGGGCGTGCCGGCCGACCTCGCCGACCGCATCGCGGCGATGGTGCCCGCCTACTCGGCCTTCGACATCGTCGACATCGCCCACGGCACCGGGCGGTCGGTCGAGGAGACCGCCGAGGTCTACTTCGACCTGGCCGACCGGCTCCAGATCGCCAGGCTCCGGGACATGATCACCGCGCTGCCGCGGGACGACAGGTGGAACACGATGGCGCGCGGCGCGATCCGTGACGACCTGTACACCGCACATGCGGCACTGACCAGGGACGTCCTCACCGTGACCGCGCCGGCCAGCCCGGAGGAGCGGCTGGCGGCCTGGGTGCAGCGGAACGACTCAGCTGTTCGCCGAGCCACCCAGACGCTCACCGAGATCTGGGAAAGCAACGCCTTCACCGTCGCGACGCTGTCGGTGGCCGTCCGGGCGGTCCGGACGCTGGTGACCACTGCCACGTTGCCGACCTGACCGCCCGCCGGAGTCGTATTGCCTGGCCCGTCAGTCAGTGTCGGAATCGGCCTCTTTCGCTGGCTCGCGTAGGCTGCATGCATGGCAACCGACCCCACGAGCGAGATCTCTGAGCTGATTGCGACGCTCGCCAGCGTGGAGGCTGTCCTCGACATCGACGCCATGCGCAAGGAGGCTGACAGCCTGCGCGAGCGCTCCGCGGAGCCCGGCCTGTGGGAGGACCAGGAGCAGGCGCAGGAGGTCACGCGGCGGCTGTCTTACCTCGATGCCGAGCTTGCTCGGCTCGAGGCGCTGCACCGACGACTGGACGACACGACGGTGATGTTCGAGCTCGCCGAGAGCGAGCAGGACGAGCCCACCAGGGCAGAAGGCGAGCGGGAGCTGGCTGGGCTGCGCAAGGAGATCGACCAGCTCGAGATCAGGACCCTGCTGAGCGGCGAGTACGACGCCCGAGAGGCCCTGATCAGCATCAACGCCGGCGCAGGCGGAGCGGACGCGGCCGACTGGACCGAGGGCCTCCAGCGCATCTACCTGCGCTGGGCCGAGCGGCATGGCTACGCGACTGAGGTCTACGACACCTCCTACGCCGAAGAGGCCGGGATCAAGTCGACGACGTTTGCGATCAAGGCGCCGTATGCCTACGGCACCCTGCGTGGTGAGCACGGCACCCATCGAATGGTGCGGATCTCCAAGTACGACAATCAGGGTCGCCGCCAGACCTCGTTCGCCATGGTCGACGTGCTGCCGGTGGTTCAGCAGGTCGACCACATCGACATCCCGGAAGACGAGATGCGGATCGACGTCTTCCGGTCCAGCGGGCCCGGCGGCCAGGGAGTCAACACCACAGACTCCGCCGTCCGGATCACGCACCTGCCGACCGGCATCGTCGTGTCCTGCCAGAACGAGCGCAGCCAGATTCAGAACAAGGCCACCGCCATGGCTGTCTTGCAGTCCAAGCTGCTGGAGCGCAAGCGCGAGGAGCAGGCGGCCAAGATGAACGAGCTGCGCGGTGACGGCGGCCGCAGCTGGGGTACCCAGATCCGCAACTACGTCCTGCACCCGTACCAGAACATCAAGGACGTGCGGACGAGCTACGAGACCGGCAACACCGCTGCGGTGATGGACGGCGAGATCGACGAGTTCATCGCGGCCGAGATTCGCTGGCTGCGTACCCAGGGCCTGTGACTCTCAGGGGCATGCCAGCACGCGGATCCCCTCGGGCCTGGCCTAGTGGCCCAGGTGCATGGCGGCCACCGTCAGCAGCGCCAGCACGAGCAAGACCGCAGCAATCAGCTGGATGCTCAGGCCGTGGCTGTGGTGGTGGACATGCGCGCGGGCTTCACGGCAGGTCGCGCAGCGACCCTCCGCGACCGGCCCAGCACACTGGGCGCAGATCAGGTGCTCGCAGCTCATCCGGCTCCTACCCGGCATAACGCCCGCCGGGTCAGTTCGACGATGTTGGACGTTCCAGGCCAGTTTCCCCCCTAGACTGGCCCGAGACCAAACCGGGGCAGGAATTTCGGACCCGGCACCCCGAGTCAGTATCTCGTCTACCACGTGCGATGGGCCAGTGATCCACTTCGATAACGTCACCAAGACGTACGCGAACCAAGGCCGACCGGCCCTGGAAAACGTGAACCTGGATGTCGAGAAGGGCGAGTTTGTCTTCCTCGTCGGACCGTCTGGCTCGGGCAAGTCAACCTTCCTGCGGCTGGTCCTGAAGGAGGAGCGGCCCACCTCAGGCCGGATCCAAGTGGCGGGCAGGGACCTGGCCCGGCTGACGACCTGGAAGGTTCCCCACCTTCGCCGCCGCATTGGCTGCGTCTTCCAGGACTTCCGGCTCCTGCCGAACAAGAACGTCTACCAGAACATCGCCTTCGCTCTCGAGGTCATCGGCAAGCCTCGCCGGTTCATCCGCAAGGTCGTGCCCGAGGTCATCGACCTGGTCGGCCTGGAGGGCAAGCGGGACCGCATGCCGGACGAGCTGTCTGGCGGCGAGCAGCAGCGGGTCGCCATGGCCAGGGCGTTCGTCAACCGACCGATGATCTTGCTGGCCGACGAGCCGACAGGAAACATCGACCCAGCGACCTCGATCGGCATCATGAAGGTGCTGGACCGCATCAACAGGACCGGGACCACGGTCGTGATGGCCACCCACGATGCGGCGATCGTCGACTCCATGCGCAAGCGGGTGATCGAGCTGGAGTACGGCAAGGTCGTGCGCGACCAGTCGCGCGGGGTCTACGGCCAGGCCTACTGACCGCCCCGCGACCTAACCAAGAGGATTCAGCGACATGCGTGCCCAGTTTGTCTTTTCCGAGGTGTGGATCGGCCTGCGCCGGAACCTGACCATGACGGTGGCTCTGGTCGTGGTCGTCGCGATCAGCCTGTCGCTCCTCGGGACTGGGCTGATGTTCGTCAAGCAGGTCGACAACACGAGGGCGTACTGGCAGAGCCGGGTCAACCTCTCGGTCTACCTGTGCTCGGCCGGCACACTGGGCGGGACCTGCGAGAAGAACGGGCCCGTCACCGCCGCGGAGATCGCCACCATCCAGCAGGAACTGAACAACAACAAGGACATCGTCAGCGCCGCCTACGTCTCGCAGGCCCAGGCCTACAAGCAGTTCAGGCAGGAGTTCGCGACCAATCAGCCGTTCGTCAAGTACACGACCGCGGACCAGATCCCGAGCTCCTTCGAGATTCGGCTGAAGAACACCGAGGCTGACGCGCTACCGGTGAGCCAGGTGGTCAATGGGTATCCTGGCGTGGCGTCGGTCGTGGATGACTCCACGATCCTGGGCGGCTTCTACCGGCTGCTGGACGGGGCCAGGAACGCGGTCGTGATCATCGCCATCTTCCTCTTGGTCGCGGCCATCTTGCTGGTCGCGAATACCATCCGGCTGTCAGCGTTCAACCGGCGGCGGGAAACCAGCATCATGCGCCTGGTCGGCGCGTCGAACTTCTATGTCCAGCTGCCATTCCTGGTGGAGGGCATGATCGCCGGGCTGTTCGGCTGGCTGGTCGCGACCGGGCTGCTGATCCTGGTGAAGTCCGTCCTGCTGGGCAGCCTGCGCAACATCTTCCCGTATGGGGTGTCGCTGAGCACGGCTGACCTGGTGGAGGTGATCATCGTCGCCATGATCACCGGCCTGCTCATCTGCGGCGCTACCTCGTTCCTCACGCTCAGGCGTTACCTGCGCGTGTGACGCTAGAATCAGCTTCCCGTGGCAGCGGAACAGGGCAAGAAGATCATTGCCAGTAACCGGCGGGCCCGGCACGAGTACACGATCGAAGACACGATCGAGGCCGGGCTTGTCCTGACTGGTACCGAAGTTAAGTCGCTCCGGGCCGGTCGTGCGACTCTCACCGATGGCTTCGGGCAGATCACTGACAGCGAAGCCTGGCTGCACGGTGTCCACATCCCGCAGTACACCCAGGGCACCTGGACGAACCATGAGCCGCGGCGCACTCGTAAGCTGCTGCTGCACCGTAAGGAGATAGACCGGCTCGGCAGCTCGATGAGGGAACGCGGCCTGACACTCGTGCCGCTGTCCTTGTACTTCAGGGACGGGAAGGTCAAAATCGAGCTAGGCCTGGCACGCGGTAAGCGAACCTACGATAAGCGACACGACCTCGCCAAGCGAGACGCCGCCAGGGAAGTCGAGCGCGAGCTTCGGCGGCGGAGATAACGGAGTGACCAACGACACCGGCTCCGGCGGCCGCGGCACGCGGGCCGGAGCGCACCGCGCTCCGCGCGCTTCGTCGCCGGTGCGTGATTCCCGGGCCGCCAAGACCCGGGCTACCGACCACAGCAGAGCCGGAGCTTTCGGGGTGGGACTTCGCTCGCGAGCCATGCTCGCACGGATGTCTGCCGTGGTCGTGCTGGCTGGGCTCGTCGGCGTCGGCCTGGCCAAGCCCGGCGTGCCGTCGCCCGAGCCGACGGTGTCGCAGTTCTTGCTGGCCTGGGAATCCCAGCACTACCTCCAGGCGGCGGAGCTGACCACCGGCCCGCCCAAGACGGTCGCCGCAGCCCTGGCCCGGGCCTATGAGCGCCTGGACGCCAGCAACCTGAATCTGTCGATGCACAGCGTCAGCCAGCGGGGCAAGACGGCGAACGCGCAGTTCGACGCCTCCATTGATCTCGGGGGTACCGGGCTGATCTGGTCGTACCTGGGCAACTTCGCGCTGCGGGACGGACAGAAAGGCTGGCAAGTCGTCTGGAGCCCGTCGGTGATCGTGCCCGGCATGACTGGCAAGGAGCAGCTAGCGGTATTCAGCGAGTTCTATGCGCGATCGCAGCTGCTGGACTCCGCTGGCCAGCCGCTGACCGTGCCATCCAAGGTGTACGAGGTCGGCGTCATCCCTGACATGCTGACGAATCCGGTGCGCACGGCGGCGGCGCTGGCCGCCGTGACCGGGATCCAGCAAGACCAGATCCAGGGGCAGATCGAGCAGACGCTCCAGGGCGACTTCCTGGAGCTGATCACGTACACGCCTGCTGAGTACGCGGAGCTGCGAACCCGCCTGGCCAGCGTGCCTGGCCTCCAGGTCCGCGAGCAGACCGAGCGGCTCTTCGAGAGCATCGCGCCGGACGTGGTGGGCACCGTCGGCACCGAGACTGCCAGCGTGTTGCGGACGAACGGGGTTGAGTACCGGCCTGGTACGACAGTCGGGATATCCGGGCTCCAGCAGACGTTCCAGCGCCAGCTCACCGGCACGCCTCGAACCGAGGTGGTGCTGCAGCAGTCCGGCCAGGCTGCCGTCGACCTGCACACGTGGCTCGGCAGCCCCGGCACGCCGGTCCATACGACGCTGAGCTCAGCGGTTCAGCTTGCCGCCGACAGCGCCCTCGCGGGGCTGCCGGCGTCGGCCGCCATCGTCGCGGTTCAGGCGGGCACCGGCAAGATCCTGGCCGTAGCCAGCCACGCTGGCGCCGGCCTGCCTTCGCTCAGCCCGCTATCCGGCGAGTACGTTCCGGGCCAGGCGTTCACGATCGTGTCGTCGGCCGCGATCTTGAATACTGGGCGGCTGGCCCTGAGCGACCCCGTTCCGTGCCCGGACAGCAATACGGTCGGCGGACGGGTCTTCATCAACGAGCCACCGGAGCCTTACCTGGGCAGTACGCCGTCCTTCCGGACGGATTTTGCCCATGCGTGCGCCACGGCCTTCGCCGGCGGCCTGTCGCTCCAGCTGAGCGCGTCTGACCTGGCAAAGGCTAGTCACGAGTTCGGTATCGGCGGCTGGCAGCTGCCGGTGAGCAGCTACTTCGCCGGGCAAATCGGGCAGCCTGGCGGTGAGGCCGCGCTGGCCGCCGACATCATCGGCAGCGGCGATGTGCGAGTCAGCCCGCTGGATATGGCGCTGGTGGCGTCCGTCGTGGACTCCGGCGACTGGCACGCGCCGTCGCTGGTCACGGGCCTGACCGATCCGAACTCCGCCGCTCGCAGCGCTGTCAGCCCACAGGTGCTGAACGAGCTGCGCCAGCTGATGCGCGAAGCGATGAAGACGCCGACGAACGAGGTTGCGGACATCGGCGGCGACGTGTCCGGTCAGGCGGGGAATGCGCCGTTCGGGGCGCATCATCAGCTGCGCATCGGCTGGCTGGTCGGCTATCAGGGTGACGTCGCATTCGCGGTAGTCGAGCTGGGTAAGTCGGCATCTGACTCGGCCGCGCCGCTGGCGGGTAGCTTCCTTCGGAACCTCCAGGCTGGATCCTGACCAGTTCATTAATACTCTTTTGGTAACTCCGAGCAACCATGCAGTACCGCATTAGCGTCTTTCTTAGTGACTGGGGTGCCGCTTGGGGGGTTGCGGCCCAGTCGTCGTGATGAGATCCGGGCCTCATCTCGGGGGAGGCCCGGCATTTGAGACCGGCCCCGACCCTGCCGGTCAACGCCCCCGTGGACGCATTTTCGGCCACCGCCAGCGTCCACGGGGGCATCTCATCACATCCGGTGGATGCCCGATGGGGGCCGCGCTCTGCGGACAGCCCGTCGGGCATTCTGGTCTTTTCACCCCGATGCAATCTCATTGGCCGTGCTGATGGGGATCGGGTAGCGTAGCTAGGTACAACTCAAGAGGGGGTGACTGGCTTCGACTTTGGTAGTTGATCCAGGGGAAGCGGGTCGAGGACGGCGGACATAACCTCGTTAACACTGTGACCGCAAAACAATAAGTGCCAACACAACGCGCACTCGCGTCGCTCTCGCGGCTTAATAAACCGCAGAGCAATTGACGCTGTCAGCCTGGGAGCGCCTCCGGCCCAGGACCTGGCATCAGCAAGGAGGATCCACCAGCCAGCCCGGTCGCGGGGCTAGCTGGGACATTTAACAGCGGCTGAGCCCGTCGGCAGCTTGCCTGCGTGACTGCCGGGGCTGAGAAAAGCACAGCAGGCTGCACCCGGAGAAGCCCTGGTGATGTACTGAAGGACGCGGGTTCGATTCCCGCCACCTCCACGAGCCAGCCAATAGCGCGGGCAGCCGACCCGGGTCGGCTGCCCGCGCTGCTCGTGCTACGTCGTGTGGAGATCCTTGATCAGCGTCGCATAGTCGGCGCTGACGTTATCCAGGGCCGATTGCAGATTGCCGCTGCTGGCGTATTGCTGGTACTGGGCCACACTCGTCGCCGATCCGAGCTGCTTCAGGTCCTGAGCCGCGGCGGTCGTGTCCGAGACGACGCTCGTCGCGGCGGACGACGCCGAGCCGCTGAAGGAGATCGACCTGATCGTGCTGGCGAACGTGTCCAGCGACCCCCCAAGCTTCCGATCCAGTGCGGTCACACAGGTTAGCTGGCCACCGCAGGCGCTGACCGCCGACGGGAAGCTCTGGATGCTCTTGCTCAGGACGCCGTTGGCCTCCTCGACTTGGGCGAGCGCGACCGCGTTCGTCACAGCTGAGCTGTTGCCCACCGCGACGGCCACGATGACTGAGTAGGCCACGATGACGAGAAGGCCAAGGACCAGGGCCACGGTGACGAGCGCCCTAGCCGAGCTGGACAGCGTCAGCCGCCACGCGCTCTCAGCGGTGGGAGCCTGTGTCTCCGCGGCCGCAGCCATGCCCGGCGCTGGCGCGGCGAGGCCCGGAGCTGGTGGGCCGAACGCTGCGACCGGCGCGTCGCCGTAGAGCCCCTTCGGGTATTCGCTGGTCAACATGAAGAAGAAGCCGCTGTACCGAGCCTCGTAGCGAACGATCGCTGCACCGGCCTGATGCAGGGGGATCGGCAGCTTCCCGGTGACCAGCGCGATGACCCAGCCGAAGAACGACAAGATGAGGAACCCGGAGATAGCGACGCCGGCCACGATCGCAGCCGGGATCGCCAGGATGATGCGGAAGAACACGGCCAGCCGGTTCAGCCTCGTCGGTCGCGTCACCAGACGCACCGGATAGGCGTCGTCGTCTAGCGAGAACGGCGGGTAGACGTCCGTCAGCAGGAACACGTAGGCGGACACCCGCACTTGCCACCGCACGACGCCGGTAATGAACGTGTGCGCCCATTCCGGCAACGCGCCGGTGAAGAGGGCCGCGAACCAGCCGATGAACGCGATGATCTCGACAGCGATGTTGAGTATGTACAAGACGATCGCGTGCGGGATCGCCATGAAGATCCGGAATAGCACCGTCAGCCGGTTCTGCGGTGCCGGGTCGGTGAAGCTCACCAGGACCGGCGACGGGCTGTCGGCCAGCGTCCAGCCGCTCAAGGCGGCTCCGTAGCCGGGCGCCTGGCTGTAGCTGCTCGGTCCTTGACCGTAGCCGGGTGCCTGCCCGTAGCCGGGTGCCTGGCCGTAGCCGGGCGCCTGGCCGTAGCTCGGCCCTTCACCGTAGCCGGGTGCCTGGCCGTAGCCGGGCGCCTGGCCGTAGCTCGGCCCTTCACCGTAGCCGGGTGCCTGGCCGAACGCGGCCGTCGCCGTCTGCTCCTGGCCGAGGCCCGCCCCGCCTCCGGCGTCCTGGCCCATATCGCCCGCGTCGGAAGTCGCCCCCTCGGGCGGCATGCCGGATGGACTCGCTGCCTCGGCGGACGGTTCGGTCTCGTCCGGATCGCTGATCTGACTCATGGGCTTAGGCTCCCTCGTTGGCAGCGCGGCTCGCGCCTGCGCTGCAGCTCGCCATGCGAAAGATGAAAGAACGATGGTGCGCCATATCGCGAAGCCTAAATTACTGTATCTAGCCCTAAATTTGGAGATACCTGGTACTAACTGTTACGCGTTGTTGTCGCTGGGCGAGATGACCCCAGACAGGCATGCACCGTCGGGGCAGTTCTGCCACTCCTCGGTTGCGTTTTCCCGCTCCCGCGCGATCGGGGGCCCGGCGGCGCCATCAGCGCGATCGGCATATCGGCAAGATCGGCACGACATCGTAGGGATTCGAGGACCGAATCCTGAGGTTGTAGGGATTCAGTGCGGACAAACTCGTGTAAATAGGGCACAAAGTCGACCGCAACCCCTACAACGTCCAATTCGACGCATCCAACCCACAGCGTCCGGTCGGCGTCGGCGTCGGCTCCCGCGTCGGCGTCGGCTTCGATCTCGGAGTCCGGCGTCGGCTTCGACTCGGGCTCCGGCGTCGGCCCCCGCGTCGGCGTTGGCTTCGAGCTCCGGCGTCGGCTTCGGCCCGGAGGCTGGGCTGCCGTCGGAGTGCGCGGCTACCCCGGCGATGCGCGGGGCCTACGCTCTCGCGGTCCGATACGCTCCCGAACGAGGGACACTAGACGCGCTAGACACCGTAGAAGGCACCATCTAAGATTGACTGTATGGTCAGTCAGTCCAGGTTTCCGCTCGCTCCCCTCGACCAGGCCGGTGTGGCCGACTCGCTCCGTCCGTTCGGCGACAGCCGCATGCTCCCGCGGGCGGCTTACGTGGATCCGGCCGTGTTTGCGTGGGAACAGAAGCACTTCTTTGATGGCGGCTGGACCTGTGTCGGGTTCAGCGCCGAACTGGCCAACCCTGGCGACCAGCGTGCTGTGCCCGTTGGTCCGGGCAGCGTGCTGCTCAGCCGCGACGACGACGGCGGCCTGCACGCCTTTGCTAACACCTGTCGGCACCGCGGGCATGAACTGCTGCCATGTGGTGCGTCCGCGCAGCGCCCGTCGATCGTGTGCCCATACCACTCGTGGAGCTACGGCCTAAACGGCGACCTCAGGACGGCTAAGGGATTCAGGGGCACTGCCGGGTTCGACGACGCTCAGTGGGGCCTCGTCGAGCTGCCGGTCACCGACTGGCACGGCCTGATCTTCGTCGACGGCTCGGGCACTGCCAGCCCCCTTGAGCCCGCGCTGGCCGAACTCGATGAGCTGGTCGCGCCGTATGAGCCGGAGCGGCTCGTCATCGGCGGCCGCCACTCCTACGACGCGGCCTCTAACTGGAAGATCCTGACTGAGAACTACCACGAGTGCTACCACTGCCCGATGATCCACCCGGAGCTGTGTAAGGTCAGCCCGCCCAAGAGCGGCGAGAACTACCGGCCGAGCGGGCCGTGGGTCGGCGGTTGGATGGACCTGCGAGACGGCATGGACACCATGTCGCTCGACGGGACAAGCCTGGGCGTGCCGCTACGCGGCCTGGACGCGACCGGCCTGCGCACCGTGATCTACGTGAACATCTTCCCGAACGTGCTGCTCAGTCTCCACCCGGACTACGTGATGACACACCGGTTGACGCCGCTGGCGGCCGACCGCACGCTGATCGAGTGCACGTGGGCGTTCGCCCCGGAGGCGCTGGACAAGGCGGGCTTCGATCCGGGCTACGCGGTCGAGTTCTGGGACATCACCAACCAGCAGGACTGGGGTGCCTGCGAGTCGGTCCAGCGTGGCCTGAGCTCCGAGCACGCCGTGCCCGGGCCGCTGTCACCGGACGAAGACGCGGTCTACCAGTTCGTGACCCAGGTCGCCCGCGGCTATGCCGGTCAGCCTGTGTGGCAGCCAGCAATGACGCCCCTCGCGAGCTAGCGCGGCGAGGTCAACGACGCCCGGTTGGGAAGTCGCGGTCGCCTCAGCGTCGCTAGCGCCCTGCATGCTCGGGGATCTGCCGCGGCAGGGCGAGCACCAGGATCAGCGCGACGAGCATGAACCCGAGGTTAGCCAGCAGCGCTAGCTGCGCGCTGCGCGAGAATGCGTCGGCGACCGCGGATGGCCCTGGCACGAACTTCAGGCTGCCGAATAGCACGGTGCCGATGATCGCGATGCCGACCGCCGTTCCGATCCGCTGCGATGTCCCCAGGATCCCGGCTGCCGTCCCGGCTTCCTGGCGCGGCACGGTTGCGAGGACGAAGTCCTGATTGGGTGCGATCGTCATGCCAGTGCCGAGGCCAGCTAGCAGCAGCGGGCCGACGAGATCCCAGCCACTGACCGCCGGTGCCGTCAGGTGGATCACGAGCGTGACCAGCGCAAGGCCGATCAGGAGCAGCGAGCAGCCGAGGACGAGCACCATCCGGCCCAGCCGGGCGGACAACTTGTGGCTGTTGGCTGCGGCGACTAGCGTGCCCACCGAATACGGCGCGATCACCAGGCCCGTGATTAGCGCCGAGTGCGCCAGGCCCTCCTGCCACAGGATCGACAGTGTGAAGAAGACGCTGCTGAATCCGCCGAAGAAGGCAATCGCGAAGACGGCTCCGGCCGAGAACGACGTCTGCCGCAGCAGGCCCGGCTTCAGCAGCGGGTCACCGCGGCGGGCATCAGCGCGCACCTCCCAGCGGGCCAGCAGCGCGAACACGACGGCGCAGCAGCCGAAGCAGATCCAGGTCCAGGTCGGCCACCCGTGCGACTGGCCTTCGACGAGCGGGACGAGCAAGAGCAGCAGACCGGCGGTGAGGAGGACAAGGCCGATGGGATCGAATCCGCGCTTGGCACGGCGCTGCAGGCGGGGCAGCCGCCACGCTGCCATCGGGATCGCCACGGCGCCGATGAACAGATTGACCAGGAAGACCCAGCGCCAGCCATCGACAGTGCCGACTCCGGCGATGATGAGACCGCCCAGCAGCGGTCCAAGCGCGGTGGAGACCCCGATGACGGCGCCCAGTACGCCGAACGCCCTGGACCTGGCCGGGCCCGTGAACGAGTGCTGGATGGTGGCACTGATCGACGGGAAGAACAACCCGGCGCCCAGCCCCTGGACGACGCGTGCGGCGACAATCTCCCCCTGCGTCTGGGATATCCCGCACGCCACGCTGGCAAGAGTGAAGATAGTGAGGCCAAGCAGGAACAGCTGCTTGTGACCGAACCGGTCGCCGGCCCGGCCGCCGGGTACTAGTGCTAGTCCATAGGCCAGCGCGTAGCCCGAGACTACCCACTCGAGACTCGCCGAGGACGCGTGCAGCCCAGACCTGATTGTCGGCAGCGCGACGTTGACGATGGTGGTGTCCAGCAGCGCCATGAAGGCGCCCACGAGCACGATCGAGACCGCACGCCAGCCGTGGCTGTCATTAGCGGGCGCCGGGCTCGCGGTCGGAATGGCTGGGGTGGAGGCGGAGGTGCTCATGACTGCGTCCCCGTTGCGTCTGGATCGGTCAGGTGCTGAGGGCCGCCGATCCCGTGCGCGAAATCGGCAGTGATCTTCGGCAGCCGGGCGGCCAGCTCGATATGCCAGCGCAGCTCGGCCTCAGTTCGGGCGATCACATGCTGGATCACCATGCGCTCGGCCTCGTTCACGTACGGATCCGCCGCTTCGGCCTGGTGGCGCTGGGAGTCCAGCTGAACCCGGAGAGTGCCGATGCGGTGCTCGACGATCTTCTCGAGGTCTTCGTCGGCGAGGTCGCGGGCCTGGGTCAGCGCCACATCGAATCCATCGAAGTGCCGCTCGATGTCGCGCAGTGCGGCGTCGCGGATCGCGGCCAGTGAGCGGCGTCCTTCCGGAGTGATCTCGTAGATGGTGCGCTCGGGCCGGTTGCCGACCTTCTCGGTCCGCACTTCACGGACCAGGTCCTCGTTGGCCAGGCGCTTGAGCGCGCCGTAAACCGAGCCCGGCTGGATGTCGGCCCAGTATTCGGTGCGGTCGGACTGCGCTTGCTGGCGGATCTGATGTCCGTGCAGCGGCCCGCTCGCTGAGAGCGTGCCGAGGATGAACAGTCGTATTGATGACACGTGATTAGTCATACATGAGTAATCAGCTGTGAGCAAGTCACGCAGCCACATTTCACGGCTCAGGTACCCGCAAACACGGCATATCGACCCGCGATGCGCACGGCGGGCGTGAAATGTTTGGCTGGCGACGGCTGACCCCGTTCCGGATCTGATCATTTTGGGGTTTTTGCAGTTTTTAGCTAAGGCGGTCGGCGGTGCGCAGGACGCGAAGGGCGTTCAGCGTGATCATCTCGCTGGGGCGGACCCAGTCCGCGACCTCAGGGTGATGCTGCCGCCGGCGGGCTTCCACCAGCATCCATCGGCCTGCCAGCGCCCGTCGGGCAAGCGCCGCCGCTCCAGTGCGTCGAGCGCGTCGCCTACCCTCGGGGAGCCGTACCCGCGGCGTCCACCGCGGTCCGCCCGCGGTTGCCGGCTCGCGACGGCATATCCGACGCTGCCGCGGCGTTGACAGGCAGTGCTGCCCGGCTCCGGGCGCAGCGACCTTCGAGCGTGAGGATTCCACCAGTGACCGTGCGCGACATCCCGATCAACACTCTCGCCGGCCAGCCTTCGTCCCTCGGCGAACTGGACGGCAAGACGCTGCTCGTCGTCAACGTTGCCTCCAAGTGCGGCCTGACCCCGCAGTACGCGAGCCTTGAGGCGCTGCACGAGCGGTTTGCCGACCGCGGGTTCGCGGTTGTCGGCTTCCCGTGCAACCAGTTCGGCGGGCAGGAGCCAGGTAGCGCGGAGGAGATCGCAGAGTTCTGCTCCACGACGTACGGGGTCAGCTTCCCCATGTTCGAGAAGATCGAGGTCAACGGGCCTGGCCGGCACCCCATCTACACCGAGCTCACCGCGACTGCTGACGCCGAGGGCCAGGCAGGCGACATCCAGTGGAACTTCGAGAAGTTCCTCGTGGCACCCGATGGTGCAGTAATCGCGCGGTTCCGCCCGATGACCGCGCCCGACGCTCCCGAGCTGGTCGAGGCGATCGAGACCAACCTGCCGGGCTGATGCAGCGGACTGACGTCGGCCGGCGGCTGCGGGCCGCCGGCAGACCCGGGCCGTGCGCGGCCCGCACTAGTGCTGGTCGAGCGTCACCACGACTGCGACGTCACCGTACGGGAACGACTTGCCGATATGCCCGAGGGTGTTCATAAACCGCGACACCGACACCATGGCGCCGTACTTGGCACGTACCTTGCTCTGGACCGCGTCGAACTGCGGGCCCGACGTGGCCAGTTCCGCGGTGCCTTCGACGGGCGCCGTGCCGGCCTTGACCTTGCCGCGTCCGTCGGACGGCTGCAGCGTGATCTTGGGATTATTGCGGAGCCGCTTGAACTTGCCGGACTTCGATGAGGTCCAGAAGCCGACGCGGCCCCCGTCCAGCTCGACAACCCACGTCGCGGTGGACACCGGCGTGCCCGACTTGCGGAACGTCGTCGAGGACACGAACTTCTCGTCACTGATCGCCATGGTGTGATCGTAAAGCGAGCGGGTCGTCGCGCGCGGTGATTACCCCTAGCGAGTGGCGGCGAACGACCGGGCGAGCGCGGCAGGCGGCAGGCCGGCCAGCCGCGTCGTCTCGCGCGTCAGATGTGCCTGGTCGGCGTACCCTGCCCGGATGGCTAGGTCAGCCAGGTCGCCAGATCGCGGCGACGTAGCGAGCTGATCGAGGACCTCTCGGAACCGAAGGATCCGATGCATGGTCTTGGGACCGTAGCCGACGGCCAGGTCGAACCTGCGCCGCAACTGGCGCTCACTCACCGCCAGCGTCGAGACCAGGCCAGTCACGCTGGTCCGGCGGGAGGCTAGCAGCCCGGTGGCAGCCACGACGAGCGCGTCTGGCGGCGCGGCTGTGACAAGCCGGGCAGACAAATCCCGCACGACGCGCAGGGCCCTGTCGGGCGTGAGGTCGCTAGCTAGCTGGCTGGCCAGTCCTGGCGCAACGTCGGCGAGGTCGACGCGCTGGTCGCGCAGGTCCGCCAGGGACCAGCGCAGCGCTGGACCGCCCGCGCCAGGCCGAAATCGTGCACCCACGAGAATGGTCCCTGGCGTCAGGTCGGCCGGTGCGGGCCGGGTATCGGGACCGGCCACGAAAGCACCCCGACCGCGCTGCCAGATCAGGTCGGTGCAGCCGTCCGGCATCACGGCCGCGACGGAGGGCGCGGCGTCGGCCGGGGTCACGCTGACCCACAGGCACGAGATGGCAGCGCGCAGCTGGCGCTCCGGGAGCCATTCACGGTACCCGGACGGCCACGCGCTGGCCGTGGTGCCGACGTCCGACGGCCTGCTCATGGTTGCAGTCTAGGCAGCGGCACCGACAGCCCCGCTCGCACCGAGTCAGGCGAGCGCGCCTGGCCCGCGCTTGACCATCTGGTCGGAGATGATCGAGCGCTGCACCTCGCTGGTGCCTTCCCAGATGCGCTCGACCCGTAGCTCGCGAAAGAAGCGCTCGGCTACGTTCTCGCGCATGTAGCCGCGGCCGCCGAACACCTGCACCGCCCGGTCCGCGACGCGGCCCGCCATCTCGGACGCGTAGAGCTTGGCCATCGAGCACTGAGCATGCTGCACCTTGACGTCCGCGCCGGCGTCGATCCCGCGCGCCGTCTCGTAGACCAGGGCGCGGGCGGCGAACAGCTCCGTCAGGCTGTCGGCGAGCATGCCCTGGATGGCGCCGAGGCTGGCAATCGGCTTGCCCTGGACCTCGCGCTCTTTGGCGAACGCGGTCATCTCGTCCACCAGGCGCTGCGCCCCGCCGAGACAGCGGGCGGCTACCATCATCCGCTCGAACCTGAACCACTCATACGCGAAGCTCATGCCGCCACCCTCGGCCCCGACCAGGTGACTGGCGGGGACGCGGACCTCCGTGAACCGGACGATCGGGTGGTGGTGGCTGATGGTGTGGGTATAGGCCGGAGTCCGCACCACGGTCACGCCGGGCGATGGCAGGTCGACCAGGAACATGGCGTGCTCGCCGTCATGATCGCCGCCCACCAGCTTGCCCTGGAAGAAGGCGTAGTCGGCGGTGTTGTAAGACGTCACGTGCCACTTCTCGCCGTCGAGAACGTAGTCGTCACCATCGCGTCGTGCGGTGGCGACGATGCCGTCGACGTCGGATCCGGCGCTCTCCTCGGTGATCGCGTAGCACTCCTCGCGCTCGCCGCGAACCGTCGGGCGCACGAACTTCTCGAGCTGATCGGGCGTGGCCACGGCAGGCAGCCACGATGGCGGAGTGGCCGCAACCCAGGCCAGGGCGTTAGTGACGCGCCCGACCTGCTCCTGGACGAGCACCTGCTGCAGCGAGGTGTAGCCCTGGCCGCCGAGCTCGGTGGGCATGTTCGTGGCGAACAAGCCGAGCTCGATCGCGCGCGCCTTGTGCCCGGCGACGACGTCCTTGGGCAGGTCACCGCCGTTCAGCTCGGCCTCGACCTCCAGCGGGATGAGCTCGTCGGCGAACGTGCGGGCGCGAGCCTGGATCCGGAGGTCCGCTGCTGACAATCCGTACATCGCGCCGTAGGCCTCTCGTCGTGGGGAACCGGTTGACTGACTGTTCAGTCTAGAGGCCGGGATGACCATTGCCAATGGGCACGCATCGCGCCGACTCGGCGTGACGCTCCGCCGACAGCGGAGTTGGCTAGCGCCGGGTTGGCTAGCGCCGGGTTGGCTAGCGCCGGGTTGGCTAGCGCCGGGTTGGCTAGCGGCGTGTCTCAGTTTGTGGCTCAGGTGGCCGGGTACCAGCCTGGTTGATCTACAGCACCGTCGTGCCGGTCGGGCGCAACCCCGGCTAGGCAGAATTGCACGAACGGCGCTTGTAGGACATCGGGGGAGGGAAATCGCTCATGCGCTTCATGAAGCCCGTCATGGCGATCGCGGCGATCTGCGCGACCATGCTCACGATGAGGGTCATGATGTCCAAGAAGAGCAGCCGTATGCGCAAGCGCCACGGACTGCGGCGGACCCGCTAGCTGCTGCTAGCAGGCTCGCGCATAGCGCGTAAGCGGGGCGGCGGCCGCCTGATGCGGCCGCCGCTTCGCCATGTCTGGCCGGGGACTGCGCCGCCCAGTTGCGGCGGACCCGCCACAAGCCGTCGCGGTCTTGACTGAACATTCAGTTCATGCCATGATCGGCCGGAGCCTTGCCCAGCGCCGGGGCCAGCCACGGACAACTAACTGATCCGGGCTGCCGGGCTGACTCGGGGCTACCGGGCAGGAGTCAGCGAGAATGGACCGGTGCACATGCAGGTGAGCGATACGGCGGATGCCGTTGTCGTAGGCGGCGGGACGGTCGGCGCCTGGTGCGCGTACTTCCTGCGTCGCAGCGGACTTGACCGGGTCATCCTGCTGGAGAAGCGCACGCTCGGCCAGGGCGCGAGCAGTCGCGCAGCTGGCGTCGTGCGCACTCAGGGCGGCACGCCGTGGGCTGTCCAGCTGGGCGAGTGGTCCCGCAAGTTCTACCTCGGCCAGAGTGACGAGCTCGGCATCGACTCTGGCTTTACGCCGCAGGGCTACCTGCTCCCGTGCTTCACCGATGCCGACGTGGTGGCTGCCCGCGCGCGCATGGAGATGCAGAATGCGCTCGGCCTGTCGGTCCGGTGGCTAGAGCCGGGCCAGCTCGACGCGCTGAACCCGACCCTCGCTCCGGGCCGGACGCTCGGTGGCACGTACTGTGCCGAGGACGGCTACCTCACCCCGCCGCGCAACGTGACGGCGTACGCCGTGGCGCTCGCCACTTCAGGCGTGGAGGTGCGCGAGCGAGTCGCCTTCCTGGGCCTCGACACCAGCGGCGACACCGTGACCGGCGTGCAAACGTCGCGTGGTCCCATCAGCACATCGCGGGTCGTGCTGACCGGCGGCCCCGAGCTGGCCGAGGTGGCTGGCCTGGCCGGCGTCCGGGTACCGGCCGGCGGCGTTCGCCATCAGGTCGCGGTCACCGAGCGGCACCCGGACCTCGCGCCCGAGCGCGTGCCGATGGTCTTCGATCTGTCTGCCGGGCTGTACTGGCGCCCCGAGGAGGGCGGCCTGCTCTTCGGCATGAGCAACCCCGACGAGGCGCCAGGCGTGGCGGCCTGCATCGACGAGCCTTACCTGGCGCTGATGCGGCAGCGCCTCGCCGAACTGGTGCCGGTTACCGCGGGACTGGGGCTGCGCCGCACGTGGGTGGCGACGATCGATTACACGCCGGACCACCTGCCGATCATCGGCCCGGCGATCATGGGAACGAGGTCCATCGCGGGCGCCACCATAGTCAGCGCGGGGGGCGCCGGCATGATGTGGGGACCGGCCGTGGCGCGCGCAGCCGCCGACGTCGCCCTCACCGGCACGTCCGACGTGGTCGACGTGTCCGACCTCGGCCTGGACCGTTTCGACGCCGCCGGCAACAGCAGGCTCGGCACGGATCCGATCGCCTTGCCGTTCCCCGAGCACGCGCCGCAGGCGCCGGGCAAGCTCACGCTCTCCTGACCTGACCGCATCTGGACCGAGGCTATTCGGCTCCTCAACGCAATCCGAAAGGAACGACCGGCACATGACCGACGTAACTCCGTATCTGGCCGCGGCTGTGACCGCGGAACTCGAGGACTGGGGCCCGCTAGAGGAAGCGACCGGCGAGCCCATGCAGCAAAGTGGTGCCTACATCTGGCAGGACGGCAGTCAGGAGGTCGGAGTCTGGGAGTGCACGCCGGGCCCGTCTTACTGGAAGCTGGAAGACCACGAGTTCGTGCACATCGTGTCCGGCAGCATGACCGTTACGCCGGACGGCGGCGAGCCGCTGGAGATCAAGGCGGGGGACACGGCGGTCTTCCCGAGAGGCTGGGCTGGAACCTGGCAGATCCACGAGATCATCCGCAAGGTATTCGTCATCTTCTAGGCAGCCGCAACAGGACGCTCGCCCGGCCGCCATCACGGTGGCCGGGCGAGCGCGTTCTTGGCCGCAACATCCGGATGCGAACCGCGTCGCTGCCTCGCTACTGCGGCTAGAGCAGCAGTAGAGGGGCAACGATGACGTTCGCCGACCTGCCTGGCGACGTTCGCAGGCGGTTACCCAGTGGCGTCAGGCGCTCATCTTGGCGCTGATGTCCGACACGACCTGGCCCGACCCGACGCTGATCGGCGTGGCCGCCGCCTGCGAGCTAACGTCCTGCCACCACTGCCGCTGGTACCCGCTGGCACCGCAGCCGGCCGAGAACTCGACCTTGTACTGGCCAGGCGTCAATCCGATCAGCCGGTAGTCGCCCGTCCGGCTGACGGCCACGACCGGCGGCGAGCCGGCCAGGTCGGCCGAGAACGGCACGGCAGTGACGCAGATGCCGGCCAGCGGCGCGCTGGCGGGACTGGACACAGTGCCGGTGATCTGCCCGGCTGTCGCACCCGACTGAAGCACCGCGTCGATCGACGGCGTCGTGTGGCCGGCGGTCACGCTGACGAGATTGGCGGTTGCCTGCGTTGGCTGGTTGTTGTACCACTGCGGGACGAACGCGGCTGCGCTGAACAGGCACGTCGGGTCGGCGAAGTAGACCTGGTACGCGCCGGTCGGCAGGCCTGTCGCCTGGTAGGTACCGTCCAGATTGGTAACAGCGAAGCCGCCAAGGTTGCTCGGGTCGCTGCTGACTACCTCGACGCAGACGTTCGCGACCGGCGAGTCCGAGCCCGCCGCCGTGACAATCCCGGAGATCGACCCGCCACGCCGCAGCGTGGCATTCAGGCCGGTCACCGCGTGCGGTGCCGTCACCTTTGCGCTGGAGAGCACCGGGATCAGGTTCTGGTTGCCGCACGGGAAGAACTCGACCATGTAGGTGTCGCTCGGCAGCGCCGGAATGGTGTACGCGCCATTCCTGGCCGTGGTCCCGATGCCGGCGTAGCTAGTGACGGGATCGAGGGCGAATACGCAGATATTGCGGAGCGGCTTGCCGCTGGTGCCGAAAGCGTGGCCTGAGATCGTGCCGCCGATGCTCAGGCGAGCATCGATACCCGAGGTCTGGCTGCCTGCCCGGACCCGCACCGCCGTCTGGAAGGACGTCGAGCCGTGCTGTCGGTACCACTGCTCCGCGTACCGCGACGCACCCGTGCATGGCTGGAAGAAGACGTCGTAGCTACCGGCCGCCAGGCCGGTGACCCGGTAGGCGCCATGGGAATCGGTTATCGGCCCGTTCCCCTCGTCAATGCCGCCGAGCTGGGCGGAGCTGTCCTTCGTGTTGACTGCGCTGACGCACACGCCGGCCAGCGGCTTGCCTGAGTTACCCGTGATGACACCGCTGATCGAGCCAGCGGGCTGAAGGACAGCATTGATTCCGCCGGTCCGCCCGACGGCTGCCGATACGAGGTCGGCCGAGCCTGCGCTCGCGGCACCGTCGAACCACTGATCGGCGTAGCGCATGTCCTGGCTGCCGCAGCCGAAGTCGACCAGATACTGACCTGGCGCCAGGCCCGAGATCGTGTACCTGCCATGGGTGCCGGTCTGGCCGAGCGCGGTAAATCCCAAGCCCAGCTCCGCCTGAGACTCGCTCGCGGCATATACGCAGATGCCGGGCAGGGCATGGCCGCCGGCATCGGTGACCGTCCCGGCGATGGCAGCGCCCGGCTGGAGCTTCGCGTTGGCGGTCTGGCTGCCACCGGTGGCGAGGACGATCGGCGTCGCCAGGCTCTCGTCGGTCTGGTTGTCATACCAGTACGGCGCGTAGTTGGCCGAGTTGCCGCAGCCGGTGGCGAAGCCGATCTCGTAGGTCCCGGCCGACAGCTGGTTGACCACGTAGGAACCGTCGTCCGCGGTCGCGCTGCCGCCCAAGGACTCAGCGACCGTCGGGCCTGAAGTCTGGTCGATTTCGATGCACATGCCGGGAACCGGCCGGCCCTTCCGGTCGGTCACCGTCCCGGAAATCGTGGCGCCCGGCAGGAGCACGGCGTTGACACCGCTGGTCTGCTTGCCCGCCGTCGTGCTGGCGGACAGGTAGGTGGTGGTGTAGTTGGCATTGTTGCTACAGCCGGGGCCGATCTGGAGCTGGTAACTACCGCCGCCAAGACCGATCACCCGGTAGTTCCCGTGGGGCCCGGTCGCGGCCTGCGCGGAGACGGACCCGTCCGCGTTGCTGGCGTACACGCACATGCCGGCCAGCGGCTGGCCCGCGCTGCTGCCCAGCGTCACCTTGCCGGTCACGCTGGCACCGGGTGCGAGCTTCTCGTTGACGCCGCTGACGTCCGTGCCGTAGCCGATCCTGACTGGCCGGTGCGTCGCGGGCGCGAAGTTGCCCCCGACCCCGCAGCCAATGACGAACTGCACGAAGTACTTGCCGGGAAAGAGCGCGTGCATCGTGTAGGTGCCCTTGGCGGACGTCGCAGCGGAGAATCCGATCTGGCCGCCAGGCACGTTGCCGGTGATGTTCACGCAGACTCCGCCGAGCTTGCGCCCCGCTGGTCCGGTTACGGTGCCCGAGATCTGACCGCCGAGGCGCAAGTGCGCGTCGATGCCGCGAGTGGCAGCGCCGCTCGTCACCGTGACCGCGGTGCCGCCGAACTGACCGAAACCGGCGAACGGGCTGTTGTCGTCCGGGTAGACCTGCGAGAGCCAGTTACCGCTGCTGGGACAGCCGAAGCCACCGAATACGACGAAATACCGGCCGGGTGTCACATAGCGGACGGAGTACGTCCCGTTCTTGGCCGTGGTCGTGCCGAAGCCCTCGCCGCTTCGGACCGGGAAGGCAATGACGCAGATGCCGCCCAGCGGCTTGCCGTGGCCAGTGACCACGCCGGAGATCCGGCCCGTGGTGGCTGCTGCGGCCGCGGTCAGGCTGCGGTTACTGGCGGCGACCGCCTGCCGGAATCGAGCTGTCCCCAAGAGCGCGCTCGCCGGGTGCAATGACTTCAGTATTACGACCGGAACGTGGCGGACCTGGTTCGCCGCCACCTGCACGGGCGCGGCCACGCTGCGCCAGGCCACCCCGCCTGACCAGGCTGGCAGATACCGGCCAGCAGTGGCGCAGTCCCGGTACTCCAGCGCGTAGCCGCCGGGCGCGAGGCCCGCCAGCACGAACGTGCCGCCAGGCGCAGCCGTCGCGGTGACACTGCCGGACGAGCCGATGGCGGTCACGCATGCGCCAGCGATCGGCTGGCTGTCCGCGCCGAGCACGGTCCCGGTGATCGCCCCGGTCTTGCCGGCCGCCGCGTCTGCGCCGTGCAGCGTCGCTGCCAGCCTGGCGCGCTGCGCAAGCATGGTGAGCGTCGCGCGGGTTGGCCCCGGAGCAGCAGCCCCCCGCTGCCCGGCGCTGGTGGTCGCCTGCCCGGCCGCCGCCGCGCCGGCCGCGGCCGACGATGCGGGACCGCTCACGGCGGCGTTGGCCGCGACCGGGATGGCCGCGACCGGGATGGCCGCAAGGCCGAGACCCAGCACCGCTCCGAGCGCCGCGATCACTGGCCTGGCTCGGCCGGCCGCGAGCGTGCCAGCTCGTGATCCCATTAAATGCCCCGTTCCCCTCATGTTTCGCTTATGAGGTTTTCCCAGGAACTTAGGGCAAAGTCAACGCCCGCGCGGTGACGTTACGCAAAAGGAACGGAGTGGCGGCGGAACCGCGGCGGCTAGCTCGCCTGGCGCATGATGTCGGGCTCGGCCGCGGTGGCGGTCAGGTCGGCGGCGGGAGTGCCGCCGCTCAGTACCCGCAGTGCATCCGGCGCCAGGAAGGCGTGCACGGGCGTGCCCTGGGCGAGCTGGCTCTGGCCGCCATCGTTCTGCAGCAGCGCCTGGATATCGGCCCCGGCCGCGAGCCGGAGGAACACCTGGGTGGCGGAGCCGAGGTAGACGAGGCGCTCGACCATCGCCGGCACCCGGTTCAGGCCGGCCGAGCCGAACTCCTCGATCCTGACCCGCTCCGGCCGGATGACCGCGTGCGCGCGATCGGGGGCGTCCAGGCCGCCATGCTCCACCGACAGCACCGAGTCACCGAGCCGGACCTCGCACTGACCGCCAGTCCCGCGGGAGATCACGTCGACCGGCATCAGGTTCGATACGCCGAGGAAGTCGGCGACGTAAGTGTCGGCTGGCTCCTCATACACCTCGGTAGGCGAGCCGAGCTGGACGATCTTGCCGTCCCGCATGACCGCGAGCCGGTCGGACATCGTCAGGGCTTCCTCTTGATCATGGGTGACGTAGAGGAACGTGATGCCGACCTCCTCCTGGAGGGCCTTCAGCTCGACCTTCAGCGAGCGGCGCAGCTTGGCGTCCAGCGCGCCGAGCGGCTCGTCGAGCAGCAGCACCGAAGGCTGCAGCACCAGGGCCCTGGCGAGCGCGACGCGCTGCTGCTGGCCACCGGATAGCTGGCCTGGCCTGCGCTTCTCGAAGGAACGCAGCTTCACTAGCTCGAGCGCGGCGTACACCCGCTGGTCGAGCTCTGCCTTCGTCAGGCGCTTGTTGCGCAGACCGAACGCCACATTGTCGTACACCGTGAGGAACGGGAAGAGCGCGTAGCTCTGGAACACCGTGTTCACGTTGCGGCGGTGCGGCGGCACAGCCGACACGTCCTGGTCGTCGAGCAGGATCTTGCCCGCCGTTGGCTCTTCGAAGCCGGCGATCAACCGAAGGGTCGTGGTCTTGCCGCAGCCAGAGGGGCCAAGCAGCGAGAAGAACTCGCCGCTGGCGATCTGGAGGTCGATGTTGTCAACTGCGACCTCGGCGAAGCGCTTGGTGAGCGAGACAAGCTCAATGCGGCCACCTGCCACTTCAGCCACCTACCCTTCTTCGGAGTCAGCGTGGCCCGTCATGTCCCGGCCACGGCCTGGCGTCCAGTCGAAACCTAGCTGATCAGCCACAAAACGCATGCTTAGCTCAAAAGCGTGTACTGAGTCAACTACCGGGTCGTTCAGTGCGATCTGGATCGTGAGTCCGTCGAGCAGCGTCGACAGGTAAACGGCGAAGCTGGACGCATCGATCTCACGGAACTCGCCTGCCTCCTGGCCCTCCCGGACCAGCGACGCGATGATGTCACGCCAGCGCTCGTCGGACTTCTGCCGGACGCTAGCGACCTCGGCGTTCCTGGCGGCCTGAGCCCAGAAATCCAGCCACAGCTGCCAGGAGCTGGCCGGCTCGGGATCGGCAGCTTCGAGGCAGCTCATCGCCACGACTTCCTCGAGCCGGGCAGCGGCGGACTGCAGGCGTGCCATCCGGCTCTGGCCGACGGCGTACCAGTTGTCCTCGTAGTACCGGATGGCCTCGGTGAGCAGCTGGTCCTTGGTCTTGAAGTAATAGATGACCAGCGCGGGGCTGACGCCAGCGCGCTCGGCGACATCGGCGATCCTGGTATCGGCATAGCCCCGCGCCGATATGACCTCAAGCGCGGCCCGCAGCATCTGTTCGCGCCGCTGGTCTGCGGTCCCCGGCGCCTCAGCGCCCTCGGCTGCGCGGACTGTCATCGCGGCGGTTCCTCTCATGACGGCAATAATTCCTGCTCTCGTGCCGTCTGTCTGCGTGTTGCCGTCCTTGCTACTTCGCAGTTATTGCGCGGCTAACGCCCGCAGCCCGGGTAGGCCAGAGAGTCGGCACCGCGAAATGCCGGCTCTCCTCTTGCCTACAGGCTAGCAGATTTCTTAAACTGAACATTCAGTCAAACACCGACTGAGTCAACACTGCGTCGCCTGCGAATCCGTCCCGGTGCGGACGCGTGGCCGCAACATTACGGAGGCTGGCTCATGGCCGCAACATACGACGCCATCGTGATTGGCGGAGGGCACAACGGGCTGGTGGCAGCCGCGTACCTGGCCCGGTCAGGCGCGCGGACCGTCGTCCTCGAGGGCAGGCACAAGACAGGCGGCGCGGCCACGACCGAAGCGGTCTGGCCGGACGCCCCTGAGTTCAAGGTGACCAGGCTGTCTTATGTCATGAGCCTGCTGCCGCCGACGATCATCAACGAGCTGGAGCTCGACCGGCACGGCTACAAGATCTACCCGATGGGACCGTACTACCAGGCGTTCCCAGAGGGCGGGTCGATCAAGCTGTACGCCGACGACGCCAAGCGCAACCACGAGTCGGTGTCGCAGTGGTCCAAGAAGGACGCGGACGCCATGCCGAAGTGGGATGCCTGGCTCGCCGGGCTTGCCGACGTGCTCGGGCCGCTGCTGCTGACCGTGCCGCCCGCGATCGGCTCGCGCAAGCCGCGCGACCTGGCCGGCACCCTCAAGCTCGCCTGGCGCCACCGCGGCCTCGACGTCCGCACGATCGCCGACGTCACCCGGCTGATGACCATGAGCATCGCTGACCTGCTGGACGACTGGTTCGAGTCGCCTCAGGTCAAGGGCGCACTCGCGGTCAACGGCGTGATCGGCACCTGGGCCGGCCCGTACGAGCCGGGCACCGCCTACGTGATGGCGCACCACTCGATCGGCGACGTGGGTGACGGGCACCTGGGCAACTGGGGCTTCCAGGAAGGCGGCATGGGCGCGGTGTCCAGCGCCATCGAGGCCGCGGCCCGGCAGAACGGCGCCGAGATCCGGATCAACGCCCCGGTCGCGCGCGTGCTGGTCGAGGGCGGCAAGGCGGTGGGCGTCGCGCTCGCGAACGGCGATGAGATCCGGGCCAAGGTCGTGGTGTCCACGCTGCACCCGCGGACTGCGTTCCTGGACCAGGTGGGCCGCGAGAACCTGCCGGACGACTTCACCACCGACATCGAGCGGTGGAAGAGCCGCAGCGGCGTCGTGAAGATCAACCTGGCGCTCGCCGAGTTGCCCGACTTCATCGCCGACCCGGGCTCGCAGCTTCAGGAGCACCACACCGGGTCGGTGGAGATGGCGCCGACGATGGAGTACATCGAGCGCGCGTTCCAGGACGCGCGCGACGGCAAGGCCGCAGTGCGGCCGTTCAGCGACGGCGTGATCCCGACGGCGTTCGACAAGACGCTGAGCCCGGCGGGCACGCACATCATGTCGCTGTTCACCCAGTGGGTCCCGGCGGACTGGAATGAAGAGCCGCACACCGCGGAGCTGGAGGCCTACGCCGACCGCATGATCGACTGCTACAACGAGCTCGCGCCGAACTTCAAGGGCTCGATCCTGCACCGGGACGTCGTCGGCCCGCATCAGATGGAGCACGAGTACGGCCTGATCGGCGGCAACATCTTCCACGGCGAGCTGTCGCTGGAGCAGCTGTTCCACATGCGACCGGCGCCCGGCTTCGCCGACTACCGCACGCCTGTCGACGGTCTCTACTACGGCAGCTCCGCGACGCACGCCGGCGGCGGCGTCTGCGGCATCCCCGGCTGGCAGGCGGCCAGGGCCGCGATCGCCGACCGGAAGTCCGCGCAGCGCACCGCCGCCGCCCGCAAGGCCTTCCGGCGGTCATGAGGCTGTTGCCCACGACCGACCAGGACGGGAACGGGGTAGCCTCCCGGCCGCCGGGCATTGCCAGCCCGGCGGCCGACACCGCGGTCCGGGCCATGCTCGAAGCGCGCAGCGTGGCCCTGGTCGGCGCCTCGCCGCGGCCGGGCAGCTTCGGTCGCCGGATGCTGGAAGAGGTTGGCAAGAGCGGGTCGCGGCCGCGGCTGTACCCGGTCAATCCTCGGTACACCGAGCTGGACGGCGCGCGGTGCTTTGCGTCGCTGGCCGACCTGCCCGAGCCGCCCGAGCTGACGCTGCTCGCTGTCCCCGACGCTGCCCTCGAGCAGCAGCTGAGGCTGGCGGCCGAGGCCGGCAGTCGCGGCGCGGTGATCTTCGGGAACGCGCACGAGCACCAGGCGCCCGGTGATGACCGGCCGGGGCTGCGGGACCGGCTGGCCGCGGCCGCGCGCGCGGCCGGCATGGCCCTGTGCGGCGCCGGCTGCATGGGCTTCGTCAACGTCAGCCATGGCCTGCGCGCCATCGGCTACACCGAGCCTGATCCGCTGCCTGCCGGGCCGGTCGCGCTGGTGACGCACTCGGGCTCGGTGTTCTCTGCGTTGCTGCGCGCCCGGCGTGGCATCGGCTTCACGCTGGCCGTCTCCTCCGGTCAGGAGCTCGTGACCGCGGCGCCCGCGTACCTGGAGTACGCGCTGGACCTGCCTGGCACGCGCGTCGTCGGGCTGGTGCTGGAGGCCATCCGGGATGGCGCCGGCCTGCGCCGCGTGCTGGCCACCGCGGCGGAGCGGGACATCCCGGTCGTGCTGCTGACCGTCGGCAGCTCGGTCGGCGGCCGGGCGATGGTCGCGGCGCATTCTGGCGCGCTGGCGGGCTCGGACGGCGGCTGGGAGGCACTGGCCAGGGCCCACGGCGTACTCCGGGTCAGCGACCTGGATGAGTTCTCCGACACGCTGGAGCTCTTTGCCGCCGGGCGCCGGGCGCGACCGGCGGCGACTGGTCCCCATGCTGTTAAGGGGCGCGGCATCGCGACCGTGCACGACTCGGGCCTGGAGCGCGCGCATGTGGCGGACCTTGCCGAAGTGGTCGGCGTCCCGTTTGCTGAGATCGGGCCGGCGACGGTCGAGCGGCTCGCCCACCTGCTCGACCCGGGCCTCGTGCCCGCTAACCCGCTCGACGTCTGGGGCACGGGCGCTGACACCAGGGACCTGTTCGCCGGCTCGCTGCTCGCTCTGGCCGACGACCCGGCGGTGCAGGCCGTCGCGCTCGCGATCGACCTCGTGCACGAGCTCGACGGCGACGAGTCCTATCCGCTCGCGATGCTGGACGTGGCCGAGCGAACGAGCAAGCCGCTCGCGGTGCTCAGCAATTTCAGTAGCGCCATCGACCTGGACCTGGCCAGGCAGCTGCGCGGCGCTGGCGTGCCGGTGCTGGAAGGGACGCGCTCGGGGCTGCTGGCCCTGCGGCACCTGCTCGATCACGCTCGCCTTGCTGCCGCTACCAGTCCGTGTGCGAATGGTGCAGCTATAGCAACACCGATCGCACACGGAGCGAGTCCCGACGCGGCGGATCCCATCAATAGCGCCCGGCAGGCGCGCGGTGTCGAGCTGCTGGCGCGTGACGAGGCCACCGGAGCTCCGCTGCTTGACCTGCTCGCCGACTACGGGATCGGTGTGGCGCTCGCCCGGCCGGTCGCCGACGTCGCCGCGGCCCTGGCGGCCGCCGAGGAGATCGGCTACCCGGTCGTGCTCAAGACCGACGAGCCGCATGTCCAGCACAAGTCCGATGTCGGCGGCGTTGTGCTCGGCATCGGTGATGCGCGCCAGCTTGCCGATGTGTACGCCGATCTGGCCGGCCGCCTCGGGCCGCGCGCCCTGGTCTGCCAGACAATCCCGGCCGACGTGGAGCTGGCGCTGGGGATCGTTCGCGACCCCGAACTCGGTCCGCTGATCGTGGTCGGGGCCGGGGGAGTGCTGGTCGAGCTGCTGGCCGACCGAGCCGTTGCCCTGCCGCCGGTGTCTGCGGCGCAGGCGGCAGATCTGCTGGCCGGATTGCGTGTCCGAGCCATGCTTGGCGGTGTGCGCGGCGGACCGGTGGCTGATCTGGATGCCGTGATCCAGGCCATCTGCGGCGTGTCAGAGCTGGCACTCGAGCTTGGTGATCGGCTCGAGGCGCTCGACGTCAACCCGCTGATCTGCGGCCCAGACGGCGCCGTCGCCGTGGACGCGCTGGCGATCCCGCGCTCGCCTGCCTGACGCCAGCGAGCACCGGCCCTGGGGGCCGTCGGCTCGCGTGTAAGACTCGAGTGCATGTCACCGCCGTTGCGCTGTCTGGTCACGGGAGCATCGGGGTATATTGGCGGCCGGCTGGTCCCTGAACTGCTCGAACGCGGTTACGCGGTCCGCTGCATGGCCCGCGACCAGGGCAAGCTCAGCGGTCGGCCCTGGTCGGGCGACATCGAAATCGCGGTGGCCGATGCGCTGGACCCGGCAGCGGTGCGCGCCGCGCTGGCGGGCGTCGACGTGGCGTACTACCTCATCCACTCCCTCGGCACAGGCGAGTCGTTCGAGCAGCGGGATCGGGACGCGTCGCGGGTGTTCGCCAGCGCCGCCGCGGCCGCTGGCGTGCAGCGCATCGTCTACCTCGGCGGCATCGTGTCCGGCAAGGCCGGCGACCTGTCGCCGCATCTGCGCTCGCGCGGCGAGGTCGGCGACATCCTGCTGGCAAGCGGCGTGCCGACGGCCGCGCTGCAGGCCGCGGTGATCATCGGCAGCGGGTCGGCGTCGTTCGAGATGCTGAGATACCTCACCGAGCGGCTGCCGGCGATGGTCACGCCGAAGTGGGTCAAGACGCGGATCCAGCCGATCGCTGTCCGCGACGTGCTGCGCTACCTCGCCGAGTGCGCGACGCTGCCGGCCGATGTCAGCCGCCGGTTCGACATCGGCGGCCCGGACGTGCTGACCTACGCCGACATGATGCGCCAGTACGCCGACGTCGCCGGACTGCGCCCCCGCGTGCTGATTCCCGTGCCGCTGCTGACCCCGCGGCTGTCGTCGCTGTGGGTAGGGCTCGTGACTCCGGTCCCGGCCGGCCTGGCCAGGCCGCTGGTCGAGTCGCTCAGGAACGAAGTCGTCTGCACCGAGCACGACATCGCCGCATACGTTCCTGACCTGCCCGGCGGACTCCTGCCCGTCGACCGGGCCATCGCGCTCGCGCTGCGGCACACCAGAGAGGGCGAGGTCTCGACCCGCTGGTCGTCGGCCGGGACGGTCGGCGCTCCCAGCGATCCGTTGCCGAGCGACCCGTCATGGGCTGGCGGCTCGCTCTACGTAGATGCGCGGACGGGGACCGTCCGGTCGTCGCCTGCGGCATTGTGGCGCGTCATCGAAGGTATCGGCGGCGAGATCGGGTGGTACTCCTTCCCGGCCGCCTGGGCGGTGCGCGGGCTGCTCGACCGGCTGGTAGGCGGTGTCGGGCTACGCCGCGGCCGCCGCGATCCTGTCCGTCTGGTTGTCGGGGACGCACTGGACTTCTGGCGGGTGGAGGCGATCACGCCGGGCTCACTGCTGCGGCTGCGCGCAGAAATGAAACTGCCGGGCCTGGCCTGGCTGGAACTGTCTGTCGGCCAGGACCCCGACGGGCGCACGACCTACAGCCAGCGGGCGATCTTCCAGCCGCGCGGCCTCGCCGGGCATGCCTACTGGCGGTCGATCGCACCATTCCACGGCGTGGTCTTCGGCGGCATGCTGCGCAACATCACGGCGGCCGCCGAACGCTCCGGCGGCGCACGCAGGCAGCAGCCCGTCCGCGCGTGATCAGGTCCTATTCGGCGCCGGTGATCGCGGTCAGGGCCTGCTGCCCGTCGATGCGCTGGCCCCTGGTCATGACGCGGTAGCCGATGTAGCCGAGGGTAGCCGCCACGAAGGACAGCAGCAGCATGACGGTCGCGAGCGCGTTCAGCGCGGGACCGCCGTTCCCGCCGTGCTGGGTCGAGTAGATGATCACTGACATCGGCGTGTTGCTCGCGTTGGACGAGAGCAGGTCCACGATCACGAAGTCGTCGATCACGCCCGAGAAGACCAGGATCGCGCTGGCGAAGATGGCCGGAGTCAGCAGCGGCAGCATGACCCGCCGCATGGTCTGGAACTGCGTGCAGCCGAGATCGGCCGAGGCCTCCTCGTACTGCTTGCCGATGGTGACGAGCCTGGCCTGGACGAGGATCGCCGGCCAGCTGACGTTCCAGGTGACCAGGCCCAGGACCTCAGCCCAGTTGCCGAGGCCGACCGTGTCCAGGCCGGGCATCTTGGTGAACACGAAGAACATTGCGACGCCGAAGATCAGCTCGGGCACGACGAACGACAAGATCATGATGAAGTTGAAGCTCGACGGCAAGAAGCCGCGCCACCGGTTGATGCCGAGCGCGAACGCGACGCCGATGGGCACCGCGATCAGCGTGGTGTACGCCGAGAGCTTGAGCGTCTCGAAGATCGCGCTGTGCAGCGCGGGGTTGTGCCAGATCGAGTTGACCTTGTCGCCCCAGTACCACCGCCAGGTAAGGCCCTGGTAGGTGGCCTGTGACTTGCCCTTGTTGAACGAGAACAGGACCGCGATCGCGATCGGCACGAGCGACCAGATCAGATACAGCCAGGTGAAGCCCTCCAGGAGCCACGGATGCCGCCACGGATTGCGGAACAGCCGCGGCTTGGACGACCCCGTTCCCGTCCTGGAAGTCGCAACCGTCTCGGAGACTGCCGTGCTGCTCATGACGCCACCCGTGAGGCCCGGTTGGTCTGGACCACGTAGTAGATCATCGGCACGAGGAGAACCAGCAGCACGATCAGGGACAAGATCGCGCCCTGGCCCGCAGACGGCGTCGCCAGCTGGCCCTGGATCAGGTTGCCGATCATGGACGTGTTTGGCGCGCCGGACAGCAGCTGGTTGGTGTAGTAATCGCCGAGCATCGGCAGCACCGTGATCAGCATGCCCGTCAGGATCGCCTGGCGTGACAGCGGCAGCGTCACGCGCCAGAACGTGCGTGTCCGCCCGAGGCCGAGGTCGCGGCCCGCCTCGATCAGCGACTGATCGATCCGGTCCAGGCCCGCGTACAAGACCAGGATCAGGTACGGGATGTAGCCGTAGACCAGACCCATGATCACCGTGTACGAGTGCCCGCCGAGCCAGTTAGGCGAGCCGAGTCCGACGAAAGACAAGACCTTGTTGACGTAGCCGTTGGTCTGGAGCAGGTCGATCCAGGCCAGCATCCGCATCATGTAGCTGATCCAGAACGGTGCGATCAGCAGCACGAGGAAGATGCCCTTGCGTCGGCCGGAGAACCTCGCCACGAAGTACGCGGCCGGATAGGCGATCACCAGGCTCAGCAGCGATGCGACCGCGACGTACCAGATGGTGCGCCATGCGATCGCGCCCACGAACGCGCCCGAGCCGAAGAGGTCGTGCCAGACGTTCGAGAGGTTCGCCGAGCTCCAGTGCCAGGGCAGGTAGACGGCGACCGGCGACTCGGTCTGGCGGTCGAGCTTGCCCTCGCCGATGGCGAGCATCGCGTAGAACGGGACGACGAACAGGACGACGAGCCAGATCATCCCGGGCGCCGCGAGCAGGACCCAGAACCACCGGTTCGGCTGGAACGGCCTGGACACGCGGCCTGTGCGCCTGACGGGACCGGCGCCTGGCGCCTTCTCAAGCTCCTCGGGTGGTATGTGCGCCACGGCTAGATCCCGTTGCTCGCGACGAGATAGGCCTGCTGCCACAAGGCGTCAGCGTCGACTGGCAGCTGGAGTTCCCCGATGCCGCGGCGGAAGTCCGACGGCACCACGGCCGTCGACGTCAGGCTCGGCGGCAAGATCTGCTCCTTCACCAGCAACTCCGGGGTGATCGCGGTCACGGGCTGCATGTAGCCGTTGAAGCTGATGTTCTCGACCACGACGGGCGCGTCGAGCATGTAGTTGAGGAACAGGTGCGCGAGCACGGGGCTGGATGCTGACCGCAGCACCGTGTTGGTGTCGTTGGCGATCGGGCCCTTGCCGTCCTTGGGGAACCAGTAGCCGACGACCTCCACTGGCACGCCCTTGGGCATGTAGCTCGCCGCCGCGGCCATGTCTCCCGACCAGGCGTGGTGGATCCAGGTCTGGCCGTCCGGGACCTCGCTGTAGTCGTTGTTGTCGATCTGCATACTGATAGCGGCGTCCAGCTTCTGCAGCGTCTGCCGGGATAGGTCGATCTGGCTCTTGCTCGTGGTGTTGAGGTCGTAGATGCCGTTCATCATCAGCCCGAGGCTGATGGCTTCGCGATAGTCGTCCAGGATGGCGATCTTGCCCTTGTACTTGGGCTGAAAGAACATCTCGCGCCACGGGTTGCCCATGGCGTACGGGTTCTCGTGCACCTTGTCTTTACGCCAGGCGATGCCGGTCGTGTAGATGGTGTACGGCACCGTGTACTGCCAGCCTCGGTCGTAGAAGGGATTCACGAAGTCCGGCCACGCCTGGGTGATGTTCGGGATGTAGCTGTGGTTGAGCGGCTGGATCAGCTTGCCCTCGATCAGGTCGCCCAGCACGTCGACGGTCGCACCCATGAGCACGTCGAACTTCAGCCCGCTGCGCAGCTTGGCGAGGGCCTCGTTCATGGTGTTGAACGTGGTGACCTGCACCTTGCAGTTGTACTTCTTGGCGAAGCTGTTGACGCAGGACTGGTTGATGTAGGCAACCCAGTTGTAGACCTGGAGCGTCGCGCCCGTCTCGGGCTGGAGGTTGCTCTTGATGGCAACGTTGTCTGTTACTGGCCAGGTCACCGGGTTGTTGGGCCGTGGCAGCGGGATGTTGTTCGCCCCCACGAGGTACGGAGCGCAGGCGTCAAGCACCGCGGCGCCGCCTCCGGCGAGCAGCGCGGCGGCGAGGCCGCGCTGGAGCGCCTGGCGCCGGGAGAGTTCAGGCCGCCGGCGGGTGCCGTCCGGCTGCCAGCCCTCGCGTGGGTGCATCTACCGCCACCTTCCGCCGAGCGCGAGCACAGGCCGAACGCTTCCGGATTAGTTCCCGGCTGAACGTTGTGCCTGACTCGTCTGCCTGTCTCGTTACCTGCCCAGAATGTCCTGATGTGTATCCCGGCGCAAGGACTTCCTTGCAACGGGACCATATCTTTTCGCGGATTCAGTTGGGTTACGGCCGCACCGCGGCCGCAAACGTTGCGAAGTTGTCGATGAACCTATCGATATCAGCCTCGTCGTGCTGGACCGACATCAGCCACTGCTCGATTTTGCCCCACGGCGGCAGGAAGACGCCGCCGTTGTGCTGGAACAGCCAGTGCGCGTGGCTGAAGGAGTCCCGCACGCTCAGGAAGTCACGGAAGTTGCGTACGGGCTCTGAGGAGAACACCACGCAACCCTTCGCGCCAACCGAAACGACCTGAGCATTGAGCCCGTTGCGGGCGATCTCGCGCTCCAGGCCCTCGACGGCACGCAGCCGCAGCTTTTCCAGGCGCTCGTACGCGTCGGGCGTGGCCACTTCGGTCAGCATCGCCTTGCACGCGGCCATGGCCAGCGGGTTGCCGTTGAAGGTTCCGACCATCTCGTAGTCGCCGTTAGCGACATGGCTCATGACCTCGGCCGTGCCGCCGACCGCGGCCACGGCTATGCCGCCGCCGATAGCCTTGGCCAGGCACACGATGTCCGGCGTTACGCCGGTGACGCCCGTAGCGCCGCCGGGCCCAGCGGTCAGGCCCGTCTTCACCTCGTCGAAGGTGAGCAGCGCGCCGTGGGCGTCGAGCAGTTCCTTGAGGCCTGCGAGGTAGCCGGGATCTGGCCGGATGATGCCCGCGTTCATCATGATCGGCTCGAGGATCATGCCGGCGATCTGGCCTGCGTTCTCCTCCAGTCGGCGTCGGACGGCGTCTAGGTCGTTGAAGCCGACGATCAGGGTGAGGTCGGTGATGGCCTGCGGAATGCCGTTGCTGGACGGCACGCCGTTCGGCCGATCGGCCGGGCCCCTGTCGTCATCGGTCCCGTCCGGGCACACCGATACCTGTACAGAGTCATGGTGGCCGTGGTAGCAGCCCTCAACCTTGATGATCTTGTCGCGACCGGTGATGGCGCGCATCAGGTGCACCGCGTCCATGGTCGCCTCGGTGCCGGAGTTGGCGAACCGCCACAGGGGCAGGCCGAACCTTCGCGAGAGTTCTGTGGCCACCGCCAGCGCCGTCTCGGTCGGCTGGGCGAAGTGAGTGCCGCGCCCGACCTGGGACCTGACTGCCTCGACGATGGCCGGATGCCCGTGGCCGGCGAGCGAGACGCCGTAGCCGCCGTGCAGGTCGACGTACTCGTTGCCGTCGACGTCGTAGAGCTTGGAGCCCCTGCCGTGGCTGAGCCAGACCGGCTGCGGACGGGAGATCTGCCAGCTGGAGACGACGCCGCCTGCCAGCGAGCTCCCCGCTACCCCGGCGAGCCGGGCCGACTCGGGCTGGCGGCGGATGAAGATCTCTTCCTGCGCTTCGATAATGCTGGCGAGCGAGGGCCGGCCGGGTGTCAGGCTCGATGCCTGGGCGTGGCCGGGGCCTGACGTCGTGGCCTGGCCAGGCACCTCCGGTCGGCCGGCAGGCTTCTGATCGGCCTGCAGTCCAGCTGGCTGGCGCCGGCTTGCGGCGCTGGTCGCAGTCGTCGTTGCTGAATTCGGGTCGGTCGAACTGGCCTGTGTGGTGGCCATGGGTATCGCGCTCCCAACGCGGTTGACTGAATGTTCAGTCTAAAGGCCGCGCGGCGGCCCTGACAAGGACGAGCCTGAGCGTTGGTTCAATAAAGACGAATATCCGCGCGATCCCGCGGCCTACGCGTGAGCCCGCCGTCTCCCCTCCCCGCGGCCTACGCGTGAGCCCGCCGTCTCCTCTCCCCGCGGCCTAGGCGTGAGCCCGCCGTCTTCTTTCCCCGCGGAATTCGCCGTGGACGGCGCATCACGGGGTCGCGCAGCCACACTTCATGGGTTCGGCGACTCCGGTGTCCCAGTTTGTCCACCTTGTCCTCGCGGAAACCATGAAGTCTGGCGCGGAACCATGAAGTCTGGCGCGGAAACCATGAAGTCTTGCGAGCGCGGCAGCCCGGCCGAGGCTTGCCCACCCCCCACGCCGTTGGGCACGTCGCCAGCGTCGGCGTGCTCCTCGGGCCGCCGTGGGCACGTCGCTCGCCGGCGTGCTCCGCCCCACGCGCTTAGTCGGCCGCCTCGGCGCGGTGCTCGGTCGCGGCGGGCAGGGTGCTCAGCTCAGGCTTGCCATGCGGCACCGGAACCGGCAGTGGCAGCCCGCGGTCGCCGCCATGTGCCGACACTGCCCGTAGGTGATAGGCCTCGAGTTCGGCCAGGAATGCTGGCTCGCGATACGGCCGGCCGTCCACGACGGGTCCCTGCTCGCCGTTGATGATGGCGGTGACGTCCTGGCCGCTGATCGTCTTGTGCGCCTCGAGCGCGTGACCGACCGAGAGGACGCTGGCCCTGTGCTCGGTCAGGAGTGCGCCAGTGCGCTCGGCGAGCACGGCGAGGTTTGCCTCTACGCGCCGGCCGAGCGCTGTCTCCAGCACATTCCGGTCGTTGCCGTCGGCGACCGGATGCGCGTCGACAGGTGCGCGGGTGGCCGCGTAGGAGCCGTACTGTCCGCCCATCCCCCACAGGCCCTCCATGGCGAGCGAAATCATGGTGGCGTTCTGCAGGTCGCCCGAGACTCCGGAGCTGGAGTCTCCGTCGAAGAACATCCGCTCGCCTACCAGCGAGGCGAGACTGACCATGACGTCGGCCTCGTACTCGCTGCGCCACGAGGTGAACTGCTCTTCGATCGGGATCGGCTTCACGAAGCCGAGGTAGTCGGCGCCCTTCTGGATGGTCGCCGTGTCAATCACGTTCCGCTTCTGGACCAGATGGCTGATCACGGCGTGGCACGCCTCGTGCACGGCGACCGCGTGCCGCTCGCGCTCGATGTACTCGACGCCTTCGGACGGCCCGACGCTCTTGGAGAGCTTGGCCTTGAGCACGTCCGCCCACTTGATCGTCGTCCTGCCATCGCGGAGCGCGACGATGAGTGACTCGTTCACCAGATCCTTGATCGTGGCGCCGGTGGCGTACGGCGTGATGGTCGCCAGGTGATCCATCTGCTCGGCCGTGACCTCGTGGCTCACCTTGGCGAAGTAGCCCTCGTACGTCCGCCTTCTGCCTTCCTTGGACGGATAGCCGACCCGGTACATCCGGTCGATCCGGCCCGGCCGCAACAGGGCCTCGTCCAGCGCGCTCGGCAGGTTCGTGGCCATCACGATGAGGATCCGGTACTTCGGCGGCGGCTTCGGCCGCATACCGAGCGTGCGTCGGACTACCCGGTTGACGAACCCGCGCGGCTTCTTCAGCCCTGACATCTCGGTGAGCAGCGCCTGGAGCGTGCCCATGCCGCCACCGCCCATGCCCATGCCTGCCGGGATCATCTGGCGGAAGACGCCAGCGCGTCGCGGCGCCGGATCCGCGAGCGCCGAGTCGCCCAGCAGGCCGCCTGCCCGGGTCGTCAGCACCGCCTGGCTGTCGGGTGTCAGATAGCTGAATCCGTGGCACGACGCGAACGGGCTGCCAGGGGCGGGCTGCTGCCGCTGGCCGCCCTGGCCGCCGACGCTGCCGCCGCGGCTGCCGAGCGAGTCAGCCTCGTCGAAGAAGACGATCACCCCGCCGTACCGGACGGCGAGCTTGCGCAAGCGGCGGAATAGCCCCTTCACCTTCAGGATGCCCACGCCAAAGAACATGTTGATGAAGGCGCCAGGATCCACGAACACGTACGGCCTGCCGGTCTCGCCGGCCATCGCCTCGGCCATCAGCGTCTTGCCGGTACCTGGCGGGCCCCAGAGCAGGATGCCGCCCGGCACGTAGCCGCCGTGATCCTCGATCGACTCCGGGTCCTCGAGGTAGAGGATGTTCTCCTGCACTCGGGCGAGCACATGATCCTGGCCCCACACATCGGAGAACCTCGTCCTCACGTCGCCCGGGTAGTAGATATCGACCCCGCCGCGCGACATGAACCAGAAGATCGCGGCGAACTGGCCGATGCCCAGCAGGAGGATGAACATGAAGTACAAGACCGTCGGCAGGGCGTGCAAGATGGAGGCCGGCGCCTCGAACACGCCCTGTACCGGCGAGGTGTGATAGATGAGCCCGAGGATCATCGCCACGATGGCGATGATGATCAGCCACTTGACGGCGCGCGCCAGCCGGAACCTGGTGTAGTCGCTCATCTGGTGCGAGATCTGATCGCCGCGGCCGAAGACCCCGCTGGACAGCCGGTGGTAGCGGTGCGACCGCTCGGCGAGCAGGTAGCTCAGCTGGCGCAGCACCTCCAGCCCGAGCAGCAGGACCAGCCAGCGCCCCGTTCCGGACTGCACCTGGAGTTGCTGGCGGGCCGCGTCGGAGAAGCCGAGGATCGGGTTCGTCGACATCTGGTACCAGACGATGAGGAACCAGACCCCGGCGAACAGCACGATGAACTTGACCCGGTCCCAGACCGCCTGCGGCCTGCGGGTCTGGCGCGCGGCTGCGAGCAGGCGGTACTGCTGGCGCCACTCCCGGCGAGACCTCCGAGACTGCGCAGACCGCCGCCCATCGTTCTTGCCCGCTGACCTCCGCATCAGGAACCTCGCACGGTGAACGAGTCGACGACTGCCTTGATCTTCGTCAGGTTGGATACAAAGCAGTCCTGATAGCACTGCACCAGGAGCAGGTACAGCTTGGTCGTCGAGCTGTTGGTCAGGACTGTCTGGTCAAATGCATCCGGCAGTCCGCCGAGGGTGTACTCGTACAGCTCATTGATGCCACGCACGCCGTCCTTGGTCGTGATCGTGGTGCTGGAGATCAGGTTGAAACCGGTGAGGTTGACGCCCGAGGCCGCGGCCGCCTGCCTGGCCTGCGCCGTCACGGGGAAGATCAGGTCGCGCATGTAGTTAAAGGACAGCGAGTCACGCAGCGACGAGCTCAGGTCCTGCACGCTCGCGTATACCACGGGCGTCTGCGATCCGTAGAACACGCCGGTCGCCGACGGGTCGGCCACCGAGTCGTATGCACGCGACCAGGCGAACGTCCCGCCTGCCGACCCGGCAGCGGACTTGCTGAGCTCCCCCTGCGCGTTCGACAGCGCCGACGGATTCACTTGCTGCCAGCCGGCTGGCACCTTGAAGTACGCGTGATCGGCGGTATCGGCAGCGTATGTATAGCCAGGTGTGCCGCACGCGGTCAGGCCAGCGAGCAGTGCGCCCGCGACGGCGAGCCCGACAGCCGTCCGGCGGAGCTGCCGCATCAACCTGCCGCCTCCTGTCCGAGCTGGCCCCGGCCCAGGGCCTGGCGCGGCCCTTCTCAAGGAGTATGCGTTGATGCCTGGCGCAGCCGTCAACCCCGCTGAGCACTCCTGTGACTCCAGCGCCGCAAGTGATGGCCGGCCATCGCCACGAAACGCCAGCCGAGCAGGAACAACGCCAGGAACGCGGCTGCGACGGCGATGAATGCCACCGCCGTTCCCTGGCCGGCCAGTACCCGGATGACCATGCCCGCGCCGGCCGCGCCAAGCCAGGCGCCGACTCCGGCCGTCCGGACCGCCAGCGGCCGCCGCCAGAACCTGGCGGCCGCCAGCCCGACAGCGAGGCCAGCCAGGAACGGCCAGGCCGTGTGCCAGATGCCGGCCGGGCTGTCGCCGTGATCGTGGGCGTGCCTGCCGATGACGACGAAGATCAGCACGCAGCAGGCATCCAGCCCCGCGGCGATCGCGACCGTGGTCCCACGCACCGAACCGCCGGGCACCGAACCGCCGGGCACCGTGCCAACGGGCACCCTCGCCGCGGGTGCTGCGGTCTGGACGGTTGTCCTGTCGACTGGCCGGCGCATCCGGTTACCGTAACCGAAGGCGGGCAAACCCAGCACCCGTCAGGCCGGGAACGGGGTCCGTGCACCACGCGGCCGCGTGCCCGGACGCGGCGGCCGGGGCGAGCAAGCCGTCTGGTCTAGGCTCGGCCTAATGCCGACCCTGCTCATCGTTCATCACACGCCGTCGCCTGCGCTCCAGGCCATGTTCGAGGCCGTTGCCGACGGCGCGCGCACCGACGACATCGATGGCGTCGACGTCGTCGTGCGGCCAGCGCTGACGGCGGCCGAGGCCGACGTGCTGACCGCGGACGGCTACCTGCTCGGCACCCCAGCCAACATCGGCTACATGTCCGGCGCGCTCAAGCACTTCTTCGACAGCATCTACTACCCGTGCCTGGAGGCAACGCAGCGACGCCCTTACGGGCTCTACGTGCACGGTGCCAGCGACACCGGCGGGGCGGTGCGCGCGGTGGAGTCGATCACGACGGGTCTCGGCTGGCGGCAGGTGCGGCCGCCTGTCGCCGTCACTGGCCCGCCAGCCAAGGCTGACCTGGAGGCGTGCTGGGAGCTTGGCGCGCTGCTCGCCGCTGAGGTCGCCGGGTGATCGTCACGGTCACGCTCAACCCGGCGCTGCAGGTGCGGTACGACGCCGGCCAGGTGGAACTCGGCGTGGCGAACCAGGTCAGCCGGGTCCGGTACCACGCGGGCGGGCGCGGGCTGACCGTAGCGCGCCTGCTGCAGACATTCGGGCATGAGGTCGTGGCAGCCGGGCTCGCGGGCGGATCGTCGGGCGATCTCATCCGGGCCGAGCTCGCCAGGGCCGGAGTGGCCACCCAGTTCACCCGGATCGGCGCCGAGTCACGCCGTACGGTCCGGATCGCTGACACCGCCACTGGCCAGGTCACCAGCCTCGAGGAGCCCGCGCCCTACATCACGACGGAAGAACTCGGCCGGCTGGCCGCCGACTTTCGGGCGCTGCTGGACGGTGCGACCGCGGTCGTCCTGTGCGGCAGCTTGCCGACCGGGCTGCCTGCGGAGACGTACGGCTCGCTGACGCGCTACGCGGCCGAGGCGGGTGTGCCGGTCATCCTGAACGCGGGCGGCAGCGCGCTGCGGCACGGCGCCGCGCGCGGGCCCGCGCTGGTGATCCCCGAGGCCGCAACCGACCTAGTCGAACCCGCGGCGCCTGGCGATCCTGGCATCAGCGCCGTCGTCCGCCTCGCTAACGGCGGCGTCCAAGCCGCGACGGCCGATGGCGAATGGCAGGCCTCGGGCGACCCGGCACAGGTGGCGACGGCCGCCGGCAACCCGGCAGACGTCGCGCTCAGCACGGAGCGCCGGGACGCGATGGTCGCCGGGTTCGTACCCGGCATCGCGCTCGGCTGGTCCTGGCCGGACATGCTGCGGCACGCGCTGGCGCTCGCGGGCTCCGTCACTGCGGACGGCGAGGCCGACCTGACCGCTTACGAGAAGCTACTGCCCGACGTCAGGGTGATCGGTCCGCTCCGATAAGCCGGGCTCGTCGCTGAGAGACGCTGGCCGTCAGAGCTCGAGGCGTCGGGACAGATCCGAGACAAGAAGGCCCGCCGGGTCGAGCTCGCGCCGCAGCTTCCTGAACTCCACGAGCCGCGGGTACATCTGGGCGAGCACGTCTGCGCTGACCCTGGAGTCCTTCGCGAGATAGACCCGGCCGCCTGCCGTCAGCACGTCGTCGTCGAGCCGGCGCAGCAGGCCGTCCAGCCCGGGTGTGCGAGCGGGGAAGTCCAAGGCCAACGTCCAGCCCGGCGTGGGGAAGGACAGGTAGCCGTCGTCGCCAGGACCGAAGCGCTTCAGGACAGTCACGAAAGAGGGCGCGCGGGCTGAGCTGATCCGTTCCAGGATCCGGCGCAGCGTCGCCTCCGCCCCAAAGGGCACGACGAACTGGTACTGGCGGAAGCCGCCCGGGCCGTAGACGGTGTTCCAGTTCCTGATGCCGTCGAGCGGGTGGAAGAACGCGCCAATCGACTGGATCTCACCCTCACGGCGGCGGGGCGCCTTGCGGTACCAGGCCTCGTTGGCCAGCGCGACCGTGTAACGGTTGATAAGGCCAGGCGGACAGGCAGCCGGAGCTCGGAGCCTCGCCACCGGGCGGAAGGCCAGCGGGTCGCGGCGGTCCCTGACCGGGAGGTCACCGACGGCTGCGAAGTCGCCGCTGGTCACCACCGAGCGGCCCAGATGCGCGCCGCTGGCCAGGCAGTCCAGCCAGGCGACTGTGTAGCTGTATCTGGTGTCCGCCTCGGCGAGGCACGCCATGGCCTGGTCGAGGTCAGCCGTCCGCACCGTGTCAACTGCGACCCTGGATGTCGCGACCTTGGTGAGCTGAATCGCGGCGCGCGTGATAATCCCGGTCAGGCCCATACCACCGGCCGTTGCCCAGAACAGCTCGGGGTCCTCACCTGCGGTGACGCGCTGTTCCCGGCCGCCGGGCAGGAGCAGATCGAACCAGTGCACGTGCCGGGCGAAGCTGCCGGCCCGGTGATGGTTCTTGCCGTGGACGTCCGCGGCGACTGCGCCCCCGATCGTCACCTGCCTGGTCCCTGGAGACACCGGGACGAACCAGCCGGTCGGCAGCGCGACCCGCATGAGCTGCTCGAGGCTCACCCCGGCCTCGCACACGACGACCCCAGCGTCCAGATCGAGGCTGACCACGCGGTTAAGTCGGGTCATGACGATGACAAGGCCGCCATCGTTCTGGGCGGCGTTGTTGTAGCTGCGGCCGAGCCCGCGCGCGATGACGCCGCGCGCCGGAGCTTCCCGCACGAGCGGCGCGATCTGACTCAGGTCGGCCGGTGTCGACACGCGGGCTACCGTCGGCTCGACTCTTCCCCAGCCAGTGAGCGTGACAGGACCACCGGCCGTAGCGCTCTCCGGTCGTTCACCTCTGCGCATCGATTGCCTCTATCTGCCGCTCATAGCGGGACGCGTGGAGCCGAAACAGGCGAATCGTGCGGCGCACAGCTTTCCTTCCTGCAGCCGCCCATTCGTCAGGTGGCGCCTCACGAAGCCTACGAGGTCAGCCTGCGAACACATTCATGGCGGCCAACATCCGCTGGCGGACTTGGCGGCGGCGTGGCTGGTCACCGGCGGCATCGGTGGCCGACGTCTAGCAGCTATTCGGTCATCACATGGAGTACGACAGCATGGCGACGATTAGGCCTTTTTCCGGATAATCGGCGCCAGAGGCCCACTATGCTCGCCTCGTGAGTGAGATCGACCCGCCGCCGCGCGAAATCGAACGCGTAACGGGCCGTGAGGTTGCAACCCACCGTGGCGCCGAACCGCACCACGACCTTGCCCCACGTCACGACAGCGGCCGCTACCGGCCCGCAGTCACCCAGTATGCGGGCGGCCGCGGTGGCGATGACCGGTACGGCGGCGACCGGTACGGCGAGGACTCGTACACCCGCCAGCCGTCTGCCGGTGACCGGGATCGTCATCCGGAGGATGAACCGGCCACCGACTGGTCTCGTCAGCTGAAGGCCGTGCGGCGGCACCAGGTCACGCTCGCGTGCCTGGCGGTGATCTTTGGCTCGCTGATCTGGAAGGCCGTATTCCTCAGCCAGTACTTTTACCGGCAGGACGACTTCTTGATCTTCGATACCGCGCTGAAGAGCGGCGTGAACTGGGGGCTCATCGACCGCACCTTGGGCGCCGGTCAGTTCATTCCGGGTCCCGCGGTACTTAGCTGGGTGCTGGCCAAGGTGGCCCTCTACAGCTGGGCTGCTGGCGCCGGCGTCGAGCTGCTCATGATCGCGGGAGCCGGCCTGGCCGCCTGGCGGCTGCTGCGGACTCTTGTCGGGAATCGCCCGGCAATCCTGATTCCGCTGACGCTGTACCTGGTGTGCCCGCTGACGTTTCCTGACTACAGCTGGTGGATCGCCGGGGTTGAGACGATCCCGCTGCAGATAGCGATCTTCATGGCGCTTACCGCGCACGTCCATTACGTCTGGACGGGCCGGTACCGGCACGCGCTTGCCGCCGCCGGTTGGCTGGTCTTCGGGCTGATCTTCTTTGAGAAGGGGGCGGTCATCCCACTGCTGCTGTTCGCGGTGACCGCAGGCTTCCTGCTCGGACGGAGACGGCTGCTTCCGGCAGCATTGCAGTCGGCGGTGCAGTTCTGGCGTGCCTGGCTGCTTTACTTCGGCTTGCTCGCCGTTTATGGGGTCGTGCTTGGCCTCGCCCTGCGGTCTTCCCCGGTACAGCCAGGCGCCCCTAGCTCGGCACGCGCGGTCGGCACGTTTTCCTGGGAGCTAGTGCACAAGACCCTGCTGCCCGGCCTGCTGGGCGGTCCGTGGCACTGGTACCACGGACCCTCCTCGGCCTACGCGTTCTCCTCGCCTCCTTCCTGGCTTGCATGGGCGTCTTTGTTCGCAGTGCTCGGCATCGTCGTGGCGACGGTCTTGACCAGGAGACGGGCCTGGCGGGCCTGGGCGATCTTGGCGTTCTGGGTGGTGCTGGCGGACATGGTGCCCGTCGTCATCGGTCGCCTGCAGGTTCCTGGCGTCGCGGGACTCTTCGCGATGGATACCCGGTACGTGGCGGATGCCGCCGCGGTGCTCGTAGTGGTGATCGGACTGGCCTGCTGGCCGCTAGCGGCGCCGACCGAGAAAAGCGCCCCCGCTCCCAGGCAGCAGCGTGAGTTCTTTACGGGCCGGTGGAAGCCGGTGGCGGCAACCATGGTGGCGGTTATCGCCGCGAGCTCGGTCTGGTCTGTGCAGCAATTCGCCAGCGTCACTAATGGCACCATCGCCCGGACCTACATCGCCAACGCCAAGATGGCCCTGGCACTAGTCCCGAGCGGAAGCGTCATTCTCGACCGGCAGGTGACGCCCGCGGTCATGCTCGGCATCTATCACCACGACTCTCTTGCGTCGGTGGTGCTCGGACCAATGTCACATCGGGGAGCCCAGATCACCTGGACCGCTCAGCCGCTTGGCAACATCGGCCGCCTGAAGCTCTTTGGTCCCGACGGGCGCCTTTACCCGGCGGCTATCGAGGGCACCTCAAGCGGACCGTTTAGAGGGGCACGCAGCTGCGGGACCACCAAGCGAACCGAGCTGGTCATTCCCTTCACCGGCCCGTCGGTGAGTTATGCCCGGGTCCTGCGCATCGACTACCGGGCCAGCGCAGCGATCGCCGGCCAGAGCGTGACAGTAACCTATGGCGGAAATACCGGCCGTCTGGTGCTGAGGAGTGGCCTGAACAATGCCTACTTTGCCGTGAGCGGCAGTGCGGCTGACGTCACCGTGCAAACTCAGACGGGCGTTGGCCTGTGCGTTTACGATGCCGTGGCAGGCTATTTCGTACCGGCTGTTGGCGGGGCTATCCCGGCTCCGTAGTGTTCGCAGGCTGCTACTTCTTCGGCCCGCGGACTGGGCGGCCGCGCTCTCCTGACCAGGTCGGCAACCTGGAGGTCGTCCTGGGCTGGCTGGCCGCGCCATGTCCGATATGCCGAGTGGTGAGGTTTCCGCTTAATAGTCCGTACTCGGCACTATGCTCTGATTGTGAGTGAAATAGAACGGTCGTACCGGCGTGCACCGCTGCCCGGCGAGCGTGACAAGCTCACTTCCCGAGGCCAGGGCGAGCCAGCCGTCGTCGCCGGCGTTCCCGATGCGGTCGCCTGGCTCGGGCGTCATTGGGTGACGCTCGTCGCTGTCGTGCTGATCACTGGACAGGTGCTCTGGAAGGCCGCGTTCCTCAGTCATTTCTATTTCCGTCAGGACGACTTCCACTTCACTGAACTTGCCTTGCAACGGCATCTGAGCTGGAAGTACCTGTCGTATGTGGGTTCCGGTCACTTCCATCCCGGCGTGTTGCTGATCGTCTGGATCATGAGCAAGCAGGCCATCTACAACTGGGATGTCGCCTCCGCTGTGACGATCGGGATGCTGGTCATCGCCAGCCTCGCGGCGTGGCGGCTCCTACGGACGCTCATCGGGAATCGGCCGGCCATTCTGATCCCGCTCACGCTCTACCTGCTCACCCCGCTGACCCTGCCCAATGACAGCTGGTGGCAGTCGGCCATCGAGTCACTTCCACTGCAGGCAGTAATTTTCCTCTCGATCACCGCGCACATCCACTACGTGCGATCGGGCCGCTTCCGGCATGTGCTCGCTGCCGCGGCCTGGCTGGCTGTTGGTGTGTTCTTTTTCGAGAAGGCAGCAGTGATCCCGCTGTTGTTGTTCGGCATCACAGCGGCTTTCCTAGTGGAGGGCGGACTCGCCGCCAGCGCCCGGCAGAGCCTCGTGCGCTATTGGCGCGCGTGGGTGGTTTATGCCGGGCTCGTGGCGGCCTACGGGGCACTGCTATTGGAGGTCCTGCGCAGTTCAACGGTCCAGCCTGGCGCTGCATCGGTGACCAGCTCGCTGATCTTCTCGGGCGACTTGATCAAGGACACGCTGGTGCCAGGGCTGTTCGGCGGACCTTGGGCGTGGTACTTCCTGCCACCGCGGTATGGCCAGGCCATCGCCTACGCGGCGCCGGCCAGCCAGCTTGCCTGGCTCTCGGTTCTCGTGGCCGTGGGCATCGTCGTGGCAACCGTCCGGACCCGCGTACTGGCCTGGCGTGCATGGGCCATCCTGGCTGGCTGGGTGGTGGTCGCCGACATCGCGCCGGTCCTTCTGGGCCGGGTCAGCAGCTTTGGCAGCTACGCGGGCCTCTTCGGCCTGGACACGCGGTATGTGGCCGACGCCGCGCCGGTGGCCGCGATCTGTGTGGCGCTGGCCTTCTGGCCAGTGCTGAAGCCCACGTCGTCGGCTGAGGCGAAGGAAACGGAGCGAGCGCCCAAGCGGCAGCACGAGTACTTCACGAGCCAGACCTGGCGGATGGCGGGACTCGGTCTCACTGGCGTGCTCGTGATCGGCTCGGTCCTTTCGGTACGCGGCTACGAGCAGGCGACGAGCTTCTCCAACTTCCTGGGCCGCTACTACCTGGCGAACGCGCAGAAGGCGCTGTCTGCTCAACTGCCCCGCGACGCGGTGATCATTGACAGGTACATGCCGGTCTACGTGATGGTGGCACCCGCCTACCAGAGTGACGCGTTGCAGTCCGCAGCGATCGGCCCGATGGCCACGAGTGCGTCGGCTCGCCAGGCACAGTGGATCGAGCATCCGCACGGAACCATCAATGAGCTGGGGATGTTTGCCGCCGACGGCACGTTGCGACGGGCAGTCATCCAAGGAACGGCCAGCCCGCCACGTCCAGGTAACTCATGTTGGCCAGCCCGCAAGGGCAAGCTTGTCGTTCCGCTTGCCGAACCCGCGCCGGGCTATACGGACATGTTGCGGGTCGGGTACCTCGCTGGTACATCGGCGGCGGGCCAGCAAGTGACCGTCTCTTACGGCAATGGAGGCGGCCAGTTCGTCGTACGAGCCGGATTCAACAGCGTGTATATCCCGGTCCTCGGCCAGTATCAGAGCGTGACGATCACCGTTAACCAGCCCGCTGGCTTTTGCATCGGCGACGTTGAGGTCGGTCAATTTGCCGCGTCTGCCTACCCGCTAGCTACACGAGCGTCCGCGCGCTAGCTCTGAAACCTACGGGTCTGAACGGCTTCCCCGTCGCTCGCTCGCCGCAGCAGGCGTGCGTGCTCCTCGTCAGGAAGGGTCTCAGCACGGTGCGCCAGCATCACGGGCACATCGTTGCGGATCTGGTATCGACGTCGCAGCCGCGGGTTATACAGCAGCTTTTCGTCGGCGAAATACAGCAGCCCGCCCTTGTCGACCGGGCAGACAAGTATGTCGAGCAGCGCCTGTTCCAATGCCACGTGCATCTCCTCTCTTAGCCCTGGCTGGCGGTGGTGCCAGCAGTACTCGGCCAGTCCTGGTCGAGCTCTCCTGGCGCCCGGCCACGGTGATCGTCGGATTGGCTGACTTCACCGAGCGCCGTCACGAAGCCGGCTACGAACTTATCGGCGGCACTCTCGTCGAAGAGGGCCCGGTTGTACCGGAGCGTCAGCTGAAGCTGCCCGCCAGCTGTGATTACGCCGACGGTCAGCCCGCGCGGCAACTGGGCCTGCGCGGAGAACGCCATGGTCACGGGCGCTGCTTGGCCGAAGTCCGGCGGATCAGACACGTTGCCGAGGTTGGTGAGCATCGCGGTGTCGCAGATCACTGGGCCGACTGTACGCAACGCGAGCCGGACGACCAGCCGCTTTACCCCAGTGGGGCACCAGATCGCCGCCAGGCTGCGCGACGTGCGTCCGAGCTGGGGACCGGGCCGCTGGCGGGCAGCTCTGGCCTGGCTGGCCACATCGTGCATGAGCCCATCAATAGCGGCGCCCGGCTGCGGTGGCACGGCAGTGATCGTCACGAGCCGGGAGTGATTCCCGGCTGCCTGCAGGTCGCCTGGCTGACGGGCATTGAACGGCACGGTGATCCGGACTGGCCGGGCTGGCTGGCCGTGCTGTTCGTTCCAGCGCCGGATGGCGGTGATCAGCGCGGTGATGAGCGCCTCGTTCAGCGTCGCCTTGCCTCCGCCTTCGAAGGGCCGGACGGCGGGTATTCCCGGTAGCAGGGTGAGGTGTAGGCCATAGCCGCGCTGACCACCTCGTTCGGCTGCGATTCGCGCCCGGCGCCGTGGCAGCAATCGAGCACGCCGGACAAGGGCCCGGGCAGGGTTCGGGTCGGCAACTGGTGAGCCATCCCAGGTCGTCGTGATCGATCCGGCGGTGGCGGAGGAATACCGATCCAGCCCGGTGCTGGCGCGATAACGCCTGCCGATGTCGCGGAGCAGCTCAAGCCATGACAGGCCATCCATGGTCGCATGATGAGCGTTCAGCAGTACATGATCGCAGTCTGGGCCCGAGGCGACGAGCAGCTAGGCCGGCGGCGATACGTCGATGGAGGGCGATTGCGAGATCAAGTCGATGCGCTTGGCCGCCAGCTCGGCCGCATCGGAGAAGGTCGTGAATGCGACCGGATCGACATCAATCCTGGCGGGGTGCTCCCACGCATAGTGGGCGCTCAGCAAGCGGTGCGCCGCCCGCCTGCTGCTTGCCTGGGGGTTTGAAGCCAGCGCAGCGATGGCTGCCAAGCGAAAGGCGTGAGGTTCGAGCCGGCCGGGGATGCGCATTTCCAGGTGAATGTTGGACGGCTCCGCGGGACTGGCGAAGTAGCACGTCAGCTCATCGGGCGCGGTGAAGGCACGCCGCGGCAGCCTGTTTCGGCGCCGACCGGCCCGCGGCCAGCCGGGCGTCCCGGCGACGACCGGCAGCAGGGCAGCGGCCAGGGCCACAAGCGCGAACACCTGGGCAGTGCCGCTGAACGGACCGCTGCCCGGAGATGTCGGGGTCCGGGCCGTCGCGGCCGTCAGGCCGGCCGCGAGCATCGCGCAGAGGGCGATGGCAGGCCGCCACCCCGGCCGCCAGCCGTCGATGACGGCGATCACCGGAACGGCTAGCGCGATCGGGCCGCCCGCGATGAAGATGACTGCCGTGAGCGGTACGACCATCGCTATGTGCGTGGCTGCGCTAGCCAGCGCGTGAAGTCCGGCGTCGGGAGCTGAACCGCCAGCGTTCGGGCGGAGTGGTTCGACTAGGCCACGCGCTTCGGCCGCTGGCCGTTGCAATTCGGCCGCGTGGGCGCCCGGCTCGAGTGACGGGCTGAAGACCAGGGTTGGCTGGGCCATCAGCTCGAAGTTGATCGTTGGGGAACCAGGCTTCGCGTGCTTCTCCGATGGATCGGTGGCTGCACGCCTGCGGCGCAGCCGGCCGGTGGTGGCTACCCCCAGCATGAGTAGCAGTGCCACGGCGGATGCGATGATCCCGACGTGGTAGATCGTGGTCGGCTGATAAACCAGGTCTATGGCGCCGCCCTGGCCTGCGGGCACGACGAAGGCCTGCTGCCACCCGTCCAGCGTTGTCGGTGTCAGCCTGCGTCCGTTGAGCGTCGCGGACCAGCCGGCATTGAAGTTCTCGTGAATCTCGAGGTAAGAAGCCGCGCCGGGGGCGATTCGGAGTGCCCTCCTGTCGGAGTGCCAGGCCAGGACCTTGATCCTCCGGCTGGCGGCCGCCGCCGAAACTGCCTGCGGAGTGCTCAGCCTGAGGTCGGTGATGGTGAAGTCGCCCGACGGCTTGGCTGCCAGCATCTGCCGTCCGGCCGCGAGCGTTAGCCCGCCGCCTGGCGTGCACAGCCCGAGTTTGACCGGCTGCAGCCCGATCAGGTCGCCAAGAGTCCCGTTGACTGAAGTCTGGTAGACCTGCCCACTGACGGTGATCGGCGGGCCCGAGCCGCAGCCGAGCCGGAACGGCGTGCTCGGACTGGGCGCCGCGACGTGCAGCCCGGCCAATCCGGGAACGCTGACGCTGGCGAGGCCGACTGGCAGCTGCGCAGGCTGGCCGTCAGCCGTGACGCCCGCTGCGATCGACGACGTCGCCGACAGGGTGAGGTACAGCTTGTTGGTCCGCAGAGGCGGGCTCACCTGGACCACGCCGCCGAGCCCGACGCTTGCAAGCCGGTCGGCCGGCCGGGCTGCCGATCAGCACGCCCGTGGGGGTGGTGGCGAGGCCATAGGCCGACTTCAGCACGATCCTGCGGATTGTCCGGCGGCCATGCCAGGCGAGCTCCAGCGTCGGACTGGGATCGTCACCGCTGGACAGCCACGGCCTCCCGGTGCCCGGCTGGAATAGATTGTCAGGCCCCAACTCAGGCAGGGCATCCCAGCTCGAGCTGGCGGTGACCTGGAACTGCGACGTTGCAGCCGGGGATAGCTGGGAGATCAAGGCTTCCAGGGCCGGGCCCGGGTCGGGCACGGCGGCGATGCGAGCCGACAGCGTGGCGGCGGCTGGTATGTCGAAGACGCGGTCAAGCTGCTGGGTGTTCGCCTGATTCTGGCTGTCCTGGTTGTACGGCGAGGACACCTGCTGACTGAAGGAGAAGACGACTGCAGGGGCCTTGCCTCCCGCCGCGTCCTCAGCGGGCTTGAGGAACCGGGTCACGTGTACACCAGGGATCTGCACGTCGCTGATCCCCGCACCAGCCTCGCCGGGCACGACGTTGTTCGCACCAGTAATGGTGATGCGCAGCCAACTGCTCGGCCCGGCCGGCACCCGGAGCGGCTGAACACCGGCGGTACTTACCATGTCGGTGCTGGCGAAACCGGCCGATGTCGTGACGCGAACCTGGTTGGCTATCGCCCGCCCGTAGTAGCTGTCGAGTAGCTGGACGCCGACGCGAGGCGGCAGGTCAATCGTGCGGCCGAAATCTATCTGAATCCATTGACCGACCGGAGTGACGGGATTGCTCTCCGCCCAGGCCGTCGCTGGGCTGCCGTCGAAGGCGTTAACCGGATCGTACTGTGGGGATTCGCCCAGCCAGGTGCCATCGGAGGAGGCCGTGACGCTCGCTGCTCCGGAGAGCACGGCCACCGTCTGGTGCCCGCCTGCAGGCACCGGCAGAAGCTGCCTTGGCGGCCCGCCTTCGCCGCCCAGCGGGTCGTCAACCGGATTCAACTCATTTGCGGTGTAGGTGAAGGACTGGTAGTTGTTCGTGGCACCGAAGTCGTTGTCGGCACGGCGCTGCCCATCGGTGACGGCCCAGAGCGAGGGCGGCTCGGCCAGCTTCTGTCCGGCGACAACTGCCGCCTGACTGGTCAGCACGCCCTGGCCAGCCAGTTGCAGCAGCGAGTCAGGTCCCCCGTTTACCAGCACAGTCGTGCTGACCGGCATGGTCGCGACCGGGCTGGATGCCTGGGTGGCACTGGCGCTCGATTCGAAGATCTCGATCGCCGGGTAGCTCGGCGCGTATCCCGGCGTCAGGCCGGCGATGTTCGGATAGCCGGGCGAGGCGGGTACCGGCGGCCCGAACGATGCGACACGCCAGAAGCCGGACTGCACCAGTGTCTCGTTGACGACCTGCGGAGGGGTGTAGCCGGTCACTGAAGGCGCGGTGTCATTGCGGACCACGACGTACCGTACGCCGGCCCGCGCTAGGTAGACCGGCAGGCCAGGAACCTGCTCGCCGGACTCAACCGCTTGCTCAGCGGTATCCAGCAACACCTGCGAACCCGCACCGCCATACGGCACCAAACCGCGTGCCGCCCATGGCGAGCTGGCTAGCGGCTCAAGCGGGTCGTCGATGGTGTCGCCCCAGGTGTACTGCCCGTGCGGATTCGCCGGAACGACCAGCGCGGTCTCCTGCGGCGAGTGAGCAGCCAGGTAGGCTGCCGCCTTGTACCAGTAACCCGGTATGCCTGTGAACGACCCTGCCTGCAGCACCTGCCCGGTGAGCTGAGGCAGCGCTAGCCCGGCGAGGACAAGCGCGACGATCGGTGCCGTGAATGCTGTTGCGGCCAGCCGTCTGGACCCACCGAGCGAAATGCTCAGCCGCCAGCAGCGCTCCGCCGCGTGCGCGCAGCCCAGAGCCAACGCCACAGCAATGAGCGGCTCCAGCTTGTACATACTGCGGAACGGTGCGAGCGGCCCGTCGAGCAGCGCGTCGATGGCCGCGTGCCAAGGGCCGCCGAGCGGGCCGTAGTAGCCTGCCAGCGCCAGTATCGCCACCAGCCCCACGCAGCTGCATAGCCAGCGCCGTTCGGGCATGTCGCGCCTGGCCAGCCCCGCCAGGCCGACGGCAGAGGCCGCGGCGGACGCGAGTATCGCAGGCGGCGAACTGACCATGGCCCAGCCGGCCGCCAGCCACGGGGTGCCGCCGAGATTGAAATATGCGGTCCAGGTGCCGGTTCCCCGTAGAACTGCGGCCGCGGACATCGTCCCCGTGGTGGTCGCTGACTGCTCGATGTATGGCAGGAAGTTGAAGGAATACCGGCCCTGCAGTAGCAGCGGGATAAGCCACCAGGATGTCGCCGCCACTACCGCGGCGCTCCATTTCAGGCTCAGTCCGAGCCGCTGGCGGCCCTTCGTATGGAAAACGATGTACAGGGCGGGCAACAGCAGGACAGCGAGAGTGGAGACCGCATTCACTCCCGCCATGGCTGCGATCGCGACACCGGATCTGGCCGCCGCGCGACCGGGGCTGCAGCGACCCCGAACCGCTGAGACCAGCGGGAGCACTGCCCACGGCGCGACCAGGCCTGGCAGCGCGGCGGCCGAGGTGGACCCGATAACGATGGTGAACGTCGGCCAGAGCGCGAAGACGGCTCCGGCTAGCAGCCGCGAGCCGTCGTTGCCGATTTCCAGCGCTCGGGCCAGCCGGACCAGGCCGGCGAAGCCGACAGTCACCAGCAGGGCGAGCCAGATCCGCTCTGTCAGCCAGATCGGCACGTCCAGTAGATGGCCAGCCAGGAAGAAGGGCGCCATCGGGATGGCGTAGCCGATGTACTGGTCCTGCAAGGTGCCGAACCACTCGTTCGGATTCCACAGCGACCAGAGCCGTTGCAGAAACTCGCCGGCGTTGATGTCCACGCCTAGCTTCGTGTCGAAGATCATTCGGCCGGGCTCGGTGGCGGAGAAGACCGTGAGCACGACCAAGAACACGATGAGGGCCCACCAGCGGTCGCCAAGTTTTCCCGGCCGATCGTTAGGCGCGGGGCTAGCCGGCTCGGCGATCTTGAGCAACGGGGGATACGTGGCGGCCACGTCGGCGGCTCCGCCCGAGCCGCTCAGCGCAAACGCATGCCACTGGCCGGGCGGTCGCTGAGCCCGATCATCGCCGCGCCAGCTCATGCCTTCCGCCGCATGATCACCAGCACATTCCAGGTGACAAACTCCCTGACCAGGGGAACGTGCAGTACAAACCTGCACCACCTGGGGTAGTAACGGGGCATCGCGTCGATGATCTCGACATCGGGCCGTGACCGCATGAGCCGCAGGACTGGTCCAATGTGGACCCGGTATAGGTTGCGCCCGACGCAGTGCTTCGGCTGGCGGCCATAGCGCCTGACGTACCGCCGAGCCGCGAAGCTGGCACCGAACAGATGCCACGGCGACATCTCGTGGCCGCCCCAGGGTGAGTACCAGTTCGTGAACGAGAGGTAGATCACCCCGCCTGGCTTGGTGGCGCGGATCAGCTCGTCGATCAGGCCGCCGGGGTCGGCGACATGCTCGAGCACATTCGAAGAGAAGCAGACATCTGCGCTGGCATCGGCGACTGGCAGCCAGTAGCCGTCGGCCAGCACCGCCCCGGTCGGACACTTGCCTGTGCTGAGCAACTCAGTCGAATCGGGCTCGAATAGGTAACAATTCGCCCCGCGAGCCCGGAACGCCGCGGTGAAATGGCCGGCCCCGCCACCCACATCAACAACCGTCCGTCCCGCAAGCTCGATATGCCTGGCCAACTGATTGGCAGCATCCTCTGCCAGGCCCGTGTAGAAGAGCTCTGGCTGTGCCTGCTCGAGGAGAAATAGCCTGAACAAGCGAATCGACCTGGCTAGGTCTTGCCGCGGTGGCTTGGTGGCTCGGGCGGGCTGCGCGAGCCCAGCCGCGGAGTCGGTGGCCGAATCATGGTTCGCCACGGCTTGCTGGCGCGGTTGTGATGATCGCAGGCTCATAGCGGTCTCGTATCGCGCCTCTCCCAGGTTGCCGCTGACCAGCGTCCACGAGGCTGGCTTGTCACCGGCGCTGGTGACCAGGTCAGCAGATACGCGGCACCGGTAGAGGCCCGAACGGTCGTTGACAGTTCGGCGAAATTACCAGAATGATACGTCAATGTCCGGTACACATTACTCGTTGGTACCCTACGGACACCTGAAACGACTGACTTCGTAACAAACCTGGAGCGTGGTTGCGTGAGTCACGACTCGGCTGCCCTGCCAAGTGCAGAAGTTGGATCACCGGCCATCGCTGGCGCCGAATTGCGCATGGCGGAGGAGCAGCAGGGCAGCTGGACGCCCGAAGCGGCAGCCACCGAGGAAGGCGTGGACTCGACGGGCCGACGGTTGCTCTTTGTCGCCTGGCGTGATCTTGCCAATCGCCGGGCCGGCGGCTCGGAGGTGCTGGTGGACCGACTGGCCGCGGGCATGAAGGCGCGCGGCGACCGGGTCAGCCTGCTCTGCGGGGGGCCGTCGACGGAGCGCGACTATGAAGTCATCCGGAGCGGCGGCACCTATAGCCAGTTCATCCGGGCGCCGGCTGCCTACTGGCGGCACCTACGAGACAGCGACTTGGTGGTCGAGGTCTGCAATGGGATGCCCTTCCTCACCCCGATCTGGTGCAGTCGGCCGAAAATCTGCCTGGTCAATCACATGCACACCGAGCTCTGGCGGATGATGTTTCCTCGACCGGTCGCTGCCTTGGGCCAGTTCGCCGAAAGCAAGGTGATGCCCTGGGCGCACCGCGACAACCTGTTCCTTACCGTGTCTAACTCGACGGCGGACGCCCTGCGAGATATCGGCGTAGGGGACGACCGAATCCGCCAGATCTGCAACGGCGTCGTCCAGCCGGATCCCCTGACGCCGCGGTCGCCCGAGCCGCTCTTCATGGCGCTGGGCCGGCTGACGGAGTACAAGCGGATCGACATGCTGCTGAGACTCTGGGAACGGGTGCGGAATGTGGTCGGCGGCAAGCTGGTCATCGTCGGTGACGGACCGGAGCGATCACGTCTTGAGGCGCTGGCCGGACCAGGCGTGATCTTTACTGGCCGAGTGTCCGAAGAGGAGAAGCACCGGTTGCTCTGCTCGGCATGGCTGCTCCTGCATCCGGCCCTGATTGAGGGCTGGGGCATCGTCATCACCGAGGCGGCAATTCGTGGCACCCCGGCTATCGGATTCAACGTACCTGGCTTGCGTGACTCGGTGGTCAACGGCCATACAGGTCTTCTCGTCAGGAACGAGGGCCAGTTCGCATCTGCGTGGGCATCGCTGGCACTCGCCCGGCACCGCACCGAGGCCATGGGAGTCGCGGCCAGGGACCGGGCCGAGCGATTGCATTGGTCGGCGGCGGTGGAAGGGTTCGCCCAGGTGGCCGACGAGGCGCTCGACCGGGCTGGTCGGCGGCCCAAGGCGGCCGCTGCGGCCGCGACTACGCCGGCATGACTGCCAACAGGACCGCTACCAACGGGACGAGTACCGGCGCTGGCGCGCTGCGCGAGTTCTACGAGGATCCAGCCGTCCCGGTCAGCTCGGGGCCGGACCGGGCCCGCAGGCAGGCGAAAATGCTCACCGGCGTTCTGCGGGCGGTGCCAGGTCCGGCCGTGATCGTCGACATCGGCTGCGGCGACGGCTTGGCTACGCAGGTGGCCGCGCGACTGAACCCTGGTCATCAGTTCGTCGGGGTCGACTGGTCGGCCGACGCCTTGCGGCAGGCGCAGGCCCGCGGACTTGCCCTGATCAGGGCAGGAGTCGAGGGATCCGGTCTACCGCTGGCCTCTGCCTCGGCCGATGTGGTGATCATGAGTGAAGTGATCGAGCACTTGATCGATACTGACTCTGCGCTCGATGAAGCCTTCCGGATCCTGAAGCTAGACGGCTCGCTCTTGTTGTCTACGCCGAACCTGGCCGCCTGGTACAACCGCGGTCTGCTTGCCCTCGGGGTGCAGCCGGTCTTCTCCGAGGTCAGCCTCCGCGGAGTATTCGGTCGGCCAGGCAGTCAGGTCGCCGGCCACCTGCACATGTTCACCCGGCGAGCGCTCACAGGTTTGCTGGCAGCCCGTGGCTTCGACTCGATCAAGGTGAAAGGCGCGAGCTATCACGACGTACCACGGCCGCTCCGCCCACTTGACCTAGCATTCTGCGCGTGGCCGGGTGCATCCTCGATTTTGCTGGTCCACGCCCGCAAGACATGATGCCGGACAGCATGGCCACAGTGGCCACCTCCGTCAGCCCGACATCACGGTCTTGGCACCGCCGGACCCCCCTGGCCAGGCTGCTCCGCGCGCATGGCACCGCTGCGGCGGTCGGCCTGGCACTCGGCTTGCTGGCCCTCGGCCCTGGCGTTGCCCGCGGCTTCCTCCTCAGTTACGACATGGTGTTCGTGCCGGACCCGCCATTCTCGTCGGCGCTGCTCGGCTTTAGCGACGGCCCAGCCCGTGCGGTGCCGAGCGATGCGGCGATTGCCGTTGCCGCGAGGGTGCTGCCGGCCGACATCCTACAGAAGATCATCCTGCTGCTGATCTTCACGACGGCATGCGCGGGTGCGGCGGCGTTGCTGACAGCCGCCTGGCGTGCCTCACGTGGCAGCAGCGCCCCCCTCCTGGCCTGCCTCGTGAGCGGGATCTTCTACGCCTGGAATCCTTACGTGGCCGAGCGGCTGCTGATCGGTCAGTGGGCCCTGCTGCTCGGCTACGCCGGCCTCCCGTGGGTCCTGCGCGAAGTATGCACGGGACCGGTTGAGATCAGGCGGGGCCGGCTGTTGCTGGTCATGCTCCCTGCCGCGGTCGGCGGCTTCGCGGCCCTCGTTGTAACCGGCCTGGCTCTCGTGCCCGCAGCTCTGGCACGGGGCAGCGGTGCAGCCCGCTACCGTCGGCTCGCGGCTGCCATCGCCGCACTCGCGCTCCTGAGCCTGCCCTGGCTAATTCCCTCGCTGCTCGTCCCGGTGCACACCGATCCGCTGGGTGCGGACCTGTTCGCGGCTAGGGCTGACACCCCGCTCGGGCGCCTCGGCAGCCTAGCGATGCTGTCCGGCATCTGGAACTCGCAGACGGTTCCGCGCGGGTACGGGGGGGCCGGGTCGGTCTTCTGGCTGGTGGCGGTGGCGTGCGCGTTGGCGTGCTACCTCTTGCTAGCTAGGCGGCGACGGGGGCTCACAGGCCTTGGCCTGGCCGGCTTGCTCGGGCTCGGAATCGCCGCGATCGGTGTGACGTCGACAACCCGCGTGATGTTGCATGGCCTGATCGCGGTCTGGCCTGGCTTCGCGGTGCTGCGTGACGGCCAGCAGTTCGTGGCCGCGCTTGCGCTCCTGGAGGCCATCGGCCTTGGCACAGGCACCGCCATGCTGCTCGGCCGTACCTGGCCGCAGCACGTCGCGAGGACAGCGGCGCGGCCAGACCGACAGCGAGCCGAACCTGCCGCGGTCGCACTCGCGGTGCTGGCGATGCTGGCGCCGGTCGTGCTGCTTCCCGGCCTGGCGTGGGGGCTAGCCGGCCGACTCCGGCCGGTGCAGTACCCGGCTGACTGGCTGGCGGCCAGGCAGATCATCGACAGCAGTGCGCAGCCAGGAAGCGTGCTGCTTCTGCCCTGGGCCGCATACCGCCGATACCCCTGGGACAACGGCGAGGCTGTCTACGACCCCTGGACGAAGCTACTGTCGCGCGCGGTGGTCTCCAACGACGGGACCGAGGTCGGCACCACGACACTAACGCAGGAGAGCGCGGCGTCGATCCGGCTGAACCGGATCGTTTCCGCGAGCGGGCCGCTGACCCGGCAGCTGTGTGCAGCCGGAGTGCGTTACGTCGTCGTCGACGCGGGGCCGCTGCTTACCGCGCCGTCGGCCAGCCTCGCAGCTCCGGCGAGCCTCGTGGCCCGAGCCAGGCTTCCGGGCGCTAAGGTCGTGCTGGCCAGCCGCGACCTGGTGGTTTTCCTGCTACCGGGAGTTGGTTGAGCGTAATGGGGGAAGCAGCCGACAGTGCCCCGTTCCCTCTATATTTATGTGGTATTCAGATATTTTGCCGGACGACTACCGCGACGGAGGCTCGGCTCGTTGACGATCGCGTCTCGTCTGGGCGTCCATCTGCCGGAGCGACTGCTGGTGCGGGTCGTAAGCGTTGCGTACCGGCGATTCGAGCCGGAGATTCAGCGGCTCGGTGAACTGACTGGCCCGGCTGGCGGCACGATGCTCGACGTCGGAAGCTGGTACGGGCCGTGGGCGCGGCGGCTCGCGCGGCGCGCGGATCGTGTCATCGCCGTCGAGCCAACGCCCCTGCACGAGATCTTGCGACGGACCCTTCCCGGCAGAGTGGAGGTAATCGCTGCGGCAGCGTCCGATCATCCGGGCGAGGCCGAGATGTGGCTGCCCACCGAGCACGGCGCGGTACAGGGGGTGTCTTCGCTGCATAAGCGGGATATTCATCACGTCTGCATCAAGGTGCCGCTGGTCACGATTGACAGCCTGGGACTAGACCACGTGACCTTCATGAAGATCGATGTTGAAGGTCACGAGGTCGCGGTGCTCAACGGCGCCGCGGACACGATCAAGCGGGACAGGCCGCGGCTGTTTGTCGAGGTCGAGCAACGAGTTCAGCCAGTGTCGCAAGTCACCGGTCTGCTCGCGTCGTGGGGCTATGAAGGCTGGGTCAGGCCTGGCCGTAGGTGGCTGCGCCTCACCGACTTCGACCTTGTCAGCGCCCAAGAGCGGACATGTCATGTGGCCGAGCGCGGTCTGCTGCGGCGGGCGCTGTGGCCCTACCCGCGTTACGTCAACTCGGTGCTGTTCTTGCCGGACGGCCGCCGACCGTAGCCGGCCGTGCCAGACGCCGACCTCCGGCACCGTCAGCGAGTGCCGTGCTCTGCTGCCGAGCGGACAGGCGACTTCGCACCACGATCGGTCGCCGCAGGCGTGGCGGCAGCGGCGGATGTGCGGTACTTGGCGGACCGGGCCAGGACAAGTGCGACCCCGCCCCACGCCAGGTCGGACCCCGTCGTTACCACCCTCGCGACCAGGGCCACGGCCAGTGCCGTGCCGTGGGGTAGCACCGGCGCGAGGGCGGCCACCAGGATGACTTCCCGAGCGCCGATCCCGCCAGGGAACACTACGAGCACCAACGCCACCGAGCAGGCCAGGGCATACGCGCCAACGGATATCAGCACCGAGTGCACTCCGTCCTTGGCCATATCCGCCAGCAGCAGCCAGACTTGCAATCCGAGCAGCAACCAGCCGGCGACCGTCCAGCCCAGTGCTACAGCGAGTCCCCGCCAGCTGACAGGCTGCTCGAGCGGAGCCTGCTTGATTATCTTGAGGGCGAAGCCCAGCAGTCGGTGCAATATCGGCGGGGCCAGGCAGAAGGCGATCACCGGGATGGCCACCAGGCAGAGCAGGTATTTCCTGGCCACGGCCGGGGAGGCGAAGGGCATGATTGCCGCCGCGATCAGCAGTCCGGTGGCGACCGCCACTGCTAGCCCGACTATGACGGAGGCTCCGCCTCTGCGTCTGGGTACGTCGTAGTCGTGGCCAAGCTCCACATGGGCCGCGAACGACCAGACGGCGCCGGGCACATACTTGGCCAGCTGAGCTATGAAGGTCACCCGTGCCGCTATCGGGACTGGGAGCTTCGATCCAAGATCAGCGAGCAGACGCCGCCAAGCGAGCATCATGCAGGCGGCGCTCGCCATCGCGGCAGCCAGCGCTCCGGCGATCGAGTACCAGTGCAGCATGCTTAGTGCCGGATGCACTTGCGGCCACTCGAGCGCCAGGCCGTAAGAGCAGAAGCCGAGGATTACGGCCAGGAGCCCCACCCGCACCCACTTGCTCACATGTATGCGCTTAAGCACGCCCAAAGAGTACCGAGGTGGGACGCTTAGGGTCTCAAGTCCTTGTAATGACTGACATGGCCGATGTTCTGTCGTCGGGCGCTTGGCGCGTTAGCTTGGGCCTAAGATCACCGTTGCGCATATTTACTCTACTTTTGCTGGGCACCTAGCCCCGCGCGGTGGCACACTTTGGTGCCAGAGTGAAGCGCGGCTTCCGTGGCCGCCAAGGGAGGGTTAACGGTGTCACGTCTCTTGCTGATCATCACCGCGCTCGTGGTCGGAGCAGTGCTGGCCGTGGGGGCCTCATTCACCACCACCGCCCTCGTTGGCAACTCTGGCGTCCCCTCGAACCAGGCTCCATACAACTACGGCAACAACTAGCGCGGACGAGGCTCGCGCAACGGCCAAGCCGCCGTCGGCTGCAAAGTCACAGCGTGGTCCTCGCCACGGCTTTGGGTGTTACCGAGATGTGTTGGTTTCCACATGACGTCCGGGCTACTAGCCAGTACGATGTGCCAATCTGGAAGAGATGTCCCATAACTGACATACTGCAACCGTCCCTTGGAGGGGTTCGATGCGCCGTGTCTTCGGGGTGACCCTCACGGGGCTGGGAGCATTTTTGGTAGTGCTTGCCGCAATGTGCCGATTCTATCTTCCGGGTCAGGTCGTCAAGTTCCCGCTAAACGAGTACAGCGTGACTACGCTGACCGGGACAAAAGTGTCGTACTTCAGCCAGCAGACTGGCGCCGAGGTCAACGGAGCTACCGTCCGGGCGATCAGCACCGTTGAAGGCGACGTCGCTGCCGGGAACTCCTCGACGGCCGTATGGAACGAGATCACCGGCGTATTCGACATCACTAAGTCGCCGCAGGTGCCGATCAGTTACACGACGCAGCGTCTCGCCTTCGACCGCCGAACCGGCGTGCTGGTCAACTGCGCGCGTTGCGGTGCCGAAGTCGGGACCGCGCGTCCGCACTTCGCCGGTCAGGGTTACGTCTGGCCAATCGGGACGCAGCCGCAGACGTATCAGGTATTCAATACCTCGCTGATGAAGCCCGAGCCATTCAACTACATCGGGACAGCCACCATCGACGGCATGTCCGTCGATGTCTTTGTCCAGCCCATCAATAACCAGAAGGTCGGCACTGTCACGCTACCCGGATCCCTTGTCGGCATCACCGACCAGGCGACGGTGACGCTGCCCGAGTACCTTACCGCCACCAACACGTACTACGTCGATCCTGTCGCCGGCTCGCCCGTCAAGGTTGTCGAGGCGCAGAACGAGACACTGGAGAACCCAAGCACCGGCACAACCGCGCTGGTGCTGTTTAACGGCACGCTGAGCTCAACTCCCCAAACCATTGCCACGGCTGTCAGGACTTCGAAGCACTACGGTGACGAGATTTCGGCCCTCCAGGACATCGGCCCGCTGGTTGGCGTGCTCGTCGGACTCGTGCTCCTGGCTTGCGGCATCGCGCTGCTCGTGATCACGGGACGCGACGAGTACTACTACGAGGACGAGGACGAGGCTGTCGGCGCGCAGGCCTGATACGCAAGGACTCTTTGAGTATTGAGTGGGGCGGGGCTTTCCGGTCGACACCGGGCGCCCGCCCTTCTCGTTGTCAGCTGGGCGGGCGAGGTCTAGCCTGCGGCGCCCGCCATGTGGTGTTCTAGCGCTACGCAGAGGGACAAAGTGAGTCGGAGGTGTGCAGTGGGATCGAAGGGGTTCTGGCGCCGGGCTGAGGATGATCCGGGCTGGATCGCAGTAATTGATCCTGATGGCACCGAGCACACCGCGGGCGACCTGCTCGCCCGCGTCAACCAGCTCACGCACGCACTCCAGGCTCGCGGCCTGAAGGCCGGTGACGGCATCGCGTCGTTGCTTCCGAATGGCAGCGCTCCGGTCGAGGTTTATCTGGCCGCGCTTCAGGCGGGCTGGTACCTCACGCCGATCAACTGGCACTTCACTGCGCCCGAGGCTGCTTATATCGCGGCCGACTGCGGTGCCACGGCGTTCTTTGCACACGAGCGGCTCGCCCAGCTCGGCATCGATACGGCTGACCAGGCCGGCATCCCGGCTAACGCCAGGTTCAGCTTCGGCGACGTTCCTGGCTTCACTAATGTCGCCGACCTGCGGGCCGGGCAGCCGGACACCTTGCCGGCCGAGCGGACGGCCGGCACGACTATGCACTACACCTCGGGGACCACAGGGCGCCCCAAGGGGGTTCGGCGTGCGCTGACCGGCCTGGACCCAGACGACGCCGTCGTGCTCGGCGCCGGGCTGCTGTCCTTCTTCGGCGTCACCGATGGCCAGCCCAATGCTCACTTGCTGACCTCACCGAACTACCACACCGCGGTCACTGTGTTTGGCGGCGGAGCGCTGCACCTGGGCCACACGCTAATCTGCATGGACGGATTCGACGCCGAGACCGCGCTGGCACTAACCGAGCGGTATAGGTGCACGAACTCGCATATGGTGCCGACGCAGTTCAAGCGCATGCTCTCGCTGCCGGACGCGACCAAGGCCAAATACGACCTGTCGTCGATGCGCTGGCTCATTCACGCGGCCGCGCCGTGCCCCATCGGGATCAAGCAGGAGATGCTCGACTGGTGGGGGCCCTGCGTGTGGGAGTACTACGCCGCCACCGAGGGCGGTGGCACCATCGCCTCGCCGCAGGACTGGCTGGCGCACCCCGGCACTGTCGGCAACGCTTGGCCGATCAGCGAGCTGCTGATCGCCGACGAGAACGGCAACCCCCAGCCGACTGGCATGGCGGGCACCGTTTACATGAAGATGGGTCTCTCGGATTTCGAGTACTACGGCGACAAGGACAAGACCGAGGCAAACAGGCTGCAAGGCTTCTTCACGGTCGGCGACATCGGCTACCTGACGGAGGACGGCTTCCTGTTCCTCTGCGACCGGAAGTCGGACATGATCATCTCTGGCGGGGCGAATATTTACCCGGCCGAGATCGAAGCCGAGATCATCATGAACCCGAAGGTCGCGGACGTTGCCGTGTTCGGCATCCCAGACGAGGAGTGGGGTGAGCAGATCAAGGCGGTCGTGCAGCCAGCAGATGGCGTGGCGCCCGACGATGAGCTGGCGGCGGAGATCCTGGCCGGCCTCGAAGGCAGGCTGGCGAAGATGAAGTGGCCGAGGTCCATCGACTTCTCCGAGCAGCTACCGCGCGACCCAAGTGGCAAGCTACTCAAGCGACGGCTACGCGACCCGTACTGGGCTGATCAGGGGACCAAGATCTAGACCTGACTTGTGACAAGTAAGCGGCAGGGCGATAGTTCTCGTATCCGAGATTGAGCAGAAAGATCACATTATGCTCGCGCTGTGAGCGAGACAGAGCGCCCATCGCGCGAGCTAGAGCCTGTATCCAGGCAAGCCCGAGCACAGTTTGCGGACGATGCTCGGGACTCCGGGCGTGGCGGCCTGCCCGGCAGCGGCGCAGTGCTGCGGGATGACGACGTTGAGGAGCCCGGCAGCATCGACTGGTCGCGCCAGTGGGCCAGCGTGCGGCGACACAGGGTCACCCTGGCAAGCCTGGCGCTGATTGCTGGATCGCTCATCTGGAAGGCCACGTTCCTCAGCCACTATTTCTACTGGGAAGACGACTTCCAGGTCTTGGATTCCTCGCTGAAGAGCCATCTGAGCTGGGGTTTCCTGACCCACGTCTATGGCGGCCACTTCTTCCCTGGCGTCTACCTGATTGCGTGGGTGCTCGCCAGGGTCGCTCTCTACAACTGGCTGGCGGGCTCGCTCATTGTGCTGGTAATGCTCGCCGCGGCCGGCCTCGCGGCCTGGCGGCTGCTGCGCACACTTCTGGGCAACCGGCCGGCGATCCTTATCCCCCTGACCTTGTATCTGCTCTCGCCCCTCGCCTTCCCGACCGACGGCTGGTGGATAGACGCGGTCGAGTCGATTCCGCTGCAGATCGCGCTGTTCATGGCACTGAACTCGCACCTGCACTATGTGTGGACTCGCCAGTTCCGGTACGCCGTCGCGTCGGCAGCGTGGCAGTTGTTCGGCCTGGTGTTCTTCGAGAAGGCGATGGTCATCCCGTTTCTCCTGTTCGCTGTCACCGCCGGATTCCTGAGCGGCTGGCGGCTGCTCCCCGCCGTGCGCGCCACTGCAGTGCAGTTGTGGCGAGGCTGGCTGCTTTACCTCGGGCTGCTCGCCGCGTACTCCGCGGTGTTCCTCACCGCGCTCAGCGCGGCGGCGAGCGGTCCAGTGGCGCCAGCAGCGCAGGCCTTCAGTGTCTTTGCGCGGAGGCAAGTGTTCAAGACTCTGCTGCCTGGCCTTCTCGGCGGGCCTTGGCACTGGTATCACCCGGCGAACTACTTCAGCGCATTTGCCGACCCGCCTAGTTTCCTTGCCTGGGTAGCGGTCTTGGTCGTCCTCGGTGTGGTCGCGGCCAGCATCCTGGTCAGGCGTCGGGCCTGGCGGGCCTGGCTGATACTGGCAGTCTGGCTCGTGCTGGCAGACACGGTGCCTGTTCTCGTTGGTCGGCTCGGCTCTCCTGCCTATGCAGGCCTACACGGCTTGCAGACTCGCTATGTAGCCGATGTGCCGGCCGTGCTGGCGATCGTCGTGGCGCTGGTCTTCTGGTCGGTGGCTGACCCCCGGCCGGACCCGGACGGGAGTACAAGCAGGCGCCGGGAGTTTTTCACCGGGCGGTGGCGGCTTATCGCGATCGCACTGACGACCGTCTTCGCTATCAGCTCGGTCTACTCAGTGCAGAGCTTCCAGACCCAGACGACCACCTGGACCGTGACGTCGGGTCAGGCCTATGTCGCCAACGCACGCGCAGGCCTGTCCGACACGCCAGCCGGGACGGTGATCGTAAGTCAGCCGGTGCCGGGGACACTGATGAAGGGGACCTTCGGGGATGCCGAGCTCACTTCCTTCGTGCTTGGGCCGCTCTCGGGCAGGGGATCGCAGATCAGCTGGACGACGCAGCCTTCGGGCACGATCGGGACGCTGAAGGTCTTCGGGGGCGATGGCAGACTGTGGCCGGCCGCGCTGCACGGATCGAGTACAGCGGACCTACCCACGCTGCGGAGTTGCCTCAGTACGACCATGCCGCAACTGGTCCTGCACTTCCAGCCGGCGTCGGAAGCTTTCGCCAGCACGCTGCGCATCGGCTACGTAGCGAACTCGGGAGCTGCCGGTCAGGTCGTGCAGGTGTCTTACGGCAGACAAGCCGGCCAGTTCACTGTCCGACCGGGCGAGTGGCACTATTACCTGCCCATTCACGGCAACGCGGCGACTGTCGTGCTGCGCAGCACCGGCGATTTCTCCGGCCTGTGCTTCGGGCCTGCGATAGCGGGTAACATCGTCCCCTTCCCCGGCTTGCCTATCCCGAGAATCGGCAGCTAGCGGTTAGGTGACACAGACCGGTAGCTAACCCTTGCAGTCAGCCACCCAGCGTTACTTCGTCCCTTGTGCAGGATCGGCCTGCGCCGCGACGCGCCCGAGCATGTCGATCAGGCGGACGGTGGACTTGGACTCCGGCGGCTCGCCGTAGGTCATGGCGAACACGTGCCGGCGCGCGCCTGGCAGGGCGGTCGTGGCGATGCCCGGGTGCCTGACCGCGCGCAGGCAGAGCTCTGGCAGCGTCGTGACGCCGAGGCCCGCCGCGACCAGGGCCTGGACAGCCAGGTAGTCGTCGGTAGTGAACGAGATCCTGGGCGTGAAGCCGGCCGCCTCGCACTGCCGCACGAGGTAGCTGCGGCACCGCTCGCAGCCTGCGATCCACCTGCAGCCAGCGTAGGCAGCCAGGTCAGCAGCCGGTCCGGGGCCGCTTGCGTCGGCCGCCGTCACCAGGTGGACGGCCTCGTCGAGCAGCAGCACGCCGCGAGTGCCCTCGTCCGCGGGCACGGGCGGCGCGGGATCCAGATCCTGCTGATAATGGCGGAAGACCACGGCGACGTCGACGTAGCCGGCCCGCAGCATCCGCAGGGCTTCCGGCGGCTCGGCCTCGGTCAGCATGAACTCCATGCCCGGTGTCTCCGCTGCGAGCCGCGCCGCTGCGGCGGGCACCAGCGTGCCGAGCGCGGACGGGAACGCCGCCAGCCTGACCCGGCCCTCGCGCAGCCCGACGTGTGCCGCGAGTTCGGCCTCGGCCGAATCGAGCCTGCCGATGATCTCCTCGGCGCGCTCGGCCAATAGGCGGCCAGCCTCGGTCAGCCGGATGCCGCGGCCGACGCGCTCGAGCAGCTGGGTCCCGGTCTCGGCCTCGAGCCTGGCGATGTGATGACTGACCGACGGCTGGGCGTAGTTCAGCGCGCGGGCGGCGGCGGTGACGGAGCCGTGCCTCGCGACCGCGACTAGCACCTTCAGCCTGGTCACGTCCAGCATCGCTCAACTATAGATCGGCTCGCTGAGACCGCGGCATCCCATCAACGCCATCGCACATCAGGGGTGGCGATGCCGGCGCCGCAGCCCAGCCCGGCACGTCAGTTAGCTGGCTGGGCTAGCTGGCTGGGCCGCGACCCTCCAGTAGCGGCGCGGCCGGGTTCCTGGCCGGTCGGGCCGGATCGGCCGCCTGCTGGCGTCGGCGCCAGGCGATGCCGGACAGCGCCTCGAGCACGACCCGGTTAGCCAGGTACGCGGTGACCTCGGCGTGGTCAAAGGGCGGAGCCACCTCGACGATGTCCAGGCCGGCCAGCGGCAGCTCCATCGCGATCCGGCGGACCGCATCCAGCAGCTGCCGGCCGGTCAGCCCGCCCGGCTCGGGCGTGCCGGTGCCGGGCGCCATGCCGGGATCGACCACATCCACGTCGACGGACAGGAACACCCCGTCGCACGCGTCGGTCGCGATGGCGAACGCCTCGGTCAGGCACGTGTCCAGGCCTCTGGTGACGACCTCGGTCATCTCGAAGCTGCGCATCTGCTGGCCGGCCATCCAGTCCAGGGTCTCCGGCTCTGGCCAGTAACCCCGGAGGCCGATCTGGAGGAACCTGTCGCCACGGACGGCGCCAGACTCGATCAGGCGCCGCATCGGCGTGCCGTGGCCGTGCAGCGAGCCGAACTGCGTGTTGCCGGTATCGGCGTGCGCGTCAAAATGGATCATGGAAACGCGGCCCCAGCCCACGTGCCGGGCGACGCCGGTCGCGTCCGGGAGCGCGATCGTGTGGTCGCCGCCGAGTATCACGGGGATCGCGCCGCCGTGACAGGTACGGTGGACGGCTTCCTCCAGGCGGCGCAGAGACAGTTCGGTGTCGCCCGACGGCATCTCGACGTCTCCGGCGTCGGCCACCTTGAGCTCCACCAGCGGGTCTACGCCCAGCGCCAGGTGGGGCCTGGATCCGTCGTGCGGCAGGTAGTCAGTGAACCTGATGGCCTGCGGGCCGAAGCGAGCACCAGGGCGATGCGACGTGCCGCCGTCGAACGGCGCGCCGATGATCATGATGTCCGTGCCTGCCCACGACGCCGGATGGGCCAGGTCCGCGCGTGCTACGCCGAGGAATGTCGCGTCGGGGCCGTACATGCCGCCTAGTCGGGTCATGTCGCCAACCTATCGGTCCCGGCCAGGCCCGAAACATGAGTATGAGAGCCTGCCTGAGCGGACGGTAAGCCATGGACGGAGCAGGACTTGTCGCAGATCGCAGACGCGTCTGACCACGTCGCTGGGGAGACACCCGGCGGCCTGAGCCCGCAGTTGGTTGATGATCTTGTGCTGGCGCCAGGGCGGCGGCTGGAACTCGAGGGGCTCTTTAACCTCCGCGATGTCGGGGGATACCCCGCTGCCGGGGGGCGCAGCGTGCGGTGGCGGACACTGCTCCGGTCGGATGCGCTGCACCAGCTTGATGCCGCTGGGTCGGCTGTGCTCGCCGGGCTCGGGCTGCGCACCGTCCTGGACCTGCGAACAACGATGGAGGCCGAGATCGCGCCGAGTGCGCTCTGCGGGCTGTCGGAGTCGTCGCGGCTGGTGCATCTCTCGCTCCTGACCGGTGACCTGCAAGCGCTCCCGCTCGAGCTAGCCGAGATCTACCGGTACATGATCGATGACTGCGGCCCCACGATCGCTGCGGCGATCAAGGTGCTCTCGACCGCCGATGCCTACCCGGCGCTGGTGCACTGCAGCGCGGGCAAGGACCGGACGGGCATCGTTGTCGCGCTGATCCTGGCCGTGCTCGGGGTCCCGGACGACGTGATCGCTGCCGACTACGCACTGAGCGCGACGTATCTGGACGCCGGGCGCACAGCTGCCATCGGCCAGCTTCAGGCGAGCACGGGACTCGGCGACGACCTGACGAAGCCACTGCTGAGCAGCCCGCCGGCGCTGATGCTCGACGTCCTCGCGAGGACACGGGCCGCCGACGGCTCCGTCGAAACTTACCTTCTCGACCGCGGCCTGACAGTGGGCGACCTCGAGCGGCTCCGGGCCGCGCTGCTGGTCTAAGGCCGTCCTGCCCCACGCCAACTTGGCCTCCGCGGTACGGCGGGCGCGCCACCCCGCTAACGTCTGCTCATGGCCTTCGACGACCTGGACCGGCGCATCGTGGCGGCTCTCGTCGACGACGCGCGGGCGACCTACGCCGAGGTTGGCTCGGTCGTCGGATTGTCAGCACCCGCTGTGAAGCGCCGGGTCGATCGGCTGCGCGCCTCGGGCGCGATCACGGGCTTCTCCGCGCAGGTCGACCCCACGGCCCTGGGCTGGACCACCGAGGCCTACGTCGAGCTGTTCTGCCGGGGCCGCACGTCGCCCGGTGACATCGGGGCCGCGGTGGCGAAGCACCCCGAGGTCATCGATGCCTGCACGGTCACCGGAGAGGCCGACGCACTGCTGCACATCAGGGCCGCCGACGTCCGCCATTTCGAGCAGGTAGTCGAGCGGATCGGAGCTGAGCCGTTTGTCGTTCGGACACGCAGCGTAATCGTTCTATCCAGGCTCGTGCACCGACCTGACTTGCTGCCACCCGGCGAAGCAGGCTGAGAAGGGCAGTTCGGCAGGCTTGGCCTGGATATCTGTCGAGTGGCGGTTCTGGTCGGTCTCATCGGCTACAGTCGTGGCCATGACCGAGCGTCATGATGAACCAGCGGGCGATGGTCGGCGCATGACCACGGGCGAGTTCCGCGCTGCGCCAGACATCTCGGCGAGCACGGCACAGTTCCGGGCGTTCGCCGAGGACAAGTCTGAGGCTGCCAAGGTCTGGGACGGCGCCGCGCCGGATCGAAGTCCGGCGAGGATCGCCATCCTCATCGCTGGCGTGATCGTGGTCCTCGCGATCATCGCGATCCTGGGCGCAACCCTGGGCTAGCGGGCTCAAGCCCGACCCTCAATCTGCCTGCCGTCGCGCCGTTGTGCGCGACGGCATGTTTGTATTGGCAGTCATGACCGATGGGCCAGACACCGCCATCTCTGCACAGCCACCGGGTGGCGGGCCGGAGCCGGACGAGGAACGCCACAAGCTGACCGCCCTGGAGGGCCTGGCCGCACTGTCCCTGGACGCCCTGTCTTCGGTGGCCTACGGACCGCAGGCGATCATCATCGTCTTGGCCACGGCCGGCGTCGCTGCGCTGCACTACACCCTGCCGGTGACGCTCGCCATCGTGCTGCTGCTGGCCGTGCTGGTGATCTCCTACCGCCAGGTCATCGAGGCCTTCCCGAACGGCGGCGGCGCGTACGCGGTGGCTAAGGCTCACCTGGGCGTCAGGCCGAGCCTGATCGCGGCGGCGTCGCTCGTGGTCGACTACATTCTCAATGCCGCCGTCGGTGTGTCAGCCGGGGTCGAGGCGCTGACGTCCGCGTTCCATCCCCTATACCCGGATCGGGTGTGGCTGTGCCTGGCCGTGCTCGGGGCGATCACTGCCGCGAACCTGTGGGGCGTGGCCGAGTCGGCCCGGCTGTTCATCGCGCCCACCATCATCTTCGTCGCCGCTATCTTCGCCGTCATCATCGGCGGCCTGGTGCGCTCGCATCCGCTGCCGTTCCCGCAAGGGTCGGCGTCCTCTACCGCGATGACCGTGGGCATCCTGCTCCTGCTGAAAGCATTCGCCTCTGGCAGCGTTGCCCTGACCGGAGTCGAGGCGATCGCGAACGCGGTACCCGAGTTCCGGGAGCCGCGGGCACGGCGGGCCCAGCACACCGAGGTCGGGCTCGGGGTCATCCTGGGCCTGATGCTGATCGGCATCGCAATGGTGGCGGACAAGTTCAAGGCCGAGCCGTCCAAGACCGTGACCACGCTGGCCCAGCTCACCGAGGGCGCGCTTGGCCATAACTTCGCCTTCTACGTGGTCCAGCTGATCACCACCGTGCTGCTGGCGCTCGCCGCGAATACCTCGTTCGGCGGGCTGCCGGTGCTGGCCTCGCTGCTGGCGACCGACAACTACCTGCCGCACCTGTTCTTCCTGCGGGCGCAGCGGCAGGTCCACCGGTACGGCGTGGTCGTGCTGGCCATCTTCGCCGCCATCCTGCTGGTCGTCACCCGTGGTGACACCCAGGCGCTGACACCGCTGTTCGCCATCGGAGTGTTCGTCGGCTTCACCCTGTCGCAGGCCGGAATGGTGCGGCACTGGCGGGAGCAGGGCGGATCGGGCTGGCGGGGCCGGGCCATTATCAACGGCGTCGGCGCGGTCTTCACGCTGGCCGCGCTGGCGATCGAGCTCTTCAGCAAGTTCACCGAAGGCGCGTGGCTCGTCGTGCTCGTGGTGCCGCTGCTGGTGCTGATGTTCAGCCGGGTGCACACCATCTACCGGCGCATCGGCGGCGCCCTGGAGATCGGCCAGGTGCCACCGCCGCCAGAGCGCAGGAGCGCCCTGGTCGTCGTGCCGGTCGGCACCATGTCCAGGCTGGTGCAGGCGGGCATCACCGCTGCCCTGTCGCTCGGAGACGAGGTGATCGCGGTGACCGTCTGCTACGACGACTCCGAAGATCACAAAGCCGATGCGCGCCTGCGCGAGCAGTGGGAGCAGTGGCACCCAGGAGTGCCGCTCGTCACGCTGCACAGCCATCAGCGCTCGCTCGGGCAGCCGATCGTCGACTACTTGCGGGACCTGGAGCGCGACCCGAGCCATGATCAGCTGGTGGTGCTGATCCCGGAGGTACAGGCGGCGCACCCCTGGCAGCGGGTCCTGCACAACCAGCGCGGCTTCGTGCTTGAGCAGGCGATCCAGCGCGGGACACAGAACGTGGTCATCTGTCGGCTGCGCTACCGGCTGTCCACGGTGGCAGCGAGCGGCTCAGGCGGTGATGGCGGCGGGCCGGACAGATCGGCCCGGAACTCCCACGGGTGGATCCGCCGCCCGGTCAGCAGCGGCCGGGATAGCCAGCGGCCGGGCCAGCCAGCGGCCGGGCCAGCCAGCTGCCGGGGAACCGGGCTGCGGCCGTCATGCGCCGTCGGAATCGGGCTGGAACCGGTAGCCCATGCCCGGCTCGGTCATCAGCCAGCGGGGCCGGGCCGGGTCAGGCTCGAGCTTGCGCCGCAACTGCGCCATGTACAGGCGGAGATTACCGGTCGCGTCGGCGTAGCCGGGGCCCCACACCTCCGCGAGCAGTTGCTGCTGACTGAGCAGCTTGCCAGGATTGCGGAGCAGCACCTCCAGCAGGTGCCATTCCGTGGGAGTCAGCCGGACGTCCCCGTTCCCGGCCTGATCGTGGTCCGTGCCCGCAGGCGCGCGCATGACTCGCTTTGCCGCGAGGTCGACCACGAGATCCCCGAGCCGGACCCGGGGCATCTCGCCGTCGGCGCCCGCGCGCCTGCTCACTGCCCGCATCCGCGCGAGCAATTCGTCCATCCCGAACGGCTTGGTGACGTAGTCGTCGGCACCGGCGTCGAGCGCGTCGACCTTGTCGGTGCTGTCGGCGCGGCCCGACAGCACGATGATGGGCGCTTCGGTCCAGCCGCGCAGGCCCTGGATCACCTCAACCCCATCCAGGTCGGGCAGGCCCAGGTCGAGGATCACGATGTCTGGCGGATATTTCGCGGCTACCTCGAGCGCCTCGCTGCCGCTGCCCGCGGTGTGCACGTCGTACTGGCGGACCCGCAGGTTGATCCGGAGCGCCCGGAGTATCTGCGGCTCGTCATCGACGACCAGGACCGTTGTCACGGGACCAGCGTGCCATGCGGCATGCTCATGCCGTGGAATCGGCCGCAGCGTCGGCGGCGTCGCGCTCCTGACTGCCGGGAACGGGGTCGGCCGGGCCGGGCACCGCTGGCAGTGACAGGGCCATGGTGAGTCCGCCGCCGGGCGTCTCTTCGGGCTCCAGCGTGCCGTCCATGGCCTCGGTCAGGCCGCGTGACAGCGCGAGCCCGAGGCCGACGCCGGTGGTGTTGTCGGTGTCGCCCAGCCGCTGGAAGGGCACGAACATGTGGTCCCGGTGCTCTTCCGGGATGCCAGGGCCACGATCGATGACACGCAGCTCCACTCGATCCCGCAGTACGCTGCCGGTCAGTGCCGGCGGCATGCCAGGCGGGGAGTATCGCAGCGCGTTGGCAATGAGGTTGGCGATCACCCGCTCTAGGATGCCGGGGTCGACGGCCACTTCGGGCAGGTCGTCGGGCAGATCGACGGTCACGATCCGGGCCGCCGGGCCGAGGTCGTCGAGCGACCGGGCGACGATCTCCGACAGGTCGGCTGGCCGCGGGAAGACTGCCAGCGCCCCGGCCTGCAGCCTGCTCATGTCGAGCAGGTTGTCGACCAGGTGCGCCAGCTTGTCGAGCGACTCGTCCGCGGTGGCAAGCAGTTCGTCGTGATCCTCGGCGTCCCATTCGATGTCGGTGGAGCGCAGGCTGGTGACGGCGGCCTTGGCCGAGGCGAGTGGTGTGCGCAGGTCATGGCTGACCGCAGCCAGCAGCGCCGTGCGGACGCGGTCGGCCTCCGCGATCGGCCTGGCCGCCTCGGCGGCGGCCGTCAGCCGCCCCTGCTCCAGCGCAGCGGCCGCGTAGGCGGCGAAGGCGCCCAGCACCCGGCGGTCTGTGGCCGGCAGCGGCCTGCCGCGTAGCGCCAGGACGAGGTTGTCGCCGACGGGCATCTCGACGTCCGCGTCCTCCGGCCGGCTGACCGGGTGCTCGCCGGAGACGCCGGCCGGGACCCAGACGTGGGACTGGCGCTCGAGCAGCGTCACCGAGTCCATCCCGAACGCCTCGCGCACCCGGTCCAGCACCGCGGGCAGGGCGCCCTGGCCGCGCAGCACGCTGCCCGCCGTGGTGGCGAGCAGCTCGGACTCGGCGCCAGATCGCGCGGCCTGTTTGGTCCGCCGCGCTGCGGTGTCCACGATGGAGCTGACCACGATGCCGGTCGCTACAAAGATGATCAGTGCGAGGGCGTTGTTCGCCTGCGCGATGGTGAACTTATACAGCGGCGGCGTGAAGTAGTAGTTGAGCAGCAGCGATCCCGCTACCGCGGCGATCAGCGCCGGAATGAAGCCGCCCACGAGTGCTACGCCGATGACACCGGCCAGGAAGATGAGCACGTCGCTGGTCAGGTTGAGGCCGCTGCGCAGGTTGGCCAGCGCCAGCGTCAGCAGCGGCGGCAGCACCACCGCGAGGGCGTACCCGGCGAGCTGGCGCGGGCGGTTCAGGCCGCCGCGAGCGCGGGGCAGCGTCCGGCCCCGGCCGACGTAGGAGTGCGTCACCATGTGCACGTCGATGTCGCCCGACTCGCGCATCGTCCGCATGCTGACGCCCGGCCCGGTGAGCAGCGAGGCCAGCCAGCCGCGCCGGCTGACGCCGAGCACCAGCTGCGTGGCGTTCTCCGCGCGGGCGAACGTCAGCAGCGCGTCGGGCACGTTGTCGCCGACGACCTGGTGGTAGGTGCCGCCGAGCGATTCGGTCAGGCGACGCTGGTTGGCCAGCGCGGCGGGGTCGGCGCCGGCGAGACCGTCCGAGGTGGTGACGTGCACCGCGAGCAGGTCGCCGCCCGATGACCGGGCGGCGATCCTGGCGGCCCGCCGGATCAGCGTCTCGCCCTCGGGCCCGCCCGTCAGCGCCACGACGACGCGCTCCCTGGCCTCCCAGGTGGTATGGATGTCGTGCGCCTCGCGGTAGCGCTGGAGGCCTTCGTCGACCTTGTCGGCCAGCCACAGCAGCGCGAGCTCGCGCAGCGCCGACAGGTTGCCGATCCGGAAGTAGTTGGTGAGGGCCGCGTCGATCTTCTCGGCCTTATAGATGTTGCCGTGCGCCATCCGGCGGCGCAGGGCCTCGGGCGTCATGTCGACGAGCTCGACTTGGTCAGCCGCCCGCACGACGGCGTCCGGCACCGTCTCGCGCTGCGGGACGCCGGTGATCTTTTCCACGACGTCGTTGAGGGACTCCAGGTGCTGGATGTTCATCGCGGATATGACGTCGATGCCGGCGTCGAGCAGCTCGGCGACATCCTGCCAGCGCTTCTCGTTGCGCGAGCCGGGGACGTTGGTGTGCGCGAACTCGTCGACGAGCGCGACTTCGGGGTGGCGGGCCAGGACAGCGTCGACGTCCATCTCCTCGAAGGACGTGCCCCGGTACGGCAGCGTGGCTCGCGGAATGACCTCCAGGTCGCCGATCTGCTCGAAGGTGTGCTGGCGCCCGTGGGCCTCGACGTAGGCGGCGACGACGTCCGTGCCCCGCTCCCGGCGGCGGTGACCCTCGTTGAGCATGGCGAACGTCTTGCCGACCCCGGCCGCGGAGCCGAGGTAGATCCGCAGCTGGCCGCGGCTGCCAGGCTGCTTGGTGGCGCGCACGTCCGCGAGCCGCTCGGAACTCATGGCCTCAACCCCTGCTCCGAGCGTCTCACGGTGCGTAGCGATAGCCCATACCGGGCTCGGTCAGCAGATGCCGCGGGCGCGGCGGGTCGTCCTCGAGCTTGCGGCGCAGCCGCGCCATGTGAAAGCGGAGGTAGTGCGTACTGTCCTCGGCTCCCGGTCCCCACAGCTCGGCCAGCAGACGGCTCGCGGGCACGAGCTGGCCGGCCGATCGCAGCAGCACGTCCAGCATCCGCCACTCGGTCCTGGTCAGGTGCACAGTCTCGGAGTTACCGCCGGCGTCGCGCGGCTTGCGCACCACCGTGTGGGCGGTCAGGTCCACCTCGCAGCTGCCGAGGCTGAACACCGAGCTGGTCGGGCGGGCAGTGTCTCGCCGCAGCGCGGCGCGCAGGCGGGCCATCAGCTCCTCCATCGAGAACGGCTTTGTGACGTAGTCGTCAGCACCAGCGTCTAGCGCGCCGATCTTGTCGCCCGACCCGGCCCGGCCGGACAGGACGATCACCGGGACGGTGGACCAGGTGCGCAGCTGGCGGATGACCTCGGTGCCGTCCAGGTCTGGCAGGCCCAGGTCGAGCAGCACGGCGTCCGGCGGTCGCCGTGCTGCCTCGACCAGGGCATCCTGGCCGGTCGCCGAGGTTGTCACCTCGTAGCCACGGGCGCGAAGGTTGATCTGGAGCGCCCGCAGGAGGGCCGGCTCATCCTCGACTATGAGGATGCGCCCAGCATCAGACGGGGTACTTTGCATCGAGCGCGATGTTCAGCAGCAGCACGTTGACCGTCGGCTCGCCGAGGAACCCAAGCGTGCGGCCGGTGGTGTACTGCTTGACCAGGGCCTGCACCTGGGCCGGGCTGATGTGCCTGGCGGCCGCGACGCGGTCCACCTGGATCGCCGCGTTCGCTGGGGAGATGAATGGCTCGAGGCCCGAGGCCGAGGCCGTCACTGCGTCCGGCGGGATCGCGGAGACCTTCACGTGGTCGAACGCCGCGATCTGCGCCTGACGCTGCTTGATCTCGTTAGCGAGCTTCAGGTTGTTAGGGCCGAGGTTCGATGCAGCCGAGAACAGCGGGTTGCAGCCGTAGTCGTTGCTCGCGCCGCTTGTCGCGGCCGACGGCCGCGGCTGGAAGTACTGCGGCAGCGGGTTGCCCTTGGCGTCGACGAACTCCTGGCAGAGCAGGCTCGATCCGACCACCCGGTGGTGGTAGCTGACGAGCGAGCCGTTGGCCTTGTGGTTGAAGGCACCTTGCGCGACACCGAGCATGGCCAGCGGATAGATGATGCCGGTCAGCACCGTGAAGAGCAGCAGGCCACGCAGCGCCACTATGTGCTGGCGGACGAAGCTGGGAAGGCGGTTCATTTGTCAGGTCACCTGAATCCGGGGATGAACTGGATGATGAGGTCGATGGCCTTGATCCCGATGAACGGGACGATCAGCCCGCCGACGCCGTAGATCCACAGGTTCCTGCGGAGCATGGCGGCAGCCGAGGAGGGCCGGTACCGGACGCCGCGCAGAGCCAGCGGGATCAGCGCGACGATGATCAGCGCATTGAAGATGATCGCTGAGGTGATGGCCGACTGCGCGCTGTGCAGGTGCAGGATGTTCAGCTTGGCCAGGCCGGGGATCACGCTCGCGAACATGGCCGGGATGATCGCGAAGTACTTGGCCACGTCGTTGGTGATGGAGAAGGTGGTCAGCGCGCCGCGGGTGATGAGCAGCTGCTTGCCGATCTCCACGATCTCGATCAGCTTCGTCGGGTTGGAGTCCAGGTCCACCATGTTCCCGGCCTCCTTGGCAGCCGAGGTTCCGGTGTTCATGGCCACGCCGACGTCGGCCTGGGCGAGCGCGGGAGCGTCGTTGGTGCCATCCCCGGTCATCGCTACCAGCTTGCCGCCCTCCTGCTCCTTCTTGATCAGGGCCATCTTGTCCTCCGGCGTGGCCTCGGCGAGGAAGTCGTCCACGCCGGACTCGTCCGCGATGGCCTTGGCGGTGAGCGGGTTGTCGCCGGTGATCATGACGGTCTTGATCCCCATCCGGCGCATCTCGGCGAACCGCTCGGCGATGCCTTCCTTGACGATGTCCTTGAGGTAGATGACGCCGAGAGCCTTCGCCGTGCCGTTGGCCCGCTCCGCCACGACCAGCGGGGTACCGCCGACGCCGGAGATGCCGTCCACCATGGCGCCGAGCTCCTCGGCCGGAGTGCCGCCGTTGTCGCGCACCCACTGGGCCACTGAGGCGGCCGCGCCCTTGCGGACCTCCCGCCCGTCGGCCAGGTCGATGCCGCTCATCCTGGTCTGCGCGGTGAACTCGACGAACTCCGCGTGCTGCAACTCGCCTTCGGCGCGCTCGCGCAGGCCGTACTTCTCCTTAGCCAGTACTGCGATGGATCGGCCCTCGGGCGTGTAGTCAGCCATGCTGGATAGCTGTGCCGCGTTGGCGAGTTCGTCCGCCGTCACGCCCTGAACCGGCAGGAACTCGGTGGCCTGCCGGTTGCCGATCGTGATCGTCCCGGTCTTGTCGAGGAGGAGCGTGTTGACGTCGCCTGCCGCCTCCACGGCGCGGCCGGACATGGCCAGCACATTGCGCTGGACCAGCCGGTCCATGCCGGCGATCCCGATGGCCGATAGCAGTGCGCCAATGGTGGTCGGGATCAGGGCGACCAGCAGCGCGACCAGGATGACCAGGCTCTGCGGTGCGCCCGAGTAGAACGCCATCGGCTGCAGCGTGACCACCGCCAGCATGAAGATGATCGTCAGCGCGGCGAGCAGGATATTCAGCGCGATTTCGTTCGGTGTCTTCTGCCGCTTCGCACCCTCCACGAGGGCGATCATCCGGTCGATGAACGTCTCGCCCGGCTTGGAGGTGATCTTCACGACGATCCGGTCGGACAGCACCTTCGTGCCGCCGGTAACCGCAGACCGGTCACCGCCGGACTCGCGGATGACCGGGGCCGACTCGCCCGTGATCGCCGACTCGTCGACCGAGGCCACGCCCTCGACGACGTCGCCGTCGCCGGGGATGGTCTCGCCGGCCTCGACCACCACGTAGTCGCCCAGGGTGAGCTGCGTGCCGGGGACCGGCTCTTCCCGCATTTCCTTCTGGCCCGGCTGCCAGCCGACGAGGCGACGGGCGACGGTCTCCCGCTTGGTCTTGCGCAGCGTCTCGGCCTGGGCCTTGCCTCGGCCTTCGGCCACTGCCTCGGCCATGTTGGCGAACACCACGGTCAGCCACAGCCAGACGACGATCGTCCAGTTGAAGATGGACGGATTGGTGATCGCCGTGTACAGCGTCAGCAGCGCGCCAACCTCGACCACAAACATGACCGGGTTCTTGATCTGGACCCGCGGATCCAGCTTCTTAAACGCATCTGGAGTTGCCTTCCAGAGCGTCCCCGGGGAGAGCAGGCTCCCGCCGCTGACGCGGTGGGGCTGGCCGTCGCTCAGATTCTTACCCATCGGGGCATCGGGTGTCGTTGTCACGGACATCAGTGCAGTCCTTCTGCGAACGGGCCAAGGGCGAGTGCGGGGAAGTAGGTCAGGCCGACGAGGATGAGGATGACGCCGACGAGCATGCCGACGAATAGCGGCTTCCTGGTATCGAGCGTCCCCACGCTTGCGGGCACGGGTTGCTGTCTGGCCAGGGATCCGGCCAGGCCGAGCGCGAAGATTTCCGGAGCGAACCTGCCGAGCAGCATCACGATCCCGCCGACCGTGTTGTACCAGTCGGTGTTGGTCGTCAGCCCGGCGAAGGCCGATCCATTGTTGTTCGCCATCGATGTGAACGCGTACAGGATCTCCGTCAGGCCGTGCGGGCCGGGATTGAGTATCGACGCCTGCGGCGTCTTCAGCCCGATCGACAGTCCGGTGGCTGTCAGGATCAGTACCGGCAAGGTGAGGAAGTACAGCGCCGCATACTTCATTTCGGTCGGCCGGATCTTCTTCCCGATGTACTCCGGCGTCCGGCCGACCATCAGGCCGCCGACGAACACCGTCACCATGGCGAGGATGAGGATGCCGTACAGGCCGGCTCCTACTCCGCCCGGCGCTATCTCGCCGAGCGCTATGTCGAAGTCGGTTATCCCGCCCCCAAACGCCGTGAACGAGTCATGGAACGAGTTCACTGAGCCGGTTGAGGTCACCGTGGTCGACGCCGCGAACAGCGACGATCCTTGCGTGCCGAAGACGACGTTCTTGCCTTCCATAGCGCCATGGGCGAGTTGCGGCGCAAGCCCTGCGCCCTGCGTCTCGAAGAAGGTGATCCCGCCCACAGCGGCCAGCCAGATGACCACCATGACGGCCAGCAGCGCGTAACCCTGCCGGTTGTCCTTGACCATCTTGCCGAACGTCCGCGGCAGGCAGAACGCGGTGAGCAGCAGCAGGAAGATCTCGAACCAGTTTGTGAACGGGTTCGGGTTCTCAAACGGGTGCGCGGAGTTGGCGTTGAAGAAGCCGCCGCCGTTGTTGCCGGCGTCCTTGATGACTTCCTGGGATGCCACAGGCCCGCCGACTATCGTCTGGTGCGCGCCCGACAGCGTGGTCACCGTGTGGTAGCTGGTGAGGTTGTCGATGACGCCGCTGGCCATCAGGATGATGCCGCCCACCACGGCCAGCGGGATGAGGTAGCGGACCGTGATCCTGGTGGTATCCACCCAGAAGTTGCCGAGCTTGTCGGTCTTGGACCGAATGAACCCGCGGACCATGGCGATCGCGATGACGATGCCGACGGCTGCCGACATGAAGTTCTGCACTGCCAGGCCGCTCATCTGGGTCAGATAGCCCATGGTTGATTCGCCTGAGTAGTTCTGCCAGTTCGTGTTGGTCACGAATGAGGCGGCGGTGTTCCAGGCCAGCGCCGGGGGCACGCCCTTCATGCCCTCGGACAGCAGCAGGTACTGCTGGAGCCGCTCGATGCCGTACAGGAACAGCACGCTGATCAAGGAGAACGCCAGCACGCTGCGGACGTAGGAGCTCCACTTCTGGTCGTTCTCCGGGTTGACGCCGATCAGCTTGTACAGCCCACGCTCTACCCTCCAGTGCTTATCGGTGGTGAAGATGTGAGCCATGTAGTTGCCGATGGGCACATAGCAGGCAGCGAGCGCTGCTACGAGCAGCCCGAGCTGGAGCCAGCCAGCGGTGGCGGTACTCATCAGAACCTCTCAGGAAGCACGAGTGCCACGAATAGATACAGGGTCAGCAGGAGGCCGCCGATCAGGCCGATCCAGTTCTCAGCGCTCAAAGCGCTCAACCCCCTTGACGATGAGGTAGAGCACGGCGAAGACGACGATCGTCAAGCCGATGAAGAACAGGTCATTGTTCACGGAGTCCTCCAGCGGACGCCTAGGCAGTGCATGGGTAGACGCCTCATAAAACCGTGCTGAAGTGGACGATTAGCGGGTCCAAACAGGACTCATGCAGCTGCGGCCGGATTCCTAACAGAACCCATGCGGCCACCTGGAACCTGCTCCAGACACAACAGAGGCGGAGCCGGCGTAGCGACTCCGCTCAGGTAGTACCCAGGTAACAGGTGTTTGCTATCTCCCGCCGTGCATCCAGGCGCTAGGCGGGGTTCCCTGCGCCGCCGCCGCGAGCGCAGTCAGGCCAGGAACTGCCGCACGGACGCCGCGATCCGGTCGCTCGCCAGTCCGTCGCCGAACGGGCAGGGCGCTTCCGCCAGCCGAGCGCCGAGGCGGTAGTCGGCGATCAGCTCCCGGCCAAGCTTGCCGATCCGCGGGCCAGGCCGGACGAGGTGCGCGAAGCCGGCCTCGATGGACTCGGGCCGCTCGGCCGCATTTCCGACGACGAGCAGTGGCCTTTTCAGCACGGTGCACTCTTTCTGGACGTCACCGGAGTCGCTGACGATGAGACGCGCCAGCCAGGCGAGGGCGAGGAACGTGCGGTAATCGACCGGGGGCACGGCGAGCAGCCGGTCGAGCGCGGCCGTCACGCGATGCCACTCCGCGGCCAGCCGTGTCCGCGGGTGCACCGGCATGACAACGGGTAGTCCGAGCTTGCCGAGCTCGGTCAGCACTGCGTCGAGGTGGTCGGCATCGTCGGTGTTCTCAGGCCGGTGAATAGTGGCGAGCACGTACTGATTGGGATCCACACCGTAGCTCGCGGCGATCGCCGTCGCGGATGGCTCGTCCGGCAGCATCTGCCGGATGGCCTCCACGATGGTGCTGCCGGTCAGCTCGATCTTGCTCGCGGGCACGGCGTCGGTGAGCAGGCGCGCTTGCGCCGCCGGTGTCGGCGCGCAGTGCAGGTCGGCCTGGAGGCCACTAGGGCAGCAACGGCTGACTTCCTCGGGGCCGCCCTGGTCAGTGGCGTACAGGCCAGCTTCGACCTGTACGACAGGCACGCCGACATAGCTCGCTGCCTGAGCGGCGGCGGCCGCGGTGTCTGTGTCGCCTTGCACGATCACGACCGTCGGCTTGCTGGCGGCGAACTCCGCCCCAAGCTGCTCGATCATCCGGCCGATCTGTGCGTACCGGGGCGCACCGAAGATGCCAGTCAGTTCCAGCGGCGTCGGCAGCTGCGCGGCCGCGACATAGACCCCGGCTAACTCGTCGTCGGCATGCTGGCGAGTATGGAGCAGCCGGGCCTGATCGCCCAGCAGACGGCAAAGCCGAGCCTGCCTCACGATCTCTGGACGCGTGCCGACGACAACCGCTGCGTGCGGATGACAGGTCCCCTGCGGCATGTAAGCCCCGCTGCAACTCGTGCCCGGTACCATCCCCCCGGACGGCCACGACGAGTATTTCACGGGCAAGTCAACTTCGCTACGTATCTGACTCATTACTGCCTGCACACGGGCAGCAGGCATAATCGACGCAAGCCGGCTGGCGGCGCTACCGTCGCCGGTATCGAGAGGACAGCCGCATGCTCACGCTCGTCCCGTTGTGCACGATGACGATGACGCTGGCGCCTGCCGTCAGCGCTGGCAGCGCTCCTGTCGGCCAGCGGATGGTCACCGCGATCACCGGCGCGACGGTGTCAGGCCGCCTGAGCGGGAGCCTGGCAGGCGGCGGCAGCGCGGACTGGTTCACGATGACCTCAGGCGGCCTGGTGCTGCCGGATGTGCGCCTGGCAATCCGCACCGACGACCGCGCCGTGGTGCTCGTCCGCTACTCCGGACGCCTGCGGTTCATGCCCGGCCAGGAATCGCCCGCGTACATCGCCCCCGTGTTTGAGACCGGTGACGCCGAGTACCTGTGGCTCAACGAGGTGCAGGCAGTCGGCAAGGGCGCGCTGTCCGCCGATCTGTCCACGGTCGAGTATGAGATCTACGAGCTCCGGTAGCCCGCATGGACACCAGATTCAGGCGACGATATCGGCCAGGATGTCGCCGAGCCTGGTCGTGGCCGCGCTGATCCACGGCAGTTGCAGCGGATCGGCTGCGGTCAGTGCCTGCTCGCGCTGTTCGTCGGTGTCGCCGTAGAGCAAGCCGGTCGCCAGGCGCAGGCGCAAGCAGGACGCGCGCTCGCCGAACGCGCTGCCCGGCAGCGTCCCGGCTCCGTACCGATTCAGGAGCAGCGCCGTCAGGTCGGCGCCCGTGCTGACGCCGAACTTGCCGACCAGGTGCTCCCGCCACGGATCAAAGTCCGGGTACAGGTAGAAGGCCGCCTGCGGCGGCGTGACATCGAGCCCGGCGTCCGCGCACAGTCGGGCCGCAGCCTGGCAGACCGTCGCGTGCAGCGTCCGGCTCCGGGTCACGCGCTCGGCCAGGTCGGCCGGCTCGTCCAGCGCGACGGCGGCGGCCTGCTGGACCGGACCGGCCGGTGCGGACCAGATCTCGCTGGCGACGCCGAGCAGCCGGTCACGCAGTATGGCGCCGGCCCGGCCATCGGGCATCCTGGCGACGCCGATCCGCCAGCCGCCGACGGCGAGACTCTTGCTGAGCGCCGTTGTGACGACGGTCCGGTCCGGGGCAACGACCGCGGGGCTGAGAAATGGCGTGCGCGGATCATGCACGAGATCGCGGTAGATCTCGTCGCTGATGATGACGAGGCCGTTGCGCTGGGCAGCGGCACACAGCGCGCGGACGGCGTCCGGACTTGCCAGTCGGCCGGTCGGATTGTCCGGCATGGTGACCAGGACGGCTCCGATGGGCCGGCCTGCCGCCCGGCTGGCCCGGACTGCAGCCTCCAGCGCCGCGGCATCACAGATGCCGCCCTCGCCGGGCACGGTGGCCACGAAGTGTGGTGTCGCGCCGATCAGCGTCGCCTGCGCCGCGTAGCTCACCCAGCTGGGGCGCGGCACCGCGACGTCCGTGCCCAGGGCCAGCAGCGTGCCGAACAACAGCGCCTTGCTGCCGGGACCGGCCACCACCGAGCCCGGATCAGTCGGCAGGCCGCGCCGGGACCAGTATCCGGCCGCGGCCTGACGAAGGCGCTCTGTACCGGCGACTGGCCCATAGGCGCCGAGACCCGCGGCGTCGGCGAGCTCGGCGGACAGTCGCGGGTGAACCGGAAGGCCAGACTCCCCGAAGGCGAGCGGCAGTACGAGCTCGCCGCGCAAGCGTCTGGACGCTAGCGCCTCGTTGGCGGCGAGCGTGGCGGACACCGGCACGGTATTGCTGCCGGTCGCAAGCGCGGCCGGGAGCACGGTCACCCGGTGGACCGCCGGCGGGCCTAGAGCTGTCGCGCCCCTGGTCGCAGTGGGCTGTGTCGTCGGGGCATGTTTTGTCGGTGCCTGCGTCGCTGGCGGCAGCGTGGTCGGTTCGGTCAGGGTTGCTGGGCCAGCCCAGGGCATGGCGAAGCTCCTAGCTGCGGGGGCAAGCGGTGTGGGTTCGTGTCAAACGCGAGGCTACCCGCCCATAGGTCCGTGACCTGCCCATCTAAGGTAAAGCGTCAGTATCACCGGGTAGGTCTGACGCTGAGCATAAGCTGGTCTTATGCTGGCACCGTGCTTGATGTGCACCGGCTCCGGCTGCTGCTCGAGTTCGCCGAGCGGGGCACGATCGCCGCGACCGCGGCAGCACTCGGCTACACGCCCTCGGCGGTCTCCCAGCAGCTCGCGGCGCTCGAGCGCGAGGCAGCGGTGGCGTTGCTGGACCGCACGGCGCGGACGGCCGAGCTCACCGAGGCGGGCAGGCGGCTAGCAGCACACGCTGCCGAGATCTTGGCGCTGATCGAGGCCGCCGAAGCCGACCTGGCCGCGCCCGAGCCCGTCGGCCGGGTGGCGATCTCGGCGTTCCCGACAGCAGCCGTGGCCTTTGCGCCCGCGCTGACGCGCACGGTCCGCGCGCATCCTGGCCTGAGCCTGCTGCTGCGGCAGACCGCCGGCGGGGAGGTCCTGCGCCAGGTCAAGGCCGGCCAGGTCGACGTCGCGATCGTCGACGACTGGACCGGCAGGCTGGCCGACCGTCAGTCGACGCTGCGGTTCTTCCCGCTGGTCACCGATCCGCTCGTGCTGGTCGTGCCGCGCGGACACTGGGCCAGTGACCCGCGGACTCCGATCTCGCTGCACAGGCTGCGCGACGAGGCGTGGCTCGCGACGCCGGCGGGAGAGGCGTCCCGCCGCGCGGTCGACCAGGTCCTCGCGGCGGCGGGGGGCGTGGCCGAGGCGCCCTCGGAGTTCGAGGGTCTCGCGACGATCCTCAGCCTCGTGGCGCGCGGCATCGGCATCGCCATCCTGCCGCGCCTCACCCTCGCGGCTGGCGACGCGCGGGTGGTGGTCCGCGACCTGGCGGATACCAGGCCGGCGCGCGACCTGTACGCGGTGGCCAGGGCGTCGTCGGTCCGCAGGCCGGCGGTCGCCGTCATCATCCGCGCACTCACGACTGCGGCCCGCGGCCTGCCCGGCGGCGTGAAGAGCGTGCGCGAGGGCGCTGGCGTTGGCCATGGCGCTGGCGACGGCGTTGCGGACGGCACGCCGCCCGGCCCCGGCTAGCAGCTCAGGCGTCGCGCTCGATCGGGCAGGTCATGCACCGCGGGCCGCCGCGGCCGCGGCCAAGCTCGCTACCGCGGATCGTGAGTACCTCGATGCCGTTGTCTCGCAGGTACGTGTTGGTCGTGACGTTGCGCTCGTAGGCGACGACCTTGCCCGGCGCCAGCGCGAGCACGTTGCAGCCGTCGTCCCACTGCTCGCGCCTGGCCGAGTGCACGTCCTGCGTGGCAGTCAGCACGGTGATCGACGGGAGCCCGAGCGCGGCGGCGATGGCGTCGTGCATCTCTTCTGGCAGGTGGTCGGTGACCTTCAGTTCCGTTGGCCCGCTGCCTGGCTCGATCGTGTAGGACGGCAGCATGCCCATGCCGGAGTACTTAGTGAAGACCCCGTAGTCGGCCATGGTCAGGACCGTGTCGAGGTGCATGAACTGCCGCGCCTTCGGCATGTCAACGGCGAGCACGCACGACGCGGCCTCGGCGGCGAAGAGGCGGTGCGCGAGCATCTCCACCGACTGCGGCTGCGTCCGTTCGCTCATGCCGACCAGGACGGCCCCGTTCCCGATGACGAGCACGTCGCCGCCCTCGAGCGAGGCCGGGCCGCTGTCGGCCCCGTGGTACCACACCGCGAACTGTTCGTGACTGAACATCGGGTGCCAGTGATAGATGGCCTCATCGTTGATCGTCTCCCTGATGCGCGCTCGCTTGCGCATCGCGTTGACCGACACGCCGTGGTAGATCCAGCACGAGGTATCCCGCTGATACAGGACGTTGGGCAGCGGCGCGAGGACGAAGCCCTCCGGGTCAAGCAAGCGGAACGCGATGCTGCGTGGCTCCGCCGCCAGTTCCGCAAACTCGTTCTTGGTAATGCCTCCGATCAGGAACGTGGTCAGTGTCGCCGGGTCGAGATCTGCGAGTGCGCGGCGTAGCCCGTCGACCGCGAGCGGCCCGTGCAGCCGGAAGTCGAAGATCCGGTCGAGGACGTAGCTGCGAGCCTCCTCGATGGCCATGGTCTGCTCGAGCAGGTCGGCGTAGTAGTGGACCGTGACGCCGTTAGCGCGGAGCAGCGCGGCGAACTCGTCGTGCTCGGCCTGTGCCTCGGTGACCCACAGGACATCGTCGAAGAGCAGATCAGCAGCGTTGTCGGGGGTGAGCCGCTTCAGTTCGAGATCCGGCCGGTGCACGATCACCTGATGAAGCCTGCCGACCTCTGAGTCGACGTGAAACATGACACTCCGCCCTCGCTATGCGCCGCGCGCGCTAATGCCCGACCTCCGGGTTGCCGGTCAGCGCCTATGTCCAGCATCATCTCGCAGCGCGGACTTCCGGCAGCCGCGAGGGCCGTTGATCATCTTTGCTTAGGCGTGGGTGGGAGTAAGAGAAGGTGGCGAAGAATTGGGCATAGCCCGCGGTGCTTCTTACCGGTCCGCTTTCTTCTGGCTCAAGACCTTGCGGGTGATCCGGGGATATATTGCTTGGCCGGATAATTGTCTTGGCCGGAACTTACGCGCATGCCTTGCGTTCACTTGTGCGGCCTGCGGTCAACGCGATTGGTACATGATCCACACATTTAGTCGCCGAGCGCTCAATCGGCGCTTGAAAACTAGCCGGCTTGTCCGGCTAGTCGGCCTGCCCAGTTAGTCAGCTAACCGGCTGGCCCGCGGCTTGACGCGGTGCTCTTGGCCAAGCGGCGCCTGGCGCTGCTCGGGAACGAGCACCTCGGACGCACGGTCCCGCTTGCTGCGAGAGGCGGTACGCCCTTGATGGGATGGGCCGGCCTGGTCCAGGGCATTTCTGGACAAGATTGCGCATAGCGCAGTGATGTCCAGGACCGTGCTGACGTCGAATCGCGGATTGCCGTCGGTGTGGAACGTTATCGTACCGTCGCGGTTTTCCAGCGTAAGCATGTTATGCTCCTCGTCCGCCAGAGTCGCCCACGACGTGCCGACATCGTCTGTTTCCCACTTGACGTTATCCCAGTGGATCTTCACGTGAAGGCCCTCCCTACCATGCACGGGGACCTTGATTGTTCATTCAGTCAGCCTTATCCCCTCCGACTGAATCGCGATGTAATCGCGGGCCATTCAATTCCAGGCTTATCACGACCGCATTCGAGCCGCGAATTGATCTAGGCGCTTGCTAACCCACGGCACGCTAAACAACAAAGTTGGTCGTGGTCCCGTTCGCTGGCCGCACGCCTGGGCGTCCACGAACACGAAAGATCGGCCAGGCCGATGTCGCGGATGGTCTCGATCTGCTGGCACTACGGGCTGAATCGGGCCTCGCTAAACCGATTGCCGGGCGTCTTCGCCACCGGCCGCCCGGCTACGCTGCGGAATGTGAAACTTGATCTTTCCCGGCCGGCGGCGGAGCTGACCGCGCAGATTGTCGATATTGAGTCCGTGAGTGGTCGTGAGCAGCCCCTCGCTGACGCCATTGCCGCCGCGCTGGCAGACCTGCCACATCTCAGCCTCCACCGCGACGGCAACGTGATCGTGGCCAGGACCGACTTCGGTCGCGGTGAGCGGGTAGTGCTGGCCGGTCACATCGACACCGTGCCGGTGCACGAGAACCTGCCGTCGCACGAGGAGGGCGGCCTGCTCTACGGGTGCGGCAGCTGCGACATGAAGTCCGGCGTGGCGGTGCAGTTGCGGCTCGCGGCCCAGCTGTCCGACGCGACCCGAGACGTCACTTACGTCTTTTACGACTGCGAGGAGGTCGAGGCCGAGCGGAACGGGCTCCTGCGGCTGAGCCGCCGCAGCCCGGAGGTGCTGACGGCCGACTTCGCCGTGCTGCTCGAGCCGTCAGGAGCCGTCGTGGAGGGGGGTTGTCAGGGCACGCTGCGCGCCGACGTGATCGCTCGGGGCGAGCGTGCGCACAGCGCACGATCATGGCTGGGAAGCAACGCAATTCACGCGGCCGGCGGCATCCTTGACGTGCTGCGCGCCTACCAGGCGCGTGAGCCTGTGGTCGACGGACTCAGCTATCACGAGGGGCTCAACGCGGTCGGCATCCGCGGCGGCGTAGCAGGCAACGTCATACCGGATGAGTGCGTCGTCAGCGTGAATTTCCGGTTCGCGCCGGATCGCTCGGCGGACCATGCCGCCGATCACGTCCGCTCGGTGTTCGACGGCTTCGAGGTGCGCGTCACGGACGTGGCCGGGGGTGCCAGGCCAGGCCTGGGGCACCCCGCCGCGGCGTCTTTCGTGGCTGCTATGGGCGGGCAACCGCGGGCCAAGCTGGGCTGGACCGACGTGGCCAGATTCGATGCCCTCGGCATCCCGGCGGTGAACTACGGTCCCGGCGATCCGCAGCTGGCCCACACCAGGAACGAGCACGTACCGATCGCGCAGATCGCGGCGTGCGAGCAGCGGATGCTGACCTGGCTGACGACTGCCAGCTAAGGTCAGCGGCCGAGTCCCGCTGGTCCCGTCGCCTACTGCGGCGGCGCCGTGGCCAGCGTGATGGAGCGGGTCACCGTCTGGTCGGACGGCGTGACCCACGTGAGCTTGACCGTCGAGCCGCCACGCACCGCCTTGAGTATGTTCATCAGCGAAGCTGGCGAGGAGACCGACTGGCTGCCCACTCTGGTGATCACATCGCCAGCTTCCAGGCCGGCCGAGGCGGCGGGTGTCTGGCACAGCGAGCCGAGCACGAGCGTCCCGGAGCCGACCGGCGCGATCGTGGTCGGCACGCCGGCGTCCCCGCTGTTCTGCAGGCAGCCGTTCGGTGCCGGATTGGGCTGGCCGAACTGCTGCTGGTTGGCTAGCTGCTGCTGGCGCTGAACGCTCGGGCTCGTCGCGGTGCTCTGCGCGCCGTTCTTGCCGCTCGGCACGAGTACTCCGACGAAACCCGAGGTGTCGATCTGGACGCCTGAGCCCTGGTGGCCAGCGATGATCTGCCGGGCGATCGCCAGCGCCTTGTTGATCGGGATCGCGAAGCCGATGTCCTGCTGATTGTTGCTGGTGACACCATTCGTGCTCGCGGCGGTGTCCATGCCAATGACCTTGCCGTCGATACTCGCCAGCGGGCCGCCGGAGTCGCCGGGAATGATATTCGCGTTGGTCTGGATCATGCCGGTCAGGCGCTCGGGTGCCACGCCGCTGCCATCATCGCTCGCGGTGATCGACTGATCCAGCGCGGTGATCGTGCCAGGGACCGCTGCGATGCTCCCCGTCCCGTTGGCGTTCCCCATCCCGATCACCGAGTCGCCGACCTTGACTGAGCCGGAGTCACCGATCGGAACCGTGGTCAGGCTGCTGGCACCCACAAGCTGGATCACCGCGACGTCTGAGCCCTTGTCGTAGCCAAGCCACTGCGCATGGTACTGACGATGCGTGGCAACCACGGTCGCGGTCAGGCCGGTAGTTCCGTTGATGACGTGATTGTTGGTGAGCACCAGGCCGTTCTTGCTGATGATCATGCCGGTCGCCGCCGCAGCGGCGCCGCTGCCGTCGTACTTCAGGTTGCTCGTGATGACGACGAGACCGGGCTTGACGCGGCTCTCGACCTGCTGCAGCGTGCTCTGGCTGATGCTGGCACCCGGGCTGTTGCCGGTCCCGCTGCCGCCGTTGCCACTGAACGGGTTGTTGCCCAATCCGTTGCCGAAGGTGCCGTTCCCGGTGCCCGAACTGGCCGACGGCTGCTGGTTGCCGCTGTCGGCGAACGCGACGACGAGGCCGCCGGCAGTCGCCGCCATCGCCGCGACCGCGATGTAGGTGATCGCTGTGGTCAGGCCACGCCGACGTCGCGGTGGTCGGGGCGGCCGGCCGTAACCGCCCGGCATGCCATAGCCGCCGCCAGGTGGCTGGCCGAATCCACCGCCAGGCTGGTAACCGCCGGGGGGCTGGCCGAATCCGCCACCGGGCTGGCTCTGCGGGTAGCCGGGCTGCTGGCTGTAGCCGGGCTGCTCGCCATATCCGGCGCCAGGCTGGCCGTATACCGGTGGCGGGTAGCCGAATCCGGGCTGCGGATAGCCGATGGGCTGCGTGTACCCGCCCGGCTGGGTCTCGTCGGGCTGGCCGGCCGTCGCCCCTGCTGGATCAGCCGGCTGGCTCGGGTCCGCAATGTTGTCATCGCTGGGGGTGCTGGCCTGGGCAGGCTCGGACTGGCTGGACTGCCGCGCGGAGGCGGTCCAGGATTCCCAAAAGCCAGGCTGCTGGCCGTCGCTATTCTGCTCGTCCATCTCCATCACCCTCTGCCCAGACAAAGCCAGCCTATGTCCGGTCGATCGCGTCCATCTCCGTCAGCAGGCGCAGTCGCTCGGAAGCCGGTTCCCCTCCAGTAAGCACTATGGACCTGGACGTTAGCTGAACGAGCCCTGAGGATCCCCTATCCCGGGGCGCTGGGAAGGGCCTTGGCGGTGAAGGAATCCGGCCCAAGAAATCCGGGGCCGCGAGCGCCCGAGGCCGCGGCGCGGGCGCGAGCCCACGGGTGTTGCGAGGAGCCCAAGGCGATATATCTTGTCAGTAGAGGCCTAGAGATATATCTTAAGCCTGACAGACACACCGCACGCAGGAGCCAACAATGTCTGCACCGCCCAGCACCCACCAAGCTAACCTGTCCCGCCGCGAGGAGATGGCAGTCTCGGGCGCGGCGCTGTCAGAAGCACCCTGGAAGCTCGCCGGAGCCACCGGTGTCGCAGTGGCAGGCGCGGATCTCGCCCTCCACCTGGTCACGCATCTGTTCAGCTTCCGGCTCGAATGGGCCACCGCGCTGTCCATGGGCGTGGTCGCGTTCTTTGCCGTCGCTGGTGCGGGGGCGCTGGTCCGGAGCAGGCACAGCCGCGCACTGCGCTGGGCCCGGCGTCGGCCGTGGCGGTTCGCCGCAGCGCCCGGAGCGGCAGCGGCGATCATCGTGTTCGTCCTGACCGTGCTCCATGGCAGCGGGATCGTGGGGAGCGCGTTCACCGCGCTCTGGCACGGTGCTGTCGCGTTTGCCCTGACGGGCATGGTCGGATCGGTGGTCCGGCCGCGTCGCGAGCTCCGCGACTGACCGAGCTGATAGCCAACGCCGGACTAAGCGGGCCAAGAGCCGCGGCACCGATCAGGTACGCAGGCCGTGCTCCGCGACCGGGCCGACGCGTAGCCCGCGTCGGTCACACTCGTCCAGCAGCGGCGTCAGCGCAGCAAGCCCGGCTTGCCAGGCACCCGGCGGGGACGTGCAGCCCGAGTCGTGCAGGAGCACCGTCACGCCGCCTTCCAGGTCGCGAACCAGCGTCTGGAGCACGGACGCCGGCGAGGCACCCGGCGTCCATTCCCGGCCCCACGAGCCCCAGAGCACGGGGGTAAGCCCGAGCTCGTGCGCCGCCAGCAGCGCGGGACCGCTCAGCACGCCATACGGGGGGCGGAACAGCGTTGGCCGGATCCCGGTCGCCTCGGCTATCACATCGGTGGCCCTGGTGAGGTCGCAGCGGGTAGCGCGCGGTCCGCGAAGAGTGAGGTACCGATGATCGAACCCGTGCACGGCGACCTCGTGACCTGCCCCCGCGAGTTCGGCCGCGAGGCCGGGCGCCTTGACGACCATGCTGCCCAGCATGAAGAACGTGGCGCGCACACCGCGCTCGGCGAGTACGCGGGCAAACTCGGGCGTGGACTGCGGGTCAGGGCCGTCGTCAAATGTCAGCGCCACGTGGCCGGGATCGCCCTGGCCGGCCAGCCGCCTGAAGGCCAGCCTGCGCATCGGGCCGAGTCCGGTGATGCCGGGACCCGCGTGCGCGACCGCCAGCCCTGCCAGTGTGGCGAGCCCGGCCGCGGCGGCGTGACTCCAGGCGCTCCGGTGCTGCGCTTTGCCTCCTGGGGACAGCATCCGCCGGATCCCGGCGTCGCCCATCCGCGCGTCGCCCATCTGCACAGTGGAGCTTGGCGAGAAATTCACCTAATGTCCTTACTGACAGCTCGCCGGTCGGCCAGCGCTCAGGCTAGCCTGCCGGGAGCCGGGTAGCTCGCAGTGCTGATAAGTAAGTGCAAAGCTCCCGACGTGGCGGGCCGTCACCCGGGAGCATGTCAATGTCGCATACCCGGCGCCTAGGGGGACCCGGTTGACCGTGCAGGCAGCTCGAATCGTCTTTCCCGCGGCGGACAGGGAAGAGATAGCGGCGGCGACCGCCGAGATCTTAGCGAGCGGCAACCTAACGCTCGGCCCGTACACGCGCCAGTTCGAGGCGTCCTTTGCCGCGGCGCATTCGCCCAGCCACACCGAGCCGCCACATGCCGTGGCGGTCTCCAGCGGGACCGCGGCGCTCGAAATCATCCTGCGCAGTATCGGCGTCACTGGCCGTGACGTCATCGTTCCGGCTAATACGTTCTTTGCCACGGCCGAGGCAGCGCTGCGCGCCGGCGGTCGGCCGGTGTTCGCCGACGTCGACGCGCAGACCTTCGCGCTCAGCCCGCAGACCTTGCTGGCGGCGCTGACGCCGCAGACGGCAGCGGTCATGCTCGTCCACATTGGCGGCCTGATCAGCCCGCAGGCCGGCGAGCTGGCGCGGATCTGCGCCGACCGCGGTATCACGCTCGTCGAGGACGCCGCGCATGCGCACGGCGCGAGCTACGACGGCCAGCCCGCAGGCTCGTTCGGGTCGGCGGCCGGCTTCTCCTTCTTCCCGACGAAGGTCATCACCTGTGGTGAGGGCGGCATGATCCTGACGCCGTCCCCCCAGATCGAGCAGCAGGCGCGGATCTACCGCGATCAGGGCAAGGGCAGCACGAGTGCCAACCACCACGTGCTGCATGGCTATGCCTGGCGGATGTCGGAGCAGGCCGCGGTGACCGGGCTGGTGCACCTGCGCCGGCTGCCGGCGTTCATCGAGCACCGCCGCAACGTCGCCGCCCGGTACGACACTGCGCTGGCGTCGCTGGACGGGCTGGATCCGCTCGGCGAGCCGCCTGGCTGCCGGAGCAATTACTACAAGTACATCGCCGTCCTGCCCGTCGGCGCGGACCGCGCGAGCTTCCGGCACAAGCTTGCCGAGGACTTCTCCGTGCGGCTGGCGGGTGAGGTTTACGACGTGCCTCTGCATCGCCAGCCTGTCTTCGCCGAGTTCGCCGGCCCGCCGCTGCCTGTTGCCGAGGACCTGTGTGCGCGGCATGTGTGCCTGCCGGTTCACTCGGATATGACCGCCGATGAGGTGGACCAGGTAGTGCGCGGCGTGTCAGCCGTCTATGGCGCTCTAGCCAGGGTGTGACGTATGCCGCTGGTGTCCGTTGGAATCCTGCGGGTAAGGGTGGTCGCATGCGTATCGCAGTAACTGGGGGCTGCGGGTTCATCGGCTCGCATGTCGTCGATCACCTGATCCGGGGCGGTCATCAGGTCGTCGTCCTGGACGTGGGCCGCCGCTGGCTCAATCCCGCGGCCGAGTACCGGCAGGCCGATCTCTTCGACGAGTCGGCGCTCGCCGCAGCCATGTCCGGCGCCGAGGCGGCCTTTCATCTGGCCGGCGCCGCCGACGTGAACGACGTCGCGGCCGACCCGGTGCGTGCGGTCCGGCTCAACGTGGAGGGCACGACGCGCGTGCTGGAAGCGGCGCGCCAGGCCGGCGTCGGACGATTCGTGCTGGCGAGCACCGTGTGGGTGTACGGGGCGGCCATTGGTCAGGGCGAGCTGACCGAGGACGCGCCGGTAGACCTGCGCAACCCGGGCCATGTCTATGTCGCCACGAAGCTGGCGGCCGAGCTGATCGTGCACAGCTACCGCGAGATGTACGGGCAGCAGTTCACGATCTTGCGGTACGGGATCCCGTATGGTCCGCGGATGCGCGAAGCGCTGGTTGTCTCGCGGTTCGTCCGCGCCGCGCTCGCCGGAGAGCCGATCACGATCGCGGGCACCGGCGAGCAGCAGCGCAATTACGTCTACGTCGAGGACCTGGCTGATGCCCACCTTCGGGCGCTCGCCCCAGCAGCCGCCGACCAGACACTGGCGCTCGAAGGCGGCACGTCGGTGTCGGTCCGCGAGATCGCCGACACGGTCTGCAGCCTGGTGCGTCCTGTCCCGGTGCGGCATGAGCCCGCCCGTCCGTCCGACTACGAGGGCGTCAGCATCTCGACCCGGCTGGCGAAGGAGCTCCTGGACTGGTCGCCGGTCACCTCGTTTGCCACCGGCGTCCGCCTGTACCTGGACTGGCTCCAGCAGCAGCCGCCGCCGCGCCTGCCCGCGCCGCGCCAGCCCGCCCCGCTTTCGTCGTGGTCATCCCGGTCGTCGTCCGGGGGCGATGCATGACCACGCAGCGATCGGCGCTCTTGCTGTCCGGATCGATCGGCATGGGCCACGACGCCCTCGCTGCGGCGTGCGCTGCTTCGCTGGAGTCGCAGGGCTGGACGACTGCCACGCTAGATGCCCTGAAGATGATGGGCCGCCGGACCGGCTCAGCCGGCGAAGCGATCTTCCGGTCGATGCTCAGCGTGCCTGGCCTGTATGACGCCTTTCACTTCGCCGCGCTCCGGACCGGGGGACGCCTCGCCCGGCTGGCTGATGCCGGAGCCAGGCGCCAGCTGGTGCCAGCGCTCCGCGGCTACCTGGATCAGCATCCGGCTGACTTGCTGATCTCCGTCTTCGCCACCGGCGCGGCGGCGGCCAGCGACCTGGCCGACCGGTATCCGGCCATGCGGCACATCGTCTTCTGCACGGACGTCACACCGCACCGGCTCTGGGTGCACCGCAACGTCGACATGTACCTGGTCACTGCGGAGATCGCAGAGCTGGCCGTGCTGCGCTTCCAGCCGGACGCGAAAGTCCAGGTGGTGCCGCCGCCCGTCCGGCCCGCTTTCTATCATCCGCTCGGCCAGGCCCAGGCAAGGGCGTCTCTCGGGGTGCCGCCAGGAGAGCGCTGCGTCCTGCTGATGTCGGGCGCGTGGGGACTCGGCCCGGTCGCGGCCGCGGCCGAGGCGCTGGGGGATGCGGGCGTGCACGTGCTCGCCGTCGCCGGGCGTAACGATCGGCTCGCCCGCAAGCTCGCCGCGGCTGCTGCCCGTCAGCCACGGGTGCGCGCGTTCGGCTTCACCGATCGCATCCCTGACCTCATGTCCGCCGCCGACCTGGTCATTACCAGCTCGGGCGACACGTGCTCGGAAGCACGGACCGTCGGTCGTCCGCTGCTGCTGCTCGATGTCGTGCAGGGCCATGGCCGCGACAACCTCCAGCATGAGCTGGAGCTCGGCGACGCGATGGTCACCTCGGCCGGAGCAGCGGACGTCACCCGTTGCGCGCTCGCAGCGCTCGACCGCGCGAAGCCGGCTCCTGCCGCTCCCGTCCGGTCGGCGGCAGGCTGGGAGTCCGCGTTCAACGCTGCCGTCAGCAGCTGCGGACTCTGATCGCCTGCTCAGGTCGGCCCGCGTTTTCACATCGGCCGCGCATATTCCAGCGCCATCGGCACGGCGCCGAGGAGCACCATGGCCGCCGCCCAGAGCGTGAGCACCGAGCTCGTACTCGCGGTGCCCAGCGCGACGCCGACTCGGCGGACGATCACGCCGGGCAGTCGCCTCGCTCGCCGGGGCGACGGACCGGCAGGTGGCCTTGGGTCGGTGGTCGTGGTGTCGGCTGGCGCGTAGCTGACGGCGTGGCCGTGCGCGGTCGCAGCCGGCACCGGCGGCTGCGCCGACGACGGCGTCATCATCGCGACGAGCCCAGCGGTCAGGATCAGGGCCTGCGGCACCATGCTGTTCGGGTCCGTGCCGAAGCCGCCGAGGAAGCCGAGGTCCTGGATGAAGATCCAGTCCGCCAGGCACAACGCAATCGCGAGGAGCGCGGCCGGACGCGCCACCCGCGTGCGGCCGGTCAGGAGGCAGCAGCCGGTCGCCGCCAGCACGATCACGACGCCCAGATTGACCGCGAAGCCGTGGCTGGCCGCGACGGAGCTCGCGCCGTCGACCAGGCTGCGCAGCAGGGCGGGCTGCCGCATCGCGGCCATGGTGGCGATGCCAGCGGTCAGCGACCCGGGCCGGCCATGCAGGGTGCCTTGCCAGAAACCGCGGCCCGGCCATGCCTCGAGCACGGCGAAGCCCACCATGAGTGCGCCAGTCGCCTGCACCACCCGGCGCCCAAGCCGGCCGTCTTGCCACGACGTGATCGGCAGTGCGAGCAGCAGGCCCGCCATGCAGTAGAACAGGGCAGCGCCAGGCGCGCCCAGCAGCCAGCTCTGACCGGGCGCCAGCATGCCGCCGAGCGCCTCGCCGAAGATCCAGACCACCAGCCCCCAGCCGGCACTGACCAGCCCAGCGGCACGCGACCAGCGTCCGCTGGCGCACGACAGGAGCCAGATACCGAGCCCGAGCTGGATCCAGACAGCACCGGCCGCCGCCTGCACAGGGTGGGCTGACCAGCCTCCGGCCGCCCAGCTCACTGTGCGCAGCATCCAGTCGGGTGAGCCGGCGACGGCGGCGGCGAGCACGTGGGCCGGCAGCCCGCCCGGCATGGCCGGCTGAGCCTGGAGCAAGCCGTCGAAGACCCACAGCAGGCCGAAGCCGGTGCGCAGTATCCGCCGGCCAGCCGGCTCGGGCAGGTGGGCGGCCCGGCGGGCAGCGAGCCGGGCCACAAGACGCCCTCTCGCCTTAGCCAGCAGTAATTCCCGGCAGGTCACCCACGCGATGGCGAGCAGGACGAAGACCAGGAAGAGGACGGTGCCCTGGCTCAGCAGCGCCGACTTGAAGTCGGCGGCCAGGTCCGCGGCGCCAGTAGGCCCGGTCATACCCGGCATGACTAGACCCGCGGCTGTGGCCGGATGACGGCGCGGGCAGCTCGGCGCGGCGTCCCGGCCGCGGCGCCGCTGGTACCCGCCGACCTGTCCATGGGTGGTGCTCCCTGCGTCCGCCTACGCCACGGCCTGATGTACGCGCTGCGCTGGCCGCGACCGAATCTTCCGCGACCGAATCTAGCGCGAATGTCCTGGCAGGACGGCCATACCGGGCATATTACGACCGGCCGCATACGCAACCGCGGCGCCCAGGCGGAGCGCGCAGGCGGAGTGCCCAGGCAGAGTGCCCAGGCGGACCGAGCCGCCTCGCTCGTACCGGGCGCTGACTACGGCCCGTCGTCGTTGCGGTCGCCCCACCCGGTAACGTGTCTGCTGACCCGGTGGCCGTCGTGGTGGCTGACCTGCTCCTCGGCGGGTGCGGCGCGGCCTTGGGCTGCCCGCGGACGTGATTCGACAGGCACGGAGGCAGGCGGAGTGGCAGGTGCGACGGGCGCCCTAGAGCCCATTGCGGCGGGACAGCCCGCCCTGACCGGCGGCGCGCCCGCGCCAGCTGGTCGCCGGCCCGCCCGGCTGATCGCCCGCAGCCTGTTCCTGCTCACCAAGCCGCGGATCATCGAGCTGCTGCTTGTCACCACGCTGCCGACCATGATGCTGGCCGACCGCGGACTGCCGTCGATCCGGCTGATCCTGATCACGCTGCTCGGCGGCGCGCTGGCGGCCGCCAGCGCGAACACCCTGAACTGCTACATCGACCGCGACATCGACGCGGTGATGCGGCGCACCAAGGGCCGGCCGCTGGTCGCGCGCGCCGCCGTTCATGACGGGCCGGGACCGGCGGGCGGGACCGCGGTCAAGCCAGGCGAGGCGCTGGCATCGGGCATCCTGCTGGGTGCCGCCGCGACGCTGTTGCTGGGGCTCGCGGCGAACTGGCTGGCGGCTACCCTGGCCGATGCCGCGATCTTGTTCTACGTGTTCGTGTACACCCTCGGCCTGAAGCGCCGGACGGCGTCCAACATCGTCATCGGCGGCGCGGCTGGCTGCTTCCCCGTGCTGGTGGGCTGGGCTGCAGCGACCGGCAGGGTTAGCTGGTGGGCCGGCGTGCTGTTCGCGGTGATCTTCTTCTGGACGCCGCCGCACTTCTGGGCGCTCGCCATGAAGTTCCGTGACGACTACGCGGCGGCGAACGTGCCGATGCTGCCGGTCGTCGCGACGCCCGCCACGGTCGCGCGGAAGATCGTCCGGTACTCCTACGTGATGGTCGCGGTGACCCTCCTGCTGACCCCGTATGCGGGCTGGATCTATGGCTGCTGCGCGGCCGGCCTCGGCGGCTGGTTCCTGGTCGAGGCGCACCGGCTGCGGGGCCGCATTGCGGCCGGGAGTGCACCTGCGCCGATGCGGCTGTTCCATCTGTCGATCGTGTATCTCACGCTGCTGTTCGCCGTCGTCGCCGTGACCGCGCTCCTGCCCTGGCACCACTGGTAGCGGGCGTCGCGCCGGGCACTGGTCGCTCAGCTGAGGCCGCTGACCGGCTCAGTCCTGCCTGCGGATCGCCGTCTCCTACTACAGGATGACGTCCAGCGCAAGGGTGGCCGCTATTGTGGACGAGACGGGGTGCTTCGGATAACGGCGGGTGAATCAGTGGGCAGACTCGGTGTTCGAGCGCGATGGGGTGTGCCGGCTGGGGCCGTGGCGGCTATCGGAGTCGTCGCCGCAGCCACCGCGGTGGCGAGCGCTTCAGTCCCATCGCTGCCGCATCGGACGGCTGCGCAGCTGCTGGCCGAGGTCGGCCAGGGGAGTGGCAAGCCGCTCGGCCCCTTCACCGCGACCGTGCAGGCGACTGCTGATCTCGGCTTGCCGCAGCTGCCACAGGCGGTACAGCCTGGCGGGACCTCGGGCCTGACCTCCGGCACTCAGTCGATCACTATCTGGTACCGCGACGCCGGGCATATCCGGGTGGCCGAGCCCGTCCAGGCCGGCGAGTCCGACCTGCGGCTGGATGGTCGCACCCTGTGGCTATGGAGCAGCAAGACCCAGACTGCCACCAGGCTGATGCTGCCAGCGCACGTCGCCGGCCTGCCCGGCAAGGGCGGGAACGGGGTAGCCAAGGGCCTCAGCCCGAAGGGCGGCTCGGGTGCTAGCCCGAGCTCCCTGACGCCGCAGGCCGCTGCGAGCCAGGTGCTCAAGGCGGTCGGGCCGTCCACCGTGGTCGCCGTGCAGTCCAACGTAGACGTGGCCGGCCAGGCGGCCTACCAGCTGGCGCTGGCGCCGCGAAGCAGCAAGTCCTTGGTCGGCCAGGTGCTGATCGCCATTGACGCGAAGCGGCACATCCCGCTGCGCGTCGAGGTGTTCGGGCGCGGCTCGGCCGGCCTGGTGTACAGCGTCGGCTTCACGTCGCTAACCTTCGGCACGCCCGCGGCGTCGAACTTCAGCTTCACGCCGCCGCCTGGCGCGACAGTCAAGCGAGAGTCCGTGCCCAGCAGCTTCGGGTCAGTGCTGAAGCAGGCCGGGATCGGCCCTGCGGTCTTGCCAGGCGTGCACGTCGGATTCGGCGGCGTCAGCAACACCACCGGTATGCCGGGCAAGGCGCCGGCCGCCTTGCCGGTCCCGAAGCGGGCGCTGGCAAAGATCAATGCTGAGTTCGCCAAGAGCCTGCCGAAGAGCTTGACGGCGGCCCAGCGTGCGAAGGCCATCCAGCAGTTCGATAAGCACTTCACGATCGCAACTGGCAAGAGCGCGGCCAACGGCGGCGGCTTCTTCAAGAGCCAGCTGGCGGTGCAGGCCGGCGGACCGAAGGTCATCGGCACGGACTGGCTGTCAGTCGTCGCCACCCCGCCAAGCCTCCAGGTCGCCGCCGCGGTGCAGTCGCTGCTCAGCGGCAAGGGCCCGGCGATGCAGCCGCCGTCCGGCCAGGGTGGGTTCGGCGGCTCGGTGTCGTCCGCGTCGGCGTCGCCGGCCTACAGCTCGGCACTGTCAATCAACGCCGTCCCCGTCGGCCCGTACCTGGCCGCGCTGCATGCGCTGCTCCTCGCGTCCAACCCGGTGCACGGTCACTGGGGCAGCGGGCGCTTGCTCCAGACCAAGCTGCTGTCGGTGCTGATCACCAGCAAGGGCCAGATCCTCGCGGGCGCTGTCACGCCGAGTGTGCTCTACGCGGACGTCGCGGCTGACGCCGGATGAGGCTTGCCGACGTGACGTTTCCCCGATGAGCTCGGTCGCTGAGCTCGCGCTCTCCAGCAGCGGGCTGACCAAGCAGTACCGCGGCGGCCAGCTTGCGGTGGACGGGATCGACCTGGCGGTGCCGGCCGGATCTGTCTACGGTTTCCTCGGCCCGAACGGCTCAGGCAAGACGACGACGATCCGGATGCTGCTTGGCCTCATCCAGCCCACCTCGGGTAGTCACGACGTACTCGGCCGGTCGATGCCAGCCGGTCAGTCCGAGGCGCTTCCGCTGGTCGGCTCGCTAGTCGAAGGCCCGGCTTTCTACCCGCACCTGTCCGGCCGTGCCAACCTAGCCCGGCTGGATGCGGCGGACCGAACCGCTAGCCGGGCGACGATGAACAGCCGGATCGAGCGCGCGCTGGACCGGGTCGGCCTGCTGGCCGCGGCCGACAAGCGGTACCGGGCCTACTCGCTCGGCATGAAGCAGCGGCTCGGCATCGCGACGAGCCTGCTGCGGCAGCGCGAACTGGTCGTCCTGGACGAGCCGACGAACGGCCTGGACCCGCAGGGGACGCGTGAGGTCCGCGCGCTGATCCGGGAGATCGCCGCTGACGGCACGACGGTGTTCGTATCGTCGCATTTGCTGACCGAAGTGGAGCAGATCTGCACGGACGTAGGCGTGATGCGGACCGGCAAGCTGGTGTATCAGGGCCCGCTCGCCGAGCTGCGCGGGCAGGCCAGGCTGCTGGTCAGGACGCCGAATCCGGACCAGGCCGCGACGGTCTTGCGCGAGCTCGGGCTGGCCGGCGTGACGCAGGCCGGCCAGGAGGTCAGGGCCGACCTAGGCGCGATGCTGCCGGAAGTGATCAACGAACGCCTCGTCCGGGCCGGTGTGCCGGTAGCCGGGCTGGAAACGCCGCGGCGCAGCCTGGAGGACGAGTTCGTCCATCTCACCGGTGAGGGCTTCGATGTCGACTGAGTCGAGGTGGATCGCCGGATCGGGCGGGGCAAACGGACAGTCGGCCGCGGATCCCGCGGCGGCGGACGCAGCGGCGGCGAGCACTGCGGTAGCGGCGGACGCAGCGGCGGCGAGCCGTGCGGTGGCGGCGGACGCAGCGGCGGTAGGGCGGTCCCCGGCGGACGCAGCGGTGGCGAACGGCGCGGTAGCGGCGGACGCAGCGGCGGTAGGTGACCGGCCTCGGCAGCACAAGCCGGAGGAAGGCCCGGCGACCCGCAGCGGCCCCGTTCCCGGCTGGTTGAGGTTTTTCGGCTCCGAGCTCCGGCTGGTGTTCGGCCGTCCGCGGAACCTCGCGATGCTCGGCGTGCTGGCGATCGTGCCGATCTTCTTCGGCATCGTGTTCCGGCTGACGCTGTCGGCGCCGACCGGTCCTGGTGGCGGCCCCGCGTTCCTGAATCAGCTCGCCGGGAACGGCGTGTTCCTGGCGCTGGTCGTGCTGACGCTGACGCTGCTGCTCCTCCTGCCGCTGAGCATTGCGGTGATCTCCGGAGACTCGATTGCGGGTGAGGCCGGCCTCGGCACGCTGCGCAATCTGCTGACCGTGCCCGCGGGCCGCACCAGACTGCTGAGCGTCAAGTACGCAGCGATCGCGGTGTTCAGCCTGGCCGCGTGCCTGGTGATCACGGTCGTGTCGCTGATCATGGGACTGATCTTGTTCCACACCGGTCCGGTCACGCTGCTGTCGGGCACGACTGTCTCGCTGGGCGCTGGCATCGTGCGGATCCTGCTGGTGACGGCTTACGTGGCCGTCGGCCTGACCTCGCTCGGTGCGATCGGACTGGCTGCATCGACGCTGACCCAGCATCCGGTCGGGGCCATCGCCGGGCTGCTCGTGGTCGCGATCGCGAGCGAGATCTGCGACCAGGTGCCCCAGCTCTCATCGATCCACTCCTACTTGCCCACGCACTTCTGGCTCTCGTGGGACGGCCTGTTCCGGTCCCCGGTGGACTGGTCGGGCGTGACGCACGGGCTGGTGTCGTTTGCCGTGTATGCGGTGATCTTCTGCTCGATCGCCTGGGCGAAGTTCACCTCGGCGGACGTCACGAGCTGAGCGTGCCGCCGGGGCCTGCGCCGTCCGTGCCACCGTGGGCGCGCGAGCCGGCGGCTGACGCCGGCAGGCGATAGCGTGCAAGGGTGCGTTCCGAACTGCCCGAGATTGACGTCCTGCTCAAGGCGGCGGTGGCCGGCATCGGCGGCACGCAGCGCCCCGGGCAGGTGGCGATGGCTGACGCCGTCCAGCACGCCATGCAGTCCGGCCAGCATCTGGCGGTGCAGGCCGGGACGGGCACCGGCAAGTCCCTGGCTTACCTGGTGCCGGCGGTCCGCCACGCGCTGTGCGGATCCGGCTCTGGCTCCGGCGGGACCGTGGTCGTGTCGACAGCCACGATCGCGCTCCAGCGCCAGCTCATCGAGCGCGATCTGCCGCGGCTGGCCGCCTCGCTGCGCGAGCTTCTCGGCCGGGAGCCGGTCTTCGCGATCCTGAAGGGCCGCCGCAACTACGTCTGCCTGAACAAGGTGCACGGCACGGCCCCGGATGAGCCGGAGGACGCGCTGTTCGACCCGCGTTCGGTCTCGGCGATCGGGCGTCAGGTGACCCGGCTGCACGAGTGGGCCGCGACGACGGACACCGGGGATCGGGATGAGCTCATTCCCGGCGTCGATGACCGGGCCTGGCGGCAGGTCTCGGTCAATGCACGGGAGTGCATCGGGGCGCAGAAGTGCCCGTTCGGCACGCAGTGCTTCGCGGAGCGGGCGCGCGAGGAGGCCGGCGAGGCAGACATCGTCGTGACCAATCACGCCCTGCTCGCGATCGACGCGATGGAGAACTTCATCGTCCTGCCCGAGCACGATGTCGTGGTGATCGACGAGGCGCACGACCTGGTGGACCGGGTCACGAGCGTCGCGTCAGGCGAAGTGTCCGCGCCTGCCGTCGAGGCGGCGGTCCGACGGTGCGGCCGGCTGGTCGGCGACGACCTCACTGAGCGCCTGCGCGGGGCCGCCGAAGGCCTCGCCCTGGCGCTCGCCGACACGACCGCCGGACGGCTGGATGTGCTCGGCGAGCAGGCCGAGGTCGCACTGGCGACGGTCCGGGATGCGGCGGCGGCGTGCGCGGCCGACCTGCGGAGCCATGTCGGGGGTGAGGACGACACGGCCCGGCTGGTCGCGAACCGGGCAGCCACAGTCGCCCTGGACGAGGTGGCCGAGAATGCCGCGCGGATGATCGCCGCGTTCGGTGCCGAGATCTCCGCGCGGCCGGAGGTGGTGTGGCTGGACCGGCCGGTGAGCGACGAATCGTCCCGGCCCGACACGCTGCGCGTCGCACCGCTGCAGGTCGGCGGCCTGCTCGCGGAGCGGCTGTTCAAGCAGCGCACGGTCGTGCTGACATCGGCGACGCTGACACTGGGCGGGTCCTTCGAGCCGCTCGCGCGGCAGTGGGGACTGCCTCAGCTCGGAGCATCCGATGCCGTTGCTCAGCCCGCGGTGCAGCCAGCCGGCGTCCCCGGTGACGGCGGTCCGCGACCCGGTGACGGCGGTCCGCGACCCGGTGGCGGGCAGGTCGGCAAGGGGTCGGACGGCGGGCCGGACCAGACAGGTCTGGACTGGACAGGTCTGGACTGGACAGGTCTGGACGTCGGGTCGCCATTTGATCATCGGCGCAGCGGCATCCTGTACGTCGCGCGCCACCTGCCGCCGCCTGGCCGCGACGGTTTGCCTGATGCATACCTGACGGAGCTGCGAGAGCTCATCGTGGCGTCAGGCGGCCGGACGCTCGGCCTGTTTTCCTCGATGCGCGCAGCCCGGCAGGCAGCCGATGCGCTGCGCGACGAGATCGGCGTACCGCTGCTCTGCCAGGGCGAGGACTCGACCGGCCTGCTCGTCAGCAAGTTCGCCGAGGACGAGACGAGCTGCCTGTTCGGCACCTTGTCGCTGTGGCAGGGCGTGGACGTGCCAGGCCGATCGCTCCAGCTGGTCGTCATCGACCGCATCCCGTTCCCGCGGCCGGACGATCCGCTCGCGTCGGCCCGCCAGCGGGCGGTCGCGGCCAGGGGTGGCAACGGGTTCATGGCCGTCGCAGCCGCACAGGCCGCGCTGCTGCTGGCGCAGGGCACTGGCAGGCTGCTGCGGACTGTCGATGACCGCGGTGTCATCGCAGTCCTGGATCCGCGGCTCGCCACCGCGAGGTACGGCAGCTTCCTGCGCGCGTCGCTGCCGCCGTACTGGAGCACCTACGATCCGCAGATCGCGCGCAGCGCGCTGCGGCGCCTCGCTGAACCAGCGCCGGCTACGCAGGCAGCAGACTGACTGCATCGGCTCGGCGGGTCAGCTCGGTTCGGGTCGGTCGGTCAGTCAACTGCTGGCACTCACCGGTTCAGGCTGCCGGCGCGATCGGCGCGACGTTGTAGGGAGTCGGAGACCGAATCCCGAGGTTGTAGGAGTTCAGTGCGGACGAGCTAGTACAAATAGGGCGCAAAGGCGACCTCAAGCCTTACAACGTCCGATTAATCCCGCCTAGCACCTAACGTCAGGCCGGCTCCAGCTCCGGCTGGGCTGCCGCTGGAGTGCCTGGCCCTCGGCTGAGCGACCTGCCAGCCCGCAGGTATGGTGACGCGGTGGTAGTTGCGGCGTATCGGGACCTATTCGCGGCGATCGCGGCGGCTGCAGCTGCCCTGACGGGGCTCTTGTTCGTCGCCTGTCCGTGGCGCCGCGACGCCGGCCGGCGCTGGGTCCTGCCGTCATCCAGCAGATCCGGGCGGCGGCGGCGCTACTGTGCTTCGTGAACGCGCTGGCGGTCTCGATCTACGGTCTCGTGCCCGACAGCAACATCGGGTATCCGGCGATGGTGCTGGGCGTGATCGGGCTCCTGTTTACCGCAGCGGCGATCCGCTCTGTCCTGACCAGCCGGAGTGGACGGCGTCAGCAGCTCGGCCAGATCGGGCTGTTTACGCTGCTCTTGCTGATCTTCGGGACAGGCTTCGTCAGCGGCATTGGCGTTATCGCGAACTCGACCGACAGGGCGCAGGTGCAGGTGATCGGCTATGCGCTGGTCTCATCGCTCATCGTGGGGATCTCGCGCGCGTGGGAGCTGGTCGGCGACCGGGAGACGGGCCTGTTTGCCTCGCTGGCCACGCTGGCCGGCCGCACGCCCGAAGGCGACGGCGCCGACGTGGCCGCCGCTTCGTCAGGCACCGGCCCGCCCGGCGGTGGCGCGGTGCCGGAGGCCGATGCGACCGGCGACCGCCCGGCTTCGGAGACGGCGCGCCGGGAGCCGCGCGCCGGGCCACCCGGCGATCGCGACGCCGACAACGGCACATCCGCCTGACCGCACGGCAAGTTGCAGCTACAGGACGTCGTGGCCGGGATGCGGCTCGTCCGGTAGCGGCGTCCGTACTGCCGGGATCGAGCCGAGCCGGCCTGCCTGGTAGTCCTCGAAGGCCTGGACGAGCTCGGCCCTGGTGTTCATGACGAACGGCCCGTAGGCAGCTACTGGCTCTCGGATCGGCTGGCCGCCGAGCACCAGGACCTCCAGCTTGTCGCTCGGCCCGTTCATGTTGCGCTGCGCTCCGAACGTCAGCACATCGCCGGGACCGAACACGGCCAGCTGGCCGGTGCGCACCGGACGCTGGTCCGCGCCGACAGTGCCGGAACCGGCCAGCACGTACGCCAGCGCGTTGAAGTCCTGCCGCCACGGCAGCCGGAGCTCGGCGCCTGGCTCGACGGTCGCGTGGAGCAGCGTAATCGGCGTGTGGGTCACGCCCGGGCCCGGGTGGCCGTCGAGCTCGCCGGCGATGACCCGGACGAGCGCACCGCCGTCGGCCGAGCTCAGCAGTGATACCTGGCCAGCCCTGATGTCCTGGTAACGCGGGGGCGACATCTTGAGGCGAGCGGGCAGGTTGACCCACAGCTGGAAGCCATGGAACAGGCCGCCACTCATCACCAGGTCCTCGGGCGGCTCCTCGATGTGCAGGATGCCGCCACCTGCGGTCATCCACTGCGTATCGCCGTTGGTGATCAGGCCGCCGCCACCGTTGGAGTCCTGGTGCCGGAACACGCCGTCGATGATGTACGTCACGGTCTCAAAACCGCGGTGCGGATGCCATGACGTGCCCTTCGGCTCGCCCGGCGCATAGTCGACCTCGCCCATCTGGTCCATGTGAATGAACGGATCGAGCGCCTTCAGGTCCACGCCAGCGAACGCGCGGCGGACCGGGAAGCCCTCGCCCTCGAACGCCGACGGCGCGGTCGTGATCGCCAGCACCTGGCGGTCGCGGCTCACTGCCTGGTCAGGCTCACTGATCCGGGGCAGCAGCAAGATGTCCTCGACTGTCACGGCTGGCATGGTGTCCTCCTCGTGCGCTTGCCTAGCATGCCCGCGCTAACGTTGATTGAACGCGCAACATTCCCGTCTGATCTCCGATGGCCCGGCCGCACGCTGCCCGCCGAAGCTCGCCATAACAAAGACCGTAAAAGCCATAAAGGGAACGGGCTACGAGACAGCTAGTCCCTCCCTATCACGTGCGCCAGCGGCATCACGTGCGCCAGCGGGCCTGCCCCACGCTAGCCCGCGTCGACCCAGGCAAGGTGCGCTGCCACTTGCTCGAACCGTCGTCCGGGAATACCGGAACCGCTCCTAGTTGTTGCAGAGCCTTCGTGCCGGACTGGCGCCGAGCATTTCATCGACATTGGCTTCTTCGATGGGGCATTAGCGCCCGCGCTCGCGGCCGGAATTGATGGTGTAACGGCGCCATCACCGTGCGGCAGCCAGCGCCTCATCCGGCCCCGCCAAAGCCGCGATGGCCGTAGGCCCGGCTGGCTCTAGCGCAGCGGCCAGCCTCGGCAGGTGTCAGCCTGGGCCGCGCCTCCTATGTCCCGGAGCTGGACCCGCGGCCGAGTCCGAGCTGACCGCCGACCGCACCCTTACCAGCGGCGGAGCTGTCCGAGCAGTCGCAGCGGCGGCTCAGTACAGTGCCCCAATCAGCCCTCAATACCCGATTTGCCTAGCCGCAAAGTGACCTGGGTTACTCGCGGGTAGTGACCTGCGTCTCATTGCGAAACCTACTGCGGTCGCCTTGCGTCTCAGTCCCGTAACGCATCGTGATCCTCGCCGGGATTGCGCTCCGGATTCTCATTCAGAGCCAGCGTTCCGGACCTACCGGATCGCCCCCGAATCCCGCTCTTGAGTTCTCCACGCGGCACGGTATCTGACCGGCCGTATGGCGGGGAAATAAAGGAAGGAAATCTAATGCGAAGCAATGCCCGACGGATTAACTCCCTTCGGGGTCCGAAGAAGGCTGTGGCGTACGTTGGCGCCGCCGCCGGCCTGCTCGGCGCGGGCACCGCCGGTGCCGTCGCATTCTCTTCGGCTGCACACGCACCTGCCGCTGAGGCGAGCCAGGTTTCGGTTGCGCGCGGGTCTGTCAACGCTGACAAGGTCACCCAGCAGGCTGTGGCCGACGCGCTGGCGAATGCGCGGCGCGATGTTGAGCACGCTGGCGGTCAGGCTGCGCAGGTCAAGAAGGTTGCAGGCGGCAGGCAGGCCCCGTCAGCGACGAAGGCTGCGCCTGCCAGGCCGGCCGCGTCTGCCAAGCAGGCTGCGTCTGCCCCGAAGACTGCGCCTGCCAAGCAGGCCGCGTCTGCCAAGCAGGCTGCGTCTGCCCCGAAGAGCGCTTCGGCCAACACCGCTCCCGTCCGCGGTTCGGCAAAGCCGGCTGCGCCCAAGGCCGAGTCGTGGTCGCAGATTGAGCAGATGGTTGCCAACCAGACCGGCTCGAGTGAGCCGAAGGCTGCTGACCAGCTGCAGCCCGTTGGTACTGCTGGCCCGCAGGCTTGGATGCCGCTGTCCCCGGCTCAGCTGGAGAACGCGACGACCATCGTCCGCCAGGCGCTGGCCAAGGGCATGGGCGTTCGGTCTGCGGTGATCGCTGTCGCGACGGCAATGCAGGAGTCGGAGCTGCAGAACATCAACTACGGCACCAGTGACTCGCTTGGCCTGTTCCAGCAGCGGCCGTCGATGGGCTGGGGCACGGCTCAGCAGATCCTGACGCCGAAGTACGCGGCTGACGCGTTCCTGACCGCTCTTGCTCAGCAGCAGGCCGGTAACCCGGGCTGGGTGCACGAGCCGCTGTGGGCCACCGCGCAGGCGGTGCAGAAGTCAGGCTTCCCGATGGCCTACGCCAAGTGGGAGACCCAGGCCGTCCACCTCGTCAGGAACATCGTCACTCAGGTCAGGTGACCCCGATCCCCGGCTGGCCAGGCAGCGCCTAGCGCCCTGGTCAGCCGGACCAAATTTTCAGAACCAGCGTGCCCCGTCCTCCACCCGAGGGACGGGGCACGTTGCATGCAGAACCCGCGATGCATGAGGTCACGACTCGCGACGTGCCAGCGCCACAGTGGCGGCTGGCGATCTGGTGCGGACAGGCCAGTACGAGATCGTCGTTACAGCGGCAGCCCGGCCTCGAGGTGCGCGAGCCCCGCGTCGATCCGGTCGAACATCTCGTCCACGTCGGTGCCGCCATCCCCGAACGCGTGCCATGGCATCGCCGCCGCCATGATCACGCCGATGATCGCTCCGGCCAGATTCCTGCTCGCGAAGTCGTCGGGACTGCGGCCGATCCTGGCCGCAATCGCTGCCGTGATCACGTCGGTGGTCCTGACCAGCTCGTCGAGCGCCCGCGCACGGATCTCGGGCACGCCGAGCGTGAGCCGCGTCGTCTCGGCAAAGCGCGCTACGTCTTCGGCGCTCATCTGCGCACGGGCGGCCGCCGCCGCGCCTCGGAACGCGGCGATCGGCCCCAGGTCGGCGGGCTGCTGGTCGAGTGCCTCGAGCGTCACGATGTCGAAGTCGTCCTGGAGTACCACGTCCTCCTTGGTCGGGAAGTAACGGAAGAACGTGGCCGGCGACACGTCGGCGGCCGCCGCGATCTGCTCGATGGTCGTCGCTGCGTAGCCCTGCTCCCGAAAGAGCCGGAGCGCCTGCTCCCTGATGGCGGCGCGCGTCCTGGCCTTCTTGCGCTCGCGGAGGCCAGTGGATCTAGCGGGCACCTCGGTCATGTGAGTCATTCTGCCCCGGCTGGGTGGAATTCTGCGCCGGCCGCGCCGCCTACGCCGGCCGCGCCGCCGCCTACGTCAGCCGCGCCGCCGCCAGCGCCCGCAGCCCCACCTGCGCCGCCGACGTCAGTTGCGCCGGCCGGCGCGCCCGCCTGCCGCGGCAGGAACAGCGCAGCGAGAATCGCAGCCGCAATCGCGATGGCCGCGCACACCCACAGCATGACGTCAACACCGCTGGCGTACGCATAGTGCACTGCATCGAGCAACAGCGGCGAGCGGAGCCGCAGCGCCATCGCGACGCCCGTGCCGACGCTGCTCCTGGCTGAGTCCATGACGTCGGCGGGCAGCGGAGATGCGACGAGCTTGCTGCGGTAGACCGAGTTCAGCACCGTGCCGAGCACCGCGACGCCGATCGCGGCCCCGACCTGCCGCATGGCGGTCATCAGCGCGGATCCGGACCCGCTGCGCTCCGGCGTCAGCGCGCCGAGCGCCGCGTTGAGCATCGTCGGCATCGCCAGGCCCAGCCCAAGCCCCGTCACCGCGAACCACGTCGAGATGAATCCGGCGCCGCTCGCGGCGGACGTGGCCGTCCCCATGGCCAGCGCGACGGCCATGATCGCGAATCCGCCGGTGCCAACCGGCCGCGGCCCGATCAGCGGCGGCCTGTCCGGTCCGCCGTCGCGTGATTTGCGCGGGCTTTGCAGCCGCTGCCCGACCCCGAGTCCGACCGCGAGGCCACCGATCAGCGGCAGCATCCTGATCCCGCTGGCCAGCGAGTCCAGGCCCTTGACATCGAGGAAGAACTGCGGCATCGCGAACGTCAGGCCGAACAGCGCGAACGAGATCATCGTCGCCAGCACGGTGCCCCAGGTGAAGCCCGCAGACTGGAACAGGCTGAGATCTACGAGCGGCTGGCGGCGGCCGCGGCGGCCGAGCCGCCGCTCCCAGCCCACGAACGCGGCGAGCACGATCACGCCCGCCACCATTGTCCCTGCCGCAACGGAGCTGGACCAGCCGTCCTGTCCGGCCCTGATGACGCCGTAGGTCAGGGCCGCGAGGCCGGCGCTGGAGATCACCACGCCGATCACGTCGATCCGGAACTTCCCCGAGCCGCGCGACTCCGGCATCAGGAAGGCGACGGCGACGAGAGCGAGCACCACGATCGGCACGTTGATCAGGAAGACCGATCCCCACCAGTAGTTGTCGAGCAGCCAGCCACCGAGGATCGGGCCGAGCGGATAGCCGATGAACGTGGCGCCGCCGACGATCGCGATCGCGCGCGGCCGCTCGGCCGGAGTGAACATGACCGGCAGCACGGCCAGGGCGAGCGGCAAGATGACGGCCGCCGCCAGGCCAAGCACGGCGCGTGCGGCGATCAGCTCGCCGGTCGAGGTGGAGTACGCGCACGCGAGCGACGCCAGGCCGAACACCGCCAGCGCGGCGGACAGCAGCTTCTTGCGGCCAATACGGTCGCCCATGAGGCCGGCCGGAAGTAGCGCCGCCGCCAGCACGAGGCTGTAGGAATCGATGAACCACTGGAGGTCACTCGTGGACGCGTGCAGGTCAACCGCCAGGGTGGGCAGCGCGAGCGACAGGACGAACAGGTCGAGGCCGACGACGAGGACGCTGATCGCCAGGGCGCCAAGCGCCCACCAGCGGCGCCTGCCCTGAGCGGCAGTGAGCTGGAGATCTTGCATGGGACCGTCTCCTCGTATCGGCACGGGCTCGCCCGCGAGCGCCATGAATGTAGCTCTCTTACGAGAGACACTATCAAAAGATATCCGGCATCACAATCATCACGGCGGCGGACGCCCGCAGGCGCAACCAGATGGCGGCGGGTCGCCGTCAGCGAAAGACGCGCAAGAAACGCATGGAAGACGCTTGCGCGGGGAGGTGCCTCGCATGGAGGCTGTTAGTGGACGGCCCATCAGGAGATTCCCGCGATTAACTGGGTAGCGTCACTGCGGGAAGGAGCCGTGAGGTGTACGTACGGAGGGTCATCGCCGGCGTCAGCGGATCAGCAGGCAGCCTCCAGGCGCTGCGATACGCAGCCGAGATGGCCAGAACTGAGGATGCAGCGCTCGCGCCAGTGCTGGCTTGGATGCCGCCCGGCGGTGAGCTCGCCGATCACCGCGCCCCCTGCCCCGAACTGCGGCGGGCCTGGACTCAGGCGGCCTGGGAGCGGCTGTGGCGCGCGATTGACCTGGGCGTCGGCGGCCCGCCCGGCGATCTGACGTTCACCCCGCAGATCTTCCGCGGCCACGCCGGCCTGGTGCTCACCCAGCTGGCAACCGATCCCGGCGACGTCCTGGTGATCGGTGCTGGCAGGCGAGGGGCCGTCGGCCGGCTGGCGGCGTGCAAGGTGAGCAGGTACTGCGTCGGGCACGCGCGCTGCCCGGTGATCGCGGTGCCGCCAGCGCCGCTGGCGTCCGAAGCGCACGGACTGCACGGCTGGATGCTCCGGCATCGCCTGCATCCGGAGGCTGCGGACCTGCACGCCGCTGACGCCTAGTAACGGAACGGGGCCGTGGGCTGACCGCGGCTCGTTGACAGGCTGCGGGACACTGGAGTCTTGGATGCCTCCGACGGGGCGGCCTTAGTCGGCAGGCAGGTGAGCTAAGGAGTCAGCCATGCCAGAGCCACAAGGCGAGGAACTCGCGCGTGTGCGGGCGCGCCGGGAAGAGCTACGTGAGCGCTACCTCCACCCGCTGGCCGACAGGCCGGCCAGCACCGTCAGCGGAGTCCACCACCTGGCGCTGATCGCCAAGGACACCGAGGAAACCATCAGGTTCTACCAGGAGTTCCTCGGCTTCCCGCTGGTCGAGCTCGTCGAGAACCGTGATTACGCGGGCTCCAACCACTTCTTCTTCGACATCGGCAACCACAACCTGCTCGGTTTCTTCGACTTCCCCGGCTATGAGCATCCGGCGTGGCAGGAGACAATCGGCGGCGTCCAGCACCTGGCCATCTCGGTGACGGCCGACCAGTTCGACGCGGCCAAGAAGAAGCTCGATGAGGCGGGCGTCGACTACCTGGGCCCGGACCGCGGTGCGGACAACAGCATGTATTTCCGCGACCCGAACGGCGTCGGCCTCGAACTCTACCGGGAGGACCTCGGCAAGTTCGAGGGCGAGACGCTCGTCGAGTAGCACCAGCCAGCCTGCGAGACGACCGTCGGCAGCGGGACCGGCTCCTCCATGGCGGCCGGCGCTCCGATCACGAGCGGCGCTTTCATCACGAGCGGCGCTTTCTTCACGAGCGGCGCTGCGCGCTGCGCAGCAGGGCGCTGGCGATGGAGTGGTCGCTGCCCTCCTCCGGGATCAGCAGCCAGCAGGCCAGGTACAGCGGAATGCCGCCGAGGTAGAGGGGCAGGCCGCCGAGGTAGGCCAGCCCGGTGAAGCCGACGATGGCGAGCACGGTGAAGACCACGCGCACGATCGTGACGTCGATGTTGAAGTGCTGGGCGATGCCCGCTGCGACACCGGCCAGCATCCGGCCCTTGACCGGCCGGCGAATAGGACGGCGCGGGTGGCTAGCGGGCTTCCCGCCATCGCCCCCGTCGCGAGAGGCGCCCGTCGCGCCATAGGCAGCGTCCGTGCCGTTGTCCGCTGCCGCACGGTCGGATCGGGGTTCTTCGGTAGAGCTGTTCATGCCATCTAGCCTGCCCCCGCGGCCGTGGCGGCACTATCGGGTAAGTCCCCGATTCAACCCTGATGCCAGCGGCAGCCATCCCCGCCGCGGTTGCGGTAAGCGGTTCTCCCGGCGGATCACAAGCCGCAGGCCAGACCAGGTCTCGTCGATCGCGCAGACCTTGTTGTCGACCAGCCCGGTTGGCAGCGCGACATCGCGGATCACCTGGTCCGTCATGTCGGTCGGCACCTTCGACGCACGCTTGGGCCAGGCGATCCACAGACCGCAGGCAGGCGCCATCCGAGCCCGGAGCCGGGGGAGTTCAGCCTCAAGCTCGGCGCGTTCGGTCATGAACGCCACGATGACGTCGTATCGCGCATCGTCAGCCAGGTCCGTGTGGATGCTGGCGACGTCCGGCAACTGCCTGAGCGCGTCTTCGAATCGCTCCGGCGCGCCGATCACCGCCACCTCGTCCCCCTCGCCGATGCCGAGCTTTCGCGGCAGCGGCGTCCCGGTGTAAACAGCCTGCTCAGGCACTGCACGTCCCCCCTCTGTCCCTGTCAACAGGACGGTCCCCCCATCAGCTTGGCACCTCGCGCTGCCCGGTGACCAGGCATCGACGACACTTCATCTGCCTGTAACAGGGCTCTGACCAGGCAGAAAGGCCGAACCTGGGGCAGCGGGACGACGTCAGAAAGTGAAGCCGCCCGGCTTGCCGTTGCGGTCAGCGATGAGGCCAGCGAGCGTGGCGATGGCGATCTCCGGCGGTGTCCGCGAGCCGATGTTGACGCCGATCGGCCGGTGGACCTTGCTGATCTCGGCCGCCGGGACGCCGAGCTCGGTGAGCGCCGCCACGTGCGGTCCCTCGTGCCGGGGATTACCCATGATGCCGACCCAGCGCGCGCTGGCCGCCAGCGCATCACGCAACTGGACGCCCAGCTCGGGCCGGTGATGATCGGTCACCACGACGTCGGTCTTGGCGGCCGGGATACCGGTCAGGTTCGTCGCTAGCTCAAAGCCGTCGGCCACGGCCTCCTTGGCTCGAGCCTCGTCAGGCTCGATCAGCAGTGGCCGGTAGCCGGCGTCCGCGGCGTAACGGAGCAGGTAGCTCGCGACCGGTGTGGCGAACACGGCCACCAGGACCTTGTCCTCGGCCGGCGCCGGGGCGGCCCCGTGGGCAACCGCGCAGCTGGCATCGTGGATGTGCCCGTCCTCGCCATGCGCATGGTGCCCATGGTCGTCATGCCCGTCGTCATGGTGCCCGTGGTCGTGGTGCCCGTCGTCATGGTGCCCGTGGTCGTGGTCGTGGTGCTCGTGCTCCGAACTGGCCATGCGTACGAGCTTGCCACCCGGCGAGCGGCCGGGCAAACGCCGGTTCGCTGGGTGCGCGGGTCGGCTAGGCGAGCAAGTCGGCGACGGCCGAGCGCAGCCGACCCATCGTCTCGGCCGCGTCCTGCCGGGCTGCTGTCAGCGTGCGGCCGGTGACGAGCGCGACGACTTCCAGGTACGCCTTGATCTTGGGCTCAGTGCCGCTGGGCCTGATCACGACCCGCGCTGCCGGCAGCTGATAGCTCAGCATGTCGGCAGACGGTACTTCGAAGGTCCCGCCGGTGAAGTCGGTCACGGATGTGACGGGCTCGCCGGCCAGTTCCGCCGGCGGCGCGCCGCGTAGCCGGGACATGACATCCACCGTCGTTTCGGTGGGCAGCGTCACCTGAGCGTTGAGATGGACGCCGTGCGCGACCTCGAGTGCGTCGTAGGCATCCTGGAGTGACTCGCCGGCCGACCGCGCGACGGCCGCGAGGCTCAAGATCGCGAGGGCCGCGCTGATGCCGTCCTTGTCACGCACCGCCCCGGTAACCGCGTACCCCAGCGCCTCCTCGTAGCCGAACGCGAAGCGGACGTCGTCCCGCAGGTCCGCCGCACGGACGATCCACTTGAATCCAGTGAGCGTCCGCGCGTACTGCGCGCCAGCGGCGGCGGCGATCTTCGGCAGGAGTGAGCCGGACACCACGGTGCTGACAACGAGTTGCCGCGACATCACGGTGCCAGCATCAGCGGCGAGTCCCCCGAGGATGAACGCGCCAAGCAGGGCACCCACCTGGTCACCTGTCAGCTGCCGGTAGCCGCCGGGCGCCTGGTCATCGGGCAAGGCGACGGCCAGCCGGTCACCGTCGGGGTCATTGGCGATGACGAGGTCGGCGCCCGAGCGCCGGGCTTGCGCGATGGCGAGGTCGAGCGCGCCAGGCTCCTCAGGATTCGGGAACCGCACGGTCGGAAAGTCGGGGTCCGGCTCGAGCTGAGACTCGACGACGTCCGGCGCTGCGAAGCCAGCCTGCCCGAACGCGCGCAAGGCCAGTCGCCCGGCAACGCCATGCAGCGGCGTGTAGACGAAGCGAAGCCAGGCCGCGCTCGCGGGGGCCTGCGCGAGCTCGGCCATGATGGCGTCCAGGTACGCCTGCAGCATCTCGGCGCCCTGCCAGGTGATCAGCGGGTCGTCCAGCTGCGCCAGCGGAATGTCGGCGAGCGGGCCGACAGCGGCTATCGCTGCCTCGATGTCGGTGTCAGCGGGCGGCACGATCTGCGCGCCGTCGCCGAGGTAGAGCTTGTAGCCATTGTCGGGCGCAGGATTGTGGCTGGCCGTGATCATCACGCCGGCCGCGGCCCGCAGGTACCGGATCGAAAAGGCGAGGAACGGGGTCGGTTCCCGGCTCGGCAGCATGTGTACGCGGATGCCCGCGCCGGCCAGGACCCTGGCCGTCTGGGTGGCGAACTCATCGCTGCGATGCCGGGCATCGCACCCGATCACCACGCCGGACTCAGCTGCGCCGGGGTCGCGGCCCTGCAGCCAGCGGGCGAGCGCGGCGGTGGTGGCTGTCACTGTCGCGGTGTTCATCCGGTTCGGCCCGGCGGCGACGGCGCCGCGCAGCCCGGCGGTGCCGAAGCTCAGCTGCCGGGCGAACCTGTCGGCTAGCTCGGCCGCGGCCTCAGGCGAGGTGTCGGCGAGGAGCGCACCGAGTTCTGCCTTGTCCTCCTCGTTCACATCGCTGGCGATCCAGGCCACGGCCTGCTCGCGCACGTCGCCGGTGCTCATCTGCTCAGCCCACGGCCGGCAGGATCGCGGCCAGGAGCGCGCCGAGGCGGGGGGCGGATTGCTGGCCGGCCGCGACGACGTCGCCGTGATCGAGCGCCTGCTCCGACAGCCCGGCGGCGATGTTGGTGACGAGCGAGATGCCGAGGACCCGTGCGCCCAGGTGCCGGGCGGCGATCGCCTCCAGGACCGTGGACATGCCGACCAGGCCCGCGCCAGCTGTGCGCAGCATCCGGATCTCGGCAGGCGTCTCGTAGTGCGGACCTGGCAGGCCTGCGTAGACGGCCTCGGTCAGGTCCGGTGCCGCGGACCGGGCGACGGCGCGGAGGTCGGCAGAGTACAGATCGGTCAGGTCGGTGAATCGCGGCGAGAATCCCGCCGGCGGCGGTGGTCCGCTCAGCGGTGACTGGCCCGTCAGGTTGAGGTGATCGCTGATGAGCACGGCCTGGCCCGGCTGCAGTCCGCTCGCGATGCCGCCGGCGGCGTTGGTGAGCACCACGGTCTGGCAGCCCGCCGCCACGGCTGTGCGCACGCCATGCACGACGGTGCCGGGGGAGTGGCCCTCATAGAGATGCGTGCGGCCGAGGAAGACCAGCACGTCCAGGCCGCCCAGCCGGATCGAGCGCACAACGGCCAGATGGCCTGGCACTGTCGGCGCAGGCAGCTCGCCGAGATCGGCGAACGGGATCTGCTTGTCGGGGGCACCGATCGCATCGGCCGCCGCGGCCCAGCCGGAGCCAAGGACGACGGCGACGTCGTGGCGCGGCTTGCCGGTGGCATCTGCCAGCCGCTCCGCACTGACACTGGCGGCTGCGTACGGATCTGTCATACCGGGGCGTACCTGGCTCTCTGTCGATGGACAGGCTGCTACCCAGCCGAATCGGTCGCTGATCTGCATGATCGTAGCGACCGGCGCAATCGTGCTGCCAGCCCGATAGGCCGGTGCGGCGGTTACTCTTCGGCGAGCAGGTGCGCGGCGGGTAGCTGGCGCAGTACCTGCGCGTTGGCTCGCTGCTCGGGAACGCAGTGGCGGTCCAGGTGCGTCGGGTGGACTACGTCGCGGTCGTCGCGACGGTCACGCTCGGCTTGGTAACGCCCGTCAGCTCGATCCAGGTACCGCTCGCCGCTGCTTCGGTCACGTCGCTTCTCCTCGGCTGGCGGTCATCCGGGCCGACGGGTTAGTGTGGTCGATTACCTAGTGACAATGCAAGACCAGGGTGGTGTGGGTAGCTCGTCACAATTCAAGATGAAACCGTTTCGTTATCGACTCGACGAGGGACTGGGCATCGACATGCCTCTGCATCACGCGGTGCTCGCGCTGCTGGCAGACAAGCCGGCCCACGGGTACGAGCTGAAGAGCAGCTTTGAGCAAGCCGTCGGCGATCAGTGGGGTGGCCTGAATATCGGCCATCTGTACCAGATACTCGACCGCCTGAGCCGCGACGGCCTGATCGAGTCCGAGCGCCAGCCGCAGCAGGTCAAGCCGGACCGGGTCGTTCATCATCTGACCTCCGACGGACGGGCCGAGCTCGACCGCTGGCTCGGCGAGCCGAGCTTGCGGCAGCGCGGCTACCGCGATGACTTCTTCCTGAAGCTGATGGCCGCTGTCCAGTCCGGCGACCGCCCGACGCTGGACGGTGTACTCAGGCGGCAGCGGGCCCACCTGCTGCGGGAGCTGCGCAGCCTGGCGGACGCGCGGGCGCAGGCGCCGTCGGCGGTCGTGGCGCTCCTGATCACCGCCGCCGAGCTACACGTCCGCGCGGATCTGGGGGTCGTGGACGCGGCCGAAGAGAGCCTGGATCCGGCCGTCGTGACGGTTGCGGGTGACGCCGTGGCTGCCCAGGCAGCGCAGGCAGGCGCTGCCGCAGCACTCGGGGTGTCGAGCGCCGCCGCGGGCTAGATCGGGGCCGATACCTGGCGTCCGGCGGTCTCGCCGGGGCCTGCCAGCGCTGAGCGGGGGGCTGATAACCGGTCACTGGTGCCGGGCTACAGTGATCCTCGGCTGGGCGGGAGCTGGCCGTAGCTGCTCAGACTCCGGTGGGCAGCGGCCGTCGGGCGTTCGCCGGGCCTAGCTGGAGAGGGGTTGCTGGCACTGAAGTCGGCTGATGGCGAGAGCGCGTGGCCCGCACGTCCGGCGCTAGCCGAGCACGATACGGCCGACGGGCGGGCGCTGGCCGCAGAGGCACCGTGGCCAGTCGGAGCCCATGAGTTCGTGGTAGCGGCCTGCCGGCTTCCCGTTGACCTGGTCCAGGGAACGAGCGGGGAAGGCGAGTGGCGGCCAAGTCCCGGCGGCCTGGTCAGCGCCCTAGAGCCGGTGATGCGGGAGGCCGGCGGTGCGTGGGTCGGCTGGTCCGGCGCGGTCGGCGCGGCGCCCGAGTCGTTCGGGGTCGTCGGCATGCACCTAGTCGGCGTCAGCCTGTCGGCTGAGGACGTTCGCGACTTCTACGAGGGATTCAGCAACGCCACGCTGTGGCCGCTGTATCACGACGTGATCGCGCCGCCGGAGTTCCGGCGGGCGTGGTGGGACTCCTATGTCCGGGTCAACCAGCGATTTGCCCGAGCCGTCGCGGCGGAGGCAGCGATCGGCGCGACCGTGTGGGTGAACGACTACCAGCTTCAGCTGGTCCCGAAGATGCTCCGGGATCAGCGAAGCGACCTCAGCATCGGCGTCTTCATCCATATTCCGTTCCCCGGTTACGAGATCTTCGCGCAGTTGCCCTGGCGCCGGCAGATCGTCGCCGGCCTGCTCGGCGCCGACCTGATCGGATTCCAGCGGCACGGTGACGCGGCTAACTTCCTGCGCGCCTGCCGGCAGGCAGCGGGCATGGTGACCAACGGCTCGATCGTCCGGGTCCCGGCCGGCGGCCAGGGCTCGGTCGACGAGACCACGGCCGCGAACACGGACGGTCCGTACTACCGGCGGCGGCGGCCACCCGAGGTCAGCCGGAACGTGCAGACCGCCACGCTGCCGATCTCCATCGACTCGCGCGGCTTTGCTGAGCTCGTCCAGCAGGACGATGTGCGCGCGCGGGCCAGGGAGATCCGGCAGGCACTGGGCGAGCCTGACGTCGTGCTGCTCGGCATCGATCGCCTGGACTACACCAAAGGCATCCTGCATCGCCTGAACGCCTATGGCGAGCTGCTCAGCGAGCGCCGGTTCGGGCCGCTGCAGACTGTCCTCGTGCTGGTCGCCAGCCCGAGCCGGGAGCGGGTCGAGCAGTACCGGCTGCTGCGCGACGAGGTCGAGGTCACGGTCGCGCGGATCAATGGCGACCACGGGGAGCTCGGCAACCCGCCCATTCACTACCTGCACCAGACCTACCCAGCGGACGAGATGGCCGCCCTGTACCTGGCCGCTGACGTGATGCTGGTGACGTCGCTGCGAGACGGCATGAACCTGGTGGCCAAGGAGTACGTGGCATGCCGGGACGATGAGACCGGCGCGCTCGTGCTCAGTGAGTTCACCGGTGCGGCTGACGAGTTGAGCGGCGCGTTCCTCGTCAACCCGCATGACATCGAGGGCATGAAGGACGCGATCGTGCGCGCTGCCACGGTGCCGTCGGCCGAGGCCAGGCGGCGCATGCGCGCGATGCGGCGGCGGGTGCGTGAGTTCGACGTCAACCGCTGGGCGGCCTCGTTCCTGGACGCGCTGGAGCTCGCGTCCGGCTCGGCTGCGTTCGGCTCGGCCGGGTCCGACTCGGTCCCGTCCGACTAGGCCCCGTCCGGCTTGGCGCGTCTGGCCGGGGCTAGGCCCGCCAGGCCGACCTGGAGAAGGAGCAGCCGGTCGTGCGTTTCGGCATCATCATCCTGGCCGACCAGCGATGGCAGGACTCGGCGCGGCGATGGCGGCTGGCTGAGGACTACGGCTTCGACCACGCCTGGACCTACGACCACCTCGGCTGGCGGTCACTCGTCGACGGGCCGTGGTTCGACGCGGTGCCCACGCTGACGGCAGCGGCGATGGTGACCTCGCGAATGGCGCTCGGCACGCTGGTCGCGTCCCCGAACTTCCGGCATCCGGTGACCTTCGCCCGCCAGCTGACCGCGCTGGACGACATCAGCGGCGGCCGGATGGTGCTCGGCCTCGGCGCGGGTGCTGGCGGTGTCAGCTTCGACACGCGGGTGCTCGGCGAGCCGCCGCTATCGCCACGCCAGCGCGTGGACAGATTCGCCGAGTTCGCCGAGCTGCTTGACGTGGTGCTGCGGACCGATCACGTGACCTGGACTGGTCGCTACTACCGTGCGGTCGACGCCCGGAATCTGCCGGGCTGCGTGCAGCGGCCCCGGATCCCGTTCGTCATGGCGGCGAACGGGCCGCGGTCGATTGCGCTGGCGGCCCGGTTCGGGGATGGCTGGGTGACAACGGGCACCCCGACCGACGACCTCGCGGCGTGGTGGCGCGAAGTCGGTGACGCGCTGCGCCGCCTCGAGGACGCACTCGCTGCGATCGGCCGCGATCCCGCCGCAGTTCCGAAGTACCTATCCCTGGATGCGGCCGGCGTCTACGCGCTGTCCAGCGTCGGGTACCTGACCGACGCGGCTGGCCACGCCGGCGACCTCGGGTTCACTGATGTCATCACGCACTGGCCGCGGCCCGAGGGCCCGTACGCTGGCCACGAGTCGGTGCTGGCAGCGGCCGCGGCCGACCTGCTGACCCAGCGCTAGCCAACGAAGAGCGACAGCGTGTCGGCAACGCACGCGGCCTTCTCCTGGCCATCGATCTCGACCCGCATCCGGATCGAGGCGAGCGAGCCGAGGTGCGTCTGCTTGACGTCCGTCAGCGTCGCCTCCGCGCGGATCGACGAGCCGGTGAGCACGGGCGATGGGAAGCGGACCCGGTCGAGCCCGTAGTTGATGCCCATGGTCAGGTTCTCGACGCGGAAGATCTCCATCGACAGGATCGGCAGCAGCGACACGGTCAGGTATCCGTGCGCGATCGTGCCGCCGAACGGCCCGCCCGCGGCCCGCTCGATGTCGACGTGGATCCACTGATGGTCGCCGGTGGCGTCGGCGAAGGCGTTCACCTGCTCCTGGGTGATCTTGTGCCAGTCGCTGAAGCCCAGGCTCTCGCCCTTGGCTGCGACGAACTCCGCCAGGCTCGCAAAGGTGCGCATGCCGTCTACCTCCGTGCTCCGCGGCCGCCGGTTCGGGGCTCGATGATCAGGACAATAGCGTCCGCTGCCGGGGACGCAAGAGGCCCGCAGCGCCCAGGGCGCTGCGGGCCAGGTCCTGCGCGACGGTCAGCCCTTCGTGAACGATGTCAGCCGATTCACGTCGGCGACGTGATTCGTCCCCGCCTCATCGAGGATGACCTCGGTCTTCACCGGCCCGACGCCGTTGGCGAACCAGGTCATCACCTCGGTGCTGACCGTGATGCCCTCGATGCTCTCGGACATGGTCATCTCCACCACGCTGGCGCTGTACGTGCCAGCTGGCACGGTGACAGTCTGGGTACCGCCGCCCTTGACAGTGATGTGGGAAGTCAGGTCCTTCGTGACCCCGTTAGAGGTGAACTGGATCTTCAGCGTGCCGTGCGACACCTGCCCGGAGGCGAGCGCCGCGGCCGACGGAAACATGATGGTGCCCGACAGCAGCGTCACCTTCGTCGTTGAACTGCTGGTGTTGAACTGGTCGAACGGATAGGTGATCGAACCGTCCGGGTGGAAGATGAAATAGCCACTGCTGTGCGACGTCAGGCCCGGGTTGCTGATGGTGCCGTCCATCTTCACCTGCTGGCCGTCGGCGACTGGCGTCACTGCGGCGATCGTGTCGACGGTCGTGCCGACGGTCAGGCCGTCCGTGTCGGTGTACTTCCAGGTGTTCCCGACCGCGATCGGGAACGGCACCGAGTTCGACGAGACGACTGATGTCGAGCCGCCAGAGTTGCCCGAGCCGGAAGTCGTCCCGGCCGACGTGCTGCCGGCGGCTTTGCTCGTCCCGGAGCCCGAGTTGCCAGGTGAGCCTGAGCTCGCTGTGCTGCATCCGGCGAGGATCAGGCTGGCCGCGGCGGCGAGCGCGGCTACCGCGCCTGCCTGGCGGCGCAGGGGTAGTGCACGTATGTCCATCTGCTTCTTACCTCGATCTTTGTTGTGAGGGTGCGGGCATGTCGGTACTGGATCGTCGATGCCGCCTGACTGGACCTCAGCCCGTCGCCGTCCCGGCTGCCCCCTCGGCAGCCGGGGCGCCGCGCACAGGGTCGGCAGCTAACGACCGGACCAGGGCGCCGAGCAGCGGCATCGATTGCAGCCAGACGGACCCAGGACCAGATAGGAGGGCGAAGTGGTGGGAGTCGCTGCGCGAATGAGTCGCGGCGGACTCGGATAGCTCGGCCATCTGCACGGCAACGGACGCCTCGCAGATCCCAATGTGCCAGGGGTGTGTCCGCAGCGAAGTGCCAGCGACCAGGTCACGCCGGACCGCGTCGCCAGACAGATCGACCCAGGCTCGGCCGCTGCCGCCAATGCGCCGCAAGACGAACTCGTCGGCGGCGCGGCTTGCGGTGCGCAGCGGCTGTCGGAAACCGGTGGTGACCTCGATGCCCGGCGTCCCGGCGAGGAAGCCGCGGCGGTGCACCAGATACTCGCGCTCCGGCGAGATGTCCAGGCACACGATGCTGCCGGGCAGTCTCGAGGCGAAGGCGATCGTCCCCGCTGAGTCCTTCGCGGTGTACGAACTCAGTCCCGCGGGGCCGGCCGCCATCTGAATCGAGTCGGTCATCCAGGCGAACTCGGCAGTCTCGGCGACGATGCTCTCGCCTGGCTCAAGGGAGATGGATAGCACCGGCTGCGTCGAGCCAAGCAGCTGGTCGCGCATTGCCATCTCCCTGCCCCTGTCCCGCTGATGACGAGCTCTGACACTCGTTCTACCGGCGCGGCAGCAGGCACCGAATCACGGCAACCATGTAATTCTTCGGAATGGGAGGAAGGAACGAGCTATAACACCGGCGTCGCGAGCCCGTGCTCCATCGCGAACCTGGCCGCCTCTACCCGCCCACTGAGGCCGAGGTTGCGGTAGATGGTGGCCAGGTGGCGCTCCACGGTCGCCGTGCTGAGTACAAGCTCGGCCGCGATCTGCTTGTTGGTGAGCCCGGTAGCGAGTAGCCGCAGTACGTCGGCCTGCCTGGCGGTCAGGTTGCCAGTCCGCTGGACCGAGCCCGATGCTGACGCACCCATGACCTCTGCGAGCGCAGCCTCGGCCTCGGCGCGACGCTGTGCGTTCCCGATATCACTAGCGAGCACGTGCGCGGCCCGCAGGTGGCGAAGTGCCTCGCCGTGGTCGCCGGTCTGCTCGCAGACCCGGCCGAGGCCGATCATCGCCTCGATGACGCCGTGCGGGTGGCCGCCGGCCTGCGACTCGGCGATGGCAGCGCGGTAGTGCTCGGCTGCCCGCGCCCAGTCCCGCTGGTGGGCTGCCAGTGCACCCTGGTTGCAGCGGATAGTCCCGATCAGCTGGGGATTCCCGGCGGCAAGGCTGGCGCCCTCGCGAAGCACCCGGTCTGCTGCGTCCCACTGGCTGGTCCTGATCAGCACGTCCGCGAGGTTAGCCAGGCCGATCGCTATCGATCGCTGCTCGCCGAGCTTGCGCTTAATGGCGAGCGCTTGCTCGAACAGCTCCTGCGCCCGCCGCAGGTTGCCTTCATCCAGCTCGAGCAGGGCCAGGTTATTGGTCGCGACCGAGACGCCGCGGCGATCGCCCAGCCTGGCGCGCAGATCCATGGCCGCCTGGAAACCCTGCCGGGCGCCCGCGTGGTTGCCGAGGTAGCGATGCGCAGAGCCGAGGACGGTCGCGGCCAGCGCCATCCGGTCAGTCAGGCCGAGCGGTTCGAAGATCGCCAGCGCGGCCTCCGCGTCCCGGATCGCGGCCGGATAGTCGCCGTTCTCGGCGGCCAGGACCGCGGACGAGCACAGCGCGCGACCGATGCGCTCGTCGCGCCGCTTGCCCGCCAGCGCCAGGAACCGCGCCAGCCAGTTCCTTCCGACCGCGAGCCGGCCGCTGACCAGCCACCACCGCCAGAGCGCGGCACTGATGTCGAGGCCAAGGTCGACCTCGGCGTGCTCCTCGGCCCAGTACAGCGCGACGTGCAGATCGGGAACAGCGGCCTCGAGCCGCCTCGTCCAGTCGGCAGCGTCGGCACCGCCGAGGCCGCGTTCGCTGGCGGCCGCGATGGCGGCGAAGTGCTGCGCGTGCCGCGCCTGCGCACCCGCACGGTCACCGGTGCTGTCGAGCTGCAGCGCGGCGAAGCTCCGGATCGTCTCCAGCATGCTGAACAGGTTCTGCTCGCTGCCGCGGGTGACGACGAGCCAGGACGAGTCGACGAGCAGACGCATCGTGGTCGCGGCCGTCTGGGCGTCGAGATCCAGGACCGCCTGCACGTCGCCGATTCGGAACGCGCCAGCGAAGACGCTCAGCATGGCCGCTCGACGCTGCTGGTCAGGGCTCAGCAAGTCGTAGCTGACCTGGAGCACGTCGGCGAGCCTGCGTCCGCCGTGCTGGCCGGCCTCGGCCGGCTCGGAGTCCAGAAGCACGGCGCGCTGCTGCAGGATCTCCCGGATCGACAGCGTGCCGACCCAGCCGGCGATCAGCTCGATGGCCAGCGGCAGGCCGTCGAGCCTGCGGCACAGCTCGGCGATGGCGTGCGGCGCGATGTCACTGGCGCGGAAGTCGGGCAGCCGCTCGCTCGCCCTGGCCATGAATAGCTGCACGGCGTCGGACGCGGCGATGACGGATGCTCCGGCGGCCACCGAGGGACACTCCAGCGGCGGCACCGTCCAGCACACCTCGCCGGCGATGCCCAGTACCACCCGGCTGGTGACGACCACCCGGAGCTCAGGTACTGCGGCGAGTAGCTCGATGGAGAGCTCGGACACCTGGTCGGCGAGGCGCTCGGCACCGTCGAGCAGCAGCAGCTTGGGCCCGGTGGCGAGCGCAGCTGCCAGCAACTCGGTCAGTGGCGTGCCCTGCTGATCGACGACCTTGAGCAGGGACGCTAACGAGGACGCCAGCGTCCGTGGGTAGCGGACCTGCTCCAGTGGCACGAAGACGATGTCAGCGTCGGTGAAGCTACGGCTGAGCACTTCCGCGGCCAGCCGAGTCTTGCCGGCGCCGCCCGGCCCGATGAGCGTGACCAGGCGGGACTGGCGGATCATCCGGGCGAGCTCGGCCAGTTCGCGCGCCCGGCCGACGAAGCTGGTCTGCGCGACCGGCAGCGCGCTGGTCCGGCCGGAGCGCCGGCCTGGCGCGGCGGTATCGGCCTCCAGCGCGGCGAGCGCAGCCATAGCCCGGGCCGAGAGCTGGGTACGGCCCGACTCCCACCGGTTCACGGTCGCGAAGGACACGCCAAGACGGCGGGCCAGCTGCTCCTGGCTGAGCCCGAGGCTGCCGCGCAGGATACGAAGCCGCGCCGCAACCGAATCCGCGCCGCGCGGCTCGCTCACGCCATGCAGCCTACATTCGCCGGGCCTCGCATCCGGGCGGGTATACAGCGCCCGTGCGGTGCTAGATGGTGCCAAACAGCCTGTCGCCAGCATCCCCGAGGCCAGGCACGATGTAGCCCTTGTCGTTGAGCCGGGCATCCAGCGCGCCGGCCACGATGCGCACGGGGATCGTGTCCGCGGCGAACGCCTCGGCGAGCCTGGCCAGCCCCTCCGGCGCGGCCACCAGGCTGACCCCCGTCACTGCCGCGGCGTTCCGGTACCGCAGCATCCGGATAACGGTCTCCATCGAGCCGCCGGTCGCGAGCATCGGGTCCAGGATGAATGTCTGCCGTCCGGACAGGTCGGCGGGCAGCCGGGTCGCGTACGTGGAGGCGATGAGCGTGTCCTCGTCCCTGGCCAGTCCGACAAAGCCGATGTCGGCCTTGGGCAGCAGTCGGGCCATCCCGTCGAGCATGCCGATGCCGGCGCGCAGGATCGGCACGATCAGCGGGACCGGCCGGGCAAGCTTGACGCCCGCCGCGACGTCGACCGGCGTCTGGACCTGAACAGGCTCGACCTTGATGTCGCGGGTGGCCTCGTACCCGAGCAGCGTGACGAGCTCATCGCACAGCTGGCGGAAGGCCGGCGTGTCGGTGTGGGCATCGCGCAGCATCGTGAGCTTGTGCGCGACCAGCGGGTGATCGACAACGGTCGTCTGCATTCTCGGTAGTGTGCCAGTCCGCAGCCGCCGTGGCCCACGCGCCTGGCCGGCTTGTCCTGGTCTGGGGACCCCAGCGCTTGCGCGCCCGTCCGGTCGCGGCAGCCGCCGCGAGCGGCGCTAGCGGCCGCGCTCGGTGGAATCGGCTGCGAGCAGTTGCTCGGCAGTGCGCATGCTGCCCGGACCAAGTGCCCCCTCGATAGCGGCGAGCAGGGCGCGCTGCGCGCCGGCGATAGCGTCGGCAACTGCCTGAATCTCGGCAGTCGTCCAGGCGCGCCCGGTGATCGGGTAGCTGCCCCGCTCGCTGCGCACAGCGGCGGGCGCCCCGTCGGCGTCGGTGCCCCAGGCGTCGTGCACCAGCCGGTTGCGATCGCGATTGGCGTCCCGGCAAGACCGCAGCGCGGCCCGGATCGTCTCGCGTTCCGCCTCAGCCAGGTCGCCCCGGTGCCGGGTGATGGCCTCGCAGTTCTCGATGAGCCAGTGCGTCTCCTGGTCGCCTGCCACCACCGCGGCGTATCTGCTGCCGATCAGGGCACAGAACGCCATCCGCAGCGCGATCTCCAGCACCGCGGCCATCTCCACCAGCCGGCCGAGCGCGGCGTACCTGGCGTCCTCGAGTGGCGCCCCAGCTGGCTGAGTCATAGGCGGCAGCTTAGAGCCTGCGCCCGACTCTGCGCCCGACTCTGCGACCCGACTCTGCGACCGACCCTGCGGCCCGCCTGTGCGTCGGATCGAAAGTATGTTCTACTGGAACGATGAGCGCAGTCGTCCGTCCGGACTGGTGGTGCTATCCGCTTGAATGCCCTGCCGGGCATCCCTGGGCGCCGGGCCGCGTGACCGTGGGCTGGATGCCCTGTGACTGCCCTCAGGTGCTGTCCCGTGACGTTCTCGGGCATCTGTGGGTGCGCTGTCGCGCCGACGGCTGCCCGTCGATCTGGTACCGCCCGCGGCACGCCAAGGCTGTCGCCGACTTAGCAAGCGGCCCGAGTCGCCACTGCCGGGCTGCGAGCCGGCGCGTTGCCCGAAGCTCGGCACGCGAGCCCGACGGGACTACCGAAACTCGAAGACGCGCGGACCGGTCCCTGCCAGGTCCGGCGGCTCGATCTCGGTCACGTCCACGAACGGCTCCGGATCAGGCTCGGGCAGCGCCATCGCGCTCGCGCTCGGCGCGGGCCGGGGCCGCCGCGGCCTACCGGCGGCCGAGGTACCGCCCCGCCCCCGGTAAATGAGCAGGCCGTTGACGGGATCTGGAACCGCGTCCAGGGCCGCCCTGACGATCGGGAGCGCACGGAACGCCTCCCACTCGGCCGCGGTCTCGAAGCAGACCTCGAACGCCACCCCCCAGCGATCGGCATGCCAGGTGCCATCGAGTGCGCCGTTCGTGAGCGCCGCCTCGATCAGTTCGGAGTCGTACGCGTCCTGCCACTGGAAAGCTGAGAAGTCCCCGTGCAGGACCTCGATCGACCACCACTCAGCCATTAGTTGCGATAGTACGTCTTTGGCATGGCACGGCGGAAGGGGTCAGCCGGTGGTCAGCTGTCGGCGCGGGCTGCGAGCGATCAACGCCTAGTGCGGCGCCGCGCGGACCGCTGCGGTCAGCTGGCTCACCGATAGCCAGCCGTCGTGCTTCCAGACGATCTTCCCGGTAGCCGACGTGAGCACGTACCACGGCTGATCCTGGACGCCATAGCCATCGGCGAGCCGGCCAGTAGTGTCGAGCGCAACCGGGTAGCCGAGCGGCTTGCCGAGGCCTGTGACGTAGGTGCGGACGGTCGCAAGCGATGGCTCGGCTGCTTCCTCGTCGACGGCGACCAGCCCTGGCAGTCCAGCGCCGGCCGCGGTACGGGCGTACTGGCTCAGGCCGAGCAACTGGGCGCGGAGATCGGAGGTCTCGTCGAGCCAGGTGGCGAAGAACACGACGAGGCGAGGCTTACCTGGGCCGAGCGTGATGGAGCCAGCTGGCAGCGTCGGCAGCGTGGTCGCCTTGGCCGGGGACAGGCCGCCTATGTAGGCCAGCGACTGGGTGCTGGCCAGCGCCGGATGACCGGGGAGCAGGCTCGCTGCCTCTTGCGCCATCACTTGCGCTGCCTGCGTGATGCTGGCATACGCCATCGTGGTCAGGTAGACCTTCTGCTCCCGGCCGCGGGCGTCGATGATGTACAGCGCGGGCGTGTGGTCGACCTGGCCGTGCGTGATCTGGACGTAGACGTCGTAGCGCTTCCACACGGCCTCGAGCTCGGGCAGTGTGCCGGTGAGGAAGTCCCACTGGTTGACCATGCCGTGCGAGCGCGAGTAGGCCATGACGTCGCTGACCTTGGTCGCTGCCGGGTTGGCGTCGATGCCCAGCAACTGGACCTGAGTTCCCGCCTTGCCGAGCAGGTCCTTGGCCGCCAGCATGCTCTGCGTCGTCAGCGGGCAGACGGTGGTGCACTCGGAGTCGGTGAAGGCGAGGATCACGACCTTGCCGCGGAACGCGCTGAGCGAGACTCGCTGCCCGAACTGGTTCGTCAGCAAGAAGTCGGGTGCCTGCACGCTGCCGAGGGAAGAGCCTGGATCGAGGTTGGGGTTCGCTGCCGCCATGCGCTGCGCCGACCCGGTCGGGCCGGCCGGTGCGCCGCTGGTCCGGGCCGCTGAGGCACAGCCAGCCGCCGCGATCCCCACCGCCGCGAGCATCGCCGCCGCGAGCACCACCGTCAGCCGACGGGTCCCGGACCGCAGCGACGACGACGCAGCGTAGTAGAACAATCGCACGACCCGATACTGCCACCACGCAGTGCGGAAGTCATAACCGGGCCGTAGCGGCCTGCCCCACCCGCCCGTCGGAGCCTGCGGCGGCGAGGTACGCGGCCCCGTTCCGTGCTTAGCTGCCGTCGGGGTAGCCGCCGCGGTGCAGCACCATCGGGTAGTGCGGCAGCGTCGCGGGCGGGCGGATCGCCGCCCGCCATCCGTCCGGGTGTGGTTGCAGGCCGGCGAACAGCGGTGATCGCTGGCCGCCCGGCCCAGCCAGCCGTTCCAGGGACGCGCGGAGTTTGTCGATGGCGGCGCCGCTGTAGCGGGCGCGCCAGCGAGTCTCGAGCGAACCGAGCAGCTCGGCGTACTCTTCCTGGGCCGCCATGCCCTTGCTGGTCAGGCGTGCCACCTTGAACTTGCCGCCGTCCGGCGCGGGCTCGATGACGACCAGGCCGCGCTTCGCGGCGAAACCGGATGCCATCGCGATGGCCTCCTTGGATACGCCGCTGCGGGCAGGCAGGTCCCGGACCCGCACGCCCTGCTCGTCGAGCACGCGCAGCATGTTGGCCGCGATCGCGAGTGACACGGCAGACTCGCGCTCGAATTCGACGGCGGTCGCGAGCAGGACCCTGGCCAGCAGCCACGGCAACGCGAGTCCCGATCCGTCGCCGTCCGCCCAGGCAGGCTGGCCGTCGCGCGCATGGCCGCGGGCCCGCTGGAGGTACCGATCATCGCCCGGTCCCTTGCCGAGGCTGTACAGGCCGTACCCCAGGATGGGCAGGCAGTCGGGCAGCCGAGCGTCAAGCTGGCTGGCCACGGTGACGAGGGCTGTCCGCAGCCCCGCGATCTCCGCCGGGCCGAACCGGTCGCGCCAGCGCGCCTCGATCGCCTCCGTGAGCGGCTGCCACACCTGCTGCGCCCGCCGGCCGCGTGCGGTCGCCGTGATGAGGAGTGCATGAGCCGGTGGCCTGGCGCGGGCATCGGCCGGGTCTTGCGTCAGCGTGACATAGCCCCACCGGCGCATGCCGTCCAGATTGGTGTCGCAGCGTGCTAGCCGTGCTAGTTCGCCGGCGGTGATCGGGTCCGCCCCGAGGTAACGCATGCAATTCAGCCACATCGCCATTGAGACGAGCCAGACCCCGCCCGGTGTCGAGCCGTGCCGCGCGGTCCGGTGCCGGATCTGCCGCTCGGCCTCGTTGTCGAATTCGATGGTGAACGCGACGAGTGCCTGCGACAGCAGCGCCGTCAGCGGAAGCTTCCGCTGAGCCGTACCGCGGACGTCGGGTGCCATGCTCGCCACCGTACCGAGCGCGGGGCGATCTTCTGCGGCGGGCGACGGGGGTCGGCTGCGGGCCTGGCCCCTCGCTGACTGAGCGGGCAGGATGGCGGCTCATGGAACACTTCCGCACCACCCGGCTGATCGCGCGGGACTGGACGGCCGACGACGCGCAGGCGGCGTTCGATATCTACGGCCGCGACGAGGTGATGCGCTGGCTCGGAGCGCAGCCGCGCCGTGCCGTTCCGTCGCTTGCCCAGATGCGGGAGCGGCTCGACCTGATGATTCAGCGGGCCAGCGACGAGCCTGACTACGGCCTCTGGTGCATCTCGCTGCGCGCTGGGCCGGCGGCCGGCCCGGTCGTTGGCGCAGTGCTGCTGTCGCGACTGCCGGGCGACGACAGCGAGGTCGAGATCGGCTGGCATCTGAATCCCGATTACTGGGGCAACGGCTACGCGACCGAAGCCGGCTGGGGCGCCGTCGGCCTGGCGTTCGGCCTGGACCAGGTCGGGCCAGAACGTCTCGAGCTACACCCAGCCGCTGATCGCGCCGAGGCGGGCCGGGTTCCTGGCGGTCGGGTTGCGGGCGGTCGGGTTGCGGGCGGTCGGGTTGCGGGCGGTCGGGTTGCGGGCGGTCCGGTTCCTGGCCTGCCGCTGGACCGGGTCATCGCGCTCGTCGATGCTGACAATGCGAGGTCGCGGGCGGTCTGCCGTCGCCTGGGCATGACGCACGTAGGCCAGACCGACAAGTACTACGGGGTCTCACTGGAGCTTTTCGAGCTACTGCGCGCGGACGTCGCGAACGGGCCCTGACTCGGGCGTCGGCGGGCCATCCAGCGCAGGGTTCCACCACCCATAACGGGTGCTTTATGCGGTTAATCGCCTTGCGACGTTTCTGTTTGCTGGGAACGCGTGTGCGTCTGCTACGAAAATTTCGTACCAGACGTACACGCGTCGGGGCATGGTCGGGCATGACCGACCGGACCGTGCAGAGAAGCCGGCCGAGCCCGCGGAAATAACGCTGCCAACGGGCGACTTGTAGCGATCGCGGTTTTCGGAGGGGTGCTCCGGTTCGTGCTTGAGCCGCGCTCGTGCTTGAGCCGCGCTCGTGCTTGAGCCGCGCTCGTGCTTGAGCCGCGCTGGCCGGTCGGCGGGCGCTTTGGTAGCGGCACGGAGGTACTCGGCGAATGACGCGGGGCGCCAGAGGTGCTCAGCGGCTCATGCGGAGGCGGTTGAGGTGGTCTGGTGTGGCGGGTGCTCGATGGTGGCGCCGGGTGGCCAGACGGTGCGTGCCGACGACACAACGAAAGTCCCGGAAAACCGGGTTGACTGCCACTTCCCTACTTGCTTAGCCTAAGCAAATAGGGTGGTTACCTGCCGGCCGGTAGGTAGCGTGTGCGCGGCGCCGCGACCGAGGCCGGCCATCGGCGAGGCGGAGGCTTGGGGTGACGAGTTCGGCTGGCTCAGGCACTCGGGCTAGCAACGGCGATGCCGGTGCGCACAGGCTAGGGATTCCGGCCAGCAGGCAGCGTGCCGGCGAGGACGGCGCTGAGCGCTGGACGGCTGCGGCCCACTCGAGGACCCGCACGATCCTGGCCTGGAGCTTCGGCATCGCCGGGATGGCGGCCTACAACTGGTGGCTGCTAGTACCGCTCAAGCCCGGTCTCATGTCGTCACCGGACGAGCTGTTCAGCAACCTCGAGGTCAGCGGGCGGCCGTACGCAGCCGCCATGCAACACGCCGACCTCGCGTCCGGCGTGCTGCTGCTCGCTGCCTTCTGGGCTGCGGGGCACAGCACTAGCCTCGCCGGCCGACGCGAATGGCTGTCGATGCTGGGATTCGCCCTGGCCGGTGCTCTCGGCGGGCTCTTCCCCGAGGTATGCGCGGACGGCGTCAACGCAGTCTGCCGCGGCCAGGAGTACCGATTTGAGCTGCCTCCCAGCCAGTACATCCACATGGTCGTCGGCATTTTCGAGTTCGCCGCGATCACGGTGGCCTTGCTCTACGCACTTCGCCGGACGCGGCACCAGCGCACGCGGCCAGCAGCCGCCTACCGTGCTCTGGCGACAGGGGCGCTGGTCGCCTATCCGCTGCTGGGCGCCGCCTACTTGGTTGACAGGTTCGGCGGGGTCATGGAGGCCGTGTTCTTCGCCGGGTTCACGATGCTGGTCATCACCCAGCTTGCCGAGCGCACGGCAGCAGCCCGGGCGGCATCGCGTGGCGTGACGCCTAATCGTCAGTACTGCCGGGTGTGACGAGGCCAGTCTCGTAGCCATAGATCACGGCCTGCGCTCGGTCGCGGAGCCCGAGCTTGGTGAGCACGCGAGTCACGTGGGTCTTGACGGTGCTCTCGCCGACAACGAGTTCGCGTGCGATCTCGGCGTTCGACCGGCCGCGCACCATCAGCACTAGCACCTCGCGCTCGCGCTCGGTCAGCCGCCCCAGCTCAGGCGCGGCACGCGGGCGGATCCGCGCGAACTGCTGGATCAGGCGCCTCGTCAGCGCTGGCGCCACTAGTGCGTGGCCGTCGGCGGCGGCCCGAATCCCAAACAGCAGTTCCTCGGGTGGCGCGTGCTTCAGCAGGAAGCCACTCGCCCCAGCGCTCATAGCGTCGAAGACGTACTCGTCGAGGTCGAATGTCGTCAGCATCACCACTTTGGCCGGGCGTGGCCCGTGTGCCAGGATCCGGCGGGCTGCCTCGATGCCATCGAGCCGGGGCATGCGAATGTCCATAAGGACGACGTCAGGACCGGATCGCGTCGCCTCGCTGATCGCCGCCATCCCGTCGGCAGCCTCAGCGACTACCTCCAGGTCTGGCTGAGTCTCTATCAGCATGCGGATGCCGGCGCGCACGAGGGCCTGGTCATCGGCCACCAGGACGCGGATCACTGCCGCACCGGCAGCCAGGCGTGCACGGCAAAGCCTCCGCCCGGTCGCGGGCCCGCATGCAGGCTGCCGCCCAGGATCTGAGCGCGCTCGGCCAGGCCAGCCAGTCCGCGTCCGCCGCCGGCCGTGAGCCGGCATCGCGTGTCCGGTGTGGCTGGCGCCACCGGTGCGATCCGGGCCCGCCCGAGGGTGCGCACGAGCGAGGCTGCTTCGCCCCTCAACGGGCCAGTCGGGTCGGCATCGACCGCCTCGCTGACGGCGGGAGCAGCGGTGCCGCAGGCTGCGGGTTTCGCCGCGTCAAGACTGGTCGTCCGGTCAGAACCGTCGTCCTCCACGAGCACGTCCAGGCCCCCGTTGGTGTGGGTCAATCGGACCCTGGTCGGTGCCTGGGCGTAGCGCAAGGCATTCGTCAGCGACTCCTGGACGACCCGGTAAGCGGCCAGCTCGACCGAGGCTGGCAGCGACGGCGGCAGCCCGCACATCTCAAGCTCGACCGGGAGCCCGGCCGCCCGCGCACCGGCCAGGAGATCCGGCAGGTCATCCAGGCGCGGCTGCGGGCGACGGTCTAGCTGCTCATCCGCGTCGCGCCTGAGGGCACCGACGATCCTGTTGAGGTCGATCAGGCCCTCCCGGGCTATGTTCTCGATGTTGCTCACGACCTGCGCGGCCACGCCGGGGTCGTCGCCGCTCGCGATTCGCGCCGCCCCCGCCTGAATGGCGATGGCACTGAGCTGATGTGACAGGACGTCATGCAGTTCCCGGGCGATACGGGCCCGCTCCTGATCGTGGGCAACCCGCGCAGATGCGGTGGCCGCGTCCCGGTTAGCCGCCGTCACTTCACCGAGGCCAAGAGCCGTGGCCAGCAGCGCTAGCGGGAGTGCTTCGTTCCGGAAGCCGTTCGATGTCATCAGGACGATCCCGGCGCCGACGACCGCCACGACAGTCAGGATCCTGGCGCCCTGGCGCAGCCACCGGTCACCCCAGGCCCCCAGGCCGAAGGCCCCGACCAGGGTGGCCGCGGCGGCCGAGAAGGGATTCAGGCCGAGGCCAATCCTGATCCCCAGGACGGCCGCGGCGAGTGCGGCGGCGAACAGCGGCCACCGGCGCCACCGGAAGAACGGCACCGACTGCGTGAGCATCAGCAAGATGAAGCCGATGACCACTGGCGTCGGGGCGCTATGACCGGGTGGGCGCCACCACCACGGCACGTCCGTGGCAGCCCAGGCGAGCAGGCCGACGACAATCAGCCGGTCGGTGATCTCCGTGCGCTTCATCGCCATGAAGCGGCTAGGCGCCGGCACGCTTGAACCGCGGGATCCTCATGGTGGACAGCGTAAGCACGGCGCGGGCGAACTGCGTCATCACGCAGGGTGACCCGGTGTCGGCCTTGCGGCGACACCGGGCAGCAGAAGGCCGATGCCAGGTCAGCATCTGGCCGGACGACATAGAGTCAACGGCGGGCGCAGGCTGGCCGACGTGACCAGAGACGCCAAGCAGCTCAGCCCAGCGGAGCGGGCGTCGGCTGCGACCGCCCGCCGACAAGCCGCCGCCCGGCGAGCTCTCTATCGCTGGCTCGTACACCTCGGCCTGATGGCGACCGTGGTTGTGTCGCTGATTTTCGAGCCCCTCGTGCTGACGATTCACATCGTCGTCGGCCTGGCGTTCGTCGCGCTCGTTGGCGCTCACCTCGCGCAGCGCCGGCAGGTCTCGGCCAATCTGGCTGCACGCTTGGCCAGGGTCACGGCGCTCTGGCGGCCGGCCGGACGGCTCGCGCTAGCTGATGCCGTGCTGGCGGTGGTCACGCTAGCGATGCTCGCGTCCGGCTTCTGGGATTGGTTTGCCGGGCACCCGACCCGGATCCGCTGGCACGCGCTGACCGGGGTCGCGCTAGCAATCTTGCTGGCCATCCACACCGTCAGGCGCTGGTCGCGGCTGCGCCGCTCCAGGGTGCGCTGACCGGGACGCCGCTCCGGGACGCCGCTCCCCGCGTCCGCCAGGGCAGCAGCCTGAGGGGTGGCGCTGCCAGGCGCCTGGAGCCGGTCAGCAGAGTGGGAAGGCAGCCACGCAGGCGGTCTGGCCGCCGCCAGGCCTGCAACCTGCGCCGCGGCGCGCGTTACGATGGCCGGGCGGCCCGCGCCCTGGCGCGAACGACCTGACGCTGAAGGAAGGTAGTGCCATCAGCACTGCACCGGCGCCTGCGGGCGCGACCAGTCTCGCTGACGGTCAGCAGACCGCGGTCATCCACACCGAGGACCTGACCAAGATCTACCCGGGCGCGGATTTCGCCGCGGTCGACAAGCTCAACCTGGACGTGCACGCGAGCGAGATCTTCGGGCTGCTGGGGCCCAATGGCGCGGGCAAGACCACGACGGCCGGGATGCTGACCACGAGGGTGGTGCCGACGTCTGGCCGGGCGCTACTGGCAGGTGTTGACGTCGGTGCCCATCCGGCGCTGGCCAAGCAGCTGAGCGGGATCGTGTCGCAGCAGAACACCCTGGACCGCCAGCTGACGGTCTGGGAGAATCTCTACTTCCACGGCCGGCTGTTCGGCATCGGCGCGCGCGAATCGCGGCAGATCGCCGATGAGCTACTTGAGCAGTTCCAGCTCTCGCGGTGGGCGAAGGCATCGGTCTACGCCCTCTCCGGCGGGATGGCCCAGCGCCTCATGGTGGCGCGGGCGATTTTCCATCGGCCGTCGGTGCTATTCCTGGATGAACCGACGGCCGGCCTTGACCCGCAGAGCAGGCTCGCGCTGTGGGACCTGCTCGGCGAGCTGCACCGCGCTGGCCAGACGATCTTGCTGACCACGCACTACATGGAGGAGGCCGACCAGCTCTGCGACCGGGTTGCGATCATGGATCATGGCAGGATCCTGGCGCTCGACACCCCGGCCGCCCTCAAGCAGAGCATCGGTGCAGACACTGTGGTGACGATGCGGATTGTCGGGGACGCAGCCAAGGCCGCCGAGCTGCTGGCCGCCGAGGTCGAGGGCGTCACTCGCACGCGTCAGGTCGAGGGCGGCTTGGAGCTGCACGTCCAAGGTCGAGACCGGCTGATCCCGCGCATCGTGCTCGCGGCCGAGCGGGGTGGCCTCGAGCTGGCCGATGTGTCCGTGGCCGAGCCAAGCCTGGAGACCGTCTTCATCAACCTCACCGGCAAGGAGCTGAGGGACTGATGGCAACGTCCGTAACGTCACGAGTGCCGCCGTCCTACTCAGCGCCGATCGGCGGCGGTCCGACTCGTTCCGTCGCGGCCGCGAGCTGGACTGCGCTCGGCGCGCTCCTGCTGCGCGACCTGGTGGTCCTGCGCAAGCACCTGTGGGAGTTCGTGCTGCGGACGATCATCCAGCCGTTCCTGCTGTGCTTCGTCTTCCTGTATGTGTTCCCCAAGATCGGGCAGGGCATTGGTGGCCACGGCACCGCGGCGCAATCCGCGTTCGCCACGATCCTGGTACCTGGAGTCGTCGGTATCTCGGTGATGTTCCAGGGCGTGCAGTCCATCGCGCTCGCCATGGCCCAGGAGTTCGGCTTCACCCGGGAGATCGAGGACAGGGTGCAGGCGCCATGCCCGATCTGGCTTGTCGCCATGGCCAAGGTGCTGTCCGGTGCCGCGCAGGGAGTGCTGTCCGCGATCATCGTGCTGCCGATCGCCTCGGTTGTGCATGCTCCCGGCGTGCACGCGCACCTGACCTTTCACTGGCTGCTGATCCTGACCTTCGTGCCGCTCGCGTGCATCGCGATGGCCGGGCTCGGGCTGGTCCTCGGCACTAGCTTCGAGCCGCGGAACATCGGATTGATGTTCGGCTTCATCATCTTGCCGATCACGTTCCTCGGCGGCACCTACTACTCCTGGACGAAGCTGGCTCCGGTGACGGTGGGCGGCTGGCACTGGCTTCAGACCATCGTGCTGATCAACCCGCTGATCTATGTCAACGAGGGGATGCGCGCGGCGTTCACCTCGGCTCCGCACATGCACCTGTACGTGATCTACCCCGTCGTCGCGGCGTTCGGCGCCGTGTTCCTCGGCATCGGCCTTCACAACTTCCGGCGGCGAGTGCTGTCCTGAGCCGAGCGCGGCCGTGACGAGCTGCGGCCCTGACTGATCGCTGCCTGGGGCCGCGCTAGCTGGCGATGGCGATGTGCTTGCGCACGCTCGCCGGGTCGTCGACGAGCGTGAGCAGGCAGGCAGCAAGGTCCGCACGTGAGACGCGGAAGCCGTGGGGCAGGTTGCGGTCGATCGCGGTGCGGTAGTTGCCTGACGCTGGCTTGCTGGTCAGAGCCGGCGGCCGGACGATCGTCCAGTCCAGCCCGCTGTCGCGAACCTCAGTCTCGCCCGCTCGCATGTCCGCGCAGACATGACGGAGGAACGTGCGGCGCGCCAGCGGCTTGATCAGGTAGCGCAGATAGGGACTCTCGCCGTCGTCGGCCACGATTGATCCGCTGAGCATCAGCAGCCGGCGGCCGCCTGATTTCTGCAGGGCCGCGATGATCGCGCGGACGCTGTCCTGGATGACCGTTGTAGGGGCTGTGCCACGGGGGCCAACTGCCGTCACGATTGCGTCGGCACCTGCCACGGACGGCAGGATGGCCGCCGCATCCATGACGTCGGCCGTGTCGATGCGCAGCAGCGGATGCGCCGGCACGGCGAGCCGCGCCGGATCACGCACTACTACCGTGACCTCATGGCCTGCGGCCAGCGCCAGCTTGGTGAGGCCCGTTCCGGTGGCTCCTGTTGCGCCGAAGATGGTGATCTTCATGGCTTCCTGCCTTCCATGCCGCCCGTGCTGGCGGCTGCGGAGTAGATTCGTGTTGTGATCCATATAATACGAGAACGATACTATACGAGAAGCGTATCAGTTAGCTCACCGGATGGCTCATCGTCAGGGCGGCAACATTGAGCGAGGGGACGGACGCGCGGGAGCGACGGCGGCTGAGTCGCGCGATCCGGGAGGGGCTGCGCGATATGGGCGCGCAGCTAACCCGCCTCAATCACAGCGTCGGCGGCCGCCTGGACCTCAAGGCGAGCGACCTGGAATGCCTCGATGTCATCGTCCAGCACGGTCCGCTCAGCCCAACGGAGCTGGCCAGGCGCACCGGGCAGCACCCTGCCACCCTGACCGGCATTCTCGATCGGCTGGAGCGCGACGGGTGGATCGTGCGCGAGCGGGATCCTGCGGACCGGCGCGGGGTCGTCGTCCGCGCCGAGCGCGGCCGGGGTGCCGAGATTCTCCGGCTCTACCTCATCGATTCCGGAATGAACGAGGCGCTCGACGAGATCCTGGCCCAATACGCGCACGCGGACCTCGCAGTGGTGGCCGACTTCCTGCGCCGCACCGCCGACGCGGGCCGGATGGCAGCAGAGCGACTGCAATCGGCCGGCTAACTCGCGCGGTGGCACATTACGGGCGCTTGACGTCGCGTTCACGGCGCGGGCTAGTGGCATTCGCCGCCGCGCCACCTGGCAGGCGTACAACAGCACCGGTCTGCACTCGCCGAAGAGAAAGAAGACTCCATGCGTCATGTACGCCTGAGCGCACCGAAGATAGCCGCAGCCGCCGCCGCGGTTCTGGCGAGCCTAGCCCTGGCCGGGCCAGCGCTCGCTGCCGCGACCACGGCGCAGGCCCGGTCCGCTGGCACCCATGTGGCCAAGCCCGTCTTCCACGTGCGGCAGATCCTGAACGGAATGAAGCTGCGGCACTCCTTCATCCCCTCCGGCTCCACCTCGTGGCAGACCGAGCCGCTGACCAAGCCGGACGACATCACTATCCTCGGCGGATATCTGTTCACAGCCTTCCAGAACGGGGTCGGCCCGCAGGGCGAGCCCAGCACCGACGGCAACACAGAGAGCACCGTGGTGGAGTTCACCACCAGCGGCCACGTCATCCGCCAGTGGGACCTGCACGGCAAGGTCGACGGCCTCACGGCTGATCCCGGCCGCAACGTGGTGATCGCCACGGTGAACGAGGACGCGAACTCGAGCATCTACACCATCAACCCGTACGCAAGGCCCGGTCACCAGGTGCGGCACTACCAGTACAACAAGCCGCTGCCGCACTTCGGCGGCACCGACGCGATCTCGATCTACCGCGGTCACGTGCTGGTAAGCGCCTCGGCACCAGGCACGACGGGTGCGGCCGCGCCGCAGCCACAGTACCCAGCCGTCTACGCCGTGGTCTTCCACATCGCCACGCACATCGCCACTGTCACGCCGGTGTTCTACGACGAGGCGACGGCCCGGGTGGCCAACGTCGGCAAGAGCCTCGGCAGGACAGTCAAGCTGGCCCTGACCGACCCGGATTCGAACGAGGTCGTGCCAGCCTCAGGTCCCCGGTTCGCCGGCGACTTCATGCTGACCAGCCAGGGCGACAAGGAGCAGATCTACCTGCGGCCTTACTCGCGGGGCTGGTCGAGCGGGCATCGCCTGCAAGTGCTGGGGCTGTCGCAGTCGGTGGACGACACCGCCTGGGCCCGCGGCTGGGGCGGCCGCCTGTTGGGCTCGGACAACGGCGGCGACACCGTCGACGTGGTCTCCGGTCCGTTCCGATCTGGCCTTGTGATCGTGGCCGTCACGCCGTGCGACGCCAACAACGCGCCCGCCACCTGCCCGGCGGCTGGCTTCCCGGCCAACTACCTTGGCGCACTGAACCCGTGGACTGGCCACGTCTCACGCCTGACGGTGTCGGGGCCAGCCTTCGAGCCGCAGGGGCTGATATTCGTGCCTCGCAACTGGTAGCTCGCTAAGGCGACGCCGCCAGCCCGCCGGAGCTCTCGTCAGGCCACAATGTCGGCATGGACTTGCTGACACTGCACCAGCGCCTGTACGAGCGAACCGGCGGGCTGGTAGGCCATCGCCTGCTCGGCGTGCCGTCGGCCTTGCTGCGCACCACGGGCCGACGCACGGGGCAGCCGCGCACCTCAGCACTGGTCTACGCCCGCGACGGCGGGGACTACCTGGTGGTTGCCTCTAACGGCGGCTCGGACCGGCCACCGGGCTGGCTGTACAACATCGAGGCTAAGCCGGACGTCGAGCTGCAGGTCGGCCGGAAGCAGTTTGCCGCCACGGCCCGTGTCGTCGCGGCCGACGATCCTGCGTACCCGCGACTTTGGGACGCCGTGAACAGCAACAACCACGGCCGCTACCGGCGGTACCAGACGAAGACGGCCAGGAAGATCCCGGTCGTTGTCATCACGCCACGCTGACCAGAACGTGCCAGGCACGTCAGTAGCGGCCCTGGAGCACGAAGCTGCCCGGCCGACTGACCGTCACGCGCGTCCACGGCCCGGCCTGGCTCACAGACGCGCCAGGCGCCCGCAGTAGCGGCGACCAGTGGACCCGGACGATGGTCGTCCCCGCCCGGTCCATGCGGAGCGTGATCTGCGCGGGCGTAGTGCTCGTGACGACCGCCGGCGGACTCGCCATCGGGTACGTGCCGGTGACCCGGTACAGCCGCCAGAACGCGTTGTGCCAGACCAGGACGAGCCAGGGCTGGCCCTCGCGCACCGTGGCAGCTTCAGCCACGCCGGCGGGATCCGGCGTCACGGTCGAGATGGCGACGTACCGCACGGCGTTGTACTGGAGCCAGCTGTAGTAGGCGGCCGGCGTGAGCACGCCGCCGTAGAAGATCGGATTCCGCTCGATGTCGAGCTGGCGTTCCCAGCCGCGCGCGAGCGGCACGACCGAAGCCAGCTCCTGCGATTCCCAGTGCCCGTACTGGGGCACCGCCTCGACCCGCGCGGTGTCCGCGTGCAGCGCGCGCAGCTCACCCACCAGGGCCGCCGTCTGCGGCGCGTACGCCGGCGCGTTGCCCTGGCCCAGGTCGGCGATCGGCTGCGCGACCTGCCAGACCGCGGCGCCACCAAGCGCGATGGCGAGCAGCCAGCGGTGTCGGGCACTGGCCATGCCGACGAGCAGCGGGCCGGCCAGCAACTCGCCCAGCCGGGCGACGTTCGAGCCAATCAGACTCGGCACCAGGCAGGTCAGGACGATCCCGACACCGTAGATGATCGCGCCAGCGCGGACGAGCTGCCATCGGCGCGGTATCAGCAGCAGCACCGCCGCCACGGCCAGCAGGGGCGGCAGCCAGTTCTGCACGTCGATGGGCTGCGCTCCGCCGTCGGACAACAGCGCCATGGCAGCCAGCGGCAGGCTGGCACAGACGGCGATGACGACAGCCTTCAGCCAGTGCCGGGCGATCGCGAACACTGCGGCCACGACGAGGAGAAAGACGGCTGCCACCGGGCTCAGCAGGCAGCACAGCAGTGCCAGCCCGCCGGCGGCGAGCAGCCTGAGCCTCGACCAGGGCAGGCTCACATCGGCAACGGCCACGCAGGCCAGGGCCGCCGCGAGGCCGAGCGTGAAGGCGGCTCGCCCAGCCGACAGCTCCGTCCACAAGGCGATCGCCACCCATATCGCCGCAGCGCGCGGCCGGGGGACGCGGTACCGGGCCAGCAGCAGGCCCAGCAGCAGGGCTGAGATCACGACGGCCAGCACCATCGCCAGGCGGGTGCCGGCGAAACCGAGCACGTAGGGCGCCAGCAGTGAGTAGCTCGCCGGATGGAAGCCGCCGTACCAGCTGAACAGGTACGCCGACGCCGGATAGCGGCTTGCCCAGTCGGCCCTGGCGAGCGCGGCCGACAGGTCCGTCCCGACCCGCGGGAAGGCGACGATCCAGATGAGGGCGCCCGCTGCCGTGACGAGCCCGGCGATGACGGCTGGGTGCCCGCAGGCCTGACGGAAGGCCGGCCACCACGACCGCGGCCAGCGAGCTCCGGTCGGCCCTGGTCCTGGTCCCGTGACCGGCAGGCGGTCGGCAGGCCCAGCGTCAACCGGCATCTGTCACCGCCAAGAGCGTCCTGGGGCAGCGCGCCGTGCCGCGCTTGCCGGTCCAGCGAGATCGTCTCCAACCTATGCTGGCCCGGCCGGAGCGGGGGACCGCGGGCCGGGTCGGCTGGCTGGACCGATGGCGGGGAACGGGGCCGGGTTGCCCGGCGGACCGATGGCGGGGAACGGGGCCGGGTCGGCTAGTCGGGCCGGAGCAGCGAACGAGGTGGGTGCTAGATCCAGCGGTATATGCCCAGGGCTGGATTGGCAGGTCGGTCGGGATGAGGGCAGATGACCCCGTTCCGTGCCAGCTGGCGCGAGTCCGGCCCGGCCGCTGGACGGCAGCCGGACCGGACCGGTCACCAGACGCGCTACCGGAGGGCTGGCTCCTGCGCCTCGCCCCGGCGGGCAGGCGATGGCGCCCCCTCGGGCGGCACCGGGGGCTGAGCCCGGCCGGCGCCGGCCGTGGTGAGCGGGCGCCGGCGGTGGTAAGAGCGCGTGCGGTTAGGCTCGGGAGATGTGAGCGGCCGCGGGATCGTGTTGCTGCATGGCCAGCCGGGTTCGCGCTCGGACTGGCAGCAGCTCGTTGGCCTGCTGCCGGCCGACCGGCGCGTGCTGGCGCTGGACCGGCCGGGGTACGGGGCCAGTTCGCACCCGGCTGGCGGCTTCGTCCAGAACGCTCGCGCCGTCATCGCGGACATGGACGCAGCTGGCATCGAGCGCGCGGTCCTGATTGCTCATTCGTATGGGGGCGGCGTCGCACTCTCGATGGCAAGGCTGGCGCCGGGCCGGGTCGAGGCGCTTGTGCTGCTGGCCAGCGTCGGCCCTGGCTGCCTCACTGGGTGGGACCGGCTGCTGGCCGCGCCGGTGGCCGGGGAAGTATGCGCCGTCACGGCCTGGTGGCTCACGCCGTGGCTGGCCAGGGCGCGGCTTGCGGTCATTGCCCGGCGTCGGCACCGGCCTGTTGCGGCCAGTGAGTACGTAAACTGGCATATCTGGGCCAGCGCGCGCTACGACAACGGGTCGCTGTGGCGCACCTTTCTCACCGAGCAGCGGGCCCTGGTCGGCGAGCTCGGCGCCCTCACCGCCTCGCTCGCGGACGTCCGGCAGCCGGTCCTGCTGATCGCCGATCCGCAGGACACGCTTGTCCCGGTCGAGACGACGCATCAGCTCGCGGCCGCCCTGCCGGACGCTCGCGTCGAGCTTGTGCACAACGTCGGCCATCACCTCCCCCTCCGCGGGGCAGCAGCGACCGCGGCCCGGATCGCTCCGTTCCTGGCGGCACTGGACGGTCTGCCAGCGACGGCGTGAGCGTGCGCGCCGAGCTCTGCCAGGCCCGCGTCGGGTAGCCGGCCCCGGCCTAGACTCGCGATACACAGATTCGCGACCGGAGGCCGGCGTGCGCATCGACTGGGACGTGCCCATCGAGATGGACGACGGCCTGGCGCTGTGCGCTGATGTGTTCCGCCCGCAGGCCGACGGGCGCTATCCGGTGATCATGACGCACGGGCCGTACGCCAAGTGGCTGGCATTCCAGGAGGGTTTCGCGCGGCAGTGGGCGAATCTGGAAGCCGAGCACCCGGATGCGCTCGCCGGCTCGTCCAGCCTGCATGCGAACTGGGAGACGGTCGACCCGGAGAAGTGGGTACCTGACGGCTACGTGGTCATCCGGGTCGACTCCCGTGGCGCCGGCCGGTCACCGGGTTACCTGGACATCTTCTCGGCCCGCGAGACGCGTGACTACTACCAGTGCATCGAGTGGGCCGCAGCGCAGCCCTGGTGCACCGGGAAGGTGGGCTTGCTCGGCGTCTCCTACTACGCGATGAACCAGTGGCAGGTCGCCGCGCTCCAGCCACCGCACCTGACGGCTATCTGCCCGTGGGAGGGCGGCAGCGACTTCTACCGGGACTTCACCCGGCACGGCGGCATCCTCAATGTCTTCGTCCGGCAGTGGTACCCGCCGCAGGTGGCAGGCGTGCAGCATGGCGTCGGCAGCCGTGGGCCACGGCACCGGGCGACCGGCGGACTGGTGGCCGGGCCGGAGACCGTGACCGACGGCGAACTGCAAGGGAACCGGGCCGACACCCCGGCTGCGGTCCTCGCGCACCCGCTCGACGACGGCTATTACCGCGAGCGCAGCCCGGTCCTGGAGCAGATCAGCGTGCCGGTGCTGTCCTCGGCCAACTGGGCGCACCACCTGCACACCAGGGGGAACTTCGAGGGCTACACCCGCGCCGCCAGTACGCAGAAGTGGCTGGAAGTGCACGGTCTCCAGCACTGGGTTGAGTTCTACACCGACTACGGGGTCCGCCTGCAGAAGCGCTTCTTCGGGCACTTCCTCAAGGGCGAGGACACCGGCTGGGATACGCAGCCGCCGGTGGTCCTGCGCGCTCGCCGGGTGGATGGCAGCTTCGAGGACCGCGCCGACGCCGGGTGGCCGCTGCCGCGTACGCAGTGGACCAGGTTCCACCTCGACATCACGGCCGGCCAGCTGGCCAGGCAGCCGAACGCGGTCGGACGGACCGCGACCTTCGACGCACTCGGCGACGGCCTCACCTTCTGGACCCCGCCGCTCGAGCATGACCTGGAGATCACCGGCCCGGCAGCCGCGCGGCTCACGGTCGAATCGTCCACCACCGACGCCGATGTGTTCGTGACGCTTCGGGTCGCCGACCCGGCGGGCCGCGACGTCACCTTTGCCAGCGGCCAGGACCCGCGTGGCTGCGTTGGCTTCGGCTGGCTACGAGCCTCGCACCGCAAGACCGACCCGCAGCGCAGTCGGGAGTACCGGCCGTGGCACACCCACGACGAGTGGCAGCCGCTCACGCCAGGGGAGGCCGTCGCGCTCGACGTGGAGATCTGGCCGACATCGGTCATCATCCCGGCCGGCTACCGGCTCGGCGTGAGCCTGCAAGGGCGAGACTTCGAGTTGTCCGGCGACGGGCCGTGGCCGACCGCGTTCGGCGTCACGATGCGCGGCAACGGAATCTTCGTGCATACCGAGTCGGCCGACCGGCCAGCTGGCACGTTCGCCGGGAAGACGACGCTCATCTCCGGCGGCGCCTGCCCGTCCTACCTGCTGCTGCCCGTGGTTCCGCGAGAGCCCGTGGTTCCCTGAGAGCCCGTGGTTCCTCGAGAGCCCGTGGTTCCCCGAGAGCCCGCGAGCCCAGGCGAGCCTGCGCCCCCGCCGTAGCCGCTCGCTTACGCCTCGCCAGACGCAACGGCCCGGCCGGAGCTGCCGCCGAGGAACGACTCGACAAAGGCGGGACTGTTGGCGAGCTCGGCCGGCGTTCCCTCCATCCGTAGCTGTCCGCCGCCGAGGACGTAGGTCCGGTCCGAGATGGCCAGCACCGCCTTGGCGCGCTGCTCGACGATCAGTACGGCGGCGCCCCGCTCCGCGAGCTGACGGACGTGGTCGGTCAGCAGCGACGCGGCGATGGCCGGCGCCAGGTTCGCCGTCGGCTCATCCAGGAGGAAGATGGCGGGCTCGAGCATCAGCACACGGCCCATGGCGAGCATCTTGCGCTCGCCGCCGCTGAGCTTGCCGGCCGGCCGCTGCAGCATCGTGGCCAGGCGCGGAAACACCGTCAGGACGTGCTCGATGCGCGGACCGACCTCTCTCTTGGCCAGCAGGTAGCCGCCCATCTCCAGGTTCTCCCGGACGCTGAGCGGCCCGAATACGTCATCGACCTGCGGCACGTAGCCAACGCCAGCTCGCGCGACTTCCTCGGGCGCCAGGTTCGTGACAACGCGATCACCCACCAGGACCCGGCCTGCTGATACACGCACGATGCCGACCAGACTCTTGAGCAGCGTGCTCTTGCCAGACCCGTTGGGGCCCACGAGCGAGACAACCTGGCCGGGCTCCGCCAGCACGGACACGCCCCTGATGACCGGGTCGCCGCCGTACCCGGCGGTCACGTTCTCGGCCTGGATCCGCTCGCCGCGCATGGCGTGCCCGGCCCTAGCCGCGTGCCCGGCCCTAGCCGTGCGCCCGGCCGATGCCGCTGACTCAGCGGATGTGGCGTCCTCAGCCGACAAGGTAGGCCTCCACGACCTCGGTGCGGTCGCGCAGCTCTGTCATGGTGCCTTCCGCGAGCACAGATCCCTCCGCCATGACGATGACCGGGTCGCAGAATTCGTCCATGATCGCCAGCTCGTGCTCGACCATCAAGATCGTCATGCCTTCCTCGCAGAGCATCGTCAGCGAGCTTCCGATGCGCCGCGCTAGCTCGGGATGCACGCCGGCCATCGGCTCATCCAAAAGCAGCATCGTCGGATCGGTCATCAGCGCGCGCATGATCTCGACGAGCCGCCGCTGGCCGCCGCTCAGGTCGCCGGCGTAGTCGTTGGCCAGTGCCTCCAGGCCGAACCTGCGCAAGACCGATGTCGCGGTCGCCACTGCGGCTGCCTCATCCTCCCGCCAGTACCGGCGTCCGGCCAGCGCGCCGCGGAATGACTCGCCGCGGTTGCCAGGCGCCGCGGACAGCAGGTTCTCCATGACGGTCAGGCGCTTGAACTCGCTGGCTAGCTGGAACGTCCGGACCAGGCCCAGCCTGGCGCGGCGGTAGGCCGGCATCGCCGTAACATCGTGTCCCTGGTAGACGATGCGGCCCGCGGATACCTGATCGGTCCCGGCGAGCAGCGCCAGCAGCGTCGACTTGCCCGCGCCGTTCGGCCCGATGAGCCCGGTGAGGCTGCCGCGCCGCACGGAGAGCGAGACGGCGGAGACAGCGTGCACGCCGCCAAAGTCGCGGCTGACATCAACCGCCTGCAGCATGATGTCCTGGCCCGGCCCCTTCGGTGCTCCCCCCGGCGGCAGTGCTGGCGGGCCCGGTACTCGCGATGTGGCGATCAGGCCCGCGACTGGCCCGGCGGCCGCACGAGCCGGGCCAGCCGGGGCGGTTATCGGCCCCGCCGCGTTGACTGCGACCTGCGGGCCAGCCTCGGCTGGCGCTGGCACTGACGGCAGGGCGATCACCCGTTTGCGCTCGGGCAAGACCCCCTGCGGCCGGAACCACAGGAAGAAGGCGATGAGCAGCCCGATCGCCACCCACTGGAGCGAAGGGAGCAGGTTCGGCGGCAGGCTCGGGTTCGCGTTCGAGATCAGCCGCGTGGACTCCTCGAATCCGACCGGAACGATCACGGCGCCCAGCACGGCGCCGAGGTGATTCCCGCGGCCGCCGATGATGACCGCGGCGAACAGCACGATCGTCTCGGCGTAGGTCCACGCCGCGGGCGACCAGACGCTGATGAAGCTCACCAGCACGCCGCCGGAAAGACCGGCGATGGCCCCGCCGAGCAGCAGCATCCCCGTCCGCAGCGAGCGAAGGTTCTTGCCGAGCGAGTCGGCGACCTTGTCGTTGTCCCGCATGGCGCGAAGCGTGCGCCCGTATGGTGACTCGGTGATGTGACGCACGAACCAGTACACGCAGCCCGCCAGCACGACAGCCCCGGCGGCGAACGCCCACTGGTAGGTGGTGGACGACGTCGTCATGACGCCAGACTGCAGCGGCGCTGGCACGATCGCGAGCCCGGCGTCGCCGTTGAACAGCGGCCGGTAGTTCATCACGAGCAGATTCACCAGGACGGCCGTGACCAGCAAGCCGACGGCGGCGAAGTCGCCGCGCAGCCGCCTGCCGACGAGGAACGTAAATGGCAGCGCCAAGACGGCACCGGCGACTGCGGCGCCAATCAGCGGCCACGGGAAGCCAAGGTTCAGGCCGCCGAGATAGGTCTGGAATCCGCCATTAGCAGTGTCGGCGGGGAGCGACAGAATCGCCGCGGCGTAGGCGCCAGCTGCCTGGAAGATGATGAAGCCGAAGTTCGTGACGCCGCCGATGCCAAACTGCAGGCTCAGGCCGAGGCAGGCCATGACGTCGACCGCCGCATAGACCACCAGCGTGATGAGGTAGTACATCTGGCTCCCTGCCTGCGCTCACGCTCGCGCGCCGAACAGGCCGGATGGCCGCACGGCGAGCATGGCGAGCAGCACTACGAAGGCAATCACGTACTTGTAGTCGGGCTGGATGTAAGCCGCGCTGACCTCGGTGGCGAGTCCGATGAGCGCGGCGCCGATCATGGCGCCGTACGCGTGACCCGGGCCGCCGAGGAAGACGGCAGCCAGGATGAGCACCACGAACAAGTCCGTGCTGGTCGGGCCGAAGCTCCCGATGTCGATGGCGAAGACAGTGCCAGCCAGCCCGCCGAGCGCGCCGGTGACGGCCCAGGTCATGGTGATCACGCGGCTGGTCCTGATGCCGCAGTTGCGGGCCAGCGAGCGGTTCGCCGCCGTCGCCCGCATGGCCTTGCCGAGCTTGGTGTAGCGCAACAGCACGTGGACACCGGCCATTACGACCAGGCTGATGGCGATGATGACGAGCTGCACCGTGGTCAGGATCAGGCCACCGGCCCGGAACGTCGTGCCCTGACCCATCGTGTAGGAGACGTTGACACCGCCGACGACGGCCTGAACTCCGAACTCGATGATGAGCGCCATCCCCAGCGACACGATCACGATCGTGATGGGTGATGACCCGCGTCGCTGGAACGGTGCGTAGACGAACACGTTGAGCAGCACCGATAGGGCCGAGCAGGCGGCCATCGCCACGATGAGAGCGAGCCAGACCGACACGCCGGCCTCATTGATCCAGTAGGCGACGAAGGCACCGGCGGTCATGATCGCCGCGAAGGCCAGGTTCAGCACATCGGTCACGGCGAACTGCAGGGTGAAGCCGACAGCGGCGATCGCCAGCACCGCCGCGGTGATGAGACCGAAGCCGACGGAGGCGACGAAGATGCTCACGATCCGGTCACCCCGCCCGGCCGCTTCGGGCCGCTGACGCTGAGTCCTGGACGGCCAGGCGGGGTTGCGTGCATCGGATCATCCGGAGACCGCGCGAAGCTGCGCGGCGGTGATGTTGCCGGACACCTGTACCGCGCCCGCCGCAGTGTAGGTGTCGATCTGGAAGATGCCAGGAGAGTCGTGGTAGGAGTCGAAGCTCGTCGGACCGCCAGGCCCGATGTAGCGGATCTTCTTGCCCGCCTTCAGCTCCCTGACGCCCTGGGCGAACGAGTTCACCACGACCGCGCCGGGGACGCCGTCCCCGATGGTGGCGATGTATGGCAGCCACTTGGCGGTGTCGGTGCTGCCCGCCGCGACCATGGCGAGCGCCGCCAGGTTCATGCCGTCGTACAGGTGCACGGCGCCGGGTGCGGTGAAGTAAGTAGTGAAATCGCCAGTCTGCGCGTTCGCCACCTTGCCCTTGACCGCGAGCAGTGCCTGCGTGAACGCGTTGTAAGCCGGACCGCTGGTCGCCGTCACCAGATTGTCGGCGTGGAAGTCGGCAGCGAACGTGGCCGCCCCGATCGCCTTCGCCGACGACTGGAAGAAGGCGGGGGAGATGGCCGCGGAGGTGCCGATGATCGGGATCATCTTGCCGCCGTTGAGCTGCTTGATCTCGGCGAACAGGGTCGGGTCAGCGGAGCCGAGCGCCTCGGTCATGATGGCGTCGGGGTGTGCCTGAATGATCTTCTCGGCTTCGGTGCGGAACGTGGTGGCGTTCAGGTCGAGCGTCTCGTTGGCCACGAGCGTGAGCCCGGCCTTGGCGATGGCCGCGATCGCGGGCTGCACGAAGGTCTGCGACCCGGTGTCGTTGCCGAAGGCGAGTGCGATCCGCTTGTACCCGAGATTCTGCGCGATCACGGTCATGGCGTACGACTCGGCGAGGTCTGGCGGGACCAGCCGGTAGAAGTACGGGTAGTGGGTGTGGTCGAACTCGGACTGCCCCGTCATGCAGAACATCACGGTCTTGTGGCTGTTGATGATCGGGACGACCGCGGACGCTTCGTCTGAGGTACAGCCGATCACGAGCGCCAGATTCGACGTCCGGCTCAGCAGGCTGCCCACGGCCGGCACGGCGTCCGCGGGGTCGCCCTTGGTGTCGGCGGAGGTGCAGCTCACGGTGTGGCCGAGGACCCCGCCGGCCTTGTTCATAGCGTTGGCCGTGCCCTCGCAGGACACCAGGTACGTGGGGCCGAGCGCGGCGTCGGGGCCGCTGAACGGAGCGACGTCGGCGAAGACGATCGAGCCCTTAGACCCACCGCCCGAGGCGCTGGTGCTGCTGCATGCTGCGAGCCCGCATGCGAGCGCTACCGCCGCTACCACGGCCAGGGCACGGACCGGACGGCCCCGCCACGACACGGCGTCTCCTGCACGTCGCAGTTGTCCCGCGGCTCGCGCCGCAGGCCCGGTGGACCTCAACATCTTCGTCGCCTCCGTGCAGTCTTTTGGTGGATAAGTCGTAGGCCGTGAACCTCTGCAATCGGTTGTTTGCTGATCGCGGTGCTGCTAACTGCGGCGCTGCTGATCGTGATCTGCTGATCGTGGTGTTGCTGAACGTCGCGGCAATCCGCTCAGATACCGACCGCGGTCGATCCCGGCGGCCGCCAGCGCCAGTCGGCCAGATCGACGTTCTCGGCGACGACGCGATTGCGGATCGCGCCGAGTCCGTCGACGGAGACCTCGATGAGGTCGCCTGGCTGGAGCCAGACAGGCGGCTGGCGTGCGAACCCCACACCGCCTGGCGTCCCGGTGGCGATGACGTCGCCTGGCCGCAGTCGGGTGAAGGACGAGAAGAACTCGATCGCGCTCGGAATGTCGACGATCATCTGCGAAGTCCGCGCCGACTGCATCACCTCGCCGTTGAGCGTCGTGGTGAGTGCCGCATCGGAGACGTCGGCCTCGTCGGTGGTGACAACTTCCGGCCCGATCGGCATCGTGCCCTCGAAGTTCTTCCCGCCCGTCCATTGCGTCGCGGCGCGCTGCCAGTCACGCGCCGAGGCATCGTTGAGTATCACGTAGCCCGCGATCGCGTCGAATGCCTTGTCCGCGTGGATGTAGCGGCCGCCGGCCCCGATGACCAGCCCTAGCTCGCCCTCGTAGTCGAACCTGCCGGTCAGGGCTGGCCGGACGAGGTCCGCGTACGGCCCGATCACGCTGCCTTCGCCGCGGACAAAGGCCTCCGGCCACGTCGGCACTTCCCGGCCACCCTCGATGGCGTGCTCGCGATAGTTGACGCCGAGGCACAGAATCCGCCGCGGCTCGGGCACCGCCGGCCGAAGTCCGCCGGCGCGAACTCCGCGCCGTCCCTGTCGAGCAGTCCGCGGACGGTCTCCATGGCGGCCGGCCCAGCATCGAGCAGGCCGCGCAGCGAGGCCAGTGCAGGATCGCCAGTCGCCGCGCCCACGTCGACGTAGCCCGTGCGCGCCAGGACATGCAAGCGCAGTCCCTGCGGGGTGGCGATCGTCGCAAGCCTCATCAGAGAACCTCCGGGTCCGGTCACCATATCGGCCATATTGGTTGATCCCAGCCGATTGGTTGAGCATAGGTCGCTGGAATAATGGGGGTCAAGAGGCGCCATCGCCATTTGTTCACATGGATATAACAATTGAGCCGGCCAATTGGTAGAATTGGTTGCGCCACTCGGGATAGTGTGGCAAACGGAGCGGAGCCAGGGTCTGGCGGCCCACTTGGCGGCCCAGCCCGGCGACTCAGTGGGCAGACCGGCGGCGCAGCCGGACCGAGCCGGCCGGAGGGGGCGTGCATGCAGGCAGTACCGGGACCCGATCCCGTCGCGCAGGCCGGCGGGCTGGCGCTGAGGGCTGTTGACTCAGGCTCGCCATCGCCGAGCACGCCGCCGCATGTCGAGCGCGGACTGGCGCTCGCGGAGCTCATACTTGCGCGGTCGCGGGGCGATGGTCGCCAGGGCGGCTCTCGGTTGCCAACCGAGCGGCAGCTCAGCGTCGACCTCGGCGTCACTCGCTCGTCGGTGCGTTCGGCCCTGGCGTTGCTCGAGGCCCAGGGCCGTATCTCGCGCGAGGTGGGGCGCGGCACGTTCCTGCGTGAGCTATCGGATCTCGACCCGGCGGCTGGCCGCGACGAGACCGGCAGCTACCTCGGCTCGGGCCAGCACGGTTCGGGCCAGCACGGTTCGGGCCAGCACGGAAGGGCTAAGCCAGCCACCGCGGACTTCGCGCCCGCTGACGTGATGACGATCCGGCGGTTGCTTGAGCCGCCTGCAATGGTGCTGGTCGTGGCGTGGGCGACCGCTGCGGATCTGGAGGACATGGACCGCTGCCTCTCGCTCGGCGACCGAGCCGCTACCTTCGAGGAGTTCGAAGCCTGTGATCTGGCCCTGCACCGATGCATCATGGCGGCGAGCCACAGCCCGCTGCTGGCCGCGCTTTATGGCGCCATCGAGGCAGCACGGCACGGGCAGGTCTGGGGAGACCTGAAGCGACGCAGCGCGTCGCCTGAGCGGCGGAGCCAGTACCAGGGCGATCACCGGGCCATCGTCGAGGCGCTGCGGTCCCGTGATACCGGCGGTGCTGTGGAGGCCATGCGGCTGCACCTGGCGAGGGTGCAGGAGCACCTCAACGTGTCCGACCCGGCCGCCGGACTCACCTGGCGGTAACCGCATGTCGGTAACCGCCTGTCAGTAACCGCCTGTCAGTAACCGCCTGTCGGCAGCTTTCAGTTGGCGGCGGCGGACACTACCCGGACGGGAGCCAGGCCAGCGGGACCGCTCGACGGCGAGCTGCTACCGCCCGACTGCGCGGTGTGGTTGCGGACGGCCGCGTCGGCAGAGCGCTAGGTTCCCCTGGCCACCGTCCTGGCCAGGATGCCGAGCGTCGCGCGTAGCGCGCCTTCGGAGATGACGGGGAAGATGCCGGCCTCGCGCCACTGCGCATCGATGCCCGACCAGTCGTAGTACGACGTGACCAGCGTGCCGCCCTCGGTCGGCTCGAGCCGATAGCCGTACACGTGGCCGATCTGCGGCCTGATCCGGCCAAGGATCGTCCAGGCGATCTCGCGGTCGGGCTCGAACGCTGAGATCTGGACTGTCACGTCGTAGCGGCCGAGCTCCGGGTAGTCGTTGAGCGACTCGCGGTCCATATGGACCACGAAGGTGTCGCCAATCGCGCTGACCGGCTCGCCCTCGGCCGACTGGAGCATGCCGGAGCTGTCAATGGCCACGTGCCCTTGCGGATCACGCAGCACGACGAAGATCGCCGCAGGCTCGGCCTGGATCGTGCGCTGGACCTCAATCCGCTCACTAGTCACGCCCACATTGTGTCAGCTGGCGTCGCGGTCCCCGTCAGCTGGCGTCGCGGCCGGACGACCGCCTCCGCCCCTTGACTTTGCAACACAAAGCGAGGTGGCTTTGTACTACAAAGTTTCGCGCTCGAGGCCTGCAAACGGGTTGCGGGCGAGGACGAGATGACTGGAGTGGCCATGAAGCCCTACTCCGAGACGCACGCCATCGGTGCGCTCTATCTGGTCGTCCTGCTGGGCTGGTACAGCATGGAGCTCGTCCAGCTGCTCCTGCAGCGGAAGTGGCGGAAGACAGCACACCGGATCGGCCCGCGGAGCTACTGGCCGGCGTTCTGGGTCGGCGCGGCTGTCGCAGTCGCGATGCTGTTTGCCGCCCCGAAGATCGCACCGGGCGCCACGATGGGACTTCCCGCCGCTGGGTTCGCCGTGGGGATGATCATGCTGGTGGTCGGCGTGGCGCTGCGGCTGTGGTCGTTCCACGCTCTCGGGCAGTACTTCACCTTCTCGGTCAAGGTCAGCCCGGACCAGCCCGTTGTTACCGCGGGTCCCTACCGGCTGCTCCGCCATCCCGGCTACGCCGGCGGCATGCTGGCCACAGTCGGTGTCGGACTCATGTGGGGGAACTGGGCCAGCGCCGGGACTCTCGTCCTGTTCACGCTGGTTTTCGTCGTCTGGCGTATCCACATCGAGGATGGCGCCCTGCTCGCCTCGCTCGGCGAGCGCTACCGCCGTTACGCCTCGGAGCGCAAGCGTCTCGTCCCGCTCGTCTGGTAGGCAGCGGCCAACGCACGTGCAGTCCAAGATCGGTGCAACAGCAGACATGGATGCGGAGCAGTCATGAACGAGGATGCGGACTCAGGCAACGGAACCGGAATGGATGTACACGAGGCGGCGGCCATCTTGCAGGACACCAGCGAGCGGGCCCGGCGGGCACTGCTGGTCAGGCGTCCGGTGGTGTTCGCGGTCTGGGGAATTGCCTGGATGGTGGCCGACGGCGTGATCTGGCTGTCCGTCCGGGACCAGCACCCTTACAGCGGCCCCACACCGGCAGCGCTCTTGGTGCTGACGCTCGTCGTAGCTGCGGCTGCGGCCGTCACCCCGGTGCTCGTCGGCCGCGCGGGCAGCGGCGTCGGCGGCTGGACTGTGCTCCAGCGTCGGGTTTTGCTGCTGTCCTATCTCGGCGGGTACATCGCGCTGTTCACGCTGGAGGCCGCGATCGATCACGCCGGCGCAAGCCGGAGCGTCCTCGGTGTCTACGGCGCGGCCGCGCCCATCCTGCTGTCAGGGCTGATCATCGCTGCAAGCTCCGCTCTCGTCCTGGACTGGTCCCTGTTCGGCCTGGGCCTCTGGCTGCTCGCGGTGGCAGCCGGGAGCGGATTCGCCGGCCCGGTAGGAGTCTGGGCGGTCAGCGCGCTCGCGGGAGGTGCCGCGCTCCTGCTGATGGCCGCCGTCGGGCAGCGGTGGACCAGGGCATGAGCCAGGACGAACTGGACCCGATCATTCACGTGCCGGCCCGGCTGCGCATTATGGTCACGCTGGCGACGCTGCCGGAAGGCGACAACCTGTCCTTCACCCGGCTGCAGGACCTGATCGGGCTGACGCCGGGCAATCTGATCACACATCTGCGCAAGCTCGAGGACGCGCAGTACGTGACGACCGTCAAGTCCGGTCGCGGCGTGACTGCCCGGACCGCGGTCTCGCTCACCCGCCGCGGCCGGGGTGCCCTGGATCGGTACAGCGCCGTGGTGCGCGCGCTGCTTGGCTCCGTCAGCCCGGACCCGCGCTGACGCAGCCTGCGCGCATGCCGCGCCAGTAACGAGCCTGCGGGGCCACGGGTCAGCCTGCTGTCATGTCCTGGCGGTCGAGGAAGTCGTTCACCAGCGCGTTGAAGACCGCGGGCTGCTCGGCGAAGCACAAGTGGGAGGCGTCCTCGATGATCTCGAGCTGCGAGCCGGTGATGCGGCTGTGCATCTCGGCCAGGTGCCCGGGGGTGCACTCGTCGTACCGGCCGCCGACGAGCAGCGCCGGGATCGTGATCTCGCCGAGCCGGTCCATGATGTCCCACGTCTTCATCGTGCCGGTGACGGTGAACTCGCTCGGCCCGTTCATGGTGTTGTAGACCTGGTAGCCCGCCTCGGCGAACGAGCGCTCCAGCCCGGCGGGCCACGGACTGAGGCGGCAGACGTGCTCGCGGTAGAAGCCGAGGATGGCCGCCTGGTACTCAGGGCATGCGGTGAAGCCCTCGTCCTCGTGCTGCCGGATGACCTGCCGCACTTCCTCCGGCTGGGCAGCGAGCAGCTCGTCGCAGTCGCTCACCCACCGGATCATGCTGGCTGGACTCCCGCACAGGACCAGGCTGCGTAGCTGCGGCTGGCGGTCGAGCACGTACTGCATGGCGAGCATGCCGCCCCACGAGCTGCCGAACAGGTGCAGGTCCTCGAGGCCGAGCGCGGCCCGCACCTGGGCGAGCTCCTCGACGAAACGGTCGACTGTCCACAGCGATACGTCGTCAGGGCGGTCGGCGTTGCCGCAGCCAAGCTGGTCGTAGAAAATTACCTGCCGCCTGTCGGCCAGCGCCTCGAGCGCTTCGAGGTAGTAATGCGTGAAGCCGGGGCCGCCGTGCAGGCACAGCAGCGGCGTGCCGCCCTCGCCCACCGATCGGTACCAGACCCGGCCGCCAGGCACGCTGATGTAGCCCTCGTCGTGTGTCACGAGGTCTCACCGCTCGCGACCGGCGGTCCGACGGGTGCCAGCTCGTCATCACTGAACACGCGCTTCATTTCCGGCAGCCGCGATGGGTGCCGGATATAGAGATAGATCAGCGCTCCGACGCCGAGGAGGAACCAGATGCTAATGATCAGGCCGGTCTCGCTAGAAGGGTAGGAGAGGGGCGCGACGAACTTCAGTACCGAGCCGCCGATCCCCATCGCGGTGAACCAGGCCGGCAGGAACGCCACGATGCCAAGTACCGGGATCACGGCGTGCAGGAGCCAGTTGAACTCCGAACGTGCCCGGCGGGCGTAGAACAGCAGGCAGGAGAGGTTGAAGATCATGTAGATCAGGATCATCACGCCAGTCAGGATTGTGGCGAGGAATATGAAAGCCGTTACCGGTCCGAAATGGACGCCCAGCGGTATGCCGACAGCCAGCGTAATCACAAGCTGGAGGAGGACGCCGATCGATGGCGACTTCCACCGAGGATGGGTCCTGGCCAGTGGTGATGGCAGGACGCCGATCCTGGACATCGCGTACCAGGTTCGGGTAGCTGCCAGCGTGCCGGCATTGCCGTTGGCGAACGTCGAGTTCAGGATCGCCAGGAATGCGATCACCCAGCCGACCCCCCAGACGTCGCGGGCCAGCTGGATCCACGGGCTACCGCCGCCCAGCGCACCAAATGCCACGTACTTGGTCGGGCCGAAGAACACGTCACCCGCGTAGGTCGTCAGGACGTAGAACAGCCCGATGACCAGGCACGAGGTGACCACGGCTATCTGGATCGTGCGGCGCGGGTTACGTGCTTCCTCGGCCAGCGGGGCCGACGCCTCGAAGCCGATGAACGCCAGGATCGTGTAGATCGAGCCCGCGATGACGCCGGAGAACCCGTGGTAGCCCTTGATCGTGGCGAAGTGCAGGGTAAGAACGTTGCCACTGTTGGCCGAGCCGGCCTTGACGATGAGCCAGATCGCCAGGGCCAGGAAAATGAGGATCTCGAAGGTGCCAAGGACCGTGCCGGTGCGCGCGCTCAGTTTCACGCCGCGGAAGTTGAGCACGGCGATCACCAGGGCACCGAAGATCATGAAGCAGACCCAGGTGGTGGTGAACGGCCACTGCGCCTCGGTCTGCATGACCGAGGCGAACAGGTAGCCGAACAGAACCATCGTGATCGGGCCGATGAGTGCCTCGACGAGGGCGTAGCCCCAGCCCACCAGGAATCCCAGCGCGGGATGAATGGCCTCGGCCGGATAGGTATAGATGCTCCCGGCCGACGGCAGGTGCTTGGCCAGCTGGCCGATCGAGCTGGCCACCAGCAGGCAGCCGACGAGGGCGAGCAGCACCGATAGCGGCAGCGCGCCGCCCGCATAGGTGGCGCCGGCGGCGATCGACAGCGCTACCGCGCCGGCCGGGGCCATCGAGGTGATCGACTGGAACAAGACCTCCCGCAGGCCGATGGCCCCGCGAGCGAGATCGCCGCCGCCGCCGCTATGTGCGCCTGCCATGTCGGGCCCCTTCCGCCGCGCGCTAATACGGTCATAGGTCGCGGCGCGGCGATTGGCAAGGGGCAGCCGTGCCTAGGCAGCACTGCCGGGGCGCTGGCTGAGGCGCTGATCGCGGGTGATGAGCTGGGCAAGCGCAGCGGCCTGCGACCGGATCTCCGGGATCGCCGTGGTCTCGTACCACAGCCCGCGCAACGGCGGGCCGAGTGCGAACAGCACGTCGCTGGCGACGCCTGCCCGGTTCAGCACCCGGCCGTCGGGGCTGGTGTCGATACCGAGCCCGAGCGGGTCTGGCCGCGCCAGCCCGGTACTGAACAGGTCGCGAAGCAGCGGGCTGGCAGTCGCCGCGATGTCGGCCGTCGAGCCAGTGCCGTTGACCAGCCAGTCGGCGTCGAGCTGGACCGTGTCGTTGCCCGTGTCAGCCAGGATCCGCAACCCGTCGGCGCGCTGGGTTACCGACATGACCGTCCCGCGGTGCACCTGCAGCCGCCCGGTCGCCCGCAGCGCCGTGATCCGGCTCGCTGTCGCGGGCGGCATCAGGTGGCGGTGCACTTCCCAGTATCTGGCCGCGTGCCGCAGGAACAGGCGCTTGTCCGTCGCCGGCATCCGCCGCCACAGTCCAGGCACCAGCGGGCGGAGGGCGTCCATGACGTCGAACCAGTTCGACGGGCGGCCGGCGATGACGGAGCGAACCTGCCACATCAGGTCCGTCAGCCGCACCGGCCCGGTAGTCCGCGTCATGACCGGCAGCCAGAGCCGCTGCTGGCCGGTCGGCTGCGTGCCAGGGTGGGGATGCGGTAGCAAGCCGTGCCGCGATACGGCGTGGATCACCACACCCGGATTGGCGGCGGTGATCGCGACGGCGAGGTCGAGCATCGTGAGACCGGTGCCCAGGATGACGACCGAGCCGACATGGTCGTCACCGGTGCCCGAGCCGCGGCCACCGACGTCGGCGGTGCGACCAGTCAGCGGAGTCAACGCGCCCGGCCGCCACGGGTCTGCGATGACGCGCTGGCTCGGCGGTACCTCGAACGGCAGTGTGGCTGGCGCATTCCCGGTCGCTAGCACCGCGACATCCGCCCCGATCTGCCCATCCGGCAGAAGTAGGCGCAGCGATCGCCCCGCGCTCGCGCGCCTGACGGCCAGCACCTCCGCGCTCACCCGTGACAGGCTGGCGACGGGCAGGGCCTGATGCTCGGCGTCGGCGAGCGTATCGCGCAGATAGCGACCGTATTCCTGACGGGCCAGGAACGTGGTGCTGGTCACGGAGCCTGCGCACGCGGCCGCGCGGCCGCTTGTCTTGTCCGAGCTCGCGCCGCCGGCGTCAGCTCCGGTGCTGCCCGCCTCGGCGGCCCACCTGATCAGGTGATCCGGGTCGTCCGGCAGCGCGCTCATCTGGCCGGCCATGGCATTCAGCAGATGAGCCGAATGGTCTGTGGAGTACGCCTGACCTAGGCCGTGTCGGCCGTGCTGGTCGATGAGCTTGATCCGCAGCGCCAGCCCCCGCGACGCGGCATGACGAAGCAACTGCACCGCAGTCAGGGTGCCGCTAGCGCCGCCGCCGATGATCGCGACATCCAGTCTCCGGCTGCCGGCTTGAGTCAGGCCATCCATAGGCTCCATAGTAATCTATTTTGCCGATAGGATAAATAGGCTGTAGCCCGTCGCTCACGAGGCGCTCATCTTGCTCCGTGAGGCATACCCGCGGGCGCTGCGCGGAACAGCAAGAGTTGGCTACTGATGCTCATAGATGAGCATCAGTAGCCAACTCTTGCTGTATGGCGGTGGTCTGATTCTGGCCGCGCCCTGACAGCTTCGCCGGTTCGCGCCCGCTTTGCGGCTTTAATGCCAACGTTACTGGTTGATCAGGCGCCGACCCGGCAGCGCTGGTCGAGGCTACGCCCGTCGGGACCGTGCCGGTCGGGGCCGTACCGGTCGGCACCGTGGCCGTCAGGCTGGTGGGACCGCCCGCAGGCGCGCAGCTGCCGGTAAGTGCTGCCGTGGAAGACCAGCGGCATTACCTCAGACGCGCCGAGGTCGTGCACGCGCAGTAGCACGATGTCGTGATCGCCCGCCGGGATCTCCTGCTCGATGGAGCAGTCGAACCACGCGCTCGCCTCGCACAGGAGCACCGCGCCGTCGTCGGTGACTCGCCAGCTCAGCCCGGCAAACCGCGCAGGGTCACGGGAGCTGAGCTGTCGGCTGGCGGCCTCCTGGTGATCGCCGAGGACGCTGATGCCGAGCCGGTCCGCGGTCCGCAGTCCCGGCCAGGTTGTGGACGTGTGCCCGATGCACACCGAGACCAGCGGCGGATCGAGCGACACCGACACGAACGAACTAGCGGCGAGGCCGGACGGCTCGCCGTCGATCATGGCGGCGACTGCGGCAACCCCGGTCGGGAACGCCGCGAAGACCTGGCGGAGTTCGGCCTGGCCCAGCACGTCGGTCATGCCAGCCCCTTCGTGGTGGCCGCTACCTGCGGCCGGGCTCGCTCCAGCCAGCTATCCAGGGTGTCGCTTGCCTCAAACTCCGAGTCCAGCAAGAACAGGCCGGCCGTCGGGCAGGTCGCGCCGATCTCCACGAGTACCGGCTTCAGCAGCAGGTCCGGCGCGAGGCTGTGCTTCCAGTGACCGCCGAGCATCAGCGGAACGGCCGTGCCCGTCATCGAGGCGGCCGCGAATCTGTCGAGGAACAGCTTGAGCAGGCCGGTATACGTGGCCTTGTAGGTGGGGCTGGCGGCCACGACCAGATCGCTGGCCTGGATCGCGGCGACCAGGTCTGCGACCCCTGGATCGGACCAGTCCAGCAGCGCGGCGCCGACCTCGGCGAGGTCGATGCTGAGGTCGGCGGTCCGTCCGGCCAGCCGTTCGGCCACGATGTGCGCGGCCTGGTACGTGCGCGAGCGCGGCTTGGGGTTGCCCACCACGACTGCGACGCTCACGAGTCCCTCCGATCTGTGTGCAGCTGCTGGCTGCGGGGGTAGTTGCGAGCCTGGCTCACCGCCGGCTCCATTCCGCCGCGAGCAGCTCGTAGGAGCGGACCCGGTCGGCGTGGTCGTGCGTGATGGTCGTGATGATCAGCTCGTCCGCCGCCGCCGCCGCGTCGCGCCACGCCGCCGGGTGCCAGCCGGCCCTCGCCAGCGCAACCGCTCGGCACAGCCGCCCGTCGGCATGCGGAACCGTCATCTGCTCGCCCTGATCCCTGCGTCTGCTCGGCCGCCGATCGCCCGCGACAACCGGCCTGGTCTGATGCCTATTCTGGGTGCCGGATAAAAGTCTAGTAAATGAATCGGAATACTTGACTTTATACCACACTCGGGGCAGATTGAGGAAGACGGCAGCGGGTCCGGAGCCAGCGCGGCTCATGCCGATGGAGCGACGACGAAAGGGTTCTTGGCGCATGACTCAGGTACTGCACAGCCCGGTAGCCCTGCCCGCACCCGGCGACTTCCAGCACATCGAGGTCACCCAGGTCGGCGGTCAGATCGGTGCGGTCGTCGGCGGCATTCGCATCGGCGGCGAGGTTGCGCCCGCGGCGATCGCCGAACTGCGGGCTGCCCTGCTCTGCCACCGGGTGGTATTCCTGCGTGACCAGCACCACGCTACCGACGGTGATCAGCTGGCCTTCGCCGCGCTCTTCGGCGAGGTCACCAAGCCGCACCCGACGGTCACCGGCGACGGCAAGGCGATCCTGCCGATCGATTCCGAGCAGGGCATGGCGAATAGCTGGCACACCGACGTGACGTTCGTCGACCGAGTCCCCGCCATCAGCGTGCTGCGCGCCATCAAGCTGCCGCCCTATGGCGGCACCACAGTCTGGGCGAACACGGTAGAGGCGTACCGGCGGCTGCATCCCGCGCTCCGGGCGCTGGCCGGTGGCTTGCGCGCGGTGCACTCCAACCTCTACGACTACGCGGCACACCGTCCCCAGATCGGCGGCGTCGACGTCAGGGACGGGGGAGCCGTCCCTGCTACTCGGCCACTTCGTGCGGTCGTTCGTGGGACTGGCGACCGTCGACTCGGCGGAGCTGTTCCAGCTCTTGCAGCGACACGTGACCCGGCTGGAGAACACAGTTCGCTGGTCCTGGCGCGCGGGCGACGTCGCCATCTGGGACAACCGGGCCACCCAGCACTACGCGGTCGCCGACTATGACGACCTGCCGCGCCTGATGCACAGGGTGACGATTGCCGGCCCCGTTCCGGTCGGTATCGGCGGCGACAGCAGCCTCGTGCGGAAGGGCGACGCCAGCTTCTACTCCACGCTGGCCGCCTGACGTTTTCGTCCCCCCTGGGCCCCGGCAGCGCTAGCACTCCGACGGGCTAGCGCTGCCGGCCGGACATCGTCTGCAAGCTGGCTGCAAGGTGCGGCGGGCAGGATCGTGTTCAGTCCGAGAGACTGGAGACCACGATGGCAAGCATGCAGGCAGTCGACACATTCCTGAACGCGATCGAGCAAGCGTCGATCGGCGGGTGCGACGCGTGGAGCGCTGACGCCACGCTCGATGCGACCGTGCCCAACTGGCGCATGCAGGTGTACGGGGCGGACGCGATCCGCGCCGAGTACGGGCGCTGGTTCGCAGACCCTGGCAAGTTCGAGGAGCTGCGCCGGTATCCCGCCGCGGACGGGACCACCGAGATCGTGGAATACACCCTGAGCTGGTCGGAGAACGGCGTCCCGCACGCGGGGCATCACCTGCACGTGCTCACGGTGCGCGATGATCGGATCGTGGCAGACACCGTGTTCTGTGGCGGTCGCTGGCCGGCCTCCCTGCTAGCGGAGATGGAGGCCGCTCATGCCTGAGCGGAGCGGCACCGGCGGTGGCCGGGACCTGCTGGCCGAGTTGCTGGCCGCGGCGGCGTGGCGGGAACCTGTCGCAGACGCCCCTGGCAAGTCCGGGGCGGTCCTGGAGCGCCTGGAGATCGACGGGCAGCCGTATGTGCTCAAGCACCTCGACCTGGCCAGCGACTGGACGATGCGGGCGTCGGGCAGCCTGCGCGGCGCGCCGCTCGAGCTGTGGGAGCGCGGGATCCTGGATCGGCTGCCGGACTGCCTGAATCAGCCGATCGTCGCGGCCGGGCAGGAGGCGCGGTCAGGAGCGGGCCCGTCCGGAGGCTGCGCTTTGCTGATGCACGATGTGAGCCGCTGGCTCGTCCCGGTCAATGACGATCCGATCCCGCTTGACCAGCACCAGCGATTCCTGGCGCACATGGCGGCGCTGCACGCCGCGTTCTGGGACTGCGGCCCCGAGGTCGATGTGGTGCCGATGATGCACAGGTACCTGGAGCTGTCGCCGTGGATGGCCGAGGCCGAGGCCGCGACCGGCTCCGATCACCTGGTGCCGCGCCTCGTCGGCAAGGGCTGGCCCATGCTGGCGGAGGTCGCGCCGGCCGCCGCTGCCATCGCCGGGCCGCTGGCCCGCGATCCGGGCCCGCTTGTCCTGGCGCTCGCGGCTACGCCGCAAACATTCGTGCACAGCAACTGGAAGCTGGACAATCTCGGCACCGACGACGACGGTCGGACGGTCTTGCTGGACTGGGAGCAGCCCGGTCGCGGTCCGGGGCTCAGCGACCTGGCCTGGTACCTGGCCATCAACTGCCGCCGCCTGCCGGCATCCAAGGAAGACACGATCCAGGCGTACCGGGCGGCACTGGAGGGCTGCGGGATCGATACCGCGCCCTGGTGGGAGCGCCAGCTTGCGCTGAGCCTGCTCGGCGCGCTCGTGCAGTTCGGCTGGGAGAAGGCTCTCGGCGGCTATGACGAGGAGCTTGCCTGGTGGGAGACACAAGCGATCCGGGCCGAGTCACTGCTGGCCTGACCGGATCGGTGCGCGCCGCCTACGACACCGCGACGCGGTCGTGGTCCGCCGGGCCCGAGCCGGTCTACGCGGCCCTGGCCGCGGCGCTGGTCGCGCACGTCGCCGCGTCGCTCGCGGGGGCGCGCGTGCTCGATCTGGGCGCGGGCACCGGGGTGGCGGGCCGGGCGGCGCACGAGGTCGGCGCGGCCGAGGTGGTGGCGGCCGACGTGGCCGTTGCGCCCCTGCGCCAGTGCGAGCCGCCGCTGCGCCCGGTAGCGGCCGATGTCGCCGCGCTGCCGTTCCGCGACGATAGCTTCGACCTCGTCCTGGCTGCTTTCAGCCTGACGCACGCGCCCGACCTCGGCGCTGCCCTGGCGCAGGTGCGCCGGGTCGGCCGGATGCTGGTCACCAGCGCGTTCGCGCCCGGCTGGAGCCACCCGGCCAAAGCGGCTGTCGACACCGTGCTGGGCCGATTCGACTACCGCCCGCCGCCCTGGTACCTGACGTTCAAGCAGCAAACCGAGCCGCGCCTCGGCGACGCGCGGCTGGTCCGTGACCTGGCGCTGGCCGCGGGGTACGGGCGGGTCGAGTCCACCGTGATTGCGGTGCCGACCGGGCTGTCGGATCCGGCGCAGCTAGCTGGCTGGCGCCTGGGCATGGCACACGTCGCTCCGTTCGTCGACTCGCTCGCCGTCGTGCGGCAGGCAGAGCTACGGCGCGCTGCCGAGGTCGCGGTCGGCGACTGCGAGCCGCTCGTCGTCGACATCCTGGTGCACGTCGCCAGCTAGCCAGCGGCTCGGTCCGCTCGCCGGCGCCAGTCGACGAGCCGCGCATCCGCTGCCTGACGGAGTTGCGCAGCGTGGTCGCCAGCCTGAGCGGCCAGCCGGCTGACCCGCTCCTCGGCGCGGTCCAGCCAGCTGGTGATCCCGAAGGCGGCGCCGAGATCGCCGGTCCACCGCCAGGCTTCGATGGCGGCGGCGCGGTCGAGCAGGTCGAGGTCTGCCTCCACCGCGGCGGGGTCGGCGGGCACCCCGAGCATCCGGACGGCGAGATGCCCGGTTAGCCGCGCGACGCTGGCGTACCGCGGCACGCTGAGTGCTGTCGCCCGCCCGGCCAGCTCGCTGGCCGCCGACTGCGCCTGCTCGGCGTCGCCGACCAGCAGCGCCAGCCGCGCGCTGAGGAGCTGCTGCCGGAACGCCAGGCGCCAGCCGAACACGAGGTCACCGGACAGCAGCTGATCGGCTTCGCCGAGCCGGGCGGCCGCGCCGTCGGGGTCGCCGGCTTCCAGGCGCAGCTCAGCGAGGTCTTGCAGGGCGGCGATCGTGAGCTCCGCGCGACCCTCCGAGCCGCCGAGCGCGAGCGCCTCGAGGTGCTGATCGAGCGCCCGCTGCGTGGCGCCGAGGTTGCGCAGCACCCAGCCGGTGAAGTTGACCGCCCGGCCAGCAAACCTGGGCACCTGGCGGCGGTCGACTTCGGCCGTGTACTGGTCGAACGCGGCCAGGGCTGCGGCCCCGTTCCCGGCGAGGGCCTCCGCGTGGCCGGTGAACAGCAGTGCATGCAGCGTCGCGGACGTGTGCTCGACGCCGATCTGGCCCCGCGCAGCGGGCCGGAGCAGCGCGAGCGCCTCGCTCACGCGGCTTTGATGAGACCGCAGGACGCCAAGCCACGCAGCCGCGGTCACCCGGTCGGCACCCTCGGCCAGGGACATCGCCTCGCCGAGCAGCAGCTCGGCCTGGGCGAGGTCGCCGGCGGCGTGCCAGGTCCGGCCGCCGACCGCCAGGCAGCGTGCCCTGGTCGCAGCGTCCGGCGCCGCGAGCGCGCCGTCGGCGGCAAACTGCGCGGCCTGCGCGAAGCGGCGGCCGAAGTAGGCGGCCCAGGCGCCGACTTCCAGCGCGGCCGGCCCAGCGGGTGCCGCGCGGTCGACGTCGCGCAGCGCGGCGTCGTAGCGACCGCGGCGGGTGCGGACCCGTGCTCGCGCGAGCCAGCTCTCCGGATCGGCGTGCAGGCTCAGCGCGTCGTCGAGCAGAGCCTCGGCCGCCTGGTGGTCGAAGCGCTCGGCCGCTTGCGCGGCCGCGTCGCGCAGCGCGGTCGCGGCCAGCTCGAGGTCACCGCCGAGCCTGGCATGCTGTGCGACAACCATCGGGTCGGTGGTCGGCCGCGCAGCCAGGACCCGGCCGACCTGGCGGTGTAGCAATGCCGCGCGCCCGGCGGTGGCGCTGGCCGCGAGCGCCTCGCGGACCAGCTCGTGCCGGAACCTCAGCCCGCCTTCCTGCTCGATGAGGAACTGCTTGGCCACCGCCTGCTCGGCGTCGTTGAGCAGCTCGATGAGCGGGCGGCCGAGGACAGCGGCGAGCAGGTCGAGATCGAGCTCCGGGCCGATGAGCGCGGCTGTCCGCAGGGTGGCACCGGCCGCTCCGAGCTCGTCGCAGCGCGCCGACACCGAGTCGACGAGCGAGGCGGGCAGGTCCGATCCGGTGGCCTGCTGGGCCAGCTCGGTGAGGAAGAGCGGATGGCCTCTGGAGCGCGAGTAGAGCGCCTCGACGCGTCCGGTGCCGACGAGCTCCGCCGCGGCTGCCCGGTCGAGCACATCAAGGTGGATCACCGTGGCGCCCGCTAGAGGCTCGCCCTCGCCGGCTCGCATCGCCGCGACGACGGTGGCGCTCAGGTGATCCGACCGCCGCAGGAAATGCAGCAGCTCGACAAGGGCGTGCCCGGCCAGATGCGCGTCGTCCACCAGGATGACGAGCGGGCCGCGGGCGCTCAGGCGGCTGAGCACACGGGCGAGTGCGGCGTAGAAGACGGCGGGCCCGAGCATGCTGTCGGCCAGGACGGGCAGCGGCCGAGGTTCGCGAGTCGCGCCGAGCATGGGGCCGAGCATCGGCGCATCGCCGGCCAGCAGGTCAGCCGCGATGTCAGGCCCGAGTCGGCGCAGCAGGTCACCGAGGGCGCTCAGCAGCGCGTCCAGCGGCAGCGAGCGGTCCAGCGGCCCGCAGGTCGCGATCAGCACCGTGTCCCCGGCGGCGACCCGGCGTGCTGCCCAGGCGCGCAGCAACGTGGTCTTGCCGATGCCGGCCTCGCCCTCGATCACGACGAGCTCGAGCGAGCCCTCCCGCGCGCGCAGCGTCGTCGCATCCAGGAACGTGAGCTCATCATCGCGGCCGACCAGCGTGATCATGGCCGCGGCTGGCGGCCCGGCGGCGGCCGGGAGCTCGCCGCGCAGGATCGCGGTGTACAGCGCGGCGGTCTCCGGGGAGGGGTCGGCACCGAGATCGTCGGCGAGTCGCTCCCGGCTGGCGGCGTACGCCGCCAGCGCCGCCGCGGTCTGGCCGCCGAGGACGTAGCCGCGCAGCAGGATGCGCAGCGCTGACTCCTCATACGGATCCTGCGCCAGCGCTGCCGTGGCGGCGTCGCAGGCGCCCATCCAGTCACCGGCAGCTAGCAGGGCGGTCGCGGCGACCAGCCGAGCCCGTGCGCTGAGCCTGCCGATCTCGGCCTGCCGGAGTCCGGCCCAGTCACCGGCTACCGACGTCGAGCCGATGTCGTTGGCTCCTGCTGCGCTGCCGCGCAGGAGCGAGAGCGCGATCCTGGCCACGGCGGCTGCGCCGATGATGTTGCCGGCCCCGCGCCTGCGCTCGATCTCGGCGAGCAGGTGCGCTAGCTCGGCCACGTCCAGCCAGTCGTAGCGCAGCAAGTAGCCGCCATCGCGGTGCTCGATGCGCTCACGGCCGAGCACTGACCTGCAGCCGGCTCATGAGTACCGCCAGCTGATCGTCGGGTCTGGCCGGCTGGGAGTCGCCCCACACGGCGTCGGCTAGCACCGCGGACGGCACCGCGCGGCCCTGCGCCAGGGCAAGCAACTGCAAGGCAAGGCGAGCTTTCTTGCTGCCGAGCGCGGCCGGCTCGATGCCGTCCACCCCGAACTCGCCGAGCAGCCGGACTGCTAGCGACTTCATGCACGTATCCAACCTCGGCTGGTGACGCGCCGCCACTCGCCGCCAGCCGCCGACTGGCTGCAAGGACCTTGCAATCAACCGCTGCCACGCTGTCCGTGAAGCCCAGCGGGGCACCTCATCAGGGAGGAAAGGGAAATGACAGGACAAGCTGAGCAGAAGGCGTTCGCGGCTCCGGACGAGGTCAGGTCGTTCGAGCGCGGTGAGCTGAGGCTGATCAAGATCGGCGGTGGCGAGATCGGCCAGCTCGTGCTCGAGCCGGGCTGGCGCTGGTCGGAGCACGTGAAGCCGATCGCGGGCACCGAGCTGTGCGAGGCTCCGCACTTCCAGTACCACGTGCAGGGCACGCTGCACATCGTGATGGGCGACGGCAGGGAGTTCGATGCCGGGCCTGGCGACGTCACCGCGCTGCCGGAAGGACACGACGCCTGGGTGGTCGGCGACGAGCCTGTCGTCGTGGTCGACTGGTACGGCGCGAGCAACTACGCGCGCTGAGCCTGCCCAGGTCCGGACCGGGGCGCGCGGCCGGCACTTCATGGTTTTCGTGGGCAGACTTCATGGGTTCCGTATCCGCAAACCGGGCCAAACCAGGACTCAAGATCGCGCGAACCCATGAAGTCCCGAGAGGAAACCATGAAGTGCCGGCCGGGCCTGCGTCGCGACGGTCGCGCAGCTATGGATAGCGGGCTTCGCGCCTCGCAGCTACGCGGCCCGGAGCTACGCGCCGCACAGCTACGCGCCCCGGAGCTACGCCGCCCGGAGCTACGCGCCCCGCAGTTCGGTCTTGAGGATCTTGCCGGTCGGGCCCTTCGGTAGCTCGGCCAGGAACCTGACCTCGCGCGGGTACTTGTAGGCGGCGAGCCGCTCGCGGCAGTAGCCGATGATCTCGCGCTCGTCGAGGCTGACGTCGTCATGCAACACGACGACGGCGACGACTTCTTCGCCGAGCCGGTCATCTGGCTTGCCGATGACGGCGGCCTCGCGGATGCCGGGGTGAGCGAACAGGACTTCCTCGATCTCGCGCGGGTAGACGTTGTATCCGCCCCGAATCACCAGGTCCTTGGTGCGGTCGACGATGAAGTAGAAGCCGTCGTCGTCCGCGTAGCCGACGTCGCCGGTGTGCAGCCAGCCGCCGGCCAGCGCGCTCGCTGTCGCCTCAGGCCGATTCCGGTAGCCCTTCATGACGTTATGCCCGCGGATCTGGATCTCGCCGAGCTGATCGCGCCCCGGCGGCAGCGGCTGGTCGCTGGTGTCAGCGACGCGCATCTGCACGCCCCAGATCGGCTTGCCGACGGATAGCGGCTTACGATCGCCTGGGCGGTTGAACGAGGACGTGCTGCCGGTCTCCGACAGTCCGTAGCCTTCCAGGACCTCGATGCGGTACTTGCCCTCGAAGGTGCGCATGACGTCCTCGGGCAGCGAGGAGCCGCCGGACACCGCGACGCGCAGCGCCGCGAGGTCGCGCCCGGTCACGTCGAGCTGCGCCAGCGCGTGCAACATGGTCGGCACGCCGGCGATCACCGTGCACTTGTGCGCCTCGATCGCGGCCAGGACTGCGCCGGCCTCGAACCGGGGCACGATGGACAGGCAGCCGCCGTACCGGACGCTCACGTTGATCACCGACGAGAGCCCGAACACGTGGAAGAACGGCAGCACGGCGAGGGTGACATCGTCGGGGCGAGCACCGAAGAGCTGCCCGGAGATCGTGCAGTTCATGTACAGCAGGAAGTGCGTGAGCTCGGCGCCCTTGGGCTTGCCCGTCGTGCCGCTGGTGTAGATCAGCACCGCCGTATCGTCGGCGTTGCCCGGCCAGATCTCGCCGCCGGGCTCGGCGAGTGGAGCAGTGCTGATCAGGTCGCTGACGGGCAGCGCGCCATCGGGTAGTGCAGCCGGGTCGCCGACGAGGTACAGCGGCAAGCCGACAATCTCGCAGGCCTTCGCCGCCTCGGCATGCAGTCCGGCGAGGCCGACCATGACGCTGGCCGCTGAGTCGGCCAGCTGGTGCTCGATCTCTGCGGCCTTCAGCAGCGGGTTGACCGGCAGCACTGTCATCCCGGCTTTGAGTGCGCCGAAGTACGCGGTCAGGAACTGCGGCACGTTCGGAAGCTGGATCGCGACGACGTGGCCGGGGATCAGCCCGGCCGCGATCAGTCCCGACGCGAACTGACCGGACTGCTCGTCAAGTTCGCGGTAGGTCGCCTGCGCGCCGCCGGCACGGTAGACGAGCGCGTCGGGGGTGGCGGCTGCGGTCTCGCGCAGTATCGTCGCCAGGTTGAAGCTCATTGCGCCATGGAAATTCGGGCCTTCCGGCGATGTCGGTGAGACATATACTAAGGATGTATCAGCCGAATGCCTAGGGGTCGCGAGGCCGCGGATCTTGGTCGCTACGACAGGGCTTCCGGCCGCAGTACCGGTCGGTGCCGCGACGGGATCGGGCCGCCATGTACTTGATCCGCGAAGCAGACAGCCCCGCGGGCGACAGCGCCGCGGGCGACAGCGCGGCAGGCGGCGGTCCGGCCGGCGACAGGACCGGGAGTAACGGTGCCGGCGGCGGCCCGTCCATGCGCCTGCTGCTGACCGAGCCCGCCCGCAGCCTCACCGATCTGGTGACGCTGCCGCTGGCGGCACCGTGGCTGGCGTTCGCGCCGCGCGGCGATGGTCACGGCGTGCTCGTTCTGCCCGGACTGCTCGCGTCGGATTCCAGCACCGCTCTGCTCCGCCGGTTCCTGCGCCGGCTCGGCTATGACGTGCGTGGCTGGCACCTTGGCCGCAACGTCGGACCGACCGACGAGGTCCTCGACGGGCTGCCGGTGCGGCTCGCCGAGCTGGCCGGCCTGACTGGCGGCCCGGTGTCGGTCATCGGCTGGAGCCTCGGCGGCATCTACGCCAGGGAGCTAGCGCGTCAGCGCCCCGGCCAAGTCCGGCGGGTCATCACCCTGGGCAGTCCGTTCGCGCTGGCCGACGCTAGGCAGAGTCACGCCGACCGCGCGTACCAGCGGCGCAGCAGGCTCCACGCCACGGGCCGGGTGCCCACGCGCGAGCAGGTAGGGCAGCCGATCGGCGTGCCGTCGACGGCGGTCTACTCGCGGCGTGACGGCATCGTGTCGTGGCAGAGTTGCATCGAGCCGGAGACCGACCTGCACGAGAACATCGAGGTGCGATGCGCGCACCTCGGCTTCGGCGTGGATCCAGCGACGCTGTGGCTGATAGCGGACCGGCTCGCGGTCCCGGCCGGCCAGCGGCACCGATTCCGCCCCCCGGCCGCCCTGCGGTCGCTCTACCCGGTTCGTGACGCACGTCAGGAGTAGCCACCATGCAGCAGCTCACCGGGCTGGACGCGGCCTTCCTTGCCCTCGAGACGACGAACTCCACCGGCCACGTCGGCGGAGTCTGCATCCTCGACCCCAGCGACGCCCCGGCGCCGCTCACCCTGGCTCGGCTGACTGAAGTCCTCGGCGACCGCCTGCCGCTCGTCCCGGTGCTGCGGCGCAAGCTGCTGAACGTGCCGCTCGGCTTGGACCAGCCGTACTGGGTGGACGACCCGACCTTCGACATTGAATACCACATCAGGGAGATCGCGCTGCCGCGGCCAGGGTCGGAGGCCCAGCTGACCGAGCAGGTAGCGCGGCTGCACGCGCGGCCGCTGGACCGCAGCCGCCCGCTGTGGGAGATCTACCTGATCACCGGGCTAGCCAGGCGTCGGGCCGCCGTCTATACCAAGATCCACCACTCGGCCATCGACGGTGCATCCGGGGCGGAGCTGCTGACGATCCTGCTCGATCTCACGCCCGACGGCCGGGAGGTGCCGCCCCGGACGCCGTTCGTGCCTGCGCGGCCGCCAGGACCGGCGGTGCTGGCGGCGATGGCGGCCGCGAAGCTGGCCTGGCGGCCCGTGCAGACCGTGCGCTTCACCAACGAGCTCGTGCGCGTGCTGCCGACGCTGGCACCAGCGCTCAGCACCCTGGTCGGCGGCATGCTGGGTCTCAATCGCGGTGACGGCGAGGTCATCCCGACTACACCGGGAAGGGCGCCAGCGACGCCATTCAACCGGCCGATCACCCCGCACCGCCGGCTCGCGCTGCGCAGCGTGGAGCTCGACAGCGTCAAGGCGGTGAAGAATGCGTTCGGGGTCTCGGTGAACGACGTCGTGATGGCGATGTGCGCGGGGGCGCTGCGGCGCTGGCTCGCCGATCACAACGCGCTGCCGGACGCCCCGCTCATCGCGATGATTCCGGTCTCGGTCCGCGACCCGGCCAGCAAGGCCGCCATGGGCAACAAGGTCTCGGCGATGCTCGCGACCCTGCCAACCAACGTCGCCGATCCCGGTGAGCGGGTCCAGATTGTGCACGGCGCGACCAAGACCGCCAAGGCGCAGCAGGCAGTGATCCCGCAGGGCCTGATCGACCAGGTCAGTGACTTCTCGCCACCGGCCCTGACCGCGCGCGCGGCACGCGTGGTGTTCGCCACCGGTGTCCTGCACCGGCTGCCGCCGTTCAACCTGTGCATTTCCAACGTGCCCGGTCCGAACGTCCCGGTGTACCTGTGCGGGGCCAAGCTACTGGCCCACTACCCCGTCTCTGTCATCACCGATGGCCAGGGCCTGAACATCACCCTGGTCGGTTACCTAGGGCGGCTGCACTTCGGGCTGGTGTCCTGCCGGGAACTCGTGCCGGACATCGACGTGCTGGCCGACTATCTCGTCGACGAGCTCGACGCGCTGCTCAAGGCCGCCAGCGAGCAGGCAGCCAGCTAGCCGACGCACGTGGCGGGCACGCCTGTGCTAGGAGCGCACGTGGTAAGAGCAGCAGTCCGCGGGGACGTACGCGACGACGTGCGCGCGGTTCTGCCGGAAGGAACCGCGCCGCCGCCGGGCGTGCCGGCCGAGATGTTCGCCGCAGCCGTGGGTGCCTACCTGGCGGGCCGCCGGCTGGACATGCAGTCGCTGGCCCGGCACCTCGGCGTCGGCCGGGCGACGCTCTACCGTCGCGCAGGCAATCGCGAGCAGCTACTCGACGAGGTCATCTGGTGGCGCGGCCGGCGGATGGTGGCTGGCCTCGTGCTGTCGACCGCGCACCTGCGCGGCGTCGCGCGCATCGCGGCCGTCGTGGGCGGCGCGCTGCGTGCCATCGAGCAAGACCAGCCGTTGCATGCGCTCATCGAGTCCGAACCCGACACCGCGCTGCGCATCCTCACCGGGAGCAGGAGTCTGACCGGGCACGGGATGGCAGCCGCGCTGGCGAATCTGATCGATCATGAGCGTTCCTGCGGCGCGTTCGCGGCCGATCTCGACACCTCGACTCTCGCCTACGCGATCATCCGCATCAGCGAGGGCTTCCTGTATGCCGACGTCATAGCCGATCGCCCGCCTGATGTCGGCCGGGCGATCACCGTCATCCAGGCCTTGCTGATCGGTCTCGACCGCGCTGTCTGAACAGCAGGTGTGCGCTCGAGGTCAGGCCGCGTACTTCTGCACCAGGTCGCCGACGCGGGGGAGCGCCGCCGCCACGTGCTTGGCTGCGCTGCCGCGGACCGACCCGTATGCCCTGATGACGACCGGCCGCTCGGACGCGGCCGCCCGGGCGTCGGTGACCGACAGCAGCGCCTGTGACACTTCGTCGCCGCGCTTGGCCAGGTAGTCGCCGAATCCGGCGGCGCCAGCAGCAACGAAGTCGGCCCAGAAGGGCTCCAGCTTGTCGATCATGTCCGGGAGCAGGGTCTCCACCATGAAGCGGACGTGTCCTGGCTTGAACGTGTTGACGGTCTTGTAAGCGAGCTTGACCGCGGCGCCGGAGATGCCCGACTGCTCGGCGACCTCCTGGTCGAGCAGCGTGAAACAGTCGGCGATCACCTGTGGCTGGACGTCCGGCGCCAGCAGGGTCTCCTGCAGGGTGGCTCCCATGGCTCTGGTGTGCTCCTTATCGATGGCGTCAAGGTCTGTCGATGGCGTCGAGTAGCCGGATTCCACGCAGTTGGGGCGAATGATCGCCTGTCACTAGACGGCGAGCACCCGACCGTGGTTTACCGGCGCCTGTATGCCGTCGCCGCCGCCGCATGGCTGATCAGCGCGCGGTCGGGGGCCGTAGCTGCTAGCGGACGCCAGCGGTGACGCGCTCGCTGAGTGTGCCGGCGCCATCTCCAGTCAGCCGGTCGAGCCCGGCGGCGCGTCCGGTCATCGCCAGCAGCAGTGACATCGCGGGACCTGAGACCTCCGGTCCCGCGCCGTACGACCACCCCGTGTCCGTAGCGGTTAGCCGCAGCCCGCCGATGCGCTTGCGCCCGCCTACCGGGAAGCTTGCCTTGGTATACATCTGGAGGCACGCGTTAGCCGCGTCATCGGCGACGCTCCCAGCGAGGCCGAGCGGCTGCCGGATGTCCTCGCCATGCACGACGACCTCGCCCAGCATCGCCATGACGGGCGCAGGCGGATGGTTGGTCGTCGACGTTCGCTGGCCGAGCCGGTCGATGATCTGCTGCGGGCTCAGGTGCGCCAGGCTGCGGGCGTCTCGCTCCATCAGCACGTCGAAGCGGAACCCGGTCGCTGTCATGCCCCGGAAGAACCGGCCGGGGGTCTGCTCGGCGCCGGACAGGACATGCGCGGCGAGGACGCGGATCGTCCAGCCGGTGCACAGGGACTGAGCCTCCCACTGGGCCGGCGTCAGGCCGCCCAGCGCAGCTGCCAGTGCCTTGCGTTCGGCGTGAATCAGCGTCCAGGTCTTTGCATCGTCTGACATATCCGGCCTCGTCTCTGTGAGATCTGATGTTGCGGGGATCTGATGTGCGGAATCGAGCCGTCGTTGCTCTCGCCCAGTACCACGAATGGCCGGCCGCGCGTCTGACATAGCGGGCAGGCCTTCTGCCGCGGCGGCCGCATGACCCGCGGGCGGCACGCGGATTTAAGATCGGCAACTATGCGGCGCGAGTCATCCACTGTGGTTGCGCTGGTCGGCGACGTCACGGCAGAGCTGTTGGCCGGCCTCGGCCGAACGCCGAACGTCTCGGTCGCCCGCCCGCCAGCCGACGGCGCCAGCGAACCGCCCGCCGACGCTCCGGCCGCGGCCCGGCCCGGCTGGGACACGGGCGCCAGAGCCATGCGTGCGGCGGCGCGGCTGCGCTCGATGTACGTGATCGTTCCGGCCGACCCGCTGGCCGCGGTGGCCGCGTCGTGGCGGCAGATGTGGGACCTGGCGGGTGGCTCACCTGGCGCGGCCGGCTTCGAGTCCAGCGCCGCGGACGCGCTGGCTGCCTGGCGCGACAAGCGGTTCGAGCTGCCCGACTACTACCTCGTCATCGCGCCGGCCCAGGGCGGAGCGGCGGGCCCGGATCTGTACCTGGGTCCGCTGCGCGCGGTACGCCCGCGCCGGGTCGCCATCGCCGGCCTCGCGGACAGTCCGGCGCAGTCAGCCAGCCTGCTCGACGCGCTCCGGTCGCTCGAGCACGGGCCATGGTGGCCGCCGCTCGATGAGCTGCTCGGCGCGGCCCGCGGCTTCTATGCAGGCGGACTCGCCGAGACGCAGCAACTGGCCACCTAGCTGCGGCAACTTGCCACCTGGCTAGGCTGTTGTCAGCGTCGAGCCCGCCGCGAAGCCGCGGCGCGGGCCATCGGCTAGCACCCACGCCTGCTGCCGGCCGTGAACCTGCCACGTGCGACCGGTGCCGGTCATATCGATGATGGCGGTTTCCTCATCGATCCCGATGACGGTGGTGCCAGTTGGCGTGCGCATGACGGCGCGGGTGAGCAGGTCGGGTACCCAGCCCAGCATCTTGTCGAAGTGCGGGAGCACGCGCAGGCTCGGCACGATCGCCAGGCCGGGATCGGGCTCGCGGTCCAGCGCGCGCATCTTGGGCACCCAGCCCGTGAGCGCCATCGCGCCAGCGGAGCAGCCGGCCAGGGCAGAACCGGACTGCCAGGCGGCCACGACAGCGTCCCAGAGCCGAGTGCCGCGCAGCGTCTGGGCCAGGTAGGCGGGGTTGCCGCCGGACAGGTAGACCAGGCCTGCACCGGCGACCTCGGCGGCCAGCTCCGGAGAATCGGCTTCCTCGTGGTCGCGCGCGACGACGGGGATCTGCTCGACGCCGAGCCGGTCAGCCTGGGCTGCGCCCAGGTCGAGCCACCGCCGCAGGCTCTGCTCTCCTTCCGGTGCCGCCGCCGTCGGGATCTGCACGTAGCGGGGCGAACGCCCGGCCAGCAGCATGCCCTCGACGGCCGCCATCACGGGCAGATACTCGCCGCTTCCCACCAGCGCCAGCGGGCCCGGGCTCACCGGGCGCACCCGCGCCCGGCAGCGGGCTGCGGCGGCCGGCCGCAACGTCCACGATGACACGACACCCGACAATCATCGCCTGCGCGGGCGGGCGTGCTCACCTCAGCACGCGGAAAGGCCGGCGACTGAGGTGACTTCTGCGGGGAACGGGGTCGTCCCAGCCGGTCGCCGCGCACCGGAGCGCGGCCGGACCATGCACGCGCCAGGGCCCGCCGTCAGCCGTCAGCGCCGAGACCGAGCTCGGCCAGGATCTCGGCGGTGTGCTGGCCGAGCGCAGGCACGTCGCCCATGACCGGCTCTCGGCCGCTGACCGTCACCGGCGGGAGCAGCGCCCGCACCGGGCCGCCCGGCGTGCCGACGTCCCGCCAGCGGTCCCTGGCAGCCAGCTGCGGGTGCGCTGCGAACTCGGCCGGCGTGCGCAGCCGCGCATTCGCGATGCCGGCCGCATCGAGCCTCGCCTCGACCTCGCTGGCGATCAGGTCCCGCAAGACGGCCTCAATAATCGCGGTGAGCTCTTGGTCGTGGGTGACCCGATCGGTGTTGGTCGCGAACCGCGGATCCTCGATCAGCTCCGGCCGGGCGAGGATGTCGCGGCACAGTACGGCCCACTCGCGCTCGTTCTGGAGGCCGAGGAACACCTGGCCATCGGCGGCGGCGTACGGACCGTAGGGGGAGATCGATGCGTGCCTGGCGCCGGTCCGACGCGGCTCCTCGCCGCCGTAGACGGCGTAGAGGTACGGCTGGCTCATCCACTCGCCGAGCGCGTCCAGCATCGCGACCTGCAGGCTCGTGCCGACGCCGGTTCGCTCCCGCTCGTACAGCGCGGTCAGCACGCCGGTGAACGCGTACATCCCAGCAGCGATGTCGGCGACCGAGATGCCGGCCTTAGCTGGCGTGTCCGGCGTGCCGGTCACCGATAGCAGGCCTGCCTCGCACTGCACGAGCAGGTCATAGGCCTTCTTGCCGCGGTACGGACCGTCCGGACCGTAGCCGGAGACCGAGCAGCAGATCAGCCGCGGATGCCGCTGCCGGAGCAGGTCGGCGGACAGCCCGAGCCGATCGGCTGCGCCGGGGGCCAGGTTCTGCACGAAGACATCGGCCCGGGCCAGCAGGGCGCTCAGCACCTGCTGCCCGCGCGCGCTCTTCACATTGAGCTCGAGGGACTCCTTGCCCCGGTTGAGCCACACGAAGTAGCTGGCCTGGCCGTGCACCGCGCGGTCGTAGCCGCGGGCAAAGTCGCCATCGCCCGCGCGCTCGACCTTGATGACGCGCGCGCCGAGATCGGCGAGCTGACGGGTGGCGAACGGAGCGGCGACCGCCTGCTCGAGCGAGACGACAGTGATACCCGTCAGCGGGAGCATGGTCGCCATCAGCACCGGGGCAGAAACCGGCGCAGCACGTCGGCCGCGCTGTCCCAGCTCCAGGCCGTCCAGTCGGCATCGAGACCAGCGATGCAGTCGGCGATCTTGGCGCCGAGCTGGTCCGGCGATGGCGGGCGCGCCGGGCTACCCGGCGGGTACCGCAGGGTGGTGTCGTGGACGGCCCCGTTCCCGGTCTGGATCGTTGCCTGCAGCTCACCGTCCAGCAGCCAGTCACCGCCAGGCAGGAGTTCGGCCGACACGAGGCTGACCAGCCGCCGCGCGGCGGCCCGCTGCACGGCTTCATCGGTGAAGCTGGCGAAGCCTGGATAGCCGTCGAGCAGCGCCGCGGCCGCCGCGTACTCGAGGCTGAACTTGCCCTGCAGCCCGGTGTCCGGCCGGTGGTGAATCAGCGGCACGACCGTGGCTTCCGGCGTGCGCAGCTGAATCCGCTGCACGTCGGCGGCGTCGATGCGGCCCTGGTCAGCCAGCGCCGCCAGCGCGCTGATCGGCCGCTGGAGCGCGTAGCAGCATGGGTAGATCTTGATCGCCAGGCCACCTGGCACCGCGGGGCCGGTGAGGTCGACGCGGCCGGGGTCACCGCCGACCAAGCGCATCCACTCACCGAGCGCCGCGTGATCCGCGCTGGCGCCTGCCGCGGCGAGGGTGGCAGCGCGGATGCCGGCCGCCACGGCGAAGCCAACCTGCAGAGACTTGGCGTCGGTGCCGAACGCGCGCTGCACGCCACCCGCCGCCGGGATCGCGAGCGCGATCGCCGTCGCGATCTCATGCGCGGACAGGCCCATCGCGACGGCAGCACCGGCGGCGCTCGCCGGGGCGCCGGCCGTGCAGGTCGCGTGCCAGCCGGCGGAGTAGTGCGCCCAGCCGAGTGCCGTGCCGAGCCGGGCCATGACACCGGCCGCGGCCAGGTACGCGCGGGCGCCGCCCCCGGTCGCCAGGGCTGTCGGCACACAGACGGCGCTGACGTGCGTCGTCGACGGCATATGGAGATCGTCAAAGTCCAGCACGTGACCTGCCGTCGCCCAGCGCGCGGCTTCGTCGAGGCTCGCGGCGACCTTCGTCACGTGGTGCTCGCGCGCGGCGAGCGTGACGGCGACCGTATCCGCCAGTGACCGATGCGCCAGCACCAGGTCGTCTGCAGCCGGCATCAGGTCGTGCGCCCACTGGCCAAGATCGGCGGCTGTCGAGCTCATGGACGTCCTCGGCATTCGGGCAGCCGCGATAGGTGATGCGGCCGACTGAGACTCACCCTACGTTCCTGCCGCCGGCGTACCAGCTACCGGTTCGCCAGGATTGTGCGCGCGCGCTCGGCCAGCGGAACGACGCGGTCGCCCTTGAGCCCCTGCCGCTGGTCATGACTGTTGCCCGCCAGGTAGCGGTGGTGCAGCTGGGCGATCACGATCGCCGTCTTCCAGCAGCCGAATGCCTCATACCAGCTGACCGCGCCGACATCGGCGCCGGTCGCGGCGGCGTACCTGGCGACGACCTCGGCGCGTGCCGGCAGGCCCATGTCCTCCTGCCCGATCGGGTGCGACGGCCTGTTGTCCGGGTCGTCCGACGGATCTGGCCAGTAGTTCAGCAAGATGCCGAGATCGACGAGCGGGTCGCCGATCGTGGCCATGTCCCAGTCGAATACCGAGTACACGCGATCGGGATTGGCCGGATCGAACTGGCAGTTGTCGATCTTGAAGTCGTTATGGAGCACCGAGGTGCGGACGGTGCGCGGCCTGGTCGCGGCCAGCTCCGCACCGACGTCGGCCACGACGTCGGCAGCAGGCGCCGGGCCGGCGCTGGCCGGTAGCGTCGGCGCTACCGCCCGCCACCGCTGCTGCCACCCGCGAAGCTGCCGGTCGACAAAGCCGTCGGGACGGCCGAGGTCGGCGACCCCGGCCTCCTGCGGATCGAGGAGGTGCAGGTCGGCTACCGCGTCGACGACGGCGAAGCCGATGCGGCGAGCCACGTCCGGATAACTGGTCATGCTCGGCGGGATGCTGCCCCAGACGACTTGTCCTTCGCGGTACTCGATGACGAGGAAGTCAGCCCCGGCGACGGCGTGATCCTCGCAGAGCAGGTAGGCGCGGGGGGCGCGGTCGTAGTGCCGCCAGAGCCGGGACAGCACCCGGAACTCGCGCTTCATGTCGTGCGCGCCGACGGCGAGCTGGCCGAACGGCGGCCTGCGGATCACGAGGCGCCGGTCGGCGAACTCGAGCAGGTAGGTGAGGTTGGCGGAGCCGTTCGGGAACTGCCGGGCGACCACCAATGGGCCGAGGCCTTTTATGTTCGCGCGGAGATAGGCCGCCAGCCGGTCCCAGTCGAGTTCGTCGCCCGGCCGGACCGGACCGTACTGAGGCGGATAGTCGACCGTCACGACGCTGCTCCCTCGTGCGCTGAGCAGGGCTGACACAGGTAGATACGGCCGAATTCGCGGCCGATCTCCTCGGCCGACTGGCCGCGCGGCCGGAACCAGCGATGCACCCAGTTCATGGAGCCGAGTAGCGCGAAGCCGACGAGGCGCGGATCGGCGTCCGGGCGCACGCCGCCCTCCCGCTGCGCCTGCGTGATGAGATCGACCAGCCTGTGGCGGTTCAGCTCCTCGCGCTCGCGGATCACCTCGGCGCGCGCGGGGTCGAGCGAGTTCAGGTCGTGCAGCCACACGGTGATGGCCGGCTGGTGCTCGGTCACATAGCTGACGTAGGCGACGATCAGGCGGCTGAGCCGGCTGACGGCAGTGTCATCCGCGCGCGCGATCGACCAGATCGCATCCTCGGCGCCGGCGTAGACACCGTCGATGATCTCGAAGAGGAGATCGCCCTTGCTCTGGATGTAGTGGAACAGGCTGCCCTTGAGCACGCCGAACTGGTCGGCGATGTCCTGGAGCGTGGCACCGTCGAAGCCCTTCTCGGCGAATACCCGGCAGGCAATCTCGATCAGCTCCTCGCGGCGCCGCTGCCTGTCGCGCGCGGCGGCCGGCGGCACGCGGTGGCTGGCCGGCCTAGGCAAGCGCGTGACATTCGGCTGCGGCTCGCATAGTCAGCAGCATATCGGCCAAACCGAACAGTTGGTTGGTCGGCGGGAGGCGGTCACGGCCTCGGCCTCGGCCGGATGTCCCGGGTCACGTCGCGCCCGGAACGCGCCCGCCTGCGACCCGATGCCGCTGAGTGCCGCCATGGTCGCGGTCGGTAATGAGATGGCCGATGCGAGGCGCCTGGTTGTGACTAGTCATTTCGGGTGGTTCCGAAGTAGCCATTTTGATCCACCGCGCGGGCTGACAGCAGTCCCGAAGCCCGTGACCGGTGGAGTTTCGGGCTCTGTAGCCGGTTTGTTGATCTCGTAGCCCGGCTGAGCTATTTGCACATTTTCGGGGGACTCTGGGCGTCTGGGCTGCCAGGCTAGCCCAGGTAAAAGTGTCAGGCCAGGCGAGAAGCAGCCCCCCGACTGCCGAGTAGCTAGGCGAAGGACCGTCGTTAGGCAGGTAGTGAGTTCGGCTTCCTCCCCCCATCGGAAGACCAGGAAAGTTAGGCGGACGGGCCGGCATGCCAGCCCGGCCCGAGTTCGGCGCTCAGTCAAGATCGCCGCGGGGGTCGTCCCAGTCATGGCCCTCGCCGGCGTGTTCGCCGGTTTTCAGGCTCAGCAGCAGTCCGTGGATCCGGTTGCGAGCAGCGTGGCCTCCTACAACATGCACGCCCTCACCGTGGGCTCCGGGACCGCGGACGTGGTCGGCAACTCCAAGCTGACGCCGCTGGCCGGAAAGTCTGCCGCGACCACCAAGCCGAAGCAGGCGGCGCGCTCGGGCTCAGTGCACGGCGCGAGCCAGCCGAGCGCCGCGCACGCCAAGGGCCCGGCTAGCTCGGCCACGCAGACGCTGGCCTGCTCGGGCACCGGCGGGGTCGCGGGCACCGGGATGCTGCCGTACAACTACGCGGCGATCGTCAACTACCTGGTGGCGCACGGATACACCAAGCTGGCGGCGGTTGGCATGGCCGGCAACATCTACCAGGAGTCCAAGGGCAACCCCGAGTCGATCGGAACCGGTGGTGGTGGCCTCATCGGCTGGACTCCGCTCCCGTCCGGCTTCGTGACCGGGAACGCGGCCGCCGACCTCCAGACTCAGCTGGCGGCGCTGCTCACCTACAACCAGGGCTGGGCGCAGTACATCCCGATGCTCAACGCGGCCACGAGCCCCACCAGCGCCGCGTACATCTACATGACGTACTTCGAGCGGCCAGGCCTGCCGGCGGCATACAACCGCGAAGGTGCCGCGGTCGCCGTCGCGCAGGCGTGCGGGATCTCCTAAGCACCGCTCGCCGCTGCCGTCCTGATGCGGCCAAGGCGCCCGGGTGCCTGCCGTCGCCGGCAGCACCCGGGCGCTTTTGCTGGCTGTTCCGGTGGCTGGGACGCCTAGGCGTCGAGACCCTGGCAGTTTCAGTCATGATCACGGTCGCTATGTCGCATTTGCCCACACGAAAGTGACAGGGTCTCGCGGGCTGCGCGGCTGCGCTGCGGTAACGACTACTGTGCGTCGCCGTTACTGTCCGCTCCCGTTACTGTGCGTTGCCGTCGCCGCTGCCGGGCTTCGGACCCTTCTTGTGGCCGTACCCGTGCGCAGGTGGCGGGCCCGGCCGATGGGCCGGTGGCGGATCGGCGATCGGCTTGTGATGCCGGCGATGGCCGGGCAGCACGGCTGCAGCACCGGCGTGATGAGCGGGAGCGGATCCGGATGCGCCTGGCGTGGGCGAGGTCAGGGCCGGCTTGCCGACTCCCGACAGGGCGGTGCTGACCAGCATCAGAACAGCGAGCACCGCCACCAGGCACAGGGCGATGACGACGGTGCGGCGACGCGGTGCCCGCCGCCGCCGCTGCGGCCGTTCGACGTGCTGTGGCTCGGGGAATGGCGGCTGCGCCGGCTGCGGCAGGGTCCGGGTCTGGCGGTAGCCCGGCTGGCCAGCTGGCGCCGGCGCAGGCGCGGCTGGCGAGCCGGCCGGCGCGGGCGCCACACTCGTCATGGGCAGGCCGGCGGACAGGCCGTCACGCAACTGCCGGGCGCGCCTCGCCACAGCCGCCGCGCTCGGCGGCCGCGTGGCCGGATCTTTCGCGGTGAGTTCGGCGATGAAGGCGGCCACGTCCGCTGGCACGCTGGCCGGCAGCGGCGGGAGCGGCCGCTCGCGGTGCGCCAGCGCCTGCTCGAGTGGCCCGCCATCGAAGGGCGGCGCGCCGGTCAGGCACTCGTAGCCGACGACGCCGAGCGCGTAGATGTCGCTGGCGGCTGTGGCGCCCGCGCCCGCAGATCGCTCCGGCGCGAGGTAGCCCGACGTGCCCATGACCATCCCGGTGCCGGTGAGCGGCACCGACCCGAGGGCGTGCGAGATGCCGAAGTCGGTGATCTTCAGCGTGCCGGTCGGGCTCAGCAACAGGTTGGCCGGCTTGATATCCCGGTGCACCAGGCCAGCGGTGTGGGCGGCGTCCAGGCCGGTGGCCGCCTGAGCGATCACGTCCAGGGCCTGTCGCACAGGCAGCGGGCCATGGCTGAGGCGCTCGGCGAGCGACGGCCCGTCGACGAGCTCCAGGACCAGGTAGGGCGGGGCGCCTGAACCTGGGTCCCCGTAGTCGTAGACGCGGGCGATGTTCTCATGGCTGAGCGCTCCGCCGTGCCGTGCTTCGGCGGCAAAGCGAGTCGCCGCCTCGCTGTCACCGGACGTGCTGTGCAGCAGCTTGACCGCTACCTGGCGGTCGAGCACGGTATCCCTGGCGCGCCACACCTGGCTGTAGCCGCCAGCGCCCAGCCACTGTTCGAGCCGGTAGCGGTGACCGGCCGGCCAGCTGTCCAGGCATGACATGGGCTGGCGCATACCCGCGGGCCGCCCGACTATGCACAGCACGCGAGCGGGCGGCCAACCCGTGCACCGCGGTAACGGGCGGGACCTTTGCCGGGACCATGGTCCCTTCTGCCTGTCCGGGTCGCCGCCCAGCGTGGCTAATGAAGAGCTAGCCGGCGTCAGCTGGCTTCGGTACACGCAGGGGAGGACCCGATGCGAATTTTGGTGACATACGGGTCGAAGCGTGGCGGTACGCAAGGACTGGCGCAGCAAGTGGCCGAGGGTCTGCGTACCCATGGGTTCGCTGTCGCTGTGCAGTCGGCTGACGATGTGCACGAGCTCACCGGGTACGACGCCGTGATCGTGGGCGGAGCAATCTACGCGGGCCGCTGGCACAAGACTGCGCGCGCGTTCGTCACGCATCACGCGGCCGACCTGAGGCATTGCCAGACGTATTTCTTCTCGAGCGGACCGCTGGACGGCACCGCGGTACAGCGCGACATCCCGCCGGTGCGCGGAGTCGCCGACCTGATGAGGCGGGTCGGTGCTCGCGGGCACGCCACCTTCGGCGGCCGGCTCTCGCCGTATGCACGCGGCTTCGCGGCGAGCGCCCTGGCCAAGAAGCAAGCCGGCGACTGGCGCGATCCAGGCCAGGTGCGCGACTGGACGCGGCAGGTCGCGGCCCAGCTTCGCCACGACCTGCCGGTGACTGCCTAGGCCGGACCTCGACCCGCGGGAGGAGGACGTGACCATGTCAGTTATTACTGCCGAGCGGTGTTCCGAACTGCCGTCAGTCACGGCGGACGAGGTCGTCGCCTTCGTTGTGCGCGCTGCCGTGTGGGCACCGTCGGTCCACAACACGCAGCCCTGGTGGTTCAGCGGCCGCGGTGCCGAGATCATCCTGCACGCCGACGGGCAGCGGCAGCTGACTGTGGCCGATCCGGCTGGCCGGGAGATGATGGTCAGCTGTGGTGCGGCGCTGTTCACGGCCAAGCTCGCGCTGCGGTCGCTGGGCTATATCCCGGAGACGCGCGTGCTGCCCGACGCCGCGGATCCGCTGGTCGTCGCCCGCCTGCGCTGGCGGCATCGGTCGCCGCCTACCGACTATGAGGAACGGCTCTACGCGGCGGTGCCGCGCCGCCGGACGCATCGCGGCGGCTTCGGGCCGCTGCCGCTGCCGCCGGGCCTGCTGCCTGCGCTGCGGCAGGACGCCATCCGTGACAAGGCGGCCTTGCGCGTGGCGATGGACGAAGGGAGCCGGGCGGCGGTTGGCGCCGTCGTGGAGACTGCCGAGCAGGTGGAGCGGCAGGCGAGCGCCTACGTGCGCGAGATTTCGTCCTGGGCGCCGCCCCCTGGCAGTTTGCGCCGCGACGGCGTATCGCCGCTGTCGTACCCGGCACGACCGCAGCGCACTACTCCCAACTTCCCGGGCCGGGACTTCGCGCATGGCCACGGCTGGGGCCTGCCTGAATCCAGCGCTGCCACCGGCGGACGCTTCGCTGGCGTCGTCGCCTTGCTGACCACCCCGGCCGACCAGCCGGCCGACTGGGTCAACGCCGGACACGCGCTCCAGCGGATACTCCTGACGTCAGCAACATGCGGCGTGTCCGCGGCGCTGTATAGCCAGCCCGTGGAGATCGACTGGCTGCGCGAGGTGCTGCGGGCCCAGCTGGGGGACGGCAGTTACCCGCAGCTGGTGCTCCGGCTCGGCATCACCGTGCAGAGCGCCATCAGCCTTCGGCGCCCGGCAGATAGCGTCCTGTTCCACGGGGGTGGCCAGCGTCAGGTCCAGTAGCCGGGTCGCTGCGAGGGGCGTTCCGCGGGGTTCTGCGTGTTACCGCGGAGGCTGCCTGCGAGGCTAGCGGAATGAGCGATGCTGACGCGTCGGCGCAGCGGTTGGGTCGGCAGGCGGTGATCGTCTTTCCTGCGCGCGTCACGGGAGCGAGCGCGGGGCGCGCCGGCGCGGATCTGATCGCGGCGATCAGCCAGGGCACCCCGGTGGTGATCGCCGACCTGTCCGCCACGACGTCATGCGATCGGGCCGGAGCAGATCAGCTGCTGCACGCCTACCAGCGTGCGCTCCTGCACAACGTGGACCTGCGCCTGGTGGCGGCCGGGACCACCGTACGGCGCGTCCTGGCACAGGAGGGGCTCGACCGCCTGGTCCCGGTCTACCCCGCGCTAGACGCGGCGCGCGCGGCGAACGGCCAGGCCGGCGCGACCCGGACCGGTCAGCTTTCGCTTGCCGGTCCCGGCACGCTCGCGTCAGCGGCCGGGCCGGCCGCCTGGCTGCCAGCAGGCCACAGTGGCCCGCAAGCCGGCTTGGGGCTGACCGCAGTGGTGCTGCGGCAGCTCATTGACGCCCTGAGCGACGGAGTCGTGCTGACCGATCAAGCGGGCACGATCGTGCTGGCTAACCGGCAGCTGAGCACGATGTTCGGCTACGACCCCGGCGAGCTGACCGGCCAGCTCGTGGACATTCTTGTGCCGCCCGAGTTGCGATCGGCGCATGGCGAGTACCGGGCCGCTTATGCACGCGCGCCGTCGGTCCGGCCGATGGGGGAGCGCGTCAGGCTCGTCGGCCTCCGCAAGGACGGCGGGACTGTCCCGGTGACGATCACCTTGACCCCGGTGCCGACCGCCGACGGGCTGCTCGTACTCGCCATAGTGCGGGCCGTCGCGCCGTCCTTCGGCCAGGCCGACCTGGCTGACCTGGCCAGGGCGGCCGCCCGGCGGGCAGATCAGGCGGAGACCCTGCTCGACCGCGTTGTCCGCGGCTTGTTCCATGTCGGGCTCAGCCTGCAGGCCGCGGTGGACCAGCCAGCCGACCTGGCCAGGGACAGAATCGCGGATGCCCTCCACCGGCTCGACGACACGATCCACGAGATACGCAGCCACGTGTTCGGCGCCGCCGGAGACAATGGCTCGGCTGGCCACTACTGACCGCCGTCGCGGATGCGCGCTCGCGACTTGCGTCAGTGGCGTCGCCGCAGGTACCCGGTCCGCAGGTAACTGCGGACGTCTATCCTCGCGGAGAGGACTAACGGCCCTGTCCGGCCGGCCGGGCTGGCCGGTGTGATGGCGGACATGTTTGTCGGCGACGAGGTGCGGGCGGATGTCAGTTTCGCCGTAGCGTCCCGGCGGCTGGCGGCCCTGGCCGGCAGTCCGCTGGTTGGCGTGTCGCATCGAGCCTGGGGCGACGGCCTGGCCAGGGTGGGGCCAGCCGGCTCGGTGCCCGGCCTGTCCAAGCTCGTCCGCGTACAGGTCCGCGAGCTGGTGCAGCGCGACGGGACGGCGACGCTCACGCTCCGCTGGCAGGCGACAGGCGCGCTCGGCGGACTGTTCCCGGTGCTGGACGCTGACATCACGGTGATCCCGGACGGTGATGACGCCAGCCTGATCGGGCTGGAAGGCGTCTACGGACCGCCGGGTGGCATCGTCGGGGCCGGCATCGACCGGGCGGTGCTGCACCGGGTCGCTACCGCGACAGTGCGCTCGTTTCTGAGCTACATCACGCAGGCGATCACGGACCCAGAGGCCGGTCCGGCCATGACACGGCCGTCCGTCCCGGACGGGACAGACTGGGCCATCTCCTAGCCACTCGTGGCCCGTCCTGGTGGTGCGCTGCGGCTAGAGCCGCTCGGTGATCCACCGCCAGCCATGCTCGCCATGAACCGGCCGGATGATGGCCGGCTCGGCAGTGTCCGACAGCTCGGACACTACCTTGATCAGCTGGCGGTGGAAGTCGTCGGGCGTGCGCGCGTGATCGTGCCCGTGGTCGAGCACCAGCGTGACGACCGCCTGGTCGCCACCGGACAGCCGGGCGGTGATGTTGCCGTTGTAGTCACGGCCGACGGCGGCCACAACGGCGGCGCGGATGATGTCACTTCCGTCGTCTTTGGCAATCCAGACATCCGGCGCGGTCATGTTCGCTGCCTTTCCTTCTAACGTGCGTTGCGCGCCCGCGGACGCCGAGGGCGAAGCCGGCCGACAGCGCGACCGCGCCCGCGCCGTGCGCCGGGCCGACGGCGGGGACCGAGTCCGTCGCGACGGCAGCGGCCTGCGGCCGCGGCAACGAGCGGGGCCGAGCAGGCCGGCCTGCGATGTCAGTGAGTAGCGGTGAGCGGGGCGTCACGGTCGCTGCCAGCGGGATGACGCGCGCCATGCGCATCAGCGCCGTCACGTCGGCCGCCTGCGCCGACGTCTGCAAGGTGATGACCACGCCGCTGGCGCCGGCCCTGGCCGTGCGCCCGGAGCGGTGCAGGTAGGCCTTGTGCTCCGCGGGCGAGTCGGCGTGGATGACCAGGTCGATGCCGTCCACGTGGATGCCGCGCGCGGCGATGTCGGTGGCGACCAGAACCCGGACGTGGCCAGCTGAGAAGGACGCCAGGTTCCGCTCGCGTGCGCTCTGGGCGAGGTTGCCGTGCAGTTCGGCGGCGGGGATGCGGGCAGCGGCCAGCTGGCTGGCAAGCTTCCGGGCGCCATGCTTGGTCCGGGTGAAGATCAGCGTCCGGTTCTCGCCGGCCGCGAGAGCGGTGACGACGGCTGTCCGGTCGGACGCGGCGATGGTGAGCAGGTGGTGGACCGTGCTCGCCGGCGCCGCCGGCGGATCGATCGCGTGCGTGGCCGGATTGTGAAGGAAGCGGCGGATGAGTACGTCGACGGCGTTGTCGAGCGTCGCGGAGAACAGCATTCGCTGGCCAGCGGGCGGCGTCGCGTCCAGCAGTCGCCGCACGACCGGGAGGAAGCCCAGGTCAGCCATGTGGTCAGCCTCGTCCACGACGGCGACCTCGACGTCGCCGAGATGGCAGTGACCCTGGCCGATCAAGTCGGCAAGGCGGCCGGGGCAGGCGACGATGATGTCGGCCCGATTATGCAGCGCCGTCACCTGGGGCCGCTGCGACGTGCCGCCGAAGATGACCGCGACGCTCAGCCCCACGGCGCTGGCCAGCGGGGTCAGGACGCCCTGGACCTGGCTGGCTAGCTCGCGAGTGGGCACCAGCACCAGGCCGCGCGGACGGCCCGCGCTCGTGTAGCCGTCCGCCAGCCTGGCGGCGAGCGGAATGCAGAATCCGAGTGTCTTGCCGGACCCGGTCCGGCCGCGGCCGAGGATGTCGAGGCCGGCCAGCGCATCGGGCAGCACGGCCGACTGGATGGGGAATGGCGCCTCGATGCGCCCGCGCCGCAGCGCGTCGACCAGCGGGCCGGGTACCCCGAGCTCGCTAAAGGTAGGAGTGCGAGCGCTCGCAGCCGGGGCGCGGCTAGCGCCGGGCCGACGGGTAGGCCGGGCACGCTCGATGGACTGAGCTGTCATTCATGTCTTCTTCCGGATCGGGTGGCCGCAGGTGGAGCGGGCCACCGCGTCGCGGGAGACCAGCTTGCTCGCTGAGCGAGGTACGACCGGCGCGCCCGTAGGGCTGCGCCTCGACTGCGTCTGCAGTACCTTCCGGACGGTACCACACGTCGGCACGGGTGCTACGCGTCGCTTGGTGACTCGTGCTGGACGCCGGCCAGCAGCGCCAGGACCTCACCCACGGTCCGCTCCCGGCTGGTCGGCTCGGGCAGCGGCAGGTGCGCCTGGATCTCGTACTGGTTGCGGCGGCCGTCCCGCATCTTGGTGATGTAGCCGGCCGTGGCCAGGTCAGTGACGATGCCGTAGGCGCTGCGCTCGGTGATGCCGATGCGGGCGGCGATGTCGCGCAGCCGTATCCCCGGGTCGCCGGATATGCACAGCAGTACCCGGGCGTGGTTCGTCAGGAAGCCCCAGCTTGTCGTCAAGAGTTCATCTCTGATTCCGGAAAGAATTTGCTAGTTATCTTGTACTAGCGTAGCGTCTATGGCAAGGCCCCCGGACGACGTCGCTCCTCCGCGAAAGGACACTATCTTGCGCGAGCCAGCCACGCGGTCCGCCGTCCGCCGAGCCGGGGATGGTGCCGGCCCGGTGGTGGTGAGTTCCCGTCCTGGTGCGCGTGCCCTACCGCCAGAGTCCCCGTCGAGCCGGCGTCACGGCCCCGTTCGAAGGCCTGGCATGGCCGTCTCCTGCCGCAGCGAGCCCGGCTATCTCGTGGTCTGCCTGTCCGGCTCTCTTGATGGCGCCAGCGCCCCCGCCCTACGGGAGTACCTGCTGCGCATCGTGCATCAGTGCGACGGACGGCTCGTCCTGGACCTCGCGGCGGTCGGCTATGCCGACGTCAGCGGGCTCACCGCCGTAGTCGGGACCGGACGCCGGGCCCGGCTGCTCGGCGGCTGGCTGCGAGTGGCCGCACCGGCACCGATGGTCGCGAACGTGCTGGCGGCCACCGGACTCGACCGGCAGCTCGACATCTACGACTCGGTCGAGGCCGCAGTCACCGTCCCGGCGTCGGCCTGATGACTAGCAGTACCGTGGCGGCAGCCCCCGCCGCACCACCACCCCCGCAGCGCGGCAGCGATTATGCAGAGCTGTCACGCCTGGTCAAGCAGGCCGGGCTCATGGAGCGCCGGTCGTGGTGGTACGCCGTGCGAATCGCGGTGACCCTCACGCTGCTCGCCGCCGGGTGGGTCGCCTTCATCCTCATCGGCAACTCCTGGTGGCAGATCGCGGTGGCGGTCTTCCTGGCTGTCATGTTCACCCAGGCTGGCTTCCTCGGCCACGACGCCGGGCACCGCCAGATTTCTGGATCTAAAGCGGTCAGCCGGGCGCTCGGGCTCGTGCTGGGTAATCTCTGTATCGGACTGAGCTTTGGCTGGTGGGTGAGCAAGCACAACCGCCATCACGCGCACCCCAATACCGAGGGGGCAGACCCGGACGTCGGGATGAAGGCTCTCGCCTTTACCGGCGGACAGGCGAGCGCCGCCCGTGGCCTCGCCAGGGTGGTGTACCGCTGCCAGGCCTACCTTTTCTTCCCGATGCTGCTCGGCGAAGCGCTGAGCGTGCATGTCGCGAGCATCCGCGCGGTCGCCGGCAGGGCCGAGGGCCGTCAGCGGGCCGAGGCGATCCTGCTGGCCGTGCACCTGGTCGGCTACCTGTCAGTTGTGTTCCTGGTCCTGTCGCCGGTGAAGGCGATCGCGTTCGTGCTGATCCAGCAGGGCCTCTTCGGCCTGTACCTGGGCGCCTCGTTTGCGCCCAACCACAAGGGCATGCCGATCCTGCAGCTGGCGGATAACAACGACTTCCTGCGCCGTCAGGTCCTCACCTCGCGCAACGTTCGCGGTGGCTGGCTCACCGACCTCGCGCTGGGCGGCCTGAACTACCAGATCGAGCATCACCTGTTCCCGTCCATGCCGCGGCCCAGCCTGCGCAGGTCGCAGTCGCTGATCAGGGAATTCTGCGAGCGGCACGGGCTGCCGTACGCGCAGGCGAGCATCGCGAGCTCCTACGGCCAGGCGCTGCGCTACCTCAACCAGGTGGGACGGCAGGCACTGGCGTGATGGTGGGCCGCGCGCGCTGCCAGGCAGCCCAGCCTCGGCCGACCCCGTAGGACAGTGCGCCGAGCACCCCGACGAAGAAGCCGACTGGCCAGTTGTACTGGTAGGACAGGCCGATCGCGGCCCACACCGTGACCAGGGCGATCAGTACTGCGAGCAGCATGGCCAGCAGCGGTCTGCTGGTGAACGAGCGCGCGGCGGCTGGCGGACCGATCATGAGACTGAAGATAAGCAGGGCACCGACGACGGGCACGGTCACCGCGGTGGCCAGCGCCACGACGAGGAGGAAGCACATCTCGATGCGGTGGCTTCGGATGCCTTTGGCCTCGGCTATCTCCGGGACGACCGAGGACAGCATGAGCGGCCGGTAGATGACGCCGACCGCGGCGATGCAGACGACGGCCAGTGTGACCACGGGCACGATCTGGCTGGTGCTGACGCCGAGGATCTCGCCGAACAGCAGCGAGTAGATCTCCGGCTCGTACTCGGTAGTCCTGGACAGGAACGCGGCCCCGAGGGCGAGCATCATCACGAGCGCCAGGGCGGTCGCCACGTCCTGGCGGCCGCGTCTGCCAAGCGAGCCGATGCCGACGGCGCCAAGGAGCGAGAAGACGGCTAGGCCGATAAGAGTGCTGATGCCGAGCAGGCTCGCAGCGGCCGCGCCCGCAAAGGCGCCCTTGGGGATGGCGTGCGCCGGAAACGCCGAGCCTCGCAGCACCACGAAGTAGCCCACGACGCCCGCCACGACGGCGACGATGGTGCCGGTGATCCAGGCGTTCATCATGAAGCCGGTGAACACGCGCCCTGCCTCCTGGCTGGCTGTGGCCGCCGCTTGCCCGCCAGGCCGCAGCCAAGGTAGGTGACGAAGATGACGGCGACGACGAAGAAGCTGACAGGCAGCCCGAGGTGGCTGGATCCCCAGTAGTAGCTGTCGTAGGCGAGGAGCACGCCGAGCCAGGTCGCGAGCACGCCGATCAGGCAGGCAGCGCCGAGCGCTGCGGCAAACCGCTTGGTCAGGCGCAGCGCAGTGGCGGCGGGTCCGATGAGCAGGGCCGTCGACAGGATGGCGCCGATGGCCAGGGCCGACAGCCCGACCGAAACGGCAAGGGCCAGCATGTACAGCAAGCCGACCAGCCGGACCGGCACGCCCCGCGCCGCGGCGATATCGGGGCTCACGGTGGTGAGCAGCAGCGGCCGGTAGATCAGCGCGATGCAGGCGAGCGAGGCCGCGCCGAGTACGGCCACGATCGGGATGGTGCCGCTGGTGGTGGTGAAGATCGAGCCGAACAGCACCTGCTGCGTTGCGCCGGTGGTCGCGCCGGTCGTGGCGGTCAGGTACAGGAACAGTGCCGACAGCCCGATGGCGGCGCCGAGGACGATGCCGGTGGCGAGGTCCCGGCCGCGCAGCCGCTGGACGCCGATCATGTCCATCACGGCTGCGCCGGCGACCCCGAGGCCGACGAAGCCTGCGACCGGGGTCAGCCCGATCAGCAGCGCGCCCGAGCCGCCCGCGGCGGACACGTCGCCGAGTGAGTGCCCGGCGAACGACTGCCCGCGCATGACGGTGAACACGCCGACTACTGCGGAGACGATGGCGACGATGCCGCCGATGACGACGGCGACGTGCACCTGCGGGCTGCCGAAGAACCCTGGCTCGAACACGGCGGTGTACACCTGGTCCACGGTCGCTCAGCTCGCTTCGGCCGGGCCGGCCACGACCAGCACGCGACCCTGGACGTGCAGCACGTCGACCTGCTGGCCGTACAGCCGACTGAGCACCTCGCTCGTCACGACCTCGCCGGTCGGCCCGCTGGCAGCGCGGCCGCCGGCGACGTAGACGACCCGGTCCATCACCGGCAGCAGTGGGTTCATCTCGTGCGCGGACAGCAGGATGGCGATCTGCTGCTCCCTGGCGATACGGGCCAGCAGGCTGATGATCTCCTGGCCGCTGCGCAGATCGAGGTTGGCAAGTGGCTCGTCGAGGAGCAGCAGTCTGGGCCTGCTGATGAGCGCGTGCGCGATCAGCACGCGCTGCTGCTCCCCTCCGGACAGGGTCCCGACCCGGGCATCGGCGAACCGCTCGGCGTCGACTGCGTGCAGCATCTCGCGCACGGCCTGCCCGCGCTGACCAGAGCGCAGCCGCAGTCCGTACTGGTTGCCGTCCAGGCCGAGCGCGACCAGGTCCCTGGCCCGCATCGGCATATCGGGATCGAGCAGAACCTTCTGCGGGACGTAGCCGATGGGCTGGCTTCGCGGCGACCGCGGCCGGCCGAGTACGGTCACGGTGCCGGCGCTCGGCCGCTGCAAGCCCAGGATCACCCGCAGCAGGGTCGTCTTGCCGGCCCCGTTGGGGCCGATCAGCCCGGTGAACTCGCCGGCCTGGACCGCGAAGCTGACCTGGTCGAGGATCTGCCGCCCGGCCAGGGCGACGCTGACCTGGTCAACCCGGAGTATCTCGGGGGTGGCGGCAGTGGGGTGCGAATCGATCATGGCAGCTTCTGGGTCGAGATCTTGCTGGCCACTGCCTTCTGGATGGCGTGCACCTCGGCGAGCATCCAGCTCTGATAGTCGTATCCGGCCGGCATGGTCTCGTAGACGCCAACCACCGGGATCCCGGCGTTGACCGCATTCTGCCTGATCGAGCTGGTCAGGGCGTCGACGACCTGCTGGTTGTAGCAGAAGACCTGGACCTTGTGCTGGCTGAAGAACGCGTTCTCCAGCGCGATGTCCTGTGGCGCGGGGTCGACGCCGTTCATGATGTCGGCCTGGAAACGGAACGGCGTCCGGTTCCTGATGCCCATGGCGGCGAGCAGGTAGTCGGCGACTGGCTCGGTGGTGGCCGCCTGGGTATCTGGGTGCTCCGCCTTGAATTGCGCGATGGCGGCCAGCCACGGGGTCAGCGACCGGTCGAACTTGCCGAGGTTGGCCTGGAAGTACGCCGCGTGGGCAGGCTGCAGGGTGGCCAGGTCGGCGGCCATGACCTTGGCGGCGGCCGGCATCGTCTTCGGGTCGTACCACAGGTGCGGATTGGGGGTGCTGTCAGGCAAGCCGAGCACGTGCTGGACTACGATCACCTTGCGCTGCGCGTTCGGCGTCGCCGACTCGATCTTGCTCAGCCAGCTGTCGTAGCCGATCCCGTTCTGGACGATCAGCTGCGCGCTGCTGATCTCCTGCGCGACCTGCGGGCTCGCTTCGAACGTGTGCGGGTCGGTGTTCGGGTTATCCAGGACGGCCGTGACGTGCACGTACTTGCCGCCGATCTGGGCGAGCACGTTGGCGTACTCATTCTCCGCGCCCACGGCGCTGATGACCGAGGTGCCGTTCGGGCTACCGGTTGAGCCGGCCTTGCTGCAGCCCGCCGCGGCGAGGACGACACTGGTTATGGTCGCCGCCAGGACCAGTAGGCGGCCAGGCCTCGAACGGTACGAGATGTCCATGTCATGAAAACATAGTCTGAGACTGAGTCTCAATGCAAGGCAGATCCGCAGATCCGGGCCCGTTCCTGGTCTGCCATCCGCGCGGCAGGTCGTTGCATAAACAGATCCGCATGTGTTTATATTATTTTGTGTCGCCGCAGACGAGAGGATTCGAGGCTGCCGGGGAACTGCTCAAGGTACTGGCCGCCCCGGCCCGGCTGGCGATTGTCACTGAGCTGGCTCAGGAGCCGCGCTTCGTGCACGAGCTGGTCGATCGTCTCGGGATGAGCCAGCCGCTGGTGTCGGCGCACTTGCGGGTGCTGCGCGGTGCGCGCCTGGTGGGCGTCGAGCGGCGCGGCCGAGAGGCCGTGTACTCGCTCGCTGACCAGCATGTCGCCCACATCGTCGCTGACGCCGTCCATCACAGTAAGGAGGAGCCGTGACCGCTGACGAGCATCACGTTCACCTGCATGACCACATCCACGGACCCGGCTGCGGGCACGCGTGCGCCGAGCGCGAGGGGCACGTCGACTACGTCCACGAAGGACATGCGCATACTCCGCACGACGGCCACTACGATGAGCATCCGCTCCCGCACCTCGCCCATGCCGGCCATGTGCACGCGCACGGTGCCGGCTGCGGGCACGAGCCGGTCTCGCACGGCAACCACGTCGACTACGTCCATGACGGACACCGGCACGCGCCCGACGGCGATCATTACGACGAGCACTAGCAGGCTAGGCAGGGGAGCGTCATGTCAGCTCAGGAGATGGCCGACGACATGCACGATGTCGTCGAGCGCCGCCTGCGCCTGATCGACCAGCGCTACACCAGCGGTCGGCGTGCCATCGTCGAGCTGCTCGTGAGCGCTGGGCACCCGGTGAGCATCGGTGACATCGCCGAGCGCCTCCCCGGCCTGCCGCGCAGCTCCGCCTACCGGCACCTCACCGACTTGCACGCGGCCGGGCTCGTGCGCCGCGTCACGGCGAGTGACGAGTTCACCAGGTTCGAGCTGGCCGAGGACCTGACCGAGCATCATCACCATCTGCTGTGCGTGAACTGCGGCAAGGTCATCGACGTGACGCTCCCGGCCAGCTTCGAGCAGCAGGCCGCGGAGGCGATCAGCCGGCTAGCCGACGCCGAGGGATTCCAGGCTCACAGCCACCGCCTCGACGTGCTCGGCCTGTGCGCAGGCTGCCGCTAGCAGACTCATCAGCTACTGTCGCTTCGCCATGGGCCGGCTCGTGTCACCATGAGCCAGAGGAGGCCGCTGACAGCGTGCCAGCCCGGCGGGCCGATCCGGCAGAGAAGAGTCTCCGATGACGACAGCGGCGGTACCGCCACCTCGGGCGCCGCAGGCCCGCACGCTCCGGCTGTGGGACTTGCTCAAGCGCCCGCTCACCGACAACGACGGCGAGCCGATCGGGCGGCTGTCGGACGTCATCGTTCGGTGGCGCGGCGCCGATCCGCCCCTCGTGACCGGCTTGGTCGCCGCGGTGGCCGGCCGCGAGGTGTACGTGCCGCTCGAGCAGGCGAGCGCGGCCGACCCGGCGGTGCTGCGGCTGACCAGCAACGCGATCGACCTGCGCAAGTTCGACCGCCGTCATGGCGAGGTGCTGCTCCGCGCCGATGTGCTGGGGCACCGGCTCATCGATGTCGAGAGCGCACGCCTGGTCAAGGCCGTCGACCTGCTGCTTGAGCAGCAGACCGGGGACTGGGTTCTGGCCGGCGTCGATACGCGGCGGCGGCCCCGGCGGCTGTTTGGCGGCCGCGGCGCAGCGACCGGGCAAGGCGGCGCGGCGGCCTTCCGCGACTGGGCCGAGTTCGAGCCGCTGATCGGTCACGCGGGCAGCGCATTGCTGCGCGGCCCGTTCGCCCGGATCCGGCGGCTGAAGCCGGCCCAGATCGCCGACCTGCTGGAGGCGGCGTCCAAGGACGAGGAATCGGAGATCCTCGGCCATGTGCATGCAGACCCTGAGCTCGAGGCGGACGTGTTCGAGGAGCTCGACGAGACCCTGGCCACGCGGCTGCTCGGTGCCCGCACCGACGCGGACATCGCGGCGGTGCTGGCCAGGATGCGCGCGGACGATGCGGCCGACACGATCGCCGAGCTGCCGCAGTCCCGTCGCCAGCCGGTCCTGGACCTGCTGCCCGCGGGCCAGCGGACCAAGGTGCTGACCCTGATGGGGTTCAACCCGGCCAGCGCGGGCGGCCTGATGAGCGTCGATTTCGTCGCCGTCGCCAGGGACGCGCGCGTGCACGAGGCGCTCGCCGCCGTGGCCAGCGCGTCCTCCCTGGAACCCGAGGCGCTGACGAGCGTGCACGTCCTGGATGGCCGCGGCCGGCTGCGCGGCGTCATCCGGCTGGCTGCCCTGGTGCAGGCCGAGCAGTCGGCTGCACTCACCGACATCTACGACGACGACCCGGTGCGCGTCGGTGCGGGCACGGACGTAGCTGATGTCGCGGTGCTGATGAGCGACTACAACCTGATCACCGTCCCGGTCGTGGACGAAAGCCGGACCATGATCGGCATCATCACCGTGGACGACGTGCTTGAGGTCACGTTGCCGACTGACTGGCGACGGCGGGAGGCAGCAGAGCCGCCTGATGCCCATCACGGGGACGCACCGTGACTGACGTGGCCGAGCCCGTGCCCGAGCGGGCCGCGACCGGCGCCGACCCCGTTCCCGACCGGACTCTGGTAGCGCCGAGTGCGGTGCTCGACACCGCCCATCTCGGCGACATCGAGGGCGCCCTCGGGCGGATCAGGCTCGGCGATGACGCCAGCCGGAGCGGCTGGCGGCGCCGGCTCGTCACGTTCCTCGCCATCGTCGGTCCCGGCCTGATCGTGATGGTGGGCGACAACGACGCGGGCGGCGTGTCGACCTACGCGCAAGCCGGGCAGAACTACGGCTACACGCTGCTCTGGGTGCTGCTGCTGCTGATCCCGGTGCTGATCGTGAACCAGGAGATGGTGGTCAGGCTCGGCGCCGTGACCGGGGTTGGCCACGCCCGCCTGATCATCGAGCGGTTCGGCAGGTTCTGGGGTGCCTTCAGCGTCGGTGACCTCTTCCTGCTGAACTTCCTGACGATCGTCACCGAGTTCATCGGCGTGTCGCTGGCGCTCCGGTACTTCGGCGTCAGCCCCGACATATCGGTGCCGGTAGCCGCCCTGCTGCTGGTGAGCATCACCTTGAGCGGCAGCTTCCGGCGCTGGGAGCGCGCGATGTTCTTGTTCATCGCCGCTAGCGTGGTGCTGGTCCCGCTGCTGCTGCTGTCTCAGCCGCGGTACGGCTCGATCGCCTATCACTTCGTCGTGCCGGGGATCCACGGCGGCGTCAGCTCGGACGCGATCTTGCTGATCATCGCGATCGTGGGCACGACCGTCGCACCGTGGCAGCTGTTCTTCCAGCAGTCCAATGTGATCGACAAGCGGATCACGCCGCGGTTCATCGGGTACGAGCGGGCCGACACCAGTCTCGGTGCTGTTGTTGTCGTCGTCGGGGCGGCCGCGATCGTGATCGTGGCGGTCTTCGCGGTGGGCGGCACTGGCCTGGCGGGGCACTTCTCCAGCGCGCTCGGTGTTGCCACTGCGCTAGGCGCGCGCAGCCGGGTACTCGGCGCGCTGTTCGCGATCGTCTTGCTGGATGCCAGCATCATCGGGGCCGCGGCCGTGACGTTGTCGACAAGCTACGCCTTCGGCGACGTGTTCGGCCTGAAGCACTCGCTGCACCGCAAGTTCCGTGAGGCCAGGTCCTTCTACGCTAGCTACGCCGCGATGATCATGGTCGCGGCCGGCATCGTGCTGATCCCCGGCACCCCGCTCGGCCTGCTGACCACCGCGGTGCAGGCACTCGCGGGGGTGCTGCTGCCGTCGGCGTCGGTGTTCCTGCTGCTGCTCTGCAACGACGCCCAGGTACTCGGCCCGTGGCTGAACCGTCGCTGGCTGAACGTCCTGGCCAGCGTCATCATCGGCATACTGCTGGCGCTGTCCGGGACGCTGGTGGTGACCACGCTGTTCCCCCGCTTCAACTCCGCCGAGGTCGCCAGCTGGCTGTCGGTGGTGCTGCTGGCCGGGGCGGCCATGACGGGCGGCTGGCTCTGGCTGACCCGGTCGCGGCGGCCGCAGCCTGCTCCGCATCCGCGCGCGGCGATGTCGCGCGCGGAGCGGCAGAGCTGGCGGATGCCGCAGCTTGCGCTGCTCAAGCCCGTCGCGTGGTCGCCCGGCACCAGGCTCGGCATGGCGATGCTGCGCGGCTATCTGGTGATCTCGGTCCTGCTCCTGATCGTCAAGGCGGTCCAGCTCGGCGGCGGCTGAGCCGAGCGGACGGCGGCAGCGCTAGTGCCCCAGGGCGAGCTGGACGATCTTGACGATCACCAGGACCATCGCCACCGCGAGGTAGAGACGCAGGGCCGACATGCCGATCTTGCGCCCCGCCGACATGGCTGGCCGCGAGAGCAGCGTCAGCGGCGGCATCCGCCAGGTCTCCTGGCCGGTGCGGTCGATGGCAGCGGCGGCCGGAGTTCCCGCCCGCAGCCGCCGCACGGTGGCGTATCCGGCGGCCGCCAGGCTGGCGGCGCCGCAGCCGATCACGATCTCGAGGATCTGGCCCGCGGTGATGGCCGGGAACAGTACCGACGCGGTCAGGATGACCGACAGCGTGACCAGGACGGCGACGACGCCGGCCGTGAACAGGTTCGTCTTGCGGCCGTTGACCCACGGGCCGAGGACGTCCTTGTCGTTGCACAGCAGCAGCAGGAACACCGACGCCGACGGCAGCAGCACGCCGGCCAGGACCTGGACGCCCTCGGTGAGCAGACCGAGCGGAGAGCCGGGCAGGAGCACGATGGTGGCGGCGATCGCGATCAGGCCCGCGTACAGCGCGTAGAAGCCCTTGGCGCCCTTGACGCCGCGATGCAGCGAGTGGTTCAGGCCGAACACGTCGCTGACTGCGTAGGCAGTGGACAGCGAGACCGCGAAGGCGCCGATGATCGAGGCGTCGAGCAGGGCGATGGCGAACAGCAGTCCGGCCGTCCGGCCGCCGTAGGCCTGCAGGCCGCGAGCCAGCCCGGCCGCGTCGGTGAAGTGGCCGATGCCCCCGGTGCCGGCAAATGCGGCCGCTATCGCGCCCATGACCGCCGCCGCGCCGATGACGACGATGACGATGCCGATCTTCAGGTCGGCCTTCTCGTACTTCATGAAGCGCGGGGTGATCCGCTTGTCGATGACGTAGCTCTGCTGGAAGAACAGCTGCCACGGGGCGACCGTGGTGCCGACGATCCCGATGACGAGCAGCATCACGGTGGACAGCTGGCCGGCACCGCCTGGCAGCTGCGGCACGACGAAGTCGTGCGCCATCTGCCCGGCGCCAGGGTGAGCGATGAAGTAGAGCGGAATCAGCAGCAGGCTGCCCAGGCAGAACGCCACAGCGATCCGCTCGAACCGGCGGAAGCTGCCGGTGAACGCAGCTCCTACGATGACGACAGCGGCCAGCATGACAGCGCCGACCTTGGGCAGGCCTAGGAAGCCGGCTGCCAGGGTGATGCCGATGAACTCGGTGATCAGCGTCAGCGCGTTCAGGATGAACAGGTCGATCACCGAGAATGCGCCCCAGAACTTGCCGAAGCGCTCCAGGATCAGCCGCGCGTGCCCGACGCCGGTCACGGCACCGAGGCGCAGCACCATCTCCTGGTTCACGTACAGCACCGGAACCAGCAGCAGCAACGTCCAGAGCAGCTTGGTGCCGTAGTTCTGGCCGGCCTGGCCGTAGGTGGCGAACGCGCCCGCGTCGTTGTCGCCGACCATCACGATCAGGCCGGGCCCGATGATCGCGAGCAGCGTCTTGGCCTTGCGGCTCAGACCGCGCGGCGCGGCGTCGTCCAGCCGGATGGTGCCGAGCGCGCCGCGGATGTCGCCGACGTGCTCGGAGTCGAGTACCGCGCCCCGGTACTCCAGCGCCGTCGTCATGCTGATCCTCCCTCTCCCCGGTCGGGGATCATCTCGGGAGGCACGCAGCATCCGTCCGCGCTGCGCACATAGCGCAGGCGATCAGGGCCTAATGCGGAGGACCGCGCAGAGCGGGCGGTTACCGCGTGCCGGAAGAAAACGAGAGTGCCTGGATGCGGGCCCGTTCATGGCCCGGACTACTGCTATCCATGTCTCGCCTCCCTCCGGCCGTGACACACGCGGGTGTCGTCGCAGTCAGCACGCGGGAGAACTCCGGCAGGAAACCGGTGCACCCCTTCTCGTCAGAGCTTTAGCACGACACGACGTAGCACCAGCAGGTGCAGCCACTTCGGGTCACCCCTTAAGCCGGGGAAACCTGTCCTGACCCTGGGCGTCTCTCGACGTCGTCGGATCAGTGGCCTGTGTTCATGTCGACGCCTCACCGAACGAGGTGCCTTATCAAACGCTATGCAGGTTACCCGCCAGACACACTGCGCGGCAAGCCGCCACATCCGTGATCTTGCTCACGGTCCGCCGCGGGTCATCGCTAGGACGGCCTGCCTGGCTTGAGCGCCGTCTGCGTAGCCTGCTTGATCGCGGCGCCGCCGCCGCTGATCAGCGCTCGCTTCCACGGCACGACCCCGTCGATCTCTATCTCGAGGGAGAAGCTGAGGAAGGTCCTGATCAGCACGATCAGGCCCAGCACCAGCACGTTGTCGACCGTGGGCGCCACCGCGACGGTCCGCAGCAGGTCAGCCGCAACCAGGATCTCCAGGCCGAGCAGCAAGGTGCCGCCGAAGGCCTGGCGGAGGGCGTTGTAGCCGCGCTGGGCCGAGCCCGACCGGCGCCAGGCCACGACCGCCAGGACGAACGACCACACCACGCCGACAACCAGGATGAGCGCGCCGAGGGCTTCGAATGCCTGGGCTACATGATCCATAACGGTCGTGAACGTCGTAGTAGCCGCGGCCTCGGACGCGCCGAGCGCCGTCAATGTCATGTCATGTCCCCGCCCGTCTCGCCCGCCAGCGACTGGGCGGATATACCCGGTGGCCCCGACTAGCTATCTCCGGATCGAGCGGGCCTCGGCCACTGCGTCCCCGGCCCCGTTCCCCGCCTTGCCGGTTCGCCCGGTGCGGGTGACGCCTGAGCCGGCGCCCGCCTGACAGCGTGGATCACGACGCGGTCAGCCGACGGCCGCCGCGATGTCGCCTGGCGACCACGCCAGCGTCACGGGAGGGAAGAATGTCCGGTTCTGATAGCACATTCGTGCTGGTAGCAACGTATCCAGACGAGGCCATGGCGCGCGACGACTATCAGGTCGTCAAGGACGCGCACTCAGCCGGCCTGGTCGGCTCCTACGATGCCGCCGTCATCACCAAGGACGCCAGCGGCAAGATCCACGAGAACAAGGACGAGACAGCCACACGTCACGGCACGTGGTGGGGCATCGCCGCCGGGGCAGCAGTGGGGGTGCTCTTCCCGCCTGCAGTGCTGGGCGCAGCGGCGGTCGGCGGGGTCATCGGCGGTGTCAGCGGCCACCTGGCCAAGGGAATGTCGCGCTCGGAGGCCAAGGAACTCGGTGATTTCATCGACCCTGGCGAGGCCGGGCTCGTGGTCGTCGGGGAAAGCAAGGTCGAGGAAGCCATCAGGCACGCCGTCACCAGGGCGGAGAAGCAGACCGCCAAGGAACTCGACGTGAGCCCGAAGGACATCGACCGTGCGCTGCAGGAGGCCGTCAGCGAGATGTAGCGGCCACCTGGCCAGGCTCGCGCCGGCCTGCGGTACCCCGATGGCGGTGCCGCAGGCCGGCGTTGCCAGCTGCCGAGCCGAAGGTCCTTCCCCGCGGGACTATCGGCCATGTCGGACTAGGACCCGCGCCGCCTACCGTGAGGCTGTCTCCCGCTACGTGCGGAGGCACCCGGAGGCTACGTCGGCGCTACGTTAGGGGCGGGCTATGGAGCAGCTCAATGCGCTGGACGCTTCCTTCGTCGACGCCGAAGACCAGGACCGGAACGCCTCGTTCGCGATCGCCTCGATCGCCGTATTCGAGGGACCCGCACCCTCGTACGAGGAGTTCCTGGCGGCTATCACGCGGCGCCTGCCGCTGGTGCCGCTGTACCGCAGGAAGCTTCGCAAGGTACCGCTCAGCCTCGGTCCGCCCGTCTGGGTCGACGACCCGAACTTCGACCTCCGGTACCACGTCCGGCAGACGGCCTTGCCGGCCCCTGGCGGGGATCAGCAGCTCCGTCGCCTGATGGCGCGGGTCATGACGCAGCGGCTGGACCGCGACTACCCGCTGTGGGAGTACTGGCTGGTCGAAGGCCTTGAGCAGGGTCGCTGGGCGCTGATTTCCAAGGTGCACCACTGCATGGTTGATGGCGTGTCGGGCACCGACCTCTACCGCGTGATCTTCGACGCTTCGCCTGAGCCGCCGCCGCTGCCCGATGTCGAGACTCCTCCGGTCCCGCCCGAGCCGTCGGGACTCGAGCTCGCCGTGCGAGCCGCCATGGCTGGCGCCGCGCTGCCCTTGCGCGAGGGCGGCGCGATCAAGCGAGCGGTAGCTCATCCGGAGCTCGCCGTCCGGCAGGTAGCCGACACGGTCCGGGGCCTGGCGCAGTACGCCACGGCGCTGCCGCCAGCCCGCGCCTCTTCGCTCACTGGTCCGATCGGCCGGCAGCGTCGCTATACCTGGGCCAGGGCGTCGCTGAGTGACGTCAAGACGATCAAGAACGAGCTCGGCGGCACGGTGAACGATGTCTTCCTGGCAGTGATCAGCAGCGGCTTCCGAGCGCTCCTTCAGGCCCGCGGGGAAGAGCCGACACCGTCCATGGTCCCGTCGCTGGTGCCCGTGTCGGTCCGGTCCGCAGGCCAGGAAAGCATCTACGAGAACCGCGTGTCGGCGCTGGTGGCCACCCTGCCGGTCGACATCGCCGACCCGGTAGAGCGGCTGGCCGCCGTGACCGCCCAGATGGCGACTCTGAAGGCGAGCAGCGAGTCCGCGGCCGGCGAGGCATTTGTCTCCCTGCGGCGGTACACGCCGTCGGTACTGGCATCGACGTTCGTCCGGCTCGCCTTCAGCATTCCGCAGCGGGAGATCGTCACGGTCACCACGAACGTCCCCGGACCTCAGCAGCCGCTGTACGGGCTTGGCCGGCGGCTGATCGAGATCATTCCGTACGTGCCGATCGCCGCGACCCTGCGCACGGGTGTCTCGATCTTCACCTACTGCGGGCAGGTCACCTTCGGGCTGACCGGCGACTACGACACCACCCCCGATCTGGAGGTGCTGGCCGCCGGCATCGAAGAGGGGCTGGCCGAACTGCTCGCGGCGGTCGGGCGTCGCCACGGCGAGGCGGCTACGCCAGCCAAGGCGGCCAAGCTAGCCAAGGCGGCCAAGCCAGCCAAGGTAGGTAAGGCGGCCAAGCCAGCCAAGGCGGCCAAGGCAGCCAAGCCAGGTAAGGCGGCCAAGCCAGGTAAGGCGGCCAAGCCAGGTAAGGCGGCCGAGCCAGCCAAAACGTTACGGGCGGTTGCGCCCTAGTCGCTCGTGCGCGGCGACCCACTCGCCCGCGACGACTGCCGAGCCCAGAGAGAGCTCGCCGCACAAGACGGTGGCGGCGATGATCTCGGCGAGCTTGTGCACTTTGCCAGTGCCGTAGCAGCCGAGCAACTCAAGGCACTCGCGTTGCGTTGGCAGGCCTGTCCCGCCGCCGTACGTGGCCACGATGAGCGCCGGGATGGTGATCGAATAGTAGTAACTGCCGTCGGCGAGCAGTTCGGTGTGCACGAGCGCGGCCGACGACTCGGCCACGTTCGCGATGTCCTGTCCGGTCGCGACGAACAACGCAGCAATCGCGTTGGCGGAATGGTTGCCGTTGTTGTTGACGCCGGCCATCATGCCGCCGAGGTTGGATACCTGGCGGGCCCGGAACATCTCGTCCGTGGTTGTGTGCATGATCTGCCGGATCAGATCGGGGGCGATCGTTGCCTCAGCGGTCACGCGCTTCCCACGGGTATCCAGGATGTTGATCTGGGAGCTCTTCTTGTCTGTAGCCAGATTCGACTCTAGGCAGAAGTGCTCGATGCCCGGATACTCGTGCTGGATCCAGCCGCATGCCTGTGCGGTCGCCTTGCCGGCGAGGTTCTGACCGGCCGCGTCACCGGTCGTAAAGTTGAAACGAAGGAACAAGTACCTGCTGGCCGAGAACTGCTCGATGTCGTGCAGGCGCCCGATACTGGTGGTCGCCTCAGCCTCCCGCTTGATCGCCTCGAAGTTCGCCGTCACCCAGTGCCCGAAGGCGCGGGCCTGCCTCGCGCTCTCGAAGCCGAAGACCGGCGCGCGCTGCATCTTGTCGTCTACCACCGTGGTCGTCACGCCGCCCGCGCGGTGCAACAGCTTCATGCCGCGGTTGTAGCTGGCGACGAGGGTGCCTTCGGTTGTCGCCATCGGTACGTAGAACTCGCCCTCAGCATGCTCACCGTGGACCAGCAGCGGGCCGGCAATGCCGAGGGGGACCTGAGCCGTGCCGACGAAGTTCTCGATGTTTCCGGCAAGTACCCCCGGGTCGACCGAGGATCCGCTGACGTGCTCGAGGTTGGCGCCCGTCACCGTCTGGAGGAACTGCATACGCTCAGCAGCTGCGACCCGGCTGTAGTCGTCCGCCAGCCGGGGTATCCGGCCGTGCTGGCGCACGGGAGCCGCCATGGCTGCACTCCTTCCCTCGTCGCTGCTCATAGCCGGGGAGCCGGGCGCAAAGCGAGCTCAGCGTGTGAGCAGCTCGCTCTTCAGGACCTTGCCAAGGGTGTTCTTCGGGAGCTCATCGCGAAACTCGATAACCCGCGGGTACTTGTAGGCGGCCATCCGCTCCCGGCAGTACGCGATCAGGTCGGCCGCCAGGAGCTGCCAGTCTGCCTCCAGCTTGACGACCGCCATGACCTCTTCGCCAAGTCGGTCATCTGGTATGCCGATGACGGCGGCCTCGGCGACGGCCGGATGTGAATGGAGCACGTCCTCGATCTCGCTCGGGTACACGTTGTACCCGCCGCGAATGATGAGTTCTTTTTTGCGGCTGACGATGAACAGATAGCCATCGTCATCGAAGTAGCCGAGGTCACCCGTATGGAGCCAGCCGCCGGCGAAGGCCTCGGCGGTAGCTGCCGGATTGTGCAGGTAGCCCTGCATCGTATGCAGTCCGCGGGTCACCACTTCGCCAACGTGATCCTTACCCGGCGGCAGGACGTGGCCATCCTCGTCCCATACCTCGGTCTGCGTCCCCCAGATAGGCTTGCCGACGCTGTAGATCCGGCGGTCGGTGATGCTCTTGTTGAAGGTCGTGGTGGACGCGGTTTCGGTCATCCCGTAGCCCTCCAGGATCACGACCCCGAAGCGCTCCTCGAACGCGTCCAGGACTGGCGCAGGTATCGACGCTCCACCTGAGATCGCGACTCGCAGCGAGGATGTGTCGTACTTTTCTAGCTCTTGGCACGACAGCAGCGCGATGAACATGGTCGGCACGCCCTCGAAGATGGTGGCACCATCACGCTGAATGGCCGTGAGCGTGGTCTCGGCGTCGAACCGAGGGATCAGCGACATCGTGCAGCCAAACCGGATGCAGACGTTCAGGATGCTGCAGAGCCCGAACACGTGGAAGAACGGCAGCGCGGTGATGACGACATCCTCGGCCTGCACATCGAAGAGCCGGCCGGGGATATCGGCGTTCATGTAGAGCCCGATATGCGTTAGCTCGGCGCCCTTGGGCCGACCGGTCGTCCCCGAGGTGTAGACGATCACCGCCGTATCCGTAGGCTCGCGCGCGACGAGCCAGCGTCCGGTCACGCTCGTGGTGAGCAGTGCCTCGAACGGCCGGGCGACGGCGTCGCTCTCAGCGTGGCCGAGGGCGTAGATCTGGCTCACCTCCGCGGCGGCGGCGCCCTTGGCCGCCTCGCCGAGGATGCCTTCCCAGGTGATCAGCACCCGCGCCTGCGAATCGGTGAGCTGGAACGCGACTTCCGGCGCTTTGAGCAGCACATTCAGCGGCACGACAACGCAGCCCGCCTTCAGGATGCCGAAGTAGGCGACGAGGAACTGAGGAATGTTCGGCAACTGCAGTGCTATGGGCTCACCGGGCTGCAGGCCGGCCGCGTTCAAGCCGGCTGCCAGCCGGTCGGACAGCGAGTCCAGTTCGCCGTAGGTCAGCGCGCCGCCGGCATGGACGGCAACATTCCGATCCGGTGCTGCTGACGCGGTCTCGCGCAGCATGACCGCGAGGTTAAAGTTCATCGTGCCGCCTCCACTTCGGGCCGTCTGCACTTAGGGGCTGCGCTCGCAGCGCACGGCGGAGGCGCGTCAGCGCTCCGGGTCAGCCGAGCTTGTTCTTGGTTTCGAGCAGGGCCTTGCGCACCTCGGCGAACGCGGTCTCCAGGCCGGTCCGTACCGTGTCCGCCATGCTTGATGCTGTCGAAGCCCTGTCCTCAACCTGGCGGCGGGCGTCGGCCCATCTGCTGCGAAGGTGGCCCATGAGCGCAGTCAGCCTGTCAGTGGTCTCCATCGCGCCGAGGTGCATCTGCACCTCAAGGTCATCGATCCGGCCCTGCCACTGATCTAGCTGGGCCTTGTTCAGCTTTTTGTGCAGCTCGGCCAGCTTCGTCCGCAGATCATCGATCTGGGCCTCTAGCTTGGCGATGCGCTCGTCAGTCGTCATAGGACGAATCTCACCCGCCGAACCGGCGTCCGGCCAGGGGCCAAAGTCCCTCGCCGGCGCTACCCCGTGACGCGCGCGCTGCTGCCGGTACCAGGTGCAGGATTGCATGCGATGCCGGCGGCGCGGAGCATAGGGACCTGCGACTACACCAGGCGGAGCCGTAATGACAACTGAGCTGATCCGGACGGCCTACGGCGAGATGCCGCTGTACGTGGCGACGCCAGCTACCGCTGGCCCGTGGCCTGGTGTGGTCGTGGTGCACGACTTCGCCGGTATGGGCCAGGACCTTCGGAACCAGGCGGACTGGCTGGCCAGTCAGGGATACCTGGCTGCGGCACCCGACCTGTACTACTGGGGAAGCCGGCTGCGCTGCCTGTGGACGATCATGCGTGAGATCGGATCGGGCCGAGGACGAACGTTCGACGACATCGAGGGTGTCCGTGGCTGGCTGGCGGGCAACCGTGAATGCACTGGCAAGATCGGAGTGATCGGCTTTTGCATGGGCGGGGCCTACGCCGTGGCGCTCGCTCCCGCCCATGGCTTCGCTGCCTCCAGCGTCAACTATGGCGGCTGTCCCAAGGACGCCGAGCGTGTCCTAGCCGGCTCTTGCCCGATCGTCGGCAGCTTCGGCGGCAAGGACCGCTCCCCGATGGGCAAAAGTGCCGCGCCTAGGATGGAGCACGCGCTGACTGCCCTGGGCATCGATCATGACGTCAAGGTTTATCCCGATGCTGGTCACGGGTTCATCAATAATCCTGACCCGGCCGATGCGACCCCGTTCCTGGTCTTCCTGGCGAGGATCTCCGGCACCCGCTACCACGACTCGTCGGCCCAGGACGCGCGTCGGCGGATCGCCGCGTTCTTCGACCAGCACCTGAAGGCCACGGGGTCCGGCTGAGCACCGAGCCGCGCCGGACTGGTCGGCGGTCAGTGACCTGAGGACAGCAGCGCAGCGACCGCGATCTCGGCCGGCCCCGGTGCGGGGAGCGCGGCCGGTACCGCCGGGATGCCGGGCAGTTCGCCGTCGGCCTGGTAACGGCCGATCAAGGCCGGATCGATGTAGGACTTGCGCGCCACGGTCGGGGTGTCTCCGAGCCACGCCGCGACGTCCCGGACGCTCGCCGCTATCAGCCGGCTGCGACCGCGCTCGGTGCGCGACGGCGCCGCGTTTGCCAGCGCCAGCGCCATCAGCACTGTCGCATTCCAGGTCCGGAATTCCTTGGCGGTGAAGTGGGCGCCGGCGTGCGAGGCGATGTAGCTGCTCACATCGTGCGAGTGCAGGACGTGCCACGACCCGGCATCCTGCCAGCAGAACAACGTCTGCAGGCCGTTCTTGCTGCGCGCTAGTTGCCGGACGGTCGGCAGGACCACCTCGTCGTTGACGGTAATGGCCCGGTGCTTGCCCTCCTTGGCGACGTAGTCGAACAGCAGTCCTTCGCGCGTCACCGTGACGTGCCGCTTCTCCAGGGTCGTCGCGCCGTAGTGATGGTCCAACTCGGCATACTTCTCGCCGCCGATCCGGAAAAGGCCGAGATCGATCAGCCGAACAGCACTGGCCACGACCCGGTCGCGGCTCATGCCGCGGCGCCTCAGGTCGTGCGTCGTGGCCGTCCTGAGGGCTGGCAGCACACTGGCAAACCGCAGCATATGAGCGAATTTCTGAGTGTCGCGCTGCTCTCGCCATAGCTGGTGGTAGCGGTACTGGGTGCGGCCTCGGCTATCTACACCGGTGGCCTGAATGTGGCCGAGCGGATCTGGCGAGATCCAGACGTCCTGCCAGGCCGGCGGAATCGCCAGCTGGGCGATGCGGGGCAAGGTCTCCGGCTCCGTCACCGGGCCGCCCGACGGGCTGCAGTAACGGAAGCCGTCCCCGTTCCGGACGCGGGTGATGCCCGGACTCCGCGGGTCACTGCGCACCAGCCCCGGCACCGCGGCCTGGTCGTCTTGCACCATCTCGCCTCCTGCGGGTTGCGGCACGCCGCGAGGTGATAGACAGCACGCTACGCCGCCGGGATCCGGCCGTGCCGTCGGCCGCCGGGTGCGCCGGTGCCGCCGTCGCCGGGTGCGGCAGCCCCGGCACTGCGTCCCGGCGATGCGGCCTGCGGCGTTTCATCTGCAGCAATGCCGGGAACGAGTGTCGCGTTCTTGCGGCCCTATTTGCGGCTGGTATCCGGGGGATTTGCGTCGGCTGAGTGTGATCATGGCATGCCGTCTTGGTGTCAGATATCCAGGACGTCCGCCTGACCTGTAGCCGATCGCCCGCGTTTCCAGACTTCTGGGAAGGTGATGGTCTTGACAACTCAGGTACGACCGTTCGCAACCGCCATGCCTGCGGTCGACGGCGCGGCGTCGAAGGACGTGGTCCGCGCTGTCCGCGACATGTATGCGCGGCATCCGTTCCCGCCGCCGCAGCGGAAGAACAGCTACCGCCGCCACGCGGCCTATGTCCACCAGTTCCTGCAGGAGCGCGGCATTGACCCGGCGGGTGCGACGTTCGGAGACATCGCGTGCGGTACTGGCCTGATGATGCTCGACTACGCCCGGGAGTTCCCGCACACCACATTCGTCGGGTACGACCTGTCGGAGACCTCGGTAGGGCTGGTCAATCAGACCCTCGATCAGGAGTCAGTCAGCAACGCCCGGGCGCGCCAGCAGGACATCATGGCTCTCGAGCAGGAGGCCGAGTTCGACTACATCCTCTCCTGGGGGACCGTGCACCACCTGCCCGACCCGGCCCGGGGCATCGCCATCCTGTGCCGGGCTCTGAAGCCAGGGGGCGTGCTGCGGCTCGGGGTATACGGCTACTACGGGAACTGGGAGCGCAGGCTTCAGCAGGAGATCGTGCGCACCATCTCCGGGCCCGATGCCGATGACATGGCCAGGATCGACGCCGTCCGGGTGTGGGCGCAAGGCGACCGGAACTTCAAGAACTACTACACCGCACCGCCCGTCGACCTCTCCGACGACGCCTGGGTGGTCGACGAATTCCTGCACGTATGGGAGCAGCACCTGCGCCTGACCGACGTCGTGTCCTGCCTGCAGGCTCAGGGGATGCAGGTGCGGCGGCTGACGGACTACTACGACCAGGAGATTCCGCTGGACGTCACCTACCACTCGAGCAGCCCGGTGTTCGCCGAGAAGGTAGGCAAGTTGCCGTTCGAGAGCCAGTGTCACGTGATCGACATGATCGTGCGGCCCTACTGGCTCTCACTGTTCGCACAGAAGGCCAATGCCTAGCAGCCTGGCTAGCCGGGTGCCGGAGTCCGGCACCCGGCTGGCCGCCGTCAACCTCGGCAAGGCGGCCCGGTATCTGTCCAGGACCCTCGGCCGGGGTGGCGGCACGACCCTGCCCGGACGGGTCGCGACCCGGATCGATCCCGGCCTGGTAGCCGGCCTGGCCGGTCGCATTCCCAACGGCTGCGTCCTGGTGACCGGCACGAACGGGAAGACAACCAGCACCAGGATCCTGGCCGGCGCGGCCCGAGCTGCCGGGCTTGACGTCATCACGAATCCCGAGGGCTCGAATCTGCTGTCGGGCATCGCGACCTCGCTGCTCGCCCGGGCGGACCGGCTCGGCGATCTTTCGGTCTCCGAGTCAGCGATCGGCATCTTCGAGGTAGACGAGGGCGCGCTGCCGGCGGCCATCACGGCACTCAGCCCGCGTCTGGTGGTCATCACCAACCTCTTCCGTGATCAGCTCGACCGATACTTCGAGGTCGACTTCGTCGCCCGGCTGTGGCAGCGAGCGCTGCGCGCGCTGCCGCCTACGTCCACCGTGGTGCTGAACGCCGACGATCCGCAGGTTGCTTTCCTCGGCGCGGACCTAGCCGCCAAGGTTGTCTGCTTCGGCATCGACGACCGGCAGTGGGCCGGCCGGGCCTCGAGCACGCGGCCGATTCCCGGCGCTGCCCCCGGTGCGGCCGCGATCTGCTGTACGAGCTGAGCTTCTACGCTCACCTCGGTCACTACGCCTGCCAGGCTTGCGGCTGGCGTCGTCCGGATCCGCGGTTCGCGGCCTGGAAGGTCGAGCTACAAGGCGTGGAAGGCAGCCAGTCTCAGGTGACAACGCCAGCAGGGGACCGGCTGATCCAGTTGCCGCTGGCCGGGCTGTACAACGCCTGCAACGCGCTTGCCGCGGCGGCCGCCGCGTCCTGCCTTGGCGTCGATCCAGATCTCATCCAGGGGGCCGCGCAACAGGCCTGCGGCGTCTTCGGGCGGCTGGAGCGGGTCAGCATCGGCGACCGGCAGGCGGTCCTCGTACTGGTCAAGAACCCAAGCGGGTTCAACGAGGCGCTCCGGCTTGTGCTGTCGGCTGGCGGTCAGCACCGGCTGCTCTTCGGCCTGAATGACAACGGGCCGGACGGCCGCGACGTGTCCTGGATCTGGGACGTGGATTTCGAGCAGTGCCGTGACAATGTCGCCAGCCTGATGGTGTTCGGGCGTCGATCCGCCGACCTGGCCATCCGGCTCAAGTACGCCGGGCTCGACGACCTGATAGACGACCTAGCGGCCGACCAGGCGGCGGGAGACCCCGATGGCAGTAACATCGCGGCGGCGTTTTTCGAGGCGCTCGACCGGACGCCGCCGGGGCAGACGCTGTACGTGCTGACCTCGTACACGGCCCTGTGGGCGCTGCGGCGTGAACTAGTCAGGCTGGGCCACTTGAGCCCGTTCTGGCAGCAGGCCGCGGCGGAGGGGAGCGTGGTGAGATGAAGCTCGTACTCGGCTACCTGTATCCCAGCGTCATGAGCCAGTACGGCGATCGCGGGAACGTGGTCACCATCGTGAAGCGGTGCGAGTGGCGCGGCATCGACGTCGAGGTCGACAACCTGGAGGTTGGCGATCGCGTCGACCCCGATCGCATCGACTTGTTCTTGGTCGGCGGTGGTGCCGACGCTCACCAGCGGGTGGTCTGCGATGACCTGCTGGAGAACAAGGGCGAGGGCATCCGGCAGGCGATCAGCGATGGCGCCGCGGCATTCGCGGTCTGCGCCGGCTATCAGCTCTGGGGTCACTACTACAAGACCGCGAGCGGCGAGGAACTCCGTGGCCTGGGCATCTTTGATGCCCACACCGTGCACCGGGCGGCCCAGACCGGTACCAAGCTCGACACGATCACCAGGGCCGGAAGCGTGCGTGCCGTCGGCAACCTGATTGTCCAGTGGAGCGACCGTGCGTTGGTGGGGTTCGAAAACCACGGCGGCCGGACCTACTTGCGCAGCGGAGCTCAGCCGTTCGGCCACGTCATCGTCGGCGGCGGCAACAACTCCGAGGACGGCTCGGAAGGCTGCGTGTACCGCAACGCGATCGGCACCTACCTGCACGGGCCGGCCTTTCCGAAGAACCCTGCGCTGGCTGACTACCTGATCCGGGCCGGGCTCAGCAGGAGATACGGGACGGTCAGGCTGGAACCCGTGGACAATGCGCGGGAAATGTCGGCTCATCGCCGGGCCCTGGCGCAGGCGACTCACAAGCGGCGGCGGTGGCGGCAGCTCTGGAGCGACGGGGTCGGCTGATCGCAGGTCGCCGCCGGAAGTGTCCGGGGAGATGCCGCGGCGCGCGTCGCACGGCGAACCCGATTTGCGCGCCACGCGCCCGTGGGTCACCCTGCTGGGATGCCGACGGTGGAGGAACTACTCGAGCGCGTCGGAGCTGACGCGGGCGGGCTCGTCGCCGAGGAACTGCCGCACAACCGGTGGCTGAGCAGTGGGGTGTGGCGGGTCCGCACCAGCGCGATTCGGCAGGCGGTGCTGAAATACATCCGGGCCGACCGCGACCGGGGCGAGACGCCGTGGGATGCACACTGGACGGCCGGAGATCACGACCCGGGCCGGTGGACGTACTGGTGCCGGGAGCCGCTTGCCTACCAGCATCTGCTCGGCGCCGCCTACGCCGGAACCGGCATCACAGCACCGGCCTGCCTGGCGGCGCATGTCAGTGACCGGGAAGCTGTCCTGCTGCTGGAGTGGGCCGATGGCGAGCCAGGCGAGGCGTGGCCGGCGGAGACGTACGGTCCCGCGGCCGAAGCGCTCGGCCGTGCCCAGGCTCCCTTCGCCTGCGGCCAGCCACTGCCGCCGGTCTCCTGGCTGAGCCGGAGTTTCCTGCGCGAGTACAGCGGCGAGAAGCCGGTGGACTGGGATCTGCTGGCTGACGACGCTACCTGGCAGCACCCCCTGGTGCGCGAGCACTTCCCGGCCGGCCTGCGGGACGGCGTGCGGTTCGTCCACGCGGAGCGCGACCGGCTCTACGCGATCAGCGAGTCGCTGCCGCGCACGCTCTGCCACCTCGACTTCTGGCCCAAGAACCTGTACCGCCAGCCCGGCGGCGAGGTCGTCCTGATCGACTGGAGCTTTACCGGCTCTGGGGCGGTCGGCGAGGACGTCGGGAACGTCGTCCCCGATGCGGCCTTTGACCACTTCATCTCCGCGCGCGACCTGCCGCACCTGGAGCAGGTCGTGTTCGACGGCTACCTGCGCGGCCTGCGGGCGGCCGGCTGGGCCGACGATCCCCGCCTTGTTCAGCTTGGCATGTGGTCCTCGGCCGTGAAGTACGACTGGATGGCGGCGTTCACCCTCGCGCAGCTACGGCAGCCCCGGCAGTATCGCTACGGGGGAGGCGGCGAAATCGACCCTGCCGTCAAGTTCTCCGAACGCAGCCGCGTGCTCCTGTTCACCTCGCGGTGGGCGCGGCAGGCAGTCGAGCTGGCTGACAGCCTCGGCCTGTAACCAGGCGTCATCGAGTCGAGCGCTCCCTAGCGGGCGCTGAGCAGGAGAACCGGGACCTGGCTGGCATGCGCAGCCGTGCTGGCCACGTGGCCGAGACTGGCTCGCCGCACCCCGCCATCACCGTGGCGGCCGACGATCAGCAGGTCGAACCCATGCTCCGCCGCGTAGTCGCAGATGACCTGGCCGGCGGCGCCAGGCTCGTCCTCGGTCACCACGTGTGCGCTGAGCCGCAGGTCGCCGGCGCCCGGCCGCTGCCGCCGCAGCCTGTCGAACTGCTCTTCGGCCCGGCGCCGGATGGTGGCTGCCTCGTCCGCACCGTCATCGGTGCTTTCGTGCGGCGGGCGCTGTTTCAGCACCGCCAGGGCCACAACGTGGCCGCCGTCACGGCCGACGAGAGCCGCCGCAACCTGCAGGGCCTCGGCTGCGTCGGGCGAGCCGTCCCAGCCCACCAGGACTCGGCGGAAGGAGCCCGGCATCAAGAGGTCCGCCAACGGCCGGGATTGCCTAAGCGGCGCTTGCGCATATCCGCCTCCTCGCCGGTGCCACCGCCATTGTCGCGGTAGCGGATGGCGGCGACAAGGCACCAGGATGCGGCGCGCCCATCGCGGCTGGCTTAGCTCATGGCGGTGACGACGGCCAGGACTGCGATCAGAGCGATCACCATGTAGGCGAGATAGGCATCGAGCCGACCCGACTGGAGTCGCTGCGCGGCCCGCACCATCACCTGGAACGGGCGCCGGAACGGCCGGTAGAGGTACTCCTCGACGACTTCCACGACGTCGGAGCTGAATCCGACCTGGGCCACCCCGGCTTGTGCGGCTCGCTGGCCGGCCGGCTGCGTGCCGGTGACATCAGGACTCTGGTCGTCGGCCGGCGCCGCCGCGCTGCCGCCGGCGGGATCCGCTTCGAGGCTGACGACCTCGGCCCTGGTGTGCAGGACCGCAGCCAGCACTCGCCTGGTCGGATTGGCGAACCCGAAGGCCGTGTAGCTGTCACGACCGGACACGCCCGCGGTGGCTGACCGCCAGGCCGGCACGCGGCGCACCCGCAGCAGCCGCCCGCCTGAGCCGACCCAGCCGAGGGTCGCGACCAGGGCGAACAGTGCCGGCATCACGACCCACAGCCACGACGGGGACAGGATCGAGAAGCCGGCGAAGACCGGCTGAACGATCCAGGGTGACTTGAGCGCGCCCGATACTGCCGGGCCGGACAGCACGGGCGAGAGTCCGGCGCCGATGAGGCGGATCTCCAGCGGCGCGATGGCGCCAAGGCCAAGGCAGCTTGCGGCGAGCAAGACGACGGCGACTCGTCCGGCGCGCCCCTGGTCTGGTCCGCCAGGGCTGTGGCGGGACGCTGGCCGGCCGAGTACGACGAGCCCCACCAGCCGGACGAAGGTCACTCCAGCGAACCCGGCCGTCAGCGCGACCGCAGCACCGGTGACAGCCAGTACCAGCCGGTCGCCGAGACCAGGTACGCGGAACTGCTGCATCAACGCCTCGAGCAGGAACCATTCCGAGACGAAGCCGGCCGTCGGCGGCAGCCCGGCGAGCGTCAGGCTGCCGATCGCCAGGCCCGTCCCGCTCCACGGTGCGCGCCGGACTGATCCGCGCAGGTCGTCGACGTCATCGGTGCCGCCTGCTGTCTCGATTCCCGCACTGGAGACGAAGAGCAGCGATTTAGCCGCTGTATGGGCGATCACCTGCAGGGTGGCGGCCAGCAACCCGACCGCCTGCAGGCTGCGGTTACCGATCGAAGCGCCGACAAGGGCGACGCCGAAGCCCGCCAGGATCAGTCCGGTGTTCTCGACGCTGGAGTAGGCGACGACACGCTGCAGGCTCGCCTGTACCGCCGCGTGGGCGATGCCGAGCACGGCCGTCAGGCTGGCCAGCGCGAGCAGGGTCGCGATCACTGCCGTCGGCGGCGGTCCGAGCAGCGCCAGCGTTCGCCACATGCCATAGAAGCCGACATTCACGGCCACGCCCGCCATGATCGCTCTGGTCGGCCCTGGCGCCGCGGTGTAACCCCGTGGCAGCCAGACCTGGAATGGCACCAGGCCCACCTTGACGGCAAAGCCCGCCAGGAGCAGCACACTGGCCGTGGCCCGAAGAGGCCCGGCCGGCACGTGCGTCATCGCGGCCAGTGCGAGCGAGCCAGTCCTGGTCGCGAGCAGTACGAGCCCGGCGAGCAGGGCCGCGCCGCTGATGTGGCCGAATGCCAGGGTCACCAGCGCAGCTCGCGCGCGGCCAGTCCTGCCTCGGTCGAAGCCGGCCAGCAGCCAGAACGCCAGCGTCAGCGACTCCCACGCAAATAGCAGCGTGAATGCGTCCGACGCGGACAGCACGACCGCGACGGAGCCGAGCGCCAGCGCGTAGCTTGCGCCAAGACCCCGCCGGCCCGGCCCGCGACGCCCCGCGGCCCAGGACGCGCACGCCAGGGAGACGGCCAGCGCAGCGCCGAACGCGATCACCAGGAACAGGCCGGACAGCCTGTCCGCCGTCAGGCCTAGGACTGAACTGGGGTGCCCGCCGATCCAGACGGACCCGAGGACGCCGCCGGATCGCAGCGCCACCCGCTGTCCAGTCACCGCCGCGGCGCCCGCCGCCAGCACGCACGCCGAGGCGGCGGCACCGAGGGCGTACGGAAGCGGCCGCCACCTGGGCCGCCGGACACCCAGCGCCAGATCGGCGGCGGCGGCCAGGGTGAGCAAGATCAGGCCCGCGGCCAGCGCTGCGCCGTACCCGGTCACCGCTGACCACTTGCGTCCGGGCCGGCCAGTCCGGCGCCCGGCAGCCGGCCGAGGGCCAGCAGCAGCGCGGACAGGATGGCAAACGGACTCGGCGGCGAGCCGGGCAGCCAGACGTCAACCGGCACGATGCCGCCGATCCCGCCGCTGGTCGCGTAGGACGGACTGACGATGCCGCCGCCGACGGCGTCGGAGCCGACCGCGATGACCACCTTCGGGTGCGGCATCGCCGCGTACGTGTCCCGCAGCGGCCCGGCCATGCCGCGTGCCCCGGACCCGGTCACCAGCAGGACGTCGGCGTGGCGAGGGCTCGCGGTGAAGAACATGCCGAGCCGGTGAATGTCGTAGACCGGGTTCAGCAGCGCCATGATCTCCCATTCCTCGCTGCCGTCAGATCCCGCGTCCACGTGCCGCAGGTGTACTGAGCGACGCAACGCCTTGGTGCGCTCCCGCAGTCGGCCGGTGACCGCTGCCAGCGACGCGGCATCCTCGCCCGGCGGGACGACCAGCCCCGCCCTGCTGACAGAGGCGACCTGCGGGCCGGCGGCCCAGCCGAACACATCGGGGCGCGCGGACACGCACCGGCCGCACAGAATGCAGCCGCCCTGATCGATCCGCACCGAGCCGGACGGATCCGGCCTGATCGCCGCGGCTGGGCACAGCGCCGCCAGATCCTCGACAGAGCCGGCCGCCGCACGTCCGTCGAGCACCGTGGCCGGCCCGCTGATCGCAGCCGCGTAGTCGTCAGGCCGGGCCGGCCAGCGAGTAGTCAGCACGCCGTCGCGCAGTCCGCGCAGAGCCCACATCGATGACCTCCCGCTACCCAGCCACGCCACCGACAGACAAGCCGAAGCTTGCCTCGATGAACGGGAAGTCGGTCAGGATGTCGCCCCTGAACACCTCGTGCATCAGCACCAGGTTGTGGAACGAGGCTGACCTGGACCGGCAGCGGCTGATGAGGCCGTCCTGAAGGCCCACGTCATAGAGCACCTCGCCCTGCGGCGCTTCCGCCCAGCCGGCGGCGCGACCGTCGGCGGGCTGGCACGCGACACGCAGTGGCCCGGGGTCGGCCTCGGCGAGCTCGTCAACCGCCTGCCGCAGCAGGTGGAAGCTGCCAGCGATCTCGTCGACGCGGACCTGAAGCCGCGCCAGGGCGTCGCCGTCCTGGCGCGAGGCGGCCGCGGCCCCGAGGGATCCGTAGGCCGCGTAAGGACGCAGCAGCCGGCCGTCGTCCACGTAGCCCGACGCTCGTCCGATCGGTCCAAGCGCCCCGTGCTCGCTCGCCCGCAGCGGCGCAAGCGGCCCCGTTCCGCGCAATCGGTCCAGGAATGACGCTGTACCTGTCAGCAGCCTGATGTCGGCGGCGATCCGCTTGTCCATCGCCCCGAGCCCGGCCAGCACGTCGGCGGGCTCGGCCCGTGGCCAGCCACTCACCCCGCCGGGCACCACGACGCCACGGCCGAACCTGCTCCCGCAGAGCTGACCAGTCAGCCGCAGCACCATCTCCTTGTGCCAGCCGAACCGCGCGGTCGCAACGGCCAGCCCAGCCCCGTCGGCCAGGCGCACGATGACATCCAGGTGGCAGGCCAGCCGCTCGAGTTCGGCGTGCAGCACCCTGATCAGCGCCGCCGCCCAGGGTGGCTGCACTCCAGCCATCCGCTCGATGGCCTGGCAGTAGGCCAGCGCGTGCGCCACGGAAGCAACGCCCTCGGTTCGCTCGGCTAGCAGCACGCCGTCGGCGGCCCGCATGCCCTCGAACCGCTTCTCGATCCCGCGGTGCTTATAGAAGACCCGCATGTTGACGTGGGGGATCTCCTCGCCTGGCGTCTCGACCAGGTACTCCAGTGACTCGACGACACCCGATCGCACCGGGCCGTGCGAGATGGTGAACAAGCCAGGCCCGGTTGTGTGCCGCGGCAGGACGCCAGGATCAGGGTCGATCGACGCCGGCCTGCCGGTCGCGCCCGGCTCCGGTCGCCAGGGAACGTCGGTCGGCAGGATCAGCGGCTCGAGCCGCGGATGGCCGTCGGGCACGAGGCCGAACAGGTCGTGGATCTCCCGCTCGTACCAGAAGGCCGAGCCAATGATGGGCGTGAGCGCGGGATAGCTGGCGCGGCCTGGCGGCACCAGCACGTCCAGCGTGCTGATGTCAGCCGGCCCGGCTAGCTGCGCCGACAGCGTCAGGCCGCGGTCGGTCGCGGTGCAGAACAGGTCCGCGAGCCGCTCGCCGGCCGCGACCTTGGCGGCCACCAGGTCCCACAGCGCCGGAATCCGGCCGGCGACCTCATGCTCGGGCGCGGCGGTCATGACGTGGCGCCGCTCAGCAGCCGGATCGCGCGGCTGAACAGCTCGGTGAGCTCGGCAGGCGGGTGAATGCCAAGGACCAGGAGCGCGATGGCACCGGCCGCGACCGGGATCACCATCCAGGCGCTCGGCTCGCCGCGAGCCAAGGCCGGCCGGCCCGGTCGCATCATCGGCCGGGTCGTGGCCGCTGCCAGTCCGAGGAACGCAACCGTGACAGCGATGATCAGGATTGCGGCGGCGACGTAGCTGCCCGAGCCCAGGCCACCGGCCACGATCTCGAACTCGGAACGGAACAGGCCGAACGGCGGCATCGCGCCCAGGGCGAAGATCGCCAGCAGGAACAGCGGCCCGCTCCACGGGAGCAGGTCGAGTCCGCCGCGGACGCCGGAGATCCGCTTGGTGCCGAATTTGCGGACGAGCACGCCCGCGCCCATGAACGCGTTGCCCTTGGCGGTCGCGTGGGCCAGCACATGCAGCAACACTCCGGCCAGCGCAGCTGGCGCGCCGAAACTGACCCCGATGGCCAGGATGCCCATGTGCTCGACGCTGGAGTACGCCAGCAGCCGCTTGATGTCGCGCTGACCGAACAGGTACAGGGCCGCGAGCAGCAACGACGCGACGCCGAATGCCAGCAGCACGTCGCGCGGGAAACGTGATCCGAGCGCCGCTTCGGCGACCTGATAGAAGCGGAGGATCGCGTAGAAGCTGATCGCCAGGAGCGACCCCGACAGCAGCGCGGATACAGGTGTCGGTGCCTCGGAGTGCGCATCCGGGAGCCAGGTGTGGACCGGGACCAGGCCCATCTTCGTGCCGAAGCCGAGGACGGCCAGCACGAACGCGAGTTGCACCGCAGCGTGCGGCAGCCGCCCGGCGACCACGAGCAGCTGCACGAATCCGAGGTCGTAGGACTGGCCCAGCACCTGCGCACCCGCGTAGTAAGCGAAGATGGTCGCCAGCAAGGCAAGCCCCAGGCCGGCCGACGCCAGCAGCACATACTTCCAGGCTGCTTCGGCCGCTCCGTCGGTGTCCTCGATGGCCACCAGTAGCGCCGAGATGACGGTCGTCACCTCGATGGCGATCCACAGCAGCGCCAGGTTACTCATCATCGGCGCGGCGAGCATGGCCCACGCGAACAGGTTCAGCCCGACCCAGAACCGGCGGGAGTAGCTGCGGGACGCCGCATCTTCGTGCCCGGACAGGTAGCCGATGGCGTACACCGAGACGGCCGCGTACAGGAAGCCGGTGGCCAGCAGGAAGACGACGCTCAGCGCGTCGACTCGCAGGAACCGCAGGTACTGAACGTCGGCGCTGGCCGCCGCGGGCACAAGCGCGAGCACAAGGCCGAAGCAGGCAGTGCCGCACACGGCGGTCGCGATCGGCGCTGCGGCGATCGGCGCGCGCAGGCATACCAGGGCCGCGGCAACCGGCAGCGTGAACAAGAGCATGAGGACGGCGGCCACCCTAACCTCGCAGGTTTGTCAGGTCGGCGGTGGACATGGACTCGGCCCGGCCGTGGTGGACCCGGATCAGCAGCCCGAACACCACCGCCACCACCAGCAGGTCAAACAGGAACGCCACCGCCAGGATGAGCGGCAGCCCGGCCGCCACCACGAGCGCGGTCAGGGAGATCCCGTTCTCAAGCGACAAGAAGCCGATCGCCTGGGAGATCACGTCCCGGCGCACGATCATCAGCACGAACGCGACCAGCGCTACGGCGACCGAGACGGCGAGCGCCGTTGTCGGCAGTACCGGACTGCGGATGCCGAGCTGGGCAACGCTGAAGAAGCCGAACGCCGCGACGGCGATCGCCACGAGCACGGTGGTGGCCAGGCTGAGCGTATGGCTGCCGGCGATGTCGCTCCATCGTGGATCGTCCCCGGCCAGGCCGAGCCCGCGCAGGAGCCGCCGCAGCGCAACCGGCACGATCACCACCTTGAGCGCGAAGGACAGCGCGGCCAGCACATACAGGTCCGGCAGATGGCGTGCGGCAGCCACCACGACGGCGAGCACGGAGATCAGCGCCGACTGAGCCGCATAGAGCCGGACCTGATCCCGCAGCAATGCCTGCCGGAACATGCCGAACTCCAGCAGCAGGACGCCGACGGCGATGACGTTCGCGCCACCTGACAGGACGCTTGGCGCCGCGACCGTGGCGGTGACGATTCCGGACATCAGCCACCGCCCAGGTACAGCGTGAACACGCCGAGGACGGCCAGCAGGAAGGCGGCTGCCGCGAACTCGGTGATCTTGAAAAGCCGTAGCTTGGCGAACGAGTTGTCGATGACGGCGACGATGACGCCAAGCAGTGCGGCTTTCCCGATGAGCGCCGCGATGGCGAGTACCACCGAGCCGGCGTCTGGCGTCGACGCCAGACCCCAGGGCGCGACGAAAACATTGAGCAGAATCGTGTAGAGGATCAGCTGCTTCATCGCCGAGCCCCATTTCAGCAGCGCGAAGTAGGGCCCGGAGTGCTCGAACGGCCTGGCCTCCTCGATCATGCCGAACTCGTTCGTGCCGGTGTGCGTCTCCACCGGGATGCGGCCGGTCTCGTAGAGGATCACCATGAACAAAGCCGCGGCGGCCAGCAGATGCGCAGGGCGGACAATCTGGCTGGCCGACGACCGCACCGTCGCGGCGAGCGCATACGGCAGGTCGGTGCCGGTGATCAGCGCGACGGTGAACACCACGAACAGGATCACGGGCTCGGTAATGGCGCCGAACGTCTTAGCCCTGCTGGCGCCCATCTGCGCATACGGGCTGCCGGTGTCCAGTGCCGCGACCGCGACCATGAAGCTGGCCAGCGACAGGATGAAGCCGCCGCCGAGAATGTCACCCATGTAGCCGAGCGGCAGGCCGAATGTGGTGAGGACGGGGATCAGCAGCGGCACGGTCAGATAGCACGTCATCGCCACCAGCGGCCCGGCCAGGAATACCCAGCTCGACTCGTCCGGCGCGAGTGCCTCCTTGCGGAACAGCTTGCCGATGTCGTAGTAAGGCTGCCAGACCCGCGGCCCAGCCCGGCCCTGCAGGCGCGCCTCAACCTTGCTGATCAGCCCGGAAACTCCGGGAGCCGCTGCCGCGACCGTGATGACCTGAAGGCACTGGACTACCGGGATCGGCAGCACAGCGCTCACGAGGTGCCGCCGGCGAACCTGGTCTGAGCGGGCCGCACTCTAGGATCGCCAGCGGGGAGTGCGCCCCCAGGATCTTTGCCGGGAGGCTCCGGTATCTGGGCATCCACTGTCCGCTCCTCTCCCACGCAGTTACACCGAACTTGGTGGTAGAGGCCATCAGCGTGACGGGTCCGCGGTTACGGCGAGCCTCATCGCCGGTGCTTCTTTGTAGCGCATCACGCGCGCAGACCGCAATCCCGGAGTCTGGCCAGGCTGGGGGCTATTGACGCGTTGGTTCGGAAAGTATACAAACTAACCAAAGGTTCAGGGGGGCCGGGTTAGAGCGGTTCGACCACGACGGGAGTGGCCAGAATGACCCCAGCGTTATCCGGCACCAACGAATTGCCGTCCCCGATCTGGCCGGACAACGACATCCGCTACCGATCCTTGGCGAGGACGGCATGACGGCCCGGCGCCGGCTCGCGCTCGCCGTCGCTGCTGCGGCGGCGGCGATGATCTGGCCACTGGCGGGCGCGGGGGAGGCCGCCGTGGCCAACTACACGCCGCTGCCCGCACATGTCTATGCGCCGTACTACGAGACCTACCTCGCACCCAATACCCCTAGCATCACCGCGACGGCCCAGGCATCGGGCGCCAGGTACTTCACGCTCGCGTTCCTGCAGTCGACGGGTAAGAGCTCCTGCAGCCTGGACTGGAATGGCGTGTCCTCGCAGCCCCTGACCTACTACGCCGCGGACATTGCCTCGCTGCGCGCGATGGGCGGTGACGTCATACCGTCCTTCGGCGGATACAGCGCCGATCACGGTGGCACTGAGATCGCCGACTCATGCACGAACGTGAACGCGATCGCGGCCGACTACGAGTCGGTGATCACCACGCTCGGGGTCACCAGGCTGGATATGGACGTCGAGTCCAGTTCGCTGAACAACACTGCCGGGATCACCCGCCGCAACCAGGCGATCGCCCTCACCGAGCAATGGGCGGCACAGAACGGCATCCCGATCCAGATCCAGTACACAATTCCGGTCGAGCAGTACGGGCTCGACCCCAATGGCGAGGCCGTGCTGCAGAGCGCCGTCGCCAACGGGGCAGCTGTGACGTCGGTCAACATCATGGTCTTCGACTACTACATCGCCAAAGAGGGCGTAGTGAACATGGGCCAGGCGGCCATCAACGCGGCCACCAGCACCCACGCCCAGCTGCAGACCATCTACCCGAGCCTGACGTCGGCGCAGATCTGGAACATGGAAGCGATGACCCTGCTGCCCGGCATCGACGACCTTCGGAAGAAGACCGAGGTCACCTACCTCCCCGACGCGACGACGATGCTGAACTTCGCGCAGGCCAACAACATGAACCTGCTCTCAATGTGGGCCATCCAGCGTGATAACGGCGGCTGCCCCGGCACCGTCGACAGCAACACCTGCTCCGGCATCACCCAGAACACATGGGACTTCAGCCACCTGCTCGAGCCGTTTACCAGCTAGCCGACTGGAGCTGTGAAATGCGCCGCGCTGTATCTGCCATGCTCGGAGCCGCAGTGGCGGTTCCCTTTCTGGCCATTGTCCTGCCGAACGCAGCCCAGGCGGCCGCTGGAACCGCCTCTGTCCGGATCAATCAGCTCGGCTACTCCGCCACGGCAAAACGTGCGTACCTGATGGCGTCGACCGCCGAGACGGGAGCGACGTTCTCTGTCGTCAACTCTGCCGGGACCGCCGTCTACTCCGCGCCGATCGGTGCGGATCTCGGCTCGTGGAGCTCGAGCTATCCCGACGTCTACGCGCTGGACTTCGGCTCGGTCACGGCACCGGGTACTTACTCGATCTCGGTGACTGGCCCGGTCGCGGCGACCTCACCGTCGTTCAGGATCGACACGGCTCAGAACATCTACGCTGGCGCGATGGCTAATGCGCTGTCCTTCTACCAGAACGAGCGGGACGGCCCGAACTACATTCCGTCGGCGCTGCGGACGGCGCCTGGCCACCTCAACGACGAGAACGCGATGACGTACCTGACGCCGAGCTACAAGGCCTCGACGGGTGGCTTTTCCGGCAGCCTGACCTCGCTCGGTGTGTCGATGGACGCGTCCGGCGGGTGGTGGGACGCCGGCGATTACCTCAAGTTCGTGGAGACGACGAGTTACACCGTCGACCTGGTGCTGCTGCTGGTCCGGGACTTCCCGAACCAGGCCGGCCCGGGCTTCACCGCCGAGGCGAAGTTCGGCACCGACTGGCTGATGAAGATGTGGAATGACGCCACCAAGACCATGTACTACCAGGTCGGCATCGGAGCCGGTAACTCTAAGACGATCAGTGACCATGACATCTGGCGGCTGCCGCAAGCCGATGACACCTACGGCGGCACTAGCCCGCTGTATCGCTACATACGCAACCGGCCGGTGTTCAGAGCCGGCGCTCCTGGTGCGCTGATCAGCCCGAACATCGCGGGGCGAGACGCCGCAGCGTTCGCCGAGTGCTACCAAGTGTTCCGCATCAGCGACCCGGCTTATGCAGACACGTGCCTGCTCGATGCGGAGGACGTCTACGGCCTGGCCAACACTGCGTGGACCGGCAACCTGCTGACCGCCATTCCGTACAGCTTCTATCCCGAAGTCGAGTGGCGCGATGACATGGAGCTGGGCGCGACCGAGCTGTACAAGGCCCTGGCCGCCGCGACTCCACCGGCCGGGCTCCCGCACTCCGATCCCATGTACTACCTCCCGTTGGCTGCCCAGTGGGCGAACGCCTACATCACCGGACCCAACGACGCTGCCGACACGCTCAACCTCTACGACGTCTCCGGTGTCGCGCACTACGAGCTGGCCAACGCCATCGTCGAGGCCGGGAACCCGCCAGGGCTGGCAACGACGCCCGCCGCACTGATCGCCGACCTGAAGAAGCAGCTGGACAAGGCGGTGGCCCAGTCCGACACGGACCCGTTCGGATTCGGGTTCCCGTGGGGGACCTGGGACACCACCTCACACGGCGCGGGCCTGTCGGTCATGGCCAGCGAGTATGACCACCTGACCGGCACGACCACCTACGCCGCTTACGCCGACGAATGGCTAGGGAACATCCTCGGCGCGAACGGCTGGGGCCTGTCGTTCATCGTCGGCGACGGCACGAAATTCCCGGACTGCCTGCAGCACCAAGTAGCCAACCTGGCTGGCTCTCTCAACGGGACCGGCACGATCCTGGCCGGCGCCGCCGTGGAAGGACCGAACTCCAAGGCAACGACCGGATCGGTCAGCGGAATGATCGCCTGCCCCGCCAACGGTGTGGACACCTACGCGGCCTTCAACTCCTCCAGCGCCGAATTCCGGGACAACATGCAGTCCTACTCCAACACCGAACCGGCAATCGACCTGACCGCAGCCTCGCCGCTGGCGTTCGCGTGGCGGATGAGCGGAGAGTAACTGGCCGCCGGCGTCTCAGGAAGTGGCGGCGCGGTCCGCGTCGCACTCCAGCAGGCCTGCCGCTGGGGTGTCGCCGGACATGCATCGGGCGCGGCCGGCCGGGATCGCTGTGCCCGGCTGGCCGCGCCCGGCACGGCTAGCGAGGGGAGCCCGCCAGTTCCTGTGCAGCCGCCAGCTTGCGCGCCGCTGGCCGGCGGCGCGGCGCCTTCGCGCGCCGCGGCGCCATCTCGCGCCTGATCCAGGCGTCGATCACCGCGTCACTCTCCCATGACGTGATCAGCGCGTAACGGGGCCGCGGACCCGGGTGCCACACCACGTGCCAGAGGCGCTCGGTGTCGATCACCAGCTGCATTGCCGGGTGCAGGGGGATGCGGGTCTCGGTCGAGGGATCATCCTTGTCCTCCCGCAGGATGAAAACGGACTGACCGGCCGCGTCGTCTAGCTCGAGCCAGGATCGGACCACCCAGCCGGTGCCGTCTGGGTTCAGCCGGTTGTTGTCGTCGCGGTGCAGCTGGCGCAGCGCCGCCGCCTCGTCACTCGGATTGAGCTTGATGACGCGGACACGGCCGTAGTTGCCGCCGATCTCCTTGACGTAGCTGGCGAGGCTCGGCGCGATCTGCCGGTTGGTCGTCCAGATGCCGTCCTTGTCGGCCTTGCCGTGATCCCAGAACCCGCGGCAGTCCATTTCACCCGTGGCCGACGCCAGCGGAGCGAAGTTCGTATCGCCGCCGCTCTTCCAGTCCATGTACTCCAGCGACTCCCACTCGACCGGCTCAATCGCCGGGCCTAGCCGGTCGCGCAGGACGACATAGCCTTTTTCGGCCATGATGTCGAGCTTGTGATGCATTGCTTTCCCCCGTTGTTTTCGCTTGGAATTACTCCCCCAATCGCCGTCCTTTCCCGTCGCCCGGCTGCTTACGCTGCTCTTTCATGGCTCAATGCCCTGGTGTGGCCGACATTTTGTCAACGGGCCCCCTCAGCCAGACCGGATCTCGCCGCCGCGGGTGTGACTGGTGACATCCGGAAGCGTCGGCCGGGCTTACTCGCGTGCGCCCGGCCGAAATGGACGAGGCCGGGTGCGCCGAATACCGCTGGCCGCGCCCGGCTGAACGCCCGCAACGGCAAAGAGTCACCCAAGGATTGAGCACGCACAGATTGACTGTGTCCGGGCCTGGATAAGCCAGTCCAGGGGGGATTCATGACACTAGCCAACGGCAGCATCCGCCGGACCGATATCTACAACGACCCGACTTTCAATTATGCGCAATTCTGGAATGGCCGCGACTATGAGCACTATGCCGAGGTAATCGCGATCCGGCGGCTGCTGCACGGCCACCGCTTCGGGCACGCCGTCGATGTCGGCGGCGGCTACGGTCGGCTCAGCGTGGTCTTGGCGGAGTATGCCGATCGTGTCACGCTCGTCGACCCGAGCAGCCAGCAGCTGGATCTCTCCAGGCGCATATTCGGAGATCACCCGGTCATCGAGCGGCAGCTCATGGACGCAGCCAACCTTAAGTTCAGCGACGAGAGCGTCGACCTCGTGACATTCATCCGGGTGCTGCATCACCTGCCAGATCCGGACCCTGAGTTCGCCGAGCTAGCGCGCATCCTGCGGCCCGGTGGGTACGCGCTGATCGAGGCGGCTAACTCCGTGCACGCGGCCAACCGGATCAGGCAAGCGCTGCGCGGGGAGCGCATCCGGTACTCGGCAGTCGACATTCGCTCTGAGGAGTCCAGGCGCCGCGGCACGGCGCCGTACGTCAATCACCATCCGCGCACCATCGTCCGCGAGCTCGCTGGCGTCGGCCTCGAAGTGCTGCAGGTGCTGTCGGTCTCGAACCTGCGGCATCCGCTGGTCAAGGCGGTGCTGCCACAGCGCGCCATGCTGGCCGTCGAGCAGGCCGCCCAGCCAACGCTGGCCAGGTACTACTTCGGGCCGAGCACGTTCTTCCTGCTGCAGAAGCGAAGCGCGTCCGGCGCGAACGTAGCCGACATCCGGACTCGTCCAGCTGTGCCCAGGCGTTATGCCGGCCGGCTGACTGAGCTGCCGCCCGCTAGACGACCCAGGTAGACCCCCGGTCAGGTGGATCAATCGCCGATGAGCGCGCCCAGGCCGGCCAGCGCGTCGGTGCTGGCGCGGTAGTAGACCCACACCCCGCGCTTCTCGCGCTGCAGGAGGCCTGCCTCGTGCAGCACCTTCAGATGATGGCTAATCGTCGGCTGTGACAGGTCAAACGCGTCGGTCAGGTTGCATACGCACGCCTCGCCGCCAGGGTGGGAGGCCACCAGGGACATCAGCCGCAGGCGCACCGGGTCGGCGAGCGCCTTCAGCAGCGGCGCGACCACCTCGGCCTGCTCCTGGGAGAGCGGCTGCCGGGACAGCGGCTGGCAGCACGCCGCGGTGTCGGCGGAGCTCAGCACCATCAGTGACTTCGGCATGCCTACATATTGACGGATGTCGATGTCTGTGGCAAGCTCGGCAACGGCGTTAGACATAGACAGACGTCGATATCTGGAGGTTCCGATGCCCGGCCGCGTGCAACTCGCGCTCAACGTCAACGACCTGACCGAGTCCGTCGACTTCTACAGCAAGCTCTTCGGCACCGAGCCGGCCAAGCTCCGGCCCGGATACGCGAACTTCGCCATCGCCGAGCCGCCGCTCAAGCTCGTCCTGCTGGAGAACCCTGGCCACGGCGGCAGCCTGAACCACCTGGGCGTCGAGGTCGCTGACACTGATGCCGTCGACGCCGAACAGACCAGGCTGAGCAACGTCGGCCTAGCGTCAACCGACGAGCGCGACAGCACCTGCTGCTACGCCAAGCAGGACAAGTTCTGGGTCGAGGGTGCCCCCAATGGCGAGCAGTGGGAGATCTATACGGTCCTGGCGGACAGCCTCACCTTCTGCGGTGACGACGCTGCCGTCGCAGCAGCACGCTGCGGAGCCGCCGGCACTCAGGCGCCGGAGCAGGCTGCGAGCACGCCGTGCTGCTGAGGTCTACCGCCACGCTGAGATAGCCAAGCGCATCGACATCGCCGCCGGCGCCATCTTCCACGGCATGACCGTGGCCGCCATCAACGACCTCGACCTGTCCTACACCCCGCCGCTCGGCAGCCCGTGGGACGCGATCCAGCTTGGGGCCCAGGCCTGGACGCGGCAGGCCGGGCTGCCGAGCGCGGCACCGGAACCGGGGGGCTGAGGCCACCGCCAAGCAGGCTGGTGGCAGGGGCTCAGGATCGTGGCCGTTCTTTGAGCCCGCGTGCTAGCAGGTCGGCCACCTCCGCGATGCGCGCCGCACGCAGGTCCGGGCGGCGCGTCGTCGCATCGATGTAGCGGAGGTAGGCCTTGCGATAGAACTGTGCCAGCGTGTCAAAGAAGGCCGCAGCGGCCGGATTGGCCGCCAGCGCCGCGGCGATGTCAGTGGCAAGATCGCCGCGCTGCGGACCTTCCGGCGCCAGCTCAACGATTGCATCCGAGCCGATTGTGACGCCTGTTCCGTGCATCCTGGCCGGGTTCAGGGTGAACGCCCAGCCGGTGTCGCCAGGCGAGAGCGTCACCCGCACCCGGCAACCGTTGACCGTGCCGGTCACGTGATGCCGAGCTTTGACACCCCACGCCTCGTCGGGGTCGAACGGAACCGTGACAACCGCGTGGCCACGAGGATCAGCGGTGATGCAGACGCTGAACCTGTGAACGCGCATGGCCCATCGTGGCACGGCGAAGGCCAGGCAGGGTACCGGTCCGACCCGCCGGGCCATGCGCGACTGCGGGAGTCCGGCCCGGTACCTCGTTCTGCGATCATGAGCCAATGCCATCACGACGGATGGAGTGGGCGGTGGCGGGCGCCCTCTCCGGCTGGGCGGCTGCCCGGCTGGCGGGCGCCGATCGTCTGCGGGTCGCCGAGGCGTGGGCCGTGCCGCTGCTGTCGTTCACCCCGCAGGTAACCGCCGGAGCCTGGGCCAGTGCACTGCTGCTACGTGCCCCTGGCCCGGCCGCCGCGGCCGCTGCCGCCGGGGCAGCCCTGACCGCAGTGGTGGGCACTCGCGCGGTCCCGTCCCGTCGGCCGCCTGCGGCCGGGCCTGTGCTGCGGGTCCTGACCGCGAACCTGCTCCTCGGCCGGGCCGACGCCGAGGCGGTTGTCGAGTTGACCGGCCGCCAGCGCGCGGACGTGCTGTTCTTGCAGGAACTCACCCCCGGCGCGGCCGTCAGACTCCAGCGGGCCGGGCTGGACGATCTGCTCCCGTACCGGGTGACCCAGCCCATGCCGCACGGCGCGCGGGGCAGCGGCATCTACGCCCGCCACCCGCTGCGCGGCGGTCCGCCGGCAGCGCCGGGATCCGCTGCCCGGTGCACGGCCCGGCTTGACCTCCCGTCCGGGCAGTGTGCGCAGCTAGCCTGCATACACGCGGCGTCGCCGAAGCCTCCCTGGTCACCGGCCGCCACGGCGCGATGGCGCGGTCAGCTGTCCACGCTGCCCGCGCTGCCCGCGCCCGGCGACAGTGCGCTCATCCTCGCCGGAGACTTCAACGCCACCCTCGATCACGCGCAATTCCGCCGGCTCCTGCGCGGTGGCTACACCGACGCCGCGAGCCAGGCCGGCAACGGGCTGGTTCTCACCTGGGGACCGCAGCCCGGACGGACCGTGGCCCTGCTGGCAATCGACCACGTCCTCACCGACCGCGGCTGCGCGACACTGGCCACATCGGCCCACCAGCTATCCGGCAGCGACCACCGCGCTCTCTACGCCGAGATCCGGCTGCCTGCCCCGCGCGACTACTGACGGGACGCCGCGTCGGGGTCTGCTCGCGCCGGGTCTGATCCGCCCGGCGTGACGAGGCCGGACTCGTAGGCGAGCACCACGGCCTGGGCCCGATCGCGGAGGTCGAGCTTGGCCAGGATTCGGCCGACGTATGTCTTGGTTGTCTGCATCGCTATCACGAGGGTGTCGCTGATCTCGGTGTTGGACAGGCCGCGAGCGATCAGTCGGAGAACCTCGGTCTCTCGCTGCGTCAGCACGTCGGGAGCGCATCGAAATGGTCGGCTGGGCCGCGGCTGGCGAGCGAAGTCGGCGATCAGCCGTCGGGTCACTGACGGGGCGAGCAGCGCGTCGCCGGCGGCCACCACGCGCACAGCGTGTACCAGTTCGGCGGCTGTGGCGTCTTTGAGCAGGAAGCCGCTAGCGCCAGCTCGCAACGCCTCATAGACGTAGTCGTCGAGGTCGAAGGTTGTGAGCATCAGTACTCGGGGCCGGTTCGGGCCAGCTTCGGGCCCGAGTATCTGACGGGCTGCCTCGAGCCCGTCCATCACCGGCATCCGCACGTCCATCAGGACGACGTCGGGCAGCGTGTGACGAGCTTGCCAGACGGCCTCGGCACCATCGGCAGCCAGGCCGACGACCAGCAGTCCTGGCTGAGCAGCGAGTACGGCGGCGAAGCCTTCGCGCACCATGGCCTGGTCGTCGGCAATCAGGCATCGCGTGATGTTCTCGCGCCCGGCGGTCATGCTGTAGTGCCAAGTGGTAGCACCGCAGACACCACAAAGCCGCCGTCAGGCCCTGGGCCGGCCGACATTGATCCGCCGAGCAGCGCTACCCGCTCGCGCATCCCGGTAAGGCCATGACCTGGGCTGTCTCCGTGCCCGGATGCCTCACCGGGCTCGCCTGCGCCGTTGGCTATCCGCACGAGTACGGCGCTGCCATCCTGGTCTACGCAGACTGTGACCGCGGCTCCAGGGGCGTGCTGGCCGGCATTGGAGAGTGATTCCTGGACGATCCGGTAGGCGCAGAGACCGACGCCAGCCGGCACCTGATCGAGCGCACCGGGTGCGGCCAGCGCAACCGATACGCCGGCTCGCCGGGCAGCATCGACAAGCACAGGCAGATCCTCCAGCTGCGGCTGCGGCGCGCGGTCGGGAGGTTCATCGTGGCGTTCATCGTGGCGCAGTACGCCGAGCAACCGGCGCATGTCCGCCAGCGCCTCGCGAGCCGCTGCGCTCAGCGAGCCGAACTCCGCGCGGACCGGCTCGGGCAGGTTGCTCAGGCGGTAGGGCACGGTTTCGGCCTGGACCGCGATGAGAGACATGTGATGGGCCACCACGTCATGCAGTTCGCGCGCGATCCTGGTGCGCTCCTCCAGGACTGCGCGCCGCGCCCGCTCTGCCTCGGTGCGCTCTGTCTGAGCGGCCAGAGCGCGCTGGGTGCGCAGTCGGTAACCGATACTGTCCACCACGATCGTTGCGGCCGTGAACGCGATGGCGGCACCAGCCGGGCCGTCCAGGTTCGGCACGTCTGCGGCGAGCCACAGCCACCACGGAATGAGGGCAAGCGCCCACATCCACCACAGCACAGGCCGCGGCAGGCGAACCCCGGCGACGCAGAACGCCACCAGCAGCGCCAGCAGCTGCGGCGGGCCCCACGGCCAGCCTCCCCACCACGCGATCGGTACCAGCGGGACCAGCACCAGTGCGAGCCACCCGATCCGCCAGGCCAGCAGCGGATACCGAGCCGCGAGTGGCAGCGGTGCCACCACCGCCACGGCCAGCAGCTTTTGCCAGAGGCTGGCAGATAGCTGGAGGACGGGCGAGGGCGTGATCCGGGGCAGGATCCCGTGCATGCCGGACGCCCCGTGCATGGTGCCAACGTTGACAATGCACAGCGCCAGCGTGGCCAAGCCGATTGCGGCGTAGGCCGCCCGGCGTTCCTGCCATGAGCGCCACCTCCAGGCCGGGGCCGGGTCACGGCCCGCCAGCACCTGGATCAGCCCGGCTCGCGCCCGCCGCACGGCCGTGCGCGCCGCCAGGCGGGCACCGCTCGCTGCCGGTGCGCTGGCGGGTGTGGGTGTCACGACCCAAGCGTAGGTCGCCTACGCCACCCGCTCATCCCCCCTGCGTAGTCATACCTGGGTACCAGCCGCTCCCGCGGCCGGGCCGGGCTGCCGCACCGGGCCGGCGCGGCCATCAACGTTTCGTGTTGCTACGCTCACAGCTAGTGATCTAAGCGCCCGGCCAGCCCTTGGGAGGGCAACATGGGACTGATGGACAAGGTCAAGGCGCAGGCGAGTCAGGTCGCGCAGAAGACCCAGGAAACGGCTCAAGGCGGCAAGGCCAAGCTTGACCAGGCTCAGGCCAACCGGCGCGCGGATGCGCTGCTGCGCCAGCTTGGCGCGGCGGTGTATGCCGAGCACGCAGGCGGCGGAACTGGCGACAGCCAGGCCAAGATCGACAAGCTGATCAACGACATCTCGGCACTCGACCGAGAGAATGGCCTCAACCTGGCCGACCAGTCGCAGCCGAGCGTCCCGCAGCCGGGCTCGCCGCCCGACCAAGCTGGCCCTGGCGCGGCCGGTAACTAGCGCCGGTAACTAGAAGCCTGATTCGGTGCCTCGGCCGTTGTGAAGATGGGATCGATCTGATTCTAGAAATGCGTTGCTAGTATCGGCATTCACATATAGTCTGTGGTCAGGCGCGAGCGACACGCAGCAGCGAAGAGCTGCAGGGTGAGCTTGGAGCCAGTGCGGGGACCGGCCGCGATCCCGTGGCGCGTCCCCGTCATGAAAGAAGCAACGCCATGACCGCACCGCCGGCGCCACCGCCGGGCACTGCCAGCACGCTGCCACCCCCCTCAGCCAACGGCTCCAGCTCGCCAGGCCAGGTTGCCTCCGCGCAGCCGACCAGGTCACGGCGGATGCATACGCGGATCAGTGGCATGCGCACGGCCCTGATCGCCGGGTCCGCCGGCTTCATCGTGGTTCTGATCTTCATCATCCAGAACCCGCAGGCCGTGAACATCAGCTTCCTGGGGGCGCACTTGCGCCTGTCACTGGCCGTCGCGCTGTTCCTCGCCGCGGCCGCCGGTGCCCTGCTGATGGCCGCCGCAGGAACCGCGCGGATCACCCAGTTGCGCCGGATCATGCGACGCGACCGACGCAACGTCTGATCGAGGGGAAGCAGCCCGCCCGGCCTGGCCGGTTTGCCCGCCGATAACCGGAGAAAGCATGACCGCGGCACTGCGGTCTGCGGTCATGCTGTGCGAGTTCGCGCGTCCGCGTTTGCATTGCGGCGTGGTGGCTAGCCGGCCCCGTTCCGGTATGACTGGTCATTGTCGCCATCGGTCGCGATGCCGGCCGCCGCCAGGATGCCCTCCGGCGGGCCGACCCGCCAGCCTGACGCTGCCAGCTGGAGCGCCTCGGCTGCGGCTGCCGCATCGGCCTCTGGCGGGACCACGAGCAGGACCAGGTCAGCACGGCTGGCCATCGTCAGGATGACCGTGTGGATGTTCATGTACCGGAACCACGCCACATGTACGTTGCGCCCGTCGACCGTCAGCTGATGAGGAATGCTGGTAAAGGCGCTCACCTGCAGCGCTACCCGGCTGACGCGCCCGGCGCGGGCGTTCAGGTCGGCGATGAGTCCGGGCAACTCGGTGGCGGCCTCCCGGCCGCGGGGCCACCACCCGCCGCTGATGCCGCCCTGCTTCGCCCAGCCGGGGGCCAGGCTCAGCCGCGGCCCGCCGGGCGCGGTGTGATCCGGGCCGCTAGCCCGAGTTGCTTCGATGTCGTGCGTACCTGCCAGTGCCATATCGCGGGCCTGTCTCCGCCCCCGCTGGGCGGCGTCATCATGCGCCTAGGGCGGCGCCGGCGCGGCTGCTGGCGAGCAGAACGTCCTCGGTAATCCCCACTGTAACCCCCGTTAACGGCGGGTCGACAGTGCCTTCCGGCCCGTGCTTCCCGACCGTGCCTGCTCGACCGGTCACGCTGCGTGCCAGCTGCGCGACGGCCGGGCGGGCGAATTCCGGATTAGACATAACTTCGAATTCGTGTAACGATCAACTTCAGGCTCTGGACCCCGGCCCGAATTCCGCGACGGAAGCAAGTTGCACGATTTCCTTAGCTCCTGTCACATTAGCCAGATTATCGGCCTTAGCGGCGCGGGGGACGCAAATGCCTGAGTTCCGACTATCCATCCCAGGCGATCTGAGCAGCCGGCCGGCCATAAGCTTCAGTGTGATTTACGGATGCTCGCAGCACGAGGCAGTCAGTCTCGTCGAGACGACCCACGATCCAGTCATCGTGGTGCGCGGTGGGCAGGATAAGCCGGCGACCTATTTCATCTACTCCTGGGACGAGAGCACCGGGCAGATAAAGGTAACCGCTGACGAGGAGAATTTCGTGCCCCTGCAGCGGATTCATGCCGTAACCGACGACGTGGCTATTGACTATGCCGCCAGGGAATCAAGGACAGGGTAACGCGCCGCGAACTTGGCACGTAGCCGAATTTGCTCGTATCTTTCTCCGGCGCATTGCATATACCCGCTGGCAGGGCACCGAAGGATCGGGGGAGCCTCGGTGCCCTGCCAGCTCGCACAGTGGTGCGAGGCGAGTCAGCAGCTGGCGATGCCGGCTTGGTGCGCGAGCAGGCCGGCCTGGGTCCGGTTGGCGCAGTCCAGCTTGATCAGCAGCCTCGACACGTAGCCCTTCACTGTCGCCTCGGACAGGTACAGGCGGGTGGCGATCTGGGCGTTGGATAGGCCTTCGCCGAGGCAGGCCAGCACCTCGGCCTCTCGCTCGGTCAGCGAGCTGACCAGGCTGCGGGCCTGGTCGCGCTCTGACTGGCTCTCAGCGGATGCGGCGATCAGCCGCCGAGCGGCGGCGGAGGACAGCACAGTGTGCCCTTCCGCCGCTACTTTGACCAGGCCGATCAGGTCCTCGGGCGGGGTCGACTTGACCAGGAATCCGGCCGCCCCGGCCCGCAGCGCGCGCAGCACATACTGGTCGGCGTCGAAGGTAGTCAGGACCACGACAACCGGGGGATCCGTTAGCTTGTTGATCCGCTGGATCGCCGTGATCCCGTCGACGCCCGGCATCCGCAGGTCCATCAGCACCACGTCAGGCCTGCTGCGCAGGACCGCCTCGACGCCTGCAGCGCCGTCGCGGGCTTCATCGACGACCTCGATGTCGGCAGCGGAGCCGAGAATGGTGCGTAGGTGTGCGCAGACCATCGGCTCGTCATCGACAACGACGACCCTGATCACGGTCACGCGGCCGGCTCGGCGGTCGGGACGTAGGACGGCATCGTAGCCTCCAGGCAGAATCCGCCGTCCGGGGAGCGGCCGGCGCGCAGCGTGCCGTGCACGAGCTCGATCCGTTGCCGCAAGCTCGCGATGCCTACGCCCGAACCCGTCGCGGCGAGGTCGTTACCAGGCTCGGTCACCCCAGGCTCCGTCACCCCAGGCTCCGTCACCCCGGGCTCCGTCACCCCAGGCTCGGTCACCCCGGGCTCCGTCACCCCAGGCTCCGTCACCCCGCTGCCCGGCCAGGCCGGGTCGGTGCCACCTACGGTCGCGGGTCCGCCCTGACGGTCGGCGATCGGGTTGTTACGCACGCTGACCCGGACCTGCGACTCGTCATAGCTCACATGAACCAGCACCCGAGCGCCGGGCGCATGCTTGCGCGCATTCGTCAGTGCCTCCCGCACGATCCGGTATACCGTGCGCCCGACTACGGGGGAGGCGAGAGCTGGGTCTCCGTCCTCCTCCAGCTCGGTCGGGCTGCCCACGGACGTCGACTCGGCGATCAGCGCGGCCAGACCAGACGTCAACGCCGTCTGGTCGCCGTCGGGCTCTGTCCGCAAAATGCCGACGAGGTCCCGCAGCTCATCGAGGGCCTGGCAGCCGGCCGCGCGCAGGTCTTCCGCGGCCCGCCTGGTCGCGTCGTCGGTCGCCGTGATGCCAAGCGCGCCGGCTTGCAGCACCATGAGGCTGACCCGGTGGGTCACGACGTCGTGCATCTCGGCCGCCAGCCGCCCCCTCTCGTCGGCCCTGGCCTGCTCGGCGAGCAGGTACTGCTCCCGTTCGGCCCGTTCGGCGCGCTCTCGCAGCGCCTGGACCATCTCATGCCGAGCGGTGAAGTACAGGGCAAGCAGCGGCCCGAGCGCGGTCCTGAGCACCCCGATCGTGATCACCGTGACGGACGGCTCCCACACCCTGGCCACGATGAGGGTCAGCATGCCAACAGCGGCGAACGCGGCCCGCCGGTCCTTCCGGAAGTAGAACGGCCCGTAGGCGGCGAGCACTGTCCCGTATGGTGCCCACACGGTCCCCGAATGGAGGGGTGTCAGAGCCCCCGCCGGGGAGATCAGCAGCGAGATCGTCAGGGTAAACCCGGCCATGATTGCGATGACGATCATGGGCGCGCGCCGCCGGAAGGCTAGCGACAGGTCTGCCAGGGCCTGGATGCCGAGCATCGCCCAGGCCAGGCTGCTCGGATGCGCAGGCCACCACGATGCGCCCGCTAGCGTCACGCCCGTGTCGAGCAGCGCAAAGCCGATCGCAATCGGCACGTCCAGCGCCAGCGGATGGCGCCGGACCCAGCCTTGGCTCCTCATGCAGCTCACGCTATGACATAAAGCCTGCGCTGCCCTCGCCGGTGAGACCATCGGCCGGCCAGGAACCTACTAAAGTCGCAGGGCCCCGCCGCAGGTCAGCCGTTCGTCGGGGCCAGACCCTACCGGCGGCTCTGCCGGGCAGCATCACCGCTGGCCTGCAATGGTGGCATGCAGACCGAACCACATCTCGCCGCGTTCACGCCTCAGCTGGGCCACTACGACATCGACCCGAGTAGGTCGGCCATCACCATCACGACGCGTCACCTATTCGGCCTGGCGCCGGTACGGGCGACGCTCGCCATCCGGACCGGCACTGTCCACATCGCCGAGCCGATGACAGCGTCGGCCATCTACGCAGAGGCCGAGACGACGAGCTTTCACACGTCGAACCCGCTGCGCGACCGCAGGGTGCTGTCGCCCCGGTTCCTGGATCCCGCCCGGCACGCGGTCATGACCTTTACCTCCGAGCGCCTCGACCTGGAGCGCCGGGACCTAGCCGGGTGCCTCACGGTCCGCGGCGTCAGCAGACCGGTGGACTTCACCGTCGGCGAGCTCACCGGGACCCGGGACACGTTCACGGCCCGTGCTACCGCGCGGATCGACCGGACAGAATTCGGCATCATCACGGCCCGCGGACTGGCGGCCCGTTACCTCGACGTCGCGGTGGGGGTCACATGCACGCGCGCCTGACTGACGGCGTCGCCCTGGCAGTGACAGGGCTGCGCAAGACCTACGGCTCAGTGCAGGCCGTCCGAGATGTCAGCTTCACCGTCCGGCAGCGCGAGATCGTCGCGCTGCTCGGGCCCAACGGAGCCGGCAAGACCACGACACTGGAGATCCTGGAGGGCTTCCGCACACGCGATGCGGGCGTGGCCGAGGTGCTCGGCCTCGACCCGGCCGACCGGTCAAGCGCCCGCGAACTGCGCGAGCGGACTGGCCTGGTCCTGCAGGACATCGCAGTCGAGCCCTACCTGACGGTCCGCGAGACCATCGCGCGCCAGGCTGGCTACTACCGGGCGCCCAGGAGCGTGGCCGAGGTCATCAGCCTGGTGGGCCTTGCCGGTCTGGAGCGCAGCAAGGTCAGGTCGCTGTCCGGCGGCCAGAAGCGCCGTCTTGACCTTGCCCTGGGCCTCATCGGCGACCCGGAGCTGCTGTACCTGGATGAGCCGACAACCGGATTCGACCCGGCTGCCCGCCGGGGCGCGTGGCAGCTGGTACGACAGCTGCGGGCGGACGGGACCACGATCCTGCTCACTACTCATGACATGGACGAGGCGCAGGCGCTGGCCGACCGGGTCATCCTGCTGTCCGCTGGCGTCGTAGTCGCTGAGGGCGCGCCGGCCAGCCTGGGCGGACGCGACGCAGATCGTGCCCGCATCACCTTCAGGCTGCCCGACGGCATCGCGCTCGGTGACCTGCCGCTGCCGGCTCAGCTGCGCGATGGCGCGGTCGTGGTGGAGACCACCGCGCCGACCGAGGCACTACATGTGCTGACCAGCTGGGCTGTACGCTGCGCGGTCGAGTTGGCCGGGCTCACTGTGGACCGGCCTAGCCTGGAGGACGTGTACCTGCGGCTGACCAGCGAGGGTGCGCTCGCGCGTGCCCCGGAAACGCGTGCCCCGGAAAGGAGTACCCGATGACCTCCGCCATCGTGACGAGACGTCCAGCAGGCAGGCGCAGCAGTTTTGGCTTGCTTATGCACCAGGTGCGGTACGAGCAGGTCTCCTTCTGGCGCAACCCGCAGAGCGCGATCTTCACGTTCATCTTCCCGATCGTGTTCGTCACCATCATCGGCGCACTGTTCGGGAGCATCGGCAGGAGTTCCTATTTCGGCGGGCTGTCAGCCCTGCAGTACTACATACCGACCATTGCCGCGCTGTCCGTGCTCGGCTCGTGCTACGGGCAGCTTGCCGTCGCACTCGCGGCACGGCGGCAGAACGGGATCCTCAAGCGGGTGCGTGCCACGCCGCTGCCGGCCTGGGCCTACTTCGGCGGGCTACTCGCGCACTGCGTGCTGGTGAGCTTCGTCGACGTCGCGCTGATCATCGGCATCGGGCGCATGTACGGCGTGCCGTTCCCGTCGCAGTGGCTGGCGATCATGCTGACCCTCGTCCTGGCGGCCGCGAGCTTCTGCGCACTCGGGGTCGCAGTCGCCTCGGCGATCTCCAATGCGGAGGCCGCGCCGGCGGTCGCGCAGCTGGTCTTGTTTCCGCTGCTGTTCCTCTCCGGCACGTACCTGCCAATTCATTCCGAGCTACTCAACCGGGTCGCTGGCTGGCTACCGGTCCGGCCGTTCAATGAGGCGCTGACACGGACTTTCGCGGGCCACGCCGGGCCTGACTGGCGGCACCTGGCAGTGCTGGCAGCCTGGGGCGGCCTCGGCGCAGTCGTGGCCGTCCGGCGATTCCGCTGGGACCCGAGACCGGAGTGAATCGTCGCCGAGCACGTCCACCGTGCCGAGCGCTAGGTCAGCGGGCTGTCCAGCCGCTGTCGACGGGCAGGACCGCGCCGGCAGCGGCCTGCTGACAGCGGTCGGCCGACCGGCTGGCCAGCACCACGTCAGAGCCCGCCGACGCCAGCGCGGTCGCGATCCACAGGCCAAGCCCCGCCGAGCCGCCCGTGACAAGCGCTACCTGACCAGCGCGTGAAATCCCGACCGCGGGCATGACGCTGTCTGCCTGCCGGTCGTGATCGCGTTCGCGTGTCATTCGCGCATGATCCCAAACACCGAAAACGGGCCGTTCTGCGTACTGCGTCGACGGCCTACTCGACAGCAAGCACTTCGAATGCCGGATGCCTGGGCGCGATGGCGCGGATCTGGTCATCGCTGGAGTCTGGCCCGGTGCCGTCGAAGAAGATGCCGACCTCCGCTTTCCACCTTTTGAGGTAGGCGCGCAGCACCGGCACCTTCTCATCGTCAGTGAGCTCCCGGCCGCGAAAAGGTTCGGCCCGCCTGCCCAGGCGCAGTTCACCCGTGCCGACGGCGCGCATGTTGCGCACCCATTGCGTCTCGCCGCGGGGCGCGACCAGGTACCGGCGGCCATCGTGGGTGAGCAGGTTGACCGGGGTGGTACGCCACTGCCCAGTTGTCCGGCCTTTTACCGCAAGGACCCGCGACCCGAGAACGCTAATGCCCTGCCGGGTGAGGAACGCCACCAGCCGGTTGAAGACATTGCGCGTGAACCAGCCGGGCTCGCGGTAGTGATCGGACACGCCAGCCAGCCTAGCTAAACGGCCCGCGGGCAATCCGGTCAGGGCGCATGAGTATGCGCTGCGAAGTGGCGCACCCGCGGGGCGCTGGATTCAGGCCGTCCGGGCTCACTTGTCGCCGATGGTGAGCTACCTCGGCAGGCGTTTCCGCGGAAACGTCGGGCCATGCCGCCGGCGGACTCGCCTGGGGTGGGCGCGTGACTGCTCAGGCGGCCGTATCGGGCCAGCCCGCCGCGTCGAACACGGCGATTGGGTCGAGGTAGTCCCGCCAGTGCGTCACCTTGTGGTCCTTGACGGTAATGATGGAGACAAAGCGATTGTTATATGGTCGGCCCGTTTGCGCCGATTCGCCGTGCACCTCGTATTCCAGGACGACGACCGACGCATCCGGATCCCGGTAGACGCGGAGATTGTCGGCGCTGTGCACCGCGAAGAAGTCGTCATAACCGCTGTACAGGTCGATGATGTTCTGTCGCCCCGCTACGCGCCTGGGGTAGCCGGGCACAGAGATGACGTACTCGAAGACCACATCGTCGGTCAGAAGGTCGAAATAGTCCTCTCCGTCGACCAGACCCTCGAGTCCTTCCCGGATGATGCGGAAGAAGGGGCCATCAGCTCCGAAGTTTGAGCTGTCGCTGGTGTACTTGGGCACGTGTCCTCCGAGGCGAGGGTCTTAGCGGCTAATCCTCGCTGACCGGCGAGGCGGCTGGTCCGCCGCCCCTCAGTAGCGTCGGAGTCACCCGTGGCAGTGCCGGGTCCTGACGTGTCAGGATGCCTTGATGAGTGCTGCGGGGTTCGACCTTGTGGTCCGCGGCGGGACGATTGTCTGCCCTGGCCGCCATGAGATCGCCGACGTCGGCTTGCGGGACGGCCGGATAGCCCAGCTTGGCGGCGCGATGAGCGGGGCGAGCGAGCTCGACGCGCGTGGCCTGCTGGTCATCCCGGGTGGCGTCGACGCTCATGTCCACCTGGTGTGCGCCGCCCTAGCTGCGGAGCTTGCCGCGCTCGGGGAGCAGAAGGTCTGGGTGGATGACTTCTGGACTGGCTCGCTTGCTGCCCTCGCGGGGGGCATCACGACCGTCGGGAACATGACGTTTGCGCTGCCCGGCGAGTCCATGATGGCGGCTGTCGCGCGGGACATGGCAGGCGCTGCCGCCGAGGCTGCCGTGGACTGGTTTCTTCATCCGGTGCTTACCCCGGTCGGGGATCACACCGGGCGGGAGATCGCAGAGCTGGCAGCCGCCGGGCACACCAGCATGAAGGTATTCCTGTCCGATCCGCAGTTCGCGTCGGGAACGCCCGGCCTGACCGATGCCATTGCAGCCGCAGGCCGCGCTGGGTCAGTAACGCTGGTGCATTGCGAAGACGAGAAGATACTGCGTCAGGCCGGCCGGGATCTCATCGAGTCCGGGCGCGGCGCCGTCCGCTACTTCCCTGAGGCGCGGCCGGTCAGCGCCGAAGTCGCGGCCGTCGACGACGCGATTGAGATCGCCCGCCAGACCGGCGCGGCCATTTATGTCGTGCATCTGTCATCGGCGGCGGCCCTGGACCGTTGTCGTCAGGCACGCGCTGCGGGGCTGCCCGTCTACGTCGAGACCAGACCGCTGTACCTGCACCTGACCAGGGAACGCTTCGGCGAGCCGGACGCGGCGAAATACGTCGGCGCCCCGCCGCTGCGCGACCGGGCCGACCGGGAGGCGCTATGGCGCGGGCTGGCAGCTGGCGACGTCGACACTGTCTGCAGCGATCACGCGCCGTGGAGACTGGCAGACAAGCTCGATCCGGCACTGAACGTGGTGACCGCGCGGCAGGGCGTCGCCGATCTGGAGACCCTTGTGCCGATGCTGTTCTCCGAAGGCGTCAGCGCCGGGCGGATCTCGCTGGATAGGTTCGTCGAGCTGACGTCAGCTAACGCCGCTCGCCTGTTCGGCTTGTACCCGCGCAAGGGCGCGATCGCGGTCGGCTCCGACGCCGACCTCGCACTGTGGGATCCGCAAGAACGCAGGGTCGTCGACGGAGCGCGGATGCGCTCACGCGCCGGGTACTCGGTATACGACGGCGCGAGCGTGCAGGGCTGGCCCCGGTTCGTTATCCGCCGCGGCCAGGTCTTGCTGGCCGACGGCGACTGCACAGCAGAGCCCGGCCAGGGACAACACGCGCGCCGGCGTCATGGCGCAAACGTAGGTTCGGCGGGATGCGGGCTGGCGACCCGGCCCACTGGCTCTTCCCAGACCTCCTGACGGCCGAGCGCGGTCAGGTCGAGCAGCGTGTAGGCGTTGCCGACATATTCACTCCCGCGGGCGTAGGCGGAGTAGGTGTGGAAGGTCGACTCCCCGTCTCGCAGGAAGCAACTGAATCCGCCGGCCTCACCGGCGTCATCCGGATCCAGTTCGGTGTAGTTGTAGACAGGCGGCGCGAATGCTGGCTCCACCGTGACGTGGAAGTCGTAGTTGAAGTCGGTGGCGAAGGATGAGTACCAGCCAAACTCCCAGCCCTTGGCTGCCTTCAGCGTCGCTAGCTTGCCGAACGGCGCGCGCGATATGGCGGCGAACGCCGTGTCCCTGTTCCGCAGATGCACCAGCACAGCCGGGGCCAGCTCGTCGAGGGCGGCCGTGCAGGCCGGACAGGCAGCCTCCCAATCCGGGGCGAACATGACGTGCTGGATGATCAGCTGCCGACAGCCGTCGAACAGATCGCTCAGCCCGACCTCGCCAGCCGGACCCTCGAACCGGTAGTCCTTCTCCACGACCGTCATCGGCAGTCGGCGGCGGTCGGCGTTGAGCACGTCCCGCTGCCGGGTAATCTCCTTTTCCCTCGCGAGCAGCTCCTTGCGGGCTGCCAGCCACTCCTGCTGTGACGCGATCTCTGGCAGGCTCATCAATCCTCCTTGTCAACGGACGGCAGCTCGTCGGGAAGACCGAAGCGCGAGAAGAGTCGTGCGCTCGTGATCCAGTCCCCGGAGGCGGCAGCCTCGGCCGTATCTTCGTTGCTGCGACCCGAGTGAGGTGCCGCTGATGGCAGTTCACGGGATACCTCGGCAGCCAAGAAGCCTGTAACGGCGGCGATCTTGGGCCCGTCGAGCGTGAGCACGTCTATCACGGCGCCGACGTATTTCTCTTTGGCCGGGTCGAAAAGGTAGCAGCCGACGGCGAGCTGCCCATTCGCGCGGGTGGGCCGGTGCTGCCAGCGGCGGGTGAGCGGCTCGCGGACCAGGAATTGGCGGATCGCCTGATGGCCGCGATACCAGGTGGGCACCGGTGGCATGGACCAGGTGGCCTCGTCCGTGAGCATACTGATGAGTGTGTCCGGGTCGCCGCGCTCGATGGCGTCAACGTACCGCTCGACGATGGCTCTCGTACGCTCGTCTCCGAGCGCGCGCAGCACCGACTGCTGGCTGCAGGCGGGCAGCCGGCTGCGGGCCGCTGCCCGCGCGCGCTGTAGTGCGCTGTTCACCGCCTGCGCGGAAGTGCCGAGCTGACTGGCTATTTCCGCGGTGGAAAAGCCGACGACCTCGCGCAGCAGCAAGACGCTGCGTTGCAGTGGAGGCAAGTGGTGCAAGGCAACCAAGAAGGCAAGCTCTATGCTTTCGCGCTGCTCGTACCTGGCTTCGGGCGAATCGGTCAGCCAATCATCAGGGTACGGCTCCAGCCACGGCTGCTCGGTTAGCGGCGGGTCTAGGTCGGCACCGGGGTCGGCGCTAGGGCCGAAGGCTACGGGGAGTTCGCGCCGGGATCGGTGCCGGGTGAGGTCGAGCGCGGCGTTGGTGACGATGGCGTACAGCCACGAGCGCATCGAGCCACGGCCCTCGAAACCCGGCAGGTTCCGCCAGGCGCGCAGCAGCCCTTCCTGAAGGGCGTCGTCGGCGTCCTGCGGCGAACCAGTTATCCGGTAGCCGTGCGCCCGGAGCTCGGCCCGGTAAGGCCCTGCGAGTTGGCCGAACGCGCTCTCGTCACCGTCGCGGGCCAGCTTCAGCAGCCTTATCTCGTCGGCGCGTGCGCCTCCGGAAGCGGTCACTTCCTTGATGTTAGTAGCGGTCACCCCAGGTCCCTCCGTCGCCTGAGCCTCGGCTTCGGGGCACGCCAACCGAGCCTCCTGTGCTTGTCAGTCAGTGATCGGACAGGGTCGTCTATTAGCCAAGACGGGCCACGCTGGCGAGATTCATCGGCTGAACGAAATAAATCTGCGGCCAAGCCTCCCGCAGCCCAGCCGCCACCGCCTGCGTAGGTGCGCCCTGATCGTTTGGACCACGGATCGCTAGTGCAGCCTGACGCGCGGATCGAGGACCGCATAGAGGATGTCGACGATCAGGTTGGCGACGATGACGCCGGTGGAAGCGACGATGACGATACCCATGATCAGCGGCAGGTCCTGGCTCTGGATGGCATGCACGGCCGTCCAGCCGAGCCCTGGCAGGCTGAACACCTGCTCGGTGATGATCGCGCCGCCGATCAGCGTGCCCACATCAAGGCCGAACTGGGTCACCACCGGGGTGAGTGCGGCGCGCAGGTTGTGCCTGAGTATCACCCGTCGCTCGGTCATGCCCTTGGACCTGGCGGTCCTGATGTAGTCCTCACCGAACACGTCCAGCATCGACCCGCGGGTAAGCCTGGTATAGGTGGCGGCCGATACCAGGGCGAGCGTGAACCACGGCAATATCAGATCGTGAGCCCAGGCCAGGGGGTTGGTCGTGAACGAGGTCCAGGCTCCTGGTGCCGGGAAGATTGCTGCGCCGTGACTGGCCAGGACCTGGTACAGGAGCAGGATGAAGAGCAGGCCGAGCACGAACGTCGGCATTGAGTAGAAGAAGAGTGCCTGGGTCGTGAAGAACCGGTCCATCAGCGACCTCGTTCTGACCGCGGACAGGATGCCGGTCCCCAGCCCGATCAGCAGCCAGAGCACGGATGCGCCGACAACTAGCGAGAGCGTGATCGGGAAGGCCTGCTTGATGGACGTCGTCACCGGGACGCTGTTGTAGTAGTCGTAGCCGAGGTTTCCGTGCAGCAGCTGCGACAGGAAGTGGCCGTATGCGACGTACCAGGGCTTGTTCAGGTAGAACTGCGTCGCGATGGCGTTGACCTGCGCCGGGGTGGCTGACTTGCCGGCCATAACCCGGGCCACGAACTGCGGTCCGGGACCGAGGAAGAAGATTACGTACACCGTGAATGTCATCAGCAGGAGCACCAGCAGGCCCTGGACGATGCGACGGATCAGGAATCGGCCCACACCAAGCTCCTAGACGTAAAGGTCGCCGCGAGGGTCAAAGGCATCCCTGACCCCGTCGCCGAAGATGTTGAAGGCCAGCGTCGTGATCAGGAGCGCCGCGCTGGGGAAGACGAGGTACCACCACGGCCCGTAGAGGAACATGCCGGAAGCTGCTGAGATCATCTGGCCCCAGTCCGCGGTCGGCGGCTGCACCCCGACGCCGAGGAAAGACAGGGTGGCCTCGCCGACGATGGTCGCCGGGACCAGCAGCGTGCTGTAGACGATGAGCGGGGCCAGCAGGTTCGGCAGCATGTCGACGAACATGATCCGCCAGGGCCCGGCACCGAGCGCCCTGGCAGCCTCGATGTACTCCTTCTCCTTGACGGAGAGCACCTGGCCCCGGACCAGCCGGCCGACGGAGGCCCAGCCGAAGAAGCCCAGCACGATGATCACGATCGGCAGACCAGGGCCGATGAACCCGAAGATCGGCTTTTGCACGGCCACTGAGAACAGCGCGATCGCGAACAGCAAGAACGGCACGGCTAGTAGCCAGTCCATGAACCTGGCCAGTACCGAGTCGACGATGCCACCGAAGTAGCCGGCCGCGAGGCCGATCACCGTGCCGCCGGCCACGGTCAAGGCGGTGGCCAGCACGCCGACGAACAACGAGACCCTGGCCCCGTACGCGATCCGGACCAGCAAGTCGCGGCCCAGGTCATCGGTGCCGAGCCAGAACGTGCCACTGGGACCGACCGGCTGGCCTTCCGCCGTCCGGCCAGTGGTCGAAAACTGCTGCATGTTGCCGTGCCCGGTGATGGCGGCGAAGATCGGCGCGCCGATCGCGCAGGCGACGATGACGACGATGACGGCCAGGCTGATCATCGCAGCGCGATCGCGTCGGAGCCGGCGCCAGGCGAGCATCCACGGGCTCTTGCCCTCGATCTCCTGCCGTGCCGCGAGCGCGAGGACGTCGGCGCGCTCGACCGGCAGTTCGGACTCGCCGACTGCCTGCACGTCATAACTCATGACGACTTCCTTCCTGGCCTCAAGCTCCTGCGCCGGACTCCTGGCTCAAGCTCCTGCGCCGGACTCCTGGCTCAAGCTCCTGCGCCGGCGATGAGCCCGGACTCGATCACGCGCTGGTCCTCGGCGATAGAAGGCTGGGACAGCGAGATGTCCTCGCCGTCTTCTACTGGGAAGTGACACGCGACTGGGTGCGCCGCGTCGTCGCCGAGCCTGGCGATGAGTGCGGGCTCGGTGCTGACGCAGGTCGGCCTCGCCTTCGGGCAGCGCGGGTGGAACCGGCAGCCAGCGGGCGGGAGGATCGGCGACGGAACGTCGCCGACGAGGATGATCCGCTCGCGCTGCTGTGCGTGCTCCGGGTCGGGCAACGGCACAGCCGACAGCAGTGCATCGGTGTAGGGATGCCTGGGCTGCGCCCACATCGTGTCGGCGGGCGACTGCTCGACGATCTTGCCGAGATACATCACGGCGACGTGGTCGCTGACGTGCCGGACGACCGAGAGGTCGTGTGCGATGAAGATGTAGGTGAGGCCGAGATCGCGCTGCAGGTCGGACAGCAGGTTGAGAATCTGGGCCTGGATCGACACGTCGAGGGCCGACACCGGCTCGTCACAGATGATCAGCTTCGGCTGGAATGCGAGCGCGCGAGCGACGCCGATCCGCTGGCGCTGCCCGCCAGAGAACTCAGCCGGGAACCGGTTGTAGTGCTCCGGGTTCAGGCCGACCATCTCCATCAGATGCTGGACTTTGCGCTTGCGGTCCTCGCCCCTCGCGGTGCGGTGGATCGAGAACGGGTCCCCGATGATCGAGCCCACCCGGCGCCGCGGGTTCAGCGATCCATACGGATCCTGGAAGATCATCTGGATCTCGCGCCGTAGCGGCCGCATGCGCCGCGACGACAGATCGGTGATGTCCTGGCCGTCAAAGAAGATCTTGCCCGACGTCACCGGGTACAGCCTGGCCGCGCAACGAGCCAGGGTGGACTTGCCGCAGCCGGTCTCGCCGACAAGCCCGAGCGTCTTGCCCCGGCGGACCTCAAGGCTGACGTTCTCGACGGCGTGTACGTATTCGCGCTCGGCGCGGAGCAGCTTGCCCGACTTCACCGGGAAGTGCTTGACCAGGTTCTCCACCCGGAGTACCACTTCGGCCGCGTTCCCGGCTGTCTGCTGTCCCATGTCATGCCCCCTACGCTTCGGCGCTGACCGGAAGCGACTGATCGAGCTTGATGCGCAGCGCCTGCCGGGCGGCTGCGTTGTGCGGCAGCCAGCATCTCGACAGGTGGCTGGGCTCCTCGCCGGCCACCTCCAGGGGCGGCAGCTGGCTGCGGCACCGGTCCATGACGTACGCGCACCTGGCGGCGAACGGACAGCCCGGCGGGACGTTAATCGGGCTCGGCGGCGTGCCAGGGATCGCCCGGAGCCGCTCTCGTACGCCGCCATAGGCGGGCAGCGACTGCAGCAGTCCCTCGGTGTAGGGGTGGTGAAAGCTCCTGAAGGTCGTCAGCCGGTCGGCCTGCTCCATGATCATGCCGCCATACATGACCACTACGTCGTCGGCGACGTCGGCGATGATGCCGAGGTCATGGGTGATCAGGATCACCGCAGTGCCGAACTCCTGCTGCAGCCTGTTGATCATCTGCAGGACCTGGGCCTGCACCGTCACGTCCAGTGCGGTGGTCGGCTCATCCGCGATCAGCAGCGTCGGGTTGTTGGCCATCGCCATCGCGATCATCGCGCGCTGCCGCATGCCGCCTGAGAACTGGTGCGGGTAGTCGTCGATCCGCCGGTCTGGCTGCGGGATGCCGACCAGTGCGAGCAGTTCGATGGCCCGCTTGCGCGCCGCCGCCGCAGATATCTGCTTATCGTGCAGCCTGATCATCTCGACGATCTGCCAGCCGACCTTATAAAACGGGTGCAGGCTGGACAGCGGGTCCTGGAAGATCATTCCGATCTGGCCGCCCCGAATCTCAACCAGCTCCGGCCGGGTCATGGCGAGCAGGTCGCGGCCGTTGAACAGCGCCTGGCCCTCGACCTGGGCGCCGCGGGTCAGGCCCATAACCGTCTGGGTCGACACGCTCTTGCCGGATCCGGACTCGCCGACGATGCAGAGAGTCTGGCCCGGCTCCACGCCGAACGTGACACCGCGGACCGCCCGGACGATGCCGTCGTCGGTCCGGAAGGCGACATGCAGGTCCTTGACCTCGAGTAGTGCCACGCTGCCCGCACCCTTCGTGGAAGATCGGCCTGGGCCCAGTTCCCCTGAGCCAGCCATCACTCAGGGGAACTGGACGGATTGTGGTCGCAACCGCCGGGCTAGACCGCCGGGCTAGACCGCCCGGCTAGACCGCCGGGATCATCAGCCCCCGTTGCTCAGCCAGACGTTGGCCGGGTCGAAGTTCTGCAGCGCCGGCACATACACAGCGTTGTGCACGAAGCTGGAGTGGTAGTTCGGCTGCAGGTCCTGGGTGATCTGGTAGGTCACCGCGGCATTCGTCAGGTTCTGGTCGAGCTGGGCCCAGATCTTGGCAGCATCTGCTGAGGACGAGGCCGCTAGCGCCTGGCTGATGAGGCCGTCATCCGCCTTGTTGCAGTAGTAGGTGTAGTTGCTGCCGGCCGGCACCACCGCGGCGCAGGAGTACAGCGGATTGAAGAACGACAACGCGGAGTCGCCGTACCAGTCCGGGCCCCAGCCGACCATGCCGATGTCCCAGTTTCCGTTCTTGGCCGTGCTCGGGCCGTACATGTACTTGACGTACAGGTCCTGCGGCGGCACCGCGAGCGCCTTGAGCTTGATTCCAGCGGGCGCCATGTCCGCCTGCATGGTCTGGAACATCCTCGGCTCGGTCGTCGACTGGGCGTTGTAGACCACGGTCAGCGTCAGGCCATGGGGGTAGCCGGCCGCAGCCAGCTCAGACTTGGCCTTCGCCGGGTCGTAGCTGAACGGGTCGAAGCCAGTCGGCACGTCCTGCGCACCGTTGATGCCGGTCGGCAGGATGTGCGTCAGCGGCGGGCTCACCTGCGGGCCACCGAGGTCCTGGGTCAGGTGCGCTCGGTCGATCGCGTCGAAGATCGCCCGGCGAACCTCCACCTTGCCCAGCGCGCCATTGTTGTTCGGCGAGATCGTGTTGACATCGAGGTAGGGGTTGCTGCCGTAGCTCGGACCGAGGTTGAAATCCTTGCTCCCCGCCTTCATCTGGCTGATCAGGCCCGGCAGCGATGCCTCCGGCGGGAAGGCGTTGAACTCCATGCCGGCGGCCGAGCCGTTGGTCTCGAGCACGCTCTGAGCCGTGGTCGCGGTGCCGGTCTCGGTGATGTTGACCGCGTTCACGTAGGCCTTGCGGATCGGGTCAGTCGAGGGGCTCCAGGCCGGATTCCGGGCCAGAGTGATCGACTTAGTCGGCACGTACGACGTGATCTGGTAGGGGCCGTCGGCGATCATGTGCTGCGCGGACGCGGTACTGCCCGGCAGGTATTTCTCGCTCTCGATCGGGGCCGGATCGAACGAGTCGAGCGTCATCGCACCGAGCAGGTAGCTCGACGCCTGGGTCAGGTTGATGGTGACCGTTTCTCCGCTGGCCGTCACGCCCGATATCTGGTGCGCGTTCATGTAGTCGTTGATGGCCGTCAGCGAGGTTGGCGAGACCTGGGCAAAGCCGGAGCAGAACTGGGCGTAACCCGCGACGACGGCCTCGTAGTCGGCCAGGCCGCCGAAGTGCGTCGTGGTCGGGTTGCAGGCCCGCTTCATGCCGAGGATGACGTCGGCGCCGGTGATCTGCCGTGGTGGAGCGGTGTTCCAGTCGGCGCCGGTCCTGATCGTGACCGTGTACGTCTTGCCGCCGTTACTCACCACGGGCATGCCCGTGGCGAGGTCCGGGGCCACCGTCGTGACCTTGCCCGGAATGGCCGGGTAGGCGTACAGCCCGCGATCCCAAAGCCGCTCGGCAAGGTAGCCGATGCTGTAGTAGCTGGCGTTGTAGTCCATGTAGTCGACGTCGCCGTCGCCGATCATGTTGAGCGTGCCGCCCCGGTGCGGGGCGCCGGTGCCAGGGTTGAGCGCCTGGAGCCCGCTGCTGAGCGAGACGGTGCCGCCGGCCTTCGTCGCCGGTGAGTTGCCGCAACCGGCGGCGGTTAGCGCAAGCGCGGCAAGGCCCGCGACGGCAAAGGTGATCTTCGTAGGGGTCGGCTTTGCCGCTGCCTTGCCTGCGGGCGCACGGGTTGCCGTTATCAGCGATCGACCCACGGCATTACTCCTTAGGGCAGATAGGTGTTCGTAGCAGTACGCCGCAGGCCCGCCCGTCCGCTGGCCCGGCTGGCTGGCCGGGAGAAAGTGCGATCGGGCAGGTCGTGGCGCTGTTTGGTAGGCGCGTTGAGCATCGCAGCGGCCTCTTGGCCCGCACCTGCGAGCGGCTTGGCAACCGCTTGGCGGCGGCTTGTCAGCCGACACGGCGAGTGCTGAGCCCGCCATGCAGCCGAGGACGTGGTGCGCTCCGTGCCTGGCGGGCCGCGCCGGCCGCCGCAAGCGCCGCCTCAAGTCCCATCCGCATCGTGACTGCCTGAGCGCGCCGGCGACCCGTCACTGCGAGATAGTCGGTGAGCGCTGAACGCAACCGCCACGCGTGGGCGCCAAGGCCGGCTGCCGCTGCCCACGAGATGACCTCGACCAGGACCTGGTGCTCAGCGTCGTACCACGTCATCGCGTCGTCCGGCCCAACAATTGAGCCGGGCTCAGCTGCCATGGACGGCGCGAGGAGCGAGAGCGCAGGGTCGCTTTCCGAGCCGGCCTGGCGGGTTGGCTGGGGGCGCAGCCTGACAGCGGCGGAGCAGGCTGTTTGGACGTAGTAATCGAGCACCCGCACTGTCGCTGCGTCTTGCTCCGCCCGGTGATCCTCGCGTCGCGACTGCTCGCCAGCGTAAGCACGCAGCAGATCGTGGCAGGCCCACCTGCCGGGGACGTGCTCGGCAATGACGTGAGCGCTCACCAGCTCAGTAAGAATCCGCCTCGCCTGGGCAGCCTGGCAACCGACGAGACTGGCCGCGGCGGCAAGGCTGATGTCGGGGCCAGGATGCACCCCTAGCAGGCGGAACATGCTCGCTGCTGGCCGGCTCAGATTCGTGTAGGACCAGGAGATCACCGCCCGGATGCTGCCCGCTGGTTCCCCGACATCCAGCGTGTCAAGGCGATCGCCGATGTCCTGCATCTGGGCAGTCAGCGCGGCCAGATCCGGGTTCGGGGGCTCCGCGGCGCGTACCGCGGCGATCGAGAGCGCCAGCGGCAGCCCTCCGCACAATGTGGCCAGCTGGTTCGCAGTCTCCGGCGCAGCTTCCGTGAGTTGAGCGCCAAGCCGCCCGGCTAGCAGCGCGACCGCTTCTGGCTGGGACATCACGTCGATGGTGAGCAGCGTCGCCGCCTCGCAGGCCGCCAGTCCGGCAAGCCGCCTGCGGCTGGTAATGAGGACCAGGCACCCATCCGAGCCGGGCAGTAGCGGTCGCACCTGATCCTCGTCCGCGGCGTTGTCGAGGATCACCAGCATCCGCTTGCTGCCGAGCACGGTGCGATAGAGGGCAGCTTGCGCCGCGGCGCCCGCCCGCCGGTGGCCCCTGGGGACGTCGAGCGCGTCGAGGAAGCCGCGTATCGCATCAGCAGCCCTGACGGGCCCGCGCGACGGGCCGAAGGCCCGCAAGTTAACGTACAGCTGACCATCAGGGAACCGGTGTGCTACCTGGTGGGCCCAGTGCAGCGCCAGGGTGGTCTTGCCGACCCCCGCCATGCCGCTGATCGCGGCGATCGCCACCGTTCCGTCGGCCGAGCCCTCCCTTTCCAGCAGGCTGTCCAGGACCCGCAGCTCGGCGGATCTCCCGGTGAAGTGCGCTATGCCGGTCGGGAGCTGCCTGGGCACCGAGTTCGAGCCGTCTCTGGCCCTTGCGCTTACCTGCTGGCGCGGCAGTTGCTCCGCAGGTCTGCTGGGCCAGCCGGTCGTGGCGGATATTGCGAGATCACCCGTCAGGATCTGCTGGTGCAAGGTCTGGAGTTCGCGGCCGGGCTCTATCGCGAGTTCGCTACTGAGCCGCCAACGGAGGTCTCGGAACACCTTCAGCGCGTCAGCCTGCCTGCCGCAACGATAGAGGGCAATCATCCGCAACCCGACAAGACCCTCAGCCAGTGGATGAGCTGCCGTCAGCCCGGTCAGCTCCTCGGCTGCTTGCCGGTCCCGGCCAATGTCCAGCAATGCGCTGATCCGGTCTTGCGTAGCCGACAGCCGCTCTTCAGTCAGCGCAAACCGGATCGCCTCAACCCTCGCGGTGGCCGGCACGTCAGCCAGCGCAGGCCCGCGCCAGAATGCCAGGGCCTGATCAAAAGCCGCGACGGCGTCTGTCGCGTGCGGCGCATCACGTGCCGCCTGCGCGAGCATGCGGAACTGCTGCACATCGACTGAGCACGGCGCGATGCCCAGTCGGTACCCGTCTCCGCATCGCTCGACGACACCGCCGGGCAAGCCCGCCAGAATCCGGCGCAGACGGGTGACCATGACCTGGATGCTCGCCCGCGCCGACGCTGGCGGTGCCTCCGGCCAGATTGCATCGACCAGCTCTCCAACCGGGATTACCTGGCCGCTCCGCAGAGCTAGAAGCGCGAGCAGCAAGCGCTGCTGCGGCGGGGCTGTCACGGAGCCGCCAGCCGCACGCACCTCAACGGGCCCCAGCACGCGGACGCCGACATCGCGGTTCATCGCGCCGACCAGCCGTAGCATCCTCGTATCATCGGCGCACCCCACCGTCTCCAGCCCGTCTACCTAGTGGGACGAAAGCGGCTGGCCGGACTAATCGGCTTGGGTCAGAAATCTGCCGACGCCGGGAGCCCTGGCGGCCGCCGGTCGCGTGCGTCAAGTCGCGTGCATCAATGTGCCCGCACCTTGCGCCCCACCAATACCAGAAACATGTTGCTAGTATTTTGAGACTAGGGTAACGTCGAAAACAAGCGCCGGTCTCAGCCGCTCACAGGCGGCCAGCTATCCGGGGTTACCGGAGGAGTCCATGTCCAGGGCCAGGTCGTCATGATCGCCCCGCTCGTGGCCATATTGGTGTCGCGTACCCGGCTGAGGCCAGCGCTGACGGTGCAGGGCGCTCGCGACCTGTCGGGCGGCAGTTAAACACGCGCGAGTCGGCGCCGTCCGCCCAGGGGCGGCCGCCACCCGCTGGGTAGACCGCCACCCGCCTGTCAACCGCCACCCGCGTGTAACGAGTGGCGACGCGCCTCATTTCATTCGCTAAAGGAGCTCGTCGATGTCCGAGTCAGCTACCCTAAGCCCGCTTCGAGGCAGCCCCGCGTATCGCCACGCGGCGCACGGGGTCACCCGCCGTCACGATCTGGCTCTTCCCGCTCGGACAGAGCGCGGCTATCTGGTAGCCGTTCTCAGCGGCGGGCTCGACGTAACGCGCGCAGCCGCAGTGCGCGAGCAGTTCCTCCGCCTGCTCCGCCCGGCCGCGAGCCGGCTTGTCCTGGATCTGGCACTGGTAAGCCACATCGATGCCAGTGGCCTCGCTGTTCTGGTTGCTACCGAGCGACGCGCCCGGCTGCTCGGCGGGTCCCTGCGCCTGGCCGCAGCGAGCCCGGCAGTGGCAACGGCCGTACGGGCCGCTGGGCTAGACCGGCTGCTCGAGATCTTTCCGACAGTCCGGTCAGCGGTCACCAGCCCGGCACGAGGCTGACGGACGACCGAACTCGACCGAATCAAAGATAGGCCGCGCCGCAGCTCGCATCGCGGAAGACGACGACCGGGAGCTGTTTCATGCGGACGACGTACGGGCTGCTGAGTACCTATCCGCCGACGCAGTGCGGGCTCGCTACTTTCACCGCTGCGCTAGTCACGCACCTGCCGCGGCCGGGCGATCAGGTCGCCGTTGTACGGGTGCTCGACGAGCCAGCCCTGCGCCCTGCCAGCGAGGTCGTGCATGATCTCGTGGCGGGCTCGGTTGCGAGTGCGGCGGCGGCGGCCGACATGCTCAACAGCTTCGATGTCGTGATCGTGCAGCACGAGTACGGCATCTATGGCGGCGCCGACGGACAGGACGTGGTCTCGCTTCTTGACGCCTTGTGCGTACCAGTCATCGTGGTCCTGCATACGGTGCTAGCGAATCCGACGCGGCGGCAGCGCGCGATTCTCGATGGCGTGATCGCAGCAGCTGGTGCTGTCGTCACGATGACCAAGACCGCGCGGTCGCGACTGCTGGATAGCTACGGCACTCCCGCCCACAAGGTCTTCGTGATACCGCATGGTGCCGCGGACAACCGAGTTACCGCATCGTCCCCGCGGGCTGGCAGCGGGCCGAGGGTGCTGACCTGGGGGCTGCTCGGGCCCGGCAAGGGAATCGAGTACGCGATCGACGCGATGGCCCTGCTGCGCGACAGCGGGCTGTATGCCGACTATGAGGTCGCCGGCCAGACACACCCGCGTGTACTGGACCGCGACGGCGAGGCTTACCGGCAGGCGCTCATGGCGCGTGCACGGGACCGGGACGTGGCCGATCGCGTGCACTTCGACCCCAGGTTCCTGCCAGCGCCGGCCCTCGGTGAGCTGATCAGCCGCGCAGATGTCGTGCTCCTGCCGTACGACTCGCTCGAGCAGGTCACCTCCGGAGTCCTGATCGAGGCGGTCGCGGCGGGTAAGCCGGTGGTGTCGACCAGCTTCCCGCACGCCGTCGAGCTGCTGGGAGGCGGCGCGGGACTGCTGGTCGGCCGGCAGGACCCGGCGGGCATCGCAGGCGCACTGCAGCGTGTGCTGACCGAGCCAGGCCTCTCCGCGCGGATGAGCAGGTGTTCTGAAGATCTAGCGCCGTCTGTGCTGTGGCCGGCGGTAGCAAGCGCCTACCGGGAGCTCGCCTCGTCGCTTGCCGCCGTCCGGGCCGGAGTGCCGGCGTGAGCTATCCTGCTGCTCCGTTCCGGCACCTGCAGCGGCTGACCGATAACGTCGGCCTGCTTGAGCACGCTGAGGGCATCGTGCCCAGGTATGAGCTCGGCTACTGCGTCGATGACGTCGCCCGCGGCCTGGTGGTGGTGTGCCGGGAGCCGTCGCCGTCCCAGGAGCTCATCACCCTGGGGCGCCGCTACCTTCACTTCCTTGCGCAGGCACAGGCGCCGGACGGAAGGTTTCGGAACCGTCTCGGGTACGACCGCCGGTGGCGCGACCATCATGGTGTGGAGGACTGCTGGGGCCGCGCCCTCTGGGGCCTGGGCACCGCGGCAGCACGGGGCCCGACGGCCGGGATCCGGGAGGAGTCACTGAGCCGGTTCGACCGCAGCGCGCACGTCTCGTCCCCCTGGCCGCACGCCATGGCGTTCGCGGCGCTGGGCGCTGCCGAGGTACTCGACCGGTGGCGCGACCATCCGGGCGCGCTCGCCCTGCTCGATAGGGCGAGCGCCATCATCGGGCCGCCGCCCGCGGACCCGGCGTGGCCGTGGCCGGCGCGCCGGCTGACCTACGCGAACGCTGCTATCGCTGAGGCCGTCATCATTGCCGGCTGGAAACTCGGCCGGGACCGGGTGCTGCAGAACGGCCTGCGGATGCTTCGGTGGCTGCTGACGGTCGAGACCCGAGCTGGTCATTTGTCGGTCGTGCCGGCTGGCGGCTGGAGTCTGGGTGAGGACCGGCCGGCTTTCGATCAGCAGCCCATCGAGGTGGCCGCGCTGGCCGATGCGTGCATGCGGGCAGCGACCGTCACCGGTGATAGCAGCTGGCTTGCTGGCGCGGAAATGAGCGTGTCATGGTTCCTCGGCGACAACGACGCCAGAGTTCCGCTGCTGGACGACCGGACGGGCGGGGGCTGCGACGGCCTCAGCCGCGACGGTCGTAGTCGCAACCAGGGAGCCGAGTCGACGCTCGCGATGATCTCCGTCCTGCAGCTCGGTCTCCGCCTGTCGCCGGCTCAGCCGTTCCCGCAGCCCCGGCCATGAACGGGTTGCTGGCCCGGACCCCGCACCGGCTGGGCCCGGATGCTTCGCGGACGCTGTGCAGGCTGTTCGTGCCAGGCCAGGAGACCCTGATTCGTGGCGAGTCGCGCTCGATGGCGGTGATCGATCGCGTCCTTGACCTGAGCGAGGAGGATGTTGAGACAACGCTGGCCCGGACGCTGGCGCGATTCTCCGGGCGGCATCGCGACCTGGCCGGAACGCTCGAGCGCAACTTCCACCTGGTCGCCCACCGGCTCGGGAGCAACGTTCGGGTAGGGCCCGCGCGACGGCAGCTGATCGGGGCGTATTTCACTCAGGAGTACGCACTTGAGGCCGCGGCCCTGTTCAATCCGTCGATGGTCGCGCATCCTGACCAGGCGGACTGCCAGCCGGGAGAGGTCCGGTTCATCATGAGCCTGCGCGCAGTAGGCGAAGGTCACATGTCGAGCATCGAGTTCAGGACCGGCACGATCGGCGCGGCCGGGATCTGCCTCGACCGACCGGGCCGGTTCCCCGACACTGGCCACGTTGTGCCCGTTCCCCACGATCGTGATCTTTTCCGGGCTAAGCTCGTCGACCTCGCCCCAGAAGACGAGAACACCCGATTCCTCTGGGATCTCCTGCCGTCCCGCTTCACCACGGCTGAGCTGAACGGGGCGCTCGCCGAAGTGCGCAAACAGCGGCTGACCCGCGGCGACTCGGCAGCGCTGGCCGACAAGGTCCAGCAGCTGGCCGCGTCCCACTACGCGGTCGAGTTTGATGAGCTCAGCGCGCTGTCGGAGCGAGTTTTGTGGCCCGCGGGCCCGGCCGAGAGCCACGGGATGGAAGACGCGAGGCTCGTGCGCTTCACCGATGGTGACGACGTGGTCTACTACGCGACCTACACGGCCTTCGACGGCTCGCAGGTCGCGCCGCAGCTCCTGCGGACGACAGACTTCCAGACCTTCACGGTCAGCCAGCTGTCAGGGCCGTCGGCGAGGAACAAGGGCATGGCGTTGTTTCCTCGCCGCATCGCAGGCCGCTACGCTGCGCTATCGCGCTGGGACAGGGAAAGCAATGCGATCGGCTACTCAGCCGACGCTCACCACTGGGGCGAGGGCAGCACGGTGCAGACGCCGGCGCGGCCCTGGGAACTGATCCAACTCGGTAACTGCGGGTCGCCGATCGAGACGCCGGCCGGATGGCTGGTATTCACCCACGGTGTCGGGCCTATGCGCGAGTACGGCATCGGCGTAGTACTGCTCGATCTGGAAGAGCCTGAACAGCTGATCGCCGCGCTGCCCGAGCCGCTCCTGGTTGCCGACGAGTCGGAACGCGACGGCTACGTCCCGAACGTCGTCTACTCATGCGGGCCCATGATCCATGGCAACAACATCGTGCTGCCTTACGGCTGCAGCGACTCGTCCGTACGGATCGCCATGGTGAACCTCAGCCTGCTGCTCGAACGGCTCGCAGCGGCCTGAGCAGGCCGCCGCCTATCGCCCTCGCGCCCCCGCACGCGCCGTCAGGGAAAGAACACCATGCCCAGAACGGAACGGGGTCCGGTGCGCTGATCAGGAGCAATCGCGCCGAGCGGTGAGTTGCGCTGGCCAGGAAGACCGCGTCATTGATTGCGCAGCGAGATCTCGTCGGACTCGGCGATGTTGTCGGCCTCAATCGCCCGCAGTCCCTGGCCGAGCCGCTCGCGAGCCTGACGCAGGAGCTTGAGGGAGTTAGTAGAGGAGCTCTGCGCAGCGGCGCGCTCCGGCTCTGCCCCGTGTTCCTCGATCAAGTGCGTCTGAAGGGCGGCGGCGACTTCATCGGCTGCCTTCAGTGCGTGATAGATGGCCCGATCCCGGGCGGCGTCGTCAACCATGCTCTCAGTATCCCGCGCGCTCGATCAGGATCACCGGCGCACGGCGAGGCCCCGCGCGAGGTGATCGATCACGGCACGCGCGTCGTCTTCGATGCCGTAAATGAACGTGGACTTGCGACGACGGAGCACGGGCAGCCCCAGCGCGTACAGCCCTGGGCTGTCGACCACGCCTCCCTCGTGTTGCAGCTGGCCCTTGGCGTCGACCACGGGCACGTCGAGCCACCCGTAGTCGGGCCGGAAGCCCGTCGCCCACACGATCGAGGCGATCTCGCCGCTTCGCAGGTCAAGCTCCAATCGCGCCGACTCGGGCACGCGGGTCCGGGCGAGCCGCTCGGGCGCGTCGACCGCAGCGTCAAACCCGTTCGTCCGAGCCCAGTCGTCGAACGCGTCCAGCAGGCGCCCCATCTTGAGGTCCGCGAGCGAGAACATGTTGCGCAGGCCGCCGGAGAAGAGCGCGCGACCGTCACGGACAGCGGCCCAGCGGCCCACCAGCTCGATGCCGATCGAGGTAAGCGCGTTGAGGTCGAGCGTCGTCCGCTCAGGAGTGCCGACCAGCTGGGGGGAGGGCAGTCGCCGGGCCCGCGCGAGGTCGTCGAGCTCGTCGTATCGCTGGTCCCACATGCCGGACGCGTCCATCCACCACAGCACATCGCGTCCCCGGTACGTGCGTGGCAACCGCACGTGCTCTCCGACGGAGAGGGTCACCGGCCGGCCGGACTTCTGCAGCTCGGCTGCCAGCTGCACGCCGGTCGCCGACGCGCCAACGACCAGCACGCCGCCATCGGGGAGCTTGGCGGGGTCGCGGTAGTCGAACGGCGTCAGCTGCTCGATCTCCGCTGGCACCGCATCCTGAAACTGCGGCACCGATGGCTGGTTGCAGGCCCCGCTGGCGATCACCACTGCCCGGCAGCGCATCTCACCGCGGGTCGTCGTCACGTGGTATCCGTCGTCGGCGCGCCGCACTGACGTGACGTTCGTGTCGGTCCGGATGGGAGCGCGCGAGGCCATGGCGAAGCGCTCGATGAACTCGGTAACCTCGCCCACCGTCATGTAGCCGTCGGGATCCGGGCCTTCGTAGTGAAGTCCCGGCAGGCGGCTCTGCCAGTTCGGGGTGAGCAGCCGCAGCGAGTCCCAGCGCTCGTGCCGCCAGGAGTTCGCCACCTCGCCGCGCTCAAGGACGACATGATCGATAGACCGGTCGGTGAGGAAGTGGCTCGCCGCGAGGCCCGCGTGCCCCGCGCCAATGACGACCGTGGTGGTGCGCTCGATGGCCTGGCCCCTCTGTGCGGCCGCTCAGGCGACTTCGACGGTGACGTTCGTCGGGTTCGTGAGAGCGTCGAACACGGCGGAGCGCTTCTGGGACTGGGCCACCAAGGCTTCGATGTCCTCCTTCGACGCGTCCGCGTCGATGGTGAACGTCACCTTGATGTCGTTGAAGCCGTTGCGGACGTCGCTGTCGGCACCGAGGATCCCGCGGATGTCGTGCGCGCCCTCGACCTTCGACTCGACCGAACGCAGCTGTATGCCGCGGTTCTCCGCGACGGACGCCACGCCCGCCGTCAGGCAGCTCGCCAGGCCGACGAGGAGGTACTCGATCGGCGTGATGCCACCATCCTCAGCCGCGAATACCTCGGGGTGATCGGCTTCGAACACCGACTCCTGCTTGTGGCTCTGCTCCTGCCCGAGGCCGAAGAAGCTCTGGACCTTGATCGTGCTGTGCACGCCGCTCTGCCACTTGGCGGACGCGCGCCAGGTGAACTGGGCCGCCTCTGGTGCGGTCTTCAGCACTTCCCGCGCATCGAGCAGCGCCTGCACGTTGACTCCGTTGGTGACCGTGGTCATCTCCGTGATACCCCTTTTCGCCCGCTTACCAGATTCCCTATGGGGATGCTTGACAATATACCGGCCAGAGCAAGCTAACATGCCCCTATGGCGGAGCCAGCCTCGACGCTCGCGGCCGGCTCGGTCGGCACTGTCGAAACCCATTATCTCGACCTGCCGGAGTCGGTGCGGCTCGACTGCGGTCGGGAGCTTTATCCGGTTCGCGTGGCGTACGAGACCTACGGCACCCTCTCGTCCCGGCGCGACAACGTCATCCTGGTGTGCCACGCCCTGAGCGGCGACGCCCACGCGGCGGGCTTCGCGAAGTCGCCGCCCGCAGAGAGCACGCGCGACGGGTTCGCGGCCGAAGCTCGCGATGGGGCGGCTGGCAAGGGACTCGGCTGGTGGGACGGGATGATCGGTCCTGGCAAGGCGTTCGACACCGACCGCTTCTTCGTCGTCTCCACGAACCTGCTCGGCGGCTGCCGCGGGACGACGGGTCCGTCGTCGATCGACCCGGCAACAGGCAAGCCGTTCGGGCCGGACTTCCCCGTGATCACGGTTGCCGACATGGTGCGGACCGAGCGTGCGTTCCTGCACGCACTCGGCATCGACCGCCTCGCCGCGGTGGCCGGGGGCTCGCTCGGCGGGATGCAGGCGTTCGAGTGGGCGATCCTGTTTCCAGATCAGGTCGATGCCGTCGTGGCGATCGCCAGCACGCACGCCCTCCAACCGCAGGGCGTGGCCTGGAACGCGATCGCACGGGAGGCGATCATGCGCGACCCGGCCTGGCAGGGCGGCCGCTACTACGGCACGGGCGCCGCGCCGAGTGCCGGCATGGGCGTGGCGCGGATGGTCGGCCACGTCACCTACCTGTCTGCACTGGCGCTGGGCGACAAGTTCGGCCGGCGCCTGCAGTTCGCCGACGACCTCCGCTACACGATCACCGAACCGGAATACGCGGTCGAGAACTACCTGCGCCACCAAGCCGACTCTTTCGTCAAGCGCTTCGACGCCAACACCTATCTCTACCTATCACGCGCGCTGACGTACTTTGATCTCGGCCGGCAGTACGGCGAAGGATCGCTCACGCGGGCGCTCGAAGACGTCTCGGCTCGGACGCTCCTGATAGCGTTCAGTTCCGACTGGCTGTACCCGCCGACTGCGTCGAGGGAGATCGCGGGCGCACTACGCGATCTCGGCAAGCCGGTCGAGTTCCACGTGATCGAGGCGCCCTACGGCCACGACTGCTTCCTGCTTGAGGAAGCCCGGCAGACGCCCATCATCCGCCGGTTTTTGAGCGAGCACAGCCTGGCCGACGGCGGGGCCGACGGGTGACCTCAGGGAAGAGGCTCTCATGACCGACAATGGCTCCCGGGCCGAGGAAGCCCGCGCGTACGGATTCGAGACGCGGCAACTGCACGCCGGGCAGCGGCCCGACCCCAACACCGGCGCACGCGCCGTGCCGATCTTCCAGACGACCAGCTACGTGTTTGAGGATCCCGAATCAGCGGCGGCGTACTTCAACCTGCAGGAGTACGGGAACACGTACTCGCGCATCATGAACCCGACCGTCGCGGTGTTCGAGGAGCGAGTGGCCAACCTTGAGGGCGGCGCGGGCGCGGTGGCATTCGCCAGCGGAATCGCCGCGCAGGCAGCCGCGCTCTTCACGCTGCTGCAGCCGGGCGACCACGTGGTCTCGTCCTCGGCCCTGTACGGCGGGACGGTCAACCAGTTCAAGCACCTGCTGCGCAAGATGAACGTGGAGCTGACGTGGGTCGATCCCGATGATCCGGACGCGTGGCGGCAGGCGGTCCGCGACAACACGAAGGCGTTCTTCGCCGAGACGATCGGCAACCCCGCCGGGAACGTGCTGGACATCGAGACCGTGGCGGCCATCGCGCACTCCCGCGAGCTGCCGCTGATCGTGGACAACACGTTCGCGACGCCGTACCTGTGCCGTCCGATCGAATGGGGCGCCGATATCGTGATCCACTCGGCGACCAAGTTCATCGGCGGCCACGGCACGAGCATCGGCGGCGTCGTCGTCGAGGCTGGCACGTTCAACTGGTCCAATGGCCGGTTTCCTGTCGTCGCGGATCCGTCGCCGGCCTACCACGGCCTGCAGTTCCACGAGACGTTCGGCACGTACGGCTACCTGATGAAGCTCAGGGCCGAGACCCTGCGCGATCTCGGCGGGGCGCTCGCGCCGTTTAATGCCTTCCTGTTCCTGCAGGGGCTTGAGACGCTGTCACTGCGGATGGAACGCCACGTCGACAACGCGCGAGCGGTCGCGTCGTTCCTGGCGGAGCACGCCCTGGCGGCCAATGTGACCTACCCCGGCCTGCCGTCGAGCAGGTACCGGCCGCTCGTCGCGAAATACCTGCCGCGGGGGGCAGGCGCGGTGTTCTCGTTTGACTGCGCTGGCGGCCGGACCGGCGGGCAGGACCTGATCCGCGGCATGACACTCTGGTCACACCTGGCAAACGTAGGCGACGCGAAAAGCCTGATCATCCACCCCGCCAGCACGACGCACCGCCAGCTGAGCGACGCTGAGCTGCGGGCAGCGGGCGTCGGGCCGGGGACGGTGCGGCTGTCGGTCGGCACCGAGTCCGTCGCCGACCTGATCTGGGATCTGGAGCAGGGTTTCGCGCTCGTCGGCGCAACAGCAGGCAAGAAGGTTGCGACGGCATGACCGATCTCGAGCGGTACCAGGACCCGATGACGATCCAGCGCGTGCTCCACTCCGCCAGGACGATCGCGATCGTAGGACTGTCGAACAACGAGCTACGGGCCAGCTACTTCGTTGGCTATTACCTCAGGCGGCACGGCTATCGCGTGCTCCCCGTGAATCCGCGCGAGACGGAGATCCTCGGCGAGACGTGCTATGCGAGCCTGCTGGACATACCTGTGCCGGTGGACATCGTGAATGTCTTCCGGGCGCCAGATGCGCTGCCTGGGATCGCGCGCGAGGCCGTGGCGATCCACGCAGGCGCCCTCTGGTGCCAGTTCGGCGTGATCAACGCCGAAGGCGCGCAGATCGCAGAGGACGGCGGCGTGACGGTGATCATGGATCGCTGTCTCAAGGTTGAGCACGCGCGCTACGTGGGCCGGATGCACTGGCTCGGCTTTAACACCCAGCGCATCACGTCCGTCCGCGCCGGACTCCAGTAGCGGACGACCGGCCGGTGCTGGCCCGGGTCGCCGCGGCGCACCGGGCCGCGATCAAAGTCAGCAATGCCCTGACAGCAGGTCTCTACCTATGTAGAGTTGCCTGCTGTGATGGCACGTTCTGGATTCTCGGCGCAGACGTTGTCGGTGCTGGCGGTGCTCTGTGACGATCCTTCGCAGTGGCGGCACGGCTACGCCCTGGCGACGCAGACGGGCCTGAAGTCGGGCACGCTGTACCCGATCTTGATCCGGCTGGCCGACCGGGCACTGGTCGAGGCGTGCTGGCAGGACGAGCCGCAGCCTGGTCGGCCGCGCCGGCACCTATACCGGCTGACCGCCAACGGGCTGGCCGCTGCCGCGCTGGCTGGCGCGACCGGGCCGGCGGCCCGGCCTGCCACGCGGGCAGCGCGAACCCGGCGCCGCGTGGTAGCGCGGGTGGTGCCGTGAGCGGGCTGAGCCAGGCGGGCGCCGCCGCGCGGCGCGCCGCCGCATGGCTGGTGCAGGCCGGCCGGCGCGATTGGGTGGAGGCGGTCTGGGCCGAAGCGCCGGAGGTGTCGCCGGGACTGCGGCGGCTGGCCTGGCGGGCCGGCGGTGTTCGGCTGATAGCGAGGGAGGCGTTGATGTTACGCAGGATCGGCACGACGATGCTGTTCGCGGCAGCGGCCGGGGCAGCGGCCGTTGCGGCCTGGCCAGGCTCGTCGGCCAACGTGGAGACCCCGGTCGACCGGGTCCATGTGATCACCATGGTGCTGCTGCTGGCAGGGCTGCCGTTGCTGGCTCGCCCGTTCCTAGGGTCGGTAAGCGGCGGCCGGGCCGGCAGGCTTCTCCGCGTCGGCGCCTACGTCGCGCTCCTGGCTCTGATGCCGGCCCAGACCGCGGTCGATCAGTTCGACAACACGCCGCCGCGAGGAGGCGTTGATCTGCGCGTCTACCTGCTTGTGAACCCGGAACATCCCCGGCCCCCGTGGGGGGGTGAGATCGTCATCCTGGTCGTCATGGCGCTGTACGTGACTGCCATCCTCTGGATGACGTCGCGGCGATCAGGTGTTGCCCCAGCCACGCTCGTCGTCGGCGCCATTGCGGGCATCGCGCTTGGCGTCGTCATGTACGCGGTGGCGCCGCTTGGGCTTAGCAAGGAGGCCACCAACCCGTGGCTGCCAGGATCTGATATCGATCCGCTGGTGCTGGCCGCGTGGCTGCTGCTGCTGGGCGCCCCGGTGGCGGCTGCGCTCGTGGCCGACCGGCGCTTCATTGCATCGAGCAGTTCACCGCCGCGGGCCGCCGCCAGGATCCGCCAGATCATCGCGGCGGGTCTGCTCACCAGCATGGTCGGCGCGCTGCTCGTCGCCGTCCTTGGCGCCAGCACGATCGTGGCGATGGTCAGGTCGGCATGGCTGCGGAACTGGCTGTACCACGGTCAGCACTTGCTGTACGGAGTCCAGAACCTGTCGTCCGACCTCAAGACGTTGCCTGCCATCGCCTACGGTCACCAGATCACTGGTGCCGCGGACGCGGGCGCATTCTTGGCCATTTTCTGCTTCTTCCCGCTGCTCGCGCTCCTGATAATCGCACCTGGCGCGTTGAGCGTGTGGGACACTTCCGCAGGCCAGGGCGGCGCCCGGCCCGATGACGGCGGCCCGCCGAGCCCTGACGCGGTACCGGATCCGCCAGATGCCGCTCAACTGGTCGGCAGCAACCAGCCATGACACCGGCCTGGCTGCCGGCCTGCTCAGGCGCGTTCGACTTCCCTCACTACGCGAAGTAGAGTCGATTTCACTGAGGGTATTTCGCACCTGGCCGTCATGCCAGCCTCGCCCCGGCGATCGGCAACCGGGCCCGTACGGGCCTCCATCGGCGCGCAGCATCATCCTCGAAATACCGTTCGCTTCCGCGCATACTGCTCGGACCATCCGGCCCGGAAGCGCTCACCGGCCCGGCAAGCCCATGTTCATCACCACCGCCAACGCAGCGGTCGCCGGCCTGGACGCCGGGTGAGTGACAGTGGTCAGTGCTGGCATGGCCGGCCTCCTGGTTGCCTTGTCTCGGAGTGGTTCGCCCGGCCTCGACGCCGTGCAAGCGGAGCTGTGCGCGGACGTGCTGGGACTGACCGGGGTGGCAGTGAGCGTGCTCGTCTCAGGCGGCGATGACGTGGTCTGGCGGACCAACGGCGCGAGCGCTCGCCTTGACGACCTTCAGTTCACACTGGGTCAGGGGCCTGGCGTGGATGCGGCGGCATCGGGCGAGCTTGTCCTCGAGCCCGACCTGCAGGTTGTGCCGGCCCACCGCTGGCCGGCGTTTACGCCGGCCGCGCTGGAGCTTGGAGTGCGAGCGGTATTCGCGGCACCGCTGCAGATCGGCGTGATCCGGCTGGGTGTCCTGCTCGCACACCGGGACGCGCCGGGGATGCTGAGCGGCGCGGCGCTGTCAGACTTGCTCGCCTTCACCAGCGCCGCGACCGGGGCCCTGCTAGGACCTCTCAGCGACGGCCCAGAACCGCAATGGGTTTCTGACCAGGTGCCCGGATACCGCGCCGAGGTGCACCAGGCTACCGGGATGATCAGTGCCCAGCTTGACGTCACTCAGGCTGCGGCGCTCATCCGGCTGCGCGCCTATGCGTTCAGCCATCGCCGTCCGCTAGCCGATGTGGCCGCGGACGTTGTGGCGCGGCGGATGATATTTGACGACAATGACGATTGAGCGATCGAGCGCCAGACCGCGGGCCACACGCCCGCGGGCTGTTCGCCGAGATTAGCTGAGAGGCAAGGCTATGGATCGGGAACAGCGTCTGGCAGAGACCTTTGTCGAGCTCGCGGACACCCTCACTGATGACTTCGACATCATCGACTTCCTCCACGTGCTAGCCGCGCGCTGCGTCGAGCTGCTCGAGGTAGGCGCGGCAGGCCTGCTGCTGGCAGACCAGGACGGTTCGCTTGTGACAGTGGCGGCCTCCGATGAGCGGTCCCGCCTGCTGGAGCTCTTCGAGGCACAGAACGACGAGGGTCCGTGCCGGGACTGCTACCGGCTGGGCGCCGCGGTTGTCAACGTCGACCTGCACGGTGCCCTGGAACGCTGGCCGCGGTTCGCTCCGCAGGCGATCGCCGGAGGATTCCGGGCAGCGAACGCGCTGCCACTGCGGCTGCGCAGCCAAGTGATCGGCTCGCTGAACTTGTTCCACCTCGACCCCGGCGGCCTGCGCAGCACTCAACTTCGCCTAGCGCAAGCGCTGGCCGACGCCGCCACAATCGGCATCCTCCAACAGCGTTCCATCCACCGCGGCGAGGTCGTCGCTGGGCAGTTGCAGCAGGCGCTCACCAGCCGGATCGTTATCGAGCAAGCGAAGGGTGTCCTGGCCGAGCGGCTGAAGATCAGCGCGGACGACGCCTTCGAGGTGCTGCGCGGGGGTTCCCGTGCTCGTAACCGCTTGCTGTCAGAGCTGGCCCGTGATGTCGCAAGCGGCACCGCGGATGTGACCAAGCTAATGCAGCAGACGCCGCAACCTGGTACTCCGGCAACGTGATCGTGCCGCAGTTCTGCGGGCGACCGCGCTGATGTCCTCGCCGTGACCTGATCTCGGCGCCGGGAAGCGGCGTGCGAGCACCAGCTCGCCATGTCCCAGGTGCACGTGTCCTGGCTGCTCGCGCCGGCCTCGGCTACCTTTGCCCGCGCCTGTACGGCCCGTCGCGTCTGCCCCCTGCCAGCTGCGGAAAGGGCTTTGCATGGGAGTCGGTAAATGATATGGTAAAAGATGAAGCTCCGGACCCAGGCGAGTGAACGCGTAATTTCGCGATTCACCCTTTGCGCGGGTCCGTTTTCTTTTTTTCCTGCGCGGACGTGCGTTAGCACGATGACGCCTCGGCTAGCGGATGGCGAAAGGTTGTTTCCTCTGTCGCGCTGTCTTTAGCGCGATCAGTGACTTGCATGTCTCTAATTCACTGAACGAGGAGTTGGCATGGGGATCATCGCACGGCTAGCTTGCCGCTCCGGCAAGAGTAGCGGTCATGCCGCCTATATTTCAGATGACTGGCTCCAGGCGATCCGGTCCCTGGCCAACCCCGACAAGCTCAGCCCCGGCCAGGTGACCCTGCCCGCGTGGCGCCCTCGTGTTCCGGGCAGTATCGCCATCAGCGCGGCTGCCAAGACCGCTATCCCTGGTGCTCTGGACCTCAGTGGCGCCCCTGCATACGCAGGCACTCGGAGATGGCTCATGCTTGCCCGCCCCGACGATGACGGCGCGCCCCTGGCCCGGGTGGAGCCGACCGCTGCGCCGTCGCGCGGTCTGAAAGCTGGCTGGAGGCGGACTCGACCGCTCGACGCGAGATTTGCCGCCCCGGAACTGCTGGTCATGTTCGCGCTTTCGCCGCGTTTGCGCGGCGGCGTGGTGGCTAGTCGGCCCCGTTCCGGTATGACAGGTCATTGTTGCCATCGGTTGCGATGCCCGCTGCCGCCAGGATCACCTGCGACAAGACGCTCCAGCCGTCACCCCCGGAGGGGTGGCGGCGGGAGACGTCGTAGCGCGTGGCGCGGTCAGGTAGCGGAGGGGCCGGTCACCTGACCCGCGACGTCACGCGCCGTTCTTAACCGCGGTCCCGGGATATCGCCGACTTGCCTTTGCCGGGGCGATGAACGCAGCGACGCCGACGGTCACCTGTTGGGTCACCGGTGCGCGTAACGCCGGCGGGACCGGGTCCGGCCGGACCGGGATCCGCCGGACTGGCGGGTCACCAGGTGGTAGGCGAGCAGGAGGATGGCCGCGCCGGCGATGGCGGTGAGCCAGGTGGAGGCGTTGAAGAATCCGTGCAGGGTGTGGATGTGGAAGATCTTGGTGGCGGCCCAGCCGCCGCCGAGGGCTCCGGCGATGCCGATGAGGCAGGTGATGATGAGGCCCTGTTGTCTATTGCCGGGGATCAGCATGTTGGCGAGCAGACCTGCGCCGAGTCCGAGGACGATCCAGGCGATGATGCTCATGACCGACTCCTTAGTGAGTGACGTGCGTGATTTGCGTGAGTAGGTTGGCGGCGGCGGGCTGGCGGCGATAGGCAGACCGGCTGGGGCTCGCATGGATCCAGGCGGCTGCTGGGTGCTGTCGTGGCTGGTGTCAGCTGGCCGGTGGGATGCGGCGGTCGAGTCGCATGATGCGCCGCAGCTCGGTGATCCGCGCTGTGCCTGCGGCGGCCATGACGAGGGCGCCGGCGATGGCGGCGAGGAGCAGCGCGACGGCCAGCGAGAGGCGCAGGTGCGCGCCGAGGAAGCTGATGCTGACGGCGTGCGCGTTCTGGATGATGAAGATCATCACGATGATGAGGCCGACGGCGGCGGCGATGAGGCTCGTCCGCGCGCCACTGATCCGGGTGTGCGTCCAGCCGGACGCAGGCGGCCCGGCCGCGGCTGGCGGCTGGGCGGATGTGCCGTCGGCTGACTGCGGCGGCAGGGTGGTGGTGGCGCCGCGGAGTGGTGGCTGCGGCGGCAGGGTGGTGGTGGCGCCGCGGAGTGGTGGCTGCTCGGTCATGGCGGTGTTTCCTTCGCCAGCGAGAGCGGGCCGCTAAGAAGAAAGCCGACCGGGCGTCTCGCTGAGTAAACCCGGTCTGGCTGCGGCCGTCGGCTGCTGGCTGTCCGGGTCTGATCTGAGCGTACACATGAAATCTGAAACGCGCAATACATTACTAGAAATATATGGTAGGTTTCTGAGCGTGGTGGAGAGCTGGAACTTCCTGACCAACCACGCCAGGGTGCTGCTGTGCATCGCACGCGACCCTGGCGTGCGGCTGCGCGACGTCGCGGCCAGGCTGGGAGTTACCGAGCGCAGCGCCCATGCGATCGTCACGGACCTAGCCACGGCCGGGTATGTCGTCAAACAGAAGCACGGCCGGCGCAACCGTTACCAGATCCAGGTGCACCTGCCGCTGCCCGAGCTCGCCAGTCAGGAACCCGCCATCGGCGATGTCCTCGCCATGCTCGTGGGCGGTGGCGCGGCGCAGAACCTTCGTGTGTCAGCGGCTAGTCACGAGCACGCCGACATGAGCGATAGTGATTAAGAGGAGCGTCCCGAAATCTCGTGGAACTCGGGGGCGGCCATGCTCTCTGCGGCGACGGTCGTGACATAGCGGGCCTCGACGGCCGGCCCGGTCGGCGCGCTCGAGCCCGCAGGCCGCGGAATCATCTGGCCTGGCGCCTGCCAGGTCGGCGCCGCATCCGCAGGGCGGCCAGGAGGAGTGCGCCAAGAAACACCACGATTCCGATGAACAGCAGCCAGATCAGGCCCTTGACGATGACGCCGAAGATGCCTAGCACGATCGCCGCGATCACCAGCAGCAAGAACAGGGCAATCATGGGTCCTCCATTCCGCTAGGACGCTCAGCGGCGGGCCAGCAGCCGCGCGCCGCCAGCGCCCGGCTCGTAGGCCAGGCCGTAGTGCCGGAAAATCGCCTCTTCGTCGCCGGCCGGCAGTTCGCCGTCGGTAACGATCGAGGGGGCTTGCTTTACCTGTTTTCTGTCGTAGCAAACCTTGAGGTATCCCGGGCCCACGGTCGCCTGGTCCAGCGGGACGAACACGAGCCGGTGCCGGGATGGCATGCCGACCCTGACCGTGGCGAACGAAGGAAGGTCGCTGGCCGTGTCGACATAGACAGCCTCGAGCTGCCCGATCTTGTGCCCCTCCGGGTCAACTACGTCGTGGCCGCGCCATTCCCGGATATCGTCAGCGTGGAACATGCTGATCTTCCTCCCCTCACGGCAGCGCACCTGCTCACCATCCATCTTGTCATCAACGGCTGAAAGATGGCTGCCAGCTGCACTGGCGTGCACGTCAGAGGCGCGAGAGTGGCCGTCAAGTGCTCAGGTCAGACGCTGAAGCGCCGCCAGGGGGAGCCCGAGAGCCGGAGCGCCCCTGGCGGCTCTCAGCGATGCGCGAACCAGCCGCGCCGACTTGACGACTGGCCGCTGATCAGGTGGTAGGCCAGCAGCAGCACCGCCGCCCCGACGATGGCCGTGATCCACGTGGACAGGTTGAAGAATCCGTGGAGGGTGTGGACGTGGAACAGCTTGGTGGCGACCCAGCCGCCAAGCAGAGCCCCGGCGATGCCGATCGCACAGGTAAGGATGAGGCCTTGCTGCCTCTTGCCGGGGATCAGCATGTTGGCGATCAAGCCGGCGATCAGACCAAGGACGATCCATGCGATGACGCTCATAACTGACTCCTTAGCCAGTTGACCGGTGAGGTGGAGGGTAGCCAGTCATGCGGGCAGAGGCGACGGAAAAGAACTCTCCCGAACGCTCTCACCGTCACTCGGGCGTGCCGTCTGACCGGCGCCGGTCCGTGTACAAATGAAAAACTCCGGTCCTGAGAACGCTGCCGCGAATATCGCGGAAGCGGCTACCGAGGTCCGGAGCAACGCCTTTACGTTACGCGCCTTTCCTCCCGCGCGCAAAAGACGTTCCGCAGCCAATGGGCGGTCGTTCGACCGTGAAGAGCGAGCGAAGTGGCGATGGCCCGGTGGCGTCCGCTGGCCACCCGGTGTGCGCAACGAGCCGCAAGAGCCGCCGCCGACCTTCGCCGGGTGGAGGTTCTGCGAGCCGCGCCTACGGTAGAGTAAGTTACGGAGACGTAAGTTTAATCGCGTTGGTCCCGGACCCTGGTCGATGCGCGGCAAGTATCAGCGTGACATACCGCGACCGGCAAGCGAGGACCGCATGACAATGACCACTGGCGCCACGGCGGCGCGAACAGGCGAACTCACCTCACCTACTGCAGCGCGGCCGGAGATCATGCCGGAGCGGACCAGCGTGCTGGACCGTGTCCTGGTCGGCGTGTTCGTGGCTGTTCCGCTGCTCGCGCTGCTCGCCGCGGTGCCGCTGGCCTGGGGCTGGGGCCTGGGCTGGCACGACATCGTGCTGGCGGTCGCGTTCTACTACCTCACCGGGCTCGGCGTCAGCGTTGGCCTGCACCGGTACTTCACCCACGGGTCCTTCAAGGCGGCACGCGGGTTCAAGATCGCGCTGGCAATCGCCGGGAGCATGGCGATCGAGAAGCCGGTGATCACCTGGGTGGCCGATCACCGCAGGCATCATAAGTACAGCGACAAGGACGGCGACCCGCACTCGCCGTGGCGGTTCGGGACCGATGCGAAGGCCCTGGCCAAGGGCCTGGGCTACGCGCACGTCGGCTGGATGTTCGACGGCGACATCACCTCGGCACAGAAGTTCTGCCCCGACTGGCTCGCCGACTCCGACGTCGTCACGATCTCCCGGTGGTTCCCGGGCCTGGTCGCGGTGTCCCTGCTCGGGCCTGCCCTCATTGGCGGCCTCTGGTCCATGTCGTGGCAGGGTGCCGCGACGGCGTTCTTCTGGGCGACCCTGGTGCGGATCGCGTTCCTGCACCACATCACCTGGTCGATCAACTCGATCTGCCACACCTTCGGCAAGGCAGACTTCGAGGTCCGCGACAAGTCCAGGAACGTCTCCTGGCTCGCGATCCTGTCGTTCGGCGAGTCCTGGCATAACCTCCACCACGCAGACCCGACCTGCGCACGGCACGGAGTGCTCAAGGGCCAGATCGACATCGCGGCCAGGACCATCTGGCTAGCCGAGAAACTCGGCTGGGTCTACGACGTCAGGTGGCCAGATGAGGCCAGGCTGGCCGGCAAGCAGACCGGCCAGACCAGGAAGTTCGGCGCCATGACGACGCGGACGACTGCCAAGCCGATCAGCTGAAGTCAGCGCTCGATCAGGTCGGCCGCGCGGAGGGCCGCGGCCAGGGCGTCGCCGTTGCCGGTGCGTGCGTACACGTCAACTGCGGCGTCGGCGAACTTGATCACGTGCTCATCGCCGTGGTCCACCGCACGGGCGAACGTGTACTCGGTCGCGTGCGGCCCGGCTGGCGGGCGTGGCAGATCGAGGTGCGCGGCCGGTGCGGCGGGCGCATAGACCGCGGTCAGCGCAGCCGCCGCCGCCCACGAGGCGGCGAGGCTGGGTGCCCACAGGTAGGTGTCCAGTGCGGGCAGTGTTCGCAGGACGGCGCCTGGAGCGGTGGCTGAGTGCACGAGCATGATCGCGTTGCCGTGCCCGTAGGACAGATATCTGATGGTGGCGGCGTCGGCCAGGTCGGCCAGCCAGGACCTGATCTCCGGGCCTGATGCGGGGAGGCCGGGCGCGGCCAGGGCGGCCGGCCAGCCCGCAAGGTCGGCTAGCTGGCCGAGGCGTTCGCGGACGCCGCCGGACTGGTCGGCGATCCGCGGTACTGCAGCCAGCGCATCCGCCGCCGAGAGTGCGGGCGCGCCGGGTGCGGCCGCGAGACGGACACCGGTGGCAGCACCGGGCACTGGCTGCCACCGTGCCGCCCAGTAGGCCAGGCCATGAGCCAGTTCGGTGACATGAACAGGGTCGTCACCGTCTTCCAGCAGCGCGCGGACGGCGTGGCCGACTCGAATCACGCCGTGGGTAGCGGCTGCGGCGACGCCTGGCAGCAGCCGTGGCCACCAGGTTCCTAGTACCTGGCGCCACGGCTGCCTTGTCATCTCGCGCCGGAAGTACTCAGTCCAGTCGGCCACCCGGCGCGGATCGCCCAGCGCCTCCCGCCAGTCCGCACCGATCGGGGCGAAGCCGCGCGGGAACTCCTCCAGGCGCCGCATGTACCCGTCGAGCCACTGGAGCACGCTGCCGGCATACCCGTGGCGCACCATGGCCTCGGCTGCCATCGGGCCATGGTTGGACAGCCAGCCGTCAAACTCCGGTCCCGTAGCGTGTAGCCGCTGGTAGGCCTCGTCCAGTGTCCCCGTCAGGTCGGTGGTCATCACAGCCTCCCAGCGAGTGCGCAGACGTGCTCTGTATTCTGCCCCGCCACCCTGGCATGGGGCTCGCGGACGGCGATCCCCGAGCCCGCGCGCCGGTCCGCGGAGGCCTGGACAAATGCGCTCCCATTTTGGCACCTTTCAAATCAGTGACGTAATATGAGAGGTTTGTCTTTGTTATGACATTCCGTGAAGGTAGCGTTGTCACTAGTGGGGTTAGCGGATTTACCCAGGCCCCTCAAACCGAGGAGCACCAGATGAGCAGCACCGTTACCCAAACCGCTAGCCGGACCACCAAGGTCGCAGCCGCTCAGCTTGCCGCGCTGCCGTTGCACACCACAGTCGCGGCGTCTGGTGGATCGCCGACCACGAGCCGCGAGCCGCCCGGCCAGTGGGCAGGTGCCAGCGGCGCCGGGCCTTCAGCCAAGATCGGCAAGCCCGAAGCTGCACGCAAGCCCGGAGTCGCCAAGGCCACCAAGTTTGCCGCGGTGAAAATGGCAATCCGGATACCGGAACTGGCCAGGTGGATCGCCGCTCACCCCATCTTCACCTTTGCGGAAGCCGCGGGGGCCAGCGCTCCGTCACCGTGCAGCCCGACCGTGATCGCCTACACGCTCACGGACCCGAGGCTCGGCTCAGCGCTGGCTGAGCTGGGCTGCATGATGACGGCTGGCGGCAAGAACGGCTACACCGTTACCGCGATCGAGGCGGGAGCGAAAGACGTACCCGTCAGCTAGATGGGCGGTAGCCCGTGACGCGGTGCGCTGTCTTAGACCTTGGTGCCGAGTGCGCGCGAGAGAAGGGTTATGCGATCGTGGGCCCCTGTCTTGGCGAAGATCGACTTGAGATGGTCCTGGATGGTGTGCTCGGACAACGACATCTGCCGCGCCATCGATCGGGTATCGCTGCCGGTGGAGAGCAGGCCAAGCAGCTCATATTCGCGGGCACTGAGGCCGAACAGGTCGAGCCGATCCGAGGCGGAGGCCTCCTCGATCGTGACCACGATCGTTGCTGCCCCGTCGCCGACAGGCTGATCTGACGACAGCCTGGCTGCACGCAGAGCAAGCCAGAAACCGTCGGCCAGATGGGTGCGAGCGAACGCCGGATGTGCGTCGACGCCTCTTTCATCAGACAGAAGCTGGGCAGCGACGTTGTAGACGCTCGCAGGGATAGCCTGCTGGTCAGGCACGGGCGGAAGCAGCACCTCCAACCATGCGCGCGAAGCCGACGTGCGGCTGGCGATGCGCAGACCGTCATCGAGCATCAGGACGACCGGTCCAACTTCGGGCCGGTGCGGTGTTGCCGGGTCTGTAAAGGTTCTGGCTTGGCACTGACGCAGCGCGGTGGCCAGCGGCGGAGCGACGGCAGCCACGAAGTGGGTGTCAGCGGGGCTGAACGGACCTCGGTCCTTGCCGCGCCACAGGTCGAGGAATCCCCAGCAGCCGTATTGGTCTGCGAAGACCACAGACGCCACGTCGCCGACTCCGTAACGGCACAGAACGTCGCGCCACATCAGGCTCCGAGTCAGTTCTCCGGCTACGGCGTCGGTGAGCGCCCTGGCGGGTGAGGTCGCGAGTTGCAGGGCCGTCCAGCGATTGACGGCCGTGGCATATTTCGCTCCGATCAGCGCCGGAAGTTCGGGCAGACAGGGAACATCGGCTAGCGGCGCGACGCCGACGGTCGTGACGGGATCGGTCAGCAGCCAGACGTACGCATCGAAATCGATGACCTCGCGGAGCACCGCCAGTACCTGCAGTCGCAGGCTCCTATCCTCGACAGAGTCCGCGCAGATGGCCTCGATGCGCTCGCGGGTACGCGTCCGCGCCCAGTTATCGGCCACGCCGTGAGCGTATGCCTTTCGCGTGCCCGGCCACTCTTGCGGCAGTGCACGGCTCGAGATTAGCCCCCAGATAGTCGGGATACCGCATTACGACGGACATGCCTAGCGTCGATCTGGACAGCATGCACGGCGACAAGATGGAGAGATCCGATGAGCACTCTCAGGATCGAGCACGCGATCACCGACTATCAGCTCTGGAAGAAGGCATTCGACGGATTCGCCGAGGCCCGGGCAGGAGCAGGAGTCCGCAGCTACGCCATCCGCTTGCCGGTCGATGACCCGCAGTATCTGATGCTTGACCTGGAGTTCGATACGGCGGGGCGAGCGGAGACGTTCGCCGAGTTCCTGGTACAGCACGTCTGGTCATCGCCGGCATCTTCGCCTGGCCTGGCCGGTGCGCCGAAGACCCGGATTCTCGACCTCGTCGACGGCGGCGAACGGTGCTGCCGCAGCGCCGTTCACGTGCCCCGTTCCCCTCCGTGCTGCATCTAGGTGGTAATTACCGTCGCGGAGGCGGTCAGCGAAGGACAGTGATGAAGTCGCGCGTCCAGCCGATCAGGTATTGATCGGCTGGGCGAGCCTGGCCGGGAATAGCGGCGCGCAGAACGCGCCCCGATGCTCGGGCGACGTCCAGCTGAACCCATTCGGGATTAATGTCGAGTTCCATCGCCGTGCGTGCGCCGGCGTGCACGAGCGCAGCCGCCAGGTCAGCCGGCGACGTTTTCATGCTGGCGGCGTAAATGAGCTCGCCGCTGGCGTTCTCGCCGATCGCGCTGCGCGCCACAAACTCGCCCCCGCCGAGGGTGGCTCCCCAGGCGGTCCAGTTCGCGGCGGCCGGCATGACCCGTCCATGCCTGACCAGCAGCACCAGGTTCTGCCGGACGCTGACAACCGATTCGCCTGGGAGCGGCAGTCCGGATCCCCAGACTCCAATCTGCGCCGTGCCCGAGCTGTCGATGACCAGGCTTGCCAGCCCAGGCCGAAGCGGGCTGAAGACGTGGCCTTCTTGCTCGTAGCCGCCCGCTCCCGCGGACAGCTTGAAGCCACCGTTGAAGGCGGCGAGCAGCTGGGAGCGCTCACGGCCGCCAATGCGCGGCCCGGCGCTGACGATCCCGAGTGCTGCTGGGCCCGGATCCTCGCTGCCGCTATGCAGCCGGAACCGGACGGCGCCGGTGAACCTAGCCAGGGTGATGACCGTCGAGTCGGCGGCCAGGAAGCGAGAAACAACCACGTGCGGCCTCGGTGGCGGCGTGGCGACCGTTGCCTTCGGGCTCGCGCTGTTCGGCTGCGCGCTGCGTGTCGCCTGCACTGGTGCGTGCTGAGCCGTGAGCGTTGTCGGCGCGCAGGCAGCCGTGCCGAGCACCGTGGCCAGCACGGCGGCGCGGCAGAATTTGCGCATGTGGCCTCCATGCTGGTCCCGGTTGCTCGCGAGTCTGGCGAGATCAGGCTAACCGCGAAATGCGTGACCAGTGGGCCCAGGCGGTTCAGATCTGGTTAATAATCCGGCTTAATGAAAACTTCATTAAATTCCTCAGCGCGACGGGCGACCGCTGCGCCGCCGGCATTTATGGCCAGGAAATGAGCGTTTCATGAAAAGGCAAGTGCAAATACTCAGCAATGCGGCCGGCAGATCCGCGCATGCAGGCTGACCGCGGCTTATTCCTTGAGGTCGATGTAGATCCGGCCGGCTAGTTCGCCGGTGCGGATGCTCACGTGCCCGGAGAGGCCGAGGGCGATCCTGACGTAGCCTTCGAAGTCCCCTGCGAGCGTCCAGCTCGCCAGCGCCGGATATCCGGGCCTGCGGACTCCGCTCGTCACCGTGGGCACGCCTGCGGCGGTGTGCGCCTGGGATGGCTGGATAACGATGAGCAGGAAGCTGGAGCCGGGCATCGTGATGGTCTTGCCCGACGCGTCGGCGATGACATGATCCACGTACCGCACCGAGTACCCAGGGATCGGGCCGCGGATGTCCAGGACGACGCGGTCGTAGCCGCATTCAGGGTGCTGCGCTACGCGGACGGCGGTGATGATCGGCACAGGCGGCACGGCGACATGATGCGTGACGGTGACCGGTGCCGGACGCCAGGGACCGACGTCGCAGCCGGCCGCTACCGGCGGGGTAGAGGTTGGCGTAGCCGCCGACGCCGATCCTGATGAGGCTGATGAAGCTGAGCCGCTGCCGGACGGGCTTGGCGTCCCGCTCGATCCGCACCCAGCCATGGCGCTTGCCACGACAGCGAGCGCACATAGCGCGACCACACGAACCCGGATGTCGCTTCCCATCACGCTCTCCCTGCTGGCTCTGCGTATCGTCACTCTCGCGGGTATCGGGGCCGTTAGGCCAGAGCAAATGGTCCCGCCTGCACAGGCCGCTTGGCCGGAGCCGGCCGCATGGCAGGGCTCATGCGGCCTGGGTTGAGAGCCGCAGCGCGAGCAGGGGGCAGATCCGGACGGCCGCCTCGGCCTCGGCCATCAGGCCAGGCGGGATCTGGCCAGGCTCGATCATCGGGAATCCCCAGTCGTCGAGGCTGATGAGCTCAGGCGCGATCTCGGCGCACAGGCCGCGGCCGTCGCAGGCGATCGGGCTGACGTGCAGGACGCTATCCCTGGTCACGACGTGCGCCGCGGCGGGACAGGCAGCACCGGGTCCACGTCGGTGCCGCTGCACCAGCCCCGTGCATGCAGGTCAAGCTCTGCTCCGAAGACATCCAGCCCGCTGCGGATCAGCCGCACCGCGCCGTCGGGATGACGGCAGGCACCCCGGCCGTCAACCTGGCCGAGCCAGCGACGTAGCAGCGGCACGCTAGCGCTCTGTCCGGCGGCCGCGCGCCCGAGCTCACGCGCGATCGCGTCCAGGCCGAACACACACGGCCCGCACTGACCGGCCGACTCGTCGGCCAGATAGCGGGCGACGCGGGCTGTCTCCGCCAGGCCGCACGCGTCGGCCGGGAGCGCCGCGACGAGGCCAGCACCGGGTGCGGTGCCGACGGCGGCCAGACCGGCCGCGGAGAACGACAGGCTGGCGGCCGCCGGCCACGGCACCCAGGTGCCGAAGTAGCCGCCGATCAGCAGCGCGCGCAGCGGCCGATCCGGGCCACCTGCCCCTGCCAGCACCTCGGCCACCGGCACGCCGATCTCGATCTCGCGCACGCCCGGCTCGCGAACGGCGCCGATGACGGTGATCAGCATCGAACCTGGCTCGGCGACGGTGCCGATCTCGCGGAACCAGCGCGCGCCATGGCGCGCGATGAGGGCCACGTGCGCGAGCGTCTCTGCGTTCTGGACAAGCGTGGGCTGGCCGTGCAGGCCGTGCTGCGCGAGTCGCGGCGGGACCTGTGTCGGCATCGGTGGACCCCCGGCCAGCCAGTTCACGACCGCGCTCGCCTCGCCCGCGACGAACCCGTCAGCAGCCTCGACCACCCGGATACCCACGACGTCCTGCCGCTCTGCCAGCGCATCCTCGACGGAGCCAACGACCGCCCGATGGGCCGCCACGATCACCTCGCGGGCTCTGGTCAGCTGCGCGGCAACGACGGCTCCGTCCAGGACCAGGTGCGGCTCGGTCGCCAGGAGTACCTTGTCCTTCGCGCTGGCAGGCTCGCCCTCGGTGCCGTTAACGACCACGACAGGGCGGCCTGCTGCGGCCGCGACAGCAGCGAGCTTGCGCGCCGTCGGGAACGCCGCGCCGCCACGACCCGTCAGGCCGGACCGCTCGATCTCGGCCATGATCGTCTGGCGGATCCGCAGGTCGCCGTGCCGGGCGAGGTGCCGGTTCAGGCTCGGCGGCCGGCCGTCAAGGCTGAGCGGCAGCAGCCGCGGCAGGCCGCCCGTCGCGCGATCCGCTCGACGCCGAACTGCGCAGCCGTTGTCGGCGCTCATCGCTGTGGCACCCTCCTCGTGTCCTGAGCCAGCGCCGCTGCGGGTGGCACTGTCTGGTCGCGCCGGATGAGCAGCCGCGCGATGACGGCGGTCGCGACCATCCCGGCCGACGCGCATTCGGCGAGCGCGATCCACCAGATGTGCAGGTCGTTGCCGGCCGTCAGCGAGTGGATGAACGCGACCGGCCAGGCCAGGTAGGCCAGCCAGTGCACCGTGCGCCAGGCGCGGAAGCTGAGCCGAGTGCGGATCAGGCTGGTCAGCAGGACGGCTCCGCCGAGGTCGACCGCCAGGGTGCCGAGGCCGATCGCCAGGGTCCGGTAATGCGACAGGAACGGCAGCGCGGTCGACGCCCAGCCGATGCTGACGTACGGATCCAGGATCGCGGTCACGACATGCAGCACCAGCAGCAGCACGGCGAACAGCGAAAGCGTGCGGTGGAGCTCGGCGATCGCGAATCTGGCCAGCCAGCGCGGGGCCGAACCCAGCCGGGTCGCCACGCCGAGCACGAAGACGACGCTGACCAGCACGAGGAGCGCGATGCCACTGCCGCGCGACAGGAACCACAGGTACTGGCTGCCGGCCGCGCCGGCCGCGAGCGCGCTCATGGTCGCGCCCCGGCTTCGGCCACGACCGGCGGCCGCAGCCAGCCATGGTCTGGCGGCGTGAGCTGGCCGTCATCGGCGGCTGGCCAGCCGCCGACGTGCACGATACTGCCGTCATGGCCTACCAGCCGGGCCGGGATGTCCTGCGCGGCCAGCCATTGCGGCGCGAGCTCGCCGCGGATGATGGCGGCCGTCGAGGCGGCGTTGGCGTCAGCGCACGTCGCCGCGGCGACGCTGACGGTCCGCCACGGTCCGGAGGCTGGCAGGCCGGTCCGCGGATCAAGGATGTGGTGGAAGGTGCGGCCGGATCGCCGCCACTGTCGGCAGGTGATGGACGACGTGGCCAGACCCCCGGCGGTTAGCCGCACCACCTGGCTGCCGGAGCGGGGGCCGGTCTGCCGGTGGTCGTCGGCGACGAGGACCGGCCAGCCGCCGTGGGGCGTCTCACCTGCCGCTGCCACATCACCGCCCAGGCTGACAACAACACCGCCTGACCCGCTCGCTTCGAGCGCCGCCCTGGCAGACCAGTCGGCACCGAGGCCCTTCGCCGTCGCGCCGAGGTCTAGCAGCACGCCTTCGGGCACCTGCACGCGCAGGCCGTCCAGTCGCACGGACTGCCAGGTCGCCCGCGGCAGCACCGGAGTCGGAGTGTCTCCTTCGGCCTGGCTCTGAATCTCGACGAAGTCGCGGTCGTAGCCGAGGGCGATCAGCGAGGCGCCGACGGCCGGGTCGACCAGGCCACCGGACCACCGCGCGGCGGCCAGCGCGACGCCGATCGCCTCCGCGAGCCCGGCGCTGATGTCGGTGGGCGCTCCGTGCTGAGCGTGGACGAAGGAGATCTCCGAGTCAGCCCGGAATCTGCTCGCGGCACGGTCGAGCCGGTCCAGCTCGCGGTCGACGGCGCCGACCGCAGCGCGCAGCGCGCTCGGCGGCCAGACCGCCAGCCGGGCCGTCGTGCCGAGTGCGTCGCGCTCGGCCACTGCCGTCGGCCCAGAATCCACGACCCGCCAGCGTGGGCCGCCGAGCAGGATCGCCATCAGTTATCCCGCCAGTGCACCGCGCTACCGGATCCCGGCGACCCGCCGGCCGCCGCGCCACTCGTGCCGACCGCCACGCCCGATCCGCCGGAGGTCACGACCGGGTGGGTCACGCTCGGCTTCTGCCCGGTCGCGGTGCCGGTCCCGGATACCGTGCTGGTGGCTGATGTGCCGCTCGTCGTGCCGACCGGCGTCATCGCGGTGTGCGCGAAGTAGCCGGCGCTCGCCGCGACGCCCGCGACGAGCGCAGCCGCCGTCCAGCTTGAGATCCGCCGGGTCTGCCGCACGCCCGTGTCCCGACGCTCGACAGCGCGCCGGCGACGGGCGCTGCTCGCGGCCCAGTCGTTCTCGGCCGGCGGGTCGAGCCGCCGGCGACCAGTTTCGTCGTAGTCCTGCATCGTCTGTCCTCTCGTGGCTGTCCTGCCTGTCACGATGCGACATGGGACATGAGAGGACCGTGTCGGTGACATGTGAGCGGCTCACATGGTCCTCACATGCCTCGGACATCCGACGCTGCGTAACCTCGTGGTATGCGCGTGCTGGTAGTCGAGGATGAGGCCAGGATGGCCCGGCTGCTGAAGCGCGGTCTCGAAGAGGAGGGGCATGCGGTCGACGTCGCCGCTGACGGGCCCGACGGGCTCTGGATGGCGACGGAGAACAACTACGCGGCCATCGTCCTGGATCTGATGCTGCCCGGCTTTGACGGCGTCGAGCTGTGTCGCCGGGTCAGGGCCCAGGGCATCTGGGTACCGGTGCTCATGCTGACTGCCAGGGACGCGGTCGGCGACCGCGTCCGTGGCCTGGACGCCGGCGCTGACGACTATCTGGTCAAGCCGTTCAGCCTGCTCGAGCTTGCGGCCCGGCTGCGCGCGCTCGCGCGCCGCGACGATCGCGCCAGGCCCGCGGTCCTGGCGGTCGGCGACCTGAATCTGGATCCGGCAACGAAGCAGGCCTGGCGCGGCGCGACCGAGCTCCACCTATCACCAAAGGAGTTCTCGCTGCTCGAGCTCTTCCTGCGGCACCCTGGCAGCGTGCTGACCCGGTCGCAGATCATCGAGGCGGTGTGGGACTTCGCTTACGACTCCGGCTCGAACGTGGTCGACCAGTACGTGGCGTACCTGCGCCGCAAGGTCGATCTGCCGTTCGGCCGACACGATATCGAGACGGTCCGCGGGATGGGCTACCGGCTGCGCCAGGCCGAGCGGGTCTGAGGCCAGCGTGTCGATCCGCTTGCGGGTAGCGGCCGTCTTCACGCTAGCCCTCGCGGTCGCGTTTGCCCTGGGCAGCTGGTTGCTGGCCAGTCAGCTGCGCAGCGTGGTGCTGCGGTCGGTTGACGCCGGACTGACCGCCCAGCTCACTACGGCCAGCCGGCTAGTGCCGTCGGCTGTGCCGTCGGCTCGCCCCGCCGGGCTGCCCGCGCTGGTGCCGGGCGACTACATACTCCAGCTCATCGACCCAGCCGGGCATGTCCGGGCCGCCGGACCGGAGGACGCCGGGGCGCCGCTGCTGACTCCCGCGCTACAGCAAGCTGCCCGGCAGGGCGGGATCACGGTGACGACGACCATCGACGGCGACGCCGAGCGCGTGATGGCGGCGCCCGTGCGGGCGCGGCCAGGCTGGATCGCGGTCGCTGGCGCCTCGTTGGAAGCCGCCGACGGTACGGTCTCGGCGCTCGTGACCAGGCTGGCGATCGGCGGCTCTATCTTCGTCGTCATCTGCGGCGTCGGCGCCTACCTGCTGGCGCGCGCGGCGCTGGCGCCCACTGAGCGCCTGCGGCGCGAAGCCGCCGCGCTCTCCGAGCAGGACCCGGCCGCGCGGCTGCCCGTCCCGAGGACGCGAGATGAGATCGCGGCGCTCGCGGGCACCATGAACGACCTGCTCGCGCGCCTGCACAGTGCGCTAGCGCGGCAGCGTTCGTTCGTCGCCGACGCCAGTCACGAGTTGCGCACCCCATTCGCCGTTCTCAGCGGCGAGCTCGAACTCGCAGCCCGGCCCGGCCGAACTCGCGCGGAGCTAGCCGACGCCATCGCTAACGCGGCGGCCGAGGCAGCACGCCTGTCGCGCATCACCGACGACCTGCTCACCCTGGCCAGCAGCGACGAGCGGCAGCTCACAATCAGAGCTGAACCCACAGACCTGACCATGCTGCTGGCCCGCAGCACCGACCAGGCCCGCCGCCGCGCCGCGCACGCCGGCGTGACGCTCGAGATCAGCGCCCTGCCGGGTGTCATGGCGCTCGTCGACCCCGACCGCATCCGGCAGGCCGTCGACAACCTCATCGACAACGCCCTCAGGTTCGCGCCGCCCGGCAGCCAGATCGAGATCTCCGCGGCAGCCAGCGGGCCAGACGTCACCATCGCCGTCGCTGACACCGGGCCCGGTTTCCCAGCCGACTTCCTGCCGCATGCGTTCCAGCGGTTCCGGCGGCCAGATGACGGGCGGGCACGCGCGAATGGCGGCGCCGGCCTCGGCCTCGCGATCGTCGAGGCGATAGCCCGTGCGCACGGTGGCACAGCAAGTGCCGGCAACCGGCCGGCGGGCGGCGCCGTCGTGCAGCTGCGCTTGCCCGGTGCGCACCTGACCTGAGCACTGCGCTAGCCGAGATCAGTGACCATCGCACCGGCCACTAACCTCAGCGCGAGAGGTACCGTCGAGCACCCGCGTAGAAGGGGAACGAGGCGATCGGCTCGATCCGGATCCGGGTAGCGGTGTTCGGTGCGTCGATCATGTTCCCGCCGCCGACGTACATTCCGACGTGGCCGATGATGCCGTTACTGCTCTCGCGGAAGAACACCAGGTCGCCGGGCTGCAGCGTGCTGCGAGCCACGGAGATGCCGTGCACGGCCTGCTGGTCAGCGTCCCGCGCGAGCGTCAGGCCGTAGGCCCGGTAGACGGAGTAGGTGAATCCCGAGCAGTCGAAGCCGAAACCTGACGTGCCCGCCCACAGGTAGGCGAGGCCCAGGAACTTCCGGGCCTCGGCGACGACACGGGCTCGGGTGGCGCCCCAGGATGCGCCCGCCGCGTGCAGGACGACGTCGACCCGGCGCAGGGCCACCGGCCGGCCGCCGATGAGCCTGACCTCAACATAGGTGGCGGTGGCTTTCACGACGGGCAGGCTGGTGTTGTAGGAGGCCAGCATCACTTTGGCTCCAGTGACGCCGCTGGCGTTCCAGCCGCTCCACAGCCACGCATTGGCTGCCCGGATCACCGCCGACGTGGTGGCACCGGGCGGCGCGGTGCGGGTGAGCTGCACGGTGGGTATCCAGCCAGGGTAGCCGCGGGAGTCCCGGTTGGTTGGCTGGCTGGGAATGGCTACGTGTGTCCAGTTGTTCCAGTGCCCGGTCACGATCACCTTCGTGCCATAAAGGGCCTGGGTTTCCAGCCTGCCGACCAGCCAGCTCTTCTGCGCGACGGTCATGCCCTGGACCCAGACAGCCGGGTGCGCTGGGTTGCCGAGCGCGGGCTTATCGAGAGCGCGCGGGTACCACGGCTTTACCCAGGCGGTCGCGACGCTGACCTCTACCCAGCAGGTGCCGGATACACACGATGCCGGCGGCACCCCGGCCACTGGTGCTGCTGGAGTCGGCGCTTCGGTGGCGGGAGTGCCGCTTGTCGCCCCGGTAGCGGCGCTCCCTGTCGTGGTCGGGGTCACTGATCCGCACGCGGTCAGCAGGCAAACGCTTGCGACCGCCGCCACCGCAGACAGGAGTGACATCACCTTGCGCTGAGCCTGCTGGACAGACAGTGCCTGTCGCCCAAACGGCAGTGTCGGCGGCGCGGCGGCAGCCATATCAGCCATCGCAGTTCTCCACGTTCTGTCGCCCCAGCATCCGCAGCCAGATGGCGTGCTGGGAGCACGACTTTGCACGATGGTGCAACGTCAGTCCTAGCGGCTGCCGGAGGCGAAGTACCTAACTGGGCAGGACGAACGGTCATCCGCGCATCGCGAAGCACGCAGGACCTCTGCCGAGCAGGAAAGGGCTATAGGCACGACTATGGAGTAGGCGTGTGAGCACATGCTCAGATAATGGAGATACGGCGGATTGCCCAGGTTGTTGCTGCCGTGACGGCGCTTGCCGCAATGGGAGCCTGCGGTCGGAGTGCCCGAGAAGCGGTCCATGTGACCGTTCCCGTCCGTACATCGGGCACGGTCACGACGCAACCTACGCACAGCCCTGCACCAGCTCCACCGGCGCAGCCTGCAACTTCTGGCGCCGTCCCTTCTCGCAGCGCGAGTTCGTCACCGTCGGCTGGCCCCGCGGTGAACGGTCGCCTGGCGGGCGTGGACTGGACCTCGATCCCGACTTCCCGGCGCGTAGTTGCTCTTACCTTCGACGCCGGCGCTAACGCCGATGGCGTCGCGCCGATCCTGGCTATGCTGCACCGTGAGCAGGTTTTGGCGACGTTCTTCCTGACTGGCAACTTCGTGCGGGACTTTCCGTCCGCGGCGCGGGCGATCGCGGCGGCTGGTGAGCGGATCGGCGATCATACGGTCACCCATCCATATCTCACTGGCCTGAACGACGCGGCAATCCGGCAGCAGATCCTTGGCGCGGCTCAGCAGATCATCGCGGTGACCGGCCAGAATCCAGCGCCGCTGTTTCGGTTTCCTTACGGGGACGCCGACGCGCGGACCATTGCCCTCGCGAACCAGGTCGGCTACGTGCCGGTCCGCTGGACTGTCGACACACTCGGCTGGGAGGGGAAGGCGGGGCACATCAGCGCTGCTGTCGTAGCCGCCAGGGTGCTGGCCGGGCTGCGTCCTGGCGAGATCGTGCTCATGCACGTGGGCTCTAACCCAGATGATCACACCACGTTCGACGCCGACGCCCTCGCTCAGGTGATCAGCGAGCTGCGCTCGCGCGGCTACTCGTTCGTCACCCTCGACGCGCTGACCGGCTGAATGGTCCCGTACGCCGTCGGTTTCGTAGCGTGCGCGCTGACCGGCATCAGCCGCCGGCTGGGCCGAAGGGCCCGGCTGGGCGGGGAGTTCGGCCCTGTCGTCGCGAGGCGACGGTCATGAGTGTAGATAGATGCCCAGATTCTTGCGCTGGCGAGCCTCTGCTGTGTGGGTAACCTGGCATGTGCCTGCTGGCGTGCTTGCGGTGACGGTTGCTGGGCTGGCTGTCGGCGGAGGCCTGCATCTGGCCACTGATCCAGGCGCTGGCGACGTCGCCTGGCTGGCGGTGAGTGCCTGCGGGCTGTTGTATGCCGCATGGGCGATGGTCGATAGCCTGCGCAGGCGCCGGGCCGGGGTGGATGTGATCGCGCTGCTGGCACTGGCGGGTGCTGTCGCGGTGGGTGAGCTGCTGGCGGCCGCGGTCATTACGGTGATGCTAGCCAGCGGGCGGGCGCTCGAGAGCTGGGCTGCGGGCCGGGCTCGCCGCGACCTGACCGGGCTGCTGCGCCGGGTGCCGAGGACAGCCCGGTGTTTCCGCGGCGGCGAGCTGGTGACGGTGCCGCTGGCCGGTATTGTCCCTGGCGAGGTGGTCCTGGTCGCGCACGGCGACCTGGTGCCCGTGGACGGGACGGTGACGGGTGCCAGCGCAGTTCTGGACGAGTCGGCCCTCACCGGTGAGCCGGTCCCGGTCGAGCGTCCCGAGGGAGACGCGGTCCGCAGTGGCGTGATGAACGTGGGCGGACCATTCGACCTGCTCGCGACAGCGAAGGCGGATGAGAGCACCTATGCGGGGATCGTCCGGCTGGTTTCGGCGGCGGAGGAATCGCAGGCGCCGTTCGTGCGGCTGGCCGACCGCTACGCGGTGTGGTTCCTGCTGGTGACCCTGGCTGCGGCCGGGATCGCGTGGGTGGCTGCGGGTGCGGACCGGGCGGTGGCGGTCCTGGTGGTGGCGACTCCGTGCCCGCTGATCCTGGCCGCGCCGGTCGCGCTGGTGTCGGGGATGTCAGTTGCTGCCCGGCGCGGCGTGGTGGTGAAGGGCGGCGGAGTGCTGGAGCAGCTGGCCAGGTGCACGACTCTGCTGCTGGACAAGACCGGGACGCTGACGAGCGGCCACCCTGCGGTCGCGGCGACGGTGGCGGCAGACGGCTGGCCGGCCGGCGACGTGCTGCGGTTGGCGGCGTCGGTGGATCAGGTGTCCGGTCATGTCCTGGCCGGGGCGGTCCTAGGCGCGGCGAGGCAGCAGGGATGCGTGCTGAGCCTGCCGGAGGACACCGAGGAGGTTGCAGGTCAGGGGATCCGCGGCGTGGTCGATGGCCATCTGGTGACGGTCGGCAAGGCCGCGTGGTGCGGGGTCGGCGGCACCGCCGGGTCGCCCCGCTGGGTGAGAGCCGCCCGGCGCCGGGCGCGGCTGGACGGGGCGCTGACGGTGTTCGTCGGCGTCGACGGCGAGCCGGCCGGGGTCCTGGTCCTCGACGACCCGGTGCGGGCAGATGCCGCGAGGACTGTCCGCGCGCTGCGGGCCGGCGGCATCGACCGCATCGTCATGGTGACCGGAGACCGAGCCGAGGTCGCCGAGACAGTGGGCGCCATCATCGGCGTCGATGGCGTGCTGGCGGAGCGGACTCCCGCCGAGAAGCTGGACGCTGTCCGGGCCGAGCAGGTCCGCGGGCCAGTTGTCATGGTCGGGGACGGCATCAACGACGCTCCCGCTCTGGCGCTGGCCGATGTCGGTGTCGCCATGGGAGCGCGAGGCGCCACCGCCTCGTCGCAGGCAGCCGACGCCGTGCTCACCGTCGACCGCATCGACCGGCTCGGCGAGGTCATGACTGTCGCGCGCAGGACGCGGCGGATCGCCTTGCAGAGCGTGCTCGCCGGGATGGCCATGTCCCTGATCGCGATGGGCGCCGCCGCCGCGGGCCTGCTGCCGGCGGTCTGGGGTGCGCTGCTGCAAGAAGGCATCGACGTGGCCGTCATCCTCAATGCGCTGCGCGCGCTGCGGCCAGTTGGGCTGGCCAGTCATCTCGAGCCTGCCGACGCCGCGCTGACCCGCCGGTTCCGGGGCGAGCACGAGTTGATCCGGGCGGATATCGAAGAGCTCCGCGCGGTGGCCGATTCACTCGGCTTCACCACGCCGAGTGAGGCGATGGCCAGCGTCCGGCACGCGCGGCATATATTGGCGGACCAGATCGTGCCGCACGAGCAGGCTGAGGAACGGGAGTTGTACCCGGCGCTCGCCCGCATGCTCGGCTCGGCGGAGGCGACCGCCACCATGAGCCGGGGCCACGCTGAGATCACCCGCCAGGCCAGGCGCCTTTCCCAGCTTATCGACGACATCGGGGCCGGCCCGCCCGACGACGCCGACATCGCGGACCTGCGCGCCCTGCTGTACGGGCTGCACGCGGTCCTGCGGCTGCACACCGCCCAGGAAGACGAGAACTACCTGTCGCTGGCCGGAGATACCCACGACAGCGAGCCGCGAGCCGGGGCGCTGGCCGGGCGACCGGCCTGACTACTCGGGTGGCCGATCTTCCCGGCCGCGGCCACGCTGCCGCAGGAACTGCCAGACGGCGGTCAGCGCGATGGCACTGGCCGCGGCGATGAGCAGCACGGTGCCGAGATAGCCGTCCGGCAGGTCCAGCTCGTAGAATCCGCGCACCGCAGCAAGGGGGAACAGCAGCGCAAACCCGGCCACCATCGTCACCACCAGAAGGACACGGCGCCAGGTGAGCGGAATCGCTAGGAGGACCAGCACCCACAGGCTGAGCGTCAGGGTCACCAGAGCCGCAGCCGTACGCTGCTGTACTAGCGGCAGGCGGTCCCCGCGCGCTAGCACATATGTCGCGAACGCCGACGCGGCGATGATCGCGCCGGCCGGGACGGCGAAGCGCAGTACCCGGCCGACGAAGCCAGGCACGTACCGCCGCCGGTTGGGAGCGAGGGCCAGGAAGTAAGACGGGATCCCGATGGCCAGGGTGTCGATGATCGTGAGGTGACGCGGCAGGAACGGATAGGGCAGAAGCGTGACGCCGACTGCCACCGCGAGCAGCGTCGCCCACACCGTCTTAGTGAGGAAGAGGTTGGCGACCCGCTCGATGTTGGCGGTGACCCGCCTGCCTTCGCCGACCACGCCGGGCAGGGTGGCGAAGCTTCCGTCCAGCAGCACCAGCTCGGCGACCGCCCTGGTGGCCGGGGCGCCGGTGCCCATCGCAATGCCGATGTCGGCGAGCTTGAGCGCAAGCACATCGTTGACGCCATCGCCGGTCATCGCGACCGTGTGCCCGAGCGCCTGCAGTGCCCTGACCATAGCCTGCTTCTGATGGGGAGCCACCCGCCCGAACACCGAGTGCTCCTCCAGCGCCCGGCCGAGCTCGCCAAGCTCATCCGGCAGGTCCCGAGCATCCACCGGGTCGCCCGCGCTTGGCAGGCCCGCGCGCGCAGCGACCGCGCTGACCGTCTGCGGGCTATCACCCGAGATGACCTTGAGAGCGACGCCCTGCGCGGCGAAGTACCCGATAGCCTCGGCTGCATCGGGCCGGAGCCGCTCAGCGAGAAGGACGAGAGCAGCCGGCCGGAGGCCAGCTGGCAGTGACTCGCCCGCTGCCAGGCTGTCCGCACGGGCCAGGAGCAGGACCCGCAGTCCCATCGACGCCAGCTCCGCCGCCCGCGCCAGCAGCCCGCGGTCTCCGCCCGGCAGCATCATCTCGGGTGCTCCGAGCACCCACGCGCCGTGCCCTGCGTAGCTCACCGCGCTCCACTTGCGCGCCGACGAGAATGGCACCGCCGCAACGGGCACCCAGCCGTCGCCCGGCGCCGGGAATTTCTGCCCGATAGCTGTCAGCGTCGCGTTGCGGTTCTCATCCGCGCCGAGCGCGCCGAGCGCCGCCTCGACCGGAGCCTGGTCGTCGAGGCGGATCAGCCTGTCGAATGCGATCGTTCCGTCGGTGAGCGTCCCGGTCTTGTCGAAGCACACCACATCGACCCTGGCCAGGCCTTCAACAGCGGGAAGCTGCTGCACCAGCACTCGGCGGCGGGTCAGGATGACTGCCGCCACGCCGAATGCGACGCTGGTCAGCAGCACCAGGCCCTGCGGCACCATGCCCACCAGCGCTGCCACCGTCCCGGTCAGCGTCGCCCGCCAGGTCGCGCCTCCGTGCCGCTGGCTGACCAGCAGCAGGACGGCGACCGGCACGATCGCCCAGGTCACGTACCGCAGGATCTGGCTGATCCCGTCCATCAGCTCCGACCGCACCAGGGCGAACCGCTTCGCTTCGGCGGCCAGCTTGCGAGCGTAGGACTCGGCGCCCACGCCCGTGGCCTGGTAGCCGCCGGATCCGGCCACCACGAAGCTGCCGGATAGCAGCTCGTCGCCCGGCCGCTTGTCGACCGGCTCAGACTCGCCGGTCAGCAGCGACTCATCAGCCTGCAAGCCACTGCCCGACCGCACGACGCCATCGGCCACGAGCTGGTCGCCTGGGCGCAGCCGCACCAGGTCTCCGGGCACCAGGTCCGCGACCCGGACATCTTCTGGCGTCCCGTCGCGAATGACCTGGACAGTAGGTGCAGTGAGAACAGCGAGCCTGTCCAGCGTCCGCTTGGCACGCAACTCCTGCCCGATGCCGATCGCCGCGTTCGCGACCAGAATGATTCCGAACACCGCATCCTGCGGCTCACCCGCGGCCAGGATCACGGCCAGCAGCACACCGAGAATGAAATTGAACCGGGTCAGGATGTTCGCCCGCAAGATCTCGCCAACCGAGCGGCTGGTCCGCTCGGCGGTCGCACTCGCCTGCCCCTGATTGCGCCGCAGCGCTACCTCAACGCTGCTGAGCCCCGCCGCGGACGTCTCCTCGGCAAGCGCAGCGGCGGCCGGCGGCGATGCTGGAGCGTTTGCCCTCGCAGGGTGGCTCATGCCTGGCGCCGATCGGCGGCCGCGCCCCGGCGGACTGATCCCACGACCTGAGCGACCGAAGCGGCCGGCACCACCCTGGCCATCAGCATCTCGATCGCCACGCCCGAAACCGGGGCGGTCCAGATGCCGCCAGCGGAGAACACAGCTGTCCTCGTCATCACCTAACCGCCATGACGCTTGGATCTGGTCAGCCCGGACCAGTTGCCACCACCAGTTGCAAGCCCGAGAGCGATAGCAATGCAAAGACCGAGTCCACCACCAATGCAATCACGGGCTTGCTGACCACCGTGCTCCGCTGTCGGGCTGGCCAGTCCACGGCTGCTATCAGCTCCACGTGCTCGAATCGGAACCCGCGACTCCTGGCTTGGTAGCCTGAGGGCACGTGCGGCGGAGGGACTCGCCGGTAACCGCGGATTAGCCGCCAATGGTCCCTGCCTAGGTGATGGCGGGAGGCCGCGTGCGCACAGCAGATGACGGCGACCTGCTGCTAACAGCGCTCGCCAGTTTGTCGGCGCTGGCTGGCGCATCGGACCGGGCTGTACTGGCCGGGCTTCGCGGTCGGCTCCGGGAACAGCGGCTTCGGGTCCTGGTTGTCGGCGAGGCTAAACGGGGGAAGAGCACCCTGGTCAATGCATTGCTCGGGCGGGCGGTGCTGCCGGTCGGGGTGACCCCGCTGACTTCCCTGGCGACGACCGTGCGGTACGGCGTGAACGAAGGCGTGACCGCGGTGTTCGGCGACGGCCGCGCCGAACGCTTTCCGCTGTCCGCACTGGACGACCTTGTCACCGAACGAGGCAATCCGGGTAACCGCCGCGGCCTGGCGTCGGTTACCGTCGCCGTCGACGCGCCGGTGCTAGCTCGCGGAGTGGAGCTGGTCGACGCGCCGGGAACGGGCTCGGTCTACGCGCATAACACCGCCGAGGCAGAGTTGGCCTTGGAGACCATGGACGCGGCCGTGTTCGTGCTGACTGCCGATCCGCCAGTGTCAGCAAGCGAGCGTGATCTGATGTCTCGAGTCGCGGGGCTATCGGCGAGCATGTTCGTGGTCCTGAACAAAGCTGACTATCTCGATGCCGCCGGGCAGGACGGCTCCGCAGGGCTACTGCTGGATGCGAGCCGGCCAAACGAGCTGGCCGAGGCCCTCGAATTCGCAGCCGGAGTGGCCGCAGAGACCGCAGGCCGCGGGGTCCGTGTCTATCCGGTGTCGGCGCGCAACGCCCTGTCGGGCCAGGGCGATCCGGGGTTCGATGTGTTCGCGGGCGATTTCGCGGCGTACCTGACGTCCCGTGGTGCATCCGATCTGCGACGATCGGTCGCCGGACACGTCAGTCGGCTAGCCCGATCGCTGCTGGACGAGGCCGACCTGACCCGTCGCGTGACGCAGATGCACACCGGTGAGGCGGCTGGGCGAGTTCGTGCGTTCAGCGCCCGGCTCGACGCAGTCGCCAGCCGGCGGCAGGACGCCACGGACCTGGCAGCGGCAGAATCGGCCCGACTGCTGGCGGGCCTCAACGAGGCGGCCGGTCGGGCGGCGCGGGATGCAGCTGACCGCGTCGTCGCGGACATGGATGCCTTGCTCGGTGGCGACCTGCGGTCGGCGCAGGCTGCGCAGATTGAGCAGGAAGGACGGGCACGGCTGGGCGCGCTAGCAGTCGAGGCTGCCGAAGCATGGCGCCAGGAACAAGCACGGTGGCTTGAGAACGGGCTGGCGAGACTCGATGAGCGGGTCACCGGAGATCTGCGGGCCGAGCTGGACGCGGTCCGTGACGCGGCAGCCGAGCTGCTGGACCTTGCCCTCACCGTGCCGAGCCCGGGTGATCGGCTGCAGCCTGATCTGCGGTTCTTCTACATGGTCGCGGAAGAAGCAGGCCAGACCGAGTTGCTGGCAGGCGCGATCCGGCGCCGCCTGCCGGGCGAAGCCGCGCGGCGCCGCGCGCAGGAGTACCTGCGGCGCGAGGCCGCCAGCTTGGTCCCCCAGCAAATAGGGCGAGCCCGAGCCGATTTGCAATACCGGCTTGCCGAGGCGACGCGTCGGCTGATCCGGGAGATCGAGGCGCAGTACGCAGAGAGCACCGGCCGACTGGCGAGCGCGCTGCACATGGCAGCCGAGCTGCGGAACGCTACCGCCGGGGAAGCCGCACAGCAGGACCAAGAGATCGCGCGGCGGCAGGCGGCACTCGGCACCGTGCTTTCCCTGCTGGACCAAGCTGTCACCGGACCTGACCAGGATCGGCATATGGTCTCGTCGCGGCAGGAGCGCTAGCGTGCCCGCCGCGACCCCGGTGCCGCGTGGCCCGTCGGTTCTCACCTTGTACAGCGCGGCGGACCTGCTGACCGCGCCAGGCTGCCCGGTCTGCCGCTACGCCGGCGAGGCTGGCGACCGCTACCTCGACCGGTTCGCGCTCGAGGCACATGCGGAGGCCGCAACCATTACCCGACTGTGCGCGGCCCTGGGAATGTGCGCCCGGCATACCCGCGGGCTTAGCGGCCAGCCAGGCGCCGCCACCCGGCTGACTGCCGTCTACCGGTACGTCGTCGTGGCGGCACGGGACCACCTGGCCGGCCAGGCAGCGTCGGTTTCCGCCTGCCCTGCGTGTGAACACGATGGCTCGGCCGCGGACCGGGCGCTTGACACACTGCTCGACGGCTTGGCCGACGGTCCAGTCAGGGACCGCTGCCGGGAGCTTGGCGGTCTGTGCCTTCCGCATCTGCAAGCGGCCACCGCGAGAGGGCCGCGCCGGGTCGTCTCCTGGCTGGCCGAGACACTCGCGGTGACCTTGGATGCTCGCCCGGACAGCCTGGACTGGCTCGCGGGCGGGCCTGACCGCGACGCAGAGACGCGTGCCAGGCTGCGGGAAGCGATCCCGACCCGGCCAGTGCCCGGTTCGTACGCCTGCGCGGCCTGCCTGGCCGGAGCGCATTCCGAGCGCGACGGCCTGGCGCAACTTCCCGGCCTCGCCAGCGGCGACAACGCGCAGGACCCAGCCCTCATGCTGTGCGCCTGTCATCTGGCCGATGCTGCTGAGGCAGCGAGCCGCAGCGGGGGAACGCGGGCGCTACTCGGCTGGCAGGCCGACTGCTTGTTCGCCAGCTTGTCCCGCCCGTCAGCGGCCCGGTCCGGGCGAAGTTCCGGCAACCCGGTGGCGTGGCTCCGCCGATCCGGCAGACGTCCGGACATGCAGGGCGACTGCACCGTATGCCGGGCCCGCGACCACGGCTCAAGGCGGGCGCTCGATGACGCCTGTAACGGCCTGAGCGCGGCCCCGCAAGGCGATGATCGCGAGGTCGCCCTATGCGTGCGGCATCTGCTCAGCCTCCGCACGTCCCATCCGTGGGCCGGGCAGGTGATCAACCACGCCGCAGTCCGCCGCGCCGACATTCTTCTCGCCGAGCTAACGGAAGCCTTCCGGAAGAACACCTGGGCGCACCGCGCCGAAGCCAGAGGCCCTGAGATGACCGCGTGGCGCCGCGCTGCGGAGTTCCTGGACGGCAGCGTCTTCTGTGGCTCTGAGTCGTCTCAGAGCCATCCGCCGATGCGGTCGTAGATATCTTGTCCGTAGCTGGTGGGCAACGGCTCGGCTACGGCGAGCTTGAACGTCCGGCGCCCGTCGGACAGCCGTGGCGCCCGGAGGAACAGGCTCGATTCTGGGCGCTGGCGGCCGAAGCTGGCGGCGAAGTCGAACAGGTGAGTCACGAAGAAGACCCTGATGTCGGCTTCCAGCAATGCGCGCACCACCTGGCGGCCGATCTCTGAGCCCTCGCGCTCGTTGGTGGCTGCGAACGACTCGTTGAAGAGGATCAGGCTATGCGGGCTGACCTGATCGGCGATGGCGCTCATCCGACCGAGTTCCTTATCCAGGCGTCCGCTGATCATGGCGCGGTCTTCCGCGCGGATGAAGTGGGTGAAGACTCCCTGGCTGACGCTGGCCCGCAAAGACCGGGCTGTCACGAACATGCCGGATTGCATCATCAGCTGGGCGAGGCCGGTGCTGCGCAGGAACGTTGACTTGCCCCCGGAGTTGGCGCCGGTGATGATGACGAGCGCCTTCCCGTCGGCCTTGATGTCGTTACCGATGACACCATCGATCCGCAGGGCAAGGCTGGTGTCGCGCAGGTCCTCGCAGTCCAGTTCCCGCTGACTCCATGTCGACGGCACGGGGAATGTCACCGGCTGACCTCTGGCGATGAGGTGGTCGCGGAGGTTGAGGCAGCTGACATAAAATCCGAGCTCGGCCCGCAGCACGGTGAAATAGCTGGACACGTGATCGGCCGATTGTGCCGCCGCGTTGGCGACCAGGTTGATCGCACGGCTGGCGATCTCCTGCAGCGCCTGGGCCCCGCCTTCGTCGCGCGGGGGAATGCTGAAGGAGTAGATCGACCGGGGCTCGATCCCGACGCGCTCCTTCCAGGTCCGCCGGGCGTTGCCGGAGCGCAGCACGTAGTTAATCCCGCTGTTGTCGCGGTCGAGCTGGGCGCTGATCAGCTCGCCGCCGCGGAACCGTAGCTGCCTCAGATGGCCGTTCAGGGCCTCGAAATAGTCGTCATCTAGCTCGCGCTGCACCGAGCGGAACAGCGTAGTGAATCCGGCTGAGGAGAACCTGCCGGCATGGTCGTCGGCGACCTGACGTAGTTCCCGTAGCCGGACGATCAGGACTTCGAGCTGGCTGACCGCGCCGGACAGTATGGACGTGGGGTGCTGCGACGCCCAGAAGCCCCACACGCCGCGCTTGTCTTGCAGCGCGCCGACGGCGATGCCGTACAGCTGGCGGATGATGTCGGGCTCGGCGATGCAATCTGCGAGGATCTGCTGGCGGTGCCGGATGGCGTCGAGGTCCGTCAGGCTGGTGAGCATCACTCGCGTCGAGATGTCGAACAGGAACTTGTCTCCGGCTGCCATCGCCTCCAGCACCGTGGTCAGCTCCAGGTCCTGGATTAGATCTGCACTGTGCGGCGCAAGTTCGGCGGTGAAGTCGAAGTCCTGGTCCGGGTACAAAAGGTGCGCCTTCACGACGGAAGCCTTCCCTTGAGCTGGTCATAGCTGACGCGGTGCTTATCGGCGATGGCAAGGGCGTACGCCAGCCCGTCGGCCGGCTTCCGCACGACCCTGTAGGTGCGCTCGGCCGGGTCCTCTGGGACGATCGTGCTGGCCATGCTGACCACAGTGGGGCCGAGCGAGGCCAGCTCGTCGATGAAGGTCACGTAGACGCACAGCAGGTCCAACCCGATGACCTTGGTCAGCACCATCTCGCCCAGGAACCGGGCGTCATTCACTGTGGTGGACGTGAAGATCTCGTTCATGATGACGATGCTGCGGGGCGTGGCCGCCAGCAAGGCCTTCTGGATCCTCAGGAGATCGTCCTCGAGCTTGCCGGTTAGGTCGGCGATGTCCTCTTCCTGTTCGAAGTGGGTGAAGATCTGGTCGTACCCGAAGAGGCGGGCGCCACTGCCGGGAACGGGGCAGCCGGTGCAGGCCAGGTGGTGCAGCTGACCGAAGGTCCGGGCGAACGTAGTCTTGCCGCCTTGGTTCGGCCCGGAGACGACGATGATGCGCTCAGGGTTGGTCAGGTGGAATTCGTTGGTGACGACAGCCTGGCCCGCGGCCGTCAACTTGGCTGCGAGCGCCAGGTCGAATGTGTCGGTAGCGAAGATCTCCTTCGAGTCCGCGGTGAGCTCCGGATAGCAGAAGCTGAGCCCGGCCGAGCGCAGCGGCTTAATGTAGTCCAGATAAGCCAGGTAGAACTGCAGATCGCGGTCGAACTGGCTGATTGCCGCGTCAACGAATCCGGCGTGCCGCCGGCGGTAATCGCCAAGTGCGGAGAACTCGTCGGGGAACAAGCGGGCGACCAAATCGAGGATCTGGGCGCCGACGTGGTTCATGCCCGGCCAGCCGCGGTAGTTTACCCGGTAGTCCTTCACCGCGCCTTGCTGAAACCGCTCGAAAGCCTTCTCGATCTCGGCGCCGTAGTCGGGTCCGCCGTCGTACCGGCTCACTTCGACCCGCGGGCCCTTGATCCGGACCTGGTACATGACCTGGGCAAGATCGCCTTTGCGGGCCGCGGTGTCGGATGCGAGCCCGGCGAATGCGGCCGAGTCCATGTAGGCGGAGAGAAACTCTCGGAATGCCAGCAGGGCGCGCGAGCCGATCGGCGCAGCGGCCAGATCACCGGCTAGTGAGCGGACCGCGTCACAATAGATGGCCGCCGCGTCCAGGAACCAGCCCTCCTGCTGGTGGCCAGACTGCATCTTAGCCAGCTGGCCTAGATGGGCGCGTACCTGTCGCATCTCCTCGGCGAATCCCGTCGCCGCCGCGAACAAGCCACCATCCTCAAGATCTCGGAAGACCTCGTGCCGGTACTGCAGCGTGTCAATGTCGCGGACTTGTCGGTGGAACAGCGTGGTTATCAGGTCGCGCTCGTCCCGGTCGCCGGCAACCGCCTCAACGATCTGATCGAGATTGAGGTCGGAGACGAATGCACGGTCTTCCGGGTGGCAGCCGTCGGCGTCCGCGGCCGAATAACACAAGTCGGCTGCAAGCAGAGTCATCGGGCTAAGGTCACTGCGATGGAGTGACATGACGTGCTCCTGTCCTCGCCATGAAGGCGGCCAAGAGGAGCCATCAGCCAGTTAAGGCGGTTTCGTCGACGAGCCCCATCGTCGTCACCAACATTACGGCGAGCTAGCCGGCGAAGCGAAATCCGGGGTCAACAGGTGCCGCGACCTAGCCGCAGGCTGGCGCGCGACACCGAGTGGCCAGTTGATCGCCAATGTCGTCAAAGACGGCTGCGCTGGTTGACGATCTTTGACGAGGCTAGGTTGCGCACAGCACCGAGCCGAGCGACCCGCCTACTGGCTGGCCAAGGCAACGCCTCCCAACGTAAAAGGCGAGTCTCGTCTTTCCGCTTTCGTCCGCCCCCGGCGCGGACTAGGTTCTGACCGCCCCGTCCCATTGCCATTGTGTCTGCCTCGGCATCTCGCCTAGGGCGGCGCGGCCGCAGCAGTACAGCAGCACTTCGGTGGGGTCGCCGCTCGGAGCGTGCGGAAACAGCCGGGCGATCACCGGTGCGGCAAGCGCGGCAGGGGGTCGCCACGGATCCGCGGGGTTCAGCCCGCGCACCACGTCGAACGTGTGGATCAACGTCTCCACGATGCCCATTGCGGCGAACCCCGCTGGGTCCGAGGCACCATAGTTGTGGTGCGCGCGCAGGTCTGGGTCAGCGGACCGCGTACTGCGGTGCAGCAACTCGGCGTGCGCGCTCAGTGCGGCCAGCATCCGCGGCGGCGAGGCGCTGTCGTCGAGGGCAAGCTCGGTGCACAGGTATGCGTCCGGTTGGCCGTAGACGACCTGCATCGTGTAGAAGTAGAGGCAATCAACCATGTGCAGCGTGGTCTGCCAGCAGCTCCACTGCAGGTCGGCAGCAGGCACCTGCTGCCAGTCCAGATCGGTGTAACCCGCCAGGGCGGCAACAGACGCGCTGGCAGTGGCTGGCAGGTCAGCTAGCTCCGTCATGTAGCCATTCAATCTGACCACTTGCAGTCCGGCATTTGGTTTATGGCGCCGCGAGTGCCTGGGCGCCTATCCCGCGATGCGGGGCCGCTTCATCAGGTCGGTCCGGCGATGAGGGCGGCCAGCTTCTGGATGCGCCGCGCGATGTCCTCGTGGACAACATCCGGCGGCCGAGCGCCGTCGACGGTGAACATCCATTCACGTCCGGCGTAGTAGTGGAGCAGCGGCACAGTTCGTGCCTGGTATACCTCCAGGCGGTGCTCGATGACGGCCGCGGCGTCTTCTGCTCCTCGGCCGCGGGCCTTGAGCCGGCGCATCAGTTCCTCGCGGGGAACCTCGAGGTGGATCGCGGCCTGAACCTCGGCGCCCAGAGTCCGGACCACGGCATACGATGCCTGCGCTTGTTCCACGGTCCGGGGGAAGCCATCAAGCACATACCCGCGGGTCGCTGCCAGTACCGGCTTGCGCAGCATGGTCATGACCAGGCGATCCGGCACTAGGTCACCGCGGTCGAGGTAGGACTTAACGGTGCGGCCGAGGGACGTCTGGTCCCGGACGTGCTGGCGCAGCAGGTCGCCACTGGATATGTGCGCGATGCCGAATCGCGCGGCTAGCCGCTCGGCCTGCGTTCCCTTGCCTGCGCCGGGTGCGCCGATCAGCAGAAGTCGCATCAGGTCAAATCCCCCGCACCGTGACAGCGATCCCCACTCGTCCGCGAGTGCCGACGCGTCGCAGCAACTTGCTCAAGCCTAGATCGCTGGGGCTCAGCCCTAGCCGGGCGCGCGGCGAGATCCGGCAGTAAGCAAGCACCCACCTGCCCTCCGTTCAAGATCTGGGCGCACTGGCCCGCGGGAGTTCCAGCTGGACTCTCTCTGATCCCACGGAGGCGGCGCCGGATACCGCTGGAACCTTGCCTGACTTTCGCTTCTGAAGTGACGCATTGTCAATGCCGACGTCGCTCCTGGCCGCGCCGTGCAAGGCGCGCCGCCGCAGTCGAACACAAGGCTCCGGAGCATGCCTGTTGCCATCCATGGCACGCATTCAGGCCGGCACCGCGCGCGGCTGACGGTTCGGCGGTCACCAAGCAGACCAGGCGGATTCGGGACTCTAAGCGGCTGCCGGCCGCCGCTGGAGCTGATCTAGTGGGCAAGCCGCCGGGAACGTCGCGGACGGAGGCGAGCGACCTTCGGGTCGAGACCGAAGGCATTCAGAATGCTGCTCTTTACACTGTTCCGCAGCAGCGTTAGGCCACCCTATGGTCAGGCTGGCTCGCGCCACAGTTTGATGATGGCGACCACCATGACCGCGAACGCCGGCACGAAGAAAAGCCCGGTGTGCCTGACGGCGGCGACGATGCCCACCAGCAGAACGATCGCTGCGGCGACGGCCGTCAGCCTAGCCAGCCGGGCGGGCAGGAACGCAGTGCCCGCGGCGAGCGGGGCCGGAGCGATGGCGAGCAGCAGCATCGACCAGGTGGCCGGCTCGGGATCTGCCGATACGAGCGCGGAGATCGTGATGAGCTGGGCGGCGCCGGACAGCAGCATGGCACCGCGGCGCCAGGGCCAGCTCGGAATAGTGGCTCGCTTGGCTACCCGGGCCGAAGTCAGCAATGCGGGTGTGGTGGCGGCGGGTTCGTTTTGCTGTACGGTCATCAAAGCCTCCTGGGCGCGGGCACGAATAATCCGCGCCGACCAGGCTTCCCGGCACACCTGATAGTGAGTTTAGGCGCCACCGCTCGGACTGCCAATAGCCGGGCGCCCTGGCGCCTGCGCTGCCGGTGGTCAGAATCCGGCGAGCGGTTCGGCTTGCGTCTCAGCGAGTTCGGTATGGACTCGAAGCACGGCCAGGTAGGCGCGCTGGATGTCAGCCCGATCGGATTCCTCGTCCACCGATGCAAGACTGAGCCGCTCGATCATCGCGGCCTGGCCGAGCAGCAGTTCGCGGTCTTCCGGCGCGGCGGCCCGCTCCATGATCTTGGCGAGCGCGTCGAGCTGCCGGATCATCACCGCAGGCATGCCCCGCCCGGCCTGCCGGATCTTCTCGAACGCCCGCTGAACCAGCCGCTCGTAGGTGGTTTCGGTGGTGATCAGCCGGACAACCCCGGCGGCGTCCCGGTACACCCGGGTAGGGCGCCACCGGCCGGTAACCTTGCAGAGGCTGTCACCGATCCAGTCGATGCAGGTCAGCGCGGTAAACGTGTCATTGACCGCCGGGGACAACGCGCGGATCGCGATCTCTACCAGCTGGTCGACACCGAACGAGACATCCTGGGCCAGGGTGCGGTACGGCCCGGTGACGTGCGCACGGGACAGCTCGCGGGCCACCCGGCTGGCGGCATCAGCCGGCCACACCGTCGCGTAAGGATGCCCCTGCACCAGGAAGTGGCCGGGCCGGTAGCGCAGGTGGATCACCACGCCGAGCTCGGCGGCCAGCCGGACCAGCAGCCGGTGCTGGATGTACTGCAGGTAGCCGCTGCGCGGCGCCGCTACCTCGCCACCTGGCCCGTGCAGGCCGGCGACCAGCCGCGCAGCCGCACTGCCAGAGTCCGCGGCGCCGGGGCCGGCCTGGAGCTCGATCGCGGCCGCCAGATCGCCGGCGATGCCCGCGATCACCTGGGGCAGCTGAATCTGCGTCGTGATGTGGTGCAGGAAGTAGATGAGCACCGCCAGGTCGGCGACCATCAGCGCCAGCGTCACGGTGATGCTGATATGCGGGACGAACGCCGGGCCGCCCTGCCCGATGGCCCCGAGGGCCAGGACGGCGTAGACAAAGGTCGCCACGAAAGTGCCCAGCGTCACCTGCGTGCCACGGTCACGGATGAAGTTCCGCAGCATCCGCGGCCCGAACTGAGTCGACGTGAGCGTCAGGGCCACGATCACGATGGAGAACACCACCCCGACGACGGTGATGATGGCCGCCGCGATCGCGGTGAGGATCTGCCGCGCCGCATCCGGCGACCCACTGAGCAGCCAGCCCGGCAACACGAAGTCGCCGTCGAACGCGGCCCGGTCAAGCGCATACGTCGCCACGAAAAGGACTACCGCGGCTACTACCTCAATCGCCGGAACCAGCCACAGGTTGGTGCGCAGCACCTCCCGGCGCCAGTCGGCTCCTCGCAGCAGCCTGCGGATCACCGGCAGCGCTCCTGCGCTCCTGCGCGCGACCACATGGCAAGCCTCCTGGGGGCAGCGCACGACGGGAACGCGCGCTCATTGCTGCCGACCAGGCTTCCCGGCTCACCTGGCACTGATCGTAGCCGGGCTCGGCCACCACAGCCGACTAACCGCCGCAGACCGACTGGAGGCCGCGCACCTGGCATTCAGCCGACCCCACGCCCAGCGGAAGTGGCCGACGGCAGGCCTGATGTCTGCACTGCCGCCCTGGAGCGGACGAAGCTCTCGACGATCCACCTCGAACGCGGCCAGCAGCGCGGCGTGCAGATCGGTTCTTATGCGCCTGCTCGGCCGGCCTCTGGTGCTGCCTTGTGGAGCGGCGGCGCGTCCTTGAGGGTCTGGGATTTGTGGCATCCCTTCCCCCCTGGTTAGGTTCCTCGCTGCTGCGGGACGTCACGCAGATGCTGGGCTTTTTGCCGGCCGGTCTCGGATGTGAAGCCGAAGAAGAACATGTGGGTGACTTTGCGGATGTAATCGCTGGGGTTCTCGCCGGTGAGCGCGGCGACGCCGTACGCGCCTATCGCGGCGTAGGTGGCCGTCCGGACGTCGTAGCCGATGTAGTCATCCCGGTCGGCCACGTCGGTGAGGCTGTCGGCGATCGCGTTGACCCGGTCGGTGAACAGCTTGATCAGCGAGCCGGCGATGTCGGGGAAGTCGTGCAGGTCCTTGATCAGCGCGGCCAGGGCCGGCCCTTGCTCGGCGAGCAGGGCGGCCCAGTGCTCGCCGAATTCCTGGACGCTCTCGTAGTGCTCGTCGATGGTGCCGGCGACTAGTTCGGCCTGCTCGTCGATGTTTCCCTGCAGGTCGGCGTCGAGCATGCTGAGCACGGGCTCGGCTACAGCCTGCCGGTACAGGTTTTCCTTGGTGCCGAAGTGCTTGACCACCAGCGCCTCGCTGACGCCGGCGCGCTGCGCGACGGCGAGCGTCGTGGTGCCGCGGTAGCCGCTGGCCAGGAACAGCTCGCGGGCGGCGGCCAGCAGTTCGGCGCGGCGCTCGGCAGATGACATGCGGGCCCCTGCCATCTCTGCGGATCTCGCCCCTTTCGTGACCTGGCGGCTATTGACGCTGGCGATCGCCCAAGATTAGCATCGCCGACCAAGGTAAGTGTGGAGCCACTCACCTCCTTGAGTCCGGGACCCCGGCCTTGAGTAAACGCCGCCCCGGGCGGGCTTACCGACGCTGTCCGGGAGCCGGCCCGCAAGTCCCAGTGTGCCGGTTCCGCGCACGACAGGAGCAGCAGTGCACTTGACAACTCGGCAGGGTCGGATGCTGACCGTGCTTCCGGCCGCGGCGCTGTGCGTCGCGGGCCTGGCAGCCTGCGGCAACTCGAGCCCTGCGGCCTCAGCAGGCAGTTCCCCCGCATCCAGCGCGCCGGCGTCAGCGGCGCGGATCATCGTCGGCTTCGCAAACAACGAGGGCGCGGCGATCTCGATCCCGGCCTACCGGTACGGCGCCGAGGCGGCGGTGAAGTACATCAACACGCACGGCGGGGTCAACGGAATGAAGATCAGCCTCGACGAGTGCATCGACGACGGCTCGCCCGCCGGCTCGGTGAACTGCGCCAACAAGTTCGTGGACGCCCACGCGGTGGTCTACGACACTGGCATCGATATCGGCGCGGACGCGGCCATCCCGGTCCTGTCCAGCGCCGGGATCCCGTACGTCACTGAGTTCCCCTGGGGCACGGTGCAACGGTCCAGCCCGGACTCGTTCGCGCTCGGCGGCGGCGACACCGCGTTTTACGCCGCGCCGCTGCAGGCGCTCAAGGACGTGCACGCCACAACCGTCGGCGACTTCTACTACGACGGGCTGCCGACAACCCAAGGGCTGCTGCAGTTCTCCACCGCGATCGCCAAGAAACTCGGCATCAAGCTGGTGCCGATCCCGGTCGCGGCCACCAACGCGGACTGGACCTCCGCTGTCGCGACGGCGATGGCCGATCACGTCAACTCGATGTGGGGGATCCTGCAGGAGAACGACTGCATCGGGATGGTCAGCGCCGCCCGGACCGCCGGGTTCAGCGGCCCGATCTCGGTCGGCTCGTGCACTGCCTACATGGCCGCGCTCGGGCAGAAGGCAGACGACACCTATGGCCTGTGGCCGTACTACTTCCCGCAGCTGGCCTCCTCCGCACCGCCGGCCGTGCAGGCGCAGATCAAGACCTACACCGCGGCCATGGACGCTGACGGGCAGAGCGCGAACCTCAACGGGTTCGCCACCGCCTCCTTCGCCACCATGATGGAGCTCGCCGAGATCATGAAGACGATCCACGGCCCCGTGACCGCCGCCTCGTTCAAGTCAGCCCTGGCCAAGGCGGACGTGCCGGGCTTCCTCGGCCCCGCGGTGAACTGCGCCCAGCGGCCGTTCGGCGCCCTTGAACCAGCCGCCTGCAACGCGGACATGCTGATGTTCAAGGTCACCGTCGGCGCGAGCGGCCCTGTCCGCACCCTGGTGGGCACCGGCTGGCTGAACACCGCCCGGCTGCTGGGCTAGCTGTCCGGTGACCGCGTTCCTGACAATCCTGCTGGCCGGCCTGGGGAGCGGCGCCGCATACGCGGCGCTGTCCCTGGGCCTGGTCATCACCTACAAGGGAACGGGGGTCATCAACTTCGCCGCCGGGGCAATGGGCGCCTGGAGCGGGTACGTCTACAGCCAGCTCCGCTCCAGCGGCACGCTGGTGTTCCCGGTGGTGTTCGTTCACCCGTCGGTCCGCCTGGCGCAGCAGGTGCCGGTCGTTCCCGCGGTGCTGATCAGCATCGTCGCGGGGGTGCTGCTCGGCCTGGCCGTGCACGTGCTGGTGTTCCGGCCGCTGCGATCGGCGCCGGCGCTGGCCAAGGTGGTGGCATCCGCCGGGGTGATGCTGGCCCTACAGGCGCTGATCGTGCAGCGGTTCGGCAGCTCCACCGTCATCGTGGCCCCCATCCTGCCGTCGGGCAGCCTCGCCATCGGCGGGGTGACGATCCCGCAGGACGTGCTGTGGCTGGCCGCAATAGTGACGGCCGTCGCGGTGGCGACCGGTGCCTGGTTCCGGTACAGCCGCACCGGCCTGGCCCTGCGCGCGGCGGCCGAGGACCCGCGCACAGCCGCATTCGCGGGCCTGAACACCGACCGGCTCGCTGCGGTGTCGTGGATGCTGGCATCAGGCATCGCCGGATTCATGGTGGTGCTGGCCGCGCCGGTGACCGGGCTCAGCGCCACCGGGTACACGCTGTATGTCGTGCCGGCCCTGGCCTGCGCCCTGGCCGGACGGCTCAGCTCGATCGGCCCGGCCGTCAGCGCCGGCCTGGTCCTTGGCATGATCGGCTCCGGGGTGACCTACCTGTCCAGCCAGCCATGGTGGCCATCGTGGGCAGGCACCGGAATCAGCTCGACCGTGCCCTTCGTCGCCGTGATCGCCGTGCTCTTCCTGCTGGGCAAATCCCTGCCAGCGCGCGACTCGATCGTGGCCGCACGCCTGCCGGCCGTGCCCGTGGCCCGGCACCGGATCCGCCTCCTGGCGGGCCTGCTGGCGGTCGGTCTCGTCGCTCTGCTGGTCACCGGCGGCTCGTACCGGTTCGGCATCATCACCTCAATGATCATGGGCGTCGTGGCGCTGTCGTTTGTCGTGTTGACCGGGCTGCTCGGCCAGGTCTCCTTCGCTCAGGCGGCGTTTGCCGGAGTGGGCGGGTTCGCGCTGTCCAAGCTCGCGACCTCGGCCGGCCTCGGGTTCCCGTGGGCGCCAGTCCTGGCTGCGCTCATCGCCGCGGTGCTCGGCCTGGTCGTCGGGCTGCCCGCGCTGCGCATCCGCGGCACCCAGCTGGCAGTCGTCACCCTGGCCCTCGGGCTCGCCTTCGAGCAGGCAGTGTTCTCCAACACCGCGCTGAGCGGCGTATTCGGGGCCGTCGTGCCGCCGCCGCTACTACCCGGACTGGACCTGTCCGTCCGAGGCGGATCGGACACCGCCCGGCTCGGCTTCGGCATCTTGTGCCTGATCGTGCTGATGCTGGCCGCCTGGGCCGTGGCCAACGTGACCCGCAGCGGAACCGGCCAGCGGATGCTGGCGGTGCGGTCAAACGAGCGCGTCAGCGCCTCGATCGGCATCAGCGTCACCGCCACCAAGCTCATCGGCTTCAGCCTGTCCGCGTTCATCGCAGGTCTCGGCGGCTCGCTCATCGGCTACAGCTACGGATCGGTATCGGTCGCATCGTTCACCGCACTCACCGGCCTGGCCTGGCTGATGCTGGCCTACCTCGGCGGCATCACCAGCATCGGCGGCGCGCTGACCGCCGGCACGCTGGCCACGCTCGGCATCGTCTTCGTGGTCATTAATCGGGTCGTCCCGATGTCGGGCAACATCTACCAGCTCATCGTTGCCCTCGGCCTGATCCTGACCGCCATCTTCAACCCCGAGGGAATGGCAGGAGCGTGGCGCCAGCGCCTGCAGCGCCAGGGCCGGCGTGCGCCGGGCTCGGATCCTGCCACCCCCGTGGCCGCCGCGGATGCCACCGCCAGAGTAGGCACGGCAGGCACCCCAGAAGACGCCCTGGGCTCTATCGCCGGCCAGACCCCGGCCCTGGCACAGGCACAGGCACAGGCACAGGCACCGGCACAGGCACCTGCCCTCGGCCCCCTCGCCTGTGCACACCCGGCCGCGGATTTGCGCGCCCCGGCGCTGAGGCTGTCCGCCGTCACGGTCCGCTACGGCGGAATGGTCGCCGCGGACGCCGTCTCGCTGGAGGTCCGGCCTGGCCAGATCGTCGGCCTGATCGGGGCGAACGGGGCTGGCAAGACGACGCTGCTCGACGCGATCAGCGGCTTCGCCCGCCACTCCGGATCGGTGCAGCTGGCCGGCCGCAGCATCGACGCGCTGCCGGCGCACCGCCGGGCACGCGCCGGGCTTGCCCGCACCTGGCAGGCAACCGAGCTGTTCGCCGATCTCACAGTGACGGGCAACCTGGCCGTAGCCGGCCGGAGGCCCCGGCCGGGTGCCCTGCTGCTGGACCTCCTGCGTCCCGGCCGCAGCACCGCAGACACTGCGGCCGATGGCCTGCTCGGCGCGGCCGGGCTCACGGGCCTCGCGCACCAGCTGCCTGACCAGCTCACCCTCGCCGAGCAGAAACTCGTCAGCGTCGCCAGGGCACTGGCCCTGCGGCCGCAGGTGCTGCTGCTGGACGAGCCAGCGGCCGGGCTGTCCGCTGCGCAGGCCGATCAGCTCGGACGTGAGCTGCGCGGCATCGTCACCCGCGAGGACGTCGGCATCCTGCTCGTCGAGCATGACGTCAGCCTGATCATGAGCGTCTGCGACTACATCTACGTCCTGGACTTCGGGAAGCTGATTGCCGCCGGCCCGCCCGCCGCGGTGCGCAGCGACCCGGCGGTAATCGCCGCCTACCTGGGCCACACGGCCGGACCAGGGACACCGCAATCGCCAGTGCCGGGCCCAGCCGGCGCAGGCGCCGGAGGCGGGCAATGACCCCGGCCGCGCTGCGCGTCACCGACCTGACCGCCGGATACGGTCACGCACCCGCGCTGCACGGGATCAGCCTGCACGTCGAGGCCGGCGAGATGGTGGCGCTCCTCGGCGCGAACGGCGCGGGCAAGACGACCACGATGCTCAGCATCGCCGGTGAGCTGACCCCGATGAGCGGCCAGATCGAGATCTTCGGCAAGCCGGCCGGCGGCCAGCGCCCGCACCAGGTCGCCCGCCTCGGCGTCGCCCTGGTGCCCGAGAACCGCGGGATCTTCCCGCAGCTCACCGTCGCCGAGAACCTGCGGCTCCGCCTCCGCAGCGGCAAACCCGCCGTCACCGACGAGGTGCTCGACCACTTCCCAGCACTCCGGCCGCTGACCGGGCGCAAGGCCGGGCTGCTGTCCGGCGGCGAACAGCAGATGCTCGGCCTCGGCTGCGCACTCGTCGCCAGCCCGAATCTGCTGCTCATAGACGAGCTCAGCCACGGGCTGGCGCCCGTCGTCCTGGACAGGCTGCTGCCGGTCTTGCGCACCATCGCCGCCGACCGGCAGCTGGCCGTCCTGCTCGTCGAGCAGCATGTCGCGGCCGCGCTCAGCGTGGCCGACCGCGCGTACGTGCTCAGCCGCGGCCGGGTAATAACGGCCGGCTCCGCCGCCGGGCTGCACGCGCAGGCCGACGTCCTGGAAGCCAGCTACCTCGGCGGCATCTCCCCGCCGCCGGCACCATCAGCCAGCGCCTGAGATTTCGCCCCGCTATCAGCAATCCCGAGAGAGGAACGACAGCATGACCACGGCCCAGACTAGGCAGGGAACGGTCGAGGGAAGCTACTCCAACGGCGTGTACGCGTTCAGGGGCATCCCCTACGCCGCAGCCCCGTTCGGCCAGCGGCGCATGCGCGCTCCGGAGCCGCCGCCATCATGGGACGGCGTCCGGGACAGCACCCAGTTCGGGCCGACCGTCCCCAAGAGCCCCTACCAGCCGCCGTTCGACACGCTGCTACCCGAGCCCGCCATCCCGGGCCAGGACTGCCTCAACCTCAACATCTGGACACCCGACCCCGGCCGCGTCGGCCTGCCGGTCCTGGTCTGGATCCACGGCGGCGCGTTCACCAACGGCTCCGGCGCGGTCCCGCAGTACGACGGCAGCGCCTTCGCGCGCGACGGCGTCGTCTGCGTCACCATCAACTACCGCCTCGGCGCCGACGGATTCCTATTCCTCGACGACGGCGTCGCCAACGTCGGCCTGCTCGACCAGGTCGCAGCCCTGCAGTGGGTGCACGAGAACATCACCAGCTTCGGCGGCGACCCTGCGCGCGTCACCCTCGCCGGCGAGTCTGCCGGCGCGATGAGTGTCATCAGCCTGCTGTCGATGCCGCGCGCCGCCGGGCTGTTCCGCCGCGCCATCGCCCAAAGCGGCGCCGGTCAGCACGCCCTGACACCAGGAACAGCCGCCCGCACCGGCGGCTACCTGGCCAAGCAGCTCGGAGTCCCGCCCACCCGGGAGGCCATCGCCGCAGTCCCGCTGCAGCAGCTTCTCGACGCGCAGGACGCACTAGGCCTCGACCTGCAGACCGCTCCGGATCCCGCCCGCTGGGCCGAGATCACCGCCAACCTGATGATCTTCGAGCCCGTCATCGACGGCGACATACTGCCGGCGCTGCCGCTGGACGGGCTGCGAGCAGGGGCAGGCCGCGACGTCGACGTCCTGATCGGGACCAACACCGACGAGCAGCGATTCTTCATGGTGCCGACCGGAGCCATTGACTACATCGACGACACAGTCCTGCAGGCCGCGGCCACCGCATACGGCCTCAGCCACACGGCTCTGGCTGCCTACGGGGCAAACCGGCCGGGAGCATCAGCCGGCGACATCCTCGCAGCCGTGTCCGGGGACTGGTTCTTCCGCATCCCCGCCCTCCGCGTCGCCGAGACACGGACCCGGTCCTCCACCTGGATGTACGAGTTCGCCTGGGCCACGCCCAAGCTCGGTGCCTGCCACTACGCCGACGTTGCGTTCGTCTTCGACACCCTGCAATCCGAGGGCGCCGACTGGCTCCTCGGCTCCCAGCCACCGCAGGCCCTCGCCGACACCATGCACCGCACCTGGACCAGCTTCGCCACTACCGGGTACCCCGGCTGGGGCCGTTACACCACCCACGACCGGACGACGATGATCTTCAACAGCCGCAGCGCAATTGCCCATGACCCGCACGGCGACGAGCGCGGACAATGGGGTGGCCTGCGCTAGGCGTACGACCGCATGCTGCGCCCGCTCAGGTAACTGCTGACTGTCGCGGCGCGTGCCCTGCTCGGGAGATAACCGAACAGTCCCTGTCACATCGACGCGGAGCCGAATGCACCGCAACTCGTCGTCGGTGAACCGGCCGGATAGACCGGTTCTGGGCATGCCACCCTGGCCAGAGAATGCGACAGTAGCGAAAGCTGCAGGACGTGATGCAGAATCTGAGACGGGTGCGCCGCCAGGGACTTGAACCCCGAACACGCGGATTAAGAGTCCGCTGCAACAAGTGTTCGATTCTGCCAGCCTATGACGGACAATACCGCACGCTGCGCCTTCCTGCACCTCCCGGCGCGGCCGAATGCCGGCCGCTGCCGGGTGCTGACGGTTAGTACCGGGGCAGACGAGCAAACGCCGAGCAACCAGCAAGATCATCAACAGCGGGCCTGGGGCGCGCGATCACGGGCCGGCGCCCGGGCAGGCGATCCGTTGCCCGAGCGCTGTTGCGCACACTCCGCGCAAGGGCCGGACCCGTGGAGGTTACCGAAGGTGACCGGCGAGCGGCTCCGCCAGAAAGATGAGGTTGCCGAATCTGGTTCGCGTGTTCATTTGGTGATTTCAGTACCGGTGAGGTTGCCAGATTGCCTGTTATGCGCGGCATTGACCTGGGCAGAGGCCTGGTCAAGAGACTCGCGCGTCAACGGCGGTTCGAGCCGCCGTTGAGCTGATGGTCGGGACTGCGGCCTGATGGCTGCGCGCCGGGGACTTAGTCGCCTGTGCCTGCGACCGCTGCGGATCATGGGCGTGGCTGCGGTCGCCTTGCTCGCCGCTGGCTGCGCGCAGACTGCGACCGCCGTCGGCAACTCGCACATGGTGGTTGCCCGGGACAACTCCAATGGCAAGACGGTGCGGGTCAGCGTGGGGGACCGGCTCGAACTGATCCTGGCGAGTAGTTACTGGAACGTGGACAGCAGTACCTCGCCCGCGGTGTTGCGGCAGGACGGTCCGACGACGTTTTTGGCCCCGCCAAGCGACTGCTCGACCATGCCAGGTTCCGGTGCGCCCCGGAACAGACGTCTTATACCGCACTGGCACCGGGCACGGTGGTGATCACGGCCAGTAGGGAATCCTGCGGCGAGGCCCTCGCCTGCCGCCCGGATCAGAGTCGCTTCCGCCTGACGGTCATCGTCAGGTAGTTCGTTCGCCCCCATGGCCCGCAGATGGGCTACCATGGCTTTGCGTCGTAGCTCCATAATTGGACATTTCATATACCAGTTCGGGAGGCAAGACCATGGTGGTTGGCGTTCGTCGGCGCATGCCCAGGCGTCGCAGTGGACACACCACCACCGTCACCATCGGCGCCGAACGGTTCTACCTCACCGCCAACCAGCGTGACGACGGCAGCCTCGGCGAGGTCTTCATCTATTGGGGCAAGCACGGCACCAGCGCCGCTGGCCTGACTGGCACCTATGCGGTCGCCCTGTCCCTGGGCTTGCAACACCAGATACCGCTCGCCGATCTCATCCGCCCCGGGCTTGACCTGATCTTCGTGCCCAACGGGCACACCGACGACCCGGAGATCCCCAGGGTGCGGTCCGCGGTCGACTACATCGCCCGCCGCCTGGCCATCGACTGGCTGCCATACCCCGAGCGCGCCGCGCTCGGCGTCTACACGCTCACCGAACGCGTCCACCGAGCCAGCACCTGGATCGAGGCCCACGAGCCCTCGCGACCCGGCCGCCTGCGCTCGGGGCGCTTACTGGTGTCGCACCTCGACTGGCGGGGGGAAGGCACGAGCCTGATTTGCGGCCGGCGGCCCCGACGTCGACACGTTTAGGGGCCGCCAGCAAACCCGTTAACTCGCCGCGCTGCGCTGCTGCGGCGGCCGGCGGATCCTCGCGGCGAACAGGTCACGGAGGCTGACCACGCCGTGGACCCGCCGCCCTTCCACGATGGGCAGGTGGCGGAAACCGTTCAGAAGCATCATCTGGGCCGCGTCCTCGACCGGCGTGTCCTGGGCCCGCTGGACTGCGGGTCCTTGGTCATCCAGGCCGACACCGGCACCGTGGTGAGGTCTGACCCCGATGCCGCGGCCTTGAGTACGTCGCGCTCGGTGAGGATGCCGGACAAGAAGGGGCCCTGCATGACCAGGGCCGAGCCGACTCTTCGCGCACCATCGCGGCGGCGGCCTCGGCTACCGGACTGTCCGGGCTGGTCGTTACCATCCGCGAGTGCATCAGGTCGCCGACCGTGAAGGCGGCGGGCGGGTCAGCCACTTTCGCCGATTTCGAACAGCTCAGACTCGTCGTGCGGAGACGATGGCCCGGCGAGCTCTTCGGACAACAGCCGCCACAGCGAACCCGCCCACGCGGACAGCTGCGGCCACCGCATCCAGAACAGCTGGAGGGTCGTCTCGTCAAACTGGGTATGCGCCTGCTCAGGGGATACCGAGTGAGTGAAATCCTCAAGCTGGTGCATCAGGTCGAGGAACCGGTCGGCGCTGCTATCCATCCAATCACCTCCAGGGGGAAGCTGCGGAGGCCTTACCAGGGGTGGCCGGCAGACGTCGGGAGACGCTAAGTGGGGGATCCATACCCCGAAAGCACCGTGCCCAAGAGGGCGGTCGCTGCCTATTTTTCCTCGCCGCGGACGAAAGGTATAGACCCTCGGGCAAACTGGCCCAACAACGCCTGTGGCCAAGGACCTGAAGACCGACCCATTCCCTAGCTGTCACTCAGTGTAGCTGCACATGGCCTTTCGGTAGTTTAGCGGTCAGGTTCATGGTTGACATTGCCGGGATCGGGGGTAAGTTGCTGATCAGTCCAGCACCGGGCTTGCTAGCCGGACCAGCAAGCTCATCAGGTTCGGGCTATGTCATGGCGGGGGTTGGGCCTGGAAAGGGCCCGGGCACCCAGTAGACAACGGGGACCAAACCCGTGGCCAACGGGACGGCCTCCGGTCCGAAGGCGCTGCCCGGGTCCTTTTCCTTCGTGGGGAAGCGGGGAAGCCCGGCGCGCACGGGGCAGCTCAGGCACAAATCTGCGGGGCAATTCGTTATTCGCTGAGAACCAACGTCTTGCTGGAGGCAAGCAGCGGGCGGCGGCAGCATACGGGGAAATCGCGATCAGTCGGCGAAGGCCAGCGCGGGGATATCATGGCCTGCACTGTCCGTGACTTAACCTCCGCGACTGAGCACCACCTGTTCACCAACACAGCGATAGGCAGGGTCGTGACTGAGCCAAACCCGTCCGCCGAGCCGTCGGGCTCTATCAGCCACGCCGTCGGCGGGCCGGATCGTCATCGTGATGCCGACGTACAACGAGCGGCAGAACCTGGAATCCATCGCCGGCCGGGTGCGAACGGCACTGCCGGCGGCGGACCTGCTGGTCGTGGACGACAACAGCCCGGACAGGACCGGGGACATCGCGGACAAGCTGGCCGAGGCCGACCCGCACGTGCAGGTCATGCACCGGACGGATAAGACGGGCCTGGGCAAGGCCTATATCGCGGGGTTCGGCTGGGCGCTCGAGCGCGGTTACGACGTGATCGTGGAGATGGACGCGGACGGCTCGCATCAGCCGGAG
>CAWBXJ010000005.1:0-354222 GCA_963792725.1 uncultured Actinomycetota bacterium | reverse complement strand
CCCTCATAACCCATCGCCGCCACCTCGTCGCATCGCGCCCGGTAAGGCCCGACGCCGCCGAGGTACGGCATGAACACCCGTGGCTTGCCGGGGATGTTCGCTCCGACATACCACGAATCCGCCAGCGGGAACAGGGTCGAGTACGCCACCTCGGTCACGTGCGCCATCCAGGCGTCCTCGGCCGACGGCTTCGCCTCCGCCGTCGAGTACCCGTGCGACCTCAGGTACACCACGCAGTCCCTGATCCACTCGACGTGCTGCTCGATCGACACCACCATGTTGCTGAGCACCGAAGGCGACCCCGGCCCGGTCACGAGGAACATGTTCGGGAACCCGGCGGCGGCCACCCCCAGGTACGCGCGCGGCCCGGCCGCCCACTTCTCGGTCAGCGGAACCCCGCCGACGCCCCGGACGCCGATCCGGTTCAGCGCCCCGGAGATCGCGTCGAACCCGGTCGCGAACACCAGCGCGTCCAGCTCGTAAACCGAGTCCGCCGTCCGCAGCCCGCCCGCGTACACCGACTCGATCGGCGCGGACCGGATATCCACCAGCGTCACGGTGGGCAGGTTGAACATCGCGAAGTAGTCGTCGCTCTGGCACAGCCGCTTCGCCCCGACCGGGTACGCCCACGGGCACAGGAGCTCGGCCACCGAGGGATCGGCCACCGTCTCCCTGATCCGGTCCCGCATGAACTCCGCCACGATGTCGTTGGCCGCCCGGTCCACGAGCACGTCGGTGTACGCGCCGAGGAACGGCATCCCGCCGCCGGCCTGCCACCGCTCCATGAGGGTCCGCTGGATCTCCGCGGGCGGCTCCGTCAGCGCCGGCCGTCCGGTCCCCGTGATCGGCACCCCGAGGAACGTCCCTTGCGCCTGCTTCCGGTACGACCGGTAGTCCGCCTTGAACGCCTGCTCCCAGCCCGGGTCGACGGCACGGTTCCGGTTCGGCACCGCGAAGTTCGCCGTCCGCTGGAACACGTACAGGTGCGAGGCCGCGGCGGCGATCTCCGGCGCGACCTGGATGCCGGTGGAGCCGGTGCCGATCAGCCCGACCCGCTGCCCGGTGAAGTCCACGCCGTCGGCCGGCCACCGGCTGGTGTGGTACCACGGCCCGCCGAACGTCTCCAGGCCCGGCAGCGACGGCACCTGGTACGCGGACAGGCAGCCCACCGCCATCACGCAGAACCGCGCGGTACATGATGCGCCGTCGTCGGTCGTCACGGTCCACGTCGAGCGCCCGGCGTCCCACTCCGCGGCGGTCACGCGGGTGTTGAGCTGGATCAACGGCCAGAGCTCGAACTTGTCGGCCACGTGGTTGAGGTACCGCAGCACCTCGGGCTGCGCCGGGTACCGCTCGCTCCACGACCACTCCTGCTCCAGCTCGGGCGAGAACGAGTAGGAGTAGTCCTTGGACTCGACGTCGCACCGCGCGCCCGGGTAGCAGTTCCAGAACCACGTCCCGCCGATGCCGCTGCCCGCCTCGAACGCCCGCACCGAAAGGCCCGCGGAACGCAACGCGTGCACCGCGTAGATTCCCGCGAACCCGGCTCCCACCACCACGACGTCGAGGTCGGCCATTAACGTTCCTCCCCTAGAACTCGCAATCGACGGTAAGGCGGGATAAAAAGGCCGGTCAATACACCTCGTGCACAAGCCGCGGGTCAGCGTTTGGTGTCCCGCCCTAATCATCCCGAACGACAGGTGGCGCCTCTCCGCCCCAAACCAATACCGAACCGTCCTCGTTAGGTGTCCCATCCTGCGGCCGATTGTGGAAGATTGTGACCGAACGCTGACCACGGTCCTGAGGGGAGGCAGGCGACGGTGACACAGCCGATCGTGCGGTCGCTGCGCCGGTGGGACCCGGACTGGATCGGCCCGTTCGCGATCGTCGGGCGACTCGGCGCCGGGGCGATGGGGCAGGTGTTCCTCGCCCGCTCCACGGCCGGGCGCCTGGTGGCGGTCAAGACGATCCGGGTCGAGCTGGCCGAGGAGCCCGGCTTCCGCGCCAGGTTCGCCCGCGAGGTGGCGGCGGCGCGAAGGGTGAGCGGCGTGTTCACCGCCGCGGTCGTCGAGGCGGACCCGGAGGCCGACCTGCCCTGGCTGGCCACCGCTTACGTGCCTGCGCCCAGCTTGAGCACGCTCGTGCGCAGGTGCGGTCCGCTTCCGGTCCCGGCCGTGCGCTGGCTCGCGGCGGGCTGCGCGGAGGCGCTGCAGTCCATCCACAACGCCGGGCTGCTGCACCGCGACGTCAAGCCGTCGAACGTGCTGGTGGCGCCCGATGGTCCGCGGGTCATCGACTTCGGCGTGGCGAGGGCCGCCGAGCGAGTTCAGCTCACCGTTACCCGCGGGGCGCCGGGCACGCCCGCCTACATGGCGCCCGAGCAGGCCAGGGACAGCTCGCAAGCCTCGCCGGCCAGCGACGTCTTCTCGACTCGGCGCGACGCTCGTGTTCGCCGCCACCGGCCATGCGCCGTACCGCGGCGAGACGGTGATGGACATCCTCGTCCGGCTCGCGACCGAGCCGCCCGACCTGGCCGGCGTGCCCGCGGAGCTGACCGAGCTGGTGTCCGCCTGCCTGGAGCGCGTGCCGCGCGAGCGGCCGACCGACGGCGCGATTCTCGCCCGGCTCGGCCCGTTCGCCGCCGTGTCCGCCGAGGCCGGTCCCGGCCATGCCTACCTGCCCGACTCCGCCATGGCCCTGATCGCCGAGTACCAGCAGCACCCGCGGCTGGCCGGCCGGACCGGCGCAGGCGCCGGCACTGACGCCGATGCCGATGCCGACGGCGACGACGCTCCCGGGGAAGACACGGACGGATCGGGTGTCGTGTCGGCGCCTGACGACGCCACCTCCGGGTCGCACACCGCCCTGCCCGGTTTCGATTCGGTCGCCGTCGTGCCCGCGCCGCAGGACCTGCCGTCCCGGCGCGCGCCCCGGCGTCGCCCTGCCTGTTGCCCGCCGGCCGCCGCGGCCGCCGGCGGCCGCTGCTGTGGGCGGGCGCGGCGGCCGCCGCGGCGGTGCTGATCGGCGCGGGGACGGCCATCGGGATGTCGCTGCGGGATCCGGGCGCCCAGGCGCCCGGCACCGGGCAGCCCGGCGCCGCACCGCCGTTGTCGTGCCTGGCTCCGGGACAGAGCAGTGCACCGCAAGTGTGCGTCAGCCAGCCCTACGGCGACGGCGACACGGTGTACGTGATCCACGGCAACGGGTTCGCCCCGTTCACGCCGGTCACGGTCAGGCTCGTCGGGGTGGGCGTCTCGGCGTACCATCCGCTGACCGACATGCAAGGCACGTTCAACTACGCGATCGACCAGGGGCACTACTTCTTCCGCGGCCCGATCCCGCCCAGGACGTACACCGTGGTAGTGACCGCTCCCGGCGGGCACACCGCCAGCGCGTCGTTCCAGGTGCATCCACCCGGCGCCGGGCAGCCGCTGCCCGGCGCGCCGCCGGGCAGCCCGTAACTCGCGGGTCCACCACAGGTCTTCCTGCCGGGAGCACCACGCGGGATCGGCCAGCAGCCGCAGGTCCCCGGCGGCGACGACACCGTGCTCGATCAGCACCCGCACGGCGACCTCGTCCGACAGCCGGACGTCCGGCCGGCGAGCCCGCGGTCGGTGATCTTGCGGCGCAGCACCTTGACGTGCTCGGCGACCCGCGCCGAAAGCCGGTCGCGGAACTCCTGGTCGGCGTCGAACCGCTCGAGCTCGTGGTGGGCGCCGGTCACCTCGAGCGCGGACCTGGCGATCTCCGGGATGCGCGGCAGCGGGGAGGCGGCGCCCGGGTCGAGCAGCCACGGCCGGCACCACATCAGCGCGACGAGGAACAGCTTGGTCATCGGGTCCAGGTAGAGCGGCAGCAGCGTGCCGTCGCCGTCCGCCGCGCCCTCGCTGGCGGCGGACTCGGCCGCGGCGGGCCGCCGGTGCCGTCCGGGGACCGTGACCGCGATCTGCAGCCCGTCGTCCACCATGGCCCGCGAGCCCACGGTGGCCGTCCCCGCGCTCACGAGCCAGCCGCCGGCCGGTTCTCCGTCGCCTTCCACGCGGGGCAGCCGGATCCGGTAGCCGTCGCCCGCTACGTAGAGGGTGTGTGTCCGGCTGATGTTGGCGATCCAGGCGCCTTCGGGTGTCGCCGCGATGATTCCGGCTCGCCGGGAGAGCCCGCGCCCGGCGGATATCGCCAGGTCGACTTCTGGTCCCCGCCCGAACACCAGCTGGCTACCCTCGGCGAGCCGGATGACCTGGCCAGACGCTGTGCTGACTTGTGCGGCCACCGGGCCAGTCTAGAACCGGCGGGTCGCGCGCCGGGACCCCCGGATTCGGGGATGGTGCCATCCTGGGCCGGTGCGGTTAGCTCCAGGTGGCGGAACGCCGGTCGTCGCTCTTTCTGGAAGCCACTCGCTGGGGTGAGGGGTCAGTACCTGGGGTAGGGGGGCGAGTACCGGCCCTGGAGCGATCTGGTTATTGCGGCCAGGCGGCGACCGGCGTCTCGCCAGCGCGTCGGCCGCCGGTGCTGGCTCACGGCACCGCGCACACCCTCGAAGTCGCCAACCGGCTTCCGGATCTCAGCGAACGCGTTGATTACCCAGGTCATCGCCACGTCCGGCGATCGCGGGGCCGCGAACGGCGTCCTCCCAGTCGATGATCTGCGGTCCGTCCGGAGTGACGATCACGTTCTTGGGGGTGCAGGTCGAGCCGCCCAACATTGCCCTCCACGCCCCTCCTCGATCTTTGTGCGACGTCCGTCCGGATATTCCGGACGGACGTCGCACAATCCTCTGGGCGGCACCTGTTACGCGGCCTCGGATGGCGCGGCGTCCTGCTGGACGGTCGCGAGGCTGTCGCGGAGCGCCTGCCAGACGGAGCTCAGGCTGGCGCCGGAGTCCTGGTCGCCGCGAATGTCGCCGGATGCGACGGCGTCCTCGCCGAGCGCCCGGAGCGCGGCCTGCCCGGCCGCCACGATCACCGGGTCGGTCACCTCGATCGTGAGCCGGTCCGCACCCGCGTGGATGACCATCTGACGGCGGCCGGCAACCTCCGGCTGCTCGTCGCTCGTGCCTGTCACGTCCATGCCTTGCAGCGCCTCCCTGGCCTGCTCGAGGTCGATGCCCATGGTCGCGAGCGCCCGGGCGGCGGCCGAATCGGTGTCGGCCAAGGCGGCGAGCAGCAGGTGATGCGAGCCGACCGGCTGTGCCCCGGCCAGCCGGGCGGCCTCGCTGAGCGTCGCGTCCGCGGCCGGGGTGGCGGTCAGCGTCGTCTGCTCGGCGGGCTGGTCGGCGATCGGCCGGCTTCGCCGCCGAGCGCCGCGCCGCAGCCAGCGCAGCACGCGCGTGCCCGACTCCGCCTTGCCCGCCGGGACGCTGTCGAGCACCGCGGCCCTGATCGTCAGCAGGTCGGCGTGGTTGCGCATGATCTGTGCGGCGACGCCATCGCCTTCCCTGATCAGGCCGAGCAGGACATGCTCGGTGCCGATGTAGTTGTGGTGCAGGGCCAGCGCCTCGCGCAGCGAGAGCTCCAGGGTCTTCTTGGCCCGCGGGGTGAACGGTATGTGCCCGCTCGGCGCCTTCTTGCCGGTCCCGACCAGGCCCGCGACCTCCTGCCGCGCGCCGTCGCGCGACAGCCCGAAGGACTCGAGGACGCGGAACGCGATCCCCTCGCGTTCGCCGAGCAGCCCGAGCAGGACATGCTCGGTGCCGATGTAGTTGTGGTTCAACTGCCTGGCCTCTTCCTGGGCCAGGACGACAACGTGCCGCGCGTGGGCGGTGAATCGCTCGAACATGACGCCAGCATGCTTCCCATCCATTAACCCCGTCAATACCATGCTATTAATAGGGTGATGAGAGACGCGGTCGCGGCAGGTGAGGGGTACCGGGCATGGACTGGGAAGACAGGCTTGACGAGTGGGAACTCGAGCTAGAGCTGGGCGCTCGGCTTGAGGGCTCGGACTGGGTGACGCTGGAGCGGGCGGCCGCCGAGACGGGTGTTTCCCGCGCCGCGCTGCGCAACTGGTACCGCACCGGGCAGATCCCGTCCCGGCTCGTCGACGGGCCGCACGGCCCGCAGCGGCTCGTCCCCTTGTCGGTCATCGCGGCCCGTGCCGAGGCCTCGCCGCGGCTGCGCCATTCAGCGGAGCGCCGGATCGCCGAGGAGGCGCAGCTCGAGATCCTCAGGCACCGCGTCGATCAGCTCGAGCTGCGGCTGGCCGCGCTTGAAGGCCGGCTGCCGCCGGGGGAGGCAGCGGTGGCGGGAAGCTGAGACGCCACCGCCCGTTCTGGCTAAATTTCGCCGAAAAGCCGGTCGCCAGCGTCACCGAGGCCGGGGACGATGTACCCCTTGTCGTTGAGCCGGTCGTCGACAGCGCCGGTCACGACGCGGACCGCGGGAGTGCCGTCGCCGGGGAATGCCTCCTCGACGCGAGCCAGCCCCTCCGGGGCGGCGAGCAGGCAGATCGCGGTCACCGAGGCGGCGCCGCGGTCCGCGAGCATGCTGATCACCGTTACCAGCGTGCCGCCGGTGGCGAGCATCGGGTCGAGCACGAACACCTCGCGGCCGGTCAGGTCGGCCGGCAGCCGGTTCGCGTACGTCGACGCGACCAGCGACTCCTCGTCCCGCACCATGCCGACGAAGCCGACGCTGGCCATCGGGAGCAGCCGGGTCATGCCGTCGAGCATGCCGATGCCCGCGCGCAGCACCGGGACGATCAACGGTTTGGGCTGCACCAGCTTCACGCCGGTCGCGACGCCGACCGGCGTGGTGACGGCCACTTCGGCGACCCGGACCTCCCGGGTCGCCTCGTAGGCGAGCAGGGTCACGAGTTCGTCCGCGAGCGCGCGGAAGGTCGCCGTGTCCGTCTCGGCGTCCCTGAGCAGGGTGAGCTTGTGCGTGACCAGCGGGTGGTCGGCGAGCAGCGTGCGCATGGACAGCAATAGTGTCAAAGATCCGCGGAGCCTGCTCCCCAGTGGGCCGGGGGTCAGGGGGGCATGGGGGGCGGACGTCCCCCCATTGGGGGGTCTGGGGACCCGGGGTAACTGCCCCCCGAGGGATAACTGCCCCCCGGGGGAAAATACCGCAGGGCGCGCGCTGGCAAGGTCCCGTTCGATGCGCTCGGCGGTGGCGATCAGCGGGCGCAGCAGGTCCTCGAGGACGCTGTCCAGGCTGCGGCGGCCCGCGTGCGTGGACACGTTGACGGCCGCGATCACCCTGCCGTCCCAGTCCCTGATCGGCGCGGCCAGCGAGCGCAGCCCCTCCTCGAGCTCCTGGTCCACCAGCGCCCAGCCGCGGTTGCGGACCTTGCGCAGCTCCTGGCGCAGCTCGGCCGGGCTGGTGATGGTGTGCCCGGTGAGACAGCGCAAATTTACCGAGGCCAGGTACTCGTCGAGCCATTCCTCCGGCTTTGCCGCCAGCAGCACCCTGCCCATCGACGTCGCGTAGGCGGGGAAGCGGGTGCCAACGCTGATCGTCACCCGCATGATCCGCTTGGTGGGAACGCGGGCGATGTAGACGACGTCCTCGCCGTCGAGTTCGGATACGGAGGACGATTCGCGTACCTGCTCGACAAGCTCCTCCAGGTGCGGCATGGCGACCTCGGGCAGCGTCAGGCTGGACAGGTAGGCGTACCCGAGCTCGAGGATCTTGGGGCGCAGCGAGAAGCGGCCGCCGCTGTTGTGCATGTAGCCCAGGTGCACCAGCGTGTGCAGGAAGCGGCGGGCGGCCGCGCGGCTCAGCCCGGCGCTGGCGGCGACCTCCGAGAGGCTGAGCTTGGGGTGGTCGGCATCGAACGCGCGGATGACGGAAAGGCCACGCTCCAGCGACTGTACGAAGTCGCCGTCGGCGGCCTGCTCTTCGCTCGCGGGTTCGTCCTGCATACGGTGCCTCTCCGTGTCGTACGGGCGCCTGTTCGTGGCTAAGTTTGCCAGATGATAACAATCGAAGACAGCGATCCATGTGTTCGCCTTCTGAACTATCGTGCGTAGTACGCACAGATAAGGGGTTTCGTTCCTATGGCTGTTAGTTCGCGCACCCAAGTCGGAATCGTCGGTGCTGGTCCCGCCGGGCTGCTGCTGTCTCACCTGCTGGCGCTGCGCGGCGTCGATTCCATCGTCGTCGAGAACCGCTCGCGCGCGTACTGCGAGGCCCGCCAGCGCGCCGGGCTGCTCGAGGCCGGGACGGTGGAGCTGCTGCGTTCGGTCGGCCTGGGGAAGCGAATGGACGCCGAGGGGATTGAGCACAGCGGCATCTACCTGCAGTTTCTCGGCGAGCGCCACCATCTGGACTTCCGGTCGCTGACCGGCGGGCGGTGGGTGACGATCTACGCGCAGACCGAGATCGTCAAGGACCTGATCGCGGCGCGGCTCGCGGCCGGGGGAGCGGTCGAGTTCTCCTGCTCGGACGTGTCGGTGTCGGACGTGGCCTCGGACCGTCCGCTGCTGTCGTACGTCGACGAGTCGGGGGTCGCGCACGAGGTGTCCTGCGACGTGATCGCCGGGTGTGACGGCTTCCACGGGATCTGCCGGCCGCTCGTGCCCGGCCTGTCGGTCTCCGAGCGGACCTACCCCTACGCGTGGCTGGGGATCCTCGCCAGCGCGGTGCCGTCGACCGATGAGCTGATCTACTCCCGCCACGACGACGGCTTCGCCCTGTACTCGATGCGAAGCCACGAGGTCTCTCGTCTGTACCTGCAGGTCCCGCCCGATGAGCCGGTGGAGAACTGGCCGGACGACCGGATCTGGGCAGAGCTGCAGAAGCGGTTCGCCGTAGACGGCTGGTCGGTCAGCGAGGGCGAGATCACCGACAAGTCGGTCACCGCCATGCGCAGCTTCGTGGCCGGGCCGATGCGGCACGGGCGGCTGTTCCTGGCGGGGGACGCGGCGCACATCGTGCCGCCGACCGGCGCCAAGGGCCTCAACCTGGCCCTGTCGGACGTGGTGGTGCTCGGCACCGCGCTGGTGGCCGCGCTGCGCGACGGGTCATGGGGACTGGCCGACGCGTACTCCGGCACCTGCCTGGAGCGGGTGTGGCGGGCCACGCACTTCTCCTGGTGGATGACCTCGATGCTGCACGTCGCCCCCGGCCAGGACCCGTTCGAGTCCCAGCTGCAGCTGGCCCAGCTCCGCTACGTCACGTCGTCGGCGGCCGCGGCCCTGTCCCTGGCCGAGAACTACTCCGGCTACAAGCCCCTCCGCTTCGAGATCTGATCAGGCACAGGCCTACGCGTGGAGGTGGCGGCGCGGGCGCAGGGCCCGTGCGAGCAGCGCGGACAGCGCGGCGGCCGTCCCGGTGCTGGTCAGCGACAGCGTCGCTGATCCGGCCAGCCCGGTCGGCACCCCAGAGACCGCCGAGACACCCGCGTGGTTCGCCGTCGGCTCGTCGAGCAGTTGCAGGGCACGCAGCCGGTGCTTGAGCACGTGGATCTCGCCGCGGATCGCGCCCGAGAGGCTGCTGCCCGACCGGGACGTCCAGCCCTCGGCGGCGTGCAGCTCGGTCAGCCGGCCGGCCAGCTCCTCATAGCCGACCGGGCCGTCGTTCAGCGTGATCACGAGCAGGGCAGCCTCGCGCACGGCGACGGTGAAGTCCGGGTCGGGGCCGTCGTCCGGGCCGATCAGGGCCGCCGTCCCGATGTGCCAGCGCACCGCGGCGTCGTCGGCCATCAGCCGGCCGGTCCTGCGTAAGCACCAGTTGCGTGCCGCTGCGCCGCACCGCGCCCATCTCGTGCTGCGCCAGCGCCCGCAGGGTGTGCAACGGGTACACGTCGAGTTCCTGGTGCCGTTTTCCCGCCCTGGGCGTGCCCGCACCAGGTCCCCAGCCGAACAGCCCGGCCGCCTCGCCCGACAAGGGCCGGCGCGATGTAGTGCCGGGCGGTCAGCCGCAGGCCGGCGTCGGCGTGCTGCAGCAGCCAGCGGAGCGTCGGCAGCGGCTCGCCGGGCAGCACCGGCGGCTCGAGCAGGCGCGGCACCACGCGGCGCGCCATCTGGGCGCGCTCGCCCGGGTGGCCGTGGGCCCACTCGTCGATGCGTTCGGCGCTGATCCGGCTGAGCCAGGTGTCGGTGCCGGGTTCGTCCGTGGACCGGGTCAGCCAGCGTTCGACGAGCGCGGCGCGCTTGGTCTTCCAGCCGCTCACGCCCACCCGCAGCTCGCTGGCGGCCACCGCCAGCTCGATCGCGGCGGCGCAGGCGTCGTAGGCGGCGCGCTCTTCCGGGCCCATCGCCGAGCTCCAGGCGAGCAGGTCGGTGTCGGGCGGCGCGGCGTGCGAGACGGCGAGGGCCTTGGAGTAGGCCGCGATGCCTTCGTCGTGCGCGCAGGCGTAGGCCGCGATGATCCGCTCGGTCTCCGCCGAGGCGCAGACGTCCCCGTAGCGCTCCATGCCCGCCAGGGTGAGCAGCCTGGCGAGCGCTCGCGCGATCGCCACGTGCCCGTTCGCCGGCACCGGCCAGCTGGTGGGCAGCACGTACCAGAGGAATTCCTGCAGGCGCAGCAGTGAGATCGCCCCGAGGCCGCCGCCGGAGGTCAGCCAGCGCAGCGCCGCCTTCGCGTCGTCGGCCACCGCCGGATCCTCGCGGGCCAGAGTCTGTAGAGCCTCCGCCTCACTCATCATGGCGCCCAGTCTGCCCCACCGGGATCGGTCGCGGTAGACACGTTGCGGATTTGGCTGGTGATGTGATGCTCGTCCGTGTCTGCCGCACACGTCCGGTATGTCAGCCCATCCCCGCCCGGCGGCCGGGAGCGCGGTTCGGGCATGATGGCTCGGGTGAGCCGCATCTACGACGAACCCGGGCTATACCAGCTCGCCTGTGCCTACCGGGACGTCCCGGCCGAGGTCAGCGCCCTGCTGACCTGGTGTGACAAGCATTACACGAACGACGGCGGCGTCCGCTCCGTCCTCGAACTCGCCGCCGGCCCGGCCGAACACGCCCGTGAGCTCGCCCGCCGCGGCCTGCGGGCGGCCGCGCTCGACCGCTCCCCGTCGATGTGCGCCTACGCGGCGGCGCAGGCCAAGGCGGCCGGGCAGGACCTGACGGTCGTCGAGGCCGACATGCGGGACTTCGCCATCCCGGACCGCTTCGACCTCGCCATCACCATGCTGAACTCGGCCTGCCACCTGTTCACGCTCGACGACCTCCTCGCGCACCTGGCCGCGGTGGCCGCCCACCTCGTGCCCGGCGGCCTGTACGTCGTGGAGCTCGCGCACCCCGCGGACTACCTCGCCGCGGTGCCGAGGACGAGCAGCGAATGGACCATCGAGCAGGACGGCATCCACGCGCAGGTCCGCTGGGGCGGCGCCGGGGACCGGATCGACCCGGTGACGCAGATCACCAGAGAGCACATGAGCATCACCGCCCGCATGCCGGACGGGACGGTCCGCACCGTCAGCGACGAGGTGCCCAACCGGTTCTGGACGGCGACCGAGATGACGGCCGCCGTCCGGCTGGCCGGCGGCTTCACGGTCGCGGCCAGCTACGGCGACTTCGACGACACCACGGCCCTCGACGACCCGGCCGCGTGGCGCATGATCCTCATCCTCCGCCGCCAGTGACCTACTCGAAGAGCGCTGCGGCCATATAACCCTTATATCCCGCGGGCGGCTAATCCGTCGCGGCTCGCAGGTTCTCCCTGACGGTGCTGGTCATCGGATGGTCCGGGCCCAGGTACTGCTCGGCGTCGGCGAGCGCGCGGCGCAGCGCGGCGACCATGTCGGCCGGCCGCCCGGCCGCGTAGTAGGCGGTGGCCAGGTTGCACCGGGTGGTCAGCGTCTCGACGTCGCCGGGGCCGAGAATCCGCTCGCTGTCGATGACCGCGCGCTCGTACTGCGGGATCGCGTCGCGCAGCCGCCGGGCGAGCTGGTAGGTGGCCGCGAGGTTGCCGCGGGTGCTGAGCGTGTCTCTGTGGTCGGGCCCCTGCACCCGCTCCCGGTCGGCGAGCGTGCGCTCGTACAGCCCGATCGCGTCCTTGTGCTTGCCCGCGCCGCGGTAGGCGAAAGCGAGGTTGCCGCGGGCGGTGATCGTGTCGGGATGGTCGGCGCCCTGGATCCGCTCCCGGTCGGCGAGGACCCGCTGGTACTGGCTGATCGCCTCTTTGGACCGGCCGGCGATCCGGTAGCCGTTGGCCAGGCTCGACCGCGCCGCGAGCGTCTCGAGATGGTCCTGGCCGTATGCCCGTTCCCGGTCGGCCAGCACGCGCTGGTACGCCGCGATCGCCTCGGCCTGCTGGCCGGCCGACTGGTAGGCGCCGGCCAGGCTGGCCCGGGCCGCCAGCGTGTCGCGGTGCGTCGGGCCGAGCGCCCGCTCGGAGTCGTCCAGGGTCTGCTCGTACAGCCGGATGCTGTCGCCGCGCCGCCCCGCGGCCTGGTAGGCGGCGGCAAGCTGCGACCTGACCGCCAGCGTGTCGCGGTGCCCCGCGCCGAACAGCCGCTCGTTTTGCCCCAGCGCCAGCTCGTACAGGCCGATCGCTTCGGCATCCCGGCCGGCCGCCTGGTAGGAGTTCGCCAGGTTCACCCGTGCGGCCACGGTGTCGGGATGCTCGGGACCGAGGCCGCGCTCGCGGTCGGCGAGCGCGGCCTCGAACACGGACATCGCCTCGGCCAGCGCCGGCCGAGGAATAGGCGGCCGCCAGCCGGTCCCTGGCCTGTACCGACTGGGCATGTGCCGGGCCGAGCAGGTGACTGCAGGTGGCCGCGATCGTCTGCCAGTAGCCGATCCCTGCGTCCGCGAGCAGGTTCTCGTCCAGGGACGCCCCGGCCCGGATCAGCAGCGGATGGGCCTCGGGCTTCCACAGCATGTCCCCGGTGAAAGCCCGCAGGCTGGCCGCGCAGTCCCGCAGCGCCTGGCTCAGCTGTGGCCCTGCGCCCGAGAGCCCCGCGGCCGTCCCAGGCTCCGGCCACGCTTCCAGCAGCGCGGCCGCGGCCGCCGCCACGGCCTGATCCATGCCGTCGGGCGGCAGGTAGGCGCGGACGGCGGCGCGCACCGCGGGGTGCACCCACACGGTGCGCACCGCGTTTGTCTTGTCCACGGTTACCAGGCCAAGCCGCTCCAGGTTCCCGAACGCGGAGCGCACCATGTTCTGGTCGCCGCTGCTGCCATTCGACATGCGGCCGGTGATGAAGCCGCAGGCGGCGGGGGAGACGAGCACCGCCGCCGGGATGCCGCCGGTGTCGAGCATCGCGGCGAACGCGAGCGCCGGCCAGGCCAGCCCGGCAGGGGACAGCTCGTGGGCGCGCTCGACCGCGAGCGACCAGGTCGCGAGCATCGGCTGCGGGCAGCCGTCGATGACCGTGCCGGCGGTGTTCCGCATCCGCTCCGCGTACGAGAGCCGGTAGTCCCGGCAGGTGCTGTCCCTGTCGGCGATCACGCCCACGGCCTGGGCCATCGCGATCGGGAGCCCGCTGACGTCTTCGGCTAGGTCGAGAGCCTCGATCCGCTGGTCGGGCAGGCCGGTGAGCCTGGCGTCGATGTACGCCACCGCCTCCCGCATGCTGAATCCCGGGATGCCCACGATCGTCCGGTCAGGGCCGCCGAGTTCCTCCTCCGACAGGCGCGTGGTCACCAGGACCTGGCCGGTCTCGCCGCTCGGCCACAGCCCGTCGAGGTCGTCGGGCGATGTCACGTCGTCGAGGATCACCGCCCACCGGCGCTGTGTCCGGCTCAGCCAGCCGAGAAACCGGCGCGCGGCCATGTCCGCGGTCTCGCCGGGCTGCTCCGCGTCGAGTTCGGCGGCGGCCTGGGCGAAGCTGGCCAGGATCGCGGTCCGGTTGCCCGCGGGCACCCAGACCAGCAGGTCCACGGCACGAGCGTTCCACATCGCGTGCGCGAAGCTCACCGCGAGCTGCGTCTTGCCGGTCCCGCCCGGCGTGCTCACGCCGTCGACGGGGGCGCCGCGCGGCGCGGGCACGAGCACGATCGTCTCGCCCGGCCGCAGCGTGTCGGCCACGCCGAACCCGGTTTCCGGGCGCGGGTGGAAGAAGTCCGTAAGCGGTGGCACCGCCCCGGACAGAACTGGAGCGTCAGCGCGCCGGGCACCCATGTCGCCAGACCTCTTCCATACTCAGCGGTAATCGCCCGGTGCAAGCGCAGAAACGCGTGCAAATGAACGTGCGGCAGCGTTGCCGACACGTGTCCCCACTCCTGCGCGAACCGGTGTAGGGGAATCCTAATGGTGCCAGAGAGATAAATAACCCCATGTCGGGACAGCATTCGTTTGCATAACTGATGATTTTCTTCTGTTCCGTCCGGCGCCCGCCGGCCGCGGGCCGCGATCAGCGGCCGCCGCGGAACCGACCGAGCCGGCTGACCGCAGCGCCGGCACGTCCGCGACCACGGTGCACGACCCGGGCGCCACTTCGGTGAACCCCCCGTCGCGGACCACGGGCAGCCCGCTGGCGGTCAGCTCCGCCCATCGCTCGACGGCCGCTGTCCGCACCGCGAGCTCGAAACCGGAATCCTTCCATTCCGAACGCCCGCGTGGTTCCAGTCGCCACCACGCCAGCTGCGCGGCGTGGCCGGCCTGCGCCATGGCCTTTCCCGCGGTCATCGGCAGCTCCGGGTTGAGCCAGAGCACCGGCGTCCCCGGCGCCACGGCGCCGGGCGGCTCGGGGTCGTCGAGCTCGGTGCCGGCGACCTGGAGCCTGGCCAGGTCGGCCGGCCAGTCATCGACCGGCACCGGCGGGTAGACGCGGATGTCCGCGGTGCGGTGGGTGACCGTGATCCCGGGCAGGGCGAGCGCCCGCTGCCAGGCCGCGCCGCGCGCCCGCCGGACCACCTTGCGGATCCGCGCGTCCGTCCAGGCGCGCACCGCCGCGGTCCACTCCCCGTCCACGCCGTCGTCGCCGGTCACGCGCGGGTCGGTCAGGAAGTACAGCACCGCGCGCGCCGCGCCTTCCAGCGCGTCGGTCCGGGTGGGCGGCGCGGCCCGCTCCACCCGTATCACGAGCGGCAGAGCGTACTGCGGTCGTTCGTCACGGCTGCCTGCATGGCCGCGCCACGCGGTCCTGCCTCACGGCCGGTCACCCGTTAAGGATCTCAGCGGGCACTTCCGCGGCCGGCCCGCTGCCTCGTCCTTCCGGCCGCGCTGCCACGGCCAGGGCTGTCGCGGGCCAGCCAGTACCCGGCGCAGGCGAGCAGCACCAGGCAGAGCGTCCAGCCGAGCGTCGTCGTGCCCATGCCGACGTACTTCAGCCCGGAGGCGAAGATCACGAAGGTGATCACCGGGCGGATGTACTTGTCCGGCGCCCGCGAGGACAGCAGCGAGCCGATCAGCACGGCCGGCACGCTGCCGATGATCACCGCCGCGGTCAGCCCGAACTGCACGTGCCCGAACGCCAGCGCGCCGAGCGCCGCCGCCGCCGTCAGCGGCACCGCCTGGGTCAGGTCGGTGCCGACGAGCTGGCCGGCGGCGAGCGTCGGGTAGGTGAACAGCAGCAGCACGATCATCAGCGACCCGGAGCCGACCGAGGTCATGCCGACGATCAGGCCGCCGACCAGGCCGATGGCGATCGTAGGCCAGCGGCCGGACCCGCACCTGCGCCACGTCCGCCGGTGCGCTGCTGTCCTGAGCGCCGGTCCAGCCAGTAGCGCAGCACCATCGCCGCCGGTGCCGGCCAGCAGCGCCGCGCCCAGCGCGATCTCCACGTTCTGCTGCTGCGCCGAACTCCCGCCGAGCACGTGCAGCAGGTACGCGCCGAGGAACGCCATCGGCACCGAGCCGAGGCACATCCAGCCGACCAGCCGCAGGTTGACCGTCCCCTTCTGCAGGTGCACCGCGGAGCCCACCGGCCGCATGACCACGGCGGCGACCAGGTCGCTGGAGATCGCCGCGGACGGCTTGACGTTGAACAGCAGGATCAGCATCGGCGTCATCAGCGCGCCGCCGCCGGCCCCGGTGAGCCCGACGAGCAGGCCCACCACGGCGCTGCCCAGGATCACGTAAGGGTTCATCCGCCGCTACTCCGTTCCTCGTCGGTCCCCCGGCGCGCGGGCTCCCTACTTTCCTGGTAGCCAAAATATCTCTTGTATCCAGATTGTAAATATGTAACTTTACAAGTTCCGCCCGGACGCCCCGTGAGCTAGCGCACAGCTCGCCGCCGCGCCGCTGCCCAACGCCGCTGCCGCCGCTGCCCAAAGCACCGCCGCCGGTCGCCACCCCCAAGCCCCCGCTGCCCGCTACCTCGAAGCCGTCCCGCCTAACCCGCGCCCCAGCTCAGGCCCCTCCTAACCTGCGCCCAGCGCTGGCCCGCGTAACGGGCGTCCGGCGCTCACTCGCGGTCAGCCATCGCCCCTACGCCCACGCCCGGACGGGGACCTCGCGGTCCCGCGTCGACCACCTGGCCGCCGCCTGCAGTCCTCCGACAGGCCGGTCGCGACTCCACACCCCCAGTTGCCACCGCGACCGCGCCCAACCCCGCCATGTGTCTCACATGCTGGACTTAGCACACTCTACGCATGGACATTCCGGGCATTTCGGGCAGCAAAATGGTCGGAGAGTGTGCGAGGTGAACACCAGAGGCCCGTGTGACGTCCCAGGCCGCCCTGCGGTCCAGCCGCCTGCGGGCCCGCCTAGCGCATCCAACGGCCAGGCGGGCGACCTTGCGTACTTTACGCACAGACAAATAGAGCATTTCGGACAAGAAAGTGGTCATAAAGTACGAAAAGTGGACAGTAGTGGCGGGTGGGGCAACGGAGGTTAGGTCGCCCCGCTGGGCGCGGAGACGGCAGTGGCATGTGTGACAGAGGATGACCGGCGAGAGGTCGGGCCGGTCCGGCGGCGCAGACGTAGGCGGCCCGAGCCGAGCAGGCCATACCGGTGGCGGGGTTCGATCGCCCCGGCCGGAAGGCTTTCACCCTGTCAGGAGGATGAGACCGCAAGGTGCGCGCGGTCGGATCGTCTCGCTGACGATCATCCCGTCGCCTGGCCGTTCTGACGCCTGCTCACCGGCGGGCCAGGAAGGCGTCAGGAAGGCCCGGAAGGAGGAGGCTTGTGAGCAGGGCCGCCGGCCTCGCTGGCCGCGGAGATCGAGGAGCAGCAGAGCATCCGCTGGCATGGCGGGTGGTGGTCAAGCGGGCCGCGATGGTCGCCTTCGCCGGCATCGCCATCTACCTGGTATTCCCGGCCATCACCGAGGTGTTCGCGTCCTGGCCGCGGCTGTCGACCTTGCACCCGTGGTGGCTCATCCTCGCGGTGGCGTTCCAGGCCGCCCACTTCACCTGCACGTTCGCCCTGCAGCGCCTGGCCCTGCGCACCAAGGCGTGGTTTCCCGTGGTCACCTCGACGCTGGCGGGCAACGCGATCACCCTGATCATGCCGGGGGGAGCGGCGGTGGGCGCCGCCGCCCAGTTCCGGATGCTGGCGGCCAGCGGGAACGACACGAGCTCGACCGTGACAGGACTGGCGGCGTTCTCTCTGCTGGGCGTGGGGAGCCTGCTGGCGTTGCCGGCCTTCGCGTTGCCGGTCATCCTGCTGGGGACGCCGGTCAGCCGGGGGCTGGTCAACGCGGCGATCCTGGGGGCGGTGGCATTCGTGGCGTTCGCCGCGTTCGGGGCGGTCATCCTGGCCTATGACGCGCCGCTACGGCTGGCGGGCCGGGGCATACAGCGCCTCAGGAACAGAGTGCTGCGCAAGCGTGCGCCGCTGACCGGACTGGACGAGACCGTGCTGTCCCAGCGCAACGACATCCGGGCAGCGTTCGGCAGGCAGTGGTGGCAGGCACTGCTGCTGTCCGCGGGCCGCCTCGCGTTCGACTACCTCTGCCTGCTCGCCGCGCTGCGGGCCACCGGGAGCCGCCCGCGCCCCCTCACTTGTCCTGATCGCCTACGCGATCGCCGGCATCATCGGGATGATCCCCATCACCCCGGCGGCCTCGGGATCGTGGAAGCCAGGCCTGACCGGGCTGCTGGTGCTGGCCGAAGTGGACTCGAGCCAGGCCGTGCTGGCCACGCTCACCTACCGGATCGCCTCATACTGGCTGCCGCTGTGCGCCGGGCCGATCGCTTACGGCCTGTTCCGCATCCGGTACCGGCGCCGCTCCTAGCGTTCCGCGCCTTAGAACTCCTTTCTTTTTGCCCTGACCGCGCAGTCCTGGAACCCTGCAACATCAAAAGAAGTTCTTACGCCGGGACCGGGACCGGAGTCGCCCGCACGGGGAGCTCGGCGGGGGATTGCAGCGCCTCGCCGTTGGCGGCGGCGAACTCCAGGTACTGGCGCACCTCCAGGGCCCGCCGCCGGCGGCCCCAGCCGAGCAGGCCGCCCATGATCGCCCCCACCTCCGCGGCGGCGGCCACGCCGGCGTCGGGCGATTCGATGAGCAGCCGGATCCGGCGGGCCAGCACGTCCTCGATGTGCAGGGCGCCTTCGTGGGTGACCGCGTAGGCGACTTCGGCGCGCAGGTAGGGATAGCCGTCGAGCAGCGGGCGGCCCAGCGACCGGTCGGCGCGGATCGAGCTCGAGCACCTCGCCGACCCCGGCGCCGTAGCGGTTGAGCAGGTGCTCGATCGTGGCGAGCGACACCCCGTTGTCTTCGGCGAGCCGCTGCGCCGCGGCGCGGACCGCGGGCAGGCCGTCCGCGCCGAGCAGCGGCAGCTGCTCGGTCACCGACGAGGGGACCGGCCGGGGGAAGTCGGCCACCGCGGCGTCCACCACGTCCCGCGCCATCAGCCGGTAGGTGGTGAACTTACCGCCCGCGACCGAGACCAGCCCGGGCAGCGGCACGTCCACCACGTGCTCGCGGGACAGCTTCGTGGTCGGGGTGTCCGCGGCGGCCGCGACCAGCGGCCGCAGCCCCGCGTAGACGCCGATCACGTCCGCGCGGGTGAGCGGCGCGGCCAGCACCCGGTTCGCCGCCGCGAGGATGTAGTCGACGTCCTCGGCGGTGGCGGTCGGCTCGGCCCGGTCGCCTGACCAGTCGGTGTCGGTGGTCCCGACGATCCACCGCTCGCCCCACGGGATGAAGAACAGCACGCTCTTCTCGGTGCGCACGATCATGCCGGTCTCGGCGTCGATCGCCGACCGGGGCATCACCAGGTGCACGCCCTTGGACATCCGCACCTGGTAGCCGGCCTGCACCCCGCCGAGCGAGTGCACCAGGTCGGTCCACACCCCGGCGCACACCACCACCCGGGTCGCCAGCACGTCGAACGACCGGCCGGTCTCCTCGTCCCGCACCCGCGCGCCCGTCACCTGGGTGCCGTCGGCGGACCGCAGCAGCGAGGTGGCGCTGGCCCGGGTCACCACGGTCGCGCCGTAAGCGGCCGCCGTCCGGGCCACGAGCACCGTGTACCGCGCGTCGTCGACCTGCGCGTCGTAGTAGACCATCGCGCCGGCCAGCCGTTCGGGCCGCAGCGCGGGCGCACGGCGCAGCGCGCCGCGCGTGGTGAGGTGCCGGTGATACGGCACCGGCCGCCTGAGTGCCCTCCATCGCGTCGTAGATCACCAGGCCGGCGCCGACGTACGGCCGCTCGACCACCTTCCGGTACAGCGGGTACAGGAACGGCACCGGCCTGACCAGGTGCGGCGCGAGCCTGGTGACGAGCAGGTCGCGCTCCCGCAGCGCCTCCTCGCACCAGCTTGAAGTCACCCTGCTCCAGGTAGCGCAGCCCGCCGTGGATCAGCTTGCTCGACCGGCTCGACGTGCCCGCCGCCAGGTCACGGGACTCGACGAGCCCGACACGCAGCCCACGGGACACGGCATCCAGCGCGGCCCCCGCGCCGGTGATGCCGCCGCCGACGACCAGCACGTCGAGCGGGCCAGCCGCCAGCCTGTGCAACGCGGTACTCCGGTCACGCGCGTCAAGAACGCCGGGCATGGGCGACTTCTCCCTCCCCGGTCCCGGAGGGGACCTCTGCTATCCATGGTAAGGACCAAAACCGCCAGTTCCGGTTAACCGGCCGACCGCCGCGGCGAGGTCGATGCCCGCCGGGTCGTCCGCCCGCCACGCGATGTGCTGGTCGGGCCTGACCAGCAGGAACTCGCCGCGCCACGGGTAGTCGCGCGGCGCCGGAGCCACGGTGAGGGGGACACGCAGCGCACGCGCTCGTTCGGAAAATTCGGCATATGACGCTCGTTGCCCGCGTCCGCCGGCGCTACGAGCGTGAACCCCGTGCCCAGGGTGTCATACAGCGACGAACCGTCCGGCAGCCAGCAGTGCGGCAGGCGGGCGCCCGGCTCGGCCGACGGCGTATAGACACCGACATCGGTGACAGCGGACCCGCTGCCGCCCGCTTGCACCACCGGCGATTCCCCGTAGCGGTAGCCGAGCACCAGCCCGAGGTTGTAGAACTCCGGCGCCTTCGCGCGCCTGATGGCCGCCGCGTCCGCCGCCGCGTCCCCCCAGGTCCGCGGGCAGCGTCCGCATGTTGGCCGCCGCGCTGGCCACGGTCTCCTCGACCACGCCGCGCCGCTCCGGCTCGTAGCTCTCCAGCAGCCGCGGGCCGGCCCAGCCGCGCAGGACGAACGCGAGCTTCCACGCGATGTTCACCGCGTCGCCGATGCTCGTGTTGTACCCGTGGCCGCCATAGGGCGGGTTGACGTGCGCGCTCTCGCCGGCCAGGAAGACCCGCCGCGAGCAGAACCTGTCCGCGACGAGCACCCGTGCCGTCCACGGGTCCGACGCGAGCAGCTCGTGGGCCACCGGCGCGCCGACGAGCCCCGTGATCAACGACGCCGCGTGCGCGGCGCCGTAGTCGGCCGGGACGCCCGGCATGATCGCCCACCAGGTGCCGTCGAGGTCGAGCCGTCCGATGAGGCCCGGGGTGGCGGCGGCCACCGTCCAGTACTGCACGGCCGGGCCCAGGGGAGTGTCGAGTTCCGGGGCGCGGAAGACGACGTTGAAGTTCGGCCGGGGATCGGCGGTGCCGACGTAGGCCGCGCCGAGGCAGTCGCGGGTCACGCCGGCGTAGCCGTCACAGCCGACCACGTAGCCGGCCCGGATCTCGTACGTGCTCCCCCGTGGGCGAGCGGACGGTCACCGTCACGCCGCCGGCGTCCTCCCGCAGCCCGGTCACCGCGTGGCCTAGCCGCAAGTCCACGTGCGCCACGTGCGCCACGTGCGCCCGGAGCACTTCCTCCACCACCGGCTGCGGCACCTGCTGGCCGGGCTCGGCGAACCGCTCATCGCGCCGGGTGGTCAGCCCGAACGCCCCGTCGAAGTCCGTGATGCGCTTTCCCGACAGCGTTTCGCAGAACGTCACCCGCTGCGACCAGGCGACCTTGAGCGGCGCCGCCTGCCGCACCGCGTCCGCCAGCCCCCAGCGGCGCAGGTGCTCCATCGTCCGCACGCTGGACGTCTTGGCCCGCGGCCGCCGGTGCGACACCGTGGCCCGCGGCTCGATGACCACGCAGCCGACGCCGTGCAGGTTCAGTTCCGTGGCGGCGGCCAGCCCGGCCGGCCCGCCGCCCGCGACAAGAACCGCGGTGTTCTCGGTAGTCACGGCTGACATCCTCAGCCGTGACCCGGACCAACGGCAAGTGCGGCACGTGCCGCTACTGGCCGGCCTGCAGCTCCACCAGGTTGACCCGCTGGCCGCGGCCGTCGTCCCGCAGCAGGACCGCCGCGGTGACGATCGTGACGGCGACCAGCGCGGCGCTGACAGCGAACCCGGCGTGGAAGCCCACGCGTGAGCGCCGCCGGTACGCTCTGCCCGGCGGCGGCCGAACGCGCCGTGGCGCTCGCCACCACCGCCGCGATCACCGCGAGGCCGAGCGCCGCCGCCGAGCTGGCGGCTGACGTTGAGCAGCGCGGACGCGACGCCGTGCCGGTCTGCCGTGACCCCGGACATCGCGGCGATCGACGTGGGAACGATCACGATGCCCGCCCCCAGGCCGACAATCACGGTCGGGAGGATGACGTCGGTCAGCAGGTGCCCGTCGGCCGGAACGCGGGCGAGGAGCGCGAGCCCGGCAAGGCTCACGGCCGACCCGGCGATCGACGTCACGCGGACGCCCAAAGCCGTCACCACGGTCGGCGCGAGCGCCGGCCGCCACCAGGATCGACAGGCCGAACGGCACGTACGCGAGCCCGGTGCGCAGCGCCGAGTAGTGCAGCACCTGCTGCATGTACAGCGTGGTGGCGTAGAACACCGCGAACATCGCGCTGGCCAGCAGGGCCGAGACCACGTTGGCGCCGGTCACCGAGCGGTTGCGCCACAGCGACAGCGGCATCAGCGGCGCGGCGGCCACGCGCGCCTCGTGGAAGACGAAGTACCCGATGAGCGCCGCCGCCCCGCACAGCAGCCCGATGGTCCGCCCCGAGCCCCACCCCGCGCTGGTCGTCTGCGCCACCGCGTACGCGAGCAGGCTCGCCCCGGCCGTGCCGCTCACCGCACCGCCCACGTCGAAGCCGCCCAGCCCGGACCCGCGCGCACGGCGGCCGTCGGGCGGCAGCACGCGGACCGCTGACAGCATGACGAGCGCCCCGACCGGCACGTTGACCAGGAAGATCCACCGCCACCCGACGGTCGAGACGAGCACGCCGCCGAGCACCAGGCCGAGCGTCCCGGCCGCCGCGGACACGCTGCCCCACACGGCGAACGCCCGGTTCCGCGCGGGCCCGGGCGGGAACACCGAGCTGAGCATGGCGAGCGTCATCGGCACCACGAACGCGGCGGCGATCCCCTCGGCGGCCCGCGTCGCGATCATGACCCCCGCGGACGGCGCGAGCGCGGAGCCGAGCGACGCCAGCGCGAACACGCCGGTCCCGGCCAGCAGCACCCGCCGCCGGCCGAGGATGTCCCCGGTACGGCCGCCGAGCAGCAGGAAGCCGCCGAACGGCACCATGTAGGCGTCCACCATCCAGGCCAGCCCGCCCTCGGAGAAGTGCAGCGAGTTCCTGATGGCGGGCATCGCGACGTTCACCACGGTCACGTCGATCGTGTCGAGCAGGGCCGCCAGGCACAGCACGGCGAGCGCCAGCACGTGCCGCCGCGTCCAGCCGAACGCCGCGGCCCGATCGCTGCCTACTGATTGATTAGTAAGTTCCGTCATAGTCGCGACCCTAGCCCACTTACTAATCAATCAGCAAGTACACTGGTGCGCATGAGCCCGCCCGGCGGCAAACCCGACACCAAGTCAGACAGCAAGCCCGACACCAAGCAGCGCATCCTCCAGATCGCGGGTGAGCTGTTCGCGCGGCAGGGCTACACGGCGACGACGATCGCCGACATCGCCCGCGAGCTCGGCACGACCACCGCGGCGCTCTACTACCACTTCCCGTCCAAGGCCGGCGATCCTCGGCGGCCTGCTGGCCCAGCCGCTCACCGCCTACCTCGCGCTGCTCGACGGCCTGGAGTCCGGCGCGGCCACCCCGGAGGACCTGCTCGGCTCGCTCATCGACATCACCGCCGACTCCCGCGACCTGGCCACCATCTTCGACCGCGATCCGGCCGCGCTCGCGATCATCGACGAGCAGCTGCCCCGGCCGTCGCGGGAGATGACCGAGCAGACGCTCGCCGTGCTCGCCGGCCCGGACCCCGACCACGCGGCGCTGATCCGCGCCAACGCCGCGCTCGCCGTCGTCAAGGCCGCCACGCTCGCCGCGCTGGAGCTCGGCGGCGGCACGCTGTCTGCCGCCGACCGCGCCGAGGTGCTCGCCGTAACCCTGCGGACATTGAAAAACTAAGATCGTTTATCCGAACGGCCGCGGCTGACTCCCCCCGTCAGCCCCTGGCCTTCATGTCTAGGGAGACCTCAGTGGCCGATTTCGTCGGGGCGGTCGACCAGGGCACGACCAGCACCAGGTTCATGATCTTCGACCACGACGGCAACGAGGTCGCCAGGCACCAGCTCGAGCACCAGCAGATCCTGCCGCGGCCAGGCTGGGTGGAACACGACCCCCTGGAGATCTGGGAGCGGACCAGGACGGTCATCGCGGCCACGCTGAACGCGACCGGCCTGTCGGCGGGCGACCTGGCCGCGCTGGGGATCGCGAACCAGCGGGAGACCACCGTGGTGTGGAACCGCCGGACGGGCGTCCCGTACGCGAACGCGATCGTCTGGCAGGACACCCGGACCGACCGGATCGCCGCAGGGCTGGACAAGAGCGGCGCCGGCGCGGTGATCAGGCACAAGGCCGGGCTGCCGCCCGCCACCTACTTTTCCGGGGGCAAGCTGCGGTGGCTCCTCGAGGCGGACGCACGGCTGCGGGCGGACGCCGAGCGCGGGGAGGCGATCTTCGGCACGATCGACACCTGGCTGCTGTGGAACCTCACCGGCGGCGCCGCGGGCGGCGCGCACGTCACCGACGTGACCAACGCGAGCCGGACGATGCTGATGGACCTGCGGACGCTGGACTGGGACGACGAGCTGTGCGAGATGCTGCGCGTGCCGCGGGCGATGCTGCCGCGGATCGTGCCGTCGGTGCACGCCTTCGGCGTCACCTCGCCGCTGGGGCCGCTGGGCGGCGAGGTGCTGATCGGCGGGGTGCTCGGCGACCAGCAGGCGGCCACGATGGGCCAGGTGTGCTTCGCGCCCGGCGAGGCGAAGAACACCTACGGCACCGGCAACTTCCTGGTGCTGAACACCGGCACCGAACTGCACGAGTCGAAGTCCGGCCTGCTCACCACCCTCGCCTACCAGCTCGGGTCCGCGGACCCCGTGTACGCCCTCGAGGGCTCGGTCGCCGTGACCGGCGCCGCCGTGCAGTGGCTGCGCGACCAGCTGGGCATCATCAGCGGCGCCGCGCAGAGCGAGAACCTGGCCCTGCAGGTCGACGACACGTCCGGGCTGTACTTCGTCCCGGCGTTCTCCGGCCTGTTCGCGCCGTACTGGCGGGCCGACGCGCGCGGCGCGATCGTCGGGCTGTCCCGGTTCCACACCAACGCTCACCTGGCCCGCGCCACGCTCGAGGCGATCTGCTACCAGACCAGGGACGTGATGGAGGCGATGGCCGCCGACTCCGGCGTCACCCTGGACGTGCTCAAGGTCGACGGCGGCGTCACCGCGAACGACCTGTGCATGCAGCTGCAGGCCGACATCCTCGGCGTCCCGGTCAGCCGCCCGGTGGTCGCCGAGACCACCGCGCTCGGCGCTGCCTACGCGGCCGGCCTGGCGGCCGGATTCTGGCGGGACACCACCGAATTGCGTACCAACTGGCACGAATCCAGGCGCTGGGAGCCCTCCTGGTCGGCCGATCGCCGCGCGGCCGGCTATTCCGGCTGGAAGAAAGCGGTCGATCGCACCCTGAACTGGGTAGACGTCGGTTAATCTCTCCGTGTCACGGCCCAGGGGGGACCTGAGGAGGAACGGTCTCTATGATGCACGTGCGCACTGGACATCGCCGCCGAGCCGGTCGGCGATGTGACCGCGGTGCTTGGCGAGGGTCCCTACTGGCGTCCGGACGACGACTGCCTGCTCTGGGTCGACATCCGTCGCGGGCTGCTGCACCTCACCCGCGTCGCCCACGGCGAGACGATGACCGTTGAGCTGGGCGAGGTCTCCGCGGCGTTCCCCGCGCTCGACGGCGGGATCCTGACCGCCGGGGGACGCCGGCTGACGCTGCGGGCCACTGAGCCGGGGAAGGGCTGGACCGGCCGGACGATCGCCGAGGCGCCGGACCGTGACGGCGTCCGGTTCAACGACGCGGCGGTGGATCCCGCGGGCCGGGTCTGGGTCGGCTCGATGCACGCCGGCGAGATCGAGCCGCTCGGCGAGCTGTACCGGCTCGACGCCGGCGGCAAGCTGACCCCGGTGATCACGGGCGCCACGGTCTCCAACGGGATCGGCTGGAGCCCGGACGGGTCACGCATGTACTACGCGGACTCGCCGACGCGGCGGATCGACATGTTCGACTACGTTACGGCGACCGGTGAGCTGTTCGAGCGCCGGGTGTTCGCCGACCTGTCCCACGTCGAGGGCTTCCCGGACGGCCTGACCGTCGACGCGGACGGCTGCGTCTGGGTGGCCATGTGGAACGGCGGCGCCCTGCGCCGCTTCACGCCGCACGGCCAGCAGGACGCGGTGCTCCCGCTCCCGGTGTCCCGGCCGACGAGCTGCGCGTTCGGCGGCCCGGACATGTCCGAGCTGTACGTGACCACGGCCAGCATCGACCTCACCGACGCGGAGCGCGCCGCGCAGCCCCTGGCAGGCCGCCTGCTCCGCCTCCGCCCCGGCCCCGTAGGCCTCCCCTCCACCACCGCCTACGCCGCCATCCCCAGCTGACCGCCCCCGGCCCCGCTCCCGGCCCCGTGCCCACCCGCGCCACCCGCCACATGCGCCACCCGCGCTGCTCCCGCCGTCCACACCGCGCCGGTCGCCGGCCGTGACCCTGGTGCTGCGGCCGCCCGGGTCGGGCGGCTCGTGACCGCGCCGTTCCGCATACCCCCATTGGGTATCTAACAGGCAACAGCCCATGATCACGTAAACTTTTACGCGTCATGGCCTCGTCGGGGATTAAGTAGTGGTTTCTGGTTCTGGTGTGCCGCGGTGTGGTTGAATGCGCGGCGCTTGTTTTGGGGTTGTGGCCCATCGCCCCAGGTAGAGCGGGGTAAGGGGCCACAGCCCCAGAGGACTCCACTGGCGTCACGCTGCCGGGAAACTGACATTTAGCTATATATCAGCGCAAATCGGTCAGATGTCATTGCGCTAAGCGAGATGCGACACGCTCAAAGTTGATAACAGACGTGTCCCATACGCACCGAAAATCTTCGCCGTGAAAAAAGTTTTCGCGGTCATCGTGTTACGACTGGGGCAGTACCTACCTTAAATCAGGAAATTTCCTGATTTCATACCCTGGCCTCCACGCGGCGCCGGGCCCGGCAGCGCCTGGAACTGGGTGGCCGGAGGCAGGCCCTCCCGCGTCGCCGCGGCAAGCCGACCGGAGAGAAGCTGGCCTAGGGGAATGGGTCGGGCATGTGGTATACGTGCGATACGTGAGTTACGCTGATTACACACGAAACGCACGGAAGCGAGGCGAGCCATGGAACAAGCGGAGATCGACCGTCTCAGGCAGGAGTTCGACGGCGAGGTGCGCAGGCGCTTCCCGGACGCCCCCATCGAACGCGTCGAGATACTCCAGTACGGTGACGAGCCCGAGGTCGAGCCGGGTCAGCTGCTTGGCCGGGTCATCATCCAGGCGCCGGCGAGCACGGCGGAGGGCGACGCAGACAAAGACGCGGGCAGAAAAGACACGGACAAGGAAGAGCGCGGCAGGCGGCTCGAGGAGTTCCACGACGCGAACCGCGTGTGGCGAGCAAGAGCTCGTCGGCGTTCTTCAGCAGCTGCTTGAGCTTGCTGACCTGCTGCCTCTTGTCCGAGTTGACGACGTAGAGCGGCTCGAAGTCGTGATCGACGTCGACGCCGAGGCGAGCCCACGCTTCGCCGCGATACTTCGTCGGTATCTCGGCAGCCTTGTCCGGCATATCGCGAATGTGTCCGATGCTGGACTCGACCGTATAGCCCTTGCCGAGGAAGCCAGCGATCGTCCGCGCCTTCCTCGGCGACTCGACGATGACCAGCTTGTTACCGCCGTTGGCCCTGGCTCGCGGGCTCTCGGCGGTCTCCTCGGTCCCTGCTGTCACGTTTCCCACCCTCTACATCCAGCAGTCGCCCAGGAGGCTACCGCAGGCAATACTGCGGCGACCGGGCGCTCTGGCCTTTCTACTAGGGCACGGCACCGGCCGGGCATGCGGCCCGATCGAAGACGACCCCGTTCCCTCTCCAGCACGTTAACTTGCGGCTGGCGTCAGCGTGTTCCCTGAACCTGCGCTGTGGATTCCCTCAAGGCGATTGAACCATCCCGCGCAGCGCGCACAATAAGTTGATGGCGGAGTACTCGTACCTGGTGCTCTATTTGCCGCGCGGCCTCTCGCGGGACGCAGCGCGTCGGATTCTGACCGATCACGCCGAGTATGGCAACTGGGAGCTGTCCAGGCTGCGCTTGTATCCCGACGGCAGTCGCAAGGCTACGCTACGTCGCCTCATTATCAGGCAGGCTCGGGCACAGCTCGGCATGATGCAGTGGCCACCGGCTGGCCGGAGCGGGTTACGAGGCAAGGCGTGCCGCGATCGAGGTGCGTACAGCGGCGAGCCGGCTGACCAGCCGGGCCCGGGCTGGGACGGCGGGCCAGCGGGCGGCTAGCCGGCTAGAGCGCACCGTCTTGTTGCGGCCTGGTGCTAGTCGCGGCCTGGTCTAGTCGCGGCCTGGTGCTAGTCGCGCACCGTCACCGCGCTGCCTGCAAATTTGCTGGCCATCCTGCTGCCGACGCCCGCTGGCGGTGCGGCGTGCCGGCCGGACCCGCGCTTGAGCTCGGGCCGTCGCTCTGCCGCCTCTGCGCCGGACAGCCGGTGCTTGCCGCTGTTCTTCAGGTCGACGAGCTGCGCCATCTCGGCCAGCCGCGCCATCTCCTCGCGGCTCGACAGCGAGACGACCATCTCCGCCGACTCGTCGCCGAACGGGCCGGCGTCCGCCGAGCCGCGAGCGGCCGGGTAAGCCGACCTGGTGGCATAACCAGACAAATCCGGTGTCATCGGGTTGTGCGCGACGCTCGTCAACGCACTCCCCCTGGCCGATCGCCTGCTCCGCCGGGAAAGCCGTCGCGGCGCCACGACCAGCACGAGGCACAGGCCGCACAAGAGCGTTCCGACGGCGAACCCGTCGAGCGCACTGGGGGCGATGCCCGGCAGCACCGTGGTGCCGAGACCGGAAGCCACCGCAGCCTCCTTGACCGCGAGGACGGCAAAACCACTCATTGGCTTATCCATTTCTATTGTCGAGGCGCCGGCGACTCGTAGAGCGTTGCGTTTCTGCGTACTTACTTAGCGTGATCGATCGAGCGAAGATGAGGCTGTTCGGAATCGCTTAACTCGGGCCGCTACGGCTGCCGAACCCGCGTGCTACGCGCGGGGTCAGGCAGTGCGGGGATCAGCCGGGGCAACGGGCAGGTGGTGGCCACGGCCAGGCGCCCGGTGGGGCGATCCCGACCGTGGCCACCGGAGCGGGCGAGTACCCGCCGCTGGCCGAGAGGGTCTGGCAGCCAGGACGCCCGGTCCGCGCGCTGCTAGGCGCGACGCCGTGCCGCCGCGAGCTTGCGCGGCTGCGGACCGGCAGTGCCCGGCTTCGACCCTGTTCCGGCAACACAGGCGACCCTCCTTATCGGCCAGCTGGCGATGGCCATAGAGATAAGTCGTCCCGATGACCCGCCAGGGCGCGAGACCGCTGACCAGGGCGCGTTTGGAAAGGGGGTCACGCCCCGGGGACGTCAGCCCCGCACAGTGAGTCACGATAGCACTACTCATAGTGCATGCGTCGAAAAACGAAACGACACCCAGGTCCAGACTCATCCGTGCTCGCCCTACCAGGCCTGGCAATCGCCCCTGACCTGGACTAATGGCTAACAAAGATCAAGAAAATTGTCCAGTACGCGCACGCCGAATTGGAGCGCGGCCACGGGAACGCGTTCGTCGACCCCGTGGAACATGCCGGCGAAATCCAGCTCCGGCGGCAGTCGCAGCGGAGTGAAGCCGAAACAGCGGATCCCGAGGCGGGAGAACGACTTGGCGTCGGTACCGCCGGACAGGCAGTACGGAACCATCCTGCCGTCCGGGTCCTCGGCCGCGAGCGCACGTGCCATCGCGGTCACCAGATCGCCGTCGAATCTCGTCTCGACCGCGATGTCGTGGTGCACGTCCTCCCGCCTGACACCGGACCCAGCCAGGGCATCGACCTCGCGGAAGAACTCATCCTCGTAGCCGGGCAGGAACCGGCCGTCGACTTGGGCGGCAGCCACCTGGGGGACCACGTTCACCTTGTAGCCGGCGGACAGCATCGTCGGGTTGGCGGTGTTGGTGAGCGTGGCGCCGACCATCTTGGCGATCGGTCCGAGCTTGCCGAGCACCGCGGCCGGATCCCTCGGATCGAAGTCGACGCCAAGAGCGTCGCAGGCCTCCCTGGCGAAAGCGAACGCCGCCTCGGTCTCCCGCACTGGCCATTCATAGCGGCCGATCCGGGCGACCGCCTCGGCGACCTCCGTGACGGCGTTATCCGAATTGATCATCGAGCCATGCCCCGCCGTGCCCTGGGCGGTCAGGCGCATCCAGGCCATGCCCTTCTCCGCGGTCTGGAGCAGGTACAGGCGCTTCCCGCCGATCGTGACGCTGAAGCCGCCGACCTCGCCGATCGCCTCGGTCACGCCTGCGAAGAGATCGGGGTGGCTATCCACCACCCAGCGGGCGCCCCAGCTGCCGCCGGCCTCCTCGTCGGCCAGGAACGCGACGACGACGTCGCGCGGCGGACGGCGACCCTCGGCCAGGCGCTGGCGCAGCACCGCCAGGAGCATGGCATCCATGTCTTTCATGTCGACCGCGCCGCGTCCCCACACGCACTCCTCGGTGATCTCGCCAGAGAGCGGGTGCACCCGCCAGTCAGCCGCGTCGGCCGGGACCACGTCGAGGTGACCGTGGATGAGCAAGGCGGGCCGGGTGGGGTCGGTGCCCTCGATTCGGGCTACCACGCTGGCTCGCTTCTCATGCGATTCGAGGATCGTCGGCTCGAGCCCGGCCTCGGCCAGCAGGGCCGCGACGTGCTCGGCGGCGGCGCGTTCACCAGGTCCGGAATGGTCTCCCGGGTTGCTCGTGTCGATCCGGATCAGGTCGCTCGCCAGGCTCGCGACCTCGTCCTGGGCTGCGGTACCGCGGGCGCGCCCGGCGGGGATGCTGTCGCTCATCTGGCCATGGTTGCACCTTCTGTCCGCCCTCGGCCACGGGGCATTGCGCCTCGGCTCGCCGACCTGGTCCGCAGCGGCCGTGCCCCGTTACGATCGAGCCGTGAGCAGGGCTGCGGACGGGGCGCCTGACGCGGTGCTGCCTGTAGCGTCGACGCAAACCGAGGTGTTCTCCCGGCCTGTTGTCAAGCTGTTCCTTGCCTTGCCGGCTGCCATTTACGGCTTGATCCTCCTGTCCGGCATCATGGTCCCGAGCACAACGTGGTGGGAGAAGCTGCTGCTAGGGCTGGCACTGGCCGCCCTCATCCTGGTCATGGCCCGGGTCGCCCGCCTCGCCGTCGTTGCCGAGCCCGCCGGGCTGGTAATCAAGAACCTGCGCAACACGCACCGCATCCCCTGGTCGGATATCGAGACGATCACTGAGCCAGGGCCTATCCCGGTCGCGGTCTACCGGGAGAATGCGCTGGCAGGCCGGAAAGTGGCGCAGGGCCGCGATCGCGCGGCTGAACCAGCTCCGGCTAGAGGCGCTCGTAGTGGGCACATCGGCCGACGGCGGACCGGTATCTGGCGGCCTATGGCTCGGGGCCCGGCCCTCGACCACGTCGCCGGACGTTGCCTGGATTTGCTATCGTGAGGCCGGCTCAGCTTCCATGGTGAGACCACGTCCGGGTGGCGGAATAGGCAGACGCGCTAGCTTGAGGTGCTAGTGCCCCAAAAGGGCATGGGGGTTCAAGTCCCCCCTCGGACACAGAATCAATGCAGGTGAGAGGCACCGGCCAGGCGCACCAACCGGCCCGTGATGCCGCTCTGATACCAGCGGCCCTGAAAACATGCCTTAAGCCTCCCCGATCATGGCGGCGAACGCCACTGCGGCCGTCCGCTGATCGCCAGGCAGAACATGAGCGTAGACACTGAGCATGACAGTCGGGCTAGCGTGGCCGAGTCGTTCCGACACGACCTTGACGGGCGTTCCCTTCGCCAGAAGCAACGTCGCGTGAGTGTGGCGCAAATCGTGCAGCCGGATCGCTGGCGGTCCGGCCTCGTCACGGTTGCGTCGTCCAGATTGATCACTCGCGGCTTGCCGGTCTTGGTCGGCCCCTCGGTGATCGTGGCGCCCTCCCCCAGCACGCGGACCACACCAGCCGAGCGCCGGACAGATACCGCCGCGGCGTCCAGGTCGATGTCACGCCACCGGAGTGCCAGCAGCTCTCCCCGCCGCATGCCAGTCATAGCGAGCATCGCCCATGCGGCGTGCAGCTCCCGGTTGTTCTCGCGGGTCCAGTCCAGGAAAGCGCGCAGCTGGGCGGCGGTCCAGGGGTGCATCTCAGGCGGCCTGGCCTCTCGCGCTGACGGCGGCGACGCCTTCATGGCGGGGTTAACCGCCAGCAGGTGTTCGACGACCGGATCTGCCGATGACAGGAAAGTTCCCGATACGGTCTGGCCGGGAGCGGCGGCCCAGGTGGACAATCGGATCGGCAGTGCGCGCCCGTAGGTACGCAGCTGCTTCTGGCAAGGTGACGCGGAAGAACGTCCTGGACGCTAGCCGCAGGCTGCCCGCGGCGGTGCAGGCACCTAACGTCGGCCGCCGGGGCCGAGGTGGCTCGCCCCAGGGCAGCGTGGAGGTCAACTCGTGGGCCACCAGTCAGGCGCACCGGACGGGCTCAGCCACGCCCGCGCTTATCCTGCGCTGCCAGCCGACATAGACCCGCGGACGATCAACGACGATGTTCTGCGGGAACACGGCCTGCCATGCCGCCCGGATCCGCAGCTGCAGCCCCAGCTGCTCCGGCAGTGGAACAGGATCATGGCCCGGCCGACCCGGTTCATCCAGGCTGACCTCGCGATCGACAACGTCATGAGCGAGCGGCATCAGCGGCGTGATGCTTTCGACCCGACCGGATGGGGCGGCGTGGTCAGGGAACAAGACGCGTACGGGGCGTACGGGACTCAATACACCAAGCCGGCGACGATGGTCTTCGGGGAATGGGTTGTGCCGGAAGTGTGGCCGCTGGCACCCGAAGGGCCGGACCTGACCATCGCATTCTGGGTCGGACTTGACGGCTACTGCGGCGCAGGGGGCGACCTCCTGCAAGCTGGTGTCGCTGCTACCGTCAAGCCAGGATGGTGGTCCAGCAGCGTCGAGTACTGGGCGTGGGTTGAGTGGTACACCGGCAAGTACCAGAGCCCGCCAGTCAAGGTGCAGAACTTCCCGGTCAAACCCGGCGACACCATGTCGGTCCTGGTGACCGCTAACGGTCCCGGTTCAGGCACCGCTTTCATGCGCAACAGCCGCACCGGCCTCGGCACCAGCGTCGCGATCTGTCAGCCAAAGGACATCGTTTCCGTCGGCGGGACCATCGAATGGGTGGTGGAGGCAACCGACCAGTATATTCCGCTGTTCGGGTCGGTCACGTTCACGAATTGCTGGGGTGCCTCGCTCATCGAAGGCGCCAGCGAGTTCTTTTCCCTCGAGCCTGGCCCGCCGCCCATCACACCATCAATCCAGGGCTGGCTTTTGGGCAACACCAGCGATTGGGGGAACCTGACCACCACCAACATCATCTCCCCCAGCGTCGCGGAGGTAACCGAGGTAGCAACCGACTGGAGGTGAATCGGGCCGCGTTTCGCGGAGGCTCGGCCGCAACGACTCATGCCCGTGCTGGTCCGGCCGCCGCTACCGGCGCGACCGGAATCGGTAGGAAACGATTGCCCGGCCATGTTCAGCCGGGTGTGGCCGACGGTCAACCAGCCGCGCCGACTGACCTTACTCTCTTGCCGCTGCCGGCGGTTACTGTCATCCAGCGCGTGACATGCTTTTCGATGTGATAGGACGCCTCGAGAAGACTGTGATCGACTGCCCCGACCCGCGCGCCCTCGCGCGGTTCTACTGAGCTGGGTGGTCATCGGCGCCGAGCCTGGCCTACGGCAGCTAGCGTTCCAGCGGGCAGAACAGTGGGTCCCGCCGCGCTGGCCAGACCCTGCATATCCCCAGCAGCTGCACCTCGATATCCGAGTTAGTGATGCCGATCAATCTGAGCAAGAACTGCTCGCGCTAGGCGCGGTGCGGATCCGCGGCCAACGCGAGACGGCCTTCCGCGTCTTCAGCGACCCGGTCGGTCACCCGTTCTGCATCGTTGTCGGCGATCACGTTATTGAGCAGGGGTGCTGCTCATGTAATTGACCATGGCCTGGCCTGTTCCTGTTCTACTGGCTGGCCTCCTTGGTTGTCGTGGTGTTTCGCTGACCGGGTCTGTTTCTGGGCCGGTAGCTGGGTCCGTTCATGAAGACCTGGTGGCTGTTGTTGATGAGCCGGTCGAGGAGGGATTCGGCGACGACGGGGTTGGGGAACAGGGGGTACCAGTCGACTGGTGCCCGGTTGCTGGTCAGGATGAGCGACCGGCCTGTCCGTTCGGTGATGAGCTCGTAGAGGTCGTCGGCCTGGGCGGGGGTGAGCTCGCGCATGGCGAAGTCGTCGAGGATCAGCACGGCGGGGCGGGCGAGTTCGCCGAGCCGCTTGTGCCAGGTGTTGTCGGCGTGCCCGCCGGCGAGGTGGGCCAGGGCCCGGCTGGTCTTGAGGAACCGGACCTCGGCGCCGTGGCGGATGGCGAGGTGGCCGAGGGCCTGGGCGACGTGGCTTTTGCCGACGCCGACAGTGATGGCGACAGACTGCAACATCTTCGTTCGGTGTTGCCGTGTCCGGTGCGGGTGACCGCTGCGGGGCATCCGTTGTTCGGGGAGTTGCTGGCGGCGTCGGCGTTCCGGCGTTTCGCCGGGGTGGTGCATCTGGTGGTTGAGCTGCCTGATGGCAGCCCGGGCACGATCCGGGCTGATGCGACCGATGTGCTGGCGGCCGCCGAGCCGGGCCCGGCGGGGACGGTGCTGGATGCCGCCGGGGTGCGGGCGCTGCGGGTTCTGGTGACGGCGATGGCGGATGCCGCGTCGCCGCGGCAAAGGCGCAGAAGCAGCAAATAGGTTCGACCTGCCCTTGTTCGCGCCAACGACTTCGGGAAGGTGAACCTACTTGCGTGCCATGAGATTAGCTGCTGTCCCTGTCCAGCTGGCGCTGCCGATGCCGGATGCCGCTGATCCGGACCTGCGGTGGCAGGAACTGCCGGAGGCGACCCGGATGCAGGTGCTGGCCCTGCTGGCCCGGCTGATCGCCCGCAGTGTCCTGGCCGGGCAGGAGGCGGGCGGTGAGTGACAAGACCGCGGTGCTGGTGCCGGGGAAGATCGGCGCGGTGCACCTGGGCCGGGACGCGTATGTGTATGTCCGCCAGTCCACGCTGACCCAGGTCCGGGAGCATACCGAGAGCCTGGCCCGCCAGTACGAGCTGCGGGAACGGGCGGTGGCGCTGGGCTGGGACGCCCATCAGGTCCGGGTCATCGACGCTGACCTGGGCCGGTCCGGGGCGGAGGCGACAGCGCGGGAAGGGTTCAAGGACCTGGTCGCTGACGTCGGGCTGGGCCGGGTCGGGATCGTGTTCGGCATCGAGGTGTCGCGGCTGGCCCGCAACAACGCCGACTGGTATCAGCTGCTGGACTTGTGCGCGCTGACCGACACGCTGATCGCCGACACCGACGGCGTCTACCACCCTGGTGACTTCAACGACCGGCTCGTGCTCGGCCTGAAGGGCACGATGAGCGAAGCCGAGCTGCACCTGATCCGGTCCCGGCTGACCGCCGGGCTGCGGCATAAGGCCGCCCGCGGTGAGCTGCGGCAGTGGCTGCCGGTCGGGTTCGACTACGACGAGAACGACGCGGTCGTCATCACCGCCGACGAGGCGGTCGCCGAGGCGATCACGATGGTGTTCCGCCGGTTCGCCGAGCTGGGATCGGCCCGTCAGGTGCTGCTGTCGCTGCGCGGTGACGGGCTGCTGCTGCCCCGCCGCCCGGCCCGCACCGGCAGCCGGGTCCACTGGCAGGCCGCGACCTACCCGGCCGTGCATGACCTGCTCACCAACCCGGTCTATGCCGGCGCGTTCGTGTTCGGCCGGACCCGCACCGAGAAACGCATCGACCCGGCCGGGCGGGTCATCTCCCGGACCGTCGCGCTGCCCCGCGAGCAGTGGGAGGTACTGATCCCTGACCACCATGCGGGGTTCATCAGCTGGGACACCTACCAGGCCAACACCGCGGCGCTGCGGGCGAACTGGCGGCCGCCGCGCGGGACGGGCGGCGGCGCCGCCCGGGAAGGATCGGCGCTGCTGCAGGGCCGGATCCGGTGCGGCAAGTGCGGCCGGATGATGCAGACCGGCTACTCCGGCGTGAAAGGCAACTGCCCCCGCTATGTGTGCGCCCGCGCCAAGCAGCTGTATGGCGGCCAGAAAGGCTGCCAGAGCATCGGCGGCCGCCGCCTCGAGCAGCGGGTCCTGGACGAGGTGTTCGCCGTGCTCGCCCCCGCGGCGCTGACCGCGACCGGCCGGGCGCTCGCCGGCGCCGAGCAAGCCCACGCCGCCGCGCTGCGGGTGTTCGAGCTCGCCGCCGAACGAGCCCGTTACGAAGCCGGCCGGGCCCGCCGCCAGTACGACGCGGTCGAGCCGGAGAACCGGCTCGTCGCCCGCGCCCTCGAACGCGCCCTGGAGGACAAGCTCGCCGCGCAGCGGCAGGCCGAACGTGACCTGATCGCCCAGCAGGCCCGCCGGCCGGTGCAGCTCACCGAAGCCGAACTGGGATGGATGGCCCGTGCCGGCGCTGACGTCCGGGCGGTCTTCAACGCCGCCTGGCACGACGTTCCGGGAACGCAAGCAGCTGCTGCGCGCCATCCTGACCGAGGTCGCCGTCACCGTCGACACCGCCGCCCGGACTGCGGCGGTCGCGATCATCTGGCAAGGCGGCGCGCGGACCGAGCTGACCATGACGATGACGAAGATCGGCGGCCACTTCCAGTCCACCAGCGAAGACACCGTCGAGCTGGTCCGGCGCCTGGCGGTGCACTACGACGACACCACGATCGCGGTGGTCCTGGGCCGGCAGCACCGGCAGACCGGCACCGGCCTGCCGTTCACCAAGAGCAGGGTCAAGACACTGCGGGTCTCCCGTGGCATCCCCGCGTTCCAGCCGCCGGCCGCGGCTGTCGGACCCGGCCAGCGAAGATAGCGTCGTGGTCACCGTCGCCGAGGCCGAGCGCCTGCTGGGCGTCGGCAAGGTCACCATCTACCGGTGGCTGCGCGACGGGTTCCTCACCGGCGAGCAGCTCACCCCGAACGCGCCCTGGCGGATCCGGATCGACCAGGCCGTCCGCGACCGCATCGTCCCCGAAGTTCCCGACGGCTGGGTCGGACTGGACCAGGCCGCCGAGATCCTCGGCATCGCCCGCCAGACCGTGTTGCACAAGGTCCAGCGCGGTGACCTCGCCTCGGTCCACGTCAACCGCGGACGCAGAAAAGGCCTGCGTATCAACGTCAGGCCCGATCAGGCTGGACTGTTCGACCAGCCCCGATGAAAGGCATGCGCAGTGTTAAACAAGTCCGACCGGGCCGTAGAGGATCACCGACTCGCCGGCGTGCAGCCATCGCAGCGCGGCCAGGTCGCGGATCTGGGCGGCGGGCAGCTTCGGGGATGCGGCGAAGTCGAAGCCTTCGAGGGTGGCTTGTTCTTCGAACCGGGCGCGGCGCAGCCGCCGGTGGATGGACATGTTCTGGCGGCGGGAGATCTCGTCTTCGCACAGGACCTGGAGGAAGTCGATGTGGCCGAGTTCGCCGGCGCGGGCCTGGGCCAGCCGGGCGTCGATGGTGTCGAGCATGCCCGACAGTTTCAGCGTGCGCAGCGTGCGGGCGAGGGCGGTTGTCTCGATCGTGGTGGTCCTGGCCGCGGCGGCCGCGCGCGTGGTGAGGCCGGTCATGACGCCGCTTCGGTTCCGCTGGTGCCGGGCCGCAGCGCGACGACGTTGCCGTCGGCGGCGAACAGGGCGTCGGGGCCGTGCAGGAACGCGGCCGCTCCGCCGTCGCCGGCCGGTGCGGTCACCGGCGTGCTCTCGGTGCCGGCGGCCAGGATGCCCTTGACGGTCCGGTAGGACGGGTCGCCGGCAGCGGCGGCTTTCGCGCAGGCGGCCTCGAGCCGGCCGGGCTGATGCTTGTCGGCCAGGTGCAGCACGCCCTGGGCGGCGCGGAGCCGGTAGAGGGCGTTGTCTTCCAGCAGCCCGCCGATCAGCGCCGCGCAGGCCGGGCCGATCTCGGCGGCTTTCTTCCGGCACCACGCCGGGGTGCGCATATGGAAGGCGATCTTCTCCGGCGGGTAGTCGGCCAGGTCGGTCTGCTTGCCCCGGGCCACGCGGACGTGCGTCTTGACCAGTTCGCCGTGATCGAAGAACTGCGCCATCGAGGAGGTCAGCCGCACGTCGAGGGTCTTGCCGATGTGCTGCCAGGGGACGGAGTACAGCACCCTGGCGACCGACGCGTGGATGTCGGGGCCGACCTTGCACCGTGACCACCGCGTCAGCACGAACGGACTGGCCGGCAGCGCTGCCAGCCGGTCTTTCTCGGCCGCGGCGAACACCGCGGCCGGGGCGGCGCCGTCCAGCGGCCGGCACGACCGCCGCCCGGCCACCTCCAGCGACCACCGCTCCGCCTCGGCCTGCATCTGCGCCACGCTGGTGAACTCCCGGCCCCGCCAGAAGCTGTCCCGGATATACGGCATCGGCCGCTCGACCTGCGCCTTGTCGCGAGGTTTCCGCGACCGGGCGGGGTCGACCAGGCAGCCATAGTGGGCGGCGAGCTCGGCATAGGACCGGTTGATCTTCGGGTCATACAGATCCGGCCGGTCGACCCCGGTGCGCAGGTTGTCCGGCACCAGCCGGGCCGGCACGCCGCCGAAGAACTGAAACGCGGCCACATGACACTCAGTCCACGCGTGCTGGTCCATGATCAGAACCGGGCGGACGAACATGTGCCGCGAGCAGCACAGCACCATCGCGAACGCGTTCACCGTGTGCCTGCGCCCGGTCGCGGGATCGAGCCACCGGCCCATCTGCCCGTAGTCGATCTGCGCTTCGGCGCCCGGCTCGGCGGGCACCAGCCGCAGCACCGTGACTTGTGACCGGCGGGCCTCCTCGGGCAGGTTCGCTGCCACGTAGCGGCGCAGCGACGCCACCGACACCGCCAGGCCACGCTCGTCCCGCAGCCGCTGGTGGATCGTGGCCATCGTCACCCCGGCCTCCAGCTGCGCGACGATGTAATCCCGGTGCACCGCGATCGCCGGCCACGTCACCTGCCGCAGCCGGGTGTCCGCCAGCTCGGGGAACCACGCCCGCGCCAGCTCCGCCCATTCCTTTTGGGACACCGCCGGGCCGCCCGGTGTCATCCCGGCAGCCTCCGCCGCAGCCAGGTACTTGCGGACGGTGTTCCGCGACAGCCCCAGGCTGCCGGCGATCTCGTTCTTCGACCGGCCCGCATGCCAGTGCGTGAAGATCTCGCAGATATCGATCACGTCGAACGTCCTCCTCGCCATCGGACCCCCCGCCTCAGCGACGAGGGGAATGATCCTTCTCTCCCGATGACCAGGTCCACCCCGACACGCACGTCCTGACCATGGTCAATAACGTGATCGAGGTGGTCAATTACGTGATCGCAGCACGCCCCTCACTGCTCAATTTCGTGATCGCCGACATCGTGTTCGGTCAGCACAGCACAGCCTGAACCGACGTACTCACATGGAACTAGAAGCCGCACGCCGCGCGGGCGACTCGTTGATTGCGGACCGCATTTGACTCTGGGAACCGAGAGGCCGATGCGAGCCGACCGTCCGTTACGTGATGGGTCGGTAGGTCAACGGTGGCTACTGTGGGCGTGTGCGGCGCGCTGCGACTGTCCTGACCGTGGTGTTGATCGGTGTTTCGATCGCGGCATGCTCGAACGCGCCGCTACGCCCGCAGGGTTCTGCTCCGAGTGGCGGGACGTCTTCGCTGCTGTCCCTGAGCTGCTCGGACTCTGTCGGCCAGCAGGGGCCAGAGCAGGAGACCGTGGTCGGAGGGGTCACGGGCCTGGTCCTTGCCGGATCGGATGATCCGGCCGGCCTCTACCCGGTCCGAGCCGGTGACGGCAAACGCTACTTCGTCTACAAGGCCCTCCTGGCCGTTTCCGCAGCCGCAGCACCCTACGCGACGGTTTCCATAATCCGTCCTGCCGGTGCCACGCTTGTGTACGGGCCGTCAGCCCTCACCTCTTCAGGCCGGTCCCTGGTCGCGGCCTCGCGGAGACAGGTCCGTCTGCCTGTGTGCGGGCAGCGGTTCACTGGCTTCGTCGGCGGCGTCATCGTCACCCGGCCCGCATGCGTCACCTTCCAGGTTTCCTCGCCATCGGCCAGCCCGCAGACGGTCAGCGTCCCCATCGGCCCTGCTCAGTGCCGAGCGGGATCACCCGCCGGACCCTGATTCGACCACCGGCGCCGCACAGGAACGGGGCAGCCGTACGTTATGCATTGCTCGACGCCGAGCATGAATGCTCGCTCATGCCGCTGCGCGGTAGTCCAGGTGCACGTCGACCTACCAGTCCGAACGGTCGATTTGTGAGCACTTTCGCCCGCTCCCATCTGCCGGTCGTCAAATGAGACGGCGGCCGAGCGATGAATATGCCGTAGCTAGTTTGGTCGGGCGGATCGTCTCAACATTGGCGGACAGTCAGGCCCGGCTCGCTGAGACACGCTCGGCGGCCCGCTCCGGCAGGTGCGGGGTGCTGGTGTCCGTGTGCCGGCATCCGACCGCATAGTGAGACCAAGGGCGCGGCATCCGCCACTGTCAAGATCTACTGCTAGGAGATCGCCACGGACTGGGACGTGAAAACCAACCTGGCTGGGAACCCGGTCGCCTGGCTTATTCAGCGGGCGTACGAGTGGGTCGTGTCGATGACCCAGCCATCGGTGGTTCGCGTCCCAGACGTGCGCGGCTACTACGCCGGGACGGCCCGGCACCAGCTGCGGATGCTCGGCCTGCGCGTCAAGGCGGTGCAGCCGGACGGCGGCATGGGACGGCGGGTGCGCTCCCAGGACCGGCGCCGGGCAGCGACGCGAAGCGGGGGACCGTCGTGTCGCTCTACCTCGTGCCCGAGAGTGGCGTCGAATACACGTGACCTAAGCGCCGCCCCTGCCCTAGGAAGCTAGGCAGCGGTGTCGCGTCTGGGCGGGCGGCTACTGACCGGCGACGATCCTGGTCTAAGCGGGGGGGTGTGGCTGCGGGCGGTCTCCGACAGCCGCAGTGATTCAGAGAGAGAGCCGCCGGCGGACTTGGCGCGCGCCTGTGTCTCAGCTGCCGTTCCTCAAGTGAGACAACAAGCCCTAGCGCAACGGCCGACGGTCCTGGCGCGGACTCAAACTGGGTGACCCCTGCGACGCCGGCAGCATGAAGTCGGCCTCTGGCATTGGCAACGTGCGCTGGGTTGGCATTGGCATATGCGCCTGCCTTGTAGCCACACGGCAGGCGCCGACTTAGGCTGATTCTCGCCGGGTGTCCAGCCGCGAGAAAATGGCCAGAGAATTCACTTGCCGGTGTAGGGGGAAGATGAGTGCCTGGGCTCGGTCACGGGAGAAGTGGTAGGCGAGGCCATCCAGCGTCGCTGTTCCTGGTGGTGCCGATGGCCGCGGTGGTGTTCCTGGCCGCCGCGTGCAGCTCGACTGGACCGGCCACCGCCGGAGCCTCGACGGGACCGGTGAAGGCCGTTATCACGCCCGATACGCCCGCCGGGACTCAGCTCCGGTGGCTCATCGCAGCGGACGCCCATCTGCCCCTGTCCGTAGCGCAGGTCCGCGCCCACTTCGACGCCGCTCTTCCTCGCCCAGGTCAGCCCGGCCATGCTCAACGAGGGGCTGCACGCAGCGGTCATCGTCAGGCTGCTCTCGATCGAAGTCAGTGAACCGAGCACGCTTACCGCTATCGCCACCACCAGCGGCGTACTATCCCGGGCTCAGGTTGCGCTCGCCGTCGACAGCCAGGGTCTGATCAGCGGGCTGAGAATCGGCCCGGCCACCACCGCGCCGACGCCCGCCACCTGGGCAAGCGTCGATGCCGCCGTCCGCTCGGTTGCCCCCCAGGTCCGGCTGCTCATTGCCAACGTCAGCAACGGCTCATGCCAGCCAGTACACAGCATCGACCCCGCCGCCGCAGCGCCGCTTGGCTCGGCCTTCAAGCTCTACGTACTCGACGCGCTGGGCAATGCGGTGGCCTCCGGCAAGTTCCACTGGAACCAGTTGCTGACCGTCACCGCGCAGCTCAAGAGCCTGCCCTCCGGGGTGCTCCAGAATGAGCCGGACGGCACCCGGATCTCCGTGCAGGACACCGCCGCCAAGATGATCTCCAGCAGCGACAACACGGCCGCCAACATGCTGATCAACCTCGTGGGCCGGCCCGCGGTCGAGGCGGCGCTCGCCACGACCGGGATGGCCGACCCGGCCCTGGACCGGCCGTTCCTGACGACCCGAGAGATCTTCGTCCTCAAGCTCGACCAATGGCCGGCGCTCGCGAAGCGTTACGTCGCCGCGAACGAAGCTGGCCGGCGGGCGCTGCTCGCCAGCACCGTCGATCGGGCGCCCCTTCCCGCCGTGGCGGCGGCGCAGGCGTGGACCACGCCGCGCGACATTAACAGCGTGGAATGGTTCGCCTCAGCCGATGACATCTGCCGTGCCTACACCTCCCTGGCCGCCCTCGCCCGCCGGCCGGGCCTGTCTCCGATCGGCCAAATGCTCTCGCTCAACGACGGCGGCCTCCAGCTCGACCCGGCCCAGTGGAAGACAACCTGGTTCAAGGGCGGATCCGAGCCAGGGGTCCTGACCCTGGCCTACCTGGCCACCACCCAGACAGGGCAGAGCTACGTCGTCACCGTGCTGGCCGAGAATCCGTCGCACCCCATCAACGAGGCCAAGGCGGCCCCGGTCCTGCTCTCAGCGATCAAGGGGGCGTTCACGCTGGCGGCGCGCCGCTGACACCCCGGCTCTCGGGGACCCCTCCTACTGTTGGCCCGGCACTGTGCGCAAAAGGCCATGATTGAAATGACGGCTGGCTCAGCATCGGCGTCTCGGGCTCCGGTCGGCAGATGAGACACCCGGCAGCCCGCAGCGGCCGTTGGCTGCCCAGCTCGAAGCATGCGGACGTGCAGCGATCGGTCGGCTATAAGCGGGTCCTGGCACGGTAACGCCAGGACCCGCCGGAGCACATACCGCGGCTGCTCGTAACTGCTCATCTTGCTGGCGCTCGCGGTCCGGATCGCCACGCGACTGCGGAAAGAGACCGAAGGTCTACTCCTAGTAACATCGTCTGCAGGCCCCGACGTAAACGGGGCGTGAGACCTAACCAGTGGAGGTGCCGGATGGCCGAGCTCCCACCGCCGCCAGAGGGAATTGTGCTAGCCCACTTCATCGTCTCGGATGATGTCGAGCGCTCCCGGCGCTTCTACACCGAAGTACTCGGCGGCAGGGTGGTCTTCTCCGGGGACGTGACTTATGTCGCGTTGGCCAACAGCTGGATCATCATCAATGCCGGCGGCGGACCGACCGACGACAAGCCTGCGGTCATCCTGGAGACGCCACGGGATCCCGACCGGGTCAGCAGCTTCCTCAATATCCGCGTCAAGGACATCGACGCTCTGTACGCCGAGTGGAGCGCCCGGGGTGCTCAGTTCCTGACACCGCCGAAACAGCACCAGTACGAGAAGCGCTGCTACATCCGCGACCCCGACGGTCATCTGATCGAAGTGGGGCAAACCACGGACCCACAGGGTGACTGGTACCCCGCTCACTGGCCGCCGAGTACGCGCGCCGGCGATTCCGAATGATGCCTGGGTCAACGGCAACGCCCCGCGAAATCAGCGCTGGCCACGCCCCCGGACACTGAGCATCGATCCACCGCGTGCCGCTGAGGAGCTTGGGTCATGACCACCGCCATCATCGGCACCGGAGGGATCGGATCGGTCATCGCCCGCCAGCTCGCTTCGGGCGGCGAGGCCCTGCGGCTGTCGAGCGCCGACACTAAGTCGGCACGAACGCTGGCCGCAGGAATCGGTCGCGTCGCGGTCGTCGCCGCCGACAACCGCGACGCATTGCAGGGCGCCGATGCCGTCGTCTTCGCGCTACGGTTTACCGTGCTGAAGGGCGTCATAGACGAGATCGCCGATGCGCTGACCGGCAAGGTCGTGGTCGTTCCGAGCAACCCGGTCAGCGCCGACGCACATGGCAACGTCTCACGTGTACTTCCGGAAGGGCAGTCCTCCGGCGAGGTCATAGCCGGGTGGCTGCCGGCGGGTGCGCGCCTGGCCATGGCTTTTGGAAGCATGTCGGCCGATCTCTTCGAGTCCGCTAGCAACCGGTCACCGGAGCGGGCGGTCCTCTTCTACGCGACCGACGACGACCGGGCCGGCGAGGAAGTCGAGCGGCTGATCCGAACAGCCGGCGTTCGAGCCGGCGAAGGTCGGCGGGATCGAACAGTCGGGTCGGCTCGAGGTGGGCGGCGACCTTCACGATCTCGTAGTCGCTCCCGCAAGGGTGCCGTCATTGATCAGTAGGGCCTGACCGTTCCGGCGCCGGCCGGAGCTGCGCGCGCCCCGGTGAGATCCCCGTCTCAGTGGAACGCCCCAGGAAACCGGGCTGCGGCGGCCGCCCGGACCGCGAGCATGATCCCAGCGTCCTCGCATACCGGGTTGGGATAGAGCGCAGCAGCCGGCATCGCTGCCCATTCGATTGCTGACCGGGAGTTGTTGGACGGGGCGAGTTCGGTCGGCCATCTGGTTCAAGCCGTGCGCGCTGTTCGGTCCCAGGAGCGGTAGGGCCGGGCTTACGAGGCAGGCAGGCGCGCGGGCATCGACGCCGCCGGAGCGCTGGACACTGGTTGCGGTGTCCTCCACCGCTTGCAACATCCGCAGGCAGCCGCGCTGCCAAGGGCGATTCCAGTCGAACGGCATCGCTGCGGTGCCGTTACGGCAACTCCCAGCGTCACGGTGACAAGCACGTCGGCCCTTCGTTAGTTGACGAGGTAATAACCGCGCAGGGACTGCGTCGAGTGACGGCGAGTTCGCGGATGTCAGGCACGACTCGCTCGGGTTCGCTGCTGTGCTGGCTATCTACGGCGGATAAGTGGCGGGCCGTCGGGGGAGTGTTCCGCGGGGGGTGACCCTGTTTACTTGTGGCAGGACCGCACCGGCGCGCGGATGCCGTCCTCCCTTCGGTGGGCGAGGTCTGCTTGCGTCTGCTCCACGCATGCGCGTCTGACCGGGCACGAGAGGAAACCGTGATGGACAGCTTGCCGATCGGTGAGTATGCGCTGCTCTCGGACTGCCGGTCCGCGGCTCTGGTCAGCCGGGACGGCTCGGTGGACTGGCTCTGCTTCCCCCGCTTCGACGGGCCCTCGGTGTTCTGCCGCCTGCTTGACCCGGCCGGCGGCCACTTCGCGGTCCGGCCTGCCGGCGAGTTCCGCGTCAGCCGCCGATACGTGGATCAGACGCTGGTGCTGGAGACCACCTTCACTACCGCGCGCGGCACCGCGGTACTTACCGACGCCCTCGCGGTCGGTCCGAGCGAGCGCGGCCACCACCTGGGCGCCCACTCCCCGGGTATGCTGCTGCGCTCGCTCGCCTGCACTGCCGGCGAGATCCAGGCGGAGATCAGCTACGCGCCCCGGCCGCAGTACGGGCTCATCCACCCCGTCTTGGTTCCTGTCGCCGGCGGCCTTGCCGCACAGGGCGGCGACGACCAGCTGTTGTTGTCCACGTCGGTCAGTTTCGGCGTGGAGGAGGCCACCGCGACCGCCACGGTCCGGCTGGCCGCCGGGCAGGCCGCGGTGTTCGCGCTCGGGCACGGGGACATGGCCGGCCCGGCACCGGCGCCCTGGTCGGCGGAGGAGATCGCCGGCCGGCTGGACGACACCCTGGAGGCCTGGCGGTCCTGGTCAGCGATTCACCAGAACTATGAGGGGCCTTGGCGCGAGCTGGTGCGCCATTCCGGGCGCGTCCTGCAGGCCATGACGTTCGCGCGGACGGGGGCCATCGTGGCGGCGCCAACCACCTCGCTGCCGGAGGTTGTCGGCGGCCAGCGGAACTGGGACTACCGCTACACCTGGGTGCGTGATGCCAGCCTGACCATGGAGGCGCTGTGGGTGGCGGCTTGCCCCGACGAGGCGAACAAGTTCTTCGGCTTCCTCGCCGATGCGGCCGCCTCCGGGCCGCAGGGCGGTGCGGACCTGCAGATCATGTTCGGCGTCGGCGGCGAGCGCGACCTCGCCGAGCGGGAGCTGCCGCATCTGGCGGGCTGGCGGGGCAGCCACCCGGTCCGGGTCGGAAACGGGGCGTGGCCTCAGCGGCAGCTCGATGTGTACGGCGAGCTGCTCCGCGCCGCGCAGCGGCTTGTCGACCAGCTCGGCGAGCTGGACCCGGTGACCAGGCGGTTCCTGGCCGCGGCGGCAGATACCGCCGCTGCGCGCTGGCGGGAGAAAGACCAGGGGATCTGGGAGATCCGCGGCGAGCCGCGGGACTTCCTGTATTCGAAGCTGATGTGCTGGGTGGCCGTGGACTGCGCAATCACCCTGGCCAGCCGTCTCGGCGCCGAGGACCGCGTGGCTGACTGGGAGACCACCCGTGACGAGATTCGGGCGGCCATCCTTACCCGCGGCTGGGATGAGCGGGCGGGTGCCTTCACGCAGGCGTTCGGCAGCGACGACCTCGACGCGTCGAGCCTGATGCTGGCCATCACCGGGTTCCTGGCGGCAGATGACCCGCGGATGAAGGCCACCATCGACGCCATCGCGCGGCGGCTAACCGACGAGCGCGGGCTGGTATACCGGTATCTGACCCGCGACGGCCTGGCGGGTCAGGAAGGCACGTTCCTGCTCTGCACGTTCTGGCTGGCCCAGGCGCAGGCGCTGGCCGGCGACGTCGAGGCGGCCATAGCGTCCTTCGAGCGTGCCGTCGCCGCCATCAACGATGTCGGCCTGCTCGCCGAGGAGGTCGACCCCGGCACCGGCGAGATGATCGGCAACTTCCCGCAGGCGTTCAGTCACATAGGCCTGATCAACGCCGCCTGGGCTATCAGCCAAGCCCAGCAGAGCACCGGCCGCACTTGATCGGCATCCGCTCGGCACGGCCGACAGCCCGAACGCGAACGCCCGTGTCGAGGCGGCTCCTTATACCCGACGGGTTATCCCGGTGACCACCCATGCCCGACCAAGGGCGCTGCAATACAAAGCCACAATGACCAGGACCAAAGCACGTTGCAGCGCGGCACTCTGGGTGTTCGCCAGGAGCGCTACGGCGAGGCCGAGTTGCGCTGAGTAGGCCCCAGCCGAAATCGACGCGAAGGCGATATTCAGCTTTCTGGTTTGAAGGCCGCGGGAAAAATTTCCAGCCCGCTTTGCCCTTGGTATCAGCCGTCTGGTGGCCAGCAGGCCGACGGCTGCCATTGCGAGGCTTGATAGCCCGAGGACGACTGAGCCCCCGGTCAAGGCCACAATCGAGACGAGGAAGATGTCTACCAGGGCAACAAACGCGCTCCCGGCCAACACAGTCCGCAGCTCCCGAGTTGTGGGGTTCGCGTCATCCGCGTTGACGACCGATACAGCGACGACGAGCAACCCCAAGATGGCAGCGGACGCGCCCGCGCTTGTCATGAAGAAGTTCTCATAGTGGCCCACCACAACGCCACCGTATCGGGCATCGGCGGCTATCTTGCCGAGGCGTGTCCGACCGCAGGCAGCTGTAGTGCGGGCTAAACAGCAGCGATCCTGCCGCTCCGGCTGTCGAAGCTTCGCTCACGCACGCCGGGGGTCGGGGCATTTCTGCCCGCGACCACCACCCACGCCCTGCTGGTGCGCGACGGTCAGATCCTGGCCTTCGGCGATGCCGCAAGGTGCTGACCACCGAGCTGGTCAGCCTGTGCTTCGGGCACCGGTCACGATCGCCGGGCACTTGGGCCGCTGGGCCGCGCTGCCGGCGCGCTGACCCTGGGCCGTCAGCCGATCGGCCTGGACGCCCACTGGACGGGATCGGTGCCCAGCAGGTGCAGGTGAGCGAAGATGCTGGCTAGCGCGGCGGCCGCCGGGTGCCTGCTGGTCAGGACGATGTACACCTGCAGCCCCCGCGCATTCCTGGCGCACAGCAGCTGCTGCCAGAGGGCGGGCGCCCCGATCTGGTCGACCAGGACGTGGTACCCGTTGATGACTTCGGGAGCGGGAGTGCCGCTGACGAAGGAGCAGGAGCTGCTCCTGGACGCCGGATTGATCGTCACCGTGATCGTGTTGTCCGGCGTGCTTATCGCGCCGGGTGGCAGGATCGCCGCTCCGTTCGTGATCTCATACCGGGTAGCGACGTCCACGCCAGCTTCCGGGCTAAACGCGACCGAATCGAGGCGCCAGGTCCTCGGCACGCCGGCCAGGCTCGCCGGGAACCTGATCCCGGCGACGGGCGCGCCGACACTGGCGTGCTGCGCGACCCTGACCGCCGTGGCCGACGGGCGGGGCAGGCACGGGGTCGGCCCACTCCCCGAGCAGGAGGACGGGTACTCCAGCATGGCCCACCCGGTCGCGGAATAGCGCCAGGCAAGAAACCCGTCGACCCAGTATGCCGGCCTGCCGTCGACGAGCGGCGCACTGCCAGTGAGCGTCAGCGGAGCGTGGTGGGTGCAATGACAGCGCCGCACAGTCTTTGACCAGGAGGCGCGTGACCATTAGCTAGTGGGCCCCGCGAGGGTAGGCGTGGAAGTGGTGCTCAATGGCAATGACGATGACAGTCAACAACGCGATTAGGACCGCTCTGGCTCATCGGGACCGCCATCACCAGTGCATGCGACGTAGCTGCTGCGCGCAAGCCATGCGACAGTCATGCGCGCAAGCCATGCGACAGTCATGCGCGCAAGCCATGCGACAGTCATGCGCCCAAGCATGTACAAGCAGCCGAGCGAGACAGTCCTTCCTGGGATCCGGTAGATGCGGGCTACAGCAGGGGACAGACCCAGAGCCCGCCCGCTGTTGCCGTCCAGGCCGGGGACCGAGTCGACCTCGATCTTCATGATCATCTGTGTCTCGGGACGCGCGCCGAAGTTCGGACTCGGTCGGCACAGGTACGTCTTCGCGATGATCCGCGCTCGCCGGAGATCTCAGGGCGGCGTGACGGCCACGCCGGCGGGCGTCGCAGATGTCGAAGAACCTGTCGGGGTCGTCGTGGGGGTCGGGGTCACTGTCGGCGTGATGCTGGGGGTCGGCGTGATGCTGGGGGTCACTGTCGGCGTGATGCTGGGGGTCGGCGTGACACTGGGGGTCGGGGTCACTGTCACCGTCGTTATGGGGGTCGGGGACTGGAGCGGGCGGACGAGGCTCGGGCCAGTGAAGTGGTGGCCAGTGAGCATCAGCGCGACCGCAGCCGCCGCCACGATCGCTACGCCGATCGCACCGCCGACCGAGACGCCCGTAGCGATAGCGTGGCGCTCCCGTCGGTACTCAGTGCTGCGACGCTCGCGCAGCCATCCCGGAAGCGCGGCACGGCGGGCGGCCCAGCTGTTGAACGGCGCGGCGGCCATGCCGAGCGTGGGCACGAACAGCAGGCCGGCCAGCAGCGGGCCGCTCAACGTGCTTGTCTTGGTGAGCGCGACGGCTATCCCGGCCGCGCCACACAGCGCGAGGATGGTCTCCGCCCAGTTGGCGCGCAGCGCGTGCCACCAGCTGGTCCGCTCGCTGGTCTTCGGGGTGCGCAGGAAGGCGGCCTTCTTGGCGAACAGGGCGACGACCGAAGCGCGTGCGACCACGAGCGAGGTGGACTGCCAGATGAAGAACGCGCCGATGGCGTCGCGAAAGGACGCGCCGGTGCTGCGCCGCAGCAGTGCGATCGCGCGGACCAGGCCGAGCAGGATGAGCACTGGGACGGCGGCGACGAGGAATACCGTTAGCTTGCGGAAGAGCTGTCCGCCGCCGGTCGCCAGGTTCGCCGCACCGGCCAGCAGGAAGATCAGGAACAGCAGTCCGAGCAGGTCGCCATACCACTGCAGTGCGCCGGACAGGTACGACCAGCGCTGGCCGGCCGACAGGTGGCTTTTTCTCGTCTGTGCGCCGGGGAGCAGGGATTTCCAGTGCATGCGCAGCAGCTGGATGCCGCCGAAGCACCACCGGTACCGCTGGCCCTTGAGCGCCTCGAACGTCAGCGGCATGATCCCGCGGCCGCCGGACTCGTCGACGTGCATGCCGGACCAGCCGGCACGGAGCAGTCGGAGCGAGATCTCGGCGTCTTCGGTGATGCACCACTCATCCCAGCCGCCGAGCTCATCGAGGGCAACCCTCCTGATCAGACCCATGGTCCCGGCGAATATAGCGCCGTCGCGTTCGTTCCTTGAGGGCTGCGAAACGGCGAAGAAGTACTTGTAGGAGTAGTAAAGCCGCCGGTAGTAGCGGGCGTGCTGCCAGTCGCGGTAGTCCTGCGGCGCCTGCACGAACCCGATCCAGGGGTCGGCGAAGAGCGGTACGCAGTGGCGAAGCCATTCCGGATCGACCTGGTAGTCGGAGTCGACGACGCCGATGATCTCGGCGTCCGGGTCGGTGAGGTGACGTAGCGCGTAATTGAGCGCGCCCGACTTGTAGCCCGGCCACTTTTCCAGGTGCTTGAACGTCACACCGTGCCGCTGGCACCAGGACTCAACCGGGCGCCATAGCCACTCGTCGTCCGTGTTGTCGTCGATGAGGACGATCTGCATGCGGGGATAGTCGAGGCGCAGCAGCGCGCGGAGCGTATCGATAACCATGGCCGGCGGCTCGTTGTGGGCCGGGACGTGCACGCTGACGAGGGGTGGAGCGTTATCGGGCCTCGAGACCACCGCCCGTAGCATCGCGGTGGACACCCGCTGGCGCGGGTCAAGCGGCTTGCGCCTGCGGTGCCAGTGCGCGGTGCCGAGCGCATCGCACAGTTCCCACAGGTAAGCGCAGCACATCAGCGCGGCGACTAGCTCAAGGCACCAGAGCAGTACGCCTCCGACCGTGCTGGCCGCGCCGAGATGGCTGGCGAAGGTCCATTCCAGCGCGTACACCAGGTAGACCGCGAAGAGGTAGGTGGACGACGCCCAGCACAGGTGCGCCCGCGGTGACCAGTTCCTGGTCACCGGGAGCCAGAGCAGGCCGGCCAGTGCCACGCCCGCTGCGCCGATGACGAGATTGGCTTCGGTCGCCTTCAGCAGGTACAGCACGCCAGCCGCCGCGGCGGCGAACACGACGGATCCGGTGACGATCAGGATGACCCGCCATATTGCGGCCCAGACGCCCGTCCGCTCATGATGCCCGGCGGGCAGGAATAGAGCGGCGGAGCCGAGCGGTGCGGCGACCAGCCCGGCAATGACCAGTGCCTCAAGCATGAGAGCCTCTCATCCGCCGGAAAGCAATGTCGCCATCGCCGTGAACGCAGCGCGGGCGGATGGGGCATCCTCCAGGCGCCAGTCCTGGTGATACAGGCCGGCGTGCTGCGCCTCGTCGAACCAGACCACACCGGCGAGGCGGTTCGCGCGGACACCAGCGAACAGCGCGTCGATCTGGCTCTCCCGGTCCGGGGTAGTGCCCACGGCGGTCTCGGCGATCAGCAGCGGCGCGCTGCTGAACGCTCGGATGTCCGCGATGGTCGAGCCGAACATCGACCCGAAGGTATCCGTGGCCCGGACGTAGTAGCCGTCGATACCGGTCCAGTCGACCCACGCCGCGCCCGGCCACCACAGGCGCAGCAGGCTTGACGCCCCTGCGATGGAGTTGACCGTCCACAGCCAGGTGACGTTGGCCGCTCCGGCGCCGCGGAAAACCCGCACAACATGGCGCCATGCGGCTACGAACGTCGTCGGCGACGTGTGGCCGTCACCCCAGGAGTACCAGGTGCCGTTCATCTCGTGCCCGAAGGACAAGATCACCGGGTGGCCGAATGCGACGACGGCGTCGGCGTAGGAGTGAAGGTAGGCGTCCGAGCCGCCCGCGGCGATGGAGGCGAGGGTCACGCCGTTTGGATCAAGCTGGACCAGCACATAGGCGTCGTGCTCCCAGGCCGCTTGCGCGAATGATGTGCTGAACGGGTCATTCCACAGCGAGTAGTACACGACGATCCTGGGCTTGACGTTGGTGGCGTTGGTGAACTCCGCAATCTGCGACCAGCTACCGGGCGCATCCGGTTCGAAGACGCCCACGACCGGGTTTGCCGGGGTGGGAACCGGCGTCAAGGGCTGCTGGGGCGGCTGCGACGTCAGCGGGGTCAGGCACCCCGTAACCGCCAGCAAGACGGCGGCGGCTGCTGCCGCTACCGCGACCCTTCGCACAGCGACGCGGCTGGGTCTCCCGATCGTGCGCCAGGTAATAGCGAGGCCGTCTGTCGTCGCGGCCGCGCTCTGATCAAGCGGATCGCCTCTAGCTGCGCGACGCACCATGGGTGTGAGCCTGCCGGAAACCTTCACTACCACCCAGAGCCGTTGCTCCCAGCTGGTAAGGCCGAACGTCCTCGTCGCGCGCTGGTCAGATGAGGGATCTGAGGCTTCCAGGCAGTCCGGTGAGCCGCCCAAGCCCGCGCTGGCGGAATCCGCTCCAGCCCTCCTCCACGCTGATCGTCCGCATGAGCCGGAACAGGAGAGGCATCGCATTGGCCGCGATCATCCCGACAGCGCCAGCGCCGCCCAGCGTGGACGCGGTCAGCATCGTCACGAACGACTGCGAACCTCCGACGTGGCCGAACCACTCGTCGCCTGTCAGGAACATGCCGAGCCCGCAGTTGTCGGGCCGGCGAACGCCGAGCAGCGGAAACAACATCCATTCGCCCCGGCCAGGCAACTGCGCGCGCGGAAGCAGCAGCAGGCGCGCGGTGGAACTGTGCAACGGCGATGGCCGGCCCGCCGCGACGCTCTGCAGCGCGAGAGCGAACCGGGCCAGGTCGGCAGGCGTGGTCCAGAGGCCGGCCGCCGCAGCCTCCGGGTATACGTGCCAGTCACCCCTGGCGGCCGCCGACCGCCTGGCTACCGGCAGCGGTTGCTCGAACGTACTGTCCGTCATGCCAAGCGGCCCGAACACCAGGGCCGCTGCGGCCGCAGCGAAGGGCTGACCAGTCACATCCGCGATCAGTTGCTGCACGACGGAGTAGCCGCCGCCCGAGTAGCTGAAGCTGCCGATCACTGCAGGGTCGGCCTGGACCGGCGGTGTCCTGGCGGGCGCCGTCCCGTCCAGGGACTCCAGCGGCGTAGGAAACGCCCCGTCCTTTGGATAGCCAGGCATGAACGGCACTCCGACTCCCGAGGTGTGCCCGAGCAGGTGCCGCAGGGTCACACCGTCACCTCGTGGCAGCCGCCATGAGGTGAGCGCGGTATTCACGTCCGCATCGAGGTCGATGGCGCCGCTACCCGCCAATTCCAGTGCGGCGAGCGCGGCCACCGGCTTCGAGACCGAGCCCGCCTGGAACAGCGTCATCTGGTCGCCACCCGTGGTGCGGGACCAGGCGATCTCGTTGCGCTGGATGACGGCGATGCCGCAGGTGGCCCGGACCCGCTCCAGGAATGCGGCCACCGCGGGTCCGGGCCCGGTCTGCGCCAGAGTTGTCAACGGACTGCTCCTCACTGAAGGACGCTAGACGGCAGCGTTGCGGCAGACGGGCTATCCGGGGCGAGTCGGGGCAACATCCGGCCCAAGGATCTGGCTAGGGACTGCGATCTGCAGCATGACGACCGGCCGGGTGCCGTCAGGGCGTACTTCCGGGTCGGCCGTCCTGGCCCGGAACGGCTCGATAAGTCGGTCAATTTGCCGCCCGAGCTCCTGCAACTCCTCGGCCGTCAGCTGCAGCAGGCTGTCGCCGAACTGAGCTGCGTGCCGCCACTTCGCGGTCTCAGCTGCTCGCGTGCTCAGCCAGCGGGTGACGAGTTCGAAGTACTGCCTCGCCAGGGCTAGCTCCAGGCTGAGCGCTGCCTCCGCAGCCGGACTGTCCCCTACCGCATCGGCCCAGTCAGTCATCATCGCCGTGGCCTGCCACGGCTTCTCCCTGCCGCGGCCACCTGGCCCTGGCTCGACCAGTCCGTACTTGGCCAGCTGGCGCAGATGGAACGAGCAGCTCGGGACGCTTTCGCCGATGGCCAGGGCCGCCTGCGTGGCGGTCTGCGGGCCGCTCTGACGCAGCAGGGCCATGAGCCGAAGCCGGACCGGGTGAGCGTAAGCGCGCAGCGTACGGGGATCGGTGAGCCGCACGGTGCCGGGTGAGTCCAGCGACATAGATATAAAGCTATCTTTAGAAAGATACCTTTACAACTTGTCCGCGCGGCTGCCGTAACCGATCTCCTCGAGGGCAGCGTCGAACCCGGCAGCGAACATCAGCTCACAGAGCTCGGCCAGCTGGCCAACCGTGAGCAAGCACGGCTCGGAGCCAGGGAGATCAGCGGCCGCGCAATGCCTGGCAAACGCGATCCTGAACTTCGCCCTGAGGTCGAGAGCCTCGGGATCGCCGTTGTCGGACACTAAGGCTGGATCACCGCAGCTCTGGCCAGCGGACGGCTGCCCGTCGTCATCCATGACTACCCCGCTCCAGGGGAATCGGCGCGGCCCCGCCATGCCCATGTGGCCGGGCTGGCAGGGCCGCTTTCATATGGGTTGACGCGACACGCCGTGTCACGGTTTACGCACCGATTCCCGAGATCGGGGCTGAAGAGCGCCGCGTCCGGACGTCGCATCCGGCGGGCCTGACCCTGACCCGGAGAACAACCACTTGGTCCCATGCCGCCAGCGAGCTCAGCTCACCACGCCGCCGCGCCGGTACCCCGCCAAGCGTTCGGGTAGAGCTTGCCTGTGCTGCTAATAGCGGCCGGCAGGCCAGGCAGCGGGGAGTAGGTGGTCCCGTCGATCCGGCCAGGCCCGTTCAGGTAGACCAGTACGTGCTCGCCTTCAGGCGCGGCCGACATGACCTTGTCCCGGTGCCGCGGCTACTGAGGTTCGCGGTGAGCAGGCCAAACCCGGCGTCCTGGGTCGCGCTGTACAACGGCGACAAGACTCAGTTCGCCGTGATGACCGCGTCGAACGTCGTCTCGCGGCGCTGATGCTGGGCGCGCCGGTACTCGCCGGCAGAGCCAGGCCCGCCAAGCTGCCGGTGCGGTCAGCGCTGCCAGCCGATGCTCGGCGGCTGCTGGCCCGCGAGCGGAACGTCGCGAGCGGCCGCGCGCTCCTTGCTCTCCCAGTCCTCGATCGTCCGGAGCACGTCCTCGGTGTAGATCCGCAGATGCTGCCGGTACACCTCGCTGAAGGTGCGCAGGTAGGCGAGCTCTCCCTGGATGGCGCGCCGCTCCTGGTCGGTCTGCGGCGGCAGTCCGTCATGGTTCATGGCGTCGACGGCGGCTGCGCGGGCCCTGGTTCTGGCCTCGTCGAGCAGCATGTCCGCGTGCTGCTGGGCCTGGCCCATGATCTCGTCGCGGCGGGCCCGTGCCTCCTCGGTTAGCCGGCCGCTGTATGCCTGCGCGTCCGCTACATAACGGTCGGCTGTGCGCTGAGCGCTGGAGAGGATGCGCACCGCATGGATGTGCGCGTCGTCCTTGCCGAACAGGATCGCGTCGTTGCCCGTCTCCTTGCCCAGGATGCGTCGGCGGAGGCGCTGGACCTCCTGCCACAGCGAGGCTCGCTCGTTCAGGAGCCGGACCATCTCGACGTGCACCTCGGCGAGGAACGCGCGGACGGGCTCCTCCTCGTAGCCGTGCCGGCCCCAGCGCGTCAGCGGGAACGTGACGGCCCGGAGGTGATCCGGAGTCAGCCGCTTCTGCTCGTCGTACCAGGCTTCCGTTGTCATGGCTCGCTCCAGCCGAAATCCTCGATGTGTATCTGCGTGACCGGGGTTCCTGCCGCGGCCAGCCTCGAGGCGGTGTCCTGCACCATCTCGGTCGGCCCGGCGATGTAAGCGTCGTGGCCTGACCAGTCCGCGTAGCTGATCACGACGTCCGTGAGCGAGCCGGTATGCCCGGCGAACCGGCCGGCGGCCACGGCTGGCACGACCGTCAGCCATGGCTTCTCGGCGGCCAGCTTCTCCAGGCCGGGCAGGTCATAAAGGCCGTCAGCGTTACGCGCGCCAAAGAAGAGATGCACCATCGGCGGCTGCGGCAGGCTGGCCACTTGCTCGAGTATCGACTTGAGCGGTGCGAGGCCGGTGCTGCCAGCGACCATCAGGATGTCCCGGCTCGACGCGGTGTCGAGTCGCAGGACACCGACGGGCGGTCCGAGCTTGAGTTCGGCACCGGCGGACGTGACGGCGGTAAGCGCCATGCTGACAGCGCCGCCGTCGATGAGCCGGACGTGGAACTCGAGGCTGCCATCAGGCCGCGGCGCGTTGGCCATCGAGTAGTAGCGCCACAGTCGGGGCCGGGCCGGTGACTCGATCGCCACGGACTGTCCGGGGACGTAATTCAGCCTCGGCTCGGTGTGCATCGTCAGGATGGCGACGTCGAACGACCGCCGCTCGTGTGCGACCACGGTGCCCGTCCAGTAGGCCGGATGCCGCTGCTCGTCCTGTTGCGCCGCCGTGGTCATGACGCCGGCTATCAGCTTGAAGGCGTCCCGCCAGTCCGCTTCCAGGTCCGCGTCCCACGCGTCGCCGCAGAAATGCGCGAGGGTCGCCAGCAGGCTGGCGCCGACCGCCTCATAGTGCTCAGTCAGCGTCCCGAACTTGCGGTGGCCGCGGCCGAGATCGCGCAGGAACACCGTCAGGTTGTCCACGTTGTCGACACTCGAGACGATGTTGACGAGCGCATCGACCAGGTGCGCGCGCTGTGCCTGCATGGACACCGGGAACATCGGCCGCGTTTCCGGGTGCTTGAGGAACAGGTCGGAATAGAAGTGCAACGGCACCTCGTCACCGTGCATGGCGACGCGGGCAAAGCTGCTCTTGAGCCGGGCGACGTCCAAGGAGCCGCCGCCCTAGCGGTTCAGCACGTCGCCGCGGACGGTCTCGGCCACCGCGCGGGCCGTAGCGACGTCCCCGTCAGCGACCCCGTAGGCGCGCAGCGTGTCGGCAAGGTAAGCGACGACCCGGTCGAAGTGCGCGTCGGTCAGCCCGGTCAGCTCTGCGTGCGCGGTGCGGAGGTCACGGCCCGCGTAGGCGTGCGGTCCGCCGAATGCCATCGCCAGGAACTCGGCCAGCATGACGGACTGCCTGTCCATGTCGACGCCATCGAAATGCGCCCCGAGCATGTCGTCAGCCAGGACGCGCTGGTAGAAGGCGCTCGTGACCGACCGCAGTGCCTGACGGTCGCCGCCGAGCAGGTCATACACACTTGAATTGGTAGACATAGCGCAGACCGTAATGCGGACTGCATTACCGGACCGTTTCCCAGGCGCAACTCGTGCAACTTCCCAGGCACACTCGCGCTGCACGGCACCATCGGCAGGGCGGCACCATCGGCTGCGCGACACCATCGGCTGCGCGGGAACGGCGCGGCGTCAGCTGGGCATGCTGGCGCCCTCGTCGACAAGCTCCCGCGCGCTCGCAGGCGCAAAATGGCGAGTGAGCAGCTCATCGAAGTCGTCGGCCGCCAGCGGCTGCGAGAAGTAGAAACCCTGCCCGACTTCGCAGCCCAGCATCTTGAGCCCGGTGACCTGGGCCTTGGTCTCAACCCCCTCAGCCATCGCCGAGATGCCGATAGCGCTGGCCAGATCGATGATGGCCCGCACGATCGCCGAGTCCACCGGGCTCTCGGCGACACCCTGGACGAACGTCCGGTCCACCTTGACTTCGTGCACGGGGAACTGCTTGAGGTAGGCCAGCGACGAGTGGCCGGTACCGAAGTCGTCGATAGCCAGGCGCACGCCAAGCCGGTTGAGCTTCTTCATGACCTCGCGAGCACCAGCGAGGTCAGCCATCACCATCGACTCGGTGATCTCGAACGTGAGCAGTTCAGACGGCAGGCCGCTGGCGTCTAGCGCGGCGGCCACCTGCGACAGGAGCCCGCTCTCCTGGAACTGCCGCGGCGAGAGGTTGACGCTGATCGGCACGTCCACGTCCAGCCGGTCGCGGATGAGCCGCACCTGCGCGCACGCCTTGTCCAGGACGTAGCGGCCGAGTGGCAGGATCAGGCCAGTCTCCTCCGCCATCGGGATGAACCTCAGCGGGCTGATCAGGCCATTCGTGGGATGGCGCCACCGCACCAGCGCCTCGGCGCCGACGATCTGCTGCTGATCGAGGGAGTAGAACGGCTGGTAGTACACCTCCAGCTCGTCACGCTCGAGCCCCTTACGCAGCTCGGCCTCGATCTCGAGCCGCTCGGAGGAGCGCGTCCCCATGGCGCTCTGGTCGAACACCCGGTACGTGCCGCCGCCGCCCTTGGCCTTGGCGTCGTACATCGCCACGTCGGCGTCACGTAGCACGTCGTCGGCCGACTTGCCCGGCTCGGTCATCGCAATGCCGATCGACACGCTGGCGACGAGTTCGTAGCCGCCGGGCAGCACCAACGGCTGCTCGACCGCGGTGCAGATGCGCCCCGCGGCGGCGATCGCCTCATGCACGCCGGCGACGTCGTCCAGCAGCACCACGAACTCGTCACCACCGAACCGGGCAAGCAGGTCGTGGCTTCGCACCACGCCCTTGAGCCGGGTCGCGATCGCCACCAGGAACTCATCGCCGGTGACGTGTCCCAGGCTGTCGTTGATGCTCTTGAACCGGTCCAGGTCGAGAAAGATCAGGGCGTGGGTCTTGCGGTCGAGCGCCGACCGCCGCAGCGCCTGGTCGAGCTGCTCCACCAGCAGGCGGCGGTTGGCCAGGCCGGTGAGGCTGTCATAGAACGCGTGCTGGTGCAGCTCGTCCTCGAACGCCTTGCGCTCGGTGATGTCGCGGAAGGCGATCACCGCGCCCGACGGCGCGCCGTCGGTGATGACCGCCGATGCCGTGTAAGCGACCGGGACGGTACCGCCGCTCCTGGCGCGGAAGCGGGCGTCGTGCACCCGGAGGGTGCGGCCCGTGCGCATGACTTCAAGGGCGGGAACGAGGAGGAAGTCCGGCGCCGCCATAGCATCGTCGCTGCCCGGCTCGTCGATCCTCACGGTCGTCGGTAGCGGAAGCTCGATCATGTCGGCCCCGGCGGGGTTGACGAAAGTCAGCTGCCCGGCCGCGTCCACGGCGCAGACACCCTCGCCGATGTTGAGGGTGATCGAGGCGAGCCGCTCGCGCTGCACCTGGACCTGCTGATACAGCTCGGCGTTGCTGAGTGCACCGTCCCCGACGGCAGCCAGCGCGTGCAGCAAGCCCCTGTCGGCCTCGTCGAACGGCTCGCCCCGGCGCCGGCCAGAAGCCGTGAGCCAGTGCTGCCGACCGCCCACGGTGATTGGCGCAGCGAGCTGACCGGGTCCGGGATCGTCCGACGTCAGCATCGCCTGCGGGCTGCGCAGCAGGCTTCGCACCGACGTCAGAATGGTGTCAAGCACGGCCTCCTGCCGCAGGCCCCGGTTCGCCTCCAGCGTCACCTCGTACAGCGCCGCCATCCTGGCCCGGTCGTACAAGGCCCCGAATCTCGCGCTGATCAGCAGGCGCTCCAGGACGAGCACGGGCACCGCGATCGCGACTGCCAATGGGTGGACGTGGATCGCGAGCGCCAGGACGACGCCGATCAGGCCGCCAACCCCGGCAAGCGTCACCTGCATCGGGACATCGGTGACGAATTGTCGCCAGGTCGCGCCGACCGAGACCACGACCCGCTTGACGAGGAAAGTGCTGGTCACGACGTATACCCCGACGCCGAGCATCACGGCCGCGATCTGACCGGCCGAGATGAGAGCCGCGGACGCGGAGGGGGCAGTGATACTGCGGCTCACGGCAAGTCCCAGCCCCGCCGCTATCAGCACCTGGCCGACATTGAACGCCGACTTGACCGCCGGGCGCCGGCGTATTGCCTGCGCCACCGTCGTCGCCAGCGCCAGCGTCGCCAGGGTGAGCAGCGGCGGCACGAGCAGGGCGAGGATGACGAAGAAGCACTCGTCGAGGCTGATCGCCTCGGACTCGCCGCTCCGGAAGACCACGACCGGCCATACCCAGTTGCCCAGTGCCAGCGCACCGATCACGCCTGCGACGACCCACTGGCTCGGGTCGACGTGCAACGGCATGGGCTGGCGCAGCCAGGCGACAACAAGCGTTAGCGCACCGCCGACTAGCGAGGCCGCGACGATGGCGGACGTAGACCGAGGTAATTTCATGGCCCTTCCACGCCGTGCCAGCCCCCTTCCCCGGTGCGTGCGGGGTACCAACGGTACGCTCGGTGGCCGGCTTTAGATGGACATTCCTAGAACGCCAGACCACCCTGTGGAAAAGCAGCCGAATCCATGCGTTCGAGCTCGGCTCGCTGGCCCTAGCGAGGTCGGCGCATTTGTCAAACAATGGCGATTAATGCCACGGCCGTCGGCGGCCGCTATTACGCCGCAGGCGCCTGCTGCCTATGTCCCTTGACATTTCTGATGCCTTCTCAGACGATTTAGGAGGCTTCATGGGGAGTGGGGCCGGGTGGGGGGTTTCACGATGCACGTCGAAGAGTTATTCCAGGCGGCGTCCAGCGGGAGCCTGAGCTCGCTCATGTCGGAGCGTGCCGCCGAACTCACTCCGCAGCTAGCCGAGCAGGCACGGCAGCGGGCCCTGCAGGCCATCTCGGTGGGCGATCTGGACCTCGCCGAGGTTGCCACCGGCACCGCGGCCAACGTGTGGCTCCAGCTCGGCAACTACCAGCTGGCGATTAGGAATCTCATCGACATGCAGCAGGTCGGCTACATGCGGGCGGACCAGCCTGAGCAGTACGCGCACGTGCGCACGCAGCTGATCGAGTCCGTCAACAAGGCCATGCAGGTCGGCGCGCGGCTCCCGGCGTTCAAGGCCGCGACGATCGCGGCGGACTGCTCGTACTGGATAGCGCTGGCAGACGGCCCGGACGGTCAGGACCTCACGCTCCAGACTCTGCGCGACGTGATCGCTGCCGCCGACCTGCTGCCCGCCGACCTGCACGCGCTCGGCATCACTGCCGACGGACAGCGGTTCGTCGCACTGGCGGCCGCGGCGGCGAGCCGGGCCATGTCGATCCACTTCAGGCCGCGGGCCCGCGCCGATGTGGCCGACCAGCTCCTGCGCCAGCTCGCCCTCGCGGTGACCCGCGTCGTGCCGGTGGATTTCGCCCTCGAGCAGCTCGACGAGAAAGGTAAGACCGGGCAGACCGCGCTGGCGTTCGCGTCGCTAGCCGACCAGTACGGCGGCTAAGCACGCGAGTGGCGCTGCCGGCCGCTGTCGGCGCCCGCTGGTAGCCTCTCGCTCCTGTGACCCTCTCTGCTGCCGCCGCCGATGACCAAGCTCCGTCCGCTAGTCGCCCGGCTCGGCCGGACCTGATGCTGTCACTGCGAAGCTGGCAGAAAGACGCGCACGGGGCTTACTTCCGTGCCGACAACCGCGATTACCTGCTCGTCGCGACGCCGGGTGCCGGGAAGACGACATTCGCGCTCACGGTCGCCGCCGAGCTGATGGCCCGCCGGGAGATCAGCGCCATCACCGTCGTCACGCCCACCGAGCACCTGAAGCATCAGTGGGCGCAGGCGGCACACGGGCTTGGCATCGCGCTGGACCCGGAGTACACCAACGCCCAGGGTCAGGCCTCGGCCGACTTCACCGGCGTCGCGGTGACGTACGCGCAGGTCGCCGCCCACCCTGCGCTGCACCGCCAGCGCACGCTGAGCCGCCGGACGCTCGTGGTGTTCGACGAGATCCACCACGCCGGCGACGCGCTGTCGTGGGGCGAGGCAGTCCGGGTCGCGTTCGAGCCCGCCCGGCGCAGGCTGGCCCTGACCGGCACTCCCTTTCGCAGCGACACCAACCCGATCCCGTTTGTCACCTACAGCCGCGGCGCGGACGGCAGCCTGCGCAGCTCGTCGGACTACGTCTACAGCTACGGCCCGGCGCTCAGCGACGGCGTCGTCCGCCCGGTCATCTTCCTGGCGTATTCCGGCGAGATGCGGTGGCGGACCAGGACCGGGAACGAGCTGGCGGGCACGCTGGGCGCCCTGATGACCGCAGAGCAGCTCGCGCACGCCTGGCGGACGGCGCTCGATCCGGCCGGCGCCTGGATCATGCGAGTGCTCGAGGCCGCCGACCGGCGGCTAACCGAGGTGCGCCGCGGCATGCCGGATGCGGGCGGGCTCGTCATCGCCTCCGACCACGCGGATGCGCGTGCGTACGCTTCGCTGCTGCGCGACATCACCGGGACCAGGCCAGTCGTGGTCTTGTCCGACGACCCGGCCGCGAGCAAGAAGATCGCCAGGTTCACTGCCTCCGCTGACCGGTGGATGGTGGCGGTCAGGATGGTGTCCGAAGGCGTCGACATCCCGCGGCTCGCGGTCGGCGTGTACGCGACGAGCGTCGGGACGGCCTTGTTTTTCGCCCAGGCCGTCGGCCGCTTTGTCCGCGCCAGGCGGCGCGGCGAGACCGCCTCGGTGTTCCTGCCATCCATCCCGTCGCTGCTCGGGTACGCGGCCGAGCTCGAGGCCGAGCGTGATCACATCCTGAGCCGCGCGGAGGACGCGAAAGAGGACGAGCGCGCACTCGCCGACGCGCTACGGCAGCGTGACACGGCCGACGAGCTCGATCAGGAGGCGTTCCAGGCCCTGGCAGCGTCGGCCCACTTCGACCGCGTTCTCTACGACGGCAACGAGTTCGGCGTGACTGCCGAGGAAGAGGACTTCCTCGGCCTGCCCGGCCTGCTGGAACCGGAGCAGGTGGCGCTGCTGCTGCGCAGCCGCAAACCCGGCGAGCTGACCGGCCGCGCCGCGACCGCAACCGGACACGCGCCCGCGGCGAGGTCGGCCGCCGGACCAGCACCAGCGCCAACGACCCGCGAGACGCTCGCCACGCTGCGCAAGGAGCTGAACGGCCTCATCGCCGCCTGGCACCATCGCACTGGCCAGCCGCACGGCGCGATCCACGCGGAGCTCCGGCGCAGCTGCGGCGGCCCGCCGCTGCCCCAGGCCACGGCGGACCAGATCCGCGCGCGGATCGGGGCGATGCACAAGCTGGCGCGGTCGAGGCCCTGAGCCAGGACGCGCTGAGCCATGGATGTGGAATTACTACGCCTATAGCCGCAGCAATTCCACATCCATGCGCGAGCGGACCACAATGTGCTCCGCAGGCGGTGCCGCCTGAGGCTCAGTCGCCGGTGAAGACGGGCGGCCGCTTGGCCGCGAACGCGGCGATGCCTTCGGCCACGTCGGCCGACCGTGACCGCTCCAGCTGGATCCGCGCCTCGAGTTCCAGCTGATCCTCGACGCGGCCATAGAGCCACGCATTCAGCTGTCGTTTGGTGCCCGCGTATGAGCCCGTCGGCCCGTTTGCCAGCTGCCACGCGAGGTCTTCTGCCTGCGGCATCAGCTCGGCGTCGGGCCAGACGCGGTTGATCAGTCCCCAGTCCATGGCCTGCTCGCTCGAGAGCCGGGAGCCGAGCAGCGCAAGCTCGGCGGCCCTGGCGAAGCCGATCCTGCTCGGCACGAGGAACGACGAGCCGCCATCGGGTACCAGGCCTACGTTGACGAAGGCCAGCACGAAGTAGGCAGACTCGGCGCTCAAGACGAGGTCGCACGAGAGCGCCAGTGACAGCCCGATGCCCGCCGCAACGCCGTTGACGGCCGCCACGACGGGCTTTGGCATCGACCGGATCCCAGTGATGATCGGGTGATACCGCTCCGTCAGGATCGTGTAGACATCCGGACGGCCGCCTGAGGCCGTCTCGCCTGCCTCGCGCAGGTCAGCGCCGCTGGAGAAGGCCCGGCCGGCGCCCGTGATCAGCACGGCGCGGACCGAGTCGTCGGCGGCTAGCTCCAGTACGGTGTCCCGCAGTGCCAGGCCGAGGCTCTCGTTCCACGCATTCAGCCGATCGGGGCGGTTGAGCTCGAGCTTGGCCGCCGGACCGCGCCGGTACAGCCGGACCGCGCCGAGATCCCTATCCAGCTCAAATTCGGTAGCAGAAGTCATGAGTAGCAGAGTAGGGCCGCCGGCGGCACCGCGACGGGCGCGAGGCGGCCGCTACTGGCGTAACGTCTGACTCATGTGCCGCAGCATCAAAACACTCCGAGAGCCGTACACCGAGCAAGTCACCGACGCTGACGTGCGCGCCGCCGCGCTTCAGTACGTTCGCAAGATCAGCGGTTTCCGCACGCCAGCGGGCCACAACGCGCAGGCGTTCGAGCACGCAGTAGCTGCGGTCGCCGCCGCGACCCAGGATCTGCTCGAGCACCTCGAGGTGCGCGGACAGGCCAGCCGCAGCGCATAAAGCGACTGCTACCCACTCATCGACGAGCACCAGCGGAGTTGCCATGTCGGACTGGAACGACAAGATCATCGAAGAGTTCCGTGCGAACGGGGGTAAGGTCGGCGGCCCATTCGAGGGCGCGCCGATCCTCTTGCTCCACACCACCGGCGCGAAGACCGGCCAGGAGCGCGTGAATCCGATGATGTACCGGCCGATCAACCGTGGGTACGCGGTGTTCGCCTCGAAGGCGGGCGCGCCCACCAATCCCGACTGGTACCACAACCTGGTCGCGAACCCGGACGTGCGGGCCGAGATCGGGACGCAGACCATGGCGCTGCGAGCACGCGTCGCGGACGATGCCGAGCGCGAGCCGATCTGGACCGCCCACAAGACCCAGTACCCGGGCTTCCAGGAGTACGAGGGCATGACGACGCGGCAGATCCCGGTCGTCATCCTCGAACCGGCCAGCTGACCGAGGCCTAGCAACGGCGCCGGGCCGCGCCTGGCGTCCGCTCCAGCGCGGCCGGGCCTAGCCCTCGAGCGTGACCTCGGCGCGCTGGAGCTGGCCCGACTCGGTGATCTCCACGGCCAGTGCGACCTTGCCGGTCGGGCCGGTCAGCAGCACGGTCGCGCTGGTGCTGCCGTTCCCGGCCAGGTAGCAGTCGACGACTGGCTGGCCTGCCCACGCCGCCCCGATGCGCAGCTGGCGCGCGGCCCGGTCGGCGTCGAAGCCAGCTGCGCTCGTCAGCCCGGCTGGCCAGGGCGGCACCGCAGCGCGGAGCGCGCCGACGAGCTGGTCCAGTACCTGATCCAGCGCGGAGCCGCGGGCCGGCGGCACCGCGATCGCGAGCTGCTGCACCAGCGCACGCCGCAGCGGTGCCAGCTTGATCTCTGCCGTGACGGTGCCGCCCGGACCAGTCAGCCACCAGCGGCAGTGCGCAGGCGACTCGAACTCGGCGGGCCTGTCGCGGTCGGCCGCGAACACGCCGATCCGCTCCCGTAGCGTGGCGATCTCGGCCTTGCGCTGCGCGAGCGGCCGGTCCAGATCGACATTGGGGGTGAAGATGCGCGCCGCGACGTCGTCGTCCCAGTCTGCGAGCAGGTCGTTGACAGTGTCGCGCGCCGCCAGCGTCTCCGGCCACGGGCTGCCGCTGGGGACGGGGCCGCGCAGGCGGTGGCGACCCCGTTCCGTGTCCTGCCTGGCTTGTGCCGTCAGCAGCGCCGACAGCAACTCGCCGGCCAGCGCGCCCGCATGCGCATACGTGCTGTTGGCCAGCACCACGGTGCCGAGACCGGTCGCCGGATGCCAGCGCATCTGGCTGCCGTAGCCGGGGTAGCCGCCGCTGTGCTGCACGATGGTGCCGAACGCAGGATCATCCTCGGCGAACAGGCCGAAGCCATAGCTGATCGAGGCGGGCCCGGTGAACCGCGCGACGGTGCCGGAGCCCTCCTCCGTGATCGCTACCTGCCCGAGCTGCATCTCCCGGCGGGAGGCGCGGCAGAGCGGGTGATTGGCGTCGGCCGGCGGGGCAGCCACCGCGTGCGTCGGGCCAGGCGGGAAGGCGGCGGCGAACCCAGCGACCCACCGGGCCAGGTCGCGCACGCAGCTGAAGATCCCGCCCATGGGCGCGAAGGCGCCGCAGGGGTCGGGCTCGAGCTCTTGCCAGTTGCCTGAGTCACGGCGGTACCCGCGCGCCAGCTGCGACCCTTCAAACTCCGCCGCCTCGTACCCGGTCCGCGTCAGCCCGAGCGGGCCGAGCACCTCGGTCTGGATCGCGCGAGCGTAATCCAGGCTTGTGACCGACTCGATGACCTTGCCGAGGACGGCGTAGCCCAGGTTTGAGTACTCGAACCTGGTGCCGGGGGCCCAGGCGCAGCGCACGTCGCCGTCCGCCAGCAGCCGAGCGAATATCGCCGGGTCCAGGCCTTGCTGGCGGTCGCCCCAGGGGTCGTCGGTGGGAAAGCCAGCCACCATCGTCAGCAGGTGCCGGATGGTGATGACGGGGCTGTCGGCCGACGGCAGCTCCACTCCGCCCAGCGCCGGCACGTAATCGACGGCCGCATCGTCAAGGCGGAGCGCGCCCCGATCTCGCAGCATCAGCACCAGCGTCGCGGTAAAGCTCTTGGTCATCGACGCGATCCTGAACACCGTGTCGGCGTCCGGCGGCGGGCCGCCAACCCAGCGCTCGCCGCGGCCGCCGGAGTGCGCCAGCTCTCCATTGGCTATTACTCCATACGCCAGCCCGGGCTGGCCACCGCGGGCGGCGAACCGCGTCGCGATGGCCGCCAGCGCGTCAGCGTCGATCGGCATCATGATGTCCTCAGGTCGCTAGAGGTCGGTGGCTAGACGTCGGTCGCGTGACGTCGGTCCCTAGGCTGCCGGGCCCGCCAGCAGCGACTCCGCCGAGACCGCCGCATCCGGCAGGTCGAGCAGCCTACAGCCGACCCGGATCTCGAACCTGGCCTGGGCTGGCGAGCAGACGCCCGCCAGCCAGCGTCTGGTCGCCGCGCCGAAGATGGCTTGCACGACCGGCAGCAGCTGCCGCTGCTCCACGCTAATCGGCGCGCCGGCGCCGGCCACGTGCTCGAGCATCTGCAGGTGCAGGTGCTCGACCTGCTCGATGATCTCGCTGTAGCTGCGCCTGGTCTCACTGATGACCCGGCTCAGCGCGGCGGTCAGGCGCGGCTCGCGCTGCTCGGCACGGAACTCTCGCAGCAGGTGGTTGGTGACCCGGTCACGCGCGGTCGGGCCGGGCGGGATCTCGGCGGTCACTCGGGCCAGCGCCGAGGAGTAGCGGCTCAGCAGGATGCCCAGCAGCACGTGATCCTTGGCCGGGAAGTACCGGTACAGCGTCGCGACCGACACGCCGGCTCGCTGCGACAGGTCCTTCATCTGCAGGGCGTCTTCACCGCCGGCCGCGAGCATGGCCGTGGCGGCGGCGAGGATGCGGTCGTGCCGGCCGTGCTGCGCCGCAGTCGACGGAATGGCCGGCCCTGCCTGTGGCACTGCTGCTGACCCGCTTTCTGGAATCCGTTCTGCTTTTGGGGCGCCACCAGGACGTCGCCGAGCTAGGCCCGTCTAGATCCCGAGCGAGTCTGCGAGCCGGTCGAGCTGGTCGCCAGGCCCGCCGAGGAGCACCTTGTTGGACAGGCCGTTCTTGTAGTACAAGTGCGCGTCGTGCTCCCAGGTGAAGCCGATGCCGCCATGCAGCTGGACCGTGTCCACCGCGGCATCGGCGTACGCGCTGGCCAGCAGCACCCTGGCGACCGAGGCGGCGACCGAGAACCGGCCCGGCTCCGCGTCGCCCGCCCTGGCCGCGTCGCGCAGGGCCGCGTAGCCGAGCTCCCAGGACTTCTCCATGTCGGCCAGCCGGTGCTTCACCGCCTGGAACGCGCCGATCGGCTGCCCGAACGCCACCCGGATCCTGGCGTACGCGCTTGTCATGTCCAGGCACGCCTTCATCGCCCCAGCTGACTCCGAGGCCAGCGCGAGGTTGGCCACGTCGGCGGCGGCGGCCAGAGCTGCCGTCCCGTCGCCGGCCAGTGCCCGGCCCGGCGTGCCGCTGAGCTGGACGCGCGCTAGCGATCGGCTGTGGTCAACTGCGGTGAGCCGGGTCCTGGTGAGGCCCGCGGCGGCGCCGTCGACCAGGTAGATGACCGTGCCGTCGTCGCTCTCGGCCGGGACTAGCAGCACGCTCGCCTCGGCGCCGCTGAGCACCGGGGAGATCGTGCCGGACAGCGTCACGCCGCCATCGTCGCCCTGGCCGGCGGCGGACGCGGTCACGCGGCCACCGGCGCTGCTCGCCACCGCCACCGTCGCGATGACCTCACCGGCGGCGATCCTCGGCAGCAGCTCGAGCCTGGCCGCCTCGTCGTCCAGGTGCAGCAGGACCTCGACCGCGAGCACCGACGCCAGTAGCGGTGAAGCCACCAGGCCGGCACCGAGCTCGGTGAGCGCTACCGACAGGGCCGAGCGGCCAGCGCCGACGCCGCCGTATTCCTCGGGCACGGTCAGGCCGGCGAGGCCGAGCTGTGCTGTCATCTGCTTCCAGACGGCCGCATCGTAGGGCTCGCCAGAGCTGATCAGGTGCCGCAGCGACGTCAGCGGGCTGCGGTCGGCGACGAACTTGTGCACCGAGTCGGCCAGCGCCTGCTCTTCGTCCGTGAGTATCAGTGCCATCGGATTCCCTCGCTGCCCTTCCGCTGCTCAGTTCTGTGCATCAGTGCTGGCGCTGCGTGCCGACGCGCAGCTGGTTGAACGGCGTAGCCCGGTCGACACCCGGGTCCTTGGCCAGCCCGAGCACGCGCTCGCCGATGATGTTGCGCTGGATCTCGCTGGTGCCGCCCGCGATGGCGCTGCCGGGCGCCGCGACGATCGAGGTGGTCACGGCCGCCATCGCGTCGTCGTCGAAGCCGGCGAGCTGGTCGCCGAGCACGTCGGCCGCGATGTTGCCGGCGAACCTGCCGAGCTCCGAGCCGGCCAGCTTCGCCACCGAGCCGCGCGCTCCCGGCAGCCGCCCCGCCTGCGTTTCCTCGCGCAGCAGCAGCGCGAACAGCTGGACGGCCTTGCTCCGGGCGTACAGCTCGGCCAGGTCCCGGCGGACACCCTGGTCGCTGGTGCGGCCGAGGCCGGCGGCCAGGTCCCGCAGCGAGTCGAAGGCCAGCGGGCTGGTGCGCGACGAGCTCATCGTCCCGATCGCGATGCGCTCGTGCCGCAGCATGACCACCGCGGCGTCCCAGCCCTTGTTCTCCGCGCCGATGAGGCCGTCGGCCGGGATCCGGACGTTGTCGAAAAAGACCTCGTTGAACGGCGAGTGCCCGGTCGCCACCTTGAGCGGCCGGATCGTGACGCCGGGGGCGTGCATATCCACGATGAACATGCTGATGCCGTTGTGCTTCGGCTTGGTCGGGTCGGTCCTCGCGAGGATCGCGCCGTAGTCGCTGAACTGGGCCCCTGACGTCCACACCTTCTGCCCGGTCAGCACCCAGGTCTCTCCGTCGCGCACGGCGCTGGTCTGGAGGCTCGCGACATCCGAGCCGGCCCCCGGCTCGGAGAACAGCTGGCACCAGATTTCCTCGCCGCTGAGCATCTTCGGCAGGTAGCGCCTCTTCTGCGCGTCGGTGCCGAGCTCGACCAGCGTGTTGCCCGGCATGCTGATGCCGATGAAGAACGCGCCGTTGGGCAGGTCGTAGTCGCGCGACTCCTGGCTCCACATGATCTGCTCGGCGCCGGTGAGGCCCTGGCCGCCGTACTCCTTCGGCCAGGTGATGCCCGCGAACCCCGCGTCGTAGAGCTTGGCCTGGAACGCCTTCTGGTCGGCGATCGTGGTGAGGCTGGACTCACCGTCGTCATCACCGGACGCGCGGCGGGGGGCGTTGGCGGCCAGCCACGCCCGCGCCCTGGCGCGGAAGTCGTCGTTCATCGGCGTGCCTCTCTGCCTGTCTGCCTGGCCTGCGTGCCTGCCTGTCTGCCTCGAGCAGGGGCCAGGCCCAAAAACTGAAATCAGTTATACTTCTAGCCTGGCTCCGAGCGAAGCATGGCGCCAGATCCCATGTCAACCGGTGCGCGCGTTATCCGCCACATTCTCGTCGGCGCCGAGCGTGGCGGGCTAGGGCGCCCTGGCTCGACACCCGCGGATCGACGGGCTGGCGCGAAGGGACTTCGCAAGTATGCAGGTAACGGGCACACGGCAGCGTGATGCGTGGCAGCGGTCCGAGTTCCCGCCCGTCGAGAAGGTTACCGGCGGCGTGTGGTCGGTCCCGGTGCCGATCATCGGCAATCCGCTGCGCTACGTGCTCAGCTACCTGATCGAGCACGACGCCGGATTCGTCATGATCGACCCCGGCTGGAACCACCCGGACAGCTGGCAGGCGCTGACCAGCGGGCTTGGCGAGTGTGAGATCCCGCTGACCGCCGTCACCGCTGTGCTGATCACGCACGTGCATCCCGATCACCATGGCCAGTCCGCGAAGGTGCGTGCGGCCTCAGGGGCCTGGGTCGGCATGCACCCGGCCGAGGACGCCTTCCTGGGGATGCAGGGCGACCGCGGTCTCATGCGCGACGGCATGGTGTCGTACTTGCGCTGGTGCGGCGCTCCGGCCGGGCACCTGGCGGAGCTGATCGCTAGCAGGCAGGGTGCTAGCCAGGTCGAGCCGATGGTGCGGGCCGACCGCATGATCGAGCACGGCGAGCTCGCCGACGTGGCCGGCCTGCGCCTGCGCGCCGTGTGGACGCCCGGACATACGCCCGGCCATCTGTGCTTTCACGACGAGACGCACGATCTGCTGCTCACCGGCGACCACATCCTGCCGCGCATCACTCCCAACGTGTCCTCCTACAACCTGACCGACAACCCGCTGGAGGAGTACCTCGGCTCCCTCGGCAAGCTGCGCGGCATTCAGCCGCGCGAGGTGCTGCCTGCGCACGAGTACCGGTTCACGGACCTGGACTCACGCCTGGACTTCCTGGCCGAGCACCACGGCGAGCGGCTCGCCGAGACGGCCGCCCTCCTCGCGGCAGCGGGCGGCACCGGTATCACCTCCTGGGATGCAGCCGCCGGAATCACCTGGTCACGGCCCTGGGCGCAGCTTGTCTCGTTCCAGCGGCAGGCCGCGGTCGGCGAGGTGCTCTCGCACCTGCGGCACCTTCAGGCCCGCGGCCTCGCGAGCGAGGCCGACATCGACGGCACCGGGATCTGGACCGCCCGGCGCGGCGACTAACGGACCCGGCACGACCGGGCACGCGTCACCGGGGCGAGCAGCCTGCAACTGGCGCACTGCTATTTTCGATGGGATGACCCAGCGCGAAGAGGGCGGCCTTGGCAGACCGGCATGGGTGGACCGAGGAAGGCGCGCATCCCGTCGCGCCCGGCGTGCATCGGATACCGCTGCCCCTGCCATCTGATGCGCTGCGGGCGGTCAACGTGTACGCCATCGAGGCGGCGGGCGGACTGGTCCTGATCGATTCAGGCTGGGCCCTGGCCAACGCCCGCGATCAGCTCGAGCGTTCACTGGCAGCGATCGGGGCTGGCCTGCCGGACGTGCGCAGGTTCCTCGTCACCCATCTGCATCGCGATCACTACACCCAGGCCATCGCGGTTCGCCGCCTGTTCGGCACGACGGTGGCACTCGGCGCCGAGGAGAAGCACTCGATCGACAGGCTAGTCAGCTCGCAGTTCAGGCCGCTCGGGGCGCAGCTCACCATGCTGCAGTCGGCAGGCGCAACGGCGGTCGCCGGCCAGCTGGCGGCGCTCACGATCATCGACGTCGTCGGGCGCGGCGATGAGCCAGCGGGCGTCCGCGGCTCGGAACTGGGCGTCCCCGGTCACCCCGACCTGCTGCCTGGCGACACGTTCGCGGCGGCACTCGGCTACGAGGCGCCGGACGAGTGGATCGCCGCTGGGCAGGAATTCGACCTCGGCACCCGCACGCTGACCGCAGTCCACACACCAGGGCACACGCGCGGGCACGTCGTATTCGCCGACGCGGCGGCTGGCCTCCTGTTTGCCGGTGACCACGTGCTGCCGCACATCACGCCGTCGATCGGCTTCGAGGAATCTCCGTCGGCGATGCCACTGCGCGACTACCTCCAGTCGCTGCGCGTGGTCCGGGCGATGCCCGACATGCGCCTGCTGCCCGCGCACGGCCCGGTGTCGCCGAGCACGCACGCGCGGGTCGACGAACTGGCCGACCACCACGCGAGCCGACTGCAGGCGATGGCCGACGTGCTGTCCGATGGCGAGCACACCGGGTACGAGGTCGCGATCGCTGTCCCGTGGACCTCCCGGCGGCGCAAGCTGGCCGACTTTGACCTGATGAATCAGATGCTCGCCATCGGCGAGACCATGTATCACCTCGACCTGCTGGTAGCCCAGTCGCTTGCCGTCAGCCGCACCGGTCCCGATGGCATCCGCCACTACCGGCTCCCTCCGCCCGCCCCCGACGAGGAGTTCACCGCGTGACCGAGCGTTCGCGCGCCAGCGCCTAGTCGCGCGGCGCAGGCAGCAAAACGGGCCCGGAGGGTCGTCCCCTCCGGGCCCGCTGCGCTGATCTAAGGAGCTACCTGGCTGGGCCGCTCATGTTGTCGGCGCCCATCTGATGCGGGTTAGTGGTGGCGAACTGCGATTGCGCACCGGGGCGGGCCGAGATCACCAGCGTCCTGGCGAGGTGGTCACCGATACGCTGCCGGTTCCGCGAGCACAGGATGACGATGTACCCGACCAGGCCGGTGAACGGCCACGTATACGGGATCGCATCGAAGATCAGGCAGATCCAGCGTATGAACAGCTGCGACAAGCTGGCCGGGCCACCACTCTTGCTGATGACCCGCAGCCCGAGCAGCTGCATGCCGAAGGTCTGGCCGGTATGGCCGTGTGGCCTGATGACCCAGTACCAGAGGCCAATCAGCACGAAGAGGACGAAGGCGACGAGTCCCCCGATGATGTGCAGCGTCGTGCTGCCGCTGCGGTCGAACGGTATCGTCACGAGCGATGGAATGAGCGACACGAGGAACGCGTCGATGAGGTACTGGACGATACGGCGGCCGGTGACCCGGGTTTCGTCACGGTTAACCGGACTGGCGTTGCCGGGCTGGCTACTCCACTGCTGCCCGTAGCCACCCTGCGGCTGTCCTGGCATGCTCCCCGGCGGCGTCCCGCCGAACTGCTCCTGTCCGGGCACGGTGTGCGACGGCGCACCAGCCCGATCGTCGGGAACAGCGCCTTGCTGGGGGCCCCACTGGCCAGGCGCGTCCCGCTCAGGCATGCTGCTCATCTGATCCCCCGATCCACGCCCGCCATGACGGCGTTTGCGGCGGCTTCCGTACGGGCCGCAGCTAGGCGTATGCCGATTCGTACCCACGACAACGCCTAGAACACATCTGCTTACGCAGCGTGAGGATCAGGCAGTTTGCGGCCCCGATGCCACCGCAAGGCGTGTCGCGGCCTGCGCCGTCGGCGATCAGGACGCCGGGCTGATGACGACAATGGGGGTTGTTGTCGGTTTCGTCGTGCCGCCTGCAGGCTCGACCGTCACGCCGACCCGGTCGCCTGCCGCGAGCCCGGTCGCCAGCACCGGCGCAGTCTGCCCGTTCCCTGCCAGTGTCAGCAGTCCAGCAGACGTGGCCGTGCCACCAGGGCCCATCACCCACAGCTGATAGACCCTGGCGTTAGCCAGGGTCGGCAAGCCGGCGGTGGTGAAGACGAACTCGTGCAGATGCGCGGCCACGACGACGGTGGCGACGCCGCCAACCGAGGTCGGTACCCGGACAAGCCTGGCGTCTGGGGCGCTGAGTACCGCGGCGATCGCCCGCTGCTGCGCCGTCTCGGTGCTGAGCTGATGCCGGGAAATGCCGAGGAGCACGCCCAGCACGATGGCCACCGCCAGGCACGCCGCGGCCACCGGCATGGCCAGCCGCCGAGTCCAGCCAGCCCTCGGCGCGGGCAGTGGCCGGGCATCGGGGACGGGCGGCAGCTGGCGAGTCCCGGCTACTGCCGCGAGGACCCTCGCCTTCATCTGCTCGGGTGGCCGCGCGGCGACAGCCTGGGCCAGCCTGGTGGCGGTGTCCTGAAGTCCGCGCACTTCGTGCTCGCACGGCTGGCACCGCCCGAGGTGGTGCTCGAAGCGCTCGCGTTCCGAGCCGTCGATCGCGTCCAGCGCGTAAGCCCCGGTGAGGGTGTGCAGATCATGCCTCAGCAGCTTCACGAGACCACCCCCATGCAGTCGCGCATCCGGATGAGCCCGTCCCGGATCCGGGTCTTGATCGTGCCGAGGGCGACGCTCAGCATCCCCGCCACCTCGCGGTAGCTGTAGCCGCCGTAGTAGGCCAGCGTGACGGACTCGCGCTGGATATCGGTGAGCGAGTCCAGGCAGCGGCGGACACGCTCGCGTTCCAGGTTGGCCTCGACGGCATCGGCGACCTCGTCGACAGCGATCATCGCTGCGGCCGCCGCGGACTTCTGGTCCCGCTGGGTCTCAGCCGTCGCGGACCTGACCCGGTCGACGGCCCGGCGGTGCGCGATCATCATCGCCCAGGTCATGGCGCTGCCCTTGGCGGGATCGAACCGGCACGCGCTGCGCCATACCTCGAGCAAGACCTCCTGCGCCACTTCTTCGGACTGCGCGGGATCCCGCACGACCTTCCTGATCAGCCCGTAGACAGGTCCGGCCAGCCGGTCGTAGACGACCTCGTAGGCTGCCTGATCGCCACGGGCCACGTGGCCGAGCAGTGAGTCAAGGTCGAAGTCCGGTTCACCCCCGCCCCCGCCACGGAACGCTGCCGATAGAGGCGTGTCGGGTGTGGTCATACCCACCATTCGTGGCCACGGCTGGGCCGGATCGGTGGGCGACGCGCCGAATCTCGGTCAGTTTTCCGTCTAGGCCTGGGCCTACAGCCACGACGGACGGTTACCTCTCGTAGTGCTGTCAATACTGCTCGTATACAGCGTGGGAAGGGCGTCATGAGGTCTTGCAGCATCCGAGCGGCCATCGTTGCCTGCGCAGGACTGGCGGCCGTCGGCTGCGGATCCGCTGCCACGACGTCATCGGGCCCGGCGCCGAGCCAGCGCGGACCCGGTCAGAGCGCGGTCAGGCAGAACAGGGCCGCGCATGGCACACCGAGCGGGTCGCCGGTCGCTGCCGCCCACAGCCCGGCGAGCGGGTTGCCGATGGCCGCCGCCCACGGCCTGGCGAGCGGGTCGCCGATGGCTGCCGGCGCGCACGGCACCTTCGGCGCCAGCTGCGCCAGAATCCCGGTGACCGGCGCGGGCAGCCTGGCCGCGATGGCATCGGCGCCGGCGGCGACTGCGGCCGGCCACAATCCGCTGCTCGTCCAGTTCAGCCGCGCCGTCGCGGTGGCTGGCCTGACCAGCAGGCTGAACTCGGCCAGGGGAATCACGGTCTTCGCGCCCGACAACGCGGCCTTCCTGGCGCTCGGTCCAGGGAATCTCAGCACGCTGACCGAAAGCAAGTCAGACCTCGTCAAGGTGCTGGAGTACCACGTGGTCAGCGGCCGTCACAGCCCCGCCGACCTGGCCAGCGGCCAGCATCTCAGGACGCTCGGCGGCACCGTGATCATCCCGCTGAAAACCGCCAGCGGATACCAGGTCAACAACGCCGATATCGTCTGCGGCAACATCCGGACGGCGAACGCCACGATCTACATCGTCAACAAGGTGCTCGTCCCGCGGCCATAACCAGGCGCCGGGTAGCGTGGGGTCCACGCACCCGGAGATAGCCATGAAACTCAAGCTCGATCTGCACGACATCTACAACCGCGGCCAGGACATCGACCGCGCGCTGCGCGGCATCATCGACGAGGCAGTCCGGACCAAGGCGCCCCTGGTCGAGATCATCCCGGGCAAGGGCTCCGGACAGCTCAAAAAGCATGTGCTGCGGTTCCTGGAGCAGAAAGAGATCAAGGCCCTGTATCACCGCGTCGAGAAGGACGCCAAGAACTTCGGCCGGATCTTCGTCCATTTCCGCTGGTAGCGCCGCGCTGCCCACCACCCGCGCTGCCGAGAAGCGGTTCAGCCGATCAGGCCGGGCGCTGCGGCGCGTGGGCCCGGCCGGCAGCGTGCGCGCCACGACCGGTTCGGGTGCCGGCCGGGCGCTGCGGCTGGCCCTGTCGCGGCCGGGCCCGCGGATAGATCCCCGCCACCCCGAGGCCGCGGAGAATCGGCCGGTGCGCCTTCGGCTGCGCGTGCCGGCCAAGCCCTGGCGATCGCGGGCCGGCCTGCTGCTGGCCGCTTGGCCGCCGGTCGGCGGCAGGATCACGGCGCGGCCAGTCCTCGTCCTCGTCGAATGCGGCATCGAAGTGACGCCTGCCGGTGCCGTGGCGGCCGCCCTCCGCCATCCACGCGAAGCCCATCCCCGCTCCCCCGAGCGAGCCGCGGCCGACGGGCCGCAGCGTCTGATTCCCCCGCTGTGATGGTGACAGCGCCGAATAGTGGTGTCCACTACCGCCACGACCCAATAGCAGGTGCAGGAGCAAATACGAATATGTGACCTATACGCTGAGAGCGTCGGCCGCGAGACTCGGGGCCCGGCGCACCGCCGGGGCCGCGCTGCGAAGTAACGAACCGAAGACGGCTTCTAGATGAGATTATGGCTGTTTGGCCAACCATGGCAGGATGACGCCATGAAGCTCTTCCTGCACATCCTCATCGTGGCCGCCGCCCTCGGCGTGGCCCACCTGGTGGTCCCCGGCATCGAGCTGGAGGGTGGCAGCAGCCTGAAGAAGATCGGCACGCTCATCGCGGTCGCCCTCATCTTCGGCGTGGTGAACGCGGTGATCAAGCCGATCGTGAAGACCATCGGCTGCCTCTTCTACGTGCTCACCCTCGGCCTGATCGGGCTGGTGGTCAACGCGCTTCTGCTGTGGCTGTGCAGCTGGGTGGCCGGAAAGCTGACCCTGCCGTTCCACATCACGGGATTCTGGGCCGCCTTCTGGGGTGCCATCATCGTCGGAGTCGTCGGCTGGATCCTGAGCCTCCTCCTCGACGATCGGCAGCCGGCACATTAGCCGCCCGGCTCGGCGGCGGGCATCGGGCCGCGAAACCTCCTAATGTTCACTGCGGGAGGTGGGCCGTTGTCGCGGGCGTGGCCGGTAGTCGACCTCTTCTCTGGCGCCGGCGGCATGAGCTGCGGCTTCCGCCGGCATCCGGGCTTCGAGCTCATCGGCGCCGCCGACGCGCAGCTGGGCAAGCCGAGCGCGGCCGTCGGTTCCCTCGGCTGCAATGCCACCTACGCGGCCAACATCGGGCTGACGCCGGTCGAGGCCGACCTGGCCAGCTCGGCGCCCGCCGATGTCTGCCTCGCGATGAACATTGGCGCGCGCCGCCCGGCGGTGCTGACCGCCTGCCCGCCCTGCACGGGATTTTCGCGCACTATGGCCAGCAACCATCTCCACGACGATCACCGCAACAGCCTGGTCCGGCGCGTCGGCGAGTACGCAGCAGTGCTGCGGCCAGACATCGTGCTGGTCGAGAACGCTCGCGAGATCGTCACCGGCAGGTTCAGCGGCCATCTGCGCGCCCTGCTCGGCCAGCTGGCTGGCCTCGGTTACCGAGCATCCGCCGACATCCACTTCCTCACCGACTTCGGCCTGCCACAGCGGCGGGAGCGCGCCATCATCGTTGCTGTGCGCCGGCCGCTGCCGGTGCACAGCCTCCGCGATCTGTGGCGCGGGTGGCGCGTGGACGGCAAGGCCACCCACGTCCGGCGGGCGATCTGGGACCTGCCGCCCGTCGCCGCGGGGCACCGGCACGCGTCCGATCCGCTGCATGTCTCGCCGGCTTTCCGGGAGTCGCTGAATGAGCGGCGGCTGGCGGCCGTCCCTCGCGACGGTGGTGGCTGGGCGGACCTCATCGATCATCCGGACAGATCCATGCTCCTCACGCCTGCCATGGCGAGACGGGTCGAGCGCCGCGATCTTGGTAGTCACCCAGACATCTACGGTCGGCTGTGGTGGGACCGTCCGGCCGTCACCATCAAGCGCGAGTGCGGCCACATCGGCAACGGCCGCTACGCCCATCCGGAGCAGGACCGGCTGTGCACCGTCCGGGAGATGTCGTTGCTGCAGGGCTTCCCGCGGGACTACCGGTTCGCCGGCTCGCTGGCGAACATGTACCGGCACATCGGCGATGCCGTCCCGCCGCTCATCAGCTTTCAGCTGGCCGGGCTGTGCTCGTGGATCCTCACCGGCGTCCGCCCCGCACCCGAGGACCTGATCCTGCCGGGCTGCCAGCTGACAGCCGCAGACCTGACCCGTGCGTGACGCCCGGCTGCGAGCACCAATTGCCGTCGACCGCGCTCGCTGGCAGCGTCCGCGCGACCTCGGCTACAGTTCAGGTATGCAACGACGCCTCAGTACCGGCTGCTGGCGGCCGCTCTAGCGGCCGCCAGTCCTTGCATAACCGACGGCGTGCCCGCTGGGCGCGCCGTTTCGCATGCGACCGGCGTGACGTCCCGGCGGGCCTTCTCCACTAGGAGGTTCTGCCATGCCCACCATCACTGCAACCCCGTCGCAGCTCGCGAGCCAGCGCCGAAGCGACGACCTCGAGACGGCGATCGCGCGGGATCCCCGTGCGTTCCGCATTCTCAGCGGCGACCGGCCGACCGGCGCGCTGCATGTCGGCCACTACTTCGGCTCGCTCGCCAACCGGGTGCGCCTGCAAGACGCCGGGGTGGAGCTACTCGTGCTCATCGCGGACTACCAGGCCATCGCCGACCGCACGGCACCTGCTGACCTGCCCCGCATCGTCACCGGGCTCATGGCCGACTATCTGGCGGTCGGCATCGACCCGGGCCGGGCGACCATCTTCGCGCATAGCCAGGTGGAGCAGCTCAATCAGCTGCTCTTGCCATTTCTGAGCCTGGTCAGCGTGGCTGAGATCGGGCGCAATCCGACGGTCAAGGAGGAGGTAGCGGCGACTGGCTCCGGCGCGGTCTCCGGTCTGATGTTCACCTATCCGGTCCATCAGGCTGCCGACATCTTGTTCTGCCACGCGAACCTGGTCCCGGTCGGCCGCGACCAGCTGCCGCACCTGGAGCTGACCCGCACCATCGCGCGCCGGTTCAATGACCGGTACAGCCCGGCCACTCCGTACTTCCCGGCGCCCGAGGGCCTGCTCAGCGCGGCTCCGCTGCTGCTCGGCACCGACGGCCAGAAGATGAGCAAGAGCCGGAACAACTCGGTGCCGATAAGCGCGACGGCGGACGCCACGTCACGGCTCCTGGCAGCGGCGAAGACCGACTCCGAGCGCGTCATCACCTTCGAGCCTGACCGCCGGCCCGAGGTCGCCAGCTTGCTACTGCTGACCGCGCTGTGCCGCGATACCACCGCGGATGCCGTCGCGGCCGAGATCGGCAGCCGCGGCGCCACGGCACTCAAGGCCGCGGCCGCGGAGGCCGTCAATGACAGGTTCGCGCCCATCCGCGCTCGCCGGGCCGCGCTCGCTGCCGAGCCGGGCTACTTGCGCGACATCCTCGCGGCCGGCAATGCCAAGGCAGCAGCGATCGCCGACGACACCCTGCGGACGGTGCGCAGGCTGATGCATCAGGTGTACTAGGAGCGTATATGTGTTAAGCCTTATATATGTTAGACTACATATTATGACGACGCTGACCGCGTTCGAGGTCGTCGCCGAGCCGACTCGCCGCCGCATTCTCGACCTGCTGCTGACCGGGGAGCGGCCGGTGGGCGACCTGGTGACCGACCTGGCGATGAGTCAGCCCGGCGTTTCCAGGCACCTGCGGGTGCTGCGCGACGCCGGCCTGGTCACGTCGCGCACGGACGCGCAGCGACGGCTGTACAGCATCAACCCCGGACCGCTGGCAGAGCTTGATGCCTGGCTGACGCCGTACCGGCGGCTGTGGGCCGGTCGTCTTGATCAGCTCGCCGCGCATCTGGACGACATGCCGGACGAGCCGACCGCAGGCTGACGGCACCGGCCGAAGGGAGAGTCGTGACCTACATGCACCAACCTGGCGACGCTGACCTCGGGATCCTGGAACGCGGCGGCGGCGAGGTGACTTTGCGCTTCGCCCGCCGACTTCCGCATCCGCCGGGCAAGGTGTGGCAAGCGCTGACCGAGCCTGCCCACCTCGCGGCGTGGTTCCCCACGACAATCGAGGGTGACTTGACGCCGGGGACCGCGCTGCGGTTCAGCTTCCGGGAGATGGACGTGCCCGGGTTCGACGGCGTCATTCGGGTGTGCGAGCCTCCGACGCTGCTCGAGTTCGACTGGGGCGACGAGCGGCTACGTTTCGAGCTGGCGCCCGACGGCGACGGCACCATGCTGAGGTTCTCGGCTTCGTTCGCAGACATCGGCCGCGCGGCGAGGGACGGCGCGGGCTGGCACACCTGCCTGGACCTGCTCAGATACGACCTTGCCGGCCAGCCGCCGCCGTGGCAGCAGGACGACCGCTGGCGGCAGGTCCATCGTGACTACGTCCGCACGTTCGGCCCGGAGGCAGCCACCATCGGACCACCGGCCGAATGGGCTGACACCTACGGGCCTGCGAGCGGCGACCCGCAGGCCTGAGGCCGAGTCACGTCGCAGACGCGAAGCCGGCGGGCCGCTCGCGCGACCCGCCGGCTTCCTTGCATCACTAGCGATCAGGCGTTGCTGGCGGTCAGCTTGGCCAGCTCGGCCTGCACCATTGCCTCGTGCTCGTCCTCATCCCGCTTCGCGTCACGCGGCCGCCACCGACCACGCAACAGCGGGATTGACAGCAGGAAGAGGATGAGTCCGCCGAAGCATACCCAGTACCAGGTCCGCCACTGCCCTGGGGACTTGGCCGCAGCCGCCGCCACGTCCGATGCGTGCGCCTTCATGTAGGCATCCACCGACGCCGGCACCTTCGACAGCGCTGCCAGCTCGGCACCTACCCCTGGAGCCGAGACCTCGGCGATAACCGACGCTGGCACCTTCGACAGTGCCGTCAGCTGGGCCCCATACGGCGCGATCTGCTGCAGGTCCGGAGCCGCGGCAATGACGCCGCTGATCGCGGCCTGGTTCGCGCTGATCGTGCCGAGAATACCCAGGCCCTTGCTGCCGCCACCGGCCGCTGCGACCAGTTGGGCAGCCAGTGCAGCCGGCACCTTGTTCGCCGGGTACTTGGCGGCCTGGGCAAACAGCGTCGGGTGCGCCTGGATCACTGCCAGCTCAGGAGCGAATTTCTGAGCGTTAGCGATCTGCGTCGCATCCTTCTGCGCCAAGGCGACGATCGTCGGGTGCGTCGACGCGAACGTCAGCTGCGACGAGTACTGCGTCGCATCGGCGACGACCTTGCCGTGTGAACCGGCCCAGACGAGGGACGGATACTGGGCCGCGTAACCCGCGACGGTGCCACCGTAGTTGACCAGCGGCGTGACCGAGTTGATCACGACCAGCAGCAGCAGAGACGAGGCGAAGACGACGACCCTGATGATCCAGCCCCAGATCGCGAGGCCGGTTGCAACAGCCGCCGGGTTGCGGTGCTCGACAGTCTCAGTGAAGCTGGCCATCCACGGCGTATAAGCGACGCCCAGGAAGAACAGCATGACCGCCAGGATCGCCGCGATGGTAGAGAAGCTCGGGTGCGCTCCGGTCTTGGACTGCAGCAAGAAGAGCACCAGCATGACCGCAGCACCGATGCCGCCGACGACCATGAACGGCTTACGCACCCGGAGCCGGTCCGAGAACATGCCCACCAAGATCACTGCGCCGGCGTTGAACGCCCAGCACCAGTAACCGAGGTTATTGGCCTGCTTCAGCGTGAACCCCAGAATCGTGGTCGCGAAGATGACCAGGAAGCCGACAAGCGCGTAGTAGATCAGCAGCATGATCGACACCGCGAGGGCCGAGATGATGATGTCGGGCTTGAACAGCTGCCGCCAGTGGTTCTTCACCAGGGCTTCGATATCGAGACCCTTGGCCCGCGCCTCGATCAGCGCCCGGTCCTTCATCGTGACCATCAGCTGGTCGCGAAGCCCCGGCGACAGCTCCCGCAGCCAGAGCAGGGCGATCACGAAGACCACCAGGCCAACGGTGCCACCGATGTAGAACTCGTGCGTCCAGAAGCGGGTGTTAGTGATGACGCTCGGGATCGTGATGGAGCCAACGATCGCAACGATCAGGCTGCCGAGCACCGGGCCGCTGGTCCACCAGCCCATGGCGGTGGCCCGGCCGACCTGCGGGGAGAAGTCACGGATCAGGGCCGGCGTGGCGACCAGGCAGACGCCCTCGACCGCACCGACGACAAAGCTCTCGATCGTGAAGGCCCACTTGCTGGTGGCGGCGGGCAAGATGAACGTCACGAAGATGCCCGAGAACAACAGCCCGAATACCACCAGGTTCGCCCGGCCGTATCTGTCGGTAAGGCCGGCGAACAGCGAGCCGAAGGCACCGATCAGGTTACCGACTGCAACAGTCGCCACGTAGAACGTGAAGGACATGCCCAGGTTGCTCAGGATCAGCGTCGATACCGAGCCACCGACATACAGCTCGTAGTACAGCGTGATCGTGGCCAGTACGGTGATAGTCAGGTATATGACCCGGCGACCGGTGTCCGGATAGTGATCCAGCTGCCGGTGAATCAGCGAGGAGAGCAATCCCCGTTGCCCCGAGACTGGTTCCGCGGTGGTAGCTGTCATACGGCCCTCCTTGCTGTGACCGAATGTTGCGCGTGGGTTAACTACATGCCGACTAGACGGTATCCCCACCGTCGGCAACAAATCAACGGTCGGTTTCGGGCTATCTCGAGTGCGCGCGACCTGCTCAGGCTTTGTTCGCCGGACGCTGAGGCGCCACGGAACGGTCGCTGAGCGTGCCCGCGGTCGTTGTGCAATGCTCCCGGTCTGCGGCCTGCCTGAGCACAAAACGCTGGCGGCTGCCGCCTTCCTTTCCGGGGCAGCAACTCCGCGGGCCGAAAGCCGACCGACTCGTAGAGCGCACGCTTTGGCTGCCCATCGATCACGTCGGGGCCGAACGTGACGGCCTCGATGTCGCCCGGCGGGATCTGCCGGGCCGTGTCCGCGCAGCTAGTCTCGGCCAGCTCACGTGGCCAGGCGACGTCAGGTGGCCAGGCCACGTGCCGTCAGGACGGCGGCAGGATATCTATGTCGAACTCGTTGCCCTCGGGGTCAGCCATGACCCGCCAGCGGAAGCCCTCCAGCTCGCGGGTGCTGTCGGGCTCGAGCCAGCGGCCGCCCAGCGCTTCGATCTCCGTGGTGGCCGTGTCTAGGTCCTCGACAACCAGGTCAAGGTGCACGCGGTTCTTGCCGGCCTTCGCTTCCGGGACACGCTGGAATCCGACCGTCAGGCCGTCCTGAGTCGCAGAGAGCACCACGAACTGGCCCTCGCCGATCACGGTGTCGACCTCGACCTCCAGCAGTCCGCACCAGAATCTGGCCAGCCGCTCAGGATCGATGGCATCGATGACGAGGTATCCGATCGAGGCTTTCATGGCATCCTCCTGGCCTGCCAGGCCCGGCAATTGCCAAGATCATAGAGCACCGGTGCGATGCCGGCTCGGTCATGGGTCCTCGCCAACCGCATCCGGCGCGGCCGCAAAAAACTTCCGCCAGCCACTCAGCAAATCGCTCGGCTCCGCGTCTCTTACACGTCCAGTCCACCTAATCTTCCGACCGGACGGAACCACTGAGAGGACTCGGCGTGACCAACACCGCGGCCGAACGCCATCCCCGCCGGGGCGGGATGGCGGCGTCCGCGGAGGTCGCCGGAGCCGACTCCGCGGACGCCGGCGGAATGGTCAGCGACCTGTACCGCGAACACGCGCTCGCGCTGATCCGGGTGGCGCTGCTACTGGTGGGCGACAAGCCATCGGCCGAAGATGTCGTACAGGACGCGTTCATCGGCCTATACCAGGCCGTCTACCGGCTGACCAGCCCGGACAAGGCGCTCGCCTACCTGCGGGCATCGGTGGTGAACGGCTGCCGGTCGGTACACCGGAGCCGGCGCGCGCGGTTCCAGCGTTCCGGCGACGGAGAGCCCACGGTCTGGTCGGCCGAGTCCGCGGCGATGGCCCGTGAGGACAACCGGCTCGCGCTTGCGGCCGTTGCGCGGCTGCCGCGCCGGTCCCGCGAAGTGCTGGCGCTGCGGTATTACCTCGACATGCCCGACCCGCAGATCGCGGAGGCCCTCGGGGTCAGCCGCGGCACCGTGTCTTCCACCGCGTCGCGGGCGCTCGCGGTGCTCGCTCGTGACCTACGGGGGGAACTGTGACTCCGACCGACCTGGCCGTGATCGAGGATCGCCTCCGCGCGGCCTACCAGGACGCGGCGGGCACGATCCGGCCCGCGGACATCAGCCCAGGCCCGCCTGATCCCGCCCGGACTACCCGCTGGCGGCTAGGGCTGAGCGGGCACGCCTGGCGCCGGGCGGCGGCCCCCCTGGCCACCGCCCTGGCAGTAACCGGGATCGCGGTCGGGCTTTTCATTATCCCGAGTGGCTCACCGCAGCAGGCCGCCGCGGCCGGGGGCTACCCGCCGTTCACGGCCTCGGTCGACACGCCGAGCTTCTGGGTGAATATCCGCGACTCGGCGACCGGCAAGCTGACTGACCGGGTCGAGACGCCGGAGAAGTTCGGCGGCAACTGGACGAGCGTGATGGCCGAGGCCGACGGCAATTTCGTCGCGGTCAATCCAGGCGCTCCGTGCCTCCTGTACCAGATCCACGTCAACGCCGTTGGCGCCGGCGCGACCATGAAGCTCATCGCGTCCGTCCATCACGCCGACCTCGTCGGAGCGTCGATCACCCCGGACGGCACCTGGCTTGCCTACCAGAACTTCTATACCCCGCCTCGGCATGCTTCCCAGCTGCTGCTGGGTCTGCGGAACCTGAGGACCGGCAAGAACGCCGCGACCTGGTCGATGCCGGGGGACGACAACCTGTCCGGGCTGTCGGTGGACGCGGCCGGCAATGAGATCGCCGTGTCCGTCTACTACTACCTGGGCCACGGGCCTACCAACACCGCACTGATCCAGCACACTTACATCCTGCGGCCCGGCAGTTCCGGTAGGCCGTTGAACGACCTGGCCCCCGTCAACGATCAGGCCGGTCCGCTGGCCCTCAGCTCCAACGGCAAGACACTGTACGAGGTGCTGCAGACCACCGGACTGTCTACGACGTCGTTCCTGAGCCGCAAGACCGTTACGTTCGAGCTGGCCGCCATCAGCACCGCCACCGGACGCGTCACCGCGGTACTGCACACCTGGCGCGCCAGCTACCAGGACTTCGTGCCGATGCTCGCGCTCGACCCCTCCGGCCGGTACCTGCTCGTGGTCGACAAGACGGCGATGGCCGTCGTTGACGTGCGGACCGGCCGCTGGACCGCACTCCCCGGCAAGCTCGCGCCCACGGTCGAGGCCCAGTCGCACCCCGGCATGAACAACGGCGGCCCGGCCTACCCGTTCAACCCGATCGCCTGGTAGGCGTTGCCCGCGCTGCTCATCGTCCTCGTCGTCGTCGCAGTATTCGCCGGGCTCGCCGCAGCGGACGCCGTGACCGTCCTGGCGGTCGTCGTGCGGCGTCACCGCTCCCGGACGCATCCCGGCGCGTCTGAGCGGGTCACACAGCGGCTCGCCGCTTCCCGTATCGCGTCACACCAGGCCTGCCGGAACGGCCGGCCCCGGCCATCGTGACACGATCCCAGCCGGCCATCTGGCAACGGGAAACGCCCTCGGCCATCCATTACCACCTGCACCTGCACGCCGCCCAGCCCGCCATCAGAGAGGACAAGTGATCACCGTCATCGGCTTCCGGGTCGGCCACCGGCTGTAAACCACGCACCAGCACGAAACGTCATGAACTCAGTCCATGCCCCGCAGACAGGACACATCCGCCAATGGCCACGCAGCTAACCATCGTCCCGCCCCGCGACGCCGACCTCCGAGCCGCCGTGATCAGGTGGTGCGACAACGGTGCATCCCTCACCCGCTGCCTGGCCCGGCGCCTGCGCCGCGGCCGCGACATCAGCGACATGCGCGTCACCGCCCTGGCTCAGGCCCGAGCGAACATCTCGGTGATGGAGACGTTCATCGAGCTGCTCGAGCAGGACGACCGCCAGGTACACACCCAAGAGGCGCCCCGGCTGGCTACGGCTGGCCGGGCGCCCGGAGGATCGAATAGGCCGTCTATCCGAGGCCTGGCTCGGATAGAGGCCGGCGGATGCGCTCGGTGTTGAGACCGATGTGGAGCTCCAACGCGGTCAGCGCGGCCTCCCGGTCCCCGTAGGGCCTGCGGATCTTCTGAATCTCCGCCGGTGCCTTGGCGTAGTCGAGATCGGTCCGGTCACCGCAGGCCGGACAGATCACCTCCATCACGTCGTTGTAGCCGCTCCCGCTCATGCCGTCGTCGTCGGTGCGGACTGGCTGTCGGCGGATGCTGGCGGTGCCGCCGCCGTGGCCGGGCATGCCCGGCGGGATGGCCGTCTGGTCGGTGGTCACTTCGAGGCGTTCCTTCCTTGGGAGTTAAGCAGGGAGCAGCCCGGCGCCTGTAGGGATACTTAGATAATAACTCGCCGTGATACAGTTAGTATCTAACTCAGAGATAGATAGTATCTACTCTGCAGATGGATAGTAACGGAGTTACAGTCATGTTGTTTGCCACACCCGAGCCTGACGCCCGCGAGCTGGCGGTGCTCAGCGAAGTCGAAGAACTTAAGAAGAGCCTGCGGCACCAGCTCAACGAGCCCCACCGCTGGTTTGGCCCGCTGAGGCGCTTGTCCGCAGCTCGGGCGATTCAGGGTTCTAACAGCATTGAGGGCTTCGATGCGAAGCTTGACGACGCTGCCGCCATCGTGGCGGGCGAGACGCCGCTTGACGCCGATGAAGAGACGCGCCTGGCACTGAGTGGTTATCGCGACGCCATGACCTACGTCCTGCAGCTGGCAGACGATGACGACTTCGCCTACAACGCTCAGCTTCTCAAGAGCCTGCATTTCATGATGACCAGCTACGACCTCCACAACCGGCCTGGTCGCTGGCGTCCTGGGGCGATTTATGTCCGAAAAGAAGACACCGGCGAGATTGTGTACGAAGGCCCAGATGCCCAACAGGTACCTGAGCTCATCGACGAGCTGGTCGCTGCTCTTAATGCTCCGGCGCCATCTGTCGACACTCGGCTGATACAGGCCGGCATGGCGCACCTGAATCTCGTCATGATCCACCCGTTCAGGGATGGCAACGGACGTATGGCGCGCTGCCTGCAAAGCCTTGTACTAGCACGGGCCGGCGTTCTGTCACCTGTTTTCATCAGCATCGAGGAGTATCTCGGCCGGAACACGCTGCGGTACTACGACGTCCTCGCCGAGGTCGGGCGCGGAGCATGGCACCCCGGCAACGACGCGCGTCCGTGGGTGCGGTTCACGATTACCGCGCACTTGCGGCAGGCGCGCACGATGCTGGTGCGCGTCAAGGAGACGGACCGCCTATGGGTGGACCTCGAGCGCCTGGTGCGCGAGCGAGGCCTGCCCGAGCGCATGCTGATGCCGTTGTTCGACGCCGCCATGGGCTTCAGGGTGCGTAACTCGACCTATCGCGCAACCCTCGAAGATGCGATGGAGGCAGAGATCACTGAACCCACCGCATCAAAAGACCTGTGGCGCCTCGTCGAGGCAGACCTGTTGGTGCCGCACGGCGAGAAGCGCGCCCGGTTCTATACGGCCAGCGAGCGCGTCCTCGACATCCGGCGCGCGCTCGTATCCGGCCGGGACCCGCGCAATAACGCCGACCCCTTTGCGGACTGACGGACTGCGGGGCGCCAGCACGCTCTCTGCAGCCTCGTAACGCCAGCGTGCCAGGCTGGTCCGGCGTTTCCTCGTGACGCGGCCTGTGCACATCTGTGCAGTTGATCTTGGCCACGGGCCGTGAGATAGCGAATCCATCCCGGAGACGGCCCTGGTCAGGCGTGGCGCGCTCGGAGGGACTCGAACCCCCAACCTTCTGATCCGTAGTCAGATGCTCTATCCGTTGAGCTACGAGCGCAGCGAACCTCGCATAGTGTACGGCACTTTGGGGCCCGCGTGCCGAGCCAGGGGATCGGGTCCCGTTGTCCTGCGTCGCGTGGCAGGGTGGCGCTATGGCCACTCGACTAGTGCACATGGTCGTCGATGCCCACGATACGTCTCACCTGGCCCAGTTCTGGGCGGCTGCGCTTGGCTGGGAGGTCGGCTTCGACGAGCCGGACGAGGCGGCCGTCTGGCCGGCCGGCTTTGACTATCCCGGACCTGGCGCGCTGCCGCTGGTCTTCGTTCCCGTTCCCGAGCCCAAGACCGTCAAGAACCGGATCCACCTCGACCTGGCCAGCCAGTCGGCCGCTGACCAGGAGGAGATCGTGCGCCGGGTCCGCGACCACGGCGCTGTCCCGGTTGATGTCGGGCAGGGTGACGTGCCGTGGGCCGTGCTCGCCGACCCCGAAGGCAACGAGTTCTGCGTGCTCGAGCCCCGGCCCGTGTACCGCGACACCGGGCCCGTCGCCGCCGTAGTCGTCGACAGCGCGGTCCCGGCGGGCGTCGCAGACTTCTGGACGGTGGCTTCCGGCTGGCGACTGCACAACAGCGGGAACGGGGTCGTCGCCCTTCGATCGCCGCAGGGCAGCGGGCCGTATCTTGAGTTCCTGCCGAGCTCAGATCCGAGGCGAGTCAAGAATCGCGTGCACCTGGACGTCGCGCCGCACTCCGGCGAGGACCACGCCGCCGCGGTCGAGGCTCTCTTGCGATCTGGCGCGGTGCGCGCCGACGTCGGCCAGGGCAGCGATGTCAGCTGGGTCGTTCTCGCCGATCCCGAGGGGAACGAGTTCTGCGTGCTCAGCCCGCGGTGACGGACGGGACGCGGCCGCCAGGCCGGGCGAGCGTCATCCGCCGGCCAGGGCGACGAATACCAGCACGGCGACGACTGCGCCACAGGCGACGGCGACGTACTCCAGGCCACGTCGCCGCCGGCGAACGAGCGGACCGGGGGGATCGCCGATCGGGCTCAGCGCCGTGTCACTGCCCTGTGCGTCGCTGCCCGCTGCGCTCGTGTAACCGCGCCGTCCCGCTGGCGCGATGACCGCCGTCGCGGTCGGCGCCGGCTCGTCACCTGACTCCGCGGGCGGCTCGTCATAGCACTCGGTGCGTCCGTCTCGTACCAGCTTCGTGGGATGCCCCACCGAGAAGTAGCGCATCGCATGCAGGCCGAAGGGATCTGGATGCCATCCCTGTAGTTCCCTGCTCGCCACGGGACAAGTATGCCGTCGCACGCGAAACGTGCCAGTAAACGCCGATTGAACGATGGGCGGCCATTCCCGTCGCCTCTTCAGGTGCAGGTCCTCAAGAAGGTCGTCCACCCTGCACCGCGGAAGCGCCTGCCGCGACAGTGGCTGCGAGGCCGGAACGTGCGGCCTGGTCGCTCGATGCGCGACAATAACGTGGTTTGGACACGGCGGCGGCCCAGCCGGAGGTGGAATGGTCAGCGACCTGCCATGGGAGGGGAGGCACTTCGCCCCTGGCTCCCGGGTCGGCAAGTACGTGCTGGAGCAGCAGATCGGCCACGGCGGCATGGCGGTGGTGTTCAGGGCGCGTGACGATCAGCTCGACCGGCTTGTGGCCGTGAAGATCATGGCCGCGTCCGTCGCCTCGGACGCGGAATTCCGGCAGCGGTTCGTCCGCGAGTCGAAGGCCGCGGCGGCTGTGGACGACCCGCATATCATCCCGGTGTTCGAGGCCGGTGAATCGGCCGGCGTGCTGTTTATCGCCATGCGGTACGTCGCCGGAGGCGACGTTCGGTCGCTGCTGGCTCGCGAGGGTCCGCTCAGCGTTGATCGGACCTCTGCGATCCTGGTATCGGTGGCGTCCGCGCTCGACGCTGCGCACGCCGCTGGGCTGGTACACCGCGACGTCAAGCCTGCGAACATGCTGCTGGACGTCCGCAAGGGCCGACCGGATCACGTCTACCTGGCGGACTTCGGGCTGACGAAGGCCACATCGGGGGCGGTCGCGCTGACCAGCACCGGGAGATTCCTGGGAACGGCCGACTATGCCGCGCCAGAGCAGACCAGGGGACGGCGCCTCGACGGCCGGGCGGACCAGTACGCGCTGGCGTGCGCCGCTGTCGAGATGCTCACCGGGCAGACGCCGTTCCCCCTCGACAACGTCATGGCCGTCCTCATCGCGCACGGGTCCGCGCCTCCGCCGCCACTTTCGGCTCGCCGTCACGGGCTGCCTGCGGAGCTGGATGCCGTCCTCGGCCGGGCGCTGGCCAAGTCGCCCAGTGATCGATACCGCACCTGCGGCGACTTCGCCGCGGCGTTCCTGCGCGCAGCCGGCGCCGGCCGGTACGAGGCCACCGTCGCGGCCGGATCATCGCACGGCAGAACCCAGGCACCCGGCCTCGCCCACGGCGGACTTGGAGGTGTTCGCGCGGAACACGTCGGCACCAGGCCCCTGGCGCTGCCGCGCTCAATGGAGTCACCCGGCCGGATCGACGTCGTCCGGGGCCGCAGGCGCGGCGGGCGCTTGGTGATTGCCGCCACAGCCGCCGCTGCCGTCGTCGCGGCCGTCGCCGCGTACCTCACGCTCGCGCACCCCGGCCGCACCCCAGGCGCACATGCCGCTGGCACCGGTCACACGGCGGCCGGGCGAGCCGTCTCGGCGCCCCGCTGGCACACCTACGACGACCACAGCGAGTTTGCTATCGGTCTGCCGCCTGGCTGGGCCGTCGCCTCGACGGCACCCGGCGAGGTTCAGTTCACTGGGACGCCCCGCGGGTTTGTCCTGGTAGTCGCGTGGAGCACGCACCCGCAGGCCGACGCACTGGCCGACTGGCAGCAGCAGGCCGCCGAGAAGGCCGCAGCCGATTCCTCCTATCGGCAGATCTCGATTCGCCAGGTGAGCTACCGCGGTTACAACGCCGCTGACTGGCAGTTCACCAACATCTACCAGGGCGTCCGCATCCGCGTCATCGACCGGACCTTCATCGTCCCGCCCGGTCAGGTTAGCTACGCCATTGAGCTGTACGGCCCGGCTAACCAGTGGCTCGCGGTGTACAGGAGCATCTGGCAGCCTCTGGTGACCAGCTTTCAGCCCGCGTCCTGAGCGCCGCCCGGACGCATCCGGCGACTGAACAACCATGAGGCTGCCGCGGCGGGAGAAAGCATCTCCGGTGACTAGGGCGCGAACTGACCGTCGTGAGTTGGCTGTGCTGCCACGACGCATTGGGCGGGCATGCCAACGGACGAGGAGACGGACAGACTTACGCGCCATGGAGCGCGGCTTCCCACCGCAGGGGACTCGCTGACATCCGACACCCCGAGCTGCAGCCCCTCCGCATGGCCAGGAGACGGGGCAGCGCGTACGTACAGCACGATGATGTCGCCGTAGCGGTCGTACACGTTGGGAACGAATCCGCCATTTGCGTACGTGCCCTCGGCCGTTATGGTCGTGCCAGTCAGCCGGCACGAGGCCGGAAGAAGTATCGAAGAGGACGGGCCGTTATTGCCCGCCGCCATCATCTGGCCGTCGGATTCAACCGAAATCGGGAGCTGCGGAGCTGACGCGCCGGCAACAGGCCGCGGCGTTCCCGTTGCTGGGCCGGTCCTCACGGTGGTCGGAGCCGGCGTAGTGGCCGCAGGCGGAGATGCTTGTCGGCCAGCAGGGCCGCAACCAGCGACCAGGAGGGTGCCAATGGCGGCGGCCGCGGCGGCCGCGGCGAAACTATTCGAGCGCATGCTCGCAATATTCGGCATGTGCAGCAAGATTGTCATGGGGAGGACTTCCCACCCGGGGAGGGCTTCCCAGGGCGCTCGTGGTGCTCGAGCCTGCGGCAACGCGGCAGCCAGAGAGCTGTGCGATCCTCGTGAGATGAGCCGTCTACGGCGTCGTGACCGGGCTGCCAGAAGTCGTGCGTGGGTCGAGCGTCAGTCCGTTCACTTCGAGGCGATGCCGGCCGAAGATCGCGGCGTTGTCCTGGTCATCTTTCTGGCGAACGCGCTGGTCGTGACGTTTCTGAATGCTGTCCTTGCGGGTCTTGTTGCCAGGGCCGTCTACCAGAGCTGGCGCAGTAGGCAACTCGGCCTTGTCGGCGCGCTACGCGCCGCGCCGCGCGGCCCGATTCTGGGGGTCGTCGCCGCGCTGGTCTGTTATCAGCAAGCAGCCAAAAGGCTGGCGCTGCCCACGATGGAAAGGCGGGGCCTAGTCGCTCCACATGAAGACCGTCCCGCCGACGACGAACCAGAAGGAGCAGCCTCGAGGTGACAATGGAAACCGCATTCGCGCGGTGATGACGTTGGCGGCGCAAGACACTGCAACTGCTGCGTGATCGCGCGTCTCACCGTTCTGTCATTTTCTTCAGGATCGCGACGACTCAGGAGCCATCACAGTGATCGCTCGGGTGACAGGCCGGCGAGGAGGGCGTGGACTGCCAGATCCCACCGGCGGTTCACCGACGCCCTGGTGGAACCGAGCCACCCGGCGGCTTCCTGCGCGGCGAGCCCCTGGGCGAGGGCGAGGAGCCCGTGGGCGATGTCCACCTGGTCGCCGTCGATGATCCCGGCGTCTATGCAGCGCTGGACCCGGTGCACGATGAACTCCCGGGTGGCCGCCCCGGCGGCCAGCTCGGCCGGGCCGGGGTCGAAGTCGGCGAACGGCCGGGAGAACATGACCTGTGCCAGTACCGGGTTGGCCCGGACGAAGGTCCGGAGCGCCTGAACCGTGCGGAGCACGTCGGCCCGTGGGTCATCGGTTTCCGGCAGCCTGCCGAAGCGGTCCCCGAGGAGCCGGAAGCCCTCGAAGAACACCTCCCGGACCAGGCCGGCCTTGTCGCCGAACAGCTCGTAGACGGCGGGCGGCGACGTCTGGGCCCGTTCGGCGACCTTCCGGGTGGTGAATCCCCCGACCCCGTCAGCGGCCAGCATCGCGACCGCCGCCTGCACGATGTGCTCGCGCAGCTGCCCGGTCCGCTGCTTGGCTCTGGGCACAGCCGAATCCTACGTGGGATGCCAGCTAATCGGATCTACCTGCCGGTCACGGTCTGACGGCCGGGGGCCGCCTGCGGGCTGCGCGGCAAGCTGTGCCCGGTATGCTGCGTCGTCGGCGTCAATGGCTTCCCGGAGCGCGGTCCCCGCCCGCCGCCGTGCGCGCAGCTTGGTGGCCGCGTGCGCGTCCAGGTCGAGCCTGGCCAGCTCAGCGGCGGCTGCCGCGGCGGCCTCGGCTAGCTCAGCGGCCGGCACCACCCGGTCCAGGAATCCTGCGGCGGCCGCCTCCTCGGGCGGGAAGACGTCGGCGATGACGACGGCCCGGTTAAAGCCAGCCGGGGTTAGCCGCTGGCGGCAGATCTCCACTGCCGCGTGCGGCATTGTGATGCCGATGGCGACCTCGTTGGCGGTGATCTTGTAGGGGCCGCTGGCCCCGATTCGGTAGTCGCCGGACAGCACCAGGAACGCCCCCATCGCCACGGCGTGGCCCGGGCAGGCGACCAGGACCGGGGTCGGGAATGCCAGCAGCCGCGCCGCAAGCTCGAATCCGGCGTGCAGAAGATCGGCCGCCTCCGTTCCGCCCGCTCGCAGGACCGGCAGGTCGAAGCCCGCCGAGAACACCCCGTCCCGGCCGGTCAGGACGACCACCGCCCGGTCGGCCTCGGCCCGATCGAGGGCGGCGTCAAGCTCGGTGAGCATCGCGAGGGACAGCACGTTCACTTTGCCGTCGTCCATTGTGATAGCCGCGCTCGTATCGTGCAGCCGGTAGGTGACCAGCGTGCCCATGATTGACCTCCGTCTGTGGCAAGCCGACCACTGCAACATATCATATCATCGTTACGAAACGAGGTTACGATTAACGAGGACCGGCTTACGGCGATCTTCTGCGGCAGCGGCCGTCCTCAGGCGCGACGGGAGTCACCGTGTACCTGTCGGGTGTCGGCTCACGCCGCTGCACCTCCGAACTAGCCGATCTGGCCGCGAGCGGGCGCCGCCACGGCATACGGTCACCACGGAAGGCCGCTCGATGGGACGGCACCCGGGCCGCAGCGTCTAACCAGCTTGCTGGCCTCAACAGTGTCGCAAGCGGCTCAGCTGGCACAGATCCCGCCCGGCGGTCTCAGTCAATCTGCACAAGTTCAGCCGACATGCAGCCCTTGCTGAGAATGTGCAGCGAGAAATGAGAACTACATCAGGTGATCAGATCGGCGCCATGTCAACGAAGCGGCTGTAGTGGCCCTGGAACGCAACGGTTACGGTCGCGGTCGGGCCATTCCGGTGCTTAGCCACGATCAGGTCCGCCTCCCCGGCGCGTGGCGACTCGGGCTCGTAGGCGTCTTCGCGATGCAGCAGGATGACGACGTCGCTGTCTTGCTCGATCGAGCCACTTTCGCGGAGGTCTGCGAGCAGAGGGCGCTTGTCGGTCCGAAGCTCAGGACCGCGGTTTAGCTGGGCCAGCGCGACGACGGGTACCTGGAGTTCCTTCGCGAGCAGCTTGAGCGATCGAGACAGCTCGGATACTTCCTGCTGCCGATTCTCCACCCGCTTGGGCGAGCTCATCAGCTGGAGATAGTCGACGACCACGAGCTTGAGATCATTGCGCTGCTTGAGTCGTCGGCACTTGGACCTGATCTCCATCATCGACATGTTGGGCGAGTCGTCGATGAACAGTGGCGCGTCGACGACCTCGCTCATCCGGCGCGCCAGCCTGGTCCAGTCGTCCTCGCCCAGCTGGCCGGTGCGCATCGCGTGCAGCGGCACGCGCGCCTCAGCCGATAGCAATCGCATGGTGATCTCGTTGCGGCTCATCTCCAGGCTGAACAGCACGGATGTCATGCCAGACTTAATCGCAGACGCCCGGCAGATGTCCAAGGCCAAGGCCGACTTGCCCATCGCCGGCCTCGCTGCGATCACGACCATCTGCCCTGGGTGCAGGCCATTCGTGAGCGCGTCCAGGTCTGCGAATCCGGTCGGTACGCCAGCCAGTGTCCCGCCCCGGCTGCCGATCGCCTCGATCTCGTCCAGCGCCCCCGGCATGATCTCGGCGAGCGGCAGGTAGTCCTCGCTGATCCGCCTGTCGGTGACGCCGTAGATCTCGGCCTCGGCGCGGTCGACTAGCTCATCGGCGTCACCATCACCGGCGTAGCCCAGCTGCACGATCCGCGTGCCAACCTCGACCAGGCGGCGCAGGATCGCGCGCTCGCGGACGATCCGCGCGTAATAGCCCGCGTTGGCCGCCGTCGGCACCGAGGCAATGAGCGTGTGCAGATAAGGCGCGCCGCCCATCCTGCCGATGTCGCCGTTGCGAGTCAGCTCGGCCGCGACGGTCACAGCGTCGGCGGGCTCGCCACGGCCGTACAGGTCGAGAATGATCTCGTGCACGAGCTGATGCGCGGGCCGGTAGTAGTCGTGCGCCTTGATGACGTCGAGAACGTCAGAGATCGCGTCCTTCGACAGCATCATGCCGCCCAGCACGCACTGCTCGGCCGCGAGGTCGTGCGGCGGTGTCCGCTCGAACTCCTCGCCCCGAGGCATGATCTCCGCGACACTCACCCGGTGCACCTCCCCCTAGCCCCGCCCAATCCGGTCCCACAACAGCCGCCAATCTGGCAACGGCTACGACCGGGTTACTCGCCCGTTCTATCGAATGCATCCGACAGTCTTCAGCGTGTCGCCCAAGCCGTCGAATCATGGTGTGCACAGGCCTGTGGACAGGTTGTGCAGACACGCCGCGAGCGCTGTGCGCAGCCTGGGGACGCCATTGTGGAAACGACTCTGGATAACCGCGCGGAAGGGCTCCTGCCTGCGTGGACGTTCTGCCCAGGGTGTGCATACAAGATTTTTTGGCCGTGGGAGAACCCGCCTGCCTGCGTCAAGTTATCCACACTGGGAATTTGACGTCCAACGTCACCCGAGAGCTCTGCCGGGCCCGGGAGAGGCAGCCAGCAGATCCGCCGATTTGCCGGACGGGCTAACTAGCATGGAAGTAGAGTTCGAGCATGTGTTCGAACGTGAGCCAGCCGCCGCCGATCGGGCCACCGCGGACTGAGATCGAGCTGGCGACCCGGCTTGCGGCAGCGATCGACGAGTTAGCTGCCACAGCCGCGGGCGACGATAGCGCGGTCGATTCGGACCTGGCGCAGCGCCTCGCCCGGGCCTGGGCGATGATCGCTGCCGCAGATCCTGAGCTGGCCGCGCGGACCGCCCGCTACTCGCACTAGCGAGCGGCTGCGCGAGCCGTGCTCACGCCGGTCGGCCCAAGCGGCGCCATCGGGCGGACCGCCGGTCGGCAAGTACCTGATGCACCACGTTCCGTCCTGGAATGCCGGTGACCCCGCCGCCGCCGTGCGTCGCGGAACCAGCCTGGTACAGCCCGCGGACGGGAGTGCGCAGGTCGGCGTAGCCCGCGGCCGGGCGGCCGTGGAACATCTGGCCCAGGGTCAGCTCGCCGTGGAAAATGTTGCCGCCGACCAGGCCGTACTCTTCTTGCATCTGGCGCGGCCCGATGACCTGCCGGTGCAGTACCGAACTGGCGAAGCCGGGCGCCACCGCCTCCATCCGGGCCACGACGCGGTCGGCGTACGCGGCGAGCGCGGCCTCGTCGGTGTGCTGGGCGTAGGTGTGCGGCACCCACTGCGTGAACATCGAGATCACGTGCTGCCCGGCGGGCGCGAGGCTGTCGTCGAACACGCTGGGTATGCAGATGTCAGCGAACGGGACGCGGCACGGCCGCCCGGCCACCGCGTCCTGGAAGGCGTTCTCCAGGTCATCCAGGCTCTCGGCGAGCACGACGGTGCCGCCGTGGACCTGCGGGTCGAACTCCGGGTGACTGGCGAAGACGGGCAGCCGGTCGACAGCCAGGTTGATCTTCACGGTGCCGCTGCGAGAATGCCAGCCGCGGATGTCGGCGACGAAGTCGGCCGGCAGCTGCGACGGGTCCAGCAGGTCCAGGAACGAGATGGCCGGATGCGCGGTGGTGATCACCGTCGCGGCGGCGATCTCCGCACCGCTGGCCAGCGTGACGCCGGTCACCTGGCCGCCGGCCGTGTTGATCGCAGCGACCTTCGCCCCGGTGCGGATCTCCGCGCCGAACGACCTCGCTGCCGCGGCCAGGGCGCCGGTCACTCCTCCCATGCCGCCGCGCGGGAAGCCCCAGGCTCCGGCCTGGCCGCCGGAGTCGCCCAGGTGATGATGCAGTGTCACGTAGGCACTGCCAGCCGACCGCGGCCCGGCCCAGGTGCCGATCACCCCGGATACGGACAGCAGGCCGCGCAGCGCATCGCTCTCGAAGTAGCCATCGAGCAGATCAGCGATGCTGCTCGACAGCAGCCGGGTGATATCGACCGCTGCCCTCGTGTCGACGCTCTTCAGGTGACGGAGCAGGAGGCCCTGGCGGAGCAGGTCCTGCGGACGGCGCGAGCCGAGTCGTGGCGGGATTTCGCTGAGCATCGGGCCGAGGACGGCGCCAATGCGGTCCATGTGGGCCTCGTAAGCCGGGTAGGCGTCGGCGTCACGGGCCGAGAACCTGGCGATCTCGACGTGGCGCTGGCTGGGGTCGTGCGGCAGCCGCAGGTAGCGCCCGTCGGCGCGAGGAGCGAAATAGGGGCCTTGCGGAAAGACGTGATAGCCGTGCTGCGTCAAGCGCAAGTCACGGACAAGATCCTGCGGGAGCAGCGAGACGACGTAGGACAGCGAGGTCACGGTGTAGTCCGGCCCGAACGGGTGCTCGCTGACCGCGGCTCCGCCGACCACGTCCCTGGCCTCGCAGACCAGCGTCGACAGCCCGGCCCTGGCGAGGTAGGCGGCCGCGACGAGGCCGTTGTGGCCGCCGCCGATGATCACGACATCCCGGCTCGCCGGCATGGTGGCAGATCCTTCCTCATCGTCCATACATAGCCCGGGAGGGGCGCAGCGAACTGCGCCCCTCCCGGGCTGAGCTGCTATCCGCGGCCGACTGGCCGGTGCCGGTCAGCTCGCGGCGACCTCGATCTCCAGGCTGGCGCTCACCTCGGGGTGCAGCCGGACTGCGACCTGGTGTGAGCCGATCGTCTTGATCGGGTTCTTGACCTCGATCTTGCGCCTGTCAAGCTCGGGACCGCCGGCCGTCCTGACGGCCGCGGCGATGTCGGCGGTCGAGATCGAGCCAAACAGGCGACCGCCGCTGCCGGCCCTGGTCTGGAGCCTGACGCGCAGGCCAGACAGCCGGCTGGCGGCCTCCCTCGCGTCGTCCAGGCTGCGGATCTCGCGCGCCGACCGGGCGCGCTTGATCATGTCGATCTGCTTCTCCGAGCCGCGGGTCCACGGCATGGCCAGCTGACGCGGCACGAGGTAGTTGCGGCCGTAGCCGGCCTTGACCTCGACCACGTCGCCGGGTGCGCCCAGGCCGGTTACCTCCTGGGTCAGGATGAGCTTCATCGGCTTACCGCTCATGGCTGGTTCCTCCCTGGCCTAGCGAGCCGTGCTCGTGTAGGGCAGCAGCGCCATCTCGCGCGCGTTCTTGATCGCCTTGGCGACATCGCGCTGGTGCTGCGTGCAGTTGCCGGAAACCCGCCGGGCGCGGATCTTGCCGCGGTCGGAGATGAACTTCCGCAGCAGCCCGGTGTCCTTGTAGTCCACTCTGGTCACCTTGTCCTGGCAGAACAGGCAGACCTTCTTCTTAGGCTTGCGGATCGGTGGCTTGGCCATCGTGGTGCTCCTTCGCGTCCCGGCTAGGTGCCGGGATGGTTGGCAGAGCCCCGCCTGCGGCGGGGATGGTCGGTGTGGAGTTGTGCCTGCTGTGGCGCGATCTTCACGACCGCGCCTGGGTCGCCACGACCGGGCTGGTCGATGACTGGTCTGCGAGTGGCTAGAACGGCGGCTCGTCTGAGAATCCGCTGTCGCCCGGCTCAGCAGCCCACGGGTCGTCGTTGGCGCGACCACCGCCGCCCCCACCATACCCGCCCTGGCCTCCTGACCCGGCCGAGCCGCCGCCGAAGCCGCTGCCGCTGCCGCTGCCGGACCTGGCCGACCTGTTGACCTTGGCCGACGCGTTCCGCAGCGACGGGCCGACCTCGTCGACCTCGACCTCGTAGACGGTCCGCTTCTCGCCTTCCTTGGTCTCGTAAGACCGCTGGCGGAGACGACCGGAGACGATGACGCGCATCCCGCGCTGCAGGCTCTCGGCTACGTTCTCCGCGGCCTGCCGCCATACGTTGCAGGACAGGAACAGCGAGTCGCCGTCCTTCCACTCGTTCGTCTGCCGGTCCATGAACCGGGGTGTCGAGGCGACCCGGAAGGTCGCCACGGCCTGACCGGTCGGGGTGTAACGAAGCTCCGGATCATTGACCAGGTTGCCGATGATCGTGATGGTGGTATCGCCTGCTGCCATCGGGGGTACTCCCGCTCGCTCGGGTCGGGGTTGGTGTCGAGCTCGGGTGGCCGAGCTGTGGTGTCGAGCTGCTGGTATCGAGCTGCTGGTATCGAGCTAGGCAGCCATGACCGGGTCTAGGTCAGGTCAGGCCGCAAGATCTTCGTCCGCAGAACCGCCTCATTCAGGTTCAGCTGGCGGTCGAGTTCCTTGACGGTGTCCGGCTCGGCGTTCAGCTCGATGACGGTGTAGATGCCCTCGGACTTGTGGTCAATCTCGTAGGCCAGCCGGCGCCGGCCCCAGACGTCCACCTTGTCTACTGTGCCGCCCGCAGTGGTGACTACCTTGAGGAACTGGTCAAGGGACGGCTGCACGGTGCGCTCTTCAAGCGAGGGATCCAGGATGATCATCATCTCGTACTGGCGCATAGGGTTAACCTGCCTCCTTCGGACTCTGGCGGTCACGGTATTTCCGTGACAGGAGGAACTGCACGGCGTCGCGTTCGGCGACTTCATCGCAGCCGGGCCAGCTTACCAGCCACCAGCGACAGCGCAGCGCGGTCTGGGGCGGGCCGAGCACCGGCGGGTCGGTCAGGCATGTCCTGGCGCGCCGGGCGTTGCCTGTATCTTTCTCGTCCGGTCCGGAACACACTGTTAGCAAGCAGGCCCTGCAAGCCATCATGTCTCCGTCAGTGGGGGTAGCGATGCCCGAGGCCATCAGCACGCAGACGGCGGGTCGCACGCCGCGGCTCACTCTGAACAGCGACGGCCAGCGTCACCCAGTCCTGAACGCGGCCACCGCGTTTACCTTCGCGGCAGGCGTAGTCGCGTTCGCTTTAGGTCTCATCATCCGCGAGCATCTTGCCGCGACGGTCGTCGGCATTGCTGGCTTCGCCATCGGCATGGTGGCGCAGCTGATGTCGGCTACCAGGGAGGAGCGGATCTTTATCGTGGCCGGCCTGGTGGCCGCGTTCGTCGGGATGGGGCTCGGCATCGCGCACGGCGGCTTCGGGTAGGCCGACGGGTTCGGGTAGCCCGGCGGCGGGTAGGCCGGCGGATTCGGGTACTGGGTAAGGCCGTCAGTGGCGGCCGATACGCTCGGCAGATGACTCCGATTGGTGCGCATCTGCATGACGGTGACCCGCTGGCCCACGCGCTGGCGATCGACGCCGACGCTGTCCAGTTCTTCCTTGGCGACCCGCAGGGCTGGAAGGCACCCACGTTCCCGGTCGGGCCGGACGAGCTCCGGGACGGCTTCGAGCGGGCCGGCATCGAGGCCTACGTGCACGCCCCGTACGTCATCAACGTCGCCTCGCCGAATAACCGGATCCGGATTCCCAGCCGCAAGCTGCTCGAGCAGCAGCTGACCGCGGCGGCCTCCGTTGGCGCCAAGGGCCTCATCGTGCACGGCGGGCACGTCACGGCCGGAGTCGACCCGGAGGAGGGCTATGACAGCTGGCGCAAGGCCATCGAGCGGATCGACCGGCCACTGCCCATGCTGATCGAGAACACCGCTGGCGGCGACGGCGCGATGGCCCGCGGTCTGGACGCCATCGCGCGGTTGTGGGACGCCATCGGCGACGCCGCCGGTGACGGCGGTGAGGTGGGGTTCTGCCTGGACACATGTCACGCTTTCGCGTCCGGCGAGGACCTGGCGACCGTCGTCGACCGGGTCAAGGCGATCACCGGCCGCATCGACCTGGTGCACTGCAACAACTCGCGGGACGAGTTCGGCTCCGGCCGCGACCGGCATGCCGGCCTGGCATCAGGCCAGATCGACCCGGCGTTGCTCGTCGAGGTCGTCAGGTCAGCCGGGGCGACGGCCATCTGCGAGACGCCGGATGCGGCGGCGGACGTGCGCTGGCTGCGCGCCAAGCTCAGCTAGCCGCGCCCCGGCCGGACGCGGCCGCTCCTACAGCAGCAGCACCTGCGATCGGTACGCCTGCACGGCGCGCGCTTCTTCCGCGGGCGTCAGCGCGGCAGTGAGAGCAGCCGATCCGCTGGACGCCGACGAGGCGCGGGCGCCGCTCGCGGGCGCCGCATTACCGACGCCGCCGCAGGGCGGCCCGAACGACGTGCACGCCGATGGGGACGGCGACGGCGACGGCGAGTTGCAGCCCTGGCCGAAGAAGCCGCAGGACGGCGACGGCGACGGCGAGTTGCCGTTACAAGGCTGGCCGAACTGCCCCGGCTGGCACGACGGGTTCGGGTTCGGGCAGGTCTGGCCCTGCGGGCAGCGGCAGTTCTGCCACTGGCCGGGCTGGCAGACCTGCTTCCTCGGCTTCTGCGGCGCCACCTGGATCCACTTGGTGAAGCCCGCGTAGTCGGGTGTCGGCAGCTGTGCCACTGGCAGGTTGGCGAACCTGGTCGTCATGAACGCCTTCCACATCGCGGCCGGCCAGGCTCCGCCATAGGAGCCGCTGACCCCACCGAGACCGGGGAGATTGTCCAGGTTCTGCGCCTGGCTGTTGGTCCACATCCCGACCGCCATGGAGTACTGCGGGATGGCGCCAACGAACCACGCCTCGGAGGCCGAGCTGCCGTTACCGAGGGTGCCGGTCTTGCCGATTACCGGCCGGCCGGGCCAGGTCGCGTTGGGGTAGGCAGTGCCGTTGATGTTGTCGAACGACAGCGCGTAGTCCTCGTCGGCGGCCGCCGCCGGGTTCATGACCACGTGGGTGGCTACCCGGCGCGCGATCGTCTGCTGGCCGCCCGGTGTCCACTCCGAGAGCTTGCTGATCACGTGCGGCGCACGGTAGATGCCGCCGTCGATCAGCGTCGCGAACGTAGACGCCTGCTCGATCGGCGTCAGGTCGCCCTGGCCGAGCGCTATCTGCACCGATCCGGAGATGGTGCCCTTGGGCCCGAAGAGCCCGTTCAGCACTTGCAGGTCGTTGCTGCCGAGGTTGAACGGGTTAGCGCCGACGCCGAAGGCCTGCGCGGTCTTGATGACGCTCTCGACTCCGACGCGGTGCGTCAGGTCGGTGAAGGCCGGGTCGGACGACTGCGCGGCCGCGACGGCCACCGAGATGGCGCGCAGGTTGCCGTCGCCGACCGACTCCCACCAGCCATTCGACTTGGCTGCCGCCGCGCCCATGGCCGGTGGCTGCGGGCTGGACAGCATGGCCCGGTCCTGGGCGGTCCAGTCCGGCGGGATCCACAGCGGCGAGTAGCCGTTCAGCACGCTGTTCTGAACGTCCATGCCCTGGTTGATGGCGGTTGCCAGCACGTACGGCTTCATCGACGAGCCGACCGGGTGCGGCGCCTCGGCCATGTTGTAGTCGCAGTACAGGCGCTGGCAGTGGCTTGCGTTGTAGCCAGGGCCGCCGTAGATGGCGATGATGCCGCCGGTGTTCGGGTCCTCCAGCGAGATCCCGAAGTGGTCGTAGTACGGGAGGGGCGACATGCCCTGCGCAGCGGCAGCAGCGGCTACCTGCTTCTTCTCCGCGTTGACCGCCCTGGTCAGTCTCTGCATCATCGACGGGCTGAACGTCGTCGTGATCCGCAGCCCGCCGGTCTGGATCTTCGAAAGGCTCAGGTGATACGTGCTCTCGAGCTCCTGCTGCACCATCTGCATGAGATAGCCGGTGGTGCCGGTCCAGCCGTTGCCCGAGCTGGACTCGTTGAGCTGGATCGACTTGTTGAACGCCTGCTCGGCCTGCGGCAGGGCGCAGCTCGCGCACAGCTGGCTGGCCTGTGCCTGGCTGAGGGCGCCATCGCGGACCATGTTGGTGAGCACGTACTGCCAGCGCTGCACGAGCTCGGTGTAGCCGATCCCGGCCGTCGGGTCCGGGGTGAAGACAGCCGGATTGTTTGGCAGGGCACCGAGCATCGCGGCCTGCGCCGGGCTGAGGTGGGCGCCCTGCTTAGTCAGATTGATACCGAAGTAGTCCTCGGCCGCCGCCCACACCCCGTAGATGTTGCTTCCGAACGGAACCGTGTTGAGGTAGTTGGTGAGGATCCACGGCTTCGATCGCGAGTGCGCCAGCTTGATCGCCACGAAGATCTCCTTGATCTTCGTGGTCGGGGTGCGGGTCGCGCCGATGTTGGCGTAGTAGTTCTTGGCGTACTGCTCGGTGATGGTCGAGCCGCCCTGGAGGTTTCCGCTGCCAAACAGGTCGTCGTAGGCGGCGCGGGCAATGCCCGTGATCGAGATGCCGCCCTCGTGGTAGAAGTTGCGGTCCTCCGCGGCGATGATCGCGTCGTTGACGTTCTGCGGAATCTGCGCCGTGGTCAGCAGCTGCCGGTTGATGTCCTGGTCGTTGGTGAACGTGCCGAGCAGCTGGCCGTTACTGAAGTACACCGATGACGACTGCCACGTCGCGATCTGCGACACGTCGGTCGGGATGGGCGTCATCGAGTAGGCGACGGCGATGCCGATGATCGCCAGCAGCACGAACGCCGCGACGCCGCCACACGCGACGAGGAGCAGCTTCTTCCACGTCCAGTGCCGCCACCAGCTCCCGTACAGCAGCCAGTCCTTGAAGCGCTCGCCGCGACCGCGCGGTTCGCCGCCGCCTCGACGGCCGCCACCACCACTGCCTCGACCGCCACCACCGCCGGTGCCGCCCGGCCCGCCGCCACGACGCACGCCCGGCAGGTCGGCGACCCTGGACCGGGGGCCGCGGGCGATGCCGTCTTGGTCTGCCCAGAAATCGTCCGGTCCCTCGCGCAGCGCGGTACGGCCGCGAGCGCCGCTCAGGCGGCCGTCACCGTAATCGCCGGGATAGGCCGCTGCCGCGGCTGGCGCCCTGCGCAGGCCACGCACGGCGTCGCTACCGCGGGCCGCCCGGGCCCGAAGACCGCTGGCCCAGGTCTCCTCGCCGTTAGCCCCGGCCCCATTCGGGCCAGCGCCGTTCGGGCCAGCACCGTTCGGGCCAGCACCGTTCGGGCCACCACCGTTCGAGCCAGCACCGTTCGAGCCAGCGCCGGTCCAGCGGGCACCGCCGGCCCCGGCCCGGCCGCGACCTCCGCCGCCGCCGCGACCTCCGCCGCCGCCGCGTACGCCTAGTCTGCTGCGCAAATCGTCTGCTGTCTGGCTGAACCTGCCGCCACGGTCTGCGCCCGCCTCGGCATCGACGGCGCCGCGCGCCTGCGAACCCCGGTGCGAGGGGCGCCTTGCCCGCCCGGCGAGCATCTCCGACCAGGAATCGGCCTGAGCCGGTCCGGAGTCACCACCCCGTCGCTCAGCACTCCGTCGCTCGCCGCCCGGCCGACCGCCGGCCCGCCCATCACCGGCGCGGCGCGATCCGCGCCGGCCGCCAGCGGAGCGGGCGTCGCCGCGCTCAGCGCCACGGTCGTCGCGCCAGAAGCCACGGCTGTCGTCGTCCCACGGCGAGTCGGCACGCCGCGGGCCGTCGGGCCCGGCACGCCACCCTGCGCCGTCGCCGGCGTCGTCCTGATCCTGCCAGTACGGCCCGGGCAAGTCTGGGTTACTCACGCGTCCTCGCTGGTCGGGGGGTCAAGAAGCGGTCGCTAGCGAGCAGTGGTCCGCCAGGATGACACGTTACCCGGCGATCCCTACTATCCCGGCACGTATTGCGTCACTCATACGACTAGCCGGACTCATACCGCCGGCCCGGCAGATGCTGTGACCTGGCCGCTTATTCGCTGGCCCTGGCTCGCCGACTGCGCCGGGGAGTTGGCTCACCAGTGCCCAGTACGTAGGAGGACGCGAGGTGGTTCCACGCACAACTTTGGCAGACCTCGACTACGTAGACCTGGAACTCCGCATATTCCGCGGCCATTTCGTCCAGTTCTGGGCCTCGCTTCACCCTGCCCTCGTACCTGCCGAGCTCGTCCCCGTAGACGTAGGTCACGTGCGTCAGCTTCACCTTGCGGCAGATCGGGCACGTGATGTCCGTGTCCTCCCCGTGGAACTTGGCTGCCCGCAAGAGGTAAGGGTGGGCGTCGCACACATCGGTCACGGTCGTCCGGCCAGAGAGCACACCAGCCAGCGTCGCCCGGCGGGCTAGTCCGTAGTCAACGACCGATCTCCTCATGCCCGACAGGTTACGACGGAACTGCCCGCAGGAGGAGACCCGGCTGGTCATCGCGGTGCGGCAGGGCACCAAGCCGCGATCAGCTGAGAACGCCAGGTACGGCGGACTTGCGCCAAAACGGCGCGCCGCATATCGTTGCGATGTATCAACTCGATACATCGAGATGGCACAAGCGGCCTGTTGGCCGATGCAGTGACAACTACTGACCGAGATGATAGCTCTGGGCGGAATGCGAGGTGCAAGCGGGTATGAGTGGCCAGCGCTCTGGTGTACTCGAGCTCGCCGTCCTGGGCATTCTGCACGAGACCCCGATGCACGGGTATGAGCTGCGCAAGCGGCTCAACTCGCTGCTCGGTGCCTTCCGGGCGTTTGGTTACGGCTCGCTGTACCCGGCGCTCAAGGACATGCTCGGCAAGGGCCTCATCGCGGAGGACCCGGTACCCGACGCCGGCAAGGCGCTAGACCGCCCGCGCCGTTCCAAGATCGTCTACCGGCTCACCGCTGACGGCAAGGAGCGGCTGAACGACCTGCTCGGGCAGTCGGGGCCAGCGTCCTGGGAGGACGACGGCTTCGGCGTGCACTTCGCGTTCTTCGGCCTGACCCAGGCCGACATCCGCCTGCGGATACTCGAGGGCCGCCGCAGCCGCCTTGAGGAGCGGCTCGAGGGGTTCAGGGCAGCGGCCACCCGGACGCGCGAGCGGGTCGACAGTTACACGCTGGAACTCCAGCGCCATGGCCTGGAGTCGGTGGAACGCGAAGTCCGCTGGCTGAATGAGCTGATCGCGTCGGAGCGGCAGTCGGGCGCCCAGCCCGGCGGCCAGCCCGGCGCAAACCCCGGCAGTCAGCCCCGGGCAAACACAGAGAGCGGCGGAGCGACCACCGTCGTCTAGAGACAGGCGAGCGATCGTCGCTACGCAGCACAAGATAAGGAGCAATCCTCATGGGTTCGGTACGGGTAGCCATCGTGGGCGTCGGGAACTGCGCAAGTTCCCTCGTTCAGGGGGTTGAGTACTACAAGGACGCCGACCCGGCGAGCCGGGTACCGGGCCTTATGCACGTCCAGTTCGGTCCCTATCACGTCCGCGACATCGAGTTCGTGGCCGCGTTCGACGTGGACGCCAAGAAGGTCGGCCGGGACATCGCCGAGGCGATCGTGGCAAGCGAGAACAACACGATCAAGATCTGCGACGTGCCGCCGTCCGGCGTGACCGTGCAGCGCGGCCCGACGATGGATGGTCTGGGCGAGTACTACCAGGAGATCATCACCGAGTCGGACGAGCAGCCAGTCGACGTCGTGCAGGCGCTGCGCGAGGCACGCGCCGACGTACTGGTGTCGTACCTGCCGGTCGGCTCGGAGCAGGCCGATCGCTACTACGCCCAGTGCGCGATCGACGCGGGCGTGGCCTTCGTCAACGCGCTGCCGGTCTTCATCGCCTCCGACCCGGTCTGGGCGGCCAAGTTCACCGAGGCTGGCCTGCCCATCGTCGGCGACGACATCAAGTCCCAGGTAGGCGCCACGATCACGCACCGCGTGCTGGCCAAGCTGTTCGAGGACCGCGGCGTCGAGCTGCTGCGGACCTACCAGCTCAACTTCGGCGGCAACATGGACTTCATGAACATGCTGGAGCGCAAGCGCCTGCAGTCCAAGAAGATCTCCAAGACCCAGTCAGTGACCTCGCAGATCCCGCACGAGATGGCCAAGGCCGACGTCCACATCGGCCCGTCCGACCACGTGCCGTGGCTGGACGACCGCAAGTGGGCCTACGTGCGGCTGGAGGGCCGCTCGTTCGGTGACACCCCGCTGAGCCTGGAGTACAAGCTCGAGGTCTGGGACTCGCCGAACTCGGCCGGCGTCATCATCGACGCGGTCCGCGCTGCCAAGATCGCCAAGGACCGCGGCATCGGCGGCCCGATCCTGTCTGCGTCCTCCTACTTCATGAAGTCGCCGCCCGAGCAGTACAGCGACGACGTGGCGCGCGACGCGGTCGACAAGTTCATCCGCGGCGAGCTCGACCGCTAGTACCGCGAGCTCGACCGCTAGGTACACAGCGAACGGGCGTCCCGGCGCAGCCGGGGCTCCCGTCGTGCTGTCTCGAGCGGTCCGGCGCACGGTCAAGATCAACAGCTGTCAGGCCCGGAACGGGGCCGCCGGCGCCGCCGCAGCCCGTCCGCTCGGGCCGCATAAGCTGTGGCCGTGTCCCGGCAGGAACCACTCCCACCGATGCCAGCGACGGCAACGGCGGCAGCGTCCGGTCAAGGCGAGCCGCCCGTCCCGGCGCAGCGCGCCTCGTTCATGCGCGACATCCGGGTTGTCTGGTCCGAGCACGATTTCCGCCGGCTGTTCTCGACGCGGCTGATCTCCCAGACCGGGGATGGCCTGTTCACCGCCGGGCTCGGCGGCTACGTCTTCTTCAACGCGACGAACTTCCCGAACCCGGCATCAGGCGCTGCGGCGTTCGCGGTCCTGTACCTGCCCTACTCGCTGATCGGGCCGTTCGCGGGCGTCTTCATCGACCGCTGGTCGCGGCGGCAGATCCTGGTCCGGTCTGCGCTGATCCGGTCGGTCTTCGTCGTGATCACGGCAGCCCTGGTCGCCTCCGGCAAGCTGGGCGTCCCGCTGTACGTCGGCGTCCTGGCCGTACTGGGCGTGAACCGGTTCTTCCTGTCCGCGCTGTCCGCCGCGCTGCCGCATGTCGTGCCCGAGGACAAGCTCGTGATGGCGAACTCCGTATCGCCGACGGCTGGCGGGATCGCGGCAGCGATCGGCGGCCTCGCCGGACTCGGCGTGCACATCGCGCTGCACGGCGGCCGCGGCGAGTACGCGGCGACGCTGCTGGCGGCCGGATGCTGTTACGTAGCAGCGGGCGTGGTCAGCGCCACCATGGCAAAGGATCTGCTGGGTCCGGTGCGCGGCGCCGGGGAGCGGCCGCCTGGCCGGATCTCCGCCGAGCTGCTGGCGGTGCTGGCGGGCCTCGCGGCCGGCGCCAGGTACCTCAGCAACCGCCGCCGCCCCGCGGCGGTGCTGGCAGCCACCGGCGCCAATCGGCTTTTCTACGGGATCTTGTTTCTGATGTCGATCCTGCTCTACCGGAACTTCTTCTACCGGGCAGAAGGCGCCAACAAGGCGCTCGGCCACTACGCGGTGCTGACCGGGCTCGTCGCCGTGGGGTACGGGATCGCAGCGGTCGTCACGCCGATCGCGACCAGGCGGATGAGCAAGCAGGCCTGGATCACCACGCTGCTGGTGCTCGGCGCAGTGGTCAGCGCCGCACTCGGCCTGCCGTTCACGCAGGCGGGTTTCCTTGCGCTCGGCTTCTTCCTCGGCATGGTCGGCCAGGGCATCGCGATCTGCGCGACGACGATCCTCCAGGAAGACATCGGAGACGACTACCGGGGCCGGGCCTTCTCGTTCTACGACATGACGTTCAACGTGCTATTCGTCGTCGGCGCCGCCATCAGCGCGGCCTTCATGCCGATGACAGGCAGGTCCAGCGGGCTGATCGCGGCCGTGGCCGTCGGTTACGCGGTCGCGGCGGCGGGCCACTGGGCACTGAGCCGCCGCGCGCCTGCCACGACCTAGCGCACGACTACCCCGTTCCCGGCATGATCATTTCGCGGTCGGATCTGGCGGCACGGTCAGCCCGGCGGCGGCCGCCCAGCCCAGCAGCGCGGCAACCGCCGCGTCGTGGTCCAGCGGGCCCGCCTCCAGGCGAAGCTCCTTCAGGTACTTCCACGCCTGGCCAACCAGGGGCCCGGGCGTGATGCCGAGGATCGCCATGATCTCGTCGCCGTCCAGATCCGGCCGGATGCGGCCGAGCTCTTCCTGCGCGGCGAGCTCGTCAATCCGTGCCTCCAGGCCGTCGTAGGCGGCCGCCAGGCGTCGCGCCTTGGCCCTGTTCCTGGTCGTGCAGTCGGCCCTCGTCAGCGCGTGCAGCCGGGTCAGCAGCCGCCCGGCATCGGTGACATACCGGCGAACCGCCGAGTCCGTCCAGTCGCCATCGCCATAGCCGTGGAACCGCAGGTGCAGCTCGATGAGCCGGCTGACGTCGGTGGCGACGTCCTTGCGGTAGCGCAGCTGCGCGAGGCGCTTGCCGGCCATCTTCGCGCCGACCACCTCGTGGTGGTGGAAGGCGACGCGGCCGCCGGGCAGCAGCGACCTCGTGCTCGGCTTGCCGATGTCGTGCAACAGCGCCGCCAGGCGCAGCACGATGTCCGGCCCGAGGCCATACCGGGCTTCCAGCTCGATCGCCTGGGTCAGCACCGTCAGGGAGTGCTCGTAGACGTCCTTGTGCCGGTGGTGCTCGTCGGTCTCCAGCCGCAGCCGCGGGATCTCCGGTAGCACCTGGCCGGCAACGCCGGTGTCGACCAGCAGCCGGATGCCCGCCGCCGGGCCGCCCGGCAGCGGCGACAGCAGGAGCTTGGTCAGCTCGCCCTCAATCCGCTCATCCGAGACCTTCGGCGGTGACAGCAAGCCGGCCAGATCCCGCATCGCGTCACGAACCTCGTCGGTCACCGTGAAGCCCAGCTGGGCGGTGAACCTCGCTGCCCGCAGGATCCGTAGCGGGTCATCGGTGAACGACGCCTCTGGCGGACCGGGTGTCCGCAGCACCGCGGCCTGGATGTCAGCGAGGCCACCGAACGGGTCGACCAGCTCATACCCCGGCAGCCGCGCGGCCATCGCGTTCACCGTGAAGTCACGTCTGGCCAGGTCGTCCTCGAGCGAGCGGCCGTAGGTCACGTCAGGCTTGCGCGAGGTGCGGTCGTAGCTCTCGCTGCGATACGTGGTGATCTCGAACGTGGATCCGCCCTTGCGCAGCCCGACGGTGCCGAAGTCGATCCCGATCTCCCAGAACTTGTCGGCCCAGTCGCGTACGAGCGCGAGGATGCGGTCAGGGGGCGCGTCGGTAGTGAGGTCGATATCACCCGACTGCCGGTCCAGGAACACATCCCGGACCGGTCCGCCAACCAGGGCAAGCTCGTATCCGGCCGCGGCGAACAGCTCGCCCAGCTCGCCCAGCTCATTGGCGAGCGGCGAGACAGCGGCGAGCAGAGCGGCGGCAGCGGCAGCCTGCCGCTCGGTCAGCGGATCTGGATCTGGCACGGGCATCGAGAATAGATTGCTGGCGTAGCCTGTGGGAAACGGGAAAAGCCGGGAACCCGAGGAATGAGTCGCAGACTACTGCCCGGCACGGGCCCACGGCGAAGACCGCCACGGCTCAGCCTCGGGCACTCAGCTTGCCGCAATAGCATTCTGGGCATGCCACCGCCGCCCCGATTCCCGCTGCCGGGCCGTCGGCCTGCGGTACAGCGCGGCGGCATCGGCAGCAGCGCGACAGGCAGGTGGGACATGCCACGACGGGCCGTCGGCGCCCTGGCAGTCATGCTCGTCGTCGCCGGGCTGGCGCTGCCGGCCGCGCTGCTGGCCGGCCAGCAGCCGGCCGCGGCCGCAGTATCGGCTGGCGGCCACGGCGCCAGCCAGTCCCCCGTGAGCATCACGATCTCGAGCATGACGCCGCGGTGGGCGAGTCCCGGCTCGACGCTCAGCGTTTCCGGCACCCTGCGCAACATCTCCAGCCAGCAGGAAAGTCACCTGACCGTGCAGCTGCTCGGCTCGGCGACGCCGGTGGCCAGCGTCGCCCAGCTTCAGCTCAACGCCAGCCAGCCCTACAGCCCGGCGACCGCGACGCTGCCGGGCGCGGTCTGGCGGACCAGCGGCCAGCTCGCGCCAGGCGCCTCGGCGGACTGGACGATCCGGGTTCGGGCCAGCGCGCTCGGCCTGACGACGTTCGGGGTCTACCCGCTGGCGGCGCAGGCACAGAACGTCTCGGGCACCGCGCTGGCGACGACCACGACCTACCTGCCCTACGAGCCGGCCAGGAGGGGCGCGTATGCCAGCTCCCGGCCCGCTCCGGCGAAGATCTCCTGGCTCTGGCCGCTGGTCGACAGGCCTCTGCTCAACGAGCCCTGGCAGGACAATTGCACCGGGCCGCAGGCCGGCGCGCTGGTGCAGAGCCTGTCCAGCGGCCGGCTCAGAGAGCTGGTCCGGGCCGGGCTGCTCAACGACAGCATTACCTGGGTGGTCGACCCGGCCCTGCTGGCTAACGTCCAGGCGCTCGCGGCGTGCCACGTCGCGCAGCCACGGTGGGCGAAGATCGCATCAGCCTGGCTGACCGACCTCAAGGCCGCCACCGCCGGGCGGCCGCTGACTGTCACGCCCTACGGTGACCCGAATGTCGCCGCTTTGATCGCGGTCGGTCATGGCGGGGATGTCAGGCGGTCCTTCCAGCTTGGGCGGGGCATCGCCGGCCAGGCGCTGCACCGTAACCTGGACCCGGCCGCGACGAGCGGGACGTCGGCGGCCCTCACGCAGGCCGCAGGCATTGCCTGGCCCACCGCGGGCGTTCCCAGCTACGGCACGCTGGAGAACCTGGCCAACGTCGACGGTGTCGGCACCCTGGTGCTCAGCAGCTCGGCGTTCCCCGGTCAGCAAGACTCGGTGCTGAAGACGGCGGACGGCGGCGGGAGCTACATCACGGCAATGCTCGCCAGCCAGTCGCTGACTCAGCTGCTGGGGTCGTCCAGCTCCGCAGCCGGGGCCGCTTTTACTGCAGCGCAGCAGTTCCTGGCCGAGACCGCCCTGCTGGCGCAAGAGGTGCCGGCCCAGCCGATCGTGGTCGCACCCCCGCAGCGCTGGGACCCGCCGGCCGCGCTCGCCGCCGATCTGCTCACCGCTACGGCTACCGCGCCCTGGCTCAGCCCGGTCGCCCTGCCCTCGCTGGCCAGCGCCAGGCACATCCAGGTCGTGCCGACGTCCGCGTGGCCATCCGGCAGCGTCGGTCAGGCGCCGGTCAGCGGCAAGGCTGAGCTGCGCGAGCTCCGTATTCTCGACCGTGCCATCGCCCAGCTGGAGAGCATCAGGGCGCGGCCGGCCCAGGACCTGTACCTGGCCGTCTCGGCGGTCGAGTCGTCGGCCTGGCAGGGCGCCTCGAAGGGCGTGGCGACGGCGATGCTCGCGACGCTGTCCGACCGCCTCAGCTACGAGCAGCAGGCTGTCAAGATCATCGCGGAGAAGCGGATCACCCTCGGCGGTCTCAAGGGGACCGTGCCGGTCTCGATCGACAACCCACTGGGCTACGCCGTCCGGGTCCAGCTGCAGCTGCAGTACAGCCAGAAGAGCGGCGCCAAGATCGCGGCAGATCCGCCGGGCCTGATCACCATTGCCGCTCGCACGGCCCAGACAGTCAAGCTGCGTGTCCAGGCGGCCGAAGTGGGTTCGACTACGGTCACGCTGCGGCTGGCCAGTCCAGGCGGCCCGCTGCTGTCAGTCCCCCAGCGGATGACGATTCAGGCGACGCAAGTCGGCGTGCTCGGAATGATCATCTGCGCGGCCGCCCTGGGCGTTTTCCTGATCGCGTCCGCTGCCCGCGCGGTCCGGCGCGGGCGGCCAGCCACTGCCACTGACCAGCGCGGCGATGATGAACCGAGTGATGATCACGGCAATGACGGAGGCACGGAGCGCGCCGAACCGGATACCGTCATGGCAGAGCGCAGTGAGCTAGGAGCGGCCGGAAAGCCCGGACCGTGATCGAGGAGACCGATGACTACGCCCGAATCTGACCCCTACGCCGATTCCGGCGGGTCAGACTGGGAGGTACGGCCCGCGGTCCCGGGCTGGGGCGTAGGGCAGGAATTCCTGACCGGGCCGATCTTCGACGACACCGGCTGGCATATCGATCTGTCGAACGTCGACTGGGCCGGGAGTGACGCGGACCGCCAGCGTGCCGACCGCGGCCGTCAGGCCGATGGCTACGGTCCACCCGTTGTGTCATCGCGGCATGACAGGCACGACCGTCAAGCCGGGAACGGGGCAGTTGCCTACCCCGCCGGACCAGGCGCGCAGGACGAGCGCACGGCCTGGCCGGAGCAGCCCCCGGCCCGGACCGGACGCCCGGACGGCCAGCAGGCACCGGACAGGCCAGACCGCCGCGCCGGGCGGCACGCGCGCCATGCCCGCCCCGACGAGGCGCAGCAGGAACCAGGCCGGCGGCCTGGCAGCAGCGGGCAGCGGCAGTGGGCCAGCCTGCAGCAGCCGCGGACCCGGCCGCGTCGTCCGCCCGCGCGGCGGCCAGACGAACCCGGCTACCAGCCGCAAGATTACGATCCCGCGGGTTACGAGCGCGGCGGCTACGAAGCTCCGGCCCCGGCGGCCCCTGGCTACGAAGCGCCGCGCTATGAGCCACCCCGCTACGAGCCGCCGGGCTACGAGCCGCCGGGCCGACGGCCGCCGCTCGCGCCCCCCGGTGCCCCGCGGCCGGGCCAGGGCCGCGGTCGAGTAGCCGAACCCCAGCCGAGCGGCACCGGCCCGACCGGCACCGGCCCGCAAGGCACCCGCGCGGGCGGCCCTGGTCGCGCGCAAGCGCCAGCGGAGCCGGCCGCCGAACGGGGCGCCGCCTCCGTCGTCAGGTCGAGCGGCGTCATGGCCGTCGGAACTATCGGCTCTCGGCTGACCGGCTTCCTGCGCACGATCGCCCAGTCCGCGGCCCTCGGCGGCGCAGGCATCGCGGCCGCCTACAACCTGTCCAACACGCTGCCCAACGTGGTCTACAACCTGGCCATCGGCGGGATCCTGACCAGCGTCATCGTGCCGCTGATCGTGAACGCGGCCAAGCGCGACTCTGACCGCGGCGCAGGCTACGACCAGCGGATGTTCACCCTGGTCACGGTCGCGCTGGCCGCGGTGACCATCGTGGCCACGGCCGCGGCCGTGCCGATCGTGCATCTGTATGCCGGGAGCAAGATCGCCCACTCGGCGTCCACCCTGCACCTGGCGATCATCTTCGCGTTGTTCTTCATCCCGCAGATCTTCTTCTACGGGGTGAGCTCGCTGATCGGCGCGATCCTGAACTCCCGCGGCAGCTTCGCCGCGCCCATGTGGACGCCCATCATCAACAACGTCGTCGTCATCGTCGTCCTGGGCCTGTACGTCGTGATCGCCGGCGTGCACAAGTCACCCGCGACGATCACCGGGTTCGAGATTCAGCTCCTCGGCATCGGCACGACGCTCGGCATCATCGCCCAGACGGTGGCGCTGATCCCGGCGCTGCGCCGGGTCGGGTTCCGCTGGCAGCCACGGACGGACTTCCGCCGCGGCGAGGTCGCGGAGATCGGCCGGATGGCCGGCTGGATGTTCGGCTACATAGTGGCCACCCAGGTCGCGTTCCTGGTCACGACCAGATTCGCCGGTGACGCCAGCATTGCTGGCGTGACCGAGTACAACTATGCCTGGCTGCTCTTCCAGCTGCCTTACGCGGTCGTGGGCATCTCGGTCATCACCGCGCTCCTGCCGCGGATGAGCGCGCACGCGACCGAGCGCCGCTACGGTCTCGTCCGGCAGGACTTCTCAACCGGGATCCGGCTGGCTGCGGCCATCGTGGTGCCGTGCTCGCTCGTGCTGGCGGCGCTCGGGCCGGATCTGGCCGAGGTCTTCCTTGGCCACGGCGGGATGCACCCAGCGGAGGCGCGCTACATCGGCGTCGTCTTCGCGGTGTTCTGCCTGGGGCTGCTGCCGTACATGGTTTTCCAGCTTCAGCTGCGGGTGTTCTATTCGATGCACGACAGCAAGACCCCGGCTCTCATCGGCCTCGTCACGATGACGGTCAACATCGTGGCCAACCTGATCGCGCTCAGATTGCATCACAACATCGTGGCGGGTCTCGGGGTCGGCTTCGGCCTGGCTAACGTCGTCGGGATGCTCATCGCGTGGCGGATCCTGAGCCGGCGACTCCGCGGGCTTGACGGCTACCTGATCGGCCGGTCGCTGGTCCGGATGCACGCCGCCACGCTGCCGGCCGCGCTGATCGTCATTCTGGTGGGGATCATTTCCGGCAGCGCGATCGTCGACGTGATCATCGGCGGCGGCCTTGCCGTGGCGATGTACCTGCTGTTTGCCAGGGCCCTGCGGATCGAGGAAGTGACCGCCCTGGCCCGGACGGTCCTGTCCAGAGTGGGCCGCTGATCCCGGCATCTTGCCGGGCGGCGAGCCCGCCGCCTGGCCTGCGCCGCCACGTCTCCTGCTGGTAACGGTTTGCTGCCGCGTGGACACACGCCTGCCGGCGGGCCGCGACGCGGCCTAGCATGGTGTGCAGCATCATTGTCTTGTCTGAGACCGTTGATCACCTACCGCCCGCGAGGGGAGGTTCGAGGGCTCACGCGCCTTTGAACCGCGACCATGAGCACCTTTACGTCAGAACCAGGCACGAGGCTCGGCGGCCGGTATCGGCTCGAGGACCGGCTCGCCGCCGCCGCTGGCTGGTCTGCCTGGAAGGCGATCGACGAGATCCTGGCCAGGCCGGTCAGCGTGATCACCTTCGCCGCCGGGTTTCCGCGGCTGGAGCAGGTGGTGACCGCCGCCCGCGCGGCGAGCCGGCTGACTGACACCAGGCTGACCCAGGTCTTCGACGTAGAAGACAACTGGGACCACGGATACATCGTGCTCGAGTGGCCGGTGGGTGACACGCTCGGCGACCTGCTGGCGACCGGCTCGATGGAGCCTCTGGCCGCAGCCCGGATCGTCGCGGAAGTCGCAGCCGCTCTGTCTGGCGCGCATGCTGCCGGCCTGGCACACCTGTGCCTGCGTCCGGACGCGGTCCGGTGGACCGCTGGCGGCGGTATCAAGGTCACTGGGCTTGGCATCGATGCAGCCTTGACCGGCACATCCGCCGAGGACCCAGAGCTGGCAGACACTCGCGGCCTGGGGCAGCTGCTCTATGCGGCGCTGACGGGCCTGTGGCCCGGGCCGGACGATTCGGGACTGCCACCTGCCCCTGAATCTGATGGGCGCCCCAGGCGCCCGCGGCAGGTGCGAGCCGGCGTGCCCACGGTCCTCGACGACATAGCCGGGCGCGCACTGGCCTTGCCGGGCCGCGACGAGGCGGCGCTCGAGTCCCCAGCCGAACTGGCAGCGGCCCTCACCGCCGCTATCCCGCCGCTTCAGGTACCGCTCGCTGCCGTCACCGTGAGCCGGCAGGCCCGCAAGGAACCTGACCGTTTCACCCAGCCACAGCGCGCGTCGTTGCCTGGCATGCGCACCGCGCCCGTACCGGGGCCGCCGGTTCGGCGGCGCAGCCCGGGCAAGATAGCGGCCATCAGCCTGCTCGTCGTGGTGGCGGTGGCGGGCGCGAGCGCAGCGGCGGTGCATCTGTTGCAGAAGTCGCCGTCCGGCACCCCGGCGAGCAGATCGTCCAGTACCGGTTCGACGCCAGCTGCCAGCACGGCGGTGATCACTCCGGTCGCCGCCCACGGCTTCGATGCCCTGAACCCGTCCGACAACGGCGACGAGAACTCCGCTCAGGCGGCGAACGTGCTGGACGGCAACTCGGCGGGCTGGGCGACCCAGCAGTACTACCGCAGCCCGTATTTCGGCAATCTCAAAAAGGGCACCGGCCTGATTCTTGACCTGGGCAAGGCTGTTCGCGTCACCTCCATAACGGTGCGGTTCGGCTCGGTGCCCGGTGCGAACGTGCAGATCAAGATGGGTGACTCCGACGCCAGGAGCGCGGCCAACCTCGCGGCCATGACGACCGTCGCTAGCCAGGCCGACGTGTCGGGAAGCTACACATTTACTGTTCAGCGTCCGGTGACCGACCAGTATCTGGTGATCTGGTTCACCAAGCTGCCGCCGATGACTCAAGGGGGCAATAGGTACATGGCGCAGATCTTCGGGGTCGTGATCCACGGCGCGTCTTGACCGTTCACTATCATCGGGTCGCGAGGCCGCGGGGGCCAGCTGAAGCCGTCCTGCGGCGTGGGCATCACCACGGCGGGGGGAGGAAGCGACGGAACCGCACGAGCAGTCTCCGAGCCGCTACCCCTTGCCCGAGCCCAGACAGCCTGCGGAGCAGCGCCCGGCGCGGCAGGCTAGCGCAGATGACGGCGCCCCGTCCGACGAGGAACTGCTGCGCCGGCACATCGACGGCGATCCGGAGGCCTTCGGCGTCTTGTTCCAGCGGCATCGGGACCGGCTGTGGGCGGTCGCCGTCCGCACGCTGGGGGATCCGGAGGAGGCGGCAGACGCGCTCCAGGACGCCATGATCGCGGCGTTCCGGCGGGCCTCTAGCTTCCGCGGCGATTCGGCCGTCACGACCTGGCTGCACCGGATCGTCGTCAACGCGGCCCTGGACCGCATGCGGCGCCGGGCATCCCGGCCGACGGCAGGCGGCCAGGATGAGGAGGCGCTCGACGCCCTGGCGACCAGCGGGCGTCCGCTGTCCGATCCGTCCGGCGCATCCGATACCGCGATGGACGTGCGCGCCGCGCTGCGGCGGCTTGTGCCGGATCAGCAAGCCGCTCTGGTGCTGGTGGACATGCTGGGATATTCCATCTCCGATGCCGCAGACGTACTGGGCGTCTCCGAGGGTACGGTCAAGAGCCGCGCGGCGCGGGGACGTGCCCGGCTGCTGCCCAGGCTGGCACACCTGCGTCCGGCGGGGACGCCTGCCGAGGAAACGACGGGAGACCGGGAACGACGGAACCAATCGGCGAGCCACCGCGTCCTACCTGCGCAGGAGGGGGGTGACGACGCACCATGAGCCGTCATGCAAGCGCTGAGGAGCTTGCCAGCCTAGATCTCGACGGGCTGAAGCCACGCAAGGCCGCGAGGATCCGGGCCCATGTGGCCGGCTGTGTCCACTGCACGGAGCTGAGCAGGGAGGTGGCCGCCGTGCCGCTGACGCTCGCCAGCGTGTCCTACCCGCCGATGTCCGACCAGCTGTCCGTCCAGATCGAGTCGGTCCTCGCCGCCGAGTCGGCGCAGCGCCTGGCGAGCGCGCCGGCCAGTGAGGCCGGCCGCCGCGACCTGCCGGGGCGCTCGCGGCACGCACGCAAGTCGCGCGGTAGCTGGCAGCTGCCCGGCATGTCGATTCTTGCCACCCGGCTCGTCGCGGCAGCTGGCGCCCTGGTCATCGCGGGTGCCGGCGGCTACGAGATCGCCTCGCACGTCGGTGGCACCGCGGCCGGGACAGCAGCCAGCAGCAGCGGTTCGGTCACCGCGCCTACCGCGGGTGAGATGAGCCTTGGCCCGAGCGTCCACTATGGCGCGCCGACGTCGCACAAGACAGTCCGCACCGTCAACAGCGACACGAATTTCACCTCGGGCACTCTCGGCGCGCAGGCGCTTGCGGCGGTCCGGGCCGCCCGGCTCAGCGGCGCTGCCCCCGTTCCGACCACCAGCGGCCCCGTGCCGACCTCGCAGGCCAATTCCGCGAAGAGCGCTGCGACCGGGACGACGATGCCATCTGAATCCCAGCTCGCCAGCTGCCTCGACGGGATCGCGGGTAACCAGTCCGTGCTGCTGGTCGAGACGGCGAGGTTCGAGGGCAAGCCTGCCACCATCATCGTCACAGCGCAGGCCCGCTCGCTCCAGGCCGAGGTCTGGGCCGTCGGCCCGGCTTGCTCCGCCGCACATCCGGACGTGCTCGATCATCTAAGGTTGAGCCGCACCTAGGGCCCGTCCTGCCGGGGAATCTCCAGGCCCGGCCGGTGGTTGATGCCGGTGCATTCGAGAGGGGCAGGACATCAGTGACCGACGTTCGGGACGTAGTCATCATCGGCTCCGGGCCATCTGGTTATACCGCCGCGCTCTACGCGGCGCGAGCCCGGCTGAGCCCGCTGGTCTTTGAGGGCTCGGTGACGTCGGGCGGCGCGCTGATGAACACGACCGACGTGGAGAACTTTCCCGGCTTCCCCGACGGGATCCTCGGGCCTGACCTGATGGATTCGCTGCGCAAGCAGGCAGAGCGGTTCGGCGCCGAGCTGGTCGCGGACGACGTGACCGAGGTGGATCTGCGGGCTACGCCGAAGCAGATCAAGGCCGGTGAGGACACGTACTACGCCAGGACTGTGATCATCGCGACCGGATCGGGCTACCGGGAGCTCGGCGTGCCGGGCGAGAAGCGGCTGTCCGGGCATGGCGTGTCCTGGTGCGCCACCTGTGACGGATTCTTCTTCCGCGAGCAGGACATCGCGGTCATTGGCGGCGGTGACTCGGCGATGGAGGAAGCCACCTTCCTCACCCGATTCGCGCGCAGCGTGACGATCGTGCATCGCCGCGACACGCTCCGGGCCTCCAAGATCATGCAGGACCGCGCGGTCAGCAATCCCAAGATCAGGTTCGCCTGGGATAGCGAGGTCGCGGACGTGCTGGGCGACGACCGGGTCGCCGGCCTGCGGCTGCGTAACCTGAAGACCGGCGAGGAGAGCACGCTCGAGGTGACCGGTATGTTCGTGGCGATCGGCCATGACCCGCGCAGCGAGCTTGTGGCCGGTCAGCTCGCCACCGACGCCGAGGGCTACATCCAGGTCGATCACCCGTCGACACGGACTGCCATCGATGGCGTGTTCGCAGCGGGCGACGTCGTCGACCGGATCTACCGGCAAGCGGTGACCGCCGCGGGGACCGGCTGCGCCGCCGCGCTCGATGCCGAGCGCTGGCTGGCCGACCACGAGGAATGACACGGTCACCGGGCTGGCCACGACGTGTCCGGCCCGGCTGACTTGACCGCTCGGCCAGACCGGCCACGCGGCACCAAAAGAGAGGGAAGGAAGTCCCGCAAGTGGGCGCAACCAAGGCAGTGACCGACGCGACCTTCGAGGCCGAGGTGCTGAAGTCCGGCAAGCCAGTCATCGTTGACTACTGGGCCGAGTGGTGCGGGCCGTGCCGCCAGGTCGCGCCGGTGCTCGAGGAGATCGCCAGCGAGCACGGCGAGAAGATCGACGTCGTCAAGCTGAACGTTGACCAGAACCCTGTCGTCACCCAGCGCTACGGGATCATGAACATCCCGACGATGAGCGTCTTCAAGGACGGGCAGGTCGTCAAGGAGATCGTCGGGGCGAAGCCGAAGTCCGCGCTGCTGCGCGAGCTTGCCGATTTCATCTGACGGCGAGATGCTAGGCCGGATCGTGGCTGGAGCGATCCGGCCGCCTCATGAGCTGCCGTAGGTCGTCACGTTCTGGGCTGGCGGCAGCTGGACGAACCAGCTACTTGCCGGCCTCGTCGTCCTCGTCCTGCTGCCAGCGCTGATAGAGGGTGACGAAGTCGGCCCGCATCTGCGGCGTTAGGTCGTCTGGCGTTACCCGGCCGGTGAGGCGGATGGTCGCCCGGATCTGCGCCAGGTACTCCGTACAGTGCGGGCAGCCGACCAGGTGCTTCTCGAACCTGCGCCGATCCGCTCGTGACAAGGCACCTTCCAGGTAGTCGGTCACGAGCTCGACTGCCTGCTGGCAGACGATCTGACGGCGGGCAAGCCCGCGCAGGCGCGGCATCATGCCCTCCCGAATTCGGACTCAAGTAGCTGCCGGAGCCGACTGCGGCCGCGATGAAGCAGTACCCGCTGGTTGGCTTCGGTGATGTCCAGGACCCCGCAGACCTCCGTGCTGCTGAGGCCCTCGATGTCACGCAAGGTTACGACCTCGCGTTGCCGGGCTGGCAAGCCAACCAGCGCCATTCTGATGACGCCCGCCATCCGCAGTGCGACCACGCGGTCGTCCACAAGGTCGGTCCACAGCTCTGGCGGCGCTGACCAGCTGCCAACCTGGTCGAACCTGGCCGCGTCGACGGCCGCGTCCAGATTCTCCACAGCTACGGACCGTCGTTCGCGCACGGCCGCCGACCTGGCTCTGTTGACCAGGATGCGGAACAGCCACGTGCGCACCGACGACCTCTCCTCGAATCGGTCCAGGCCGCGCAGGAAGCCGAGCCAGGCGTCTTGCACGACCTCCTCCGCGACGGCCGGGCTCGGCACGTAACAGCCCGCCAGCCGCAGCATCGACGGCTGGTGCCGGTCCACCAGGATCATGAAGGCCCGCTCGTCGCCGGACCTGAGCCGGGCAAGCAGGTGTGCATCGGGATCGGGCTGCGGTGCGTGCAGCGCGGGGGGCGTTGCTGTCATGGTCTCGGTGCAGTTAGTACGCCGCTGATGCGGCAACCGGCTTGGTCGCGGTGGCCGACATCGGGCGGGCAGGCCGCGCATCCGCATTGGATTTGGTAGCCTGCCCGCCTTTGTCAGCCAGCCACGAGTCAGCCAGCCACGAGTCAGCCAGCCACGATGCCCTCGCCGCCGACCGCCCCCGGCACGGTGACGCTGCCGATCTCGGTCAGGGCGCCGCCCGCGCCGACGGCGTACTCATCGACGATTCCGCTAGCGCCAGTCTGGACGTACAGGAACCGCCCGCTCGGGGTGACAGCGGAGTCCACCGTGCCAGGATCGGTGCCGGTCTGGCCGAGCGAGGTCAGCGAGCCGCCAGGGCCGGCCGCGAAGCCGGAGACGGTGGCGCTGCCTGCGTTGGACGCGAAGAGCAACCCGCCATCGGCGGTGACCCAGCATGTCGCTGCCTGGCCAGCGCCGGCCGTCGCGAGCTGCGTGATCGTGCCCGAGGCATGCAGCCTGAACGTGGCGAGCTGGTTAGGCCCGGCTTCTGCGATGACCAGGTGCCCGGCCGGATCGTAGGCGATGGCAAACGGCACCGTTCCCGGCAGGGCATTCACCACCGGAGCCGCACTCAGGTATCCGGACGACCCCACGCCGAAGACGTCAACGTCGTTGCCGTTGGCCTTGGTCGTGACGATGAGCTGGCGGCCATCAGGTGAGAACGCGACCTGGCCCGGCGTGTTGGTGAACTGCGGGGTCGCAGCGGGGTCGAGTCCGAGCGCGCGGCCCGAGCCAGGCAGCGGGAACAATCCGCCGAAGCCGACGCGGTAGCCCTGGATGCTGCCGCCGTTTTCGGCGTTCAGGACATAGACCAGGTTGCCGCTGATGGCGACGCTCACTGGGAACGTGCCGCCAGAGCCGAGCACCTGCCGCAGCCGGAGCCGGTCACCGTGCACGGCGAAGACGGAGATGGTATTGCTGCCGGCGTTGACCGCCACGAGCAGGCCCGCCGACTGATCGAGCGCGAGCGATCCTTGCGAGGCGAGGTGGTCGACGACCGAGCCGACCAGGATGCCGCCGAGGCCACCGGTGGAATAGGCGGCGACTTCCGTCAGCGTGCCGTCGCCCGCCCGGTGGTACGCGACGACCTCATTCCCGCTGGTGTTGTCGGTCTGGACGAAGACCGCGTGCCTGGCGGAATCCGACCCGCCATGCGCGGGCTGGGCTGCGTCAGCCAGCGCGGGGCCGGCCAGCGCCGCCAACAGCGCAGTCGCCAGCACGCTAGCGACACCGAGCCGGTTCAGCGATTTCATTCGAGTTCCTCCTGGTGGGATTGGCTCGCGATGCCGCGGTGGATGTGGCATCGCGATACACAGTCCCGTTGGGAGGCCCCGCGTTACACGGCTGTCGCGCCGTGAGCGAGCGGTCGATGGCCGGAGCCACGGCGTTATCGCCGGCGACCAGGCCTTCGCGGGCTCGTGGCGTTGCTGCCTGGACTCCGTTTCGCACGGCTATATGCGAGTAGAAGGTTGCATAAGACGCTTCAGTAGGATGCAGACGACCTGCTGAGAGATGGCTGCCGACCCGACGCTCAGGCCAGACGGAGGGCGCGCTCTGGCGACATCGAGCCGAGCAGGCGCTCGAGGGCGACCTCCACGTCCTCTCGCCAGGACAGCGCCGTCTTGAGCTCAAGCCGCAGGCGTGGATAGCGAGCGTGTGGCCGCACTGTCTTGAACCCGACGGATAGCAAGTAGTCGACGGGCACGACGCACGACGGCTGGGTCCACTTCATGTCCCCGAACGCCTCGATAGCCTTGATGCCCCGCCGGGTCAGATCCTTGGCGAGCCCCTGGACCAGCATGCGGCCGAGGCCGCCGCCCGCGAACTCCGACAAGACGTGCGCTGTCATCAGCAGGACAGCGTCCGCGCTCACCGGGCTGGTCGGGAACGCCACCGATCGCGGCGCGTAGCTGGGCGGCGCATAAGTCATGTAGCCGGCCGGGACGCCATCGACATAGACGATCTTGCCGCAGCTGCCCCACTCCAGGAGCACCGAGGAGATCCACGCCTCCTTCTCAAGGGCCGGATCGCCTACCTCGATCGCGCGCGCCTGGCTGACGGGATCCAGTTCCCAGAACACGCACCGACGGCACCTGGGCGGCAAGTCATCGAGATTGTCAAGCGTGATGCTCGCAAGTCGCCGCGACACGTTCTACCCCTGCGGTTCTTCAATCAATGGATGGCCCAATGAATGGCCCAATGGATGGCACTGTCCCCGGCTCATCGTACCCATCGGGTGTGGCCGCAGACCCTGGGAACAGCGCGTTCTTGGCTATCCTTTCGGCATGAGCGCTCAGGCTGACTGCGTTTCACGTGAAACAACGGTCTCGCAGATTGCCATCACGAGTTCGTCGACGTCCGCTTCCGATGTGTCGAATGCCGTCATCCAACGCACCACGCAACGGCCATCAGCGGACTGCGACCAGATCTGAAAGCCCCACTCCTGCTGAAGCCTGGCCGCGTGCTCTTGCGTTAGCTCAGTGAATACCCCGTTGGACTGGACGGGATACGCAAGTCGCACGGCCGGCAGACCGTCAAGCGAGGCTGCGAGCCGGGCAGCCATGGCGTTAGCGTGTCGCGCTGTCGTCAGCCAGCGATCGCCGCTCAGGAGGGCGTCGACCTGTGCGGACAGGAATCTCATTTTCGACGCAAGCTGCATGAGTTGCTTACGGTGATACTCCGCACCATCGGCGAGTTCATCCGACATAACCAGGACGGCCTCTACGCCCACGGCGCCGTTCTTCGTACCGCCGAAGCTCAGCACATCCGCGCAGGCTGCGATGTCGGCAAGGGAACAGCCGAGATAGGCCGCGGCATTGGCGATCCGGGCTCCGTCCAGGTAGGTGAGCAGCCCGTGCTCACGGCCGAACTCGCGCAGGTCCCGCAGTTCCCCGAGCGAGTAACACGTTCCGAGTTCCGTCACCTGCGCGACCTGGATAACGCGCGGCTGCGCCCGGTGCTCGTCGCCGATCCCTGTCAGGCGGCTCGCGACCAGCTCCGGTGTCAGCTTCCCGTCGGGCGTAGACACCGTCAGCAATTTGCAGCCCAGCAGCCGCTCGGCGGCACCGCATTCGTCGACGTTCACATGCGACGTCTCCGCGCAGATCACGGCTTCGAACGGCCGCAGCATCAGGCTGAGGCCCAGGATATTCGCGGCCGTGCCGTTGAAGACGAGGTAGGCGCGCCGCGCGCCGGCAGCCGCGCACAGCCGGGCCTCGACCGCAATTGTCAGCGGGTCGTCACCGTAGGCGACTGCGTCGCCTGAGTTGGCGGCCACCAGCGCAGTGATGACAGCCGGTTGGACGCCCGCATGGTTGTCGCTGCCGAAGCTCTTGCTTGTCGTTTTTGCCACGGCACCGAAGCCTAGCGGGGGTGGTGACTGCGCCCGAAACTCCTGGTCGGGTGCGTCTTGCCCCCGACCCAACTCGCAGCGAACTGAGTCATCCGGCCCCAGCCACCCAGCCTGGGCCGCTCAGCCGCGGCGGGACGGGCTGAGCGTCGGCGACATGCTGCGGACGATCCGCTCCAGATCGTCCAGCGACGCGAACTCGACGACGATCTTGCCCTTTCGCTGGCCAAGCTCGACCTTGACGCGGGTCTCGAAAATGTCGGACAGGCGATCGGCAAGGTCCTTCAGGCCAGGCGCCACTGGCGCCTTAGCCGCTGGCCCGCGAGGGCTCTTAGCAGGCCGCGCGCCGAGTGCCACGATTTCCTCCACCGCGCGCACCGAGAGGCCCTCGGCGACGATTCGGTGCGCCAGTTGCTCCTGTGCCACTGGATCCTCGACGCCGAGCAGCGCACGAGCATGGCCGGCACTCAGTACGCCCGCGGCGACACGCTTCTGGACCATCGGCGGCAGGTTGAGCAGCCTGATGGTGTTCGAGATATGCGGCCTGGACCTGCCTACGCGGCGCGCCAGTTCATCGTGAGTCGCAGCGAAGTCATCCAGCAGCTGCTGATACGCGGCGGCTTCCTCGAGCGGGTTCAGCTGCTCGCGGTGCAGATTCTCGATCAGAGCATCACGCAGCAGGTCGTCGTCGGACGTCTCCCTGACAATCGCCGGAATCACGTCGATGCCCGCAAGCAGGCAGGCGCGCCATCGGCGTTCGCCCATGATGAGCTCGTACTGGCCACGCATGGTTCGCCGCACGACAACCGGCTGCAGCAGGCCAACGGCCTCGATCGAGGCCGCGAGCTCCGCCAGCGCATCCTCGTCGAACGCCTGGCGCGGTTGCCGCGGATTCGGCACGATCGACTCGACCGGCAGCTCCTCGAGGTAGGTGCCTGCCATCCCGGCGGGCAGGTCCGCATCGCCAATCGGCCCGTTCGACGGATAGTGTGCGCCGGGCAAGGACACCGAGGCCGGCGGACCCGTCGGTATCAGGGCACCTAGTCCCTTGCCGAGTCCGCGCTTGGGTTGCGGCATCCTGACTCTCCTCATCTCCGGCGGCTGGGGTTAGCGGCTACTTCGGCCTGTGGACCGCGACGCCCTGAGCCAGCTCAAGACCCGTCATGCGCCATCGGTGCCCATACTGCCAGCATCGCCGGCCACACCTCACCAGAACCGGCACCCGATCAGCAGCTCAGGCTCAGCACGCGCTGGGCGGCGCACGGGCCGCCGACGCCGAGGTGCCTCGTGCGGCCAGCGTCGCCGGTCCGAGTCGGGCGCCCACGGCCGGCGGCGAAGGTGGGTGACCACGGCCGCCGACGAACCCGGGCGACCGCGCCGTCTCGCAGCCACCACCGAATGCGCCGCACGGGCAACGTCGGCCGCCGGCAATCACCGCTTAGTGCGCGCTGCCGCGCCGACCGAAACCAGGCCGGCGCTAGAGCCCGAGCCGGGTCGCCGCTCTCGAATCCTGACCCTCCGGCGGCTAGCCCGCCGGCTGCTGGACGTTTCGCAGCGCAAGCTCCCGTGCTGCCTCGAGGTAGGCCACGGCACCTGATGAGCCGGGGTCGTAGGTCATCACGGACTGCCCGTAACTCGGCGCCTCTGATACCCGGACGCTGCGCGGAATGACTGACCGGAGCACCACGTCGCCGAAGTGCTCGCGTACCTCATCTGCCACCTGCGAGGCGAGCCGTGTCCTCCCGTCGTACATCGTCAGGAGGATGGCGGTAACAGCCAGGCCCGGATTGAGGTGGCTTCGAACCAGTTCGACGGTCCGCAGGAGCTGCTCAAGCCCCTCGAGTGCGTAATACTCGCACTGGATCGGGATCATCACCTCGGGCGCCGCGACGAGCGCGTTCACGGTGAGCAAGCCGAGTGACGGCGGACAGTCGATGAAGATGTAGTCGAGGTTCGAGGAGTCGTAGCTGCCGACAGCCCGTGAGAGTCTGGCCTCGCGTGCGACCATCGGCACCAGCTCGATCTCCGCGCCGGCCAGGTCGATCGCGGCCGGGGCGCAGTACAGATGGGGGAAGCCCGACACTGGACGCACCACCGAGCTCAGCGGTTCTCCCTCCACCAGCACGTTGTAGACCGACCGGATCCCCGAATGGTGATCGACATCAAGCGCCGTCGACGCGTTGCCTTGCGGATCCAGGTCCACGACGAGCACCCGGGCGCCATGCATGGCCAGGCTGGCCGCGAGGTTGACGGCAGTGGTGGTCTTCCCGACGCCGCCTTTCTGGTTGGCGATCGTGATGATCCGGCACGAAGACGGCCGCGGCCACCGCTCGCCGCCTGACCGCGCAACGACCGCCGCCTGGGCGGCGCGGGCGATCGGCGTATCGGCCGACGCTTCCGGAATGACCACCGCTTCCTCACTCTCGCTTCCCTGCCAGCCTGCCGCCAACGAACCTGTTGCCTCCGAATCCGCCGCCGCCCAGGCCTCTGCTGGACTCGGCCCCCGCGAACCCGGTGCCGGGGAACCCTGACTTGCCGGACCCTGTCCCGCTGCACCCTGCCCTGCCGGACCCTGCCCCGCCGGACCCTGCCCCGCCGGACCTTGCCCTGCCGGACCCTGCCCAGCTGCACCCTGCCCTGCCGGACCCTGCCCCGCTGCACCCTGCCCTGCCGGACCCTGCCCCGCTGCACCCTGCCCCGCCGGCAGTACATCGGGTTGCGCCGGATCGCCCGGTTGCGGCCGTGGGTGCCGGATAGGCGAGCCCGTTCCGCTCCCGGGCTGGCTGACTGTTTCACGTGAAACCGAGGCCAGCGCCTGTCTCACCCGCGCTGGCGGAGGCGCGCCTGCGTCCGCCGCCGATCTGGAGCCTAGAGCACCCTCGACGGCAGTGCGGCCTGGATCCTCATCAGATTCCGGACGCCTCGAATGTTCAATCTCACTAACGTCGCCTGCATGCTCACTGGCGGCGTCCGGGGGCCTCGCCCGGCCCGAGCCCAGGCCCTTCGAGCCCGCATCGCTCGAGCCCGAATCGCTCGAGCCCGCATCGCTTGCGTCTGCCGCGCTGCCTCCGGACGGCCAGCCCAGCCCCAGCCGCGCGGCCCGGCGCGCATACCGGCCCGGCAGCGCACCGGCCGCAGCGAAGCTGACAACGCGAATATCACCTGATATATCAGGACGTTCGACGTCACCCGAGAGGCTCTCGAGCCAGGCCTCGGCGTCATGACCGCTCGCGCGATCGTCGGCCTCAGCAGACGATGCGGGCGTGTCCTCTGGCCAGCCGAGGCCCGGCACCGAGTTCGTCATAGCGCAGCTTCTCCTCGTCGAGCCCGATCAGCTCCGCCGCTCCGCCGACACCGCCCTGGCACTGTCGACCCACCGCCACTGCCCTCGCCACACCAGCGCATCAGGCCGCGCCGGGCAATGCCAGCCCGTATCGCCCGCCCAATAACGCCCACCGAATACCGCCTAGCCACCACCGCGACGACTATTCGGCCGTGACTTACGGCTACCCGCCGCGGCCGCGGCGCCGCGGCCACCTGGCCGATCGGCAGGGCGGGTGTCCAAGCGACCCGACGACCGGCCGCTCCCGGCTCCTGAGCTGCGGTGCTCGGGTGCGGTAAAGGTCACCACTGTGGCAGCCGCGCCTCCTCCGGCGCCACCGGCCTGCACCACGCGAGCATCGGTCACCCCTAGCCGCGCCAGTACCGGCCGGGCCTTCGCCAGCTCCGACTCGGCCGACGCTCCCTTCATGGCCAGGACCCGGCCACCAGGACGAGCCAGCCCAACACTCAGTCCCGCCAGCTTGTCCAGAGGCGCCACCGCGCGTGAGGCAACGACGTCCGCCAGCATCCGCCCGGCCAGGTCCTCCGCCCGGCCCCGCACCACCTGTGCATTGGCAAGTCCCAGCGCGGCGACACATTCCTCCAGGAACTCCACTCGTCGCGCCAGTGGCTCCAGCAGTGTCACCTTGGCACCAGGCAGCAGGATCGCCACGACTATCCCCGGCAGGCCTGCGCCTGAGCCGAGATCCACCAGCGAGCACCGGGCAGGAATCAGCCGGGCCAGCGCCCCGCAGTTCAGTATGTGCCGATCCCAGATCTTGTCAGCCTCGGCCGGGCCGACGACGCCGCGCTCGACGCCGCTGCCAGTCAGCAGCGCAGCGTACTTCTCCGCCTGCGGCAGGGCGTCCCCGAACATGTCGGCGGCAAGCGCCGTCGTCGTCGCCGCTGCTAGTTCACCGTCATCAGGCATTACAAGCACGCCTCCGCTGCCGTGCCGGGCACCGCGCTGCGACTAGCCGACCGGCAGCACGACAACGCGGCGGTCGGGCTCCTCGCCCTCTGACTCACTCCGCAGGCCGGCCGCCGCGACTGCGTCGTGCACGACCTTTCGCTCGAACGGGTTCATCGGCCAGAGCCGCTTGGGCTGCCCGGTGCGCCGCACTTCCTCGGCAGCGTCGTGGCCAGCCTCGGCGAGCTCAGTCCGGCGGCGCTGCCGGTACCCGCCGACGTCGAGCATCATCCGGGTCCGATTGCCGGTCTGCTGGTGGACGGCCAGCCTGGTCAGCTCCTGGAGCGCTTCCAGTACTTCGCCCCGCTTGCCGACGAGCTCGTCCAGCGTCGCGCCTACCACGGAGACCACAGCGCGGTCGCCCTCGACATCCATGTCGATGTCGCCATCGAGGTCGGCAACGTCCAGCAGTCCCTCGATATAGTCGGCCGCGATCTCGCCTTCCTGCTCCAGGTCCGCTACCGACGACGACCGCTGCGGCTTCTCCTCGGCGTCGTCAGGCTTGTCGTCAGCATCGTCGCCTTCGTCGTCGGCAGCGAACTCGCCTGGAGTGTCCTCAGCGCCGCCAGCTTCATCCGCGGCAGCGCTCACAGCCACGTACGAGCCGTTCTCCTCGTCGTGACTAGCGTCCTGCGCCACCATGTCCTCCTGCTGGCTCATTGCCAGGCTCCTCCTCGATCCCATCCCTGATCGAACCAGCAGTCAGCGGACCCGCCGCCGCTGGCACACCAGGCCGGGCGACGTGAGCTGGGCGTCCACTCTCCCGCCCGCCACGGCCGCCTGGCCACCGCCGACGCGCTAGCGCTTGCCGGAGCGTTTGCTTCGGGACTGCCGCTGCGTCTGGTGCCTCACGAGCTTAACCTCGGGCAACTCTGGCTCTGGCGCAGGCTCCGATCGGCCTTTGCCGAGCCGCCTGAGCATACTGGCTCCAGCTCCGTTGGAGCCGTTCGCGCTTGCCCCGTTGGCCTTGGCACCACCTTGCTGAGCCTTGCCAGGCTGCGTGCCACTCGACTGGCTGCCGCGGCCGGCCGTAATGGCCTTCGCCGAGCTGCCCTTCACCTGACCGGCCTTCGCCGAGCCACCCGTCAGTGACCGGGCCGCCGCGGGCGCAGGGCTCGACGCAGGCGCGCCATCTGCGGCCGGTGGCGTGTAGGGGTAGCGCCTGCCCAGGATGAACTGCTGGCCAAGCGTCCAGACGTTCGTGGTCACCCAGTACAGAACCAGCCCGAATGGCCAGTACAGACCGGTCAGCGCGAAGAACGGCATGATGTACGTCATGTACTTCTGCGACGACGCCATCGGGTTATCCGGCGTCGCGGCGGGCATCATGCCGCGCTTCATGCTCTGGCGGATGGTCAGGTAGGTCGTCGCCATGCTGATGAGCACAGCGCCGATGATCACCACCTTCGCGTGCAGCGGAACGTGCGCGGTCCCGGTGAACAGCACCTTGTCGGCGATCGACGCGCCCAGGATCTTGGCGTGCTGCCCCGCCACCACCAGCGAGAGCGGCAGGTGGTATTTCGGCGTGGTGCCCGGGACCCACTCAGCGATGGCCCGCAGCACGCTGAACAGCGAGAAGAACAGTGGCAGCTGGAGCACGAATGGCAAGCAGCCCATCAGCGGGTTGACGCCCGCCTCCTGGTACAGCTTCATCGTCTCTTGATTGAGCGTCTGCTTGTCGTTCTTGTACTTCTTGCGCAGCGCGGCCATCTGTGGCTGCAGGGACGACATCGCCCTGGTGGTATGCATCTGCTTGATGAACAGCGGCACCATGATCAGCCGCATCAGCACGACCAGGATCACGATGGAGAAAGCCCAGGTCCATCCGCTGGTGGGGCCGAAGGCTGGCTTCAGCACGTCATAAATGTGCGTGAAGACCCAGCCGACTGCCTCATAGAGGTAATTCAGTGGATTCACCCTGCTAGCTCCCTTGTGCTCTGCTCATGACGTGCCGGGCTGATGCCGTCTGAGCTCATGACGTCCGGGCCCGCCACGGTGGCGGAACCCTGCTCCCGGTCCGTACCGGGCACGGGGTCGATACCCCCGGCATGGAACGGGTGACAGCGGCTCAGCCTGCGGACCGCTAGCCACGAGCCCCGCAGTGCCCCGTGCACCCGCACGGCTTCCAGCGCGTATGCACTGCACGACGGGTAGAACCTGCACCTCGGTCCGAGGAGCGGGCTGACAAACCGCTGATATGCGGTCAGCAGACCGACGAGCAGCCAGCCAGCAGGCGACAGCGCACGGACATTAGGTCCGGATCTGCTGCTCACTGGATCACCACCCCACCTTGCCGCCGAAGCAACGCTTCGATTACCAGGTCGAGGTCGGCGGCAAGATCCGCCTGGCAGGCTGTCGCCGCGCGCGGCGCCGCGCGGACTACAAGAAGGCTACCTCCCGGCAGCAAGCCCAGATACCCACGGGCGAGGTGCCGGAGCCGCCGCCGGACCGTATTCCTGACTACCGCCGAGCCCACTGCCTTGCTGACCACAAATCCCACTCGCGCGGCCTCCGAGCTGATCCGGCCGGACTAGCAGGTGTCCTGACACTAGCGGCCGGCCGGCCTTGCTGCCGCCACGAGTCGCCAGCGCGAATTCAGCGCTGCGCCGCATCCTCGCGGCCGCCGGAAGCATGATCAGATCACGCCCCGCGACGTCAGACGCTGACGCGCGCGCGACCCTTCCGGCGCCTGGCCGCGAGGATCGCGCGGCCAGCCCGGGTGCGCATGCGCAGGCGGAAGCCATGAGTCTTCGCCCGGCGGCGGTTGTTCGGCTGAAAAGTACGCTTACTCACTTGGAGCTCCAGGTGCGGCGGGTCTGTATTAAGACTGCGGTCAAGACTTCGGGCATTACGACTTGCATGTATTACGAAGATCAGGCGTCACAAAGATTCACGTGCAAGGCACAGGCGGCAGCTTTGAGCCTCGCTGACTTCAACAACCGCCAGCCGCGAACTCATCCATGCGATCGGCCACACCTGTACCAGGCCGCGATTCAGCTGCACCGGAGTACCCGGACCTCCTCAAGTTACGCGCCCGGCAGGTGGCGGGTCAAACCAAGCTCCGGTAACATGCTCGGCCCGGCCCCCGCCACAAACCACTCATTAGAAGATCCTGTCCCGGCCACGAAGGAAGTTCCGGTCCGTTGCCAGATTCCGTGGGCGCTGACCTGGACTGACCGGCCGATCAGGCTCGACCATCGGAGTTTTCCGAACGGACCGTTAACTCCCGCCCTAGGCTGTGGATAGCGCAGTCCGAGCTGTGTGGCCCGAGTTGGCTATCGGGAGCCACCAGCACCCCCCGTACCGGTTGAGCGGCCGGGTGACTGCGAGACGCGCTTGAAGCTATTGCAACGTGCACATGCTGTGGACAAACCTGTTGATCACATGTGGGGGGCTCGGGTGACCGGCCGATGAGCGACGACGACCTCGCGGACGTGTGGGCCCGCTCGCTGGCCGACCTCGCCGACATGCACATCGAGCCACACCAGCGAGCGTGGCTCCAGCTGACCCGGCCACTAGGCCTGGTCGAGAACACCGCGCTGATCGCTGCGCCCAACGAGTTCGTCAAGGAACAGCTCGAGACCCGGCTGCGCGCGCTTATTACCAACGCGCTGTCGAGGGAGCTGGCGAGGGGCATCCAGCTAGCGGTCACCGTGGACCCAGCGGCCACGGCCGACCTCGGGTCCCCCGGCGGGACCGGGCACACCGGCGGCGCGCCGCCGAGCCTCGACGATGACATCACTGGTCCGCTCCCGGTAACCCTGCCTAGCGGTGATGACCTCGATACCTTCCGGGGCCCAGGCAACGGCCAGTACGGCAACGGCGTCTCCGGCCAGCCCGGTGCCGGGCTCGCCGGACCGCAGCAGCGGCCGGGAGCGGCCCCGTTCCCTGCCCGTCTGGGCATGTCCGGCATCGGCCTGCCCGGATCAGAGACCGCCGTCAGCGAGCCAGGGCCGGCGGCACCGGGTGCCTTGCCGCATCCCGGGCCGGGCAACGGCGCCGGACAAGGGATGCCGCCCGGCCGCCCGCTCCAGCGTCACTCCGGTCCGCACCTGCCCGCCGGACAGCTGCCCCGGCCAGGGCAGGCCCGGCTCAACCCGAAGTACACGTTCGAGACGTTCGTCATCGGGTCCAGCAACCGGTTCGCGCACGCGGCCGCCGTCGCGGTCGCCGAGGCGCCGGCGAAGGCCTACAACCCGTTGTTCGTGTACGGCGACTCCGGGCTTGGCAAGACGCATCTGCTGCACGCCATCGGTCACTACGCGCAGAGCCTCTACCAGGGACTCAAGGTCCGGTACGTCAGCTCCGAGGAATTCACGAACGACTTCATCAACATGATCCGCGACGGTAAGCAGGACGGATTCCGCCGTCGCTACCGCGACGTGGACGTGCTGCTCGTGGACGACATCCAGTTCCTGGAGAACAAGGAAGGCACCCAGGAGGAGTTCTTCCACACGTTCAACACGCTGCACAACGCGGAGAAGCAGATCGTGATCTCATCCGACCGGGCACCCAAGCGACTGGTGACCCTGGAGGACCGGCTGCGCAGCCGGTTCGAGTGGGGCCTGCAGACTGACGTCCAGCCGCCTGAGCTCGAGACGCGCATCGCGATCCTGCGTAAGAAGGCCGTCCAGGACAGGCTCAACGCGCCGCCCGAGGCGCTTGAGTACATCGCCTCGCGGATCTCCACCAACATCCGCGAGCTCGAGGGCGCGCTGATCCGGGTGACCGCGTTCGCCAGCCTGAACCGCCAGTCGGTCGACTTGCAGCTCGCCGAGTTCGTCCTCAAGGACCTGATCGTCGAGACGCACGGCCCGGACATCACTGCCGCCACGATCATGGGCCAGACCGCCTCGTACTTCGGGCTCTCGATCGACGACCTGTGCGGGACCTCGCGGTCGCGCGTGCTCGTCACCGCCCGGCAGATCGCGATGTACCTGTGCCGCGAGCTCACCGACATGTCGCTGCCCAAGATCGGCCAGCAGTTCGGCGGCCGCGATCACACCACGGTCATGCACGCTGAGCGGAAGATCCGCTCCCTGATGGCCGAGCGCCGGGCTATCTACAACCAGGTGACCGAGCTCACCAACCGGATCAAGCAGCAGGCACTCTCAGGATGATCGCGGCAGTGGCGCCAGTAATGAGACCAGCAGTGACAACGGGGCAGCGGCGGTCCCGGTGCGCATGCGATCGACAATGGGATCCATACGGAGCGCGCACGGGCGGATACGCAAACTTCGCGCTGTGCGCAATGTACGCACACAGGCTGTGGATAAAACTGTGGATCGCCTTGGGACATCCGGCGGAAAACTGCAGTCAACCGGGGGGTAAAGCGCCGGTGACCAACGAGGTTCGCCCCGCTGCCCACAGCCGCCGTGCTGGCCGCACCCCGGTCAGTCACAGCGCATGTGCACAGCCGCGACCGCCCCGAGCAGCACGGACACTGGTTATCCCCAGGATCCACCGTCCCTATGACGACTACCAATCTAGTTATGGCAGACAGATAAACATGCAAGTAGCGAGCCCCGCTGGCGCCCGGCTCCAGACCTTGCCTCTCGCGAACGACTCGGTCTCAGGTGAATGACACGCAATCAGAGAAGGAGGGCGACAGGTGAAGATCGTCCTTGAGCGCGACGTGCTGGCAGAGGCCGTTGCCTGGACAGCCCGTGCCCTGCCTGCCCGTCCCACCGTGCCGGTCCTGGCTGGCATCAGGCTGCAGGCCGGCGAGGAGCTCGTGCTGTCGAGCTTCGACTACGACGTCTCGGCACAGGCCACGGTGCCGGTCAGCACCGAGGAGGCAGGGTCCGCCCTGGTCTCGGGGCGGCTGCTAGCCGAGATCAGCCGGAGCCTGCCGGCCAAGCCGGTCCACATCACCGCGGCGGACGGCCGTGCCGTGCTGACATGTGGCAGCGCCACCTTCACGCTGCTGACCATGCCAGAAGACGAGTACCCGGCGCTGCCGGAGATGCCCCCGGCAGCCGGCACCATCGGCAGCGATGCCTTCGCCACCGCGGTCAGCCAGTCCGCGACCGCAGCCGGGCGCGACGACACCCTGCCCGCGCTGACCGGCGTCCGGATCGAGATCGAAGGCGAGACGCTGACACTGGTGTCCACGGACCGGTACCGGCTCGCCGTCCGCGAGCTGCGCTGGCAGCCGGCCCGCCCCGACCTCACCGCGGCGATGCTGGTGCCCGCCAAGGCGCTGGCTGACACTGCCAGGTCGCTGACCAACGGTGCGCAGGTGTCGATCGCGCTCGCCCTGCCGGGCACCGAGGGCAGCGGCGGCGACGGCATGATCGGTTTCGAGGGCGCGGGCCGGCGCACCACCACCCGGCTGCTGTCGGGCGAGTTCCCGCGCTATCAGTCGCTGCTGCCCAAGGCGGTGAACGCGGCCGCGGAGCTGGCAGTGAGCCTGCTGTCCGAATCGGTCAAGCGCGTCGCGCTGGTCGCTGAGCGCAACACGCCGGTGCGCTTGTCCTTCAGCTCGGGGCAGCTCCTGCTCGAGGCCGGCACCGGTGACGAGGCCCAGGCCGAGGAGATCATCGAGGCCGAGTTCTCCGGGGACGACCTGTCGATCGCCTTCAACCCGCAGTACCTGCTCGACGGGCTGGCGGCGATCGACTCCGACACGGTGCGCATCGCCTTCACCGAGCCGGGCAAGCCGGCCCTGCTCACCGGCAAGCCCGGTCCCGACGGCAACCCGGAGTTCCGCTACCTGCTGATGCCGATCCGCCTCGGCGGCTGACCCCGCCGCCTTTCGGGCCGCTAATGTCGCACACGTGCACCTGACCCGGCTCTCGCTCACGGACTTCCGCAGCTACCGGGAGGCGGACGTGACACTCGGGCCAGGGGTGACGACGTTCCAGGGGCAGAACGGCCAGGGCAAGACCAACCTGGTTGAGGCGGCCGGTTACCTGGCTACCTTCGGCAGCCACCGGGTGGCCACCGATGCGCCGCTCATCCGGCAGGGCGCCGACCGCGCCATCCTGCGCGGGCTGATCGCGGCGGCTGGCCGGGAGAGCCTCCTGGAGATCGAGATCAACCCCGGCCGGGCGAACCGCGTCCGGCTGAACCGGGCTCCGGCGCCGCGGCCGCGCGAGGTCTTGGGCGTGCTGCGATGCGTCCTGTTCGCCCCCGAGGACATCGCCGTCGTGAAGGGCGACCCGGACCAGCGCCGCCGCTACCTCGACGACCTGCTTGTGGCCATGCGGCCGCGATATGCGGGCGTTCGCGCTGACTACGAGCGCGTGCTGCGACAGCGAACGGCCCTGCTGAAGTCCGCCAAGGCCAGGGGCGGCGTCCCGGCGGGCGCGCTGGAGGTCTGGGACGACCACCTGGTGACGGCCGGCGTGCAGCTCACCGCGGGCCGGATCCGGCTGGTGCGCGAGCTCAGACCGCTCGTCGCCGCCTGCTACAGCTCGGTCTCGGGCACCGAGCGCGACACCGGCCTGTGGTACCGGATGTCGGCGGCGGCGAGCACCAGGCCCTCGGCGGGCGACGACCACGGCGACGGCACCGCCAGCCCCGATGCCGCCAGCGCCGGTACCGCCAGCCCCGGTACCGCCAGCCCTGATGCTGCCCCGGATCCCGAGCCGGACCCGGAGAAGCTCGCCATAACGCTGCGTGAGGCTCTCGCCGCGCGGCACCGGGCCGAGCTCGAGCGGGCCGTCTGCCTGGTCGGCCCGCACCGGGACGAGCTGGAGCTGAGGATCGGCGGCCTGCCGGCCCGCGGCTACGCCAGCCACGGCGAGTCGTGGTCGATGGCGCTCGCGCTGCGGCTGGCCGCTTACCAGCTGCTGCGGTCGAGCGGGGAGGACCCTGTCCTCATGCTGGACGATGTGTTCGCTGAGCTGGACAGCGGCCGCCGTGACCGGCTCGCTGAGCTGGTCCGCGACGCCGAGCAGGTGCTCGTCACCGCCGCCGTCCCGCAGGACGTCCCGGCTGGCCTGGCCGGCGCGAGGTTCCGGGTCGCGGACGGGGTGATCAGCAGTGCCTGATCAACAGCCTGGTGACCAGGTCAGCCTCGCCCGCGCGGCGCTCGCCGCGGCCAAGGCGAACGCCCGTGCCCGCGGTCTGCGGCCCACCGCGCGACCGCGGCCGGTGCCTGGGTCCGAGCCGCCTGGGGCCGACCTGCCTGGGTCCGACCAACGGCCGGCGAGCGCAGGGTCGCCCGGCTGGGCCGCGGCAGGCCTGGAGCCGCGATCGGGCGACCGAGTGGGTGACGGCCCCGTTCCCGACCTGAACGCGGGGGCGGCAGCGACGCCAGCCGCGGGCGACGCGGTACCCGTCGCTCAGCCGCCCGTCCAGGGTTTGCGCCGCAGCCGCCGCGGGCTGAGCCGCAGCCCCTGGGTGCGGCCATCAACGGCCTGCTGGCGGCCGAGGGCTGGGGGCTCGCCGCCGCGACCGGGTCGGTCTTCGGGCGGTGGGCCCAGATCGTCGGTGCCGACCTGGCCGCGCACACCACGCCAGTAACGCTGTCCGAAGGCGAGCTGACCGTCGCCGCGGACTCCACCGCGTGGGCGACGCAGGTACGGCTGCTCGCCGCCCAGCTTGTCCGGCGGCTTAACAGCGAGCTCGGCGACGGCGCTGTGCAGCGCGTCAAGGTCCGGGGACCGGTCACGAGCACCAGGAAGCCCGGCGAATGGCGAGTCCGCGGGGGCCGCGGCCCCCGCGACACGTACGGCTGACGCTCCCGCCGGCGTGGCGGGTGGGCACGTACGGCTGAGGCTAGCGGCGTGTCCAGGTAAAATGAACAAGCGCACTAGGACGGACGCCAGGCGGGGGTTTGACGCGTCTGCCCTACGTGTTTGCCCTGTTCCAGAGGAGCTTCAGCTTTGTCCTACGACGCACGTTCGATCACGGTCTTGGAAGGCCTGGAGGCCGTCCGCAAACGTCCCGGTATGTACATCGGGTCGACCGGTGAGCGCGGATTGCACCATTTGGTGACGGAAGTCGTCGACAACGCGGTAGACGAAGCGCTGGCGGGCTACGCCGACACCATCGAGGTTACGCTGCTCGCCGACGGCGGCGTCCGCGTCTATGACAACGGGCGCGGCATTCCCGTCGACGAGCACCCGATCGAGAAGCGGCCGGCCGTCGAGGTCGTACTCACCACCCTGCACGCGGGCGGCAAGTTCGACAGCCAGTCCTACGCGGTGTCGGGCGGGCTGCACGGCGTCGGCGTCTCCGTCGTCAACGCGCTGTCGACCCGGCTCGATGTGGAGATCTGGAAGGACGGCTTCGTCTGGCGCCAGTCGTATGAGATGAGTGAGCCGGTCACCCAGGTGATCCGCGGCGAGCAGACCGACCAGACCGGCACGACGATCTCGTTCTGGCCGGACGGCAGCATCTTCGAGACCACCGAGTGGTCGTTCGAGACGCTGTCCAGGCGGCTGCAGGAGATGGCCTTCCTCAATCGCGGCCTGTCGATCACGATGACCGACGAGCGGCCCGAGCACATCACCCCCGACGCGCCGAGCACGGTCACGTTCCACTACGACGGCGGCATCGCTGACTTCGTCAGCTACCTGAACGCCACCAAGGAGCCCGTGCACGAGTCGGTGATCGACTTCGGCGAAGAGGGCGACGGTATCTCGGCCGAGATCGCCATGCAGTGGACGGGCGCCTTCTCCGAGTCCGTGCACACGTTCGCCAACACCATCAATACGGCCGAGGGCGGCACCCACGAGGAGGGCTTCCGGGCGGCGCTGACGACCATCGTCAACAGGTGGGCGCGCGATCAGAACCTGATCCGCGAGAAGGACGACAACCTGACCGGCGAGGACGTCCGCGAGGGCCTGACCGCGATCATCCACGTCAAGCTCTCCGAGCCGCAGTTCGAGGGCCAGACCAAGCAGAAGCTCGGCAACACCATCGCCAAGTCGTTCGTCCAGCGGGTCTGCAACGACCACCTGCGGGACTGGTTCGAGCGTAATCCGGGCGAGGCCAAGGCCATCGTGCTGAAGGCCACCCAGGCGGCCAGGGCCAGGATCGCTGCCCGCCAGGCCCGCGACCTGACCCGCAAGAGCCTCATGGGTGGCTCGGGCCTGCCCGGCAAGCTGGCCGACTGCCAGTCGGGCGACCCGGAGATCTGCGAGATCTACATCGTGGAGGGCGATTCGGCTGGCGGTTCGGCCAAGGGCGGCCGCGACTCGAAGTTCCAGGCCATCCTGCCGATCCGCGGCAAGATCCTGAACGTAGAGAAGGCCAGGATCGACCGGGTGCTCAAGAACAACGAGGTCCAGGCGATGATCACGGCCCTCGGTACCGGGATCCACGACGAGTTCGACATCGCCAAGCTGCGCTACAACCACATCATCTTGATGGCCGACGCCGACGTCGACGGGCAGCACATCACCACGCTGCTGCTGACGCTGCTGTTCCGGTTCATGAAGCCGCTGATCGAGGCCGGCCACGTCTACCTGGCCCAGCCGCCGCTCTACAAGATCAAGTGGGGCGGCAGCACCGAGCCCGGCTACGCGTACTCCGACAAGGAGCGCGACGCCGTCATCGAGGCCGGCATCGCCGACGGCCGGCGCGACCCGCGCCCGCGTGACGGCGTCCAGCGGTTCAAGGGCCTTGGCGAGATGAACGCCAACGAGCTGTGGGAGACCACCATGGACCCGGCCAGGCGGGTGCTGCGGCAGATCACCGTGGACGACGCCGCGCAGGCCGACGAGATGTTCAGCGTGCTGATGGGTGAGGACGTCGAGGCGCGGCGGTCGTTCATCCAGCGCAACGCCAAGGACGTCAAGTTCCTGGACATCTAATGATGGGAACGGGGCCGCACCCGTCGGCGTCAGCCTGCCGGCGCGCGGCCGAAGGAAGGACTGGTAAGTGCCAGACGTGACAACGCCGGACGCTCCGTCGGAGGGCCAGGGCCGCACCGAGCCCGTTGACATCGGCGTCGAGATGCAGCGCAGCTTCCTCGACTACGCGATGTCTGTCATCGTGGGCCGGGCGTTGCCGGATGTCCGCGACGGGCTCAAGCCCGTCCACATCCGGATCCTGTACGCGATGTACGACGGCGGGTACCGGCCCGACCGCGGGTACTTCAAGTGCGCCCGCGTCATCGGCGAGGTGATGGGCAACTATCACCCGCACGGCGACTCGGCCATCTACGACACCCTGGTGCGGATGGCGCAGCCGTGGGCCATGCGGATGCCGCTGATCGACGGCCAGGGCAACTTCGGCTCGCCCGGCAACGACCCGGCAGCGGCTATGCGGTACACCGAGTGCCGGCTGACCCCGCTGGCCATGGAGATGCTGCGGGACATCGACAAGGAGACCGTCGATTTCCGCCCGAACTACGACGGACGGTCCGCCGAGCCCGTTGTCCTGCCGGCCCGGTTCCCGAACCTGCTCGTGAACGGCTCGGAGGGCATCGCGGTGGCCATGGCCACCAAGATCCCGCCGCACAACCTGCGGGAGATCTCGGCCGGCGTTCAGTGGTACCTGTCGAACTTCGACGCCTCCGACGACGAGTTGCTCGCCGCGTTGCTGGAGCGGGTCAAGGGCCCGGACTTCCCGACGGCGGCACAGATCGTCGGTCGGCGGGGCATCCAGGAGGCCTACCGCACCGGGCGCGGCTCGATCACCATGCGCGCGGTAGTCGAGGTGGAGGAAGACCGCCGCGGCCGGATCCAGCTCGTTGCCACTGAGCTGCCGTTCCAGGTCAACCCGGACTCCCTCGCCCTGAAGATCGCCGAGCTCGGCCGCGAGGGCCGGATCTCCGGGATCGCCGAGGTGCGGGACGAGAGCAGCGCCCGGTCCGGCCAGCGCCTCGTCATCGTGCTCAAGCGTGACGCCGTCGCGAAGGTCGTGCTGAACAACCTCTACAAGCACACGCAGCTGCAGGACACCTTCGGGGCCAACATGGTTGCGCTGGTGGACGGCGTGCCCCGGACACTGCGCCTGGACCAGATGATCCGGTACTGGGTCAGTCACCAGATCGAGGTCATCATCCGCCGCACGCAGTACCTGCTGCGCAAGGCTCAGGAGCGGGCGCACATCCTGAGCGCGCTGCTGAAGGCCATCGACCAGATCGACGCGGTCATCGCGCTCATCCGGGCCAGCGAGTCCGCCGCGGCCGCGCAGCAGGGCCTGATGGACCTGCTCGACATCGACGAGATCCAGGCCCGGGCCATCCTCGACATGCAGCTGCGCAAGCTAGCCGCGCTGGAGCGCCAGCAGCTCGTGGACGAGTATGAGGAGCTGATGGCCCAGATCGCCGAGTACGAGGCGATCCTGGCCTCGCCGGAGCGGCAGCGCGCCGCCGTGAGTGCCGAGCTCGCGGAGATCACCGAGAAGTACGGTGACGACCGGCGGACCGAGATCATCGCCTACGACGGCGACATGTCGATGGAAGACCTCATCGCCGAAGAGGACGTCGTCGTCACGATCACCCGCGGCGGCTACGCCAAGCGCACCAAGGCCGATCAGTACCGGGCGCAGCGGCGGGGCGGCAAGGGCGTGCGAGGCGCGCAGCTGCGGACCGACGACATCGTGGACCACTTCTTCGTGACGTCCACGCACCACTGGATCCTGTTCTTCACGAACAAGGGCCGGGTGTACCGGGCGAAGGCCTACGAGCTGCCGGAGGCCGCTCGTGACGCCCGCGGCCAGCACGTCGCGAACCTGCTGGCCTTCCAGCCGGACGAGCACATCGCCGAGGTCCTGGCGCTGCGCGACTACAACGTGGCGCCTTACCTGGTGCTGGCCACGTCCTCGGGCCTGGTGAAGAAGTCGCGGCTGACGGACTTCGACTCGTCTCGCTCGGGCGGCATCATCGCCATCAACCTGCGCGAAGACGACGAGGTGATCGCGGCCCGGCTGGTCTCGGCGGATCAGGATCTGCTACTGGTGAGCAAGCACGCCCAGGCGATCAGGTTCCGCGCCAGCGACGAGGCACTGCGGCCGATGGGGCGGGCGACATCCGGCGTCATCGGGATGCGGTTCACCAACGGAGACCAGCTACTCGGCATGCACGTGGTCGACGAGGGCGCCGACGTCCTCGTCGCGACCGGCGGCGGCTACGCCAAGCGGACTCCGGCCGACCAGTACCCGGTGCAGGGCCGCGGCGGCCTCGGTGTCGTGACCGCCCGGATCGTCGAGGCGCGTGGCGAGCTGATCGGCGCGCTGATGGTGCACCCGGAAGACGAGGTCTTCGCGATCACCTCGGCGGGCGGCGTCATCAGGACCGCGGCTTCGGAGATCAAGCTCTCAGGCCGCCAGACCATGGGCGTCCGGCTGGTGAATCTCGGCGAGGGACGGAGCCTGGTGGCAATAGCCAGGAACGCCGAGGCCATCGACAACACCCTCGTTGACGGTGACGTGGATGGCGACGGTGACATCGATGACAGCCTGGCCGCCACGGCTGCCGATGCCGATGCCGATGCGGGTGCGGGTGCGGGTGCCGGTGACCTGGGTGACGACGCCGACGAGGCCGATGTCCTCGAGATTACCGAGTCCGAGGCCGGCGATCCGGAAGATGGTGGAGACTCTGAGTAGCCATTCGCCGATTCAGCTGGCTTGATGACTTGACGCAAAAGGATCATGCCTGGTAGGCGGCTTGACGTACCGTGTATCGTGCCGAAAGTAACTCAAAATGCTGAGCGGTGCCGGGGGATGCCAGGGCTACTAACGTAGCTTTGGGGGAGGCCGCCTGGATGGTGGATTAGTTGGCGCAACGAACGGGTCCGCTCGAGCGTCATAACAGAAGCCGTAGAAGACGCTCTGATTCACGCGAATCAGACTCAGCTGGCTGGGGATAACCTCGTGTCAGTGAAACGGTGCGGAGGAGGACGGGGTGGACAACCGCGTGGAAGCGCCATCGCGCACGCCGGGTGACGGCTCGGAGAGCTCGAACCCAAGCGATGGCTCCGAGGCGGCTGCCGGGGCCAACGGCCAGGCATCTAGCGCGGACACGGCCAGCAAGGCCGAGTCGTCAGCGACCCGCACCAGTCAGGTGACCGCGCCTTCCGGTGTGCCCTCGGCTGGCTCGGGCGCCGGTCCGTCGGCAGGTTCGTCGGCTGGCCCGGCTGGCTCGGGCGGTGGTTCGTCCGCCGGTCCAGCTGGTTCGTCCGCCGGTCCGGCTAGTTCGTCCGCCGGTCCGTCGGCGCCGCTACAGGGCACAGCGGCCGGCACCAAGGCGCCGTCGTATCGCCCCGTGGCCGCTCCGCCGGCACCCGGTACCTCAGGTTCGAGTGGCACGTCGCCCATGGCGGCAGTCTCCGGCGTGGCGACCGGTGCTCGCGGCCTGGCGTCCAAGGTCGGCGCGTCGTTCTCCGGCCTGACCGCGACGAAGCCCAAGGGCAAGCCGAAGCCCAAGCCCAAGGGGCAGGCTCCCCGTCGGCCCGGTCAAGCCGGCTCGCAGAGCGGGCTGACGGCCCGGCCAGAGCAGACCGCACGGCCGCAGTCGGGCATTCCCGGCAGCCCGCAGCCGTCCAGAAGCGCCATGCTCAGCCTCCAGCGCATCGAGCCGATGTCGGTCATGAAGTTCAGCTTCCTGATCTCGCTCGTCGGCTGGGTTGTCCTGTTCGTCGCGGTCGCGGTCATCTACTTCACGCTGTCCAAGCTCGGCGTATTCGCCAAGATCGAGCAGACGGTCGGCCTGGTCACCTACAACAAGGACCACCCGGGCTCCAACGCCGCGAGCTGGTTCAGCGCGTCGCGGGTGCTGGAGTACACCGCGCTGGTGTGCACCATCAACGCGATCCTGTTCACGGCCCTGGCGACCGTCGGTGCGGCCCTGTACAACCTGGTGACGAGCCTCACGGGTGGCATTGAGGTAACACTGAGAGAATCCGACTGAGCAGCTAGTCCCAGCTTGCGGTAACCTAGGCCGGCGTGCCAGACGCAGGCAGGGCTGGTGCGATTGCGGGCCTGTAGCTCAGACGGTTAGAGCGCTTCCCTGATAAGGAAGAGGTCAGAGGTTCAAGTCCTCTCAGGCCCACCCAGGTCATCGCGTCCGAGTTCTCTCAACTAGATCTCAATTGATCACCGTGACGGCAGTATTGACAGCGACGGCCAGTCCTGACCGGTCTCGAAGTGCCGGGCGATCTTCCCGGTAGCCTCGCCTTGGCGCACTCGCTCGTGACACTCATCTGCACTTGAGTTGCATGGACCGCGTGGATAAAAATGTCGCATGGGGATATCTTCAGTGGGACGCTTCTATCCATGGTAGCGATCACCGATCTGCCACCGACGTTCACGACGGGCACGGCGCTAAACGCCGGACTCCACCCGCGCGATCTGTACGCTGCGCGCGATGCCGGGCTTATCCTCGAGCTGTCTCATGGCGTCTTCCGCCGCGCTGACGCGGCGCCAGCCAGCTTCCCCGATCTGCTCGCGGTCGCCTACCGGAACGCCAGCGCGATCGCTTGCCTGGTATCGGCGGCCGCCGTCCACGATCTGACTGATGAGATCCCTGTCGCCGTCCAGATCGCGGTACCCAGGACAAGCCGCCCGCCGCAGATCTCGTTCCCGCCCACAACGGCATTCCGCTTCGAGCCCTCGACCTTCGAACTTGGCTTGACCAGCCTGGAGGCAGCCCCTGGCGAATACGTGCGGGTCTACGACCCGACACGCACCGTCGTAGACCTCATGCGTCTCCGACACCGCGTCGGCGAGCCTACGGCCCTGGCAGCACTCCATCGCTATCTCAGCCGCCGCGACTCCCGGCCAGCTGAGCTGCTTGACCTCGCCGCCGTGCTCCGTGTCCGCGGGCCGGTTCTGCGCGCCCTCGACGTTGCGAGCGCAGGATGAAGCGGCCCACGCGCGCGTCGCAAGGCTGCTCTGCTCGCGCCTACGAGGAGGACGGGAGCAGAGCAGGCATGGCCGTGTGGCGGTGCAGTATTAACGAGTGGCATTAAGCCCGACTAGGCTCTCGGTCAGCCCAGTAGTGCATCGGTTCCCCGTTCCAGTGATGCGGCTCCAGCAGGCCGTAGTCACTCAAGCCGATATGCCGTGCAACGGCCTGAGAGGCCGCGTTCTTCTGATGTATCCAAGCGACCATGGGCAGATCAGGATCAGCTATCGCTGCCTCACGATGCGCAGCGAGCGCTAGCTCTTTACCGTAACCACGTCCCCAGTAGCTCCGGTCAAGGAGGTAGTAGAGATTCCAGAACCGGGGGCGACGCTCCGCACCGCCCACACCGATAACAGTGCCACTATCGCGCAACCGGACAGTCCAGTAGCCGAGGCCGACGGCAGACCATCGGACGCTGAAACGCTCAATCCACGCGCGGCTGGCCTCGAGACTGTCTTTCGGCCCCTCGGGCATGTGCACACAATTACCTGGGTCCGAGATGATCGGATGAAGGCCAGCAAGGTCGTGGAGCGTTAGGGGCCGAAGGTCAAGACGGTCCGTCTGAAGACGGCGAGGCGCTTGAGCACTGCTCATGCCTGCGAGCCTAACCGCACCGCTGTGCCGTGCCTGTTGCGTCCTATCCAGGGTGCCCGCACGGGTAACCACGCGGCTGCGGAAAGAGACCGAATGCTTACTCGTGGTAACGTCGGCCAGACTCCGTCGTGAAGCGGTGTGTCAGACCTAACCAGTGGAGGTGCCGGATGGCCGAGCTCCCACCGCCGCCAGAGGGAATTGTGCTGACCCACTTCATCGTCTCGGACGATGTCGAGCGCTCCCGGCGCTTCTACACCGAAGTACTCGGCGGCAGGGTGGCCTTTCCCGGAGATCCGGTCAATGTCGCGTTGGCCAACAGCTGGATCGTCATCAATGTCGGCGGCGGACCGACCGACGACAAGCCTACGGTCATCCTGGAGACGCCACGGGATCCCGACCGGGTCAGCAGCTTCCTTAATATCCGGGTCAGGGACATCGATGCCGTGTACGCCGAGTGGAGCGCCCGAGGTGCTCAGTTCCTGACACCGCCGAAACAGCACCAGTACGAGAAGCGCTGCTACATCCGCGACCCCGACGGTCATCTGATCGAAGTGGGGCAGACCACGGACCCACAGGGTGACTGGTACCCCGCTCACTGGCCGCCGAGTACGCCCGCCGTGGAGTCCGAGTGAATGCCGAGATCACCTGCGACTAGAGCTCTGCCGCCGCCGCTTCGTGTGCCGACGGAGGGGTGGTGATGACGAAGAGAGTGAAGTCTGCGCGGGCACGCGCGTCGACGGCCATTGGCAGGCGGATACGCCCGGAACCGACCATGCCTTTCACGGCGGATCGACTCAGTCCGAACCCGGCCATCAGTAGCTTTTCAACCCGGATGGGCGCCGGAAGCTCGAATCTGATGAAGACCTCAAGTGGCGCCGGATCTGCACGCTCGAGTTCGTAGAACGGCATGTCGGTATCCAGTTCCCACGTGCCACTCCAATCGAGCCGGTATCCAGCCCTGCTGGCCAGCGACTCATCCATTGCCAGATGCCGCGCGATGGCCGGGTCGTTCTGCTCGAACATCACCAGCCGCTCGTTCGCCAGTGCCCGCACGTTAATGCGCTCGTGGACCGGGATTTTCGACGTGCGGTCGCACAGCGCGCAGTTGATCAGCATCCAGATGTCAAGGAGCTTGCTGTTCGCGTTCACGCGGAACTTTCCGGTGGGATGGTGACGCGTGGACCTGCACGTCACGCATGCTTTGACGATGGCGGGCAGGCCGAGCTCTCTGATCACCCAGAGCGCTTTCCCGTCGATATCACATCCGTCACCGTTATTACCACTATCGGCGGGCACACGGATACTGCGAAAGCCGCTCATGGCAACTTCTCAGACTTACGAAGGAGGCGCCAGGCAACGCTTCACCGCGCTATGAGCTGCCTCCTGGATGCAGTGGCATTAAGCCAGCGCTGAAAGTGGAGCGCGCTGACTGATGGCGACGTCGCACATCGACGTCGCGTGACGGAAGCCCGCGCCGATCACAAAGTGGGGCTCCGAACGGCACGTCGCGGAACGACGGTATTACTCGAAACCGTCTCCATTCCGCACGTGCGCCACTGCTTACAAATCCATAGGCGTCATTTTGGTCAGTCAGCGGGCTGCCAGGCAACGGATTTTATTTCGCGATGTCGCGCCGACCTGTAGTACTCCCGCGATACCGGTGGAACTCATCAGCGCGGCGGAGTAACCGTCAGGTCGTCGGACCGGCCCGCTGCAAGCCGCGGCCACTGCGCACTCGGGCGGCCTTCGGTGCGGAACTGGTCACCGTTGTTCGCCCAGTGCTGCGGCCATCCCGTCGGCGAGTCCTCGAAGGTTTCCTGGCGGCCGTAGATCGTCATGTCGAGCAGCCCGTAGGCCGGTGCCATCACTTCGGTGCCGCGGCCGGACGACCAGTAGGTCTCGAATACCTTGTCACCGTCTCGCAGGTAGCACACGAGCATGCCGAACCAGCGCCCAGCCAGCAAGGCGTCGGCGGATTCCTGCGCCGAGTACCAGGGCATGTCCCAGCCCATGAAGCGTCGGTAAGCGGCGGCCTCCTCGTAGGGCCCTGCAGAGAAGGTCGCATAGGTTACGCCGCGCGCGTGGAGGTAGGACAGCTCGCTGACCTGCCCGTTGAAGAACGTGCAGCCCTCGCATTGGTCCTTGGCAGGCTGGCCGGTGTGCCACATGTGGAAGTAAACGATCAGCTGGCGTCGGCCTTCGAAGACGTCCAGCAGCGGGACCCGGCCGTGGTCACCGATCACCGGAAGCGACGGATCCACCGCCACCATCGGCAGCCTGCGCCGGGCCGCCGCGATCGCATCCCCCTCGTGCGTGTGCGCCTTCTCCCTGACCAGAAGATCGTCGAGCCTGGCCTGCCAGATCGCCCGGTCCGTCAGTGCTGGCAGCGGTGCGTTGGCCGTTGCGTCTGGCGACATGGTCAGCTTCTCCGGCTGGTTGTTCATGATTGCCTCCTTCAGTACGCCGGGATGGCCGACGCCAGCGAGACTAGCGACAGCCCTGCTACGACGACGAAGTACGGTGCAGATTCTGGACACCGATGCTGTGGCAGGTTGGTCATGGCAGGGCGCCACCATGTCAGCGGAGCCCGGCCGGGGCTGGTGCGACCATCTCAAGCTGGTGGCTCTACATGCTCAGGCGAGCTCGCGGCGGACAAGCCAGCGCGGCTTGCCGCCGCTTCGGCCCGTCGTCTGCAGGACGCGCTCGAATCCGTGTGCCTCGAAAAGGCGGACGGTGCCCACGTACGCGCTGGTCTGGTCGACTCGGCCGCTTGCCGTCTCCACCGGGTAACCCTCAATCACGGTCGCCCCGCTGGCGCGCGCGTGCGCAACTGCGCCGTCAAGCAGCTCGTGCATCAATCCCCTGCGCCGGGATCCGGGGCGCACCACGAAGCAGACCGCCGACCACGCGTCCGCGTCGTCAACATGCGGAATGGTGCGAGAGTTGACCAGCGCGCGGTAGGTAGCTTTCGGCGCGATCGAGCACCAGCCGACGGCCTGACCGTCAGCGAACGCGAGGACGCCAGGGCCGGGCTCGCTGTCACATAGCCTGCGCATGTGCCCGATCCGGCCAGGCGTGTCGAGGCTGGAGTTGCGGTAAGCCATGCACACGCACCCGTCGCCGCCCCGCACCATCAACGACGCGAAGTCATCCCATCGTCCGACGGCTGGCAGCACCTCGATCCCCACATTGCCGAGGATAACGACGGACGGCCCGGCTAGGTTGCCCGTGGAGCCCTGGCCTTACGGTCAACAAGGCCGCGGCCGCCGAGACCGAGCAGCCCGCTAGGACGGCGAACCGCATCATCATGGCTGCTACCTCCTAGTGCCTCCACCCGCGCAGCCATTATCAGGGCGCTGGCTCGTCCTGCCGTGCGTGCTATCAGGACCCGCCGACGGTTCAGGCACCCCGTCCGCCAGTATCCCGCTGATGACCGTCGTCACGACCTTGTGGACGGCACTGGGCTCTGGCGGGATGCCGTCCCGGCCGGCGAATAGCAGATGCCCGGTCCCGATCAGCATGGGCGCGAGCGTCTCGACGTCGGCGTCAGCTGTGATGCGCCCGAGGTCGCGCTCGGCACTGAGATAGGACGCGATCATTGCCGTAGCCTCTGTCAGGACCGGGACGCCGGTGGGCCTGGTCTGACGCAGCCGAGCGCGCAGGTCATCGCGGAAGGTGATGAGGGCGACTATCGCCACAGCGACCGACCCGAACATGTCGGTCAGCGCGTCGGTGAGGTTGCCGGCGACTGTGCCAGTCCCGGCGGCCGCGCGCAGGGCAGCGGCCTGGCTATCGATCCGGCCGATGCGGTCCAGCACGAGATCGGCGAGGAAGGCGTCGAAATCGGCGAAGTGCCGGTGCAGGACGCCCTTGGCGCAGCCTGCCTCGGTGGTGACCGCCCGGCTGGTCAGCGCGTTGGGCCCGGACCGCCAGAGCACGCGCTCGGCGGCATCGAACAGCTGCGTGCGCGCGTCACGGATGGCGACGCCGGTCGGCATTCGGCATCCCTCCGATGTATTGGCTCGGCACCGCGCGGTTGCATAGTGGGCATATGCCCACTACAGTGGGCGCATGCCCACTCTACCGCCGGAGCAGGCGCCTCCTCCTCTCAGGCCCGAGCCACATCAGCACCGCCAGGTGGCAGAGTCCTTCGGCGCGGAGGCTGATCGGTACGACCGGACCCGGCCCCGCTATCCCGACACCATGGTCGAGCGCATCATCGCCGCCAGTCCCGGGCTCGAGGTCCTGGACGTCGGCTGCGGCACTGGCACCGAAGCCCGGCAGTTCCAGGCGGCCGGGTGCCAGGTGCTGGGCGTCGAGCCCGACGCCCGGATGGCTGACTTCGCCCGGCGCAGCGGGATGGAGGTCGAGGTCGCGCGGTTCGAAGTCTGGGAGCCGGCCGGACGGCAATACGACGCGGTTGTCGCCGGGACGGCCTGGCACTGGGTCGATCCAGTCGCGGGGGCAGCGAAGGCTGCCCAGGTGCTGCGCCCCGGCGGCCGATTGGCGCCTTTCCACCATGTGTTCCAGTCCCCACCCGAGGTCTCGGATGCCCTCGCCAGTGTCTACCGGCGGGTCGCGCCGGATTCGCCGTTCAACCTCAGCAGTCAGGTCAGCAGTCAGCTGGCGAGGTCGCCCCTGGACGCCTACCAGGCGCTGTTCGCCAAGTTCGCCGACGGGATTCGGCAGACCGGCGGGTTCAGCGAACCCGAGCAGTGGCGTTTCGACTGGGATTGCACCTATAGCCGCGCCGAGTGGCTGGACCAGCTGCCGACCCTCGGGGCCCTCACCCAGCTGCCGTCAGACAAGCTGGCAGAAGTGCTGGCCGGTGTCGGAGCCGCCATCGACGCGTTGGGCGGCAGCTTCACCATGTCCTACGCCACGGTGGTGGTCACCGCGGTGCGCACCGCGACTGCCTGAACCGGCGCTAGCCCGGAGGCACGTCCCCGAGCCGACGGGCGTAGCCACTACGATCGTGCGGCGTGACCCCTGCGCAGCTCGCCGAAGCCGTCCTGACCGCGGCAGCAGCCGTGCTCACCGACCGCTCGCTGGATCCGTCGGCGCTGCCGACGGCAGCGAGGATGGAGCGGCCCAAGAATCCTGATCATGGCGATTACGCGTCGACGCTCCCATTCCAGCTCGCCAGGACGACGGGGATGCCTCCGGCGGAGCTCGCGCAGGCGATCGCAGCGAAGCTGACCCGCGATCCTGATATCCGCACGGTTGAGGTCGCTGGGGGCGGATTCCTGAACATCCGGCTGCAGTCCGCAGCGGCCGGAGCTATCGCGGGCACGATCGTCGAGCAGGGCGAAGCCTACGGGCAGGGCACGAGGCTCGCGGGTCAGCGAGTGAACCTGGAATTCGTGTCGGCCAACCCCACTGGCCCCGTTCACATCGGCGGGGTCCGATGGGCCGCAGTGGGCGACGCGCTCGCCCGACTGCTCCGCGCGGAGGGCGCCGCCGTCACGACCGAGTACTACTTCAATGACGCAGGCGCACAGATTGACAGGTTCGCGGCCTCGCTGCTGGCGGCAGCCAGGCGGCAGCCGACGCCCGAGGGTGGCTACGCCGGCGAGTACATAGCCGAGATCACCGACGCGGTGCTGGCGGATCATCCGGAGGCGCTCGGCAAGCCAGACGCAGATGCCCTGGAAATATTCCGCACCGAGGGCATCGCCTTGATGTTCGACGAGATCAAGGTGTCGCTCGCCGACTTCGGCGCGCACTTCGACGTCTATTTCGCAGAGAAGGATCTGCATGAGAAAGGCGACCTCGATGCCGCCCTGGGCAGGCTCCGACAGCTGGGTCATGTCTATACGGCTGACGGCGCCACCTGGGTGCGCACGACCGACTTCGGCGATGACAAGGACCGCGTCTATGTGCGCAGTAACGGCGACTTCACCTACTTCGCCGCCGACTGCGCATACTACCTAGACAAGCGAGCGCGCGGCTTCGACAAGATCGCGATCATCCTCGGCGCCGACCACCACGGGTACGTCGGGCGCCTGCGCGCCGTGGCCGCCAGCTTCGGTGACGACCCTGATCAGACGCTGGACGTCCTGATCGGGCAGATGGTCAACCTGGTCCGTGATGGCCAGCCGCTACGGATGTCCAAGCGGGCTGGCACGATCATCGCGATCGACGACATCGTCGACGCGATCGGGGTGGACGCGGCGCGGTACGCGCTGACTCGCTACTCGCTGGACTCGGCGATCGACGTCGATCTCGACGCGTGGACCCGGCGCAGCAACGACAACCCGGTGTATTACGTGCAGTACGCGCACGCGAGGATTGCATCGCTGCTGCGTAACGCCGCTGAGGCTGGGATCAGCCTGGGCAGCGGGTACGATCCGAGCCTGCTCTCCCACGACCGAGAGAACGACCTGCTCAAGGCGCTCGCAGACTTCCCGAGCGTGGTCGGCGCTGCGGCGGAGTTGCGTCAGCCGCATCGAGTCGCCCGATACCTCGAAGACCTGTCGGGGACCTACCACCGGTTCTACGATGCCTGCCGCGTCCTGCCACGTGATAGCGAGCCATTCGATGAGGTCGGCCGGGCCCGCCTGTGGCTGGCTGAGGCAGCTCGGATAGTGCTGGCCAATGGCCTTCACTTGCTCGGCATAACCGCGCCCGAGCGGCTCTAGCGCGGTCAGAACGAGCTGTGGCCGAGCAGAGATGTGACGGCGATCCACCCGAGCGACAGCGGGATGAGCCCCAGCGCCGAGATCGCGGCGATTCGGCGACGCGCGGGGCGCCTGATGCCGAGTAGGAGCAGCATCAGGGCGGCAACGGCGAGCAGCAGCTGTCCGATCGCCCCGCCGGCGAGCCAGGCGTTCAGCGTCGAGCAGTCGTAGGTCCCCTTGCCGAGGCCGTCCCGGCACATGACGTCGAGCCGGGACCCGACGGTGAAGTAGCCGACCGTTGCGAGGACGACACACAGTATGAACGCCATGGCAGCCGGGAGCATCGCTAGCCAGGGCGGCCAGAACGTGACCGGCTGATGATTCTCCCCTGCCACGTCTTCAGCTCGCGCCGCCATGCTGATACGACGCGCGCATCAGGCAAGCGGTTGCGGTGCAATCGGCACGCCGAGGTCACGGCTTTGGCGCCACCTGCGGTCGGCAGCGATCAGGGTACGGGCGTGTCGTGGTGCTGCCGCGCCGCCCGCCGTTCCGCGTCGGTCAGATCCGAGTCCGGGACCGGCGTCACGAACGTGAGATGGCGGCCGATCGGGCAGTACTGGAATCGGACCGGGCCGAGGCGGACGGCCTTGAGTGAAGCAAACGGGATCCACGTCGTGGTGAACAGGTGCCCAGCCTGGCAGCGCACGATGACATCGCCCATCGGTTGAGCGCCGCCGCGCCTGGCGGCGACCAGCAGCCAGACGATGACGGCGACGACGGCGATGAGCGGGAGCAGGCCCGCGAGGGGTGGCATCTGCGCATCACCTGCCATCTGGTCTGGCGAGACTCCCGTCATTGTGCGCCGAGGGCGGGTGGCTGACCAGGGACTTACGTCGGGTCTAGGCGGTCGAAGACCGCTACGGACACACGCGACCGTTGCGCTCGAAGGCCGCGTGCGTCAGCGGCATCAGGCCCGCCCAGACCGTCTCCATCTGCTCGGCTACCATCTCGATCTCCCGCTGCGGGAATGACGGGAACGTGGCGCCCTCGTGCTTCACCCGTAGCGACAGGAAGTTCATCAGGGCGCGCGCGTTGCACGTCGCGTACATCGACGAATAGAGACCGACCGGCAGTACCGTACGGGCCACCTCACGCGCGACGCCTGCGTCGAGCATCTCCAGGTACGCCGCGTAAGACTGACGGCAGGAGGTCTCGACCGCCTCGGTCACGAGCGCGTGCTGCGCCGGCGTGCCCGCGGTGAAGACGTAGGCGCCCGGCTTGCCGCTCTGGACCAGCTTGCGGTCCGGACCTGGCACGTAGAAGACCGGCTCGAGCTTGCGGTACCGGCCGCTCTCCTCGTTGTAACTGAAGGTCCGATGCCGCATGAACTCGCGGAACACGAAGATCGGGGCACTCACGTAGAAGGTCATCGTCGAGTGCTCGAAAGGAGTGCCGTGCCGGTCCCGCATCAGGAAGTTGATCAGGCCGGCCGATCGCTCGGCGTCGCCGTTGACGTCGGCCAGAGACTGCTCGCCCTTGGTAGATACCCGGGCAGCCCAGATCACGTCCGCGTCCGACGCAGCGTGCTTGACCAGCTCGACCGTCATGTCGCTGCGGAAGGTAATGTCCGGCACGGTCGCCATTCTGCCCGCCGGGATGGTGAGGCTCGTCGGCATGGTCAGTTCCATCGGTGCATCCTCCTGGTAAGTCGGCCCGACACCATCATGCCGGCCGCCCCTGACATTCGTGGCGAGACAGGCCGTCGCCCGCGTGCGGACTGGCCCAGCCACCGGTGCGCGGCGAATTAAGAGATCGCTTAATCCCCCGTCGCCGGCGTGCGGCCGGCGGGGTTAGAGTCAAAGAACGCCATGTGGTCGGAAAGGATTGTCCGAAATGAGCGCAGATCCTGCTGAGGCGCTTGACGTCTTGCGCAATGTCTGGCGCAGCCAGGGGCAGACTGTCGCGGACCTGGTCGACCCCAGCGGCGAACAGAAGTCCTGCAAGCGGATGGCCGAGGCCGGCGTCGGATACGAGGACTTCGCGGCCGGCGAGGAGGACCTCAACGCCGCCTGGCGAGCCAGGCTCGAGCGTGAGGGCAAGCTCAACGAGTCCGGCGGTACCATCCGTGATCTTGTCGTGGGGTCAGCTGACGCAGGCTGACCTCGCGCACCTGACGGCGAGGGGATTCACTCGGTGGAGTATCCGGGAACCGTCGGCGAGCTGACCGAGAGCCTCCGGACCGGCGGTTATCTGGCTGACCGCGGGCTCGCTACCTCGCTGCTGGTGTCCCTGTCGCTGCACCGGCCGGTGCTGCTTGAGGGCGAGGTAGGCGTCGGCAAGACCGAGGTCGCTAAGGTGCTGGCCGACGTCTACGGCCGCACGCTAATCCGATTGCAGTGCTATGAGGGCATCGACACCAATCAGGCGCTCTATGAGTGGGACTACGCCCGCCAGATGCTGCAGATCCGGGCCCTGTCGGAGCGACAGGCGGCCGACGAGCAGGCGGTCGACAAGCTCTTTGGCCCCAAGTTCCTGCTGGAGCGGCCGTTGCTCGCCGCCGTGCGCGCCGGTGCGCAGGCCGTCCTGCTGATCGACGAGGTCGACCGGGCGGACGACGAGTTCGAGGCGTTCCTGCTCGAGGTGCTGTCTGATTTCCAGATCAGCATCCCGGAGATCGGAACCATCCGGGCGCAGACGCCGCCCGCGGTGATCCTCACCTCGAATCGGACCAGGGAACTTCACGACGCACTGCGCCGCCGCTGCCTCTACCACTGGATCGGATACCCGGCCGCCGAGCGCGAGGTGGAGATCGTCCTCGTGCGCGAGCCGGCCGCGGCCGAGCAGCTGACCCGCAAGGTCGTCGCTGCCGTCCACCGGCTGCGTGAGCTGGAGCTAGCCAAGCCGCCGGGGGTGGCCGAGACCATCGACTGGGTGCGCACCCTGACCTTCCTCGGTGAGTCCGACCTGACGCCGCAGACCGCCGACGACACGCTCGGCGCGGTCGTCAAGGACCGTGACGACCTCGATCTCGTGCGCGAGAACCTCGCGGAGATCACCTCCGGTGCCTGAGCAGGCTCCGGCGCCGTTCGCGGCGCTGCTCGTTGACTTCTCCCGCGAGCTGCGCGCCGCCGGCCTGACCGTTGGCACCGGCGACATCCTGACCTACTGCTCCGCGATGTTGCCGCTCGACCCGTCTGACCTCATCGACTTGTACTGGGCCGGCCGCTCGACCCTGATCAGCAGGCGCGACGACATAGCGGTCTACGACCGGGTGTTCCGGCAGTTCTTCCTGGCTGACGGGGCGCCGGCTGCGGCGCTGCTGATGCTCAACGCGACCGCAGCTGCGGAGGCCGAGGCCGCTCTCGTCATGCCGGGCACCGAGCCTGGGCCCGAGCAGGACGAGGAGAAGCCCGTCCTCGGCTGGATGGCCTCGGACGTCGATGCGCTCAAGCACAGGTCTTTCGCGGTGTGCACGCCGGCCGAACTGGTGGCGTTGCGCCGGATCATGGCGCGCATCCGGCTGACGCCGCCGCGACGGCGCACCCGCCGAACCAGGCCAGCCAGTGCGGGGCGCTCTCCGGACCTGCGCAAGACCATCCGGGACTCCATGCGGATGCACGGCGAGCCGGCCGAGCTGTTCTTCCGGCAGCGACGCACTCGGCTACGCCCGCTCATCCTGATCCTCGACGTGTCTGGCTCGATGGCCGACTACTCCCGGCATCTGCTGCAGTTCGCCCACACGGCGAAGCACGCCGCCGCGAAGGTCGAGGTGTTTTGCTTCGGCACCAGGCTCACGCGCATCACGAAGGCCCTGGAGCACCGGCGGCCTGATAGTGCGCTGGAGCAGGCGGCCAGGACCGTGGTCGACTGGGATGGGGGCACCCGGATCGGCGAGTCACTGGACACGTTCGTCCGGCGCTGGGGACGAGGCGGACTGTGCCGTGGTGGCGTCGTGGTGATCTGCTCGGACGGGCTTGACCGCGGGGATCCCGAACAACTGGCGGCCGCGATGGCCCGGCTGTCGCGATTGTGCTACCGGATCGTCTGGCTGAATCCTCATAAGGGTGACGACCAGAATTTCCGGCCGAGCACACTCGGCATGATGGTGGCAGCACCGCACATCGACCTGCTGCTGTCCGGTCACGACCTGGCTAGCCTGGAGCAGCTGGCCGCGATGCTGCCAGTCCTGAACTGACGAGGAGCGACCCGTGAGGTGGAGCGTCGGCATCGAAGCCGAGGGCGACCGGATCCTGACGCGCGAAGAGGTCGTGGAGCTCGCAGACATGATCGCCGCGAGCCACGGCATTGCCACCGGGATCGGCACCAACCGGTACGGCGCCCAGCTTGTCGTCGAGGCCGACAGCCGCGACGACGCGATCGAGGCAGCCACCGAGCGGTTCCTGGCCGCGGCGGCCGCAGCCGGCCTGCCGTCAGCGCCGCTCGTGCGCACCGAGGCCGTCAGTGAGGCTGAAGAAGAGGACGACTTCCGGTGATCCGGCTAGGTTCCCTGGCTGGCTACCCGTTCGAGGGCCCGCGTCTGCTCGGCGGCTGGACGCCCCCGGCGGAGGCGGCGGTGTATGCGATTGTCTACAAGCCCGACCCCGACACCAAGCCGGAGCGCTACGCCGTCATCTACGTCGGCCACTCCGACGACCTCAGCGCCGAGCGCTTCCCATTCCAGCACGCCAGAGCTAGCTGCTGGATCGGCCGGGCCGGCTCGAAGTGGAAGGTCTACATCTGCACCTATGTGGTTCCCGGCGGGACCCGGCCGCACCGGGAGCAGATCGCCCGCGAGCTACTTGCGACGTACCACCCGAGCTGCAACGACGAAAAGTACGACAACGCCTGGGAAGAGCACTGGATCGGCGAGTACTCGGCACCGACCACCAGGCCGGTAGCCCGCCGGGGCCCCGACCAGTCCGGCCATTCGTGACCGCTACCGCGGTGCGTAGCCCACTGCGTCATGCAAGCGGGAGCGGCGGGTGCCAGAGGCAGGCCTGGCCGGCTCAGGAACGGCTGGCTCTTCAGGCCGCGGCGTGACGTCGGTGACGATCTCCTCGGCCATCCCGTACAGCAGCGGCAGCGCCCCAGCGACCACGCCGCCGGTCTGATTGATGTGGCCGACACCGGGTCCGATCAGCTTGGCGTGGCCGACGATCGTGCGCACGAGCTCGGCGCACTCTTCCAGGTTCCCGGCGATCCTGGTCAGCAGCGTGCCCACCCAGTACAGGAAGAACGCCAGCCCGGCGATCAGCAAGACGATCTCGAGAACCGTCAGGACCACTAGGGTCGTCATGACTTGACCTTTCCGAGCACTCGGCCGAGGAACAGGTGGTGCTGGAGGCCCTCGGCGAGCACGGCCTCCACGCCGTCGGCTACCTGCGGGATCAGCACCGTTTCCGACGTATTGGCCGCCGCCGCCCGCAGCGTGTCGCGCACCTGCACGACGCGCCGGTCGATGATCTTCACCAGGTAGATGAGCAGGCTCAGCAGGACCACAACGGCGACGATCACGATGATGCCGACGATAAGGGCTGAGACCCAGAGCGTGTGCTCGTGCGCCGGCATGGCAGCCACGAGAGGTACAAACTTCATTACTCAGCCCCCCAGCCTGGCACGGCCGCGCTGCAGCCCGCCGATGATGATGGTGGCGTGCTCGATCGTGGTGCGCAGGGCCCCGAGCGGCGCGGTGTTGCGCACCGCGTCCTGGAGGGCTGCGTCGATCTTGGGCGCCTCGTTCCCGATCGAGCGTGCGAGCAGCAGGATCGGCACGACCAGCGCCACCACAACCAGCACGATGACGCCGCCGATGGTGAAGCCGAGGATCCAGCCGAAGTTACTGGTGCCACCGCTAGCGGCAGCCGCCAGGACCGCTGAGTTCATTGGTCTTCTCTCCCTAACCGCGCTCAGACGGTTTCGCAGAAGTCACGGACCGGCTTGAGGCTCGCGTTCACCGAGGTCAGCCGTTCGGGCACCGTGCTGGTTAGGTCAGCGACCGCCTGGACGCCACCGGTCGTAGCGGCGAGCGTCGCGCGAATGGCCCTGAGGTGAAAGATCACCCGCAGCAGGCCGACGGCTGTAATCGCGATGATGAGCGCGGCGATGATCAGCGTCACCCACGCAGCTGCTGGCATGACCATTCCTTTCTGTTGGCCAAGAGCCTGGGCTAGCCCAGGAGCTTGGCGACGGACCCGGCGTAGCGGACTGCGCCGACGGAAACATCCTTGACGGTGGCGTCCGTCGTGGCGAGCGCCTCCGGGACGCCATTGAGCTCGCCGACGAGAGCCACGCCGCCGGACAGGATGGCGTCGGTCGCGTGCCTGATCCGCTCCACCGCGGCGAGCACCCGGTTCAGCAGGAAGATGACGACGGGCAGTACGACGAGCAGCAGGACTGCGTTGCCTATCCACCAGAGCACCACGGCGATGCCTCCTAGCTCGCTGGCTGGTACGGGGCGAAGAAACGTCGGAACACGCGCATCAGCGCCATCCGGGCCGCTCGCAGGCCCAGGGTGAACCCGCTGGCCGGGCTGGCCGTGGCGGCGCTGATCTGCTCGGCTGACTCACCCCGGTCGAGCCGGTTGATCCGGTCCTGCATATTGACCGAGAAGTCGCGCATGAGCACGGACGTGACGTCGGCGATCATGCCGCGGCCATACTGCGCCGCCGCGCCGGACAACTGCAGATCCTGGGTGACGTCTACCCGGGTGCCGCGCCCGGCACGCGCCAGCGTCGCGGTCACGATCATGCTGGCCTGGCCGCGGCCCTTCTCCTCGGCGCCGGCGGCGTGCACCACGACGCGCTTCGCCGCCTCGTCCCGCTCGGTGATATCCGCGGTCCCGGCGAACTGAAGCCGGACTGGTCCCATCCTGACCGCGACCTTGCCCTTGTACTTCTCCCCGCCCAGGTCCTCGGTCAGCTCGGCGCCTGGCAGGCACGTCGCCACCTGCGGGATGTTCTCGAAGAACTGCCAGACCTTCTCGACCGGCTCAGCGACCTCGAAATCACTCTTGATCAGCATCGGGCCTCGCCCTTCACGTAGGCAGCGGGATCGCGCGCGAACGCCTCGCGGCAGCCGGCACAGCAGAAGTAGTAGGTGACGCCGTCGTGCTCCAGCGGCATGCCTTCCGGCCCCGCCGTCACGGTCATGCCGCATACCGGGTCGGTGGCCTCGGTGACCTGCCGCGCGCGCCCCGCCCTGGCCGCCGCCCCAGCGGCCGCCACGCGCGCGCCCGCAGCACCGGCACCGGCAAGCTCGCCGGCGGCACGCAGCTGGACGAGCTCGGCCAGGATGGCAACGGCGATCTCCTGGTGTGCGGTGCTGCCGAGGTCGAGCCCGGCCGGCACCTTCACGCGCGCGAGCTGGTCAGCGGGCACGCCACGGTCGGCGAGGTAGCCGAGCACCGCCTCGCCGCGCTTGCGCGAGCCCACCAGCCCGAGGTAGGCGGGCCTGGCCGCGATCGCGCGCTCCAGCAGGCCTTCGTCGTTGTGCCCCTGGCTCGCCACCACGACCAGGGCGTGCTCGTCGGCGTCCGCGGTGGCGAAATCGGGCCCGTCGATCAGCTCGGTCCGCCAGCCCAGGGCCCGCGCCAGCTCGGCGAGGGTGTGGGCCATCGGCGAGTGACCCACCACCACCAGATGGGGAACGGGGACGATCGGCTCGATGTAGACCTCCAGCGCGCCTTCGCTCGAGCATGAGATCGGGATGACCACCATGCCGTCGGGGACCGCGCCGCCGACCTCGCCTGTGATGCCGAACTGCTCAGCACTGCCGAGCAGGAGAAGCTTCGCCTCGCCGGAGGCGATGACCCGCTGGGCCTCGCGGATGACCACGGGCTCGGCGCAGGCGCCGCCGATCCAGCCCCGCAGCTCGCCCGCCGCGGTGATGATCGCGCGCGATCCCTGCTGACTGGACGACGGACCCTGCCGCCACACCACGGTGGCCAGCGCGAAGGGCTCGCCGCGCTGCGCCAGCTCCGTGGCCTCGGTCATCACGCCCCAGCCGTCCATCGGCTTCTCGCTAGTCATCGGACCGCACTGGCGGGGCGCCGGACACATCCCGGCGGTGCGTGATGGCCTCCCAGACGCGGTCGGGTAGCAGCGGCATGTCGATGTTGCGCACGCCGGTGCCGGTGATCGCGTCCATGACCGCGTTCACGAAGGCCGCCGGGCCGCCGACCGCCGCGCACTCGCCGATCCCCTTGGCGCCGATCGGATGGTGCGGGCACGGGGTGACGACCTCGCTGTGCAGCTCGAAGCCGGGCGTCTCCCAGGCCGTAGGCAGCAGGTAGTCCATGTAGTTCGCGCCGATGCAGTTGCCCTCGGCGTCGAAGGTGATGAACTGCATGTTCGACATGGCGTATGCCTCGGTCAGCCCGCCCATGATCTGGCCTTCGACGATCATGGGGTTGATCCGCACGCCGCAGTCGTCCACCGCGACCATCTTGAGCACGTCCCAGACGCCCGTCTCCGGGTCCACCTCGACGGTGACGATGTAGACCGCGAACGGCCAGGTCAGGTTCGGCGGGTCGTAGTACGCGGTGTTCTCCAGGCCGGGCTCCATGCCGTCGGGCATGTTGCTGTACGCGGCCACCGCACACTCCTGGATCGTGACGCCACGGTCAGGAGCGCTGCGGACGTAGAACCGGCCGAGCTCCCACTCGATGTCCTCCTCCGATACCTCGAGGAGGTGCGCGGCCAGTTTCCGGGCCTTGGCCCGGATCTTGCGGGACACCATCGCCACCGCGGCGCCGGCCACCGGCGTGCTGCGAGATGCGTAGGTACCCATGCCAAACGGGGCGGTATCGGTGTCGCCCTCTTCCACCACGACGTCCTCGGCCGGGATGCCGAGTTCGTGCGCGACGATCTGCGCCCAGGTCGTCTCGTGGCCCTGACCCTGCGACTTGGCCCCGGTCCGCAGGAGCGCCTTTCCGGTCATGTGGACCTTGAGGTCGGCCGAGTCGAACATCTTGATGCCGAGGATGTCGTACTCCCGGCTGTTGCCGGCCCCGAGCGGCTCGGTCATGGTGGAGATACCGAGGCCCAGCAGCCGCCCGCGAGATCTGGCTTCGGCCTGCTCACGGCGGAAACCCTCGTAGTCGATCGCGTTGAGCCCGACCTCCAGGCACTTGCCGTACTGCCCAGAGTCGGTCAGGAAGCCGAACGGCGTCCGGTGCGGGAACTGGTCGTCCCGGACGAAGTTCATCGCCCGGAACTGGGCCTGGTCGATGCCCAGGTCGCCGGCCGCCGCCTGGACCATCCGCTCCTGGAAGAACATCGCCTCGGTGACGCGGAACGAGCACCGGTAGGCAACACCGCCCGGCGCCTTATTGCTGTAGGTGCCGCGGGCAGTGAGATGCGCGACGGGGATGTCGTAGGCGGCGAACGCCGAGTGCATCAGGCCGATCTTGAACTTGCTGGGCTGTGCGTCAGAGAAGAACGCGCCGTGGTCGGCGTCGGTGTGCATCCGCACCGCGAGGATCTTGCCGTCCTTGCGCAGCGCCATCTCTCCCTTCAGGTACACGTCCCTGGCGAACCCGGTCGAGATCAGGTTGCCGGACTTGTCCTCGATCCACTTGACCGGCCGCTCCAGCAGGATCGAGGCCAGGATCGAGCAGACGTAGCCCGGGTACACCGGCACCTTGTTGCCGAATCCGCCGCCGATGTCAGGCGACACGATCCGGATCAGGTGCTCGGGCAGCTCGGCGACCATGGCGACGGCCGCGCGGATGATGTGCGGCGCCTGCGTGGTCATGTACACGGTGAGCTTGGACGTCGCCCGGTTGAAGTCGGCGATCGAGCCGCAGCACTCGATCGGCGACGGGTGCGATCGCGGGTAGTGCAGCTCGAGCTTGGAGACCAGGTCTGCCGACGCGAACGCCCGGTCCGTGCCGTCCCGGTCGCCGACTTCCCAGTCGTAGATGACGTTGTCGGGCTGGTTCTCCTTGTCGTCACGGATGACCGGCGCACCCTCGGCCACCGCCTGCATCGGGTTGACGATGACCGGCAGCGGCTCGTAGTCGACGACGATCGCCTCGCACGCGTCCTTGGCGATGTACGGGTCGTCGGCGATCACGCAGGCGACTTCCTGGCCCTGGAACCGGACCTTGTCGGTCGCGAGCACGGCCTGCGTGTCATACGACAGCGTCGGCATCCAGGCCAGGTTGCGGGTCGCCATCATCTCGCCGGTCAGCACCAGGTGGACGCCGGGAATGTCCCACGCCTTGCTGGCGTCGATCGACTTGATCCGGGCGTGGGCCAGCGGGCTGCGCAGGATCTCCATGTGCAGCATGTCCGGCAGCACGATGTCGTCGGTGTAATTGCCCTTGCCGCGGATGAACCTGTTGTCCTCCACGCGCCGGCGGCTCGCGCCGAGCCCGCCGATCTTGATCTCGTCTACAGCCTGCGACATGTCCTGTTTCCCGTCTTCACTTGACTCGCGACCGGATGCCTACTCGGCAGCCTGCGAGCGCAGTTTGGCCGCGGCCCACAGCACTGACTTGACGATGTTCTGGTAGCCGGTGCAGCGGCACAGGTTGCCCGACAGTGCCCACCGCACGTCTTCCTCGGTCGGGTCGGGGTTGGCGTCGAGCAGAGCCTTCGCGGCCATCATCATCCCCGGCGTGCAGAAGCCGCACTGGAGGCCGTGCTCCTCCTTGAAGCCCTCCTGGAGCGGATGCAGCTCGCTCGCGGTGGCCAGGCCCTCGACCGTCTGAATGTCGTGACCGTCGGCCTGGACCGCCAGCATGGTGCAGGACTTGACGGCCCGCCCGTCGACCAGCACCGTGCAGGCGCCGCAGTTGGTCGTGTCGCAGCCTGTGTGCGTGCCGGTCAGCCGCAGTCCCTGCCGGATCAGATGAGCGAGCAGCAGCCGGGGCTCTACCTCGGCGATCTTCTTCTGGCCGTTGATCGTGAACCTGATCCGTCGTACCGGCACGTCGCTCGGGGCCTCGTCGCCAAGGTCGTCGTAGACCATCGTCATGTCAGGCCGCCCTCTCCGCCGCGTCGGCGTGCTCCCGGCTGCTGCCGGTCAGGATTCGCTCGACGAACGTGGCCACCATGTGCCGCTTGTACTCGGCGCTGCCGCGGTGATCGGTCCTCGGCCGCGCCGCCGCCGCCGCGAGCTCGGCCGCCCGGCCGATCGACTCCGGGGTGAGCGACTGGCCAGTCAGCGCGGCCGCGGCCTCGGTGGCCGAGATCGTCGACCCGCCGACGCCGGTGAGTCCGATGCCGGCCCTGGTCACCGTCCCGCCGGAGAGCTCCACCGACACCGCGACGCCCACCGTCGCGAAGTCACCGACCCGTCGCTCGAGCTTCAGGTAGCCGCCGGCCCGCTGGCCGCGCGCGGGCGGAATCACCGCTTCCACCGCGATCTCGTCCGGGTCGAGGAGATTCTCGAACGGCCCGGTCACGAAGTCGGTCATCGCGATCGAGCGCCGGCCGCGCGGGCCCTGGGCTACGACGGAGCCGCCGAGCGACAGCACGACCGACGCCCAGTCGCCCTGCGGATCGGCGTGACAGAGCGAGCCCACCAGCGTCCCGCGATTGCGCACGATGGGGTCGGCGATCAGCGGCGCGGCCGCGGCCATCGTGGGCTGAGTGCTGCGTAGCAGGTCAGAGTGCTCCAGGTCGGCGTGGCGGGTCAGCGCCCCGATTCGCAGCGTGCCATCGGGGTCGGCCCGGTGATAGGCGAGGCCCGGCAGATTGTTGATGTCGACGACGAGCTCAGGCGAGGCAAAACGCAGCTTCATCAGCGGGACCAGGCTCTGGCCGCCGGCCAGCACCTTGGCGTAGTCGCCGCCATCACGCAGCAGACCTATCGCCTCAGCCAGCGAATGCGGCGCCTCATAGCGGAACCGCGATGGGTACATACGTTCCTCCGGTCTGCGGGAATGAGCGGTCGGGCGCGGTCAGGCCGCGCCGTCAGCACCTGCATCGTTGGCGTCCGGGCCAACCGGGTCGGGAACCGTGTCTCCTGCTGTGGTCGGCTGGCCAGCCTGCTGGGCCGCCTGGGCTGATGCAGCGGGCGGAGCAGGCCGGGCCGAATGCGGGTCGGCCACTGCAACGGGGCCCGACTCGTAGTCGGGATCAGGCCGCGGCTCCTGATGCGGCGGCCATGGCCCGGAGACGGGCTGACCGGCGATCTTGAGGTAGTCGATCAGCTCAGGCCAGGCCCAGACGGTGGGACTCTTCCCTGTCTTCGGCGCGTGCTCGATCAGCTCGAACAGTCGCGGATTGCCCTTGCTCTTGCCGTCGGACTCGATCCGCATGCGCACGCTCCCAGCTTTCGGACGGCAGGCGAACAGGCCGCCACCGTCCTAGATGTCGAATTGCATAATTCACCCTGCGCGCCAGCTATGCAACGGGCCAATAAGCTGTCGCTTAAGTGGGCAGCTAGCCGGGTAGATAAGGCAGTCAAATAATGGATTTTCAGCTCCATATGGTGACGTACACCGGTGGTCGGAATCGGGACGGCGGCACCCCGGTCCCTGGCGACCGCATGAGCTGCATGGCCTCGGGCGTCCCGAGGAAACGGCGCAGCGCGCTAGCTGCCGTGCTGCGATGCTGCCGCTCGAGCAGGGTGGCGTACCAGCACGCCTCGACCGGCACGCCGGGTACGTCGACTAGTGACAGTTCTCCCCGCCGCAGTTGCTGCGACACCAGGTGCTCGATCGCGGGGGCCACGCCCCCGCCGTCCGCGGCCGCGGCCCAGGCCGCCGTCTGGCTCGGGAACACCCCGATGTTGCTCTCCGGAACGCCGAGCTGGGTCAGCAGCCGGCCGGTCTCGCTGCCGGGATCGGCGCCCGCTGGGTCCACCAGCCAGCGCCAGAGCCGGGCTGGGCCGCGTGGCCGCGTCTGGCCGGCGGTCACCACGACTACCCGGTACTTGAAGATCGGCTCGCTGACGACCGGCATGCTCTGCTCGCCCGCCGAGCCGTCGCCGAACGCCATGTCGGCCAGGCGGTTCGCGACGAGGACGGGCTGCTCGCTGGAGACCGCCACGCCGGTCGACACCTCGACCGGACCAGGGAATCGGCGCGTGAACGCCTCCACCAGCGGGCCGGCAACGAACTCGCCGAACGTCGATGTCGCGACGATCCGCAGCTGCTCGGGCGCACCCTGGGCAGCCCGGACAGCGGCGTGGGCCTCGGCGCCGAGCACGACGATCTGGGACGCCGTCGCCAGCAGGCGCGACCCGCCCGGCGTCAGCGTCATGCCGGCCGGGCCGCGGGTGATCAGCTGGTCACCGAGGTGCTGGCGGAGTGCGGTGAGCGCCTGGGACACGGCGGGCTCGCTGACGCCGAGCGCGCTGGCAGCGGCGGTCACCGAGCCGAGCCGGGCGACCAGCACGAAGGCGTTGAGCTGGGTCAGCGTCATGGCAGAGTCCAGTGTGACCTATCGGCCGGGCCGGCGAAGGCCCCACGCCTGCCTACACTCGGGACCGATGGCGGCCCGAGCGAGCACCCGGCAGAGGAGGACGCCACCGTGCAGGTTCCCGCGCAGGTCGAGTACGAGAAGGCCACCAGCGTCAAGCACGCGCTGACGCTGCTGGCCAGGTACGGCCCGGAAGCGCGCGTCCTGGCGGGCGGGCACAGCCTCATCCCGATGATGAAGCTGCGCCTCGCGCAGCCTGAGGTACTGATCGACATCAACGGGCTCACCGACCTCTGCTACATCAACCTAACCGGTGCTCAGCTGCGGATCGGCACGCTGACCAGGCACGCTCAGCTGCTGGAGTCACACGTCGCGGGCGAGCACTTCGCGATCCTGCACGATGCCGAGCGCGTAATCGCGGATCCCATCGTGCGGAACTGGGGCACCGTCGGCGGTTCGCTCTGCCAGGCCGATCCATCCGAGGACTTGTCGGCCGCGTTCGCCGCGATGAAGGGCACCATGGTCATCCAGGGCCTGGACGGCAGTCGCGAGGTATCAGCGCGCGAGTTCCACACCGGCCCGTACGAGACAGTGGTCGGGCCAGCGGAGCTGCTGACCGAGATCCGGCTGCCGATCCGGCCTGGCGGTGGCAGCGGGTATCAGAAGGTAGCCCGGCGGACGGGCGACTGGCCGGTCGGCGCCGCCGGGGCGGCGGTCTGGCTGGCCGGCGAGACGATCGCCGACGCCGGCATCGGCCTCGCCGCGCTTGGCGCCGTGCACTTCGTCGCCGCCGAGGCGGAGGAGTACCTGCGCGGTCGGCCAGCCACGCAGGAGAGCCTGCAGCGAGCCGGGGAGATCGCCGCTGCGAATTGCCACCCGGTATCCGATCAGCGCGGCCCCGCCGACTACAAGCGGCACCTGGCGAGCGAGCTCACCGTCCGAGTGCTGCGGCTCGCGGTGGCGCGCGCCGGCGGGCAGGCGACCCCGAGGTCGCCGGCGAGCGCGGGGCCAGCCTGATGCGACTCTCGCTGACGGTCAACGGGACCGAGTACACCCGCGACGTGGAGCCACGGCTGCTCCTCATCCACTTCCTGCGGGACGACCTCGGCCTGACCGGGTCGCACTGGGGCTGTGACACGTCCAACTGCGGCGCCTGCGTGGTCTGGCTGGACGAGGTCCCGGTGAAGTCATGCACGGTGCTCGCCGTCATGGCGGACGGCCGCCGCATCCGGACCGTCGAGGGCCTCGCGCTCGGCACTGAGCTCGACCCGGTACAGCAGGGGTTCGCCGAGTGTCACGGACTCCAGTGCGGCTTCTGCACGCCCGGCATGATGCTGACCGCGCGGTGGCTGCTGGACCACAACCCGGATCCCACCGAGGCCGAGGTGCGTGAGGCAATATCCGGGCAGGTCTGCCGCTGCACCGGGTACGAGAACATCGTCCGCTCGGTCCTGCGGGCGGCAGAGAATGGCGGTGGTGCCGGTGCCAGCTGACGAGCCTTCGGCGCACGTGGACCGGCCGGATGTGACCGGGCCGGAAATGACAGGGCCGGATGTGACCAGCGGTCAGCACCATGGGGCCTACGGCCGCGTCGGCCGCAAGGAGGACGCCCGGTTCATCCGCGGCCAGGGCACGTTCGTGGACGACATCGTCCTGCCCGGCATGCTGCACGGCGCCATCCTGCGCAGCCCGCTGGCACACGCCAGGATCCGCTCGGTCGACGCGACGGCGGCTCGCGCGCATCCGCGGGTCGAGGCAGTGCTGACCGGCGCTGACCTGGTCGAGCGCGGCCTGGCCTGGATGCCGACGCTCGCCGCGGACGTACAGGCCGTGCTGGCGACCGACAAAGTCCGGTTCCAGGGCCAGGAGGTCGCCTTCGTGGTGGCGCGGGACAGGTACTCGGCCAGGGATGCGCTAGAACTGATCGCGGTCGACTACGAGCCGTTGCCGCCGGTCGTCGATGCCCGCGCAGCGCAGGATCCAGGGGCGCCTGTCGTCCGAGATGACGTGCCAGGCCGTACCGGGAACCACATCTTCGACTGGACGGCGGGCGACAAGGCGGCGGCCGATGCGGTGTTCGAAGCCGCCGAGGTGTGCATCGGCGGCGACATGATCTATCCCCGTTCCCATCCTGCACCGCTGGAGACCTGCGGGATCATTGCCGACTTCAATGCCGTCAGCGGACGCCTGACGTTGTGGTCGACCACGCAGGCACCGCACGCGCACCGGACGCTGTACGCGATGGTGACCGGACTGCCCGAGCACAAGATCCGGATCGTGTCGCCTGACCTTGGCGGCGGCTTCGGCAACAAGGTGCCGGTCTACCCGGGCTACTTGTGCGCGATCGCGGCGTCGATGGTGACGGGCCGGCCGGTGAAGTGGATGGAGGACAGGTCCGAGAACCTCATGTCCACCACGTTCGCCCGTGACTACCACATGCACGGCGAGATCGCGGCGACCAGAGACGGCCGGATCCTCGGCCTGCGCGCGCGGGTCCTGGCCGACCACGGCGCCTTCAACGCGACGGCGCAGCCGACGAAGTACCCGGCTGGCTTCTTCCACATCTTCACCGGGTCCTACGACCTGCAGGCGGCGTTCTGCGAGGTGACCGGCGTGTACACGAACAAGGCGCCGGGCGGCGTCGCGTATTCGTGCTCGTTCCGGATTACCGAGGCCGTCTATCTGGTGGAGCGGCTGGTCGACATGCTGGCGCGGGAGCTGGACATGGACCCGGCGGAACTGCGGATGCGCAACCTGCTCCGGCCCGAGCAGTTCCCATATACGTGCCCGACCGGGTGGGAGTACGACTCCGGCGACTACCCGCGGGCGCTGTCGCTGGCGCTTGACATCGCTGGTTACGACGAGCTGCGGCGCGAGCAGGCCGAGCGCCGCTCGCGCGGCGAGTACATGGGGATCGGCCTCTCGTTCTTCACCGAGGGCGTCGGCGCGGGGCCGCGCGAGCACATGGACATCCTCGGGCTGGGCATGGCCGACGGCGCTGACCTGCGGGTGCACCCGACCGGCAAGGTGGTGCTCGGGATCTCCGTGCAGACGCAAGGCCAGGGACACGAGACCACGTTCGCCCAGATCGTGGCGGAGGAATTGGGCCTGTCGCCGGACGACGTCGAAGTCGTGCACGGCGACACCGACCGGACGCCCTTCGGCCTGGGCACGTACGGATCGCGGTCTACGCCGGTGTCGGGGGCGGCGGCGGCGCTCGCCGCGCGCAAGGTGCGGGCGCGAGCGCGGGTCGTGGCTGCCGCGATGCTGGAGGTGGCCGCCGACGACCTCGAGTGGGCCGAGGGCAAGTGGCGGGTGCGCGGTGATCCGGAGCAGGCGCTCGGCCTGGCTGAGATCGCGATGGCGGCCCACTCCTCGCTCGCGCTGCCAGATGGCGTGGAGGGTCACCTCGACGCGTCCGCGGTGTACAACCCGCCGAACCTGACGTTCCCGTTCGGGGCTTATATCTGCGTCACCGACGTGGACCCGTCGACGGGTGAGGTCTCGGTGCGGCGGTTCATCGCCGTGGATGACTGCGGCGTGCGCATCAATCCGATGATCGTCGAGGGCCAGGTGCATCGCGGCCTCGCGGACGGGATCGGGATGGCGCTGATGCAGGCCATCGTGTTCGACGAGGCCGGCAACTGCCTGGGCGGCTCGTTCATGGATTACCTGCTGCCGACCGCGATGGAATGCCCGTCGTTCGAGCTCGGCGCGACCGTCACGCCGTCGCCGCACCACCCGATCGGCGCGAAGGGCGTTGGCGAGTCCGCCACCGTCGGATCGCCCGCAGCCGTCGTCAACTCGGTCGTCGACGCGCTCGCGCCCTTCGGAGTGACGCACGCAGACATGCCGCTCACGCCTGCCAACGTCTGGTGCGCCATCCACGGCCGCCAGGTCAGGTCCGACCTCGCGCTCTACTGACTCCGCGGTGGCCGCCACTCCGCGGTGGCCGCGCTGACTCCGGGCGGTGGCCGCGTCAGCTACGCCCGGCCGCCTGGGTGCCCCGCGCCAGCCCTCGGCGCCAGCTCTCGGCCGCGGGCCACGGCCCCAGCTCTCGGCCGCGGTCCCGGCCCTCGGCGCCAGCTCTCGGCCGCGGGCCACGGCCCCAGCTCTCGGCCGCGGTCCCGGCCCTCGGCGCCAGCTCTCGGCCGCGGGCCACGGCGCCAGCTCTCGGCCGCGGTCCCGGCCCTCGGCCGCGGTCCCGGCCCTGGCCCTGGCCCTGGCCCTGGCTCTGGCCTGGCCTGGCCTGGCCTGGCCCTACATATCATGCTTTTTGCCTTATGCTCGCGCGATGGCCACCCGCCAGGCTCGGCGCGAAGGTCAACAGTTAGCTACTTATGCTCATCTATGAGCAACAGTAGGTAACTCTTGCTCATCAGCTGCGGGCCCGCCGCCCGCCGAGGCGTGGGGCCCGCGGCGACGCGGCGGAATCTTCGTCCCGGTTTCGGAGCTACACATAAGAAGCGGTTGCCTAGACCGCCCTGTCGGCCTGGATACGCTGGCCGCACGCGCCGGCTTTTGGATGCCGATGCGATCAGGAAGGCTCGTTGCTGTCAGATGATGGAGATATGAGCGATCTCGCTGAGCAGTTGCCGGACGTGCCGACTCTGCTGGCTGAGCTTGACGACGTCAGTTACCTGGCTGACGAGGCGCTCGGCACTGCGCTGTTCCTCGCCGCGCGCATGGGCCAGCCAATCCTGCTCGAGGGCGAGCCGGGGGTGGGGAAGACCGAGGCGGCCAAGGCGCTGGCTGCGGCCCTCGACACGCCCCTGATCAGGCTCCAGTGCTACGAAGGCCTGACGTCGTCCGAGGCGCTCTACGAGTGGAACTATCCCCGTCAGCTGCTCGCCATCAGGCTGGCGGAGGCGAGGGGCGAGTCGCCGCGCGAAGCGGATCTCTTCAGCGACGACTACCTGCTGGAACGCCCGCTGCTCGCCGCCCTGGACCATCCTGGGCCGCGCCCGGCCGTGCTCCTGATCGACGAGGTAGACCGGGGCGACGACGAATTCGAGGCGTTCCTGTTCGAGCTGCTCGCCGAGTCCGCGGTCACGATTCCGGAGCTGGGCACCCGCCGGGCGGCCTATCCGCCGGTCGTGGTGCTGACCTCGAACCGGACCCGCGACCTGCACGACGCGCTCAAGCGCCGGTGCCTCTACCACTGGATCGACTACCCAGACGCGGCCAGGGTCGCGGCGATCATCCGGCGGCGCGTGCCCGCTGCCAGCGAGCGGCTTGCGTCGCAGGTGGCGAACGGCGTTCACCGGCTGCGCGGGCTCGACCTGGCCAAGCCGCCCGGCATCGCCGAGGCGATCAGCTGGGCGAGTGCACTGCAGGTGCTCGGCGCCGCCGAGCTGGACGCAGACGCGGCCCGCAAGACCATGGGCACCGTACTGAAGTACGCCGAGGACCTCCAGAGCGTGCGCGCCTCCGACCTCGCCGCGGTCGTGAGCCGCGGTCCCGGCGATGCCTGACGAGCGCACACCTGGTGGGCCGGACGAGGCACGCGATGCGCTGACCGGTAGCGACTCGGGACCTGCCCAGCCGGCCGGCGGGGGCTCGGATCCTGCCCGGCCGGCCGGCGGGGGCTCGGATCCTGCCCGGCCGGCCGGCGGGGGCTCGGTCGGTGGCAGCCCCGCGCGCGGTGGCCCGGCTGGTAGCGGATCTGGTCGTGCCCACCCCGACGATGGGGGCTCGGCTTCTGCCGGCCCGGCCCGCGCCGACGCGGCCACCGCAGCCCCTCCGCCCACTGTGGACGTGGCGACTGTCGATCTGGCTAGGTTCGACGTGGCCGAGTTGGCTGCTCGATTCGGTGCGGAACTGCGGCGGGCTGGCCTGCCGGTAGGGCCGGGCCGTAGCCAGCGCTTTGCGGCCGCGGTTACGCTCGTGCAGCCGGCCACCCGGCGCGAGCTGTTCGACTGCGCACTCGCCACGCTGGTGTCGAGCAAGGAGCATGCGGAGACGCTGCTAGAGGTGTTCACCGGGGTATTTGGCTCGCTTGACGGCCGCGGCCCGCTGCCCGGCGTGGCCGTCAGTGTCTCCGGGCAGGCAGACCAACCGCAGCCACCGCAGATCGCCGACGCCGCCACGGCGGCCCGCCTGCACGCTGAGACGATCGTGTCGATGCAGGACTCGGCTGAGGCGGAGCAGCCTGATTCAGAACGGGAGATCGAGCAGCCGTATCTAGGCAGCTCGGTAGAGCGCCTGGCTGGCGCGGATTTCGCCGAGCTCTCGCCGGCCGAGCTCGCCGAGCTGACGGCCGCAATGCGCCAGATCACCCTGGCCATGCCGAATCGCCGGTCCAGGCGTCGTAAGCCTCGGCCGGGCGGCCGGCGTACCGACATGCGGTCCACGTTGCGGCAGGCGCGGCGCACCGGCGGGCACGCGTTCCGGCTGATCGGCGAGGTACCGGCCAAAAGGCCACGCCGCCTAGTGGTGCTGTGCGACATCTCCGGGTCCATGGAGCCCTACGCGCGCGCCATGATCCAGCTGCTCTACTGCGCGGCCGGCGGGGCAGGCGCCGAGGTGTTCAGCTTCGCGACGCGTCTGACCCGGCTGACGACCGCGCTGGCCCGCTCGACGCCCGCTGCCGCGCTGGCCAGGGCCGCGGAAACGGCACCCGACTGGCACGGCGGGACGAAGCTCGGCTCGGCGCTGAAGGAGTTCAACGATCGTTACGGCCGCCGCGGCATGGCCAGGGGGGCCGTGATCCTGATCATCTCCGACGGCTGGGACACCGGCGATCCGAAGGTCGTCCGGCGCGAAATGCAGCGGCTGTCCCTGGTCGCGTTCCGGATCGTCTGGATGAACCCCCGCACCAAGAGCGTCGCCTACCAGCCGCTCGCGGCTGGCATGGCCGCAGCCTGGCCTTATTGCGACGCGATCGTCAGTGGCCACACGCTGCAGGCCGTCGACCAGCTCGCGGCCGCCTTGGCCGATCCGGTCCGGCGCCGCGCAGAGGTCCGCGATGTTTTCGCGCCGGCCAGTCGCCACACCACGTTGTAAGGAATGAGCGGCCTGCCGCCGACTATTGATCCTGGTTTGTCCGCGCCGAATCCTTACAATGTCCGATTCACCGCGCCGAACGCCTACAACGTGCGGCGGTACCGAGCGGGTGGGGCGGTACCGAGCGGGTGGGGCGGCAGCGGCGGGTGTCGGGTGGTACCGAGCGAGCGGCGGGGTCCGACCGCCAGGCCCTAGTCGTCCTTATCCGCGGACTTGATCCGTATCGCCGGGATTGCGCCGCCCTCGACGCTGACGTTGACTCCCTTGCCTCGCCGGAGCTCCTTCGGCAGTTTGCGCTCCTTGCGCCGGACGCCGACGCCGCCGAGGATGCAGGCACCTTCGATGCGGAGCACGGGCGCGTCCGGGCTCGATGACTCCGCGGAGTCCCCGACGCTCTCTCTGCCGCCCAGGATCGCAGCGCCGTTGTCGATGACGCGCATCTCGGGCGGCACCGTGATCTCAAGCCCTCCCAGCACCACGGTCGCCCTCAACACGATCTCCTTGCCCGGCAGGACCGCATCCCGGAAGTCAAGCTCGGCCCCGCCAAACACGGCGACCATGTTCATCACCGGCTCCGGATGCCAGGCGCCCTTGCGACTCACCCCGCTGAAGATCGCGACGAGGCGGCCGGACCGCCTCGAACTAGAGACGGCGTCGGCAGGCACCGGGCGGGCGAGGTCGTGCCGCACACCGCGAGGCGCCGGCAGATCGTCCAGGAGCGGAACGAGCTCCGCATGCGTCTTCGCCGAGAAGATCGCATCGAGTCGTTCCGAGTGCTCCTCAGCCGTCAATCGGCCCTCGGCCAGGGCATTGTTGACGACCGCGGCTGCCGTGTCACGCTCGGCGTCCGAGGCCCGCAGCCTGGAATTCACGTTGAAATCCTGGGGGTCCACCCAGCTATTGTCAGGCATACCCGTCGCTAGAGGGAACAGGAGCCGTGATGGGACACGTGGAGGCGGCCCACCTGAGCCACGCCCTGCCCGATAGCAGGGTGCTGCTCGATGACGTCTCTTTCCGGGTGGGCGACGGCGTCGTCGCCGCTCTTGTCGGCCCTAACGGCGCGGGCAAGACCACCCTCATGCGCCTGATCACCGGGGACCTGACACCGCAGACAGGGACGGTGTCCTCCAGCGGCGGCCTGGGCGTGATGCGGCAATTCGTCGGCGGGATTCGGGACCAGACCACCGTGCGAGATCTGCTGCTCTCGATCGCACCAGCCAGGATCCGGGCGGCCGCTAGCCTCCTGGATGCCGCCGAGCTGGCGATGATGGAGCGCGACGACGAGCCGACCCAGATGCGCTACGCGACGGCGCTGGCCGAGTGGGGCGACGCCGGCGGCTACGAGCAAGAGGTCCATTTCGACGCCTGCTGCATGGCCGCGATCGGCATCAGCTACGACCGCTGCCAGTGGCGCGAGGTCGCGAGTCTGTCGGGCGGTGAGCAGAAAAGGCTTGTCCTGGAGTCGCTGCTGCGCGGCAAGGAGGAGGTCCTCCTGCTCGACGAGCCGGACAACTATCTCGACGTGCCGGGGAAGATCTGGCTGGAGCAGCAGCTCGCGGCGACGCCTAAGACGGTGCTGCTGGTCAGCCACGATCGTGAGCTGCTGGCCGCGTGCGCGCAGCGAATCATCACGGTCGAGGACCGACACGTCTGGGTGCACGGCGGCGGCTTCGCCACCTACGCCGAGGCCAGGCGCGAGCGGAACGAGCGGCTCGACGAGCTACGGCGGCGCTGGGATGAGGAGCACGAGAAGCTGCGCCAGCTGATGCTGATGTACAAGCAGAAGGCCGCGTATAACTCCGACATGGCATCGCGCTACCAGGCTGCGGTGACCAGGCTGCGCAAGTTCGAGGAAGCCGGGCCACCCGAGGTCGCGCCCAAGGACCAGAACGTCAAGATGCGGCTGCGCGGCGGCCGGACGGGCAAGCGCGCCGTCATCTGCGAGCAGCTCGAGCTGTCCGGGCTGATGCGCGCCTTCGACCTGGAGGTCTGGTACGGCGAGCGGGTCGCGGTGCTGGGATCAAACGGATCAGGTAAGTCGCACTTCCTGCGCCTGCTCGCAGGCGACAGCGTGACGCATTCCGGTGTGGCGAGGCTCGGCGCCAGAGTCGTGCCGGGCATGTTTGCGCAGACGCACGCGCGGCCGGATCTGGCTGGGCGGACACCGCTAGAAATACTGATGACCGAGCACGCGCTGCTCATCAACGAGGCGATGTCCGCGCTGGCTCGTTACGAGCTGACCAAGTGTGCCCGGCAGCCGTTCGCGACCTTGTCTGGCGGCCAGCAGGCCCGGCTCCAGATCCTCCTGCTCGAGCTGGCCGGTTCGACGCTGCTGCTGCTCGACGAGCCCACCGACAACCTGGACCTAGCAAGCGCCGAGGCCCTGCAAGAGGGCCTGGAACTCTACGCAGGCACTGTCGTTGCCGTCACGCACGACCGGTGGTTCGCCAGGTCGTTCGATCGGTTCCTGGTCTTTGGGGCCGATGGCGAGGTTTATGAGCCGCCGGAGCCAGTCTGGGACGAGACTCGCGTGGACAGGCCGCGCTAGCGCTCAAGTTGCTAGGCTGCTGGAGTCTGCAGGGGGGCAGAGTGACGACGACAGATCTCCCTGCAGCGGAACCTGGAGGGATCAAGCACCGTGGTGAAGAAGCTGCTCGTGGTAGTCCTGCTCGGACTCAGCGCTTTCGCCGTCTGGCGGAAGGTCCAGGCGGACCGGGCTGAGCTTGACCTGTGGACAGAGGCGACGACGGCCGACGACTGACCGCGCCGGCGCCGCGGGTGAACGGCATGACTGACTGCCGGGGCATCACGCTGGCGTGCTGTGGCCTGCTCGGAACTCTTGTCACCGAGGATGGCCTCATCGAGCGGTCGTTCGCCGAGGCGATTGCCACCCAGGGCGTCGTCAGCGGTACCAGCGCATTCGCGCGCCGAATGGCGCAGGTTCACCAGGCGCGTGGCCGGGCGCCCGGCGACGTTATGCGACTGCTCTTCCCGGAGAACGAAGCTCGCGCGCAGGCCGCGCAGCTTGCCTTCGACCGGGCACTCCCCGACGCGATCGGCCGCGTCGTTATCCAACCCCTGCCCGCGGCAGTTCAGGTGCTCGATCAGCTTCGGGCGGCGGGCTGCAGGATCTGCGTGGTGTCGAGCCTGCCGCGGCGCGTGCTGGACTTGGTACTGGATGCCGCCGGACTGCGCCGCCACATCGATCTGGCGCTAGCTGCCGAGGACGCTCCGCGGGGATTCCCGGCACCGGACCTGGTACTGACCGCGATACTCCGCACCGGAGCCGGCGCCGTCCAGGAGGTGGCTGTCGTCCACGGCACTGGTGCCGGCGTGGAAGCCGGCCGCCGATCAGGCGCAGCAGTCGTAGCCGGTGTGCTGACAGGCCCGCATCCACCGGCCAGGCTGCGAGCAGCCGGGGCGACCAGCATCCTGCCGAGTATCGCGGACCTGCCGGCCCTGCTAGCCGACGGCGTGGCTACTGCAGGCATGGCCGCCAGCATCGATGTCCCGGCACAGGGCTCATTAGGCCGCCGCACGTCAGCGAGCTAGCCCAGCCGGCCGGAGGCTAGCCAGGGTGCTGGCGCGCTGATCTCCGACTGCGAGGATCATCTGCTGCTGCCCGAGAGCATCCGCGACTTCTGCCGAGGCCGGCCCGGCGGCCCGCCGGATGGCTTCGCAGTGCGGCCCTACGTCTCGAGCGTCCCCGGCGACATATCTGGTTCAGATAGAGTCAGCATCCATGAGGAAAGCGGCGGTGCGAGTGGAGCGCCTGGACGGGCTGTCGGGGGCACCGCGGTTGCTGATGATCCGCGGTCTTGGACCGGTGCGGCGTGCGCTGGGAGCCGGAGTACGCGAGTAATTGCCGGTCGGCAGACCAGTAACCTGGGGCTATAGCTCAGCTGGTAGAGCACCTGCTTTGCAAGCAGGGGGTCAGGGGTTCGAGTCCCCTTAGCTCCACCAGGCGTTTCTTTCGTCGGGTCGGTCCAGTCCTGGGCCCTGACCACCATTTCTGACCACAACGGGTCAGTCACCGGGAGTAAGCAGATCGTTGAGACCTGCCAGGGCCTCAGCACGCGCTTCCTCGTCGACATGCGTGTAGACCTGCATCGTCGTGGTGAACTGCGCATGGCCCAAGATCATCTGAGCATCCCTGGGCGGGACATGAAGCTTCTTCAGCAACGAGGCCGTTGTGTGCCGCAGATGGTGCACCGTGATCACGCGGATCTTGTGATCGTCGCAGATCCGCCGGAAGGAGCGGACAAGGTTCCGGGGCTCGACCGGCAAACCGCTGCGAGTAGTGAAGACCAGGCCAGAGTCCTGCCAGGCTCGGCCGAAGACCGCACGGTCGGCCTGCTGTTTTTGCTGGCGGGCAACCAGGGCCTGGCGCGCGAGCGGCACGATCGGCAGGTCGCGGTTGCCAGCGCGAGTCTTGACCGGTCCAGTTCGCAGGCTGCCGTCAGCGCGCTGGAGTTGCTGCCGCACTCTGATCATGCTCGCGTCATGGTCCACATCGGTCCAGCGCAGACCCAGCACCCCTCCGCGCCTCATTCCATAGACCAGCAGGAAGACGAACGCCGGGAAGAGCGGATCAGACTGGGCTGCCCGGAGGAAGGCCAGCGCCTCGTCGGCCGACCACGACCGGACCTCGGCTGGCTGCCAGGAGGGCAGTTCCGCAAGCCGCGCCACGTTGCGGCTGATCAGTTCCTCACGGACAGCACGGGTCAAGGCAGCGCTAAGCACCTGGCGCATCATGTGCACGTTGCGGACCGACTGGCCTTCGGCGAGCTTGCCGTTAAGGAAGCGCTGCACATGCAACACCGATAGTTGGCGCAGCCGGTAACTGCCGAGCCCCGGCTTGAGGTAAAGCCGGACGATCATTTCGTACAGCGCGTAAGTAGCTAGTCGCCGAGCTGGCCGGACTGCATGCTCCAGCCAGTGGTCAAGGTAGGGTCCTAGTTTCCAAGACTCAGCCGCTACCGGGATGCCGCGGAGGATCCTGGCTTGCTCCTCGACGAGCCTGTCTCGGGCTTGTTGCCAGGTCTTGCCGTAGACGTAAACGCGTTTGTAGGTGCCAGCGCTGGTCGGGGCGTAGAACGCGCCGACATAGCGCCCGTCCTTACGCGGGCCCGAGATGGTCCCTTCTCCGTTGTGCCGTCGTCGGCCTTTCGCCTTGGCATGCTGTGCGGCCATCACACGACCTCGGCGGCTTCGGATTCGAGGCGCACCACATACGCCGCGAGCGCGTCGGCGGTGATGAAGCGGGCGCGGCCGTCCTTAACTGACGTAATACGACCGGCGCGGATCAGGTCGTACAGCTTGTCTCGGCTGATGCCGAGCACACCTGCTGCTTCCTTGGGCCGGTAGAGCATCTTGTCCATCTGTGTGTCTCCTTGGTGGTCGGGTTAGCTCGTCCAGGTCTCCTCTCGTGCGATGCGTTCTTGTTCGCGGGCGCGGGCGGCTGCGGCGAGGGCAAGGGTGCGTTCGGCGGTGGTGGCGTGCCCGGTTCCGGCATACATCCAGGTGCTGACGGTCAGCACGATCTGCTCGTCGAGGGGACGGCCCCACGGGTCGAGCTGGCTGCCGGGGTGTCGCTGAGCGCGGCGGTAGTCGATGCGGGCCTGGCGCAGCCCGTTAAAGGTGACCGAGTAGCGGCGGGACTTGGTGAGGAAGTGGCCGCGGTACCCGAGGGTGTGGGTCCAGCGGTTGAGTGCCAATGCCGCGGCTGCAGGGTGCTTGCCTAACCTCCAGGTCATGGCGATGAGCTGCTTGTAGTGCTGGCTGCACGCCAGCGCATTGATGTCGGCGGCGGAGCGGACCGGCCGAGCGGGGAGTCCGGCAGCGGTGGTGCTCTTGGTGGCGTACTTGGCGATGTAGTTTGCGACCGTCCTGGCGGGCAGCGCTGTTCCGCTGGCGGGCAGGCCGGTCGCATCGTGAATGGCGCGGACGTCAGTCTGCCGGCCGAACTGCAGGATGCGACGCAGGGATGGGTCATCGCCCGTGAGTGCGGCGGTGTCGTACCGGACCGCGGCCACCGTGGCGCGGATGGCCTGTTCCAGGAGCTGGGTGGTATAGCGGCCAGGCGGTGGCTGGTGGCTGTCACCAGCCGCGTCGAGCCGTATAACGGCGTGGTAGTGGATGACGCCGCGGTGCTGGTATTCGGCGACCTTGACGAACCGGACCAGGACTTCGCGAGCCAGCTGGTGCTGAGTGATCCCGGCCAGCCGTGCGAGCTGGCGGGGCAGGTAGATGACGAACCGCCGCCATAGCTCAGGGGCCAGAGCGTTGAACAGCACGTGCGCGGTGTAGTCGTAGCAGTCCGGACACATGGGCGTCCCGAGCCGCGGATCGTCGGAATGGTGGTGGCGAGGGCAGGACAGGTCGCGCCCGTGCGGGCAGCGCCGGTGGTGAGCGTCGCGGCGGGGGCGGCAGGCGAGCTTGCGGCCGTGCCGGCTGGTGCGGATCGTGTGCACTGGGCCGAAGCCTGGTGCGGTGAGGGTCGCGAACACGCACGGATGCGTGCTGACCGAGTCGGGGATGCCCTTGCCGCCGGTGAGCCCGGACCGGATGATCTGCCGGGCGTCGCCCTTGTACACCTGGGAGCAGGGCGGGCAGATGTCCTCGCGGCGGTTGCCGCACGGCAGGCGTAGCACACCGCCAGGCTCGCTATCGGTGTCATACAGGCTGGCTCTCTCGCCGGTCGTACGGTCGATAGCGTCGATACGGCCTTGCAGGCGCACCGGGTTGGCGCAGTTGCCGGTCGCGGCGAGTTGCTGCTCCCAGCGGGCGAAGTCCTCGCCCGCTGCCAGGGCGAGCAGCTCACCCGCCTGCGCCGGTTCCGGACTGTCGTCGGTGATGCTAAGTGCGGCTGCCAGGACTGTCATGGAACCCGGACCACATGCAGCCACGGCTCCGTGCGCCAGGCGCGGCCGGGTTCTTCACCGTCAGCGGACAAGGCTTGATCTCCCCTCTGGCGTGGAGGCTTGCAGACGTCGTAGCAGCGATGGAGGGTGCCCGAGATGCGATGGACACCGGACCGGCGACTGCGCATGCTGCGCGGCCGGTCAGCTTGCTTCAGAACGCGCCGTCCCCGCACGCCGGGGAGATCAGATTGCCGCCGCCATCAGTTGGGCATCAGCCCGGCGGCCAGGCAAAACAGCGCCAGATAGAACCATTAGCAGTGGCCCAGATCGGCCACATCATCGAGGATAGCTCGCCCTACCGACAATCAGAACCAGACGCGCAAGGTCACAAGTCAGAGCCAGGTAGCAGGGTGAAAGCGTCGGTATGGCTCGGCCGGACAACAGCGAAATGCCGGTGATCCAGTGTCGCGATCTCTGTGAGCTGCAGCCGCTCGGCGATAGCTATCACCGCGGCGTCGACGATGCCAAGCGGCAGGTCCAGGTAGGACTGCACCAGTTCGGCCATGCGGCGGATGTCTTGCTCTTCCAGCTCAACGATGTGAAAGCCGTCGTCGCCGAAGGACTTCAGGAAGGTGACCTCCGCCTGCGGTCCCACTCGCGACTGCAGCAAGTAGCCGATCTCACCCAGCACGGGCGACGGCACCAGCAGGGGACCCTCGGCTTGACGCAGCAACCTGACGCATGCCGGGTGAGCCTGGTCCTTGATATTGCCTGCGGCCAGCAGTACGCCGGTGTCGCACAGCAGCATTTCAGCGCCCGAGTTCGGCGCTCAGAATCTCTTCCGCCCGCTCAGCCAGGTCCGGGTCGGCCTCAAACGATGCGAAGAACGGCAGGTTCCGCCCCCGCTCACCGTGCTCCACAAGCCGGTCGCGGATCAGTTCCATGGCTGGCTGCACCTCAGCCTCTGGAAGCTGGTCCACCAGGTGATGGAGCTCGTCGCGCATCGCGCTCATGGACTAATTCTACCGGTCGCACGCCTCAGAGCCCTCAGGCTGCGCATAGCGACTCGTCGTCTTGTAGCTGCCGGTCGATCCGCTCTGGCCAGAGGAACGTGATTGTTGCGCTGGTGAGGCGCCCATACCGCCGAATATCTGCGCCGCGATCAGTGACGAATTGCGTCGTCGGCGGGGTGCAGATTACTTACTCGGTGCGCGGCCGGAGCCGTCCTATGCGGACTGCCTTGCGCATCTGATCGCCCATAAGCGGCGGCAGGTGATCGGCTGGAGACGGTCATTTGCTCGCGGCAGCGCTGCCACCGGCCGTGGCCGCCTTGCCTGAGCTGCTCGATCTCTTCTGCCGCGTCTACTGCCAGTCGGGTGACGGATACCAGCGCTGGAACGCCTCACTGAGGCTGGGCAGCCATGCAAGACGCTGTTGAGCAGTGCTCACAGTGCTTCGCATCCCCGATGCCGGAAGGCACGTGCGGGAGGCACTGCGCCGCAGCGGCCTGCGCGGCTGAACTCCTTTGGCATGCCAAGCCTGGCCTGACCTGGACAAGCAAGCGGAATGCCGGGCCGTTTGACAGCCGCTCACAGGTGCCATACTGTCTTAGCAACCTAAGACAGCGGAGCGCTGACGTGATCAGATTCCGGGTGGACGGGCGGTCCGGAGTGCCGCCCTATCAGCAGATCGCACAGCAGGTGCGGCAGGCGCTGCGGATGGGAGTGCTGGACGTGGGTGACCAGCTCCCGAGCGTGCGGGACGTGGTCGCGGTCGCAGTGGTGAACGCCAATACGGTGCTGAAGGCCTACCGCGACCTGGAGCGCGAGGGCCTGGTCGAAGCGCGCACCGGACAGGGCACGTACGTGCGGGCCAGGCCGCCGGGTCCCCCGCCGGGCACCCACTCGCGGCTCGGCCGCGCTCTGGCCACGTGGGTGCGCCAGGCGCGCGCCGCCGGGCTGGATGACGAGGCGATCGAGTCGCTACTGCGTGTCACGCTGCAGGCGCCCGCTGAGGAGGACATCGCATGACTGCCGTGATCGAGACCAGCGGGCTGACCAAGCGATACCGCCGGGTGACCGCGCTGAGCGATTGCACGATCAGCGTTCCCGAGGGCCGGATATCCGCGCTCGTCGGGCCGAACGGGGCGGGCAAGACCACGCTGCTGCGGCTGCTGGCCGGGCTCGCTGCGCCGACCGCAGGCCAGGCCACCGTGCTCGGCGGCACGGCGCGTCAGGACCCGGTGTACCTGGCGGGGATCGGCTTCCTCGCCCAGGAGGCTCCGCTGTACCGGCGGCGGACCGCCGAAGACCACATCGGCATCGGCGCGCACCTGAACCCGCGCTGGGATGGCGAGTCCGTGCGCGCCCGGCTGAGCAGGGTGCGGATACCGCTGGACCGGCCGGTGGGCACTCTATCGGGCGGTCAGCGGGCCCAGGTCGCGCTCGCGCTTACCCTTGCGAAACAGCCGGGGCTCTTGCTGCTGGATGAGCCGCTCGCCGCGCTCGATCCGCTGGCCCGGCAGCGCTTTCTCGGCACGCTGGCCGAGGCGGTGGCGGGCGGCGGCCTGACCGTCGTGCTGTCCTCGCATCTCATCGCGGACATCGAGCGGGTCTGTGACCACCTCATTCTGCTGGCCGAATCCCGGGTGCAGCTCTGCGGCGACATCGACACGCTGCTGGAAGAGCACCGGATTCTCACCGGACCGCGCAAGGACACGACGGCCATCGGGCGTACGCACGCGATCGTGCGGGAGGACACCACGCCGCGGCAGACCACGCTGCTGGTCCGGCTGAACGGCCCGGTCATCGATCCGGCCTGGGCCGTCGAGGAAGCTAACCTGGAGGAAATAGTGCTCGGCTACATGAGCCAGGACGACCCCGGCTACTGGACCGGCCCCGAAGTCACCCGCCTGTCGGCGGCAGGAGGGGACCGATGACCTGGGTCACCTGGCAGCAATACCGATACCAGGCCGCATTCGCTGCCGCGCTACTCGCCGCCCTGGCCGTCGTGCTGCTCATCACCGGCCTGCACGCAGCAGCGGTGTGGCACTCCGCCCTAACCCAGTGCGCGGCCGACAACTCCTGCGCAAGCCTGGCCGGCTCGAATCTCTCCCTCGCCAACCCGATCATCACGACGCTCGTCATCGCAACATCAGCGGTGCCAGCGCTGCCAGGATTGCTCTGGGGCGCCCCGGCGGTGGCAACCGAGCTGGAAACAGGAACGAACCAGTTCGCCTGGACACAGAGCATCACCAGGCGGCGCTGGCTGGCGGTCCGGACTGCATGGCTACTGCTCGCCACGGCCGTCCTCGCCGGAGCGGTCTCGGCAATCGTCACCTGGTGGTCAGGACCGTTCAACGCGCTGACGGCTGATGCCTTCCAAATCAACCGGTTCGACATCACCGACATCGTGCCAGTCGGCTACGCCATCTTCGCGATGGCCCTCGGGATCTGCGCCGGCACCCTGCTGCGCCGCACCCTGCCCGCGCTCGGCATGACCCTGGCTGGCTTTGCCGGGTTCCGTCTTGTCATCGCACTCTGGCTTCGGCTGCACTACATGACCCCGGTCACTGTGTATTACAAACTCACGGCGCCCTTCACGCCGCCGGGCTCTTATCTGCTAGTCACGAGTGGATTCGTTGGGCCTGACGGCAAGCCCGCCGCGCTCGAATACAACGTGCCCAACTACAACGGGGTGGCGCTTCCCTCCGCATGCGTGCACGCGACGCAGAACAACCCGGACCCCCAGGCCGTCCTGCCGTGCCTGGCCGCGCACGGCTACCGGGCCTCGGTGACCTTCCAGCCTGCCAGCCGCTTCTGGGCATTCCAGGGCATCGAGACCGGCATCTTCGTAGTGCTCGCAGCGGTTCTGATCGGCATCACCTTCTTGGTCCTCCGCCGCCGGGACGCATAACCAGGATTCCATCGCGCAGATCAACCAGCTCAGGAGCGCCAAGGCGATACGAAGCAGCGACCTGCCAGCCACGCATATCGGCGGATCTGGAGCGGGGCGAGCGCGCCGTCTCGTGGCTTTGCCACGTGCCGGCATCGTCGGTCTCGTCGGTCCTGTGAGGACTTCCTCTACATACAACTTCAAGGGCGCGCAGAGCGCGCCGGGCACTGCTGGCCTAGTGATATTGAAACGCACGACGGCACGGGCGCGACTCACCACGCGGAAGCGCTCGGCCTCGCGCTGGCGGGCGCCGGACCGGGGAACCGTGACGCGCCGGGCGCCGCCTGCCGCTCTTAGGCCCTGACGGGCCACGGCGGCGTCGGCGCGCACTCCGTCCCCGGTACTGCCCGCGCTGGCTGAGCGCCGCTACGAGTCACCGCTACCACGTTCGTCAAGAGCGGCCGGGCCCGAGCGCTGACCATCAACCTGACCACAACATCATCCGACCACGGCCGGCAGTAGCCGAACCCCGCTGATGAAGATTGCCAGGTCAGCTACGGTAAGCCGCTAGCCGTCTGGACTTTGCAAGCAGGGGGTCAGGGGTTCGAGTCCCCTTAGCTCCACCAAATTGGTCATTGCACGAACCCCTGGCTCCGTCTTGTGGCTCTGGGTTGGCGTGCGAGCCATGGTGCGCGTCGCTTCCGCGGCGGTGTCGGCCTGTGGCTGCGGGATGCGGAAGACGGGCACGATCCTGCCAGGTCCGGTGATCTTGACCTGGGCGACCAGTGCTTCGATGAGGGCTTTGCGCTGATTGTGGCTGCCAGAGCTGATGACCTGGCCGATATAGTCGGCGACCTGCTGGAGTATGGCGGTCGGCGGGACCGTCGGCGGTTCGGCGAGCTGTGCGGTGAGCTCGTCCCGGCGGGCGGATAGCTGCCTGGACCTGGCCTTGAGCGCGGTGAGGCGGCCGGCGAGGTCTTCAGGGTTCAGGGTGCCGTTCTCGAACCCGGTCAGGTACCGGTCGATCGCCGCGCCGGTTCTGGCCAGCTCGTGCTCGGTCGCCGCCAGTTCCCCGCGGCGGCATCCTGGTCGGCTGCATGCGAGGCCTGGGCAGCGGCGATGGCGTCGGCGATGAGGTCGTGCTGGTGGCGGTAGAGGTCGGCCAGCGCGCCGGTAACCGCCTGCTCGATGGCGTCGGCGTCGACCCGCTGACCGCCGCAGGTGGTGGTGTCGTACCGGGTCCGCCGGTAGCAGGAGTAGTACCGGTACGTCTTGGTCTTGCCGTGGGCGCGGGTGCCGAGCATGGCGCTGCCGCACGCGGGGCAGCGGATCAGCCCGGTGAGCAGGTAATCCGACCCGCTGGCCGCTCGCTTGGCATGGTCCTCGCCGCGTGCGGCCAGGATCCGGTGCGCCTCGTCGAAGGTGGCCTGATCGATGACCGGCGGATGGCAGCTAGCGGCGGTGATGCCGCGAAAGGACAGCTCTCCCAGGTAGATGCGGTTGGCCAGCACGCGCAGTACCTGGTGGGCGGACCACCGGCCGCCGGTGGTGGTGCGGTGCCCGCGGTCGTTGAGCAGGGTGGCGATGGCGCGGGCACCGAGCCGGTCGCGGATGTAGGTGCCGAAGATCAGCCGGACGACCGCCGTCTCTCCCGGATCCGGCACCAGGGCCTGGACTGTGTTGTCGACCTGGTAGCCGAACGGGCGCCGCCCGCCTTCCATTTGCCGGCGGCGGCTTTGCGTTCCATCCCGGCGATCACCCGGTCGATGATGGTGTCCCGCTCGAACTGGGCGAACATGCCCAGCATCTGCACCAGCATCCGGCCCATCGGCGTGGCGGTGTCGAATGGCTCGGTGGCCGACCGGAACACCACCCCGGCGCGGTCGAAGGTCATCGAGCAGCGTGACCAGGTCACGCAGGCTGCGGGTGAGCCAGTCCACCCGGTAGACCAGCAGCACGTCGATCACCCCGGCCCGCGCCGCCGCGAGGGCGCGGTGCAGGCCGCGCCGGGTGGTGGTGGCTCCGGAGGCGTCGTCGGTGAACCGGGCAGCGGCCGCTGCGCGCGGCGAGCGCGCCACACGTTCGCGCTGTGCGCCACGACGGCCCCTCGTGTCGGCTGACGACGGCCAGCTGAATCTGCCGGCGGTGGCCATGCCGACCTGTCCGGTGGCGGCCACTGCGACTACTTCGTGTAATTGCCGTCCATGGTGGAGGCGCGCACGGAGCCGCCTAATCTGCATGCCGACGCCGACGGCATTGCGTCCACTGATTGCCGCGCAGATCTGGATGTTCTGGACGCCGCGCTTGTTGTGAGGACGGGGAAGCTACGGAGCCTGCGATCGACTGTCAGCCTCTGCGATGACCACTTCATTCGCCGGATCGTGAGGAACGCCTGGCGTGCCCGCCGCGATAATGTTGGCCCGTGTCCACGGTCGCTGCCGGGCCATGAACGGCAGCTCCTCGGCCATCCACAGGTGCCAGAACGAGACGGCCGCGGCATCGCCGCCGTCGCGTTCGATGCCCCGCCGCTCTGCTTCGGCCATGTCGGACTCGACCCATACCACCGCGTCCACCAGATCCATCAGCTCATGACGTGCTGCCCCGGCGCCTTCGACGATCACCAGCTCCCGGCCGTGCGGGACTTCGATCGCGCCAGCACGGTTCCGCTCGCGCCAGGCGGGCGGCCGGAAGCTCACCGGCTCGCCGCGGTGAACCGGTTCCAGGACCCCGCCGATCAGCAGATCAGCCCAGTCAAATCGCCTGACTCCAGGCGATGTCGTCGGTGTGAACCACGGTCGATGCCGACACCGCTCCCCGGATCCGCCCGGCGAGGGTTGTCTTGCCGCTGCCGCTGCGCCCGTCCACGGCCAGGACCCAGGGCCGCCGCGACGGTGCGCCGTCGGCAGGACGGAGCATGCGGACGAGCCGGGCCAGGGTCGCGACTTGCCACGGCCCGGCGGCGGGTTCGCCCTCGCCCAGAGTCATCGTCATGTCCGGCATCATGGCCCAGTCCAGGTGCGCGGTGCCCATGACGGTGCGACGTCGCTGCCGGATGCGTTCATGAGTACAGGACCCGCCATCAGCGCGGCCGGTTACGGATCATGATGTTGGCTGGGCTTTGGCCGATCGGGGTAATGTGCGCTGCGTCTATGGCTTGCGGTACCCGGGTACAGGGTCAGCGCGCTCGGCCTGGTGCGGCCCGGTTACGGGTATCCGCGGGTGGTGGTCTGATAGCCGTGTTGAGGAGTCCAGCGGCGGACGGTCATCAGGCCGTGCTCAAGATCCCACTCGACGAACAGCGCGGTCGCAATGCGCAGCGAGAACACCACCGCTCGCGCCGGCGGCTGGTCGAACCACCACGCGTCAGCAACCGCCTCTCGCAGACCTCGGGCAGCCTGGTCGGCACATCCGTGCAGCTTGAGTTCGCCCTCGCCGAAATCTGGGCCGGATACCACGCTGTGCAGCACATAGCGGGGGTCGCGGAGCAGATCGCGTGCCTTTTGCGACCATGCCATCGCTCCCACGAGCAGGTGCCCGCGCCGGGCATAGGGCTCGACCGGGCTGATGCGGGGAGATCCATCGGCGCGCAGCGTACCCAGCATCGCAACCCGCGCGGTGGCCAGCCGGGCCATGCCTAGCAGGGCGATCTCGGGCGCGCCGCGTTCCAGGTCGTCCCAGCCGGCCGTGCCGGCCGAGGAGGTCACGTCAGTGACGGTACAGCCCCGCGCGGTGGGGTTGCCCGCCGAGTGTCCAGACCCAACCGCGGCGCCGCGGGTGGACAGGGCGCACCCATGTGTAGCGACTCGGGAGCGGCCGCGGGGTGTGCCCACTGCGAACTCGCCGTTCGGTCATTGGGATATGGCGCTCATCGCCGCCGATATGGGCGGCGACCTGATCGTCGGACTTGGCCGTCCGAGCCGCACCCGAACGGATAGTCGGTGTCGACGTTGGCGGGTGGCATGAGCTGCCCCGATTCAAAGGGCAGCCTGGTGCGGGCAGGTCGCGTGCGGGTTCACCACGATGAACGACGGGAGGGCCGCGGCGGGCTGAGGCGATCGCGGCGGCAGCCCGCAGGGGCCGACGCCCTAGCGCCGAACTCGCAGGCAAGGTGCAGTTGTGGGAGTGGGATCGGCGATGACGCAGCGACGAGCTTCAGCTACTGGACCGCTTCCGGCTTCATTATGATCGCCACGTTCTGGCCGGACAACCCTCAGCAAGGGCGGCCCTCGCCGGTGACATCTGCCGGCACGTGTCACGTCCTTCCGCTAGCCTCGCCCGCCTGCGATGAGCCTGGCCTCGGGGGCATGCAACAGCCTTGTCATGGCCACGACGCCGAGCAGTGGCCCGGGGGCAAGGACAGTGAATGCCCAGGTCCATCCGACGGCCTGCTGCACGACCGGTATCAGCCAGATGGTCACCACGGTCAGCGTGAAGCCCGTCGCCAGCTGCAGGGTGACTGCGGTGCCCATATAGCGCTGCTCGCTCGTCTCGGTCACGATGCTGGTGAACTGAGCCGAGTCGGCAACCACCCAGAAGCCCCAGAACACTGCCAAAGCCATCATCGGGGCGACGCCGAGACGCGCGACCGGGCCTATCAGCACGCAGCAGGTTCCCGACAGCGCCATCGCCAGCCGGGTCAGCCGGGTACGGCCCCACCGGTCCCCGAGCATGCCGCCGACCCAGCAGCCAACCGCGCCGCTGCCGATGATGGCGAACGCAGCGAACGCGGCGTCCCGTGTGGGATTCGCGTAGCCATGAACGGTGAAGGCCGCATGGCTGAAGGCGAAGATCCAGGCCCACATGGCATACAGCTCCCACTGGTGCCCGAAGTAGCCGAGGGCCGCAAGGCGGACGGCACGGTTACGCATCGCGGAGGCTGTCTGCCGGGGATTAAAGATCCCCCTCGGAATGGGGAATGGCCCCTCGGCCACCAGATACCGGGCTGTCAGCCCGCCCAGGACCGTCAGTACCGAAGTCGCGACAATGACGGTACGCCAGTCCGCACCCCCGATTCCGTTGAGGAACTGTGGTGCTGCCGAGCCCAGGGTCAGCGCCCCCACCATGATCCCTAGGGCGGTGCCGCGGCGGACAGGGAACCATGTGGACATCGCCTTGAGCCCCGGCGGATACACGCCGGCCAGGAACGCGCCGGTGAGAAACCGCAAGCCGACGGCCGGGCCGGGCGAGTGCGCCCCGGCCAGCAGCAAGTTGACGGCTGCGGCGCCCAGCGCGCCCAGCAACATGAGCGTGCGGGCTGGAATGATGTCGGCCAGATTGAAGAACGCGGACACCAGGGCGCCGACGACGAACCCCACCTGAACGGCAATCGTGAGGAAGCTTGCCTGGACCGTAGTCAGCGTCCAGGCAGTGCGCAGCTGCGGCAGGACCGCTGTCGCGGAGAACCAGGTGGTCATCGAGAGCAGCATCGCGGAGGCGAGCAGCAGGAGCGCTTGCCTGCTGCCCGGCACCGGCCCCGGCGAAGCGCCCAGCGAGACCGGTCGCAGCCCGGCGCCACCCGGCACCCTGACGGGGTGTTCTTGGCCGGCGGACCTCACAGCACCACTGATTCCCCATCAGATACGGCACGGACCTGGCGTAACGGGTGCATGATCGAAACGCTAAGCACGCTGCGGATGGTGACCCATGTCCCCTCTTGCTAACAAAACCCTCGGTGACTGCCCAGACTGGCTATAGGGGTGCCTCGTGGCAGCTGTCCCCGGCCAGAGTCATGGGGACCGCCGGAGGTGGTCACGCCAGAACCATCGATACAACACCGGCTCTCCCTGGAACTCCTGCCCTATACGGATGCTCTCAGACGAACTGCTTTATCGGGACCGCCTGCCCAACCACGATGCGCCCAGAACCGGACGGTCTGCGCTGCCCGGCGACCGGGTGGCAGCCCTAGCCTCTCGCGCCAGAATCGGCGTTCGGGGCAGCCTGGCGCGCGACGACTTGCGAAACCGGGCACGCTCTGTGACGGCCATGGTGTCTATTTCGTTGCCGCGAGCGGGGCAGATCCGGATGGCCGTCGACAGCCGGCAATGCGTCGTCACCGTGTCACGAGCTTGTGTCAGCCTCCTCTGGCGCAGCGCCCCACTCCGCGCGGCCCGCCGCGCCCGACAATCGGTCGATGCTCCTCCTGGAGGTATCAGTCTGGGAGCCCATCGGAAGGGTCAGGCTGGCGTCTGCCAGCGTGAACAGCGGAGCGGGGGTTACCAGTCTCAGCAGGAATCCGCAGGGGGATGCGCGCTAGCTGGCGAACTGGCATCCGGATTGCGTGTTAGCATCTCGCGGCATGGCTGTCTTATGGGGCCGGGCGAGGTGGTTCCTCAGGGCCGGGATGGCCGACATCTTGGCAGGGTCGAGGTGGTTCCAGTACAGGCCGAGAGGCCTTCGTGGTGGGCCACACGGAATGACCTGGGTAAGGGTGATGATGACATCAACGCTGAAGCCGTGCTCGGTTTCGGGCAGGTTCTCGTCGAGTACCTGCAGGTCACGGACCAACGCCATCAGTGCACCCGGTAGACCGGCAGCACGTCGAACGCTCCGGGCCCGCGCTGCGCCGAGCGGCCCCTTGCAATCCGGGCCGGGCGGTGGTGGCGCCCGAGGCGTCGACGGCGAAACGGCCGTAGCAAGGGGCGGACTGGGCGGGGCCTGTGCATGAGGTACCTGGCAGGTACACGTGAGGTCCATGGCAGGTACACAACAGGTACGCCGCCTTCTTACGGCGGTGGCCGGCACTCGCCCGTCAGATGCGGCGTTCACGCACGGCACGAATCATGAGCTCCGAGCCATCGGCGACGAGCAGAGGGTTCGGGTGCTGACACGTTAGGCCCACCACTATCTACCACGATAGATGTCGTAAGGCTCTCCAGCTAGGCGGCAACCCAGGCAGGGCCGTCAAGCAGCGGGTCGCAGTGTGCTCGGAGTGCAGGAATCCACTTAAAGCGATTAGGAGCCATGCAGCCACTTGTTCTGATCGGTGCAGGCAAGCACGTCGCAGACGATTGTCATGAGAAGTACTTGTTGGTGTTACTAAGGTAGTGTGACAAAGGCCATGTAAAAGTGCAGGTCAACGGCATGAAAAGTATCTCGGCAACCAAGGTAGTTCACAGATAGAACGAGCAATCGCACCGAATGCCTAGTCAGACGGGTGCAAGCAGTACCGTCGGCGCGCAGGGCTGATCTGCTGTCCGGCTGCCGCTCGGCCTCCATCGAACCTAAATGCTGTCCACTGCTAAAGGTCGTTTGGCACCGGCGTACTCAATGCCAAGATTGCCGCTATCGCACAGCCGGGCCTATGCCCGCTGCCACGAGGTGGCGCCGGGCCGGAACACTCGGGGCAGCATCCGTCGGACTTGAAGGGAGTGAGGCCTGCCCACTGATGCTTCTCCAGCAGTCGGCGCAGCTCGGCGTTATCCGCTCGCAGGGAAGCCGCTGTGTCATCCATACGGCCATGATCGTGGATCGCGTAGGCGTTCGACAAGCAATGCGGCCGAGCTCCGCGTGCGCAACGGCTCGCGATGGTCACAGCGTACCTATGGGACGCTAGCTACCCGACCTGATCGTGCCTACGCCGGAGTGCCATGTCCCAGTTGGCCAGTCGGTCAAGCTGGTTGTTCGGGAAGGCCGGTGGGGGCCACTCGACATCGCCCGCGTACAGACGCTGCGGCCAGATGAGTCGCATCTGGCGAGCGATGCTGTCTGGCGGGTCGGGATTCCAGCCTTCCGCGTCCCGCCGGTCGGCCTCCACGTAGTCGATGCTGAACACCTGAAAAGCTGCGAAGCCGATGGCCAGCGTGGTGAACTGACCGACCACCGCGCCACCGTCTGGCGTGCGTACCGGAGCACTAGACGGCGCGTAGTGCACCATGCACGTCCGGTCCACGGCACCCGCTGTCCGGCAGTCCCACGCCGCCAGCCACACCTTAGAGCGGTCGGCGGCTTAATGAGCTTGACTCGCCCGCGCTCAAGCTCGGCCAGCAGCCAGCCAATCTCTGACTTGCTTGGCACGTAGCCCGGCACCGGACGCGCCGTGGGATACCGCTGGCGACTAGCAAGCTCCAGCAGGTACACGGTCTTAATAGCCCACACTGCCAGCAGTCGCTGTTTTGCCAGGTGTCCGCAGCCTCCATACCTCGCGTGGATCGCCAGCTTCCTCGGCGACGTTGACAGTCGAACCCTCCTGCACTTTGAATCCACGCAGCAGCCACTTCGGGATCACGTCCTCGTCGGTCGGCCGCCGAGGGGTCGAAGGCCTGCAACCGGACGGTAGAGGCGGCCGTTCGCGTGACCGGGGTCGAGGTGCAGGAGCCGATCAGCCGGCCTACCGTGAGGAGTGGACGCGGCTGGTCGCTGGCCCTTATAGGCATCGCTATGCCGTTCTTCATCAAGTAGAAGTACCGGCTGGAAGGTAGCGGCACATGTCTGATCTCCTAGCGGCCTCGTCATCGTCACCCAACCCCCTGTTCCCCCCGAACTGGACCGAGGTGATCGTCGGTGCGCTCGCGTTCTTAATCGTCTTCGGCGTGCTCTGGAAGATACTGCTGCCGCGGATTATGACGACCCTGAATGAGCGCGCCGATCAACTCGAGGGCGGCCTCGAGCGAGCAGCCGAGGCCCAGGCCCAGGCGGATCGGCTCCGCGAGCAGTATCAGGCGCAGCTCGCTGACGCGCGGCATGAGGCGGCCCGCCTGCGCGAGCAGTCGAGGGAGGAAGGGGCCGCGATCATCGCCGAGATGCGCGAGCAGGCGCAGGCGGAGGCAAGGCGGATCACCGATGCGGCCCGCGCTCAGATCGAGGCCGACCGGCAGCAGGCATTCTCGTCGCTGCGGGCCGAGATCGGCGCTCTGTCGGTGCAGCTAGCGAGCAAGATCGTCGGTGAGTCGCTGGAAGATGAGGCGCGACAGGGCGGGGTCGTTGACAGATTCCTTACGGTCGGCTGACAGCGCCGGCGTCGCGCGCGGCTTGTCGCGGAGGTGCACGTGACGGCCACCCTTACCGCCGGACAGCGGCGACGGCTCTCGGCGGCTCTGTCGCGGGCCTTCGGACACGAGGTGTACCTGAACGTGGTGCTCGACCCGCGGGTCGTCGGCGGCATGACGGTGCGGGTGGGCGATGAGCTCGCTCGGCCTCTTTCTTCGCCATCTCGGCCTTGATGCGCACTGCCTCACCAGCAGGATGCGGTGATCGATCGGCAGACGTTTCGCATCGCCAAGGCGAGAGGAGAGTGCGCTGGGAGTGGCTCTACCACGGCCGCGACCGTGTGCCGGACATAGTGCACAGCCGCGGTGACGAGCGGCGTGAGCTGAGCGTCCTCGCCATCGTTCTCGGACTGCAGGGGTAGCCAGCGGGGCGGCGAGCGAAGGCTCGCATCGCGGTCTTGGTCGCTCCGGCCGGGTCCTTGAGGGTGCCGGGCCGGATGCCTTCGCTGGCTCGGATGCGGTGCGACGGATCGGCTCCGCTTGACGTGCGACACACCTTAGGTAGCTTTTGAGTCCAGCGACCTGGCTTGCCGCATCCGCTTGCCGTCTCCGCGAAGCTGGCGCAACCTGGCCAGCACCTCGGCGGCCAGCACCTCGTCGGCCAGCTCGACCGGCGTGAGACTGTCCGACCGCAGCAGGAGCGTCCCGCCCGGCTGGCGGGCAGCGGCAGCCACCATCTCATCCACGCCGGTCATGCCGAACTCGCGAGCTGCCTGGTCCCACTCCGGGATGTCGGGGTCGGTCACGCGGGCGTTGAGCCGCTCCCGGAGCACGGCGGCATCCGCCTCAAGGAAGATGTGCAGGACCTCCTCGCCCGCGTCGGCCAGGCCGCCGAGGATTTCGGCCCGGTAGGCGTCGCGGATAAGCGACATCGGGACGATGAGCGTGTCCGCGTGGTGCCTGCGCAGCGACAGCGCCGTCGCGACGACCAGTTCGCGCCAGCTCGGCAGGTGCTGGAAATCGCCATTGGGTCGCATCCACTTCCAGAGCATGAGGCCGACGTCTTCCGGGTCATATACGACCGCGTCCGGGAGCCGCCGGTGCAGTTCCGCCGCCAGCGTCGTCTTGCCCGCGCCGAACCCGCCGTTGATCCAGATGATCACCGGCACAAGCTATCCGGTTAATCCCTGGGCTGTCTTGCACGGAGTAGGTTAGCCCGGCTGGTAGTTCGAGGCTTTATGCCGCTTGATGTCGCGGCGGGCAGTACGGGGCGCGCGGTGATCGCGCGGCCAGGGGGACAGCCCGTGACCCTAGGTCAGGAGCGCCTGCCAACATTGTGCGATGACGGTTTCGCAGCAGCCAGACTCGGCAGGCAAGCCAGACCTCATCGTTCGCGACTACGCAGACGACGACTACCGCGCTTGCCGAGCACTGTGGACAGAGCTGACGGAGTACCACCGCAGTATCTATGGGGACCCTTCGATCGGTGGCGACGACCCTGGCGCTGGGTTCGATGGCTACCTCGCCACGCAGCAACGGATCGGATCCTGGGTGGCTGAGTCGGAGGACAGGGTCGTCGGTCTGGCCGGTCTACTCGACCGAGGTACCAGTGCCGAAGTCGAGCCGGTCGTCGTCACGCAGGTAGCGCGGAATCAGGGCATCGGCCGTCGGCTGATCAGCCAGGTTGTGGCGGAGGCAGTTGCCCGTGGCTACGAGTACCTGGCCATTCGCCCTGTTGCCCGCAACGTCGCTGCCATACAGCGGTTCCATGCTGCTGGGTTCCGAGCGCTGGGAGGCCACATCGACCTCACGATGGACCTGGCACCACGGCGACACGAGTGGCTGCCCGGAGCAAGCCTGCACGGTCTCGACTTCGATTACTGAAGTCCGGCACGGATGCACGGAACGTTCGCTGCCTATCGCGCCTCCAGCACTGCCAGGTCGCGGACCGCGAACCGGTAGTGCTCGATCTCCTCGTCCATCACCACGGCGATGCACTCGGCGACGGCAGGATTCTCGTCCGGGTAGCCGGGAGCGGGCGAGCGCTTGCAGTGTCGTCCGAGGTCGGCATCGGCCAGGTTGGCGAGGATGCGCCGCATCACGGCCATCCGGTCCGCGCGGGCAGCCAGGATGTCGGCGTAGCTGGGCTGCGCGGTCAGGTCGATGCCGAGCGCGGCCGCGTCCGCGGGCGGATACCAGCTCTGTGGCAGGCCGAGCGGGTGGTAGGGCATCGGCTCGTCCAGCACCGTGCGACTCGCCCAGGCGTCGGTGATGAACACCAGATGGCGCAGCGTCTGCGCGAATGACCACTCGTCGTTCACCTGCTCGGTCAAGGCCGCTGCCGGCAGCCGCCCGGCCCGCCCGGTCGCGTCCGCCCAGAGTGTCTCGATGGTGTCCCACATCCCGCGGAAGCCGTCGGCGTCTTGCACCTCGCGCAACTGCACCCGCTCCGGGTGCCGCCGGTCCAGTTCGGCGCTGACGAAATCGGCCACGTCGACGCCGTTGACGGTGACATTGCTGAGGTAGCCGGAGATGCTGACGTTGACGAGCCAGCCGTCCCGGATCGTCACGCCGGTCAGGTCACAGTCGGTGAACCGGGCGCCACGCAGGTCCGCGACGTCGAACCGGACCGCCCGAAACGCGGTGCTGCCGCCGCCGTCTCCCGCGCTGAACCGGTGCGGTCCGAACTGCGCGTCTATCGGCCCATCGTGCCGCTCCGGCAGCGGGCCTAGCTGATCATTGGCTGCTGTCATGACTCGCACTCTAGTGCCGGTCCCGGACGATCTGCTTCCTGGACTCTGGGCAAGGCGGGTGGATGTCGATCGCTCGGATCTCGGTGCCGAGCGACTGCTCGCAATGATCACAGCGCGCCGAGCGGATAAGATGCAGAGGTGACCAGCAGATCCGCCGCGGCGCAGCACCTGAGCGACCTCGCGCGGCTTCGCCGGGTCCGGGACCGGATCGACCGGGAGTACGCGCAGCCGCTGGATGTCGAGGCACTCGCTCGCGGCGCGCACATGTCGGCCGGACACCTCAGCCGAGAGTTCCGGCTGGCCTACGGTGAATCGCCATATGGCTACCTGATGACGCGGCGCATCGAGCGCGCGATGGCCCTGCTGCGTCGTGGCGACCTTAGCGTGACCGAGGTCTGCTTCGCGGTCGGCTGCTCGTCGCTGGGCACCTTCAGCAGCCGCTTCACCGAACTGGTCGGCATGTCGCCTAGCATCTACCGGCGCGAGGCTGCGCGCGCGACGGCGGGGATGCCGTCGTGCGTGGCGAAACAGGTCACCAGACCGATCAGGAATCGAGAAGCGTGGGTCTCGGGTCAGAACTAGCGTGACCTCCGTGAACATCACCGTTCAGTCGAGGTCCCGCCCACACGACGACCCGGACGTATCGTCGGCCAGCTATGGCGACACCGTCGGCTCGGACATCCGCAACGTCGTGAGATTCGGCGGGGCGCGCCGGAGAACGGTGGACCGCGCCCACCAGACCGATATGTCGATCTCCGGGCATCGCGCCCATCCTTAGGCTCGAAACGACTCACCGGGTCGATGGGACCCACGACCTCAGGAGTGACCATGACCGGCTCTGCCACGCAGGGGATCAAGACCGTTCTGCACCCGGTGTCCGACCTGGCGACGGCTAAGGCGATGTACACCGCCCTGCTCGGCGTACCGCCGCAGACCGACGAGTCCTACTACGTCGGCTTCGAGGCTGCCGGCCAGCACATCGGGCTTGTGCCTGGCGGTGGACCGCGGGGCATGACCTCACCGGTGGCCTACTGGCACGTACCGGACATCGAGGCGAAGCTGGCTGAGGTGACGGCCGCAGGCGCCACCGTGACGGAGCGTGCCCACGACGTCGGCGGTGGCCGCTTGGTGGCTGCTGTCACCGACCCCGATGGCAACGTTCTCGGGCTGCTTCAGGACCGATGAGGGCCGACCTCCGGTCCCCAGCGAGCGTCGTCGCGATACCGGGCGCCGACTCACCCACGACGAGGACGTCGGGGCGGGGCGGCGCCGGCCGCCGAGGCGGCCCCACATGACCGATGGAGACACGATGAGCATGGCCACGAGGACGGATACGCAGTCGCCTGCGCTGCACATTGGCGACAGCCACGACCTGATCCGCGTACACGGCGCGCGCGTGAACAACCTCAAGGATGTCAGCGTCGAAATCCCGAAGCGCCGGCTGACGGTGTTCACCGGAGTCTCTGGCTCGGGCAAGAGCTCGCTGGTGTTCGGCACGATCGCCGCGGAGTCGCAGCGGCTGATCAACGAGACGTACAGCACGTTCGTGCAGGGCTTCATGCCGACCTTGACCCGGCCGGAGGTCGACGTGCTCGAAGGGCTGACCACGGCGATCATCGTGGACCAGGAGCGGATGGGCGGCGACTTCCGCTCCACGGTCGGCACCGCCACCGACGCCAACGCCATGCTCCGCATCTTGTTCAGCCGCCTGGGGCGGCCGCATATCGGCTCGCCCCAGGCGTTTTCCTTCAACGTGGCCTCGATCAGCGGGGCAGGCGCGGTCGCGTTCGAGCGCGGCGGGAAGACGGTGAAGGAGCGGCGCACTTTCAGCATCACGGGCGGCATGTGCCCGCGCTGCGAAGGCCGCGGCATGGTCTCCGATATCGACCTGACCCAGCTCTTCGACGACTCCAAGTCGCTGGCCGAGGGCGCGATCCTGATCCCTGGTTATACCGTCAACAGCTTCTTTACCGTGCAGGTCTACATGGGGTCGGGCCACCTCGATCCGGATAAGCCGATCCGCCAGTTCACCAAGAAGGAAATGCAGGATTTCCTGCACCACGAGCCGGTCAGGGTGAAGGTCAACGGCGTCAACGTCACCTACGAAGGGCTCATCCCTAAGGTCCAGAAGACGATCCTGTCCAAGGACCGGCAGACCCTGCAGCCGCACCTGCGGGAGTTCGTGGACCGGGCCGTCACCTTCACTACTTGCCCGGAGTGCGACGGAACCCGGCTGACCGAGGCGGCCCGGTCGTCGCGCATTGGCAACGTCAGCATCGCCGATGCTTGCGCCATGCAGATCACCGACCTAGCTGAATGGATACGCGGGCTCGACGAACCGTCCGTCGGGCCGTTGCTGGCGTCGCTGGCGCATACCCTCAGCTCGTTCGTCGGCATCGGCCTCGGCTACCTCAGTCTCGACCGCCCGTCGGGCACGCTGTCGGGCGGCGAGGCCCAGCGTACGAAGATGATCCGGCACCTGGGGTCCTCGCTCACCGACGTCACCTACGTCTTCGACGAGCCCACGATCGGCCTGCACCCGCACGACATCCAGCGGATGAACGACCTGCTGCTGCAACTGCGGGACAAGGGCAACACCGTGCTGGTCGTGGAGCACAAGCCGGAGATGATCGCGATCGCCGAGCACGTCGTCGACCTTGGCCCGGGCGCCGGCGCCGAGGGTGGCGCGGTGGTGTTCGAGGGCACCGTTGCGGGCCTGCGGGCGAGCGACACTATCACCGGACGGCATCTGGACGACCGCGCCTCGCTGAAGACGTCGGTGCGCAGGTCGACACGAGCCCTGGAGGTGCGCGGCGCCAGCACGCACAACCTGCAGAACGTGGATGTCGACATTCCGCTCGGCGTGCTCGTGGTCGTGACGGGCGTGGCCGGGTCAGGAAAGACCTCGCTGATCCGCGGCTCGGTGGCGGGCCAGGACGGGGTGGTGCTGGTCGACCAGTCCGCGATCCGGGGCTCGCGGCGCAGCAATCCGGCGACCTACACCGGACTGCTCGACCCGATCCGTAAGGCGTTCGCGAAGGCCAACGACGTGAAGCCGGCCCTGTTCAGCGCCAACTCCGAGGGCGCCTGCCCGACGTGCAACGGCGCTGGCGTGATCTACACCGACCTGGCGATGATGGCGGGCGTTGCCACCGTCTGCGAGCAGTGCGAGGGGAAGCGCTTCGACTCCCTCGTTTTGGACTACCACTTCGGTGGCCGTGACATCAGCGAGGTGCTCGCGATGTCGGTGACCGAGGCCCGGGAGTTCTTCGGCTCCGCAGCCGCGCATACGCCGGCTGCCCTGGCCATCCTGGACCGGCTCGCTGACGTCGGGCTCGGCTACCTCACCATCGGGCAGCCGCTCACTACGCTGTCCGGCGGCGAGCGGCAGCGGCTCAAGCTGGCCACTCACCTCGGCGAGAAGGGCGGCGTCTACCTGCTCGATGAGCCGACGGCTGGTCTGCACCTCGCCGACGTCGAGCAGCTACTCGGCCTGCTCGACCGGCTGGTCGATTCCGGCAAGTCGGTCGTCGTTATCGAGCACCATCAGGCCGTCATGGCACACGCCGACTGGATTATCGACCTCGGGCCGGGCGCGGGCCACGACGGCGGGCGGGTCGTCTTCGAGGGCAGGCCGGCTGACCTGGTCGCCGCCCGATCCACCCTCACCGGCAAGCACCTGGCGGCCTACGTCGCCGCGTAACCGGGGCGCGCACTGGCACCGTGCGGCAACTGGTCAGCCGCGAGCTTGCCGATCGTCTCAACAGTTTGTTGACAACAATCTGTTGAGGCGGCCAGGATGGCTGGCATGAGTGAGACGGATCCGGACCAGGTGCAGGCCGCCCGCGAGGCGGCTGCTCGTGCAACCTTGCTAGCCGCCGGTGCTGATGCACTCCCTCGCGCGCTGTGGCGGCGAGGCAGCCAGCCGCCGTCGGCGGTCGACCTGGTCGGGTATGCCGCATGGCGCGCCGGCGCCGGTGATCTCGACGACGGGGTGATGCTGGCGGCGTTGAGCCTGCTGCCCGCGGCCAGAGCCGAGGTGGATCAAGTGGAGGCGGCTCTCCTGTTCGTAGCGCGCGCTCAGGGACTTTCGTGGCCGCGGATCTCCGGTGCGCTGGGCCTGCGGTCCGCGCAGGCAGCGCAGCAACGGTTTGGCCGGATCACCGGCCGTGTCAGCGGCAGGGGAAGCTCCTGAGGTGCGTTACGTCTCCGCTCCCGAGGACCTGGCGCTGCACGGCGCGCGGGTGCTCGGCTTCGCGACGGCCGCCCGCATCGCCGGCCGTTACGGCCTCGACGTCGGCACCGTGCAGGAGTTGCTGCTGGACCACCAGGCCAGTGGGTGGGTCAGTTACACGAGCTTCGCCGGAAGCTCGGGCTGGTGGCTAAGCGATACTGGCCGCGCCGAGAACGAGCGGCGCCTGGCCAGCGAACTCGACCGGGCGGGCGTCCGGGCAACCGCCGCGGCCGCGCACGACAGATTCCTGCCACTCAACGAGTTTTTCGGCGCGGCCTGCACCGACTGGCAGATAAGGCCAGCCCGAGGCGAGTCCATGGCATTTAACGATCACACCGACTGGCGCTGGGACGACCGGGTGCTGCGGGCGCTCGCGTCCGTGGAGAGCTCCTTCAGGTGCCTGTGCGGGCAGCTGTCCGATTGCCTGGCACGGTTCGATGGCTATGCCGACGTGTACTCCGCAGCGCTCAGCAAGGTAACGGCGGGACAGCATTCCTGGCTCGATGCCCCCGACCGCGATTCGTGTCACATTGTGTGGATCCAGTTCCATGAAGACCTGCTCGCCAGCCTGGGCATCCCGCGAGGCGCGGACACCTGACCGCCACGCGCGTACGTGCTGATGCGCGCTGTTATGGTTGCCGGGCTCAGCTCTTTCCGCCGCCGTCCGGAGCCAGATGACAGTTCAGCACTTCGCGGTTCGCGGGATACGGCTATGCGCCGACGTGACCGGCAATCCGGCGGGCATGCCACTGGTGCTGATACACGCGCTAGGGCTCGATAAGTCGTCGTGGACTGCGGTGGCACCCGCCTTCGCCCGGACGCACCATGTCTATGCGGCGGACATGCGGGGCTTTGGTGACAGCGACCGGCCCGGCCAGTACTCCTATGCGGACATGCGTGACGACGTGCTGGCATTGCTGGACGTCATCGGCGCAGACCGGGTCGATGTTATCGGCCACTCCATGGGTGGGAGCGTCGCCTGGCTCATCGCGGAGGCGCAGCCGGACCGGCTGGCGCACCTGGTAGTCGAGGACACGCCGCCGCCGCGGCGCGGCGCGAGCCTGCCGAGGACCCCGCCGGCCGAGCCGCCCGGGCCGGTGCCATTTGACTGGCAGGCGCTGCTCGCGGTGGCGGCCCAGGTCGATGACCCTGATCCTGCCTGGTGGGATGAGATCCCGGCGGTGACCGGGCCGGTGCTGATGCTGGCTGGCGGGCCGGGCAGCCACGTGCGGCAGGATTCGTTCTCCGACGCCCTGTCCTTGCTGCGCGATGGCCGCGTGCGCGAGATCCCGGTCGGTCACCACATTCACGAGGAGGCCCCGGAGGAGTTCCTGGCCGCCGTGACGCCGTTCCTCGCCAGCTGACCTATCTCGGACCCCCGCCCCGCACCGGCAGCCATCGACATGCCCGAAGCCGCCCGCGAGCGGCGCCGCACACGGCTCCAAGACGAAGCCCGGGCTGGTGCGCTGGCCGACCTCACCCAGGCTCGGGCACCCTTAAGCTCAGGACTGCCCAGACTTCATGGTTTTCTCGACCAGACTTCATGGTTTTCGCACCCGCAAACTATGCGAAACCAGGACTCAAGATCGCGCGAAACCATGAAATCACCGAGTGAGGTACTGGCCGGCGGCCTCCAGGCGCGCGAGCCATGCCGAAGCGGCGGCCGACCCGTCGGGAGTGTCCGACAGCTCGAGGAGTCCCTGGACGGCGACGGCAGGCAGGACGTCCGCGAGACCATCCGAGGTGCCGTAAGCCTGGATCACCTCCGGCCAGGTGGCGGGGTCAGCCGAGGACACCAGCAGCCAGGCAGCGTCGGTGATGCCAGGCCCGGCAGACACGTCTTCCCAGTCGAGCAGCGCGATCTCGGCCGCGGCACTGGTCCGCATGTTGGCCAGCGACGCGTCGCCATGCGCCAGCGTGAGCGGCCCGGCATCGCTGATTGCGTGCTCACTGGCGGCAACGTTGCCGACGAGCCGGCCAGCCAGGTCCCGCACCGTGGGCGTCATGTCGTGCCGCACCGCCAGCGCCGGCCAGGTCTGGTGGTACAGCGCCTCCACCAGGTGGACGGCGGCACCAACGCGGCGCAGCCAGGGCCAGCGAATATGCGCCCGGCCGGTGAAGCGAGCGTGCAGATCCGCCAGTACCCGCGCGGCAGCGCCAGGATCGGCGCCAGGCTGCCACGACGACAGATCCTCCAGGACCAGCAGAGTCCCGTCGGCTGTTATCTCAGCCTGGTAGCACGCCGGGACCCGTACGCCCACTTCCGGTGCGACCTCACGATAGAACCGCACCTCGGAGCGGAAGATGTCGAGCGCCTGGGGGATGGAGCCGGGCGCTGGCAGGCCGCGGCGCTTTACGAACTCGGGCACGGGCGTGAGGCTACGGCCTCGGCCGCGCCTTCGTCGAGCTGAATTGTCGCCGCCATGAGCCGCTTCATTCCGCGCCGCCAGCCGGGACCCCGAGCCTGGCATTGATCTGCGCGAACGTGGCACGCGCACCGAGTCGGTGGAACGCGTCCAGGGCAGCGAGATATGCCTCGGTGAACGCGCCGTGCTCAGCCAGGTCGCCGAACAGCCGATGGTTGGCGATGAAGGCGAGCGGCTCATCGAGCTGCCTGCGAGCGAGCGGTGTCAGCTGTTCGCGCAGCGCGTCGACGACGTCGATCGGCTCGCCCTGCTCGTCGATGCCCTCGGCGTACCGCGCCCAGCTAGCGACGACGGCCGCCGAGCGCTCGACGGGGCCACCGCCCGACAGGTTGTGCCGGATCACCGGCACGAGCCACTTCGGGATGCGGTCCGAGCTGGCCGCGCAGAGTCTGGCCAGCGTGTCCCGCACGGCCGGGTTGCGGAATCGAGTCAGCAGCGTGGCGATGTACTCGTCCAGGTCGACACCCGGCACGTCCGGCAGCGTGGGCCTGGCCTCGAGCCGCATGTACCCGGCCAGGAAGCCGGCGAAGACCGGATCGGCCGCCGCCTCGTGCGCATACCGGTAGCCGGCCAGGTAGCCGGCGTAGCCGAGGGCCTGATGACTGCAATTCAGCAGCCGGAGCTTCATCAGCTCATACGGCGTGACGTCACCGACCAGCTGCACGCCGCAGTCCTCGAGCGGCGGCCGGCCTGCCGGGAACACGTCCTCGACCACCCACTGCCGGAACGGCTCGCAGACGACTGGCCAGCGATCCTCGATCCCGAACTCCGCCCGCAGCCGTTCGATGTCCGCCGACGTCGTGACCGGCGTGATGCGGTCCACCATCGAGTTCGGGAACGACACCGCCGCTCGGACCCACGCGCCGAGACCCGGCTCCTTAAGGTCGGCGAACGCGGCGAACATCGCCCGCGCGACATCGCCGTTGCCCTGGATGTTGTCGCAGGACATGACCGTGAAGGGGGCGATGCCTGCAGCCCGGCGGCGGCGCAGTGCCTCGGTCACGAAGCCGAATACCGTCTCAGGTGCGCTGGCAGCGCGCAGGTCGCGCTGGACGGCCCCGTTCCGGTCATTGAACTCACCGGTCGCGGGCCAGAAGTTGTACCCGCCCTCGGTGATCGTCAGGGTGACGATCCGGGTGCGCGGGTCTGCCAGCCGGTCCAGTACGTGGCCGGGTACATCCGGCGCGAAGAGGTACTCCGCGAGGGAGCCAATCACGCGCGGCTCGATAGCGCCATCGGGGTGCTTCACCATCAGCGTGTACAGGCCGTCCTGCGCCGCGAACACGCTGGCCTTGGGCCTGTCGGCCGCGAGCACATCGACGGCGCAGATCCCCCAGTCCAGCGCCTGGCCGCCGGCCATCAGCTGGTCGATGTAGACGGCCTGATGGGAGCGATGGAATGCGCCGGTGCCGAAGTGCACGATGCCGACGCGGATCTGGCGGCGGTCATAGCCGGGGACGGCAACCGCCGCGCCGAGGCTGCCCACGGTCGCAGCGCGCAGTCGGAGCGCCATGACCAGAAGCTACCGTCCGCTGCGGCGGGTTCGGTAGCCTGCGCGTGTGCCCGACCGCCAGCCGCCGACGTTCGCGGTCATCGGCGAGGCGCTTATCGACCTGGCCGCGCCGGCCGATGACGGCGCCAGCGTCGCCCGCCCTGGCGGCAGCCCGATGAACGTGGCCATCGGACTGGCCCGGCTAGGGCAGCCGACCGCATTCGTGGGCAGGCTGTCGGACGATCCGATTGGCACCTTGCTGGGCCGGCACCTGGCCCGGTCGGCAGTCGACCTGCGTCACGTCGTCTATGCCACCGACCCCGGCACGATCGCGCTGGTCGAACTGTCCGGAGGGCAGGCGCGCTACGAGTTCTCGCTGCGCGGAGCGGACTTTCAGTGGTCGGAGTCCGAGCTGGCGTTCTTGCCGGCTGGCGCGCGTGCCGTGCATTTTGGTTCGCTGGCGTCCTGGCTGCCGCCAGGGGACAGCGCAATCGCGGCCGTCGTCGGCAGGCTACGGACCGACGGCAACGTCATGATCAGCTACGACCCGAACATCAGGCCCGCGCTGCTGCCCGACGTCATGGCAGCGCGCCGCCAGATCGAGGACTCGGTGCGCCTGGCGCACGTCGTCAAGGCCAGCGCCGAGGATCTGGCCTGGCTCTACGGGGCCGCGAGCGTCGAGGCGATCGGCGGGCGATGGCTAGAGCTCGGTGCCGAAGTCGTTGTGATTACCGCCGGCCCGGACGGCGCGACCATGCTGACGCGACGGCAGCCGCCAGTGATCCGGCCAGCCTTCCGCGCGCCGGTCGTCGATACCGTCGGTGCCGGGGATGCGTTCATGAGCGGGCTGCTGGACGCGCTCGCGCGGCGTGATCTGCTGACTCCGGGGAGCCTGGCCGACCTCGCCGACGCGCAGACGCGCGCGAGCATCCTGGACGACGCCTCGCTCATCGCCGGCGTCACGGTCAGCCGAGCGGGCGCTGACCCACCGAGCCGGGCGGAGGCGGACGCACTGCGCGGATGCTAAGCCAGCCAGGCCTCGTCGCGCCGTCGGCTTACAGCAGGCCGCTGAGGTCGGGGCTCGCGATCACGTGTGCCTGGCGGGGGAAGATCCGCTGGGTCAGGAAGTCATGCACCTCGGGCTCGGGATCGGCGCTGAGGTCGGCCACGACAAAGACGCGGTAGTCGCGGTCGTGGGCGTCGCGGACGGTCGACAGCAGGACCCCGCTGGTGCTGAGGCCGGCCAGCAGCAGCGTGTCGATGCCGCGCTGGCGTAGCTGGTCGTCCAGATCCGTGGTCGAGAAGGCGCCGACCCGAGTCTTGCGCACTACGACGTCCCCTGGCTGCGGGGCGATCCGGGCGTCGATGGCGGTCATCGGGGAGTCGGCATGGAATGCGCGGCCAGCCGCCGCCACCCTGGCACCCATCATGCTGGTCGGCGGGATCGCGGCATAGTCCGCATCCTCGAACGCGACGCGGACGTAGCCGATCTGGCCGCCCCGGTCGCGCACGAGATCGATGGCACGCGCGGCGCGGGCGAGCAGCGCATCGGCATCCTTGATGCGGTCCAGCACGCCGGCCTGATAATCCATGACGATCAGGGCGGTGCGCCTCGGGTCAATCGCCGGAAGGGTGCCGGGCATGGACGTCTCCCTGGGTGTGGCGGACAGGATCGGTGTAGACGTACCGGCCGCCGCGCAGCAGCGACGCGACCGCGGCGACCGCGGCGAGCGCGGTAGCCACGGCAAAGACCACGACGAGGCCGTGATGGAACGGCCCCGATATCAGCGAAGGGAAGAACGTCTTGCCGGCCAGCACGTGCTGGCTTGTGGCCGGCAGGGTGGCGAAGACGCCGCTCACGGACAGCAGGTGCTGCACGGGGTTCACCCCGAGTACAGCGGCGAACAAGGATGACACCGGTGGTAGCGAGCCGATCTGGTGAGCGATCGCGTGCGGCACGCCGTGCAGCTGGAGGCCGCGCGTCAGGGTCTGCGGCAGGGTACCCGCGAGGCCCGCGATCATGAGCGAGAAGAACACGCCGATCGATAGCGCGGTGCCCGAGTTCTGATACGTCGAGCGCATACCGGACGCGGCGCCGCGGTGGCGCGCCGGAACGCTGCTCATGATCGACGCCGAGTTGGGCGCGGCGAACAGCCCGCCGCCGATCCCGTTCGCGGCCGTGAGCAGGGCGAAGGTCCAGTACGGGAAGTCGACCGGCAGCAGCATCAGGCCGACGAAGCTCGCGCCGAAGACCACCATTCCGGCGGTAGCGAAGCCGCGCGCGCCGAACCGGTCTGACAAGGCTCCTGACACCGGTCCGGCGATGAGGAGCCCGGCTGTCAGCGGCAGCAAGAAGATGCCGGCCCACAGCGGCGTGTCGCTGTAGTTGTAGCCATGCAGCGGCAGCCAGATCCCCTGCAGCCAGATGATCAGCATGAACTGGAGCCCGCCGCGGGCAATGGCAACCGCCAGGCCGGCCACGTTCCCGGCGGTGAACGCCCGGATGCGGAACAGGCTGAGCTGGAACATCGGCTCGGCGACCCGGCACTCGATCAGGACGAACGCGGCCAGCAGCAGGACGCCGCCAGCCAGCAGGCCGTACACGGCGGGATTCGTCCAGCCCATCGTGTGATGGCCGAAGGGCTGGATGCCGTTCGTCAAGGCGATCAGGACGGCCCCGAGGCCGGCTGCGAAGGTGACGTTGCCCCACCAGTCGATGCGGCCCGGGTGGCGCTCGCCGTTGTCACGCAGCATGCGGTAGGCCCAGACGGTGCCGAAGACGCCCACCGGCACGTTGACCCAGAAGACAGCGCGCCAGTCCAGGGCCGCCAGGATGCCGCCGGCGACCAGGCCGATGAACTGGCCCGCGATCGCCGCGACCTGATTGATGCCAAGTGCGAAGCCGCGCTTGTCCACCGGGAAGGCGTCGGTCAGGATAGCGGCCGAGTTGGCGGTGAGCATCGAGCCGCCGATGGCCTGGAGCACTCGCCAGCCGATCAGCCACAAGGCGCCGTGGCCGCCCTCGAACGGGTCGAAGGACAGGAGGATCGAGGCAGCCGTGAAGACGGCGAAGCCCGCGTTGTAGATCCGGACCCGCCCGAACATGTCGCCCAGGCGGCCAAGGGTGACGACGAGGACCGCCTGCACGAGCCGGTATCCCATGATCATCCACAGCAGGTAGCTGATGTTGCCCGGCGCGAGCGGATCGAGGTGGATACCACGGAAGATCGCCGGAAGCGCGATGATAACAATCGAGCCGTCGAGCGCGGACATGAACACGGCTGCGGTCGTGTTCGACAGCGCCACCCACCGGTACCTGTCGCCCGTCGCCCGGTCGCCTGAGTCGCTACCCCTGGCTGCCTGCATCAGACAGTCTGTGCCAGTCGCTCGATCAGCGGCGCGGCCGCCATCAGCTGGTGCAGTTCCGCCTGCGTGAAGCCGGCGGACAGGGCTGTGGACAGGCGTTCTGTGCTCTCGTTGCGGCGGCTGCGCAGGACCTGCCGACCGGCCTCGGTCACCGAGATGACGGCCCGACGACCGTCCTGCGGGTCGGGCTGCCGGTCGAGCAGGCCGCGCGACTCCAGCGCGGCCAGCGTCGCTCCCATGGACTGCGGACTGATCTGCTCCAGCCGGGCGAGCGCCCCCGACGTAGTCGGGCCGCCGCGATCAAGCCTGGCCAGTGCCGAGCTTTCGGGCATCGTCAGCTCGCCTTCGGCCTTGATCTGCCGCAGCCGCCGGAAGAGCAGCCCCATGCTGACCCGGAGCGTTCCGGCAACGTCGGTGACGTCGAGATCCTGCGCCATACTGTAAGCCTAGCCTAATAAGGCTGGACTTACTAATCCGGGACTTACTAATCCGGGTTTGCCATTTGAGGCACCAGCCAGACGCCTGACCGGCTGCGTCACGGTCGGAGCGTCTCGGCGTACTCCTTGAGCTTCTGCAGCGTGCGGGCGCTCTCCAGCCGGAACTGGCGCACGATCACCGGCCGGAGGAGGGCCAGTGACCTGGGCAGCCCGAGCGTGACGGTGCGAGTGACGTGCGTCGACCCCGTTCCGGCCGTGAGCAGGTACCGGAGCGTGACATCAATGGTGCCGGCCTGCAGGCGCAGCGACATCGGCTGGTGAAAAGTGATCTTCCCCGGCCGGTCGAACTCCGTCACGGTGCCGTTGCGCACCCCGAACGGCCCCGGCTCGCGGTAGGTGGTTCCCAGTGTGACCGGGTCCGATGAGATGTCGATCGTGCCGTGGAACGCCGCTGACGGCGGCAGCCAGCGATCCTGGCCGCCGAAGTCGATGATTAGGTCGAAGATCCGCTCAGCCGGGCAGTTAATCTCGGCCTCGGATGGCAGCTCGATCACGAGCCATCCCTCCCCTTCGGTGCTGGTCGAGCCCGGGCGTGACGCGGTGCCGCTGTCCTTCGCGGGCAGTCGGCAGGCCCCAGTATCCTCAGCGGCGAGACGGCCAACGGCGGCCGGCCGACCACGACAGGGGAAGACATGAGACTGCTCGTCACTGGTGGCGCGGGCTACATCGGCAGCGTCGTCGCTGCCCAGCTGATCGCGGCTGGTCACGAGGTCACGGTGCTCGACAACCTGTCGACGGGCCACGCTGACGCGGTCCCGGCCGGCGCCACGTTCGTCACGGGTGACCTGCGCGACAGTTCGGCCGACGTGCTGGCCGGCGGGATCGACGCGGTGCTGCACTTCGCGGCCAAGTCGCTGGTCGGCGAGTCCGTCGCCGATCCAGGCATGTACTGGAGCAACAACCTCGGCGGCACGCTGGCCCTGCTCGAGGCCATGCGCGCGGCCGACGTGCGGACCATCGTCTTTTCGTCGACGGCGGCGACGTACGGCGAGCCGGAGCGCGTCCCGATCGACGAGACGGCGCCGGCGCGGCCGACGAGCCCGTACGGGGCGTCCAAGCTGGCGGTCGACACGACGCTGGCTGAGTACGCTCGCATGTACGGGTTCGGCGCGGTCAGCCTGCGCTACTTCAACGTCGCCGGCGCGTACCGGGATGCGGCCGGGAGCTGGCTCGGCGAGCGGCACACCGTGGAGACGCACCTGATCCCGAACGTCCTGCGGGTCGCCAGGGACGATGCCGGGCCGGTCAGCATCTTCGGCGATGACTACCCGACGCCCGACGGCAGCTGCGTACGGGATTACATCCATGTCACCGACCTCGCGAACGCGCACCTGCTGGCGCTCGACGCGTGCAGTGCTGGTCGGCACGCGATCTACAACCTTGGCTGCGGGACCGGCTACTCCGTCTTCGAGGTGCTCCAGACGTGCCGGGAGGTTACCGGCCTGGACATCCCGGCCAAGGTCACCGGTCGGCGGGCCGGTGACCCTGCGGTGCTCGTCGCTTCCTCGGAGCTGATCGGCCGGGCCCTGGGCTGGCGGCCCGAGCGCACCCTGCGCGACATGGTCGCTGACGCCTGGGCGTGCGGTTACCGCTGACGCCCGCCGCGGCTGCGGACTAATCCTGTTGCCGGATTGACCAGGCGTTCCTAACATCGGGGCGATGCATGAGCGCCCGGCTGGTCTCACCGACGCTGACCTGGCGGCCGCGCTCCGCCAGCACTGGCGGCTGGACGTCGCCGAGCTTCGCTACGCCCCGGTCGGCTACGGCGGCTACCACTGGACGGCACGGGACGCCGCCGGCCTGCGGTGGTTCGTGACTGCCAGCCGCGTGCTGAGCGCTGCGGGCCTGGCCGATCTGCGCGCCACGATGCGCACGGCGCGGGACCTGGCCGATGCCGGACTGCACTTCGTCGTGGCCCCGGTGCCGGCCGCCGGCGGCGACGTCGTGATCCACGCCTGGCCTGACTACGCGATCAGCGTGTTCCCCTTCGTCGACGGCGTCCCCGGCCAGTGGGGTGACACGTTCAGCGGGCCCGATCGCGCGGCGATGACGGACCTGCTGGCGAGGCTGCATACGGCCGATGCGCGGGCCGGCCCCGTGCCGGTCCGGGACCTGAGCCCGCCCAGCCGTGCGCATCTGGAGAGATCACTACGGGAACGTGGTCGATCCTGGCGCGGCGGCCCCTACGCCGAGGCCGCCCGTGCACTTGTGTCCCAGCAGGCAGCCGGGCTGACAACTGCGCTCGCGGTCTTCGACGAACTCGCAGCGCAGGTGGCGGCGTCCAGCGCGCTGGTACTGACCCATGGTGAGCCGAAGCCGAACAACGTGATCCGCCGCGGGGCGGCGTTTCTGCTCATTGACTGGGACACCGTCGGACTCGCGCCCCCTGAGCGCGACCTGTGGTGGATCCTGTCCGACACCGGTGCCGAGGCAGCCCGCTACGCCGAACTCACCGGCTGCGAAGTCAGCCAGCAGGCCGCGTCCCTGTACCGGCTGCGCTGGGATCTGGACGACATCGGCCTCCTACTGGCCGACTTCAGGGCAGCACATCGCCAGGACAAGGACACCGAGGTGGGCTGGGCCGGGCTAGTGGCGACAGTTCAGCGGCTGATCGCCGCCGCCGGGCGCTTGTAGCACGGCGCCGCATGACCCGCTTGCGGGCCGGACGCCTGGGCGGGACGCGCCCGCCGTGAGCTGACGAGGCGAGACCGAGCCGCCGGCGTCCGTTGCCCAGCACCCGAAAAGTTCTCGTAAAGGCCGTCAGAAGCAGTCTCGGTGCTGTGGCATGCTGACCGCCATGACCACAGGTGACGTCGCAGGACGACTCGGCGCCCAGGCTCGGGTGGCCGTCACGAAGGTGCCCGAGATCACGGTCTGGTTCTGGATCGCCAAGGTTGCCTCGACCGGCATGGGCGAGGCAACCGCGGACTGGCTGTACGCCAGGTACGGCACGATCCCGACGGGCGCTGTGGGCGCGGTCCTGCTGATCGGCGCGCTGGTGCTCCAGTTCCGCTCCCGCCGGTACTACACGTGGATCTACTGGCTGGCCGTGGTAGCGGTCAGCGTCACCGGCACGATGGCGGCGGACGGCCTGCACATCGTGCTGCACCTGCCGTACACGGTGACCACTGCCCTGTACGCAGTCATTCTGGCCGCGATCTTTGTCGCCTGGTACCGGAGCGAGGGCACGCTGTCCATCCACAGCATCACCACGTTCCGCCGCGAGGCCTTCTACTGGGCGACGGTGCTGGCCACGTTTGCCCTCGGAACCGCGCTCGGCGACCTGACTGCGTACACGCTGAGGATCGGCTTCTTCTCCTCGGGCGTGCTCTTCCTCGTCGTGATCGCCATCCCCGCGGTGGCCCACCGCTGGCTCGGGATGAACTCGGTGCTCGCCTTCTGGTTCGCCTACACGGTGACCAGGCCGCTTGGCGCGTCGCTGGCGGACTGGCTCGGCGTGCCCGCCAGAGTCGGCGGTCTCGGCTGGGGCCGGGGCGTCGTCGCCATGGTCTTGACGATCCCGATCCTGATCGCTGTCGGGTACATGGCAGTCACGCATGTCGACGTGGCGCGCGATGCGCCTGCCGGTGGCAGGCAGCCCGCCAGGGCGCGCCACCGCGCGGTCTAAAAGCACCGAGTCCGCGCCGAATTTAGCTTATCGCGCCGGTTTGGCGCGGGCTGAGGCTTGGCCATTTCGGCGATACCTGGCGGCTATTCCAGGCCAGGCCAGACTAACGCGTGATGCGACGCCTATTCCGTCTCGATCCAGCCACAAATAGCCGTTCTTACCTGGGCTGATTGGCCTCTGCTGGCCATCACGATTCCCCTGCTTCGCGCCTATAAACGGGGCCTTGATTTGCGCTTCCTGCTATTGTCGGAGGGTCAATAGACTTGAAATAACGGGGGAATTAGACGCTGCTCGGGCGGATCTTTGCTATAGCCATTAAATCGCGCCAAACTAATCGGCTCGGCGCAAGCCGCCCCGGTGCAGGTCGGACGGGCAAGCGGGGGATAAGGCTGTGCTCCGGAGAACGGCGTGACCCGGGTGCCCGCGCACGCGGGGCGGCTGCGGCCATCGGAACGCCTCGTGTTCGCGCTCGTGTTCGCCCTCATGGCCGGGTTTGTCGTGGCCATCACCGCGTCGGCGGCCAGGCTGCCCCAGAATCTGCCACTCGCGGGGCCGGCCGCGACCGCGAGCGTGCCCGCCTCGGCGGCGACGCCGCCGGGACTGGCCGGCGACAGCGGCACCCTGCAGAAAACGGATGGGTCGTCCGGCGGCGACGCTCCGGCGGTCAGGCCGCCGTCGCCGAGGCTCGACGCACTGCTAGCGGCAGCCGTGCGCGAGGTAGTGCGCGGGCGCCGCGGCCAGCTGGCGGTCGGCGTGATCGACAGGACCACCGGCCAGCAGGCGCTCTACCGGGCCGGCCGCCCATGCCGCGCCGGGAGCGTCCTGACTGCCGACATCCTGGCGGCGCTCCTGGTCCGGCACCGGCCGGCCGGCACGACACTGACCGGCCAGCAGGCCGCCCTGGTCACCGCCATGATGGATGGCGGCAGCGAGGTGGCGGCCGCGGCCTTGTGGCGGGCCATCGGGGCCGGGAACGGGGTCACCTCGGCCAATCGCCTGCTCACGCTGCGGCACACCATCGCTGGCCCTGGTGACTCGTGGGGACAGACCACGACGACGGTGGCCGATCAGCTTCAGCTGCTCATGGACCTGACCGCGGCCCGCTCGCCGCTGTCCGGGTCCGCCCGCGACTACGTGCTGCGCCTGATGGCGGGCGATGCACCGAGTCAGCGGTGGGGCGCGCCGGCTGCCGCGACACCCGGCACTAGCTACGCGGCCGCGGGCGGCTGGCTGCCTGACGGCCACCTGTGGGGCGTCAACAGCATCGGCGTCGTGACACGCGGCGGCGACGTACTGCTCATCGTGGTCCTGGCGAGCAGGGCGCCAACCAAGGCAGCTGGGGTGTCCCTCACGTCCGCCGCTGCGATGGCCGCGGCCGACGTGATGACCCGGCGTGGCTCCTGAACCCGGCTCGGCTAGCCGCGGAGCACGTCGGCCGCGGTGTTGATGGCATCGACCAGGCCGTCAGTCGCCGCGAACAGACCGGCGGACTCGTCATCCGGCCCCGCATCCTGGCCGGCCAGGCGCCCTCGGCTGGGTTGTGTCTCGCCGGTCGAGGGCGTCTGTGCTGGCGGTCGGCGCCAGATCGCCCGCTGCTGGGCCCGCAGCGGCGGAAGGCTGCCGAGCCCGGGAAGGCCGCCAGGTGGCTGCGGCGGGGACGCGCCGGCCCCTGCGTCGGCAAGGCCAGCATCGCCAGTGTCTGCGTGCGCTGTGTCTGCGTGCGCTGTGTCTGCGTGCGCTGCGTCTGCGTGCGCTGCGTCTGCGTGCGCTGTGTCCGTATGCCCCGTGTCGCCGTGGGCCGTGTCCTCTTCGGCTGTGTCCGCTTGGATCGGGCCTGGCCCGGCGGCCCGGAGCGCGCCCGCGATCTGGCCCGTGGCCTGAACCACGCCAGTCGCCAGCTCGTCCAGCCGGGGCCGCAGGTCGGCGTCGCCCGTCGTGATCCTGCGGGCATGGTGGGCGGCCACCGCAGCGCCCAGGGTGAGCAGTGCCTGCGCGATCCGGTGGCTGGCCGATGCGAGCGCACGAGCCGTGCCCGCGCTCATCGGCGCGTGCTCGGGCTCGCCGGACAGCCGGTCCGCCGAGGCCTCGGCGTCGATCCTGGCCCGGCGTGCGGCCAGCTGGAGCGAGCCGAGCCGGGCGGCCTCCGTACCGCCTGGCCTTGTGTACGCGCGCAGCAGGGCGCGGCCATAGCTGCCCTGAGCGGTGATCAGCCGGGCGAACTTCTCGGCTGCCGACGTGCCCTCCCATGTCGGCCACAGCAGATAGGCGAAGATGGCGAGGCCGGTGCCGATGCCAGTGCCGATGAGCCTGGCTACGGCTGTCGGGTCAGGCGGCAGGCCGAGCAACGCGAGCAGCACGACGAGGAAGTCAGTCAGGAAGACAGCGAACACCAGATAGCTGACGGTGAAGACCGCGTAGGCGATCACCAGCGAGACCGCGATGCCGCAGAGCAACGCCGTGAGGCTGACCTTCACCAGCAAGACCGTCGCGACGCCCAGCCCGGCTCCCACGACGGTGCCGGCCGCGCGCTGCAGTCCGCGGTAGAGGGTCGAGCTGTAGTCGGGGCGCAGCACGATGAAGATGGTCAGCACGATCCAGTACCCGTGGCTGAGACCGGAGCCTTGCGCGATCACCTCGGCTAGCGCCGACACGACGGCTAGCCGCAGCGCGTGCCGGCCAGCCTCCGACGCCGTGCCGGCGCTCGCGCGGACGGTGAGCCACGCGTCCGGCCGCCAGGCCCGCCGGATCGGCTGCGGGCTGTCGCGGCCAGCTGGGCCGTGGCCAGGCTCCGCGGCGTTGAGCCGCTGGACGATCCGGTACGCGCTGCGCAGCTGGCCGAGCAGCGCCTCCTCGGCCCACTGCCAGCCGGCGCGGCCTGCGCCGAGGCGCCCGCCAGGGTGCTCCTGGCGGCGGCCAGGTGGTCGGCGCGCTGTCCGGGTCTCCCGCTGACCGCGCCGGCGAGTTCGGTCAGCACGCGCGCGGCTCCGTCGAGGATGCTGCGCCCGCTAGGCCCCGTCACGTCATCCTTCCGCCTCAGGGACAGCGCCGTCAGCGTGGCTCGGATCCGCTCGGCCTCCTCGGCGAGGTCGAGCATGTACTCGCGGGCAGCAGTGCGCATGAGCGGGTTGGGATCGCCGAGGACGTAGCTGCCGCTCAGCTGGCTGGGACTCGGTGGCGATTGCCGGCCGGCCGCGACGTCGGCCGCGTAACCGGCCAGCCCGGCGTAGCTCGTGGCCAGCGCGGTGCGCTCCGCGCTGCCGCGGTTCACTGTCCAGGACGTGACCACCAGCAGGGCCTGCCACAGGCCGCCAGCGAGCACCAGGCCGGCCCGTGCCCGGCCGGCCCTGGACCGAGCGGCAGGGCGCTGGCGATGAGCAGCGCGATCGGCCACTGGAGCGTTACCGCCAGGACCGTCGGGCCAAGCGAAGCCAGGATGCCGGCGAGATAGGCCCACGCGAACACGATCGGCACCAGCAGCCACGGCCGACCGGCCGCGGTAGTCGCGCCGACGAAGGTGGAGACGGCCATGCCCGCGGCCGCGCTGAGGACGGCCAGGACCCTGGTGCGACTCACGCCGCGGAACGATATGAAGCCGGCCGGCAACGCGCCGAGGGCCGCATAGCTGCCGAACTCGACCTTCCCGGTCACGACGCCGATGATGAGCGGCGTCAGGACGCCGATCGTGGCCCGCACCGCCTGGCCGAGTGCGAGGTCGCGCCAGCGGAAGGCGCCAAAGTCGAGCCAGCCGGACTGGCTCAGCTCCGCGGTCAGGAACGCCCGGCCGCTTCGCAGGTCGGACATGAAGCGAAGGCCGGGCCGCTTGCCAGCTGACCCAGGCCGTGTCAGCGGGTTGACGGGCAGCTGACTGGCCAGCTACTCAGGCCGACCGGACCGGCCGGTAGGTGGGCTGCCACATGAGCTTCTGGATGAAGCCCAGCAGGTCGGCGGGCACGCTCGCGCTCGCGACGCCGTCGGCGATGGCCGCCCCGGCCACGGCCATGGCAACCGCCAGCGACGTGTCACGCAGTGCCGCCACCTCGGGCAGGAGCGGGCCGCCACCACCGCCGGTGTCGACGAGCCGCGCGACGGCGTGCGCGGCCGCGCTCAGCATGTTGTCGGTGATCTTGCTGGCTCGCACGGCGATGGCACCAAGGCCCAGGCCAGGGAAGACCAGGGCGTTGTTTGCCTGGCCGATCATGTAAGTCGTGCCTCGGTACTCCACTGGCGGGAACGGGCTGCCGCTCGCGACCAGGGCCCTCCCGCCGGTCCACTCGATCACGTCTGCTGGCCTGGCCTCGGCCAGTTCGGTCGGATTGGACATCGGCATGATGACCGGCCGATCGGTGTGGGCGGCCATGTCCTTGACGATGCCCTCGGTGAAGGCGCCGCCGCGAGCGGACGTGCCGATGAGCACGGTCGGGTGAACGCGGCGCACCACCTCGGCGAGCGGGATGCCGCCGAGAGCCTCGTCCCGCTGCCACTCCGCCACCTCGGCCGTGTCGCGCGCGAACTTGCGCTGATCGTCGGACATACCCTCGGCATCGGCCACGAGCAGGCCATGCCGGTCCACCGCCCAGAACCTGGCCCGCGCCTGCGCGGCCGACAGGCCGCTTGCCACCAGCGCCGCAGTCAGCTGGTCGGCGATGCCAGTCCCGGCCGAGCCGGCGCCGAAGATCACGACGCGGTGACTAGGCAGCTCGATCCCGGTGGCCTTGACCGCCGCCAGCACGGCAGCCATATTGACCGCGCCCGTCCCCTGCACGTCGTCATTGAAGCTCGGCAGCACATCCCGGTACTGGGTGAGCAGGCGGCGCGCGTTCGACGTAGCCACGTCCTCCCAGTGCAGCAGCGCACGGGGGAAGATCTTCTTGACGGCGGCCACGAAAGCGGCGATGAACGCGTCGTACTCCTCGGGCGCCACCCGTGGATGCCGGTTGCCGATGTACATCGGGTCGTCGAGGAGGCTCTGCCTGTCGGTGCCGACGTCCAGCATCACCGGCAGGGTGCGACCGGGATGGATGCCGGCCGCCGCGGTGTAGACGACGAGCTTGCCGACGGCGATGCTCATGCCGCCGACACCCCAGTCTCCGATGCCAAGGATCGCGCCGGCGTCAGTGGCGACGATGAGGTCCACGTCGTCGCTCCCGAGGCCGTACGCCTCGAGCGACTGCTCGATCAGCTGCGGCCGGTCGACCGACAGGTACACTCCGCGCGGCCGCCGGAACTCGTGGCTGTAGTTCTCGATGGCCTGGCCCACGGTCGGGGTGTAGATGACCGGGAGCATCTCGCTGAGATGATCGGCCAGCACCCGGTAGTAGAGCACCTGGTTGCGGTCATGGAGTTCGTTCAGCAGCACGTTGCGGGCCAGGTTGGATGACTGCCGCAGGAACTGGGCATAGACCCGGTCCGCTTGCTGGTCGAGAGTCAGGTGCCCGGCCGGGATGAGCCCGACTAGCCCGAGATCGGCGCGCTCGGCGTCGCTGAAGGCCGTGCCCTTGTTGATCCTCGGATCGGTCAGCACCTGACGCCCGCGCAGCGTCGTCCGCCACGTGCCCTCTTGATCGAGCCATAGCGTGCGCACCCGCTGAGATCCCTTCGGCCATGCCTGCCGTCCATGATGAGGCAGGCGTCCGCGTCGCAGCCATAGTGCCAGGGTTCTGGCCGGCTCGCGCGGCCGCGGTTCCTGCCAGCGCGGCTGTTGTCAGCCCGGCCCGCCAGCGTCCAGGTCGTCGCCGGGCCACAGGGCGCGGACCGCGTCGATGGTGTCCGCCTCGGCCGGCTCCTTGTCCGGCCGGTACCGCAGGACCCTGGCGAACCTGAGGGTCACGCCGCCCGGGTACCTGGTACTCGCCTGGACTCCATCGAACGCGATCTCGACGACAAGCTCGGGCCTGACCCGTACCACTCCGCGACGTGATCTGGCGGCGTCATCGGCTGGCGGGTCGGCCAGCTCGAGTAGTCGCTCCGTCTGCCAGGCCAGTAGCGCGTCGGTCAGGCCCTTGAACGTCTTGCCGAGCATGACCGGGCGGCCCGTGGCCGGGTCGCGCGCGCCGAGGTGCAGGTTGGACAGCCAGCCTTGCCGCCTGCCATGGCCCCACTCCGCCGCGAGCACCAGCAGGTCGAGCGTGTGCCGCGGCTTGACCTTGATCCACTCGCTGCCTCGGCGGCCAGCCCCGTACGGAGCGTCGAGCGACTTGACCACGACGCCCTCGTGGCCGCGCTCGATGGCCTCGGCGAAGAACTGCTCGGCCTCGGCCAGCTCGGCGGTGACCAGCCTCGGGATGACCAGCTCGGCCGGGGTCACCGTGGCTAGCCGGCCAAACCGCTCCGCGGCCGGGGCGTCGATGAGGTCGGTCCCATCTAGGTGCAGCACATCGAACAAGAACAGCGACAGCGGGACCTGGGCCGGCTCGCCGGCCGCGGCTACCTGGCTGGCCGCCCTCGCGGCTGTGACCTGGAACGGGTGCGGCCGCCCGTCCGGCCGCAGCGCTACGGCCTCGCCGTCGAGCACGACGTCAGACACGGCCAGCGACATCGCGGCCTGCGCGATCTCCGGCATCCGGTGCGTGATGTCGTCTAGCGTCCTGGAGAAGATCCGGACCCCGGTGCTGGTGCGATGCACCTGCACCCTGATGCCGTCTACCTTCCACTCGAGCGCGGCCGGCGAGATCCGCTCGACCGCCGCCGCCACGGACGGGGCGGCAGCGGCCAGCATGGGCCGGATCGGGCGTCCCACCTGGAGCGATACGGCCCGCAGCGCCGCCGCCGCGGTGTCGGCGCCGCCGCCCGAGGTCAGCGCCGCTGCGGCCGCCGCTGGCAGCGATCCGCCGAGCTGGTGGGCGCGACGCACGTCGGCGCCAGAGACCCCGGCCGCTCGGGCGACCGCGTCAGTCATGACGCCATCCAGGGCGCCTTGCCGCAGGTCCCCAGCCAGCAGCCGGACGAGGAACTGTCGCTCGGCCTCAGTGGCACGGCTCAGCAGGCCAGCCAGCAGCCGCCGCCGCTCGGCCTGTGAGCCCTGCCCGGCGAGGGCGCCGATCTGGCCGAGCGCCTTGTCGGTCTCGGCTAGGGTCAGGCTCGGGATGGCGGCAGGATCGCCCAGGCCGGGTGGCGCCGCCGCGGCCGCGGGACCGTAGCCGCCCATCAGATCGGTCAGGGCGGCGTAGCCGACGCCGATCTGACGCTGCGTCAGGTCCCCGGCCAGGAACGAGACGGCCACCGCGATCTCAGTCGGCGGGACGTCTTGCAGCAGGGCGGCGATGTGGTCGATCTTGGCGAGACGCCCGGGTGACGCCGCGACGGCTGCGGAAGTGCGCACCACGCTGTCCAGCAGCATCGAGTTACAGCCAGCCTTTCTGCTGCGCGATCTCGACGGCCTCGGCGCGGTTGCGGGCGCCGAGCTTCTGGATCGCGGCGGACAGGTGATTGCGGACCGTGCCAGGCGACAGGTGCAGGCGCCCGGCGATGTCGGCGATCGCGTCGTGGCTGGCCGAGGCCGCGAGCACTTCGCTCTCCCGGTCGGTCAGCGGGCTGTCGCCCTCCGCGAGCGCGGCCGCGGCAAGCGACGGATCGACAACGCGCTGGCCCGCGGCGACCTTCCTGATCGCGGCGGCCAGGTCGGCGGCCGGGGCATCCTTCAGCAGGAATCCGCTGGCACCGGCTGACATCGCGGCGCGCAGGTAGCCGGGCCGGTCGAAGGTGGTCACGATCACGATCCGGCCGCGGAAGCCGGATGCGATCAGCTGGCGGGCGACCTCGATGCCGCTCGGCCCTGGCATCTCGATGTCGAGCACCGCAACCTCGGGGCTGTGCTTGCGGGCCATCGCGAGCGCCTCATCGCCGTCGGCGGCCTCCGCCACCACCTCGATGTCGCTTTCGAGCTCCAGGAGCGCGACGAGGGCCTGGCGGACCATCGTCTGATCCTCCGCGATCATGATCCGCACTGTCACCTGCCTATTGTCCCGCTTGCCGGCAGTCATGCCTGCGTGCTGAGCGGCACGGCCACGCGCAACCGGAACCCCTGCGGCTCCACCGTTCCGGCTGCCAGCTCGCCGCCAAGGCTGCGCACCCGCTCGGCGAGGCCGACCAGGCCCGAGCCGGTGAACATCGGCCTGGCCCTGGCCGTCGCGGCACGCCCATCGGGTCCGGTCGTCAGGACCGGCACCCCGGCCGCCACGAGTTCGTCGGCAGCCGCTGGTCCGTTGTCGCTGATCTCCGCGGTGGCGACCGCCGGGCCGGTGCTGATGGCGATCGCCACGTGGGTTGCCTTCGAGTGACGGACCACGTTGGTCGCGCCCTCTCGGACCGCCCACGCCAGGGCGGCGTCGACATCCTGCGGCAGACCGGCGGTGTCGGCGGAGCTGATCTGGCTGGCGATGCCAGCGGCATCGAGTAGCTGCCGGGCGGCCGCCAGCTCACCTGCCAGATCCGGGTGCCGGAAGCCGGCCACCGCGCCGCGGACATCAGACAAGGACTGCCTGGCCACCGACTCGAGTTCGGCGATCTCCCTGGCGGCCCGTGCCGGGTCGGCGCTGATGACGCGGCCAGCCAGCTCCGCCTTCAGCGTGATCAGCGACAGCGAATGGCCGAGCAGGTCATGCAGGTCGCGCGCGATGCGCAGCCGCTCCTCGGCGACTGCCGCCCTCGCCAGTTCCGCCCGCGTGCGGCGCAGCATGGCGAGAGTGTCGGCGCGCCTGCCAGCGCTGTAGGCAAACAGGCCAGCCAGCGGCGCGATGAAGCCGGCGGCCAGGATCAGGCCGGACTGGTACCCGTGGATGACCGAGACGGTCAGCCCGGCGACACCACACGCCGTGGCGCCGATCACCGCCGGGGCTGGCGTCTGGCTGTACCGGCCGAACGCTGCCGCCGTGACGGCCAGTGTCGCGATCCAGTTGGCGCCGCCCACCGCGAACAGCGCGATGCCGAGCGCCAGGATGACGCCGAGCGAGAGCCACGGGACCGGGTAACTGCCCATCTCACGTGAGCTCACCCGCCAGCAGACGAGCGCGGCCAGCACGGCGGCGCCGGTCAGCTGGAACCAGCGTCGGCCGTCGAGCGGATGGCCGAACAGGTTGATGGCTGGCTGGAGCAAGGCAAAGATGATCAGGCCGCTCACGAGGGTGCGGCGGAGCAGGGTCCACGAGCGCCCGTCCGCGTCCTCGGCAGCCAGGACGGACTGGTCGCGGTTCATTTACTCAGGCTAGGCAGTGCCAGCCGCGCCGTCACGTCCTGGCAGTCCAGGTCTGGCCATGACAGATGTCATGACCGGACTGCCGTTACGGCTAGGCCACGTCGGCGTCGCCAGCCCAGCCGGGCCAGCAGATGTCAGACGATCTGAGAGTGCCCGTTCATGTCGGGGTCGGGCGGGGTGTCTTCCTCAGTAATCGTGACGGACGTGACCTCGACCGGCTGCTGCCGGCGCCACAGCACTGCGGCGGCTCCGCCGGCAGCTGCGGCGAGCAGCACGATCCCGGCGATCAGCCCGCGGCGGCGCGGCTTCTTCCGGACCGGAGCGTCGACCTTGCGTGCGGCGTTCATGAGCGCGCTCGAGATCGTCGGCGCGAGGCTCTCACTGATCGCCCGCGCGGACTGCTCGATCTGGGGCGCAGCCCACGACCTGGCAGCGTCGACCTTGGGCGTGGCCCAGGCGATGGCGCCATCGGCGCCTTGCCGCATCGACGCGCCGGCAGTCCTGGCGAACGGGACGGCCTGCTGCGCTGCCAGCTGCGCCTGCTGTGCTGCTAGCTGCGCCTGCTGCGCGGCCTGCTGTGCTGCCTGCTGGGCCATCGGCAGGCTCTTGCTCGCAAGCGGCCCGACCTGCCGGGCCGCAAAGGCAGCCTGAGCGCGGAGCCCGTTACTGTCATTTACTTGGTGTTTCCTGGTCAAGACAGACACAAAGACCTCCCGATGTTCTTCCCAGGCTGGACACCTTCCCTGCAAACGTGGGACCAACCACGACGTCGGGCGCGCCGCTGCCAGGGGCAGCGTGGCCCGTGCGCCGCCAGGCCGTGGGAGGATTCTGGTTATGACCAACACGCTGACCGCAACGCTGCGGACTAGCCGGGGGCCAGTCGTCGTCCGGCTCTATCCAGATCACGCACCTAAGACCGTGCGCAACTTCGTGGAGCTTGCCGAGGGAGGCCGGCAATGGACCAACCCGGCGACCCGCCAGCCCAGCCAGGAGCGGCTGTACGACGGCACGATCTTCCACCGGGTCATCCCCGATTTCATGATCCAGGGCGGCGACCCGCTCGGGACCGGAACGGGCGGGCCTGGCTACAAGTTCGCTGACGAGTTCCACCCGGACTTGTCGTTCGACCGGCCCTACCTGCTCGCGATGGCGAATGCGGGCCCCGGCACCAACGGCTCGCAGTTCTTCATCACCACGGCGGCGACGCCGTGGCTGAACAATAAGCACACCATCTTCGGTGAGGTCATCGGCGGCGCCGACGTGGTCGACGAGATCAGCCGGGTGCAGACCAGCCGCGGTGACCGCCCTGTCACCGACGTGGTGCTGGAGTCCGTCGAGATCGGGCGCGACGACAGCGAGTAGAGCGGTACCCGATGGCCATCCCCCCGGACCAAGATCAGGACCAGAGCCAGGCTGCACCCCCGGTGTGCTACCGCCATCCTGGCCGGCCCACGTATGTGTCCTGCGTGCGCTGCGGCCGGCCAGCGTGCCCGGACTGCCTGCGCCCGGCCGCTGTCGGCCACCAGTGCGTCGACTGCATCAGGTCGGGCGGCAAGCAGGTCCGTCAGCCGAGGGGCAGATTCGGCGGCACCATCACGTCAGCTGCCAGGGTGACCTGGGCGCTGGTCGGACTCAATCTGGCGCTTTATGTGGTGCTGCTAGCGCACCCGAGCCTGGCGACCGACTGGTCGATGCTCGCGCTGGCCAGGGCGCCATCCGGGCAGGTGGTCGGGGTCGCGGCTGGCCAGTGGTACCGCCTGCTTACCTCGGCCTTCCTGCCGGGCACGGGCGGCCTCGGCATCCTGGACATTGCCTTCAATATGTGGGCTCTGATCATTGTGGGCCCAGCAATGGAGCGGGTCCTCGGCTCCGTGCGGTACCTGGCCGTGTACGTGGCCAGCGCCATCGGCGGTTCGGTGGCGTACTACTTCCTGGCCCCGGCCAACGAGCAGGCGCTGGGCGCATCCGGGGCCATCTTCGGCCTATTCGGCGCCTGGTTCGTGCTGTCCAGGCGGCTCGGCCTCGACTCCCGTCAAGTCGTGTTCCTGATCGTCTTGAACCTGGCCATCGGCTTTGCCGTGCCCTACATCGCCTGGCAGGCTCACGTGGGCGGACTCGTCACCGGCGCGCTCCTGACGGCGACCTACGCCTACGCGCCGCGGAAGAACCGAGCCGTGCTTCAGGTCACCGCTACGGTCGTCGTGGCGGCGCTACTCGTGGTCGGCGTCGTGATCAGGGACTACCAGCTGGCCGGAGCCGTCCTGCTGTAACGCCCTAGTGCCACCTCGTGGCGAGGCCAAGGCCGCCCACCACGAAGACGAAGCCGACGACGAGGTTCCACGCGCCGATGGGGCCGATCGGCCACTTCTGCTGGCTGACGTAGAAGATCACGATCCAGACCAGGCCGAAGACCAGGCTCCCGAGCATGGTGGGCACCAGCCAGGGCGGGCTGACCTTCGCCTTGGCCGACCGGGGCGGTGGGGTGTAGACCGCCTTGCTTCTGACGCGGGACTTCGGCACGGTCGTCTCCTGTAACTGCTGGCTGCCCGCAGGCCGGGTACCCGGCGGGCCGGGCGCGCGGGGACCGTGCGCGCCCTATCGGCGTAAGCGTAGTTGGTCGGGCGTGATGACGCGTCTCCTCGCGGCCAGCGGGCATGGCACCTCGCCCGCCCGCAGGCGGCCCGGCAGCCGCCACTCGGTCAAGCCGGACCAGATAGCCACCACCGTCACGGCGTCGGCGTCGGACTAGAGCTCGGCGACGTGGACGGCGAGGAGCTCGGTGACGTCGACGGAGACGAGGACGGGCCCACCACGAAGATCGTGATCGGCGAGCCAGGAGCCAGCGTGGTCCCGACGCCCGGACTCGTCATGTAGACGGTTCCCACCGGCCCGGTCCCGCCACCTGTCTGCGTGGTCACCACGTAGCTGTAGGGCGCGGCCGATAGGAGCGCCACGGCTTGCGAAGCGCTCATCCCGATCACGCTCTGCGGCACCGTGACGGCCGCGCCGGTCACGCTGATCGTGATCGTGCTACCCACCGGCTGATTGCTGTTGCCCGGCGGCGTTTCGCTGACGACGGTATTCGGCGGCGCGGTCGCGGAGTTGCCGGGGACGACCGCCACCTGGAAGCCCGCCGCCCGAAGCGCGGCGACGGCCTTGCCACGGGGCTCGCCCACCACATAGGGCACCAGCTTCTTCGCCACCGGCTTGGGCCCGGATGAATAGACGATGTTGACGGCGTTGCCCCTCGGCTCGGTCTGGCCGAAGCCCGGGCTCGTCGAGATCACCAGGCCCTTGGTGACGGACGCATCTTGCCGTGGCGTGACCGTCCCGACCTTCAGGCCGGCACCGGTGATGGCCTGCCGGGCGACCGGCAGGGTGTCGCCGGCGACGTTCGGCACTGCCACGCCGCCGCTGTTACCGGTGACGTACTTGAGCAGCACGATGGCCGCGATCAGCACGATCACCACGGTGGCCAGGGCCACCCAGGGCCAGGCACGGCGCTGCCGCTGGGGCGGTCCGTCCGGTCCGCCGTCCTCGGGTCCGTACCGGTAGGGCGGGACGGCGGCCGTGCGCCCGGCGACCTGCGTGGCGGCCGCGCCCATCCGGCGGGTGCCTGCGCCGTAGCCGTCGGCCAGCATCGGCGCGGCCACCGGCGCGCCCGACAGGGCACGCTGGATATCGTTGCGCATCTCACCCGCGGACTGATACCGGTCGCCCGGGTCCTTCTCCATGGCCTTGAGCACGATCGCGTCAGCCCAGGGCGGCACCTCCGGGTCCACCTGCGACGGCGGTACCGGGTCTTCCTTGACATGCTGGTAGGCGATCGCCACGGGCGAGTCGCCGGTGAACGGCGGCCGGCCGGTGAGCAGCTCGTACAGCAGGCAGCCGGTCGAGTAGAGGTCACTGCGGGCGTCGACGCGCTCGCCCCTGGCCTGCTCTGGCGACAGGTACTGCGCGGTCCCGATGACCTGGGCGGTCTGGGTCATCGTCAGCTGGGAGTCGGACACCGCCCTGGCGATGCCGAAGTCCATCACCTTGACGTCGCCGGACCTGGTGAGCATGACGTTGCCAGGCTTGATGTCGCGGTGCACGATGCCGTTGCGGTGGCTGTAGTCCAGCGCCCGCAGCACGCCGTCGGTGATCTCGGCGGCGCGCTCGGGCAGCAGCCGCCGGTCGTCGCGGAGCAGGTCCCGCAAGGTCCGGCCGTCGACGAACTCCATCACGATGTACGGCACGGGGAGGTTGCCCACCATGTCCTCGCCGGTGTCGTACACGGCGACGATGGACGGATGGTTGAGCGAGGCGGCCGACTGGGCCTCGCGGCGGAACCTGGCCTGGAAGGTCTGGTCACGGGCGAGGTCGTCGCGGAGCGTCTTAACCCCGACAATTCGGTCGAGACGGATGTCGCGGGCCCGGAACACCTCGGCCATGCCACCCCGCCCGACGATACCGTCGAGTTCGTAGCGGCCACCGAGGAGCCGTGGCTGAGTCATGTCGCGCACTTACGTTACCGTCCTGCTTATCGGGGGCTGCGACCAGCATGACAGGCCGGGGCCGCAGCCAACCTCCCGGCATGTCGCCTTGCTCGGCGCGAGGGCGGCAGACCTGCCGCAGCGGCCGCCAGTTCCCGTGCTCATGAATGCGCCCCCAGATAGGCCCTGATCACCTGCACGGCGATGGGCGCGGCCGCGTCTGCGCCGAACCCGCCGCCCTGCACGATGACGCCGACGGCGATCGGCGACGGCGAGCCGCCGCTGCCCGGCACGAAGCAGGTGAAGACGGCATCGTTGGGGTTCCCGTTGTTGACGCCGTTCTCTGCCGTGCCGGTCTTGCCGTCGATCGTGATCCCGCCGGTTGCCTGCGGGCCCGCCGTAGCGTAGGCGGTCCCGCCTGGGTTGTGGGTGACCTGATACATCATTGACTGCATGTAGCCGGCAATGGTTGGCGTTACGGCCTGGTAGAGCGTCCGCTGCTGAGCGCGCTCGATGACCGAGAGGCCGGGCCCGACGACCTGCTGGACCAAGTACGGATACATGAGCGTCCCGTGGTTGGCGATGGCCGCCGAGAACATCGCTTCCTGTAGCGGCGTCACCGCGTCGTTGAACTGCCCGATGGCCGTGAACGCTGTCAGCGACGGGTCCTTCCAGTCACTGACCTCGGGCAGCACGCTCGGCACGACCGGCAGCGGGATGGACAGCGGCCTGTTCATGCCGAACAGGCTCGACTGATCGCGCAGCGCCGGCGCCCCGAGCTTCATGCCGAGCGCACCGAACGCCGTGTTGCAGGACTGCCAGAACGCCTGGATGAGCGGCGGCTGCCCGTCACCGCACAGCTCACCGCCGTCGTTGATGAGGTGGTTGCGGTTCGGCAGCGTCAGCACGGGCGGGGCTGGCACCAGCGTGCTCGGGTTCGTCACCTTCGACACGCTGGGCTGCGCGAACGCGGCAGAGCTGGTGACGATCTTGAATGACGAGCCGGGCGGATAGGTCTCCTGGATGGCCCGGTTCAGCAGCGGCTGGGCTGGGTCCCGCAGCAGCTGGTTGTCGATCTTGTCGAACTGCGTGCCGTCGAAGGTCGTCAGCACGTTCGGGTTGAAGGTGGGGTAGGAGGCCAGCGCCAGGATCGCGCCGGTACTCGGCTGGATCGCCACCAGCGCGGCGGCGTGGCCGCCGTCGTTCGACAGCGCCTTATACGCCGCCACCTGGGCGGCCGGGCTGATGGTCAGATCCACCGCCGCGCCCTGCTTCTGCTTCCCCGTCAGCAGCGCCGTGAAGTTGTGAATGGTCAGCCGCGGGTCGGTCCCGTTCAGCAGGCTGTTCTCCGCCTGCTCGATGCCGGACTTGCCGTAGATGGTGTCGTAGCCGGTGACCGGCGCGTAGACCTTGCCGGCCGGGTAGTAGCGCTGATACTGATCGGTGCCCTTCATCAGCCGCGACTCGGCGATGCTCACCTCCGTGCCGTCGCCGCCAGCCAGGATCGCGCCTCGCTGGTAGGTGAACTGGGCGTCGAATACCCGGACGTTGTGCGGCTCGGCGGCGAGCTTGGTGGTCTCGAATCCCTGCAGGTAGTTGGCGTTGAGCAGCAGCAGCACGAACAGGGCCAGGCAGGCAAGTGAGATACGGAGTATCGCGCGGTTCATGCGGCCCGCACCACCTGGGTCATGCCCTCGTCCTGGATCGGCTGCGGCGCGGGCTTACGCGCCGAGTCACTGATCCGGATGAGCAGTCCGACCAGGATCCAGCTGGCCACGAGCGAAGAACCCCCCTGGGATAGGAACGGGGTCGTCACCCCGGTCAGCGGTATGAGGCCGCTGACGCCGCCCACGATCACGAAGACCTGGAGGGCCAGGACGAATGAGAGTCCGGCGGCCAGCAGCTTGGAGAACGGGTCCTTGACCGCGATGGCCGCGCGCAGCCCGCGCTGGACGAGCAGCCCGAATAGCAGCAGGAGGGCCATGACGCCGACGAGGCCAAGCTCTTCGCCGAACGCGGTGAAGATGAAGTCGCTTTGCACCAGCGGGGTGAAGTACGGCTGGCCATGGCCGAGGCCGGTGCCGAACAGGCCGCCGTACGCCATCCCCTCGAGCCCCTGGACCGGCTGGTACGACAGCCCCAGCGAGTTGCTGCCCTGGAAGGGATGCAGCCAGGCGGTAAACCGCTCCATCACGTGGTGGAACAGGTTAGCTGTGATCAGCGTCCCGCCGAGGAAGAGCCCGACGCCGATCAGCAGCCAGGACGTCCGCTGCGTAGCGATGTAGAGCATGACCACGAACAGGCCGAAGAACAGTGCCGACTGGCCGATGTCGGTCTCGAAGATCAGGATTAGCAGGCTCGCGAACCAGGCGATCAGCACCGGGCCCAGGTCGCGTGCCCGCGGCAGGTCGATGCCGAGCACCCGGCGCCCGGCCAGCGCCAGCACGTCCCGCTTGGACACCAGGTAGCCGGCGAAGAACACCGCGAGCGCCAGTCTGGCGAACTCTCCTGGCTGGATCGAGAATCCGCCGAATTTGATCCAGACCTTGGCGCCATTGACGGCGCTGTGGCTGGTCGGCAGGACCGCGGGGATGGCCAGCAGCAGCAGGCCGACGGCGCCGAGCGTATAGGTGTAGCGCTGCAGCACGCGCGCCTCGGAGATCAGCGCAAGCACCAGGCACAGCCCGACGATGCCGACTGCCGTGAAGACCAGCTGATACAGCGTGGTGGAGGTCGACATCTGCGGCGAGACCAAGTTGCCCGGGTAGCCCTTGCGGCCGGACTCCTGCAGCCGGTAGATCATCACGATGCCGAGTCCGTTGAGCAGCGCTGCAAGCGGCAGCAGCAGCGGGTCGGCGTAAGGCGCGAACCTTCGCACCGCGACGTGCCCGCCCAGCACGACGAGCGCGTACACGATGATGTACGTCGGCAGGCCCGATGGCAGCTTGCCGCGCAGGCCGAGGCCGGCCGCGCCGTAGGCGAACAGCACGACGGCCAGCGCGAACAGCAGCATGACTAGCTCGGTGCGCCGCCGCCCGCGTGGCATCGGGACCGGGCGGTCAGTTGCTGCGCCCGCCGTCACCCTGCCCCCTGTGCCGGGCAGGACGCCGGCACGACTGGCCTCGGCGGCACCGTCACGACGGGCGGCTTCCTGGTCGTCTTCTTCTTGGAAGTCTTCGGCGGCGTTGTCTTGATCGTGTACTTCGCTGTCCAGGCCTCGAGCGCCTTCTGGGCCTGGCTGCAGGCGTAGGTGTGCTGGATGGACGTGAGCGTCGCCATGGTCTTGGGCAGCGTGGTCGGCGTCGTCGGAATGGTCAGGTCGCCTGGCACGTGCGACGTCGGCACGCCGGTCCGCCGGTACACGTGCGAGAGGCTGATCCAGGCGATCTTCTGGTTGATGCCCCGGTAGATGCTGAGCTGGGCGCCGTCAGAGGCGAGGTAATAGTTGCCTTGGGTAGCCCGGTAGCCGACGTAGAGGCCGCCGAAGACCAGCAGCACCAGAACCACCAGGACTGTCGTGACGACCGGCCACCGGCGGTGCGGCTCGTCGAAGTCGTCCTCGTCCTCGTCGTCCGCCTGCAGGGCTGGCGCGCCTGACCGGCCGCCGTGCCCGTTCAGGCTGGCGCCAGCCACGCCGGACGCCAGCCCGGGGCCGGTCGGCGGGCCCGAACCGCCGGTAGCAGCCTGCAGCAGGGTACTGACGTCCCCATTGGAGGCGGCGCCGGCCAGCTGCGCGTCGACACTCGGCGCGACCGGTCCGGCTGCGCTGTCGATGACGTCAGCGACGATGCACGTGATGTTGTCCGGGCCGCCGTTGCGGATCGCGAGCGCGATCAGCTGGTTCACCGCCTGGTCGGCGTCGGGGATGGTGGACAGTACCTGGTGCACGGCCTCGTCCCCGACGACGTCGGTCAGCCCGTCCGAGCAGAGCAGGTACCTATCGCCCAGCAGGGCCTCGTGCATGGCCAGGTCGGGGTCGGCGTCGGTGCTGCCCTGCAGTGCGCGCATGATCAGGGACCGCTGCGGGTGGTTGGCCGCTGCGGCCGGGCTCAGCCGGCCCTCGTCGACGAGCGACTGGATGAGCGTGTGGTCGCGGGTGATCTGGTAGAGGTCACCGTCCCTCAGCAGGTAGGCGCGGGAGTCGCCGATGTGGCAGACCGCGACCTGAGCGCCGGCCCACAGCAGCGCGGTCAGCGTTGTCCCCATCCCTTCGACCGCCGGGTCGGAGACGCTCATGTCGTGCAGGGTGTTGCGCGCCGCGGCGACCGCTGCCGCCAGCGCGTCGAGCATGTCTTCGCTCTCGGTGAGATTCTGCTTGTCTAGCGGCGCGATCGCCGTGATGGCCACGGCGCTAGCGACCTCGCCAGCGGCGTGGCCGCCCATCCCGTCCGCGATGGCGAGCAGCCGCGGCCCGGCATAGGCCGAGTCCTCATTGCCCTCGCGGAGCAGCCCGACGTCTGAGCGGAGCGCGTAGTGCAGTGCCAGGGTCATCTGCGCAGCTCCAGAACGGTCTTGCCAATGCGGATCGGGACGCCGATGGGCACGGGGGTCGGCTGAGTCACCTTCTGCCGGTCCAGGTACGTGCCGTTAGTTGAGCCGAGGTCTTCGACAAGCCACTGGCCGTCCTGCGGGAACAGTCGGGCATGTCGGGTCGAAGCGTAGTCGTCGGCGAGCACCAGCGTGGCGTCATCCGCGCGCCCGATGGTGATCTGCTGATCGGTCAGGCCGAGGCTCGTGCCCGCCAGCGCGCCGGTCGTCACCAGCAGCTGCTGCGGCGCGGACCGGGCTGTCCTGGCTGGCTTCGCGGGTCTGGCCTGACGGGCTGGCTGGCCACCGCCGGCCGACCGCCTGCGCCGCTGCCTGGCCGGCCCGAATAGGTCGGTCCGGACCACGCCGACGGCCGCGATCACGAAGAGCCACAGGACAGCAAGGAACCCGATCCTGATGAGTGTGAGCTCAAGCGGGTTCATCGGGTTATGAGTCCTTGGCGTACCGGTGGGGTTGTCAGCTGTCCTGGGTTCGGCTGTCGGGCGGCACCGGGCTGGAGCCGCCTCGTTCCCTGCCTTTCTGAGGTTTTATATCCGCGCTCGTCAGTAGATGCTGTCCCGACGGAACACCAGCGTGGTCCGGCCGAGTGTCACCCTCGTGCCGTCGGCCAGCGCGACCCGCCGGACTGGCTGGCCGTTGACGAACGTGCCATTGGTGGAGCCGAGGTCGACCAGTACGACCTCGCCGTCCTCGACCCGGATCTCGGCATGGTGGCGGGACACGCCAGGGTCGACAAGTCGCAGGTCGCAGTCGGTGCCGCGGCCGAGAATGATCAGTGGCGTGCTGATCTCATACGTTCGCTGGGTACTGCCGTCGGGAGCTGCCTCGGGCCCGGAGACCAGCAGCCGCGGGTTGCCGTGGAAGCCGCCGGCCCGCTGCGGCAGGTCGCTGGCCGGGCGCCTGATCTCGCCGTCCTCGACCGTCGTGCCCCTGATCACGCCGGACAGGATCCGGAACGTGCCAGTGGTGAGGTCCCGGACGCCCTCGAATCGCATCCGGACCGGACCGACAAACGAGTAACCCTGCTCCTTGGCGTACTCCCTGGCGAGTGTCGCCAGCTCGATGCCAAGGCTGTCGGCGTAGACATCGAGGCGCGCGTAGTCGTCCTCGGCTACCTCGACGACGAAGTCGTTAGGCACCAGAGTCCGGCCCTGGGCCACGATCGCCGCCCGGTCGTCCATCTCCCGCTGAATCGCGCTGGCTACCTCAACCGGCTGCAGCTCGGATTTGAACGCCCGCGCAAAGGCACCTTCGACCATCCCCTCGAGCCTGTGCTCAAAGCGCTGAAGCACTCCCACCGCGGTGCCCTCCTCTCCCTGCCGTATCCGATCGTATCGGCGATGTAGGACAGCTTGCGGACGTGCTAACCTGACTGCTGCTCCCAGGGCGGGTGGCGGAACGGCAGACGCGCACGGTTCAGGTCCGTGTGTCCGAAAGGACGTGAGGGTTCAAATCCCTCCTCGCCCACTCTCCGAATGCGCGTCCTCCGGCGACCCTGGCGGCAAAGTGGCTAGTCTGGCCGCAGCTTAGGCGAGGATGCGGTCCTTGTCACCGGGATCGGCATGCCTATCACGCTCTGGCAGCATGTCGGCATGACTGCAGCGGACGCGCCGAGCCGGGCAGCGCAGGTCGCCGAGGAAGTTTTGTTCCCGTCTGCGATGAAAGTGGACGCTGCGGACCGTGTCCCGGCTGAGCACTTCGAAGCCATCGCCAGGGCCGGGCTGTACGGACTGGCCGGACCGGCTTGGGCCGGCGGGCTCGACGCCGACCTGGCCACGTTCTGCGCTGTGATCGAGATCATGGCAGCCGGCTGCCTGGCCACGACCTTTGTCTGGCTGCAGCACCACGGGGCGGTCCGGGCGCTCGCCGGGTCGCCGAACTCTGTTCTGCGTGACCGATGGCTTCCGCTGCTCTGCGGTGGCGCGCAGCGAGCGGGGATCGCGCTCGGCGGCGTCCGCCCCGGCCCGCCGTTGCTGCAGGCCCGCGCCGTGGCCGGAGGCTACGTCTTCGACGGGTCGGTGCCGTGGGTCACCGGCTGGGACATGATCGACGTCGTGCATGCCCTGGCGCGCGACGACGCGGGGCATCTCGTCGCTGGCCTGCTCCCGGCTCAGGTCAGCGAGACCCTGACGGCGAGCCCCCTGGACCTGGTGGCGGTGAACGCCAGCCGCACCGTCGAGCTGGCCTTCACCCGGCACTTCGTACCGGACGAGCTGATCACAGGCGTCACCCCGTATGCGGAGTGGCTCGCCAGCGACGCGGCTGGCCTGCGGCCCAATGGCTCCCTGGCACTCGGGGTCGCCAGCCGCTGCTGCCAGCTACTCGGCCAGGCCGCCGAGCCTGGCAGTCAGGCCAGCCGCAGCGCTGGGCTACTCGCGGCCGAGCTGACTGCGCGCCGGGCCGCGCTGGACGCCGCCGGAGCGCCGGGATCAGGCGGGGTAGTGATGCCCGCGGCCCGCGCTGCCGCGAGCGCGTTCGCCTGCCAGGCCGCCGGCGTCCTGGTGGCGGCGGCCGGCAGCCATGCGATCGTGGCCGGCGCGCACCCGCAGCGCCTGGCCAGGGAGGCGTTGTTCCTGCTCGTATTCGGCTCGCGGCCCGCGATCAAAGAGCACCTGGTGGGGCTGCTTGCCGCAGGCGGCGCGGCGGCGCCCGGCCCGGATGCTCCCGGCCCCGGCAATTGACCGGATCGGGCACAATCGATGTGTGCCTGAACTGCCGGAGGTAGCGGCGCTCGCCGCCGATCTGCGCGAGCGTGCCGTCGGCCGGGAGATCGACCGGGCTGATGTCGCCGAGTTCTCCGTGCTGAAGACCTACGATCCGCCCCTGACCGCCCTGCGCGGCGCGCGCATCACCGGGACTTCGCGGCGCGGCAAGTTCCTCGACCTGATCGCCGAGCCGGCTGGCGGCGGCGCTGCCTTGCACCTGGTCACGCATCTGGCCAGGGCAGGCTGGCTGCGCTGGCGGGACAGCCTGCCGGAGACTCCGCCCAAGCCGGCCAAGGGACCGCTGGCGTTCCGGCTCAGGTTCACCGACGGCTCAGGATTCGACCTCACCGAGGCCGGCACGCGGAAGCGGCTGGCGGTCTACCTGGTCACCGACATCGAGCAGATTCCCGGCGTGGCTTCGCTCGGACCCGAGCCGCTCGACCCGAGCTTCACGCCCGAGGTGCTGGCGGGAATCCTGGCCGGACGGCGCACTCAGATCAAGGGCGTGCTCAGGGATCAGAAGCTCATCGCCGGAATCGGCAACGCGTACTCCGATGAGGTCCTGCACGCGGCCAAGATGTCGCCGTTCCGGCTGGCTTCGAGCCTGACCCAGCAGGACGTCGCCGACCTGCACGCCGTGATCGTCGGCACTCTGACCGAGGCGATCGGCCGCTCGGACGGGCTGGCCGCGAGCGACCTCAAGAAAGAAAAGAAGGCAGGCCTGCGCGTGCACGGCAGGGCCGGGCAGGCGTGCCCGGTCTGCGGCGACACGGTGCGCGAGGTGTCGTTCGCCGACTCCGCGCTCCAGTACTGCCCGACCTGCCAGACCGGCGGCAAGCCGCTCGCCGACCGGCGGCTGTCCCGATTGCTCAAGTAGCAGTCGCGTTAGTGGAAGACGGCCTTGAGCTTGGCCCAGCGAGACAGGTCGCAGCCGCCGTCCACGATGGACACATGCACCTTCTTGCCCAGGTAGGTGCCGGACACGGTGGCGCGGGCCGCGCTCTCCATGATCATCGGGCACATGATGTGACCGGGCCGCGGGGCGAACAGGCTCGCACCCGTCAGGAGCCGGGCGCATGCCGCGGCAGGATCGTGGACAGTACCGCCGGCCGGCTCGCAGCGCAGGGTGTAGCGAGTTGCCGGGGAGTTCGCCGCGGCGGCGAAGGTCACCGCCAGGGACACCTTCGCGGCCGAGGTTGTGCTCGCTGTGCTAGATCCAGTCGCGCCGGATGCGGCGGAGCCCGAGCCCGTCCCGCTTGCGCCCGCCGCGCCCGTGCCTGGTGCGGGCGTGCTGCCGCACGCGGCGGCCAGGAGCGCGCACGCGGCGGCCAGGAGCGCGCAGGCGGCGAGCGCCGCGCCACGCGTCACGATCACTCGGTACCTGGGCTGTGACCGCACCTCGTCAGATAGTGGCGTCATAGCCATTGGACGTGCACTCTCCCTTGCTGGTTCCCGTTGCAGCCAACTGATGTAACGAACCCGCAGGCCGCTCCGGCCCGCGCGGCCCGGGGGTTTCCGCAGTTCACCGACCTTAAGCCGGACCAAGTGGGACCATAAGGGCGTGGGTTGGAAGTCTTTGGTCGCGCAGCGTGACCGCGATCGAATTGATGGGACCGCCCGCGCTGTCATCGAATGCGCCGCCGACGCTATCATCGCCGTCGGCCCGGACCGGCGCGTCACGGTCTGGAATCCGGCGGCCGAGCGGCTCTTCGGCTGGAGTGCCGCCGAGGTGGTCGGCCTGGAGCCGCCTTTCGTGCCGGAGGAACTTCGGGCAGAGCACAACGCCGTGCTCGAGCGGGTGGCAGGCGGCGGCCAGGTCTCGTTCGCCACGCGCCGCACCCGCAAGGACGGCTCGATGGTCGACCTGAGAATCGACGCGAGCCGGATGGTCAACAGCGCGGGCGAGCTGAGCGGCTGGGTCTGCGTCTGCCATCGCAGCGGTGACGACGAGGCCGTCCGGCATTACATGGCCGAGCGAGCCAGGGTGGTGCGGCGTCTCGGCGATGTCGTCGCCGACATGAACGCTCAGCTGGACCTGGAGTCGGTGCTGGACCGTATCGCCGCCAGCCTGCGCGAGCTGACCCGAGCCGATGCAGGCGGCTTCGTGCTGATTGAGAAGGACAAGCTCAGGCTGGTGAGCCTGGACGGACTCCCGGCCGAGCTGCGTGGCCGGACGGCCGACCTGCAGAGCAGCATGGTGGGGCAGCTCATGCGGTCCGGCAAGACCGTGCTGATGGCGACCAGTGACTCAGGCGGGTTCGACGACCTGATCTGGGCGGCGCTGCCCGGCCTGCATACGATCACGCTCAGCCTCTCCCATGTGGCCGGGCGCCCGTACGGTGCTCTCTACGCGCTGTACAGCGGTCGCAAGGTCGGGCACGTGGAGCTGGAGCTGCTGGAGCTGCTGGCCGGGCACGCTAGCGTCGCGCTGTCCAATGTCACGGCCTTCGAGGAGGTCGTCCGGCAGCGAGCCCATGAGCGAGCCGTGATCGACGCGAGCGCGGACGGCATCGCGGTGCTCGACTCCGAAGGCCTGGTGCGGCAGTGGAATCCGGCGGCGCACCGGCTGACCGGGCTCTCGCCAGACCTGGCCACGGGCAGGCGGCCGCCGTTCCCGCTCCCGGAGCCAGGCGCGAAGCTGACGCACAAGCTCGCCAACGGCCGGTGGATCGACCTGCTCTGCACCGGCCTGAGCGGCCGCGGCGAGAAGGTCCTCGATTTCCGCGACATCACCGCGGCGAAAGAACTGGAGGAGGCCAAGGACCTGTTCCTGGCCACGACCAGTCATGAGCTGCGGACGCCCATCACCGTGGTGCAGGGCTTCGCCAGCACGCTCGCGAGCCGGTGGGACAAGCTGGCGGACGCCGATCGCCGATCCGCCGTCCAGACGATCGCCGAGCGGGCCGGCGTACTGGCGAAGCTTGTCGAGCAGCTCCTGCTCGGGTCGCGGGCCGGCGCTGATCAGCTGCAGGTCAGCAACGGCGCGTTCGACCTGGCGGCGCTGCTGCGCGGGTCGGTCCGCGCCTTCGGGCCGCTGTCGGATCGGCACACGCTCGAGCTCGATGTCCCGGCGGCACTGCCCGAGGCGAACGGCGACCCGATGGCGACCGACATCATCATCGGACAGCTGCTGGAGAACGCCTTCAAGTACTCGCCGGAGGGCGGCGCCGTGGCCGTCACGGCCAGGGCCAGGGCCGACTCCATCGAGGTGACCGTCCAGGACCAGGGCATCGGCATCAGGCCGGCCGACCGGGAGCGGGTATTCGAGCGGTTCGTGCAAGGTGAGGCGGGGGATCGCCGCAGATTCGGCGGGATCGGGCTTGGCCTGTACATCGTCAGGCAGCTCGCCGAGGCGCAGGACGGAACGATCGCGGCCGAAGGACGCGAAGGACCTGGTACGACCATGCGCCTGCGGCTGCGCACCGCGGCGGCGGCGCGCGGCCTGGCCGGCCCGCAGCCTGCGGGGCGCGCAGCGGGACCCGCGTTGCCGGCGCCGAGGCCGGCCACCGAGCCCTCGGCCACCTGAGGACGGCACGCAGGGCCCGGCTGGGCGCCTGGCCGGCTGACTGAATCGGCCTTCGCTGTTCCACTGATGCGGTCTGAGGGCCGCCGGTATAGTCGCTGTGCTTCGGTAAATCGCATTCGCTTAATGGCTGTTGAAAGCGTCCGCCGGAATTCCTGAGAACGTTAGCTCATCGATAATGCACTACGCGTCGTGTGGATTGTATTTGGCGGCAAGAAGCCGGTTCGGGGTGAAGTAGCCCGGGTCTTGCCGCACCCTGGGGAGGGGACATGGGGGCAACGGGGTCTGGCTTGGCCGCTCGTCCGCCGGGGGTCCGGCCGTCGGGGGTCCGGCCGCGCCGGCGCGCGCGGCTACTCAGGGCGCTGGCGGTCGCTGGCTTAGCCGGGCTGGCTGCCTCGGTGATGGCCGCTCCGGCCGCCCTCGGCGCGGCTGCGCGGCCCGACAGCCCGACCTCCGTGAGCCCGAGCACCAGCCCGGCCTCCGTGAGCCCGAGCTCCAGCCCGGCCTCCGTGAGCCCGAGCTCCAGCCCGGCCGCCGCCAGCTCGGCGAGCGTGCCGGCCGTCCCGGCGACGGCTAGTTTCGTCGCCCGTCCCGAGGTAGCCGGGAGCCTGCCCCATGTCAGGCAGGCGTGCTCCACTCCGTCAGCGCCCGGTCAGATGGCGTGCATGGCGCTGATCTCGACGCTTCATGGCGCCCGAGCCAGGGCGGCGGCCGTGCGCGCCGCAGCTACTGCGCCTGGTGGCACGGCCTTTGACCCGGCGCAACTCCAGGACGCCTACGGGCTGACGGGCGCCGCCGCGGCCGCCGGCCACGGCGAGAAGGTCGCCGTTGTCGACGCCTTCAACGATCCGAAGGCCAGCAGTGACCTCAACGCCTACCGGTCCGCCTACGGCCTGGGCGCGTGCGACGAGGCGAACGGATGCCTGACGATTCTCAACGAGCATGGCGGTAAGACCGGCTTGCCGCCTTCTGACTCCAGCGGTGGCTGGGAGCTTGAGGAGTCCCTCGACCTGGATATGGTCTCGGCAATCTGCCCGCACTGCTCAATCATTCTGGTGGAGGCCACTTCGGCATCTATTTCCGATCTTGCCGTGGCCGAGCGAACGGCGGCGCACAGCGGCGCCGATGCAGTCTCCAATAGCTGGGGCAGCGGTGCTGAATTCACCGGCGAGACCGCATATGATCCGGATTTCTACGCTCCCGGCGTCGCCATTACGGCAGCTGGCGGGGACAACGGATATGGCACGCAGTATCCGGCCGCATCGCCTTATGTGACGGCTGTCGGTGGCACGAGCCTGACCGGCTGGTCCGGCCAGTGGACCCAGAGCGCGTGGAATGGCACCGGGTCTGGCTGCTCACAGCTCGAGCCGAAGCCGCCCTGGCAGATCGCCGACGCCGAGTCGCCGGGCGGGTGCCTGAACCGCACCGCTAACGATCTGTCCGCCGCGGCTGACCCCAATCCCGGCGCGTGGATCTACGACTCGGTCAAGGACCCTTCGCTCGGCTCGGCAGGATGGGCGGCGGTCGGCGGTACGAGTGTCGGCACTCCGATTGTCGCGGCGGCCTACGCGCTCGCCGACATCGTCGCCGGCGGGCCGCACCGGGCGCTGCTCCCTGGTACGTTCCCGGCTGCCTATCCATACCAGCACGGATCACAGCTCACCGACATCACGAGCGGGGCAAACGGCGCCTGCGAACCAGCCCGCCAGTACCTGTGTAACGCAGTGACCGGCTATGACGGGCCGACCGGCCTCGGCACGCCGGCTGGCACAACAAGCCTGACCGGGCCGCCAGGAGGCGAAGTCACGGTGCTGGATCCGGGCACGCACGTCTACCTGGCCGGGGCCCCGATCCGGCTCCAGCTCGACGTACTGCCGGGGTCGGTCGCGCCAACCTTCCAGGCCACCGGGCTGTCGACAGTGACAATCGGGGCCAACGGCATGCTGCGGGGCCGCGCGCCGGCCACGCCCGGTGTCAGCACCGTGACGGTGACGGGCAGTGCGGCCGGGGTCGGCTCAGGCTCGGCTACGTTCTCGATCGTGACGGTGCCGCCTATCCTGGCCCGTCACGCGGCGGCCGGCGAAGTCAGGCTGGCCGGTGACGGCTCCTGCCTGACCAGGGCGGGCGTCAGCACGGCGGCGCGGATCTGGGCGCAGATTCAGCGCTGCGCTGGGAGATTCTCGCAGCGGTGGAAGTTCCTGCCCGGCGGGAGCACCGTCGGCACCGGCCGACTCGAGCTGGCCGGGCACTGCCTGACCACGGGTACCGGCAACGGCGCCTGGGCCTCGCTTCGGCGATGCGCGCGGGGCGACGGTCGCCAGGACTGGACCTATCTGGCCAACGGTCACCTGCGCAATCCGGCCACCGGCAAGTGCCTGACCGTGCGCAGCGGGACCAGTGGCAGGCAGGCGGTGATCTGGTCATGCGGCGCGGCGAGTGGCTGGCAGCTTCCGGCAGCGCCGGTGTTGTCCGCGCTGGCTGGCCGCTGCCTGGCCGATCCGGGCGACAGCGGCACGGTCGGCACCCTGATCGAGTCGGCTGGGTGCGGTAGCGGCCAGTCGCAGCGCTGGACGGCCGAGCGCGACGGCACCATCCGCATCGCGGGCAAGTGCCTGGCGGTCCAGGGCGGCAGCATGCTGGACGGTGCCGCCGTTGACCTGGCCGGGTGCTCGAAGTCTGCCGCGCTGAGGTGGCTGCGTGGCCCGAACGGTCAGCTGATCAACGCGAACTCAGGCCGCTGCCTGGCCATCCCGGCCAACTCCAGGGCCGCCGGAACCACGCTGATCCAGGACGACTGCTACAGCGAGCCTGGCGAGATCTGGGTGCTCAGCTAGCTCGCGTGAGTTGCGGCAGGCTGACGGCTCCGGTCAGGCCTTGACCGGAGCCGGGGCCTCGGCCTTCATGCGCTGGCCGGTGGTCGGATCGCGCAGCACGGGATTGCCGCCGGAGGCGGCGATGTACTTGTCGATGATGGCGATGACGTCTTCGCCTTCCATCACGATCTGGCCGCGCTCCATCCAGATCACCCGGTTGCAGGTCAGCTCGACCTCCTCCAGGTTGTGCGCGACCAGGAAGACGGTCCCCGCCTCCTGCCTGAGCTCCTCGATCCGGGCATGGCTCTTCACCCTGAATTCCGCGTCGCCGGTCGCGAGCGCCTCATCGACGAGCAGCACGTCGTGGCTCTTGGATGCCGCGATGGCGAAGCGCAGCCGCGAGCCCATGCCCGAGGAATAGGTCTTCATCGGCAGGTCGATGAAGTCGCCGACGCCAGAGAAGTCCACGATGCTCGGGTACTTGTCCTTGGCTTCCTGCTTGGTCATGCCCATGGCCAGGCAGCCGAGTATCACATTGCGCTCGCCGGTCAAGTCGTCGAGTAGCGCTGCGTTGACACCGAGCAGCGATGCCTCGCCTGTGGTGTAGACGTTGCCGTGCTCAGGCGGAAGCAGGCCGGCGATGGCGCGCAGCAGCGTGGACTTGCCAGACCCGTTGCGACCGATTACGCCGACGGCGTCGCCACGGTTGGCCACGAACGAGATGCCGCGGATAGCGTGCACTTCGCGAATGGACCCGCGGGTCTTGCGGCCGAGCAACCGCAACAGCACCGTCGCCGCAGTGCCGCGGTCGCCGCCCGCGCCGTAGACCTTGTACACGATGTGCAGATCGTCAACGACCACCATGGGCTCAGCCACGGCCGTACCTCGCCTCCGCGCGCCAGAAGAACAAGAAGCCGACCACAGCGGCGACCACCGCCCACCCGATGGCGAAGTACCAGAAGTGAGCCGGGTTGGCGTAGTAGGGACAGTAGGCGCTGTCGTACTGATAGCTGACCGGCGCGCCCACCTTGTGCCCCAGCGTGGCCCAGTCGTGGCAGAGTGCATTGTTGTATGACTGGCTGCCCGGCGCGCTGAGCCGCTGGCTCTGCAGCAGCGCATTGCGGACCAGCGTGATGTACAAGGCGGCCGGGTTGAGCTCCAGCAGGACGACGAGCCAGCGGTGCGTCTTGATGTCGAGCGTCTGGATGCTGAAAAGCACGCCGGATACATAGAGCCAGGTCCGCATCAGGAACGGCAGGAGCTGGCTGAAGTCGTTGACCTGCGAGCCCAGGCGCGCCACCAGCATGCCGACGCCGACGTTGAAGATCGTCTGCAGCAGCAGCGCGGGGACCGCGAGCAGCCAGTACCAGGTGACCGGCTCGCCCGTGGCGAGGACGATGCCGATCAGCACGACCATGGACAGGAACATCTGCTGAAGCTCGATCATCACGTACGCGAGCGGCAGCGACGCACGCGGGAACTGGAGCGCCCGGATGAGCGGCAGGCTGTCGGTGATGACGGACGAGCATGAGATGAACGCCCGCTGGGTGAAGTTGAAGACGAAGACGCCAGTCACCAGGAACGCGAGGTAGTTCGGCACGCCGCGGTTGATGTGCAGCAGCAGGCCGAAGATGAGGAAGTAGACGCCGGCGTTCAGCAGCGGCGTCAGCACCTGCCAGAGCTGGCCGAGCTTAGCCTCGGTGTACATGGCGACGTTGCGCGCTGTCGCGAACGCGAAGATGAAGTGCCGCCGCCGCCACAGCTGGTACAGGTACGCAGACACCGTCGGCCGCTGGGCGCTCGGCCGCAGGCCATGCCGGCCGGCTAGCTCGGCGAGCGGCTCCCCGTCGACCTCCGTCGACAGCACGGCCACGTCGCCTGCTTGCAGCTGACCGGGCGCCGACAGCCGGCCTGCGTCGGGGTCGCGGGCGGAGCGGGCTGCCAGCCTGGCACCCTTCGGTGTCCTCTGGTCGGTCACGTTCCGCTCCTGCTAGCCAGTGAGTTGTGCGGGGCAACTATCACGCGGCGACTGTACCACCACTGCAGTTGTGCGATACAACTGTTGTCATGGCCAACGTATCGCCGGATGATGGCGAGCTGGAGCATCTGCTTACCCAGCTGCTGCGGATGGTATCGCCCGCCCTGAGCGCCGCTGACACTAGCGGCAAGGCCAGCTCCGCGGTGAGCGTGATCGATGGCCACGCGGCGCCGCCGGCTTCCGCCGATACTGCTGGCTTGCCCGCGAGTGAGTCAGGACATGCCGGCGAGCCGGGCCGCGCCACGGAGCTTGACTCGGCAAGCCAGCCGGGACCCGGCGGCCGGCCTCACCGGGTCGAGGGACCCCTGCCCGCCGTGTCGTCGTCGGAGGCGCGGGCGCTGATCGAGCTGGTCTCGGCGCGCGGCATAGCGCAGGGCGAGCTGGCCGCGCTGCTGGGCCTCGACAAGAGCACAGTGAGCAGGCTGGCAGCCGGGCTTGAACGCAAGGGCTGGGTCCGGCGCGGCCGTGACGAAGGCAACCAGCGCTACGTCAGGCTGTACCTGACGCCACAGGGCGGCGACGTGGCGGCCCGAGTCTGGCAGGCCTGGCAGTCCCGGCAGGCGCGCATCCTGGCCGCCCTGTCGCCAGCCGAGCGGGCGGGGCTGAGCGCGGGTCTAGGCGGCCTTGTCCGGAGTCTGGCCGCCGAGGGCCTGCTCAATGACCCGGCGGGGAGCAGTAGTTAGGCGGTCCGGCAGCCGGTCGTCCGGTCCAGGTCAGGGCAAGCAGGCACGCCGGGCCGTGCAGCGGCCAGTCAGGACCGCCATCTGCGCTGGGCCGGTCTCGTCAGGCATGGCCCGTTTCCGGTCCGGCCTGCGGGGCATTCCGGTCACAGCGGCTCTCCACGCGGCGGCGCGCAGTCAGCGAGTTACGCAGGGAGGTGGGGACAGTGGGCACGGTGCTACTGCCTTACGCTCCGGCCAGCGTTGCGGTGGCCCGGCAGCGACTGGCCGCCGACCTGATCGCGGCCGGGATCTTCGCCGGCGCGGTCGGCGACGCGGTGCTCGTCGTCAGCGAGCTGCTCAGTAACGCGATCCGGCACGCCAGGCCGCTGCCGGGGGCTAGCGTCCAGGTCGCGTGGGCCCTGGATGACGACGCCGTGGAGGTAGCCGTGAGCGACGGCGGCGCGCTTATCCGTCCAACACCAGCCCAGCCGACCGTGTCCTCGCTCGGTGGTCGCGGTCTCGGCATCGTCGAGTACCTGGCCAGGACGTGGGGCGTGCGGTCCGATGATGGCGGGCTTACCGTCTGGGCGGTGCTGGCGGCGCCACCTGACCGGCACCGAGCCGCGGCGGCCCGGGAGATGTCGCAGCTAGCTAGCCACGCCGGCAGGCGTAACTCAGGGCCGGACTGGTAATACCTCTCGCAGCGGGTGCAGTCCCGGGCCGTCGAGGGGCGGCGTCGGGCGAGGTGTCGGTACCCGTGGCACATGGCGGTGACTGCGGGGGGAAATCGTGAGCCAGTTCCACGGCGTCGACAGCGAGGTCGGCCAGCTCAGAACCGTCCTCGTGCATAGACCAGGCCTGGAACTCCAGCGGATCACGCCGCGGCACTCGGGTCGCCTGTTGTTTGGCTCGCTGCCGTGGGTCAGCAAGGCCAGGCAGGAGCACGACGTGCTCTGCCAGGTACTGCGCGATCAGGGTGTGCAGGTCCTGTACATCACCGAACTGCTGCAGGACTGCCTGGAGTACCAGGCCGCCAGGGACGAGGCGGTCCGCATGGCGATCGCCGACGCGGGTCTGGGCGAGGAGCTGCGTGCGCAGCTCCGTTCCTACCTGGAGGATCTCGGACCGGAGCAGCTCGCTCAGGTGCTGATCGCCGGCCTCACGCCGGCGGAGCTGAAGATCGGCCACGGTGTGGTGTTCGAACTGCTGGACCGCCATGACTTCGTGCTCGACCCGATACCGAACCTGGTGTTCACCAGGGATTCGAGCTTCTGGGTCGGCGACCAGGTGGCCGTGGCCAGCCTGGTATCGGGCCGTCGGCGGCGAGAAACCGATCTGGCGGCCATCATCTACCGGCACCATCCGAGATTCGCGGGGATCAAGTGGCTCTACGAGCCCGAGCTGGAACACCTGGACGGCGGCGATGTGCTCCTGCTGGCAGCTGGCGTCGTGGCAATCGGCGTCGGCCAGCGCACCGCGCCGGCCGGTGCGGAGCGGCTGGCCAGGCGGCTCTTCGACACTGGCCTCGCCCACACCGTGCTCGCCGTCCCGATCAGCCAGGCCGGTGGCGCCGGCCACCTGGACACAATCTGCGCTGTCCTGGATGCCGACGCCGTCGTCATGCATCCGGCGGTGGCGTACACCCTGACCGCCCACACCATCTCGCCGCGGGCGGACGGGATGCGAATGTCCAGGCCCCAGCCGTTCCTGGAAGCGGCCGCGCAGGCGATGGGCATCAGCAGGCTGCACGTCATCGACTCGGGCATCGACCCGATCTGGGGTCAGCCCGGTCAGCGCGACGATGGCAGCAATGTGCTCGCAGTCGGCCCCCGCCTGGCCATCAGCCATGAGCGCAACTCCGAGACCAACGCCAGGCTCGAGGCGGCCGGCGTGCGCGTGATCCGTGTGCCGAGCAGCGAGCTCGGCAGCGTTCGCGGCGGCCCGCGATGCATGACCTGCCCGGTTAGCCGCGAGCTGGCCGCGATACCGGCGGCGGCCACGCCGGAGCCGGGACTGCGAGTCCCGGTCAGGCGGGACAGCCCGGCGGTGCTGGCGGGTGTATCGGTGCCGGAGTCGCGCCCCGCCCGCCAGCCGGCGGCGGCGGCGGCGCCCGTGCCGGTCCCGGCCGCGGCGGCCAGCGACCAGGCGGCTGACCGAGACCGGGCTGCGCTGACGTCGGCGAGCTAGAACCGGCTGCGCGGTCGGCGGCCCGAGCGGTGGCCGAGCCGGAATACGCCCAGTGCCGCGCAGCACGCGGCGAAGATCAGCCCGATCAGCGCCAGCCAGAACAGCGTCTTGATGACCGCCATGGCCACGAGGACGACAACGATCGCGAGAATGACCAGCACGAGCATGCGAAGCATGGGTCCACGCTACGTCCGCGCTGATCAGCCCTGCCGGGCCGGGCTGTAGTTGGCAGGGCCATCGGCATGGAGGGCCAGCCGCGAGGAGCAATGGGTAAAATCGGCCATTACATGGCGTATATTTGCGCCAAAACCCGCTTAACCGGTCGAGCGGACCTGCCCATCTAGCCGGCATCAGCGCTGACCCGGTAGTCTGCGGCAGGTGGAGCTAAAGGTAACGACCAGGTCGCAAGGCGATCACACCGTCATCTCCGTGACGGGCGAGATCGACCTGTACACGGCGCCGAAACTCCAGTCTGAGCTGATGACGGCCCTCGGGACGAGCCCGGCGCGCTTGATCGTGGATATGTCTGGCGTCGACTTCTGTGACTCGACCGGCATCAACGTGCTGCTGGCCGCGCACCGGCAGGCGCGCGAGCGGGGCGGCGAGCTTCAGCTTGCTGGACCGGGATCTGCGACCAGGAAGGTGCTTCAGGTGACCGGCCTGGAATCGGTCTTCACCGTGCTGAGCGATCCGGCCCGGGTAACTGGCCAGTAGCTCGTCACCATGGCGGGCTGGCCGTCCGCACTAGGATCGCTGCCATGCCGCCCGGCGATCTAGCGATCATCATCCCCGCTAAGAACGAAGCCGACCTCATCGGCGCGACGGTGCGGGCTGCATGCACGGTTGCCGGCGCTGACATCGTCGTGGTGGTGGACGACGGCTCGACCGACGAGACGGCGGGCCTTGCGGCCGCGGCTGGCGCTCACGTCGTCAGGCACGCGCGCAATCGCGGTAAGGCCGCGGCAATGGAGACCGGCGCTGAGGCCGTCCAGCTCATCGAGGCTGGCGCAGCGGGTCCAGTCGTTACCGGGCCTCGGCCGCGCTACCTGCTCTTCCTCGATGCGGACCTGGCCGACAGCGCAGCCGAGGCGGGGCCGCTCGCCGATCCGGTGCGGGCGGGCACTGCGGACATGACGATCGCGGTCTTCACGACCAGGGTGCGCAAGGGCGGGTTCGGCATCGTCACGGCGACAGCAGGGGCCGGCATCGAGCGGGCGACGGGCTGGCGGCCGTCCCAGCCGCTGAACGGGCAGCGGTGCCTCACCAGGGCAGCATTCACCGCTGCGCTGCCGCTCGCCGCGGGCTGGGGCATCGAGACCGGGCTGACCATCGACCTGCTGCGCAAGGGCATGCGGATCGCAGAGGTCGAAGTGCCGCTGTCGCACCGGGCGACCGGCAACGACTGGCGGGCCCAGCTTCATCGCCTTCGCCAGCTAGCCGACGTCACCAGGGCCCTCGTGGCTCGCGAGCCCGCCACCCAGCGCGTCCGTCAGGCCGGCGCAGCCCTGGCGGCGAAGCACGCCGGACGATGACGCGATCCTGACACGGGCCTGCGGCTCCTCGGCCGGTAGACCCGCGGCCCATCCTCGCGGCAGGCCGAGCGCCGCCAGCCAGGACGATGCGATCATGATGCGGTGACCTACCGGTATTCCTATCTCGGCCCGCGCGGCACCTTCACCGAATCGGCCGTCCGCGCGCTCGACGGTGGCGCCGAGCCTGATGCGCAGCCCTGTGCGTCGATCCAGGCGACCCTGGACGCGGTGCGGACCGGCGAGGCCGAACTCGGCGTTGTGCCGATCGAGAGCTCGGTGGAAGGCGCTGTCACCGCGACGCTGGACGAGCTGGCCGTCGGCACGGAACTTGTCATCTGCGCCGAAGTCCTGGTGCCGGTCGAGTTCGCGCTGCTGACCAGGCCAGGCACACGGCTGGCCGACGTGCGGCTGGTGGGTGGCCACCCGGTGGCCCAGCCCCAGTGCCGCCACTGGCTGGCCGCAAACCTGCCGCATGCGGACTGGCGTCCGGCCGCGTCGAACTCAGACGCGGCCGTGCAAGTGGCCGAGGGCGACCTGGACGCCGCGCTCGCCGGCGTGTTCGCCGCCGAGCTGTACGGACTGGTCGCGCTGGCGACAGGCGTGCACGACCGCGACGACGCCGTGACCAGGTTCGTCGCGGTCCGCCGGCCGGGCGAGCTGCCCGCGCGGTCCGGGGCTGACAAGACCTCGGTCGTGGCGTTCCTGGCGGACGATCATCCGGGCGCCCTGATGGACATACTGGGTCAGTTCGCCATCCGTGGCGTGAACCTGACCAGGATCGAGTCCCGGCCGACCGGCGATGGCATCGGCAGGTACTGCTTCTTCATCGACTGCGAGGGCCATGTCGCCCAGGCCAGGGTCGGCGAGGCACTCATGGGGCTCCGGCGCGTCTGTAGCGCCGTGCGATTCCTCGGCAGCTATCCCGAGGCGGATCCGGCAAGCACCGGGCAGACACTAGCCCGTCAGGAGGACAAATCGGACGCCGAGTTTATCGACGCGACTGACTGGCTGGCCCGGATCCGCTCAGGCCGGGCCTAGCCCGCTCGCGGCCGCTCGCGCCTCCCGGCGGCCTATAGGTACGGCCCGGAGGAGCGGGGCATGTGCTGCGCGTCCTCGCCCTCGGCCCCCTGCGCCGGCATCATGCCCGGTGGCAGCGCCCGCCGCATCTGCTCGAGCTGCGCCCTGGCAGCCATCTGCTGCGCAAACAGCGTGGTCTGGATGCCGTGGAAGAGTCCCTCCAGCCAGCCGACAAGTTGCGCCTGGGCTATCCGGAGCTCGGCTTCGCTCGGTACCTCGTCCTCAGCGAACGGCAGCGAGAGCCGCTCCAGCTCGTCGATCAGCTCGGGGGCCAGACCGTCCTCCAGCTCCTTGATCGAGCTGGAGTGAATCGCCTTCAGCCGCGCCCGGCTCTTTTCGTCGAGTGGCGCGGCCCTGACCTCCTCGAGCAGCTGACGGATCATGTTCCCGACCCGCATGACCTTCGCCGGCTGCTCGATCATCTCGGTCACCGGGCGCTCGCGGGACTCCTGCATATCCGTCTCGGTCGCGACGCCATCCGGGCCGACCACGACGATCCGGGGATTGTCGTGAACCTCACCGTTCGTCTGCTCAGTCATGCTGCCTAGTCTGCCGGCGAAGTGGCCGTGATGCACAATCGGGGCCGGCTGATGCGGCTCAGCCGGCCGTCGCGGCAGCGGTGTCCAAGAGGATCTTGCCGATATGCGCACTGCCATCCATCAGCCGATGCGCCTCGGCCGCCTGCGCCAGCGGCACGACGGTCTGGATCACCGGCCTGATCTGCCCGGCGCCGATCAGCGGCCACAGCTCGGCACGCGCCGCGGCGACGATCGCCGCCTTCTCACCGGGCGGCCGCGATCGCAGAGTCGAGCCCTGCACGCTGGCCCGCTTGTACATGAGCTGCCCCAGGTCAATCTCGCTCCGCGCGCCGCCCTGCATGCCGATCACGACGAGCCGGCCGCCGGTAGCGAGGGCGGCGAGGTTCCGCGGCAAGTAGGCAGCCGCCATGATGTCGAGGATGACGTCGGCGCCTCGCCCGCCGGTGAAGTCGAGCACGGCGGCGGCGAAATCCTGGTCGCGATAGTTGATGGTCAGCTCGGCACCGAGCTCGCGGCACTTGGCGAGCTTGTCAGCCGAGCCGGCCGTGCAGGCGACCCTCGCGCCGAGCGCCCGGCCGACTTGGATAGCGGTAGTACCGATGCCGCTCGCGCCGCCATGCACGAGCAGCGTCTCGCCGGCGGCAAGGCGGCCGTAGCCGACGACGTTGGAGTGCACGGTACAGACGGCTTCGGGCAGCGCCGCAGCGTCGCGCAGGCTGAGCCCGGCCGGGATCGGCATGAGCTGGCCGGCCGGAACGGCGACCTGCTCCGCGTAACCGCCGCCCGCCAGTAGCGCGCACACCTCGTCGCCTAGCTGCCAGCCCGTCACCCGGCGCCGATCGCAGTGATGTGGCCCGAGCACTCGAGCCCCGGGTACAGCGGCGCACCGGGCGGTGGCGGGTAGAAGCCCAGCCGCTGGGCCAGGTCGGCGCGGTTGACGCCAGCGGCGATGGTCGTGATGACGACCTCATCGGCGGCCGGCACCGGATCGGGTACTTCGCGGACCGTCAGGACCTCTGGTCCGCCTGGCTGATCGATGACAACCGCGTGCAAGCTCGGCTCCTCGGCGGAGGGTGTGGGATTCGGCGGAGGGTGTGGGATTCGAACCCACGGTGACGCTCGCGCGCCACAACGATTTTCAAGACCGTCGCCCTCGGCCACTAGGCGAACCCTCCGCCGACAACGATAGCGGCCAGACCGTGGCCGGCACGACGTCAGCTGGTGAGTAGGCTCGCCCGTGAAAGGAGACCGCATGCTCCCCCCGTTCAGCCTGTCGGCCGTGCTCACGCAGTGGCAGTTCGCGCCGATCGTGACCGGGTTCGCCGTCATCGCGGTCGGTCTCTACGGGTGGGGCGTCATCCGGGTAGCCAGGCGGCACCCGGCGCGGCCCTGGCCAGCGTGGCGCACCTGCTTGTTCGTGGCCGGCCTCGCGGTCATCGTCCTCGCCACCCAGAGCGGCATCGGCGCGTATGACGACCTGCTGTTCTACGACCACATGATCCAGCACCTGATGCTGCTGATGGTGGCGCCGCCGCTGCTGATCGCCGGCCAGCCGCTCACGCTGCTGCTGCACGCCAGCCGGAATCCCCTGCACACCTGGACCAAGCGCGCCGTCCGGTCGCGGGTCGCGAGCTTCCTGACCTGGCCGGTGTTCGGCGCGGTTGCGTACGCGCTCGCCGTCCTCGCCGCGCACCTGTCCGCGATCGCGAACTACGTCGAGCAGAACCAGACGGCGCACAACGCCGAGCATGCGCTGTTCGTGCTCATCGGCTACTTGTTCTACCTGCCGATCCTCGGCAGCGAGCCGATCCGCTGGCGCCTGTCGTACCCGGTCCGGTTCGTGATCCTGGTGCTGCTCATGCCGGTGGACACCTTCACCGGCCTGGCGCTCGGGTACGGCAGCGCCAGCTCGCCCGGCGTGCCGACCGGCCCGCGGCCGGCCTGGGCCCCCAGCCCGGTCGCCGACCTGCATCTGGGCGGCGCGCTGATGTGGATCGGCGGCGACGGCATCATGTTCGCGCTCATGATGCTCGTCTTCCTGGCGTGGAGCAGGGACGACCGGGCGGCCATCAATGGCCGCAGCTGGTTCGAGCGGGCCCGGCAGGAGAATCTGGCCACTCTCGTTGCCTCGCGGCAGCCGGCTGCTGCCGCTGGCGCGGATGTGGCCGGGATCGCAGCCGCCGGTGCCGGGAAGGCAGCCAGCCGCAGCACGATCGACGACGACGAGCACCTGGCTGCCTACAACGCGTATCTGGCGGGGCTGCATCAGCCGCCGCGACCCGGCCCGAGCTGAAAGGTCGGCGACGTTTCATGGTTTCCGCGCGGGCAAAGCGGATAAACCGGCTCACTGAACGCGACGAAACCATGAAGTGCCGATCGTAGGCGCGCTGTCTGTATCGACAGATCGGCACGCGGCCCCGTTCCCGGCAAGAATTTTCTTGTGATTGTGAACCTCTGCCGGTACCGGTTCGTAGTACTAGTCAGCACCGTGCCGTGGCCGCACCCGTTGGCGCGGGGCGTCGCCCACCGGGCAGAGGCAGTGGACTAATGGCCCCGTCCGCTGCCTGGCCCGGTGGGCCAGCCTGTTCAGCGCGCGGCGCGACACGCCGGCAAGGGCTTTCTACGTCAATCTAAGGAATCCGCTAGACGCGCCCATAATCTCCTGTGCATGGACCCGGTGCGGAACCCTTATGCGCCCGGCGCGGGTCAGCGCCCGCCCGAGCTAGCGGGCCGCGACCGCGAGATCGCCCAGTTCGAGGTCGTGCTCGAGCGGGTGGCGCGCGGTCGGCCGGAACGCAGCATGGTGCTCACCGGCCTGCGCGGTGTGGGCAAGACCGTGCTGCTGAACTCGTTCCGGTCGATGGCGATGCAGCGCCTGTGGGGGACCGGCAAGCTGGAGGCGCGGCCGGATCAGTCGATCCGCCGCCCTGTCGCGAGCGCATTGCACATGGCGGTGCGCGAGCTAGCCCCGCGGCACCGCGCCCCGGAACGGATCGATCACTTCCTCGGCGTGCTCAAGGCGTTCGCGGCGAGAGACAGCCGGGCGCCGAAGGGCTCGATCGTGACCCAGCTCGGCATCGACGCCCCCGCAGTGCGCGGCCGGGCTGACTCCGGTGATCTCGAGGTCGATCTGACCGAGCTGTTTGCCGACGCCGCCTCGGTCGCAGCCGACCTCGGCGTCGGCATCGCGCTGTTCGTGGACGAGATGCAGGACATCCCGGCTCCTGACATCTCCGCCCTGTGCGCGGCCTGCCACGAGCTGTCGCAGAGCAACGGCCCGCTGATCGTCGTCGGCGCCGGCCTGCCCCACCTGCCGTCGGTGCTGTCGGCGAGCAAGAGCTACTCAGAGCGGCTGTTCCGGTACGTCGCGATCGACAGGCTGGACCGAGAGTCCGCTGATATCGCGCTGCTCGCGCCGGCCAGGCGCGAGGGGGCCGATTTTGAGCAGGCGGCGCTTGATGCCCTGTACGTGGCGGCCGACGGCTACCCGTACTTCGTCCAGGCGTACGGCAAGGTGACCTGGGATGTCGCGGCGTCCAGCCCCGTCACCGCGCACGACGTCAGCGTGGCCGGCCCGGTCGCGGCCGGCGAGCTAGCGATCGGGTTCTTCGGCAGCAGGTATGAGCGCGCCACTCCGGCCGAGCGGGAGTACATGCGGGCCATGGCCATGCTCGGTGACGAGCCCGTGCAGACGGCGCAGGTCGCGGACGAGCTCGGCCGCAAGCCGTCGAGCGTGTCACCGGCCAGAGACAACCTGATCAAGAAGGGCCTGATCTACAGCTCGGAGCGCGGCCTGATCGCCTTCACCGTCCCGCACTTCGGCCGGTTCCTGCGCACCCAGCCCGCCTGACGCCGGGCCCGGCGCCGGGCCCGCGCCTGGTGCCCAGCCGCACCGCCGGCGAAACCGCACCCCGGCCCGCTGGCACCCCGGCCCGCTAGCACCCCGGCCCGCTAGCACCCCGGCCCGCTCGCCGGCGTCTGCCGGAATCTTGGCCTGTCTACGCCTGACGCTAGAGATCCGTAGAAAGCGGCAGATCCGCGCGGGCGCCGGCGGGCGCGGCCGCCACGCCAGCCGGGAGCCGCAGCTCGACGGGCCCTGCTGCAGGCGGGGCAGGCCGGCCCTGTCCGGTTGGCGCGGTGGGCCACGGCAGGGGCAGGCCAGTTCCGGCGTCGACCAGCGCGGCGTGCACAGTCGGGCGGCGATGCTGGAGGAACACGGCGAACACCAGGTCCGCCGGACGTTCCTGGTAGCTGCTCGGGTAGACCACGTAGCGCCAGCACAGCTCGCGCCAGACATCGGCGGGCTCGTCCGAGGCGATCAGGCCCGCATAACGGCGCCACTGCTTGCTGCGGTGCAGGGCGGTCAGCGTGCGCGCTGACGGGACGGCCCGCAGCTCACATGGCTCGGAGTAGCCGAGCCGGATGAGCCCCTCGCCGACCTCGGGCGACAGCGCGCCGATCACCAGCAGCTCGATACACAGGAACGCGAGCGGCTCGAAGATGGCCCCGCGAGTATTCGGCGGCTTGAGCGCGTGCAAGCCGACGGTCGAGAGCGCGGCCGCCGCCAGCAGGGCCGACCTGGTGATAGTCCGTCCGCTGACGGGCGCGCTGCTGAAGTCACCGAAGCACCCGCAGCCGACGTCGGGGCGTGCCGTCCGCAGCTCGATCAGCGCGCTGGTGGCGACTAGGAACAGCAAACAGGCACCGATCCGGACCCCGATGGCCGCGGCCATCGTGCCGATGCCGACGGCCGTAATGATCAGGCCGCACCCGAGGACGCCTTCGACGGCGCATAGGGTCAGCGCGGTTGGCCTGCGCAGGCGCACCGGGAACAGGGCAGTCGGCCCCAGGCCGGAATCGAGTGCGCCCAATCGCCTCGCCTCGACCAGCTTGGTCACGCAGCCGCCGAGCAGCAAGGCAGCCACCAGGAGGAGCTGGACTTCACGGATGGCTGCCAGCGTGGACACGGTCATTCGCCCATCGTGATCGTGGCGTTGAAGCAGCCCCGTTCGAGTTCGCCGCCGAGGGCGATGAAGCTCGCCAGTGTCAGGTCAGCGACCCGGCCGCGCGGGGACGTACCGCAGGTCACGCACCGATCGTTGAACAGGCGGGCGATCGCAGCGCAGCCCGTCACCGGAACGAGGCACTCCGCCCGCGTGCAGTCGTTCCTGACCCGCAGCACGCTGCCGATCGCGAGGTACGGCATCCTGGCGAAGCCGTGTTGCAAGCCGCTCGCTGCGTCCTCGGCGCAGCCGGTCTCCGGGTCCAGGGCCGGGTATGCGACACCGAGAACGCCGGGAGGCTCGGCTCGCGGCTCGTGCCAGGTGGCCGAGCCGCTGATGGAGTCGGGCACGTGGCCGATGACGAAGGCTGGCTCGGGCAGCCTGTGCGCCGGATAGGCAGGCTGCGACGTGGCCGGGATCATCCCGATGAGCTCGTCGCCGTGTCGAAGGCCGATGATGTCGACGAGGTAGCCAGGCTCAAGCGTCGGGAAGCGGACCTGGATCCGGCCGACCGCGCGCGGCTGAATGGCGATCACCTGCAGCTGCCTGGTGGCACCCTCGTCCACGAGCAGCGTGCTGCCCGATCGCTCGATGATGACGCCAGTGACCCGGCCGATGTTCGCCCAGATGCGGTCGGCCATGTGCCGGCTCGAGGGGTGCAGCCTCACGACCGCGTGGTCGCCCTGGTGTAGCGCCGCGGGCTCTAACTGTGCGCCTCGCCAGGCGAGCGCCTCTGGCGTGAGCGTGAACCGCTGCTCGCTGCCCGCGCTGCCGAGAATCAGAATGTGCGGGCTGACATCCAGCACGGTCCCTGACACGGTGCGCGGCAGCTGGGAGGTGTCGGCAAAGCTGGCGGTCGGGTTCGGCGCGTGGATCGGCGCAGGGCGCGCGCCCGGAGTAGCAGGCAGGCTGGCGCTCCGCTCGCCGCGCCTGCGCGCACCTCGCGGGGGGTCCGTGTCGGGCTGCGGCCGGAAGACAGCGGCCTTCAGCAGCCGCCTGCGCGCCACTGTCGCTGCGTTCGCGGCCGTACCTAGCGTGGGTCTGGCGGGCGCGGGTTGCGAAGTGGCCTCGGTGCCTGATTCCGTCATATGGGGGCCAGTGGCGCTCGCCACCGAGTCGCCGCCGGGGAGTGCAGCGGTATCCAGATTGGCGCAGCGATCACAGCACGCGAAGCTGGCTGGCCCGCTCGCCATCTGAACCTCCTCCTGGGCCCGACACGAACCCAGCCTGACGACGATGCGTAGCTCCCGAGGCCGCCGTCAAGCGGTTTGGTGATCTTTCTGGATGCCAGTCGCAGATATGTCACCGGTAGGCCAGATTGACCGGTTGCCCGATCTGTCAATATCCGTCACACGGGGACTCGCCGTTACATGAGGTAACTGACTGTAGTGCCGCTTTGCTGGGTACGGTTGGGGTGTGAGCGTCGGGGGCGATCACTGTGTTGGGACACGCGCGAGCGCGGCCGGGGCGGCACCGCGAGTCGCGGATCGGCCCGCGCGCGAGAGTGATCAGCGCGCCGCTGACCGCGGTGCGGCCGACCACGGTGCCGCGGACCGCAGTGCCGCCGACCGCAACGAGGTCGACCACAGCGTGCGAGCCGTATCGGTAGCCGCTTGCGGGAACGGGGCCGCTGAATTCGCCGCCGCCCCGGCGCGCGCGCCCGAACAACGGCGCCCGCCCGAGCCGGAAGAGCCTGCCGACGCCCACAGGGTCGGCCCGGCGCAGGCGTACGGCGCGATCCTGCAGTCGGGCGCGGTCCAGCTCGGCCGCCGTTCCGGAGTCGAGCGCGGTCCAGCAATCGGCCGCCGTTCCGGAGTCGGGCGCGGTCCAGCAGCGCCCGCTAGTGCCGGCAGCCAGGGCCGTCGACGACGCGGAGATAGCCGCCAGAGCGGCCGGGATCGATGACCCAGCGTTCCGCGACTACGTGCGGTCGCGCAGCCGCGCCCTGCTGCGCACGGCATACCTCCTGACCGGGAACGTGGCCGACGCCGAGGACCTGGTTCAGTCGGCACTGGCTAAGACCTACCTCGCCTGGGACCGAATCGAGGACCGCAGCGCACTCGACGGCTACGTGCGGCGGGCGATGGTCAACACCCACATCTCGTGGTGGCGCCGGCGTCGGCTGGAGGAATTCCCGACCGACGAGATCCCCGACCAGGCCATCGTCGATCACTCATCGAGCAGCGATCTGCAGGAGACCCTGCGGCGAGCTATCGACCGGCTGCCCCAGCGCATGCGAGCCGCGGTCATGCTGCGGTACTACGACGACATGTCGGAGGCAGAGGTCGCCGAGGTGCTAGGCGTGAGCCTCGGCACAGTAAAGAGCACGGTGTCGCGCGCGGTGGCCAAGCTGCGCATCGACGCAGAACTCCAGCCCGACTGAGCGCGGCGGCCGCAAGGTCTGCCTGCTGACACGGTCGGCAATTTGCCGCTACCGTGGCCTTAACCACACGTCAGGGCGGTTACCGGCGCGGCCAGCAGGTGCCTGGCTGGGCCGGCACCCTTATCCCGCAGGGGGTTCGGCCGTGCGCAGCACAATGATGGACGTTCCGCTCACCGTAACGGCGATCATGCGCCACGGCACCACGGCCTACGCCAGCTCCGAGGTCGTGACCATCACCTCCACGGGCCTCCGCCGGCAGACATACGGCGCAACAGGGGTGCGAGTCGCAAAGCTCGCCAATGCCCTCAGATCGCTCGGCGTCGACGGAGATCAGCGGGTCGCGACCCTGATGTGGAACAACGCCGAGCACCTCGAGGCCTACCTGGCGATCCCGTCCATGGGCGCGGTCCTCCATACGCTCAACCTGCGGCTCGACCCACAAGTCATCGGCTACATCGCTGATCATGCTGGCGACGACGTGGTGATCGTCGATGCCACGCTCGTGCCGCTCCTGGCTCAGGTGCTGCCGCACGCGCCGGCCATCAGGCACATCATCGTCACCGCCGCGGAGAACGAGACCGAGTTCGTACCGCCGGCCGAGCTGGTCGCTCTCGGCCGCCCGGTCCATTCCTACGAAGCCCTGCTCGTCGGCCAGCCGGACACGTTTGACTGGCCCGAGGTGGACGAGCGATCCGCCGCGGCGATGTGCTACACGAGCGGGACCACGGGCCATCCCAAAGGGGTTGTCTACAGCCACCGGTCGATGCACCTGCACTCGATGGCCGTGTGCATGAACGGGGTCTTCGGCATGTCCGACGCCGACCGGGTGCTGCCGGTGGTCCCCATGTTCCACGCCAATGCCTGGGGCCTGCCCTATGCAGCGGTGCTGTCGGGCGCCTCGCTGATCATGCCGGACCGGCTCCTCCAGCCCGCCCCGCTGGTCCGGCTCATCGAGTCCGAGCGCCCGACTATCGCGGGCGCGGTGCCGACAATCTGGAACGGCCTGCTCCAGCACGTCCGGGCGCAGGGCGGAGACCTGTCCTCGCTCCGGCTGGTGCCCTGCGGCGGCTCGGCGGTCCCGCACTCGCTACAGGAGGCCTACGAGAAGGAGCTCGGCGTCCGGATCCTGCAGGCCTGGGGCATGACCGAGACGTCGCCCCTCGGCAGCGTGGCGCATCCGCCCGCCAACGTCACCGATGAGGAAGCATGGCGGTACCGCGATACGCAGGGTCGGCTGATGTGCCAGGTCGAGTACCGCCTTGTTGGGGAGGGCGGCGTCGAGCTGCCATGCGACGGCGAGGCAGTGGGCGAGATCGAGGTTCGCGGCCCGTGGATCACCGGCTCGTACTACAAGGATGACGATCCGGCCAAGTTCCGGGACGGCTGGCTGCGTACCGGCGATGTCGGCACCATCGATCCGCTCGGCTATGTGACGCTGACCGACCGGGCCAAGGACGTCATCAAGTCGGGCGGCGAGTGGATCTCGTCCATGGAGCTGGAGAACATCCTGATGGCCCACCCCGCTGTGTCCGAGGCCGCCGTCATCGGCGTGGCGGACGAGAAGTGGGGCGAGCGGCCGCTGGCCGCCGTGGTCCTGGCCGAGGGCTCGACCGCGACGGCTGCCGAGCTCCGGGCGTTCCTGGCCGAGCAGATCCCGCGCTGGCAGCTGCCGGAGCGCTGGTCGTTCATCCAGGAGGTGCCCAAGACCAGCGTCGGGAAGTTCGCGAAGACCCGGATGCGCGATGCGTACGCAAATGGCGACTATCAGGTCATTGAGGTGGGCTGACCACTGTCACCCGTCGGACCACTCCTACCGGGCTTTGCTCAGCATCGGGCTGTACCGGTACCCTAGGGCCCGGCCCGGTAGGGCTACCAGGAGGCTTCGCCTAGTCCGGTCTATGGCGCCGCACTGCTAATGCGGTTTGGGTTCGCGCCCATCCGGGGTTCAAATCCCCGAGCCTCCGCAGGTCACGGTCCCTCCCCTGAACGCTCCGGGAGGCCGCGTGAGCGGCCCTGGGCCGTAGGTTGCAATTTGGGTTGCAGTTTGCCTCATAGCTGTCCCCAGAGCGCCTGGTCCATCCGCTCGCTCGCGTCCTTCATCTGGAGCGTAGCCACGTGCGTGTAGCGTTCCGTTGTCGTCACCCGGGTGTGGCCAAGAATCTCCTGAACGACTCGGATGTGAACGCCCTGCGCGATCAACAGAGTTGCCGCCGTGTGCCGGGCATCGTGGACCCTAGCGTCTCGGACCGTCGCCTGCTTGAGGATGGCCTTCCAGGCCCGCCAGTCTTCCGTCCGCTCGATCGGACCGCCCCGACGGGTGGCGAATACAAGATCGTGATCTATCCACGCGCTACCAGCCCGCAGGCGCTCGGCGGCTTGCTTCTTGCGGTGCTCTCTAAGCAGCTCCAGGAGCGCAGGCGGACACTGTAGCGTCAACTTGCCCTTCCCTTTCCGCTGCCGAAAGACCAGGCCCCCGCCAACACGATCCGGGCACTTATCGGCATGGCTAGTGCAATCCGGCCGGCATGGCCGCTTGTAACAAACGTGGTCTTTTCGCGTGCAGCCAGGTTTGCAAGCCGGAAGGTGGCGGTGCCGCCTGCAGGCCGCCTTGCAGGGCGGCCGGTGCCACTGTTCGCCGCATTTGTGCGGATCGGTGCATCCGTGCCGCCACTCGATACGCTGAATCTGGAACCACGCCCGTATGACACCGGTTTCCAGGTCTACATATGACCAGCGAAGTCCAAGTGCCTCACCTTGGCGAATACCCAACGCGAGCGCGACCGACCAGCGAGTGCCGTTCCTGCGGCTGGCCGCCACATCCAAGATGAGCCGGGCTTCCTCGCGGGTCAAAGGCTCGATCTCATGCGCAGCCGCTGAGGGAGCATCGACCAGGGCCGCGACGTTCCGCGAGATCCGGCCGCGTCGCACCGCGATTTTCAGTGCGCGCGAAAGTATCCGATGAACCTTTAGGACGGTGCTCGGCGAAAGACCACGGCGGAGCATCACAGAATACGCGGTGTCAAGGTGCTCAGGCGTGAGCCGGTCGAGACGATGCTTACCAAGAAGCGGATTGATCCAGTGGCGGGTCTTCGACCGGTAATCGGCCAGGGTGCGGGGTGCCATCGTTTCCGACAAGACAAGACGCTCACAGAGCACATTGAGGTATTCGTGCATCCATTCAGCGAGCGTGGGAACACGGCCCGGTTTGCTGACGTAGCCGCTCTCACGCTGGCTCTCCAGCTCGCGCACCTTGCGGGTTACCTCGGCTTCGGTCTTCCCTTTCCGGTGACGCCGGTCAGGGCCGCCATCAGCCTTGACGCCGACGGTGACCCAGCCGTGCCAGCAGCCATCGTTGCCGAGATAGATGGACGAGCGCTGGTTTGGCCGCCGCGTACCCATCACGCCACCGCCGAGCCATGAGCGTTCGCCTCCACCTTCCGGGCAAATTCCAGTAGGGCGCTGGCCGGTATCAGCCTGTAGCCCTCATGCTTGATCGACCGAAGCTCGCCAGTCTTGATCAGCCCGAAGACTGCCGTACGGCTCATGCCAAGAATGACAGCGGCCTCCCGGGGACGGTAGAACAAGTGCTCCATCACGCTGCCTCCTTCGCAGTTGCTGAGTTCGTTCCGGTAGCTGCCTCAGCTCTTCGGCGCGCCTCCGCGAGCGCTGTGGTCCACCTAACGCGGTCGGTGAGGACGTGCAGCAGCCGCTGGGTCGGCGGCATGTGGTCAGGGTCGGCCGGGGTGACCCGCTCCCACTTGTAGATGACGTCCTCGGTTGCCGGAAGGTCGAGCATGGCGGTGAGCCAGGCTTTGCGATCGGCGCGGTGGTCGGTGAGTGTTTTGCCGGACCACCTGCGGCTGACGAGGACGCGGCGCCCGGCATAGCCGAGGTTCTCGGTCCGGTGGGTTTTGCCCCGGCACAGTCCGGGCTCGAGGTCGGGCCGTGCGTTGCGGGGCTGGATGCCGTAGCGGAGCCAGTTCGCACACGTGGGTGAGCAGGGCTCGTACCGGAGCGCACCGGCGAGCCGGGCGCCATGTGCGCGCTGGCCGTCAGTGTCGGCGGCATGACAGCCGGATATCCGCTTGGTCAGGTACTTGGTGAGGTAGCCGACGCACCGGTTAGCGTCTTTGGTTCCTGCGAGAACGCCCTGGGCGTCGAACTTGGACCCGAACCGGGCGACGTGCAGCGGCTCGTCGTGCGAGCCGATGTTGTCTAGGGCCTGGTCCCAGGTCGGCAGGACTTCCCCGGTGACCGGGTCGATGTAGCTGCCGGATGCTTCGTGCCAGATGGGCAGCTGGTCATTCTCGTACCGCACCACGTCAGCGGCTGGCCACCAGACCTGGTGGTAGGTGGCGGCGATGACGGCGCGCAGGTCGGTGCGGGAGATGGCGCCGCGGAACGCGATGTGGGCGTGCGGGGCGAGTCTTTTCTGGGGTTCGATCGTGGCGAAATACTGGACGTCGTAGCCGAGGTAACGGCGCAGGTTCTGGATGAGCCGGTCGAACAGGGCCGGGAAGTGGATCGCGTCCCGTGCGGCCCGCTGATAGTCGTAGCTGCCGAGGTCGGCGGGGGTGCCGTCGGGGCCGACTTTGCCGTAGCTGTCGCAGGTGAGGGTCAGGAACATCGACGGCCGCCAGGCCTTGCCGTCTGGCGCCGTGAACACAGTGCCGGTCGTCCGGCCGGTGTCGCGCTGTCGTCGCCCGCGACGACCACGACACCGACCGGATGAAACCAGATCCCTACCGGGTCCGGGTAGCCGTCGGCATGCTCGGCGCGGAGAACGCCGATTGCACCTTCATCGGCGACACCACCAGCGACGTCCTCGCCGGGCACCTAGCCGGAATCAGCGTCATCGGCTATGCCAACAAGCCAGGCAAAGCGCAGGCTCTGGCCGATGTCCAGGCCGCAACCGTGACCACTAATCTCGCCGAGATCACAGCGGCTATGAAGGCATGCGTCTGACGAGCCGCTAGTCAGAGGCGGTAATGTGCCCTGTTATGTCTCATCTGGCGGCAGTACCCGACTGGTATTGCGACGAGGTGCTACCAGGTCTAGCGGCAGTTGAAGTCGTCGCGGAAGATCAGCACACACTGACCTTCAGGCCGCCGATTCCCGGTTTCGGCACCGACCACGTCATCGTCATACCGAAACGGCACGTGGAGTCACTTCTCGAGATAGAACCAGCCGATATCACTCCTGTGCTCCTGGCAGTCCAAGGAGCCGCACGCCTGCTCACTGACCTGCACGGCGGCTGTCAGGTCATCTCCTCGTGCGGGAACGAGCAGCACAACCGCCACATGCACTGGCACGTGGCAGTTGGCGATGGCCTGGCACGGTTCATTGCCCGCTGATGTCCTAGCCGCTGGCACGCCACGCATTGGCCGCTCTCGCACTTAAAATGGCCTCGGCTGCGCCTCACCGTCCTGCGTTGCCGAATTGAGCCGTATCTAGATCAAGGGCGGCCGCGCTCCGCGCAGCCGCACCGGCGCTCCGCGCGCCGGGCTCAGCCTTGGGGAGGCCCGCCCGGCACGCCCGCGCCGGAACTGCGCAAGCCATGGCACTATCTGTAGTCGCCTCATCCCCGCTACTCGATTATTCGGCGTCGACCGGAACCCGCCAAGGGCGCTCGCTGCGCTCGCGTCGCTGACGCGATGGCCTAGCGGCCACCCTTGACCGAACCCGGCCGATAGTCGCCGACTGATGGCAGCTATGCGGGGGAGGGCGAGTACGGGCACTCGCCCTCGCCGGAAAACTCATTGATCACTTTGCCCTGCTGGCCGACCCAGGGGCAAGAAAAGCATTTCGTCTGGACTGGGCCTATTTGGTACGTTCTCGGGGCCGTTTTTTTGTCGTCTCCAGGGGCGAGGCGGTTGGCGCAGGCGGGTCCCGAGACGCACCAGGAGTTGACATGGAACGGACCGTTCGCACATCTGATGGCCGGGTCCTCGCGGTTCAAGAAAGCGGTGATCTCGCGGGCATGCCGGTGCTCGTGCACAACGGCACTCCCATGTCGCGTCACCTGTACGGCCCCAACGCGGCGGATGCCGCCGAGCAGGGTCTGCGGCTGATCAGCTATGACCGGCCCGGGTACGGCGGCTCGACACCCCAGCCGGGGCGGAGCGTTGCCGATGCCGCAGCCGACGTCAGGGCCATCTGCGCCGCGCTTGAGATCGGCAGGCTGGCGATGTGGGGCCTTTCCGGCGGCGGACCGCGCGTACTGGCGTGCGCGGCCTTGCTGCCCGATCTGGTCACCGCTGCCGCTGCCCTCGCGTCATTTGCGCCTTACGATGCCGAAGGGCTGGACTGGTTTGATGGCCTTAAGGCCGCCGATGCCTACCGGCGGGCGCTTACCGACCCTGACGCGGTACGGCCAGTCTTGACGAGGCCAGGAAGGACGAACTGGCCACCACGGCCAGCAGCCTGGTTCAGGATTGGGTCCCTATGCTGTCTGCCCCAGACGCCGCGGTCCTGACGGGCGAACTGGCCGAATTCACGGTACGCACCAATCACGAGGCCCTCGCGCCGGGCAGCCAGGGATGGTGGGACGACAGCTACGGCCTGATCCGTCCGTGGGGATGCGACCTAGCCGACATCTCCATCCCGGTACTGCTCCTGCACGGCAGGCAGGACAAGTTCATTCCCATCGCCCACGCCCAGTGGCTCGCCGCCCACATCCCGGGGGTCGAAGCCCGGCTGCTCGAGGACGACGGGCATCTCACACTCCAGGCACACCGAGTCAGCGGAGTGCACAGTTGGCTGAAGCAACGGCTCTAAATACGGCAGCCGGCTGGCATGCTCGGTCTATGCCAGCAGACGAGGCTCTGAGCCGCGACTATTACGCCAGCCTTGGGGCCGAGGGCCTGCGGCGACGCAGCCGCCCCGAATGGGACGCGGCTATCGTCGAACTGACAGCGAGCTACATCGCAGGGCGCAAACGAGTCCTGGACGTCGGATGCGGGTACGGCCGCATCGCCATTCCGCTGGCCGCCCGCGGCTACGTTGTCACCGGCTTGGACCACTCGGAGTCACTGCTCCGCAGCGGCAGTCTCGAAGCTCTCGCCCAGGGCGTCCGGTTGCCGCTCGTCGCAGGAAGCATGACCAGTCTTCCGCTCAGAGACGAGTCGTTTGATTCGGTTATCTGCCTGTGGTCAGCGTTCTACGAGGTCCTCAGCCCAGCCAGCCAAGTCCAGGCTCTCGCTGGTATGTGGCGAGCGCTCAGCAAAGGCGGACTCGCTCTCATCGAAGGTCCCCTCCCGCCAGGGACAGACGATGACCTGCCCGCCGACCGCATCAGCCGCGGACTTGCTGATGGCCTGCCGAACGCCGGCTACATCCACGACGCGGACACCCTGAGGAACCGCTGCGCGGAAGCCGGTATTAGCGACGCTGAGATCCTCGTCCGAGACTGGGCAGGCCGAGACCGGATGCTCTTGATATTCCGACGCCCCGCCTAAAGTCCTGGACATCTTGAACTGGCGTGCCCGCCGCGTGCCCGAAGTAACGGTCAAGGACGAGTCACCACGGTCACTGACGTGCATACCACAACCATCCTGACCTGCGTTAGCACTGGTCCGGCGGACGGCAGTCGCAGCCTTCCAAGCTGGTCATGAGGCTTGGATTCCCTTCGCCGGCTCCAGCCGCCATCAACCCGTTCATGCCCGCTCGGCATGAGTCGCGGTAGTTTGCCGTAGGTGACCGATACCAGGCGAAGCCTTAGCTTTGGGCAGTGTTCAAATCCCCGAGCCTCCGCCCACTGACTAGCGGTTACGTCCGGGGCCACATCTCCGGCCGGACGCTCGTCTCGTTATCCCAGGCCGTGTGCCGCCGGGGTATGTCCCCGTGGTTGCATCAGCTACCTCGCCTGCTCATGTGCTCATCGGCCTGGGGCGTAATCGCGCGTTACTTCCGGCGTGACGCTGATGCGACGGGCGCGACGCTCACTGTGACGTTTCCTGGCCTCGCTCCTGCGCGCGGAGCGGGCGCTGCCAGAAGAAGGTATGAAAGCCGGTCTCGCCCCTGTGCGCGAAGTCGACACTGAGGAGTTTCCAGCCGTCGCGGGCCATGTGGTTCATGTGGCGTGTAAGGGTGTCGGGGTCGTGGGCATTCTGGGTTACGAAGTACTCGGTCTCCTCGGGCATGCGCGTCAGCGTAGGTCCCGCCTAAGGCGGCTGTCATTCTGTCTCGGCTGCTTCCGGCCGGTGTGCCTTACTAGCGGCTCGGCTATTACCAGGGCACCGGCTCAAAACCTTGAGCCGGGATGTCTCCAGCAGCGAGTTGTCGGGTATCCCGCTCAGTACTGGTTGCGCGCGATCGAAGAACTTCCTGGCCGCCCTCGTCCGGTGCCTGGTTGCAAAGAGGTGCAGGTCGCCCAGCGGCGCACCCGCTTGCCCAGGCCGCTGGTCTCCACGACGTTCACGCGACGCCCTCCGTCTCGCCGTGCGCCGCGCCGCCGCGGGCGCGCGACCCGCCGCGGCGCTCATAGAAATCCCGCAGCGCGCTGGTGAACAGCGCCACGATCCCGTCCTCGTCCAGCCCGGCCCCGTCCGCGGCAGTCAGCCAGCCGCGCAGGGCCTTGCTCAGCTCGGTCAGCTCCGGGAGGGAAATCTGGCTCAGCGTGGCCCGGACGAACGTGCCCTGGCCTGGCCGGCCGGCCGCCAGGCCCTTGACCTCCAGCTCTTTGTAGGCCTTCAGCACGGTGTTCGGGTTGATCGCCAGCGTGGCCACCACGTCCCTGACCTTGGGCAGCTGGTCGTCCGGCTTGAGATATCCCAGCCGCAGCGCATGCTCGACCTGGTGCACGAGTTGCAGGTAGGTGGGCACACCAGAGCCCGGGTCGAGCCGGAACTCGATCGGCGACGATGCCGCGGGCCGCCCCGGCTGGGAGGCGCCGCCCGCACGGCCGGCTCCGGTGCTGATTGCTTTATCTATATCCATAAGACAAGGCACAGGAATTGGTATCGCCGTCAAGCTCGCCTTGCCGCAAACAGTGAGCGCCGGCAAGGCACCAAAAACAAGTCTTGACAGTCCCCTCGCGCCAGGTGAGGATCCAGGCAAGGCACCGGCCGTGAGCGCACATCCCCTGGGCCAGGACGACCGCCTAGCGACCTCAGAACGTCCGGCCGGTGCCCCCAAGACTCGGCCGCGGGGGCGCGGCACCCCGTCGGCTACGCCGAGCTGGGCTTGCGCATTGATGGCCTGTACGCGGGGTCGGCGTGATGGACTTACTGCTTGTGAAATCCACCATTCGTCCCATGGCTGCCGCGGGCCTGGCTGTGCTCGTGCTTGCCGGTTGCGGCACCAGCAGCGGCCATGGCGCCACCTCGTCGCGCGCGGCTAGCTCTTCAGCGCGTTCGGCATCGGCAACTGTCACGACTCCGGCGGCTCACCAGCAGACCGCAGCGAAGGCCGACCCTGCTGCTCGTCGCTGCTATGCCCGCAAGGACGAGTCGGGCGACGTTATTGTCCGCGTGAAGTCACACGGGGCGCCGGCGGTCGCGCAGCGGCTCAGCGGCGTGTGGGTCTGGAATGTCACCCTCGGCAAGTGCCTGACATCCGCTCAGATGGTGATCGCTACCGCTCCGGCCGCCCCTGGCTCGTGTACCTGGGTCGGCTATGTCGCTGACAACCCTGGCTACGACGTCAATGCGATGCCGGCACCGCCGCTCAGGCACGTCGCCGCTTCGGCAGGCGGATCGTGCTGACATCGTCACTTCCATCGTTAGCGGACGCATGCGCACAGTCGAGCACGGCACAGTCGAGCACGGCACAGTCGAGCACGGCACGAGGGCGCTAACGCCGGTGATAACGGCCACGGCCGACCAGGGACAAGTTCCGGGTAGCCGTCGGGCCTAGCGGCCGGTGCCTCAGAACCCCGGATCGTCCTGCGGGCGTCCGGACTGCCCCGCCGCGGGTGCCTCAGGCCAGGAGGGTCTCGAAGGACCGGAACTGCCGGAAGGGCCAGCGCCCGACGGGCCCGAAGGACCCGATGGGCCGGAAGGACCTGAAGGCCCGGCAGAGCCCGAAGGACCCGGACGCCGCGGCGGGCTTCCCGGCTTCGGCGGGAAGATCAGGGCGAGTATCTCCTGGTACATCTCCGACGGATAGGGCACGGGCTGGACATGGCTCAGTGCCTGGTCCTGCCCGGCGGACTCAACTATGAACTCGCCGTAGGCGAAGACGCGGCCGAAGGTGCTCTGATGAAACCTCATGTCGGTCACCTTCGCGAGCGGCATCATCCCGACGTCCACGACCAGCAGGTTGGTGATCAGCATCAGCCGGTTCTCGGTGACGACGAAGTACTTCCGCCACCAGGTGATGAGATCCCAAAGCTGCCACAGGAACAGCACGGCCCACAGGACCCAGATTAATGTCACGATCCCGCCGAAGGCAGGCGGCGCTGTCCCGGTCACGAAGCCTGCCGCAATCAGGCTGACCAGGATCACGATCACCGGACGGATGATCGCGACTGGATGCATCCGAACGCTCAGGACGACGTTCTCGCTCGGCATGAGGTACTCGCCGACCACGCGGGACGGCAATGCGGGCACGCTGATCATCCGGTCGTACACAAGATCACAGTAACCTGGCATTTCGCGGCCGACGATAGGAAAGGCCAGTCACCTTTTCCCGGCCTTTGCCGATCGGCCACTCGTCATTTCACGGCTGACGTGCGCGCAAAACGGGCATGCCGGACGCCATCATGCGTGGCAGCCGTGAAATGACGACGACGACCGCCATCTTCGGCGCTGCGCCCGCCATCGCCGGGCAGGCCCGCGCACCCGGGCCCCGCATACCCGGGCCCGCGCACCCGGGCCGGAAGTCCATCGGGGCCCTGGCCGGTATGCTGCGGAGCGCAATGCGACGGGCCGAGGCGATCATCTAGTGGTCACGATCTTCGCTCTGGCCGCGGCGTTGCTGTACGGCAGCGCCGACTTCCTGGGCGGCGTCGCGACGCGGCGGGCGCGGGCGCTGTCCATCCTGCCCGCCTCTGCCCTCGCCGGACTCGCGGTCGTCCTGTTTGCTGCCCTGGTCTCAGGCGAGGGCCCGCGACTGGCCGGGCTCGCCTGGGGCCTCGCGGCCGGCGCTCTCGGTGGCATCGGGCTGATCGTCTTCTACGCGGGCCTCGCCGAGGGTCCTATGACCGTCGTGGCGCCGACGTCCGCGCTGACCGCGACGGTCCTGCCGGTCGCCGTGTCTATCGCCGATGGCGAGCGCGCGAGCGCCTCGGTCTACATCGGCGCCCTGATCTGTCTTGCGGCGATAGTGCTGGTCAGCGCCGCCGGCAGCCCGGCGGAGGACAAGGCAGGCGACGACACGCGCGGAGGGGCCGCGGGTGAGCAACGGGCCGTCGGCCTCGTCCGCCGACTGGCCGCGCGCGGATTCCACATCCGGGCGATCGGCTACGGTCTCGCGGCCGGGGCGACCTTCGGGCTGTTCTTCATCTTCCTTCGCAATGCCGGTCAGTCCGGGGCGTTCTGGCCGATCGTGGCCTCCAGGCTGGCCGGCTTCCTCGTCATTGTGATCGTCGCGGCTGTCACCAGGACCCGGCCGGTCATTGCCTCGGGCGGAGCCAGGCTGCTGCTCGCCATGTTCGGCTCGGGTGTCCTCGATGCGAGTGCGAACGTCAGCTACGTGGTTGCCACCCGCCACGGCCTCTTCGGCCTGGCGGTCGTGCTGACCTCGCTGTACCCGGGCGTGACCGTGGTCCTGGCGAGGTTCGTCCTTGGCGAGCGGCTGCGGGTTGCCCAGGTAGCCGGGCTCCTGCTGGCCGCCCTCGGCGTCATCCTGGTCACGGTCTGACCGCACCGTCTTAAACAAGCTCGTGCGGCCGGACGCCATCGGATGTCATCCGGCCGCACGAACCCCGGGGAAGGGGCAGAGCGCTGAGATCAGAGTTCGTCAGCGAGAGCCGGGGGGCGACTCTCGTCGTCCTCTGGATCGGGTGCACTCGACGGGAAGAGCATCCCACAAATGAGCAGGTAAAGCTGCTCTGGATACGGAATAAATTCCACGTTTCGCAAGGCCTGGTCCTGGCCCGCGGACTCCACGATGAACTCGCCGTATCCCAGTAGCCGGCCTGGGAATGACCGGCGGAAGCTCATATCGGTGACTTTGGTCAGCGGCATCATGTTGACCCGGCGGGTCAGGAATCCAGTTGTGAGGAGCAGGCGCTCACTGGTGACGACAAAGTAGTCAACCCACCAGTTCACTGTCTTCCAGATCAGGCGCAAGAACAGCAGTAGCCAGATGCCCCAGAGGATCATGCCGTACACCCCGTGCACGACAGTCGCGGTGCCGATGCCTACCAGCAGCAGTCCGCCGAGGGCCATGGCGCTGGGGGCGATGAGCACAGCAGGGTGCTGCCGGACGGTCGCAACCGGGATCTCGCGGGGCAGCAGGTATTTGTTGATCGCGACGGGCGCCTTGGCACCAGAGGGCGGGGGCCGCATCGCTAGAGCTTGTCCACAAAGCGTGACATTGAGTTCCCTGCGGACTTGAGACCGTTAAAGGCATGCTGGAGGGCATGTGCCGCGCCAGTCGGGTTGGTGGCTAGATAATAGATCAAGAATACGACGATTGCCCATGTGATGACCTTCCGCAACACGTGATCACCTCCCCCGAACTACCGTAGTAGGCCACTACTGCGCGTGAACAATTGGCTCTTCTACGTCTGCGCATCAGCATAGCTCGGCACAATTTGCCGACCAATGACCGGTTACCCCTAGCAACCATACGGGAGCAGACGGCTACGAGCACGCCGCCGCGCGGTGACGGGCCGACAGCGTGAGCGCGGCAGGCAACCCGGCCCAGCGGCCCGATCGGTACGCACGAAGGCGTTGAGTCTGACACCATTTCCCTTCTGGGATCCCAGCCAACGGGGTGACGATGACCGATGTGAGCCCGAGCGACTTCGCAGTCGTCGTCTACCGGGAAGACGACGTCTGGGAGGCCGAGGTTCTGCCAACGGCGCTGACCGAGAACCTCGATGGCCTGATCCTGGCATTGCGTCAGCAGCCGGGCATCGGCGGCGCAATTGGCCTAGCAGCCGTTGGTGACGACTTTTTCGTCGCGTTGCGAGTCCTTGGCAATCATGTCTCCGTGTTCTTGTCCGACGTCACTGCCTCGGTCGACTGGCCGCTGGCCAGACAGGTCCTCGACTACCTGGATATTCCCGTTCCTGAAGACGAAGACCTCGATCAGGTGCTGCCAGTTGGGGACATGTCAATCTTCGCCGACCTCGGAGTCGACGAGATGGAGCTAGGCGCGCTGTCTGGTGATCTTGACCTCTTCCCCGATGAGGTGCTCGCGAGCCTGGCCAGGCGAATCGGGTTCGGTGCCGCGCTCGAGCGGGCGCTGGACTCGGCTATCGGTGCCGTCTGACCGGGCTTGTCAGCCGATGACGGGCTACCTGGCCAGCTTCGAGCCGGCCATGCAGGCCGCCCTTGCCGAGGCGCGGGCGGCTGCGAGCACGGGGGTTGCCGACGTTCCGGTTGGCGCGGTGCTGCTGGACGGGAACGGGGCCGTCATCGCCCGTGGCCGTAATCTGCGCGAGGCCAGCGCCGATCCGACCGCGCATGCGGAGGTGGTGGCCCTGCGGGCCGCCGGCCAGGCGCGCGGCAACTGGCGGCTTGATGACTGCACGCTGGTCGTAACCCTGGAGCCCTGCACGATGTGCGCCGGAGCGGTGCTCGCCGGGCGCATCGCCCGGCTCGTCTACGGCGCCAGCGATCCGCGGGCTGGCGCCGTCGGCTCAGTCTGGGACGTCCTGCACGATCCGCGCCTTGGCCAGCCGGTCGAGGTCGTCAGCGGAGTGCTCGCCGACGAGTGCGCGGCGGTGCTGCGCGAGTTCTTCGACCAGCGCCGCTAGCCGCAGGCGGCCCAGCGCCCGCGAATGGCCGCGCTCAGGTAGGCTCGGCTCCGGTGGAGTCGCCTAGTGGCCGAGGGCGCACGCCTCGAAAGCGTGTGAAGGGGCAACCCTTCCGTGGGTTCAAATCCCACCTCCACCGCTCTGGCTTGCGGAAACGACCGCATACCCTGCGGTGGGTAACCCGTGACTTTCAGGCTCTAGTCTCAGTTTCCGGCCCCAACTAGTCTCAGTGGCGCGACTTTCGCAGCGGGTCGGGACGCCGATCGGCGAACAAGCTTCGTGTCTCTCACGACGGTGAACGTCGGCCTGATCGATGACCGTCATGACTCCGCGAGGAGAGCCGACCGCGTCACTCGCAGTCGTTCTTGGAGGTAGCGGACTTGCTGGCGGGATGGGCGACCGAGCTCTGCGACTCGATTCAGGTCTGTCGCACTGGCCATCGGACGGCTGCTTTCCCCGTCGCCGTACACCTGCATTCAGGCCGCGAAGCCCATTCATACGCTCTCCGGACGTGCGCACACCGCCGCTGAGATCGTCACATATCATTCCTGGCGGCGTCGCGACCGACCGAGTTCGAAGGAGCGCTCCCGGCTCGAGTACCGGTCTCTGCTTACTCATCTCGAATGTCTCGTGCTCCTCGACCGAGCTAGCGGTCCTTGCCTCAACCAAGATGTCGAGGCTCATCATCAGGTGGTCCGTCGTCAATCCAGATGCCTTGGCGCAGAGAATCGGCTGCGTCGATGCCGGGAGCTGTGCGTGATCGGAAACGGGCAACCCGGCACCCTCGAGCGTTGCCTCCGCGGCTCGGCGCCGCACCACGGGAGGATGGCTGTCCGTTATCGGCCTGACAGAACGTCGCTTGCACGATCCTCCTGCCTGGGCCGCGCCGCAATCTCAGCCGCATGGGTGGCCTAACCGTCGACAGTTAGCCCGCTGGGGTTGAGCGGCTAGGACCGCTGCCGGTGTTGGCTCTGGAGGATGGCTTCCGAGCGGCCGCGGTGGCTTTGGCGGTCTGCACGGCCGCTGTTAGCGCGGCGATGTCGTAGGGACCGTGGTGGCGCCGGCCGTTGATGAAGAACGTCGGGGTGCCGGATACGCCTGACAGGTCGGCGGTATCGATGTCTTCGGCGACTCTGGCGGCGCCCGCGTGTTTTCTGAGGTCGGCGAGGAACCGAGCGCTGTCGAGCCCGATTTCGCTGGCGTACCGGATCAGGTCACGGGCGACCAGCTCATCCTGGTGCTCGATGAGCTGGTCGTGCATTTCCCAGAACTTGCCCTGGGCCGCAGCGGCTTCGGCTGCCTCGGCGGCGAGCTGGGCGTGGGGGTGAACGTCATTGAGGGGGAGGTGGCGCCACGCATACCTCACCTCGCCCTGGCCGACAAGCAGGTTGCGGATAGCGGGCTCGGCCTGGCCGCAGTAGGGGCACTCGAAGTCGCCGTACTCGACGATCGTCACCGGTGCGCTGGCGGGGCCGCGGATATGGTCGCGGCCTGGGTCGACGGGCGCCCCCAGATCGGTGATGGCCACGGAACTGCCGAGTAGCGCGCGGATCTGCAGCCTGGACGGCAGCAGCGTGGTGACGCGGAAGACCAGCCAGGTAACCACCGAAGCGCCGAGAGCGGCGCTGAGTACGCCGAGCTTGGCATCCTGCAGCTGGCTGCCGGTGAAGGCCAGGGTTGCGATCAGGATGGAGACAGCGAAGCCGATCCCGGCGATCGTGCCTGTGCCGGCGACCGCGGCCCAGCCGACGGGCGGCCGAGCCGGCCTCGGCTGAGCCGGGTCAGTAGCCAGGAACCGCCGGTGATGCCGACCGGCTTGCCGGCCACATAGCCCACGAGAATCCCGAGCGTGACCGGGGAGGTGTAGGCGCGGGCGAGGAAACTGCCGCTGAGGGTGATCCCGGCATTGGCGAGGGCGAAGACCGGCACGATCACGTAGCTGGTCCAGGGATGGTAGAGCAGCTGCAGCCGCTCGTTCGGCGAGATCGCTCCGGACAGACCTGCGCTGGCCTCCCGGGCTAGCTCGGAGGTCGGCTGCTCCCTGAAGGTGCGGAACAGCTCGCTTGCTCGCTCTAGGTCCGGCCGGGCCGCTGGATAGGCATAGGTCAGCAGGCCGATCACCAGGCCGACGACGACCGGGTCCACGCCGGACTTGAGCACGGCAACCCACGCCATGATCCCTAGCAGCGCGTAGACGATTCCGTACCGCACGCCCGCGTTGCGGACGAGGAAGACCACGCCGAGGATACCGAACCCGGTCGCCAGTGCAGCCGGAGCGATGTGGTGACTGTAGGCAACGCCGATGACGACCAGCGACACCACGTCGTCGACCACCGCGACGGACAGGAGGAAGGCCCGCACCCGGTCAGGGAACCGCGGACCCGTCAGGGCCAGCATCCCGAGCGCGAACGCGGTGTCGGTCGACATCGCCGTGCCCCAGCCGTCAGCTGCGGAAGTGCCAGCGTTGAAAGACAGGTAGATCGCCACCGGAACCAGCAGGCCGCCCAGCCCGGCCGCGACCGGCAGCGCCAGCCGCCGCCGCTCCCGTAGCTCGCCCATGTCGAACTCACGCCGGGCCTCTAGCCCGAAGACGAAGAAGAAGAACGTCATCAGGCCGCTGTTCACCCACTCTCGCAGATCCAGCGACACCCCGCCGCTGCCGAGCCGGACCGACAGCTGGGTGCGCCAGAAGCTGTCATACGAAGAAGCATCGATGTTCACCCAGGCCAGCGCGGCTAGCGTCATGACGAGCAACACAGCGGAGCTGCCGGTCTCGTTCCGCAGGAACCTGCGCAGCGGGGTCTGCAGATTCCGCGCCCATGCCGTCCGTTCCGAGAAACCGCCGACCGACGCGGACGAGCCGTCAGACACGCTGTCCTCTTTCAGCCCCGGCCCCGCTCCGCCCGGCCGACGACAGCGCGCCGAGGGTCACGATCGGGCAGAGGAGGACTATGCAGATCACGACAATCCCGGCGAGCGCCACGACCTTGCGGTGCAGGCGGATCGGCTCGGCAACCACCGCGCCGCAGCCGGGGAGAGCGGCCAGGCTGACGACTTTCGACCCGATGACGACCCGCCGCCGAGCCGCTGCAGATGACCTGCCATCGCGGTCGCGGCGGCGGTGACCTCTGGTGCGGCGGCGAGTGCTGCCACGATTGCCGGCAGGGGCTCAGACAGGCCAGGCCGTTCCCCGAGGCGCTCAAGCTGTGACACCAGAACCCGGCTAGTCGCCAGGCTGATAAGGGCAGCGACCAGGACCGCGGGAACCGCGACGGCAACCAGCATCCCGGTCAGTCCTCACGGTGCGGCCGGGCGCGCCCCGCAGCCCCGGCTTTGGCAGTTCTTCCCGGCCACATGGCCATTCCGGCTCCCTACGCGGAACAAAGGTGCCGACCAGGCTTCCCGGCTCGCGGCCGCCAGTCTAGTAGGCGGCATGTCAGCCCGCAGAGACGGCTCGGAGCCCGTGCGGCGCCGCGAGGCGAACCGTCACGATCCGCGCCGCAACCAAGTGGAGGCGTTCGAGATCCCGCCGCCCAGGACTGCTGCTCAGCATCCGGCTCGCCGTAGCCGGGCAAGGACGGGATGGCAAGTCCGGCCGCTGCCGCAAGCTGATAGAGTCATAGTGCAGTAATTGCAGTATGCAATCAAATTGATGAGGCCGAGCGTGGACGATCACCTGGTTGACGAGGCCGCGGTGGACGCGGTGCTGACGGCGAGCCGGTCGCTGATCGCGATTGCGACTATGTCGCTGGGCGCCACGGCGGAGGACACGACGATCGCTCAGTACCGGGCCCTGGTGGTGCTGGCGTCCCGAGGCCCGCAGCGGATGGTGGACCTGGCCGCGGCACTGGGAGTGACGCCGTCGACCGCCGGTCGGATGTGCGACCGGCTGCTGCGCAAAGGGCTGATCCGCCGGTACCGGGATCGCGCGGACCGCCGGGCCGTCCAGGTGTCGATCACGCCCGGCGGGCGGCAGGTCGTCGACCAGGCGACCGCGCGCCGGCGCGAGCTGATCGCCGGGATCCTGGCCAAGCTCCCGCCCCGCCAGCAGCCCGCGATCGCCAACGCGCTGCAGGCATTCGCCCGGGCCGCCGGTGAAGTGCCCGACAGCTTGTGGCCCGCACCGGCCGCGGAACCGGGACAGTCCGGGCCCGCCGAAGAGGAAGAACGACCGTGACCGCGACGAGCCACGCGCCCGCGTCGGCATCCGTTTCGTGGAAGGCGCGGGCTGGCGGGTGGCTGCGGGGGTCGCGGGGCGGGCTGCTGGTTATCGCCCTGGTCGTCGGTGCCGGGGCCGGGCTCGGCGCGGTGGCGTTCCGGTACCTGATCTACTTCGTCACCTGGCTGGCGACCGGGCACGTTCAGTTCGGGCAGCAGGGCCGCGTCGCTAGCACTCATCTGCCCTGGCTGGGCCTTGCGTTCTTCATCGTCATCCCCGTCATCGGCGGGCTCATCTACGGGCCATTGATTTATAAGTACGCCCGCGAGGCCCGCGGCCACGGCGTGCCCGAGGTGATGATCGCCGTCGCCGAGGAAGGAGGCCGGATCCGGCCGCAGGTCGCAGGGGTCAAGTCCATCGCTTCGGCCATCTGCATCGGGGTGGGCGGGTCCGTCGGCCGGGAAGGCCCGATCGTGCAGATCGGATCCGCGCTGGCCTCCAGCCTGGGCCAGTGGGTGAAGATGCCGGAGAACCGGCTGCGGATCCTGGTCGCCTGCGGTGCCGCCGGCGGTATCTCGGCTACCTTCAACGCGCCCATCACCGGCGTGTTCTTCGGCGTGGAGATCATCTTGCGGGAGCTATCGGTCGAGGCCGTCTTCACGGTGATGCTGTCCGCGCTGACGGCCGACATCGTCAGCCGGCAGTTCCTCGGTACCGCGCCGTTCCTGTCCGGGCTGCCATCCGGGATCGCGCTGCACCACGTGACCACCTACCTGCTGATCGCGGGCCTCGCCGTTATCGCCGCGCTGATCGGCCTGACCTTCTCCAAGGTCCTGTACGCGACGGAGGACCTGTGCGACCGGGTCTGGAAAAACCGGCCCGAGTGGGCCCGCCCCGCCGTCGGCGGCATTCTGCTCGGCCTGCTGCTGCTCGCCCTGCCGCAGATGTACGGGGTCGGCTACCCCGTCTTGTACAAGGCCGTCGGCGGCAGCTACGCCCTGTGGTTCCTGATCATCCTGGCCGCCGGGAAGATCATCGCCTGCAGCCTCACCATCGGCATCGGCGGATCAGGAGGCGTCTTCGCGCCGTCCCTGTTCATCGGTGCCACCTCCGGGATGGCCTTCGGCGAGATCGTTCATCATGCCATCGGCCCGGCTGCCGGGCAGCCAGCCCTGTACGCGGTCGTCGCCATGGGCGCGGTGTTCGCCGCCGCCGCCCGCGCGCCGCTGACGTCGGTGGCCAGCGTGGTGGAGATGACCGGGGACTTCAGCCTGACGCTGCCGGTGATGCTCGCCGTCGCCATCGCCACCGCCACCTCCCGCGGGCTGAGCTACGGCACCATCTACACCACCAAGCTGCTGCGACGCGGCATCGACATCGACCGCGCCCCGTCGGCGGACCCGTTCGAGGACCTCACCGCCGCCGACGCCATGCGCGCCTTCCACCGGGCCCTGCCCGCCGACGCCGGACCCTCCGCCCAGCAAGGCGGTGGCGACCCGGCCCTGCCCGGGCCCATCACCGGTCGGCTGTCCCCGCAGGTACTGTTCGCCACCGAGTCCCTCACCCAGGCCGTCCGGCAGCTGGAACTGTATGGCCGGGACGGGCTGCCGGTCATCTCCGACGACGGCCAGCAACTGCAGGGCTGGCTCACCAGCAACAACGTGCTGCAGGCCATCGCCCGCCACATTCGCGCCGCCGGCGACGGCGGCCGGCAGGCTCAGCCGGGCGCCGGACAGGTCCTCCCCGGCCAGCGCGATGATCTGCCGGGGGCCCCGGCCCCGCTCGGGAGCTATCAGCTGATCGAAGTTACGATCCCGGACGGCTCGCCCGCCGCGGGCCAGCCGCTCAGCGACATCGCCTGGCCGCGCGGATGTGTGCCGGTCACGGTCCTGGACAGCGGCACACTGCGCGACCCCGACCCCGGCATCAGCCTCGCCGTCGGCGACCGCATCAGCCTGCTCGCCCCGGCGGCAGGCAACTCCGAGCCACCGCGCCCGGAACCGGGCAGCCAGGCAGGCGGGCATCCCGCAGATGCCCCGCGCGCCGTGCAGGCGCCGCGGCCCGAGGAGGACAGGGACTAGCTAACATGTGCCTGCGTAGTGCGGCTCGGCCGCGCCTGCTCCCTCTCTGACTAAACTCGCGGCATCGCCGCCGCGGGAGCCGTGCCCGAGCTGCATGCCTGCCGGCAGCCGTCCAGGGCCGGTTCCTGGGGGCGGATCTCCAGCGGCCATGCTGCGGCTCGCGGCATCACTGCTGGCACTATCGAGCGGGTCCTCCGCCGCCGGAACTCCCGTGCATCCGATGCCGTCCTCGATCTTCGTGGCGCAGGTAGGTATCCACTGGATCGCCCGGTCTGGCCGCACGCCTGACGCACAGACGGCAAAACCTGCCGCGACGGCTAGCAATCCGGCGACTGCTGAGAACGCCATGGCGGCCAGGTGTACTCAAGTCGGCCCGCGGCGCGACCAGGCAGATCTCGGGCCGCAGCGACCGCTTTGTGGCGGCGCCATGTCCAGCTGGCCTAGTGTCACCTTTTCTATAGGTTCGGCTTGCTGTACGGCCTGCGGTGCCTTGAGGGGTGCTTGGCGGATGAGAGCAGATGGATGCGGCCGCAGGGGCCGGTGATCAGATGGGCAATTGTCGCGCTTCTGGTGTGCTTGGGATCCTGGAAGCGCCTTCCCTGGCCATCAGGAACGTCCCGGCCGGCTGGCGGGCACGGTCCATGGTGGCCGATGATGGGCAGCAGCTGTTGTGGAGCAATCATCACATCGTCAGGGGGTTTGTTGTGCCAGCCTGGCTTGCGCGTGTCCGGCCCTGGCTCGCCGTGGCTGCAGTTGTCCTGATCGCTAGCATGCTGCTGCCACCGCTGGGGAGCTATGCCCGGGAGTACGAGTTCGCCGAGTCGCTGCAGTTCGCTGTCTTCGCGGTCGCTGCGCCCGCACTGCTGATGCTCGGCGCGCCCTGGCGCTTTCTCGGCCTGTCGCGCCGCCTGGGCCGGGACTCCGGCCGGCCGCCGGGCCTGGCTGATCGCCTGGCGCGCTCCCGCAGGGCAGGTGCCGGTCGCGCCGCCGTCGCGCTGGTGGCGTTCATCGTGCTAGCCATCGCCTGGAGACTGCCGGCAACGGTGAACGCGCTGGCCAGGGACCCTGGCGTGGCGGTTGCTGAGGTGGTGACGCTTATCGTCGGCGGATCTGGCGTCTGGCTTGAGCTGGTGGAATCCCCGCCGCTGCTGCCACGGCTCTCACGCCCGCAGCGCGCCGCGATGGCAGCTGTGGCGATGTGGACGATCTGGGTGCTGGCCTACATCATGGGCATGTCCAGGGCGGCCTCGTTCGCCGCCTACAGCCACGCGCCCGGCCATGGCCTGGGCACCGCCGAGGACCAGCAGCTCGCGGTCGGCATCTTGTGGGCGGTCCCGGCGCTGTGCTTCGCACCGGTCATCTACGGCGTCCTGATGGCGTGGCTCCGCGACAGCCAGGACCCGGACGAGGAACTCCGCTCGGCCGGCGATGCGGACTCTGCCCATGCCGGGCTCAGCGGCTGGCCGCGTCCGCCGCGGGGCTGGCAGCCGCCGTCCGCATGATTGTTTGCGCTCGGACAGGCTTGTATCGCGCATCAGAGTGCGGACTCACGGGAATGTGCCTGATCCCGGCCGTGCCCGCGTGGATGGCTAGGCCGACCAGCACGAACTTGGACGCGCTCGAGCGCTGCCCGCGACGGCTGGCTGGGTACCGCGGCAAGGTTGAGAGCCCGGGAGATGACGTCGACGCTCATGCCGCGCCGCCGTTGCCGACGGGTGCGGACTAACGGCCGTCGGCCAGTCTCATTCACCCCCGTCAGGAGGCGTTCACGGGTAGTCGCGAGAGACTTGTCCGCCCAGGTCACGGACGGCTGCGGCTCGACATCACCTCCACCGCTCTGACCTGTGGCGATGTGACCCCCATGCTCGTCCTGTTATGCGGCAGACTAAGCAAGGCGGCAGCTATGCTGACATGTCGAGTACGACGGTAACGGAGGTCGACCTTGGCGAGGTTCGGCAGGCGATTGCCTCCCCACCCCAGTGTGGCCGGGCAAGTTGAGCAAATCCTGCACCTTGCGCAACAAGAGGCCGAGAAGGTCATAGCTGACGCGCACGGCGAGGCCGACCGCATCATTGCGGCGGCGCGGCAGGACGCGGACAAGATCCGCGCCCATGCTCATGACGACATTTAGGACGCCAACTGTTGGTCGTCCAGCATGCGCAGCAGGGGACCTCCCAAGGTTCGCTAGCGGCCGAGGGAAGTCAGGTAGGCGAGCAACTCATCTGGGTTCCGCGTCGGCACTACCCACATCGGACTCCGCTCGGCCTTCACCCGCACCGAGAATTTCGGCTGTGAGATGTAGTTGGCGAAAAACCGCGCCGGGCGAAGCTCCGGTCTGACCACGTCCGCGTACCCGACGTTGATGACCAGTGCAGCCTTCATGAACGGCGCCGTCAGTACACCGGCCATGCAGCGCGTCATCTCCCGCGGCTTGCCCCAGCGATTGCTCAGCGTCCAGTACTGCGGCGACTTCTTGATCTGGTGAATTTGCCATTGATCCGTCACCACAGTCAGGTCCTTGACGTCCTGCCACGCGCAGCTGAACAAGCCCCAGTTCTGGTGCGTGACGGTCGGCCGGCGTGTCGCGCCACGTCGTGAGCCAACCGCGCCGATCGACACGCCTCGCTCATCGATGCGGATCGCGGTGGGCCAGTTCCGGTACAGCAGGGCGGTGCCCACCATCGCCGCCAGGAAACCGAGCCCGCCTGCTAGGGGGACCACCCAGGCAGAGAACAGGCTGCTCGGATCATCAAATATCCCTGCCAGGACCAGCAGGCCCGTCAGTCCGGCAGGCACGGCCAGCCCCCACATCAGCAGCGGCCAGCGCAAGGCGCACCGCCTCTCGGCATAGGTCCTGTTATCCATCCGGCCTTCCGTGGGATGGCGCTCCGCGGCACGCGCCGTCACGAACCTATCTGCTGCCGTCAAAACAGGTCTCCGAGGAAGTTGGTCGCGCTGTGCCACGCGGAGCTGCCAAGGTGCCCGATTGACGTCACCGAGTTCACCACGCTGCTGCCGACGCTGTCGCAGAAGTTATGGAATGGCGTCCAGTGGTTGTACAAGTAGTCGCCCGCCAGGTAGACCCCCGTGCCGATCATCATCGCCTCGCCCACGACAGGAAACTCGTCGAGCGCGAGGTTGGCGGCGATCAGGCCGCCGTTGACAAACGCGACCCCGCGATCAACGTTGCCGAGATCTCCCTTGTCGGGCGGGGAGATCATCGTGCCGACATCACCCAGGATGCCCAGGCCGCCGAGCACATACCCGGTCCCCTTGATGACCGCGAGCTTCCCGGCCGCCAGCCTGAGCCAGTCCGGAGCGAACGTATCCCAGGCGTAGAGCTTGTTGTTGATCCGGTCAGCGGTTCCGGCCAGATTCATGAGCTCCTGAGCGTGCGATTCGCCGGGGAGCGCCTCCATGCCGCTCTTGACTTGCGCGATGGCGTCATCGAGCTCACTGCCCCATCGTTCCTTCTGGCCCGCGACCCTCTCCAGCGCGCTGACCCAATGGTCAGCCGCCACAATGTCGAATGGTGCGAGAGCGGCCTCGGTGTATGTGTGGACAGTCTCAAACACCGAAGGCGAGTAGGTTCCGCCCCCACCGCCCCCTCCGCCGGGAACAACGAACATCTTGCCCGTCGGATCGGTGTTGGTGGTGGGGGTGTTGTCGGCGTAGGCGTAGCCGCCCATCGCGAGCGGGTCTCCGGGCTCGAATACGGGGTCGAGGGTGAGGAAACGGCCGGTAGACGAGTCGTAGTTGCGGGCACCGAGGAGGTCAAGGCCGGTGGTGGGGTCCGTGGGCTTCCCAAGGAAAGCGTGATTGTCTGGCCAGCTCGACGGAACGGCGCCAATCGGGTTGCCAAAGGGATCGAAGTAGCGGCGGGTAATGGCCTGAGTGGTGGTGCTGATGGACTCCGAGCTAGTGCCCTGAATGTTGGCGGTTTCGTCGGTGATGGTCGTGGCCTTGGCGTTGTTGTCGTAAGAGCGGACGATGGTGGTGCCATCGGGGCCGGCGTAGAAGCGCTGCGCGGTCACGGCGGCGGTGCTCGTGTTGTAAGTAAGCTGCTCAGCACCGCCCTCGAGGTAGAGAATGTTGCCCGACGGTCCGCTTTGGAGCAGCAGGTTACCGTCGGCATCGTAGGTATAGCCGCTGGTGCCGCTGCTGGTGGTGACCTTGGCGGTCAGTCCGCCTGCGTTATAGGTGATGTTGCTCTCGGTAGGCGGCCCGGACGGGGGATTGGTGCCGCTGGTGGCGGTCACTTTGCGGCTGACGGTGTTGCCCGCCGGGTCGTAAGCCGCCGTCACCGTGGTCGAGGGGCCGCCACTGCCGCCCCGCTGGGTGGTGGTGGTCGTCGCGGCGTCGGGCTGGGCCGCGGCAGTGGTGCCGTTGCCGGGGTAGGTCAGGGTCTGCGTGATGTCGTTGGCCGTGTTCCCGCTTGTGTCGTGGAACGTGGCACTCGTGCGATCTCCCAGCAGGTCATCGGTGTAGGACTGCCAGTATGGAGCAGGACCGCCGATCGTTGACGCGGACGGGGTGGTTGTGACGCACCCGCCAATGCCGGTCACCGAGGGGGCGGCGACGGTGCTGGTGCCCTTGGTGTCGGTCCAGGCCGTCGTGAGCTCACCAAGGTTGTTGTAGCTGAAGCACTGCAGCTGGGTGGCTCCGCCGTTCTGCGCGTCGCTAACCGAGGTGAGGATACCGGCCTTGTTGTAGGTGTAGCTGTAGGTGTCAGCCGCCCCGCTGGCGAGGGTCTGCAGGTTGGTGGTGACCTGGGTCGTCCAGTGGGTGGCGGGGTCCTGGGTGTAAGTCTGTACAAGCTGCTTGCCATACAGGCCGTAGGTAGTCCGCTGGATGTTGCCCAAGGGGTCGTAGACAGCCTGGTCCAGCAGCGCCGTGGCACCGCCACTTGAGGTCAATTCACCCTGCAAGTTGTAGGAGTAGTGCACGGTCTCGGCCGGCAGCCCATTGTCAGCGGAGAAGGCCTCTGAAGACAGCAAGCCAGTGAGCGGCGTGTAGGTGCTCGTGGTGGTGAAGGTATCCGTGCCGGTCGCGCCTGGCACGAGATCCTTCGCCGGGATCGACGTCGAGGTACCGGTCGGCTGGTAGCCGACGCTGTATCCCGTAACGCTCTCGGTGTACGGGCCGCCAGATGCACCCCCGGCGCTGTCATACGACGTCGAAGATGAGGGGTAGCCGAGCGCCGCTGCGGGGCCTCCGTTGAGCGGCGCCTGGTCGTAGCCCCACGTCGCCAGCAACGTCCCGGTCAGCGTTCCGGAGTACTCTGCGATCTCTCGGCCGATCAAGTCGTACTGGTAGGAAAGCTGCTGCCCGCGGGCGTCGGTCACCGACGCGATATTGCCCGCTGCATCGTAGGTCGTGGACATCGGGGCCTTGGTACCCGGGTCCGTCGCGCTGACCGTCTCCCCGGCCAGGTCGTAGGTGTACGACCAGTTGTTGCCGGCGTTGTCGGTGACGGTGGCCTGCTGGCCGGCCGCGTTGTACGTATAGGAGGTAACGTCGGCGTGTGCGCTGTTGCCGTCGGGGGTGGCCGTGGTGTAGCGCCAGGAGGCGGTGACCTGGCCGAGCACGTTAGTGAACTTTGACGTCGCGGTCCCGCCCGCGGCCGGGGTGACATCGGTCTCGTTCATGCCGGGGTAATTGGTGCTCGTCTGCCATTGCTCGGTGTTCCCCGAGTAGAACGCCTTGACGGTAAACCGGCCCATCCCGTCGTAAGTGGTCGCAGTCCAGCCTGGGATCGACCCGTCCCCGGCCATGTACATAGTGATCCCGGGGCTGGTAGTGGCGTCATAGTAGCCATTTCGGGCCTTGACGACCCAGCCGTGGGAGTCATAGAAGGTGTCGGTGATGATCCGGCCCGCAGCGGCGTTCACGGGAGTCGCTTGCTCTTGCCGCAGCTGCAGCATGCCGTCGTAGATCTTCACATCCGAGCTGCTGGAACCGTCCTCTCGCAGTGTCGAAGTGGTCACCGTGGACGGCGCCGTGCCGGTGTCGGTGTAGGCGTAGGTGATCGTCTTGTCTCCCGACGCCTGGTCCCGCGGCATGATGACTGATGTCAGCCGACCCAGAGCGTCGTAGCCCGCGGTCGTGACCTCGCCGTTTTGGTCCGTGACTGTCAGTCGCGATTCCCGGCCCTGGTCGTAGGTGGTCGTGGTTGCCCACGTCAACGGGTTCGTGACCTTGATCTTGGTGGGAAGTTCGGTTCCGGTGGCACCGGATGCATAGGACGGGGTGTACGCGGTGGTCGTCGTGGCATTTCCGGTGGCGCCATTCGGCGTCGGGGCCGTCACCGAGGTGACCCGGCCGAGAGCGTCATAGCCGGTCGCGGACTGAGCTTGCCAGACCTCGCCGCCACCGGGCCATGTGATCGCGCGCTTGGTTCCCGTCGCCTGTCCGCCCGGGTATGCCAGCGAGCCGAGGCTGCCCATTGAGGACAGCGTGGAGGTGGCATCGTCATAGTAGGTCTCCTGATCGGAGACGATGTCGGCCGAGCTGGCGGCGGGGCACTTGCCGCCGCTGTTAGCGCCGGTGACGGTTGTGACCCGGTCTGGGTAGGACTCCATCATCGAGTTCCCAGACGGCGCTGTGGCGTAGCTAGTGGTGGCGCACGTCTCGGGCGACCCGTAGGGAGCATTGTCGGTCGCCACGGGCAAGGCGCTGGAGTTGTAATAGGTCGTTGTCAGGCCCGACCGCCAGGTGCCGCCGGTGAACAACAGGTCGGTCCGGCTGGTGGAACTGGCGATCATGTGCGCGGTCAGGTCCGGCAGGCCGCCAGGCTGGGACTGGTCCGCTGTCTGGTTGTAGCTCCAACCCGACACCTGTCGCTTCACGACGGCGCCGCTAGCGGCGCTGTAGGTGTCGGCCTCGATGACCTGCCCGGCGAGCCAGTCGCTGTCGGTCACGGTTGGATCCCCTGCGGGGTCCTGCACCGTCACCGATCTGGTGCCACCCGTGCCGTTATTGTCGCCGTCCATACCCTGCATGTAGGTCTGGATCGTCTCGGTCACCGGATCGGGCGCCTGGCCAGTGGTGGTTTCGATCTGCTGGTAGCCGCGGAACTGATCCCACGTCCTCTTCGACGATGGGACCAGCGGATTGTCGTCATAGTGCCACGCCGCCTTCCCTAGGTAGGCGTAGCTGGTGACCTGTGCCGGGGAGCCAGCGCCGGTCTGATCCGACACCGCGATCTGCGACACCAGTGACTTGGTGAACCAGTCCTCGGCCAGTGACCCCCCCGGTGGCGCCCACCACACCGGGAAGCACGGCATGGTATTCGAGTAGTCATGCGCCGGCATGATGCCTTGCAGCCGTGAGCAGCCTGGGGTTTGGTAGGTCACCGTGATCAGCGCGCCTGTCTCAGTGGTGATCCCGGTGATCCGCGGCCTGTAGACCGGCGGCTCGGAGGGCACCAGCCCGTCAACCCGATTGTCGATCTCGGAGGTAGTGAATTGCACGGCCGGCACTGCCAGCGATCCTCCGTCCAGGCCCTGCCGCGTGATCGAGGACAGCTCCATCACCGGATTCGACCCCGCGCCGACCGGGAACGCCTGTGCCAATGTCCACGAGTCCACGCTCTTGTAAGTGCCGGATTCCAATACCTTGGTAGTGATCCCCGTCAGCATCTGGGTTGTCCAGAACGTCGGCGAGTAGTTCGTGCATGAGCCCGAGGACCCGCAGTTCTGATCCCATGGCACATCCGGCCAGTACGTCGCCGTATGGTTGGCGTCGCACGTCGACTGCGACGACAGGCACCGGTCGGAGGAGGTGAAGATCACCTTCGCGGCCGGACTCGCCCCCGCGATCGCGTCAGGCAGGAGGTAGCCGTAGTCGATCTCGGTCAGATACCCACCGCGGGTGTACTGCGTCAGGGTCCCGGTACCGTTCCCCTGCACGTAGCCGCGGTCGTAGTAATTCGTCTCTGCCGCATACCGATACACCGTGACACGCTTCATCGGGTCTACCACGAAGTCCAGATTCCACCGCCAGCCCATCTGGCAGAACGAATTCTGACCCGAAGACGACGAATAGCATGGATCACCTGAGTGCGGGTTATAGACCGGCTCGCCCCAAGCTGCGTTCGTGGACGGGTCCGACCCGCTCCCGCCTGGCAAGTGGTCGAGCCCGAAGTAGTACTGCGTCCCGTCTGTTGTCGTGACCACCCAGTACTCGTTGTTCCACAGCCCGTTACCCGGCGAGGACGGCGCCTGCAGCAGTTGCACCTTCGTCCCGTCGTCGGCCTTCAGGTGCCATCCCCCCGAGGAATCCAGCACCAGCTGCGAGGAATGCGCGCCGAGCGACAGAGTCGCGTTCTGCCCGCCGAAGCAAAGATCCGCCGCGTTAGTGATCCCGTCCTGGGAGCACGGCTCATACGACCGCTCGATGAACCCCGGCGAGTAATCCCAGCCATCCCCGATCCACCCGCCCTGCGTGTTTGACCCCGACGTCTCTGAGTCAACCGACTGCGAGTCATAGGAGAACGTCACGTTCGGCGCGGACCCCGCCAGCGCCGGCGGAAGCACCAGCGGATACGAGTAGGTGAACGCGCCATCTTGCTCCGCCCACGTCCCGGACGGCCGCAGCGGGGTGGCGGTGAAATCACCCGCCGGACCCGACGGCCCCGACGTCGCCGCGAGGATCATGGCCCCATTAGCATCCGGCCGCACAACCGCAGAACTCAGCCGCGCGGCCGGACCCGCGCCGGCCGAACCCAGCGACACGAGCGCCGACACCGTGCGCGACCGGTAGTTGTTCACCGACGGCACTGGCACCATGCGCCGACACGCCGCCCGCGCGGGATCACTGATCGCGCACGATGGTAGCTCCACCAGTCTCAGCCGCGACGACCACGCCGCGCCGTACATTCCGGCGAATGCCGCATACGACAACTCCACCTGGGCCTCGCCAGAACCGCCACGGGCCGCCAGCGACAGCACCACGCCCCGGATCCCGAGGGCCTTCGTTGCCCGCGAGCCCGCGACCGCCACAGACACCCCCGCGAGGCCGCCGGTACCGCGCCTGACCTCCACCGGAAGCCCGGCCGCACGTTGCCATCCCGACGCTGCGACCTCCACCGCCTGGGTCTGCCATTTGCCCGCCACCCGCACCCGGTGCACCGTGCGCGCCAGCAGGCCCACGACGGCACTGCCGGCCACTGGCCAGCGCGTCCCACCCGGTGAGTAACGCACCGCCGGGGCTGCACCCGGCTCGTGCAACCGCCTCAGCACCCGAGCACGCGCCGCGGCGCCCGCACCAGGCCTGAGCGGCACCCCAGGCACTGACTTAGCCTGCGGCAACGCGAAGGGCGACCAGATCTTTCCCGAATACGCCGACGACGCTGCTGCGGCTGGCGTCGCGCCCGCAGCTACCAGCGCGAACGTCGCTATAACAACCGCTAACCGTGGGGTCCTCATCCGCCACGCGCTGCCCGACTGCCTAAATTGCCCGGACCCAGCCATAACCCACCACCCGTGGCGCCTGATGACAAGATAAACCGAAATTAGCAACGGCCAATCATTGTGGCAATAGCCGCGGCTCATATGATTACAGGCACAATTGGTCATCATCAAATTACAGAGTGTTATTTACCAAGGTACGGGTTTTCCATCATGATCATCCGTAACGTGAGTTGATCGCCATATATATCCAATGCCGCCAGGTCTTGTTACCTTTCGCACTAAGAAGCCTCGCATTCGCGGAGCGCGGCCTCGCGGACGTCAGGCTGAGCGGAGCATCACGGAAAGGGATCACGATGGCCCGAACCAGATTGAGACCACGGCCCTACCATCCACGACTTCTCGGGCTCCTCGCGGTACCAGCCGCGTTCTGCCTCGCAATCGGCCTTGCCGCTCCGGCTGTCGCGTCGGAGGGCTCGCGGGGCCTCGAGGCAGCGGCGAAGCCCAAAACTAACGTCCCGTCCCCGCTCGCCGCCAAGGCGGCCTCAGCCCGCACCGCGGACCTGGCCGCCAGCGCGCAGGCCCACGCAAGCGGCAAGCCAGTGGTGGTCGCGTCGCTGACGACCGAAACCTCGATCACCACTGCGCGGCCAAACGGAACCTTCATGAACATAACGAACGTGATGCCGGTGCGCGTCAAGGTCAATGGCCACTGGCGACCCATCAGCACGACGCTGCGGCATATCGCGACGGGCTACTGGACCCCCAGGGCCGTGCCATCCTCGGTGGCGTTCTCTGGCGGCGGCTTGGGGCCGATGGTGTCCCTGACGAGCGTCGCTGGCGCCCGGCTCAACCTCGAGTTCCCGGGTCGGCTACCAGCGCCTGCAATCTCGGGATCGTCGGCGCTCTATCGGTCCGTTCTTCCCGGCACCGATCTGGATCTCACTGCCACTCGCGACGGCGGCGTCAGCGCGGTCGTGATTATCCACAACTCTCGCGCGGCCGCGAACCCGGCGCTCCGCTCACTGCGCCTCGCGCTGCGCGAGTCAGGGCTGAGGGCGGTGATCAACGGCGCCGGCGTCACGACGTTCACCAATCCCGCGGGCGTCGCTGAGTTCACCGCGCCCCCGGCGGCCATCTGGGACTCGCGCTACGCCAGGCCGGGCCGATTCGGGCCGGGCCGGTCGTCGGTCAGCGGCCCTGGCGCTGGTGCTCACCAAGCCCTCGTGCCTGTTCGAGTGGCCGCAAGTTCGCTCCTGCTAACGCCGCCCCGTGCCCTTCTGGCACCTCAGGTGACGTACCCCGTATTCGTGGGGTACTCCATCACGGCGCCCTCCCTGATCATCACCGCGCAGTCTCTGACCGCGCGCAGCACGAACGCCGCGGCCGTGACGCCCGCGGGCACGTTCAATGACACCGTGAAGTCGGACCGATCCAGCTACACCGAAATCAAGGATGACTGCCCGAACACCTCGTTCTGGGATGACAGCGATCAGTACGGGCAAGGGGTTGGCTATCAGGACTACAGCGGCGACTGCGGCGGCGGCTACTCTCTGTACCGCGCTCTCTACAGCTTCAATGTTGAGAACCTGGATAGCGGGATGCATGTTCAGTCCGGAACTCTTCAGGCAGATGTAAATTACGGCGCTGACTGGACCTGCGGCGATAAGTGGCCCATAACCGTCCACTGGCTGAACGCGATCTCCTCCAGCACTACTTGGAATAATGTCAGCATTCATTCAGGTGACGCGCCAAAGACTGACCAGGTCAAGCCAGGCCCGAATCCAGGTAATTCCTCCTGCACAACCCAAACGCCAACCTGGGACGTGACTGGCGCCGTGTCAAACGCCGCGGGTGCCGGCACCAACTACATCAGCTTCGGGCTCTGGGGGGACGAGACAAAGTCGAGCACAAACTACGGCTTCATGCGGGTCGGGGATAACCCTAGTATTGACACGGTCTACGACCGGACGCCGAACGTCCCGACCTTTCCACCCTGCACCAGCTCAACAAACTGCAACATCACGCCTTCTCCCCAGGACAACCCGAGCGGATCGGCATGGGATGCCGGCTGCGGTTCGACCACCGGATGGATCAATACGGTCAATCCGGTTATCCAAGTTAACATCTCGCCTGCCATCTCCTATGAGGACGTCAGAGCCAACTATTCAATGACGGATAGCGAGAACGGCGGCGCGACGGTACTCACCGGTGTAGGCAGCCCGCCCAGTAATTACAGTAACTATTACTCAAATGGTGGGGAGACCACATCGTATGTCTCGCCGGTCTCGGATGGGCACTCGTATAGCTGGAAAGCCCGCGCCAATGTGGACGGCAACGGGAATGACACTGGTAGCAACAACTACTCGTCAGGTTGGACGAGCACCTGCAAATTCGACGTTGACCTAACAGCGCCGCAGGGACTCGCAGTCGCGAGCGCCAACTTCCCGCCGTCCGGCAGTGGCCAGAGCGGCTTGTACGCGGGCCAGCAGGGCACGTTCAGCTTCTCGGCGCACGACTTCGTGCCGAGCGGATGCAACCCGTCGCCCTGCCTGGCGAGCAACGTCGCGCGCTTCCTGTACTCGCTGAATACGCCAATCCCCACCGTCGGCGCGAGTTATGTAAGCGCGAGTGCGAACAGCAACGGCAGTACAGCCAGCGGGAGCCTGACCCTCACGCCGACCGCATGGGGTACGAACATCTTGTACGTGGAGGCGGAGGACAACGCGGGCAACATCTCCCAGCCGTCCGTCTACACGTTCTACGCCCCGTGGAACCCGACCACCAAAGTTGCGCCAGGTGACGTGAACGGCGACGGGATCCCGGACCTGCTCGGCACGACGAGCACCGACCTTGAATTGTTCCCCGGTAACGCCGATCCTCAGGCAACCCCGGTGACGGCGAGTCCGGAGGCCGACAGCCCGGACGGTACAGGATGGAACACCTTCCAGATCACCCACCGGGGCTCAATGATCCAGCAGACGGTAGATGACCTGTTTGCCCACAAGGGCAGCAACCTGTACGTCTATCTCAACAACCCGCTTCAGCCCGGCATCGCGCCGCAATACAACAGCACTTCCAACCTCACGACGATCGCCACGCATCCCTCCTGCACCAGCAGGAATTGCACCGGCTACACCTCCGGCAACTGGTCAGACGTCACGCAGATACTGGCTCCGGGGGATTTGTGGGCAGGATCCTCCTCCGACAACGGCCTGGCTAGCCTCCTCACGGTCGAGAACGGTGAACTGTGGGCCTACCAGGGGCAATTCGGCAACGCCATCGCGGACCCGGTGCTGCTCGGCTCGTCCAGTGGCAGCGTTAACTGGTCAGGCGTCACGCTGATCGCGCCGGGTACGGTCGGCGGCACGCCCACGATCTGGGTCCGCAGCAATTCAACCGGCACGCTGTACAGCTACGCCGTCACGATCGCATCGGACGGCGATCCAACGCTCAACCCGTCCAGCCCGGGCACGCCCGTAGCCGCCACGAGCGGGACAGTCGTCTCCGGGGTAACCCTGTCCTCATCCACCTACCCAGCCGTGGCATCCCCAGGACCGCTCGACAACAGCAGCTACCCGGGCCTGTACGCGGAGCAGACCACCGGCACCAGCCCATCCGGCGCGTCGTGCGCCAACGGTTGCCTTTGGTACTACCCGGGCCAGTCCACCAGCGGCGGGGCCTCGCCGCTGAGCTCAACGCCCGTCTTCGTCGGGATACTCAGCAAGGCCATCAGCCAGCTGAGCTAGTCGACACCTCGCCCCGCCGGGGCGGGCACCTGCTGGTGCCCGGCCCCGGCGGACGTGGATTCAAATCCCACCTCCACCGCCATTGCGCTCATGGCGTGCCCGGCTGGGTTGTTCCGGGGTCCACTCATCCAGCTCGAGCACCCGGACGTGCAGCACCGACCGCTGCTGCAGGGCGGCCCGCAGCGCTCGATGCAGGCCGTCTTCGAGGTAGAGCTCGCCGCGCCAGCTGACCACGTGCGGGAACAGGTCACCGTAAAACGTCGAGTCGGTCGCCAGCACCGTGTGCAAGTCGAGCACGTTCTTGGTCGTGATCAGCTGGTCAAGCCGCACTGGCCGGGGCGGTATCTGTGCCCACTCACGCCCGGTCCGGGCATGGTCGGGGTAGGGCCGCCCGTCCCCGACCTGCTTGAAGACCACGACTTGAGTTTAGATGAGTGCGGCGTGCATCGTCCGGTCCTGCGCCCGGCTACTCGGCGTGCAGGGCGGTTGCGGTCCGGATCCTGGCTGCCCAGCCCGCCGGGACGAGCGCGCCTAGCACCGCGATGCCGATGCCTGCTAGCGCGAGCCCGACCATTTCCCAGCCGCCGTAGACGCTGAGGAAGCTAGGCGGCAGCGCGAGGTCGGCAGCCGAGGCCATGATCGGCAGCACGACCCGGTGCACCAGGATGCCGGCCGGGACGGCCAGAACACCAGCCACGAGCCCAGTCCCAGCGACCCAGCACACGACCATCGCGATCGTCTGCCGAGGCGTCATCCCGATCGCCTTGAATACGCCCAGGTCGTGAACCCGCTCCCGGGTATTCATGACGACCATGTTCAGCACGCCGAGCGCGGCGACGACAGCCAGCATCAGTGTCAGCATTCCGATAATAGCGACCATGAGGTCGATGACCACGGACTTTCGGCTGTTGACCTGCGCGGAGAAGCTGTTCCCGAGCTTGGTCTGCAGCGACTGTGCATACGTCGTCGCCGAGATGCCAGTCCGTAGGCCGATGTCGTACTGCGCTGGCTCGGTCTGGCTCAAGCCCGCTGCAGCCACGGTCTGAGTGCTGGTGATCATGTCCATGCCGCGATTCCGCGAATCGAACACCTCACCAGCGATCCGCACCGGGATCAGCTTGCCCCCGAGGGTGATCGTGACCGAGTCGCCGACGGACTTCCCGGTCTCGGTGAGGAATCCGGTCGCCACGTCGACCTGGCCTGGCCCGTTGTACCAGTGCCCGCGAATCATGTCGTAACCGGTCCAGGTGGCGTCCCCGGCGAAGGCAGTGACGTTGATCTGGCGAGCCAGCCCGGGGATCGTGGCAGTGTCGTCGGCTTCGGCGACGAAGCGCCGCGTATCCGGCTGCGATCGCAAGGCAGCCGTGACGACGCGCTGCTGCGCGGCAGTGATGGTGTTGCCGTTGTTCGGATAGACCTGCACTGGCACGGCCTGGTCGTGTGACAGGCCCACCACCACCATGCTGAGCGAGGTGCTCAGGCCGACCGCGAACGTCACCGCGGCAGCGCCGAGCAGGATCGCGATCAGCGTGCCAGCGGTCCGAGCCGGCCTGGCGAACGGGGCAGCCAGCCCGACCGTGACCGGTCTTGGCAGCCGGACCCGGGCCAGCAGGCGGTGCGCGGCGTATCCGCCGCCTGCTCGCGGTGCGCGCCCGGCGGCGATGGCCTGGACGGCGCCCATCCGCCCGGCTCGGGCTGCTGGCACCAGTGCGGCGACCCCGACGAGGGCCAGCATCGCCAGCGGCACCGCGACGTCAACCCAGATCGGCACGGTCAGCCGTCCGCTGCCGTAGACCTGCGCCGTCTTGACGAGCAGCGGGACTGCCAGCAGGTTGCCGAGCGCGACGCCACCGACGCAACCCGCCACTGCCGGCACGCTCACTTGTCCGGTGTAGGCGGCCACGACCTGACCTGGGGTGAAGCCGATGCTCTTCAGGATGCCGATCCGCCGGTAGCCGGCCACCACCGCGCCGCTCACCACGTTGGCCACGATCAGCACGGACATGACCAGGCCGATAATCCCGAAGGCGACCAGGAACGGCACGAACGGCGCGATATCGCCAGTCTCTTGCGTCTTCACGGTCAGGTAGGACTGAACGCCCGCAATGGCGTTCCGCGGCAGTGCCTTGCCGACCGCCGCGACGTCAGAGCGGACGGCCGCTGTCGACCCGGCGCTAGCGAACCGGTAGAGCATCTGCGCGCTGGCCGGAGATCCGGCCGCCGCCAGCCGGCCTATCTCCGCCGGGGTAACCCAGCCTGCGGCCGTGCTGGTCACCGAGTTAGCAAACCCTACGATCGTGAGCTGCGGGCTGCCCGGCTTGCCCGTCACCGCGATCTTCGAGCCGAGCGGCATCATGATGGTCTCGCCTGGCGCCGGGTCACTGGCAACGACGATCTGGCCAGGCTGGGTCGCCCAGTGTCCGGATTCCAGCGTGACCTCATCGACCGGGCCGCCAGGATTCGCGCGCCCGACGACCGTCATCGGCCCGAGCGGGTAGCCGCCCTGCACCGGCGAGATGGTGACCTCGGCGAACGGCCCCGCGGCCGCGGTGACCTCAGGCAGGCGCCTGGTCGCAGCGAGCTGGGCCGACGTGGCCGCTCCCGGATTGATGGTGAGCTCCGCATGTGCGCCGCGCTGCGCGGCGAACGCGTGGTCGAACGGCGCGCTGGAGTCCACGATGAGGCCGAGGGCCAGCACGGACGCGCCGGTAGAGACGAGCAGCACCAGCGCGATGACGAGCGTCTGCACCCGGCGGCGCTTCAGGCCGCCGCGGACCGCGCGGCGGACCGGCGACGCTCTCATCGGTGCACCTGCGCACTCGCAATAGCGATCTGATTCACTGCGTCGTCGTCAATCTGGCCGTCGACGATGCGCAGCGTGCGGCTCGCGTAGCGCGCGGCGAGATCGGGGTTATGGGTGACCATGACGAGGCTCTGGCCGGCCCGGTTCAGCTCCAGCAGAAGTGCGCCGATCTCCTCACCCGTGGTTGTGTCGAGCGCACCGGTTGGTTCGTCGGCGAGCAGCAGAGCCGGGGAGTTGACGAGCGCGCGCGCGATCGCGACCCGCTGCCGTTCACCCCCCGATAGCCGGCCCGGATAGGCATCGCGGTGCTGGCTGATCCGCAGGCGGCCGAGCAGTTCGTCCGCTCTGGCGCGCGCCTTGGCCCTCGGCATGCCGATGAGCTGAGCCGGCAGCAGGATGTTGTCGGCCACGGTGAGGTCATCGAGCAGGTTGAAGAACTGGAAGATCATGCCGATCTGCTCACGCCGGAACCTGGCGACTCCAGTCTCGGACATCTTGTCGATCCGCTGGCCAGCGACGACGACAACGCCGCTGGTGGGCCGGTCCAGGCCGGCGATGAGGTTGAGGAGCGTGGACTTGCCGCTCCCGGATGGGCCCATGATGGCGACAGCCTCACCGGCGGCGATGGTCATGCTGACCCGGCTCACGGCCGGCTGGCCGTCGTTGTCATAGCTCTTAGTTACGTCGCTGATCTCGATCAGCTTGTCCATGGCTGGTATCCGTTCGGATAATGCAGGCAGCACGCAGCTGCACAGCGAGTCGTGGGATCCGAAGACGCGGCTTCAGCCTGCTCTGGCTGTGCCGGGCCCGGTATCGGGAAGACCCCGCAGTTGACCCTGATCTCGGTGGTCCAGGCTCAGGGCCGTCAGCGGAGTGTCAGCTATTCGACGTCCTTGAGAATGCGCTGGATCTGATCCAGCTGGTCGCGCATCTGGTCGAGCCGCCCGGCCAGGTCCGCGAGCCTGAGATCGGTGTGCTCCTGCGCCGTCAGGGACACCTCGGCGAGCCGTCTGAACTCCTCGGCCAGCGCGCGGTACTCCTTCTCGCTGGTGGCCGAAGCGCGCGCCTTCGTCGTGGACGTCCGCTGCCAGACGCCAGCGACCAGGGCGATCGCGACCAGCGCTGCGCCGAGGATCACGATCGTCTCGATGATGTTCCCTGTGGTCATTGCGCCTCCACGCCCAGCTCGTCATTCACGCTCAGCGACCGGGCGGCAACCATGATCGCTCCGGGCGTCAGCCGCAGCACGAAAGGCGTCACTTCGTAGAACTTCATTGCCTTCCCGTCCTCGGATACCTCGATTGCGGACGACACCAGACCCGCCGCCTCCAGCTTGCGCAGATGCACCTGGAGCAGCGCCCGGCTGATGCCGAGCCGCCGGGCCAGCCGGCTCACGTAATCGCGCCCTTCCGCGAGCGTGGCCACAACCTGCAGCCGGTGCGGATTCGCCAGCGTCGCGAGGACTCGCAGCAGCGCGTCTCCAGTCATGTCTGTGCTATCCACAACGTCCTTCCTTGCACCTGCAAACAAAGATTAGCAGGTGCAAGCCGCGGTGACTAGTACCGTCGGCAAGCACGAGCCGGCGGAACCCAGCGCCAGGTTCGTGGCTGAACAGGGCGCGCGTATCGATAAGCTTGCCGGCGGAGGATTCGCCTAGTGGCCTAGGGCGCACGCTTGGAAAGCGTGTTGGGGGCAACCCCTCAAGAGTTCGAATCTCTTATCCTCCGCCAGCCTGATATACCGCGGTGCAATCCTGACGATCGGCGTCGCACTCTGATCGTGGTGCCTTCGAGATGCGCACCCTCTGGCCGCAGCCCCAGGCGAGAAGTTACAGTTCTCGAGTCATCGCTGAGACCGGAGGCGAAGCGTGGTGGGTCACGACGCTTCCCAGGCGGAGCCGCACGCCAGCCTGGGCACGCTGGCGTCGAGTCCCGCGATGCCGAGTGTCCCGCGCGCTAACCTCTACCGCGGCAGCCCTCGGCTGCTGGTATCGGGCCTTCGTCACAGTCTCGGTTGGCAGGACCACCGCAAGGCAGGTCCGAGCTTCGTCGTCGTGCGGCGCAGCCGTCTCGACCGGATCACGGTCAAAAAGCGCTTCCCGCTGACCGAAAGGGGCTGGGCCGCTGCCTTCGAGGCCTTGGCTGGCCTTGACGCGGGTGCTGCGGCCGCGATCGCGGCGAAGGTCGAGCAGCAAGAGGCGGGCAGACGAGCGGCGGCGGCAGTGGCCGCGCTGGATGCCGAGTCGGTGCGCTGCCTACGGCGCATGAGCTACCAGGGCGGAGTTGGCGGTGCGCAGCTAACCAAGGGCCGGGGTTACGACGTCCGCTTCCTGGCTGACCGGATCATGATCTGCACGCCCGGCTCAGCGGCCGCTGTCGTCGAGTTGTCGTACGCAGATGTCGAGACCGTCGAGGTCAGCGCGTCGAGCTCTGGCAAGTCGGCTTCCGATCTAGTCGTGTTGATCTCGGCTCTTGGCCTGGTGGGCGCCGTGCTGGGCTTTTTCGTTCTCCGCCTCGTAGGCATCCTGCTAGGAGCCGTGGTCTTTGGCCTGATCGGTGCCTTGACGGGGGCCTCCTCGAGCAAGGTCGAGACCATAGTCCGGCTTCGCGGGCGAGATGACGACCTCTACTTCGCGGATATTGCGAAGCCGCTAGACGCCCTGCGTATAGAACTGGCCGAACCTCTCAAGACCATCGGCAAGGCGCGCGCGACACAGGCGGGGCACGTGGCTGGGCCGCCGGACCTGGCCTCGGAGTCGATCCCGGACCAGCTGAGCAAGCTTGCGTCTCTGCTACAACAGGACCTAATCACACGCGACGAGTTCGAGCACCTCAAGGCGAAGCTGCTAGCGACGTCGTAGTAATCGTGAGTGCTGCCGCAGACGTCGCCGATCTGCCCGTCGGCCGCGGCGCCGGTCAGGCGCGCGGGCTGTCGACGTCGAGCGGAACGGATTCGGCGCTGATCAGCCCGAGGGAGGCAACCTCCGCAGGTGTGACCGAGTTCAGCGTCCAGTCGGCGAGCACCCGCGTGCGGTTTCCCGGCATAGCGCGCAAATGGTAGGCGCGGGCGAGCAGGCCGGCCGGCGGCCCCGACAGCGGGATGTGCAGCGGGTTCACGGCGGCCGCCAGCCCGCCCAGGTCGACCAGGAAGCCCAGGTCGTGGTGCTGATACGGAGCGGCGGCACCGAAGCCGAGTGAGGCCGCGACGTTCCTGGCAACCTGCTTGCCCTGCCGCTGCGCGTGCTGGGCCGTCATGCCGCAGAGCTGGCCGGGGCGCGTCAGGTCGGGCACGGCGGCACAGTCGCCGCAGGCGTAGATGTCTGCGGAGCCGGGGACGGCCATGTACTCATCGACCACCAGCCGACCCTTGGTCGTTTCCAGGTCCAGGCCGCCGACCAGCGGGTCCGCCCGGACCCCGACGCACCAGATCAGCGACCGGGTAGGCACCTTCTCGCCGGTCGACAAATGGACCAGGTCCGTCATGGCCGCGGTGACCGACTGGCCGGTGCGCACCTCCACACCACGGCGACGAAGCACTCGTTCGGCGGTCTTTGACAGCCGCGGATCGAGGTCGGGCAGCAGCCTCGGTGCGGTGTCCAGCAGCATCCACCGAATTGGCTGCCCGGCCAGTCGCGGCATCCTGCGAGCCAGGCGGGCGCTCAGCAGCTGGCCCTGCGCGGTCACCTCGGTGCCGGTATAACCAGCGCCGACAACTACGAACGTGCAGCGCGCGGCTCGCTCAGCCGGGTCGGTGGCGATTTGCGCTAGCTCAAGCTGCCGCGTGATGTGATCCCGGAGATACGCAGCCTCGGCGATAGTGCGGAAGCCGTGCGCATACTCGGCCACCCCTGGGATCGGGAGCAGCTTGTTCACACTTCCCGCGGCGAGGATCAGCCGGTCGTAGTGACACTGCCCGGATCCGCCCTCGGGGCTTGCCCAGCTCACCACGCTCTTCTGCGGGTCAACGTGCTGGACATCGCCGAGTACGCACCGTATCCGCCGCAGCCGCCGCGGCACCGACACGCAGATGTGCCGCGGCTCTACCAAGCCACCAGCCACCTGCGGCATCAGCGGCAGGTACAAGAAGTAGTCGGTTGAGCTGATCACAACGATCTCGATCGCACCGCCAGTCAGCCGGGCCAGTTCTCGCGCAGCGTTGAAGCCAGCGAAACCCGCCCCTACGATCACCACGCGGCGCTTTGTGCCAGCCGCCATCGCTGCTCCCCCCGCCGGTAACGCTGCTATTGCTACCCCGGCCGGAGACTCACACCACGCCGCCGGGCGGCAGATGTGCAGCCGTCCGGTCGCCTGCCCCGAGTTACTGGCCTGCCTGGGCGACTTCCAGCAAGGCGTGCAGATCGCCGGTAGTCTCCAGGGCTGCTACGCCAGCCAGCAGTACGATCACCGCACAGGCGGCGAGCAGGACGATCCGGCGCCGCGGCGGCGCCGTCAGCAAGGCGGCGACCCGGCGCGGGACGGGTCCGGCCCAGGCCAGTGACAGGCGCCGGGGGCGCACGCTGGCGATGCCCAGCGACATCGCGGGCATCCGCGCTGGCCGGGGAGTGGCGAGCAGCGCGACCTGACCGATGGTCTCGGCTACGAGCCCGCGATCCCCGGTGACAGCCGCAGCGTGCTCGTCAGCCCAGCGTTCGACCGTGTACTCCACTGCTCGGGCCACGGGCAGAAGCATCGGGTTGGCCGCGGCAGCGAGCCGGGCGGCGGCGGCGAACAGGTAGTGCCGGCCGGACAGGTGCGCCTGCTCGTGCGCAATCAGCGCAGCCCGGCCATCGGCGTCCAGGCGGTCCAGCAGGCGGCCCGAGACCACGATCCGGCCAGGCCGGCCTGGCAGCGCATAAGCCGCGATGTCCGGGCCTGGCACCACCACGACGACGCCGTCGCCCCGGAGCGCGGCTGCGCGGCGATACGACTCGGCCAGCGCCCGCGCCCGGTTGCGGAACAGCACCGCGACGGCTACCGCGGCGCCGGCCAGAGCCAGGCCGGCGATCGCTCCGGTGGCGGACGGAACGGGGTCGCCGCGCCGGATCACCTCCTGCGAGTATCCGCCGAGTGCGGCTAGCACAGCAGACCTGGCCGCCGCGTAGGCCACGAGCAACGCAAGCGCGACGGTGCTGCACGCGGCCAGCGCAACGGCCGCGATGGTGAGCAGCCAGGTCGCCTGGCGCGGTTCCAGCAGGCCTGCGAGCGGCCGGGCGGTGATCCCGGCCAGTACCGGGATCACCAATGGCAGGTAGAGAAGCCACACGGGACTAGTCCCGTTCCCGGGGCTGGTCAGCGCCGTCCGCTGAGCTCTCCCTGGCGTCGGCGAGCAGACTGCGCAGCAGCCGGGCATCTCGCCCCGACAGGCTGGATACGAACCGGGTGAGTACGGCGTCCCGATCGCTCCCGCTTCCGAGCGCAAGGCGCATCCGGCTAGCGGCGACGCCTGCCTCGTCGACCGCGGTATAGGTGAACCCCCGCCCGGACCGCTGACGGGCCAGCAGGCCCTTGTCGTACAGCCGGGACATGATCGTTACGACCGTGCTGTAAGAGAGCCCTGGCTCCTGCCCGGCCGTGACCTGCAGGCGGACGTCGGCAGGCGTGAGGGCCTGGCTAGCAGCCCGCAGTATGCCGAGGATCTCCGCCTCCAGCGTTCCGGCCGCGCGCCGTGCCGAGCCAGGCGAGCTATCGCCAGACCGGGGTCGGGGTTCGTGCATCATCGCCTCTCGTCACGGATATCATCTACAAATCTTGTAGATGCATTTACAGATGCTGTAGAGCACCGCCTAGTCCGAGTATGCCATCGCGGCTTCTCGCCGCGTATGTCTGCCCGGCCGATGGGCAGCTGGCAGCCATGCGTTACCAACGATCCGAGGCGAGCACCAGACATGACGGCACACCTGACCTTCCTGGAATCTGCGGTCGTCGGCCTCATCCAGGGCGTCTCGGAGATGTTCCCCGTCTCCAGCCTCGGGCACAACGTCCTGATCCCGGCCATCATCGGCGGCAGCTGGGCCCGCGACCTGGACGTGTCCTCGCCGGAGTCGCCGTACCTGGCGTTCATCGTCGGCTTGCATGTCGCGACCGCCATCGCGCTTCTCATCTACTTCTGGCGAGACTGGCTCCGGATCATCGGCGGCTTCCTCTCCTCCGTTCGAGACTTCAAGGTGGTGACCGCCGATCAGAAGCTGGCCTGGATGATCATCCTGGCCACTATCCCGGTGGGCATCGTCGGGGTGGCGTTCGAGCACACCTTCCGGGTCCTGTTCGCCAAGCCGGTCCTGGCCGGGATCTTCCTCATGGTGAACGGCCTCATTCTCCTCGGTGGCGAGCGCTACCGGACCCGCGCGTCACTGGCAGCCGACGCGGCCGTCGCCTCGGCACCGGGGGCAGCGGCCGCAGACCTGGACCCCGACCTAGCGGGGGCAGGGCTGCGGGTGCCAGCGGCGGCGCAGGCAGAGCCAGGGGCGATGGCACTCGCCATGACCGGCCCGCCTGACTCCCCGGTGCTGGCACCGGCGGCGCTAGAAGCGGGCTTCATGGAGTACGTGCTGCGCAGGTCGACCGAGCCTGACACGGCGCGTGCGCCAGAAAGGAGACGGCGGCGGAGCAGCCAGGCTATGCAGGCGCCCGAGGCGCCCGACGCCCCGCGGAGCGCCGATCAGCGGCTGGCCTCGATGAGTTACACGAAGGCCGTGGTCATCGGCTCGGCTCAGGTTCTGGCGCTGCTAGCCGGGATTAGCCGGGACGGCGTCACGATGGTGGCAGGCATGGCGCGCGGGCTGTCGCGCGAGGACGCTGCCAGGTTCGCCTTCCTCCTCGCCACGCCGGTCATTCTGGCGGCCGGCGCGCTGAAGATCCCGGACCTGCCAGGTCCCCTGGGCAACGGGATCCGGGGCCAGATCCTGCTGGGCAGTGTGTTGTCGGGGGTCGGCGCCTACGTGTCGGTCCGGTTCCTGCTGCGCTACCTGCGCACGCGCACACTCACCCCGTTCGGGGTCTATTGCTTCATCGCCGGTCTCGCCAGCGTCATTTACCTCGGCCTGGTCCGGTGACACCCGGTGCCGTTGACAGCCGGTGCTGGCGACACAGGGCCTGTTCTGGATACTCCCTCGACGGAAGGAAGCTGATTCGTGCAGCACTTCATTGCGACCTACGGATATCTCGCCATCTTCGTGCTCATGGTGGCGGAGTCGGCGTGCATACCGGTGCCATCCGAGCTCATCATGACGTTCGGTGGTGCGCTGGCGGCCGGGGCGGTGCCCGGCACCGGGATTAGCCTGGCCGGGGTCATCATCGCCGGAGTGGCCGGCAATGTGGTCGGCAGCTACATCGCGTGGGCAGCCGGCCGGTACGGCGGCCAGCCGGCGCTGCGGCGCTGGGGTCGCCGGCTCCACATTCGCGAGCATGATCTCGACCGGGCCAGCCAGTGGTTCGACCGGTACGGACCGAGGGCCGTGCTGATCGGTCGGCTCCTGCCGGTGGTGCGCACGTTCATCTCGCTACCCGCCGGGATCGCCGGCCTGGCGCCAGTGCGCTTCGGGATCTACACGACCATCGGCTGCATTCCCTGGACAGCCGCGCTGGCGGCGGCCGGGTACGCAGTCGGGGCCAACTGGGACACCATCGTCAGGGACTTCAGGGGCCCAACGTACATCATCGCCGCCATCGTGGTGATCGGCCTGGCCGTTGCCATCTGGCGCTATCTCCGGCGGCCCGGCTTGGCCGCTGCGGAGGATCAGCGCAATGGCCGGCATCGGCAGGTCGCTGACAAGGCGCACGGCACCAGTACGCAGCGGTAACGTCACGATGCAGGTGGCGGAGGCGGCAATCAGCGCCCGGCGCGCACCCGGCCGGCACCGTGCGCTTCGCCGCGGGCAGGGCGACCGGGACGGGCGTGACCGCCTCTACGAGATCGACCTGCTCCGCATCACGGCCGCGCTTGCGGTGGTGATGTATCACTACACATTCTCGGGCTACGCCCGGCACCTGACGTCCATCGCCTACCCGACCCTCAGCGTCGGCACGCGCTACGGCTATCTGGGCGTCGACATGTTCTTCACCATCAGCGGGTTCGTCGTCTTGCTCAGCGCGTGGGGACGCCGGCCGCACGAGTTCGTGATCTCGCGGATCGTACGGCTGTACCCGGCGTACTGGGTGGCCGTTACGGTCACGACCGTCGTCGCGCTCACGCTGAGCCGTGGCCTGTTCAAGGTCACGCCCGTGCAGTACGCCGCGAACATGACGATGCTGAACACGATCCCGCACGTGGCCAACATCGACGTCGTCTACTGGACGCTCTACGCCGAGATCCGCTTCTACGTGCTCGTTTTCGTGCTGGCTTGGGTCGGCATCACCCGGTCGCGCGTGGTCGCGGTGCTCTGGGCCTGGCTGGCCGCGACTGCCGTCGTCGAGTCGCACGTCCTTCCCGCGGGTCTGGCCACGACGATCGACATCCTGGTGCAGTCGCAGTGGTCGCACTACTTCATCGCCGGCATGGCGCTGTGCCTGATCTACCGCACCGGGTTCTCCTGGCAGCTCGGCGCGATCCTGGTTATCGCGTACGCCAACGCGGTCTACCAGGCGGTCAACTTCGGCCGCCTCGTCGCTGACCGTTACCACCAGCCACTGCACTCGCACATCATCGCCGTCGTCATCACCGTGATCTTCATCGTGATGACGCTGATCGCATTCCGGGTGACCAAGCGTCTCGGGCGGCCGTGGTTCGCGGTGGCGGGGGCCCTGACCTACCCGCTGTACCTTGTGCATTCCTACAACGGGTTCGTGCTGATCAACATCCTCGGGCGCCACATCAACCGCTGGCTGCTGCTGGTGGTCATGGTCACAGCCATGTGCTGCGTGGCTTACCTCATCCACAGGCTCGTCGAAGTCCCGTTCGCCGGACGGCTGAAGCAGGCACTGACCCGGCTTGTGGCTGCCACGCAACGGCGACCTCTCACACGCGCCAGTCCGCGCCCGGACTAGTCGCGCGCGCCGATCTCAGCGAGCGACGTGGCACTCGCGGCCGCAAGCAGCAGGAAATCAGCGGCCCGCCGGAAGGTTGGTCCTACGGGCTGACCGGCCAGCTGCGACCGGTACGCCTGATACCTGGTGAGCTCCCACTCCTGGCCCCGCGCCGACAGCGACTCGCAGGCCGGCTCGGGCACCTGGTGCCACGTCCAGTCGCGCACGCGCCCCGGCCGGGCGCCGCGCGCTGCCATTCGCGGCCGGATGAAGTCCAGGTGGTCGACGTCCTGGCCCATCTGGTTCCGGACGAAGCGGAGCCCGGCCAGCGTCTCCTCGATCAGCGTTTGCTCCGCCTCGGTGCGACTGCGCAACTCGCGGTCGTACGCATCCGGGTGGTAGCGCACGAGCGTCCCGTCCACGATCGTGACCCACCAGACGGCCTCGCTGATGACGGCGAAAGCCCGCGGCTGGTCCAGCTCGGTGACCCGTGGCAGCCGGTCAGTGATGTCCCGCATGGCGGTGATCGCCCACTGCAGGGCGCTGGCCTCAGCGGGCGGGTGGTGGCCGGAACGAGCCGCGCGGTTCCAGGCCACCCGGCACCGCGCCGAGCAGAACCGCGCATGCTCACGACGCGGGGTGAAGGCGGCGCCGCACTGCTCGCAGCTCCGCTCCTCACCCATACATCGATGTTACGCGTAACGCCACCGTGCCCGGCACCGCCCCGGCTGCCGGTGACGGCTCACGCATCGCGCAGCCGAATCGACGCCGCGCCCGCGGCCAGCGCGAGCACCGCCCAGATCGCCAGGACACCAAGGCCCGCCCACGGTGTGATCGGAAGGCTGCGCAAGCCGGTGGTGGCCTGGATATTAAGGCCCGCCAGTGGGGTGTAGCGCTCAATCCGGTCGTGCCAGGTCGGGTCGCCGACGAAGCCGGCCATGATCGGGAACAGATAGAGCACGGCAAGGACGACGCCTATCGTCACCGCGGAGTCCCGCACCACGGCGGCGATCCCGATGCTCAGCAGGCCGATCAGGCCGAGGTACAGCACGGAACCGAGGGCGGCGCGCAGTGTCGGGCCGTCAGCAAGTGCGATGGGTGCAAAGCCGCGCAGGGCGTCGAACCCATGGCCCGGCAGGATGAGCCGCCCTGCCAGCACCGATCCCAGCACTGCGACGGCCCCGGCCAACAGGACGAGGCTGCCGACGATCCCGGCCTTGGCAGCGAGGACGGTGCTCCGCCTCGGCATGGCGGCGAGCGTCACCCGGATCATCCCGGTGCTGTACTCGTTGCAGATCGGAAGGACCGCGAGGATCGCGACGATCGCCTCGCCGAATTGCACCCCGGTCAGGCTGAGCTTCGTCGTGTCGACCGGACAAGGCAGGCCGGCCGGGCACCGGGTCGCCGCGTCAGCTGCTGCGCCGATGGCAACGGTCAGCACGACCAGGCCGGTCATCAGCCACGCTGCGCCCGATCCTGTGCGCACCTTGATCCATTCCGCGCGCAGTGCATCCCCGTAGGCGGCCAGGCCGGGATTGATGGCGCTCGGCCGTGCGCCGGTCAGTGCCTGGCTCATGCGTCCCTCCGGCGGAGTACGACCGCTGCCACGATGAGCGCCACGGCGGCATAGAGACAGAGCACGGCGAATCCGGCCCATGGTGCCAGCGGATAAACGCCCGCATTAGCCGAGGCGTTGCTGCTGACCTGGGGGTAGTTCGGGATGCTCTGCTGGATGGCCAGGCCGGCCGCCGGGCTGAGCCGCAGCACCCAGTTCGCGACGCTCATCGGCAGGACCGTGACCGACAGCAGGAACGGCAGCACGATCGCGACGATGACGGTGGTAACCGCGGCCGCGCTGCGCCGCAGGATCGCTCCGATCGCTACTGCCAGGACCGCGGCGATCGCCACGAACGCGCCCGTGCCGACGATCACGCGGACCTCGGTCAGCGTGCTGACCGGCAGCACGTACTGACCCTGGGCCCGCTCCTTCGGCAGGCCGAGCCATACCGCGAGGACCGACGCGGCCAGCCCGACGACGAAGGCGACCAGGCCGATCACCAGCGCTTTGGCGGCCAGCACGCGCCCGCGTTGCGGGGTGGCGGCCAGCGTCACGCGGATCAGGCCACGCCGGTACTCGGCGGTGACGAACATCGCCGCTACCACGACCACTGCGATCAGGCCGACGAATATGCCCGCGAGCGGCGCCCCGACAGACGTGCTGGGTATTGACGACTGCGAGACGAGCGTGAGCGGCGCGATGTCGCCCGACCCACTGACGGTGTAGGTGGTGCGTTCCTGCCGGAAGCTGCCGTTGCCGGTGTCCGGAGCGAGCGGGCTGGCGCCGATGTCCGTGCTGGTCCACCTGCGAGCGGGCCAGTTGCCACGCAGGCTGGCGTCGTCGAACACGCCGGTTGCCAGGGCGGGTCCGGCCAGGTCGCTCGAGCCGATGAACGACGAGGTCACCCAGGTGTATGCGGGCGTCGCCGCGAACATCCCGGCCTGCACGGTCGCAGGCAGCCCGGTGAGATGAGCCATCCCGACCAGGCTCCAGCGGGTGCCGTTGGCCGAGTCGTATCCGGTGACTGCGTCGCCGGACCGGGTCAGACGCAGCCAGCGCGGGGATGTCGCGCTGGCTGCACCGGGCAGGCTGGCCACGTCCGCGGTGTAGTCGTACTGCATCCGCACGCCGTGGCTGCCGGTCACCATCATGGCCGCGTACGCCGACCCCGGCTTGGTGCTGGCCTTGATGATGATCCCTGCCTTGGCCCACGGCTCGAGGCCCTTGTGGGCCGGCGGCGGCGCCTGCCCGGCCTGAGCGAGTCCCTGCGTGTAGGTGCCGGTCAGCGACGTCACCCGGATCGTGATGCTGCCGTTCCCGGTGAGGGGCTGATGCACGAAGTAGAAGCTGTCGGTCACCGCCTCGCCGCCCGGCCCGATCGGAACCGGAGGCAGGCACTGCTTGCCGGTGAGCACCGGGCTGTTCGGGCCGTTCTGGCAGGTCATGCTGCCGTTGGCGGCCAGGAACACGCCGATGAACACGACAAGCATCCCGGCGACGATCATGCCGATGACCCAGCCGCGGACGCTGCGGAACTTTACCCACTCCGACCGCAGCAGCTGGCCAAAGCTGGCCCGGCTCACGCTCGTCGCGGCGCGGCGCCGCGACAGGGCGCCGCTGGTCGCTGTTCCTGTAGTCACTGCGCGACCTCCTGGGTCGGCTCGGCGCGGAACTCAACCGCGTCCCTGGTGATGTCCATGTAGGCCTGCTCGAGCGTCGCGCGGTGCGCTGACACCTCGGAGAACGGCACGGCGTCGGCGCCGAGGAGCGCGGCGACCCGCTGCGCGGACAGCCCGGCGATGGTCAGCGTGTCGTGGCCGGAGGCGATGGCAGTGGCCCCCGCACGTTCGAGCACCGCCATCGCCTGCGGCAGCTCGGCCGTGCGCAGCGTCACCTGATCGCCCGACGCGGCCGCCACGAGGTCGGCGACATTGGTGTCCGCGACGACCCGGCCGCGGCCGACGACCACCAGGTGATCCGCGGTGTCCTCGAGTTCGCTCATGAGATGACTGGACACAAGTACGGCCCGGCCCTGGCGCGCCAGCGACCGGAGGAAGCCGCGCATCCACACGATGCCCTCCGGGTCGAGACCGTTGAACGGCTCGTCCAGCATCAAGATGGCCGGGTCGCCCAGCATGGCGGCCGCGATGCCCAGGCGCTGACGCATGCCGAGTGAGAATCCGCCAGCTTTGCGCTTCGCCACGTCCTGCAGGCCGGCTTGCTCGATCACCTCGCTGACGCGTGCTGCGGACAGTGCCTGGGAGTAGGCCAGCCAGAGCAGGTGATGCCGAGCTGACCTGCTGGGCTGCAGCGCAGCCGCATCGAGCAGTGACCCGAGATGACGCATCGGGTGCAGCAGGCTCGCGTAGGGCCTCCCACCTACCAGGGCCCGCCCCGCGTCTGGATGGTCCAAGCCGAGAATGACCCGCATTGTCGTCGACTTGCCCGCTCCGTTCGGCCCGACGAAGCCAGTGACCCGGCCCGGCTGGACGGTGAACGTCATTCCGTCCAGTGCCATCGCCCGGCCGAAGCGCTTGCGCACTCCGGCCACTTCTATTGTCGCGTCCACGTTTGCTGCCCTTCTCACGTGCTGGCTTAGCTGCTGCCGCTGACCTGGTTGTATGGCGAAGCCGGTAACACGGGCCGAACGCAGACTGTTATCTCGTCGTTAGGTCCGGCCGGCCATCCTGTAAGTGCCAGGACCTGCCGAGAGGACCGGTGAGCATGCAAATGGCCCGCTGGCTGAGTCGGCCATCCCGGCCTCGCCGCACTGTGCGGCTGCGGCTGACCACCATGTTCGCGATTCTCTTCGTGCTCGCTGGCGCGGCCTTGCTGGCTATCGCCAGCGGCCTGGTGGTGAATAAGTCGACATCCGAAGCGGCCCCGGCCAACGCGCAGCCACAACCCACTCTGGGACTGCAGGCCAGGCTGGCCAGAGCCGAGAACCAGATCCGTAGCTTGCAGGCCCAGCTTCAGTCGAGCTCCGGCCAGGGCTCGGCGTCGTTGTCGCATCAGCTCTTTCTGTCCTCGCTGATAGCGCTTGGCATCATGGCCGTGGTGGCCGCGCTGCTGGGCTGGGTGCTGGCCGGTCGCGCGCTCCGGCCGCTGCGGGTGATCACCGCAACGGCGCGGCGAATCTCGGAGGACAATCTCGACGAGCGGCTCGCCTTCGGCGGACCGCAGGACGAGCTCAAGGATCTCGCCGACACGATCGACGGGCTGCTGGAGCGGCTGGAGGGCGCCTTCGCGGCGCAGCGCAGGTTCGTCGCCAACGCATCGCACGAGCTGCGCACGCCACTTGCCACCATGCGTGCCTCGCTCGATGTGGCGCTGGCCAAGCCTGAGCCGCCGCCGGTACAGACCGTTATGCTCGCGGATCGGCTGCGAACCGAGCTCGACCGGATCGACGAGCTGCTCGAGGGATTCCTCGTGCTGGCCCGCGCCCAGCACGGCGCGCTGTCCGACCGCGCCGCCGTCTCCCTCGGCGACCTCGCGTCCGCCGCGTTGGCCGTGCGGTCCGGCGCCATCGAAGCCAGGGGTCTGACCGTCCGCACTGACCTGAGTTCTGGTGATGCCTGGGTCGCCGGCAGCAGGGCGCTGGTCAGCCGCATGGTGGATAACGTCATCGACAACGCCATCGTGCACAACGAGCCGGCCGGGTGGATCCTGGTCGAGGCAGGCTCCATCGCGGCGGGCAGTGGTGCGGCGGGCAGTGGTGCTGCGGTCAGTGCCGCTTCACGCAGTGGGGCGGTTGGGAACGCGGGCCGGTGCGCTCGGGTGGTGGTGGAGAACGGCGGCCCGGTCCTGAATCAGGCCCAGGTCGACCAGCTCGCCCAGCCGTTCCGCCGCCTCGGACCAGGCGGTGCCAGCGCGGGCCGGATCGCCACGGGCGGGGGCTCCGGCCTTGGCCTGTCGATCGTCGCGGCCATCGCCGCGGCGCATGGCGGCGCACTCGACCTGTGCGCCAGGCCGGACGGCGGCTTGCGGGTCGTGATCACGCTGCCACTGGCATCCGCCGCCGCGCTGGCTGGTGCACCGGCATGAGGGTCCTCGTCGTCGAGGATTCCCGGTCCCTCGCGGACGTGCTCCTCGAGGGCCTGCGCGATCAGGGCATGGCCGTCGACGCTGCGCATGATGGGCTCGAGGCCGCGGCCAAGCTCGGCGTGAACGCCTACGACGTCGTGGTCCTCGATCGTGACCTGCCCGGCATCCACGGCGACGCGCTCTGCCAGATGATCACCGATCGGGATGATCGGGTCATGGTCCTCATGCTGACCGCGGCCGGGGAGCCTGGTGACCGGGTGATCGGGCTGGGCCTGGGCGCCGACGACTACCTCGCCAAGCCGTTCCACTTCCCCGAGCTGATATTGCGGATCCAGGCTCTCGCCCGGCGCCAGCCCGCCGCCCGCGGCCGGATCCTGCGGGCGTCTGGGGTCGAAGTGGACCCGGTCCGGCGGACCGCGAGCCGGGATGGCCGCCAGCTGGATCTGTCGGTGAAGGAGTTCGGCGTGCTGGAAGCGCTGCTGCGGGCCAGCCCGGCCTACCTGCGGGCCGAAGACCTGCTCGAGCAGGTATGGGACGAGTTCGCGGACCCGTTCACCAATACGGTCGCTGTCACTCTCGGCCGCCTGCGCCGCAAGATGGGCGAGCCCGCCGTGATCACCACGACGCCCGGCGTCGGCTACCGGATCGCGGGCGGGCTCACGCACCCCCCTCGCCGCGGCTAGACTGGCTGCCAGACCCCTCGCACGGCGTTCATCCCGCCAACCCCCCCAGGGCCGGAAGGCAGCAAGGGTACGCGGGCTCTGTCGGGTGTGCGGGGGGTCCTTTACCGTCCCGGCGAGCAATCCCGGCGAGGATGAGGTCATGGCAGGCGACGCCCCCAGTCCCGGTCCAGGCAGTTCCGGTCCAGGCCCTGACCACGCTGACAGCACGCGGTCAGGCCTTCCCGCCGCGCCCCTGGCGCTCTACCGGCGGTACCGGCCGGCCAGCTTTGCCGAGGTCAAGGGCCAGGATCATGTCACCGAGCCGCTCCGCCAGGCTCTGCGCAGTGGCCGGGTCCACCATGCGTACCTCTTCAGCGGGCCGCGCGGCTGTGGCAAGACGTCGAGTGCTCGGATCCTGGCTCGCTCGCTCAACTGCGAGCAGGGCCCGACTCCTGATCCGTGCGGCGTCTGCGCTTCGTGCGTCGCCCTAGCCCCAGCAGGGCCGGGCAGCATCGACGTGATCGAGATCGACGCGGCCTCACACGGCGGCGTCGATGACGCACGGGACCTGCGGGAACGCGCCTTTTATTCGCCCGTTTCCGGCCGGTACAAGATCTACATCATCGACGAGGCCCACATGGTCACCCGTGAGGGCTTCAACGCGCTGCTCAAGCTGGTCGAGGAGCCGCCACCGCACCTGAAGTTTGTCTTCGCCACCACCGAGCCCGAGAAGGTCATCGCGACGATCAGGTCGCGGACGCATCACTACCCGTTCCGGCTGGTCCCGCCTGCGGTCCTGCGCGAGCACCTGGAATACATCCTGGCCAGCGAAGGCGTCCCGTACGAGCCGGCGGTGCTGCCGATCGTCATCCGGGCCGGCGCCGGATCGGTCCGCGACGCGATGTCGGTGCTCGACCAGCTGGTGGCGGGCTCGGATGAGAGCGGCCTGCGCTACGACCGGGCGATCGCGCTGCTCGGCTACACCGACGACCGGCTGCTCGACGAGGTCGTCGAGGCGTTCGCGGCCGACGACGGCGCGGCCGTCTTTCACGCCATCGACCACGTAGTGGAAGCCGGGCATGATCCGCGCCGCTTCGCTGCCGACCTGCTCGACCGCCTGCGGGACCTGATCGTCATATCCGCCGTGCCGGACGCGACCGCGACCGGGCTCATCGACGCCCCGGCGGACCGGGCGGAAGAGATGGCCAAGCAGGCGGCCGCGTTCGGCCGGGCCAGACTCACCAGGGCTGCCGAGATCATCAGCGCGGGCCTGGTCGAGATGCGCGGCGCTACCTCGCCGCGGCTGCTGCTCGAGCTGATGTGCGCCCAGGTGCTGCTGCCAGCCGCTGGCGCTGACGCGGCCGGGCTCGCCGAGCGGCTGGACCGGCTGGAGCGCCTGCTTAGCGGCGGCGCCGCGGCCGGCGGCCCGGCGGCAAGCTTCCCCGCGCCAGGCAGTCCGGCATCGGGCAGTCCCGCCTCAAGCGGCTCGGCCCCAAGCCGGTCGGCACGCCGTCCGGTGGAGCCGAGCGAGCCGACACCGGGCGGGTCGGCTCGCGACTCTGCGGCGTCGGGCGGGTCGGCTCGCGGCGCGGCGGTATCGGGCGGGCCAGCGTCGGGCGGGTCGGCTCGCGGCCCCGTGGATCCAACCGGGGCCGCGTCGTCTCAGACGGCAACAAGCAAGTCGGCTCGCGGCAGCGCCGAATCGACCGGGGCCGCACCTGGCATGGCCGCACCGGGCACGCCAGGTCCCGGCACTGGGCCGGGACAGGCACAACACAGGTTGCCAGCGCCGAAGGCGCCAGCAGCACCGGACTCGCGGCCTGGCGACGTCCCGGCCGACACGCAAGCACTGCGCACCCGGTGGCCCGACGTGCTGGCGGCGGTCCAGGGTCGCAAGCGCGTCGCCTGGATGCAGCTCAGCAACGCGAGCGTCGAGTCATTCACCGACGGGGTGCTAACGCTCGAGTTCGCTAACGCTGGTGTCGCTAAGGGCTTCGTGAATGGCGGGTACGACAAGGACCTCGGCCAGGTCCTGATGGACATGTTCGGGATGACGCCGACCATCAAGACGTCGGTCGGGGCGGCCGACGATCCGCACAGCCCGGACGCGGGAGCCGGGTCGTCATATTCACCCTCGTCGCCGGCCGCTGAGCGCACGGCCGCACCTCGGCCTGCTGACGCTGAACCGGGCCGGGCCGACGACGGCGATCCGGCGGATCGACCGGCTGATTCCGGCCCTCGCGGCGGTGCTGGCCGGTCGCAGCAGCAGGCGAGCGCGCGGCCTGAGTCCACCCGGCCCGCCTCGACGCGCCCGGCCTCGGCCAGAGCCGCCTCGACCTACTCCGCCTCGGCGAGCTCGGCGTCCGCGCACGCGGCTGACAACGAGCCAGCGGCAGGCGACCGGCCGGCTCCCGACGTGCTGACCGGGACGGACCTGATCGAGCGGGAACTCGGCGGCCGCGTCATTCAGGAGCTCGACGGCTCGTAACTCGGCGGCGCCGGGTAGCCGCTCGCTGCCGGGCGGCCGGCCGACGTGGCCGGGGACCGCCCGCAACGTGCCCCGCCGGAGCGGAGGCCGTAGGCTCGGGATATCAAGCTCAGCATGGACGGTGCCGCAAGCAACAGGCAGTGTCGCTGAGAACGAGCAGTGCCGCAGGGAACAAGCAGTGCCGCAGGGAACAAGCAGTGCCGCAGGGAACGAGCAGTCCCGCAGGGAACACAGACGGTGCCGCAAGGAACATGGAGGGTCGCGTGGAGCCTGGTGGCCAGCTAGATATGCAGCAGCTCCTCCAGGCGGCTGCGGCGATGCAGAGCCAGCTGATGTCCGCGCAGGCCGAACTCGCCGAGGCCGAGGTCGAGGGCACGGCCGGCGGTGGCCTTGTCACCGCGACCGTCAACGGCCAGGGCGAGCTCGTCGACCTGTCGATCGCCGCCGCGGCCATCGACGGCAGTGATCCGGAGGAGACCGCCCAGACGCTGGCGGATCTGGTCCTGGCCGCCTACCGCGACGCGTGCCGCGCCGTCGACGAACTCCAGGAGGAGACGATGGCGCCGTTTGCCGCTGGCCTCAGCGGCGGCGGCCTGCCCGGCATGCCGGATCTCGGCAGCCTCGGCGGCTTCCCCGGCCTGCCCGGCGCGCCGAGTCAGCCTGGTCCGGGCCAGCCTGGTCCGGACGAGCCGCCAGCCCAGGACGATCCGCCCAGCGAGAAGTAGGCGGCCCCGCGGTGTACGAGGGCGTCGTTCAGGACCTGATCGAGGAGCTAGGCCAGCTACCAGGGGTGGGCCCGAAGGGCGCGCAGCGCATCGCTTTCTACCTGCTGTCCGCCGATCCTGTCGATGTCCGGCGGCTCGCAGCGGTCCTGGTGGAGGTCACCGAGAAGGTCAAGTTCTGCCGGGTCTGCTTCAACGTCGCCGAGGATGACGAGTGCCGCATCTGCAAGGATGCCCGCCGGGATCTGTCAATGATCTGCGTTGTTGAGGAGCCCAAGGACGTGGCGGCGATCGAGAAGATCCGCGAGTTCCACGGCCGTTACCACGTACTCGGCGGCGCGATCAGCCCGATCGACGGCGTCGGGCCCGATGACCTGCGCATCCGGGAGCTAATGGCCAGGCTCTCCGACGGCGCGGTCACGGAGATCATCCTTGCCACCGACCCCAACCTAGAAGGCGAAGCGACCGCGACGTACCTGGCGCGGATGATCAAGCCGATGGGGCTGCGGGTCACCAGGCCAGCCAGCGGCCTGCCGGTCGGGGGCGAGCTTGAGTACGCCGACGAGGTCACGCTCGGCAGGGCATTCGAGGGACGGAGGCTGCTAGATGTCTGAGTCACCGAGCGGGCTTGCGGGTGGGTCAGCGGGCCGCCCAGGAGCATCTTCGACCGCCAACGGCGCTGGCACGGATCAAATGCCGGGCCAGCCAGCCGACGAGTGGCGACCCCTAGCCGACCGGATAGCCGGGAATGCGCGGGATTTCCTTGATGGCCTGACCGCCGTCGCGCGGGGCGAGGGCGCTGAGGAAACCGTGCCGCTGCTGCTCCTGGAGACCGCGCAGGTGATGCTGGCCGGGGCGCAGCTCGGTGCCAGCAAGGACATCATCCTGCCGAACAACTGGGAGCCCGATGTCGGCGCCGACCCCGACGTAGACCTCGATGAGCTGCGCACGGGCCTGGCAGCGCGGCTGTCCGGATTCGATGACTACGCCGAGATCTTTGATCCGTTCGCGGACACGGTAGCGACCCCGTTCCGGCTTTCTGACGATCTAGCGGCAGTGGCAGCAGACCTTGTGCACGGGCTGAAACATCACGAAGCGGGACGAGTAGCCGAAGCGCTGTGGTGGTGGCAGTTCTCCTACGTCAACCACTGGGGCACCCATGGCGGTGCGGCGTTGCGCGCGCTGCACTCGGTAGTGGCGCACGCCCGGCTCGATGTGGCCGAGGAACCGGCGCCGCGCTAGCCAGCCAGAGCCTCGGTAGACTCGGGGTTCGGCCAGTCGCGGCCAGGGCGTGGCGGTCCGGATCGGCGGCTGAGGCCGAGCGAGCCAGTAACCGAGCGAGCCAGTAACGAGGTGCAGGCACACCGTGGCCATGGTCGTGCAGAAATACGGTGGATCGTCGGTCGCTGACGCCGATGGCATCAAGCGGGTAGCGCAGCGGATCGTCGCGACCCGCAAGGCGGGCAACAGCGTCGTCGTGGTCGTGTCCGCGATGGGCGACACGACCGACGAGCTCAGGGACCTGGCCAATCAGGTAAGCCCGGCGCCACCCGGCCGCGAGCTCGACATGCTGCTGACCGCGGGCGAGCGGATCTCGATGGCACTGCTGGCGATGGCCATCGCCAACCTGGGCCTGGAAGCGCGGTCGTTCACGGGCTCCCAGGCCGGCGTGATCACCGACGCCACGCACGGCAAGGCCAGGATCATCGACATCACGCCAGGCCGGATCCAAGCGGCGCTTGACGACGGGTCCATCCCGATCGTGGCAGGCTTTCAGGGCGTGTCGCAGACCACCAAGGACATCACGACTCTCGGCCGCGGCGCTTCGGACACGACGGCTGTCGCACTGGCCGCGGCGCTCGGCGCTGACTATTGCGAGATCTTCACCGACGTGGACGGCGTCTTCACCGCCGATCCGCGGATCGTGCCTGGCGCGCGCCGCCTGCTGCGCATCTCCTATGAGGAGATGCTGGAGATGGCCGCCTGTGGCACCAAGGTCCTGATGCTGCGGTGCGTGGAATACGCGCGGCGCTACCGGATGCCCATACACGTACGCTCCTCATTCAGTAACAGAGAAGGCACCTGGGTCATCGACGCGGGGCAGGCGGAAGGCGAGGCGATGGAGCAGGCGATCATCTCCGGCGTGGCACAAGACCGCGGCGAGGCGAAGATCACGGTCGTCGGCGTGCCGGACAAGGTCGGTGAGGCCGCCAGGATCTTCCGTGCCATCGCCGAGGCCGGCATCAACATCGACATGATCGTGCAGAACATCTCCGCCGCCGCGACTGGGCGCACCGACATCTCGTTCACGCTGCCACGGGACGACGGTCACGCCGCCATGACGCGGCTTGGCCAGCTGCAGGATGAGGTCGGCTTCGACTCGCTGCTCTACGACGACAGGATCGGCAAGGTGTCGGTGGTCGGCGCTGGCATGCGGTCCCATCCTGGCGTGAGCGCGACCTTCTTCGGCGCGCTCGCCGAGGCGGGCGTCAACATCGAGATGATCTCCACATCCGAGATCCGCATCTCCGTGGTCGTCGACCAGAACGACGTGGAGGTCGCGGTCACCGCTGCCCACGAGGCATTTGACCTCGGCGACGGGTCGGAGCAGGCGGTCGTCTACGGCGGGACCGGCCGGTGAGCGCCGCAGATCTGCACCGGTGCGGCCGGCCGGTGCTGGCGATCGTCGGTGCGACCGGCGCCGTCGGGACCGTCATGCGCAGCATCGTGTCCGAGCGCGCGGATATCTGGGGCGAGGTCCGGCTGGTGGCCAGTGCCCGGTCGGCAGGCCGGCGGCTTCCGGTGCGCGGCGAGGACCTCGTGGTGCAGGCGCTGACGCCAGCGGTATTCGACGGCGTCGACCTGGCGATGTTCGACGTACCGGACGAGGTATCGGCCGAGTGGGCGCCGGTGGCGGCCGCGCGCGGGGTGGTGGTGATCGACAAGTCGGGCGCGTTCCGGATGGATCCGGAGGTGCCGCTAGTGGTGCCCGAGGTCAACCCCGACGCCGCGAGGACGCGGCCGAAGGGCATCATCTCGGTCCCGAACTGCACCACGCTGTCCATGATCGTCGCGCTCGCCGCGCTACATCGTGCGTTCACGCTGCGCGAGCTGGTGGCCGCGTCCTACCAGGCGGCGTCTGGCGCGGGCCAGGCAGGCTCGGACGCGCTGTACGACCAGCTGACCAAGGCTGGCGGCAACAGGGCCCTCGGCCAGCGCGCCGGCGACATCCGGGCTGCGCTCGGCGACGGCGGACCGTTCGGCGCGCCGCTAGCGATGAACGTGGTCCCCTGGGCCGGATCCCTGCGGGATGCCGGCTGGTCATCTGAGGAGCTGAAGATCCGCAACGAGACGCGCAAGATCCTCGGCATGCCGGATCTCCGGGTCAGCGCGACCTGCGTCCGCGTCCCGGTGGTCGTCGGCCACTCGCTCGCGCTGCATGCGGTGTTCTCGCGTCCGGTGACGCGCGCGGAAGCTCAGCAGGTGCTGCGCGAGTCGCCAGGTGTCGTGCTGGTCGACGAGCCCGAGTCCGGCGTGTACCCGACGCCGGCCGATGTAGCCGGCACTGACCCGACGCTGGTCGGCCGCGTCCGGCAGAGCATGGACGAGCCATGCGCGATCGAGCTGTTCGTGTCCGGCGACAACCTGCGTAAGGGCGCGGCCCTCAATGCGGCCCAGATCGCTGAGCTGCTGGCGCCAGAACTGGTGGGGTGAGCCGCGGCCTCTTGGCAGGCGGCGTTGGGGACGGCCCCGTTCCCGCGATGCGGCGCGGCTCCGGCTCCCTCCCGGTGTGCGGCGGGGTCCCGGTCCCGCTATGAGCATTAGTTCGCTACTGGTGCTGTTCTTTGAGCATCATTAGCGAACTCTTGCTCTAAGGGCCGAGACGTAGGTCCGCAGCGAGCCGGACATATCGGTAAGCGAGCTGGCAGTCGGGTGCTGGTCGCGCTGCGCACGAGCTCGCCGGCGTCGACGGCAACGGGCACGACGTTGCCGGGCGGAGCCAGCGGGCACGCCCAGGCGGGGTCGTAAGCGCAGGACGGGTTGTAGGCGAAGTTCAGGTCCACGATCAGGTGGCCGTCGTCGCCGCCGAGGTCTGCACCCTTCGCGGTGTCGAGGACATACCGCCCGCCGGGATAGGTGGCGCCATCCGTCCGCGTGTCCCGGATGGGCACGAACATGCCGCCGCCGTAGCTGGCGAGCCACCAGACGTCGAGATCGCCGACGCCCGGCAGGTGCACGACGCCCGCTCGCTCGAATGGAACGATGCCGTCGGTGCCGGTACTGACCTCGATCCGGATGGGCTCGACATCGGTATCGACATGCGCGCTGAACCGCAGCCTTGGGTCATACGGTGCTACCGGTACACCCGCAAACGCCGCCCGCTCGGCCGCTGGGATCGGCGACTCCGGATGCGTCGCGAGCAGGTGGTCGCGCGTTAGTTGCCACGTCCGGTGCGCGGCCGCGGGGTCTGGATTCACCCGGACGCCCGCGTACATCGCAGCAACCTGGCGACGCCAGTCCAGCAGGGCGATCGCGCTCATCGAACCTCGCAGCTAGGGTCGGCGGTGCCCAGCCGGGGGGGACGGCTGGACACCGGCGACCCTAGCCGACCAGGCTGAGCCGTTGCTCGGTCGAGCCGGCGATACACAGGGCCAGGCCGAGGACACCGACGTCGCGCAGCGTCAGATCGGACAGCCCTGCCGTAGCGGTCAGCCAGATGACAATCTGCGCCAGCAGCAGCGCGGCGAGGCACGCGGCTGCCCTGGTGGCGATGCCGACGACCAGAGCCACGGCCAGCACGAGCAAGAGCCAGCCATGCGCGAGCACGAGGATGACGGCAAAAGCAGATCTGGAGTTGACCGCCGGCACGTATCCGGTCCACAGCGCCGGCTGCACGAGCTCGTGATAGCCGAACCACGCCAGCACCAAGCCCAGCAGCACTCGGCCAGCGGTGGGTCCCCAGCCTGCGGCGACGTCGTTCACCCTGCCTGCCGCGGTGAAACGAGAGGTGGTCACGAGACGATCCGACCGTGCGTGTCTGTGACGACGAGGCCATCGTCGCCCAGGTTGTAGTCGCTGCTGCCGGAGTCGTCGCCCATGGAAGCCTCCACCACATAGACTTCCGCACCGCCTGGGTAGAAGTGCGCGGCGCCCGGCGGCTGGCCGTTTACCGAGGCGGTGACCGAGAGCCCGGCGCCTTGACGGTGGACGCTGATCGACAGCCCGGTCAGCGCTGCCTGCGCGACGCTGGTCGGTGTGCCCGGCCAGATGCTGAACGCGTACGCCGCGAACGGCTGGGACTTGAGCAGCGGCCCTGGTGAGCTAGCCGCAGTGCCCGAGTGCGTCGGCGACCCCGCCGCTGGCGCGGACGTCGGTGACCTGGATGTGGCTGGCGCGGCTGTCGGCGGTCCTGTCCCGGCAGGCAGCCGGGTGGTGGTCGAACTGGCACCCAGCGACCCGAGCGGCCCGATGGTGTTGTAGTGGGCCCAGCCGTGGACGGCCAGCAGGACTCCGACGATGCCAGTGACCGCGAGCACCGTGATGCCCCGCGGGCCGACGGCGCGGGAGCGCGATGATCTCATCGCGGGCCGGGCAGCGCAGCGGCTGCCTCGGCCAGGACCGGCCGGGCCTGGCCGGGGCGGTGCCCGGTGACGAGGCCGGCTTCGGCGACGATCGAGGACGCCGTGATACCAGCGAAGCCAGCACCTTCCAGCAACGACGTCCACGCCGACATCGAGATCGGCCGCTCCTGGACGCGCAGCAGATAGCGGGCGGCGTTCTTGACGATGCGCCACCAGCCGCCCGCGCCCTTGCGCGCGAGCGCGCTGACCTTTCTGCGGATGATGGCGCGGTCCCGAGCGGAGCCACCGCGGCCGAACATCATGTCGGCAATGACGATCCGGCCGCCGGGCCTAAGCCAGCTGTAAGCCGCGGTGGCGAGCCTGGCCTTGTCGGCGTCGCGCAAGTGGTGCAGCGCGTAGCTGGACACGATGAGGTCGACGCTGGCAGGCGGCAGGTCAAGCGCTTCGATGGGGAGCGCGACCGTGCTGAGCGACGGCAGGCCGCATCGTCGTGCCTCGGCGCGCAAGCGGCTAGCCATGGCGGGGCTCACGTCGACTGCGAGCACGCTGGCACCTTGGCGTGCCAGTGGGATGCTGATCTGGCCGGTGCCGCAGCCGAGGTCAATGACGGCGTCGCCAGGCCGAGCCGCGGCAACGCCGACGACTGCCGCCGTCACCTTGCCGAGGTTGGCCGAACCATGCTGGTCCCAGCTGCCCACGCGGCGCGACCAGACTCGACGTTGCCTGCTGACAGACCGCTGCGTGGCCAGCCCGGCGAGCTTGCCGGCCGGCGGCTGGTGGCGGGCTGGTGGTCTATTCTCACCCTGTTTTTCGCTTGCCATTGTTGAAGGTTAATCGCCAGTGGCGTGTCCGGCCAAGCCAAAGGAATTCAGATTGAGCTAGTTTCTGGTTTAGAAGTGGTTAAGATTATTCGCGTCATGAAGAATTCATTAAATTCTGCGGAGACTCAGAGGAATTCGATAGCATTAGCAGAACTGGTAGGCCATCGGGAGTCACCTCGCGACGCGCGCACGCTCGGACCTCTCGCCGGCCGCGTACGCGGGCCGGGCTCCTTGTCATGCTCGCGGTCGTGCTCGTGGCGCTAGGGGGCGGCATCTACCTGGCCACATGGATATCCGCGGCGTCACCCAAGCAAGCATCGCCTGGTATTACGCGAAGTCCGAAGCCGACAGCGAGCCCGTCGCCTAGCGCGGCCGCGCCGACGCCGCACCCGGCTGGCAGTCTCGGTGATTACCACGTATCCCGGCGATTCTTCACGTTCACTGAGCGCCGGGGCGGGGACCTCGGCAGTCGCGTCCTGATTGTTGACGTGCGTTATCCGGATGCTGGCTCGGCGGCTGCGGCTGGTGCGTCGGCGGCGAATTCATTCCCGCTCCTTGTCTTTGCTCCCGGCTATCGGCAGTGCGGCGCGAACTACGGGGATCTACTGCAGGAGTGGGCCAGTGCCGGCTACGTCGTAGCGGCGGTCAATTTCCCGCGCACGAATTGTCACGTCGCGAGCCCGGACGAATCGGATCTGGTCAACCAGCCTGCCGACCTGGCATTCGTCGCCCGCCAGCTGCATCAGTTGTCGAGTCGGCCGGGCGGTCCGCTGGCTGGACTGGTCAGCGCGTCCAGGGTTGGCATCGCCGGTCAGTCCGACGGAGGCGACACTGTCGCCGCAATGGCGGCAATGAGCTGCTGCCGGTATCCGGGCCTGCGCGCGGTGATAGTCCTCGCCGGCGCGGAGTGGCCAGCATTCTCAGGTACCTGGTTCGGCGCGCCGACGGCTCCCATGCTGTTCGTCCAGGGAACAGCCGACACCATCAATCCGCCCGCCGCGAGCCTGCAGATGTACCAGGCGGATCACAGCGGCTTCCGCTACTACCTGCGGCTTACCGGCGCGGATCATCTAGCGCCGTTCGAGGGTGACGGCACGCCGGAGCCCATCGTCGCCCAGGTCACCATCGCCTTCCTCGATCACTATCTCGCGGGCGACGGGACGATCAGCGCCATGCGACGAGCCGGGGACATTGCCGGGGCGTCCCATCTGTTCAGCGCGGGCCAACTCCCGTAGCGGTGTGGACGCAGCCAGCAGGCTTGGGGCAGGCTTGCGGCCATGGACCGGGCATTCACGCTCGCTGAGGCTCGGCAGCTCATGCCGTCCGTTCTTGCCCGCGCAGACGACCTTGTCCAGGTCCGGGCATGCCTGGTCGAGGTGCAGGCGGCCCTGGCGGCGGGGGTCTCATCGCCGAGTGGTGGCCTTCCGGAGGCCAAGGCTTATCAGGCTCAGCTCAGCGAGCTGGTCGGCTGGTTCACCAGCGAGGGACTTGAGCTCAAGGGCATCGCGCCGCTGTTGCTTGACTTCCCTTCCGACCTCGACGGCGAGCCAGTCCTGCTGTGCTGGCTTGAGGGAGAGCGCGAACTCGGCTGGTACCACAAGGTCGCGTACGGGTTCGCCGGACGCCGCCGCCTGCCGTAGCCGACGCCGGGTTAGCCACCACTGGAGTTAGCCGCCCCCCAGCGGACCCGGAAAGGTCATGGCGAGGCGGAAATGTGCCGAATGCGTTTGCGCCAGCCGGAGCTTGCCGGGAGAATCGGCCACGTGGCAGTGAGGCGTGCTCAACCTGACGACGCGGCCCGGATCTCGGAGATTCATGTGCGGTCATGGCAGAGCAGCTACCGGGGCCTGATGCCGCAGGACCACCTCAACGGCCTGGATCCAGCGCGGGGCATCGGTCGATGGGCGGACTCGCTGCAGCAGACGGACTGGGCGCGCGGCGGGATACTCGTCGTGGCTGATGAAGTCGGGCGGCTGGCCGGGTTCGCGAGCGCGCATCAGTCGCGCGACCGGGATGCTGACGGCAGCGTCGGCGAGGTGTGGGCCATCTACCTGGCGCCCGAGTCATGGGGCCGCGGCCTCGGCCGCGAACTCATGACCGCCACCTTCGCGTATCTGACAGCGGCGGGCTATGCCCACGTAACGCTCTGGGTGCTGGATAGCAACGCGCAAGCGCGGCGCTTCTACGAGGCCGCCGGGTTCTGTACCGACGGGGCCGTTAAGGTTGATGACAGCCGAGGGTTCCCACTCCGGGAAGTGCGCTTCCGGCGTCCACTGCCCTCGTCAGAGTCCGCCGGCGTGCCCTCAGGTCGTCGGCGCGGTCAGCCCGCGGAGTGGTGATCACAGGCGAGCTGCCCCGTGTAGACCTGTCGCATCACTCGCCGCCGCTCGTCACCGTCGAGCTTGTCGATGTACAGCTCGCCGCGCAGGTGGTCGGTCTCGTGCTCGAGGCACCGGGCAAGCTCGCCCGTTCCCGACACGATGACGTGCTCTTGCTGGAGGTTGATCCCAGCGACGATCGCCCTAGCCGCCCTGCGCCGAATGGCGGTAACGCCAGGAATGGACAGGCAGCCCTCGATGCCGTCAGTCTCGCCGGTCAGCTCCACGATCCTGGGATTGATCAGGTAGCCGACCTGGCCGTCGACGTTGTAGGAGAAGGCGGCCAGGCTGGAGCCGATCTGATTCGCGGCCAGGCCAGCGCGACCGGGCTCCTGAACTGTATCGAGCAGGTCTGCGATGAGCCCGGCTAGCGCGTCGTCGAAGCGAGTCACCAGATCGGCCGGGGTGCGCAGGACGGGATCGCCGAGGTAGCGCAGGGGCTTGATGCTCATGCCCTGGCCGCCGGTCCGCTTTCGGCGCCGAGCTTGCCGAGCCGGTCGATGACCAGCTGATGCCAGTCGAGCTCGATCCGCACGCGCATGAGCGCGTGCTCGATGACCAGATCATCGGCGACAGTCTGATCCGGCCAGATGCGGTCGCGCTGATGCTCGAGCTGGCTAGAGCGCGCCGACAGCGTCCGGATCCGGTCCTCGACGTAGCCGCGGAGGGTCTCCTCGCTCATGTCGCCGCTCATCGCCAGCGCCAGGTCGACCGGATCGGGCTGCATCCTGATCTCCTGGAGTGCCTCGGCACGCAGCGCCCGGAGCTCGCGGTGGCCCTCGGTGGTGATGCCGTAGACGGTACGAGCCGGAAGCTGGCCGGCCTGCTCTGTGCGCAGGGGCTCGATCAGGCCCTCGGCAGCCAGCCGGTGCAAGGCACCGTAGAGCGATCCGGGCTGTACCTCTGACCACATGTCAGTCCGGTCGATGCGGGCGTCGCGCCGAAGCTGGTGACCGTACATCGGGCCGTGCTTGGCGAGCGCGCCCAGGATGAACAGGCGTGTCGGGTTCACAGCTTAGTAAAACACGAGTGCTCAAATGTGACTACTACCTCAGCTTCGCCTGACCAGCGGCCGGGCGGCCAGCCCCTATGGCGGCGCGGGTCAGGTCTAGCATCCTGAGCGTTATGAGCCACCAGCACGCTGAATCTGGTCAGCGCGATCACGACCACGCGCCTGGGCTTGACCACACGCACGAGGGCGCACACGAGCAGCGCGGTCATGGGCACGTGCACAGCACGGTCACCAAGGCGATGGCAGCCCAGGCTAAGCGTGCCGTACGGGCGAACCGAGAATGTCAGAAGGCCGAGGCAAGATGACGACATGACAGTGACAGGACGCTTGGCGGTCGTCGCGTTTGACGCACCGGACATCGAGAAGCTCGCCTCGTTCTATGCCGAGCTGGCTGGGTGGGAGATCACGGGTAAGGAATCCGAGTGGATCACGCTCCAGACAGAGGACGGCCAGGAGATCGCATTTCAGCTGGCTCCCGACCATGTCGCGCCGCAGTGGCCAGGGCAGGAGCATCCTCAGCAGTTCCACCTCGACCTGCTGGTGGACGGCCACGAAGCGGCAGCCGAGCGGGCCGTCGGTCTCGGCGCCACCCGGCTGGCCGCCGGACCCACGTGGATCACGCTGGCCGACCCGGCCGGACATCCGTTCGACCTGTGCCAGAAGGATGGCACTGGTTCCAAGATGGCACTGTTCGCAGTCACGATCGACGCTGGCGACGCGCCTGCGCTCGCCCGCTTCTACGCCGATCTCCTCGGCATGGAGGTGACGTACGAGGGACCGGAGGGCGCGCTCATCGCCGGAGACGGCAAGAGCGTGATGTTCCAGCAGGTCAGCGACTACAACGCACCGATATGGCAGGATCCGGCACACCCTCAGCAGGCGCATATCGACATCGACGTCGACGACCTAGACGCTGGCGAGGCGCGGGCTGTGGAGCTGGGTGCGTCGCGTCTGGCCAGCGGCGGCGAGCGGTTCCGCGTCTTCGCCGACCCCGCAGGGCACCCCTTCTGCCTGTGTCTGTAGACCGGCGCTGCTAGCGGCCCGGCGTGGCCGGCGGCCCGGCGCTGTCGGCGGGCCAGCGAACCCCTCCCGTGCGATCCAGCCCGCGCACGGGAGTTCGTCTGCGGTATCGGCTAGAGGGCAGCGACGGGGCGCCCGATGATGGTCCGCCGAGGTGGCGGCAATCAGCGCGAGGTACTGAATGACCAGGCTGACAGCCAGGGCGATGCCTCGGCGAAGGTTGAGTTCGTCCCATCTCGGCGCGAGTGCTACGCCAGGTGGGTCATGACCCCGCCGGTCCGGGTGGCTGTTGCGGCGTCGGCGGGTGCGTCGCAGTGCCGCCTGGGCCCGGATTGGTCCGCCGGGCGATGCGCACCGCTTCGACGAAGAGCTTCAGGACAAGACCGACGACGAGCAGGTCGAGGATGATCTGTGCGATGACGATCAGCCGCGCGGCCTGGCTGACCGCGGTGATGTCGCCGAACCCCACGGTGCTGAATGTCGTAATAGTGAAGTACAGGGCGTCGGTGCGATTCAGATGCTGGCTGAAGTCAGCCGGAGTGGCACGCTCCATCACGTAGTAGGCCGAGGCGAACAGCAGCAGGAAGAGCGGCACGGTCGTGGCCAGGGCCTCGGCGGCTCGCAACCCTGGAAATCTGGCTCGCAGTACGAGGCGCAGTTGCCACGCGGCGACAGCCGTCAGGATCAGGAGGCCGACGACCAGGATCACCGCCAGCGGCACGCTGGCCAGGCGGTCGAGCGGCAGCAAGTAGTAGAGAGCGACGACCACGGTCGCCGACGCGAGCGAGCGAAGGACCGCCGCCGCGATCTGCCTGCGTCGCCTGGACGGCGTAAGAGTCTGCTCAGCTGGATTAGTCACGACGCGGGAGCCAGCAGACCGGCCAGGACGGGACAGCCTGGCCCGACCTGCGGGTTTCCGGCGTCGCAGGTCCCTTCTCCATACCGAGTGAGCCTCCGCCTACAGAGCAAGCTTCAGGCCGTGAGTCTGCATCCGCAGACCTGGGACTACACCACCTGGGACGGGTGAACATCCCGAGGATGCCGCTACGTCCCGAGCCGTCGGGTTGCCCCGATGTTGGGCGATCTGGGACGGCGGCGGCAGCGACCGTGTCGGCAGCCAGACACGAGATGGAGCCTCATCTGCTCGGCAGCTGGCGGAGCAGGCTGTCGCGGCCTCCACGTCGTGCACACATCCATGGCAACAAATCTGCACACCCGTGCCCTGTTATGGATACGTGACGGCAGCTGACATCGGGAGTGGCGTGCGCCGTCGGGGGAGGTAGCTGGGCGGTGCCCGCTTCGGCGGGCGGGCCTGTCATCTGTGTGCCGGGGGGCAAGCACGGGTGGCGCGGGGGGATCGAGGAGCCCCGCTGGCTGGCCGCGGTAGCTGCGGTCTGCGGGCACCGCCAGCACCATCCACCAGAGCCGCAATTATTGGGATGTCCGGCCGGTCCGCAATCGCTGCGCCCTGGGGCATCGCTGGAAGACCGGGTACGGCCCGGCGGTCTGCTGTCGCGCGCGGCCCCCCAGCGCGGGCAGCGCCGGGCAAAGGACGGCATGGGAAGGGCCACCTGCCAAGCTCGCAAGTGGCCCGTGACCATGGGTCGGGGTGGCCGGATTTGAACCGGCGCCCTCTTCGTCCCGAAGCCAAGCATCGGAGCGGCCTGCCGAGGTTGCGACTCGTCCGACCTGCGCAGCGATGTCCTTATGCATCTGCTGTCGTCCGCTCCTGGCATCGGAGATCGTTGCTCGCTTGGTTACTCGGTTGCCCTGCACGCAAGCACGTGTGGAGCCCGGTCAATATATTCGCCTCGTGACCCTTGCTGAGTTGACGCGTCATGACGCCCTCGCTGCGCTGGCCGAGTTCAGGCGGCGAGGTCGGCGCGAGTTCTTGCGCCGACCGGATTCCGCGATTCGGAGCCGCAGGCCGGAAAGGTGAGTTCTTGAATTGGGGTTCCACATGTTCGACGTGATCATTGGCGGCGGCGGGCCGACGGGGATGATGCTGGCCAGCGAGTTGCGGCTGCACGACGTGGACGTGCTCGTGCTGGAGAAGGACGCGGAGCCGAGCAAGGCGGTGCGCTCGCTCGGCCTGCACCCGCGCAGCATCGAGATCATGGACCAGCGCGGGCTGCTGGACCGGTTCCTCGCACTCGGGCAGCAGTATCCCGGCGGCGTAGGCCGCTTCGCCGCGATCGACAAACCCCGGCCGGCGAACCTGGACACCGCACACGGCTACGTCCTCGGCATCCCCCAGCCGGTCACCGATCGCCTGCTGGCCGAGCGCGCTGGCGAGCTCGGCGCACAGATCCGCCGCGGCTGCGAGGTGACGGGTGTCGAGCAGGACGAGGACGGGGTGAGCGTCGAGCTCGCCGACGGCACACGGCTTCGCTCGCGGTGGCTGGTCGGCTGCGACGGCGGACGCAGCCTGGTCCGCAGACTGCTCGGCATCGGCTTCCCCGGCGAGCCCGCCAAGACCGAGTGGATCCTCGGCGAGGTGGAGGTGACCGCGCCGCCGGACGAGCTGGCCGAGGTGGCGGACCAGGTTCGCAAGACCCACAAGGGGTTCGGCATCGGCCCCGCCGGAAACGGCCTGCACCGCGCCGTCGTGCCCGCGGCGACCGTGGCCGAGGACCGCTCGGCCTCGCCGACCCTGGAGGAGTTCCGGACGCAGCTGCGGGCGTACGCGGGCACCGACTTCGGCGTCCACTCACCGCGTTGGCTGTCCCGTTTCAGCGACGCCACCCGGCTTGCCGAACGATATCGAGTGGACCGGGTTCTCCTCGCCGGCGACGCGGCGCACGTCCACCCGCCGCTGGGAGGGCAGGGTCTGAACCTCGGCATCCAGGACGCCTTCAACCTCGGCTGGAAGCTCGCCGCCGAGGTCAACGGGTGGGCACCGGACGGGCTGCTGGACAGCTATTACGCCGAGCGTCACCCGGTCGCCGAAGACGTGCTGACCAGCACCCGCGCCCAGAGCGAGCTGCTCTCCCCCGAGCCCGGCCCGCAGGCCGTGCGTCGGCTGCTGACCGAGCTGATGGATTTCGAGGACGTCAGCCGTTTCCTGGCCGAGAAGATCACCGCGATCGGGATCCGCTACGACTTCGGCGACGGACCCGAGCTGCTCGGCAGACGACTGCGCGACATCCCTCTGTCGCGGGGCCGCCTATACGAGCTCACTCGCGAAGGCCGCGGGCTCCTGCTGGACCAGACCGGCGAGCTCTCCGTGACAGGATGGACGGATCGGATCGATCATGTCGCGGACGTCAGCGGGGAACTGGACGCGCCCGCGGTCCTGCTCCGACCGGACGGCCACGTCGCATGGATCGGCGAAGACCACAACGACCTGCTCTGCCACCTGCCGACATGGTTCGGAGCCGCTTCCTAGAAGGAGCCCTTCCGGCCAGCGTAGAACCGGATCTTCCCAGCCGACGACCTGGCTGGCTGGTTAGTCGGATAGGTACTCAGAGGATCAGAAAGGCCATCCGCCTGCCTGATGGATGGCCTCTGAGCTGGTCGGGGTGGCCGGATTTGAACCGGCGGCCTCTTCGTCCCGAACGAAGCGCGCTGCCAAGCTGCGCTACACCCCGCTGACCGCCCGAGAAGTCTAGCTGATCGTGGCTACCAGCGTGAGCAGCGTAGCCTCAGGCCGACAACAGAACCGCATCGGGGCATAAGGAGAGGTACCGAGCCCGGCCGAGACGTGCAGCCACGGGTCCGCGTCGCCTTGCCCGGCGGGGTAGCGGTGCAGGCCCGACGCCATAGAGCGGGGGATCCCGCAGTTCGTGACCAGCGCTCCGGAGCCTGGCAGCCGAAGCTGGCCGCCGTGGGTGTGCCCGGCCAGTAGCAGGTTGTAGCCATCATCCGCGAACTGGTCGAGGACGTAGGGCTCGGGCGAGTGAAGGACGCCAAGCCGCAGGTCGGCGGCGGGATCCGTCGGGCCGGCGATCTCGTGGTAGCGGTCACGCGCGACGTGCGAGTCGTGCACGCCGCCGAACTCGACGTCATGGTCGCCGATCTTCATCCGACCGCGCCGGTTGTTGGCGTTGAGCCATCCGGCGCTCTCCATGCCCTCGCCGAGGTCGGCCCACGGCAAGTCTGGAGCGTGTCGCCTGTGCTCGTCCGCGCTCGTTCGCCACAAGTACCGGGTTGGGTTCTTGAGGACAGGCGAGTACAGGTCGTTGGAACCATAGACGAAGACGCCGGGCCGGTCCAGCAACGGTCCGAGGGCCGTCAGGAAGGGCTCGACGGCCTGTGGGTGAGCGATCGAGTCGCCGGTGTTGACGACGAGGTCTGGCTCCAGCGCGTCCAGCGTCCGGATCCACGACATCAGCCGGTGGCGGCCCGGAGTGAGGTGAGCATCCGAAATGTGCAGTATGCGGAGCGGAGCCGACCCAGCCGGCAGGACCGGAACCTCGACCCGGCGCAGAGCGAACCAGTTCCGCTCGATAACCGACGCATATCCCACGCCGGCGGCGCCGACGAAGACGGTGGCCTTCAGGAGGGTTCGCGCTCGCATGCACACATGGTGCCACGTCTGCGGCACTGCGCTGGACGCCCAAGGCGCCAGCCGGCGGGGCGCAACGGCAGGATAGGGCTCATGCCGACACTCAAGGATCAGCTCAGGACCGACCTCACGACGGCGATGAAGGCGCGGGATGAGACCCGGACCCGGACGCTCCGCATGGCCCTGACTTCGATAAGTAACGAGGAAGTCGCAGGCTCGGCGGCTCGTGACCTCACCGACGATGAGGTCATCAGGATCCTGACGAGGGAGGCTAAGCGGCGGCGCGAGGCTGCGACCGCCTTCGCTGACGCGGGCCGTGACGATCAGGCAGCCGCCGAGCGTGCCGAGGAGCAGGTGCTGGCCGGCTACCTGCCCGCGCAGCTTGATGACGCGGAGCTGGCGGCCATGGTGGCGACCGTCATCGCGGAGACCGGCGCGTCCGGCCCGGCCGGGATCGGCCAGGTCATGAAGGTCATCACGCCTCGGGTCGCAGGCCGGGCCGACGGCAGCCGGGTGGCCGCCCTGGTGCGCAGCCAGCTCGGCACGTAACGACAGCTGACGGCCGAATCGAGACCCGCCGCCCGCCGCTAGTGATGGGCCGGAGGCCCGCCGCCGCCGGGGGGTCCGCCGGGTCCCCCGCCGTTGCCGCCACCCTTCTTCTTCTTGCCGCCGATGGTCTTCGGTGCGCCAAGCCCGTTGCCGAGTGAGAAGAAGTAGCCGGGCGGGTTGGCGAAGGCGATGTCCGGGCCAAGAGCCGCGCGAAGGAAGGTGTACTCCCACGTCGCCCCCGGCGCATTGTCACCGTACATCTGGCCGGGGCAGTTCTCGCCGCTCAGGTCGCGGTAGCAGGAGTTGGCGCCGAGCATCGCGCCGCCCCCGGTCGGGTTGGTCGGGTTGAAGACCGACACGTAACCCGCCAGCGTGGGTGTGTAGCCGGCGAAGGCCGCGTAGTAGCCGCCGTTCGCGGTACCCGTCTTCGCCGCCGCAAAGTGACCGGGAATACCCCGACCGGCTGCTGTCGCGCCCGGCACGTTCAGCACGCCCTGCAGGATGTAGTTCGCCGCGTCAGCCACGCCTGCGGGCATATCGCGGTGGCACTGAGGCGGCTGAATCGGCAGTTGCTGGCCCGACGTGATCACCTGGATCCGCCAGATGGCCCGCGGGCTGCAATACCAGCCGCGCGCCGCGACGGATGCGTACGCGGCGGCCATGCTCATGGGTGACACGTAAACGGAGCCAAGCGTGAAGCTCGGGAAGTTGTCCGCCGAGTCGCCCGCCGACCCGCCAAGTCCGCGGTCATACTGCAGCAGCGAGGTGCCGTCGGCCCTCGTCATCCCCATGGCGACCGCGGTCTTGACCACGTTGCACAGACCGACCTGCTGCTCGAGGTTGGCGAAGTACAGGTTGATCGAGTCGACCGTGGCCTGGTTCAGCATCCAGACCTGAGTGCCGTTGCTCGGTCCCTCGGCGTTGTTGAACGGCGCGGCCGGCACGTACTGGCCCTTGCAGTTGGTGAACGGCCCGACGGTCGCCGGGGCCTTGACCTTGATCGTGTAGCCGAACGGCTTGCCCTGCTCCAGGGCCGTGATCAAGGTGAAGACCTTGGACGACGAGCCCGTCTGCACGCCGGCGCCGCCGCCGTAGTTAGAGTTCACGGCGAAGTCGAGGTTGTCCTGGCCAGCGGCCCGGTCGAAGCCGTAGACCCGGTTGACCGCGATGGCGCGCACGGCCCCTGTGCCGGGCTGGATGAGCACCTCGGTATCGGCGTTGTGGCCCGGGTTCGCCGCCGCGTCGCGAGGCGGCTCGACGTAATTGACGGCCTGGTCGGCCGCGAGCTGGTCTCTGGTGTTCAGCGTCGTGTAGATGGCAAGGCCACCCGTGGTGTTGATCTCTTTCCAGATCGACGGGTAGCTGAGCTCAAGGACGTGCTGCACATAGTCACAGAAGAACGCTGACGTCGCGGCCTGGGAGCTGGCGCAGCCCGCCGCTACTGGCGCCGACGACATCTTGAGGCCGAGCGGGGCGTTGTCCGCGGCGAGCTCTTGCGCCTTCGAGATGTAGTGCAGCTGCTCCATCCGCGTGAGTACTTGGGCCCGCCGCTGCAGGGCGTTGGCCGGGTGCCCCACTGGGTCGTACGTGCTCGGGGCCTGCACGAGGCCGGCCAGCAACGCTGACTCGTCCAGCGTCAGCTGCGAGGCGTGCTTGCTGAAGTAGACCTCGGCTGCGACTTCGATGCCGTACGCGCTGTGGGAGAAGAAGGCGACGTTCAGGTAGGCGGCGAGCAACTGGTCCGGAGTCATCTGGTGCTCGACGTCCGCGGCGATGCGCAACTGCTGGATCTTGCGCCGAAGGTCGGGGTAGACGGCGGCGTTGTACTGCTTCAGGTTGGTCGCCTGCAGGACGCGCACGTTCTTTACGTACTGCTGCGCCAGCGTGGAGGCGCCCTGCAGGCCGCTGCCGCCGCTGTTATGGAGCAGTGCACGCAGCGTGCCGCGCGGGTCGAGAGCGCCTTGCTGGAAGAAGGTGCTGTCCTCGATCGAGACGATGGCGTCGCGCATGACCGGCGCGATCTGCGAGTAGTCGACGGGTATCCGGTAGATGTGGTTCGGATACAGGTACGTGATGACCTTGCCATCGGAGGTGTAGATAACCGAGCGGGACGGTGCGACACCGAGCGATCCGACAGGCAGCGTATTGAAGGTATTGGCCACATCACGCGCGGCAATCCCGACGAGGCCGACCACCGGGACGGCGGCTGCGGCGATGAGCAGTGCGGCCACTGCGGCCATGACGACGACCCGGCCGATCGTGCCATAGAACGCGCCGGCGCGGCGCAGGGGGATTTGCACCTTGACAGGCTACGCTCCATCGTCAACTAGCAGCCACAGACAAACCGATCTTCCGCGCGGACTGTCCGCAGAGTTCCGATGAGATCACCGCGAGTCACTGAGCCACAGCCAACGAAGCCACAGTCATGCGGGCCACGCGCCACGAGGGCCGTAGTGTAGCTACTCGTCGCTTCTGTCTGTATAGCTCAACTGGGCTATACGGGAAATGGGCCTGCTGGGGTCTAGCGCTGCGCGCCGGACTTCCGTAAGTTACTCTTCCGCGACCATCACTTGCCGGAGCCGGTCGCCCCGAGTCGGCTCCGGACCGCAACTGAGCGCCACCCGGGCGTGATCACCCCCCGCGGGCGTGACGATCAGAGGAGCTGGGCCATATGTGGATCACGGACTGGACTGCGCGTGCCGCGTGTAAGGGAACTGACCCGGATGAGCTCTTCGTCCAGGGTGCGGCGCAGAACCGGGCCAAGCTGATCTGCAGGGGCTGCCCAGTGCGGACCGAGTGCCTCGCGGACGCACTGGACAACAGGATCGAGTTCGGCGTCTGGGGCGGGATGACCGAGCGTGAGCGGCGTGCGCTGCTGCGCCGCCGGCCAGACGTTACATCCTGGCGTGACCTACTGGAGAACGCCCGCAACCATTACGAGCGCACCGGGGACGAGCTCGTCGCCAGCTGAGGCTGGCGCTACCCGCATCAAATAGCCGGCCCGGCCGGCTGGCGGCGACAGACCTGTGGTCACGATCGCCAATTGGCCCTTAGCCGTACGCGCTAGCCGGTGCTGGCAGGCTGACCGCCACCAAAGGCCTCGCCGATGCTCCGCAGCCCGTCAAGATCATGGACGTCCTCGGCCTGGGCCGGGATCTCGGCCACGGGCACCAATGGGTGCGCCGCCGTGAACTGCTCAGCCGTCCGGCGCTGCGCTGCGGCCTGCTCCATCCGGTCTGCATGCAGGCGCAATGCTGCGATCGTCAGCAGCCGAGCCGCTTCCTCCGGCTGCTCGTCGCCGGCTAGCTGGCCGCGGGTCGCCGTCGCGCTATCGCCCCGCTGAGCTGGTCCCGCCGCCTGCAGTACCTCCGCGGCGGCCATGCTGCGCGCCGCCGACAAGTGCGCGGCAGGCAGCTGCTGGATGCGGTTCAGGATGAGCCCGGCGAGTGGCATCCGCTCCTGATCGAGGCGCTCGACGAAGTACGACGCCTCTCGCAGCGCATCATCCTCCGGCACGGCTACGACGAGGAACGAGGTGCCGGGCGCTCGCAGCAGCTGGTAGGTGTAGTCGGCCCGGTCACGGAAGCCGCCGAACATCGTGTCCAGGGCCGAGACGAACGTCTGCACGTCCCGCAGCACGGCCGTGCCGAGAATCTTGGTGAGCACGCCGGTCACGACGCCAAAGCCGGCGTTCAGCACCCGCAGGTAGGCCCGCCCGCCGACCTTGGCTGGCGCGGTGAGCAGCCGGAGCAGCTTGCCGTCCAGGAATCTGGACAGGCGCTGCGGTGCGTCGAGGAAGTCCAGCGCGGACCGGCTCGGCGGCGTGTCCACCACGATCAGGTCCCACTCGTCGGCGCGCCGCAGCTGGCCGAGCTTCTCCATGGCCATGTACTCCTGCGTCCCGGCGAAGCTGGACGACAGCGACTGGTAGAACGGGTTCGCGAGGATCTGGGCGGCGCGGTCCGGGTCGGCGTGCGCCTCGACAATCTCGTCGAACGTCCGCTTCATGTCCAGCATCATGGCGTGCAGGCTGCCAGCTGAATCGGCCCCGTTCCCGTCCTGAGCGGGGCCGGCGCCCGGCCGCACGCCTGGCACCAGGCGGGGCGTGTTGTCGAGCGATGTCAGTCCCATGGACTGCGCAAGCCGGCGGGCCGGGTCGACCGTCAGGACGACCACGTGGCGACCTCGCTCGGCGGCGCGCAGGCCGATGGCCGCGGCCGTCGTGGTCTTGCCGACTCCGCCAGAGCCGCAGCAGACGATGATGCGGGTCCGGCGATCGGCGATCAGCCGGTCGACGTCGAGCTCGGGCGGGCGACGGTCGGCCATCACGCCGCCTTCTGCTCGCGCAGCGCGGACGCGAGCCGGTACAGGCCTGCTAGGCCGATGCCGCCATTCAGCCAGGGCAGCTGATAGCACGGCTGCCCGACGGTGTCGAGCCGCTGCTGCTGGAGTTCCTGGCCCAGGGTGGTCTTGGCCTGGGCGGACAGCTCCGCGGCCAGCGCGGCCGCGAGGCCGGTGGAGTCGTCGAGCCCGGCCGACTTCAGCCCCAGCGCCAGCTGCGCCTGATCGATGTCACCATCGGCCGCCCCTTGCACCTGGCCGGCTGGCAGCTCCAGCGGCCTGGTCATGTTCACGATGATGCCGCCCGCCCTGACGCCGAGCGCCCGGAGTTCCGCGACGCCGTCGAGCGTCTCCTGCACCGGCATCTCCTCCAGGACCGTGACGAAGTGCACGACGGTCTCAGGCGAGCGGATGACCTTCAGCACCGTGTCGGCGTGGCCGCGGATCGGACCGACCCTGGCCAGGTCGGACACCTCGCTCGTGACGTTCAGGAACCGCCCGATCCGGCCGGTGGGCGGAGCGTCCATCACGACGGCGTCGTAGGCCCGGCCGCGCTTATCGTCCTTGCGCCTGACCGCCTCGGCCGCCTTGCCCGTGAGGAGCACGTCGCGCAGCCCGGGCGCGATCGTCGTGGCGAAGTCCATCACGCCCAGCTTGGCCAGCGCCGTGCCCGCGTGCCGCAGGCTGTAGAACATCTCGAGGTACTCGATCAGCGCCGATTCGGGGTCGGCGACCAGCGCGAATACGTCGCCGCCCTGGTGGGCGCTGGTGCCGAGGCCGACCGCGATCCGGCGCTCGGCGTACGGCAGCGGCGGCACGTCGAAGAGCTGAGCGATGCCCTGGCGGCCCTCGACCTCGATGAGCAGTACCTTCTTGCCGTCGGCGGCCAGGGCCAGGGCCAGGGCGCCGGCCACAGTGGTCTTGCCCGTGCCGCCCTTGCCGGTGACCACGTGCAGTCGCACGCCGTCCCAGTCGGTGTCACGCGTCGCCACGATTGGAGGTTATCCGGGCCGGGATACCACACGACGCAAGTGCCCGGCGGAATGCGATGGCGGTGGCTCGCGCGACATGTCCGTTATCTCCCTGCGCTTGGAGTTGGCGAGAATCTCACTAGGCTGGGAAATGCAAAGTCCGCCCGTCCGCGGACTCAGGGAAGAGGTGTCGGCACATGGACGCGCTGTACGCCATTATCGCGCTCATCGTCGTAGTCGGATTTATCGTCACAAGCAGGTCCATCAAGACCGTCCAGCAGTACGAGGACGGCATCATTTTCAGGTTCGGAAAGGTCCTGCCGGGCGTACGTGGCCCCGGGCTGACGATCATCCGCCCAGTCGGCGACAAGATTGTAAAGGTCAATAAGCAGATCATCGCGATGGGCGTGCCCGCGCAGGAGGGCATCACCAGGGACAACGTGAGCGTCCGGGTGGACGCCGTCATCTACTTCCGGGTGGTCGACCCGATCAAGGCGTCGATCAACGTCTTCAATTACCAGAACGCGATCTCGCAGCGGGCCCAGACCTCGCTGCGGTCCATCATCGGCCAGTCCGAGATGGACGAGTTGCTGGCTGAGCGGGACATGGTCAACCGGCGGCTGTCGACGATCATCGACGAGGGGACCGAGATTCCCTGGGGCGTCAAGGTCGAGAGCGTCGAGATCAAGGACGTGTCGCTGCCCGAAGGCATGAAGCGCTCCATGTCCCGCCAGGCGGAGGCCGAGCGGGAACGGCGGGCCAGGATCATCACCGCAGATGGTGAGTTCCAGGCGTCGAAGCGCCTCGCGGCCGCCGCCAACGTGATGGCTCGCGACCCGGCGGCTCTGCAGCTTCGGCTCCTCCAGACGGTGGTCGAGGTGGCGGCCGAGAAGAACAGCACCCTCGTGATGCCGGTACCGGTCGAGCTGCTCAGGTTCTTCGATAAGTTCACCCCGACCTCCAGCGGCACGCAGGGGCCGCAAGACAGGGCCGACTCGCAGTCGATGGGTGACTTCAGCGACGCCGTCATCGACAACGCGGATGCGCCCGCCGCTATCGGCGCACCGCCCGAGGTACCGCTGGACATTCCCGAAGTGCCCGCGATACCTGAGCTGTCGCCAGAGGAGAAGGGCGAGGTCGGCACCACGCACCACGCCGCGCGCACCCCGGTCGAGCCCGAGCACACCGGCGCGACGTCGGCGGCAGCAGACGGCACGGCCGCGCCGGAGGAGTAGGGCGGCCGGAGGAGTACGGCGGCCAGAGTCGTGGGGCGGCCGGAATGAGGCGGTAGCGGCGGCGGGCAATGCCTGTGCGCCGCCGGCTGCCGCGCTGAAGTGCACTAGGGTTCGGCTATGTCCAAATGGGAGTACGCCACTGTCCCGCTGCTGGTGCACGCGACCAAGCAGATCCTGGATAACTGGGGCGACGACGGCTGGGAGCTCGTCGCGGTCGTGCCGGGCCCGAACCCGGAGCAGCTCGTCGCCTATCTCAAGCGAGCCAAGGAATGAGCGGCGAGGACGCCGCCGACGGCGCCTCCGGACCGGACGAGCGGCTCACCGCGCTCGGTCTGACGCTGCCGCCCGTCGTCACGCCACTGGCGGCTTACGTGCCCGCGGTCCGCTCGGGCTCGATGGTCTACACCGCCGGTCAGCTCCCGATGGTCGATGGCCAGCTTGTCTCCGCCGGGAAGGTCGGCGCCGAGGTAGGCGCCGCCGAGGCCGCGGCCCTGGCCCGGACCTGCGCGCTGAACGCGCTCGCGGCGGCCGCCGACGCGGCCGGAGGCCTGTCGTCGATCAAGCGGATCGTCAAGCTCACCGGGTTCGTCGCCAGCGCGCCGGACTTCACCGGGCAGCCGCAGGTCGTCAACGGGGCCAGCGAGCTTCTGCTCGAAGTCTTCGGCGACGCGGGCCGGCACGCGCGCAGCGCAGTCGGCACCGCCGTCCTGCCGCTCAACGCCCCGGTCGAGATCGAGCTGATCGTCGAGGTCAGGGACTAGCCCGTCGGGCGGGAGGCAACGTGGCAGAGGAAGCAGTGAACGCTGCCTTCATGCGGATCCCTGGCAAGCTCGGCGACTCCGCGAGGGCGATCTTGTCCGGGGAGCGGGCTCCGGCGGAGCCACGCGACGCGGCGACCGTGATGCTGCTCCGCTCCGGCCCCGCCGGGCTCGAGGTCTACATGCTGCGCCGCAAGGCTTCGATGGCGTTCGCGCCCGGAGCCTTCGTCTTCCCCGGCGGCTCGGTCGACGCCAGAGACGCCGACGAGGAGGTTGCCTGGGCCGGGCCCGACGCGGCCGAGTGGGGCCGGATCTTCGACGCGCCGCCCGCGCACGCCAGGGCGCTGGTCTGCGCTGCCGTCCGGGAGACATTCGAGGAATCCGGGGTCCTGCTGGCTGGCGAGTCGGCCGACTCGGTGGTGGCCGACACCACGAGTGATGCCTTCGAGGCCGATCGGCACGCACTGCTGGACCGGTCGGTGTCGCTGGCCGAGCTGCTCGGCCGCCGGAACCTCGTGCTCCGCGCCGACCTGCTGCGGCCGTGGTCACGGTGGATCACGCCGGTTGTGGAGCCGCGCCGGTTCGACGCCAGGTTCTTTGCGGCAGCGCTCCCGGCGGGCCAGCGCACCAGGGATGTGGGTGGTGAAGCGTCGGAGGTCGCATGGGTCACCCCGGCAAAGGCTCTACAAGACTGGGAACGGGGTGACATCACGCTGTTCCCGCCCACCGCCGTAACGCTGTCGGAGCTAGCTGCCTGCGGCGACGTGGAGACGGTGCTAACTGGCCCGCGCCAGGTAGCCCCGATCATCCCCGAGATCCAGCTGCGGGAGGGCGCGGTGTGGCTGACGGTGCCCGGTCTTAGCGACTTCCCGGCGGCTCCCGGCGGAGCGGCGTGATGGCGGACCCAGCGAGCGTCGCGAACGCGGATCCGATCGATGGGTCCGGCAGCAGCCGGGCCCGGTGCGTGCTCGCGCCGAACCCGTCGCTGATGACGCTCGACGGGACCAACACCTGGCTCATCGCCGAGCCAGGATCCGCGGCGGCGATCGTGGTCGACCCGGGGCCCGCCGACGAGGGACACCTGCAGCGGATCTGCGCGGTCGCCGCCGAGCGCGGCCAGCGTGTTGCTGACATCGTGCTTACGCACCGGCACGAGGATCACTCGGCGGGCGCGCCGCGACTTGCCGAGCTGACCGGCGCGCCAGTGCGCGCCGTGGACCCGGCCCACCGGCTCGGCGGCGAGGGACTAGCCGGCGGTGACGTGCTGGACAGCGCCGGCTGCGAGCTGCGCGTCATCGTCACGCCGGGGCACACGTCCGACTCGGTCAGCCTGCAGATCCCGGCCGACGGCGTGGTGCTGACCGGGGACACGGTGCTCGGCCGCGGCACCGCGGTCATTTCCGACGACGGCAGCCTGGGCGATTATCTCGACTCGCTGCAGCGGCTGCGGGCCCTGGCCGAGTCGACAGACCTGCGCCGGCTGCTGCCTGGCCACGGACCGCTGCTGGCCGACCCGGCGGCCGTCCTGGATTTCTACCTCGACCACCGCGCCGAACGCCTGGACGAGGTCCGGGCCGCCCTGGCGGCTGGCGACACCGATCCGGCCGCGATCGTCGCCAGGGTGTACGCGGCCGTCGACAGGGCGCTCTGGCGGTTCGCGGAGTCCTCAGTCCGTGCGCAGCTGCGCTACCTCGCCGACCTGGGCGAAGTGCCGCCCGGCGTCACCTGGTAGGAGCCGGCTACCTGGCCCGCTTGCGGAGCCGGTCGGTGTCGGTTACTAGGACAGACTTGGCCGCCAGCTGGATCCAGCCGCGCGCGGCGAAGTCGGCGAGGGCCTTGTTGACCGTCTCCCTGGATGCGCCGACCAGCTGGGCCAGTTCCTCCTGCGTCAGGTCGTGATTGACCTGGACGCCATCCGGGGTGAGCACACCGAAGCGATCGGACAGGTCCAGCAGTGCCTTGGCGACCCGGCCAGGCACGTCGGTGAATACCAGGTCGGCCTTGACCTCGTTGATCCTGCGCAACCGCTGGGCGAGCGCCTGCAGCAAGTGCATCGCCACCTCGGGCCGGCTGCTCAGCCAGGCGCGCAGGTCGTCGTGTGCGATCGCGGCCAGCCGGGCGTTGGTGACGGCAGTTGCGCTAGACGTCCGCGGGATCGGGTCAAAGAGGGAGAGTTCTCCGAACATCTCACCGGGTCCGTGCACACTGAGCAGGTTCTCCCGGCCGTCGGGCGCCGCCTTGGTCAGCTTGATCTTGCCGGTGAGGATGATGTAGAGCTTGTCGCCAGTGTCGCCCTCAGCAAATAGCCGCTCGCCCCGGTCCAAGTAGACATCGATGACGTCGGATCGCAGCGCGCGGGCGTCCTCCTCGCTCAGCGCCTCGAACAGCGGCGCCTCTCTGAGCACGTCGTCGACGTGAGACACGGCACCTCCTCGGCCGGATCAGCTACGGCGGTGGAACTTGCGTGGCGCCTGTTGAGAGGTGCCCTTACTGTGGTGCCCAGCTACGGGCCTCGTCACGCTGACGAGTGGTCAGGGGAGTTCGCCAGCCGCTCCCGGCAGACCTCGATCTCTGCCTCGGCCGCGCCGAGGCCGACCCAGGTAGCCGCTTCGACTTCCTTGCCAGGCTCCAGGGCCTTGTATACCTCGAAGAAATGCTGGATCTCAAGCCGGTCGAATTCGGGGACATCCGTGATGTCGCGCAGGTGCGCCATCCGCGGGTCGGTGGCCGCCACGCACAGCACCTTGTCGTCCGCGCCCTTCTCGTCGCGCATCCGAAACATGCCAATGGCCCGGCAGCTGATCAGGCAGCCTGGAAACGTCGGCTCGTCCAGCAGCACAAGCGCATCCAGCGGGTCGCCGTCGTCAGCCAGCGTGTCCTCAATAAAGCCGTAATCGGCCGGATAGCGCGTTGAGGTAAAAAGCATCCGGTCTAGCCTGATCCGACCCGTCTCGTGATCCATCTCGTACTTGTTACGCTGCCCCTTGGGGATCTCGATTACTACGTCGAACTCCACGTTTGCCGCTCCTGGCGCTTCGAAGGCCCGTCTGGCGTGCCTGGCTGATGTCTACCCGGTAGTCCTCGGCTAGTCCCTCTCGGAGTACCGCATCGCGCGACGGGAACCTAACGCGGGGGTACCTCAGCTTGCGAAGGGAACCTATCGTTGCGCCGCCGTAGTCGCCTGGCACCGGCCGCAATTGCCGTGCTGTGCGTCTTCACCATCGCCGCTGGCCTCACGGTGAGCAGGCTGCTGCCACGGCGGCTGGCGCTCTGGCAGCCGCCCGGCGTCGCGGCGGGCCGCGTGGCCGGGCCGAGTCAAGTGCTCGGGGCGGCCAGCGCGGCGCCATCGCCAGTCGCGACCGCGGCCGGGGTGGCACGAGCGATCACGCCGGTGATGAGCGCCACGCCGTTCGGCCCCAGGCTCGGCGTCCTCGTCACCGACCTCGCGTCCGGGCAGGTGCTCTACGCGAGTAACGCGAGCACCGGATTTGCCCCTGCCTCGACGACGAAGCTGGCGACAGCCATCGCGGCGCTCCACGTACTCGGGCCGGGCGCCCGATTCACCACCACCGTCGTGACCGGCCCTGACGGCCACGCGATCGTGCTGGTCGGTGGCGGTGACCCGACCCTGGCAGCAGGCCCGCCGCCTGCTGCCGACTACCCGCAGCCGGCCACGCTTTTCGAGCTAGCTCGCCGTACCGCACAGGCGCTGAAGGCGCGCGGCCGCCACAGCGTGCGCCTCGGCTACGACACCTCGCTCTACTCAGGTCCCGGCCTCGGGCCCGGCTGGCCCGGTAGCTACGTGGCGACGGGCAACGTGTCGGTGATCACCCCGCTCGAGGCTGACCAGGGCCGGGTCACGACGAGCGGCAGGCCGGCCGACACCGAGGCGTCGAGCGGACCGCGGGCGGCTGACCCGGCCGCGCTTGCCGCTGCTGCCTTCGCCGGGTTCCTGGCCGCGGACGGGATTACCGTTCACGGATCACCGGCTCCCGCGCCGGCCCCGACAGGCGGCGTCATGCTGGCCAGCGTGCAGTCACCGCCGCTGACCCAGATCGTGCAGCTGATGCTGGAGGAGAGCAACAACGTCATCGCCGAGAACCTCGCCCGGCACGTGGCGATCGCCACCGGGCAGCAGCCGTCGTTCAGCGGCGCTGCCGTCGCCGAGACCACCGTGCTGCGCAGGCTCGGCATCACCGGCGACCTCACCCTCTATGACGGCAGCGGGCTGTCGCCCGAGAACCGCATCGCGCCTGACACCCTGGTCCAGCTGATCCGGCTCGCTGCCAGCCAACCCGAGCTTCGGTCGGTCCTCACCGGCCTGCCGGTCGAGGGCTTCTCGGGCACGCTGGCGCGAGGTGGCAGCGTCTTCGGCCTCGGCGGGACGGCGGGCTTCGGCGTGGTCAGGGCCAAGACCGGCAATCTCAGCACCGTCGCGGCGCTGGCCGGGACCGCCTACGCCAAGAACGGCCAGCTCTTTGCGTTCGCCGTGATGGCGGATCAGATTGCGGCCGCACCCGGCGCCCTCGACCGCGCGGCCACCGGAATGGTGAACATGGCGAGCGCGCTGGCTGGCTGCGGCTGCCGCTGACCGCCTACCACTAATGGCCCGACAGCGCGTAATAGCGCGAGTCCACGTACGGTGGAGGGGTGAGCAGCTCTCAGATGATCGACTGGCAGGTCGCCACGTCCACCGGGGTCCGCTGGGTCCGGCCCGGCCCGCAGGTCAGCATGGCCGATGCCAGGAAGGTCGTGGCCGAGCTGCGTGAACTCGCCGCCGCCGTGGCCGAGCCGGTACATGAGCTGACCGGCCTGCCGGGTTCGGCTGACGACGGCCAGGTCGCCGTCGTCGACCGGCCAGGCTGGATCCGGGCCAACGTTGACGGATTCCGCGTCGTGCTGGAACCGCTCGTGGAGCGCATGGCCGAGCGCGGCAAGGTCCCGCAGGCCGGGTCGGTCATTACCGCGGTCGGCTCCCGGGTGACTGGGATGCAGGCCGGGCTGATCCTGGCGTACCTGGCGGGCCGGGTGCTCGGCCAGTATGAGCTGTTCCTGCCGCCCGACCCGGATGCGCCAGGCCGGGACGCCCCGGCAGGCCGACTCACCCTGGTCGCGCCCAACATCGTGATGGTCGAACGCGAACTGGACGTCAACCCGCACGACTTCCGGCGCTGGGTCTGCCTGCACGAGGAGACCCACCGAACGCAGTTCACGTCGGTCCCCTGGCTCCGGCCGTATGTACAGGAGCAGATGGCGGACTTCCTGCTCGCCTCCGACCTCGATCCGGCCTCGATCCTGGACCGGCTCCGCGCGGCCGCGGACGCCGTGGCGGGCGCGGTGCGCGGCGGCGAGGGCGAGAGCCTCATCGAGGCCATCCAGACCCCGCGTCAGCGGGAGATCCTGGACCGGATGACATCGGTCATGACGCTCGTCGAAGGCCACGGCGACTACGTGATGGACGCCGTCGGCCCTGCAGTCGTCCCGTCGGTCGCCGAGATCAGGGCCAAGTTCAGTGCCCGGCGCGGCTCGGCCGGCCGGATGGAGCAGGCCATCCGCCGCATCCTCGGCATCGACCTCAAGATGAAGCAGTACGAGCAAGGCTCGAAGTTCGTCCGGGCCGTCGTCGATGAGGCCGGGATGGCCACGTTCAACAAGGTGTGGACCTCGCCGGAGACACTGCCGACTCGCAGCGAGCTGGAAGACCCGCGCTCCTGGCTGGAGCGCGTCGACCACGGCACCCCGGCGGTAAGCCCCGCAGACTCGAGCCCGGCGGTAAGCCCCGCAGACTCGAGCCCGGCTGACGCCAGCCCCGCCGACTCGAGCCCCGCCGACTCGAGCCCCGCTGACTCGAGCCCAGTGGACTGAGCCGGGTGGGCCCGCACCCGGCCGTCGCGGCGATCCGGCACGCGGTCCGGGCCAGCCTCTCGGCCCTGACGCCCGGCGACCTGGTGCTCGCGGCCTGCTCTGGCGGCGCTGACTCGCTGGCGCTGGCGTCGGCGGTCGCATTCGAGGCGCCGAAGCTGGGCATCCTCGCGGGGGGCATCACCGTCGACCATGGCCTCCAGCCCGGCTCGGCCCACCAGGCTGCCCGCGTCGCGGCCATCATGACCGAGCTCGGGCTCAGCCCGGCGCTCGCCGTGCGAGTGGACGTTGCCACGCCGGGCAGCGGCGACGCCTATCACGGGCCCGAGGCGGCAGCTCGATCCGCCCGTTACGCCGCCCTGGCGGCCGCGGCGTCGGAGGCCGCCACGACGCCCGCCGCGGCCTGGATCATGCTGGGGCACACGCTGGACGACCAGGCGGAGACGGTGCTGCTCGGCCTGGGCCGCGGCTCCGGTGCACGTTCGCTAGCGGGCATGGCACCGGTCGCAGGCCGTTACCTGCGGCCGCTGCTGGCGATCCGGCGCGCGCAGACGGTGGCCGCGTGTGCCGCCCTAGGGCTCATGACCTGGGAAGATCCGCAGAACTGCGATCCTGCGTTCACCCGCACACGGGTCCGGCGTGAGCTTATGCCGGCCCTCGCGGCTGTCCTCGGGAATGGTGTCGCGGAGGCACTGGCCAGAACCGCGGACTTGCTGCGGGCCGACGCTGACGCTCTTGATGCCGTCGCGGCCGCCGAGGCGGAGAGGCTCGTCGGCGCTAGCGCCCGGCCGGCTGATGGCTGGCCGGCCGACACCATCGCCCGGCTGCCGGACGCCATCAGGCACCGAGTCCTGCGGCAGGCCGCCCTGGCCGCGGGCTGCCCGGCGGGCGCGCTATCTCAGCGCCACGTCGCCAGCCTGGACGAGCTCGTCACCGACTGGCACGGGCAGCGCTGGACTGACCTGCCGGGCGGGATCCGCTGTCAGCGCCGGTATGGCAGGCTGCTCTTCACCAGAGCCGAGGGCTCCGGGGGTGGTGGCTCCCCGGACTAGTGCCGCGGCGTGATCGGAGGACCCAGGTGGACGCGAATGACATGGGCGCAGACCTCAAGGAGGTCCTGATTACGCCGGAGCAGCTGCATCAGCGCATCGGTGAGCTGGCCGCTCAGATCGACGGCGATTACGCTGGGCGCGAACTGCTGCTGGTGGGCGTGCTCAAGGGCGCGGTGATGGTGATGGCTGACCTCGCCAGGGCAATGCACCAGCCGGTTCAGATGGACTGGATGGCCATCTCGTCCTACGGCTCTGGCACCAAGTCGTCGGGCGTCGTGCGGATCCTCAAGGACCTGGACACCGATATCAGCGGCAAGCACGTCCTCGTCGTCGAGGACATCGTCGATTCCGGGCTTACTTTGTCGTGGCTAATCGGGAATTTGCGGTCACGGGGACCAGCGTCTGTCCAGGTCTGCGTCTTGCTGCGCAAGCCCATGGCCGCGCGGATGAACGTGGACGTGGCATACACCGGCTTCGAGATCGACGACTGGTTCGTCGTCGGCTACGGGCTCGACTACGCGGAGAAGTACCGGAACCTGCCTTTCATCGGTACCTTGGCCGAGCATGTCTACCGGCCGGCGGGCGGCTGAGCCGGTGGCGGCGTTCGGGCGGGAACTGAGTGGGCGATGAATTTCGTTAACGTGGGGTAAGAGGCGTAAGACGGCCGCCATTGCCCCTGTGCGGCCTGCCGCGTACCGGTCACCGTCAGCGCGGTGTACCGTCGAGTATTCCCGTGCCTGACGGTCGGGAAGAATTAGCCGCGCATTCGCGCTGGAACGCAAGGTAGCCTCGCCGCGTCGGCGGGGCACGAGGCTCGTCAGGAGGGACCGGCCGGACCCGTGGGCCGTTCATCGATGGATCTGAAGCGCATTTTCCGCGGCTGGGTGCTCGCCATCCTCTTTGTCGCCATCATCCTTGTGATCCTGTACAAACTCGTCAACACCGGGCCTCAGTACAAGCTGGTGCCGACGTCCCAGGCGATCGCCGCCATCCAGTCGGGCAACGTGAAGAACGTCACGCTGACTGACGTTGACCAGACGATCCAGCTGACGGTTAAGGGCGGTGCTAACGCAGGCCAGAACTGGGAGTCCTCCTGGGTCGGCGCGCAGGGCTCGCAGATCGCGAACGATCTGCAGCAGCAGGTGGCCAAGGGCACGCTGCCGCAGAGCGCCTACACCGTGAAGGTGCCCAAGAGCAGCTCGTTCTGGACGCTGATCTTCAGCTACCTGCCCTTCCTGGTGATCTTCCTGCTGTTCATGGTCTTCCTGAACCAGATGCAGGGCGGCGGCTCCCGGGTGATGAACTTCGGCAAGTCGAAGGCGAAGCTGATCACCAAGGACACCCCGAAGACCACGTTCGCTGACGTCGCCGGGGCCGACGAAGCCATCGAGGAGTTGCAGGAGATCAAGGAGTTCCTGCAGAGCCCGGGCAAGTTCCAGGCGATCGGCGCGAAGATTCCGAAGGGCGTGCTGCTGTACGGCCCGCCTGGCACCGGCAAGACCCTGCTCGCCCGCGCCGTCGCCGGCGAGGCCGGCGTGCCCTTCTACTCGATCTCGGGCTCGGACTTCGTCGAGATGTTCGTCGGCGTCGGCGCGTCGCGCGTCCGCGACCTGTTCGAGCAGGCGAAGGCCAACGCGCCCGCGATCGTGTTCGTGGACGAGATCGACGCAGTCGGCCGCCACCGTGGCGCGGGCTTCGGCGGTGGCCACGACGAGCGCGAGCAGACGCTGAACCAGCTGCTGGTCGAGCTTGACGGCTTCGACACCAAGGGTGGCGTCATCGTGATCGCGGCGACGAACCGGCCGGACATCCTGGACCCGGCCCTGCTGCGTCCGGGCCGGTTCGACCGGCAGATCGTCGTCGCCCAGCCCGACCTGGCCGGGCGGAAGGGCATCCTGCGGGTACACGCCCGCGGCAAGCCGTTCGGACCGGACGTCGACCTGGACATCATCGCCCGCCGGACGCCTGGCTTCACCGGAGCCGATCTGGCTAACGTGATCAACGAGGGCGCGCTGCTGACGGCGCGTGCGAATCAGACACAGATCCAGATGGCCATGCTCGAAGAGGCGATCGACCGGGTCACGGCGGGGCCCAAGCGCAAGAGCGTGCTGCTGTCGGAGAAGGAGCGCAAGATCATCGCCTACCACGAGGGCGGGCACGCACTTGTGGGGCACGCACTGCCGCATGCCGACCCCGTTCACAAGATCACGATCATCCCGCGCGGCCGCGCGCTCGGCTACACCGCGGCCGCACCGGCCGAGGAGAAGTTCCTGGTCAGCCGGGCGGAGATGATGGATCAGCTGGCGATGCTGCTGGGCGGGCGGACCGCCGAGGAACTCGTCTTCCACGAGCCGACGACCGGTGCCGCCAACGACATCGAAAAGGCATCGTCGATCGCGCGCGCCATGATCGTCGAGTACGGCATGAGCGAGCGCCTCGGCGCCCGCAAGTTCGGCACCGGCGACGGCGAGCCGTTCCTCGGCCGGGACATGTCGCACGCCCGCGACTACTCGGAGGAGATCGCCTCGGCGATCGACGACGAGGTGCGCAGGCTGATCGAGTCGTCGCATGACGAAGCGTGGGAGATCCTCGTCCAGTACCGGGACGTCCTGGACCACCTGGTGCTCCAGCTGCTCGAGCACGAGACGCTGTCCCGCAACCAGGTGCTCGAGATCTTCGCTCCCGTGCACAAGCGGGCTACTCGCGGCTCGTACACCGGCTATGGCAAGCGCCTGCCATCGGAGAAGCCGCCGGTGCTGACGCCGAAGGAGCTCGCGCTGACCGCGGCATCCGACGCCAACATGACGCAGTCACTGGGCAACGGCCAGGCGTCCAGCGCTGTCGGCCTGCCGGCCGCCCCGCCGCCGGCCGGGTCATCCGGGTTCGGCAACCCGCTGGGCGGCGGTAACCCGCTGGGTGGCGGTAACCCGCTGGGTGGCGGTAACCCGCTGGGCGGTGGCAACCCGCTGGGCGGCGACAACCAGCACGGTGACCACCAGCGCGGTGACCACCAGCCCGGACATGACCGGCCGGGTCAGGATGGCCCTGGCGACGGCGAGGGCCATTGAGCGTCGGAGACTTCGATCTCCCCCGGATCGAGCGCGCCGTCAGGGAAATACTGCTCGCAGTTGGCGAAGATCCTGAGCGTGATGGCCTGCGGGAGACTCCGGCACGAGTAGCGCGCGCAATTGACGAGCAGTTCGCCGGGCTGCGCCTCAAGCCATCCGACGTGCTCACGACGGTATTTGACGCCGACCACGAGGAGATGGTCCTCGTGCGCGACATCGAGCTGTATTCCACCTGCGAGCATCACCTAGTGCCATTCTTCGGCCGCGCGCATGTTGGCTACATTCCGAATGAGAAGGGCCAGATCACTGGCCTGTCGAAGATGGCACGTCTCGTCGACGTGTACGCGCGGCGACCGCAGGTCCAAGAGCGGATGACGAGCCAGATCGCTGACGCGATGATGGCTACTTTGGACCCGCGGGGGGTTATCGTCATCATTGAGGCTGAGCATTTGTGCATGTCCATGCGGGGCGTGCGCAAGCCCGGCGCCAAGACGGTTACTTCTGCGGTCCGGGGTATGTTCCTCAGCTCGGAAAGCACCAGGGCGGAGGCAATGAGTTTGCTTACGGACCGCCGCCGCTGAGCGGTGACGAGTTATTGCCGGGCTTTGGCTCCGGCATAGGTCGCCGAAGACTACGCTGATGCCCCGTGCGCCGGGGCCTGACCTACATGTCCGAGATGACAGATCAAAGCGGGCCCGAGCCGGCAGAGCCCATAACCGGTGAGCAGGAACGGCTGGCGGAGCCAGCCGTCGCTCGGGGCACCGATCTGCGCCAGCAGCTTCGCTGGGTGCCGCTCACAGCCGGCCTCGCTGCCCTGACTATCGGCCTGGGCTATATCGCCGAGGGCCTGCTCCCCGGCCTGTATCACCGCCGCCTCCGCGGCCTGTCTGACCTGGCGCCTGGCACGCTGGCGAACCTGACTCGCACCACCGACGTGATCATCGGGCTGCTGCTGCTGATGCTCTCCCACGGGCTTCGCCGCCGCAAGCGCCGGGCGTGGGCAGCGGTCATGGCACTGCTCGCGGTAGGCCTGGTTATCCATGCCGGCGTCGGCATCGTCTTGCACCGCCTGCAGCCGAATATCCCGCTGCCGCACTTCCATCCGCTCGAGGCGGCAATCTCCGCCGCGCTGCTGATCGCGCTGTTTGCCTACCGGCGGCAGTTCTACGCGGTCGGTGACCGGCGGTCCCGCTGGCGGGCGCTGTGGGTGCTCGGCGGTCTGGTCGTGGCGGACCTGGTGCTCGGGCTCGTCGCCGTGGCCGTCATCGGCGGGACCCAGGGGAACTACACGCTGACCCAGCGTGTCTATTCGGTGATCGCGAACCTGGTCGGATTCTCCGGGCCGGTCAGGTTCACCACCGAGCTGCGGACAGATCACTTCGGCTTCATCATGGGGGGCCTTGGCCTGTTCACCCTGATTGTCGCTCTCTTCATGTTCCTGCGGCCGGCCGAGCCTGCGGGTCGGCTGAGGCCGGCCGACGCGGAGCGCATCAGGGGCCTGCTCGAACGGTATGGCGAGCAGGACTCGCTCGGCTACTTCACGCTGCGCAAGGACAAGAGCATCCTGTGGTCCCCGACGGGCAAGGCCTGTATCGGCTATCGGGTCCTGTCGGGCGTGATGCTGGCCAGCGGCGACCCCATCGGCGACCCGGAGGCGTGGCCTGGCGCCATCCATGCGTTCCTGGACGAGGCCGCCCGGCACGCCTGGGTCCCGGCTGTCATCGGCTGCGGCGAGCTCGGGGCCGAGGTCTGGTGCCGGGAGGGCAATCTCAACGCGCTGGAACTCGGTGATGAGGCGGTCGTCACCGTCGCCGATTTCACCCTCCAGGGGCGGTCCATGCGCAACGTCCGCCAGATGGTCAGCCGTGTCTGCCGGCAGGGGTACACGGCCGAGATCCGCCGGGTCGATGACATCCCGCCAGCCGAGATTGCCCGCATGATCCGACAGGCCGATAGCTGGCGTGGCAGTCCGACGGAGCGCGGCTTCTCGATGGCGCTCGGCCGCGTCGGCAGCGCTGAGGACGGCCGCTGTGTGGTCGCGACCGCGACGCAAGACGGCGTCCTGCGTGCCATGCTGCACTTCGTGCCCTGGGGCGATGACGGGCTGTCGCTTGACCTGATGCGCAGGGACAGGTCGGCGGCGCCGGGCCTCAACGACTTCATGATCGTCGAAGTGATCAAGGCCGCCAAGGATCTCGGGGTCAAGCGCATCTCGCTCAACTTCGCCGTGTTCCGCGCGGCGCTGGAGCGAGGCGAGCGGATCGGAGCCGGCCCGGTGCTGCGGGCGTGGCGCGGGTTCCTGCTGTTCTTGTCACGGTGGTTCCAGATCGAGTCGCTGTACAAGTTCAACGCCAAGTTCAGTCCGGAGTGGGTGCCGCGGTTCCTTGTGTTCCCCAGCACCAGCGACACGCCGCGGATCGGCTTCGCTGCCCTGGAGGCGGAAGCCTTCCTGGTGTGGCCGACCATCGAGATCCGCAGGATCGCGCGCAAGCTCGGCCTTAGCCGCCTCCGGCACCGGCTGCTGACGATAATGGGGCAGGCACCAGCCCGGCATTGACGGTCGCTGGGGCTGCGGTCACTGGGGCTGATGGCGGGCCGACGTTGGCGAGGCTGACCGTGCTCGTCATCGTGGCGACCACTATGTGGCATTTGACCCGGCAGAAGTGGCAGGGCCTCGGCTGGAGCCCCGCCGAGACGAACGTAGATTGGCTGCTATGAGGCCCGCGCCAGGAGACAGTGAGCCAGGCGGCACTGCGGCCGGCGGCACTGCGGCCGGCGGCGCCGAGCCAGGTCGCCGTGCGCAGCGACCGCACCTGACTGGCCTGCCTGCGATGCAGCGCTGCCTGGTCATGGGCGTAGTCAACGTCACCCCCGACTCCTTCTCCGACGGCGGTCACTGGCTGGCGCCGGATAAGGCCATCGCGCACGGCCTGGAGCTGACGGGCCAGGGCGCCGACATCGTCGACGTGGGCGGCGAGTCCACCAGGCCAGGCGCACAGCGGGTGCCGATGGCCGAGGAACTCGGCCGCGTGCTGCCGGTTGTGACGGCGCTGGCTGAGGCGGGCTGCCGCGTCAGCATCGACACCATGCGAGCCGAGGTCGCCAGCGCAGCGCTGGCGGCAGGCGCTGCGATGGTCAACGACGTCAGCGGCGGACTGGCAGACCCGGACATGGCCGCGGTCATCGCCGCCGCCGGCGTGCCGTACGTCGTCATGCACTGGCGCGGGCACAGCGCCGACATGTACGGGCCTGCTCAGTACGCCGACGTCGTCGCAGAGGTGCAGGCCGAGCTTGGCGGCCGGGTGCACGCGCTCGTCGCCGCCGGCGTGGATCCGGGTCAGCTCATCCTCGATCCCGGCCTCGGTTTCGCCAAGCGGCCTGAGCACAACTGGCGGCTGCTCGCAAACCTCGACGCCATCGGGCGACTGCCGGATCACCCGGAACCCTTCCCCGTGCTGGTGGCCGCGTCGAGGAAGGGATTCCTCGGCAAGCTGCTGGCAGGCGCAGACGGTCAGCCGCGCTCCTTCTCCCGCAGCGACGACGCGACCGTCGCGGTGACCGCACTCGCCGTGGCGGCGGGCGTGTGGTGCGTCCGGGTCCACGCTGTGCCCGCCAACCTGGACGCGGTGCGGGTCGCGACGCGCTGGCGGCAGGAGTCCATGGCGGGCGCTCGCTGATGCTGGACCGGATCTCGATCATGGGGCTGCGGGCTCGCGGCAATCACGGCGTACTTGCCGGCGAGCGGGCCGCTGGCCAGGAGTTCGTGGTCGACGCGGTGCTGTGGCTCGATACCGCCCCGGCGGCTGCCACCGACGACCTCGGACTGACCGCTGACTACGGCGTGATCGCCGACCGGCTGGCAGCCATCGTGGCCGGCGAGCCCGTGGACCTCATCGAGACGCTCGCCGACCGGCTGGCGGCGGCCTGCTTCGCCGATGCGGTGGTGCGCGAGGCTGAGGTAACCGTGCACAAGCCGCAGGCGCCGGTGCAGCATAAGTTCGCCGACATCGCCGTCACGATCCGCCGGAGCCGACCATGACCGGTCACATCGGCAGTGCCGCGCAGATCAGCGACGGCCGTCGCCCCGGCAGTGTGCATGGCAGCGCGCATGCCAGTGGGCCGGACAGCGTGCGGGCTGCCGGCGGGCAACCCCGGCAGCAATCCGTCGTGTTGTCGCTGGGCAGCAACGTGGGCGACCGGGTAGCCAACCTCCAGCTAGGCGTCGAAGTGCTCGTGGCTGGCGGCCTCGCCTGCGCGAGGGTCTCTGGCGTGTTCGAGACCGTCCCGGTTGGCGGCCCCGAGCAGGACGACTACCTGAACGCTGTGCTGCTGGCCGCCACGGCGATGCCCGCGCGCGACATTCTCCGCCTGTGCACCGCGGCGGAGACCGCGGCCGACCGGGTGCGCACGGTGCGGTGGGGGCCCCGGACCCTGGATGTGGACATCATCGCCTGCGGCGACGAGGTCAGCGCCGATCCCGACCTGACGCTGCCGCATCCGCGTGCGCACGAGCGCGCCTTCGTGCTGGCGCCCTGGCTGGAGGTCGACCCGGACGCCGTGCTGGCGGCCTCCGGCCCGGTCGCTGAGCTGCTCGCGGCCATCGGCACGGCCGGCGTGCGCAGGCGTCCCGAGCTCTCGCTCACGGTGCCAGCGGGTGCCCGCGCGGAGGCTGGCCAGCCATGCACATGACTCGTCCCGGCACGCTGGCCGGAATCTTCGCGATCTGCGCGATCGTGGCCTGGCTGGCCGTGCGGGCCACCTACACCAGCCTGCCGCTGCTGCCGATCTCTGCCGTCCCAGCGCTGGCGGCGCTGGCGCTCGCCGAGGCTGTGGTCGGCCGGAATGTGCGCAGCCGGCTGACCGGCCGCAAGGCGGGCAAGCCGATTGCACCGATCGCGGTAGCCAGGCTCGTGGCGCTGGCCAAGGCCAGCTCGGCCGGAGCTGCGGCGCTCGGCGGCCTGGCTGGCGGCTACCTGATCTACGTGCTGCGCGAGCTGGACAAGTCCGTGCCGGCCAGAGACGCCAGGGTTGCCGGCGCGACACTGGCGGCCGCGCTCGTGCTGATCGCGGCCGCGCTGTACCTGGAACGCTGCTGCCGCGCTCCGAAGCCACCCGATGACTCCGACGACGAGGACTCGCGGCGCCCGCGCGACACCTGGCAATGGCACTCCTAGCCTGGGCATACGCGGCCCCGGCTGCGGCCAGGCCGACCGGATCGGGCAGGATTCTCGGGCAGGCAGCGACAGGGCGCGGACAGTGGGAGGGGGCGGTCAGCAGATGATCGCGGGTGCCCCATGAACACTGCGCCCGTACCGGACCGCAGCGCCAGCCAGTCAGGCCACGAGCATCCGGCCCGGCTGGACGTCGGCGTCGTCGGCGCTGGCCGGGTGGGAACCGCGCTCGCTTTGGCGCTCAGCCGTGCCGGGCACCGGGTGACCGGCGCCTCGGCGGTGTCAGACGCATCGCGGCGGCGCGTCGAGAAGTTCCTGCCGGGCACGCCGGTGCTGCAGCCAGAAGACGTTATCGCGGCCGCCGACCTGGTCCTGCTGACCGTCCCTGACGACGCACTGCGCGGCCTGGTGCGAGGGCTGGCGGCCACGGGCGTACCGCTGGCCGGGCGCATGCTCGCGCATGCGAGCGGCCTGCACGGCCTGGCGGTGCTGGAGCCTGCCGTTGAGCTTGGCGCGCTGCCACTCGCGCTGCACCCCGTCATGACCTTTACCGGTCGGCCTGACGATGCCGACCGGCTGGCTGGCATCTGCTTCGGCGTGACGGCGCCCGCGGTCCTGCGGCCCGCCGCTGAGGTCCTGGTGATGGAAATGGGCGGCGAGCCGGTCTTCATCGCCGAGGCCGACCGGGGCCTGTATCACGCCGCGCTCGCCGGTGCCGCCAACCACCTGGTCACTCAGGTCGTCCAGGCGGCCGACCTGCTCACCAAGGCTGGCGTCAGCCAGCCGTCCAGGATGCTCGGGCCGCTGCTGTCCACCGCGCTCGACAACGCCCTCCGCCTCGGCGACGCCGCGCTCACCGGGCCAGTCGCCAGAGGCGACGCGGAGACTGTCGCGGGCCACCTCGAGGCGCTGCGGACTGACGCACCGGAGGCACTGCCCGCCTACCTTGCCCTGGCCCGCCTGACGGCCACGAGGGCGCTGGCGAGCGGGATGCTCAGTGCGCCGGACGCCCAGCGCCTGCTCGACGTGCTCGCCGAGGCGCCGCTATGACCGGGCTAGTGACGTGCAAGCAGCCAGCGACGCGAAGGCGGCTAGCAACATGAAAGCAACCAGCGACAGGAAGCCGGCCAGCGACAGGAAGCCGGCCAGCGACGTGACGAAGGGCGGCGGGGCGACGGCGGAAAGCATAACCGTGCCGCCGATTCCGATGCTGGTCCGGACCAGAAAAGGCCTGACAGCGGCCCGGGCAGCACTGCCTGGCCCGGTGGTCCTGGTGCCCACGATGGGGGCACTGCATGATGGCCACCGCTCACCCCTGCGGCTCGCCCACGACCTGGCCGGTCCGGGCGGCAGCGTGCTGGTGTCGATCTTCGTCAACCCGCTTCAGTTCGGCCCCGCCGAGGACTTCGACCGCTACCCGCGGCTGCTCGACCACGACCTAGCGGTGTGCGCGGAGGAAGGCGTCCGCGCGGTGTTCGCGCCGAGCCAGGACCAGATGTACCCGGCTCCGCCGCTGGTCACCGTCAACCCCGGCCCGGTCGGACGGCTGCTCGAAGGCAAGTCCCGGCCCGGCTTCTTCGACGGCGTGCTGACCGTCGTGCTCAAGCTGTTCCAGCTGACGCAGCCCGACATCGCGGTGTTCGGCGCGAAGGACGCCCAGCAGCTTGCCTTGATCCGGCAGATGACGGCAGATCTCGATCTCGGCGTGCAGATCGCCGAAGCGCCTCTGTATCGCGACCCAGATGGGCTGGCGGAATCGAGCCGCAACGCCTACCTCTCGCCTGCCGAGCGCGGGTCCGCGCTTGCCCTGGCGGGCGCGCTCGCGGCGGGGCGCACCGTGGCCGGCCGGGGAGCGGCGGCCGTGCTGGCTGCGGCCGGGTCTGTGCTCGAGGCCGTCGCTGCGGCAGATCCGCCCGTGGTGCTCGACTACCTGGTGCTCGCCGATCCGGATAGCTTCGAGGAGGTCGGGCCTGGCCACCGCGGGCCGGCTGTGCTGCTGGTCGCCGCCCGGATCGGGACGACGCGGCTGATAGACAATGTCAGCCTGGAGATCGGCGCGCGCGCGTGATCGCCGGGACGCTGCTCGCGCCGCCGCCAGGCTGGCGCAAGGAGACCGACGTCGTCGTCGTCGGCTCCGGGGTCGCCGGCGTGACGACAGTGCTGGCCATCCGGCGCGCGCTGCCAGCCGCGCGGATCCTGCTGGCGACGAAGACCGTGCTGGACGACGGGTCGACCCGCTGGGCGCAGGGCGGCGTGGCCGCCGCACTTGGCCCGGGCGATTCGCCAGAAGACCACCTCCAGGACACGCTGACGGCGGGCGCTGGCCTGTGCGATCTGCGGGCCGTGCGCGCGCTCGTGACCGACGGGCCTGGCGCGGTGCGGCGGCTCATCGACCTGGGTGCGCAGTTCGACCGCGAGCCATCCGGTCCGCTGTCCCTGACTAGGGAAGGCGGTCACCTGCGCCGCCGGATCGCGCACGCCGGCGGCGACGCTACCGGCGCGGAGATCTCCCGTGCGTTGCTGGTCGCGCTGGCCGACGCCGGTGCGAGCGCGGAGCTCGAGGTGATCGAGCACGCGCTCGCCATCGACTTGCTCACAGCCGCCGACGGTCGCGCCGCCGGCATTACGCTGCATGTTCTGGGTGAAGGTCAGACCGACGGTGTCGGGGCCGTGCACGCCAGCGCTGTCGTCCTCGCGACCGGCGGCTTCGGCCAGGTCTACGCGGCGACGACCAATCCGCCGGTGTCGACCGGCGACGGCCTGGCGCTCGCCCTGCGAGCCGGGGCGCTGGCAGCCGACCTGGAGTTCGTTCAGTTCCACCCGACCGTGCTGTGGCTCGGCCCGGATTCACGCGGACGCCAGCCGCTGATCTCCGAGGCCGTCCGCGGCGAAGGCGCTGTCCTCGTCAACGCGGCGGGTGAGCGGTTCATGACCGGCCAGCATCCGCTGGCCGACCTCGCACCGCGCGACGTCGTGGCGAAGGCGATCATGCGCGAGATGATCGCCGCCGGCACCGATCACGTGTACCTGGACGGCAGGGGCTTCGGCCAGCAGGAATGGGAGCGCAGGTTCCCCACGATCCTGGCGAGCTGCCGGGAGCACGACATCGATCCGGTCACTGACCTGATCCCGGTCGTGCCGGCCGCGCACTACGTCAGCGGCGGCGTCCGCACCGATCTGTTCGGCCGGACCAGCGTGCCGGGCCTGTACGCCTGCGGTGAGGCGGCCTGCACGGGCGTGCACGGCGCCAACCGCCTGGCGTCCAACTCGCTCCTGGAGGGGCTGGTGTTCGCCGAGCGGATTGCGGCCGCGCTGGCGCGCGGCCTGCCGCCACTGGCCGAGCCCGCGGGCGTGGTCAGCGGGCCGGGGCTGCTGGATCCGGGGATCGTCCGCCCGCTCCAGCAGCTGATGTCGGCGAACGCTGGCGTCCTTAGGTCCGGAACGGGGCTGGCTCAGGCCGCCGCCGGCCTGGCCGACCTCAGCCGCCGGCAGTGCGACAAGCCCGACGCCGACGCCTGGCAGGCCACGAATCTGCACCTGGTCGCCACCGCGCTGGTGCAGACCGCGCTCGCGCGCGAGGAAACCCGCGGCAGTCACTGGCGGGAGGACTTCGCGGCGACGAGCGAGGCCTGGCGCGGCCACCTGATCCTCGCACTGGGCGAGTCGGGGCTGAGCTCGGTGTTCGAGCCGGTGCTCGATGGCTGAGCCGCCAGCAGCTGCCAGCAGGGTAGCTGCCAGCGGGGTAGCTGCCAGCATGGGTACGGCGGCGGACGCTGGCGGCCCCGTTCCGGGTCTGAATCCCGCTCTCTCGCAGCGGCTCAGTGCCGTCGGCCTCGATCCGCGCGCGGTGCGTTCGTTCGTGGCGGCGGCGCTGGCCGAGGACCTGGCCGGCGGCATTGACGTGACGACGGCCGCAACCGTGCCGCCGGCCGAGCTGGGCAGCGCTGACCTGGTCTCGCGGACGCCGGGCGTCGTGGCCGGCTTGCCCGTCGCGGCGGCTGTGTTCTGGCTCGTGTCCGCCGACGTGGAGTCGGTGCCGCTGGCGGCTGACGGCGACCGGGTGACCGCAGGGCAGCCGCTGCTCACTGTGTCCGGCCCGATCGGCCCGATTCTGACCGCTGAGCGCACCGCGCTGAACCTGCTCTGCCATCTGTCCGGGGTCGCGACCCTCACCCGGCGGTGGGTCGACGCCATCGCCGGGACCGGCGCCCAGGTCCGCGATACCCGCAAGACGCTGCCCGGCATGCGGGCGCTGGAGAAGTACGCGGTGCGCTGCGGCGGCGGGGTTAACCACCGCATGTCGCTGTCGGACGCGGCGCTGATCAAGGACAACCACGTGGCGGCCGCTGGGTCGGTCGGCGCGGCGTTCGCCGCGGTGCGGGCGCGAGCGCCAGGGCTGCCGCTCGAGGTCGAGTGCGACACGCTCGAGCAGGTCGCCGAGGCGCTAGCGGCAGGCGCCGACCTGATCCTCCTTGATAACTTCGACGTGCCGGCCTTGGCGCAGGCGGTCCGGCTGGCTGACGGCAGGGCGCTGCTGGAGGCCAGCGGCGGCCTGGCGCTCGCCAGCGCCCGTGCCGTCGCGCAGACCGGCGTGGACTACCTCGCGGTAGGAGCGCTGACCCACTCCGCGCCCGCCCTCGACATCGGCCTCGACCTGGTCCGGGCCCGCTAGCCATCGGGAGCGACATGCTACTGACCATCGACGTCGGCAACACGAACACGGTCCTCGGCGTCTTCGACGGCGCTGACGTCGTCGAGCACTGGCGCATCTCCACCGATCCGGTTCGCACGGCCGACGAGCTCGCGGTGCTGATCCAGGGGCTGCTGCGGCAGAGCACGATGTTCGCCGAGCCGGACGTGAGCGGCATCGCGCTGTGCTCTACCGTGCCCTCGGTGCTGCACGAGCTGCGGGAGATGTGCCGCCGGTACTACGGCGACGTACCGGCCGTCATAGTCGAGCCGGGCGTGAAGACCGGCGTGCCGCTGCGCTACGACAATCCCAAGGAGGTCGGCAGCGACCGGATCATGAACGCCGTCGCCGCGGTGCACCTGTACGGCGGTCCGGCGATCGTCGTCGACTTCGGCACGTCCACGAACTTTGACGCCGTGAGCGAGCGCGGCGAGTTCGTCGGCGGCGCGCTGGCGCCCGGCATCGAGATCTCGGTGGACGCGCTGTCCAGGCGCGCCGCGCAGCTGCTGAAGGTGGAGCTCGCGCGGCCGAGCCGGGTGATCGGCAAGAGCACCGTCGAGGCGCTTCAGTCCGGGATCATCTTCGGGTTCGCCGGACAGGTCGAGGGCATCGCCAGCCGGATGGCGGCCGAGCTAGCCCCGGCAGATCCGGAGTCCGTCACGATCATCGCCACCGGCGGCCTGGCGCCGCTGGTCATCGACGAGGTAGCGGTCATCGACGCGTACGAGCCGTGGCTGACTCTCATCGGACTGCGGCTGACCTACGAGCGGAACGCGCCGGACCGCGCCATCGCGGGGCGAGGTAATACTGCGGTGACCGGCTGATGGCGGCACCGGTAGCCTCAGGCAGATGACGGACGATCACGCGAGCGGCACGGCCGGCCGCTCGGATGTGCCCGAGCAGATGCAGGTGCGGCTGGCCAAGGTCGAGCGGATGCGGGCGGCGGGGATCGAGCCCTACCCGGTTGGCTATCCGCGCACGCACACCATCGCCGAGGTGCGCAGCGAGTTCGGCGAACTGCCGCCGGATGCGGCGACCGGCAAGGTGGTCGGCGTCGCCGGCCGCGTCGTGCTGTACCGCAACGGCGGCAAGCTGTGCTTCGCCACGCTGCGGGACGGCACGGGCGAGCTTCAGGTGATGATCTCGCTGGACCGGGTCGGCCCGGAGGCGCTGGCCGCCTGGAAGCAGGACATCGACCTGGGCGACCACGTGGGAGTAACAGGCGAGGTCATCTCGTCGCGGCGCGGCGAGCTGTCGGTCCTGGCGGACTCGTTCGCCATCACCGCGAAGGCACTGCGGCCGCTGCCAGACAAGTACCACGGCCTGACGGACGCCGAGTCGCGGGTCCGGCAGCGTTACGTGGACCTCATGACGAACCCGTCGGCCCGGTGGATGGCCGAGACACGGGCCGCCGTCACGCGCTCGGTGCGCGAGGAACTGCATGCGCGCGGCTACCTGGAGGCTGAGACGCCGGTCCTCCAGACGCTGCACGGGGGTGCGAACGCCCGGCCGTTCACGACCCATATCAACGCGTTCGACCTGGACCTCTACCTGCGCATCGCGCTGGAGCTCTACCTGAAGCGGCTGGTGGTCGGCGGCATCGAGCGGGTCTACGAGATCGGCCGGATCTTCCGGAACGAGGGCGTGGACGCCACCCACAATCCCGAGTTTACGATGCTCGAGGTCTACCAGGCCTACGGCGACTACAACACGATGGCGACCCTCACCAGGGAGCTGCTGCAGGCAGCGGCCGAGGCCGCGCACGGCCGCCAGGTGGCCGTCCGCCCGGACGGAACCGAGGTCGACATCAGCGGCACCTGGCGTGAGGAGACCGTGCTCGGGGCGCTGTCGGCGGCCCTGGGCACCGAGATCACCCCCGGCACCAGCGAGCAGGAGCTGCGCAGGCACGCCGCGGCGCGGGGCATCGAGCTGCAGCCTGGCTGGCGTCAGGCGCAGGTCCTGCTCGAGCTGCACGAGCACCTGACCGAGGCCACCACCCTCGAGCCGACGTTCTACCGTGACTTCCCGGTCGAGGTAGCGCCGCTCACCCGGCAGCACCGCGATGACCCGCGGCTGGCGGAGAAGTGGGATCTCGTTGCGTTCGGGACCGAGATAGCGACCGCGTACTCCGAGCTCGTCGACCCCACCGAGGAGCGGGCCCGGCTGACCGCACAGTCGCTGCTGGCGGCTCGCGGCGATCCAGAGGCCATGCAGCTCGACGAGGACTTCCTGCGTGCCCTGGAGTACGGCATGCCGCCGAGTGGCGGCATGGGCATGGGCATCGACCGGATGCTCATCATGCTGACGGGCGCCCCGATCCGCGAGACGGTCCTGTTCCCGCTGGTCAAGCCGACCTGATCGGGCGACGCCAGCGGCTCGGCAAGCGACTGCCCGGCCAGAGGGGGGATCCGGCCGGGCAGTCTCGGGGGGAGACGAGTGTGAAGTTGGGTGGCGCTGCTGGGCCGCTAGGCGACGATGCGCACGGCGCCCACGTAGGCCGACCAGAACACCGGCTGCACCTGGACCGGCTGCCCAAAGGTAGGTGCGTCCACCATGAGGCCGTTCCCGACGTATAGGCCCACGTGCCCGATGTCGGGGTAGAAAAACACCAGGTCGCCGGGCTCGAGCTCGCTGCGGGAGATGTGCTCGCCCTCATTCCACTGGTCGCCGGTGAAGTGCTCCAGGCTGATGCCGACCTGCGCGTAGGCCCACATCACCAGGCCTGAGCAGTCGAACGAGCTCGGTCCGGCGGCTCCCCATACGTACGGATCGCCCACCTTGGTGAGCGCGTACCTGAGCGCCTGTACGCCGATGGAACGGCCCTGCGGGTGGATGTCGGGGTACTGGCCGGTCTTCGCGTAGATCGACGCCGCCTGCTGGAACGCCTGGCTATTGAAGAAGTTCTCTTTCTGCTGGATCTGGCTGACCTTCGTCGCCATCGTCGCCGCCAGCGTCTTGGCACGCTCCTGCTCCTGCGCAGCTGCTGCCTGGGCGCGGACGGCGGCGCTCTCAGCAGCCGCGACGAGGCTGACCTTGGCGCCGTTCTGCTGCTCGAGCTGGGTCAGGATCGACGCCCGGTTGAGCAGGTTCTGCGGCGAGGAAGTCTCCAGTAGCTGCATAGACGGATCCATGCCACCAGTCATGTAGCCCTCGACCGCGATCGCGCCGATGTAGGCCTGATCCTGGCTGAGGACCGCCTTGTCCCGGGCAGCGTCCTCCATGGCGATCTTCGCTTCGGCCTGCGCCTGCTGGAGCTGGATCTTGAGGCCGTCGTACTGCTGGCTGAGGTCGTCGATCTGCGCGGACAGCGCATTGGCCTTCGCCAGGATCGCGTTGAGGCTGGGCGTGCCCGAGGTGCGACCAGCCGACGAGGCCGGGGCTGCTGGCGAAGCCGGGGTTGCTGACGAGGCGCCTGCGACGCCGCCCGGCAGCATGGCGGCGCATATCGCGACAGCTCCGGCGAGCACTGCGGCGCGGCCAGCAACCGTTCTGCGCGCAGCTGTCAGGCCGGAGCCAGAGGTAAAACGTGACGATGAAAGCCGTGGTACATGCCTGCTATGCGGCATGCGTCTCACGTACCGTCTCCTCTCCTAAGCCGCCTACCGGGTTAGCTGACGGGTTCGGGCCGGAGGAGCCCTACGGCGGGCTGCGGCGGCGGGGGGCCGCCTCAGCCCGACCGATTCACCCCGGGGAACGTGGGTCCCCGGCTCCCTGGCAACTCCTGCGAGCGTCAGGAACTCGGCGGGTCGCTACAAGCTCCCGGCTGTCGGGCGCGTGCAACGGGGTATCAGCGATGGAGATTAATAGAGATCGTCGTTGTCGCGGGCCAAAACTCCGAAGATTTGTGGCCGGGCTGCTGCCTCGGGTCCATCGTGAGTATTGCTCGCGGCAACTGGCGCGCTCACCGTCGATGATGCTCGCTCATCGCCGCTGAGCTCGGCCTTCATCGCGTCTGCGCAGGTCACACGGCGTGTCACCGGCGTCGTTGACGCTAATGATGCGAAATCGTCATTATCATCGGAGCTGGGCTGGCGGGGTCCGAAGCTGCCTGCCAGTGTGCGCGGCGAGGTCTGGAAGTGGAACTCTTCGAAATGCGTCCAGTGCGCTCGACGTCGGCCCACCAGACGGCGGATTTTGCCGAACTCGTTTGCTCGAACTCGCTCAAGTCCGACAGTGAGAACACGGCTCCGTGGCTGCTGAAGGAAGAGATGCGACGCGCGGGTTCGCTGCTGTTGGAGATTGCCCGGGAATGCGCGGTCCCGGCGGGACATGCTTTGGCTGTGGACCGCGTCACCTTGCGACTCGGGTGACGGAAGCGAT
>CAWBXJ010000004.1:0-1003696 GCA_963792725.1 uncultured Actinomycetota bacterium | reverse complement strand
CGCTACTGCTTAGTGCAGGGTCACTGCCTAGTGCAGGGTCACTGCCTAGTGCAGGTACTCCGCCTGATGTCGTAGCCGGAATGGTCCCTTCGGCCGATGGTGCTAGCGCATCGTGGTCCGTACCGTGCTCCGGTAGCCACTTCCGGGAGTACGCCTTGACGCTTCGACTACGTCAGTTCAGCCTCGGACCTGCACGTCAGCGGCGGCCGATTGTGCTGATGTACCACTCGGTCGCGCCGCGCGGCGAGGATCCGTACCAGGTGATCATCCGCCCGCAGCGGTTCGAGCAGCAGATGCGCTGGCTCGACCGGCGCGGACTGCGCGGGGTCTCGATGGCGGAGCTGCAGACCGCGCAGCGGCGACAGTGCGATGCCGGACTTGTCGGCCTCACCTTCGATGACGGATATGACGACTTTCTCCGCTATGTGGTGCCCGTACTGCACCGATTCGGATTCACCGCGACGGCCTTCGTGATCGCCGGCCGCCTTGGCGGCGTGAACTCCTGGGATCCGCTCGGGCCGCGCAAGCGGCTGATGACGGCTCGCCAGGTCCGTGCGGCGATGTCGGCCGGCATGGAGATCGGCTCGCACGGGCTGCGACATATCACGCTGAACCACGCGACGGATCGCGAGCTCAGCCGGGAGCTGCGGCTCAGCCGTCAGATACTTCAGGACGTCACCGGATCGGGCGTCGGCGGGTTCTGCTACCCGTACGGGCACTTCGATGGCCGGGTCGTCGCGGGTGCGCAGGAGGCCGGCTGACGACTACGCCTGCGCGATCGGGACAAGGGGGCTGACCGGCCCCTACGCCGTAGCTCGCGTCTACGTCGGCGACGCCGACGGTGGCACGCGGCTGCGGGCCAAATGGCTGCGGCACCGGCTAACCAGCACCGACGTAAGCACGCCCGAGATGCATGAGCCGCAACTACGTCGGACTGCGTAAGGAGATTACGACGTCTAGCGGAGCGATCCATACGGCTTGGCGCGCAGGCTGCAGGTGGGGCTTCGTGCCGGCGACAGGCGAGACGGACTGCCGCCGGCTCCGTCGAGGGGGAACCAGTACATGGCCGATCTTCAGCTTTCGCTCGCGGTCGACGGGCGCGAGCACCAGTTGCGTGGCCGGCTCGTCGCCTTCCCGCTTGCCGGGCAGGCAGCCGGGCACGCCCCTGGCAACGGTCACGAAGCCGGTCAGCTGCGGGTGGCGATCATCGGACTCGGCTACGTCGGCTTGCCGAGCGCGATCGGCCTTGCTCCGAGCTGCCGCGAGGTCATCGGCATCGACATCAGCCGCGAGCGGCTGCAGGTCGTGGCGGCCGGCCAGGCAGATCTGCCGGACAGCTACCGGATCCGGCTGACGGCGGCGCTGGCTGACGGGACCTTCCGGCTGAGCGCCGACCCGGCGGACATCGCGACGGCAGATGCCGTCATCATCTGCGTTCCCACCCCGGTGGATGCCGATCACATGCCGGTGCTGACGGCGCTCCACGGAGCGTGCGCCGACGTGGTCGCGCATGCCAGGCCGGGCCAGACGATCATCCTGACCTCGACCACCTACGTCGGAACGACCACGGAATTGCTCGCCGAGCCGCTGCGGCGGCGCGGGCTCGAGCCGGGCAATGACATCTTCGTCGCATTCAGTCCGGAGCGTATCGATCCCGGCAACCACGACCATCAGCCCGAAGACACGCCGCGCGTAGTCGGTGGCGTGACCGCCGAGTGCGCCACGCGGGCGGCCCAGATCATCAGCCTGATGACCAAGCAGGTGTACGTCGTCAGCTCGGCTGGCGCTGCCGAGGCGACGAAGCTGTACGAGAACATCTTCCGCGCCGTGAGCCTCGCGCTGGCCAACGAGTTCGCAGACGCGTGCGGCGCCCTTGGGCTCGACCCGATCGAAGTAACGCTGGCGGCCGGGACGAAGCCGTACGGATTCCTCGCGGCCTTCCCCGGCCCTGGGGTCGGCGGCCACTGCATCCCGTGCGACCCGCACTACCTGCTGTGGCAGCTTGGCATTCAGGGCCGTAGCTCGCCGCTGATCGAGCAGGCGATGCGCTCGATCCGGCAGCGCCCAGAGCGCGTCGTCGAGCGCGCTCGGGAGGTGCTGGCCGCCTCAGGACGGCAGCTTGCTGGCGCACGCGTCATCGTCGTCGGCGCGAGCTATAAGCCCGGCGTGAGTGACCTGCGCGAATCGTCCGCGGTGCCGATGATGGCCAGTCTGCTGCGCAAGGCGGCGGACGTGCACTACTACGACCCGCTGGTGCCGACGCTGACACTGCCGGACGGGCACGCGCTCAGCAGCGAGCTGAGCCCCGGCAGCGACTGGGATCTGGTCATCGTGCACACGATGCATCCGGACGTCGACTACACCTGGGCGCAAGAGTGCCACGTGCTGGATGCCACCTACCGGTTCGAGGACGCGGCTCACCGGGCCATCGTGTGAGGCCAGGCGGCATGATGACCATCGCCGCTGACCGGTCGGTCACCGCGACGGCGCCAGGGCGAGCCGACGTCAGCACGCCCGCGGTGGTGCTGAAGTTCGATCCGAACGTCATGCACCACGGCAGCCTCGGCGCGATCCGCAGCCTCGGCCGGATGGGCGTGCCGGTGTACGGGGTGCTGGAGTCCGCGTGGGCGCCGGCCGCCCAGTCGCGCTACCTGCGCGGGAAGGTGCTGTGGCGGCCGGCGAGGCAGAGCGCCGAGCGGATACGCGCCGGGCTGCTGCGGCTGGCCGAGCTCATCGGCACGCCGTCCGTGCTGATCCCCACCGACGACGCCGGCGCTATCTTCCTGGCCGAGCACGGCGAGTACCTGCGCGGCGCGTTCCTGTTCCCTGACCAGCCTGCCAGCTTGCCACGGCGGCTGGCCGGCAAGCACTCCGTGCACCTGCTGTGCGCTGAGGTCGGCTTCCCGAGTCCGCGCTCGTGCCTGCCCGCCTCGCTGGCGGAGGCCCTGCAACTGGCGGTGGTCTATGGCTACCCAGTCATGGCCAAGCTGGCGCTGCCGTGGCTATCACGGTCGAAGCAGCCCAGCACGCAGATCATCCGCGACCGGGCCGGGCTCGACGCGGCCTGGCAGGCCAGCCAGGCTGACGATGCCGGACTGCTGCTCCAGGAGTACATCCCGGCCGTGACCGGCCACGACTGGTTCTGCCATGTATACGTGGGCAGAGACGGCCAGTGCCGCCCAGCCTGCACCGGCGTCAAGGAAAGGTCGTACCCGGCGCATGCGGGGCTGACCAGCTTCGGCCGCTGCCTGCCCAACGAGGCGCTGCGCGACAGCGTGACCGCGCTGCTCGGCCGGCTGAGTTATCGCGGCATCGCCGACCTGGACCTCCGGCTCGACGACCGGGACGGGCAGTACAAGCTGCTGGACTTCAATCCGCGGCTTGGCGCCCAGTTCCGGCTCTTCACCGGGCCGGACGGGCTGGATGTCGTGCGCGCGGCATACCTCGACCTGACCGGCCAGCCGATGACCGGTGCCGCACCCGAAAGCGGCCGCAGCTTCATGGTGGAGAGCTACGACCCGCTGGCCGCGATCAGCTACTGGCGCCGTGGCGAGATCAGCCTGCGATCCTGGCTGGCCGGCGCCCGCCGGGTTGATGAGACGGCCTGGTTCGCGCGTGATGATCTGCGCCCATTCGAGCTCATGTGCATCCGCATGGGCTGGCGGGCGCTGACAAGGCCGATCGCGGCCGATGGCAGGGCGCGGGTGCCACGCGATCAGGCTGAGGCGGACGGTCCACCGGGACCGCGCCTGCGTCGGGGCCGCAGTAGGGCTGGCCGCCAGGAGGCGGGACGCCAGCTGACCAGCACAGGGGGGAATGACGAGTGAGCGACGCCGTCGATGTGGCCATCGTGGGCGCTGGGCCGTACGGGCTATCGCTGGCCGCGCACCTGCGGGCAGCCGGGGTGGACTTCCGCCAGTTCGGGCGTCCTATGCACCTGTGGCGAGAGCAGATGCCGCGCGGCATGTTCTTGAAGTCGCAGGGATTCGCGTCGAATCTGTCCGACCCGGGCGACGAATTTACTCTCGCCGCGTTCTGCAGCACGGCCGGCCGTCCGTATGCGGACTACGGGCTGCCAGTGCCGCTGGAGAACTTTGTCGCCTACGGTGACTGGTTCGTCCGCCAGCTGTCCGGCTGCGTCGAACGGACGCTCGTCACGAGCCTGGCCGAGCACCAGGGCCGGTTCGAGCTCAGTCTCGCCAACGGAAAGACGGCGATCGCGAGGCGCGTCGTGCTGGCAACCGGGGTCGAGCACTTCGCGTACACGCCGCCGAGCCTGTCCGGCCAGGCGTCCGTCAGCCACAGCTCGGCGATCACCGAGCCGGCGGACTTCGCCGGCAAGCGCGTCGTCGTCATCGGCCGCGGCCAGTCGGCCCTGGAGTCGGCAGCCCTGCTGCGGGAGAACGGCGCCGATGTCGAGATCATCACCCGGTCAGCGGCGATCGCCTGGAACGGCCCGCCGCTGGCGCCGGAGCGGCCGCTGCTGCAGCGGCTGCGAGAGCCGGAGGCCGGGCTCGGGTCCGGCTGGGGCACGTGGTTCTACTCCCGGCATCCAGGCCTGTTCCGCCACCTGCGCGAGCAGGCCAGGATCCACCGCGCGCGCACCGCCCTCGGGCCAGCCGGGGCTAGCTGGCTGCGCGAGCGAGTCGACGGGCAGATCCCGATCCGCACCGGGCAGGCCGTCGACCAGGTGCGCGGGACCGCGGACGGCGTCACTGTTGCGCTCCTGTCGCGTGGCGGCGCTCGGTCGGAGGTGCACGCGGACCACGTCATCGCGGCCACCGGTTACCGGCCGGATCTGGCGCGCCTGCACTTCGTCGACGACCGGCTGCGGGCACGACTGCGCACGGTCGACCGCACGGCCGCGGTAGATGCGACCTACCAGACGTCCGTTGAGGGCCTCTACATGATCGGCCCGGCGGTGGCGCCGGTGTTCGGACCGGTCATGCGGTTCGTCTACGGCAGCGCGCACGCGGCTCGTACCGTGACGCGGCGGCTCGCGGCAACGGCCGGCCCGGTGGCTGCCCCGGCACCGGCCCATCCGCTCGCTGGGGTGGCCGGCCGGTGACGATCGCCCGACTCGCTCCCGGCCGGGCGAGCCCGAGCACGAGCGGCGGTCCCACCGGGCGGTACGTGTGGTCCGATCCGGATCCGCATGGTCAGGGCCGTCGTCCGCGCGGTCGGCGTGGGGCGCGGGCTGGCGCAACCTGGCTGCTGCTCGGCAGCGATGTCATCGCCGTGACTGCGGCCGCAGTCGTCGCGTCGGCTGGTCTTGCCCGCGGCGCCAGTTATGGCCTCCTGGTCCTCGTCGCTGTTGCCGCCGCCGGGCTCTACCAGCCGCGCATCGGCGGCCGGGTTAGCGATCAGTCGGGACGGCTGGCGAGTGCGGCCGCGCTGCCAGCACTGGCGTTGCTGCCATGGATGCCCGCCGGCACGGTGATCCGCGCCGCCGGGACAGCGGCCGCCCTGCTGATCGCGGTGCGCGCGGGTACGGCTGCCCTGCAGCGGTCGGCTCGACGGCGTGGCCTGCTGATGGAGCAGGCCCTCATCGTCGGGGCAGGCCAGCCGGGGCGGCAGGTGTACCGGCTGCTGCGGGAGCACCCGGAGCTCGGCCTGCGCGCGTGCGGGGCGCTGGACGGCGCGCCGCTTCACCGTACCGCGCCTGCCGATGCGACCCTGGCAGCCGACGGCCCGAGCGCGAGCGCGAGCGAGCTGCCGCTGCTCGGCGGCCTGGCGGCGGCAGATGCCGTGCTGGCCAGGTTCGGCGTCACTCAGGTGCTCGTCTGCGCGCCGGCCGTGACTGACGCCGAGCTCGCCGCCGCGCTACGCACCTGCCGCCAGCGCGGCGTGCGCGTGAGCGTGCTGCCGCGACCGGCCGAGTTCGGCCTCGCTGTGCCCAGAGCCTGCCTGGACGAGATCTGGGGCACCCCGTTCGTGCCGCTGCGGCCTGGCCCGGACGTCCTCAGCCGGCGCGCGGCCACGCGCACGCTGGACCTGGTCGTCGGGCCCGCACTGCTCCTGGCGACGGCGCCGCTGATGCTGGCGCTGGCGCTCGCGGTGTGGCTGGACCTGCGGCTGCCTCCGCTGTTCCGGCAGGTCCGGGTCGTCGGCCAGGGCAGGCTGGCGACGATCGCCAAGCTGCGTACATTGCGGCCCGCGGGCGACCCCGATACGACCTGGGAAGTGACCTCCGGGCAGGTCACGCGGCTTGGCCGGCTGCTGCGGGGCACGCACGCCGACGAGCTGCCTCAGCTCACCAGCGTGGTGCGCGGCGACATGGCGCTGGTCGGCCCTCGACCAGAGCGCCCTTACTTCGCCGGTCAGCTGCGCCACACCGTCCGCGGGTACGCCAGGCGCGAGCGGGTGTGCGGCGGGCTTACCGGCTGGGCTCAGGTGCACGGCCTGACCGGCGACACCTCGATCCAGGACCGGGCGAGGTTCGACAACTTCTACATCGAGTACTGGTCCGTCTGGCTTGACCTGCTCATCCTGGCCCGGACTGGGCTGGGCGCGCTGTCCGGAGTACTGACCAAGGAAGGCATCCGATGAAGGTCCTGCACGTGATCACTGGCCTCGGAGTCGGCGGAGCTGAGCTCCAGCTGCGTGCGCTGCTGCAGCAGACCAGGCACGACGCAGACGTCGTCACGCTCTACAACGCCGGCCCGGTCGCCGACATGATCCGCGCCGATGGCACCGCGGTGCGCACGCTCGGCATGCGGCGCAATACCCAGCTGTCTGCCCTGGTCCGGCTCCGCCGGATCATCCGGGCCGGTCGCTACGACGTCGTGCACACGCACCTGTATCGCTCGCAGGTCTACGGGCGGCCCGCCGCCTGGCTGGCGGGCACGCCGGTCATCGTCAGCACCGAGCACTCCATCGGCGAGACGCACCTGGAGCGCAGGCGGATGACGTGGCCAGTCCAGGCGCTCTACCTGGCGACCGAGCGCTGTTCCGACATGACGATCGCGGTGTCGGCTGCGGTGCGCGACCGGATGACCAGGTGGGGGGTCAGCCCGCGCAGGCTGACCGTCATCCCGAACGGAGTGGACCTCGACAGGGTCGCCTTCGATCCGGTCGGCCGCGAGCGGGTGCGCGCCGAACTCGGCATCGGCGCGAGCGACTACGTGCTGCTGCTGCTCGGGCGCCTGGATCAGAACAAGCGCTTCGACCAGGCCATCCAGGCGGCCGCGCCGAGCCTGTCGCCGATGGCCAAGGTCGTCGTCGTCGGCGGCGGCGCGGAGCGCGAGCACCTGGAGGAAACGGCCCGCCGCTGCGGCGTCGCTGACTACGTGATCTTCGCGGGCGAGCGGCACGACGTCGCTGCCGTGCTCTCGGCGGCCGACCTGCTTGTCGCGTCGTCCCGGCAAGAGACATTCGGGCTGTGCGTGCTCGAGGCCCTGGCCAACGGCATCCGGGTGCTGTACACCACCTGCCCGGCGCTCGACGGCATCAGCGTCGTGTCAGCGCGGCAGGCGCCCATGGAGGCCATGGCCACGGCGATCGCCGAGGAGATCGCGGCAGGTGCCAGCGTGCGCGCTCCCGAGCCGGCGATCGCCAGGGAGTTCGGCATAGCCGCCGTCTCCGCTCGCATCGATGACCTGTACGAGCTGCTGGCCGCGAGGCGATCGTGGCGCACCGCGACCGGCCGGCTGCGCCGCCAGGCTCGCCAGCAGGCAAGGGCGCGCGGTCGCCTCGCTCCACCGCCAGCAGCAGCCGCCATCCCCGCGCAGCCAGTTCGGCGGGCCGCGATGCCTAGCGCCCTGTCGGGATCAGCGCCGGGACGGCCGGCCCATACCCGGCCGGCGCCCCCGCGGCCAGCGCACGCGCCCGCGGCGCGGCAGGCGGCCGCGCCAGCCAAGTCAGCGCTAGCCAAGTCAGCGCCGGCCCAGCCAGCGCCGGCCCAGCCAGCGCCGGTCACGTCAGCGCCGGCCAGCCAGCGCCGGCCAGCCAGCGCCGGCCCAGCCAGCGCCGGTCACGTCGGGGACCGCGGGAGGAGAACAGTCATGAGGTGCTTCGTTACGGGCGCGGCCGGATTCATCGGCTCGCACCTGGTGGAGGACCTGCTCGGCGCCGGGCACGTGGTCGTCGGGCTTGACGACTTCAGCACCGGCCACGAGGAGAACCTCGCCGCCGTCGCCGATCACCCTGGCCTACGGCTCGTGCAAGGGTCGGTGCTTGACCAGTCGGCGGTGGACGAGCTGACTGGCGGGTCCGACTGCGTCTTTCACCTCGCCGCCGCCGTCGGAGCGTTCGTCATCCGGGACAAGACGCTAGAGAGCCTGCGGACCAACATCCACGGCGCCGAGAACGTGGTGGCCGCGGCGAGCAAACACGGCGCCCGGCTCCTGGTCGCTTCGACCAGCGAGATCTACGGCAAGAACACCACAGTAGGGCTGCGCGAAGACGATGACAGGATCATCGGCTCCCCGCTGCGATCCCGCTGGAGTTATGCCGAGGCCAAGGCCATCGACGAGAGCCTGGTTGATGCGTACGTGCGCGAGCGCGGCCTGCGCGCCGTCATCGTGCGGCTGTTCAACACTGTCGGCCCGCGCCAGACGGGCCGCTACGGCATGGTCATCCCGCGGTTCGTGCGACAGGCGCTGACCGGAGAGCCGCTCACCGTGTTCGGCACGGGCGAGCAGATCCGGTGCTTCTGCCACGTGCACGACGTGGTACCGGCGCTGGTCCGGCTGATCGGCGCCGACCCCGCGGTCGGGTTGGCGGTGAACCTCGGCAGCTCGGAGCAGGTCTCGATTGACGAACTGGCCAGGCGCGTCATCGCCGCGACCGGCTCGGCTAGCGCCATCGAGCAGACGTCGTACCTGGAGGCCTACGGATCCGGCTACGAGGACATGCAGCGACGCGTGCCGAACTGTGAGCTGGCCGCCGAGCTCGTCGGGTTCGCCGCCACCAGGTCGCTGGACCAGATCATCCAGGCCGTCGTCACTGACCAGCAGTCGGCCCTCGCCGCGACGGCAGCGGCGTAGCGAGTTGCCGGCATGAGCGGCGAGCCGCAGGAGCGCAGAGCGCGCGGCGGGACAGGCCGGTCCCGCGGGCTGCGGCGGTTCAGCGCCCGCGCTGGGTGGCCGGCGCTGGCGATACTCGCGGCCGCGCTGATCGCCGTCACCCTGGTGACGCATCTCGCCAAGCCGAGCCGGCACACGCTGGTGGTGGCCTCCATGCCGTACTGGAACATCCAGCAGGACACCGCCGTCGTGCTGGCCGACCGCGCCGCCGTCAACGAGGTCTCGCCGTGGATCTACGGGCTGAGCAGCAGCGGCGAGATCGTGCCGCAGTACCTGCCCGGCCAGGCCGCGGCCGTGACGGCCGATGTCGCCAGGCTGCGCGCCGCGCACATGCGCATCGTGCCCAGCATCGCGAACGTCACCGGCGGCGCCTGGGACTATCAGGCGATCTCGCGCATCCTGCATGACCCGACTCTGATGCGGCGGCACGTCGACGCGATCGTCGCTCTGGTCGAGCGCGACGACTACGCCGGCATCGACATCGATTACGAGGAGCTGCACGCTGGCGATCGGCAGGCCTTCACCCAGTTCATCACGGAGCTGGCCGCCGCGCTGCATGCCCGCGGCAAGGTCCTGTCGGTCGCCGTCTTCCCGCAGGCGGCAGGCTCGGCAACTGGCCAGTCGACCGCAGCCCAGGACTACGCGGCGCTCGGCAAGGTCGCCGACCAGATCCGGGTCATGGGCTACAACTACCACTGGGCGGATTCGGGGCCGGGCGCGACTGCGCCGATAGCCTGGGTGCGATCGGTGCTGCGGTATGCGATCAGCCAGGTGCCAGCCAGCAAGGTGGTGCTCGGCATCCCGCTGTTCGGCTACAACTGGCCGGACGGGACCGCGCCCGCAGCGACCATCACCTGGCTGCAGGCGCTGCGCCTGTCCCGCCAGTACCACGCGACGGCGAAGTACAACCAGGCGAGCCAGACGCCCTACTTCAGCTATGCGGGCGATGGACGTACCCACATCGTCTGGTTCGAGAATGCCGAGAGCTCCCGGGCGAAGTTCGAGGCCGTCAGGCAGAGCGGCGTGGCCGGCGTCTACTTGTGGATGTACGGGGACGAGGACCCCGCTACCTGGTCGTCACTGCGTGCCGTGCTGCCGACCTCGGGGCCGAACGCCAGCAGCACGTCCAGCGCGGTGCCGTGATGCCCGCGCTGCCGTGGTGGTTCCTGGCCATGTTCGCGCTGGGGGTGAACTTCGCCATCTGGGGCGCGATCGGTGTGATCCGGCTCGCGGACTCCCACAAGGCGCGCGTGGCACGGCGCGCCGTGTTTGCCCTCGGGGTGGACGTCGCCATCTGGGGCATGACCACCGCGATCCGGCTGGCGGAATCCCGCACCACGCAGCTGACACGGCGGTGTGCCGGCGCGCTGGCTCGGCGCGGCCGGCAGGCGGCCAGTACGGTCGCGCTGCGCCGGCGCCGGATTGGCCGCGCTGTGATCGCCGTCCCGGTTAGCAGGAAGACCTCGCTTGGCGTCAGCGACGTCGCCGTGCTGATGCCGGCCCACAACGAGGCGGCGGTGCTCGGCTCGAGCCTGGACGCCATCATGCAGCTCGTCCCGGCTGGCAACATTCACGTCGTATCGGATGGCTCTACCGATGACACGCCGGACATCGCCAGGCGGGCAGGCGTGAACGTGCATGAGACCGAGCGCAACGTCGGCAAGGCGGGCGCCCTGCGGGCGGCCATCGACCATTTCCGGCTCATCGACCGCTACCCGGTGGTGCTGCTCCTGGACGCCGACACGAGGGTGCAGCCGGACTATTTCACTGAGGCGCTGCCGCTCTTCGACGCGGCCGACGTGGTCGCCGTCGCCGGGTGCGTCCGGACCGCTCGCGACCGGCGGCTGGGCCTCATCGGCAACATCCTGGTCGGCCACCGGGAGCGGATCTATGCCATCGGCCAGCGGGTGCTCAAGTTCGGCCAGACCTACCTGCGCACCAACGCCACGCACATCGTGCCCGGCTTCGCCAGCATGTACCGCACCGAAGTCCTGCCCCATATCGACCTGAACCCGCCAGGCCTGGTCGTCGAGGACTTCAACATGACGTTCGAGGTCTACCAGAAGAGGCTCGGCAAAGTCGCCTTCACGTTGTCGGCGGTCGCGGTCACCCAGGATCCGGACCGGTTCCATGACTACATCAAGCAGACCAGGCGGTGGGCCATCGGCCTCTGGCAGACCGTGCGGCGGCACCCGCCGCGCGCCAATCTCTTCACCGCCATGCTGGCCCTGCTGCTGCTGGAACTGCTCGCGTCCAGCGTGATCTTCGTGCTGCTGCCGGTGGTCTTGCTGGTCCTGCTGGTTCCGGAGCTCGTACCGAGCGCGCTCATCTGGGCGCCGTTCGCAACCCTGCATACAGTCGTCGCGGCGCACATCACGCTCTCGGCCGTCCTGTTTGGCGTTCTTTTGCCTGACTACGCGATGACCTGCCTGGTCGCGTGGCTGGACCGCCGGGCGCGCCTGCTCTTCCTTGGCCTGTTCTTCCCCGTCCTGCGGGTGATCGACGCGGCGATCGCGCTCTCCGCCGTGCCCGCCGGCTGGCTCGTGCGGTCAAACGGGATCTGGCAGAGCCCGACACGGCGGACCCTCGACCCGCCGCCCGAACCGAGCGCGACGACCACGGATCTGCCGCGAGCGGGCGCAGGGGCCGCCGAGCGGGACCGGCCTAACGCGGCGATGAGCCGCGAATCACCAGTTTCGCCCGACTACCTGAGAGAACGCGGTCATGCATCTGGATGAGCACGCCCTGGCGCAGTCGCGACAGGCTGGCGGCATGAACCCGATCCGGCTGCTGCTCGCCGACGATCACCTCATGATCACTGAGGCGCTCGCGTCGCGGCTATCGGCCGTGCCGGATATCTGGGTCGCGGGGCGCTGTGCCGCGACGGACCCAAACCTGTTCGCAATCGTCCGCGGGGTCCGGCCCGATGTGATCGCCTTGGAGGCCGAACCGTTCGGCAACGGCATCGGGGACATGGTCGAGCGGCTGGCCGGGCTCAGCCCGGAGGTACGCGTGGTCATCCTCAGCGCTGACCGGAATGTGGCGCACGCCGTCGCTGCCGCGCGGGCTGGCGCGGCCGCCTGGGTCGCCAAGGAGCAGGACGCTACGGAGTTCGAGGCGGTGATCCGCGGCGTCCGCCGGGGCTACTCCTGGTATCCGCCGGAGATGCTCGGCGAGATCCTGCGGAGTCTTCGCGCTGACGCCGGCCGGGACGGTAACGACCTCGAAGTGCTCAGCTCGCGCGAGACCGAGGTCCTGAGGGCGATGATGACCGGCCGGCGGGGCCGCCAGATCGCCAGCGACCTGCATATCTCAGCGGATACCGTGCGCACCCACACGCAGAACATCTACGCCAAGCTCGAGGTCCACAGTCGGCTGGAGGCCGTCAGCGTGGCGCGTGCTGCGGGCCTGGAGCCGCCCGAAGCGAGCGGTGGCTCGTGACCAGAGTGGTCACGGTCATCACCAGGCTGGAAGGCGGCGCCGGGGCGCTGGCGCTGCACGGCGTCCTTGCTCTAGATCGTGGGGCGTTCGAGCAGGTCATCATCACCGGGAGCGGTGGGAGGCTGGCGGCGGAGGCCGCCGCCGGTGGGGTCGAGGTGATCGTCAGCCCGGTGCTGAAGCCGACCATCGAGCCGCTGAGCGACGTGCGTGCTGCGCGCTGGCTCGCGTCGCTGCTCGCTGATCGCCAGCCCGATGTGGTGCACACTCATTGCGCGAAAGCAGGCACCCTCGGCCGGCTCGCTGCCCGGCGGGCGGGGGCGCGCCGGATCGTGCATACCTACCACGGGTTCCCGTTCCACGAGTTCCAGTCCGTCGCACGAAGGCGCGCGTACATCGAGATCGAGCGGCGGCTCGGCAGATTCACTGATGTCGGGTTGTGCGTCGGCACCGGCGTCGCCGTCGAGGCGATCCGCCGCGGGCTGATCCGGCCGGAGCGCGTGCGAACCATCGGGGTGCTCGTCGACGGCCGTCCCGGTGGACGTGGCCAGTTCGACCCCAGTGCAGCCCGCAGCGGCGAGTACGGGTCAGGCCGTCAGCCAGCCGCTGTGGCGGGGGCCCGGCGGCGTCTTGGCATCCGAGACGGCGACCTGGTCGTGGGGACTGTCGGGCGCCTGACGTATCAGAAGGCGCCGGAGGACTTCGTCGCGGCCATCGGCGCGCTCGGCAGGCAGGACGTTGTCGGCGTCTGGGTTGGCGACGGCGACCGGGCGGCCGCGACCGCCCGCCAGGCTCGGGCGTCCGGCCAGCGCATCCTGCTGTGCGGCGAACGCAGCGATGTCCCCGAGTTGCTGCCGGCTTTCGACGTGTTTGCGCTGCCAAGCCGCTACGAAGGCTTGCCAACAGTGGTCGCTGAGGCCATGGCGAGCGGTGTGCCGGTGGTTGCCACCGCAGTGAACGCGGTGGCGGACCTGGTGGAGCCGGGCGTCACGGGCCTGCTGGTCCCGCCCGGCAGGCCGGACCTGCTGGCGTCCGCGGTGCGGTACCTGCTCGACTCGCCCGCCGAGGCGGCCAGGATGGCGACCACCGCGCGAGGCCGGATCGGGGCCCGTTACGGCGTAGCCGCGCTGCGCACGGCCCTCGAAGCTGCCTACTGCCCAGCAGCCGATCTGGCCGGTACGCCTGGCGCGAGCCCCGCCGCGATGCCGTCCTGGACGCCACCTAGGCTAACTAGTTAGCTACGCCCGGCTACGCTGCGTACGCTCCGGGCCAGGGATGGCGATGATCGCAGGCGATGAGGTAATCCGCCGGATCTGGTAGCAATGCGGCGATAGTGCCTAAGGTGCGTGGGCGCGAGGGGCTAATTCCTAGTACGGGGGATGACGCACAGTGACAGGATCTTCGCCGGACCGTCAGCTCGCACGACGCCAGTCAGCCATCGCGGCCGACAACGAGCTGAGGGTCCGCGGCCTCCTGCATGATCTCGGTCACCAGATGCTGACGCTCTCGCTGCTGGCCGAATCGGTGCGAGACGACACCGCCATGTCCGCGGACTCCCGGCAGCGCATGGAGCTGGTCATGCAGGAGATGCTCCGGATCCTCGACATCATCGCCGACTCCATGCCGACGGACCACGGCCCGGCGGCACCAGCTGAGGTCGACGTCCGCCTGCTCGCCAGCGAGGTAGCGAGTCTGGCTGGCCTGGCCTACGACACCGCGGTGGCAGTCGAACCAGGCGAACCGGTATACATCCGGATCGGCGCGTCGCTGCTCTGGCGCGTGCTGGCCAACCTGGTCGACAACGCGGTCCGGGCAGCCGGACCCGGCGGCCACGTCGATATCCGCATCCAGCCTGGGCCCGCCACGGTCCTGGAGGTCACGGACAACGGCCCTGGCTTCGAGAGTGGTCCGGCCGGTGTCGCAGGCCTGGGGCTGACCGTGGTGCGCCAGCTCCTGGACTCGATCGACGGCCGCCTCGAGGTCTGCGATCCGGCTGACGGGGGCGCCCGCGTCCGAGTTACCTTCGGCCCGGACGGCAACGGCCGGGTCGCGCCAGCTGAGGCCGGACCCCCGGCCCTGAAGCACTGACGTCTCCCAGCGCGTGCGCGTTGGCCGCCTAAGATCACCCGTCAGGCCGCATTTCGTGACCGCTGCGGCAGCATGGTCGCTCGCCAAGCGGGCAGGGAATGCAGAGCCTGCGTGGATCCGGCAGTGATCAGCCTGATTCTTTTACATATTTGGCGCCGGCATCAGCAGATGATGAGAAACAGGGGGAAAGTAATGACCGAGATGTCTCTCGGCCACACTGCAGGAGCTCACGCCCCGTCCCCGCCAGCCGGTGCGGACGAGTTCGCGGCTCTGGCGGCCGCATGATCGACGTGGTGATAGCAGACGATCACGCGGTCTTCCTCGACGCACTGTCCGCGGTGCTGACCGAGCAGGGCTGCGTGGTGACCAAGGCGACGACCATCGCGGACACGGTCAGCGCCGTCGGTCGGCGGCAGCCCGACATCTGCCTGGTCGACCGGCACTTCGCGGCTGGACTTGACGGTATCGGGGCGCTCGGCGAGATCACCGCCGCCTCGCCGCGGACCAAGGTACTGGTCCTGTCTGCCGACGGCAACAGCGATACGATCATGCGGGCCATGAGGGCCGGCGCGGCCGGCTACGTCCACAAGACGCGGGGCGTAGCGGTGCTAAAGCAGACGATCGAGCGCGTGCTTCGCGGCGAGGTGGTCGTCGAGGTTCCGGCCGCGGCCGGCGCTCGGCGCCAGCTGGCTCGCCAGCAGGACGCGCTTCGGCTGGCCGGGTACCTGACGGCCAGAGAACGGCAGTGCCTGGCGCTGCTGGTGGCGGGCCAGGACACCGCGGCCATGGTGAGGACCCTTGGCGTCTCGGCGGCGACGGTCCGCACCCACGTCCAGGCGCTACTGACCAAGCTCAGCGTCCACTCCCGGCTGGAAGCCGCTGCGTTCGCCGTGCAGCACGGCCTGCTCGACGCGCCGGCCGGCCCACACGAGCTGGCCAGCAGCTACGCGAGCTAGCGGCGGCCCGGCGCGGCCACAGTCCGCGCGGCGAGGCGGCCAGCGAGCCCGACTAGACTGCGGCGCATGCAGAGACCCCGCGTGCTCTCCGGCATCCAGCCGACCGCCGACTCCTTCCACATCGGCAATTACCTGGGTGCCCTGCGTCAGTGGGTGGCGCTCCAGGAGACTCACGACACGGTGTACTGCGTAGTTGATCTCCACGCGATCACGGTCCCGCAGATTCCCGCCGAGCTGCGCCGCCGGTCAAGGGTGGCCGCTGCTCAGCTGTTCGCGGCTGGGCTGGACCCGGACCGGTCAATCGTCTTCGTGCAGAGCCACGTGCCTGAGCACGCCGAGCTGTCCTGGGTGCTCTCGTGCATAACTGGCTTCGGCGAGGCCAGCCGAATGGTCCAGTTCAAGGACAAGTCCGCCAAGGGCGGTGCGGACGCCGCCAGCGTCGGCTTGTTCACGTACCCGATCTTGCAGGCCGCCGACATTCTGCTGTACGACGCCGATCAGGTGCCGGTCGGCGAGGATCAGCGCCAGCACCTGGAGCTGACCAGGGATCTGGCTCAGCGGTTCAACCACCGGTTCGGGCCTACGTTCGTGGTGCCGGGCCCGTACATCCTGCCGGAGGTCGCCAAGATCACCGATCTCCAGGATCCGTCGATCAAGATGAGCAAGTCGGCGTCGTCGCCGCAGGGCATTATCGACGTGCTGGAGGAGCCGGCCTCGATCCGCCGCAAGATCATGAAGGCGGTCACCGATGCCGACGGTGAGGTGCGCGCCGATGACGCGGCGAAGCCCGGCGTCACGAATCTGCTGCGCATCTACTCAGCGCTCAGCGGCGAGCCGATCGCCGGCCTGGAGAAGCGCTATGCAGGCGCGGGCTACGGAGCCTTCAAGAAAGACCTGGCCGACGTGGTCGTTGGCGCGTTCGCGCCCATCCGTGAGCGGACCGAGAAGCTGCTCGCTGACGAGGCTGAGCTTGACCGGCTGCTGGCGGCGGGGTCGGTCAAGGCACACGACCTGGCCGCGCCGACGATGGCGCGCGTCCGCGACCGGGTTGGCTTCCTGCCAGCCGCGATCGGCTAACCGGGGCCATCGGTCCCCGGCCGAGCGGGGCTGGGCGGCACCGGGGTAGACGGCCCCGTTCCGATTCTGATGTGTAGCGCAGTCATCTGCGGGTAGCTGCCCGCCGGCAGGCACCACCACCCCCCCGCCTGCCCAGGGAGTGATCATGATGGCTGGGACGCTTCGCGTCCGCCGCAGCCAGGGCGCGCTCAGTGGCGTGCTGCTGGTGCTGCTCGGCATCTGGGGCGCGCTGATCCCCTTCGTTGGCCCGTACTTCCACTACGCTTACTCGCCCGACCGCGCCTGGGTGGCCACGTCCGGCCGCATGTGGCTCGAGGTCCTGCCGGGGATCGTCACCCTCTTGGGCGGCATCGTGGTGCTGATGAGCCGGTTCCGCCCGGCCGCCGTGCTGGGCGCGTGGCTGGCTGCGCTGGCCGGCGCCTGGTTCGCGGTTGGCGACCTGATCGCCGGGCGGTGGGTCAGCCTGCCGGCCGCCGGGGCGCCGATTGGCGGCAGCACTCGTGGCGTGCTCGAGCAGATCGGCTTCTTCACCGGCCTCGGCGTCGCGATCGTGTTCGTGGCGGCGCTGGCACTCGGCAGGTTCACTGTGGTGGCGGCTCGCGATGCGGCTGCCGCTGCTGCTCCTGCGGCTCGGGGCCGCGCGGCTCGGGGCCGCGCGGCTCGGCAGAGTGCGGTCAACCAGGGTGCGGTTGACCAGGGTGCGGTTGACCAGGGTGCGGTCGACACCGCCCCGCGCTCTGTCGCGAGGGTCAAAGCGGTGCCGGTATTCCGTGGCCGGCGAGGCAGCGCTGCGGCCAACGCAGCCGCCGGCCGGGCGGCCGCGGATGCAGAGGTCGCGCAGGCCGAGGCCGCGAATGCGAAGGTCGAGGCGGCTCAGAGCACCTGACCGGGTTTAGGGCGGGCGCTCGCCGGACTCTGCGCGGGCGCCTGCCAGGCTAGCGCGGGCCCTGGGAGCCGGGCCGCGTGCTGGGCCTGCGGCGCGTCCGGGCCAGGCTGCCAAGACCGACGCCGGCGACCACGACGCCGCTGGCCGCCAGCGCGTAGCTAGTAGTGCTGGCGCCCGAACCTGGCTCCGGCGCGCTCAGGGCGACGGTGCGCGTTCCGCTGGCGGCACGAGCCGGATGCGCAGCCGCGGCTGTCGCGAGCGGCGCCACGAGGGTGCCGACCGGCTTGACGCTGCCGTTCATGGCGAATCCCCAGTCCAGTAGCCGCTCGGCCGAGGTGATCTCCTGCAACGACGTGCAGTGCAGCACGGTCACGATGAGCGTGACCCCATCGCGCCTGGCCAGGCCGATGTAAGTGGCCTCCGAGCTGACCGTCCAGCCGATCTTGCCGCCGATGCCACCCTTGTACTTGGTGAGCAGGTAGTTCTGGTTGAAGAGCGTCTCCCACTCATGCGGCTTGAGCTCGAACCTGCTGGTCAGTGTCTCGTCGTAGCGCATGAATGCCGGCATGGCCAGCGCCTGCCTCGCGATCAGCGCCTCGTCGTATGCCGAGACGACCTGGCCGGCGGCCGGCAGGCCATTGGGCAGCTTGGCGTCGACGTCGTATGCCTGCAAGTGGCGGGCCTCGGCGTTGATCAGCGCCATGCCCTTCGCGAACGATCCGGTGGCCTCAGTGAGGGCTACCGCGGCGTCGTTAGCCGAGATCAGCAGCAGCGCAGTGAGAAGGTCGGAGACCTTATAGGCGCGGCCGGGAATGAGCCCGGCGCTGCTCGGCTGCTGCGACGCGGCCAGCTTGCTGGTGACGATCATGGCATTCGGGTTCAGCATCGGAATCAGCGTGACTGCGGTGAGGACCTTGAGCGTGCTGGCCGGACCGAACTCGCCGTGCGGATCCTTGGCAGCCAGCACCTGGCCGGTGTCGGCGTTCGCGATCACCCACGCCGATGCCGGGACGTTCGGCAACGGTCTTGCGTCCTGGGCCGGCTGATTCACCACGGTCCCCGTGCTCGCCATCAGCGGGCCGCCGATCATGCGGGCCGCCTCGCTGCCGAGCTTGGGCACGGCGGCAGCCCCGGCGCCGGCCCTGGCCCCGTTGGCTGCGGCCCCAGTGGCGCCGCTGGATGCTTGCGTGGCGCTGGACGCCGGCGTGGCGCTGGATGCTTGCGTGGCGCTGGACGCCGGCGTGGCGCTCGACAGCGCAGCGGTCGGGAGGGCTAGCGTCGCCAGTGCCGCGCCGACGGCGATGGCCGCGGCAGGCCGGCAGCATAGCCTCATCACGTGTCCCGACCTTCGCTGTGAGCTGCTCGGATCCGGCCGAGGCTCGTGTTGATCTTGCTCCCGGCTGGCCTGCAGCCTATGTGCTTCCTGACGTCGGTTGATCACGCCGTGTGACATTCCCCACAGGGGGAGCAGTTGGCACGCACGATATTCCGGCCGTATCAGGCGCAGATGTGACGACCTGCAGTGACTTTGCGAAAGCTTTGATGCGCAACGCCGACTGATTACCCGGCTTGGGCGCTATTGGCGGCGTGAATGCGGCTGATATCCCGGACGGCATTGGCACCTGCCTCATTGACCGCACAGACTGGTGACCGCACCGACTGGTGACCGCACGGACTGGTGACCGCACGGACTGGTGACCGCACGGCCCGCCAGGCGCCGCGCCGCCGGGCGATGGTGGCGGACTTCACAAGAGTGGCCTGGCCGCGGTCGCCGTAGGCTTGCAACATGAGTCGCATTTCGGAGTCTGGCGCGCCCATTGAGGACGTCTACGGGCCCAAGGATGTCGCGGGTCTCGATCCTGCGACTGACCTGGGCGAGCCTGGTGCGTTTCCCTTCACGAGGGGCGTCTACCCGACCATGTACCTGTCGCGGCCATGGACTATGCGGCAGTACGCGGGCTTTTCCACGGCCGTGGACTCCAACCGCCGGTATCACCAGCTCATTGCCGCGGGCACCACGGGCCTGTCGATAGCGTTCGATCTGCCCACGCAGATGGGATTCGACTCTGACGCCGAGCAGGCTCGCGGCGAGGTTGGCAAGGTCGGAGTCGCCATCGACTCGCTCGAGGACATGCGGCTCCTCTTCGACGGCATCCGGCTCGATCAGGTGTCGACGTCGATGACCATCAACGCACCCGCCGCCCTCTTGCTGCTGCTGTATCAACTGGTCGCGGAGGAGCAGGGCGTGAGTGCTGCCGCGATCTCCGGCACGATTCAGAACGACATCTTGAAGGAGTACATCGCGCGCGGCACCTACATCTATCCGCCGCAGCCGTCGCTCCGCCTGGTGGCGGACAGTTTCGCCTACTGCCGGGCCGAGATTCCGCGCTGGAATACCATCTCGATCTCGGGCTATCACATGGCTGAGGCTGGCGCGACGCCCGTGCAGGAGATCGCGTTCACGCTGGCCAATGCCCGCGAATACGTGCGCGCGGCTATTGCGTCCGGGCTCGCGGTGGACGAATTCGGACCCCGGCTGTCGTTCTTTTTTGTCGCGAGGACGACGCTGCTCGAGGAGGTCGCCAAGTTCCGCGCGGCGCGGCGTCTCTGGGCCCACATCATGCGCGACGAATTCGGAGCGCAAGATCCGCGGTCGCAGATGCTTCGATTCCACACGCAAACGGCCGGCGTTCAGCTCACTGCGCAGCAACCCGAGGTCAACCTGGCCAGGGTCACGCTGCAAGCCCTGGCGGCGGTTCTCGGCGGGACGCAGTCGCTGCATACGAATTCCTACGACGAGGCAATTGCGCTGCCGACGCAAAAGGCGGCGACACTCGCACTCAGAACCCAGCAGGTCCTGGCGTTCGAGACCGACCTGACCGCCACAGTTGACCCGTTCGCCGGGTCTTACGCGATCGAGTCCATGACCGACGACATCGAAGCGCGGGCACGCGAGCTAATGGATCAGGTGGCTGAGCTCGGCGGCGCCGTGGCTGCCATCGAGCAGGGCTTCCAGAAGGCAGAGATCGAACGGTCCGCGTACCGGATCGCACGCGAGGTGGACTCCGGTGAGCGCAAGGTCGTCGGCGTGAACGCCTTTACCAGTGAGCAGGAGGAGCCTTACGAGTCCCTGCGCGTCGATCCGGCGATCGAGCAGGAGCAGGCGGCCCGGCTGGCCGACCTGCGCGACCGGCGTAATTCGGCCGAGGTCGGACGTCGTCTCGATGACCTCAAACGCACCGCGAGCACCAATGAGAACCTGCTGTACCCGCTACGGTCTGCTTTGCAAGCGCTGGCCACAATCGGCGAAGTCAGCAACGCGCTGCGCGATGTCTGGGGCGTTTACAAGCCGCCCGAGGTCTACTAGCAGCGCCGCGCGGACGGCCTGACGGGGCTCTGAGCAGCGCAGAAGAGTCGGACCGGCCGCATACGACAATCTCGCATCCGCAGCGGACCGGCACACGGAGCGGTACGATGCTGGCCAGAAGAGCGAATCTCGTAAGCGATTGTCGAGATGCCTCGGGGCGCCTGCGGGCGCCCCGATGATCTTGCCAGTCACGTCGGAGTGTGCTCGATCCCTAGGATCGCGGGCACGTGCGGAGAGGTTTGGCGGCGGTACAGGCAGGTACCTAGCGGCGGGTGCACTAGCGATCTGCCCTGTCGCGGTTTTCCCAGTGCGTGGCGCTGGGACAGTTCTGGAGCGGGCATGTTACCGGGCCTGGGCCTGGAGGCCGATGCCAAAGCTGGCGGCATCGATTTCCTGTCCCGGCGACGCTTGCTAGCGGGCTGGAGTGAAGACGAGGTTCTGATGGAGACGCCGCTGAGCGCCAGCATGGACTGGCGCAGAACTATCGCCCAGCAAGCCGAGTCAGGATGTCTCGTTGCCCACGGGGAGGCAGCGCATGGCTGAGCATGATCTCGACGGGGAACTCGACGCGTTCCTAGCGGGGCATGAGCCGGAGCTCATCGAGTTCCGGCGAGATTTGCACGCGCATCCCGAGACTGGCTACCACGAGTACCGGACCACCCGGCGGATCGCGCTCCGGCTCGAGGCTGCAGGCCTGCGCCCGGCCATCTTGCCTAAGGGCACCGGACTTACGGTCGATATTGGCGAGGGCGCGCCGGATGAGCCAGTGGTCGCGCTGCGCGCCGACATCGACGCCCTGCCGATCAACGACGAGAAGAACGTGCCGTACCGGTCGGTCAACCGGGGCGCTTGCCACGCGTGCGGGCACGATGTGCACACCGCCATTTTGCTGGGCACCGGTCTCTTCCTTGCCCGCGCTGCGGCCGCGCGTGTGCTTCCCGGCAAGGTCCGGCTCATTTTTCAGCCGGCCGAGGAGGTTCCCGGCGGGGCCATCGACGTGATGGCCGCCGGCGGCATCGCGTCGGTGGACCGCATCTTCGCGCTGCACTGTGACCCGCGGCTGGACGTTGGCAAGATCGGTACCAGGACCGGGCCGATCACCGCCGCGTGCGACAAACTGACGGTCAAGGTCACAGGCCCCGGCGGTCATACAGCCCGGCCGCATTTGACCGCAGACCTGGTGTACGCGCTCGGCAAGATCATCACTGAGCTGCCGGCCGCGCTGTCCCGTCGCGTCGACCCGCGTTCCAGCCTGAGCCTGGTCTGGGGGCGGGTGAGCGCTGGCACCGCCGCCAACGCGATCCCTGATGACGGCGTCGTCGAGGGCACGGTACGGTGCCTGGACGACGCGGCTTGGCACGAGGCGCCCGACCTAGTCAAGGCGCTGCTGGAGTCGGTGGCGAGCGCCTACGGCGTGGTACCGGAGATCAGCTACCAGCGCAACGTGCCGCCCACCGTCAACGAGGCCATCAGCACGGCAATGTTCGAGGCGGCGGCGGATCGCGTGCTTGGCCCTGATTCCATCACTGAGGCGCCGCAGAGCCTCGGCGGCGAGGACTTTGCCTGGTACCTGGACTCGATCCCAGGCGCGCTTGCGCGGCTGGGCACCAGGACGCCTGGGTCCGCGGCTGATTTCGACATCCATCAGGCGGTGTTCGATGTCGACGAGCGATCGATCGGCTACGGCGTCCGGCTCATGGCGGCGACGGCGCTGACGGCGATGCACGACGGAGGCGCCGTAACTCCTGGCGCCATCCCGGGCGCGACCGCGAGCCGGGAGCACATCGCCGGCGCGGCTGTCGCCTGAGCCGCGAGCTTGCTCTAACGAGGCGCCGCCCACGGGCCTCGGGCGTGACCTGCTGACGATGTGCGCCTGACCGCCTTGCTGGCGCCGTCGGACCGGGCACAAATCAGCCACCGCGGGGCATTGCGCATACAGTAGGTGGCCGGGAGTGCGGGCCTGCTGTTCGCGCGATGTCGGGCGATCGCTGGCCTTCAGCATCAGGTAACTGGCGGGCTCCCGGCCCCGAGCTCAGCCAGCGAAGTGGCAGGTGGCACCGATGTCGTCCCAGCACGATGAGGCACTCGCGGGCGGGCCCGCGCCCGCCCCGCCGGAGCCCTCCCCGGCTGGGCCTGTCTCGGCTGGGCCTGTCTCGGCTGGGCCTGCGTCGGCTGGCCCCGTATCGGACGCCACGACCCCGGAGGCCACCGCGCCGGAGGCCGCCGCGCCTGAGTCCACCGAGCCGGAGGCCACCGCGCCGGCGAATCGGCGCGATTCCGCGCCTGCCCTACCCCGATCGCCAGCTGGCGCCAGACCCACGGCGCCAGCCTTCGCTGCGCCGACGGCCAGCCAGGTCATGCCGCCAGGCGGCGCGGCCGCGCCCCCGCTGCCATGGAAAGTCACCGCCGATGGCAAGACCATGTTCCGTCGCGCGGCGCCGCTCCTGCTGTGGTGGGTGTGGGTCGCGTTCGCGGTTTTCAACTTTTTCGATGCCGCTGTCCCGGATCATGACTACTTCTCGTTCGAGCTGACGGCCGGCCTGCTTGCTGTGACGGCGGTCGTATACGCCTGCGCACTGCGGCCACGGGTCGTCACCGACGACGAGGCGATCCACGTCCACAATCCGTATCGTGATCACACGGTGCGCTGGGGCGCACTGAACGGCGTCTTCCTCGGCGACTCGGTCGAGCTGACCTGCGCTCGTCCGAGTCCGAAACAGGCCGGAACGGTCTACTGCTGGGCCCTGTACTCAGGCCGTCGCTCGCGGCGTCGCGATGAGCTGCGTGCGGAGCGACGCGGGGCTCGCGTCATCGGGCGCACGGCCGCGGAGACCGGGGAGATCAGGCGGCTGGACGCTTCGGTCCTGATCGCCGGCGAACTGGGTCGCAGGTCGACCGCCGCGAAGCAGCGGGGAGTACCCCCGGCGACGCTGGAGAGCCGGTGGGCGTGGGCGCCCGTGGCTTACCTGCTGTTTCCGGCGGCGGCGCTCCTCGGCCTCGTGCTAGCTCGCTAGCCGCCTCACCGAAGCCGGCCAGGCCAGCCGCGGAGGGGCTAGTTCCCCACCGACGCGCACGGGCGGCCGCGCAGCCAGGCCACGTAATCCGACGGTGCCCCGGCCGCCTCCGCAGCATCGGCCATGATGCCGAGATAACGGGCCGACGGCAGGCCACCCTCGTAGTCGTTGAGTACGTATAGCCAGGCGACCACGTCACCATCGAGCGTGCTGACGCGTACCTTCGACTTGCGGTAATAGCCCAGTGTCGCGCCGTCCCATCGGTCGAGCGCGTCCTCGTCCGCCTCGGAAACCTCATACAGGACGACGAAGACGCGGTTGCCATCGTCCTCGACGACGGTGGCGAGCGCCCCCTCCCAGCCGAGATCCTCGCCGCCGAATGTGAGCCGCCAGCCTTCCAGCCAGCCGGTGCCCTCTTGGGGTGAATGGGGGCAGCGGTGCGCCATCTGCGCGGGATCCATATTGCTGCCGTAGGCCGCGTATATCGCCACGATTGACAAGCGTACGAGTCAGTGGTGGGCGTTGCTGGCTAACGCGGCCGCAGGCTCCGCGCCGGCGCCGCTGTCGTCGTCGCGGCCCGGATGCGACAGAATTGGACAACGTGAGCCAGCCGCGCGCGAGGATCGCGATCATCGGCGGCGGACCGGGCGGTTACGAGGCCGCCCTGGTCGCCGCGCAGCTCGGCGCCGAGGTCAACGTGGTGGAGCGGGACGGCCTGGGTGGCGCCTGCGTGCTCACCGACTGTGTGCCGTCCAAGACGCTGATCGCCACGTCCGGCATGATGGCCGGGCTGGAAGGCTCGGCCAGCCTGGGCATCCGCATCAATGCGGCAGGTAACGGAGCCGCACTCCTCGATGCACCCCGCCTCTACGCCAGGGTCCAGTCCCTGGCCAGGGCCCAGTCCGCCGATGTCGAATCACGGCTGTCGGCCGAGGGCGTCAAGGTCATCTCGGGCACCGCCCGCCTCGTCGGCCCGCACAAGGTCGTTACCGGTGACGCCGAGATCGAGGCGGACGCCGTGCTCATCGCGACGGGTGCCGAGCCGCGGGTGCTGCCGGGCTCAGAGCCCGACGGCGAGCGCATCCTGAACTGGCGCCAGCTGTACGACCTGACCGAGCTGCCCCCCGAGTTGATCGTGGTCGGCTCGGGCGTCACCGGCGCTGAGTTCGCCAGCGCCTATCAGGCGCTCGGCTCGCAGGTCACCCTGGTGTCGTCGCGCGAGCGGGTGCTGCCGCACGAGGACGCGGACGCGGCCGTGGTGGTGGAAGACGTCTTCCGGCGCCGCGGAATGACAGTTCTCGGCCAGTCGAGGGCCGAGCGCGTGCGGCGCACGGGCGACAGCGTGGCCGTCACCTTGAGCGACGGCCGGACCGTGCGGGGCACGCACTGCCTGCTCACAGTCGGCATGGTGCCGAACACCGGCGGCCTCGGCCTGGCCGAGGCCGGCGTCGACGTGGATAGCCGCGGTTTCGTGCACGTCGACAAGGTCTCGCGGACGTCGGCGCCGGGGGTCTACGCCGCTGGCGACTGTACCGGTGTGCTGATGCTGGCCTCCGTGGCGGCCATGCAGGGGCGTATCGCCATGTGGCACGCGCTCGGGGAGGCGGTCAAGCCGCTTCGGCTCAGGAACGTCGCCGCGACGATCTTCACCGAGCCCGAGATCGCGACTGTCGGCGTACCGGAGCAGGCCGTGGCTTCGGGCGAGATTCCGGACGCCGTCGTCGTCAAGCTGCCGCTGGCGACGAACGCCAGGGCGAAGATGCAAGGCTTCCGTGACGGCTTCGTCAAGCTGATCGCGCGCCGCAGCACCGGCACGGTACTCGGCGGGGTCATTGTGGCGCCACGCGCCAGCGAGCTGATCCTGGCCATCTCGCTCGCCGTCGAGCGCCAGCTGAGCGTCGATCACGTCGCGCACACCTTCGCGGTGTACCCGTCGCTGTCCGGCAGCCTGACGGAGGCGGCGCGCAAGCTGATGCAGCCCGCGGAAGACAGCCTTTAAGGCGCAAATCGAACGAAGTTCGCCAGGAACGAAGCCGAGGCATGCAGCGCTGGCAAACGCGTGTACCTGCGGTACGAAATCTTCGTACCGCAGGTACACGCGTTCCCGGAAATGATCAGCGGGCTCCTGGCAATTGGGACAAATAGTCCGGTTGGCCACAGGTTTAGTGCGTAGGGTGGCCGAGGTCAGGGTCGTCCGGCACGTCCAGGCCGTGCTGGCGCAGCCGGCTTGCCCTGATGTCGTCGGCGTAGGCGGCGACGGTGAAGACGCTCCCGCACAGGATGAGCACGCACATCATGACGGCGAACCAGGCCGGAGCCGGCGACAGCAGCAGCAGGAGCGCTGCGACAACAGCGCAGATCGGGATGATCACCGCCAAGTGGCGCAGGACCGTGCGGGTGCGCCAGCCCGCGTCGGTCAGCTCGTGCCGGACCCAGTCCAGGTTCTCGGCTGGCAGCCGGAATCCGGCCGAGAACTTGAGCCACGAAAGCACGCCGGGATCGCCGGGCAGCCTGCTCATCAGCGCAGCTGGCAGATCACGGCTCCGGCCGGGACTGTCTGCCCGACGCCGATGGACAGGCCAGTCACCGTGCCGGCCTTGTGCGCGGTCAGCGGCTGCTCCATCTTCATCGCCTCCAGCACCACGATGGTGTCACCGGCGGCGACCTGTTCGCCGTCAGCGGCGACGATCTTGACGATCGTGCCCTGCATCGGGCTCACGAGCTCATCACCGCTCCGCGCCCCGCCCGCCGCGCCGCCGCGCCGCCGGTCACCCTTGGCCCGGGTTGCTGGCGCCGCCGAGGCACCCGTGCCGACGGCACCGCCGAGGCTCGCCGGGACCGTCACCTCCAGCCGCTTGCCCCCGACCTCCACAGTGATCCGCTCCCGCGGCTCTGCTTCACTGCTAGGCCCAGCGGTGCCGGAATACGGCGGGATATCCGCGGCGAATTCGGTCTCGATCCAGCGTGTGTGCACGCTGAACGGCTCGCTTGTGAAGGCTGGGTCGCGCACGACGGCGCGATGGAACGGCAGGACCGTCGGCATGCCGTCGATCTCGAACTCGGCCAGCGCTCGCCGCGCGCGTTCCAGCGCCTGCATCCTGGTGGCGCCCGTCACGATCAGCTTGGCGATGAGCGAGTCGAACGCCTGCGGCACGGTCATCCCGGCTGTGTAGCCCGCATCCAGGCGCACGCCAGGACCCGACGGCTGGCGCCAGCCCGTGATCGTGCCCGGCGCGGGCAAGAAGCCGCGGCCGGCGTCCTCCGCGTTGATCCGGAATTCGATCGAGTGGCCGCGCACCTCAGGGTCACCGTAATTCAGGGCCTCGCCGTCAGCGATGCGGAACATCTCCCGCACCAAGTCGATGCCGCTCACTTCCTCGGTGACGGGGTGCTCAACCTGAAGCCTGGTGTTCACCTCGAGGAACGAGACCGTGCCGTCCTGGCCGATCAGGAACTCGCACGTGCCGGCGCCAACGTAGCCCGCAGCGCGCAGGATGTCGGCCGACGCCGCGCGGAGCTGTTTGTCCTGTTCCATCGTCAGGAACGGGGCCGGAGCCTCCTCCACCAGCTTCTGATGGCGGCGCTGAAGCGAGCAGTCCCTCGTGGAGACGATCACGACGTTCCCGTGCGCGTCGGCTAGGCATTGCGTCTCGACGTGCCGGGGCTTGTCCAGGTAGCGCTCGACAAAGCACTCGCCGCGGCCGAAGGCAGCGACCGCTTCGCGGACTGCCGACTCGAACTGGCTGGCAATCTCCTCGGTCGTCCGGGCGACCTTCAGGCCGCGACCGCCGCCGCCGAACGCCGCCTTGATCGCGATCGGCAGCCCGTACTCGGCGGCGAACGCGGCAGCCTCATCGGCGCCGCTGACCGGACCGTCGGTGCCCGCCGCCAGCGGCGCGCCGACTTGTTTGGCGATATGGCGTGCCTGCACCTTGTCCCCGAGCGCCTCGATTGCCGCTGGCGGTGGCCCGATCCAGGTCAGGCCTGCCTCGATGACCGCGCGCGCGAAGTCGGCATTCTCAGCCAGGAAGCCGTAGCCTGGGTGCACGGCGTCCGCGCCGCTGTCACCGGCGGCCTTGAGGATCTTCGCGATGTCGAGGTAGCTCTCGGCGGCGCTCTGGCCGCCGAGCGCGAAGGCTTCGTCGGCCATCGTGACGTGCAGAGCGTCCAGGTCCGCCTCGCCATATACGGCGACGCTCGCGAGGCCAGCGTCGCGGCAGGCCCGCACAATCCGCACCGCGATCTCGCCCCGATTGGCGATCAGGACCTTGTGCACCGCATCGTCTCCTAATGAGTCTTGGCGGGTCCGCCATCCGGCAGACTCGGTATCTGGTGGCCGCCGGCAGGTGAGCACTTGTTTCTCCCGGGTTTTGAGCCCTGACGAAAGATCGTGTCCCTGCCGGTGACCGGGAGAGTTGATCGCTGCTGGGATGTCGTGCCCGCCTCGTGGCGTGAGCACTGTGTCATTAGGTCGCTGATGGTTCTCCCGCTGGCTGCTGACATGTTCCGACATCGATGACGGGAGTGCCGGTGCGGCTGTTCGCAGGGGATGACTGGGCGGAGGACCATCACGACGTGGAGGTGATGGACGCGGCCGGGAAGGTGCTGGCGAAGCGGCGGCTGCCGGAGGGCGTGGCCGGGATCGCCGAGCTGCACGAGCTGATCGGCCGGTACCTGCCCGAAGACGCTACCGATGCGAGCGTGGTGGTCGGGATCGAAACCGACCGGGGCCCGTGGGTAGCCGCGCTGGTCGCGGCCGGGTACGCGGTATATCCGGTGAACCCGCTGCAGGCCTCGCGGTACCGGGAACGGCACGGCGTGTCGGGGGCTAAGAGCGACCGCGCCGACGCGCACATGCTCGCCGACATGGTGCGCACTGATTCCCATCAGCTGCGGCCGGCGGCCGGGGATAGCCCGCTGGCGGAGGCCATCAAGGTGATAGCCCGCGCCCACAAGACGCTGATCTGGGACCGTACCCGCCATGTCCAGCGGCTGCGGCACCAGCTGCGGGAGTACTTCCCGGCCGCGCTGGAGGCGTTCGAGGACCTGGACGCCGCCGACACCCTGGAGCTGCTGGCCAGGGCCCCTGACCCGGCCTGTGCCGGCAGGCTGACCCGAGCTCAGGTCAGCGCCGCGCTCAAGCGCGCCCGCCGCCGCAACATCACCGGCAAGACCGACGCGATCCTCGCGGCGCTGCGCGGCGAGCAGCTGGGCCAGCCGCCGGTTCTGACCGCTGCCTACGCGGCCACGGCCCGGTCGCTGATCGCGGTGATCACCACCCTCAACGAGCAGGTCGAGACCCTGCAAGGGCAGGTGGAGGCCCATTTTGGCCAGCACCCGGACGCTGAGATCTACCGGTCCCAGCCCGGCCTCGGTGCCATTCTCGGCGCCCGGGTGCTCGGCGAATTCGGCGACGACCCGCACCGGTATGCCGACGGCAAGGCACGCAAGAACTACGCCGCCACGTCCCCGATCACCCGCGCGTCGGGCAAGAAGAAAGTCGTCGCCGCCCGGTTCATCCATAACGACCGGCTGATCGACGCGCTCATGGCCCAGGCCTTCGCCGCCCTGAACGCCTCGCCCGGCGCCCGCGCCTGCTACGACGACCTCCGCGCCCGCGGCATCGAGCACAACGACGCGCTCAGGAGGCTGGCGAACAGGCTCGTCGGCATCCTGCACGGATGCCTCAAGACCCGAACCCTCTACGACGAAGCCATCGCCTGGGGCCACCGGGAAAACCTCCCTCAACCTTCTGTCGCGGCTTGACACTTAAGCTCCTGGGATGTCTTTCGACTGTGAGGAGTCTAGGTGAGAACGCCCCTGCGTGACCGGGCGGCCGGCCGCGCCAGAGCGGCGCGCTGAGCTGGCGGAGCTGGCTCTGAGGGTAGGCCAGGACGGGGGCGAGCGGGGGTGCGTGGACCAGGCGACGGAAGGACAAGCGCGCGGGTTGGCCAGGACTAGCGCGGCAGGGCGCTGGCGCGCCAGGCGCCAGGCGCGGCGGACAGCGGCGGCCGCGTCATCTGGTCCCTGGCGGCCCATCGGGAGCCGCTCGCGTGCCGGGAGGCCGGGCGCTGACTGCCGCGGCGCGCCAGGGCGGCGAGTACGACCGTGACGGCCGCAAGCTCGGCAGCAGTGGGCTCGCCCCGCACTGTCGTCAGCGGTCGTGCCCCCGCGGCGGACGGCTCGGCGGGACCCTGCGACATGAACTCAGCCCTTCGACTTGCCGACACCGAGGCCGAACTGGCGATGCACTCTAGCCCAGAAGGCGTCGCGCAGCCATTCCCTGGCTTCCTGGTAAGCGCGCAGCGACAGGCCGAGCTCCTTCTCGGCGTCGACGAGCAGCTCCTTGTCGATGACCGGGGGCAGTATCGGGCCGGGCAGCAGGTCGCGGATGTTGTCCTCGCCGCGGGTCAGTATCCACTTCTGCGCGACGTGCTCGCCAGCCTCCTCGACCCGTTCCCGGTCGGGGCCGAGCCGGGCCGACGGCATGTGCGGGACCGGGAACGGCCGGGAGAACTGCCGGCTGGAGTGCCGCTCGCCGAACACCTGCGCTGGCGACGGGGCACCCTGCACGGTCTGGGCCTGCACGGAGTGGCCGGATCTAGCGGGTACCGGCTCAGCTGCGGTGGTCTGGGCGGGCTCGGGTGACAGCTGGCGGGTGAAGAACGGCTCCACAAAAGAGCGTTCGAGCACGTCGACGGTGTCGGATTCCCAGACCAGGCGTTCGGCCTGGTTCGTGCCGTACGGCGGCTCGACGCCCCACAGGTGGATCCGTACGCCGAACGCCTGGGCTGCCTCGACCGCTGGCACCATGTCCTCGTCGCCCGCCACCAGGATCGCGTCGGTGATGGCCCGGTGCCTGGCCAGCGCCTCCATGTCGGCGCGAATCTGGGCATCCACGCCCTTCTGCTGGCCGCGCGCGTTGAGGTTACCGAGGCGTAGCTTCACCCAGGGCATCTGGGCGATAACGCGCTGGTCGATGGTCGGGACCCGGTCCCTGGCGGCGTCGTACCAGTAGACCCGCAGCAGCTCGCCCCGGACGTGATCCTCAGCGTGCCTGGTGAGCGCCTGGATCAGCTTGTCGGCGTCAACCCGGTACTCGCGCCTGGAAGCGGCGCTGAACAGCAACTCGCCTGCCGACGCGTAGATGTACCCGACGTCGACCATGATCGCGTAACGGGACAGCAACGGTAGCGGCGGGCCAGGTTCGGTCATAGTACTGACGACTCTAATCGCTCTTGCGGCCCGTGAGCCGCCAGAAGGCAGTACCGCAGCGCGATCAGACGGTCACGATTTGCCGTTCCCGGCTGGTGGGTCCTCTCGTCGGCCCAGGTAGTGCCGCTGCGGCTAGGGCAGGCCCGCTGCGTTCGCCCGCCCAAGCCGGGCTCGCGCGAGCACGGCCACAGCGGGAAGGCTATAGCGGGATATTGCCGTGCTTCTTGGGCGGCAGGGTCTGCCGCTTGGTGCGCAGAGCCCGCAGGGCCCTGGTCACCTGGGAGCGCGTCTCGGCCGGACTGATGACAGCGTCGACGTAGCCGCGCTCAGCCGCGATATACGGGTTGAACAGCGTGTCCTCGTATTCGGCTGATTTCTCCCGCCGCAGCGCCGCTCGCTCCTGCGGGTCGGCCACTGCCGCCAGGTCGCGCCGGTACAGGATATCGACCGCGCCGTCGGCGCCCATGACGGCGATCTGCGCTGTGGGCCAGGCAAGGTTGATGTCGCCGCCGAGGTGCTTAGAGCCCATGACGTCGTAGGCGCCGCCGTAGGCCTTGCGGGTGATCACCGTGATCTTCGGTACCGTCGCCTCGGCGTAGGCGTAGATCAGCTTGGCGCCGCGCCGGATGATCCCGCCCCATTCCTGCCCCGTGCCGGGCAGGAAGCCGGGCACATCTACGAAGGTCACCACGGGGATCCCGAAGGCGTCGCAAGTACGGACGAACCTGGCGGCCTTCTCCGACGCGTCGATGTCGAGGGTCCCGGCCGAATGCATCGGCTGGTTAGCAACGACGCCGACCGATGCGCCGTCGACCCGGCCGAATCCGACCAGGATGTTTTGCGCAAACCCGGCGTGGATCTCCAGGAACTCGCCGTCGTCCAAGATGTGCTGGATGACCTGGTGCATGTCGTACGGCTGCCGCGGCGAGTCGGGGATGAGCGTGTCGAGCTCGGCATCGGCGTCAGTGATCTCGAGCGCAGCTACCGGATCGGCTGCAGCTGGTCCCGCGGGCGGCTCGTCCAGGTTGTTAGACGGCAGGTAGGACAGCAGCTCGCGGGCGAACTCCAGGCAGTCCTGCTCGTCGGCCGCCTGGTAGTGGGCGACGCCAGACTTGACGTTGTGCGCGTGCGCGCCGCCGAGCTCCTCCTGGCTGACCTCCTCGCCGGTCACCGTCTTGATGACATCAGGCCCGGTGATGAACATGTAAGAGGTCTTGTCGACCATCAGCGTGAAGTCGGTGATCGCTGGCGAGTACACCGCGCCGCCTGCACACGGCCCCATGATCAGGGAGATCTGCGGGATGACGCCGGAGGAGATGACATTCCGGTAGAAGATCTCGCCGTACAGCCCGAGTGCGACCACGCCTTCCTGGATGCGGGCGCCGCCGCTGTCGTTGATCCCGATCATGGGGCAGCCCGTCTTCAGCGCGAAGTCCATGACCTTGACGATCTTCTCGCCGAAAACCTCGCCGAGCGAGCCGCCGTTGACGGTGAAGTCCTGACTGAAGACAGCGACGGGGCGCCCGTCTATCGTCCCGTAGCCGGTGACGACACCGTCTCCGTACGGCCGGCTGGTGGCCATCCCGAAGTCCGTGGCCCGATGCCTGGCCATCTCGTCGAACTCGGTGAACGAGGCAGGATCCAGCAGGGCGTCGATCCGCTCGCGCGCGGTCATCTTGCCCTTGGCGTGCTGGCGCTCGACCTGGCGGGCGGCGCCCGCGTGCACTGCCTCGTACCTGCGCTTCTCCAGGTCGGCGAGCTTGCCGGCCGTAGTGTGCAGGTCCGGCTCGGCCGGGCTCGCCGTGGCCGGCTCAGGAGCGCTCAGGGGCGCTGATGCATCATTGGCCATGCCGGACAGGTTAGGGCAGAACCGCGCCGCGCTGCGCTGGCGGGTGGCGAGGCGCCGACGCTGGCGGGTGGCGAGGCGCCGGGGCTGGCGGGTGGCGAGGCGCCGGGGCTGGCGGGTGGGCGAGGCCCTCGACGGGACCAGGACGCGGGAGCGCCTCCGCCAGCGGCGGTGGCCAAATATGAGCCCGGCCGCCCGCTGGCTGGCCAGCCGCGAGAGGCTAGCCACATGACCAGCCTGACGCGATACCCCCAGCGCACTCCGCTGTCGGCGGCTTCGATACGTGCTGCGGTCATGTCGGGCTCCCGCCTGTACGCCGGCGTCAGCGTGGTGGCCCAGACCGGATCGACAAACGCCGACCTGCTCGCCGCGGCCAAGACAGGCGCCGCTGCCGGGACGATCCTGGTCGCCGAGGAGCAGACGGCCGGCCGCGGTCGGCTCGACCGCAGCTGGCAGAGCCAGCCGGGCGCAGCGCTCACGTTCTCCGTATTGCTGCGGCCAGCCGGCGTCCCGCCCGCCTGCCGGGGCTGGCTCCCCCTGCTGACCGGGGTCGCCGTGGCGTCGGCCCTTCGGGCGGCGACCGGCGTGGACGTGAGCCTCAAGTGGCCGAACGACGTACTGGCCGCGGCGGGCGCACCCGAGCGCTCGGCGAAGCTGGCCGGAATCCTGGCCGAGCAGGCCGGCGAGGCGATCGTCGTGGGCGTCGGCCTCAATGTCAGCGCCGAGCAGGACGAGCTGCCAGCCACCGGGGCAACGTCGCTGTGGCTCGAAGGTGCCGCCGACGTGAGCCGGGAAAGCATCCTGGTCGCCATCTTGCGCGAGCTCGAGCAGTGGTACCGGCGCTGGGCGGACGGCCCCAAAGCAGGGGACGCGGAGTCATCTGGGCTGCGCGCGGCGTACTTGCGCCTGTGCTCCACCGTGGGCCGGGATGTTCGGATCGAGCTGCCCGGCGGCGGCACCCTCACCGGCCAGGCCTGCGATGTGGACAGCGTCGGCCGGCTGCTGGTCAGCGGGACCGACGGCGTGCACGCGGTCAGCGCCGGCGACGTCGTACACGTCCGCCCCGCAACCTGAGCCCGCACCCTGAGCCCGCGTCCCCAGCCGATCCCGCGAACTCGGCGCGCCGTGAACCTCGTGCCGTGAACCCCGTGCCGTGAATCCAGTGCCAGGCGAGCCGCGCGCAGTCCGGCCTCAGCCCTTAGGCGCGGCGCGCGCGCAATGCAGCGTTTCATGTCACGATGAGGCCTATGGCCAGCACGGCAGGCCTCTCCGAAGGAGAGCATCTCGTCCTGAAGTTGCATCAGCACTGGAAGACCGTGCTCCGGCCGGTGCTGGTCCTGGCCGCGACCGTGCTGGCGCTGCTGCTCCTGCTCCTCCTCGTGCCGACCGTGCGCGATGCCGCCGCGGCCCGGCTCGCGATCGGCGTGGCCGCGCTCGCCATCGTCATCCTGTTCGTCGCAATCCCGTTGCTGCGCTGGCGCACGACGAGCTACGAGCTGACCAACCGCCGGCTCCGGCTGCGGGCCGGCATCCTGACCAGGACCGGCCGCGACTTTCCCCTGACACGGATCAGCGATGTCTCCTTCGCGCAGGGCCTGCTCGACCGGGTGCTCGGCTGCGGGCAGCTGGTGGTGGAGTCACCCGGCGAGCACGGCCAGCTGGTGCTCACCGAGATTCCCAAGGTCCAGGCCGTGCAGGCAACACTGTTCCAGCTCGTCGAGGACGAGCAGGCCCGGCTGGCCAGGGAACAGCAGTAGCGCGCGGAACACCTGCAGCGGCGGGCTGGTTAGCCTTGCTGCCAGGAAATTCTTTTCAGGAACGAGGTCGCTGGTGTCAGACATGCCCCGCCAGATCTCGGTCCGCGAGGTCGGTCCTCGAGACGGGCTTCAGAACGAGCAGCCCGTGCCGACGCAGGCGAAGATCGAGCTGATCGACCGGCTGTCGACGACCGGAGTGCGGCGGATCGAGGCAGTCTCCTTCGTGCGTCCGGATGCCATCCCGCAGATGGCCGACGCCGACGAGGTCTGGCGCGGTATCGAGCGCGCCAGCGGTGTCCGGTACTCCGCGCTCGTGCCGAACCTGCGCGGCGCCGTGCGCGCACTCGACCGCGGGCTGACCGAGATCGAGGCGGTGGTGTCGGCGTCTGACACCCACAATCGCAAGAACGTGAATCGGAGCACGGCCGAGTCGCTCGACGACATCGCCCAGATCATCGCGCTCGCCCATGACCGGGGGGCGAGCTGCCAGGTGATCGTGTCGACCGCTTGGGGCTGCCCCTACGAGGGCGACGTGCCGGTCGAGCGGGTGGTCGCGACCGCAGGCCGGGCGGTGGCCGACGGCGCCGACACCATCTCGTTCGGGGACACGACCGGGATGGCGACGCCTGGCCGGGTGTACGCGCTGGTGGGCGAGTTCCAGTCCGCGTACCCGGACGTCGGCCTCAACCTGCACTTCCACAACACCAGGGGCACCGGGCTGGCGAACGTGCTGGCCGCGCTCGAGCTCGGCATCGCCGACTTCGATGCGTCCGTCGGCGGCCTCGGCGGGTGTCCGTACGCGCCGGGCGCGACTGGCAACATCGCGACCGAAGAACTGGTGCACATGGTCGAGGACATGGGCGTCGCGACCGGCATCGACCTCGAAGCGATGATCGACGCAGCGGCGGATGCCGAGCGCATCATCGGCCGCCAGCTGCCATCGCAAGTGTTGCGGGCCGGGCCCCGTTCCCGGACTGTTGCGGTGTAGTAACCGCGCTGCCGGGCTCGTGGCGCCCGGCCATGTTTGATCGGCACCTGTCGGGACACCTTGGTGGCTGCTAACACACCGGTTGGCCGGATCGGAGTCAAAACAATGGCTATATTCAGCCGGCGCTGGTTCGTCGTCATCTGGGTAATCGTCGGCCTCGTGGTCGCGTGGACCCACAGCTACATCACCGTCTACCTGCTGAAGCTCGTGCTGTCCGCGTTGCTGGCGATCTTCCTCTGGCCGCTGGTCTTGCTGGGCGTCAGCCTCCACATCCATTAGCCCTCCATATCCATGCACAGCGGCCATTGCTGAACTCGTGCCGGGGCGGCTGCCCCTCCACTCCAGCCGTCCCGGCACGCCTGTCGTACGCTCGCCAGCGTGAGCACTGAAGAAGCAGCACCGACCGGCAACGCGGCGGCGCCCGTGCCCGCGGACGCGCCCGGCCATCCCGACCTCGCCGAGATCAGGGCGCGGATCTCCCGTGGCGGCGCCCCCCGCTATCACGAGCAGGCGGCGGCGCAGGGCAAGCTGTTCGCCAGGGACCGGATCGAGCTGCTTGTCGACGCTGGCAGCTTCACCGAGAACGGCGCGTTCGCCAACGTGCTCGCCAGCGGGCTCCCAGCCGACGGCGTGATCACCGGCACCGGCACGATCGAGGGCAGGCCCGTCGCGCTGATGGCCAACGACTCGACCGTGAAGGCCGGCTCCTGGGGTGCGCGCACGGTCGAGAAGATCATCCGCGTGATCGAGCAGGCGTACGCCGACGGCGTGCCGATGATCTACCTGGTCGACTCGGCGGGCGCCCGCATCACCGACCAGGTGCAGATGTTCCCTGGCCGCCGGGGTGCCGGGAAGATCTTCCACACCCAGGTCCGTGCGTCCGGATCGATCCCGCAGGTATGCGCGCTGTTTGGCCCGTCGGCGGCCGGCGGTGCCTACATCCCGGCATTCTGCGACTTCGTGGCCATGGTCGACGGCAACGCCTCGATGTACCTCGGCAGTCCCCGGATGGTCGAGATGGTGGTCAGCGAGCACACCACGCTGGAGGAGATGGGCGGCGCGCGGATGCACTGCTCGGTGTCAGGTGTCGGCCACTTCCTGGCCTCGACCGAGGCTGATGCGATTGGCGCGGTCCGCTCCTACCTGTCGTACCTGCCCGGCAACTGGCAGCTCGCGCCGCCGGCGGCCGAGCCCCGGCCGCCCAAGCCGGTCGACCTGCGGGCCATGGTGCCGGTCAGCGAGCGGCAGGCCTTCGACATGCGCCGGTACGTGCGCGGCATCGTGGACGAGGACTCGCACTTCGAGGTGCACGCCCTGTGGGCGCGCGAGCTTGTGGTCGGCTTCGCCCGCCTCGACGGCCAGCCGATCGGCGTGGTGGCGAACAACCCGATGTTCAAGGGCGGCGTCCTGTTCGTCGACTCGGCCGACAAGGCGACGCGGTTCATCCAGCTGTGCGACGCCTTCAACGTGCCGCTGCTGTTCCTGGCTGACGTGCCGGGCTTCATGGTCGGCACGGCGGTCGAGCGCCAGGGCATCATCCGGCACGGCGCCAAGATGATCAGCGCGGTGTCGGAGGCGACGGTGCCGAAGATCTGCGTGATCGTGCGGAAGGCCTACGGGGCTGGGCTGTATGCGATGGCCGGCCCGGGCTTCGAGCCAGACGCCACGCTCGCGCTGCCGACCGCCAAGATCGCGGTGATGGGCGCCGAAGCCGCGGTTAACGCCGTCTACTACAACCGGCTCGCGGCCCTGGATTCGCCCGCGGCGAGGGCCACAGAGACGCAGCGGCTGCGCGACGAGTACGAAGCCGACATCGACGTCCTCAGGCTGGCGGGTGAGCTGGTTGTCGACGACGTGGTCGAGCCCGAGGACCTGCGAGGCCAGCTGATCCGCCGGTTCGCCGCCGCGCACGGCAAGGACCGGTCGTTCTCCCGCCGCCGCCACGGGGTGACGCCGGTCTAGGCCGGCCGCGGCCCGTCCCGGGTCTGGTCGCGGGTCTGGTCGCGGGTCTGGTCGCGGGTCTGGGCCCCGGCTGACCCGGCTGCGCAACCGCCGCGAAGCCGCGCATTTGCGCACCTCAAGGTCAAGCGGGAGGCAAGACATCGGTGCACGATGCGTGTAGCGGGCTGCGAATTTCCAGATGGGCCCTACCATCGGAGGCATGACCAGCGTTTTGCTCGCCGAGGACGATCCGGCAATCTCCGAGCCACTAGCCCGCGCGCTGCGCCGTGAAGGCTACGAGGTAGACGTGGCTGCCGATGGCCCAGGCACCCTGGAAGCCGCCAAGAATGGCGGGATCGACCTCATCGTGCTCGACATCGGCCTACCCAGGATCGACGGGCTGGAGGTGTGCCGGCGGATCCGGTCGGCGGGCCAGTCGGTGCCCGTGCTGATCCTGACGGCCAGGGCAGACGAGGTCGATACCGTGATCGGCCTGGACGCAGGGGCCGATGACTACGTCACCAAGCCGTTCCGCCTCGCCGAGCTGCTCGCCCGGGTGCGGGCGCTGCTGCGGCGCGGTGCGACCGAGACCAAGACGGTGCAGGGCGTCCGGGTGGACACCGACGCCAGGCGGGCCTGGCTGGGCGACACCGAGATCGAGCTGACCTCGAAAGAGTTCGACCTGCTGGCCCTTATGGTGGCCGAGGCCGGCAAGGTGGTCACCCGCGAGCAGATCATGCGGCAGGTGTGGGACTCCAAGTGGTGGGGCTCGACCAAGACGCTCGACATGCACGTCTCCTGGCTGCGGCGCAAGCTGGGCGACGACGCGCACAGCCCGCAGTACATCACGACCGTCCGCGGTGTCGGCTTCAGATTCGAGCGCGGCGACTAACCAGCGCTGAGGTCTTGTATGGTGGCTGGTTCCGACAACCTGGAGCAGGCGTGATGCGGCGGCTGCTGCTAGTTTCCATGCTTGCCGTGGCTATCGTGGCGGTGCTCGCGCTTGGCATTCCGCTCGGCTTCGTGCTCGGTCGCCTGCAGGTTGACGAGGCGAACCAGACCCTGCACCGGGACGCCTCGACGCTCGCCAACGACCTGCAGGACCGCTACAGCCAAGCCCAGGGCCTGCCTATCAATGCCGCGCAGGATGCACGGGCGCTGACCGACCGATACGTCGTCATCTGGCAGAACGGACACATCTCGACGCGGACCGGCGTGCCGCCGCCGAAGCGAGCATCTAGGTCGGCGGTGGTGCGGACCAGCAACTTCAAGGTCTACGTCGCGGCCGACGATGCAGCGCTGACCGGCAACCTGACCACGCAACTGCTGCTAGTCGGCGTCGTGGCGCTGCTGGCTGTCGGCGTCGCCGTGGTCCTCGGGCTGGCCTATGCCCGGCGGATCATCCTGCCCTTGCGGGAGCTTGCCGGCGCCGCGGACCGGCTGGGGTCCGGCGACACCGGCCCGCTCGGTCGGCGCTACGGGATCCAGGAGCTTGACCGGGTCGCCGAGGGCCTGGACAGCTCGGCGCAGCGCATCAACGACCTGCTCTCGGCCGAGCGTGACTTCGCCGTCGACGCCTCGCACCAGCTGCGCACGCCGCTGACCGCGCTCTCCATGCGGCTCGAGGAGATGATGGCGGCCGCCGACTATCCCGACATCGTCCGCGAGGAGGGGTCGGCAGCACTCGCGCAGACCGAGCGGCTCGCCGACGTCGTGGGCCAGCTGCTCGGCCGGGCCCGCCGGACGGCACCGGGCGTGCCGACCGTGGCGAGCGTGGACGAGATCGTGGGCCAGCAGGTCATCGAGTGGGAGCCAGCGTTCCGGCGGCTGCACCGGCGGCTGGCGGTGGCGGGGGAGAAGGGCCTGTTCGCCTACGCCACGCCCGGCGGTGCAGCTCAGGTGATCGCCACATTGCTCGACAACGCGCTGGTGCACGGCGCGGGCACGGTCACCATCAGGACCTCGCGCACGCGCCGGTCCGTGGTGGTCGAGGTGCGCGATGAGGGCAGCGGCGTGCCGTCGGAGCTGGCGCCTCGCATCTTCGAGCGAAGCGTCAGCGGATCGCCTACTGGCACCGGACTCGGGCTCGCGCTAGCCCGCACCATCGCGGCTGCCGATGGCGGCCAGGTTGTGCTCGTCCGGCCGCGGCCCGCGGTGTTCGCCCTGTTCCTGCCCCACGCGACCGCTGACGCCGAGGAACTGCCCGCGGTCGCCGGGCCGGCGTAAGGTCGCCCGGCCTGCGTAACACAGCCTCGCCAGACTGGCCGTAGGCTACGGCGGGTAATGGATGACGAGGGAGCGCGCTCGGCGCATGTGAGCACGGCGGTCAGGACGTCGCCAGCCGGGGGCGGCGGCAGGCCGCCGGTCGTTGGCATGATCGGGGCCGGGCAGCTGGCCCGGATGACCGCGGCGGCCGCGATCGGGCTCGGGATCAGGTTCCGGGTGCTGGCGGCCGCGCCGGACGAGAGCGCAGCCCAGGTCTGCGCGGACACGGTGCTCGGCGACTACCGCTCGACCGACGACGTGCTGGCGTTCGCTGCCGGGTGTGACGCGATCACTTTCGACCACGAGCACGTGCCGCAGCCGCAGCTAGCCGCTCTAGAGCAGGCCGGCTTCGCGGTGCGGCCGGGTGCCGCCGCCCTGCGGCTGACCCAGGACAAGCTGGCCATGCGGGCCCGGCTGACGGAGCTCGGCGTGCCGTGCCCTCGGTTCGAGCCGGTGTCCAGCCTGGACGACGTGCTGGCGATCGCCGATCAGACCGACTGGCCCGTGGTGCTGAAGGCGGTGTCCGGCGGCTACGACGGTCGCGGTGTCTGGGTCTGCCGCAGTTTCGCGGAGGTGGCCGACGTCCTGTCCCATGGCCTCAGCCTGCTGGTCGAGGAGTTCGTCCCGTTCGAGCGTGAGCTGGCGGTGCTCGTCGCCCGGTCGCCCAGCGGCCACGGAGCGGCCTACCCCGTCGTGCAGACGGTCCAGCAGGACGGCATCTGCCATGAGGTGCTGGCCCCAGCACCCGGCCTCGCCGATCACCTGGCGGAGGAGGCCATCACGCTGGGCCTCAAGCTGGCGCGCGACCTGGACGTCATCGGGCTGCTGGCGGTCGAGCTGTTCCAGACGCGCGGCGGCCTGCTCGTCAACGAGCTCGCCATGCGGCCGCACAACAGCGGGCACTGGACCATCGAGGGCGCCAGGACCTCGCAGTTCGAGCAGCACCTGCGCGCGGTACTCAACTGGCCGCTCGGGTCGCCGACGGCGATAGCGCCGTACGTCGCGATGGCCAACGTGCTCGGCGGGGACGATCCGGACCTGCACGGGAAGCTGAACCATGTGATGGCGGCCGATCCCGCCCTGAAGGTGCAGCTGTACGGCAAGCCAGTCCGCCCTGGCCGCAAGGTCGGCCACGTGACCGCGCTCGGCGACGATCTCGCTGCGGTGCGGGAACGGGCCAAGCGGGCGGCCCGGTATCTCGCCACCGGGACCGAGGAACCGTGACCGCGGCGCCGCACGGACCGACGCTACCGTCGCGCGAGCCGAGGCCCGGCGATCCGCCCGGCAAGACCGGCGATTCGTCGGCAGCATCGGCGATTCGCCCAGCAGCAACCGGCGATTCGCCCGGCAGGACCGGCGATTCGCCCAGCAGGACCGGCGATTCGCCCAGCAGCAAAGGAGCGCGGGCTATGAATGGACCGCCAGTCGTAGGCGTCGTCATGGGCAGCGACTCAGACTGGCCGGTGATGCAAGCCGCGGTCGAGGTCCTGGACGAATTCGGCGTGCCTGCGGAGGCTGACGTCGTCTCCGCGCATCGGATGCCGACGGACATGATCAGCTACGGCCAGGCTGCGGCCGGCCGCGGGCTGAAGGTGATCATCGCCGGGGCAGGAGGTGCTGCGCACCTGCCTGGCATGCTCGCGTCGGTGACGACGCTCCCGGTGATCGGCGTGCCGGTGCCGCTCAAGCATCTCGACGGCCTGGACTCGCTGCTGTCCATCGTGCAGATGCCGGCCGGCATCCCGGTCGCGACAGTGGCCGTCGGTGGCGCCAGGAATGCCGGCCTGCTGGCCGTGCGTATCCTCGCGACCACGGATCCCGAGCTCAGCGAGCGAATGGCCGAGTTCCAGCGCGGCCTTCGGTCGGCGGCCCAGGCGAAGGGCGAGGCACTCCGCGCTAAGGTCCGTGTCCTACGGGCTGGCCACGATCTCGCGCCGCCGCCCGCCCCAGGCCACGAGCTATAGCCCACTCCCGGGCCAGGAGTTGTAGCCTGGCCAGGCAGGATCTGGACCTAGTCCCCGGCCAGGATCTGGATCTAGTCCCCGGCCAGGAGCCGTGTCGGCCCGCCTTCTGCGTGACGCCCTTCGCACGGCCGCTTGGCCACACTGACCCGACGGACCCCCTCTCGGCGGACAACTGAAAGACGTCGTTGCTGCCAAGGCGGCCCGCGACGGCGGTTAGGCAGCTAGGTGCGCCCGATTCGCGAGGTTTTGGTCGCACCGGGGGTTCATTTCCCGCCTAACGTGCGCGCAAAAGCACCATATCGGTCGGCTCACGGCACCTCCGGCGGGAAATGTCAGTGTTAGCCATCATCCTGGGCACCATGAGCAGCCACTCGCCGCCGAGAATACGGCCTTTAGTCGGAATTATGCCTACTGCTGACCTGCTGGATTCCGGGACAACATCGCGCCAGATCGCCGCTCGGGTTGCCCGAGGCGAGCTCGTCCGCATCGGCCGCGGCTACTACGCCACGGCGGACTTATGTGAACGGATGCGGGGGCTCGGATTCGGCGAGCACTTCCTTCAGACCTACGCAGTGGTCGGTGCAATGGGCAGAGGCACCGTCGCGAGCCACCGCACGGCGGCACATATTCACGGACTCGACCTGCTAACGGAGCCGGGCGCCACAGTGACAGTGACTCGTCCAGCCGAGCAGCTCGGCCGCTCAGCCAAGCCGGGAGTGCATCTGCATGTCGCTCGCCTCCCGGACGGACACGTCTTCGAAAGATTCGGTCTGCCGATCACCACGGTGGCCAGGACTGTCCTGGACCTCGCGCGGACTATCCCGTTCCGGGAGGGAGTTGTCGTCGCCGACAGCGCGCTGCACCAGCACTTGACGTCGAAGAAGGAGCTTCGTGCAGTGCTCGCGGAATGCCCGAGGGCCCGCGGGTGCCGTCAGGCGGCCGCCGTAGTCGAGTTCGCGGACGGGCTCGCCGAATCGCCGCTGGAGTCCATCGCACGTGTCGCGTTCCGCGACTGCAAGCTGCCGCCGCCGTCGCTGCAGGTCCGGATCGCAAACCCGGAGTTCATCGGCCGCGTCGACTTCCTGTGGGAGAAGTACCGCACCATCGCCGAGGTCGACGGCCTGATCAAGTACGCCGATCCGTACCGGGCCAGGGCACAGCTGCGTCGGGATCAGAAGCTGCGCGACGCCGGCTACGAGGTCGTGCACCTCGAGTGGCACGACATCACGTCCCGGCCGGAGGCCACAGCGGCGTCGATCCGCGCCGCCTTCCGGGCCGGCCGTCAGCGCCCATCCGGGTCGGCCGTCAGCGCCCATCCGGGTCAGTCGCCTGAGCAAGGTCGGCAGGGATGACGTCTTCGCAGATCAGACCCCAGGGCTTACCATCGCGGCGGGTGAGCACGATGGTCGCGCGCCTATCACCCTGCAGGCCGAGTCGGCGGTGGATCTGCTGGACGTCGCCAGCTAGGCCGCGGCGGCGGATGTCGGCGGACCCGACTTCGAGGTCTCGGAGCTTCCTCGCCACCTGCTTTTCATGCCACGGCATGGACTCCAGCACCCGCAGGGTCCGGGCGAACGGCGTGGCAACCGGACTGTCCACTGACAAGAACGCGATCATCGGGTCGATCTGCCACGCGCCGAGCTCGCGCGCTAGCTCCTGGACCAGCCCGGACCTGGTGACCGCCGGGTTCGGATCGAGGAGGTACTCGCCGGGATCGGTCACTGGCACTGGCGAGGCGGGCGGCCCGGCGACCAGCGTGTCGGCGGCAGGCAGGATGGTCGCCCGCCGTCGCGTCGAGGCCAGTCCCGGAGACCAGAGCAGGGCTTCCTTGAGCGCGCGGCCGACAGCCACGAACTCCGCTTCCCAGCCTGCCGGCACCACCTCGTGCGACAAGCCAGGCGCCGCCTTGATCCCGACCTGTGGGACTTGGGCAGCTAGCCCGAGGCACCAGTCGAGCGAAGGCTCAGAATCGCCGGTCCGCAGCCGACCGCTACCAGTGCGCCGGGCCGGATCGATGAAGGCGCCTGATAGCCCGCGGATAGCGGCCGCTGGCAGGTCCCGGACATCGGCGCACACGAAGGCAACCCTGGCCGAGCCCTCGCCGGCCGGAAGACGGGGGTCGGCGACAGCTTCCCGCGCGGCGATGGTTCCACCGGCTGTTTCAGCTCCCAGGCCGGCGTCAGCTCCCAGACGGGCGTGAGCTCCCAGGTCGGCGTCAGCTCCGAGGTCGGCGTCAGCTCCCAGGCCCGCGTCAGCTCCCAGACGGGCGTGAGCTCCCAGACCGGCCGTAACGGCGCGACGGCCAATGTCCGCACCGCCAGTGTCCTGATCACCAGTGCCAGTGTCGTCGGCAGCGGAGGCGTATACCGCCACGTTCCGCCGGGCGAACCTCAGCGCGTCCGGGTCGGCATCGACGGCCAGCACCTGATCCGCGCAGGTCGCCAGCGCGACCAAGTCGCCGCCGATCCCGCAGCAGAGATCGGCCACCACCGGCAGCCCGCGAAACCGCCGCGCGCTGTGCCTGGCGACTGTCTCAGGCGAGGCCTGCTCGAGGCCAGCCCGCGTGAAGAACATGTCATCGGCCCGGCTGAACTTCTCCCGCGCGGCCATCCGCAGCGACTGCTGGGTCAGCGCGGCAGCAACCAGATCAGCCGCAAAGCCGTCGCGCAATTCCTCGGCCAGCCGCAGGGCTCGCTCCGGCGTCACCGTGACGCCGCGAAGGCGGTCCAACAGCCGCTCGCCGGCAGGCGTCAGCAGGTCAGCGGATTGGCTCACCGGCCCATCATCGCGGCCTCAATAGTCCCGCCGACAGCCAGCCCAGCCCGGACGGCGCATTGGCGCGGTCACTAGGACGTCCTACTATCGAGGGCATGAGCCACGACTTTCCTGCTTTCGCCCTGTCGGAGGAGCACGATGCGCTCCGTGAGTCGGTGCGCGCCCTGGCCGAGGAAAAGATCGCGCCGCACGCGGCCAAGGTAGACGAGGCGGCGCAGTTTCCGCAGGAGGCGCATGACGCCCTGGTCAAGGCTGACCTGCATGCTGTCCACATCCCGGAGGAGTACGGCGGCGCCGGGGCCGACGCCATCGCCACGGTGATCGTGATCGAGGAAGTGGCCAGGGTCTGCGCATCGTCGTCGCTCATTCCGGCCGTGAACAAGCTGGGCACTGTCCCGCTGCTGCTGTCCGCTTCGGAAGAGGTCAAGCAGCAGTTCCTGCCGCCTGTGGCGAGCGGGGCGGCGATGTTCTCCTACGCGCTGTCCGAGCCGGAAGCAGGGTCGGACGCGGCCGCGATGAGGACACGCGCGGTCCGCGACGGTGACAGCTACGTGCTGAACGGCACCAAGCGCTGGATCACCAACGCGGGCGTCTCGAAGTACTACACGGTGATGGCGGTCACCGACCCGTCGGCGGGCGCCAACGGGATCTCCGCGTTCGTGGTCGACAAGGACGACGAGGGATTCAGTTTCGGCGCGCCCGAGCACAAGCTCGGCATCAAGGGCTCGCCGACCAGGGAGCTGTACTTCGACAACTGCCGGATCCCGGCCGACCGCATCATCGGCGGCGAGGGCACCGGCTTCAAGACGGCGCTAGCAACCCTCGACCACACCCGCGTCACGATCGCCGCGCAGGCGCTCGGCATCGCGCAGGGAGCGCTCGACTACGCGACCGGCTACGTGAAGGAGCGCAAGCAGTTCGGCAAGGCCATCGCCGAGTTCCAGGGGCTGCAGTTCATGCTGGCCGACATGGCGATGAAGATCGAGGCGGCCCGGCAGCTGACCTACGCCGCCGCGGCCAAGTCCGAGCGGGCCATGCACGGCGAGCGCGCCGCAGACCTTACGTTCATCTCCTCTGCCTGCAAGTGCTTCGCCTCGGACGTGGCGATGGAAGTCACGACCGACGCGGTCCAGTTGCTCGGCGGCTACGGGTACGTGAGCGACTACCCAGTCGAGCGGATGATGCGCGACGCGAAGATCACGCAGATCTACGAGGGCACCAACCAGATCCAGCGCGTTGTCATGGCCCGGCAGCTGCTGAAGTAGCGCGGCGGTCGGCGTTTCCGCTGGTCAGCGGCCTGGGTCTGGGATGGCGCCTCGCCCATGCGGGCGGGTCTGCAGGCCGGACGGCTCGGCGCTTTGCCCGTTGCTCCCGGTTGGTTCCCGTCGTTTCCCAACACGGTGCTGGATCCGTGCTGACCCCTGGGCGATCATGGTGTGCATATCTTGGCGCGGTGGCCGCGGCCATGGTTGTCGTTGCTGCAAGCTGTCCGACGGCCTCGAGGGCGCACTCAGGGAACCCGGCCCGCACCTGATCGAGGCGGTACTGCCGAAAGGGCTCGGATGACAAGCCGCCCGCCAGGCCGAGCTCGCCAGTGCCTCTCGATGGGAGCGCGCGGCAGCCGTGGCCAGCAGCCAGGCCGGAGCTTCGCAGCGCGTCCCGGTCGGCGAAATACCCGTAGAAGCCACCTTTGGTCACACCGAGCGCCTGCGCCAGGACCTCGACGCGGACGGCTTACGGGCCGTCGGCCGCGAGGGCACGCAAGCCTTCCCCGATCCACCTGATACGGGGCATCCGGGTGATGGCGCCATGGCCTCTCGCTAACAGTCCGGGAGTTGACGCCGCCGCTGGCGGTGCTACATTTCATCTATACGGTATCGTATAGATGGAGGTTCGCGCATGCGGCTCGCGAGCACCGCGCACACTTCCCGGCCCTGGCGCATCCACGAGGTCGCCAGCGAGTTCCGGCTTGAGGACGTGTGGGCACTGCCGACGCCAGGCGGCCCGGACGACTTCCCGCGGCTGGTGCAGTTGCTGGGCGTCGCGCGGCGACCCGTCGCGAGCCTCCGGCTCCGCATGTCGTTCGAATGCTGTGGGCGATCCGCTGGAAGGCCGGGGAGCTGCTCGGCTGGGACGGCCCGGACGCCGGCCCCGGCTCGGAGCGGCCGACGCTCCGCGACCGGTTGCCGGCGGATCTGCGCGAGGCCCCGTCCGGCCCGGACTTCGCCGCCCTCCCGTTCACCTCGCTGTACCTGACCGGCGACGAGTGGGCGGCGGAGATCGTCAACCGGACCGTTCACGGGGTCATGCACCTCGGCTGGGTTCCGGACGGGACCGGCGGCTACCGCGGCCAGATGGCCGTCCTGGTCAAGCCAGACGGGCTGCTCGGGTCCGGTTACATGGCCGCGATCAGGCCGTTCCGGCACCTGATCGTGTACCCGCCGATGCTGCGGGAGATCGGGCGGGGCTGGCAGGCGCTCCCCGGCGATCCGGCACCGGCGCACCCGTAACTCAGATGGTCTATTCCAAATCCCGTATCGGGGATCCAGTGCCACAGGACAGAACAGGGGCGCCGGTGCCTGGCCATGAACCGGGACACCGCCATCCGCCTTCTGCGACGCGCTCGATTTACCTATCACCGCGCCATGTACTTCAGTTAAGGAGGCGATCGACATGACCGCGGATACAGGCAGCCATCCGAACGACCCGCACGTGGAGGCGCCGGGCACAGTGCGCCGGGTCACACTGCCGCCGGCCGCGCGAGCGCTCAGCACGCTCTCCCACGTCGACTACGAAGACGCCTTCCTCCTCGAAACTGGCCCGGCTCAGAACCGCACGGGCGAGCAATGGGCCCGAGCGATCCTTGAAGACGCTCCGGTGAGCACGCGAAACGCGCTCTCGAGGGGGTGGTCTGCGCTCGGCCTGCGGCTCGGCTCCACTCAGTCTGACCGATTTGTGCTCGGCTGGGAGGTCCGGCGCAGCACCCCGGACGTCGCGCTCCTTGGCGCCAGCGGTCGGCTCGGGTTGTCGGGCGAACTGCTCTTCGAACGCCAGCAGCACACGCTCCTCTTCGCCACCTTCGTACAACTGGAGAACCGCATCGCACGCGCACTGTGGGCCGGCAATCGCGCCCCGGCATCGACAGGTCGTGCGGGACCTCCTCGAGCAGGCCACCTGCTCAGAACGGCGACCGCGCCAGCCATGAACCGGGACACTGCCATCGGCCCTATCGACCGGCTGCACAAGGCGCAGAACGACTTCAACGCGGGCGCCTCCGGCGCCGCCCTCCAGCAGCTCCTCGCTCCCAACATCACCTGGACCGTCCCTGACGACAATCCGGAACAAGCCTCTCGAAGAAGGCCGCCAACCGCGCCCACGCCCAGCTGCGATCCCCTAACCACCCGGGCGAGCGCGCGAACGCCCAGCGCAAGACCTGGCCCATCCTGCGCAAGCTCTGCTGCTGTCCGTGGAAGTCCGGGCAGCACGCCAAGGCCATCCACGTTCTTCAAGCCCGCGAGATCGCAGCAGTGTAGGGTCCGGGGGCTGGCGCGACGGCTCGCTGACGGTGGGGCCCGGGGCCTTCATGTTCCGCCGTTTCCCCGGACGGTTGCGCCACCCTATTGCCCCTGGTCAGGTCTGCTCCGTTTCCAGCCCCCGCCGCTTCGAAGTCAGCGCGAAGCGAAGCGTGCGGACATGGGGTCAGGTCTTCCAGCGCGACAGCCTCGTTGCCGCCGGCTATTGGGTTCCGAATGACCGCAAGCTGCGCCGCGGCTGTCCGGGCATGATCCAGCAGCGTGGCCTGGGCCGCGCCGGCCCACCCCGAAGCACGAAGGTGCCGCGCGGTAGGTCATTGTCGCTGCTTGATCGCTGCGGCGGCGGCGGGGAGCGAGGTCGTGGAGAAGCAGTTGGCTTCGGCGTATTCCTCGAGTTTGAGCGACTGTTCCCAGGGGGCGTCGAGTGCGGCCCGGAGCAGGGGCTTGGTCATCTCGAGAGCGTGCGGCGGGAACATGCTGATGCGCTCGCACCAGCGCTGGGCGGCGGGCAGCAGCTCGTGGTGGGGATGGACCTCCTGGACGAGGCCGAGCTGCGAGGCTTCCGCGGCGTCGATGTGGCGGCCCGTGATGTACACGGCCATGGCCGCGTGGTAGCCCAGGCGGCGGGTCAGCAGCCAGCTGGTTCCGACTTCGGGTACGAGGCCGAGGCGGCCGAACGCCGGCACGAGCACGGCGCGCTCGGAGGCGATGATCACTTCGCAGGCCAGAGCGAAGGCGAGGCCCACGCCGGCGGCGGGCACGTTCACGGCGGCGATGAAGATCTTGTCGGCCGAGGTGATGGTGCGGACGATGCCGCCCAACTGGCGCCGGATCCAGCGCCAGGCGTCGGTGGTATCGGCTGGATCGGATGCTGTCTGGATGGCCGTGGCCCCGGACTCAATCATGTCCAGGTCGCCTCCGGCGCAGAACGCGGGGTCCTAGCCAGTGATGACGATAGTCCGCAGGGACGGGTCGGCGGTCAGGTCCATGACGTGGGCTTGGAGCTGCATCATGAGGCCTGCGCTGAGCGGGTTGAGCCGGTCCGGGTCGCTGAGGGTGAGGACGGCCCGGGTCTGGCCGCGTTCGACGCGGACGAGCCGGCGCTGCTCGCTGGCGCCTTTGCTGAGCAGTTCGGTGTAGAGAGTCATGCCGGGTCCTTTCATGGCGGGCAGGGAAGTCGAGCGCAGTGGTGGCGCCTTGCTGGAACTGCAGGGCAGGAACGCGGATGATGACGTCCGATGACGGCCACGACGTCGCGGGAACCGAGGGTTCGATGGGTCACGACGGACAGTCACGACGGGCCTTGCCATATGTGATCGAACTCGGCCGCGTCGAGCGGAAGCAGGCGGCATTCGCAGATGCGCCCGGCTCCGATCCGGTACAAGCCGACAGTGGACCAGTTGCGCTCGATTCCGTCGATGACCGCGGACCCGTCAGTGAGCGAAGCGACGTGGTCGTTACTTCCGGTGAGAAGCTCGCCCGGACGCAGGCGGAACGACGCGTTAGCGAGAAGCCGCCGCGCTGTCATGTAGTCGAGCACCGCGTGAATGCCGTGATACTGACCGGCGATGGCGTTCCGGCCGGGTACATGCCAGCGCACGTCAGGGTCCAGTACGGCTCGGAGCCGGGCGTCGTCACCGCCTGCGTAGAAGAAGCCCCGGGCATCATGCAGGCGGCTGAGCAGATCCGCGGCAGCGACGCGATCGAACAGCGGCCGCCGGGCGCGACGTTACCCAGCGGTCCGCGCACGGCTGAGGGGATCCCTACTGCCCGTCCGTTGCGCACTGTGACGTAGGTCACGGCTCCGGCCGCGATCGCCGTCTCATTGCGCGTCATGTCCAGTGCGATAGTGAACGCCGTCGTGCTGGCGCTGTCCGGGCGCACATCGATGGTGACGAGCTCGTCCAGCCGGGCCGGCTGGAAGCAGGAGCACCGGCTCTCGGCGATCACGAAGTCGTAGCCGTCGGCGCGCAGTGCCCGGTGCCCGCCGCACGAGCCGTCGAGCCACGCGGTGAAGGCGTCCTCGAAATACTCATAGGGACGGCTCGCGTGCATCAGCCCCCGAGCGTCGCAGTCACGCGGCGATATCCGAATCGCACCGCAGCCGCCTCAGGTGTCATGACGGTCGCGACCTGCGGCGAGCGCAGCGCGAACTGGCTGGACCACGGGGCAACGACCCTGCGGTCGCCTCGTGGTGTCCTGTACTGCCATGGACTAGCCCTGCACGCCTGTGCCGGCGATCTCGATCAGTGCGGCGGCCTTCTTGCGCTGCCTGGCGGCCAGCCATTCCTGCGCGGGCGCACGCATGCCGGGTCCGAGCACGCGTTCGGCGATGTCGGGCAGGCGGATGACCTGGCCGAACCCGCCCCAGGTGCCGTCTGGAACCTCGGCGGTGAACACCCAGACGCGGTCGGCCGGGTCCGGGTGGCTGCCGGCCTCGGCGTCCGCGACGGCTTGTGTCATGGCGGCGGTGACGGCCTGGCGTCGCTTGGAGTTGTACTGGCCTTCCGGCACCTGGCACACGAATCGGTAACGCGGCTCGGCGGCTGGCGCGCCGCCGACATAGACGGCAGGGCGGTGGACGAAGACCCACGCCAGCGCCCGTGCGGCCTGGTTCGCCGGGTCGACTCCCTCATGTTCCAGCAGAAGGTCAGTCAGCTGCGCGAGGAGCTTGTCCTCTGCCTCGGGCGACAGCGCGCCCTCGGGGATGTAAGCGTCGAGCATCGGCATGAGCATGTCCTCCTGATGTGTGCGGTTACCCGGGAATGAGCGTTCCGGGGAATGCGTGCCCGCATGGCCGGATCGCCGGCCAGCGCCGGAACCGCGTTGTCGAGAGCACATAGGCGTCCCCGAAGAAAACCGTCCGGCAGCGTCCAGGTGTCCCCGAGCCGGAATTCGCCGGCGATCTCATGGACGCGCCCGGGCCTTGGATGCGCGCGGCGTCAGCGAGCGCCATGCGCGCCTCCATCTATACGCTAACGTATATATGGACGCTAGCACCGTCAGCAGCGCTGTCAACCGCTCCTAGAGGTGGTATTCACAGGTCATGGTTGCCATCACCCGGACAGCCCGGAGCCAGTGGATCGATGAGGGCTTGCGGGCACTTGCGGCCGGCGGCCCGGACTCTGTCCGGGTCGAGGCCCTGGCCAAGGCCCTCGGGGTCACCAAGGGCGGCTTCTACGGGCATTTCGCCGACCGGAACGCGCTGCTGGGCGAGATGCTCGATTGCTGGGAGCGGATGAGCACCGACGACGTGCTCGAACGGGTTGAGCGCACCGGCACCGACGTCAGGGCCAAGCTGCGGCTGGCCGGCGCGCTCACCTTCTCCAGCAAACTGCTGCCGGTCGACCTGGCCGTCCGTGACTGGGCCCGGCGCGACGATGGGGTGGCCGAGCGGCTGCGGCGCGTCGACAACCGGCGCATGGAGTACCTGCGCCTGCTGTTCGGCGCCATCTGCGCTGACGAGGAAGAGGCCGAGGCACGCAGCGTGCTGGCCTTCTCACTCGTGATCGGCCATCACTTCCTGGCTGCCGATCACGGCGTTCGCAGCCACGCAGACGCGCTCGACCTCGCCGCCCGATGGCTCCTGAGCTGACAGCGCCGATAGCGGCACGACTCTGATCGGTGCAGGCGGCCTGGAGGTCGCCGACGGCGTCCGCGGTGGGACTGGCCGGGCGACCCTGGCGTCCAGTTTCTCTTGGCCTGGCGGCAAACCAGCGGCGCCGGAGCACGTATCCGATCGGTCAGGCCGGTTGCCGGCCGGGTCCAGCGCCCGCAAGCCGGTGGCGGACCTGAGTTGGCTCACGATCATGGAGTTTTGCCGAGCTCATGGTGCTGACCTGCAGGTTCTTGGTATGCCGTCAGTGAATCTGCGCACTAAAGCGGGGGCAACGCACGCCCGGCTACGGCACGATGGCGATGCGGCCGGCGCGCGGCCCCGACGGCGAGGTGATGTGATGACGGTGGATTTCGGGCGCACGGCGGCTGACTACAGCGCACACCGCGCCGGGTTCCCGGGCGAGTTCTTCGGCCGCCTGCGGCCCTACGGCATCGGGCTTGCGGGCCAGCGGGTAGCGGACGCCGGAACGGGGACCGGGACCCTTGCGCGCGGCTTCGCCGCCGCCGGCTGCACCGTGACGGGCCTGGACATCGCCGCTGAGCTGCTGCGCAAAGCGCGGCAGCTAGATCGGGCCGCCGGGGTTCGGGTCAGCTATCTGGTGGGCAGCGCCGAGCGCACGGCACTGGCCTCCGGCCAGTGGGACGTCGTGTCCGCCGGGCAGTGCTGGCACTGGTTCGATCGGCCGCGCGCCGCCACCGAGGCCCGCCGGCTGCTAGCGCCCGGCGGGACGCTGCTGATCTGTTACTTCAGCTACCTGGCGTTGCCGGGCAATGTCTGCGCAGCCTCCGAGGAGCTGGTGCTCGCGCGGAACCCGTCCTGGGACATGGCCGGCGACACGGGCATCCACCCGGAGTACACGGTCGAAGTAGCGCAGGCCGGACTAACCGGGATCGAGACCTTAAGCTTCGACATGCTCGTCTCCTACACCCACGCGGCCTGGCGCGGGCGGATGCGCACTTGCAACGGTGTCGGCGCCAGCCTGCCGGAGGAGGAGGTCGCCCGCTATGACGCCGACCTCGCCGCCCTGCTCGCCGAGCGCTTCCGCGCCGAGCCGATGCTGGTCCCGCACCGCGCCTGGGCACTTATGGCCCGCGCCCCGTCGGCGTGACAATGCACCACTGATTCGAACGGCACCACAGAACCCGCACATCATCATCGCGCCGACGCGTCGGCCAACGAGCTATGGCAGGGCCCTCGAGGCGATCACCCGCGCCAGCTGACTTGGAGCATGATTTCTAACTTGAGCCGACTCGGGAGGCTCTCGACCGCATCCACCGCCACGCTCGGTGCGCACTGACCGGAAAATCACCGACCCCAGGTGGGCGTGCGGCAGCGCCGGCGGAGCCGGCTCTGGTGGCCGCCGGTGACGGTGCTGAAGTTAGTCAGGCGGCCTTGGTGATGGTGACGGCGAAGCCGAGCGCTTCGATCTGCCGGATGTGGTTGCGGAGCTTGCGGCTGGAATCGGTGCGGGCCTGGTAGTAGCCGTAGCCGAGGTCGGTGAACCTGGCCTCAGGGTTACTGAGCAGGTGCCAGATGATGACCAGGATGGACCGTGCGACGGCGACCTGGGCCTTGGCCTTGCCGCGGCGGCGGGCGATCCGGGCGTACCGCTCGCCCAGGAAGGTGGCGGTGCGGGCCGCGCCGATCGCGGCCTGCCCGAGGGACCCGCGCAGCCAGGTGTCGCCCTGGCCTTTCTTCCCGGCCCGGGCGCGGGTGCCGGACTGGCGGGCGGACGGGCACAGCCCCGCCCACGACACCAGGTGAGCGGCGGTGCGGAACCTGCTCATGTCCAGGCCGGTTTCGGCGATGATGGACCGGGCCGTGTCGGGGCTGATGCCGGGGATCTCGGCTAGCCGGGCCACCGCGTTCAGCACCGGGGCATCCGGGCCGGTCCCGGCGCCGGGCCCGGTAGTCCCGTCCGGGTCGACGCCCCAGGCCGCGGGCATCGCCGCGGTCAGCTCAGCAGCCCGGGCACTCAGCTGGGCGATCATGGCGTCCAGGGAGGCGATCTGGTCCAGCAGCAGCCGGGCGAGCTCACCGTGGTGGTCGTCGAACATGCCGTCCAGGGCCTCGACGAGATCATCGTGCTTGGCCTTCATCTTGCCGCGGGCCAGGGCCGCCAGCGTGCGGGGGTCGCGCTCGCCGGCGATCATCGCCTTGATCATGTCCTGCGCGGACACGGTGGTCAGCTTGCTGGCCACGGCCGACACCTTGACCAGCGCGCCTTCCAGCAGCTTTTCCATCCGCTGCCAGCAGCGGGTGCGCTCGCGGACCAGCCGGGTCCGGGCCCGGGTGTAATCGCGCAGGTCCCGGATCGCCTTCGGCGGCACGAAGCCCGCCCGCAGCAGGCCCATCTCGGTCAGCCGGGCCAGCCACATCGCATCCAGCCTGTCGGTCTTGGGCCGGCCAGGCAGGTTCTTGGCCTGGGACGCCTGGACCAGCTGCACCGCCAGCCCGCACCCCTCCAGCACGAAGAACCAGATGCGCCAGTAGTCACTCGTCGACTCGAGCGTGACGATCTCGATGCCGTCCTTGCGCAACTGGCCGCCCAGCACGCGGATCGCGTTCATCCGGGCCTTCACCGTCCACACGGCGGCCCGCCGTAAGCCCGGCCGGGACGGATGCGGCGTGCGGGTGCACACCACCCCCGAGTCCTTGGCCACGTCAATCGCGGCCACCCGCTCATGGACCCGCTCGTGTTCCTCGTCATCAATGACCTGCGGTCTGCTCACTGCTACCTCCTACGCCCGGAGTGACAGGACACCAGCAGGCTGCCCGGGGGTCTCGGTCGGCGGGCACCAGGCCCGGAATACTGACCGGCGTGCTCGAGGCAACACTGCGCGACCCTCAGGTCAAGACCCCAGCGCCAGGCTAAATGACGGGTTCACGTTCCAAAGTGCGCCAGCGTCACGGGCAGCCCGCCCACACTGTCCCTCCACCCGAACCGCGACACAAACCCAGGCCCCGGGCGGCCGCAGCGACCCCAGCCCGCCACGACCCGCACCAGCCAGAATTTTCACGCAGCGCGACCATCCCTCAGATGAGACGGCTAATTGAGCCAACTCGGGTTTCTCTTGGCCTGGCGGCAAACCAGCGGCGCCGGAGCACGTATCCGATCGGTCAGGCCGGTTGCCGGCCGGGTCCAGCGCCCGCAAGCCGGTGGCGGAAGAACGCGAGGATCTGGTCGCGTGCGGCTATGGTCGGCTGACCCTCCTCGTCAATGAGGTGGGCTGTCACCACGCTGTGCGGGCTCGCCACGACCTGCTTGAAGAATGGCGGGGGGTCCGGATTGGCGGCGTCATCTGGGAGCACTTGCCCGATGAAGCGGTCACCGAGCGCCTGGGAGTAGGCGGCGAACCGCTGAGCTGTGCAGAAGCGATCGCCGGCGAACCGGTAGCCGATGACGGTCAGGTCGTCCCGGACAAGGCGCTCTCGCACTTCGCCGAGCTCATCTGGTGAGATCTCGAGTCCGCCGGGGTCGTCGAGTGGAAGTGACGGCTGGGACAGCACCGGTGCGAGCACCGCGGGCTCGAGCATCATGGTCAGTGCGAAGTTCCCGGTGAAGCACATGCCGATCGCTCCCACCCCCGGGCCGCCGCAGTCCAGGTGCGCCTGGCGGGCCAGTGACCGGAGCCAGGCTGTTACCGGACTGGACTGGCTGGCTGCAAAAGCCCGGAACTCCGCGCTCACGCACGCCCGCCGGAACACCGCGATCCCCTCCTCGACGCCCTGGATGGCGCCGTCACGGCCGAACAGGGAGGGCATGCAGACGGTGAAGCCGGCGTCACGTACCCACCGGCTGAACCGGGCAACGTGGGGACTGATGCCCGGCATCTCGCTCATCACGATCACCGCGGGGCCAGCACCGGCGGTGTAGACCGTCTTGGTCACGCCGTCGCGGGTGAACTGGCGCGCATCGAAGTCCTCGAGCGGATCGTCCTGGGTCAGCGTTCCCGTCGGCACACTGATCTCCCTCCTCGTCATGCTTGGCAATAATATAGACGATCGTTCGTATACTTTGCCGGGTAGGATGTCCGTTCATGGACCGAAGGTCACGGGAACGGCAGTACGTACCGGGGTACGTAAGCGCCCTGGCGCCCGCTGTCCGGTCAGATGAGGCTCCGGGTGACGGCCGGCGTGCCCGCGGCGCGCGGAGCCGGGCAGCCGTCCTGGAGCGATCGGCCCAGCTGGCCTCGGTGTACGGGCTGGAAGGTCTCACTATCGGCGGGCTGGCTGCCGACCTCGGACTGCCGAAGAGCAGCGTGCACGCGTTGTTTGGCTCAAAGGAGGATCTGCAGCTCGCCACTCTCGCTGCCGCACGACGGATGTTCATCGACGTGGTTATCACACCATCGCTGTCGAGCGACGAAGGGCTGCCGCGGCTGCGAGCGATCGGACAGGCGTGGTTTAGCTACCTGTCAGGCGAGACGTTCGCAGGCGGGTGCTTCATGTGCGGCGCCTCGGCGGAGATGGACGGCCGGCCTGGCCCTGTCCGAGATGCGGTTGCGGCCGCCATGCGGGACTGGCTGACGGTGCTGGCAACGAACGTCGGCGCAGCGAAGCGCGCGGACAGCCTGGGTGACGACGTGGACCCAGACGCCGTCGCCTTCCGGCTCAATGCACTGGGCATGGCCGCCAACTGGCAGAGGCAGCTGCTAGGCGATCTGTCAGGCATCGAGCACGCCCGCCTCGCGTGGAGCGCCGAGCTCGGCACGTTGCTGGCTGAACCACGGAGCGGAATCAGTTAGCGGCTCTTGTGCCGTATGCGTGCCTCTGATGCCGAGCTAGTGCCTCCTATGTCGGGCAGGTGAATGAGTTGCTGCCGGGTTCGAGGTGGGAGCGCATCTCGCCGTCCCGCACATTGCCGGCATCGGGCTGACCTAGGTAACTCCGTGGATCTCGGGCAGGGTTCATGTCGTCCTAGCCCTCAAAGTGGCTCGTCCCGGATCGGCGATCCGCACGATCCGGGCCGGCAGACGGGCGCCACAGATCGCCGGCCGGGTCACTTCGGCTGGCTCGGACGTGACGCGGTCAGGGAGCGGCCGCCGGATCGCTGCAGTCAGAGTCCCTGCGCTGTCACCGCGCGGGCCTGACGGCGAGCGGCGGATTCTGGCGTCTTCGCGCCGGCGTTAACTGTGCGGTTGTCGGTGTGCGGCGATGCCGGCAAGGAGCAGGTCGACGACGCTGCCGGCGAAGCCGTCGTCCAGGGGTTGCTTGGTCAGCTGCCGCCGTACGTGCAGCGGCCCGATTAGTGCCTCGGAAACGAGAAGACGCTCCAGGCCGGGGCGCAGCTCGCCCCGTTCCTCGGCACGGTCGAGTACGAGGGATGCGACGGCCAGGCGGCCGGCCCAGAACTGGCTGCGGGCCGCCTCGAACTCGGGCGCGCCCCGGGTCAGGGCCATCTGCACCAGCAACTCGCCGAGGGGGCTGGTGTTGAATGCCGTGATCCCGCGCAGCAGGGCCACCAGGTCGCCGGGCAGCGATCCGGTATCTGGTGCCGGGATCGCGGCGTGGTTCGTGCTGAGCACCGCGTCGAGGGCCAGGCCGGTCTTGTCTCCCCAGCGCCGGTAGATCGAGGTTCTGAGCGCCGCGACATTCCGCATGGTTTCCTCGGGTTCTCCCTCACCCGGTCGGTGATCGCAGTGATGGTTTGCTTGGACACCTCGGCGCCGTAAATCTCGGCCAGGTGCGCGCTGATCTCGCCGTGCGTCAGCCCCTCGCCGACAGCGAGATCACCATCTCATCTACGCCGATCAGCCGCCGCTGCCGTTTGGCGACGATTTTTGGGTCGAAGCTGGAATCCCGGTCCCGCAGCACGCTGATCTCCACCGGCCCGGTATCGGTAATAACTGGCGCGGTGTCCATTACGCGAGTTCCCGCTATTACGGCCGGCCGGGTGGTTCTTCTGATAGCCCAGGTGATCGTCCAGCTCGCCTTCCAGCGCGCTCTCGGCCACCACCTTGGTGAGCTTCCCCAACAGCCCGCCCTCACCGGTCATCTTCAGCCCGCCCGCGCGTGCCCGCGCGGTAAGTTCGGCCGGGAGTTGCTCGTCGGCGGCTGACAGCTCCGGGACGTCCTGGCCGTGCTCGATCGTCACATCAGTCATCTGGTGTCTCCTACGTCTTGGAAGTTACACCGTTGTATTTACAATCCCCCGCGCCCGTCGGCTGGTTGCCGAGGCGTCAGAGAAGGGACGGGTCGGCGAGAGCTTGGGCGGTGACGTCGGGGACGTAGGCCGCCAGCGCGGCGATGAGGGCTCGAATGTCGCGGCGGGCTTGGGAGGTGAGTGGAGCGGTGCGGGCGACGTCGAGCTCGTTGGCGGTGGTGAGGAGAGCGAAGTCGGACAGGTCGGTGGCGGCCAGGGGGACGACCTCGCCGGTGAAGCGGTCGGTGATCGGGAGCGGCGTCGCGCCGAGGCCGGCGTAGGTCTTGGTCCGGTCGCAGGCGTCGTAGAGGTAGACGAGGGCCTCGGCCTCGTCGCCGATCGCTGCCTGCAGGCGGGCTCGCCGGTCGAGCGGCAGCAGCGCGTGCGGGAAGCCGTCGGTGCCGTAGGTGGCGTGGCAGAGCGCGGCGAGGCGTACACGCCGGCCCCCACCCCAGCTCACCACCAGCTCGCGCACCCGCTGGAGGTGGGCCAGGAGGTTCCCGCCGGGATGGCCGGCCTCCCCTGCGCCGAGATCGCGCAGGAGCGCCAGCGCTGGCCACTCGGTGGTGACGGCGGCGATGGTCTGGGCCAGCTCCGCCGGCTGGTCCCGGGCGGTGAGGTGTCCGGCACCGCAGATGCGGATGACCGTGGCCTGTGGAGCCAGGTGCAGCAACTGGTCGACGTCGCCGGCGGTGACGGCCGACCCGCTGCCGCCGCGGACGAGCAGGACGGGCAGGTCGAGCTCCGCGGTGATCTGTCGCAGCCGTGGAACCTGGGCGAGGATGTCCTCGACGATCTCGGTGTGGGCGTCGAGCAAACCCCCGGCGGCGAGGAAGCGGCGGACCTGGGGGGGCTCGAGGTTGGGTACGACGTCTACCAGCACCAGGCCCGCGACCCTCGCCCGCACCGCCGGATCGCCAAGGGCGGCGATGGCGGCGAGCCCGCCGAGCGAGGCGCCGACGACCACGCATCCGGGTGGCTCGGCGTGGAGCATGGCGGCGACGTCGGCTGCGCAGGGCGCGAGCGCCTGCTGCGAGCCGCCGCTGTCACCGTGACCGCGCTGATCGAAGGCCACGCACCGGAACCCGGCATCGATGAGGACGTCGATGACCGGCGTCCACACCTGACGACGCTCGCCACCAGCGTGGAGCAGCAGGACGGTCGGCCCGACGCCGGCCTCCTCCCCTCGGAGGAGGACATCAGGGCGAGCGATGCGCCGGGCCCGGTGGACGGTGGGGTCGATCATGGCGGCGGGCTCCCTTGCCTTGTGGTGTCAAGGCGAGACGGTAGGATCTCTTGCCTTGGACTGTCAAGGTAAGGTCGATGGCGTGACACGTTCGCGTGCGCGCCGTCCTCCCGAGGAGGCGCGGCGCCTGATCCTGGATGCCGCCGAGAGGCTCCTGGCCGAGGGTGGCGTGGCCGCCGTGCAGGTCCGGGCCCTCGCTGCCCGCGTCGGCATGACCGATGCGGGGGTCAACCACCACTTCGGAACCCGTGACCGCCTCCTGGAAGCTCTGCTGCGCCACGGCGGCCGGAAGATCCGGGCTGGGGTGGAAGAGGTGCTGGCTTCCTGGCTCGGCCGTGGCGCCGATCTCGGTTCGCTGGTCGAGGCCTTGGCAGTCTTCTACCGCCGGGGCTACGGCGAACTGGCCGTGGCACTTCACGCCGCCGGGTGGCGGGACGAGGGATCGGGGATGCTCGACCCGGTCGTCGACGCGCTCCACGCCCTGCGACCCGACGCCGCCGACATCGGTGTCGAGGACACCCGGCTGGCCGTCGCCGCTCTCCACCAGGCCCTCGCCACCGAGCCCCTGTACGGCCCGGCGTTCCGCCGCAGCGCCGGCCTCACTGGCGCTGCGGCCACCACCCCCGCCCCCCAGCTCCGCTGGTGGACCACCCACCTCACCCGCACCCTGGGCCTCCAGTAGCATGCCCGGCGTCAAGCGGTCCCAGCGAACGAAAGGCCAGAGCGCGAATCCGCTGCTCCAGCAGGTAGTGGAAGATGATCTCGACTTTGGCGGAATCGGCGTCCTGCCAGGGCCTGCGCCGCCGCTGGTCAGGGAGTTTCGCCGGTAGCCCCCGGCTACGACCTGGACGACGATGAGTGGATCAGCAACGTTCCCACCGGGCCCGGCATCTACCTGCCCTACACACCCGGCCACTTCTTCACACTCCCGCAGGGGGTCTGTCGCGCTAACCCGACTTGGCTCACGATCATGGATTTTCGGCGGGCTCAGGTCTGTGACCTGCTAGTTCGCGGGCTTTGAGGATCGGCGCACTAATCCGGAGTCGTAGCCTGTCATATTTGTGCCGGAGCACGACCTGATGCGCTCGGCGGCGCCGGGAGCTTGCCTGATGCCGGCCTTGTACGCGGGTGCCCAGGTGACGAGATCGCTGATGTCCGGGCCGAACGCCTGGATCGCGTCGGAGTCCGGGACCAGACGGATGACCGCTCCTGCGCCTGGCGCGGCGCTGCCGGTGCCGAAGATGTGCGCCATCGGCTCAGCGATGATCAGCAGGTCGGCGTCCGCGGCCAGATCGGCATTGGCACCCGCTCTGAGGGCGCCGTCGATGTAGCGGCGGGCGTTAATGGTGACGGGCGGAGCGGTCGCGGGAAAGGCGGTGCTGGCCGCGACTGCCTCGGGCAGGGATGCGGTGCCGTGCCGGTCCCAGATCATCGCCTCGCCGGTTTCGGCGTCCACCGACGGGATGAGCAATGGCCGGTCGGGCCATTCCACGGCGCCTACCAGGAACTGCATCCTGGCGATCGCGGCCGCCTGCTCGCCGGTCGATGCGGTGACAGCCAGCCTGCCAACCCGGCGCAGGGCATCAGCCCGGCCGAGCGCTGGATCGCTGAGCGTCGCGAATACGTCCGCGAGCTTGCGTGGGTCAGTCCGCACGCCGCCGAGGTCGGGCAGCGGGGGCGGCGCGGCGAGCCGGGCGGGATCTTCCCCGCTGGCCAGGATCGCCCCCACGATCGCACCCGCCGACGTGCCCGCGATCAGGTCGGCCGCGCCCAGGTCCACCCCCTCGTGGCGCAGCCCGGCTGCCAGCCCCGCCAGCCAGGCCGTGCCGGCCGGGCCGCCCGGCCCCAGGACCACTGCACTGCCCGCCATTACCTACCGGCCTGCCCAGCCGCGATGTCGGCTGGGCGTTCAGCGACCGGCGTGTTCTGGCCCGCGGCCAGCCACCACTGCCCGCCGGGACGCCCGCCCGGCACGGGCGCGCCACCAGCACGCCATGGCTCGCAAGATCAAGAAACTCACCAGCGCAATCTGGGCGAGCTGCACAGAGCCGTCTTCCTCGCTCCTGATTGTCCAAACTCGCGTGCACCGCGTCTAGGTCGCCCTCCGGGCGTCGCTGCGCGATGGCTTCGCCAACCTAGACCCGGCACCCACTCGTTCGGTTTTGGGCGCCTGCGAGGAAAACGGAGATACCAGTCGGCGTGGCCACGGCTGGTGAGACGTCCCCGGACTAACCCAGCTCGAAGTCCCAGAAGATCAGCATCGGGTCGCCGTTGTAGGCGGCGGCAGCCGCAGCTGGGTACCAGGCGCGCAATGTCCAGATGTCTGACGGATGCTCGGGCAGCACCCGCTCGGGCGGCGGCGCGTCGGCCGGGTCCTGGTACGGGACGCCGACCCGCAACGGCCCCGCAGGGGAACACCGCGCCGGCGCAGCGCGCAGCTCTTCGCAGTGGCGGACCTCGAAGCCGAGCGGCAGCGCGGCGGTGAGGTACTCGCTGGTCATCCGGCTGCAGTGCGGCAGATAGCCGTAGCTGCCGTCGGGCATCGCTACGACCAGCGGATAGTCCATCCGTGAATCGGCGATCACCAGGTGCCCGCCTGGGCGCAGCGCCCGCGCGAATTCGGCCAGCACCGGGGCCAGTTCGGGTACGTGGGTGAGCGCCAGCGAGATCGTCACGAGATCGACCTGTTGGTCCGCGACCGGCAGCGCCCGCAGGTCACCCTGGCAGAAGTCCGCGCCGGGAACCTTGGCCCTGGCGACGGCGAGCATCTTCGCCGAGCCGTCCACGCCGATCACCGAGTGGCCCTTGGCGGCCAGGTAGGCCGCGTGGCGGCCGGTGCCGCAGGCAGCGTCGAGGGCCGGCCCGATCGGCAGGCGGTCGATGATCGGCCGGATGATCGGCTCCTCAAGGTCAATCAGGTCGTTCGGCCCGTCGTAGTACTCGGCCCAGACGTCATAGCCCTCGGCCGCCGTGATCGGGCGGACCGTGGCGCCGTCGCCGAACTCGCTGGCGCAGTCGAGCATCGCGCGGATCTCGGCGATCCTGGCCTCGGTGAACTCGCGGTCGTACTCGCCGTTGTAGGCGCGAAGCAAGGCAACGCCTTGCAGGCCGAGCAGGTAAGCCAGGGGGTGCTGGTAGATCACCTGCCGATACTAAGAGCCGCCGCACCGGACGGGCTACCGGATATCGCCGGACTAGCGCGAGCTGCGCGTCGTGCCCGTTACGAGCCCGATTGAGCAAGCCACCACGGTCAAGTGGGGTCAGTCGCGGACAGATGAACATGGCCTGTGAGCTGCGGCGCGGCTGATCACGATGGGGCCTGAAACCGCTTACGGCGGCGCAACCCTGATCCACGGCCCCCGTTAGGAGTTGGCGAGCGCGTGGACGACGCGCCCGTTGACCTCCTCTATCGGGATACCTCGGTTGGTCAAGGCGACGTGGACCTTGCCGCTGTCCAGCCTGACGACCAGCGACGCTGCCGCGCTGCGGGCATACCCGGCCTGGCCCGCCACGCCGCGGGATTCGTTTATCTGCCAGCCGAGATCGAGTAAACGACCGGGCGTGCGGACCTGCCATGCGCGACACGTCTGCGCCATCTGAATCGGGCTAGACGACCTATTCCAAGGGGTTAGTGCTCGTAGGCCGCGACGTGAGAACGTCGGTGTGCGGACCGATCTGGCTGGCCGTGATCCCGTACATGGCCAGCAGTTGCGCGGTGGCCATATACACCGACGCCGAGGCGCCATGTCGCCGCGCTGTCGGCAGCTGACAGCTGAGGCCGAGCGGAAGCTACCAGGTTCCCGGCCGCAGATGATCCGGAGGCTCGTCCGCGAGAGATCCCTGGGTGGCACCTCTCGCGAACGAGCCGCGCGGTTCAGGCAGAGCCGGAACGGCTACCGGCCTGGCCGGGCGCGGGCGACCAGTCCCGCGACACCGATGGCCACGAGCACCAGCACGAGCCGCAAGGTCAGTCGCCAGCTGCGCAGGCACAGGCGGACGGTGTCGTCAGTGATGATGGCGTTCGTCCGAATCACCTCCCTTCTGGCATCCAGTCAGCCAGAGCCCGGCCAACCGGGACGCGCCGGAGGTCGCGGGGTTCTAAACTTGCCCGCGTGCCACGATCGGGACCCAGCCGGGAGGACGCCAGGCTGATCGAGGAGACCGGGGTGAGCCTGCCGACCCTGGAACGATGGCGGGCAGCCGGGATCCTGCCGCGCAACGTTCGTCACGGGCTCGGGCGCGGCCGCGGCTCGGCCTCCTTCGCCCAGCCGGAGACCGCGGAGCTGATCCGGGCCCTGAGTGCGCACGCCCAGCGCGGACGCCCGGTCCACGAGGCCGTCCTGGCCGTCTTCTGCGGGCATCCTCGGCTGCGGTTGCCCGAGGCCGCAGTGTTCGGCGCCCTTACCTGGTTCAGCCGCGACCGCGGCAAAGGACTGGCGAGCGCGATCGAGCGCGCAGCCGGACCACAGGCAGGTGCCGGCCGCGGCGCAGCCGGGGCGGCAGACCCGGAGGCCTACGATGCCTCGATCGACGCGATCGACGCGATCACCCGGAACCTCCGCACTGGCAAACGCCGGTTCCTTGGGATGGCAATCGCCGACCCGCAGGTCGACACGGTCCGCGCGGCCGAGGTCTTCCCGACCCTGGTGACTGGCCTGATGCTGGGCCTGGACAACATCGGAGCCGACGAGTACGTGCGCGCGACGCGCGAGTTCTCCGGGGCCATAGGCGAGCACGCCATCCTTACCGATCAGGATCTCGCCGGACTCGGCCGGCGGCTGCGCCAGGCGGAACGAGCAGGCCAGCCGCTCGCCGCCGGGTCGGCCGGCCAGCCGCTGACCGCCCGCCCGCCCATCGAGCAAGTGCCGTTCGACCGCATCTGCCAGTGGCGCGACCAGCTGGCCATCATGTCCGAGATCGCCACCATCGCTGCCATGATCACCGCAGCTACCCGAGAGACGTCGGCCTCATCCCTCCTGCATGAGCCGGCCTTCCAGCTGCTGGAGCAAGCTGCTGCATCCAACCCGGCCGTGCGGGCCTACCTGCTGTTCCCGCCGCCCATGTGCACCACAAAGACGTCGCACGCGTGGAAGCAGATGACGCACTTCATCGTCCGGACGTGCACCCACCCGGGAGCGCCGATCGTCCTGGCTAGAACCGCACAGGCCGTCGGACCGATCCTCGCACCGTTGCGGGAACTGGCCGGGCGAGCCAGGGCGAGCCTTCCGGAGTGGCGCGCCTGACGGCATTTACGGATCGCGTCCCGGCAAATCAGCGGTGCTGGATCCGTGCTGACATCAGCCCTACATGACATGGCATCTACCTGCGGAAACTGCCCACGGCTCCGGTATCACCCAGATCTACGAGGGCACCAACCAGATCCAGCGCGTGGTCATGGCGCGCCAGCTGCTGAAGTAGCGCGGGCTTCCGCAGCCCGGGAAGGGGCTGCGGCGGCTCGGCAGCTGACGCAGGGCAGGCCCGCCAGCGGCCAGCGCGGGGCTGGCAAGCTACCTGCTCGAGGCCAGATCAGCCGCGCCGCGGGCACACCGCGTGCCACAGTTGACCCGCCCGGATGACGAACTCACACGAACGGAAGGTTCGCCGCCATGCCCATCTCGGTGGCCGAGCTGCTCGCGGGCTATCAGCCGCAGACCGAGCAGGAATCCCGCGACCTAGCCCGGATACAACACGTCCTGCGGACCCAGCCGGATCCGTGGTCACGCGCAACCCCGCTGCACCTGACGGCCTCTGCGCTGATCGTCGACCCGCCGACGGGCCGGGTGCTGCTGCGCTGGCACCAGCGCCAGCAGGCATGGCTCCAGGTGGGCGGGCACGGCGACGCCGGCGAGGACGACCCGCTGGCGGTAGCCCTCCGCGAGGCGGCCGAGGAGACCGGCTTGGACGACCTCGTTCCGTGGCCGGATGCTGCTCTCCGCCATGCCGTGATCGTGCCCGTGCCGGCCGGCCGCGGTGAGCCCGCCCACGAGCACGCCGACCTGCGGTTCGTGCTCGCGACCGCATCGCCGCAGGCGGTGCGCGCGGAGACGGCGGACGCGCCACTGCGATGGCTGACGACGGCGGACGCGGCGCGGCTCACGTCGGAGGCAAACCTGCGCGAGTCGCTGGCCAGGCTGGATCGGCTGGAACCAGCGCGCTAACCGCGCCGTCCAACTGCCAGCGACGGGCAGGAGGACACCGCCGATGAAGCTGACAGCCTGGATCGCCGCGGCAGGGCTCGCGCTGATGCTCACCGCCTGCGCGGCGGGCGGGCCCGCGCCGCACGCGGGCCTGGCCGCGGCGATGCGCACCCGGACGCAAGGTGACCAGGGAAAGGTTGTCGGCTCGTTCAGCCGGGTAGGCGGACCGCTTGGGTCCGGCGGACAGCAGCCGCCCACCGTCTCACTATCGGGAACGTTGTCGTTTAACGCCGCCCACCGTCGCGCGGTCGCGGTCCGTGTCGGCAAGTCGGGCCAGTTCTCAGTCTGGCTGCCCGCAGGCGCCTACCGCGTCTCCGGTCGCTCACCCTCGATCCTCGAAGTACTGGCGTCGGGCGCGACGCTCGAGACGCCATGCAGCCCGCAGGTACCTGTGACGGTCGTAGCGGAGCAGACGGTGCGCATCTCCGTCGTCTGCTCTGTACCGTGATGCTCGGCGAGGACGCCTGTCAGGCCGCGCCGATGCGATAGACCGAGCGTGCAGTCCCGGCCCAGATGGCCGCCTGCTCCGATTCGCTGAGATCGCCAGTCAGGATGGCGGCTGCGGCGACGACGTCGGTGTAGCTGGCGCTGAGCGTGCACACGGGCCAGTCCGAGCCAAACATCAGCCGATCCGGCCCGAAGCACTCCAGCGCGTAGTCGACGTAAGGGCGCAGGTGCGCAACAGATCGTCGGGGTGCGCCGCGGCCGGCCGGATGGGGCGCAGGATCGCGCCAGCTTTCGGAGTGGTCCCGGCGCTCGGCGCCATGCGGCTGGCCAGGCACGCTCAGGATCCCCGAGAGCTTGCAGACGGTGTTGGGCAGCGCGCCGAGATCCCGGAATGGCGCGGCCCACAACTGATCCAGGTCGGGACCGGCCTCGACGTCGACGTTGCCGAGGTGATCCAGCACGAACGTCAGCTCTGGCAGCTGGGCTGCCGCCTCGACCGCGCCTCGCAGCTGGCTCGGCTGGAGGACCAGATCAAAGGCCAGCCCTGCCGTCGCGAGCGCAGCTAGGCCGCGTCGCACCGTGGGTCTGCTCAGCCAGTCTGGGTCCGGCTCGGTCAGCAGCGGATGGCGAACGCCCGCCAGATGCTCGCCGCCCGGCAGCGTGCGAAGCTCATCGAGCGCGCCCGCGACCCCCGCCGCCGTCAGGTCGGTCCAGCCGACGACGGCGGCTACCAGTGAACTGACACTCGCCAGAGCGAGCAGTTCAGGTGTCTCGGCTGGTTCGCTGATGGTCTGGACGACGACGGTATCGACCACGCCTGCCGCTGCGGCTTGCGGCGCGAGGTCGGCGATAGAGCAGACGCGCCGCAGCGGTCCGAGTGCCTCGTCGCTATCGAGCCAGGGCTGGGCATGTGCGTCCGGGTCCCAGACGTGGTGGTGGGAGTCGACGATCGGCACTCGCGCCATCGGGCTGCTGACCGGCATGCCGGACGGCTCAGAGACCCAGGTCGTCGAGCTGGCGGTAGATGTCGCCGCGCGGCCCTGAGTACAGCTCGCTCGTGGCCGCGGTCTGCTTTCCGGCCGCGGCCTGACCGGCACCAGGATTCGAGGCAGCCGGATGACTGGCGGTGGCCTTGCTGGCCGTGGGCTGCCCGACCGCTGCCGCCATGGGCGATGCGGGCGCGATCACGGCAGTGCCGGTCGTCGTGGAGGCTGGCACCGGGCGGTCGGCGGCCGCCTTGGCTTGCTTGCGTGCAGCCACGCCGTTGCGGTCGCGGAAGATCCAGCCGCCGACGACGCCCGCGGCCAGCCCGCCGATGTGGGCCTGCCAGCCGATGCCGGCGTGCGGTAGCAGCACGGTGAACTGATAGGCGAAGCACAGCGCCATGACGGCGCCGATCATGATGTCGATGCCATGGCGATCGAAGAACCCGCGGACCAGGATGTAGCCGAGGTAGCCGAAGACCACGCCGCTGGCGCCAACGCCGATCGTGTTGTGGGCGCCGAAGAACCAGTCGGCTAGGCCGCTCGCGACGATCACCAGGCCGGTCAGCCCGAGGAAGCGCACGACACCCCGGTACGCGGCCAGGAATCCGAAGATGAAGAGCGGACCAGAGTTGCTCTCGATATGCGTCCAGCTCACGTGCAGGAACGGGGCCGAGATGATCTCCGGCAGGCTCGAGAGGTCGCGCGGCCGGATCCCGTAGTCGGTCGTGAGCTGATAGTGATCAAGCACGTTGGCCAGCTGGACTATCCAGAGAATGGCCAGGAATGCGACCATGACAAACAACGCCTTGCAAGCCTCGGCGAGCACGGATTCGGCGTCTGAAGTGCCCAGAGCCCAGGCGCGGTGCCGGGGGGTGCTCATGTCTCACGTCCCTGCGCGTTGGATGCCACAGGCCCCGTGGCATGGCTGACACTGATCACAAGCTAGCCGCACGCGGCTAGTGATCGGTAGCAGTCCTGCACGCGGCGGATCTCATGCATCCGATATATCGCCCGATAGCCCGGCGCGGCACGGAGCGACACGCCGATCGGCCGGCGTGTCGCGGCGAGAGACCGCCGCGAGCTGTGATCACAGCTGACGGTAATTACGCCGAGTAATTGTTACGGTACGTATTGCCAAACTGTGATCTGCGCGACACCAATTAACAGATTCCGCCACAGCTTTTTCGGCGGAAACGCTTTGTCGGCGTGTCCGGTTCTGGCAACGTTAACCGGCGACGGTGCTGGGACTGATGTAAGTGGCCCGCGCTGGATCGCGGGCGCCGCTTCCTGATGGCCCGGCCGTCAGCGACTCGCTGCCCTGTACCGCAGCGGTCCGCGTGCCGGGCGTTCCGCCTGGCGCGCATGGCCGACGGAAGGACCGCATTGTCACAGCACCGAAGGCGGCCCACTGCCAAGCGCCCGAGGCGCCGGCGGGTGGGGGTCTTCATGGTCACCGCCGCCGCGGCGACCGTCGTCGTCGTGGCGATCGCACTGCTCGTGGTTGCTGGCCGTCCCGGATCTGCCACGGATCCGCTCGGCGCAGCCGTTGCCCAGGTATCGACTGGCCGGCAGGGGCTGAAGCTCGCGCAAGAGCGGCAGCAGGTGATTCTGCAGACCGCGGCGACGCAGGCGTTCACTGTGACCAGCGCGCCGAAGATCAGCACGGCCCCGCCGCAGAACTCTTCGTCGTCGGGGAACCAGGGTGGCGGCGGCTCGACGATCGTGCCAAGCGGGCCGCCTCCGAACCCGGCCACCGCTCAGGGCATCGCCTACAACTTGCTGCCGTCGTTCGGGTTCAGCACCGACCAGTACGGCTGCCTCAACGACATCTGGTCCAGGGAGAGCGGCTGGCGCTACAACGCCGAGAACCCCAGCGGTGCCTACGGCATCCCGCAGGCCCTCCCCGGCTCCAAGATGGCGAGTGCCGGACCCGACTGGCAGACGAACCCCACCACCCAGATCAAGTGGGGTCTCGGCTACATCAAGAGCAGGTACGGCTCTCCGTGCCAGGCCTGGTCGGCCTGGCAGGTGCAGGGCTGGTACTGAGCGGCCTGACCGGTTCGAACGGCCGGACCTGGTACTGAGCCGTCGGCGCTGATACGTAGGCGATGAGGGCCGTTGTCCTGGGCTATCGCGGTTAGCGGCCGCGCGGCGGCGTGCGGATCGTCCGGCGAGCGGAGCGTCCGGCGAGCGGAGCGTCCGGCGGGCACCGGGCCGCTCGGCCGGGACTGAGTGCACTGGCGGTACCGCGCGGAGTCAGGAAGGCAGCGGCCGGAACGTCGTCATCGCCGTCTCGAATACGCCATTGGCGACGCTGAACGTCGCGGTCGGCGCCCACAGGCTGAACATATAAGGCTGGGCACCGGACTTCGTCGTAAGCGTGACCAGGACGACTAGTTGGGTGACGGTGCCCACTGACGTCTTGTCCCAGCGGAACTTGATCTCGGCCGCGGACGCTGCCTTGAAGCCGCCGACCGCCTTGAAGCCGATCGCGCCGAGGGCCAGTTCCTTGTATCCCTTGTCGGCCTTGGCGTACTTGGCCTGGAGGTACTGCGCCTGCGCGAGCGGGCCAGCGTACGTCCAGGAAGCGAGATTGACCGTGAGGTGGAAGTTGGTGAGAGGCTCGCTCAGATAGGCGGCCTTACCGGTCACGGACTGCCGCCACAGGCTCGGCATGCCGATCTCGAAGCCGGCCGTCGAGCCCATGGTCGCCGCGGTGAAGCGATGCCAGACGTATCCCGGCGGCAGGACCGGCCCGGTGTGGCTGGGACTCGGCGACGGCGATGGCGACGGACTCGAACTCGGCGATGATGACGGGCTCGGGCTGCCCGGACTAGACGACGGGCTGGCAGTCGGCTTGCCGGACGCGCCTGCGCTCGGCTTGCCCGAGCCAGCTGACTTCGCGGGGCCGGACCCGCCCGCTGCGGGGGTGCTGCCGGAATGGCTCCCGGCCGCGCCTGATCCGCTGGCGCCGGGATGCGCCGCGCCGGAACTGCCGGGCGCCGAGATGCCGGGCACCGCAGGGCTACCCAGCGCCTGTGTCGTCTGGCTGTGCGAGTAGATGTCCCAGCCGATAAATGCGACGAGCGCGATCACGGCGATGCCCGCGCCTGCCAGCATCAGCCGCCACCGGCCAGAAGCCGGTCTCGCCGGGCCGCCGCGCCACCGGGAGCGCAGGCCGCCATCGCTCCCGCCGTCGCCTGAGCCGGCCGCGCTGCCTGGGCTGCCGTCGGCTCCGCCAGTGTTACCTAGTCCGGCGCTGCTCCCGGCCGACTTCAGCGGCTGCCACAGGACCGGGCCGCTGTCGCCGCCTTGCCCGCCCTGCGTTCCCGTTGGTCCGGCGACCCGCACGGCAGCAGTGGCTGCGTCAGCGCTGACCGATGCGTCGATGCTCTCGATAGCGCCGAGCCCGGCACCACTCAGGCCGGCCGCACCCAGGCCGAGGGCCTCCAGGCCGCCCGCACCCAGGCCGAGGGCAGCGGCCGGGCTGGCCGCACCCAGGCCGAGGGCAGCGGCCGGGCTGGCCACATCCAGGCCCAGGGCATCCGGGCTGGCGTCGTCCGGGCTGCGGGCGGCCGAGCTGAGGTCATCGTTACGATGGACGTCCAGGCCCGCAGCTTCAAGGCTGGCCGCGCTCACGCCGGCCGCGCCTGGGGCGGCGGTGAGACTGGCATCTGCGTTCCCCGACCCCACGGCGACGGGCTCGGCGATCGCGCCGGCGTCGATGTCGGCGAGTTGGCCAGCCGCGACGAGCGGCATCGAGCCCGACCGGAGCGAATCATCCCGATCGGCGATATCCGGCATGGACAGCGCAGCGAAGACGGGTGGATCGAGGAAGGCGGCGGGCTGCTCAGCCGCGTCGGTCGCCGCTTCGGCGCCCGCTGGCGATGCTGTCGAGGCTGCCTCGGCCAGCAGGCGTGCGGCGGTCGTCGCATCCGGCCTGGTCCCTGGATCGCGGCTGAGCAACGCGTCGATCACCGGGCCGAGCGGCCCAGCCGACGGCGCCCGCGGTGCGTCCTCCTTGGCCACCCCGACTGTGATAGCCGTAGCGCCGCCGATCCGGTCGAACGGACCGCGACCCTCGACCGCCGCGTAGAGGGTGGCGCCGAGCGACCACAGATCCGAGGCGGGCGTGGCTGCACCCCCGCGGACCCGCTCGGGCGCGGTGAAGCCTGGCGTGCCGAGCACCATGCCGACCTGTGTATTGGCGGGATCCCCGGTGAAGGTCGCGATGCCGAAGTCCGTGAGCACGGCCTTGCCGTCGTCGGTCACCAGGACGTTGCTCGGCTTGACGTCGCGGTGCAGCACGCCGGCCGCATGGGCGCTGGCCAGGGCGCCGACCAGGCAGGCGCCAAGCTCGGCTGCCTGCCGGGGCGGGAGCGGGCCGTCCTCGGTAATGACCCGGTCCAGCGAGCGAGCGCTGACGAGCTCCATCACGATCCAGGGACTGCCGTTCTCCTCCACGACGTCGAACACGGTCACGACGCCGGGATGGCTCAGCCTGGCCGCCGTCCGTGCCTCGCGAAGCGTGCGCTGGTAGATGGCTTCCGCCTCGGTCGGCGAGGCGTGCGCGGTGATCTGGACTTCCTTCACCGCGACGTCGCGGGCGAGCAGTTCGTCGCGGCCGCGCCACACGATGCCCATCGCGCCGCGGCCGATCGGCCCCTGCAGGCGGTAACGCCCGGCAATCAGCCGCCCGCTCCCCATAACTACGTGCATGGCGGGACCCTATCTACAGCTGGCGCTCAGTGTCCTGTGAGCAAGATGAGAATTTGTCGACGTCACAGTAGCGCCAGAGCCCGCCGGATTCGTTACTGTTCGGACGGTCGTTATCGGTCCGACTGGTGCTGTGGCCTCGCCATCGCCGCGACGTCCAGCGCCTCGTCCAGCTGGTGCTGGCTGATCTCGCCGCTCGCCACGTGACCGCGGGCGATCACGACGTCCCGGATCGTGGCGCCGGTGGCCAGTGCCTCGTGCGCGACCGCGGCCGCCGCCTCGTAGCCGATGTAGGGGTTCAGCGCGGTGACGATCGCTGGCGAGGACTCGGCGTTCCGGCGCATGCGCTCGACGTCGGCGGTGATGCCGGCCACGCACTTGTCGGCTAGCGCCGTGGCGGCCGAGGCCAGCAGTCGCAGCGAGGACAGCAGGCCGCGGCCCATGACCGGCATCATCACGTTCAGCTCGAAATTGCCCGCCGCGCCGCCGAACGCCACGGCCGCGTCGTTGCCGATCACCTGCGCGCAGACCTGGCAGACGGCCTCGCAGATGACCGGGTTGACCTTGCCCGGCATGATCGAGCTGCCGGGCTGGAGGTCGGGAATGTGGATCTCGGCCAGGCCCGTCCGCGGCCCGGATCCCATGAGCCGCAGGTCATTGCAGATCTTGTACAGGCTGACGGCGATGGTCTTGGCGACGCCGCTGGCGGCGACCAGGCCGTCGCGGGCACCGGCCGCCTCGAAGTGGTTGGGCGCTTCAGTGAGGGGGAGGCGCATGTCGGCCGCTAGATGTTCGATGACGCCGGCCGCGAACCCGGCGGGCGCATTCAGGCCCGTCCCGACAGCCGTGCCGCCGAGCGGCAGCTCGCCGACATCGGAGAGTACGTCACGAGCCCGCTGGACCCCGTGCCGGATCGCGGCTGCGTACCCGCCGAACTCCTGGCCCAGCGTCACGGGCGTGGCGTCCATCAGGTGGGTCCGGCCAGCCTTGACCACGTCGGCGAACTCGGCTGCCTTGACGTCCAGGGCGTCGGCGAGATGACTGAGCGCGGGTAGCAGCGACGACTCGATCAGCCGGGTGGCAGCCAGGTGGATCGCGGACGGGAACACGTCGTTGGACGACTGTGACGCGTTCACGTGGTCGTTCGGATGGACCGGTCGACCGAGCGCGCGGCTGGCGAGCGTCGCGATGACCTCGTTGGCGTTCATGTTGGACGAGGTCCCCGAGCCGGTCTGGAACACGTCGATCGGGAACTGGTCGTCGTACCGTCCCCCGGCCACTTCGGCAGCCGCGTCGTGAATCGCCCGTGCCGTGTCGGCCGGCAGCACGCCTAGCCTGCCGTTGACGACGGCGGCTGCGCCCTTGATGGACGCGAGGGCGCCGATCATCTCGCGCGAGAGCGGCTCGCCGGAGATCTCGAAATTCTGTAGCGCCCGCTCGGTCTGCGCCCCCCACAGCGCATCGGCTGGCACCGCGACCTCGCCCATCGAGTCATGCTCGATGCGCGTGCCGGGCCGGGCGCCGGCGGGCGGGACGTCCGTCATGCCTGCCTCAGCCTGGTCCCGAGCCGATCGTGAGCAGCGGCGCCTTCGGGGCCGTGATGTCGGCGAAGAAGTCGTTGCCCTTGTCGTCTACCACGATGAAGGCCGGGAAGTCGCGTACTTCGATCCGCCACACGGCTTCCATGCCGAGCTCCGGGTACTCCAGGACCTCGACCTTGGTGATGCAGTCTTGGGCCAGCTTGGCGGCGGCGCCGCCGATCGAGCCGAGATAGAAGCCGCCGTGCGCCTTGCAGGCGGCGGTGACGGCAGCGGACCTGTTGCCCTTCGCGAGCATCACCAGCGATCCGCCGGCCGCCTGGAACCTCTCCACGTACGAGTCCATCCGCCCCGCCGTCGTCGGCCCGAACGATCCGGACGCATAGCCGTCCGGCGTCTTGGCCGGTCCGGCGTAATACACCGCGTGGTCGCGCAGGTAGCCAGGCATCGGCTGGCCCGCATCCAGCAGGTCGTTGATCTTGGCGTGGGCGATGTCGCGTGCGACCACCATCGGCCCGGTCAGCGCGAGCCTGGTCCTGATCGGGTACCGGGATAGCTCGGCCCTGATCTCGCTCATCGGCCGGGACAGGTCGATCCGGACGACGTCAGCGTCCAGGTCGGTGTCGGCAGTGTCCGGCAAGTACTGCGCGGGGTCAGTCTCCAGGCGCTCGAGGAACACCCCGTTCCCGGAAATCTTTGCCCTTGCCTGCCGGTCCGCGGAACACGAGACCGCGATCGCCACCGGGCAGGAGGCGCCGTGCCGGGGCAGCCGGACGACGCGCACGTCATGGCAGAAGTACTTGCCGCCGAACTGGGCGCCGATCCCGGCCTTGCGGGTGATCTCAAGCACCTGCTGCTCCAGCTCGAGGTCGCGGAAGCCGTGGGCGTCCATCGAGCCCGTCGTCGGCAGCGCGTCCAGGTACTTGGCCGACGCGTACTTGGCCGTCTTGAGCGCGTACTCGGCGCTGGTGCCGCCGATGACGATCGCCAGGTGATACGGCGGGCACGCGGCGGTGCCGAGTGACCGGATCTTCTCTTCTAGGAACGTGGCCATTCGTGCCGGACTCAGCACTGCCTTTGTCTCTTGATAGAGGTAAGACTTGTTAGCCGAGCCGCCGCCCTTGGCCATGAACAGGAACTTGTACTCCTCGCCAGCCGTGGCATAGAGCTCTATCTGGGCCGGCAGGTTGCTTCCGGTATTGCGCTCCTCCCACATCGTGAGCGGGGCGAGCTGGGAGTAGCGAAGGTTCAGCTTGGTGTAGGCGTCATACACGCCGCGGGCGATGTGCTCCTCGTCCCGGCCGTCTGTCAGGATCTGCTGCCCGCGCTTGCCCATCACGATCGCGGTGCCCGTGTCCTGGCACATCGGCAGGATGCCGCCGGCGGCGATGCAGGCGTTCTTGAGGAGATCACCGGCGACGAATTTGTCGTTCGCCGAGGCTTCCGGGTCGTCCAGGATCGAGCGCAGCTGCCGCAGGTGCGCCGGGCGGAGCAGGTGCGCGATGTCGTGCATGGCCGTCGCCGTGAGCTGGGTCAGCACCTCGGGCTCGACCTGGAGGAACTCACGTCCGAGTGCCTTCTGCACCGTGATGCCGTCGGTTGTGAGCAGCCGGTATCCGGTGTCATCGGCGCCCGTCGGCAGCGAGTCGGTGTAGGAGAACTCGGGCATGGAAGGCACATCCTTGTGGCCGGGGCTGACCCATCCATCGTATTTGGCGGCCGCGCGCCGCCGGGACGCTAGGCGCCCGCGCCAGGGCGTCGCCGCAGAACCGCCTGGGCTGCACCGCGCGCCGGCTCCAGCGGTCCCCCGAAGCCGATCGTGGCGACGAAGGCCACGGCCGCGGCCACCAGGGCCACGAAGCCGCCGTAACTCCAGCCGACCGAGACGGGGAGGTGGCCGAGGAGGTGGCCGGCGAGCTGCGAGACGGGGGCGACGGTCACGGCAACCGTGTATCCGGACGGCTTGACGGCGATCCCCAGCACGGTCAGCAGGAGAGCCAGGCCGGTCGCGCCGACGAGCATCTGCGCGGCGCTCGGCAGGTTAACGGGGAGCCGACCGATGGCGTCGCGACCCACGAGGGCGACCATGCCGACGACAGCGAGGGCGAAGACAGCCCACAGGTAGCCATGCGCCCCCGGCCCGTCAGCGGTTCCGGTGAAAGGGGAGGGGCTGGCGGGGTTCGCGGTCTCGCTGAACCACGGCAGGAACGGCGCTATCAGCAACACGACGAGGCTGGCCCCGATTGCCAGGTCGCTGCCGGACCACCCAGCGGCGGCCGCCGTAGCGGGCGCGGGCTCCGGGTACGGCGATGTGTCAGTGGTCAACGTGGCCTCCACGTGGCCTCGGCGTCTCGCCGCGATTTTAGTCCTCCGAATCCCCATTGGCAGCTATACGAATATCAAGGCAATTTGTGCGGACGGGGCTGCCGCCGCGGTTGCGGCGGCAGCCCCGCCAGGTCCGGGATGCGTCGGTGCGATGTCGGCCTGCGACTAGATGACCTCGGACTCCAGGAGCTCGGCCTCGAGGACCTCGGTGGTGATCGCCTCAGCCTCGGCGGCCTCTGGCTGGCCGGCCGGAGCGCCCGCCTGACGGATCCGGATGGCCACCGCGATCACGATGAGCGCGATCGAGTCGAAGATGGCGGCCGCCGTGAAAGCCGCGGCCATGCCGTGCACCCGGACGTGCTGCACCTGGGCAGCGGCGCTGGCGCCGAGGATCGGGTGCCTGGCCGCGGCCCGGCTCGCGGTGCCGTAGATCGTGACCAGGATGGCCAGGCCAAGGGCGCCGCCGACCTGCTGCATGACGTTCACCATGCTGGCGCCGGCGCCAGACTCCCTCGGCGGGATCCCAGTCAGCGACGCCATGGTGAGCGGCACGAAGACCACGCCCATGCCGAGACCGAGCAGCAGCATCGGGATGAGCACGCCGGGGAAGTAGCTGGTGCCGGTCGTGAGCTGGCCGAGCCAGGTCATGCCGGCGACGACCGGGAGCAGGCCGGTGATCATCAGCGGCTTCGGGCCGTAGCGGGCCACGAGTCTTGGTGCCAGCCGCGAGGTGCCGAACAGCGCGGCCGTCATCGGGATGAAGGACAGGCCCGCCTTGAGTGGGCTGAAGCCGAGCACTTCCTGGACGAACTGGGTGAGGAAGAAGAACGACCCGAACATGCCGGCCACCAGCAGCAGCCGCGCCAGGTAGGACGCTGAGCGGCTGCGGTCACGCAGCAGCCAGAGCGGCGTGATCGGCTGGCTGGTCCTGGTCTCGATCAGCGCGAAGGCGGCGAGCAGGATCGCTGCCGCGGCGAAGGAGCCAAGCGAGACCCGGCTGGTCCAGCCGTGGGAGGCGACGCTGATGAACGCGTACACCAGGGCCGACATGCCGGCGGTTGAGGTGATGGCGCCCGCGGCGTCGAAGCGGCCGCGCTGCCGCTGTGAGGCCGCCAGCAGGCGCGGCGCCAGCGCGACGACGGCGATGCCAATGGGCACGTTGATGAAGAAGACCCAGCGCCACGAGGCCAGCTGCGTGATCAGGCCGCCGAGTACCAAGCCGAGCGACGAGCCGCCCATCGTCACCGCGGTGAAGATGCTCAGGGCACGGACTCGCTCGCGGCCCTCGGGGAAGCTCCCGACAATCGCGGCTAGCACGGCAGGCGAGGCGATCGCGCCGCCCGCGCCCTGAACTGCCCGCGCCGCTAGCAGCATGGCGGAGTTGGTAGCCAGGCCGCCCGCCAGTGAGGCGAGCGTGAAGATGACGAGACCGGCCATGAAGGCCTGGCGTCGGCCGAGTATGTCGCCGGCCCGGCCGCCGAGCAGCAGCAGGCCGCCGAAAGTCAGCGCGTAGGCGTTCAGCACCCAGGACAGGCTGGTGGCCGACAGGTGCAGGCCGGTCGCCATGGATGGCAGTGCGACGTTCACCACCGTCATGTCCAGCACGATCATCAGCTGCGCGCACAGGACGACGGCGAGGGTGATGTTCCGCCGGTCGCGGTGCCGGGCGCTCGAGCCGGAGCTCGTGAGCGGGGAAGACATAGGCGAAGAAGACATGGTTCCTTCCCGGAACAGTGCAGAAGTGGACCGCCGTCGCCAGCGTTGGCGTTGGCACGGGCGGCTGAGAGCCGGCCGCCGCGGCCATTCGTTCCCTTGGCCAAGGCGGCTGGAGTGAGCTAAGCTCTATGCGGAGGATCCCTCCGGTAACTATACGGAGGATGCCTCCGGTTTGCAACTCGATACTTGCTGGAGTCAGTGATGAGCGCAGCCGAGCCGGCCAGCCAGGCCGGACCGTCAAAGCGGGCTGACGCACGCCGCAACTACGAGCGGCTGCTGGACGCGGCTGCCGCGGCGTTCGCCGAGCACGGCGCTGACGACGTGTCGCTCGAGGAGATCGCCCGCCGCGCGGGCGTGGGCATCGGCACCCTGTACCGGCACTTCCCGGCCCGGCAGGCACTGCTAGAAGCCGTTTACAAGGACCAGGTCGACGGGCTCGATGCGCTTGCCAGCAAGCTGCTCGTCGCGGAGTCGCCCGGCAGCGCCCTGGGGGACTGGATGCGGGCGTTCGTCGCGTTCGGCCGGACCAAGCGCAGCCTGAGTTCGGCGCTCGTCCAGACCATAGGCAAGAACTCCGCGCTGATCTCTGCGTGCAGCATGATCCTCCGCAGCCGGACCGAAGAGCTGCTGAGCCGAGCGCAGGCGGCGGGCGCGGTACGGCCTGAGCTGAAGGGCGCCGACATCTTCCGCCTCACCCACGGGCTGATCATGGCGACCGATGTCGACCCGTCGGACCCGGAGCAGTCCGACCGGCTCCTCGCGCTGGTCATCGACGGCGTCCTGGCCACTCCGGGACGCTAGCCGCCAGCCAGGTACGCCAGCCGTAGGGGCCGCTGCATGCGGCGAGCCGATCGTCTATCGGCTAGCGCATCGGCGACTATTGGAGTGCACCTGCCATTCCCGGGTAGCAAGCAGATGCCGGGTGGCCGGCCGCCAGGCGCAGGCCGGCCGCAGGCCAAGCCATCCGGACCAGCCGCGATGGTGAGGACGGTGAGCAGTGAGCAGCTTCCCCGAGCAGGTCCCCTACCCGGAGCAGGCCTCGTTCCGCGATCAGGGCCGGTTTGCCGAGCCTGGCGTCTTCCCTGAGCCGGGTGCTGGTGCGGCGCGGAGCGGCACGGTAGATCTCGACGAGGCATCGCGGCAGCTCGAGCTCGCCGCGCATGACATCGCCGTCGCGGCCAGCTGCATCGGCCTTGGCGACCTGGACGAGGCGCACACCAACGTGATCACGGCCCGCGCCGCTGCCGACGCCGCCGAAGAGATCTTGCGGGTCGCCCTCGGCAGTGGGCTCGGTAGCCCGCTGTAGGCAGACGCCCCGGGCGCCCGGGCGCTAGCGGCTACGCGGGCTTGCGGGCCGTCCGATGCGGCCGCCCTGGCTGCCCCGCCAGATCAGGGAAGTCGCTCATGAGCCGCTCCTCCGCGTCAGCGACGGCGGCCTGGCTGGCGGCTACGGCATCGCGAGCGCTGGTGAGCCACTGCCGGGCCTGCTCGAGCCGCGCGGTCGTCTCGGACACCTCCCGGTCCAGTTCGCGGTCGTCAGCGCCCAGGTAGATGGCGCCGGGATCCAGGTAGGTCACGCCAGCGTCCGCGGGGCCGGCCGCTCGCCCTGGCGGGGCGAGCCCCGCGGGCGGGCCTGCGCGCCCGCGGCTCGCGGTCAGGCCGGCGAGCCTCGCCGTCAGCCGATGCACCTTCTGCTCCGCGCTGTCCATTGACGCCTGATCCCTGGCGGCCTGCCGGAGCTTCGCGCTGAGCGCGCGGTTGTCAGCGAACAGCAGCCGGTCAGCTTCCGGCGAGGTCCTGGGGAAGAACAGCAGCAGCAGCGCAGCCCAGCCGACGGCCGCCGGCACCGCGTCCCGCGAGGCGTCCAGCGCGGCGCCCCAGTGGCGGAGCGAGATATCGCGGATCAAGGCCGCCGCGTATAGCCAGGTTGTCGCGATACTGAACGCCAGCAACAGGCCGATCAGGAACCATTTCCACCACGGCCGGCGGCGCGTCGCGGCCAGCCTGGTGCGCCGAGCGATCAGCGTGCTGGTCCGCTCTGGCCACGCTGGCGGCTGGCAGGCTCCCCGGGCTGGCAGGGCGTGCTTCGCCGCATCCGTCTCCGACGGCTCATCGTCACTGGTCACGGTCGCCTGCCAACGCTGGAAACAGCCACAGGTTTGAGCTCCGGTACGGAATGTAACCGCGAACGGCCTGCGCTACTCGTCGCGGGCGGGCCTAGTTCGCGGCCAGGAAGTCAGGCGGGCTTGGTGCTGGAACGTTAAACGCGACCTATTTCTAGTGACATATGACAACGAAGCGGTCGGCAGATTGGCTATCGTGACGCCCAGATCCATATCGAAGGGGGCAATGATGACAGATATGAACGCGGGGCCTGCGCCGGACGACAACGACGATTCCGACGTTGTGAGCCTGGAGCCGGAGCCGGGGCCAGACGAGCCCGAAGAGCCGGCGGAGGAGCCCGAAGAGCCGGCGGAGGAGCCTGAGGTGCCCGCCGAGCCGGCCGAGCCGGCTGAGCCCACGGAGAGGCCAGCGGCGCGCCCGACCCTCTGGTGAGTGGTACGCCGCCGTTCCCGATCCGATCCGAGCCTGAGGAGCAGCGCGGCGGCACTGCCGCCGCTGCGGCTGTCGGCGGATTCTGGCTGGATTTCACGGACCGTTACTACGGGCGCGAGCCATTCGAGACTGACAATCCTCCGGCCGGGCTTGCGGTCGGCCGCGAGGATCTGTTCCGGCTGCTGGTGAGAGCGGCGCGAGACCGTGGTGCCGGACCGGGTGAGCCGCGGCTGCGGTTCCATGTCGGCCAGCGGCAGGTCATCGCGGATCTTGGCGACTACCTGCCCGTCGCGGCGGATGGCTCGCTCGACGGCTACCTGGCCCGGATGGAGCACGAGCTCGGCGGCGAGCCTTACTTGCTGGTGGTCGAGCACGGCCACGTTCCCAGCCGACAGATCTGGAAGCAAGCGGCATCGTTCCTCGCTGACCTGTATGGCGCAACCGCCGTCGTGCCCGGCAGTGTGGACGTCGAGGTTTTCGTCGGCCGCTACCCACACACGATTCCCGGCATCCATCGCGAGCGGTCAGGCGTCTTCGTCTCCATGGTGCAGGGCGCCAAGGACATCCTGGTCTGGCCACCGGAGACGACCGGGCTACCGCTTGGATCTGCGCGCTACCAGGCTGCGACAGCCAGTGCGCGCCGCCTTCGATGTGCGCCGGGCCGCCTGGTCTACTGGCCCGCCATGCACTGGCACGTGGGCGAGAGTCCGCAAGCTTCGGCCGGCCTGCACATCGCCGTGCTCGACGATCCGCTGACCGTCCGTGATCTGCTCGCCGACCGCGGTGAGCCTGACCCGGCGCTGGTGGCGCGCGTCAGCCCTGGCTGGCCGGCTGCGGCCGAAGCCGAAGACGGCCTGCCGCCTGAGCTCGATGCCGCGGCACAGTCGGTGGTCGCCGCCTACGCGGACCGGGAGGTCATCCGGGACCGGATCACAGTCGGCTGGTTGCGCCGCCTGACGGCGCTTGGCTTCCCGGCCGTGCCGCCGCCGCGCAAGGTCGCGCTGCGAGCCGACCAGGTGCTGATCAGGGACGGCGTTCATCCCATCGTGCTGGCGCGCCGGGATGCGGGCACCTCCTGGGTGGCAGCTGACGGACGTGTCGGATACGCGCGAACGATGCCGTGCCTCGTGCCACTGGTGGACCAGCTGAATTCTGGCGAGCCGATCTCGGTCGCCGCGGCGCTCGACCTGGCCGAGTCCTCGGCCGAGAGGGATGTGCTGCAGCGGCTCCTGACGCTGCTGGCTAGCTGGCAGGCGCTGGCGACCAGCGCGACGCCTCCGGCGCAGGCGGCTGCTGCGGGACCGGCTGCGGCACCGCCTCTGCGGCCGTCGGCGCGCCCGCCGGAGCGCTCGGCGCGCCCGCCGGAGCGCTCGCCGCGCCCGCCGGAGCGCTCGCCGCGTCCGGCGTGAGCCGTTCGAGCTTGGCTAGTACTCGTGCCTGCCGCTGCCACGGGTGCTCGCTGCGCTGTTGATGGCGCGCGTACTCGATGAGTTCTTGCCAGGTGGCCCGCGCCGCTGCGTGGTCCCCGTTCGCCACGTACGCATCACCGAGGCTCTCCAGGATGTGTGGCGGGCGAACCGGGATCCCGGCCTGGCTGCATCTGGCCAGCGCATCCAGGAAGTACGCGATCGCCTGGTCGTACTCACCGAGGCTGGCGTGGATCCGGCCGAGGGTGTCGAGCGAGTCGACCTGGCCGGTCACGTGGCCGATCTCGGTGTTCAGCTGCAGTGCCGCGGTGCTGTAGTCCCTGGCGGTCTCCAGTTCCCCGAGCGCCAGGTAGTGATTGCTCAGGTCGGCGAGCGCGCGGCCCTCGCCGGTCCGGTCGCCGGCTGAGTAGTACCAGTCCAGCGCCTGGCTGGCGTGTGACAGTGCGATGGGCACATCCTCGGCGAGCTGCTCGGGGTGCAGTTCCCGTCGCGACCGGTACAGGGTCGAGAGCGCCAGGTGGACGGACGCCTGGGCGGCGAGATCCTGGATCGCCTGGAAGTACGTCATGGACTGCCCGAGATAACCGATGGCGTCGTCATAGGCACCGGTGATCCGGCAGCGAGTGCCGAAGCTGAAGTACACCCGACCGAGTGCCCGGTCGTCCCCGAGTCTCGTCGCGGCTAGCAGCGCCACGTGATCGAGGCTCGCCCAGTCACGCGTCCGTCCGGCCGCGCGGAAGTACTGCGTCATCGTGCAAGGGATCTGCCAGGCGTAATCGTCTGCGCCGGACGCCTCCGCCAGCGTTGCTGCGGCGATCAGCACCTGATGCTCGGCGCGGAACCAGCTGACGGCATCCTGCGTCGTCCTGACGGCCTCGGGCGTGACAGCCGGGTCTGCTAGCGGGGCCAGTTCCGGTAGCGGCAGGTCGTCGACCAAGATGAGCGCTCCCGCAGGCCTGGCCGTGTACAGGTAGTGATCCAGCATCCGCCTGACTGCCTGGTGGCGCTCGCTTGCTGTCTCGGTGCTGGCGGCCTGTTCGCTGGCGTAGGCACGGAGCAGGTCGTGAAACGCGTACCGGCCAGGCACGTGCTCTGAGATGAGGCTGGCCCTGGCCAGCTCGGCCAGCAGTCGCTGCGTCTCCGCCGCCGGCAGCCCGGCCAGGCTAGACGCTGCCGCCGCGGTGAAGTCCGGGCCGGGATGCAGGCCAAGGAGGCGGAACAGCCTGGCGGCCCGGTCGCTCAGCTGGCTGACCGACCAGGAGAAGACAGCGCGGACGCTCGTTGTGGCGTCGCCGATGTCGAAGGCATCGAGCCGGTCGTGCTCGCTGCTCATCTGAGCGGCGAACGATGCCAGCGGCACCGCCGGATTCGCCGCTGCCCGTGCCGCGGTGATCGCGAGCGCCAGGGGCAGACGCGCACACAGGAGAATGAGCTGGGCTGTCGCGTCTGGCTCGGCCGCCAGCCGCTCGCGGCCGAGCCGCGCGGCCAGCAGCGCTTTGGCCTCGGCGCGGGTGACGAGCCCGAGCGGGATGGTGACAGCCCCGTCGGTGATGCTCAGCCCGGTGAGTTCCGAGCGGCTCGTGACGATGACGAGGCAGCCAGGGGATGCTGGCAGGAGCGAGCGGACTTGGTCGGGATCCCTGGCGTTGTCCAGCAGGATCAGCATCCGGCGGTCGGCGAGGACCGTCCGGTACAGCGCCGACTGCGCGTCCGGAGACTCCGGAATCTCGGTCGGCGGGACACCGAGCGCGTCCAGGAAGCCGCGAATCGCCTCGGCCGGCGTGAGCGGCACGCCGCCTGGGTCGTACCCACGCAGGTTGACGTAGAGCTGGCCGTCGGCGAACTGAGTAGCGACCTGATGTCCCCAGCGGAGGGCCAGCGTCGTCTTGCCGATGCCACCGGTGCCGCTAATCGCCGTGATCACCACGGTGCCGCCTGGAACGTCCTGGCTCAGCAGGTCATCCAGCTGCTTGAGCTCGGGCTCGCGCCCGACGAAATGCCGGATCCCGGCGGGCAGTTGCCGCGGCACGATCGGCAGGGCCCTGACCGCGCGAGTGACGCGCGGCGCCGCGAGCGACGGATCCGCGTGCAGGATCTTGTCCTGAAGCTCCTTGAGCTCGGGTCCGGGCTCGATGCCGAGCTCGGACTTGAGCACCCGCCAGCCCTCCTGGTAGCAAGCAAGCGCCTCGCCCGGTCGCCCCGCCCGGTACAACGCCAGCATCAGCTGGCCGCGCAGTCTCTCCCAGAGCGGATGCTCGGCGACCAGGACCGCGAGTTCGCTGGCAAGCTCGGCGTGGCGCCCCGCCGCCAGCGCGGCGTCAGCGTAGTCGGCCTGCACGGCCAGCCGCTGGTCGTTCAGGCCGGCGGCTTCCGCCGCGAGTCGGTCGGTGATATCGGCAACGTCGGCGAGCGCCGGGCCGCGCCAGAGGGCGAGTGCTCGGCCGAGCGAACCAGCGGCAGTTTCGGCGTCGCCGGCTCGGGCCGCCTCGCGGCCAGCTGCCGTCAGAGCGGAGAACATGGCCAGGTCCGACTCCGCTGGGCCGAGCATGAGCTGGTATCCGGGTGGCCTGGTGATCAGCCGCGGGCTGTCGCGGCTGTCGCGGTCTGGCTCCATAGCGGCCAGCCGTCGGCGCAACTGGTATACCTGCGCGTGCAGGTTGCCCTCGCGCGGCCGGTCGTCGTGATCTCGCCACAGCCCGTCGATGAGCACTGCCTCGGAGACCACTCGATTGGCCGAGAGTGCCAGCAGTGCCAGCAGCGCGCGCAGCCCAGGCTGCGTGATCGGAGCGGGCCGGGCGTTGGCGTGCACCTCGACCGGGCCCAACAGCCTGACGTGCAGTTCGCCAGGCTCAGTCTCCATGCCAGAAGCGTAGCGAGCAGCCCACCGATGGCCCTATCGCATTCCGGCATGACATCAATAAGAAAAAGCCTCAAGTTAGTGTATTCATCCGGATTTCCCTATTATTCGGATGCCGGCTGCAGCAGATGGGGTCTCCACGTGGCGGTTTCGCGGGGCCAAGCAAAGGGCGCAGGTTGTGGCCAAGCTCGCGGCGAGTGCGCCGGCGGGCGAGACGTTCGCCGCCTGCGTGCACAGTGAGACACGGACCAAGCCCCTGAATGCTCTCTTTAACGAGCTTGCGTTCGTCGGCCCCGATCGCCCCGGACCTGGCTGGCGTAGGACCGCCGGGCTCGGAACAGTGCCGCACCCAGCTCGGCCCAGGGGCCCAACCCAGCTCGGCCCAGGGGCCGCACCCCCCAGCTCCGCCCAGGGACCCAATCCAGCTCGGCCCAAGGGCCCAGCCCATCCGGCGTCGGCCCCGTCCCGCCTATCCAGCGCCGGCCCGCCTGGTCCGGCGCCGGCCCGTCCCGCTTATCCAGCGCCGGCCCGCCCGGTCCGGCGCCGGCCCCGTCCCGCCTACCCGGTTCACTGTCCCGATGTGGCCGATTGATAGAATGATGCGTGAGTCACACATTTATAGTCGCCGCCAGTGTTGGTCACGGCGCGGCGAGACGAGCAGGGAGGCATGCCATGGCGCACGCAGCAGGCACGTTCACGGTCGCTGGCTGGGACGAGAACACCTACCGGGAATTGGGCGGCGACGCCAAGCTCACCAAGGCGACGATCACCTTCGCGATGACCGGTGACCTCAGCGGCGACGCGACATGGGACGCCATCATGTGCTACCGGCCTGACGGCAGGGCCGTGTACACCGGCTACCAGCTGGTTCAGGGTCAGCTAGCGGGCATCGACGGCAGCTTCGTCGTCCGCGCCGACGGCGAGTTCGCCGAGGGCGAGGCGCGCTCTCGCTGGGAGGTCGTCGAGGGCTCGGGCACCGGCGGCCTGGCTGGCCTGACCGGCAGCGGACAGGCTGTTGCGACGGCCACTCCGCCGGGCAGTTTCACCTTTGACTACAACCTTGGCTGAGCATGTCAGCCTGGACCGCCCAGCCAACGTCTTTGGCGCGCTGGCGCTGGTCGTAGCCGATCAGGTCGCCGACGCGACCGCAGAAGCAGCCGGTCGGACCGACTCGGCGCCCGCGGCGCTGGCAGCGCTGCTGCACTTCCTCGACCGGCCGTCCGTTGACCTGCTACGCCAGGTCCTGGGGCTCACATCATCCGGCACGGTGCGCATGCTCGACCGGCTCGCCGAGGCCGGGTATGTCGAGAGGCAGGAAGGACCGGACCGGAGGTCCACTGCGATCGTCCTGTCGGACGCCGGCCGGGCAGCCGCCGAGGATATTTGCCGAGCGCGTGCGGACGTGCTTGACCGCGCAATGGCAACCCTGTCGCCAGTCGAGCGCGTCGATCTTGACCGGCTGATCGGCAAGATGCTGGTCGGCATGATGCGCGGGCCGGGAGCCGTTCGGTGGATCTGCCGGCTCTGTGACACCGGAATCTGCCGTGGCTCACCAGGCGGATGCCCGGTGGGCAACGCGGCGCGCGAGCGCTATGGGGACCGCTGACCGCGCGAGCGGGACGGTCGCCGGATGACCGCGCGAGCGTTGCGGCGGGGGAAGACCGCGGGATGCTGCCGGCGCCACAGGGCATACATTTCGGGCGCTGCCGTCAGGCGCCAAGGAACTCGGGCGCATCTGGGACGAAGATTTCGTGTCAGACGCGCACGCGTCTGTTCCTGAGCACGCCCGTGCCACCCGAAACTCCTGTTTAGTCCGTCTTGCGCCGCAGGTCTGGTAGCGAGTCCGGCAACGCGTGTACCGGAGGTACGAAATCTCCGTACCTGCGGTACACGCGTCACCGCGCTTGCGGTCACGGCTCCGACCAAATATCCCGGTTGCCGGATTCGCGACCCAGTCGCGTTCCAGCACCTGACCACAGCCCGCTGCGTCCGAAGGCTGAGCCGACCCTATCCTCCGCGGGCTGACCGAAAAGCTTGCTTAGTCCAGATCCGCCCGACGGCGGCATGTGAGCTGTCACGAACGCGTGCGCATCCGGGGCGGACCTTAAGCCCCCGAGGCGCACGCGTTGCTGACACTGATCTAGCACACACCCAACTAACCGGACCAATGGTGTATAGCGTGCCACGGAGAGGCGCCGCCGCCGGGTGGGCGGCCGCCTTGCGCACCGGCCGGAGGTGCCGTCGCCGAGTGGACGGCCCGTTAGCGCGCCAGGCGCGGCAGCAGCGCGGCCGACGCAGCGACTCCGACGACCGTCGCGATGGCCAGCACCATAAAGTCAAGGCCGAGATGTGCCGGGGTGCCGATGAGCAAGCCGCGCAGCGCGTCGACCTCATAGGACAGCGGATTGCACTTGCTGATCGCCTGTAGCCAGCCCGGCATGATCTTCTCCGGGTACAACGCGCTCGAACTGAAGAACAGCGGCATAGTGATCGCCTGGCCGATCCCCATAAGCCTGTCCCTGGACAGCGCCAGCCCCGCGATCGTCATCGACAGGCAGGAGAAGAACGCCGAGCCGAGCACGACTACCACCGCCGCCCCGGCGAATCTGAGCGGGTCATCGGTCAGCGCCACTCCGAGGAGCGCGGACAGAATCACCACGACCGTCGCCTGCACTAGCGATCGGACTCCGGCCGCGAACGCCTTCCCGGTAATCAGCGCGGCCCGCGGCGTAGGCGTGACCATGAGCTTGGTTAGCACGCCAGCATCGCGTTCCCAGATGATCTGGATGCCGTAGAAGATGGCGATGAACAGGGCCGACTGGGCGAGGATCCCCGGTGCCAGGTAGGCGAGGTACGGAATCCCGCCCGGAGTTGGGATCGCGTGGATCTTGGTGAACACCTCGCCGTAGATGAGGAGCCACAGCGCCGGCTGGATCGCCCGCGTGTAGAGCTCGGTGCGATCATGCCGGATCTTGCGCAGCTCGACCCAGCACAGGGTCAGGATCCGGCTCACGAGTCGGCGGGCTACGGCTACGGGCGTGTCGTCGGGCGGCAGCAGAACGGTCCCGAAGTGGCCGGGCCCGCCAGCGACCGGCCCGCCAGCAACCGACGTGCGAGCGTCAGCCATCGACCGGCCTGGCAGCAACTGACGTGCTCGCGTCAGCCGCCGAGCGGCCCGCGTCAGCCGAGACGGCGGGCGGTACGCCTGGCACGGCGGACGTCACGGATGCCTCCCTTCTCACCGGCACCATCGAGCGTGCCGCCGGTGTAATGCCGGAACACGTCGTCCAGCGTCGCGCCCTCACCGAGCATCGCCTTGAGCAATCCGGGCGTCCCCGTGGCCCGGATGGAACCGGCATGCATAAGCGCGATCCGGTCGCAGTAGGTATCGGCTTCATCCATGTAGTGCGTCGTCATGAGCACCGTCATGTCCGCTTGCTCACGCAGCGCCGCGATGTACTCCCAGACGTCCGTGCGCGCGATCGGGTCGAGGCCAACCGTCGGCTCGTCGAGCACAAGCAGGCTGGGCGAGTTGACCAGTGCCTGCGCGAGCTCGAGGCGCCTGATCATGCCGCCCGAATAGGTTTTGACCAGCTTGCTGGCCGCCTCGGTCAGGCCCATGGCGGCGAGCGCGCTCTCGACGCGATCCCGGCGCAGCGATCGCGGCACGTCAAAGAGGCGCGCGAACAACTGGACGTTCTCCCAGCCAGTCAGCGTGGCATCGGCCGACAGCAGCTGCGGCACGTAGCCGATCATCCGGCGCACTCGCATTGGCCGCTCGGCGGCATTGACGCCCAGGACGCTGATCGTGCCTTCCATCGGCCTCAGCAAGGTGGTCAGCATCCGGATAGTGGTCGTCTTGCCTGCACCGTTCGGGCCGAGCAGGCCGAAGGTCTCGCCGCGCTCGATGCGCAGATCCACGTGGTCGACAGCCGTGTGCGCGCCGAAACGGTAAGTCAGCCCCGAGCACACCACGGCGCTAGCAGTTGCCGCCGGCGCCCCTCGATCGACCGTGATGGTCACTGCGCCGGTGGCGTTTATTGCGCCGGTGGTAGTCACCGTGTCCGCAGCAGTCGCTGTGCCCGCGGTGGTCGCCGTTTCCGCGGCGATGTCACGCTGCCTGCGCACCGGCATCGATCCCCTCAGCTAGCCGGAGCAGGGCGGGCACCGCGGCGGCGAGCGCCCGCTGGTCAGCCACGGTCAGTCCGGCCAGCGCGTAACCAGCCAGCTCGGCACGCAGGTCGCGGTATTCGGCCTGCCGCTTGCGCGCCCGGTCGGTGACGGTGAGCAGCGCGGTCCGGCCGTCAGACGCACTGCGCCCGCGCCCGAGCAACCCGGCAGCCGTGAGCTTGGTGACGAGCGTGCTCACGGTGTTGGGCGCGAGGCGCAGCTCCTGCGCGGCAACAGCGACTGTGATACCTGGCCTGCCCGCCGCCAGCCTGAGCAGCTCCGACTGCGCAGGCGGCAACGGCTGCTGGCGCCAGGCCTGACGGGCCGACCGCCGAGCTGCCCGGCGTAGCTGGCTGATCGCGCCGAGCAGGTCCGCCGCCGCAGCAGATGAATCGTTCACAGAGCTAACTATATAGGCGGACGCGTGCCGCTGTCATCGCGCGACAATCAGAACGGGAACGGGGTACGCACCCGCCAGTGCCGTCACCACGGCCGCGGTTGGCGTCGGGGAAGGGTGCTGGCTCGGGTCGCGGTTGGCGTCGGAGAAGGGTGCTGGCTCGGGTCGCAGTCAGCGTCCGGGCAGGGTGCTGCCTCCGGAGTGGCTAGCGCGCCCGGCGGGTCGCAGCGCTAGCGCGACGCTGCGCGGCACTGGCCGGAGCGCCGTCCGTCGTCGCGCCGTCCGTCGCGGCTCCGGTTGCGGGGGCTCCGGTTGCGGCAGCACCGGTTTCAGCAGCACCAGTTGGGCCGGCACCGTTTGCTGCGGCCCCGTTGCCGCCTGCCTGGCCGACGGGTGCATCAGCCGCAGCGAACTCATCGGACACGATGTCGGTACCCGCGCCCGACGTAGCCGCCCCGGCAGCGATGGCGGCGGCTTCCGCGCCTTCTTCATGCACGAACCGGCCGCCTCGCAGCGCGGAGGCTGCGGCCGCGACCAGCAGCACTGCCATCGCCATGATGAACACGATCACGAGGCCGTGGTGGAACGGCTGCGAGATCAGCTGCGGGAAGAACGTCTTGCCGGTCAGCCGGGCGGCGTTCGCGGCGGGCAGGTGGCTGAGCACCCCGGTGGGCGACAGTAGCTCGTGCACCGGGTTGAACCCGAGGAACGCGGCAAACAGGCTGCCGACCGGCGGCAGCGAGCCGATCTGGTGGGCGATCGAGGACGGCACGCCCTGCGCGGTCAGGCCCCTGCTGAGTGTGGTCGGCAAGGTGGCCGCCAGGCCGGCGATCATCAGCGAGAAGAACACTCCGATGGATAGCACGAAGCCGGAGTTCTGGAACGTGGCGAGCATCCCCGAGGCCGCCCCGCGCTGCTTGGCGGGGACGCTGTTCATGATCGCGGCGGCGTTAGGCGCCGAGAAGAGCCCCATCCCGGCCCCGGCCACGAAGATCAGCGCGGCGAACTCGGGATAGCTGAAGTCGACCGGAATCAGGAGCAGCCCGCCAAAGGCAAGCGCGGACACGATCAGCCCGCCTGAGGCGAAGGCACGGGCGCCGTGCTTGTCCGAGAGCCAGCCTGAAAGCGGCCCCGAGACCACGAACCCGAAGGTAAGAGACAGCAAGTAGATACCCGACCAGAGCGGCGTGTCCTTGTAGGCGTAGCCGTGCAGCGGCAGCCAGATGCCCTGGAGCCAGATGATCAGCATGAACTGCAGCCCGCCGCGGGCGATCGAGGCGAGCAGAGTGGCGGTCGTTCCGGCCACGAACGCGCGGATCTTCATCAGGTGCAGGTCGAACATCGGCGAGATGACCTTGGTCTCGATGAAGCAGAACACCACGAGCAGAACCGGGCCGCCGATCAGGCCCGTCAGGACCAGCGGACTCGTCCAGCCCATCGAATGGCCACCGTACGGCTGGATCCCGTACGTGATGCCAGTCAGCAGCAGGATCAGGCCGACGGCGAACGTGATGTTGCCCAGCCAGTCGATCTTGGCTGGCGTCCGCAGGCCAACCTCCTTCAGGCTGAGGTAGGACCAGATCGTGCCGCCCAGGCCGATTGGCACAGACACGATGAAGACGAGCCGCCAGTCGACGGCAGCCAGGAGCCCGCCGAGGATCAGGCCGATGAACTGGCCGGATATGCCGGCCACCTGATTGATGCCCATGGCGGTGCCGCGCTGGTTGGGCGGGAAGGCGTCCGTGAGAATCGCCGGCGAGTTCGCCATGAGCATGGCGCCCCCGACCGCCTGGATGACCCGAAAACCGATCAGCCACAGCGCCCCCTGGCCCCCGATGAACGGGTCGAACGGCAACGCGAGCGCGCCCAGCCCGAAGATCGCGAACCCGGCGTTGTACATGCGCACTCGGCCGTAGATGTCACCAAGACGGCCGAGGGTCACCACCAGCACCGCTGAGACGACCAGGTAGCCCATCAGCATCCAGAGCAGGTAGCTGACGTTGCCGGGCTTGAGGGGGTCCAGGTGGATCCCGCGGAAGATGGCGGGCAGCGCGATGATCACGATCGAGGCGTTGACCGTGGCGGCGAGCATGCCGAGGGTTGTGTTGGAGAGGGCGACCCACTTGTAGTTCCCGTCGCGCAGACCGCGCCTGCCGGTGTCCTGAGTGCCGATCGCCTCGCTCACCCGCTAGCTCCCCATGGTTGTAGGACTCGTGGCACAGCCACGCATGACCGCAGATAGTTGTGAATACCAAAATACTAGGCGGTAGACCTTGGCCTGGCTCCGGCAGTGGCGGGGACGGTGGCGTCCGGCAGTGGCTGGGGCAGTGGCTGCGGTAGTGGCTGCCCGGCAGTGGCGTCCGGCAGTGGCTGCGGTACTGGCGTCCGGCAGTGGCTGGGGCACTGGCTGCGGTACTGGACAGCCCTCGCATGACACGCTGGTGACCTGCCACTGCAGTATCTTCGGAGAGTGACATTCCGCCCGGCACCGCGCGATCTTCGTGCCTCCGATTTTGACCGCGACCGGGTGATCACGCTGCTCGCGGAGGCCGCCGGCGATGGCAGGCTGACGCCAGACGAGCACACCGAACGGGTCGAGCGCGCCTATCAGGCCCGCACGCTGGGAGAACTCGCCGTCCTGACCACTGACCTGGTAGGCGCGGACGCCCAGCCGATCAGGCTCGATGGCAGGCGGGCGGTCACTGGCATCTTCGGCCGGGACAGCCGGGAAGGCCGCTGGGTGGTCCCGGACAGTCTCCCCGTCGTGGCCATATTTGGCGAGGTCGAGCTAGACCTGCGCGAGGCGCTGCTCCAGAGCGGCCGCATCGTGGTCTACGCCACGCTCATCGCCGGCACCATTCACCTGATCGTTCCCGACGGGGTATCGGTAGAGACGAGCGGCACAGGGGTGCTCGTCCGGAAGATCAACCGGACGGTCCGCCAGCCTAGCCCGCGCTCGGCCGCGCCAGGTCAGCCAGGACTGGGCCAGGGTGGCAATGTGCAGCCGGTAGTCGACGTGCGCACGGTCGGCTTTGGCGGCACCATCAAGGTGACGTCCCCCAAGCGCCAGCGGCGACTCGGCAACCTGCGCCGCGGCACCCTGCCGCGCGGCTAGTCCGGATCACGCTGCGCGCGGCTAATCGGCAGGACGCTGTCGCGTGGCTCACCCGAGTCCCGTTAGCCCGCGGCTAGACCTCCGGTCTCCTGCGCCTCTCCGACTCGCGAGCCTGGTAGCCGTAGTCGACCGCAGAGTATTTGGAAACCTTCCACAGCTGGTGCTCGGCGTAGATGTTACGGACCGTGCCGGACCGAGCCCGCATCACCAGCGAATGCGTCGTGGCGCCGCCCGACTTGTACCTCACCCCGGCCAGCAGCTCGCCGTCGGTTATCCCGGTGGCCGCGAAGAACGCGTCATCGGAGGTCACCAGGTCATCAGTGCTCAGGACCCGGCTCAGATCGTGGCCGGCATCGAGGGCCTTGGCCCGCTCGGCGTCGTCGCGCGGAGCGAGCTTGCCCAGGATCACGCCGCCGAGGCACTTGATGGCGCACGCAGCGATGATGCCCTCGGGCGTGCCGCCGATGCCGAGCAGCAGGTCGACCCCGGTGCCGTCCCGCGCTGCCATGATCGCGCCGGCCACGTCACCGTCGGTCAGCAGCTTGATCCTCGCGCCCGCGGCGCGTACCTCAGCGATCAGCTCCGCGTGCCTGGGCCGGTCCAGGATGACGACGGTGACGTCCGATGAGGAGCAGTTCTTCGCCCTGGCCACGGCCGCGACGTTGACGGCCGGCGGCGCGTCGATGTCGACGGCGCTCGCGGCCTCTTGGCCGGTGACCAGCTTGGACATGTAGTAGACGGCCGACGGGTCGTACATCGAGCCGCGCGCGCTGACCGCGAGGACAGAGATCGCGTTGGGCATTCCGTTGGCCGTCAGCCGGGTCCCGTCGATGGGGTCGACCGCCACATCGCAGAGCGCGCCGCTGCCATCGCCGACCTGCTCGCCGTTGTACAGCATCGGCGCGGCATCCTTCTCGCCCTCGCCGATGACGACGACGCCGTTCATGGAGACAGTGTTGATCAGCTGTCGCATGGCGTTGACGGCCGCGCCGTCAGCGCCGTTCTTGTCGCCGCGCCCTACCCAGCGGGCAGCGGCCATCGCGCCTGCCTCGGTTACCCTGGCTAGCTCCATCGCGAGGTTGCGGTCCGGTGCGTGCCGGCTCGGCTCAGGCGTGGCAGCGGCGTCGCCTGCGGCGCTGACTTGCGCTGCGATGCCGGGGGCACCGGCGACGCCGGACGGTACTCCGGGCAGCGCCGCTGCCTGATCGTCGCTCATGGCCAACGCACCTTCCCTCTCGGCGGGCCGTGGTGGAATCCTATGTACCAGGCTGGCCAGTCGGCCTGCCGCCCTGCATGGGACTGCTGAGAACGCCGGAGCGCATGACTACTGAACAGACGGCTGCGGGCCGAACCGCTGACCGCGGCTCGTCGACCCGGGCCGTCCTGCTGGCCGCGGCGCGCCAGGTCTTCATGCTCGAGGGCTATGCAGAGGCTGGCGTCACCGACATCGTCGCGTTGGCTGGCGCCAGCGTGGGCAGCCTTTACCACCACTTCTCCGGCAAGGCCGACCTGTACCTGGCGTTGTTCGAGGGTCTGCACAACGAGCACGACATCCGCACGCGCAGGGCTGTGCGGGAGTGCCGCGACGGAGGCGTCACCGATCCCATGCGGCTGCTGCTGGCAGGCGCGCGCGGTTACCTCGATGTCTGCATCGAGCAGCGCGATCTGGCCGGCATGTTCGCTCGCGGCGACGGGCCGCCCGGCTTCGAGCTCCTGTGGCGGCAGCGCCTCTCGGACTGGGTCCACCGGAACACCGAGTTCTTCGCACGCAGCGGCGAGCCCCTGGACGAGGCGGCGGCGATCGTGATGACGGGTGCCATGATGCTGGCGGTCGCCGAGGTGTCCCTCGCCCCGGACGCCGACAGGGCCAGGCAGCTCGCCGACGGGGTGCTCGAGGTGCTGTCGCGGCTACGCGTCACGCCAGCTTAGGGACAGGAACGGGGCCGCTAACCGGCCCGCTGGCGCGGGCGCCTGCTGAGTGCGCCAGGGCCGGTCAGAAGGGGGCGCCAGGCGGCCGGTCCGCCTTGTCATGACCGTCGTGCTGTCCCTGCTCATGCTGTGCTTGCTCGTGCTGTCCCTGCTCATGCTGTGCTTGCTCATGCTGGGCAACAGCGGTGGCGAGCCTGGCTCTTGCGCCTTCGAGCCAGTCTTCGCAGATGGCGGCCAGCTCTTCGCCCCGTTCCCACAGCCGAAGAGACTGCTCCAGGGTGAGCCCGCCCGCCTCCAGCCGCTTGACGAGCTCTGTCAGCTCGTCGCGAGCCTGCTCGTAGGGCGGACGCTCGTTCTTGCCAGAACCGCCCGTTGCCGCTGCCACGATCGCTAGCCTAGTGCGCTCGTAACGCGACAGCCGGGCGCGCCGATCAACGTAGGAGCGTGGGGCCGCTCTGCCGGTCATCGGCGAAGGGACGACATGAATAGTCATGAGCACCCTGGCGTCGGGCGGCCATGTGCCGCATCCCTGGCCGCGCCGTGCAACGCCCGGCCTACCGGACGTCACCGGCGGCGGCTGCCCGCTTCGCTAACGTCCGCCGTCGCGGTCAGTGCCGGTCATCCGCGCGCTCGCTGCCAGTCGCTCCGAACGCCGCCTGGTTACCTGGCTGACCTCGGCAACTGCTGGTATCGCCGGTTCCCGTGGTCACCGGCGAGCTGGCGGCTGAACGGCCCGCACGGCTAGCTGCGATGCGGGCGGCCGGCCGTGACCGTCAGCTGGTCGGCCGCGAACCGGACGGTCAGCGCCTCGCCGTCAGACACCTGACTGGCTGACAGCACGACGGTGGCATCCGCCTGCTGGACGATCGAGTAGCCCCGGCGCAACGTCGCGGCCGGCGACAGAGCGAGCAGCCGAGCCCTGATGTGGGCCAGGTTGTCGCTCGCCCGGTCGAGCCCGGTGGCGAGCGCAAGACGCCCACGCTCGGCCAGGCCGAGGATCTGCTCGTTGCGGCGGTCGATCTCCAGGGTCGGGCTGGCCAGCGCGGGCCGGGACCTGACCGCGCTCAGCCAGGAACCTTCGCGGTCGAGCCGGCCGGCCAGCGACCGGCGGGCACGCCCGCGAAGCTGGCCGATCAGCTCGAGCTGTTCGGAAACGTCAGGCACGGCCCGGCGGGCTGCATCGGTCGGCGTCGAGGCGCGGGCATCGGCGACCAGGTCCAGCAGCGGCACGTCCTGCTCGTGACCGATCGCGCTGATTACCGGCGTCACGCAGCCCGCGACTGCCCGGACCAGGTCTTCGTCGGAGAACGGCAGCAGGTCCTCGACTGAGCCGCCGCCGCGGGCGATGATGATGACGTCGACAGCCTTGTCCGCATCGAGCCGCTGCAGCGCCTCGATGATCTCCTCGGTCGCCCGCGGACCCTGGACCGCCACCTGCTCCACCCGGAACTTGACCGCCGGCCATCGCCGCGCGGCGTTGCGCAGCACGTCGCGTTCGGCCGCGGAGTCGCGTCCGCAGATCAAGCCGACCGACTTCGGCAGGAACGGCAGCTTGCGCTTGCGCTCGGTGGCGAAAAGCCCTTCTGCGGCCAGCGCTGTGCGCAGCCGCTCCAGCCTGGCCAGTAGTTCGCCGATGCCGACGGCCTTGAGCTGCAGGCCAGTCAGCGCAAACGAGCCCCGGGCGGCGTTGAACTCCGGCTTGGCCCAGATGACGACACGCGCGCCAACGCCAGGCGCCGGCGTCGTGGCGTCGAGGACCGCGCCGGTGCAGATCACACGCACCGACACCGCCGCGACCGGGTCGCGCAGCGTCATGAAGACGGTGCCCCCGCGGCGGGTGAGCTCGGCGATCTGGCCCTCGACCCAGATCTTGCCGAGGCGCCCGATCCACTCGCCCACCAGGCGCGTAACGGTACGGACCGGGACAGGCGCCTGCTCGGACGTCTCTAGCGGCATGTGGGCTCCCGGCTGCCGATCAGGGCCGTCACCCGCTGGACTCGAGCTTCTCGATACGCCGCTCGAACATGCCGATGACCTCTGGCCGCTCCGCGTTGGTGGCCTCATAGTCCAGCAGGACCTTGAGCTGGCCGACGTCCAGGCCGCGCAGCCGGGCCCGGATCGAGGCCAGCGAGAGCGTGTCGTAGCTGGCCAGCGGCAAATCAGGCCTGCTGGCAGCGTGCTCGGCGGGCGGACCGGCCGCTGCTGCGGGCACGTCCGCCCCGGCCGGGCGCAGCCGTCGCTGCGCCGTGCCCGCCTGACTCGGCGCTAGCGCGTCAGCGTGGCCGGCGTCCGCCCTGCCGGCAGACATCACTATCCGGCCGATCCCGGCGAACACGGCGCGCACCGCGACGATCGGGGCCCGCCTGACCTGCTCAGGGACCTGCGGAACGCCCACGCCTGATCGTTCTCCCTCTTCCTGACCGGCCCGCTCTGGCGGCTGCGCCCGAGGCCGAGGTCAAGCATCGTCCTGCGCTCATTCTCGCTGGCCCCGGGGCTGGCGCAAGGCGGGAGGGGCGATTCCCGTCCCGAGGCTGATCCGCCGCGGCCAGGCGCGACGCGCGGTAGCACGGTGCCGGGATCGACCCTATTGATGAACACCTAGACTGGGGACCATGTCAGCTCAGTCGCGCCGTGTGCTCCTCGCCAAGCCCCGTGGCTACTGCGCGGGCGTCGACCGGGCGGTGCAGACCGTGGAGAAGGCGCTTGAGCGCTTCGGCGCGCCCGTCTACGTCCGGAAGCAAATCGTCCATAACACTCATGTCGTCCGGACTCTTGAGGACCGGGGGGCGATCTTCGTCGAGGAAACTGAGGCGGTTCCCGAGGGATCGGTGGTCGTGTTCTCCGCGCACGGCGTGTCCCCGGAGGTTCGTGAGGAAGCCAGGGGCAGGGGCCTGCAGACCATCGACGCGACTTGCCCGCTGGTGACCAAGGTCCACAACGAGGCGCGGCGCTTCGCGGCTCAGGACTACGACATCCTGCTGATCGGGCATGAGGGCCACGAGGAGGTCGTCGGCACGACCGGCGAAGCTCCGGCACACATCCACTTGGTTGACGGGCCGGAGGGCAGCGACTCGGTCGAGGTCCGCGATCCGGCCAGGGTGGCCTGGCTCTCGCAGACCACGCTGTCCGTCGACGAGACCACCGAGACGGTGTCAGCCCTGCGCAAGCGATTCCCGCTGCTCCTCGATCCGCCCAGCGACGACATCTGCTACGCCACCCAGAACCGGCAGGCCGCGGTGAAGCAGATCGCCGCCGACTCCGACGTGGTGATCGTCGTCGGCTCGCTGAACTCCTCGAACTCGGTCCGACTCGTCGAGGTCGCCCGCGACGCCGGGGCTCGCGCCGCCTACCTGGTCGACGACGCCTCCGGGATCGAGTCGGCCTGGCTGGACGCAGCGAGCACCGTCGGCGTCACCAGCGGCGCCTCGGTGCCGGAGGACCTCGTGTCGGGCGTCCTGGCCCGGCTCGCTGACAGCGGCTTCACCGACGTCGAGGAAGTCGAGGCAGTCAAGGAGCGGATGGTGTTCGGCCTGCCGCGCGAGCTGCGCAAGCCCGCCGGGAGCTAGGCCTGCGGTCCGGGCCAGCTTCGCCGCAGGCTCGTTGCCCGGACCTCACCGCGCAGGCCGGCCCGCAGGTCGCGCACGCACTGCGGCAGGCCGCGGGTCATTGCGACGCCGACGCAGATCGCCGTGCCAGTGAACAGCCAGGGCGCGACATCCGCCAGCGTCAGGAACGTGCCCTCGACCACCGACATCGCCGAGCCGCGGCTCGAGCTGCCCTGCGCGGTCAGGGCCTGCGTGGCGATCTCCGCCAGCAGGAAGACGAACGGCGCGGAGATGACGATGTGCAGCTGTGCGTCCCGCCGCGCATACACAGGGGCCAGGATCCCGGCGAGGACGAACGCGGCGCCAGCGACCACGTCCGTATGCAGCCACGCTGCCAGCAGACAGGCGACCAGGCAGAGGGCGAACATACCGAGCAGCGCGCCCCGCTTCGTGACGTGCGATCGGAACGTGGCCGCGCTCGGCTCGCGGTCTCGATAACCCCGGCGGCCGATGGTCCTGGTGATCCAGTCCTGCACGTCGGCCAGCTCCTAGCCGGCCGCGCTGATGGCCCGGCTGCTGCCGAACAGCTGAGTCTGGGTGGCCGCCTCGCGAACTGGTCCGGGCGGCGCCACCAGCTCGGGCCCGGCTTCGACGACCAGATCGGGCGCGGAGAGCGCGCGCACCGTGTCTTCGACCGGCTTCGGCTGCTCGAGCTCGGCATCGACAACGCCCAGCTCGTTCAGCTTGCGGGCGCTGACGAGTACGCGGCTCTCGAGGGAGCCGACGGTCCTGTTGTAGCTGGACACGGCGTTGGTCAGCGCCTTGCCGAGACCGTCGACGTGCTTGCCGAGCCCGCTGATCCGGTCGTACAGCTCGCGGCCGAGATCGAAGACAGCACGCGCGTTGTCCGAGAGTGCGGCCTGCTGCCACGCGTACTGAGCCGTGCGCAGCATCGTCACCAGCGTCGTCGGCGTGGCGATGTGCACCTTGTGCGCCATCGCATACTCCAGCAGCGCCGTGTCGTGCTCCAGCGCAGGAGCCAGGAACGCCTCACCGGGGATGAACAGCACGACGAACTCGGGCGACGGGCTGACTGCCGACCAGTACGCCTTGGCCGCGAGCCTGTCGACATGCTCACGCAGATGCCGGGCGTGAGCAGCCAGGCGGGCGTCGCGGACGCTCTCGTCGGTTGCCTCGGCCGCCTCCAGATAAGCGGCGAGCGACACCTTGGAGTCGACGACGATGTTTTTGCCGCCGGCCAGCCTGATCACCATGTCCGGGCGCAGCGCGCCGTCCACGGTCGACACCCCGACCTGCTCGTCGAAGTCGCACTTGTTGCTCATCCCGGCCAGCTCGACGACCCGGCGCAGTTGCATCTCGCCCCAGCGGCCGCGGGCCTCGGGCCGGCGCAGCGCGGTCACGAGCGCCTGCGTCTGCGCTCGCAGCTGGTCCGAGCTCTGCCGGGCGATCGTCACCTGCTCCGTGAGCGCGGCGTGCGATGAGCGCCGCGCTGCGTCGCTCTCGCGTAGCTGACTCTCCACCCGGGCGAGCGTGTCGCGCAGCGGCTGCACCATCTGCTCGACCGCGGCCTTCCTGGTGTCCAGGTCACCAGCCGCCTTGGCGTTCGCGGCGCTCAGCCGACCCTCCGCGATCTCCAGGAAGGTCCTCGTGCTGCGGTCGAGCGCCTGCGCCGACAATTCCTGGAACCGCTCTGCGAGCTGGCTGTCGATCAGGTCAGCCCGCTCTCGCGAGGCGCGCTCGAGCAAATCGGCCCGCTCGTCGGCTGCCCGAGCGCGCTCGTCGGCCGCCCTGGCCTGCCCGGTCAGCTCGGCGGTGACGGTCGCCAGCCGCCCGCGAGCCAGCAGATAACCCATGACGGCGCCGACGGCGGCTCCCAGCAGGAGCCCGATGAGCAGCGAAATCGCGTCCATATCCTGCATGCTTACAGCCGGTCATGACAGTTTTCAGGTCCGACACGCCCGGCCGCGTACGTCAGTTCGCGGGATCCGCCGCCCCCGGCGCATCGAGCCGGCGGCTCGATCGCGGGCGGCGGATGCGTGGACGGCCCCGTTCCCTGTCCCTAATAGAATTCAGCGGTGAGTCTGTCCATCGGGATCGTCGGCCTGCCCAATGTCGGTAAGTCCACGCTGTTCAACGCGCTGACGCGGGCTAACGCCGTGGCGTCTAACTACCCGTTCGCGACGATCGAGCCAAACGTCGGCATTGTTGGCATTCCCGATCCGCGGCTGGACGCGCTGGCCAGCCTGTACGACTCGGCCAAGATCGTGCCCGCGACCGTCCGGTTCGTCGACATCGCGGGGCTCGTGCGCGGTGCGTCGGCGGGCCAGGGCCTGGGCAACCAGTTCTTGTCGCACATCCGCGAAACCGACGCGATCTGCCAGGTCGTGCGCGTTTTCACCGACCCCGACGTGAGCCACGTCGACGGGGACGTGTCGCCGGAGCGCGACATCGAGACCATCGCCACCGAGCTGATGCTGGCCGACTTGCAGACGCTGGAGAAGGCCGCACCGCGGCTGGCCAAGGAGGCCAAGTCCGGCCGGGATCCTGAGCGCGTGCGGATCGCGGCCGCGGCGGAGAAGGCGCAGCAGGTCCTGGACTCGGGGACGACGCTGTTTGCCGGGGCAGCCGCGGCTGGCATCGACCTGGCTGACGTGCGCGAGCTGCAGCTGCTGACGGCCAAGCCGTTCCTTTACGTGTTCAACGAGGACGATGCGGAGCTCGCCGACGACGAGCTGCGCAAGCGGCTCGCCGAGCTGGTAGCGCCGGCCGAGTCAGCCTTCCTGGACGCCAAGACCGAATCTGAGCTGGCGGAGCTGGAGCCCGCCGAGGCGGCGGAACTGCTGGCCGAGCTTGGCCTGGGGGAGCCTGGCCTGGCGCAGCTGGCGCGGGCCGGATTCGCGGCGCTGCGGCTGTCGACGTTCCTGACGGCCGGGCCGAAGGAGTCACGAGCGTGGACGATCCCGGTCGGCGCGACGGCGCCGGAGGCGGCGGGCGTCATCCATACCGACTTTCAGCGCGGCTTCATCAAGGCCGAGATCGTGTCGTTCGAGGACCTCATGGCGGCCGGCTCGATCGCCGCGGCCCGTGCCGCCGGCAAGGCCAGGATCGAGGGCAAGGACTACATCATGCGCGACGGCGACGTGGTCGAGTTCCGCTTCAACGTCTGACGGCGCCATCGCGTTATTGGCAGCGCCCGCGCCTGACCGAGGGTGCAGCGAGCCGGACGGCACTAGCTGTCCGGCCGCTGCAGCCCCATTCGGTCAAGGCATGCATGTCCGAGCGACGCGGCCGGGCGCGAGCCCTCCCGCGGCGGCCCGTCAGTGCGTCAGGAATACGTTCATGGTGCTGACCTGAGCGTGGTCGCTAGTAAAGCCGAGCTCGCCGAGGCCCCAGGCGTCCTCGATGGTGCGCAGCAGCGAGTAGTGGTTGTAGGGGGCGCTGCTGACGAAGTGGTGCGGACCGCTGGGGTCGATGACGATGGCGGGCACTAGCGCGCCGCCGTACAGCCCGCCGGGCCAGCTGGCACTGATGTCAGGGTCCCCAGCCGGCAGGACCGGCGAGTCGCAGCAGCCTGCCGGGGAGTCCCAGCCGCCGTTGACCGCGTTGCCGGTGTAGTCGCCCTCGTCGGCGATGATGAAGATCGCACTGTGCCGCGTCCACGCCCGGCTGGACATGATCGTCGTCACCGCGCCGTGTACGAACGCGTCAGCGTTCTGCTTGAGGCGCACGTCGGCCGGGTCGTCGTTGACGGTGTTGTACGGGCAGGGTGTCTCGGGGTGCCCCGCGATCGTGTCGTACACGCCGCCGTGCATGTCGTTGCACTGGTCCGGAACGATGTAGACGAACCGCGGTGCGTGCGGGCTGTTGAGGTCAGCCGCGAGCGCCGTGTAGGGCTTGATGTTCGCGACCCTGGCCGGGTCGCTGCGGATGTCGGTGAACAGGGCGAAGGGGTCGTGCTTCGAGGCATACAGCGGGTCGGTGCTCGAGGGCCAGAAATCGGTCAGTGGATCGGTGGCCGGGAGTGCCTCCATGTAGGCGCCCCAGCTGATGTGTCGCGCCGCGAGTTCGTCGACGAGGTTGGTGTGGTCGAACCTGTTCGCCGGATTGTCGGTGTTGGTGTACCAGTTCGACCCGCTGATCATGGCGACGTAGTTCGGCTCGCTCGGGTGCGTGACGCCGTAGTAGTCGGTGGCCTGCCCATACTTCTGCGCCAGCGAGGTGATGTACGGCGTGTTGGGATCGCCGATCACGCTGTGCTGCGAATGGTTCTCCAGGACGATGATGAAGACCCGGTCAAGCCGGACGTGTCCGCCATCGTCGCCGTGTCTGCTGGTGGCGGCCGCGCCGCTAGCCGCGGACAGCCCGACGGTAAGCGCCGCCGCGACGCCCGTGACACCGGCAACTGCTACTACCTTCCGTCCCCTCGTCCTTAAGGACATGCCGACCTCCACCGATGCGCGGGCCGGGCGAATCCGGCCATTCACACTTTCCTACGCCTGCCGCCCGGGCAGCGCAAGGATCTATGGGTGGCAGCTCGTGGTCCTGGCTATTCGGACGCCAGCCATCTTGTGTTCTTCGTTCGCTCATCTTGAGGTCGGTTACTGGTCGGCTGGCCGGATGGCCGGATGGCCTGCAGCGGCGTGCACATCCATGCTGGCGGCCGCGTGCCCGGCCGGCTGGGTGGTGCAGCGGGCCCGGGGCGGGCGGTGCGCGGCTCGCCGCAGCTGACGGGCATTGATGATGCCGGCCAATGGGTATGCATTCGGAACTGGCTACAAGGAGGGCGTTATGACCATGGCTCAAGGCCCGTATCCTGTCCAATTTGCCGTCGAGTACCCGGACCGGCCGCTCAACCGGCTAACGTCGTTCTTCCGGATAATCGTGATCATCCCGATCGCGGTCGTGCTCGGCGCCGTTTCCGGCGCGACCTGGGAATCCGCGGGAAGCACATCCGCACTCCACCACTCCACCACGTACTACGGCCCCGCGGGCGCTGGCGGCCTGCTGTTCTTCGGGCCGCTGCTGATGATCTTGTTCAGGCAAAAGTACCCGCGGTGGTGGTTCGACTGGAACCTGGAACTGCAGCGCTTCATCAACCGGGTATGGACCTACCTGGCCCTGATGAACGACACTTATCCGTCCACCGACGACCACCAGTGGGTCCAGCTTGAGTACGCCTATCCCGACGCTGCCACGGACCTGAACCGGTGGCTGCCGCTGGTCAAATGGCTGCTGGCCATCCCGCATTACATCGTGCTGTTCTTCCTGGACATCGCTGCGTTCTTCGCGGTGATCGTGACCTGGTTCGCGATCTTGTTCACCGGCCGTTATCCCCGTGACATATTCAGCTTCGTCGAGGGCGTGCTCCGCTGGCACAACCGGGTCGCCGCCTACGCGTTCGTCCTGGTCACCGATCAGTACCCGCCATTCAGGCTGGGCGCGTGACCATCCGCAGCGGGGGCTGCTAGCTCCGGATCTCGCGGATGATCGTGACGATCTCGCGTGTCGTGCCGCGCAGGACTGGCATTCGCGCGAGCGAGATGAGCCGGTCGGCCAGCGGCACCGTCGCGTCGATCAGCCGGTAGGTCTTGGCCTGCGCTGGTGATGTGTCGTACACCCAGAACAGCACGATGCCCAGCGAGTAGAGCCACAAGAGCTCCGGCAGTTCGGCACGAAGCTCGCGGTCGATCCTGGCCGACGATCCGTCCGCGACCTCGCGGTACAGCGCGATCGACGCATCTCTCGCGGCACTTGATTCCTTGCTGAACGGGCTCAGCGGACTGGCCGGCTCGGCTGCGCTCTTGTAGAACGTGGCGGCGAACGAGTGGTAGGGACTCAGCACATCGATCAAGGACCTGAGCGTGCCCCGCAGCCGACTGGCGAAGTCAGCCTCGGTGTCGAGCAGGCCACGGCAGGCGGTGGCGTGCTCGGCGTGACTGCGCAGGTAGAACTCCTGGATCAGCTCGTCCTTCGAGGCGAAGTAGTAGTACGCGTTGCCGGTCGAGACACCTGCCTCGGCGGCGATCGCCCGCATCGTCGCCGCCTCATAGCCGTGCTCGCGGAAGAGCCGCAGTGCGGCCTCGACGATGGCGGCCCTGGTCAGCTCCGCACGTGGCGTCAGCAGCGGCTCGGCCGGGTGGCTCACTGAGCGGTCCGGCCGGATCCTGGCCGCCAGAATGCCTGCGGGGTAGCAGGCCCGGTCGGCGTCATCGCGATCGAGGCCGGCACCGACGCGGCGGCAGGCTGGGCCTGTGTCCTGAGCCTGCGGCGCAGCCTGGTCAGGATGAGGATGCCGGCCAGGTACAGCACGCCCAGCACAAGCAGGACGGCGCCGACCTTCGCTGCCAGCAGCTGGATCGCCTGCCTGGCGCTGACGATGTCGCCTGACGTGCGCATGGTCAGCGCGACGAATCCCAGGCTGATCAGGTAAAAGGACACGACGATCAGGTTGCTGATCCCGCTGGCGGCGCTTTCGCTGCCGCCCAGCGCGTCGACGAGGAACATTCGACCGCTGCGCGATAGGACGCGACCAGCCAGGACCGTGAGGGCGACGCTGATGAGGAGATAGGCGACGTAGGTGACGACGATGCTCATGGCCGCTCCTCGGCTGAGGTTCTTGAACATGTTCAAGTCTGCGGTGTGCTAGCTCTCACCCGCTACGTCTCGACAGTGTGATTTTGAACACGTTCAAAGTGCGACCGATGGCGACTCGCCGTGGATTACTTCATCCCGTCGTGCCCGCTGCGGTCACTCCGGGTCCTCGCCGACCAGCCCGTCGACCGACTCGCGGATCAGGTCCGCGTGACCAAGGTGCCGCGCATACTCCTCGATCATGTCGATGAGGAGGCGCCGCAGGCTGGGTGTCCGGCCGCCGGGCCTGCTGACGGCGGCGGGCTGGCCCAGGCCGCCGTCGGCGACAGCCTCGGCCACCAGGCTGCGTGAGCGGCCAACAGCGTCCTGCCACAAGGCCATGAGCTGCTCGGGACCGTCCTGCGCGGCCGAGTGCCACTCCCAGTCCGGGTCGGCGTCCCAGTCCACGGCGTCCCATGGCGGATGGAGACTCCGCCCGCTCAGCTTGACCACGAACATGTCGTCCTCGACCAGTGCCAGATGCTTGAGCAGCCCGCCGAGGGTCATGGTCGATGGTCCGAGGGTGGCCCGCAGGCCGGCCGAGTCGAGGTTTCCGCATTTCCAGGCTATGTACCTGCGCTGACGTTCGAGGGCACCGAGGAGAGTGTCGAGCTCGTTACCTGAAATCGGCGGTTCTAGCAGGATCGCAATGTTGTCTGTGTCCATGCGCGTGAGGCTATCGTTGATTCCGGACGTTCTGCTTCCGGGATCTGGAGAGCCTCTTGGCACACGAAGTGAGTCCGACGGCCAGGGCGCTGCTGGCACTGGAAGTCATCCAGAACAGCCCTGGCATCACGGCGCGCGAGCTCGGGGAGCGGCTGGACGTCACCGAGCGGGCCGCGCGTCGCTACGTCGCAATCCTGCGCGAGGCAGATCTGCCGATCGACTCGGTCACCGGGCCCTACGGCGGCTACCGGGTGGGACGTGGCCTGCGGCTTCCGCCCTTGATGTTCACTGCCGCCGAGGCGATGGGCCTGGTGATGGCCGTCCTCGAAGGCCATCGGCATGCGGCTAATCCCACGGACCTGGTGGGCGGCGCGCTGGCCAAGATTGTCAGGGCCCTGCCGGAGCGGGTCGCACGCCCGGTCAGGTCAGTCCGCGAGCTGTCCGCTCCGCGCCCGGCAGGCGAAACCTCGCCAAGCCCAGACTTGACGACGCAGCTGATCGAGGCCTGCTCCGCGGCGCGCCGACTGCGGCTCCGTTACCTCATGGGTCACGCCAAGGAGCGGGCGATGGAGGTGGACCCGTGGGCCGTCGTGCTGCGGCACAGCCGGTGGTACCTGCTGGCCTGGTCCCACACGGTGCAGGAACGGCGCGTGCTGCGCGTCGACCGGATCGTCGCCGTCGACCTGTTGCCGGACACCTTCGCGCCGCCGCCGGAGCTCGACGCGCTGCGCACCCTGGAAGAGCATTTTTCGCAAGGCTGGACCCACCCTGTCGAGGTCCTGATCGACGACACCATCGACCGGACATCGCGCTGGGTACCGAGGAGCCTCGGACGGCTAGAGGCGGCCGGTGAAGGCCGGACGCTCCTGCTGGCGACGACGAACGAGCCGGACTGGTACGCCCGGCAGCTCGCCGCCATTCCGGCGACATTCCGCGTCATCGGTTCGCGCGAGATCCAGCGCGCCACCGCGGCCCTCGGGCAGCGGTTGCGGCTGGCCAGCGGCGACGAGTGAACACCACCTGACTCGGGCCGCTCCGGCCGCGCGGCCGGCTGTCCAGGTGCGCGGCCGGCCCATCTGGGTATACCGCACAGGTGTCCTGACGCGTGCGCACTGCGCCGAACGGGACCGGAAGAGGATAAACGCGGACCGGGGGTAAGGACATGCAGGCAGTCGTAGGGGATCGGCTTCACGTGCATGGCAGCATCGTGGGTCAGCCGGAGCGGATGGGCGAGATCGTCGAAGTGCGCGGAGTTGGCGGGGAACCGCCCTACCTCGTGCAGTTCGAGGATGGGCATAGCTGCCTGATGTTCCCGGGCCCGGACGCGGTCATCGAGCACCCGAGCAAGAAGAGTAAGAAGGCATCGGCAAAGAGGTAGCCGCTGCCGACCTGGGCGACCTGGCAACTTTGGCGAGCTGGTCGCCTGACGTCGCGCCTGCGCCTCGCCGGGCGCCCGCCCGCCGGGCTCCTGCCGCCGCACGGGTCGCTACGCGCCGACCAGTTCCAGCGACTGCACGTGGCTCTCCTGGACACGCAGGATCGCATCGTTCCCGCGGAACAGGACAATCCAGCCTTCTTCGCTCTCGATGCTGGTTATGCCCTCTAGCGTCTCATCGACGACGTTCTCGTCGTCCCCGTACACCATCTTGTACGTAGCCACCAAGCCCCCTGACCGATCCGAGCCTGCGAAAGAGCCGTCCCAGCATCATTGCCCAGGTGGGTCGGATTGCTAACGATAAGACTTCCGGGAACGGGGCCGTGATCGTCTTCGCCCCGCCCTGCGTGTCGCGGTCTAGCGGGGCGCCCCGTACAGTTCGTCGACGCGCTTGATCTTGGCGACCGCCCGGTTGACCGGGACCTCATGGGCCTCGAAGATGCGGATGATCTGTGTGCTCTGATTGCTGAGGAAACCCATGCCGCCGGACTCTCCGCGCAGCCGGAGCCAGACGGCGATCCGGCTGAACGGCGAGGCCACCAGCTCCGCCATCGCTAGCTCCTCGTAGCGCGCTTCCCAGGTCGGAACGACCCACCGGGTCGGCGCGATCCCGCGGATCCGGATGCCCCAGTCGAAGACCTCCAGCTTCACCATGGGCCCGCTGGTCGTCAGGCCCTTGCACATGATGCCGCCGTAGAACAGGTCTTCCTGATGTCCGGCCGGCACGTCGATGATCCGGGCCGACGATCGTGCCCGCCTGATCCAGATGGCGAGGCCAGCCAGGACCACCAGCGCGAGCAGCACCACGAGCAAGACGACGACGTGCACTTGGCCTCCAGGCATGTACAGCTGAACGTCTGCATCCTTGCAGGTAGAGCGCTCCGGCGCGATCCCCTAGCGTCGCGGGGTCGGCACCGGCGGTCTCCAGGTTCAGTGCTAGCACTGACGACCTGGGCGGCCGGCCCGGCCGATGATAGGCGATACCAGGTCCGCACGCCGAACGCACGCCGGTCGTGCGGGCCTGGTACAGCCCGCGAATCCGGCTGCCCATACCCCCGCCACAGGCCTTGACCTGCCAGTACATCGCCAGCACATCGGCAGCACATCAGAGGTTGCGACGCTGGCTGCGCCGGGCCGGACGGCGGCCTGGACAGCGAACACGCGGCGCAAGCCGCGCGAGCCGGCGAGGTATCGACATGAGTGCGGGCGTGCGGGATCGGGCCACGGACCAGTGGCCTGGCAAGCAGGGGCTCGAACGGCTGACACCTCGAGAGCTCGAGATCCTCGAGCTGATATCCGCCGGCCTGTCCAACACCGCCATCGCGGCCCGGCTGTCCGTCATGGAGCGGACGATCGAAACCCACATCGCACGGATCTTCTCCAAGCTCGGCCTGAGCCCAGGGCCGGACGAAAACCGCAGAGTGCTGGCCGTGCTGGCCTACCTGCGTGACACGGACCAGTAGGGGCCCCGTGCCGGGTAAGCGGCCCGGGTCGCTGCCTGCGGGGGGGCGGCAGCGACCTGGGTGCCAGCGGACCTGAGGGTCACTGCGCGCCACGGCGGCCAGCAGGCCAGTACTCCTGGCCGGCGGGGCCGATCTTGTGGCGAGGTGGCCCTGGCCCCGCTGCGGTGACAGCCGGCCGCAGTAAGCTCGACCCTCATGAGCGACCAGCCGTCAGCCAGCCCGCAGCCGCCTGTCGCCAAGCGCGTGCCGACCGAGCGCACCCACCACGGGGACACTGTCGTCGACGAGTACGCCTGGCTGACCGCCAAGGACAATCCGGAGACAATCGCCTTCCTGACGGCTGAGAATGCCTACACCGAGGCCACGACGGCCGGCCAGGAGGGGCTCCGCCAGGCCATCTTCGGTGAAATCAAGTCGCGCACCCAGGAGACCGACCTGTCCGTGCCGGTCCGGGACCGCGGCTGGTGGTACTACGCCCGGACGGTCGAGGGCAAGCAGTACGCCGTGCACTGCCGCCGCGCAGTCCGGCCCGACGATGACGGCCCGCCCATGACGGAGGACGGCGGTCCGCTCGACGGGGAAGAAATTCTCTTGGACGGGAACGCGCTGGCTGGCGACAATCCTTTCTTTGCCATCGGCGCCTTCGATGTCAGCCCCGATGGCCGGCTCCTCGCGTACTCCATGGATCTGGACGGCGACGAGCGCTACACGATGCGGTTCAAGGACCTGGTAACGGGCGAGATCACGCCGGACGAGATCCCCGACACCTTCTACGGAAGCGCCTGGTCCGCCGACGGATCCGCGCTGTTTTACGTCACAGTCGATGAGGCCTGGCGGCCCTACCGGGTGTGGCGGCACATGGTTGGCACGCCGGCGAGCGAGGACGTCGTCGTCTACGAGGAAGTCGACGAGAAGTTCGGCGTGGGCGTCGGCCTGTCGCGCAGCGAGCGATATGTGATGATCGGCTCGGCGAGCAAGCTGACGAGCGAGATCTGGCTGCTGGACGCGGCCAACCCGACGGGGGAGATTGCCGTCGTCGCCGCGCGCCGGACCGGGGTCGAGTACGAAGTCGAGCACCAGATGCTGCCGGACGGGACCGAGCGCCTGCTGATCTTGCACAACGACGGCGCGCTGAACTTCGAGCTAGCGCAGGCGCGGGTCGACAGCCCAGGCTCCTGGACGCCGCTCATCCCGCACCGCGACGACACCCGGCTGCTGAGCGCTGACGCGTTCGCGAGTCACCTGGTTGTCTACTTCCGCCGGAACGGCCTCACTGGCCTGCGCATCCTGCCGACGGAAGGCGCCGAGCACGAGATCGACTTCCCCGAGCCCATCTATGACGTGAGCCCGGGCACGAACCCCGAGTACGAGACGGACAGGTTCCGTCTGCACTACGTGTCGATGGTGACGCCAAACTCGGTCTACGACTGCGCCGTGGCCACGGGCCAGCTGACCTTGCTCAAGCGCGTGCCGGTCCTGCCTGGCCCGGATGGCTCCGAGTACAACCCGGCTGACTACGAGCAGCATCGGCTGTGGGCAACCGCGGACGACGGGACGCAGATCCCGCTGTCAGTCGTCCGCCGCAAGGACGTGGCGCGAGCCGGAACGGCCCCGTTCCTGCTCTATGGGTATGGCAGTTATGAGATCTCATCCGACCCGAGCTTCTCGATCTCCAGGATCTCGCTGCTGGATCGCGGGTTCGTGTTCGCGATCGCGCATGTGCGCGGCGGCGGCGAGATGGGCCGTCACTGGTACGACGACGGCAAGATGCTCAAGAAGATCAACACGTTTGCCGACTTCATCGCCTGCGCGCGGCACGTGGTGAAGGACGGCTGGACTTCGCCGGAACGGCTGGTCGCCCGCGGCGGCTCGGCCGGCGGCTTGCTGATGGGCGCCGTCGCCAACATGGCGCCGGACGCGTTCGGCGGCATCGTCGCGCAGGTCCCCTTCGTGGACGCGCTGACCTCGATCCTGGACCCGACGCTGCCGCTGACGGTGCCCGAATGGGAGGAGTGGGGCGACCCGCTCCACAACGTCGAGGTCTACCAGTACATGAGGTCGTACTCGCCGTACGAGAATGTCAGCCGCGATCAGGACTATCCGCCGATCCTGGCCGTCACCAGCCTGAATGACACGCGCGTCCTCTACCACGAGCCCGCCAAGTGGATCGCCAGGCTGCAGGCCGAGGCGACGGGCGGCCCGTTCCTGCTGAAGACCGAGATGACCGCCGGCCACGGAGGCCGGTCTGGCCGTTATGACAAGTGGCGCGAGGAAGCCATGGTGCTCGCCTGGATTGTCACCACGGCTGGCGCCGCGGGCTGACACGGCCGGGGCGGGGCACCTGGTCCCAGCGTCGTTGCCCGGTCAGCGGACGGCGCCGTCATCCAGGCTGATCTCCGGCAGCGACACCCACAGGTTGCCCGTCGGCCAGCACCGCGGCGGGTCGCTGATCTGCGGTGCGCGGGTCGCTGATCTGCGGTGCGCTGGTGGCCAGCTGCGCGGCCCTGTATTCGCCGTCGGCCGCAGTCATGATCGGTCGGTGACCAGGCCGAGCAGGCGGGCGGCGTTGCCGGCGAAGATCAGGTTCCGGTCTCCGGCGGATAGGCCAAGCTGCCTGACGATCCTGGTCTGCTCGTCGTAGTAGGTCCGCACCAGGCCGCGTGGGAAGTGGGCCGAGTCCGAGCCGAACACGATGCGCTCCGGGCCGATGGTGTCCACGAACTTGCGGAACAAGTCGGCCAGCGTCAGCGGGTAGGGCATCCACCGGATCCACTCGTTGTTGCCGGAGGTGTCGACGCAGACGTTCCGGCAGGCCCACGCGAGCTGGAGCAGGTCACCGAGGTAGCCACAGCCGAAGTGCGGAATCACGAACGTGGTGTAGGGGAATGCTTTGGCGACGTCGTGCAGCTTCAGGGGGCTGATGTTGACGTGCGCAGCGGTGCCGCCGCCGCCGTCCAGCGTGCCGAAGTGCACGAGCACCGGGATCGCCAGATCCTCGGCGGCCTGCCAGACCGGCCACAGCGCCTCGTCATCGATCGGCCCGGCGAGTGCGGGCGCGATGACCTTGTAGCCGCGCAGCCCGTCTTCGGTAGCCGCGCGCCGCAGTTCGTCGGCGGCGCCGGGAGAGAACGGGTCGTGGTGGGCGAACCCGAGCATCCGCGGGTAGCCGTTGATGGCGTCGGCGAGCACCTCGTTGCCGCCGCCGGTCACGAACGCGACGGCCTCGAGCTGTCCCGCCTCGATCTCGGCGGACCACCGCCCGGCCTGGATGTCAGCCGGCGGCTGGTCCTGCTCGGGATACGGGAAGGAGTAGGCGTCCCACCACTGCTCCTGGTACCAGCGCCAGTTTTTCCTTAGCTCGGCGAGCTTGCGGTCGCCGTGCTGCCAGCGGTAGGCCTCCTCGGCCGGCGGCGGCACCGGGTCCGGCACCGGGAGGTGGCAATGGAAGTCGATGATGGGGAAACCCCAAGCGCTGTCGCGCATCAGCGTTCACTCGCTCGGGACGCGGTCATGGGCGGGACCTCGGTCAGCAGGCTGGCCTGGTCATAGCTAGCCGTGCCGCCGACGATGGTGCCGAGCACGTCGATAGCGCCGATCTTCTCCTCCGGCACTGCGAGTGGGTCGTCGCCGAGCAGCACGAGATCGGCAGCCTGGTAGCGGGCGATGCGACCGCGGTGGTGCTCGGCCCGCGCCGCCCGCGCCGCGCCGGCCGTGTAAGCAGCGAGCGCCTGCGCGGGCGCGACGCGCTCCTGCGGTCCATGCACGACGCCGGCGGCGGATTGGCGCTGCACCATCGCCTGCATGCCGCGCAGCGGCGAACCAGGTGCGACCGGCCGGTCCGAGCTGCCGGCGACCGCGACGCCGGCCTCGAGCAGGCTGCGCACCCGGAATACCTCGGCGAGCCGGTCGGCGGCCACGACCTCGGCGAACAGGTCGCCGAACGCCGATACGAGGATGGGCTGCGTCACCACGGTCATCGCCGCGTCAGCGAGCCTGGACAGCTGATCGGGCCGGATCAGGCCGCCGTGCTCGATCCGGTGCCGCGGGTGCATGACCTGGATGGGCGCCGCGCTGCCCGCGCGGGCCTCGGCAAGCGCGTCGAGCACCAGGTCGACGGCGTGATCACCCATCGCGTGCGCGGCGACCTGCCAGCCCGCCCGGTGCGCCGCGATGATATCCCGGCGCAGCAGGTCGGGGTCATTGTCGAAGTCGGGCGAGCCGTCGGCGCCCTCGACGCCGAGGCCGTCAACCCAGATCTTCATCGCGCCGAGGCTGAGCCAGTCGTCGCCGAACCCGGTGTGTATGCCGAAGTCCAGGCCGCGCTCGATCGCGTCGTCACGATGCGCGGCCAGTTCATGCATCATCTCGTTGTGCACCATGAGCTGCGCCCGTGCCCGCAGCCAGCCGGACCGGCGCGCGAGCTGGTAGGCGGCGACCTCGACTGGGCTGTGGTCGAGGCCGGGACAGCCGATGCCGGCGTCGGTAAAGCTGGTGATGCCTTCGGCCGCGTACTGGCTGGTGGCCTTGTCGATCGCGCGCGCGAGCCGCTCGGCCGATGACGGGCCGACGTGGTCCTTGACCAGGTCCATCGCGGCCTCCTCGAGCAGGCCGGTCGGGCGTCCGGCGGCGTCGGTGCCGATGCGGCCGCGGTCGGTGGTCCGGCCGGCGCCGATGCCGACGGCAGCGAGGACAGCGCTGGACACGACGCACTGGTGACCAGAGAAGTGCGTAAGCCAGACCGGCCGCCCGCCCGCGGCCTGGTCGAGCTCATCCCTGGTCAGGTGCTCACCGAGGGGCATGCCTGCGCCATAACCGGTGCCGATGACCCAGTCCGTCTCACCGAGGGCAGCCGCGTACGCGGTGACGGCATCGAGGGTGGCCGCGGGGCCGTGGACGTCAGTCAGGTCCAGCAGGACGAGGCCCAGTCCGAAGGACGTCGTGTGGCAGTGCGCGTCGTGGAAGCCGGGCACGATGACGGCGCCGCCGGCCGTGATGGTCGACCGGGCCGGCAGGCCGAGGACGTCCTCGTCGAGCCCGACAATCGCGCCGTTCCAGATGCCGACCGCCGTGGCGGTCGGCCTGCCGGGATCAACGGTGCGAATCCTGGCATCGCGTATCAGCAGGTCAAGCACATGATCAAGGGTGCCACCGCCAGGCTGGGCAAGAGCGCACCGGGTCCCGGCCGGCTGGCCGGCCACCGTAGGGGCGGTCAGCCGGCTCCTTGCGCCACCGCGACCGGTCTGTTCATGATCCGGAAGGATTCGGCATCGCCGGCTGTGTCGAATCCTTCGCCAAGACCGGCTACACGCCGGGGCTCAATCCTGGGCTCCCGGTTCGGTCCCCGCCCAGCGGCGCTCGTAGTGGCGGACACTCGGTGGCCTGCCCGGCAGCGCCGGTGGCGGGCGCTCGCAGTCCGTTCCCGCTGGCGGCAGCCGCCGACGCGCACGCCGCGATCGAGGCCAGGGTGACTGTCGGCAAGACATTGCTGCTGGTCTGACGCCTACCTGAGCTGGCCGCCCCTGGCCAGGAGAACCTCGTCGAGGGCATGGAGGAGGAGGTCGGCGTGTTCAGGCTGGAACACCAGGGGCGGCCGGATCTTGAGCACGTTCCCGGCCGGGCCGGTCGCGCTGAGCAGGATGTCCCGCTCGCGCATCGCCTCGACTACTTGGCTGGCCTCGCCGGCTGCTGGCCCGCGCGCTTCGTCGATCAGCTCGATGCCGAGCAGCAGGCCCTCGCCTCGGACGTCCCCGATCACGGGGTGGCGTTCGGCGAGTGTCAGCATCCCGTGCCGGAGGTACGAGCCGACATGTGCGGCGTTGGCTACCAGGCCCTCACCCTCGATGACGTCCAGGACCGCGAGCGCGGCCGCGCAGGCTACCGGGTTGCCGCCAAAGGTGCTGAACAGCTCGACCTCCTCGGGGACGGCCCTGAGCAGCTCGGACTTGACTACGAGTGCGGCGACCGGGAAGCCATTGCCCATCGGTTTGCCCATCACCACCATGTCTGGTGCGATCCCGGCCGCCTGGAAGCTCCACAGGTGCGTTCCGGACCGGCCGTGACCGGCTTGCACTTCGTCGGCCACCATGAGCCCTCCCAGCGCCAGCGTCCGCCGGGCTGCCTCCTGCAGGTAGGTGGGAGGGGGCGACAGGATGCCGTCGGCGGTAAAGGCCGGATCCAGATAGATGGCGGCGAAGCCGCGGCCGCCGAGCGCTCGGGCGGCGTCATCGATGTGGCCGGCGTATCGCTGCACCCACCCGTTGTCTCCGCGGCGGTACGGGCCGCGGTACCCGTCAGGTGCCGGGATCGTTTCGACGTGAGCAGGATGCTCCCCCCTGGCCCACTCCTCCGGGGACAGGGCGTGGGTGGCGTCGGTAAGCCCGTGGTAGGCGCAGGCAGTCACGACCGCGCCGGCCCGTCCGGTGGCCGCGCGGGCGATCCGCCAGGCGAGGTCGTTGGCCTCGCTGCCGGAGTTGACGATCATGACGGCGTCGAGCTCCGGCGGCAGGGTGGCCTGAAGCCGTTCGGCGAGCTCGACGACCGCCTCGTGCAGGTAGCGGCTGTGGGTAGCGAGCAGTTGCTGCTGCTGCGTCACCGCCTGCACTACCCGTGGGTGGCTGTGTCCGACCACGGCCACGTTGTTGTAGCAGTCGAGGTACCGCCGGTCGGCTGGGTCGAACAGCCAGACACCCTTGCCGCGGACCAGGTGGACCGGTTCTGAGTAGAAGAGTGGCGATCGCGGCAGCGCCCGGCGGCGGCGCTCAAGCAGAGTACTGGTCGCTGACCGGTGGTACGGGAGCCGATGGCAGGCATCGCGGAAGCGCCGCGCGACAGCGTCAATCCCGGCCGCCTCGATGGCATCGAGGAAGGCGCGGGCTCCGGGCTCGCCTGTGGCGGCGTACGCGGCGTTGTCCGGGTAGAGCCCGCGCCGCCAGGCCGTGACGGTGACCTCAGTGGCAAGCCTGGCCGCTACCAGATCCGCGAGCAGCCCGGCTTCCTCGTCCTCGAGCGGCGTCACCGAGACGTAGCCACCGATGATCGCATCGGCCGCCTCGATGGCATCATCATGGCCGTGGAGCACATCGGCGACGGCGACGGCGAGGTCGCATACCAGCGGCGCATGGGTCATGTCCCCGAAGTCCACGATCCCGCTGACCCGTAGGTCGTCGCCGAACAGCACGTTGTCAAGGCTCATGTCGGCGTGGATCACCTGCGCGCGCAGCCCGGGCAGCGCCGGCGCGACCCGCGCCTCGAACCGGTCCAGAATCCATTCCACTTGAGCCCGGCGCCGGCCGTCGGAAACATGGGCGAGCAGCGGGCGGAGCGTGGGCATGCGGGTGATATCCCACAAGATCTCGTAGTCGGCCGCGGGGTGGAAAAAGCCACGCAGCGCCCGCCCCAGACGGGCCGTGACCTGCCCATGAGACGACATCGCCGCAGTGGTGAGCGCGGTGTTCGCGATCACCTGCCCGGGCAGGAACGTGAAGAGCCGAGCAGGGTAGGTCCGGCCGTCAGGCCCCGGCACCTCGACCCAGGATTCCCCCGCCGCGCTCGGCAGGGCACGCATCACCGGCAGGCCCGGATCCACGCGCTCGATGTGGCGGAGCGCCTCGGCCTGCATCGCCAGAATGGGCCCGTCGTCCGCCGGATTAGAGATCTTGAACAAGAAGCGCTGCCCGCCGGCCGTGTCCACCCGGAAGTTCTGGTCCCGCTCGCCCGAGAGCGGCCGCAGGGATGACGAGTCGACCCCGAACCGCACCCGCAGGATCTGTCTGGCTGCCTCCTCGCCGAAGGCCGGCGGCGTGCTCTCCAAGGGATCAGGGCGCTGCACCATAGGCCGGAAGGCTATCTTGTGGCCCGCCGGCCCGCCACGCTCGCGCCTTCCCGCAGGCTCCGGGATCTGGCACGCTGCCCTACTAAGATCGGATGATGCCCATCCCCGCGGCGTTCGATCTGTCCGGCCGGGTGGCCATTGTCACCGGGGCGGGCGCTCCCGACGGCATCGGTTTCGCCACCTCCCGGCTGCTCGCCGAACTCGGTGCCGCCGTGATGTTGAGCGCAACCACGGCCCGGATCCAGGACAGGGTCATCGAACTGCTCGGAGCTGGCTTCGACGCAGCGGGCACCGTCGGCGATCTCACCCAGGCGGTCGTGGCTGGCGAGCTTGTGTCGGCTGCGCTCGAACAATGGGGCCGGCTGGACATAGTGGTCAACAACGCCGGCATGATCTCCACGGCCGACCCCGTGTTCGAATCCGGCACCGTGGAATCCATGGACCTGGCGACCTGGCAGGCTGCGCTCGCCCGCAACCTGACCTCGGCCTTCCTGGTCACCAAGGCTGCGCTTCCGGCCATGACCAGCCGCGGCTGGGGCCGGATCATTATGGTGGCAAGCGTGACCGGCCCGGTGATGGCCATCCGCTCGGACGTCGGTTACGCCGCAGCCAAAGCCGGCCTGGTTGGCCTCACCCGCGCAGCCGCCGTCGACACCGCCGGGCACGGAATCACCGTCAACGCCGTCGCGCCGGGCTGGGTAGCGACCGGCTCGCAGACCCCGGAGGAGCGCGGCCAAGGGCAGGCCACCCCGGCCGGGCGGAGCGGCTCACCAGAGGAGATCGCCGCCGCGATTGCCTGGCTGGCCACCCCGGGCGCGTCCTACATCACGGGCCAGTACCTGGTCGTGGACGGCGGCAACTCGATCGCCGAGCAGCGCGCCACGTCAGCTCATCGGCACGTGGGCGGCAAGATCGGCCGAATGCCACGATGATGAGCCGGAGCTAGACTTCCTGGAATCAGCGCACGCGGCCTGGAGGTTCAGCCATGACGACGACTGCACCTGCAATCGAGCCGATCCAGGACGCCGGTTATGTCGACGTCCTCATAGTCGGCGCCGGCGTCTCCGGTGTCGGCGCTGCGCACCACCTGCGGCACCAGTTCCCCGACCGGACCTTCGTCATCCTGGACGCGCAGGACAACCGGGGCGGAACGTGGTGGACACACCGATATCCGGGTGTGCGCTCTGACAGCGACCTGTTCACCTACGGCTACCGGTTCAAGCCGTGGCGCGGCCCGTCGATTGCGGCGGGCGAGGAGATCCTCGCCTACCTCGACGAGGTCATTGACGAAGACGATCTTGGCCAGTGCATCCGCTACTGGCACCGCGTCACTGCCGCCAGCTGGTCCACCGCGGAGCGCCAGTGGACCGTCGAGGTCAGCCGTGGCGACACCGGACAGCAGCTTCGATTCACCACCAGCTTCTTGTGGATGTGCCAGGGCTACTACAACCACGCCAGGCCCTATCGGCCGCAGTGGGAAGGCATGGATCGCTTCCAGGGCGTGATCGTGCACCCCCAGCGATGGCCCGAGGATCTCGACCTCGAGGGCAAGCGCATTGTGGTGATCGGCTCCGGCGCCACGGCTGCGACGCTGATCCCGGCGATAGCCGAGAAGGCGGAGCACGTGACGATGCTGCAGCGCTCCCCCTCCTACTTCTTCGCCCCGCCTACGACGCATGAGCTGGCCGTTACGCTGCGGGCCCTGGACATCCCCGAGGAGTGGACGCACGAGATCCTGCGCCGTCAGTACATCTCGCAAACAGACTGGCTGGCGCGGACGGCGCAGGAAGCGCCAGACGAACTGCACACGTTCCTCGTCGAGTCCATGCGTCCGCTGCTGCCCGCGGGCTTCGACGTGGATAAGCACTTCACCCCCCGCTACCGCCCATGGCAGCAGCGCATAGCCGTCGTGCCGGACGGTGATCTGTTCGCGGCCCTGCGCGAGGGAACGGCCTCGATCGTCACCGACACCATCGAGACATTCACCGAGCATGGGATCAAGGTCGGCTCCGGTGCGGAGATCATTGCCGACATCGTGGTCACCGCCACCGGCTTCAACATGTCGGTCCTCGGTGACGTCGCGTTCATCGTCGACGGCGAGCCTGTCGACTTCACCGAACGCGTGACCTGGCGCGGCATCATGATCAACGGCGTGCCGAACATGGCCTACGTATTCGGCTACTTCCGGCACAGCTGGACGCTGCGCGTCGACCTGGTCAGCGACCTAGTGGTCCGCTTGCTGGCGCATATGCAAGACAACGGCGCGACGATGGTCGTCCCAACCTTGCGACCCGAGGACGCAGACATGCAGCTTCGGCCGTGGTGTGATCCAGAGAACTTCAGCCCCGGCTACGTCATGCGCTCGCAGCACATTCTGTTCAAGCAGGGCAGTCGCGAGCCGTGGACCCACCTGCTGGAGCACGAGCAGGAGCGCGAGATGCTGCCCCAGGCCGACCTCGACGACGGGACGCTCGTCTACCGCTGAGTCCAGCCGGATGGCTTGAGGCGTCAACGTCGGTCACGCTCGTTCGTCCGCTGGGCGCGCCTCAGCGGGGTCGCACCGGTCCTGAAGCGCGCCGCCGCCACCGACCCTGCCGCGACGGTTCCGTGCTGGTGCGGCTGGTTGTCACTCGAACGTCACACCATGTCCGCTGTGCTCTGGCTGACAACGAGCCGGTCCGCCCGGTGAGCCGCGAGCAAGGACAATCCATGCACAATCGGTGGCACGATCACGAGCCTGGGGCAGCGGCTGCGCCCGCGCCGCCGCGTGGGCCCGCGAGGCCGCCTAGGCCCGCGGGGCCGCCTGGGCCCGCGGGGCCGCCTGGGCCTGCGCCCGGGCCGCCGCCTGGGCTGGCGCCGATGCCTTCGCCCGGGCCCGTGCTGGACGCTGCCCGTCGCGCCTTCCCCGCACCGGGCGGCCCGGCTCGGTCCAGGCACGCATCCGCCGCCGGGTCCGGGGAGCCCGCGCTGCGCTGGCCGCCCGACGAGTCGTGGTGGCCAGCCGGGTCCTCGTGGCCAGGCGACGACCGGGCCGGCCAATCAGTCCCGTCACCGGGTGGCAGCTCGCAGGACGGCCTTGACTGGCTTGTGGACAGCTTTGATACCGAGGCATTGCACGCCGAAAATCTGGTTTTTCCAAATCGGACCGGCGCGTCGGCCGTGTCAATGCCGGGGGTGGGTGGGCGATTTGCCGCAGAATGGTGCCCGTCAAGAACATCGTCGCGCGTGAACTCTTTGCTGCGCGAGCGCGGGAGAACGGACGGAGGTGTGATGGTTCGCAGGGCACTCCTCGATCGTGGCGATCTGCTTCAAGCCGACGATGAGGCACTGCCCCCAAGCCAGCCACTCCCCGCGCGTGCCGATCAGGTGGCGGCGCATTGGCGTGGTGCTGGCGGTCGATGGCTTCTTTGGGTTGGCCGGGCCATCGCCTGGGCCGTGATCCTCCTGATCGGCTATCGCGGTGTCGTCGCGATCGTCGACGGCCGATCCTCGCCTACCGGGGGCAGTTCGACGCCGCCGGCTACTGCCACGCAGTTCCCGGTCACCCTGGCCGAAGCCTACGCATTGCAGTTCGGCGATGTGTACCTGAACTTCAGCCCGGCGAGCGCCGCCGAACGCAGTCGTGGCCTAGCGCATTTCCTGCCGGCTGGCGCAGATCCACAGCTTGGGTGGAACGGGGCCGGTTCGGAACGGGTACTCGACGAGCAGGTAGCCGGCGTATCAGTCACCGGCAGCCACTCCGCGGTGGTGACGTTGCTCGCCCGGCTTAGCGGCGGCCGCCTGATCGAACTCGGCGTGCCCATCTACACCGCACACGGCAGCATGGTTGTCTCGGGAGATCCGGCCATGCTGCCAGCTCCGGCCAAGGTCACGCCGCCAGCCCCGAGCCAGGCCGGCGATCAGGCAACAGAGTCAGCGCTGACGAGCCAGCTGCCCGCCTTCTTCCAGGCGTTCGCCAGCGGCGACCGCACTACGCTTGCCAGGTTCATCTGGCCAGGCGCGCACATCAGCGGTCTTGGCGGCGCCGTCACCTTCGGCGCCATCGACAGTGTGTATGCCCCGGCCGGCGGCTCGCGCCGACAGATCTCGGTCACCGTCACCTGGCAGTTGCCGACGGGCGCGTCAGCGCCTCTTGCGGGCTCTGTCGGCACCGCTCCGGCATCGGTGCAGATGACCTATCAGATGACGGTCATCCGCCAGCAGAGCAGCTGGGACATCCAGTCGATCGGCGCGTCCACCACGGCACTCCCGCAGGGGCCGCCATGACACGACGGCACTGCAAGCCAGCCCCCGCTCCCGACGGCCGCGCTCACTCACCACCGGAGATTCGATGTCGGCTCACCTGCTTATTGCTGTACATCCCCTGGCACTTAGCACCAGCGGACTTGTTTCCTATCTGCAGGGACTTTTCGGTCCGCTCTTCCTGGGGATCGTCGGAATCGTCGCGATCTTCTTCCTTTTCACTCGCGAGATCATTCGTTTCGTGCAATTCATCGTGCTCGCGATCGCCATTGCCGTCATCTTCTACACGCCCAGCATTGTGCAGACGATCGCGTCCGGCATCGCGAATGCACTCGGCGTGCACTAAGCCCGGATCCGGCGCACGGCCGGCGTCGCGCTAGCGGACGGAAGGAGGCGGCACGTGGAACTCCCGACCTATACCAACATCTGGAGAATCGAGAAGCGGCTCTACAAGCTGTATGACTTCCGCCTGCCGATGCCCCTGCCCGTCGGCCAGGTAGCCGCGTTCCTGGCGATCGCGATTCCCTACATGCTGATTCTCACGATGGCGGGTATGCCGTTCAGCCACACGTGGGTGTGGCTGTACGTGCTGCCGCCCGGTGTGCTGGCCTGGCTGGTGACCAGGCCGGTCCTGGAAGGGAAGCGCCTGCCCGAGCTCGTGGTGTCCCAGCTGCGCTACCTCTCCGAGCCGCGTACGTGGTGCCGGATGGCGCCGCTGGCGGAACGAGACCAGATCTTCGTCACTGCTCGGGTGTGGCGCGGGTCAGCCGTTGGCGCAAGCCTCGCCCTTACTAGCGACGAAGCAGCCGACAGCGCTTTGATGGGCGGGCTACACGGCGACACCGAGCGCGTCGAGGCACCCCGAGCCGAGGCACTCCGAGCCGAGGCACTGCGCGTCGATGCGGCGCGAGCCGACACGACGGCAGCGGCGTCCGGCGCGGTTGACGGCGAGTCCACGCTGGCGCAGGCCGAGCCCGCTGCTCCGATCCGCCCGGTGTGGCCGACTCGGCCTGCCATTGCCTCGCGCCGCAGCCTGACTCCGGCGCCTCGCGCCGCGCACCCGCCGGCTGACCCGACGCCGGTGCGGGCACGGGCCACAGGGACCTCGGCCGCTCGGACTGCGGCCGTTGCTGCATCATCTGCCGACCTGGCGCCCGCCGCTCCGCCACCGCCAGCCCAGGCACCCGCGCCCGCAGTACCCCTGACGCGGGCACCCGCGCCCGCGGTACCCGCCGGGCAGGCGCCCGTGGCGCAGAAGCCGGCCGCGCAGAAGCCGGCCGCGCAGAATCCGGCCGCGTCAGCCGAGCGCCCGCCAGTCGCGCCGGTCGGGCCGCGTCCGCTCGGGCGGCCCACTGTGACTGTGCACTCTGACGGCAATCCGGCGCGGCCGCTGCCCGTCGTCGAGCGTGCGCTGCGCAGTTCGCCAGGTGCTGACGGCTGGCATGAGCGCGTGGTCGTGGTGTCGGGCGGCCATCGTCCGGGCAAGCCGGATCAGGTGCAGCGCGATCAGGCCAGGGCGAGGCTCCCGCTGCTGGGACCCGTCCGCATCGTCGTGCTGGGCTGCACGGCGGGCGCCGGACAGACGACGACGACACTGCTGACCGGGCAGTTGCTCACCACCCTGCGCGCCGAAGCTGTCGCGGTGCTGGATATCGGCTCTGGCCCCGGTTCGCTGACCGAGCAAGCGCGGCAGATCCCGCGCTTGCTGCCGAATCACCGCGATGTCGGCGACGCAGCGGCAGCGGGACGAGAACGGGGCTTGCAGGTCGTCACCGCTGACCCGCCGGCTGATCAGCCTGCGGACGCCGGGAGGCTCATCGAGGCGGTCGTCACCCGGTACCGGATCACTGTCGCCGATCCCGCTGCGGCGCACGTGCCGCGCGCCGTCCACGTCGCCGATCAGCTAGTGCTGGTCGCGCCCGCCAGCGCCGATGCCGCCGGGTCGCTCGCGATGACGCTGGAGTGGCTAGAAGCGCACGGTGACGCTGATCTCGTCCGGAGCGCGGTGACAGTACTGAACGGTGTCAGCGCGCCGATGGCAGCGCACGTGGACAAGGCCGCCGGTGTGGCCGCCGGCCGGTGCCGAGCGATCGTCCGGGTGCCGTGGGACGACGGGTTTGCCGGCGGCCCCGCGCTTGGAACCGCGACCATCCACGCCTATACGGCGCTCGCCGGCGTCCTCGTGGCCGGCCTTGCCGAGTCGGCTAGCGCGCCCGGCGCGCCGATTGAGAGCAGCCGCCGATGAGCGCGCGCACGGCGGGACGGGCCCGGCTCTCGGTCCGGTACTTCGATGACAGGATCGTGCTGAGCGAGACGCACGCCTGGGCTTACTACCGGATGCCCACCGTGTCGTATGAGTTCACCACGCCGGTCGAGCGGGAGGCTCTGGCTGCGAGTATCACGGTGGCACTCGCCGCGATCCGGATGACCGACGCCGAGGTGCACCTGCGCATCGCCCATCGCCCCTACCCAGCCGCGGAATGGGCCACCAAACTCGATGCCACCTCCGACGGCGGCCCTGGCTGGGTCGCCTACCTGGAGGAGATGTACCGGCACGTCTGGGCCAAGGACTTCTGGACCAAGGAGGTGTACCTCGGTGTGCGGCTTGGCCAGCGCGGCGTGCGTGCCCAGCTGTCCGGCGGCCTGTTCGCTCAGCTCGCCAACTCCTACCGGACCGCCGAGCAAGCCCTCGGCCTGACTGACGAGGCCGTGCCAGCGGCCGAGATTGCCCGGTGGACCGAGCAGGCCGAGCGGCTCGGCCGGGCGCTGGGATCCAGCGCACTCGGCGCTACGCACGCGACGTCGGACGACGTGGCGTGGCTGTTCCGGCATGCGCTCACGGGCACCGTCGCCGAGCCGCCACCGTCGGCTGCTCGCCGCCGCACCTGGGGTGCGGGGGAGATCGAGTCACTGCTTGAGGGCCAGATCGACAACGGCAGGACGGTACTGCGCCTGTCCCACCCAGGCGGGCAATCATGGGCCGCGTTCCTGTCCTTTGCCCGCTTCCCTGACGTCATGTACTTCCCGGAGGGCGAGCCGTGGCTGCACTATGCGGACGCGCTGCCGTTCCCGGTTGAGGCCAGCCTGCGCATGAAGCTGATCACCCCGGCGCGCGCGAGCAAGGACGTCAGCCGGCGCCTGGCGCACGCGAGGGACATGGACGCCCATATCAGGGAGGCCGGCGCCGACCTGCCCATCGCGCTCGCCGAGCAGATCGAGGCCGCCCGGCTGCTGGAGCACGGCATCACCAAGGAACGGCTCCCGTTCGTCTACGGCTGGCACCGGCTGATGGTGTCCGCGCCAGACCGCGACATGTGCATCCGCCGGGCCGAAGCCGTCATCGAGCACTACCGAGACGTCGGCATCGACGTCGTCAACTCGACCGGCGACCAGTTCTCGCTGCTGTGCGAGTCGCTGCCCGGTGACCGTGTCCGGCTCACGTCCTACCTCCAGCGCCAGCCGCTGTACACGGTCGCTGGCGGCATGCCGACCGCGACGGTCGACCTCGGCGACCGGATCGCGCCCGATGCGGGCTGGATCGGCCCGTATATCGGCGAGACGCTGGGGCGCGCCAGGTCCGTGGTGCATTTCGATCCGCTGGTGGCGGCGGCCAGGAACAGGCCGACCGCCGTGGCGGTCACCGGCGAGCCCGGCGGCGGCAAGACGACGCTGGCGCTGCTCATGATCTTGCAGCTGGCGTTGCGCGGTGTCACGGTCGCCGTCATCGATCCGAAGGGCGACGCTGAGTCGCTCGCGGCCTGGCTGACGCAGCGCGGGCGGCAGGCCCGGGTAGTGCCGCTGGGCAGCGCCGCGCCCGGCCTGCTCGACCCGTTCTCGTTCGGTGACGACCTCGCCGAGCGCCGCACGATGGCGACCGAGACGCTCCGGCTTCTGCTGCCGCGTATGAGCGAGGAGCGCGAGAGCGCCATGATCCAGGCCGTTGCGGCGGTCGCGGCCGGCGAACAGCCCAGCCTGGGCAAGGTGGTCAGCCATCTGGAGAGCTCGGAGGATCCGGCGTCGGTCAACCTCGGCGCCGTGCTCCGGTCGATGTCGGAGATGCGGCTGGCGCGGCTGTGCTTCGCCCCGTCGGGCGGCGAGCGAATCGACGCTGCGGGCTGGACGACGGTGTTCACCCTCGGGGGGCTCACCCTCCCGGACACCGCGGTGGGCCGCGACGACTACTCCTACGAGCAGCGTCTGTCAGTAGCGCTGCTGTACCTGGTGTCGCAGTTCGCGCGGCGGCTGCTGAACGGCATGGACAGGCGGCTGCCGAAGGCGATCTTCCTGGATGAGGCGTGGGCGATTACCTCGACTCCGCAGGGCGCCAAGCTGATCCCGGAAGTCTCCAGGATGGGCCGGTCGCGCAACACCGCGCTGATCATGGTTTCGCAGAACGCCGGCGACCTGCTCAACGAGCAAGTCACGAACTGCATCTCCAGCGTGTTCGCGTTCCGGTCAACCGAGCAGACGGAGGTTGCGAGCGTCCTGGCGCTGCTCGGCCTGGAGCAGTCGGCAGAGCACAAGGCCGCGCTGCGCGCCCTGGGCAATGGCGAGTGCATTTTCCGCGACCTCGATGGCCGCGCGGGCCGGATTGGCGTCGACCTCATCGCAGACGAACTGCGCCAGAGCCTCGACACCAATCCCACCCGGTCTCGCCTGGGCGAGGCGCCAGACGACTACGAACCGGACCAGACCGGGCCTAGCTGAGCGCTGTCACACGTGCAGCGACAGTTACACCCCCTAACAGGAGCCTCCCGGATGCGCAGAACCCGCATTCCGCGCGTGACGGCCATTGCCGTGGCGGCACTCGCGGCGGTCCTTGTGCTGCCCGGATCCGCCCGTCAGGCGAGCGCCTCGCCGGCCGGTGCTGCCGCGGCAGCCGGCCCTGCCTCGGCAGCAGGCCCCGCCTCGGCCGCCTCGGCCGCCGCGGGCGGGGGCGGCGCGGCGGATGCCGAGACAGCCGCGGGCGGGGCCGGCGCGGCGGGTGCCGCGACAGCCGCGGGAACGGCGACCACGAACGCGGCGACCGCGGCCGACGTGACCGCGGCGACTGGCGGGCTGTGCTCGGTGCCCGGCATCGGCGACATCGGCGGTCTGCTTGGCTTCTGCGCGGCGGGCAGTTCTGGCGTCCTCGGTGCCCTCAACAACGTCTGTCAGCCATCGCTGCCCAACCCCGAGCCAGCGAACGCCGGCATCGACGCGATGGTCGCCCCGCCGTCCGCGGGCAAGCAGCCGGCCACCTTGTACGACGAGTACGGCGTCGCCGGCGACTACTGGGCGGCGACGAACCTTCAGTGCTCGGACATGACATCACTGATCGGCAACAACGTAGCGGGCATGGTGTTCGACGCCGCAAAGTCCATCGACCGGGTCACGATCACCGTGTACCAGTCAGCGGCGGGCGAGGGCATCCTCAGCTGGCTCCAGCGCGTGACCGACACACTGATCACGAGCCTCGGGAAGGCGATCTACTTCCCGTACCTGGCCGTGGTGATCATCCTCGCCGCGATCTGGCTGGCGTGGCAGGGGCTCATCCGCAAGCGCGGTACTCGGACAATCGAGGGCACCGTGTGGATGGTGGTCGCCTGCGCCGCCGCGATTTTCCTCATCGGGAAGCCCGCGGACGTGACCGGCATCGGCCGCGGCGTCTCCGATGGCATGTCCCAGGCTCTCAACGTCGCGTTCGCCAAGCTGCCGAGCCCTGGCCCGACCAGCTGCGTCCCCGTCCAGAAGAGCGATCCGCAAGTCCAGCCGACGACCTACAGCTACACCTCGGGGAGCACGGTCGTCGACCAGAACGCCGACGAGCTGTGGACCGTCCTGGTCTGCAAGCCGTGGCTGGTGGGCGAGTTCGGCACGTCCGCCTATTCGACCGGCGCCGCCAAGCCGACAGCGGTGAACACCTATGGCCGGGCCCTGTTGTGGTCACAGGCCATCGCGGTCGACGAGCGAGCCACGCCTGCGCTCATCCAGGCCAAGCAGGACGCGTTCGCCGGCATAGCCAGCAGTATCCAGTCGAGTGATCCGGCGATCTATCCGCTGTTCCAGGGGAAGCAATGGACGACCAGGCTTGAGGTCGCCTTCGCTGCGCTCTTTGCCGCCGTCGTCGCCGGCGTGCTCGTGCTGCTGATCTCCGTGACGCTGATCCTGCTCAAGCTGAGCTTCCTGCTGCTGCTGATCGTCGGGCCGTTCTTCTTGCTGATCGGCGCTCATCCCGGCTTCGGCCGGGTAGTGGCGCTGCGCTGGGTCGAGCTGCTGATCGGTGTGCTGCTGAAGCAGGCCGCCATCGCTCTCGTGCTCAGCGTGCTCCTGTATTGCTACGCCCTCATCATGGGGACGAGCGATGCAGTGCTGCCGTGGGCGCTCAAGATCCTGATGATCGCGCTGGTCACGATCGCCGCGTTCATCTACCGCAAGCCGTTCCAGCATCTGTTCTCCGCGGTCGGCTACGGCGTGATCGGTTCGCAGGACCGGGCCGACGCGGACCTGGCCAGGGCCGGGGCGACCGCGCGCGCCAATACGCTCGCGGCCGCGACGGCTGCCGTGCCGCCATTCGCCGCCTATCGGGCCGCTCGCTGGGCGCGGCGCAACCCCGGCCAGGCCGCGAGCCTGGCGATGGCCGCCACGTCGGGAGGTGCCGCCGGGGCAGTGGCGGCGGGCCTGCAGGCGGGCGAGGCGGGCTCCGGCGCGGCAGTCGAGGGCACCGTTGCCGACGGAACGGCGGCCGGGCTGGGGTCGGGCGCACCCGGGACCGTCGCATCCGGGGTACCAGCCGGGGACGGAACGGGGCGGATGGCGCTCACCGCCAGAGCCAGGGCCGCGGCCGCATCGGCTGCCAGCGCCGCTGAACCGCCGCCGCTCAACCTGCCGTCCCGCACCGGCGCCGGGCCAGCCGCCTCTGGTCTCGTGCGCGCGGCCGGCGGTGCTGCGGGCGTGCCGGTGCCGACGGCGGCGGGTGGCGGCGGGCCGGGTGGCGGCGGGTCGGCGGGTGGCGGCGGGCCGGGTGGTGGCGGGCCGGCGGGTGGCTCGCTGGCCGGCGGCGGTACGGTCCCCGGCGCCTGGCCGGTCGGCCGCGGCGTCAGCCCGACGATTCAGGGCTCGCTCCGCCAGCCGGCTGCTCCGACAACGCGGCAGGCGAGTGGTCCGGCGCCGCGCCAGTCCGGTGTCCCGTCGCCTGGGCAGGCCAGGGCGCCATCCGGGCAGGCCGGCGTGCCACCGGCCGGACGCGGACCGAGCCAGCCGGCCCAGCCGCTGCGAGCACGGGCAGGACAGGGTCAGCCACCCGGCGCGCAGCAAGCGAGATCGCAGCGGACCCAGGCGCAGCGGACCCAGGCGCAGCAGGGCCTTCCGCAGCAGGCACAGTCGCAGCAGGCACAGCCGCAGCAGGCACAGCCGCAGCAGGCACCGGGCCGGCAGTCCTCCGGGCCAGCCTCGGGCGGCAGCCGGCTGCGCTTCTGGCGGTCAGCCGGATCTCCGCCGACAGGCCAGCAAGTCGAGCGCCAGCCTGGTCGGCGCCAGGGTCAACCAGCGGGTGGCGGCCAGCCTTCGCGCAACGGCCGGCCATCGGGCAACAGCCAGCGGTCGCCCAACGGCCGGCCATCGGCCAGCGGCCAGCGGTCGCCCAACGGCCAGCCATCGGGCAACAGCCAGCCATCGGGCAACAGCCAGCCATCGGGCAACAGCCAGCGGTCGGCCAACGGCCAGCCGCAGCGCGAGCGCGAGCAGGGTCCGGCGCGGACCGACTCGGGTCAGCAGGGATCGTCGGCCGGTCCAGCTGTTCCCTGGCAGGGACAGCCGATGACCGGGCCCCTCGCCCGGCCACCAGAGCCCGATCGCCAGGTCCCGTTCTGGCTGCGACCGATGCGGCGGAAGTAACAGGCAGATGGAAATCAGCCCGCTCGGACGACGGCTCCTCTTCGGACTGATCGTCTGCGTGCTCGTAGGGCTCGGCGCGTACTTGCTCGGCCCGATCGCACGCGGCGCCGGCCCGTCCAGTGCCCACCACGCGGCCACGACGACGCCTCGACCGGCCGCCAGCCACAAGGCGCGACCAGGGACAGCGACGACATCGGCGGCCGGTCCGCCCGACATCTACCAGTGGTTGCCGTTCACGCAGGTCGGGCTCACCGCCGCCGCGTCGGTCGTGGTCAGGTTCGGCGATGCGTACGGCAGCTATTCCTACACGCAGAACGCGGCCGCCTATGCCGCGCCGCTGACCCCGATCACCGCGTCGCAACTTGTCGGTCAGATCGAGGCCGCCTACTCCGCGCCAGGAGTCACCGCCGCGCGCGTCAGCAGCAAGCAGGTCGCCGTCGGCACCGCGACGATCGCATCGATCCGTGCGTTCGGGCCGAGCAGCCTGACGTTCCTGGTCCAGGTCAACCAGCAGCTCAGCGACACGACCGGCCGCAATCAGCAGAGCACCGTCTACGCGGTGACCGTTACCGGCTCGGACACCACGTGGCAAGTCACCGACGTCGAGCTGCAGTCCGCAGGAAACTCGTGATCAGCTGGCCAGGCCGCGGCGGTATGCGGGCGGCACCGGCGGGCGCGGGCGGGCCGGGGCGCGGGCTGGTCGTGGCCCTGGTATGCGCGGCAGCGCTACTGCTCATGGCCGCGCTGCTGGCCCCGATGGCGATGTTCGCAAGCAGCGGCCTGCTCGCCGAGAGCGGCACGTCGTGCACGACGGGAGGCAAGGGCACGACGACGACCGCCCAGCCTGTCGTCAGCTCGTCAGCGCGCGATTCGATACCGGCGAACTACCTGGCGCTCTTCCGGTCCATCGGCGCGCAGTACAAGGTCCCGTGGGTGATCCTGGCCGGCATCGCCAAGGTCGAGAGTGACGACGGCCAGAGCACCCTGCCCGGCGTGCACAGCAGCGCGAACGCCTTCGGGGCGGCCGGCCCCATGCAGATCGGGATCGAAGGCGCGGCCGGCAATCAGTGGGGCGGAGCACCTGTGCATCCCGCGACCGAGAAGGTCAACGGCGTCGCCACCGATGCCAATGGCGACGGCACGGCGAGTGTCTACGACCCGGCCGACGCCATCGCCGGCGCCGCGAAGTACCTGCTCGAGCACGGCGTACTGGACAACGTCGACCAGGCGATCTTCGCCTACAACCACCTCCAGTCCTACGTCCAGGCGGTGCTGTACTGGGCAAACCTGTACGCCACTGGCGGCTACACCGTCAGCTCGGCCACCCTGGATAGCACTCCGCAGTGCCTGCCCGGAGTGACGCTGACCTCTGATACCGCCGTGGCGACCGCGATCACCTACGCCGAGCACCAGCTCGGCAAGCCTTACTTGTGGGGCGGTACCGGGCCGGATGCCTTTGACTGCTCGGGCCTGGTGATGATGGCCTACCGAGCGGCTGGCATCGACATCCCGCGCACGTCGCAGCAGCAGTGGGCCGCAGGTCCGCGGATCAGCGCGAGCCAGGTGCAGCCAGGGGACCTGGTGTTCTTCGCGGGTTCAGACGGCACGCCGACATCGCCTGGCCACGTGGGGCTCGTGATCGGGGGCGGCCTGATGATCGAGGCGTACGCGACCGGGTTCCCGATCAGGATCGCGCCTTACGGCGATCGCAATCCTGTCGGCTTCACCCGTCCTTGGGCCACTGGTCGCGTAACCGCTACGGCGAGCCGCTGAAGGATCCAGCCGGGAAGCAGCGTCATCACGCCGAGCTTGGGTGTAATCCGCCTGTTACAGCCGAACGTCATAGAAATGTGAGCAGGTCACTGCGCTATGGAATGCATGGCTCAGGCGGAGATGTAACACCGGGCTCACGCGGCGGAATCATCTCCAGCGATCGGCTGACGGAGTTCTGACATGGGCATCGCGCACGACGCTTTCTTAAGCTTTGCCCTGGCAGTGGTGATTCCACTCAGCCTGTTTGTCAGCCTGCTGATCGTTCGCGGTCTCTCGTACCTCTGGTACGGCACCGCCGGTCGCCGCCCGCTCCCCGTGGTCGTTCATGAATTGCGTTCAGAAGGCGACGGCAAGGGGCATCACGAGGGCCTGTCAGCCCGCTGGCGGTTTAACAGGCCCGATTCCCTGGCAGACTTGCCGTCGATGCTGCGGTCCTACATCTCAGCAGATCCGCCGTTGTCCGGCCAGCTCGCGCCGGGAGTAGCGACCGCCGCTTCACCAGTCATTCCTGCCGCCGCGCCGGGCGGCTCGACAGCCGGCTGGGCCGCCGCGCTGACCGAGTTGGTCCTGCCACAAAAACAGGCCGCCTACAACATCTATCTGACCAGGCTGGCTCCAGGATCCGGCAGCAGCGTGAGTGTGTCAGTAGTCAAGACACCGCAGCACTGGATCGTCGCGTCCGCCGTATTCGATGAGGGCCCGCTTGAGGAGCTTGCCCTGCAGATCGGCGGATTCTGCATGGAGAGCATTCAGCTTCAGCCTGCCTCGCTGCGCCGCACTCCCCGCTGGGAGCACTGGGGCGGCCGCGGCGGCTACAGCCTCTTCAGGCTCGCGTTGTGGCATCAGGAGCGGCTGGAGTATGCGAAGGCGCACGCTGCCTACGAGGAAGCAAGTCTGCTCTCACTCGGAAACGTCAGGCTCGCGGTCCATCGGGCGAGCCTCTACGAGCTGCAAGAAGAGTACGACGAGGCAAGAAAGATCTACGACGCGCTCCACTGCCTGTGGAAGCAGAATGTCGAGCTTACGTTTCGAGCCGCGACATCACGCGTCAACCTCGTACACCAGCTATTCGCCCGGCGGATGAACGGAGCTCAGTCCGCGGCTTCGCCTGCCACGCCGACAGAACTTGGCATACTGCGTGAGGCAGAGATTCTTCTCGCCGAGACGGCCAGGGACCTGCGATTCGCGCATGTGCTGGGTAGATGGATGCGGACGCGGCTGCCCAGACGGCGGGACATCGGGGAGCGCAGATACTGGCTGTCCTGGCTTCAGCGCGATTCTTTCCGGCAGCCGCTAGTCCTGCTTCGTCGAAGCAGGCGGTACGAGTATCTGAACGCGGTAAAGGTCTCCCGGCTGTCGGATAGTCTTTTGCGACTCCTCATCGACAATAAGCCGGTGCCTCAGTCAGAGGCCGACAGTAGCTTCCGAGCTGTAACCCGGATAATCAAGAAGAAGCGCGTCGGATGGCTGGCGCATTGGGCGGCAGCGTGCTACTTCTCCCGCGCCGCCCAGGCGGCGCATCTGCTGGAGCCGGACAAAAAACTCTGGCTGCGCCTTGGCCGGAGCTCGACGCTAAGTCTGAGTATGGACCCGCAACCTAAGAACTATCGGGATCTCTGCGAGGTAATGGCCATCGGCGAGATCGGACGTGTTTTCAGGAACCCGTGCAATCAGCTGAATCCCGAATTGCTATATAACGATCCGGACATGATTCCTCTACACGACGCCTTCAAGGGCGGAATGGTCAAAGTACTGATCGGACCCGTGCGCTGGGAGACCGCGCCGCAGGATGGCGCGCGCGGCCGCGAGCGGTCGGATCCGGACCTTGATAGTTTCATCGCGAGCATGCGCCCTTCGATCCGATGAGGCCAGCCACATCTAGTCTCGAAGGTTCGTGATCTTGCGGTGCAGCCTGATGCTGCCGCTCGATCACAGTTTCTGGCGGGTGCCCTCATGCTTGCTCGCTAGCTGTATCCAAGCCCGGCTGCGCGCAGCCGTTCCATCCGGTCAGCTTCTCGGGGCGTGATCGGCCGTGCTCCGAGAGACACGGCGCGATCGCGCTCGCCCAGGGTCACGGCGTAGTGTCCGGCCACCGGTGCCTGGTGCGGTCCAGCTGGCGTGTCGGGCCGGAACATAACGCGAGTGAGACCGAGGTTCGCAGCGAAGGCATGCAGCTCATCGGCAGTGTCGGCCGTCAGGACAAACCAGGGATCGGGGTGGGCAGTCCTGCCGAAGAAGGCACCGCTCTGACCCCGCAGCTTATGCACGTACACAGTCATGGCATCCTCACCCACAGCGCTACCCACTTACGCCTGTACCGCCGGAGGTCTCAACCCCGGCCCGGCCGGCTGCCATCGCAAGCCTCGCCGCTTCATCCGCCGATGTCCACATCCCCTTTTGCAACAGCGGTCGCGACCACGCCGGTTACAAGGCGAAAGGCCGAGGCTAGGGTCCTGTTTGTGGACAGGGCGAGGTACGACGCCGTAGCCGACTACTACGCGTCAGGATGGGACGACTCATCGTGCTCCGGAATACATCCCACGGGCTTAAGGAACAGGCGGTCATCAGTCCAGGTGTGCACGCCGGTCGGCATCCGGCGCAGTTCATCGGCTCGCATGCGCCTGGCTGACCGCACGAAACCAGCACCCGCGCCAGCATAATGGCCCCTTCCCCGCTACGCCGCCGCACTCCACCGACGCCCAAAAGGGCCGTCGGCTAGTCTTCTGCTGGCCACGGTTAGTGCCCAATGTGAGTGATCGCCAGATGCGAACTCGCAGGTCAGAGGCCTACGAACGTGGTCCGGGCTCAAACGGGGCCTACGTCGGGAACGGGCTGTGGCCGGGTGAAGGGAGCTGTCACGTGCGGGTTCTGGTCTCGGTTGACATGGAAGGCATCGCCGGGGTTGTCGATGGCGAGGACGTCAGGCCTGGCCATGGCGAGTACGAGCGCAACCGGCGACTGATCACCGCCGAGGCAAGCGCCGCCGTGCGGGGCGTCTATGCCTATGACCCAGCTCCTCAGGTGCTGGTGACCGAGGCCCACGGACCGTTCCGGAACCTTCTTCCGGAGCTGCTTGACCGGCGGGCCGAGCTGTTCCGAGGCAAGCCAAAGCCAGACGGAATGCTGGCGGGACTGGCCGACGGCGCCGATGCCGCGCTGTTCATTGGCTATCACGGCAAGGCTGGCACGGCCCGATCGGTGCTCGCGCACACCATCCATGGCGGTGTTGTCGCCGACGTGCGCTGCGACGGACGATCTCTCGGTGAGATCGGCCTGAACGCGGCGCTCGCCGCGCACTACGGCGTGCCCGTCGTGCTCGTAGCTGGCGATGACAGCGTGGCCGCCGAAGCGGCCGCGGTAGTGCCAGGCGTCCATGCCGTAGTGGTCAAGCGGGCCCTCGGCTTCAGCGCGGCGGCACTCCTGCATCCCGACGAAGCGTGCGACCGAATCGAGGCGGCAGTGCCGCGCGCACTCGCCGACCGCGGGCTCATGCAGCCGCTCCGCTTCGACGGTCCTGTCCTGGTCGAGGTCGATGTGCTGCGGCCAGGTATGACCGAACGGGCGCTGCTCATCCCCGGAATCGAGCGGGTCGCCGGCTGCACCCTGCGCTACGCGGCACCGGACTATCCGACCGCGTACCGGGTAATCCAGCTCGTCATCATGCTCGGCGGCATCTGATCCAGCCGTGCCGCCGCCCTAGTCCTAGAACCTGATTTCAGAAATCACCATAGAAGCGCGGCAGGCCGCGGGGTTAGCATTACCAATCAGTAATGTGCCTGCTTGCGGCATCCGCCTCGCTGCGGCGCCGCTGGGCTGGCGGGTCACGGAGGGAGCATCACATGACCGTCGCCGAGGATCGACTCGCTCGCATCGAGGCTATTGACCTGGCGGGCCTGGGCCGGGCCGACATCGATGACGTGATCGAGTACGTGCATGTCCCGACCGCGCGCCTGCCGGAGTGGATGAGCCTGTACGACCGGTACCTGCGCCAGCGGTGGAACGTCAACGACCTCGACTTCTCGGCCGACAAGAACGACTGGACCGACCGGATGACCGACGACTCGCGCAACTCGTTCCTGTCGATCGCGTCCGGTTTCCACCACGGCGAGCGCCAGGTGGCGGTCGAGCTGGCGCCGCTGCTGTTCGGCGTGCCGGAGGATTACAAGATCTTCCTGACCAGCCACCTCGAGGACGAGGCGCGGCACACGGTGTTCTTCGACCGGTTCTACCGCGAAGTCGTCGGGCTCGAGGGCGACGGCATCATGGACATCCTGGACGCGTCGTGGCCTTACATCCAGGAGACGTTCGTCGGGCCATTCGGGCTGCTCGCCTACCTGACCGACGACCTGCGCCGCGACCCCTACAACAAGCACCTGCAGATGAAGTACGCGGCCTGCTACGTGATCTGGATCGAGGGCGTGCTGGCCCTGTCAGTCATGAAGATCACGCTGAACTACGCCCGCGACTTCAAGGTGCTGCCGGGCTTCTACACCGGCTTCACCGCCACGTGCCGCGACGAGGCCCGGCATGTCCAGGGCGGCCTGCGCTTCGTTCGCGAGCTGCTGAAGGAAGATCCCGCGTATGTGAAGGACCTGTTCGACACGCTGCGGACGCTGCTCACCATGAGCGCGGCCCGGTCCAGCTACATCTACTACGAGCCGCTCGGCTGGTCGGACGACCGGGTCACCGAACTGTTCATGAATCAGCTGAACCGGAAGCTGGCGATGGTCGGCGTGACGCTGCCACCCGACATGCAGGACATGCTGTCCGACGTCAAGCCCACCCTGGCCGGAGGCTGAGATGACGCAGTTCATGACGGCCGCCTGGGCGCAGGAGTGCCAGCGGGTTATCAACAACTCGCCGGACGAGGAGCGCAAGGCCAGCAAGCTCCAGGATTTCTGGGACTGGATCGACATGATCCGCCCATTCGTGACGGGCCGGCTGGCCCTGGCCGTCCGCGACCTGCCGCCGGGCGGCGACGGGGACACCCTGGTGCTGGCTTTCGAGGGCGGCACGGTGACCGACGCATCAGTGACGGAACGGGGTGTTGCCGAGCCAGACGCCGTCTTCCTGCTGGCGGGCGACTACGCGGACTGGCTGGCCATGCTCGATGGCTACGACGTCGGCAAGATGGTCATGTACCGCAAGCTCATGCTGGAGAAGGGCGACACGCTGATGTTCTTCACCGCGGCCTTCTTCTGGACCGAACTGCTCGCGGCGATCCAGTCGATTCCGGTGGAGACACTCGAGCCTGCTGCTAGCTAACCGGGTTTCGTCCGAGGGCGGCCGCGCGGGGTAGCGGGCGTCAGGGTTGGTCGACCCCGTTCCGGTCCCGGAATCCGGACGCGGCCGGCAACGGTCACCGGTCCAGGTTGCCGGCGCTTGGCAGCGCCGGATAGGTCCCTACGATGGAGCGGTGCCTGAGCAGATTCCCGACGCACCCCCGGAGCGGGTCGAGGCCGGCCCGGTGGTGGTCCGCCGGGTCCACGCCAGCGACGCGGGCGCCATCGCCGCGGCGGTCGGGACGAGCCTGGATCACCTCGGGCCGTGGATGCCGTGGGCGACCCCGGAAGCGGCCGAGCGTGCGGGTCAGCTGGCCCGCGTGGCCGAGGCCGATCACAACTGGGACTCCGGGATCGGCTACGTCTACTCCGTGCTGACCGCGGATCGCGGCACGCTGGTCGGCGAGATCGCGCTGCATCGGCGGCCGGCTGACGGCAGCGTTGAGATGGGGTACTGGATCGCGGCTAGCCAGGCCAACCAGGGGTACGGGACATCGGCGGGCCGGGCGCTCACGGCAGTCGCCCTGGCATTGCCGGGAGTGGACCGGGTCGAGATCCACTGCGATGCGGCGAACGTCGCCAGCGCCGCAATCGCGCGCAAGCTTGGCTACCGGCTCGACCGGATCGAGGAGCGGCACCCTGAGGCGCCGGGCGAGAGCGGGCGCCTGATGATCTGGATCCGGCGCCGGCTCGCGCACTAGCCTCGGGCGCCGACCTAACGACCTACGGACCTATCGGGCGTGCCGGCCTATCGGGCGTGCCGGCCTACCGGGCGTGCCGGCCTACCGGGCGTGCCGGCTGCAGCTCCTCGCGAGCACGGCAACCGCAGACTCGGCGCCGTCGAGGTCGGCGTAACAGCCCTGCAGGTGACGCTCGCCGGTCGCGGCGAAGCCGGTGCGCGAATGCAGCACGCGCGTGTTGTCGAAGACCACGCAGTCGCCGGGCTCGAGGTCGAACCTGAGAGTCAGATAGGGGCGCAGCAGGATGGACGCGAAGGCCCGGTAGGCCAGGTAGAACTCGCGCGTCTCCTCGGCTGCCTGCGCGGGCGTCGCGCCGGCCCGCGGGCGCAGCGGGAGCATCGACCGGCTGTTGTACCGGATCCCGCGGATAAGGCCGGCCGGGTTGACCTCGATCATCGGCCGGTGCGCGCGCAGGTCGGCTGTCTGATCAGCGTAGGCAAAGGTGACCGGGGTGCGGCTCAGGCACTCGAATGCGGCCGGATCCTCCGCGCGCAGCTGCGCGGCGGCGCGAAAGCCGTCCAGGAGTCCGGACTGACCGCCGCTGGCAGCGTTCGCCAGGCAGTGCAGCAGCTGGATGGTCGGGACCGGGTCACGATAGGGGCTGTCGGTATGCGGGCCGATCGGCAGGCCGGTGTAGGCGAGGTTCGAGGCAGTGGCCTGCACCCGGACGTCGAACAGGCGGCCGTAGTTGGTCTCGCGCACGTAGCCGAACGTGGCGGCGACATCGAGCACCGCACCAGCCTCCGCTGGCACCCCGGTCAGCAGCATGAACCCGGTGGCGAGCAGCTCGCGCAGGCAGCGCAGCCGCACGGCGCTGCTGGCCAGGTAGGACTGCCACGGCGTCGGCGGCGGCCCGGCCGGGAAGTCGCGCGCCGACCAGAGCCGCTTCGCGTCCTCGCTGCGAGCGTCTGGCTGGGCGACCGAATATCCGGCCAGCCAGGTCCTGGCAAAGACCGTCTGATGCCCATCAGGACCGAACGTGACGTGCAGGCCGTCGGGAGACTCGACCGCGCCGGTCACGGTCACGTTGGCGGCCTGATCAGTGATGACGGTGAGCCGCTGCCCGCTCGCCGGGTCGCGGCAGAGGCTGCACTGGCAGTTGTCACGCAGCCAGGCGGGGTGGAATCCGTGCACGGCTGCGGCGTCAATGGCTGGCTCCCCGTTCTCAGAATTGTCCGCCAGACCGCTGCCTCCGCCCGGCAGGATCTGCTCTGGATCCAGCCTGACCCGCTGGCTACGACGGCGCAATGCGGCGCGCAGAGTGTTCGGTTACATGCCTTCTGACTGGCAGAAGGTGTTCACCGGGGGCAGTGTCGATCATGCCTCGGTGGCTAGCGCCCGAGGTAGGCGAGGACGGCGAGGACGGCGAGGACTCGCCTGTTGTCGTCGTCTGACGGCTGGCGTGCGAGCCGCTGGAGATCGACGCGGTGTGCTTCGCTACCGCGCGCTCGGTGATCACGAGCTACTGGGGGATGGCCGCGTTCGACCGTCCTTCGGCCATCAGCCCGAGCACTTCGCGCTCACGCGGGCTCAGCGTGGTACGCAACCGCGATCCTGCTCGCGGCGGCCGTCCGTGCCGGCGGCCCGCGCCGGTCGGCCCGCGCCGGTCGTCCCGCGCCGCATTCGGCTAGCGTCGGAGCGTGTGCCTTCTCATTGCGCTGTTCGGTGTCGTGCCCGACGCACCACTGATCGTGGCGGCGAACAGAGACGAGCGGCTCGACCGGCCCGCGGTGTCGATGACGGTGCTTCGCGAGCGGCAGCCGCGGATACTGGGCGGCCAGGACAAGCTGGCCGGCGGGACCTGGCTCGCCGTTAACGAGCATGGCTTGGTTGCGGGGCTGACCAACCAGCCGTCCGCTGACGGCCGCGACCCGACGAAGCGCTCCCGCGGAGAGCTGCCGCTGGCGTTCGCGGCGCACCGAAGCGCCGCCGAGGCCGCGGTCTCCGTCCGCGCGGAGCTCGACCCAGCCGCCTACAACCCGTGCTGGATGCTCGTCGGGGACCGAGCCGCGCTGTTCTCGGTCGGCATCTCCGGCGGGTCCGAGGCGGACGTCGAGGAACTCGGCCCCGGATTGCATGTGCTGGAGAATGCCCCGCTGCGATCGGAGTCGGCGAAGGCAGAGTTCGTCCGCACGCTCGTGGCCGCCGCGCTGGCGGGCCGCGCGACGGATAGCGCGGCCGCGACCATCACGGCGCTGGAGACTGTTCTCCGCAACCATGAGCCGGCGGTTCCGCAGCCGCGGACCGATGCCACCGGCCGGGTCTGGCCCGCGTCGCTGTCGGCCGCGTGCGTGCACGCCGACGGGTACGGCACCAGGTCCGCCATGATCGTCAGCGTCCCAGCGGCTGGCTCGGGCGAGATGCCCGCGGTGATGGTGGCGGACGGACGGCCGTGCGAGATGCCCATACGGGACAAAACGGGCCTATGGTCGGCTGTCGCGCGCCGATGACGGCAGACGTCGGCTGGCATCTGGGTGATATGGCCGGTTAGTCGGAGTCGTAGCTGAAGATCATCCAAACGCGTGTACGTGGGGTACGAAAAATTCGTACCGCACGTGCACGCGTTCGTGGCCGATGGCGCGCCCGAGGCCTACTGCATCAGGCCAGCGTGCGCGCGACCTGCTCCAGCTTGTCCATCGACTCTTGCATGCCGCCTTCCATGCCGGAGTTGATGTGTGCGTCGCGGTGCTCCCGGGACGAGTGCTCGATCAAAATGGACAACGTCGTGCGTCCGTCCTTCTCGGCGAAGGTCGTCGTCGTCAGCGCCGCCGCATCCGGCATGCCCTCGAAGACGTCGGTGGTGACGATGCGCTCATTCGGGACGATCTCCTGGTACTCGCCGTGGAAGGCGACCTCGAATCCGCCGTTGGCGACCATCACGTAGCGCCACGTGCCGCCGCAGTGCAGGTCGACTTCTGCGCTCGTTACTTCGCCGCGCTCTCCGGCCCACCAGCGCTTGATCAGCTCGGGCGTCGTGTACGCGCGGTAGACCAGGTGCGGGGGCGCGTCGAATTCCCTGACGATCAGGATCTGCGTGTCACTCGGGAGAGTCACTACGGCCGACCTGCTCGTTGTCATCTGATCCATCTCCATCCTCCGCTTCCTTGAGTTCTGCCAGCACGATGTCCATCTGGGCGAACCGCTCCGACCACAGCTGCTCGAAGTCCTTCACCCACTCGTAGACCGGCTTGAGGGCGCTGCCGTTGAGGTGGTAGAGCCGCTGCCGCCCGTCCTCACGCGCCGTCACTATCCCGACCTCGCGGAGCACGCGCAGGTGCTTGGAGACCAAGGGCTGTGGCACGCCGAGGATGGCGACCAGTTCGTTGACCGAGCGCTCGCCATCAGCCAGCGCACCGACGATCTGCCGCCGCCTCGGCTCGGCTATCGCGTTGAAGGCGTCCGTTGTGGTCGCCGCTCGTGCCATGACTCAATCATATGGCCATATAGGCATGTGTCAAGCGAGCCGCGATCCAGCGGTGGCCGAGAGAGTCCGCGGAAGGCTACAGCGTCACAGGCAATAGTCGGCCGACGCGTCTTGAATCTGGGCATCGTCCCGCTCGGCCGCGCTCGCTGCCGTCGGGTCAGCCGCCCGCGGATTCGCCTCCGCAGGTGTCGGCCGGGCCGGGCCCGGCCGGGCTGGGCCGGGGCTGGGCCTGGCTGGGCTCGGCCCCGCTGGGCTGGGCCCGCTGGACTGGGCCCCGCTGGACTGGGGCCGCGAGCGCTGGAGTCGGCCGCGCCGGCGGGCTGGCCGACGCGGGCACTCGGGGCCGGACCAGCGCGGCGTCCGCGGCGTCGGTGATGGCGGCCGCGGCCGCATCGGCTACCACCGCCGCTGCGTCGGCTACCGCGGCTTCGGCCGCTTCCGCAGCTCCGGCCGCCACGGCAGTCGCGCTGGCCACCGCGGCCTGAGCGGCGTCGGTCGGCCCCGTTCCCGTCTTGGGTGGTGCGCCCGTACCCGCGGTGTCGCTGCGGCGCTCCTGCGGCCACGGAACGGCTCCGACGGCGGCCAGGGCGTCCATGGCTAGCGGGAGTTTTTCGTAGACGAAGAGCACCGGGCCGCCGTCCGCCAGCTCGAGCGCAGCCCGTAGTGCGTCGGCCGGATTCTCGGCCGAGCGGCAGTCGATGCCGGGCCGGGCCGTCTGCAGGGCGGAGCCGATGAGCGTCAGCATCTCGCCGTCATTGCGGCCGCGCTTGTCGCTGTCCTCGTACAGCACCACGGCGGGGAACCGGTGTGCGATCGTCTCCGCGGTCGCCACCAGCAGGTCGTCGCGCCGATCACCGGGGAGTGTCACCGCAGCGACCGCCTGGCCTGGCCAGACATCGCGAACGAGCCGGCCGGTCGCCTCGAGCGCCGCCGCGTTGTGCCCGTAGTCGACGATGACCGGGCTCGTCCCGACCCGGAACACGCTCGCCCGCCCCGGGTTGTCGGTACCCGGCTCGAAAGCCGCCAGGCCGCGGGCAATGTCCTTGGCGCTGACGCCCGCAGCACGGCAGGCCGCGACGGCAGCCAGCGCGTTCGCCACGACGTGAGCAGCCCGCCCGCCGAACGCGCCCGGCAGGTCATCGACGGCCAGCATGGTGCGACGCTCGCCGTCCACGGTCTCGGTCAGCTGACCGTCGACGACCTCGTAGCACGGGCCGCCAGCCGCCTGGTGCCTGGCCAGTGCCGGGTTGCCGGGGACGACGCTGAACATCCGGACGACCGGAGCGTGCGCGCGCACTGCCGGACGGTCGGCGAGCGCCGCGGTCGCCGGGTCGTCGGCGTTGAGGACCACCGATCCGCCGTCGCAGATTTCTTCCGCGACCAGCGCCTTGACGTGGATGAGCTCGTCGAGGTCGTCGACGCCGTCGTCGCCGAGGTGGTCGGCAGCGATGTTCGTCACGACCGCGACATCCGCGCGGTCGTAGCCAAGGCCGCGCCGGACGATGCCCCCGCGCGCCGTCTCGAGCACGGCGGCTTCGACGGTCGGGTCGTCGAGTACCATCTCGGCCGACCGCGGCCCGGACGCGTCAGCGGCGTAGACCAGGCGACCGCCGACGTAGACGCCGTCCGTGCAGGTCATGCCGACACGCAGGCCGGCTTGCTGGAGGACCCGGCCGATCATGCGCACGGTGCTGGTCTTGCCGTTCGTGCCGGTCACCGATAGCACCGGGATCCGCGCGGGTGCGCCGGGCGGGTACAGGCTGTCCACCATGGCCGCGGCTACATCGCGCGGCCTGCCGTCGGTGGGGGACAGGTGCATGCGCAGGCCAGGGCAGGCGTTGAGCTCGAGTACGGCGCACGGCTGGGCCGGGCCGTGACCAGCGGGATCGTGCAGCGGCGCGGCGATGTCAGCGAGCCGCAGGTCGATGCCGCAGACGTCCAGACCGGACACTGCTGCAGCCCGGCGGCACACCTCGGCCACCTCCGGGTGGACGAGGTCCGTCACGTCTTTGCTCGTACCACCGGTTGACAAGTTCGCGTTGCGACGCAGCGTGACGACCTGACCCGCCGCGGGCACGGAGTGATCATCGAGGCCCAGCGCGTCCAGGTGGCTCAGCGCGTCGGCGTCAAGCTTGATCTTGGTGAGCTCGCGCGAATGGCCGACGCCGCGCCGTGGGTCGGTGTTCGCCGACTCGACCAGCTGGCCGATCGTGTGGACCCCGTCGCCTGTCACGGCGGCGGGCCGCAGCTGGGCAGCGGCCGCGATCTGACCGTCGATCACGAGCACCCGGTAGTCGGTGCCCGGTACCAGCGCCTCCACCAGCACCGCCTCGCTGACGGCGGACGCCTCGCTGACGGCAGACGCCTCGCTGACCGCGAACGCCTGGCTGACCGCGGACGCCTTGCGATATGCGGCGGCCGCCTCGGCGGCGGTGCGGACGCCGACGGTCAGGTTGGCACCCTGGCTGCCGCCGAGTGGCTTGATCACGACGGGGCCGCCGATCTCGGCGAGTGCCGCCGCGGCCTCCAGCGGGCTGCGCGCCGTGACACCCTCGGCGACCGGAATGCCGGCTTCGGCCAGCAGCTGCTTGGTGAGCTGCTTGTCGGCCGCGAGGTCAACGCCGACAGCCGAGGCCTGACTGGTCAGTGCGGCCCAGACGAGCTGGCGATGACATCCGTAGCCGAGCCGCAGCAAGCTCAGCCCGGCCACGCGGCGAACCGGGATACCGCGCTGGCGAGCCGCGGCCGCGATGGCGGCAGTGCTGACGCCGAGCCGTTCGCGCTCGCAGATGGCGATGATCAGTTCCAGGTCAGCCTCGAAGCTCGGCGTCGCCCCGCCGTCGGTCAGCAACTCGTGCACGATCCGCATCGCGAGGCGCAGCAGCTCGGCAGGGACGACCGAGTCGGTCGGCTCGTCCGCTGGGCACTGCGTCATCACGTCGTAGCGGCCATCGGCGCCGGCCCACATGGTCCGGCCGAGGTTCACCGGGCGGCCGGCGAGGCCGGATAGCTCCAGCATGACGTGCTCGGTGACGTGCCCGAAGTAGGTGCCATTCGCCATCGCAGTCAGGAACCCGCCCGGCTGCCCGGCCGCGCAGTGATGCGTCGCGAGGCCTGGCAGCAGGTCGGTGAGGCGCTCGGCGAACCCGCCGAATTCGGTGGTCTCCCGGCACGTCAACTCGTCGAGTTCGAGCCTGGCGACGGCGACCGGGCTCGCTGTGAACACATTCGGCCCGGTCAGGTGGCGCAGGTCAATGAACCGCACGTCCGCTCCCTCGGCTGTCTGAGTCGTGTCTGGGGTCGTGTCGGCGAAGAGTCAGTACCGGTCGTGCGCGGGCCCGATCGTCGGCGTCCGCGTGTCGAAGTCGAACAGGCACCCGGCCGGGAGCAAGTGCAGCCGCACGCCGAATAGCGTGATCGGATCGCAGTCACCGGCCGCGTGCACGACGGTGGCGTCCTCGGCGTCGACGACCGTGGCGACGCCGCTGCCGATGACCTCGAAGCTGCGGCCTTCCACCAGCACGCCGGTGTTCTCGTCCAGGCCGATGCCGAGGTGCTCGGGATCCATCGCGACGGCGCTCAGCAGTCGCGGCAGCCGGCCGCGCTCGCCGAAGTGCATGTCGATCAGCGCCTTGGGGATCAGTCCGAGGCCTGGCCCGGTCCGGACCGCGGCCGCTGACACCCCGGGCCCGGCCCCGCCGAGAATCATCGTGCGTCCCATGGCGGTGGCGCCCGCGCTAGTGCCCGCCACGACGAGGCCGTCCCCGGCCAGGCGGTCACTGACGATGTCGTTGGCGCGCGAGCCCACCAGCGTGCGCAGCTTGGACTGGTCGCCGCCGCTGAAGAACACGCCGGTCGCGTCCGACAGCAACGTGGCAGCGTCGTCGCCATCGGCGTCACTGCGGCCGCGCAGGCGCAGTTCGCTGGTCTGGTCGACGCCTAGCTTGCGGAAGACGCGCTCGTAGTCGGCGAGTACTTCTTCGGGCATGTTCGTCGCCGTGGTGACGAGGACGATGCGGGCTTCGTCGCCGCCGGAGAGTTCGACGAACCGCTCCAGCAGACCGGCCCCGCAGCAGCGGTCCTCGGCACCGCCGATGATGAGCAGCCGACCTGGCGATCCCCCGTCGTCCACGTCCTCCGCCCTCGTCCCGGACCTCCCGCGGTCCACGAACGGCTAGTTACCCCCGGTCACATCGGGTCAACCCAAAGGCAAATTCAATAACGGCAGGGAACGGGGCATCTCAACCTCGGTCGCCCGGCTCCTGCGCCGTCTTGCAGATGCGCCACTCAGCCGCCGCTTAGCCGCCGCTTAGCGGTAGCTCAGCGGTAGCTCAGCCGAAGCCCGTTGGCCCGCCGCTCAAAGCCCGTTGGCCTGCGCTCGGAGCCCGCTGGGTCGCGCCAGGTCACTACTGGGCGTCAGGTTGGACTTGATGTCCCTAGTGGCGCATCGCCTTGGACCTGGTGCCCAACGTCGGCTGCCGGGCTGACTACCGAGCGACAGCGCAAAGCGGTCAAAAGACCCAGAAGGTGGATCCGGGCGAGCGCCGTCCACGCGGGCGCGCGGTTACTGGGCGCCGGAGGGCTGGTGAGCGCCGCGGCGAGGGCCCGAGCGCGGCCGGGACAGCTCGTCCGGAAGCTGCAACAGCGGGTTCGTCGCGCTCGCCACGACGTCGCCTGCGATGTCGATGACCTTGCGACCGCGGCTCCGCGCCGCCTCTCTGAGCTGCTCGAACGCCTGACGCGGCTTGATGCGGTGCCGCTCGGCGAGCACACCGATCGCTTGCTCGACCCGGATGCGAGTCGCCAGCGCGTGCTCAAGCTGACCGACGGTGGTCCGCAGCCGCCCCGCCTCGCTCGCCGCGGTCGGCTCGCAGGCCGGCTTGGCCATGGGAGCGTCGGGCATGCCGCTCTCTGCCGCGAGCAGGTCAGCAAGGATCATGGCGCAGGTCAGGTCCGGCAGGTCGTCGCTGCCAACGCGCCAGCCGTCCTTCGTGCGCCTGACTACGGCGTTGTCCGGCACGAACGCGGTCACAGGCGCGCCGTTGGCGACCGCAGTGTTGACCACGCTGCCAGTCACAATGGCGTTACCGTCGGCGCTGATCGCGGCGGCACTCGCGGCCACGTCGCTGGTGTCCACCGCGGCCGTCTCCGGGACGGCCTCGGCCCTCTCCGCTACTCTTGCCGCCTTGGTCCGGCGGCTGCGCTTGGTGGTCATCTCGACGCGGCAAGCTCGCCTAGGCGCTGCTTCACGGCCACCATCGACGGGTTAGTCAGCGCACTTCCATCTGGGAACAGCACAGTCGGGACAGTCTGGAATCCGCCATTCACTGACATGACGTAGTCCGCGGCGGCAGGGTCGTCCTCAATGTTCACCTCGGTGATCTCGATCCCCTCGGCTGCCAGCTGGCTCTTCAGCCTCCGGCAAAAAGCACACCAAGTCGTGGTGTACATCGTCAGCGGCTGTGCCACGTCGGCTCTCCCTATCCACAACGTCCAAGACAACCTTACTAACGCTGACGACGCTTGCGCACTTCCCGGCCAACCTCGCGGACGTCGGTGGCATACGGAAGTATGTCCTCTGGCGGCGCCAGGGCCACTACCTGGCCACGGCCCAGCGACGACCGACGGGAGGCCGCGAGACGATGCCGGATCGGCGGGCTCAGGCGCACATGACGGCGCCCGCCGCTGGCGCGGCGGCGTCGGCTGGAAGCGCGCCCGCGCAGGCACGAAGTGCGTCCGCGCCGGGCCGCAGCGGAGCCGGGCTTGCGGCCGGTGGGGACGGGCTTGCGGCCGGTGGGGACGGGCTGACGGCCAGTGGAGACGGGCTGACGGCCAGCCGGGGCGGGCTGACCGCCAGCGGAGCCGCCGATGGCCCGGAAGCAGTGCTCGCCAGCCTCGATCCGGAGCAGCGCCAGGTTGCCCTGGCGGCCCGTGGCCCGGTGTGCGTGCTTGCGGGGGCCGGGACCGGCAAGACCCGGGCGGTCGCGCACCGCATCGCGTACCTCGCGGCTACGGCGCAGACAGACCCGGCCAGGGTGCTCGCGGTGACATTCACCACCAGGGCGGCAGGCGAGCTGCGGGCCCGGCTGCGCCAGCTTGGCCAGCTCGCGCCGGAGGCCGGCCTGGACCGGGTGCAGGCCAGGACGTTTCACTCGGCAGCGCTGCGCCAGCTGACGCATTTCTGGCCGTCGACGGTGGGCGGTTCGGCCCCTCAGGTACTCGAGTCCAAGATCGGCCTGGTAGCGGAGGCGGCCCGGCGGCTGCGCCTGTCGGCCGGGCTGCCCGAGCTGCGGGACGCGGCGGCGGAGATCGAGTGGGCCAAGGTGACCCAGGTACGGCCCGACGATTACCAGGCGGCAAGCGCAAAGGCTGGCCGCACGCCGCCGCTGGATCCGGCCACGATGGCCAGGGTCTACACCAGCTATGAGGACCTGCGCATCGAGCGGCACCTGGTCGATTTCGAGTCGGTGCTCGAACTGACCGCCGGGATCCTGGCCGAATATCCGGCGGCTGCGCGCTCGGTCCGGGACCGATACACCTGTTTCGTGGTCGACGAGTACCAGGATGTGAACCCGCTCCAGAAGTTGCTGCTCGACATGTGGCTCGGCGGCCGGGATGAGATCTGCGTCGTGGGTGATCCACGCCAGACCATCTACTCGTTCACCGGTGCCACGCCGTCGTATCTCACCGGGTTCCCGGCCGAGTTTCCGGCTGCGCCGGTCATCCGCCTGGTGCGGAATTACCGGTCGACGCCTCAGGTGGTCACCCTGGCTAACAAGCTCGTGGCTGACACGGCCGTGGACCAGGCGCCGCTGGTGGCGCAGCGCCCGGCCGGCCCCGCGCCGCGGCTGACCGAGTACCCGGACGAGCCGGCCGAGGCCGCCGCCGTCGCGGGGCAGGTCCGTGCCCTGATCAAGGCAGGCACCCCGGCTGCCGAGATCGCCGTGCTCGTGCGGACGAATGCGCAGACGGAGGGTCTGGAGCAGGCCCTGGCCACCGTTGGCGTGCCATTCCAGCTGAAGGGCGCGGAGCGGTTCTTCGATCGCGCTGAGGTGCGCCAGGCCGTAGGTCTGCTGCGCGCCGCGGCCAGGTCAGCCTCGGCGCCAGCGGATCCGGCTGGTGATCCGGCGGCTGAAGTCAGGCACGTCCTGGCCAGCATCGGGCTGACACCGCAGCCGCCGGGTGGCCGCGGCATCGCGCGGGAGCGCTGGGAGTCGCTCGAAGCGCTGGCGCAGCTTGCCGCTGACTTCTTCACCGCGAACCCGCAAGCGGGCCTGGACGGCCTGGCCGCCGAACTGGCGGTCCGCAGCGCGATCGGGCACGTGCCGTCGATGGCGGGCGTCACGCTGGCCTCGCTCCACGCGGCCAAAGGGCTCGAGTGGCAGGCAGTCTTCCTGCCCGGCCTGACCGACGGGATCCTGCCCATCATCTACGCACAGACGGACGAGGCGATCGAGGAGGAGCGCCGGCTCCTGTATGTGGGCGTCACGAGGGCACGCGAGCGGCTCTATGTGTCATGGGCGCTCGCGCGGGCCGCAGGCGGGCGCCGAACCCGGAAGCCATCCAGGTTCCTGGCCGGACTCGTGCCCGGCCGCGGCGCAGCGGAACGGCCGGCCGGTGCGAGGAATGGCGCCAGTCGCCGCGGCCGGGACCGGGACGCGGCCGGTCGGCCGAATGCCGATGATCCGCTCTTCCGGAAGCTCCGGGAGTGGCGCCTGACCACGTCCAAAGAGCAGTCCGTGCCCGCCTACGTGATCTTCTCCGACGCGACGCTGCAGGCGATCGCCGACACGCGGCCTGCGACGCGCGGACAACTCGCCAGCGTGCCAGGCGTCGGAGCGGTCAAGCTCGACCGGTACGGTGCCGCTGTGCTGTCGATGTGCGCCGATACGGCAGCCCCGACTGCCGAAGCAGCGTCGAGCCCGGCAAGGCCGGGGCAGCCGGACGGCACGGGCGCTCGGACAGCGCCATGACCAAGGCACTCGATGAAGTCATCAGCCTGCTGGACCTCGAGCAGATCGAGCTGGACATCTTCCGAGGCCGGAGCCCCGCAGGTGAGCAGCGGCAGCGCGTGTTCGGCGGCCAGGTGGCTGGACAGGCCCTGGTGGCGGCTGGCCGCACAGTTCCCGCCGACCGGCCGGTGCACTCGCTGCATGCCTATTTCATCCGTCCCGGCGACCCAGCAGTGCCGCTGGTGTACGTGGTCGAGCGGGTCCGCGATGGGCGGTCGTTCACGACCCGCCGGGTGACCGCGGTCCAGCACGGCAAGACGATCTTCACGCTCTCGGCGTCATTCCAGTTGTCCGAGCCTGGCTTCGAGCATTCCGATGCCATGCCCTCGGTGCCTGGCCCGGACGAGATCGAGCCGACCGCCGATCGGCTCCGTCGGCTTTACGGGTCGAGCGTCGACGACTACATGCGCACGAACCCGATCGACATCCGGTACGTCGGCCCGCTGACCGCCGAGGCGGCCAGGGATCCGTCACTCATCTCCTCCCGCAGTGTTGTGTGGCTCAGGGCCGACGGCGAGCTTCCTGACGATCCACTGCTGCACGTGTGCCTGATGACCTACGCATCGGACATGACGCTGCTCGACACTGTGCTGCTCGCGCACGGGATGTCCTGGGGCGAGAGCGTCGCCATCGGCGCCAGCCTGGATCATGCGATGTGGTTTCACCGGCCGTTTCGGATCGATCACTGGCTGCTGTTCGTCCAGGACTCGCCGACGGCCAGCGGGGCCAGGGGCCTGGCCAGGGGCGAGGTCTATACCGAGGACGGGGAGCTCGTCGTATCGGTCGTCCAGGAAGGTCTGCTGCGCCGCAGCGAGCCGCGGAGATAACAGGCCGGGCGCAGGCCGGCTGACGAAGAAGTCGCAGGTAGAAAAAGAGTTGCCGCGATCCCACGGGGCTACGTAGGCTTCTGCTTGTCCGCAGGCTGACCCACTACGCCCGAGAGGAGGTGCCCGAGATGCTGAACTTCACACCGGCCACGGCAGACGCCGCCACGGCACAGACCGCTGACGCTTACGCCGCGCAGGCCGCCACGCGACCGCTCGCCGGCTTCGGCGCGGGCGCCTTCACGTGTGATGGCGCCTGGGCCGGCTCTCAGGTCAGCGAGATGGCCGCTGGGCTGGCGTTGCCACGCATTAAGCCGGTTGTCGGTGCCACCAGCGCGCTGGGTGCGCTGGCGGGAGTCGCTGGCGCGGCCTTCCAGACCAGCCTTGTCGGCAGTGGCCAGGTCAGCATCGCCCAGGCCAGCGCAGGTCGGCTCGGCTCCGCCTACTCGCACGTCGCCCACGCGGATGGCGTCGCGGCTGGCACCTACAACTTCATCCAGATGGCTCGCCAGAACCCGGTTATCCCGGGTGGAGTGGGTCCGCATCCGGCGAGGGAACCGGTACCGGTCTAAGCACAGACCGGCCAGATCTCCTCCAGGCCGCGGACCCGACAAAGGGTCCGCGGCCTTCGTTATGCGCGGCCACAGATTGTCAGAGGCATACGAGAAGCTCAATGAGGAGTGGAGAGGGGATGGCACCGATGCAGTGGCCCGGCACAACGGACGTGCTGGAGGGACGTGCTGGAGTTCCAAGCGGTACTGGCCCTGGCAGCCAGACGCTCAGCACCGCTGAGCTGCCGTGCAGGGACGACCCGGAGCTGTTCTTCGCGGAATCACCGGAGGACGTGGAGTTCGCGAAGTCGCTCTGCGGAAGCTGCGCCGCCAGGATGGTTTGCCTTGCCGGGGCCATCGCCCGTGCGGAGCCATGGGGCGTATGGGGTGGCGAGCTCTTCCTGCGGGGCGAGATCGTCCCGCGCAAGCGGCCACGCGGACGTCCGCGTAAGGACGCGGTCGCGGCCTGATCCTGGGGCGCACCGCCGGAGGAAACGAACTTAGTCACCGAGGGGACAGTGCAATGATGCCTGTGCAAGCAGAGCTAGTACGAGACCGACAACAGAGCCTCCTCGCGGCGGCTGTCGCTCAGCGCGACGGCCAGCGCGCGTGGATGCACGAACGCATCGCCAAGCGGGCGCAGCGGGCCGAGCGGCTCCAGTCCCGCCGTGCTGGTCAGGCCGCCCGGCTGCGGGCCACACTCGAGCACCTCGAGTCGGCGCGCTAGCCCGAGTCGGCGGGCCTCGGGCCCGGGAAGTGAGCAACTTCCCGGGCCCGACGCCGTCTGTCACCTCGCGCAGCCGCTGTGGTGCGCCGTCCGATGGCGCGGATCGAGACTGGCGGCGGGGCGGCGCCGGCGGTCGGGCGCGGCATTGGCAGGGCGCGTCAGGATCGAGCGAGCACGTCGTCGCCTGGGATCGCGTCGCCACCAGGGAGGACATTGGGCCGGCGGCCAGGTCAGGCACGGCGGCCAGGTCAGGGGCGGCGGCCAGGTCAGGGGCGGCGGCCAGGTCAGGGGCGGCGGCCAGGTCAGGCACGGCGGCCAGGTCAGGCACGGCGGCCAGGTCGGGGCCGGTGATCAGATCGGGGCGGCCGTCGCTTGGCGGGGCATAGCCCGGCACCCATCGCAGTACCTCAGCGCGGAACTGGCCAGCGCACTGAAGCTGGCACAGCACACCGATGCCAGCCGTGGAGACCCGGTGGATGAGGACATACGACGGCGGCAGGTTCAGCCGCCTGGCGACATTGGCCGGCCGCAGATCCGCGACGCGCGTCGCCTCGCCCCGCATCCACTCGCGGCTGAACGAGAAGCTCTCGCCCTGCGACGGCTCGGCCAGCGGACCCAGGAACGCCTGCAGCTCGTCGAGATCGACGGTCACCCCCGGCCGGAGGAATCCGTGCTCGCGCAGCTCGTGCTCGACGGTCCCGATGTCGCCGTCGTGGTGCATCAGCCAGAGCAACTGGCCGAGGATTGGTGGCAGCCCGTCCGGCAGCCGGTCGACCGCGCCGAAGTCGAGCACACCCAGCCGCCCGTCGGCCAGCAGGCGGAAGTTACCCGGATGCGGATCGGCGTGCAGCAGGCCCGCTCGCGCCGGGCCCGAGAACAGGAACCGGACCAGTCGCATGCCGGCGTGGTTTCGCTGCTCCTGCGTGCCCGAGGAGATGATCTCGGCCAGCGGCGTGCCATCCATCCACTCGGTCACGAGGACGTGATCTGTGGCGGTAATCACATTGGGTACGGCGATGTCCGGATCGCCCGCGTAGGCGTCGGCGAATGCCTGCTGCGCCGCCCCCTCGAGGCGGTAGTCAAGTTCCTCGACGACCCTGCTGCGCAGCTCGTCGAGCATCGGCTTGACGTCGAGCCCGGGCATCAGGATGCCGAACAGCCTTCCGACGCGGCTCAGCTGCGTGAAATCGTTGGTGAGCGCCTTGCCGGCGCCGGGGTACTGGATCTTGACCGCGACCGGGGTGCCGTCTCGCCAGATTGCGCGGTGCACCTGGCCGATCGACGCGGCGGCGGCCGGCTTGTCATCGAACTCAGCGAACTCGCCGCGCCAGTCCGGTCCGAGGTCTGACTCGAGCACCTTGTGTACCGACGCGGCAGGCAGCGGCGGCGCGGACTCCTGCAGCTTGGTCAGCGTCGAGCGATACGGCCCTGCTATCTCGGGCGGGAGCGCGGCCTCGAAGATCGACAGGGCCTGGCCGAGCTTGAGCGCACCACCCTTGAGCTCACCAAGGACGCGAAAGATCTGCTCGGCGGTCCGCTGCTGCAGTTCCTGCGCCACGATCTCCGCTGGCCTGCCGCCTAGCCGCTTGCCGAGGCCGAGCGCGGCCCGGCCGGCCATCCCCACCGGGAGCGAGGCCAGCTTGGCAGTCCTGGTCACAGCGCGATGCGGGAGGTCACTCATGATCTCCATTGTCAGGTAGCCCGACGAGCGGATGCGACGGGCCTGCCCTCGCGGCCGGCTCGGGCGACTGAAATAGCGCCGCTGAACCCCGCGACGTCCTGGTCCGTTACGTTCGTGGACACGCAGATGTGACGTTGGCTACCGAGGAGAGGCCGCCATGCTGAGCGGACTAATGATCATCGTGGGCGCGCTGGCGACCATTGCCGGCGTGATCTTCGCGCTTCAGGGCTTTGGCGTGCTCGGCGGCAGCGTGATGTCCGGCAGTTCCCTGTGGGCCGTTCTCGGGCCGATCATCGCCGTTGCGGGCGTGCTGGTGACTGCCGCCGGGCTGCGCCTGCGCCGGTCATCGTCAGCTGCGCGCACCTGACTGCCAGCTGCCGCAGGTACAGGCCTCGTGTGGCAGCCATGTCCGGCGTCGCCACTGCCAGGCCGGCAGCGCGAGCTCTAGCGTCCCGTTCGTGGTCGCGCCGGCCAGGTCAGACCGGTCGGCGAACGCCACCGCCTGCGCCGCCGCCTGCGCGGCGACCGCGGTCGCGAGCACGGCATCACCAGAGGTCGCATCCATCCGGTCGGCAGGCAGCTGCGCCAGGATGAGCGGCCAGGCCGGATCCCTGTTGGCGCGGGCCAGGTCCAGGCAGCGCAGGCACGTCGTCCGGCCGGGCTGGACGAGCGGCCCCACGACGCCGATCGCCTCGCTGACACAGACGGCCAGGTGGACCAGCCGCTGGCGCTGCATCTCGGCCACTTCGTCGTGTTGCGGGTGCCCGACGAGCACGACGAGGTCCGGCCGTCGGCCGAAGGGGAGTCGCCCCATGCCGTCAGCGGCTGCGGCGAGACCAGAGCGGGTCAGCAGATCGGTGAGGATGTCAGCGATCAGGCCGCGGCCGCGAACAAGCACCGTCGTCGCCGACCGGCGGGCGAGCAGGCGAGCGCCACCATCGGCGTCCTGCCCGGCCAACGACGCGGCCGCCAGCATGGGCGCGAGCTGCTGCCGAAGCTCGAGGGGCATCGAGCGAAAGGCCTCGGCCGGGAAGTCGATGATGGCGCCCGCCGCAGCGAGCACCGTCAAGATGCGCTCCGTGACCGCCGTTGGCACGCCCTTCCGGCCCGCTTCGGCGACAAGCTGGTCCCGGCTGCGGCTCCCGTCCAGGAGCCGGATGACGTCAGCCGCACCGTGCACGCCAGCGACAGCGACCGCGCGTCGCGGGTCCACACCAACCTGCACGGTGTCCCGGTCACGCCACAGCGGCCGCAGACCCGATCTCAATGCCGGTCTCACAGCTGGCAGGGTGCCACACCGGACCGACATTCCAGGCGGGCGACAGGCTTACAGGCCGGGAACGGGGGAGCAAGTCCCCGGGCCGCCTGGCCATTCGCCCCCCTTCCCCTGAAGCGGCAAACGGCCTCGGCCCGGGGACCCCTTGGCTCGCGAAGCTAGGCTCGCTCGTCCTGGCGGTCAAGCCCACCCTGTGGACGACGCTGTGCACATCGTGGGGAGCACACGGCGCGTCCTTGTGGATACGTGTGCACGCCGGTGTGAATTGCCCGCGCAAACTCGGGCGCGGTGTCCGCTGATCAGCCAGTATGGCCGTCCACCTGCTGTGGACGGAGATTGCCGCGGCTCAGACTAGGGCTGGCCGGGTGGTTCCGGCGTGTCGCCTGGCTGCTGCACCGGTCCCTCGTCGCCTGTGTCCTCGTCAAAATCTGAAATATCCAGCTCGGGCCGGCCCCGGACGAAGCCGTCTGGGTCGTCGAAGTCATCGGCTGTGGGCAGCAGGTCGGGGTGTGTCCAGATCGCGTCCCGGCCGGCGATGCCACGCTCAGCGGTCAGGCCCTGCCAGATGGCCGCGGCCTCGCGCAGCCTGCGCGGCCGCAGTTCCAGGCCGACTAGCGTCGCGAACGTACGCTCAGCAGGGCCGCCGGTGGCACGCCGCCGTCTGATCGCCTCGGCGAGAGCGTCCGCCTGCGGCAGCCGGTCGCTGGCAGCAGCTGCCACGACGGTCGCGACCCAGCCTTCGACCAGCGCAAGCACTGTCTCTAGCCGCGCTAGCGCGGCCTTCTGCTCCGGGGTGTCCTCCGGCTGGAATAGCGCAGCGCCCGATAGCGCCTCGTTCAGCGCCTCGGGGTTGGACGGATCGATCTGCGGCATGGCGTCACGCAGCGCGGAGGCATCGACCTTGATGCCGCGCGCATAGTCCTCGACTGCGCCGAGCAGCCTGGCACGCAGCCAGGGCACGTGCGCGAACAGACGGTGATGCGCGGCCTCCCTGAGCGCGAGGAAGAGCCGGATCTCGTCGGTGTCCACCGACAGGCCGGATCCGAACGCCGCGACGCCAGCGGGCAGCAGGGCCGCGGTTCCTTGCGGACCGAGGGGCAGCCCCACGTCGGTCGAGCTGACGACCTCCTCGGCCAGAGCTCCCACGGCCGCACCGGTCTGGCCGCCGACCATCATCCCGCCGATCCGGCGCATCATCTCGCCCAGGCCGCCGAAACCGCCAAGACCACCGATCATGGCCTGCATCTCGGGCGGCATGTCCGCGCCAAGCTGGGCCGGGTCATCGCCCAGCAGCCCGCTCATCGCGTCGACAGCGCGCTCGGCGATCGGATCACACAGCTTGGACCAGACCGGCAGGGTCGCTTCCACCCACTCCGACCTGCTCCACGCCTGCGTGGCCCGGATTCCGCTCGGGAACTCGGTGGCGTCCTCCAGCCAGAGATCGGCCAGGCGCAACGCCTCGACAACCTTGCCGCGGTCGATCTCCAGGACGCTCGCGTCGCCCTTCTGCGCGACCGTCTGGCGGGCGATGTTCTTGGCCAGGTCCCAGTTCACGGGGCCGCCCTGCCACGACATCAGATCGGCGAACTGACGCAGCGCGTCGGCGAACTGCTGCGGGTCGCCCATGGGGCCGAGTGGGCCCATGGCGCCGAACGGTCCGGGCAGGCCACCGCCAGAGCCCGAGCCGCCAGAGCCCGAGCCGCCTGATCCGCCGGGCACGTCCGGATCGTCGCCGGAGTTACGGCCTGGGCCGAAGCCGAATGGAGGCTCAGTCATCTGCCCGGCCTCTCGGGGTCATCTGCCCGATCTCTCAGGCAGGATGGAAGGGTCCACACTGGCCAAGTTATCCCGGGAGCGGTGCGCGGTGAGCAACCGAGTAGCTCAGGTTCGCCCTGAGCGCAGCCCTGACTCCGGATTTATGGCTCCCGCGGCGGCCCGTGTCGGGCGGAAGCCAATGGATCCGGCCGCGGAGCACGCCGGCACCGACGACGCGGTCAGCGCCGGTCAGCCCGAGCCCGTGGCGGTCGAGCCCGTGGCGGTCGAGCCCGTGGCGGTCGAGCCCGTGGCGGCCGACTCCGTGCTAGCCGGGCAGCAGGCCGAAGCGTCGCGGCCGGTCGTTGCCGTGACCGGCGCGGCCCGCGGTCTCGGCCTCGCGCTTACGGCGCGCCTGGCCCAGTCGCCGCTGGTCGGGCGCGTTGTCGCGCTCGACGACAATCGCGGCGACGTCAGCGGCGTGACCTGGCGGATTGTGGACGTGCGCGATCCGGCGCTGGCCGGCGGCTATCCGACGTAGACGTCGTCGTACACACCGACGTCGACTTCTCACCGGAGTCTGACGCCCGGCACAGGCGGGCGTTCAACGTGCGAGGTGCCCAGACGGTGCTCACTGCCGCGGCGGCGGGCGGTGTCGGCCGCGTCATCCTGGTGACGAGCGCCATGGTCTACGGGGCTCGGGCAGATAACCCGGTGCCGCTGCCCGAAGACGCCCCGCTCAGCGCCGACTCAGACGACAGCGTGGTGAGCGACCTGCTGGAGATCGAGCACCTGGCTGAGCGGTCGCCGCGGGCGCACCTGGGGTTGCAGATCAGCGTCGCGAGGCCCGCCGCTCTGGTCGGCGACGGCATTGACACGCTGGTGACCAGGCACTTCGAGGCGCCGCGCCTGCTCGCGGTCAAGGGCTGCGCCGCCAGATGGCAGTTCTGTCACATCGATGACCTGGTGTCGGCGCTCGAGCTCGCCGTCACGGGCAAGGTGACGGGCGACTTCGCGGTTGGCTGTGACGGCTGGCTTGAGCAAGACGAGCTGGAGCAGATCGCCGGCCTTCGCAGGATCGAGCTGCCGGCGGGCCTTACGTTCGCCACGGCGCAGCGGCTGCACCGCGCCGGGATAACCCCGGCGCCCGTTGCGGATCTGCGTTACGTCGTCTATCCGTGGGTCGTTGACTGCCAGGCCCTGCGGGAGGCCGGCTGGCAGCCGCACTATGACAACGCCACGGCGCTCGAGGTGCTGCTAGAGCAGCGGGCCGGGCACCACGCGGTCGCCGGACGCAGGCTCGGCAAGAAGGATGCGACCATCACGGCTGCTGGCGCGACGGTCGCGGTCATCGGGACGGCGGCCGTCGTCCGGCAGGTCCGGCGCCGGCGGCGCGGGTCCTGACCCGGCCGCCACCCTGGCCATGGCGGGGGCCGGACCAAGGCCGGGGGCCGGTCAGCGCGCGTCTGCTGGCGGTAACTTGTCATGGTGACCGTCATCAGGATGACCGAGCTGTGCGGCGAGCCGCTCTCAGTCGACGAGATACGCGGCGCGGCCGCCGATCCGGCGGCGGGTGCTGTCGCCGTGTTCATCGGCGCCGTCCGGGATCATGACCACGGCCGGGGCGTGACGGCTCTGTCCTACAGCGCCCATCCATCGGCTGAGGCTGAGCTCGGCCGGGTCGCCGAGAAGATCGCCGCCAGCTACTCGATCGTCTCCCTCGCGATCGTGCACCGGACCGGCGACCTTCAGGTAGGTGACCTCGCGGTCGTGGCCGCGGTCGGGGCCGAGCACCGGGATGTCGCATTTGCGGCATGTCACGCCCTAGTCGACGAGGTCAAGGCCACAGTGCCGATCTGGAAGCATCAGTTCTTCACCGGCGGTGACAGCGAGTGGGTCAATAGTGCGTAGGCTTCGGCCTGTGCCTCGCCCGTTCCCGCCTATGTCCCATCGCATGGCCACGCTGCTCATCGCTGGCGCGTGCGCGCTGGCCGGGCTGGCCGTGGCTGCGTTCGTCTCAGTCCCGTACGTCGCCCTGACGCCGGGCCCGACGCTGAACACGCTCGGTCGGCCTGAGGGCAAGCCCATCATCCAGATATCCGGACATCGCACCTATCCGACGACCGGCAACCTCAATCTGGTGACGGTGTCCTACAGCGGCGGGCCGGGCACAGACTTCAACATCTTCAGCGCGCTGCGAGCGTGGCTGACGCCTGATGATGCGGTGGTGCCCGCCAGTGAGATCTTTGGCACGGGCCAGACGCAGCAGCAGGTCGTGCAGCAGGACACCCAGCAGATGCTGGGCTCACAGGAAGACGCTACGGCCGCCGCACTGTGCTACCTGAACATCAACTTCAAGACCGTGGACACCATCACGGCGACGGATAAAGGCACGCCGGCGTTCGGAATACTGCAGCCAGGCGACGTGATCATCGCGGTGGACGGACAGCAAGTCGACTGTCATCACGACGTCGTCACCATGATCAGGAATCGCAAGCCCGGCGCCCCTGTCACGCTGACCATTGATCGCAAGGGCGTGACTAAGTCGATCAAGCTGTCCACCAAGGACGTCCAGGGTCAGCCGGTCGTCGGGATCAGCCTCAGCCCACCCACGTACGTGTTCCCGTTCACCATCAAGATCAACTTGCCGAATATCGGCGGTCCGAGCGCGGGCATGATGTTCGCACTCGGGATCATCGACAAGCTGTCGCCGAGCAATCTGGCGCACGGCCGCTTCATCGCCGGGACAGGTGAAATCTCGCCTGCCGGCGCCGTGATGCCGATCGGCGGCATCCAGCAGAAGATGGCGGGCGCCAGAGCCGCGGGCGCGACGATCTTCCTCACGCCGGCCGCCAACTGCGCGGACACCGCAGGTGCCGTGCCTGCTGGACTGATGCTAGTGAAGGTCGGCACGCTGGCTGGCGCGGTCAGCGATCTGCGGGCGATCGCGCAGGGCAAGCCAGTCCCGTCGTGCTAGCACGACGCACAACGGGGAGCCGGGGCCGCCGCAGGCCGAGCGCGCGCCGAACTGGCCCGAATGTGACCGGCAGGGCGGCAGGCCCGACACCGCCAACCGGACTTAACTGAACAGTTGGCGGGTCAGAACTGAACTCCGGCAGGCCACAGCGCTCGCGCTGCGCCAGCCGGGCGCAGACCAGCCGACACCGCGGCACGTCTGCGCCGCCAAGGGCGTACGCTCGGATCTGACGGGACATCCAGGGCGGGGCTTTCGGTGATGCCTGCACGTCTTGGCATGAGCACTCCCTGGTGTGCACAGGTCCTGGCGTGCACAGGTCCTGGCTAGGTACGTCCTCGCGTAGCGGAGGGGAAAGGAGCGGTACTGGTCGTGGCGCCTCGTGTGCTGGTTGACGCAACCGCGGTGCCTGCCGACCGCGGTGCGCTGGGCCGTTATGTCGATGGCCTGGTCAGCGCGCTGGATGCGGCCGGGGCCGATCTCGCTCTTGCCTGCCAGCGGGCAGACGAGGAACGATACGGCCGCCTGGTGCCGAACGCCAGGGTTGTCGCCGGGCCGCCGGCGATCGCGCACCGACCCGCGCGGCTCGCCTGGGAGCAAAGCGGCTTGCCGCTCGTGGCCCAGCAGGTCGAGGCTGGCGTCATCCACTCGCCGCACTACTCGATGCCGCTACGGCCGAATAAGCCCGTCGTCGTCACTGTGCACGACCTGACGTTCTTCACCGAGCCGGACGCTCACAGCCCGGTTATCGCGACCTTCTACAAGGCAGCGATCCGCACGTCCGCCAGGCGCGCTACCCGGCTCATCGTCCCGTCCAAGGCAACCAGGGACGAACTGGTTCGCGTCCTGGCCACCGACCCGACCAGGATCGACGTGGCCTACCACGGCGTTGATCATGACCTGTTCCACCGGCCCGACGAGCGGCAATTGCGCCACGTGTCGGATCGGCTCGGCCTGCATGGCAAGCCCTACGTCGCCTATCTCGGCACGCTTGAGCCGCGTAAGAACGTCCCGGCCCTCATCACCGGCTGGGCAGCTGCCGTTGCCGACATGGCCGAGCCGCCCGCGCTGGTGCTGGCCGGTGCTAGCGGCTGGAGCGAGGAGGTCGACGAGGCCATTGCGTCGGTGCCCGCTCACCTGCACTTGATCCGTCCCGGCTACCTGCACTTCAACGATCTGCCCGGGTTCTTCGGCGGTGCTCAAGTTGTCGCGTTCCCAAGCACCGGAGAGGGCTTCGGGCTGCCGGCGCTGGAGGCCATGGCCTGCGGCGCTCCCGTCCTGACGACGCACCGGACGGCGCTACCCGAGGTAGGCGGGGACGCGGTGGCCTACACCGAGCCCGACGCCGCGAGCATCCAGGCGGCCCTTCAGTCCCTGCTCGAGGACCCCGATCGCCGGACTGCGCTCGGGGACGCGGGGTACTCCAGGGCCATGGAGTTCAGCTGGGCCGCCTCTGCCGAGGCACACATGATCAGCTACGAGCGCGCCGCCGCGCAAGGCACTGACTAGCTAACCGGTCAGAGCTGGCCGAGCCGCGCCCTCAGAGCCGGCCCTCGTGCCCGCGCCGGCGCAGCTCTTCCACGATCTGCTTGACTTCCTGCGCGCGGGACCGCGCGCACACGAGGGTGGCATCGGCGGTATCGACCACTACGACATTGTCGAGGCCGACGACCGCCACCACGCGGTCGGTAGTCGAGACGATGACCGCATCCTTGACGTCGCGCGCGATGATTTCGGCCTGGCCGCCGATCATGAGATTGCCGGACTCGTCGGTGGGCAGCGACTCGCCGAGTGAGTCAAAGTCACCGACGTCGCTCCAGGGCATGTCGGCCGGCACGGTCGCGACCTTGCCCACGGCCGCGGCGCCCTCGAGCACGCCGTAGTCGACCGAGATCTTCTCCAGTCCCGGCCATACCTCAGCGAGCACGTCGTCCCGCTGCGAGCTATCCCAGGAGTCCGCGATCCGAACGATTCCGGCGCTCAGCTCTGGCCGCTGCCGGGCGAGCTCAGCCAGGAATGCCTCGACGCCGAACACGAAGATGCCGGCATTCCAGAGGTACTGACCCGACTCGAGGTAGCTGGCCGCGAGCTCCCGCGATGGCTTCTCCTTGAACTCGGCCACCGTGCGGGCCGCGCCGCGTACCGGCGCGCCGAGCTTGAGGTAGCCAAAGCGCACCTCGGCATGCGCGGGCCGGATGCCGACTGTCGTGAGGTAGCCGTCCTGCGCGGCAACCGCCGCCTGCTCGACGATCTCCACGAACCGCTGCTGGTCGCCGATGAGATGGTCGGCAGAGAACGCAGCCATGACGGCACCGGGATCGCGCCTGGCTAGCACGGCACACGCCAGGCTGACGGCCGCGCACGAGTCCTTGGGCGACGGCTCGACCAAGATGTTGCTCACGGGCACATCGGGCAGCTGCCGCGAGATCGCGGCGGCGTGGGCGGTGCCGGTGACGACGTAGACATGGTCGGCCGCTGACAGCGGGCTAATGCGATCGACGGTGGCCTGGAGCAGCGACCGGTCCGTCCCAGTCAGGGCGTGCAAGAACTTAGGCTCGCAGGCACGGGAGAGCGGCCACAGCCGGGTGCCGCTGCCACCTGCCAGAATCGTGGAGTAGAGCATCTAGCCAACTATGCCCGACTGGCGGCGCGCTCCGTACCCCAGCCTGTCGGGCGAATGCGGCGGAACTGGCACGAGCCAGTGCGGATCGAGACGGATACCGGGGAGGTGGGCGTGCGAGCAGCAGGACAGCCGGATGTGGCTCGGACGCCGCCGTCGCTGGCCCAGGACGGGATGCGGGATGGCCTGACTCGCGACTGGCACGCTCCGTTCCCGCTCAGCCTGCGACTGACACTCCTGGTGCACAGGCGCGGACCGGGCGATCCGACGTTCCGGGTCGATGACCGTGGCGGCATCTGGCGCACGTCGCTGACGCCCGACGGGCCCGGCACGCTGCGGCTGGTCCGCACCAGGACAGCCGCTGGCGAGGCCCGCGCTGGCGAGGCCCACGCCGGCGAGGTCCGCGGCGGCGATGCCTATCCCGCCGGTGCGCCCGCTGACGATCCGGGCACCACCATCCGCGCATCGGCGTGGGGTGACGGCGCCGCCTGGCTGCTCGATAACCTCCCCGACCTGCTCGGGGCGTGTGACGATCCGGCCGCGTTCCAGCCGGCTCATCCCCGGCTGCGTGATCTGGCTCGGCAGCTGTCCGGCCTGCGCATCAGCCGGACAGCACGAGTGCTGGAGGCCCTCGTACCGGCGGTCCTGGAGCAGAAGGTCGTCGGCATCGAGGCTCACCGCGCTTGGCGCCGGCTGGTCACCTGGCACGGAACGCCAGCGCCCGGGCCGGCCCCGGCCGCGATGCGAGTCGTGCCGTCTGCCGCCGGGTGGCAGTCGATTCCATCCTGGGACTGGCACCGGGCCGGCGTCGAGGCCGTTCGGGCGCGCACCATCGTCAATGCGGCCAGGGTCGCTGGCCGGCTCGAGGCCATTAGCTCGCTGCCGTCGGCCGAGGCCGACAGCAGGCTGCGCTCGCTGCCCGGCGTCGGGCCGTGGACCGCGGCAGAGGTCAGGCAGCGGGCGTGCGGCGACGCTGACGCGGTCAGCGTGGGCGACTACCACATCCCCGCACTCGTTGGCTGGGCCCTGGCCGGCGCAGTGACCGACGACGCGGGCATGCTGGAGCTACTGGCGCCCTACACCGGCCAGCGGTACCGAGTGACGCGGCTCATCGAGCTGGGCGGTGCCGGGCCGCCAAGGCGCGGGCCACGGATGAGCGTCCGCGACTACCGGTCGATCTGACCGGGGAAGCACATCGCTGCTTCGCTGGTTATGGGTCGAGTCGCCCTTAGCACGGTCGCGCGCAGGACCGCAGCCTAGGGTTGGGAAGGGCATCTGCCCGGATACGAAAGAGGTACCGCCATCAGCGCCGACAAGTCCACCGCCCGCGAGTCCGGCCTCGGCGTAGCACGTCCCGCCCCGGCCGACCAGGTGGCCAGCCCGAGCGCACTGCGGCGCGCCCTGGCACGGGCGCGGGATGGCAAGTCGCTTGACCAGAGCGAGGCCGCCATCCTGCTCCAGGCGCGCGGCGATGACCTGTCCACCCTGCTCGCGCACGCCGGCCGGGTGCGGGACTCAGGCCTCGCCGCTGCCGGGCGGCCAGGCATCATCACGTACTCGCGCAAGGTCTTCATCCCGCTGACGCGACTGTGCCGGGATCGCTGCGCCTACTGCACCTTCGTCACGGTACCGGGACGGCTGGCGGCCCCGTTCCTGTCTCCTGACGAAGTACTTGACATCGCCCGCGCCGGCGCCTCGCTCGGCTGTAAGGAAGCGCTCTTTACCCTAGGTGACCGTCCCGAAGCACGGTGGAAGCAAGCCCGCGAGTGGCTGGACGCGCACGGCTACGACGACACCCTGTCGTACGTGCGGGCGATGGCGATCCGGGTGCTGGAGGAGACCGGCCTGCTGCCGCACCTGAATCCCGGCGTGCTGAACTGGCAGGACTTCCAGCGGCTCAAGCCGGTCGCGCCGTCCATGGGCATGATGCTCGAGACGACGTCCACAAGGCTTTTCACGGAACGGGGTGGCCCTCACTTCGGCAGCCCGGATAAGGACCCGGCCGTCAGGCTGCGAGTGCTGCAGGATGCAGGGCGCAGCAGCGTGCCGTTCACCACCGGGATCCTGATCGGGATCGGCGAGACGCTGGCCGAGCGGGCAGAGTCGATCTTCGCGATCCGGCAGGTGGCCCGCGAGTTCGGCGGCATCCAGGAAGTGATCGTGCAAAACTTCCGGGCCAAGCCGGACACCAAGATGCGCAGCGCCCCGGATGCCGAGCTGGCTGACCTGGCGGCCACCATCGCCGTGACCAGGCTGGTCCTGGGGCCGTCCGCCCGGATCCAGGCGCCGCCGAACCTGATCGGGGATGACTACCTGCTCATACTGTCGGCCGGCATTGACGACTGGGGCGGTGTATCGCCGCTCACCCCTGACCATGTGAACCCGGAGCGGCCCTGGCCGCAGATCGACGACCTGGCGGCGCGGACGGCGGCAGGCGGCTTCGAGCTTGCCGAGCGGCTGACGGTCTATCCGGGCTACATCCGCGAGCCGTGGCTGGACCCGCGGCTGGCTGGACACGTGGCGGCCCTGGCGGACCCGTCCACCGGGCTGGCCAGGCCGGGCGCGCGGCCGAGCGGACTGCCGTGGCAGGAGCCGGACGGCGGCTGGGGGCAGGCGAGCGGGCGCACGGACCTGTTCACGTCCATCGACTCGGCCGGGCGGACCAAGGACCGGCGCGACGACTTCGCTGAGGTCTACGGCGACTGGGCGGAGGTCGGCGCCCGGATCGAGCCGGCGGCCCGGCCCGGTGCCACGGCCCAGTCCGCCAGCGGCCGGCCCGGCGGCTCGCGGCGGCGTGCGCCGGCCGATGTGCTGGCCGCGCTGCGCAGCGCCGAGCGCGACCCGGCCGGGATCAGCGACGCCGACGCCCTCGCTCTGCTGGATGCTGACGGCGCCGAGCTGGACGCGCTGGCGATGCTCGCCGATCAGCTGCGGCGGCAGGCGGTCGGGGACGACGTGACCTACGTCGTCACGCGCAACATCAACTTCACCAATGTGTGCTACACGGGGTGCCGGTTCTGCGCGTTCGCCCAGCGGCGCACGGACGCCGACGCGTACACGCTGTCGATGGAGCAGATCGGCGACCGTGCCGTCGAGGCGTGGGAGGCGGGTGCCACCGAGGTATGCATGCAAGGCGGCATCCATCCGGACCTGCCGGGAACGGCCTATTTCGACATCGCGGCCGAGGTCAAGCGCCGCAGCCCGGACATCCACGTGCACGCGTTCTCGCCGATGGAGGTCATGAACGGCGCGTCGCGTACAGGCCTGTCGGTAAGCGAGTGGCTGATCCGGGCGCGGGAGGCCGGCGTGGACTCACTGCCGGGCACGGCGGCAGAGATCCTGGACGACGACGTTCGCTGGGTGCTGACCAAGGGCAAGTTGCCGGCCTCGGCGTGGATCGAGGTCATGACCACGGCGCACGAGCTCGGCATCAGGACAACATCGACGATGATGTACGGGCACGTGGACATGCCCGCGCACTGGGTCGCGCACCTGCGCGTCCTGCGCGGGATCCAGGAGCGCACCGGTGGATTCACCGAGTTCGTGCTGCTGCCGTTCGTGCACGCGAGCTCGCCGATCTACCTGGCCGGGATGGCCCGGCCTGGTCCGACCCGGCGAGAGAACCGCGCGGTGCACGCGCTGGCCCGGATCATGCTCCACGGCGCCATCGACAACATTCAGTGCTCCTGGGTCAAGCTCGGCGCTGATGTCTGCCAGGACGTGCTGCGCGGCGGCGTGAACGACCTGGGCGGCACCCTGATGGAGGAGACCATTAGCCGGATGGCCGGCTCGGAGAACGGCTCCTACAAGACCATCAGCCAGCTCGCCGAGCTCGTCGCGCCGACCGGCCGGCCGCTCCGGCAGCGGACCACGCTGTACGGCACCCCGTCCGGTGAGCGGATGGCGGCGGCTGCGGCGAGTGATGGCGTGTGCTCGTCGGTCCGCGGCGCGCGCACGTCATTGCCGCTGCTGCGGACCTGATTCGACTAGCTGGAGAGCACGTCGCGCTAGTAGGGACGGGCGGTGGTGGTGAATGCGCTCCACACGACCTTGCCCTGCTGGTCCGGCATGGGGAAGCAGCCCCAGTGATCACTCAGCGAGGAGACGACGAGCAGCCCGCGGCCCGACTCGTCCTGCCAGTCGGCCTCGCGCAGCTCGGGGAGCTCAGTGCTCGGGTCCGCGACCGCGCAGATGACGTGTGAGCCTGGGTGCAGCAGGCCGACCTTGATCGGCCAGAGCGAAACCGGCCCGGCCGACTGCTGCGCCTGCGGCAGCGCGTGTCGTATCGCGTTGGTCAGCAGCTCGGTGACCACCGCGGCTACATCGTCGGCGCGATCGCTGACGCCCCACTTGTGCATCGTCTGGAAGGTGAAGCCGCGCGCGTTCGCGATGGCATGAGAGGCCGGCTTAGGCGTGTGAGTCGCGATCCTGGGCATCGCCGTCCAGCTGCCGCCTGCACCGCCCTGGTCGCACGGCCACTCCCGGCATGAGCGCCACGCCGTGTGGACGGCTGACTCAAGCCAGCGCCAGTCGACACCTTGGGCAGGTGCTAAAGCGGCCGAGCGCGTAGTCATCGCAGGTCCAAGTGGGTAGCTGGCACGCGGAACCGATAATTAAGGCGCTATTGGCCATATCCTGCCTCATGCACAGAGCAGACGCAACCTTCATCTGCACGTGCATTTGCATTGTTAGCCCGCGCCGCACGCGCTAAGCTACTGCCGTTCTTTGCAGGTGCATGTGCATCTGCAATCACGATGATGGTGCGCCCGCCCTCGTGGGCGCTGTCGTGGTACGCGCAAGACGGAGCGCGCACCGATGGTTTCTATCTCAGCCGGGGAGATCCGATGCAGATCACGAATGGCATGTCGGCGGCCGATCTGGGCGCCGTCGAATGGCGCAAGAGCACGGCGAGCAACCCCAGCGGCAACTGCGTGGAGGTCGCCGCGGTGGCCGACGGGGCGGTCGCAGTGCGCAACTCACGGCACCCGGACGGTCCGGCGCTCGTCTATACGCGCGCTGAGGTGGCCGCCTTCCTCGTCGGCGTGCGGAATGGCGAGTTTGACGACCTTTCCTCATGACGAATCATGTGAAAAATGTGACGGTACGGTTACAGCAGCACCGATAGCCCGCGTACTAGGTGATAGCGTGCTCTGTGCGTGCAGTCTGCCTGCGAGCCATTGTTTCTGGCGCCGCCGCAGGGCGTTAGCTGTGCGCCTGGTACAGCGGAGCAGGGACTGGCATGGTGGGGTGCATTACTGCGCGCCGCCACGTTGCGCGGGAGCGAAGGTGAGCGTCGTTCAGCAGCCTGGCGAGGAGCCGGAGGACGAGCTGAGCTCCCCAGAGGTGATCAGCGGTCCGACGGTCCTGCGCATCCTGCTCGGCGGCGAGCTTCGCACGCTGCGTGAGGCGGCGGGCATCACGCCCGAGCGGGCCGGCTACGAAATCCGGGGGTCGCGCTCCAAGATCAGCCGGCTCGAGCACGGTCGGGTTACCTTCAAGGAGCGCGACGTAGCCGACCTCCTCACCCTCTACGGCGTCACCGATGAGGGCGAGCGCCGGCGTATGCTCAACCTGGCTCAGCACGCTAACAGTCAGGGCTGGTGGTCACGGTACGACGACGTGATGCCCGACTGGTTCGAGACTTACGTCGGGCTCGAGCAGGCTACGTCGCTGATCAGGACCTATGAGCTGCAGTTCGTGCCGGGCCTGTTCCAGACCGAGGACTACGCGCGAGCGGTCACGGTGCTAGGTCACCGCTCGGCGCCGGTCGAGGAGATAGATCGGCGCGTCAGTCTCCGCCTCCAGCGGCAGCAGATCCTGGCCAGGCCGGACGCTACGCCCAGAGTGTGGGCCGTGATCGACGAGTCCGCGCTGCGGCGCCCGCTCGGCGGCCGGGACGCCATGCGAGCCCAGCTGATCCACCTGACCGAGCTCACCGAGCTGCCGCAAGTGACGCTTCAGGTCATGCCGTTCGACCGCGGTGGCCACTCGGCCGCGGGCGGATCGTTTTCCATCCTCCGATTCGCCGCGCCCGAGCTACCGGACATCGTCTACATCGAGCAGCTGACCGGTGCCCTGTACCTGGACAGGCTCGAAGAGGCCGATCACTACCGCGAGGTCATGAACAGCCTCAGCGCCGAGGCTGAGACCCCGGCCGAGAGTGTGCAGCTAGTGAAGAGGCTCATCAACGAGATCTAACGGCGCGGCCCACGGGCCGCATAGCGGGTCGTCAGACAGAACGATAATCTGCCGTTAAATACGACGATATTGGATCGCAGCCGACCAGTGAAAGGGCAGCGTAATGGCCAGTGAAGGCGCAGCCGCAGAAAGTGAGACGGCGCCTGGACCGGGCGACGCGCCAGCATTCGACACGAGCGTGGCGCACGTCGCCCGCGTATACAACTATTGGCTCGGCGGCAAGGACAACTTTGCTGCGGACCGCGCTGCCGCCGAGCAGGCCATGGCCGCGTTCCCGGACATCGTGTACTCGGCGCGGGCCAACCGCGCGTTCCTGCGCCGTGCCGTCACCTACCTGGCCGGCACCGCGGGCATCCGGCAGTTCCTCGACATCGGCACCGGCATCCCGAGCGCCAACAACACGCACGAAGTGGCGCAGTCTGTCACCGCCGATTGCCGGATCGTGTACGTCGACAACGACCCTGTCGTGCTCGCGCACGCGCGGGCGCTGCTGACGAGCACCGCCGACGGCGCGACGGACTACATCGATGCCGACCTGCGCGATGCCGGCCAGATCCTGGCCAAGGCCGGGGAGACACTCGACTTCTCCCAGCCAGTGGCGATCATGCTGATGGCGATCCTGCAGCATCTCAGCGACGAACACGACCCCTACGCGGTCGTAGGACAGCTCATGGCCGCGGTCCCGGCCGGCAGCTACCTCGCCCTGTCACATCCGGCCAAGGACATCCACGCGACCGAGATGGCCGCGATGGCCGACCGGCTGAACGCGATGATGGCCGAGAAGGTCACGTTCCGCAGTCAGGCTGAGGTGGCGCCCTTCTTCGCGGGGCTGGAGCTCGTCGAGCCGGGCATGACCAACGTGCCGGACTGGCGCCCGGAGACCGACGAGGAAGCGAGGAGCCCGGCCGCGCTCTGGTCAGGCGTCGCGCGCAAGCCCTAACGCCGGCTGCGATCCAGGCAACGCTGGCGGCGACAGGCAAAGCTGCCGGCGATCCAGTCCAGTCAGTTGCGTCACGATCTCACGACTCTTCATGGTTTTAGCCGATCTTGAGTCCTGGTTTGTCGGCTTTGCGGGCGCCAAAACCATGAAGTCTGGGCGAGGAAACCATGAAAGGTGGCTAGGCACCTCGTTTGCAGCCGCATTCGGACGCTCGCTGCAGTCACCGGGACTCGGCACGCGTCTTGATGGCCTCGTTGAGCTCACGGAAGCTGGCCTCGGCCCGCGTCAGCACCTTGCCGGACAACGGCACCAGCAGCCCGCCGAAGGTCTCGCTCTGCACTAGGTGCGTGCCGCCGCGGTGCGGGCTCAGCGCGAACGCGTGCTCGCCGCCGATGATGCCCCGCAGGCCGGCGGTCCACCGCAGCTCGGCACCCGGCTCGGCAACGAGCACGGTGACTCTGACGTCCATGGCGCGGCCGGAGGACTGGACGGTCATCAGCCTGACGGCGCTGCCACCGCGACCTCGCCGGTCGCCTCGCGGAACACCGGATTCCATTCGGGATAGCTAGCCAGGTCGGTCAGGACCGCCCACACGGCCATTGGCGACGCGTCGATGTCGGTGGTCGCTGAGACGGTCTTCACGGCGCACTCCCTCGCGTTGGCCGATGCCAGATCCTAGAGAAGGAACGGGCATCGAGTTGGCTGAACCCCGGCCGGGTGTCGCAGCCTGCGTCTTGCTCAGTCGCTGCCCACGGATCCGTCTGCTAGCTCGCGCACAATGTCGAGGTGCCCGGCGTGCCGAGCTGCCTGCTGCACGAGGTGGCACAGCACCCAGCCGAGCGTCGGCGGGCCGCTATCAGGACCCGGCGAGCGCTGTCCTGGTGCACTCGCCGGCAGGCCTGCCAGCGCATCGCGGGTATGGGCGCGCTCGTCGCGATAGAAGCTGGTGATGGACTCGACTGTGTCAGTGTCGTCGACCCGCCACTCAGCGTCGGGATGTCCGGGCCAGGCGAAGTCGACGTGCTCGCCGAGGAAGACGTGGCGCGTCCAGAAACGCTCGGTGCAGGCAAGGTGCTTGATCAAGCCCAGCGGAGTCCAGCCCGACGGCAGCGCGCTCGTCCGCAGGCGATCCGATGTCAGGCCGCTGATCTTGCGGAGGGTGACGTCTTCAAAGAAGTCGAGGTAGCCGAGCAGCAACGTAACAGGCTCGCCAACATGGCTGGCGGGCTCTCCGGGGGCGGGCACAGCCGAGGCTAACACCGATCTGGCCAACCAATCTGATCGCCGGTGTGGTCCTGCGAATCGGAGTGCGCTAGTAATCGGATAAGTAGATTGACAATGCATCGGTGATCTACTTACAGTGCTGGCATGGCAGCTGGGGTCACGATGCGGGCGCCGGCCTACTTTGTGCTGGCGTCGCTGCTCGGCGGCCCGCTGCACGGTGCCGCCATCATCGAGTGTGCCGAGGACATATCGGATGGCCGGGTGCGGCTACCGACCGGCAGTCTCTACACGGTGCTGGACAGGCTGATGGCCGACGGTCATGTGCGCCCGGCCGGGTGCGGCGTCGGGAGCGGGGCGGGGCGCTGCTACGTGCTGACCTTGTCCGGCCTGGTCGCGTTGCGGACCGCGGCGCCTCGGGGACAGGTCGCCGCCGGCGTGGTCGCCAGCGCCGGAGACGGCCGGAGAGTCGGCAGGATCGTGAGCATAGGCGGCCGGGCGCGGCTAGGCGGACGGTGACGCGGGTGTTGAGCAGGCCGACGCCGGACTAGAGGCGCACCGTGAACTGCCCGGGGTCGCGCGCGGGGCGGTCGGCCGCAGGCGCGGCTGGGTGGCCGACGCCGATCGCGCCCATGGGCTCCCAATCTGCGGGCAGGCCGAGTGCCTGCGTGGCCACCTCGCGGCAGAACAGCGTGCTCGAGATCCAGCAGGAGCCGAGGCCGTCGACCGCCAGTGCGACGAGCAGGTTCTCGATCGCGGCGCCCATTGCCACGACGAACATCGTCCGCTCCGACGCGTTGCGCCGCAGGTCCGGGTAGGTATGCGCCGCGTCGGCGACAAGGCACGGCACGATTATCAGCGGCGCCTTGCGCAGCGGCTCGCCGCGGCGAACCCGATTCGCGATCTGCTCGGTCGTGAAGCCGTCAGCCGTGAGGTCTGCCGTCCACGCCGCGAGCATGTCATCAAGCAGTCGCGTCCGCGCCTCCTCAGATTCGAGCACGGCGAACCGCCAGGGCTGGCTGTGGTGCGGCGCTGGCGCGGTGATCGCCGCCGCGATCGCGCGCTGGACGGAGTCAGCCGACACTGGCGTGGAGGTGAACTCACGCACGGTCCGGCGCGCTGTCAGCACGTCGGCGGCGCCGAGCCGGAACATGTCCTCGGCGGCGGGCCGGATAATCGCGGCCGCGCCGGGCCCAGCGGCCTCGGTGACCAGGTCGGACAGGCCGCGGATGATCGCGACCGGGACGCCAGTCGTCTTCTGCTTGACGAGGTCGGCGGCCGCCGCGATCTCGTCCGCTACCGCGGCCACCGTTACTTCTAGCAGATTTCCGAAGGTGTCGGTCTGGCCGCGGTGATCGCGCAGGGGCGCGAGGCCGGCCGCGCCGATCGCCGTGTCGGTCTGCCCGGCCCGCCATGGCCTGCCCATGGTGTCCGTGACAACCACTGCAAGGCGGACGCCGGCGCGCTCGCCGATGTCCTTGCGCAGCCGCTGCGCCGACCCGTCCGGGTCGACCGGCAGCAGGACGAGCGTGCCGGGCTCGGTGTTGGACTCGTCGACGCCGGCCGCGGCCAAGACGAGACCGTGCCGGGTCTGGCTGATCGTCGTCGGACCGCGGCGCGCGACGACGCGCACTGTTTCGGCGCGGATCGCGTCGTCGCGGTCGCCTCTGATGACCCGGTCCTCGGCCTTGCTGACGATCTTCGAGGTGATCACCAGGATGTCGCCGTCGAGCAGACCGGGACCAGCCAGTGCGGCGTCGGCGATCAGCCCGGCCAGGTCCGCGCCGGCCGTGATCTCGGGCAGGCCGGTTACCGGCAGGATGGTGAGCTGCGCTGGGCCCGGTGTGAACCGCTGGCTGGTCACCGCTGTACCTCGAGGGCGAGTTCGACGGCAGCCCTGGCTATCTCGGCAGACGTGGCGACGTTGGTCATGTACAAGGGGCGGCTGCGGACGGTGATCCCGGCGAGTTCTGGCGCGTCGACGGCGTCCTTGTCCTGATCGTCGACAAGCCACCCGTCCAGCAGCGCAGGTCCGTAGTGGGCGGCGACGGCGGCGGCAGACGTCTGCACGCCGATCGCCGCCAGGCATGCGTCGGCCATCCCGCGCACCGGTGCTCCGCCGATGATCGGAGAGACGGCGACCACGGTCTGGCCCCGGACCGCCGCATCGATGCCGGGCACTGCCAGGATCGGCCCGATGCTGACGACGGGGTTAGACGGCGGGAAGAGCACGAAGTCCGCGGTCTCGATCGCCGCGAGCACGCCCGGCGCCGGCTGGGCCGCAGTGGCGCCGACGGCCTCGATCTTGCGTGCCGGGACGGCGGCGTGCAGCCGGACCCACCATTCCTGGAAGTGCAGTTCCTGCTCCCTGCCGTCCAACTCAACGGTCACGTGGGTCCGGACCGGGTCATCGGACATGGGTAGCAGCGTGACGCCCGGCTGCCACCGGTCACACAGCACCCTCGTTACCTCGGACAGAGTGCGGCCCTCGGCCAGCAGCTGGTTGCGCAGGATGTGCGTGGCGATATCCAGGTCGCCGAGGCCGAACCAGCCGGGTCCCGCGCCATACTCGGTGAGCTCCGACAGCACTGCGTGGCTCTCGCCGGCGCGACCCCACCCCTGCTCCTCGCTGATGCCACCGCCGAGCGTGTACATGACCGTGTCGAGGTCCGGGCAGACATGCAGGCCGAACGGCGTGAAGTCGTCGCCGGTGTTGCCGATGACGGTGATGTCGGCGTCCGGGACGGCCGCGCGCAGGCCGCGCAGGAACCTGGCGGCGCCGACTCCGCCGGCCAGAACTGTAATGCGCATGCACGAAAGTCTTGCAACTCAGGTCGCCACCGCGCGCGCTACCCCGTCGATTGCGCCGGACGAGGGCGGCGCAGGTCGGCCGGGATCGCCGTGAGCCAGCCCCGTTCCCAGAAATTATCTCGCGGACTTTCCCGCCCATCCAGGGCAACCAGGCGGCCATTATCACGTATCTCCCTTGACGAGCAGCAAGACACGCGCGTGTAATTTCACTCATGTAATTCTCGCGCCGAAGCAGACGGGGGCGGGAGCACGGGGAACTGAGGCAGGGAGGTGTGCAGTGGCAGACGTCATCGTCTCGCTGGTGCACGACGCACTTGGCATCGGCGCAGATGATGCCGGGGAGCAGAGCTGGCAGGATCGTGCGCTATGCGCGCAGACGGATCCGGAGGCGTTCTTCCCGGAGAAGGGCGGCTCGACCCGGGAGGCCAAACGGGTCTGCCGTAGCTGCGAAGTCCGGGCCGAGTGCCTGGAGTACGCGCTTGGCCACGACGAACGGTTCGGCATCTGGGGTGGCCTGTCCGAGCGGGAACGACGCAGGCTGAAGCGGCAGGCAGTCTAGCTCGCGCCGGGCGTCGGGCCCGGCTGGCACATCCTGTCTGGCCATCCAGTTGGGCCAGATTCGCGTATTGTTCACGGGTACCCCCACCAGGGCGAGTCGGCAGCTCATGCCGTCGGCCCGGCCAGCCACCCCCGGACAGCAAGCGAATCTCTTGTCGCCAACCGACTCGTATTCCCAGCACGTGGTGACCGCGGTGATCGTTGCCCACGACGGCGCCGCGTGGCTGCCGCGTCTGATGGAAGGGCTCAACGAGCAGACCAAGCCCGTCCAGCGCGTGGTGGCCGTGGACACCGGCAGCCGTGACCGCAGTGGCTCGGTGCTGGCGGCGCTGGTCGGCCAGAATGCGGTCTTCGGGATGGACCGGACCACGGGGTATGCCGCCGCGGTGCGGCGCGCGGTCCAGCACAAGGCCGCGACCGGGCCGGTGCCCGGCAGCCAGTCCGGCCGCGGGCACGCCGATCAGGTCGAGTGGCTGTGGCTCCTGCACGATGACTGCGAGCCAGCCGCGGATGCGCTCGAGCAGCTGCTGCGCGGCGCGGCCGAGACCCCAACTGCCGCGGTGCTCGGACCGAAGCTGATGGACTGGGCCGACCGGGACGTGATCGTCGAAGCCGGGCTGACCATCGACACGGCCGGCCGCCGGATCACCGGCATCGAGCCGCGCGAGGTCGACCAGGGGCAGCATGACGGCGACCGGGACGTGCTGGCCGTGTCCAGCGCCGGCATGCTCGTCCGGCGCGACGTGTGGGAGCAGACGGCGGGCTTCGATCCTGGCATGACCCTGTTCGGCGAGGACGTGGACTTCTGCTGGCGTGTGCACGCGGCCGGCTATCGGGTTCGCGTGATCACCGACGCCGTCGTCTTTCATGCCCAGGCCGCTGCGCGCCGCCGCCGGGCTGTCTCCGTCGGGCGCCGCGCGCGCCTGCTCGAGCGCCGCAACGGCCTGGTGACGCTGCTCGGTAACCTGCCGCTCGGCGCGATGCTCATCTCGCTGGTCGGCAACCTCATGCTGTCGCTGGCCCGCACCATCTTCTACCTGGTGGCCAAGCGGCCGGCGGCGGCACTCGATGAGTCGGCGGCCGTGCTGGCCGTTGTTGGTCATCCGCTCAAGCTGAGTAGCGCACGGCGACGCCGGGCCCGCGGCCGCCGCGCTGCTTACAGCAGGCTGCGCGCTGACCTGCCAGCCGGCCGGTCCATCCGGCGGGTAGCCGAGTTCGTCGCCACCATCGTGTCCCGGCCCGCCCCCGAGGACCTGGCGGGCGCCCACCACGCCAGCGACGACCCAACCGATGACGACTCGCTGCTGGTCGACACTGGGCTCCTCCAGCGATTGCTGACGAAGCCGGGTGTCCTGCTACTGCTCGCGCTGGTCGTCGTCACGGCGGTCGCGGAGCGTTCCCTCGTGACCAGCGGCACGCTGGGTGGCGGGGCGCTGCTGCCCGTTTGGGAAGGCGCATCCGGCCTGTGGTCAGAGTTCCTGCGCGCCTACCATCCGACCGGAATCGGCTCCGCCAGTCCAGGCCCGCCGTATGTGGGATTCCTGGCCCTGGTGGCGACCATCCTGCTGGGCAAGGCCTGGCTGGCCGTCGACGTGCTGCTGCTCGGCTGCGTGCCGCTGGCAGGCGTCACCGCGTTCCTCGCGCTACGCCGCGTCACCAAGTCGGTTGCGATCCGTGTGTGGGCAGCGGCCTCCTATGCGCTGCTGCCGATCGCTTTCGGCGCCATCTCGGCTGGCCGGCTCGGCAGCGCGGTCGCGTTCGTGCTTATCCCGCTGATCGGGCTGCTGGCCGGCCGGATGTTCAGCCAGCCGCCCAAGCTAGCCCGGCGGGCGGCCTGGGCCACCGGGCTGGCGGTCACCGTCGGTGCCGCGTTTGTGCCGCTGCTGTGGCCGATGGCCGTGGTAGGCGCCGTCGCCGCCGCGCTGGGCGTGCGGCGGTCTGCGCAGACGCTGCTGCGCAATCTGGCCATCGTCGTGCTGACGCCGCTCGTTCTCCTGCTGCCGTGGCTGATCCCGCTGCTTGAGCACCCCACGGGGCTGCTTCTGGAGGCCGGGATCCAGCAGCCCGGCCTGTCGTCGACCAGCCTGCCGGCCCGGTCGCTGCTGCTGCTGAGCCCGGGCGGGCCTGGCCTGCCCGCGTACTGGGCGAGCGCGGGGCTGCTGCTGGCCGGACTGGCCGCGCTGCTGGCGTCGAGGCGCCTGCCGCTGATCGTCTCCGGCTGGCTGATGGCGGTGGTCGGGCTCGCCACTGCACTACTCGCTAGCCGCGTGACAGTCACGCCAGCCGGCGGCCAGCCACTGGTCGCGTGGCCGGGCGTGCCACTCGCCGTCGCTGCGGCCGGCCTGCTGCTCGCCGCCGCGGCGGCCGCTGACGGCCTCGGGCGCACCCTGTCGACAGGTGGCCGTACTGGTGTACGGCGGCTGGCATCCGTGCGCGGCGTGCCGGTTGCCATCCTGGCGCTCGCCGCCTGCACCGCGCCGGTGCTAGCGGCCGCCTACTGGGTCACGAACGGGATCAGCGGCCCGATCGGGCCGGCCGCTGGCCAGGTCGTGCCGTCGCTGGTATCCAGCACGGGCGGGCCGGGACGGCAGCTTCGCACGCTGGTGCTGACGTCTGCGGGCGGCCACGTGTCGTTCTTGCTGCTGCGCGGGGGCAGCCCGCAGTTCGCAGATCCGGGACTGACGCCGGCGCCCGCGGCTCAGGCGGCGCTCGCCAGCGCCGTTGCCGCGCTGGTGGCGCCAGGCGGTGGCGAGGCAGTCAACCAGAGCCAGCAGCTCGCCAGGTTCGACATCGGGTTCGTGCTCATGCGCACCCCGATCGATAGCAGCGTGGCCAGCGTGCTCGACGGCGTTCCGGGCCTGACCGGGGTGAGCATGACGCCGCAGTTCGACTTGTGGCGGCTGACCAACCTGCCAGCCAGGGTCAGCGTGCTGGAGCAGGATGGCACGGTTGTCCCGGTCGCGGCTGGACCAATAGGCGTCGCTGGCGCCAGCGTGCCGGCCGCGGGTGGCACGGTGCTGCTGTCCGAGCCAGCCGGGAACTGGTCTGCATCCGTCAACGGGCACGGGCTGACGACGGTCGCCTCGCCGGCCGGAAGCTGGGCCCAGGCGTTCAAGCTGCCGCCCGGCGGCGGCAAGCTGACGATCAGCAGGAGCGCGCTGCTGCCCGACCTGGTGATGGCGCTGGAGCTGCTGGCAATCGTGGTCGTCGCCGCGCTTGCCCTGCCGGGCATCCGCACGGCCGCCGAGATGGAAGCCGCGGCCGGTGCGGTCATGGCACCGGACGGCCGGGGGAGCGACGGCGCCCGGCAGGGTGACGAGGCGGGCGAGCTGGCCGCGGCGAGTGGTGACGAGCGCGAGCCTGTCTTGGTAGGCGCTGGCCGCAGGCGGGCAGCTCACACGAGCCAGCCAGGTGAGGCGGGTACGGCGACCCAGCCGGGCCCGGCGAGTCAGCCAGGCAGAGCTGACCGGGCTGGCCGAGGTGCTAAGCCCGGCCGCTCCCGCAGGGATAGCGCGACGCGCGGCAAGGGGCTCGGCCGGTCCGGGCGCGGTACACGGGCCGCGCGGTCCGATCGCGACGAGGATCTTGAGACGCCCGTCGGCGGCGCTGGCCGCGGGGCTGGAGATAACCGACGTGGCGGCGGCCTATCGCTGCCCGGGCGCTCTCGTGGCCGACTCACTGCCGGTCGCGGCGCGGCGGCCGCCAGGGACGCTGCCGCAGCGGGCACCAGCGCGGCAGCGGCAGCCGGCGCAGCTACCGCGGCCGGGGGCGCCGCCGTCGGCGATGCCGGCACCGAAGTGTTTGCCGCCGGGGCAGCAGGCGGCCGCCGCGCGGCTCGCGCGGGCGGCCCGCCAGGCGCGGCCTGGCCGGCCGGGCAGCCTGCGAGCCGATTCATCAGCGATCCGCCGGATGACCCGGCGCGGTCAGCCGACCCGCGTGATCCCGACCGATCGCGTGCCTCCAGCTGGGGTGACCCGGCTCCGCAGAGCGGGCCGGCTGGTTACCGCGAGCGTGGGACCTACCGCGAGCCCGATGCCTATGGCGACCCGGCCCGTGGTAACGCAGCCGCTTACGGAGACGCGGCTTACGGTGACCCCGCTTACGGTGACCCCGCTTACGGTGACGCAGCCCGTGGGTGGGCCTCGCACGGTGACCCGCCGCGCCGTAGCGCGCCGTCGCCATCGGGAACGCCGTACGAGGAGCCGTACGCCTCGGGCCTGCCTGGTGGCCGGGACCGCTACGCCGGCGCGGCCGGGAGCCGATCGCCGTCTGGGTCGTCGTATCCGGATGCGGCTGACTACGCCGAGCCACCGCGCTACGGCCAGCCGCTGCCGGGCGGGGCACCGGGCTACCCGAGCCGGTCCGGTCGCACTGACGGGCCTGGCTACGTTGACGATCCGCCTTATGCGGGTGGCGCTGGACCCGCCAGCAGGCCAGGGCACGCGGGCAGGCCTGGACACTCGGGCGGGCCTGGACACTCGGGCGGGCCAGGGCACTCGGGCGGGCCTGGATACTCGGGCGAGTCGAGCTACGAGCGCGGGCCCGGATATGCCGGCGAGCCCGGCTACTCGGGGGCGGCCGAGTACCGCGATATCGGCGGCGAAGCCGCTGCCCGCGGTCAGGCCCGGTACGAGGACCAGGGCAGCTACCACGAGCCTGACGACTACCAGCGCCAGCCGGGCTATCAGGACGCAGCCGGGGCCCGCGGTCAGGCCCCGACCTGGGGGTCCGACAACGACGAGGCCTCCGCGTGGCCGGCTGCGGGACAGCAGCACGGCTGGCCGCAGGACAATCAGCAGCCGGGCTGGCGACAGGATCATCAGCAACACGGCTGGCCCGAGGACCCCGACGGACGCGGGGCAGACGCCAATTCCTCCTGGCAGCTGCCGGATCAGCAGCCATGGTCGAGCGAGGGCGGAGAACTGGAGTCACTGCCACCGGCCGGCGAAGTGCATCACGACTGGCCAGACCATGACGACCGGCCCTCCCGCGGCTGGCCCGCGCCCGGCCGTGACGCCGAGGGGGAGACGTGGTGAGCCGGGCTCGCTACGGCCGCGCTGTGTTCGCTGTGCTCGTCGTGCTCGCTCTGGCGGGGATCTACTTCGGAGCAGGCAAGGGACATCCGGCGGCGACCGCCCGCGAGGCCGCCCAGGAAGCTGTCGAGTCCAGCCGCGCCGCGGTCTCGAGCGCGGTGCGGGTGTGCCCAGGACCCGGTTCAGCCGCACCGACGACGGCATCGGTGTCGCTGGCCGCTGTGCCAGCATCGGCGTCAGCGGGCACCGCGGTCATCACCCGGCTCACCCCCGGCGGCAGCACGACTGCGGGCGCCGTCGTCGCGACGGACACCCAGCCTGGCGTACTGCAGATCTCGGCAGTCAAGGCAGCCGCGCCGTTGTCGTCGGCACAGCAGACCGGGCAGCCTGGCTCGAGCCCGGACGTCAGCACGAGCGTCGGCCGCGGCGGGGTACAGGTGCAGGCGGCTGGTGCCATGGCCCAGGGCCTGGAAGTCGAGCAGACAGGTCCAGGCGGGCTTGTCACCGCCCAGTGCGGCGCGCCCGGCACCAGCTTCTGGTTTGTCGGGCCAGGTGAGGCGTCCGCCGCGACGATCGAGCTGTACCTGGCGAACACCGGCAATCAGGCTGCCGACGCCCAGGTGTCCATGCTGACCGACGTCACCAAGGGCCCCCCGTTGCTGGGGAGCGCCGACAACGGCATCACCGTCCCGCCGCACAGCATGGTCGTCCAGTCGCTTGGACGGCTGCTCCAGTCCTCGAGAGTCATCGCGCTCAATGTCAGCACGAGCGTCGGCCAGGTCGTCGCTGCCGTCAGGGAGAGCCGCTCGGCGACCAATGACGGCCTCTGGATGCCAGCCACCCAGGCGCCAGCACGGCACCTGCTGATCCCGGGCATGCCCGGCACCAGCGGCTCACGCAACCTCTACATCGCCGTGCCGGGCACTGCCGCGGCGCAGGTGAAGATCACCGCGGTTACCGCCAAGGGCTCCTACCAGCCCACTGGCGGGACGGGCATCGACTTGCTCGGCGGGTCGGTGGTCTCGATCCCGCTGCCGTCCCTCGGGGGGGTCGCGGGCGCTATCAGCATCTCCGCGAGCGTGCCTGTCGCGGCCACGCTGCTGGCATCCGGCGGTCCGGCCGGGACGCCAGGTGCGCTAGCCGCGGCCGCTGGCCCGGTTAGCGAGCAGGGCGTACTTGCCGACAACCCGGCCAAGTCCGCTGGCAAGACGGAGCTAGTGCTGTCCGCGCCGAAGCACGCTGCGACCGTCCGGATCACCACGGCAACGGCGACGGTGTCCGCGTCCGGTCAGCAGGGCCAGGTCGTGCAGGTCAGCGCCGGGTCATCGGTAGTGGTCCCGGTCGTGCCGCCGACCGGCAGCAAGGACAGCGAATTCTCGGTCATCGTGACACCCGTCAGCGGCGGTCCGGTCTACGCGGGCCGGATAATCACGACCGGCGGCACCGTGCAGTCGGTGCTGGCAGTGCCGAGCTCGCCGACGTGGATACCGCTCCCCGGCGTGACGGACTCGCTGTCGGCCATCCTGCGCTAGAAGGATCGCGCCAGCGGTTATTCCTCCGCTGGATAGCCAGGATCGACGGTCTGCGGGTCCACGCCGAGCCAGTGCGCGAACTGCTCGACGATCACATCGAGCACGAGCTCGGCCAGCTCCTCCTGACCGTCGGCCCGGGCCAGCAGCGGCCGGCGATAGAGCACAATCCGGGTCGGCCGGTCCGGCAGCTCCGGCAGGTCAGGCAGCCCGCTCAGATCGGTGCGGCCGGGTAGGTCAGTAGCCAGGCTGCGGGCTACGTCCGCGTCGCCGGGCGGCATCGAACCCGGCTCCAGCCGGGCCAGCGGTATTGGCTCCGGGTCGTCGTTGTCGGGGATCACCGGCGGTATCTCCTCGACGCCGAACTCGACACCGGACAGCTCAGCTTCCCAGCGCGGCTCAAGCTGGGAGACCGCCAGCAGGACCAGGTCATCGAACCGCTCGGAGCGGGTTCGGTGCAGCGGCACCTCGGGCGGAACGAGCGAACCGCGCAGCCCGCGGCCGTGCCGGTCCCGCCGCCGGATCCGGCCTGCTGCCGCGCGGCCGATGCCGTTGCCGTCATGCACAGTCACTCAGCGTATCCCAGCCGCTGACGGCAAGCCCGGCCGCTGCGATCTGGCAGGCGGAGACACGATCGCGCAGTGTGCCCCGGGTGGTGGCGTTACCGTCTGCCGATCGATACCGTCAGCCGTTGTGAGCGACCATCACGACCCCCTGATCTCCGGTGCCCCGGTGCAGCTCGCTGCCGGGGGCCAGCAGCAGGCCGGGATGGTGCTCCGTTGACCGTTCGCCAGTGTTCCCGGCCTGCCTGCAAGCAGGTCGCCGTCTATACCTTGACCTATGTCTACCGGGACTCGACGGCCGTTCTCGGCCCGCTTGCCGCCTTCGTCGAGCCGCACTGCTACGACCTGTGCTCCCGGCATGCCGACCGGATGACGGCGCCACGAGGCTGGGACGTCGTCAGGCTGCCGGTCGGCGAACCGCCCGACGAGGCGGCAGTGGCCGATGACCTGGAAGCTCTCGCGAACGCCGTCAGGGAGGCCACGGCGCCGACCACGCCGGCGGAGCCGACTGGCCAGGGCGTCGAGATCGGCCGTCGCGGCCACCTGCGCGTCCTGCGCTCAGCGCCGACCGACGGCGGGCGGCTCCGCTAGGCCCGCTGGCCGCGCCGCCGCTGGTCGGCACCGGCGTGCGACGCCCCGTTCCTGACCCCAGACTCCGATCATCGGTGCGGCTCTGCGTAGGGTGCACCGGTAAGATCCATGATGCTCGGGAGCGAGCAGGCGACGGGCCACCACGAGCGACTGGAGATGTTAATGAAGATCGATAGCTGGCTGCTGGAGATCCTGGCCTGCCCGAAGTGCCACTCACCACTGCGCGCCGACGACGCTGCCAGCGAGCTGGTGTGCACCGGGCCTGACTGCGGCCTGGCGTACCCGGTACGCGACGACATTCCGGTGCTGCTGATCGACGAGGCGCGCGACCCGGCGGCTGACGACTCGCGGGAGTGAGGGCCTATCGCCACGAGCGCCACGCCCGGCCCTCGGGCGAACGCCGGCAGAGGGCACGACGGCAAGCGTGCCGTCCTTGCCGCGCTGGCGGCGAATCTCGGCATCGCCGTCACGAAGTTCGTCGCCTTCGCCATTACCGGATCCGCCTCGCTACTGGCTGAGGCCGTCCACTCGGTCGCCGACTCCGGTAACCAGGCTCTGCTCCTCATTGGCCGCAACCGGGCGCAGCAAGAGGAGACCGAAGAGCACCAGTTCGGGTTCGGAGCAGAGCGCTACTTCTACGCGTTCATCGTCGCGCTCGTGCTGTTCACCGTGGGCGCCGTGTTCTCGCTCTACGAGGGCATCCATCGGATCATGCATCCGCAGCGCCTCGTGTCGCCCGTGGTCGCGCTCGTCGTGCTGGGCATCGCCGTCGTCCTCGAGAGCGTGTCGCTGCGCACCGCGATCAGGGAGTCAAACCCCAGCCGCGGCCGGGCTAGCTGGCGTAGCTTCATCCGGCACGCGAAGGCTCCTGAGCTACCGGCGGTCCTGCTGGAGGACGTCGCGGCCCTCACCGGTCTGCTGCTGGCCCTGATCGGCGTGTCAGCAGCGACCCTCACTCACGACGACACCTGGGACGGCGCCGGCTCGGTGGCGATCGGACTGCTGCTCGGCACCGTCGCCGTCGTGCTGGCGACCGAGATGAAGAGCCTGCTGATCGGGGAGTCGGCCAGCATCGACGTCGAGGCGGCGATCGTGGCGGCCATCGAGGCAGGCCCGGACGGGGACCGCGTGATTCACCTGCGCACGCTGCACATCGGGCCGGACACGTTGCTCGTCGCGGCGAAGATCGGCGTAGTGCACGACGACACGGCGGCGAGCGTCGCGGCCGGCATCGATGCTGCCGAGCGCCGGATCCGCGCAGCGGTCCCGATCGCGGAACTGATCTTCCTGGAGCCCGACATCTACCGGGCGGGTCGCGCTGACCCCGATGATCCGGCTGTCAGGGCTGCCAGACGGCGCCCGCGGCGTGACGCCGGCCGATCCGCCGTCCGTACAGTCCGCGACCCGCCGGACTAGCCCCCGAAGCCGATCATCCAGCTCGGCTGGATCCTGACGTAGACGATGTCCGGGCCCCAGCTCGACGGCGAGGAGCCGTAGTGCTTCGTCAGGTGCTCCTCGATCCAGGGCCGGTCGTCGTGGTCAGCGGTCAGGAACTCGGCTGTCCCGTGGGTGAACACCCCGAACGAGTCGCCTTCCAGGTACGCGGCGCTGATGTGCGGCCGGCTGCGCATATCTACCGCCTTGACCGACGAGCCGCTCGTGGTGAACACCCACCGCCCGCGCAGCAGGTGACCGTCCACGCCGCTGACCCGCGGGCTGCCGCCAGCGCTGACGGTAGCCAGGGCCAGGGTGCGCATGCCGGTCAGACGCCGGACGAGGTCGGCAGCCGGGACCGCGCGATCCGGTCGGATGATCGACTGCAGATGCCCGCTCGCGCCGGCCAGCGAGCTGTCGAGCAGCTGCTGGAGCTCGGCAATCTCCGCTGGGTTTTCATTCATGCTGTGCCTCCCGGACTAGCACTACCACCAGCCGCCGACAGCGGCTGGTCCGCGGTCAGCTGCCGAGCAGCGCGGCGGTGCGTCCGCTGTCCCGCAGCGGCGCCAGGTCCGCATCGCGCCTGGCGTTCGCCCGCACGTCCGAGTTGAGCGCCACCGCCTCCGCCAGGGCCGTTGCTGCTTCGTCGAGCAGTCCGGCGCGCGCCCGCGCGCACGCCAGGTTGTAGCAGGTCATGCCGCGTGCCGCGGCCGGCACGCCCAGATAACTGGCGGTCGCGACCGCGTGCTCGGCTAGCGCGACAGCGCGACCAGCCTGCCCGTGGCCCAGGTAGTACTCGCCGAGGTGGCCTGCCGGATGCCAGAAGCCCCGCACCACGACCTGCAGCCACAGCTGCCGGCCGCGCAGCCACGGATTCCGCGCAGGCTCCACCAGATCTTCGCGGCCGACCAGGCGCACTTCCTCGATCAGCTCTCCGGCGACGCGCCAGCTGTCGCGCGCCACCGCGTCCGCGGGCTGCGCCACCAGCTCCGCATAGAGCGTCGGCGAGTTGTGGTCGACCTCTGCGAACTCCGGTGGTGCGTGGCCGGCGCGGATGGCGCGTAGCCGCTGCACCTGCTGACGGCGGAACTCGGTGTTATGCGCAATCAACGGCGCCGCGGCCCACTGCTCGGCGCTGCCGCGGGCCGCCGTCTCCGGCCCGGCCAGGAGCTCCGGCCCCGGCAAGAGCTCTGGCCCCGGCACGAGCTCCGGCTCGGCCAGGAGCTCCTGCTCGGCCGTCGCGGCCAGCCCGATCAGTCCCGTGACGGCGGTGCGCAGGCCCTCGTGGCCGGTCATGACTCATCCGCCCGCAGCGGGCTGTCCGAACTGGGCCCGCTGGCCGGCTTGATCGCCACGAACTTGAGCACGTCATCCACCATGACCGTGATCGAGGCGAAGCCCAGGGTCTGGAGCCGGGTGAGCACCGAGGCCGGATCGACCGGGTTATACGTGTCGTCAGCGTGGAAGTGGTGCAGATCGTTGCTGGCCAGGCTGTCGGACCCGATCAGCGCGCCGCCCGGCCGCAGGACCCGGAACGCCTCCGCGAGGATCTTGTTCTGCAATGCGAACGTGGGCACGTGATGCAGCATCGTGAAGCAGCCGACCGAGTCATAGCTCCCAGCCGGGAAGCTGAGCTCGGCGGCGCTGCCGGTGATGACCTCGACGTTGGTGCCCGCATACCGGGCGGCAAGCAGCTCGGCCGCGGCCCCGTCGACCTCGATCACGGTCAGCTTGCCGACCCGCCCGCGCAGCCACTCGGTCGCTGCGCCAGGGCCCGGGCCGATCTCCAGCATCTGATCGCCGAGGTCGACATCACGGGTGAGGATCGGCAGGATGTCGGTCTGGATGTGCTGCGCCCACTCCGGGCTCGTGCACACCCTGGCATGGTTTTCGTTCATGGTCACGACGCTAGGAACCAGGGCGCTGGCGGCCAAGGGGGTAGGCTGCCAAGCTGTGTCGCAGGACGGACATGACCAGGTGACACCTGACGCGGTGGCTCGTGACCGGATGGCTCGTGACCGGATGACGCCTGAACAAGATGACTACTGCGCTGCCGACGCGATAGGCCCGGACGCGGCGATCGTCGTGGCGACCTTCCCGATGCCCGCCGGGCTGGTCTTCGACTGGCACACGCACGATGATCACCAGCTGGCCTGGGCCGCGAGCGGGGTGCTGACAGTACGCACGCAGGAGTCAGCCTGGGTGCTGCCGCCCACCCGGGCGCTCTGGATACCTGCGGGTCTGCCGCATGAAACCCTCTCGGCGGGAACGGCAACGATGCGGTCCGCCTACGTCCGGCCCTCGCGGTGCTCGATCAGCTGGACTGAGCCCACTCCGGTCTCGGCCAGCCCACTGCTGGCCGAGCTGATCGGCTACCTGGAAGACCCTGCCCTGGATGCGGCCCCGCGCGCGAGCGCCGAGGCCGTCCTCGTGGACCTGCTGCAGCCGGTCGCGATGACCACGATCCACGTCCGCATGCCGGCTGACGACCGGGCCAGGCAGGTAGCGGACGGGATCGCAGCCGACCCGGCTGATGGCCGCACGCTGGCCGAGTGGGGCCACGACGTCGGGGCCAGCGAGCGCACCCTGGCGAGGGCATTCCTCGCCGACACTGGCATGAGCTTCGGCCGGTGGCGCACCCTGCTGCGCGTGCAGGCTGCGCTCGCTGCGCTGGCTCGCGGCGAACCGGTAGGAAACGTCGCCCGGCACGTCGGCTACGACTCCGACAGCGCGTTCGTGCAGGCGTTCCGCCGCGAGACCGGGGTCACGCCTGCCGCTTACTTCCGCCAGGCCTGACCGGGACCCGATCAGGGCTGGCTCAGGAGCCGGAGCGCGCGCTCCTGCTCGAAGTCCAGCGCCCGCGCCGGTGGCGGCTGGATCCGGCCGATCCGTCGCCCGAGCTCGGCGACCTCCGCCCGGACCCGCGGATCGGCGAGCACCCGGATGCCGAAGGCGAGCGCGACCGGGCTGATGTCGTAGCGCCGCTCCAACGACAGGCCAAGCGCGACGGCCGCGAGGTCAGCGTCGGAGAACTGCCGGTGCGCGCCCGCCGGGCTCGGGCCGGCTGCGTATGTCACGGCCCGGCCTGGCCCGCGGTCCGGCAGGCGGACGGCAGCCCGGCCGCGGACCTGACGCAGCGCCGGTAGCAGGCCAAGTGACTCCCGGTACCTCAGCATCCGGGGGGTCAGATCGAGCCGCCGGGCCGCTTCGGTGATTCTCATAGCCAAATCTTACAAGTTTTTGTTAGATAAGGTCGGCTAGGCGTGCCGCGGGTACACCACGTGGCGTACCGTCGTGCTGTGGCTCCGGATCGGAGCCGGATACACGTGCTGTCGCACCCAGACTCAAGAGACCCAGGAGCCCGCATGCCCGCTGAGACAGTCCCGTTCAAGGTTGCCGACTTGTCGCTGGCCGACTTCGGCCGTCGCGAGATCAGGCTGGCCGAGCACGAGATGCCCGGCCTGATGGCGGTCCGCGCCGAGTGGGCTAACTCGCAGCCGCTGGCAGGCGCCCGGATCACCGGCTCGCTGCACATGACCGTTCAGACCGCAGTGCTGATCGAGACCCTGGTGGCGCTCGGCGCTCGGGTGCGGTGGGCCTCCTGCAACATCTTCTCCACGCAGGACCACGCCGCCGCTGCTGTTGCGGTCGGTCCGGACGGCACGCCGGCGGATCCGCAGGGCATCCCGGTATTCGCCTGGAAGGGCGAGACGCTGCCGGAGTACTGGTGGTGCACCGAGCAGGCACTGACGTGGCCGGGCGAGGCCGGGCCGAACATGCTGCTCGACGACGGCGGCGACGCCACCCTGCTTGTCCACAAGGGCGCCGAGTTCGAGGCGGCCGGCGTGCTGCCCGCCGCCAAGGACGACGATGCCGAGGAGTGGACCGTCGTCCTGTCGGTCCTCGCGGAGTCGCTGGCGCAGGCTCCTGGCAAGTGGACGGCGGCGGCCGCCGAGATCAAGGGCGTCACCGAGGAGACCACAACCGGGGTCCACCGGCTGTACGAGATGGCCAAGGACGGGTCGCTGCGCTTCCCGGCGATCAACGTGAATGACTCGGTGACCAAGTCAAAGTTCGACAACAAGTACGGCTGCCGGCACTCGCTAGTGGACGGCGTCAACCGGGCCACTGACGTGCTGATCGGCGGCAAGGTCGCCGTCATCTGCGGGTACGGCGACGTGGGCAAGGGCTGCGCTGAGTCGCTGCGCGGTCAGGGCGCCCGAGTGATCGTGACGGAGATCGACCCGATCTGCGCGCTCCAGGCGGCGATGGACGGCTACCAGGTCGCGCGGCTCGAGGACGTGGTCGCGACCGCTGACATCTTCGTCAGCGCGACCGGTAACTTCCACATCATCACGGCCGAGCACATGAGCCAGATGAAGCACCAGGCCATCGTCGGCAACATCGGGCACTTCGACAACGAGATCGACATGGCGGGCCTATCCCGGCTCCCCGGCGTCAAGCGCGTCAACATCAAGCCGCAGGTCGACGAGTGGACGTTCCCGGACGGACATGCGGTCATTGTGCTGTCTGAGGGCCGGCTGCTGAACCTCGGCAACGCCACGGGCCACCCGAGCTTCGTGATGTCCAACAGCTTCACCAACCAGGTCATCGCCCAGGTCGAGCTGTTCACCAAGACCGACGAGTACCCGCTCGGCGTGCATGTGCTGCCCAAGCACCTGGACGAGAAGGTAGCCCGGCTGCACCTGGATGCCCTCGGCGTCAAGCTCACCGTGCTGACCAAGGAGCAGGCCGCGTACATCGGCGTCCCGGTTGATGGCCCGTACAAGTCCGACCACTACCGGTACTGACCGGCCAGGCGGCCCATCGTCCGATGTCGCTGATCCCGGGCTGGCCCTCGCCGGCCAGCCCGGGATCGCGTGGGCCGAGCGGGCGATGCCCGTCCTTGGCATGCTGCGCGCGTCGTTCGACGGCCAGCAGCCATTTGCCGGGCTCACCATCGCGTGCTGCCTGCACGTCACCGCCGAGACCGCCGTCCTGGTGCAGACGCTGACGGCGGGCGGGGCGCAGGTCCACCTGGCCGCGTCGAATCCACTGTCCACCCAGGACGACATCGCGGCCGCGCTGGCCGCCGCGCCCGGCATCACCGTGCAGGCACGCTCCGGCGTGGGTCGTAGCGCCTACTACGAGCACATCCACCGGATCCTGGACAGCGCGCCCGATCTTGTCATGGACGACGGCGGTGACCTGGTCAACACGCTGCATGAGACCCGCGCCGAGCTGGTGACCAGCGTGCGCGGCGGCTGCGAGGCCACCTCGACCGGGGCGGCCCGGCTGCGGCGGATGGCGGCAGCCGGATCGCTGGGATTCCCGATGATCGCCGCCGAGCGCTCGGCCATCACACGGATGATCGACCACAAGTACGGCACGGGCCAGTCGGTTCTGGACGGGATCCTGCGCGCCACCAACACGCTGGTGGCCGGCAAGACCGTCGTCGTGGCGGGCTTCGGGCCATGCGGCTCCGGCATCGCGGAGCGAGCCCGCGGGCTCGGGGCCCAGGTACTGGTCACCGAGGTGGACCCGGTCCGCGCGCTCGGCGCGATCATGCAGGGCTTCCGGGTCATGCCGATGAGCAGCGCCGCGCCGCTGGGCGAAATGGTCATCACCGCGACCGGGTCGCGCGAGGTCATCGGCGCGGCCGAGATCGCTGCCCTCCCGGATGGTGCGATCCTGGCCAACGCCGGACACTTCGACGTGGAGATCGACGTGGCCGCGCTGACCGATGCGGCCGTAGACGTGCACCCCGCGGTCCGGCCGCACGCAGCCGAGTACGTGCTCGCGGACGGCAGGCGGCTCATCCTGCTGGCCGAGGGCCGAGTCGTGAACCTGGTCGCGGCCGAAGGCAACCCGGCGGCCGTCATGGACACATCGTTTGCGGTGCAGGCGCTGGCGCTGGCGTGGCTGGCCGCCGGGTCCGGCCAGGCCGACGGTGACAGCGGGCCCGACGGTCCGCGCGGACTGGTACTCGATGTGCCGGCGCCGATCGACGCGCAGGTGGCCAGCCTCACGCTCGCGTCCCTGGGCACGCGAATCGACCAGCTGACCGACGCGCAGCTGCGGTACCTCGAGTCCTGGCGCCAGGGTTCTTAGGCGGGCGGCGCGAATCCGGGCGGGGACGGCCGTGCCGCTGAGGTGTCCGCCGCTGAGGTCTCGGCCGGGGTGGTCTCGGCTGGCGTGGTCTCGGCTGGCGTGGTGCCGGCCGGGCTGGTCTCCGCTGGCGTGATGGCTGACGGCCAGGGCGCTTGCATAGCCGCCGTCAGCGAGGCGGTCTGTGGCGACGGGATAGGCGGTGTCGACGGGATAGGCGATGTCGACGGGCCAGGCGGTGTCGACGGGACAGGCGGTGTCGACGGCTCCGGCCGGAGTGCTGCAAACCTGGCCCGGTCATGCTCGCGGCGCACGGCGAGGACGGCCGACAGGTAGGCGGCCGGCGGCGTCCCGGCCGGAGGCGGCGGGCTGACCTGCGCGGCGACGGCGTTGGCCAGCTGGACGCCGAGCGAGTCCCGCGCCTGCGGACTGAGCTCGGTGAACCTGCGCAGGTAACTGCCCGCTGCCTCCGCCGTCTGGTCTGACAGCCGGGACACCTGAAGCAGCTGAGCCCAGCCCGCGAGCGGCGGCGGGACGATGGCGAACTCCGGCGGCAGCGCTGGCCGGGCCGGCACCCGCTCCTGGATGACGTACGTGCCGGCGAAGACGTCGCCGACGCGCTTGCCGCGGGCCGAGATGATCGAGGTGATCAGCCCGACTGGCGCCAGCACGAAGGTCCAGATCTCGAAGACGCCGACGAGCGCTCGCACCAGCGCCTGGCGGAACCGCACCGGGCTGCCGTCGTCGCCGATGACGCGGATGCCGAGCGCCAGCTTGCCGAGCGTCTTGCCTCGGCTCAGTGTCTCGAACGCCGTCGGATAGGCGACGAGCACCAGGACGTAGGCCATGATGAATGCGGCAGCTCCGTAGTCGCTGCTGACCGAGCCGACCGCGGCCACGAACACGAGGATCACGATCAGCAGCAGCACGATCTGCGCGATCATGTCGAGGAGCAGCGCAGCGATCCGGCTCGGGAACGTCGCTACCGGCAGTTCGAGCGCGACAGCCTCGCCCGTGATGACGTCGGTCATGGCTGCTCCTCGCTCATCCCGCGTAGCCGCAGGTACCGGGCCAAGATTACCCAGGTCGGGCAGTAGTCTCCTGTGCGTGGACGTCGATGCCTTCGCGGCGGCGCACCAGGCTGACTGGGATCGGCTGGCCGTACTGGTCAGCCGTCGGCGGCGGCTGTCCGGGGACGAGGTCGACGAGCTGGTCGCGAGCTACCAGCGGACCGCGACTCACTTGTCGGTGCTGCGCAGTGGCGGCCATGACCCGGCCCTCACGGCGCGCTTGTCCGGCTTGCTGGCTCGCGCCCGGGCGGCGGTCACCGGCGCGCACACGCCAGCGTGGCGATCGGTCGGGGAGTTCTTCGCCGTCGCCTTTCCGGCGGTGGCATATCGGGCGCGATGGTGGTGGCTGGCGACAGCGGCCGGGTCGATCCTGGTCGCGCTCATCGTCGGCCGGTGGGTCGCCGCGTCGCCGGCCGTACAGGCCAGCCTCGCCTCGCACTCTCAGGTCGCAAGCCTGGTGAACCACCAGTTCCGGGACTACTACTCGCAGGCCACCGCCCCGGCCTTCGCGTCGAAGGTCTGGACCAACAACGTGTGGGTGGCCGCGCAGACGCTGATCCTCGGAGCGTTCCTGGGCATCGGCACGATCTATGTACTGCTCGTCAACGCGCTGAACCTGGGCGTCGACGGCGGTCTCATGATCGGCCATGGCAAGGCCGTCGAGTTCTTCACGCTGATACTTCCGCACGGGATGCTGGAGCTGTCCGCTGTGTTCCTGGCCGCCGCCGCCGGACTGCGGATGGGCTGGGCGGTGATCGATCCCGGCCCGCGGCGCCGGGTCCGGGCGCTGGCTGAGGAAGGCCGCGCAACAGTCACGGTCGCCCTCGGACTGATCGTGGTCCTGGCGACATCGGGCGCCATCGAGGCCTTCGTGACGCCATCCTCGCTGCCGTCGTGGGTCCGGATCGGCATTGGCGCCCTGGCGGAGGCAGGCTTCCTGGCGTACGTCATCCTGGCGGGCCGGCGGGCGCGGCGCCTGGGCCTGTCCGCCGACATAACCGAGGCGCCCGAGCACGCGCCCGTGGTCGGCTAGCACGGGCTCGGCTGGCACGGGTGCGTGGCCGTCAGAGGCGACCCGCAGCCTTCAGCGCGAGGTAGCAGTCGGCGAGCGCTGGCGCGAGCCGGCCCGGCGGCGCGTCGATGACGTCGACGCCGCGCCTGGTCAGCAGCGCCCCGACCCTGGAGCGCTCGGCGCGGGCCCGTTCCGCGGCCGCCGCCTGATACACGGCTGCCGCGTCGCCGCGCGACGAGGCGAGCTCGGCCAGCCGCGGATCGGCGGTCGCGGCGACCACGAGCCGGTACCGGCTGACCAGCAGGCCGAGCCTGGGAACGAGGCCGAGTTCGAGGGCCGCCGAGTTAAGGTCGGTGAGGAGGACCACCAGGCAGCGCTGCCGGGCTATCGCGAGCAGCGCACTGACCATCAGGTCGCCATCGGACTCCGCCAGCTCGGGATCGAGCAGGGCCATCGCGTCCGTCATCTTCGGCAGGACGTCGCTGCGGCTCGCACCGACCACGCGCACCCGGACGTTCCGGTCGACCGCGAGCAGGTCCACCCGGTCGCCCGCGCGGGACGCAAGCGCGGCTAGGAGCAGCGCCGCATCCATCGCCGCGTCGAGCCTCGGCACGCCCGCCACCCGGCCCGCTGAGGTGCGCCCGGTGTCCAGCACCAGCACGACGCGCCGGTCTCGCTCAGGCCGCCAGGTCCGGACCACGACATCGGAGCGCTTGGCCGACGATCGCCAGTCGATGGAGCGGACGTCGTCCCCGACCACGTACTCGCGGAGCGAGTCGAACTCGCTGCCCTGGCCGCGGATCAGGCTCCGGTGCTGCCCGTCAAGCTGGCGCAGCATGGCGAGCTTCTCCGGCAAGTGCTTACGGCTCAGGAACGGGGGCAACACCCGGACTGTCCATGGCACTGCGCGGCTGGCCTGACGCGCCGCGAGCCCGAGCGGCCCGACCGACCGGACTGTCACCTTCCCGGCGGGCTTGTCACCGCGCCGGGTGGGCTGCATCGTCGTCGTCACCGTGGCGCGGCCGCCGGCCGGGATCGTTATCTCGGTGCGGCTGGTAGCGCCGAGACTCGGCTGCCAGGCATCACGGAGCACGCCGCGGACGGTGCGCCGGCCGGGATTGGTGATCGTCAGCGTGGTGGCGCCGCGCTCGCCGAGCATGATCCGCGTGTCGCCGGATCTCGACATGCCGAGCTGGCGGACGCTGCCGGCCAGCGCGACGTCGGTGACGATGGCCACGGCGAGGAGACCGTCGAACGTGACCAGACCTGGCGCCGTGCGCAGCAGCACGGCAGCCAGGGTGCCGACGAGCGCGAGCAGCGCCGCGCGTCCGGTGAGCGCCATCGGCGCCGCTACCTGGGCACCGGGACCGACGACAGGACGCTCTCCAGCGCGCCGTCGGCCGTCGCGCCCGCGAGCTCCGCCTCCGGGCGCAGCTGGATCCGGTGCCGGAGCGTGGGGCGAGCAAGCGTCTTGACGTCGTCGGGCGTGACGTAGTCGCGGCCCGACAGCCACGCCCACGCCCGGCTCGTCGCGAGCAGGGCAGTGCCACCGCGCGGCGAGACGCCCAGCTGGATCGAGGCCGACTGCCGGGTGCCGCGGCAGATGTCGACGATGTAGCCGGTGACCTCGGCGGAAACCGTGACCTGGCCGGCCGCGCGACGCGCCGCGGCGAGGTTGGCCGCGGTGGCGACCTGCCGGATGCCCGCGGCGGCCAGGTCACGGGGATCGAATCCAGCCGCGTGCCGGGACAGGATGTCGATCTCGGCCTCGCGGTCCGGTACCGCCACGGCCAGCTTGAGCAGGAACCTGTCCAGCTGCGCCTCCGGGAGCGGGTACGTGCCCTCGTACTCCACCGGGTTCTGCGTCGCCGCCACCAGGAACGGCACTGGCAGCGGTCGCGGCACGCCCTCCACGGAGACCTGGCGCTCTTCCATCGCCTCCAGGAGTGCGGCCTGTGTCTTCGGCGGCGTCCTATTGATCTCATCGGCGAGCAGCAGGTTGGTGAACACCGGACCCTCGCGGTACTGGAACTGAGCCGTGTGGGCGTCGTAGATCAGCGACCCCGTGACGTCACCGGGCATCAGGTCCGGCGTGAACTGGACTCGCTTGCTGTCGATTGCCAGCGCGGCGGCGAGGGCCCGCACGAGCAGCGTCTTGGCCACGCCCGGTACGCCCTCGAGCAGTACGTGCCCCTGGCACAACAGGGCTACGAGCAGTCCGCTGAGGACCTGATCTTGGCCGACGACAGCCTTGCCTACCTCGTCGCGCACGGCGATCAGGGCGGCCCGCTCGGCCGACCCGGCGGCCTCCCGGGCCGGGCCGGCGGCCTGCGCATTCGCCAGATCCGTCGCGGCCGGGGGCCAGGCGCCGCCGGTGTCTGTAGTGGTCACGTCATGCCTACCTCTCGCTCCAGTTCGTCAAGATCGACGGCCAGCGCTACCAGCGCCTGATCGGTGCCTGGTGCCGGGCCGTAGAGCAGCTCCGCTAGCTGCGGCGGTCCGGTGCCGGACCGCTGCGCGACTGCTGCCAGGACAGCGTCCTGACTGGCTCCGGTCGGCAGGCCGAGGGCGGGCTCGAGCCGACTCAGCAAGCCGCTTCGCAGCGCCTCGGCCGCCTGCGCTCGCGCGTGCCTGGCCTGGTACAGCCGACCGTGACCCTCGGTGGTCTCCGCAGCCCGGACCACGACGGGCAGCGGCTCCGCGACGAGCTGCCCGAGCCGACGTGCCCGCCACGCCGCGGCCAGCAGCGCGGCGACGGCCAGCTGGATCGTCACCAGGTACACAGCCAGCGGCAGCAGGCTAGTGAAGGTCCTGGGGCCGCGTGTGGTCGCGGCGGCGACGGCAACCACGGCTGGCACGAGCCAGACGATCCGGTGGCTCGACAGCAGGTTGATGGCGAGCGCCGCGTTTCCCTCGTTCGCGAGCCTGGCATTGGTCAGTGGCGCACCAGTGCCGAGGACTGTGACGGTGCGGCCGCGGACCTGCAGCTGCACCAAGGTTGGGCCGGACGTCGACGTATAGCACTCCTGCGCCGCCGTTGTCGGGTGGCTCACCAGCAGGTTCTCCCCGCCCATGTCCGCCGTGCCGGCCAGCGTGGCGGCGTCCAGCTGGCAGGCCGGCGCGGTCACCACGACGGGCTCGCTGCCCCCGATGAGGGTGACAGCGGCGGCGATGGCGCGTAGCGCCGCGGGATCCGGCTGAATCAGCAGCACGCTCGCCTGCACCCTCGCGAGCTCCGACAGATCGGCGCCGGAGAGATACTGCGGGCTGGTGATGACGAGCGTTGAGCCCGGCGCCGCGGCTCGGACGGCAGCTGGTACCGACGTCGCGGTAATGACCTGACGTCCAAGGCCAGCCAGGATGTCGGCGAGCGCGTGGGCCCCGGTTGACGAGACCGCGCCAGGATTGAGGTCCTCGTTCACTGGCGGCGCATGGAGCGCGGCGATCCCGGCGCCGCCGAGCAGCACCACCAGCCCGATGAGCAGCCACGTACGCCACCTGCGCCATAGCAGAAGTGGCCGGGCCGCGAAGGTCACGGCGTCCGTCCTGGCGGATCGTCGGCGCTGGCGAGCGTCGCCGCGGCTAGCGGCAGGCCGACCGGGACCGGTGCTCGCCCGGCCGGGTCGGCCGCGATAGCGGCGGCGGCGTTCAGCCGGATGTCGAGGTCACGGATGCGGCGGTAGGCAGGCTCCGTCCCGGCACGACCGCCGTACCGCACATCGTCAAAGCGCCGGGCCGCGTCGGTCAGCTCGCCTGCTTCGCGCGGAAACGCGGCGCCGGCCTCGGCCGCGAGCTCTCTGGCAGTCCGAGCAGGCCTGCGGAGCAGGATCTCGCGCGCCTCCAGGTCCACGACGAGCCCGCGGATCCGCTCGACGATCGCATCGCCGTAGCGCTCGCCCGCAGCAAGCCGGTCGGCGTCGGCGCGGTGCTCCTCGGCACTGCGGATCCGGCCGGTGAGCACCGGGGTTTCGCGAGCTTGCTTGTTCATCCTGGTCGGGCCGAGCCAGTACATGACCACGGCGATGACGGCCGCCGCGGCGATCGCCAGCAAGATCAAGCCCCACCAGCTCGGGCTGCCCGCCGGGCCGGTGCTGACGAGGGAGGACAGCCAGTGCGTGATGTCGTGCCACAGCCGGGTCAGCAGCGACGGCCGGTAGATCGAGCGCGTCAGCTCACTGCGGGCCAGCTGCTGGCCGCGCAGCCTGCTGATGCCCGGTCCCTGCCCGCCGGCCATCGCCGCTACCACACTGCCTGGCCCGGCTGTGCGCTGGCGGGCGGGGGCGCCCAGAGCCGCCCGGCGTCGCCGGCACCCTGCTCGCCGGCTGTAGCGCGGAGGACAAGATCAAGGCCTTCGCGCCGCATGCGGACGTCGCAGTACACCAGCGTCGTGACACCGGCCAGGAATGGCCTGCTGACCGCGCCCGCCATGATGACACCGATGGCGTTAACCGCGACAGCCACCGCTGACAGGTGGGGTGACGCCAAGTCGATCAGCGCCGTCTGCGCGGCTGCGAACGGAAGGGCCAGTACGTATCCCGCGACGAAGTACACCACCGCCGCGAGCAGCAGTATCCCGACGACTCGCCAGAAGCTGGCGCGGACGAGCCGCCACGACCGCCGAAGTGCAGTGACCGGCCCGGCCCGCTCGAGCATGACGGCGGTGGCAGCCAGGCTCAGCAAGATCCAGGCGACCACCTCGACGATGACGGTCGCGAGGCCGATGAGGACCGCCAGCGCGATCGCGACCGGCTGCCCCAGGCCGGCCGCCACGATGAGCACGAGGCCGAACGGAATCCACAGTGCGCAGTAGATGAGAAGCAGGAGGCTGCCGGTCCCGAGCAGGGCAGGCAACCGGGGACGGGCCAGCTGCCAGGCCTCGCGCAGACTCGTGGTCGCGCCCTGGAGGCTGCGCGCGACGACGGGGGCGAGGAACCCGTAGAGCAGGATGTTCAGGATGAAGCCGACCAGCAGATTGGCGACATTCGCGGCGACGGTGGCGGCCGGACTCGGCGCATGACCGGTCATTCGCAGCCGGTCGATATTGATAGTGGCGAGCGCCGGCGCGACACCCGCGGCAACCGACAGCAGCGCGGCGACACCCAGGCTGGCCGCCGGGCTCCGGCGCATGGACGTGACCGCACCGTTAAAGATCTCGCCCAGGCTCAGCGGGCGGAGCGGAATGCTGCCCCCGCTGCCCTCGGTCATCCCCACTCCTCGATCTCGCGCCAGGTCGCTGGCCGCCTCGTCGTGCTAGCCGGCTGGCCCGCCAGTCACCAGGCGCTCGCGGGGCCCTGGCTTGCGGCGGGCGGCCGCCAGATCGCGGCGAACTCGTCGCCGGTCAGCGTCTGACTCTGGGCCGCGTCCCGCAGTGTCAGGTCCAGGCCCTCACGGCGCATCCGGAGGTCCACGTAGAGCAGGACGTTCACGCCCGCGCTGATCGGACGCGTCACGGTGGTGGCCAGGATCGTCCCGATCGCACCGACCATCAGTGCCGCCACGGACGTGGTCGCCGCCGCACCGAACGGCCCGCCTGACCCGCCGCCGATCAACGACGCGATGATGGCGAACGGCACCGCCAGCACCTCCGCCGCTACGGTCACGATGATCGCGGTCAGCGCGAGGATGCCGAACAGCCGCCAGAAGCTGCCATGACTGAGCTGCCAGGACCGCTTGATCGCGGCGACGGGCGAGATGCCCTCGAGGACCACGGCGGGCAGCGTGAGGCTGAGGCGGGCCACGAGCACAATCTCGAAGACGATGCCGCCGATCCCGCCGAGCACGCCGAGCAGGACGGCCACCGGGGTGAGGTGCAGCAGTGCCAGCACGATCACGGCGAGCGCCACCGGCACCAGCACGCCGATGCCGAGTACGAACAACAGCAAGGTTGCGCCGAGGACGGCGCCGACGCGGCCCGCTCGCCACGCGCCGCCCAGGCTGGTGGTTCGGCCGAGCACACCCCGGCCGATCACCGCGCTGAGCATGCCGGTCAGTGCTGCATTCAGGACAAGGCTCAGCACGATCGTGACGAGGAGGATGGGGACAATCGACGCAACGAACGAGCCGAACGCGTGGCCGACCTGCTGTGAGGTCAGCCCTTGGTCGTTCCGCAGGATTGTCTCCTCGGTCGCCAGCCGGGTCCGGTAGATGCCGTTCACGACGGCGGAGACAATGCCGTACACCGTCATGACGATCGCCGCGAGCCCGAACGTGGCCGCCGGGTTGCGGCGGGCGAGCGTGACGGCGCCGTTGAGGATGTCGCCGAGCGCCAGCGGCCGAAGCGGCACTCCGCCCGGGGACGGCGCGACGTTCCACCCACCAGGACCGGCCTGCCCGTAGCCGCCCTGCCCGTAGCCGGCCTGCCCGTAGCCACCGTGACCGTAACCAGGCTGCGGATACGGCGGATAGGGCTGGGCTTGCTGCCCGCCGGGCTGGGCTTGCTGCCCCGGGTACTGGGCTTGCTGCCCGGGGTACTGGGGCTGGCCGAACGGCGGATGCCCCGGCTGGCCGTAAGGGCCAGGCGGGACCTGATTCTCCCAGCCAGGCGGCATCTGGTCAGTCACGTGTGCTCCTAACGCCCAGGTGGCGCGCGGCACGGGCCTGGGGATCCGGCCAATAGTCGCACGCGGGCAACCGGGCTGCCAGTCATCCGCCGCCAAACAGGCCTAATCAGCACGAAATTCTCGTACCGCTGCTTGACTTGGCGGCCCGGCGCTCCAGTCGGCACACTCGGGGGATGGCCATCAGTGGCGCGACCGGACCCGACATGACGGCACTGCGCTGGCATGATCCGCCTGCTGGCCCTGCGATCGAGCTGCTCGATCAGACCAGGCTTCCTGCTACTGAGGCCTTCCTGATGTGCACGAACGTCTCTCAGCTCGTGGACGCCATCGGCCGGCTGGCGGTGCGCGGTGCACCACTGCTCGGCGTCGCCGGCGCGTTCGGCGTGGCGCTGGCAGCGATGCGCGGCGACGACGTCGAGGCGGCGGCGGCTGCAATCGTCGGCGCTCGCCCGACGGCGGTGAACCTGGGCTGGGGCGTTCGGCAGGCGCTGGCGGCCTATCAGCAGGCGGCGGCCGGACCTGACCCCGTTCCCGGTCAAAATCCAGGGGCGCAAGCGGCCCTGCAGGCTGCCCGGTCGATCGCATCCGACGACGCCGCTGCGAGCGCGGCGATGGCGCGCCACGGGCTGAGCCTCGTGCCCGCCGGGGCGCGCATCCTCACGCACTGCAATACCGGCAGCCTGGTGTCGGCGGGCCAGGGCACCGCGTTCGCGGTCATTTTGGCCGCCCACCGGGCCGGCCGCCTGGCCCAGCTATGGGTCGACGAGACCCGCCCGCTCCTGCAGGGCGCGCGGCTGACGGCGTGGGAGGCCCGGCGCGCCGGAATCCCGCACGCGCTGCTGCCAGATGGCGCCGCGGCGTCGCTGCTGGCCGCCGGCGCGGTCGACCTGGTGCTGACCGGGGCGGACCGGATCGCGGCAGACGGGAGCGTGGCCAACAAGGTCGGCACCTACGGGCTGGCGGTGCTGGCCAGGCACCACAATGTGCCCTTCGTGGTCGTCGCGCCGGTCTCGACGGTCGATCTCGACACGCCGGACGGTGCTTCGATCATCGTCGAGCACAGGTCGGCCGAGGAGGTCTCCAGCGTGGCCGGCCAGGCCATCGCGCCGCCCGGTACGGCCGCATATAACCCGGCCTTTGACGTGACCCCACCAGCCCTCGTGACGGCTATCGTCACCGAAGTAGGGGTGATGCAGCCCGTTACTGCAGGTAATCTGCGAGACCTAGGCGTGGCTAACGGCGCCATTGCGGCTCCCCAAGCCACCTTCTACGTGGAACGATGAGGACTATGAAGGGTCGCGTGCTGGTCGTCGATGACGACGCCGCTCTGGCTGAGATGCTCGGCATCGTGTTGCGTGGCGAGGGTTTCGAGCCCACATTCGTCGCCGACGGGGACCGCGCGATGGACGCGTTCCGGGACACAAAGCCGGACCTGGTACTCCTGGACCTGATGCTGCCGGGCATGGACGGCATCGACGTCTGCCGTCAGATCCGGGCGGAATCGGGCGTGCCGATCGTGATGCTGACCGCCAAGAGCGACACCGTGGACGTGGTGCTCGGCCTCGAGTCGGGCGCCGACGACTACATCGTCAAGCCGTTCCAGTCCAAGGTGCTCATCGCCCGGGTCCGGGCGCGGCTGCGCCGTACCGACGACCCGGCCCCCGAGACGCTGACCATCGGCGACGTGACCATCGACGTGGCCGGGCACTCCGTCCAGCGGGCGGGCGAGCAGCTCAACCTGACGCCGCTGGAGTTCGACCTGCTGGTGGCGCTGGCCCGCAAGCCGCGCCAGGTCTTCACCAGGGAAGTACTGCTGGAGCAGGTCTGGGGGTACCGGCATGCAGCCGACACGCGGCTGGTCAATGTGCACGTCCAGCGGCTCCGCGCCAAGATCGAGAAGGACCCCGAGCGGCCGGAAATCGTCGTGACTGTCCGAGGCGTTGGATACAAGGCGGGCCCGGGCTGATCGGGCGCAGGAGCCCGCCGCCGCCGCCCGGACGACGAACTCTGGCGGCGACGACGGGCAGGTTGTCCTGGGCGGTGGCGCCGGGCCAGCCATTTCGCGGGGAAGGGCTATGAGGTCAGCAGCCAGCATCACGGGCGGTTACCGGAGCTGGCTGGTCTGGCCTCGGCTGGGGCTACTGACCGCCCTGCGGGCTAGGCTCCGCCGGATCAGTGATCGCTGGGCGCGCTCGCTCCAGCTCCGCGTCATCGCCGCGACGCTGATGCTGTCCGCGATCGTCGTCAGCGTCCTTGGCTATGTGCTGATGCAGCACCTCGTGACCGAGCTATACAACGACAAGGTCCAGTCATCGGTGAACATCGTCGACGTGGGCCTCGGGGGCGGCGCCGCCAGCTCGGGGGAGTTCAGCGAGAAGCCGCTCCAGGGTGCGCGGCAGGACATGGTGGCCCTCGCGCACCAGCTGGCCTCGACCGGCGAGACCCCCTACGCCCTCGACATCACGCTGCCGCTGGCCGACCAGGGGCCGCCGGTCTTCAGCGCGGGCGCAGCCGTCGGGTTCTACGGATTGGCGCCGCGGCTGCCGCAGGCTCTGGTCGCGAAGGTCCGCGCCGAGCGTGCCAATCACCGGTATCCGCTTGAGTACTGGACCAGCATGGCACTCGCCGCCAGCAAGAAGCCGGTGCCCGGCCTGCTGATCGGCGCGCCCTTCGGCTACAACTACCAGGCTTACTACTTCTTCCCGCTGGCAGCCGAGCAGAACAGCATCGCCAGCATGCAGCGGACGCTGCTGCTCGTCGGGGTTGCCGTGGTCTTCCTGCTGGCGGCGATTGCCTGGCTGGTGACCAGGTGGGTGGTGATCCCGGTTCGGCTCGCGGCCCGAGGTGCCTGGCGGCTGTCGACTGGTCAGCTCAGCGAGCGGATGGAGGTCCGGGGCACCGACGAGCTGGCGGCGCTGGCCACCGCGTTCAACGAGATGGCCGCGAGCCTCCAGGAGAAGCTGGTCGAGCTGGAGGATCTGTCGCAGGTCCAGCGTCAGTTCGTGTCCGACGTCTCTCATGAGCTGCGCACCCCGCTGACGACGATCCGGATCGCGTCGGACGTGCTCTTTGCCGCCAAGGAGGAGATGGACCAGGCCGCCGGACGCTCCGCGGAGCTGCTGCAGAGCCAGCTGGAGCGGTTTGAGTCACTGCTGACCGATCTGCTCGAGATCAGCCGCTACGACGCGAACGCGGCCACCCTCGACGCCGAGCCAGTTGACGTGTGCACCGTCATCCTCCAGTCCGCTGACGTCGCGCAGCAGCTGGCCGAGCGCCGCGGCACCAAGATCGAGTTCAGGCTGCCGGCTGAGCCGTGCATCGCGGAGGTGGACAGGCGCCGGGTCGAGCGGATCCTGCGGAATCTGCTGCTGAACGCCGTCGAGCATGGCGAGACCAAGGACACCGTCGTGACCGCCGCGATGGACTCGGCCGCTGTGGCGATCTCGGTGCGAGACTTCGGCGTTGGCCTCGCTCCCGGTGAGGAGCAGCTGGTCTTCGACCGGTTCTGGCGTGCCGATCCGGCCAGGGCGCGTACCTCCGGCGGCACCGGGCTCGGCCTGGCGATCGCGCTCGAGGACGCCCGGCTGCATGGCGGCTGGCTGGAAGCGTGGGGCGAGCCGGGGAAGGGCTCGGTGTTCCGGCTGACCCTGCCGCGCACCGTAGGCGGGGAGCTGCACGGGTCTCCGCTTCCGCTGAGCCCGCACCCGGTCGGCATCGACGGGGTCGCCCTGGCTGATGTTGGCGGAGTCGGCCTGGCGAGAGTGAACGGGGCTGGGCTGGCGAGCGCCGAGGATGCTGGCCTGCCGGGCGTGGCTGGTCCGGCCGGTCCGGCCGTCCCGCCGGGCCTCGCCGAGCTCGCGCCGGCGGAAGACAGCGCCGCGGATTCTGGCCCGCCACCCGCTAGTGAAGTGGCAGCCCGTGGCTAGCGGTCGCGGGTTCCGCGTCTCCCTGGGACTAGCGGCAATCGCCGTCACAGTGGCCCTCGCGGGGTGCGCGACGGCGCCGTCAGGTGGACCACCGCGCCGGGTTTCGGGGGGCGGCAGCCAGGTCCAGGCGTACGTGCAGCCACTTCCGCCGCCACCTCCAACTGGCGAGTGGACCGCCGCCGACGTCGTCATGGGCTTCCTGCATGCCAGCGCGAGCTATGCGTTCGATCCGGCCGCTGCCGAGAAATACCTCGTGCCCTCGCTCCGCAAGAGCTGGAAGCCTGGTCAGGGGCCAGTCGCCGTCGTTGGCAACCCGACGGTCAGTAGCTCGCTGCCCTACCAGGCGCAGATTGCGGGAACGACCGGGCAGCAGCTTGAGGCGGTCAGGTTCACCGGCCAGCGCCTGGCCACACTCAGCCAGACGGGTCAGTACCAGTACACGCCGGGCCAGGGCGTCCAGTACGAGTTCATCCTGGCCAAGACTGACGGAGTCTGGCGGATCCAGGAGCTCCCGCAGGGCCAGCCGGGCCTGCTGCTGACCCAGGCCGATTTCGAGGCCGTGTACCAGGCGCGGAACCTGTTCTTCTACGCGATAGACCCGTGGCAGCCGGCGGGCGTCCTCGTGCCCGACCCGGTCTATGCGCCGCTGCAAAGCTCGAACAGCGCACTCAACACCAACCTCGCCACCCATCTGGTCGACGGCTTGCTCCATGACAAGGGTGACTGGCTGGCTGGCGCTACCACGTCCGCGTTCCCGCCCGGCTTCCACCTGATCGGGCAGGTCACTATCACCGGCCGGACCGCGAAGGTAGATCTCGGCGGCGCGGTGCACGCGACGGGATTTCAGATCCAGGGCATGGAGGCTCAGCTGCGGGCGACGCTCGGCGACCGGAGCTATTCACAGCCGCTAGCTAGCCAGGTTCAGCTCTACATCAACAACCAGCGTCAATACGATCCGACCACGGCGAACGCCGACCTGGTCACTGCCGTGGCCCCGGGGCCGATCTTCGTCGTCACTGGCCCCGACACCATCGGTCAGCTGCAAGCCAGCCCGCGGGCCAAGGCCGTCCCAGCGCTGAAGGTGGGTCCGCCGCAGATCGGGCAGGAACCGATCACGGCCATCGCGGCCTCTCCTGCACACGGCCACGAGCCGCAGATTGCCGTCGCGACGAAGGACGGCAAGGGATGCGCGCTCGAGGTGGAAGCCAGCGGCCAGGTCAAGTACCGGTCTTACGTCCTGGCCACAAAGGGTGGCGCATGTACGTCCCTGAGCTGGGACAACAGCGGGAACCTGTGGGCCGCGGCCGGCAAGGCGGTCTGGGTTCTGCAGCCGGACAGTCGCCCCGCTGCCGTTGATATCACCGCGCTGTCCACGATCGCCCAGCCTGGTAGCCAGATCCTCGCGCTGCGGATGGCTCCCGACGGTGTGCGTGCGGCGCTGCTGGTGCATACCAAGGCAGGGAACGGGGTGGTGCTGGCCGCCGTCCGATTCAGCGCTGACGGCCGCGCCCTGTCAATCGGGCAGCCAGTCGGCATCGAAGCCGGCGGCGCTGACCCGGTGGCGATCAGCTGGTCAGACCCGTATCACCTGGATGTGCTAGCCGGCGACGCAATCTTCGAGGTCCCGCTCACCGGCGGTGCCGGACTCCAGGCTGGCGGCTCGCCTCAGTCGCTGGGGTCCGCGCCGTCGGGCGCGCAGACGCTCACGACCGACGGGTCCGAGCTGGTGGCCGGGACGGACGATGACGAGATATTCGTGTCATCGCTGGGTTCGCCTGGCTGGATCCGCGTCACGACCGGCGCGAGTCCCGTTTATCCGGGTTAGCGATGGGCCATGCCAGTCCGGGACCAATGGCCGGTGATCCTAGGGGCATCCGGTCCTGACTTTCGGCAGCGGTGCGGCTAACGTCGTGTCATGGCACCCGTCCGGGTCCGTGGTTGCGTCAGGTCAGCCGCCCTGTCACCAGGGCTGACTGCCTGGCAAGCCGATGCCAGCCGCAGGCAAAGCGGCCCACGTAAGGCGACTTGTCGTCGACCGATCACGGTGCGGCTTAGAAGTAAGTCCTGCCCCGCCGGGGGATCCGATATCCCCTGGGTAGGGAGAAGGGTAGTAGTGGCACAAGCCGCCGCGAGCCCCTCAGCAGGCGAATGTGGGGTAGAAGACCAGGTCGGCCGGACGGGTGCCGCTCATTTTGACTGGACACGAAGGGGGTTCCTACGTGGACATCATCTTCACGGCCCGGCACACCGATGTGCTGGAGAGATTCCGGACGTACGCGACGGCCAAGCTCATCAAGGTCGAGAAGCTCGACAGCAGGGCAATCAGGGTCGACGTTGAGGTCATGGAAGAGCACAACCCGCGGCTGTCAGGCCAGAAGGAGCGGGTCGAGCTCACCGTGGTCTCGAAGGGACCGAAGATCCGCGCCGAAGCAGCAGCTGAGGACAGGTTCGCCGCCCTGGACATGGCACTCGCGAAGCTGGAATCCCGCCTACGCCGAGCTTGCGGCCGGCGCAAGGACCACCACGACGCAGTCAGGCTCGCCGATGTGCCCGAGGCCGACCTGGCGTCCGACGCAGAACTGCCCGCGATCAGGCTAGGGGCGGGCGGCGGACTCCTGGCGGGCCACGGCGCAGCGGCCAGGGCGGCGATGGCGGACATGGCGGCAGCCGCTGACCGAGCGGACGACGCGGCCCCGGCAGAGCCGGACGCCGAGGGTCTTGTCGCGGTCGAGATGAAAGGTGATGGCCCGCTCATCGTGCGCGAGAAGTTCCACGCGGCCGCGGCCATGAGCATTGACCAGGCGCTGTTCGAGATGGAGATGGTGGGACACGACTTCTTCCTCTTCACCGACGTCGTGTCCGGCCTGCCGAGCGTGGTGTACCTGCGCCGTGGCTATCAGTACGGCGTGATCAGGCTGCTGGACGAAAAGGCGGCGCCGGCGCCCGACGCCGACGCCTCGCCGAACGGCCAGCTCGCTGCGCCGGACCGGGCGCAGGCCAACGGCGCGGCGACCGCCGCCAGCCAGGCGCCGAAACCTGGACCGGCCGTGGCTTCGCGGCCGGCGCCACCGCCGGCGCCGCCTTCTCGGCCGGAGGCATCATCGCGCCCGGCGCAATCCTCACGGCCTGCGCCGACGCCGAGCCAGGCACCGACGAGAAGCCAGTCCAGCCAGGCGGCCAACATCATCCATCGCTAGGCCTGCTCGGACGCTGGCCTGCTCGGACGCTGGCCTGCTCGGACGCTGGCCTGCTCGGACTGGCCCGGACATGCGACCGGCTTGGTCTCATTCGCCGGGCCTCGTCCATGGCTGGGCCGGCTGTACCGCTAGGCCGGTACGCATCGGCTGGGCTACCTCGGGCGCCGCGACACGCGCGGCGGCCGCCACGCCGGCGCCGGTTGGCTTGCAACATGAGCCGACGTCGGCGAGAGTTCAGGCACGGGGCATTGCGGGGTCAAGGTCTGGCGGGGCCGGGCGGGAGTCGGCTGGCCCGGTGGCTTAGGGAGGCAGGATCATGGGCCGCAGCGCCGGGGTCAGCCCGGAGGCACCCGATAATCAGGCGGGTGTCCCCGGCGATAGCCAGGCGACCGCGAGCGCGCACCTCGACGACGGCAATCATGGTGGTCCTGACAAGCCGACCGAGCCGATCCGGACGCTTATCGTCGATGATCACGCCCTGTTCCGGCGCGGTCTGGAGATGGTCCTGGAATCGGAGGCCGACATCGAGCTGGTCGGCGAGGCCAGCGACGGCGAGGAAGCGGTCAGCAAGGCCGGCGAGTCGCTGCCCGACGTGGTTCTGATGGACATCCGGATGCCGCGTAGCAGCGGAATCGAGGCCTGCCGGGCGATGAAGGACCTGGCTCCCAGTACGAAGATCGTGATGCTGACGATCAGCGACGAGGAAGAGGACCTGTTCGAGGCGATCCGGGCCGGGGCCAGCGGCTACTTGCTCAAGGACATCCCGCTCGACGAGGTCGCTGACACGGTGCGCGCGGTGCACGGCGGTCAGTCGCTGATCAATCCGTCCATGGCGGGCAAGCTGCTGACCGAGTTTGCCGCTCTGGCCAGGCGCGATGCGGACGAGCCGCCGCAGCAGGTGCCTGCGCCACGGCTAACCGACCGCGAGATCCAGGTACTGCGCCTGGTGGCCAGAGGGATGAACAACCGTGATATCGCCAAGGAGCTGTTCATCTCGGAGAACACGGTCAAGAACCACGTGCGCAACATCCTGGAGAAGCTCCAGATCCACTCCCGCATGGAGGCCGTGATGGTGGCTGTCCGGGAAAAGATCATCGAGTTCGGCTGAACTCCCTGCCGAGCCGAGACCGGCAGGATTTACGCACGCCAGATGCCCGAAATGCTTGTCAGGCGAATCCTGACAAGGCTAGAGTCACGCCCGACAGCGTCAGGTGCTGCCTGACACCTTGCCGGTAATTCGGGAGGCTCGCCCAATGGTCGTCGACGAACTGCAAGCCAACATCGCCTGCTCGTTCTGCCGGAAGCCGCCAGCCGAAGTGGTCAGGCTGGTTGCCGGCCCTGGCGTCTTCATCTGCAACGAGTGCGTCGCCCTCTGCACCGAGCTGATTGCGGCACCAGGGCAGGACAAGTCTGCGGGTGAGCAGGTGGCCAGCTGGGAGCAGACCATGTCTGACGAGGATCTCCTGCAGCATCTACCGCGGGTCGCGACTGCCGGTGCGCAGGTGGAGCAGCAGCTGACCGGCTGGGTGCGGAAGGCGCGTGGGCGCGGGATCACCTGGACGCGGATCGGTGGGGCGCTCGGAATGACCCGCCAGTCGGCTTGGGAGCGGTTCTCCGGCGAGGACTAGGTGGTAAGGACAAACCTGATGAGGGCCAGGCGGTGCCGGCGAGCCAGTGGATGCCGGGCCCCGTCAGGATCGGCTGGCTAGACGCCGTGCTCGGCCAAGGCGGAGCGGAGGCGCGCCTCCAGGTGCGGCGGCTCGATCTGCTGAAGCTTGACGGTGTCGCAACTGACCCAGGTCGCCGCCTCGGCCAGCGCCTGTGCCATCGGCTCGGCAGCACTGGGCTTGTCCAGGCTGAGCTTGCGGGCGACAAGGGTCTTGCCGCTGCGGGCCGGGTCGACGCGGCCTACGAGCCGACCGCCTGCCAGCAGCGGCATCGTGAAGTAACCGTGGATCCGCTTCGCCTGGGGGACGTAGGCCTCCAGGCTGTGCTCGAAACCGAACATCCGCAACGTCCGCTTGCGGTCCCAGACGAGTGAATCAAATGGCGACAGCAGTGTCGTCCGGTGCCTGCCCCGCTGCGCCGAGCCGCTACCGGAGCCAGCCCGGCCATCCGCCTGAATGGCGGCTGGGTCCGCCCAGGCTCGCTGGGCGGCGCCGGCACGCCCGGCTGCAACCTGGACCGGAATCAGGCCGGCCGCCTCAGCCGCCGCTGCGGCCGTGAGCGCCGACCGAGCCGCCGCGTCCCCGCGCAGCTCGATGCCGTTGTGCTTCACGCGCTGGTAATCCGACAGGTCAGCCTGGGTGACTACGCCGAGTGCCCTAGCGGCCACTCCGGCCAGCCGGGCAATGCACTCGGCGTCCGTCAGCTCCAGAGCAGCCAGCTCCGGCGGGACAACGCGCTCCGGCAGGTCATAGACACGTCGCCAGCCGGTCCGCCGTACGCAGATCGCCTCGCCCGTGTCGAGCAGCCACTCGACCGCGATCTTGGTGTCGGACCAGTCCCACCAGGCGCCGCCGTTCTTTGCGCCGCCTAGCTCGGTGGCGGTAAGCGGGCCATCGGCCCGGAGCCTGGCCAGGACGCGCTCGCAGACGTCCGGATGACTTTGGTGCCAGCGCATCCCGCGCCGGGCGAACGCGCGCCGGCGGAACGCGTAGAACGGCCATTCTTCAAGCGGCAGCACGCACGCCGCATGTGACCAGTACTCGAAGGCAGCGGGCTGGCCCGGATGCCAGTACGCGCGCTCGACCTGCGCTCGCGGGATCGCCCCGAGGCGGGCATAGGCGACGAGCTCATGCGAGCGCGCGAGGACGCTGATGGTGTCCAGCTGGACGCCGCCAAGCCGCCTGAGCATTGCTGCAACCCCGCCCTTGCGGGCATCGGCGCCGATGAGCCCCTGCGCGCGCAGAGTGAGGATGCGCGCTTCGTCCTGGCTCAGCGTGAACTGCGGTGCAGGCAACGGGGGTCCGGCCACGGTAGGCAGGTTACCGTCAGCCACCGACAGTGATCCGTTATGCGAAGTTTCGCCGCTGTTCCATGACGTTCACTCGCGGCCTGACCGTATTGCATCAGGCTATAGAGAACATTTCGCCCATAACTCTGCTCGCCCGGCCAGGCCACCCGCCCGCGGGGTGCCAGCCGCCGTCTGGCCGGCCGCCCGCACCTGCCGGGCACCCGCCTTCCCCCTGGCAGTGTCGGCTTAATACCAGTCGTCGAATATGCCGGTCCCGAGGGCGATCAGGCCGCCGAGCGCCGCCACGCCGAGCGCTACCCAGAACAGCCACCAGGTCGGCCCGAACACCAGCGCCAGGCCGCCGACCAGGAACGCCGCGCAGATGAGCGCGACAGCCATCCAGGACACGGTCCGGCCGTGGAACGAGGGAAACGACACCGGCGTGCCCGGCACCTGAGAGACGAAAGCGACATCCTGGCCGCCAGCACCGGCCGTAACGGCCGCGCTCGAACTGCCGCCGAGACCCGCCGCGCCAGCCGCGCCTGACCCAGGGTCTGCTACGGACCCACCAGCAGTGGCCGGCCCCACCTGGTTCGTCATGCGCGCTGCTCCTCTCCTACCGCCTGTCGTTGTCCCTATCATTGTGGTCAGGGGCCGGTCATGGTGCGTAGTCGGCCCCATATCTGAGTGTGCCGCACTAGTCTGCACGGCAGTGGGCTCGGCTTCGCCGGCTATGTCGCCTAACATGACGGTGAAGCAGGAACGCTTGCTAGCGCCATGGCGTTGAACTGCTACGGGAGCGGCCCCACGGCCCCGCCTGCGCTGTTAGCTTGCTCAGCCGCAGCTAGACAGCCAGCTGGCGGCTAGCGGGGAATGGCACGCCAGATACCCAGCCAGAGGATCCGCAGGGAGCGCGACAACAAGTGCCAGCCATCATTGACAACATCCTTCGCGCTGGCGAGGGCAAGACGCTGCGCAAGCTCAAGGCCATCGTCGGCCAGGTCAACTCGATCGAGGACGACTTCCGGGCCATGTCCGACGCCGAGCTTCGGGCGATGACCGATGAGCTCAGGCAACGGCACGCCGACGGCGAGTCGGTCGATGACCTGCTCCCCGAGGCGTTCGCGACGGTCCGCGAGGCGTCGACCCGTGTCCTCGGCCAGCGGCACTTCGACGTGCAGCTGATGGGCGGCGCGGCGCTCCACCTCGGCAACATCGCTGAGATGAAGACCGGTGAGGGCAAGACCCTCACCGCTGTGCTGCCGTCCTACCTCAACGCGCTGACCGGCCGCGGCGTCCACGTCGTCACCGTGAACGACTACCTGGCCAAGTACCACGCCGAGTGGATGGGCCGGGTACACAGGTTCCTGGGCCTTGAGGTCGGCGTGATCCTCTCGAATATGGATCCGGAGGAGCGCCGCAGGGCCTACGCCGCCGACATCACCTACGGCACCAACAACGAGTTCGGCTTCGACTACCTGCGCGACAACATGGCCTGGGGCCTCGAGGAGTGCGTCCAGCGCGGACATGCCTTCGGCATCGTCGACGAGGTCGACTCCATCCTGATCGACGAGGCCCGGACCCCGCTGATCATCAGCGGCCCGGTGGACCAGAACAGCATCTGGTACCAGGAGTTCGCGAAGATCGCGCCGAGGCTGCGCCGCGGCGAGGACGGCGAGGGTGACTACGAGGTCGACGAGAAGAAGCGGACCGTCGGCATCCTGGAGTCTGGGGTCGAGAAGGTCGAGGACTGGCTCGGCATCGACAACCTGTACGAGAGCGTCAACACGCCGCTGATCAGCTTCCTCAACAACGCCATCAAGGCCAAGGAGCTCTACGCCAAGGACAAGGACTACGTCGTCATGAACGGCGAGGTCCTGATCGTCGACGAGTTCACCGGCCGCATCCTGCAGGGCCGCCGCTGGAGCGAGGGCATGCACCAGGCGGTTGAGGCCAAGGAAGGCGTGCAGATCAAGGACGAGAACCAGACGCTCGCCACGATCACCCTCCAGAACTACTTCCGTCTGTACGAGAAGCTCTCCGGCATGACCGGAACGGCCCTCACCGAAGCCAACGAGTTCCATCAGACCTACACCCTGGGCGTCGTGCCGATCCCGACGAACATGCCGATGATCAGGGCCGACGAGCCGGACCTGGTCTATCAGACCGAGGAGGCCAAGTACGACGCCCTGGTCGAGGACATCGTCGAGCGGCACGAGGCAGGCCAGCCCGTGCTGGTCGGCACCACCAGCGTGGAGAAGTCCGAGCGGGTATCCAGGGCTCTGAAGCGCAAGGGCGTGCCGCATGAGGTGCTGAATGCTAAGTACCACGAGCGGGAGGCCGCGATCATCGCTCAGGCCGGCCGCAAGGGCGCGGTGACGGTCGCGACGAACATGGCTGGCCGCGGCACGGACATCATGCTGGGCGGTAACCCGGAGTTCATCGCCGATCTCGAGCTGCACCAGCGCGGGCTGTCGCCGATGGACACTCCGGAGGACTACGAGGCTGCGTGGCCGGAAGCGGTCGAGAAGGCCCGTAAGGCGGTGGCCGAGGAGCACGAGGAAGTCGTGGGCGTCGGCGGCCTGTACGTGCTCGGCACCGAGCGGCACGAGTCCCGCCGCATCGACAACCAGCTCCGCGGCCGGTCCGGACGCCAGGGCGACCCGGGCGAGTCCCGGTTCTACCTCTCGCTCGAGGACGAGCTGATGGTCAGGTTCAACGGCGACAAGATCGCCCACCTGATGCAGCTGATGAAGACGCCCCCGGACATGCCGCTGGAGTCCAAGCCCGTGAGCCGGGCGATCCGGTCCGCGCAGTCCAATGTCGAGTCGCTGAACTTCGAGATCCGCAAGGACGTGCTGAAGTACGACGACGTCATGAACCGCCAGCGCAAGGTGGTCTACGACGAGCGGCGCGCGGTGCTGGAAGGCGCCGACCTCGAGCCGCAGATCAGCGGCATGATCGACGACGTGGTCGAGGGCTACGTCCGGGGCGCGACCGGCGAGGGCTTCCCGGAGGAGTGGGATCTCGACAAGCTCTGGCGGGCGCTGAAGCAGCTCTACCCGGTGGGGACCACGATCGACGACGTCGTCGAGGAAGCTGGCGGGGAAAGGTCGCACCTGACCAGCGATCAGCTCGTCGAGGTGATAACCGCCGACGCTCACGCTGCCTATGACCGGCGCGAGCAGGACCTGACGCCTGAGGTCATGCGCGAGGTCGAGCGTCGGGTCGTGCTCTCGGTCCTCGACCGCAAGTGGCGCGAGCATCTGTACGAGATGGACTACCTGCGCGAGGGCGTCAGCCTGCGCGGCTACGGCCAGCGCGACCCGCTGATCGAGTATCAGCGCGAGGGCTACGACATGTTCACGGCCATGATGGACGGGATCAAGGAAGACTCAGTCGGTAGCCTCTTCAACCTCCAGGTGCAGGTCCAGGAGAATCCGATCCTGGCCGAGGACGGTGCCGACGGTGCCACGCCGGGCCAGGTCATCAGCCTGACCCAGGCCGCACCGACCGCCCCGGCCCCGGCACTCGAACCGCGCGGTCCGTCGCAGCAGGCTCAGCCCCGGCCGGCCCAGCCCCAGCGGCAGGCCCAGCCTGCCCAGGCCCAGCCTGGGCAAGCACAGCCTGGGCAAGCACAGCAGCGCCAGCAGGCTAAGCCGCCGAGGCAGCCCGATCGGCAGGCCCAGCAGCCCGCCGCGGCAAACGGCGACGCCGAGCAGAGCCTCCCGGCTGGCCTTGCCCGCGGGCTCGCCCGGCCGCAGCGGCAGGGCAGCCTGAGCTACAGCGCGCCGAGCGAGGACGCCACCGGCCGAGCCGAGCACAGCACGGGCCAGGCAGGCGGCGCAGAGTACGCCAACGTGGGCCGCAATGCGCCATGCCCCTGCGGGTCCGGGCGCAAGTTCAAGCTGTGTCACGGTGATCCCCGCAACCGTTAAGAACGCACCAATCAGAACGGAACGGGGCCGTGCCCGCCGGTCGCCGTCGCCCGCGCGGGGCGCAACGCGTGTGCATCTGAGGCGCAGATTAAGCCTCAGATGCGCACGCAGTGAGCCTCGGACCTGCCACTGGCTAGCGGCTCTCAAACGGAAAGCGCGGCCGGCGGCCAGTCAGGCCGACTCGATCGCCGTGCAGCACCATCGGCCACCGCCATCGGGGTGGGCGCGAGACTGCTCGCGTTCGAGCCGCAGTGCTAGCACTCGGACGCGTGGGCCGAATCCAACTACAGCGGTCATTTCGACCACGTTCGCCGCAGGCGACGACGTCATAACGCGGCGAACCTTGGGCCGCTGGTGGCTAGCGAGCATCGGGCCTAGCTGCCGGATGCGCCTGCGCGCCTGCTCGGTTGTCCACGGAGTTAGCTGTCGAGCGGGCCGCGACCCGGCCAGCGTCTCGGCCAGGACCTGGGCGAACTGGCTGGGCCAGCCTGGCGGACCGTCGATCCCCCCGCCCTGTTCATCGGCGCCTGGCCTATCTGTGCCTGGCTGGCCAGGGTCGGGCTCGCGCGCTGGCTCGGTCTGCCGCGGCGGGGCGTCGTTGTGGCCTGGCGGGCTGGCCGCCTCGGCGGTCTGGGACCCGGTCCTGCCTGGCGCGGTTGCTGGCGGTAGGTCGGAGTCGAAGGGCGGTGCCGTCTCCGGTACCGGACACTGCCGGACAGCCACGGCATCGGGCAGGGGGGCCCGCCGACCCGGCTGCTGGACGCGGGTGGGCAGGATCGGAATGACGGGCGGCCTGGCCGGTAGTTCGGGACCGTGCCAGGGTAACTGCGGGGGCGGAATCTTCTGCATATGACGAGTTGTACTCGCCACCGGTGACATTTCCGGCCACGGAATGCGGTGGCCCCCGCGCTGGTTCAACGCACATAGTGATGAAGAACTACTCAGGAGAGATTGTGTCGACACTGCCACCGCTGGTCGAGCCGGCTGCCGACCTGACCGTCGACGAAGTCAAGCGCTACTCGCGCCACCTGATCATCCCTGAAGTCGGGATGACGGGCCAGAAGCGGCTGAAGAACGCCAAGGTCCTGTGCGTGGGTGCAGGTGGCCTCGGCTCGCCGGCCTTGCTCTACCTGGCCGCGGCTGGCGTGGGCACCCTGGGCGTCATCGACTTCGACGTGGTGGACGAGTCGAACCTGCAGCGGCAGATCATCCACGGCCAGTCCGACATCGGGCGGCTGAAGGCTGAGTCGGCCAGGGACAGCGTCGCCGAGATCAACCCGTACGTAACCGTGCAGGTGCACACCGAGGCCCTGAGCAATGACAACGTGCTGGAGATCTTCTCTGGTTATGACCTGATCGTGGATGGCACAGACAACTTCGCCACCCGGTACATGGTCAACGACGCGTGCGTGCTGCTCGGTAAGCCCTACGTCTGGGGCTCGATCTTCCGGTTCGACGGCCAGGCCAGCGTCTTCTGGGCTGAGTACGGTCCCTGCTACCGCTGCCTGTATCCGGACCCGCCGCCGCCGGGCATGGTGCCGTCGTGCGCCGAGGGCGGCGTGCTGGGTGTGCTCTGCGGGTCGATCGGGTCGATCCAGGTCACCGAGGCCATCAAGCTCATCACCGGGATCGGCGAGAGCCTGGCTGGCCGGCTGATGATCTATGACGCCCTGGAAATGAGCTACCGCACTGTCCGGGTCCGCAAGGACCCCGAATGCGCAATCTGCGGCAAGAACCCGACGATCACCGGCCTGATCGACTACGACGCGTTCTGCGGCGCCGTATCAGCTGATGCCGCAGAGGCGGCGTCGGGCTCTACGATCACTGCGACCGAGCTCAGGGACATGCTGGACCGCCAGGACAACATCTTCCTGGTCGACGTCCGCGAGCCGAACGAGTACGAGATCGTGTCGATCCCGGGCGCGACGCTGATCCCGAAGGACCAGTTCCTGACTGGGGCCGCGCTGGAGAAGCTGCCGCAGGACAAGAGGATCGTGCTGCACTGCAAGAGCGGCGTCCGCAGTGCGGAGGCCCTGGCGGTGGTCAAGAACGCCGGCTTCGCCGACGCGGTTCATGTCGGCGGCGGCGTACTCGCGTGGGTCAATCAGGTCGATCCGAGCCTGCCGACCTACTGACCGGTCACAGCTCGGTCTGACCTGCGCAAGCCGAGCGAGGCCGTAAAATCCCCGTGTGACGTGGCAGCCAGAGCCGGAGCAGAGCCTGCCGGACGGCCCCGCCAGCGATGACGGTCCTGGTGTGCCCGATGATCAGGTCGAGGCGCACCGGGCCAGGCCGCGGCGTAGCGGTCGCCGGCTGGTGGCTTTCGCGGCTCTGCTAGCAACTGGCCTCGCGGGCCTTGCCGTCTGCGCTGTGGGGATTGCGCACAACCTGCTGCCCCGCCAGTTCACGGTTGCGCAGCGGCGCCAGATCAGCACCTGGGAGCTCGAGCGGCGCTGGCGTGCGCTGCCCGCCGGGATGATCTTCCCTGCGTCGGTCAGCTACACCGTGCCGGGCGCCGACCTCAACTCCGACAGCAACCTGGTGCTGCAGGCCCGACTGCTCAGCATCAGCCCGGACAGCACATGCGCGGCCGCGGTGACTGGCGCAGCCGCACAGCTCCTCAGCAAGCACGGCTGCACCGGCGCGATGCGCGCCACTTACGTCGACTCGTCCGGCAGCCTCGTGGCGACGGTTACCGTGGCCGTGCTCCCGGACACCGCGGCTCAGCACGTGGTGGTCCAGGATCTGACCGGCTCAAGCGGCATCTCCTGGTCTCTCGTCCGCGCCCTGTCCGCAGCTGGGACGCCCGCCGCCGGCTTCGGCGACCAGCAACGGCAGCTGACGACCGCCATGGGCACCGGGCCGTATGTGATCATGTCGACGGCTGGATTCGCCGACGGCCGGCATCATGTGCGGCTTGGCGCGGACCCGTACCTGGACGCGGAGATGTCGAGCCTGATCTCCGGCCTGGCCAGCGCTGCCGACCGGGTGCTGGGCAAGCCGCTGCCGCCGGTCGTCTGTCCAGGGGCACCCGGATGCTGACCGCCCGGCGGCCAGGCAGTCGGCGCGGGCGTCGGCAGCTCAGCAGGCGACGGTGGCGAGGCGCAGCCGCGCTGACACTCGCCTCGCTCGCTGCGCTCCCAGTGACGCTGCTTGGTGCGGTGCCTGCCAGGGCCGACATTGTGCGGAGCACGGAGAGCTGGGTGCTCACCGAGCTGGACCTGCCCGCGGCATGGTCGGTGTCGCAGGGCAAGGGCGTCGTCGTCGCTGTCATCGACAGCGGCGTCAATCCGGCCGTGTCCGACCTGACGGGCAGCGTCGTGACTGGACCCGACTTCACCGGGGCTGGCACGCCGCCGTCGGATCCGAACTGGGGTGTGCACGGCACCTGGATGGCATCCCTGATAGCCGGGCACGGGCACGACGGCGGCGGTAGCGGGATCGTCGGCAGTGCACCCCAGTCGACGGTCCTGTCGATCAGAGTGATCACCGATGCGAGCGACCCGCACAACGCGGAATATGAGGCCCAGTCGGCCGGCCGCGGCCAGCGCGAGCTCGCCGAGGCCATCACGTACGCGGTCGATCACCGAGCCCAGGTGATCAGCATGTCCCTCGGCTACAGCCAGCAGAGCCGCCCGGTGCGAGCCGCCCTCGAGGATGCCTACGACCACAACGTGGTGGTAGTAGCGTCGGCCGGCAACTCCGGTGACGCAGCAGGCGCCGCCGGTACAGGACACGCGCCATACTCGTTCCCGGCTGACTACCCAGGGGTACTCGCGGTCGGCGCGGTGAACAGCAGGGGCCACGTGTCGGGCTTTTCGAGCGAGAATCTGTCGGTGCAGGTGGCCGCGCCTGGCGTCAGGGTCCCAGCGCAGGGCCGCGACGGCCTGTACTGGTACGTGAGCGGAACGAGTCCCGCGTGCGCGCTGACGGCCGGCATCGTTGCCCTCATTAAGTCCAAGTACCCGACGCTGACCGATGCCCAGGTCATCTCCGCCATCACCAGCACCACGACGCCCAGCACACGGCCAGCACGAGGCTGGGACGAGCAGATCGGCTTCGGCGTCGTGGACGCGGCCGCCGCGCTGACAGCGGCCGGGCGGCTCGCGGCGGCGTCGCCGCCCTCCAAGGGCCTGACCGCGGTGGCCCATTTCGGCGGCGGACCTGCCGCTATCCCGCCCGTGCCGGTCTCGCCGCGCGGCCAGACCGGCCTGGTGCTGTACTGCCTGCTCGCGGTCGGCTGCCTCGGTCTTGTCGCGGCAGCGACGAGCAGGCTGCTGTCAGTTCGCGATCTGCCGGCCGGGGAGCCAGCTCAGCCGACGCACAGCGGACCAGGTCACGACGACGCTGACGGCGAAGGCTCGCCGATGTCGGCGTCGTCGCAGGCCGCGCGCCACGCGGCGCCACGCGGTCGCAGCCACAACGCAGCGGGACCGCCGTGACCGGGGTGCCAGCTGGCACGGGCAGCCGTGCGGGCAGCGGCGGCACGCGGGAGACACCGCGCCGGCCAGGCATCGACGACTACGCGAGCCGGGTGCTCGACGTGGTCGACTCGATCGCGCCCGGCACCGTCATGTCGTACGGTGACGTCGCAGATTTCCTCGGCGAAGGCGGTCCGCGCCAGGTGGGGCGCATCATGGCGCTCTGGGGCGGCGGCGTCGCCTGGTGGCGGGTCGTGCACGCCGACGGCTCTTTGCTGGCCGGGCATGAGCGCGCCGCGCTGGCAGCGTATGAGGCCGAGGACACACCGCTGCGCTACCCGGCTGCCGGCGGCGCGCCTCGGATCGACATGACGCGAGCGCGCCGTCGCGCCTGATCCGGCGCGGGTAGCCGGCAATGGGCGGTCAATGTCGGCACCGTCTGCTGGAATGCAGAGCGAGATGGAAACCTCCTCGCCAACCTACCGCCTAGTCCGCCAGCCAGCTCCGGCGGCGGTCCCACCGCGCCTGGACGAAGCCCAGCGGCGTGTCGTGGCGCATGCGGGCGGACCTCTGCTGGTGCTCGCTGGTCCCGGTACTGGCAAGACCACCACCATTGTGGAAGCTGTTGTCGACCGAGTGGCGCGCCGCGGCATCGACCCCGCTCGCGTCCTCGTTCTCACGTTCAGCCGCAAGGCGGCGGCCGACCTGCGCGAGCGCATCACGCTCCGGCTTGACCGGACGCTGCGAGAGCCGCTAGCGCTGACGTTCCACAGTTACGCGTACGCGCTCGTCCGGCGCGAGTACGCGCTGGCTGGCGAGCCGCCGCCGATCTTGCTGCCGGGGCCGGAGCAGCTGCTCGAGGTTCGCCGGCTGCTGCGCGGCGAGGCGAGCGATGGCGCCGAAGGCTGGCCCGTGCGACTGCGGGCTGCCGTTGGGACGCAGGGCTTCGCCGCCGAGCTGCGGGACTTCCTGCTGCGCGCGGCCGAGCGCGGGCTGGACGGCCGCGGCCTGGCAGCGCTCGGCCGACTGCACGGCCGAGACGACTGGGTGGCAGCCGGGCGGTTCCTCGACTCCTACGCGGCTCGGTTCGACCTCGCGCCGGTGCCCGCGTACGACTACGCCGAGATCATCAGGATCGCAGGCGCGCTGCTGCGCCGTGGCGCGGTTCGGGCGCGCGAGCGGGAAGCCTACGACGTGGTGCTCGTGGACGAGTACCAGGACACCGATCCCGCCCAGGAGGAGCTGCTGCTGCAGCTAGCTGGCGACGGCCGCGAGCTCATCGCTGTCGGTGATCCGGACCAGTCGATCTACGCCTTCCGCGGTGCTGACGTCACCGCGATCCGGCGATTTACTGATCGCTTCCGCGCGCCCGACGGCCAGCCGGCCGGCATCGTCGCGCTGCGGACCTGCCGGCGCAGCGGCACCGGCCTGCTGGCGGCAACCCGCCGTGTCGCGGCAAGGCTGCCGCTGGCGGTGGGCCACCCGGACCTCGCCGCAAGCCGCGAGCACAGAATGCTGACCTCGCTCGAGGCCGCCGATCCGGGGAGTGTCCAGATCATCACCGCCGCCAGCTCGAGCCAGGAAGCTGCGCTGATCGCGGACACGCTCCGCCGCGCGCACCTGCTCGAGGGCATTCCCTGGTCACAGATGGCGGTCCTGGTCAGATCCGCGACGCGCCAGGCGCCGTCGCTCCAGCGGGCACTGACCGCGGCCGGGATCCCGGTCACCGTGGCTGGCGACGAGCTGCCGCTCACGGCGGAGCCGGGCACCAGGCCACTGCTGGGATTGCTGGCCTGCGCGATCCGCCCCGAGGCACTCGACGAGCAGGCGGCGGCTGACCTGCTGACCGGGCCGCTGGGCGGTACGGACGCGCTCGGGCTGCGCAGGCTGCGGCGCGGACTCGCGGCTGCGGCGCGCGCGGCCGGCCAGCCGCCTGCCGTGGAGCCGCTTGCCGAGGCGTTGCGTGATCCGCGCGAGCTGGCCCAGGCCGGCTGGCCGGGCCTCGGACTGGGGAGCGCGCTCGATGTCGGACCGTCCGCAGGGGCCTCCGGCACGGGCGACCCGGCGCTGAGAGCGGCACGGCGGGTGGCGGCGCTGCTGGAAGTAGCCCGCGCAGCCGCCCGCGACGGCACGCCGCACGAGGTGCTGTGGGCCGTCTGGACGGCATCCGGCCTCGGGCCTGAGTGGGAGGCGCTGAGCGCGGCCGGCGGTTCCCGCGGCGCGCTTGCCGACGCCGACCTCGACGCCGTGGTTGCGCTGTTCGACGCGGCGGCGAGGTTCACCGCCCGGCTGCCGCACGGATCGACGCGGCTGTTCCTGGACAGCCTCGCTGGCCAGGAGATCGCGGGCGACACGCTGGCAGAGCGTGCGCCGTCAGGTGACGCGGTCGCCGTGCTGACTGCCCACCGGGCTAAGGGCCTTGAGTGGGATCTGGTTGTCGTAGCGGGCGTGCAGGAGGGCACCTGGCCGGACGTGCGGCAGCGAGGCTCCCTGCTGGGCATGGACGACCTCGTCGAGGTCGTCGCCGGCCGGGAGCCGGGCGAGCTGAGAGCAGGAAGCGAGGCCTCGGCCGTGGCGGCTACAGCACGGCTGCTCGCAGACGAGCGCCGGCTGTTCTATGTCGCGGTGACCAGGGCGCGGCGCGAGCTCGTCGTGACGGCCATTGGCGCGGAGGACAGTGAGGAGCGGCCATCGAGGTTCCTGGCCGAACTGGCCGGCGATGACATCGAGATCGAGCATGTCGCGGGCACCGGCCGCCGCTGGTTGTCCTTGCCCGCGCTGACGGCAGAGCTGCGGCGGGCCACGGCAGACGTCAGCGTGCCCGCGCACGTACGGCGCGCTGCAGCAGCGCAGCTGGCCAGGCTTGCTGCCGCCGGAGTCCGCGGTGCGACCCCACGGCAGTGGTATGCGCTGACGGAGCTGACCGCCGCCGGCGAGCGCCTGCCGGGGAGCGTCAAGATCTCGCCGTCGCGGGTGGAGAGCTTTACCAAATGCGGGCTGCGCTGGCTACTGGAGGCGGCAGTTGGTGTCAGCTCGCCGGGCGCGGCACAGGGGCTCGGAATCGTCATCCACGCAGCCGCGGCACTCGCTGCCGAGGGCGCGGACGACGGCGAGGTCGCCAAGCGCGTCGATGAGCTGTGGCAGCACCTGGACTTCGGCAGCTCCTGGTTCAGCGCGCGGCAGCGCGCGCAGGCCGAGACCATGGTCGCCAAGTTCCTGGCCTGGCACCGCGACAACCCGCGTGAGCTGGTAGCGGTCGAGCAGCAGCTGCGGGTCAGCATGGGCGAGATCACGATCACGGGACAGGTGGACCGCCTAGAGCGCGACGAGGACGGCGCGGCGATCGTAGTCGACCTCAAGACGGGCACCTCGAGGCCAGCCGACGCTGACCTGGATCGCAATCCGCAGCTTGGTGTCTACCAGCTCGCGGTGCTGCTCGGCGCGTTCGAGCAGCTCGGCCTTACCGAGCCCGGCGGTGCTGAGCTCGTTCAGGTTGGCAAGGCCGGGCTGTCGGCCTCCGTGCGGGTACAGGCCCAGCGCGGCCTTACCAGCGATCCCGACCCTGGCTGGGCGCGCGAGCTGGTCGAGACCGTTGCGGCCGGCATGGCTGGCCCGGTGTTCCGGGCGACCGCCAACCCTGGCTGCCGCGTCTGTCCCGTCGCGTCCAGCTGCCCCGTCGACGAGCGCGGCGGGCAGGTGGCACCGTGACAAGCGCTCAAGCGAGATACAGTCCCGCGCAGCTGGCCCGGATGCTTGGTGCGCAGGAACCCACGGCCGAGCAGGCGGCGGTCATCGCGGCGCCGCTGGCGCCGATGGCCGTGATCGCGGGGGCTGGCTCGGGTAAGAGCGAGACGATGGCGGCCCGGCTGGTCTGGCTGGTCGCGAACCAGTTCGTCCGGCCCGAGCGAGTACTCGGCCTGACCTTCACGAGGAAGGCGGCGGCGGAGCTAGCGGAGCGGGTCCGTGCGCGACTGGCGGGCTTGCGGCGTGTCGGCCTTGTCCTGCCCGTTGCTGCCCAGGCCGACGACGAGGAGCTCTTGGCCGGTGATCCGACGATTTCCACGTATCACGCCTACGCTGGCCGGCTCGTGGGCGACCACGCGCTACGCGAGGGCCTCGAACCCACGTTGCGGCTCATCACCCCGGCGGTTTCCTGGCAGCTTGCTGCCAGGGTCGTGGCTGCGTATGACGGTCCGACCGACGCCCTGGAGTGGACGCCGGCCACGGTGACCGCCGCAGCGCTCACGCTGGCCAGCGAGATGGCGGAGCACCTGCAGGGACCGGAGGATGTGCTGGCCATTGGCGACTGGCTGGAGAGCTGTGTCGCCGACCTGACCGGCCGCGTGCCGAAGGCAGTCACCGATGTGCTGAAGCATCAGCGGACGAGGGAGCAGCTGCTTCCCTTGGTCGCCGGCTATGCCGCTGCGAAGGCGGCCAGGGAAGTCATCGACTATGGCGACCAGATGGCCGTGGCAGCCCGCATTGCATCGCGTCACCCGATCGTCGGCATTGCTGAACGGGCCCGCTACCAAGTGGTCCTGCTAGATGAGTACCAGGACACCTCGCACGCTCAGCTAGTGCTGCTCAGGTCCTTGTTCAGCGACGGCCATCCCGTGACGGCCGTGGGTGATCCATGCCAGTCCATCTACGGCTGGCGCGGCGCGAGCGCGGGTAACCTGCGCAGGTTCGCGCTGGACTTCCCGGCCCCTGACGGTACGCCAGCGTCAGTCAGGGTCTTGTCGACCAGCTTCCGCAACACCGGGAGTGTGCTGGCCGCCGCCGGCGCGATTCAGGCGGAGCTGCGCGCGGCGGCGCCCGACGTGCCGCTGCTGGTGGCGCCGCCCGGCCGGGCCGAGCGCGGCAGCGTGCGATGCGCGCTGCTGGAGTCGGTGCACGACGAGGCGGCGTGGATCGCAGACGAGATCACCCAGCTCCTTGAGCTTCCGCCAGGACTGGCGCCGGATGGCAAGCCCTGGCCCGACGGCAGCGAAGCGCGAGTCAGGCCAAGCGATATCGCCGTGCTATGCCGCAAGCGCGCTCAGTTCGCCACTCTGCGGGCGGCCCTCGAGGCGCGTGACATCCCGGTTGAGGTCGTGGGTCTCGGCGGCCTGCTCACTGTGCCTGAGGTTGCCGACATCGTGGCCACCCTCCAGGTCATGCATGATCCGGCGGCATCGGGAGCCCTTGCTCGGCTGCTCACCTCACCACGCTGGCGGATTGGCCCGGCCGACCTCGTAGCGCTCGGGCGGCGTGCCAGGTCTCTTGCCCGCGACGAGACTGACAGGGGCCGCGATCACGCAGCCACCAGCACCACAGCCGCCGAGAGCGTGCCACGCGACCTGATCGCCGGTGCCGTCACCGATCTGACTAGGGATACCGGGAGCCTGGTAGAGGCTCTCGATGACCTTGGCATCCCGGCCGGGTATTCGTTCGCTGGCTACGCCAAGATGACGGCCCTCGCGGCCGAGCTGCGCCTGCTGCGCGGCCATGTCGCCAGGCCGCTCGCGGAACTCGTCATGGAGGTCGAGCGAATGCTAGGCCTGGACATTGAGGTCGCCTCCCGGCCTGGCACCGATCCGGCGGCCGCACGGGCCGACCTCGATGCCTTCGCCGACGCGGCGGCGGCGTTCGCGGGAGACGCCCAGGAGCCGACTCTGGGCGCTTTCCTGGCCTATCTCGAGGCGGCCGAATCGGAGGAGTTCGGCCTGGAGGCCGGCCAGGTTGGCGAGACAGACTCGGTCAAGCTCGCGACCGTGCACGCAGCGAAAGGACTGCAGTGGGCCGCGGTCTTCGTGCCCGGATTCGCAGGCGGAGCGCAGCGGCACGTCTTCCCGGCCAAGCCGCGGGTGACCACCCGGTGGACCGAGAATGCCCGGCTGCTGCCGTTCAGCCTGCGCGGGGACGCTGCCGATCTCCCGGTGTTGCCGAGCCTAGCCCCGGCTGATCTATCGGCGTTCGGCGCCGCGTGCACCGCGCGCGACGTCGGTGAAGAGCGCAGGCTCGGCTACGTCGCAGCGACCCGGGCCGCGTTCATGCTGGGCTGCTCGGGTTACTGGTGGTCAGACGGTGTTTCGCGGCTCGGCCCATCTCAGTTCCTCACCGAGGTCGCAGCCGCCTGTGCGGAGGGAGCAGGCGAGGTGGCGTACTGGCAGCCCGAGCCCGAACCCGACGCCGTGAACCCTGCCCTTGCTGACCCGCCGACTGCGCTCTGGCCCGCGGCCGCGGCTGCAGACGCCCGGTACGCCACCATCCGCGCGGCAGGCGCGCTCGTCGATGCAGCCGCCCGCGCGCTGCGGGCAGGCGACGCAAGCGCCGCGGCGCGGCCGGACGGGGCTGAGCGGGACGGGGCTGACCGGGACGGGGCTGAGCGGGACGGGGCTGACCGGGACGGGGCTGACCGGGACGGGGCTGCGGACGGGGCTGCGGCACGGGGCTGACCCGGACCGGGAGCTGATTGCCGCCTGGACGCGTGACACCGACTTGCTGCTGGCCGAGCGGGCCCGGCGCCAGTCAGGACCCGACGTGCTCGTGAGCCTGCCCCGGCAGCTGCCGGTCTCCGCACTCGTCACCATGGCCAGGGACCCGGCCGAGCTGGCCCAGCAGGTCCGCCGTCCGATGCCGCGCCGGCCGGTGCCGCAGGCGGCCAGGGGCACGACATTCCACCTATGGCTCGAGCAGCGATTCGGGCAGGCTCAGCTCATCGACGCTGGCGAACTGCCGGGCGCCGCCGACGACGTCGCCGCGCGGGCGGGCGATCCGGACCTGGCCCAGCTGAAGGCGCGCTTCGAGGCAGGTGAGTGGGCGAGCCGCTGGCCAGCCGAGGTGGAGGTGCCGTTCGAGACCCTGATCGGCGACCGGCTGATCCGCGGTCGCATCGACGCGGTGTTCGCCGATGCTGCGGACGGCCGGTTCGACGTCGTCGACTGGAAGACTGGGAGGCAGCCGGTTTCGGCGGCCGAGAAACGCGCGGTCGCGGTGCAGCTGGGGGCCTACCGGCTCGCCTGGGCTGCCTTGGCCGGGGTGCCGGTCGACGACGTGCGAGCCGCGTTCTACTACGTGCGCGACGACGTGACAGTTCACCCCGCGGACCTACTCGACAAGCACGGCCTCGCGGCACTGATCGAAGACGTCGCCCTCGCTGGCGCGAGCAACGCCGTCAGCGTCGCCCGGCAGGTGCCTTAACGGCGGTCAGCCGCAGTCGGCATAGGGGTAATCCCCCAGATGAGGATGGGTGTTAGTCGGCTGCTGCCGCGCCGCCGATTTCCCTAGCGTGGCTGGCAGAGCGAAACACGCCAACCAGGGGAGACACCCAATGATCGAGGCGCGAAGTCTCACGAAACGCTACGGGAGCACAGTCGCCGTCAGCGATCTCAGCTTCACGATCCGGCCAGGCATGGTGACCGGGTTTCTGGGGCCGAACGGCTCAGGCAAGACAACAACCATGCGGATGATCCTGGGCCTTGACTATCCGACGGCCGGGACGGTCACGATTGGCGGAAAGCCGTACGCCCGGCTGGCTTACCCGATGCGGGAAGTCGGGGCTCTGCTCGAAGCGAGGGCCATGCACGGGGGCCGGACGGCGCGCAGCCATCTGCTCAGCCTGGCGCAGACCAACGACATTCCGCGGCGACGGGTCGACCAGGTACTCGGCATCGTCGGGCTGACGGACGTGGCGCGCAAGCGGAGCAAGGGATTCTCGCTGGGCATGAGCCAGCGTCTCGGCATCGCCGCCGCCCTGCTTGGTGATCCGCAGGTCCTGATGTTCGACGAGCCGGTGAACGGGCTGGATCCCGAGGGCATCGTCTGGATCCGGACCTTCATGCGGTCGCTGGCCGCGGAGGGCCGGACGGTACTGGTGTCCAGCCACCTGATGTCGGAGATGGAGCACACCGCCGACCACCTCCTCGTGATCGGACGCGGCCGCCTGATCGCCGACTGCAGCATGGACGAGTTCGTCGCCCGCAGCTCCGGCCAGGCCGTCCTGGTCCGGACACCGCAGCGCGACGCGCTGGCCGCCGCGGTCACGGCGGCTGGCGGCACCGTCACCAACAGCGGTGACGAACTGTCGGTGCGCGGCCTCACCGAGGACCAGGTAGCCGAGCTCGCATTCGCCAACGGCGTGCGCGTACACCACCTGGCGGCGGCGAAGGTGTCACTGGAGCAGGCATTCATGGAACTCACCGCCGAGAGCGTGGAGTATCGCGCGGAGCTGCCCGGCAGCCGGGAGCTCGCTCAGCATGGAACGGAGGCACGACGATGACCGCGGTCACGACCCAGGAAGTACGTCGCAGCGCCAGCGCGGCGCGGCGCCGGCGGGCGGGCTTGGCCGGCACGCTTCGCTCGGAGGTCACGAAGATCATTTCAGTCCGGTCCACTTACTGGTCCCTAGCGCTGCTGGTGCTAGCCAGCGTGGCCTGGAGCATTGCGTTCTGCGCCGGGACGGCGGCCCACTGGCCGCACATGTCGGTGCAGGCGCGCAGCGGGTTCGACCCGACGCAGTCCAGCGTGATCGGGGTGGTCCTGCTCGGCCAGCTGGTTATCGCGGTGCTCGGCGCGCTGACGATCACCGCGGAGTACTCCACCCAGGCGATCAGGACGTCGCTGACGGTGATGCCGAGGCGCGGAGTTCTCTTCGGGGCTAAGGCAGGCGTGTTCGCCGCTGTCGCCGTTGCGGTCGCATTCCCCGCGAGCTTCCTCGCTTGGTTCATCGGCCAGCGACTGCTGCTGAGTACGCACGCGGCGGCAACGCTCGGGCAGCCGAACGTGCTGCGGGCGATACTGGCCAGCGCCATCTTCGTCGTGCTCTGCGGCCTGTTCAGCTACGGGCTCGGAGCAGTGCTGCGCAGTACCGCCGGGACGATCACGGCGGCCTACGGCTTCTTTTTCTTGCTGCCGCAGCTGGCCAGGGCGCTGCCCACCACCTGGTACAACGACGCGATCCGCTGGCTGCCTGGCGGGCAGTTCGACGGCGAGATCTCGACCAGCGGGCCGCCCGTCAGCTCGCACCTGTTCTCCGCCTGGGGTGAGCTGGCGGTCTTCGGCGGCTATACGGCAGTCCTGCTGATCGCCGGAGCCGTGCTGCTGCGCCGTAGGGATGCCTGACACATGACACGGCCGCCAGGGCAGAAGATCATCTCCCGCGTCAGCACGTACCCTAGGCCTGTGCAGGGCGTCTGGACGTGGCTGCGGAGCCATCCGTGGGAGGCAGATCTTGCCCTGGCGGCTCTGGTGTTTGCGGCCAGTGCGGATCAAGCCGGCGCCGACCCGCTGATCGCAGCGCTCAGCCTGTGCCTCGCGGCCACGCTGATCCCGCGCCGGAAGTACCCGGTCCAGTGCTTCGTCGTGGCGTCGGCGATCGTAGCTGCTCAGGTGCTGCTCGGGTTGCGGCCGCAGGGCGGTTACAACAGCGGCGCCTGGCAGCCCACCGTCGCCGACCTCGCACTCGCCGTGCTGCTGTACACGCTGGCCGCGCATGCACCGCGCCGCGTATCGGTGGCGGGGCTGGCAACGTGCCTGATCCTGTCGGCCGTGGCGATCTCGCGCTGGGGACCGGCGCACACGGCTCATCCGGGCGCATCCATCCTGGCGGCGGTCACCCTGCTCGGCAGCGCGTCGCTGACCGCGTGGGTGCTCGGCGACTCCGTCGCGTACCGGTACCGGGTCGCCTACTACGCCGCGCTAGAGGATCGAGCGGCCAGGCTCGAGGCCGAGCGTGACGCGCAGGCCAGGATCGCAGCAGCAGCCGAGCGCACGGCCGAACTGCAGGAGCGCCGTGCTCGCGCGGTCGACGACGCGGCCGCCCGGCTGCGGCGCATTGAGCGGGACCTGCACGACGGGGCCCAGGTCCGGCTCGCGGCGCTCGCGCTGACGCTGGGCGAGATCAAGGAGAATCTGGACGCGGCTGGCGGTGGTGGTGAGGATCAAGAGCGCACACGTATGCTCATCGGCGCCGCGCACCGCAATGCTAAGGAGACCCTCGCGGAACTGCGTGACCTGGCCAAGGGCATTCACCCGGCGGTACTCGACCGGGGCCTGGACGCCGCGCTGTCGGCGCTAGCGGAGACGAGCGCGACTCCGGTAGCGCTCACGGTCAGCATCGCTGAGCGGCCGTCACCGGCGATCGAGACGATTGTGTACTTCTGCGCGGCCGAGCTCCTGGCGAACGTCGCGAAGCACAGCCGCGCGACCAAGGCAGCCATATCGGTCACCAACCAGGATGGAGAGCTACTCATGACCGTCTGCGACAACGGGGCGGGCGGCGCCCGAATCACCGCGGGCGGCGGCCTGGCCGGCCTGGGCGAACGGGTCCAGACCGTCGACGGGCGCCTGGCCGTCGTCAGTCCCTACGGGGGCCCGACGACCGTCACCGTGGCGCTGCCAGGGCATGCCTGATGTCCGCCCTGGCCCCGCTGCGCATCGTTATCGCCGAGGACGCCGCCATAATGCGGGACGGCCTCACTCAGACTCTCACCCGGCGCGGTCACGAAGTCGTCGCCGCTGTGGGCGACGCGGCCGCCCTGCTTGACGCCGTGGATTCCCACAAGCCCGATGTCGCCGTCATTGATGTGCGGATGCCGCCTACCCACACCGATGAGGGGCTCCGTGCCGCGCGGTCCATTCGCAGCGCGCATCCTGACGTCGGCGTGCTCGTCTTCTCGCAGTACGTCGAGGCACGATCGGCAGCTGAGCTCATCGCGGGGGCGCCCGCGGGCGTCGGCTACTTGCTCAAGGACCGCGTCGCGGACGTCAGCGAGTTCATCGAGGCAATCAGCCGTGTAGCCCACGGTGGCACGGTCCTGGACCCCGAGGTCGTCAGCCAGATGCTCGGCGCCAGCTCACGTGCCGATGCACTGGCCGCGCTCACGGCGCGGGAGCGCGAAGTGCTCGCGCTGATCGCCGAGGGGCGCTCGAACACGGCCATCGCCGATGCGCTCGTCATCACCGGAGGCGTCGTGGAGAAGCACATCGCGAGCATCTTCGCCAAGCTGGGGCTCGCGCCCTCCGACAGTGACAACCGGCGGGTCATCGCCGCCATCAGGTACCTCGAGTCCTGACCGCCGTCGCGGGTGCCGGCTGACGCCCGTCTTCGCCGCCTGCGGCTGACGGCGCCTAGCCGCGGACGGCGATGCCGCGCGCATGCGGGGCGGTCGGCCACGGAACGCGAGTGTCGGGAAGCTGATACCGCACGAGGTCGCGCACGCTGAATCCGGCCGCCTCGATAGCCGCCACTGCGTCCCGGCTCGCATGGCAGCCACCAAAGCAGAGCGGCCAGCAAGTGGCGTCGGCAAGGCGCTGGACCCGGCGCAGGCCTGCCGATCCGGCGACTACATGCTCCATGAACCGCAGTTCCCCACCGGGCCGCAGCACGCGGTGCATCTCCCGCAGCGCCGCCGCTGGATCGCTCACCGAGCACAGCATCAGCGTGGCCACCACTGCGTCGTACTCGCCGTCCCCGGCCGGCAGCCGCTCAGCCGCCCCGTCGATCACCGTGATCGGCACTGCAGCCTCGTCGGCGGCCAGCACGGCGAGCTCACGCAAGTGCGGCTCTGGCTCGATCGCGACGACCCGGGTCACGGTGGGCGGGTAATGCCGAAAATTCAGCCCGTTCCCGGCTCCTACCTCCAGTACCGATCCCGTCACGTCGGCCAGCAACCGGTGCCGGTGATCGCCAACGCCGGCCTTTTCCATCCCGGTGCCGAGGCGGGCATAGAACCGGGCAAAGATCGGATGGCGGACCGGCCTGGCTGGCATCGGGCTCCTCGGGACAACACGGGGACGGGCATGCGATTCCATTGTTGCAGCGGCGCACGCGGCAGCCGAGGCGAGCGAACGGGGCAACGACCATGGCAGAGCGCATCTGGCGGATCAAGGCCTGTCTCAACGGCCGGCGCAATCCGGTCGATCATCCCGCCGTGCCGGTTACCCCCGGCCAGCTGGCCGCTGCGGCCGCCGGGGCCGTAGCGGCGGGTGCGGAGGCTGTGCACCTGCATCCGCGCGGCGGCGACGGCCGCGAGTCGCTGCGCCAGGCCGATGTCGGCGCGGCGGTTGCCGCGGTGCGGGCGGCGTGCCCCGGCACTCCGGTCGGCGTGACGACTGGACTGTGGGCTGCGGGGGATGTCCAGACCCGCCGGGATGAGGTTATGAGCTGGGCGGACCTGGACGACCGGCAGCGACCGGATTTCGCCTCGGTCAACGTCGGCGAGGCAGGCTGGCAGGAACTGACCGTCATCCTCGCTGACGCCGGCATCGGGGCCGAAGCGGGCGTCTGGTCCGTCGCGGACGCCGAGGCAGCCGCGAACTTCGAGCTGTCCGCCGACTGGCTGCGCATCCTGGTCGAGGTCGAAGGTGCCACCTCGGCCACCGCAACCATGCGGGCAGATGAGATTCTGGACGTCTTGTACGCCGCCAGGTTGACGGCCCCAATACTGCTGCATGGTGAGGACGATGGGTGCTGGCCGCTGGTCGCGCACGCCGGGCGGCTCGGCCTGGCCACGCGGATCGGGCTCGAGGACGTCCTGACAGGTCCGGACGGCCGGGACGTACCGGACAACGCCGAGCTAGTCAGGCTCGCCCTGGTCGAATGGACGACGGCGCCGAGCGGGTGAGGGCCAGCGGGCGACAGCCGCGCACCGGGTAGCATTCGCGGATCAGACGCAATGGAGGCAGGCACCGTGACGGAACGACGAGTAGCCATGAGCGATGGCATCGCTGAGCGTGTCGTCCGACGCGCGATCTCGCACTTGGCGAACTCCTACTCGCACGGGCCCGCCAGGGCCACCGCCGCCAAGGAGATGCTGGTGCACGCGCTCGAGGGCACCAACAATCAGGCGGACGAGGCAGATGGCTACGCGGCCGCTGCCGCCATCGCCGCACTCGCGCATGGGATCGAGGCCGAGGTGGGGCGCGGCCTCGACTGGCTCGCCGTCGCCGCCCTCCAGGAGTGGGACTTCCACCACCCCGAGAACCCGATCTAGGCGGCTCGGCGCAGACGTCGCTGTGGGCGGCCGGCGCCGCCCTGGCGCTCTGCGAACCTCGCCGCCTGGCCGCGCCGTCCGGCCGAGTCCCGACTGCCAAGGAGCAGCAGAATGGATGTTCGCCAGTACATCGACGAGCACGCGGCCGAGTTCTTCGGCTCGCTGAGCGAGTGGCTGGCTATTCCCTCCATATCGGCTGACCCGGCTCGGCGTGACGATGTGGCCCGATCCGCGGCCTGGCTTCAAGATCATTTGAAGGGAACGGGGTTCCCGATCGTCGAGGTATGGCCGACAGCCGCGGCCGACTCGGCGGGACAGCCGGCGGTGTATGCGGAATGGCCGGCCAGCGACCCGGCCGCGCCGGTCGTGCTCGTTTACGGCCACCACGACGTGCAGCCGGTCGAGCCGCTCGCGGAGTGGGATAGCCCGCCGTTCGAGCCGGTGCAACGCGACGGCCTGCTCCTGGGCCGTGGCGCTTCAGACGACAAGGGCCAGGTCCTGTTCCACGCGCTTGGGCTGCGCGCGAGCCTGGCTACGTCCGGTGCGCTGGCGCCGCCGGTCACGCTCAAGCTGCTGATCGAGGGCGAAGAGGAGTCGGGCTCGCCGCATTTCGCCAGCCTGCTGCGCGCTCAGCGGGACAGGCTCGCGTGCGACGTGATCGTGGTCTCCGACACCACGATGTGGTCCGCGGACGTGCCGTCGATGTGCGTGGGGATGCGCGGAGTGGTGGACGCCGAGATCAGCGTGCGCGGCCCGGAGCGCGACCTGCACTCGGGCTCGTTCGGCGGGGCCGTGCCGAATCCGCTGCACGTCCTCGCCGACCTGCTGTCCGGCCTGCACGACAGTGAAGGCAGAGTGACGCTGCCTGGTTTCTACGACGACGTGCTGCCACTGTCGCAAGCCGAGCGGGACCTGATCGCCCGGCTGCCGTTCGACCAGGAGGCCTGGCTGGCCGAGGCCGGCCACAGCGCCGCCCCAGCCGGCGAGGCCGGGTTCGGCACGCTCGAGCGAGTCTGGACCAGGCCGACGGCCGAGATCAACGGCATGTGGGGCGGTCATACCGGTGCTGGCGGCAAGACCATTGTGCCGGCGCAGGCGCACGCGAAGCTCTCGTTCCGGCTGGTCGCCAACCAGGAGCCGGCCGATGTGATCGCGGGTCTGCGCCAGTACGTCCGCGACCACACGCCGCCCGGCATCGAAGCGTCCGTGCTCGCCGACGGACCGGGCGTCCGGCCCTGCTTCGCGCCGGTGGACTCGGCAGCGGTGCGGGCGGGCCTGCGCGCCATGGAGCGTGCCTTCGGTTCTGAGGTCCTGTTCACCAGGGAGGGCGGCAGTGGACCTGAGGCCGATCTGGCCGACATCCTGGCCGCGCCGCTAGTCTTCGTGGCAGTCGGACTTGACGCGGACAGGATTCACGCACCGAATGAGCGGGTCGATATGGCACTGCTGCTCAAGGGCGCCGAGGCGTCGGCGTACCTCTGGGATGAACTGGCCGCTGCGGCCGGCGAGCTGACGGCAGGCCGGTGAGCGCTGCCGCTAGCACGCCGGACGACTCGCGGTCGATGCCGGCCGACCCAGCCCTCACCGGTCCGGCCCTCACCGATCTCGCGCTCGCGCGCGCCGAGGTCGACAGGTCAGCGCACCTGCGCACCGACCAGGCCTGGCTCGATGCCGCCTGGGCAGATCAGCGCACCAGGGTGCTCGTCGTCGAGCACGGCCGGGTCCTCTGCGACATGGGCCGTGAGCTCGTCAGGCTTGTCCTCATCCCACCGGGGCGGGCCCCTGACGGCGTGCAGTTCCTCCTCGGAGTCGACGACGATGGTGTCGCGTATTTCGGTGTCGCGGGGCCGCTGCCTGAGCCGCCACGGCCAACCGTGCGGGCTGTCCCGCTGCGCGAGGCCGGCCCGCTGCTGTCCGACCGGGATGCCGGCCTGATGACGCACGCGGTCGCGCTGGCGAACTGGCACGAGACGTTCACGCACTGCCCGCGGTGCGGCTCGCCGACCGTCCCGATCGCGTCGGGCCACGCCCGCAAGTGCCCGCTCGACGGGAGTGAGCACTTCCCGCGAGTGGACCCGGCCATGATCGTGCTCGTGACCGACGGCAACGATCGCTGCCTGCTGGCCCGCAACGCGATGTGGCCGGAACGCCGCGTCTCGATCCTGGCCGGATTCGTCGAGGGCGGGGAGTCGGCCGAGCAGGCAGTGGCTCGCGAAGTGCACGAGGAGACCGGCATCGTCGTCGGCGCGGTTACCTACCTCGGCAGCCAGCCCTGGCCGATGCCGCAGAGCCTGATGCTCGGCTTCCGCGCCGACGCGGCGGACAGCACGGAGATCAAGGTCGACGCCAACGAGATCGCCGAGGCGCACTGGTACAGCCGGGACGACCTGCGCGCGGCGGTCGACACCGGCGGGCTCCTGTTGCCCCCGCCGGTGTCGATCGCGCACCAGATCATCCAGTCCTGGTATGGCAGCGCGCTGCCCGGCAGCTGGTAAGCCGCTCCGCGACAGGAGTGCCGCAATAGGCAGATTGACAATGCATCGGCTACTTACCTATGCTGACGGGCATGGCCAAGTCACCTGCCCCGATGCGGGAGCCGACGTACTTCGTGCTCGCGGCTCTGCTCGAAGGGCCGCTGCACGGATACGCGATCATCAAGCGGGCCGAGCAGATGTCTGGCGGCCGGGTCCGCCTCGCCACCGGCACGCTCTACACAGCGCTTGACCGGCTGACCGACGAGGGCTACGTCCGGCTCGTCAGCGAGGAGATCGTCGCCGGCCGGATTCGTCGCTCGTACGGGCTGACAGATGACGGCGCGACGGCGCTGCGTGCCGAGGCGCTGCGGATGGCCGAGGCGGCCCGCCTGGTCCCCGGCGTCGAACCCGCGCCCCGCGCAGCCCGGCCCGGCCGACGGCCGAGGACCGCGTAATGGACAGCGAGCGCCGCGATCCCGCAGGGGCGGACCGCGTGAGCGCGCTGGAGCGCAGGTGCCGGTGGCTATTGCGCGCCTACCCGGCCGACTACCGGCGTGAGCGCGGCGAAGAGATGATCGGCACGCTGCTGGAGACGACACCCGCCGGCCTGGGCTGGCCCCGGGTGCGCGACGTCCGTGCGCTCGTTGTGGGGAGCCTCAGAGTCCACGCGGCGCAGAACCGCCGCCTGTCCACCGCCGCCAATCTGCGCATCGCAGTCATGGCCGGGGTCAGCCTCTATCTGATCATGATCTCAGCCGAGTACCTGGCCATGGTCCTGATCGACCTCAGGCTGAATCCGCAGGCACTCCCGTTCGACTGGCCGGATGTCGCCAAGGGCCTGCTCCTGGCGACGACCGTGCTGCTTGCCTGGACCGCACCGCGCATGATCACGGCGGTGAGCGGCCTCGCGACAGCCATGGTCGTGTTCCTCGTCCAAGGGCCAGATCATCTGTACTGGAACTTCACCTCGCTGGTGGTGTACCTCGCCGCGCTCATCCTGGTATCGCCTCGTTCCACGAGGTCGCCTCACCGCTGGCTTTGGCCGATCGGCGCGTTCGGTATGGCGGCGCTGTGGTTTGCAGTGTGCCCCTGGTACGGCTGGGCTGACGCCCCCGTCGTGCTGCAAGCTGCCCCCGTGCTTGTCTTGGGCGTCGTCAGTATCGTCTGGATCGGCATCGATGCCCGGCTGGCCCTGGCTCTGGCCGCTTGCTTCCTGACGATGTTTGCCGAGGAAGCAGCGCGATTCCCCAACTCCGGGATACTTCCGTCCCTTGTCAGTAGCGGTGCGCTCGCGGCGATATCCGTCTGGCTGCTGTGGCGCCAATCTGCTCCGAGGTTGGCGACAGATGCTTAATGATCACGGCCTCGGCGAAGAGCCTGGCCTAGCCGGGGCCGGCCGCAACAGCGCGCTGGAGCGCAGGTGCCGGTGGCTGCTGCGCGCCTACCCGGCCGGCTACCGGCGGGAGCGCGGCGAGGAGATGATCGGCACGCTGCTGGAGACGACGCCCGGCGACCGTGCCTGGCCGCGGCCACGCGACGTCCGTGCGCTCGCGGTGGGGAGCCTCAGGGCCCGCGCGGCGCAGAACCGCCGCCTGTCCACCGCCGCCAATCTGCGCATCGCTGTCATGGCCGGCGTCAGCTTCTATCTGTTCTTGATCGCCAGCGACGACCTGGGTACCTGGGTGATCGACCCGGGGCCACTCCGGTACGAGTGGCGGATTATGGCCCTGGGCCTGCTCATCGTGGCGGCCGTGCTGCCTGCCTGGATCGCGCCGCGCGCCATCGCGGCATTCAGCGCCCTGGCGACAGCCGTGCCGATCTACCTCCTTGGCAGGCAAGAGGCGCCGGTCTGGACCTTGATCTCGCTGGTGGTGGGCGTCGCCGCGGTGGTTCTGCTAACGCCGCGGTCAGCACGCCCGCCGCGAGCGTGGCTCTGGCTTATCGGCGCGTTCGCAGTGGCGGTGCTAGCCTCCGCCTACACCTCAGTGTGGCAAATCGAGCCGCTACTCGCCCTGGTTGCAGTGAGCGTGGCATGGGTCGCCATCGATGCCAGGCTGGCCGTGGCGGTTGTCACCTTCCTCCTGACACTCGAGATCGTGCGAATGCTGCCGTTCTTCAACGCGGCGATGCTTCCGTACGTGTTGGTCGCTGTCGCGGTCGCGTTGCTGGCCGCCTGGCTGCTGCGGCGGCAGTCGGCGCCCCGTACCCGACGCGGCTAGCTGCACCCGGCCAGGAGGCGTGATGGCAAGCGAGAACGCTGATCCGAGCGAGGCAGTCGGCGTGACCGCGCTGGAGCGCCGCAGTCGCTGGCTGCTGCGCGTCTACCCGGCCGACTATCGGCGTGAGCGCGGCGAGGAGATGATCGGCACGCTGCTGGAGGCGATACCCGCCGGCCTCGGCTGGCCCCGGCTGCGCGACGTCCGCGGACTGGCCGTGGGCGGTCTCAGGGCACGCGCAGCACTGAACCGCCGCCTCTCGATGACGGCCAATCTCCGCATCGCCGTCATGGCCGGCAGCAGTCTCTACCTGGTGATGCACGCAGCAGAAATTCTCGGCTGGGATATGAGCGAGCTCAGACTCAACCTCAGGCCCGCCTGGTACTGGCCTGGTGAGCTCGTGGCGGCGCTCCTCGTGGCGACTGTGCTGCTGACCTGGATCACCCCGCGCGCCATTGCTGCGACCAGCGCCCTGGCGGCAGCCGTGGCGGTCTATGTCGTTGGGCAACACAATCAGCTCTTGCCATTTGTGCCGCTCTTGGTATCTCTGGCTTCGCTCGTCCTGCTAGCGCCGCGCCAAGGCCGCCCGCCGCGAAAATGGCTGTGGCTGATCGGCGCGTTTGCTGCGGCGGTCCTCTGGTTCGTGGTGGTCCCTCAGTACGGCTTGCCAGAACCCATCGATGTAGTTCGAGTTGTGCCCGTCCTCGCATTCGGCGTGGTCAGCATCGCGTGGATCGCCATCGATGCCCGGCTGGCGGTCGCGGTTGCCACATTCTGCCTGACGCTGTCCGCCGAGCTCTGGGAGGGGTTCAGCTGGTTCAGCTTGCTTCCGTTCCTGCTCATTATTGCCGCGGTTGGCACGCTGGCGGCCTGGCTGCTGCGGCGGCAGTCAGCGCCTCGGGGCCGCCAGGCCCGTTAGCCGTTCGCGGCCAGAATGGCGTCGCTGACCGTGGCCATGTGCCGGGCGCAGGCGGTGCGGGACATGAGCAGCAACCGTCACGTAGCCGATGGCGATCCGGCGCTCCAGGTCGGCCCAGCCGATGCAGACATAGCTGCCGTTGTGGCCGAACATGGTTCCGCTGGCGAGCGCACCCATCGGGCCAGCGCCATCAGTTTGTACACCGCCGCCATAGAGCGAGAGTTGCCTACTGTTGCTCATCTAGCAGCATCAGTAGGCAACTCTTGCTCAACGGCCTGCCGAGTCGCACGACGGCTGACCATCAGCTGCGTCGCGAACTCGGCGACGCCGCGGCCGCGCACCGGGACATGCCGCAGCCAGAGGTCGCTCGGCTGGCAGAGGTAGGTGTCGTGCAGGCCGAGCGGGCCGCGAAGCTCGGCGTGTAGCAAGTCGCGGATGCCCATGCCAGTCACCCGCTGAACCAGTTCCCCGCGGATGAACCGGTAGCTCTGCACGTGATAAGCGGGGGACCCGATCGGGCGGATAAGCCGGCGCTGCCTGCCCGAGCGCGCGGACCGAGGCCTCTCAGTCGGCCATCGCGAGGGCGCCGCCAGCCATGTTGCGCGCTACCGGCAGCCAGTCGCGATGCTGAAGCACCTGCCGGATCGTGATGCCTGCTTTGCCGCACTGCCCGAAAGCCGGCCAGTAGCGCGCAACGGGTCGTCGAGCTGCCAGGGCGCCGCGCTCCGCGGCATCTCAGGCCGGCGCGAGCTTGGCGATCGTGTCCGGGAGGTTGATGCCAGGCGTCGGCAAGATCGCGATGGCGGTCGTGTCCAGGCCGGCCTCGTGGTAGGCGGCAACGCGGTCGCGGCACTGCTCGGCCGCGCCGTGGATGACCAGCTCGTCCACGAGTGAGTCTGGGATCGCCTCGAGCGCGCCCTTGCGGTCACCGGCGTCCCACGCCGCGAGCATGGGGGCGATGATGTCGCCGCGGCCGAGCCACTGATGGAACGCCGCGTAAACCGGCACTGTCAGGTAGGCGGCGAGGACGCGCCTGCCGATCGCCCGGGCCGTGTCGGTGTCGGTCGTCGGCAGGACGAAGATGCGCGCGACGAGCTCACAGTCCGCGCCTGCGACGGACGCGGACCTTGGGCACGTCCGCCGGCGACAGCCAGTTTGTGATGGCGATGCCAGCCTCCGCCGCTGCCAGCCGGACCATGCCAGGCCGGAGCGCGGCGAGCGCCAGCGCGGGCGGCACCTTCGGCGCCGGATCGAGCCGGAAGCCGTCCACCGAGAACGTCTCGTACTCGTGCGTCACCTTGCCGCCAGCGAGCGCCTCGCGCAGGAACCGCAGCATGTCGCGCGAGCGCTCGTAGGGCTTCTCGAACGGGATGCCGTTCCACTGCTCGACGGCGACCTTGGAGGATGTGCCGATGCCCATGACGAACCGGCCGGGCGCAAGATCGGCCAGCGTGGCGGCCTGGACGGCGAGCGTCACAGGCGCGCGGCCGTAGATGCCGACGATCGCGGTGCCGAGCCGGAGCTGCGGCGCCCACTGCGAGGCCAGGGTCAGCGGCGTGAACGCGTCGACTCCGTTGAGCTCGGCTGACCAGGCGTCGGTGTAGCCGAGGTCGGGGAGGCCTGTCACCAGGTCGCGCTGCTCGGCAACGGGCAGTCCGTGCAGCGGCAGAGTCAGGCCCCAGCGAGTTTGCGATCCCATCGGCGTCCCTTCACAGCGTTCTGGTGTGGCTGCGAGTATGCCAGCGTCTGGGCCGCTCGCTAAGCCCGGCAGCCCGGTCCAGGGTCCGGCGGGTGACTAGTGCGGTTGCCGGGCCGGCGGGCTAGCGTGCGGCGAGGGTGAGCTCCGGTCGGCGGGCGCGCAGATTGCGCAGCTTGGCGTCGGTCTGCTCGTCGGCCGGCGTGTAGGTGGTCATCCGTGTGCCAAGACGCTGGCCGAGCCACAGGTGGGTGTAGTTCAGCTTGAGCAGGCCGACCTCGGGGTGCAGGTAGCGCTTGGTCAGGTTCTCAGGGCTGGCGACCTCGTGCCGTTCCCACAACTCGGCGAACTCCGGTGAGGCCTTCGTGAGCCGCGAGACCAGGCACTTCCAGGCCGGCTCGGCGACATGCTCCGCCATGGCGGCCCGGTACTCCGCGACCACGCGGCGCGTGCCTTCCTCCCAGTCGAGCCAGGCGACTCGGCAGTCAGGGTTGGTGAACATCCGCCAGAGCGTGTTGCGCTCCTCGAACGGCAGGTGGCTGAGCGGGCCCAGCAACTCCTCGTAGGCCTGGTTGAAGGCCAGCACGTCGAAGCGCGCGTTGCGGATGCAGGCCGGGAACGGCTCGAGCTGATCCAGCAGCAGCTGAGCGGTTGGCGGCAGCGCCTTGCACTCGGTCTGTCCGGTGTTGTCGGCCGCGTCGGCCAGCCGGAACAGGTGGTCGCGCTCGTGCGGGTCGAGCAGCAGGGTCCTGGCCACGGCGTCGAGCACCTGCGGGGACGCGTTGATGTCCCGGCCCTGCTCCAGCCACGTGTACCAGGTGACGCCGACACCAGCCAGGGTGGCGACCTCCTCGCGGCGCAGCCCTGGCGTACGGCGCCGTGACGCGGGCGGCAGGCCGACCTGCTCGGGCGCGATGCGCTCGCGCCTGCTGCGCAGAAAGCCGGCCAGTTCCTGCCGCCGGTCCAGTTGCTGGCGGGTCTGGCTGGCCTGCAGGGTCTGGCTGGCCTGCGAGTCGGTGCCTGCGCGTGCTGGCCTGCAGGGTCTGGTCGCTCATGCTACTAGTATGCCTCTGACCTAATAGTGTTGCCAGTTAGTATCAGTACCAGTATAAGCAGGCTCTAGTACCTGGCTTAGTTTCTACGCCAGGCTGTGTTCATGCCTTCTCGGTACATGCCTGCCACCCTCGATACCCCAACAACTGCACTGACGCAGGTCACAGCCAACGCTGGGCCGGTCTATCCCGACCGGCCGGAGCAGCGCACGCCGGAGCAGCGCACGCTGACGGCCGCCGGCCTGACCGTCATCCTTGTCGGCGTGCTGCTGCCCATGATCGACTTCTTCATCGTGAACGTCGCGCTGCCCACGATCGATGCCGACCTGCGGGCGAGCCAGCCGCTGCTCGAACTCGTGGTCTCCGGGTACGCCACGGCCTATGCCCTGCTCCTGGTCCTCGGCGGCCGCCTGGGCGACAGCCTCGGTCGCAAGCGGCTCTTCATGGCCGGCATGGCCGCCTTCACCGTCACGTCGCTCGCCTGCGGCCTGGCGCCGACGGCCACGTTCCTGGTCGTCGGTCGGGTGGCCCAGGGTGCGTCCGCCGCGATGATGGTGCCGCAGGTGCTCGCGACAATTCAGGCGGCGACCACGGGCGAGCGCCGCACGCGGGCGCTGGCTCGCTACGGCGCGGCCGGCGGTCTGGCGGCCGTTCTCGGCCAGGTGCTCGGCGGCCTGCTCGTCTCCGCCAATATCGACGGGCTCGGCTGGCGGCCGATCTTCCTCGTCAACGTCCCGATCGGACTGGCTGGCCTCGTGCTGGCCAAGCGGTTCGTGCCCGACACCCGGCACGGGGCGCCCGCGCCCATCGACGGGGCGGGCACGATTCTGCTCGGCGTCACGCTGCTCGCCGTCCTCGTGCCGCTGACCGAAGGGCGCTCGCTCCGCTGGCCCGCGTGGACGATCGCGTTGCTGGTTTGCGCGCCGGTCGCGGCGGCCATCTTCGCCGCCGTCGAGCGCCGGGCCGAGCGGTCCGGCCGCAGCCCGCTGGTGCCGCCCTCGCTGCTTCGCGACCCGAGCATGCGCCGCGGCCTCGCGCTGGCGCTACCGTTCTTCGCTGGCTTCGGCGCCTTCATGTTCTGCTACGCGCTGCTGGTGCAGGAGGGTCTGCACGCCAGCGCGCTGACAGCCGGACTCGGACTGGTGCCGATGGCGGCCACGTTCCTTCTCGCATCGTTGTCCACCTCCCGGCTGCTCGCGCGCTTCGGCGCCAGGGTGCTCTTCGCTGGCGCGCTGTTCCAGGCCGTCGGCCTGATCATCCTCGGCCTCACGGTGTACCTCGGCTGGCCGCACCTGGCCGTCGCCGACCTGGCGCCTGGCCTCGCGGTGGCGGGGCTTGGCCAGGGCCTGGTCATGAGCCCGCTGTTCGGCATCGTGCTGTCCGCGGTGCCACCCGCGGTGGCCGGCGCGGGCAGCGGGGTGCTGACCACCACCCAGCAGAGTGCGCTCGCGCTCGGGGTCGCGACGCTGGGCAGCCTCTTCCTGGCGCTGGCCGGTGACGGGACGGGCGTTAGCACGGCGTTCATCGTGGTGCTCGCGGTCCAGGTTGTGGTGGCGGCCGGTGTCGCGGCCGGCGTCAGGAGGCTGCCAGGCTGGCGCCCAGCCCGCCGCGAGCTGGCGACCGTGTAGCTGGGGTCAGCCCGCAAGAGCATCAGGACCGGAACGAGCGCGTCGTCGGCGACTGCCGCGGCGCGCTCGCCGTGTCATCGCGACGTTGTCCGCTAGTTCGTGACGAGATTCCTGGGCGACGGCGGCCTGGGCTGGTACGACTTCGGCTTCACGACGGCGCGCCAGGGCGTGGCAGTCGAGGGTACGCCATCGCTGGGCAGCCACCTGTGGCTGACCAGGAACGCCGGCCGCACCTGGCACTCGGTCAGCTTCTGATCGGCGCCGAAGCCGAACTCAAACGACGTGGTTGCCTATCCACTGCGGATACAGCAGCTGTAGATAGGCAACGACGTGGCAAAAGCGAGGGGTGATCAGCCGGTCAGGGCGAGTGTCGCGCCGGTCTCGTCGACTAGCCGATGACAGCCTTCGGCCGTGGGGAACTTCGCCAGCTGGCCGCGGATCCTGGCCATCGGTCCGTCGGGGCCGACCAGGATGGTCCCGTCGGCGTCGCTGGCGACGAGCTCGTCGCCGACGCGGAGCAGCACTGCGCCGTCGCGGCTGCCTGACACCGCGGTCCGCCCGGCCGCCAGGGCCGCCAGGACGGCGACCGGGTCCTCGTCCTCGGCCTCGATCCAGGTCGTGGGCGAACCTGGTGGCGCATCCGACCCCGGCCGGTGCCAGTCGCTGCCGCCGACCGGAATTGCGGCCGGATCCCAGGCCTGCCACCAGCCGAGCGGCGTCGTCCACCGGGTGTCGAGCCAGCTCCAGTGCCAGACCTCCAGCACCGGCGGCCTGCGCTTCATCGGCGCCACCCAGCTGACCTGACCGCCGTAGGGATGGTTCACCGACAGCAGTCCGCCTGCCGCTTCGCACGCTTCGAGCCAGTCGTCGGGCGGTCGCCGGAAGTCGATCCAGCCGATGTCGCCAAACGCGTTGGCGTGACCGGACTCGGTGGTGACTTCCTGGCCGGGCAGGAGCGTGATGCCGTGCAACGCCGCGGCCGCTGGGAGCTCGGGGTGGTGGCTGACCGTGTTGTGGTCGGTGACGGCGATGAACTCCATGCCCCGGCCGACGGCGAACCTGGCCAGCTCGGACACCGTCATCACGCCGTCGGAATGGACAGTGTGGGTATGCAGGTCCCCGGCCAGCCAGCGACGGCCCTGGCTGGCAGGCAGCTCGCGGCGCGGCGGCCTGTCCGTCAGCGGCGGCATCTGCTCGGGCGGCTCGTCTGGGGTCAGCTCACCTGGCGTGCTCGATACCTCGACGGTGAGTGTGTAGTCGGCACCAGCTGGCGGGACCCGGTGCAAGCCGATCATCACCTGCCACGTGCCCGCCTCCGGCTCGCCGGGGAGATAGCCGGGGGTAGCGGCCGTATCGCCGATGACGAAAAACCTGCGCGCGCCGCCGGACCAGCCGCGGAAGCCGGCCGGGCCCATGCAGCCGAGATCCATGACGGCACCGGAGCGCTCGTATTCGAGCTCCGCCCGCACAGTGCACGACCCAGGAGGGACGTCGAACGGCAGGTAATGCCACGCAGAGCTGAACCGGTCCTCTAACGTCCAGCGCCCCGAGTGCCGTGTGACGACCATGAGGCCATCTTGCCATTGGTCATGATCACTAAGAATGTGGCGGCCTTGATCGGATAATTCATCGGGCGTAGAATTCAACACACGTTGATATCTGGTGCGCGCGCCCGGAGGCTGGTATGTGGGCAATGATCGTGAAGGAGTTCCGGCAGCTGCGCCGTGACCGGCGAACGCTGGCCATGATGGTCGCGATGCCGGTGATCTTGCTGGTGGTGCTCGGCTATGCGGCCAGCTTCGACGTCAGCTCGATCCCGGTCGCAGTGGCGGGCCCGAACGCAGTCGTCATCGCGCGGGCGCTGCCGGCGCCGTTCCACGTGGTAACGACAGACCAGGCAGCCGGCCGGGCGTGGGCCGCGAACCAGCTTCGCGATGGCCACGCCGCCGCAGCACTAGTGACCAGCGGCGCCGGAGTCCCGGCCGTGCTGATCGATGGCAGTCAGCTGTTCACCGCGCAGGCGACGCTGACCGCCCTATCGAAGCTGGGCGCGTCCCGCCTGCCGCAGGGCGCCGCGTCGCCGAAGCCATCCGTGACCATCTTGTACAACCCGGCACTCAAGACGTCGTACGTGATGATCCCCGGCCTGGCCGGCGTGGTGCTCGTCTTCATCGGCACGATCATCACCAGCCTCGGCGTCGTTCGCGAGCGCCAGTCGGGCACTCTCGAGCAGCTCGCCGTGATGCCGCTGCGACCGCGGGACGTATTCCTCGGCAAGATCGTGCCGTACTTCGTCGTCGCGGCGGTCGACCTGGCCATCGTCCTCGCCGTCGGCATCGCGGTGTTCGGCGTGCCGTTCCGCGGGTCGGCGCTGGTCTTCGGGCTCGGCGCGCTGTTGTTCCTGTTCGTCACGCTCGGAATCGGCGTGCTGATCAGCACGGTCTCCCAGAACCAGGGCCAGGCGATCCAGCTCGCGGTCATGACGATGCTGCCGCAGGTGCTGCTGTCCGGCCTGATCTTCCCGCTGTCCTCGATCGCCGCAGGCGTTCGCTGGCTTGCCTACCTCCTGCCGCTGACGTACTTCAACGAGATCTCCCGCGGGGTGATGCTGCGAGCCGAGCCCCTCGGGCCGCTGTGGCAGCCGTTCGTATTCCTGGCGCTGCTCGGCGTGGTCGTCGTGACGCTGGCGATACTGCGGTTCCGTCGCTACCTGGCACCGGCGCCGTCCGGCGGCGGACAGCGCCGCTGGCACCGGCCGGGCGCCGGGCGCGGAACAGGCACCGGCACCGCCGATGTCGCGGGCGGTGTGGCGGATCGTGAACCTGCACCAGAGGACGCCGCTGCCTACGGCCAGGAGCAGCCGGCATGACTGGGCCACGACTGCCGGGCTTTGGCGCAAGCGGCCTGCGGCTGCGGTTCGGCGACACGGTAGCGCTCGATGACGTCTCGCTGACGGTCGAGCCCGGCCAGGTCACCGCCGTCGTCGGCGGCGATGGCGCGGGCAAGACGTCGCTGCTGCGGTGCCTGGCGGGCGCTGTCAGACCGGATGCCGGCGAGATACGAAGTCCCGGCGCACTGCGGATCGGCTACTTGGCGGCCAGCTCTGGCGTCTATCCGGATCTCACCGTGGCCGAGAACCTCGCCTTCCGAGCCACGGCATACCGCATGCAAAGTGGCGCCGCGACCGAGCGGATCACCGAGCTCGTAACGCGCGCGGGCTTGGCCGATGCCAGAGACCGGCTGGCCGGACAGCTATCTGGCGGGATGCGGCAGAAGCTCGGCGTCATCGCTGCCCTGCTGCACCGGCCTGACTTGCTGATACTCGACGAGCCGAGCACTGGCGTCGACCCGGTGAGCCGGTCAGGGTTGTGGTCGCTCATCGCGTCCGCGGCCGCCGACGGCGCCGCGGTGGTCCTCGCGACGACGTACATCGACGATGCACAGCGCGCTAGCACGGTGCTCGTGCTCGACGGCGGGCGCCAGCTCGCCGCCGGCCCGCCGCCGGACATCGTCGCGGACATGCCGGGCACCGTTGTGGTCGCCGACGTGCGGCCGGATGGACAGGCTAGCTCGCGGGCATGGCGGCGAGGCGCGTCCTGGCGCGTCTGGTGTCCGCCGGGAGCTCCCTATCCGGGCGATCCGGTCGCGCCCGACCTCCAGGACGCCGTCACAGTGGCCGCGCTCGCCCGCGAGTTCCAGCGTCAGCCAGCAGCTGAGGCGATAGAACCGGTCCAGCCGGACGAGTCCCGGCCGCCGCGCGAGATGAGCGAGCGCCGTGAGCAGGCGGCCCGGACGCTGGCCGAGAGCGTGGGCGTCAGCTGCGTTTTTGGAGCCGTAGCAGCCGTTCGCGACGTCAGCATCCAGGTGCGTCCCGGCGAGATCGTCGGCCTGCTCGGCGCGAACGGCGCAGGCAAGACGACCCTCATCCGCATGCTGCTCGGCCTGATCCCGCCGACGACGGGCCAGATCTTGCTGCTGGGGGAGCAGCCGAGCCGGCTGACCCGGCGCCGGATCGGCTACGTCCCGCAGGGCCTTGGCCTGTACGACGACCTCACCGTCGCGGAGAACCTGGAGTTTGCCGCCGCCGTGTTCGGGACCCGCCAGGTGCCACAAGCCAACCACCGCCTAGCCGACCACCGCCTAGCCGACCACCGCCTAGCCGACCACCGCCACGCCGACCGCCGTCGCGCCGACCGCCGTCGCGCCGACCGCAGTCGCGCGGACCAGGCCGCAGCGCTGATCGGCGGACCGGCGATCCCGGTCGGCCAGCTGCCGCTCGGCGTCCAGCGGCGCGCCGCCTTCGCCGAGGCGCTGTCGCACCAGCCTGAGCTGCTGATCCTCGACGAGCCCACGTCCGGGGTCGATCCGCTCGGCCGAGCCCGGCTGTGGCAGACCATCTCGGGCGCAGTCCAGGCTGGCGCCGGCGCGCTGGTCTCGACGCACTACATGGAGGAGGCCGGGGAGTGCGACAGGCTGATCATCATGGCAGACGGTCAGGTGGTGGCGGCCGGGACAGCTGCGCAGATCATCGGCTCCGCTCAGGTCACGGTCGTCGAAGCAGCGAACTGGCCCGCCGCCTTCAGCCAGCTTGAGCGCGCCGGGCTGCCAGTGGCACTGGCCGGCCGGGCGCTGCGCGTGTCGGGGGCCAGTCCGGCTGAGGTCAGGCGGGCGCTCGAGGCGGCCCCGCCCGACGGGGCCAGCGGGACCGCCGTGACCAGCCGCACTGGCGGCGCTGGCGATCCCGGCGACCGCGTGTACGAAGCGGCGGCGACGCTGGAAGAGCGATTCTTCGAGCTGACGCTGGCGGCCGCCCGGCCGCGGGCGGCGGCGTGACCGGGCCAGCCCGGCGGCCGGCCGCCGCTACGCCAGCGAGCGCCCCAGCGAGTGCCGCCACGGGCACCACAGCCAGCAAAGGCCGCCAGCGCACGCGTACTGGCCGCCGCGCCGGAGACAGCGGCACCCGCGAGGCGATCCTCGCGGCCGCCCGCGCCCAGTTCGGCGAGCACGGCTACGACGGTGCCACGATCCGGGCGATCGCCGCCGCCGCCGCCGTGGATCCCGCGCTCGTGCACCACTTCCATGGCACCAAGGAGCGCTTGTTCGCCGCGGCGATGCAATTGCCCATCATCCCGAGCGAAGTCATCACGGCTGCGTTGGCCGAGATCGCGGACCGGCCGAACGAATCGGTGGGCGAGCACATGGTCAGGTCAGCACTCGCGCTGTGGGAGACGGCCGGGGTACGCGGCGCGTTCATCGGATTGCTTCGCTCAGCCCTGACCAGTGAGCAGGCGGCCGCAATGCTCCGCGAGTTCCTCGCCGAGGCAATACTCGGGCCAGTGGCGAGCGTGGCGGCGGCGGCGGACCCGGAACATACCCCGTTCCGGGCCTCGCTGGTGGCGTCCCAGATGCTTGGCCTTGCCATCACGCGGTACGTGCTCCAGCTCGGACCGGTCGCCGCCGTGACAGCCGATGAGCTGGCGGCGGCCGTCGGGCCGGCGATCGACCGCTACCTCGGCGGGGACATCGCGCGGCCCTAAGACCACGGGAACGGGGCCAGATCCGGCTCCACCCAGCCGCCGCGCGCCGCCGCCGAGGCGAGCACGGCCGAGCTGTAGTGACGGCGCAGCATCCGCTTGTCCAGCAGGGCTGGGTAGCGCCCAGCGAACTCGCCGAAGTCGGCGACCGTCGGGTCCGCCGCGACGTGATGGCCGACGATCTCGGTCCAGGCCAGCGTCATCGTTGCGTTGTATTTCTGCGGGGCGCGTTCATACGCGGCAATGTGCCGAATCCACGAGCCGATCTTCGCGCGGGCGGCCTCGGCCCCGTGTGCACGCACCGTCAGGAACGCCAGGTGCACATGCTGGCGGTGCCCGAATCCGCCTCCTGGCGGCACGATCTCAGCCAGCAGCTCAGCGAGTTCGCCGGGCATGGCGGGGCCGTGTGCGTGCGCATGGTCGGGCATCAGTCCACCTCCGTAAGCGCGTGGGCCACCGCGCGGAATCCGGCGATCTGCGCTGGCGTCAGCGAGCCGAGCGCGTGCCGCTCAAGCTCGGTCACGGCAGCGTGCACGGTGCTGGCGGTCTGGCGGCCTGCCGGTGTCAGCACGATCAGGAACGAGCGCCGATCGGCGGGATCGAGCTCCCGGGTCAGCAGCTGCCGCCCGGCGAGCCGGTCTAGCACGCTGGTGAGCGTGGTTGGCCTGGTGCCGGTCGCCGCCGCCAGATCGCCGACCGCGCGCGGCCGGTCGTCGGCCAGAACGGCGAGCACATTCTGCTCGGCGGCGGTGAGTGCGAGGTGTGCCAGCCGTGCGCCCAGAGCGCGGAGGGTCGCGTGCGTCGCCTGGTGCAGCGAGGTGATGACACCGGGATCGTCGCCAGTTATCACGAGAATGGATATTACCAGATCGAATTAACTTGGCAGGTCTGGACAGAGCCAGCGGCGGCGCCGGAGCCGCCCCCACTACGATCCACAGGGTGGATCCCATTCTTGGTGACTGCTCGCTAGAGCGACTGCGCGCGCGCACGAGCCACAAGTGGCGGACCTATCCCGCCGATGTGCTGCCCGCATTCGTCGCCGAGATGGACTTCGACCCGGCTGAGCCGATCAAGGAGGCGATCCGGGCCGCGCTGGCATCTGGTGACCTTGGCTATCCGCACAAGGGTGACCTCGGCGATGCATTTGCGGAGTTCGCCGCTGACCGCCTCGGCGGCTGGTCGCCTGATCCGGACCTGATCTTCGCGATCCCAGATGTGATGACGGGGATAGCCGAGGTGATCCAGGCGGTCACCCCGCCGGGGGGCGGCGTGGTCATCAATCCGCCGGTCTACGCGCCATTCTTCTTCCGCCTTGAGCTCGCCGGCCGGCGGATCGTCCAGGCGCCGCTCGCCGCCAAGGACGGAGGCTATGACCTGGATCTGGACGGGCTTGACCGTGCGCTCCGCGAGCCCGGAGTTGGCGCCTACGTGCTGTGCAATCCCCATAATCCGCTGGGCCGGGTGTGGTCGCGGGATCAGCTGACCGCGATCGCTGACTTGTGCGAGCGCCGCGGCGTGCCGGTCCTGGTCGACGAGATCCACGCGCCGCTGGTGTTGCCGGGCGGTGGAACGCATGTGTCGTTCCACACCCTCGACCACCCGGCGGCCCGCCGCGCCATCGTGTTCACCTCGGCGTCGAAAGGCTGGAACATACCCGGGTTGAAGTGCGGGATCGCGATTGCGGGCGACCCGGCGGGCGCCGCAATCCTGGCGCAGCGCTGGGACGCCCTGCTCGCCTCGCACCTGGGCGTGCACGCCTCGGTCGCGGCGCTCCGTGGCGCGCGGGCGTGGCTGGATGCCGCCGTGGCCCAGATCGACGTGAACACTCGGCTGCTGACCACGGTGCTGGCCGAGCACTTGCCCGGCGCCCGTTACCAGCGGCCGCAGGCCAGCTTCCTCGCCTGGATCGACTGCCGCGAGATGGAGCTCGGCGACGACCCGGCAGCCGAGTTCCTGGCTCAGGGCCGGGTCGCCTTGAGCTCGGGACCCGATTTCGGCTCGGAGGGCCTCGGCTTCGTGCGGCTGAATATCGGCACCTCACCCGAGCTGATGGCCGAGGCCGTCCGCCGCATGGCGGCGACCATCACTGGCTGAGCGCCGGCCTGGCTGTAGCAGCCCGCCCTGGCTGTAGTGTCCGCCCTGTCGTAGTGCCCGCCCTGTCGTAGCGCCTGCCCAAGCGCGGCTGGTCACGATCACGCACACCTGTTGCAGCGGCCGCCCGTCGCTGCCACGATCGTCACCAGATTTCTGTTGGTAACGGGGTGGTTGCGCGCTCTAACCCCTGTACCGCTGCTCTCACCCCTATGGAGATGCCAGATGCCTGCCACCCTCAGGTCCGCGGCCGCCGTGCTGCTGGGCGCGCTAGCCGCTACAACTGCTCTGTCAGCTTGCGGAAACAACAGCAACCCGAGTCCGGCACCGACGGTGACGGTCACGCGGGGCGCATCCTCGTCCGTCTCGGCGTCGACCAGCGCCGCTGCGGCGACGCCTCCTGCCATGGTCGGCGTCACTAAGGCCGGAGCCCTGGTCACGCTGAACCCGGCGACCGGAACGGTGATCAAGACGCTGGTGCCCCGGCACGTGCTGGGCGACGAGGTCTCAGTGTCCAGCGCCGGCATGGTTTACTTCGCCGTCAAGCACGGCTGCACGGACGAGATCGAGGCGATTCCGGTCGCCGGCGGCAATGTCATCGAGATCGCGCCCGGCATCCTGCCCGCGGTGAGCCCGGACGGAGCGAAGCTGGCCTATGCCGAGGAGCCAAGCCTGACACCCGGCTGCGTCCCGGCTGTTTCCGACATCGTGACCTTGTATCACCTGGATGTCCGGGCGTTGACCGCTGGCGTGACCGTCAAGCTGCCCATGCTCGCGGCGGGTCAGGACAGCGGCTTGCCGGAGCCGATCTCGCACTTGTCCTGGGCGCCTGACAATGACCACCTCGCCGTCTCGATCTCGCAGGCGGAGGACAACGAGGGCTGGAACCTGAACATCCTCGATACCGCGCTGGCCCAGTACTACCTGGCGGGGACCGGCGTGACGAGCGTGCCGGTGACAGGCAATCCGAGCGCGCGACAGAGCTACCTGCGCGAGGGTGTCTACATGCCGAACGGTGATCTGTTCGTCAGCCGCGCCTGCTGCGCGGGCGTCCCCGTCCGCAACACCTCCCGGCTGATGTGGGAGGTCAACACGGCGGGCACGCTAGTCCACCAGGTAGCTGTCGGTTATGTCAGCCTTGATCACACCAGCCTTGACGTAAGCTCTGACGGGGGCTGGCTGCTGTACCTGGCAGGCGACAGCCTCTACGTATCACAGGGCGGAGTAACCCCGCGCGAGCTCACATCCGGGCTGATCGCGGCCGCCTGGGGATAATCTGGCTGGCCCTCTGCGGCTGGCGCAACGGCGGACGTGAGTCGCAGAGGAGGCAGCACTGTCCGGAGTAACCGCCGAGACGGCGGATGCACCGCAGCAGCTGGCTATCCCAGGGCCGGTGGCCTGGGTGCGCAGCCACTCGGATGTCATCGTCCCGGTCCTGTACCTGCTAGGCGCGCTGTTCGTCACGTCCAAGCTGTGGGCTCACCCAACTGCCCGCCGCCAGGTTGGCGATGTCCAGGACGTCAACCAGGCGACCTGGTTCATCCGGTACGCCGCCACGGCCATCGGCCACTTCCGGCTGCCGGCGCTGACCACGACTGCCATGAACGCACCGCATGGCGTGAACCTGATGTGGAACACCTCGTTCCTGCTGCCGGGCAGCCTCATGACGCTGGTGACGTTGCTCTTCGGGCCGCAGGTCAGCCTCACGGCGCTGCTGGTCATCGGGTACGCAGGGTCAGCAGCCAGCATGTTCTACGTGCTGCGGCGGTGGCAGTCCTCGGGGATCGCGGCCGCGCTGGGCGGCCTGCTCTATGGCTTCTCTCCGGCCTTGATCAACTCCGGGCTCGGGCATTATTCCCTGGTCCTGGCCATGATCCCGCCGCTGCTGATCGACCGTCTGCTGCGGATCGTCACTAGGCAGGGCAGCGCCGTCCGGCACGGGATATGGCTGGGCGTGCTAGTGGCCGCCCAGGTGTTCATCAGCGAAGAGACACTCGTCGACACCGTCATCGCAGCAGTGATCCTGCTCATCGTGCTGGCCGTCAGCCGGCCGCGGCTAATCAGGCAAGCGATCCGGCCCGCGCTCGCCGGACTGGGCACAGCCGCCGGGGTCGCCCTGGTGCTCTGTGCGCGCGCCCTGTGGGTCCAGTTCCATGGCGTCGCCAGCGGCGCGGCGCCCGCCACTGTCTTGATCCACTACAACGGCCGGGAAACCAACCTCGGCTCGCTGCCGTACGCATTCGTGACTCCGTCCAACACGGCTCTGCTGAACACACCGGCCAGCGTGGCCTCCGCCGCCCACTACCCTCAGCCCACGCCAGAGTACCTGGCCTATCTCGGCGTGCCGCTGATCATCTTGCTGGTCCTGGCCCTTGTCTATTTCTGGCGCAACCTGGCGGTCCGCACCGCCGGGCTCACCTGCCTGATCCTGGAGTGGTTCGGCCTCGGGGCGAAGCAGCTGGTGCCCCACACCGACAGCCTGCCCGGATTCCTGCTGCCCTGGCAGTACTTGCAGCACCTGCCCGTCCTCGTCGGGATGGTGCCCGACCGGCTGTGCATCCTGGCCGACGGGGCCGCTGCGGTCGTCCTGGCCTTCTCCCTCGACCTGGCTCGTCGCCAGGGCCGTCCATTTGGCAGCAGCCCGCTCGGCGGGCTCGTGGCCATCGGCATCGCCGTGCTCGCCCTCGTGCCGGTGGTGCCCGCCCAGTACCACTACCTCGGCGTCAGCCAGCCCCCAGCCGGATGGCGCGCGACCTTCAGCGCGCTGCACCTGGCTTCGAGCGACCGGGTCCTGCTGGCCCCATTCCCGTGGGAGGGAACCTCGCAGGTCATGCGGTGGCAAGCGGTCACGGGGGAGCCGGTCACTATGATCGGCGGCGACTTCATCGCACCGGGCGTGCCAGGCCACAAGGGCCGGGCCGGGCGAGCTGGCCTGACCCCCACCACCATCTATATCGACGCCTTGTACGGCGGGCAGACCGGGGCTGTGGCCCCGTCGACGGCCCAGATTCACACCGACCTGGCCGCCATGAAGCCGGATGCGGTGGTCGCCGACGTCGCGCCCACCGCACCGCTAGGACGCTTCCTGATCAAGCTGTTCGGTCCGCCTACCACCCAGATCGGCAGCATGCTCGGCTGGCGGCTGGCCCGCTGAGCAGCTCGGACTGCGTCGCTGGCAGTCGGCGCGCGTCCTGCTAGCCCAGCTTGGCTTACGCCGCCTGGTCGCGTCGTCGCCGCCCCTTGACGTGCCTGATACCACGCGCGTAGCATAATGATATCAGTTTAAGTTGAGACGATCGCCGGGCACGGCGTGTCCGGTCGGCGGCGGTGGACAGGGAGGCAGTCATGGGCGTAGCGGGAAGCGCCACCGCCGGGCGGCTCGACATCCGGGCCGGCCGCCTGCCGGTCCCCGCCAGCCAGCGTTGCGTTATCGCGTTGCTGGCGGCCGCGGGCTTAGCCGTGGCCGGCTGCTCGGGCAGTACGCCACATGCGAGTGCGCCGAGTTGTTCCGGCAAGCAGGCGGGTGCGGCAAGCACTGGCTCGGCCAGTTCGGCCAGTCCGGGAGTCGCGGCGGCCTGGACGCTGCCAGGCGGCAACCTGGCGAACACGCGGGATGTCGCCAGCGCGATCACCACGTCGAACGTCGCCCAGTTGGGCGTGGCCTGGTGCGTACCGATCGAGTCGACCGGTGCAGCGAGTTCCGTCGGGGTGACCGACGGTTACTCGACCACGCCGGTTGTCGTGAACGGCGTGGTCTACCTGCAGGACATGGAGTCGAATGTGATGGCGATCAAGCTCGCCACCGGAAAAGTCCTGTGGACGCACAACTACAGCTCGCCCAACGGCGGCCCAGACGGCGTCAACGTAGTCGGCGGAACTGTGTACGGCGCGACGAACCACGCAGTGATCGCGCTGTCCGCAGCCACCGGCAAGCAGCTGTGGAGCCGAACACTGATCGGGAACAACCGCGAAGGGATCGACATGGCGCCGGGGTACAACAACGGCACCGTCTACGTCTCGACCGTGCCGGTCAATCCGACCGTCGGCGAATATCTCGGGGGCGCCAAGGGGATCTTGTGGGCGCTGAACGCCAGCACCGGTGCACCGGAGTGGTCCTTCGACGAGGTACAGAACCTCTGGGGTAACCCGGCTATCAACTCCGGGGGCGGCCTGTGGGACCCGCCGTCGTTCGACGCTCAGGGAGATCTCTACATCGGCATCGCCAACCCCGGCCCGATAGGCCAGAGCGGGTGGCCAACGGGTTATCCGTGGGGGACCAGCCGGCCCGGCCCTGACCTGTACACCGACTCAGTGGTCAAGCTGAGCCCGCAGGGCAAGCTGCTGTGGTACTACCAGCTCACCCCGCACGACCTTTTTGACTGGGATTTGCAGAACTCGCCCGTGCTAACCACTGCCAACGGGCAGCCAGTTGTGATCGATGGCGGCAAGGCAGGCATCCTGATTGAGCTGAACGCGCAGACTGGCAAGCTGCTGTGGAAGCTCCCGGTCGGCGTACACAGCGGGCCACAGAACGCCGGCCTGCTCACCGAAACCGCCACCCCTACCGCACCGATCTCGCTGCCCGCGAGCTTCACCCTAGAGCCCGGCGTGTTCGGCGGCATCGAGTCCCAGCTGGCGACCGACGGGTCCACCGTCTTCGCCGCCGTCAACAACCTCGGCTTCCCTCTCACCGTCAAGGGCGCGGCCGAGAGCTCGAGCGCGTTTTCTGCTTCCATCGCCAAGGCCACGGGTGAGATGGTCGCGGTCAACCAGGACACCGGGCAAATCGAATGGGACGTCAAGCTCCCGTCGACGCCGTACGGCGCCGCCACGCTCACCAACGGGGTCGTGTTCACCACGACGTATAGCGGATACCTGTACGCGTTCAACGCCGCCACCGGCGCGATCTTGCTGAAGACGCCGCTATCCTCCGGCTCCAACGCGCCCGTCGCGGTCGACGGTGACTACGTCCTCGTCGGGGCCGGCGTTCAGGTACCCAAGACTGACAAGCAACTGATCATCGCCTACAAGCTCGGAGCCACGGGCAAGCTCCCCGACACCGTCGGCCCGTAGCGGCTTTGACAGGCATCGTTACGGACCAGCTGAATGGCTGCTGAGGAGGCAGAGATGGCTGAGATTGCTATCGAGGTGCGCGGGCTGCGCAAGAGTTTCGGTACGAAAGTGGCGGTGGACGAGATCGACCTGGAGATCGCGGTCGGTTCCCTCGCCGGGCTCGTCGGTCCGAACGGGGCGGGCAAGACCACGTCCCTGTCGATGATGACCGGACTCCTGCGGCCAGATGCCGGCCAGGTCCGGGTAAATGGACTGGACGTGTGGGCAGACCCGGTTGCCGCCAAGGCGGTCATCGGGGTAGTGCCGGCCGAGGCGAGGCTGTTCGAGCGGCTGAGTGGTGAGGAAATGCTGGAGTACGCCGGGCGGCTGCGCGGCCTGCCCGTCGCCGAGGCGCGGTCGCGGGCGGCGCAGCTGCTGGACGTGCTGGACCTGGCCGCAGACGCGAAGCGGCTGGTCGCTGACTACTCCACCGGCATGCGCAAGAAGGCCACGCTCGGCTGCGCGCTGATCCACAACCCGCCGGTGCTGTTCCTGGACGAGCCGCTCGAGGGCGTGGATCCAATCTCCGCCGATGTGATCCGGCGTTTGCTGACGCGCCTGGCGGGCTCGGGCTCGACCGTGTTGTTCTCGAGTCATGTGATGGAGCTGGTTGAGCAGGTCTGCGACCACGTGTCGATCATCGACAAGGGCAAGATCGTGGCCACCGGCACCACCGACCAGGTGCGCGGCGGCAAGACCCTGCAGCAGGCGTTCGTCGACCTAGTTGGCTCGAAGGCAAGCGACGAGGAGGGATTGTCATGGCTCGGCTCCTCGTCCAGCTGAAACTGCGTCTGCTGACCAACGCGCTGCGCTCGTCCACCGCTGCCCAAACCTCGTTCATCCTCAGCACGTTCTTTGCCCTCGTCGTCGCGGTCGGCGGCTTCTATGTCCTGGCCCAGTTCCGCGGCCTGAGCGCGTCGGTGGATCTGACGACGGTCATCTTCACCGCATTCGCGCTCGGCTGGCTGATCCTGCCGATCTTCGCGTTCGGCCTGGATGGCACCCTGGACCCCGCCACACTGGCGCTCTATCCGCTGCGCACCCGGCCGCTCGCGGTCGGGCTGCTGGCCGCGTCGGCCGCCGGCGCCTGGCCGGCGGCCAACCTGCTCGCCATGCTCGGGGTGATGGTCGGCCTGGCCGCCGGCGCGCTCGGCCTGCTCGTCGCGGTGGTCGCGGTGGTGCTGCAGGTGCTGTTCTGCATCACGCTGGCCCGGCTTGTGACCACCAGCATGGCCAGGCTGCTGCGCTCACGCCGCGGCAAGGACCTCGCGGTCTTCCTCTTCATCCCGATCTTTGCGCTCATTGAGTTGCTGGGCCAGGTGATACCCAACGCAGCGGCACACGGCGGGATCACCGCGGCCAGCTTCGCTGGCGTCGATGCGTGGATGCGCTGGCTGCCGCCGGGCCTGGCCGCGCACGCGATCCAGGACGCCTCGCATGGCCATCCCGGCACCGCGCTGGCGCGGCTGGGGCTGCTGGCCGCCGTCATCGTCGTGCTGGGCTGGCTGTGGGTACGCTCGCTCGGCCGCGCCATGGTCACCGCTGACACTTCCAGTCAGTCGTCTCAAGTACGGGCGGCCGTGCTGCCGCTGGCCCGGTACGGGGTGCGCGGCGCCGTAGCGGCCCGAACCTGGATCTACCAGCGCCGCGAGCCGACATCACTCGTCTACTGGGCTATCACCGCCGTCATCACGGCCGTCGTATCCGCCAGCACCATCCTGGGCCCGCACAAGCATCCGGCCGTAGTGATCGCCAGCGCCGCCGTCGGCGCCGGGTACTTCGGGTACTTCCACGCCAACTCGGTCGGCCTGACCGGCCCGCCCTTCATCATCGAGGCACTCGCGCTGACCAGCCGCCGCTCCTGGCGGGCCTATTTCTCCGGCCAGAACATCGTGCTCGCCGTGATCGCGGCACCGCTGCTCACCGCGATCTGCTTCGGGCTGGCGGCCGCGGTCAGGCATCCGATGGAAGGAGTGCCGGCCACCGCGGTAGCCCTGGCCGGGCTCGGCGCGGCCCTGGGCCTGAGCAACATCCTCACCGTCACGCTTGCCTACCCGATGGTGCAGCGAAGCGGCAGCCCCATGCGCCAGGCGGCACAGGGATACGGGTCCTACACCTTTGGCGGCATGCTCGCCACGCTGGCCGGTGTCGGCGTCGCGGTCACGCCGGTCATACTCGTGGCGGCGTTCACCAGCAGCGTCGCGGCCGCGGTCCGGACACCGGCACTCATCATCTGCTCCGCCGCCTATGGCCTGGCGCTGGCCTGGGTCGGCGTGCAGATCGCAGCCCGCGAAGCCGAGTCCAGGCTGCCCGAGCTCTGCCAGATCGCCATCAGCAGCACCATCTAGCCGGGCCTTCTGGTACCAGCGATGTACTACCTGATCAGGTGGCTCATCAGGAAGCTGGGGCGCCCAGGCGACCCGGCCACGACGCAGCCTGCAAATCCGGTCGAGGCGCCAGCATCGGCGCCCAGGCGGGACGAGGCTGCAGCCCGCACCCTGGGCCACTTCGTGAGCGCGGGGAGATTGCCGGTAGCCCGCGCAACGCAGGACGGGCCGGCGCTGTCCGTCCAGAATCTGAGCAAGCACTTCGGCGCCGGGGTCGCGTTCGAAGACGTGAGTTTTGAGGTCGGCTATGGCGAGGTCTTCGGTTTCCTCGGGCCTAACGGTGCCGGTAAGACGACGACCGTGCGGACGCTCGGCACGCTCATCGCGCCGACCTCGGGGTCGGCGACGGTCGCCGGAATCGCGCTCGCGCCCGAGAACGGAGTGGAGATCCGCCGCCGTATCTCGATCATGCCCGAGTCGCCGGGCCTGTACCTGCGGCTGAGCGTGACCGAGAACCTGGCATGCTTCGCTGACCTGTACGAGGTACCCGACGCCGGCGATCGCATTGACCGCGCACTGCGGGCGGTCAGCCTGGCCGATCGGGCGGGCGATGCCTGCGGCAGCTTGTCCAAGGGCCTGCGCCAGCGGGTCGCCCTGGCCAGGGCGCTGCTGCCCGACCCACAGGTGCTGTTCCTGGACGAGCCGACCTCCGGCCTGGACCCGGTCGCCGCCCGCGACGTCCACGACCTGATCGACGATCTCCGCGAGCGTGGTGTCACGATCTTCCTCACCACGCACCGCCTGGAGGAGGCCGAGCGGCTCTGCGACCGGGTCGCGATCCTGAACACGACCCTGCGCACCATCGGCCGGCCGTCCGAGCTGCGCGATCAGCTGTTCGCCAGGACACTCGCGGTCAAGACGCTCGGCCCGCTCACCGACCCGGGCGTCGTCTTCGCCAGCCTCCCGGCGGTGGACGGCTGGCAATCCGATGGCCATGCGAGCTACGTGCTCGCCGTGTCCGACCCGGCAGTCGCCGCGCCAGCCGCCACCCGCGCTCTGGTGGCAGCCGGCGCCGATGTTCTGTCGATCAGCGAATCACGCCACTCGCTGGAGGACGTCTACTTCGAGCTGATCAACCAGGACCGCGAGACGAGCGGCGGATCAGCGTGAGCAGCAGGCGCGTCCGGGCCATCTTCGGCAAGGAACTCCGCGAATACCGGCACAACGGCAACATCATCGTCGCCATGGTCATCTTCCCGCTGATCTTCCTCATCCAGCCGCTGCTCACAATCCTCACCCAGGCCGCGTCGGCATCGAATGGACTCGCACAGGAGCATGTGCTGCTGTACATGCTCGCCATCCCGGCCCTCGTGCCCGCAGCGCTCGCCTCCTACTCCGTGGTCGGCGAGCGCCAGCAGGGCACCCTCGAGCCCGTGCTCGCAACCCCGATCCGCCGTGAGGAGTTCCTGCTCGGCAAGGCGCTGGCGGCTTTCGTCCCGACGCTCGCGATCTCGTATGCGGTCCTCGCGTTCTTCCTCGCCTGCGTCGAGCTGTTCGCACATCCCGGCATAGCCCCGGCGCTCCTGCGCGGCCCGGATCTGCTCGCCGTGCTGCTCTTCACGCCGCTCCTCGCCGCATGGTCGATCTGGGTCGGCATCGCGATCTCAGCCAGATCGAGCGACCCACGCGTTGCCGGGCAGCTCAGCTTGCTCGCCAGTCTCCCGTCGGTGGCAGTGACGACGCTCATCGCGCTCAACGTGATCCAAGCAACGCTCGGCCTCGCCCTCGGCGGAGCGGCGGTGCTGCTGGTCCTCGATACGGTCGGCTGGCGGATGACGTCCGCAGCGTTCGACCGCGAACGTCTCATCACCAGCACCCGCTGACCAGACGCGATCACCTTCGTGCCTGACCGGAGCAGTCCGGTGGGCTTAGCGGCGCTGCCAGAGCGTCACGAAGATGCCGCGGAAATGCCGGCTGTCAATCAGCCTGAACTGGCTCGCGAGCGTCTCGCTCTCCTGCCTGAGCTCTCCGGCCGGCAACTGGGCCGAGGGGCGCGCACCGACGACCCAGATCCGCTGGTACCTGAGCATGATCGGGAGGGTCACGGCGAAGGGCTTGTCCGTGCCGCGGAAGTCGCCGGCTTGCGTGGGCGACTCGGCCTCGGCGAAGTCGGTGACCTTCCGGAAGTCGGCCGGATAGCCGAGCTCGGCCTTGCGGAACAGGGTGCCGAAGTACAGCACACCGTCGCCCTGCCGGGCGTGCGCAGCGATATAGCGCGATGGTCCGCCGAAGTCGTACGCACGGCTCTGCGGCGTGCGAATCCGCCCCTGGGGTCCGATTTGCAGCACGAGGGCGAGGACGCAGACGATCACGCCCGGCACCCAGATCAGGCCTCGCCAGCGCGCGTCGCGGGCCAGCCACTGGCCGACGCGGTAGGCACCGGCTCCGGCCAGCAGCGCGGCGCCGGCCTGCCCGTAGAGCACGTAGCGATCGATATAGAGTGGCGTGGCTACCCGGGACTCGGCCAGCAAGAGGAACGCTGGCAGCACGAGCAGCGGCGCGGCCACGGACGGGAGCGAGATCCCGCCCCGCCACCAGGCTGACTCTGGCTCGGCCCCCGGCTCGGCCGGGCCTGAGCTTGCCGAGCGCGTCGGCCACGCGGGCCCGACCGGCAGGACCGCGATCACCGCACAGGCAAGCAGGAGCACGGCGACGGCCGTGGTCGCGCCGAAATAATCGTGGAAGAGGGTCCCGATGGCGGCCAGGCCGGGCCGGGTGAGGAAGGAGATCGCGGCGTGCTCGCCGATGCTGATCGCCAGCAGGGGAAGCACCAGGACGCAGGCGGCGCACGCGGCAGCCGCCCAGTGCCAGCAGACTCGCCGACCGTAGCGAGCCAGCAACACGGTGACGGCGTGGGCCGCAAGCGCCAGCAGCGCCATCTCGTTGAGGTAGGCGCTCAGCGTGATCAGCCCGGCGTAAAGAACCCAGCGCCGCCCGGCCTGGCCGACGCGATGACCGGTCTCGGCATCTAGCGCATGCAGCAGGGCCAGCGTGGCGAGCGCGACACAGGCGTAGACAAGGGCGTAGGAGCGAGCCGTCTGCGCGTAATAGGTAATCGTCGGCGTCAGCACCATGATGAGGCCGGCAAACAGCGCCGCCCAGCCCGATCCGGTGAGGCGCCGGGCCAGGATCGCGATGAGCGCCGCAGCGGCCGCCGTCGCGATGACCGACGGAATGCGCATGACGGCGGGGCTGGTGCCGACCGCCACCCAGGCGTGCATGAGCAGGTAGTACAGCCCGTGGACGGCATCGACGTGCCGGACCAGGTGCGCGAGCTCGCGCAGGCTCAGCAGCGCTGCCCACCGGGTCGCCACCTCGTCGTTGCCCATCGAGGAGTCGCGCGCCAGGCCGACGATCCCGGCCACGGCCATGGCGGCGGCCGGAATGACGATCGGGCCGTACCTGGCCGCGGCCGAGACGGCTCGCCCGCCGGGCGTCATTGTCGTGCCGCCACCGGCCTGCGGCCGGAGCTGATGCTCCAGGCCGCCGGCGCCCGCGGGGTTCTCGCCTGCGAGCGCTGAGCTCACAGCCCGTCCGGAGAACGGCCGAGCGAGGCTTCGAACGTCTCGCGCCAGCGCTCTGGCGAGTTGAAGTCGGCCGCGGCGGCGCGATACTCCGCTGACAGCTTCGACCAGCGGCGGCGGAGCCGCCGGTGGGCAGCCAGGCTCCGCCAGCCAAGCGAGCGGAATAGCTGTGGGTCACGCCGGTACCAGGCGGCGCTGGTGCCCTCGGCGGCCGATACCAGAGCGCTGTCCAGCTTTGCCAGCACCCACCAGGATGCGTCCTGATAGGGCAGTGCCATCTGCGGCCGCTGCATGGCCGCGTCCGGCGGCCGCCTGAACTGCCGCAAGGTCCCGGCGCCAGCCTTGGTCACCAGGTTGAACTTATTGGTCGGGGTGGTAGAGCTCTTCACCGCCTCGGGCGCCCGGCGCCGCGGCGGCGGGAACGCTTCCAGGTCCGGTGCCTTCTGGCCATCAGGGTATTGCGCCTGCAGCTTGCGCAGCTCGGCCAGCTTGGTCCCCATCTCCCTGTGCATGTGATCCGGTCCGGTCAGGACATCCTCGATAGCCAGCAGCTTGATCGCCGCCGTCGAGTACTGCATGGACAGCAGGCTCTGCAGCTGACGCTCCAGGCTCTCCGAGATCAGGATGCCGCCCTTGGGCTCGGGTGAGTGAAGTAGCGCCGAGATGATCCGGTTACGCAGGTGATAGTAGGCCCGCCAGTCCCTGGCATCATCCTTGTCGTCCCACGGCACCTGCCAGGACCCAACCCCTGGCAACGACACCGTCGGATAGCCGCGGTTGCGGGCCCGCACCCCGTACTCGGCGTCGTCCCACTTGATGAACACCGGTAGCGAGAGCCCGATCTCCGCGATGATCCGAGTCGGAATCAGGCACATCCACCAGCCGTTGTAGTCGGAGTCTGCGCGGCGGTGCAGCCAGGGCGTGTTGCGCAGGTTCCGGCGACCGAAGTCGTGCCGTCCCCTGGTATTCGGCGCGGGTCCCCACCACCACTTGTATGGCCCGACGGCTTCCGCATATGCGTGGAGCAGAGAGCGGTCATGCAGACTGAACATGTGGCCGCCGACAATCGTCGGCTTGCGGGCCAGATCGGCGAACGTGACCGCCCGCAGGATGCCTTCCGGCTCGATCTTGACGTCGTCGTCCATCAGCAGCACGTAGGCGCTCTCGCCGGCGCGGACCGTCTCGTCCATGGACCGGGCGAAACCGCCAGACCCGCCGATGTTGCCCTGCTCGATGACCCGCACCCGGTCTCCGAGCTTCTTGGTTGCCTCGGCGAAGCCGGGCCGGTTGGTGACCTTGTCGGAACCCTGGTCGATGACGTAGATGCGGTCGATCACATCGTGGATCTCGGTCGCCTCGCCGAGCGTGCGGAGCTGCTCCAGCATGAAATCGGGGGTGTTGAACGTGGTGATGCCCAGGCTGACCGTCCCGGCCGGGGCCGGCTCGGCCTGCCCGAGCCAGTCCGCCTCGATCATCGTGGTCCCCCGCGGCCCGGCGATGATGTCAAACCAGTACCAGCCGCCGTCGATGAAGGCATCGAGCGGCAGGGTGCGCTGGATCGTCTCCGGCACGTCGGAGTCCACGCTGATCGTCTCGACCGGGTGGCTGAAGCCCCTGGCGGTGGAGCGGTACAAGACGATCGTCGACTCACCTGCCAGCCGGATCCGGAGCGTGACCGACTCCACAGTGGTCCACCGGCGCCAGTAGCTGGCCGGGAACGCGTTGAAATAGGTGGCGAAGGAGACCCGGCGGCCCTCACTGATGAGCGCGCTGCGGCGCGGTCCTGCATCGTCGGCCAGATAGCCGGGCACGTCCGCGCCGAACCGGATGCTCGACTGCGTCTCGCCCACCGCGGCACTGGCGACCGGCACGCTCACCGTGCTCTCCTTGCGCCCGGACATCTGCTCGTTGGCCAGTTCGGCCGCCAGCTCGCCGGCACCCCGCTCCATGTTGGTCTCAACGTAGAGGGGGACGATGTCAAGATCGTCGCCTGGGAAGACGATGCGCTGCAGTACCCGCAGGCCGCCGGTGCTGTCGGTGGCGTCGGTGCTGGTCATGCGTCCTCTCCACGTCGGTTGAGTGGCTCCCCGTCGGCAAAGTGCGGGCGGAGCCGGTTGTCATACATGGTCAGCGCGGATCCGATCGCCATGTGCATGTCCAGGTACTTGTAGGTACCCAGACGGCCGCCGAACAGCACGCCCTGCTCCTGCTCGGCCATCTCGCGGTAGGCCTGAAGCCGGGCCCGGTCCGATGCGGCGTTGATCGGGTAATACGGTTCGTCCCCACGGCCGGCGAAGCGGGAAAACTCCCTCGTGATTACTGTCATGTCACTTGGATACCAGTCGCGCTCGGGGTAGAAGTGCCGGAATTCAAGGATCCGCGTGAATGGAACGTCGTCATCGGCGTAATTCATGACAGGCGTCCCCTGGAAATCACCAGTGGCCAGCACCTCTTGCTCGAAGTCAAGAGTCCGCCAGCCTAGATCACCGGCGCGGTAGTCAAAGTATGCGTCCAGCGGACCGGTATAGACGACGGGGACGCGGCCAGCCAGCTCGCCGCGGACGTCCTGGAACTCGGTGTTAATGCGGACCTCGATGTTCGGGTGGTTGACCATGCGCTCGAGCCAGGCCGTGTAGCCGTCGACTGGCAGTCCCTCGAACTTGTCGCTGAAATACCTGTTGTCGAAGGTGTAGCGCACCGGGAGCCGGGCGATGATCTCCGCTGGCAGGTCGACCGGATCGGTCTGCCACTGCTTGCTGGTATAGCCGCGGATGAACGCCTCGTACAGCGGCCGCCCGATCAGGGAGATCGCCTTCTGCTCCAGGTTCTCCGCGGCCCCCGGTGCCACCTCGCCGGCCTGCGCCGCGACGAGCGCTCGCGCCTCAGCCGGCGACATGAGCCTGCCAAAATATTCGCAGATTGTAGCCAGGTTGATCGGCATCGGGTAAACGCGGCCTTTATAGGCGGAGAACACCCGGTGCTGGTATCCGGTAAATGCGGTGAAACGGTTGACGTAATCCCAGACGCGCGCATTCGAGGTATGGAAAAGGTGGGCACCATACCGATGCACCTCGATACCCGTCTGCGGCTCGGCCTCGCTGTAGGCATTGCCGCCGATGTGCCCGCGGCGCTCCACCACCAGCACGCGCAGGCCCAGATCGCTGGCGCATCGTTCCGCGACCGTCAGCCCGAAGAGCCCGGATCCGACGACGACAAGGTCGTAGTTCACCTGGCCACCGGCTGTCCTGGCTCACGCGGCATCCCGGCTGCCGTCATATCCGGGTCGTGCCACTCCTCGGCGTACTCCCAGTCGCGATGCTCCGGCTGGGTCGGCTCGGCGGCCAGTGGCGCCGGGCGCTTCGACAGCAAGGCCACCAGCGGCCGGTAGATCGCCCGGCGCAGCCACCAGGGGATCATGCGGTAGCTGCCGCGGACCAGCACGTTGCGCACGTACTCGGTCTGGGAGGTGAACCCGCTCCGGCGGAACTCGCGCTGCAACCGCAGTTCGGAGCGCAGCAGGCCGGTGCCCCCGCGCCGCTTATAGGCGGTCGCGCCTACCCGGTAGAACACCAGCGGCTCGGCCACGTTGACCGGCCTGGCTCCACCCTGCAGCATGCGTGCGAACAGTGCGTAGTCTTCCATCAGCGGGAAGTCGCCGTAGCCGCCGGCGGCCAGGACGGCGCTTCGCCGGTACACCACAGTCGGGTGGTTAAACGGATCATGCACCCGCGCGTACCGGGCTATACGGCCGGGATCGGTGGGCGGCACGCGCTGACCGACGATGTCGTCGGTGTCGGCGACGAACTCAAGCAGGCCGCCCCCGACGATGTCGGCGTCCTCGATGAGCGGCAGCTGCACCTCGAAGCGGTGCGGCATGGCCACGTCGTCGGCATCCATCCGGGCGACGATGTCGAACCAGCTGGCGGCGAGGCCCTGGTCGAGGGCCGGGCCGAGGCCGGAGTTGAGCTCGAGCGGCACAAACGTCACCGGAACGCGGCTGCTGGCTCTCAGGTCCTCCAGGCACTTCGCCAGCTCGGCGCGGACCGGACCGTCGCGCACGATGACGACCTGATCGGGACGGACCGTCTGGTCGTCAACCGCGCTGCGCAGCGCTCGGCGGAGGTAGTCCGGTCTGTCGCCGTCGTATACCGAGAGCAGCAACGAGAACGGCTCATGCAACTGGAGACCTCCGGTGGGGGTGGTGATATGCGACCCGGCGCCTAGCCGTGCAGGCGCGAGGATAGTGCAGGACACCCTCAAATGCCACTTCCCCCGATGCGGGTCGATACTACAGCCCAGGGCCGGTCAGCAGGTAACGTGGCCGTTACGGCGAGTCTTCTGTCAGGTGCATCCTCGTGGGTACCGGCTCCGCAACTGCCGCCCCTTGGCTACTTTCTGGGGCATATGCTCTCTGCGCGCGGCCGGGTCGGGGACGGCCTGATGACGCGCCCCACAACGACCCCAACGAGGTAGCTGGATGGCGCGCGAGGTGACTGACCGATATCGGCCCGGTAACGCACCGGCCACGGCCGGCAGTGGCACGGCCGCTGCGGAGCGTCGGCCGAGGGCCTTCTTGCATATCGGCGAGCCCAAGACCGGCACGACGTTCCTCCAGCAGGTGGTCTGGCGTAACCGGGCCTCGCTCGCCGATCAGGGCGTCGTGCTGCCCGGCCACCACCCTCAAGATCATTTCCGTGCCAGCCAGGATCTGCGTGGTATCGAGAAGCTGGACAGCGATCCGGCCGGATCGTGGGCTGGCGAGTGGGAGATCCTCGCGACCCAGGCCAGGCGGGCCCCTCGCGCCGCCGTCATTTCCCATGAGCTCTTCTCAGCCGCCGACGCCCACCAGGCCGAGATGGCGGTGAAGTCACTCCAGCCGGCCGAGGTGCACCTCGTGCTGACGGTGCGTGACATGGCGACGCTGCTGCCGGCCGAGTGGCAGGAGACCGTCAAGCACCGCAACGCTTCGAGCTGGGAGGACTGGCTCGCCGACGTGATCGATCGCGAGTCTGTGTCCGCTGACCGGCGGCAGTGGTGGTTCTGGCGCGTGCACGACACGCTGGCGATCCTCGATCTGTGGTCACGCCACATCCCGGCCGAGCGAGTGCACGTCATCACCGCGCCACGCCGTGGCGCGGACCCGGGACTGCTCTGGCAGCGCTTCGCGGCCCTGATCGACGTGGACCCGGATAGCGTCGATCTCAGCCGGGCGAGGGCCAACGCCTCCCTGGGACTGGCGGAGGTCGAGTTCCTCCGGCGCCTGAACCAGCAGCTGTCTGCCGACGTGCCCGACTGGTTCTATATGTGGAACGTGAAGGAAGCGCTGGCGCATGACGCCCTCGCCTCGCGGCCCGCGGGGGTGCGCCTCGTTCTGCCGGAGGCCCGTCTTGCCTGGGCGCAGGAGCACGCCGAAGCCCTGATCTCAGGCCTGCGGGCCTCGGATTATGACATCGTCGGCGATCTGGAAGAACTGCGGTCGCAGCCGCCCGCCGAACCGGCCGTGAGCCCGGCCGACCAGCCGGCCGAGCAGATGCTCGACGCGGCCGTGCAGGCGGCGGCCGCCCTCGTGCTGAACCAGTACCAGAAGGAGCATCCGGCGGCCAGGCCGCAGAAGGGCCTGATCGGGCGCGGGGCGCTGGCTGACCGCGTGGAATCGACCGTGGCGGCCTCGCCCTGGATCAAGCGGACGGTACGCGACCTCAGCAGTCGGCATTCGTCCGTGCGTCAGCTTCGGATACTGGCGTGGCGGGCACTGGAGCGGTCCAGGGCACGGAACAACCCCTAGCCATGCAGGGCAGCGATGGCCGCTACGCGGCGGCGGGCGATGAGCCGCGAGTCATCGCGGTCATCGTGACCTACAACCGACGCGACTTGGTGCTCGAGTCACTCGGGGCGGTCTGCGGGCAAGGCCGGCCGCCCGACGGCGTCATCGTCGTAGACAACGCCTCCGCCGACGGGACCGCCGCTGCCGTCCGGGCGAGCTTCCCGGCCGTGCACCTGGCCGAGCTTGGCGCGAACTACGGTGGCGCGGGCGGCTTCGCGTACGGGATGGCGCAGGCCCTCGCTCACGGCGCCGACTTCGTCTGGCTGATGGACGACGACACGGTGCCCGAGCCCGGCGCGCTCGAGGCGCTGCTCCAGGCCCGGCGGGGATACCAGGGGTGCCCGCCGGTCCTGGTCGCGAGCAGCGTGCAGTGGACTGACGGGCGGGCGCATCCGATGAACACCCCGCGCCCCAAGCCGTTCGCGGCCCGGGCCGAGCGGCTGGCGGCTGCCGCCGCGGGCTGCATCCCTATTCGCTCGGCGTCGTTCGTGTCGATCCTGGTCGAGGCTGAGCAGTGTCGGCGCCGCGGGCTGCCGCAGGCCGATTTCTTCCTGTGGAACGACGATTTCGAGTTCACGACGCGGCTATTGCGCGGCACTATCGGGCTGCTGTGCCCGGCCAGCGTCGTCGTGCACAAGACCAAGACCTTCGGCTCGACCGACGTCGATCCGGGGGACAGGTTCTTCTACGAGGTCCGGAACAAGATCTGGACGCTCAGGACCGATTCGCTCAGGCTGCCGGAGCGAGCCTTGTATGGTGCCGCCACGCTGCGCCGGTGGCTGCGCACCTATGTCCACTCGGCCGACCGGCGCAAGCTGCGCTCGTCACTGGCTCGAGGTGTGGCCGTCGGCCTGCGCACGCGCCCGCGCTCGAACGAGCAGGTGCTGGCGGCCGCCGGCCTGGCGGTGCCGGAGACGCTGACCGGCCTGCCTGACCGGCTTACCTGACCGGCCCGCCTGGCCGCCGGTCCTGCCGCTGGTTTCCCCCGGCCGAGATCGGCTAGACAGCCCGTTGTCCGATGCCGAGAGGGCCCGCGTCCGCCCGGCACCGGCCGCCCGCTGCCCGACTGGCTGGCAGGTCCCTATCAAACCTGGTCAGTTGGCCTGTTACGTGCGAATGTGTAGTCGAGTCCCCCGCCCAGACAGCAGTTGGAGGGGTCAATTATGGGCAGGGATGTCCCGTCCATCACTGTTAGTCAGCACGATCGCCGCGCCTACCGGGAGAAGGTCCGCCAGTGCCTTGATGTCTTCGCCCGGATGCTTCGCGAGTCCAGGTTCGACACCGAGCCCCGCCAGGTCGGCCTGGAGATCGAGCTGAACCTGGTCGACGCGGACGGCGTGCCGTCGATGACGAACGTGGCGGTACTCGCCGCCATCGCCGACCCGGACTGGGCCAGCGAGCTCGGCCGCTTCAACCTCGAGATCAACATCCCGCCCCGCCAGCTGACCGGTGACGCGCTCAGCGCGCTCGAGCACGACGTGCGCGCCAAGCTCGCTCATGCTGAGGCCCGGGCTCTCGGCGCTGGCAGCCGCCTGGTGATGGTCGGGATCCTGCCGACACTGCGGCAGGCCGACGTGACCGACGAGGCCATGTCGGCCAACCCCCGCTACCGGCTCCTCAATGAGCAGATGATCGCGGCCCGCGGCGAAGACATGCGGATCTGCATCGACGGTCCGGAGCGCCTGCTGACGCACGTCGACTCGATCATGCCGGAGGCGGCCTGCACGAGCGTCCAGTTCCACCTGCAGGTGAGCCCGGAGGCATTCGGGAACTACTGGAACGCAGCCCAGGCAGTGGCGGGCATCCAAGTGGCACTGGCTGCCAACTCCCCGTTCCTTTTTGGTCGTGAACTGTGGCGCGAGACCCGGATCCCGCTCTTCGAGCAGGTCACCGACACGCGGCCGGAGGAGCTTCAGCAGCAGGGCGTCCGGCCGCGCGTGTGGTTCGGCGAGCGGTGGATTACGTCGGTATTCGACCTATTCGAGGAGAACCTCCGCTACTTTCCGGCCTTGCTGCCGCTGCGGGAGGACGAGGATCCAGCCGCGGCCCTGGACAGCGGCCAGGCGCCTACGCTGTCCGAGTTGACGCTGCACAACGGGACCGTGTACCGCTGGAACCGGCCGGTGTACGCCATCGACGACGGGCGGCCGCATCTGCGCGTCGAGAATAGGGTGCTGCCGGCCGGGCCGACAGTCGCAGACGTCGTCGCCAACGCCGCCTTTTACTACGGGCTCGTGCGAGCGCTGGCCGAGACCGAGCGGCCAGTCTGGACCCAGATGTCCTTCGCGGCGGCGGCCGACAACCTGGTGGAGGGCTCGCGGCGTGGCATCGACGCGCGGGTCTACTGGCCGGGCACAGGCGAGGCGCCGGTCACGGAGCTCACCTTGCGCAAGCTGCTGCCGCAGGCCTGGGAGGGCCTGCGGCAGTGGGGGGTGGACGCGAAGGACGCTGACCGGATGCTGGGCATCATCGAGCAGCGCTGCCTGACCGGCCGTACCGGCGCGACCTGGCAGGTCGAGACGGTCCGGACCCTCGAGCGGGGCCCGGCCGACAGGCGCGAGGCCCTGCGGCGGATGACGCAGGGCTACATCGAGCGGATGCAGTCCAACCAGCCGGCGCACAGCTGGCCCGGACTGTAGCCAGGGATGATTCGCAAATAACCGGTATTTCGCTCGCTGCGGTCGGCTTGGCGCAACGCGCACGCGTCGGGGCTCACGCTGCGCCCGGGACGCGCACGCGTCGGACTGCGCTCTGGTGGCATGGGTGACCTGCCGACTGTGATCACTCTTGGTAGCTTTGCGACTCCGGTGAGTGGGCATACCTGACTGGCAAAGGCCCGAAGACGCTCATTTGGGGGTGGGACGATGGCGCTCAGGTCGACGGCCGGGCAACCTCAACCCGGCGCCGGGCAATCTCAACCTGAGTTCGGGCGCACGCAGCCCCAGGCCGGCTCGTCAGAGCCCAGGACGGGATCCGTAGTGATCGACGCGAATATGGCGCGCAAGTACACAGCGGAGCTGATCGGCACCGCGCTGCTGGTGTTTTTCGGCGCCGGCATGGCGACCGTCTCCTTCGGCTTCCGGGCCTTCGGCGGCAGCGTTGCCGCCGGAATCCTGCTGACGGGCCTCACGTTCGGCCTCGTCCTGCTCGCCCTTGTCGCCGTCATCGGCCCGATATCGGGCTGCCACGTTAATCCGGCAGTGACCCTCGGCCAGTTCCTGGCCAAGCGGATCTCGCCGATAGACGCGGTCGGCTACGTGATCGCCCAGCTCATCGGCGGGCTCCTGGGCGCGCTGCTGCTGCTGTGGGTCATGCACAGCTCGCCGTTCTACAACCGGCAGCGGATCGGGCTCGGCGCCAACGGATACGGCAGCCTCTCCCTGCTGCACGCGTCCGGCGGTGGCGCCTTCCTCACCGAGGTCATCATCACCGGGGTGTTCGTGCTCATCGTCTTGAGCGCCACGCGCGCGCAGGCGAACGTCGCGATCCAGGGTGCCGTCCTGGGTGTGGCGCTCGCCCTGGTCAACATCATGGGCATCCCGATCGACGGCGCCTCGGTCAACCCGGCTCGAAGCTTCGGCCCGGCCATCGTCGTCGGCGGCCAGGCGCTGAGCCAGCTCTGGCTGTTCCTTATTGCGCCGCTGGTCGGCGCGGTGCTCGCGGCGGGTGTGTTCATGCTGTTCCACCCTGGCGAGGGCGTGTCGATGGGCGAAGCCGGAACGCGGCGGATGCGTGCCCAGCCCGCCATGACAGCGTCGGCCGCGGACGAAGGGACGCCGGCCGGAGCCGCCGGGCGAGCCACAACCGGGACGACGGCTGCCGGCCAGCCGCCGCCGGCCGCGGGCCAAGCGACCGGGAGGGGGAGCACGAGCGGGGCTGGCGGTGCCAGCCCACGGGGCCCCGCCGGTTCAGCGCCAGGAGGCCCGGACGACACGACGGGGCCGGTCAATCCACCCGGAGACATGAAGTAGGTACAGCCGGAGACGGCACCGTGCCGCTCCGTAGGACCGCCCGCGAGGTGAGCTAGCCTCGCGGGCGGTCTCTGCGAGACGGGCGACCACGAGGAGAGCGGCACGGGCATCCTCGGTTCGCCGGAGCGGGCCGAGCGGGCTGCCACGGAGGCGCCCGGTCCGGGATTGCCGGTTCAGGGGGGATGCTGGCCGTGGCAGCTGCCGGGTGTGATGATCGGCTTAATGAGCGCCGACGATTCTGCTCAAGTCCCGCAATTGCGCACGAGCAGCCGAGCCGGCCGCTGGGTGCTGCTCGCCACCGTGCTCGGGTCGAGCATGGCGGCGCTCGACTCCACGGTCGTCAACGTCGCGCTGCCAACGATCGGGCGGCACCTGGGTGCCTCGCTGGCCGGGCTTCAGTGGACAGTCACGGCTTACACCCTCACCCTCGCCGCGCTCATCCTGCTCGGCGGGTCACTCGGCGACCGGCTCGGTCGCCGTCGCGTCTTTCTCGTCGGCGTCGTATGGTTCGCCCTGGCCTCGGCTCTGTGCGGGCTCGCTCCCACCATCGGCGTGCTCATTGGCGCGCGGGTGCTTCAGGGCATCGGTGGTGCGTTGCTGACGCCCGGCTCACTCGCCATCATTCAGTCGACGTTCGCCCCCGACGAACGGCCGCGCGCTGTCGGCGCGTGGTCGGGCCTCAGCGGCGTCGCAGCCGCGATCGGCCCAGTCCTCGGCGGCTGGCTGGTTCAGGTAGCTGGCTGGCGCTGGGTGTTCCTGCTGAACCTCCCGCTGGCGATCGCGGTCATCGCCGTGACCGTGCGCCACGTCCCGGAGACCAGGGATACCTCCGTTCGCGGCGGCTTCGACATGGCGGGCGCGGTGCTTACCGCCCTGGCGCTAGCGGGCATCACGTATGCCCTGATCGAAGTGCCGGAGAAGCAGGACAAGGCTGCCGTTGCCGTGGCGGGCCTGGTTGGCGTAGCCGCAGGGGTGGCATTCGTGCTGCTCGAGCGCCGGCGCACGCGGACGCCCGACAAGGTCACCCCGATGCTGCCGCTCGACGTCTTCGCTTCTCGCCAGTTCAGTGTCATCAATGGCATCACGTTCCTGGTCTACGGCGCGTTCGGTGGCCTGCTCTTCCTGCTTGTGCTCCAGCTTCAGGTCGTCGCCGGCTTCTCGCCGCTGAAGGCAGGCTCCGCATTGCTGCCGGTGACGCTGCTGATGCTCACCCTGTCGGCCCGGTCCGGCTCCCTGGCCCAGCGCATCGGCCCGCGCTGGCCGATCACGATTGGCATCACCCTGCTCGCGATCGGCATGGGGCTGATGATGCGAATCGGGCCGCACACCAGCTACATCACCGATGTCCTGCCCGCGGTCGTGATCTTCGGTTTCGGTTTGTGCCTGACGGTGGCGCCGCTGACCGCGACGGTGCTCGCGAGCGCGGATGTCCGGCACGCCGGCGTGGCCAGCGGCGTGAACAACGCGGTGGCCAGGGCGGCCGGACTCGTGGCCGTTGCCGCGCTGCCGGCGGCCGTCGGCCTGAGCGCGGCGAGCTACCACGAGCCGGCCCTCTTCAATCACGGATTCGATCTCGCAACGACTATCTGCGCGGCCGTGCTGCTGGTCGCGGCTGCACTGGCCGCGCTGCTGATCGACAACAATGTGCTGCGGCCTGGCGGCCGGGCAGCGCCCGCGCCGGAAGTCAAGACCAGCTGCACGGTCGCGGCGCCCCCGCTGCAGCCGGTGCCACGGCGATAGCAGCGTTAGCTGTCGAGTCCGAGCGTGAAGGTCGGCTTGGGCGATGTCTCCGGCAGCCGGTGCTCGTCGGCGAGCCGCCGGATAGCGGTGCCGGTGGCCAGGAACTCGGTCGCGTGCTCGCCCCAGACGTGGTTCTTGACCTCGACCGTCACGCCGACGATCCCGGACGACTGAGCCTGCGTGGCCTCGGCCTGCATCCGCTCGAGCGCTAGCTCGCGTGCCTCGTAGACGCCTTGCGTGAACTGGACCATCTCCTGGTTCTGCCCGGTCTGGCGCAGCGACTGCATCACGCCCTGATGCGCGATGTGGTAGACGCACGTGCCGAGCACGAACGCGACCGGCACCGCGCCCGCTGCGAGTAGCCGGAAGAAGTCCTGCGCGGACAGATCGGAGGTGAAAGCCCCGCCGTCGGGCGCCCGGTGCGCGCCGGTGCCGGCCAGATGCCGGACCGCGGTGCCCGTCGCGACGAACTCGAGGCAGCCCTGGCCCCAGGCGTACATCTGCATCCGAAGCTGCACCCCGACGATGCCGTCGGCAGCGAGGTGGTCAGCCTCCGCCCGCATCCTGGCCATCGCTAGCTCACGTGCGTTGTACATCGCCTGCGTGAGGACCTGCAGCTCCTGGTTCTGGCTCCAGCGGCCGACCTGCAGGCCGACGTGGTAGATCGACGAGCCGATGACGAAGCCGAGCGGCTCAAAGCCGGCCTCGCCCAGCAGCACGTACTCCGAGACAGACAGGTCGGAGGTGAACACCCCGGCTGGACTCGCACCAGCGGTCTGCGCCAGCCGGCTGTCGGCTGCCTGCGGCTCCCAGGTCGCGGCGCTCTGATTTTGCTGATTTGAGAAAAGCGGCATGAAGACTCCCCAGTTGTGACGCTTGCGCCAGTGGCAGCCTACTGCCGAGTGGGAGTCCCGTCCTCGGTAGCGCGCGGCGGCTGCCAGACCTTCACCGCCAGCTCGGGCCGGAGCAACCCGGCTTCGGCGTACGCCTGGTACGCCCGCAGGTCGGCCTCGGTGAGCGGCGGCGGGACAAGCGACCGTGGCCATAGCCGGCGCGCCCGTACTACGTCGAGTTCCACTACGTACAAGGTGATCTGGGCTTGCAGGTAAAACCAGGCGAGCAGGCCGAGCACGACTCCGAACGCGCCGTAAGCAGAGTTGGTGGCGTGATGGATGATGGTCCCGCCGACCAGCTGCAGGATCTGCCACGCGATGGCAGCGAGGACAGCGCTGAGCCGCATGTCCTTCCCCTCGACCTCCCTGGAGGTGGCGAGGCGGAAGCCGAGCCAGAACAGGGCGATGTTCAGCAGCAGCGAGACCGCGAACGCGGCGACCTTGGCGAGAACCCCGCCGAGGTGTCCGGTGCCCCCGGCGATGCTGGAGAGCGCGATCGTCAGGATCTCGCCGGGCCCGAGCACGGCAATCAGGCCGAGGCTGCGCAGCAGGCTCTTGGGGAACGCCGGCCGCCGCAGCCGCGGCACTCCCCAGACCGTGTTCATCGCGTTCTGCATCGCCGTCGCCACGCCGCGGCCGGCATACAGAGTCAGCAGGATCCCGATGACAAGCGCGAAGCCGGTCTTGCTCAGGCCATGGCCCCCACCGCTCCCGAGGTGCATGCCGATGACGGGATAGCTTTGCAGTGCCGCCGTCAGCCGCTGGGCGAGCTTGGCGTTGTTCCTGGAGATGATGTCGAGAATGCTGTAGGCCACCAGCAGCAGCGGGAACAGCGAGGCGAACGCGTAGTAGGCGATGAGCGCGGCAAGATTGCCCGCCTGGTTGTCGCTGAACTTCTTCCAGGTGGCCACGGCGATGGCTAGCCAGGGCCGTGTCTGCTGGGCGTGGTCGACGGAATGAACCAGGCCTTTGGCTCGGTCAGCCATGCTGCGGCGGGCCGGGCGGTGGCGGCTTGCGTGCTGGTGGGCGCTCATCGTGCGCAGTATCTACCCGGCGGCGCGGTGTTACTCGTCGGGCCCGGCGGCCGCGATCAGCTGTGGTCAGCTGCGGCCAGGGCCGGCGGCAAGCTCCAGATCCTCCGCGCTCACCTGGTGCCCGGCGTCGCAGCACAGCCGCGCATGCGTGGTTTCGCCGCATTCGCGATGCCGGAGCACCACTGGCGCGCCGGCTGGCTGCAGCCACCGATCGCCCCACTGCATCAGCGCCACCAGAACCGGAAGCAGCTCCGCTCCCTTGTCCGTCAGCCGGTAGGCCATCCGGGTGCGCTGACCTGGCTCGCGGTACGGCTCGCGCGCCAGCATGCCGTCGTCGACCAGTTCCCTGAGCCTGGTGGCTGCCACTGGCTCGCTGATGCCGACTCGCTCGGCGAAGTCGTCGAACCGGGTCGTCCCGTAGAACGCCTCGCGCAAGATGAGCAGTGCGGACCGGCTGCTGACGACGTCGAGGGCGCGCGCCATCGAGCACGCGGTCGCCTGCCACCGATCGCGGGGATACAGCGGCCCGGTCAGCCGGACCGCGTGATCTGAGTCGGCTGGGTGACCTGAGTCGGCTGGGTGACCTGAGTCGGCTGGGTGACCTGAGTCTGCTGGCGATTGCACGCAACCTACTCTAGCTGGCTTGTGCAAGGCTAAGCCAGAACATAGGGTCTGGCTATGAGCTTGCTAAGTCAGCAGTCTGGTGCCGACGCTCCCGCGGGTACGGGCACGGCGCGTTCCATCCGGCCTGGTCAGGTTCTCGTCATCGTGTGCGCCGGGGTGGTCATGGCCAGCCTGGACCTGTTCATCGTCAACGTCGCGCTGCCCCAGATTTCGGTCGACCTGCACGAGCCGAGCCTGGGCACGCTGTCCTGGGTGCTGAACGGCTACGCGATCATCTACGCGGCGCTGCTTGTCCTGGCTGGCCGGCTGGCTGACCAGCACAACCGCAAGACCGGCTTCCTGCTTGGCGTGACGATCTTTACCGTGGGGTCGGCAGCCTGCGGTGCGGCTGCCAGCGTCCCGATGCTGATCGCCTTCCGGCTGGTGCAAGCTGCTGGCGCGGCACTGCTGACCCCGACATCGCTCGGCCTCGTCCTGGCGAGTTATCCAGCCGAGCGGCGCGGCGGCGCCGTGCGTGCGTGGACGGCGGCTGGGGGCATGGCCGCCGCCCTCGGCCCGGTGATCGGCGGCCTGCTCGTCGCCGCAAGCTGGCGATGGGTGTTCTTCGTCAACGTGCCGATCGGCCTGGCGGCGCTGGTCGTCGGCTGGCGCAGGCTGCCGGACGTGCCAGGTCATCCGGCGCCGCGACCCGATGCGCTATCTGCGGTGCTCGTCACGGCCGGCGTGGGCGGCCTGACGCTCGGACTGGTCCGGGGCGGCACCTGGGGCTGGGGGTCGGCCGAGACGATCAGCGTGCTAGCCGCGGCCGCGATCGTGCTCGTCCTGTTCACCCTTCGCTGCCTGCGGCACCACAATCCGCTCATCGAGCCAAGCCTGTTCCGGGTGCGCACCTTCTCCGGCGCCTCGGTCGCGACCCTGCTGTTCTCGGTGTCGTTCGGCGCGATGCTGCTGTCCATCGTGCTGTGGATGCAGGACGTGTGGGACTGGTCAGCGCTGAGGACCGGCCTGGCTGTCGCGCCGGGCCCGATCATGGTGCCGCTGTTCACGTTCCTCGTCACGGGGCGGCTCCTCGCCAGGTACGGGCCAGCGGCAGTGATCGGCGCCGGCGCTACGGTGTTCGCCGCCGGGATCGGCTGGTGGGCCGCGGTCGTCCAGCTGCACCCGAACTACCTCGAGATCCTGCCGGGCATGCTCGTGACCGGCATCGGCGTCGGCCTGACCTTGCCGTCCTTGATGTCGACGGCGGCTGCTTCGCTGCCGCCGCCGTCGTTCGCCACTGGCTCGGCTGTGGTCAACATGCTGCGGCAGGTTGGGTTCGCCGTCGGCGTCGCGATGCTGGTGGCAGTGCTCGGCGGTCCGCACGGCCCCGCAGGCGAGCTGACGGCCTTCCGTCACGGCTGGTACGCCACCGCGGCGGCTGGCCTCGCGGCCGCGATCGCCGCGGTGCTCGTCCGACGCAGGCCGGTAGACGGGACAGCTGCCGCTGCTCTTGCCGCCGCCAGTAGCCAGGCGTAGCCACGCCTAGCTGGTCAGGCCAGGCTACGGAGCACGACCTGCGCGGCGGCGGCGCCGGACTGGACCGCGCCTTCCATGTAGCCGGCCCAGCTGGTGGCAGTTTCGGTGCCGGCCCAGTGGATCGGCCCGACCGGCTCGCGCAGCGCGTGCCCGTATCGGGTCCACACGTTCGGGCCGAACAGCGTGCCGTAACAGCCCCCGGTCCACTTCTCCTGCTGCCAGTCGCGCTCGAGGTACCGCTCCGGGCTCGCCGCCCTCGGCCCGAAATACCGGACTAGCGAGTCGACGACAGCCTGGCGCCTGACCGCCAGCGGCTCGCGGCCCAGCCGCCGCGCCTCGTCGCCTTCGAGGAAGGCCAGCAGCACCCCGGGCGACCCATCGGGGGGCGAGTTGTCAAAGACCACGCGGGAGCCCGCGCCGTCACCGGTGGCCTGGCCGCACAGGCCTTCCCGGCGCCAGAACGGCTCGTCGTAGAGCACCTGGCACTTGATCACCGAGCCCATCGGCGTGCGCTGGGTCAATTGCTCGCGCCAGGAGGGCATGGCCGGCTCATACTCGATCCGGCCAGCGAGCAGCGGCGGCACCGTCACGATGACCTGCCGCCCCTCAAAACGCCCGGCCGGCGTGGTCGCCGTGACCTTGTCGCCGCGCACCTCGATACGGCCGACCGGGGCCTCGAGCCGGACGAGGTCGCCGAGCGCTGCCGCCAGCCGCTCAGCGATCAGGGCCGAGCCGCCGACGAACCTGTCTTGCTGCGCGCCGCCGGTGGTGTCGATGAGCCGCTGGAAAGAGCCGCCGGAGTGGCTGTAGAAGAGCACATGCAGCAACGACAGGTCGCCCGGCTCGGCGGCGAACACCGCCTCTGCGCCGAGGGTCAGCAGCATCCGGGCGCTTGCGCTCGCGGTGTTGCGGCGCACCCAGGTCTCGAACGTCTGGCTGTCGTGCTTCGCAGCGCCCACGGCGGTCCACGGCGCGTCGGTGGGCACCTTCCTGGCGAGCGACTCCAGCCGCGCCTGTGCCCGGCCGACGTCCGCCAGCACGAGCGGGTTGATCCGCGGGATCGCGCCGGTGTACGTGCCGCGCTTGCCGTTGAAGTGCAGCACCTTCTTACCCGTGTCGTAGGTGGGGAACGTGGCGACCTTCAGCTCGGTCGCGAGCTCCAGGAGCCGGTCCTGGGTCGGACCCGCCCACTGCCCGCCCATCTCGACGACCTTGCCAGCGGTGATCTCCTCGTTGACGATGCGTCCGCCGACCCGGTCCCTGGCCTCGAGCACCAGCACCGATCGCCCGGCCGCCGCCAGGTCACGGGCGGCGACCAGGCCGGCCAGGCCGGCGCCGACCACCAGCACGTCCGCTGCATCGGCCATCTCGTTACCTCCGCGTATGTACTACCTGTGGCCAGGTGGCGCATGGTCCCAGCAGCCTAGATCGGGGCGGGGCCGCCGCGACGGACGGGTACCTGCGCGGGCGCGGCTCTGGCACGGACGACGGAGGCCCGGCGGCTGCGGTCAGCTGGCTACGATGACCCGGTGACTGACCTCAAGCCGCCCCGGCTGTGCGTGGGTGAGCGGGAGACGCTGCTCGCCTTGCTGGGGTATCAGCGCGAATCGCTGATCCGCAAGGTCGCCGGCGTGGACGAGACCACGGCCCGGCAGTCACCTGTCGGCAGCGGAACGACGTTGCTGTGGCTGGTCAAGCACCTGGCCAGGGCGGAGATCCAGTGGGTGGTCAGGCGCTTTGGCGGCGTGCCGGCCGACCTGCCCGACGATGCAGTCCGGCCAGACGATACGGCGGCATCGGTGATCGCAGGCTACCGCGCGGCGAGTGCGAAGGCCGACGGCGTGGCGCTGGCCGCCGTGGACCTGAACGAGCGATGCCGGGCCGACGACAGCGGAACGCCGGTCAATCTCCGCTGGGTACTGGCGCACATGGTGGAAGAGACCGCCCGGCACGCCGGCCACGCCGACATCTTGCGCGAGCTCATCGACGGCAGCACTGGCCGCTAGGCGAGACTGAGCGGGGCCGGCCAGAAGACCGCGGTGGTCCTACGCACGCTCGTGGTAGCCACGGCGGTCCCTGGCGTCGGCTGCCTTGATCTTGCGCCAGCCGCCGGCCCTGTTGCTGGCGATGATCTGGCGCAGCATGGTCGTCAGGGCGGCGGCGTTGATCCGCTCACCCTGCCGCACTGCCATCGTCCGCGCGGTCGCGTTGCCGTGGCCGGCCGTGATGATGCCCGCCGGATCGGGCACGATCGCGCCGTCGTACAAGAACAGGTTCACGTGGCCCTTCGCCGCCAGCAGCGCGCAGACGTTCCCGGCCAGTACAAAGTAGGGCTGGCGGGTGCGCTTGATCGTCTCCGTCACCTCAGGATCGGCGCCGTGGATGAGGATGCGAAGCTCCCGGCACACCTCCTGCTGCCAGTCCGGCAGCGCCGCGATGTAGGCATCGACCCGCGGGTCGGTCGGGTACGTCATCCCGACATCAGGCCGCCATTGCCAGGCTCTGACACGTCCAACTCGGCCGCCAGGCGGCGCCCCGCTTTGCGCCGCCACGCCTCGGCCAGCAGCTCGCGGACCCGGTCGTCCGGGGCAGCGGCCAGCAGGATGCGCAGCCCCCGCACGCGCTGGCCCCACAGCAGCGGCTCGAACGCGCCGGGCTCATCGGCCCGCTGTTCCGCGACCGTCGCGGCGACCTCGCTCTCGTCGACGAACACATGCAGCCTCGTCTCGTCGGCGGGTGCGGTCGCGAAGATCTTCCCGTGAACCCGGAACGAGGTCATGTCAAAGTGCGGTTCCTCGCTGGTGCCGGGTAGCGAGAGCGCGAATTCGCGTGCCCGCGAGAGGTCGCCCATCGATCCAGGCTAGCCCGGCCTGGCCACCTGCGTCGGGAGCCCGGCGCGGGCACCGGCGGCGGCCTGCCTGGCAGGGCGCGCTGGCACCGCCAGTGGCCGAACCACTGCTACGGCAGGAGCGCGTGCTCGGCCACGTGGCCGAGCACCCGGAAGCCGAGCCGCCGGTACACCGGTTCGCCCTGCTCGGACGCCTGGAGGATGGCGGTCGGCGCCCCGAGATCCTGGGCCGTCTGCATGGCCGCCGCCGTAATGGCCGTACCGAAGCCGCGTCGCTGCTGGCTTGCCAGGGTCGAGATGTTGTACAGCCCGGCCACGCCGGCGTGGACGAGCACCTCGGCCGAGCAGACCGGGCGGCCCTCGCTATAGCCGATCAGGTACCGTGCCGGGCAGGCTGCGGCTAGCGCCCGGTCCGCGGTCGCAGCGAAGAAATCGACGACCGTCGGCGACGGCGGATCCCAGTTCGCGGCGAGCACCCAGGACCAGCCACTCAGCTCGGCCTTCGTGCGCACCACCGAGATCTCCAGTCCGTCGGGCCGCGGCACCGGGCGAAGGCTCTGCAGCCGGGCCCACATGGCTGGCTCGACCGTCGTCAGCGGCAGCCCCGCCGCGGTCAGCAAGCGAGACAGATTGGCAGGCGTCGACGCGGGGCCTACCCGCCACGTGAACAGCCGGCCGGTCGTGGCGAGCTCGTGCGTCGTATCGCTGATGCGGGCCGCGGCCGTGGCCCGCGTGAAGGTGGCCGCACCAACAAAGTTGAACGTGTCGTCGTCCAGGCCGCTGTCGGCGATTAGCAGGTCAGCGGCCTGCCGGACGACCATTCCGGGCATTGCGCGGTGGAGGTAGCAGGCATGCTCAGCGAGGTTGTGCTCCATCCTGAGCTCAAGGCCAGTTAACTGGCCCGGCATAAGCAGCTCCTGTCTGTCCTCTTATCCGCCATGTTCCTGCGTTTCCTGCCCGCTGCCAGCAGATACTGCGCAAGGCCGGCTGTGGCAGCCACGGTAGTCTGGGCCGGGGACAGGCACGGGGACCCGCGCTTGAAGGGCTGCTTACGTTGCTTTCGCTGGTCATACCGAAGGGCTCGCTCGAGCGTGCGACCCTCGACCTGTTCGACGCCGCCGACCTGACGGTGCGGCGGTCCTCAGAGCGCGACTATCACGCGATCATCGACGATCCGCGCATCGAGCGAGTGCGCTTCCTGCGGCCGCAGGAGATCCCGTCCTACGTCGAGCAGGGGCTGTTTGACTTCGGCATCACGGGCCGCGACTGGATCACCGAGACAGGCGCAGACGTCGCGTCGCTCGGCGAGCTCCAGTACTCCAAGGCGACGTCAGAGCCGGTGCGGGTCGTTCTCGCGGTCCCGGCGACGGTGCCCTGGCAGACGGTGGCGGACATGCCCGAAGGTGTCCGGATCTCGACCGAGTTCCCGGCGCTAACGCGCCGGTACCTGGAAGCGCATGGTGTCAAGGCGGTCGTGATCCCGTCCTACGGCGCGACCGAGGCCAAGGTGCCCGACATCGTCGACGCGATCGTCGACCTGACCGAGACCGGCGCGTCGCTGCACCGTAACGGCCTGCGCATCCTGGACACGCTGCTGATCAGCTACACCGAGCTGATCGCCAACCATGATGCGTTTGCTGACCCGGTCAAGCGGGACGCCATGGAGGACGTGGCGCTGCTGCTGCGCGGCGCGATCCAGGCGCGCGGAAGCGTGCTCCTGAAGCTCAACGTCAGCGCTGGTGACCTGGTGGCCGTCACCGGGATACTGCCCGCAATGTCATCCCCGACGATCACGTCGCTAGCGCGCGGTGACATGCACGCCGTCGAGGCCGTCGTGCCCAAGCGCGGCGTGAATACGCTGATCCCTGCGCTTAAGGCGGCGGGCGGGCGCGACATCCTGGAGATCCCGATCAGCAAGATCGTGGAGTAATGGCGTGCTGAGCCGAATCGACTTGCGCGGGCGCAAGCCCGCCGCTATGGCGCCCGCCGAGCTCGCCGGCCTGCTGCCGCGCGCCGCTCTGGACGTCAGCGCGGCTCTGGACGCGGTCCGCCCGGTGTGCGCTGCGGTCCGCGACCGCGGCGGCGCAGCCGTCCGCGAGTTCACGCAGAAATTCGATGCCGTCGACCTCGCCAGTACCCGGGTGCCGGCCGAGGCGCTAGCCGCGGCGCTCGCAGCGCTGAATCCGGGCGTCCGTGCGGCACTCACCGAGGCGGCACGGCGCGCCAGGCTCGTGCACGAGGCCCAGCTGCCGGTCGAGACCTGGACCGCCGTGGCGGCCGGGTCGACGGTCACGGAGCGCTATCTTCCGGTCCGCCGGGCTGGCGTCTACGTACCGGGTGGGCTGGTCGCCTACCCCTCCTCGGTGCTCATGAACGTGATCCCGGCCCAGGTGGCCGGCGTCGCCGAGATCGCCGTCGCCTCGCCACCGCAGGCCGAGCACGGCGGTCTGCCGCACCCGGCGATCCTGGCGGCGTGCGCGCTGTTTGGCATCACCGAGGTGCACGCGGCCGGCGGCGCGCAGGCCATCGCCATGCTCGGCTATGGCACCGACGAGTGCGCTCCGGTCGACGTCATCTCCGGGCCCGGCAACGTCTATGTCGCGGCGGCCAAGCGGCTGCTGCGCGACCGCGTCGCCGTCGACGCCGAGGCGGGTCCGACCGAGATCGCCATCGTCGCCGACGACGGCGCTGAGGCCGGCTTCATCGCCGCCGACCTCGTCGCCCAGGCCGAGCACGACCCGCTGGCCGCGTGCCTGCTGATCTCGACCAGCGCCGCGCTGGCGGACCGGGTGGACACCGAGCTGGCCAAGGCGGCGGCGCAGGCGCGGCACGCCGAGCGGGTACAGGCGGCGCTGGCCGGGCAGTCGGCCTGCGTGATGGTTGACGACGCGACGGCAGCGCTAGCGGTCGCCGACGCCTTCGCGCCCGAGCACCTGGAGATCCAGGCAGCAGACGCGGCGATCCTGGCTCGCCGGGTGCGCAACGCGGGGGCCATCTTTGTCGGACCGTGGGCGCCGGTGTCACTGGGCGACTACCTGGCCGGCTCCAACCACGTGCTGCCGACCGGCGGCACGGCACGCTTTACCGGCGGTCTGTCCGTGCTCACATTCCTGCGGTGCGTGCACCTGGTGGAGTGCGACCAGGCCGCGCTGGCCGACGTGGCCGAGCACATCGATGCGCTCGGCGGCGCGGAGGACCTGGCCGCGCACGTGCAGGCGGTGCGCGTGCGGGTGCCGGAGAGCCGGGAGCTGCCGGACAGCGGGGAGCAGCGATGACGGCCGCGGACCAGGCCGGCGCGACGAGGTCGAGCCTGCCGATCCGGGCCGACCTGGCCGGCCGGCAGCCCTACGGAGCGCCGCAGCTGGACGTGTCGATCCGGCTCAACACCAACGAGAATCCGTATCCGCCCTCGCTGGCACTGGTGGCCGACATCGCGACAGCGGTCGCGGACGTGGCCGGCGGCTTGAACCGGTATCCGGACCGCGACGCGGTCGCGCTGCGGACCGCCCTGGCCGGTTATCTCGGGCACGGGCTGACAGTCACCAGCGCCTGGGCTGCCAACGGCTCGAACGAGATCATCCAGCAGGTGCTGCAGGCTTTTGGCGGCCCGGGCCGCAGCGCACTCGGCTTCGAGCCGTCCTACTCCATGCACCCGCTGATTACGCAGACGACGGCGACGCGGTGGATCGCCGCGGAGCGGACCAGCGACTTCAGTCTCGAGCCTGAGCAGGCAGCGGCGGAAGTTCGCCATCACCAGCCCGACGTGGTGTTCCTGACGTCGCCGAACAATCCCACCGGGTCGGCGACGCCGCTCGACGTGATCGAGGCGGTCTGCGCCGTTGCGCCGGGCATGGTCGTGGTGGACGAGGCCTACGCAGAATTTTCCAGGGATCCGGCAGGAACCGCGCTCGCCCTGCTGGCGCGCTACCCGCGACTGATCGTGGTGCGGACGATGTCCAAGGCGTTCGCGATGGCGGGGGCGCGCGTCGGTTACCTGGCCGCCGATCCCGCCGTGGTAGCGGCGCTGCTGCTGGTGCGCCTGCCCTACCACCTGTCCGCCGTCACCCAGGCGGTCGCGCTGGCCGCGCTTCGCCACTCGGCCGAGCTGCTTTCCTCGGTCGCCGCCATCCGCGCCGAGCGTGACCAGCTGGTCTGCGATCTGCGCGGCATCGGGCTGGCAGCGCCCGACTCCGATGCGAACTTCGTGCTGTTCGGCCGGTTCGCTGACCGGCGTGCAGTCTGGCAGGCGCTGCTCGACCGCGGCGTGCTGGTCCGGGAGACTGGCCCGCCCGAATGGCTGCGCGTGAGCATCGGTACCGCAGCGGAGACGGCCACGTTCCTGGCTGAACTGAAAGGCGTCCTGGACGGCGGCGCGCCCGTGGTGCGGCCGTGACCGTGGTGCGGCCGTGACGAGGACGGCCCGGATCGGGCGCGTGACTGGCGAGACGCAGGTGCTCGTCGAGCTGAATCTGGACGGCGCCGGGATAGGCCGGGCCGAGACGGGGGTGCCGTTCTTCGATCACATGCTCGCCCAGCTAGGCCGGCACTCGCTGGTGGACCTGACCGTGCAGGCGCGCGGCGATCTCGAGGTGGACGCGCATCACACTGTCGAGGACACGGCGATCGCGATCGGCCAGGCACTGCGCGAAGCGCTCGGGGAGAAGCTCGGGATCTGCAGGTTCGGCGACGCGCTCGTGCCGCTGGACGAGACGCTGGTGCGCGCCGCCGTCGACCTGTCCGGCCGGCCGTACGTCGTGCACACGGAGCCCGACGGCATGTCACCGCTGATCGGCACCTATGACACGACCCTGACCAGGCATTTCTTCGAGTCTCTCGGGCAGTCTGCGGCCATCTGCATCCACCTCGACGTGCTGCGTGGTCGCAATCCGCATCACATCGTGGAAGCACAGTTCAAGGCGTTCGGCCGGGCACTGCGCGCGGCGGCGGCACCGGATCCGCGCTCGGGCGGCGCGGTGCCGAGCACCAAGGGCGTGCTCTAGCCGCGCGGAGGCCGGCACACGGCGGCGGACTCATGATCGCGAAAGAAATGTGTCGCCGGCGGGCTGTTGCAGATTCGGCGGCGCTGGTGCGGCGTGGCTTTCCTGATGGTTCATGATCTTTTGGGATGATCAGGGTATGGCGAAGCGATACCGTCCGGTGGCCCGTGACCAGGCTTTTCTGCTGCCGCCGGACATGCGGGACTGGCTGCCGGCCGGGCACCCGGTGTGGCTGGTGATCACGGTTGCGGGCAGGCACCTGGATACCTCGGCGGTGCACGCGCTGCGGCGCACGGGCGGGGCGGGCACGGCGGGCTATGACCCGGACATGATGGTGTCGCTGCTGGTGTGGGCGTATGCGAACCGGGTCACGTCGCCGCGGCGGATCGAGGCGCTGTGCCGCACCGATATCGCGTTCCGGGTGATCTGCGCCGGTGACGTGCCCGATCACGTGACGATCGCCCGGTTCCGGGCCGGGCTCGGCGCCGCGGCCGGCGTCCTGTTCGACCAGGTGCTGATCCTGTGCGCGCGGCTGGGCATGGGCCAGCTGGGGCTGATCACCCTGGACGGCACCAGGGTGGCGGCGTCGGCGTCGAAGTCCGCGAACCGGTCCGAGGACGGGCTGCCGAAGCTGGCCGCGGAAGCTGGCCGCCGAGCACGCCGCCGCCGACGCCGCCGAGGACGCCCTGTTCGGGCCGGGGATCCGCGGCGACGAGGTGCCGGCCGAGCTGGCCGGCCCGCGGACCCGGGCGGGGCGGATCGCCGCGGCGCTGGCCGATCTGGAAGACGAGCGCCGGCAGGCCGAGCAGCAGCGGGACCAGGCAGCGCAGGCCTGCCTGGCCGCCCCGCCGGCCCGGCGGCGCAAGCCCCCGGCCGGGGCCCGGCTGGCCGCCGCGCGGGAACACCTCGAGCGCGTCACCGCCGGGCAGCAGGCGCTGGCCGACACCTGGCACGCCCGCCAGGCCGCGTCGATCGCCGCGGGCAAGGGCCGGCTGCCCGGCAAGGTGCCCGCGCCGCCGGAGCAATCAGGCAAGGTCGCCCGCGCCCGCGCTGCGCTGGCCAAGGCGAACGCCGCCGCCCGGGCCGGGTCAAAGCCACCCGCCGGCCGCGGCCCGCAGCGCAACATCACCGACCCGCACTCGCGGCTGATGCCGGTCCGCGGCGGCGGGTTCATCCAGGGCTACAACCCGCAGAACGTCGTCTCCGCCGACGGGCTCATCATCGCCACCGCGCTGACCGCCAGCCAGACCGACGCGCAGTGGCTCGAGCCGATGCTCGCCCGCGCCCAGAATGCGGCCGCGCTGATCGCCGCGGCCCGCCCCGGCGACCGCGACAGCCAGATCGGGCTGCTCCTGGCCGACGCCGGATACCTGTCCGAGCACAACCTGCAGCTACCCGGCCCGGACCGGCTCATCGCCACCGGCAGGCGCCGCGACATCGACAAGCTCGCCGCCGGGCAGGACCCGGCCGGGCAGGCAGGCCTCACCTGGCACAGCCCCGCCATCACCCAGACGGCCGCCCGGCTCGCCACCAGCGACGGCATCGCCGCCCACCGCCAGCGCGGCCACATCGCCGAGACCCCGCACGGCAACCTCAAGCACAACAAGGGATTCCGCCAGTTCTCCGTCCGCGGCATCCCCAGGGTCACCGCCGAATGGATGCTCGTCACCGCCGCCACCAACCTGTTCAAGGCCATCAGCACCGGCAACCTCACCCCGGCAGCACTCGCCAGTCTCTCCAGCCAGCCCGCCTAGCCCAGCCCGGCTCCCAGCCGCTCCCAGCCGCTCCAACCCGAGCACACATCCGCGCCGACCAGCCAGCCCAACCCGCACCCACACCAAAACCGCAACAGCCCGCCGGCGAAACATTATTTACGTGATCATGATCTGAGTCACGCGCACCCGGCGGCAGGGCGAGCGGCTGCCGGCGGAGGTCAGGCTCCTTTGAGGTCGCCGATGGCGAGCGAACCTGGCCCGGTGCGAGCCCTGGCCGCTTCCTCCTGCACACGCACATAATCCTGCGGGTCCTTGTCCACCGGCCGGACGCCAGCGAAATTCCGCGCCTCGAAGGCAGCGAACTCCACCGCCAGCGCATGCCGCTCCGCCAGGCTTACCCGGCGGCGGAAGTCGGTCAGTCCCTCGCGTTCCTCCTCGGCCATGTGGTCGGAGTTGGCGAGGTTCACCGCCGCGACCGCGTCGCGCCAGCCCTGACTGCCGACGTGATGGCCGGCGACGGCCGCGATGGTGTCCCGGATCTCGTTGTGGTCGTGGATGGCGTCGATGGTCTCCGGCTCGGCGCTGCCCAGCGGCTGCGGACCAACGGCCAGCCTGACCAGCTCGGGGTAGAAGATCGCTTCCTCGGCCGCGGCGTGTACCTCCAGGAAGACCGACAGGCGAGCCCAGATGTCGCCGAGTGCTCGGACGTCTGCCGGGTCGATCTGCTCGAGAATCGCGAAGCGACGCCGCTGCTCGTGATGGTCGTCCAGGATCAGCTGAGTGATGTCCAATGGTGTCTCCTGGCGTCGCGAGCTTGTCACTGTCGCACGGTACCTCGCGCCGCGTGTGCGCCTCGCTAGGCCCGGCGCAGGAACAAGACCAGGAGCACGATGATGACGATCAGGACGATGGTGCCGATACCTATATACATGGGTTACTTCCCTTCCTGAGCCACTCCTGCTACCCGCCGGGCCCGGCGTAAAACGCAATCGCCTGCGCAGCCGGCGATCCGAGCACGTGCCGTCCAAGCGCGGTGGCGCCGCTCGATAGCCTGGAAGCCGGGCTGGCCCGCACCCAGGCCAGCGAGTCGTTGTGACGGGAGCTGCCGTGACCAGCCGTCGGCCGAGCGTGGTCGTGCTCGACTACGGTTCGGGCAACCTGCGATCCGCGCAGCGGGCCCTGCAGCGAGTCGGCGCCGACGCCGAGATCAGCGCCGACTCCGACGCGGCGCAGCGCGCCGACGGACTCGTCGTCCCCGGTGTCGGCGCGTTCGCCGCGTGCATGGCCGGACTGCGGGCGGTCGGCGGCGACCAGGTCATCGCCAAGCGGCTGGCCGGCGCCCGCCCCGTCCTTGGCATCTGCGTCGGCATGCAGATCCTGTTCGAGGCCGGGCAGGAGCACGGTGAGACAACCGCAGGGGTGAGCTGCTGGCCGGGGGTCGTGCGCAAGCTGACCGCTCCCGTCCTGCCGCACATGGGATGGAACGGGGTCACTCGCCCCCCCGGCTCACGCTTGCTCGCGGGCATCGACGCGAACGCCCTGTTTTACTTCGTGCACTCCTACGCCGCGACTCAGGTCCCGCTCCGGCCTGGTGAGCCCGAGCCCGTGGTCGGCTGGACCACGCACGGCGAGGACTTCGTCGCGCTGGTGGAGGACGGCGCGCTGATGGCGACCCAGTTCCACCCGGAGAAGTCGGCCGACGCCGGGGCCGCACTGCTGGCCAACTGGCTGGACACCCTCTGGTGACTCGCCGTGCACTGACCTGCCGTCCGCCGACACCGAACAGGACCTGACGATGACGCTTGAACTACTGCCCGCCGTGGACGTCGCTGGCGGCCAGGCGGTCCGGCTGGTGCGGGGCGCGGCCGGGACCGAGACAAGCTACGGCGATCCGGTCGACGCCGCGCTGGCCTGGCAGGACGCCGGCGCAGCCTGGATTCACCTGGTCGACCTGGATGCCGCGTTCGGCCGCGGCTCGAATGCACCGCTGCTGGCCGACCTGATCAGCAAGCTCGACGTGCAGGTCGAGCTGTCCGGCGGGATTCGAGACGATGCCGCGCTGACGGCAGCGCTGGCCACCGGGTGCACCCGGGTCGTCATCGGCACCGCGGCACTGGAGGACCCGGACTGGGTCGCTGACGTCATCGCCGAGCACGGGGACCGGGTCGCGGTCGGGCTCGATGTCCGCGGCACCCGGCTCGCGGCGCGTGGCTGGACCACCGACGGCGGCGAGCTCGACGACGCGCTCGGCCGGCTGGAGGCGGCCGGCTGCCGTCGGTACGTCGTCACCGACATCGACAAGGACGGCATGCTGCGCGGACCCAACCTGGACCTGCTGCGCCGCGTCTGTGCGCGCACCGATCGGCCAGTCGTCGCCAGTGGCGGCGTGTCGAGCCTGGCTGACCTGCAGCAGATCGCAGGCCTGGTGCCGCTCGGCGTCGAGGGCGCGATCGTCGGCAAGGCCCTGTACGCCGGCGCCTTCACGCTGCCGCAGGCGCTCGCGGCGGTGGCCCGATGACCGCGGTGCGGCGTGTGTCGAGCGGCACGAGATGGGAGCCAGTTGCCGGGTACAGCCGGGCGGTCGCGGTCGGCGACGTCGTGTTCGTGTCCGGTTGCACGTCGGTGGTCGGGTCGAAGCTCGACCGCCCCAAGCGCTCCTTACTCAGAACGATGGTGGGGTGAGATGTGCGACCGCATTGAATCGGCCGATCTCGCCACCTATCTTCGGCCAATCGAGAGCGCGTACCCACGGCAACACCAGCCGGTCGTAGCGGTTGCCATCGGCGAAGGCTACGTAGAGCGTGGCATTCTTGGGCGGCGCGTCGCCGAGTAGCACACGCGAGATGAAGGTGCCTATCCAAGACCGCCGGGGCTCGACGATGCCAGCGCGGGCACCCGCCAGTTGACCCAGACACCGACTTGGGGCTCCGTGCCCGATAGTCCAGACCCGGTTCCCACTGATCCTGACTCCCAGGTAGCCGAACACCGCGCCCTCTGCATCAGCCTGCGACCGCCGCACATCAACCATTGATCACCACCATGCCTGGCTCGCGGTCCCAAGCAGTATGCCGCCACCGGGATCTCGCCCGCCACGTCCGCGGGGGGCACGCCTTACGCTGGGCCTATGCCCAGGACAGACGAAAACGCCAGCCGGGGAGACCGCAAGGCAGACAGGACCACCGGGACGCGCCGGGTCAGCAGCGGTGCGCCGTGGGAGCCGATAGTCGGCTACAGCCGCGCGGTCGCCGCTGGTGACTACATCTTCGTGTCGGGCTGCACCTCGATTCGGGGCGGTAGCCTTGGGATGCAAGACGAGAACTCCGACGGCGCCGACTTCGTCCACCCTGGCGATGCTTACGCGCAGACGGTCCAGGCGATAGCGAATGTTCGGGCGGCTCTCGAGGCGCTCGGTGCCGGGCTGGCCGACGTGGTGCGCACCAGGATGTACGTCAGCGACATCGCCCGCTGGGAGGAGTACGGCCGGGCTCACGGCGAGGCGTTCGCCGGAGTCCTGCCCGCGACTTCGATGATCGAGGTCAGCGGCCTGATCGACGCGCGGATGCTGGTCGAGGTCGAGGCGGTCGCCTGCAAGCCAGGGATCGGTACCGCTGGGCCGGCGGATGTGGTGGCCGTGCTGTGACGGTCGCGGTGCGCGTCATCCCGTGCCTGGACGTCGACGGCGGCCGGGTAGTCAAGGGCGTCAACTTCGCCAACCTGCGCGACGCCGGCGATCCGGTCGAGCTCGCCGCGACCTACGATCGCGAGGGCGCCGACGAGCTGACGATCCTGGACATCACCGCCTCCAGCGACGACCGAGCGACCATGTACGAGGTGGTCAGGCGGACTGCCGACCAGGTGTTCATCCCGCTGACCGTCGGCGGGGGAGTGCGGAGCACCGACGACGTCGACCGGCTGCTGCGGGCTGGAGCAGACAAGGTCGCGCTCAATACCGCTGCGGTGGCGAGGCCGGGCCTGCTCCGCGAGGCAGCACACCGGTTCGGAGCGCAGTGCGTCGTGCTTTCCGTCGACGCGCGCCGGTCACCGGGCACCGTGTCCGGCTTCGAGGTGACGACACATGGCGGGCGGCGCGGGACCGGCATCGATGCTGTGGAGTGGGCCCGCCAGGCCGCCGAGTCCGGGGCAGGAGAGATCCTGCTGAACTCGGTGGACGCCGACGGGACCAAGGCCGGATTCGACCTCGAGCTGATCGCGGCAGTCCGGCAAGCGGTCCACGTTCCCGTGATTGCGAGCGGGGGCGCGGGGGCGGTGAGCCATTTCGGCCCGGCGATCGACGCGGGAGCCGATGCCGTGCTCGCCGCGAGCCTGTTTCATTTTGGTGAGCTCAGCATCGGCGCGGTCAAGGATGCGCTGGCAGCGGCCGGGCACCTGGTGCGGCCGGTGACGTCGAGGGAGGTTGCTGATGGGGACTGACGCTGCGGCGTCCGGGCTCGACCCGAAGATCGCCGCCCGGCTCAAGCGAAACGCGGATGGCCTGGTCGCGGCCATCGCCCAGCAGCACGACACAGGCGAGGTCCTGATGCTCGGCTGGATGGACGACGAGGCGCTGCACCGGACGCTGACGAGCGGGCGGTGCACCTACTGGTCGCGGAGCCGGCAGGAGTACTGGGTCAAGGGCGAGACCTCCGGGCACGTGCAGCGGGTGGTCTCGGTGGCGCTGGACTGTGACGGCGACGCGGTCCTGGTCCGGGTCGACCAGACCGACGGCGCGTGTCACACCGGCGACCGGACCTGCTTCGACGCGGACGTGCTCCTGAGCTAGGCCGCACAGGCGCTAGGGGGAGGGCTCGATCCCGGCCAGGCGGCACTGCGGGCGGGTCAGGACCGAAAGCTTGTCGGCGCTGACGAAGGCCCGCTGGCAGGTAACCTTGGCGGACTGGCCGCACTGGTGCAGGAGACCACCACCGGTGCTGCTCGGCACGGTGACGGTGATGCACCCATCCTTCGAAGTGCCGTACGTGCCGGGCCGGACCGCGGCCCACACCGCGATGGCGGCCATGACCAGCAGCACCGCGGCGATGACGGCCACGATGCGGCGCTTATCCCGCGCGGTGACCGGCTCGACGGGCGGCGTGCTGGCAAATGGCATTACGCGAATTATAAGGACCGATCCGGCCTGCTGGTCGAGCGCAGGCGGCGAGCACGAGCAGGCAGCGCGAGCCTCAGCCGAGCACGGTCACGCACAGCAGGTAGACGTTCATCGCGATGATCAGTGCGGCGGTGGCCTCGGCCGCGAGGGTGGTCAGCCGGCTATTCACCAGCGCGCCCATGATGTCAGTTCGCCGGGTCAGCGCGACCAGCGGCACGAGCGCGAACGGGATGCCGAAGGACAGGATGACCTGCGAGATCACCAGGCTCGTCGTAGGCGGCAGGCCAGCCGCGAGCACCACGAGCGCCGGCAGCATCGTGAGCCCGCGGCGCAGGAAGACCGGCATCGCGCGATCGATGAACCCCCGCATCACCACCTGGCCGGCATACGTCCCGACGCTCGAAGACGATAGCCCCGACGCCAGCAAGGCGACCGCGAAGGCCAGCGCGGCACCGCCGCCGACCAGTCGGCCAAGATCGGCGTGGGCCGCCTCGATGGAGCCGCCGGCCGCGGCCGCATGCGCGGCCGCCCCGGCGTGGCTGAACAGCGCCGCCGCCACGAACAGCATGGCGAGGTTGACCAGGCCGGCCGCACCGAGGGCGATGAGCACGTCGACCCGCTGGAAGCGCAGCAGCTGCCGCCGCTCGGCGTCGTCCCGGCAGCTGACCCGCGACTTGGTCAGGGCCGAGTGCAGGTACACCACGTGCGGCATGACGGTCGCCCCGACGATGCCGACCGCCAGCAGCGAGCTGGCGGACGAACCAAGCCGCGGCACCAGGCCGCCGGCGATGCCGGCCGCGCTCGGGTGCACGGCCGCCAGGTCGTAGGCAAACCCGAGCAGCACGATCGCGAGCAGCCCGATGATGGCCAGCTCGAATCGCCGGTAGCCGCGCTGCTCGAGGGCCAGGATCCCGAACGCCACGACGGCCGTGATCAGGCCGGCGACCAGCAGTGGGGCCCTGAACAGCAGGTTCAGCCCGATCGCGGCGCCGACGAACTCGGCGACGTCGGTGGCCATAGCGACCAGCTCGGCCTGCACCCACAGGCCGCGCGACACCCCGCGCGGCAGCTGCTCGCGGCATAGTTCGGGCAGGTCCTTGCCGGTGGCGACGCCGACCTTCGCCGACAGGTACTGCACCAGCATCGCCATCAGGTTCGCCGCGATGATCACCCAGGCCAGGCGGTAACCGAACGACGCGCCAGCGGAGAAGTTGGTCGCGAAGTTGCCGGGATCGACGTAGGCGATGGCGGCCACGAACGCGGGACCGAGCAGGGCCACCACGCCGCGCCAGCGACCGCGCGAGCGCAGCTGCCGCAGCTCAGCCGCAGCCGCCCGCTCGGTTACGTCGCTCCCGGTGGTCACCATGGTGGTCCTGAGGATGTCAGCGCGACGTCGCGGCCGCCAGGCCCCGGCCTCAGCCGATCGACGGACCTAGGCCGAGCGACTGCGGCGCGCTCCTTTGCGCACCATCAGTAACAGGTGTCAATACTTGACCCAAGCGGCCTGCGATGGTTCATTCGTGTCATGAGCAGGGGAGGGGCTCGGCGGCCCGGGTGGCCGTCGTGACCTGGGCAGTGGCCTTCACGGTCTGCGGTGCCATGCTGCTGGTTGCGGCCGGGCTGGCGTTACTCGGCGTCGCGCAAGTCCGGCTGTCTGCACAGGACGCGATCGAGCGCGATGGTCTCGCCGCCGGCAAGCGCGCCCCGACCTGGTCCCTCCGGGACCCGGCCGGGACCGTGCATACGTCGCCGCCGTCGATGCCGACCCAGCTCGTGGTGTTCGCCGACCACTCGCTCAAGTCGTTCCCGTCGGTCGCGGACGGCCTGCGTGACCTGCTGGCCAGTGGCGCGCCGCTGGAGATCGTGCTGCTGCTAAGGCAGCCGAACCCGATGGCCGAGGCGGTGCTCGCAGAGCTTGGCCTGCACTCGGTGGCCGTCCTGACCGGCTCGCCGGCGCTGTACGCCAAGTACAACGTCCGGGTCGGGCCCTTCCTGATCTTCGTCGATCGCGACGGCCTCGTGCGTGCCTCCAGTCTGGTGAATCACTCCTGGCAGGTCGCCAAGCTGTATCAGCTCGCCAGCCTGCCGCTCGCGGCGGCGGCCCGGTGACCGTTTTCGTGCTGGCCGCCAAGGCCGCGATCGCCGTCCTGCTGATCGCCGCGGGCGGCGCGAAGCTCGCCGATCCGGTCGGCTTCACGGCTGCGATCAGGCTCTTCGTGCCGCCGCCGGCGGCCCGCCGCCGGGCCCTCGTCCCGGCCGTAGCGGCCGCCGTCATCGCGGCCGAGCTGGTCGCCGGGGCGGTCAGCCTATGCTGGCCGGCCGCTGCCTGGGCGAACCTCGCCGTCCTGGTCCTTGCCTGCGGGTTCACGGTCGTAGCCGGCCTCGGCTACGCCCGCTACCGCGGCCGTCCGTGCCGGTGCTTCGGAGCGCTGACGCGGCGCAGTTTCAGCGCCCGCAGCCTGGTCCAGTCGCTCGTGATCCTGGCCGCTGCCACGCTCGCGGCGTCGCCGATAGCCACGGACACCGTGGCGATCGGGCTGACCGCGCACCTGCTCCTGCTTGCTGCCGCTAGCCTGCTTGCGCTGGCGGCTAGTACAGCGGCCAAGGCGCTGGCGACACCGGAGGTGGCGGCGTGATGCGGATCCCCCTGTACCTGGAGGTAGCGCAGTGGGCGCTGCTGTTCGCGCTCGGCGCGCTCGTCGTTGTGCTGTACCGGCAGCTCGGCCGCCTGCTCAGCCACGAGCCCGCGCAGGGTGAGCCAGGACCTGCGGTCGGGGTGCGGGCAGCGCCGATCCGCTACCGGCGGCTGCCGGACGGCGACGCGGATCAGCTCATGCCAGGCGACGGGCAGCCGGCCCTGATCGCCTTCGTGGACCCGACCTGCCCAGCGTGCGAGCAGCTTGTCAGCTGCCTTGGCGCGCTCCACGCGGCCGGCGAGCTGACGGGCATCCGCGTGCTGCTGCTCATCTCCGATCCGCCCGGTTACCTGAGTATCTCTGCCGCGTTCCAGGACACGCACCTGGAAATCGGCCGACCGCTGAGCGCGGCCGAGGTCAGCGGATACCGCGCGACCGGCACGCCGCTCCTGGTCGCGGTCGACAGCAGCGGGATCGTGCGGGCAGTCGGGTCAGCGAGCTCGACGTCGGCAGTCCAGGCACAGGCAGCATCGATCGTCCGGGAAAGCGAGGCCGCCGTATGAGCTGGAAGCAGGCAGGCGAACGATTCGACACCAGAGTCGGCGGCCTCGCCGAGCGCGTCGCCCGGCGGGTGAGCCGGCGTGCTGCCCTCCGCAGCGTGGTGCTGGGCGGGACGGTCGGCGTGGCGTCCCTCGCGATCGGGGAGCGGCCTGCACTCGCCGCCGACTGCCACTGCGGCCCAACGCGCCGGTGCAGCGGCTGTCCCGAGATCGGCTGCCCGCCCGGCCACCACCTGTGCAAGGGCTCGTTCACCGGTGATTGCTTCAACTCCCAGGGCTACCGCTGCGAGTGGCCGCAGGGCACCTGGATCGCGTGCATGGGCATCGGCAAGGGTTATGGGTACCGCGTCTGCTACGACTGCATCGGCAAGTCCGGCTGCCACGGCTGGTGTACGTGCCTGAGCAGCTGCGTGTGCTGTCAGTGCCAGACCGTCTCCGACGTCCGGGCCGAGCAGCACCGGATCCAGCAGCTCAGCGCGTCGCAGTGAGCGCCGGACTGCAACGGCTGCCAGCCCGCAGCGCAGCGCTGGACAGCGTTGCGGGGCGGGCCGTGCTCGCCGCGATCGCGGTGGCCGCCGGTCTGGCCGCGGCGTGGCTCGCAGGCGGCCGGGTGGTCATGCTCGCCGCACTGGCGATCCTGCTGGCCGCGAGCACCGGATACGGCAAGGCCTACTCCCCTTGAGGTGCGAACTCGGCAGCGTCGCTGGCTGCCGGCCTCCCGGTCGGGAGGCGCGCCAGGACGGGGCTCGTGTTCGCTGCCTACGTCATTCCAGGCGCTGTCGTCTGGGTGGCGGTCGGCCTGGCGGTGAGCGCCCTGGCCCTGGCCGTGCACTGGCTCGGCACCGCGGCGGTTATCGCGGCCGCGGTCTACGGGTGCTTGTACGGCGCAGCCGAGGTTCGCGGCTCGTCCTGGCCACCCGCGCCGGGACGCCGGTGGCAGGTTCCGCAGGATCTGCTGATCGACACCAGCGGCACCCGCCGCGTCCTCCTCTGGGGCTGGATACTCGGGCCAGGCTTCCTGACCCGCAACCCATACGCCGGGTTCGGGATCCTGCCTGTGCTCGTCGCGACCATGAGCAGCATCCCGGCCGGGATCGTCGTCGCCGGGCTGATCGGCGTGGCGCACGCCGCCGGGCGCGCGGCCGCGCTGCTGCGCGACAGCGACCGCCCGGCCGACGAGCCGTTCGCGCTGCTGCTGCGCTCGCTTCGATGGCGGGCGCTGGACGGCCTTATCTTGCTCGCGGTGGTCGGCGCGGCCGCCGTTGTCGCTGGGTTCCGGCTCAGATAACACGCTGTCAGCCCGCTATGACGCGGGCAGTAGGAGGTCACACATGCTCATTCACAGCCGGGCCGCGATCGCGACCGGAGCACTGGCGACGCTGCTCACCGTGATCGGCGGCGCGGCCGCCCTAGCGGCGCCTGTGGCCTCGGCCGCGCCTGTGGCCTCGGCCGCGTCTGCCGCCTCGGCCGCGCCTGCGGCCGGAGCGGCCAGGACCGGGCACGAGCAGTTTCGCCTGACCACTAGCGTGGCGACCGCGACCCGCGAGCACGCGCAGGCGACGGGCGTGCTGAACACGCAGGGTCACGCTAACCTCGGCGCGCCGTCTCATGGCCGGGAAGTGATCTGGCTGGTGTTCGGCAAGGGCTCCGTCCGGCTGGTGACCGAGACCACGAGCGGGTCGGTGTCGGTGCCGAACCCGACAACCTGCAAGTTCACCGAGGTTCACCGCGGCAACTACCAGGTCCGCGGCGGCCGCGGCCGCTTTGCCCGCGACGGGGGCGCAGGCACGTTCGTCACCAGGACCTTCGGCAGGCTGCAGCGCAAGGACGGCAACTGCACATCCGCGCTGGCCTCGTTCTGGCAGGCGACAACGACGTCCGGCTCGTTTAGCTGGTAGCGCCCATGCCGGATAATGCCAGCCATGGCTGAGCTATCCGGACGGACGTTCCTAGTAACTGGCGGTAACACCGGGATCGGGCTGGCGACCGCACGCGCGCTGGCCGCTCGAGGCGGCCGCGTCCACATTGCCTGCCGGTCGGAGCAGAAGGGCCAGGCGGCCGTCGCTGCCATCGCTGCTGCCACCGGCAGCGGCCAGGTCGCGTTCCTGAAGCTCGACCTGGCTGATCTCGGCTCGGTTCAGGCGGCGGCGCAGGCGTTCCTGGCCTCCGGTGAGCCGCTGCACGTCTTGATCAACAATGCGGGCGTGGCCGGCCGGCGGGGCCTGACCAGCGACGGGTTCGAACTGCTCTTCGGGGTCAACCATCTCGGCCACTTCGCCTTCACGACGGCTCTGCTGGACCACCTGACTGACAGCCGGGCCAGGATCGTCAACGTCGCGAGCGACGCTCACTTCCAGGCGCCAGGCATCGACTTCGCCAGGCTGCGGCGCCCCGCTCGCACCATTGCGGCCATGCGCGAGTACGCGGTGTCCAAGCTCTGCAACGTGCTCTTCACGCAGGAGCTGGCCCGCCGGCTCGCTGGCACCGGCGTGACCGCCTACGCGCTGCACCCCGGCGTGGTGGCCTCCGACATCTGGCGGCGGGTGCCCTGGCCGGTCCGGCCGCTGGTCACCAGGCGCATGCTGACCGTCGATGAAGGTGCCCGCACCTCGCTGTACTGCGCCACCGCGCCCGAGCTCGCGGAGGTCAGCGGCAGGTATTACGAGGCAAGCGCGGAGCGGGAGCCGAGCTCCGTTGCCACTGCGGACCTCAGCGCGCGGCTCTGGCGGCAGAGCGAGGAGTGGATCGGGACCTGAGGAATCGGCTCGCGGCGCCCGACCGCCGGCACACGCGGCTAGGCTCGCACAATGCACCTGACGAGGCGCGCTGCCGCCATCCTGGGCGCGGTCGCCCTGGCGTGCGCTGGCTGCGCCGCGTCGGACCCGCAGGTTCCTGCTCCGGGCGGGCGCGATTCCTCGCCCATCGCTAGCGCGGGCTACTCGGCCGGACCTGCGGGCACTCCCGGCAGCGGTTCGCCCTCCGGCGTCAGCGCGAGCCCCAGTGGCTCGCCGCTCCCCGTCGTGGCCGCGCAGCCGCTGGCCGGCAAGATCGTCGGCATCGATCCCGGTCATGACGGCGGCAACTTCAACGACGCCGCCTTCATCGACACGATGATCTGGAACGGCCGGATGGAGGAGACGTGCGACACGACCGGCACGCAGACGGCCGGCGGGTATACCGAGGCGCAGTTCAACTTCAACGTGGCCACGGACCTGCGAGCTGACCTGATCGCCGACGGTGCCCGCGTCGTCATGACGCGTCACAGCAACCAGGGCGTCGGCCCGTGTGTCACCACCAGGGCGCAGATCATCAACCGGGCGCACGCTGACGTGGCGATCGACATCCACGCCGACGGTGGCCCCGGCTACGGTCGCGGCTTCACCGTGCTGGAGCCGGTCGCGGACGGCCCGAACGACAAGGTGATCAGCGCGTCCGTAGCCTTCGGCAGTGACGTGCGGGCCGCGATGCTGGCGTACACGCCCATGCCCGAGAGCGACTACTACGGACAGGACGGGCTCATCGAGCGCGACGACCTGGCGGGCCTGAACCTGACCACCGTCCCGAAGATCCTCATCGAGTGCGGGAACATGCCCAACGCCACCGACGCCGGGCTCCTCACGAGCCCGGCCTTTCAGCGCCTGCTGGCCGGGGCCTTCACCGCCGCGATCGTCGCGTTCCTGACGGGCCGGCCGATACCGAAGAGGTGAGTCTCATGCTCGACCACGTCTCTATCCAGTGCGCGGACATGGCAGCCAGCGCTGCCTTCTACGATGCGGTGCTGGCGCCACTCGGGGGCGCGCGCATCATGGATCTCGGCGAAGCGATCGGCTATGGCCAGTCGTCGCAGCCGACCTTCTGGATTGGCCGGCAGAACACCGGTGACGGCTTCCGCGAGTCGCACCTCGCCTTCACCGCTCCCGACAGGGCGGCCGTGCGCGCGTTTTTCGACGTGGCCGTCCTCGGCGGCGCTGAGGTCCTGCACGCGCCGCGCGTCTGGCCCGAATACCATGAGAACTATTTCGGTGCATTTGTCCGTGATCCGGACGGAAATAACGTCGAGGCTGTCTGCCACGACGCCGAGTAAGCCGCCGCCATACAGCAGCAGGCCGCCGCCATACAGCAGGAGTTGCCTACTGTTGCTCATCTATCAGCATCAGTAGGTAACCCTTGCTCTTAGGCCGGGCCCAGGCCGGGCCTAGGCCAGGCCGGGCTTGGGCCGGGCTTGGGCCGGGGCGCTGGCGGCGGCGTCAGGCCATCTTGAACGACTCGCGGACTGGCGGCTGCGGCTGGAGCGGGACCACGGGCGTCCCGGCGAACTGGCGGCGGATGCCGCTGATCCACTGGACGCAGCGCCGCTCCAGCGTGTTGTCGTCGGCCTGCAGCCGCCCGCGTGACGATGGCGCCGAGGTCGGCGCCTTTGTACCGGAAGTCGCCGGGCGCGAGGATCCGCAGGTAAAAGGCCTCGGACTCGTCGACGATGCCGTGCCAGTCGTAGGCGTGCCGGCGGAAGTCGGCGCTGCCGTCTGGCGCGATCGTGTACACGCCAGTCCGCGGTGCGGCCGTGAGCAGGTCGACTCCCTCGGCCGTCTCGTTCATGATCAGCTGACTCCAGACGTCCACGCTGGCCTCGTGGGACCAGCGCTCGTTGATCTCGTCGATGTCGACGTCGTAGTCGAGGTCGAGGTACTCGAGCAGATGGAACAGGAACAGCGGCATGTCGGCGTAGGCGCCCGCGGTCACGTTTGTCATCGGGCTGATCCCGCTGATCCGCGGGTTGAGCTCACCGAGGTACAGCTCGCCAGAGCCGGTATCGACGAGGTAGTCGACCTCGAAGAAGCCCACGTACCCTTCGCCTGCCAGCTGGTCGCCGAGCTTGCGCGTCAGCTGCCTGGCGCGCTGCTTCTGCTCATGGGTGAGTGTCGCCGGGTAGTCCTTGCCTGCCCAGCCGCCGCGGTGGGGGGTCAGCTCCGGATGGCCGGTGATGTCGTTCATCAGCGGCCCGACGAGAGTGCCGTGCCGGGTGGAGCACTGCCTCGACCGCGATGGCGCGGTGCTCGATCCTCCGCATCACCTTGAGTTCCTCGGTGGCGACTGGTTCCTTGGCCGCTGCCGCCGCCCAGCCATCGGCGCTGGCGATGAAGAACGTGGTCTTGCCCGAGTCGCCGTAGGGCATCTGGACGACCAGGTCGGTGCCGAGGCCCGCGGTCGCCGCTAGCTGGATCAGCTCCGGATAGCTGCCCGCCCGGCCGAGCACGTTCGGCACACTGGGCACGCCGGCCGCGTTGCCGAGCTGGGTCGTGACGATCTTCGAATCCAGCCGGTGCCGGAGTGCTGCCGGCGGATGCACGACGCGCAGGCCGAGCTCGGCCGCCAGCGCCTCGGTCTGCTCGTCGAACATCACGAACGTGACGAGGCCGCCAGGCCCGTTCGAGCGCATCATGCTGCGGACTTCGGGGTGGCGGAGCAGGTAGTTGCAGATGTCCTCGATCGACTCAAACTCAGGCGCACGCCGGTCGGCCGGAACGAAGACATTGGGGTGCCCGCCATCGAAGGAGTCGTAGTGGCAGACGTAGCGGAACTGCCGGACCCAGCGGTTGATGCCGAGCAAGTTGAATGCCGTCGGCGAGACGAAGTAGATCGGCCGCTGATTGGTGCGGAAGTACTCACGCAGCGCGGAGACTCCCCGGAACCTGGCTGGAGTGGTCACAGGGGCCTCCTTTGGCCAGAGCCGATATCAGGGGATTACCCAGGAGGCGAACCGCGCAAAGCAGCAGGTACTAGATCTTGCCCTTCAGAGCGGCGACGGGCGCCGCGTTGCAGACACTGGTCGGCTGATTGCCAGTAATCCGGCAGATCGCGGCCGTGAACAAATTGGCCGACCCATCGGCGCCCTGCGCCACTGGCGAGGACGGATCGTGCAGATCCGAGGCTATCTGGCTCCACGTCAGCCCCTGGAGCACCTGCGGGCTATACGTGGTGCCCGCGATGAACTGGTTGCCGATGTCGATGAACGGGTAGCTGCTGCTGCCGTATTTGGTCCACAGTGCCTGCTGGGCTGGCGTCGTGGCCTGGAGCAGGCTGCGGTCGACGGCCTCATTCTCCACCGGCGTGAAGACCAGGTACTTGCTTGTATAGGTGGAGTGGTAGAAGGTCAGCGTCGCGGTGTTGGGGTACACGTCGGTCGACGACGAGTGGATGCCCTTGAGCGGGGAGAACGTGCCGAACCGGCTGAGCGCCACGCCCATCGCCCACCGCTCGGCGCCGCAGTACGGGCACCACTCGGCGCCGACGTACAGCATCTCCGGCTTGCCGCCCGAGGTAAGCGAGGACCCGGGTCCGGCCGTCAGCGCCGATGCGCTGGAACTGCCGATGCCCACCTGGGCGAGGGTGCTCTGCGGCACCGAGAGGCTGGCCTGGACGCTGGCCGGGAGCGTTCCGTTGCTGACACCGGCCTGCTTGGCTTTGTTGCCATTGTGGATGACGGCGCCGATGACGATGCCCAGGACCGCAAGCAGCGCGATCGTGATCCCGCCGATGGCCAGCATCCGGCGTCGCTTCTCGGCCGCCCGCTGCTCGGCCTGCTGCGCGGCGATCCGCGCACGCGCGGTCTCCTGCCTCGTCCGTTGCGCCTTGCCCATGCCTAGGACCGACCCTCTGAAGTCACGGCGAGCGTCCCTGGTCAGCACGCGGCGGACAGGCCCACGTCTGCTGCTCGCCAGCGGGGAGCGAACCGGCTTACATCGCTCCGTTAGCCAATAATGTCACGGCAGCCGCGGCCGCTGGGTTCAGCCCCGGCGAGCCGGGGCTTGCGTCCCGGCCGAGAACGACGTGTAGAAAACGATCAGCGCAAAGATCAGGAACGTGGCCACGTGAACGCTGGTGCACCACAAGCAGATGGCGCCGATCTGGATGAGCTCGGCGTAGATGAGATAGAGCACGAATCCCATGCCGGCCACGATGGCGCCGATCCGGGTGTACCGCAGCGCGGTGGCGAGCTGCTCCGAACCGGCCTGCTGGAGCCGCCAGACCCAGGGCGAGTTCAGCGCCGTCATGAAGACGTAGAACGCCAGGCCGAGCACGGCGACCGGGAAGATCCCGAACACCATCGACTGCGAACTAGTCGTCACCTCGGCGCAGTTCACCAGGCCCTTGTCCGAGCACGCCAGCGTCACGTGCGTGTCGTAGTGCGCGATCGTCAGGTAGATCGACGCGCCGAGCGCGTACAGGGACAGCGCGAACGTCGCGAGCGGCACGAGGCCGACGGTGCGGAACGGGCCCACGATCCTGGCGATCGGGCCGGACGCGCCTCGCCTGGCAGGCTGGCTGGCCTGGGCCGGCTTGGCCGCGGCCGTGGCGCTGCCCGCTCTCGCCTTGGCGGCAGCGGCCTCGTTCCCGTTCGCCTTTGTCGTGCCAGTGGTCGCGCCCGGCCGCGGCCGGCTCTGACTCTGCCGGTTGCTGGCTCCCTGGCGGTTGCCGGGGTTCTGGTGGCTGCTGGCGCCCCGCGTGGCTCCAGTGGGCCTGCCGCGCCCGCCCGGCTTCTGGCTGGCCATCAGAGTGCTCCTGCCCCGGCCTTGGCGGCCGCCGAGTTGCAGACGGCGGCTGGCGCGTCCTTCGTGATCTTGCAGATCGCGGCGGTGATGGCGTTCGCCGTGCCGTCGACGCCCTGGGCCACCGCGCTATCGGGATTCCGGATGTCGGCTGCTACCTGGGCCCACGTCAGGTTGGCCAGGGTGCTCGGCAGGTACTGGGACCCGCTCACCAGGTACTGGTTGCCGATGTCCACGAACGGGTAGTCGCCCGCCGCTGAGCTCTGGACATACGGCGGGGCGTCGTACTTTTTCATCAGCGCGGCCTCGGCGGCCGTCCGCTGCTGCAAGACGACGCCGTTGTTCACGAGGCCGAACCACTCCACCGGCGTGAACTGGACGTACTTGCTCGTGTAGCTCGATTTGTAATAGGACAGCGTCGGCGTATTCGGGTAGATGTCAGAGCTCGACGAGTGGATCAGGTGCAGGTTGGAGAACGAGCCGAACCGGCTGAGCGCCACCGTCATCGCCCACCGCTCGGCGGCGCAGTACGGGCAGTACTCCGCTCCCACGTAGAGGATCTCGGGCTTACCGCCGGAGGTGAGCGGCGGCTGGCCGGAGGTGGGGATGAGCGGGTCGACCCCGCTGCCGTGGCCGACTGCGTTCAGCGTCGCCGCCGGGACGGTACTGATCTGCTTGGTGACCAGGCTCACCTGAGCGGCGGTGGACTTGTTGCCGGAGGCCGAGGCCGAGTTGGAACTGGCGCTCTTCCAGACGATCAGGCCGATCACGATCGCGATCACGCCGAGCACGCTGCCGCTCGCCAGGTACATGCGCCGGCGGGCCTCAGCGCGCCGTGCGGCAGCCTGCTGCGCAGCGATCCTTTCCCTGGCGTTCATCCGCCGGATCCGCTCCGCCTTGCCCATGCCTGCCTCGCCTTGATTGTGGGGGTGTCTCGGTTGGCACCTCTAGCCTGGGCCCCGTCCGGCCAAGGTGCCGCCACCGGCGGCGGCCAGCCGCCTGTCCGCGAGTGGTGTGCCGCAGACAATGCTAAGGCGCGTCAGCCGGTGCAGCCGCATCTGTTATGGAAGCGGAAGCTGCTGAGGACTACCTGAAAGCTAGCTCTGCCCGTCCTGAGCTACCTGACGCTGGCCAGGCGCGCCAGGCCCGATGTCCATGTTTCTTGCGGTGCGCAACCAGTGCTAGCTATCGTCTCTGGAATGGTGGTCCTCAGAACTCGCCGCGGCGCCAAGATCGCCGCGCTAATCGCACTGACTTGCACTGGGCTCGCCGCAGCTGGCTGCGGCAGCTCCTCAACCGGCCCCAGCGGTGGCTCCAGTAGCCCGAGTGGCTCTGGCACCAAGGTGTCTGGCACCGTCAACGTGGCGTACGCGTCCTCGCTGGAGTACCTCAACGAGAAGGTGGTCGGCCCGGCCTTCACCAAGGCCGACGGCTATCAGTACTCCGGGCAGGGCGCCGCATCCGGCACGCTGTCGTCGGAGATCGCCAGCGGCGAGATCCATCCCAATGTCTTCGAGAGCGTAGGCGGGGACAACGTCACCCCGCTCTTCCCCAAGTTCACCAAGTGGTACGTCCAGTACGCCGGCACGTCGATCGTGGTGGCCTACAACCCCAAGAGCAAGTACGCGAGCCAGTTCAAGGCGATCGCTGATGGCAGCAAGCCGCTGCAGGACCTGTTCACGCTGATGCAGACGCCCGGCTTCAAGCTGGGCCGCACCGACCCTGCGATCGACCCGCAGGGCCGTGACTTCATCTACATGCTCGAACTGGCCCAGAAGCACTACGGCCTGCCAGCGGACACGGTAACCAAGATCCTGGGCGGCCCGGCCGGCTCATCGACCTCGTCGCAGATCTACGCAGAGTCCTCGCTGGACTCGACGTTGCAGTCGGGCCAGCTGGACGCGTCGAGCGCGTTCATCACGCAGGCCATCGAACTGCACCTGGATTACATCCCGCTGCCGTCCGCGATCAACCTCGGCGACGCCGCACTGGCCGCGCTGTACAAGACGGCCACCGTCACCGTCACCCCGGCCGGTGGCAGCCCGACGACCAAGAGCGGCTCGCCGCAGGTGATCGACATCACCATCATCGGCAAGCCGACGCCGGCCGCCATCGCGTTCGTCAAGTACACGCTCTCGCAGGCCGGGCTGGCGCTGTACAAGGCCGGCGGGTTCACGCTCCTGACGCCCACGGCGACCGGCACAACGAGCGCGATACCGGCGGCGATCAGCGGTGAGCTGGGCGGCTAGCCCGGCGGCGGCCGACTCTGCTCAGGGGACGCAGCTGTCCCCTGAGCAGCCCGGCCGGCCTGGCCGGGCTGCCGGGATGGCCGTGCCGCGCCGGATCCGCTCAGTCTCCGGCGCTCTGTCGGTCGTCGGGGCCTTGCTGATCTGGGTCGCGCTGCTCGGGCCCGTGATCACGCTGCTCACGCACCTGTCGTGGGGCGCGATCACGCACTCCCTCAGCTATCCGGGTGCGCTGGATCCGCTGATCGTCTCGCTGGAGTCCGGCGGCGTGACGCTGGCCGTCCTGTTCGTCATCTGCACGCCGCTGGCCTACATGCTGGCCCACGGCACGCTGCCGTTCCCGCGAATCTGGGAAGCCGGGGTGCTGTGCAGCCTGCTCCTGCCGCCGCTGGTCATCGGCCTGCTGCTGGTCTTCATGGTCGGGCCGTACACCCCGATCGGCGAGCTGATCGGGCACTTCAACTGGTCCGCGACCAATACTTTCCTGGCGCTGGTCATCGCGCAGGTCTATGAGTCGGCGCCGTATTACGTCGTGGGGGCGCAGGCCGCGTTTGGCTCGGTGAACCCGCGGCTGGAGCAGCAGGCGGCGCTGCTCGGCGATAGGCCGCGTCGGGTCTTCCGCCGGGTGACGCTGCCGCTGTCAGCCCCGGGCCTGGCGATGGCGATGTCGGTAGCCTGGGCAAGGGCAATGGGAGCCTTCGGGGCTGTCATTATCATTGCCTACCACCCCTACGGGCTGCCGCTGCAGATCTTCACCACGCTCCAGGAGACGGGGCTGGCCTCCGCTCTTCCCTACGCGCTGGTCCTGCTGGTGGTTGCCCTGCCGCTGCCGCTGGCCGCCTATGTCTGGAGCGCGCGTGCTCAAGGCCGACGTCGAGGTTGACCGCCGCGAGTTCACCGTGCGCGCCGCGATCGAGGTAGCGCAGGGGGACCGACTGGCCCTGTTCGGGCCGTCCGGAGCGGGCAAGACGACGGTGCTGGAGGCGATCGCCGGCCTCGTGGAGCCCAGGGCAGGCCTCGTCGAGCTAGCCGGACGGACGCTGACCCGCACCAGCAAGCCGCGCGTGGCCGTGCCGCCGTGGCAGCGCGGGGTTGGCCTGCTGCGTCAGGATCCAGGGCTCTTCCCGCACCTGTCGGTCCGGGACAACCTCGCCTATGCCCGAGCCGCGGACCGGCGTGGGGCCGCGGTCACGTCGGTCGCGGATGCGCTCGGCATCGGCGATCTGCTGTCGGTGATGCCAGCCCGGCTGTCGGGCGGCCAGCAGCATCGCGCCGCCCTGGCCCGGCTGCTACTGGCCCGGTGCGACGCGCTGCTGCTCGACGAGCCGTACGCCGGCCTCGATGCCGCGGCGCGGCGGACCCTGACCGCGCTGGTAGTCCGGCTCGTGACCGAGCGCGGCGTGCCAGCCGTGCTGGTCGCCCACGAGCTAGCCGACGCGCAGGCGTTCGCCAGCCGGATGGCCGTCATCGATCGGGGGAGCGTACTCCAGGTCGGCGACCCGGACCAGGTGGTCCTCCGCCCGTCGTCGACGAGGGTGGCCGAGCTCGTGGGGTACCTGGGCTTCGCCGAAGTGCGCGGCCTGATGGCCGGAATCCATCCCGATCGGGTCGTGCCCGGAGCAGCCGCAGGCCGAGGCCTGGTGCTGGCCGGCACCGTGGCCGCGGTCCGGCCGGCCGGGGCCAGCTGGGAGACCGACCTGCAGCTGCCGGCCTCCGTCGTGACCTGCCGCCTCGCGGACCGGCCAGGCCTGGTTGGCAGCCAGGTCACGGTGACAGCGCTCGATCCGCCGGTGTTCGGGCCCGACGGCGCGGCGGTTGATGCTGTGGCCGCCGGAGTGCGAGGAGAGGCGTGACCATGGCGGCGGACCAGCACCGGCCGGATCAGCGACAGGAGGCGGATGACAGCGGCCGTAAGAGCGCGACCGGGGTGACGAGCCGGGCTCACGCCGCCGAGTCGCCCAGCCTGGCGGAGCCAGCTCAGCCGAGCCAGGGCGGGACGCGTGCCGGTGCCCGGCTGCGCCTCGCACGCCAGGCCAGGGGCTTCTCGCAGCAGCAGCTGGCCGGGATGGCCGGCGTCTCCCGGCAGGCGGTCTCCGCCGTCGAGGCAGGGTTGTCCGACCCGTCGCTGCGGGTCGCGCTCGCACTGAGCCGGGCGCTCGGTCTCACGGTCGAGGAGCTGTTCGGGCCAGCGCTCCCCGAGCCCGTCGTCCCGGTCCGATCGCTGGCTCCGCTCGGTCCGGCCGGGTCGCGGGTATCGCTGGCACCCATCGGGGACTCGTTCGTGGCTCTGCCGCTAGCCGGCGCCACCGTCACGAGGGCTGGCTTCGCCTCCGCGGGCGGCCGGGCCACCGCCGCAGGTGACGTCGTCCCGCTCGGACCGCCGCGGCCGACGCTCGTGGTGGCCGGTTGTGATCCGGCGCTGCCCTTGCTCGAGCTGCCCCTCAGCCTGCTCGACCCGCCCATCTCGTTTGCCTGGTGGCCGTGCGCAAGTCAGGAGGCGCTGAGCCTTGCCAGCGACGGGCTGGTGCACGTCGCAGGCGCCCACCTGCGCGGAAGGTCAGGGGACTACAACACCGGTCCGGCCACCGAGCTGCTGCGCGGCGGCGGCGACGTGATCGGGTTCTGCTCGTGGCGGGAAGGCCTGGTGCTGCGGCCAGAACTGGCGGGCCAGGTCGGCAGTGTGGCCGACGTCGCCGCAAATGGACTGCGCCTCGTCAACCGGGAGCCCGGCGCGGAGGCCCGCCGGGTCCTGGATCGCGAGCTGGCCCAGCTTGGCGTGGACGTGGGCCAGGTCATCGGATACCGGACCCAGGCGACCGGCCATCTGGAGGTGGCGGCGGCCATCGCGGCGGGTCTGGCGGATGCAGGCATCGCCAGCGAGCCGGCCGCCCTGGCCTACGGCCTGGCGTTCGTGCCGCTGGCGGCTGAGCGCTTCGACCTGGTGGTCCCCACCGCTCACGCCAGCTCGCGGGAGGTCCAGGGTCTGCTCAGGGCCTTGACGTCGCCATGGCTGCTCGACCAGCTCGCCAGCCTGCCCGGCTACACCGTCACTCAGTGTGGCGAGCGCGTCGCGACCCTGCCATCCGCCTGACGAACGGCGCCCGCTGACAGCCCGCGTTCGACTGACGCGCGGGTCGGCTGCGTAACCGGGACGTAGGCTGCGCGTCATGTACTACGGCGACAGCACGGATATCGAGGAGCTGGGCCGGGACCGGTTTGTCTCCGATACCTGGGAGGCGATCTTCGTCGGGTACGGCTCTACGGCAGGCATCAGGTCGATCTGCCGCCGCTGGAGTGACTTGCTCCAGGCGGGCCTCGGGTGCTCGCAGGACGTGGCCGACCAGCTGGTCCGCGGTCAGGTCATGCTGCGGCAGGACCGGGACTTGATGACGATCCGGGATGCTGAGAGACGCATGCAAGCGATGGATGAGGTGCTCGCCGACATCGGCGCGGATCTGGCGGATCTGGACGAGATAAGTCCAGCCGACCGCGCGATCCTCATGGCAGCACACCGCGAGCTGCGGCGGTTCCTGCGGGATGGCTACCTCGGGCCTGCCGACGGCGCCGAGGATGCCGACGGCGCCGGGCCTGCCGACGGTGCCGGGCCTGCCGACGGTGCCGAAGATGCCGTCGGTGCCGAGCCAGGCCTCGATCCCGGGGCCGAAGCCGCTGACGCCTAGGGCGGAGCTGGCCCGGGTCGGCACTGCTGTAGCAGGCAGTGGTTAGCCGGCCTTGCGGGCAAGCAGGAGAGTGGTGTTGTAGGAGACCGTCATCTGCCCGTCGGGGAACCGGCTCGCGATGATGGCCGCCACCTGATCGAGGACAGCCTGCCGAGTCCGCGGCTCCAGCTCGATGAAGTACGACTTGCTGCGGTCGTCGGTGATCCAGTCGGCGGCCGACACGTGCCTGAGCCACGGCACGACGACGGTGGCAACGGGCTCGACCGTCGCCTGCGCCGCGACGAGATCGTCGGTCCAGTCAGGTATCAGCTGATCGTCGCGCCGGTGCTGCCAGTTGTAGCCCGGACACGCGGTCGACACCAGCTCCTGGTACTCCTCGAACCAGCGCTCTCCGTCCGCTTTCGCCCTGTTCCACCAGGCAGCCCACAGGCCGCCAGGCTTAAGTACCCTGGCGACCTCGGCCGGGCCGATCCGCGGGTCGAACCAGTGCCAGGACTGCGCGAACGTGACGAGATCGGCACACCCAGAGCGGACCGGCATCCGATGGCCATCCGCCAGCACGCACGCTGCTCCCTTGCTGTGTGCCAGCGCCCGTCGCAGCATCTGCTCGCCGATGTCCAGCGAGATCACCGTGGCGCCGCGCGCAGCGAGCTGGCGGCTCGAGATCCCGGTGCCGGCGCCCCAGTCGAGCACCAGCTGGCCGGCCAGCGGCCCGGCGTGCGCCGCGAGCTCGTCGAACAGGGCCGCCGGATAAGACGGCCGCGCCGCGTCATATTCGGCAGCTGCGGCGTCGAAGACCGAGCGCGATACGGACTCGGCGGGGGGCATGCGCACCATCCTGGCCGGCTCGTTCACCACCACGCGCTGTCGGGATACGCCGAGGACGAACACGCCTACCGGACGCGGCTGTGGGCCCGGCACGATGATCCCCATGAGGCTTCTCGTGCTGGGCGGTACGCATCATGTCGGACGCGCCGTGGTTGAGGAGGCGCTGGCGCGCGGCGACGAGGTCACGACGCTGACCCGCGGGGTCAGCGGCGAGCCGGCCGCGGGAGCCAGGGCGCTGCACGCCGACCGGACCGACCCGGCGGCGCTCCGTGCGGCGCTGCGCGGGCCCGACTGGGATGCCGTGATCGACACCTGGAGCGGCGCGCCCTGCGTCGTGCTCGACTCCGCCCGGCTGCTCGCTGGGCGGGCAGGGCACTACGCCTACGTCTCCAGCCGGTCGGTCTACAGCTGGCCGATCGCCATCGGGCTGGATGAGTCGGGCCCGGTAGTGGCGGGCGACCCGGCCAGCGAGTCCGCCGACGATTACGCGGCCGCCAAGCGCGGCGGCGAGCTGGCGGCCATCGAGGGCTTCGGCAGCGAGGTCGTCCTGGCCAGGGCCGGGCTGATCCTCGGACCCTACGAGATCGTTGGCCGCATGCCCTGGTGGCTGCGCCGGATCGAGCGGGGCGGGGACGTGCTCGCGCCGGGGCCGGCCGACATGCCGCTCCAGTACATCGACTGTCGCGACCTTGCCCAGTGGCTCCTGCACGCTGCGCAGGCCGGCATCACCGGGACGTTCAACTCGGTCAGCCAGCCCGGCCTGGCGACCATGGGCAGCCTGCTGGCGGCCGCCGTCGAGGCCACCGGGTCAAGCGCGCGGCTCGTCTGGGTGACGCCGGAGCTGATCGAGAAGGCCGGCCTCGCTCCGTGGACCGAGCTGCCCGTATGGGTGCCGCCTGACAGCGAGCTGGCCGGCCTGCATACCGGTGACGTAGCGAAGGCATACGCGGCAGGCCTCGCCTGCCGGCCGGTCAGGGAGACCGTCGCCGACACTTGGGCCTGGCTACAGCGCGAAGGCGATCCGCCGGCTCCGGCCGGCCGTCCCGGTCACGGACTTGATCCGGACCGGGAACGCGAGGTCCTGGCCAGCCTGCCCGACCAGGGCGGCTGACTCAGGCCAGGGCGGCTGACTCAGGCGAGGGCGGCTGACTCAGGCGAGGCGGCTGACTCAGGCGAGGCGGCTGACTCAGGCGAGGCGGCTGACTCAGGCCAGGGCGGGTGTGGCGCGCGGGCAGGCGCGACTATCAGGGGCCGGCGCGCGCGGTCGGCCGGCCCTGGACGCGCCTCTGCGCTAGTTCAGCCGCTGTGGCCGTAGACGGGCACGATCGACGCCCTGGCGATCGTGGCGAAGGTGAGATTGAAGCCCGCCACGGCAGGTGAGACGTCGGAGTCAACGCCGAGGTGGTCGGTATTGAGGGCGTGCACGGTGAACACGTACCGGTGCGGCTCACCGGGAGGCGGCGCCGCGCCGCCGAAGTCCTTGGTGCCATAGTCGTTGCGGACCGAGAATGCCCCGGCTGGCAGCCCTGGCCCGGCCGCGCTCCCGGCCCCCCTCGGCAGCTCCGTCACCGACGCGGGGATGTCGAGCACCAGCCAGTGCCAGAAGCCAGAGCCGGTCGGAGCATCGGGGTCGTAGCACGTCACGGCGAATCCCTTGGTCTCTGGCGGGAACCCGTGCCAGCGCAGGGACGGCGAGATGTTCTCGCCGCTCATGCCGAAGCTGTTATAGACGTGCGCCTCGGACATCTGCTGGCCGTCGGCGACGTCGTCGCTCTCAACCGAGAACGTCGGCACTTCCGGCAGGAAGTCGTGGGGGAGCGGGGCGCGATCTGTCATGAGTTCCTCCAGTGAGCGCGGGCCGGCATTGGCCGGACCCAACGCTACTGAAACGACTAGGGGCCCGGCGCTGGCAACTGCCTGAATCGCCGCCTTGACCCGTCCCGGCCGCCGCGGTGCCGGCCCGAACCGGGCATAGCCCGGTCACTGCGGCCCAGCGGAACCACTACGGTGTGACAGGTGAGGGGCCAGGGATCGGCCGGGTACCGGGGAGCACCCGGGTAACTATCGGACGGTTCCGAGCCGATACGAGGAATCCGCGGCTAGGCTGCGCCGAGCCGGGCAGGTCGGCCGGAAGCCGGCGCCGCCAGGCAGCCGCCCAATCGGGTAGCCGGCGCGGCCAGGGCTGCCGGGTGACCGGCACCGGGCCCGCCCGGCACCGGGCGACCCGACACCGGCGCCGCTCGGCACCGGGCTCAGGTCCTAGGGCGAAGCCAGATCAGCTGATTGCCCGAAGCAGGGGAAGGGCAGGGGTAGTGAGGGTCGCGCGCGGGCCGGCCGTATGGGCGAGGCGGGCCCTGCTTGCCATCGTCCTGGTGGGCGCCGCGGTGATTCCGGGACGCGCGACCAGCCAGCAGGCGCCGCACTGCACTGGCCTGCGCTGCACGACGGCCGGCTCGGTGCTGTGGTCCCGCGGGCTGCCTGGCTCGTGGGTCGCGCAGTCGGGTGTCTCGGGCACTGTCGCTGACCGGGCAACGGCCTATGCCGGCGTGGGCGGCGGCATCGCCGTAGTCGGGTCCGGTACCGAGGTGACCGGCTATAAAGCACGGTCCGGCAGGCTGCTGTGGCACGTCGGACTGACCGGCCTCCCGCTGGGCTCGGTGATTGTGAGCGTCCGGGCCTTCCCCGGCGTCGTGGCGGTCGGCATCGAGCCGCCGGGCGGACAGGGCAGCGCAGTCCGAGACGAGGTGATCTTGTCGGCATCAACTGGACGGCAAGTCCGGATGTATCCGGCCGCTGCCTACGGCGGTGCGGTCGCGGCGGACACGGCGCGGACGGTCGTCGTGGGCAGTTCGGCCGTGATCGCCTATGACAACGCAACCGGCCGCGTGCTCTGGCATCGCGCGATCGGATCCGGGTCGCCGCCCTGGCATGTCGCGGACCAGTACCTCTACGTCACCGACGCCGACGGCAGGGACGCAGCCGCTGGCGTGTCCGCGCTGCTCCGGATCAGCCTGCTGACGGGCGCCCAGCAGGTCGTGCGGCCGCAGTCAAAGACGTTCGCCGGGACGTTCAGCGGAGTGATCGACGTCTTGCCCCGGGCCGGCGAGCCGCAGACGATCTTGCTGTTCTCTGGCGCTGACGGCGTCACCGCCTACCGGCTCAATGGCAGCCAGCTCTGGCACAAGAACTCGGCCGTCCTGGAACTAGCCGACACCGCCCGCGGCGTCGTGTACGTGGGCGACGGCTCCTCGCTGGTCGGAATAGACGCCCTGGCTGGCCATCACGGCCAGCCGGTCGTGGTCAGCACGGCAGCCATCTCGGTCGCTGCCAGCCTCTACTGGGTCAGCGACAACGTCGCGCTCGGGCTCGACGAGAACGCCCTCGGCGTGGCCTGGGGCTACAGCCTGAGCAGCAAGCACGTGGTCTGGACCTCGACTGCACTGCCCTGGCCGCACTTCTTCGTGGACCTGTCCGGCCTTGGCGGCAGCGCCAGCCCGTCGAGCAATATAGCCCTGCTGGCGACGTGCACGCAGGTAGGCACAGCACCGAGTGCGGCCGTCGCTCCGGCCTGCACACGGCCGCAGCTAGCAGCTGTGCTGCTCAGATCGAGATGAGCCGCGGCCGATGGCACGCGGCGGGCACGACGCTCTCAGCGGCCGAAATTCAGCCTTGTGCTGGCCGGCGGCCGGCACAGGCTGGACTTGGCAGCGGTCTTGGCCGCGGCCATAGACTGAACGGGCGTGCATACGCCGGAGCTTGACCTGGCGGCGAACACGATCGACGTAACCGCGAGCGCGACGGCCAGCGGGAAGAACAGCACGGCCCGCTGCCGGGGCACGAGTCGCACGTGCAGCCTCCGGCCAATAGCGGCCATGATCAGCCGCATCCGGGTTAGCGCCAGCAGTGCACTATGCCGCAATTGCTCGATCCTGGGCATCTCTTCGTCCCGGGTCAGCCGGGCAAAGATCGCGTACAGTCCAGCAAGCTTTGGGTCTGACCCCCGCAGCGCATTTTCGATGCGCTCAAGCACTCTCCGTTGCCGTACAGGCAGGCCCATCGAACACCTCCGATCTGGCCCCTCGATTTCCCCCTGGCACAACCTAACAGGCTGGTTGTGATCATCTTGTGACCGGGTTGATGCACGTGGGTGACGTGCGTGACATCTGTCATGGCCACTTCCGGACGGCGGGCACGGCGCGATATCGGGGCGGCGGCCCTAGCCTGAGAAGCGAGCTGACCCGACCGTCACGCGCAAGCCACCGGGCTCACGCAGAGGCAGCTGACAGGGGATGTCATGTCCAGCCAGACGACGCTCAACCTCGTCATCGGCATTGCCGTGCTCGGCCTGCTGATCTACCGGCAGTTGCAGGCCCGGCCGGTGCGCGGCAATCAGCGACTGGTGCTCGTGCTGGCCGCGATCGGCCTGATCGAGGCGGTGCAGTACATGCAGAAGCTGCATTCCGGCTCGGCCGCCATCGTCGCGCTGGCGGGCAGCCTGGTACTCGCGGCGGTGTTCGGCGCTGCGCGCGCGGCCACGGTCCGGATCTGGCTGCAGAACGGCCAGCCCTGGATGCAGGGGAACCTGCTGACGGCCGCGCTCTGGGTCCTCGCCCTCGGCGCGCATCTGGGCTACGACTACCTCGTGGGCCAGCACAAGGACATCGGCGGCATCGGTACCGCCACTCTGGTTCTCTACCTGGCGATGTCGCTCGGCGTGCAGCGCGTGATCGTCATGCTCCGCGCGCAGCGACTAGACCCGGCGATGGCGAGCCAGGCCGGTCCTGGTGCGGTCTGGCGACGGCGCTAGCGTCAGCGCTCAGCAATCAGGCGGGGAACGGGGTCGTCAGCATCCAGCGCCATAGCAAGGCCGCCGTCGAGCCTTCGCCCTAGGACGCCGGCGCCGACGCTGGCACGCCGGTCACGTCGTACAGATGGTGGACCGGGTCGTGGATGAAGTACCGCGCGAACGTCTCGATCGTGAATTCCGCGCCGTCACTGCGGAAGCCGGTCCGCTGCCACTCATCGCCGGTGATGCGGGCGAACCTGGCCGCGATGAAATCGGCGGCGGACACGAGCTCGGCGGCAACGTACGCCGGCTCCTGGTCGGCGTACCTGTCCTCGACCGCGGTGGAGTCCTGATCCCAGTTCGGGTAGCGCGGCCCGGCGACCGTCAGCATCAGTGCGAGCCTGGTGTCATACAGGCGCAGGACGTCGCGCACATGACAGCCGTATTCGAGAGCTGACCACTTCGCCGGGTGCGGGCGCTGCCGGTGGTCGCCGCGGCCGGTCAGCACCGCGTGCCACTGCTCGGCATTAGCGCGGATCATCGCCGGGATCGCCGACAGCGCGATTCCCTGCACGTCGAGACCGCACTCCGGGCACGGTCGGCGCAGCACCCAGGTCCAGTCTTTGCTGTCCGGCTCGATAGTCACGGTCCGAAACGATAGTCGGCCGCGCCCGCGCTGACGGGGACCGGCGGGGCTGACCCCGTTCCCATCCATGGGAGCCATGCAACTCCGGGCAGGCTGACATGCGCCCGCGGCTCACCGGGACGCCGTGTCTCAGTGAGCGCGCGGACGCTCCTCCTGACCGGTACGGGAACGGGGTCCGTACCGAGCAGCAACTCGCCAGTGGCGCGATGCCGACTCGCCTGCCGTCAGCACCTCGGCGTGCTCATACGCGCGCCGAGCATGCACGCGGCGTTACCACGCCCGCCGGCCGCCTACCTGAGCGGCTACCGGAGCCGGGATGAGGCTCAACCGGGGCTTGCGCCCCTGGATGGCGGTCGTCTCTCGGCCAACGACCTCTAGCCAGCGCACTTGCATGCCTAGGACCGCTTCCCTGGCGGGCGCGTTGCCGCCTGGTGTGGGTCCGGTTACGCGATCCCCTTTGTGGCGGGCCAGTCCGGCCCGGCGCAGGGCGCGCATCATCATCGGCGGTGCTGCGTGCCGCGGCCGGTATGGCCACGGTGGACAGTCGCCGGTCTCGCCGTACAAGTTGGGCAATCTTCGTCGCCTCGCCACAGTTCCCCCACTGAGAAGGCCAATCTTTGTCGTCACCGCATGTCTTGCTGCCCGCACCTGTTCGGTCTGGCACGCAGCATTCAACGACCCGGTAGCCGCCCGCCGATTGGTGGCCCCTCATCGGCCTTGAGCTGTCGGGCATACGCCACGTACCTATGCGACTACACATTGTTCAGGAGCATATTGCAGGGCGCAAGTGCGGCCAGCAAATTAAATACTTGGTTTTTTGCTGCCAAAGGCGTATGCGACCGGATGCCCGATTAGCGCGTGAAGGTGTTGTACCTGGTATCAGCCCCTCCCGCCGTTGTCAGGCGTCATCGACGGATGCGCTCGCCGTGACATGCACGGTCACGGGCGGGCCGCGACCCGTGGTATACGCGCCGGCGACCCGTCGTACACGCCCCGGCGACCCGTCGTACACGCCCCGGCGACCCGTCGCACACGCCCCGGCGCGGCATGGTCACCGACCAGGAAACACGCGCCGACGGCGGCCGTCGACGGACAAGAAAAACCAGCTTGACAAGAAAATTTGTCGGTGTGAGGATGCTGTCATGCACGACGTCACCGTGATCGATAATCCCGCCGCCGCGGAGGCGTCGCTGGCTCCGATCCGGGCTCGCTTGCTCGCTGAGCTGGCGCAACCCGGCTCGGCTAGCACGCTCGCGGCGCGCGTCGGCCTCACTCGGCAGAAGGCGAATTACCACCTGCGCGAGCTCGAGCGGCACGGCCTGGTCGAGCTCGTGCAGGAGCGCCGCAAGGGCAACTGCACCGAGCGCGTGCTCCAGGCGACCGCCGCGTCGTACGTGATCTCGCCGTCAGCGCTGTCCGCCGTGGCACCCGATCCGTCGCGCGAGCCTGACCAGCGCTCGGCGCGCTGGCTGCTCGCCGTCGCCGGACGGCTAGTCCGCGAGGTGGGCGAGCTGATCAGCCGGTCGGGCGCCGCCGGGCAGCCGGTGGCAACGCTCGGTATCGACAGCGAGGTCCGCTTCGCCTCTGCCAGCGACCGCGCGGCGTTCGCCGTGGAGCTGGCCGAGGCCGTGAACGGCCTGGTTGCGCGCTACCACGACGAGCACGCGCCGGGCGGCCGCGATCACCGCTTTGTTGTCGCACTCCATCCCAAGATCACCAAGGAGCACCAGTCATGAGCCGCGCATTCGAGATCACCCGCGAAATCGACCTGCCCGCTGCACCCGAGGACGTGTGGACGGCGATCACCGCCGACACGGCCGCCTGGCAGTTCCCGACCGGGATGGAGATCCCCGCTGGTGCCACGCCGCTGGCGGGAGCCCCCATCCAGACCTGGGATCCGCCCCGCCGCCTGGTGATCCGGATGGAGTCGCCGGACGGGACCTTTAACGCACTCGACTACGCGATCGAGACTCGCAGCGGCGGGACGGCGCACCTGCGGTACGTCCACAGCGGGATCCTCGCCGACGACTGGGCGGACCAGTACGACGCCATCGACGGCCACACGGACTTTTATCTGCACACGCTCGGGCAGTACCTCGAGCACTTCAACGGCCGCCGGGCCACCTACGTGGGCCAGCCCTCGGCCGGCATCGAGGGCCCGAAGGCAGCCGGTGCCGCGGACGCCATGGACACGCTGCGGGCCGCTCTCGGCATCGGCGATGATGCCGCAGTCGGGGACGCCGTGCACGCCGACCTCGGCGACGCCGGTGCGCTTGACGGCGTCATCGACTACCTGACGTCCGCGTTCCTCGGCGTGCGGACGAAGGACAGCCTGTTCCGCTTCTTCGGCCGGAACTACTTCGGCAGCGTGGTCGGCATGAGCGCGCACGTGTTCCGTGACGACGTCGATGCCGTGGCCGCCGAGGCAGCGCTGAAGATGTGGCTTGACGCTGTCTACGCCTAGCCATGTCCGCGCGGTGCGGAGACGCTCAACGGCTGGTCGCAGCGGCCGGGGTTAGATGGACTGATGCGCGAGCTCAGGGTTGTCCTCATCGGCGGCACGTCGAATGTCGGGAAGACCACCCTTGCGCAGGCCCTGGCTGCACGTCTTGGCTGGAGCTGCGTCTCGACAGACAAGCTCGGCCGTCATCCCGGTCGACCGTGGCCGATCGACGGCCGGCCAGTTCCAGATCATGTCGCGACTCACTACGCGTCACTGCCCGTCGCCGAGCTGACGGGCGAGCAGCTTCGGCACTACGAGCGAATGTGGCCGGCGATCAAGGCGCTGATCGACGCCCACGCGTGCGACGACCGCGCCGGTCGGCTGATCCTGGAGGGCTCAGGTGTATGGCCGGATCGAGTTGCCGAGCTGCACGACGCCAGGGTCGCGGCGATCTGGCTGACGGCCGCCCGGCAGACTCTGCGCGAGCGCATCTACTTGGCGAGCCGGTACGCCGACCTGGCTCTTGATCACAGGGTGCTGGTCGACAAGTTCCTCGGCCGCACGGAGCAGTACAACGAGGTGATGCTCCAGGCCGTGGACAGCCTGGGCTTCGTCTTGGTAGCCGTCGACTCGATGCCCTCGCCGGATGCACTCGTCGAACGGTGCCTCCAGGTCCTGGCTTAGATGACCTACTACGAGAAGTCACCGCAGTCACTCGCCCGGAACCGGAACACATTTGCTGCGTCCTGGATCTGGGCGGCATACGCGCGCCAGGAGTCTTCGTCGAAGATCTCGTCATGGTCGGGGCCGGGTCTGCCATCGACGAGTTCCCGGATGATGTCGGCGTGCCCGGCATGCTGGGCCGTCTCGGCCACCATGAGCACGAGCAGTTCGCCTAGCGTTGCGTCGCGCTCGGCGGCCGGCCAGTGACCCACCGAGCCTGCAGATGCCAGTTCCAGTTTCGCTACGGTCAGGTCCGCGTGCTCGCATGCGCGGCGATAGAGGCCGACGATGAAGTCGCTGGGCTCACCGGGCGTTGCCCACATGTCCGCGTTGTGCCAGACCGAGCCGTCTTCGACCCACGGCAGCCTCTCGGGTGCCGCGCGGCCGAATGACTCGCCAAGGTAGCCGTACTCGAGCCCAGCCAGGTGTTTCACCAGGCCAAGCAGGTTCGTGCCAGTCGGCGTGAGCGGCCGCCGCAGATCGTATTCGCTCAGGCCTTCCAGCCGGGACAGCAACGCTGCCCGGCACTGCCGGAGGCTGCCGTGCAACGTCTGCTTCAGATCTGGCACAGAGCCTCCATTGATTCGCTGCGAAACGCCGTCGATCTCACCGCGGCTAAGCGACACACTCGCATTAGAGCAAGGAGCCGACCCACACGTCCACCCGCGCGCCCCGGTGGATCTGGCGCTGGCGCAGGGTCGCCTCGATCACAAAGCCAGCCTTCTCTGCGACGCGGCGGGAGGCGATGTTCCCGACCTCGGTCCGCCACTCGATGAGCTCGAGGTCGAGTGCCGCGAACGCCCATCGGCACAGGGTCCGCACCGCATGCGTGGCGACGCCGCGCTGCCGGGCACCGGGATCGACCCAGTAGCCGATCTCGGCCGCGCGAGCGCCGCGCTGGCCCAGGCCCAGGCCAATCCGGCCCAGCCGTGCGCCAGTGGCCGTATCTGCCACCAGGAACTCCGCTCGCTGACCGCTGTCCCAGCTGGCGATGGCCACCTGGCTGACGAAGAATGCCGCATGCTCCGGCTGATACGGAGTCGGCACCTGCACGAAGTGCTGAATTATCGCGTCCTGTGATACCTCCCACACCCAGGGGATGTCCTCAGTCGTGAAGGGGCGCAGCGTAACCCAGCCTGCCGGAATCGTTGGCTGCTCCATGGTTTCCATTGTCGACAACGCTGGGCTAGTAAGCGCCCCGCCGGACTGCTGAGATGTCGCCTGGCCGCGAGCGATACTTGCATCTGATGCTGGCCGCTCGAGCGGATCGGCGGCAGCCATGACCGATAGCCCGAGAGGATGTCGCCGATGCCCAGCATGCGGATGGCATCGCCCGAGAGGCGGTGGCGAGCGGCGACGGCTCCCCTGATTGCAGGCTTGATCGGCTGGCTAGTCGCCGCGTCATTCCGGCCGCGAATGCATAATGTCGGCTACACGGGGTTGCCACTGACGGTGCGGATCGCCGTGACGTGCTTTGCCGTTGCTGTCGGGCTCTGCGCCGCGGTGCTGATCATGCGGACGCACCTGACGGTCACTGATGAGGGCGTGGCTGATCACCGAATGTTCAGGGTCGTTCGCGTGCCATGGCCGATGATCACGGGCTTTGAGGTCGGACGTCCACGGGGGCTGTGGGGCGGGTTCTGCGTTGCGGCTATCTGCCAGGACAGAACCACGATCGACTTGATGGCCCGCGGGCGTATTCGCGTCTCCCCTCGACTCAGCACCTGGACGAGCTGACCCGGATCTGCTGGACCCTCGAAGAAGCGTTCGTGAAGCGACAGCAGTGACGCGTCCTGTGCAAGATCCAGCCGCCGCCCGGCGCGAGGGGGCCGTCTGGTCGAGTGTTGTCGGATGTGCCGGTTAGCGTGTGGGCCATCCGCAGGTTCGTCGTAGCCGATGTGGGTGGTCGATCGTGGACACCGCAGTGGAGGTGCGTGCGACTCGGTCCGTCCGGCCGCGGGTCGTGGTGTCGGTGACTGCTTCGGTTGATGGACGGGTGACCCTCAATCGCGCTAGCCGGTTGCTGGGCGAAGCCGCGGGCCAGCTGTGGCACTCCACCTTCCCCGCAAGCGCGGACGGGATATTCGCGGCACACCACGCTGAGATGGAGCGGCGGTACGCCCCAGAAGTGGTTCTGGAGGGAAGCGGGACATTCGTCGCGGACACCGACGGGCCGATCACAGGCTTGCCCGCGCCGGGCGGCGACGTCGCGGGGCTCTATGACGACTTCCTGCCGGCTGAGGCCGGCTGCCGGTGGTTCGCCGTCGTCGACGGCCGAGGCCGGGTCAGGTGGACGTCCAAGTCAGACGCGACCAGGCGGTTGCTGGTCATCGTGTCGCGCGCGACACCGCCGCGCTACCTGGCGCAGCTACGGCGTGAGGAGATCCCCTACCTCGTCGCTGGGGACGGTCCGGTCGACCTGGGCGACGCCCTGCGCACAATGACGGATCGGCTCGGAGTGACCTGTGTCGTCTCCGAGGCCGGCGGCGGTCTCAACGGCGCATTGCTGCGTGCCGGGCTCGTCGACGAGCTTCACTTGCTGGTGCTGCCGTCCCTGGTCGGCGGCCTCGGAACGCCGACCACCTTCGATGGCGTTCCGCTGCCGCTCGGCCAGCTCCCGACTCGGCTGCGGCTGCTCGATGCACATGTGACAACCGACGGCATCATCTCGCTGCACTACGAGATCGACCGTCAGCCCGCGGCCGCCACCTGACGGCCGGTCGCTCCGCCTGATCCATAAGGTCTTTGCGTCGTACGACGCTGCAGCTCACCTGCCTGGCAATCCCGACGGGCTTCGGCCTCAGCGCCTGGGCCGCCGGACGTGCCGGCGCATCGCATCGACCTTGGCGGCAAAGGCGCTCGGGTCGATGATGGGCGTTCCGCGCCAGGGTGACATCGAGAGCAGATCTGTGTCGTTGGAGACGACGATGAGCGCGCCGACTTCAGCGGCGAGATCGAGCACGAGGTTGTCCTCGTGGTCCGGGCAGTCGTGCACTGTCCTCGGAACGTCAGTGACAATGCCGCCGCCGCTGTGCTCGGCCGCTGACAGCAATGCCCCGAGGTATGCATCCCTCTCTGCAGGCTCCCACTTGAACAGGTCAGCCAGGACCCGCTCAATATTGGCGGTGATGTGCGGCGACAGCCACAGCGAGAACTCGGCGGCGTCGACGATGATGCCGACGCAGTCGGCCGAGGGGTTGCCTGATACCGGCGGCGGTGACGGCCAGGACCTGAAGGGACTGTTGCCACCCGCCGCTGCAGTCACGAGCAGATTGACGTCGTACACCACGGCGGTAGGGACCGCCACAAGGTGGCTCACTTCTTGCGGCCCTTAGCCGACTCCTTCAGGAACTCCTGGACGCGGGCCGGGACGTCGGCGGGCTCGATGCCCAGCTCGGCGATTCGCTGCTGTCCGTAAGCCTGCGACTCGCGAAGCTTGTCAGCGATCATGATCGACTTCATGATCTTCAGGGTCGTCCGGAGATACGCGGACCTATTGCCTGCGCCGAAGTACTCCACTAGCTCGTCCAGCACGGCCCGATCCTCCGGCTGGACGGCGAAGCCAAGCGTTTGGGCGGTCATGGTGCCATTGTAATTGCCTCGCATTCCGTCTGCAAGTTCTTGCACTTGCACGTAGTGGCGGCCTGATCGCCCGCATCCTGACCGATCGCACCGGTCGAACCGCTGGCGCGCCCGCCCGCAGCGAGGGTTAGCGCCGGCTTCTGCGCCGGGGAGACGGAATCCGGAATCTGGCAGGACAACGCGTGGAGTTTCCGGCCGGCCGTGCAACCACCCGGCGGCTGCGGTCAGTTGATGTCGAACTCGTTGCCTTCCGGGTCCTTCATCCCGACCGCGTAGTGGTCCAGCCCTTCTTCGGACAATGCGCCAGTGATGGTGGCGCCCAGGCCGGCTAGCCGACTGGCCTCCGCGTCGACTCGCTTCCTGCGAGTCTCGATCGGCTCCGTCCGCTCGCCACTGGCGTGGATGTCGAGGTGCAGCCGGTTCTTGACCGCCTTGACATCTGGGACGACATGGAACCAGATGCCCGGCCCCTGGCCGTCCGGGTCGATGATCCTGTCCGCCCCGTCAACCAGCTCCTCCTCGGGCAATCCCAGTTCGCGGTAGAAATCGTTCCAGGTAGCGAATCCAGCCGGGGCCGGCGCGAGCTCATAGCCCAGCGCGGCGGCCCAGAACCGAGCCAGCCGATCCGGGTCGGCACAGTCGATGACCAACTGAAAGCGGACAGGCACCGGATTCCTCCCCAGGGCGCTCGGGTAGCTGCCGACATCCTGCCAGATGCCTTACGGTGAGCGGCGCCGGTCGCGTCCAGCCGTCAGGCATCGGGAACGGGCGGTCGGCATGCCTACAGCAGCGTCTGGCTGCATCTGGATTATCCATCTTGCGCTTCGGGGCACTGCAAGGGACGCTTGGGCCGTGGCAGCGGATATACCGGCTGGAATCGGTTACCTGGTCGGTGGTCTAGCTTTTGTTGCCATCGAGGTTGTTCTGATTCGCAACCGGCGCCGTTTCGCGCGCTGGCAGATCGACCGGTACTTGTCAGCAGCAGCTCGGGCGCCGCGCGGCCTGCGATGGATGTACTTCCACTGGCGGGCCGAACGCTGGCGCAACGAAGAGGTTCTCGACAGGCAGCTTTTGGCTACTTGGCTCCCTCCAGTAATCGGCCTGCCAGTCGTTGCCGTCGCATTGATTGGCAGTGCGATCAGTGAGTTTGCTCGGTGAGGGCGGCTCTGACCTGCGGGGGAGTGTGGCGCGCCTGGCAGGACTCGAACCTGCGACCGGCTGCTTAGAAGGCAGCTGCTCTATCCGGCTGAGCTACAGGCGCCTACGCGCACATTGTGCCCGATGCAGATCACGTACTGGACACGCCTTGTGGTTCCGGTTGCTGCGTTGTGGGCTCGCATTGCCTATCGTCGTCTCTCATGTGCCGTCGCCCGTCTCCCAGTGCGCAAAAGCCGCAGGTCAAACGCGCGAAGAAGGGCGACGGGACGGCTGAGCCGACAGCAGGCCCGGATCCGCGGTGAGGGGCGCGCTGCTCGTCGCTGGCACTACCTCAGACGCAGGCAAGAGCGTCCTCGTGGCCGGGATCTGCCGCTGGCTGCGCCGCCAGGGGGTGGGAGTCGCGCCGTTCAAGGCGCAGAACACGTCGCTTAGCTCATACGTCACCCTCGATGGCGCCGAGATCGGCCGGGCTCAGGCCATGCAGGCGGCGGCCGCCGGGCTCGAACCTGATGCCCGGATGAATCCCGTCCTGCTCAAGCCAGGCCTCACCGGCCGCCAGGTGGTCGTCCTCGGTCAGCCGGTCGGGGAGGTGGACGCCGCCGGCTACGCCGAGAACGCCGACCGCTTGCTCGCCCTCGCTCTCGACTGCCTCGGCCAGTTGCGAGCCGAGTTCGACGTCGTCATCTGCGAAGGCGCAGGCAGCCCAGCGGAGATCAACACGCGTGACACCGACATCGCGACCATGCGCCTCGCGCAGGCCGCCGACCTGCCGGCGATCCTGGTCACCGACTCTGGCCGGGGCGGCTCGCTCGCGTCGCTCTACGGCACTCTCGCCCTGCTTGGGCCAGCTGACCAGGCACGGGTCACTGGCTTCGTCCTCAGCAAGTTCCGTGGCGACCAGGCGCTGCTCGAGCCGGCCCTCGGCCAGCTACGCAACCTGACCGGCCGCCCGGTCCTCGGCGTCCTGCCCTGGACCCGCGGACTGTGGCTCGACGCCGAGGACGTGCCCGGCCTCGACAGCCGCCCCCGCCCCGCCGGCGCCGCGCCGCTCGGCCACGACGTTCTGCGCGTCAGCGTCGTCCGGCTGCCGCGGATCAGCGACTTCACCGACATCGACGCCCTGAGCGCGGAGCCTGGCGTGCTCGTCCGGATGGCCTCAGCCGCGGAAGAACTAGCCGACGCGGACCTGGTCATCGTGCCGGGTTCGCGCGCGACGGTTGCTGATCTTGGATTTTTGCGGGAACGGGGTATGTCTGACGTCCTCGCCGCCCGCGCGCTGGCGGGCCGACCCACACTCGGCATCGGCGGCGGCTTTCAGATGCTGGCCGATGAAATCACCGACGACGTCGAGTCCGGCGCGGGGACCGTGTCTGGCCTCGGCCTACTGCCAGCCACGGTTGCCTTCGCGCAGACCAGGACGGTCGGCCGTCCGACTGGCTCCGCGTACGGCGTCGAGGTATCCGGGTACGAGACCCATCATGGCGTCGTCAGCGTCAGCGGGATCACGGCCGAGCCCTTCCTCGACGGCTGCCGCAGCGGCACGGTCTGGGGCACGAGCTGGCACGGCACGCTGGCGAACGACCGGTTCCGCCGCGCCTTCCTCGCCGACGTCGCGGCCTTTGCCGGTCGCGACTTCAAGCCCGTCCCGGACACGAACTTCGCCGCGCTCCGCGAGGCCACCCTGGACCTGCTCGGCGACCTCGTCGCGGACCACCTCGACACCGAGGCACTGCTTCGGCTCATCGAGGGCGGGCCGCCGCCAGGACTGCCCAGGCTGTCTCCGGCCGGGCCAGCGGGCGATCCGAAGTGATGTCGGCGAAAGGCTGGACCAGACTGTCCGGCTGAGCTGCGCAGGCTACGCGGCGGTCTCCTGGGGCCTCGCCGCCGTCCGGTCCTCGCCAGGTCCGGCCAGCGTCGCGTTCCGGAGAGCCGGGATCAGCGTCCCGAGCACCAGTGCGCCAGCCACGCACGCAAGGCCGCCGCTGACCACCGAGAACGTGGGGGTGACGAGCCGTGCAACCCCGCCAGCTTCTACGTTGCCTAGCGCAGGTGCGGTGGTTACCTGCGCCAGATACAAACTGGAGACCCGGCCGCGGAGCTCATCGGGCGTGTAGATCTGGAGCAGCGCGTTGCGCAGCACCTCGGAGATCAGGTCGCCCATTCCGGCCAGCGCGAGGAAGAGCAGCGCGACCGGCAGGCTGCGGACCAGGCCGAAGGCCGCGATCGAGCTGCCCCAGATGATCCCCGCGACGATCACGATGAGGCCGGGACGTCGCAGGTGGCCGGTCCAGCCGCTGGTGGCAGCGCCGACCAGCGCACCGAGACCGGGGGCAGCGACGAGCAGTCCGAACGTTGCCGAGCCACCATGGAAGTGGGTGCTCGCCATCGCCGGGAACAGCGCCGACGGCATACCGAAGATCATCGCGTTGGTGTCGACCAGCAGCATGGCACCGACCACGCGGTTGTGCCGGACGTGCCGGAGGCCCTCGGCGAGCGACTTGAGGCCAGGTCGCTGGGCCTTGATCGTGGGCGGTAGCGGGCGCAGCCCGATCATCGCGAGCCCGAACACGGCGAAGCACACGGCGTCGATGGCATAGCAGCTGGCGAGGCCCGGACCGGCGATGAGCAGGCCAGCGATGGCGGGTCCGCCGAGACTGCCGAGCTGGCTGGCGGTTGCGTTGAGCGCCGCGGCGGCCGACATCTTGTCCGCACCAACCAGGGCCGGCGTTGCGGCCGTCGAGGCCGGAGAGCTCAGGCCGGAGAGCAGCCCGATGCCGAAGGTGATGACGTACAGCGGCCACAACGCCGGATGGCTGACCAGGCTGTTGACCATGAGCAGCGCGGCGAGCGCGGCCTGCGGCAGCCGGACGGCCATCAGCAACATGCGGCGGTCGTGGCGGTCGGCGAGCATGCCGCCGGCCAGCAGTCCGACGAGCATGCCCGCGCTCGACGCGAGCGTCAGCAGACCTACGGCCAGGGAGTTGTGCGTAAGGCTGTAGACCTGCCAGTCGGCCGCGGTGGTGGCGACCGCGTTCCCAGCCATGGACACGAAACGGCCAGTGAACAGCCGACGGAAGTCCCGGCTCTCCCGCAACGGGGCAATATCGATCACGATCTGCCCGACGCGCATGCCAGCTCCGAGGTCGCGGTGAGCGGCGTGCTCACCTGCGCAGCCGCACGCCGCCCGGCAGAGCGGCCGCTTAGGCAGGTTACTTGCTAGCCGGCAACGGTTGCCCGTGGATACCCCGTGATCTGCGGCACTCGCGGTCTGCCTTGGCGTTCGCCGCTATGCCTCGATCAGCTCGGCCCTATCGAACTCCCAGAACGCTCGCAGCGCCACGAGCTGGCCCGCGGCGTTGCTGCGGTAGGTGTAGACGCCGTGCACGACCGCGACGTGCTTGCCGCCGGGCAGCACGGTGCGGATGGCGCCGACATCGGCCACCTCGTCACCGCAGAGATAGGAGTCCTCGATCTCGAACGTGATCAGCTCATTCGGGGCGATCACCGTGTCGTAAAACGCGGCGATCGCCGCGCGCCCGCGGTGTCCGGTGCCGTCCGGGTCGAACGGTGAGGGGCCGATCGGGTCCTGCACGATCGCCTCGGGAGCGAAGAGGCTCAGCCACGTCTCGCGGTCTTTCGCCCTGACCGCCGCCTGAGATCTGCGCGCCAGGTCACGTGCGGTGCAGTGCTCGTCCGGCATCGGCGTTGTCTCCTCCGGCTCGCCGGGCCCGGTCTGCTCCGCTTGCCGGGCCCTGTCGCCCGAAAGTAGAACAGGTTCTAGGGCGAACTTCAACCAATCGCGATCGCCGGAGGACCCGCTGCTGACGTTTCACCCGTTTCCCAGGGCCTACTTCATGGTTTCCGCGGGCACTTCATGGTTTCCACGCGGGCACTTCATGGTTTCCACGCGGGCAAACCGGACAAATGAGGGCGGCGAAGGCGCGGAAACCATGAAGTCTTGCCCCCGGCCTGGGCCGGCCGCGCCCTTTAGACCCGCGGGATAAATCTCGCAAACTAGCTCCCGATCGATCTGCAGGCTCCTGACCAGCAAGAATGTGTGCTGGATTCGTCAATGCCCGACACGATCGCGGCTACCGCTCGTGACGCCGGGTATGTGGGACAGTTGATCGACTCAATCGAAGGAGTGACATGGCTCTGCCAACACTTACCCCGGAGCAGCGCGCCGAGGCGCTGGCCAAGGCCCAGGCTGCCCGCAAGAAGCGCAGCGAGCTGCTGGCCTCAGTGAAGGCCGGGAAGACCAGCATCGCGCAGGTGCTAGCCAAGACCGATGACATCACCAAGAAGACCAAGGTTGCTCAGGTCATCAAGGCCATGCCCGGCTACGGCCCGGCTAAGGCGGCCGCGGTGATGGAAGAGGCGGGCATTGACGACAACCGCCGAGTCGGCGGGCTTGGCGAGCAGCAGCGCAAGAAGCTGCTCGAGGCCGTATCAGGCTGAGCTGGGACCGGGCGGCTGCCGTTTCGGCGCTGCCCGGCTCGGCGACTCTCCCGCCGGGCTCGCACTCGTCCGACGCGTCCCGGAGACCGGCTTGCGGCCCGTCTAAAGCCGCTCCCGGTGAGGCCGAGGTCTGCGGGGTCGGCAGAGGCCGGTGTCCGCGGGGTGCTGCGCGGGCTTGGCGCAGGTATCCGCCGGCTGGCTTAGTCCGGCCCGAGGCGCGCTAGTCGTCCGCCGGGCTAGCAACGTTTACGCCCGCTTCGCACCCCGCGGACACCGGCCTTCATGCGTGCCATCGTGCTTCTGCATGACGCCTGGGCGACTGCCGCGTCGGTCGTGTGCGCTGGCAGCGGGCGTTGCGTGGCCTGCCGAATCCGTGACTCGCGCGTCTCGGGCCGGACAGCGCCAGGTGTCCATCCGCCTGTGCCCCCACCGAGCAGCGTGCGGGACCCGACGCGGACCACTAATGGCGGCGGCGCGGCGGCCTGTGGGGGAGGGTGACCCCGGCGCTGGACGAGCGGGTCGGGCCTTGCGTCTGCCTGCGTCGATGGATGGGCATGATGACCGCTGCTGGCGGCTCAGCTGCCGCCCAGTACAGCTGCCTCGCAGGCAAGGAGCGCGCGATGCATCAGCCGCCCATTCCGCACGTCGCGGGCACCGACCCCGACATCGCGGAGCTCATCCAGTCCGAGGCCCGGCGGCAGCGCGACAAGGTGAGGCTGATTCCGTCGGAGAACTACGTCTCGGTCGCCGTGCTCGAGGCGACTGGGACGGTGCTAACCAACAAGTACTCGGAGGGATACCCCGGTCGGCGGTACTACGAGGGCCAGCAGTTCATCGACCCGATCGAGCGGATCGCGGCCGAGCGGGCGGAGCAACTATTCGGCGTCGAGCACGCCAATGTGCAGCCGTACTCGGGCTCGCCTGCGAACCTAGCCGTCTACCTGGCCTTCCTGTCGCCGGGCGAGACCGTCATGGGGATGGCCCTGCCGATGGGCGGTCACCTCACGCACGGCTGGCCGGTCTCGGTGACGGGCAAGTGGTTCAGGGCGGTCCAGTACGGCGTCCGCGCCGACACCGGCCGCGTCGACCTCGACCAGGTGCGCCAGCTCGCCAGGGACGAGCGTCCCAAGGTGATCTTCTGTGGCGGCACTGCCATCCCGAGGACGATCGACTTCCCCGCGTTCGCAAAGATCGCGGATGAGGTCGGCGCGATCCTGGTCGCCGATGTTGCGCACATCGCCGGCCTCATCGTCGGTGGCGCCCACCCCTCGCCAGTGGGCCACGCCGGCGTGATCACGACGACCACGCACAAGACGCTCCGCGGCCCACGCGGCGCGATGATCATGTCCACCGCTGAGCACGCGGCGGCGCTGGACAAGGCGGTGTTCCCCGGACTGCAAGGGGGACCGCACAACCACACGACCGCCGGGATCGCGGTCGCGCTCCGTGAGGCCGCGCAGCCGTCGTTCCGCACGTACGCGCGCCAGGTTGTATCGAACGCGACGGCACTGGCCGACGCGCTGCAGGCGCGTGGCTACACGCTGGTCTCTGGCGGAACGGACAACCACCTGATCTTGATGGACCTGACGCCACAGGGGATCGGGGGCAAGCCCGCCGCGAAGGCGCTCGACCGGGCCGGCATCGAGGTGAACTACAACACCGTGCCGTTCGACCAGCGCAAGCCGTTCGATCCGTCGGGCATCAGGATCGGGACGCCGGCGATCACGACTCGGGGCCTCAGTGAACCGCACATGGCGCAGATCGCCGCGTGGATGGATGAGGCCATTGTCGCCGCGGCCAAGGACGACGAGCAGGCGATCGAGCGCGTAGCAGGTGAGGTGCGGGACCTGCTCGCGGGCTTCCCGATGCCGGGCTGGGCAGTCCCGGCCTAACCTGGGCTTGCTCCTGGCGTACAACGAATGTATGTTCGAAAGAGGTAAGTCTGCCTGTCTTCCCCTGGGCGGAGAGTCGGCGCCGATGCGGCGCCTTGCCAGGGAGCAGCAGAATGCGTGGCATCCGCGGCGAGCCAGTGGAGGTCTGGCTGCGGCATGGCAGGCCCGCCAGGTTCGTGTGGCGCGGGCGCATGTACACCGTGATGCTCGTGCTCGACCGGCGGGTGATGGCGCCGCCGCCAGCCGCTCAGGTGAGCCCGGCCGGTCAGGTGAGCCCGGCCGGTCAGGCAAGTCCGGCCGATTCCGCTGGCAGCAGTGATCAGGAATCGCAGGCTGGCCTGGCTAGCTCGGCCGATCCGCCGGCCGGCGGGCACGAGTGCTTCCGGGTCGAGGCAACCCCCGAGCGGACGCTGCCGCCAACGACGTACGAACTGTGTCATGACCTGACGGCCGACCGCTGGTCGCTAACGCGCGGCTGAGTTCCGCTGGTCTGGGCAGCTACCGCGCCACCAACCGCTACGCCGCCACTCAACCTCAGCAAGAGCGCCTAGTTGCTGATGACGCTTGAGGTCTTGCGCCACTGCACTGTGGGCAGCATCGCCTCTGGCCGGACCCGATGCGCGTGCCGCTTGGTGATCTCGAACAGCGACTCGATCAGGGTGTCGGACAGCAGGTGCGGCTGGAGCCCCAGCTCGGCAAGCCCTGAGTGCACCACGTTGTAGTAGTGGTCCTCGAGCTCGACCCTCGGATTCGCGAGCTGTTCGATCGTGACGGCTTCGGGACTGGCGGCGGCGACCGTCTCGGCGATCTGACGGACCGACATCGACTGCGTCATCTGGTTGAACACCCGGAACTCGCCGCGGTCGGCCGGATTCTCACAGGCCAGCTGGATACAGCGAACGGTGTCGCGGATGTCGATCAGGCCGCGCGTCTGGCTGCCGTTGCCGTACACGGTCAGCGGCAGTCCGACGACAGCCTGGATCACAAAGCGATTGAGCACGGTGCCGAAGACTGCGTCGTAGTCGTAGCGCGTCGCGAGCCTGTCGTCCATGGCGGTCTCGTCGGTCTGCTGCCCGTAGACGACACCCTGGTTGAGGTCGGTGGCCCGGATGCCCCAGACGCGGCAGGCGAACTCGATGTTGTGACTGTCATGCACCTTGGACAGGTGATAGAACGAGCCCGGCCGCTTCGGATACAGCACCCTGTCTGTCCGGCCCTTGTGCTCGATCTCCAGCCAGCCCTCCTCGATGTCGATGTTGGGCGTGCCGTACTCCCCCATGGTGCCGAGCTTGACGAGATGGATCTCCGGGTTGATCTCGCCTATCGCGTACAGGACGTTGAGGTTGCCGACCACGTTGTTGGTCTGGGTGTACACGGCATGCTTGCGGTCGACCATCGAGTACGGCGCGGCGCGCTGCTCGGCGTAGTGGACGATCGCCTCCGGGGCGAAGTCGCCGATCATGTGATAGGTGAAGTCGGCGTCGCACAGGTCGCCGATATAGGTGCCGATCGACTTGCCGGTGAACTGGCGCCAGGTGGTGACTCGGGTCTGCAAGGTCTCGATCGGCGTGAGGCTGTCCACGCCCATCTCGAAGTCATATCCGCGCCGGGCGAAGTTGTCCGCGACTGCGACGTCGTGGCCGGCGGCGGACAGATGCAGTGCTGTCGGCCAGCCGAGATAGCCGTCTCCGCCGAGAATAAGGATCTTCATTCCAGCTCCGCCTCATCTGGCCATCGAAGTCGCTGGCTTATGCTGGATTGCCACTGAGTTGTTCAGCTGGCCGCCCAGTATCTGGACTGCTCCGGTGACCTGCTGCTCCGCGATGCCGGGACGGCAGCAAAGGGGACCCGGCGGGGCCGGAGGGTTTCAGGGTAAGCCCTCCAAGAGTTCCCGTACTGTATACGTGTCTGACCCAGCTACCGCCGCCGTCGAGCTAGGACTCTGATGACTTCCGTACCGGACAAGATCGTTCATGCCGCCTGGCGCCTGGTACCGGCGCCCATCGAGCGCAAGCTGCGCACCGAGGCTGGCCAGCGATTCGCCCGGTTCCTGCTAGTCGCGGTCGTGGGAGTGGTCACCAGCCAGGTGGTGCTGGGCCTGCTGACCGGCCCGGTGAACCTGAGCGCAGGCGCTTCCGGCGTCATCGCCTCGATGACCGCGGCCCTGGTGAGCTACCTGCTCAGCCGCTGGGCCTGGGAGAGGACGGGCCGGCCCGACCTGCTCCGGGAGACGGTGCCGTTCTGGCTCGTGTCGATGGCGGTGTGGGGCATCCTCGGCCTGACGTCCCATTTCGCCAGCGTCTGGGCCCATTCAGAGGGCTACACGCACCTCAAGAAGCACCTGGCAGTGCAGGGCGCGTACTTCCTGATGAACTGCATCACCTTCATAGCCCGGTTCCTGTTCTTCCACTACGTGCTCTTCGCGAACAGGGAGCCGCAGGCGGCTGCCGCAGCCACGACTGAATCGGCGCGCACGTCGGCTCCAGAGGACCTGGCGACCGCCGATGCGACGCATGGCAGCGACACTGGCCCCATGGCACTGGCGTCTGGCGACTCAGGGCCGCCGCCCCGCTCCTAGCTGCTGAGCCTGTACCGCGCCGGGCGCCCGGCGGCGGGCTGGCTTCGCGCGTCGGCAGGAACCCGCGAGCGGGCCGCCCGATGGCCCGGTCAGCCGGTGTCCTGTTATGCGATGCTGAGAACCCGGCGCAGCCAGGCGGGGCCAGGAGTGCCGGCGACGGGTTACTTCTGCCTGCGGGACATGGGAGGTGGGGGCGGCGTGGCCTGGCCGGACGACGCGCAAATTGCGACGAGCACGGTGACCGAGGAGTCCTACCGGATACTGCGATCCCGGCTCGACCTATCTCGCCTGCCGAAGTTCAGCCGCGACGTCACCGAGCGCGTCATCCACGCCAGCGCGGACTTCGACTACTTCACCGACCTGATCTGCGACGAAGAGGCGCTCGCTGAAGGTGTCGCGGCACTGGCCGCCGGTGCCCCGGTCATCGCGGATACCACGATGGTGGCGGCCGGGATCACGGCGAGTCCGGTGCTGTGCAAGATCGGCGAGCCGCTGACATACCGGCTGGCCAGGACCGCTGCAATCACGAGGGCCGCCGCGGCAGTGCGCCTGGCCTTCGGCGAAGCAGGGCCGGGGGCGGTGTGGGTTGTAGGCGGCGGGCCGGCAGCGCTCGCCGAGATCCTCAGCCGCGAAGTCGAGCCGGCCTTCGTCGTCGGCATGCCAGTCGGGTTCGTCGGCGCCGCCGACGCCAAGGACGCGCTGCGGGCCAGCGGGCTCCCATCGGTGAGTAACGTGTCGGAGAAGGGCGGCCCGGCAGTGGCCGTCGCTGCCTTCAATGCCCTGCTCCGGCACGCCCTGGCGCCGACCGGGTCACGGGCGGGCTGGGGTCCCGACGCCCAGCCAGTCGCTAGTGCAGATGACGACGGCGCAGGCTGGTAGCGCCAGGACGGAGGCCGGGATTGATGCCCGACGACCGAGCCGAATCGGCGGGCACCTGGTCGCCCGATCAGAACTCGTTCCCTGATGATCAGCGTGCCGCCGTCTACCGCGCTATCGACGAGCGCCGCGATGTTCGTCGCGACTTCGTTCCGGATCTAATACCTGCCGACGTGCTGGAGCGGGTGCTTGGCGCCGCCCACCGTGCGCCGTCGGTTGGCTTCTCGCAGCCATGGGACTTCATCGTCATCACTGACCCTGGCCGCAGGGCCAGGGTCAAGGCCCTGGCCGAACGGTCCAGGGACGATTTCGCCGGCTCATTGCCGACGGCGAGGGCCCGTGCGTTCGACCGGCTGAAGACTGAGGCGATCCTCCAGACGCCCGTGAACGTCGTCGTCACGTGCGATCCCACCAGGGGCGGGCGCCACACCCTCGGCAGGCACGCCCAGCCTCAGACGGCCGCCTACTCCAGCGTCCTCGCGGTGGCGAACCTGTGGCTGGCCGCCCGCGCGGAGGGCCTGGGCGTCGGCTGGGTCAGCTTCTTCAGCGAGCGTGAGCTGGCGGCCGAGCTCGGGCTGCCACCGCACCTCGAAGTCGTGGCCTACCTTTGCCTCGGATACGTCACCAGCTTCGCGCCAGAGCCTGAGCTTGCCCAGGCCGGATGGGCGCGCCGTCGCCCGCTGAGCTGGGCCGTGCACGCCGAGGAGTACGGCCGCCGGGAGCTGCCAGGCCGCGAGGCCGTCAGCCTGCTGGACGAGGTCGTGGCGGCGATCCGGCCGCTCGACGGCGATGCCCAGGCGGCGGCGCGGCAGCGGCAGGCACAGATGACCAAGCCAGCGGGGTCGCTCGGGGTCCTGGAGGACGTGTCAGTCCAGCTGTCCGGGCTCGCTGGCGCCTGCCCACCGCCGATGCCCGAGCCGGCCGCGGTCGCCATCTTTGCCGCCGACCATGGTGTCCACGCCCAGGGCGTGACTCCCTGGCCGCAGGAGGTCACCGGCCAGATGGTGGCGAACTTCCTGGCCGGCGGGGCGGTCGTGAACGCCTTCGCCGCTCAGGCGGGCGCCGAGGTGCTCGTCGTCGACGTCGGTGTCGGCTCGGACCTGGAGCAGGTGCCCGGCCTGCTGCCACGCAAGATCGGCAAGGGCACCGCCGACTTCACGATCGGTCCCGCGATGAGCCGGGAGCAGGCAGTGGCGGCGATCGGGGTTGGCGTCGAGGTCGCCAGGGACCTGGTGGCCGCGGGCAACAAGTGCCTGCTGACCGGCGATATGGGCATCGCCAACACCACCGCGTCAGCCGCCCTGATCTGCGCATTCACCGGCCGGGATGCGGCCGAGGTAACCGGCCGCGGCACCGGCGTCGACGACGTCACACTGGCCAGGAAGGTCGCCGTTGTCCAGCGCGGCCTCGCGCTCCACCAGCCCGATGGCGCCGATCCGCTCCGAACGCTGGCGGCCGTCGGGGGATTCGAGCACGCGGCGCTGGCCGGCTACATCATCGGCGCGGCCGCGCTGCGAGTCCCGGTCATCCTCGACGGCGTGATCGCCGGGAGCGCGGCGCTCGCGGCGTGTGCGCTGGCCCCCGGCGCAGCGTGCTGCCTGATTGCCGGCCACCGGTCGGTTGAGCCGGGCCACAGCATCGCGATGGAGCACCTGCGCCTCCGCCCGCTGGTCGACCTGGACCTGCGGCTTGGAGAGGGAACGGGGGCGCTGTTGGCCCTCCCGATTGTGCAGAGCGCAGTCCGGGCGCTACGCGAAGTCGCCACGTTCGACTCGGCCGGCGTCACCGAGAAGTAGCTCTGGATCGATCGAACAGGTAATCGAAATATCTGCCTTAAAGGCGACGATAATGTTACTAGCTGCCACGTGGTGTGTCCGCGCGGCTCGTCTGCTGACGCCGCATGGTGGTCACGTCGGTACATGTTGCAGCATTACTGCCGGTAATCTGCCCTAGCGGCGCACAATTACCTCAAGGCCGGATACTGCCCCGAGGGCTGGACAATGGCTGACCTTACGCTTGAGAGTCGTGGTGGTGATGGTGTGTCCTGCTCGCCTTGGGCCTGCGAAGGGACGGACGGCATGCTGACCGACCATTTCTGGTCGTCTCCGTGGCGACCAGCACGTATGTGGTGCAGCTATACCAACGGCCCAGGGGAATGAGTAAGCAGGACAGACCGACGACGACCTATTCGGCTGGGGCGGGAGACCCGGAAGTATGACCGAGGGACAGGACGCTACGGCGGCGCCGGCGGTCTGGAGTGGCGCCAGGCAGCTGCCGGCTGGCCTGCACGGCGATGGTCGGCGCGAGGCCGACGCGGCTGACGCTGCTTGGCCCGGAGCCAGATTCGCCGCCGCGCCGGTGCCTGTAGCGGCGACGACGAGCACGCCGAACCAGGGGACCGCACCCCTTACGCATGGCGGGACTGGTTGGCCCGCACCCGAGACCGGCCAGCCGGGCACGAGCCAGCCCGGTGCGAGCGAGCCCGGTGCGAGCGAGTCCGGTGCGAGCGATTCTGGCGCGATCGACGACGCCCGCGGAGCACACGCGAGCCAGGCCGGGACCAGCGGGGCCCAGGCAAGCCAGGCCGGCCCGAGCGCGCCGAACATCAGCAAGCCTGGCGGCCGTCGCCCGCCAGCGGGCCGGCACGATGGCGGGGCACCCGAGATCCAGCCAACGGGCAGGCGCGGCGGCAGGCACGCCCAGGCGGCAAGCGAGGACACGCAGCCGGCCAGCGAGCCGGCCGCGCGGACCGCCGCAGCTGCGCAGACTGTCAGTAGGTCAAGTCGGCCTGCCGCGGCCTGGCCTGCATCGGCCGCCGGTGCGCCGACATCAGCTGGGCCGACGCCAGCGGCGGCGGGTTCGGCCGAGCCGCCGTCTAGCAGGGCCAGTCGGTCCCCGTCCGGTCCATCGCGTGCTGAGCCGGGCGGCATCTGGGCGGCTCACGCGGAGCCACCAAAGGCGGCGCGGCGTTCACAAGGCGGTCCGTCTCACGGCACGCGAGCGACCGATCACGACGAGAGCGGTGACGAGCCGTTCGCCCGGGTAGACGCCCGGAAGCTGGAAGCCGCGCTGCTCGGACTGCGGCACCCGATCGTCACGGTACCGCTGCTGTTTGAGGCGCCTGGCGTCGCCGATGCGAGGGCCGAACGGGTCAAGCTACTGAGCCAGATCGACGATTACCTGCTGCCCAGGCTCCGCCAATCCGGCGCGCCGATCCTCGTGGCACTCGTGGGGTCGACTGGGGCCGGCAAGTCCACGCTGATGAACAGCCTGGTCGGCAAGCAGGTCAGCGCCACGGGCATCCGGCGGCCCACAACCAACAGCCCGGTCCTCGCCTGCCACCCCGACGACGTGCGCTGGTTCGCTGAGAACGTATTCCTGCCGACCATGCCGCGGGTCCGGCAGCAGGGCCTGGCGATGCCCGGCCGGGATGGACTGCTCGTGCTAGCCGCCAGCGAAGGCATGCCGAAGGGCGTTGCCCTGCTAGACACCCCCGATATCGATTCCGTCGTCCAGGCGCACCGCGACTTCGCCCACCAGTTCCTGGATGCGTCCGATCTCTGGCTCTTCGTCACGACAGCGCGCCGGTACGCCGATGCTGCCGTGTGGGAGATGCTCAAGGACGCGCGCGACCGCGGTGCCGCCCTTGCGGTCGCGCTGTCTCGCGTGCCAGCGTCATCGTCGGCAGAGCTGGCCGCTCATTTTGACGCCATGCTCGAGGCGAACGGCCTGCGCGAGGTCCGTCGCTTCAGCATCCCAGAGACCATCGTGACCGAGGCTCAGCTGCCGGGTGAGGTCGCTGCGCCGATCCGCGACTGGCTGGCCGACACTGCTCGCCGCGAGGATCGTCGCGTCGCTGTACTGACTCAGACAATGTCGGGCGTGCTCGACACCTTCCGCAGCCGGGTACCAGCACTGGCTGATCAGGTAGACGAGCAACTCGAGCTTCGGCGTGGCCTCCGGGACACTGTCGACGCCGCCTACTCAGCGACCCTTGCCGAATTCGACGAGGCGACCAGGGACGGAGCGCTGCTGCGCGGCGAGGTCCAGGCCAGGTGGCGGGACTTCGCCGGGACGGGCGATCTGGTGCGGACTTTGCAGGTTCGACGGGGCCGCGGCAGCGGCAAGCAGAAGAAGCAGCGCCTGCCGGCCAGAGCCACCGCGCTGAAGGAAGCGCTCCGGACGAGCGTGGAGTCGCTGATCGCGGCGAGCGCTGACCGCGCCGCCGAGCTGGTCGTGACACAGTGGCGACGGCAGGCCGCCGGTGCCCGGCTACTTGCCGACATCGACGCCACGAGCAGGCGCGGCGGCGTCGGGACCGAGGCGGACTTCGTGGCCTCGGCCCTGGCTGACCTCGGCGTCGCGAACGGGACATCGGTTGGCGGTAGCAGACAGGACTCGGCCGCCCTCGCCAGGGCAACCGCCGGGCTGACGCCGCTCGCCGAGCGTGTCGTCGCCAGCTGGCAGGAGCACGTGCTGCAGCTGGTCAAGCAAGAGAACGTCACCAAGCGCTCAATCGCGCGAGTCGTCTCATTCGACGATGAGTCGCTAGCCCTGGTGCTCAGCATCGGCATTCTCGGCTACACCCCCGAGGCCGAGGCCGACGACGGTACGGCTACGGCGCCGCAGCGACTGCTCGAGTCTCTCCTCGGCGCTGGTCTGCTCCGCGACATGGGCACGCGGCTGCGGCAGGACCTGCGGGACCGGGTGAGCGATCTATTCGAGGCGGAGGCGCGACGGTACTTTGCGATCGTCGATTCCGCCGGGGTCCCCGCAGCGACCGCGGCTGCCGAGTTGCTCCAGGCCGGTTATGCGCTGGAGGCTGCCCGATGACTGCGACCTTGACCGCGCGGGTTTCCGACACCACCGATCGCGCTGGCCTGTCTGCCCGCCTGACGGCACTTGCCCGGCTCGTCCACATCGGATGGGCGCGGCGAGGTCCTGACGGATTCAGTGACGACCTGCTCTCCGAGGCGACCGACGTGCTTGACCGGGCCGACCAGCGGCTCATGCTGTCCTCGAATCACACGGTGATATCGCTGGCAGGCGGCACAGGGAGTGGCAAGTCCTCGCTGTTCAATCAGCTGGCTGGTGCTGACTTCTCGACTGTCGGCGTGACCAGGCCGGTGACGCGAGACGCTCACGCGTGCGTATGGGGCGTGGCCGGCTCGGGTCCGCTGCTGGAGTGGCTCAGCGTACCGCGCAGGTACCGGTATGCCCGGTCGAGCGCCCTCGGGCACGGCGAGCAATCGCTGGCCGGTCTCGTGCTCCTCGACCTCCCAGACCACGACTCCGTGCTGGGCCACTCCACCAATCTGGTCGACAAGCTCGTTGGCCTGTCGGACCTCATGGTCTGGGTGCTCGATCCGCAGAAGTACGCCGACGCCGCCGTGCACCGGCGCTTCCTGGTTCCGCTGGCCGGCCACTCCGAGGTTGTCGCGGTGGTGCTCAACCAGGCCGACCTGCTGACTGCTGGCCAGGTCGAGGACTGCGTGCACGACCTTCGTCGGCTACTGGACTCAGAGGGCCTGCACGATGTTCAGATCCTGGTGACCTCGGCCAAGACCGGTGACGGCATCGAAGAACTTCGGAAGCTGCTGGTCAACACCGTGTCCGCCCGGAAGGCCGCGGCAGCACGGATCTCGGCCGACGTGGACAACCTGGTGTGCCAGTTTGAGCCGTACGGTGCCGTTGAGATTGCGGGCGACGACGGTCGAGGCGACACGCTGCCAGCCGGCACCGAGCGGGAGCTAGCGACCGCTTTCGCCGCGGCCGCCGGCGTGTCCGGCATCGGTGACGCATTGCGTAGCGCCCGCGAGTTGCGGGCTCTGGATTACGTCGGCTGGCCGGTGAGCTGGCTAATCGAGCGGCTGACCAGCCCCGATCCGATCAGGAAGATCAGGCTCGGCAAGATCTGGGCGGAAGTGCGCGGTGTCACGGCCGGCCCGTCGGGCGCTCAGCAAGCTGAGATCGACAACGCGCTCACTCAGGTGGCCGACGATCGAGTGCCTCAGCTGCCGACGCCGTGGTCGCACACCGTGCGCGCCGCAGTGAAGTCGAGGGCTGATGACATTCCCGCCGCCGTCGGCGCCGAGATCGGCGCGGCACTGCCTGCCGACACCACTGTGGACCGCTGGTGGCGCATGATCGGCGTCGTGCAGGGCCTGCTGCTCGGTTGTGTCCTCGTCGGGGTTGCCTGGTTCGTCGCGCTGCTGATCCTCGGGGTAGGCGGCGTCGGCTCCGCGGGCATGCCGAAGCTGTTCACGGGCAGCTGGTACCTGCTGTGGGCGGCCGGGCTGATCGTCGTCGGCCTCGGCGGCGGCTGGCTGACGGCGAAGATCTGTACGAGGGCCGTGAGCGCAACCGCCAAGCGCGAGATGGAGCAACTGCGGCAGGACATCGGCCAGCGGATCGCGGGCGTGGCTCATGAGCTGGTTGTGACGCCTGCCGAGCTAGAGCTGGCACAGCTAGAGCACTTCCGGACTGAGCTGCGGATCGCTGCGGGCGCGGCCCTGCCACGGTAGGCGGCGGCCGCATGTGCCGGCGGCGGGTCATCGGCGGTGCCGTCGGCGGTGCCGGCGGATTCTCGCACCGTCACGCCCGATATGGCTGCGTCCGTCCACAGGTCCTGGCCCACGATCCTTCGTTATGCACAAGCGGCTCATGGCGACCGCGCCGTGAGCAAAATCTGGCAGATCCTGATCACGCACGCCGGCGGCACCGGGCCGTTGGCACCTTGCGGCGGCGCTGACGGAATGACGGTCGCCGCGCTAGATGTTGAGGAGGCCGGACATGGCCAATGAGGCGCACTTCAGCGTGGTCGGGTTCGTCGCCACGCAGCCGAGGGGCGGATACACCAAGACCGGATCGCGGACCGTGTCCATGCGTGTGGGCTGGACGCCGCGGTCGTTCGACCGGTCCACGGGTGAGTGGGGCGATCAGCCGAGCTCGTTCATCACAGTGCAGTGCTACAAGAAGATCGCTGAGCATGCCGCCGTCTGCCTGCGACGGGGTGACCCGATTGTGGTGCGAGGCACCTTGCGGGTCCGCGAGTTCGTCGATCAGAACGGCCTTCGGCGCAGCTCGGTCGAGGTACTTGCCGACTCGATTGGTCATGACCTATCGCGGGGGATCACGGTGTTCAGCAAGGCGCCAGCGCAGGTCGAGCGGACGGCCTACGAGTACGAGCAGGCCATGGCGGCCGAGGCTGGCCGTGATCTGCTACCGGGCGATCGGGAGGCCAGAGAGGCCGACGGGCACGAGCCAAACGCTGGCGGCGACGGAAGCGATGGCGAGGAGGGCGCCGAGCCGACTGGCATCGCCGAGGTGAGCGACATCGCCGAGACGTCCGAGACGTCCGAGGTGGGCGAGTCGGAGTCAGCCGACGGACCCGAGCCCGAGTTCGCGGCCAACGGGGCATTCGACGCGGCGGTTAGGGAGATGATGTCGGACGACGCGTCGGCGGCTGTCGGCGCTTTGGCCTGATCGAGCCGGGGCTGGGGCGGCGTTGCGGGCAACTCCGCTGCCACGTCGCCCGGCTGGCCGGCCGCGGAACGTCGGCGCCCCGGCCGTCGATGCGGCTCCGTGACGCGGCTGGCCGGCCGCGGAACGCCGGCACCCCGGCCGTCGATGCGGCTCCGTGACGCGGCCGACCAGCTCGAAGGGCATTTCGGACTAGCTCAGAAGGCCCGCGTCGGGCCGGCCGATAGCGGCCGGCCAGCAGGCACGCACCGGCCGAGTCGGGCTGGGAGCCCGTCGTTCCAAGCCGCGTCCCGGAGCCCCTACCCTTGGTGACATGCCGGAGTTCATCTATCAGATGAGCCGTGTCCGCAAGGCGCACGGCGACAAGGTCATTCTCGACGACGTTACGCTCGCGTTCCTGCCCGGAGCCAAGATCGGCGTGCTGGGCCCTAACGGCACGGGCAAGTCGACGCTGCTGCGCATGATGGCCGGGGTCGAGCACCCGTCTAACGGCGATGCCAGGCTGATGCCCGGCTTCACCGTCGGCATCCTCGATCAGGAGCCCGGCCTGGATGAGTCCAAGACGGTCCTAGGCAACGTGGAGGAAGGCGTCGCCGAGACCAAGGCATTGCTGGACCGATACAACGAGATCGCCGAGCAGATGGCCACCGACTATTCGGACGAGCTGCTCGAGGAGATGGGCAGGCTTCAGGAGCAGCTAGACCACAAGAACGCCTGGGACCTGGAGAGCCAGCTTGACCAGGCAATGGACGCGCTGCGCTGCCCGCCGCCCGATGCTGATGTCAGCGTGCTGTCCGGTGGCGAGCGGCGCCGGGTGGCGCTGTGCAAGCTGCTGCTCTCCCAGCCTGACCTGCTGCTGCTGGACGAGCCGACGAACCACCTTGACGCCGAGAGCGTGCAGTGGCTGGAGCAGCACCTCGAGAAGTACCCCGGCACCGTCGTCGCGGTTACTCACGACCGGTACTTCCTGGACAACGTGGCCGGCTGGATCCTGGAGCTAGACCGCGGTCGTGCCTTCCCGTACGAGGGCAACTACTCGACGTACCTGGAAACAAAGGCAGCGCGGCTCAAGATCGAGGGCCAGAAGGACGCCAAGCGGCGCAAGCGACTGGAAGACGAGCTGGACTGGGTCCGTTCCAGCCCTCGGGCGCGCCAGGCCAAGAGCCGCGCTCGCCTGCAGCGTTATGAGGAGATGGCCGCCGAGGCCGACCGCGACAGGAAGCTCGACTTCGAGGAGATCCAGATCCCGCCGGGCCCGCGTCTTGGCACGCAGGTTGTCGAGGTGAGCGACCTGACCAAAGGCTTCGACGACCGCACCCTGATCGAGGACCTGAGCTTCAGCCTGCCCCAGGGCGGCATCGTCGGCGTGATCGGGCCCAATGGGGTCGGCAAGACGACGCTGTTCAAGATGATCATCGGCGAGGAACAGCCCGACGCCGGGGCGATCAAGATCGGCGAGACAGTCGACATCGCCTACGTCGACCAGTCCCGCGGCCGGATCGACGCGGACAAGAACGTCTGGGAGGTCATCTCCGACGGCGAGAGCTACATCACCGCCGGCAAGACCGAGATCCCCAGCCGGGCGTACGTCGCCGCGTTCGGCTTCAAGGGCGGCGACCAGCAAAAGCCCGCTGGCGTGCTGTCCGGTGGCGAGCGCAACAGGGTGAACCTCGCGCTCACGCTGAAGCAGGGCGGCAACCTGTTGCTGCTCGACGAGCCCACCAACGACCTGGATGTCGAGACGCTGTCGTCACTGGAGAACGCGCTGCTGGAGTTTCCCGGCTGCGCCGTGATCACCAGCCACGACCGGTGGTTCCTGGACCGGATCGCCACTCACATCCTCGCCTGGGAGGGCGGGGCGAACTGGTTCTGGTTCGAGGGCAACTTCGAGGCCTACGAAAAGAACAAGATTGACCGCCTGGGCGCAGACGCTGCCAGGCCGCACCGGGTCACCTACCGGAAGCTCACGCGGGACTAGCGCCAGCCGACGGCGGCACACACGTACCGCCGTCGATCGCGACGCGCGCCGGTCGATGGCGGCATCCCTGGCTGATCATGCCAGCGCGCCCTGAATGAGCGCGCCCTGAATGGCAGTGCAGCCCGGCACATTTTGGCGCGTATGCTCGCCTGAGCCGCCTGGCATTCGCCTTGAGCTAGCCGGGCCCGTCCCGACCCCGAGCCCGGATGTGAGCGAGCATGACCTTCGGTGAGCCCATCGCAGCTAGCGCTAGCCCGGTCGGCGGCCCCGTGCCCGACCGAGCGCGCGTCGTGGTGATCGGCGGTGGCATCATCGGCACGTCGATCGCCTACCACCTAGCGCATCTCGGCGTGCGGGACGTCGTCCTGCTCGAGCGCGACCGGCTGACCTCGGGCACCACCTGGCACGCGGCCGGGCTGATGGCGACGTTCGGCTCCACCTCGGAGACCTCCACCGAGCTGCGCAAGTACACCCGTGACCTGTATCTAGGGCTGGAGGCCGAGACCGGCCTGGCGACCGGGACGCGCCAGGTCGGGCTGATCGAGCTGGCGGTCGAGCCCGGGCGCCTGGAGGAGTACCGCCGGGTATCGGCGTTCAACCGGCACTGCGGCGTCGAGGTGCACGAGATCTCCGCGACCGAAGTCGCCGAGATGTGGCCGCTAGCGCGCACCGATGATGTGCTGGCTGGCTTCTATATCCCGGCTGACGGCCGGGTGAACCCGGTCGACGTCACGATGTCGCTCGCCAGGGGCGCGCGTCAGCAGGGCGCTCGCATCATCGAGGGCGTCCCCGTCACCGGCGTCCTCACCAGGAACGGCACCGTGACCGGGGTCAGCACGGCATTCGGCGATATCGAGGCCGAGTTCGTGGTCAACTGCGCCGGGATGTGGGCCCGCCAGCTCGGCGAACTGGCCGGGGTCAGCATCCCGCTGCAGGCCGCCGAGCACTACTACCTGCTCACCGAGCCGATCGCCGAGGTGAGCCGGGACTGGCCCGTGCTGGAAGACCCGGCCAACTACGGCTACTTCCGCGAGGAAGGCGGCGGTCTCATGCTCGGCATGTTCGAGCCGGTCTGCGCACCGTGGCATGTCGATGGCATCCCGGCAGACTTCTCCTTTGGCGAGCTGCCGCCGGACTGGGACCGGATGGGCCCGTTCCTGGAAAAGACGATGTCCCGCATACCTATCTCGTCGCAGGTCGGCATCCGTAAGTTCTTCTGCGGCCCCGAGAGCTTCACTCCGGACCTGGCGCCCATAGTCGGCGAGGCGCCGGAACTGCGGAACTACTTCGTCGCCGCCGGCCTGAATTCCATCGGCATCCTGACCGGCGGCGGCATCGGCCGGGTCATGGCCCACTGGATCGTCAACGGCCGCCCGGACGTTGACATCACCGGCATGAACATTGACCGGCTGCACGCGTATCAGGCCAATCCTGAATACCGTGCGACTCGGACGGTGGAGTCGCTCGGAATGGTCTACGCGACCCATTACCCCGGCCGGTCGATGCGGACCGCGCGAGGCGCCAAATTGTCTCCTGTCCACCACCGGCTGGTGGCGCAGCGTGCGTTCTTCCGCGATGTGAGCGGCTGGGAAGGCGCCGACTGGTATGCCCCGGAAGGCTCCATCGCGGCCGGCGCGACGCCAGCTGCTGGCGAGCTGTCCTGGGGACGGCAGGACTGGTACTCGCACTGGGAGGCCGAGCATCATGCCTGCCGCGAGGGCGTGATCCTCATGGACATGTCGTTCATGGCCAAGTTTGCCGTCCAGGGCCGGGACGCCGGGCGCGAGCTGGACAGGCTGTCGGCGAATTATGTCGATGGCGATCGCGGCGTGATCACGTACACGCAGTGGCTCAACGCCGACGGCAAGCTAGAAGCCGACCTGACGGTCACCAAGCTGGCCGAGGACGACTTCTACGTGGTCGCCTCGGACACGGCGCACCGGCACGCGCTCACGTGGATGCGCCGCCGCTTCGGCGAGAGCGGCGCGAACGCGTTCGTCACCGACGTCACGTCGGCCTATGCCCAGCTCAACGTGCAGGGACCGCGCTCACGCGACCTGCTGGCGGCCGTCACCAGGGCCGACGTGAGCGACGAGGCATTCGGCTTCCGGGCGGCGCGGCACATCGACATAGGGTTCGCCCGCGTGCTCTGCATCCGCATCACCTACCTCGGCGAGCTTGGCTACGAGCTCCACATCCCGGCCGAGCAGGCCGTGCACGTCTACGACCGCCTGGTCGAGGCCGGCCGGGGGCTGGGGCTACGGCACGCAGGCCTGAAAGCGCTCGCTAGCCTGCGGATGGAGAAGGGCTACCGTGACTACGGCCACGACATCGACAACACCGACACGGTGCTGGAGGCCGGCCTCGGCTTCGCGGTCGCGCTGGACAAGCCCGGTGGCTTCATCGGCCGGGACGCGGTCGTGGCCCAGAAGCAAGCCGGCCCGCTGACCAAGCGGCTGGTGCAGGTGCTGCTCAACGATCCCGAGGCACTGATGTTCCACGCCGAGATCGTGCGGCGCGACGGGGCCGAGGTCGGCTACGTCCGGGCCGCTTCGTACGGGTGGACGCTGGGCGGCGCTGTGGGGCTCGCGATGGTCGAATCCGGCGGCGTACCGATCGACCAGGCGTGGCTTGACGCTGGCGACTGGAGCGTGCAGATCGGTGACCGGATCGTCCCGGCGAGGGCGTCGCTGCGGCCCCTCTATGACCCGGCCAGCAAGCGCATCAGGATGTAGCCCGGCACGATGCCATGATCACGAAGGATTCGGCACTGCCGGCGGTGTCGAATCTTTCGCCAGGATCGAGATGCAGTGAGGACAGGCGCGGGCCGAACAGGTGCCTAACTGGTCTGCTGGACGTCGGTCGAGCTGATCACGCCGTTGGTGACCGTGTAGGTGCCCTCGTATGTCTTGACCGTGCCATTGACCTGTGTCGCGACGAGCCTGGCAGTGACGACGTCGCCGCTGGTCGACAGGATGGTCACAGTGTCGTGCAAGGTCCCGGCGAAGCCAGTCCTGAAGGCCTTGAATGACTCGCTCCCACCGCCCAGCCGCCACGCCGCGAGGTATTCGTGGTGGTTGATGGCCCAGAAATAGTCGCGGACTGTTCGCGCCGGGTCAGCGCTGGCAGCGGGTACGGTCCGGGTGACCGTCACCTGCGGGCGCTTCGGGTAGGTCCGGTGCGAAAGCTTGTACGCGATCCCGACGACGCCGCCCAGCCCGACGACGATGATCAGCAGCGCGAGCGCCACGTTGCGAGTCCGATGCTGGCTCGGCCTGCCTTGTCCAGCCTGGCCCTGAGCCGGCTGACGCGGCCGGGTGTGGGGCATCACCCCGTCGCGCTTCACCGGCGGCGGTCCGGCGGGCCACGCAGCGTCGACAGCCGGACGGAACGGCGCGATCGGGGCGGGAACGGCGCCGTCGGCGCCGCCGCCGCTAGCCCGCCAGCCAGGACCCACGGTCTGCTCGGCCGCCGGCGCCGGATCGCTCGGGTCGCTGCGGAACCAGTCCCGAGGCGTATCGGACCACGGGCCGTCAGACGCCGGCTGCACGCCCGCGCCAGCCCCTGCGAGCGGATCCGCTCGTCCCGCGTCGGCCCGGTACGGAGCGGCCAGCCCCGCGTCGGCCCGGTACGGAGCAGCCGGCCCGGCGTCGGTTCGGAATGGAGCGGCCGGCCCGGCATCCGGCCATACCGGATCCGCCCGGAAGATGTCCGCGGGTCCGGCGTCCGCCCGGACAGGTTCGGCACGGAAGGGATCCGCGCGGAATGGATCCGTCTGCCTGGCGTCCGACTGGCGGGTGTCCGCCGGCCGTGCGTCTGCCGGACGGGGATCCATCCGGTAGGGATCCGACGACATAGGGCCGCCCGCGAAGGCATCAGCGCCAGCGGGATCCGCCAGCGCGGTCGGCGGGCCTGACCGGTGCTCGGCGCACGAAGCCGCCAGCGCGGCCGCGAAGTCGCGGCAGGTAGCGAACCTGCCATCGGGCGACTTCGACAGCGCCGCCCCGATCACATCGTCGACCGCCGCCGGCAGGTCAGGCCGGCGCTCGGTCAGCTTTGGTGGCGCCGCCTCGAGCTGCGCCCACATGAGCGCCATACTGTCATCCCGCCGGAAGGGCGGCGCACCGGTCAGCATCTCGACAACCGCGCAGGCCAGGGCGTACTGGTCGGCGCGGCCATCCACCGGCTGACCCTGGATCTGCTCAGGCGAGACGTAGTCGAGAGTGCCGAGGAACTGGCCGGTCGAGGTCAGGGTCGAGGGCGTGAGCGAGTGCTTGCTGAGCCCGAAGTCAGACAGGTACACGTGATCCAGGTCACTGCCGCTGGCCTGCCCCAGCAGAATGTTGGCGGGCTTGACGTCGCGGTGCACCAATCCGTGGGCGTGCGCGGCGTCCAGCGCCGAGGCGACCTGGCTCGCGATTATCGCGGTCCGTTCCGGGCTCAGGCGGCCTTCAGACTCGATCAGCGATCGGACGTCACCATGTCCGACGTATCGCATGGCAATGAACAGGACCCCAGCCGCCTCGCCAGCCTCGAACACCGGGATGATGTGCGGGTGGTCGACGCCCGCCGCGGCGCGCGACTCGCGCATGAACCGCTGTCGGAACGCCTCGTCCTCGCTGAGGTGCGAGGCGAGGACCTTCAGGGCGACCAGGCGGCCGAGGCGGAGGTCGAGGGCACGGTAGACGACGGCCATGCCGCCACGGCCGATCCGTTCCTGGATCTCGTACCCGGCGAGCTGCTCCCCTGGAGCGAGATCGCCGGGTCCCGAATGGATGTCCTGTGTCACTGCTAGCCTCCAGCGGCGGGGCTTGCTCGGCACCCTGGACCAAGCGTCGGCAGTGCCACGGTCGTGCCAGGCGATGAACTGGGTGGTCCCAGTATCTTGAGATGCGGCTGCTGCCGCAAATGGCTAGTACTGAACTCTGTGCACATTCCCGGGTACGCGGGGTCGCCGCTCGCGCTGCTCGCGGGTTGCCGGCGGGCTCGTGCCCAGGCGATGCTCCGCGCCTCAGCCTCGGGATCCACCGCCTCAGCGACGGCGTCAGGCCGGCGTCAGACCCAGGTCAGGGCCGCCGCTGCGGTCGTCCGCCTGGTTGACCAGACTGCCCGCGGCCATGACCAGGTAGTCCCAGAGCTGGGCGTCAGCGGCCGGGTCCAGCTCGAGTTCGTCCATCGCGGTGCGCATGTGCCGGAGCCAGGCGTCTCGCTCAGCCAGGCCGATCGCGAAGTGCGCGTGTCGCATCCGCAACCGCGGATGGCCCCGCCGCTCGTTGTAGGTCGCAGGACCGCCCCAGTACTGGATCAGGAACAGGCGCAGGTGCTCCTCAGCTGGGCCGAGGTCGCGGCTGGGGTAGACCGGCCGCAGTCCGGGATCGGCCGCGACCTCCTGGTAGAAGCGGTGGACGAGCCGGCGGAAGGTGGGCTCTCCGCCGACTGCCTCGTAAAAGGTCTCGGCTTGCGTCTCGCTCATCGGCTCCAGGGTAGCCGCCCGGAGTCGTTGCGATGATCACGGCTCGTCTGGATCCACGCCCTGGTCAGTCCAGGCGCAGCCCGGTCTGCGCGGCGGCGAACGCCAGCGTGTCGGCTGACAGTGCGATAGACCGGCTGAGGGCGCGCGGGCCGTGGCCGACCCGGGCCTCGTTCCGCAGCAGGACCGGCCGCTCGGCCGCAGGCGAGGCTGTGGCGTACTGCATCGCGGCGCACATCTTCCGTGCGTGCATGGTGTCGACTCTGGTGTCGCCGTCGGAGATCGTGAACAGCACCGCCGGATAGCGAACCCCGTCCTGGACACGGTGATAGGGCGAGTACGAGAGGAGCCAGCCGAATTCCTGCGGATCAAGGGCAGTGCCGAATTCGTCGTTCCAGGTCTCGCCGAGGCCGAAGCGCTCGTACCTGACCATGTCGAGCAGGGCCGCCGAGCACACGGCGGCCGCGCTCAGGTCAGGCCGCTGCGTGATGGACGCGCCGACGAGCAGCCCGCCGTTAGACCCGCCCCAGACGGTGAGCTGGTCGCTGGTCGTCCATCCGTCGCCGATCAGCTTCTCCGCCGCGGCGTGGAAGTCGTCGAAGACGTTCTGCTTACGCTCCCGCATGCCCGCCCGGTGCCACTCCTCGCCTTCGTCGCTCCCGCCGCGCAGGCCGGCGACCGCGTATATGCCGCCCGCCTCGACCCAGGCGAGAATCGAGGCGGCAAACGCAGGCGTCAGGCTGACGTTGAAGCCGCCGTACCCGTACAGGATGGCGGGCCGCGCCTGGCCGGGAACGGGGTGGACTGACGACCCCGTTCCCTGCCTGTGGGGGTTGCTTGTGCCACCGGAGACGATGATCATCCGGACGGTCGTGCCGTCAGCCGACGTGTAGGCGATCTGCTCCGCAGCGACGGCCGGAATCTCCACGGCGCCGGGAGCGCGCTGCCACACGACGGTGGTGGCTGCGCCGGTGGTGGCTGCGACCGCGTCGTAGCGCAGGACGACGCTCGGCGTTGTGTAGTCGGTGTAGACGAACCAGGCCTCGTGACCGCCTTCCGGACGCTCGGTCAGGCTGCCGACGGTGCCGAGGCCTGGCAGGTCGAGCCGCCCGACCGGGTCGCCGAAGGCCAGGTCGTGCACGCTGAGTTCGCTGATCGCGTGCCGAGCCCTGGCGAGCAGCAGCACCGGCTGCGCCAGGCCGGGACCGTCGAGGATCGCGAGGCCGGTGAGCACGGCGTCGGTATCCTCGGGGACCAGCGCTTGCCAGCTGGCGTACTCGGGGAAGGCGGGATCGGACGGCTCGGCGACGGCGATCCGGCCACGTGGCGCATCCCGGTCGGTCAGGATGTACAGCCGGCCGTCGCGGCCTGGCCGCAGCCACGTGTTCGCATCGACGCCCTCCTGCACTACCTGCAGGTTGGGTGCCTGCGGCTCGCTGGCGGACAGGTCGGCGAGCCAAGCGTCGTTGCGCGGCGCCGTGCCTGCCGAGGCTGTGATCGTGAGCCAGCGGCCGTCATGGCTCACCGAGACGCCGTAGTAGTTCGTCTTTGCCAGCCCGTGGCCGAAGACGAGGATGTCCTCGCTGGCCGGTTTCCCGACGTGGTGCAAGTAGACCCGCCGGTGGAACTGGTCCTCACCGGCGGGCACGGCGTCTGGAGCGAGCCTGCGCGTGTAGTAGAACGCCGCGCCGCCAGGCAGCCAGGCGACGTCGGAGTAGCGGCACCTGTCGATCGGGCCGTCCACGTCCTGGCCGCTGGTGATGTCCATGACGCGGAGCACCGATTCCTCCCGGCCGCCTTCGGACAGCTGGTAGGCGAGCAGGTGTCCCTCGACGTCAGGCTGCCACGCGTCCAGCGTCGTCGCCCCGCTCGGGTCAATCATGGTCGGATCGATGAGGGGGCGTTCGGTCCCGGCGGCCGACACCGTGTACAGCACGGCATGCTCCTGGCCCGGCTCGCGCCTAGTGAAGAACTGCCGGTCGCCTCGCCATACCGGCGGACCTACCTCCCCGGCCGCGAGCAGCTCGCCGAGCCGCCGGGTCAGCTTCTCCCGCCCCGGCACGCTGGCCTGGTAGCCCGCATAGAGCGCCTCCTGTGCCGCCAGCCAGGATCTGGTCTGCTCGCTGGCCGGATCCTCTAGCCAGCGGTAGGGATCGGTGACCTGGCGGCCGTGGATGTTCTCCAGGACATCCTGGCGGGGCGCGTCGGGGTAGGGCGGCAGCGTCATACCTGGCACCTTAATGTTCGCGCGCGGTCCGCCATCGCAGTGGCCGCGGCGCCGGCATGGCTGCGACGCCCGTAGTCTGGGCGCGGATGCGGCATGGTCCCGGAGCCGACAGGGCATTGGTGTTGGCGATCTGGGCGGCGGGCAGTCACACTGGTCACGGGTGCCCCGGCGGCACGATGTCGGCGCGCACCGTAGTGAGGGATCAGGCCCGTCCTGACGGGAGGTGCAAGTGCGCCGGGTGCTGCTGCTCAACATCACCTATGAGCCGCTGACGACGGTGGGCTTGCATCGCGCTGTCTGCCTGGTGATTGGCGAGAAGGCAGATGTCGTCCACTCCGATGTCGAAGGCCTGCAGCTGCATTCGGCGTCAACATGGCTGGATGCGCCCTCTGTCATCCGCTTGCGCCGGTACGTGCGCATCCCGCATCGCAGCCGGGTACCGCTGACCAGGGCGGCGCTGATGCGCCGGGACAACTACCTGTGCGCGTACTGCAGTACCAAGGCGGACACCATCGATCACGTCGTGCCACGCAGCAGGGGCGGCGCGCACGCCTGGGAGAACTGCGTGGCGTCCTGCACGCGGTGCAACCACCGCAAGGCGGACCGCCTGATCGAGGAACTAGGCTGGACACTGCCGCGGGACCCGGCGGCGCCCCGTGGTCCGCACTGGCGGCTCATCGGTGCCATCAACGACGGCGACCCCCAGTGGGTCGCTTATCTTACTGAGCCGAGCGCGGCCTAACCCCGCTGTCACGCCTCGGTCAAGATCATGAGCGCGAACGCGTGTACGTCTGGTACGGAGCCTTCGTACCTGACGTACACGCGTTCCGCGGGCGGGGCAGCGAGCCGCCCCCGCAGATCATGACTTATCAGATATGCGTAGCAGCGCGGCCGGCCGGCGGGCGGCCGCTAGCCGCCTGGTTCAGCGGGCGGACCGCTGGCCGAGGCAAACGCCGGCCGCGGTGCCCGGCGCGAGATGACGGCGATCTCGCCGCCGTCGGTCGTCAGCACCTGCACGCCCGCGCCGAAGTGCAGGGCGAGCACGTCGTCGCAGAGCACGTCGCGCGCTCGTCCCGCGGCCGCGATCTGGCCGTCAGACAGCAGCATGAGCCGATCGGCGAACTGGCCGGCCAGCGTGAGGTCGTGAATTGCGGACAGCACCGTCAGCGACCGTTCGCGGCGAACCTCGTCGATGAGCTCGAGGGCGTCCATGCGGCGGCCGAGATCCAGCGCGCTGGTGGGCTCGTCGAGCAGCAGGACCGGAGCCTCCTGCGCGAGCGCGCGCGCGAGCACTACCCGCTGCAGTTCGCCGCCGGACATGGCGCGCAGCCTCCGGTCCGCCATCGCGCCGAGGTCAAGCCGGTCGATGGCCGCGGCGCACACGCGCCGGTCTGCGGCCGTCTCGGTTCGCAGGTACCCGATGTGCGCGGTCCGGCCCAGCAGCACATAGTCGCTCACTGTCATGTCCGGCGGCAGCAGCGGTCGCTGCGGCACATAGGCGATCAGCCGGGCTAGCTCGCGCCTGCTCAGCCGGTGCGCGGGCCGTTCGCAGACGGTGATCGAGCCTGAGTACGGCAGCAGCCGGGCGATGGCGCTGAGGAGCGTCGTCTTGCCCGCCCCGTTCGGGCCGATGACCCCCAGCCACTCGCCGTCGGCGATCCTGCCAGAAATGCCGCGCAGCGCGGTGGTCTCGCCATAGCGGACAGTTAGTCCGGTGAAGCCGATCACGAGAGATCCTGCCGCGCGCGCCGCGATCTGAGCACGAACAAGAAGAACGGGGCGCCCGTCACCGCCGTGATCACGCCGATCGGGACTTCGGACGGCGCCTGCGCGGTCCGCGCGACGACGTCGGCGAGCACGAGGAACGCGGCCCCGCCGATCATCGACACCGGCAGCAAGACCCGGTAACTAGGCCCGGCGGTGAGCCGGACCGCGTGCGGCACGATGATGCCCACGAAGCCGATCAGGCCGCTGACCGCGACCGCCGCGGCGACGCCCAGCGTCGCCGCCATGACGACCAGCAGCCGCAGCCGAGCCACGTTGACGCCGAGGCTGGTCGCCTCGGTCTCGCCCACGCGCAGCACATCCAGGAACCGGCGGTGAAGCAGCAGCGCGATCGCGGAGACGGCCACGTACGGGAGGATCAGCCAGACGTCGGACCAGGTCGCGGCGGACAGGCCGCCGAGGATCCAGGAGTAGACGGTCGCCAGCGTCTGCGTGTGCTCCTGCTGCAGGTAGGTCTGGAACGCGGTCAGCATCGCCGCGATGGCGATGCCGGCCAGCAGGATCGAGCCGGTGCCGCTGCGGGTCGCGGTTGACTCCCCACCGCGACCCGCGCCCGCACCGAGCAGGTACGTCAGTGCGACGGCCAGGACAGCGCCGGCGAACGCAGCCGGCGGCGTCAGCGCCAGGCTGCCGCCGGATACCACCACGATGGTGGCGCCGAGGCCCGCGCCTGCCGCGACGCCGAGCAGATAAGGATCGGCCAGCGGATTGCGGAATATTCCCTGGTAGGCGGCGCCGCCCCCGGCCAGCATCGAGCCGACTAGGACCCCGAGCAGCACCCTCGGCAGCCTGATCTGCCAGACGATGGCGGAATCGAGCGCCGGGACGAAGACGTGCGGATGCCACGGGAGGCGAGCCACGAGCGCGTCGATGACCTGCTGCGGCGACAGTCCGGCCGGGCCGATGGCGATCCCGACGACGACGGCTGCGAGTAGCACGATGCTCGCGAGCACGATCGCCCGCCACGGCCTGATCCGGCTGATCGAGCGTGTGGCCGCCGCTCCGGACCGATCGGCTGCGACCGGGCCGCCGGCCGCGGCGCTCCCGACCGCGACGCTCCCGACCGCGGCGCTCCCGACCGCGGCGCTCCCGACCGCGGCGCTCCCGACCGCGGGGCTCCCGGCTACGGGGCCGCCGGCGACCGGGCCCGCGCTCGCGGCAGGCCCGGTCCTGTCGCTGGTCGCCGTCATGATGTGCCGGACTTGATGCCAGCTGCCACCGTCTGCAGGAGCTGGACAATCCGCGGGCCCCAGCGTGACGCGATGTCGGCGTTGAGATCGATGATGTGCTTGTCCTTGACGGCCGTCAGCACCGGCCAGCCCGGCCGGGCGCTGACCGTCGCAGCGGACTGGCCGCCGGCGCTGCCCGTGTCGGACAGGATGATGTAGTCAGGGTTCGCCTTGAGGATGTACTCGGCCGACAGGCTCGGGTAGCCGCCCGCCGCCGCCGCGCCCTTCGCCGTATCGGCGATGCTCTTCATGCCGAGCAGCGACAGCAGGCTGCCGATGAAGGTCGAGTCGGTCACCGAGTAGTACGGGTCAACGCCGAGCTCGTAGTAGTACGTCAGCGGCGCCGAATGATGCGGTTCGGCCGAGATGATCTGGCTGACGTCCGCCTTGAGCTTCTGGTCCTCCGCACTGGCCTGTGCGACATGGCCGGTCGCGGCGCCAAGCTGCGTGAACTCGCGGTACACGCCGGACACATTCGCCGCCGCGGGCAGATCGAGCACCGGGATCGCCAGCGCGTTCAGCTTTGCGGTGATCCCGCCGATGTCGTTGGAGATGATCACCAGGTCGGGCTTGTACGCCGCGATCGCCTCGGCGTTCGGCTGGTAGGCCGACAGCTTGGTGTGCGGCGCGTTCGCCGGGTAGTCCGAGTCGCTGTCGACGGCCTTGACCTGGCGGCCGGCTCCGATCGCGTAGAGCATCTCGGTGGCGGTTGGCGAGAGCGAGACGATCACGTCCGGCCGTGACGTCAGGCGGACCTTTCCGCCCGCGGTCGCGATCGTGACCGGGAAGCCGGCGGCCGACGCTGATGCCGTCGAGTCAGATCCGGCGCCAGAACTTGCAGCAGAACTGCTGCATGCCGCGCACGTGGCGGCGAGAGCTGCGACCAGCACAATGGCCGGCCGAGCACGGGTGAGAGCCCGCATGATCATCCTCCGTCGATATGGAGGACGAAGTGCGTTCGCTGCGACGCCGACCGGGGCATCGGAACGAGCCGCCCTTCCTCCGAGGACAGGTCGTTGGCGCAGGCCAGGCGTCCGGGCTCGTCCATGCCGATCACGTCGGCCTGGCATCACCGTTGCGGGACAGCGCCGGGATCACACCGGCTTCGCTGTGCACAGCACCCGCCCAGGGAAGTTCCGCCCTGGGATGCGGGAAGCCTACCGCAGCGGCAGGCGCTCGGCGGGCGGCGGTTCGCGGCCGATCAGCGATGGCCGAAGACGCGATCGTCATACCGGCCGCGACCGGCACGAATCCGCGACCGGCACGAATCAAGGCCCCTCCATCTCATACCTGGAGGGGCCCGCGACCATTGTCCGGCCGGACCGGCCGGCAGCCTGGGAGCGACACGCCGGCAACATCGTCAGTTAACTGGCGTCGGCTGGGCGTTTCGGGCAGGCCGCTGGTTCTGCCGCTGGATGCGGACCGGCTGTTCAGAACGACCGAGGACAAGAAAAGCCCCGTTCCCTTTACGAATTGCAATCAACGCGTAACGCGCTGTGCTTTGCAGGCAGATAATCAGACAGACGCAGGCGGCGTAGGTACCCCCGAGCTCACGTCCCGGCGTCACACCTGGCGCCCGGCCGGCGTCCTTCTCGCGAGAGCAGGGCCGGCCGGGCTCGCCTTGCGCCAGCACAGCACGGGAGGTTTCTGGCCAGCATGCTGCCGTGCCGGCAGTGCGCCGCCGCGTCCTCGCCCGGTAGCGTTCGGTATATGACCGAGACAGCGAATCGGGCCGGCGACCCGGCCACCGCGCCCTTCGGGCGCATGCTCACGGCGATGGTCACGCCTATGGACGCCGGCGGGGCGGTGGACTACGACGGCGCCGCGCAGCTCGCCGAGTACCTCGTCACCGACATGCGTAACGACGGCCTGGTAATCAGCGGCACCACCGGCGAGTCACCGACGACCTCGGATGAGGAGAAGGCCAGGCTGCTGGCCGCCGTTCTCGAGGCGGTCGGCGACCGGGCCACCGTCATCGCCGGCGTCGGCACGAACGACACCGCGCACAGCTGCGAGCTGGCCCGCGCCGCCGAGGCGGCCGGCGCGCACGGGCTGCTGGTCGTGACGCCGTACTACAACAAGCCGCCCCAAAGCGGCCTCGTCGCGCACTTCAGGCAAGTCGCCGACGCCACCGGCCTGCCGAACATGCTGTACGACATCCCGGGCCGCACCGGCACCCCGATCGCCGTCGAGACGCTGCTGCAGCTCGCCGAGCACCCGCGGATTATCGCGGTCAAGGACGCCAAGGCGGACTTCGGCGCGGCGTCGGTGGTGATGGCGAGCACGCCGCTGGTGTTCTACAGCGGTGACGACATGGTGAACCTGCCGTGGCTCGCACTCGGCGCGGCCGGCTTCGTCAGCGTAGTCGGGCATGTCGTCGGCGACCGGCTGCACGAGATGATCGACGCCTACCGCGCCGGTCACGTCGTCAACGCGCTGCGGATCCACCGCGAGCTGCTGCCCGTCTACACCGGCCTGTTCAGGTCCCAGGGAGTCATCATGACCAAGGCCGCCCTCGGCCTGCTCGGCCTGCCAGGCGGCCGGGTGCGCCTGCCGATGTGCGACGCGACCGAAGCAGAGCTCGACCGACTGCGGACGGATCTGGCCGCTGGTGGTGTGAAGCTCAAGTGAGCCACCCGCACCCCGAGCTAGGGACACCGCCGCCCCTGGCCGCTAACGGCCTGCGCCTGGTCGCGCTCGGCGGCCTCGGCGAGATCGGCCGCAACATGACGGTGTTCGAGCACGCCGGGCGGCTGCTCATCGTCGACTGCGGCGTGCTGTTCCCGGAGGACAACCAGCCAGGTGTTGACCTGATCCTGCCGGACTTCTCGGCACTCGAGGGCAGGCTGGACCAGATCGAGGCGCTCGTGCTCACGCACGCGCACGAGGACCACATCGGCGGCGTGCCGTACCTGCTCCGCCAGCGTGCGGACATCCCGCTCGTGGGCTCGCGCCTGACGCTGGCGCTCGTGCGCAGCAAGCTCACCGAGCACCGGATCACCCCGGTGGACGTCGAGGTCGAGGCTGGCGGGACCCAGCGGTTCGGGCCCTGGGAGCTGGAATTCCTGGCGGTCAACCACTCCATCCCGGACGCGCTCGCGGTGGCGATCCGGACGCCGGCCGGGCTGATCCTGCACACCGGCGACTTCAAGATGGACCAGCTGCCGCTGGATGGCCGGCTGACAGACCTCGGCGGGTTCGCCCGGCTCGGCGCGAGCGGGGTAGACCTGCTGCTCGCCGACTCGACCAATGCCGAGGTGCCCGGCATCGTCGTCTCCGAGCGCACCATCGGGCCGGTGCTGTCCGAGGTCTTCGCCGCTGCTGAGCAGCGGATTATCGTGTCGTGCTTCGCCAGTCACGTGCACCGCGTCCAGCAGGTCATGGACGCCGCGGCGGAGCATGGCCGCAAGGTCGCGCTCGTCGGCCGGTCGATGGTCCGCAACATGGGCGTGGCGCGTGATCTCGGCTACCTGAAGATTCCGTCGGTCCACGGCGGGCTGCTCGTCGACCTCAAGGAGGCCGAGGAGATGCCGCCGGATCAGATCGTACTGATCTCGACCGGGTCCCAGGGCGAGCCGATGTCGGCGCTCTCCCGGATGGCCGGCCGCGATCACCCGATCCGCATCGCCGAGGGCGACACCGTGATCCTGGCCTCCTCGCTCGTACCCGGCAACGAGTCCGCGGTCTCGCGGATCATCAACGAGCTCACCCGGCTCGGCGCGCGCGTCGTGCACAAGGGGAACGCGCTCGTCCACGTTTCCGGCCACGCCCCCGCGGGCGAACTGCTGTACGTGCTGAACCTGGTCCGGCCGAGCAACTTCATCCCGGTGCACGGCGAGTGGCGGCACCTGAAGGCCCACGCGGAGCTGGCCGCGCTCACCGGCGTGCCGCCGCAGAACATCGTGATCGCCGAGGACGGTGTGGTGGTCGACCTGGTCGGCGGCCAGATCTCGGTGACCGGCAAGGTCCCGTGCGGTTACGTGTACGTGGACGGACTGTCGGTTGGCGAAATCACCGAGGCCTCGCTCAAGGACCGGCTGATCCTCGGCGAGGAAGGATTCATCTCGGTCGTCGTGGTGGTGGACTCGACCAGCGGGAAGCTGGTGGCCGGACCGGAGATCCATGCGCGCGGAGCTGGCATCGACGACGCGAGCCTGGCCGAGGTCCGGCCGCTGATCGAGGATGCGCTGGCCGGCGCCGCCAAGGAGGGCATCACCGAGGTGCATCAGCTTCGGCAGCTGCTGCGGCGCACGGCGGGTCGCTGGGTGAGCGACAATTACCGGCGGCGACCCATGATCATCCCGGTGGTCGTGGAGGCCTGACTCGGCTGATATCTGCATCTGGGCGCCTTTGCGCTGGTCAGGCGCCTATCCTTGGCGAGCAGTAAGTAAGGCGCCACGAGGATGGATGCGGCAGTGCCACCCAGCAGCCAGTACCCGGGGGACGCCGAGCCTGGTGTGCCTCGGCGCCGCGATACTGGCGCCTCGCCTGGCGGCTCGCATCGGCCCGGTGCGCCCCGCCCGCCCGGCGCTGGTGCCCCCCGCGCGCCCGGCGCATCGCACCGCGCGGGCCCGTCGGCGTCCGCTGGCAGGTCAGGTCCCTCGGGCCGGTCCGTCGGCTCGCGCCGACCGGCAAGCTCTGGCCGGGAGGCCGGGCCGGGTCAGGCCGCGATCCCGAACCGCCCGGCAGGCTCGCGGCGTCCGTCGCGCTCCGGCTGGACCCGGCGGAGCCAGGCCGTCATGGCGGTCGGCGTCATCCTGCTCGTCGCCGCGCTTGGCGGCTGGGCCCTGATGGCGAACAAGGGCAAGCCGCCTGCTCGTCCGCCGGCCGCGGGCGCGCACCACCCCGTTCCGGTCGTCGCGCACTCCTCGCCGGCCAGTCAGCCCGCGACGCGGACCGTCAGCATCACCTGGGTCGGCGACATGACCTTCGGCACGCTGAACGCCTGGCCGTCCGCCGGCACCGGGTCCCTGCTGGACGGGGTGAAGCCCGACCTGCACAGCGACCTGACCATGGGCAATCTGGAGACAGCGCTCGGCACGCTGCCCATGTCCAAGTGCTCGCCCGGCGAGGCGGACTGCTACCAGTTCGAGGCGCCGGACTACACCGCCAAGGACCTGAAGCACGACGGCTTCGCGGCGGTGAACGTGGGCAACAACCACACTCTCGACGCGGGTGCGGCCGGCGAGGCGAGCACCGACGCGGCACTGCGGGCCGCGCACCTGAAGTGGACCGGCCGGCCTGGCCAGATCACCTACCTCACCCGGAACGGCATCAAGATCGCGATTCTCGGCTTCGCGCCGTGGTCGTACGACGCGGATGCGCTCAACATCCCGGCGGCCGAGGCCCTGGTCCGGCAGGCCAAGCGCAACGCCCAGGTCGTCATCGTGATGGAGCACCTCGGCGGCGAGGGTGACACGGCCCAGCACGTCCGGCCGGGCGAGGAGTACTTCCTCGGCCAGGACCGCGGTAACTCGATCGCCTTTACGCACGGCGTGATCAATGCCGGGGCAGACCTCGTCATGGGCTCTGGCCCGCACGTGCTGCGCGGCTTCCAGTGGTACCACGGCCACCTGATCGCCTACAGCCTGGGCAATTTCTGCGGCTACAACACGCTCGGCCTGGACGGCGTGACCTCGGTCAGCGCGATCCTGCACGTCACGCTCAACGCTGACGGCCAGTTCGTCCGGGGCAGCATCTCGCCGCTACGGCTCGAGTCGCCCGGCACTCCGGAGCCGGATCCCGATGACGCGGCGATCGGACTCATCAACGCCCTGTCGCACGACGATTTTGCTGGGAACGGGGCCGCCCACATCTCCGCCACCGGCAAGATCGAGCGGCCTTAGCCGGTCACGTGCCCGGCGGCGCTATTCGCCGGCCGCTTGCTGCCGCAGCCGGAACCGCTGGAGCTTGCCGGTGTTGGTGCGGGGGAGCGTGGCGACGAATTCCACGGCCCGCGGGTACTTGTACGGGGCGATCCGCTGCTTCACCAGGTCCTGGAGTTCGCGGGCCTTGGCCTCGTCGCCGGTCGCGCCGGCAATGAGCACCACATACGCCTTGACGATGTGCCCGCGCGCCTCATCGGGCGCGCCGACGACGCCGCACTCGGCCACGTCGGGATGGCTGAGTAGCACCTCTTCGATCTCCGGCCCGGCGATGTTGTAGCCGCCGGCGATGATCATGTCGTCGGAGCGTGCCTGGTACCAGAAGTAGCCGTCCTCGTCCTGGATGTAGGTGTCGCCGGTCAGGTTCCAACCATCTTGCACGTAGGTGCGCTGGCGCTCGTCGTTCAGGTAGGTGCAGCCGGTCGGGCCCTTGACCGCCAGCCGGCCAGCCTGGCCGGCTGGCACCGGCTTGCCGTCCTGGCCGACGACGGCCGCGGTGTAGCCCGGCACCGCCTTGCCGGTCGAGCCGGGCCTGATGTCGTCGTCGGCCGAGGCGACGAAGATGTGGAGCATCTCGGTGCTGCCGATGCCGTCGATGATCTTGACGCCGGTCGCGTCGTAGAACGCCTCCCAGGTGGATTTGGGGAGGGTCTCGCCGGCCGACACCGGGCGGCGCAGGCCGCGTAGCTGGTCCGCCTTGCCAGCTGCCAGCATCGCCCGGTAGGCGGTCGGGGCGGTCGACAGCACGGTGACGCCGTGCTCGGCGATGGCGTCGGCAAGCTCGGCCGGACTCGCCTTCTCCAGCAGCAAGGTCGCCGCACCGACTCGCAGCGGGAACAGCAGCAGCGCGCCGAGGCCGAAGGTGAACGCCAGCGGGGGCGTGCCGGCGAACAAGTCGTCCGGGACGGGCTTCAGGACATGCCGGGAGAACGTGTCGGCCGCTGCCAGCAAGTCGCGGTGGAAGTGCATGGCGGCCTTGGGCTTACCGGTCGTACCCGACGTAAACGCGATCATGGCCACGTCGTCAGCGGCCGTCTTGACGGAGTCGAATGCGTCCGGCTTGGCCGCGGCACGCTCCGTCAGGTCGCCGGGAGAGGTGCCGCCGAACTCCACCATCCGCAGGTCCTTGATGTCCGCGGCGAGCAAGTCGTCGGTCAGCCGGTGATCGCATAGCGCCAGCCGGACCTGGGCGATGGCGCCGATGCTGGTCAGCTCGCCAGCGCGCAGCATCGGCATGGTCGTCACCGCCACGCCACCGGCCTTGAGCACCCCGAGCCAGCACGCCGCCAGCCACGGGCTGTTGAGGCCACGCAGCAGGACCCGATTGCCGGGAACGAGACCAAGATCCTCGGTCAGTACCCTCGCGATCTGGGCAGCGCGCCGCGACACGTCGCCGTAGCTCCAGGTCTGCGCCGGCGACACCAGGCACCGGCGGTCGGCGCCGCCCGCTTGGATCGTCGGGTTGAGCAACTCGTCCGCGGCGTTGAGCCGGACCGGGTAGCTCAGCTCGGGCAGCGTGAACTCGAGATCAGGCCACTCGGCAGGCGCTGGCAGGTTGTCCCGGCAGAACGTGTCGGTGTGTGCGGACGGGGAGAGCTGCATGCCCGGACCTCCTCGGGTGCCACCAGGACGGTCTCAGTATTCCGCCTTTGTGACGATAGTCAATGAAGCAGCGGACGGATACAGTTCGAGGCGTGCGATGGCTGATACGGCAACGCTAGGTTCTGACCGTGACCACCTCCGAGTCGCAGGGCAGTCAGGTCATCGCGGCCCAGCCGCGGGCGCTGATCGTGACCATCTACGGCCTCTATGCGCGCGATGCCGATGGCTGGTTTAGCATCGCAGCGCTGATCAAGCTGATGGCCGAGCTCGGCGTCGAGGAGCCGGCGGTCCGCTCGGCGATCTCCCGGCTGAAGGTGCGTGGCCTGCTGGAGTCCGGGCGTTCCGGCGGCGCCGCTGGATACGGGCTGTCGGCTGGCGGCCGCAAGATCCTGTCGGACGGAGACCGGAGAATCTTCCGGCGGCCGCGGGCGAGCGTCGAAGGCGGCTGGCTGCTAGCAGTCTTCAGCGTGCCCGAGCATGAGCGGGCTCGCCGGCACGCGCTGCGATCCCGGCTGGCCTGGCTCGGCTTCGGCACCGTCTCGGCCGGGGTCTGGATCGCGCCGGCCCAGCTGGCCGAGGAGACGCGCGACGTCTTGGTCGCCGACGACCTGGCCGCCTACGTGAGCCTGTTCACGGCTGGCTACCTGGCCTTTGGCGATGTCCGGGACAAGATCGGGCAGTGGTGGGACCTGGACCGGCTGGAGGAGCTCTATCAGGCGTTCATCGACTCGGCAGCGCCAGTCCTCGCGTGCTGGCAGCGGGCTGGCGGCGACCAGGGCCAGGCGTTCGCCGATTACGTCCGGGTGCTCACCGCGTGGCGGCGGCTCCCCTTCCTCGACCCGGGCCTGCCCGAGGAGTTGCTGCCGCCGGACTGGCACGGCGCGCGGGCAGCCGACCTGTTCGGCCAGCTGCACGACCGGCTGAGCGGGCCAGCCAGAGAGCACGTTCTCGCCGTGACAGCCTGATCTGATCGCCGGGCCTGATCTGATCGCGGGGGTAGTGGGCAGTCAGCTGGGGTGGCTAGGCTGTGCGATGCCGCGAGGCGATCCGACCAAGGAGCCCATCATGACCTTTCAGCCGTACCCGACGAGCGGGTCTGACCAGCTGCCTCCCCAGCAGCGTCCGGCGCAGCCGCGGTCGATCCAGACCGCGGTCAAGCTCATGTACGCGGGCGCGGTGCTGAGCGCCCTGAGCTTCATCATCGGGCTGGCCACCATCGGCAGCCTGAAGCAGGCGATCATCAAGGCCTCGACCAAGCCGCTGACCTCGACCCAGCTGCACACCGCCGAGGTCGTCGGCGTCGCCACGATCATCGTGGTGGGGCTGATCGGCGTCGGACTGTGGATCTGGATGGCACGCGCGAACGGCGCCGGCAAGAGCTGGGCCCGGATCGTCGCGGCAGTCCTGTTCGGGCTCAACACGCTGGGCCTGCTGTCCGCCGTGGCCCGGCCCAACGCGATCGGTACCAGGATCTTCGAGATCGTCGGCTGGATCGTGGGACTCGGCGCCACCATCTACCTCTGGCGCCGGGACTCGTCGGAATACTTTGCCGCCAACCGCCTGCGGTAGGAAGTAGCCGGGAGCGCATATAGGGGCCATATGCTGCGTGGTAGCGGGGTGCGGTCGCAATTGGGGGCCATGAATGACGTACCAGCCCTATCCGTCCATGGGCAGCCTTGGCCAGATGGTCGTGGCTCCGCCGCAGCCGCCGCTAGCCCTCCGCAACGCGGTGCGGCTGATGTACGCCGGCGCCGGCGTTGCCCTGCTTGGCGCGATCACCGCCGTGGTGCTCAGCGGCAAGATCAAGACTGAGATCTTCAACCGGGTGCATGGGAACAATCACCAGGCCCGGGCCGGGTACACGACCGCGCAGCTGCACACGATCACCAACGTCACGTTCGTGCTCTTGGTCGTAGCCGGTCTCATTAGCGCGCTGCTGTGGTTGTGGATGGCCTGGGCCAATAACCGAGCCAGCGGCTGGGCGCGCATCTGCGCGTCCGTGTTCTTCGTCTTCATGACCGTCGAAGCCGCCATCTCGCCAAGCGAGGCGAACGTCCCGCTCGTCTCCATCGTCTTCCTCTTGGTGGAGTGGCTGCTCGGACTCATCGCCGTCGTGCTCTTGTGGCGGCGGGAGACGACGGCGTACATCGGGCCGGGCTGAGCAGGTAGGCGCCGGGCCGGCCGTCGGCAGCGGCCTCAGTGACCGCGTTCCTGACGGTCAGCGGCTAGCCCCGATGACCGCGAAGCCCTGAACCTCGACCAGGGCCGCTGGATCCCACAGCCTGGACACCCCGACGGCGGCCATGGCCGGATAGTTGCGCCCGGCCAGCCGTCGCCACACCCCGCCGAGCTCCTTCCCGTGCTCGCGGTAGTCGGCCAGGTCGACGGCGTAGACGGTCAGGCTCGCGAGATCCGTGGGCATCCCGCCAGCCGCGGCCAAGGCCGTGAACAGGTTCGCCAGTGCCAGCTCGAACTGCTCGACGACAGTGTCGCCGACAATCGCCCCGGACGCGTCCAGGGCCGTCTGTCCGGCCAGGAACACCATCCGTCCGCCCGTCGCCATCACCGCGTGCGCGAACCCCGACGGCGCCGCCAGCGACGGCGGGTTGATTCGCTCGATGCTCATCTGGCCATCCTCCATCACTGTGCCGCCGATCCAGGCCGCGAATCCGGTCATGGATGTGATTTAGGCACGGCTATAGCCGTAGTAACTCCGCAGCCATGAAGATCATCTCGGGCGCCAGCGGGCGTGCTTCGTCCCCGTGACGCCGGCGCGGATCAGTTCCAGTCGTGGCCGCGGCCCGTCGGTCCGCCCCGTCGCGGGCGCGCGGCTCCCCGCCTGCCACTGCACCGGCCAGGTGGCTCCGGACCCGGAGTAGCCCTGATCGGCCGCCGCGTGCAGGGTCCAGTTGGGGTCGTACAGGTGGGCGCGGCCGATCGCGCACAGGTCCGCCCGGCCGGCCAGGATGAGCGAGTTCACGTCGTCGTACGACGAGATGACGCCGACGGCGATCGTGGCGATGCCGACCTGGTTCCTGATCGCGTCGGCGAACGGGGTCTGATACGACCGGCCGAAGGCCGGCCTCTCGTCTGGTGTCACCTGCCCCGTCGAGACGTCGATCGCGTCGGCCCCGGCGGCCGCGAAGGCCGCGGCTATCTCGACGGCGTCGCCGCCGGTGATGCCGTCCGGTACCCAGTCGCACGCCGAGATCCGGACCGTCATCGGCTTGTGTGACGGCCACGCCGACCGCACCGCCGCGAACACCTCCAGCGGATACCGCAGCCGCCCGGCCAGCGAGCCACCGAACTCGTCGGTGCGCTGATTCGACACCGGCGAGATGAACGACGACAGCAGGTAGCCGTGCGCGCAGTGCAGCTCGAGCAGGTCGAACCCGGCCCGGTCGGCGGCTTCCGCTGACGCGACGAACTGGCCGAGGATCTGCCGCATCTCTGCGACGGTCAGCTCGCGCGGCGTCTGGCTCAGGCCAGGCGCATACGGAAGCGGCGAGGGGCCGCAGACCGACCACGTTCCCGTCGTGAGGGGTTGGTCTATGCCTTCCCACATCAGCCTGGTGGCGCCTTTGCGGCCGGAGTGGCCGAGCTGAAGCCCGATCTTCGCGCCAGCGGAGGAGTGCACGAACGACGTGACCCGTTGCCACGCCTCCTCATGCTCGCGTTCGTACAGGCCTGCGCAGCCCGGCGTGATCCGGCCGTCGGCGCTGACGCAGACCATCTCCGTCATCACCAGCCCGGCCCCGCCGAGCGCCTTGCCGCCGAGGTGCACCAGGTGGAAGTCCGACGGCGCCCCGTCCTTCGCTGAGTACATGTCCATCGCCGACACCACCACGCGGTTCGGCAGGTCGAGCGAGCGCAGCCGGAACGGCTGGAACATCGGCGGTACCGCGTCGCCCGACCCCAGCCCGCGCTGCTTGCACTCGCCGGCGAACCAGGCGTCCATCCGGTCGGTGAACTCGGGATCCCGCAGTCTCAGGTTGCCATGGGTGACCCGGCGGCTGCGGGTCATGATGTTGAACGCGAACTGCTCGGGCTCCTGGCCTGTGTACTGGCCGAGATTCTCGAACCACTCCAGGCTCGCCTGCGCCGCTCGCTGCGTGGAGGCGACGACGGGCCGCCGCTCCGCCTCGTACGCCGCCAGCGCGACCGCGACGGCGCCGCCGCCATCGCCGCCGCCGCCATCGCCGCCGCCGTCATCTGCGCCGTGCTCGTACAGGCACGCGGCCAGCGCGAGCGCGTCCTCCATGGCCAGCTTGGTCCCGGACCCGATGGAGAAGTGCGCGGTGTGCGCCGCGTCGCCCAGCAGCACCACGTTGCCGTCGTGCCAGCTGTCGCAGCGCAGCGTGGCGAAGCTCAGCCAGCGCGAGTTGTTGGCCTGCAGCGCGTGCCCGCCGAGCACGCCGCCGAGCAGCTCGCCGACCCGCGTGATCGACGCCTCATCCGACTGGCCGGGCGGCAGGTCGGTCGCGGCCGCCGCGAGCTCGGCGAAGCCCGCCGCGTGCCAGACGGCCTCGTTCATCTCGACGATGAAGGTGCTCCCAGTCGCGTCGTACGGGTAGCCGTGTACCTGCATGACGCCGTACGGCGTCTGCTCGACATAGAACTTGAAGGCGTCGAAGACCAGGTCAGTGCCCAGCCACATGTACTTGCAGTGTCGAACATCAAATTCAGGACGGAACGTGGCCGCTCGACTGCTCCGCAGCGCTGAGCTGACGCCGTCTGCCGCGACCACCAGGTCGTAAGTTGCCGCGAGCTCGTCCGGATCAGGCGCGGGTGTGCGGAAGTGGACTGTCACGCCGAGTTCGGCGCAGCGCTGCTGCAAGATCTCCAGCAGCCGGCGCCGGCCCATGGCTGCAAAGCCGTGCCCGCCGCTGGTGATGACCTCGCCGCGGTAGTGCACATCGATGTCGTCCCACCGGGCGAACTCGCCCTGCATCTGCCGGTAGATGCCGGGGTCGGCGTTCTCGATGCCGCCGAGCGTCTCGTCAGAGAACACCACGCCGAAGCCGAACGTGTCATCGGGCGCATTGCGCTCCCAGACCGTGATGTCGGCGCCCGGCAGGAGCTGGCGGGCCAGGGCAGCGAAGTAGAGTCCGCCGGGTCCGCCGCCTGCGACCGCGATGCGCACCGCGCCCCCTCGCCTGTGGCCGTGGCTATCACAGCCGAGGGTATGACGGATGTGCGACGATCGTCAACAGAACGCAACAGGAAGCCCGCGCGGTCATCGTGGGCTTCCTGCTCGTCAGCTCACGCGCGCCGGCGGCGAACCTGCCAGGTGCAGAGCAATGCAAGCCCGGCGGCGAGGACCAGGTAGATGCCTGTCTCGATCCACTGCAGCGGCCAGAAGCGGCTGGCCGGCTGGTAGCTGACCTGCTGTCGCAGGTGGAGGCTGTTGAGCCAGTTGCTGCAGCCGCTGGGTGTGGAGTTCCCTGTGCACGCGGGCCCGGCCGGGCCGGTGAACAACTGGCCCGATTGCGTGATCGTCTCGTTGGACAGCACCCAGGCACCGGGTCGGCTGAAGTTCCCGACGAGGGTCATCTTGTTGCCGGGCGAGCTGATCATGATCTCGTTGTTGTTGTAGGCGTTGAACGGGGCAGTCACGTGCACCGGCGGGATCAGGTGCGGCCGGACGAAGTTCGGCATCAGGAACTGAACGGCTGCGAAGAGCGCCAGCGTGATGGCCATGGCAGGCAGCGTCTTGCGGATGAGCACGCCGACGGTGACGCCCAGCGCGAACGCGAACGCGGCATACCCGAGCGGCACGACACCGCGGGCTGCGAACACCACCGGGCTAAGCCGGGGGAACCCGGTTCCCGAGCCGGACTGGCCCAAGAGCATCGCGTGGTCGATCGGGCTCGCCCACCAGCCGATCATGAGGCTGAGCAGACCCACGCTGGCGACCGCGGCCGCGCCGATGAGCCCGAGCTTGACGGCGGTCCAGCGGGTGCGGCTGACGCTCTGATTCCAGGCCAGCCGGTGCGTGCCCATCTCGAGTTCACGGGCGATCAGCGGCGCGCCCCAGAAGATGCCTATCAACGCGGGCACGACGTACATAATCACGACGGAGGCCTTGAACACGATGGTGTCGATGCCGCCCAGGCTGTCGACGAAATTGCTCGCCAGCCTGCCGCAGCTGGCATGGCACGAGTTCAGGCCGGACGAGCTAAACAGCGCTGCCAGGTGTGGCCCGGTGGCAGCCAGCAGGATCGCAACAGCGCCCAGGGCAGCGGCTGCGGTGATGGCCTGCCAGCGGAACTGTCGCCAAGTAAGCCAGATCATCGCTTCTCCTCCAGAATCTTGGTGCCGGCCCCGTCGCCCGCGACGAGCCTGCTGCGTGCCTGACCCATGTACGCGAGGACTAGGTCTTCGAGATCGATCTGATCGACCGACCAGTTCGGGTCGAGAACCGGCACGTCGCTGCGCACCAGGATCGTGCTCTGCCGGTCGGTGTGCCTGGCAGTGATGACGTGCTGGTTCGCGGGCAGTGTGGCGGGATCGCAGCGCGCTCCCGTCAGCAGCTGATGCGAGGCGAGCAGCTGGTCGATCTCGCCTGCCACCTGGACACGCGAGTCGACGAGCACGACCAGGTACTCGCTGATCCGCTCCAGGTCGGCTACCAGGTGGGAGGACATGACGACGCTGACCTCGCTCTCGGCCGTGGTCTCCATGAGCACCTGGAGGAACTCACGCCTAGCGAGCGGGTCGAGGCTCGCGATCGGCTCGTCCAGGATGAGCAGCTCTGGCCGCTTGGCGATGGCCAGCGTGAGCGCGAGCTGCGCCCGCTGGCCGCCGGACAGCGTGCCGGCCTTCTGCGTCAGGACGAGTCCGAGCTGCCTGATCCGCCGGGCGGCCAGCTCGGCGTCCCAACGCGGATTCAGGTGCGCACCGAACCTGAGATGGTCGGCAACGCTCAGCCCGGAGTAGATCGGCGCATCCTGCGCGACGTAGCCAACCCGGGCCAGTTGGTCGGATCCGCTGTCGGGTGCAGCCCCGAGCACCCGGATGCTTCCACTGGTCGGTGCGAGCATCCCGGTGGCGAGGTTCAGCAGCGTCGTCTTGCCGGCGCCGTTCGGGCCAACCAGCCCGACAACCCGCCCGACGGGGATGCTGAGCGTGCAGTCCGATAGGGCCCAGCGGCGCCCGTATTTCTTGCCGAGTCCGCTGGCTTCGATCGCTGCGGTCATATCACTTCCTCCTGAACGGCGGTCCGGATGGTCCGCTGAAAGATGGCGCCAATGCTTTCGTCGTCGAGACCAGCGGCGCGAGCCTTGCTGATCCAGCCCTCAAGATCCCGGCTGAGCTCGGTGTAGGCGGCAATCGAATCGCTGGTGAGGGTCATGGTCACGAAAGTGCCGACCCCGGGCCTCGCCGCGGCCAGGCCCTCGTACTCAAGCTCGCGGTAGGCCTTGAGCACGGTGTTCGGGTTGATCGCCAGCGATCCGGAGACGTCCTTGACGGTCGGAAGTTGGTCACCCTCCCGGAGCAGGCCGAGCCGGAGCGCCTGCCGTACCTGCTGGATCAGCTGCAGATACGGCGCGACCCCGGACCGGGCGTCCAGGTGAAACTCGATCACCGAGCCTCCCATTTAGCTAGGTGACTAGCACAATAGAATCCTCAGTCGCTGATGGCAAGTGGTTGTTGTGTGCTGCTGCTCGGAACTGTGCGGCGGCGCGCGAGCGTCGGCCTGCCAGTCGCGCCGCGGAACTTAGCGACACGCCGCGCGCGTTGCGCTGCTGTCGGCTGTGTGCTCGTTACGGTGGGGATCATGGCGACTCGTGCGCCCAAAGGCGCAGCGCGCCCTCGCGGCGGCACGACCAGCCGGACTCGGCAGACGGCCAGCTCGGCTCGTCGCGGATCCGGCTCGTCGGCGCGCAACCGTCGCAGTGCCAGTTACCGGGCGAGCCGGTCACGCACAGCCGGCCGGGGGAGGTCGACGGGTCGGCGGACCACTCGGCCAGCGCCGTCGTCCAACCCGTTCGTGATCCTGGCCGGCTGGACGGTCAGCGCGATTGCTGCGGTCTGGATGGCGCTCGCGCACACAATCGGAACCGTCAGCCGTGCTCTCGGCCGCAGCGCCCGTGATCTGGACCCGCTACATCGCCGGGACGGGCTGGGCCTGGCTGCCCTCTGCGCCGCGATCATCGCGGCGGTGGCGACGTGGTGGCACACGAATGCACTGATCAGGCCCCTGGCGACGGGCCTAGTGACTCTGTTCGGGTCCGGATCGTGGACTATCCCGCTCTTGCTGGGCCTGCTGGCCTGGCGCTTCCTGCGGCATCCCGACCGCAACGCCGACACCGCCCGCATGGTGATCGGCTGGACCGCGCTGCTGGTGGGCGCCCTCGGCCTGATCCACGTCGCGTCGGGTACGCCGGAACTGTCGGCGGGTCTGCCCGCCATCCGGTCGGCCGGCGGCGTCATCGGGTTCGCGGCGTCGGCTCCGCTGGTTGCGGTGATCACCAAGTGGGCCGCGATTCCCGTGCTGGCCCTGGTGTCAGGCTTCGGCCTGCTGGTTGTGACCGGGACGCCGCTCCACCGCGTTCCGGACCGAATCGCGGAGCTGCACGGCTTCATCCTGCGCCTGGCAGATACCGGCCGGCGATGACGCCGGCGAGGACGGTCAGGACTCGTCGGCCCGCGCGCCTGCGAGACTGTCGCGGCGCCGGGCTGAGGCGCTGGAGGTGGGGGCCCGCGATCGGGCGTACGACACGCCGCTGCTCGGCGGTCTGCTCGGGCGCCGTGACACGTCGAAGGACCTGGAGTCGGCCAGCGAGGCTGGCGTGACCGCGGCCGAAGCGGCAGCTACCGCCGACGGCCTGAGCGTCGGTGGCCTGAGCGTCGGCGGCCCCGGCGCGGCAGCGGGCGCGGCGGCCGGCAGTGGCTGGGCCGACTGGTCGGGGATGGCCGACGTCGCCGACGGCGGGGTCGCCGGCCTCGGTGGCGGCGGCGGGGTCGGCGCGGCGAGCGCGCAGTCGAAGAAGGCGGAGCAGCTGACGCTGGCCGCGATCACGGATGGCAGCTATACGCTCCCGCCGGTCGCGCTGCTGAAGCCCGGCACGGTAGCCAGGCCGCGCACCAAGGCCAACGACGCCATGGTCGAGGCGCTGTCCGCGGTGCTGGACCAGTTCGAGGTTGACGCCCAGGTCACCGGCTTCACCCGGGGGCCGACGGTGACCCGCTACGAGATCGAGCTGGCGCCCGCGGTGAAGGTGGAGCGGGTTACGCAGCTGTCCAAGAACATTGCGTACGCCGTAAAGAGCGCCGACGTCCGGATCCTGTCACCGATTCCCGGCAAGTCCGCCATCGGCGTCGAGATCCCCAACACCGACCGCGACGTTGTCAGCCTCGGCGATGTGCTCAGGTCCTCGGTTGCGACCAGCGATCAGCACCCCATGGTGGTCGGCCTCGGCAAGGACGTCGAGGGCCGCACCGTGGTGGCCAACCTCGCGAAGATGCCGCACATGCTGATTGCCGGAGCTACCGGTGCTGGCAAGTCGACGTGCATCAACGGCCTGATTACCTCGATCTTGCTGCGCTCCACCCCGGACGAGGTCCGCATGGTGCTGATCGATCCGAAGCGGGTCGAGCTGGCTGCCTACAGCGGGATCCCGCACTTGATAACCCAGATCATCACCAACCCGAAGAAGGCATCCGATGCCCTCCAGTGGGTGGTGGGGGAGATGGACAGGCGCTACGACGACCTGGCGGCGTCCGGCTTCCGGCATATGGACGACTTCAACAAGGCGGTCCGGGCCGGCCGGGTGACCGCCCCGGCCGGCTCGGAGCGCGTGTACCAGCCCTACCCGTACCTGCTGGTCATCGTCGACGAGCTAGCCGACCTCATGATGATCGCGCCGCGTGACGTCGAGGACGCGGTTGTCCGCATCACGCAGCTGGCCAGGGCGGCCGGCATCCACCTGGTGCTCGCGACGCAGCGGCCGAGCGTCGACGTCGTCACCGGCCTGATCAAGGCGAACGTGCCGTCCCGGCTGGCGTTCGCGACCTCGAGCCTGACCGACAGCCGCGTCATCCTGGACCAGCCAGGGGCAGAGAAGCTGGTCGGCCAGGGCGACGCGCTGTTCTTGCCGATGGGCACCAGCAAGCCGATCCGGCTCCAGAACGCCTTCGTCACCGAGAAGGAGATCCGCGAGGTCGTCGCCCACTGCAAGAAGCAGGCGCAGCCGTCCTACCGCGAGGACGTGGTCGTGCCGGAGGGCAGACACCGCGAGATCGATGCGGACATCGGCGACGACCTGGACGATCTGCTGCGCGCAGCGGAGCTGATCGTTAGCACGCAGTTCGGCTCGACGTCGATGCTGCAGCGCAAGCTTCGCGTTGGCTTCGCCAAGGCTGGCCGGCTGATGGACCTGCTCGAGAGCCGCGGCGTTGTCGGCCCGAGCGAGGGCTCTAAGGCACGCGATGTACTCATAAGGCCTGACGACCTCGCCGGGCTCCTAGCCTCCTTGCGCGGCGAGGACTGAGCCAGGCGCCGTCAGCGGCCGGCCACGCGCCGGAAAATATGACGCGGCAGGCCACACCGATTCTCGGCTGATCCTCGCCGGAGAGTAACCGCGTGTCTACACTTGGTGACCGGTCCCAGCCATGGGATTCGGGGGAAGCCAACAACGGGCAGGTGGGCCGTGCGGCCCTGGCCCGGGGCGGGACGCAGCATGATAAGTGGAGGCGCCGCGTGAGCATCGGTGACGCCTTGGCGGCAGCGCGCCGCCAGGAGGGTCTCACCATTACGCAGGTCAGCCAGCGGACGTGCATCAGGGAAACCATCGTCCGCGGCATTGAGCGGGGGGACTACTCGGCCTGCGGTGGTGACTTCTACGCGCGCGGTCATATCCGCAGCATCGCCCGCGCGGTCGGGCTAGATCCGGAGGAACTCATCCGGGAGTACGACGCCACTCAGGCCCCGCCGCAGCCGATCACAGCGGCTGACGTGTTCCAGCCGTTCACGCCGGTAAGGCTGAGAGAGCGACACCGGCCGAACTGGAGCATCGTCCTCGTCGTCGGCATCGTGGCGGTGCTGGGCCTCGTCGGGTTCCGGTACTTCAGCCATCGTCACCACACCACGACGCCGCCGCCTTCGGCGCACTCCAGCCACACCACCAAGCCGGTGACCACCAAGCCGGTCGCGCACACTGCGCCGAAGCACGTGCGCCTCACTCTGGTCACCCTGACTGGCGGACTGACCTGGGTACAGCTGACCGCGGCATCTGGGCACGTGATCTTCCAGGGTGATATCGGCGCGTCCGTCGGGATCCCGAGGAAGACGTGGACGGCGAGGAACACTGTCACGGTGCAGATGGGGAATCCGGCCGGCGCCGTGCTGTACCTGAACGGCAAGAGGCAGACCTATGAGACGACGAGCCCGATCACGCTGACGTGCTCGAGGACGATCTGCAAGTAGTAGGCCTAGCCGTCTCGTCGGTCCGCCGGGCAGGGACCCTCGCCTGGCCGGGCGGGCGTCTCGCGCGCTCAGGAGTCGTCTTCCCCGGTCGAGGGGGGCGTTGCCCGCGCTCGAGGGGGCGTTGCCCCCGCTCGAGGCGGGCATTGCCCGGCCGGGAGGCCGTTACTGCTGCGCTGGCACCGGCCCGGTTACCGTAGTCTGCGGTTGTGTCGTCTAGCCAGCAAAATCCAGGTGCGACCAGGCGAGTAGTCAAGATGGTGACGCTCGGCTGCGCTCGCAACGAGGTCGACTCCGAGGAACTCGCGGCCCGGCTGGAGGATGGCGGCTGGCAGCTCGCTGACGATGGCGATGACGCTGCGGTTGTCCTGGTCAACACCTGCGGCTTCATCCAGGCCGCGAAGCAGGAATCGATCGACGAGCTGCTCGACGCGGCGGCTGGCGGGGCGCACGTCGTCGCGGCCGGGTGCCTGGCCGAGCGGTATGGGTCCGGGCTCGCCGAGGCCATGCCCGAGGCACAGATCCTGAGCTTTGACGACTACGAGGACATCGCCGCCCGGCTCGATTCGGTCGCCGCTGGCAAGCGATGGCATGCGCATGAACCGCGAGACCGGCGCAAGCTGCTGCCGCTGTCGCCGGCTGACCGGCCAGGCAGCACGACCCACCAGCCCGGCCACGGCCAGGCGGATCACGGCAAGTCGGGTCCGGGCAAGTCGGGTCCGGGCCAGTCGGTCCGCGGGACGATAGCCGACCTGCCGCCGGGCGTGGCACCTGCATCGGGCCCGCGGGTCCTGCGGCGCCGCTTGGGCGGCGGCGTGGTGGCGCCGCTCAAGATCGCATCCGGCTGCGACCGACGGTGCACGTTCTGTGCAATTCCGGCATTCCGTGGGGCGTTTGTCTCCCGTCGCCCGCACGACCTGCTGACCGAGGCCGACTGGCTGGCCAATCACGGCGCCCGCGAGCTGCTCCTGGTCAGCGAGAACTCCACGTCCTACGGCAAGGACCTGGGTGACCTGCGGCTGCTTGAGTCGCTCCTGCCGCAGCTCGCGGCGGTTCCCGGGATCCGCCGCGTCCGCGTCAGTTACCTCCAGCCCGCTGAGGTCCGGCCGGGTCTCATCAACGTCTTGGCCGGCACGCCCGGCGTGGCCCGGTATTTCGACCTCTCATTCCAGCATGCGAGCGGAAGCGTGCTGCGGTCGATGCGCAGGTTTGGCGATCGAGAGCGCTTCGGTCAGCTCGTGGAGCAGATCCGCGCGCTGGCGCCAGACGCGGGGATCCGGTCCAATTTCATCGTCGGCTTCCCCGGCGAGTCCGAGGATGACGTGGCCGAGCTCACGGCGTTCCTGACGGAGGCGCGGCTGGACGCCATCGGCATCTTCGGGTACTCCGACGAGGATGGCACCGAGGCGGCCACACTGCCGGGCCAGCTGCCAGAGGATGAGATCGCCAGGCGAGTCGAAGACCTCGCCAGCCTGGCCGACGAGCTGATGACCGAGCGCGCTGCCGAGCGAATCGGCACGACGGTCGACGTGCTTATTGATGAAGTCCTGCCGGACGGCCGTTATCTTGGCCGGGCCGAACACCAGGCACCCGAGGTCGACGGGGCAACCGAGGTACGCAGTGAGCGCCAGCTCGCACCTGGCGACGTCGTCCAGGCGGTCGTCACGGGCAGCGACGGGGTCGACCTGCATGCCGACGAGCTCGCCGTCCTAGGGGCGGGAGACAAGCCAGCGGGCGCGCGTTGAGCTGGGCGGCTCCCGGCACTAACGAGGACGGCGAACGCAAGCCGGATGAGCTAGGTGCGGCAGCTGCAGTTCAGGCCGGGGCGCCCGCTGCGCCGGCGGGCACCTCGCCTGGGTCGGCAGCGGGCTCGTCGCCTCCTTCGGCCGGCATGTCGCCTGCGTCGGCCGGCGCGGCTGGCACGTCGCCCACTGGGGCGGAGAACGGCCACGGCGACGACCACGCTGCGCTCGAGGTGCCGCCCGCGCCGGGATTGCTCAACGTGGCCAACGAGCTCACCGTGCTCCGCCTGGTCCTGGTACCGGTGTTCGTCTGGTTCTTGCTGTCGGGAGGGACCGCTGACCGGTCGGTCGCATTTGTAGCTTTCGCCCTGGCTTCGGTGACCGACCTGCTCGACGGCGAGGTGGCGAGGCGGCGCGGGCTGATCACCGATTTTGGCAAGATCGCGGACCCGATCGCCGACAAGGCACTGACCGGGTCGGCCCTGATTACGCTGTCGTATCTGGGCGAGCTTCCGTGGTGGATCACGTGCGTCATCGTGATCCGCGAGGTTGCGGTCACCGCGCTGCGGTTCTGGGTGATCCGGCACGGGGTCATCGCCGCCAGCCGTGGCGGCAAGGCCAAGACCTTGCTGCAGGTGATCGCGATCAGCCTGTATGTACTGCCGTGGCACGTCGACCTGGCGCGCGAGATCGTCATGGGGGCGGCGCTAGTAGTGACCGTAGCGACAGGGATCGACTACACGGCCAGGGCGATAAGGCTGCGCCGGGCGGTGCAGTGACTCGCGCAGGCGATGTCGAGGAGCTAGCTCGCCAGATAGTAGAAGTCCTGACGGCCCGGGGCCAGACCGTCGCCGTGGCCGAGTCGCTGACCGGAGGCCTCGTCGCGGCGGCGCTGACCAGCATTCCGGGCGCTTCCGTCGTGGTCCGCGGTGGAATCGTGGCCTATGCCACGGATCTGAAGGCAGCGCTGCTCGGCGTGCCGGCCGATCTACTCGCCCGGTACGGGCCGGTCGATCCGGGGGTCGCAGCGTCCATGGCCGCCGGTATTCGAACTCGGCTCGCCGCTTCCTACGGGATGTCGACCACCGGCGTCGCCGGTCCGGGTCCGGCCGACGGGAAGCCCCAGGGAACGGTGTTTATCGCGGTCGACGGCCCGTCCGGACCTGTCGGATCGGGATTTCAACTTGCCGGAGACCGGCAGGAGGTCCGCACGCAGGTGGTTCATCTGGTGCTGTCGTTGCTGGTCAGCGTGTTGCGGGAAGACGAAAGCTGATTACAGTGTTACGTGCGTGTGAACACGCAGCTATGCCCTCTCCCGTACGGTCCGTTAGGACAGGTACGGTAGAGGAGTCAGCAGATCGACCTCAGGGAGGGAGCGCGACGATGGTCCTGCTTCGTCACTTGCTTGGTGACGCGCTACGGCGACTGCGTCTTCGCCAGGGTCGCACCCTACGTGAGGTCTCGGCTACCGCCAGGGTCTCGCTGGGATATCTGTCCGAGGTAGAGCGGGGGCGGAAGGAAGCCTCTTCCGAGCTGCTCGCCTCGATCTGTGACGCCCTCGGCGCGCCGTTGTCGCAGGTCCTCCGCGAGGTGTCGGACGGATTCGCCCTGGCAGAACTACAGAACGAGCCCGCGTTCGGCGTGCCTCTTGAGCCGGCCCTCGCAGGTCCAGCGAAGCCCGAGACGGCCGACGCGGGGGCGCCAGCGCCCGTCAGCTCGCCGGCCTCGCTCCACGGGGCTGTCCGGCTGCAGCAGCCGGCGAAGGGTCAGCCTGGGGCTCAGCGGCTCGTCATGCCGCAGCGGAAGATCACCGTACGCACGGGCCAGCACCTGGCCCCGGCGGAGCCGAAGCTCGAGCCGGTAACCCTGCCCGGCGCCGAGCCCAAGTTCGACAAGCTGGCGCGCGACTTCAACGACATGGTGCCCGTCTAGCCATCCGCCCACCTCGTCGCAGCGGCCCGCGCCCATCGGCGCGGGCCGCTGGCGTTGTGCGGCCAGGGAGCCCGAACCCGCGGCCAGCTGGCGTAGATCGTGGCCGCGCCGTTGGCGCGGATCGTGCCGGGAACGCTGGGTTGGTGGGTGGCTGGCCCGGCCGAAATCGGGCTGCTCCGACATCTCCCGTGCGCGCATATCAGAATAATTCGGGCGCCCAAGTGCACGGCAGCCGTGAAATCTGCCCGCGACTCGGCTCTGGCCTACAGAAGATGATCAGGACGTCGGGTGCGACGTCCAGGCCGCCGGGTTGTCGGCGAGCTTGCGCACGCTGGGCGGAAGGTTGCCCGACACCACGTGCTCCAGCGTGACCTCCTCGAGGATGGCCCGCTCGTTAGCCCGCAAGGCGATCCACACTGCCTGCAGGGGCTCGGCAGCCCCGGTGTAGCCGAGGTTCTCTGGCCGCTCTCCGCGCACGCCTACCAGTGGCCCGTCAATGGCCCTGATGATGTCGGCCAGCGAGATCTCGTCGGCAGGGCGGGCCAGCCAGAATCCCCCGTCTGGCCCGCGCTGGCTACGAACCAGCCCAGCGCGGCGTAGCTGGGTCAAGATCGCCTCGAGGAACTTCCCCGGGATGACCTGCGTCCGGGCAAGCTGGTCAGCCGTCACGTGGCCGCCACCGGAGGCGGCGAGTTCGATGACGGCGCGCAGCGCGTAATCGGAGCGTGCGGACAGACGCATATGCAGCATTATGCAGGTAACCGGGGTTGGATGGCTGGTGGCGCTCCGGTCGATGACCCAGTGAACGGCTGCGACCGGGCAGTCGCTGCCGCTAGTCGGCGGTCAGCCCGAGTATCTCGGCGGTCGCCCGGGCGTTGCTGCGGCCAGCGCCGTAGCTGGTGACGTAGCTGGCTTCACCGGGCCGCCAGACCGGCAGGCCCATCTCTACGATCACGGCGTCCGGACGTCCGGCCAGCATGAGCTGGACCGCCTGCCTGGCCACGGCGTGCCGGTGCGCATCCCGGACCACGATGATCAGCGACCGATCATCGGCCTCGGCCAGCAGCCCTGACACCAGGTAGGGCAGGTCCACGTCCGGCGTGGCGGTGCTCACCTGCCGATAACTGGCCGCTGGCACGAACGAGCCGAGTCCCCAGGGCACGGGCCCGACGGCCAGGTTGGCGGGCGGCACCAGCTGCACGACGAGCGGATGCCGAATGGTCGGGCGGACGCCGTGGACGGTGACGGCCCGCCTGGCGGCGACGAGCCCGATCGGCCGCGCCGGGGATCTGTCGGGCGCGGCCAGGCTAGCGCGCGCGTCGGACGTGGCGCCGGGGGAGGCGGCACCCGGGCCGGCCACCATAGCCCTGGCTGTGGCAGCCGTCGCGCCGACAGGTGCCGCGTTGGCGGCCGCGGTCCACTCGCGCAGCTCGGCGACCCTCGCGGCGGCCTCTTCCAGGCGCTCACCGGGCAGCCTGCCGGACCGGACCGCCTCGATGAGCGCGGCCTTCACGGCGAGGAAGCTGCGCTGGTCCTGATCACGCCCGAGGCACAGCAGGTCGGTGCCCGCGATGACAGCCCGGACCGCGGCTTCAGGTATGCCGTAGGGCTCGCTGACGGCTCGCATCTCCAGGCCGTCGGACACGATGACGCCGGTGAAGCCCAGCTCGCCACGCAGCAAGTCCGTCTGGGCGCGGTGGGACAGGGAGGCTGGCAGGTCACCGGTCAGTTCAGGGACGCGCAGGTGACTCGGCATGATCGCGCGAACGCCGGCCTCGATAGCGGCCACGAATGGGGGCAGGTCCCGCGCCCGGAGCACGCTGAGGGGGGCGTCCACGGTGGCCAGGACAAGATGGGAGTCCAGCGTCGTGCTGCCATGGCCGGGGAAGTGCTTGGCGCAGGCGGCGACCCCGGCTGACTGCAGGCCCGCGATCGCGGCCGCGCCATGCCGGGCTACTAGCGCCGGATCCGCGCCGAATGACCGGGTGCCGATCACCGGGTTGTCCGCCGCGGTGTTGACGTCGACAGCCGGCGCCAGGTCCAGGTTGATGCCGAGCGCCGCCAAGTCGGCGCCGAGGGCCGCGTACACCAACCTCGTGAGGTCGGTGTCGTCGATAGCGCCGAGGGCTGCGTTCCCTGGATAGTCACTACCGGTCTGATGGGAGATGCGGGTGACGTCGCCGCCCTCCTCATCGATGGCGATGACCGGCTCGACCGCGGCGCTCCGCAGGCTGGCCGTGAGCCGGGCGAGCTGATGGCGGTCCTGCACGTTCGGGCCGAACAGCGTGACGCCGCCGAGTCCCGCGCCAAGCGCCGCGCGCACCCACTCGGGCTCCTGGCCGCCGGGGAAAGGCGGGATCAGGATGGCCTCAGCTAGCCGGCCCAGAGCTGGGTCGGCTGTGATCTCCTGGGTCATCCCTTCACCGCTCCCGCGGTCAGGCCGCCGACGAGCCTTCGCCTGACGATCAGGAAGAAGATGATCACCGGGATCGTGTACATCGTGGAGGCCGCCATGATCGGCCCCCACTCCGCGCCGCCGCGGCCGAAGAAGTACGTCACGTAGATCGGCAACGTGTAGTCGCTGTGCGCCTGGCCGAGGAAGGTCAGCGCGACGATGAACTCGTTGTACGCCGTGATGAACGCGAAGATGCTGGTCGCGACCAGGCCAGGCGCGACGAGCGGGAACAGGATCCGCCAGAAGATGCGAAAGCTCGTCGCGCCGTCGATGACGGCCGCTTCCTCCAGCTCGCGCGGGATGGTGGCGACAAAGTTTCGCAGCATCCAGATCGAGACCGGCAGCGCCTGCGCGGCGTACACAATGACCAGACCGAGCAGGTTCTCCAGCAGGTTCAGCCGCTTGAAGTCGAGGAACAGCGCGATGATCAGCGCCTGGGCCGGGATCATCTGCACGATCAGCAGCATGACCAGGAACGACGCGCGCAGCCGGAAGCGGAACCGGGCGACGGCCACCGAGGCCAGCAGCGATACCAGCGACGCCACCAGGACAGTGGCCAGGGTGACCGTCAGGCTGTTGCGGAAGAACAGCCACACCGATCCGATACCCGAGACCTGGCCGCTGATCACCTCGCGGAAGTTGCCGACGGTCGGATGCGATGGCACCAGGCTCGGGGTCAGTGAGTAGATGTCGTTCGACGACTTGAAGGCGGTGGAGACCATCCAGAAGAGCGGGAACAGGGTCGCCAGCGCGATGATGAGCCCGAAGCCGTTGAGGCCGGCCCAGCGGATGCGTCGCCGTGTCCGGGCCCGGCCGGCGCCTGGCGCGCTGACCCTGGCGCGCCGCGCCCTCGCGCCGACCGCTGCTCGAGACCGCAGCGCGGTCAGGTCGGTGCTCTGCGAGCTCATGTCAGTGCCCCCTGCCGGACCGAGGTGCGCACATAGCCGACGGTGATGACCAGCAGGATCACTGCGAAGATCAGGGCGATCGCACCGCCAAGTCCGTAGCTTGGCGGGAGGCTGGCGAACGCCTTGTCGTACAAGTACGTCGACAGGTTGTACTCGTTCTGATTGCCGGGAAAACCGGTGACGATGTAGCTCTGCGCGAAGACGTTGAAGTCCCAGATCACCGACAGCAGCAGCAGGACCAGGAAGATCGGCTTCAGCAGCGGATAGGTGATCCGCCAGAACACCCGCCACGGAGTCGCGCCGTCGACTCTGGCCGCCTCCAGCAGTTCTGCCGGGATCGTCTTCAGGCCTGCCAGCACCGAGACCGCGATGAACGGGAACGACTGCCAGACCACCAGGACGGCGATGACCACGTAGGCCTGGAGCGCGCCGTTCGTGGTCCAGTTGTACTGCGCCCAGTTGGTACTGCCGACGAGCCAGTGCGGCATCTTGGACAGCGCCCAGTCCACGACGCCGCCGTCAGGGTTGACCAGCCAGTAGAACAGCACGGCGGCGGATATAGGCGGCGTCGCCCAGGCCATCAGGGCGGCGGTGCTGACAAAGGCCGCCATCTTCTTGCCCAGGCGGTTGAGCAGCAAGCCCACGATCGTGCCGACGATCAGCGTGGCCGGAACGACGACGGCGGCCAGCAGCAGCGTGTTCCGCAGCGAGAGCCAGAACTCGGGATCCTTAAAGGTGCTGGTGAAGTTCGCCAGCCCGACCCACTGGGTGGGCGCGACGCCGGTGATCTGCATGAGGCTGTAGTTCTGGAATGAGAAGATCACTACCTGGACCAGCGGCCAGAGCAGGACGAGTGCGATACCGATGAACGCGGGTGCGAGCAGCAGGTACGGTGCGAGCCTGTGGCGGCGGATGAAGGCGCCCGCCCGGCCCCGTTGCTGACCAGGCGCGCCGCCCGGCATCCCGCCCGGCAGGCCGGCTGGCAGCCCGGCTGGAAGAGGCGCGTGCTGCTGGCCACCTATCCCGGTCATCTGGCTGGTCTCCCTTCAGCGGCCGGTGGCCAGCACCGGGGCGGCGCGACGGCCTGGTGTCCCGGCCGGCCCGCGGTGCGCGAGCCGGCCGGGAGAATCGGTGGTTGGTCAGGACTCGTTGCCGGTGTTGAGCACGTTCTGCAGCTCGGTGTTCGCCTTGTTCACGGTGGCCGAGAAGTTAGCGCCCTGCATCAGTGCCTTCATCATGTCGGGGATGATCTGGTCGGTAGCGTCAGCCGTGCCCCAGTTCTTCGAGTTGAGCGGGGAGATCTGGGTGTAGCCAGCCGCCTTCGCGAAGCCCGACAGGACCGGGCTGCTCGAGTACGCCGGGTTCGACAGCTGCGTGGTGAACTCAGGGAAGAAGCCCTGCGAGTTCGCGAACGTGGTGGCGTCGGTCGGGCTGTCCATCACCGTGAGCAGGTCCCAGGCCGCGGTCTTGTTCGCGCTCTTGGCCCAGACGCCGAGGTCCGAGCCGCCAGCGAAGGCCGGAGCCGGGTTCGGCCCGTTCTCGCTCGGGATCGGGAACGATGCCCACTGCGCCTTGTTCTTCGTGCTGACCGCCGCCAGCGAGGACTCGGCCCACGGGCCGTCGATGTACATGTCGAGGGTGCCCTTGGCGAAGTCCTCGTCGCTACCGCCGGAGGTCGCTCCCGGCGCGCCGAGCTCGGTCTGGCCGATGTACTTGGCGGGGGAGACCTTGTCGGTCAGCAGGAGGTCGGCGTAGAACTTGATGCCGGCCTCCGCCTGCGGCGAGTTGAGCTCGGCCGTCCACTTGCCGCCGGACTGCACCGCTACCTGGCCGCCAGCGCCCCAGATGAAGCTGACGATCGCGTTGGTGAAGTTGCTCGGCGCGCCGAGGCCGAAGGTGCCGGGGTAGGCATGCATGAGTGCCTTGGCGTCGCTGACCAGCTGCGCCCAGGTCGCGGGAGGTGCTGCAAGGCCAGCCTTGGCAAATTGATTCTTGTTGTACCAGATGCCGCGCACGCCGCCGAACCACGGCACTGCGTAGTTCTGGCCGCTGACCGTGTCGTTGGCGAGGTTGCCCGCGATGAGGTCAGAGCCGCTCGACCAGGCCTTGACATCGCTGGTGACGTTCGCAAGCGCACCCTGCGTCGCGACGCCCGGGGTGTCGGTGTTGCCGAGTTCGGTGATGTCCGGGCCGCCCTTGCCGCTGGTCAGGGCATTCGTCCAGTCGGTGGTCCGGTTGCCCCACGGGATCCAGTCCACGACGACCTTGGTGCTCTTGTACTGGGGGAACTGCTTGTGGAACTGCGCCACGACGCCGTTCATCCAGGTGACCTGGGACGGGACGGACCCACCCATGCGCCACACGACGAGCTTGGCGGGGGCCTGCGAGGCCGTTGATGGGCTGCCGCTCGAGCCGCAGCCCGCGATGCCCGCGGCTGCTCCCGCGAGCGCGACGGCCGCACCCAACGCGGCCGCCGATCTGGTGAAAGTCACTGACCGATCTCCCTTCCCGGCTGTGTCAGCGGAAGTGACGTCCTCCGGGCGGACGCCTCCGGCCGGGCTTTGGCCTGGCGGCCCACCTACGCTAGGTGGCGGATTTGAGTAGTTCAACCCGTACCGAGCTGAGTTGTACCTGCCAGGGCCGAGCCCCGTTGATTGCTTGCGCAGAAACTAACAGGAAACTTTCCTATAAGATAGACTCCGTTGCCAGATTGAGACACAGACTGCATTCGTGCAGGTCCATAACGCGCGAGACCGCAGCCCCTGGCCGTACAGTCGGGTCTGTCGGCGCCAGGTGAGGGGTGGGGCATGCAGCGACGGCCGGGAACGCCGAGCCTGTTGCGGGAGCTGAACGACCGGTCGGCGCTGGAATTGCTGCTGACTGGCGGCCCGATGACCAGGGCACAGCTTGGCGAGCACACCGGCCTGTCCAAGGTCACGGCCTCCCAGCTGCTGGCCCGGCTCGAAGAGCGAGGGATCGTCGCCGTGGCTGGCGAGCTGGCCGGTGGCCGCGGCCCGAACGCTGCCCTGTACGCGGTCGTGCCGTCCACCGCATACGTCGCTGGGCTGCACGTCGAGCAAGACGAGATCAGCGCGGGGGTCGCCGATATTACCGGGAACGTGGTGACTCGCATCTCCGTCAATCCGAGTGACGCGGAAGACCCGGTCGCCCTGGTCCGCGGTGCCGTGCTGGCCGCCTGCTCATCGGCCGGCGTGCCGCCGGAGTCGCTGCGTGCGTTCGTCATCGGCACGCCTGGCGTGCTGGACCCGCGGACCGGCGATCCGCGGCTCGCGGTGAACCTGCCGGCCTGGCACGAGGGCGTGCTCGATGCGCTGCGCAACGACCTCGGCAGGCCAGTGACGCTCGAGAACGACGTGAATCTCGCCGCCATGGCCGAGCTGGCGGTCGGGGCCGCAGCCGGGGTGGCTGACTTCGTGCTGGTGTGGCTTGGTGTCGGCCTCGGCCTCGCGACGGTGCTCGGCGGTCGGCTGCACCGCGGGGTCGGCGGGGCGGCCGGGGAGATCGGCTACCTGCCCGTGCCCGGCGTGCCGCTCCCGCAAGACGTGACGCACCCGGCGACAGGCGCGTTCCAGCGGCTCGTCGGCGCGCAGGCCCTGCTCCCGCTTGCGGCGCAGTACGGCTTCACCGAGCCGACAGCCGCGGCCGCGGTGGCCGCCGCCGTCGATGGTGCGGCAGCAGGCCAGCCGGCGGCGGGGAAGTTCCTCGGCGAGCTCGCTGGCCGGGTCGCGACTGGCGTGGCCGCAATCTCGGTCGTGCTCGACCCTGGGCTCGTCGTTCTCGGCGGCGCCGTTGGGCTGGCTGGGGGATCCGAACTTGCGGACCGGGTCGCCGCGGAGGTCGGCCGGATCTGCCCGGCCCGGCCAGAGGTCGTCCCGACGGCCGTGAGCGGGGGACCGGTGCTGCGCGGTGCGATCCTGGCCGCCGTCGACCAGGCACGTGCCCAGCTGCTCGCCTCGGTGGCCGAGCCCGCCTGACCACGCCTGGACCAAGCCGCCAGCTTGCGCCGCTCGTGGCTTCCCCGGCGCAGGCGTCGCCGCCATCACCGTCGCGTGGCACTCGCCACGCAGACTTCATGGTTTCGGCGCGCGTAAAACGCCCTAAAGCACGCGTCAAATGCTGCGAAACCATGAAGAGTAGGTGCGCCGAGCCCGACAGCAGCGGCGGCCGGCTGCGATAGTGGCTCCGTGAGCCCGCGTGACCTTGCTGACACCGTCGCCCGCGACTACGCCGACACCTTTGGCGAGGAGCCGGTCGGCGTCTGGTTCGCGCCAGGCAGGGTGAACCTGATCGGCGAGCACACGGACTACAACGATGGCTTCGTCTTGCCGTTCGCGCTCGATGCTGGCGTGGCCGTCGCCGCTGGCCGCCTCGGCAGCGGCATCACGGTCTGGTCCCGGCAGCGAGACGGCCCGGTGACCGCCGCCGTCGCCGAACTCGTCCCCGGCGGCATCGACGGCTGGGCGGCGTACCCACTCGGCATGGCGTGGTCGCTATGGCAGGCCGGGTATCAGCCCGGCGGCACCGCCATCGCTATCGACGCTGACCTCGCTGCTGGCGCTGGTCTGTCGTCATCGGCGGCGCTGGAATGCGCGGTCGGTCTCGCACTCACCGACCTGCACGGGCTCTCCGTTGTGCGGACGGAACTGGTGCGGCTTGCGAGCAAGGCCGAGAACGAGTTCGCCGGGGCTCCCACCGGCATCATGGATCAGTCGGCCGCGCTGCTGTGTCAGGCCGGCCACGCCCTCCTGCTGGACTGCCGCAGCGGCGCCTCCGACGATGTGCCCCTGGAGCCAGGAGCAGCCGGGCTCGCGCTCCTGGTGATCGACACGGGAGTACGGCGTGCGCTGACCGATGGGCGCTATGCACAGCGGCGGCGGTCGTGCGAGGCGGCCGCGCTCGCGCTCGGCGTCGCCTCGCTGCGGGACCTGCCCGACGGTCCCGGCGATCTGACCGGGCTAGCCGATCCCGAGCTACGGCGACGCGCCCGGCACGTCGTCAGTGAGAACAGCCGCGTCCTCGCTGTCGCCGACTTGCTTCGGCGCGGTGAGCTGGCCGCGGCCGGCCCGCTGCTGACCGAGTCGCACGCGTCGCTGCGGGACGACTTCGAGGTCTCGTGGCCAGAGGCCGACGTCGCGGTTGAGACCGCGCTCGCCGCCGGGGCGATCGGCGCGCGGATGACGGGCGGCGGATTCGGTGGCGCCGTGATCGCGCTCGCGCCGGCCACCGCGGTTGCGGGCATCAGGACCGCGCTCGACGGTGCTTACGCCCGGCATCGCTGGGAGCCGCCGGCGATCATGCCGACGGTGCCGTCGCACGGCGCACGCCGGCTGCGCTAGAGCCGCCGGGGGCGCCGAGATGATCGTCCTGGACGGCACGTCGCTGACCTGCGCTGACGTCGCGGCGATCGGCAGGCGGCTGGCTCAGGTCGAGATCGGCGACGCCGGGCGGATCCGGGCCAGCGCAGCGGCCGCCGCGGCCCGCGAGCTCACGGCCGACCGCGCCGTGTACGGCCGGACGACTGGCGTCGGCGCTAACAAGAGCCTGCTGGTCGGTGCCAGCGACGGGCTGGAGACAGGACTGCGGCTGGTCCGCAGTCATGCGAGCGGTGCCGGGCCGCTGATCGCAGCTGAGGTCAGCCTGGCCATGCTCGCGGTGCGGGCCAACCAGATCGCTGCGGGCGGCGCCGGCGTCGACCCAGGCGTGCTCGACGTGCTCGCCGAGTGCGTGAACTGCGGACTGCGCCCGCCGGCCCAGCGTTATGGCGCGATTGGCACCGGCGACCTGGCCGCGCTGGCTGTGACGGCGTTGTGCCTGCTCGGCGACTGCGACTGGCTGCCAGCCGACGTCGTTGGGTCGGCGCCGAGGCCGGCCGTGACCGAGTCCGCCACTGGCGACGGCGGCGCGCGGTCGCGGTTCGCCCTGGACCCTCGCGACATGCTGGCGTTCCTGTCGAGCAACGCGGCCACGCTGGCCGAAGCCGCGATCGCCTGCCACGATCTGTCCGTGCTGCTCACGGCCGGGACAGTGATCGCCGCCCTCGGCCATCTGGCCATCGGAGCGTCGATCGAGCCCTATGCCGAGGCCGTCCAGCGGGCCCGCGCTCATCCGGGGCAGCTGCGGGTCGCAGCCGACTTGCGCACGCTGGTTGCCGACGGGGCGTCGGGTGCTGCACGGATCCAGGACCCCTACGGATATCGCGCGCTGCCCCAGGTGCACGGCGCGGCCGTCGACGCGATCGAGCACGCGACGCAGGTCGTGACGCGCGACCTCAACGCGGCCGCGGAGAACCCGCTGGTCGACGTCGCCGGCCAGCGGATCTGGCACAACGGCAACTTCCACACGACCTACGTCACGCTGGCCCTGGACACGGCGCGCGCCGCGGTGTTCCAGGCCGCCTCGCTCTCGACGGCGCGACTGGCCGCGCTGCTCGACGACCGCGTGACAGGTCTCACCCCGTTCCTGGCCCGTGACACGTCGCCAAGCTCCGGGCTGATGGTCGTCGAGTACAGCGCGCACTCGGCGCTGGCAGACATCCTGCGGCTCGCCGCGCCAGCCGCGCTCGGCAGTGCCGTGCTGTCCATCGGCGCCGAGGAGCATGCGGGCTTCGGTACGCAGGCGGCGTGGTCGGCTACCGGTGTCGTGCAGGCGTATCGCGTCGTGCTGGCGTGCGAGCTGGTCGGTGCCGTCCGGGCGCTGCGGCTGCGCGGCGGCACTCCGGCGGCTGGCCCGCTCCGGCAGGCGTTCGACTACGCCGATGGCGTGCTGCCGGGCTCTTTCGCCGACCGGCCGCTCGACGGCGACCTCGCGGCCGCCGAGCAGATCCTGGACGCCATCGCGGGGGTGCTGACCGGGTCACGTCGGGTCGGCGGCACCGACCTCGACATCCGGTAGGCTCCGCCCGGAAGGCATCACCAACGCTGGTCGCAGGGAGCTGATACCGGGTGCGCGTTGCCGACATCGCCACGCCGGCGCTGCTTGTAGACGCCGACGTCCTCGATCGCAACATCGCCACCATGGCCGCGGCGCTGCCCGGACCACGGCTGCGCCCGCACGTCAAGGCGCATAAGTGCACCGGCCTCGCGCGCCGCCAGGCCGCGGCCGGTCATCGGGCCTTCACGTGCGCGACTATCCGCGAGTGCGAGGGCATGGCAGCGGCCGGCCTGGGCGATGACCTGCTGCTGGCCAACGAGGTCCTGGACGCCACCCGGCTCGGCCGGCTCGTGGCGGCGGGCAGCAGGATCACACTCGCGGTGGATTCGGAGCAGACCATCGAAGCCGCCGTGGCCGGCGGGGTCCGCGACGTACTCGTCGACGTCAACGTGGGCCTGCCCCGCTGCGGCTGCACGCCCGAGGACGCCGGCAGACTCGCTGACCTGGCACGGCAGCGCGGCCTCGAGGTACGCGGCGTCATGGGCTACGAAGGCCACGTCGTCGGGCTGGTAGACGCGGCGGAGCGCGCGGAGCGGTGCCAGGCGGCGATGGAGTTGCTCACCCGAGCGCACGCTGACGTCGGCGGCGAGCTGATGTCTGCTGGCGGTACGGGCACTTACGCGCTCAACACCTGGGCGAACGAGATCCAGGCCGGCTCCTACGCGCTGATGGACACGGCCTACGGGCGGCTCGGGCTGCCGTTCGAGCAGGCCGCGTTCGTGCTCGCCACCGTCATCTCTAGCTCCCCCGGCTGGGCCGTGGGCGACGCCGGGCTGAAGGCGTTCGGGATGGATCATGGCAACCCGGAGCTCAGAGCCGGAACGGTGTCGTTTTGCTCAGACGAGCACGTCACGTTCAGGCCGCCGCGGCCAGTCGGAGACCGGGCCTGGCTCGTCCCGGCTCACATCGATCCGACCATGTCCTGCCATGAGCGGCTGTACTTGTTCTCAGGTGCCGACGTGCTCGACGTCTGGCCGATCGACCTGCGCGGGTGGTGATGCGGGCGTGAGTGAGCTGCCGCGGTATCGGGATCTGCCGCCAGCTTCGCGGGGCGGGCGCAGTGGCTGGGGGCTGTTCGGGCCTGATGACAATCTCGGCCTGGTCAACCTGCTGACGCCGGAGCGGGTGGCGGCGGCGGCCAGGCTGGTGCGGACGGGCCGTATGTTCCCGCTGGACTTGCCGCTGGGCAGCATCGCGCCGGCGCTGGCGAAGTACCGCGGCACGCCGCGGCACACGATCGTGCACCAGCCCGGCACGGCTGGGTTCGATGACCTGTACGACAACTTCTACCCGCAGGCCTCGAGCCAGTGGGACTCGCTAGGCCACGTGGGGTACGCGCCGGATGAGTTCTATAACGGTGCGACCGAGGCCGAGGTGCTCGCCGGGACCAGGAACACCATCGAGCACTGGGCGCGGCACGGGATCGCCGGGCGGGCGGTCCTGCTGGATATTCCGCGGGCGATGGCCGCGGCGGGCCGGCACTACGAGCCGGGCGAGGCGACGGCGATCGGGGTCGAGGAGCTGGAGCTGGCGCGGCAGATGGCCGGGCTGGAGTTTGCCACCGGGGACATCCTGTTGCTGCATACCGGGTTCGCTGCCTGGTATGCCGGGCAGCCGGCCGCGGTCCGGGAGCGGCTGCACGGCCGGGTCATAGCGCCGGGGCTCGCGCACACCGAGGCCGTCGGGGAGTACGTGTGGGACGCGCACGCAGCCGCGATCGCCTCCGACACCTTCGCCGTCGAGGTGTGGCCGGTCGACCCGAGTCCGCAGGCCCACCCCTTCGGCTTCCTGCATCACCTGCTCATCGGGCAGTTCGGGATGGCGCTCGGGGAGCTGTGGTGGCTGACGGATCTTGCTGACTCGTGCGCAGCTGACGGCGTGTACGAGAGCTTCCTCGTCAGCGCGCCGATGAACGCTGCGGGCGGCATTGGCTCGCCCGCCAACGCAGTGGCCATCAAATAACCGTGGCCATCAAATAAAGGTTTGCCCGCGGGAGCGGGCTAGCCGGGCGAATGGGCTGGCCGGCTGGCTGGGCTTGCCGAGGCGGCGCGCCGCCGATCAGCCGCGCTGCCGATCAGCCGCGCAACCGGAGGCCACGCGGAGTGGGCCGGAAGCCAGCAGCCTCCAGCGCCCTCGCCAGCGGTGAGTCGTAGACACCGCCGCCGTCGGCGCGCTCCACGGTCAGCCGGCCGAGCGCCCCGGCGCGCACCGCGGCGGCCAGCGCTGCGGCGGCCGGATCCAGCAGGGCTGGCTCGCTCGTCCAGGACAGCAGGGTCTTGCCGCCGCGCTCGACATACAAGACGAGGTCACCGTTAGCCAGCACGACGAGGGCGCCGGCCTTGCGGCCGGGCCGGTGGCCGCCAGCGGTCTCACCCGGCCGCTCGGGCCATGGCAGGGCGGCACCGTAGGCGTTGGCCGGATCAGCGGCCGCCAGCACTACGACTCGCGGCTCGTGCTGGCCGCGCGCGCTGGGCCGGCCGACGTTCCAGGGGTCGCGCGGGTACGGGGCACCGGGTGCGCTGGTAGCCCAGGGGTCGGCCGGGCCCGCCGCAGCCGACGAGTCCGCCGCGGCGCGGACTGAGTCGGCCATCGCTCGCATCCGGTCGACCGCGCCGGGCAAGGCGAACTGGGCGGCGCCGAGTCCCTCGACGAAGTAGCCCCGCCGGCACTGGCCGCCGTCCTCCAGCGCACGCAACACCGGATAGAGCGCGCCGAATCCGCCAGTCACCCGCTCGGCGGCAGCCGCGCCGCGGATCAAGATGCCGTGCCGCTCCAGCAGCGCCAGCGCCTGCGCGTGGAGCCGGCGGGTGGGGTCGCGCACGGGCGGCGGCAGCGCCGACCACCGCCCGCTCACGGTCGGCGGCCCGCTGCGGGACGGCATCGCGCCGCGGCCGAACCCCGGTCGGCGTGACACCGCCGCGCCCGGCCGACCAGACGGACGGCGCTGGCCAGCGCCTGGCTCTGGCGCGACCGGCCTGCCCGTGCCGAGAACCGTGCGCAGCGGAGCGAGGGTGTCATTGGTCAGCCAGGCCCAGACCAAGTCCCAGATGGCGCTGGCGACGTCGCGGTCATTCGCGGCCAGCGCCTTGGTCGTCTGGTCGGCCAGGCTCGCGGCGACGCGGTCGGCGATGCCGCGGAAAAACAGCGCCCCGCCTCCCTCCAGCACGCCGAGGACGGCCTCGTGTACCGGCGTCATCGTGATCTCGCCCGGCTCAGGCAGCAGCAACGGCGCCGCGGCGGCCGGCGCCAGGATTACCCAGCCGTCACCACCCGGCAGCCCGCCTGCTCCGGCCCACACGATCTCGCCCGCGGCGGTCAGCTCGTCGATGAGGGACGGCGAATAGCCCGGCACCCGCTGTGGCAGGACCAGAGTCTCCAGCGCCGAGGCCGGGATTGCCGCCCCGGCCAGCTGATCGATCACGTCGTAGACCGCGTCGGCCCTGGCCGGCCTGGGCCGGCTCGACCCGCCGTGCCTCGTCGCGGTCGCGTCGGCGTGCTGCCAGGCGGGCAGGAACGCCGCGTAGGCCGAGGGCGGCGCTGGCTCCACTTCCTTGCGGAGCTTGGCCAGGCAGCGGCGCCGTAGCAGGCGCAGCACGCCGACGTCGCACCACTGGCTGCCCCCGCTGGGCTCGAAGTCACCCTCGGTCAGGGTGCCCTCGGCGGCCAGCCGGTGCAGCGTCCCGGTCACCACGGCGACGCCGAGGCCATACCGCTCTGCGACGGCCAGCGAGCCAAACGGCCCATGGGCTCGCGCGTACCGCAGGACGAGGTCGCGCAGTGGGTCGGGGACCGGCTCGGTGAAGACCTCTGGCACGCCCGGCGGCAGGGCGACTCCGAGCGCATCGCGTCAGCCGGCCCGTGTCCTCGATCGCGCTCCACCGCTCGGTGCCGGCGATGCGCAGCTCGAGCACACGCCGCTGGGCCGCGAGCGCAGCCAGCCAGGCTGGCGCCTGCGCCTGGTCTGCCGATCGCTCGGCGACTTCCTCAGTCGTCAGCGGACCGAGCGCGCGAAGCATGTCTGCGACCGCCTCGGCGTCCCGGCAGGCTCGGCCCGGCGTGAGCCGCTGCAGCTCCCGTTCGCTCTCCTCGACAACCGCAGGATCCAGCAGCTCGCGTAGCTCGGTCTGCCCGAGCAGCTCCGCCAGCAGCGCCGAGTCGAGCGCGAGCGCCTGCGCACGCCGCTCGGCGAGGGGCGTGTCGCCTTCGTACATGAACGCGCCGACGTACCGGAACAGCAGCGACCTGCTGAACGGCGACGCCGTCGGCGTCTCCACTTCGACCAGTCGGATCTCGCGCGCCGCTATCCCGCGCATCAGCGCCGTCAGGCCCGGCACGTCGAACACGTCCTGGAGGCACTCCCGCATGGTCTCCAGCGCGATCGGGAACTGGCTGTACTGACTGGCCACCGCCAGCAGCTGCGCGGCCCGCTGGCGCTGCTGCCACAGCGGCGTGCGCCTGCCCGGTTGTCGGCGCGGTAGCAGGAGAGCTCGTGCCGCGCACTCGCGGAACCTGGATGCGAACAGCGCGGACGAGCCGACCTCGGCAGTCACGATCTGCTCGACCTCGTCAGGATCGAGCATGGCGATGCCGGCCGGCGGTGGGTCGTCCGCATCCGGCACCCGGATGACGATGCCGTCGTCGGTGTGCTGTGCCTGCACGTCCATGCCGCCGTAGCGCTCTCGGAGCCTGGCCGCGATCGCGAGCGCCCAGGGCGCATGCAGCTGCGCGCCGTACGGACTGTGCAGCACCAGGCGCCAGTCGCCGAGCTCGTCGCGGAAGCGCTCGAGTACCAGCGTGCGGTCGTCTGGCAGGTAGCCGGTCGACTCGCGCTGCTCGTGCAGGTAGCGGATCAGGTTGCGGGCCGCTAGCTCGTCCAGGCCCGCCGCGCGCAGCCGGGCCGTCGCCTGCTCCTCGCTGACCGCGCCCAGCTCGCGGCAGTACGCGCCGAGCGCGGCGCCTAGCTCGGCCGGGCGGCCGGGTGCGTCACCCTTCCAGAACGGAAGCCGCCCGGGCTGGCCTGGCGCGGGGGAGACGAGCACCTGGTCCGCCGTGATGTCCTCGATCCGCCAGGACGTAGCGCCGAGCACGAACACATCGCCGACCCGCGACTCGTAGACCATCTCCTCGTCCAGCTCGCCGACTCGGCGCGAGTGCCGGCCCGAGCGGTCGGTCTGGCCGCCAGCCAGGAACACGCCGAACAGGCCCCGGTCCGGGATCGTGCCGCTATTGCTCACCGCCAGCCGCTGGCTGCCTGGCCTGCCGGTCAGCTTCCCGGTCGTGCGATCCCAGATGAGCCGCGGCCGTAGTCCGCCGAAGTCCTCGCTCGGGTACCGGCCGGCGAGCATGTCGAGCACTGCGTCCAGCACCGGCCGGGTCAGCCCGCTGAACGGTGCCGCCCGGCGCACGGTCTGCTCGAGCTCGCTGACATCCCAGTCGTCGAGCGCGGTCATCGCGACAATCTGCTGGGCCAGCACGTCCAGCGGATTGCGCGGCATCCGGAGTTCCTCGATCTGCCCGGCCCGCATGCGCTGGGTGACAACCGCGGACTGGACCAGGTCGCCCTGGTATTTCGGGAAGAAGATGCCGCGCGAGACGTCGCCCACGTGGTGGCCAGCCCGGCCGGTCCGCTGCAGGCCGCTAGCGACAGAGGGTGGCGACTCCACCTGGATGACCAGGTCGACAGCGCCCATGTCGATGCCGAGCTCGAGGCTTGACGTCGCGACCACGGCCGGCAGCGTGCCTGCCTTCAGCGCTTCCTCGATCTGGCTGCGCTCCTGCCGGGACACCGAGCCGTGGTGCGCGCGGGCGACGACGCCGGCTGCGCCAGCGCTGATGCCCGCTGCGCCGATCAGCTGCGCAGGGGGCCTTGCGTCGTGGTTGCTGCCGGAGTACGCCAGCTCATCTAGATGGCTAGCCTCCTGCATTGCCTCGGCGGCACGCTCGGCCGCGAGGTCGTTCAGCCGGGCGCAGAGCCGCTCCGCCAGCCGCCGGGAGTTGGCGAAGACGATCGTGGACTTATGACTTTGGATGAGGTCGAGGACTCGCTCCTCGACGTGGGGCCAGATCGAGTGCTGCGGGACCGGATTGCCGTCTGGCGGGCGCTGGCCGCCGCCCCGTGGCCGTGTCCCGGCCTGGTCAGGCTCCTCGCCGCCCTGCAGGTCACTCATGTCCTCGACCGGTACCACGATCTTGAGGTCTAGCTGCTTGTCCGTTGGCGGCGACACGATCGTGACTGGCAGCGCGCCGCCCAGGAACGTCGCGACTTCCTCGGGCGGCCGCACTGTGGCTGACAGTCCGATGCGCTGAGCTGGCCGGACCGGCGAGCCTGGATCCGCTGCCGTCCGCAGCGCGTCCAGTCGCTCGAGGGACAGTGCGAGATGGGCGCCGCGCTTGCCGCCCGCGAGCGCGTGCACCTCGTCGATGATGACCGTCTGGACACCCCGCAGGGTCTCTCTGGCCTGCGAGGTCAGGATCAGGAACAGCGACTCCGGCGTAGTGATCAGGATGTCCGGTGGCCTGGTGGCGAGCTTACGGCGTTCGTCGGCGGCCGTATCGCCTGTCCTGACCGCCACGCTGATGTCGGGCTCTGGCAGGCCGAGCCGGCGAGCAGCGTGCCGGACGCCGGTCAGCGGTGAGCGCAGGTTGCGCTCGACGTCAACCGCCAGCGCCTTGAGCGGGGAGATGTAGAGCACCCGGCACCGCCGCTTGGGATCGGCCGGCTGCGGCTCGCTGGCGAGCTTGTCGATGGCCCACAGGAAGGCCGCCAGTGTCTTGCCCGAGCCCGTCGGGGCGATGACGAGGGTGTGCTCGCCCCTGCCGATGGCGTGCCACGCCTGTGACTGGGCCGGCGTGGGCTCGGCGAACGCCGAATCGAACCATGCCCTGGTTGCCTCGCTGAAGTCAGCGAGTCTGGGAGCGTCGGCGGGTGCCATGACTCCATCTTGCCTGCGCTCGCCGACATTCCGGGCCGCCGCCTGCGCGCCAGCGCTGCTTTCTATTAAGTTGTCCCGGTGCCTCCGGTCAACCTGCGGCCATCCGCGCGCGCCATCATCCTGGACGAGCGCGACCGAATCTTGCTGTGCCGGTTCGAGTTCCCGCGAGATGGCCGCCAGGTCGTCGTCTGGGCGACGCCCGGCGGCGGGGTGGAGCCAGGGGAGTCACTGCTGGCGGCGCTGCGCCGCGAGCTCAGGGAAGAGGTCGGCCTGGAGATCGACCACGACCCGCCGCACGTCTGGCATCAGGAGGTCGTCCGCGCTGGGCATGCGGCTGGGTACGACGGCGCGATCAACGATTACTTCCTGGTCCGCGTGCCGGCGTTCACGCCACGCGGTTCGCTGAGCGACGAGCAGCTAGCCGCGGAGAACGTGACCGGCCTGCGCTGGTGGGCCCTGGCTGAGATCGCCGGCTATCAGGGAAGCGACCTGTTCGGCCCGCGCGACCTGGCCGCGCTGCTGGCAACGCTGCTGCGTGCGGGTCCGCCGGCCGAGCCGGTCCGGCTCGGGCTATGAATCCCGATTGCTTGCAGCCGAGCCGCCGGGAAGGATGAACTAGTCGCCTGGGGCAGCTCGGGCGCGACCTAGGCACCGGGGGCGATGACATCGTGGACGCGGCGGAGATCTTCCCGGCGCTGCTGACGCCCGAGGGCAGAGCCGATCCCTATCCTCTATACGCGGCGCTCCACGAGCTTGGCGATGCGGTCTCGGCGGACGGCCTCGTCCTCGTGGCCGGCTACGACGCGGCCAGCGCGGTACTGCGCGATCCGGCGTTCCTGGTGGCCGACGCAGCGAGATACGACCAGACCATGCCGGGCTGGCGGGATCACCCGTCGATGAGCATGGAGTCCATCCTCAACCTGAACCCGCCAGAGCATGGCCGCGTCAGGAGCCTGATCTCCCGCGTGTTCACTCAGCGCCGCGTTGCTGCGCTCGAGCCGGCCATCGCCGACATGACCAGCCGGCTCCTCGACGACATCGCCGAGCGGGGCGCCGGCGGCGGCGCCGTGGAGTTCATGCACGATTTCGCGTTTCTGCTCCCTGTGACGGTCATCTGCGAGCTGATGGGCATACCAGAGGAGGACCGCGAAGGGTTCCGGCCTATCGCCAGCGCGCTCATCGCGACCCTGGAGCCGACGAGCACCAAGCAGCAATGGCTGGCCGCAGACGCGGCTGCTGTACAGCTGAACGACTACTTCACGGCGCTCGCGGCGGCCCGGCGCGCCGACCCGCGAGACGACCTGATCAGCGCGCTGACGGGGATCAACGATGCCCGTGATGGCCGCCTTAGCGACACCGAGCTGCTGGATAACCTGACGCTGCTGCTCGTTGCCGGGTTCGAGACAACCGCCAACCTGCTGGGTAACGGGTTGCGCATTGTTCTTGCCGACCGGTCTTTCGCCGACGACCTCCGGGATGGCGTCCTGCCGGTGGCCGCCTTCGTCGAGGAGGTGCTCCGCTATGACTCGCCGGTCCAGATGACCGGCCGACAGCCTGCGGAGGACGTGGTCGTCGCCGGCCGCCGAGTGGCCCCCGCCGAGCAGATCATCGTCATGCTCGGAGCGGGCAACCGGGACCCGCGCCGGTTCACCGAAGCGCAGCGGTTCAACCCGTGCCGGTCTGACGGTGGGGCGCTCAGCTTCGGTGGCGGCGCGCACTTCTGCATCGGCTCGGCCCTGGCCCGGCTGGAGGCGGCGGTGGCCTTCCCGCAGATTCTCGCCCGCTTTCCGGGCCTCGCTGCCGCCGGCGATCCGGTGCGCAAGCAGGGTCTGGTCCTGCGCGGCTACGAGTCGATGCCCGTCGTCGTGGCCTAGCCCGGCGGCAGGCCTGGGGTGGCGGCTGCGGCCAGGTGCATTTCCGCGGCCACCCACCGGCCGCCTGCCGACTCGACCTCGGGATAAGCGGCTCGGACCTCGGCCAATATGTCGGGCAGAAAGAGCAGCATCGAGTCGGGCCGGCGCGTGCCGAGCTCGGCCGGGCTGATCACCGGGATATCGGTGCCGGGCATCCGCAGTCCCCGCTTGGCTGGCGACGCATCGACGACCGCCGGCAGTACCGAGCTGTCGACCTCGGCCATGCGCAGCAGGGCAACCGCGCGTGATGCCGCTCCGTAGCCGAGGACCGTACGCCCGGCGGCTCGCTCGGCGGCGAGCCAGGCCCTCATCCTGCTGGTCTGTACGACCAGGTCATGCTGCAGGCCGGCCAGGACGGCCGGGTCCCGGACGCCGACCCTGGCGTCCTCCGCCAGCAGGTCGCCGACCGAGTCGTCCGGCGCGCCCGGGTAGTCGGACGCGCGCCGCGCGGCCAGGAGCACAGTGCCGCCGTAGAGCTCGAACCGCCAGGCCGTCTGCGCCTGGAAGCCGACGGCGGTCAGCATCTCGATCAGGGCAGTGGTCGAGTAGTACGCGTAGTGGCCGTGTCGCAAGGCATTCCACTGCCCGAGCCTGATGATCGCGTCCAGGGAGTGAAACTGCAGCAGCAGCACCCCGCCCGGCTTGACCCGGAGAGCGCGATCCGCGAGGGCCACGGCCTGGTCGGCGGCGTGCATCAGGCCGAAGCAGTCGACGACGACGTCGGCTGGCTCATCGGCTGATACTGGCCGAAGACCGCACGCTGTCAGGTCGCCGAGCCAGGATCCGCCATGCGGGCTGCCGTATTCCGCCACCGTCTGCCCGGCTGGCAGCAGGCCCGCTGCCGACGCGCGCCGGACGGCGTCGGCTGCCTGCGCGACCAGGGCCGCGGGCTCCGCACCACGCGGCTCCTCCGGCACTGTGGGATCGGCTACGAGCTGCGCCAGCCCGCAGCTCGCGCACAGCCACATCTGCAGCGGGTAGACCGGATCGGGTCCGCTCTCGCTGCGGCGTGGGAAATAGTCACACGCCGGCTGCAGCCCAAGGTCCAGCACGACCTGACCGTCGTCGCCAGCGCACGCTCGGCAGTCGTGCTGAATCACAACGTCCTCCTCCCCCGCAGGCTCGCGCCGCCAGGGTCGTCGCCAGTGCGACTGATCGTTCCATGACATGCGGCGCAGATTCTGTGGATCGCCTGACATGCACGGCGTCCGCTGGCGGCCAGCAGCCGCCGATGCGGGCCGGCCGAGCGAGTTTATTGCCAAGATATTACCGGGCGATCGAATCGACCGCCGGATATGGCTTCTACAATCAATGTAGAAGGTCAGCACGAAGGCCCGGGGGATGTGAGCCGCAGTGAGCTTGCAGCGTGACAGCGCTGAGCAGGGCGCCAAGCTCTATAAGAGAGACTTCTGGAGCGCGGAGAATCTCAAGTTCACCACGCCCCATTTCCGCCTCCGCAAGTCGGCGCGGATCGTGCACAAGATTGCCGGTGACAGAGCGTGCGACCTGCTCGATGTCGGGTGCGGGCCGGCCACGCTGAAGACCGTGCTGCGCGAAAACGTCAGCTATTACGGGATCGACATCGCCATTCACGAGCCGGCGCCCTACCTGCTGGAGTACGACTTCCTCGAGGCGCCCATCGGCTTCAACGGCAAGCGATTCGACATCGTACTCGCCCAAGGCGTGTTCGAGTATGTGGGCACCCATCAGGACCAGAAGCTTGCCGAGATCAGCAGCCTGCTGACGGATGACGGCCGGTTCGTCGTGTCGTATGTCAACTTTGACCACCGAGCCAGGAGCATCTACTGGCCGTACAGCAACATGCAATCCTTCAGCGCATTCCGGCGATCCCTGTCAGCCCACTTCACCATAGAGAGATACTTTCCGGTCGCCCATAACTGGCGCCACTCAGAGCCCGGCAAGCGGCTCTTGCAGAAGGTGCAGCTGCCGATGACGGTGAATGTCCCGGTAGTCAGCCGGACCCTGGCTGTGGAGTACTTCTTCGTCTGCGCCAGGCGTAGCCCACCGGCTTGATCAGCCCAGCAGCCTGACGGCCTCAGCGAGCGGAAGCGCTCGCCTGTCTCGTTGCGACATGACCGACACAGGCAGCGGCCAGGGCAGTGCCAGGTCGGGATCGTCGAAAGCTACGGCCACGTCCTCGGCTGGGTCGTGGATCTTGTCAATCCGATAACTGACATCCGCGGGGTCTGACAGGGCCTGGAATCCGTGCGCACAGCCGGCTGGCACATACAAGGACACCTGGGTGTCGCCATCGAGGTTGAAGCTGGCCCAGTTGCGAAAAGTCGGCGAAGCGGGCCTCAGGTCAACGATGACATCGAACACTGCCCCGTACGAACATCGCACGAGCTTGGCCTCGCCAGCGCCGCGCCGCACGTGCATGCCGCGGACCACACCGCACCGGGACCGCGAAATGCTGTCCTGGACGAAGTCGCCGGGATCGATTCCGGCAGCTCGGACATCGGCGTCTTCGTAGGTTCGGCAGAAGAAGCCTCGCTCGTCGACGTGCGGCTCGGGGGTGAACACCAGAGCGCCAGCTATCCGCGCCACCGGCTCGACGTGCACTTCGCCTCCAGTGAGAATGTGGGCCTCCAGTGAGAATGTGGCCCGCCTCATTCCGCTATAGGAGCGCCAGCTGCTGATCCTTGATACCGGCGCGGCCGATCTTCGGCGTGCTGCCCGGACGGCGGCCGGCTCCGCTGCCTACCGGCAGCCGTCTTCGCTGCCTACCGGCAGCTGGTCACTTGCCCTTGGCCGCCGTCCGATAGCGCTCGATGACAAGCCCGGCAAGTGCCGGGTGGCCGCCCAGCGGCTCAGTGACCCAGTCCGCGCCGCTGCCGTACAGCTGATCTTGGAAGTGGCCAGGTGCCAGCAGGTAACTGGCCACCGCGATCGGCAGTCCCGTGCGCTGGCGGAGCCCGGTGACAGCGTCGGGCACTGTCTGCTGCGCGGCTGAGGCAAATGCGCCCACCACTGGCACGCGCAGCCGGTCGGCGAGCAGGCCGGCCTGCTCCCGCACGTCGGCAGCCGCCGCGGGATCGGATGATCCGGCGGCGGCCAGCACGACCGGGGTGCCGGCGGGCACGCCGGCCTCCGACAGCCGCGCCGTCAGGGCGGTTAGCAGCAGTTCGTCAGGACCGAGCGGGTCGGCGACCCTGGCGCCTGCTGAGGTGGCCGCGCCGGCGATGTCGGCACTGAGGTGGTAGCCGGTCGACAGCAGCAACGGCACGATGACGGAGTTTGTGCCGGTCGCGCCGAGCTCGGCTGGCAGCGAGGGCTCGGCGTGGCCGATGAACGCCAGATGGACATCGAGCACCGGGGCCAGGCGGCGGACCTGCCGGGCCAGGGTCTTGATGACGTCGGTGGCCGCCGGGTTCCGGCTGCCGTGGGCCACCGCGAGCAGCGCTGGCTGGCTCATGCGATCGCCGTCAGCTCGGATGCGCCGTGCGCCGGCGCGGCCAGCAAAGCGCGTAGCGCTACGACCTCGCCGATGACCACGACGGCGGGGGGCCGCACGCCGGCCCTGGCCGAATCGGCGGCGACGCTGCCGAGCGTGGCGGTCAGCACCTGCTGATCCGGCGTTGTCCCGTCGCTGATGACGGCGACGGGCGTGGCCGCATCCCGGCCGCGCTTAATCAGCTCGGCGGCAACGGCGTCCAGGTGCGCGACGGCCATCATCAGCACGAGCGTGCCGGTCGTCTGCGCCAGTGCCGCCCAGTCGACTGTCGCGCCAGGATGGGAGGGATCCAGGTGCGCGGACACGACGCAGAAGTCCTGCGTGATGCCCCGGTGGGTGACCGGGATGCCGGCGTAGGCAGGGACCGCGATCGCGCTCGTGACGCCGGGCACGACCTGGAACGGGACGCCGGCCCGCACGCAGGCCAGCGCTTCCTCACCGCCTCGCCCGAACACGAACGGGTCACCGCCCTTGAGGCGCACTACCCGCCGACCGGCCAGCGCGCGGGCCACGATGAGCTCGTTGATCTGCGACTGCGTCAGGTTGTGAGCATGCGGCTGCTTCCCGGCGTCGATCACCTCGACACCAGGGTCGAGCTCGGCGAGCAGGGCTCGCGGCGCCAGCTTGTCCGTGACTACGACGTCGGCCTCGGCCAGCAGACGTCGGCCACGCACGGTTATCAGGCCGGGATCCCCGGGACCACCGCCAACCAGGGCCACGCTCCCGGCGGGGCTGGCACGGTGCGGCCGAACCGGCAGGCTGCCCTCGGCCAGCGCCAGCGCGATAGCAGCCCGCAGCCGCTGGGAGCGGACAGGATCGCCGGCTGCCGTCACTGCGACCGTGACCGCACCGTGCCGGCTGACCGCGGGTGTCAGGGCGGCGGAGGTGGCCGCGTCATCCGTCCGCACGCACCAGATCCGGTGCCGCTCCGCCTCCGCCGCTACCGCGGCGTTGACGGCCGGCTCGTTGGTCGCGGCGTGCGCGAGCCAGGCTGCCGACAGGTCGCCGTCACGGTACCGGCGGCACACGATCGTGACGGGCAGCTCGGCCAGCTCAGGACCAACCGACGGGGCTATGACCACGACATGCGCGCCGCACTCGACCAGGCGGGTAGCACGGCGCAGCGCCACCTTGCCGCCGCCGACAACGACCGCCCGCCGGCCGGCCATGGACAGCATGAGCGGATACCGCGCGCCCGGATCCGGGGGATCGAGGGCGGCGCGGCCCGGCTGGGCGCCGCCGCCAGCCGAGTCCGCGCCGGGCTCAGTGCCGACGGCTTGCGCGCCGCGGGTTTGCGCGCCGCGGGTTTGCGCGCCGCGGGTTTGCGTGCCGCCGGCCGTCATGGTGCGGTCCTGACCACCGGGTCGTGCGGCTGCGGCCGGACGACGGCGACGAACTTAAGGCTGAAGCCGCGTGCGCAGGCGCGGCACTCCCACTCGCCGGACTGGGCGCCGGCCGGGCGGAGATTCTCCTCGCCGCAGTACGGGCAGAAAAACGGCACTTGCCGCTCGCCGGTCATGCCGGCTGCCCGCTGCGGTCAGGCTCGCCGGTCTGGATCAGCAGATCGGGATCCGCGCGGCGCACCCAGCTGGCGAACTGCTCGCCGTCGGCGCGGTCGGCCTGGTAGTTGCGCAGCAGCCGCTCTACGTAGTCGGTCAGCCCGGCCGCGGTGACCTTCAGCCCGCGCAGCTTGCGGCCGAATCCGGGATCGGTGCCGAGCGACCCGCCCAGGTGCACCTGGAAGCCTTCCGCACCGTCGACGATCGAGCCCTTCAGCCCGATGTCTGCCAGCTGGAACCGGGCGCAGGAGTTGGGGCAGCCGTTGACGTTGATGGTGATCGGGCTATCGAAGTCGGGCAGCCGCTGGTTCAGCTCGGTGTACAGCTCGCGGGCGCGGCCCTTGGTCTCCACGATGGCGAGCTTGCAGAACTCGATGCCGGTGCACGCCATCGTCCCGCGCCGGAACACGTTCGGGCTGGCGGTCAGGTCGGTCGCCTCGAGCTCGGCGACCAGCTCGGGCACGGCCCGCTCGGGCACGTCGAGGATCAGCAGTTTCTGCTCGATCGTGGTGCGGATCCGGCCCGAGCCGTAAGCCTCGGCGAGGTCAGCGACCTGCCAGAGCTGCGTGCCCGACGTACGGCCGGTGTGCGGGGCCACGCCGATGTAGTAGAGCCCGTCGCGCTGCCGGTGCACGCCGATGTGATCGCGGGATCCTGGCGCAGGTGCGGGCGGCGGCGGACCGTCGACGAGCCCGTTCCCGTCCAGATATTCGGTCTCCAGCACCTGCCGGAAACGTTCCGCCCCCCAGTCAGCCACCAGAAACTTCAGCCTGGCCCGGCTGCGCAGCCGGCGGTAACCGTAGTCGCGGAAAAGCCGCGCGACGCCGCTCCATACCTCAGGCACGCGGTCGGCCGGCACGAAGACGCCGAGGCGCTGCGCCAGCATCGGGTTGGTCGACAGGCCGCCGCCGACCCACAGGTCGTAGCCGGGTCGGCCGTCTGGCCCGACGACGCCCACAAAGGAGACGTCGTTGACCTCGTGGGCCGTGCACTGGTTGGCGCACCCGGAGATCGCGGTCTTGAACTTGCGCGGCAGGTTGGTGAGGTCAGGGCTGTTGGTGGCGACGTCTTCGGTCGCCCGCAGGACCGCGCTGGCATCGATGATCTCGGCCGCGTCGAGGCCGGCCACCGGGCAGCCCAGGATGTTGCGTGGTACGTCGCCGCAGGCCTGCTGGCTAGACAGGCCGACCTCTTCGAGCCTGCCCCAGATCGCCGGGACGTCCTCGATCCGGATCCAGTGGAACTGGACGTTCTGCCGGTCGGTCACGTCGGCCAGGTCCTGGCCGTACTCCTTGGCGATGCCGGCGATGGTGCGCGTCTGGTCGGCGGACAGCTGACCGCCTGGGATGCGGACCCGCATCATGAAGTACGGGTCCTCGATCTCGGCGTCCGCCAGGGCGCCGGTCTTGCCGCCGCCGATGCCCGGCTTGCGCTGGGTGTACAAGCCCCACCAGCGGAAGCGGCCGCGCAGGTCGCTCGGGTCGATGGAGTCGAAGCCCAGGTGGGCGTAGCGGTTAAGGATGCGATCACGGACGTGCAGCCCGTCGTCGTCTTTCTTGAATCTCTCGGCTGGGTTGAGCGGCTCGTGAAACCCGAGGGCCCACTGGCCCTGACCGCGAAGCGGCTGGGATGGCATGTGCTGCGTCCTTCTGCTGGCGTGCTGCGGGCACTGACGGCTGCTGCCCGGCTGGCCGGGCGAGCTGTGCGGTGCGGTCGAACTTGATCAGCAGGAGGTACGACAGATCGCGCTAGAGACGCGGAGCAGGTCAATGTGACGCCGGCAGACGAGCCGCGTGCCGCGGCTGGCGGTCGGGCTGGTCACTACTGCCTCCGGGTGCTTGGCGCTGGCGGGCGGTCGGCTCAGTCGTGCTGGCCGCGCCACACTGCGCAGACCGCGCTCTGCACCCGCCGGTGCGGGTCAAAGCGCTGCATCGACCGTAACATCTGGCACCAGCAACCAGGCAAGGGGAATTATTTCTGTTACCCAAACTCCGCTGAGAGCAGCCGGGTGGCCCGCGTCCAGGCGTCGTGCGCGGCTAGGGGCCGGTGGGTGTCGCGCTCGTTGCAGAAGAAGCCGTGCGGCGTGTCCGGGTAGATGATCACTTCGTGGCGCACGCCCGCCCCGGTCAGGCTGGCCCGGATCTCGTCAAGCTGGCCGGGCTTGAACAGATGATCATCGGCGCCGACCAGGACCAGAACTGGCGTGCCGAGCTTGGCGATCTGCGGAGTCAGCGCCAGGAGTGGCTCGGCCTTGCCGAGGCCGGTGCCGACGTCGGCCAGCCAGCCCGGGTAGAAGCAGACCAGCGCGCTAAGCGGGATCTGGCTCGCGGCGTAGTAAGCGATGTGACCGCCTGCGCTCATGCCGAAGAACGCGACGCGGCCCGTGCTGGCTGGTAGCCCCGTGCTGTCTGGTAGCGCGGCTAGCGTGTCGACGGCGGCCTGGACGTCGGCCCGGACGAGGTCGGGGCTCAGCCCGTTGAGCAGCTCGAGGCCGCGGGCACGTCCATCGGCATTGGCGGGTAGCTCGACGTGCCCGCTGCCGCCCTGCCAGTGGTAGAAGTCAGGCGCGAGCGCGAGGTATCCGGCATTGGCGAGCCGGTCGGTGACGCTTCGAACGAACCCGGTGATGCCGAACATCTCGAACCCGACCAGGACGCCCGGCCACGGGCCAGGTCCGGATGGGCGCGCCAGGTAGCCCTCCATGCGCGAAGCGCCGGAGACCCCTGCGCCGCGGACCAGGATCTGAATCCAGCTTGTGTCGATCGTGGTGTCGTCGCTCATTTCATCGAGCCTAGAAGGCCTGGGCGCGCGCTTCCATACTGAGATTATGCTAGTAACGTGGTTGCCACCGTACGCCGCCGGACTGCCAGTTCCCGGCCCGCTGCGGCCGCGGAGCCCGCTGCCAGTGAGGTCGCTGAGTTCCTGCGTGCGCGGCGGTCCCGGCTTCAGCCGGCCGATGTCGGGCTGCCGTCCAGCTCGCGGCGGCGCACGCCCGGGCTCCGGCGCGAGGAGGTCGCGCAGCTCGCCGACATTTCCACGACCTACTACACATTCCTCGAGCAGGGCCGTGACATCCGGCCCTCGGTCCAGGTACTGACCTCGCTGGCCGAGGCCTTGCGGCTCACGGCGGCCGAGCGGGCCCACCTCGTCGAGCTGGTGCACGGCGTGCCCGGCCCGGACCGCGGCCCAGAACGCCTCGCGCCGGAGGTTGCCGCGCTCGTCGACCGCCTCGATCCGTGGCCCGCGTACGTCACCGGCCGATGCTGGGACGTCCTGGCCTCGAACCGAGCGTGCCGGGCGTTGTGGGCCGACTGGACCTCCCTCGCGGCCGATGAGCGGAACATGCTCTGGTGGACGTTCATGGACCCGGCGGCGCGGACCGTGCTGGCGGACTGGAAGGCCGAGGCCAGGGCGCAGCTGGCGAGGTTCCGGCTGGCCGCAGCCCGGCACGCCGGTGATGATCAGTTCAGCGCGCTGATCGACCGGCTCCGGTCCGGTAGCGCCGAGGTCAGGAAGTGGTGGCCAGAGCACGAGGTCACGCAGCTCAGCTCCGGCACCAAGCGGATCCGCCACGCTGAGCTCGGGATCATTGCGTTCAGCCATGTGGTGCTGCAAGTCGCGGACGACCCAGAGCAAAAGCTCGTCGCTTTCACGGCCACGCCAGCGGACGAGGGCAGGCTCGCGCGGCTGATCGGCCATGATTGACCTCATGTCATCCGATAGCCGACCGTTCACACAGAAGGACGGCGAGGACCGCGATTGCGCCACGGCAGTGTCGCAACGGGCCGCCGTGGTCGTGAATCCGACCAAGATCGACGATCAGGCCAGCTTCGTCGAGGCGGTCGAGCGTGCCATGCGTCAGCACGGCTGGAGCGACCCGCTCTGGCTCGAGACCACGGCCGAGGATCCGGGCCGCAGCCAGGCCGAGCATGCCGTTCAGGCGGGCGCGGACCTAGTGCTCGCCTGCGGGGGCGACGGCACCGTAACGGCATGCGCCGAAGGAGTTGCCGGCACTAACGTTCCGCTGGGGATTCTGCCGCTGGGAACCGGCAACCTGCTCGCCCGCAACGTCGGACTACCGCAGGACTGGCCCGAGGCGCTGGCCGCGGCTCTCACCGGAGTCGGCCAGCCGCTGGACTCCGGCACGGTCAACGGGAGGTCCTTCGTCGTGATGGCCGGTCTCGGCCTGGATGCGAGGATGCTGCAGGACACCAGCGAGCCGCTCAAGCGGCGGCTGGGCTGGGCCGCTTACGCGGTGTCCGTGCTGCGGCACCTCCGGGACCGGCCGATGCGAGTCACTGTGGCAGCGGACGGCGGCAGGCCGAGGCGGCTGCGCGCGAGCGCGGTCATCGTCGGCAATGTCGGCTGGCTGCGGGGCGGCCTGCCGCTCATGCCGGACGCGCGGCCCGACGACGGGCTGCTTGATGCCGTCGTGCTCAACGCTCGCGGGTTGGCCGGCTGGCTCGCGCTTGCGGTGCACGTCGTCCTGCGACGGACGGGCAGCGGCAGCCTGTTCAGGATTCAGTTCAGTGAGCTCCACCTGGACGTCGATAGGCCGCAGCCGTGGGAGCTTGACGGCGAGCTCATGGGCGAGACGAGGCAGCTGACGATCACTGCGCAGCCAGGCATGCTGGTGTTGCGGCTGCCGCCCGAGCGCGCGCAGCCGTCAGGTCGCGAGCCGGGATCGGCTAGCGACTCATCCGCCGCCACGGCCAGGGTCCCGGCCACTCGGAGCGCGCACGAGGTCCCGGACGCCGGCGAGCGAGCAGCAACGTGATCCTGCGCTCGGCCAGCTGCTCGGTGTGGAGGCAGAGCCACAGGCACACGGCGGCCAGCGGCAACTCCACCGCGGCGGCAAGCACGATCGACTCGGCCACCTGATTCGCTGGGGTGGTCATGACGTCGAACCACGCATCGACGACCAGCAGCGTGCCCGTCGCGGCAGCCGAGATGGCCAGATAACGGGACCTGCGCAGCGCGAAGTAGCCCGTCGCCGCCAGGACAGCCAGCAAGATCACATCGAACCCGGTCCAGGCGACGTCGTAGTGCGGCGACTCCAGCCGCGACGGCAGCGACGCGCCCAGGTAGACCGTCCACGGCAGCAAGATCAGCGAGAACAGGGCGAACAGCGGCCCGGTCCAGCGGACGATGCGTGCGTCGTCGACGAGGACCTGGTTCTCCGGCTCGGCGGCGGGCTGCACCAGCTCGTCGACCTTCCCAAGCAGATCGTCGGGGCCGCGCAAGACCTCGTCGGCAGCCGCCGCGAGGTGCTCTGGATCCGGCGATGTCCGCACGGTGTCCTCCATAGTGATCATTTCCGTGGCTGATGCGCTGCCCGCAGGCGCAGCGCTACCGCTGAGTCGCCCCGCACTACCCAGCCCCGTCCGCTTCGAACAAATTGCGGCTGCCGCGAGCCGCCCGGAAATCAGCTGCGTCAGCGTCGAGCCGCCCGTCATCATGCCGTATGGCCAAGGACCCGCAGCATGACGTGATGCACGAGTACTACGAGCTCGGCCAGGAGGCAGACCGGCTCTCCGGCTCGGGCGCCGGGCGACTCGAGTTCGAGCGGACGCAGGAGATCGTGCTGCGGCACCTGCCGCCGCCGCCGGCGACGGTTGCGGACATCGGCGGCGGACCGGGGCGTTACGCATTGTGGCTGGCCGGGCTCGGCTACCGCGTCCGGCACCGCGATCTCGTGCCGCTGCACGTCGAGCAGGTGCGGAGGACTGCCGGAACGGGGTCGCCCATCGACTCCGCCATCGGCGATGCGCGCAGCCTCGATCTCGAGGACGCCAGCGTGGACGCCGTGCTGCTGCTCGGCCCGCTGTACCACCTGAGCCGGCGGGCGGATCGCGTGCAGGCGCTGCGCGAGGCTAAGCGCGCGGTGCGGCCGGGCGGACCAGTGTTCGGCGCGGCCATCTCGCGGTGGGCTACCCGGCTAGACGGGATACTGCGGCTGCGGATCTACGAGCAGGCCCCGGTGGTCGCCGACCTGATCGGACCGCTCGAGCGGACCGGCGTGATGCCACCGCTTGTGCCGGGCGGGTTCAACGGCTTCGCGCACCGGCCGGGGCAGTTGCGGTCGGAATTCGCGTCGGCGGGGCTCGCTGTCCAAGATTTGGTGTGCGTCGAAGGAGCTGCCTTCCTTCTTAATGATCTTGAGGACCGAGCTGACGACGAGCGCGCCTGGCAGGTCGTCCTGGACGCCGCGAGGGCCCACGAGCGGGTGGCCGAGCTGATGGGCGTTGGGCCGCATCTACTGGCGACAGGCGTGCGCCGATGACGCGCCAGGGGCCGAGTCGGCCTGCGTCGGGGGAGCTGCCGGTAGCCTGGCCCGCGTGCGGCTGACGGAATTCTGGGATCGAATGCGTAGGCAGTTCGGCGAGGCGTATGCCGACAGTGTCGCTAAGGATCATGTCTTGTCCACGCTCGGCAGCCGGACTGTGAACCAGGCGCTGGCCGACGGCGAGGACGTCAAGGTCGTGTGGCGGGCTGTGTGCGAGTCGTTCCGCGTACCGGAGCGTCGGCGGTGAGCCGCGGCGGTTGCGGGTACTGAGCGTGGCGGGGTGCTGAGCGTGTCGGGGTGCTGAGCGTGTCGGGGTGCTGAGCGTGCCGGGCGTGTCGGGCGTGCCGGTGCCCGGTGAGCGCGACCTCGTGCTCATCTCCGGGCCGCCGGGGGCTGGCAAGACGACCATCGCCGAGGCGCTGGCGGCCGAACTCGGATTCGCCTTATTCGCCAAGGACCAGATCAAGGAATTCCTGCACGACTCGCTCGGCGGGGAAGCCAATCTGACCTGGTCACGCCGGCTTGGCGCGGCAGCCATGGAGATGCTGTGGGCGCTCGCGGCGTGCGCGCCCGCCGTGGTTCTGGAGGCCAACTTCTGGGCCGATGACCCGCGGCATCGAGCGCACGCGCAGGCCCTGGGCACGGTGCCGGTCGAGGTGCACTGCGTCTGCCCGCGGGATGAGTGCCTGCGCAGATACGTCGAGCGAGCACCGTCCCGACATGCCGTGCACGTGGACCGGGACGCGAAGCTGGCCGCGGCGGAGGGTTTCGAGCGGTCGGCGCGACCGCTGCGGCTCGGCCCCGTGATCGAGGTGGACACTACCGCCATGGTCGACATCCAGGCGCTAGCTGAGCGGGTGCGGCTGTGCCTGCCGCGCCGCTCACCGGCCGGATCGCCGGCTGGAGCGCGGGGCGATGCAGGTGACGACGCGGGTTGAGCGTGGGCTTGGGCGGTCGATCCCGGCTGGCGAACGTCATGGCTGGCGAACGTCATGGCTGGCGAACGTCATGGCTGGAACTCTGGTGCTGCTGTATCCGCAGCAGATAGGCAGCCACGAGGTTCGCACCAGCCGGCGAGGCGCCTGTTTGGCGTGGTCGCGCGCCGATTTCGGCGGGCCGGCGTGTCCCGCTTCATGATCGAACAATTGTTCGTTAGAGTGAGCTCACTGGTGGTCATTCGCGCCTTGCGGTGGCCAGGAGAGGACGCGAATCCTTGGCAGGCGCGGACTGTCGGTGGGTGCGCGTAGCGTCTCCGCCAGCAGATGAACGAATCAGCTGCCGGGCCGGTCCGCTAGCTCGGCAGGGCAGGTTAGGCCACGCGCACGCGAGCGGCTCAGCGTAGCCCTCGTCCTTCCCCAACAGGAGCTTCAGATGGCACCGAACGACAAGACGGGTAGCGGCAAGGGCGGCGTCGGCGACAGGGACAAGTCCCTGGAGACCGCGCTTGCGCAGATCGAGCGCCAGTTCGGGCGCGGCGCCATCATGCGGCTCGGTGACGAAACGCGCGCGCCGGTCGAGGTCATCCCGACTGGCTCTATCGCCCTCGACGTGGCGCTTGGCATCGGCGGCTTCCCTAAGGGCCGGATCATCGAGATCTACGGACCTGAGAGCAGCGGCAAGACGAGCCTGGCGTTGCACGCCATCGCCAATGCGCAGAAGGCAGGCGGCATCGCCGCCTTCATCGACGCTGAGCACGCGCTCGATCCGGACTACGCCAAGAAGCTCGGCGTCGACACCGACGCTCTGCTGGTGTCCCAGCCGGATACCGGTGAGCAGGCACTGGAGATCGCGGACATGCTGATCCGCTCCGGTGCCATCGATGTCATCGTCATCGACTCCGTCGCGGCCCTGGTGCCGCGCGCCGAGATCGAGGGCGAGATGGGGGACAGCCACGTCGGCCTTCAGGCCCGGCTGATGTCGCAGGCCCTCCGCAAGATCGCAGGCGCGCTCAACCAGACCAAGACCACGGCGATCTTCATCAACCAGCTTCGGGAGAAGATCGGGGTCATGTTCGGAAGCCCGGAGACCACTTCGGGCGGCAAGGCGCTCAAGTTCTACGCCTCGATTCGGCTCGATATCCGGCGGATCGAGACGCTGAAGGACGGGACGGACGCGGTCGGCAACAGGACCCGCGTCAAGGTGGTCAAAAACAAGGTCTCGCCGCCCTTCAAGGTCGCGGAGTTCGACATCCTGTACGGCCATGGCATCAGTCGTGAGGGCAGCCTGATCGACCTCGGCGTGGAGCAGGGCATCGTGCGCAAGTCTGGAGCCTGGTACACCTATGACGGCGACCAGCTCGGCCAGGGCAAGGAGAACGCCAGGAACTTCCTGCGCGACAACCCCGACCTCGCCGACGGGATCGAAAAGAAGATCAAAGAGAAGCTCGGCGTCGGCGCCAAGCTCGATGCCGAGGCTGGCCAGGCTGGCGGCCCCGACGTCGGCGCGGCCGGGCCGGCCGGGACGCCTGGGCTCGCTTCGGTGACGAGCCTGCGCAACGAGTAGGCCGCCCAATGGCAGGGCGGCGACGGCGTCAGCCCGATAGTGCTAGTGGTCCCAGAGCTGTTGGCGGTAGTCGGCGCGGAGCTGTCGGCGGCCTGGCTGGCGCGAGCCAGGCCGCCGGCCCCGACCCAAGCGTCGGCGCCGAGCGTGACGCCGACCCAGAGACGGTCGCCCGTCAGATCTGCCTGCGGATGCTGACGACTGCGCCCCGTACGCAGGCACAGCTGGCGGCCGCGATGCGGCGCCGCGGCGTTCCCGAGTACGCCGCCGCAGCGGTGCTCGCCAGGTTCGCCGAGGTCAAGCTCATCGATGACGCCATGTTCGCCAGAGCGTGGGTGGACTCACGCCACCACGGCCGCGGCCTGGCCAGCCGGGCACTGAGCGCGGAGCTGCGGCAGCGCGGCGTGGCTCGCGACGATATCCAGGCGGCCTTGAGCGAGCTGAGCCCCGACGTGGAGCTCGAGACGGCCCGCGAGCTGGTAGCGCGGCGACTGCCGGGAACTGCGGCAATGCCCGTCCCGCAGCGGATACGACGGCTTGTCGGCGTGCTGGCCAGGAAGGGATACAGCTCTGGCCTGGCGTATCGAGTTGTCCGCGAAGCGCTGGAGGCGGAGGCCGGAGACGACCCCGTTCCTCTCTATGAACTGGCGGATCTACCTGAGCCGGACGCCGACGATGAGCCTGCAGAGGTGTAGCAGGTCAACCAAGCTTCCTCGAAGCCACTCGCTGCGGTCAGCCTGCGGGCCGAGCTGGTCGAGTTCATCTTGCATGGCACCGACTAGCTCGCGGAACTGGGCTCGGTCAGCGGCGAGACTGGCCCCGGATTAGGCCACGCTGCCTAAGACCGCAAGACTGGACAAAGACCGATATTGCGCACCGATCGTTACCGGGCTACGTTCTATCTGTTCAATATGGTCGGCGCTCAGCGCTGGACAGCAGTATGTCGGCTTAGTCCGTGGGGGGGCGCCATGCCGGACTCATTCTGGCCGCACGACGCCGACCAGCCAGCCGAGCAACCTGGTCCGCCAGCCCCAGGACAACCAGGACCAGGCCAGCCTCATCCGCCAGCCAGCCAGCCCTACCCGGCGGCCTGGCCAGGACAGCCGCAGCCTGGTGGCCTTGACTCACCCTGGTACGGCGCCTACCAATGGGCGTCACCGGCGCCCCCGCGACGGGGGCGGGCCCGTCTTCACCTGGCCTGGCTCGGGGCCACCCTCGCCGTGGCCATCGTCGTCGGCGCAGCCGGCTACGACCTCGGCACGCACAGCAAGACGGCCACGGCACCACCGCAGCACCCCGCCGCAGGCGGAGCCGCCGCCACCTCGGCTCCGCCGGCGGGGCCGCCTCCGTGCGCTGCCTCGGTGACGGCCTCGATCGGTGACTCCAGGCTCCTCAGCGAGCTGCTCCCGGTCCCGCCCGGCGCCACCAGGCCTACCGGCAGCCCGGCGCCCAAGGTGTACACGCTCAACGCGTATGTCGCCGCGCTGTATGCCCCTGGCCCGGTCGCCATTCAGGAGAAGGCTCTGCTCACCGGGCGCTGCTTCCAGACGGCCGTGAACGGGCAGTGGCTGACCAGCACTGGGACACTGGTGTCCATCTGGCTGGTCCAGTTCGCTGTGACCAGCGGGGCCGAGAGCTACGCCCTCGGGCAGCAGAACAAAGACGTCCAGCTCATGGGCGCGCACGGTCGCACCAAGCTGGTCAGGGGTGTGCGGGCCTGGCTGATCGAGGACAACGGGCTCGACGCGGCCGGCAACACCACTGCGCGCCTGTTCGGTTACGTCGGGCCGGTCATGATCCTTATACACGTGTTCACCCCAGGATCGGTCGCAGCCGAGCCGCCACTCGCGGCCCTGCTGCGAGAGCAGGCAGCCAGGCTCTGACTGCGCTTGGCCGCGCAGGCTGCCCGGCAGGCCAGGCGGCCGGCGCTTGCCACCATGCGGTGCGAGAGCATGACTGTTAACTGCACCATGGGTTGCAGCTGACAAGGGAGGTTGCAGTGGCCGAGAGCACCGTGGCGCCCGCCGTCACTGGCGTCCCTCACTTCTCGCCGACTGTCTCCGATGTGGAGGCCAGCGCCAAGTGGTACGAGCGGGTCTTCGGGATGACGCCGCTCCCGGCTGTGTTCCCTCACTACCGTGCCGAGGAGCGCGGTTACGCCGTTGTCTTGATGGATCCCCGCTCGGGTATGGTGATCGGCCTGCACCACCACGAAGCGAACCCCGGACAGCCGTTCAGCGAGAGCCGGATTGGCCTGGATCACATCGCATTCGGGGTCGCTGACCGCGCCGACCTGGACGCATGGGCAAGCTGGCTCGACGAGCTCGGCATCAAGCACTCCGGCGTCGTCGACACCGACAATCCGATGCCTTACTCGGTGGTCGTCTTCAGGGATCCCGACAACATCCAGCTCGAGCTATTCCACATGGCCATCTGACGCATCGGACGCTAGGGACGAAGGTGATGGTCGCCCTCAAGATCTTGAGGACCTCCTAAGAAACCGGCTGCTCGCTGGCCGGGGCGCCGCTGAGGCATAACGAGCCGGACAACGGCCCCTCGTTACCACGTTCTCCCTGGTACGGGACAGCCTTGACCGTTCCGTTATAAGCGCTTAGCCTCACGGCAGCGAGGTTTTCTGCTCCGTGCAATGAAGTTCGGCGTGTGAAGGCGTTCAAAGATACAAACGGCACGACGGCAGCGGCTACCGGCAAGCCGGTCGGATGAGCTGCCCGAGGGCTTTGACAGTGGCGGACGAGCGGTCGGGCGCAGGCCCGGCGCAGCGGCGACATTCGGCGGCTGGGCCGGACGGGCGAGCCCGGTGGAAGGAGAGCGCGGCAACGGGCTAGCACTCGCCACGTGCGTGAACGGCAGGTGGCGTCGAATGACCGGCGGGTAGCGGGCGGGCGAAGCCGATGCGGAGGAGCCGTCACCCGCAGTACGTCGGTCGAAGGACCGCTGGCTCGGGATTGTGGCGGTTGCGCAGCACCGAGAGTGCGCAACGCGATCATCGCAGGCGTGCTGTGCACAGGCTGCGTTACGCCGGCTTCAGGTGCTCGGGCTTACCCCTCGCTACAGGCATTCGTGCCTGGTCACGGCTAGCGATGTACGCGGGCCACGGTGGGAGAGGGGCGGCGGTCTTGAATATCAGCGGGCCTGTGCTTGCGGTAGTGATAATCGGCTGCCTGGCCGCGATCGGCGCTCTTGCGGTCCTGGTCGTCCTGCTTCGTCGCAGCAGCGCGGTACCACTGGTACCAGCAGCGACGCCGGCCACAGTCCGCCAGGAGACCACGCAGCTGTCGGAGGCCGACCAGGCCCGGATCCAGGCCGAGACGGCCCAGCTCCAAGCTGAGGCAGACAGGCTAGCCGCCGACTTGACGGCCAAGGCGGAGAACGAGGCAGCCGAGATCGTCAAGAAGGCGGAGGCCGCCGTGGCGACGGCGGTCGAGACCAGGCGGGACGCCGAGGCGGAGGCCAGCGCGGCAAAAGACGAGGCCCGACGGCTGCGCGCTGACCTCGAGCGGCGCGAAGATCGGCTGGGCGAGCGCGAGCTGCGGGTGGACGAGCTCACCCGCAAGGCTGAGGAACGGTCCGCCGCGCTCGACGCCCGCCAGGCCGAACTCGACAAGATCGCAGCCGACCGGCAAGCCGAGCTTGAGCGAGTGGCCGGCCTGTCGGCTGACCAGGCGAAGGCCGAGCTAGTCGCGGCGCTCGAAGGTCAGGCAAAGCGGGACGCCGTGCGCATCGTCAGGGACATCGAGGCTGATGCGCAGAAGGAAGGCGGCAAGCGCGCGCGCAAGATCGTCACGCTGGCCATCCAGCGCATCGCGAGCGAGCAGACGAGCGAGTCCGTCGTCTCCGTCCTGCACTTGCCGGGCGATGAGATGAAGGGCCGGATCATCGGCCGGGAAGGCCGTAACATCCGCGCCTTCGAATCCGTGACAGGCGTCAACCTGATCATCGACGACACCCCTGAGGCCGTGCTGCTGTCCTGCTTCGATCCGGTGCGGCGCGAGGTCGGCAGGCTGACACTCGAGCGGCTGGTGCTCGACGGCAGGATTCATCCGCAGCGGATCGAGGAGGCCTACGAGCGGAGTAAGGCGGAGATCGAGGCGCTGTGCGTGCGCGCAGGGGAGGACGCTCTCATCGACGTCGGCCTCACTGATATGCACCCGGAGCTGACCAACCTGCTTGGCCGCCTGAAGTACCGGACGTCGTATGGCCAGAACGTGCTCAAGCACCTGGTTGAGTCGGCGCACATCGCCGGCATCATGGGCAGCGAGCTGGGCATGGACCCCGTGCTGATGAAGCGCTGCACGCTGCTGCACGACATTGGGAAGGCGCTTACACACGAGGTGCAGGGCAGCCACGCGCTGATCGGCGCCGAGATCGCGCGCAAGTACGGCGAGCCTGACGACGTGGTGCACGCGATCGAAGCCCACCACAACGAGGTCGAGGTCCGGACCGTCGAGGCTGTACTCACACAGGCGGCGGACGCTATTAGCGGCGGCAGACCGGGCGCGCGCCGCGAGTCGCTGGAGGCCTACATCAAGCGGCTGGAGCGACTCGAGGCCATCGCGATGGCCCAGGAGGGCGTCGAGAAGGTATTCGCCATGCAGGCGGGCCGGGAGATCCGGGTCATGGTCAAGCCCGGCGACGTCGACGACATCCAGGCCCAGGTCATCGCCCGCGACGTGGCCAAGCGCGTCGAGGACGAGCTGACCTACCCCGGCCAGATCCGAGTGACCGTGATCAGGGAGTCGCGCGCGATCGAGTTCGCCCGCTAGCCAGGCCGCCCCCGGCGACTGGGTCGGCCGAGGTTCCGCAACGCGGCCGCGAGGGCAGACCCGCAGGCTCGGACGGGCCGTAAAATAAGGCATGCTCCTACTGCTGATCTGGCTGGCGATCGGCGGACTGATCATTGGCGGGCTGGGCCGGCTGCTTGTGCCCGGCCCGAATCCGATCGGACTGATCCGGACCGCCCTGGTCGGTCTGGCCGGGTCGTTCCTGGGCGGGCTGGTCGCGCGTTATGCCATCGGGCTGCACTACCGGTACTCGCTGCTGGCGGGATTCATCATCGCTGTGATCTTCGCGGCGATCATCGTCGCGGCCATCGACCGTCGCCCGTCGGTCAGGCGATAGAACTTCCGCGTCGAGTCGCCGAGGTCGTGCTCTCGAGTCGCCGCGGTCGTGGCGTCGATCGGTCGCTTGCCTGCAGGCAGCGGCGGTTGCCGGCAGGCCCGATCGCCGGCTGACGAGCGTTAGCGCGCCGTCCAGGGCCGCAGCTTGTCGGGGTTGCGTACTGCCCAGATGCGCTTGATCCGGTCGCCAGCGACGTCAAACGCGAACACCGTGACAGTGACGCCGTCTTGCTGGGCCACGAGGCCGGGCTGGCCATTGACCGTGCGCTCCAGGATCATCAGGCTAGGGGCGCGGCCTGCGATGTCGACGACGAAGCGCGCGATCTGCTCGCCGCCTTCGATCGGTCGCAGCGCAGCGCTGACGCGGCCGCCGCCGTCGGCGGTCACCGTGGCGCCGGGGTCGAGCAGGCCGATGAGGGCGTCAATGTCCTTGGCTTCCCACGCCCTTTTGAAATCTCTGACGAGGCTGGCCTGACGGGCCGTCGGGGTGGCGGGAGGCTGCGACGCGCGGATGCGGCGTCTGGCCGAGGACGCCAGCTGGCGGCACGCCGCCGGGGTACGGCCGGTGATCTCAGCGACTTCGGCGAACGGGTAGCCGAAGACATCGTGCAGGATGAGCGCGACGCGCTCGGCCGGGGTTATCGACTCGAGCACGACCAGGAAGGCCATGCTGACCGACTCGTCGAGGGTGACCCGGTCGGCGGGGTCGGCCGAGATCCCGCCCGGCCGCCCGCTGATCCACTCCGCGGGTTCGGGCAGCGGCTCGGGGATCCATTCCCCCACGTAGCGCTCTCGCCGGGCCCGTGCCGAGCCGAGCAGGTCCAGGCAGATGCGGCTGGCGACCGTGGTCAGCCAGGCGCCCGGTGATTGGATGGCGTCCTGCTGCTGCTCGGTCATGGCATACCAGCGCGCGTAGGTCTCCTGGACGGCATCCTCGGCCTCAGCCAGGGAGCCCAGCAGCCGGTAGGCGAGATTGATCAGCCGGCGCCGCTCGCTCATGATCGCGTCCAGGGCCGGATCGGGCCGGCCGTGCCCCGGCCAGGATCGGGTGGTCATGACTCCGCCCTCCCATCGTCGCAGCTGCCCTCACCGGTTCGACGAAACAGCGCCACGGAATGTGAGGCTCACAAGCCTGCCTCACAATCCGGGAGGTCGTCTCGTCGTACTAGTGAGAAGAACACACCATCTAGCGGGGCACCGGCTCAGGCCGCGACCCGCAAAGAACGGCAAGGAGATGACGATGGACGCTCGCTTGAATTATCTCGGCAACCCCCTGGCGATGAAGGTCATCAAGCACATCAACTCGGCTGGGGCCGTGCTGCGTGACTCGACCCTGCCGGCCGCGACGCAGGAGCTGGTGAAGCTCCGGGCCAGCCAGATCAACGGCTGTGGCTTCTGTACCGATATGCACACCAAGGACGCCCTGCATGCAGGGGAAAGCCAGCAGCGGCTGAACCTGGTCGCGGCGTGGCGGGAGGCCACGGTGTTCACCGAGGCCGAGCGGGCCGCACTCGAGCTCGCCGAGCAGGGCACCCGCATCGCCGATGCCGCTGGTGGCGTCACCGACGAGGCCTGGGCGAACGCGGCCAAGCACTACGACGATGACCAGCTGTTCGCGCTGGTGACGGTTATCGCCCTCATCAATGCCTACAACCGCATGAACGTCATCGTCCGGCAGCCTGCCGGCGACTACCAGCCCGGCCAGTTCGGATAGCTAGCGGCGGACCGGCCAGCCCCGGCTCGGCCGCCGCGGCCTCCCGCTGCCGGCCCGGCCCGGCTGCCCGGCCGCCCGACGGTTGCCCGGCTGGCTGGTTCGGGTGCTAGGCGCACTGGCGAGCCGTTAGCCGCCGCGGTGCGGCAGGTGCAGCAGGGCGGGGATGAGCAAGCGCGTGCCAAGGACCAGCGCCGCGACGCAGACGAGCGCGAAAACGGCCACCCAAGCTGCGCCGGGCAGTCCGGTCAGCCGGGCAAGCTGGTCGGCGTCCGACGTGCTCACCTGGCCGCGGCGGCGGCTGCGCCGACGGTGGCTCTGCAACTCGGCGACCGCGCGAACCCCGCCAAGGAGCAGGAACCACGCGGCGGTGTAGCCAAAGGCCGCCTGCAGCGCGGTGGTGGCGAACCAGCTCACCGCGAGGACGGCGGCGACGGTGACGAGCACAGCCAGGACGCCGTAAGCGTTGCGGATCGCCAGGAACGTCGCGGCCAGCAGCGCGAGCAGCAGCCACAATATCGCGGTCACGTGGTGCGCGGCCAGCAGCCAGGCCGCGCCAGCGCCTAGCAGCGAGGGAGTGAGGTAGCCAGCCGCGAAGGTGAACACCACCGCCGGACCGGTCCGCTCGCCGAGGGAGTAAGTGACCCCCGAGGAGTCCGAATGCAGCCGGATCCCGGCCAGCCGCCGGCCACTCAGCACGGAGGCCAGCGCGTGGCCCCCCTCGTGGGCGATCGTGATGGAGTTCCGCGCCAGGCTCCAGGTACGGGCGTTCAGCACGATCAGCAGGGCGATGGTGCCACTCACCACGATCACCCACGTGGGCGGAACGGGCTGCGTCCCGCCGACGCGGTCCCACAGTTCGTGCATCAACCCCGACACCGGCATGACGGCAAGGGTAAGCGGCTACTGCGCGCCGGGTGACCCGCCGAGTCCACCCGCGCCGATCCGCCCGCGCTGAATCCGCCCGCGCTGAATCCGCCCGCGCCGACCGGCACACGCGCGGATTGTCTTTCTAGCCGCCCTTGGGCGCTGTGACCTCGATCGTCGGCACGCCCGGCGGGTTGAAGCCGAGGATCTGGCCGTAGAACGAGAGCTCAGCTTCCAGCGCCGCCGTGACTGTCTCGGCCTTCCGGAAACCGTGCGACTCGCCCTCGAAGCTGACGTAGGCGTACCTGGTCCCGTACGCGGCCAGGTCGGCGGCAATGCTCTCCGACTGCGCTGGCGGCACGACCGGATCGTCTAGGCCCTGCAGCAGCAGGATCGGGCACGTCGCCGCCGTGACGTGGCCGACGGGCGCCCGCTCCTCGTACAGGGTCTCGAACCCGGGCAGCGGACCGATGAGGCCATCGAGGTAGTGCGACTCGAAATCGTGGGTTGTGGCGGCGAAGTCCCGCAGGTCCGAGACGCCGTAGTAGGATGCCGCGGCGCTGAACACCCGAGCCCGCCTCGTGCCCGTCGTCACTGCAGCCAGCGTCGTCCAGCCGCCGGCCGAACCGCCGCGGATGGCCAGCCGGTCCGGGTCCGCACCGGCCGACTCCGCCACCCAGCGGGCGGCGGCGATCGCGTCGTGGACGTCAACGACACCCCACTCGCGGCGCAGCCGCTCCCGGTACTGGCGGCCATAACCGCTGGAGCCGCCGTAATTAACGTCGATGATCCCGATGCCGCGGCTAGTGAAGTACGCCTTGGTCAGGTCGAGCACCGCCGACACCCGGCCCGTCGGCCCGCCATGCACCCAGACCACGTACGGCGGCCGCTCGTCGGCAGGCCCCCTGACGTCCGGGTTCGTCGGCGGATACAGCAAGGCATGGACCACCTGGCCGTAGGGACCTTCGAAGTCAACGTGCTGCGGCACCGGCAGGTAGGCCGGGTCGGGCAGGCCAGCGTCAGCACGCTGGAGTACCTCGGTCTTGCCGGTCGCCGCCTCGATCCTGATGACGGCAGAGCGCTTCATCGGGCCGCCGGCCACGGCGGCGATGGAATCCCCGTCGGCCGTCAGCGCGGTGCCGAACTCCGCAAATGGCGTGTCCACGTCCTTGAGCTCGAACGACTCCGGATCCAGGATCGCCAGCCGACAAGCACCCGCGCCGTGCGTCACCGCGAGCCGTCCGTCACCCAGCAGAGCGAACGGCCGGGCGCCAAGCTGCCACAGCGGCCCGGCGAATTCCTCGTCTGCCGGGAACAGCGCCAGCGGCGGCTCGCCGGTAAGCCCGAGCTGGTAGATGTTCCACCACCCCGGCCAGTCGGTGGCCACGTACAGGCTGGCGTTGTCTCGCCACACGGGCGCCAGCACCGACTCACGCTGACTGCCCATGAGCAGCCTGCCCTTGCCCGGCATCCCTTTCTCCACTGGCGCGACCCGCAGCTCGGTTCCGTCCCACGGCATGTGCGGATGGTTCCAGCAGATCCACGCCAGCCACTTGCCGTCCGGCGACGGCGTCGGGTAGGCGAAGAAGTCGGACCCGTCCACGAGGGTCCGGATGGCGTCGGGCTTCTCGGCCGCCGACCCGTCCAGCGGAACGGCCACGATGGCCCGGCTGACCTTGCCATCCTCGTGCCGTTCCTGCACGCACCAGACCTCCGGACGGCCAGGAGGCAGCACGAAGTCCGCGTAACGCAGGCCAGCGGCGGGAAGGGTGCCAGAACCCGATGCAGCGCTGATCGTCGTTGGCTCCGGCGTAAGCGGTCTGGCTGGCTCCTGGCCGACGGCCACGCCGGGCCCGGCCAGATAGAGGCGCTGGTCAGCGAAGTTAGCGAAGAGCAGCAGGTAGCCACCCGCCGTCTTACCGGGATGCTGGGCTGGCAGCGCGGATGCGGGGATAGGCAGGTACGACAGGCCCCCGTACTCGTGCACCCTGGTCCTGGTATTCCACGGCGATGGCAGCAGCATCGTCTGCTCCCCCCCGCGGTCGTGCATCACAGTAGTGCGGCCGCCCTCGTCCGGGAGCCCGACCTGCCACCAGGTGTCGCCGCCCGCGACCGTCGGAAAGCTCCCGGTAACCTGCCCGCTGGCGACCTCGGCCGCGGCGATAGGCGACGGCCACTCGCCGTAGGGAACAGCGGGAACTGCCGGGTCCGTGGTGACCTGCGCGTCCGTTGGGCCTGACTTGCCTGTCGAGTCGACGGCGACTTCGCTCCCGCTGTCTGTCATAGGCATATCGTGCCCTACCGGACGACCCGGAGAAGCGGCGAATCAGGACACTCGCGCAATCCGCTCCCCGAGCAGGTAAACCGCGAATCTCGGTCGCACGTCTTTCGCCGCGATCAGGCGGCGGGCCGGTATCGGCCCGCCGTATTGGTCCAGCAGCCGCTGGTGGCCGCCGGGGCCTCGCCGGGCGTCTAACCTTGAGCACATGGCCGGCGTCGTGACCCAGCGAAGCTTCGAGATCCGCACCTACGGGTGCCAGATGAATATGCACGATTCCGAGCGCCTGGCCGGCCTCCTGGAGTCAGCCGGCTACCAGCGGGCCGCCGCAGGATCCGAGCCGGACGTGGTGGTCTTCAACACGTGCGCTGTCCGGGAAAACGCCGACAATCGACTCTACGGGAACCTTGGTCACCTGCTGCCGGTGAAGAACTCCCGGCCTGGCATGCAGATCGCGGTCGGTGGCTGCCTGGCACAGAAGGACAGGGCGACGATCACGCAGCGCGCGCCCTGGGTGGATGTGGTCTTCGGGACGCACAACATTGGCTCGCTGCCGGCCTTGCTCGAGCGGGCCAGGGTGCAGCAGCAGGCTCAGGTGGAGATCCTGGAGTCGCTCGAGCGATTCCCGTCGGTCCTCCCGGCCAGCCGCGAGTCGCCGTACTCGGCCTGGGTGGCGATCTCCGTCGGCTGTAACAACACGTGCACGTTCTGCATTGTGCCGAGCCTGCGTGGTCGCGAGGAGGATCGCCGCCCCGGCGACGTGCTGGCTGAGATCGAGGCGCTGGCATCCGATGGCGTGCTGGAGATCACCCTGCTGGGGCAGAACGTAAATTCCTATGGCGTGGGGTTCGGCGACCGGCTCGCGTTCGGGAAGCTGCTCCGGTCTTGCGGGAACGTGGCCGGTCTTGAGCGCGTCAGGTTTACTTCGCCACACCCGCGCGATTTCACCGATGACGTCATCGACGCGATGGCCGCGACCGCGAATGTCATGCCGCAGCTGCACATGCCGCTCCAGTCGGGCTCGGACTCGGTGTTGCGCGCGATGCGGCGGGCGTACCGGCGTGACAGGTACCTGGCGATCCTGGACCGGGTCCGGTCGGCCATGCCCGACGCCGCGATTACGACGGACATCATCGTCGGCTTTCCCGGCGAGACCGAGCAGGACTTCGCCGACACACTCGACCTCGTTCGCCAGGCTCGGTTCGCCGGCGCGTTCACGTTCCAGTACTCGATCCGGCCTGGCACGCCTGCTGCCGAGATGCCAGGTCAGGTGCCCCCGGCGGTTGTCGCCGAGCGCTATGAGCGGCTGGCGGCCCTCGTGGCCGAGGTGTCCTGGCAGGAGAACCAGAAGCAGGTCGGCCGCGAGGTCGAGGTCCTCGTGGCTGACGGCGAGGGCCGTAAGGACAGCACCACGCACCGCATGTCAGGCCGTGCCCGCGACAACCGGCTAGTTCACTTCTCACCTGCCCAGACTGCGCCGCGACCTGGCGACGTCATCACGACCGTGGTGACGGGTGCCGCGCCGCATTACCTGCTCGCCGACGGCCTGCCGGTCACAGTCCGGCGGACACGCGCCGGCGACGCCTGGGCCGCTCGGCGCGATGGCTCGGCGGCGCGCGGCGGGCCGGCTGATAGCGGAGGGCCGGCTGATAGCGGCGGGCCGGCTGATAGCGCAGGGTCGGCGCATAGCGGAGAGAGTGATGGCTCCGTGCTGCTGGGAATGCCGTCCCGTCGGCCAACTGGCTGATCGGGCGGGTCACCTGGCGGCGGCCAGGTGAGGGCGAGCGGGCCGTCAGGCGGCTGAGCGCGGCCGTTCAGTCAGATGTGGCGAGTGTCCCTGCCGGCGTTCTCGGCCTCGGGATCGAACTCGTCCTCGTCGTCGTCATCATCATCATCATCATCATCGTCGAAGTCGTATTCGTCATCGTCGTATTCGTCATCGAGGTCGAGTTCTTCGTCCTCGTCGTCGTCCTCGAATTCGTCGTCGTCCTCGAATTCGTCTTCCTCGCTCGGCGTGTCGAGGTCATCGGCGTACGTCATGGTTCCCCCAAGGACCCGGGCGGTTTATCTGCTTATCTGGCCACGTCACGTGTGCAGGGCCATACCCTCCGCTGCAACACTGATGCAATGCTACGGCCAGTAATCGCGGTCGTGGGGCCGACAGCGGCAGGCAAGTCTGAACTCTCGCTGGCCCTCGCGCGCACGCTAGGCGGCGAGGTAGTGAACGCCGATTCCATGCAGCTTTATGCGGGCATGGACATCGGAACTGCCAAGCTGACCTTGCCCGAGCGGGGCGGCGTAGCCCATCATCTGCTCGACATCTGGCCGGTCACCCAGGCGGCTAGCGTTTCGGAGTATCAGCAGCTCGCGCGCCAGGCGATCGACGACATCCGACGGCGCGGGCGGACGCCGATCCTCGTCGGCGGCTCAGGTCTGTATGTCCGGGCCGCGATCGACAACCTGGAGTTCCCCGGCACCGACCCGGCGGTGCGGGCCAGGCTCGAGGCCGAGCTCGGCCACCTCGGGTCCGCTGCGATGCACGAGCGGCTGGTGGCCCTCGATCCGGTCGCCGCAGCCGCGATCCTGCCGGGGAACGGCCGGCGAATCGTCCGAGCCCTGGAGGTGATCGAGCTATCCGGGCGTCCGTTCAGTGCGACGCTGCCCGAGTACGACTCCGTCTACCCGGTGACCCAACTGGGAGTCGCGATGTCAAGGCCGGTCCTGGACGAGCGGATAGCCGAGCGAGTGCACCGGATGTGGCAACTCGGGCTCGTCGACGAGGTCCGGCAGCTAGAGCTAGCCGGGCTGCGTGACGGCCGGACCGCCAGCCGGGCGCTGGGCTACGCCCAGGTACTGAAGTTCCTGTCCGGCGACTGGACCGAGGACGAGGCGGCTGCGCAGACGATCCAGGCCACGCGCCGATTCGTCCGCCGTCAGGAAAGCTGGTTCCGCCGCGACCCGCGGGTCCAGTGGATCCCCGCCGGCGCCGATCTGCTTGAACGCGCCCTGGCCATCGTAGGATAGCGGCCGACGACAGAGTCGATCTCGTGCCACACGAAACGGCACGAGACCAACTCCGCCACCGGCCGCTCGGCGGGCGGACCAACCCAGGGCAGCTAGCATCGACGCATGCGGTTTGCCAAAGGCCATGGGACAGGCAACGACTTTGTGATCTTGCCCGATCTTGATGGCCAGCTCGACCTCACGCCCGATCTGGTATCTCGGTTGTGCGATCGCCATTTCGGCATCGGGGGCGACGGCGTGCTCCGGGTTGTCCAAGCCGCGGCCGCCGGGCCGGACGCGGCGGGCCAGTCCGCCGAGTGGTTCATGGACTATCGGAACGCTGATGGCAGCGTCGCGGAGATGTGCGGGAACGGGGTTCGGGTCTTCGCGCGGTACCTGATCGACGAAGGTCTCGCGGCAGGGCCGGAGGTCGCCATCGCGACACGGGCCGGGACGCGGGTGGTGGGCGCTGAGACTGACGGGCAGTTCACCGTGGACATGGGGCCCGCCATCGTGCTGGGCGACGGGGCGGCGCAGGCGGGCGGTCAGCGCCTGACGGGCCTGGCGATCTCGGTGGGCAACCCGCACCTAGCCTGCATGATTGATCAGCCGGTCGCGGCCGTAGACCTGAGCGACCCGCTGGTGCTGCAGCCAGCTGAGCTAGTCGGCGGGGCCAACGTCGAGGTCATCCGCGCGATCGGTGCCCGCGAGATCGAGATGCGGGTCCACGAGCGCGGGTCGGGCCTGACGCTGTCCTGTGGCACCGGGGCGGTAGCGGCGGCAGTCGCGGCCGCAGTGGCAGCAGGCGAGTGGCCAACCGGGCCGGTCGCGCCCTGGATCGTGCGCGTCCCGGGTGGCGAACTGGCCGTGACACCGAGTGCCACGGCCAGTCTCCTCACCGGTCCCGCGGATATCGTGGCTGCTGGCGAACTGTCGGCCAGCTGGCTCGCTGGCGCTGGCCTGTCGCCGATCGGGCTGAGCACGGTCTGAGCGAGGCTCAGGAGCCAGCCGGCCGCGGCCTCGGCACCCGCTGCCGCGGCTCGGGCTGGGCGACGAGCTTGAGGCCGAGGTCGACGAGAGTCCACCCGGTCCGCACTCGCAGTGACTGCTGGCGGTTCCTGCCCCGGGAGACATGCTGCCGCGTACCGGCTGCTGACTGGCGGATATCGGTCATGTGCTGAGCTGCTAGGTCTTCTAGCACTCGTGGATGCATCGAACTGCCCTTTCATGATCGAGAATGGTCGTCCGGCCTAGTCCGCCTACTGCTGCATCGCGGGCTGGCTCGACACTCCTCGTGCCTTGGTGATTCGAATGTCGCCGCTCAGGGTGCGGCAGCTGAGCTGGAGGGCAGCAGCAGTGGTGTCTGCAGGCTCGTCGCCATCGCTGGCGTCGAGCTCGCTGCGGATGTCACCTGAGTTGCTCGCCAGGTCCAGGTAGACGCCGATCCCCGGCACGACGGCCACGGCGATGTCGCCAGACGTGCTGGCCAGCTCGATCCTGCCTTCGGAGACCGCGGCGAGCTTCACATCGCCGCTCGCGGTGTGCACGGCGACAGGGCCGGCGCAGGAACCGAGGGTGACGTCTCCGCTCGCCGTCGTGATCCGGATGTCACCGTCGACCTGGGTCGCCTGGACATCGCCAGAGGCTGTGTGGATCGACAGGGTCCCGGTCGCCCGGTTTAGCAGCACGTCCCCGCTCGCCGACCGAACCGCGACGTCCCCGACCGAGCTGGCGGTGAGATCGCCGCTCGCGGTCTGCAGGGAGACGGCGCTGATCTCGCCCACGCAGGACAGGTCGGCCGAGACGGTCTTGGCCGCGCAGCTCGAGCCTGCCGGTGCTTTGATCGTGAGCTCAAGGCCTTGCCGCCGCCGGAACGTGGCAACCCTGGGCCCGCGGATGTACAGCTGGCCGTCCTCGAACGCCACCTGGACCTGCTCGAGGAGGCCGTCGACGTCGGCCCGCCGATGGCTGGCGACCACCTCCACGGTGACCGCGCTCGCCGGCTCGCCGGACACGACGATGCTGCCAGAGCCCCAGCTATCGACGCTGATGTCAATGGGTTCGGAGCAGGCAAAATCCCAGTTGGTCATGGCAGTGCCCTTCTGTGAAGAGGTAGGTATCGGTGCGCGAGCCGGCCGAGGCTAGCTGCGGGCGAAGCCGGTGAACCGCTTGCCCGGCCTGCCCGGCGGCGGGGGCGGGAAGGGTGGTCGTGCCTTCGGGCCGCCGGGTGAGCCGTCGAGCGCGCGGCTTATCGCGCGGACCAGCCAGGCATTGACCGACGTCCCGGCGCTGACAGCGGCCGCCTCGACCCTGGTCTTGAGGCCGTCTGACAACCGCAGGGTGATCCTCGAGCTCCCGGCGTCGTCCGTGGCATCGCCGCCCGCATCGGCCAACGAGTCCTCCGCGGGGCGGGTCATGTTGACCACGAACTCCGGCTCGGTCCCGCTGAGCCGCACGTCGATGGTCGCGCCGTCCAAGCTGGCGGTGATCTCGTCGGCGGCCGCGGACAAGACGTCGAGCAGCGCGAGCCGGACGGACGAGTCCAGCGTCTCCGAGAGCATCTCGGCGGCCCTCGCGATGTCCTCACCGGCGAACCGAGTGATGGAGGTGAGCTCCCGGCGGAGCGATTCGGCGTACTCGCTAAGGTCCATGACGTCATTATGACGTCAATTATGACGTCTGTCAAGCGGCATGACGACGTCACAGGATTAGATTGTTGACGTCACGGCGCCGTCGGCCTGACGCGACGGCGGCGTCAGGAGAGGGTCTCCGACCGCCCATGCGGCCGGGCGGGACGAATTTGTCACCTAGAGTGAGACGGTTCGCGTGATCCGCATCCGAGGCCGGGAGTTCCCGTCATGAGCCTGCCCTCATCTGGACCGAGATCGGCCAGGGAAGCATTCGGCCAGTCCTTCGGCGGGCGGTTGACCGGTACAACGCCCCGGCAGAACCAGGGGCAGGGTCAGGGCCAGCGCCCGCGCGGACGCCTGCCGCTCAAGCTGATCGTGGGTGTCGTGTCGGCGCTCTTGCTGGTGGCGACGGCTGCCCATATCGTCCCGGCCGTGCGCGCTGGCCTGCATGACGGCACCCGCGGGTCCTGGGTCGCGACGACCAAGGTCTGCCACCGGTCCGCGTGCATCTGGAACGGGAAGTTCGTGGCAACCGGTGGCCACGTCCTCGTCACAAGCGCCCAGTACGCCGGGCCCATCCCCAAGGGCATTCAGGCGGGCACGAGCCTGCCAGCGCTGGACGCCGGCGGCTCCGGGCTCGTTTTCCCGCTTACCGGCTCGGATTTGTGGGTCGAGTTGGTCATTGGCCTGCTGGCGTCGCTACTCGGCTTGTACTGGGCGAGCCACAAATGGGTGGCCGACTACCTGCGCGAACATCGCAATACAGCGAAAATATCGCAAATCTGACACAGTTGAGCTTGCTCGATACAGCAAGAGTTAGCTACTGGTGCTGTTCTTTGAGCAGCAGTAGCTAACTCTTGTCATTCGGAGGCGGGTAGGGACCGCGGTAACTCGTGTCATTCGGAGGCGGGTAGGGACCGCGGTAACTGCTGTCATTCGGCTACCGTCGCTATCCGCGGCCGACCAGATCCTGAGCCGTGCGGCCCCGAATAGAGGCGTCAATGACCTCGGCTATGTGCGCGACGGGCATCGACTGGCCGGTCGAGGCCAGTGCCTGGGCGATCTGGAGCGAGCAGCCGGGGTTGCCTGAGACCAGCAGGTCAGCGCGGGTTGCGGCGACGTTCCGAGCCTTGCGGGTGCCGAGCTCGGCCGCGGCCTCGGGCTGGACGAGGTTGTAGATCCCGGCCGAGCCGCAGCATGTCGCGCTGTCGGGGATCTCGGTGAGCACGATGCCAGGTACGCCGGCCAGCAGGCTGCGCGGCTGGGCGGTGATCCGCTGCGCGTGGCCGAGATGACAGGCGTCGTGGTACGCGACGGTCAGCGGCAGTTCCGACCGCGGGGCGACCGGCCCGAGCTCGGCCAGGAACTCGCTGAAGTCACGGACCTGCGCGCTGAACGTCGCCGCTCGCTCCGCCCACGCGGGGTCGCCGCCGAGCACCTGCCCGTACTCCTTCATCGCCGAGCCGCAGCCGGCCGCGTTCACGACGACGGCGTCCACGCCCGCCCGTTCGAAGGCGGCGATCGTCGCCCTGGCGAACGCACCGGCCTCGGCATGCCGGCCTCCGTGCAGCGACAGCGCACCGCAGCAGCCCTGGCCCGGCGGCACGATGACGTCGCAGCCCTCGGCCGCGAGCACCCTGGCGGTCGCCACGTTGACCTGCGGGAAGAGCACCTGCTGGACGCAGCCGGTCAGCATCCCGACGACCGCCCGCCGCTCGCCCCTGGCCGGGATCCTGGCGGGCAGGCGCCCGCCACCCCGCGCCTCCGCCGGCGCGATGGCGATAGCCGCGGCTGCCTCGGGCAGCAGGCGCTCGACCAGCTTGCTGCGGGCAGCCACCCTGTCGAGTCGCAGACGCTGAGCCACCCGGAGCGGGCCGAGGGCGGCCCGCATCCGGGCCGGATACGGGAACGTGGCGAAGATGGCAGCCCGCACCGCCCGTTCCCGCCGCGATCTTGGCGGGAACGGGGTCTTCGGCCGTCCGCCACCGCTCCCAGTACCCGGTGACACGCCTTCTTCGGCCCAGGTCCTCGCGGCCTCGATCAGCTGGTTGTACTGCACCCCGGACGGGCAGGCCGTCATGCACGCCATGCAGCCGAGGCACCGGTCAAAGTGCTGGGCCGCGGCCTCCGTGCCCGCCCCGCTGTCCAGGATCTGCGTCATCAGGTGGATCCGGCCGCGCGGCGAGTCCATCTCCTCGCCCCACAGCTGATAGGTCGGACACGCCGGCAGGCAGAAGCCGCAGTGCACGCAGTCTCCGGCCAGATCCCGCAGCGTCCCGTCAGGATCAAGCGCACTCGCCAGCGACGGCTCGGGCGCCGGGGTCTCGGGCACCATCAGATCCCTCCCGCGAATCGGCCAGGCGCCATCCGGTGCTCAGGATCGAACTGGTCCTTCACTGCTCGCATGAGGCCGAGTGACGGCACTGGCCCCCACACATCAACGGCGTCCCGTACCTCCGGTGGCGCACCCAAAACAACCGCGCTCGCGACACTAGGCACCACCCCACCGACCGCACTCATCCCGGCCAGACCAGCCCGGAGCAGCCCCACAAACTCAACCACCGCGCCAGGCAAAGCCTGGCCAGCTATGTCGAGCTCGAGTACTGCGGCACCCGCCGACCCACTGATGGCTGGATCGACACCCGTCTCGGCCCCAGCGTCGCGGATCATCCGGAGCACCGTCTCGAGCATCCCGGCCCAGAAGCTAACTCTGAGCTGGGTGCTGTCCCCCGAGGGGCGCTCCCGGCTGCCGACCGGCACTCGATGCACACGAAACGCATCGACTGCCGGCTCGACATCCGCGACCGCGGCGTCAGCGACCCGATGAGTGGTCTGTTGGTCCGCGTCATCGGCCCGAAGCGTGGGGTGGGCGGCGCGACCGTCGGACCGTTTCGTGTGGTCCGACGGTTGTCCGCCTATCCCGCGCGAAGCAATCAAGGCTGCCATCCGCTCAGCCCGCGCTGAGACACTGACAGCGTCACCTTCAAACAGGACAGAGACCGAGATTCGAGCTGCTGCGGATGGCCAGTCGAGCTCGATCGCAGCGGGCACGAGCGGCGAGTCGGCCATGACCGCGACTGCCTCAGCAGCTATTTCTGGACTGGCACACTCGATCGAGATCCAGGCCGAGGTCTCGGGCTTCGGGTGCAGGCGGAACGTCGCTTCGGTGATCAGGCCGAGGGTGCCGTAGGACCCGGCGAAGAGCTTGCCGAGGTCGTAGCCGGCCACGTTCTTGACGACCTTGCCACCGGACTTCGCGACTGTGCCGTCCGCGCGGACGATCGTGATGCCGATCAGCAGGTCGCGCGGGCCGCCGTAGCGGAATCGGAGTGGGCCCGCCGCTCCGGTCGCGATGAGGCCGCCGATGGTGCCGCCGCCGTGAGCGATCTTGGTGGGCTCGGCAGCGCCCGGCGGGTCGAGCGCCAGCCGCTGGCCTGCTGTCGCGAGTACGTTCGCGAGGTCGGCTAGGCGGACGCCGGCCTGAACGCTGACGACCAGATCTCCGGCGGCGTGCTCGATGACCTGGTCGAGGTGATGGGTGTCGACGATCAGGTCGCAGCCGGTCGGGGGAGCGCCCCAGTGCAGGCGGCTGGCGGAGCCGCGCGGGACGACGCACAGGCCGAGGCCAGCGGCTGCTTGGAGCAGCGCGCCGGCCTCCGCTGTCGAGGCGGGCGCGGCCACGTAGCGGGCCCGGCGTCCGCCGATGGCGTCGAGGTCGCCGGCGGCGGTGAGATCGGCGCAGGCGTTCGCGAGCGCGGCCGGGAGGGCGGCGTCGGCGGCGGCGCTAGGCGACCCCGTTCCCATCAGAACTGGTCGATCACGCCGGAAGCGACGAGCGGGTGCGGGGCGCGCCGCACGCCCGGCACTTCCCCGCACAGCCGGGGGGTGGGGAACACCTTGCCCGGATTGCACAGCCCGGCTGGGTCGAAGGCACATCGCAGCAGCTGCATCGTGTCGAGGTCGTCGGCGCCGAACATGCGCGGCATGTAGCGGGACTTGTCGACGCCGACGCCATGCTCGCCGGTGATCGAACCCCCATGCTCGATGCAGAGGTCCAGGATCAGGCCGGACACCTTCTCGGCCGCCTCCTGCTCACCGGGGACGGTGTCATCGAACAGCACAAGCGGGTGGAGATTGCCGTCGCCGGCGTGGAAGACGTTCGCGACGCGGATGCCGGTCTCCGCCGAGATCTCGCTGATCCGGTCGAGCACGGTCGGCAGGGCTGTGCGCGGCACGACGCCGTCCTGCACGATGTAGGCGGGGCTGATCCGGCCCACAGCCGCGAACGCCGACTTGCGGCCGGTCCAGATCGCGGCGCGCTCGGCCGCGTTCTGGGCAGCCCTGATCTCGTAGGCGCCCGTCGCCGTGCAGATCTGCCGGACGGCGTCCGTCTGGGCCTCGACGTCAGCGATCGGGCCGTCCAGTTCCACGATCAGCACGGCGCCCGCGCCGTCGGGATAGCGGCAGTTCACCGCGGCCTCGGCGGCCTCGATCGCGAGTGCATCCATCATCTCGATGGCCGCGGGCAGGATGCCGGAGCCGATGATCGCGGACACCGCAGCGCCGCCAGCCCCCATGGTGGTGAAAGCTGCGAGCAGCGTCGTCACGGCCTCGGGGATGGGTGTGAGCCGGACGACGATCTTGGTCACGATGCCGAGGGTGCCCTCGGACCCGGTGAAGGCGCCGACGAGGTCGTAGCCGGGTGCCGAACCGGTTCCGTCGCCGAGCCAGGTGAGCTCGCCCCCGGGCGTCACGATCTCCAGGCCCGCGACGTGGTGCACGGTGAAGCCGTGCTTCAGGCAGTGCGCGCCGCCGGAGTTCTCGGCCACGTTGCCGCCCACCGAGCAGACGACCTGGCTAGACGGGTCCGGTGCGTAGAACAGCCCGTAGGGCTCGGCGGCCTTGCTGACGGCCAGATTCGTGACGCCCGGCTCGACGATCGCGCGCCGGCTGGCCGGATCGATCGCGATGATCCTGCGCATCTTCGACAACACGATCAGCACGCCGTCCGTGCGGGGGAGTGCGCCGCCGGAAAGCCCGGTGCCGCTCCCGCGGGCGACGAACGGGATGCGCCGGGCGGCGCACTCGCGCACCGTGGCGGCGACTTGCTGGGCGGTGCGCGGCAGTACGACCAGGCCGGGACTGCAGCGGTGCGCGGTCAGTCCGTCGCACTCGTAGGTGCGCAGCTGCTGTGGGTCGCTGATGACGCTGTCAGCACCGCAGATCTGAGCCAGGCTGGCGGCGAATGCTCCGTCCGTGACTGTCCCGTCGCTGACTGAGCCATCCTTGACTACACCGTCCATGTCCACCAGCATCCCTCTCCGCCGGGCCGATCGCTACCGCCGGGCTGGCCCGGCGGCGGCGGTGCCGAGGTCCAGAGAGCCAAGGTGTCTCATTATTCGGACCAGTAGTATCACTATATGAGCAGCCCCGACGCGACGAGCCCGGAGCCGGTGAACGTGAACCCGGACGCGGTCGGCCCGGAGCCGGCTGATCCAGCGGTGGTCAGCCCGGGCACTTCGAGCACACCGGAGCCGGGAGAGCCGCACTCGGGTCGGCGCTGGCTCATCCTGTTGATCGGGCTCGTCGCCATGACGGCCGGCTGCACATTCCAGTACGGCCTCGCGTACCTGATCCCGGCGCTGCGCCACGCCGGATTCTCGCTGGAGCTGGCCAGCATCCTGGTGGCGTGCCCGACCGCAGGGCTGCTGCTGACGCTGATCGGCTGGGGCTACGCCGCCGACCGCTGGGGCGAACGCGTCGTGCTCGCGAGCGGACTCGCAGTGGCCGGGGTCGTGCTCGCACTGGCCGCCCTGGTCCACGGGCCGACTGCGCTCGCGCTCTGTCTGGCGCTCGGCGGCGCCGCTGGCGGCTCGGTGTTCGCGGCGAGCGGCCGGCTGATTCTCGGCTGGTTCGCGAGGCACGAGCGCGGCCTTGCGATGGGCATCCGGCAGAGTGCGCAGCCCCTCGGCGTCGCGCTGGCGGCGGCGACGCTGCCGGCCCTCGGAGCTGGCGGCCTAGGTCGGCCGTTGGTGTTCCTGGGCAGCTTCTGCCTGCTTGCGGCCGTACTCGTGGTGGTGCTTGTGCGCGATCCGGTCCGGGTGCCTGCACAGGCGCCGCAGGTGCTGTCGGCAGCAGGCGCGTCGTCGGCGGCGGCTACGCCGGCTGCGGTGGGCACGCCGGCGGCGGCGGCGGGTGACCGAGCGTCTCCGTATCGGCAGCCCGTGCTCTGGCGAATCCACGTGGCGAGCGCCCTGCTGGTCGTGTCGCAGTTCACCGTGGCGACGTTCGCGCTTGTCTTCCTCGTGGACGCGCGCGGCTGGACGGCTCTGGCCGCGGGTCGGCTGCTGGCCGTGACGCAGGTCTGCGGGGCCGCGTCCCGGCTCGGGGCTGGCTACTGGTCAGACCGGGTTGGCAGCCGCATGCGGCCGATGCGAGTCCTCGCGATCATTACCGCTGTCGGCATGCTCGCGCTGGCCGCCGCGGCGGCCGTCGGCTCGTCGGTCGCGGTTCCCGTCCTGCTGGCGTGCGGCGTTGTCGCCGTGAGCACCAACGGGCTCGCGTTCACCGCGGTCGCAGAGTACGCCGGATCGGCCTGGGCCGGCCGGGCGCTCGGCGTCCAGAACACCGGACAGAACGCCCTGGCGGCGGCCACGCCACCGGTCCTGGCGCTGGCCATCGGCTCGATCGGATTCGGCGCGTCGTTCGCGGTCGTAGCTGCATTCCCGCTTGTCGCGGCGGCGTTCGTGCCCGTATGGGCGGAGGGCGCCGACACCGGTGCACGCCGCGGCGTCGTTGGCTGGCGACGGATTGCTGGCTGGCGGCGGATTGTCGGCAGCGCGGACTAGCCTTTCCGGCAGGGACTGAGCCGGACTTCTGGGCGCAGTAGCAGCACGATCGCTTCCGGCTACGGCATCCGCTCATAGGCAGGCAGCGTCAGGAAGTCGACGTAGTCGTCGGCCAGCGCCACCTCGGTGAACAGCGACCTGGCCTGCTCGTACTGGCCCTCGTCGTACGCGGCACCCTGCTGGACGCCGATCTTGTCCAGTTCCTCGACGATGACCTGCTCGACGAGTTCCCTGGTCACCGTGGGGCCCTCGGCTAGCGCGATGCCGTTGTGCAGCCACTGCCAGATCTGGGATCGGGAGATCTCCGCGGTCGCCGCGTCCTCCATGAGGTTGAAGATGGCCACCGCCCCATTGCCTGATAGCCAGTTGGCCAGGTACTGGAGACCGACGCTGACGTTGTTGCGCAGGCCCGCCTCGGTGATCTCGCCAGGAGTCTTGCTGACCGCGAGCAGGTCCGCGGCTTGCACATGGACGTCCGGGCGCTGCTTGTCCAGCTGGTTGGGCTGGTCGCCGAGCACGCCGTCGAAGACTTCCCGGCAGATGGGCACCAGGTCGGGATGGGCGACCCAGGAACCGTCAAAGCCGTCCTGCGACTCGCGTGTCTTGTCATCTCGCACCTTGGCGAGCGCGGTGGCGTTGACGGCCTCGTCACGCCGGCTGGGGATGAACGCTGCCATCCCGCCCATCGCGTGCGCACCGCGGGCGTGGCAGGTCTTGACCAGCAGCTCGGTGTAGGCCCGCATCATCGGCGCGGTCATGGTCACTGCGTTCCGCTCCGGCAGCACGAACTCGGCGCCACGGGTGCGGAACTTCTTGATGATGCTGAACAGGTAGTCCCACCGGCCGGCGTTGAGCCCGGCGCTGTGATCGCGCAGCTCGTAGAGGATCTCCTGCATCTCGAAGGCCGCCGGGATCGTCTCGATCAGCACCGTCGCGCGGATGGTGCCCTGCGGGATGCCAAGGGCGTCCTGGGCCAGCACGAACGCGTCGTTCCAGAGCCTGGCCTCCAGGTGGCTCTCCATCTTGGCGAGGTAGAAGTACGGTCCCTTGCCCTTCTCCAGCTGTCGCCGCGCGCAATGGGTGAAGTACAGCGCGAAGTCCACCAGGCTGCCGGAGGCACGCTGCCCATCGATCAGCAAATGCTTCTCAGGCAGATGCCAGCCGCGGGGCCGCACTACGATCGTGGCCAGCTCGTCGTCTGGCCGCAGCTGGTAAGACTTGCCCTCCTCACTGGTGAAGTCGATGGTCCGGTCCAGCGCGTCCTTGAGGTTGAGCTGCCCGGTGATCATGTTGTCCCACAGCGGTGTATTGGCGTCTTCAAAATCTGCCAGCCACACCTTCGCGCCGGAGTTCAGCGCGTTGATGGTCATTTTCTTGTCGGTGGGTCCGGTGATCTCGACTCGTCGGTCGATGAGGCCAGCTGCTGGCGGCGCGACCCGCCAGCTGGTATCGGACCTGATGGCTTCGGTGCTGGTCAGGAAGTTCAGTGTGCCCCCGGCCGACAGCTCCTCCTGCCGCCGGACCCGGGCAGCAAGCAGATCCTGGCGGCGCTGGCTGAGCTCACGGTGCAGCACAGCTACCAGATCGAGCGCTTCGGGAGTCAGGATCTCGTCATACCGGCTGCCCGAAGGGCCGGCAATCTCAACGCCACTCGACATTGCACGCTCCTCACCGCCGGGTCCGGCCCGGCCGCTGCCTGACTACCAGAAGGTAACTCATGCGGCTGGCGGCCACACTACCGGCGGAGCCAGGTGTATGACCGGGCGCGCAGCGGGCGGGCTGAAGCCGCTAGGTAGTGGCGGGCACATCTGGAGGCCCTCGAGTGTTAATGAGGTGAGGATGCATCCGCGCCATGGCACTATCAGGATCAGCGCTCGCTGCCGGCGGGCGCACGCCATCTGCGGCGCGTTTACCAGTATGTCGAGGTATTACGGGCTCTTCAGTGCCCATTAGAGGTGGAATGACCGCGCTATCGCACGAAAATAATGATAACGACCAGCTGTGGGGCACAACGGTGCCCGGCGAGCCAGAGGACGGCGAGCTGGACCTTCAGGATCGGCACGCGCTGCGGCGCGTAGCCGGCCTGTCAACTGAGCTCGAGGACGTCAGCGAGGTCGAGTACCGGGCCCTCCGGCTGGAGCGAGTCGTCCTCATGGGCGTCTGGACCGATGGCACCCTAGCGATGGCCGAGAACTCGCTGCGCGAGTTGTCCAGGCTTGCCGAGACCGCCGGATCGGAGGTGCTGGATGCGCTTGTGCAGCGCCGCGGCCGGCCGGACGCGTCGACTTATGTCGGCGCAGGCAAGGCCAGGGAGCTAGCCGATATCGTCGCGGCGCATGGTGCCGATACCGTCATCTGCGACGGGGAGCTGACTCCCGGCCAGCTGCGGAGCCTGGAAGGCACTGTCAAGGTCAAGGTGGTCGACCGGACCGCGCTGATCCTCGACATCTTCGCTCAGCACGCTCGCAGCAAGGAGGGCAAGGCGCAGGTCGAGCTTGCCCAGCTGCAGTATCTGCTGCCGCGCCTGCGCGGTTGGGGCGAGTCGCTCTCCCGGCAGACTGGCGGCCGGGCAGGCGGGGCCGGCGGAATCGGCACGCGCGGTCCTGGTGAGACCAAGATCGAGACGGACCGCCGCCGGATCAGATCGCGGATCTCGCGGCTGCGCCGTGAGATCGCCGAGATGTCGGTCGGCCGTGAGGTGCAGCGCGGCCAGCGCCGTCGCCACGCCGTGCCGTCGGTGGCGATCGCCGGTTACACCAACGCGGGCAAGTCGAGCCTGCTGAACCGGCTGACCGGAGCCCAGGTGCTTGTCGACGACTCGCTATTTGCCACGCTTGACCCGGCGGTGCGCAAGGCGAAGACGCCGGGCGGTTGGCCATACACGCTGACCGACACAGTCGGGTTCGTGCGGCACCTGCCGCACCAGCTGGTCGACGCCTTCAGGTCCACGCTGGAGGAGGTGGCCGACGCGGACCTCATCCTGCATGTGGTCGATGGCTCGGACGCGGACCCGCGGTCGCAGCTGGCTGCCGTGCGCGAAGTACTCGCCGAGATCGGCGCCGCCGACGTACCCGAGCTGGTGGTCATCAACAAGGCAGACAGCGCAGATCCGATCGAGATCGAGGGCCTGCAACTGGCCGAGCGCCAGTCCGTGGTGGTCTCCGCACGCACCGGCGACGGCATCGACAAGCTGCAGGCAGAGATCGAGCGGTTGCTGCCGCGCCAGTTCCGCGAGGTCAGCGTCGTGATCCCGTATGACCGCGGTGATCTGCTGTCGCGCGCTCACGACGAGGGCGAGATCCTCGCCGTCGAGCATGGCGGCGACGGCACGGAGCTGACCGCCAAGGTGCCGCTGGGCCTAGCGGCCGAGCTCGACAGATTCGTTCAGGCAAAGTTGCCTGGCTAGATCGGTTTTGGCCTGGCTAGATCTGCGGGCGGACACAGATCAGCAGCGCGGTGCGCTATATCGCGCAATTTACTTTGCAATTGCGTCACGCACACCCGCGCCAAGATCGATGAGCTTTGTGCGCGGATAACTGGGGGTGCGACGAACCTTATCCGCGAACCTGAAGACGCGGCGTGCCACCCAGGACTGGCCCTGCTGCCTGCGAGAACGCTGACCGAGCCGGTCCTGATGCGTGGGCCGCGGGCAGCATGCTGACCGACCAGTTAGGACGGCGTTCCGGCGCGTCGCGGCAATGCCGAGCGCGTCGCAGCCATTAAGATGACTGCTCTCGCGGCAAAACCTATCTGCGCGCCGCCAATGCCGATAGAACCCTTTACAGGACTTCCGATTGTGCAATAACGTGACTCAACCGATATGTTGGTGTGTCGCGACCACGCCAGCCTTATGGGTGGCGCCGGGCGCGATCTGGTTCGCCTGGCCTGTGCCAGAGTCCACGCTGATTCCGACGCTCGGTAGGAGAGGTCGCATGGTTGCCCGGGGTTCCGCGCACCGCAGCCGTCCTCGGGTGGGCGGCATGCGGTGACCGTGCGACTGCTGACCAACATCGGCCGGCTCTGGACCGGATCCGAGGTCTGGAGCAACGCCGCCATCTTGTCCCAGGATGATCGCATAGCCTGGGTCGGGCCGGCTTCCGAGCTGCCGACGAGCATCCCCGGTGTCATCCACAACATCGTCGATGTTGATCACGTCGAGAATCTGGGCGGAGCGCTAGTCACGCCGGGTCTCATCGACGCCCACACCCATCCCGTCTATGCGGGGAACCGCTGGGCCGAGCTGGCCATGAGGTCAGGGGGCTCATCGGCGACGGAGATCGTCGCAGCTGGCGGAGGCGTCGCGTCGACTGTCACCATTACCAGGGGCACCGATCCGTGGACACTGTGCAGCGGAGTCCGCGAGCGGCTGCGCAGCTGGGTGCTCAGCGGCACGACCACCGTGGAAGCCAAGACGGGCTATCACCTGACCAGGGATGGCGAGCTCGCAGATGTCCGGTTGCTGCGAACTCTGGAAAAAGAGCCCGGCATGCCGCGCGTCCATGTCACGTTCCTGGCCGCGAACGCGGTGCCGCCGGAGTTCTTCGGCCGCCGGAACGACTATGTCGACGCTGTCGGTAGCTGGTGCGCGGATGCCGCCGCGGCGGGCGCGAACAGCATCGACGCTCACTGCGACGAGGGCCGGTTCACGACCCGCGAGGCCGGCTGGATCCTGAGCGCCGGCCGGGCCGCCGGGCTGCTGCCACGGCTGCACGCGTGCAGCGACGGGCGCAGCAGCGCTGCCATGCTCGCGGCCGAACTCGGCTGCGCCTCCGCTGACCTGCTTCTAGGCGCCGGTGACGAAGACGTGGCCGCACTGGCGAGGGCTGGCGTCGTTGCCGTGTTGTGTCCGGCTGCGTCGTCGGACTCCCGCGGGTTGCCGCCGGTTCGGGCCCTGCTCGACAAGGGCGTCCCGGTAGCCCTTGGCTCGGGGCACTCGCCCGGCGGGAATGGCATTACCTCGATGCCGCTGGTAATCAGCCTGGCGATCTCGACATTCGGGATGAGCGTGACCGAGGCACTGCGCGCCGCGACCGTCGGCGGAGCCCAGGCGCTGCGTGCTGCCGATCGTGGCTCGATGGCCCGTGGCAAGCTGCTCGACATCGTCGCGTGGGATGCCGACCACGAGGGCGCTTTCGGCTGGTCGTATGGCATGAAGCCGGCCAGGGTCTGGCGAGGCGGCGAGATAATCACGGCCTAGCCTGCGCCGCGGCCGCGGCAGGTCTGTGCGACGCGCGGCGCATCGATCTCGTGATCGGCCGCTGCTCGTGGCTGGCCAGCACCAGTGCTCGTGATCGGTGGCGCCGTGGTCCGGGTGGGCAGCGACTCGTGGCATGCTGCGAGCATGGCCTCTAGCGCGCAGCACGCAGGTTCGGGAGCGCCTGGCCCAGCCCGGTCGCCGGCCCCGGCCCGGTCGCCTGCCCCTGTCGGCCCGCCGCCTGCGGTAACCGTGATCGTCGGCGAGGAAGAGCTGCTGGTCGAGCGAGCGGTGACTGCTGCGGCAGCGCTCGCGCCCGGCTCCGATGCTCGGAACGGGGCCGCCTCAGCCGGCAGTGACCCATCCGCCGACAGCGACACCGACGCTGATCTCGGTGGCGCGGTCGACGTGCACCACGTCGCGGCGGCCGGCCTGACCGCCGGGGAGCTGTCGAACCTGACCGCGCCGTCTCTTTTCGGCGGCGGGTGCGTCGTCGTCATCAGGTCGGCGCAGGACGCCACGAAGGACCTCTGTGCGGAGCTGATGAGGCTGGCCAAGTCGCCGCCACCGGAGGTGTTCCTCGTCATCACCCACGCCGGCGGCGCCAGGAACAAGGCCCTTGTCGCCGACCTCGTCAGCGCCGGGGCGCGACGGATCGACTGCCCCAGCATCAAGCGCTTCGGCGACAGGATGGACTTCCTGCGCGGTGAGTTCCGCCAGGCTGCCCGCAAGGCAGACGATGCCGGCCTGCGCGCCCTGCTTGACGCCGTCGGCAATGATCTGCGCGATCTGGCCGCTGCCTGCAGCCAGCTCGCGGCGGACACCACCGGCGTAATCAACCAGGCTGCTGTGGCCCGCTATTACCACGGCCGAGCCGAGGCGACAGGATTCTCGGTGGCCGACAAGGCCTGCGAGGGCAACCTTGCCGATGCGCTCGAGCAGCTTCGATGGGCGCTCGCCACCGGGACGTCGCCGGTCCTCATCACGAGCGCGCTGGCAACCGGCCTGCGGACGCTGGGCCTCGTCGGCTCGGTCGGCCGCGGCCTCAGCCCGAACGTGCTCGCAGCCGACCTCGGCATGCCGCCCTGGAAGATCGACAAGGCGCGCCAGCAGCTCCGCGGCTGGACCTCGGCCGGACTGGCCAGAGCGCACGCCGCCGTCGCCGAGGCCGACGTTCAGGTCAAGGGCGAGGGCGCGAGCGCCGGCTATGCCCTCGAGCGTGCCATCACGACGATCGTGGCCTGCCGCAACTCCTAGCGCGTCCGCGGACCGGGTCGTGCAGCCGTCTGACCATACGATACGGTCCGACGGCCGCGCCGCCCGTCCCGCGTTCGCCGTCGAGACCGTCCACTACCGCGCTCGCGGATGTCGACCCGGTAGTCGGTCCGTTTCTTCTGGACCGAGCGCCGGGTCGATAGCTGCGAGCTCCGTCTAAGGCGCGGAATGTAGCGTTCGCACGTCGATCGTCTCGGTGACCGAGACCGCGGCCGCGAGCCGCCGGTCGTGCGTGACGAGTATCAGCGTGCATGAGTAGGTGGTGAGCGCCTGCTCCAGTTGCTCGATGGCCTCGATGTCCAGATGGTTCGTCGGCTCGTCCAGGACCAGCACGTTCACGCCGCGTGCCTGGAGCAGCGCCAGGCCTGCCCTGGTGCGCTCACCCGGTGACAGGGCGCTCGCGGGCCGCAGGGCCGCGTCGCCTTTGAGCCGGAACTTGGCTAGCAGCGTCCGCGCCTCCGCCGCGCCCAGCCCGGCCGCCGTCCTGACGACGTCGGCCACCGGCGTCGAGGTCGCGAACTCTCGCCTCGTCTGGTCGAGTTCGCCGATAACTACGCTTGGTCCTGCGTATCGCTGGCCGGCCGAGAGCGGCGCCCGTCCCAGCAGCCCGTCGACCAGCGTCGTCTTGCCGGATCCGTTCGGACCAGTGATGCGGATCCGGTCAGCTGGGCCGATGGTCAGGCCGACCGGTCCGAGCGTGACGTCGCCGCGGCTGATCACGGCGTCGGTGAGAGCGAGTGCGACGTCGCCAGCGCGCTTCGCCTCGGCGATCTCCAGCCGCAGCCGCCACGGCTCGCGCACCTCGTCAGGCGCGGCGGCGTCCAGCCGGGCAATCGCCTTCTCGGCCTTGGCCGCGCCGCTGCCGGTCTGCTGGGCGCTGGCGATCTTGCCGGCCTTGATGTTCTTGTCGGGGTCGGACTGATAGCGCGGGTTGGCCGCGCGCTGTGCCCCGGATCTGGCCCACTGCCGCTGCTGGCGGGCCGTCTCGGTGAGCTTGTCGCGCTCGGATTCGTAGGCGGCGTAGGCGTCGACGGCGCGCCGCCGGCCCAGCTCGCGCTCGGCGACGTAGGCATCCCAGCCGCCGGAGAACAGCGAGCCGTGCCGGCTGAACTCGTCCAGTTCCAGGATCTGGCTCGCGACCGTGGCCAGCAGGGCCCGGTCATGGCTGACCAGCGCCAGCCCGGCCTTGCTGCCTCTCAGCCGCGCCTCCAGCAGGGCGAGCCCCGCGTCGTCCAGGTCGTTGGTCGGCTCATCGAGCAGCAGGATGTCGGGCTGGGCCAGGAGCACCGCGGCAAGACCAAGCCGCGCCTTCTGGCCGCCAGACAATTCGGCCACGTTCCGGTCCAGGAGGCTGTCGCCAAGCCCCAGCTGTGCGGTGACCTGAGCCATGCGCTCCGGCAGGTCGGCACCGCCGAGCGCCAGCCAGCGCGCCAGGGCGCGGTCGTACGCGTCGTCAGCGCCGGCGTCGCCGCGCTCCAGGGCCGACAGGGAGGCGTCAAGGTCGGCCTGCGCCGCCGCAACCTGGGTCCGTCGGGCGAGGTGCTCGGCAAGTGACTCGCCGGCCCGGACGTCGGGCTCCTGGGCCAGCCGGAGCACCGTTGTCGTCGCGGGCGCCCTGGTGACCGTGCCGGCATCCGGCTCGAGGTCGCCCGCGAGGACCTTGAGCAGGGTGGACTTGCCGACGCCGTTCGGCGCGATGATTCCGGTGCGGTCCCCGGCGCCGATGCTGAGGCTGACGCCATCCAGCACGACGAGGCTGCCGTAGGAAACGCTGACGTTCGACGCAATGAGCCTGGACATGACAAACGCTCCAGATCACGGCCAGCCATGCGGGCCGGCCGTAGTGCATTGCCCAGGTCATGCAAGGGGCGGGGGCTCAAGCCTTGGTGGCGAGCCCGCCGCCCGGATCCTGCCGAAGCCTAGGCGCTTTTGAGCTGCTCAGCCCGCTTGGCGATCGCCGACTTGCGGTTGGCAGCCTGGTTCTGGTGGATGACGCCCTTGCTCACGGCCTTGTCGAGTTTCATCGACGCGGCGCGCATCGCCGTCTCCGCTGCCTCGGCGTTGCCAGCGTCGGCAGCCTCGCGGAACTTGCGCACGTACGTCTTCAGCTCAGACTTGACCGCCTTGTTGCGGAGCCGGGCTTTCTCGTTCTGCTTGTTGCGCTTGATCTGGGACTTGATGTTTGCCACGCGAATGCCTCGCTACGGTTGGTCTAGGTGGTCTAGCGGTGCCGGCACGAGCCGCAAGGTCAGCGGTTCGCGGCTTCGCGCCCCGTTCCACAAACGCGCAGCGGCAAACGCGGGCATGCAGGCAGCCAGTAGTAGAGGATAGCCGAGATCGGCCCGGCGGCTCAAACGCAGCTCAGCCAGGCGTGCTGGTGGCCGGGGCACCAGGCCCGGCATGCAACGATAGACGCGCCTGCCATAGCCGACTTCTACCTACCGGATGCCCTGTGTCGACAACGCCCGAACAGCAGACGAAACAGCTGTCCGCGCCCGAACCTGCCCGGACTCCGCAGTCGGTCATCCGCAATTTTTGCATTATCGCCCATATTGATCACGGTAAGTCCACCCTGGCCGACCGGATGCTGCAGCTCACCGGCGTCGTGGACGCCCGGCACGCGCGGGCCCAGTACCTGGACCGGATGGACATCGAGCGCGAGCGCGGCATCACGATCAAGAGCCAGGCCGTCCGGCTGCCGTGGCGCGGCGAGGACGGCATTCAGTACGTCCTCAACCTGATCGACACTCCGGGCCACGTGGACTTCACCTACGAGGTGTCCAGGTCGCTGGCCGCCTGCGAGGGCGCGATCCTGCTGGTTGACGCGGCCCAGGGCATCGAGGCGCAGACGCTGGCCAACCTGTACCTGGCACTGGACGCTGACCTGCACCTGATCCCGGTCCTCAACAAGATCGACTTGCCGGCTGCCCAGCCCGAGAAGTACGCGGCCGAGCTGGCGAACATCATCGGCTGCGAGCCGTCCGACGTTCTGCGGGTCTCGGCCAAGACCGGCGAGGGCGTCACCGAGCTGCTGAACGCCGTTGTCGCCCAGGTCCCGCCCCCCTCGGGTGACCCGGACGCGCCGGCCAGGGCGCTGATCTTCGACTCGGTCTACGACACCTACCGCGGCGTGGTCACCTACGTCCGGGTCGTCGACGGCCGGCTGTCGCGCCGCGAGCGCACCCTCATGCTGGTGACCAAGTCGGTGCACGAGACGCTGGAGATCGGGGTGATCTCACCCGAGCCGGTGCCCTCCGATGGGCTTGCCGCCGGTGAGGTGGGTTACCTGATCACCGGGGTCAAGGACGTCCGGCAGGCGCGCGTGGGCGACACGCTGACGACGCTGGCCAGCCCCGCGACGGAGCCGCTGCCGGGCTACGCCGATCCACGCCCAATGGTGTACTCCGGGCTGTATCCGGTGGACGGGGACGAGTACCCCGAGCTGCGGGACGCGCTGGACAAGCTCCGGCTGAACGACGCATCCCTGGTCTACGAGCCGGAGACCTCGACGGCGCTCGGGTTCGGGTTCCGCTGCGGCTTCCTCGGGCTGCTGCACATGGAGATCATCAGGGAGCGGCTGGAGCGCGAGTTTGATCTGGTGCTGATCTCGACGGCGCCGAACGTCGTGTATCGCGTCATGCTGGAGTCCGGCAAGGAGATGGTCGTCACCAATCCGAGCGAGTTCCCCGAGGGCAAGGTCGGCCAGATCTTCGAGCCGGTGGTCCGGGCGACGATCCTGGCGCCGTCGGACTACGTCGGCGCGATCATGGAACTGTGCCAAAGCCGCCGGGGCAGCCTGCTCGGCATGGAGTACTTGTCGGCCGACCGGGTCGAGATCCGGTACACGATGCCGCTGGGCGAGATCATCTTCGACTTCTTCGACCAGCTCAAGTCGCGCACTCGCGGCTACGCCTCACTGGATTACGAGCCTGCGGGCGAGCAGGAATCCGACCTGGTCAAGGTCGACATCCTGCTCCAGGGCGTGCCGGTCGACGCCTTCAGCCAGATCGTGCACACCGACAAGGCTCGCGACTACGGCCTGAGCATGACGGCCAAGCTCAAGGAGCTGATTCCGCGCCAGCAGTTCGAGGTGCCGATCCAGGCCGCCATTGGGTCGCGGATCATCGCGCGCGAGAACATCCGCGCCATCCGCAAGGACGTGCTGGCCAAGTGCTACGGCGGTGACATCACCCGCAAGCGCAAGCTGCTGGAGAAGCAGAAGGAAGGCAAGCGCCGGATGAAGGTCATCGGCCGAGTCGAGGTGCCACAGGAGGCCTTCGTCGCGGCGCTGTCGACTGAGACGCCGCCGGACAAGAAGCGCTCTTAGGTCGGGAACGGGGCCGGGTCAGCTCACCTCGGCTAGCCCGGCCGCGGCCGCGCTAGCTCGTACCTGATTTGACGTTGACACCGACGACGATGATGACGATCACCAGCAGGAAATAGAAGACGCCGAGGATGCCGAGCACGAGCCCGGCGATCGCCATGCCGCGTCCGCGCTCGCCCCGTTGCCTGATCTGCTTCAGGGCGATCGAGCCGAGGATGATCGCGGGTATCGCGAGCAGGATGTTACCGACCACCGTCAGCCCGAAGACGAACTGGACGATGCCGCATACCAGGGCCCAGATCGCGGGCCGGTTGTTAGGCGCCGCTGCTGGGGTGCTGAACTGCGGCTGGTAGCCATACGGGCCGGGCGGGTACTGGCCCTGCGGGTACTGGCCTTGCGGGTACTGGCCTTGCGGGTACTGGCCTTGCGGGTACTGGCCCTGCGGGTACTGGCCCTGCGGGTACTGGCCCTGCGGGTACTGGCCGGGCGGCGGGACCTGGCCGGCCGGCGGGAATCCGGTCCCAGGCTGGCTGAACTGGCCAGGCTGCGCCGGCTGCTGGGCCCATGGGTCAGCGCCCGCCGGCCGTGCGCCGCCGGGCTGCGCCGACTGCTGTGCTGGCTGGCCTGGCTCGGCTGCCTGGCCTGGCCACGGCGCCGGTGTGGGCGAGCCGAACGTGATGGGCTGCTGTCCCCCCGGCGCAGGCCAGCCGCCCGGCGCTGCATCGGCGGCGGCTGGCCCACGGTCGACAGGATCTGGCGACGCGGCTTCGGGCGACCATGACGAGGGCGCCGACTGCGACCACGAAGCGGGCACCGGGGAGCTGAAGCCGCTGGGCTGCTCGGGCGGTGCACCGGGTGCCGACGGATCCGGGCCAGGAGCGCCAGGCCCGCTGGGCTGCTCGGGACCGGTCCCCGCTGATGTCTCTGAACTCATTGGCTCTATCCCTCGGCTGTCACCACGCCCGTACCTGGCGATTGCCTCAGTATCGCGGAACGGCGGTGACGGCCGGATGAGTAGTTCGTCGGGTCGCCGCTAGTTGTTGACGTAACTGAGACCAGTCGTGGTGCTATGGGCGATCGCGAGCACCAAGATGATCAGCAAAACGACCACAATCGTGCCGACGATACCCAGCACCAGGCCCGTGATGGCCATGCCGCGGCCGTCCTCGCCCGAGAGCCGGATCTGCTTCAGCGAGATCGAGCCGAGGACGATCGCGGCGATGCCAGCGATCGGGCCAGCGATGATCTGGCCGATCCCGCAGCACAGCGCGGCGATCGCGAGCGAATTCGTCCGCCGGCCTGCCAGTTGCGGCCAGCCTGCGCCGACCTGGACGTACGGGCCGGTCTGCCCATAGGGCGGCGGCCAGCCTGGCTGCTGGCCAAACTGGGTCTGGCCGGGCTGAGCCGGGCCGAAGGGCGCCTGGCCGGCTTGACCGGGATCGGGCTGGCCCGGCCAGGACTGGCCTGGCCCGAACTGGCCTGGCCCGAACTGGCCTGGCCCGAACTGGCCTGGTGCAGACTGCTCGTGGTCAGGCTGGTCTTCGAAACCGCCTGAAGTCATTGCTGGCCCCCTGGTCAAGCGCGCGGTCGGTGCGCCCAGTATCGACCCGCGCGGTCAAAACGGCGAGCGCTTAGCCCGATATGGGGACTCCGATGCACCGGGCCACGAGCTCACGCGCCCTCGCGAGCTGCCGCTGATATGGTTCGACGCCCGCATTGCCGTCGGCTAGCGTCATGGACATGCCAGGCGCCCAAGTGATCTCCGTGAACTGCGGCATTGAAGCCGACCTGCTGATCGGCGGCAGGGCCGGCCGGACCGCGATCGACAAGCGACCAGCCGCTGGCCCCGTCGCCATCGGACCGCTCGGGCTCGAGGGCGACGAGTACGCCGACAAGGAGCACCACGGCGGTGTCGAGCAGGCCGTTTACGCCTACGCCAGGGAGGACCTGGACTGGTGGACCGAGCAGCTCGGCCGTGAGCTGCGCGACGGGATCTTCGGCGAGAATGTCACGACGGCGGGGATCGACATCAGCGCAGCGCTGATCGGCGAGACCTGGCGACTGGGCACTGCCGTGGTGCAGATCACCGCGCCGCGCATTCCGTGCGTGACCTTCAAGTCCTGGCTCGACGAACCGCACTGGGTGAAGCGGTTCGCGGCGGCGGGGCGGCCAGGCACCTACCTGCGCGTGCTAACACCTGGCGTCGTCGAGGCGGGCGACGAGCTCACCGTCTTGAGTGCGCCGAGCCAGGAAGTTACCGTCGCCGAGTCGATGCGGGCCTTCTACGGGGATCGCGACATCATGCGCAGGCTGCTGACGGTGGAGGGGCGCGGCACCAAGTGGGACGAGATCGGCGCCGACGTGCTCAGCGCGGTCTGACGGCGAAGCTCACAGATCATGGCTGGCCAACCGCCTGACGGCGAGCCTATGCCGGCCGATGGCGGCCTGCCGCCGGCCTCAGCCGACCGGCTCGGCGAAGCGCCCTTCGGCATCTACGTGCACGTGCCGTTCTGCGTGACCAGGTGCGGTTACTGCGACTTCAACACCTACACGGCCACCGAGCTTGGCTCCGGCGCGTCGCGGGAGTCTTATGCTGCCCTTGCGATTAGCGAGATACGGCAGGCCGGCCGGGTGCTTGCTGACCGCGCTGGACCGGTGCAGACCGTGTTCTTCGGCGGCGGTACGCCCACGCTGCTGCCGCCTGCCGACCTGATCGCGATCGTACGGGCGATCGACGCAGAATTCGGCCTCGCCGCAGCGGCCGAGGTGACGACCGAGGCTAATCCGGAGAGCGTCGACGAGCGCAAGCTGGCCGACCTGCGAGCAGGCGGCTTCACCCGGATCTCCCTGGGCATGCAGAGCGCCGTGCCGCATGTGCTGGCGGTGCTGGACCGGGCGCACAGCCCTGGCCGGCCAGAGCAGTGCGTGGGATGGGCCAGGGCGGCCGGCTTCAACCAGGTCAGCCTGGACCTGATCTATGGCACGCCCGGCGAGAGCGACGCCGACTGGAAGCTATCGCTGGACCGAGCGCTGGCGGCAGGCCCCGACCACATCTCGGCCTATTCGCTGATCGTCGAGGAGGGGACGAGGCTCGCGGCCCAGATACGCCGCGGTGAGCTGCCGGCACCCGACGACGACGTCCTGGCCGACAGGTACGTGATCGCCGACGAGCGCCTAGCCGCAGCCGGCCTGACCTGGTATGAGGTCTCCAACTGGGCGGCCAGCCCACAAGCAGAATGCCGGCACAACCGGCTCTACTGGACAGGCGGGGACTGGTGGGGCGTCGGCCCCGGCGCGCACAGCCACATCGGTGGCACCCGCTGGTGGAATGTCCGCCATCCTGCCGCTTATGCGCAGCGGCTTGCCGCCGGCCTGAGTCCCGGCCAAGCCAGGGAGATTCTCACGGACGCAGAGCAAGCTACCGAGCGGATCATGCTGCTGACTCGGCTGGCGTCCGGTTGCCCGCTATCGCAGCTCAGCATCGCCGGCCGAGTGGCCGCGGCGGCAGCCGTCGCTGACGGACTGGCGGATCAGGACGCACTCGATGCGGGACTAGTGCGACTGACCCGGCAGGGCAGGCTGCTCGCAGACGCGGTCATCCGCGGGATCACCGGCTGAATCCGCGCGACCCGTGCTGACCAGGTATTAGCTACTAATCATCGCAAAACCGGGCACAATCGTGGCCGACCGGCCGATTGGCTGGCCTGTGCCGGCGCGCGATTTCGGCCATAGACTTGGCACTCAGGACCCAGGAGTGCCAGGGAGGTGAGCGCGTGCTAGACGACAGGAAACTGGCAGTCTTGCGCGCCATCGTGGAGGACTTCGTCTCCACGAATGAGCCGGTCGGGTCCAAGTCCCTGGTGGACCGGCACAATCTCGATGTCTCGCCGGCCACTATTCGCAACGACATGGCCGTGCTCGAAGAGCAGGGCTACATCGTCCAGCCACACACGAGCGCCGGCCGGATACCCACCGATCAGGGCTACCGCCTCTTCGTCGATCGCCTGTCGGGGGTCAAGCCGCTGTCCTCTGCTGAGCGGCGTGCGATCGAGACCTTCCTGGCCGGTGCTTACGACCTGGACGACGTCGTCATGCGCACCGTGCGCCTGCTCGCGCAGCTGACCAGGCAGGTCGCGGTCGTGCAGTATCCGTCCCTGACAAGGTCCTCCGTCCGGCATATCGAGCTTGTCCCGCTGACCGACCGGCGGCTGCTGCTGGTGCTGATCACCGACACGGGCAGGGTCGAGCAGCGCACGGTGGATCTGCCTGCCCCGATCGGCGAGGAGGCCATTACCCAGCTGCGGGCGGTGCTTAACGCCTGCCTGGATGGCCGGAAGCTGGCCGATGTGGCGACGGTCGTAGCGGAGTTGCCGGACCGGGTTACCCCGGTGGAGCGGCCGAATGCGGCTGCGGTGTTCTCTGTCATCGTGGAGACTCTGGTGGACCGGCACGAGGAGCGCGTCGTCGTCGGCGGGGCAGCGAATCTCACCCAGGCGGACTTCTCCAGGGGATTGCACGAGGTGCTCGAAGCGTTGGAAGAGCAGGTAGTCCTGATGCGTCTGCTCGGCGAGTCCGGTGACCATGCGACCGTCACGGTGCGCATCGGATCAGAGAATGAGGTGCAGGGGCTGCGGAGCACCTCGCTGGTCGCCACTGGCTACGGGACCGGCGAGCAGTCACTGGCCAGGCTCGGAGTCCTCGGTCCGACCAGGATGGATTACCCGACGGCGATGGGAGCGGTACGCGCGGTGGCACGTTATGTGGGCCAGATCCTGGCGGAGTCCTAGGAATGCCGGTGGCTAACGACTATTACGGGATCCTCGGCGTCCGCCGTGACGCGGGCGCGGATGAGATCAAGAAGGCCTATCGGCGGCTTGCGCGCGAGTTGCACCCTGACGTGAATCCGGATCCGCACCTCCAGGAGCGCTTCAAGGAAGTCACCCAGGCCTACGAGGTTCTCTCGGACCCGGAGAAGCGCCAGATGTACGACCTCGGCGCCGACCCTTATGCCCGCGGCGGCGCGACCGCTGGCGGGTTCGGCGCGACCGGCTTCCCGTTCAGCGACCTGATGGACGCCTTCTTCGGCGGTGGCGCCGCTCCTCGCGGGCCGCGCAGCAGGGCCAGGCGGGGCCGCAACGCAACGATTCGCGTGGATCTGGACCTGGCCGAGTGCGCGTTCGGCACGACCAGGGAGCTGGTCGTAGACACGGCCGTCGTATGCCCGACCTGCTCGGGCGAGGGCTCGGCGCCTGGCACCCACCCCGTGACCTGTGATGTCTGCAACGGGCGCGGTGAGGTCAGCCAGGTCACCAGGTCGTTCATCGGTCAGATGATGACGTCCAGGCCGTGCCCGGGCTGCGGCGGCTTCGGCACGGTCATCCGCAAGCCGTGTCCCGAGTGCGACGCTGACGGCCGGGTCCGGACGCGGCGGACCATCAAGGTGCGCATCCCGGCCGGCGTCGAGGACGGCACGCATATCCAGCTGGCAGGCGAAGGCGAGACCGGACCTGGCGGCGGCCCGCCCGGTGACCTGTTCCTCGAGATCGTCCAGCGGCCGCATCCGATATTCGAGCGCCAGGGCGATGACCTGCACTGCACGGTTACGATCCCGATGGTGGCTGCAGCCCTCGGTGCGACGCTGTCGGTCGACACGCTCGACGGGCCAGCAGAGCTCGACATCCGGCCTGGCACGCAGTCCGGCCACGCCATCCCCATGTACGGGCAGGGGACCGAGCGGCTGAATAGCTCGGGCCGCGGCGACCTGATCATCCACGTCACCGTCGAGACCCCGAGCAAGCTCGAACCGGAGCAGGAAGAGCTACTGCGCCAGCTCGCTAAGCTGCGCGGTGAGGAAGCCCCGCCCGGCAAGTTCGCACCCGGTCAGCAGGGCTTCTTCTCCCGGCTGCGCGATGCCTTCAACGGCCGCTAAGCCCTGGGCTGGCCTGTCCTGGGCTGGCCTGTCCCGGGCTGGCCTGTCCTGAGACCGCCGGTCTTCGTCGCCGCGCCGGCCGACTTGGCCGGCGAGCGTGTCGTCTTGCGCGGCCAGGAAGGCAGGCACGCCAGCACGGTTCGTCGCCTGGCCCCCGGTGAGCGCGCCGATATAACTGACGGTTCCGGCACGCTCGCAGAGTGCATAGTGACGGCCGCTCGGCCTGGCGAACTCGAGCTGGCTGTGGTCGCACGGCACACCGAGGCGCAGCCCGAGCCGCGCGTCGCAGTGCTGCAGGCCATCCCCAAAGGCGATCGCGGCGAGCTCGCGGTCGAGCTGCTGACCGAGGTCGGGGCCGACGTCATCATTCCCTGGGCAGCCGACAGGTGCGTCGCGGTCTGGCGAGGTGAGCGAGCCGCCAGGTCGCAGGCCCGGTGGAAGTCGGCCGCCGAGCAGGCAGCCAAGCAGTCCAGGCGCGCGTGGTTCCCGGCGGTGACCCCGCAGGCGGACCTCCGTGGTGCGGTACAGCGCGTGCAGGCAGCAGCCCTGGCCATCGTGCTGGACCCCGAGGCCGCCGAGTCGATCGCCACGGTCAGCCTGCCCGACAGCGGCGAGATTGTCCTGGCCGTGGGACCGGAGGGTGGCATAAGCCAGGCCGAGAGCGAGGCCCTGATCAACGCCGGAGCCGTCGCCGCCCGGCTCGGGCCGACCGTGCTACGGGCATCCTCAGCGGGGGTCGTAGCGGCAGGGATCCTGCTCAGCCGGACGCGCCGGTGGTCCTGACGGCGTCCGTGCCACTCGCGGGCCGAGCCCGGGCTGGAGCGCGCGCCGGTGGTCGCGGCCGCGTCCGCATGACTGGCGGCCGGGCCGGACCCGCCGGGACCGGACCCAGGGCGCCGTCGCTGTCAGCCGCCGTCGCTGTCAGCCGCCGTCGCTTAGCCTGCCGACGTTCAGCTTGCTGAAGCTCACGGCCGCGGCTGGCGTATTCACGCTCGGCTGTACCGCCGCGTTGGGGGAGACCAGGGGGCCCGGATTACGAGTGGTCGTTCGCTTGCTGGTGCACGGCGACGGACTGGCCTTGGGCGCGCGCGAGTGGCCGCGAGCGGCGTGCCGAGTCGCCGGCTTCTGGCCCGCCTGGGCGCTGAGCGACGCGCTCGCCCCGGCTATCGGCGCGCTCGTCGAGCTGCCCGTCGCGGCCGAGTCGCTCGAGGACGGGTTCGGCGACGAGCTGTCGCTGGTGGACGGTGATGGCGACCCGCTGCCGCTCGGTGACGTACTCGGCGATGAGGACGGGGACGGGCTGATGGTACCGATCGATGAGGACGGTGACGCGGAACTCGCTGACTTGGTGCCCTTGCAGGTCGACGTCGGGGCCGGCCAGAGCGACACAAACGGACGGTGGTTATGCGCACTCGTACTGCCGGGACCGCCCGCACCGCTGCCGCCATTGCCGGAGCTGCCGCCCGGCGAGTGCGCGGAACTCGAGCCAATCGAGAAGATAGCCTGCTGGGCGCCGATCGCGAAGTACGCGCCCGCCGCGACGATCGCCACAGTCACGCCGAGTGCGGCGGCCGGCCGAAGCCAGCCGAGCGTGCGCGATGCGCGGCTGCCCGACCTCCCTTGCGTCGGGCCGAAGCGGTCCCATGCGAGCCGGATGGCGCTCGCCAGCCGGTTGCGCGCCGACTGCAAGGCGGACGGAGCGCGTAGCCGCACGTCCGTCCAGGCGGCCTCGACCCAGGCAACCGGAAGCGGTCGCGGTCGGCCGAGCCTGGCCTGGATGAGATCCAGGCCATCGAATCCTGGCTCGATAGCGTCGGCAGCCGCATGCAAGGCCCGGCGTAGGACTGCCTCTCGCTCGTTCAGCGTGCTCATACGTCACGCTCCAGCACGGTGCGAAGTGCTTGCATCGCGCGGGCGGTGTGGCTCTTGACGGCGCCACGGCTGATCTGCATGGCATCGGCGATCTGCGCTTCGGACATATCAGCGTAGAACCGTAGCACCAGGGCCTCGCGCTGCCTGGCCGGGAGGGTCCGGAGGGCGGAGATCACTGCCGAGCGCTCGAAAAGGGCGATGGCGCCATGCTCGGCGCTGGGCATGTCCGGCGCGGGCTTGGGCGCATTCCGGTCTACGACCACGCGATGCCTGAGTACCGAGCGTGATCGATTGACCACAGACTGCCGCAGGTAGGACAGGGCTTTGTCGCTGTCCCGCAGGCGGCGCCACCCGCCATGCATCGCGACAAATGAGTCCTGCACAACTTCCTCCGCGGTTCCGATATCACGAACCAGCAGCGCCGCGAGCCGCACCAGCGAGCGGTAGTGAGTGCTGTACAGCTCGGTCACTGCCCGGTCGGCTTCTTGGTCGACCGGAACTGAACCCATGGCGATCTCTGCCACCAGGGTTTCGGTCACGTGAATTGGACGCGCAGCGACGTCCGAAGGTTCACTCGCTGTCATCACGGATCTTCGCGATGTCCGGTTACCAGACCAGCACGCCTAGCTACTTCCACTTCCCCCCACGCCCATCTATGCCTTCGCACCAGCGCCCGCGCATGACTCATCCCCGAGCGACGGAAAGCCAGAGACTGGCGAGCCGCTGCACCAGAGGGGTGGCGCACCGTGGGTTCGCAGTAGAGCAACCATATATGTCAGCGGCGTCGCCGGCCCGGTACACGTTAAGATCTTCCGCGTGCCTGACTGCCTGTTCTGCGCCGTTGCTTCCGCTGACATGCCGGCGGTCATAGTGTCCAGTAATCCGCGCACAATCGCCTTCCGCGACATTAATCCGCAAGCTCCCGTTCACATACTTGTGATCCCGCGTGACCACCGCGCCGACCTGGCGGAGCTGGCGGCCGCCGGGGACGGGCTGCTGGCTGACTTGGTAGCCCACGCCCACGACGTGGCGGTTGCGGAGGGCATCGCCGACACCGGATACCGGGTTGTCTTCAACACCGGTCCGAACGCTGGCCAGACCGTCCCCCACGTGCACGCGCACGTGATCGGCGGCCGCCAGCTGGACTGGCCGCCCGGCTGAGTCGGCGAGTCAGCCAGATACCATTGCGATACGGGCCGGCCAGGGCCGAGCGCCGCGGCAGGGAAGGGCCATTGACTGATAATCCGACTGACACGCGCAGGGGCGGACAGCCCGGCGACGGGGCCGACAAGACAAGCACCCGAGGCAACAGTGCCGCCCGAGGTGACAGCGCCCCCCGAGGTGACAGTGCCCGCAGTAACGGCTCTCGGGATGGGACCGCGCAAGTCAGGATCGTTATCCCGGACGAGCAGTCGATGGTCAGCCTGCTCGGCAGCGGTGATGAACTCCTCCGCGTTATCGAGAATGCCGTCAGCGCAGACTTTCACGTGCGCGGAAACGAGATCACCGTCACCGGTCCCGCCGCCGAGACCGCAATAGCGTCGCGCCTCTTCGACGAGCTGATCCAGCTCGCCGGCAGTGGTGCGGAGCTGACGGCCGATGCCGTCGAGCACAGCATTTCCATGCTGCGCCGCAAGACCGGAGCCCGGCCGGCCGAGGTGCTCAATCTGGACATCTTGTCCAGCCGCGGCCGCACTATCCGGCCCAAGACCCTGAACCAGAAGCGGTACGTGGACGCGATTGACACCCATACGATCGTGTTCTCGATCGGCCCGGCCGGCACCGGCAAGACGTACCTGGCCATGGCAAAGGCGGTGAAGGCCCTCCAGGCCAAGGAGGTCAACCGGATCATCTTGACCCGGCCAGCAGTCGAAGCGGGTGAGCGACTGGGTTTCCTGCCCGGCACCCTGTACGAGAAGATCGACCCGTACCTGCGGCCGCTCTACGATGCGCTGCACGACATGGTGGACCCCGACTCGATCCCTCGGCTCACGGCCGCCGGGACGATCGAGATCGCCCCCCTCGCCTACATGCGCGGCCGCACCCTGAATGACTCGTTCATCATCTTGGACGAGGCGCAGAACACTTCCGCCGAGCAGATGAAGATGTTCCTGACGCGGCTCGGATTCGGCTCCAGGATCGTGGTAACCGGCGACGTGACGCAGGTCGACCTGCCGGCTGGCCAGGTCAGCGGACTGAGGCTGGTGCAGGACATCCTCGACGGCGTCGACGACGTGTACTTCTCGCGGCTGACCAGCCATGACGTGGTCCGCCACAAGCTGGTGGCCGACATCGTCGATGCCTACGAGAGGTATGACGCCAGACAGATCGCGGTCGAGCCCGGCCGACTGCCAGCGGGGCGGCAGCGGCGTGACGGCTACCGCGGCCGGTGACAGCCTGCTGACGGGGACCACATGAGCATCGAGATCGCTAACGAATCAGGTATCGACGTCGATGAGGCGCACCTCGGCCGTCTCGCCCGGCACGTCCTCGACGACATGCGCGTCCATCCGCTCGCCGAGCTCTCGGTGCTGCTTGTCGACGAGCCGGCCATGACCGAGCTGCATGTCCGCTGGATGGGCGAGGAAGGCCCGACCGACGTGCTGGCCTTTCCGATGGACGAGCTGAGGCTGCCGCAGCCGGGGGGCACGCACGCCGACCACGCGACTCCCGATCCGGATGCCGCCGATGTGCTGCTCGGCGACGTCGTGATCTGTCCGCAGGTGGCGGCGGCGCAGGCGGCGGAAGCCGACCACGCGGTCCAGGATGAGATCGACCTTCTCTGCACGCACGGAATCTTGCACCTGCTCGGGTACGACCACGGCGAGCCCGAGGAGCACGCGACGATGTTCGGCCTGCAGGACCGGCTACTGGCGTCGTGGCGCGCTGGCCAGGGCGCGGCGCGCGGCGGCCCAGAAGGGCCGGGGTGAGCGCCCGTGGGCTGGCTGTTCGTCGCGGCATTCGCGCTGATGCTAGTGGCGGGATGGTGCACCAGCGCCGAGACCGCCCTGCTACGCGTATCCAGGTCTGGCGCGAAGGAGCTGGGCCGATCAGCCGGTGAGGCCGCGGAGCCGCTGCAGGCGGTGCTGACAGACGTCCCCCGGTACCTGTCGGTCATGCTCCTAGCCCGAGTCGCCGCCGAGATCTCCGCGGCGGTGCTGGTGACCGCGGTGCTGGTGACCTGGCTCGGGGTGACCTGGAAGGCCTTTCTGATCACGGCGGCCGCGATGACCGTCGCCAGCTATATCCTGGCCGGCCTGGTGCCGCGCAGCATCGGCCGCCACTACCCGGTCAAGGTGGCCAGCGCCGCCGCGACCGTGCTCCGCCCGGTGATCAGGCTGCTCGGGCCGCTGCCGCGGCTGCTGGCCGCGGCCGGCGCGGCGCTCAGCCTCGGTCAGGATCGCCGCGACCGGGACGGACACTCGGGCTCGGAAGAGGACCTACGCGGCCTGGTTGACCTGCTGGAGCAGCGCCAGATCATCGAGCCGGGCGAGCGGGCAATGATCCACTCGGTCTTCGAGCTCGGCGACACCATCGTTCGCGAGGTGATGGTGCCGCGGACGGACATGGCCTTCATTGAGCGCGCGAAGACGCTGGGCCAGGGGCTGTCACTGGCGCTCCGCAGCGGCTTCTCCCGGATCCCGGTGATCGGCGAGAATCTCGACGACGTGGTGGGCATCGCGTACCTCAAAGACATCATGACGCGCATCCACGAGCACCCCGAGGGTGAGACCATCGAGGCCGTCGAGTCGATCATGCGACCGGCCACGTTCGCCCCGGAGAGCAAGCCGGTCGATGACCTGCTCCGAGAGATGCAGGCCAGGCACGTCCACATGGCAATCGTGATCGACGAGTACGGCGGTACCGCGGGCCTCGTCACGATCGAGGACATCTTGGAGGAGATCGTCGGTGAGATCGCTGACGAGTACGACCGCGAGCGGCCGCCGATCGAGTGGCTCAGTGAGGGCGAGGCGCGGGTCAGCGCCCGGCTGTCGGTGGAGGAACTCGAGGAGCTCTTCGGCGTCAGCATCGACGCTGAAGACGTGGAGACCGTCGGTGGCCTGCTCGCGCACCGCCTAGGCAAGGTGCCGATCGCGGGCTCGGTGGCGACGGTATCGGGCCTGCGGCTGACGGCCGAGAGCCTGGCTGGCCGACGCAACCGCATCGGCACGGTGACCGTGCAGCGCATTAGCGCGGAGGGTCGGCCGGTTCGGGTTGGCGATACCGCTCCCGCCGTCGGCGGCGCGACTGCCGAAGGGAACGGCGTCGCCCCCAGCAGGCAGCCGCCGGTTTAGTATCAGCCGTGTGAGTGAGCTAGGGCCGGACGATCCCGGCCCGGAGGACATCAAGATCATTACCCTGGCCCGTTCGGCGCGCGCCAGGGTGGCCGCGGCGGAGGGCGCTGCCGTCCGGGACGAGACTGGCCGGACGTACGCGGCCGCGGCGATCGCCCTGCCATCCCTGCAGCTATCCGCCCTGCATCTCGCGGTCGCTATGGCCGTATCCAGCGGCGCAACCAGTCTCGAGGCCGCGGCCCTGGTTAGCGACGGGGGCGACCCCGATCCCGGCGATCTGGCCGCTGTCCGCGAACTGGGGCCAGAGGCGGTCGTGTTCCACGCAGCCCCGGACGGCACGGTGCTGGCTACCCTGCGCCCCTAGCCTCAGACCGGACCAAGCAGGAGAAGTCAGCGCCGAAGCACGGCTGCGACCCGGCGCTGCCGGTCGTCGCCCGACCTCGACGTCACGACGCCGCGAACTTAGCTGATGCGGCATTCCGGTCGCGGGAAGGCGGGGTGCGACACTTGGCCGTGCCCGATGACCCGCCGCAGCCGGTGGACCGCCGGCTTGCTGGCAGGACCGGCGGCTCGGCGGCGGTCCTGCTCGGCGCGGCTGCCTGGGGCAGCACCGGGACAGCCGCGCATTTCGCCCCGGTCGACGCGAGCTCGGCGTCGATCGGCGCGGCCCGGATCGCACTGGGCGGCCTGGTCCTGCTCGCCTTCGCCCTGCGCACGGCCCCGCGTCGGCGTGCGGTTCGCCGCCTGCTGACCGGTGACGCGGGATCTTGTTCGGCTCTGGTGGTGGCGGCCGCTGCCGTGGCCGGGTACCAGGTGTGCTTCTTCACCGCCGTGCGAATGACGGGCGTGGCAGTTGGCACCGTCGTGGCGATCGGCAGTGCGCCCGTCCTTACCGGCGCACTCAGCAGGCTGGCCGGCGGCCCGCGACTCGATGCGCGGTGGATGGCAGCCACCGTCGCCGCCGTGGCCGGCTGTGCCGTGCTCGTCACCGGCGGTCAAGGCGGGGACGCCAGCGCGGGCGGCGTCGGCCTGGCACTGGCGGCCGGACTGTGTTACGCGATCTACGCGGTCACGGCGTCGCGGCTGATCACGGCCGGCAGTCCGGAGGACGCGGTGATGGGCTTGCTCTTCGGCGGCGCCGCGGTGCTGCTGGCACCGGTCCTGGCGGCGGGCCCGGCCGGCTGGCTGCTGAGTGCGCGCGGTCTGGCCGTCACCGCGTATCTCGGCATCGTCACCACCGCGCTGGCGTACCTGCTTTACGGGCGCGGCCTGCGGACAGTCTCGGCCCCGGTCGCTGTCACGCTCGGCCTGGCCGAGCCGGTCGTGGCCGCCGTCCTCGGGCTCGTCGTGCTCGGGGAGCGGTTGACGGCGACCGAGATCGTCGGCCTCGCGCTCGTCGGCCTGGCGCTGGCGTCGCTGGTCGGCGCACGGGCACCCGTAGCGCCCCCGTCGAGCCTGCCGGGCTAGCGAGCCACCGGCGGCCGACCATGGATGTGGAATCACTACGGCTATAGCCCGTACCAACTTCACATCCATGACTGCCCTCGAGCGCTCCTGGCCAGCCGACCGGTGGCCGACTGCAGCTCGCCAGGCTGACCCCAGCTCGCCAGGCTGACTGCAGCTCGCCAGGCTGACTGCAGCTCGCCAGTTAGGGCCACGGCGCCTGGTAGGGGAGAATCACTGGCGTGGGAACCCCGTCTCGTCGGCCGCAGGCGCCAGTCGCGCCGGTCAGGCAGCCAGCAGGCCAGGAGGCCACCGAACCGGCGACCGGGGCTGCGACCGCGTTCCGGTCCGGTTTCGCTGCCTTTGCGGGCCGGCCGAACGTCGGCAAGTCCACGCTCATGAATGCCCTGGTGGGGTCCAAGGTGGCGATCACTAGCAGCCGGCCGCAGACCACCCGGCGCGCCATTCGCGGCATCGTGCACCGGCCGGACGCCCAGCTGGTGATCATCGACACGCCCGGCCTGCACCGGCCGCGGACGCTGCTTGGCGAGCGGCTCGACAGCCTGGCGCGCTCCACCCTGACCGAGGTCGACGTGATCGGCTTCTGCATTCCGGCGGGTGAGCGGATCGGGCCCGGTGACAAGTACCTGGCCGCGGAGCTCGCCAGCCTGGGCAAGACGCCTGTCGTCGCGATCGTGACCAAGACTGACCAGGCCACGCGCGAGCAGGTCGCCGCGCAGCTCGCCGCCGTGGGCGAACTCGGCGACTGGGCCGACATCGTGCCGGTCTCGGCGGTCGACGGATTCCAGCTCGACGAGCTTGCGGACGTGCTGGTGTCGCACCTGCCGCCTGGCCGGCCGCTGTACCCGGACGGCGACCTGACCGACGAGCCCGAGCAGCAGCTGGTGGCCGAGCTGATCCGGGAGGCGATCCTGGAGGGCGTCCGCGACGAACTGCCGCATTCGATCGCCGTGGTCGTCGAGGAGATGGCGCCGCGGGAGGGCCGCGACGATCTCATCGACGTCCACGCCATCATGTACGTCGAGCGGCCGAGCCAGAAGGCCATCGTGCTGGGTGCCAAGGGCGCCCGGCTGAAGGAAGTCGGCACAACAGCGCGGCGCCAGATCGAGGCACTCCTCGGCAGCCGGGTCTACCTCGACCTGCGCATCAAGATCGCCAAGGACTGGCAGCGCGACCCCCGCCAGCTGCGCCGCCTGGGTTTCTACGACTGAGCCCGCGCTGCACCGGACACCGCCGAAGCGGCTGCCGGTCGCTGGGTCAGGTCTAGTTCCCAGGAGCGGTAGGTGTCGGCCACCTCGAAGCCGAGCTGCTCGTTGATGGCGATCATGTGCGCGTTGGCTCCCGCGTTGCCGGTCAGGATGCGCCGGATCATGGGCTCGCTCTCGATCAGCCACTCCAGCATGGCTACCTTGACCAGCAGCCCGAGCCGGTGACCGCGGTGGTGCGACAAGACCATGGTGCCGAACTGGAAGCCCCAGTCGGGCGTGCCGGCCTCAGTGCCGACCTGGGTTATCGCGGCCAGCTCGCCGCTCGCATCGTGCCGGGCCGCCATGGTGTAGCGGCTGATGCCGTGGCTGAACATGACCTCCTCGGACTTGCGGATCCGGTCGGGGTCCCAATTCCAGCTCTCGACACCGGGGTCGCGGGGCGCGTCCGCCATGGCCCCTTCGAGGCGGACGACGTCGTCGAGGTACTCCGCCGGCGTCGGCCCGTCGAAGGACACCAGCGAGTAGCCAGCGGCGCGCGGCGCCGCCTGGGCGCGCAAGGCAGGCAGCCGGGCCGCGAGGCCGCCGTCGACCTGCAGCACACGGTTGACCTCCGCGATGCCGGCCCTGGCGCCCACCGCGGCCGCGAAGGCAGCACCCGGTGAGAATTCCCGCACTTCGCCAGCCAGCCTGGAGCGTCCCGCCGCGCGGGCTTGGTCGGCGCAATGGGCTAGCAGCTGCGTTCCGTAACCCGCCCGGCGGCGGTCCGGCGCGACGGTGAGCTCGCAGTAGCACATCGCGGTGTTCTCGCGCTCCTGGAGGGTGAGCAGGTAGCAGCCGACGGGACGGCCCGCGTCATCGGTCGCCAGCCACGTCTGGCGCGGATCAGCGCCGAAGCCATGGGCCCAGTGGCCGGTGAACGACTCGAACGTGAATACTGGCTCGTTCGGACGGTCGGCCGGCCAGCCGGCCGCGACGATCTCGTAGCACGCACGCAATCTGGCAGCGTCGCTGCCTGCATCGAATCTCTCGATGAGCACGTCGGCCTCCTTACTCGGGCGACGGTCCGGGGCCGACTGGCCTAGGCAGCCGCCAGCTCGAGTTCCCAGTTCCGGTACACGCTGGTCACGGTGAAGCCGAGCTGCTGGTTGATAGCGACCATGTGCTTGTTGTCAGCGGCGTTGCCCGTCAGGATGTGACGGATGCCTGGCTCGTGCGCGGCCAGCAGATCCAGCATCTCGGCCTTCACCAGCAGGCCGAGCCGGTGTCCCCGGTGCGCCGGCAGCACCGCCGTGATCATCTGGAAGCCCCAGCCCGGCGTGCCCGGCTCGACAAACATCTGGGTGATGGCGACCAGCCTGCCGCTCGCCTCGTGCCGGGCAGCGACCGAGTAGAACTGCTGGCCGCTAGCGAAGCACCGCCGCTCCAGATCCCTGATGCGGTCGGCGTCCCACGCCTCCGCCTCGATGCCCTCGTCCCTCGGCGCGTCGGCCATAGCGGCGCTGAGCAGAGTCTGGTCGTCGATGGTGTCCGCCGGGCTCGCCCCGATCCAGGACACCAGCGAATAACCGGCGGCATGCGCGCGGGCAGCCGACCGGAGGCTCGCGAGCCTGCCGGGCTGATCAGCGTCGATATCGAGCCGCCTGATCACCTCGGCGAGGCCGCTCGCGGCGCCCGCAACGGCGGCGAACGCGCTGCCGGGCGATCCCTCCCTGGCCTCGCCGGCCAGCCGAGCGCGGCCGGCCAGCCGCGCCTGGCTCGCGCAGTGGGCGAGCAGTGCCCGGCCCGTGCCGAACCGTCGCTGCTCGGGTGCCACCGCGATCGTGCACCAGGCCAGCGTGGGGTTCTCCTGGTCTGGCAGCGTGAGCATGTAGCAGGCCGGCTGGCCCGCGTCATCGAGGCTGAGCCAGGTCTCGCGCCGATTGCCGCCGAAGCCGGTGGTCCACCGGTTGCGGAAGGTCGTCAGCGACCGGACCGGGAGGCCCGGATCGTCTGCGCGCTGGGCAGCCGCGACGATGCCGAAGCAGCTCCGTACCTGCTCGGTATCGGTCGCGGCGTCGAACTGCTCGATCTTCATCGCATCTCCGCCACCACCAGTTTGCGAGCAGCGGCGACGTCGAGCTCGAACGACTCGAAGTAGTCGCTGATCCGGTGGCCGAGCTCGGCGTTGACCGCGACCATGTGCTCGTTCTGTACCGCGTTGAACGTCACGATGTGGCGTACGTGCGGCTCGATCTCCGCGAGCCACTCCAGCATCGTGACCTTCACGTGCAGCCCGAGCCGGTGGCCGCGGTGCGGCCTGGTCACCGCGGTGATGTCCTGGAACGCCCAGCCATCGACGTCCGGATCGACGTTGACCATGGTGAGCGCCGCCATCTCACCCGACGCGTCGTGCATGGCGGCCACTTCGTACCAGCGGCTGCCCTGGGCGATGCCCCGTTCCTCCGCGGCCCGGAGCCTCGGCGGATCCCAGTGCATCGTCTCGACGGATTCCTCGTGCGGCGCGTCTTCCATGGCGTCGAGGAGCGAGCACACCTGGTTCACCAGGTCGTCGGGCGTGGGGCCGGACCAGCGGCGCAGCGAGTACCCGGTCGCGTGGGCGGCCGCGTCCGTGCGGAGGCCTGCCAGCCGTCCGCGCGGCGCGGGCCCGACATCGAGTACCCGCCGGGCATCGCGCATGCCGGGCCGGGCGCCGATTGCAGCGGCGAATGCGGCTCCTGGCCCGTCCACGCGCGCCCTCGACATCAGCAGCACCCGGCCGGCCAGTTCAGCCTGCTCGGCGGCGTGGGCGACGAGCGCGCTGCCGATGCCCCGGCGGCGCGAGGACAGCTCGACGATGGGGTAGGTGAACGCGTTGCCTCGATTCTCCCGCTCCGGCAGCTCGAGGACGTAGCAGCCAGCCAGGTCACCGGAATCCGCGGTCGCCAGCCAGACCTGCTGCGGCACACCCGCCATCCCGTGGACCCACCAGCCGCGGAATGCGCCGAACGACTCTGGCGGCGCGTTCGGGTCGTCCTCGGGCTTGGCCGCTAGCACCATCTGATGGCAGGCCCGTAGCCGGGACTCGTCCGCGCTCGGATCGAACCGCTCGATACGCACGGCGGCCAGCTAATACCGGCGCTGTCCGGGCTGCAACTGAATTAGCTGGCGGCACAGGCGAGGTCGACCTCGTTCCTTCGGAAAAATCCGACTGCTCATGAAGATTTGCGTTTCCAGCCGCCGCTATACCGCAATTCCTCCGGCGACTGGCGGTTGGCGCCGCGCCAGGCGTCAGTGGCCGGTTGGCCGGCTTTACCCGATTGAGGTGTCGTCGTGGCTCGCGCGTGTGATGATCTGCTCACCTGGGACGATGTCCTAGCAGCAGCAGGTGGCCGTGGTGGTGGGGGAGTAGTCGTTGAGTTTGATCGGGATCCGCTTCTACTTCCGCACGACCGGGCATGGCACGCTGCATTGCCACCGCTGTGGCGGAGATCGCCTGTACCAACGGTGCGTAGGCAGACGCTGGATCCATCTGCTGCATATTCCCGTTATTCCGCTCGATCGCATCGGCGAGCACGTGCAGTGCCGGATTTGCCGAACGCGTTACCGGCTTGAGGTGCTGCGCATGCCGACCGTCGCGGGTATGCAGGCGGCCCTGCCAGCCGGGTCGCTGGCGGCCGTCACGACGATGCTGCGGGCGGGGGATCCGGCGAGTGCTCCGGCGCGCAGCCGGGCCGTGGAGATGGTGCGCCAGGCCGGCCTGCCTGGCTACGACGAAGCCGCGCTGACCGCAGACCTGGCCGCGGCCGTGGAGCCAGGGGCGGACGTCGAGGTTTCCCTGCGAACCCTCGCCTACCAGCTGATCATGCCCGCCCCGGAGTGGTTCCTAGCTGACGCGGTCCGGGTCGGGCTTGCGGACGGGCCCCTGACGGAGGAAGAGCGCGGCGCGGCCCAGCTGATCGCCGCCCACCTGGGCATGACGTCGGCTCAGGCGCACGGGGTCATCTGGCTCACCGAGGAAGGCGCGGCGGCGGGGTAACGCGCCGCTGCGGCCCGCCCGGCCCGCCCCCGATCCGGCCCGCCCGGCCCGCCCCGGCCCGCCACGTCGGCTCCGGCGCGCCCCCGGCCTGCTCCGGCCGCCGGAATCGCCCGCGTAGGCGAGAATGGGCTGGTGGCCATCTACCGCGACGACGGCATCGTGCTGCGCACCCACAAGCTGGGCGAGGCCGACCGCATCGTCACGGTGCTGGCGCGCAAATCCGGCCGGATCCGCGCGGTGGCCAAGGGAGTGCGGCGGACGAAGTCGCGGTTCGGCGCCCGGCTGGAGCCGTTCACGCACGTCGACCTGCTCCTGTACACCGGCCGCTCGCTGGATGTGATCACGCAGGCAGAGACGCTGCGGCCGTACGGGGAGCAGCTGGTGGCTGACTACCCCCGGTACACGACCGGAACGGCCATGCTCGAGACCGCGGAGAAGCTCACGCCGGTCGAGAAGGAGCCCTCGATGCGGCAGTTCCTGCTGCTGGTGGGCGGGCTGCGGGCGCTCGGCGAGGGCGAGCACGACCCGCGGCTGGTGCTCGACGCGTTCTTGCTGCGCTCGTTGGCGGTGGCCGGGTACGCCCCGGCGCTGGCGGAGTGCGCGGTCTGCGGAACGTCGGCGCGGGCGGCGCAGGCGTCCGGCGGGTTGCGGGCGTTCGGACTTGCCTCAGGGGGCCTGACCTGCCAGAACTGCCGTGTGCCCGGCTCGGCAACGCCGTCGGTCGCGACCGTGGCGCTGATGGACGCGCTGCTGCGCGGTGACTGGTCGGTGGCCGACGGCAGCGAGCGCAGGCACCAGGTAGAGTGCAGCGGCCTGACCGCCGCCTACCTTCAGTGGCACCTGGAGCACTCGATCCGGTCGCTGAAGCACGTGGAGCACGCCTGATGAAACGCCAGCCCGCCCCGCCCTACCCGCATCGGGACGGAGTCCAGCCGCCCAAGATCCCCGGCGAGCTGATCCCGCGGCACGTCGCGCTCGTGATGGACGGCAACGGCAGGTGGGCTAAGCAACGCGGGCTGCCGCGGACCGAAGGTCACAAGGCCGGGGAGTATGCGCTCTTTGACGTGATCATGGGCGCGATCGAGCTGGGCATTCCCTACCTGTCGGCCTATGCCTTCTCGACCGAGAACTGGCGGCGCTCGCCAGACGAAGTCCGCTTCCTGATGGGCTTCAACCGGGATGTCATCCGCCGCCGCCGTGACCAGCTCAACGAGATGGGCGTGCGGATCCGCTGGGCAGGGCGGCGCCAGCGGCTGTGGCGCAGTGTCATCTCCGAGCTAGAGGATGCCGAGCGGATGACCGTCGGGAACTCGGTGCTGACGCTGCAGTTCTGCGTCAACTATGGCGGCCGGGCGGAGATCGCCGACGCGGCGAAGGCGATCGCGCACGAGGTCGCGGCCGGCCGGCTGAAGCCGGACAAGGTTGACGAGCGCACGATCAGCCGGTACCTGGACGAGCCCGAGATCCCGGACGTGGACCTGTTCGTGCGCTCGTCGGGGGAGCAGCGGACGTCGAATTTCCTGCTGTGGCAGTCGGCGTACGCGGAGATGGTGTTCCTGGACACGCTGTTCCCGGACTTTGACCGGCGGCACCTGTGGCACGCCTGCGAGATCTACGCCAGCCGCGACCGTCGCTACGGCGGCGCCGAGCCGAACCCGGTCGCCCCCGGACCTGCCGGCGGCGACCCGATCCTCGGCTAGTCCGGCCGCCTCGCCGGCGCGGGGTTGGCCAGCACGGGTTGGCCAGCACGGGGTTGGCCAACACGGGCGCACCAGGCGGTCAGGGCGGCGACGAGACCGGCCCCCGGATCTGGCGCGTTCGGGCCGCGCGCCCAGGCCACGTAGCCATCGGGGCGTATCAGCAGCCCGTCCGCCGGGGCTGGCTTGGTGAGCGGCACGGCATAACTGACGGGAACGTGGTCGCTCCACTCCGCCGCCGTAGCACCAATCCGGCCGCTTGCCGTGAAATCCAGCAGCAGGAACCGGCCGGCTCGCATCAGCTCGGCGATTCGCGTCGTCCGGCCGGCGATCGCCACCAGGATGTCCGGCACGAACCTGCCGCTGAGCGGGTGGCTTTGCGCGTGGTCCGCGCCCATGTCGTAGCGGACGTCGGAGCCTTCGACGAGCTCGCCCAGGTGGCGCACGACCTCGGGATACGCCAGTAGCTCGCCGACCAGATCCCGGAGCGCCCGGGCCTCCTCGCCGTCGGCGGACAGGGCCTTCTGCGCCCTGGTCTGCATGAGATAGCGGCGGCCCGCCGCGTGCCGTTCAGCGTGGTAACTGGCCAGCAGGCCACCCGGGGCTGCCCCGCTGACCTGCGCGGCGAGCTTCCAGCCGAGGTTCAGGGCGTCGAGCAGGCCGACGTTGAGTGACCCGCCCACGCCGAAGACGTGGGCCGCGTCGCCGGCGAGCAGGACCCGGCCCGCCTGGTACCGGTCGGCCTGGCGGCTGTTGCCGACGGTCCGGGTGAGCCACTGCGGCTCGGCCATGGGCAGGTCGGCGCCGACGACGCGACGGACGCTCGCGCTGAGCTCGGCCAGGGTCATGGGCTCGACGAGATCGACATCGGGCGCAGGCTCTCGCGTCGAGACGATGTAGGCGTCTGGTGCGGCCCCGGCGTCCAGGCTCGCCAGCGGCGCCAGCGAGTAGCTGCCACCGGTCGTCTTGACCTGCTCGGCAGGCCGGAGTCGACCGACGCCGGGCACGTCGACCTCGCCGGAGCCGGCCACGATCATGGCCGTCGGCAGGATGACCCGGCCAATCCTGGTGACCTCGGCAGAGGTGACGCCGGGGAAGCCGATGCCAGCTAGCTTGCGGGCCACGCTGTGCGCGCCGTCGCAGCCCACTGCGTAGCAGGCATCGAGCTCATACTGACCGGCCGGACCGCGAACCGTCAGTACGACGCGATCGGCCTCCTGGGCCAGACCAGTTAGCTCGTGGCCGCGGCGCACGCGGCCGCCTAGCTCGCCCAGCCGGTCCTCCAGCTGCTGTTCCAGTCGGCGCTGCGGTATGGCCAGCACATGCAGCGGGCTGGCGCCGAGCGCGGACAGCTCGAGTCGCAATGGCCCGAACGAGAAGCGCGGGACCGGGCCAGCGTAGGTCGCGTCCGACCGCAGCCGCTCGAGCAAGCCGCGGTGGTCCAGCACCTGCACGATGTGACCGACCAGGCCGTTGCCCTTCGGAATGGCGCTGATCGCCGTCAGTCGCTCAAGCACGACGGGCCTGACGCTCGCCAGGCACAGCTCGATCGCCAGCATGAGCCCGGTCGGCCCGGCGCCGACGATCGCGACGTCCACGGCCGGGCGAGCGACGTCCACGGCCGGGCGAGCGACGTCCACGGCCGGGCGAGCGACGCTCCCGGCCTCGGCTGCCGCGACTTCTTCGCTCATCTTGCCGCTGCTCTCATGGCGTCAATGTATGTTGACCGCTGCTCGTCGTCAACTAAAGTTGACGACGCCCGGGCCGTGTGTCACGACAGAGGTCACGACAGGGCGGGACCAAAGGGCCCTAGCCGGTCACGCTAGCGCCACGATGAGATCGGTCCGCACTGTGATGCCAAGACGGGAGCTCTGGCCGGGGACATGACAACCACACTGGGCGAGATCGCGGCCGGTCCGGGCCGGAGAGCGCCCGACTACAACCAGCGGCCGATGCTGGTGTTCTGGGAAACGACCAGGGCCTGCCTCCTTGCCTGCCGACATTGCCGGGCCAGCGCTACGGCGCGCTCGCTGCCAGGACAGCTGAGCGAGGCCGAGGGCTACGACCTCATCGACCAGGTCGCCGGCTTCGGCCGGCCGTACCCGATCCTCGTCCTGACCGGGGGAGATTGCCTGCTCCGTCCTGACCTCTTTGACCTGGCGGGCTATGCGAGCAGCCGCGGCCTGCCGGTCTGCCTGTCGCCGTCGGTCACGCCGCTGCTGACACCTGCCGCCATCGAGAAGATCACCGCCAGCGGCATCAGGGCCGTGTCGATCAGCCTGGATGGCGCCCAGCCTGGCACACATGACGCCGTACGCGGAGTCACCGGGCATCACACCGCGACCGTGCAGGCCATCCGGGCGTTTGCCGAGGCCGGCATGACGGTCCAGGTCAACACCACAGTTATGGCGGCGAACGCCGCGGAGCTCGCCGATGTCGCTGAGCTCACCGTGTCCAGCGGGGCCCGGATCTGGGAGGTGTTCTTCCTCGTGCACGTCGGCCGCGGGACCGCGGAAGGCGCCCTGACCCCGGCCGAGCACGAGGAGATCTGTCATTTCCTCTACGATGCCGCGCACTACGGCGTCATCGTGCGCACTGTCGAGGCGCCGTTTTTCCGGCGCATCGTGACTGGGCGGCGACGTGGCGATCCGCCACCCGACGGCGCGCTCTACCGGTCCCTGGTGACGAGGCTGATTGACCTCCTCGGCGCCCCCGGTGTCCGGCCGAGCGCCCACACGGCCGCGACTCGTGACGGCAAAGGCATCCTGTTCGTGGCTCACGATGGTGAGGTGTATCCGGCCGGATTCCTCCCCGTCGGCCTCGGGAACGTCCGCAGCCGGCCACTCAGCACGATCTACCGGGATGACCCGCTGCTGCACTCGATCCGGGCGGCGGAGTTCACCGGCCGGTGCGGCCGGTGCGAGTACGCCGACCTGTGCGGCGGATCACGGGCCCGCGCGTACGCCGCGAGCGGCGATCCCCTCGGCGAGGACCCCGCCTGCGGCTACCAGCCCGGCCTCATCGCTGTCGGCAGCCAGTGCCAGGACCAACCAGCCGCGGCAGGGTGGCACAATGGCCGGCATGTCGGCAGGTGAAGGCGACCAGCCCAGCACGCCCATCGACTCCGATCCGGCGGCAGGCTCGAGCTCGCAACACAGGTCCAGGTCAGAGGCCTCGTCGACGGTCCGCGGGTCGATCTGGTTCCTGGAGCACACACAGGACGTGGTTACCGTCGCCGTCGGAATCATCCTGATCGGGCTGGCCGGCGTGGTGCTCATCGCCAGCATCGTCGATTCCGTGGACGGGGCCTACGGCTCGGTCTCCGCGGCAGCTCCGCAGCTGCTCGATCACGTACTGCTGGTCCTGATCCTGGTCGAGATTGTCTACACGGTCGTCCTGTCGCTGCGCGCGCACCGGCTGGTAGCGCAGCCGTTCATCGTGGTCGGGCTCATCGCCGTCATCCGGCGGATCCTGTTCGTCTTCACGCCGGGAAGCCAGATCAAGGCCAGCACCACGCAGCTGGCGGTGCTGATCGGCATGGTGGCGGTGTTCGTCGCCAGCCTGATCGCGGTCAATATCTTCGAGAAGAAGGGCCAGGACTGAGCCGCCGCACGAGGAGTGCCTGCGGCTAGCGCGTTGCCTGGAGTCCGGCCAGCGCGAGCACCATGGCGACGGCCAGGACGCGTCCGAGCCTCCCGGTGGCAGACAGCTGCGGCCAGGACAGCATGGCCAGCCAGCCGAGGACTGCGGCGACGCCGCAGAGTGCGACTGCCCCGCCAGGGCCGCGCATGGCGAGCCCGGCGACCAGGAGCACGACCAGGACCAGCGGCGCCACCCAGGTGGGCAGCTGGTGCAAGAAGATCAGGGGCTTGGCGCTGCGGCGCTCGGTCGCCTGTCGCACCGGTGAGGCGCTCGGGGTATACAGGGTGTTGCCCTTGGGCAGCGGCTTGACTCGCTGCCTCGTTGGCCGGTTGCTCACGCAGTCTTCCCTTCAGCCCGCTCGCTGGGCCGCCAGCCCAGTAGGTGACGGTGCCCGTCGCCCAGGTTACCGCCGGTTACCGCAAGGTTGTCCCGCTGCTCGCCACGCAAAGTCATGCGACGGGCCTGTCGGGCTGCCGGTAAGCTGACGGCACCGCCCGCCCCCCTTTCGCCGGGGTTCGCGCACGTCAACCGCAGGCCGCCGACCGCCAGCCGGATGGAGATAGACAATGGCACGACGCAGCGATCGCATGGAAACCATCGTCAGCTTGTCCAAGCGGCGGGGCATCGTCTTCCCGTCCAGCGAGATCTATGGCGGCCTGCGCGCTGCCTGGGACTACGGGCCGCTGGGCGTCGAGATCAAGAACAACATCAAGCGGCAGTGGTGGCGCTCGATGGTGCAGGTCCGCGACGACATCGTCGGCCTGGACTCCAGCGTCATCCTGGCGCCCGAGGTGTGGCAGGCCAGCGGGCATCTGACCGAGTTCACCGACCCGCTGACCGAGTGCCAGTCCTGTCACCACCGGTTCCGCGCCGACCACCTCATCGAAGCCTACGAGGAGAAGCACGGCCACGCCCCCGAGCATGGCCTCGCCGACCTCGCCTGCCCGCACTGCGGCACCAAGGGCGCGTTCACCGAGCCCCGCAACTTCAACGGCATGCTGCGGACGTACCTTGGCGCCACCGAGGACGAGTCTGGTCTCGCATACCTGCGGCCAGAGACGGCGCAGGGCATCTTCATCAACTACAAGAACGTGCTCCAGACCTCGCGTAAGAAGCTGCCCTTCGGCATCGCCCAGGTCGGCAAGTCGTTCCGCAACGAGATCACGCCGGGCAACTTCATCTTCCGCACGCGCGAGTTCGAGCAGATGGAGATGGAGTTCTTCGTCAAGCCAGGCACCGACGACGAGTGGCTCGACTACTGGATCAACGCGCGTGAGGCATGGTTCCGTGACCTCGGGGTCAGCGGCGAGAACCTGCGCCGTTACGAGCACCCGGACGAGAAGCGGTCGTTCTACTCCAAGCGCACCGTCGACCTGGAGTACCGGTTCGACTTCCCTGGCAGCGAGTGGGGCGAGCTCGAGGGCCTGGCCAACCGGACCGACTATGACCTCAGCGTGCACGCCAAGGAGTCCGGGCAGGACATGTCCTACCTCGACCCGGAGACCAACGAGCGCTACACCCCGTACGTCATCGAGCCAGCTGTCGGCGTAGACCGGTCCATGCTGGCGTTCTTGCTTGATGCTTACACCGAGGACGAGGCACCAGACGCCAAGGGCAACATGGAGAAGCGCACCGTGCTCCGGCTGGACTACCGGCTCGCCCCCATCAAGGTGGCCGTCCTGCCGCTGTCCCGCAACGCCGACCTGTCGCCGAAGGCCAGGGACGTCGCCGCCGTGCTGCGCCAGCACTGGAACTGCGACTTCGACGACGCAAGCGCCATCGGGCGTCGGTATCGTCGCCAGGACGAGGTCGGCACGCCGTTCTGCGTCACCGTCGACTTCGACTCGCTGGACGGACCAGGCCGTCACAGTCCGCGAGCGGGACTCGATGAGGCAGGAGCGCATCGGCATCGACGGCCTCGTGCCCTATCTGTCGGACCGCCTGTCCGGCTGCTGACCGCGAGCTAACGTGGCCAGTCAACGGCCATCGCGGCGGTCCTCAGCTTGGAGTCCCCGGCCCATTGCGGCGAGGCTCGCATGTGCTCCCGGCTGTCGAGCCTGCACTCGATGCACACGAAACGCATCGACTACCGGCTCGACATCCGCGAGCGCGCCGTCACTGGGCGCGACCAGTGGTCCGGGTTATCGGCCGTGAGCGTGCGATGGGCGGAGCGGCTGTCGGACCGTTTCGTGTGGTCCGACGGTTGCCCGACCGTCGCGCGATCCGGTCAGCGCGGCTGACCACTACATCCGCAGTGGATGGACGTCGAGGTCAGCCACGCGGGCGTCCGGGATAGAGTCCCGCCGACAAGATCGACTGCATCGATCACGGCAGGACTCGTGCCGGAGTTGTACATGGGCAAGATGAAGCCCACAGGAGCCTGGCCTGAATCGGTCCAGCCTTCGCCGTCGTCCATTTGCACGGACAGCGGGCCGTTGCCGATTCCGATCGGTCCCCAGAGCAGGAACGCGCCGATCGCGGTCAGCACGACTAGCGGCGGGATGATGATCCTCCGCCTGCGCTGCCACCGGTCACAGCGACGTGTCGGTCATGTCTGGCAGCGGTGTCACGGTCATGCCCGGCGTCCCCCGATCCCACGCGGCTTGATTGGGAGCGTAGCGGGGCCTGGCTGCGGAAGCTATGCGGTGATCGCCGCGAGCACCTTGCTCAGGATGTCCTCGTCGGCGCCAGCGCCCGGCAGGCGTGGGCATCGGCGGTAGATCTCGGCGGCCGCCTGGTGGAATCCGTCTGGCAGGCCGGCCTCGGCCATGCAGTGCGCGATCTCTTCCATCTCGGCGATCCACCGCCAGCCTTTGGCCGCCCCGGACTTCGCGGCCCGCTCTGACTGCGCCGCGAGTTGTGGCTGCGATAGGGCCCACTCGGCCAGGAGCGTCTCCTCGACGCCCTCGGCCTGCGCGAGGGCCCTGGCTGCCAGCAGCATTGCCGCGGTCCCTTTAGTCCAGGCTGCGTAGGCCATCTTCACGGCGGAAGCGGCCGTCGCCGGTCCGACGATGAGCTGCGGGTCGAGCCCCGTTCCCCTAAAGAGCTCAACGATCGTGCCCGCGTGCTCGCCGGACAGGTACAGCCGGGTGGTGCCAGGTCCGGCGGGCGGCGGCCCGATGATGCCGCCATCGACGTACGTACCGCCATTGCTGGTGATGAGCTCGGCGACCTCCCTGGCCGTGCCCGGCGAGACCGCGTTGGCGTCAAGGTACAGGCCGGTGAAGCCGTGCACGGCCCAGGCCACGTCGAGCGCCGCGTGCGGCGGGCAGATCGACAGGATGACCCGGGACCGGTCAGCCACCTGCCGGGCCGTGCCCGCGTTGGTCAGTCCGGCGGCTGACGCCCTTCTAGCCGTCGCCTCGCTGCGCCCGTCGGATGCCCAGAGCACTGTGTGCCCGGCGTTCGTCAGGCAGCGGCCGACCGCCGCGCCCATTTCGCCGGGGTTGAGAAGGCCGATGATCACCTGATCCGTCATGGCTGCCATTGTTGCCGAATGCCAAGATGTTCACCTCACGTCGGGTGACCGTCGTACCGACAGCAGCCAGGGGTCGATAGGCTCGGAATCGAGGGCCGCCAGGCCGCAGGAATATTCAGCCGCGTGACGCCAGGGCCACTGTGCCGGGCGAGTGGCTATCCGAGGAGTGCATCGCAGTGCCGAAGCTCGTCTACGACTTCACCGAGGGCAACAAGGACCTGAAGGACCTGCTGGGCGGCAAGGGCGCCAACCTGGCTGAGATGACCAACCTGGGCCTCCCCGTTCCCCCTGGCTTCATCATCACCACCGACGCCTGCCGCTATTACCTGGAGCAGGGCACGGTGCCGGACACCCTCGCCAGCGAGGTCACCGAGCACCTCACCGAGCTCGAGCAGAAGATGGGCAGGAAGCTCGGGGACCACGCGGACCCGCTGCTAGTCAGCGTCAGGTCGGGCGCCAAGTTCTCCATGCCGGGCATGATGGAGACGGTCCTGAACATCGGCCTGTCGGACGAGTCCGTGCACGGCCTGGCCAAGCAGGCCGGCAGCGAGCGGTTCGCCTGGGACTCCTACCGGCGGCTGATCCAGATGTTCGGCAAGACCGTGCTGGACATCGAGGGCCACGAGTTCGAGCAGGCCATCGACGCCGCTAAGCAGGCCAAGGGCACCAAGAACGACCTGGACCTGGACGCCGAGGACCTGCAGGGCCTGGTGGAGAGCTTCAAGGCCATCGTCAGGGACAATTCCGGCCGCGACTTCCCGCAGGACCCGCGCGAGCAGATGGACCTGGCCGTCCAGGCTGTGTTCAATTCCTGGAACGCCGACCGGGCGATCCTCTACCGGCGGCAGGAGCGGATCCCGGCCGACCTCGGCACCGCGGTCAACATCGTGGCCATGGTCTTCGGCAACCTCGGCATGGACTCGGGCACCGGCGTCGCCTTCACCCGCGACCCCGGTAGCGGCCAGCAGGGCGTGTACGGCGACTACCTCCAGAACGCTCAGGGCGAGGACGTCGTGGCCGGCATCCGCAACACGGTCCCGCTTCAGGACCTCGAGCAGATCGACGCCAATTCCTACGTCGAGCTCATGGGCATCATGGCGACGCTGGAGAACCACTACAAGGATCTGTGCGACATCGAGTTCACGATCGAGCGCGGCAAGCTGTGGATGCTCCAGACTCGGGTCGGCAAGCGCACCGCCGCGGCCGCATTCCGGATCGCCACGCAGCTCGTCGACCAGGGCCTGATCGACATGGACGAGGCGCTGACCCGGGTTACGGGCAGCCAGCTCGCGCAGCTGATGTTCCCCCGATTCGACGCCGGCTCGGACGTCAAGAAGATCGCCAAGGGCATCAGCGCGTCGCCGGGCGCCGCCGTCGGCAAGGTGGTGTTCGACTCGGCCACCGCGGTCGAGAAGGCCGCGGCGGGCGAGCACGTGATCCTGGTCCGGCGCGAGACCAATCCCGACGACCTGCACGGAATGATCGCTGCCCAGGGCATCCTGACCAGCCGCGGTGGCAAGACCAGCCACGCGGCGGTGGTCGCGCGCGGCATGGGCAAGACCTGCGTCTGTGGCGCGGACGAGCTCGAGGTGGAGGTCCAGGCCAAGCAGTTCACGACCGCGGGCGGCGAGTTCGTCCGCGAGGGCGACGTCATCTCCATCGACGGCACGTCCGGAGTTGTCTACCTCGGCGAGGTGGCGGTCGTGCCGTCGCCCGTCGTCGAGTACTTCGAGGGCAACCTCGACCCGCAGTCAGACGAACTGGTCGCTGCGGTGCACCGGCTCATGACGCACGCGGACAAGAGGCGCCGCCTCGGCGTGCGGGCCAACTCCGATAACGGCCCGGATTCCGCCCGCGCGGTCAGGTTCGGCGCGCAGGGCATCGGCCTGACCAGGACCGAGCACATGTTCCTCGGCGAGCGGCGGCAGCTAGTGGAGCGGCTGATCCTGGCCGACGACAACGCGACCCGGCAGGCTGCCCTGGACGCGCTGGAGCCGCTGCAGCGCGGCGACTTCGTGGAGATCCTCGAGGCCATGGACGGGCTGCCGGTGACCATCCGGCTGCTCGACCCGCCGCTGCACGAGTTCCTGCCTGACCTGACCGAGCTGTCGGTCAAGATCGCGCTGGCAGGTGACAACGCGACAGCCCAGGATCACAAGCTGCTGGAGGCGGTGCAGCGGCTGCACGAGCAGAACCCGATGCTCGGCCTGCGCGGTGTCCGCCTGGGGCTGGTCATTCCCGGCTTGTATGCCATGCAGGTGCGGGCGATCGCGCACGCCGCGGTGGACCGGGTCAAGGCCGGCGGCACTCCGCGGCCGGAGATCATGATCCCGCTCGTCGGCGCGGTGCAGGAGCTTGAGATCGCGCGCGAGGAGACCCAGAAGGTGCTAGCTGGTGTCGCGGCCGAGACCGGGTCCGAGGTGCACACGCTGATCGGCACGATGATCGAGGTGCCGCGGGCGGCGTTGACGGCCGGGCAGATCGCGCAGGCGGCCGAGTTCTTCTCGTTCGGCACCAACGACCTGACCCAGATGGGCTGGGGCTTCTCCCGCGACGACGTCGAGGGCTCGTTCTTCGGCCGGTACATAGACCTGGGTATCTTCGGCGTCTCGCCGTTCGAGACGCTGGACGCTGACGGCATCGGGCGCCTGGTGAAGATCGCCGTCGAGGAAGGCCGGGCGACCAGGCCCGACCTGAAGATCGGCGTCTGCGGCGAGCACGGTGGCGACCCTGACTCGGTGCACTTCTTCCACTCGGCCGGACTCGACTACGTGTCCTGCTCGCCGTTCCGGGTGCCGGTGGCGCGCCTGGAGGCCGGCCGCGCTGCCGTCATGGAGACCACAGGGGGCAGCGACAGCAGGTGACCGGGAGTTATGACCGCCAGGCCGTGGCCCGGTGGGCGGATGAGCCGCCCAAGCATGCCCACGGCGCTGGCGGGACCGGGCGCGGCCCCTTCGTCCGGGACCGCGCCCGGGTGCTGCACAGTGCGGCGCTGCGACGACTCGCGGCGAAGACGCAGGTAGTCGCCGTCGGCTCGGGCGACTTCCCGCGTACCCGGCTGACCCACTCGCTGGAGTGCGCGCAGATCGGCCGCGAACTCGGCGCAGCGGTCGGCTGTGACCCAGATCTCGTCGACGCCGCGTGCCTGGCGCACGACATTGGGCATCCGCCGTTCGGTCACAACGGCGAGTCGGCGCTGGCACAGCTGGCGGCCGACTGCGGCGGTTTTGAAGGGAACGCGCAAAGCCTGCGGCTCATCACGCGCCTGGAGGCCAAGGTTCCTGGTGCGGGCCTGAACCTGACCCGGGCGACCCTCGACGCCACGCTGAAGTACCCCTGGGTCGGGCCGTCGGCTTCGGCTGGGCCGGCGGGGCGCGGCGCGGACCGGCCGCCAGGCAAGTACGGTGCCTACGCCGAAGACGCGGCGATCTTCGAGTGGATCCGGGCCGGCGCCCCTGGCGACCGGTCCTGCCTGGAAGCGCAGGTGATGGACTGGGCTGACGACGTTGCCTACTCCGTCCATGACCTCGAGGACGGCCTGCACGCGGGCCTGGTCACGCTCGATAAGCTGCGTGACGCCGCCGAGCAGCAGACCGTCGCCAGCCTGACCATGACGACCTACTGCAAGCCAGGATCGGCGAGCCTCGACGAGCTGACCGAAGCGTTCGCTGGCCTGCTGGCGCTTGACTACTGGCCGCCCGACTTCGACGGCACCCGAGCCTCGTCCGCTGCGGTCAAGTACCTGACGAGTGAGCTGATCGGGCGCCTCTGCGGTGCCGCCGAGCACGCCACCCGGCCGGCCGGGCAGCCGCCGGTGGCGCGCTACGCGGCGGACCTGGTCGTGCCGCAGCAGCAGCGACTTGAGTGCGCACTGCTCAAGGGCGTCACCGCGCACTACGTCATGAGCCGGTCAGGCGTCGTTGCCGCGCAGGCGCGCGAGCGCGAGCTGATCTCCGAACTGGCCGCGGACATCCTCGCCAGGGCACCTGACGCGCTGGATCCGGTGTTCCGGCCAGAGTTCGCGTCGGCTGCCGATGATGCCGGGCGGCTGCGCGTCGTCGTCGACCAGATCGCCTCGCTGACCGACACCTCGGCGATCGCGTGGCATCAGCGGCTGCGGCCAGCACCCGCCTGACGAGCCGGCGCGCAGCCGTCACGGCGCGGTTGTTATAGGCCGCGGCAACTCCGTGCTGGATGATCAGTCAGCGGCGTACCGTCCGAAGCTCGCCCCCGCCGCCGGAGTGTGCCGTTTGCGAGCGGCGCGCAGGTGCCCGGCGTCCCGCCCGGGCCGCGACGGTGCACGTGGCCGCGGCGCGCATAGGTGGCCGCCCGCGACCGGCGGTCTGTGCGGCAGTCGAGCAGCCGACGGGACAGCCAGCTGAGCATGGCCGCGCGCCTATGTATCCCCTGGTCCGGAGTACCTCGGCAATCTCGGCCGCGACGAGGCAGGGAGTCGTTGTGACTTCGGCCCAGCCGTACCTGAGCGTAGTAATCCCGATTGCTGCGGCGGCGTTGTCGCGCCGGATGTCGTTCCAGCGGGTGTCGCCTGGATGGGCGAGCCGGCCATCCAGCTCAATGGCGGTGCCGTACTCGGCGTACAACTGGTCGCGGTATTCGTTGCGGCCATTGCGCCGGGCCGAGGCTTGCTTCGTCGCGCCGGACAAGCCATGCGGGCGTTCGACGTGGCGTACGTATCGGTATTCGAGCACCGAGTGGATGCCCGCCGCGTCGGGGCTGAGTAGCTCGGTTAGCAGCTTCCTTCGCTGCACTCGACTGCGCGCTGCCATGGCGTCGGGGAGCTTGTCCTGCGTCGTGAGCCGCCGCCCGAGCGCACTTGTCACCCAGCTGACGGCGTTATCGAGATTCTGCGCTGACTCCCAGAGGTCGATGACTGTCTCTTCGAGCCGAGTCCGGGGCAGGTTGCGGGACGGATGCACGGCTGCGCTCGCGCGTGCCGACATGTGGATGGCGATCCCGGCACGGCGCCTGACTCGCCGGTCGCCCGGCACGGTCACGTGGATCAGCGAACTGGGCGTGTCGGTCAGCTTCCACAGCTCAGCCGCTGTCTGGTGACTCAGCATGGCATCCGGCCCGGCATACAGGACGGCCGCCCACATGGTGGCCTCGCGCCTCGGCTGGCCGGAGAACGTGCCATAAATGCCTGGGTGCATGCGCTGCCAGCTGCCCCTCCTCAGCCGCGAAATCGCTATGCCTCTGGTCAGGTCTGCTTGCAGGATCTGAACGCAGGACAGCACGCCGCATTGAGCCTCGGCGATCGCTCGAAGCTCGGCCGGAATGTCGGCGCCCATGGCGGCCAGAATGCCGATCAGGACCGACAAAATCGCGGCCTACTCATGATCACGAAAATAATGTGTCGCCGGCGGGCTGTTGCAGATTCGGCGGCGCTGGTGCGGCGTGGCTTTCCTGATGGTTCATGATCTTTTGGGATGATCAGGGTATGGCGAAGCGATACCGTCCGGTGGCCCGTGACCAGGCTTTTCTGCTGCCGCCGGACATGCGGGACTGGCTGCCGGCCGGGCACCCGGTGTGGCTGGTGATCACGGTTGCGGGCAGGCACCTGGATACCTCGGCGGTGCACGCGCTGCGGCGCACGGGCGGGGCGGGCACGGCGGGCTATGACCCGGACATGATGGTGTCGCTGCTGGTGTGGGCGTATGCGAACCGGGTCACGTCGCCGCGGCGGATCGAGGCGCTGTGCCGCACCGATATCGCGTTCCGGGTGATCTGCGCCGGTGACGTGCCCGATCACGTGACGATCGCCCGGTTCCGGGCCGGGCTCGGCGCCGCGGCCGGCGTCCTGTTCGACCAGGTGCTGATCCTGTGCGCGCGGCTGGGCATGGGCCAGCTGGGGCTGATCACCCTGGACGGCACCAGGGTGGCGGCGTCGGCGTCGAAGTCCGCGAACCGGTCCGAGGACGGGCTGCCGAAGCTGGCCGCGGAACTGGCCGCCGAGCACGCCGCCGCCGACGCCGCCGAGGACGCCCTGTTCGGGCCGGGGATCCGCGGCGACGAGGTGCCGGCCGAGCTGGCCGGCCGCGGACCCGGGCGGGGCGGATCGCCGCGGCGCTGGCCGATCTGGAAGACGAGCGCCGGCAGGCCGAGCAGCAGCGGGACCAGGCAGCGCAGGCCTGCCTGGCCGCCCCGCCGGCCCGGCGGCGCAAGCCCCCGGCCGGGGCCCGGCTGGCCGCCGCGCGGGAACACCTCGAGCGCGTCACCGCCGGGCAGCAGGCGCTGGCCGACACCTGGCACGCCCGCCAGGCCGCGTCGATCGCCGCGGGCCAGGGCCGGCTGCCCGGCAAGGTGCCCGCGCCGCCGGAGCAATCAGGCAAGGTCGCCCGCGCCCGCGCTGCGCTGGCCAAGGCGAACGCCGCCGCCCGGGCCGGGTCAAAGCCACCCGCCGGCCGCGGCCCGCAGCGCAACATCACCGACCCGCACTCGCGGCTGATGCCGGTCCGCGGCGGCGGGTTCATCCAGGGCTACAACCCGCAGAACGTCGTCTCCGCCGACGGGCTCATCATCGCCACCGCGCTGACCGCCAGCCAGACCGACGCGCAGTGGCTCGAGCCGATGCTCGCCCGCGCCCAGAATGCGGCCGCGCTGATCGCCGCGGCCCGCCCCGGCGACCGCGACAGCCAGATCGGGCTGCTCCTGGCCGACGCCGGATACCTGTCCGAGCACAACCTGCAGCTACCCGGCCCGGACCGGCTCATCGCCACCGGCAGGCGCCGCGACATCGACAAGCTCGCCGCCGGGCAGGACCCGGCCGGGCAGGCAGGCCTCACCTGGCACAGCCCCGCCATCACCCAGACGGCCGCCCGGCTCGCCACCAGCGACGGCATCGCCGCCCACCGCCAGCGCGGCCACATCGCCGAGACCCCGCACGGCAACCTCAAGCACAACAAGGGATTCCGCCAGTTCTCCGTCCGCGGCATCCCCAGGGTCACCGCCGAATGGATGCTCGTCACCGCCGCCACCAACCTGTTCAAGGCCATCAGCACCGGCAACCTCACCCCGGCAGCACTCGCCAGTCTCTCCAGCCAGCCCGCCTAGCCCAGCCCGGCTCCCAGCCGCTCCCAGCCGCTCCCAGCCGAGCACACATCCGCGCCGACCAGCCAGCCCAACCCGCACCCACACCAAAACCGCAACAGCCCGCCGGCGACACATTATTTACGTGATCATGGTTGCGTGCGGCTAGTCGGCGTCGGCTAGCCGGCCCATCAGCTCGCTGGCGAGCCGGAGCAGGCCGATCTCGGCGCTCGTCAGCTGCTCGGACATGGCAGCGGCGAGCCAGCTGTCGCGCTGGTCCATCTCGGCGCGCAGGGCGGCCCGTCCGGCCTCGGTGATCGCGAGCAGGGAGCGCCGACCATCGCCCGGATCGGGTTTACGCAGCATCAGGCCTGCTGCCTCCAGGCTCGTCAGCGTCCTGGTGAGCGACTGCGGCTGAACGCGCTCGGCAGTGGCGAGGGCACCAGGGCTCAGCGGGCCGCGGCGGTGCAGCTGGCCTAGCAGGCTGAGCTCCAGCGCCGTCAGGCTGGCTGCTGACCGCTCAAGTCTCAGCCGGCGGCCCAGACTGAGGACGCCGCGCCGGACGCCGATCGCTGCCGCCAGTGCAGCCTGCTGATCGTCATCGCGCATAATTAGTACGCTATCGCTTATCACTAGTCGCGCCAACGTGATGCTGAGTTGACCAACAGAAGACAAGTTATTACGTTAATGCGTATGAATAGACCGTCCGTCACCAGCCAGGCCGTCGCGCTCACGAGGGCACGACTGGAGCGGCCGCACAGTCCCGAGGGCGATCCGCGCGCGCAGGACATGCTGTGCGCGGGCATGCGGTTCAGCCCGCCGGAGTGGCTCGAGCCGAGCATCGCGGCGCGGACGAGGTTTGTCGACGCGCAGGTCACCCGTGCTATCGCTGCCGGGCTGCGGCAGATCGTGATCTGTGGCGCGGGCTACGACGACCGGCCGCTGCGGTTCCGCACGGCAGGCGTGCGGTTCATCGAGCTTGATCATCCCGCGACTCAGGACGACAAGGCCAGGCTGCTCGGGGATCTCGCTGGTGCGAAGTCGGACGTGCGGCTTGCACCGGCCGACTTCGGTGCCGATGACGTGGGTGCGGTGCTCGCGGGCGCAGGCCACCTGACGAGCGAGCCGAGCCTGTTTGTCGCCGAGGGCCTGCTCATCTACCTTGACGAGTCAGCTTGCCGGCGGCTGCTCGCGGCGCTCGCCGAGCGGGCGGCACCGGGCAGCGTGCTTGCCGTTAGCCTGGCCACGCACGCCGACGGCTATGACTCGGCGGACGTAATAGCCGCAGCCAACGCGCACCGGCGGACCGGTGCCGACGAGCCGTGGCGGACCATCTTGCCCGCCGCTGAGCATCTGGCGATGCTGGCTGACGCGGGATGGCAGGTTACCGAGACGGAGTGGTCGCCGGTCGCGGCGGCAGACGTTAGCCATGGCCGGAGGTCCCTGCTGGTCACTGCCGGACCTGAGCGTGGACGCGGGCCGAGATGACCAGCTAGGCGGCCACGATGGCGCTGACTACCTCCGCTGTATTCGTCAGGTCGGCCAGCACGACGTCCGCGCCGGCCTCTGCCAGCTGCTCGACGGTGAAGCTACCCGTGGCCACGGCTACGGACCTGGCCTCGTGGACGGCGGCGGCCTGGACATCGTTCGGGGTGTCACCGACTAGCACGGTGGCTCGTCCGGCGAAATCGGCACCGTAGCGGCCGGTCGCGTTCCGTCTGGCAACCGGCACCAGATCGGCCCGGAGCGCGCTCACGTCGCCGTATGCCCCGACACTCAGGTCCAGATGCTGAGTCAAGCCAAGCGCGCCAAGCTTGACTCGGGCCAGCACCGGGATGTTGCCGGTGAGCAGCGACTGCACGACGCGGCCTGCATAGGCAGGCCCCGACAAGGCGGCTAGCACGTCGGCCGCGCCCGGCAGCGCCTTGCCGCGCTCCCGGACGAGGCTCTCGAGTTCAGGCGCCCGGGCGGCCAGCGCGTCCTGAAACCTGGCGACCTGGCTGGCGGGCTCGGCGACTCCCGCGGCTGTCAGTACCTCCAGCGCGATCGCGCTGTCGGTCCGCCCGGCCATCGACTGGATGAGCCGCGGCATCTCGAGTCCGTACAGCTCGCCGAGTGCGATCTGGTAGAGGTGCCTGCCGACGCCGTCGGTATCGGCGAGCGTGTAGTCGACGTCCCAGAGCACAAGTAGCGGCTGCACGCCGTGACGGTACCAAGACCGCCGGGGTTACGATCCGGCGCAGCCGGTGCGGGGGGCTGGCCGGGACTAGACTCAGCGAGCAGGCGGAAGACAGGCGGAGGGGCGTAGATGACGGGCCGGATCCGCGACGAGGACATCGTGCTTGTGCGCGAGCGTTCCGCCATCGAGGAAGTGGTGGGGGAGTACCTCCAGCTTCGCAATGCCGGCGGCGGGTCGCTGAAGGGCCTGTGCCCGTTCCACGACGAGAAGACGCCGTCCTTCAACGTCACCCCGGCCCGTGGCCTCTGGTACTGCTTCTCCTGCTCCGAGGGCGGCGACGTCATCAAGTTCGTGCAGAAGATCGACAACCTGGGCTTCACCGAGGCCGTCGAGCGGCTTGCCAACCGCGCTGGCATCGACCTGCGCTACGAGCAGGGCGGGCATATCCCCGGCCAGGAGCAGTCACAGCGGCGCCGGCTGATCGAGGCACACAAGGCGGCTGCCGAGTTCTACGCCGAGCAGCTCGGCAGTCCGGCCGCGCAGTCCGGGCGCGACTTCCTCTCCTCCCGCGGATTCGAGCTCGCCGATGTGCGGCGGTTCGGCGTCGGCTACGCACCCGCCGAATGGGAAGCGCTCACTAAGCACCTTCGTGGTCGCGGCTTCACCGAGACGGAGCTGCTGGCCGGCGGTCTAGCCAGCCAGGGTCGGCGTGGCCTAATCGACAAGTTCCGCGGCCGGCTGATCTGGCCCATCGCCGACATCAGCGGTGACGTGATCGCGTTCGGCGCGCGCAAGCTCGCCACCGACGACGACGGGCCGAAGTATCTCAACACGCCGGAGACGCCGCTGTTCAAGAAGAGCGCGGTCCTGTACGGCGCGGACCTCGCCAAGCGCGACATCGCGCAGCGGCGGCAGGCTGTCCTGGTCGAGGGCTACACCGACGTGATGGCCTGCCATCTGGCCGGCGTCACTACCGCGGTCGCGACGAGCGGCACGTCCTTTGGCGACGGGCACATCACCATCTTGCGGCGGCTGCTAATGGACGACAGCCAGTTCCGCGGCGAGGTCATCTTCACCTTCGACGGCGACGCCGCCGGGCAGCGCGCGGCGCTGCGGGCGTTCAGCCTGGAGGAGCGGTTCGTCACCCAGACGTTCGTGGCGATCCAGGCCGACGGGCTCGACCCGTGCGACCTGCGGCTCGCGCGCGGCGACGCGGCCGTGCGGGACCTGATAGCGCAGCGCGTTCCGCTGTTCGAATTCGCGATCCGCAGCGCCTTGCACGAGCACAACCTTGAGACCACGGAGGGCAGGCTCGCGGCGCTGGACGCGGCCGCGCCGATCGTGGCGCGGATCAAAGACAAGGGGCTACGGCACCTGTACGCCGTCAACCTCGATCGCTGGCTCGGCATGATGGACGAGGCGTTCGTGCTTGATCGCGTGCAGGCGCACGGCGGCCAGCCCGATCGCGCCGCTCCGCGGCACGGGAACGGATCGCGGCAGAGCTATGCAGACAGCTGGCCCGGGCACGCGAGCAGTGGGCAAGCTGGCGGCGGGCCGGGCGGCAGCGGGCGCGGCGGTGATAGACGCGCCGGCGACGGGCGCGGCGGCGACAGCCAGGCTCGTGACGGGCAGGGCGCGAACGGGCGAGCCGCAGCGGGCGGCCAGCTCGGGCCGGGTCACCGCGGCCAGCTCGGGCCGGGTCAGGGCGGCCAGCTCGGGCCGGGCCACGGCGGCCAGCTCGGGCCGGGTCACGGCGGCCAGGGCCAGCAGCAGCGCAGCGCCTACGATCAGCACGATCCGATCGTCAATGTGGAGCGGCAGGCGCTCAAGCTCGCGATCCAGCGGCCCGCGCTATGCGGGCCGGCGTTCGACGAGCTGCCCTCGGCTGTGTTCACGGTTCCGGCGCACGCAGCGGTGTGCGAGCTGATCGCCGCCAGCGGCGGCGTGGTGAGCGCTCGGTCGGCGCGCGAGTGGGCTGAGCGGCTCCGTGCTGCCGCTCCGAACGACAACGCGCGAGGGTTCGTCACGAGGCTAGCTGTCGAGCCGCTCGAGGTGCCCGGGCCGACCGGCGAGCCCGATGCTAAGTTTGCCGAGGCCGTGCTCGCGCGAGTCGAGGAGCTCTCGGTGAGCCGAGACATCGCCAGCATCAAGTCGCGGCTGCAGCGCCTCAGCCCGGTGGCCGAGCAGACCGACTACAACCGCATGTTCGGCGACCTCGTGGCGTTTGAGCAGCGGCGCAAGGTGTTGTCAGAGCGTGCGTCGGGTGCGCTATAGGCACAAGATCGCATGTCAGCGCTACTAACGCTTTGGTGACAATATTGAGTCCGCTCGTCGGCTGAATCGTGACGCAGACTGGTCTGCATGAGTCTCACGGCTGCACCCCCCGTTGATCAGGTAGCCGATCTCATCGCCGCGGCGAGGGAGCATGGGTCAGTGTCGATGGCCGAGCTCACTACCGCCTTCGAACGCTGCGACCTGTCGGCCGATGCGGTCGACAGCGTGCTGAAGCTGCTCGCCGACGAGGGCGTCGACGTGATCGAGGCGCCGCACGAGAGCGAGGAACTAGCGCCCCGGCAGAACCAGAACGACGCGCGCCGGGCCGCCACCGGTGACCTGGTCCGGATCTACCTGCGCGAGATCGGCCGCGTCCCGCTGCTGACCGCGCACGACGAGGTTGAGCTGGCCAAGGCCATCGAGGCCGGGCTGTTCGCCGAGGAAAAGATCCAGGGCGGCGTCCAGGTCGGCTGCGCGGGCGCGCAGATGGCAGAGCTCATGCTGATCGCTGCCGACGGTATCGCCGCCAAGCAGCGACTGATCGAGGCGAACTTGCGTCTGGTGGTGTCCATCGCGAAGCGCTACATCGGCCGCGGCCTGGTCTTCCTGGACCTGATCCAGGAGGGCAATCTCGGGCTGATCCGCGCGGTGGAGAAGTTCGACTACACCAAGGGCTACAAGTTCTCGACGTACGCGACCTGGTGGATCCGGCAGGCAATCACCAGGGCGATCGCTGACCAGGCCAGGACGATCCGGATCCCGGTGCACATGGTCGAGACGATCAACAAGATGGCGCGCATCCAGCGCCAGCTGCATCAGGATCTGGGCCGCGAGGCTACGCCGGAGGAGATCGCGGCCGAGATGGGCATGCACCCCGATCGCGTCGCCGAGATCCAGCGGATCGCCCAGGAGCCGGTGTCACTGCAGTCGCCGATCGGCGAGGAGGACTCTGATCTCGGTGACTTCATCGAGGACGCTGATGCCGTGGTGCCGATGGAGGCTGCCGCCTTCATCATGCTGCAGGACCAGCTCGATCGGGTGCTAGACAACCTCAGCATCCGCGAGCAGCGCATCATCCAGCTGCGCTTCGGCCTGACTGACGGGCATCCGCGCACGCTGGAGGAGGTAGGGAGGGAGTTCGGGGTCACCAGGGAGCGGATCCGCCAGATCGAGTCCAAGACCCTGGCCAAGCTCCGGCACCCGAGCCGGGCCCAGATGCTGCGGGAGTACCTCGCCTAGCACGCGCCTCGGCGCGTGACCCCGTCGCTCAGGTGACCGCGGTCGGTCATGGTTACGCCGGTCGGTCAGTGGTCCTTCGGCCGGGGATTGCCGTTACCCGTTGCGGCGAAAGGGCTGCCATTGCTGGCCCCCTTCCCGCCGTTCGAGGCCGAATCGCCGTGACCGTTCTTGTTCTTCATCCCGGGAATGCGGCCGCCGACCGAGTGGACGGCGCTGTGCGCCACCTGCGGGACCTTCTCCTGCAGCTGGCCGCCGACCTTCTGGGCCAGCCCGGCGGCCTGCGCCTGGACGGCGCCGGCGGCCTGCTGGACGGCCGGATGCTCCGCCGTCGCGCGCGCGAACTTGACCATCTGGTCGTACTTCTCCCGCCCCGCCCGCGTGCCGACGACGAACCCGGTGGCGAACCCGGCGGCGAACGCCATTCGATGCAAACCCATGTGGACCTCTCCCGTGCAGCTTCGAGCGTTGCTGCGCTAGCTTCCCCGCAGGCGCCACGCCATGCATGCGTCGCTGATCATCTCGTCATGCCCAGGCAGTCGCCGGATATGCCCTGCCTGTGGGCCGGTTATGCGCTGGCTTGGTCTGCGCTGCACCGGGCGCAGCGACGGTGCGCTACCCTTGTGCGCGCGGCGCTGATCACCCGAGCCGGGATGGGCGGGCTCGGCGCCCCGGCGATCCCGCGTAGCTCAATCGGCAGAGCGTCCGGCTGTTAACCGGCAGGTTATAGGTTCGAGTCCTATCGCGGGAGCTCACGTTTCCGCAGGTCAGCCCCGGCTTGCTCCGGGGCTTCTCTCGTTCCGTGCCAGTAGCGTGCCAGATCGGTAACCGGACAGAACCGCCATTAGCACGCATCCCATGCCTCCAGGTAGCATCGCTGCCAGCAATACTCTCCCTTGGGTGCCGGGAGCAACTGAGGCAACTTGATCGCTAGCGTGCTGCCGGCAATCAAGGCCGCTGAAACGCGGCGTTGCGGTCCCCCACAGGGTTGTGTGAAAGACACCCGGATGACGGCTTCCCGCGCGGCGAGCGGCTACAGTCCCGCGACGCCCGGCTTCTGGCCCGGCGTCATGAGCGCGGCGGTCATGATCTTGTTTGCCGGGCCGTTCTCGAAGAACGGGTTGACCACTGGCTCCGGGAGGTGACCGCCGGTCAGCAGAGCATGGCGCGCCTCGACCTGCCAGCGCACGCTCCGGCCAACCACTTCCCGAGCAAGTAGATCGCCGGGACCGTCAGTATCAGCGTGCCACCGGCCGACTGGTACGCCTCCTCGTCTAAGGCATCCGCGGCGACCTTCTGCGCGAAGTTCCGGCCGCTTGTTGGACAGCGGCTTATCCCGCTCGATGGCGATGTCCTCTATCACGTACGCCTCCTAGCGCGATGCGCACTGTTCGAGCCTGATGCCGCCGACGTGCGACCACCACCACTGTTCGCGCTCGCGCTGAGACATCCGCAGACCCCATCTGCCAGTGCTCCCCACGTAGATCAGAACGGCGTCAGTCCGCCTGTAGATCCGGTAGACGACGAAGCGGGGCGCGAGGTAACTGCTCATGAGCGGAGAGTAGAAGCACCTGCCGACAGAACGGGCCGCGCTACCGCACTAACTGCCAGCGCGGGTCCCCTTGCAGGACGGCCGGAGATGGCTCGGAGCGGCACATGGCCGGGACGTTTGACTCTCGCGCCGTGACCTGTGCGGGGCACACGCTGTAAGCCACCTGGAGAGGTGAGCGCCATGAGCAAGAAGCAGCGCGGCGCGCCAGAAGTGATCGTCCGCAAGGACAAGCGGCTGCGCAAGGGCCTCCACCAAGCAGCGATCCTCCTGACGGGCGGTACAAGCGGCGTCGTGACTGCAGCGAAGGCCGGGACGAACGCGGCTCCCAACGCGCGGACCCGCAAGCTGCAAGACCAGGCGAAGGAGGTCGAGCAGGGTGAGCGTGACGTGCAACGCGGCGCGGGTGCCTGGGCTGACCTCGACGCGTTCACCGCTGCCCGCGATGCGCGCCACCTGGAGAGGTGAGCACGATGAAGACAACCAACGGATTCCAGCAGATGACCCCCGACCCGGACGGCAGCAAGTACCTGATCGGTGCTGGCGGCAGCCGGGTCAAGGCCCACGAGGGGCCGCCCGCCGGCACCACCTGGGTCAGCGTCCAGCACAAGCCAGGCGGCGACTGGACCGTCACGGCGTACCGTTCCGACGGTCTGCCCTTCAGCGCTACCAACCGCGTCCGCACCGCCGCCTACCGCGAGGTTAGGGACGAGCTGGCACCGCCCTTCGACTGGAGCCGGATCGATGCCGCAGTCGCGGCCATCCCGCCCGGTCGCTGGACAACGTACGGTGACCTGGCCCGGCTCGCAGGCACCACCTCCCGGCCAGTCGGCCGCCACGTCGCCAGCGTCGCCGCTGGCCTCGACACCGCGTACCGGGTACTAGGAGCGGAGGGCAAGCCGCGGCCCGACTTCCACTGGGACGACCCCGGCGACCAGCCCACCCAGGCAGACGCGCTCAGCGCAGATGGCGTGCGGTTCGACGCCAAGGGCGCTGCCGATCCGTCACAGCGCATGACCGCCGAGGAGCTAGTGGTGGCGACGAGGCCCGCGGGGACTGAGCCCCGATGAGATCTGCTGCTGCAGCTCACCACCGACGATGTCGACGCGGAGATAGCGGCGATCCGCGCGCGCGGCGGGGAGGTGGCGGCTGAACCTGAAGACTTGCCCTGGGGCCGGTCGGCGTATGTGCGTGGCCCGAACGGCGTCTTGGTGGAGCTCTGCCAGCCGTGAGCCTCCGCAGCGCAAGCGGCCCGGCCAGGAGTGTGCTTCTGGCCGGGCCGCGTGCCGTGTCGATCGTGAGGTCAGCCCATCATCGGCGGCGTGACGCCTTCGAGATCCTTGCGGGTTACCCGGATCATCGCCAGGGTGATGATCAGAGCGAGCAACGCCACGCCGGCCGACACCTCGAAGCCGCGGGAGAACCCGACGGCCAGCGAGTGGTCGAGGATGGCCTTCTTGGCCACCGCCAGCTGGGCCGCGGACAGGTTGACCGCGTGGCCGGCGGCTGCCGCCTTCGCCGCGGCCGCGTGCGCGGCGGCGGCCGAGTTCCGCGCGGTGTTCGCGACAACGGTCCAGGCAACCGTGCCCAGGATGGCCAGGCCGATGGAGCCGCCCACCTGCTGGCCGGTGTTGACCAGGCTCGAGGCCACGCCAGCGTCGCGCTCCTGGACCTTGTTCAGGGCGACCAGGGTCAGCGGCATGAACAGCATGCCAAGCCCCGCCGCCGTGACGATCATGGGGCCAAGCAGGCCACCCGTGTAGGTGCTGTGCTCGGTGATCCGGGACAGCCAGAACATGCCGCCTGCGGCGAACGAGGAGCCGGCGATCAGCAGCGGCCGGGCCCCGATTCGGCCGACCAGCTGGGAGCTGACACCCGCCATGAGCATGATCGTCCCGACCATCGGCAGGTAGGCAACACCGGTCTTCACCGGGCTGTATCCCCACACGGTCTGCACGAAGATCGTCAGGAAGAAGAACATCCCGAACAACGCGGTCCCCACGCACAGCAGGATCAGGTTCGCGCCCGTCCGGTTACGGTCTCTGAAGAGCCGGAGCGGGAGTAGCGCGTGCTTGCTACGCGACTCGATGAAGACGAATGTGGTCAGCAGGACCACCGCGGCCGCGAGCGAGACGAGGACCTTGGTGTCTCCCCAGTGCGAGACGCCGTTCGCTGTGGTGGCAGCGCTCGACAGCCCGTAGACGAGCGCAGCAAGTCCACCGGTACCGGTGATCGCGCCGGGCAGGTCGAAACGGCCAGTGTGGCGTTCAGACTCGCCGAGGACCCTGGGCGCCATCAGCGCAACCACGATGGCAATCGGCACGTTGACGAAGAACACCCAGCGCCACGACACGTAAGACGTGAGCACGCCGCCGAGCAGCAGGCCGATGGCGGCACCGCCGATGCTCATGGCCGCGTAGACGCCCATGGCCCGGTTCCGCCGAGGGCCCTCCGGGAACGTCGTCGTGATCAGCGACAGCGCAGTGGGTGCCACGATCGCCGCACCAACTCCCTGGATGGCGCGAGCGCCGAGCAGCCAGGCCTGGCTGGTGGCGAAGCCGCCCAGCAACGAGGCCGCCGCGAACAGGACGATGCCGGCGATGAACACCCGGCGACGGCCGAGGATGTCGCCGGCCCGGCCGCCGAGCAGCAGGAGGCCGCCGAACGTCAGGGCGTAGGCGTTGACGACCCACTCCAGCCCTGAGCCGGAGAAGCCCAGTGCTGCCTGAATGTGCGGGAGCGCGACGTTCACAATGGTGGCATCCAGCACCACCATCAGCTGGGCGGCGGCGATGACCACGAGGGCCAGGCCGAGGTGACGGTGGGCCGAGCCGGTGGTCTCGGGAGCTGAGCCGATGGCGGCTGTGCTACCTGGTCGCGCCAGACCCGGTGACTTGGCAGGCATTAAGAGTGACTCCTTCATTACGGTCCGTGTCCATTACGGGCGCAGTCTGTCCATCAGTGGCGTGCATCTGTGCTGCGGCTCAAGGCGGCCGCGCCAACCCAGACACAGGTGCCCGTGGGGGCCCTGCGCCGGCGGATCGTTACGTGAGCTGCCGACCGGCAGGCCAGGTCGGTGTCATTAGCTGGCTACCGGTGGCGAGCTCACGACGCCGTCACCTCCCCCGTCGATGCCGGGGGGCTGCTTGGTGGGACGTGGGGGGCGTGCTCGTGCAGGGCGCTGACAAGCATGCTGGTCAGCGGGCCAGGCATGGCGTCATCAGTCGCTGTCGCCGACGCCGGGACGCCTGTGTCGGTGGCGAGCATCTTGCGGAGCAGGGCAAGAAGCTGCGTGCGCTCGTCGTCCGACAGCGCCTTGTTCCACGGCATCCGCGCCGTGACCTCAGCCTCGACCTGGCGCTTGAGGGCCAGGCCGTCCTCAGTGAGGACGATGTTCTTGACCCGGCGGTCGGCGAGGTGCGCCTCGCGGCGGGCCAGGCCGCGCTTCTCCAGCATGTCGGTCACCAGGGTGACGAAGGACGGGTCGCAGTGCATGCGCTTGCCCAGTTCCTTCATGGCCATCGGGCAGTCCAGGGTGTGCAGCGCCTTGATGAACGGAGCCGGGATGCCGAGCCCTTGTGCGAGCTGCTCGGCCTGCCCGATGATGCGCCCGATCAGCTCGAAGAAGCAGTCGGCGACCTCGCCGGTCTGCTGCTCTGCGGTCGTCTGATCGGACACTACGGGTACTCCCTGGTCTCTGCCACTGGTTGAGCGGCTGAATAGTTGAGCAAGTCAAACGTTACTGCGCTCAGTTGAGGCTGTCAATCTTTGTGGAACTCAAGTATTTCTCGGGGCGCGGGCCAACGGGCGCGCAGCATGCGCGACGTTAGGGGTCTAGCTGGCCGCGGGCCTCAGCGCCGTTCGATCAGGCCGCGAATGAAGGCAGCCTGGCCGGCGTGCTCTAGGTCGTCAGCCAGCACGCTGATGAGGCGCACGCCCATGGTCACCGGCGGATCCCAGCGCCGGTCGACGATCACGTCCATATCCGTGTCGGCCAGCCCGCGCACGAACTCGACGGTCTGCTCGTAGGTCGCGTCGTGGTACCCCGCGAGCAGATCAGCAGGCGCCCGGACGACCGCGACCTCATCCGGCCGGTGGCCGTAGCCAATGTCGTGGCTGTCGAGCGGCAGGCCGAAGCGCTCGGCCCAGCCAGCAGACAGCCAGACCTGCGCAAGACCGCCGGTGCCGGCGACGTGATCGTCCTGCACCCGCGTGAGGTGCCAGATCTGCCAGCCGATTGAGTTGGCCGATCCGTCGACGCGGAAGTCGAGGTCCTGCTGTGTCAGGCCGTCAAGCACTTCGTGCACGATCTCGCGGATCCGGCCGAAGCCGTCTATCAGCAGTTCGTTACCGGTCACCGGGACCCCCTCCGAGGCAGTCGATGGCGGGAGCACTGACGCTAGTACACCGGTGCCCGGCACCGGCGGCCGCGGGTCAATGCGTCAGCATGTTCCAGGCAACCAGCACGAGGACGACGCTGATCGCGACGACCCACACTGCGCTCCGCCACCTGGTCCTGCGGCCGCCGCGCAGCCTGGTCTTCGCCACCTTCACATCGCCGTGTGCGGCAAACGTCGTGTGGGTGTGCCAGCCCAGCACGGACCCGATGACGAGGAAGATGATTCCTGCGCCGACCGCTACCGAACTCATTCCCCCGTCTTCCCCCTGCGGCTCCCCATGCCTGCATCGATGATCCCGCAATGCCCAACCCGACTCCAGCGGAAACGCCGCGCGACGACGGCTGGCAGTATGGACATGGCTCGGATAAACCCCAAGCACGATCTCGAAGGAGTGAGCATCGCGATGCGCGAGGACCTGACGGCCACGACCATCACCATCGCCGGAGCCGGGGATGACGAGATCGAGGCGTACCTGGCTGCGCCCGACGACGGCGCCCGGTCGCGTGGCAGCGTGGTCGTGATCCACCACATGCCTGGCTTTGATTCCTCGACCAAGGAGATCGTCAGGAAGTTTGCCGCGCACGGATACGCCGCGCTGATGCCGAACCTCTATCACCGCGAAGCGCCGGGCGCGAGCCCTGACGACGCCGCGGCAGTCGCGCGCGCGAACGGCGGCATTCCGGATGAGCGCCTAGTCGGCGACGTGAGTGCGGCCGCCGATTATCTGCGTGCGCTCGCAGGCTCGAACGGCAAGGTGGGCGTCATCGGCTACTGCTCCGGTGGCCGGCAGTCGTTCCTGGCCGCGTGCAGCATAGAACTCGACGCGGCCGTCGATTGTTACGGCGCCTGCATCGTGAATCCGCCGCCGGAGGGCATGCCGCTCAAGGTCACGCCGATCGTCGGGCTGGCCAAAGACCTATCGTGTCCGCTGCTCGGACTGTTCGGCGCGGACGACAAGTACCCGGCACCGGACGAGACGGCCGAACTGTCCAAGGTGCTGGACGACCTCGGCAAGCCGCACGAGTTCCACACCTACGACGGAGCCGGACACGCTTTCTTCGCGGTGGACCGCGTCGCGTACCGGCCCGAGGCTGCGAACGACGGCTGGCAGAAGATCTGGGATTTCTACGGCCGCTACCTGGCAAGCTGAGGAGCCTCGCATGTGCACGTACAACACCGAGAAAATCGAGATCACTGGCAGCGGTAAAGGCGCGCAGGGCTGGTTCTCCCTAACTGACGCGACGGTCTACTTCGACCACCCGGTGCACGCGATGGCAGAGCACACGCTGAACATCGACTTCCGCAATCCGGCGAAGGGTCCGGCGGCGCGGGTGGCGGTCGAGCTGACGGCCGAGTCCGCGCGGGCGCTGGCTGCCGCGATCGAGGCGGCGCTCGCCGCGGTGCCTGCGGCGCTGGCTTCCTAACCGCCCGCGCTCCGGCCCGCCCATCCCGGCGATAGGCGGCTGCCGTTGTCGGCAGGGCGTGTCACCATCGTGGTGTACCGCGGGTCGGGCGGGAGGATCGCAGTGAAGTTCAGGGTCGAGCGCGATGCGCTCGGTGAAGCCGTGTCATTCGTGGCCCGCGCGCTGGCGACGAGACCGGTCGTACCGGTCCTGTCCGGTCTGCTGATGGAGGCCGACGGCGATGAGCTCACGCTGTCGTGCTTCGACTACGAGGTGTCCGCGCGGGTCACTGTGGCAGCGGAGATAGGCGAGCCTGGTAGCGCGCTGGTACCGGGGCGGCTGCTCGCCGAGATAAGCAAGAGTCTGCCCAGCTCTGACGTCGAGGTCGCCACGGCTGCCGGGATGGTGATGCTGACGTGTGGCAGCGCCGAGTTCGCCCTGGTGGAGCTGCCGCTCGACGACTACCCGGCACTGCCTGAGCTGCCAGCGTCAGCGGGCACCGTCGACGGTGGTGTCCTCGCGACCGCAGCGGCCCAGGTAGTGTCGTCCGCCAGCCGCGACGACACGCTGCCCATGCTCACCGGTGTCTGCCTGGACTTCGACGGTCAGGCACTAACGCTGGCGGCCACTGACAGGTACCGGCTGGCCGTCCGGACGGTGGCGTGGGAGCCGACCGATCCGGAGGTGCGTGCGTCGGCCCTGGTGCCCGCCAGGACACTGGCCGACGTGGCCAGGTCGATGGGGCCTGGTCGGCCGGTGACGATCGCCTTCGGTCAGCCCGGCCAGGACAGTACCCGGCCCACCGACGGGATGATCAGCTTTGAGGGCGGCGGGCGGCGGCTCACGGCGCGGCTGATCGGCGCCGAGTTCATCCGCTACCAGTCGCGGTTCCCGATGACCTTCGAGGCCGCGGCCGAGCTCGCGGCCGGCCCGTTCGTCGAGGCTGTCCGCCGGGTCTCGCTGGTGGCCGACCGGGTCAGCCCAGTCCAGCTCGCGTTCCGTCGTGACGTCGTGGTGATCGAGGCGCGATCTGACGGCCGGGCGCGTGCGGTCGAGTCGGTCCCGGTCACGTTCCGGGGGACCGACCAGGTGATCTCGTTCAACCCGCAGTACTTGCTCGATGGCATCACAGCGGCCGCGCTGAGCGGCCAGGGCAGACCGGCCGGCCCTGCAGACCCCGGCGATGTGGCAGCCGCTGGAGCGGGCCGGATCAGGCTCGAGTTCACCAGCCCGGCTAAGCCCGCCCTGATCAGCTGGATCGACGGCGATGCGATGGTGAGCGCGACCGTGGACGGCCAGCCATCGGCAGACTCAGCGCACACCGCCCGGCCTGGCGAAGTGAGCGCCTCGGCCGGACCCCCTGGGCCCGGTGCCCAAGGCCAAGGTGATCGCGCACCGGAAGGATCAGCTTCGGCGCGAAGCGCAGACCGCGCGCCCGCCGGCGCGCCCGCGTTCCGGTACCTGCTGGTCCCGCTGCGCGTGCCGGTAACTGGCTGACTGGCCCGGCCCTGATGGCGGGTCGGCCGCTCGTGCTAGCCGGGCCGCTGCCCGTGCTGGCAGACCGATAGCAGTCATGCCGCGCTGGCACGGGAGTGCTGGCACGGGAGTGCTGGCACGGGAGTGCTGGCACGCGGGGCTCGCGGCGCGGTGCGGACAGAGCTAGTACTAGCGCCGGCCTCTAGGACCCCGCATGATCCGGCGGAGCAGCCCGCGGATCATCGTGAAGATCGCGACCAGGAGACCGAGCCGGCCCGGCAACGGCAGCCGCAGGCTGGTGAGGATCACGTCATAGACCAGGAGCCAGGTCGCGAGCGCGGCAATCAGGCTCGCGAACGCGCCGATGCCGTGGCGATGATGGCCGGACCAGCCACTGCCCGGTCCGCTCCAGTCGGTACCCGGCCAGCCGGCGGCGATCGCCCCGTGGCCCGCCGGGCCGCTCGCCATCAGCGGACCTGATCGCGTCCGCGCGCTTGGCAGTGGCGCGCCGCCCGACCTGACGTGCGGCAGGTCGTTGGTGAGTCGGCTGAGATCGCTCTGGGTCTTGGCGGCGAATACGGCGTCGATCCGCTCGTTGAACTCCTCGAGCGTGAGGCGCCCGTGCGCGAAGTGCTCTCGCAGTTCGGCGGCGACGGCGTCGCGCTCGGCGTCCCCGATGCGCAAACTTGGTTGCGTTGCCATCTGCCCCTCCGTGCCGTGCGCAGGCTGATCTCAAAACGATATATCGCGACTCGCTGTATCGCAACAGCGCGCGGCGGAACGGGCGAAGCCACGCCGCCCGAGCCGCAACAGCGGGGGGCTAGTTCAGGAAGTAACTGCTGCCGCCGGTCTCTGGGTTCGTCACGAGCGCGGGCACCGAGACCGCGCCGGCGTGCGCGAACAGCAGCGTCAGGGTGATCAAGGTACCAGCCTTCATGGGGCCGGAGCCGGTGACCAGGAAGTGCGATCCGTTGGGATCCAGCCCGACGAAGCTCTTGGCCGGGACAACGATCTCCCGGACGGTGCGCATCTGCACGACTCCGGCGCGGACCGGGGATCGAAGCGTGATCTTTCCGCCGACGCTAATCCGGGCGCCCACGATCTGGTCGGCGGCACCGTTGTTCTGCACGTCGACGTAGACGTCGGTGATGCCGCTGGCACCGGGCTGGGTGACCTGCGCGGAGCTCAGCTTGATCGCTGGCCCTTGCTGGCCGGGTACCGCGCAGCCGGCGGCGAGGCTCGTGCCGAGAACCGCAACTGCGCACGCTGCCCGCCGGCCAGCCCTGCGGCGTCGCGTCCCGGCGCGCACCTGACCGGCGGAGAAGGGCCTGCTGAGCATGATGACTGACCTTACCTGTGGCGTAGCGCGTCCATGGTCTCACGCTGCTCGCCTGCATTCCGGGGCGCCCCGGAATGCCGGCGACCACCGGCGGTGAGCGCTTGCATCGGCTGGCCGGCCGTCGAGCCACACACGGCCAGGGTCACACCGACCCTGGCCCTGCCGGTTGTTGCGTGCGGACCGAAGGAAGAGAAAACCAGCATTGGGTGCCTCCTGGCAGCCTGGCGGCACCCTGGCAGTGGAAGGCCCGGTCAGTACGACGCGCTGCCGGCCCCGACCCGAACCGGAGTCACGCTCATGATCGACTTCGACGGGTTGGCGCACGCCTGGGTGTTGTACTGCACGTAGATGCTGCCGTAGTCGCCTGGCGGATAGATCCGCAGCCAGTTGACGGTGACGATCGTGCATCCTGCGATCGCGCCAGCGTCATGCACGGCCAGCAGCACATCAGCCTTGGCGCCCGGGGCCAGCGTGACGAGCGCCTTCGGCACGACCGGGTTCTTGCTAGCGGGCTTGCCGACCTGGCTGCCGCCTGCGCCTGTGACAAATGACACACCCGGATACCCGTACAAAGTGCACGTCGCAGTCGAGGTGTTGGTCAATACGATCACCTGGTAAATCGTGCCAGCGGTGCCTTGCGAGACGCCGAGCTGCCCCTTGATCCCCGAGGCTAGGCAGTTTGCCGGTCCAGGCGCCGCCGACGACGCCGAAGGTGTGGCGGTCGGCGCGGCCGGCGAGCTGCTGCCGGTGCTGGCCTGAACGGTGACAGTCTTGGTCGGCGCAGCAGCGCCAGGTGCCGGCGTGCTGCCGCAAGCGGTGAGCAGGGCGCAAGCGCCGAGAGCAGCCGCGGCGGCGGATAGCCGTGCGGTGCAAGTCAATGAGGGAGTCATGGGGCCTTGTCCTTAGTACAGGCCTGGTCAGGAGCCAGGCGGCAATGGGATGTGCACATAAGACGCCGCCTTGGCGAGGTCGGTTGGCCCGTGCTGTCACAGCTGCATCACGTTTGGGATGCAGCTGGCCGCTGCCGCTGCTGAGTCGGCGCCCACATCGATAGGAACTTGTGACATATCGTGCACCGCATCGACACCACCCTGGACATACGCTGCTTCGGACCGTAGCCGGAAAGGCAACGGGTTTTGCTGGCGCGGGGTGACCTGGCCAACGAACCCAGACCTGGACCGGTTTCGGACGCCGCACGATGAATCGGCGGGCGTAGAACCGGCCCGAACTACGCTAAGTAGGGTAAAGACCACCTAATCCCGGTCTTTAGGTATCTTGGCTGAGTGCAACTGGGTACTGCGCGCGTACGGAGCGTCACGGCGCCTGAACAACGAACCGGCTCGGGCGTGCTATTCGCGCCGCAACGAAGGAGTTCACATGTTTGAACGCAGACGCAAAATAGGCGTCGCGGGGGTCGCGGCTGCTGCCGCGACCGCACTGCTGGCCGCAGGGTGCGGTTCCAGCGGAAGCCCCAGCAACAGCACCAGTAGTACGGGTGCCTCCGTCTCGGGCGCAGTTGCCACGGTCGCGAACCTCAACGGGGCTGGCGCCAACTGCATCTACCCCTTCACGGGGACCCAGTGCTACAGCGTGACCAACTACGAGGACTTCCAGTACCTCATGGTCCGGCCGCTCTACATGTTCGGCGGCAACAGCAACACCTCCATCTCGGTCAACTACCCGCTGTCCCCGGCCGATGCGCCGGTGTACACCAACGGCGGCAAGACCGTGGTGATCAACATGAAGGGCTGGAGCTGGTCCGACGGCACCAAGGTCGACGCCAACTCCCTGATGCTGAACCTGAACCTGCTCGAGGCGGAGAAGACCGGCTACGCCGGCTACACGCCTGGCCTCATGCCGGACAACATCGTGTCCTACAAGGCCACGGGCCCGGACCAGGTGACCATCCAGCTCAAGCAGGGCTACTCCAGCATCTGGTTCACCTACAACCAGCTCGCTATCCTGACCCCGATGCCGGCAGCCTGGGACGTGTCCGCGGCCGGCGCCAAGGCGGGTAGTGGCGGCTGCCTCACCGACAGCGCGGCTGACGGCTGGGCCAAGTGCAAGGCCGTCTACACCTTCATGAACGCGCAGAACAAGGACACTGCCACCTTCGGGACCAACCCGCTGTGGCAGGTCATCGACGGCCCGTTCAAGCTGACCTCGTACAACGTCTCGGGCAACTACACGTTCGTGCCGAACACGAAGTACTCCGGCAGCCCGAAGGCCTCGGTCGCCCAGCTGAAGTTCCAGACCTACACCAGCGACACGGCGATCTACACCGCCCTCAAGACCGGTGCGCTGAGCACCGGCGGCCCGAACGGCGCGGTGCCGTCGACCGACCTGCCGCCGGCCGGCGCGGGCTTCGTGCCGCCGTCCAACCCGCTGGCCTCTGCTGGTTACGTGCTCCAGCCGTCGTACCAGTTCGCCATCGGCTACGCCTACATCAACTTCAACAACCCGCAGTACGGCCCTGTGTTCAAGCAGCTGTACTTCCGGCAGGCGTTGATGATGCTGAACAACCAGTCAGGCATGTCCAAGGCCGTCGGCCGTGGCTACGCCTACCCGACTCCCGCGGGTGTCCCGCCGTACCCGAAGAGCCAGTGGGTCTCCTCGGCCATGACGGAGAATGCCGGCCAGGGCCCGTACCCGTACGACCCGACCAAGGCCGAGTCGCTGCTCAAGTCGCACGGCTGGCAGGTTGTCGGCGGCGTGCTGACCTGTGAGTCCGCCGGTAGTGGCGCGGCTAATTGTGGTGCTGGCATCGCCAAGGGCACGCAGGCCAAGTTCTCGATGGCCTACACCTCGGGTATCTCGACCCAGGCTGACGACGTCGACATCCTTAAGTCGGGCCTCGCCCTGGCCGGCATCCAGCTGGCCCCGCAGGCCGAGACGTTCAACACGCTGCTCGCTGACACCGTGCCCTGCAAGCCGAGCCAGGCGAGCTGCAAGTGGACGTTCCTGTACCTCGGCGGCTGGCTCTTCAACGGTCCCGGCTTCGAGCCCACCGGCGAGGCGCTGTACCAGACCGGCGTGCCCAGCAACTCGGGTAGCTACAGCGACCCGATGATGGACAGCCTGGTCAACGCCACGCACACCAGCAACAGCCTGAGCGCGTTCGATGCGTACGCCAACTACACGGCGACGCAGGTGCCCGCGCTCTGGTTGCCATGGGGTACGGGGATCCAGGCGGTCAAGACCAGCCTGCACAACGTGACGCAGAACCCGCTGCTCATGTTCTTCCCCGAGTACTGGACGTGCAGCGACAAGACCTGCTGACGCCAGTCCTGAGTTAGAACCATAGGTCCGGTACCCGGCCGCCGCCGCTGGCACATCAGCCAGCGCCGGCGGCCGGTCCGGAGCCAAGGGTGTTGTGGGTAGGAAATGGTCGGCGCACTATGGAGGGAGCCCGATGCAATCTGTCGCCAGAGCTGCCGGCACTGATCTCGCGCGGGCAGGCGGCTGTCGGCCGTCGGTGTTGAGGATGGCCGCGGTCCAGGCTCAGCTCGCCGGACGGCCGGACGGACGGGAGCAGAGGCAGTGACCGGTTATCTGATCAGGCGCCTGATCCAGACAATAGTCGTCACCCTCATCGTGACCATCATTACGTTTCTCTTGCTGCATCTCGTGCCTGGCGGCGAGGTCCGGGCGGTCCTCGGGATCCGGGCGACCGCTGCCGAGATCGCCGCCGACTCCAAGGCGTGGGGCTTCGACCAGCCGCTCTACGTTCAGTACCTCAAGTGGCTGTGGCAGTTGCTGCACGGCAACTTCGGCTTTGACATCCAGTACAGCACGCCGGTCTCGACGTTGCTGTGGCCCGCGCTGGTGCGGACAGTCGTGCTCGCGTTCATCGGAACCGCTGTCGGCCTGTTGATCGGCGTCCCGCTCGGCATCCTCCAGGCGGTGCGCCGGTACACGGCCCTCGACCACTTCGTCACCGGCATCGGCTTCATCGGTTACGGGTCGCCGACCTTCTTCGTCGGCCTCGTGCTCGTCCAGTGGTTCGCCATCGACCTGCACATCTTCCCGGCGTTCGCGCCGCAGGCGACGTCGATCGGCGGGATCCTGTCCGATCCGGTCGCCCTGATCCTGCCGGTGGCGACCTACGCGTTTGTCGCGTTCGCGCTGTGGAGCAGGTTCATGCGCTCGTCCGTGCTGGACAACATCGTGCAGGACTACGTGCGGACGGCCAGGGCCAAGGGGGCGAGCGAGAAGCGGGTGCTCTGGGGCCACATTTTCCGCAACTCGCTGATCACGATCGTCACGCTGCTCGGCCTGCAGTTGCCGGTCATCATCGGCGGCTCGATCTTCATCGAGGTGGTGTACAACTATCCGGGCATGGGGCTGCTGTTCTTCAAGGCGGCCCTCAGCACCGACATCACGCTGATGCTGGCGATCACGGTGCTCACGACCATCTTCACGATCCTCGGCAACCTGCTTGCCGATATTGGTTACGCCATGCTCGACCCGAGGGTGAGGTACAGCTGATGGCCATGACACCGCATCCCGAGACGGCGGTCGATCCGCTCGCCTCGCCCGGCACGCTGCTGGCCCCGCCGCCAGAGGCGGGTGGCCAGGAGGCCGACGCCAAGCCGCGCAGCATGTTCCGGCGCGGCTGGGAGGTCTTCGCCGAAAACAAGCTGGCGCTCGTCGGTCTCGGCTTCGTGATCTTCATCCTGCTGTTCTGCTTCGTTGGGCCGCTGATCTACAAGACCCAGCAGGTCAGCGTCACCCTGACTAACTCCTACTGCACGCCGAGCGCCCAGCACCTGCTGGGCTGCGATGACCTCGGCTACGACACCCTCGGCAGGCTCATGTACGGCGGGCAGACGTCGATCGAGGTCGGCCTGGCCGCCGCGTTCGTGTCGTGTCTGTTCGGGTCCGTCTACGGTGCCGTCTCCGGGTTCGCCGGCGGCATCGTGGACTCGGTCATGATGCGCATCGTCGACGCCGTGCTGTCGATCCCGTTCATCTTCGTCCTGATCATCCTCGCCGTGCTCATCCACCCCAGCCGGGTCGCCTTCATCGGCTTCATCGCGGTGACCTACTGGCCGCAGCCAGCCCGGCTCGTCCGCGGTGAGACGCTGTCGCTGCGGACCAGGGAGTACGTGGCCGCGGTCAAGGTAGCTGGCGGCCGGAGCTCACGAGCGGTGCTGCGGCACATCATGCCCAACGCGATCGGCACGATCATCGTGCAGGCGACGTTTGCCGTGGCTGATGCGATCCTCATCCTGTCCAGCCTGGGATTCCTGGGCTTCGGCGTCCAGCCGCCGCAGACCGACTGGGGCACGATGCTGTCGAACGGGCTCAATTACCTGACGCTCGGCTACTGGTGGCTTATCTACCCGGCCGGAATCATCATCATCATGACCGTCGTGGCTTTCAACTTCATTGGCGACGCGCTTCGCGACGCCTTCGAGACCCGGCTGCAGCGCCGGTAGGGAAGGGGACCTAGTGGCGCCGCTACTTGAGATCAACGACCTGCGCACCGAGATCCGGCTGCGCCAGGGCGTCGTGCATGCCGTCGATGGAGTGACTCTCCACGTCGAGCCGGGCGAGACGCTCGGCATCGTCGGCGAGTCCGGCTGTGGCAAGACGATGACGGCCTTGTCGATCATGAACCTGCTGCCGACCGGCGGCCATATCGTCGGCGGCAGCATCAAGCTCGATGGCCAGGAGCTCAGCACGCTCTCGGACGATGACATGCGCAGCATCCGGGGCAACGAGATCGGCATGATCTTCCAGGATCCGCTGACCTCGCTGAACCCGACCATGACGATCGGCCGGCAGATATCCGAGGTCGTCAGCCTGCACCGCGAGGTGTCCAAGGAGCAGGCGATGGACCGCGCGGCCGAGGTCCTCGACCTGGTCGGGATCCCGCGCGTGCGAGAGCGGATCAAGGAGTTCCCGCACCAGTTCTCCGGTGGCATGCGGCAGCGCGTGATGATCGCGATGGCGCTGGCCTGTGAGCCGAAGCTGCTGATCGCGGACGAGCCCACCACGGCGCTGGACGTGACGATTCAGAAGCAGATTCTCGAGCTCATCGACGACCTGCGACTGCGTCTGGGCATGTCCGTCATCCTGGTCACCCACGACCTAGGGGTGATCGCGGGCCGGGCCGACCGGGTGGCGGTGATGTACGCCGCCAAGATCGCCGAGGTCACCGACACCGAGACGCTCTTCGCCCGGCCGCGGCATCCGTACACCGAGGCGCTGTTCCAGGCGCTTCCGGATAAGGCTGCGGAGGCCGGCGAGCGGCTGTACTCCATTCCGGGCCTGCCGCCGGACCTGGTCAACCCGCCCACGGGCTGCCGATTCGCGGCGCGGTGCCGGTACGTGACCGACCGGTGCCGTGAGGAGGAGCCGACGCTGACCGGCGAGATCGACGGGCACGAGTTCCGGTGCTTCTACCCGGTCGGGCCGTCCGAGCGCAGGCAGAGCGGCAAGGTCGTCGACTACAACGAGACGATTCTCGAGGCACCGCCGCCCGGGCCCGGTATCGGCGACGAGCTGCTGAAGGTCGACCACCTGGTCAAGGACTACCCGGTCACCAGGGGCGCCGTGCTGCAGCGGCGTGTCGGCTGGCTCAGCGCAGTGGCTGACGTGAACTTCACTATCCGCAGCGGCGAGACCTTCGGCCTGGTGGGCGAGTCTGGCTGCGGTAAGAGCACCATCGGCAAGCTCGTGGTCGGCCTGGAGAAGCCAACTAGCGGCGTGATCGACTTCGAGGGCCGGGACCTGGCCAAGAGCAGCGGCAAGGAGTACCGGCGCGAGCGCCGGAACATCCAGCTGATGTTCCAGGACTCCTACGCGTCTCTCGACCCCCGGATGCGGGCCGGCACGCTGTTGCGCGAGCCGCTGGTCATCCAGGGCATCGGGAGCAAGCAGGAGCAGCTGCACAAGGTCAGCGAGATGCTGGACAAGGTCGGGCTGCCTCGCTCGGCGGCGGATCGCTACCCGCACGAGTTCTCCGGCGGGCAGCGTCAGCGGCTCGGCTTCGCCCGTGCGCTGATGCTGAACCCGCAGCTGATCGTCGCTGACGAGCCCGTCTCGGCACTGGATGTCTCCATCCAGGCCCAGGTGCTGAACATGATGAAGGAGCTGCAGCGAGACCTGGGGCTGACGTACCTCTTCATCTCGCACGACCTCGGCGTCGTCCGGTACCTGTCCGAGAAGATCGGCGTCATGTACCTGGGCAAGCTCGTGGAGATCGGCCCGGCCGAGGAGGTGTATCTGCGTCCGGCGCACCCGTACACCCGCGGCCTGCTCGACTCCGCGCCGGTCGCCGATCCGGTCGCCGAGAAGGCCAAGGTCAAGGAGGGCGTCACGGGCGAGCTGCCGAGCGCCATCCACCCGCCGTCAGGCTGCCGGTTCCGCACCCGCTGCCCGAAGGCGCAGGCCATCTGTGCCGACGTCGAGCCGCTGATGACGCCATTCGGCGGTGAGGGCCACTTCGCCGCGTGTCACTTCCCGCTGGAGAATCCGGTCGGCGCTCCCATCAGCGCCACCGCACAGTCCACGCCGGAGTAACCGCGGGTCAACCTCAGGACAGCCGCACGGGCCGAAAGCCCGCGCGGCTGTCCGGCTTCTAGCCCTGGCAGGCTTCTGACGCCAGTCACGTCACGGGAGGCAGCGGTGACAACCAGCCCGCAGTTCACTACGAGGCCGCAGCTCGCCGGGACGTTCGGCATGGTGGCCTCGACCCACTGGCTCGCGTCGGCGGCCGGGATGGCCGTACTGGAGCAGGGCGGCAATGCCTTCGACGCGGCGGTTGCCGCGGGCTTCGTGCTCCAGGTCGTGGAGCCGCACCTCAACGGCCCGGCCGGCGAGGTGCCTGTGATCGGGTTCGACGCGTGCGGCGGGCGGACGTTTGTCCTCGACGGCCAAGGCACTGCGCCTGCCGCTGCGAACCTGGCGACGTTTGCCGCTCTCGGCCTCGACCTGGTGCCTGGCACTGGCTTGCTCGCTGCCTGCGTGCCGGCCGCCTTCGGCACCTGGATGCTCCTCCTGGAGCGGTATGGCACGCTGCCGCTGCGGGCGGTGATGGACTACGCCATCGGATACGCCGAGCATGGGTACCCGATGCTGCCGAATGCGAGCGCGGCGATCGCGGCCGTCGCGGACACCTTCCGCGACCACTGGCCAGGGTCGGCCGAGATCTACCTGGCCGGCGGAGTGCCGGCGCCGGGCAGCCGGTTCGCCAATCGGCCGCTGGCTGCCGTGTACCGCCGCATCCTGGCCGAGGCCGAGCACGCCGGGACGGGGCGCGAGCAGCAGATCGAGGCCGCCCGGCACGCCTTCTACCAGGGGTTCGTCGCTGAGGCTATCGCGGCCTACACCGCCGGCGCCGAGGTCATGGACGTCACCGGCAGCCGCCACCGCGCGCTGCTGAGCGCGGCGGACCTGGCCGGCTGGCGGGCTGGCGTCGAGGCGCCGACCACTGCGGAGTTTCGCGGGCTGACTGTGTGCAAGACAGGTCCCTGGGGGCAGGGCCCGGTCTTCCTGCAGCAGCTTGGTCTCCTGGATGGCCTCCGGATCGACGACGCCGAGCCAGGCAGTGCAGCGCTGATCCACACCGTGACCGAGGCCGCCAAGCTGGCCTTTGCCGACCGTGAGGCCTGGTACGGCGACCCGCGGCAGTCGCAGGTACCGCTCGGCGCGCTGCTGTCCGCGGACTATGCAGCGGCGCGGCGCGCGCTCGTCAGCGACACAGCCTCGGCCCAGCTGCGGCCGGGCGCGCCTAGTGGCACGGCGCCGCGGCTGCCAGCCTTCGCGATGGCGGCATTCGAGCCTGGCGGGCAAGGCCACGCCGGTGTCGGCGAGCCGACGGCCGGGGTATCGGCGCCCGAACTGGGCCCAGGCGACACCTGCCATCTGGATGTGGCCGACCAGTTCGGGAACATGGTCACCGCCACGCCGAGCGGGGGCTGGCTGCAGAGCTCGCCCGTCATTCCTGGCCTCGGCTTCTGCCTCGGCACGCGGGCGCAGATGTTCACGCTGACGCCCGGCCTGGCGAGTTCCCTGGCACCGGGCCGGCGGCCGCGCACCACGTTGTCACCCGGTCTCGCGCTCCGTGACGGCGAGCCGTACCTGGCGTTCGGCACCCCCGGCGGGGATCAGCAGGACCAGTGGTCCCTGGCGTTCTTCCTGAATCACGTCGTCTACGGGATGAACCTCCAGGAGGCCATCGACGCGCCAGCGTTCCACACCGATCACTTCCCGTCCTCGTTCTATCCGCGGGCGTCCCTGCCGAGGTCACTCGCGATCGAGTCCAGGGCCGGGGCGGAGGTAATCGCGGCGCTGCGGGCGCGCGGTCACGACGTCAGCGTCCGCCCGCCGTGGTCTCTTGGACGGATGAGCGCGGTCGCGAGATCCGGCGGCTTCCTGTACGCGGCGGCCAATCCTCGTGGCATGCAGGGTTACGCCGTCGGCCGGTGAGCTACCTAGCCGCCGCGCCTGCGCCCGAGCCAGACAGGGACAGCCAGGCCCGCAGCTACTGCGGCCAGGACGACCGCTGCGATCCTGATCAAGGTCGCGACCGGGCCGACGGCCAAGCCGGGCAGTGCCGCGGCGCCAATGGACAGCGCCGCGAGCCCGATGCCCAAGCTGAGCAGCGGCAGCTGGGCGCGCAGCGTACTGGCGTGGGCATCCGTCTCGGCGAGGTGGACCGCGAGCAGGTAGGCCGTCAGCGCAGCGGCCAGCACGGCCGTGTGCCAGGGCCGTGACCTGTGCAGCACCTCCAGTACGAGCGTGGCGACGATCATCAGCTCGGCCCACGCCAGCATGGTGATCACGCCAGTGAGCTGGTGCGCGGCGCGGTCGGCGGCAGTGAAGGTATCCGGCCGGCTGGTGACCGTGCCGATCAGCGCCAGCTGGGCGATGCTCATGATGCCCGTTGTGATCGCGACGACGAGCGTGATCCGAGTACCGCCACCACCTCCGGACACGGGGAACGCGGCCCACCAGATGGCAGCGACAGTCAGCGCGGCGGCTGCGGAGAGCTGCAGTCCTCGATGCCACCGGCCGCTGACCTGCAGGCCGAGTTGGCGCGGAGTCGGGTCGCTGGTCATCGGTGCGCCACCAGGACGCGCCTGGTGTAGGGCGCAAGTGGCTCGTCCAGGCTGCTGACACCATCCCAGTGCACGACGGGCACGCCAATCTGGGTGAGTGAGAACCTGATGGCCTCCTGCTCGAGCCGCCACACCCGGTTGGTCAGTCTGGACAGCCGGCTCCCGTCGTGCGCCGGCTCGGCGTTGAGCACGTCGATGACGAGCACGCTGAAGCCTCGCTCTCGCAAGTCGCGCAGCGCCTCGATGAGGCGCGGGTCGAGCAGCGGGCTGAAAACGATGATCAGCGCGCCCGGCGGCAGCGCGGCTCGCGGCAGCCGGGCCAGGCCGGCGGCTCGGTCCCAGCCACCGGGCGTGGCCATCATCAGGTCGAGCAAGCGCTGGTAGTGCCGCTGGCCCTGGCCGGGACCGAGCCAGCTCAGGCCGCCGGTGAAGATGACGAGGCCGACTCGGTCGCGCGCCGCGAGGTACCGCGTGACAGCTCCGGCGGCCCCCCGCAGGACGAGGTCGAGCGAGGTCGTGCCTGCGACGCCCACATCGGTCGTCTCATCGGCGATGACGACGACGTGCTGCGTGCGCTCGGCGGCGAAGGTGGTGAGGTGCAGCGTCCCATGCCTCGTGGTGGCCGGCCAGTTGATACGGCGCTGGCGGTCCCCCGGCACGAACTCGCGGACGCCGGCGAATTCGCCGCCCTCGCCGGTCGCCCTGGCTGGGTGCTCGCCGAGCCGGCTGGGCAGCCGGCTCAGCACCACGCTGCCCTCGAGCCGGGCCGGCAGTGGCCGGCACCGGATCACCGGAAGCTGCAGCAGCGCCTTTCCCTCGGTTAGCCGGTACCGGTCGGTGAAGGTGATCGTCACCATGCCGAGCGACCGAGTGCCCCACCGCGTTGGCTGCAGCCGAAGGCACACGATCCGCACGGGCTGGCCCGCCGCCGTGACGACCGGGCCGCCCGCCAGGATGTGCTCGCCAGGCTCGACCGTCAGGCGGGCATCGAAGTCCTCGAGCCCGCGTACCTCGACGGTGACGACTACCTCCGCGCCCTCCACGACGGTCCCGTCCTCGAGGACTACCCGCATGGTCAGCTCGGGTGTCCGGTCGGACCGCCACGTCGCCAGCATGAGCAGCGCTGGAGCGGCGAGGCCAGCAAACTCGGCACGCCGGGTCACGATGGCGATGATCAAGCTGGCCAGTGCGAGCGTAACGAGCCTGCCGGCGTGTGCTGACAGCCCCCAGCGCACCGGGAGCCGGCGCAGGCCCGCGCGGTCAGCCGCGAGCTGGCCGATGGGGGCGCTGCCAGGCCGCTCAGCCAATGACTGCCGCCGGGTCCGTTCGTGGTACTGGCACCGTGTCGAGGAGGCCTGCGATCACGTCATCCGAACTGACCTGCCGCACCCACAGCTCGGGGCGCAGCGTGATCCGGTGGGCGAGCGCGGGAATCCCGATGCGCTTCACGTCGTCGGTGATGACATAGTCCCGCTGCTCGAGTACTGCCTGCGCCCTTGCTAGCTGAACTAGGGCAAGGCCGCCACGCGGGCTGGCGCCGACCTGGATCTGCGCGTGACCGCGGGTGGCCTGGATGATCGCCACCGAGTACTGGAGTATGTCCGGCGACACTTCGACCTGCTCCAGCGAGGCGCGCATCGCCATCAGTTCAGCGGCCGTCGTCACCGGGCTGAGAATCGCAGTCTCCTGACCGCGGTCTAGCCGGCGCTGAAGCATGGCGACTTCGTCGCTCGTCGCCAGGTAGCCAAGCCGCAGGCGCATCAGGAAGCGGTCGAGCTGGGCTTCCGGGAGCTCGTAGGTCCCCTCATACTCGATGGGGTTGTCGGTCGCCAGCACGACGAAAGGCTGCGGGAGCGGGCGGGTAACGCCGTCCATGCTGACCTGGCCCTCGCCCATGGCTTCCAGCAAGGCTGCCTGCGTCTTCGGCGGTGTCCTGTTGATCTCGTCGGCCAGCAGAAGCTGAGTGAACACCGGACCGGGCCGGAAGATCATCTCGCGGGTCCGCTGATCGTACAGCGGCGCGCCCACGACGTCGGAGGGCAGCAAGTCCGGCGTGAACTGAATCCTGGCGAAGTCAAGGCCGAGAGCGGTGGCGAACGACCGGGCGATGAGCGTCTTGCCGAGGCCAGGCAGATCCTCGAGCAGCACGTGACCGCCCGCCAGGATGCCCATCAGCACGAGCTCCAGGCTGCGGCGATGGCCCACTACGGCCCGCTCGATCTCATCGAGCACGGCCGCACTGCGCTCCGCCGTCTGTCGGGAGGTCCAGCTCGGTTCGGTCACAGTCGCTCCAGTCGGTCGAGAATGGCGGCCAGCGTTCGCGGCGGTATGCCAGACCGCCGCTGCTCCGTCTCGGCCGGGCGCAGCGGATCCAGCCAGTACCACAGCACCTCGTCGCGCGGACCCGGCAGGACCAGACGCCGGGCCGCCGCCGGGTCGGCGTACAGGCTAAAGCCGTGGCGCTCGGCCAGCCTGGCGGCCAGCAGGTGCTGGAGGGTCGGTCGGAGCTCGGAGTCGTAGCTGACCATCGAGGTGGTTGCGTCCCGGATGATCGAGCGCTTGCGCCAGAAGCCGAGGAAACTGCTCCGCCCGCCGCCGCGCCAGGACGACTGCTCGGTGAGCGGCTCAGGCACGGCCGGTACGAGCGTGCGCAGGAACGCGATGGAGACAACGGCCCAGCCGGCCACGGTGGCCACCGCAACGCCGAGCCCGGCGTCGGCATAGGCGCCGAGGCTGGTCACCAGCACCAAGATCGCGTAAATGGCCAGCTCCGGACGGCAGGCGCGCCAGCCCCCGGAAACCGCGGCGCTGCGCTGCGGCGCTGGTGCGCCGCTGGAACCGGTCACGTGCCCCCCTGAGCAGCCGCCGCGGCGGCTCGCCCGGTCGTCAGCTCGGCTGAGATCGAGCTCAGGGCCTGTTTAGCCGCGTCCTTCGCTGTTGCCGCGAGGGGGTGAGTGGAAAACCTGGCCTCGTAGAACAGGCCCGTCAGCGTAGCCGCCGCCGGCCCGCGAATGAGGCCCGCTGCGACGGCCCTGGCGAGCAGCTCGTCTGGCGTCTCCGCCACGGCCCTGGCCGCGCCGGCCGACGCCAGGCTGCCCTCCATGGCCACGTAGCTAGCGATGATCGCAGCGCGCGCGTCGTCGACAGCACGCAGCGCCGCGCCGGCCGACTCGATGGCCTGGCGCAGGTCGTCCTGCTCGTCCACCGGCGACACGTCCGCATACCCGGCCGGGCGGCGCAGCACGGTGCGAGCGCGGACGAGCAGGGTGACGCAGACGACGAGCGCGGCGAGCACGATGAGGCCGACCAGGACGTACGGGAGATACCTGGCGTGATCCACGGCGACAGGGTGCAGGGATTGGCGGAGCTTGGGGGCGGCCCTGGGCCGGCCGCCGTGCTGCGTCAGCAAGCGCTGCAGCAGGTCACCTCGCCGGTGCGCGGCGAAGTTCGCGATCGCGATGACGACGATCAGGACCATGATGATGGCGACGACCTGGCGCAGTGCCGATCGGACGGCCCGCGCCGGGTGGTCAGCCGTCTTAGCACGCCGGTTCAGGACGACCAGAGCTATCTGAAGCCCGGCTAGTACAGCCTCGAGGCCGATACCGACCGCCAGCGCGTCGTGCTGCCACGGTCCGCGACCGGTGATGGCCGGACTAGCCGAGCCGACCCCGGCGATGACGATGAGTAGCAGGAGCCCCGCGACAGCAGGCCGGGCAGAGCGAAGCACCAGGACCGCGCGGGCGCTCGCGTGCCGCGATGCGTTCGCTTCCCCGTTCGCCACAGTCGTTCCCTCTTGCGGGCCAGGCTCACCCCGCGCCCGGTAACTAACGCAAACCATACCGTGTAGGGCACTGTGCGCGCTGACCCCACGCGGACGGCGGCCGGCCCGCCGCTGACCATAGTCACCCTGGCCGTAGTCACCCTAAGGGTCATGCCAAATCAGCCTGGCGGTTGATGACGGCACTGCCCTGAACCTGGGATCGTGTTGCTCGCACATCGGGGCGCCGCGTGGCGCTGGCCGAGGCACTTTGCGGAGGGACTGTGATCACACAACCTGTGCGGCAAGCCGGGGGGCACGTGCCGCCTGACCCCGGCGCCGTTATCGAGGCCCGCGGCCTGACGAAGCGGTACGGCACGACGGTGACCGCGCTCGATCAGCTCACCGTCTCGGTGGAGCCCGGCATCACCGGCCTGATCGGAGCCAACGGCGCTGGCAAGTCGACGCTCCTCAAGATCCTGCTCGGCCTGCTGGAGCCGACGACCGGGCAGGCCGCGGTACTCGGCCATGACTGTGTTGCCGACGGCTTCGCCATCCGTACCCTGACCGGGTACATGCCCGAGCACGACTGCCTGCCGCCCGACATGACGGCGACCGAACTGGTGACGCACCTCGGCCGGATGTCAGGGCTGCCCGCGACGGCGGCCAGGGAGCGTGCCGCCGACTCGCTACGGCACGTCGGGCTGTACGAGGAGCGGTACCGGCAGATCGGCACGTACTCCACCGGCATGAAGCAGCGCGTCAAGCTCGCCCAGGCGCTCGTGGGCGACCCGCGGGTGCTGCTACTGGACGAGCCGACGAACGGGCTCGATCCGGCCGGCCGGACGGCGATGCTGGAGCTGATCGCGCGCATCGGCGCTGACTTCGGAATTTCCATCCTCGTCGCCTCGCACTTGCTCGGTGAGATCGAGCAGATCTGCGACCAGCTAGTCGCGATCGAGGGCGGGCGGCTGCTGCGGGCCGACTCCGTCAGGTCGATGACCCAGGCCAGCTCGGTGCTCGTCATCGAGGTCGACGAGGGCCTTGAGCTCCTCCAGGCGGACCTCACCAGGCGCGGCCTTAAGCCGCTGCCGTATCAGCGCGGGCTGATGCTCCAGCTGGCGGACGAGACGACCTTTGACACCGTTCGCGATGCCGTTGCCGACCTCGGCCTGCCGCTGAGCCGGATGGAGCAGCGCAGGCATCGCATCGAAGAACTATTCCGCGCTGACCCTGCTGAGCAGGTCGGCCACACGACGGGAGCGGCCAGTGTCAGCTGACGCCAGTGCGGCCGCCGGGCGGCTCGCTTCGCCAGCCGCCGACAGCGGCGGCGTCATCCACAACATCGGCTACCGCCGCTACGACGCGGCCAGGCTCGGCCGGGCCCAGATCGTCCGGGCGCTGATCTGGCATAGCTTCCGCGCCGCGTTCGGCATCGGCCGCGGCGCTAAGGCCAAGATCTTCCCGATCTTGCTGTTCACGCTGATGTGCCTGCCTGCCGTCGTCAACGCGATCGGCTTGGCGCTCAACCCTGGTAGCCAGCCCGCCGTGACCTATGACGGCTATACGCCGCAGCTGCGCACCGTGGCGATGCTGATTTTCGTGGCGCTGGAAGCGCCCAACCTGGTTTCGAGCGATCTGCGCAACCACACGCTGCCGCTGTACTTTGCCCGGCCGATCGGACGGATCGACTATCCGGTCGCCAAACTGGTCGCATTCGTGCTCGCGTGCCTGGCCATGATCGAGATCCCGCTGCTGCTGCTGTACGTCGGCACCGCCACCCAGGTGCACGGCCCGAGGCAGGTCTGGGAGCAGACTTTGCAGCTTGGGCCCGGCCTACTGTACGGCGCGGCGTGGGCGGTGCTGCTGGCCAGCATCGGCCTGCTGCTCGCTGCCACGACGGGCAAGCGCGTCTACGCGATCTGCGCCATCGGCATCCCGCTGTTTTTCACCTACATCGTGGCGAACGTCCTCGCGCACATCGGTCAGCAAGCGTTCGGGCCCGCCGCGTTCGGCCAGCCGTCGGCGTTGACCAGCCTGGCGGGCCTCATCAGCCCGTTCACGCTGCTTGGCGGCGTCATGCGCTGGCTGCAGGCACCCACCACCCTGGTCGGACCACCAGGGGGGCGGCCATTCATGGAGACCACCGTTGGCACCTACGGGCCGCTGTACGGCGCGGTATTCCTGATTCTTACCGTCGCGGCAATCGCGGGCCTAATCGCCCGGTACCGGAAGGTCGGTGTGGCATGACCGGCACTGGCACTACTGGCACTGGCACTACTGACACTGGCAGGACTGGCATCGAGCTGCGGGGTGTCTCGCGCTGGTACGGCAACGTGGTGGCCGTCAACGACATCACCATGACAATCGGACCCGGCGTCACCGGGCTGCTCGGACCGAACGGCGCTGGCAAGACGACGATCATGCACATGATCGCCGGATTCCTGGAGCCCTCGCGGGGCGAGGTCATCGTGGCGGGCCGCAGCAGCTGGCGTCACCCGGATATGTTCCGCCAGGTGGCGCTCGTGCCTGAGCGTGACTCGGTCTACGCGTTCCTGACCGGCACCGAGTTCGTCACGGCGACTGCGCGGCTGCACGGCCTGGCTGATCCGGATCGCGCTGCGAGGCGGGTGATCGACATGCTGGAAATGGCGGACGCGCAGGATCGGAAGATCTCGACCTACTCCAAGGGGATGCGGCAGCGCATCAAGGTGGCCGCGGCGCTCGTGCACGACCCCGAGGTCGTGCTGCTGGACGAGCCGTTCAACGGCATGGATCCGCGCCAGCGGCTGCACATGATGGATCTCCTGCATGCTCAGGGTGAGCAGGGCCGGGTCATCGTGTTCAGCTCGCACATCCTGGAAGAAGTCGAGCGCCTCTCCGGGATCATCCAGGTGATCGTTGGCGGCAGGCTGGCCGCCTCCGGCGATTTCCGCGCGATCAGGCGGCTGATGACGAATCGGCCGCACGTCTTCCTGCTCAGCTCGTCCGACGACCGGGCGCTGGGCTCGGCTCTCATCGGCCGGCCCGCCATCAGCGCCGTGGAGGTGACCCAGCACGGCCTGCAGGTCCGCGCGTCCGACTACGGGACGTTCACCAGGGAGATCGCCGGCATCAGCCGCGATCACGGGATCCGGCTGACGCAGATCCGGCCCGCGGACGAGTCGCTCGAGAGCGTCTTCACCTACCTGCTGGCGTCCTGATGACTGTCGCGAACGAGAGAACCGTGGCGAGCGAAAGAACGGTGCGTCCGATGTCCGGCGTGTTGAACCCCGTCATCATGCGGCTCACGCTGCGTGCCACCCTGAGCCGGAAGCGCGCGCTGCTGTTTGCCGCGCCGGCCATCATCCTGATCGGCATCTCGGCCCTGCTGAAGGCGACGGCGCAGAGCGCCGTGTGGCCGCCGGAGGTACTCGGTGTCGTCGGCTTCCTGGTCCTGGCGCTGACAGCGCTCATTGTCGGCGGCAGCGTGATCGGAGCCGAAGTCGAGGACGGGAGCATCGTGCACCTGCTCGCGACGCCGGTCAGCCGCCGGTCCGTCGTGCTCAGCAAGTACGTGGTTGCGGTCGGACTCACAATCGCGTTCGCTGTCGTACCGGAGTACCTCGCTGGTGCCGTGGCCACCGGGCCGGGCAGCAAGCTGGCGCTCGGGCTGCTGGTCGGCGCGCTGGCGGGCGCCCTGGTTTACAACGCGATCTTTGTCATGCTGACGGCGGTCTTCAGCCCGACCCGTGCGCTCGCCTTTGGCCTGCTGTACATCCTGGTGTGGGAAGGCCTGCTGGCTAGCCTCATACCCGGCGTCGGACTGCTCTCCGTCGAGCACTACTCGCTGGCGATCGCCAACTCCATCGCGCACAACAGCGCCCTGGACGCGCACCTGACAACCGGCACAGCGATCGGCATGGGCGTGGTCGTCAGCGTCGTCGCGCTTGCGCTGGCGGTCGTCAGGATGTCCGCGTTCTCGATCAAGGGGGATGTCGCCTGATCCGGCGGCCGGGCGCTATCGCGGGGTGCTGGCGTCGGGTTCGAACGCAGGCCCGTGGCCGGGAATGATGACCTTCGCCATGGCGAGGATCCGAGCCCGGCTGGCGGCCAGCACATCGGCGTCTGGTGCGAACGGGTCGTCCGCCGGGCCGTCGGCGGCCCACCAGGCGTGCGTGCAGGCGTAGACGCCGTCCGGCGTCGCCGCCACCGTGGTGATGTCCTCGGGAGTATGGCCAGGAGTCGCCAGGAGGCGGACCGACGGGCTGAGCGCGTACCCTTCTGCTTCCCGGCTGATCCACAGGTCACCGTCGTAGATCGCCCAGTGGTCGTGGATCCTGGCCGCCGGGAACAGCGCGGCGTTGACCGTGTGGTCGGGATGGTGGTGGCTGAACACCACGTCCGTGACGGCATCCGGCGTCACTCCGTGCGTGGCAAGCTCGGTTAGCAGCCCCTGCCGCGAGGAGACGAGCCCAGGGTCGACGATGATCACCCCGTTCCCGTCCTGGATCAGGGTCACCGTGCTGCCCACGTGCTCACCGTCCGAATCCTCGCGGGTGTAGCCCGCGGTCAGGACGTGCACGGTCGCGGACCCGGTCTGCGGGAGCTCAGCCTCTTGCATGAGCGCCGACCCTATCGCGCCGCCGGTCAGCCGGCGCTCTTGGCCTTCGCGGCGGCCTTGATGTCCTTCTTGTAGGCCCGGACAGCGGCCAGCGAGTCATCGTCGACGATGTCGGCCACGGAGTAGTGCGAGCCATCCTCGCCGAAATGGCCGGCCGCCTCGCGCCACCCCGCAGGCTGGACACCGAGCTGCTTGCCCAGCAAGGCCGCAAAGATCTGCGCCTTGTATCCCCCGAATCCGGGCAGCTCAGCCAGCCGGGCGACCAGTTCCTTGCCGCTCGCTGCGCCTGTCCACACCGCGGCTGGTTCGCCGTCGTAACGATCCACGATCAGCCGGGCGAGGTCCTGTGTCCTCGCCGCCATGGCGCGGGGGAACCTGTGCAGCGCGGGCCGTTCGGCGAACACCGCCGCGAGCGCCTCCGGGTCGTACTCGGCGAGCTCGGCGGCCGTCGGCTCGTGGCCGAGGCGCTTGACCAGTTCATAGGGCGAGCTGAACGCCTTCTCGAACGGCACCTGCTGGTCGAGCAGCATGCCGATCAGCAGGGCGAGGGGATTGCGGGACAGCAGCTCGTTCGCGTCGGCCCCGACCGGGAGGGAAATCGTCATGGGTGTCATCATCTACCATCTGGCCGCGCCCAGGAAACCGCTCCGCTGGCGCCGGCGTTACGCCACCTGACGGCCAGCTGACCGGCAGCTGGCAGGTGGCTGACTGGCAAGCGGACCGGGAACTACCAGGTGGGTGGCATAGTTGAGGAAGAGAAGGGGAGCGGTCCAGCTTCCCGAAGGGAGCCCGGCATGACACCGCACCTCAGGTATGGCCTCATCGGGGTCATCATCGGGCTGATCTTGTTCTGGATCAACCCAGTGGCCGCGATCGTGGTCATTGCCGCCGCGGTCGCCATCCCCGTCATCGCCTATCGCATGCTGTCCCCGGAGCAGCGTCGTCGGATCCGGCAGAATCGCCGCCGCAAGCAGATCGGCGGCTAGCGCGACTCAGGGAGCGGTATCGGCTAGGGCTGGCCGGGCCGCCAGGAGGCCGGGAGCTCGCGTGGTGCCTGTGGCCCGTCGTAATGCGCTAGCGGCCGGAAGATCTTGTTGTCGCCGATCTGCTCCAGGACGTTTGCCATCCACCCGATGATCCGGCTGCACGCGAACGTGGCGCTGAACATCTCTCGCGGCAGCCCAGCCGCCTCCAGGACCACGCCTGCGTAGAACTCCACGTTGGCGTACAGTTCCCGGCCGGGCTTGAGCTCGGCGAGCAGCTCAACGGCGGTCTTTTCGACGATCTCGGAGAACTCCACCCGCTCGCTGTGCAACTCCCTGGCTACCTCGTGCAGGAGCTGCGAGCGGGGGTCGATGGTCTTGTAGATCCGGTGGCCGAAGCCCATGAGCTTGTCACCGTTCACGATGGCGTCCCGCAGCCACGGCTCGGCGTTGTCCGGCGAGCCGATCGCGTCGAGCATGTCGAAGACCCTGGCCGGCGCCCCGCCGTGGAATGGCCCGGACAGCGCCCCGAGCGCGCCGGAGACGACGGCGCCCAGGTCGGCGCCGGAGGACGCGATGACGCGCGAGGTGAACGTCGAGTTGTTGAAGCCGTGGTCGATCGTCAGCATCAGGTACCGCTCGACCGCGTACCGGCTCTGATCGCGCGGCTCCTCGCCAGTGATCATGTACAGGTAGTTGTCGCTGTAGCCGAGGTCGGGCCGCGGCTGGATCATGTCCAGCCCGCTGGCCAGCCGGAACAGCCCGGCCGCCAGCACCGGCATGAGCGCGGACAGCCGGGCGGCCTGTGCCGCCGTCTCCTCATCGGCCTGGTCGGTCCACGGCCGGCAGCCGAGCGACTGGCCGGCCAGGGAGATCGCAGTTCGCAACGACGCCAGCGAGCCAGGCGGGCTCTGGCGGGCAATCGCCGGCAGGAGCTCGGCGACGCCGTCAGGCAGCTGGCGCCAGCTGGCTACCTCGCTAGCGAACGCGGCCCGCTGCTCCGGTGTCGGCAGGTCGCCGCGCAGCAGCAGATGCCACGCGTCCTCCACGCGGCCGCGCCGCGCGATGTCAACGGCGTTGTAGCCGCGGTAGTGGTAGAAGCCCTGGCGTCCGAGCACGTCGGACACCTTCGTCCGGGCGACCGACACCCCGGCCAGCCCCGCGGGCGCCTCGTACGGTGCGTTGACAACGTCTGCTGAGGCGCTCATGGATCTCCTTAAGCCGGCAATCGGGGGGATTTCCTTCCATTATCGATGGCCACCGCGCTAAGCTGTCAATATTGATTATAATCAATATTGCTACCGTCGCTCGGGCGATCTCCCTGGGCGGGAACGGGCTCGCTTGCGCCCCACTGGCAGTCAGGATCTAGCCGTGGTGTACCCGCATCGAGGCCTGGCGATGGCAGGAGGGAGCGCGGATGACCAACTGGATCGGCGCGGCCGAGGCCGCGCAGCGACTGGGGATCAAGCAGGCGAGCCTCTATGCCTACGTCAGCCGCGGCGTGCTGAGCAGGCGGCGGGAGGCGGATGGCAGGGCGAGCATGTTCGACGCCGACGAGGTCGAAGAGCTGGCCCGCAAGGGCCGGCCGCGCCGGACCGGCGGCCCGGCCGAGCTCGTCATCGAGTCAGAGCTGACCGAGATCACCCCGAGTACGCAGCGGTATCGCGGTTACGATGCTACGGGCCTGGCGCTGCGGTGCAATTTTGAGGACGTGGCGGCGCTGCTGTGGACCGGCAGCCTGCCGGCGCCTGGCGCCGAGGTAAGCGGCTGGCAGGCGACCGCCGCGGCGCTTGCCGCCGGGCACGCCGCCCAGGCTGGCCTCCCGGCCGGAACATTGCCGCTGGAGCGGCTCCAGGTGATCGTGCCCGCGCTCGCGGCGACGGACCAGCTCCGGCTGCACCTGGACCGGCCCGCCGTGGTCGCCGCCGGCAAGTCCCTCATCGCTGGCATGATCGGCGCGCTACCGTCGGCCGGCCCGGCGGCCGAGGCCGACTCGGCTGGCCCGGTGACCAGCGCAGAGCCAGATCAGCGAGCTGAGGCAGGCGGGCCCGGTCGGCCCCGTTCCCTGCCGGTCGAGGTGTCGCCGGACAGGGCCGGGCCAGCGGGCACCGTCGCGGCACGGCTTGCCACCAGGCTCTGTACCGGCCCGGTGCCGCCTGGCCTGGTCCGGGTGCTCAACGCGGCCCTCGTCCTGCTGGCCGACCATGAGATGGCCGCGTCAACGCTCGCGGCGCGGGTCGCGGCGTCGATGCGGGCCGATCCGTACGCGGTCGTCGCGACGGGCCTCGGCGCGATGGGTGGCGCGCTGCATGGCGGGGCGGCGCTCGGGGCTGAGCTGATGCTGAGCTCGGCCACGTCGCCCGCTGACGCGCCCAAGGTCGTCGGCGACGTGCTTAGGCGCGGTGAACGGCTGCCCGGATTTGGCCATTTCGTGTACAAGGACGGCGACCCTCGCGCGAACCTGCTGCTTGAGCTCGTCGGCGCGTATGCGCCGGCGTCGCCGCAGCTCGCGGTCGCCTCCGCGGTCACCAACGAGGCCCGCCGCCGGGCGCTGCCGGAGCCGAACATCGAGTTCGCCCTGGCCGTCCTCGCGGGCGTCGCTGGCATGATCCGAGGCAGCGGCGAGGCTATGTTTGCTACCGGGCGCACGGCGGGCTGGCTCGCGCATGCGCTTGAGGAATATGAGCGCAACACGCCGATCCGTCCCCGTGGCATCTATACCGGTCCGAGGGCCGTGAGCTGATGGGATGCCGGTGTGCGCGGAGTACTAGGCGGGCAGAGGTCAGGCAGAGATGATTGCGGCTAGACGGGACCTCCGGGAAGCATGACCAGCCGCAATCGCGTCAGGATCGCCGCCGTCAGCGCGGCGGTCCTGGCGGCCGGCCTCATCAGTTTCTTCGCGGTGTCTGCCGCGTACCCGTCGATGAACACCGGGCCGCTCGGCAACGGCGGGACTCCCGGTGGGATCTGCGCGCCGCTCGCAGCCGGGCAGCCCTTGTCGTGGGGCATCACGTACCTCGGTAACACAGGGGGCTCCGATGCTGTCATCACGAAGGTCGACCTCGTCAATCCGCGGAACGCCCGCCTCGTGGCGTCCTACGTGGTGCCGATCACCGGAAATAACGAGTACGGCTCGATGGCCGGATACCCACCGCCGCAGCACCTGCCGCCTGGGGTCCGCTGGGGAGCGCACCAGCGCGTGCCCGGAGCACGTGTCGCCCCAGCTCAAGGCCGTGATCACGCCGACCTGCTCACGGTGATCCAGCCCACGGGACCCCTGGCCGAGGTACAGGCAATCGACGTCTTCTACCAAGAGTCAGGCACCAATTACCACATGCAGACGCACTACCGATTCGTCCTGCTCGTCGGGAAGGCTTGCCCGGACGACTGGCCGAGCAAATATCCAGCCTGACAAGCAGAAGGCCCCGCCCTGCGGGCTAGGTCGATCGCCGCCAGCCGGGCTATGGCTCGGGCCCGGCGTCGTCGGCAGGAGGCCGCGTGGCAGCAGCCGCGGCCGGCAGACGTCTGCACGTGCGACCCGGCCGACGATCTCGATATCTGCCCGCGCTGCACGCGGTCGTTCCTGGAGCAGCTGGACCGGCGCCGGTGAAGGTGGACGCACCGCAGCCAGGCGATCAGTTCGGCGCGCTGACCGTCATCGAGGAAGTCAGGCTCGGCCTGCCCGGCGAGCGCGGCCAGCGGGGCCTGCTGTGCAAGTGCCGCTGCGGTTCCGTCGTGGCGAGGCCGCTGATTCCGGTGTGCGACGGCCGTCAGCGATCGTGCGGCTGTAAGGGCCGGGACCGTGACCTGCCGAGGCCGCGCTGCGCCGGCAGATCCGGGAGCTAGCTCGGGCATCCGGGTGGACCGTCACAACGGTGAGGCTGGAGCGGGCCGATGGCTGACGACGACCAGCAGCCGGACCCCGACGACGTCGTCGGTGACGGCCAGCAGCACGACGCCTGGACACCGGATAGCTCGTGGACGCACCTGGACCCGGAGACGCGGCGCGAGTACGTCGTCTCCGAGATTGCGGAGGGTCGGTGGCTCCAGTTGTGCCGGCAGCCGCTGGACGAGGTCACTCTGGCTGTCTGCGCGGCCGTGCAAGCGTGCCGGGAAGACCGGGCCGACGATTTCGCCGCGGTGCTTGCCGGACATGACAAATCGACGGTCATCGCTGTGCTGACCAGGCTGCTGGCCAGCACGCTTGATGAGCAGCTAGGCGAGGGTGCGAGCGGTGATCCGTTCTGGCGAATCTGGTCGAGCTGGGCGGTCGAGCGGTCATGAGCTGCCCGTGCGGCGATCCGGCCCATGACGGCCTGGTCGACGGGGCCGACCTGGTCGCGGCAGCGACAGCCAAGGATCAGCTCGCCGGGATCATGGCCGACATGGACCTGCCGGGCGCTGAAGTCAGCGTGGCCCTGGCGATCGGCGAACACGGCCCCTTCATGCGCGACGCGATCGGGGATGCGCTCCGCGACGACGGCGCACACCTGGCGCACGTGACACGGCTACAGAGCTGGGCCGAGCCTGACCGCCAGGTTGCGCTAGCCCGGCTGGGCACCGACGCCGTCGGCCGAGCGGATGCTACGGCACGGCGCCTCGCCGTGATCGGCGCTGGTATCACCCTGGCGGCCGGTCCGCCTGACGACGTCCTGGCCCTGAGCGCCGCGGCAGCGGCACGGGCCGGCCAGATCCGGGTCCGGCACACCATGCTCAGCGACGGCGTCCGTGCCCGTGGTCATACGCTCGGGGCCCGGCGTCACGAGTTCGGCCTCGAGGAGCCGCCTCACATCCGGACATTCGGGCGCAGACAGGATATGGCGGACGGCTGTACCGCGGCCAGCAGCTCGCCCAGCCTGAGCCTGACGAGCCAGCAGAGCCGCCGGCGAGCATCGCCCACCTTGTGGTCGCTGAACGAGCATCGCTTGGGCCTGGATCACACGAGGGTCAAGGGCCGGAAGTCCGAGCGGAACGAGGTCATACCTTCTTAATCGGCATCCCGGTAACGTCCTGCGCCGCAAGACCTGGGCCAAGCCGGTCAGCCAGCGCTAACGTCGACTGCCCGAACTTCGCCGAAGCTGACAGCCGACCCGGTGATCGAGCCGTAGCTAGCTCGGCGGCTTCTGGCCGACGCCCGATCGCCAAGCGACAGCGAGCGAGGCGACGGTATCGGCGCGGCAATTCCTGGACCCACGATAATGATCACATGGGCAGCAGCAAGAACGTGCGCTGCAAGCGCCGCCAGGCAGCGCGGCGTAAGCGTAAGCGCATGCTGCGAAGGCGGGGCAAGCTGCCGGTGCACACGCGGACCGAGCGCATCCGTTCCGCCCGGGAACGGCAGCGCCAGCGCGAGGCCGGACGTAAGCAGACCCGCCGAGTTAAGAAGGTGGCAGCCGTTGCCGTCGCCATTGTCGGCCTGTCCTTGCTCGGGCAGGCGGTCCCCGCTGCCGCGAGCACGCGGCCCGCGGCCGTGGTGAGCACGGCGCGCAACCTGTATCGCGATTATCTGTCCCGGCAGGCGGCGGCGCGGGTGTCCTGGCCGGATCGGCCCGAGCTGCCGCGCGACGATGGGCCGGACATGACGCAAGACGCCTTTGTCCCCTTCATTCTGACCGGTGCTGGCCCCTCCGCACCGAGCACGCCTCATTACCCGTTCTACTCGGCCGCATACGGCTCGCTGCCCGGTCGGCCGCCAGGATGAAATCCCGCACAATGAGCTTCCGGACCCGTCCGGATACCCCGGCGACTGGTCCTACATGGGTACCGCGCCAACGCTGAATCGGGCCGGTCCTCATCCCGCTGGGGCATACAGCCGGGTGGACGGCTGGGAGCGCTACGGCGACATCATGCCCAACGTCCTCGGGGACTGATGCGCCGCCGCACCGCGCCTCGGCCGACGCGTGGCCGCCGTGGCTTGCAGGGCTGGTGATGTGCGCGGTGTGGTCCTAGCCATTGATCCTCCGGCTCTCCAGCCAGTGCTCCAGATCGCGGATGCGGAAGTGCCAACGGCGACCATAGAGGTAGCCGGCCAGGCCCCAGTCCCGCCAGTGCTTCTCAAACGTGCGGACCGGGACGCCCAGATAGTCGGCCGCCTGCCGCAGCGCGAGGAGCTTGTTCGACCCGCCGAGGCTGTGCTTGCGTGCGTCCATGAGAGTGTTACCGCGAGGTCGCAGGTATTTCCGGACAGCCGAATCCGGCCTGGCGGCGCAGGGGCTCAGGAACTCAGGCGGATGCTCATGGCAGCGGTCAGTTTCGCAGGTACCGGAGGGTTCTCGCGGGTTATATGGTGATCATGGAGAATCCGGACCTGACCTGCGGTGCAACCCGCTGACCTGGGACTATGGGCGCCATGACCCTGCGCAAGGCCGACTCGATTGAGATTGTCGCCATTGACACCCCCGAGCTCGGCGACCGCGGCTACCTCGCCACGGACGGTGCCGTGGCACTCGTCGTCGACGTGCAGCGTGACTTTGACCGGGCCGAGCGCGTTGCAGCCGAGCGGGGCGTCCCGATCACGCATGTCTTCGAGACCCACATCCACAACGACTACGTGACCGGCGGGCTCGCCCTGGCCAGGGCGGTCGGGGCCCAGTATCACGTCAACGCTGCCGATCAGGTGTCGTTCGACCGGACGCCGGTCGCCGACGGCGACCTGATCAAGGTGGGCGATATGCGCGTCCACGTCATGGGCACGCCCGGCCACACGTTCACGCACCTGTCCTACGCGCTCGCCGACGGCGACCAGGTGCTCGCTGCCTTCACCGGTGGCTCGCTGCTGAACGGGTCGACTGGCCGGACCGACTTGCTCGGCGCGGAGCACAAGCTGACGCTGACCACGGCGCAGTTCGGCTCGGCGCACCGCCTGGCCAGCGAGCTGCCGGACACCACCGCGGTCTGCCCCACGCACGGCTTCGGGAGCTTCTGCTCGGCGACGCCCACCAGCAGCGGCGGGTCGACCATCGCCGACGAGAAGCGCGTCAATCCGGCGCTGACGAGCAGCGAGGCGGACTACGTCGCCGAGTTGCTCGCTGGCCTGGATGCGTATCCGGCCTACTACGCGCACATGGGTCCGGCCAACATGGCCGGCCCGGTGGCAGCCGACCTGTCGCCGCCGGTGACAGCCGACACGGCCGAGCTGCAGCGCCGGATCGAGGCGGGCGAATGGGTGGTCGACCTGCGCTCGCGGACCGCGTTCGCGGCCGGGCATCTGCCGGGCACGCTCAACTTCGAGCTTGGCACCAGCCTGGCGACGTACCTGGGCTGGCTGATCCCGTGGGCGACGCCGCTGACGCTGATCGGTGACACCCCCGCGGCGATCGCCACGGCCCAGCGTGACCTCTGCCGTATCGGCATCGAGAGAATCGAGGCGGCCGCCTCGGGACCGCCCGCCCGGTGGGCAGCGGGGGAGCGACTTGAGCAGTTCCCGACGGCGGACTTCGCGACGCTGGCCGGGCGGGCCGACCGCGGTTCGCTCGTGCTGCTCGATGTGCGGCGCCGCGGCGAATGGCAGGTCTCGCACGTCGAAGGAGCACTCCACATCCCGCTGCATGAGCTGACTGCGCGGCTCGCAGAGGTCCCGGACGGCGAGATCTGGGTGCACTGCGCGGCGGGCTACCGATCAGCGGTCGCGGCCTCTTTGCTCGCCGCGCGCGGCAGGCAGGTGGTGGCGATCAACGATCAGTTCGGCGCGGCGGAGCTGGCCGGCCTGCCCGTGGTAGGCGGCTGAGTGGTAGGCGGCTGAGCTGCCCTGGCGGACGGGCGCCGCGAGCGGCGTCGCTGGCGGGCGTAGCGGGGGTGTGCGGATGCGTCGCGGGAATTAGCAAGCCCGGCCCGGCATTATCGCCAGCAGAGCCGAATGGGAGAAACATCGATGGCCGTCCGCCGCCTCAACCACGCCGTCCTTTACGTCCGCGATCTTGCCTCAAGCGTTGACTTCTACACCAGCGCGTTCGACTTCGAGATCGCCATGGAGGTTCCCGGCCGGGCCGCGTTCCTGCGCGCTAAGGGCACGGCTAATGACCACGATCTGGGGCTGTTCGCGGTGCCAGACGGCCAGCTCCCGGAGGGACAATACCTCGGCCTGTATCACCTGGCCTGGGAGGTCGGCACTCTCGCCGAGCTCGCCGAGGTCCGCGAGCGGCTGGCCGCACGCAACGCTCTCGTCGGCGCGAGCGACCACCGAGTATCGAAGTCGTTGTACGCCAAGGACCCGAGCGGCATCGAGTTCGAGGTCATGTGGCGCGTACCGGCCGAGGACTGGGCCGCCGAGACGGCTTCCGGCGACATGATCGGCCCGCTCGACCTGGAAGCAGAGATTGCCCGCTGGGGGGACCGGGTCACCGGTGCCGCCGCGGGCTCGGTCACCTGATCGCGAGCTCTGCTGTGCGCTGAGCGCGCGAGCGGGCTGTGCGATGGCGCCGAGGGCGGATCGCGTGGGCTGTGTGATGCGCAAAGCGCGCTAAGGGAACATACCGCCTGCAGCTGTGAGCCCCGGCGATTGCTGGTGAGGCATGGATGTGAGTTTGGTACGGGCCATAGCACCAGTGACTCCGCGGCCATGACCGGTGCAGGCTGGCTCGGGCGTGAGGACCGGGCAGACAGGCCCCGCGCGGTGGGCCGACGTCAGCTAGGGAGCGAGCGCGGAGCCGACTGGCCCAGGTCGCGCTGCGCGGCGGGCTGGCCGTGATCCTGCGGCTTGGTGCTGACCTCGATAGTGCCCTTGTAGCCGATGCCGCGGACGTGCACGACGGGTGCATCGGCTGGCAGCCGGCTCTCCAGATCCTCCTCGACGGACCAGCCCTTGCTGACGCCGAATCCCTCCAGTTCCACTCGCACGCCGAGCGGCACGAGGACGTCGATGCGCGACTTGTAAGCGACGGCGTACAGGCTTGTCACCGGCGCGGTCAGCTCAGCCGCGCGCAGGTCGATGTGGCCGCTGCCCTTGTACACCACCGTGCGGAACTGCTCGGGTACCCGCCAGCGGCCGCCCCGGCGGATCGAGCTCTTGTATGCGATCGCGAACCGGCCCGGCTTGCGCCCGGCCGTCGCCGGGCTGACCGGCCTGGGAGCGCCTCCGCTCAGCGGCAGGTCCTCGGTGAGCACAGCTAGCTCGGAGTGCAGCCGCGCCGTCAGTGCCGACCGGGTTCGGTGGTCGAATTCCTCGTCGTCGAGCCGGCCCTCGGCGAACGCCTCCTGGAGGCGCTGGACGACTGCGTCGCGGTCGCGGTCACCGGCACGCATCGCGACCGAAGGCACGGGTGCGGAGGCGGGCGCGGGTGCCGATGCGGGTGCGGGTGCGGGTGGTGCGGATGCTGGCGTGGGTGCGGGCGCGGGTTCCGATGCGTGTGCGGGTGATGCGGATGCTGGCGTGGGTGCGGGCGCCGATGCCGGGCCCGACTCCGACGCTGCGGATTCCGGCTGTCCAGCTTCGGCTGGCTGCATCGTCGAGCCTCCTAAGTCAAGATGTATCGCAACAGCATACCGATCGCGACTAGCCGAGGCCAGCGGCACCTGCTAAGGGGCCGGCCGTGCCCGTCGAACGGCGCTGCGCGAGGTCGGCCAGCTAGCTCCCGGCGCGTGGGGCCACTGCGTCGGCGCTAGCGTCGCCGCGACGCGTCGCCGCCGCGCCGACCGCGTCGCCGCCGCGCCAGGCCGCGCCGCCGCCCCGTCAGCGTTAGCGTCGCGCCAGGTCGGCGTACAACTCGGCCGTCTGGGCCGCGATGCGGTCCCACCCGAACTCGGCCACCGCGCGCTGCCGTCCGCGAGCGCCGAACTCAGCCGCCCTTGCTGGATCGCGGACCAGCGAGTTGATCGCGCTGGCCAGCGCGATCTCGTCGCCTACCGGGACGAGCAGGCCGGTCTCGCCATCCGCCACCACCTCGGGGATGCCGCCAACCGCGGATGCGACGACGGCGCTGCCGCAGGCCATCGCCTCGAGGTTGACAATGCCGAGCGGCTCGTATTCCGACGGGCACACGAACGCGGTCGCGTGGCTCAGGATCTGGATCACCTCGGGTTTGGCCAGCATGCCCGGGATCCAGATCACCCCGGACCTGGTAGCCCGGAGGCGGTCGACCAGCCCGGTGACTTCTGCCTGCAGCTCGGCCGTGTCGGCCTGACCCGCGCACAGCACCAGTTGCGCCGCCGGGTCGATCTGCTCGGCCGCCCGCAGCAGCACCGGCAGGCCCTTCTGGCGGGTCACCCGCCCGACGAACACGACAGATGGCCGGCCAGGATCGATTCCGTACCGGTCGAGGAAGTCTCGGCCCGGATCCGGGGTGTACTGCTGCGCATCGATCCCGTTGTGGATCACGTGCACGCGGTCGGCTGGTACCTCTGGATAGGAAACGTGGATGTCTGCGGCCATCCCGTTGGATACCGCGATGATGGCGGATGCTGACAGCATCGCTGTTCGCTCGCACCAGCTTGAGAGCGCGTAGCCGCCGCCCAGCTGCTCGGCTTTCCACGGTCGCAGCGGCTCGAGCGAATGCGCCGTCAGCACGTGCGGGATGCCGTACAGCAGCGAGCTCAGGTGACCCGCCAGGTTGGCGTACCAGGTGTGAGAGTGGACCAGGTCAGCGCCACCGGCCGCCTCGGTCATCGACAGGTCGGTCGAGATCACCTGCAGCGCGGAGCTCGCGCCATCCAGGCGATCCCACGGCCGGTGCGTGATCGCGTCCGTGCGGTCGGCGCCCTGGCAGTGGACGGTGAGGTTGACCAGGCCGGCCAGTGCCCGAGCCAGGTACTCGACGTGTACCCCGGCGCCGCCGTAGACCTCGGGTGGATACTCCCTCGTCATCATCGCGACGCGCAGCGGCCGGCCAGCCGCTGCACGCCCGGTCATACCGGCACCGGCGACGCCCAGGCCCGCACCGGGCTCGGTCATACCGGCACCGTCTGCCCTTTGCCGACGACCGTGATGCCACCGTCGGACACCACGAACCCGCGGGCGCGGTCGTGCTCCTTGTCCACGCCGACGACAGCGCCCTCAGGTACCTCGACGTTCTTGTCGATGATCGCGTTCTCGATCACGGCGTGCCGCCCGATCCTGGTGTTGTGCAGCACGACCGCTCGCTCGACCCTGGCCCAGCTGTTCACCCGGACGCCAGGTGACAGGACGGCGTCGCGGACCAAACCACCGGACACGATCACGCCGTTGCTGACGACGCTGTTGATCGCGCGGCCGATCCGGTCACCGCTGTCGTGCACGAACTTGGCCGGCGGCTGGGATGGCACGTGCGTGAGGATCGGCCACTGATCGTTGTACAGGTTGAAGACCGGGTGCACGGCGCACAGGTCCATCTGCGCCTCGAAATAGGAGTCCAGCGTCCCGACGTCGCGCCAGTAGCCCGCGTCGCGCGGGTCCGTGCCAGGGACGCTGTTGTCCAGGAAGTCGTACACGTGTGCTGCGCCCTGGCGCACCAGCATGGGCACGATGTCCCCGCCCATGTCGTGCCGGCTGCCGTCGTCTGCGGCGTCCTCGCGCAGCGCTTCGACAAGCACCTTGGTGGTGAAGACGTAGATGCCCATGGACGCGAACGCCATGTCTGGCTGGCCCGGCATCGCCGGCGGATCAGCGGGCTTCTCCAGGAAGGCCTGGATGGTGCGACCATCGGTTGCGGCCCGGATGACTCCGAAGGCCGTCGCCTCGCCGCGCGGGACCGGCATCGCTGCCACTGTGACGCCAGCGCCGCTCGAGATGTGCTGGTCGATCATCTGCTGCGGATCCATCCGGAACACGTGATCGGCGCCGAAGACAGCGACGAGGTCAGGCTGGTCGTCGAAGATCAGGTTGAGCGACTGGTAGATAGCGTCCGCCGAGCCGGTGTACCAGTGCGGCCCGAGCCGTTGCTGCGCCGGGACCGGCGTCACGTAGTTGCCGAGCAGGCTCGACAGCCGCCAGGTCGTGGTGATGTGCCGGTCGAGGCTGTGGCTCTTGTACTGAGTGAGCACACAGATCCTGCGCATGCCCGAGTTCACCAGGTTGGAGAGCGCGAAGTCGACGAGGCGGTACAGGCCGCCGAATGGCACCGCCGGCTTGGCCCTGTCGGCCGTCAGCGGAGCCAGGCGCTTGCCCGCGCCGCCGGCCAGCACCATCCCGAGAACCCTGGACTCTGCAGCCATCTCCCACCTCCAGGACCAGCGTTCCCGTCAGCCTCGCTGCTCCCAGTGTGGTCCGCGAACGCGGAGAAAAGTATCCCCGACTGCTAAGCCCGGCGAATAGCCCGGATCTTCGCCGTCCCGTGCCCTGCTGTTTCCCAGCCTGGCGCGTTGCCGGTCTGTCCCAAGCCGGCTCTGCGGCGGCCGGTTGCCTAAACCGGCCGTCCGTCCGAGCCCGGCTGGTGCCGCGCTGTCGCCCTGGTCGCCAGCAGCCGCGCCGTATGTACGCCAGCCCCGAGCACGATGCCCCAGATGAGCGCCTCGCCGAGAGAAACCTGCGGGTCCTCCGGGTGCTCGGGCGGCTCCTTGCCGGTGATCTTCGTCCAGCCAAAGGAGAGCACCTTGCGCGCGGCGAAGGCGGCGCCCGCGCCGACCAGCGCGGTGACTACCTTGCTGCCTGCGCCAGCCCGCTTGTCTGCCATCTGTCCGTCCTCCTTGGTCCGCGCCGGCCTCCTGGCCGTGGTCCGCTGGCCCCGGTAGTGCCCGAATGACGCTTGATCATGTCACGGCCACGTCCCCGGCGCTGACCACGGGGCGTGAACTCTCGATTGCAGCCGCGAGTTCCCTTGGCCTACGGGTAGCGACCAGCCAGTACGGATGGGCGGCGTCGCGCCCTACGACCTCGATGTAGACCGCATACCGCAGGTAGGGCCTGATCAGGGTGTACGCCAGCGGATCAGCCCGCGGCCCGCGCATGGCCCGTGCTTGCGCCTCGTCGAGAGCCCGCACCTCGCCGATCTCCGCGAGCGGCAGCACGGTCGGCCCGACCCGTAGCCCGTCCGCGGTGACCTCGATAGTGATCCGGCCCCAGTTGAGCAGGAACGCCGCCGTGATGAGGATCAGCCCGGCGAAGACCGCCAGGGTTAGCCCGGCATCGAATCCCGTCCAGACGATGGCGCCGAACGTCAGCATGCTGGCCATTCCGACGACCCACCAGAAGGGCGGCGCCGACAAGCGCTCGCGGTACAAGTGCATGGCACCACGGTAGTTGGTTACATGTACTGCATGACGGGGCGATGGCCGGAAGGCAGCAGCAGCGAGCAGGCTGCCACCGGGAGTGACACCGGGGGGAAGCAGCCCACCGGGCTTCGCGCCAGCCTCCGCAGGCTGTGGCGGCCAGCCTCCTCGGCTCCTGCGACGGCAACTCCCGCGACGGCAACTCCCGCGACCGCCGTCCTGGCGGGCGATCCCGGAGCGGCGGGCCAGGAGGCGGGCGCTGGCCAAGCCGGCCTAGCCGCCCCCGCGAACGCGAATGTGGACACGCACGTGCCAGGCCTGCTCCAGACCACCGCAGCGTGGTCATGGCGGCTGCTGCTGACCGGGCTGGTCATCTACCTGGCCTTCCGGCTCGCGGTCTTCCTGCGGCTCGTGACGCTGCCTTTCATCGCCGCGATGCTCGCGACCGCGCTGCTCCAGCCCTTCGCAGCCTGGCTGCGCCGGCGCGGGTTCTCGCCGCTGCTGTCGACCTGGTGCACCTTCTTCCTCGCCCTCGTAGTCATCGCCGGCGCCATCACGCTGCTCGCCAACCAGATCAGCAGCCAATACCCGGTGCTGTTCGACGAGGTGCAAAAGACCGCGAATCAATTGCAGCACTCGCTGGCCGGTCCCCCGTTCCATGTCAGTCAGGCTCGGCTGTCTAAGTACACCTCCGACCTGCTGAAGTACATCTCCCAGCACAAGTCCGTCGTGGCGGGGACTGTGCTGACCGGCGGCAAGTACGCGGCGGAGTTCCTCGCGGGCATCATCGTGACGCTGTTCATTGCCTTCTTCCTGCTCAAAGACGGCGCCGGGATCTGGAAGTGGCTCATCCACCGGATGCGGCCCGAGGCGAACCGGCGGATGATGAACGCCGGCAATCTGGCCTGGCGCGCGCTGGTCAACTACATGCGCGGCACCACCGTGGTGGCGGCCATCCACGCGCTGCTGCTAGGGCTGGCGCTATGGCTGCTCGGAGTTCCGCTGGTGGTACCGCTAATGGTCCTGGTCTTCATCGCGGCCTTCATTCCCCTCATCGGCATCCTGGTGGTGGGCGCGCTGGCGATCCTGATAGCGCTCGCCACCAAAGGCTGGGTCGCCGCCGTCATCCTGCTGGCTGTACTCCTCGTGGAGAACCAGATCGAGGGACACCTGCTGCAGCCACTGGTGGTCGGCCGCATTGTCCGGCTGCATCCGCTGGCGATCATCCTCGTGCTGGCGGTTGGCGGGATCATCGCCGGAATTCCCGGCGCTATCATCGCCGTGCCGACTGCTGCCGTGATTACCTACGCCTGGCCAGCCTTGCGGAATGGCGGGCCGGACGGCTAGCCGACCGTGCTGCCGGAGCCGCGATCTGCGGCCGCCATGCCTGACTGCGCGAAGGATGGTCCCATGACCTGCGCTTGCCACGAGCCCGGAACCGTCGAGGTCCTCGTCACCCGGCTCGATCCAGATCTTCCGCTGCCGCGGCGCGCGCATCCTGGCGACGCCGGCAGCGACCTGGTAACCGCCGCCGACATCAACCTGCAGCCAGGGGAGCGAGCGATCGTCGGCACCGGCATGTGCATTGCGCTGCCAGATGGGTACGCCGCGTTCGTACACCCTCGGTCGGGCCTGGCCGCTCGGTACGGCGTGACCATCGTCAATGCGCCGGGCACGGTCGACGCGGGGTACCGTGGCGAGATCAAGGTGATTCTGCTGAACACCGACACCGAGCACCCGGTCCAGTTTCGACGAGGCGACCGGATTGCCCAGCTTGTGATTCAAAAGGTGGAACGCCCGGTCTTCCGGGTGGTGGCGACTCTGCCGGGATCGCAGCGCGGCGAGGGCGGGCACGGCTCCACCGGCGGCCACGCGATGACCGGCGATCCGTCAGCCGACAACGAGATTCCGGCCGGGCGTTAGCCCGGGGCCGGGAGGTAAGGAGCGTGCGGGGTGTTCCGACGGCGCCGCCGCGATGGCGAGGACGGTACCGGGCTCGAGCCTGGCGCCGCAGATTACCCAGCAGCCGATGACGAGCTGACCGAGGAAGACTACGACGACGCGGGCGCAGACCCGGCCGATGACTATGCCGGCGATTATGCAGATCCCGACGCCGGCGTCTACGCCGAGCACGATGGTGCCGCTGGCGAGGAGGAGGACCACGAGGAACCCGGCGCACAGGACCGGCCGAGGCGCGATGACCTCGGCGATCCGGACACCTGGACCCGGCTGCGCGATTCGGCCGTGACCACCCCGGCGATGCTCCGCTCGGAGGGACCCTGGGACAGCGCCAGCGAGTACCCGGCTACCGACCGCATCGATTTCGGCAGCCTGCTCGTGCCCGTGCGCGACGGCTTCGACGTGCAGGTCTTCATGTCCGAGGAGGAGGGCATCTCGATCGCCGTCGTCCACGGCGACAGCGGGCTCCAGCTGCAGCCGTTCGCGGCGCCGCGGAGCGCCGGGCTCTGGCACGAGGTGCTGCCGGAGATCGCCGACGAGGTTGCAAAGGCCGGCGGGCAGAGCCGCGAGCAGCAGGGCCCGTTCGGCGCGGAACTGCATGCCGTCGTCGTTCCGCAGGGCGCCGGTGACTACCAGGTTCCGCCGCAGCCACTCCGGTTCCTCGGTGCTGATGGCCCGCGCTGGTTCCTGCGCGGTCTGATCAGCGGTCCGGCCGCCGCCGACGCCGAGCTTGCGGGGCCGTTCGAGGATATCTTCGCCGACGTCGTCGTCGTGCGCGGTGACCACGCCGAGCCGCAGCGCAAGCCGCTGGACATCAGGCTGCCGGACGAGGCTCGCGAGGTGCTCGAAAGCCAGCTCGAAGGCCAGCAGGCCGGCCAGGATGGCAACTCGTTCGGCCCGTTCGAGCGTGGTCCGGAGATTACCGAGACGCGCTAGCTGCCGGGCAACGGCCAGGTGGCCGAGACGCGCTAGGTGCAGCCGAGCAGCCTGGCCAGGTCGCGCTCGACGTTCTGGCTGGTGACGAACAGCAGTTCGTCGCCGCCTTCGAGCGGATCGTCCGCGCTCGGCACGATCACCCGCCCGTCTCGCAAGATGGCGACGAGAGCGGTGTCGGTGGGCCATTCGATGCTGCCAACTCGCTGGCCGGCCAGCGGAGCGTCGGCTGGCATGGTCACCTCGACCAGGCTCGCCTCACTCTGCCGGAACGTCATGAGCCGGACCAGGTCGCCAACACTGACGGCCTCCTCGACCAGGGCTGACAGCAGCCGGGGCGTGGACACGGCGACGTCGATGCCCCACGACTCGTTGAACAGCCACTCGTTGTTGGGGTGGTTAATCCGCGCCACGACGCGCGGCACGCCGTACTCGGTCTTGGCCAGGAGCGACACCACGAGATTGACCTTGTCGTCGCCAGTGGCCGCGATCACCACGTTGCAGCGCTCAAGCGCGGCGTCGTCGAGCGCGCTGATCTCGCATGCGTCGGCGAGGAGCCATTCTGCCCGCGGCACGCTGTGTACCTTGATCGAGCTCGGGTCCTTGTCGATGAGCAGGATCTCGTGTCCGTTGTCGAGCAGTTCCTTGGCGATTGATCGGCCGACCGCGCCGGCACCGGCGATGGCGACGCGCATCAGTGGCCTGCCTTCCCTGGCTGCACGGCGGCGAGGATCCGGGTGATCTCGGGGATGTTGCCCTCTTCCGCGATCACGTGCACGACGTCGCCTTCCTGCAGGACGAGGCTCGGACCCGGCACCAGGGCCTCCCCGAGCCTGGAGATGAACGCGATGCGCGCGTGCGCCGCCAGCTCTAGGTCGCAGACCTTCTGGCCCAGCCAGACCTCGGAATACGCCACCTCGGCCAGCACCACCGCTCCGGTCGGGTCACGCCAGAGGGACTCCGCGCCCTCTGGGATCAGCCGGCGCAGCATCTGATCGGCGGTCCAGGCAACGGTCGCGACAGTGGGGATGCCGAGCCGCTGGTACACCGACGCCCGCCGCGGGTCGTAGATCCGCGCCACCACGCGCTGCACGCCGAACGACTCCCTGGCCACCCGGGCCGCGATCACGTTGGAGTTGTCACCGCTGCTCACAGCCGCGAACGCGCCGGCCCGCTCGATCCCTGCCTCGGTCAGCACGTCACGATCGAAGCCAACGCCGGTGACCTTGATCCCCTTGAAGCCAGAGCGCAGCTTGCGGAAGGCCTCCGGGTCCTGGTCGATCACGGCGACGGAATGGCCCCGGTCCTCGAGGGTATGGGCGATGCTGGACCCGACGCGCCCGCAACCCAAGATCACGATATGCACGTGCATCCTTCCAACCAGAGCGGTGCAGTCACCGTATTCCCTCTCAGGCGATGCTGCTAGCCAGCCAGCCCAGGGCCGGCACCGGGGGGCAGATAGGTGCCGTGTGCCAGACAGGTACCCAGCTCAGCGAACCGGCGCACCGCCAGGGCACCATGGAGCCCGTGACCACCGATGCTGCCTCCACTCCGCAGGCCGGGGACGTGCTGGAACTCACTGTCGGCGAGGTCGTCCATGGCGGCTGGTGTGTTTCCAGGCAGGATGATACGGGCTGGGTGATATTCGTCCGGCACGCCCTGCCGGGGGAGCGAGTCCGAGCGGTGGTGACCCAGGTCACGGCTCGGTTTGCCAGAGCCGACGCGGTCGAGATCCTGCGGTCGTCGGCTGACCGCGTGACGCCGCCTTGCCGGTACGCCACGCCGGGCGGCTGCGGCGGCTGCGACTGGCAGCACGCCGCGTTGTCGGCTCAGCGGCAGTTCAAGGCGGATGTGATCCGCCAGCAGCTCAGCCGGATCGCCGGGCTCGACCGGGAGGTCGAGGTCCAGGCCATCGACGGTGACGAGGGCGGGCTTGGCTGGCGTACCGTCGTCACCTTCGCCATTGACCGGAACGGGGCCGCCGGCCTGCGCCGCCATCGCTCGCACGAGGTGGTCAACGTCGATCGTTGCCTCATCGCCCACCCGCTCGTCACCGACGTCGGCGTGACCGGTGTCCGGTGGCCACCCGTGCAGTCGGTCGAGGTCGCCGTGGCGCCGGCCACCGGCGAGCGCGGCGTGCTGCTGGCAGGCAAGGCCGCGGCCGCGAGCCTGCCCGATGTCGCGGCGGACGCGATCCAGCTGGCCGGCCCGTCTGGCACCCGCATCCCGGTCCGCGGCCGCGGCTATCTGACGCAGCGCGCGGCCGGCCGTGACTGGCGCGTCAGCCTGGGCGGCTTCTGGCAGGTGCATCCCGGCGCGGCGGAGATGCTCGCGGCGGCGGTGCTGGCCGCGCTGGCGCCCGAGCCAGGCGAGGTCGCGCTCGATCTGTACTGCGGCGCGGGCCTGTTTGCTGGTGTACTCGCCGACGCCGTCGGGCCGGCTGGCACGGTGATCGCCATCGAGCAGGATCCGGTCGCCGTCCGCGACGCCCGGCATAATCTGCGCGACTGGCCGTGGGCGCGGGCACATCGCGGCGATGTCGCGCAGGTACTGCGCCGGACTGGCCTGCGCGGCGCCTCGATCGCGGTGCTCGACCCGCCGCGGGCGGGCGTGGCCAGGCATGTCATCGACGCGCTGTGCGGGCGCGGCGAGATCGCGGCGCAGGAAGCCGGCGAACCAGCCGCCGGCCCGGCCTGCGCCGGCTCGCCTACGTTTCCTGCGACCCTGCGACGCTGGCACGCGACCTGCGCCTGCTCATCGACGGCGGCTGGCAGCTCACCGGCTTGCGCGGGTACGACGCTTTCCCGATGACACATCACGTCGAGTGCCTAGCGACCCTGACCAGGGACTAGCACAGCATCCAAGCCGCTTCGACCTGTTCCGTAACCTGGCGGCCCGCTAGCGCGTCATTCAGATGTGACAGCACTCGCGACGGCTGGCGGCGTGCCTCATCGAGTCAGCCGGGCACCTGAATCGCGTCAGATGAGCCGCTGGCCAGGTGCCGGGGAGGGGCCGATGACCCTTGAGACCGGGGTCACCGACTTCGACCAGTTCTGCGGCGCCACGGCCAGGCGGGTGGTGCGACATGCGTATGCGCTGACCGGGAATCTCGCCGACGCGCAGGACGTCGCCCAGGAGGCGTTTGCCCGCGCGTGGCAGCGCTGGGATTCGGTCCGTGCCTGCGAATCGCCCGAAGCATGGGTGCGACGCGTGGCAACTAACCTGGCGACCAGCCGCCTTCGCCGGGACCGCACCGCACGCGCCGCGGCTCATCAGCTCGTAGCCAGCGACGTCCCTGAGATCAGCCCTGACACTGTGGCGCTGGTCGCAGCATTGCGGACGCTGCCAGAGCGGCAGCGGGTGGTGCTGGTTCTGCACTATCTGGCTGATCTCCCGGTCGGACAGGTCGCCGTTGAGCTCGGCTGTTCAATCGGCAGCGTCAAGGCCTGGCTATCGCCCGGCCGGATGGCGCTGGCGGCACCGGTGCCCCCTGCTGCTCGGGTATTGGCTCGCGGGCGCCAGCGCCAGCGCCGCCGCCGAGCGCGGACCGTGGCAGCGGCGTGTGCGCTGGCCGTCGTCGCGGCCGGCGCATCGGCCGCTGCTTACTCCAGCGCGGTCAGCCACTCTCGGCCGGCTCCGGCTGCGGACCATCGGACCGGGAAGCCAGGTCCGGTGCATAAGCCGACATTGCCGCCAGCCGGTCAGACAGCGCTCGTGCTCGGCCTGAGTGAGTCCAGCCAGCTGGTGATGACCAGGATCGGCAGCACAGTGCCCCCGGTCACGATTCACGGCGTGCAAAACGTTTCCACTGTCGCCACCGACCCAGGTGGTGGCTGGGTCATCGCCTACGACCCTAGCCCGCTCACCGACCCTCGGTCCGCGGCGGCGCGGCTGGCGATGGTGACCGAATCGGGCCGCGTCCAGCCGTTCGGCGGGGAGATCAGGAAAGGCTGGGCAGTGACCGGGCTGGCGGTGCGCCCGGACGGCTCGAGCATCGCCGTAGCTCTCTGGCACATCGCCGTAAACCGGTTGCCGGGGCAGATCAGGCTCGTCCCGCTGCCGGGTCATACAGGCAGCACGCGGACGTGGACCCTCGGCTCTGCCCTCACGACGCAAGCCTGGAGCTTGTCCTGGCAGAACGATACGCACTTGACGTACATTCCAGGCAGTGATGAGACCGGTGGCGGCTTCGCCCCGATGGGTGCCGTCACTCTCAACACTGCGCGAAGCAGTAGCATCGCGCCCGCCGTGTCGTTGTGGCCGCCGTTCACCAAGAAAGCCGGCCAGTGCCACCTTCTGTCCGGTACCTGGCTGGCGAACGGAAGCGGCTATCTAACCTTGCAGGCCTGCGGCGGCGACACCGGTGCCCGGCTCGGGCTAGCCAGCGTCAAGACTGGCGCGGCGGCTGGCCCTACGGTTGCGGTGCCTGGATTCGGCTGCCCGGCAGGGCAGCCGCTGGCCCCGCAGCCTGGCGGCAGGGACGTGCTCATCTCATTCTGCGGCGTCAGCCTGGAGAACGGCGGTCACATCAGCGAGGTGCCTGGCGTGGCATCCGATGCCGCGTGGGCCGGTTAGCTCGCGCCTTGGCACTTGTTTGGGGTCCGGGGTATGTAACGGGATCCGGCCCGCCAAAATGGACGCATGCAACTGCGAATCTTCACCGAGCCCCAGCAGGGTGCCAGTTACGACACGCTCCTGAGCGTTGCCAAGGCGACCGAGGACCTTGGCTTCGACGCGTTCTTCCGGTCCGACCACTACCTCAAGATGGGCGACGTCAGCGGCCTGCCGGGCCCGACGGATGCCTGGATCACCCTCGCCGGGCTCGCTCGCGAGACGTCGCGGATCCGGCTCGGCACGCTGGTGAGCCCCGCCACGTTCCGGTATCCGGGGCCGCTTGCGGTCTCGGTGGCGCAAGTCGACCAGATGAGCGGTGGGCGTGTCGAGCTCGGGTTCGGGGCCGGCTGGTTCGGCGCCGAGCACGCCGCCTACGCGATCCCGTTCCCCGAGACGCGCGAGCGCTTCGACCGCTTCGCCGAGCAGCTCGCCGTCATCAGGGGGCTGTGGGAGACGCCAGTCGGTGACCTGTTCAACTACACCGGTACCTACTACACCGTCACGGACTCACCGGGGCTGCCCAAGCCGGCCCAGGAGCCGCGGCCGCCCGTGATTATCGGCGGCGGCGGGCGGACACGGACTCCGAAGCTGGCGGCAAACTACGCCGACGAGTTCAACCTGCCGTTCGCCAGCCTGGCGGAGACCACGGCCGCCTACGAGCGGGTGCGGCACGCGTGCGAGGCCGTCGGCCGGGACGAAGCCACCATGCGGTTCTCGGCTGCCCAGGTCGTTTGCTGCGGCCGCACCCCCGACGAGCTGGCCAGGCGCGCGTCGGCCATCGGGCGGGAGCCGGACGAGCTGCGCGAGCACGGCCTCGCCGGAACGCCAGACGATATCGCCGCCAAGATCGCCGAGTTTGCCGGCGCCGGCGCTACGCGCATGTACCTTCAGGTGCTCGACCTGTCGGACCTGGGCCACCTGGAGCTGCTGTCGGAGCTGATCCCGGCGGTGGCCTGACGGAGCACGGCGAATCGCAGGCCGTCAGAAGGTTCTCAGCGCAAAGGCCGAGCAGTTGCTGAGCCGGCGCTGCGAGAGTTAGCCCGATGCTGGGCCGGGATCACCGGCCCGCCTGGCCAAGAGGACCAACTGTGGCCCGTTCCCGCCCGCGCCGGCTCGGCCTGTGGCTGATCGGCGGCCTTGTCGCGCTCGCGATCGTTGTCATCGGTGGTACCTGGCTGTACATCCACGTGATCGAGGGACCGGCGCCGGCGCCGCTGAGCCTGAAGTCTGCGGCTTCCGGCGCGTCGGCGAGCACGCCAGCCGCGAGCACGCCAGCCGCCAGCTCATCGGCCGGCCCGACGTCGGCCGGTGGCGTGACGGGGACCTGGCGCGTCGGGTCCGGATCGATCGTCGGCTATCGCGTGAACGAGGTGCTGGCCGGGCAGAACAACGTCGCCGTCGGGCGGTCCAGCACAATCAGCGGCAGCATGACCATCCGCGGCACGACCGTTACCGCCGCCTCATTTACCGTGCAGATGGCCACGATCAGGAGTGACCAGAGCCAGCGCGACGCCCAGTTCAACGGGCGAATCATGGACACGGCCACGTACCCGACCGGGACGCTGACGCTGACCTCGCCGATCGCGCTCGGCAGCCTGCCAGCCGACGCGGTGATCCGGACCTACCACGCAACGGGCAATCTCACGCTGCACGGGCGGACGAAGGCAGTGACGTTCTCGGTGCAGGCGGAGCGGACCAGCGCCGGGGTTGAAGTATCCGGGTCGATCCCGATCCTGTTCGCAGACTGGGGTATCGGCAACCCGAGCTTCGGCAGCTTCGTGACAACTCAGAATCACGGCGAGCTCGAGTTCCTGATCAGGTTTGCCCGGTGAAGCCCAGCCACGGGTCGTAGTCGACCTCCAGCGACTCCTGCGGCGGGCGCTCTGCTGCGGGGACATGCCGGAGGTTCAGCCGGATCCTCGTCCACGTCGATGACCGGCCGCGCATCGAGTCGACCAGGATGTCGGCCGGCTCCAGCAGCGCCGCCGCGGCCGGATGCCGCTGCTTCCAGCGCTCCAGGCCAGCAAGTGCTTCCGCCTTGCTGGCCGCGCGCGCTATCTCGATGAGCGGCATCGATGACCGGCGCCGGCCGGTCGGGCCGACGGTCTTGCCGGGGGCAGGCGACGGCACGACGCCCGCTGCCTCACTGTCGGTGGCGCCAGCACGCCCGGCCGACCCGCTGGCTGCTGCCCGGCTGGCGGCCGCGCCACCTGTCCGGCGCTTGGATGGCTGCACGCGCGGTGCCTCGCCTGCCTGCTTCTCGAAATGGGGTGGCCAGGGAGCGTCGGGCAGGCCGGCCGCCTCGTCAGCCGTGGCGAGCTCGAGCAGCTTGTCGAGTGACCCGACGGCCTCGTCGATGCCGGCGCCAGGATCGCCGATCTCCGCGTACCGCCGGGGCATCGTGTCGATCGTGAACGCCGCTGGATCACAGCCCCGCACCTCGTCCCAGCGCAACGGCGCTGACACGCGGGCATCTGCGGTCGGCCGGACCGAGTAAGCCGAGGCGACGGTCCGGTCCTTGGCGTTCTGGTTGTAATCCACGAAGACGCCGTGCCGTTCCTCCTTCCACCAGCGCGCGGTGGCCTCGGCCGGCGCGCGCCGCTCGATCTCCCTGGCTAGCGCGACCGCCGCGCCGCGTACCTCGGTGAACGTCCAGTGCGGCTCGATCCTGGCGTAGATATGCATACCGCGGGACCCGGAGGTCTTCGGCCAGCCAGTCAGCCCAACGTCGCTGAGCACCTCTCGCGCGACAAGCGCGACGTCAACGATCTGCGACCACTCGACTCCGGGAACGGGGTCGAGGTCCACCCGCAGTTCGTCGGGGTGTTCTAGGTCGTCGTCGCGGATGGGGTGCGGGTTCAGGTCGATGCAGCCGAGGTTTGCCACCCAGGCAAGCCCAGCCATGTCGGAGACGACGAGTTCCTCGGCCGTCCGCCCGGACGGAAAGCTCAGTACGACCGTCTCGAGCCAGTCGGGCCGGTTAGCCGGGGCCCGCTTCTGGAAGAACGCCTCGCGTTCGGCGCCGTGCACGAACCGCTTCAGCACCATGGGCCGGTTGCGCACTCCGACAAGGGCGCCGTCGGCGACGCTGAGGTAATAGCGGACCAGGTCCAGCTTGGTGTGACCAGTACGCGGGAAGTAGACCTTGTCCGGGTTGGAGATCGTTACCGTGCGGCCAGCGACCTCGATGATCTCCTTGCGGTCGGGCATGGTGCCACCATAACCTCGGGCGTCTCGTCCGGCAGCCGAGGCGCGTCGATCCGGGCGTTGCGGCCGATGGCGGTCGCGGCTATCACCGCGCCGGCGGCCGCACCCGTCAGCGCGCTGACGCTCTCGCCGAGCAGCAGCGCCGACCAGGCGAGCGTGAGCGCTGGCTGTGCGAGCTGCAGCCGCCCGATCCTGGCGACACCGCCACGGGCGAGGCCTTGATACCAGGCGAAGAAGCCCAGGCACATGGACACCAGGCTGACGTAGGCCAGGCCCGTCACGGCGGGCACGGTCACGTGCTGTGGCGGGCTAGCGATCACACCGATGACGGTCAGCGGCACCGTGAGCGGGAGCGCCAGGAGCAGCGCCCAGCAGATGACCCGCCAGCCGCCGTAGTCACGGGCGAGGATGCCGCCCTCGGCGTAGCCGACGCCAGCCACGGCGATGCCGGCCAGCAGCAGCGCGTCGGCGGGCCGCAGGCGGCCACCGCCCTGGATCACGGCAAAGCCAATCACGATCGCGAGGCCGGCCACGAGCGCGGCCCAGTAAGAGGTGCGCGGCCGCTCCCGCGCGCGCCACACCGCCATCCCCGCGGTCGCGGCCGGGATGAGGCCGGTCAGCACAGCACCATGCACGCTGCTGACGTGACGCAGCGCGAGAGCAGACAGCAGGCCGAAGCCGACACCCACGGTCAGCGCCACGACGAGCAGGCCGCGCAGCGCGGCCCGCGGCGGCAGCAGCGGCTGGCGCCTGTACACGAGCACCGCAGCACCGAGCGCGGCAGCGGGAACCGCGCGTCCGACGCCGACCACGACCGGGCTGAAGGATGCCTCCGCTGCAGTGGTCGCGGGGAACGTCAGGCTGAAGGACAGGACACCGAGCACGCCAAGTAGCACCGGTGACGCTTCCCTAGCAGAATGGGAAGTGCTTCTATTGTCTGTCATGAACGACGATAGCAGTAATGGATCCGCCCTTGCCAGCATCGAGGCGCTGATCGGCTCCTTGCCGCCAGACAGCAAGCTCCCGTCCTATCGGGAGCTCCAGCAGCGCTACCGGCTGAGCCCCGCCACGGTGCAGCGCATGCTGGCCGACCTTGCCCGTCGCGGGCTGCTGGTCACCAAGCCGGGCAGCGGCACGTTCACGGCCGCGCGCCGGCCGGCGAGACCGGCGGCCGACTTGTCCTGGCAGACACTGGCGCTTGGTAGCAGGGCGGGGCTCGGGCCGGATCTGGAGCGCCTCGTCGATCCCCTGCCTCCCGATGCCATCGGGCTGGCCAGCGGGTTTCCCGATGAGCGGCTCCAGCCGCTCGGCCTGCTCGCTGCCGCGGCGTCGCGAGCGGCGCGGCGGCCGCAAGCCTGGACCAGGCTGCCGCCGCAGGGGCTGCCCGAGCTGCGCAGTTATCTTGCCGCGGAGGCCGGCGACGGGCTCACCGCGGCGAACGTCCTGATCGCGTCCGGGGGTCAGTCCTCGCTGTCGGCCGTATGTCGTCATCTGTGCGCACCAGGAGATCCGCTGATCGTCGAGTCGCCCACGTACGTCGGTGCGCTGGCGGCAGCGCGAGCGGCTGGCCTGGTGCTGGTCCCGGTACCAGGCGACGCGCAGGGCGTGCTGCCGGACGCGCTCGCCGACGCCTTCGCCAGGACCGGCGCGCGGCTGGCCTACCTTCAGCCCCGTTACGCCAATCCGGCTGGCTCGGTGCTGGCCACCGACCGACGCGAGCCCGTCCTGACGGCCGCAGCGCGCGCGGGCGCGTTCCTGCTCGAGGACGACTGGATGCGCGACTTCGACCTCGGCGCGCCGTCACCGTCGCCGCTGGTCAGCCACGACGACGATGGCCACGTGATCTATCTGCGCTCGGTGTCAAAGCCGATCGCGGCCGGCCTGCGGGTATCCGGCCTGATCGCGCGCGGGCCGATCCTGGCCCGGCTGCGCCGTGGCCGGATCAGCGATGATCTGTTCGTCGCCCCGATCCTCCAGCAGATCGCGCTGGACGTGCTGACCGCGCCTGGCTGGCCGCGTCACCTCGGCACCGTGCGGCGGCTGCTGCGGGACCGGCGCGATGCGCTCGTCGCCTCGGTCCTCGAGATGCTGCCGTCATGCCGCTTCGACCTGATCCCGTCGGGCGGGATGCACCTGTGGCTGCGGCTGCCCGACAACGTCTCCGATGCGGACGTCAGCGAGGCGGCCACGGCCCGCGGGCTCGCGGTGACGCCCGGACGGGCCAGCTTTCCCAGCGAGCCGCCCGGCCCGTACCTGCGGCTGAGCTATGCCGGCGAGGACGCGCCGGCGCTCAGGCGCGCGGTCGCTGTGCTCGCCGACGTGCTAGGGCCGGCCGCCTAGCCACGAGGCGGCAGTCGGCCTGCCGGCCAGCCCTGCGGCAGCCCGGCGGCGGGAGGTTTCCGGTCCGGCCATAACGGGCAAGGCGACCACCTAGCCGGGAGCAGCCGAGACGCAAGCGAGGCATGCTTATGAGCGAGCAGGTCAGCGCGAAGCACGGACCAGCTGAAGACGACCTCATCAAGCGCCAGGACCTCACCGAGATCCGCGATCACGGTGAGGAATGGCCAGACCTCGAGGATGCGGCTCTTTGGCCGGACGACGGGATCTGGGCGCCCGAGGCCAGGCTCGCTGGTACCCCCGGCTTCCGCGCCATCGAGAGGCGCAGTGAGCTGGCCCGCTACCTGGGCCGGACGATGTTCCCGGCAACACGAGAGGAGCTGCTGCATACCCTGGCCGCGCGACAGGCTGAGCCACCGCTGCCGGATCTGGTGGCGGCGCTGCCACCGCGTACCACGGTCGCCAATGTGGGCGAGCTGATCCGGGCGCTGGGGCTGCCAGTAGAGGAGCACCGCGCTTAGCGCGAGCCGGGTCAGTCGTTGCGGCCGAGTCCGCCGCTGGCTGCGTCTCAGACGGTGATCAGCGGCGGGAACCGCAGCGTCGCACCGATGCCGTCGCGAGGCCGGGCGATACCGCCGCACGCCGCCGGGTCTCCGGTGACTACCAGGTCGTCGGGCAGGAAGTGCAGCTCGGCGTCGGTGCAGGCGATCGCGCGGACGATGGCCGCATCCGCGCGGTCCTCGACGGGGTCGCTGACGCCTCGGAGCACGAGCTCGTCGCGTGCGGCCGCCACGTCGGCGCCACCGGGGCCTATCCACGCGGTCGCGACCGAGTGCCGGTTATCGGCCACGAACACGTCAGCGGCCTGGCTGTTGCGAAGCGCGGTGAGATTCTCCGGCAGTGCCTGCACCGCCTTGTCGTGCGCGAGGTAGGTGCCCCAGTCCTCGAAGCGCTGCCGGCGCTCGCGGTCGGCCCAGTCCGACAGAGCCTGATTTGCGGCTTCGGCCATAGCCTGGCTGTCGGCGCTCACTTCCTTGTCGAGCATGGCTGCGGACTCTCGTAGTGGCACGGTCAGGTGCTCAAGCAGCATCGTCCTGGCATGCACATCACCACTGATGATCACGTGGCGCGCGGCTACCTGGTCCGCGGCGGCGACGACCTCGGCGGCGAGTTCCTTGGCGTTCTCTTCCCACGTCTCCTCGGCGCGGCGCTGGTACTTGTCCTGCGACCAGCCGCCAACCGAGACCTTGTGCACGGGCCACTGCCTGCCTGCCATCCAGTCGCGCCACGCTTCACCGCTGCCGCCGACGGCGACGAGCTCGCCGCCAGTCCGGCTGGCGAACACGCGCACGTGGGGGATCGGCGGGCGGTGCTGCGCCAGTAGCGGCATCAGGTGCGGCAGCGGCGCCAGCCGCGCGATCTCCCGCCGCGGCGGCGCATCCAGGGCCCCGCTGAACATCACCGCGCCGTTGCGCGCAAAGACGGCCCGGCCGGGTGACACTTCGTCAGGATCGAGTACGACTTCCGCGATGGCGTCAAGCGTGGCCTGCCCGGTTCCCTGGGTGGCAAGGTCTCGCCGCGCGTCGTGCCATCGGATCTCCAGGGCCTCCGTGGAGTTCTTCTCGTGGACCTTGTCCGTGTCCAGGTACACGGAGACGTAGTCCCCGATCTCGTCATAAAGTCGCCGCAAGAAGCCCAGATCCACCGGGCGTCGCCTCCCCCCGTACAGCCCAGCCGGATGGCCCCGCTGAGCACGCGGCCGACAGCCACGCTCCAAGCCTGCCACAGGGCCCGCAGGTGCCCGGGTCTCGGGACCCGCGCCCCGATCCCCACCTGAGCCGCTCGTCAGGCGAGCAACTCAACCGGTGCTTTGCCCCGACCGCCTGGTGGCACGCTGGCCGCCTGCTGGCCTGGCCGGACGCCTGCAGGATGTGGCCCGTCGCTCAGGTCCGCGGGCCCCTGGCCTTGGGCTTGGTGGGCTTGGCCTTCTTCGGCGGCATCGCACTGACATGCGCGAGCGCTCGGTCGACCCACGCGGCGGCGATGCCGGGATCAGCGCGCCACGCAGGTGGCAAGCTCAGGTAGCCGCCCATTGGGCGCTCGGCCGGCCCGAAAGCACCGGCGCCGGCGACAGCGGCCAGCTCGTCGCGGTCGGCATCGGCCAGCCGGACCCCGACGGCGGCGCCGAACAGGCCAGCGAACATGTTGCCGTGCACGAATGCCCCTAGATTGCCGAACATCGGCTTGATTTCGATCTCGGGGCTGTCGGGCAGCAGCGACCTGAAGTATTCCCTGTCGGCCTCGCTGGGCTTGGGGATCTCCATTGTCGGTCGTCTCCTCTCGCGCTGAGCCAAGTTGCCCGGTCTGGGCTGCCTGCTGCCAGCCTGTCACTGTCGTGCTAGCACCGCCGTGCTTGCGTGCTGTGCTTGCTGCCGTGCTAAACAGTCAGATCGGGCCAGGGCGGGCATCCTGGCCGCTAGCCCTCGCGAGCGAAGAGGAATACATGTCGGATGACGCACTGACCCTGGATCGTGTCCGGGCCGCTGCCGCGCGCCTGGACGGCGTCGCACACCGGACACCGCTGCTTAGTTCGTCCCTGCTGGACGCGCGAAGCGGCGCCTCGGTGCTGCTCAAGGCCGAGCCGTTCCAGCGCAGCGGTTCTTTCAAGTTCCGCGGCGCCTACAACCGGCTGAGCCTGCTCGATCCGGCCGCCAAGGCGGCGGGTGTCGTGGCGTTCTCCTCGGGGAACCACGGTGCTGCCGTCGCCCTGGCGGCCAGGCTGCTCGGCGTGACGGCCATCATCGTGGTGCCGGCGAACGGGTCGGCTGCCAAGCTCGCCGCGATCGAGGGCTACGGCGCGCAGCTGCGGCGCTACGACCCGCAAACCGAGAGCCGCGAAGAGGTCGCCGCGCAGATCGCCACAGAGCGATCGATGACACTAGTCCGGCCGTTCGACGACTACGACGTCATGGCCGGTCAGGGCACTGCCGGCCTCGAGCTGGCCGACCAGGCGCCGGACCTGGGCCTGGTGCTGCTGCCGGTAGGTGGCGGCGGCCTCGCGGCCGGCGTCTCCACGGCCGTCAAGGGGCTGCTGCCGCGCGTCGCAGTGGTCGGCGTCGAGCCTGCGACCGCGAGCGATACCAGCCAGTCCATGCACGCCGGCCACCGGGTCAGTATTGCCGAGCCCGAGACGATCGCCGACGGGCTGCGGGCGAGGGAACCCGGGGAGCTGACGTTCGCGGTGAATTCCCGGCTTCTGGACGACGTCGTCACGGTGTCCGAGGACGCCATCATCGACGCGATGCGGTTCTGCTTCACCCGGCTCAAGATCGTGGTCGAGCCCAGCGGCGCCGTGTCACTCGCGGCGCTCCTGTCGGGCGCGGTCGCGCCGCGCGGGCGCACCGTGGTCCTGCTGTCTGGCGGCAATATCGACCCGGCGGACTTCGGCGCGCTGCTAGGAGCCAGCCAGACGGCGTGACGACCGTCAGCCGGGCACACCCGCGAGCCGGAGCGCCATCCGGGCGTATCGGTCCTGGAGGTCGGGGATCCCGAGCGGGTAGTGCTCGAGCGTCCACTCGCTGATGTGCACGCACATGTTGCTGATGGTGCCCGAGCACAGCGTGGCGGACGGAAGGTCGTTGCCGCCGACGAGGGTGAACGCGCCTTGGTGCGCTCCGTCGAGCAGGATCCCGGTCAGCCGGTCGCGCATCTGGCGGCGGATGGCCCGGACCTCATGCCGCCGGGCGCCGGTCAGCACGGTGAATTCGCGGTTTGCGACTCGCGACTGCTTCTTGAACCCGGCGGTGTGCGCGACCAGGAAGCGCACCGTCTCGGCCAGTTGGCCGACCGGGTCGGGACCAGCGGCTGCCAGCGTCTCTGCCATCTGCCTGTCGACCTGGAGGTGGATGTCCCTGACCAGCACGTACAGCAGGTGGTCCTTGGAGGCGAAGTGGTTGTACAGGGCGCCTGGCGTCAGGCCGCAGGCGCCGGTGATCTCCCGGACTGTGGTGGCAAGCGCGCCCTGCGTGTAGAACAGCTCGATGGCCGCGTCGGCGAGCTTGCACTGCAGGGGCGAGCCGCCGATGGGCAGTCGGTCACTAGACAGCGTCCCGTTGTCAGCGGTCATATCAGGCCATCGCAGTCATCGGTCAGAGTCAGGTATGTCTGTCTTGGACGCCTGTTCCGGTCGAATGGTTGTCATCCGGGCCTTGACAAATGATGGCCAGCCAGCGTACGACTGTATCGCTGTGTGAACGTCCGTTCATGTCATGACAGCGTCTACGCGTGTCCGCTGTGACGGCCGCGGATGCGTGCCAGAAGGCCCGGGCCGACTCCCCTCCTCCCGGCCCGGGTCAGGCACGTCTTAGCGGGGGCTCTCCCAACCTGGGCAGGTGCCTGTCCGCGTCACCGGCGCCTCCGGTCGGTCAGGAGCGGCGCCGCGCGCCGGGATCAGGCAGGCGTCGGCAGGCCAGCAAGAGCTTCCTCGAGCGCCTTGTCGCTCAGTTGCAGATCGCGCAGCTCGCCCGAGAGGTAGTCGCCGTAAGCCGCCAGGTCCAGCAGGCCGTGCCCGCACAGGGCGGTCAGGATCACCTTCTCCTCGCCAGTCTCCTTGCACCTGAGCGCCTCTTCGATGCAGGCGGCGACGGCGTGGCTCGGCTCGGGCGCCGGCACGATGCCCTCTGTCCTGGCGAACCGGAGTCCGGCGGCGAAGCACTCCGACTGCGGCTTGGCCACGGCCTCGATCAGGCCGAGCTCGTAGATGTGCGACAGCAGCGGAGACATCCCGTGGTAGCGCAGCCCGCCAGCGTGGATCGGGTCCGGGATGAACTCGTGCCCGAGCGTATGCATCTTGAGCAGCGGCGTGAAGCCGGCGGTATCGCCGAAGTCGTAGGCGTAGACCCCGCGGGTGAACGACGGACACGCGGCCGGTTCGACCGCCCGGATCACCGGGTTTATCCGGCCAGCCAGCTTCTCCCGCAGGAACGGGAAGGTCAGGCCGCCGAAGTTCGAGCCGCCGCCGGTGCAGCCGACGATGACGTCGGGAGTGTCGCCGGCCATGGCAAGCTGCTTGAGCGCTTCCTCGCCGATGATGGTCTGGTGCATCAGCACGTGATTGAGCACGCTGCCGAGGGCGTACCGGGTGTCCGGGTTGCTGGCGGCCACCTCGACGGCCTCGCTGATCGCGATCCCGAGGCTGCCGGTGGAATCCGGATGCTCGGCGAGCACGGCACGGCCGGCGTTGGTTAGGTCAGACGGGCTCGGGTGCACCGTCGCCCCGTACGTCTCCATGAGCATCTTCCGGTAGGGCTTCTGGTCGTAGGAAGCCCGCACCATCCACACTTCGAGCTCGAGGCCGAACAACGCAGAAGCGAACGCCAGCGCGCTGCCCCACTGACCGGCGCCGGTTTCGGTTGTCAGCTTCCTCACACCTTCCGCGGCGTTGTAGTACGCCTGCGGCACGGCGGTGTTCGGCTTGTGCGATCCGGCCGGGCTGCCGCCCTCGTACTTGTAATAGATCCGCGCTGGCGTGCCTAGGTCACGCTCGAGCCTGCGCGCCCGGAATAGGGGCGTTGGCCGCCATAGCCGGTAAACGTCGAGCACGTCGTCGGGAATGGCGATGTGTCGTTCAGCCGAGACTTCCTGGGCTATGAGAGCGCCGGGGAACAATGGTGCTAGATCGTCGGGCCCGACAGGCTGGCCGGTGCCGGGGTGCAGCGGTGGCGGCGGCGGTGATGGCAGGTCAGCGACCACGTTGTACCAGTGCTGCGGCATCTCAGACTCGGACAAGAGGTACTTAACCTGTCGATCCATGAAAAGCCTCCGCTCGCAACGGAACTGGTTATCGGGAAATACGCGACAGGCGCAACGCTAGTCGACAACCGTGCCGGTCAGGAAGTGCTCACCGGTGCCCGCGCTGGGGTCGTCAGCGCGCCAAGCCGGTGCGGTTGCGTGGCGGAGCAAGCTAGCGCAGATCATGACAAGCCCGGCTTGACCAACTAATTCTCAGCTGCATCTGCGCGCCGTCGTGGGGGCCAGGTTCGGCATGAAGGCGCAGGCCAGGGGACTGTCCGCGGCTCTTGCGAGGTAGCAGTGATGGGTTGCGGCCCATTCGCGCGCATGCGATTGTTGGCCGGTAGGCCGGAGCTTGGGGAGCGCGCCGGATCGATTCGCCGTGCGAGCGATCTTCGCGGTACGCGGTGTGGAGGTAGGGGTGCGCTGGAGGCGGGAGGATCGTCAGCAACCTGACGATCGCCCCGATCTCCCGGCCGAGGAGTGGCTGAGCCAGTTCCGCCCGGTCAGGCCCAACGCGCTGACCTCCGCTGATCGTGACGCCCGGCCGTCCAGCCAGGCCGGACCAACTCCGCAGACACCACCAAAACCGTTGTCACCGGTCGATGCGCGGCCGCTTGCTGCGCATTCGCCGCTTGCCGCGCAGTCACCGCCTGGGCAGCAGGCACCGCCTGGGCCGCAGGTACCGCCTAGACCGCAGGCACCGCCGCTCTCTGCACAGCCCACACCGCGGCAGCCTAAATATGACGCTGGTGGCCGAGCCTTTGCAGCCGAGCAGCCAGACCCCGGTGGCAGCGGCCGCGGACAAGGCCGGGGCCGGGCCGAAGATGGCGAGTACGGGCCTCAGCAGGGGGGCGGCACCTGGGCCCGGCTTGCTGCGCGGTCGGCGCCCGCTAGCTCGGAGCGCGAGCCGGGCGGGATCGATAGACCGCCGCGAACGGCGGCGTACGGCGGTCGCATCGCCGATCCGCGGGACGCCGACCCGCGCGACGCCGATCTACGCCCGCACGACGCCGATCCGCGGAACGCCGATCCGCGATTGCGCGACGCCGATCCACGCTCGCCCGACCCCGGTCTGCGTCTGCGCGACGCTGATCTGCCCGAGTCCGGCTGGCGCCGCCCGGCTGGCGGCGGCGAGAGCGAAATCGCGCCCTACCGGGATCATCGACCGCCGCGGCCGCCAGACTCCTACCGGCGGCCAGAGCCGGCTACGTACGATCCCCACCGGCCAGAGCCGACCGCGAACGATTTCAACCGGCCCGACCACAACCGGCCTGGGAACGGCTGGTCTGGAACTCTAGACGACACGGCCCGGCAGCGCCCCGTCGACGACTGGAGACGTAGCCCTCGGGATGCCGGGGCGGATTATGGCCGCCGGAACGGTGCAAACGACCTCGCACCCGGCCTGGGGACGCCAGATCCCGCGCGTAGCGACTGGCGCCTTGGCGGCGGCCCTGGCCTAGAGCCACGACGGAGCACGGCTGCCGGCCCGCAGCCGCGGCGGCCTGCGTACGACGGCCTAGCCAGGAGCGACGGGTCCGGCCGTGAGCTGGAACCGCGACGACTCGCGCAGGATGGCCGGAAGCAGCGCGATGGTTTCGGGCCGGGCCTGGATCCGGGGCGGCTCGCCTTCGGCGAGCGGAACGGTGGCATCGAGCCGAGCCAGGAAGCAGACCGGCCAGCGCTCGGCGACTGGGCCGGACGCATCGAGCCGAGCCCGGAGCAGCAGCACACCTACGACGGGCCAGGCACAGGCGATAGTTCCGGCCGCAGCCGGGAGCAGCGGCTCGCGCAGGACAGGCGGATCGCGGGCGAGGGCGCGCCTGGCCCGGAGTCCGGTCGGCTGGAGCGTGATCGCCTGCCTGGGAGCAGCACCTCGGCGCGCGAGCTCGGGCCGCGGCGGCCCGCACCGGAGCCCTATCGGGCCTCAGATGGCCGTCCCGCTGGCAGTGCCACGTCGGCCAGGCCCGGCGAATATCGCACGGACTCGTCGACTACCGGTTTGGAGCGGGACGGGTTCCGATCAGGGCGCTCGTCTTTTGAGCGGTGGGTGAATGATCGCCGGGGCTCGGGCCTGGAGCGGGACGCGTTCGGGTCGGACCGGTCGTCTGTGGAGGGGCGCGTTGATGATCGCCGGGGCTCGGGCCTGGAGCGGGACGGGTTCGGGTCGGACCGGTCGTCTGTGGAGCGGCGCGCCGATAACCGGCTGGCCCCGGGCCCGGAGCGGGCTGAGCTCCGCCCGGACCACTCGCCCCTGGACGTGGGGCCAGACGCATATCGAGATGACGGGCGCGGCAGGTCGTCTGACCGGCATGGGTTCCGGCCAGAGCGGTCGGCGAACGACGCCGTCCGGCCTGGCTTGGATCGGGACCGATTCGACGGCAGTCCAGCCAGCCGCGGCTACGGCCTTGATCCGCTTGATCGGCCGCACGAGCCCCGTGATGACGGCTGGGCGCGGCATTCCGGCCCGCGGCCCGATCGGTCAGACGACCGCGGTCGCCGCGACCTGACAGGCCGCGGCCGTGTGGACGCTCTTGGGGATGGAATCAGCCCCGTTCCGGGCAGTAGAGACCTGAGCGGACAGACGCCGAGCGTGTCAGCCAGCCGTGACGACGACACGCTGACGCGCCCGCTGCCGGTGATCCTGCCCGGCGCGACTGCGCTGCCTCGACCTGGGCCGATCGAGGCGCCGCGCGGCCCGTTCGAGGCGGCCCGGCCGAGCCAGCCGTCGCGACGGCCGGCCAGCATCACCGGGTCGGTCGAGCCACCGCCGGCGACGTTCGCAGCGGCCGTCCCGGCGCCGCCGCCACCGCCGGCGCGCCCGGTGCCGGACGCGGCACCGCGTCCGATGCCCGAAGCGGCCGCCGCCAAGCTCGATCAGATCAAGGACCTGTACCTGACCGCCGAGGCGATCGGCGAGGATGCGCTCGACAAGCATTTCGACCAGGTCAGCCAGCGGCAGCGGGAGTTGATCCGCGAGTTCTTCGAGCGGTCGAAGCCGAACGGCGAGGGCACGCCGGGCTGAGGCACCGCGCCGCATCAGCCCAGGTCAGCCGACAGCGCGCTGCATGAGCAGCGTCCCGATCCACTTGCCGTGCTTGTATCCGACATCAGCCAGCCGCCCAGCATGAGCGAATCCGCACGACTCGTGCAAGCCCACCGAAGCCTCGGCACCGGAATCGGCGATGACGGCAATCACCTGGCGCGCTCCGGCGGCCGCGCAGGCGGTGAGCAACTCCGTGAGCAGGAGCCGACCGATGCCCCGGCTGGTGTGCTCCGGTCCGATGAAGATCGAGTCCTCGACCGTGGCGCGGTAAGCAGGCTTGCGCCGCCACGGGCCAGCGTAGGCGTAGCCGGCGATCGCACCCTCGGCGTCAGCAACCAGGAACGGCAGGCCGAGCCGATCCAGTTCCGCTGCCAGCGCGGACCAATCGGCGGCACTGCGCGGCGCCTCCTCGAAGGTGGCGACCGTGTTGCTGGCGTACCAGCCGAAGATGCCGCCGACCTGGCCCAGATCGGCGGGCACGACCCGCCGCACGATGATGTTCAGCTCACCCGGCTCCATCTGGCCCGGAACGCCTGGGTCAGGTTCTCGGCCTCCTGCTCGCTGATCCGGACCAGTTCGGCACTGAGGCCGCCGTACTCCCACTCGACGATCGCCGAATCCAGTCGCCAGCTCAGGTCCTGCCTGAGCGACTCATCGATGGGCCCGGCCTCAGCGTAGGTCCGGCGCGCCAGGCCGGACGCGGCGCGGCTGCCCCGCGCCGCCATGATGACGTAATACTGCACTTCGCTCATCGCGACTCCAGGCGGAAGTCCGCGATCTCGGTCCAGTTCGGCGGTGCCTGTGCGGTGGCGGCGACGGCTACCTGCCTGGCCCGGAGCCGGGCGCGCTCGGCCGGCGGCGTCGCGGGGTCGGTGATCTGGACGTAAGCATCGTGGGTTCGCTGCGCCACTGCCCAGCTTGCCATCGTGTGGAACTGCACCTCGAAAGCCAGGTCATGGGCCGGGTCGCGCCACTGGGTGAAGATGCCCTTGTACTCAGGGCTCTCCCAGCGGTTCCGCCTGATTTCCAGCTCGAACCCCTGCGACTTGAGCCGGCGGTGTACCAGCCAGGTGCCCTCGACGTAGTCGGCAGCCTCGAAGGCGAACGTGTATCGCACCGCGTCGCCGATGGTGGCAGCCAGCTCCTCGGGCGCCCGGCCTGGGTTGCGGGCGATGAGCCGCGCGAGCTTGGCCGCGAAGCGCTCGGGCGTCTTGAGGCTGTGGGCCTCGCTGCCGGGAGCGAGGCCCCCGAAGGGAAGGTGAGCGGCCATTCGCTGGATGGCCGGGGTCAGGCCGCTGCTGCCATAACTGCCGAAGACGTTGCGTCCCTCCGCGGCCCGGCATCTCGCCAGCGTTCGGTCTACGACTGGGCGCAGATCCGCGGCGGTGGCACCGCCAGCGCCGAGCCTACTGGCATCCGGTTGGCTGCCGTGGGCTGGTCCGTCGTCCGGTCGCCCGGCGCGAGGCTCGACGATCCCATGCTGCACCGTGTCTCGCCGGGCGGCATCCCGCTGGCCGGGGTCGAGTCGGTCCGGCCGTGGCACGCCGGGCCGCAGGTGCTGGCGACTGACATGGCCGTTGGTCCGGCCACGGCCGTTGCCGCCGCCCGAGCTCAGGCCCTCCAGCCCGCTGGCTCGCGGGCGCTGGCTCGCCTGCCATGGTCCGAGGTTCAGGTCGTTCGACCCGTCCGATGTGGCGTGCCCTTCGCCGGCGTCAGCGTAGGGCTTCCCCCAGTCCGGCGGGGCCGAACGGTGACCGTCCCTGTTCTGGGCAGGGAACGGGGTTTTCACATCGTCCGCAGAATCCTGTGGGCTGGATCCCATCGTCGGCTCTCGGCGGGACTGGAAGTCGGGTCCGCGGTGACCGCGCCGGGGCAGGTCGGCCGCCTCGGACGGCGCATCGTCCAGCACGGCGTCATCCAGTGCCGCGTAGTCGGGCTCGGAGCTGACCGGGTCTGGCAGCTCCGGCTCGAGAGTTTCGGCGACGTCGGGCTCGGCGTGAACGACGGCCGTGTGGACTGCGGCCGGTTGGTCGGTGCCGGGGTGGCCGCGGCCTGCTCCTGCGTGATCAGCGATGTCGTCGGTGCTGGTGTCAGGCCGGAAGCTGCTGGCCGGCTCGCGCCCTGGCGCCGGCAGCCCTAGTTCGAGCTGCTTGAGCCGGACCGGAAGCGGCCGGACCTGGCCGCCATCGTCGTAGAACGAGGACGGATGGCCATCGGGCAGCCTTGCCAGCCGTGACCTGAGATCAGCCAGCGAACCTGCGCGCACCCTGCTCGGCCGGCTGAGCGGCGCAGCCCGGCCCGAGTCACCTGGTTCGGGCCTGAGCATGTCTCGCGCATGCGGGGTCGGCGGCGGTGCTGCTCGCGACGTGGTCCCTGGCTCTGGTGCGGGTTGCGCCGGATGGATCGCGCCCTGCTGCACGCTTGTGGTCGGCTGCGCGTCTGGACTGATGTCGTCAGGTCCTGCCTCCGTGCTGGCGGCCGGAGCGACGTTCGCCGCGAGCACATCGCTGGCGATCGGCGCCGAGACACGCGCTGCAGTTGGCGCAGCAATGTCAGCGCCGGGCCGAGATCGGTTCGCGCTCAACGCGGCAGCGGGATCGATGGGTTCCCCCAGACTCACCGGAGGTGGGGTGGTCGGCCTGGCGCGCGGCCCGGGCGGTGCGTGGCTGCTGCTGGGAGCAGGACCCGCGGCTGCGGCTGCGGGCAAGCGTGGCGGTTCCGAGGCACCCGGCCTTTCCCGGGGGCGTGGCGATTCTGCCGAGTGCGCGCGGCCCGGCTCAACTCGCTGCCGGGAAGGCACGTCGGGCTCGGCGTACGGGTGCAGGAATCCGGCCGTCTCGGGCCTGCGGCCTGGCGTCGAGCTGGCATCGGGCCGATGCCGCGGCGGCAGTCTGCCAGGCTCGGGATCCTGCGCCGAGGACCTAAGGCGGTCCGGCTCAGGAAGTGGGTCGAGGCGCCCGGCCGGTTCGGGCGGACCAGCCGCGCCCCGGAAGTAATCGGCCAGCTCGGCGAGGTCAAGGCGCGGGAGGTCGACTGTGCTCTCGCGCGGGTCCCCTGACTGGTCCCACGGCTGAGTCGGCCCCGACATAGCTGCATCTCCCGCCTTCTGGCGATCCGCACATCGTAGTGTCAGTTCGCGCACCCACGCCTGCCGTCTTTTTCGCCAGCGGAATGGAGCCGTGCAGCGGCTGGTGCTGCCACCAGATGCGCACTACTAGTAACCTCGCGCCGTATGCGGAGCCGCCACGGCGGGGAGCGCGCCGAACAGACTGGCCCGGGCCTGGAACTGGCCGGCTCGGGCGAGGTCCACGCGTGGCTGATCGACCTCGATGCGCTGCCGGTCGGCCGGCTGCTGGCGCCGGCTGAGCGCGACCGGGCGGCGAGCTACGCCCGGCCGCGGGACGGTGCACGGTTCGCCGCGAGCCGGGCCTGGCTGCGGCTGATCCTGAGCCGTTACGTGGATGCCAGTCCGGCTGAGCTGCGCTTCGCGGCCGGCGCGGATGGCCGGCCGGGGCTGCGCCGGCGACCAGGCGGGCCAGCTTCAGTTCAGCCTGAGCCGGAGCGCGGACGTGGCCCTGGTGGCTGTGTCGCGCGCACCGGTGGGCGCTGACATCGAACGAGTCAGCGGCCGGGCCGGCCTGGCCGACCTTGTGGCGGGCGGGTTCGGCCCGGACGAGGCGGCCTGCATCGCAGCCGGCTGCGGCGGGTCGCCGCTGCGTGGCTTCTACCGGCACTGGACCGCAAAGGAGGCCTACCTCAAGGCCACCGGCCGTGGCCTGACCAGGTTGCGCGGCACCGAACTCGTCTGCGGCGCGCGCCCGGCCATCAAGTCCGAGTATCAGCCGACGGCCAACTGGACGCTCTCGCTCGTCGAGCCCACCGCCGGCTGCATGGCCGCGATAGTCGGCGGCGGGCCGGTCGCGAGCTGCTGGCCCGTCAGTTCGCAACGCGGCCGCGACGCCGCGGTTAGTAGCGGGCCTCCGGCGGCGTGAGCACGGCGGGCAGGATGCAGCCGACCACCGCGCCGAGGCCGATCCGGACGCCATCGGGACCTGGCGCTGTCGCGGAGATGACGATCTCGTCCCCGTCCTGCAGCCACGACCGGGCCGAGCCGTCCGGGAGGGGAACGGGCTCTTTGCCGTTCCACGCCAGCTCGATCAGCGAGCCACGCTGACCTGGCTCCGGACCGCTGACGGTGCCAGACGCGTACAGGTCACCGCTGCGCAGCGCGGCTCCGTTCTCGGTCATGTGCGCCAGCATCTGCGCCGGGCTCCAGTACATGGTGGCGTACGGCGGCCGAGAAATCAGGTGCCCGTTCAGCCGGACCTCGAAGTCAATGTCGAGGCCCCAGTCGGTCGTCTCGGCTAGGTAGGAGACCTGCTTGGCATCGCGGGACGGGGGCCGGATGCGCGCGTGCTCCAGCGCGGCCAGCGGCAGGATCCACGGCGAGATCGTGGTGGCGAAGGACTTGCCGAGGAACGGGCCGAGCGGTGCCGACTCCCAGCGCTGGATGTCGCGGGCCGACCAGTCGTTGACCAGGCACACCCCGAAGACGTGCTCGGCGAACCTCTCGACCGGAACGGGCTCGCCCAGGTGGCTGTGTGTTCCCACCACGAAGCCGAGTTCGGCCTCGAAGTCGAGTTGCTCGGATGAGCCGAAGACCGGCATGTCTGCGCCGGGCGGCCGGGACTGGCCGCAAGGGCGGCGGATCGCTGTCCCGGAAATCACGACGGTGCCGGCCCGGCCGTGATACCCGATCGGAAGGTGCAGCCAGTTGGGCGTGAGCGGCTCACCGTCCGGCCGGAAGATGCGGCCGACGTTCGTGGCGTGATACGGGGAGGCGTAGAAGTCCGCGTAGTCGGCGACCGTGAATGGCAGCCGCAGTTGCACCGCGCTCGCCGGCACAATCAGGTCCTCGATCGCGGGCCGGAAGTGATCCTCCGACAGCCACCGGGTCACCTCGGCGCGGACCTGGGCCCAGGCGCCGTCACCCGCGTCGAGGAACTCGTCCAGGGTGCCCGAGGTAAACAGGTGCGCCCGGCCGGGGAGCAGGCGGTCGGTGGCGGTCGTCAGGTCGAGCACGCTGTCGCCGATGGCTACCCCGATGCGGAACTCCTCGGTGTGGTGCGCAGCCGTGTAGGAGCCGTAGGGGAGTGCCGCCACCCCGAGCGGATGATCCGGTGCGACTCCGAGCCATGCTGCCGCCTGCCTCATGGTGCTCCTTCAGCTTGTCCCCCCATTACGGCTGAGGCCAAGCGTAGCTAGGGCCCTGGCTGCGCTCGCGGTCCGTCAGGACGACCGGTGCTTCGCGCACGCGCACGGCCGTGGTGCCTGACGGGCCAGGCCCTCGATGACGAGCGCGAGCGTCGTCTCGAAGATGTCGTTGTCGGCCACGTCTGGCAGGTCGGTCTTGATCTGCCAGATGCTGGGATGCTCCGCCTTGCTGACCGCGAGGTAGGCGCTCGTCCAGGCGGACCTATCGGCCTGCTGGATGCGCTCGTCCAGGGCGAGGAACGACGCCTCGAAGCCCGCCCATGCGAGTGCGAAGTCCCCGACGACCCGGTACATCAGCGCCGCCTGCGGGCCTTCGAAACCGGCGGCCAGCATGGCGCCCACGATCACGTCAACTGTGCTGATCTCGGCCGGGCGCTGCGTGGTCCGATAGGCCGAAATCGACGCTGCCGCCGGATGCGCCAGGTAGGTCCGGCGCAGCCGCCTGGCCATGTCGGTGAGTGTGTCGATCCAGCATTCCTGCAGCATGAGCCCGACCATGGCCTCCTCGATGAGGCGGTCAGCGATGGCGAGGACCAGGTCGTCCTTACTGGCGAAATGCCGGTACACCGCCGTCTGGTCGGCGCCGATCGCACGGCCGAGCTTCGGCAGGCTGAAGCCGTCGATGCCGTGCTCGTCGAGTAGCCGCAAGCTCTCGGTAACGAGCATCTCCGCAGTGAGTGTCCCGCGCCGGAGGCCGCGCCGGGGCTGGCCAGGCACCGCCTCCATGGCAGTCGGCTCGGCTGTCATGCAGCACCTTCCCGCTCTCTGTCGCCCTTGCGCGGGACGCTATCAGTTCTTCCCGCATCATTTAGTCCAAGGCATTGACATCATCTTTGTCAAGTGCTTGAGTACCGGGCAAGTTGCCGGACAAAAGGAGACTTTGGTGACAGTCCGTGGGGCGGAGCTGCTGTTCTGCAACGGCGCTGTCTTCGACGGCGAGCAGTTCCGGCCGGCCGGCACCAGGGTTCGCGTCCGGGCGGGCCGGATCGCAGCAGTCGGGCCGGACTTGCCGGCCGGACCTGCCGACGTCGTCGATCTGGCTGGCGGCACCTTGCTGCCGGGCTTCATCGACGCGCACGTTCACCCGGTCTTCGCTGGCGATCAGCTCCGGCGCTGCGACCTCACCGGCGTGACGACCCGCACGGGCTACCTGGACATCATCGCGGCCTACGTCCGTGCCAATCCAGGTGACGGCTGGATCACCGGCGGCGGCTGGTCAATGGAGGCGTTCCCCGGTGGCGTGCCGACGGCCGCGGACCTCGACGCCATCGTCGCCGATCGCCCGGTCTACCTGCCCAACCGCGACGGGCACGGTGCATGGGTCAACAGCGCGGCGCTCCGCCTGGCCGGCATTGATTCCGCGACTCTCGACCCGGCTGACGGCCGGATCGAGCGGGACACGGCTGGAGCTCCGGTCGGCATGCTCCAGGAAGGTGCGACCAGTCTCGTCGCGCGGCTGCTGCCGCCGGCTGGCGACGCGGACTGGTACGAGGCCCTGCTGGCCGGACAGGAGCGCTTGCTCTCGTTTGGAATCACCGGCTGGCAGGACGCGATCGTCGGCCACTTGCACGGGTCAGGAGATCCCCTGCCTGCCTACCTGCGCGCCGCGCAGGATGGCTCGCTCCTGGCCAACGTGGTTGGCGCACTCTGGTGGGACCGGGATCGTGGCCTGGAGCAGCTACCCGAGCTGCTGGACCGTCGTGGTGCAGGCAAAGAGGGACGGTTCCGGCCCGCCAGCGTGAAGATGATGCTCGACGGGGTGGCCGAGAACCACACGGCCGCCATGCTGGAGCCCTACCTCGACTCGGCTGGCTGCCATACCGATGTCAACGGGCTCGACTTCATCGATCCCGGCCAGCTGCCCGAGTACGTGACTGTCCTGGATCGTGAGGGATTCCAGGTTCATTTCCACGCCCTCGGCGATCGCGCTGTGCGAATAGCTCTTGACGCGGTGGCGGCGGCACGCCGGGCGAACGGGGACACCGGCAATCGTCATCACCTGGCGCACCTTCAGGTCGTACATCCTGACGACATCACCCGCTTCGCACAAGTGTCAGCGACCGCCAACATTCAGCCGCTGTGGGCAGCGCACGAACCGCAGATGGATGAGCTCACGATTCCATTCCTGGGCGAGCGCCGGGCTGGCTGGCAGTATCCGTTCCGGTCGCTAGCCGCCGCTGGCGCGCGCTTGTGCGCGGGCAGTGACTGGCCGGTGAGCAGCCCCGACCCGCTGCTAGGCGCCCACGTCGCGGTGACCAGGACGGCGCCCGATGCGCAGAACGACGGACCAGGCCCGTTCCTGCCCGCGGAGCGTCTTGGACTGGCGGCCATTCTCGCGGCCTACACCAGCGGCAGCGCGCGAGTGAACGGACTGGAGTCGGTGACCGGCGCGATCCGGACCGGCATGGACGCCGATTTCGCCGTGGTGGACGCCGACCTCAGTCACGTTGCCGATCACGAGATCGGCTCAGCCGCCGTCAGCCAGACCTGGATTCGCGGCGAGCTCGCCTATCAGCGCGGGCAGGCCGCGTAGCCCGTCCCTCGAGACCGAGCACCTTCTAGGAGAAAAGATGAGCCGGATCCGGCGAATTTCGGCGGCCGCAGCCGTCGTGGCAGCAAGCGCGCTCCTGGCCTCGGGCTGCGGGCGCTCGATCGGCGGGGCCTCGAACCCCGGCACCATCTCGCCAACGAAGGGCCTGGTCGCGACCACGGCGGCCGGCACGCAGTCCGTGCCATCGGTGACCTGGGCGGTGTACCGGGACGTGAACTCGCTCGACCCGATCTTTGCCTTCGATTACCCGGAGAACACGGCCATCTCGCTCATGTGCGAGTCACTGCTGCGGCAGGCGCCAGACGGCTCGATCGGGCCTGGCCTCGCCACCGTCGCGAATCCGTCGCCGACGCGCATGGTGTTCACGCTGCGGCCGGGCACGAAATTCTGGGATGGCAGCGCCGTCACCGCCGCTGATGTGGTCTACAGCCTGGACAGGCAGATGGATCCGGCTTACGGGGGCTTCTACGGCGCCGCCTTCAGCCGGGTGCAGTCAATCCAGGCGACCGGGCCGGGCCAGGTCACGATCACGCTCAAGCAGCCTGACTTCTGGCTCGAGGGCGAGCTTGCCTCGATGGCCGGGGTCGTGATCCAGAAGAGCTACGCCGTCAAGGAAGGCAAGAACTACGGCACGCCCGCGGGCGGCATCATGTGCACCGGCGACTACGAGTTCAAGTCCTGGACCGCCGGTGCCGGCGTGACCGCGGTCGTCAACCCGCACTACTGGAATCCGGCAGTGAAGCCGCTGGTGCAGCAGATCGTGATCAAGGGCGTTCCCGACGCGGCCTCGTTCAACTCGGGCATGCTGACCGGGGCCATTCAGGGCTCTTACTACTTCGGCGATCCGGCCCTGAGTCAGCTGCAGCACAGCAGCGCCGTCAAGGTGTACCAGGGTCCCGGCCAGTCGACCGACGCCTTTATCGTGTCCGCCACCAGCGGACCGCTGGCCAACGTGCGAGTGCGGCAGGCTCTCTCGCTGGCGCTCGACCGGCAGGCCATCATTAGCAACGTCTACCAGGGCGCGGCGCTGATGCCGCGCTGGCTGGCTAACCCGGGCACGTTCGGCTACGGCAGGTCAGTATTCGACGCCGCTTACAACAAGTCGCCGGTGCTGGCGCAGGACCTGGCCAAGGCGCGGAACCTCGCCCACGCGGCCGGGGTGACGGGCCAGACGATCACCATCGGCACGTCGAGCCAGCTGACCAGCATCGCAACCGTCACCGGCGCCTACCAGCAGGCCGCGCAGGCCATCGGGCTGAAGGTCGTGCTGAAGTCGGTGTCGGCCCAGAACTACATCAACTTCTTCACCAGCGCACAGGCTCGGCAGGGCGTCGACGGATTCATCACCGTGAACTACGGCGACTACGCCGACCCAGCGGCGCTGCTGGCGACGATCGTGCTCCCCACCGGCTCGCAGAACTATGACAAGTTCAACAACCCGCAGCTGACGGCCCTGCTCGAGCAGGCGCGCGGCACGGCCGATCCGGACAAGCGCGCGGCGCTCGTGGCGAAGGCCGAGGAGCTGGCGGCCACGCTGCTGCCGTGGATTCCGAACGTCCAGCCGACCAACATCCTCATGCTCAGCAAGAACCTCACCGGGGCCGTGGCGTCATTCTCCTACATGTTCGCGCCGTGGGCCGACAACCTCGGCGCGAAGGGCTAGCCGATGCGCCGGCGGTTCCTGCTGCGCCGGCTGGCAATGCTCCTCGTCAGCCTGCTGATCGCCAGCTTCGTGATCTTCGGCGCGCTCTATCTGGCGCCGGGCAATCCGATCTCGGCGCTCTCTGGCGGCCGGGCCCTGCCTGCCAGCAGCCTGCACGTGCTGGAGCAGCGCTACCACCTCAACCAGCCATTCCTGGCGCAGTACTGGTACTGGCTGGACAACGCGCTGCACGGCAACCTGGGGCTGTCCATCACCTTGCAGGAGAACGTATCGTCGGTCATCGCCGCGCGCATCGGGACGACCGGCGGGCTCGTCCTGTACGCCGCCCTGATCATCCTGGTCCTGGGCATCGCCAGCGGGATCATCGCCGCGCTGCGCCCCGGCCTGGCTGACACCAGCGTGCTTGTATCTACGGCGATCTCGGCGGCGGTCCCGTCCTTCGTCGCGGCGATCGTGCTGGTTCTCGTCTTCTCGGTGAAGCTCGGCTGGTTCCCGGCCCTCGGCAATGGCACGGGCTTCTGGTCCAGCGTGCTGCACCTCACGTTGCCGGCGATCGCGCTCGCCTTCTCCTCGATCGCGATCGTCTCGCGAGTGACGCGAGCCGCGGTGCGCGAGGAGGCTGATCGTGAGCATGTGCAGACGGCGATCAGTCGGGGCATCCCGCGGCGCCAGCTCGTGCGCAGGCACATCCTGCGCAATGCGGCGATCCCGATCGCGACGGTCTCCGGCATCACCATCGCCTCGCTGATCGCGGTCGCCGCGGTGGTCGAGACGGCGTTCAGCCTGAACGGCCTCGGCGCCTATCTGGTGCAGGCAGCGGAGTCGAAGGACCTGGCTGTCGTCCAAGGCATCTCGCTGGTCCTGGTGGCGGCGTTCGTGCTCATCAACGCCATCGTCGACGTGCTGTACGCCGTCCTGGACCCGCGGGTATCGCTCGGAAGCAGGGCTCAATGAGGAGGTCACGGTGAGCGCGGCCATCGAGGTCGCTCCCCGCACCCGCGGCGGAGCCCGCGCGGGCGCCCTCGGCCTGCTGCGCTCGACGGGCGCAGCAGGGATAACCTCGGCCGCCGTCATCACCGTGGCTACCGTGCTCGCGGTCGTTGGTCCGCTTGTCACCCCGTACAGCCCGGTGCTGCCGAGCCTGGGCCTGTCCTGGGTCGGGCCAGTCGGCGGGCACTTGCTCGGCTTTGATTTCGAGGGCCGCGACGTGCTGTCCCGTCTGATCGCTGGCGCGCAGTCGTCGATGCTCGGCCCGCTCGCGGTAGTGGTGGGCGCGATGGCGCTCGGCACGGTGATCGCGGTCGTAGCGGCCTGGAGGCAGGGGATCGTAGACACCACGATCTCCGCCGGACTGGACATCCTGTTCGCGTTCCCTGGCATCTTGCTCGCGGTTCTCGCGGCAGCGGTGTTTGGCGCCGGGCTCACAGCGGCCGCCGTCGCGCTCTCCATCGCGTACATGCCGTATGTCGCCCGCGTGCTGCGCGGCGCGGCGCTGAAGGAGCGCGGCCAGCCCTACGTCGCCGCGCTGGAGGTGCAGGGCGCCTCGGCGACGTCCATCTGCCTGCGGCACATCGTGCCGAACATGCTGCCGTTGATCGTGGCGCAGGCGACCATCATGTTCGGCTGGGCCATGGTCGACCTCGCCGCGATCTCGTTTCTCGGCCTCGGCGTCCAGCCGCCGGCGCCTAACTGGGGCGTCATGATCTCGGAGAACCAGCCGGGAATCCTCCAGGGTTATCCGTTGCCGGCCCTCACGGCGGGGTTGTGCATCGTCGGCGTCGTCATCGCGTTCAACGTACTCGGCGAGCGGCTGTTCGAGCAGGCGCGGGCGGTACAGCGATGACCGACCCAGCGATGACCGACCCAGGGATGACCGGCGCCGCCATGACCGGCGCCTTGATAACCAGTGGCGCGGGGATGACCAGCGAGACGACCGAGCCGCCGCTCCTGGCGGTCGACAGCGTCACCGTCCGACTGCCGGTCGAAGGGGCGCTGCGGTCCGTCCTGCGCGACGTGTCCTTCACGCTGCGCGCCGGGGAGGCCGTCGGGCTGGTCGGCGAGTCTGGCTCGGGCAAGTCGATGACGGCGAGGGCGATCGACCAGCTGCTCCCGCCGGGCGCGCAGGTCGAGGGCCAGGTCCGGTATCGCGGTCACGATGTCGGCGGGCTGGCGGGTTCGGAGCTGCGCACATTCCGTACCCGGGTCGCCATGATCTTTCAGGACCCCCGCGCGCACGTGAATCCCGTGCGTCGGATCGGGGATTTCATGACCGAGGCGTTGCGCACGAACCTCCGGGTGCCCGCCGACGAGGCTCGGCAGCGTGCCGTCGACATGCTGGGCCAGGTCGGCATCGACGACGGCGCCCGGCGGCTCCGGCAGTACCCGCACGAGCTGTCCGGCGGCATGCTCCAGCGGGTGATGATCGCCTCGGCGCTGCTGACCGAGCCGCAGCTGCTGCTGGCGGATGAGCCAACGACCGCGCTCGACGTGACGACCCAGGCCGAGGTCATGGCCATCCTGGATGAGCTGCGCCGGGAGTACGGGATGGCGATGCTGTTCATCACCCATGACCTCGAGCTGGCAGCCGCTATCTGCGACCGGACGATCGTGATGTACGCCGGCCAGGTCGTCGAAGTCCGCAGCTCGGCGCTCCTGCACGACGACCCGCTGCATCCCTACACGGCCGCCCTGGCGGCAGCCCGCCCTGACATCACCCGTACGGCTCCCCGGCTGCAGGCGATACCCGGCCGGCCGCTGTCAGCGTTCGAGGCGCCAGCCGACGAGTGCGCTTTTGCCCCTCGTTGCCCGCACGCCGACGATGCCTGCCGGGCCGGCGTCCCTGGCCTGGCTGCTCTCGACGGCGGCCTGGCCCGGTGCGTCCGGGCCACCGAGCTGCGCGGCCAGCTGGCGGTGACCCATGCCTGACGGGACTGCGCCCAGGCCGACCGCGCCCGGGCCGACAGCGCCCGTGCCGACAGCGCCCGTGCCGACAGCGCCCGTCCTGGCCGTGAGCTGCCTGCGCAAGGAATACGGCAGCCTCGTGGCGGTCGACGACGTCAGCTTCGCCATACCGGCGGGCCAGTCACTCGCGATCGTCGGCGAGTCCGGATCCGGCAAGACCACGATCGCCCGGATGATCGTGGGACTCGAGCGGCCAACGAACGGGACGATCCACGCATGCGGGACCGACCGGTCGCGTCCGGCCCGGTCCGGGCGCGACCGGCGACGCCGTGGCGGCGAAGTGCAGATCGTCTTCCAGGACCCCTACACCAGCCTCGACCCGCGGCAGACTGCCGCGGACGCCATCGAGGAGGCGGTCCGGCTGCATCATGACTGGCCTGCGGACCGCCGCCGCAGCCGCGTCGCCGAGCTCACCGACCTGGTCGGCCTGGATGGCCGGCAGTCGCGGTCACTGCCGCGCGCCCTGTCCGGCGGCCAGCGCCAGCGGGTCGCGATCGCCAGGGCGCTGGCCGCGGAGCCGCGGGTCCTGATCCTCGATGAGTCGGTGGCAGCGCTTGACGTCTCGATCCAGGCGCAGGTGCTCAACCTGCTGGCCGACATCCGCGACGAGACCGCGGTCTCCTACATCCTGATCAGCCATGACCTGGCGGTCGTGCGTCAGCTCACCGATCAGGCGATCGTGATGTACCGCGGCCGGCTCGTGGAGCAGGGCCCGACGCCGCGCGTCCTCGACGACCCGCAGGACCCCTACACCAGGCGGTTGCGCGCGAGCGTGCCACACCCAGGCTGGAAGCCGACCCGAGCAGGAAGCGACGCACCGTGACTGACCTCTGCTACTTGTCCGCGGCCGATGCGCTGCGGCTGTTCCGTGCCCGCGAGCTGTCGCCGCTGGAACTCGCCGCGGCCGTGATCGCGAGGGCCGAGTCCGTCGAGCCAACGGTCAACGCGTTCGCCGAGACGCGCTATGAGCAGGCCCTGGACCAAGCGCGGGCCGCGGAGGCGCGGTACGCAGGCCACGGCGCGCCGACGGGCCCGCTGGACGGCCTGCTGGTCGCGGTGAAAGAGGAAGCGCCGATCGCCGGCCAGCGCAACACGCTGGGATCGCTGCCGCTGCGCGACGTCGTCGCTGCTGAGACTGCGGTGTTCGTCCAGCGCATCATCGACGCCGGCGGCATCGTGCACGCCCGGACGACGACGCCCGAGTTCAGCTGCGCGCCGGTCACCTGGACGAAGCTGTGGGGCGTGACCCGCAATCCGTGGAACACGGCGTGCTCGCCGGGCGGATCAAGCGGCGGATCGGCTGCCGCGCTCGCGGCCGGCTCGACGACGCTGGCGACCGGCTCGGATATCGGCGGCTCGATCCGGATCCCGGCCTCGTTTTGCGGCGTCGTCGGTTTCAAGCCGCCCTACGGCCGCGTGCCCGAAGTCGAGATCTTCAACCTCGATCACTACTGCCACGAAGGGCCGATGGCGCGCACCGTAGCCGACTGCGCGCTCCTGGAGAATGTCATCGCCGGGCCGCATCCAAGCGACGTCGTGTCGTTGCGGCCGAAACTCGAGATTCCCGGCCGACTGGAGCCTGTCCGCGGGATGCGCATCGCGCTGTCCACCGATCTCGGCTGCTACCAGGTCGACGCGGATGTCGCGGCGAATACGCTGGCCGCCGCGGACCGGCTGCGTGACGCTGGCGCCGACGTGGTGGAAGTCAGCCTGCCCTGGCAGCTGGAGATGATCGAGCAGGCCGCCCGCATCCACTTCGGCATGATCTTCGGGCCGTCTATCAGCGAGCTCTACGAGCAGCACGAGGCCGAGCTGACGTCGTACGCCCGGCACTTCGCGGCCGAGGCGGACCAGATCGCCAAGGCGGACCTGCTGACCGGCCTCGCGCTTGAAGGCCGCATCTACGCGCCGCTTGGGGCGCTGCTCGACGACTATGACGCGCTCATCTGCCCGACGTTCGCGATCCCGGCGCTGCCCGCGGAGTATGACGTCAGCGACGAGATCGCAGTCAACGGCCGGCCGTGTGCGAACTGGATGGACGTCATGATGACGCTGCCGTTCAACATCGCGAGCCGGTGCCCGGTGCTGAGCGTGCCGTCGGGGCTGTCGCGGGACGGCGTACCGACGGGCCTGTCCATCGTCGGCCGGACGTACGACGACGTCACGGCCTTCCGCGTCGCCGCCGCGCACGAAGCCCGGTTCCCTTGGCTGGACGAGCAGGCTCGTCGCCCTGGCCTGTGAGCAGGCCCGCGCCGGGCGAGAAGCGCTGTCGTGTCCTGCGGCGCAGGTGTATTCGGACCGGTACGTTGGGGTAGGCGGCAGTTCGGCCGCGCAGGCTCGGAGTGGCACGTGGCCGGCAGGCAGGTGAGCGGTGAAAGAGTACGCCGACTTCCTCGGCCGCCAGCCCCCGTACGACGCGCTGGACGCGGCAGACCTCGAGCGACTGGCGCGCCACGTCGAAGTGGAGTACTTCGCCCGCGGCGCGCTGATCGTGGCCGCTGACTCTCACGTCCTGAACCGCCTCTACGTCGTGCGCACTGGCTCGGTCGAGGTCGATGACCGCGGCCGGGTCGTCGACCTGCTCGGGCCCGGTGACACCTTCGGGCACGTGTCGCTTCTGTCCGGTCTGCCGCCGGCCCTGACGGTCCGGGCAGCCGAGGAGACGCTCTGCTACCTCCTGCCCGATCCGAGGCAGATCCTGGCGCACCCGGACCGGCTCCGCTTCACTCACTACGGCGCTCTGATCGCGCGTGAGCGGCTGACCGGAGGCCGCGAGCTGACCGATCATGCGAGCGTGCCCGTCTCCTCGTACGCGCGGCCGCTGGTCTGGTGCGACGCGGGGGAGCCGATCGCGGCTGTCGCCCAGCGGATGGGCGAGGCACGCCAGTCGTGCGCCCTGGTGCGATGCAGGGACGGGCTCGGCATCGTCACCGACAGCGACTTCCGGCGGCACGTGGCAACCGGCCGGGTGTCGGCAGACGCTCCGGTCGGCGACATAGCGACACTGCCGATCGCGACGATCACGGACAAGGCCACCGTCGCTGAGGCCTTCCTGCTCATGGTCGGGCAGCACGTCCATCACCTGCCGGTGATGGACAGCCAGGGCCGGCCCAGCGGGGTGGTCCGAGTGCTCGACATGGCCTCGGTAGAGGTCCGTGATCCGCTGCTGGTCCGGTCGGCCGTGGAGCATGCGGCCGACATCCCCGCGCTCGCCGCCGCCGCGCAGATGCTGCCGTCGACCGCCGTCGCCCTCGCCGACGCTGGGGTTCCGGCGCTGCGGCTGGCTGCGCTGCTGGGCACGGTGCGAGACGCCGTCATGCGACGGCTGATCGCCATCGATGCCGACACCGACGCCACTGGCACGCAGTGCTCATGGCTGGTCCTCGGCTCGAGTGCTCGCTCGGAGCCGCTCCCAGGCTCTGACCTGGACACCGCTGTCGCCTGGGCTGACGAGGCAGGACAGCCAAGCCATTTCAGCCGAGTCCAGGCCGTCGCGGCGCGGCTACTTGACGACATGGAGCAATGCGGCCTGCACCGCTGCCCGGACGGCGCCAATGCCACCGAGCAGCTGTTCAACCGCTCGGTCACTGACTGGAAGGGAGCTGCCAGCCGGTGGGTCAGCCAGCCGACCGGCTCGGGAACTGCCCTCCTGGTCTCGCTCATTGCCGACAGCCGGCCGCTGACCGGGCTGGCGCTAGGCCGTTCGGTGACTGACGCGCTGGCCGACGCCACCAGGAGTTTCGACTTCACCGAGGGCGTGCTGAACCTGGCGCTGCACTACCGGCCGCCGACTGGCTTCGTCCGGGACTTCGTGGTCGAGCACTCCGGCGAGCACCGGGGCGAGCTCGACCTCAAGCACGGCGGGCTGGTCCCTGTTGCCTCGATCGCACGCTGGGCGGCTATCGTGACGCGCGACGTCAGGGGCTCTACGACGGAGCGGCTGCACCGGGCGCAGCAGGCCGGCTTGCTCACCGCAGACGAGGCAAGCAGCCTGACCGGTGCGTTCGAGGAGATCTTCGGGCTGGTCATGGCGCGCGAGATCGAGGCCATCAAGGAGGGCAGGCGGCCCAGCAGGTACCTGGCGCCCGGCGATCTTGACTCGCTCACTCGCCGCCTGCTGCGCGAGACGTTCCGGGTCATCTCGGCTGTGCAAGCCACGCTGGAGGGCGAGTGGATCTCACGCGTCAAGTGAGATTCGGCCTCAGCCGGCCCCGCGGTGACGTCGCCCGCGCCTATGCGCGGACCGCGGTGCGCCTGGATCAGCCGTGGCGCTCGGCCCGCTACTGTGCGGTCGACCTGGAGACCACCGGGCTCGACCTGACCAGGGATGCGATCATCAGCTTCGGCTCGGTGGGCATCGACGGCGGGCGTGTCATCGCGGGCAGCGCGATCTACCGCCTCGTCAGGGGACCGGCGCGGGTATCTCCCGAGGCGATCGCCGTGCATTCACTGCGCGCTGCGGACCTGGCGGACGCCCCCACGTGGGACGAGTCGGCGGATCTGCTGCTCGAGGCGCTGACCGGCCGGGTGCTCGTGGCCCATGCCGCCTGGGTGGAGCGGGCATTTTTGCGGCGTGCGTTCCGGGCCCGACACGTCCGGCCGCCGCGGGCCGTCGTCGACACGGCGGCTCTCGCTCGGCGCGCCGGCCTCGCCGCCGTGGGCGCGCCCGGCGAGCCATCACTCGAACTTCTGGCCCGTGACCTCGGGCTGCCCGGACACGAGCCGCATCATGCCCTTGGCGACGCCCTGACCACGGCCGAGGTGTTCCTCGCCCTCTCGACGCGCCTGGCCGCCGGCGCGCCGCAGACGGTGGGATCGCTGGTAGCCGCCTCGCGACGGTTCGCATTGCGGTGACATTGCGGCGACAGTGGTGCGCGCCGGGCCCTGCGCTCCCTAGGATCAGGTCATGACTGAACGATCAGACAGGCCGCGGAGCTCAGTTCCGGACCGGCCAGTTCCGGACCGGCCAGTTCCGGACCGGCCAGGACCGGACCGGCCAGGACCAGACCGGCCAGGACCAGACCGGCCAGGACCAGACCGGGCCGTCCCTGACCGAGCCCAGGTCGTGATCGTCGGCGGCGGCGTGATCGGGTGCAGCATCGCCTATCACCTGGCGCATCTGGGCTGGACCGACGTCATCCTGCTGGAACAGCACGCGCTGACTGCGGGGACGACCTGGCACGCGGCCGGCCTGATCACGTCGGCCGGGATGACCGACGAGACCTCCCTGTTCTTCAGCCGGTACTCCCGTGACCTCTACTCAAAGCTGGAGGCGGAGACCGGGCACTCGACCGGGTTCCGCGCGGTCGGCCACATCTCGCTGGCGACTACCCCCCAGCGGCAGGAAGCACTGCGCCGGGAGGCCGCCTGGATGCACGGCTTCGGCGTCGACGACACCGAGATCTCCGCGGCCGAGATCGCCAGGATGTGGCCGCTGGCGCGCACCGACGACGTGCTGTCGGGCTTCTACGTGGCCGACGAGGGGCGGGCTGACCCCGTCGGCGTGGCGACCTCGCTGGCCAAGGGTGCCCGCCAGCTGGGCGTGCGGGTCATCGAGGGCGTGGCCGCGACCGGCGTGGAGACCCGCGGCCGCCGGGTGACCGCGGTGCTCACCGAGGCTGGCCGGATCGAGACGGACACGGTGGTCAACTCGGCCGGCATGTGGGCGCGGCAGTTCGGTGCGCTGGCTGGCGTGTCCGTGCCGCTCCAGGCCGCCGAGCACTACTACCTCCTCACCGACACGGTGCCGGGCATGGACCCGGACCTGCCGGTGATCGAGGACCCGGACAACTACGGCTACTACCGGCCCGAGGGCGACGGCATGCTAGTCGGCATGTTCGAGCCGGTCGGCGCGCCGTGGTCGCTGGACGGCGTCGCGCGCGACTTCGCCTTCGGCAAGCTGCCGCCCGACTGGGATCGGCTCGAGCCTTTCCTCGGCCCGGCGCTGGCGCGGATCCCGTGTCTCACCGAGACCGGCGTGCGCACGTTCTTCTGCGGTCCGGAGTCGTTCACCGCCGACGTCAAGCCGCTGATCGGGCCGGCCCCGGAACTCGACGGCTACTTCGTCGCGGCCGGCCTCAACTCCCTGGGCATCCTGTCCGGTGGCGGCGTCGGCAGTGTCGTGGCGCAGTGGATCGCCGACGGAGTGCCGCCGGTGGACACCGCGCACATCGCCCTCGACCGCACCGCCAGCTATGAGACCTCGCGCCGGTTCCGCCGCGAGCGGACCGTTGAGCAGCTTGGCGTCCTGTTCGGCGACGCGGTGTGGCCAACCTGGAAGCCGGCCACCGCCCGCAACATCCGCCGCTCCGTGCTCCACGACCGGCTCGCCGCGCAGGGCGCGCACTTCGGCCAGTCAGCGGGCTGGGAGTTCCCCGAGTGGTTCGCCGAACCCGGCGAGCACCTGACCAGCACGCTGGACTTCAGCCGGCAGGCGTCGCACGACATTGTCGCGCGTGAGCACAACGCGGTCCGCGACGCGGTCGGCGTGCTGGACATGACGCTGATGGCCAAGCTGATCGTCCAGGGTCCAGCCGCGGCAGCGGTGCTGAGCAGGCTGTCGGCCAACGACGTGACCGCCGGGATCGGCCGCATCGTGTACACGCAGTGGCTCAACGAGGCGGGCGGGATCGTGGCTGACGTCACGGTCACCTGGCTCGAGCCCGAGAAGTTCCTGGTCATCGCCAGCGATGTCATCCACCGCCGGATCGAGCCGATGATCCGCCGCGAGACCAGGCCGGACGAGTTCGTGACGGTGACCGACGTCACGTCAGGCACCACCCTGCTGTCCGTGCAGGGCCCTGCCTCGCGCGAACTGCTGAGCAGGCTGACCGACGGCGACCTGTCGAATACCTCGTTCCCTTATCTGTCTGCCCGTCAGCTGCACGTCGGTTATGCGCCCGCGCTCGCGGTTCGCGTCACCTACGTGGGTGAGCTTGGCTTCGAGCTGCACGTGCCGGCCGAATACGGCGCCGGCGTGTACGACGACCTGATGACCGCCGGCGCCGGCCTCGGCGTGCGGCCGGTCGGGCTGGCCGCGATGACCAGCCTCCGGCTGGAGAAGGGCTACCGGGACTTCGGCGTCGACATCGACAACACTGACACGCCGCTCGCGGCGGGCCTCGGCTTCGCGGTCGCGTGGGACAAGCCAGGCGGCTTCGTCGGGCGGGACGCGCTGGCCAAGGTGCGGGCCGAAGGTGCGCCCCGCACGCGCGTGGTCGGGATAGTCGCGGCCGATCCCGAGGTCGACCTTTTCGGGAACGAGGCCGTCCATCGCGACGGTCGCTGGGTCGGCTACGTGCGTGCGGCGGCCTACGGCCACACAGTCGGGGCCGCGGTCGGCCTGGCGCAGGTCACCTGTTCCGATGGGGTCACCGCGGCGTGGCTCGGCCAGGGCGGCTTCACCGTGCAGACCGGCACCGGCGACGAGGTGCCGGCGCGCCTGCAGATCGCGCCGTTCTACGATCCGCAGCGGCTGCGGATCCTGGCAGCGTAAGCGGGCTGGTCAGCCATACAGCCGCAGGCGCGGCCAGAGTACGCCCCAGCTGGCCGTGGGCCCGGTGCAAAGGCCGATCTGAATGTCGGTCCAGTCGTTGCGCACGCGGTACGGCGGGTTGACCGTGGTCAGCACGTGGCAGCTGGCGAAGTACGGCCGCAGCTGGCCGAGGGCGTCGACCACCAGCACCGTCCGGTCGGAGGCACGGCCTGGTCCCCACATCCAGTACGCGTTGTGCCCGGAGATCACCGGCGGCAGGTGGTCCGCGCCGCCATAGATGGCGAGCGTGGCGGCTTCCGGGTAATACCCGGTGAAGATCGAGGTGGGCGCCCGGCCGGCCCGCACCAGGGCCGCGTCCTGCGCCGCGACCGCCTGCGTCAGCTGCGGCCAGCCAATGGAGTCGCCGACCGAGCTGTGCTGAGCCGAGGCCGGCAAGGAGTGCACCACGCTGGCCGGCAGGATAGGCAGGACCTGCGGCAGGGTCACCGCGGCGCCCACCAGGGACACGACCACGACGAGCCGCAGCCGCCATCCCGATCGCCGGCCGCGTGCGATCCAGCGCTCGGTCGCGGCGGCGCCCGCGGCGAGCACGACCGGCGCCACGCCATCGGCGTAGTACACCTTGCCTGGCACCCAGACCACTACGTAGCCGAGCACGAGCGTGGCGGCGACGCCGAGGAATCGCAGCTCGGCGCTGCGCCACAGGACCACGAAGCCAGCGACGACCAGCGGTGCCATGACCAGGCCCAGGTAGACGATCTCGGCCGGCAGCGCGCCGGCGTAGTCGCCAGGTGAGGTGTTCTGCTCGTGCAGCGCGGCCGACATCGCCAGTTGCGGCCATCCGTGCGTCGCCTGCCAGATGGCGTTCGGCGCCCAGATGGCCGCGGCGATGACGGCGCCGAGCCAGGGCCACCGCGTCCGCAGCACTGGGCGCTGCGCCGAGAACAGGACGCCAACGGCCAGGGCGATCAGCAGCAGCATCACCAGGTTGTCCGCCTCGAGCCCGACGCCCGCCGCGACGCCCGCCGCAAGCCACCAGCGGGGCCGGTGCCGTAGCAGCGCCGTGCTGACGCACAGCAGCACGACGGTCCAGGCGAGCAGGTCCAGCGGCGTGGTGTTGCCGACGTGCACGGCGCCGAGGAAGACCGGAGCGCAGGCCGTGACCAGGGCGGCGAGCACCCGGCCCAGGCGGCCCGCGCCGTACAGCGCCGCGAGCCTGGCGGCCATCACCACGATGGCGCCGCCGCACAGCGCCGGGATGATCCTGATCGCGGTCGGGCTGACGCCGAGCAGGTCCGTGATGCGGGTCAGCAGCGGGGCCAGCGGCGGCTGGTCCACATAGCCGAAGGCGAGATGGTGCCCGGCCACCAGGAAGTACAGCTCATCTTGCTGGAAGCCGTAGCGGCCGCTGACGGCCAGCTCGACGGCCACGAAGATCGCGCCGATCACCCACGCGAGCGCTGGCACCCGATCGGAGCCAGCTGCCTGAGGCAGTGGCGGCGGTACGGCCGCGGCGGACGCCGAGAGCGGTATGGGGGCGACGCTGCCGTCGGGCTGAGTCATCACGATGCCTCTCGCTGCCTGTCCTGCCGGGACCGCGTCCCCGCCCGGACAGCTATCAACATGATATCAGAATAATGAGACGAGGGGGCGGCTGTGGCCACACCTTTTGCTGCGGCAGTCCCGACGGTCGGGACCGGCTGGCGCGCGACACTGATAGCTTGACGTCGAGATAACTGCTGATTAGGCTGGGCTGCAGATACCTTGATATCGAGATACTTGCCGGGCTTGGTCGCCGGCCCGACGGGCGCATCGGGGTCGCCAGGCGGCAAGATGCATGCAGGGGATAACGCAGGGCAGGTCAGCAGGACCTGCATGACCCAGGAGGCCAGGACATCATGACCGGGAACAGCTTCGGCAGCCGCGCTGATCTCGCCGTAGGCGGCACCAGCTACCAGATACACCGGCTTGACGCCGTCGACGGCGCGGGTGACCTGCCGTACAGCCTGAAGGTCCTGCTCGAGAACCTGCTGCGGACCGAGGACGGGCTGAACGTCACCGGCGACCACGTCACCGCGCTCGCGCAGTGGGACCCGCTGGCCGAGCCCGACACCGAGATTCAGTTCAGCCCGGCCCGCGTGATCATGCAGGACCTGACCGGCGTGCCTGCGGTCGTCGACCTGGCGGCCATGCGGGAGGCCATGCGGGCGCTCGGCGGCGACCCGGGCAAGATCAATCCGCTCGTCCCGGCTGAGCTCGTCATCGACCACTCGGTCATCGCTGACGTCTTCGGCCGTCCGGATGCGTTCGACCGTAACGTGGAGCTTGAGTTCCACCGCAACCGGGAGCGGTTCGCGTTCCTGCGCTGGGGCCAGGAGGCGCTGCGCCAGTTCAAGGTGGTGCCGCCCGGCACCGGCATCGTGCACCAGGTGAACATCGAGTACCTGGCCAGGGTCGTCATGATCCAGCAGGACGGCAGTGTGCTCGCCGCCTACCCCGACACGTGCGTCGGCACTGACTCGCACACCACCATGCAGAACGGCCTCGGCATCCTCGGCTGGGGCGTCGGCGGGATCGAGGCCGAGGCAGCGATGCTGGGCCAGCCGGTCTCGATGCTGATCCCCAAGGTGGTCGGCTTCCGGCTGACCGGCGAGCTCCCGGCCGGCGCGACCGCGACCGACCTCGTCCTCACGATCACTGAGCTGCTGCGCAAGCACGGCGTGGTCGGCAAGTTCGTCGAGTTCTACGGCGACGGCGTGCCGGCTGTCCCGGTCGCCAATCGCGCCACGATCGGCAACATGAGCCCCGAGTTCGGGTCCACCTGCGCGATCTTCCCGATCGACAGCGAGACGCTGACCTACCTCCGGCTCACCGGACGTCCGGCCGAGCAGGTCGCCCTGGTGGAGGCCTACGCCAAGGAGCAGGGCCTGTGGCACGACCCGGCCGTGCACGCGCGCTACTCCGAGGAACTGCAGCTTGACCTCTCCACGGTGGTGCCGTCGCTGGCCGGCCCGAAGCGGCCGCAGGACCGGGTCGCGCTGTCCGACGCGAAGAGCTCGTTCCGTCAGGCGCTTGGCTCGTATGTCAAGCTGGACAAGCTCGATGACGAGATCGCCGGCACGTTCCCGGCGTCCGACCCGTTCGTCCCTGAGCGGGAGAACGGCGGCGGCGTTCGGCCAGCCAAGACTGGCAGTGGTGCAGGGCGGCCGTCCGCGTCCGCTGAGGTGACGCTAGACGACGGCACCACGACGTCGGTCGACCACGGGTCAGTGGTCATTGCCGCGATCACATCGTGCACCAACACCTCCAACCCATCGGTCATGATCGGCGCGGCCCTGGTCGCCAAGAACGCCGTCGAGGCAGGCCTCGAGCGCAAGCCGTGGGTGAAGACCACGCTCGCGCCCGGCTCCAAGGTGGTCATGGACTACTACGAACGGGCGGGCCTGACTCCGTACCTGGAGAAGCTCGGGTTCAACCTGGTCGGCTATGGCTGCACCACCTGCATCGGGAACTCCGGGCCGCTGCCGGAGGCGATCAGCGCCGCCGTGGCCGAGAACGACCTCGCTGTCGTCTCGGTGCTGTCCGGCAACCGGAACTTCGAAGGCCGGATCAACCCAGACATCAAGATGAACTACCTTGCCTCGCCGCCGCTGGTGGTCGCCTATGCGCTCGCCGGCACGATGGACATCGACCTGACCACCGAACCGATCGGAACGGGGTCGTCCGGGCAGGATGTGTATCTGCGGGATCTGTGGCCCACGCCAGCCGAGATCGAGTCGATCGTGGACACCGCAGTCGCGGCGGAGATGTTCACCCGCGATTACGCGGACGTCTTCAGCGGTGACGAGCGCTGGCAGGACCTGGACGTCCCGCCAGGCGACACGTTCTCCTGGGACCCGGACTCCACCTACGTCCGGCACCCGCCGTACTTCGAGGGCATGTCAACCTCGCCGAGCCCGGTGACTGACATACACGGCGCTCGCGTGCTCGCCGTCCTCGGCGACTCGGTCACCACCGATCACATCTCGCCCGCGGGCGCGATCAAGACCGACAGCCCGGCCGGGAAGTACCTGACCGAGCACGGCGTGCAGCGGTCCGACTTCAACAGCTACGGCTCCCGGCGCGGGAATCACGAGGTGATGATCCGCGGCACGTTCGCGAACATCCGGCTGCGCAATCAGCTCGCGCCAGGAACCGAGGGCGGCGTGACCGTCAAGCTGCCGGGCGGCGAGCAGATGTCGATCTACGACGCGTCCCGCGAGTACATCGCGGAAGGCACCCCGCTCGTGGTGCTCGGCGGCAAGGAGTACGGCTCGGGCTCATCCCGCGACTGGGCGGCCAAGGGCACAGCGCTGCTCGGCGTCCGCGCGGTGCTCGTGGAGTCGTTCGAGCGGATCCACCGGTCCAACCTGATCGGCATGGGCGTGCTGCCGCTTCAGTTCAAGCCGGGGGAGAGCGCCGCGTCGCTCGGGCTCGCCGGGCACGAGGTGTTCGACATCACCGGCGTGGAGGAGATGAACTCCGGCGACACGCCGCGCGAGGTGACGGTGCGCGCCGATGACAAGGAGTTCGCCGCCATCGTGCGGATCGATACGCCCGGCGAGGCCGAGTACTTCCGGCACGGCGGCATTATGCAGTACGTGCTGCGATCGCTGCTCGACCGGGCGTAGCGGCTCAGCTGATGCCGATTCGTTACCGCGTCGGCTAACCGCCGCTGCGGTAACAGCGTCCTTTCTGGTGACGGTTTCGTTTCACTAGAGAGGTTGATTGGCATGAGGCTTACCCGAATGCGTCTGATGCTGGCGGTCGGCGGGCTGGTTGCGTCCGGAACTGTGGCCGGCACCGTGCTCGCTGCTGCGCCCGCGTCGGCGGTCCCGGTGACGACCCGGGTCGCGCTCATCAACTATTGCAGCGGCCACGGCAAGGTCCGGCCGAGTACCGAGGACCTGCCCGGTTGCATGCCGTCGAACGAGTACCTGGCTGGCCTGAAATGGACGAGCTGGCGGTCGGTGGCGTACGGCCGCGGTGAGTTCCGCGTGAACAACTGCACGCCGTCCTGCGCGCAGGGCAAGTACGTCAGCTATCCGATCCTGACGGTGCTGTGGCGTGCTGAGCCGTGGCCAGGGCACGTGGGGCGCGACTACTTCAGCCGGGTGACCGTCATCTTCACGGGCGCGCATCATCCGCACGGTCCAGCCGCCCAGACGCTGACCCTGCCCGGCTGACCTGGAGTCACGCTATCGGAATGGCAAAGATACCGGCATATCACTCGTAACCGCCGCTACCGGGCCGTGGCGGCGCTACTCTCGGCCCGGTGAGATCTTTGTTGCCCGATAGCAAGTACCTGGGTCCGCGTGCACATGGTCGGTGACGTCGCGGCGACGGTGCCGCTCACGACGCCCGGCCTGTGGCTCACTGGCATCGAGCGCGCGCTCATGCTGGGCGGCCTCGCGCTGGCACTCGGCGGACTGGCCGGCCGCGGCCTGTCGCGGCAGTACAAGGGCGAGCGGCCGGGTCCACTGCCAGGCCCGTGGGCACTGCGTGGCGCGCTGCTGGGCGCCGGGGGAGCCGCAGCGCTCCTCGTCACTGCGCTCGTCGGTCCGGGCCTCGCCGCCGAGCTGGCGCGGCCCGCGCCGCCAGGGCTGACGTCCGGCGGAACGGCACCGATCGCTGCCGTCGAGCTAGCGCTCTTCGCGATCGCCGCGATCCTCCTGCGGCTGCGCCGATCTGGCCCGGCAGCGCTGCTGCTCTGCGGCGTCGTGCTCGCCGAGGGCGTCAGATCGCACCCCGAGGGCGTCGTCCCCGTGGCCGGGGCGTTCGTCACGTACTGCCACCTGTTCCCGGCCGTGCTGTGGGCCGGAATGCTGTGCTACGCGCTGCGCGCGGCGATCGCCTGGCGCGCGGACCCGGTAGCCGCGCACGGGATCGTCCGGCTGTACGCGACGGCTGCGGCGTGGCTGTTCGCGGTCGTGCTGGTGACCGGCATCATCTCGGCGCTCGTGCTGGTGCCGCTCGGGTCCGTGCTCACGACGACGTACGGGCTGTTGCTCGTCGCGAAGGCAGCCGTGGTCTGCGTGGCCGCCGGGCTGGCGGTGGCCGGGCGACGATGGCTGCGCCGGCAGCCCGATACCGAGGCCGGGCTCGCGCTCGCGACGAGGCTCGAGGTCATCGCGCTCGCGGTGGTGATCGCGATCACCGGGATCCTGACGGTGCTCACGCCGCCCGCCCGGGCCAGCGCTGTCCCATCGGGCTCGGCCCACCAGGCAGCGGCGCTTCGAGGCGAGCTGCGCTCTCGCGAACATCGATACGATCGGGCACATGACGTCCGCTGAGGCAGGGTTGCCGACGAGCATCGGGGCACCGGCTACGCGCGCCCTCGTCGCGGCCGGCTACACCGAGCTCCGCCAGCTTGGCGGGGTTCCGTCGACCGAGCTGAAGAAGCTGCACGGCATGGGCCCGAAGGCGCTGCGGCTGCTCCAGGAAGCGCTCGAGCAGCAGGGCCTGTCGCTCGGCTAGCAAGCTGGTCACCACCGCGGCCACGCCGCACGACCTCGGAGTCGGATGATGCACTCGCCGGTACCAGTGATCGACCTCATGCCCTGGTTCGGCGGCGACGAGCAGGCTCGGGCCGCCGTCGCCGCAGAAGTCGACGGCGCCCTGCAGAGTACGGGCTTCTTCTTGATCACCGGGCACGGCGTACCGGACGACCTGCGCGCCCAGGTACGGACGCAGGCACGGGCGTTCTTCGCGCTGCCGGGAGAGATCAAGCAGCGGTACGCCGTCACCGTCGGTGGCCGCGGCTGGCTGCCGCCAGGTGTCGAGGCGAACGGCTATGCCGAAGGCACGCAGACTCCGCCGGACCTGAAGGAGTCGTTCGCTGTCGGGGCCGACCAGCCGACCGGCGACCCGGAGATCGACGGCTTCTGGTTCCAGCCGAACGTCTTCCCGGCCGAGTTGCCCGCGCTCGAGCCCACCGTGACCGCCTACCTGGCTCGCATGCGCCTGCTCGCCGATGATCTCCTCGTGTTGTGCGCCGCCGCCCTGGAGCTGGACAGCGACTTTTTCACGCGGCACACGAGCCACGCCACGCACACGATGAACATCAACTGGTATCCGCCCATGGCGCTGGCCGGCGCGCCTGGGGCAGCTGGATAGTACGCGCCCCGATTTCACTGGCTACGAGCTCGGCGGAATCTGCCGCCGCGTCCGCGTACTGGGTGCCAGACGCCCGCGGACATCGAGCTGGCAGTCGGCCCACACGAAACGGACCGACTGCCAGCTCGACATCCGCGAGCGCGGCCGATTCGCCGCCCGTCCATTGACGTCAGCTTGGAGTTGCAGCCCGAATTCGCGTCACCATACCGACGCGTGACAGGCTGGTTCGACATCCTCGAGCGCGGGATTGCGGCGCAGCCGTCGGGCCGTTTCGTGTGGTCCGATGGTTGCGCCGACTGTCCCGCGCGCACTCGGGCGGTATCAGGGCGCGGTGTGCATGTTCCGTCCAGCTAGCTGTCCAGGCCGCCCGGATGCGACGGGACGTCGACCGCATGCTCGCTGAGCACGGCCAGGGGCACGATGTCCAGCGCCCGCTCGTGGGTGGACGCCAGCACCACGTGCGCAGCGGCACCGTCGCGGTGAGCCCGCAGCCAGTTCGCCGCCGTGACGCACCAGCGGTCGCCTGGCACTAGCCCCGGGAAGTCGTACTGAGGCATGGGGGTGCTCAGGTCGTTGCCGATGGCGCGCTGGTGGTCGAGGAACTCAGCGGTGACCACCGCGCAGATCGTGTGGCTGCCGTGGTCTTGCGGACCGGTCCGGCAGCTGCCGTCTCGGTAGAACCCGGTCACCGGGTCGGTCCCGCACGGCTCCAGTTCACCGCCGAGCACATTGCGATCAGCCATCCCAGCAGTATCCGTGCCAGACCGCGCGACCGACAAGGACCCGGCCAGTCCTGGCTGACAGGAACGTGGTGCCGACCCGGCCTACATTAGGCAGGGTGACGTTCGATGTGAGCGCGGATTCGTACGCCCGCTTCATGGGCCGCTTCGCTGAGCCGCTGGCGGTGCAGTTCGCCAAGCTGGCCAGCGTGCACGGCGGTCAGCGAGCGCTGGATGTCGGCTGCGGGCCGGGCGCGCTGACCGCGCAGCTAGTCGAGCGTCTTGGCGTCGGCGCGGTCGCCGCCATCGATCCGTCTGCCTCCTTCGTAGCGGCGATTCGGGCTCGGTTCCCGCAGATCGACGTGCGGGCAGGCGTTGCCGAGCGGCTGCCGTTCCCTGACGCCAGCTTCGATGTCTCGCTCGCCCAGTTGGTCGTGCACTTCATGACCGAGCCGGTGGCGGGGCTGGCCGAGATGGCGCGCGTCACCCGGCCGGACGGCGTGGTCGCGGCCTGCGTCTGGGATCACGCTGGGGGCGCGAGCCCGCTGTCGACGTTCTGGCGAGCAGTGCACGACCTTGATCCCGCAGCGCGTGACGAGGCGGGCCTGCCGGGAGCGCGTGCGGGTCACCTGGCGAAGCTGTGCGCGGCGGCTGGCCTGCGGCACACCGTGTCGTCGTCGCTGGCGGTCACGGTCGAGTTCGAGACGTTCAATGACTGGTGGGAGCCGTTCACGCTGGGCGTCGGGCCGGCCGGCGCCTACGCTGCCCAGCTGGATCCCGACCGGCGCGAGGCGCTGCGAGCCAGGTGCGAGCAGTTGTTGCCAGCGGCCCCGTTCCCTATCAAAGCCGCAGCCTGGTGCGTGTGCGCGCATGCCTAGCGAGACTGTCGGTGGCCACGCTTAGCATGAATAGGCTAATCCGGCTGTGGCGATCCGGGAGGGACCTCGATGGCTCATGCTGACGACGTGCGCCGCCTCGCGCTGGCCCTGCCTGAGGTCGAAGAGATCGACTGCGATGGCTTCGACTTCCGGGTCAGCGGCCGTGGGTTCATCTGGTCTTATCCCGAGCGCAGGCCGGGCAAGCCGCGGGCGCTTCGCACCGACATAGCGGTGCTGTTCGTCGGCGATGAGGCCGAGAAGCAGGCGCTGTTGCTCGGCGAGCCAGCGGTCTTCTTCACCACGCCTGGCTATGACGGCTGGCCACTGGTGATGCTGCGGCTTGCGCAGGTCGACGTGGCGCGGCTGCGCGAACTGGTCCTCGACGCGTGGCGGATGCGTGCGCCCGAGGAGATCGCCGGGCTGCTCGATGAGTCCGGCTTGGTCGCCGGCGCTGAACCTGGCGACGGGGTCAGGGCAGCGTGCTGAGGTTAACTTCCTGGATCTGCGGGGAGCCGCTCTCGGCCACGTAGAGGTACCGGCCGTCGCCCTGCAGCGCGAACTCGCGCGGCGCTGCCCCGCTCGGGATGTAGCCGACCAGCGCACGCTTGCGCGCCAGCGCTGCGGTCAGGTCCACGACAGCCAGGTTGTGGGCTGTCCGCAGGCCGCTCGTCAGGTCCGCGTCGGCGACGATCATCTTCGTGCCGCCTTCCACCAGGATCTCGCCCGTCGGTGTCTGGCCGACCTGCACCTTCACCATCAGCGCCTGCTTCGGGTCAGAGCGCAGCCTCGCGGCCGAGAAGCCGAGCAGTTCGTTGCTCTGCCGTGCCGTGACCCAGACGGTCCTGCCGTCGGGTGAGACGACCACGCGTACCGGGCTGCAGCCGGCCGATGCCTGACTCACCAGCGCTGACGCCGGGTCGCTCGCCAGCTTGCTCATGCTCAGCACGCTGACCAGTCCCTCGGTCGGTCCGGTTGCCTTCCTGGCCGCGATGCTAGTGACATAGAGCCACCGGCCGTCCGGCGAGACGGCCATGCCGGCCGGCTGGACGCCGAGGGTCACCGTCCCGACGAAGACGCCGGCGTGGGGCTGGCCCGGTGCCAGCGCCTTACGCAGGTTGAACACGGCCAGCTGGTCGGAGTTCTGCAGGGTCACGAACGCGTAATCGTCGTCGGGAGATACGGCGACCTCGGCGGCGTCGGTCACGGCCGGCAGATTCGGCACGGTCAGGTCCGCCACGTTCGCCGTGCTCGCACCTTGCTCGGCGGCCGAGACGCTCTGCAGGTTGATGCCGTTGCCGACGGCAACCGCGAGGTACCGCCCGTCGCTGGTCATGGCGACGCCCCTGGCCGACTCGCCAGGCGCGGCGACGTAGTAGGGGTACTGCCTGGCCACCGTGTGCCGCGAGTTCATGACCAGCACGCTGAGCGTGGTCCGCGTCGATACGAACAGGTACGCGCCGTCCTTTGCGGCCTGCAAGCCGAACGGGTCCCCGTACGTCAGGTTCAGCGTCTTCGCCACTACGTCCAGGGTGCGGCCGGCGGCCGTCGTCGTGCTACAGCCCGGTGGCGCGATGGACACCGGCTGGCGTCCGATGCTCTTCGCCGCTGGTGCCAGCGCCAGGTACGCTCCGCCGGCTCCGAGCGCCACCAGCACGGCCAGGGCGCCAACCAGCACGCCGCGGGAACGCCGCAGCGGCCGTCCGGCAACGCCAGACGGCAGCGCGCTGGCGCCTCGAGGGGCATGCACCTCGGTCATCTCGGAGGTCGTGCGATCTGTGTGCGGCCGGGAGATCGTGCTGGTGGGGTCGCCAGCCGCGGCCGGGACGCTCCCGGCCGACCGCCAGGCGGCAAGCTGCGAAGGCGGCACGCTCATCGGCGGGATCGTGTGCTCCGCGGAGTCATGCAGGCTGATCGCCAGCGCCTGCCGGAGGGCTGCCGCGAAGTCGCGGCAGCGTGGATACCGGTCAGCCGGGGCCTTGGCCAGCGCCCGCGCGAAGACCTCGTCCACGGCTGGCGGCAGCTCAGGCCGACGGCTGGTGGCGGCGGGCGGTGGCTGCAACAGCTGCGCGTACAGCACCGCCATCGGCTCGTCACGCCGGAACGGCGGCTGGCCGGTCAGCAACTCGTACGCGGCACACGCCAGCGCGTACTCGTCGGCGCGCCCGTCGATCGGCTTGCTCCCGATCTGCTCGGGCGAGATGTAGTCAAGCGTGCCGAGGAACTGGCCGTCGGCGGTGATGCCGCTCACCGCCAGCGCGCCCTTGGTCAGCCCGAAGTCCGACAGGTACACGTGGTCCGGTCTGCCACTGCGGCCCACGGAATCCAGCAGCATGTTTGCTGGCTTGACGTCGCGGTGAACGAGGCCGCGCTCGTGGGCGACGTCGAGCGCCGCGGACACCTGGGCAACGATCTCAGTCACCCGGCCTGGCGGCAGCGGGCCCGCCTGGGTGAGCAGCGATCGAACGTCCCCGCCGCGGACGTAGCGCATCGCGATGAACAGCGCTCCGTCGGCTTCTCCAGCGTCGTAAACAGGGATGATGTGCGGGTGATCGACCGCTGCGGCGACGCGCGACTCGCGGATGAACCTCAGCCGGAACGACTCGTCGGCTGCGAAGGCTGGCGCGAGGATCTTCAGCGCCACCTGGCGGTCGAGCCGCTCATCGTGAGCCCGGAAGACCACCGCCATGCCGCCCGCGCCGACCTGCTCTTCGAGGAGGTAGCCGGCGATGCGCGAGCCTGGCCCGAAGCCCGACAGCGGCTCCCCTGGGACGTCCTCGCCCAACACCCAACACTCCTCCGTGCCAGCCGGCGCCGGACGGTCCTGCATCGCCGGGCCAAGCTGAGATGCGGCTAAGAGTTCGTAATATCTCATGACCGACCAGGCCATGGTGGCGTGGCAGGCCCGTTTCCGTGGCACAAGCTGCACGTCTCACGCGAAGGACCGGCTGCTTCTGGCACGCGCCATGCCACGCTGACTAGATGCCAGGCGTCGCGACGGTCGCGGAACTTCTGCGCGAGGTCAGCGACTTCAAAGTCGCGGACGTGAGCGTGGTGACGGAGGCGGCGGCAGCAGCGGCGGCGCAGCGGTCGCTGTCGGATTCGGGGCTGCTGCTGCTGGGCGAGGTCCACGGCGTGCGGGAGAATCCGCTGCTGATCCGGGCACTCATGCGGGCGTTCGGGCTTACGCGCCTGGCTCTGGAGTGGGCTGATGACCTTGCGCCTGTCATCGAGACGTTCCTGGCCGACGGGAGGCTGGCCGATCACCCGCTGCTGTGGTCGGGCGATGGCCGGATCACCGCCGGGCACCTGGCGGTCCTGGCCGAGCGCGCGGCGGCCGGGTCGCTGGAGATCCTGCTCTTCGAGGGCATGATCGGCGTGGACTGGACCTGGTCGCAGCGCGACGAGGCGATGGCTGGCCGCATCCTGGCAGCCGCGGCGGCCGGCCCGCGCATGCTGGTCGTCGCCGGAAACGCGCATACCCCGACGACCGCAACGCAGCTCGGCGCGCCGCTGGGCTCCTACCTGGCCCGGCACCGGCCCGGCGTCCGTGAGATACGCATCAGGTACGGCGGCGGGTCCTACTACAACGGGGGATCGCGGTCGTTCCAGCCTGTGCGCCGGCAGCGGGGGCAGATCCTGCTGCACCAGGGGGACAGCGCTCTCATCCTCGAACTGCCAGCTGCCAGCGAGGCTGTCGTGCCGCACCGCGCCTGAGCCTGGCAGCGGCCTGGCGGCGGCCTGCCAGCGGGCGACCCTAGCCAGCGGCCGCGGCGGCGGCCAGCTCGCTGATGGTCTTGTCAATGCGGCGCTGACGGGTTTCGGGGGTCTTCGCCTGGTCGATCGCCTGCAGATGGCGGCGCTGTCCGCTGTACGACAGCAGCTCGAAAGCGCGGCGTGCGGCGGGTTCACGCTTCAGCGCGGTCGCTAGATCCGCGGGAACCTCGGTGGTCCGAGGCTGGCTGTCCGCCACGACATCGACCGCTACGCTGTCACCGGCTGCCACGCCCGCCTTCGTCCGGACGTCGGCGCTGACCGGAATGAGAGACCGGCCGCCCATCGAGCCGACGGTACTCGGATAGGTGTAGCCGTTGATCGTGACCCGGACCTTGGGCCGTTTGCCCGGCCCGAGCGCGGCAAGCACATCGGCTGGGACCTCGATCCCGGTGGCCGTCTTGCCGTCGAGCCGGATGGTCGCCTGGAACAGCATCTCGGTCGCTCCGTCTCCTGTCGCGCTCCGTAGCGGCTCGAAAGAACCGCCGGGGCGCGGCCACAGTGCTACTAAACCGTGTAGTATCTATTTTGCGCCACCGTAGCGGCCGGTGCCGAAATCGTCAACAGTCGGTCGCCAGATCGCGACGAGAAATGAGAAGCAGCCGGTGGCAGAGTCACGCCAGACCAGGAGCGCCGGACTCGGTTCGGATCGGCGAGCAGGGCAGGAAGTCAGCGAGGACCGTTCGACCCGCAAGCGCCGCGTCATCGTCGACGCGGCCACTACCCTCTTCCTGCGGCACGGTTACCTCGGCACCACCATGGACCAGATCGCGGCCTTCGCGGCGGTGTCCAAGCCGACGGTCTACAAGTTCTTCCCTGACAAGGAACGACTGTTCACCGAGATCGTGCTTGGCACCCTCGACCGGGCCGGAGATCCGTTCCGGGCCGAGCTTGCTTCTCTGGGCGCCACCGATGACATCGCCGCGGACCTGCGCTCACTAGCTCGTCGGTACCTCGCGACCGTGACCCAGCCTGTCGTGCTGCAACTGCGGCGGCTGGTCATTGGAGCATCCCACCAGCTTCCTGCGCTGGCGGCGGCCTACTATGAGCGCGCGCCCGAGCAGACGATGCACGTCCTCGGCGACAGCTTCCAGCAGCTTGCCGACCGTGGTCTGCTGCGGCCCGGCGATCCGCCGGTGATGGCCTCGCACTTCGCGTTCCTGGTGCTGGGCCGTGCCCTCGACAAGAGCCTCTTCTGCGGCGACAAGCCGTTCACGGACGCCGAGCTAGCTCGGCAGGCGGACGCGGGTGCCGCCGCGTTCCTCGCCGCCTACGCTCACGGCTGAGCAGCTCCACTTGGTCTGAGATCCACCCGGCCCGATAAATGGGCGGGCGCCCCTAGGCCACCTCGCTTCCTGGCAGGCCGGGCTCACCGGGCTGGCCTGGCGAGTCGGGCGACTCCGGCGAGTCCGGCGGCAGGCTCGCGCGCCGCTGGATGGACGCGAGGCTGTCATGGAGCGCCTGCCAGACGGCGCTCAGGCTGGCGGCGACGGGCAGGTCGCCGCGGATGACGCCGGTTTCATCGCCCAGCGCGGCGAGGGCGGCCTGGCCGAGACTTACGATCGTCGGGTCGGTTGCCTCGATCGTGACCTGCTTGCCGGTCACCTTGATCACCATCTGGCGGCGGCCGGCGTCCTCCGGCTGCTCGTCGCTGGTGCCGGTGACGTCGGCGTTACGCAGCGCCTCCCTGGCTTGATCCAGGTCGACGCCGAGAGCAGCAAGAGCACGCGCCGCCGCGGTGTCAGGATCGGCGATGGCCGCCAGCAGCAGATGGTGCGACCCGACCGGCTGCGACCCGGCCAGTCGGGCGGCCTCGCTCAGGCTCGTGTCCCCGGCTGGCGTGGTCCGCATCTCCGCGGCCTCGCCTGACCGGGGTGCGTCGCCAATGAACCCGCCGCCCTCGTTGCCGAGATCTGTCCCGGAACGGCGGCGCAGCCAGCGGCGGCCTCGGGCAGCGTCCGTCGACGTCGTGTCCACGAAATCCAGCACGGCTGCGCGGATCTCCGTGAGGTCCGAGCAGTGCTGCTTCAGGATCTGGGCGCCAATGCCGTCGCCTTCTCGGATGACCCCCAGCAGGATGTGCTCGGTCCCGATGAAATTGTGGTGGAGCTGCAAGGCCTCACGCAGCGCGAGCTCGTCGGCGCTCGGCCAGTCGACGGCCAGCTCCGGCGGCTCCTCGGTGACGCTGCCCGCGAGCACGCTGACGTGGACGAACGGCTCCGGCGGCGCGTGGTCGATCGTCGGGCTCGAGATCACCGACGCAGCCCCGGTGACGACGTGGTACGGCACGTGGAACGGCCAGCCTGTCGCAGTGGCGAACGGCAACACGTTCCAGGTGGCGGCGAACGCGGTCACGGCGTCGGACGCCTGACATGGGCGGCCAGCCGGCCGCGCCCGCCTGGCCGATAGCGACGGAGGCCAGCTGACATGGCCTGGTCGCGCCTCCAGTCGAACAAGACGGTCGGCACCGGCACCAACCCGTCCTGCCAGTACACGAGCAACGTGTCGTCGGGCACGAAGCTCATCGCTTTCCTGTCGGTGTCGTGCAGCAACGCCAGCAGCACGCTGTCGTCCAACGCCACGCTGAAAGACGGCGCCGGGAACACGATGACGTTCCTGGGCGGCGTCATCACTGGCTCGTTCGGGCCGTGCTTCATCGGCATGTACGCGATGGACACCCCGGCCGGAGACGTCGGCACGAAGCCGACGATCACCGCGACGATCAGCAGCAACGACTTCGGCTCCGTACTGCTGATTCAGGAGATATCCGGGCTCGCTGTCGGGAACACGACCGATGCTCGACGGCTCAGTCGCCGCGAACCACGGCACCGGCACCACCGCGACGACCGGCGCCTACAGCTCAGCCGCGTCGAACGAGTACAAGGTCGCGCTGTACGGCGACCCCGGCAACGGCGTCACCGTCTCCACGCCGTCCGGGTACACCGCCGACGCGAACAACGTCGCCAGCAACGGCAACGCGCAGATGTGCGTGTTCTATACGAACTCGACCGGCGGCTCAGAGTCGGCATCGGAGACGCTCGGCGCGTCGAGCACCGGCTGGGGCACGCTGATCGTCGCGTTCCAGCTAGCGTCCAGCGGCGCGTCAGGTGTGGCGACGCTCGCCGGGTCCAGCACGCTCACCGGCACCGTCACGCAAGGCACCGTGGCAACGCTCGCCGGGTCCAGCACGCTGACCGGCAAGGCGACACTGGGCGCCGTGGCGACGCTGGCCGGGTCCAGCACGCTGACCGGCAACGCCACGCAGGGCGCTGCCGCGACACTGCAAGGCAGCAGCACGCTGACGACCGCGGCCACGCAAGGAGCCGCCGCGACGCTCGGAGGGTCCAGCTCGCTCACCGGCACGTCGTCGCAAGGCAGCGGCGGCGGCCTGTCCGGCTCCAGCTCGCTGACGCCGACCGCCACGCAAGGCGCACCAGCGACACTGTCCGGCAGCAGTTCGATGTCCGGCAGCGTCGCCGAGGGTGCCGTCGGATCACTGCAGGGCAGCAGCTCGCTGACGAACACGGTCCGGCTGGGGTCACAGGCCACGCTGAACGGCACGAGCGCTCTCAGCGCGTCGACGTCGCCGCAGGGCGGCGGAACGCTGCAAGGCGGGTCTGCTCTCGCGCCGACAGCCGTCCAGGGCGTCAAGGCGACACTCGCTGCCGGCGGCTCGCTGACCGCGACTGCCGGGCAGCTCGCCGGGATGCAGCTCGCCGGGATCTCTGCGCTGACCGGCGCCGCCACGCAGCAGGCCATGACGGTCCTCGCTGGCCTCGGCGTCCTGACTGGCTCCAGCCAGGGCGGCTCCGGCGCTGGCGGCACGCTCGCCGGCGGCAGCACGCTGACGCCGACAGCCGGCGAACTGCCGGTCGCGCTGCTGGCCGGGTCCAGCTCGCTCAACGGGACGGCGACGGTGACAAGCCCGTTCCAGCCGGTGCCGCTCGACCTGCAAGCCGGAGCGCCGTTCAGCCGGTGGGCGGCCGGGCAGCCGTCGACGCGGTGGGCGGCCGGGCAGCCGTTCAGCAGATGGTAGACACGTCGAGGAGGCCAGCATGCAGCTGAACGTCACAGACCAGCGGTACGTCGTCGTCCCGCTGTACGGGCCGCCAGGCGTCGACCTGACGCAGTACACCGTCGTCATGGCGATCATCGCCGAGGCGAACGGCGAACCTCAGCCAGGTGACTACGCCGCAGCGGAGTGGGTGACCGGCTCCGCCGACGTGGCACGGGGCAGCGCGCAGGCGCAGCAGCTCGTCACCGCGAACAGCCTGACCGCCGGGGCGTACATGGCGTGGGCGAAAGTCCAGGCCGGCAGCGAGATCCCGGTCCTCGCGTCGGGTCGCATCCTCGTCGGCGCCGGCGCCTAGGCTGCCAGACCGGCGCTTGGACTGCGGGCCGTGGTACTGCAGCTCGCGAACGCCTGGGAATACGCCGCCCGGCAGTTCGAGCCGAAGCCGAGGCGTTACCCGTCGCCGCTGTCGATGGCCCGCCACCTCGACCCGCGGACCCGCACCAGCGAGGCGCTAGAGCTCATCGACACGTCGCTGTGCGATCTGGCCGACGGCCGGATGACCGAGGACGCGCTGATGGTGTTCGTCCCGCCGCAGGAAGGCAAGTCCACGACCTGCGCCCGCCGGTTCCCCGAATGGCTCCTCGAACACGACCCGGCGCTGCGGATCGTCATCGTCTCCTACGAGCATGAGACCGCCCGCAGGTGGGGCCGGGACATCAGGCAGGACATCACGCAGGCCGGGCAGGATCTGCCGATCATGCTGCGGCAGGACTCCCAAGCGGCCGACAGGTGGGAGACACCGCAAGGCGGAGGCGTGTACTGCGTCGGCGTCGGCGGCGCCCTGACCGGCCGCCCAGCCGACGTGATGATCATTGACGACCCGGTGAAAGACCGCGCCGAAGCGGAGTCGGAGGTGTACCGGCGGCGGGCGTGGGACTGGTACGAGTCCGTCGCCCTGACCCGGCTCGCGCCCGGCGCGAAAGTGCTGCTGATCATGACCCGCTGGCATGAGGACGACCTGGCGGGCCGCATCCTGGCCAGGCCGTCGACGCTGCGGTGGCGGCTGCTGAAGATCCCCGCCATCGCCGACGCGCCGGACGACCCGCTCGGCCGTCAGCCAGGCGAGGAGCTAGTCAGCGTCCGGGGCAGGCAGCCGGGTTACTTCCAGGCGCTGCGGTCCACGATGACGCCGTACGTGTTCGGGTCGATCTACCAGCAGACCCCGACCGCGCCGGAAGGCAACTTCTTCAGGCGGGCGGCGTTCCGGTACTGGCGGCCAGCGCCCAGCTGGTCGGACGGCCGGGTGCGGATCGACTGCGAAGGCCGGCTCGTCACGCTGACGGACTGCTGGACGTTCGGCACCGTCGACGTCGCCGCGTCGACGAAGACAACCGCGGACTACACCGTCGTATGCCTGTGGGCCGTCACGCCCGACGGCGACCTGGTGCTGCTGAACAGGGCGCGGAAGCAAGTCGCCGAGCATGACCACTTCGCGATGGCGCAGCGGCTGTTCGACGAATGGGGCCAGTGCCAGCTGTACGTGGAGAAGCATTTCTTCGCGTCGACGCTCGTCGCTGACGCCCAGGCGCAGAACGTGCCGATCGTCCAGCTCATCGCCGACAAGGACAAGGTGACCCGCGCTGTGCCTGCAGCTGGCCGCGTGCATGCGGGCCGGGTGTGGTTCCCTGCGCAGACGTCGGGCTGTGAATGCGGAGCCTGCCCGGACGGTGTGTGGCTGGACGAGTGGTGCGACGAGCTGGCCACGTTCCCGAACGGGACGCATGACGACCAGGTCGACTGCCTGGCGTACGCGGCCCGCGTGCTGACCGCGGACTGGTCGCCAGCGGGGACGCCGCCACGGCCGGGTGTCTCGCAGGCTGACCGGGCGATCCGGTCGGCCGCTCGGTCGGCTACTGGCATGGACGAGTTCGACCCGATGACCGCCGAGTGGTAGCTACGGGCAGGTGCCAGCCGTCAGCTCTATTCCGGTCACCTCGTTCACTGTGTACGAGCCCTGGCTAGTGCTGTAGCTGACTGAGGGGCCGCCGGCGGTGCCCTTGCTCGCCGTTCTGGTGACGCCGATCACGAGGTTCATGGTCTGTCCGGCCTTGATCACCGTGCCGACGGCGGGCCTGCGCAGTCCTCGGCATTCCGGTGTGCCTCTGAACCCGATCTCGGCTGTCAGACCTTTGTGTGATCCTGGCCGGTTGGAAAGCTACGAGGCGCTCGGCGAAGGGCTACCGCTAGGGCAGGTAACCACGTACAGCCCGAAGACGGTGCGCAGGTGGTAGTGCGTGCTGCCCACGTGGTACCAGATGTCCACGCCGGTCGCATGCCCGCCGCTCGCCGTCAGCCGCATCACGAACAGCAGGTCGGTCCACTTGTGGCCGCCCGGTGGCGAGTGAGGGATCGCGTCCCCGACCGCGTTGCGCCGCTGGGCCCAGTGGAATCCGGGGAGGGCGAGGTGGTTGTTCGGGTAGCCGGGCTGGACGCCGTAGAAATCCTCGCTGGTGGGCACTGCCAGAGCGCCCAGAAGTTGGAGTCCGCGCGAGTTGGCCAGGCCGACCTTGTCGATGACCGCCGGGCTGGTGGAGCTGTTCTGGACGAACGGCCACCCGTTGGTCAGGATGCCGTGATCAAGCTGGGTGATGCAGGCGTACCCGTTCGCCTCGACGGGGCCTAGCGGCCCGTCCCCGGATGATCCGCAGCCCGCGAGGACCGCAGCCAGGGCCAGCGCCCCGGCTGCGGTCCCGAGACGACGGCTAGCTGCCGCCATGAGCACTGGTCCCTGCCACCACGTAACCCGGCCCTGGATTGGTGCCGTTGGGCGGGCCGGTCTTCCCGCACAGGTACCGCTGGTGGGCCGTGTCCGTGAACGTGTAGGACTCGGAAGCGGTCTGGGTGTAGCCGGTCTGAGCCGACAGGTTGATGCCGATCTTGTCCGCGATGCTGACTCCGGTGCTGTAGGTCCACGCCACTGTGTTGTTGAGGATGAGGGTCGGCTTCGGCGCCGTCACTTGTTCTGGTTCGCAGTTGCCCGCGGGCAGGAAGCCTACGATCGTCGTGGGGTTTCCACCATCCCAGTTGGTCACATGCGTCTGATGGTTGCCGCACGAGTCCACGTACTCCGTGTAGGTGAAGTTCGATTTGCGGTTGTAGCCGTTCCGGACGTTCTCTTGCGGCCAGTTCTGCACCGAGCCCGCGCCGATGGTGTATGTGCCGCTTGCCGTCCAGCCGCCCACCCCGGCCTGGTTGAGGGCAACGCCGAGAGTGCTCGAGGACCCGGCCTCGTACGTGAAATTCATCCAGACACTGTCGACGTAACTCCACTCGCCGCCGAGGTTGACCCCTTGGTTGTTCCACGTCGCGGTGGGAGTGCTACCTGCGCAACCAAAGAAGTCGGGCGAGGGTGACGCCTGCGGTGTTCCGGCCGCGGGTGCCTGCACGCCCCTGATGGTCAGGTTGGCGGCCTGCGGCGTCAACTGTGCGATGGACGCTTGGCTGGGGACAGCCAGGGCCATGCCCGACCCGGACGTCACGAGCTGGCGCGGGAAGAAGAACGCTGCTTCCTTCTTCTGGTAGTACGCGTCGACCTCAAGGTTGACGATGCCGCTGCTGCTGGCAGACGCGGCGAGAGCGCTGACGTTGGCCGGGGTGATCGAGTAGGTGCCGGTGCTGGACGTCACTGCGGTGCCGAGCAGTGTCCGCGGTACTTGCTGGCCGATCTTGATGCTGGCGGTCACGGACTGGCTGGGCCAGGCGTAGAGAAGCACCGGGGTGCCGGCCAGGGGTACGCCGCTGCTGGTGCTGACGGTTCCGTAGACGACCGAGCCAGCTGGGGCGGTTGGCGTGGTCGCGGCGTTCGCGGACGCGGGAACGAACATCGCCGCGGCGAGCGGCAATGCTAAAAGTGCGGGGAGGAAGCGGCGAAACAGGCGGGGGCGGCGTACGGTCATGCGGGGACCACCTTCGAGGGTCTCGGCCCAGGTCGGGCCTGGTGATATTGCACGCCGGCGTGAGCACACCTTGAACCCCATTTGCCCCGTCCGTCAATAGATTCCACGTTTAGCAGTTATGTCGCACAGTCGCAGCCGCGCGTCTACTCGTTGACACGTTCGATCGGGTGGCGTCTACTCGCATCGCCGCCCACCGCCAGCGCGGCCACATCGCCGAGACCCCGCACGGCAACCTCAAGCACAACAAGGGATTCCGCCAGTTCTCCGTCCGCGGCATCCCCAGGGTCACCGCCGAATGGATGCTCGTCACCGCCGCCACCAACCTGTTCAAGGCCATCAGCACCGGCAACCTCACCCCGGCAGCACTCGCCAGTCTCTCCAGCCAGCCCGCCTAGCCCAGCCCGGCTCCCAGCCGCTCCCAGCCGCTCCCAGCCGAGCACACATCCGCGCCGACCAGCCAGCCCAACCCGCACCCACACCAAAACCGCAACAGCCCGCCGGCGAAGCATTATTTACGTGATCATGATTCAGAGCTGGATGATCACGTTCACGATGCGGTCCGGGACGACGATCATCCGCTGCACGGTGCCGTCGGCGCGCCAGCGCGCGTACTCCGGATGGGTCCGGACTGCCTCCTCGACCGCGGCCGCGTCCAGGCCTGCCGCTACCTCGATCCGGAACCGGGTCCGCCCGTTCACCTGGACCGGCACCGTGACGACGCGAGCCTGCGCGAACGAGGGATCGGCCTCCGGGAACGGCGCGTAGGCCACAGATGTGCGATGGCCCAGCTTCGCCCACAGTTCCTCGGCGATGTGCGGGGCCAGCGGCGCGATCATCAGCACCAGCGGCTCCGCCAGCTCCCGCGGCAGCCCACCGCCGCCCGTGTCCGCGGCCACCCGGGTCGCCACCGTGACCAGCTCCATCAGCCGGGCGATGGCGGTGTTGAAGCGCAGCAGTCCGAAGTCGCGGCTGACTGACGCGATCGTCGCGTGCAGCGCGCGCTGCGTGCCGCCGTCCAGCTCCGCCTCGCTGACGATCGCCGAGCCGGTCTGCTCGTCGACCATGCACCGCCAGAGCCGCTGCAGGAATCGGTGCACGCCGATGACGTCGTCAGTTCGCCACGGCTTGTCGACCTCCAGCGGGCCCATGGCCATCTCGTACAGCCGCAGCGTATCCGCGCCGTACCGGCGGTACATCTCATCCGGGCTGACGCCGTTCTTCAGGCTCTTGCCCATTTTCCCGGCCCGCCGGGAGACTGGCCGCCCCTCATAGCTGGCCGTGCCGTCGGAAGCGATCGTGACGTCCGTGGCCGGCACGTACATGCCGCGCTCGTCGATGAACGCGTCGGCCTGGATCATGCCCTGGTTGACCAGCCGGGCGAACGGCTCCGGCGTCGACACCAGCCCGAGGTCGTACAGCACCTTGTGCCAGAACCGCGCATACAGCAGGTGCAGCACGGCGTGCTCGACGCCGCCGATGTACAGGTCGACGCCGCCTGGCTCCATCCAGTAGCGCTCGATGGCCGGATCCGCGAACGCAGCATCGTTGTCTGGATCGAGGTAGCGCAGGTAGTACCAGCAGGATCCGGCCCACTGCGGCATGGTGTTCAGCTCGCGCCGGTACGTCGCCACGCCATCGCCCAGGTCCAGCTCGACCGTGGCCCAGTCGGCGGCCCGCGCCAGCGGCGGCACGGGCTCGTCGGCGCCCGGCTCGGGCCGGAAGTCGGTCAGCTCGGGCAGCAGCACGGGCAGCGCGCTCTCGGGCAGCGGCACGGGGAGGCCGTCGGCGTCGTACACGATCGGGAACGGCTCACCCCAGTACCGCTGCCGGGAGAACAGCCAGTCCCGCAGCCGGTATCTGCGGGCGGCGCGCCCATGCCCGCCCCGTTCCAGCCATTGAACCGAGGCGGCGACTGCGGCCGGCGTGTCCAGGCCAGCCAGCGCCACGCCCGGCACCTGCACGTATCCGCCCCCGGCCTCGATGACCTGCCGTACCGGCAGGTCAAACGTGGCGGCGAAGGCCAGGTCCCGTTCGTCGTGGGCGGGCACCGCCATGATGGCACCCGTCCCGTAGCCCATCAGCACGTAGTCAGCCACGAAGACGGGAACGGGGTCGCCGGTGACCGGGTTGATGACGTAAGCGCCGGTGAAGACGCCGGACTTGGCGCCGCTGGCCGAGCGCTGCCGATCGCTCAGCCGGGCCGTCATGTCCCGGTACGCGGCCACCGCCGCGCGGGGGCCGGGCGCGTCGCGGCGCCACGAAACGGGCGTGCTCTCGGGCCAGGTGTCGGCCAGCAGTGCGTCGACGAGCGGATGCTCCGGGGCCAGCACCACGAACGTCGCGCCGTACAGCGTGTCCGGCCGGGTCGTGAACACCTCGACGGCGCTGTCGCGCTGATCCGCTCGGCGCATCGTGATGATCGCGCCGTCGCTGGCGCCAATCCAGTTGCGCTGCAGCTGCTTCACGCTCTCGGGCCAGGACAGCTCGTCCAGGTCGTCAGCCAGGCGCTGGGCCATGGCGGTGATGCGGAGCATCCACTGGCGCATCGGTCGCCGGTAGACGGGGAAGTTCCCGATATCGCTACGGCCGTCGGCGGTGACCTCCTCGTTGGCGAGGACCGTGCCCAGCTCCGGGCACCAGTTGACCGGTTCCTCGGCGATGTAGGCGAGCCGGCGAGCGTCGATCAGCTGCCGCTGCTCGACGCGGGTCAGCGACTGCCAGTCGCGGTCGCCGCCGTCGGGGTCCGCGCCGACCGCGCGCTGGCCGGACTCGTACTCGGCCACCAGGTCCGCGATGGGACGGGCCTGGCCCGTTCGCTCGTCGACCCAACTGCCGAACAGCTGCAGGAAGATCCACTGCGTCCAGCGGTAGAACCGAGGGTCGGTGGTATCGACGCTGCGCCGTGCGTCGTGGCCGAGGCCCAGCCGCCGCAGCTGGCGGCGCATGATGTCGGTATTACGGCGCGTGGTTACCGCCGGATGCTGGCCGGTCGCCAGGGCGAACTGCTCGGCCGGGAGGCCGAAGGAGTCAAAGCCCATGGCGTGCAGAACGTGATGGCCGGTCATCCGCAGATAGCGGGCGTAGACGTCGGTCGCGATGTAGCCCTCGGGGTGCCCGACATGGATGCCCGTACCGCTGGCGTACGCGAACATGTCCAGCACGTAGAACTTGGGCTGGCCGACCCGGAACCCGGCCGACAGGAGGCCCACGGGGTTGGGGGAGTTGAACGTGCCCGCCGCCGCCCAGTGGTCCTGCCACCGCAGCTCGATCTCCTCCGCCAGGCGTGCGTCATAGCGGAACGGCGGGAATCCGGGAGCCGGCGCCGGCTCCGGCCCTTTCTGGTCGGTCGCCTGCTCGGTCATGGCGTCGTTGCCTCTCGCTCATGCGGCTGCTCGCGCGGCCGACTGGAGAAATGAAATCGGCAATAAAAAAGCCCCTCACGCATGAGGGGCGGCCGCAGTGACTTAACGCGTCAATGCGGCCTGCGGAGAAGGAGGCTGCGGGATCTGGTCACGAGAACACGGTACCGCGCCGCCGCGGGCGGTGGCGATCCGGAATAACCGGCGCGCCGCGGCGGCGCGGCGACCAGGCTGAGCTACGCCGCCCGCCAGGTCAGCCGGGACGGGCGCGGAAGCCCGGTATCGCGGCCGGCTCAGGCCGTGGCTGCCGCCAGCACGAGCGGCAGCACGCCGCTGGCCCCAGCGGTCCGCAGGCGCATCGCCGCGACCGTCATCGTCCAGCCGGTGTCGAGCACGTCGTCGACGAGCAGCACCGGTCCGGGCAGGTCGCCGAGCGCGGCGCGCACCGAATCGGGCACGGCGACCGACTCCCAGACGGCGCGCAGCCGCTGAGCGCTGTTGTACTGGCGGCCAGGCACGACCTCGCCTGCGCCGGCGTAGGCGAGCGAGCCGAGGTCGGGCATCCGGCCGATCTCGGCGATCCGGCCTGCGAGACTGGCGATGAGCTGCGGCCGGGTGCGCGACGGGACGCTGAGCACGCCAGCAGGCCGGTCGTCCCACTGCCAGGCTGCCAGTACCTTGACGATGGCCGCGACCAGGTCGTCGGGCACTGGCCCGTCTGCGGCCTCCGGACCGAGCACCGCCCGCAGCCGCGGGCCCCAGCCAAGGTCAGCGAGCCGGCCGAGGGCTCGGCCCGGCTGCGCCGATGCCTCTGGCCCGATCTTGCCGGCCACCTCGACGTCCAGCTCGCGCATGCCAGTCGGCCACATCTTGCGTGGCTCTATCGCCATGCCCGGAGCGAGTAGCCGGTCGCGAGCGGCGGTGACCGCCGCGGCAGGCACATCATCGGGCCAGTGGCGGCCGGTGCAGTTGTCGCATCGCCCGCACCGCGCCGCGGCCGGGTCGTCAAGCTCACGGCGCAGGTAGTCCATCCGGCAGCCTGTCGTGGCGATGTAGCCGAGCATGGCCTGCTGCTCGCGGGCGCGCTCCCCGGCCACGCGAGCGTAGCGGTCGGCGTCGTAGCTCCACGGCTGGCCGGTGGCAGCCCAGCCGCCAGTGACCCGCTGGACCGCGCCATCGACGTCCAGGACCTTGAGCATCATCTCGAGCCTGCCGCGGGACAGGTCGACCCTGGTCTCCAAGGCGGCCGTTGACAGCGGACGGCCGGCATCGGCCAGCGCCGCTAGCGTGCGCCGCACGACAGCTTCGGCCGGGAACGCGAGCGAGCCGAAGTAGGCCCAGATGTCGGCATCCTCCCGGCCCGGTAGCAGGATCACGTCGGCGTGCTCGACGGCGCGCCCAGCCCGGCCGATCTGCTGGTAGTACGCGATCGGCGACTGGGGCGCGCCGAGGTGCACCACGAAGCCGAGGTCGGGCTTGTCGAAACCCATGCCGAGCGCGCTGGTCGCGACGAGGGCCTTCAGCGTGTTAGCGAGCAGCGCGTCTTCGGCTGCCTGCCGGTCAGCCGGGTCGTCCTTGCCGGTGTAGGCGAGCACCTGGTGGCCGCGCTCGCGCAGGAACGCGGCGGTCTCGTGGGCCGCGGCGACCGTCAGCGTATAGATGATCCCGGCACCGGGGAGGTCGTCGAGATGCGCGGCAAGCCAGCCGAGCCGCTGGGCGGCGGCCGGCAGCGAGACGACCCCGAGGTGCAGGCTGTCGCGGTCGAGCGGACCGCGCAGGACGAGGGTCTCGCGGTCGGCTCCAGTCTCCAGCTGCTCGGCGACGTCCCGGCTCACCCGCGCGTTGGCAGTAGCCGTGGTGGCGAGCACGGGCACACCAGGCGGCAGGTCGGCCAGCAGGGTGCGCAGCCTGCGGTAGTCGGGCCGGAAGTCATGGCCCCAGTCGGAGATGCAGTGGGCCTCGTCCACCACCAGCAGCCCGGCCGAGGTGATCAGCTTCGGCAGCACCTGATCCCGGAAGCCAGGGTTATTGAGCCGCTCAGGGCTGACGAGCAGCACGTCGACGTGGCCGGCCTCGACCTCGGCGTAGACCTCGCCCCACTCGGTGATGTTGGCCGAGTTGACGGTGCGGGCCTGGATGCCAGCCCGGCTCGCAGCCTCGATCTGGTTGCGCATCAGCGCCAGCAGCGGGGAGACGATGACCGATGGCCCCGCGCCGCGAGCACGCAGCAGCGCGGTCGCGGTGAAGTAGACCGCCGATTTGCCCCAGCCCGTCCGCTGGACGACAAGCGCGCGGACGCGGTCGGCCACGAGCGCCCGGATGGCAGTCCACTGGTCGTCGCGCAGCCGCGCCGATGGCCCGGCCAGTGCGCGCAGGTAACCCTCTGCCTCTGCGCGCAGCGGCTCGTCCGGGACTCGCTCGTCGCCCATAGGTCCTTCGTACCAGGCGTGGCCGACAGCCGGGGCAGGTCCGGCCTACCACGCGGCCGCCGGCCGCCGGCTATACAGGCCTGGATGCGCTGACGGATCGGGAGGCCTGCAGGTGAGGATCAGGGACGTGTCAGCGCCGGCTCGGCTGCTCACCCCGGCTCGCGGTGGTGCGCTCCTGGTGATCGGGATCTTGTTCCTGGCCTTCAACCTGCGGGCCGCGATCACGAGCCTGCCCCCGGTCTTCCCCGAGCTGGCATCCGCGCTGCACATCTCGGCCTCCAGCCTGGCGCTACTGGCCGCGATCCCGGTCCTCTGCTTCGGGGTCTTCTCCGGGACGGCGGCGCCACTCAGCCGGCGGTTCGGTGAGGAGCGCGTGCTCGGGACTGCCCTGCTGCTGCTTGCCGTGGGCCTGCTGCTGCGCGGGCTCAGCCCGGCAGCCCTGCTCTTCCCGGGCACTGTGGTGGCCGGGGCGGCCATCGCGCTCATGAACGTGCTGCTGCCCAGCCTCATCAAGCGCCGGATGCCCGAGCGAGCCGGGCTGCTCATCGGCTTGTACCTGCTGATGCTGGCCGCCGGCGCGATCGTCGCCTCGGTGCTCGCGATCCCGGTCTTCGCTGCCGCTGGCGCCCCGGTGAGCGGGAGCGCCGTGTCCGCTGGCAGCGCTTCCGTGCGGATCACGCTGGCGCTCTGGGCCGCGCCGGCCCTGCTCGCGGCCCTAGTCTGGGTGCCGCAGCTACGGTTCCGGACCTTGCCAGAAGAAGCCGCACGACCCGGCAACGGGACGCCCGCCGTGGCTAGCGCCGCCTCGGGCCGCCGGCACGTCGGCTCGGGCCGCCCCGGCAGCGCCTCGGGCACCGCCTCCGGCACCGCCTCGGGCGCCGCGTCGGGCGCTCGCCGCGGCGCGCTCGCGATGGGCCGCAGCGCGCTGGCGTGGCAGGTCACCTTGTTCATGGGCCTGCAGAGCCTGTCGTATTACGCCACCCTGTCATGGTTTCCGACGATGTTCCGGGATCGCGGGGTCAGTGCCGCACATGCGGGTGATCTGCTCGCGCTGATGAACCTCGGCAACGCCGTGACGGCGCTGCTGCTCCCCGTGCTCGCCCACCGGGCCGCAGACCAGCGGCGGCTGGCGGCGTGGGCGATGCTCGCGACGGCGGCCGGCCTGGCAGGCGCAGTGTTCGGGCCGGCGACGCTCGCCGCCGGGTTCATCGTCCTGCTTGGTCTCGGCCAGGGTGCCACGCTCGGCCTCGGGATCTTCTACACCATGGCGCGGGCGCCTGACCCGGTCGCCGCGGCCTCGCTTTCGGCGTTCGCCCAGGGGATCGGCTACCTGATCGCCAGCACGGGGCCGCTGACCATCGGCTTCCTGCATGACGCCACGGGCGGCTGGACAGTGCCGGGCCTGGTGCTGCTCGCCGTGGCGGTGGCTCAGTTGATCACCGGCTGGCTGGCCGGCCGGGCCAGGACCGTCCCGGCCATGGCCTAGCCGTAACTGGCTGGCCGGCGCAGCAGCCACTGCAGGAAGCTGCGCTTGCGCCGCGGCGGGCGCACCTGCAGGCTCCCGCTGGTGACCTTGCCCGACACCTGAACCCGCAGCACCACGGGTACTGCCGGACCCGGCGGTGTCCGCACGCGCACGACCCCGCTGCGCACCGCCACGTCGTCAGTGTCGACCTCGATGCCAGGCCTGGTAATGATCACGAGGCTGCCGCTGCGCACGTCGGCGTCGAGGGTGAGTACCGGGCTGGTGATGATGGCCTTGGTCAAGTCGAGCCGGACAGCGCCGGATGCGACGCGAACCTCCATCCGCTGCGGCACGACCCACTGGCCGTCTCGCTTGGCTGCGCCGGCGCCGCAGTCGATCCGGACAAGCTCCTTGGCCGCAGGCATCGCCACGATGGCCGGATGGCCCCCCGCAGCTGCGGGCAGGTCAGTGGTCAGGACCGCCAGCTCGCTGTACGTCCTGGCCGTCAGTGCCAACTCGAGGCGTTCGTCCAGCTCCTCTGGTGTCAGCCGGCCGTCGCCTGCGGCCACCCGCAGCAGCTCGACGACCCTGTCCCTGTCCATATGCGACGCCCGTAGCTCGCCCTCAGCCGGGGCCTGGCTGGGGCCGCTGACAGGGGATACTTCACCAGTCATGGCACATACTGTAGGTGCCGGCCACAGCCGGGCGGAACGAGTCCGCGGGCGCGGACGCCGTGCGTGCCAGGCGCCCGGCCACGCCCGCGCCGGTGAGGCCCAGTCCGACGGCCCGGTCTAGCGAAATACACTCGAGGTGTATCGTCCCGCAGTACGTCCGGCAGACGCAGAGCCTGGGTGCTGGCAGTGCGAGCAGCGCACGACGGCGCCTGGCCGCGGCGATGACACGAGGAGCAGGTCAAGTGAGCTTGCTGGCGAGCATCCGCAGTCCACGCGATGTCAAGGAACTGAGCGCTGAAGAACTGCCCCAGCTAGCCGCGGAGATCCGCGACACCCTGATCAAGATCGTTTCCAGGAACGGCGGTCACCTCGGGCCGAATCTTGGCGTGGTCGAGCTGACGATCGCCCTGCATCGCGTCTTCGACTCGCCCGTCGATCGGATTCTGTTCGACACCGGCCACCAGTCCTACGTACACAAGCTGATCACCGGCCGGTATACGGCCTTCGGCACGCTGCGGCAGCGCGACGGCATCACCGGCTATCCGAACCAGTCCGAGTCCGAGCACGACGTCATCGAGAACTCGCACGCCTCCACCAGCCTTTCCTATGCCGACGGTCTGGCGAAGGCCTATCAGCTGCGGGGGGAGTCGCACCGCAGCGTGGTCGCGGTCATCGGTGATGGCGCCCTGACCGGCGGGATGGCCTGGGAAGCGCTCAACAACATCGCCGCGGCCAAGGACCGACGGCTGGTCATCGTCGTCAATGACAACGGCCGGTCCTACCAGCCGACCATCGGCGGCCTCGCCGACCACCTGGCGTCGGTCCGGGTGTCGCAGCGCTACGAGCAGGTGCTCGACTACATCAAGACCTCGCTGTCGCACACGCCGCTGGTCGGCGCGCCGCTGTTCGAGACACTGCACGGCATCAAGAAGGGGCTGAAGGACGTCCTTCAGCCGCAGGTGCTGTTCGAGGACCTCGGGCTGAAGTATCTCGGACCGGTGGACGGGCACGACGAGCACGCGGTCGAGCACGCCCTGCGGCGGGCGCGCGACTTCGGCGGCCCGGTCCTCGTCCACGTCATTACCCGCAAGGGCTTCGGCTACCCGCTGGCCGAGGAGAACGACGAGGACTGCCTGCATCAGGTCTCGCCGGCCAAGACGTCCGTCCCTGCGCCCCCGGCCACCACCGCGGCCGCCGGCGACGGCTCGGCTGCCGCGCCGGCTCCAGGCCGGCCGTGGACGCAGGTGTTCGGCGACGAGCTCACCGCCATCGCCGGTGAGCGTCCTGATGTGGTCGCGATCACGGCCGCCATGCTGCACCCGACCGGCCTGGCGAAGTTCGCGGCGGCCTACCCGGACCGCGTGTTCGACGTGGGCATCGCCGAGCAGCACGCCGTGACCAGCGCGGCCGGCCTCGCGCTCGGCGGCATGCACCCGGTCGCCGCGATCTACGCGACCTTCCTGAGCCGCGCCTTCGACCAGGTCCTGATGGACGTGGCGCTGCACCGGCTGCCGGTGACCTTCGTGCTCGACCGGGCCGGCGTCACCGGACCGGACGGCGCCAGCCACCACGGCATGTGGGACGGGTCGATCCTGCAGGTCGTCCCCGGCCTGCGGATCGCGGTGCCGAGAGACGGCGCCAGGGTGGCCGAGCTGCTGCGGGAAGCGGTGGCGATCGACGACGGGCCGACCGCCCTGCGCTTCCCCGGCCGGCTTGCTACCGCTGACATTCCGGCTGTCGGCAAGCTCGGGACGATGGACGTGCTCCGGTTCCCGGCCGACCCGGCACGGCGCGATGTGCTGCTGCTCGGGGCCGGCCCGATGGCCGGGGTCTGCGCCGAGGCTTCCGATCGGCTCGCCGATCATGGCATCGGCGTCACCGTGGTCGACCCCCGCTGGGTCAAGCCGCTCGACACGGCGCTGCTCGCGGCGGCCCGAGAGCACAGCCTGGTGGTGACTGTCGAGGACAACGGCCGGGTCGGCGGCTTCGGCGATGCGGTGGCCAGACTGCTGCGCGACAGCGACGTCGACACCCCCGTCCGCACGTTCGGGCTGGAGCAGCAGTTCCTGGAGCACGGCGAGCGCGCCCAGGTGCTGGCGGCACAGGGCCTGACGCCGCAGCACCTGGCCCGGCAGATTACCGAGATCGTTGCCCGGCGCGCACCGGCGCTCGCAGATGAGGGCCAGCACGCCTGAGCCCTGGCCTGGCCCATGAGGAAGTTCAGGCGTTCAGCGTCGCTGGCTCGCCGGCCGCCGCGGTGGCCTCGCCCTGGCCGGCGTGCTGCGCCGCCGCAACGCGCGCGTCGTAGCGCCACAGCGGCGGCAGGGCTGCCACCACAGCCGCCGCGCCAACGATGGTGAGGACGCCACCGGACACGATGGCGAACCTGACCGAGCCGGTGAACGAGGCCACCAGCCCGGATTCCACGTTGCCCAGCGGCTGGCCGGTGGTGTAGCTGATCATCTCCAGGCCGGCCAGCCTTCCTCGCAGGCGTCGCGGGATCGTCTGGTTCCACATCGTGGTCCGGAAGATGCCGCTAACCATGTCCGCGCCGCCAGCCGCGGCCAGCGCGGCCAGGCCCCACCACAGCCCTGGCGCCAGGCCGAGCGCGGCGATGGCAACCCCCCAGCCGCACACGGCCAGGACGATCGCGCGGCCATGCCGCTGTACCTGGCTAGTCCAGCCAGCGGTGAGGTTGACGACGGCAGCGCCGACCGCGGGCGCCGCATACAGCATGCCGAGCACCGCCGGACCGCCTAGGTCGGCGGCGTAGGCCGGGAACAGCGCGTAGGGGACGCCGAAGAACATCGCGGCCATGTCGATCAGATAGCTCCCGAGCAGCTCGGGTCGCCCGCGGGCGTAGCTGAGTCCCTCACGCAGGCTGTGCAGGCCAGGCCGGACCTGGTCATCGGCGGGCGGAGCCACAGCCAGCCCGGCAAATGCGATGAGCGCGACCAGGCAGCTCGCCCCGTCCGCCGCGTAGGCGAGCGGGAGTCCGCCGGCTGTGATGAGGCCGCCGCCCAGCAGCGGCCCGGCGATCTGCGCTCCGCTGCCGAGCAGCCCGCCGAGCGCGGCCGCGGCGGGCAGATCGGCTCTGGCCACGAGCACCGGCACCAGGGAATCGAGGGCCGGACGCTGCAGCCCGGCGAAACCCGCGCTCAGCGCGGCAAGCGCGAACAGCAGCCAGACCCGATGCCAGCTCGTGGCGTTGAGGGTCAGCGCGATGGCGACCAGCAGGCCGCCGCATTCCATCACCACGATCAGCCGCCGCCGGTCGCTGGCATCGGCGAGCAGGCCGCCGGCCAGTCCGGCCAGCACCAGCGGCACCAGCTCGGTCAGGCCGAGAAGGCCGACCAGCAGCGATGAGTGGGTGAGCCGGTAGACCTGGTACGGGAGCGCCACGAACGTGATCATGCTGCCGGCGAAGCTCGACATCTGCCCGGCGTACAGCCGGCGGAATGACCTCGATCGCCGCAACGGCCCCAGGTCTGGGGTCATCCTGCGGGCAAGTCGGCGAGTCCGGGATGAGTTCATGAGCACGCTCATGGTCGCAGCGAGCGAAGCGCACGTCGAACGCATTAGCGCCGCTGGCCGGCCACCGCGCAGGCGACCACCGGTTGTCCGCCCGTTGCCGGGTCAGCGGTGCTTGCCGTTGACCGGGGTGTGCTGCCCCGTTCCCGCCCGGAAGTAGCCGCTGTCACCGGGCACGGACGGGAACACCCCGAGATTGCTGCCAAGGTCGGCTGACTCGAAGGTGTCCTGCCAGATCTGGCCGGCGTTGGCGCCGAACACCGAGCCGGGGCAGTCCTCGCCGCCGCTGGCGGCGCGGTAGCACGACGCGTAGCCCTCCATCGGATGGCTGACAGGCCCGGCCGGATTGAACATCGAGACGTACCCGGCGAGAGTCGGCGTGTAGCCGCCGAACGCGGCGAACTCGAAGCTGTTGGCCGTGCCGGTCTTGCCGGCCTGCGGCACGTAGACGCCGTCGCGGGTAACGCCGTCGCCTCTGGCCGTGCCGCTCGTGAGCACGCCCCGCAAGATGTAGGTGGCGGCCGCGGCCACCGCGGCAGAAAACGCCCGGTGGCAGCCCGACGGCTGCACCGGCAGGCGCCTGTTGCCGGCGGTGATCTGGGCGATCGCGATGGGCCGGCAGTAGACCCCGCCGGCCGCGACGGTTGCGTAGGCAGCGGCCATCGTCATCGGGGAGACGTTGACCGAGCCGAGCGTGAATGACGGCAGGTCGTCGGCTGGCAGCTGATAGCCGGGCTTGCCCGCCTTGCCGGCGGCCGTCAGCAGGGACCCGCCATCGGCCCGGTGCACGCCCATGCTCACCGCGGTCCGCACCACGTTGCACAAGCCGACGCGCTTCTCGAGCTCGGCGAAAAACACATTGATGGATTGCGTCGTGCCGGTGTAGAGCGAATAGGTACCCTGGCCGGCCCCTTCGGCATTATAGACCGGGAACGTGCCCGTATAACTGCCTGCACAGTTATAGTACGGGCCGATATTGTTCGGTGACGACACCGATAGCTGGAAGCCGAATGGATAATTGCGCTTGAGGGCAGTTATCAGCGTGAATAGCTTGGACGACGACCCAGTCTGGACGCCGAAGCCGCCGTCTTGCGCTGAATCGACGGCGTAGTCGATGCTGTCTTCGCCAGGCCCGGTGCCGTACCGCCGGTCGACCGCGATGGCCTGGACGTCGCCGGTGCCGGGCTGGATGAGCACCTCGGCGGCCGCGTTGCTGCCGGGGTTATAGCCCGACGGGGGCGGCGGCAGCATGAAGCTGACGGCGTTCTCCGCCGCCCGCTGGTCCTGCGGGTTCATGGTCGTGTAGATCCTCAGCCCGCCGGTGGTGTTCATCTGCTGCCAGGCCGTGCCGTAGGCGGGATTGGTACGCAGCTCGGCCAGCACGTAGTCGCAGAACCAGGCCGACGTTGCCGCCGAGGCGCTCGTGCAGCCCTCCTGGAACGACTGGTCCGAGAAGTGCAGGCCGAGCGGCGCCTTCGCGGCTGCCGCGGCGGCGGCTCGGCTGATGTCGCGCAGCTGCGCCATCCGGGCGAGCACCTGGTTCCGGCGCGCCACCGCGGCAGCCGGGTGCACAAGCGGGTCGAACTGGGCCGGATTCTGTACCAGGCCGGCCAGCATGGCGGCCTGCGGCAGGCTGAGGTGAGCAGCGGTGGTGCGGAAGTAGCGCTCGGCCGCGACCTCGACGCCGTAGGCCTCGTTCTCGAAATAGGCGACGTTCAGGTAGGCAGCGAGCAGCTGGTCCGGGGTCAGCTCGTGCTCGACGTTGACGGCGATCCGCAGCTCGCGAATCTTACGCGCCGCGCTGTCGGCGATGGCCGCCCGCTGCTGCGCGCTGTCAGCGGCCGACAGCAGCAGCGCGTTCTTCACGTACTGCTGGGCCAGCGTCGACCCGCCCTGGACCTGGCCGCTCGTCAGGTCCGTGATCACCGCGCGCAGGGTCCCGCGGATGTCCAGCGCGCCGTGCTGGTAATAGCGCGAGTCCTCGATCGCGATGATCGCCTCGCGCATGGCGGGCGCGATCTGGGCGTAGGTCACCGGGACGCGATAGATGTGGTTCGGGTAGTAATAGGCGATCAGACCGCCGCGGGAATCGAGGATCTCCGAGCGCGTCGGCGGCGTGGCCAACCCGGGCACGGCGAGGTCGTTGAACGTTTCCGCCGCATCACGCGCGGCGATGCCGGCCATCCCGGCTACCGGCAACGCGATCGCCGCGGCGATCAATCCGGCGGTGACGGACGAGGCTGCCAGCGCGGCGAGAATGCTCAGTACCGGACCGCGGCGCTTAGAATTCACTGTGCTTTTCCCTATCGGGGTTGCCCTTGATTCCGTCCGTCGCGGTGATACCCGGCGTTGGCTAAAGCCAGCACGGCGCCAGCACTAAAGGTCAGTAAAGTAAAGGTTTGCAATTGAGGTTGCCGACGCCCAGGCAATTGCGCGGCGTCTTTACCGGCGGCTCAGCCAAAGCGCAGTCGGGCCCGCACCGATCTGGTCAGCTCACCCACCTCGTCGATCCGCAGGATCCGCGCCGTCACCAGGTACAGCAGGAGCCCGCCGATGCCGCCGACAGCCACGATCGCCAGGGCAGAGATCGTCCCGGCCGGGGTGACCCTGGCGATCACCAGCGAGGCGGCGATGGCGAACGCCATGCCGGGCAGGCACGCGACGTGCATGCGCACCAGCGACGCGGTGATCCGGCGGGTATCCAGACCGCCGACGCGCCTGCCGAACACGCGCCACAACATCACGGTCATGACGACGCTGCCAATCCCGAAGCCGGCGCCGAGCCCGGCGACTACGTCCGCCGGCGGGAGGATGGCCAGCGCGAGGAAGCTGCAGGCGATCCGGACCGCCATGCCGATCGCGCCGAGCAGCGCGGGCGTCCTGCTGTCGTGAGTGGCGTAGAAGGCGCGTAGCAGCAGGTTGAAGAGCGTGAAGGGCAGCAGGCCGAGGCAGAAGACGGCGAAGACGACGCCGAGATAGCGCGCCGAGGCCGGCGAGGTGCTCCCGTGCCCGAACAGGCCGGCGGCCAGTGGCGGGCCGAGCACCGCGAGGATCATCGCTGACGGCACCACGATGACCGACGACAGCCGGGTCGCGGCAGAGAAGTCCCTGGTGAGCAACCGGTGCGAGCCGGCCGCCGCGTGCTCGCTCATGCGCGGGAGCATCGCGGTGATCACGGAGACGCCGACGATCGCGTACGGGAGCTGGAAGAGCTGCCACGCGTTGCTGAAGGCCGCGAAGCCAGCGCCAGCGCACGTCCGGCAGACGCGTGCGCCGGCGGCGTTGGACACGATGGTGATCGCCAGGAACGACAGCTGAGTCACCACGATGTAGAAGAACATCCAGCCGCCCATGCGGCCGATCTGGGCGACCTCAGCCCGCCTGAGGTCGAACCTCGGCTGCCACCGGAAGCCGACCTTCCGCATCGACGGCCACATCGCCGCCGTCTGGGCCACGATGCCGAGCGTGGTGCCAATGCCCAGCAGCTGGACCTCGCGGGGCGTGATCGTCTCCGGCGTCTGGCCCGTCCCCGCCAGCACGATCAGCGCGACGCCGACGAGGCTGACCACGACGTTGTTGATGACGGGCGTCCACATCGGCGAGGCGAAGCTGCCGCGGGCGTTCAGGATCGCGGCGGCGAGCGAGCTGACCCCGTAGAAGAAGATCTGCGGCAGGAAGAAGTAGGTGAAGATCACCGTCAGGTGATAGGTGGCCGGGTTGGCCATGCCGTGGCCGTAGACGGCCGTGATGGGCACGGCCGCCGCCGTCGCAAGGACCGTCAGCCCGCCAAGCCCTACCACGCACAGGGTGAACATCCGCTGGTCGTAGGCCTCACCGCCGTCCTCGTCCGTGCGGGCAGCCGTCACCAGCAGCGGGACCACGACGCTCGTCAGGATCCCGCCGAGGGCGAGACTATAGATGTTGTTCGGGACGGTGTTGGCGACGTTGTAGGCGTCCCCGAGGTTCTGCGTGCCGATCGCGTACAGCAGGATCGCGGTACGGACGAATCCGGTGGCCCGCGAGGCGATCGTGCCGATCGCCATGACGGTGCTGGACCTGGCCATGCTCGGCTGGGTGGCGCCGGGCCGGCCGGGGCTCGCCGGCGTGGTCGCAGTGCCAGCTGCGGCCTGACCAGACGCCTGTGTGGCGGGGGCCTGTGTGCCGGGGGCCTGTGTGGCGGGGGCCTGTGTGGCGGGGGCCTGTGTGCCGGGGGCCTGTGTGCCGGATGCCTCGGTGCCATCCGGCGTGCGCGCCGCGCCCGCGGCCGGCCGCCCGGTTGTCGTCATCGGCGCACGCCGGACCGCGGGCTAGCGCCGCGGCGGGCATGCCGTGGCTGAGGCCAGCCAGGGTAGCTGGCTGGCAGTCGCAGCCCGCGGGCCAGTCGCCGGCCCCGTGCAGCCAGGTACCCGCGCCGGACCGCGGCGTCGTGCGCGGCAAGCTCAAGGTCGTCGGCCAGCGGCGGCAGCTGCACGGCGCCGTGGCGTCGGGCGAGTGCCGCGCCGATGAGGAAGTCGGCCAGGACCGGGTTCGCGGGCAGGCACGGGCCGTGCAGATTGGTTCCGACGGCATTGCCGATGATGCAGCCTTCGCTGCCGTCGCCATTGTTGCCGTGCCCGCGCACCGCCTGGCCGAGCGGCCGGGCGGTAGGGCCCAGGTAGGTGTCGCCGTCACGATGCTCGACGCCAGCCAGCAGGCTGCCGCCCCACCGCACGAGGAGGTCGCCGGTCACCTGATGGGCGCGGGCGGCGGGAGCCAGCGCGTCGTGATGGCCGGTGGCGTCGTCCCGCCGTATGGTCCACGAGTCGAACAGCTCGATCCCGCGAAGCTCGGCCCCGCTCGCGGGCTGGCAGAAACGACCGAACAGCTCGTATCCGCCGCCGGTCACGAGCGCGGCCGCGCCTGCCGCGACCGCATCGCGGATGCCTGCGCCCTTGATCTTGTACAGGTCGGCCGCGACCAAGCGCTGCTGCGACGCGTCGCCGCCGATCACGAGGATGTCAACCTCGCCCGGCGTGACCTTGTCGCCGAGCGACAGCTCGGTGACCGCCACCGAGATGTTCCGCCAGCCGCAGCGGCGAACGATGGCCCCGATGTTCCCGCGATCCCCGTCGGCCGACATCAGGCCGGGATACAGGTAGCCGACGGTGATCTTCATGGCCGCCGCCACCGTCATGCTCCGGTGTGGCCAGGCTGGGGATACGTGCGCTCCGCTCGCCGGGAGCGGCCGCCCGGGCGACGTCCGGCGGGCGGGGGTCCAGACGGCTGCGGCCCGGCTAGCTGCGGCCCAGCTAGTTGCGGCCGGGTCGGCGAGGTGTCGGCTGGCGAGCTGCCGCTGGCCGCACGCCGCAGGTCCCGGACGTAATCCTGCTGGGCGTAATCCTGCTGGGCGTAATCCTGCTGGGCGTGACCCTGCTGGGCGTGACCCTGCTGCCGAAGCCAGCGCCGTATCTGACCTAGCGCGGCCGACGTGGACACGATCCACAGCGACTGTCCGGCCGGGGTGGCCGCGATCGCAGCCTGGACCGCGCGGACGGCGTCGGGCTCGATGATCGCGCCTGCCGACTGGCCCAGATCCTGCCCGTCGCCCAGCCAACCCGCGTACTTCAGGCGCACGGCGAGGTCGGCTGCCCGCGTGCCGGTAATGACCGGGGCCGGCACAAGGCCGGTCACGGAGTCGAAGTCGACGTCCCAGATCCAGGACGTGTCCGCCTGGCTGCCCGCGCGGTCGTCTAGGCCGACCAGCATGCGCTTGGGCTCGCCGTCACCGAGTACGGCCCGCAGGACCTCGGTATACCCGCGCGCGTTCCTGGCTAGGGCCAGGTACACGTCGTGGCCGCCGACCTCGATCCGCTCCATCCGGCAAGAGCCGGGCCTGACCTGCGCGATGGCCGCCAGCGACCAGTCGGGCAGCTGGCACTGCGTCGCGGCCGCCACCGCCGCCAGGGCGTTGTAGGCGTTGTAAAGGCCGGGCAGCGGGATCTCAAGGACGGCGTGCCCGGTTCGGGTGGCCACCTGGAGCCGCATCGACGACGGCCCGAGGAGGTCGATCCTCGTGATGCTGACGTCGGGCCGCGGGCGGCTGAGCCCGCACGCGTCGCACGACCAGTGGCCCAGGTGAGCGTAGTAGATCCGGCTGTAGGACAGGTCGCCATCACAGCGCGGACAGCACGGGAAGTCATAGGCGCGGTCGCGGCGCACCCGGCTGTGCGCGGTGTCGGACATGCCGAAGTACACCCGCGGATTCGGCAGCTCAGGCGCCAGGTCCGCGACTCCTGGGTCGTCGGCGTTCAGGATGAGCGTGGTGGTGGCTGGCAGCCTGCAGATGGCCTGCTCCAGCAGCGCCTTGACCTGGCCGGGCTCCTGGCCGCGATAGAGCTGGCTGCGAAAGATGTTCGTGCACACCATCGCGGCCGGCGCGGACACCTGGCGGACGATCTCGGGGAAGGATTCGTCGTCCACCTCGAACAGCCCGATCGCGTGCGGATCGCTGCGCATGTGCCCGGTCGGCGTGGCATGCGCGACCATCGCGGTGGCCAGCCCCGATCGCTGACCGGAACACTCGGCGTTGTGCACCGGGTGCAGTCCGGCGGCCCGCATGATCGGGGCCAGCAGCTGACACGTGGTGCCCTTGCCGGCGGATCCAGTCACGACGATCGAGCCTCGCTGTATCTCGGCAGCGAGGGTTGCCAGGGCACTCGGGTCGATGGCGAGTGTCACCCGGCCCGGGATCGCAGTGCCGTCGGCCTTGCCGAGATGACGGACTCCGGCACCCGCCGCCTTGCCCATCCACACAGCGATGGCCTGGCGAGCCGACGCCGCCAGGCTCGATTGAGCCGTTCTGCCTGACGACATGTAACTCCCCCGGATACGGCCGTAGCCGTTTCGCCCCGCCTGCGTCCGGGTGAGGTCTGCCCGAGTAAGGCGCCTTCGATGGGCCGCTATCGGAAGACTTTAGGAAACTTTGGCAACGACAAACGATTCGGCACCGACTAATCCGTGTCGTATGAGTGCGAGATTGCAGGCCGGGCCGCAGCCACTCAGCGCGGGTACATGCCGCCGTCGAGCGAGATGACCTGGCTCGTGAGATAGGGGTTACGCAAGATGGCCACAGCCAGGTCAGCGACCTCCGCAGGCCGTCCAAGTCGTCCGACCGGCACGCGCCCGCGTAGCTCATCGGGCTCGCCCGGCAGCATGCCCGTGTCGGTGATCAGGGCGGGTGCGATGGCGTTGACCGTGACACCGGAGCGGGCGAACCGCGCCGCCAGCGAATGGGTCAGCCCATGCAGCCCGGACTTCGAGGCCGCGTAGTGCGGTCCGACGACGCCACCGGTGAACGCGGCGACGGATGACATGAACAGGATCCGGCCGAAGCCGCGCTTGACCATGTCTGGCAGCAGTCGCTGCGCGAGCAGGAAAGGGGCGCGGAGGTTCACGGCGACGATCTCGTCGAAGTCCTCGACGGCGATGCTCTCCAGGGGCTGGCGTTTGCCCAGGCCGGCGTTGCTCACCAGCACATCGACCTGGCCAAACGCGTGCTCCGCCTCCTCTGCCAGCCGGATGACCTCGGCCGGGAAGGTCAGGTCGGCGGTGAGCGCGGCGGCCCGGCCGCCGGCTGCCGTGATCTGCCCCGCCAGTTGGTGGCCTGCGGCGTCATTGGCCCCATAGCCGATCGCAACGCTCGCTCCAGCCTCCGACAGCGCGAGTGCGATGGCCCGCCCGATGCCGCCGCTGGCACCGGTGACCAGCGCGACCCGTCCGCTCAGGCTGATCTCCGGCCCCTGGTGCTCCCCGTCCATAGCACGTCACGCTAGCTGGCAACGGCGGACGTGCCGCGAGCGGTGGCGCGGACAAGGCAGAATCTAGTGGTATGCAGACTCTCCAGATAGCAGTGATCGGATCCGGGCCGGCCGGCTTGTACACCGCCGAGGCCCTGATCAAGCAGGCGGCGGCGCTGGATCCGCCGCGTGCGATCCGAGTCGATGTGCTGGACCGGCTGCCGACGCCGTATGGCCTGGTCCGGTACGGCGTGGCCCCGGACCACAAGTCGATCAAGTCGATCGCTGAATACCTGCGCAATGTGCTGGAGCACGACGGGGTCAACTTCATCGGCGGGGTGCACCTGGGCGACGACGTCACGCGCGAGGACCTGCTGGCCGCTTATGACGGCGTGGTGTACGCGACGGGCGCGATGCGGGACCGGCACCTGGGGATTCCTGGCGAGGACCTGCCCGGCAGCATCGCCGCGACCGACTTCGTCAACTGGTACTGCGGGCACCCGGACGTCGACCCGTCCGCCTTCTCGCTGGATGCCGAGTCGGTCGCGGTCATCGGCGTCGGGAATGTGGCGGTCGACGTCGCTCGCATCCTCGCGCGTAATCCAGAGGAACTTCGCGAGACGGATGTATCGCAGCCGGTGCTGGACGCCCTGACGGCCAGCAAGGTGCGCGAAGTACACATGATCGGCCGCCGGGGCCCTGCGCAAGCGAAGTTCACCACCAAGGAACTACGTGAGCTTGGTGAGCTGTCCGGTGTTGACATCGTGGTCGAGGACCGCGAGGTCGACCTGGCTGCGTTCGACGCCAGCGGGGATAGCGCCCGGCTGGCCGAGACCGACCGGCACGTGCGGGGCAACTACGCCGTGATCAAGGAGTGGGCCGGCCGGCGATCGGGCGATGGCGGGCGCCGCCTGACCGTCAGGTTCTGGCTGAAGCCGGAGGAGATCCTGGGCGGGACCGCCGTCGAGGCCCTGAAGCTCGAGCGGACCGCGCTGGATGCGGCGGGCAAGCTCGTCGGCACCGGCGAGCGGGAGACGCTGGATGTGCAGATGGTGCTGCGGTCAGTGGGCTACCAGAGCGTTCCGCTATCCGGCGTGCCCTTTGACGAGCGAGCCGCCGTCGTACCTAATGAGGCAGGGCGCGTGCTCGGTCCTGACGGGCAGCCGCTGCCTGGCGAGTACGTGGCAGGGTGGCTGAAGCGAGGCCCGACCGGCGTGATTGGCACGAACAAATCCGACGCAGCCGAGACGGTCCGCTCCCTGCTGGCGGACTTGGCTGGCGGCCCCGGGCCAGCAGACGTGCAGCTGCCGCGGGCCGGCCTGCTCCGGATGCCGGCCGGGACCAGCGAGGATTCGGGCTCGGCGTTGGTTCAGGTCCTGACCGAACGGGGTATCCGCCACGTGAGCTACGCAGACTGGCTGCGCATCGAGGCAGCCGAGAAGGAACTCGCGGCCAGTCTCGGTCGAGGCGCCAGGGTCAAGCTACCCAGCCGAGAGCACATATACCGCGCTTGCGGCTTGCTGTAGGTTGGCTGAAAGTTGGCAAAGGGACTGCAAAGGCATGGTTTGCGCCCGGCCAAGTCTTGCTCGGCGTACAGCAACGGGCTCAGATGCCCGAGTATTGTCGGCGCGTATATTACTCATGAAACGCCCGAAATGCCGGGTTGATCAGCCTAACCATCAGCGCCAGGGGCAACGCGCTTCCGGGCACGCCGAGAGGTAACCGAGTGGAAGCAGCGCGTGAGCAGGGTGCGCCGACTGTCGATGTCGACCAGCTCCGGGGGGATCGGCTTACGCAGCACGCCGTTCTCGAGGCTCTTGCCGAGTGCGCTAACCATCGCCGTTGGTTCGCGGCATTCGCGGAGCCGTATCTAGGCGACCACCCGATCGAGATTGGCAGCGGCTTTGGCGACTATGCCAAGGAATGGATCCCGCTGGTGGAGAAGTTCACCGCAACCGAGGCAGATCCGGCGCTGCTGCCTGGCCTGCAGGGCGAGATGGCTGCGTTCTCCAACGTCATCGTCCGGCAGATGCTGCTGCCGACAGCCGAGCGTGCTGACCACTCGTGCCTAGTGTCGTACAACGTCCTCGAGCACATCGACGACCACGTGGGCGCCCTCGAGAGCATGGCCCAGCTGGTGCGGCCAGAGGGCTACGTCGTCTTGGTGTGCCCGGCGTTCCCGTTCGCCATGAGCCCGGTGGACATCGCGACCGGGCACGTGCGCCGGTACACCAAGCGCTCCATGCGCAAGGCGCTGACCGACGCTGGCCTGGAGGTCGTAGAGGTCCGGTACGCGAATTCGCTCGGCCTCATCTGCTATTACGCGTTCACCAGCGTGCTCAAGCGACAGCCAAAGATCGGCGGCACCATCAGCTTCTACGATCAGCTCGTCGTGCCGGTTGTCCGGTTCCTGGAGCGCCTCGTGGGTCGGCCACCGTTCGGGCAGTCGGTCTTCGCGGTCGCGCGGGTCAAGGAAGATCGGGAGCGGGCAGACGAGACATGAACCACCCAGGCGAGCGCACGGTGGTCGTCGAGGGCCCGCCACCGCCCCGCACGTCTCGATCCCTGACTAGGGCACTCCGGATCGTCGATGCTGGGCCGCGCTATGTCTATCGGGCCGCCGTGGTGTCGCTGGCCGGGACGTGCGTGCTTGCCATCGGGCTCGCGCTGGCGATCCATCCCGCCGGAGGGCTCCACCGGCCGCAGAAGGAACTAATTGTGGCCGGCCTGGCCGGACTGATCTTGGCCGCCGTGCTGATGGCCGCCGCTATCGTCTGGCCGGCGTCGCGCCGCACTGTCTTCGACCGCGCCGTGGCGCCCGAGCAGCGCGCCGCGATCTGGCTCGCGCTTGCCGTCTGGTTCCCGCTCTTGCTGATCCCGGCCTACTACCGGGTCAAGTCGACGCTGCCGACGTCGGTGGTCTGGATCTCCTTCGGCTATCTGGACAAGCGCTGGGTGTCGGCCGCCTACTTGCTCGCTGCGCTCGCGCCGGTACTGCTGGTCGTAACGGCATCGCGCGTGCTCGCGGGCGGGCGCGCCCACCCCGATAGCTGGCGGGCCTGGCTGCGGGCCCTTGCGCCCGCCCGCACGGGTACTGACCAGGCCCGTACGGGCACGGACCAGGCTGGCGCGAACGTTCTGCCCGAGCGCGACGGCGTCCCGTCTGCCGCTTCCCCGCGATGGTGGGGGGCGCGGTACACAAGCGTGGCGGTCGGCGTCCTGACGGCCATCGCCCTGGCCTACTACTTCTACGGGCCGCCTTGGTACCTCTCGAAGGCGTCCAGTACCGGCGCGACCGGGATCGGCTTCCAGGAGGACGTCTTCCTCAGCGGCTTCCAGGCCATCTCGAAGGGCGCGGTTCCCTACATCGGGCCCGCATCGGTCCAGTACGGGCCTGGTGCCCAGCTGCTGTCGTACCTCTATATGCGACACATAGGCGGCTTCTCCGTCGTGGGCTTCCGTGAGTCGTGGGCGATGTTCCAGTGGGTCGGCGCGACGATCTTCTTCGTGGTGCTGTTCCTGGCGCTCGGGTACGGCCGGGGCCTGGCCGCCGCGCTGATGTCCGCCCTGATCTATCCCGCGCTCCAGCTCCTCGGGTTCGCGCCGGGCCACGCCTATGGCGGGTTCTTCGGCTGGGCAAATCCGCTGCGGTATGTCGGGGCATTCGCGCTGATCCTGCTGCTGCCGGCTGTCATCAAGCGGTCGCCGTCCTGGCGCGGGCTGACCGGTGCCGCCGTACTCGGGCTGCTGTGGGGCGGCCTGTCCTATGTGGCGCAGGAAAACCTGGCTGCCGGGGCGATCGGCGCGCTGGTGATCGCCGCGCTGCTGGTGCTGAGCGGTACGGCGCCATGGCGCTCGGTGTGGACCGCGTTGCTCGCAGTGGCCGGCGGATTCACACTCAGCTGGCTGCCGGCGCTGGTGTACTACGCCGCCAAGGGACTCCTGGTTCGCTTCGTCTATCTGTATTTCCTCATTACCAGGGCCGTTGCCGAGGGATACAGCAACACGCCGTATGGCGGCGCCCATCCCAACCCCAGCCAGATCCGCACCGATGCGCCGTGGCGCATGATGTTCTACGACCTGCCGTTCCTGCTAGCCATCCTGGCGTTGCTCGCGGTCGTCCAGTTCCGGCCGTTCCGGATCGCCACGCAGTGGTCCCGGCAGCGCGTTATCCTCGTGGCCGTCGTCGTGACGACGATTGTGATGTATCAGGGCGCGCTGCTACGGTCTGACGCCGATCACCTGACCGGCACGCTCCTGGTGTTGCCGGCGCTGGTGATCGCGGTCGCAACCGTGCTGCCGCGGGCGCTGGGCGCGCGGAGCCGGGTGGTGCTCGTCGTGGCAGGCGCCGCAGTGGTCGTCGCATCGTTCGCGCTGCTGCCTCCGAAGGCCTACAAGGTATCGAGCGTGCGGGCCGAAGCGGCGGCGCCCTATCGGGACCGGCAGCGCCTGGCCGGAGCTCCGGTACGGCCCGCGCCGACAACACTGGCCGCCGATCGCGTCGGCGCTGCGCTCACCAATGCCCCCCTGTGCTGCCAGCGCAAGACCGAGCCGATGGGACAGTTCCTTGCGCTGATGGACAAGGTGCATGCCATTGTTGGCAATCGGACGGCTTACGTGGCCAGCTTCCGCGGTGGCTATCCGGGGATTGTCTACTTCGTCGCAGACCTGACGCCCGCGCCGGTTCCTCTCGACCTGCACACCATGGTGTTCACCGCTCAGCAGCGCAATGCGTACCTGGCTGCGTTCCGGCACCGGGTGCTGCCGCACACTCAGGCGCTGCTCACGACGACCCTCACCGTGAACGTCGTGCGGAGCTTCCTGCACCAGTACCCCCACGCCAAAACGATTACGCTCACCTATGCCGGCAGCCCGTTCTACGTGCTGCTCGCGAACTGACTGCGCATCGCCAGGTGACCTGCGCCGACTGACCACATCGAGGCGGCCGGGGAAGGTCTGCAGCCCGTCTGACTTCGCCTGCCTGGAAGATTGCTGTACGTCGGCAAAGAGGGCGCAAAGGTGTTGTGCGCGTCCAGGCAAGAGACGTTAACGGCACCGTCGCCGACGGCATGGTTCAAATATTCTAGCTGCGCAAATTGTTCGTGAAACGCCGGAATTGGCGGGCCGTTCGGCCTGACCCGTCATAGCCAGGGGGCTAGGCATGTCCGGCATGCCGAGAGGTATCCAGCGTTGAGCATGTCCGGGGCGAGCGACAGATGCAGCGAGAAGTCCTCAAGGCGCTGGCAGGCTGAGCAGAGCAGGCGACCATGAAGGATCTCACCGAGGTTTCCGTTGTCGGTGAGGGGCCGCTACCGCCGCGCAGGTCGTCGTCACTCGCCATGGCGCTTCGCATTGTCGAGGCCGGCCCGCGGTATTTCTTCAGGGCAGCCCTGCTCTCGGTGACCGTCACGTGCCTGCTCACCATCATCATCGCGATGACAGTGCATCCGGCCGGTCCGATGCGCCGGCCGCAGCAGGACATGATCCTGGTGGCCGTGGTCTGCCTTTGCCTGGTCGCTGCGTTTGCGGTCAGCGCGATCGCGTGGCCGGCGGCGGGACGGTTGGCGGTGCTGGACCGGTTGGTAGCGCCAGAGCAGCGCGAGGCGATCTGGCTGGCGTTCGCTGTCTGGATCCCGTTCTTGCTCGTCGCCGAGATTTATCTGGCCGACTCCACGCTGCCGACCAAGGTGGTGTGGATCTCCTTCGGGTATCTCGACAAGCGGTGGGTGACGGCAACCTACTTGCTCGGGGCGCTCGTGCCAATGCTGCTGCTCGTCACGGCCTCGAGGGTGCTCGCGGCCGGGCGCGGCCGTCCCGAGACCTGGCGGGCCTGGCTGCGTGCCATGGCGCCGCCTGGGAAGACCATTGACCAGACCACGGCTTTGATGACGCCCGAGCGCGATGGCGTACCGGCCGCCGCGTCACCCGCATGGTGGGGCACGAGGCACATGCGCGTCGTGGTCGGCGTCCTGACGGCCGTTGGTATGGCCTATTACTTCTACGGCCCGCCGTGGTACCTGACCAGGACGCCCACCGCTGGCTCGACCGGAATCAATATCCAGGAGGACGTCTTCCTCAGCGGCTTCCAGGCCATCTCGAAGGGCACGGTTCCCTACATCGGGCCCGCATCGGTCCAGTACGGGCCGGGTGCCCAGCTGCTGTCGTACCTCTATATGCGACACATAGGCGGCTTCTCCGTCGTGGGCTTCCGTGAGTCGTGGGCGATGTTCCAGTGGGTCGGCGCGACGATCTTCTTCGTGGTGCTGTTCCTGGCGCTGGGGTACGGCCGGGGCCTGGCCGCCGCGCTGATGTCCGCCCTGATCTATCCCGCGCTCCGGCTGATGTCTTTCGTGCCCGGCCACGGGCTTGCCGGGTTCTTCGGCTGGTTCAATCCGCTGCGGTATGTCGGGGCATTCGCGTTGATCCTGCTGCTGCCGGCTGTCATCAAGCGGTCGCCGTCCTGGCGCGGGCTGACCGGTGCCGCCGTACTCGGGCTGCTGTGGGGCGGCCTGTCCTATGTGGCGCAGGAAAACCTGGCTGCCGGAGCGATCGGGGTGCTCGTGATCGCTGTGCTGGTGCTCTTCAGCGGCACCGCTGCGTGGCGGTCGGTGTGGCCAGCCCTGCTCGCGGTGCTGGGCGGATTCACACTCAGCTGGCTGCCGGCGCTGGCGTACTACGCCTCGAAGGGCCTGCTTGGCCGCTTCCTGTACCTGTACTTCCTCATCACCAGGGCGGTCGCGCAGGGATACAGCAACACCCCGTTCGGGGGGCTACATCCGTCAGCGGGTGAGCTTCACGCCAACGCGCCGTGGGCCACGTTCTTCCACACCCTGCCGTTCCTGCTTGCTATCGTCGCGCTCCTCGCGGTCGTGCAGTTCAGGCCGTTCCGGATCGCCATGCAGTGGTCTCGCCAGCGGATCGTCCTCGTCGCCGTCGTGGTGACGACGATCGTGATGTATCAGGGCGCGCTGCTGCGATCCGACATAGACCACACGTCGGGGACGCTGCTCATGGTGCCTGCGCTGGTGGTCACGGTCGCCACCGTGCTGCCGCGGGCGCTTGCTGCGCGCGCACGATTGCCGCTGGTCTTTGCGGGCGCCGCGGTCGTCGTGCTCTCCTTCGCGCTGCTGCCGCCGAGTGCACTCAAGCCGTCCATGGCGTATGACCGGGCGGTGGCGCCCTACCTGGATCGGCAGCGCCTGGCGGCAGTTCCGGCCCCGTCCGCGCTCACCACCCTTGCTGCCCGCCGGGTAGGCCCCGAGCTCACGCGGGCGGAGACGTGCTGCCAGCGCCGAAGTGAGCCCATGGGCCAGTTCCTCACGCTCATGAACAGGGTGCATGCCATCGTCGGTAACCGGACCACCTACGTGGTCGACTTCCCCGGTGGCTATCCAGGTCTCGTCTACTTCGTCGCGGACCTGAAGCCCGCGCCGTACCCGATCGACATGCACACGATGGTGTTCACGATCGCGCAGCGACGCGCCTATATGAGGACGTTCCGGCAGATTGTGTTGCGGCAGACTCAGGCTCTGATCACCAGCAGCCTGGACGCGACCGAGGCGCGGTACTTCCGGCACAGGTATCCGCACGCCAAGACGATCACGCTGACCTACGCTGGCCAGCCGTACTACGTGCTCCTGGCGAACTGACCGTCGGCGCTTCCAGCGGCGCTGGCGAGCCGGTCCGCGAGGACCCGTACACGCTCGATGAGCTCGGGCGGCTCCAGCACGGTAAAGTCGAAATCCATCGTCGTGATGTGGAAGGCCAGCATGTCGAGCGAGTCGGCGCCGCTGCTGAGCACGCAGCGACCGCCATCGGCGGCCGCCAGCACGCCGACAGTTGGCGGCACGTGCCCGGCCACCACCTCAGGCGGCGCGTGCATGAGCACCCGGGCCTGATACCGGTACGGCGCGGTCGTGACCGCGCGCGCCACGAAGGCTGCGGCGTCAGGTGGGTCACGGGGCACGAACCGCACGCCTGTCAGCCTTGGCGCGTCGATGCGGTCGGCGCGAAAGGTCCGCCAGTCCTGCCGGTCCAGGTCACGCGCGACCAGGTACCAGCGATAACCGGCCTGCACAAGCCGGTGCGGCTCCACCCGGCGCGCGGTCAGGCCGCCGTCCTGGCCGCGATAGCCGAACTCGAGCCGCTCGTGATGCCGGCAGCCGCGCGCGATGGCGGTGAGCGCGTCGGCGCTGACGGTCGGCCCTGGGCCGGTAAGCGGGACCGTGGCGTGCCCGATCGCCGCCGCTCGCTCGCGCAGCCGGGACGGCAGCACCTGCTCAAGCTTGGCCAGCGCGCGCACCGACGCCTCGCCGACGCCGGTCACCGCGTGCGTCGCCGCGGTGCGCAGGCTCAGCGCGACCGCCACGGCCTCGTCGTCATCGAGCAGCAGTGGCGGCAGGGCGGCACCGGCGCCGAGCCGGTAGCCTCCGGTGACGCCAGGCTCGGCGTGTACCGGATAACCGAGGCTGCGCAGCTTGGCGATGTCCCGCCGCAGCGTCCGGGGCGTCACCTCGAGCCGGGCGGCCAGATCGGCCCCCGACCAGTCAGGCTTCACCTGCAGCAGCGTCAGCAGCCGCAGCAGGCGGGCTGAGGTTTCCACCATGAATCTCAGTCTGCCAGTAATTGAGGACCGTTCCTGTCCGCAATCTTGTCTAGCGTGGCGGGCATGGACATCAACTGGAACGCGGAGCTGGTGAGCCAGCTCGAGTGGCACTGGGACAATCAGCTGCGTCCGCGCCTGGACGGGCTGGCCGACGACGAGTACTTCTGGATGCCCGTACCTGGCTGCTGGACGATCAGCCGACGCGGGCAAACCGCAGCCCCGGTCTCAGTCGGCTCGGGCGACTTCACGGCGGACTACGCCATGGAACCGCAGGACCCCGAGCCGGTCACCACGATCGCCTGGCGGCTCGCGCACATCATCGTGGGCGTGTTCGGGATGCGGAACGCCTCGCATTTCGGCGGCCCGCCTGTCGACTACGAGACCTTCAGCTATGCGGGCACGGCCGCCGGGGCCCTCCGCCAGCTCGACGAGGCCCATAACACGTGGATCAAGGGCGTGCGCGGTCTCGGTGCCGAGGGCCTGGTGCAGCCGTGCGGACCAGCCGAAGGCTACTTCGCCGAGTACTCGATGGCCGCCCTGGTGCTGCACATCCACCGCGAGGCGATCCATCACGGCGCCGAGATCGCGCTACTGCGCGACCTCTACCTGCGCAGCGGAGCCTAAGCAAGATCAACTCTCGCCACGCGTGTACCGCTGGTACGAATCCTTCGTACCGGAGGTACACGCGTTGTGGCGGAGCGGGTCAGCGCGGACAGAATCGGGCGAGCGCCGGCGCACTGGCGATCAGGGCTGTTACGGCGAGGCGAGATCGCTGATCAAGGTGCGGAGGAACGCCCGGGTACGGGGGCCGTCGTCGCCACGGGCGTACTCGCCGGCCACGAAGTCGGTGACCCCCGAGTCGGCCAGCGCCCGGATCTGCGCGCCCACGCTGTCCTCGTCGCCGACGATCGCGACGTCGCCCGGACCGGCCGCCCCTTCCTTGTCGAGCATCGCTCGGTACGACGGCAGCTGGCCGTAGATGGCGAACGCCTTGTTCGCATTGACCCGCGCCTGGTCGGGGTCGTCGGTGACGCACACCGGGAGCGTGCAGACGACGCGAGGACTCGGCCGGCCGGCGTCGCTGGCGGCAGCGGTGATCGTGGGCACGATGTAGTCGCGCACGGTGGCAGGCCCGGTCATCCACAGGATCGTGCCGTCGGCCTTGGTCCCGGCGAGGCGGAGCATCTGCGGGGCGAGCGCGGCCAGGAGCAACGGCACCTGAGGACGGGAACGGGGTACCGACAAGCCAATGTGGGCATGCACGGTCTCGCCGTCGAAGTCGGCCGGCTCCCCGGCCAGCAGCGGCACGAGCACGGCGAGGTACTCACGCATATGCCGGGCCGGCTTGTCGAAGTCATACCCGTACATGTCCTGGATCACGATCTGGTGCGACAGCCCGATGCCGAGTACAAGGCGGCCGCCGATGGCCACGTCGGTGGTGAGCGCCTGCTGCGCCAGCACGGCCGGGTGACGCGGGTAGGTCGGCACGACCGCGGTGCCAAGCTCGATGCCCGGCACCTCGCGCCCGGCCACGGCCAGCGAGGTCAGCGCCTCCAGGCCGAAGATGTTCGACATCCAGGCGGACGCGAAGCCGTCGTCGACGGCGGCCCGGATCTGGTCGGCGAGCGCGCCGAGCGGGTCCGAGCCGGCTGGTTCCGCCAGTGAGGTACCGATCCGCATCCCGAACTCCATCCGCCTCACGAACCTCGTTCCCGGCTTGGTCCGTTGGTTTGTCGTGGCCAGATCCGATCCTGGCGCCGCCGCGAAGCCAGCGCAAGCGGGTCAATCCGCCACGCTCGCGCGAATCGGATGCCGAATCTGGCACCTGCCCTCTTTTGCTGCTGGCCAGTGTGGGGACAATAGGGACATGGAATCCGCCCGCCCGCGCCGCCCCACGCCCGCAAGCCGCGCGGCGGCAGCCGACCGGGATCGGCTGGCGGGACAGGAGCGGGCCAGGAAGCACCAGCAGGCGGCCACTCGCGCCAGGTCCAGGGCTGCCATCCGCGAGCGGCAGGAAGCACAGCAGGCGGTGCTGGCGGCGAGGCGGGCCGCGGATCTGCCGCCCGACCGCTACCTGGACCGTGAGGACAGCTGGCTGCGCTTCGCTCAGCGGGTCCTGGAGCTGGCCGAAGACGAGAACGTGCCGCTGCTGGAGCGGTGCAGGTTCGCCGCGATCTTCGCCAGTGCGCTGGACGAGTTCTTCGGCGTGCGCATCGCCGGGCGGATCCGCCGGATGGCGACGGGGCTGCCGGTGGAGGCGGCGTCAGGCTTGTCGCCGGCGCAGATCCTGGAAAGCGCGCTGGAACTGGCGCGCGAGCTGTCGGCCCGGCACGCGCGTTGCTTCAGCGACCGGCTCCTGCCGGACCTGGCGGCCGAGGGCGTCGAGATCCTGCGCTGGAAGCAGCTGGTGCCCGAAGAGCAGGCCCGGCTGGAACGGCTCTTCAAGGAGCGCATCTACCCGGTGCTGACACCGCTGGCGGTGGACCCGGCACATCCATTCCCGTTCATCTCCGGCCTCACCTTGAGCCTGGCGGTCACCATCGCCGACCCCGACTCTGGGCAGACCATCTTTGCCCGGGTCAAGGTGCCGCCGCTGCTGCCGCGGTTCTTGTCCGTCGCGCCCAACAGGTTCGTCCCGCTGGAAGACGTCATCGCCGCGCACCTTGACCAGCTGTTCGTCGGGCTGGACATCCTCGAGCACCACGTATTCCGGGTCACGAGGATCAGCGACCTGGAGATCGACGAGGACGTCACCGAGAACCTGCTCCAGTCGCTCGAGCGCGAGCTGATGCGGCGCAGGTTCGAGCCGGCGGTCCGGCTCGAGGTCGAGGAGTCGATTTCCGAGGACGTCCTGGAGCGGCTGGTGACCGAGCTGGACGTCGATAACCGCGCCGTCTACCGGGTGCCGGGCCTGCTCGACCTGTCCGGCCTCTCGGCGATCGCCGACCTGGACATGCGGTACCTGAAGTACCCCACCTTTGTGCCATCCGAGACCGCGCTGCCGCACGACGTGAGCGTCTTCAGCACCCTGAACGATCATGACGTGCTGGTGCACCATCCGTACGACTCGTTCACCGCCAGCGTGCAGCGTCTGGTCGTGTCGGCAGCGGCCGATCCGCGCGTGCTGGCGATCAAGCAGACGCTCTACCGCACGAGCGGCGACTCGGAGATCGTCGACGCGCTCATCGACGCGGCCGAGGCGGGCAAGCAGGTCGTGGTCGTCGTGGAGATCAAGGCACGTGGTGACGAGCGAGCCAACATCGGCTGGGCGCGCCGGCTAGAGGAAGCAGGCTGCCACGTCGTCTACGGTTTCGTCGGACTCAAGACGCACTGCAAGATGGTGCTGGTGGTGCGCGAGGAATCGGACGGCTCGCTGCGCCGGTTCTGCCACATCGGCACCGGCAACTACCACCCCAAGACCGCGCGGCTATATGAGGACTACGGGCTGCTGACGGCGGACCGGACGGTCGGCGAGGACATCACCGACCTGTTCAACCACCTGACCGGGTTCAGCCGCCGGAGCGCGTACCGGCGGCTGCTCGTCGCGCCGGCCGGCGTCCGCACCGGGCTGATCGAGCGCATCGATGCGCAGGCAGACCTGGCCAGGGCAGGCCAGCCAGCGCGTATCCAGATGAAGTGCAATGCCCTCATCGACGAGGCGATCATCGACGCGCTCTACCGCGCCTCGAACGTCGGGGTGCCGATCAACTTGTGGATCCGCGGGATCTGCGCGATCCGACCGGGAGTGCCGGGCCTGTCCGAGACGGTGCGAGTCCGCAGCGTCGTCGGCCGGTTCCTGGAGCATTCGCGCATCTACGCCTTCGGGGCCGGCGCAGAAGACGCGTCGGACGAGGTCTGGATCGGCAGCGCCGACATGATGCACCGCAACCTGGACCGGCGGGTCGAGCTGCTCGTCCGTGTCACTGATGCGGCGCAACGGGCAGAGTTGCGCCAGCTCATCGACATGGCCATGGACCCTGGCATCTCGTCTTGGTGGCTTGGTCCAGACGGCACCTGGACCAGGCATCATCTCGACGCTGATGGCAAGCCGCTGACCGACATCCAGGACGTACTCGTCAAGGCCCGTCGCGGCCGGGGCGGCGATGGGTGATAGCGGGGCAGGCGAGGAGGTGAGGGCCGCCGGGGCGGTGGTATGGCGGCCAGCAAGTAGCGGATCACAAGTGGTCCTTGTGCATCGGCCCAAGTATGACGACTGGAGCTTCCCCAAGGGCAAGCTGGAACCCGGCGAGCACGCCTTGCTGGCCGCTGTCCGCGAGGTGGCCGAGGAGACGGCGCTGCAGGTGACGCTCGGGCGCAGGCTGCCGCCGGTGGAGTACGACAACGGCGGCATGCCCAAGCGGGTCGACTACTGGGTCGCCTCGGCAGCAGCCGAGCTGCCTGACTTCGAGCCCACCAGCGAGATCGACGAGGTGGCGTGGCTCGCGGCGAGCAGCGCGAGCACGCGGCTCAGCTACGAGCGCGATCTTGAGACGCTCGCCGAGTTCAAGGCCGGCCCGCGGCAGACGGCGCCGCTGATCCTGGTCCGGCACGCGGCGGCGGGCAGCAAGTCGGACTGGCCGGAGGCCGACGTGTCGCGGCCGCTAGACAGCCGCGGCACCAGGGACGCCGACGTGCTGTCGAGCCTGCTCCGGTGCTTTGGCGCTGGCCGGGTGGTGAGCGCCCCGGCCGAGCGATGCGTCGCCACGGTGCGGCCATACGCGGCCAGCATCGGCAGTGCGATCGAGATCGAGCCGGCGTTCGAGGTGGGCGGGGGCAGCGCGGCCAAGCAGGGCAAGTCAGTGGCGGGTTCGGCGGATGCGGCCGCCGCGGCGGCCGCGGCCATGGCGCGGCTGGCAGCGGACAGTCAGCCCGTCGTCGTGTGCGCGCACCGGGAGAACCTGCCGGCGCTGTTCGACGCGGCGTGCGCCGCCCTCGGGGCGCGGCGCAAGCCCGGCAAGCCGCTGCGCAAGGGCGAGTTCGCGGTGCTGCACAGGGCAGCGGGCAAACTCGTTGCGGTCGAGCGCTACCAGCCAGACGCGGATTCCTTAATCGCTGGCGAAGGGCCAGGCGCTGCGGTCCCTGAGTTGCCCGTGCTGGCGGGCTTGCCCGTGCTGTCTGGCTAAGTGCGCTGGCGCCGGCTAGGTGCGCGGGACGGCATATGGGTCGACTCCCGCCGCCCCATCGCGTTCGGCATGGCGGCCACGATGCTGGCCGCGCTGCCAGTGATTGCGTTCGCTGCGCGCATGCCGCTGTATTCGCGCGATCTTGTGCGCGTTCCTAGTTCCCGCCGAGGTGGGCTCTCGGTATAGTGGCCATTCTCCGCTCCGGACCCCGGCGGACATTTTCATGTCCAGCCAGCCTGCGCTGCGCATCGGCCGGGACTCACGGGAGGGGAGCCTCGGCTGGTGTGCAGTGCCGCCGAGGGGATTGACAATGGCTGTCAGCTTTTGGGCGGACCGGGGCTATCAGCCGCGCCACGCCGCGCCGGAGTCATTCTGGCGATCGCTGCTCTTTGTGGACGTGCCAACTCCCGCGGGCGGATGGCTGCTTCGCGGCTGGCGACGGCTTTGACCTCGGTGTGGGCAGCAGGTCGAGCGCAAGAGCCCGCTCAGGACCGCGCTCGCGACCGCCGACCTATCAGTGTGACCAGCAAACCCCGAACTCCCGACTTGGGAAGCACGCCGTCGGCCGCATGATTCGATCATCGTGGTTCCGGCGCCGATGTCGCGTAGCGTGGCTGCTAAGGGTTGTTCTGTCCGGCCGTGATCGCGAGGTGCATTATGGCTGCTTGTGTCGACGAAGCCGAGCAGCAGATCAGCGATCAGTGGGCGTGCGTGCAGGGCGCGCCACGGCGGCGTGGCGGATCGCGGCGCTGAATGGCTGCCGGGGACAGACTCGACCGGATACTAAGAGCACTGGCGCTCGACGGCGGGCAGCCGTGGTCATCCGGTCAGCTATGCACGGTATGCCCTCATATTGTCGGGGTGAACGGTGCCGGGGTAATGCTGATGTCCGGTGACATACCGCGCGGTTCGCTCTGCGCGACCGACGCGGTGAGCCATCTCATCGAGGATCTGCAGTACACGCTGGGCGAAGGCCCTTGCGTCGACGCCTACCTGCAAGATCGGGTAGTGGCTGAACCGGACTTGGCCGAGCCGATGACGCGGCGCTGGCACGCGTTCACTCCGCCGGCGCTTCAGGCTGGCGTGCGGGCCATATTCGGGTTCCCGCTTCGGGTCGGCACAGTTCGCCTCGGCGCCCTCAACCTGTACCGCGACCGGCCGAGCTCGCTAACCGCTGAGCAGCACGCCGACGCGCTTGTCATAGCTGATGTCACTGCCCGCTGGGTGCTGGAGGCGCAGGCAGGCGCGCCACCCGACGGCGTGGCAGCGGAACTGGAGCTTGGCGCGGACTTTCACTTCGCGGTGCACAACGCGGCTGGCATGGTCTCGGTTCAGCTTGGGATCAGTGTCACAGAGGCTCTTATCCGCCTGCGCGCTTTCGCCTTCAGCAACGACCGCCTGCTGGCGGACGTTGCACAGGACGTCATCGCGCGCCGGGTCCGGCTGGAATGAGCGGCCGGAATGAGCGCAGCATGGCGGGGCTGGAGACGAGCCTCCGGCGGCTACGATGGGTAGGCGAACGGGCGGTATGTGCCGTCCAGGGCTGGTGCTCGGGGGATGAGCTGGTATGACCCGAGAAGCTGAACTAGTGAGATCACTCGTCGAGATGGCGGACAACCTCGTCGACGACTACGACCTGGTCGACTTGCTGACCGGGCTCGCCGGGCGCTGCGTCAATCTGCTCGGCGTGTCCGCGGCAGGCGTGATGCTGATGCATCCTTCGGGCAAACTAGGGCTGGTGGCCTCCTCCAGCGAGGCAATGCGCCTGCTCGAGCTGTTCGAGCTTCAGGCTCAGGAAGGTCCGTGCATGGACGCCTTGCGCACTGGCGAGGCTGTCGCACACGAGATCCTGACTCGGGAGACGGGCAGCTGGCCGTCCTTTACCGCAGCTGCGCTCGATGCCGGCTTCCGGTCGGCCTCAGCGCTACCGCTTCGGTACCGGGAGGTGACGCTCGGAGCCTTGAATCTGCTGAGCATGAGTGCGGATCCGATGGCCGAAGAGGATCTCATCGTCGCGCGTGCCTTTGCCGACCTTGCCGCCGTCAGCATCGTGCAGAATCGCGCTCATATCGAGGCAAAGCGCTTGAACGAGCAGCTGTCTGCCGCGCTGACCAGCCGCGTTGTGATCGAGCAAGCCAAGGGCGTGCTTGCCGAGCGGGCCGGCGTCGACCTGACCGAGGCCTTCGCGCGAATGCGTGCCTACGCGCGCGACAGCAACCGCCGCCTGTCCGACGTCGCCCGAGCCGCGGTAGCCGGCACGCTCGAACCGAGAGCCTGGCTGCCCCGAGCTCCGCGCTAGCCTGCCTGGCCCCTCGTCGCGGTCATCCGCGCGTCCCCATGGGCTCCCAGTCGAGCGTCGGCGGCAGGGAGCCTTCGAGGATCAGCAGCCAGCGTTTCACCTCGACGCCTGCGCCACCGCTATAGCCGCCGAGGCCATCGCTGGCCAGGACCCGGTGACACGGCACGATCACCGGGATCGGATTGGACCCCATGATCTTGCCGACCGCCCGTGCCGGAATCACGTCGTCAGTCGCCGTGAGGCCTGCCCTGGTGGCCAGCTCGCCGTATCGGATGGTCTGGCCGTAGCCGACGGAGCCGACGAGGATCTTGAGCACCTCACGCTGCGGCCCGGCGGTGGGCGACCAATCGAGCGGCAGGTCAAACTCGCGGCGCTGGCCCATGAAGTACTCGGTGAGCTGGCGTCGTGCCACCTCGGCTAGCTCACAGCCGGCGGATGGCATCTCGCTCCCGAAGGCGGGCACCGGCGCGCCGTAGCGGACCTGCGCAACCCCGGCCGCGCTGGCACCGACGCTGACCAGTCCCACTGGTGTGGTCAGCGACGCCCAGGACAGTGCCGCGCCGCCCGCTGCCGCACCGGATGGTGCCGCTACGGATGGTGCCGCGACGGCCGGTGACCCTCCGGAAGGTGCAGCGCTGGACAGCTCAGTCATACCTGCATTCTGCCGTCAGCCACCGACATCCCGGGGCCAGCGCGGTCATCGCGAGCGCGCCGGAAGTGTCGGTAGCCGGCGATACAACGGTCCTGTCGGGTTGCCGGGATGGCAAGCCAGGTTCACAAAGCCCAGAGAGGCAGGGACAGCCATGACGGACGACATTGCTGAGGTAATCGAGGCCGAGCTCGTAGCGCTGTCGGGCGCCATAACAGAGCCCACCGACCGCGAGTGCCTGCGCTGCTACCTGCTGAGGATGATCAGCGAGTTCGGCTGCGATGGCACGCACCGCTGGACTATCCGCTGGCGCGACCTGCGCGCACCGCTTGCTACCAGCCTGCTCGGCAAGCTCGAGGAGCTGGGCGGCTGCTGCGACTGCGAGGTGCTGCTCAACGTGTTCCCGCAGTATCCGGAGGCGGGTCGGGTACTGCCGTGCGCGGGCCAGCCGCAGCGGGGGTCAGCAGTGCCGTGCGACTTGCGCGTGCTACGCCGGACGGCATGAGATAGCTGCTACTCCGAGCCCTTCTCCAGGATCCGCAGCAGCGCCCGAGTGAGCGGGACTGAGGTCAGCTCGGCCTGCCAAGGCCGGGCGCCGTACCGGGCCAGGTCCGCGCTCACGGACTCAGGGCTGAGGTCAGCGGGCGGCTGCCAGGACAGCCGGCGCACCGCGTCCGGGGGCAGCAGGTTCTCGGCCGGCATGTTGTGGGAGTCGGCTAGAGCAGCGACGACGGCGCGCGCGGCGGTTAGCCGCTTCGCCGCCTCGGGGTCGCGGTCCTGCCAGCGATGTGCTGGCGGCGGGCCGTCACCTGGTGGGGCGGACGCCGGCGGCAGCGCGCGGTCGGGCATGGCCCTGGCCCGGCCGATGGCGCGCAGCCACTCGGGTAGATGGCGCCGGGCGCTCCGGGCGGAGAATCCGCCAATGGTGGTGAGCTCATCGGGTCCGTTCGGCATAGCCCGGGCGGCCTCAACGATGGCAGCATCCGTGATGACCTTCGTCGGAGACAGGTCCCGACGTCGCGCGATCTTGTCCCGCTCCAGCCAGAGCTCGCGAACGACGGCCAGCCCGCGGCGGTTGCGGACCCGGTGGATTCCCGACGTCCGACGCCACGGATCAGCGCGCGGCGCCTGCGGCTGCGCGGCAGCCGCTAGCACGGCCGCGAACTCCTGGCGCGCCCACTCGATCTTTCCCTGCTCAGTCAGCTGCTGAGCCAGCACGTCCCGCAGTTCGACCAGCACCTCGACGTCGAGCGCCGCGTACCGCAGCCACTCCGCTGGCAGCGGCCTAGTCGACCAGTCGGCGGCGGAGTGCGTCTTTTCCAGCCCGAGGCCCAGCATCGACTCGACCATGGTGGCGAGCCCGACCCTGGGACAGCCGAGTAGCCGGCCGGCCACCTCGGTGTCGAAGAGGTGACGCGGCCGGTAGCCGAGCTCGGCTAGGCAGGGCAGATCCTGCGAGGCTGCGTGCAACACGGCCTCGACGTCGGTCAGAGCGGCGTCCAGGTCCGACAGGTCGGGGCACGCCACGGGGTCGACAAGGACGGTCCCGGCGCCCTGTCGTCGGAACTGAACGAGGAAGGCACGGTGCCCGTATCGAAAACCCGAGGCCCGTTCCGCGTCGACGGCCACCGGACCAGAGCCGGCGCCGAGCGCTGCTGTCGCGGCTGCCAGGTCGGCCGCGGTGACCACCAGCGGCGGCATGCCGTCGCGGGGCTCCAGCAGGGGCTCGACCTGGCGCTCGCTGACCGGCTGGACGTCGCCATCGCTAGCGGGACCGGCGTTGCCTTGGCCGGTCGGCTCGACGTGGCACTCGCTGCTGTCAGGGACCTCGTCGTCACCGCCGCTCGGGTCACTCATGGCCGCGGCCTGCGCCGCGGCGGCCGCAAGGCGGCGACACCAGGCGCTAGCGGCGGCAGCCCGGCGGCCGCACACAGGGCGTCGCACCAGGCGGTGACGTGTCCGTCCAGGGCAGCGGAACTGCCATCGGTGATCACCGGCGACCAGGATGCGCGCAGCTCGAAGCCGGTCGAGGTCGGCTCATCCTGCTTGCCGCCGAAACCCTGGGTCACCACGGTCGTCACGGTGCCACTGATCATCGTGTATCCGGTCGTGCGGGCGTCCAGCGCCTCGGTGAGCCAGCTCCAGCCCACTTCGTTGATGAGCGGGTCAGCTGTCATTTCCGGCTCAAGCTCAGCCCGAACGTAGCCAATAATGCGATGCTTCCCATCCCAGCCAGGTTGACCTGCGACGTCAAATAGGAGCACGAACTTGCCCCAGCCGATCTCGGTGTCGCCCTCGGCAGCGGCCAGCACAGTGGCCGCGACCGCGTGGGCGAGCGGAGCCAGCCGCCGCGGCGGCGGCTCATCCTCGAATGTCAGCTCAGGCCTGAGCTGACGCTGGAGAGCCATCCCCGACTCCACCTCAGCGACCGAGCGCTGGAACTCGGCCGAGCCGGGCTGACTGGTCACGGGCTGCCCCGCGGGTCTCAGACTTTGCGCGTGCGGCACGGGCCAGGAACCGTCATGCCACGCGGTCGTGGCGGCCGGTTGGCCGCGCCGGCCGGAGCAAGATCGGGATCTCGCCTGTGAGCACCGTCGCTCCGCACACGAGGCAGTACCACTCAGGACACTCCCCGCCGACGGCGTCCGGGCACCATCCGGCGCTCCCGTGGTGCTGCGCAAACGCACGGTCCCGACCGCAGTCAGGACAGTGCCGGATGATCTCGCTCATCGATATCTCCTCGCGATGCAGCCCAGAAATGATGCTGGCACGACACCAGGCGCAAGCACCGGACCTGCGGCGGCGTGTCATGGGCTTTTGCCGCGGAGGCGACCGCCGCCAGCGCTCCTGCCTGCCCGGCTGAGGGCGAATCGGTCTTGTGCGATCATCCAGGAGTGACACCGACAGTCCAAGAATCGCCGTTCCTGCTAGCTTGCCGACGGCAAAAAGTCCCGTATACCCCAGTCTGGTATATGCGCCAGGCTGGGCGGTCACTGCCTGAATACAGGGCGCTACGGACCGGGAAAAAGATGCTGGACGCCTTGTCAGCGCCGGACCTGATAACGGAGATCACCCTCCAGCCGGTCCGCCGGTACGACGTAGACGCGGCGATCTTGTTCAGCGACATCGTGGTCCCGCTGCAGGCGATCGGCGTCGGCATCGACATCAAGCCGGGCGCCGGCCCGGTCGTGGACCATCCGATCAGGTCGGCGGCCGATATGAGGAAGCTACGGCCGCTATCACCAGATGATGTCCCCTATGTCACCAAGGCCATCAGGGACCTGGTGACTGAGCTCGGCCCCAAGCCACTCATTGGCTTCGCCGGCGGGCCGTTCACGCTAGCCAGCTACCTAGTAGACGGCGGCCCGTCGAAGAACTTCGAGCACACCAAGGCCCTGATGTACGGACAGCCGGAGCTGTGGGCTGACCTCATGAGCAGGCTGGCCGACATTACGAGCGGCTTTCTTCAGGTGCAGGTCGAGGCCGGGGCGAGCGCGGTGCAGCTGTTTGACTCGTGGGCGGGGTCGCTCAGCCTCGACGACTACCGCGCGAACGTCCTGCCCTACAGCAAAAGGATCTTCGATGCGCTGGCGCCAGCCGGGGTGCCGCGGATCCACTTCGGCGTCAACACCGGCGAACTGCTCGGCGTCATGGGGGAGGCAGGCGCCGACGTAGTCGGCGTGGACTGGCGCGTGCCGCTCGACGACGCAGTCAGCCGGGTCGAGCCAGGCAAGGCGCTCCAGGGAAACCTGGACCCTGCCATCCTGCTGGCGCCCTGGAACGTGATCGAGCAGCGGGCGGCACAGGTGCTCGAGCGCGGCCGGACTGCCGAGGGTCACATCTTCAACCTCGGTCATGGCGTGCTGCCCGAGACCGACCCGGAAGTGCTGGCCAGGCTGACCGAGTTCGTGCACACGGCATCCGCCCGGCCAGCCTGACCGCCGCAACGCGTGTACCTCCGGTACGAAGGATTCGTACTAGCCGTACACGCGTCTCGGCGTAGCGCTGGCCGTGATCATTCCGTGGCGGTCGGCGTGGGCTTGCGGCGGACGAAACGTCGCCTGCCCGCGTAGCCGATGCCGCCCAGCACCGCGACGATCACCAGGAACGGCAGCGCCGCCCCGAGCCCCGTCAGCACGGCCGAGGTGGCCCGCTTGAGCGCCCGCCAGCCTGCCGCCAGCCCCGCCACGAACCCGTGCTGGCCCGCCTTCCTGTGCAGGGTCTTGTGCACCGCTGGGCTCTGCAACATCATGGCCACGGTCGCGTAGCTGGTCTCATGGTCGAGGGCGCGCTGCTGCGCGAGCAGCGAGTTGAGCGTCGACTCGTCGAGGCTGATCTGCTGCTGCACCTGCAGCAGGCCGGCGACCGACGCCGCCCGCTTCAGGAGCCCCTGTAGCGCGGCGATCGCATCTTCCTCGGAGGTGACCAGGCTGTTGACGTTGGCGACATCCTGGGTCACGTCCGTCGCCTGCTGCTGCATGGCGATCTGCTTGCCGAGGGCTGGCGAGGAAAGCTGCGCCAGGACGTTCTGATAGGCGGGAACGGGGATCTTCAGCGTGATGCCGATCGTCTCGCCCGTCTTGCCCGGCGTCCCCGACACAAGATGCTCGTCGGCGGTGTAACCGCCGGCTGCGACGACGATGTCGGCGATCCGCCTGGCGGCACCCGCCACATTGTCGGACCGAAGCGTCATGCTGGCGGTGTAGATGATGCTCTGATCCGCCGGAGTCAGGCCCGCTGTGACGGTCGTGCGCCCGGCCGTGCCGGAGCCAGCGCCGCTCGCGACCCCGTAGCCGGCGGTGCCGTTGACGGCCCCGGCCTGGGCGAGCGGAGCCCCGCGCGCGGCCGGCTCGCCAGCCGACGTGGCCGCGGAGTTGCTGCCGCCGCCGCACGCTGCGAGCAGCAGGCAGCCTGAGATCAGGATGGCGCCGCTAAGCGCCCCTCGCCTTGCGAGGACTGCGTGTGTCATGCCCCTCGGACGCGCCGGCCGACGGCTCGGTTCCGGCAGTCGCGATAATCGGTGCCGTGACGTTCCCGAAGATCGAGCTGCACGTCCACCTGGAGGGAACGGTCCGGGCCGCGACCTTGCTGGAGATAGCCCGGCGCAACGACATCGCACTCCCAGCCGACACCGTGGACGGGCTGGCGGGGCTGTACGAGTTCACTGACTTCGCCGACTTCATCAAGGTGTGGATGCTGACGACGAGCGCACTGCGGACCGCGGCGGACTTCCGCCAGGTGGTGGTCGACTATGCGGCGGAGGCCGGCAGGCACGGCGCCGTCTACATCGAGGGCATCTTTTCGCCTGCCGAGCCGGCGGCCAGGGGCACTGACTGGGACGAAGTGTTCACCGGTTACTGCGACGGCGCGGCCGAAGCCAGCGAAGTGCACGGCGTGCATGTCCGGCTGACTCCCGATGTCACCAGGGACATGGGGGCCGGGGTCGCGGAGCAGACGGCGGCCTACGCGGTCAGGTACGCCAGTCGCGGTATCGTCGGGCTCGGCCTCGGCGGTAGCGAGGCGGAGTACGCCCCGGAGCCGTATGCCCGCGCCTTCGCCATCGCCCGGGCTGGCGGCCTCGGCTCGGTGCCGCACGCTGGGGAGGTAGCGGGACCGGAATCCATTCGCGGCGCGCTCGATGTCCTGCACGCCGACCGGCTCCGGCACGGGATCCGGGCGATCGAAGATGCCGGCCTGGTTCGTGAGCTAGCGGGCCGGGGGACAGTGCTGGACGTCTGCCCGATCTCTAACCTGCGCACCAAGGCGGTCGCCTCGCTCGCCGAGCATCCGCTGCCAGCGCTCGTCTCAGCCGGAGTCGCGTGCTCGGTGTCGACCGACGATCCGGCCATGTTTGGCACGGACCTGAGCGTTGATTACGCCGCTGCGATGGAGCTTGGCGTGTCTGCGGCCGAGTGCTACGCGGCGGGCGTACGCGGGGCCCTGTGCGACGACGGCACCCGCGCGCTGCTGATGCAGATCGGCGAGGAGTTCGACTGGTCTGGCATCAGCTCCCGCGGCCGGACGGAACGGCCATGACGTCAGGTGGCCGGACTGACCGGCGAGCGGTGGCCGTGATTGGGGGCGGCGTCGCGGGGCTGACGGCCGCGTTCCTTCTCAAAGACGCCGGCCTTGCGGTGACGGTACTGGAGGGATCACCCCGGCTTGGCGGCAAGCTATCGGTTTCCGAAGTGGGCGGCATAGCCGTCGACGCCGGCGCGGAGGCGCTGCTCGCGCGCCGACCGGAAGGCGTCGGGCTGATCAGCGACCTCGGCCTGTCGGGTGAGCTCGAGACGCCCGGCACGACGGCGGCCGGGATCTGGACCCGCGGCCGGATCAGGCCGCTGCCGCGGCGGCAGTTCATGGGCGTGCCCGCCGATTTCGACGAGCTGGCTGCTACCGGCATCCTGTCGGCAGACGGGCTGACACGGGCGCGACAGGATCTCAGCCTGCCGGACTCCGCGAGCGACGGTGATGAATCGGTGACAAGCCGGGTCGGCGGCCGCTTCGGCCCCGAGGTGGTCGATCGGCTGGTCGAACCGCTGCTGGGCGGGGTCTACGCCGGCCGCTGCGACGATCTGTCGTTCGAGGCGACGCTGCCCGCGCTGGCCCAGGCGGCCCGCGGCCGCCGGTCGCTGACGCAAGCTGCGGCGTCCTTGTTGCCGGCCGCTCCGCCGGCCGATCAGCCTGGTCCCGATGGGCCTGCTCCGGACGGGCTTGCACCTGCTGCGGCGTCACGTTCGGGCGGGACAGCGCCGCCGCCGGTGTTCACGACGCTCGCAGGCGGACTCGGTTCGTTGCCAGGCGCGCTGGCTGCGGCCTCTGGCGCTGTCGTCCGGACCAGCGCGATGGTGCGGGAGCTAGCCAGGACGGCCACCGGCTGGCGGCTGACCGTGGGCTCGGCTCACGCGCCGGAACAGCTCGACGTCGACGCCGTGATCATCGCCGTACCGGGCCGCCCGGCGAGCCGGCTGCTCGGCGGCGTGTCGGGTCCAGCGGCCTCGGCGCTGGCCGAGATCCGCTACGCCAGCATGGCGATCGTGACGCTGGCCTACCCCGATGCCGCGTTCGACGCGCCCGTGCCGGGTAGCGGCTTCCTCGTTCCGGCCGTGGACGGGCGCGCGGTTAAGGCTGTCACGTTCAGCACGGTCAAGTGGCCGCATCTGCGTCGGAACGAGGCTGCTGGCCTGCACATCGTGCGGTGCTCGGTAGGCCGGCTGGGGGAGGACGCGGTGCTCCAGCGGGACGACGCGGACCTCGCCGCGCTGGCTGCGGCTGACCTTGCCGACGCGACCGGCGTGCGGGGCCAGCCGGCCGATGTCCGGGTCAGCCGGTGGGGCGGGGGGTTGCCGCAATACAGCGTCGGCCACCTCGATCGCGTCGCGAGGATCAGGGCCGGGATCGCCGCGCAGCCTGGGCTCGCGGTCTGCGGAGCCGCTTACGACGGCGTCGGCATCCCGGCCTGCATCTCGACGGCGAGGCTGGCGGTGGACCAGGTGCTGGCCTACCTTGGCAGCCAGGACATGTCGGTCTGACGGGCAGGAGACGGCGTTGATCGAGCTGGACCGCGACGGCAGTGTGTTCGTGCTGCGGATGAACGGCGGCGAGAACCGATTCAGCCTGGAGTGGCTCGACGCGGTCAACGTGGCGCTCGACCAGGTGCAGGCGGCCGACGGGCCGGTCGCGCTGGTCACCACGGGCGACGGCAAGTTCTACAGCAACGGCATGGACCTGGACTGGCTCGGCACGGTCCCGGAGCAGGCTCGCGATTACCTGGCCGCGATCTACCGCGTGCTGGCGCGGGTGCTGGGCTTCCCGGCGATCACCGTCGCCGCCGTCAACGGCCACGCCTTCGGCGGCGGGGCGCTGCTCGCCGTGGCGCACGACTTTGCCGTCATGCGTGCCGATCGCGGGTACTGGTGCATGCCCGAAGCTGATCTCGGGCTCCCGCTCACGGCGCAGTACGCCAGCCTGCTGCGCGCGAAGCTGCCAGCCCGGACGCTGCAGGAAGCGGTGATGACCGGACGGCGCTACGGCGGCGCGGACGCCCTGGCGGCGGGCCTCGTGCAGCAGGTGACGAGCGAGGACGAGGTATTGTCGCAGGCCGTCGAGCTCGCCGCGGACCTGGCTTCGAAGGATCGCCGGACACTTGCCGAGCACAAGCAGCTGCTGTACGGCGACGCGATCAGCGCACTGCTCGGCTGACGCACGCGGCTCGGTCATGAAAGTGAAGTTGCTACGGCTATAGGCGTACTAAGTCCACATCCATGACTGGGGTTCGCCACGCTAAGGCGTCCCGTCGGGCTGCCTGGCCAGGATCTGAAGCGCGCGGCCGAGATGCCGGCTGAGCGCGTCGCCGAGCGGGGCAAGGGACTCGCGCTCGACGGCCAGTGCGTGATCAGCGCCAGGAGACGTGACGGGCTGGCACGATGAGTTCGTGACGATGAGGCAGGTCCTGCGGGTCCTGGGCGTGGATGCTTGCCGGGCGGGCTGGGTGGCGATCGCGTGCTCTGGCCGCGAGATCCAGGCGTACGTGCACGAGGACATCGCGTCGATCGCCGCGCTGGCGGCGGCTGACGGACCGGTGGACGTCATCGGCATCGACATTCCGATCGGGCTGGCCGACAGCACGATCAGGCAGGCGGACCTGCTGGCCAGGAAGGTCGCCGGGGCGCGGTGGGCGTCCGTGTTCGTCACTCCGGTTCGGCCGGCGCTGGCCATGCACGACCACCAGGACGCTTCTGCGCTGAACCGCCGGCTGACCGGCAGCGGCATCTCCCGCCAGGCATTCAACCTGCGGGACAAGATCCGCCAGGTAGACGAGTGGCTGCCTGGCGCGCCGTGCCCGGTCGTCGAGGTCCATCCGGAGCTGGTGTTCGGTGAGCTGGCCGGCGGGCCGCTCACCGACAGCAAGTCGACCTGGGCTGGCGCCGTCCAGCGCCGGCAACTGCTGGCCGGCGTGGGCATCGAGGTCTGCGGTGACCTCGGCCTGACGGGCCAGCAGGCTGGCGTCGACGACGTGCTGGACGCCGCCGCGGTGGCCTGGACCGCCGCCAGGGTCGCGCGCGGCGCGGCCCGGTGCATGCCGGACTCGCCAGAGCGATTCAGCGACGGCATAGCGTGCGCGATCTGGACCTGACCGCCGAGCAGACGCCATCGCAAACAAATGATCTTGCGTCGCTCTGAAGTTACTGGGGCTAGGGGCCAGTAACTCCAGAGCCATGACGAGCCGCTCGCTGGCCGGGGCCCGGGGTCCGGGCCGGGGTCGGGGCCGGGGTCGGGGCCGGGGTCGGGGCCGGGGTCGGGGCCGGGGTCGGCCCTCGATAGGCACGCCGCGGATGCCGGAAACTCGGGCGCCGGCGCGCGCCCCCGCGGCGGTGTGCGCCCTGGCGACCGTGCCCCCCCGTCGCTAAACGCTGTTGCCGCGCCCGCCTGCTGGCTGGAAGGATCCGCACCATGCCTGCTGAGCTGATCCGTGCCGACGGCCTGTATCCCGGCGCTCCCTACGCCTACGCCACGGCGGCGCCGGCCGGACGCCTGGTCTTCACCGCAGGCGCGTGCCCCATCGACGCCGACGGCGATGTCACCGCGCCCGGCGACTACGTCGCGCAGGCGGAGCACGCCATCGCGAATCTTGTTGTCGCCCTCGCTGCGGCCGGAGCGAGCCTCACCGACGTGCTGAAGACCACGGTCTACGTGGCGTCGGCCGACCGGGGCGATCTGGACCGCGTCTGGCAGGTCGTCGCGGCGGCCTTCGGGGAGCACGACGCGCCGAGCACGCTGCTCGGCGTCAGCGTGCTCGGCTACTCGGATCAGCTTGTCGAGATCGAGGCCGTGGCGCTGGCCGCGGCGGGCGGCTAGTGCCCGCCGCGGCCAGCTAGTCGGCGGCCTTACTGCGTGGCGGCCGGCCAGGCCCCCGCATCTGGCCGGCGTTGCGCGGCAGCCGCCCTGCCTCCGCCAGCGCGCGCCGTAGGAGGAACTCGATCTGGGCATTGGTGCTCCGCAGCTCGTCGTTAGCCCACTTGGCGAGTGCGTCGTGGACTGCCGGGTCGAGTCGCAGCAAGATGCCCTTGCGGTCGGTCATGGCGCTTCCATAGGGATCGTCACTGGTCCGCCGTTACTGATAAAGCGACCCGGTGTTGACTACCTGCTGGGTCGCCTGCTCACTGCACAGCACAACGAGGAGGTTCGACACCATGGCGGCCTTGCGCTCCTCGTCCAGCTCGACGACGCCTTCGTCCTCGAGTCGCTCGAGGGCAAGCTTGACCATGCCGACGGCACCCTCGACGATCCGCGACCGGGCGCCGACGACGGCGCTGGCCTGCTGCTGGCGCAGCATTGCCTGGGCGATCTCCGGCGCGTACGACAGCCGGGTCAGCCGGGACTCGATGATGTGCACGCCGGCGGACTTCACCCGGTCCTGTATCTCCGCGGACAGACGCGAGGTGATCTCCTCGGCGTTGTCACGCAGCGACATTGCGCCAGAGCCCCGGTTGTCGTAGGGGTAACTGGATGCGATGTGACGCACTGCGGTCTCGGTCTGGATGGCGACGAACTTGATGTAGTCGTCGACGGAGTAGATCGCCTTGGCAGTGTCCTGGACCTCCCACACGACCACAGCCGCGATCTCGATCGGGTTGCCGTCGGCGTCGTTGACCTTGGCCTGCGCTGACTCCTGGTTCCTGATCCGGGTCGAGACTTCGATGCGCTTAGTGAACGGATTCACCCATTGCAGGCCTGACTCGCGGATCGTGCCGCGATACCTACCGAACAACTGGACAACGCGCGCCCGGCCGGGCTGGATAGGCGTAAGCCCGCCGAATATGAACGAGCTGACAACGAAGAGCAGGACGCCTACTACGATGAACGTCGTAGCGACGGCATGACCCTGGTGACTGGCAAGGATGACCAGTGCCACGCCTATCAGCGTCATGACAATGCCCAGCAGCAGCACCCGCAGGCCTGACAAGGATCGCGCGACGTGCTCTCGTACCGGCTGGATTGCGGGCTGGGTCGGCTGTGCCACGACTACGTCAGATGCCATCTGTCCCCACCTCCACTTGACGTGGCTGATACCACGCTTCTAGCGTAGTGATATCACTTTAAAAGAGCAAGGGGACGCGCTGGCCGACCGTCTCGGCCATCATCACGGTGGTGGCGACGGCCGCAATGGCCCGCCTGGCCGCGCGGAAGCGCGAGCGGGCCATCCTGCGGACCGGCACCAGGCTCAAGGTCAGGCAGGTGCTCAGGCCGGCTGCCTAGCCAGCGAATCCCGCGGCCGCGATGCCAGCGGCGGCTCTGGTAGACATAGGTGTATGGCTGGGAATGAGGTGTCCGGGCAGGCCGCGGGCCGGCCCAAGGCTCGCGACCTTAATGAGCTCATCCGGTACGTCATGTGGTCGGTATTCCGCGTCGACGGGCCCGACGCGATCGACGCCGCGGCGGCCGGCCGGGGCGGGCGGGCCTGGCCGCTGAGGTGACCGAGCTGTGCCAGCAGGCAGCGGGCAAGGGGATCGTCACTCGCGGCTGCTACGACATCCAGGGCATGCGCGCGGACGCCGACTACATGTTCTGGTGGGTCGCGCCGACGGCCGATGACCTGCAGGAGATGTACGCCAGGTTCCGGCGTACCGCACTCGGCCGCGCGAGCGAGCCGGTGTGGTCGGCTATGGCCCTGCACCGGCCGGCCGAGTTCAACAAGAGCCATATCCCGGCGTTCCTCGCAGGTGAGGACCCGAAAAACTACGTCAGCGTCTATCCGTTCGTCCGCTCGTACGAGTGGTATCTCCTCGACGACGGCGAGCGGCGGGAGATGCTGGCCGAGCACGGCAAGATGGCGCGGGAGTACCCCGACGTCCGGGCCAATACGGTCGCCTGCTTCTCGCTCAACGACTACGAATGGATGCTGGCCTTCGAGGCCGACGAGCTGCACCGAATCGTGGACCTCATGCGGCACCTGCGCAGCGCGCGGGCTCGCCGGCACACCAGGGTGGAGATTCCGTTCTTCACCGGCCGCCGCAAGCCCGTCGACGAGTTGGTCGCGTCGCTGCCGTGACGGGACTTAGCCGCGCAGCGCTGCCTCGATCTCGGCGCGGTGATCATCGGGGTGACGGGCCAGGATCTGCGCGAGCCGGCCGACCCGGCCGCCCGATCGCTCCAGGTCGCCGGGCGACAGGCCGCTGACGAGCGCGATGATCACGTCGCCGCTGCGCTGCAGATGCGCGGCCGCGTCGGCCCGAGTCACTGCGGCCGCGTCGCGCGCGTGGGCGGCGTTGTAGCCATCCACTAGCTCCGGACTCACCTCGGGGTCCTGGCCGGCGACGATAGCGCAGAGCCAGGCGCCGATGTAATCGCAGGCGTCCGCGACGTGATCGACGATCACCCCGACCGTCCTGTCGTCTCCCTGCCCGGCCAGCGGCCTAGCCAGCCAGTCGTCGTCGGAGCAGGACGCCGCGAATTCCACGAGCCGGTCCCGCGCCGCGGCTATGGCCGCCGCGTGATCGGCCGGGCCCACGGGGAACTCTTGCCCGGACTATAGCGAGCCGAGCGAGCCGATCGAGCCGCGAGTCGGCTCAGGCTGGTCAGCGGCCCTTGCGCAAGAACTCTGCCAGTCGCCCGAGCGGCCAGGTCGTGATCACGTCGTCGGAAGTAAGCCAGCCACGCTGCGCGGTCGCGACGCCGTATTGCAGGTAATCCAGGTCGCGCAGCGAGTGCGCGTCGCTGTCGATCGCGAACTTCACCCCGGCGTCGCGAGCCGCCTTGATGTGCGCGGACGGCAGGTCGAGCCGGGCCGGGTGCGCGTTGACTTCCAGCGCAGTGCCAGTGCGGGCGCACGCCCAGAACAGCTCCGGCAAGTCGACGTCCACCGGTGGCCGGCGGCCGATCTTGCGCGTCAGCGGGTGCCCGATGATGTTGACGTAAGGGTTCTCGCAGGCGGTGATGAACCGCCTGGTCATCTCCCGCCGCGGCAGATCGAAGTGCGAGTGGACCGAGGCCACGCAGATGTCAAAGCCGGCCAGGAACTCAGCGGGCCAGTCGACGCTCCCATCCGGGTCGACGTTGAGCTCGGTACCGTGCAGCAGAGTCATGGCCTTGGTGCCGCGTGTATTCCTGCTGTCCGCGCTGTCACCGGCGGCCGCGGCCACGATCTGCCGGCCGAGGTCACGCACTTGCTCGCGCTGGGCCAGCATCTTCTCGTCGGTCATGCGCTGCATGACGAGGTTGGGCGCGTGATCGGTGATCGCGTAGTACTCGTAGCCGCGAGCGCTGGCCGCGGCCACCATGTCGGCCAGTGACGCCGCACCGTCGGTCAGGTTGGTGTGCGTGTGCAGGTCGCCGCGCACGTCGGACTCCTCCACCAGCACCGGCAGCTCGCCGCGCCTGGCCGCGGCTACTTCCCCGGTGTCTTCCCGCAGTACCGGCGGGATCCAGGCGAGGCCGAGGCGCTCGTACACCTCCTCTTCCGTGCGGGACACGATGCGCTCGCCCGACTCGGTGTCAAACAGGCCATACTCCGACAGCTTGAGCTTCCTGCGCACCGCCAGTTCGCGGAGCGCGACGTTGTGCTGCTGCGAGCCGGTGAAGTACTGCAGCGCTGCACCCCAGCAGTCCAGCGGCACGACGCGCAGGTCCACCTGCAGGCCAGCGCCCGTGCGGATCGACGTCTTCGTCGGCCCCGACGCGATGACCTCGGCTACCCCCGGCATCGCGGTCAGCGCCGCCATCAGCGGCGCGCTGTCCGCCGCGGCGGCCAGCACGTCGACATCGCCGATTGACTCCGCGGCGCGGCGCAGCGATCCGGCGGCGGCGATACGCTCACAGCCCGGAACGGGGCCGACCACCTCAATCACCGCCGCGGCCGTCTCAGTCGCGACATTGAGCAAGACCCTGCCGCCGGCGGTCGCCAGCAGGTCAAGGCCGCGCAGCAGCTTGTCTGCGCTCTTAGGCCCGAAACCCTTCACATCATTCAGGCGCCCGGCCGCGATCGCATCCCGGAGCTGATCGGGCGAGCTGATCGACAGCTCCCGGTAGAGCTGCAATGCGCGGCGTGGCCCGAGCGCCGGAATTTTGGTCAGCTGCCGGACGCCAGCGGGGATGTCGGCGCGGAGGTCTTCCAGCTCGGCGAAGGTGCCGGTGCCGGTGATCTCGGCGACCTTCGCGGCGATCGACTTGCCGACGCCCGGAATGAGCAGCAGCGCCGCCGGCGGCAGTTCGGTCACGTCGCCCGGATGCGCGGCGATCGCCTTGGCCGCCTTGGTGTACACCCGGGCCCGGAACGGATCGCCGCCTGTCATCGCCGTCAGGTCGGCGTACTCCTCGAGCAGCGCCGCGGTCTGGTCGTTCGCCTGGGGCATGACAGCAATTCTGCCTGCTGAGGTCAGGGCGGATCCGGCGGCTCGGCACCCGGCGGCTGGGCACCCGGCGGCTCGGCACCCCGCGTCTGGGCACCCGACGGCTGGGTACCTGGCGATTGGGGCGCGAACTCCGGCGCCGTCCCCGCGTGCGCGAGCATTAGCAGCGCGGTGGCCGTGCTGGGATCGCGGATCTGGCCGGTCGCCACCAGGACCGTGGCGTCGGCCAGTGGTATCCAGTCGACGCGCTCGGCCTCGAAAGCGGCGGCGGGGTCGCCCCGGTGAATAGCCTGCCGGGTCCAGTAGATGTGGCTCGTAGCGTCGCTGAGCCCGCTGAACGGATGCACGATCAGCAGCGGCCGTGGCTCGATCGGCTCCCAGCCTGACTCGGCCAGCGCCTGGCGCGCAGCCGCCGCGGCCAGGTCCTCGGCCCGGCCTGCGATGCCGGATGGCAGCTCGAACCCCCAGGTGTCCGGGATGAAGCGGTGCCGCCAGAGCAGCAGCACCCGGTCCCGATCGTCCAGCATGGCGGTCAGCACGAGCGGCGGGACGCGCAGCAGATAGTGGTCAACCTGGCGGCCGCCCGGCAGTTCGACATCGGCCTGCTTCAGCTGGAACCACGGCGTCTCGACGAGCGGCCGCTCGCCCAAGTTCAGCCAGCGGCGGCCTTTCCAGGGAGTTCGCGGTGCCATGCACCATTATCTCGGGCCAGCCGGTCCCGCCGGCGCTGCGACCGGATCGGCGTGTAGGTTTCCCGATGTGAGCGAGCCATCTGTGAGCCTGCCGGGAATCCGCCATCCGCTTGAGACCTATCAGGACGAGATCTACCTGACCGGCCTGACCGGTACGGTGCCCGACCTGCCCACCGACCTGGGGCGGCTGGCGGAGGCTGCCCGCTCGGTCATGACGCCACGGGCATTCGATTACGTCCAGGGGGCCGCCGGCGCCGGTGAGACCGCGCGGGAGAATCTGGCCGCTTTCGCGCGCTGGCGTATCGTGCCGCGAATGCTGACCGACGTGAGCACTCCCTCCTACGCCTCGACGCTGCTCGGCGCCGACCTGGCGGTCCCCTTTCTGCTGGCCCCAATCGGCGTGCTCGGCATCGCGCATCCGGATGCCGAGTCGGCGGTGGCGCGTGCCGCGGGCGCAGCGGGCGTCCCCATGGTCTTGAGCACGGCTGCGACGACGGCGATGGAGGACGTCGCGGCGGCGAGCGGCGATGGGCAGCGCTGGTACCAGCTGTACTGGCCCAAGGACCGGGCCGTGGCCGCGAGTCTCCTCGGCCGGGCCCAGGCAGCCGGATACAGCGTGCTCGTGGTCACCCTGGACACCCGGATCCTGGCGTGGCGACCGCGCGACCTGGACAATGGCTACCTGCCGTTCCTCCAGGGGGTCGGGCTCCAGAATTACTTCTCCGATCCGGCGTTCCAGGCTGGACTGGCCAGCCCGGTGGACGCCGACCCGGAGTCGGCCGTGCTGCGGTACACGCAGATCTTCGGTGACCTGTCGCTGACCTGGGACGACATCCCGTTCCTGCAGCAGCACTGGAATGGCCCGATCGTGCTCAAGGGCATCCTGTCCGCGGCCGACGCCCTACGCGCCGCCGAGGCCGGAGTGGACGGCATCATTGTCTCCAATCACGGCGGCCGGCAACTCGACGGCGCGATTGCGGCGCTCGACGCGCTGCCCGCGGTCGCGCAGGCCGTCGGCTCCCGGCTTGCCGTGCTGTTCGACAGCGGCATCCGCGGCGGCTCCGACATGCTCAAGGCGCTCGCGCTCGGCGCTCAGGCCGTCTTGATCGGCCGCCCGTACGTGTACGGCCTGGCACTCGGCGGCGAAGCCGGCGTCCGGCACGTGCTGCGATCACTGCGGACCGACTTTGAGCTCACGATGCGGCTGGCAGGCCTGTCCCGGCTGAGCGAGCTCGCGCCGGACTGCTTGCAGCGCCGGCCGTAGCCCCGGCCGGCCGAACGCGAGCTGCCATGGATCTCCAGCAGATTGGCCTGCGGCACCCTGTCGCGGACCTGATCAGGGACATCCAGAACAACAAGACGGGCATACCACGGCGGACGTTCGTGGCCGAGGGCCTGTACGAGATCAATATGGTGCTGGAGACCGGCGTCGATGTTGACGCGTTCCTGTGGAGCCCGGAGGCTGCGTACTCCGACGAGGCGCACGTGCGTGCCGCCGAGCTCGCCCAGCGCGCCAGGCGGGCGTACCAGATCTCGGCCAAGACGCTAGAGCGGCTCGCCGAGCGCCCCAACCCAGACGGGCTGATCTGCATCGCCCACCTGCCAGACTGGCAGCCAGACGACATCGCGCTCGCCGCCGACGGCCTGATCCTGGTGGCGGACGCGATGGAGATACCGGGCAATCTCGGCACGCTCATCCGGACCCTCGACGCGTGCGCCGCCGACTGCCTGGTGCTGACCAGCAAGCGGACCCGGCTCACCCATCCCAAGGTGCTGCGGAGCAGCCAGGGCATGAGCATGAAGGTGCCATCGCTCGAGTTCGCCGAGATCAGCGCTGCGATCGACTGGCTGCGCCGCAACGACGTCATGGTCTATCTGGCCGACACGCACGACAGCATCAGCTACCGGCAGGCCGACTACTCCGGCCGCACGGCGCTGGTCGTCGGCAGCGAGCGGTATGGCATCTCCGCGCCCTGGTACGACCATGGTTTCAGTCGCATCGGGATTCCGATGCTCGGTTCGGCCGACTCGCTCAATGTCTCGGTGTCCGCGTCCGTGCTGCTATACGAGGCACGAGCACGCAAGAACGGCTGGTGAGCCGCAGCGGCAGCGAGCGTACGTGATCGCCGCGGGCGCGGCCTGCGCCGCGGTCACCGGCACGGAGCCCGGCAAGATCAGGACATCCGACAGCTGCCGTCGGCTGCCCCGCCGCACCCGGCTCGCAGGCCACGGAGGTCGCAACCACGCCGGCCGATGGCAGGGCCTAGCCGAAGCGAATCACCTAAAGGTGATCGACATTGACGACGATGGCCTCCTGGGTGGACCGGGCTATCACGACGACGGCGGTCTCGTCGTGCGACGGGTTCTCCTCGCGGTGGGGTACATGCGGAGGCACCCAGACGTAGTCGCCTGGCTTGGTCTCCAGCCTGATCAGCTCATTGGTGCCTGGGTCCCGGCAGATGAACACGGGCGCCCCGGTCACGACGTAGATGCCGGTCTCGGAATGACCGTGATGGTGGTCACCGGAGGTCACGCCCGGCGGCAGTTCGGTGCGGCCCATCCACAGCGACTGCGCGCCGGTCAGCTCGCCGGAGATCGCCGCCGACCTGATCATGCCGCTGGTCTGGGCGGTCGCGCCGGACAGGTCGCCCGACCTGATGAGCCGAAGGGCGGCACGTCCGCCGAGCGACGGGTCGCTCACTCCTCGTCGAGCGTCATGGACACCGAGTTGATGCACCAGCGCTGGTCGGTCGGCACGGAATAGCCCTCGCCCTCGAACACGTGCCCGAGATGGCTATTGCAGGACGCGCATCTGACCTCCGTGCGGGTCCTGCCGAGTGACCGGTCCTCTAGCAGGATCACGGCGTCGTCCTCGGTGGGCTGGTAAAAGCTCGGCCAGCCGCAGCCGGAGTGGAACTTGGCGTTCGACCGGAATAGCTCGGCTCCGCAGGCCCGGCACTTGTACACGCCGGTGGTCTCGGTATCGGTGTACTCGCCGGTGAATGGCGCCTCGGTGCCCGCTTCGCGAAGAACGCGATATTCCTCGGGCGACAGCCGCGCGCGCCACTCTTCCTCTGACAGCTGTACCTTCTCCATGCTCGTGAGACTACCTGGCGGCCGCGAGGGCCTCGGTGCCGCAGTAGGCAGAATTCGTTGCCGTCCGGGTCCGCGAGTGTGGTCAAGCCCTCGTGCTCGGCTACGACCATGGCGCCAAGCGCCGTGAGCCGTTGAACAGCTCAGTCCCGCCAGTGGTACAGGTCGCGCAGCAGGGAGATCTCGGCACCGTGATGGATTAGCTCCTTGTTGATGTGCAGGACGTGACCCTCCATTGGAAACCGGTCGGGCCCCTCCGTGGGCCCGACCGGTTTATCGAGGTCAATGTCCGAGAGCCCGCGGACCCCCGCGTTCCATTTGTTGTATGTCTGGTCGAGCTGCTTGAGTGCTTCGTCAGCGGTCCCCGCGTAGGCGAATGTGTGCGAGTCCACTTCCGGGCGGCCGAAGTACCACGCGACCCGATAGCCCAGGCACGAGACGATGATGTGCGCCAGCCGCCAGGCAATCGTCGTCACCGGCGCCGGCACCGGGTCGGAGGACGCGAAATCCATCGTCCACTTCCCCGAGCCCCCCGATCTCGGCGCGGTCGAGGTGCCGCGCGGCCGGATGCTCCAGCAGCCGCGCACCGGCTCCCAGAAGTACTCCTCCTCGGCAAGACCGTCCATCCGCGGCCGCAGGTGCTCGCGCCAGTGCCAGTCCAGTTGCTCCGCTAGTCGCTCGCTCCGCGTCATGGATTCACACTACCGGCGACGACATCACCTCCAAGAAGGTCCGGCCATGATGTCGGTGGTCGCGCTGACCTGGGGTTTCGGGTTGGAGCGGCGAACGGAATCGAACCCCCTGACCAGCTTGGAAGGTGTCCCGCAACACGCCATGACGGCCGTTGTGGCACCAAGTGTTTCACCGTCGCGGCTGGGAACGCCTCTTGCGCGCCTAACTGGCGGGCCTCGCGTCACGGCGGCCGGGCGCGTCCGACACCGGGCCTGAAATCCATGTCGCACGGCAGCCGTGCTATCCAGCCGGGACGGGCCCAGCCACGATTCTGGGCGGCATCGACGGCAATTGCATGGCCGTACGCTGCGGCGGTGCCAAGGCACCAGTGATACCCGATCGGCGTCGGCGCATCGGTTTAGCGGGGCCGGAGCTGTTCGTCTGGCACGCCTCGCAGAAAGGCCCAGAAATGATCAGTGGACAACCTCAGTGCCGCAGTAGGCAGAATTCGTTGCCGTCCGGGTCCGCGAGGGTGGTCAAGCGCTCGTGCTCGGCCACAACCGTGGCGCCAAGCGCCGTGAGCCTCGCGATCTCGGCTGCGGGGTCGTCGGCGGACAGGTCCAGGTGCAGGCGGTTCTTGACCACCTTGGACTCCGGCACGAGCTGGAAGATCAGCCTCGGCATCCCACCAGACGCCGTCGCGGCCGGCCGGGATGGCTCGACCAGGACCGACGGATCGTCCATGATGTCGGTGATGCCCGCTGCCCGGAGCCGGGCGAGCTCGGCGTCGTCATACGGAGCAACGTCATAGCCGTCCAGCGCCGCCGCCCAGAACCGGGCGGCCAGCGACGGGCGGGGGGAATCGACGACCACATCCCGGATCCTGGCCATGTGCCTAGTCTGGCGGACGCCAGCGGCCTTGCCACGTCATTTTCGGCCCCTTAGCGGAGCTACAGCACGACGTCGTGGACTGGCTCGGTTCCGGTTGCCGCGCGCAGTTCGATCTTGTCCACGTGGCCGGCCGCCTGCACGTCCCGGTCCGCGGCAGCCAGGGCGTCCAGACACTCGGGCGCACCCGTGAGGATCAGGAGCGGGATCGGGTTCTTCATCGGCACGCGAGCCTGCGACTTGGCCTTCCTGATCGCGCTGATGGCAGCGGACGCCGCGCCGAGCACCGTGTCGTCGCCGGGCCCGGCGCTCTCACGCAGGCCCGCCGGGTCTGGCCACGTCGACCGGTGCACCGAGCCGTCCTGCCACCAGGACCAGACCTCTTCGGTCACGAACGGCAGGAATGGCCCGAGCAGGCGCAGCACTACGGACAGCCCGGTGCGCAGTGTCGCCACGGCGGACGCGGCCCCAGCCGGTCCGCGTTCGCCGTACGCGCGGGCCTTCACCAGTTCCAGGTAGTCGTCGCAGAAGAACCAGAAGAACCGCTCGGCCTGCTCTAGCGCAGTCGCGTGGTCGTACGACTCGAGCGCGACCGTGCAGCGCTCGACCACGTCCGCCAGCCTGCGCAGGAGCGCCAGGTCGATCGGCTCAGTGATGGGTGCGGCGGACGGGATGGCGGCGGACTGAACGGCGGCGGACTTGAGTGCAGCGGCAGCGGTGGCGGCTGACTCAGGTGCGGCGGCGCGAGCACTATCGGGGGGCTCAAAGCCCAGCACGAAGCGGCCGGCGTTGAGGATCTTGATGGCCAGGCGCCGGCCAATCTTGATCTGCGCGAGGTCGAACGCGGTGTCGACGCCGAGCCGCGCGCTCGTGGCCCAGTACCGCACCGCGTCCGTGCCGTGCTCGCGCAGCAGGTCCGAGGGGGTCACCGCGTTGCCCTTGGACTTCGACATCTTCTTGCGGTCGGGGTCCAGGATCCAGCCCGAGATCGCGGCATGCCGCCACGGCAGCACGCCGGCCTCGTCATGTGAGCGCAGCACGGTGTAGAACAGCCAGGTCCTGATGATCTCGTGGGCTTGCGGCCGCAGGTCCATCGGGAACACGCGGCCCATCAGGTCCTCGTCGGCAGGCCAGCCGCCCGCGATCTGCGGTGTCAGTGACGACGTAGCCCACGTGTCCATCACGTCCGGGTCAGCCACAAAGCCGCCGGGCTGACCGCGTTGCTCTGGCCGGTAGCCCCGCGGCGCGTCGGCGGCAGGGTCGACGGGCAGATCCGCTTCCGCGGGCACGATCGGCTGGTCTTCCTCGATCCGGCCCGATGAGTCCAGCGAGTACCACACCGGGATCGGCACGCCGCGGAATCGCTGGCGGCTGATCAGCCAGTCGCCGGTCAGCCCGTCCAGCCAGTGCTCGTACCTGGTCCGCATGTACTCCGGATGCCACTGGAGCTCTCGGCCGGCCGCCCGCAGCGTGTCCGCCAGGCCCTTGGACCTGCTGCCGTTGCGGATGTACCACTGGCGGGTCGTGATGATCTCCAGCGGCGCATGGCCGTACTCGTAGAACTTCACCGTGTGCCGGATGGGCTCCGGCTCGCCGCGCATGTAGTCGCCCTCGCGCAGCAAGTCGGTGACGAGCTGGCGGGCGGCTTTCGCCGACTGGCCGGCGATCCGCTGGTAGGCCGCCAGGCCACCGGCGGTGGTAATCCCCGGCGGCGCCGAAGGAAGCAGCCGGCCGTCTTTGCCGATCACGGGCCGCGTGTCCAGCTGCAGGTCCCGCCACCAGGTCACGTCGGTCATGTCTCCGAACGTGCACACCATCACCAGCCCGGTGCCTTTGGCCGGGTCGGCGAGCCGGTGCGCCAGGATCGGCACCGGCACGCCAAACAGCGGCGTGCTGGCCGTCGAGCCGAGCAACGCCTTGTACCGCTCGTCATCGGGATGCGCGACGAGCGCCACGCAGGCAGGCAGCAACTCGGGCCTGGTGGTCGCGATGACGACCTCGGCCGGAGGAACGGCGGGGCTGTGGGGCTCACCCCGTTCCCGGTCCAGATCGTCGGTGAGGGCAAACGCGAGCCGGACGAACGTGCCTGGCGTTTCGCGGTCCTCGATCTCGGCCTGTGCCACCGCGGTGCCGAACGTCACGTCCCACAGGGCCGGCGCCTCTGCCTGGTAGGCCTCGCCGCGGGCGAGGTTGCGCAGGAAGGCGAGTTGCGAGACAGCCTGCACGCGGTCGTCAATGGTCCGGTAGCTGATGTCCCAGTCCACCGACAGGCCGAGCCGCTGCCACGCCTGGGCGTACGCGGTCTCGTCCAGTTCGGTGAGCTGCCTGCACAGCTCCACGAAGTTGCGCCGGGAGATGGGCAGCTGATCGGCAGGACTCAGCGCGCGGCCGTTGCCCAGGGCTGGCGGGGTGAAGCCGGGCTGGTACGGCAGCGATGGGTCGCAACGGACGCCGTAGTAGTTCTGGACGCGGCGTTCGCTGGCCAGGCCGTTATCGTCCCACCCGACCGGGTAGAAGACCTCCTTGCCGCGCATGCGCTGGAAGCGCGCGATCGCGTCGGTCTGGCTGTAGGAGAAGGCGTGCCCGAGGTGCAGAGTTCCGCTGACCGTTAGCGGGGGAGTGTCGATGGCGTAGACGTCATCGCGGCCCTTGGAGCGGTCAAACTTGTACTACACGCTCCTTGGCCCACCGCTGCGTCCACTTGTCCTCGAGGCCATCCAGCGTCGGCTTGGCCGGGATGCGGTCGGATTCGGTGTTCATGGCGGACAGGATAGCGCCCGTTGGTGCCCGGCGCATGCGCGTATCCGCCCGCCAGCCCCGGCAGCTGGGTCTGGCTCGGCGTGGCGGATTACGGCGGTCACGGCGGACGCGGTCGGCGCGCTCGGGCCCGCGGCGCGCTCGGGCCCGCGGCGCGCTTCAAGATCATCCATGAATGTGGAATTAGTACGCCTATAGCCGTACTAATTCCACAGCCACGACCTGGAAGACGCCGTTGTCGGTGCCGGGTGCCAACCTAGGCCTCGTGTTGCTGGATGAACGTGCCGCAGCGTGGCTGCTCGCAACTCAGCGTGGTGTCGTGTCGCGAGCCCAGGCCCTGAGCCTGGGTGTCACGGCGCACGGCTTGCAGCACCGATTGCGGCGGGGCGGGCCGTGGCAGCGGCTCTTGCCGGGCATCTACCTGACCACCACCGGTCAGCCGACGCGCGAGCAGCGGCAGATCGCCGCCATGCTGTACGCGGGCCCGAGCAGCCTCATCACGGGACCTGCGGCGTTACGCAACTACGGCATCCGGGGGCCGGCGACCGAGATCGTGGACGTTCTGGTTCCGGCGGGACGACAGCGAGCGAGCCGCCAGTTCGTGGCAATTCACCGAACGTGCCGGCTGCCGAAGCAGTGGGCGGCCGACGGGCCGCTGCGGTTCGCGCTTGCCGCCAGAGCTGTCGCTGATGCCGTCCGAGAGCTGGACAAGCTGCCGGATGCACGGGCGATCGTCGGCAGCGCCGTGCAGAAGAGCCGGTGCACGGTCAGGCAGCTCGCTGATGAACTCGCGGCAGGCCCGACAAGGGGCTCAGCAAAGCTGCGGGCGGTGTTAGCTGAAGTGGCAGATGGAGTGCGGTCGGCCGCTGAAGGCGACTTCCACGCGCTGATTAAGGCGTCGGACTTGCCACGGCCGATGTTCAACGCGCGGCTCTTGCTCGATGGAGTGCTGCTCGGCGTCGTCGACGCGTGGTGGCGCGACGCGGGGGTTGCGGTCGAGATCGACTCCCGTGAGTGGCACTTTGAGCCGGCTGCCTGGGAAGCCACGATGCGCCGCCACGCCAGGCTGACGGCGGCGGGGATCTACGTCATCCACGTCAGTCCGCAGCACATTCGAACCGAGCCGGATCGCATCGTGCGCGACATCGGCGCCGCGCTTCGCCGCAGCGCCGCGCTCCGCCACGGCGGTGCGCCCGCCGGCATCGTGACGCTGCCGGCGGCCGGCTGACAGCCCGCAGTGCCCACGTGGCTCGCGCGCGAGCGCGTGGGCAGACGGCAATAAGCTGACGACCATGAACATGCGCGTACTCGGCTCCACCGGCGTTCACGTCAGCCCGCTGTGCCTCGGCGCCATGATGTTCGGCGCCTGGGGCAACCCCGACCACGAGGAATCAGTCCGGATCATCCACCGGGCGCTCGACGCTGGCATCAACTTCATCGACACCGCCGACGTGTACTCGGCCGGAGAGTCGGAGGTGATCGTCGGCAAGGCGCTGACGGGCGGGCGCCGGGCCGACGTCGTGCTGGCGACGAAGGCCCACGGCGCGATGGGGAAGGACGTCAACGAGCGCGGCAACTCGCGGCGCTGGCTGATCCGTGAATGCGAGGCCAGCCTGCGCAGGCTCGGCACCGACTACATCGACCTGTATCAGATCCACCGCCCCGACCCGACCACCGACATCGACGAGACGCTCGGCGCGCTGTCGGACCTGATCCAGGCTGGCAAGATCTGTTACGTAGGCAGCTCGACGTTCCCGGCCGACCAGATCGTGGAGGCGCAGTGGACGGCCCAGCTGCGCGGTCGGGAGCGGTTCGTCTGCGAGCAGCCGCCGTATTCGATGCTGGTCCGCGGTGTCGAGGCAGACGTCTTGCCGGCCTGCCAGCGCTACCAGATGGGAGTCATCAGCTGGAGTCCGCTGGCCAGCGGCTGGCTGTCGGGCCGGTATCAGCTGGACGCCGACCTGCCGGTCAGCCGCCGATCGCAGCGACTGCCGCAGCGCTTCGACATGAGCCTGCCCGGTAACAGGGCAAAGCTCGATGCAGCCGACCGGCTGGCCAAGCTGGCCGCGGAGGCCCGGATGACGCTGATCCACCTGGCCATCGGGTTCGTGCTGAGCCACCCGGCCGTAACGTCCGCCATCCTCGGCCCGCGCACCATGGAGCACCTGGATAGCCAGCTCGGCGCGCCGTCGGACGGGCTGCCCGCCGACTTGCTGGACCGGATCGACGAGATCGTGACGCCTGGCACGAACCTCAACCCGCCTGACCGCGGCTATGAGCCGCTGGCACTGGCCGATCCCGCCCTGCGCCGGCGCTGACGGGCTGGGCCAGGCTGACGAGGGATACGGCCAGCACGGGCTGATAGGGGACACGGCCAGCAGGCACATGGCCAGCACCGGTGCGCAAGGGACAGGCTGGCGCAAGGCGAGCGCCAGGATCGTCGCGGCCGTTGTGCCTAGCTGGTCGTCCTGCTGCTGGCGGGGAACGCAGCCGACCCACCGACCAGCTGGTCCTAGCCCCAGGCGGCCGGGGCCAGCGCGTGCATGATCTCCTCGGCGCGGGCGGTGGCGGCATCAGGCGAGGCTTTCGGCGATCCGATCTGCGGATCCCAGTTGAGGTCGTAGAACACCTCTGTGACCCCGCGCGTGCCCAGCCACTCAGTGTCGGCCTTGATCTGGTCGTAGTCGCCAGACAACAGCAGGCGCTCGCCGTTGTCGCCTGTCACCGGCGCGCCGGCCCGGACCACGCCGCGGCAGACGACCCGCATCGCGTCAGGGTCGCGGCCAACCTCGGCGGCAGACGATTTCACCACCGAGATCAGCTCGTCGATCTTGGCGAGGTTCGTGCGGCTGGAGGTGACCCAGCCATCCCCAATGCGGCCGATTCGCTCCAGCGCTGGTTTGGCCATGCCGCCGAGCAAAATGGGCGGCCCGCCCGGCTGCACGGGCGCGGGCGCCTGCGTCCCCGCCGGCACGTGGTAGAACTCGCCGTCATACGCCGCCGCGTTGCCGGACCACAGGGCCCGTAGCACCTGCACGTACTCGGCCGTCCGGGCCCCGCGGCGGGCCATCTCGCCACCGGTCAGCGCGAACTCCTCGGGCATCCAGCCGATGCCGAGCCCGAGATCGTGCCGGCCACCCGACAGCACATCCACCGAGGCGGCCTGCTTGGCCAGGTAGCCGGGCGACACGAACGGCAGGTTGACCACCGCCACGCCCAGCCTGATACGGCTGGTCACGGCGGCAGCGAACGACAGCGCGGCCATCGGGTCGAGCACGCTGTGATACACAGGCTCGATGCTGGAGCCGACCGGGATAAGCAGCCGCTGGAAGCTCCACAGCGAGGAGTACCCCGCGGTTTCCGCGGCGATGGCGAAGGCGGCTAGATTCTGCGGTGTGGCCCACGCGCCCGACACAGGGGCGCCGAATCCGATCTCCATTCTGCTCAGCCTAACGGCGGCCTGGCAGCGGCGGAGATAGTGAACGACCCCGTTCCGTTATTGGGAGGTATTTCGTGGTGTCCGACCCCCGCACGTGGATCGCTACCCTGCGCGAATCGCACGACAAGCTCGACGGCCTGGTCCGGCCGCTCACGCCCGAGCAGGTCCGCGGGCAGTCCTACGACACCGACTGGAGCATCGCGCAGGTGCTGTCGCACCTCGGCAGCGGTGCCGAGATCGCGCTCATGATGCTGCCCGGCGCGCTGGGCGAGGCCGAGCCGGCGAGCCGCGAGGCGTTCCCGGCGGTGTGGGACGTGTGGAACGCCAAGAGCCCGGACGAGCAAGCCGCCGACGGACTGGCGTCGGACGAGAAGAACGTTCAGGCGCTCGAGGCGCTGACCGACGAGCAGCTCGCCGCCATCAGCATGGACTTCTTCGGCATGATGCAGCTTGACGCCGTGGGAGTGATCAGGATGCGCCTCGGCGAGCACGTGCTGCACACGTGGGACATCGCGGTCATGGCGGATCCAGCCGCGACCGTGCAGGCCGACGCGGTCGCGCTGCTGATCGACAACGTGCCGCAGTTCCTCGCGCCGCGGCTCGGCAAGCCGCTGCCCGAGCCGTTCAGCGTGCGGATCACGACCACCGATCCCGATCGCGACTACCTGCTGACCTCGGGTGAGTCGGTGACGATGACGGACTGGCCGGGCGCCGACGCCGAGGGCGTGGACGCCTCGGACCCCGCTGCCGACGCGGGCGCCGCTGCTGACGCGGGCGCCGCTGCTGACGCGGGCGCCGCTGCTGGCGCGGGCGGCGATGTACCGCACGTCCGGATGCCGGCCGAAGCCCTCTTGCGCCTGTCCTACGGGCGGCTCGACGCGGAGCACACACCGTCGTCGGTGTCGGGCGAGGCCGACACGCTGGACAAGCTGCGAGCCATCTTCCCCGGCTTCTAGCCGCCGCTAGGCGAGCGCTCCGAGGGCCTCGAGCGCGAGGGCGGCCGCGTCCTCCGCGCAGCCCCACGACAGCGTCACGCCGGCGCCGCCGTGGCCGTAGTTGTGCACGATCGTGACACCGTCGCCGGGCTCGACCGCCAGCCGCACGGACGGCCTGGTCGGCCGCAGCCCGACGCGATGGTCCAGCACGGTCGCCGTGCGCAGCTCCGGCCGGACCGCCGTGCAAGCGCCGATGATCCGCTCCGCGGTCGCCGGGTCAGGCTCCCGGCTCCAGTCGCCACGCTTCTCCGTGCCGCCGAGCACTACGACGTGGCCATGCGGGAACAGATACGTCAGGTCGCTCGGATCGGCACCGGTCCCGACGAAGAACTCAGTGAGGCCCGGATTGGTCATCACGACGACCTGGCCGCGGACCGGCGTCACGTCCGGGTCAGGCACCAGGTCGCGGGCGCCGGAGCCGGTGCAGTTGACGATGACCCGCGCTGATGGCGCCAGCGCGCTCGCGTCGCTGAGCCTGCCGATTTTGACCGGGAACGGGGTTGCTCCGCCCGCCCGGTCGTACCGCTGTGCGAGGTAGTCCAGGTACTCCGGCATCGCCACGATCGGCGCGGTCAGCCGCCACGCTGACCGGTAGCCGGCCGGGATGTCGGCTGGGTCGCACGCCGCCAGCGCGGTCTCGGCCGCGAACTCGGGTGGCCCGTGCTCTTCCTCCCGCCTCGCCGCGATCCCGCTCGCGATGCGGATGACTCCATCGAGTGCGTTCGCACCGAGACCGGGCTCGGTGAGCTCGGCGAACCGCGCCAGCGTGCCGCTCGCCCAGCGCGCGACCCGGTCGTCCATGCCGACCAGGTGCGGTCCCCAGAGCGCGCCGGCCGCGGCCGACGTGGTCTGCTGCGGCATCTCGGCGGCGGCGATGGCCGTGCTCACGCCGGCCTCGGCCAGGCAGATCGCCGTGGTCAGGCCGATCACGCCCGCGCCGATGACGAGCACGTCGCTGTCAGTCTGGATCACAGTCAGACCTTAGCCAGCGGGTCTGACGGTGCGCTGGCCGCGGCCTCGGATTGCCCGGCAGTCCCCGCGTGTGTGGATTCTGGTCATCATGACGTCTGCTCACGCCCCGGGAATACTCGGTGGGCCGCCGTGAGCGATGTCGCGCGGCAGTGCTGGCGCTCGCCGGAGGCCGGACTGGCGCTCGCCGCAGGCCGGACTGGCGCTCGCCGCGGGCCGGACTGGCGCTCGCCGCGGGCTGGGCTTTGCGACGGATGCCGGACTTGCGCACGGGTCGGGCTTGCGCCCAGGCGGCGGTGCGCGAGACCGTGTCCGCATGACCGTGGTGACCGAGCTTGACCTGCCGCAGATCGACCTCACCAGCGGCACCCTGTCTGGCGACGCCTATCACCAGCAGCTGGCCGGCCTGCCTCGCGACCGCGAACACAGCTGGCTGGCGTCGTCGCCGCTGGCTGTGGTCGTGCTGGACCGGGAGTCGGCCGAGTTCTTCCTGCGATCGCGGGCGACCGCATTCCCCGGCCGGGAGATCGCCGAGATGTTCGGCGTCATGAACGGCCGCCTGCGCGAGCAGATCGACGCCAACATCCTGAACCAGCAAGGCGACCGGCATCGTCGGCTACGCGCACTGGTCGGTGGCGCGTTCACCCCACGCGCCGCAGACAAATGGCGGCCGACGATGCGGGCCTTCCTCGGCCGGCTGTGGGCCGACCTCGGCGGCAGCCACAGCTGCGAATTCGTAACGGCGGTCGCCAAGCCCTACCCAGCGCTGACGATCGCGGCCGTCCTTGGTGCGCCAGAGGCCGACGCGCCCCGGCTCCAGGAGTGGTCCAGCCTCATCCAGCGCCAGTTCGACATTCAGGCGCTCGGCACGCAGGTCCCGCAGCTCGAGCGGGCGGCGGCAGAGGTCTACGACTACGTCGAGGCTCTGTTGACCAGCCGTGCCGCCCAGCCTGGCGATGATCTGCTGACCGCGCTGCTGTCCGCTCAGGAGGCCGGTGACCGGCTCTCGCATGCCGAGTGCGTCAACCTCGTCCTGAACGTCATCGCCGGCGGCGTTGACACCACCCAGGCGCAGCTGTCGCACGCGCTGCGCCTGTTCGCTGCCAACCCGGAGCAGTGGCAGGCGTTGCGCGCCGAGCCCGCCCTAACCAGCCGGGCGGTCGAGGAGATCCTGCGCGCCGAGCCGATTACGCCGTTCACGGCCCGGATCTGCCTGCAGACAGTGGAGCACCGAGGCGTGGTCTTCCCGGCCGGCACGATCGTCGCCGTCTGCGCCGAGCGCGGCAACCGGGAGCAGCCTGGCGGGGAGGACTTCGACATCACAGCACTGCGGGACGGCCGGCTGCTGACCTTCGGCGCGGGCCCGCATTTCTGCCTTGGCGCGAATCTGGCCAGGGCCGAACTTGAAGAGGCGCTCGCGTTCCTCGCACCGCGGATGCCGGGCCTGACGGCCGACGGCGCGGCCGTGCTCGGCGGCGTCGAGGGCATCTACGGCGTCGATTCGCTGCCGCTGCGCTGGAACTAGCCGTCAGGCCGGCTCGAGCTACCGGATCGTCCCGGCGGGTTAGGCAGGAGTTACCTACTGTTGCTCATCTATGAGCAACACTAGGCAACTATTGACGTATCGGGTCGCGTCAGGTGGCGTCGGCGTGATCGTCAGCGCCGCCGGTAGCCTCGGCCGCCAGCGCGTCCGCCATCTCCCGGACCTGCCTGGCCGCGTGAGCGTGCAGGCCGCCGCCGAACGTGATCCTGGCTACGCCCAGCGCCGCGAGCTGCGCGAGGCGAGGACCGCCAGGACGGTACATGGCGTTCACCGGGCCCGCGATACGGTGCACGAGCTCGGCCAGCGCCTCCGGTGGTGCCAGGATCGGGTAGGCACAGTCGGCGCCGGCGGCCAGGTAAGCGTTGGCCCGGGCGACCGCCGCGTCCGCTGTGACCCAGCGACCGTAGCGTCCGCAGCCTCCGCAGCGTCCGCAGCCGCGCCGTCGCCGCGAGCAACGCCGGCCGGCGGTCGCACGTACACATCTACCCGCGCGTTGATCACCAGGTCTGCCCCGGCCTCGGCCCGGACCGCCGCCAGGTACTCGGCCTGCCGGTCGGGATCGATCAGCGCTCGCGTGCCCGGATCGGAGTCCTCCAGGTTGCAGCCGACAACGCCGCAGCCGACCAGTCTGCCCACGAGCTCAGCGGGTGACAATCCGTAGCCGGACTCCACGTCGGCGGTCACGGGCACGCTGACGCTGCTCGCGATCCGTGCGATGGCGGCGAACATCTCGTCGCCGGGAGTCGCGCCGTCGCGGTAGCCGAGGGTCGCCGCCACCGCTGAGCTCGAGGTCGCCAGCGCGCCGAATCCTGCCTCGGCGAACGACCGTGCACTCACCGGATCCCAGACGTTCGGCAGGATCAGCGGCTGCGGGTCGGAGTGCATGGCCCGCAGCCGCGCGGCGTTGGCGGTCCTGACAGCGTCCGCGGGCGGGCCGACGCCGGCTGCAGCGGCGGTGCGGGCTGCCGTGACGGCGTCCGCGGTCCTGGCGGCCTCGGAAGTCACGGCTGGTACGAGCCCGGCACCCAGGCGTGGGTGCTGACGCCGATAGCGTTCCAGGCGTTGATCGTCACGATCAGGCTGATCAGCGCGCCGAGTTCGGCCGCGCTGAACTGCTCGGCCGCCTGCGCATAATCGGCCTCCGGCACGTGCGTCTGCGGCATCAGCGTGATGGACTCGGCGAGGGCAAGCGCAGCCCGTTCCCGGCTTGTGAAGAACGGCGTCTCCCGCCAGGCCGCGAGCGCGTAGATCCGCTGCTCGGTCTCGCCGGCCGCCCGCGCGTCCTTTGTGTGCATGTCAATGCAAAACGCGCACCCGTTGAGCTGCGACGCGCGAATCCGTACCAGCTCCCGCAGCCGCACGTCGAAGTCGACCTTGTCGAGTTCCTTAGTCGCGGCCTGGTCCAGATGCGCCATCGCGCGCGCGAAGCCCGCGGCGTGCGCGTCGAAGTCCAGCCTGGCCTGGACGGTCTGCGTGGTCATGTGCGATCTCCTTGTCGTCTCCGTTGGTTCCACGCTACCGGCCAAGAGGCGCAGGATTAAGATCCAATTCCATGCAAGGAACGTGGTCCACTTCAGCCGGTCTCGACCTTCACCTTGAGCTGTCGGGCACGAGGCCACGGGCCTCGCTAGAGCGCGCGCTGCGCGACGCCGTGCGCAGCGGCAGGCTGGCGCCCGGAACGGCGCTGCCCTCGTCGCGCGCGCTCGCACTGGATCTGGGCATCGCACGCAACACCATCGCCGAGGCCTATGGCCAGCTTGTCGCAGAGGGCTGGCTAGCGGCGCGGCATGGATCCGGCACGTGGGTTGCCGAGCGCGCCGGGCCGCAGGCGTCGCGAACGTCGCCGCAGGCTGGACCGGCAGGCCGGCGGGCCAGGTACGACTTGCGGCCCGGCGCCCCAGATCTAGCGCTGTTCCCCCGCCCGGCCTGGCTCGCCGCCGCGCGCCGGGCGCTGGTGGCGGCTCCTGCCCGTGATCTCGGCTACACCAATCCGCGTGGCCTAGAGGTCCTGCGCGTCGCGATCGCCGAGTACGTCGCGCGTGCTCGCGGCGTCATCACGACGCCGGACCGCATCGTCGTATGCGCCGGCTTCGCCCAGGGCTTGGAACTGCTCTGCGAGACACTGCGGGCCAGCGGAGTCCGGACGCTCGCCGTCGAGGCCTACGGCCACTCGGGGCACCGGCAGATCGCGGCCGGCGCCGGGCTGCGGACGCTGTCGCTGCCAGTCGACGATCGCGGCGCTGACATGACGGCACTCGTAGCGCCGGCGCCGGGCGCGCGGGCGGTAGGCGGAGGCGGGCCGGATGCAGGTCCGCTGGCTCACGGACGCGCGGGCGCGCGGGCGATAGGCGCGCGGCCGGATGAAGGCGTGCCCGCACGCGGTCGCGCGGGGGCGGTGCTGCTGACGCCGGCCCATCAGTTCCCCCTAGGCGTGGCGCTGGCTCCTGCCCGGCGTCGGCAGGTCGCCGACTGGGCCGCGCAAACCGGCGGACTGGTGATCGAGGACGACTACGACGGCGAGTTCCGGTATGACCGGCAGGCCGTCGGCGCGCTCCAGTCGCTTGCGCCTGAGCACGTCGTCTACGCCGGCACCGCGAGCAAGAGCCTCGTGCCAGGCCTGCGGTTGGGCTGGCTTGCCCTGCCCGGCGATCTCGTGGCGGAGGTCGTCAGTAGAAAGCTGGCCGCGGGCCGGCTCAGCAGCAGTCTCGACCAGCTCGCGCTGGCAGAGTTCATCAGCTCGGGCGGCTACGACCGGCAGGTCCGGCGGGCCAGGCTCGCTTATCGCCAGCGTCGCGACCGGCTGGTCGCCGCGCTTGGCCGCGAGGTACCTGGCGTCCGTGTCACCGGCATCGCCGCTGGTCTGCACGTGCTCGTTCGCCTGCCCGCTGGCATAGCCGAGGACGACATCGTGGCACGCGCCGCCGCGCGCGGCCTCGCGGTGCAGGGACTAGCCAGTTGCCGGGCAGGAGGGCAGGACCTCGGCCCGGCGCTGATCGTCGGCTACGCGACGCCGCCGGGGCACGCGTTCAGCGCCGCGGTCGCTCGCCTGTGTGCGGTTTTGCAGGAGGCTGTGCCGGTGGGGTGAAGCGACATCGACCGGTCCTGTCGCGGCGACAACGTCTGCCTGGAAGCATAGAGTACTAAGACTTAGAAGACAAAGCATTAGATCTCAATGTGTTGTGCTATCCTCGGCGTATGCGACCAGCGGTGACGCCGATCGGCCTCCACCTGACCCGGGTCTCCCGCGCGGTCAGCCGCGCGTTTGACGATGCGCTCGCAGCGGCCGGCGGATCGCTGCCGGTCTGGCTGGTACTGCTGAACCTCAAGACACGCAGCCTGGCCAATCAGCGCGAACTCGCCGAGGCGATGGGCATCAGGGAGGCGACGCTGACACATCACCTCAACGCGATGGAAGCGGCGGGCCTGGTGACGCGGCAACGGGACCCGGCCAACAGGCGCGTGCACGTCGTGGCGCTGACCGCCGCGGGCGAGGAGACGTTTGTGCGGCTGCGGAGCGCTGCGATCGGGTTCGACCAGCAGATACGCCGCGGCATCACCGACCAGGAGGCCGCGACGCTCGGCGAGCTGCTCGGTCGGCTTGCCGCCAACGCCGGCGCCGATGACAGTGGTGCCCCGTGGGCAGGCTTCGTGGAGCGCGCCCCATGACGGACTCTGCCCAGTCGGATGGAGCGCCCGCTGTGGCCGAAGGAGGCAGCACCGTGGCCGAGGGAAGAAGGGCCGCCGGGACGCCCGTGCGCATCCGGCTGCGCGGCAAGGACATCACGGTCACCCCCGAGCGGGTAGCCGACGCCGGCGAAATAGACCAGCTACTGATGACGATGACGGCGGCCAACCCGCGAGCGGCAGCATTCATCGGCGTCGGGCGAGACCCCGATGGACACTTCGACCCGGCCGGCCTGCAGAACGCCATCCAGTACGGCTTCCGGATCGTTCGCTGGCATCCGGTGGCAGCTGACTAGCACTAACCTCGCGTCAGGCTGGCAGGAAGTCGGCTAGCAGCCCCGACACCACGTCCGGCACTTCTAGCTGCATCCAGTGTCCTGGCCCGCTCAGTCGCTCGTATCGCCAGGAACCCTGCACGTGTTCTTGCGAGCCCGTCATCTGTGCCTCGGTCAGGAACCGGTCTCCGTCGCTCCAGACGCCCATCGTGGGCGCCTGCACAGGCGGTAGCTCAAGCCGCGGTCCGACCAGGGACTCCGGCGGGATGTTCGCGCGGTACCAGTTGAGCGCCGGCGTGAGCGAATCGTTCGCCTCAAGCTCCGCGATGGCGGCGTCGGCGTCAGGATGCTGTGACCAGGCACGGAAGTTAGCCCAGTCGTCGTCACTCAGCCACTTCTCGGCGATGCCCTGGAACTGGAACAGCAGCATGTACCACGACTTCTCGCGCTGCGGCAGGCCTGCGCCGGCGAACGCCGCCGGGTGGCCCACCGACAGGGCCACCAGGTGATCGACCCGGTCTGGCTGGAGCGTGGCCAGCACCCAGCTCAGTGCTGCGCCCCAGTCGTGGCCCACGACATGCGCGCGATCGATGCCGAGCATGTCGAGGATGCCGATGACGTCGCCCGCGAGGGGCAGCAGACCGTAAGCCTCGACGTCGGCCGGCTTGGCTGAGTGCCCGTAACCGCGCAGGTCCGGCACGATCAGCTGGTAACCGGCGACCGCGAGCGCCGGCACCTGGTGGCGCCAGAGATTCCCGCTGTCTGGGAATCCGTGCAAGAGCACGACCGGCCTGCCCGCACCGGTCACCTCGAACTCGGTGGCACAGCCACCTACCTCAGATCGCATGGGCCGTCCTCGCGCTCGCCGATCTGCCGACACTGTTAGCTCCAGCCGCGACGTCCGAGTCCCGTAAAATGCTGGGCAGGAGGCTCGCGTGCCGGACCACTCGATATTCGCAGACGGATCTGACCCCGGTGGCCAGATGGACCTGCGTGCCTCAGACGCCGACCGTGAATACGTCGTCGGCCTGTTGCGCGAGCATGCGGCCGCCGGGCGACTCACCTTCGCCGAGCTAGAAGAGCGCGCCGAGCGGGCCTACTCGGCCACCACCGGGTCCGAGCTGGCTGGAGTGCTCAGCGACCTGCCTCGCCAGGTTCAGCCCGCGGAGCGGGTCAAGGCCAGGCGGTGGCTCGTGTCGGTTCTCGGCAGCTCCAATCGCAGGCTCCGCGATCGCGTCCGGCGCGTCCTGTCGGTCGCGGTCATGGCGAGCCCGGACATCGACCTGTGCCACGCCGAGCTCGATGGCGACGAGATCATCGTCAAAGGCTTCGTACTGTGGGGCTGGCCCGACATTTACGTCCCGGATTCGGTCCGCCTTGAGCTCAGCGGATTCACGCTGATGGGCGGCGATGAGGAGAAGGGCAGCGCGCGCGTGCCGGAGCCCGGCGCCCCGGTCGTCAAAGTCCGTTCCTACGGACTGATCGGGGGCTACACGGTGTGGCGGCTGCCGCCGGACCTGCAGGGCCTGCCGCTGCCGAAGGCGCGCAAGGCGGCCAAGGAGCTCCCGCGCGGCGCGAGCTGAGCGCGGGGTCGCCAGCGCGTGCCGCAGGCATAGGCCCGTCGCCAGGAGGTCGCTCAGTCGGCGATGAGAACACCGGCGGCGTGCAGCGCGGCTACCGCGGCCGCGTCGAGGCCTAGCCAGTCAGCCAGGGCCTCGGCGTTGTGCTCGCCGCGCCGGGCCACGCCCCGGCGCATGACGGCCGATGCAGCAGAGAACTCGTACGGCAGGGCGACGACTCGCCGCTGGCTGCCGGGAATGGCTACGGAGTGGGCGCTGCCGGCAAACACGTCCGTGCTGTCCGCCAGCTCAGCCCAGGCGATCCCGGCGCGCTCCAGCTCGGCGATGAGGCTCGCGCGATCAGCGAACCCCGTCATCCAGTCCTGGATGGCCTGCTGCCGCAGCGCCACCTTCGTGTCCAGGTCGCAGCCGGGCGGTGCTGGATCCGCTATCAGCCCGCGCCGCGCGAGCATGGCCCAGGCGTGCTTGGGCGGCGCCGCGATCAGCAGCGGGCCACCCGGCGCCTGCCAGATCGTGCCGCGTGAGGTGTAGGGCTCCGGGCTGCCGTCGATTGCCGCGTGCGCGTGGTCGTCGCTGGCCGCGACGGCCGCGAGCATGCTGAGGCCGATGTGCTGGCCGCGGCCGGTGACGGTCCGCTGATGCAGCGCGGCGAGCACGGCGATGGCAGCGTGCAGGCCGGTCAGCGTGTCCGCGAGGGCCACCGGCAGGTCCGTCGGCTCGCGGCCGTCCAGCTCGGCCTGCCGCGCGAGCAATCCGGACTCGGCGTGGATGACCGGCGCGAGCGCACGGCGGCCAGCGTCGGGTCCGGTCGCGCCGAAGCCGGAGACCGACAGCATGACGAGGCGCGGGTTAGCAGCCGCGAGCCGCTCGTAACCGAGCCCGAGCCGGTCCATGACACCCGGCCGGAAGTTCTCGATGAGCACGTCGGCGTGCGCGGCGAGGTCGCGTACGAGGTCGGTGCCGCCCTCGGCGGCCAGGTCGACGCCCACGCTTCGCTTGCCGGCGTTCATCTGCGCGAACATGCCAGCCCGTCCGTCCGTGACGACGCCGAACAGGTCGGTGATATCCGTGCGCGGGCCCTCGACCCGGATGACGTCGGCGCCGAGATCGCCGAGAATCCGCCCAGCGTAGGGCCCGGATATCGCTTGCGAGATGTCGAGCACCCGCCAGGCCGGGAGCGGGGGAGCGGCCTGGGCCAGCTGGCCCTCCGGCGAAGGCGGGTAGTCGGGCAGAGAAAGGCTCACGGGTCTGACTCGTCCTCCCGGCGGCCCAGGGCCGACCGTCCATTCGTGTCCGGTACGAGGTCATTCTGGACGCTGGGGCCGCCCGACGGAAACTGAGCCAGGGCTTGTGCCGTGAACTCACGGTGGCCCGCCCGCAACCGCGCCAGGTCGGCCGGCGACAGGCCCCAGCTCGGCATCCGCCCCGCGTGTCGAAGCGCGGCGTACAGATCCCAGTGCGGCAGGGCCGTCAGATCCAGCGCGGGAACCAGAGCGCGGTACTGGTCGGTGAAGTCGGCAGCGGCCGTCGGGCCGAAGGCCATGGTGAGCTCCATCCGGGCGTTCGCGACGTCGGCGAGCGGGTCGCCCAGCACCGCGTCTTCCCAGTCGATCACGCAGACGAGCGTGCCGCGCTGCCAGAGCGTGTTCCCTGGCCAGTAGTCCCCGTGCAGGAGAACCGCTGGGTTCGCCTGCGGCGGCGGCCAGATGCGCGCCAGCGCCGCCCGAACGGCTGCCTCGTCGAGTGCATCATCCGGGGATGTCGGCCACGTTCCGATTCTGGTGGTGGCAAGACCCCGGATCTCGGCCAGGTGCGGGACGTCGGATCGTGCGACGCCCGCCTGGTGGATGCTCGCCAGCGCAGCGGCGAGCTGGCCGGTGAATGCCGCGCGCGGGCCGGCGACCTGCGCGGGCTCCGTGATCGTGGCGCCGTCGACGAAATCGATGATCAGGCAGGGAACGGGGACGATTCGGCGCGACTCGTCGGCCAGTCGCGGCCGCGGCACCTGAAGCCCCGCCGCGTGCAGCAGCGTCAGCAGCTGGTACTCGTGCGCAGCGACGCGCGGATCGCTGCGCAGGTTGGCTGCGCCGTACTGGCGCACGACCAGGCTATCGACGGCGCCGCCTGGCTCCGCCGCGTCGATGCGTGTGACCTGCGCCGATACACCTCCCGTCAGGGCTCGCGCGCGCACCAGCGTGAGGTCCGGATCGACCTCGCGGAGCAGGCGGCGGAGCGCCACCGGGTCGGGCTGTGCTACGGAGCTCACCAGCTGATCATGTCAGGGCTATCGCCCGTGTGATCGTCCTAGACTGCGGGAGTATGGGCACTAGTGAGGCGTCGTGACGGCGCCCGACGACGGGAGCTTCGAGCTCGGCACCGATGGGCCCTCGGTCATTCTCGTCGGCGTCGACGACTCGACGACCTCGCTGCGGGCAGGCTGGTACGCGGCCGGCCTCGCGCGTCGGCAGCGGGCCCGGATCGTCGCGGTGTTCGTCGCGCCGCTCGCGAGCTTCGGTGCAGCCGGCCCTGGCGGCGCGGCGCTGACGGTCGCCAAGGAGGAGGCATTCCGGAACAGCGCCGAGGACATGGAACGGCGAGCGCACACGATCGCCTCCGAACTCGGGATCTCGATCACCTTCCGGGCGGCGCGGGGTGACCCGTTTACCGAGATCTCCCGGGTCGCCGAAGAGGTCCGTGCGGACGCGATCGTGGTCGGGGCGTCAGCGCACGCCGGGCACCGCCTCGTCGGTTCGCTGGCCGTCCGGCTGGTGCGGGCCGGGAAGTGGCCGGTGACCGTAGTCCCGTAGTCCCGTAGTCCCGTAGGGTCGGCCCGGTCGACAGCGCGGCGACTGTTACAGCAGCGTCAGGGCAGCTGGGCTCGCCGACCTCTGATGAGTTCGTCGACGATCGCCGGGAGTGCCTCGCCGATCGGGTTCCTGACGGTGGCCGCCGCGATCTGGTCGTAGGGCGTCGGGTCTCGGTTCACGATCACCAGGGGCGCGCCGCCGCGGACTGCCACGGCGCACAGCGAAGCTGCGGGCTCCACGGTCAGCGTGCTGCCGATCGCGAGGAACAGGTCCGCGGCCTGCGCGGCGGCGGCCGCCCGCGAGAGGACCTCGGAGTCCAGTGCCTGACCGAACATCACGGTCGCAGACTTGAGGATGCCACCGCAGTCGGCACACGGCGGGTCTGCCTCGCCCGTCCGGACCCTGGCCAGCGTGTCCGACATCGCCGTTCGCGCACCGCAGCGAACGCAGACCACCGCGTACATGGTGCCGTGCAGTTCGAGCACCTGGTCCGCGGCCAGTCCAGCACGCTGGTGCAGACCGTCGATGTTCTGCGTGATGACCCGGGTGTCGAGGCCACTGGAGGCGAGCCTCGCGAGCGCCAGGTGGGCTGCGTTGGGCTCGGCCGTCCAGGCAGGGTGGGCGAGTCGTGCCTGCCAGGACCGCCGCCGGACCTCGGGATCGGCGACGTAGACCTGGAAAGTCGACATCTTCTCGGCGGCCGGGTCTCGGGTCCACAGGCCGGATGGCCCGCGAAAGTCAGGGATCCCCGAATCGGTCGAGATGCCAGCCCCGGTGAGGACCGCTACGCGCCGGACGCCGTTGGTCCGGCGGGTCAGGCGTGATAGCCAGTCCGTGGCCGCGCCCGGCATTCCGGCTTCAGTCACCTGGCTGGACCTCCATGCACGGAGATGACCCTCGTCCCTGACTGTACTGGGCGGACCAGCGGCTGTCCTGAGCTACGTGAAAGCCGCATTACGGACATGGAGTGGCTGTCTGAAGCTCCGCGGCGCCCGTCGGCGCGGACATTTCCCGCCTGACGTGCAGTTTGGCGCCCGGCTTGTCGCTTTTGCGCGCACGCCGTCCGGGAAATGTCGAGCGGGCTCGGCGCAAACCTCGCGAATCAGAACGCCTCACGTTGCGTACATCCGGAAGCCCGCAGCTAATGGCAGGCCAACGCTTGCGGCCAACTAGTTTGCTGTGCCAAGCTAGCGGCGACCCAAAGCAGGAGGCGCGGACGATGACAGACGGGGATGCGGGACCGGGAGCAGGCGCCGCGGGCGGTCCGGGGGACGACGATCCTGGGGCCGCCAGCCCTGGCTTGCCACCCTCGATAGGTGACCGCGCGCCTGCCGTTCACGGGGCATATTCGCACGCCGATCACGGGGCAGGCGCGCCTGCCGATCACGGGGCATACGCGCACGCGACTGCGGAGCAACTGCTGAGCGAGACCAGGAACGTCCGACGGCAGGCGAGGCGCGTCCGGCACGCATACTGGTTTCCGCTCGTCCTGTTCGGCCTGCTGACGTGCGCTTCGGTGCCGTTCTACCTCCAGCGCCTCCCGCCGGGGTACGCGGATTTCGTCGTGCGCCACCAGCGTCCGACGTTGCTGCAGAGCGCGTACCTCGGTGGCCTCAGGGTCGCACCCGGTACAGGCAATGCGTACTACTGGCTGGCCGCGATTCTGGCCGGTATCGCCGTGACGGCAGCGTGGTACCGGCTGCGAGGCGACCGAGTCGGGCTGCGCACTCCCGCGCGCGGCTTTGTCGTCACGGGCCTAGCGCTGCTCGTTCTCGCGCTCGTGATCCCGATCCTGGCGTCACGCGCCGGTATCGGCCCGCTCCAGGTACTCATGCCGGGCGACCTGCTCATCCGGGGGACGTTTCCATTCGTCCTGATCGGCGTCGGACTGTGCGTCCTGGCCTGGGCCGAGCGGAGCATCGCGCTGACGGTGATCGCTGCCGGTTTCCTCGGACTGTCCCTGGTCGCGAGCCTGTACGACATCGAGAACGTCTTCTATGACCTGGGCTGGAACCTCGGGCCTACGGCTAGCAGGCTGCCGAACGTCGTGCTGCCCGCCCTGGTGCTCTTGCTCTCGGGGGCGGGCGCCTGGGTGGTGCAGCGCCGTCGCCGGCCGGGCCCGAGCGGGTCGGCTGACTCAGGGCCCGCGGTCGCGGCTGGCCAGCCATCGTGACCGACTACCCGACCAACGGGCTGGACGAGGTGGTGCACCAGCGGCATCGGCTCGGCATCCTCACGATCACTGCCGAGGCCAGCCGGGCGGAGTTCGGCTACCTGCGCGCGGCGCTCGACCTGACGCCAGGCAACTTGTCCCGGCACCTCACCGTCCTGGAAGGGGCAGGCCTCGTCGACGTCGAGAAGGGCTACGAAGGCCGGCGTCCGCGCACCTGGGTGCGGATCACCCGGCAGGGCCGGTCAGCCCTCGCGGCAGAGGTCGATCTCCTCGCTGCCCTGGTCCGTAAGCACGAAGACGTGGCGCGCCGGGCCAAGGCGGCCAGGCCGGCCGAAGCGAAGCTCGCCAACAGCGCGGCCACGCCAACGGCCGGCGACGCGCTACCGCCGGCAGACCCGCCTGTACCGTCGGCCGGGGATGCGGCTGCGTCGGCCGGGGATGCGGCTGCGCCGGCCGGGGATGCGGCTCCGCCGGCCGGCGAGGCCTGAGTCAGCCTCGTGGGCATCGAATAGCTCGTGACGAGCACGCCTTGTCGGCGCACGCATCAGGCGGTCGAGCTTGTCCGACGCCGGTTCGCGTTCGGGCCGCTTATGCCGACGGCTTGTCGAAGTAGTGGCCTTTGTCGAGATCCTCGAGGAGCCCAGGCTGCGTCGGCTGCCATCCCATGAGCTCGCGGGTGAGCGTGCTCGAGGCCGGGCTGTCGGCCCCGATGAAGCCAGCCAGCCAGGTGAAGTGCCCGGCTGCGTCCTCGGGCGCGATGGAAGTCACCGGCACGTTCAGATGGCGACCCATGACCTCGGCGATGTCCCGGATCGGCACTCCCTCGTCCGCGACCGCGTGCAGCGTCGATCCGGCCGGCGCCTTCTCCACCGCCAGGCGGAACAGGTGCGCGGAGTCCAGTCGGTGCACGGCGGGCCAGCGGTTGGTGCCGTCGCCGACGTAGCCGGAGACGCCCTTGTCGCGGGCGATGCCGACCAGGGCCGCCATGAAGCCGTTGTCTCCGTCGCCGTGATTCGTCGGCGGAAGCCGGACGATAGACGAGCGCACACCGCGGGCGGCGAAAGACAGCGTCAGCTCTGCGGTCGCCCACCGGGCTCGCGGACCGTCGCCGTGAGCGCCCGCAGGTGCGTCAGGGCCGTGCCCGTCGCGCTCGGTCGCTACCCGACCGATCGCGAGCCCGAGCGTCCCGGACGCGATGACCAGCGGCCGGCCGGATCCCGCGAGCGCCTCGCCGAAAATCTCCACGGCGCGGCGATCTGCATCGGCAGCGGCCTGGAAACCGCCCGAGAAGGCGATGTCGTGCTTGAACGCAAGGTGGATGACGCCGTCGGATGCCGCGGCGGCATCGCGGAGTACGTCCAGGTCGTCAAGGGTGCCACGATGCACCTGCGCCCCGGCCGCGGTGAGAGCGGCGGCAGAGGAATCCGAGCGGGCGAGACCGGTGACTTGATGACCCGCGCCGATGAGCTCGTCAACCACGGCTGAGCCGATCCAGCCGGACGCCCCAGTGACGAAAACGCGCATGAGAACCTCCAGGTAGGTGCCTGTCCGCAGCGCATGTTGCCCGCGAGATCAGGTTCGATGTCAGTTGCTGTCATCAGCATAGCATCCGATGTCAGTGACTGCCATCGCGTACCATGACCGCATGGGTCGATGGCAGCCGGACGCGCGCGGTCGGCTCGAGCGGGCGGCACTGGAGCTTTACGTCGAGCGCGGGTTCGAGCAGACCACCGTGGCCGAGATAGCCCAGCGGGCAGGGCTTACCGAGCGGACGTTCTTCCGCCACTTCGCCGACAAGCGTGAGGTGCTGTTCGCCGGCGCACACGCACTTCAGGATTTCCTGGTCGACGCCCTGGCCAGGGCGCCCGAGTCCGCGGCGCCGATCGACGCGGTAGTCGCGGCCCTCGAAGCCGCTGGCCCGCTGTTTGAGGAACGCCGCGAGTACGCCTGGCAGCGCCAGGCGGTCATCGCCGCGAATGCGGAGCTTCGGGAGCGCGAGCTGATCAAGCTCGCCTCACTGGGCTCGGCTATGGCCGACATGCTGCGCAAGCGCGGTGTCGGAGACCCGGCCGCGAGCCTGACCGCCGAGGTGGGCATCGCCATCTTCAAGATCGCGTTCGAGCGCTGGGTCAGCGACGCTGGCCAGTCGGATCTGCCGCACCACATCCGCGAGTCGCTTGCCGAGCTCAAGACCGTGACCGCGGGCAGCTGACAGCTGGGCGGCCGGATCCTGTGCGGCGGACCTGTGCGGCCGGATCCTGTGCGGCTGATCCTGTGCGGCTGATGACCCCGATGGGCCGCGGAAGTCGGTCAGACGTGCGGGTCGTCCTGCTGGCGCCGCGCGGCCAGCCGCCACGCTATCGGCAGCAGCCCAGCCGCGATGGCGGCCTTGATGGCGTCGCCGGCCACGAACGGCGTGAAGCCGTCCCGCAGCGTCGCACCCGCGCCGAGGTGGAGGTCCAGTGCCAGCCAGGTCAGGCCGAAGGCGTAGATGATGACCTCGCCGGCGATCATCGCGGGCACCGACCGCAGGACGGACCGGTCGACACCGCGCTCGGCGAGGTAGCCGCACGCGGTAGCGGCGAAGAAGAAGCCCACGATGTACCCGAACGACGCGCCGACGTAGCCCGAGGTCCCGCCCGCGAACCACGGCACCCCCGCCACCCCGGCGATCGCGTACAGGGCCATCGACGCGGCGGCCCGGCGCCAGCCAAGCGCGGTCCCCGCCAGCAGCACCCCGAGCGTCTGGCCGGTGATCGGCACCGGCGTGAACGACAGGTGGATCGAGATCTGCGCGAGCACGCCGACAAACCCGGCAGCGCCGACCACGAGCAGCACGTCCCGGACGGCTTGCGCGGACCGGCCACCGTTCTGCGCGATCAGGTCACCGAGTACCAGCGGGCGCGGGCGGGCAATGACAACTGACGACATGAAGGCGGGCCTCCTCCGGCGGCCGCGGGGGTACGGCCAGACGAGCAGGGACCTTACCACGGTGGCTGCGCGCGACATCCCGACCGCGGGGGTATCGTGCGGCCGTGAGCTCCGTGGAGTCGAATCGGCGGCAGGCCGACGTCGACGATGCGCCGCCTGCCGCAGGAACCGCAGGTGGGGCGGTGGCCGGCAGCACAACGGAGTACCTGTGCGGAGATTGGAACGTGGTGCGTCAGATCTCCGACCACAGGACTGGCCAGGTGGGCTTGTTCCGCGGCTGGGCCAGCTTCCGGTCGAGCGCGGCTGGGTCGGCCCGGCAGGCCGGCTATGCCGGGGACCGCAGGCTCGCTGGGGACCACGGGCTTGCCGGGGACCACGGGCTTGCCGGGGACCACGGGCTTGCCGGGGACCACGGGCTTGCTGGGGATCACGGGCTTGCTGGGGATCACGGGCAAGTCGAGCCGGATGGCCATGTGCTGGCCTACGAGGAGCACGGCGAGCTGCGGTTCGGCAGCCATCGCGGCCCAGCCAGCCGGAGCCTGCTCTACCGGGAGCTTTCTGATGGCAGCGCGGACGTCCGGTTCGCCGACGGCCGCGAGTTCTACCGGCTCGATCTGCGATCGGGGACCTGGTCGGCCGAGCACCCGTGCCGCGCTGACCAGTACCTGGTCACGGTGACGCGCCTGAGCCCGGACAGCTTCACGGAGATCTGGCGGGTCGTTGGCCCAGCCAAGGACTACGAGTTGACGACCACGTACACCAGGGCGGGTGGGCGGCGTTGAGTAGCGGGGCGTACGCGGGCACCATCCCGCGACTCCTGGCGGCAGCGGCCGACCGGGACAGCGACGGCGTCTGGGTACGCAGCGATCAGGGACAGCTGACGTTCGCCGGAGCGGTGGCTGCGGTCAGTAAGGCGGCTGCCGCACTGCACGCCGCTGACGTTCGCAAAGGCGACCTCGTCATGCTCACCGCCAGGACGACGCCGCAGTACCTGCTGTGCTGGCTCGCGCTCACGACGATGGGGGCCATTGCCGTGGCCTTGAACCCGCGATCCTCCGCCGCCGAACTCGCCGGGCTGATCGGCCAGGTCGAGCCGAGGCTACTGGTCTCCGATGCGGGACTGAGCGAGCTCATCGCGGCAGCACGGAGCGAGCGCGGTCGGCAGAGCCCAGGTGAGCGGAGGACGGCCCCGTTCCCATCCGAAGTTGACGTGCAGGCGATCGTGCCGGCGGAGTGGAGCGACACGGCCGCGATGGCCGCGGCGGCTCGGAGTGCGTCGCTACCCGACGCGGGGGTGGTGCCTGACGACGTCGCCGTGCTGATCCCGACGTCGGGCACGACGGGCCGGTCGAAGCTGGTGATGCAGACGCACCGGGCGTACGCGATGGCGGGGGAGGGCTTCCCGTTCTGGATGGAGCTGACCGCCGGCGACCGGATGCTGACGACCCTGCCGCTGTTCCATGTCAACGCGCCGGCGTACTCGGTGATGGGCTCGCTGGCGTGCGGTGCCGGGCTCGTGCTGGCCGAGCGGTTCTCGGCGAGCACGTTCCTGGACACGGCCCGGCGGCACGGGGCAACCGAGTTCAACGCGATCGGCGCCATGCTGGAGATCCTGATGCGCCAGCCGGCCCGGCCAGACGACGCGGACACGCCGCTACGGCTGTGCTACACCGGGCCGGCGCCCGAGCGGGACCGGCAGGTCGAGATCGAGCAGCGGTTCGGCCTGCGCATCGTCGTCGGCTACGCCATGTCGGAGTCGCCGTACGGGCTGATCTGGCCACGCGGCAGCCGCCCGTACGGCACGCTCGGAACGGTCCGGCAGCACCCCCAGCTGGGGGTTGTCAACGAGGCTCGAGTCGTCGACGATGCGGGCGCGGTTCTGCGGCCCGGTCACAGCGGCGAGCTCGAGCTGCGCAATCCCGTGCTGACGCCGGGCTACTGGGGCATGCCTGCCGAGACCGCAGCGGTGATGGACGGGGACTGGCTGCGCACGGGCGACCTGGTGACCGCGAACGAGGACGGTACCTACACCTTCATCTCCCGGGTCAAGGAAGTCATCCGGCGGCGCGGCGAGAACCTGTCGCCGCTGGAGGTGGAGGACGTACTCGACAGCCATCCGGCGGTGCTGGAGTCGGCTGTCGTCGGCGTTCCGTCGGAGCTGTCCGAGGAGGAAGTCAAGGCGTTCATCGTGCAGGCCGATGGGGCCGAGCTGGACTTCGCGGCGCTGCGCGAGTTCGCGGCCGAGCGGCTCGCGGCCTTCAAGGTGCCGCGGTACTGGCAACAGGTCGGTGAGCTGCCGCGCACGCCGACGTCGCGGGTCGCTAAGCACCGGCTGCCCGACGGCCACCCGCCGGGGGAGTACGACGCGGCCGCTGCCGAGCCGCGTACCGCCGCCGGGCAGGATCGGCAGTGACGAGGCACTAGCGCCCGGAGGCTTGCAGAAGATGCCCGGCACCAGCCATTGCCCCCACTGCTGGGGCGACTGTCCTGGTAGCTGCTGGCTTCCAGGTGATGCGGGAGAAGCGGGCTGGTGCATCCACAACCCCAATCCCCGGCTGACCTGGCGTGACCGCCGCCGGCTTCTGGGGAGCCGGAAGTTCTGGCGTCGGGTGCTCTGGGGACGCGGGCCTGGCCACTAACGCCCGTCCTGGTGATGAAGCGCTGCCTTCACAGCCACGAACCGCTCGCCGGCGCGGAGAGCGACATATGCACGTCCGGTACTAACGCGGCCAAAGAACCCTTTGCAAAGATAAATTCGAAATCTACCTTGGGGTTAATGGCGGCGGATGAGACTAAGCGGGCAGTTCAGCAGCTCACGGATCCGACGGCGCTGCCCGTTCTCGTGTTTCCGGCCTGGCCTCAGCTCGCCGGCCTGCTGCCAGGCACCGGGCTGGTCCGCTATTCGCACGCCGCCCATCCGGTGGTCGATCGGCCGCAGCTGTCTCGCGCCGAGGCCGAGCGCAACTGATGGTGACCGCTACCGGGAGCGACAAGCCCAGTCTCGCGCGACGTGTCGCGGCGAAGCTTCCGGCGCTGCTGCAAGGGACTCAGTTCCGGCGGTACTGGACTGCGCAGACCATCTCGATGTTCGGCGATCAGGTGTCCGGGATCGCCATCCCACTGGCCGCAGTCCTCGTGCTGCACGCCAGCGCGGCCGACATGGGCTACCTGACGGCGCTGATCTGGCTGCCGAGCCTCCTGTTCGGCCTGCATGCAGGCGCCTGGGTCGATCGGCGCGGTCGTCGCCGCGTCACCATGATCGCCGCGGACCTTGGCCGGTTCGCGCTGCTCGCCAGTTTGCCGGCCGCATACGCGCTGCATGCCCTGACGCTCGGGCAGCTGTTCGCGGTCGCGTTCGGGGCTGGCAGTCTCAGCGTGTTCTTCACGGTCTCGGACTCCGCGCTGTTCGTCGCGGTCGTCCCGGCGGACCGTTACCTCGAGGCCAACTCGCTGCTGTACTCAAGCCGGGCGCTGTCGTTTGTCGGCGGCCCGAGCCTCGGCGGGCTGCTGGTCCAGGCGCTGTCCGCGCCGGCCGCGATCGCCGTCGACGCGCTGTCCTTCCTCGGCTCGGCGTTCTTCCTGCACCGGATCCGGCCTTCGGAACCACCGCCGAATAACGGCGGCAAGGGTGCGGTGACTGCCGGGGTGCGGTTCATCGTCGCTTCGCCCCTCGTGCGAGCGTCGCTCGCCGCGGTGGCGATCATCAACTTCTTCAACATGATGTTCAGCGCGCTGTATCTCCTCTACGCGGTGCGTGAGCTGCACATCAGCGCTGGCCTGATCGGGCTGGTGCTCGGCGCGGCCGCAGTCGGCAGCGTGATTGGCGCCGCCGTCACCAAGCGGATCGCCGACCGGACCGGCGTTGGCTGGGCCTACGTGGCCGGGTGCGCTCTGTTCACCGCTCCGGCGCTGCTCGTGCCGCTGGCCGGGGGCCCGAAGCCGCTGATACTCGGGACATTGTTCACGGCCGAATTCCTTTCTGGCTTCGGCGTGATGCTCCTGGATATCAGCGTGGGCTCGATCTTCGCGGCGCTGATCCCGGATGAAGTGCGCTCGAGAGTGTCGGGCGCATTTCAGGCAGTGAACTATGGCACCCGCCCGGTAGGCGCGCTGCTCGGCGGCGTCCTCGGCACCCTCATCGGGCTACGGCCGGCGCTGTGGGTCGCGGCCGCGGGCGGCGTCGTCGGATTCCTGGTGCTGTTGCCGTCGCCGCTACCCGCATTCACGATGCCGACGAGCAGCGGCTAACGTCGCGCTGGCAACCCGCCGCCGACCGCGCGGGCAGGCGGCGGTGCGCGGAGACGACCCCGTTCCCCGGCCTGTCGAGGGTGCCGGGTCGCCTCCGCTAGCCGGCCGCTCTTCAGATCCGGTAGAACAGGTTCAGGAACCGGTCGGCCAGGGCCGCGTCGCCGATGGCCGTGCCGCCGTTGACACGCCCGAACGCGGTCAGCACCAAGCTGCCCGGGTCGAACTCGAGGATGGCTGGCAGGTCATCGATGGGGCCTGGCTCGTAGCTCATGCCCTGGTCGCTGATGGAGACGCGGGTATCGCCGGCGTTCCGGCCGCTGACGCGGATGCCGATGGTGAAGGGGCTGAGATCGGCGTCCGGGCGCACCGTCGACTGCCAGATGATGAACATAAACGGAACCAGCAGGTCGGCGGTGTCAGCAGGCAGCGCGTGCGCGCGGCCGCTGCCCTGGCGGATGTCCCACGTATGGACGCCGTAGTCCATGAGCTGGCCGCCCGCGTACACGAACGCCGGCACCGGGCCCATGTAGGCATGCGACACGAGCAGCCCGCCCCACTCCTCTTCGGTCAGCGGCTCGAGTATGTCCATCATCTTGTCGAGGTCGGCTCGCGCCCGCGCGATCATCTCCTGCTGGCTCAGGTCCCCGAACGCGCGCGCCGACGCTCCCGCCTTCTCGTGCATGACGAGCAGGCCATGCGGGGCCGGCGCCTCGCTACCGGCCCGCGCCGTGTCAAAGGCCGCGAAATAGCCCTCGGTCGTATCCACGACGTGGCCGATGACGTCCTTGACCTGCCAGCTCTCGCACGCTGTCGGCGCGTCCCACGCACCGGGCTGCCCAGCCAGGACGAACATCTCATCCGCTTCTCGGCGGATGACCCGCAAGATCGTGTCTTTACCCTCATAGGTCATGGCGTTCCACTCGCTCATGTCCCCACCTCTTCCAGGCCATAGGTTCGGAATGTGAACCGCTGTGCGCTTTCCAGATCGTAAGCCCAGCGCACACCTGCGGGGGCTGTCAACGGACACTTCTGCGGGAACGGGGTCCGCATTCGCGCGCCGCCGCCTGACCTGCTAGGCGGCTGGCGGAGCGTGGCGCGTGGGTGGAGTGCGGCGCGCGCCGGCGGAGTGTGGCGCGCCGGCGAAGTGTGGCGCGCCGGCGGGGCGTGGCCGGCTAGCCGGCCAGACTCAGGCTCGCTAGCGCCGCGCCGTAGCGGATGGCCACGAGCTGCCCCACGGCCTGATGTGCGCCCAGCGTCGCCGATGCCGGCGCCCCGAGGGCGGCGCTGAGGTCGTCGAGCACAGGCAGCGAAGTCTCCGGGCCGATGAGGCAGGGTGCCAGCGCAGGCCGGGGCGAGCCGGAGTCGCTCAGCCTGGTCACGGCGTCGGCGATGCTGGCCGGATCGCCGAGTGACGCGGGGACGACGGGAACTGACAGCCGTGACGCCAGCAGGACGGCGGCGACGGCGGCTGCGCTCGCGGCCTGTTCGTCCTTGTCAGCCAGGACGATCACGCCTCGGCCATCGGCGGCGATGCTGAGCCCGGACGAGCGCGCGTGGCGGGCGAGCCCAGCCTCGGCCAGCCGTGCGTGCAGCGCCTCGGCGACCAGCGGGTGCGGCCCGAGATGGCCTGCGACCACCGCCTCGACCGCAGCCTGTCCGGCGATCCGGCGCAGCACCGCGTCGATGCTGGGGCTGGGGCCGAGCAGCAGCGGGACGATGACACTCGGGAACTGGTCGTGATCAGCATGGTCCGCGCCCGCCGGCAGGATGCAGTCGGCTAGCGACAGGTCGCTGCCCTCGACGTATCCGACGCGGATGTCGACGCCGGGGCAGGACAGGCTGGCGATCGAGGCGACCCTGGGCCCGATCTCGTCGATGTCAGCTTCGGCCGATCCCGGGACCGCGAGGACCAGGGCGGGCGCGTCCGAGGCGACCGAGAGCCGGTGCGGGCTGCGGTGCCGGCCCGCTGGCCTCGTTCTGGTGGTACGGCGGGGCAGCGCGTCCGGGCCTTCGCCCTGGCCGCCGCGCTGGGGGAGTGCTGATGCGGCGTCGCCGCGCTGGGGGAGGGCCGCCTCGCCGCGCGGGGGGAAGGCTGGTCCCGCGTCGCCGCGCTGGGGGAGGGCCGTCTCGCCGCGCTGGGGGAGTGCTGGCGCTGCGTCGCCGCGGTGCGGGAGTTCGTCGTGGCGCTTGGGGAGGGCCGCCTCGCCGCGCTGAGGGAGGCTGTCGCCGCGCTGCGGCAGGGTGCCACGTTGCGGCAGTGCGCCGCTGACCTGCGGGAGCGTGTCGTCGGTTGGCGATTGGGCAGAGCTGCGCTCGGGCAGCTTGTCGCCACTCCGCGGAGGCTCAGTGTCGTCCGGATCGCCCAGCGCGGCTAGTGCGTCGCGCAGGCGCGGGAGCGTATCGCCGCTCGGGGGCTGGATGCCGCGCCGCGGAAGCGGGGCGTCGTTCTGCTCCGGTGCCGAATCGCCGCGCTTGGGTAGCGGCTTGAACGGCGACCACTCCGGCACTTCGTCTCCGTTGGTCGATGATGACTCTGAGCGGTTGAAAGGTGACCCGCTTCGCTTCGGGGGCGCCTCACCGTGCGGCTCGCGGTGCGGCAGGTCCCCGCCGCGCTGAGGCCGGGACGAGCCGTCATCCGGCTGCGGCTCCCCAGGCTGTGGCGCTGCTGGCTGGCTCAGGTCCGTCACGCTGTCGTATCGTAATCGGCTCGTGGAGCAGTTGGCGCGCGTTCTGCGATGATCACACCAAAGATGCTTGAGTCACCGTTTCGTACTACTCGGCTGGCAGCATGCTCCTGAGCACGGCGATGAGGGCGTTCTTCTGGTCGTCCGAGAGCCGCTGCTCGGCGCGGATCGCCGACTCGATATCGGGTGTACCACCATGCGGCTGGGCGGTCGCGGACCCGTCCCTGTGCAGCAAGCCTGCCTGAGCCAGCAGGGTCTCGGTAGAGACGTTTAGCGCATCAGAGATCAGCCGGATGACCCGGACTGACGGCTGATGCAGGCCGCGCTCGATCTGGCTGAGGTAGGGGTTGGAGAGCTTCGTTCGCTCGGCCAGCTGACGCAGGGAGAGATTGGCCAGCTTGCGCTTGCTTCGGATGAAGGCGCCGAGCGCCTGCATCTGCGAGTCCCAGGGCTCTGTCATCGGGACCTCTTTGGTGCCGGAATGGATGCTGAGGCGGGCTGCCCGGGCGGGCTGCCCGCCTCAGCGGCTGACTGAGATCCGTCGGCCGCTGGCCGACCTGATCGTTACTTCTTGGGCGCGCGAGTCCTGCTGACGCCGGCGGCCTTGCGAGGCGCGTCGGTCTTGCCGGTGCTTGCGGTCTTGCCGGTGCTCGCCCTCTCGCCCGCTCCGGCCTTGGCCGTGCTCGGCCTGGCCGTGCTTGCCTTGGCCGTGCTCGGCTTGGCGGCACGCGGCTTGGTCGCACGCGGCTTGGCCACGGGCTCAGCCGGTGCGCTCTCGACCTGCGGGGCCGTGGCGGCGTGGACGTGGGCGGTCTCAGCCGTGGCGGCGTGGACGTGGGCGGTCTCAGCCGGGGCAACGACCTTGTCAGCCGTCACAGCCTGCGGTGCGGCGCCGGTGCGCGCGGACTTGCGCACGTCGTGGAGCGTGCCGACCACATGGGTGAGCCTGGCAACGCCGTCAGTGACGAGCGGCCCGGCAACATGCAACGCCCTACCAGCCAGGTCGCGCTGACGCGCGATCAGCTGATCGGCCATTTCGCGCTGTCGCGCGATAACCTGCGCCGTCACTTCGCGCTGGTGCGCGATGACCTGACCCGCCAGCTCACGCCGGCGGGTGGCAATCTGGTCCGCCAGCGGGCTGGCGGCCTGCATCGCCTTGTCGGTCAGGCTCCGCTGGGTGGCAATAACGTGGTCAGTCAGCTCGTGGGCACTAGCCCGCAGCTTGGCCGGGCTCGCAAGCGCGCTCAGCGACGGAACGCGGACAGTCGGCACGGGCAGCGTCGGAATGCTCGGGCGGACGGACTTGGCTAGCTGGTTGCCCGTCCGGAACACGTCAGCGACGGCCTCGCGGCTCTTGCGCATCTGGTCTTGGCTCTTGCGCACCTGGTCCTGACCACGCTGCACGGCGGCGAGCAACTGGTCCTGAACCTCCTGCGCCACAGCACGGGTGTCGATCATTGGTCCTCCTCTTACGGGCTACACTGCAAACTATATCAAGCATAGCGCGCAATATGTCAAGCGCTGGCTCCGCGAGGCGGGCGGGCGCAGGCTTGTGGCGGACCGAGCGGTCGAATTGTCATGTTCCGCGGTGGCAAACCGCGGAGAGAGGTGCCGCTCTATGGGCAACAGTTGGCTAGTGATGCTCATCTATGAGCATCACTAGCGAACCGATGTCCTTCGGCCCACCGTCGGCTGGATCGCGACCGCGAGCACCCGGGCGGCTCCGGACCACGCCGGCAAGATCCGGGTGCAATACAGGTCTGCGCTACGCCTCTTGGACGATCTCCAGGCCATTGCCGTCCTGGTCGCGGAACGCGAACATCGGCGGGACGCCCGGCCAGCACAGCACATCGTCGGCACTAACGCCACGCTCAACCAGATGCGAGTGCAGCGCGTCAGCATCGGAGGTGCAGAGCCGGATACCGGTCTCCACGCCGGCCGGGGCCTCGGACTTCGCCGGGATCAGGGCGATCGTCGTACCGCCTCCGCCAGGGGTGACCTCGATCCACCGTCGGCCGCCGCCGAGGTCGACGTCCAGGGACGTCGACATGCCGAGTATGCCGCCGTAGAACTCCAGCGCCCGGCCCTGGTCCTGAACCGGGACACCGACCGTCCGCATGCCGGTAACGCGGTTCGGTGCCATGCTGCTGCTCATCTGGCTCTCCGTTTCGTCGTGAATTGCCGTCAGGCCTGGCCGTACATGAGAGAGCCAGGCGTCGTCAGGAGCTGGCCGGACTCCAGCCAGGTCTTGAGGCCGGACAGGATCATCGGCCAGCCGCCGTAGATCTGGTCGTTGGCGCCCTCCCGGAGCTGGTCGTGGGTCACGACCAAGCGGCAGGAGTCGCCGACCGGCTCTATCTCCCACGTCACTCTGCTGGCGCCTTCGCTCTTGACCTCGTCGCTCCACAGCGCCGTCATGGTGTGCACGAGCCTGCGTGGCGGATCCACCTCGAGCACCTCGCCTTCGCCGAGCGGTCCCGGCAGCGACGGGTGACCGAGCTCCAGCCGAGCGCCCTGCGTCCAATCGGATCTCACGCCTGCGCCAAAGTTGTACTTGCTCCGGATCTCCGGGTCGGTGATCGCTTCCCAGAGGCGCTCCGGCGTTGTGTGGATGTAGATCTCGAAGATCTTCTCCATCGGTCTCTCCAGCTTCTGTTTGATCTCACTGAGCGCGGCCGCCCAGGGCTCCGCGTACTTGCTGACCCATCGGTCGTGAATGAGTCGGATCGGGACCGGATTCAGGAAGTGGAGCTTCTCCCGCCCGCGCCTCCTGGTCACGACGAGGCCCGCATCCTCGAGCTGCCGGAGGTGCTTCATCACGCCGAACCGCGTCATCGTGAAGCGCTCCTCGAGCGCGCTGAGCGTCTGCCCGTCGGCACGGAACAGCTCGTCGAGCAGCTCGCGCCTCGTCGGATCGGCCAGCGCCTTAAACACCTCGTCCACGGCACCGAGAATAGGTGACCAATCAGTCACATGTCAAGCGGGCTGGCCACGCGGCATGCCTTCGCCGGGGATGCGCATTCGGGCAGATGCGGCATCGGGCAGGGCGCATGGCGAGGAGCCCGCCGTGGCGGGCTACCGTGCAGCACATGTCTCCTGTCTGGCCGGCGGTGTCGTACGAACAGTGGAGCGACACCTGCGACACCCTGCATGCGCACACTCAGGTACTCGGCAAGCTGGCGGTGGCCCTCGCGCCCCCGGAGCCCCAGCTCCAGCACGCGGCGCTGCGTCTGAGCGCGCGCGGCTGGGAGACGGCTCCGTTGCCGGCACCGGACGGATCAGGCCGCTTCGTTGCAGTGCTTGACCTGCGTACGCATGAGGCGGTCGTGGAGCATAGCGATGGCCGTGTCGAGCGGGTCCAGCTAACACCAGACCGGTCCGTCGGGGCAGTGACCAGAGACCTCCTGGTGGCGATCCGGCACCTGGCTGGCGACGTGGAGATCGATCCGACACCGCAGGAAGTCCCGTGGACTATGCCGCTGGACGTGGACGAGGAGCACGCCACCTACAACCCGGAGCAGGTCTCGGCTTACTTCGAGGCCGCTGGTCGGGCTGCCATGGTCCTCACCGAGTTTCGCGCGCCGTACCGGGGCCGGTCCACGCCGGTGAACGCCTGGTGGGGGTCATTCGACCTCGCCGTGAGCCTGTTCTCGGGCCAGCCGGCGGAGCCGCCGTCTAGCGACTTCATCATGCGCAACGCCATGGACGCGCAGGAGGTAGCGGTCGGGTGGTGGCCCGGCGATCCGCGTCATCCGGCGGCCGCGTTCTATGCCTACGCTCATCCGGCCCCGCACGGATATGGCGACGGCACGCTCGAGCCCAAGGCGGCGCACTGGGAGGCCGGGCTCGGTGAGTACGTCCTCACCTGGGATGACGTCCGGGCCAGCGATGATCCGCATGCGACAGCGCTGGAGTTCGCGCGGTCGGCGTTCACGCATTCGTGCGCCATGTGCCGATGGGATCCGGCGCTCGCCGCGAGCGCGCACGGCACGCCGCCGCCTGTGCACTAGCCGGTACCGGTGCACTAGCCGGTACCGGTGCACTCGCCGGTACCGGTGCACTCGCCGGGGAGGGCGCACTCGCTGGCACCGGCGCAGCAGCGGGTGCTGGCCCACTCGCCGGAGATGCCTACCCGCCGGTCCGCCGGCAGGTTCCCTCCGCGATCGCCGGCCACGGCCACGCCACAAGCTGGCATGCTTGCCGGGTGAGTTCCGAGTTGCCGCCATCGCGGACGCGCCGGGCCCGGTTGTGGCGCGCGGCCGAGTCAAATAGCGTCCCGCTGCGGGCGATCCTCGTTACGGTCGCCGTAGTCGTGGCCGCGTTCCTGGCGGGGAAGATCGTCGATCGGCTGCGGGGCGTGATCCTGCTGCTGGTGGTAGCCGGCTTCATCGCGCTCCTGCTGAACCCGCTCGTCGTGGCGCTGCACCGCTGGCTCGGCCGCCGGGGAATCGCCGTCGCCGTGGTCACGCTGCTGGCCGTTTGCGCGTTCGCCGGGCTGGCGGTGGCCTTCGGATACCCGCTGGTCAATGGCATCAGCCACTTCGCTGACGACCTGCCGCTGTACGTCAGCAACGCACAACATGGGCGGGGCTGGATTGGGCACCTGGTGACCAGGTACCACCTCCAGCAGTGGGTGGTGCAGAACGCGCCGAAGCTGGCCAGCTACGGCCGCGACCTAGCGCATCCGGCGCTGAGCCTGGGCAAGGGCGCGCTGTCGCTGGTCTTCTCGCTCTTCACGATCTTTGTGCTCGTCGTGCTGGTGCTGCTTGAAGCGCCGAAGCTGCGAGCCGGGGTGCTCGGCATGATGGTGCCGGACCGAGCAGAGCGCTACACCAAGGTCGCACGCGAGGTCAACAGGTCCGTTGTCGGGTACATGCTGGGCAACTTCGCGACGTCGGTCATCGCCGGCGTCGTCGTGCTCGCCACGTTGCTGCTGCTCCGGGTGCCGTTCCCGTTCCTGTGGGCGCTGTGGGTTGCGCTAGTCGACTTCTTGCCGATGATCGGCGGCGCGCTGGCCGGGATACCGGTGGTGCTGTTCGCCTTCACTAGCTCGGCGTCGGCCGGGATCGTGACTCTCGTTGTCTTCCTCGTCTACACCCAGGTCGAGAACCACGTTCTGAACCCGGTCATCATGAGCCGCACGGTCCGGATCAATCCGCTGCTCGTCCTCGTCGCGATCCTGGTCGGCGCGTCCATCGGCAGCTGGATCGGTGGCTTCTTCGGCGGGTTCGTCGCGGCCCTGCTGGCGATTCCGGCGGCCGGCGCGATCCAGGTGGTGATGAAGACGGTCTGGCGGTCGACGGCGCCAGCGCTCGGTGCCGACCCTGGCGGCGCCGCGCCAGGTCCGGCCGAGGCTGGCGCGCCTGGCCCGGTCAAGCCGGCGACGCCCGTCACTGAGTGATGCCCGTCACCGAGTGATGCCCGTCACCGAGTGACGGAACTACGCGGCACCGCCGGTCGGCAGCGGCAGCCGGGACGGCGGCTTGATTTCCTCCAGCCGCAGGTACGTGACCAGCCGCTGACCGCCCCGAGCGGCCAGCGTGGCCAGCACCCGCTGAAGCTCGCTGACGTCCCGGGCGACCACCGTGAGGAGATAGTCCATCTCGCCGGTCACGTTGTCAGCGGCGATGATCTCCGGCATAGCCCTCACCTGGTCCTCGAACAGCCTGGCCGACCGCGGGTCGTGCCGGCCGAGCGTGGCTGCGACGTACATCTGGAGCGGGAATCCGACAGCAGCCGGATCGAGCCGGGCGCTGATGACCTTGATGACACCTGATTGCTTGAGCCGTCGTACCCGGTGCAGCGTGGCGGCCGGGGACAGGCCGACCAGACGCGCCAGTTCGACGTTCGTGCGGTCCGCGTCCGCCTGGAGCTCGGTTAGCAGCTGAAAGTCAATTTCATCAAGCTCAGTGGCCATAGGACCAAACATTATCTTGTCCTGACCTCGACTAGCCAAACTCTGCGCCGTTCCAGGTAGACCTGAGGCATGACCAACGACCGTCGCCTCGTCTTCCCGGCCCTGCTTGCCGCGGGAGTGCTGTGGGGCACCACCGTGCCGCTGTCCAAGGTCGCCCTGGGCTGGCTCCCTCCTGCCTGGCTGGCGTTCGCCAGGTTCGGCCTGGCCGCTGCGGTGCTGCTGGTGGCGAACCGGTCGCGGCTGCGCGCAGCCGCCAGTCCGGCCATCCTGATCACGGGCGCGGTCGGCTATGGCGGGTCGGTCCTGCTCCAGAACCTCGGCATCGAGCGGACCAGTGTCACGCACGCGGCGCTGCTCATCGGCGCCACGCCGGTCCTGGTGGCGATCACCGCGGCCACGCTCCGGCACAGCGTGGCACGCCCGCTGGCCTGGGCCGGGTTCGCGCTCTCGCTGGCCGGCGTCGGCTTCATCGCAGGGGGTCGGGGTTCGGGCTCGAGCCTGGCGGGTGATGCGCTGGTACTGGCTGCGCAGCTGATCTCGGCCGGATTCACCGTCTCGCAGGCCCGGTTGCTACGCGGCCGCGACCCGATCGCGGTCACCGGTCTCCAGCTCATGGCGGCGGCTGTTGCCGTGCTGCCGGTCGCGCTCACGACGGAGCACCAGGCAGCCGGACCAGCCAGCGTGACGGCTGTGCTCGCGACGGTCGGGCTGGTGCTGGCGGGCACCGTGCTGCCGACCTCCCTGTTCGCGTTCGGCCAGAGCCGGGTGTCCGCCGATGTGGCCGGCGCCTTCCTGAACCTGGAGCCGCTGGTCGGCGCCATCATGGGCATGGCGATCTTCGCCGAGCCGGCCGGACCCGTGCAGATCGCTGGCGGCGGCGCGATCACCCTCGGCATCGGCCTCAGCAGCTTCCAGGTCGTGCGCACCGAGCGGCAGCGCGCGAGCACACCGAGCCCGGAGCCGGCGCCCTGCGCCCTCGTGACGGCGTGCGTCCGTCCAGGCGGTGCGGCAGCGGAGGCAGGCAGGTCCGCCACGGCAGCGCTGCCAGCGCCTGGCGAGGCGCCGAGCATGGTCCGGCGGATGAGGCTGCCAAGGCCGCGGCCGCTGGAAGCGGTGCGCTTGCAGCGACGCAGATTCCGCCCGGCTGGGCACCCGGCCCCGCGGCCGCGGCGCGAAAGAAACCACCGCGGCCGCACCCGGATGCGCTAGCGCGGCGTGAGAGCAGAGCGCCTCGTGCCCGGTCCGCCGGTGATGGCCAAGACCACAAGACCAGGAACGGGGCCGTCCCTTGCCGGTGTAAGCCTGAGCTGCGCTGTCACCTGAGTTGCGGACGGGTGCCCGGATCGACCAAGCTCGCCGGGTGACGTCACTCAAATCGGTGGGAGTTGTCGGCGCCGGCATTGTCGGCCTGGCGGTTGCCCGCGAACTGGCCATCCGGTACCCCGGCATCAGCGTGACCGTGCTGGAGAAGGAAGACCGTGTGGCCGTGCACCAGAGCGGCCACAACAGCGGTGTGGTCCACGCGGGCGTCTATTACCAGCCAGGAAGCCTGAAGGCCACGCTCTGCCGCCGCGGCGCCGCCATGACGCGGGAGTTCTGCCAGGAACACCAGGTCAGGCTCCGCGAGTTCGGCAAGCTGATCGTGGCCGCGAGCGAGCAGGAACTAGCGGGCCTGGCGCAGATTGAGGACCGCGCGACCCGGAACGAGGTGCCTGGCATCCGGCGCGTCCCCAAGGAGGAGCTTGCGGGGATCGAGCCGTGCATTCAGGGGGCGGCCGCACTGTACTCACCGCACACTGCGGCGGTTGATTATCCCGGCATGTGCGAGGCGCTTGCCACGGTCATCGGCGCCGCGGGCGGCAAGGTCCTGCTCGAGACGCCGGTCACGGCGGTGCACGAGACGGCGTCGGGCGTCCAGGTGCGCACCGCGTCCGGCGAGACCCTCGAGTTCGACTACCTCGTCGTGTGCGCCGGGTTGCAGAGCGATCGTTTCGCCGCGGGCCTCAGTCGGCCGGGCGACTTGCGGATCGTGCCGTTCCGGGGCGAGTACTACGAACTGGCTCCCGGTGCCCGGCAGAAGGTCCGGGGCATGGTCTACCCGGTACCTGATCCCCGGTACCCGTTCCTCGGCGTGCACCTGACCAGGCACGTCGACGACACTGTGCACGTCGGTCCCAACGCCGTGCTCGCGCTGGCGCTCGAGGGCTACCGCTGGTCGGATATCAGCCTGGCCGAGGTCGCCCAGATGGCGCGGTGGCCTGGTGCCTGGCAGCTGGCCCGGCGGCACTGGCGGAGCGGGGTGAAGGAGGTCAGCGGGTCGCTGTCCAAGCGGCGCTACCTGGCCAGCGTCCGCGCCTACCTGCCGGACCTTCAGATGTCGGACCTGGTGCGGTCCAAATCAGGAGTCCGCGCACAGGCGGTCCGGCGCGATGGCAGCCTGGAGGATGACTTCGTGCTCCAGGCTGACGGGCACGTCCTGCTCGTCCGCAATGCCCCCTCACCGGCGGCGACCGCGAGCCTTGCCATCGCCGAGCACATTGTGTCGACAATGCAGGCGTGACCCAGCTGACGAGCGGTTGATGGGCATGCGGGTGCGCGCGGCGAGCATGGCCGGGGTCTGGCTCCTGGCGGTCGCGGCGGTGCTGGCTGGCTGCGCGACCCCGGCGATGGGTCAGCATGCGAGCGCCAAGGCCGGCGGCTCAGCGGGCTCTGCCCGCCAGGCTAAGGCGGCGACGGCAGCGGGAGCCCGAGCGGCTCCGGTCCGGTCCGTCGGGCCGCCGCCCGGCACCGAGGCGGAGGCTGCGGCCTTCGCCCAGCAGATGCTGTCGACCGTGATCCTGCCGGTCGGCTCGAGGCCGCTGCCCCCCGCACAAGAACCGCACCTCTTGCGCACATTCGCCGGGCGTGCCGTTGCGGCCGATCCAGCGCCGGCGGCTCCGGCGAGATGCTCGGTGGTCACCAGAGCGGGGTCCTGGAGACTGACAGTCCCGTCATCGAGGAGTACATGGACGCCCAGGTGCGCCGAGTCCCGGCCGGCATCGACCTCGGCGACCTGGAGTACTCGCTCGTACCGGGAAGCTCGATCTCCTCGGTCCTGCAGGTTAGCGCCCAGGTCGCCTGGTACCCGCCCCGCCCGCTGGCAGAGGACTTCACCGCGGCCAGCTACCGCGAGGTGAAGCTCACTGACGTCGGCGGCCGTGGCCAGATCATCAGCAAGGCTTACACCTCGCGCCGGCTGATCGGCCAGCTGGTCAGCCTGCTTGACGCGCTGCACGTCAGCACCAGGCCCGCGTCCACATGCGGCCTGCTCGGCACGGGCGGGAGTGGCCTGGAGTTGCTGTCAGCGTCGAAGGGCCAGCCAAATGTCCACGCGTTCTATGGGTGCCCCGGCTACTCGATCTACCTGGGCGCAAAGGCCGAGCCGCCGCTGCAGCCGGAGTATCCCCAGGACCGGCTCTGGGCGCTGATCACCCGCCTGCTGGGCGCGCCGAGCTGACAGGGCTGACCGAGGCGATGGTATCGACCGCTCGCAGGGCTCACGCCGTGCCGGAGTCAGGCGACGTCAGCTGGCTCGCCGGCGCCGGCCATGTGCTCGGCCAGCCGCTCGACGGCAGTTCGCAGTCGCCGGAAGTAGGCGACCCGGCTGAGCAGCAGCTTGTTCGCCGCCTCCTCGTGGCTGCGCAGCGGCTCGAGGTAACCGGCGATCAGCACGCTGCGGAGCAGCTTTTCGGTCTCGCTGTCGCCGAATGCCTCGGCCGCGGCCTGGCGAACTAGCCGCTGGACTGACTCAGCCCGTTCCTGCACTGATGAGCCATGCGCAAGCGGACTGCGGGCCAGCTCGCGGGGCACGCGGAAGTTCTTCAGGATGTCGCGGACCGTCTCGGTGTCGGCGACCGGCCGCTGCGGCGGCGCGGGCGCGGACAGGCCGAGCTCGCCGTAGATCTGGTCCCGCAGGAAGGTGAACAGGCCGCCGGGTCCGTAATCCAGCCGGTGGCACTCGACGATGTCGTCGCCGATGCGGACGTCCAGCTCGGCCAGGTGGGCAGCGCCGAGTGCCCGGGCGAAGTGGACGGCGCCGGGCAGCCTCGGGTCGATCGGCAGGTAAGCGAATCGAGGGCTAGCCGATCCGCACCGCAGGACGCCGGCGATGCCGAGCATGGCCTGCACCTGACCGCGCCCGGTGAAGTCCACGGCCGCGTGCCACATCACCGAGTCGCCGAGCGACGCGTTGCGGCGGGCATGGTCCAGCCACGGCCCGGCGAGCGGGTCGTTATCAGCGAACGCGGGTGCCGTGGCCAGGCTCATGCTGACCAGGAAGCCGCAGATTCGGTCGGACAGATCCCTGGCAACGGCCACGCGGTCGGGGGCCTCGGCGAAGTACCTGCGGGTCAGCTGCCACCACACGCGGTCGTGCTCGCTGGTGAGCGTCTCGATTCGCTCCGCATCGCCTGGGCGAACTGAGTCGATCCGGAAGCTGACGTTGCCGTCCCAGCCGAAGCCCCAGCGCAGCAGCGGATTCTCCACCAGGTGGGCGAGGTCGATCATCATCATCTGGTCGCCAGCGATGCCGCGAGAATAGAGGTAGTCGACGACGCGCCGCCGTAGGTCATGCTCCAGCACCGGATTGCGCTGGCGCAGGTCGGCCAGCAGCGCCTTCCGGGCGAGCTCATGCATGGTCAGGCCGGTACCGAGCCGCTCGGTGATCGTCAGCTCGGAGAGCTCGCGATACGCCTCATCGGCGTCGTCGCCAGGCAGCACAGCGCGCAACAGGTCCGTGGTTGTTTGCCTGGCCACGACCGCGATGCCGAGTGCCGACGGGCGGACGTCGTGCAGCTCGGTCTCGACCAGCCGGTCCAGCAGTGACCTGAGGATCTCGGGCCGGTCCGGCGCAGTGGCCGCGTTCCAGCTGGAGTCGGCGATCGCCGCGTCGGCCGCCAGGGCTAGCGCGAGCGGCGATCCGGCCGCCCAGTCGACGATGGCGGGCACACGACTGTCGGTCAGCCCGCGCGCGGCGAGCAGGTGGCGAGCTTCCCGCGGTCGCATGCTCGCCAGGTCGAGCCTGGCGGTCACTGCTTCCCAACCGCCGGTGAACCACCCTGGGTCGGGCGCGCCGCGGCCTGCGATCAGGACGAGCGCTCGGTCCGGCAGCTCGGGCAGCAGCTCCTGCCGCAAGCACGAGTCAAGCGCGGCCATCCGCTCGTAAGAGTCGAGCAGTACCAGCAGCCGGTCGTCGTGGCTCGCCTTGCGCAACGCTGCCTCGAGCGCGCCAGGCGCTGGGCCGAGCTCGCGGCCATCGACGGTGACGACGGTGATGCCGCGATCGCGCGCGTGCCGGGCGACCTCGCGGAGCAGTGTGCTCTTGCCGACGCCGCCCGGGCCGCTGATGTGAACCACGCTGGCAGGCGGGTCGTCAGCATCAAGGCACCTATCGAGGAAGGCGATCTCGCTCGCACGCCCCGTGAACCGGGACCGACCCCGCTCCTCTAGCCGGGCAGCCAGCGTCCGGCGCGGCGGCGCGTCCCCCATCGACCCCATCCCTGCTCACGACGGCAGCTCACGTCCGCGGGAGGGGCTGCGGACTTGCGACACGGTCAGCGTACCAAACAGATACCCGGCTGATATTGCGGCGGATCAACAGCTATCGGAACGTTGAGCGCGGTGTGCCTGGGCGGAATCGCCGGCCGGGAACGGCATTGCACAAGGGGATCTGGCACGTGGGCATGCTCAAGCGAATGAAGGATATGAAGGACACGGTCAACGTCGCACCGGGCATGATCGAGCAGGCGCAGCAGCTCAGCGCCCATGCGCAGCAGATGGCCATGGCGCACCAGGCCGCGGCGCAAGCCCAGCTCGGGCGAGCACAGCTAGGGCAGTTTGCCGGACTGCCGGGCACGCAGCGGGGTGTCGCGGTGGCGGGAGTCGACTTCGAGCCCATTGCCGGCGTCTCGCTGGCGGAGTTCGCCGCGGTCTCCAAGGGCGTCGCTGCCTGTAACTACGACCAGGCTGAGCTGGCCCAGATCGCCGCATCGCGCGGCATTCCCGCAGTCAGCTGGGACGAGGCGACCAGGGGCTGGAATGGCAGGATCCAGGCGAACCCGGCCGTCGCGCAGCGCTTCAACCAGCTGTACCGGGAGAGCTGACCCATGGGCATTTTCAAGAGCAGGCGAGAAGACGATGCCCCCAGTGGGTGACCGGATGCGGGTAGCGCAGGAGCGAATGGCTAACGCTAGCCAGATGATGGCCGCCCAGACGCAGGCAGCAAACGCAGCCGCGGCTGCGGCCGCCGGCCTGGCCAACGGCAGCGCGGTCCGCCGGACCGTGATGATCTCGGGTATGCGCCAGGTCGGCATGATCAACTTCGACGTGCTCGTCGAGTTCGAACTGACGGTGATGGCCGATGGCATGCCGCCCTATCCGGCGACAACGCAGCAGGCCATCATCCAGCTGCAGATCGGACAGCTCCGGCCGGGTATGACCTTGCAGGGGGCGGTCGACCCAGCCAACCCCACTGCCGTCTGGCTCGATCTGTCGAGCCTCAGGTGACAGGTCGGCGCCGGCTCGGCGCCGGGTGCGTCGTCATCGGTGCGGCAGCCCTCACCGCGTGCGTGCAATCCGTCTCCACCGGGATGCAGGACGTCATGCGCAGAGATGGCAGGCTCTGCGCTAGCGGCGGACCGTACGTCGGCGCCCGCCAGTGCTCGGGCAGCGATGTGCGCCTGCTCCTGGTCGGCATTATCGGCGGACTGATTGCGGTTGCGATCCTGACGGGCGGCAGCAGCGCGCTGGGCCGGCCACGGTCCTCGGCGGGCTTGCTCGCCTGGGCGTCGCTCTTCGGGCTGCTCGGCTGGAACTTCATAAGCTTCGGCTTGCATCGGGCGGCTGGCCAGGATGGCACTGTCGGCTGGCTCTTCAACGGCGCGGTGTTCTGGCTGCTGGCGCTCGGCGGCCTGGTGCCTTTCCTGAGCGGTCTGCGCAGAGGAATCAGGACGGCCGGCCGTCCTGATCCGGTGGCTACCGGCACGCAGCCGCTGGTCCGGGCGGCGTTCGTGCCTGGAACGCGCGGCGGTCAGTCCGGCGCGTCCGGCCAGTCCGGCGACGGGATCGTGACAAGCCGCGGATTCGACGGCCCTGGGCTCGACAGCACCGGGCTCGACGGCACCGGCCTCGACGGCCCGGGATTCACCCGGACCGGGCTCGACGGCACCGGGCTCGACGGCGCCGGCGCGGGCGCCTGGCTGTCGGCCCGGAGCTCGGCCCCGATACTGGCGACGATGCCGATCCCGGCCATTGAGCCGGTCGCCACGGCGAAGAACCTCGGCAGGGGCTGGCTCGCCTTGTGGCTTGTCCTGATGGTCGCCGGGGTTGCCGTTGGCGCCGCAGCGAGTTCGGCGCTGGTGTCACTGCTGAGCTAGCGCGACGAGCGTCCAGTCCAGTGGAGGGGCTGGCTGGACACCAGAGGCCGGCTGACCAGATGGGAGTCAGCCGGCCTCTGGTCGTACGGTGGCGAGTATGAGCACGCACCCGCGCGAGAGCGGCAAGACGCACGTGCGCGCCAGGCCGACACCGAGCGCGTCGCCCAGGTTGTGTGCGCCGCCCGCAGTCCGCGCGCCGTCGGCCGGGCGTCGTGCGCCGTCAGCCGGGCGTACATCGTCGCCAGCGCGAAAGAGGGCGTGCCCCCGTGGAATTCAGCCGTGAGTTGCGTGACGCCGTCATCGGCGGGGACATCACTCTGTCCATCCGGCTCTGGCGGCGGCCGAAGGTAAAGGTCGGCGGTCGGTACCCGGTGGGGCCCGCAGTTATCGAGGTCGACTCGATCGAGCTGGTGCCGTTCCGCTCGATCGGCCCGCGGGACGTGCGCGCGGCCGGCGAGAAGGACCTTGAGTCGCTGCGACAGCGGGCCGCACACGCCGGCCCGATCGAGGCCGACACCCTGGTGTACCGGGTCGAATTCCACCTGGTCGACGACTAGAGCGCGATCCCGGCTCGCCACGTTGTAGGCATTAGGTGACCGAATCCCGAGGTTGTAGGAGTTCGGTGCGGGCGAACTGGTACAAATAGTGCATCAAATCGACCGCAATTCCTACAACGTCACCTGGCGCGCCGCAATCGCAGCTGGAATGTCGGCAGCCACCCGCACGATAGGTGCCATGCCCGACGGAGAATGGCCAGAAAAGTTACTTATGGTCACCACGGCGAGCCTCCGCGCAAGCGGCAGCTCGCCGCGACGCATCCGGACCTTAGTCCGGCGGGGCGTACTGGTCCGGATCGGCCGCGGCGTCTATGTCCGGGCGGAGACCGCCAAGGCCGTTGCCGCCCGGCGAGACGGCGACCACGTACTGCGAGCGGCGGCCGCCGCGGTCCAGGCAGGCCGCGGCGCCGTCGTGAGCCATCGGTCGGCCGCCGTGCTGCACGGGATCGACCTGATCGGCAGCCCTGGCGACGTGACGATCACCGGTCGGCCTGCGGGCGGCCGCAAGGGCAGCCGCGGCGTGCACCTGTACACCACGCTGCTGCCTGCCGAGCACGTCACGACCAAGTTCGGCGTGCCGGTGACTACAGTCGCGCGGACTGTGATCGACCTGGCCCGGACATCGACGTTCGCCGACGGCGTGGTCGCCGCCGACTCTGCCATCCGCAAGCGCCTGACGTCTAAGTCACAACTGCGGGCCGTGCTGGCCACGAGCCCGCGCCGACGGGGCGCGGCGCAGGCGGCTCGGGTCGTGGACTTCGCCTCCGGGGAGTCCGAGTCCGCGCTGGAGTCCATCGCACGGGTGGCCTTCGACCGCGAAGGTCTCCCCGCGCCCGCGCTCCAGACCTGGATCCCGGCGCCGACCGGCGAGGCGATCGGCCGAGTGGACTTCTACTGGGCGCGGTACAAGACGATCGCCGAGGTCGACGGGGCGATGAAGTACGACGAGGACCCCGGCCGGGCCAGGGCCCAGCTGCGCCGCGACAAACGGCTCCGCGAGGCGGGTTACGAGGTCGTCCATTTCACCTGGCAGGAGATCATGACGCAGCCGGCTGAGGTGGCAGCGTCGATCAGGGCAGCGTTCCGGGTCGGCGAGCGGAAGGCGAGCGACCCGGCTGCTTAGCGCGTGGCGGCCCGCCGGGAGGGATGTGGCGGCCCGCCGGGAGGGATAGGGTGCCAGGCAGCCGACCTGGGGGCAGGCTCGGCCGGGGGGATTCACGCGATGACGGGGACAACAACACGCCGCGGCGCGTATTACGACGACGACAACCTGAATTACGCCGACTACTGGACCGGCCGCGACTACGAGCATGCCGCCGAGGTCATGGCAATCCGGCGCCTGCTGACCGACCTGAGCTTCGAGGATGCCGTCGACGTCGGCGGTGGCTACGGGCGGCTGTCGATCGTGCTGGCGGACTACGCGCGCCGGGTCACGCTGGTGGACTCCAGTCAGCAGCAGCTCGACCTGGCCAGCACTTTCCTGGCCGGGCATCCGCAGATCAGCACGCGCCTGATGGACGCCGGCCAGCTGCAGCTCGACGACGCCAGCGCTGATCTGGTGACGCTCGTGCGGGTACTGCATCACCTGCCTGACCCGGCCGCCGAGCTGCACGAGCTGTACCGGATCCTGCGGCCCGGTGGCTACGCGCTAGTCGAGGTCGCCAACGTGGCGCACGCCATGAACCGCGTCCGGTACCTCATCAGGCGGACGCCGATCCCGCTGACCCCGGTGGACATCCGGTGCGACCGCCTCGACGGCGGGGACGGTATCCCGTTCGTCAACCACCATCCGGCCACGGTGGTCGGGCTGCTGCTGGGGACGGGACTGCGCCTGGAGCGCATGCTGTCGGTGTCGAACCTGCGGCACCGGCTGGCGACCCGGCTGATACCGCGGCCCGCGCTGCTGGCTGTCGAGCGCGCGGTGCAGGAACGGCTCGCGCCGGTGTACTTCGGCCCGAGCGTGTTCCTGCTGCTGCGCAAGCCGCGGTAGCGCGGCTCACTGCTCGGCCAGGATCGCTTCCAGCTCCGCCAGCGGATCGCGGACGACCGGACCGGTAGTGCGCACCACCGCGCGCCGAATGATGCCACGGAACGGGAACGGGGCCGTGTACCCCCCGCCTACGGCGGGACCCCATTCGTAGCCGCAGGTGAGTCCCGCGCCGACGCCATTGAAGCCGGACGGGGTGAAGCGCGGGATCAGCCCGAGGCCGATCTCGCGTCCGTCGCAGCGGAGCACGCCAGTGCCGCCGAGGCCATCATCCTTGCTGAAGGCGTACTCGATCCGGTGCTCGCCGGGGGTGATCAGGTCGGCTGCGTCGATCACGTGCCGCTCGCTGCCGTACAGGTTGTGTACGTAGCGGATCCGGCCGTTCAGGATGTGCAGCGACCAGCCACCGAGCGCGCAGCCCAGTGCGAGCAGGACACCATCGGCCTGGCCCGCGGTTGCGATCGTGACGTCGACGACCAGCTCGTGCGAGCGGTTGCGGACGTTCACGGTGACGGACTCGGGCACCTGCGCGCCGCCCTGGTAGTACTCGTATTCGTCGCGCGGATGCCGGCGGTCGGGCTTGGGGTGAACTAGAGCCCAGAGGACCCGGTTGTCCAGCGGCAGTACCTGGTTGCGCCGGGCGTGCGCCCACCACAGCTCGACCAGCTCGGCGAGCAGGTCCGGCCGCTCGCGCGCCAGGTCACGTGACTCCGACAGGTCCTGGGCGACGTGATACAGCTCCCAGACGTCGTCGTCGAACGGCGCGTTCGGGTTCTGGTCGTCGTACAGCGGCCCGATCGGGTGGAACGCCACTGCCTTCCAGCCCCGGTGGTAGATCGCGCGCGATCCGAACATCTCGAAGTACTGCGTCTCGTGCCGCTCCGCCGCGCGATCGCCGCCGGGCGGCAGCAGGTACGCCAGGCTCACCCCGTCAAGCTCCGCCTGCGCAGTGCCGTCGATCTCGGCCGGCAACCCCACGCCGGCCAGTTCGAGCAGCGTCGGCAGCACATCGATCGCGTGCGCAAACTGGTGCCGGATCGCGCCACCTTCGGCGTCACCGCGCGGCCAGGAGATGATGCACGGATCGGCGACGCCGCCTTCGTGCACCTCGCGCTTCCACCGGCGGAACGGCGTATTGCCGGCCATCGTCCAGCCCCACGGGTAGTTGTTGTGGGTCAGCGGGCCGCCGATCTCGTCCAGCCGGGCGAACATCTCGGCCGGCTGGGCCGGGTCGATGTTCAGCATCCGGACGTCATTGATCGAGCCGTCGGCACCACCTTCCGCGCTGGCGCCGTTGTCGGAGACCACGCAGACGATGGTGTTGTCGAACTCACCCCGTTCCCGCAAGAAGGAGAGCACGCGGCCCACCTGCTCGTCTGCATGAGACAGGAAACCGGCGAAGCATTCCATGAAGCGGGCGGCGACCGCGCGGTCGCGGTCGGCCAGGGCGTCCCAGGCGGGTACCCAGGCCGGCCGCGGCGACAGGACGGTCGAGGGCGGCAGCAGGCCCGTGGCCAGCTGGCGCGCGAACACCTGCTCGCGCCAGGCGTCCCAGCCGACGTCGAACTGGCCGCGATAGCGCTCGAGCCAGCGCCGCGGCGGCTGGTGCGGGGAGTGGCAGGCACCGGTGGCGAAGTAGAGGAAGAACGGCTTGTCGGCGTCGACAGCGCGCAGGTCGCCCAGGAACTCGATCGCGCGGTCGGCCAGATCCTCGGTGAGGTGATAGCCGTCCTCGATCGACCGTGGGGGCCGGACGCTGTGGTTGTCCGCGCAGAGCGCCGGTACGAACTGGCTGGTCTCGCCGCCGTGGAAGCCGTACCAGCGGTCGAACCCGCGCGCGAGCGGCCAGGTGGCGCGCGACGCGGCCATGTTTGTCTCGTCCTCAGGGGACAGGTGCCATTTCCCGACGGCATAGCTTGCATAGCCGGCGGCGCGCAGGATCTCTGACAGGTAGCCGTTCTCCCGCGGCGGCGTGCCCCAGTAGCCGGGATAGCCAATGGCTAGGTCGGCTACCCGGCCCATGCCGCTGCGATGGTGATTGCGCCCGGTCAGCAGGCAGGCCCTGGTGGGGGAGCACAGTGACGTGGTGTGGAAGTTGGCTAGCCGCACCCCGGTCGCGGCCAGCCCGTCGATCACCGGCGTCTCGATGTCGGACCCGTAGCACCCGAGCTGGGCGTAGCCGACATCGTCGAGCACAACGAGGAGGACGTTCGGCGATCCGGGTGCCGGGATCGGCTCCGGCGGCCACCAGGGCTGCGAGTCTCGCCAGTCGGTTCCGATCCGCCCGCCGAAGTACTGTCCCACCGTGAACCGCTCCCTCCGGGAAGTGCGCCGGAGGTGGCGCTCACCCGTCGCCCATGCTGCCAGGACGCTGGCCAACCGGTGTCAACTCGGTACCTTGGTCGAATGGCGGGCGAGCTGGCTGACTCGGGCGCGGGCCGCGACCTGAGGGCCGTGGTCCGCTACGTCGTCGGCGTGGTGCTCGGGAGCGTGGTCCTGCTGCTGCTGGTCGGCAAGCGGGGTGAACTCGCCGCCGCCTGGCATCATCTCGAGGGCGCGAGCGGCGCCTGGGTCGCTGCCGCCATCGCCGCCGAGTCGGTGTCGCTGCTGGCCTTCGCCTGGCTCCAGCGCCACGTGCTGCGCCTCAGCGGCACGATCATCCCGCTCCCCGGTCTGTTCCTGCTCTCGCTGGCCAATGACGCGATCGCCAACTCGGTGCCCGGCGAGCCGGCGGTGTCCAGTGCTTACCGGTACCGGTACTACCGGCGCCGCGGCGCCAGCGGCGCGAGCGCGGGCTGGACCATCTTCACGATCCTGATCGCCCAGGCCATTGGCATGTCACTGATCCTCCTGCTCGGCGTCCTGGTAGCGCTGGCCGGCAGCACCAGCACCCTGGGCGCCGGCATCACGGTCATCGGCCTGATCATCGTGCTCGTGGCCGGTGCCATCCTTGTTCGTCGCGATCTCGTGCTCCGGCTGGCCGGTGCAGCGGTGCGTGGCGTCCGCAGGCTGGCGCGGCGTGGGCAGCGCCCGGACGGCGACCGGGCTGGCATCGGCGCGCGGATCGAGGACACACTGGCCCGGATGCGGGAGATACCGCTCAGTCCCGGATCCACCGTTGCCGTCGTCGGGATCGCTGCCTCCGTCTGGTGCTGCGACTTCCTGTGCCTGGTATGCAGCTTCCGCGCGGTGCACTCGCCCATCCCGTGGCACGGGGTGCTGCTGGCCTACGGCGTCGCGCAGGTGGTGGGGTCGTTGCCGGTGGTACCTGGTGGCCTCGGCATCGTCGAGGGCAGCCTCGCCGTCGTGCTGGTTGCCTACGGGGCCGGCCGGGTGCCGGCGGTCTCGGCCGCACTGGCGTTCCGCATCGTGAACTTCTGGCTCGCGATCGCCATTGGCTGGCTCAGCGTCGGCCTCATCGCGCAGCGGTTCCGCCACGGCCGTGCGCGGGGCGCCGACCCGGTGCCCGGCGAGGGCCCACCCGGCTGAGGCCGGCCTGGCTGACAAGGTCGCCCGGCGTGGCGGCCCCGGCTCGGCTAACAATGTCGCCCGCCAGTGTGGCTGCCTGGTACTCCGCCGGGGCGCGGAACGTCGGCTCAGTCCGCCCGACGGCCCGAAACGGTCCAGCGGCCGGGTCGTCCAGCCCGCGCCCGCAGACTTTCTGGCAACCCAGGCAACCTATGAGCAGTACTTCGCTATTGGTGCTCATCTATGAGCAACAGTAGGTAACTGTTGCTCAATGGACCGCGGGCCGCTGCCGAATAATGCGTGGCGCCGCGGGTAGCTCACAGTCGGCCGAGGCGACTGCAGTCGGCGGACCGGGTTTGCCGGATTTGCCGCCGTGGTCCGTGCGCACCGGCTAGTTTCTGGGCAGTAGCGCTCAACGGAGGTGCGCGCCAATGTCGGATTCCAGGTACCCGATCCAGATCGTCAGGGGCGTGCCGGTGATCGAGGCGCCCGGGACTCTCGACCTGCGTAGCGCCGACATCCTGCGCACGACGCTGCTACACCTAGGTGCCGCCGGGCACGTCACGGTCGTCGTCGACATGTCCGCGACGACGGGATGCGACGCGGCCGGGCGAGCCGAGCTCACGCGCGCCTACAAGCTCGCCGCCGCCGAGGGCGGGGACCTGCGACTGGTGACGGGCCCGCAGGCGCTGGCGCAGGTCCTTGCTGGCAGCGGACTCGACCGGGTCATCCGGCAGTTCCCGAGCGTGGCCGCCGCGGTAGCCGAGACCCCCGCCGTGCGGATCGTGCCGTTCGGCTCGGTCGGCCGGACTCGCCCGGCCCGGCGGTCCGGACCTCGGCAGCTGCCAGTGGCGCTGCCCGCTCGATAACCACAGCACAGCGCGCGGGGGCAGTCTCGGCGCGTTTCGCGGGCGCTGTCGCCTGGGCGGGTGCGGGTCGTGACCGGCGCTGTCGTCTGGGCGGCACCTTTGTCTCGGCGGGTGCAGTCGTCTGAAGCGGTGTTCCCCTCTGGGGGCGGCGCTGTTGCCTGGGCTGGGGCGAGTCGTCGTGACCGACGCTGCCATGGCTGCGGCTAGGTGTCTCGGTATCCTGACGCAGTGTCCGAGAGCGAACGCCTGGGCTGATCGTGCGAGCCCGCATGGCCACCGCTCCTGCTCGGCCGGCCGCCGACAACGAGGACTTCGCCGCAGTGGCGCCGTCGGCGGCCGTACTTCTCGATGGCGCGGGCATCCCGGCCGGGATCGAGTCCGGTTGCGTGCACGGCGTGGCGTGGTTCGCGCGCACGCTCGGTACCGCACTGCTGGCGCGGGCCAGCGACCCCGCTGGTGACTCGCTGGCCGCGTGCCTGCGTGCCGCTATCGCCGCGGTCCGCGCGCTGCACGGCGGGACATGTGATCTGGAACATCCGTGGACGCCGACGGCGACCGTCGTCGCGATCAGGGTGCGCGGCGGTGAGCTTGAGTACCTGGTGCTGACGGATTCGTCGCTCGTCCTCACTAAGGTCGGCGGACAGACGCAGGTCGTGACGGACCGGCGGCTGGACGCGGCGCTCCACGGCACCCGGACGGCGCTGGATCGGATCCCGCTCCGTGATCCGACCTACGCGGCGGCCTTCCGCGATCACATGCACGCGGTGCAGGGTCTGCGCAATACCGCCGGCGGCTTCTGGGTCGCGGCGGCCGATCCGACCGTCGCCGAGCACTCGCTCACTGGCTACTGCCCGCTGGCGGGCTTGGAGTCGGCACTGCTCGTCAGTGACGGCGCGAGCCGGCCAGCTGACCTGTTCGGCCTCCTGTCCTGGGCCGAGCTCACCGAGCTCGTCCGCCGGGACGGGCCAGCCGAGCTGATCCGCCAGGTCCGCGCCGCCGAGGCCGACGATCCTGATGGCCGCCGCTGGCGCCGCAGCAAGGCTACCGATGACGCGACCGCCGTCTACTGCGACCAGTTCGACGACTAGCACCCACCGGTTGCCGTGAAGGTCGGCGGCGCCGTGCAGGGGTCGGCGCCGCGCGCGGCGGCGGCTTCGCGCAGGTCGGCGGCGCGGCGCGGCCGGTCGGTGACGACGACATCGACGTCCGGGCAGCCGAGCCAGTGCGCCAGCGCCGTGTCGGCATTGACTGTCCACACCATCGTGGCGAGCCCGCGTCGGCGGCATTCCGCCAGTGCGCCAGCTCGGGCGAGACGCTCGTGCACGACGGCCCAGCCAGCGCCTGCCTCGAGGACCGCGTCGACCGGACTGCGGGCCGGCAGGCGGGCGCGATGGGCCAGGTAACGCGCCCGCTGTGACACCCCACCGCCGATCGTCAGCCCGGCCGGCACGGCTGGGAAGCGCAGGCGAAGCTCGCTGATGGCACCTGCGTCCCCGGTCGTGACGACGATCTGCTCGGGCGCCACCCGGCTGAGGGCCTGCGAGACAATGGCGGCCAGGCAGTCCGGCTCCTTCAGGTCGATGTGTGCGCCCGCTCGGCCGCTGATCAGCTCGAGCACGCCGCTCGTCGTCGGCACCTGGCAGTCGGCCAGGCCGCAGAGCTCGGGATAGCTCAGCCCGCTGACGGCGCGGCCGCGCCCGATGCGGGCCGGATGAAAGGCGACCAGCTCGCCGTCTGCGGTACGGCGGACATCGAACTCGAGGAGGTCGGCGCCCGCGTCTAGCGCATCCTGATACGCCGCGTAGGTACCCGCTGGCGCTTGCTCGCGGCCACCCCGGTGCGCCGAGATGGCCGCGCGGCTAGGGCTTGGCTGAGCAGTCGGCATGCTCGGATTCCGCGCTCGCCGCGTACGGGAGCCGCGGCTGTGGCTCCGGGCTGGGCTTCGGCTGCTGCACCCTGGGCAGCAGCTGATGGCGCCGCAGCTGGCAGATCCACATCGGCGCCAGCGCGATCGCGTAGCCGAGCATCAGCAGTCCCGGCGCCGTGATGACGTCCAGCAGGTAGTGGTTGGCCGTCGCGAGCACGTCGGCCACGGTGGCGGCCGGGTACAGCCAGACTGCCGCCCGCAGCGCCGGGTGCCGGACGACAGAGCACAGCGCGATCGCCACCCACAGTGCCCACACGACGTGCAGAGACGGCAGCGAGGCGAACTGTGCCGCGCCGTTGGTCTCCACCAGGCTCGTGAACGTAGGCACCGCGCTCGCGATCACGTCGTGGTAGCCCGGCAGCATCCGGGGTGGTGCGACCGGATACAGCCAGAACGCGACGAGGCCCAGCAGCGTGACCGCGATCAGCGCGTTGCGGTGCAGTCGGAAGGTCGGCACCCGCCGCCAGATCAGCGCGATCCCGACAACGCCAGTGACGGCGCCCTGAAACAAGATGTAGTACCAGGCCGACGCCAGGGCCGCAGCGCTGTGTGCGACGGTCCAGTCATTCATGAGATGCACAAATGCGCCGCCGATTGTGTTGCTGATGGAGTTGACGACGACGGCGTGCTGCAGGCCCGCATAGGCAGCCCCCGCGCGGAACCTGGCCACGTCGTCAAGACCCCACAGCAGCAAGGCAACGGGGAGAATCTGCGTATATCGCAAGGCGGGGTGCCGGGCAACGAGCAATCGCCAGGCAACGAGTGGGTGCCAGCGAAGGTCCGATCGGGTCTGCGTCCGCATCCGCATCACCCCATGAGTCACAGCGAGGCGGACGCCCCTCCTGACACTGCTAGTTGAGGTCCGTCTCGCCCAGCGGCTATGTGGAGGTAGTCTCCGATTATTTTACGCCCGGTGCCGACCGTCCCGGAGCCCGCCCGGCGGCCACCACGGCCCGCAGGACCCGACGCGCCTGGGGCGGCACTCCGCCCCAGGCGCGCTCGGTTGCGAGGTGCTACTTGAGGAAGTCCTGCAGTGCGTGGTTGACCTGGTCGGCGTGCGTCCACGAGATGGCGTGCGGGCCGCCTTCGATCGCGAAGATCTCCATGTTCTTGATCAGGCCAGGAAGGCGCTTGCCGGTGTTCGGGAACGGCAGGATCCGGTCGGCGTCGCCCTGGATGACGAGCACGGGCACGTCGATCTTGGGCAGGTCGGCGCGGAAGTCGGTCTCCCAGGTGGGAATGCATGCCACGGTGGCGAGCGCGGACGCGCTGGCGGCGATGTTCCAGCTGGCCCGGTACGCCTCGTCGCTCACCAGCTTCCCGCCGAGAACGTCGATGTTGTAGAAGTTGTCGAGGAAGCCCTTCATCCAGGCCGGCGGATCGGCCGCGGCGGTGTGGACGAAGCCATCGAACAGGCTCGAGGGCAGGCCCTCGGGATTGTCGTCGGTCTGGAGCAGGAACGGCGGGATGGGCGAGATGAGGACCGCCTTGCTGACGCGGCCCGAGCCGTACGTCCCGAGGTACCTGGTGACCTCGCCGGTGCCCATCGAGTGGCCGACGAGGATGGCGTCGCGCAGGTCCAGCGCCTCCATGAGCGTGTTCAGGTCCGCGGCGAACGTGTCGTAGTTGTAGCCGAAGGACGGCTGGCTGGACTGGCCGAATCCACGGCGGTCGTAGGTGACGACCCGCCGGCCGGCGTCGAGCAGCATCGGTACCTGCTTATCCCAGGCGCGCCCGCTGAGCGGGTAGCCGTGGATCAGGACGATAGGCGCCCCGCTTCCGTAATCCTCGTAGTGAAGGTTGATAGCACCGCTGTTCTCGGTACCGACGGTGATAGACGGCATCGAATGCCCTCCTCGACTGGTGGTGAGAACGTGCCTCTGCCTGGCACAACTGTTGCGCGGCTGGCCTTTTGGACCTGCTGTCCGGGCGGCCGCGGCACGTCGGCCGCGAGCGGCCAGGACCCGAGGTGGTCACTGGTTCATCCCCCGATTCGCCAGCGCCAACAACTTGAGTATCGCAGCCGCGATGAGGAGCCGGCCGCGGCCCCCGGCATCCGGACGGGAGGCGATGGGCGGAATCGGGGACTCTTCACGCGATCTCCACAACCCCCGCAGCCAGGCTGCACGCCCTCACGATCGATTGACGCTGACGGGCGCGGCAGGGGTGCGCGCCCACGGGGGAGGAGCAGACATGGCACAGCTGGCCGCGGCCCGAATCGGAGAACTTCGTGCGGATATGGACGGACCTGTCATCGTGGCGGGCGATGGGGGATTCGACGATGCGCGCCGGGTGTGGAATGCCGGAATCAACCGATACCCGACCGCAATCGCCCGGTGCGAGTCCGCGGAGGACGTGGCCGTCGCCGTAACCTTCGCCAAGGCTCAGGGGCTGGACGTGTCGATCCGCGGGGGCGCGCACAACACCGCAGGCACGGCCGTGTGCGACGAGGGCCTGATGATCGACCTCAGCGCCCTCAACGAGGTCATCGTCGACCCGGAACAGCGCCGGGCGACGGTGGGCGGAGGCGCACTGCTAGCCGATCTCGACGCGGCGACCCAGGCCTATGGCCTCGCCGCCCCGGCCGGCCTGATCAGCCACACGGGCGTCGGCGGCCTGACCCTCGGCGGCGGCATGGGCTGGCTGACGCGCAGGTTCGGCCTGAGCATCGACAACCTGGTCGCGGCCCAGGTCGTCACGGCCGCGGGGGACGTGCTGCGAGCGTCAGACGACGAAAATCCGGACCTGTTCTGGGCGATCCGCGGCGGCGGCGGCAACTTCGGCGTCGTCACCAGCTTCGAGTTCCAGCTGCATGCGGTCGATCCGATGGTGCAGCTAGGACTCTTCTTCTGGCCGCTGGCGCAGGGCGCGGAGGCACTGCGACTAGCCCGCGACGTGGTCGCGTCCATGCCGCCCGACGTCAACGCGGTCGTGGGCGCCGTCAATGCGCCCCCGGCTCCGTTCGTGCCCGACGAGCACCACTTCACGCCGGGTTACGTCCTGCTGCTGACCGGTTTCGGCTCGCCCGGCGAGGCTAATACTGCCCACGCGGACATCGCTGCCGATATCCAGCGTCGCCTGCCGCCGCTGTTCGACCTGGTCACGACCATGCCGTACGTCGCCTTGCAGCAGCTGCTCGACGAGGCCAACGCGTGGGGCTCGCACGCCTACGAGAAGGGCACCTACATCGCCGAGCTGTCCTGTGGCGTGATCGACGTGCTCACGACCCACATCCCGCGCAAGACGTCGCCCATGTCCTTGGTGCTGATGTACCGCCTGGACGGCGCGTACAGCGAGGTCGACGACGACGCGACGGCGTTCAGCGGCGGACGCTCGCCGCGGCTGGGCGTCTTCATCGTCGGCGTCGCGCCAGATGCTGCCGGGCTGAACGCCGAGCAGCGCTGGGTAGGCGACCTGTGGGCGGCGCTGCGCGCGCACGCCATCGGCGGCGGCGACGGCTACGTCAACGGCACGAGCGACTACCAGGGTGATCGGGTGCGGGGCAGCTACGGTCCGCGGAAGTACGAGCGCCTAGCGCGGATCAAGGCCAGGTACGACCCGGACAACCTGTTCCACGTGAACGCGAACGTCGTGCCAGCCGGGCGCGGTCAGTAGTCCAGCAACCTGCGCAGGGCCGCCGACACCTTCGCGGTGGTGGGGATCACCTCGTCTTCCAGCGCGTCGGCGAAGGGGAGCGGCACGCATTCGGCTGCTACCCGCCTTATCGGCGCGTCGAGGGACTCGAAGCCCTCGTCGGCGACGATCGAGGCCACAGTGCCGCCCCAGCCGCCCTGGTAGGGGTTCTCCTCGACGATGAGCAGCCGGGACGTCCGGGCGACCGACGCGAGCACGGTGGCCATGTCCAGTGGCACGAGGCAGCGCAGGTCGATGACCTCGGCGGATGCACCGGTGGCGGCAAGCTCATCGGCGGCGGCGAGCGCCATGGGTACCGTGGCGGCGAGCGCCACCACCGTGACGTCGGTGCCGGGCCGCGCGATGGCGGCCTGGCCGAGCGGCACCACGTGCTCAGGCGGCGGCGCCTCGCCCCTGCTCGCGAACAGGCCCTTGTGCTCGAAGAACACAACCGGGTCGTCGCTGCGGACCGCGGCGGCCAGCAGGCCGACGACGTCGGCTGGGGTAGCCGGGGCGACGATCTTCAGACCGGGAACGGTGAGCGTCCAGTTCTCCACCGCTTGCGAGTGCTGGGCGCCGAACCCGAGCCCGCCCCCATTGGCCGTCCTGACCACCAGCGGAACGGTGACCTGCCCGCCGGTCATGTACCGCATCTTCGGGATCTCGTTCGCCAGGTAGTCCCAGCAGCAGGCCAGGAAGTCGGAGAACATGATCTCCGCGACCGGGCGCATGCCAGTCATCGCGGCGCCCATGGCCATCCCGACGATTGCCTGCTCGGAGATGGGGGTGTCGCGGACCCGCTGCGGCCCGAACTCGGCCAGCAGGCCCACCGTTGTCTTGAAGACCCCGCCGGCCGCGCCGATGTCCTCGCCCAGGCAGACCACGGCCGGGTCGCGCCGCATCTCTCTGGCCAGGCCCTCCGCGACCGCGTCGCGATAGGTGATCAGGTCCGCCACTGGTGTCCTCCATCCGCCCACACGTCAGTCAGTGCCTGCGCAGGGTCAGCCCCGTCGGCTGCCTTCGCTGCCGCGACGGCCGCGGCCACCTCGGTAGCCGCTCGCTGCGCGGCGGCGTCGACGTCGGCTGCGTCGACGCCGAGGTCCGCGAGCCTGCCGCGAGCCACGTCCAGGGGGTCGCGGCTCAGCCACTGCTCGACCTCGGCAGCTGGCCGGTAGCTGGCCGGGTCGGTGCGGCTGTGGCCGAAGTGCCGGTAGGTCAGCGCTTCGAGCACGGTCGGGCCCTGGCCGGCGCGGGCGCGGGCAGCGGCTCGGCTCACCGCGTCAGCCACGACGACCACGTCGTTCCCGTCGATGACCTCCGATGGCAGCCGGTAGGAGGCGGCGCGGTCGGCGGCCGGGTGCTCGGCCGCCGTCACCGAGCCGATCGGCGTGTACTCCATGTACAGGTTGTTCTCGCAGATGAACAGCACGGGCAGGGACCAGACCGAGGCCAGGTTGAGCGCTTCGTGGAACGCGCCAATGTTAGTGGCGCCGTCGCCGAAGAAGGCCACGGCGACCTGACCAGAGCCCCGCAGCTGCGCAGACCACGCCGCGCCGGCCGCCATGGGCAGGTGGGCACCGACGATCGCGTAGGAGCCGAGCATGTTGGCTGATGCCTTGGTCAGGTGCATCGAGCCGCCCTTGGCCTTGCAGACGCCAGTCGCCTTGCTCATCAGCTCGGCCAGGCATTCGGCCGGACTAGCGCCGCGGGCCATCGCGTGGTGATGACCGCGGTAGGTAGCGAAGACGTAGTCATCGGGCCGCAGCGCCGCGCTCGCGCCGACGGCGACCGCCTCGTGGCCGGCCGCCAGGTGCGTCGTGCCCTTGACCAGCCCGGCCAGGAACAGGTCGTGCGCTGCCTTCTCGGTGCCGCGGATGACGGCCATCTGCTCGAACCGCGACAGCAGTTCGCCGGCGTCCATCGTGGCCGTCATGCGGGGCCTCCGTCCGGCTGGACTCCGGCTGCCCGCTCGCCGCGCCCGGCCGCGGTGTTGAGGTTCGACTGGCTCTCCCGCAGCGTGTCCAGCGCGCCACCGGCGGTCCAGTACTTGCGCCCGGCCACCAGCAGTTCCTCGGCCGGGAACTTGGTGATCACCTCACAGCCGTCGGCGGTGACGACGACTTCTTCCTCGATCCTGGCCGCCGACCAGCCATCGCCCGCCGGCCAGTACGTCTCCAGCGCGAATACCATGCCTTCCTCCAGGGGCTCGGGATGATCCAGCGACACCAGCCGGCTGAAGATCGGCTTCTCCCAGATCGACAGGCCAACCCCGTGCCCGTACTGCAGCGCGAAGGCGGCCATCTCGTCGGGGAAGCCGAACTCGGTCGCGCGCGGCCACAGCGAGACGATGTCACCGGTGGTCACGCCCGGCCTGACCATGGCGATCGCCTGATCCATGTACTCGCGGCAGCGCACGTAGGCGTCGCGCTGCGCGCGGGACGCGCTGCCCACCGCGAACGTCCGGTAGTAGCAGGTGCGGTACCCCAGGTGGCTGTGCAGGATGTCGAAGAACGCCGGGTCACCGGGCCGGATGAGCCGGTCGGAGTACACGTGCGGGTGCGGCGAGCAGCGCTCACCGGAGATGGCGTTGACGCCCTCGACGAACTCGCTGCCGAGGTCGTACAGCGCCTTGGCGACGAGGCCGACGCACTCATTCTCCCGGACGCCCGGCCGCAGGAATTCGTAGAGCTGCTGGTAAGCAGCGTCGACCATCGCGCAGGCCTGGCTGAGCAGCGAGATCTCGTCCCGGGTCTTGGTCCGCCTGGCCTCCAGGAAGACCTGCTGGCCGTCGACGGTCTCGATCCCGGCAGCGCGCAGCGCCGCGAGCACCGGCATCTCGGCGACGTCGACGCCGACTGGCTCGCCGGCCAGGCCGTGCTCGTGCAGTACCTCCGCCACCTTGGCCGCCACGTCTGCCGCCATGCCAGCGTCCGGGTGGAGGGCGCCGCGCAGCGTGGAGATCCCGGCGCGGGCGCCCGTCGCCCGCGCGCCCTCAGGCGTCGGCGGCCCATCGGTGTGATCCAGCCACGGGTTATAGAGCTGATGGTGGCGCGCCGCCGAGCCGAAGTCCCAGACCACCGGCTCGCCGCCGCGCGGCAGCACCGCGAACCTGACCAGCTTGTCGATGCCCCAGGTGCCGATGTGCGTCGCCGTCATGTACCGGATGTTGGCGAAGTCAAAGCTCAGCAGCGCGCCCAGCGACGAGGCCGCCAGCTGGGCCGTCAGCTTGGCCAGGCGCTCGGTCCGCAGCCTGTCCAGATCGACGCGCTGCTCCCAGTCCACCGCGTTGGCGCCATAGGTGTGAATCGTCATCGGCAGTTCACCTCAGTCGTCGTGTCCGATCCCGAGCAGCCTGCAGGCGCTGCCGGACAGCACCTGCTGTTCTTCTGCCGCGCCGAGGCCAAGGGCGGCAATGTCATCGGCTGGCCGGTCGGCGCCCATGTCGAAGGGACGATCGGAACCGAGCAGGACATGCTCGGCGCCAGCGAACTCGACCAGGCTGGCCAGCACGGTCTGGTCGTGCGTCAGGCTGTCGTAGTACAGCCTCCGCAGCAGATCGTCGGGTGCTGCTGCGCCGTCGGCGCGGGCTTCCGGCCGGACCGCGTAGGCGCGGCGCAGCCGGCCTCGCAGCGCGAGGAGCGCACCGCCGCCGTGGGCGAGCAGGATCTTAAGACCCGGATGGCGCGCCAGTACGCCGTTCGTCACGAGCTGAGCTGCGGCGATCGTCGTCTCGACCGGGTTGCCCACGGAGTTCCACAGGTAATGGTCATCGAGGGCCGGCAGCCCGAGTCCCTTGGTGGTCGGGTGCACGAACACTACGGCGCCGCAGTTCGCAGCGGCCGCCCAGAACGGCGCGAAGCAGTCCGCGCCGAGGTAGCTGCCGGCGACGCTGGCCGGCACCTCGACGCCGCGCAAGCCCGGCAGCGTCATCACGTGCTCGAGTTCGGCTACGGCGCGGACCGGATCCTGGAGCGGTACGGCACCGAGCGCGAGCACGCTGCCGTCGGCGCGGGACGCCGCGGCCTCGGCGAGGCTCTCGTTCTGGACTCGGCAGATCCGCGCGGCGAGCGTCGGCTCGGCGAGGACCGGGACGAGCAGGATCCACGGCGAGACCAGCAGATGACTCACGCCAGCGGCGGCCGCCTCATCCAGCATGGCGTCGATGTCGCTGAACTCGCCCGTGATGGACGTGAGCCGGCGGCCCTGAAAGGACACGACGCGCTGGCCGGCCTCGTAGCTGAGGGCCGGCTGCCAGTCCTCGGGTACCGCGTCGGTCAGCATCCCGGCCGGGATGATGTGACAGTGGCAGTCGAGGATCACGCCGCGGGCCCTGGCGACCCCGGGCCGGATGCAGGCGTCTGTGCGGCCGGCTGCGGCGCTGGCGGCTGCGAGCCTGGCGGCTGGCTGGGCTGGCCGCCGAGATAGAGCAGGCCGATCTCGGGGTGCTCAAGTACCTCGGTGCCGGTGCCGGTCAGCCGCACGCGCCCGGTCTCCAGCACCACGCCGTATCCGGCCATGCGCAGGCCGGCCCTGGCGTTCTGCTCCACCAGCAGCACGGTCTTGCCCTGGGCATTCATCTCCTGCACCGCGCCGAAGACGACACGCAGGATCTTCGGCGCGAGGCCCATGGACGGCTCGTCGAGTATGACCACGGCCGGGTCCAGCATGAGGCAGCGAGCGAACTCGACGAGGCGCTGCTGGCCGCCTGACAGGCTGCCCGCCTTCTTCTTCGACCACGCGCTGATGTCGGGGAAGAGCGCCTCGACGGAGGCCCGCCGGCTCGCCACCAGTGACCGGCTGCCGAGCATGTAGCCGCCGAGCTCGATATTTTCCTCGACGGTCATGTCGGGGAAAAGGCTGTGGTTCTGCGGGACCTGCACCACGCCCGCCCGCAGGACGTCACGCGGGCTCTTGCCAGTGATCGGCTCGCCCCGATGGAGCACCCGGCCGGCTCGGGGACGCAGCACCCCGCTGATGACGGCCAGCAGCGTGGACTTGCCAGCGCCGTTCGGGCCGACGATGCACGTGATGGCGCCTGCGGGCACCTCGAAGGAGACGTCGTGCAGCACGTCGCCGCCGCCGTAGCCGGCGGTGATGCCCTCGATGGTCAGCGCGCTCTCAGTCATCGTCGCCCATGTCATCGGCGGCGTCGGTGCCCAGGTAGGCGTCGAGCACGCGCGGGTTGGTCCGGATTTCCTCGGGCGGTCCGGACGCCACGACCGTGCCGGAGTCCAGCACGGTGACCTGGTGGCACAGGCCCATCACAAAATCCATGTTGTGCTCGACGATGAGGAAGGTGCGGCCCTGCTTGTTGAGCTCGCGGATCCGGTCGGCGATGTGGTGGATGAGCGAAGGGTTGACCCCGCCGGCTGGCTCATCGAGCAGGACGACCGCCGGCTCCGCGACCAGGACGTAGGCAAGCTCGAGCAGTTTGCGCTGGCCGTAAGACAAGGTGCCCGCCAGCGCGCCAGCGTGATCGGCGATCCCGGTGAACGCCAGCAGGTCCAGCGCGCGCTGGCGGTGCTGGCGTGAGGAGTGGCCGCGCTGGGCTGGCACCAGCATGTTTTCCAGGACTGTCAGCCGGGGGAAGACGCGCGTCAGCTGGAATGTCCGGCCGATGCCGAGCGCGAAGACACGGCGCGGCGGGGCGCCGGTGATCTGCTGGTCGCCGAGGAACACCTGACCGGCGTCGATCCGCTCGTAGCCGGTCATCACGTTGAACAGCGTCGTCTTGCCGGATCCGTTAGGCCCGATGAGGCCGGTGATCTCGCCGGCTGGCGCGGTCAGCGAGCAGTCTGCCAGCGCCTGGACGCCGCCGAACGACTTCATCACGCCCTCGGTGCGCAGGGTGGCGGTCATGCCGTGTCCTCGCGCCGTCGCCGCCACCGGGCGCGGCCCTTCGTGACGTACTCCGCCGCGGTCGGCACTACACCACGCGGCAGGAACAGGATCACGAGCAGGAACAACGCGCCGAACAGGATCTCCGACTCATAACCGTTGGACTGCTGGAGATTCAGGTACAGCTGCGCAGGCTCCAGGATGAGTGCGCCGAGCACCGGCCCGGCCAGCGTGCCGAGGCCGCCGAAGAACGCCATCAGCACGACCGCGAGGTCGAACAGCGGGTCGAAGACGAACTGGGGGAACGCCTCGCCAATGAAGTAGACCCACAAGGCGCCCGCCATGCCCGTGATGAACGCGGAGAGCACCAGCGCCGTCAGCTTGACCGGCATGGCGCGCACCCCGAGCCCGGCCGCGCGATCCTCGTCGTCGCGGATCGCCCGCAACTGCAGCCCGAACCGGGACCGTCGCACCTGCCAGGACAGCGCGACCGTCGCGGCGGCGAGGATCATGGCCAGGTAATAGAACGGGTTGTTGTAGGTGGCCGGGTCCCAGTTGCCCGGCACCGGCACCAGCAGTCCGCTCGACCCGCCGGTGACGCCGAGGTTCGACGCCGACAGCTGCGCGATGAAGAAAAACGCAATCGTGATCACGACGAACGTATGCCGCCGCACCCGCAGGGCGACGAGCCCGAGTGGCACCGCGATCACCGCCGCCGCGACCCCGCCGAGCGGAATGAGCCAGAAGACCGCCGCCCCCGTTAGGTTCCAGTCCTTCGCGGCCACGACGAGGAAGTAGGCGCCGGTGCCGTAGAACACCGCCTGCCCGAGCGACAGGTAACCGGAGTAGCCGGAGAACAGGTTCCACGCCGAGGTGACGGCCACGAAGATCAGCGTGACGACGCCGAAGTTCGTCGCGGTCGCGTTCGTGATGACGAGTGGGTAGACCCCGACGACGACGAGCAGCGCTGCCGCGCCGACGACCGCGAGCGCCTGGCGCGGGGGCTGCCGAACCCACCCCGTTCCGGTCTGGAGGGAAGTAACGGTCGGTGCGTCTACCGGCACCTCGGGGCCAGCGCGCTCCGTCAGCGGGCCCTCTGTCATTGGGCCCTCACCGCATGCCGACCGAACAGCCCGGCCGGCCGGACCGTCAGGATGATCACCAGTGCCAGGTAAAACACAGCAACCGACCAGTTCGGCTGCCAGATGTCGACGAGCGCCTCGGCTGTGGTCATGAAGACAGCCGTCACGAGCGCGCCGCCGATGCTGCCCATGCCCGCCAGGATGACGATCGCGAGGAGTCGGGAGATGAGGTCGTAGCCGCTGTTGGGGTTGAAGCCGCCGCTGACGGCGCCGAACACCATGCCGCCGATCGCGGTCACCGCGGTGCCGATGCCGAAGGTCAGGGCGGCCACTCGGTTCACGTCGATGCCGATGAGCCGGGCCGCTGCCTGATTCTGCATCGTCGCCCGCACCGCCCGGCCGAACGTGGTCCGGTACAGGATCAGGTACAGCGCCGCGATGGCGACGACGGCGAGCCCGAAACCGATGAGGTAGATGTCGGGCAGGTAGAAGCCGAAGACGTGCACGCTCGAGGTGGTGTACCAGGCGGACAGCGAGACGTAGTTGGATCCGAACGCCCGGTACAGCACTCCCTCGATGATCAGCGCGACTGCGAAGCAGGCCAGGAGCGTCATCGAGGTACGTTCCGCGCCGCGCAGCGGCCGGATGAAGAGCCAGTAGATGACCACCCCGATGACGAACATCGCAGGCACGGTGATGAGCAGGCCGATGAGCAGGTCCAGGTGCAGGTGGACAGACAGCACGTAGCTGAGATAGGCGCCGAGCACGACCAGGATGCCCTGGGCCACGTTGATGATGTCGAGTACGCCAAAGATCAGCGTGAGCCCGGCTGCCATCAACGCGTACACGCCGCCGCCGAGTATTCCGGCGGCAACTGCGCGAGCGATCTCGGTTCCCATCTCAGCTCCGTGCCATCTGTGTGATCGGTTGGCCTACCAGTTCGGCTTCGGGTACAGGATCGGCACTGAGCCAGGCGCGCCCACGGGCAGCACCTGCACGAAGTTGCCGTTCTGCCACTGGAAGACGAACGCGATCGCCTTCACGTTCTCGCCGAGGCTGTTGAACTGGACCGGGCCCTCGACGCTGGGGAACGTGCGGCTGCCGTGCAGGTAGGCGATGATCTTCGAGCCCGTGGTGCCGCCGGTCGCCTTGACCGCATCGGCCGTGATCTGGCCGACCGAGTAGGCCTCGGCCACGTCGGCGTTGACATCGGATGCGGTGCCGCCGTACTTAGCCACGTACTCGTTGACCATCGCCTGACTCGTCGGGTCGGCGTAGCCGGGGTACCACAGGTTCGGGACCATGATCCCGTTCGCTACCGTGGCACCGCCAACGGCGGACAAGAATGCCGCACCCTGGTCAGGCCCCGATGTCGCGATCATTAGCTTCGGGCTGTAGTGCTGCTGTGCGAAGCCCTTGACGAACGAGGCCACGGTCGGCACCGCCGTCGAGCCGAGGATCACCATCTGCGGCTTCTTCCCGGCCACGATGTTCGCATTGGGGAGGAAGTCGGGTACCTCTTCGGGGAAGATCTTCGAGTAGGCGGTGCTGATGCCGGCCTGCTGCAAGAAGCCCTGCGCGCGCTGGACCTGCAGGATCGTGAACGGGTCGTTGGCGATCGGGTAGGCGGCGCTGGTCGGGCGCTGCCCGGCCGGGAGCGACTTCAGCCAGTTCACTAGCGGGTCAAGCGCGTTGGCCACTGGGAGCGCCACGTCAAAGACGTTGGGCAGCTTCTCGCTGAACACCAGCGGCGAGCCGCCAGCGCCCTCGACAAAAGCGAAGCCGTACCGGTGCGCCACCTCGGCGGCCGGCGCGGTCAGCAAGGACGAGAACGGACCGAAGGTGAGGTCCACGTGCTTGACCGTGATGAGGTCGGTGTAATTCGTGTCCACCTGGGTCGGGCTGCTGTTGTCATTCAGGATGACGAGCTTGACCTGGCGGCCGAGGAGGCCGCCATGAGAGTTGACGTCGTGCGCCCAGATCTCGTAGCCACGCTCGAACGCCTGACCGTCCGGGGAGAAGTCCCCGGTCAGTGACAGCGACGTGCCGATCAGGATCGGACCTGAAGACGCCGATTTCGATCCTGAGCTACCGCAGGCAGCCAGTAATGCTGCCGCCAGCAGCGTGATTGTGCCAACAGCTAGATACCGGGCGCGAAGCGAGTGCGTCCTCATCCCCGGTGCTCCTTCCAGGTCGGGAAAGGCCCGATCATTACTTGATAGCCAGCCTGACGGGGCGGGGCTGGCCGCGGTGGTGAGGCCGGAGGCTCACCGTGTCGTGTCATTCAGGTGTTGGTTGTGTGCTCGGTTTCGTGCTCGGTTTCGTGCTCGGTTTCGTGCTCGCCGGCGGATTCGAGTCCGTCCGGCACATCGGCGTCCTCGCTGACCAGTTCCAGGCCGGATGCCCTGGCCTGTAGCTCGATCACCGTGGCGAAATCCTGCTGGCCGTACCCGTAACCGACAAGGCTCTGCACGATCTGGTGCACGAGCGAGGCAACGGGCATGGGCACTTCGTGCTCGCGCGCCGCCGCGAGCCCGAGGTCGAAGTCCTTACGCAGCAGCTCGGCGGTGAAGGTGGCGTGGTAATCCAGATTCACCAGCGCGGGGGACTTGTAGCGGGTGAATGTTGACCCCATCACGCTGTCGTTGATGCAGGCGAGGAACGCCTGCCTGCTGACGCCGGCCTTCTGCGCCAGCACGGTTACCTCAGCTAGTGACTGGATCACCACGCCGAGGAGCAGGTTGTGGCACAGCTTGACCGTGCGGGCGATCTCGCCGGGACCGACGTAACTGGCGCCCGCGCCGAGGATGTCCAGGTAGGGCCTGGCCTCGGCGGCTGCGGTCGGGTCGCCCGATACGGCGAAGGTGAGCCTGCCCGCGGCGGCGACGCGCGGGTTGCCCATGACCGGTGCCGCGAGGAACTGGGCACCGCGTGCGGCCAGCCCGGCCCGCACCTGTGCCGACGCCTCGGTCGAGACGGTCGACAGGTCGATCACGATCGCGGGCGCGTGCTCGCCCGCTAGCAGTCCGGCCGGGCCTAATAGGGCGTCGATCAGGTTCTGCGAGGTACCGACCATGACGAAGACGACCCGCGCATCGGCGAGGTCGGCCGCCTGGTCGACGACCTTGGCCCCGTCCGCAGCTAGCGGCTCAGCCTTGGCCTTCGTACGGTTGTACACCGACACGTCCAGGCCAGCCGCGAGCAGCCGGCGCACGAGCATCGAGCCCATCCGTCCGGTGCCCAGCCAGCCGACCTGGCTCTGCGGGTAATCGGTCATGCGTGCCCCACAGGTGCTCGGTGATCGCTGCAAACTACCACGGTTCGCCACGTTTGGCTCACCACAATCGTTTGCCACAATCGTTTGCAATAGAGAGAGGGTGGCGTAGCGCCAATAGGGTTGTCAATGGTAAAAATCGCGTAATCCTCGCGCGGGCCGAAAGGGCCAGGTCGGCTTCGCGTTCGGGCGCACAGGGCGCACCGAATGGGTGCCGCCGCTGGGGTTGCCGCCGCCGCTGGGGTTGCCGCCGCTGGGGTTGCCGCCGCTGGGGTTGCCGCCGCAGGGGGTGGGGTTGCCGCCGCAGGGGGTGGGGTTGCCGCCGCTGGGTCGCTGCCGCTAGGCCTGTTGGGGTCGCTGGGGTCGCTGGGGTCGCTGGGGGTCGCTGCCGCTGGGGCTGCCGCCGCCCCTTTCGGCGGCAGAGCACCGGCCGAGGTAGGCCGGCCCGGACGTCATGGATTGGTCCCAGCCTTCGCGCGCAGACTTCATGGTTTCCGTCGGGACTTCATGGTTTCCGGGAGCAGACTTCATGCTTTTCGCGCCCACAAACCGGGCAAAGCGGGACGCCCACCCCGCCGAAACCATGAAGTGTGTCCGGCGCGCCCCGCGCACGGGCGGTCTGAAGTGTGTCCGGGGCGCCCGGCGCGCGCAGCCCAAGGGCGGGGGGTCGGATCTGGCGTGCGGTGGAGCCTCGCACGATCAGCTCGCGCGTGCGGTGGAGCCTCGCACGATCAGCTCGCGCGTGCGGTGGAGCCTCGCACGATCAGCTCGGGCGCGAGGTAGAGCACCTTGACCGCGCCGGTGCCGTTCAGCCGCTCGATCAGGAGCTGTGCCGCCTCAGTCCCGACCTGGTAGTGCGAGAACGAGACCGTGGTGAGCGGCGGCCGGAGCATGCTGATGAACGGCATGTCGTTGAAGCCGACCACGGACATGTCGGCGGGGCAGCTGAGCCCGGCCTCGTCGAGCGCCAGGTAACAGCCGACGGCCAGCATGTCGTTGCCCGCCGCGACCGCGGTGCAGCCGCCGCCCGCGGCGAGGATCTCCTTCGCGCAGCGGTAGCCCTCCTCGATCGTGAAGGCGTTGGCGAACGCCACTCGGCCGGGCGGCACCTCCAGGCGCGCGCCGGCCATGGCTGCCTGGAACCCGCGATAGCGTGAGAGCCCGGTGGACACGTCCTGCGGGCCGGCGATGCAGGCGATGGCGCGGTGGCCGAGCGAGGTCAGGTGACCGATCGCCATCTTGACGCCGCGCTCGTTGTCGACCGTCACGGACGGGAAGCTGTAGTCCTCGGCGATCCGGTTCATGAGTACCACCGGGACGCCGGCCCGGACAGCATCGTCAAGCAGCGGGTTCCGCAGGTGCGCGGTGGCCAGTACGTAGCCATCCACGTGGCGGGCTCGCATCTGCTCGAACACCCGGTGCTCGCGGGCGTCGTCGCTGTCGGTGTTGCCGATCAGCGCGATGTAGCCGTCGGCTTCGAGGCGGTCCGCCAGCCCGCGGATCATCGGCGGGAACAGCGGGTTGTTCAGGTCGGGGATGAGCACGCCAACGGTGTGCGAGCGACGCGTTCGCAGGCTGCGGGCCACGGCGTTGGGGCGATAGCCTAGCTCGGCCGCCGCCGCGAGGACCCTGCTCGCGGTGTCCTCGCTGACGAGCAGGCGGGTCTCCGGATTGAGTGCCCTGGACGCGGTGGCCGGATGGACGCCAGCCTCGCGAGCCACGTCCTTCAAGGTCACGGCAGGCTCTGGCATCGGCGCTCCAGCATTGCGGCCCGCATGTTGCCAGCTGGCCTGGCTTGCCGGAATCGTATCCCTTGGGCGCACTGCTGGCGCGCGACTGTGCGCGACAGTTCGCGACTGTGCGCGACAGTTCGCGGACAGCGCGGTCAGTTCGGGGCGTCAGCCGGCTGCGCCTGCAGTCGTCGCAGCACTGCTAGGTCGCCTTCGAGGCCGAGGCCGAGGCCGACCGCATCCTCGGCGCTCAGCTTCGCCGAGAGCAGGCCGAGGATGAGCGATGGCGCGCCGGTCAGGACGAGATCCGGGGCGGCCGCGGACCCGAGGCGGGTGCTGACCGCCCCCCCCGAAACCTCGACGACAGCGGGCCGCCCGCCCGCCCGCAGCTCGATCACGACTGGGGCAGCAGCAGGCTGGCTGTCGTGCAGGAACAGCGACGCCGGGAGCGAGAACCAGTGACTACGGAACTCATCGGTCTCCCGCGGCTGCGCCATGTAACGGATGCCCCACGCACCCAGTGCGCGCAGCACCGGCTCCAGCTCGGCGCCCGCCTCGGTCAGGCTGAACAACGTCGTCGCGACCGGCGGGTCCGCCTCATCCCGTCGGATCAGCCCCGCCGCCTCGAGTTCGCGCAGCCGGTCGGAGAGCATGTTCGTGGCGATGCCCGGCAGGCCGTTGCGCAGGTCGGTATACCGGCACGGGCCCTGCTCGAGGAGCTCACGGACCACGAGCAGCGTCCACCGGTCTCCGACCACGTCGAGGGCCTTAGCCACCGAGCAGTACTGGCCGTAGCTTCGCATGACCCCACCATATCAAGCGACAGGTTGAGTTCCAAGGATTTGAACTTGACATTCTCAAGTTAGCCATTGAGGATCTCAAGTATGCGATCGAAGCCAATGATCCTCGTAGCGCTGCTGCTCGCGGCGTTCGCCATCAATCTCGACACCACGCTCGTCAACGTCGCCCTCCCGACGCTGGTACGCGAGCTGCACGCGTCGACCAGCCAGCTCCAGTGGGTGGTCGACGCGTACAACCTGGTCTTCGCCGCGCTGCTGCTGACGTGCGGATCCCTGTCCGACCGCGTTGGCCGCAAGGGGATGCTGCTCACGGGCCTCGCGGTCTTCGGCGCGGCGACCGTGACCGGAAGCTTCGCCACCAGCCCGGCCTTGCTGATCGCCGCGCGCGCGGTCATGGGCCTCGGCGCGGCGATGACGTTCCCGGCGACGCTGTCGCTGATCTCGAACGTCTTCACCGCGCGCGCAGAGCGAGCCAGGGCGATCGGCCTGTGGGGCGCGGTCGCCGGCGTCGCGATCGCGCTCGGGCCCATCGTCGGCGGCTGGCTGCTCGAGCACTTCAGCTGGGCCAGCATCTTCGTCGCCATGGGTCCGGTCGCGGCGGCCGCGATCCTGCTCGCGGCGATCAGCGTGCCCACCTCGAAGGACCCGCAGGCCGCACGGTCAGATGTGCCGGGACTGCTGCTGTCCACCGCGGCCATGGCGCTGCTGGTCTTCACGATCATCGAGGCGCCGACCTACGGCTGGGCCGCGGGCCGCACCGTAGCGGGCTTCGCCGGGGCGGCCGTGCTGATCGCTGCCTTCATCCTGCGTGAGCGGCAGGCCGCGCACCCCATGCTCGACGTGCGCCTATTCCGGAACATGCGGTTCAGCGCCGCGAGCGGGTCGGTCACGATCTCCTTCTTCACGCTCTTCGGCTTCATCTTCTTGATGACGCAGTACTTCCAGTTCATCCGCGGCTACGGCCCGCTCTCGACGGGCGTGCACCTGCTGCCGGTCGCGCTGTCGGTAGGGGTCGGATCGGTCGCCGGCACCCAGCTAGCCGTCCGGCGCGGGACGAAGCTCATCGTCACACTCGGGCTCATCGCCACGGCGGGCTTCTACGGCTGGGTCGCGGCCACCACCACGTCGACGATCGGCTACGACGTGATCGCCGTCCAGATGGTGCTGTACGGCCTCGGCATGGGCCTGACCTCGGCGCCAGCCACGGAGTCGATCATGGGCGCCGTCTCGCTTCGGCAGGCCGGCGTCGGCTCCGCGGTCAACGACTCGACCCGGCTGCTCGGTGGCACCCTCGGCGTCGCCGTCATCGGGAGCGTCTATGCGTCGCTGTACAGCAGCCGCCTGACGGCCGGGCTGCCGGCCGCCCTGCCACCCCGGCTGGCCGCCGTCGCGCATCAGTCGGTCGGCGCGGCACTCTCCGTCGCGAGCCGGGTGAGCGGCCTCGGCCAGCCAGCCGCCGGCGCGGCCGTCAGGCAGGCCGCCACGCAGGCGTTCCTGCACGGGCTGAGCGTGGGGTGCCTGGTGGCCGGCGGCGTCGCCGCCACCGGGGCGCTGCTGGCGGTGCTGTTCCTGCCAGCTCAGCCGGCCCGTCCCGCACTGGCAGGGAACGAGGCCGCCAGCGCCGGTGCCGCTGAGAAGGTCGCGGTAGGCAAGGCCCGGTAAGTACGGGCCCGGTAAGCACGGCGCCGTAAGCACGGGCGCCGTAAGCACGGGCACGGTGGCACGGGCCGTGGGCGCAGGAGCGGTGCACGCGGGCCCGGTGAGCACGGGCGTGGTGGGCGCGGGCGCGGTAAGTAGGGCGCGTGGGCGCAGGAGCGGGACGCGCCGGCGCGGTGGGCGCATGTGCGGCCGAATCGCCCGCCGCGCCGTCGCCGCGCTCATAGCCGCGGGTCGACTGGCTCGGACTCCAGCGCGAGTACGGCGAACACGCACTGGTGCACTCGCCACAGCGGTTCCCCGCGGGCGACCCGGTCCAGCGCCTCCAGCCCGAGCGCGTACTCGCGCAGCGCCAGTGAGCGCTTGTGCCCGAGGCTGCGCACGCGCAGTCGCTCGAGATTCGCCGGCTCGGTGTAGTCGGGCCCGTAGATGATCCGGAGGTACTCCCTGCCCCGGACCTTCAGGCCCGGCTGCACCAGTCCCTTGCGTCCGCGCGTCAGGTTGCTCGCCGGCTTGACCACCATGCCCTCGCCGCCGGCCGCGGTCAGGTCGGACCACCACTGCGTAGCCGACGCCATCGAGTCCGGATCGGTGGTATCGGCGAAGACCCGGCCCGTCGGCGTGACGAACTCCGGGTCCGCGGCCACGAGCCGGTCGGCTGCCGCAAGATGCCAGGCGTGCGGGCGCTCGTGGTAAGTGCTCCCCTCGGCGGCCAGCACCTGGAACGGCGCGATCCGCACCCCGGTCAGGCCGTCCGTCGGCCAGCAGTACCGGCGGTAGGCAGCGGTGAACGCGGTGGCGTTCGCCGCCCGGGCGCACGTGCGCTCGTGCAGGTCGGCGACGTCGAGGCCGGTGGCGGCCGCCTGCTCGAGCACCTCGACCGCAGCCGGCAGTGCGGCCCGCGCCGCCGCTCCGACCGCGGCGTACTGATCGCGCAGCAACTGGCCCGCCTTCGCGCTCCAGGGCAGGATCTCGGCGTCGATCAGCACCCACGGGCTGCCGAGGGCGTCAAACAGCCCGGCTGCCTCGGCGGCGCTCCTGATCCGGTCGACGAGCGCCGCGCCGAGCTGCCCGGAGAAGAAGGAACGACCGGTGCGAGTCCAGGCAGCACCCAGCTGACCGGCCGGGACTCCGAACCGGGCCGCGGCCGCCTGCTCTGTCCGGCACACGAGCACTACGGCGCGCGAGCCCATGTGCTTCTCTTCGCATACGACCTGGGCGACGCCATCGGCCCGGAATGCCTCGAATGCCTGCGCCGGATGCTCGAGTAGCTCGGGCTGCGCGGCGGCGGCGACCGGGCTCATCGTCGGCGGCAGGTAGACCAGCCAGCGCGGGTCGATCGCGAACCGGCTCATCACCTCCAGCGCCGCCGCGGCGTTCTCGGCCCGTACGCCGATGCGCTTCTGGTACGCCGTCTCGATCACCCGGCTGCCGGTCACGTCGGTAATGTCGAGTGCATCGGGCTCACGCCGGCCCGCCACGTCGGCGGCGGCCGCCTCGGTCGCGGCGGCGTCCCGGTCGACCGGGAACGGCCGGGCAGGCTCGTAATACACCTCAGCTGCCGGGACTGAGACGAGCTCCCGCTCTGGATAGCGCAGCGCGGTCAGGCGGCCGCCGAACACGCAGCCGGTGTCGAGGCAGAGCGTGTTGTTGATCCACTCCGGTACCGGGACGGGAGTGTGGCCGTACAGCACCATGGCCTTGCCCCGGTACTCCTGCGCCCACGGGTAGCGCACCGGCAGGCCGTACTCATCCGTCTCGCCCGTCGTCTGCCCGAACAGGCAGAACTCCCGGACTCGGCCGGACGCGCGGCCCTGCAGGCGCTCGGTCAGCCCGGCGTGCGAGACCACGAGGCGGCCGCCGTCCAGCACGTAGTGCGATATCAGCCCGTCCAGGAAGCGGTCGACCTCGGCGCGGAACTCCGCGGTCTCGGCCGCGAGCTGGGCCAGCGACTCGGCGAGGCCGTGGGTGACCTGGACATCCCGGCCACGCAGCGCACGCAGCAGCTTGGCCTCGTGATTCCCTGGCACGCAGAAGGCGTCGCCGGCGGCAACCATGCCCAGCACGAGCCGCAACACCCCTGGCGTATCCGGGCCACGGTCGACCAGGTCGCCGACGAAGATCGCCCGCCGGCCCTCCTGGTGCGCTGCGACGGCTCGGCCGGCGTCGTCCCGCCCGACCTGGTACCCAAGGTCGGTGAGCAGCGTCTCCAGCTCCGCGCGGCAGCCGTGGACGTCCCCGATGACATCAAAGGGACCCGCCTCGTGGCGCAGGTCGTTGTAGAGCTTCGCGCGCGTCATCGTCACGCCCGCGATCTCGGCTTCACCCCGCAGGACGTGGACTGCGCGGAAGCCCTCCCGCTGTAGGCCCTTCAGGCCCCGGCGCAGCTGATCGTGCTGGCGGCGGATGACGTGCGAGCCGAAGTCCCGGTCCGGGCGGGTCGCGTTCCGCGCGATGCACACGCTCTCCGGCACGTCGAGGACGATCGCCACGGGCAGCACGTCGTGCTCGCGAGCAACGGCGACCAGCTGCCGGCGTCCGTCCGGCTGCACGTTGGTCGCGTCTACGACGGTCAGCCGGCCAGCGGTCAGCCGCTTACCGACGATGTAGTGCAGCAACTCGAATGCCTCGGGGGTCGCGGCCTGGTCATTCTCGTCATCGGCCACAAGCGCCCGGCAGAAGTCCGACGAGATCACCTCGGTCGGACGGAAGTGCGTCCGCCCGAAGGTCGACTTGCCCGAGCCGGTGACGCCGATCAGCACGATGAGGCTGAGCTCGGGGACGGTGATGTCTCGGCTCATGGCGTCACCGCCTTGTCGAAGATCGCCAGCTGCGTCGGCGGACCCAGTTCCGGGTCTTCCTCGCCGACCGGGAGATAGCGAACCTCGTAGCCGTACCTGCCGCCGACCTCGTCGGCCCAGTCGCGGAACTGCGCGCGCGTCCACTCGAACCGATGATCGGGGTGGCGCATCGCGCCCGCGGGCAGCGCGGGGAACCGCACGTTGTACTCGGCGTTCGGCGTCGTGACGATGACGGTCTGTGGCGCAGCGGCACCGAACACGGTCCGGCCAAGTGCCGCCAGCCTGGACGGATCGATGTGCTCGATGACCTCCATCAGCACGGCGGCGTCCAGCCCGGCCAGCCGCTCATCGCGGTAGGTGAGCGCAGACTGGATGATCTGCAGCCTCGCGCGCTGCGGCTCGGGCATGGTGTCGAGGCGGAGGTTACGCGCGGCGAGCCGCAGCGCGCCAGCGGAGACGTCGGCGGCGACGATCCGCTCGACGCCGCGCTCGGCGAGCAGGTCCTTGATCAGCGCGCCCGGGCCGCACCCGAAGTCGCCCACCGTGCGCGCGCCGCTGGCGCGGACAGCCGCGAGGACGGCGCCTCGCCGCTGCTCAGCCAGCGGCATCGCCCGGTCTGGCGCGTCGACGACGAGCGCGGCCGCCATCGCGTTATCCAGCTCGTCGAGGTCGGTCTCGTCGACATCGGCGAGCCGGGCCATGGCCACCTCCGTCAGGGCGCGCCGGTGCGATAGGTAGCGGCTGGTGATGACCACCTTCTCCGGATGCGTGCCAAGCCAGCCGGCGCCCGCCCGGATCAGCTTGTCGACCTCGTCGTCACTGACCCAGTAGTGCTTGGCGTCGTCGAGGACCGGCAGCAGGACATACAGGTGATTGAGGGCATTGGCCAGCCGGACATGTCCGGTCAGGTGCACGTCGAGGTACCGCGACTCGCCCCACTCCGGGATGGTCGGATCCAGCGGGATGGCGGCCGCCTCGACCTGCCAGCCGAGCGGCTCGAACAGGCGGCGCAGCAGGTCAGCGCCGCCGCGGCAGGGGACAGACGGCAACCGGATCGCCAGCGGCATGGGGGCTGCGGCCAGGTCCGGCCGGGCGTCACACCGGCCGGTGAGGGCCGTCCGGAAGACGTCCTTGAGCGCCATGGCCAGCATGCTGGACGCGGCGTACGGACGGTCGTTGACGTACTGGCCGAGGGCAAACCCCTCGCCCTGCTGGCCCGTCCGGCCCCGGACCAGCGCGACCGGATCCACCTCGAGCAGCAGCGCGGCGGTGCACAGCTTGTCGTCGCGCTGCGGGTAGAAGACGTGTGCGGTGCCCACGGACTGCGGGAACGCCTGGACTCGACCGGGGTGCTTGTGTAGCAAATAGCCCAGGTCAGTCGCAGGATCGTGAGTCGTGGAGATCGTGAGCAGCACAGTGGCAGTCTTCAGGAAGTTACCGAGTACGTCGCGGCTATTTCCGGGGTCGCCTGGCTGCCCGAGCCTGATCTAGATCATGATGTACGGGAAGTGGCTCGCGGCGCTCATGTCAGCCGTGGCCCGACGGGGAGGAGGAGGCTATGCCGGGAATCGTCGTGGGCCTAGATGGCTCGCCTAACTCGGAGCGGGCGCTGGTCTGGGCGGCCGGGCACGCGGTGGCGTTGCGGACCTCGCTCACCGTCATCGCGGTCCATCAGGTCGCCAAGAGCTACTGGGGGCACGAACCAGTTGTCGGTTCGGCCGACGTCACGATCATGGAGCAGCTGCAGCGCAGCGCCGAGGAGATGACGCAGCGGGCGCTCGACCGATTCGGCGCCACTAAGCCGACAGCCGTGCACGTCCGCGCCGTCAGCGGATTCGTGGTCGAGCAGCTAGTCAACGCCTCGCACGACGCGGACGAGCTCGTGCTCGGCTCGCGCACCACCAGCGGCCTGACCCGGCTGGTCATGGGGTCGGTCAGCAGCGAGGTCGTCCAGCACGCATCATGCCCGGTCGTGATCGTCCCTGTACACGTGGTAATGGCTCCGGAACGCTGAACGACCGGCGCCGCGACGCAGGCCGCCGTCGTGACTCCGTGCGCGAGCCGATGTCAGGTGGCGATGTCGGGGTAGGGCACGCTCCAGTGGCTGAGCCGGGCCGCGAACTCGCGCTGGAACGCGAGCGGTTCGGTGTAGTCACGCTCGAACATTGCGATGAACAAGGTGAGCAGCAGGAAGTTGTGCGCGCCCAGCTCGAATAGCGTGACGTAGTCGTGCGCGGCCAGCGCCTCGCGCTCGGCAGGCGTGAACTCAAGCCACGTGCTCCGCTCGGGCACGGTGGAGTTGAGGATCACGCAGGCGCGCTCGGCTTCCCACCACTGCACGGTGCCCTGCGGGTCCCGCCGGTAACGCTCCACCAGCTCGGGCTCGCGGTCGATGGTGTACAGGAACTTGTTCAGCAGGTACTTGCTCACTGTCTGCACCTCACTGTGTCCGCCTCATCGGGCACCCTCCGGATACCAGGTGAAGTACGCCTCCATGGTGTGGAAGAGGTCGAGCGAGTCCACATAATCCGCCGCGACCTTCTCGCCGGCCACGCCCATCATGAGCATGAAGTCCATGAAGCCGTGTGTGGCGTTGCCTGGCAGCCACAGGCTGTCGAGGCTGACCTCGGCGAGCGCGGACTCCAGGTCGCCGGAGGCGATCCAGCTGACCGCCTTGCGGTCGAATTCCGGATCCGGCCCGTGCGGGCCGAACTGGCGCGGGCCGCCGAGCTCGAGCGAGAGGTGGCCGGTGCCGATGATGGCCACTCGCTGGTCACTGGGCCAGGATTCCACCAGCCGCCGGATAGTCCGGCCGAGCTCGACGAACCGGCTGGGCTGGGGCAGCGGTGGCGCGAAAATGTTGGTGTATACCGGGACAATCGGCAAGTCCGCCTCGGGCCGCAGCGTGATGAGCGGGCACGTGATGCTGTGGTCGATCCGCAGCTCGTTGCTGAAGGCCAGGTCGAAGCCCGCGTCCAGGCCCTGGCGCAGCAGGTAGGCGGACAGGTCCTCAGCCCCGCGCAGGAACATCCGCGGCAGGCCGAACTCGCGCTCCTCGTTGTACCAGTTGGCGTCGTAGTACGGCGCCTTGCCGATGAGGAACTGCGGCATGTTGTCGAGCCACAGCTGATGAAAATGATCGCTGCCGATCATCACGAGCACATCCGGGCGCGCGCGGGTAAGGGTCGCACGGAACGCTTCTATCTTGGCGACCCACTCATCAGCGAAGGGGGGCCGGTCAGCGCCAGACGACGTGCTCGCCTTGTAGTAGAAGGGGTGATGCGTCGATGCGATGACCGCGGCGACAGTGGCCATGGCACTCCTCAGGTACTGGTCCGGTCGGTGCTGCTCTGGTCAGTGCTGGCCGGGCTGGGATTCACATACTCGGCATGCTGCTCCACCGTGAGGTAGACGTCCATTCCGATCGGGCTGCGGCGCTCCTCGGCCAGCTGGCCGAGCAGGCCGGCCGTGCGCGCGAGCAGCGCGAACCCGCGCAGCAGCTCAACCGGCAGCCCCAGGTCGGCCAGGGCCGCGCCGCAGGTGCCTGCCCCGTTGAGCGGCAGGGTTCGGCCGAGGACCTCCGGATGGACCCGGCCGATCGCCTCGAACAGGCGCAGGTGCGGCCCGCGCAGCCCCTCCTCCTCGGCGATGGCGAGAAGGACCGGGGTGCGGGGATCGGTGACCTTGTGGATGGGATGGCCAAGACCGGGAACGAGGCGGCCCTCGGCGCGGGCCGCCCGGATGGCCGCCAGCGCCAGCGCGTCATACCCGTCGTCGTCGCGCGGGACCGGCTGGCCAGCCAGCGCGCGGGCGAGGAATTGTCCCGCGTCCTCGGTGACGCCGAGGAAGCGCGAGCCACCGCCCAGCAGCCCGGCGGCCAGGGCACCCTGCACCGAGTCGGGCGCGCTCAGGTACGTGAGCCTCGCCGCGATGGCCGTCGGGGTGAAGCCGTGGTCGGCCAGCGCCACGAGCACGGCCTCGAACACCCGCACCTGAGCCGCGGTCGGCCGCTGCAGGGTAACGAGCCACATCGCAAGCTCGGCGAACCCGACCTTGCCCATCAGGTCGGCCGCCAGGTCGCGGCCGAGCAGGGTGATCGTGTCCGCGTCGGAGCTGCCCAGCGAGGTACGGAAGGCAGGTACCGACGCGGCGTGGTCTGGGACTTCCTGTGTCATCGGTGAGCTCCACTCAGCCAGGCGCGGATCTGCTCGCCATGCTCGTCGAGGCGCGGCGGCGGCAGATCGTACCGCGGCTCGCTGGCGGAGAAGGTCAGGGGATGGCGGATCGTCGGGACCGCCGCGTCGCCGCGGCCGGCCGGCACGACCGGTGCCAGGCCGATCTGCTCGGCGAACGCGATCCCCTGGTCGACCGTGTTGATCGGTCCGCACGGCACGCCGGCCGTGATCAGCGCGCCGAACCAGTCCGCGGCCAGGCTGGCGAGCAGGTCGATCAGGAGCGGACGGAGCTGATCGCGGTGGGCGGTGCGGCCATCGGTGCGAGCGAACCTGGGGTCGTCGGCCAGGTGCTCGGCGCCGAGCACGCGGCAGAGCCTGCGGAACTGGACGTCGTTGCCCGCGGTGATAATCAGGTCGCCGCTGGCCGTGGGCAGCGGCTCGTACGGGAACAGGCTCGGGTGCGAGTTGCCCATCCGGAACGGCGTCACGCCGCCCGCGGCGTAGGCGCTGGCCTGGTTCACCATCGCCGACAGCGCGGAGGCCAGCAGGCTCGCCTCGACGTGCTGGCCGACTCCGGTGGTGGCGCGCTGCCCGAGCGCGGCCAGGATGCCGATGGCGGTGTGCAGTCCGGCGATGACGTCGAAGACGGAGATGCCCGCCCGGTAGGGCGGTCCGGCCGGGTCCCCGGTCAGGCTCATCAGCCCCGATATTGCCTGCACCATGAGGTCATAACCGGGCAGGTCCTTGCCGCCACCGGCGCCGAAGCCGGTGATCGAGGCGTAGACGACGCCGCGGTTGGTCGCGCTGATGGACGCGTAGTCCAGCCCGAACTTAGCCAGACCGCCAGCCTTGAAGTTCTCCACCAGGACGTCAGCCCGCCGGGCAAGCTCGCGGGCCGCGGCCAGGTCGGTGTCATCGGTCAGGTCCAGTGCGATCGAGCGCTTGTTCCGATTGATCGCGAGGAAGTACGTGGCGACGCCGTCAGCAGTGACGGGCGGCACCCAGCGACGCGTGTCATCGCCCTGCGGGCTCTCCACCTTGATGACATCGGCGCCGAGATCGGCTAGCAGCATCGTGCAGTACGGCCCGGCCAGTACTCGGGAAAAATCGGCGATCAGCACACCCGCCAGCGGTGCTGGGTTTGGCGCGCATTCGGCCTGGCTCATCTGCAGTGACGGTCCCTCTGTCCGCTGAACGGACACTAGTCCGGAGAAGTGCCAGTTTTGCCGCGCACGCGCCGCAATGTCAAGAGGCGGCCTGTCCGAGTGGAACCGTGATCTGCGGCGGTGACTGGCATGCCGCCCAGTCAGCGCTGATCGCCCCGGCAGCCTGGAGCAGCAGTGGCAGGTACTGCCCGGTCAGCACGTCGACGGGCGTCTCGGCGGCGTGCACGGTCACGTTCATGGCGGCGATCACCTGGCCGCTGCCGTCGCGCAGCGGCGCGGCGACCGACCTGATGCCAAGAGCGAGCTGCTGGTCGGTCAGCGACCACCCGCGCGCGCGGACGTCGCGCAGCTCGGCGCCCCGCTCGGCCGCGTCGGGCTGCCACCGTGCCGCGATACCCGACCGGCTCGGCTCGGCGAGCACCCGCTCCGCGGCGTCGGGTGGCAGCCCGGCGAGCAGCACCTTGCCGAGGGACGTCTGCATAGCCGGGAACCGGGTGCCGATCGTCACAGCGAGCGCGATGATCTTCGGAACCGCGACCCTGGCCACGTACACGATGTCAGAGCCGTCGAGCTGGGCTATCGAGCTTGACTCGTGGGTCTGCGCGACCAGGGCCTCCATGTGCGGCCTGGCAACCTCCCACAGGCCACGCGACAGCACGTAGCTCATGCCGAGGTCGAGCACGCGGGGGGTTAGCTCGAAGCCGCCGTCGGCCGCGCGCACGTAGCCGAGCTCGGCCAGGGTGAGGAGCATCCGCCGGGCGGTCGGCCTGGCGAGGCCGGCGGCAGTGGCGACCGAGGCCAACGTCATGACGGGCTGGCCTGGCTGAAATGCCCTGATCACATCGAGGCCGCGGGCGAGCGCCTCGATGAAGTCCGGGCTGGTGTCCTGCCGTGCCATGGCATCTCCCTGAAAGGCGGCCTGGCGGTCCGTCCGCTGTACGGACAGTCCGTATGCGAGCCGATGCTAACGGATGAATCTGCCTCTTGACACCGCTCGCCAAACCGGCAACGCTTCCGGTCAGGCTCCATATAGTCGTGATCCGGACAACTGTCCGTGAGACCGGCAACTGCCCGGCGAGAATGGAGGTCTGCAGTGACAGCAGAATCTGCCCCGGCGGCCGAGTCCGAGCTGACGTCAGGTCGGCCGCTGGTCTTCCGGAACGCGACGATCCTCACCATGGACGACGCTCACACCATTGAGCGCAACGCCGATCTCCTGGTTGTCGGCGAGCGGATCGCAGCGGTCGGCAAGCAGCTCGCGGCGCCGGACGGCGCGGTGGAGATCGACGCGACCGGCGGCGTGCTGATGCCGGGCATGATCGACACGCACCGGCACATGTGGCAGACGGCGATGCGTGGGTACGGCGCCGACTGGACGCTCACCCAGTACTTCGTCTGGTACTACCTGAACTGGGGCAAGGTCTTCCGGCCGCAGGATATTTACGCGGGCAACCTGCTGGCCGCGATGGAGGCGATCGACGCGGGCGTGACCACGACGGTCGACTGGTCGCACGGCCTCCAGACGGTGGATCATGCCGAGGCAGCGGTGGACGCCTTGACCGAAGTGCCGGGCCGGTTTGTGCTGGCCTACGGGAACATCCAAGCCGGGCCGTGGGAGTGGTCAGCGGCGCCCGAGTTCCGCGACTTCGTCAGCCGCCGATTCGGCACCGCCAGCGACATGCTCGGCTTCCAGATGGCCTTTGACGTCACAGGCGACCCGGCATTTCCCGAGCGGGCGGCGTTCGAGGTGGCGCGCGATCTCGGGGTTCCGGTCACCACGCACGCCGGGGTCTGGGGTGCCACCAACGACGACGGGATCCGGCTCATGCACGAGCACGGATTCATGACACCGTCGACGGTCTATGTCCACGCGGCGACGCTCACCAGGGACTCCTACCACCGGATCGCCGCAACCGGCGGGTCGGCGTCGGTCTCCACCGAGAGCGAGCAGAGCGCCGGCCAGGGGTACCCGCCTACCTGGCAGCTGCGTGAGCACGGCATCCCGGTATCGCTGTCGATGGACACCAGCGTCTGGTGGAGTGGCGACTTGTTCTCGGCGATGCGGACCACGCTCGGCGCTGACAGGTCGCGCGAGCACCTGGAGGCGCATGCCAAGCAGGAGACAGTGACGAACTGTCACCTGCGGGCAGAGGACGTGGTGGACTGGGCGACTCGCGGCGGTGCGAAGGCGCTCGGCCTCGACTCGATAGTCGGCTCGCTCCAGCCTGGCCAGAAGGCGGACGTGGTCCTCATCAAGAACGACGCGTCCCCAGTGATGTTCCCGCTGCTGAACCCGTACGGACACGTGGCGTTCCAGGCGCAGCGCGGCGATGTGCACACCGTCGTGATCAACGGCCGCGTGGTGAAGCACAACCATCGGCTCGCCGGGATCGACCTCGGCAAGGCCCGCCAGGTTGTCGGCGAGACGGTCGACTACCTCCAGGGCCAGCTCGGGCCGGACGCCTGGACCGAGGGGATGCACCCGGAGATCCCGGCAACCACTGAGCTCGACAACCCTTACACCTATACCGAGTGGGACGCGGGCTCGGCGCAGTGGAAAGGCGGCGCTCGAGGTGACGGTCCCGCCTGAGCTGGCGCCGGTGCGGCGGCGGGCCTCCGGGACCGCCCGCTTAGGCGTGCCAGCTGCGCACCCGCAGACCGGCATGATCCCGCCGTGACCACGGCGGCTGACGATGCCGCCGTACAAAAAAACCGGTGAGCCGGGCGGCCACCCGACTCACCGGCCGAAACGCCAACCCACCATCCAGCGAGTAAGCACAAAGGAGTCTAGCCGTGGCTACACGGTCGACGAACGACACTGCCATCCGGCGCCTTCGCCATCACGCCACCATCGCGCTCTCCATCACAGCGGGCCTGGCCCTGGCTGCCTGCGGGAGCTCCGGCGGAGGCCAGCCCGCCTCCACTGGGTCAACGGCCGCAGCCGCGCTGGCGGCTGGCAAGACACTCAGCATCGCGTATCTCTCGTTTGCGGTAGAGAACAGCTACGACGCGCCGATGCTCGCGGCGGCGGAGGCCGTCGCGAGCGACGAGAACGCCACAGTCAAGGTCTTTGACGCGAACAACAGCCCGCAGACGCAGTACTCCCAGCTCCAGGACGCCATCAACTCCGGGCAGTACAGCGGCATCATCGTGCAGCCGATCTTCGGCACCGGCCTGACGAGCCTGGTCAAGCAGGCCATCGCCAAGGGGATCAAGGTCGTCAACATGGACCAGATCCTCGGGCCGAACCTGTCCACGGACCAGCCCCAGGTCCCCGGGCTGTCCGCGAACGTTACGTTCGTGCCGACCGGCATTGGCACGAAGCTCGGGCAGCTGGTCGTGCAGGCGTGCCAGGCCAAGAACCTCAAGCCGTGCGACGTCGGCTACCTGTATGACATCAAGGCGTCAGCTCTCGACGTCGCCATCAGCGGCGCCTTCGACAAGGCCATCGCCGCCGACCCGGCGATCAAGGTCGTGGCGCAAGGCCAGAGCTTCTTCAGCCCGACTGTCGGACTCACCGCGGTGCAGAACATGCTGCAGGCCAGCCCGCGTCTCAACCTGATCGTCGGCTCCGACCAGGGTATCGAGGGCGGCGCCCAGGCGCTGCAGACAGCGCACCTGACCGGCAAGGTGATCCTCGTCGGTTACGGCGCCAGCGCGGCTGCGCTCGCCGGAGTCGCCTCCGGCGCGTGGTACGCCGACGTCGCGCAGGCGCCGGCCAGCGAAGGCCGCCTCGCGATGCAGGCCATTATCAAGGCCCTGCGAACTGGCAAGAGCAGCGGCGGCATCGACCCGGTCGCCGGGCTGCCCAGCGGCGGCGTGGTCACCAAGGCCAACGTCAGCCAGTTCACTGCCGAGTGGCCGGGCTAACGTGCCCGAGCAAACCGGCCTGCCGGGCGCGCACGTCGAGCTGGACGAGGTATCGAAGTCCTTCGGCGGCGTGCGCGCCCTCGAGGCGGTGAGCCTGCGGATCGGCCGCGGCTCCATCCACGCCCTCGTCGGCGAGAACGGAGCCGGGAAGTCGACAGTCGGCAAGATCATCTCCGGAGCCATCGCGCCGGACGCCGGACGGCTGCTGCTCGGCGGCACGCCGGTCCGGTTCCACTCGCCGCGCGATGCGATCTCGGCCGGGGTGGCCCTGATCGGCCAGGAGCTGTCGGTGGCGCCGGCACTGACGGTGGCCGAGAACGTCTTCCTCGGCGCTGAGCCCCGCACGGCGGGCTTCGTCCGGGGCCGGGCACTACGGCGCCGGTTTGCCAAGCTGGCCGCCAGCGCCGGGTTCGACCTCAGCGGGGAGGTGAGCGCTGGCAGCCTGCGGACCGCCGATCAGCAGAAGGTGGAGATCCTGCGGGCCCTCGGCCGCGACGCCGAGCTGATCGTCATGGACGAGCCGACGGCCGCGCTGTCCCGGCCCGACGTGATCAAGCTGCACGAGGTCATCAGGCGGCTGGCCGCGGCCGGCACCACGATCGTGCTGGTCTCGCATTTCCTCGGCGAGGTACTCGAGCTCGCCGACCAGGTGACGATCTTGCGGGACGGCCGGGTGGTCCGCACCGCCGAAGCGGCTGGCCAGACCGAGGCGTCCCTGCTCGACGCCATGCTCGGCGACTCCACGGCCGGCACGTACCCGGTCAAGCAGCTAGCAGCGCCGGATGCGCCGGTCGCACTCGCCGTCGACCGGCTGTCCGGCCCCGGCTTCAGCGACATCTCGCTGCAGCTGCGGGCCGGGGAGATCCTCGGGCTGGCGGGCCTGATCGGCGCGGGCCGGACCGAACTGGCGCGCGCGGCCTACCGCGCCCTTCGGGTCAGCGGCGGGACGATCACGGCACCGGACGGCCGGCCCCTGGTCGGCCGCGGCCGGACAGCCCGCCGGCTGGACAGCCCGGCGGCAGCACTGCGGTCCGGCGTGGCCATGATCCCCGAGTCGCGCCGCGAGCAAGGCCTGCTGCTCGGCCGGTCCGTGCGGGAGAACGTCAGCCTGGCCAGCCTTGCCGACGTCAGCCGCGGCGGCCTGGTCCGCCCGCGAGCGGAGCGCCGCGCGGTCGACCGGGTGCTGGCTACCCTCGACGTCCGGTCGGCCGGGCAGGGTGCCACGGCAGGGACGCTGTCCGGCGGGAACCAGCAGAAGCTGCTGTTCGCCCGGATGCTGCTGCGCAGTCCGCGGGTGCTCATCGCCGACGAGCCCACCCGCGGCGTGGACATCGGCGCGAAGCGCGCCATCTACGACCTGCTGGCGTCGCTGGCCAGGGACGGGATGGCGGTCCTGCTCATTTCATCCGACGTCGAGGAGATCCTCGGGCTGGCGCACCGCGTGCTCGTGATGCGGCAGGGCCGAATCGCGGCGGAGCTCAGCGGGGAGCAGCTGACCGAGGCAGCGATCCTGTCGGCGGCGTTTGGCACGGCTGACAGGTCCGGCCTCGCTGACCCGTCCGGCCCAGCTGACCCGTCCGGCCCGGCTAACCTGTCCGGCCCGGCTGACCCGGCTGGCCCGGCTGACAAGGGAGCATCATGAGCCAGCAGGAAACCGCCACGGAGCGCCCGGCCGCCACGCGCCGGGTGACGGTGCCGTCGCCGCTTCGGGCGGCGCTCGGCGGCCCGTTGCGCAGGGCGGGCATCATCGGCCCGTTCCTGGTCCTTTTCATCGTCCTGTCGGTCGCCAGCGGTCCGTTTTTCACTAAGGTCAACCTGCTCGACATCCTCGATCAGCAGGCGTCGACGCTCATCATCGCGGCGGCCGGAACGCTGGTCCTGGTCGCCGGCGGCATCGACCTGTCCGTCGGGGCGATCTACGCGCTGGCTGGCGTGACCGCGGCCAAGCTCGCGCTCACGGTGCCGCCCGCGGTCGCCGTGCTCGCCGGGATCGCGGTCGGGCTCGTGGTCGGCCTGGCCAACGGGCTGATCACGACGATTGGCCGGATCAACTCCCTGATCGCGACCCTCGCCATGTCGTTCGTGATCAGCGGTCTGGCGAGCCTCGTCACCAGCGGGAATCTGATCATCGACTACAGCCGGCCGGGATTCGCTGACCTCGCGCGCAGCTCGTTGCTGACCGTCAACACCTCGACCTGGATCATGATCGCTGTCGTCGCCGTCTTCGGTGTGCTGCTGTCCCGCACCACGGCAGGCCGGTACATCTATGCGGCCGGAAGCAACGCCGAGGCCAGCCGCCTGGCCGGCATCCGGGTGCACCGCGTCAGGGTGCTGACGTTCGTGCTGAGCGGCGGTGCCGCCGCGCTCGGCGGCGTCATCGACACATCGCGGGTACTGAGCGCGCAGGCATCCAACGGCCAGACCGCGCTGACCTTCACCGTGCTGGCCGGCATCGTGGTCGGCGGCACCAGCATCCTCGGCGGCGAGGGCGCGATCTGGCGCACGGTCACCGGTGTCCTGTTCATCGCGCTGATCGGGAACGGATCTGACCTGCTTGGCCTCAATCCCCTCTACGACCAGATCGCGCTCGGCGTCATTCTGCTGCTCGCCGTCGGCAGCGACGCCTGGTCGAGGCTGCGCGCACGCTGATGGCTGGCGTCGCAGGCCGGGTGCGCGTGGACCACCGCAGGTCGTCTCCCGTCGCTAGGCCGGCAGCTCGACCGCCACGGCGACGTCGGTCTTGGGATAGTACGCAGTGATCTGGTCCGCGCCATACTTTGCGCGGAACTTGTCCACCTCCGACCTGACGTCGGCTGGATCGGCTACCGGCGTGGCCGTAGCGGTGATGCTCGTTCCGTCCGCGGTCAGCTCCATGCGGCGGTCCTTGAGCAGGTTCTTGTACCAGTCGCTGTCCGAGCCATGGACAGGCAGCAAGTACATCATCCCGTCTTCCGCGACGAACCAGACAGGGATGGAAATCTGCCGCCCTGTCAGGCGCCCGGTGACGGTGATGGTGATCTCGTTGGTCTCCCGCAGTGCAGTGGTGAAGTTCCCGGCCATCTGATTCCCCCATCGTCGGTTCCAGTCCTGATTCCCGATGGCGTTCGCTCCATGCAAGGACGGCGCGCGTGCGTGGCGTAGCTTGGCGTGCATGGCAGGCACTGACGCATGACGGAGTGGATCTTCCAGGGCAACCGCAAGGGATACGACCTGGACGCCGCCATCACCGCATCTCGGCAGCAGTCGTGGCGCACGCCGCGCTACCGGGACCGAACGGCGGCCGGGGATCGGGTCTGGCTCCAGATTGTCGGCCGGGACCACCCCGGCATCTACTACGTCGCGACGATCACGGCCGCGACCTATGAGGATCCCGACTGGCACGCCGATGGCTCGTCTCACGGACGATGGCGGACTGACATCCGGTTCGACTACCGCATCGATCCGCCGCTGCTGCGGACGGAGCTGGTCGCCACCCCGGAGCTCGGCTCATTCCGGCCATTCCGCGGTTTCCAGGGTTCGACTGTGCCGGTGCCTCCCGACATCGCGCGGGCGCTGTCGGCGCGCGCCGCGCCGCGTCTGGAGGCATTCGGCCGGGCCGATACGCGGCCGCATTAGCGCGAAGCGATCAGCAAGCCAGCCGGCGGCGTCCGCGGTCCCGACCGGATCCGATCAGTGAGATCGCTCGGGCTATGGTGGGTTGACACGGGGGAGCCCCAGTGCCGGGGCCAGAGCGGGATGCCTCGAAGCGGACACCAGCTTCAGCTTGTCTCCACGAACTAGCGAAGATGGGTCGTTCATGTCGTCATTCGCGAGTCAGGCCGGCGGTCGGCAGGCCACGGATCATCGCTGGCTAATCCTGGTCATCGTCGCGACCGCCCAGCTGATGGTGGTCCTGGACGCGACAGTCGTTAATATCGCGCTGCCCTCAGCCCAGCGCGCGCTTGGCTTTCCGAACGGTGACCGGCAGTGGGTGGTGACCGCTTACGCCCTGGCTTTCGGCAGTCTGCTTCTCCTCGGCGGCAGGCTCGGCGACATGTTCAGCCGCAAATGGGTCTTTATCACCGGTCTCATCGGGTTCGCCGGCTCGTCCGCGCTGGGCGGGGCGGCGACGTCGATCGGCATGCTCGTCACCGCCCGGGCGCTGCAGGGGGCCTTTGGCGCGATTCTCGCGCCAGCCGCTCTCGGGACGCTCGTCAGCACCTTCCGGGAACCGCGAGAGCGGGGCAAGGCCTTCGGCGTCTTCGGCTCGGTGGCAGCCGGCGGCGGGGCCGTGGGCCTCATCCTCGGCGGACTGCTTACCGAGTACCTGTCCTGGCGCTGGACGCTCTACATCAACCTGGTCTTCGCCGCGATCGCGGTCGCCGGAGCGCTGGCCTACATTCCGGTGCGGCGGCCAGCAACCCGGCCGCTCATGGACGTGCCTGGCACGCTGCTGGCGTCAGCGGGCCTGTTCTGCATCGTCTACGGCTTCTCCCACGCCGAGACCGCCGGGTGGACGGCCACCCTGACGATCGGCTCACTGGTCGCGGGCGCGGCGCTGCTCGCTGCGTTCGCATGGGCGGAAGCGCACGTGCGGCACCCGCTGCTGCCTTTGCGGATCGTCGTCGATCGCACTCGGGGCGGCGCTTATCTCTCCGTCGGGGTGGCAGGAATCGCGATCTTCGGCGTGTTCCTGTTCCTGACGTACTACCTGCAGACCGTCAAGGGCTATAGCCCGGTCACCACAGGGCTGGCATTCCTGCCGATGATCGGCTGCATCCTGATTTCATCCAACACCGCCAGCATCGTCCTGCTGCCCAGGCTCGGACCGCGCGCACTGATCGCGTCCGGGATGCTGCTCGGCGTAGCCGCGATGTCGCTGCTGTCTCGCCTCACCGTCACCTCGAGCTACGCGGGCGGCGTGCTGCCCAGCCTGCTTCTGCTGGGCGTGGGCTTCGGCCTGATCATCTCGCCCGCCATCAACACGGCTACCGCCGGAGTGCCGCCGCAGGACTCAGGCGTCGCCGCCGCCGTCGTCAACACGATGCAGCAGGTAGGCGGCTCGATCGGCACGGCCGCGCTGAGCACCGTCGCCTTGATGGCGACGGCCAGGTACCTCACCAGCCACCACGCCGGCGCCCTGGCACCGGCCGTTGCGGCGACTCACGGCTATACGGTCGCCTTCATCGTGTCGGCCGCCTTGTTTGGTGTTGGCGTGCTGCTGGCAGTGCTCTTGCTGCCGTCGCGCAAGCGGCTAGCGCAGCTGCGCAGCGCGGCCGCGGCGGCCAGCGCTGCGGCCCAGAACAGGCCAGGCAAGGTGCCCAGCAGAGCCTTACTCGCGTGACCACAGGTGGCCGCTGGCGACTCTCGGAGGGACTCATGACACATCAGCTCAGGCCCGCCCACGTTCCCGCTGGCGCGACGCCAGCAGGCGACGGGGTGGTCATCGGCGACGGCCACGTCCGCATGGATGCCTACATCGACTTCCTGTGCCCGTTCTGCAAGCGATTCGAGCTTGCTTCCGAAACGGTCCTAGCCGCGCTAGTGGCCGACGGGCGGCTGAGCATCGCCTACCACCCGATGAGCTTCCTGGACGAGGCGTCCACGACCCGCTACTCGACCCGCGCGGCCGCGTCGTCCGGCTGCGCCGCCGACCAGGGACGGTTCGTGGAGTACGCGCATGCGCTGTTCGTGAATCAGCCACCAGAGGGCGGCGCCGGCCTGACTGACGCCGAGCTGGTCGACCTCGGACGTGCGGCCGGGCTCGACGTCGCGGGGTTCACCAGCTGCGTGTCCGCCGGGGCCTACGTGGACTGGCCGCGCTACGTGACGGATCGTGCGGTGGCGGCCGGGGTGAGCGCCACGCCGACCGTGCTGATCGCGGCAGTGCCGGTCAAGCCAGATCCGCGGGCGATCGCGGCGGCCGTCGACCGCGCCGCATCGGTTCGCTGATCCGCCCCGGCCGCAGGACCGAGCGGCGCGGCCCTGTCAGTCAGCGACCTGCCGCTCGCGCACCTGCCTCTTGATCCTGGCCAGCATCGCCGCCATGCCGCGCAGTCGTAGCGGGCTGACCAGATCCTGCAGGCCAAGCCGGGCGGAGAACTCGCCTGGCGTCTGCAGGATCTCGGCTGCGCCAAGGCCGTCTAGTCCGGCGTACAGGATGCCGGCGAACCCCCGCGTCGTCGGCGCCTCGGGCGGGGCGTCGAAGAACAGGTGGACGGTGCCGTCGTCATCCACCTCTACCGCCAGGAACAACGGAGACTGGCACTCCGGCACCGGCTCGAGGCGATCGGGGTGCTCGGCGTACCGGGCCGGCAGCGGCGGCAGATCCTGCGCGAACTCCAGCAGCAGCTGGAGCTTGTCGTTGTCCGGGACGGCGCTGAAGTCCTCGGCGATCTCCTGCAGCCGGGGATGCAGCGTGCCGGGGCCGGCTGTCATGGTTGCTCGCCGCGGCGAATCGGTGTCTTGACCGAGTTACCCCACTCAGTCCACGACCCGTCGTAGTTGCGAACCCGCGGATACCCGAGCAGGTGATGCAGGACGAACCAGGTATGGCTGGATCGCTCGCCGATCCGGCAGTAGACCACGACGTCGTCGGCGGGGCCCAGGCCGGCCTCGTCCTGGTAGATGGCCTCGAGCTCCTTGCGGGTGCGGAACGTGGCGTCCTGCGCGGCGGCACGAGACCACGGGACGCTGTAGGCGCCAGGAATGTGCCCGCCCCGCAGCGCGCCCTCTTGCGGGTAGTCCGGCATATGCAGCAGCTCGCCGGTGTACTCGCCGGGCGAGCGGACGTCGATGAGCGGCTGGCCGAGGTGGCGCAGGACATCGTCGCGGAACGCACGGAACGTGCTGTCGTCGCGCCCCACGACCGGGTAGTCGGTGGTCGGCCGGCGCGGCGCCTCGGTCGTCAGGTCGCGGCCCTCGTCGATCCACTTAGCCCGGCCGCCGTCCAGCAGGCGGACATCTGGGTGCCCGAATAGCGTGCACACCCACAGCGCGTAGGCCGCCCACCAGTTGTTCCGGTCGCCGTACAAGACAAGCGTCGTGTCCCGGCTGATGCCCTTGGCTGACATCAGCCGCGCAAAGCCCTCGCCGTCGACGTAGTCGCGGGTCACGGGGTCGTTCAGCTCGGTGTGCCAGTCCAGCTTCACCGCGCCGGGGATGTGGCCTGTCTCGTACAGCAGCACGTCCTCGTCGGACTCCGCTACGACGAGGCCGGGATCGCCCAGGTGCTCGGCCAGCCACGCGGTGCTGACGAGCATCTCCGGATTGGCGTAGTCCTGGAACTTTGCCGTGGAGTCGTATGGCAGCGCCACCGTCAACCTCATTTCCGGTCGTTGTCGGCGCTCCGGGGTCCCGCACCGCGACCCGGCGCCGATGCCAAAGCCTTCTTGATAACCCTTCTTGATAACAGGGCCTTCTTGATAACACGGTCGTCCTGCTCAGCCTTCCCAGCCGCACCGCGCCCACCCGCCAGGTGTGCGCCCAGCGCATACCCGGCAAAGCTCGCAGATCACGCGTCTGATGACGCGGCGGAATCCTGATTCCGCTTCTGCTATCGTCATACCGGAAGCATGATTCCGCTTCGGGAGGTCTTGGGTGGCGGCAGGGAGCAGGCGGGCGCATCACCAGGTGACGTTCGCGGTGTTGGCGGCGGGCATCGCGGCGTTCGCGCTGTTGCAGTCGCTGGTGATTCCGGTGCTGACGACGGTGCAGCACGAGTTGCATACGACGCAGAGCGCCGCGACCTGGGTCCTGACGGCCTACCTCTTGTCAGCGTCGATCATGACTCCGATCCTGGGGCGGCTCGGGGACATGATCGGCAAGAAGCGGGTCTTCGTTGCCACGCTCGTCGCCCTGGCTATCGGCTCGCTGCTCGCCGCCGTCGCGCCATCGATCGCGGTCCTGATCGTGGCGCGGGTCATCCAGGGGATCGCGGGCGGCATGCTGCCCGTCGCGTTCGGCATCATCCGTGATGAATTCCCGGCTGGGAAGGTCTCGGGCGCGGTGGGAGCCATCGCCTCGCTGACGGCGGTCGGAGCTGGCCTGGGCATTGTCCTGGCCGGTCCGATCGTTGATGCGCTGGGCTACCACTGGCTGTTCTGGCTGCCGATGATCATCACTGTCGTCGCCGCGGTGTCCGCCGTGCTGTTCGTCCCCGAGTCACCAATCCGGTCGCCTGGGCGGATTAGCTGGATCCCGGCGGTGCTGCTGTCGGCGTGGCTGGTGGCGCTGCTGGTCGCGCTCAGTGAGGCGCCGCCCTGGGGCTGGCGCTCCGGCAGGGTGATCGGTCTGCTGGCCGCGGCGCTGGTACTCGCGGCAGGCTGGGTGGTCGCCGAGCGTCGCGCGGCGACGCCGCTGATCGACATGAAGATGATGCGACGGACGGCTGTCTGGACCAACAACCTGGTGGCGCTGCTCATCGGGGTGGGAATGTATGCGACGTTCGCCTTCCTGCCCGAGTTCGTGCAGACGCCCAGGGCCGCCGGTTACGGGTTTGGCGCGAGCATCACGCTGTCCGGACTGATGCTCCTGCCCTCGGCGATCACCATGTTCACCGTGGGCATCTTCGCAGGACGGCTCACCCGCCAGCTCGGGGGCAAGGTGCTCGTCATCGCCGGGTGTCTGGTCGGAGCCATCGCCATGGCGGTCCTGGCGTTCGCGCACGGGCACGAATGGGAGATCTTCCTGTCCAGCGCCATCATGGGCGTTGGCTTCGGGCTGGCTTTCTCCGCGATGTCTGCCCTGGTTGTCGTCGCGGTGCCGGCCTCGCAGACGGGGGTCGCGAGTGGCATGAACGCGAACATCCGCACGATCGGCGGCAGCATCGGCGCGGCGGTGATGGCCAGCATCGTCACCTCCCAGCTCGAGCCGTCCGGGCTGCCCACGGAGTCCGGCTATACCACGGGGTTCGCGGTCATGGCGTGCGGCCTGGTCCTCGCTGCAGGCGCTGGCCTGCTGATACCGTCGGCGCGGGGCCTGCGGCGGTCGGCTGGTGAGCCGGAGCACGCCGAGGTTGCCGCGGTCGAGGTCCCATGAGGCAGGGACTGCCGTGAGCAATCAGGCCCCGCCGCGCGGTGCGCCGCAGCACGTGCCGCGGCACGGGCCGCCCGCAGCCCGGCGCGACGCCGTGCGCAACTATCACCGCATCCTGGCGGCGGCCCGCGAGGTACTCGGGGAGTCCGGCACCCACGCCAGCATGGAGGAGATCGCCGCGCGCGCGGGCGTCGGCGTCGGCACCGTATATCGCCGGTTCGCCAGCAAGGACGCACTGATCGACGAACTGCTCGAGCTGGCGCTGGGGGAGATTCTCGCCGCCGTCGACAGCGCACTGGCGCGCACCGACGGACACGGGCTCGAGGAGCTGTTGCGCGCTCTCGGCCAGTCATTCGCCGAGCACGCGCGCTACGCCAGTCTCCTGCTCCAGCGCCCGACCGACGCCGGGACCACGCAACGGATGCGAGCTGCCATCGACGAGCTCACTGCGCGTGCCGCGGCCGCGGGCACGGTAAACCCTGGCGTGACCGCCGGCGACGTCATGGCACTGATCTGGGCGATGCGCGGCCTGGTCCAGGGCGTCGGGGAGGTCGCTCCGGACGCCTGGCAGCGATTCCTCGACATCCAGCTGGCCGGCCTGCGGGCGAGCGGCGCGCTCAGCAAAGTCGCCCCCCTGTCCGCTCGGCAGCTGTCCAAGCTCGCGCCGCAGCGCCAGGATTGATGACCTTGGGCTGCGACCGGAGGGTCCTTGGTCCGATGGCAGCCGGCCGACCGCGGGTCATAGTGGCGTCACGTCTCACTCTGACCGGAAGCCACGGTGATCCTCATGTCGGCGCCCCATCCGCATTCACTAGCTGACCTGTCCCTAGCTCCGGTACTCATCGAGATCGAGCAGAATCTGGCGCGGCTGCGTTCGGCAGACGACCTTGAGTTTGATCTCGCTCTCGAGCTGAATGACGACGGGACCCGGTACAAGGATGCCGTCGAGCGGGCCGACCGCATCGCGCACTGCGCTGTCCGGAACATTGACCTGCACGGCTGGAAAGTCGAGCCCACAGCCGATCTCTACGGACTCGTGGTGCGGCATGGCGAGTATCAGGTGTCGCTCATGCTCGGAAAGCGGCTGACCGCCTACGTGGAGCGCCGAGCCGATTAGCGCCGAGCCGACTAGCGCGGAGCTATAGCAGCTGCAGCTCACGCGCACGGCGGACCGCCTCACCGCGGCGAGTGGCGCCGAGCTTGCGGAAGATGCTCCGCAGGTGGGACTTGACGGTATTAACCGAGAGGTACAGCTCGTCCGCGATCTCGGCGGTATTCAGCATGCTCGAGACGTACTCAAGGACCTCGCGTTCGCGCTGGCTGAGCGGCTCGGTCACGACCGGGGCAGCGGAGTCCCCGGCGCGCGACGCTTGGGTGACCGTGCCTGTGATCATGCCGTTCCGCCGGGACCACCTGGCCGCGCGGGCGCGCAGCTCGGCCACGTCGTACCGATCGTCGCGCCCGAGCATGGCGTGCAGGACGTCGGCGAATAGGGAGTGATATCGGTACCAGCCGTGCCCGAGCGGCTCGATGAACCCGTTTGCCTCGGCCAGCGCAGGGAGCATGCGTGCGGCCCGCCGGTCGCCCGTCAGCGCAGCTGCGAGCTCGTCGTTGACGCGCTCGACGATGCTCGTCCTCAGCAGCAGGTCGCGGGCGGCGGCCGGCTGCGCGTCGAACACCTCATCCACCAGGTAGTCCAGGATGGTGCTGTCCTGCCCGTCGACAGCCGCAGCGGCGTGATCGGGGTCAGGGTGATCGCGCATGGCCAGCGCCGTGAGGCGCAGGCCCGCCGCCCAGCCCTCCGTCCTGCGCATCAGCACGTCGAGTGCCGCTGGCGACAAGGTGATGCCATAGCGCGCCAGCAGCCGGCGCTTCCCGCCCGGTGAACGCCAGATCCCTGGCCCGGATCTCGGTGAGCTGCCCGGCGAGCCGGAACTGGTGCAACGGCATCGGCGGCCCGGTACGCGACGCGATGAGCAGGCGCAGACCGCCGCCCGCGTGCTCGAGCACGTAAGCGAGGTCAGCAAGCGGGCCGGGATTCGCGAGCAGGTGCACGTCGTCGAGCACGAGGGCAACGGGCTGCTCGCTGGCGGCTGCCGTCAGGGCCAGGTGGGCGAGGAAGTCGCGGCTGGCCGAACCTTCCCCCGCACAGATATGTCCAGTCCAGCGGAGGGGCAGGCCGGCCCGAAACAGCGCCGCGGTGGCGTGGCGCCAGAAGGTCTCCGCGTTGCCGTCATACCGGTCCACTGACAGCCAGGCCAGCCGCGACGGGTCCGCGTACCGGCCGGTCCTGGATGCGCTCCACGACGCCATTGCGAGCGTCTTGCCCGCTCCAGGCGGGCCCGTCAGCACGGTCATCGGCCGCTGGATGCCGTCAGAGATCGCATCGCTGATCCGCGGCCGGGGCACCAGCCAGCTCGGCAATCCTGGCACGGTGATCTTCGACGTCAGGACGCTGTCGCCGGCCGCCGGCGTGCCGATCTCCGGTCGGACCGCAGCTGCTGCGGCCATGAGAATCCCCTCCCCGCCCAGGCCGTGGCCAGCTGTCCCGCATGCGCGGCGCCCTGGCCACTTCCCCCGAATGCCTGCGGACACTAGAGCCCACGCCAGCAGCATCGGGTGTGATCAGGCAGGGTCGTTTGGTGGCCGCGGACTGGGACCTTCGTCCCGATCAGGGCTGGGCTCGACCTTCTGGCCAGGTTGGCACGATCGGAGGCCGGCGGCGTTGCGGATGCGACGGCAGGACGGGCGGTCGGTACGGTTCTAGGGGAGCTAATCGCAGTCATGGAGGCTGATATGGCAACGAAGATTGCGGTCGCACTGGAAGACGATCTTGATGGTGGCCCGGCGGAGGAGACGGTCCGGTTCGGAGTCGGCGGCGCTGAGTACGAGATCGACCTCAGCAAGAAGAACGCCAGGATGTTCCGGACTGGCGTGGCGCCCTTCGTGGAGCACGCCCGCCGGGCCGGTCGCGGGTCGCGTCGCCGGTCGGCTCGCCCGTCGTCTGCTCGTGAGCGCAGCAGTGACATCCGCGCGTGGGCGAAGGCCGAGGGCATCGCGATCAGTGACCGGGGCCGGATCCCGGCAAGCGTGGTCGAGCAGTACGAAGCAGCGACCAGCTAGCGCGAAACCTGGCTGCTTCTTGCCGCAGCGCTAGCGACGGGCTGAGCGTCTCTCTAGCGTGGATGTCACGATGGCGGGAGTGCCGGACGGAGCGGCCGGGCGAAGTGGCGGGACGCCGCTCGCCCATCCGGCCCGTGGCGATGGCGTCGTGGATGTGACGGACTCCGGCTGCGCCGCCATCTGCGGGACGTGGCTGACCGCGCGCAGCCGGAGTCGCTCCGCCCGCTCCAGGACCCCGTTGCCCGGAAGCCGATCCGGATGAAGCGCTGGCTGGCCGCGGTCGCCGCGGCTGCGGCCGTTCTCGCCGTTGTCGCTGGCGTGTCCCTGGTCGGCCCGCAAGCCGGTCAGCACCCAGGCGATCGGCCGGCTGCCATAGCGGGGCAGGCAGGACCGATGCCGCCCTACTACGTCACGGCCTTCCAGCGGTATGTCGGCCCGCAGGGCCGGATCGCCACGTTTGCGGCCGTACACGCGTCGGCAACCGGCGCGCTCCTGACGACCGTCGCCGTGCCCACGCTCATGGGCCAGGGCGGCACGCAGGGTCCGAGCATCAGCGCGGCGGCCGACGCCCGGACGTTCGTCATCACCGAGCTCGACCAGAACGGCTCGCACAACGTCACCTGGTTCTTCGTGTTGCGCCTCGGGGCGCGCGGCCGCTCGGCGAGCCTCACCCGGCTGCCCATCACCATCTCGCCCAGTCTTTCCGTGGATGACGTGGCGCTGTCGCCGGATGCGAGCAGGCTCGCGATCAGCCTCCAGTCGTGCCGCGGCGGCAGCTGCCAGTGGTCAGGGATCCGGGTTGTCGCTCTGGCCACCGGCACCGCGACGACGTGGATGACGTCAGCGAGCGGCGGGGTACCGGCTGCTGGACACCTCTGCGCCAGCCGGGGATTTGCTCGCCGCCAGGGCGATTGCATCGCCCGGCGCCGAGCCGAGCGGTTACGTCCCGGCGGCCCTGGTCACATCGGACGGGAACGTGGTCATTACCTCAACTGTCCGCAACGATCTGCAGTGGTATTTCCGCGACACCGTCGTCGCGCAGTTTGTCGAGTTGTCTGCGCGCACGGGCAAGCTGCTCGGCGTGCTGTACACGTCGACGCAGAAGTTTGTCTCGCCGGGCACTGGCGCCGGCCTGCTGGACCAGGAGTGCAACGTCGTATCCCTGGGCAGCGCCGGCGTCCACGCGCTCGTCCAGTGCTTCGGCCTGGGCTTCGGCCGGCTCGACGGCAGCCGCTTCACGCCGCTGCCCGGCTTCCCCAGCGCGTCGAGCAGCGGGATTGGCGGCCAGTCAGCGGCCGCCTGGTAACCAGCGAGCTGCCGCCTTCGCGACCGGACCGGGCGGGCGGTGACTAGGCTCCCGAGTGCCCATCAGCGTGCTGAACGGAATCCACGTGCTGAACGGAATCCATCTGTGGACCTCACGAGCAAGGCCATCATCGTCACCGGTTCGTCCAGCGGCATCGGTGCGGCGGTCGCCCGCCGTCTGGCGGGCCTCGGTGCCGGAGTCGTCGTCAACTCCGTCGCGTCGGTCGAGGCGGGCCAGCGCATCGCCGCTGAGCTGCCCGACGCGGTATACGTCCAGGGGGACATTGGCGACCCGGCGACGGCGACGGCGCTCGTGGCGGCGGCACAGGAGCGGTGGGGGCGCCTCGACGGCCTGGTGAATAACGCCGGAGTCACGATCGATGTCCCCATGCCGGATATCGCCGCCGTCACCGTCGCGCACTGGGAGCAGGTCCTGCGGACCAATGTCACCGGGACCTTCCTGGTCAGCCAGGCTGCGCTGCCGCTGCTGCGCCAGGCCGCGGACGGCTGGATCATCAACATCACGTCCGTCGCCGGGGTCCGGCAGACGGGCAGCTCGCTGCCCTACGCTGTCTCCAAGGCCGCCCTCAACCACCTGACGACGATCCTGGCAAAACACGCCGGGGGCGGCGTGCGCGTGAATGCCATCGCGCCGGGCCTCGTCGCTACGCCGTGGACGGCGACGTGGGACGATCGCAAGGCCGGGGTGGAACTCATCACGCCGTTGCACCGCGTGGCCACGCCCGAGGACATCGCCGACGCGTGCATGGCGCTCATCTCGACGCCGTACGCGACCGGCCAGACGCTCGTGGTCGACGGCGGTCTCGGTCTCGTCATCTGACCCGAGCCACTCATCAGGCCCAAGCCACTCATCGGGCCCGTGCATTAGGTGCAGTCACTGTAATGTTATACTCGCTGCACCATGTCGCTTTCATCGCTGGCCGCGCCACGCCCGGAGCAGAGTTCGTCGCTCCGCGAGCGGAAGAAGCTGGCTACCCGCCTCGGTATCCGGCGAGCCGCCCTCGACCTCATCGCCGAGCGGGGATTCTCTCGCGTCACCGTCGAAGACATCGCCGCTGCCGCGGACGTCTCGCCGCGGACCTTCTTCAACTACTTCCCGTCCAAGGAGGCGGTGCTGTTCGGTGGCGGCCCGGCTCGGGCTGAGGAGCTGCGCGCGCGCCTGGTCCAGGATCTGCCGGATGCCAGCGCGCTCGCGGCGCTGCGAGTGGTGCTGGCCGAATACGCACGCAACGTCGCAAGCGAGCTCGGCGCCCTTGGCGGCGACCCGACCCGGTGGGTCAGGCAGATGAAGGCCGCGCTTGCCGATCCCCAGCTGCGGGCGGCCCAGGCCGCGCACATGGCGCAGATCGAAGCCGGGATCGTGGCCGGTCTCGCCGAACGGCTTGGGACCGATCCGACTCGCGATGCCTATCCACTGCTGCTGGCCGGCGCGGCCACCGGCGTCCTGCGCGCGACCATGTCGTTCTGGGCCGCTTCTGGCGGCGCCGTGGCTCTGGATCAGCTCATCGACACAGCTCTTGCGGCGCTTGCCGACGGGTTTCCGGAGGACGGCGGACGGCATGCCCGCACCGGGCACGACAGAAAGGACGACAACGCATGAGCGTGTCCAGCCCCTCCGCAGGCGGCAGCTCGCCGCAGGACGGCACGGGCAACCGCAGCTCGGGAGCCGCGATGGTGAACGGGACCGGGGATGGCAACGGCGCGCTGCCCGGCCTCAGCCACCGCTCCATCCTGCTGATCATCGGCGCGCTGATGCTCGGCATGCTGCTGGCCGCGCTCGATCAGACCATTGTGTCGACCGCCCTGCCGACGATCGTCGGCGATCTCAAGGGCGGCTCGCATATCGCCTGGGTCATTACGGCGTACCTGCTGGCGACCACGGTGTCGACGCCGCTGTGGGGCAAGCTGGGCGACCAGTACGGGCGGAAGGTCTTCTTCCAGGCCGCGATCGTGATCTTCCTGGTGGGCTCGGTCCTGTCCGGTCTCAGCCACTCCATGGTCGAGCTCATCGCGTTCCGCGCGATCCAGGGCCTCGGCAGCGGGGGCCTGATGGTCGGCGCGCAGGCGATCGTCGGGGACATCGTCTCCCCCCGCGAGCGCGGCCGTTACGTCGGCCTGTTCGGTGCGGTCTTCGGCGTGTCTAGCATCGTCGGCCCGCTGCTGGGCGGCGTGTTCGTGGACAACCTGACCTGGCGTTGGATCTTCTACATCAACGTGCCGATCGGCATCATCGCGCTCGTCGTCGTAGCCAGTCAGGTACCGGGCAAGCTCCGCCGCGTGCACCACATCATCGACTACGTCGGCACTGCCGTCCTGGCGCTCGCGGCGACCTCGTTCATCCTGCTGACCAGCCTGGGTGGCACGACCTACCCGTGGAGCTCGGCGCCGATCTGGACCCTCGGCGTCTGCGGCGTCGTGCTCGTGGGGGTGTTCGTCCTGGTCGAGCGCCGGGCCAAGGAGCCTGTCCTGCCGCTGCACCTGTTCCGGCTCCGTGCCTTCTCGGTCACCAGCATCGTCGGCTTCATCGTCGGGCTCGCGATGTTCGGCGCCATAACCTACCTGCCCGCGTTCTTCCAGGTCGTCCGCGGCGTCTCACCGACGCTCTCCGGTGTTCAGCTGCTGCCGCTGATGGCCGGGCTGCTCGTGGTCTCGATCGGGTCCGGGCAGATCATCAGCAGGACGGGCAGATACAGGTTCTGGCCCATCGCCGGGGCGGCCATGATGACGCTCGGCCTGTACCTGCTGTCGCGCATGGGGGTCGCCACCTCATCGCTGCAGGACTCGCTGTACATGCTCGTGCTCGGCATGGGCATCGGCGGCGTGATGCAGGTGCTGGTCATCATCGTGCAGAACGCCGTGCCCCACTCAGAGCTCGGGGTCGCCACGTCGGGAGCGACGTTCTTCCGGTCTATCGGCGGATCGTTCGGCACGGCGATCTTCGGCGCCATCTTCTCCAACGTGCTCGTCGGGAACCTGATCAAGCACTTGCACGGGGTGCCTCTGCCGGCCGGTTTCTCGAGCGCCAACGCGACGCCCGCCCTGCTGTCACACCTGCCGCCGGCGATCCACGCCGGCTTCGTGGCCGGCTACGCCGAGTCCATCCAGACGGTCTTCATCGTGGCCGTCCCGATCGCCGCGCTCGCCTTCCTCGCCACCTGGCTCATCCCGCAGGTCGAGCTCCGGAAGTGGCCGTCCGCCGAGACGGTGCCGGCCGCGGAAACAGGTACCGGCGAGCCCGCCCTGCTGGGCTAGGCGGCGTCCGGCCGCCCGAGGCAGGCGTGCAGGTCGTTCAAGGCGCGCGCGACGGGCAGCGCCGTGTCGATCGCGAGCAGCCGGGGAGCCTCCGCGCCGCGCAGCACGGCGTGAATATGGCGGATGGCCGGCGCGAACGACGGCTCGTCAGCGGCCGGCTCGGTCGTGGCTGCGTTGCCTTGACCGAGTACCTGAAGCTGGTCGCGCGCCGACGGGTGGAACGGGTTACTGATCCGGATCTCGCCCGCGGTCCCGAGCAGCCGCGTGAACGTGTCGTAGCTGCGGCGAAACCCGCAGGACAGCATCAGCCGGCGGCCGTCCGAGTAGCCAAGCGAGCCCCAGCTGTCGACGTCGACGCCATGGCCGCCAGCGACGGCGTCGGCCCAGGCGCTCTGGTGCTCCTCGCCGAACAGGTCAAACGCCAGCCGGATCGGGTAGCAGCCGACATCGTTCAGCGCGCCCCCCTCGAGCTCGGCCGAGAGCCTGATGTTGTCGGGCCGGCTGACCATGAAGTGGAAGCTGGACTGGATCTCGCGCAGTTCGCCGATCGCGCCGCTGCCGACGGCGTCCCGGACGCGGCTCATCTGGGCGTGGAACGGGAAGACGAAGGCTTCCCAGAGCAAAGTGCCGGTGTCCCGCGCCACCGCGAGGACGCGCTCGGTGTCCGCGAGGTTGCCGCACAGCGGCTTCTCGGACAAGACTGGCTTGCCAGCCCGAAGCGCCGCGATGACCCAGTCCGCGTGCATGGCGTTGGGCAGCGGCACGTACAAGGCGTCGATGCCGGGATCATCGATCAGGGACTGATAGCCGGCGACAGCACGGGCGATCCCGTGCTCGGCCGCGTATTGCTCCGCGGTGCGCAGCTCGCGGCTTGCCACGGCCTCGGCCGTGCCGCCGCCGGCGTGGCGCAGGCCCGGCAGGAAGACCGCCCTGGCGATGTTGGCCGTGCCGACGATGCCCCACCTGATGCTGGGCGCCTCAGCGGGCATCAGTGGCCAGCCTCGCTGACCTGATCCGGCTCGAGCGGCAGACTGACCCACCGCCGTTCCCGATGCGAGATCTCCACGGCGTTCACTACCTCCTGCACCCACAGGCCGTCATCGAAGTTACCCTCGTTGCCGTCCACTTCCCCGAGTACCTCACTGACGAAGCTAGCGGTGAGGTTGGCGTAATACAGGGTCCGCCACGACTCGCGCGGGCTGCCGCCGGCCGGGTAGTAGCTGGCCGGGACGTCGACGTCGCGGAATTCCACGTCATCAGGTCGCGCGACCTTCAGCGTCTCGCAGATCCCGAACTCCTCGATGAGCCGCGCGATCGCGGCTCCCTCGCTCCCGTAAACGCGGACCTCGATGCCGGGGTAGTTGCCAACCGTGACGAAGCTGGTCTGCACCGAGCAGATGGCACCGCTGGCGAACTCGCCGATGAAGATATCGCCGTCGTCGATGTTGACGCGGGCCATCGTCCCGGTGGCGGCGAGGAGGCGCTCCGGCACGAAGTTCTTGAGCACGCCGACGACCGCGGTCAAGTCCGACTCCAGCAGCCAGTGGCCGATGTCGATCACTGGCGCGCCATATCCCTCCAGCGAGGCGACCTGGATAGGGCCGTCGACGGCCTGCGCCCGGCTGCGCAGCGGAGTCTGCGGGTCGAGCCACTGCGAGTTCTGCTCGTAGGCGTTGTAGATGTAGGGCGTGCCGAGGCTGCCGCTGCGGATGAGGTCCTTCAGGTAGCGGACCGCCGGGCTGTACCGGAACGTGAGGCCGACCTTGGTCTTGAGTCCGCTGGAGCGGGCCAGCTCGGCCAGGCGGGCCACCTCGCGGTGATCGTGCGCCACCGGCTTCTCGCTCAGCACGTGCTTGCCTGCCGCCAGCGCAGCCGAGTTCAGCGGCAGATGCTCGCTGTCTCGGGTGACCACGTCGATGATGTCGATGTCGTCCCGCTTCAGCAGCTCGCGGTAGTCGGTCGTGGCCAGCTGAGCGCCGAAGGTAGCGGCGGCTGCTGCTGCCCGCGCCTCGTCGATGTCGCAGATGCCGACGATCTGGCATCTGTTGTCCCTGGCCCAGCCCGGCAGGTGCGCCAGGTTCGCCCACCGGCCAGCGCCGATTACGCCGACGCCGAGTCGCTTGCTTCCCACGTGTCCCGCCCTTCCGCGATGTCCTCGTGCCGCCAGCACCGCGCCGCGTGCTCGCGCTCGCCGGCCGCCACTAGCTCGGTCTGCCAGCTCAGGCACTCGTCGGTGACAAACCGGCAGCGCGGCGCGAACCGGCAGCCCGCCGGGACGTCGATGAGGCTCGGTGGCGAGCCGGTGATGCTGCGCAGCTGGCCGCGGGACCCGGCCTGGGGGAGGGCTTCCAGCAGTGCGTGCGTGTAGGGGTGCTTCGGCGCCGTGATGATGTCGGCGGCCGCGCCCTCCTCCACGATCTGTCCCGCGTACATGACGATGATCCGGTCGCACATCTCGCTGATGACCGCGAGGTCGTGGCTGACCAGGATCATGCTCATGCCGGTGTCTTCCTGCAGTTCGAGCAGCAGGCTGAGGATCTGGTCCTGAATGATGACATCCAGCGACGTCGTGGGCTCGTCGGCCAGCAGCAGCCGCGGCGAGGAGGCCAGCGCGATCGCGATCAGGGCCCGCTGGAGCATGCCGCCGCTGAACTGGAACGGGTAGTCGCTCATCCGCCGGCTCGCGGCCGGGATGCCAACCCGGTCCAGCAGGCCGATGGCACGGGTCCGCGCCTCGGCGGCAGTGCAGTCGGCGTGCGCCCGGACCGCCTCGATGATCTGGTCGCCGACGTTGAGCACGGGATTCAGCGCGGTCATCGGGTCCTGGAAGATCATCGCGAGATGGCTGCCGCGAATGGACCGCAGCTCGCTTTCCGGCGCGCCCAGCAGGTTCCGGTCGCCGAGCGGATGGTAGATCACGGCTCCGTCGGTATGCAATGACCGGGCCGGCATCAGGCCCATGATCGTGCGGCACGTTACCGTCTTACCGCAGCCACTCTCCCCGACGATCCCGAGCACCTCGGCCTCATGCACCGTGAACGACACTCCGTCGACCGCGCGCACGACCCCCTGGCGCGTGGCCAGGTAACTGTGCAGGTCACGGACGGTCAGCAGCGGCGCTCCGGTCGCGGTCACCGGTCACCAGCCCGGAGCAGGTCCGCCAGACCGTCGCCGATCAGGCTGAACGCGACACCGACGAAGACGACGGCGAGGCCAGGGAAAGCCGCCAGCCACCACGAGGACAGGATGTAGTTCTGGCCGTCGGAGATCATCGAGCCCCATTCCGGCGTGGGCGGCTGGACGCCGAGCCCCAGGAATCCCAGTGAGGCGGCCAGGATGATGTTCCCGACCGCGTCCACCATGGAGAAGATGATCACCGGGGACGAGTTGTTGGGCAGGATGTGCCGGAACATGACCCGAAGCGGGCTGTAGCCCAGCGCCCTGGCCGCGAGCACGTACTGCTGTTTCTTCGCGACGACTGTCTGGGCGCGCATGATACGTGCGTAGCTCACCCAGCTCGTGATCCAGATCGCGATGAACAAGTTGAACGTGCTCGGACCGAGCATCGCGATGATAGCGATGATGAGGACGAGGAACGGGAAGGCGAAGAACAGGTCGACCAGGCGCATGAGGAAGCTGTCCACCTTGCCGCCGACATACCCGGCCACCAGGCCGATCATCGTGCCGCCCACCAGGGTGACGACTGTCGCGCCGAAGGCGATCGCCAGGTCGATCCGCCCCGCGTACAGGATGCGGGACAGCAGGTCGCGGCCGTACTGGTCGGTGCCGAGCCAGTGCCCGGCGGTGAACGGCGGCGACAGCGGGTGCAGCACGTCGATGGCGGTGGGCGAGTACGACGTCAGCAGCGGCGCGAAGACCGCGGCCACGATGGCGATGAGCAGCATGCCGATCCCGATGATCAGCACGAGCCGCCGCCGCACGAGACTGCGCTGCCTGCCGGCCGCCTTCGTCGCGACCTGCATCAGCATCTCGGACGGACTCGCCGTCCACATGGCGGTCATGTGCCGATCTCCTGGCCGACTCGTGGATCCAAGGCTGCCTGCACTATGTCGGTGAACAGGTTGATGAACACGATGAGCACGGCGAACAGCAGCGTCACGCCCTGCACCACCGGGTAGTCGCGGTCGGAGACCGAGCTGACCAGCAGCGTGCCAAGCCCCGGCAGCGAGAACACGTTCTCTACCAGGACCGTCCCGCCGATCAGGTATGCCAGATTCACGCCATAGACGGCGACTACCGCGAGCACCGAGTTCCGGAAGACATGCCGCCACAGGACCCGCGACCAGCGGATGCCCTTCATCCGGGCGGTGTCGATGAACTCCGCTTGCAGCGTCCCGATCGTCGCCGCCCGCAAGCTGCGGACCAGCACGGTGGAGAAGCCGAGCGAGATGGTCAGCGCCGGCAGGAACAGGTAGTAGAGGTGGCCGCCGAAGCCGCTGCCGAACCCGTTGATCGGGAAGACGTGCAGCCGGATGCTGAAGATGATGATGAGGATGATGCCGAGCCAGAACGCCGGCATCGCGAAGCTCAGCGTGAAGAAGACGCGGCCGGCCTGGTCGAGTACCCCACCGCGACGGACGCCCGAGATGAAGCCGATCGGTAGCGAGATGATCGCGGCCAGCACGGCGCTGTAGATCACCAGGAACACCGTCGGCGCTATGTGCTGCCGGATCACGACGGTCGCTGACTCGTCATAGAAGAACGAGAAGCCGAGGTTCCCGTGGAACAGGCGATCCATGTACTGGCCGTACTGCGTCCAGATGGGCTTGTTGAGCCCGAGGAAGTTGTCGATCGCGACGGCCCTGGTGTGGGTGTAGCTGCTGCCGAGGATGGCGAGCGCGGGGTCGCCGGGGATGAGCCGGAGCAGGAAGAACGTCACCAGCGTGATGCCGAACAACACGATGACCACGTGCACGAGACGCCGCGGCAGCGTTCCGAACCGGCTCACAGCGTCTCCTCACCCTCAATTCTGGCCGGGCGGGCCTTGCCCGTGGCCCGCCCGGCTCCAGCGGATTGCCCTGGCGCTAGTGCGCGGATACCGTCAGCGCCTCCAGGGACAGGTCGTAGTTGCCGAGTGGCGTGACGTGGAATCCGTGCACCCAGCTTCCGACGCCGTACCGGTAGGGGCTGTAGTCGATGACGACGAACGGCGACTGCTGGTAGACGATCTGCTGAATCTGGTTGTACAGCTGCTGGCGGGTGGCCGGGTTGAGCTCGGCGCGCGCCTGCGAGACCAGCGAATTGGCCTGCGTGCTGCACCAGTAGCTGTTGAAAGCGAACGCACCGCCCTGGCAGTCGGCGCCGAAGGTGGCGACCTCGTCGGGATCGATGATGTCGTTCGTCCAGTACCGCTCGCCGAACTCTGAGTGGCCGCCGTCTTCCTTGTTGTAAGCGGTCAGCAGCTCGTAGGACTGGATGCTGATGTTGATGCCGACGGCCGCGAGCTCGGACTTCACCACGATGGCCTCGGCCTGGCCCGCGACGTCACCGCTGACGGTGATCAGGAAGGCGCTGAAGCCGTGCGGATAGCCGGCCTGCGCCAGCAGCTGCTTCGCCTTGGCGGGGTCGTAGGGGTACGGCGAGATCGAGCTGTCGTAGTACTCCATCTTGTACGGCATGAACGAGGAACCCGCTACCGCGTGTCCCTGGTAGGCGAGCTTCACGATCGCGTTCCTGTCGATCGCGTAGTTGATCGCCTGCCGCACCAGCTCGCTCTTGAACGGCTTGAAGTGCTCGTCGAGCTGGATGAAGTCCACCCTTGTGGACGGGAACAGCTGCACGCTCAGACCGGGCGTCTTGTCGATCTGGCTGACGAGGTTTCCCGGCGGATTCTCGATGACGTCGGCCTTCTTGCTCTCCAGCATCAAGACCCTGGCGTTGTCGTCCGGCACGATCAGGATCCTGACCTTCTTGATCTGCGGCTTGGTCCCGTAGAAGTACGGGTTCGCCGACAGGTCGACCTCGCTGTCCGGGCTGTAGGAGGTGACCATGAAGGGCCCGCTGCCGACCGGGTGCTGGAAGAACCCCGAGCCCTGAGATTTCACCAGGCTCTCGGGCACGACCGAGTAGGCGTACATGGCGAGATCGGCGAGCAGCGGGGCGTGCGGCTCGGACAGCGTGATCACGACGGTGTGCGCGTCAGGCGCGCTGATGGACTTGACCGCCGTCAGCAGGAAGCCCCAGCCGCCGGCGAACGCGCGCGCCCGCTCGATGGAGTACACGACGTCGCTGGCCGTGACCGGGCTGCCGTTGGAGAACTTGGCGTCCGTGCGCAGGTGGAAGGTGTAGGACAGGCCACCTGGCGCGATGGTCCATGACTGCGCCAGGTCCGGGAGCAGGCCCGTGCCAGTGGCGTTGGGCTGCAGCAGGCGGCTGTAGAGATTCTGGTCGAGCCAGATCGACTCGTTGACTGAGTTGGCCTCGGGATCGAGCGTGTCGACCTTGACCGCGTTCGCGATGACCAGCGTGGTTACCTTCGCCGAGGTCCCAGGGCTGCTGCCGCCGCTACCGCCGCTGCTGCCGCAGGCGGCAGCCATGGCGGTGAGCGAGATCAAGCCCACGATGCTCAGGAACCGGGACGGAGTGGCTCTGACCATGTCGCACTCCATTTCGTCGATTGTCGACAGGCGTCCTAACTGTAGGATCGGCGTTTTCAGCCCGTCAATACCTGGTGTACACCTGTGGCCCTTTCGTCATTTAGCTTTTGCTGGCGGCACTCATGTGACGCACAGGCATCTTGACGCACGGGGGTGGCGCGGGATAGTCGTTGACTGTCGACAATCATCCGGTGAATGAGGATGCATGCCTGTTCGTGGCCCGGTCAGTGTCCTGGTTGCATCGCCGCTGGAAGCGGAGCACGTGGCCAGGATCGGGGCGGCCGACAGCCGGCTACGGCTGCTGTACGAGCCGGACTTGCTGCCGGTGCCGCGGTATGCGTGTGACCACACCGGCACGCCGCGGGAGCTGACAGCGGCCGAGCTGGAACGCTGGGCTCAGCTACGCGAGCAGGCGGACGTCAGCTTCGACTTCGACTGGCAGTCCCCGGCCGAGATGCCGAAGCTCTGCCCGAGCCTGCGCTGGGTGCAGGGGACGAGCGCGGGCATCGGCGGCTTCCTCGAGCGCACCGGGCTCGTGCACTCGGATCTGGTCTTCACCACCGCGGCCGGCGTGCACGCCACGCCGCTGGCCGAGTTCGCGCTCCTCGGGCTGCTGCACTTCACGAAAGAAATGCCAACGCTCGCCGGCTGGCAGCGCCAGCGGCACTGGGAGCGCCACACCTCGGGCGTGCTGGCCGGCACCACCGCGGTGGTCGTCGGCCTGGGCGGGATCGGGCGCGAAGTATGCCGGCTGCTGGCGGCCGCTGGCCTCACCGTGTACGGCTGCGGGCGGCCGGCCCACAGCTACCACGTTCCCGGTGTGTCGGTCTATACGGACACCACCCGCCTGCGTGAGGTGCTCCCCGACGCCGGCGCCCTGATCCTGGCCTGTCCGCTCACGCCCGAGACTACGGGCCTGATCGGGCCGGCCGAGCTCGCCGCGCTGCCGCCGGGAGCGGTCGTGGTGAATGTCTGCCGCGGCGCGGTGATCGACGAGCCCGCGCTGGTCAGCGCGCTGAGCTCGGGCCATCTGGCGGGTGCGTGCCTGGACGTGTTCGCGGTCGAGCCGCTGCCGTCGTCGTCGCCGCTGTGGGCGATGGACAACGTGATCGTCTCGCCGCACTCGGCCGCGACGGCCGCCGCGGAGAACCGGCTGCTGACCGACCTGTTCATCGACAACCTGCGGCGCTGGCTTGCCGATGAGCCGCTGCGCAACGTCTACGACCGGGTGGCTGGCTACTAGGGAGGCAGGGAAGGTCATGACAGCAGATCGGATCAGGGTCGGGGTCGTGGGCGCGGGACGCTGGGCGCAGATGGCCCACATTCCCGGCTGGCAGCGCGACCCTCGGGCAGAGGTCGTGGCGCTCGCCGATACCGACGCGACCGCGCTGGCTGCGGCGGCGAGCCGGTTCGGGGTGACCCGGACCGTCACGGACTACCGCGAGCTGCTCGACGAGCCGGGCATCGACGTCATCGACGTGGTGACCGGCAACCAGCCGCACTTCCAGATCTCCTGGGATTCCCTGTCGGCAGGCAAGCACGTCCTGTGCGAGAAGCCCGTGCACACCGACTACCGCAAGACCAGGCAGGCCGCCGAGCTGGCGGCGGCGGCCGGGTTGCGGACCAAGCTGGGCTTCACCTTCCGGTACGCGCCGGCCATCCGGTACGCCAAGGAGCTGATCGACGCCGGCTTTGTCGGCGAGCCCTACATCTTCAACGGATTCGAGCAGAACAGCCAGTGGATCGACCCGGCCACGCCGTTGCGCCAGTTCGACCCGGACGCCGATCCGGGCGAGATCGCCGTGTCCTCCATCGAGGGTTACGGCGCGCCGATCATCGACATCATGCACTGGTGGCTGGCCGCCGATCTGTCCGCGGTCGTCGGCGCCATGCGGAACTTCGTTCCCAGCCGAATCATCCGCGACACCGGCCTGATGACACGGGCCAACATCGACGACGGGGACATGTGGATCGCGGAGTTCGGCTCCGGGGCGCTCGCCTCGATCCAGTCCTCGTACGTCACGGTCGGCAATTACCCGGGCATCGAGGCCCGCCTGTACGGCTCGGAGGGCGCGGTCATCGTCCGGCTCGTCGACGAGTTCGGGTGCTGCCAGACGATCAAGACCGCGCGCAAGGATGCAGTGGAGTTCACCGAGGTCGACGTCCCCGCCAGGTTCTTCCCGCCGGGCGGGAACTCGGGGGAGGACTGGGAGTTCCTGTTCTACTCCAACCTGGTGACCAACTTCATCGACGAGATCACTGACCCTGGCCTGACCAGTCAGGGTGACTTTGCCCAGGGCGCGCTCGTGCAGGAGACGATCAACGCGTTCGAGGAGTCCTTCCGCCGGCGCGCCTGGGTCGACTTCCCGCTCGAGGCGCCCGCCATCGCGGCCGCGTCGTGAACCTGACTGCTAACCAGGTGCGGCTGCCCTGCCAGGTGCTGGCGGGGGAGATCTGGCCGGCCCTGGCCGACCGGCATGCCTACCGGGTGGACCCGGATGGCAGGCCCTTTGTCCTGCCGGGCATGGGCGCGGTCACCCTGGGAGTGCACTGCGGTGATCCGGCCACCGGGTACGCCTCCGATCATCTGGAGCCGGGCGCGTCGGTGCGGCACCGTGATGCGGCGGCTAACCACGCTCTGCAATTCCTCACCTGCGTCGGGAACGAGGTACGGGTCGCCAGCGGTCCGGCTGCGGGCGCGGTCGGTCACGTGATTGGTCAGCACGCCTACGTCCTGGTGGATTTTCCCGAGGCCGCGCTTGACGTCATGGGACCCGGCGACGGGGTAACCGTGCTGGCCGTCGGGCAGGGGCTGACGCTCGCCGATCACCCGGCCGTGGTGGTCAAGAACTGTGATCCGGGCCTGCTGGCGCGCATGCCCGGCGGAACGGATGCGGACGGACGGCTCGAGGTGCACGTGGCGGCCCGGGTGCCGGCCGAGGCGATTGGCGCGGGCGCGGGGATGATCTCGGAGTATGCCAACACCGACCTGATGGGCGCCTACCAGGGACTCGGCGACGATCTGTCGCTCGGGCTTGAGTCGCTGCGCATTGGCGACGTCGTGTGCCTCGAGGATTCCGACCATCGATTCGGGCGCGGCTACCGCCCTGGCTTCCTGACCATCGGCGTCATCTCCACCGGTCAGTGCATGCTGTTCGGGCACGGGCCGGGTCCGAGCACGCTGATGTCAGGTCCGGCCGAGGCGTTCAGCGTCGTGCTCGATGCCGACGCCAACCTGGCTAGCTGGCTGCACCCGTGGCCGCGGGAGGCCGCAGATGCCCAGCGTTAACCTGGTCGGCTACGTCGAGCATCCGGTGCTCGGCGAGTCCCCGTATCGCGTCGGCCGGGATGGAGTCAGCTACGTGCCGGTGGGCGACGGCGGCATCGTGCTCGGGCTTGAGCTCGGTGACTCGGTGTTCAAGCTGGCAGCTGATCACGCCGCCCCCGGTGCGTGCCTGCTGCATCCCGATGCGGCGGCGCGGCACGCACTGGCCGCCTTCGCGTGCATCGGCAACCGCGCCCTGGTCAGGACCGGGGCGGCCGCAGGCGCCACCGGGGGCGTGATCGGGAAGCGCGGCGAGGGGGGGCGCGTCATTGTCGGGTTCCGGCCCGCGGATCTGGCTCTCATGCGACCGTCCGACGAAGTGCTCGTGCGGGCATCAGGGCAGGGCTGGCGGCCCGCCGGGATGCCGCCTGGTGTCGCGGTGATGAACGTGGATCCCGCCACTTTCGCCGCGCTGCCGGTGCACGTTTCGGCAGACGGCAGCACCGTGACCGCGGCCGTTCGCTGCACGCTGCCGAGCAAGCTGGCCGGCAACGGGATTGGCCGCCCCGCGGCGAGCTGGGATCTGGATCTGCAGCTGACGTCCGCCGACCCCGACATGCTGCTGGGAGATCTCGTCGCGGTGACCGATATCGATGCGCGGTACAACATGGGATACCGCCGCGGCTGGCTGACGGTCGGCGTCGTAGTCCACGGCGCGAGCCCGCTACCCGGTCACGGGCCAGGCATCACGCCGATCCTGACCGGGCCGGCTGCCGCGCTGCTGGCGACGCCGGATGCGGCTGGCCACGCTGGTTTGACTGCAGCGCTGTTGAAGCTACAGTGACCGACGACAGCCGATCAGAGGCGCAGAGGGGGGCGAGAGCGCATGCTTGAGCATGTCTCCCTGCCGGAGGCCGTCAGCCGGGCGCTCCGGCATCGAATCCTGAATAACGAGCTGCCCGCCGATACCCGGCTCGTCGAGGCAAACCTGGCAGCCGAGTTCGGCGTGAGCCGCGGCACGATTCGCGACGCCATGCGCAGCCTGCACGCCGAGGGCCTCATCGCCATCGTGCCGCGCCGCTACAGCGTGGTGACCCGCATGTCTCGCGAGGATGCCGAGGACGTGTGCTTCGCGCGGTACGTCCTGGAGGACGCGAGCGTCGAGGGCGGACTCGGCCGCAACCGCAAGGATCTGCTCAAGTCCCTCAGGCTGGCCATGGAGCACATGTCGATCGCGGCGCGTACCGACGACATGGACGCGCTGGTGGAGAGCGACACCCGGTTCCACGAACTGCTGATGGACATCTCGGGCAAGCGCCGGCTGAAAGACCTGTGGAACATGCTCAACAGCCAGATGGGCGCACTGATGCGGTCGGAGATCGAGCGGCAGGGGATCGGCCTGGCCGACGCCGTGGAGCGGCACCGCGGGATCCTCGATGCCGTGAGCGAGGGCGATCTCGGCCGGCTGCGCAAGGAACTGCGCGACCATTACCTGGTCGGCTTCCCCGACCACGAGGAGTCGTAGCCGCCGGCTCCCGTCGTCAGGACGCCTTGGCGGCCAGGTCCGGGTCGTGCAGGTGGCACGCCACCGAACGACCGCTGCCCAGCTGCAGCACAACGGGTTCGCGTTCCCGGCAGATGGGCATCGCCAGCGGGCAGCGCGGATGGAAATGACAGCCCGATGGTCGCTCGAACGCGTTGGGCAGGTCGCCGGTCAGCGCCGGCTTGCTGGCCTTGCGCCGGGTGGTGAGCCGCGGCGCCGCCCGCACCAGGGCCTGAGTGTAGGGGTGCAGTGGCGCGGCGAAGATGTCGGCGGTCGGCGCGACCTCGACCACGCGGCCGAGGTACAGAACCGCGGTGCGCTGGCTGATGTGCCGAGCGACGTCGAGGTCGTGCGTCACGAACAAGTACGTCAGCCCGCGCTCGTCCTGCAGTCTGATCATCAGGTTCAGGACCTGCGCCTGGATCGACACATCGAGCGCCGACAGCGGCTCGTCGGCGATCACGACCTCGGGCTCGACGGCCAGCGCGCGGGCGATGCCCACGCGCTGGCGTTCGCCGCCGCTAAAGGCATGCGGACGACGGTCTGCCTGGGACGGCGACAGGCCAACGGTGGTGAGCAGCTCGGCCACTCGTTGTGCCCGCTCCGACCGGCCCACGACGTGGTGGACCGTGAGCACCTCGGTCAGCGACTGGCCGACAGTCATAGTCGGATTGAGCGAGGAGTACGGGTCCTGGAAGACGCCCTGTATCTGGCGCCGGACGGACTTGGCGGCCTCGCTCTTGCGGTCCAGAATGCTCGCGCCCCGGTACAAGATGTCGCCGCTGGTCGGCTTGTACAGGCCGAGCAGCAGCCGCCCGTATGTCGTCTTGCCGGAGCCGGTCTCGCCGACCAGCGCCAGCGTCTCGCCGCGCTGAATCGCCAGCGAGACACCGTCGACCGCCTTGAGCACGGGCTTAGCCCGGCCGAGCGAGTCCCGGCCGGCGCTGAAGTACCGGGCCACGTCACGGGTCTCGAGCACAGGCGACGGCGCGGCCTCGCCCGCCGGTACCGGCTCACCCGCCGTCACGGTCTCCTGGCCGGCCACGGCTTCGGCCCGCGCCGCCGCGGCATCGCCGGCCACGGCGTCATCCCCGGACACTGGCAACTCCGTCGCTGACATGCGCCCGCAGCGCGTAGCGGCCCGCGTTGCTGCCGCCGTCGACCTCGAGCACCGTCCCGGTGATGTGGCTAGCCTCCGCCGAGGCCAGGAACAAGACGGCGCTCGCGATGTCGCGCGGGTCGCCGGCCCGGCCGAGCGGGATCGATCGCACCAGGTCAGCGCGCAGATGATCGGGCGCGCGATCGGGGAACGCAGAGCTCCACTGCCGGACGTCGATGTAGCCGGGCGAGACGACGTTCACGCGGATCCCGTGCTGGCCGAGCTCCATCGCGAACACCTTGCTCATGGTCTCGACCGCTGCCTTGGACGCGCTGTAGGCAGCGCCGCCAGGCCGGGGATTGCGCGCCGACCCGGTCGTGATGCAGATGATGGAGGCGTCCTCGGCGTGCCGCGCGACGCAGTGGCGCGCGAACGCCTGGGTCATCATGAACGTGCCAGAGACATTGACCGAGAAGACCCGGTTCCAGTCTTCGGCCGGCATGTCGAGCAAGGTGCCGTCCGGGTAGGAAGCCGCGTCGTTGACGAGGATGTCGACTTTGCCGAACCGGCTGACTGCTTCCGCCATGACGACATCGGCGGTGGCCGGGTCGCTGATGTCACCAACCACGGTGGCGACGCCCGGATGATCGGCGAAGTGGCCGGTGTCCACCAGGTCGCAGATGACGACCGAGGCGCCGTCCGCGGCGAGCGCCGTTACGATGGCGCGGCCGATGCCGTTGGACCCTCCGGTGACCACCGCCACCTTGCCTTCAAAGCGGACCTGCGGCACCCGACCTCCAGTCAAGCTGTGGCGGCTATTGTCGATTGTCGACTACGTTGACTATAAGGGACGTAAGGGCAGTACGACTAGGTTGGCGAAGGACGGATCAGCATGAGCATCTTCACCGGCGTCGGCGTCGCACTGGTCACGGTGCGAGGTGCGCGGGACGAGCCCGACCCGGCTGCAACGGGCGACCTCGCGGCCCGGCTTGTGGCACAGGGCATGCGTGCCGTCCTCGCCTGCGGCACGACCGGCGAGGCAGGCCAGCTGACCGATACACAGCGCACCGAGATTGTCGCCGCGGTCCGGCAGGCGGTACCGACCGGGGTGCCGGTCATCGCCGGGACTGGTGCTGCGAGCGCCGGGCGCGCCGCCGACCTGACGGCGGCCGCAGCCACCGCGGGCGCCGACGCGGCGCTCGCCTGGCCGCCGCCGGACTGCGCCGACCTCGCCGGCTACTACGCAGCTGTCGGCGCTGCCGCTCCGGGCCTGCCGGTCCTGGCTTATCACGTGCCCTGGGTGTCGGCGCCGGGCGTGCCCGTCGACGCGCTGGCTGACCTGCCGGTGGTCGGCATCAAGGACTCATCGGGCGATCCGGACCGGCTGCTGTTCGAGGTTACTCGTTACTCGGGTGCCACCTACGTCGGGTCGTCCGCCCTGCTCGCGCTCGCCGGTCCGCTCGGTGCCACCGGAGCGATCCTCGCGGTCGCCAATGTCGCGCCGGAGCTGTGCATGGCCGCGTTCGGCGGCTCGGCGCAAGCCCAGCGTGAGCTGACCGATGTGCATCTCGCGGTCCGAGCCGGCGGACCGCCGCTGTTGAGGCAGCTGCTCGCGGGACGGTCAGCCACTGGGGACGGCGTAGCGGCTGAGGGCACTACTACCGCGGCGTGACACCCCAGCGGCGCAGCGGTCAGGATGGGCCGGGTCATCAAGTGCCGATCTGTCGCTAGCGGAAGAGGAGTCGAGCCATGGCACGGGTTGCCGTTGCCGGGGGCGCCGGAAAGCCTGGCCGGGCGTGTGTTGCTCACCTGCTTGAGCACGGCTGGGATGTCGTCACCCTCGACCGAGTGCCCCCAGTCCCGCAGCGCGGTACGTTCGTGCGGGCTGACCTCACCAGCTACGGGCAGGCGGCAGAAGCGCTGACGGCGGTTGACGATCGCTACCGGCGGAACGCGGACACGGTGATGAGCCGGCCCAACAGAGAGCTACTCGCCGAGGTCTTCCCGGACGTACCGGTGCGCGGTGAGATCGGCGAGCACGAGACGCTGCTCTCGATCGACAAGGCTCGTCGCGTCCTCGGCTATCAGCCGCGCCACAGCTGGCGGGATGAGGTTCGCCTGCCAGGATGAGGTCAATCGCCGATGATCGCGGGATACACGAGCGTCTTGAGCTGGCCGCGGAAGTTGTACACGCCGGGCGAGAGCAGCTGGGTCATGAAGATCACGATGAGGTCCTCGGCCGGATCCACCCAGAAGATGGTCGACGCGGCGCCGCCCCACATGTACTCGCCCGCAGAGCCGATGACCTGCGTGAGCGTCGGATCCTTCGCGACCGCGACAGTCAGCCCGAACCCCATGCCGTCGAATCCCACCTCGCCGTAACCGCCGGGCAGCGCGACTGACCGCAGGTCGCCGCCCCCCGGCAGGTGGTTGGAGGTCATGAGCTCGATGGTCTTGCGACCCAGGATGCGCACGCCGTTGAGTTCGCCGCCGTTGCGCAGCATCTGGCAGAAGCGCAGGTAGTCGGCTGTCGTGGCGACCAGGCCGCCGCCACCGGACAAAAATGAAGGTTCCTGACAGTATCCACTTCGCTGCGGATCATCCACCAGGACGAGCTTCTTGCTCGCGTCACGGCGGTAGCACGCGGCGAACCGCTGCACTTTGGCGTCGGGCACGGTGAACGCCGTGTCGTGCATCGCAAGCGGCTCGAAAATGGTCCTCCGCAGGTAGTCGTCGAATCGCTCGCCAGAGATGATCTCGACCAGCCGCCCGCACACATCCGTGGACACCGAATAGAACCAGTGCGTGCCCGGATGGAACTCCAGCGGGTAGCCGGCGTACTGCTCGATCATGGTCTGCAGCGTGGCGCCCGGACCCCGCCGGGACCCTGGCGCGAAGCGCTCGCTCGGCTTGGCGTCGGCCGCGAACAATTCCTGCAGCGTCCTGCCGCCGGCGAAGCCCAGCCCGGACATGTGCGTCAGCAGGTCGCGCACGGTCATCGGCGACTGCGGGTCGACGAGCCGCTCCGAGCCGTCCTCGGCTCGCTCGCGGACCTTGAGGTCACGCCATTCCGGGATGAAGCGGGTCACCGGGTCGCTGAGCTGGAACATCGCGCGCTCGTAGAGCGACATCAGCGCCACACCGGTGATCGGCTTGGTCATCGAGTAGATGCGCCAGATCGTGTCTTCCTCGACCGGGGCTGACCGCTCGCGATCCCGGACGCCGAAAGAGCGGAAGTAGCCGACATGGCCGTGCCGGGCGACGGCGACCTGACAGCCGGCGATACGCCCCGGATCGATGTAGCGGGCCTGGATGTGGTCGGTGATCCGCTCGAGGCGCGCCGCATCGAAGCCTGCGCCGACTGGATTGACGTTCACGTGCTTACTCCCGTCGTAGCGGCCCGCCCGTCCTAGCGGCCATGGCGCGCCGCCGCGCGCGGGCGTAGCCGAGGCTAACACCGACCTGGGCCCGCATGGCGTCGCCGGGACTGCAGCTTTGGCCCGAGATGGCCGTATCGTCGTTGTGGGGAAAGGGCGGTGGCACCCGGTGGTGACGGATCTGGACATCAACCTCGTTGATCCCGATATCTACCAGCGCGGCGGCGCGCCGCACGAACTGTTCGCGTGGCTGCGCGAGCACGCCCCGGTCTTCTGGCACGCCGACGGCGGCGGCGCCGGCTGGCCGGGATTCTGGGCGGTCACCAAGCACGCCGATGTCACGCACGTCACCCGGCACCCCGAGATCTTCTCCTCGGCCCGCCGCACCGCCGTGTTCAAGGAGTGGCCAGACGCAGCGGTCGAGCGGCTGCGGCTGATGATGATCAACATGGATCCGCCGCAGCACACCCGGCAGCGTGCCTTCGTGAACCGGGGTTTCACGCCGCGGATCATCGGCCGGCTGGAGGAGCACATCACCCAGATATGCGCTGGCCTGCTCGACGACGTCGCCGGTCGCGGCGAGGTGGACTTCGTCACTGAGATCGCCGCGCCGCTGCCGACGCAGGTGATCTGCGAGCTGGTCGGGGTGCCGACGACAGACCGGGGCCGGATCTTCGAGTTGTCGAACCGCCTGGTTGGCTTCGATGACCCCGAGATGGTTGCCTCGCCCGCCGACCAGATCCAGGCCGCGGCGGAGATGTACGCCTACGCCGGCGAGCTGGCCGAGGGCCGCCGGAAGCAGCCACGCGACGACATCGTCACCCAGCTGCTCGAGCCCGATGACGCTGGCCGTGAGCTGAGCACGCTGGAGTTCAATTTCTTCTTCCTGCTGCTGACGGTGGCCGGCAACGAGACCACCCGCAACGCGGCCGCCGGTGGCATGCTCGCCTTCTTCGACAACCCACGGCAGTGGCAGCGGCTGGTCGCCGACCCGGCGCTGGCGGCATCGGCGGCCGAGGAGATTGTCCGCTGGGTCAGCCCGGCGAACCTGGTCCGCCGGACCGCCATCCGCGACACCGAGCTCAGCGGGCAGCGAATCGCCGAGGGTGACAAGGTGGTGGCGTTCCTCACCGCAGCCAACCGCGACGATAGCGTCTTCGCCGCGGCGCAGGAATTCGACATCGGGCGCGACCCGAATCCCCACGTCGGCTTCAGCGGCGGGGGCCCGCATTTCTGCCTCGGCAGGCACCTGGCCGCGCTCGAGCTGCAGGTGCTGCTGCCGGCACTGGCCGAGCGGATGCCCGCCATCGCGCCCGCCGGGCAGGTGAGCAGGCTCCGGTCCAATTTCGTCAACGGGATCAAGCACATGCCGGTGCGGTTCTGAGCGAGCCGACTGAGATGGCTACGACCTGGCTAACTATGTCTCTGTGAAGACCCTTGACAACTGGCCATCAATCCGAACACGGTGCTGAAGGCCTACCGCGAGCTGGAGCACAGGGGCTTCGCGGTCGGCCGGCCGGGCCAGGGCACGTTCATCGACGGCACGCTTCGACATGTGGGCCTCGCCGAGCAGAACGCGCTGCGCAAGGCGCTGCAGGCCTGGCTGCAGTCTGCTGATGCGGCCGGCCTGGACGAGGACGGCATCGCGGCGCTGTTCGCCAGCGCCCTCCGGGATTTTCATGAGCACCACGCTGCGGGCCGCCGGCGCGGTGCTGCCACTAAGCCGGGCATCGTCGCATGAACGTGCTCGAGACATGCGGGCTGGGCAAGCGATACCGCAGCACCTGGGCAGTGCGCGACTGCAGCCTGTCTGTGCCAGCCGGTCACGTGGTGGCCCTGGTCGGACCCAACGGCGCAGGCAAGACGACCTTGCTGCACCTGGCGGTCGGGCTGGCGCGACCGACTGCGAGCGAGGTACGTGTGCTGGATCGCCAGGTCCCCGGCTCAGCCGCGGCGCTGGCCGGGATCGGCTTCGTCGCCTAGGTACACGTGCACGAGGCGGACCGCGGTCGCGCCGTCACCGACGGCCGAGAACCTCGGCACGCCACCTCTCCGGTCAGCCCGCCTGGGAGTCGCTGTAGGCAACGCGTGCAGATGGCGTGGAGACCTGCACCCCGTCGACATAGGTGACCGTGTGCGCGGCGATAGCCGGGACGCGCGGGCCGGGCAGGACGATGCCGGTCAGGTTCAGCGGGTCGGCGGCGGAGATGCGGACGGTCTCGCCAGCGCGCGGCTGCTTGCGGATGGACTTGAGCACGTCGATCGCGTCCGGATGGGCGTACTGCTCACCGCTGAAGCCGCTGACGAACCGGCCGCCCCGGATCGTGCCCCTAGCCTCCATGCGGCGAAACGCCCAGAGCAGATCACGCCAGGGGATCGACAGATTCTCCCGGGCCGCGATGTCGCGGAAGACAACGCCCCACCGGGCGGCGAGCTGCTCGGCGACTGCCTCCGCCAGCTCGTCCCGGTCCGCGCCGATGGCCGGCCCCGGCAGCAGTGACCAGCGTCCGGAGGCACCGGTGGCGGCGCGCAGGCCGCGCCGCAGCCCGCGGGTGGGGGCGTACCGTTCGGGGCTGCCGCGCCGTAGCAGCGACCGGACGGCGCGGAACCCGTCGGCGGTAATGAGCCCGCGGGCCACCCCGTCCCACAGTGCCTCGTCGACCTCAGCGGGCAGGCGCCCGGTCACCGTCGCGAGGTCGGGCCGGAATAGCGCCCCGTGCTGGCGGAGCGCGTCCAGCACGTCGCGGGTCCGGCCGTCGGCCGGCTCGGCCGGGCTGAGCTCACCGCGGGCGGCGCGCAGTAGCCACGGCAGGTCGTCGCGGATCGCCAGCGTGATGGGGGTGGCGCGGGACGGGGTCAGGCCGCTGCGCCGCGGTGGCAGGTCGGGGTCGGTGTCGCGGACGGACAGGCGGCCCCAGCAGGCCTGCCCGGACATGCACAGCTCGTCGAGCCATTCGCGGCGGTAGCCATCGACCCGCGCCGCTAGCACGGATCTCTCCCAGGCTCCGGTGGCGATCTCGAAGCCCTGCAGCTGCTCGATGACAGCCAGGACCCCGAATCGGCCCTCACGCCTCGTGCCGTCGGCGACGTGCTGCCAGCGCAGCAGGAAGCGCATGAAGTCGCGGGCGTTGACCGGCTCGACCTCGCGCCTGCGCCGCTGCCGGGTGTAGGCGTGAATGCGCGACAGCAGGCGCCGCGAGCAGTACTCCGCTGGCCCGCCCGGATCGGTGAAGTGGCCGGTGATCGCGAAGCCCTCGGCCTCGAGCCGCGCGAGGGCCCGGACGATCAGCGGCTCGCTCAGCCCGGAGGCGGCCGCGAGCTCGGGACCCGTGGACGGGCCGCGACACTCCAGGTGACCCCGAAGAAGATCCGCCGCTGCGGTGTCCTCATCGGGCGGCTCGGCGACAGCCGGGCCTGGATGGTCGGGAACGGGGTGCGAGGCGGCGAACAGTACGCGGATCGCTGGCAGTCGTTCGACCGCTGACCACATCACGCCTGCCGGGATACAGACCTCGCCCGCCCGCCCGCTGGCGACGAGGGCCTCGAACCACGGCCGCCAGTCCTCGACTGCGCGCATCGCCACCAGGTTCATCAGCAGGTCGTGCAGTTCGTGCTCATCGCGCGGGTCGGGGCGGACCTGGTCGGCGACGCGATCGATCGCCGCCGGGTCGAGCGTGTCGAGCTCGTGCGGCTCGACAGGCAGCCCGCGGCGTAGCGGCACGGCCCGGCTCCGGCGCTCCTCCAGCGGCGCGTCGTCGAGGAACGTGAATGGCCGCCCGTTGAGGATCTCGTGCGCCAGCACGGACGGCTCGGTAGTGTCCCTGACGACGACCCGGACACGGCCCGACTCGATGCCGGCGACGAGCTCCTTGAGCCCGTCGATGTCCATGGCCTCGCGCAGGCAGTCTTGCAGGGTCTGCCGGACGAGCAGGTGGTCGGGGATCTCGAGCGGGCCGGGCGCGACGTTCTCCTGGCAGGCTGCCAGCGTCGGGAAGACCGCCGCCATCAGGTCGTCGGCCTCCATCCGCTGGATGGCCGGCGGGTTCTTCCGGCCGCCTCGCATCCGCAGCACCGCCAGGGACGTGTTCAGATTCCAGCGCCACCTGGCGGCGAACATCGGCGAGGTGAGCACCGCCTGCCGGACGACGTCCTCAACAGTGCCTGACGCAAGGAACTTCGGGACCCGGTCCAGCGGGAAGCTGTGCTGCGGACCCAGCGATAGCAAGATCGCATTGTCGCTCGCGGCGGCCTGCAGCTCGAAGTCGAACGTCACGCAGAACCGCTTGCGCAGCGCCAGGCCGAGCGCGCGGTTCAGCCGGGCGCCGAACGGCGCGTGGCCGACCAGCTGCATGCCGCCGGCCTCATCGAAGAATCGCTCCAGCACGATCGTGTCCATCGTGGGCAGCACCCCGAGCTGCGCAAGCCCGGCGGCGAGGTACGCCACGATGGTCTGCGCTGCCGCGTCGCCGATGCCGCACTCGGTCACCAGCCAGTCGGCCGCAGCACCGGCGCCGCCGGCTGCCAGCCGCTCGGCGACGCCCGCGCGGAGCGCGCAGACCTCCTCCGACAGCTCGACGGTCCGGCCCGGCGCCTCGCCGAGCCAGAACGGCACCGACGGCGGTGCGCCCTGCGCGTCGACCACCCGGACGATGCCCGGCTCCACCCGCCGGATCCGCCACGACGTGGTCCCGAGCAAGAACACGTCGCCCGCCATGCTCTCGATCGCCCAGTCTTCATTGACGGTGCCGACCAGGATGTCCTCGGGCTCGGCCAGCACGCGGTAGTCGCCAAGCTCCGGGATCGCGCCGCCTGAGGTGAGCGCCGCCAGGCGCGCACCCCGGCGGCCGCGCAGCTCGCCGTTGACCTGATCGCGGTGCAGGTAAGCCGCCCGGCGGCCGCGGCCGGTGCGGATACCTTCCGACACCAGCTCAGCGACACCCTCGAAGTCCGCGCCGGATAGTTCGGCGAACGGAGCTGCACCGCGGGCCAGTGCGAGGAGATCGTCGGCTGCCCAGTCCGCGGCCGAGCACTCGGCGACCACTTGCTGGGCCAGGATGTCCAGCGGGCAAGCCGGAATCCGCAGCCGGTCGAGCCGACCGGTCCGGGCGCCCCGCATCAGCGCCGCGCACTCCACCAGTTCGTCGCGCGTCGTCGGATACAGCAGCCCGGCCGGCACGCCGTTCCGGCTGTGATTAGAGCGCCCGACCCGCTGCAGGAAGGTCGCGAAGCTGCGCGGCGAGCCGATCTGGCACACCAGCTCGACCGGCCCGATGTCGATGCCCAGTTCCAGCGACGCGGTCGCCACCAGTGCGCGCAGGTCGCCGTCGCGCAGCCTGGCCTCGACCCGCTGCCTGCGGTCCTTCGACAGGCTCCCGTGGTGGGCCGCGACCAGGCCCTCGCCTAGGCGCTCGCCGAGCTGGTGCGCGAGCTGCTCAGCCATCCGCCGGGTGTTGACGAAGACCAGCGTGGTGCGGTGCTCCTGCACATGGCCCGCGATGAGGTCGCAGATCTCGGCGAGCTGGCCGGTGGTGGTGACCGCGCCAAGCTCATCACCTGGCAGCTCGAGGCCGAGGTCGAGCTCACGCTGATGCCCCGCGTCCACGATCGAGCAGCGTGGCGAGCCGTCGGCCTCGGACCGGCTGGCGCCCGCGCCCACGAGCAGCCGGGCTACGGCCTGGAGCGGGCGCTGCGTCGCCGACAGCCCGATGCGCTGGACCGGCTGCTCGGCCACGTGCTGCACGCGCTCCAGGGTCAGCGCCAGGTGAGAGCCGCGCTTGTTGCCCGCGACGGCGTGGATCTCGTCCACGATGATCGTGGTCACCGGGCGCAGCATCGTCCGGCTGCGGTCCGCCGTGACCAGCAGGTAGAGCGATTCGGGAGTCGTGATCAGGAACTCCGGCGGACGCTTCAGCATCGCGGTCCGCTCGGCCGCAGCCGTGTCGCCGGTCCGCACCGCGACCCTGATGACGGGTGCAGACATCCCTAGCTCGGCGGCCACCGCGGTGATCTCGGCCAGCGGGCGCTCGAGGTTCTGCCAGATATCGACCGCCAGCGCCTTCAGCGGCGAGACGTACACGACCTGCGGCCCGGCCGCGGGACCTGTGCCTGGCTCGATACCTGCCTCGTGCGCGCGGTAGATCCGGTCGATGCAGACCAGGAATGCCGCCAGCGTCTTGCCCGACCCGGTCGGCGCTGCGATCAGCGTGTGCCGCCCCGCGGCGATCTCGGCCCAGCCCGCAGCCTGCGGCATCGTCGGCCCGGCCGGGAACCGCTGCTCGAACCACGCGCGAACTGCCGGATGGAAGGACTCCAGCATCCAGCCACACTAACCGACGCCTCTGACATCCCGGCCGTGCTGGCGCCGAACCCTGCTGGAGCGGGCCCGCTTGCGGGCAAGAAGTCAATCGGCAGTGCGCGCGTACCTCGCCTCGATCAGGTACTCCTGTATGTCCCGGAGCGGGGCGCCGGCGGCGTCCAGGTGGTGCCTGATCCAGGCGCCGTCCGGGCCTAGCCACCACGAGGCCGTCCCGTCGTCCATGGCCAGGTCGATCAGGCTGCTCAGCTCCGTCCGCTGGGCCGGGTCGGCGACTCGGACGAGCGCCTCAACGCGCCGGTCGAGGTTGCGGTGCATGAGGTCGGCGCTGCCGAGCCACGCCTCGGTTGCGGTGGTGCCGCTGTCGCCGCCGAACGCATATATCCGCGAGTGCTCGAGGAATCTCCCGAGGACGCTGCGGACCCGGATTGTCTCGGACACGCCTGGCAGGCCGGGCCGCAGCGCGCAGATTCCCCGGACCCACAAGTCGATTGGCACCCCGGCCTGGGACGCGTGGTAGAGCGAGTCGATGATCGCCTCGTCGGTGATCGAGTTGCACTTGATCCGGATACGCGCGGGGTCGCCGCGGCGCGCCCGGTCCGCCTGATCGTTGATCTGCGCGACGAGGCCGGGGCGCAGCGCCTCCGGCGCGACCAGCAGCCTGCGGTACTCCGATTCCTGGCTGTAGGCGGTGAGATGGTTGAACAGGTCGGTGATGTCCTGACCCACGGTGAGGTCGGCAGTCAGCAGCCCGAGATCTTCATACAGCCGCGCGGTCTTGGGGTGGTAGTTGCCGGTGCCGACGTGACAGTACCGGCGCAGCGACCCGTCCGGTTCCTCGCGCACCACCAGCACGAGCTTGCAGTGCGTCTTCAGTCCGACGAAGCCGTACACCACGTGACAGCCCGCCTCCTCCAGCCGGCGGGCCCACGCGATATTCGGGCGCTCGTCGAAGCGTGCCTTGATCTCGACGACGACCACGACCTGCTTGCCCGCCTCGGCCGCGTCGATGAGCGCGTCCACGATCTCGGAATCGCCGCTGGTCCGGTACAGGGTTTGCTTGATGGCAAGGACCCTCGGATCGTGAGCTGCCGACACGACCAGGCGCTGCACGGTGGCGGCGAAGGAGTCGTACGGGAGATGCACCAGGACGTCCCGCTCCGCCAGCGCGGCGAAGATGCTGGTGTCGCGCGGCAGGGCGCCATCCGACGGCACGAAGGGCGGATACTTCAGCGCTGGCAGGTCGAGATCGGCGATGGCGGTCAGGCCAGTCAGGTCGAGCGGGCCCGGCAGGCGGTAGACCGCGCGGGTGTCGACGCCAAGCTCGGCCACTAGATTGCCCAGCATGTCGCTGGACATCGACTCTTCCACCTCGAGCCGGACGGCAGGCTCGATGCGGCGCCGCAGCAGCTCCCGCTCCAGCGACTTCAGCAGGTCCTCCGTCACGTCCTCGTCGATCTCCAGATCGCGGCCGCGGGTTACCCGGAACACGTGCTGCTCGATGATGTCCAGGCCTTTGAACAGCTCCGCCAGGTGCGCTGCGATCACGTCTTCCAGCGGCACGAACCGCCGCGGCGCCACGGTCAGGAACCTCGGCAGCAAGGGAGGTACCTTCACCCGCGCGAACATCGTCCTGCCGGTCCGCGGGTCGGCGATCGTCACGGCAAGGCTGAGCGACAGGCCGGAGATGTAGGGAAACGGATGCGCGGGATCGACAACAAGCGGCGTCAGCACTGGGTAGATCCGCTCCCGGAACAGCTCGTGCAGTGTCTCCTGCTCCGCCGCCGCCAGCTCCTTCCAGCGCAGGATTTCGATGCCCTCCTCGGCCAGCGCAGGCCGCACCGAATCGCTGAAGCACGCCGCGTGCCTGCGGGCAAGCTCACCGGCGGTGGCCAGGACGTTGTCCAGCACCCGCTCCGGTGGGTTGCCGCTGGCGGTCTCCACTGGCAGCCCCGCTGACATCCGCCGGATGCGACCGGCCACCCGGACCATGAAGAACTCATCCAGGTTGCTAGCGAAGATCGCCACGAATCGCGTGCGCTCGAGCAGCGGGATGCTCTCGTCCTCCGCGAGCTCCAGCACACGCTGATTGAACCTGAGCCAGCTCTCTTCGCGGTCCAGGTAGCGGCCGGGCGGAAGGTCGTCGCTGGCAGCCCCGCGGCCGTCGGGCGCATTGCCCGCGCGGGCCGTCGGCCCCGCACGGCCGCGAGTCGGGGCCTTGACCGGGCCCTTCTTGCTCTTACCCGGTTGCGATGTGGCCTGACCTGAGCTCATGGCCCTAGTCTCCCCAGCGCGGGGGAAGTTGAAGTGTCGTGTACCCGGAACGGGCGGAACAGGAGCGGAGGGTCGTCGTGAATGGGCCGGATATGTCGTTCCAGCTGCTGGACGGGAAGCAGGCCGGCCTGCACGCCGACGAGCTGCAGGCCCTGCACGCCGAGGTCTATGCCGCCCCGCCCTATGTACGGACGGACGACGGCGCGCGGTTCGCGGACCGCCTCCGGGTGCAGCGCCGCCAGCCTGGCTTTGTCCTGGCGGGGGCCCGCCGCGGCGGCTATCTCGTCGGCTGGGCCAGCGGGATGCCGCTGCGCCCGGCTACTTCCTGGTGGCAGGACCTGGCCACGCCGCTGCCGGCCGACGTCATCGCCGAGCGGCCCGGCCGGACGTTCGCGCTGACCGAGTTGCTGGTACGCGCGTCGTGGCGGCGGCAGGGCATCGCCAGGACGCTGCACGACGTCATCCTCTCCGGCCGGCCCGAAGAACGGGCAACGCTGACCGTCTGGCCCGCCGCGGCCGCGGCGCAAAGTGCCTTCCGCTCCTGGGGCTGGCGCAAGGTCGCCAGGACGCGCGACGCCGGGCCAGGCTCGGCCGTACTCGACGTGCTCGTCACGCCGCTCCCGCGCACCGGCCAGCCGCCCGGTATCTTCTGAACATGTTTGTCACAGCTCTGGTGAATCTCTACACCAGCGACATCGAAGCCGGGCTGCGTTTCTACCGCGATCTGCTCGGCTTCGCTGAGACGTTCCGCGCTCCGACCGAGGGCGTGCCCGAGCACGTCGAGCTCCAGCTGAACGGGTTCACCATCGGCCTCGGCACGGTCGAGGCGGCCAGGAGGGTGCACGGCGTCGAGGCCGTGCCCGGCAGCCCGGCTATGGTGCTGGTTGTCTGGACCGACGATGTCGACAACGCGTACGAGGACCTCGTGGCTGCGGGCGTGCCGGCCCTTCAGCCGCCGCACAACACGGGCAATAACAACCGGAATGCGCTGCTGCGAGATCCAGACGGGAATCTGGTGGAGATCGTCTCCAAGATCGCCTGACGCGAGCTACCCGGCTAGAGCGCGATGTGGGGCCAGTGCGGGCCGAGGTACGGGTCGGGATGCTCGCTGGCCCAGCGGTCGAGGATAGCTGCGAGGGCTGCGGCCTGGCCACGGCCGGCCTGGCAGGCTCTTCTTTAAGACGAAGACGAGAACGACATCGCGTTCGGCGGCGAAGTCGGCAACATTCTCGGTGACGACCGCTCGGCCTTCGGCTCGGGCAGTGGCCGCGACCTGGCTGTCGGGGGCGCCGCGCAGACCGATCTCGATGAGGTGGACCGCGTCGTGACCGTACTTGTCCCGCAGCGGGGCAGGTGGCCGATCAGTCGCGGAGCTTGCGCAGGATGCGGCCTAGGTGGGCCTTGTCGGCGGCGCTGAGGCGGTTGAAGACCCGCTCGGCTTCTGACCCCCTGGCCGCCCGGATCGCGCTGAGGACGCTGGCGCCGCGCTCGGTCAGTTCGGCCAGCGTGGCCCGCCGGTCGCCGGGATCGGGCCGCCGTTCGACCAGGCCGCGTGCCTCCAGCGCGTCGACCACCTCGGTGGTGGAGCGCGGCGCGATGTGCAGGTGATCCGAGAGCTCGGACATGCGCTGCGTCCCGTGGTGGCCGAGCACGCGCAGCGCCCGCAGCTGCGCTGGCGTGATCTCCCACGGTGCGAGCGTCGCCTGGGACGTACCGCGCAACTGCCGGGCAACGGTCATGAAGGCCTCCGACAGCGTCTCGTCGCCGTCCGATGCGCGATCGCCAGTCCTGCTGAGATCCGGATCCATTACGGGAATAGCCTATCAGCCAGTCTTGTTGTAGCCTCACATTGAGGTTACCTCATTAATGTCTTTCGCCAAGCGCCCGTGCGGACAGCGCGGGCCCACCCCACAGAATCGAGTAGCTCTTGGCAACACCCCCCATGAACCGAGATAGCGGCCGCGGTTCCCGAACTGTCACAGCTGCCGAGAAGGCCCAGGCACACGAGGTGTCCCTGCGCCGTATCGGGCGGCTATTCGCGCCTTACCGGTGGCAGATGGCGATCGTCATCGCCATCATCGTCGCGTCATCCCTGGTCGGCGTCGTCTCCCCGTTCCTGCTCCGGGCGGTCATCGACACCGCCCTGCCGGACAGGAACCTGCAGCTGCTCTCGTTCCTGGTGGCCGGCATGGTCGCCGTCGCCGCGGTCACGGCCGCCTTCGGGGTCGTCCAGACCTGGATTAGCACCAAGGTCGGTCAGCAGGTCATGCACGGACTGCGGACCAGCGTGTTCGGCCACCTGCAGCGTCAGTCCGTCGCCTTCTTCACCCGCACCCGGACCGGTGAGGTGCAGTCCCGCATCACCAACGACATCGGCGGGATGGAATCCGTGGTGACATCGACCGCGACCTCGATCGCGGCCAACCTCACGACGGCGGTCGCGACCGCGGTCGCCATGGTCGCGCTGTCATGGCGGTTGTCCCTGATCTCGCTGGTCGTCATGCCGCCGGCGATCTACCTGACCCGCAAGGTCGCCAGGATGCGCCGGGCCATCACCACCCAGCAGCAGCGTGAGCTGGCCGACCTCAACGTCACGATCGAGGAAGGACTGTCGATCAACGGCGTCCAGCTGGCCAAGACGATGGGCACCGGCCCGTCCCTCGTCCAGCGGTTCACCGCTTCCTCGGCGCGGCTGATCGACCTGGAGTTGCGCTCGCAGCTGGCCGGGCGGTGGCGGATGGCGTCGATGAGCGTCGTGTTCGCGGCGATCCCCGCGATCATCTATCTCGCGGCCGGCCTGCCGCTCACCGCCGGGGCGATGACCATCGGCACCCTCATCGCGTTCACCACGCTGCAGAACGGCCTCTTCCGGCCGCTGACCGGCCTGCTCAACACCAGCGTCTCGGTGATCAGCTCACTGGCGCTGTTCGCGCGCATCTTCGAGTACCTCGACCTGCCCGTCGACATCGAGGAGCCGATCCGCCCCGTCGACATCGACCCGGCCACGATCGCCGGGCACGTCCGGCTCGAGAACGTGAGCTTCCGTTACCCCGGTGCCGACCGCGCCGCTCTCAGCGGCGTCGACCTGGACGTCCCGGTCGGCACCACGCTGGCCCTCGTGGGCGAGACCGGATCCGGCAAGACCACCCTGGCCTCGCTGATCGCCCGCCTCTACGACCCGACGCAGGGCACCGTCCGCGTCGACGGGATCGACATCCGCGACCTCAGGCTGGCCGACCTCGCCGCGGTCGTGGGCGTCGTCAGCCAGGAGACCTACCTACTGCACACCACCGTTCGGGAGAACCTCCGGTACGCGCGGCCGAGCGCCACCGACGCCGAGATCGAAGCCGCCGCCCGCGCGGCCCAGATTCACGACCTGATCGCGGGGCTGCCCGATGGCTACGACACCACGGTCGGTGCCCGCGGGCACCGCTTCTCCGGCGGGGAGAAACAGCGCATCGCGATCGCCCGGACGCTGCTGCGCGACCCGCGAGTGCTCGTGCTCGACGAGGCCACCAGCGCCCTGGACACCGATACCGAGCGTGCCGTGCAGAAGGCGTTCGACGCTCTCGCCCGGGGCCGGACCACTATCACCATCGCACACCGGCTATCCACCGTGCGCGACGCGGATCAGATCGTCGTCCTCGATCACGGCCAGATCATCGAGTCCGGCACGCACACCAGCCTCGTCGCCAGCCGCGGCCGCTACGCTGCCCTGGCCGCCTAGCCCCGGCCGGGCCGGCCGGGCCGGCCGGGGCGCTCGCTAGCCGCGTTCTCGCTGTAGCGGGAGCGAGTTCGGGCTTTACACTCCCTAAGTGAGCGATGTCTCGCATACACCGGCGCCGTTAGGCGCACGCGGCCCGGCCACGGTTGCCCGCCCGCGGGTCAATGCGCTGCTGTCAGCCGCCTATCAGCGCCGGGCGACACTCGTCGTCGCCGGCGCCGGTTACGGGAAGACGACAGCGCTGGCGGACGCCGCGGCCAGCCGCATGTCCCGCTGGGTCCGGCTGAGGCCGGCAGATGGGCAAGCCGAGTCGCTGGCAGCTCACATCGCCATCGCTCTCGGCGAGCAGCCAGCCAGGGGCAGCTCGGCGATCGCGGCCGCGACCGGTTCCGACGACCGCAAGGTGCTGGCGGAAGGACGCGCCGCCCTGCTGTGCGAGCTCGCGGCGGCGCTGGAGGGCGACCTGCTACTGATCGTGGACGGCCTTGAGTACGCGGGCGACGATGAGGCGGCGACTCACTTGCTGCGGGTGCTGACCCTCGAGGCGCCGCCACGGCTGCACCTGGTGCTGTCCGGGCGGAGCCTGCCCGAGCTTGGGCTCGGAGGCGCGCAAGGACACGGCGAGCTGCTCGAGGTAACCGCTCCCGATCTCAGTTTCACCCTCGGTGAAGTGGCCGAGCTGATCCGGCTGCGACTTGGCGGGTCGTCGCCGGCTCTCGCAGAACAGTGCTGGTCGCTGACCGGCGGCTGGCCGGCTGCGCTCCAGTTGCTGCTCGACCGGCTCGAACGGCTAGATACCGCTCAGCATGACCGTGAGCTCGCGCGCCTGCGACACAACCGCGGCCACCTGTGGCGCGCCTTCGCGCGCGATCTTGTCGCGATAGAGCATCCGGCAGCCCGCCGCGTCCTCTCGGTCGCATCGCTGGCGCCTCGCATCGACGTCCGGCTGCTCCGCGGTGTCGGAGTCGGCGCTACCAGCGCAGATCTCGACAGCTTGCAAGAACGGGGGCTGCTGGTCGAAGCGGGAGCGCCCGGCTACTACCGGCTCTCGCCGGTGCTGGCAGGCGCCCTGGCCGAGTTCGACGGGGCCGACGAGGTCGAAACGGATCGCAAGCAGGTCGCGCGCTGGCTTGAGGACAACTCGCGGCTCGAGCAGGCGCTGGAGTGCCATGCGGAGGGCAGCCCGGACGGAGCCCGGTCCTTCCTTCGCCGGCGCGGACCAACCCTAATCAGGACCGGCGCGGCGGCACGCGTGATCGAGGTACTGCGCCACCACGGCACTCGCGAAGACCCGGCACTCGACGCTGTGCTCGCCGAGGGCCTGCAGGCGGTAGGAGAATGGGACGCGGCCATCGACCTGTTCTCGCGGGTACAGCACTCGAGCGGATCGACGGGGCTCCCGGCGGGCGTGGCCTGGCGGTACGGAGTGCTGCTGTATCTGCGAGGCCAGTCAGTGGCCGCTGCCGCCACACTCGCGGCGGCTCATGATCCAGCGCGAGCCGGTGCCGACGACGCCATGGTGTCCGCTTGGCTGAGTACCACACTGTGGAGTCAGGGTCAGATCGATGCGGCCGACGACCTTGCCACGACAGCACTGCGCCAGGCGGGCGCGAGCGGTGACCCGTGCGCGCTGGCCGCAGCGCATGTCTCGGTCGCGCTGGTGGCAGCTAGCCGTGGCGAGCGTGAGCGCAACGAGCAGGCGTACCGCCTGGCACTCGCTGCGGCGACCGAGGGCGGCGACCGGGTGCAGCTGGCCAGAGTCCATGCCAACCTGAGCTCGCGTTCGCTCGAGAACGGCGCATATGAGCAGGCCATCACCGAGGCGGAGCTAGCCCTCGCGACCGGGGCTGGCCATCGTTTTTTCGCCGCTCTCGCCCTCACGAACAAATCGGAGGCACATCTGCGCCTCGGCGAGCTGGACGACGCGCGAGCAGCTGCCAGCGACGCCGCGGATATCTATGCGGCTCTCGGGTCGCTGCATGCGTCGGTTCCGCACGTGCTCTACGGCGAGCTGTACCGCCAGCGGGGGGACATGGTGCGGGCGCGCAGCTCGTTCGAGCAGGCTCGGGCGCTCGCCGAAGAATCAGATGACGCGCACACCGTTGTCTTCGCGCTATCCGGGCTGGCCAGGGTCCTTGCTGACGAGGATCTCGCGGCAGCCCGCAGCACGGCCGCCGAGGCCGTGGCCAGAGCTAGCGGGCTCGAGCGGGCCGCCGCGATGTGCGCTGCGGCCGAGGTCGAGCTGCGCGGCCGAGACTCGGCGACCGCGGACGTGCTTGCCCGGCAGGCCGAGAGCCAGGCTCGCGCCACCGGTGACCGTGCCGCCCTGGCCGAGTCGCTTGAGCTGCAAGCCGCAGCACGGGTACCTGGCGACGAGGCGCGGCTTCGCTCGGCGATCAGCCTGTGGGAAGACATCGGCAACAAGGTTGGCTCGGCGCGGGCTCGGCTCGCACTCGCCATTCTCACCGGCGATCAGCAGACGGCCGGCCACGCGCAGCGGGAGCTGGCGGCGCTGGGCGTAGCGCCAGCCCTCGGAGTACCAGCGCTACTCGCGTCGAGTCGCGGCGGCGGACGCGAAGTGGCGATCGTCACTCTCGGTCGCTTTGCCGTGCTGCAGTCCGGCGAGCCGGTCCCGCTGACCGCCTGGCAGTCTCGCAAGGCACGCGATTTGCTCAAGGTGCTGGTTGCCCGGCGCGGACGGCCGATAACCCGAGACGCTGCAGCCGAGACGCTATGGCCCGGTGAAGACCCAGCGCTGCTACCCAACCGGCTCTCGGTCGCCCTGAGCACGATCCGGAAGGTCATGGATCCGGGGCGGCGGCACGCGGCCGACTATTACGTGGTCGCGGACACGCGGACCATCGCGCTCCGCCTCGACCACGTGGATATTGACCTGATCGAGTTCCTCGCTGTCGCGGATCAGGCAATCGACTTGATGGCGAAGGGAGACCGGGATGTGGCGGCCCCGCTGCGGCAGGCGCGGCAGATCTATGCGGGCGACTTCCTGGAAGAAGACCTGTACGAGGACTGGGCAGTCGAGGCGCGCGAGGAAGCCAGGTCCCGGATTCTGATGGTGCTGCGCCTGCTCGCGCGCCTGGCCGCCGACCGCGGCGACGACGAGTCGGCGGGCCAGTACCTGGGGCAGCTGCTCGAACGCGAGCCCTATGACGAGGACGCCTGGCTGGCGCTCATCGCTGGACAGCTCCGGCTCCGCCGCCACGGCGAAGCGCGGCGTCGCTACGTGGCGTACGCCCGACGCATGGGCGAACTCGATGTCGTTCCCGTTGCGCTCGCCGACGCGGCGAACTGGCGGCCTTAAGACCACCTTCAGCCAAGTCAAAGACGGCGCGTCGATAGTCGCCGCGTGAGGACATTCATCGTCCGGCTCCAGGAAGACGTGGGTGGCAGCGACCGAGGGGGCGCTGCCACCGCGCGGCTGCGCGGGGTCGTGGACGAGGTGGCCACTGGGCTGCGGGCGACCTTCCGCGATCAGCAGGAGCTGGTCAATGCGCTCATGACCGCGGTAGCCGCTGACCGGCCAGGTCTGTCCCACGACCGAGCACGTGAGCGTTCATCGGACGACGCGCACGGCCTACCCGGGGAGGACTAAGCAATGTCACGAGTCAAATATGCGATTCTTGCCGTACCAGCCGCCGCCTTGATCGCCGCGTGCAGTTCACCGCCGGCGGCGACAACGCCGCCGCCTTCGTCGGCTCCCGCCGCGGCGCCGGCCGCGGTTACGTCCGCTGCCAGCGCGTCGGCTGCAACCACATCGTCGGCGGCCGCTGCCGGACTGTCCGGCACCTGGCATGGCCAGTACAGCGGCGCCTACTCGGGCACCTTTACCCTCAACTGGCAGCAGAACAGCACAACGCTGAGCGGCACGATCCAGCTCTCGAACCCCGCTGGCGGGACGCTCCCGATTCACGGCACAGTTCAGGGCGGCTCAATACATTTCGGCACTGTGGGCTCGACGGCGATTACCTACTCGGGTTCGGTGTCGGGTAGTTCCATGTCCGGCAGCTACCAGGTCCATCTCGCCAGTGGCGCGACCGGCGGCAACTGGTCTGCGTCGAGATCCTGACCGTCGCCACTGGCGTTAGCCAGTTACCGGCTCGGCCGGCTCCCCGGCCGAGCTTGAGGTCTTGGGCTGCGGCCGCCAGAACGTGCCGAGCAAGCCCGCGGTCGCCACCACGGCGACGCCGAGCGCGATGCCACCGCCCGCCCAGCCGGTGATGGTGATCCCGGCTGCCGAGTCCAGCGACCACCGACCAGGTCCGAGGACGGCCAGCGTTAGTGCGGTCACGGACAGAATGAGCACGTACTCGTAGCCGTCCTTGAAGACGAAGAACCCGTTCGGCCGGTGGGCCAGCAGCCCGGCGACCAGCATCACCGAGATGACCGCAGCGCAGGCAAGGGAGGTGAGCAGGCCAGTTACCAGCAGGACGCCCGCGCCTACTTCGGTGACCACGCTCATCCACGCCTGCAGCTTCCCGTGTTGCAAGCCGAGCCCGCTGAACCAGCGGGCCGTGCCCTCGATCCGCCCGCCGCCCCGCCAGTGGTTGATCCCGTGCGCAATCATGGTGATGCCTACTACCACTCGCACCAGCAGCAAAACGACGACTTGGGCGGTCACAGTCTCGTTCCTCCGGTCAGCTTCGAGGGCGCGCTGCGTCAATCGTGCAATCCGTTGCACACACAGCACCGTCAGGTGTTATGCCGGGCAGGCCAAGGCTAACCAGACCGGAGGACTTTCATGGCTACCTCGTCAGACACCGGCCGGGACGCAGGTGTCCCGCTGGGCGGGCAGCAGTCGCGCTCACCACGAGCCGACGGCCTCACGGTGGCCGACGCCGCGCGGCAGCCGATCACGCAGGCCCGGCCGGCGGGCGGCGCACCCAACGTAGTGGCCATCATCCTGGACGACACGGGCTTCGCTCAGCTGGGCTGTTTCGGATCGGACATCGCGACCCCGCACATTGACCGACTGGCGAACGGCGGCCTGCGATACAACCGCTTCCACGTCACTGCCCTCTGTTCGCCCACCCGGGCGTCGTTCCTGACGGGCCGCAACCATCACGCGGTCGGCATGGGCTTCCTGGCCGACATTCCGCTCGCCTACCCGGGTTACACGGCACGGCTGCCAAGGTCGGCCGCCCCGTTGCCGCGCATCATGCGTGACGCGGGCTACTCCACCATGGCGGTGGGCAAGTGGCACCTCACTCCGCGCTTCGAGCGCTCGGCGGCCGGCCCGTTCGGGCAGTGGCCACTGGGCCTCGGCTTTGAACGCTTCTACGGCTTCCTGCACGGTGACGCCAATCACTGGGCCCCGAATCTCGTGGCGGACAACCACTACGTCGACCCGCCGGCCGGCCCGGCAGACGGCTACCACCTGTCCGAGGATCTGGCCAGTACCGCCATCCGCTTGCTGCTTGATCAGCGGCACGCCGCACCGGGTAAGCCGTTCTTCCTGTACTTCGCGCTTGGCGCCACGCACGCTCCGCACCACGTGTCGCCCGAGTGGGTCGAGCCCTACCGCGGCCGGTTCGACCACGGCTGGGATGCGTGGCGCGGGGAAGTCTTCGAGCGCCAGCTGGCGGCCGGAGTTGTGCCCGCCGGCACTGTGCTGACCCCGCGACCCGATTGGGTGGCCGGCTGGTCGGAGCTCGAGGCTGCCGACCGCCGGATGCACGCCCGCCAGCAGGAAGTGTTCGCGGGATTCCTGACCCACGCCGACGCACAGATAGGCCGGCTGATCACCTATCTCGAGCGCAGCGGCGAGCTGGACAACACCCTCATCCTGCTGCTGTCCGACAACGGCGCCAGCGCCGAGGGCGGCGCGGTCGGCAGCGTCAACGAGCACCGCTTCACCGCCGGCATCCGCGAATCCGCCGTCGACAACATCGCTCGCCTCGACGACTGGGGTGGCCCCACTACGTACAACCACTACTCCTGGGCCTGGGCGTGGGCCGGTAACACCCCGTTCCGGTTGTGGAAGCGCTACACCTGGCTGGGCGGTACGCGCACGCCGCTGATCGTGCACTGGCCGCGGGAGATCGCGGCAGTCGGCTCGGTCCGCTCTGCGTTCGTCCACGTCACCGACCTGTTTCCCACGGTCCTTGACGCCGCGGGCATCGACATCCCCGACGCCGTGGACGGGGTGGCCCAGCAGGAGATTGACGGCGCCAGCATCCGGCCCACGTTCGCCGATCGGGCCGCCGCCGGGCCCCGCGACACTCAGTACTTCGAGATGCTCGGCTCCCGTTCGATCGTCCACGGACGCTGGAAGGCGACGACTGACCACGTCTCCGCCGGCGTGCTCGACGAGGAGGAACGGGCCGTCGGCAGCCGGCGATTCGAAGACGACCACTGGGCACTGTTTGACCTCGACAGCGACTTCTCCGAATCGACCGACATCGCAGCCGCCCATCCTGAGGTCGTCACTGCCCTGGCGGACCGCTGGCTGGCCGAGGCTGAGCGCAACCACGTCCTCCCGATCGATGACACCCTGGTAAACCGGCTCGGTGCCATCATCGGGCCGGCCTGGCCGGCGGGTACGGACCGGACTTTCCTGCCGGGCGGCGGGCCGATCAGTGACGAGGCGCTGCCTGCCCTGTTCGGCGGATTTCGGTTCACCGCCGACGTGGTCGTGGCCAGCGATCCAGTCGGCGTCCTGTTCGCGCTGGGCGACTGGAACGGTGGCTTGGCGCTGTTCGCGGCGGGCGGCCGGCTGGCCTTCACGTACTCACGGGCTGGCGAGCTGCTGGAGGTGACGGCGGATAGGCCGCTACCGCCTGGTCCGCAGGCGCTCGGCGTTGCCTGCGCGCTCGAGCCTGGCGCTGGCGGGCAGCTCACCCTCTGGCAGGGTGACGTTGCCGTGGGCACCCTGCCCTTCCGTGGCCACCTTCCGCTCGTCCTCCAGCACGGCGGGGCCGGCCTGCGGCTCGGCTTCGACACCGGACTGCCGGTATCGCCGCGCTATACGGTGCCGGCGCCGTGGAACGGCCAGCTCGTCCGCGTCCGCCTGCAGACTCCCGGCCCGGCGCGGCCCAACCCGGTAGATGAGATCAAGAACGCGCTGCACGCCGACTGAATCGCCTCTGGTCACGGCCAGAAGCGACTGCTAACAAATTGAGTGGTCGTGCAATCGTCGACAGCAGATGATGGCGCAGCGTAGGTTTCCGCGGCGAGATCGCGGCCGCGATGCGGGCTGCTCGGTAATGTTCTGCGGTGCGATACGACCCTTCGTTCTATGATGGCGCGGCTGTCCACTACCGGTACGGGAGACCCGCCTACTCGCCCCGGCTCGAGGCTCTCCTCGCTGAGGAACTTGGCCTGGACGGTAGCGGAAGACTCCTGGACGTCGGGTGCGGTCCAGGCATCCTGACCGTACGACTGGCCCGCCTGCTTGAGGGCGCTGTCGGCCTTGACCCCGACCCGGCGATGATCGCCGAGGGTCGCCGGGCCGCCCAGGAACGGAACATCGCGAACATCACCTGGATCCAGGCGCGGGCCGAGGATCTTCCCGCGGTGGCGCCCGGGCCGTATCGACTGGTCACGTTCGGCCAGTCGTTCTACTGGACCGACGAGGTTCGGGTGGCCGAGGCGGTGTACGACATGGTGGAGGCGGGCGGCGCTCTGGTCCTTGTCGGGCACAAGGCCGAGGGGCGGGCCGTCCCGCCGAGCCCTGGGCCGCCGCGGATTCCGCACGATGAGATCGAGGAGCTGGTGCGGAAGTATCTCGGACCGACGAGACGAGCGGGCCAGAGCACGGCGCCGGTTCAGGCCCTCAGCCTCCAGGACGCCGTTGCCAGCACCCGGTTCGGCCCGCCACGCGTGATCTTTGCCCCCGGCATCCCCGACCTCGTGCGCGATGTCGAGAGCGTAGTGTCCGGTTACTTCTCCATGTCTTATGCCGCGCCGCACCTGTTCGGCGACCGCGCCGAAGAATTCGCCGGCGAGCTGCGAGAGCTGCTCAGAGAGCGATCTCCCGAAGGCGTTTTCTGGGACTGGCCCGGTGATACCGAAGTAATGCTCGCCCGCAAATGACCGAAAGGGGACGGGGAACGCGCGGCCTCCCGTCCCCGCCACAATCGAGGCGAGCGCGGTCCACGATGGACGGACTGGAAGGCCGCTCCTGCGCTGCGCCCGCCTGGCGCACCGTGATCAACCACCGCAGGGCTACCCCGTCGTCATCATCTGCTGGCGACGATCCCGCCCGCTAGCTCCCTGGTCGGGTACCGCGGCTGGTTTCGGGTAGTGCCAGTGGGTGTACCGGTGCCCCAGACCGGCGAGGGCAACATCGCGGTCAGCAGAAAGGTACGTGGAACCGATATGGCCGACAAGGCGCTCGAAGAACTGCTCATTTCTTCTGAGGTACAGACCGCCCGTGATCGCATGGAGGATTACGACGCCGCCGAGGTCGCGGCGGAGACCAACCCGGATGGCGAGCAGGAGCTGGAAGATCTGCGCCAGGCGCTCGTGGAGATGCCGGGCGCCGTGCGAATGCTGCTCGAGGCCATCGACCGGGCCGGGGCCAGTGCGGGCGAGCCGCAGTACGACCCTGGCGACACGGCAGCGGCTAGTAACTAGTAACTGAGTGCGGGATACCAGTCGCCTCGACCGGGTGGCGTGAGATCAAGGACGTGCCAAACCGGGCTGAGCAGGTCGATGCCGCGTTCGCGGCGGTCGTCGGCCAGCTGGGCGCCCTTGGAGTAGACGTGGCGCACGGTGCCGTCGCCGGCGCGGGTGAAGACCGAGATCCACTCGGTCTGGGTGCCGTCGGCCTCCTCACTGCCGAGGTCGTACTTGAACGTCGAATCGCCAGCGCTGAGCAAGCGCAGGTTGCTCCAGCCACGTGCGGCAGCGTGGGCGCTGAGGGCAGCCGGGTCAGCGGCGCCAAGCACGGCAAAGTCGACGTTCTGCGCCAGGTGCCGCGCTGCCGCGTTGTACCCGTCGATCCACATCGTGCACAGCGGGCACGGCTCCGTCTGGGCCTTGCCGTACATGAAGTGATAAAGGACCAGCGCGCGATCCGGAGCGCTGAACAGTTCGGAGAGCCGCACCGGCGCACCGCTGGCGACATCGATCAGCTCGTAGTCGTCGACGACAGTGTCGGCGGGCAGTTGTCGCCGCAGCACGGCGACACGCTCGACATGATCGATCAGGTCTAGCTCGGCGGCCCGCAGTTCCTCGCGCTGACGCCGGTACTGATCGGATTCTTTCAGCCGGGTGAAGTGCATGATCATGCTCCTGTCGGTAGCGCCGGAATCCGCGCTGCGCCGAGCCGCGAATGCCAATGTACTCACCCCGATGATGCGCCGCGGCCTGACACGTCGCGGTCCAGTAACTTCCGGCCCGGCAATGCGTCAGCGATCGTCGCGCTAGCGCGATAACGGATGGCTAGCGTCCGGTATGGGCCTTTCTCATGATGTGCAGCACAAATGACTCTTGCGAGGTTATCGGCAATCGAGGTTGGATGAGAGCCAGGGTTAAGGGATCGTTAAGGCGTTAGCCTATATGTTCGGCTTCGGGTGGATGTAAGGTAGCAAATCAGGCCAGTTAGGGCGGGGGGTCCACATGCTGGGCTGGCTTACGTTCGCGAGCGTCCGGTTCCGCTATCTCGTGGTCGCACTGGCGGCCGGCTTAATGATCCTCGGGGTTTCGCGGCTGTCGGCGATGTCCGTCAACGCGCTGCCGGAGACGGCGCCGGTCGTCGTCGACGTTCAGACCGAGGCGCTGGGACTCTCGGCGCCAGAGGTCGAGTCTCTGGTCACTGTGCCACTGGAGAAGAACCTGCTCGAAGGCGTCCTTGGCGTCACCGACGTGACGTCCGACTCGATCCCCGGCTTGTCCGCGATCGACCTGCACTTCGCGCCGGGGACCAATCTGTATCAGGCTCGCCAGCTCGTGCAGGAGCGCCTTACCTCTGCCTTCATCCTGCCGAACGTGTCCAGGCCGCCGGTCATGCTGCAGCCCGTCTCGTCCTCGAGCAACGTCATGATCATCGGCCTGACGTCCCGTGTGCTCAGCCAGATCGACCTGTCGGTGCTCGCTCGCTGGACGATCGTTCCGCGTCTGCTGGGTGTCTCCGGCGTGGCGAACGTGTCGACGTTCGGGCAGGCGGACCTCCAGCTTCAGGTACTGGTCAACCCGGCGGTGCTGGCGGCTCATCAGCTCTCGGTCGAGGACATCGTCGACGCCACCGGCAACTCTCAGCTCGTCACGCCGCTCAGCTACCTGACCGGCTCGACTCCCGGCGCGGACGGATTCCTGGAGAACTCCAACCAGCGGATCACGATCCGGCACGTGCTGCCGTTTGGTACACCCGCCAACCTGGCGCAGATCCCGGTGGCTGTCGTTGGCACCAAGCCGCTGCTGCTCGGCAGCGTCGCCACGGTGGTTGACGGCCATCAGCCGTTGATCGGTGACGCGATGGTGGGGACGGCTAGCGATGGGCTCCTGCTTGTTGTGCAGAAGCTTCCCAACGCGAGCGTGACGTCGGTGACCAGCGGGCTTGACGAAGCGCTCGCACAGCTCAAGCCCGCACTGGCCGGCGTTCATGTGGACTCGACTCTGTTTCGGCCCGCGACTTACCTGGACAGCGCAGTCCGGAACGATCGCCTTGCCGTCATCGCGGCAGCAGCGCTAGCGCTTCTCGCGCTCCTGCTGCTACTTCTCAGCCTTCGATTCGCGTTCATCTGCGTCGCCACCATCGCGATATCGCTGATCAGCGCGACGATGGTGCTCCAGTGGCGCGGCTACACCTTTAGCTCCATCGTGCTGCTTGGGCTGTTGCTCGCGCTGGCCGTTGTCGTGCAGGACGCCGTCAGCTCCACGGCCGGCGTCATCAGCGCGCTGGCTAAGAGCACGGATGATGCACCGGTCCAGCCCGTTACGAGCCGGATTGCACTGGCGTACCGCGAACTCGGGCGGACGTTCGCCGGGGCTTCGGCAGTTGCCCTGGTGTGCCTGGCCCCACTGTTCGTCGCGACCGGACTGACGGCTACCTTCCTGCGACCGATGGTTGTGGCGTTCGGCCTGGCTGTGATCACGTCGATGATCGTTGCCTTGGTCATCAGCCCTGCGCTCGCTGCCGTGCTGCTGGCCGTCCGGACGAAGCGGGAGCCCCGCGGGCTGGCCGTGGCTAGGGGACTGCGGTCGGCGTACTCCGCCGTGCTGCGGCCCCTGCTGATGCTGGGCGTGTGGCCGCTGTGGGCGGTCAGCCTCATTGCAGCCGCCGGCCTCGCCATCACTGTGCCGATGATCCGTCCCGCTCCTCCTGTCTTCCAGGATCACGATCTCGATGTCACGTGGACGGGCGCGCCGGGGATGTCGCTGACTGAGCTGAACCGCATCACCGCCCTGGCCGACAGTGAGCTGCTCGCGATTCACGGAGTCCAGCAGGTCAGCGCGACGCTCGGGCGGGCCGCAACGTCGGACCAGATCGACAACACGAACACCGGGCACATCTGGATTGAGCTGAAGCCAACCGCGGACTATGCCAGGACAATCGCAGCCGTCGACGCGATCGTCGAAGGCACTCCCGGCATGCAGGGCACGGTCAGCACCTATGAGACCGACTCGATGGCGGGCGTACTGTCAGGGCCGCCCGGCGACGCCGACGTCCGGATCTACGGTCCGGAGCTCCCCGAGCTCACCAGGCTCGCGTACGGCATTCGCTTGATGATGTCCGGGATCCACGGCCTGGGCCCACCGCACATCCAGGCGCCGGTCATGCAGCCGACGATAAACGTGCAGGTCAATGCGGACGCGGCGCAAATTTACGGCCTCACGCCCGGCGATGTTCGGCGCGAGGCCGGCACACTCCTGCTTGGCCTCACGGTCGGGAACTTCTTCCAGCAGGACAAGGTCTTCGACGTCGTCGTCAAGGCTCCGCCCGATCTTGTCAGCAACCTGAGCGACGTCGAGAACTTGCTGATCGATTACGGCAACAACAGTCAGGTCCGGCTGGGCACTGTCGCCACCGTGAGTCTTGGCGCTGCGCCCGAGGACATCCAGCACGACCAGTTTTCGCCGTTCCTGGCTATCACGGCGCCCGTCACCGGCGGCGACGCCAGTGCGGTGGACGCCGCCATCAACCGCGGCCTGAGCAGCATGAGCTTCCCGCTGGAGTACCACGCTCAGCTGGCAGCCCAGCCCTCCGGCGGGACGTCGCGGGCGCAGTTCATCAGCTTCATCATCGCGGCGCTCGTCGGCATCGTACTGATCGGACAGGCGGCGGTCGGTAGCTGGCGGCTGACGCTGCTGGCGATGGCCGCCATTCTGCCCCCGGTAGCGGTCGGCGCCCTGGTCGCGCTCGACATCGGATCATCCTCGCTGAGTGCTGCCGCCGGCCTGCTCGCGGTCGTGGTGATCGCGCTACGCCAGGCGATCGGGGTGACCGGACGCATCAGGCGTCACCACATCGCCGACGGCGGCGAGCTAACACGGGAGCTGCTGGTCGCCGGGTCCGGCGAAGGCGCGGGATCGGTCATCATCTCGGCTCTGGTGACCGTTCTCATGCTGGTGCCGTTCATCTTCATCGGCGAGATCGCCGGCACCGAGACCGTTCATGGTGCCGCTGTCGTCATCGCGTGCGGCCTTGGGGCGGCGACGCTGGTCAACTTGCTGATGCTGCCCGGCGCGGTAGGCGTGGTTGGGCCTACTGCCCCCGTGCCGCCTGAAAGAGAAGAGCACCCCACAGGTGACCTGGCCTGGGTCACCGCGTCGCAACGGCCCGCCGGCTAGAAGTCCCCGCCGGTAGAAGGAGGTCTGCGGTCCCGTGCGCACGAAGAACAGACGACCAGGAGCGACACCGTACCTGGTGACGGCCGCCGCAATCGCGTTGCTGGCTGGCTGCGGCCCGAGTTCAGCCGGCGGCGGCCGAGAGTTGTCGCCTGCGCGAGTAGAGCAAGTCGGGGGTAACCTCAGCGTGGTCTTGACTCCGCTCGGAGCGTCGCGACTGGGGCTGCGGACCGCGTCGGCAACGGCGGCGGGCACGCAGACGATCGTCCCGTACCAGGCCTTGCTGTACGAGCCGGATGGGCAGACCGCCGTCTACACCGAGACCGGAACGCTCAGCTTCACCATTCAGTTCATCACCGTCGCCGCCATTAACGGCAATCAGGTCGTCGTCAGCCAGGGCCTGACGCCGGGAACAGTGGTCGTCACCCAGGGCGCGGAGGAACTACTCGGCGTTCAGAACGGCGTCGGCGTTGAGACGTGATCCAGGCTCGGGTCACTTCGGCGTCGGCCGGCGGGCAACGCGGGCGCTGTCGGGGCAGGTGAACCGTGCGCTGGGTCGTCGCAACTAGCCTGAAGTTCCGGTACCTGGTCATGGGCCTCGCTGCCGTGGTCATGTACTTCGGCATCCAGACGATCGGTCATCAGAAGGTCGATGTGTTCCCGGAGTTTGCTCCGGTCTCAGTGGAGATTCAGACAGGCTGCCTGGGCTTGTCGCCGTCCGAGGTGGAGGCCCTGACCACGGTCCCGCTCGAGGCCGCGCTGCAAGGCGTCCCCGGCGTGAACGACATCCGGTCAGACTCCGAGCCGCAGCTCTCAGCGATCTTCCTGTACTTCAACGCTGGCACCAACGAACTGCACGCCCGGCAGCTGGTCGAGGAGCGGCTGCAGACCACCGCGCCGTCGTTGCCGAGCTGGTGCGACCCGCCGCAGGTGTACCCGATCGTGTCGGCGACGAGCCGGATCATCCAGATCGGGCTGACCTCGACGAAGATCTCGCCGATGGATCTGTCGATGATCTCGCAGTGGCTGATCAGGCCGCGGCTGATGGCCGTACCGGGGGTTGCCAACGCGGCAATCTGGGGTCAGCGCAACAAGCAGATCATGATCGAGGGCAATCCGGCGGAGCTTGCGGCGAATCACGTCAGTCTCGACCAGGTCATGACCGTCGCAGCAAATGCCGTTGACACCACCGAGGTCAAGTACGTCACTGGCGCGGCGGTTGGCTCGCTGGGCTACCTCGATACCCCGAGCCAGCGCGTCTACCTGCGCGATATCCAGCCGATCAAGACCCCGGCTCAGATGGCCGACGTCCCTATAGTCCAGCGGGGCACTGGGTTCTTGCGGATCGGACAGGTGGCGGATGTGGTCTGGGGATACCCGCCGCTCACCGGCGATGCCGTGATCAACGGCAAGCCGGGGGAGATGATTGTTGTCGAGAAGTTCCCCGGCGCCAACACCCTGCAGGTCACCGACGGCGTGCTCGCGGCGCTCAAGCAGCTCGCGCCTGGGCTCAAGGGCATCACCGTCGACCCCAATATTTTCCGTCAGGCTGCCTTCATCCAGCTCGCCATTCACAATCTCGGCCTGTCGGTCCTGCTGGGCTGCATCCTGGTGATATTCGTGCTGTTCGCTTTCTTGTTCCAATGGCGTGGCGCGCTGATTAGCATGCTGGCGATCCCGCTGTCACTCGCGGCCGCCGCGATCGTGTTTGAGGCGGCCGGCGCGACCATTAATACGATGATTCTCGCCGGCTTCGCCGTCGCGGTCGGCGTAGTGGTCGACGACGCGATCATCGACATGGAGAACATCATCCGCCGGCTTCGGGCATGGCGGGCCGGCGGCAAGCGAATTACGCCGTTGCACCTGGTGCTGGCTGCCTCACTTGAGGTCCGGGTGGCGATCCTTTATGCCACCCTCATCAACATCGTCGCAGTGATTCCGGTGATGCTAGTTGGCGGCCTGACCGGGGCATTCTTCCGGCCGCTAGCCTTCGCGTACGGCATCGCGGTACTGGCGTCGATGCTGGTCGCCCTGACCTTGACGCCGGCCATGGGCTTGGTGTTGCTCTCCAACGCGCCGCTGAAGACTGCCGATCCGCCGCTGATGCGGGTCCTGAAGCGGCTGTACGCGATGGTTCTGAGGCCGCTGCTCACGGTGCCGATGGCGGCGCTAGCCGTCGCGCTGGCCGCGGTCACGGTCGGCGTCGTGCTGTATCCGCAACTTGGCTCAGACCTCTTCCCGACCTTCAAGGAGCCGGACTTCCTGATGCACTTCGTGACGAAGTCTGAGACGTCGGTCGGGGAAATGGACCGGCAGGTGACGCAGGTGCAGCAAGAGGTGCTGAAAATCAAGGGTGTCGCTCAAGTCGGCGCGCACATCGGGACGGCGCCGCTGGGCGAGGAGGTGAACGGTGTCAATTTCTCCGAGAATTGGATTGCCCTCACGCCCAACGCGAACTACGACAAAGTGATGAACCAGATCAGGACCGTCGCCGCCAGCCACCCCGGCGCCTACAGCGACGTGCTGACCTACTTGCACGAGCGCATCGATGAGGTGCTGACCAATGGGACAACCGAGGACGTGGCGGTCCGTATCTACGGACCGAACCTGGTCACGCTGACGCGGCTGGCTGGAGAGATCAAGCACGCGTTCGATCAGATACCCGGACTCGATGATGTGCAGCCGGCGCCGCTGGAATTCATTCCCGAGGTCGACATCACGGTGAACACGGTCGCCGCCCAGAAATACGGCCTGACACCTGGGGGGATCCGGCGCGAGGCCGCGATCATGATCTCCAGCGAACCGGTCGCCGAGATCCCCACCGACGGCGACCTGTACACGGTCGCGATGTGGAGTACGGCGCAGACCCGCGCCGACCTCAGCAGTCTGGATCAGCTCCCGATCGACACGCCGAGCGGCGGTCAGATCGCGCTGGGCAAGGTCGCCTCGATCGTCATCAGCCCGGCGCCGAGCGTGATCTACCGGGAGAACGGGACGCGGGCCGATGAGGTCGACGCGGATATCAGCGGTCGCTCGCTCGGCAGCGTCATCGCGGCGGTCCACGCCGCACTGGCGAAGATCAAGATGCCGCGCGGGTACACCACAGCCATCCTGGGCGAGGCGACCGAGCGGGCAGCAGCGCAGAAGGCTCTGCTGGAGTACGGGACCGGCGCCCTGCTCCTGATCCTGCTGCTGCTCCAGGCCGCGTTCCAGAACTGGCGGATGTCGATCCTCGAGTTCCTCACGCTGCCGATGGCCCTCGTCGGCGGCGTCATCGCCGCCTACGCGGACCTCGGCACGATCACCCTCGGCGCGCTAGTCGGCTTCTTCACGGTGCTCGGCATCGCCGCCCGCAACGGAATCTTGATGATCAGCCATTTCCGGCACCTTGAGCATCAGGAGAACGTGCCGTTCGGGCCAGAACTCGTCATGCGCGGCGCCAGCGAGCGCCTGTCACCGATCCTGATGACTGCCCTCGCCACGGCGCTGGCGCTGGCCCCGCTTGTCTTCTACGGCGACCGGCCAGGGCAGGAGATCGAGTACCCGATGGCGGTCGTCATCCTCGGCGGACTGGCGACGTCGACCCTGCTGAACCTGTTCGTGCTGCCCGCGCTGTACTTGCGGTTCGGGCACCCGAAAGGCGCATCCAGCACCGAACCGGAAGCCGAGCCGCAGGCCCTCGAGCTGACGGGTTGACTGAGTAGTGTATGAGCCCGCCGGGGCGTAGTCTCGGGGTCGGCGCGCGGGGCGCCGCCGGGTCCGCGGACAGGGCCGAGCCCACCCGAGCAGGTTTGTCACGAACGGTACTGGCTGATTAGCCTCCTTTCGGCCTGACGATGCGGACCGCAGGCGGTGAAAGGGGGTTGGCAACATGCCATCCGTATCTCTGCCCGACGACGCCAGCCTGGAGCAGCTCCGCAAGCAGGCTAAGGACGTGCGCGACCTGGCCCGCGCCGGCGTGCCCGGAGCCCTGGATCTGGTCGCCGAGTATCACCCGAAGGGCGCGCACGCGGTCACGCTGACCGGCGCGCAGCTCGTGGTCGCCCGGCACAACGGGTTCGCGTCCTGGGCGCGGCTGAAGCGGCACCTGGAGATGATCGAGCGGTACCGCCGGTCCCCCGACGAGGTCGACCAGACCTCCGGAGCGGCGGATGAGTTCCTCGCGCTCGCCTGCCTGCGCTTCGGCGGCGACGACGAGCCCTCCCGCTGGGAGCGAGCGGCCCGGGTGCTGGCCGCCCACCCGGAGCTGACCCGCGCCAGCATCCATGTCGCGGCCGCCGCCGGGGACGAGGCGTCGGTCCGGGCGCAGCTCGCGGCCGACCCGGCGCTGGCCAGCCGCGAGGGCGGCCCGTACGGGTGGGAGCCGCTGCTGTACCTCGCGAGCGCCCGGCACGACCCGGGGATCAGCGAGGAAGGCACGCTCGGCACGGCCCGCGCGCTGCTGGAGAACGGCGGCGACCCGAACGCTGGCTACCTGTGGCACGGCCTGTACCCGCCGTACACGGCGGCGACCTGCGCGCTGGGCAGCCACGACGAGGATGAGCACCCGCACGCGTTCGCGCTCGCCGAGCTACTGCTGACCGCGGGCGCCGACGCGAACGACGGGCAGTTGCTGTATGACCGCCAGTTCGGCCGCGACGACCGGCACCTGGTACTGCTGTTCGAGCATGGTCTCGGCCGGGGGGACGGCGGGCCGTGGGCGATGCGGTTCGGCGACAAGGCCGACTCGCCGCGCGAGATGCTGCGCGGGCAGCTGTGGTGGGCGATCGTGCACGACATGCGCGACCGGGTCCGGCTGCTGGTCGAGCACGGCGCCGACTTCCGCACGCCGTACGCGGCACCGGGCGGACGGCCGACAGCGCTGCGGAACTCCGACGGGCTCACCCCGGCCGAGCTGGCGAAGCTGAGCGGGTACCCGGAGCTGGCCGGGTGGCTGGTCAGCCGCGGCGCCGCCCCGCCGGCGCTCGACGAGGTCAACTCGCTGATCGCTGCCGTCCTGGCCGGAGATCGGGACACCGCGACGCGGCTGCGGGCGTTCGCCCCCGAGGCGAACGAGCGGCGGCCCGGCCTGATGGCCTGGGCGGCAGCGGGCTGCAAGCTCGACGCGATCGCGCTGCTGGCCGAGCTCGGCTTCGACGTGAACGCCCGCGGCCGCCTCGACATCCCGCTCGAGCAGCAATGGTTCACCCCGCTGCACGAGGCGGCGCAGACGGGCGACGTCGAGATGGCGCGGCTGCTGCTGGGGCTGGGCGCCGACCCGAACATCAGGAGCGAATGGGGCGCGACGCCGCTGGACAGCGCCCGGCAGCACGGCCGGGAGGCCGTCGCCGAGCTGCTCGAGCCCCTGACCGCTACGGCCACGGGCCGGTGAGAGGCTGTGACGCGAGGAGGAGACCTGACATCTGCTGCGCCGGAGCTGTCCGTTGTCGGCATGGATCAGGAGGCTGTCACCGTCGGTGGGCTGACCGCGGGCGGCGCGGCGCTGCTGCTCTTCGTTAACGAGGACTGCCCGACCTCGGCGATGGCGATGCGGACCCTCGGCCCGCTGTGCCGCGGCTTTGAGCAGGCTGGACTTAGCTGCACCGCGGTCTTCGAGGACCCGCTGGAGGTCGCGATCCGGGTAGCCCGCCGCTGCGGCTGGACCGGCCGGGTCGTGTCACAGTCAGCACCGTATGACACCTCGCGGGCCTACGGCCTCGTCTCGGTGCCGACCACGTTCCTCATCAGTAACACCGGCCAGACGCTCAGCCGCGTTACCGGATGGGACCAGCCGGCGCTCGCCGCGCTCATCGGACGGGCAGCCGCGGGTATTGGCCAGAGCCTGGCAGCGCCGCCGGGCACGGAGCCGCTACGCAAGCCGGGCTGCTCATCGAAGGCGGCCATCGATCCCGAGCTGGCGGCCGCGATGGAGGCGAGCTCCAACGACGACGAGCTTGAGGAGATGTTCGAGCGGGGCTGGACCGACGGCCTGCCAGTGATCCCGCCGACGGCGGAGCGCGTCGAGAAGATGCTGGGCAGCCGCGACGGCGCTGCCTCGCTGGGTGTGGTCCCGCCCGCGATGGGCGAGGTCACGCTGGCGCGGCTGGCCGCGTGCGCGGTGCTGGCTGGCTGCCGCCCTGAATACTTTCCCGTCGTGGTGGCCGCGACGAAGGCGGCGCTGGATCCCCGGTTCAACCTGCACGGCCAGGCCGTGACGACTCAGCCGGCCGGACAGCTGATCGTAGTCAACGGCCCGGTCCGGCACGAACTGAACGTCAACAGCGGGATGGGCGTGCTCGGTCCGGGGAGCCGGGCGAACCTGACCATCGGACGGGCGCTGCGGCTGCTTGTGGCCCTGACGGGCGGCGGCATGCCCGGCGGGCTGGACCGCTCGACGCTCGGTCAGCTGGGCAAGGTCGGCTTCTGCGTGGCCGAGGACGAGGAGGTGAGCCCGTGGGAACCGCTGCACGTCGAGCGGGGCTTCGCGCCAGACCAGTCAGTAGTGACCCTCATCGGCGCGGACGCGCCGTTGTCGATCTCCGACCACCGCAGTCGCAGTCCCGAGGATCTCGCCTACATTCTCGGCTGGGCGGCGGCTTCACAGTGGAGCACCAACTGGTGGCCGCTGCAAGAGCCGTCGGTGTTCATCATCTGCCCCGAGCACGCGGCGATGTTCCGTGCCCACGGCTGGACCAAGCAGCAACTGCGCGAGTTCATGTTCGAGGCGGTGACTCGGCCCGCTGGTGAGCTGAGGCGCGGCGAGACCACTGCGTTCGTGCACGCGGCCGAGCCGGCCGCGCCGATACATAAGTGGGCCTCGCCGGAGGCAATCGTCCTGCTCGTGGCGGGCGGTGAGGCCGGACGATACTCTGCTGTCCTGGGGCCCTGTACTGGCATGGGCTACCAGATCGTCTCCGCGGAGGTCGAGTCACGGTGAGCGACGACTACGTGAGCCCGTTTGACGAGCGGGTCCGCGCGCCCGAGCCCCTCGCACCCCGTCCGGCCAGCCTCCGCGGCCTGCACGTCACGCTGCTCGACATCACCAAGAACCGCGGCGCCGAGTTCCTCGACCGGATCGAGATCCTGCTGCAGGCCGGCGGCTCGACCACGAGCCGGGCCGCCAAGGAGATCTTCTCCAAGCCGGCCGCCCTTGACCTGATCGACCACGTTGCCAGCCATTCCCATGCGGTCGTGCAGGCGCTCGCGGATTGAGGCTCGTGCACGTCGTGCAGTGTGTGCGACCTCGTTCACCTGGAACGCCGGGGGATCCCGGCTGTCGGCGTCGCCACGGCGCCTTTTGCTGACGAGGCGGTCGAGCAGGCGCGCATGCTGGCCATGCCCGGCTGCCGCATGCTGTACATCGCGCATCCAGTACAGCTGCTGACGGACGCAGAGCTCGCAGACCGTGCCGAGGCGATCTTCCCGGCCATCGCCCGGGCGCTGACCTCGCCCGCCGGGCTCAGTCAGGCAGCCGGAACGACTCGTCCGGGGTGAGCTCGGTGACGTCCAGCTGCGCCTTCTGCAGGACGCCCGAGTAATCCCAGTTCATCGACTGCCACCGGGTGAACTGGTCGAGCACCCAGATGCCGGATTGCCGTGACCCGTTGCCGGACTTGCCGTTGCCGCCGAACGGCAGATGGGCCTCGGCGCCAGAGGTTGAGTTGTTCACGCTGACCATGCCGGCGGAGATACCCCGGCGGAACCGGAACGCCTCGGCCGGGTCGCGGGTATAGATCGACGACGACAAGCCGTAGCCGGGCGCGTTGGCCAGCCGGATGGCCTCGTCGAGGTCGTGGTAGGTGGTCAGGCCGACAATCGGCCCGAAGGTCTCCTCGCGGAACAGCGCATCGTCTTCCCCCACCCCCGCCACGACAACCGGATGGTAGTAGAGCCCTTCGTCGGGGTCGCCGACGAACCCCGGCCGCGGATTCTGGCCGGTGATCCGGCCGGTGCCAGCCGAGCCGAGTACCCGGTGATTCGGCTGAATCCAGGTCAGGTACTCCTCGAACCTTTCGGCGAACCGCTGGCTCAGCATCGGGCCGTAGACAACGTCGCAGAATGGGTCGCCGACCGGCGCCGCCCGGACCGCCTTGTCCAGCCGGCGGGTGAACTCCTCGGCGATGTTCGCGTGCACGATCACGGTGCCGAGCGAGGTGCAGCGCTGTCCGGCCGTGCCGAAGCCGGAGAACAGCGCTGCCGAAACGGCAAGGTCGACGTTGGCGCTGGGCGCGACGACCATCGGGTTCTTGCCGCCGAGCTCCAGGCAGGGCGATTGCAGGTGCCGCCCGGCGAGCTCGCCGATGCGCGAGCCGACGACACTGGAGCCGGTGAATCCGATCTTGTCCAGGCACTGCTCGGCCAGTGCCCGCTCCAGGCCGGCGAAGGTCTGCTCGCCATCAGCCAGGACCAGGTTCAGCACGCCGTCCGGCAGGCCGCCACCGTGGGTGATCAGGTCAAACAGCGCGCGGGCGCTGGCTGCGGCATAGTCGGCTGGTTTCCAGATCACTGTGTTGCCGCACAACAGAGCCGGAACGAGGTACCACGACGGGACTGCAACCGGGAAGTTCCCGGCCGTGATCACCGCCACCACCCCGACTGGGTTGCGGAATGTGAACAGCTGCTTGTCCGGCATCTCACTCGGCACCGTCTGGCCGTACAGTCGGCGGCCCTCGCCCAGGAAGAAGTCGCACGTGTCGACGATCTCCCGGACCTCGCCGAGCGCCTCGGCATACGGCTTGCCGATCTCCGTGGTGACCAGCCTGGCGAGGCGCTCGGCATTGGCTTCCACCAGCCTGCCGATGTGCGCGATCGCGCGGCCGCGGATCGGCGCGGGCACGTCGGCCCAGGACGACTGCGAGGCCCGCGCGGCCTGCGCCGCGGCCAGGAACGTGTCGGCGTCACCGAGCTCGACCTCGGCCACTACCTGGCTGGTGCGCGCCGGGTTGACCGACCGCAGCCAGCCACCGGGGGCGCCCGCAACCTCACGGCCGCCGACGACCGACGCGATGCTACTGCTCATCCGGCTCCTCCCACGCCGCTCCGGCCCGGGCCGGGCCGGGCCTTCTACCGTACCGAGCACATGCACTCGATTAGACAGTGGCGCGGTACGCCTGGATATGCGACTCTCGTCACAGGAGGCGACAGCGCCACACCATGGTCGCGTCACCTCTGACGCTCGGACGCCTTACGCTCAGACGCCGCCGGAGGTGACTGGGATGACGCGCGAACACGTAATCGATCCATCGGCCATTCATCATCAGTGGGACTCCGGTCTTGAGCCGGTTCTGACGATCAACTCGGGCGACACGGTTCACTACGATGTCAGGGTCGCTGGCGAAGGCCAGGTCTGGCCGGGTGCTCGGTATGAGGACGCCCGGTTCGACTTCGACACGATCTACAACCTGTCCGGGCCGCTATGGGTCAATGGCGCCGAGCCGGGTGACACGCTGCAGGTGGATGTGCTGGAACTGCGGCACGGCGACTGGGGCTGGGCCGCGTTCTTGCCGGGGATGGGCCTGCTGCCGGACAGCTTCCCGCACGGCTACGTCCGCACGTTCGAGCTGAAAGACGGGATGGCCGAGTTCGTGCCGGGCGTTCGCGTCCCGCTCGCGCCGTTCTGCGGCACCATCGGCACGCACCCCGGCGAGCCGGCGACGGTCTCGCCGTTCCCGCCGCACCGGGGCTGCGGGAACATCGACAATCGTCATCTGACCTCGGGCTCGACATTATGGGTGCCGGTGCATCTGCCCGGTGCGATGTTCTCGTGTGGCGACCCGCACGCAGCGCAGGGCGATGGCGAGGTTTCCGTCACCGCGCTGGAGGCGCCGCTGGCTGGCAGCCTGCGGTTCACCTTGCACAAGCGGGCGATCAGTGCCCCGCGATTCCAGGTGCCCGGAACCAGCGCCGCGATCAGGGCGGGCGGCTATCAGGCAACCATGGGACTGTCTCCGGACCTGATGGAAGGGTCCAGGATCGCTGTCCGCGCCATGATCGACTGGCTGGTCGACGCCCGTGACCTGAGCGCGGACGACGCGTACTTGCTCTGCAGCATTACCGGTGACCTGCGCATTGTCGAGGTCGTAGACGCCGGTGTCTGGAACGTCGCCATGACCATGCCGATGTCGATCTTTGATCGCGATTCCTGATAAACCAGCAAGCCAGCAGTGCTGGCGTGGCCCGTACCACAGCGCACCGCCGAGGGAGGCAGATCGTGGAGGACTCGCAGGCTTCATCGCAATCGGTAGTGACAGAGCCGGCCGCAGAAGGCCTGCGGCGCAACAGCCTGAACCTGCCGCGGCTGGCGTTCATCGGGCTCGCCTACTTCTCACTGGCCCCCGTGATCTACCTGAACATGGGCTTCATGGAGTCCGACTCCGGCGGCCCGGTCATGCCATTCCTGTTCATCCTCATCACGATCGCGGTGCTGCCGACGGCGATCAGCTTCGCGGTGATGAACAACCGGCGGCCCTCGGCTGGCAGCGGTTACACGTGGCTATGGGAATCGACCTATCCCGGCGTCGGGCTGTGGCTTGGCTGGATCATGATCGCGACTTACGTCGTGGTGTCTGCCCTGTACCCGCCCGCGTTCGCGACCTTCTTCAACGCGCTGCTGACGTACTTCCATCTGTCGGCCACGACCTGGACCGGGATCGGCGGAGGCATTTTCGCGATTCTGTTCGTGGGCTACCTGAACCGCAACAACATCAAGCTGTCCTCGCTGGTCATCGGCATCCTGATGGTCGCGGAGGCAACGTTCATCGCCGCGGTGGCGATAGTGATCGTCGTCGAGGGCGGGCACCTCGGGCACTTCAGTGCGACGCCGTTCAACCCGGCGGCCGCGACCGCAGGCTTCTCCGGGCTGAGCATCGCCGCGATCTTCGCCTTCCTCTCGATCGCCGGCGTCGACGCGGTGGCGCCGGTCGCCGAGGAGTCTCATACGCCGCGCCGGCTCATACCGCTCGCGACGATCCTGATCACGGTCATCGCCGGGCTCTTCTGGACGCTCACCTCCTACGGATTCGCGATCTCGGTACCGGTGAAGGCGGTGCAGGCCTACGTGGCCGCCGGGCAGATCACCCCGGTGCTGCCGATCACGCGCTCCTATATCGGCGGCTGGGCCGTCCTGGTGCCGATCACGGGGTTCACCGCCGCGCTCGCGAGCTTCGGAGCCTCGCTGTACGCGGCGGGCCGCATCACGTATGCGCTGTCCAGAGAAGGCTTCATATCGCCCTACTTCAAGGGCCTGCATCCGCGGTTCCGGACGCCGTGGCGGGCCGAGGCGGCGACGCTCTTGATCTCGCTCGTCTTCCTCATCCTCGTGAGCTTGTGGCAGGGCGGCCCGGCGAACGCTTACGCCTACCTCGGCGAGATATTCGTCTTCTTCGTGCTCATCCTTTACATGTTCGTCAACCTGGCCAACCTCGTGTACCACGCGCGGTTCAGGCGGGACCACTTCAACTGGTTCCTGAACGGATTCATCCCGGTGGCCGGGATCGCGATCGACGCCTACATCCTGTACAAGGGCTTCTTCGTCAGCGAGATCTCACTGCCGTTCAAGACCGGCAGCAGCATCGTGTGGTTCTCGCTCGCCTGGGCGGTGATCGGCATCTTCTGGGCGCTGTGGTGGAGCAGGCGCAGGCGACTGGCGTCGATTTCGCTGGCGTCAGAGGTCTAGGCGCGACCGTGAGCGCAGCGGACTCCGTACGCGCGGTCGAGCCGGCGACGGCCGAGGGCCACATCGCGGTGCCGGGCGGGCGGGTCTGGTACAAGATCGTGGGCTCAGACCGGCCCGGCATCCCGATCCTGTGCCTGCATGGCGGCCCTGGCATGGCTCATGACTACCTCGAGAACCTGAGCGACCTCGCGCGCACCCGGCCCGTGGTCTTCTACGACCAGCTCGGTTCCGGCCGGTCTGAGCGGCCAGTCGATGAGTCTCTCTGGACGGTCGACAGGTTCGTCGAGGAACTGGTGGCCGTACGGGAAGCGCTCAGCCTGCGGCGGCTGCACTGTTCGGCAACTCCTGGGGCGGCTGGCTCGCGCTGCAGTATGCCCTCGATCGGCGTCCACAGCTCGCCAGCCTGATACTCAGCAGCTCGCCACCGAGCGTGGCCCGGTGGATTGCCGACAGCGCTGATCTTCGCGCCGAGCTGGATCAGCCCGTCCGTGCCGTGCTTGACCGGCATGAGACGGCGGGCTATTTCTCCTGCCCGGAGTATCAGTGGGCGATCACGCATTTCTACCGTCGGCATGTCTGCCGGGTTGACCCGTGGCCTGACAGCGTCGAGCGGACCTTCGCTGGCATGAGCGCGGAGGTGTACACGACCATGTGGGGGCCGAGCGAGTTCGGTCCGGTGACTGGGCGGCTGCGTGACTGGGACGTGACGGCCCGGCTGGGAGAGATCCAGGTGCCGACGCTGGTCACCGGCGGCCGGTACGACGAGGCCAGGCCAGCCCACCTCGCCATCCTGGCCGACGGGATCGCTGGCAGTGAGATGGTGATCTTCGAAGACAGCTCGCACATGGCCTTCATCGAAGAGCACGAACTGTACGTGCGGACGGTCGAGGACTTCCTGGCGCGGGTGGAGGCAGCTGGAGATTAGCCGCCCGGCGGATGGTTCACCGCGCGAGCGCTGTCGGCGAGGGGAGCGTTTTCCGGTGGGCTGATGTTCGGAGGTCGGGGCTGTCAGACGATGAACTGTTGTGGGCGGCGAACGGCAGGCTGGTAGCTCGGAGGCGGCGCTGGCTGCCTTGTATGACCGTGCGCTGCCGCAGGTCTACGGGTACCTGCTGCCGCGGTGCGGTTCTGCGGTGCTGGCCGAGGATCTGACGGCCGAGACATTCATGGCGGCTGTCGAGGCCGTCAGGGGATGCAAGAGCCGGGAGGCTGGAACCGGTTCAGCATCGAGGTCCCTGACCTCGCGGCAACGGTCAGCGAACTTCGCGGCCGCGGCGCCAGGTTCCGCAACGACATCGTCACCGGAACAGGCGGCAAGCAGATCATCATCGAAGACCCCTCCGGCAACCCCGTCGAACTCTTCCAGCCGATGCTTGCCGAGGCCAGGCTGACCCACCCGACGGCATAACAGCTTCGCGGCCGGGGGTTCACGCCGCGACGAGCAGGATGCCGATCGCGGCGAGTCCTAGGCCTGCCCGTTGTAGCGGTCGCAGCCGCTCGCCGAGCACCACCCTGGCTAGCAGAACGGTTACTCCGGGGTACAGCGAGGCCAGCACGACTGCCAGGCCGAACATGCCGGTCCTGGTGGCCGCGACGTAGCAGATATTCGCCACGACATCGATCGCGCCCGCGCCTGCCGCCGCCAGCAGCAGCCGGAAGTCTGCGCCGCGCGGCAGCAAGCTGCGCCGCAGCGCCGTCGCGGCGATCAGCACGACAGCCAGCTCGCCGATCCGTCCAGCCGCCACGGGCCACAGCGGCCCGGACTGCCCGGCGTCACGGATGAGCAGGAAGAACACGCCGAACGCAGCGCCCGACGCGACGCCGAAGGCGATGGCCCGGCCTGGTCCCGGCCGGCCGGGCCGCGGCGTTGCGCTGGCATCGCCGGCCGAGCCGGTGTCGCGGGCGGAGCTGGTGTCGCGGGCGGAGCTGGCCAGCACGATCGCGACCAGGCAGAGCGCCGCGCCGACGTACACGCCAACTCCGGGCCGCTCGCCCTCGCCTAGCGCGATAGCGACCGGCAGGATCGTGGATACCAGCCCGGACACCGGAGCGACCACGCTCATCGGACCGGTCGCCAGCCCCACGTAGAAGACGATCAGGCCGAGCCCGCCGATCAGGCCGGCGCTGATCCCCCACGCCAGGCCCGCCAGCCGAGCCGGCCCCGGCGACAACGCCGCCGCGGCGAGCGCGACGATCACTCCGGCCGTGTCGGCCAGCATGAGCACTGCCAGCACTTGGACCCTTCGGGTCGCCATGCCGCCGAGGAAGTCGCCGCTGCCGTAGAGCACCGCGGCGGCCAGTCCGAGCAAGATCACCATGACTTGCACCTCCGATTGGCCAGTCCCGCTGCGAGCCAGCGGCCGTCTCACTCCCCTGGGTGACCAGCAAGATAATTTTACCGGTCACTTCGAGACTGGTCAAAAGGCTTATCTGGTCACGGCTGGTAGACTGCTGCTCATGACTGTGCCGTCGTGGGTGCCCGGCGAGGAGATCAAGCCGGCCCCGATGCCGCTACTGCTCGTGCAGTCGTTCGTTAATACCTGGGACGGCGACCACGGCTCCGACTTGCTGCTGGATCCCGCCACCGCGCGCGACTGGCTGACCCAAGCCGGCCTGTGGAGCGCCGAGCGCGCGCCGGAGCCAGCCGAGTTGCACCTCGCCCGCGGCGTGCGCGAGGCCATCAGGGCGATGCTGGTGGCCAACAGCGGAGGGCCTCAGCCGGCGCCCGGCGACCTGCAGCCCCTGCAGGCCGCCGCGCAGGCGGCCCGACCTGAGCTGCGGGTCGGGCCGGGCGGGCAGGTCAGCTTCTGCGTCGAGCCCGCCAGTCCGCCGGACGCAGGGCTGCTCGCCCTGCTCCTGGTGATCCGCGACGCGCAGCGTGACGGCACCTGGCCGCGGCTGAAGGCGTGCGGCAACCCGGACTGCCGTTGGGCCTTCTACGATCGCTCGCACAGCAGGGCAGGTGCCTGGTGCGACATGGCCACCTGCGGCAACCGCATCAAGAACCGCAGGCTCAGGCAGCGGCAGCAATAGCCGACATGCGCGTTGGCCATGACGGCCGCTGCCCAGGTCATGGTGGTGAAAGCTTGATCACGACCGCGGTACCGAGGCTCAGCAGGTGTGGCTCATCGCGGATGATGACTTCTAGCGGGGCGCCCTCGTCAATGACGTAACGCTCCTCGTCGCTGGTTAGCTGCACACGGATCTGCCGCTCGCAGAACCGCAGCGAGAACGAGAGTTCCTTCCAAGCGGGCGGCAGCCTGGGCGTGAAGGACAGCTGCCCGGCGAAATCGCGCACACCGCCGAACCCGAAGACCAGTGATGACCACACGCCCGCAGCGGAGGCAATGTGGACTCCGTCCGAGGCGTTGCCCGCCACGTTGGCCAGGTCCATCAGCAGCGCGTACTCGAAGTACTGCAGTGCCTTGCGACGCTTGCCTATCTCGGCAGCGATGATGCACTGCACACACGCCGACAAGGATGAGTCGCCGGTGGTGAGGCGGTCGTAGTACTCGAAGTTGCTGCGTTTCTGTTCCGCCGAGAAGTCGTTGCCGAGCAGGAACATCGCGAGCACGATGTCGGATTGCTTCAGAACCTGGTGCCGGTAGATCACCAGCGGGTGGTAATGCAGCAGCAGCGGGAACTTCTCGCGCGGCGTGGCGTCGAGGTCCCACACCTCCCGGTTCAGGAACGTGTCGTCCTGGGCGTGGATACCGCGCACCTCATCGAACGGCACGTGCATGGCGGCTGCGGCGCGCTCCCAGGAGTGCTCCTCGCCGGCCTCGAGCTCGACCTCGTGGACGAGTGCCTCGTAGTCTGCCGGTCGTTCCTCGCGCAGCCGACGGACCGTGGCAGCGGCGAAGCTCAGGTTGAGCCGGGCCATCAGGTTGGTGTAGGTATTGTCATTGACCACGGTGGTGTACTCGTCTGGTCCGGTGACGCCGTGGATGTGAAACTGCTCGTCGGTGCCGTAGAACCCCAGGTCCTCCCACAGCCGGGCAGTCTCGACGAGTATCTGAGCGCCGATCTCACCGAGCACGCGGCCGCTGCCTTCCACCTGGGCATAGCGCATGACCGCGTAAGCGATATCCGCGTTGATGTGATACTGCGCTGTGCCCTGCTGGAAATTGGACGAGGCTTCCTCGCCGTTGATGGTCCGCCACGGGAAGAGCGCGCCCCGCTGGCTCATCTCGGCCGCCCGCGCCCGCGCGCGGCTGAGCATGCTGTGCCGGAACCGCAGCAGGTTACGGGCGATCCTAGGCTGGGTGTAGGTCAGGAACGGCAGGACGAAGATCTCGGTGTCCCAGAAGTAGTGGCCCTCGTAGGCCGGCCCGGTCAGGCCTTTGGCAGGGATACCGGCCCCTTCGGCCCGCCAGGAGGCCTGCGCGACCTGGAATAGATTCCACCGGACCGCTTGCTGGTGACCGACGGGATTGGTCCGGGTCTGCAGCCGAACGTCGGCGCGGTCCCAGAACCGCGCCATATTCTCGCGCTGAGCCGCGGCGATCGGGTCGAATCCGCCGGCGACCGTGCGGTCCAGTGTCCGGCGGCAGCGATCGATGAGTTCGGGCACCGGCACACTGCGCGAGGTCTGGTACGTCGCAAACTTCGTTATCCGGATCGGGACCGAGGGAATGGCGTCGACAGTGACGACGAACTCGCTCGAGTCCTGGTCCGCCGAGCCCGCGGCCTCATACGCACACGCTGTCTCGATCAGATGGTCGACACCGACGCCCAGCGTCATCTTGCTGCTGGCCGTCTGGTAGCCAAGCAGGAGGCGCCGGTCGGCCAGCTCGGCAACCTGCGCGTTGAGCACCCGCCGGGGTAGCGGCGTGGCCAGCCGGGGATCGCCCGAACGGGCCTCCGGCAAGCCTTCCGACAAGTGAGCGTCCTGCCGGTTAAGAACCATGGAGGAGATCGCAACGGGCGCCGCACCGTCGAGCATCGTGACCTCGTAGGTCATCGCGACCACATGGCGATGCTCAAACGACACGATCCGGCAGGAGCGGATCCGGACGCGCTTACCCGCGTCGGTCTCCCACACTAAATCGCGGGTCAGCGTCCCCGCCCGCATGTCCAGAACGCGCGCGTAATCGTGAACTCGCGCGGTCGGGAGGAACAGCGGCTCATCATCTACGTAGAGCTTGAGTACGGTAACGTCGGGCACGTTCACAATCGTCTGGCCCGTCCGTGCGAGCGCGTGCGCCCCCTCGGCATGGACAATCGGCCAGGTCTCGTGGAACCCGTTAATAAACGTTCCAGGGGCCAGCGCAGGGCGGCCTTCCTCGTAGCTGCCCCGGATGCCGACGAAACCGTTGCCGAGCGAAAATACGGTCTCCGTCCGATCGGCAAACTCATCGGAGTACCGCGCCTCTATGATGCGCCACTCATCAGGCGGGAACAAATGCTCCGGCGGCAGGACAATCTCACGCTTGAGCATGAATCGACCATAATCCCGCGCGCTCGAAACGGACAGTCAGGGCTCATCACGATTAGCACTGCCATCCGGTCGTCCATGTACTCCCGTCCGGAGTTCAGCCTCGGCCCCAGCAGAGACGTCACATCATCAGCAGTCCGCCCGTGACCGGAATCAGAGCCCCGGTGACGTACCGCGCTTCGTCGGACACGAGGTACCTGACGGCCTCGGCGACGTCCTCCGGCCTCCCGATTGAACCCATCGGGATGGTCTTCGTGACGGCCTGGATGATCTTGTCGGGAAGCCTGGCTACCATTTCGGTCATGATGGCACCGGGTACCACGCAGTTGACGGTCACGCCCTTGCCGGCCGTCTCCAGCGCGATCGTCTTGGTCAGCCCGAAGAGGCCCGCCTTGGCCGCTGCGTAGTTCGCCTGACCGACCCGGCCGGTCTCGCCGACGAAGGAACTGATGTTCACGATGCGCCCAGAGCCCCGCTCGATGAAGTGCCCGAGCACTGCCTGGGACATGAAGAACGGGCCGGAGAGGTTCGTCCGGATGACCTGCTCCCATTCCAGCATGGTCATCTTCAGCACCGTGCGGTCGTGCACCGCCCCGGCATTGTTGATGAGGTAGTCGATCCGGCCGTAATGCCGCAGCACTTCGTCTACTACGCGCTTGCAGTCGCCGGGGTTGGCGACGTTGGCCTGATGCAGCGAGACCGCAAGCCCGGCGTCGGCAGCTGCCTTGGCGAAGGACTCGGCTGCGCCGGTGTCCCGGTTATAGACGGCCGCGACGCGCACGCCATCGCTGGCTAGCCGTGTTGAGATGGCGGCGCCGATTCCCCTGGTTCCTCCGGTCACCAACGCTACGCGGTCCTGTGTCTCGTTCATGGGAGTCCTCCGATTGGGGTTGCGCAGTGGTCACTGGAAGATGTAGTTGCCGGGCGCGGCCTCACCCGCGGGGTGCTGACTGCTGCCGAGGCGCTCGGGTGCGGGCTTGATCTCTCCGGACCGATCGGCCAGCCAGCTGGCCCAGTGGTCCCACCACGACCCTTCGTGCCTCTTGGCGTCGGCCAGCCAGGCCTCGGGGTCGGCGGGGGTCTCCGGATTGACGAAGTAGCCCAGGCGCGGGTGGTCGGGCGCGGCCACGACGGTCTGGATGTGCCCACTCGAGCACATCACGAACTGTGACTTGCCGGACACCATCTGGGTGGTCCGGTAACAGCCCTGCCACGGCGTGATGTGGTCGGTGCGTCCCCCGACTACGTAGGTATCGCAGCTGACGCGTGAGATGTCGACGGGAGTTCCCAGCACTGTGAGCCCACCGGGTCGGGTCAGCTGATTGCCGGCCACGATGTCGAGGACCTGGTGATGGAAAGTGGCTGGCAACCTGGTGGTGTCCGCGTTCCACGCCAGGATGTCGAACGCCGGTGGCTTGCGGCCTAGCAGGTAGTTATTGACCCAGTAGTTCCAGACCAGGTCATTGGGCCGCAGCCAGGCGAAGATCTCCGCCATCTGCCAGCCTTCCAGGATTCCCGTCCGGGCCGAAGCCTGCTTCGCCATCGCGATTGTGGCCGGAGTGGCAAACATCATGAGCTGAGCATGGACATCGCAATCGAGTAGTGTCACGCCAGCTGTCGCCGAGTAGACACGGTCGTCGTTGCTCGCCGCGAGCAGCGCCGCCACGATGGCGACCAGCATCCCGCCGAGGCAGCCGCCCATGAGATTGACGTCTGGCGAGCCGGAGACTTCGCGGACGACGTCAATGACGTCCAGAGTTTCCTGGGCGTAGATGTCGAAGTTCCAGTCGCGCTGCGCCGCGGTGGGGTTGCGCCAGCTGATCGCGAACACCTGGAAGCCCTGCTTCAGCAAGTGCTCGCACATGCTGCGGCCCGGCGCCAGATCGAGGGCGTAGTACTTATTGACCTGCGGCGGCACGATGAGCAGCGGGCGGTCGTGCACCGTCGCACGCTGCGGCGCGTACTGGATGAGTTCGCAGACCTCGCTGCGGTAGATGACAACGCCCGGCGTGGCGGCGAGATCGGCGCCTACCTTGAACGGGGTACGGTCGACCTGGGCGATCATGCCGTGGTTGTGGCGGAGGTCGCCGATGACATTGCTGATCCCGCTCTTGAGGCTGCCGCCCCTGGTCTCCACGGCAAGCCGGAGCGCTTCCGGGTTGGTCAGGACGGAGTTCGTCGGCGCCAGCGCGTCCCGGACGAGGCCGACCGCAAACTGCGCTCGGTCAGCAGCGTCGCCCTCGAGGCCAAGCCCGCTTACGAGGTCGTCTGCGCGCGAACCCAGATACAGGTAGGTCTGCATCAGCGTCCGGTAGAACCGGTTGGAGTCCCAGGCCGGATCGGTGAAGCGCTTGTCTGACTTGGCTGGCTTGACCTCGGAATCGCCTCGGCTGATGCGGGCCAGATCGCTGGCCGTACCAGGCAAGGCCTGCAGCAGGGACTTCGGCTGCTGCAGCAGCCGCTGGCCGATAGTCAGCAGCCCGCCGATCGCGGCGCGGAAGCCGAAGCCGTCGTCCTGCCTGTCACCGGCCAGAGTTTCCGCGCCGCCGGCGACTGGTGTGGTGTCGGTGGCCGGAGCGCGGCTGGACTGCGCGCCATCCGTACCCGCGGGCCCAGCCTGTGGCTTGCGGCCGGGTGCGCTGGCCACTGCGGGCCTGGGCACGGGTGTGCTTGTGGCGGCTGGCTTCCTCGGGCGCGGCTTCGGACTGCTGGCCGCTGCGGGCTTGCTGGTGTGAACCGGAGTGTCGGCCGCGCCGTTCGCGGCGAGCTTGCCGCTAGCGGCCGCGTCGCGGGCGGAAGGCGAGCGGTCCTTCGCCCGTGCCGCCTTGGCCTTGGCCGTGGTGCTCATCACGAAAGCCTTTCTACGATCATGGCCATGCCCTGGCCGCCGCCCACACACATCGTTTCCAGTCCGATCGCCTCATCGCGCGATCGAAGGCCGTTCAGGAGGGTGCTGAGAATGCGTACGCCGGTCATGCCGAACGGATGCCCTAGCGCGATCGCGCCGCCGAGCGGATTTAGCTTGTCGCTGAACGGGTCCACGCCGATGCCGATCGCCGATGGGATGACTTGCGCCGCGAACGCTTCGTTGATCTCGACGATGTCGATGTCACTGATGGTCATCCCGGCCCGGCCGAGCGCCTGTCGGGTGGAGTCGATCGGGCCAAGGCCCATCATTTCCGGCTGCAGTGCACTCACGCCGGTCGCGACAATCCGGGCCACTGGCCGGATACCGAGCTGCTCTGCCCGGGTTGCCGACATGACGACGGTGGCTGCTGCACCGTCATTGAGCGGACAGGAGTTGCCTGCTGTCACCCGGCCGTCCTTGCGGAACACCGGCCGCAGCTCGGCGAGCCGCTCTAGCGTGGTGTCGGCCCGCGGCCCATCATCGGCGGTCATGACAGTGCCATCCAGGAGCGGGACCGGGATGATCTCGCCTGCGAATACCCCGTCCTTGCCAGCGTGCACAGCCCTGCTCTGACTCTGGGCCGCGTACTGATCCATCGCCTCGCGGCTGACGTTGTAGGCGTCGGCGACTCTCTCAGCGGTCTCGCCCATGCTCATGTATGCGCTGGGCAGGCCCTCACGATTGCCCTCGAACAGCCGCGAGTTCTGCGTCTCCGGCTGGTCGGCGAATACGCCGAGCGGTGCGCGAGTTGTGGACTCGACGCCGACGCAGACGAACGCATCGCCCTCGCCCGCCTTGATGGCGTGGAAGGCCATCCGCACTGCCTGCAGCGATGACGCGCAGTATCGGTTGACCGTTGTTCCCGGCGCGCTGAGGCCCGCCAGCAGGCTGATGATCCGTGCCATGTTGTGGGACTGCTCGCCACCGGGCAGAGCGCAGCCGCAGATGACGTCGTCGATCTGGCTGTAGTCAAGTTGCGGGACGCGGCGCAGGACCTCGCCGACGATGAATGCGCCGAGGTCGTCAGGGCGCTGATGGATGAGTGAACCCTTGACGGCGCGCCCGATCGGCGTCCGTCCGATGGCGGCTATGACGGCTTCTGGCATTGCTAGCTCCCCGACTTCTCGGTTCCTGAGGCTGATACGGTCGGCGGCGCGTCCTTGCTGGCGGCAGGTTCATCGCCCGCGCTTGCCTGGGTCGTGTCGCTGCTGAGAAGCACGTCGATAGTGCCCTCGGTGTACTGCGCGCGAAGCAGCTTCTTGTCGTACTTGCCGACGCTGGTGCGCGGCACCTGGTCGAGGAACGCCCACTTCTCGGGCAGCCACCACCGGACGACCTGGCCGGCCAGATGGGCGCGCAGCTCATCGGGACTGACGGACTCTCCGGCCGCAGGGCAGATGCACGCCAGGGGCCGCTCGCCCCACCGTTCATCCGGCGTCGCGATCACGGCCGCCTCACGGACCGCCGGGTGCGAGACGATCGCGTCCTCCAGTTCCAGCGAAGAGATCCACTCACCGCCTGACTTGATGACGTCCTTGGCCCGATCGGTGATGGTGATGAAGCCGTGTGCGTCCATCCGGCCGACGTCCCCGGTCCGCAGCCACCCGTCGTGGAACTTGGCTGGCGACGAGTCGCGGTAGTAGGAGGCCGTCACCCATGGGCCGCGCACTTCGATTTCGCCGATCGCGTGGCCGTCATTGGAAAGAACGGTGTCATCTTCAGCCACGATCCGTGCCTCGACGCCGCCCAGGACGCGACCTGCCGTAGCGCGGTAGCTGATGGCCTGCTCTGGCAAGCTGCCTTTAGGCGGGAAGGCGAGCGCTGCCACTGGGCTAGTCTCAGTCAAGCCCCAGCCCTGGACGACGCGTACTCCGAACCGCTCCTCGTAGCTCTGAATCAGGCTGCGGGGGACGGCCGCACCGCCGCACAGGATCATGCGCAGGGACGCAAGGTCGACGTCAGCCGGGTCCAGGCCGAGCATGTCGTACCACACGGTGGGCACCGCCGCCGCGAGCGTAGCGCGTTCCGTCCGGATCAGCTCGGCGAGCGGGGCAGCCTGGATGAACTTGCCAGGCATCAGTAGGTCTGCTCCGACCAGCCACCCTGCGTAGGGCAGGCCCCATGCGTTGCCGTGGAACATTGGCACCACGGGCAGCAGGCGATCCGCCTGGCTCATGCCGAGAGCCTCGCCGGAGCACACGCCGAGCGAGTGCAGGAATGTGGACCGGTGGCTGTAGACGACACCCTTCGGCAGGTCGGTGGTGCCGCTCGTGTAGCACATCGCTGCGGCGGCTGATTCGTCGAGCTCCGGCCAGTTGTACTCCGGCCGTTCCGCGGCGAGTAGTTCTTCGTAATCGATTGCGCCGGGCAGCAGCGATCGATCGCCCTCGCCGAACACGATCAAGTGCTTCAGCGGCAGGTCCTTGACGATGGGTGCTAGCACGGACGCGAGACTGGCGTCGGCGATCAGCACGGAGTCCTCGGCATGACCGACGATGTACTGGATCTGCTCGGGGGAAAGTCGGATATTCACGGTGTGCATGACCGCGCCCATGCAGGGCACCGCGAAGTAGGCCTCCTGATGCTCCTGGTTGTTCCAGGCGAAGGTGGCGACTCGGTCGCCTGGCCCGACGCCGAGACGGCGCAGGGCAGCTGCGAGCTGGGTGGCGCGGCCGGCCAGGTCGGTGAAGCTGATCCGGCTGTGTCGATCCCCGTGATTGGTGACCACGACACTGTCGCCATAGCAATCCTGGCCGTGGCGGAAGATGTGGCTGATCGTGAGCGGAAATTCAGACATCGTGCTGTGCATGACTAGCTCCCTGCGACCTTCGCGTGCCGCCCTGCCCAGTGCGGCTCGCGCAGATCGCGCTTGAGTACTTTGCCGGCGGCGGACTTGGGCAGCGGCTCAGTGCGGATCTCGATCTGCCTGGGTACCTTGAAGCCGGCGATGTGACTGCGACAATGCGTGATGAGCTCGTCGGGCGTCACGTCCACCTTGGTCACCACGATGGCGAAGACCTTCTCGCCCCAGCGCTCGTCCGGCACGCCGAAGACCGCGGCCTCAGTAACCGACGGATGGGCGGCCAGTGCGTTCTCGACCTCGGTGGAATAGATGTTCTCGCCGCCGCTGACGATCATGTCCTTCGCCCGGTCGACGAGGAACAGGTTCGACTGCCTGTCGCGGTAGCCAAGATCGCCGGTGTGGTACCAGCCGTTGACGAGGACCTCGCTGGTCTCGGCCGGATTGTGCCAGTAGCCCGTCATCACGCTCGGGCTGCGGATGATGATCTCGCCCACCTCGCCAGGCGTTAGCTCCGCGCCCCGCCGGTCGACTATCCGGAGATCCACGCCGATGGCCGGCTGGCCGCACGAGCGGTCCAGAGCCGTCCCGATGACGCGCTCCTCATGCGGCAGCAGCGTCGTGATCGGAGTTGTCTCGGTAGTCCCGTACACGTGCAGCAGTTCGGCACCAGGGAAAGCCTGATGAACGCGCCTGAGCGTCTCCGCCGCAATCGGCGACGCGCCGTGGCTCAGGTAACGCAGTGAGCTGACGTTCCGTGGTCGCTCTGCCTGGGCCATCACTGTCGCTGCCAGCATGGTTGGCACCAGCAGGGTGTGGGTGATGGCCTCGCGCTCAATAAGGTCGAGCGCAAGGTCGGCGTTAAAGCTAGGCATCAGCACGTGGGTGCCGCCACCCCAGACTGTCGAGAGCATGGCGATCGTGCCCCCGGTATGGAACATCGGCGAGGCGACTAGCCACCGAGTTGTCGTGTCGAACGGCCAGGTGGCCATGAGGTGCAGGCCACTCGATACCAGGCTGCGGTGGGTATGGACGGCTCCCTTGGCCGCGCCGGTCGTTCCTGACGTGTAGAACAGGACCGCGATGTCGCTCTCGCTGAGGCCCTCGCCGAGCGGGCGCTCCGCTGAGGTGGCGATCATGTCCTCAAAGTCGTCGGCCAGGCCCAGTACCCGGCCGACCTGCGCCGCGCCAGGGTAAACCGCATCAGTGAACACCACGGACACGCCGGCGTCCGCGAGTATCGCACGCATCTCGGCTGGCGCGAGCCGCGAGTTGACCGGCACCAGGACCAGCCCGCACGCCGGGACAGTGAGGTACAGCTCAAGGTAACGGTCGGAGTTGAGGCTGATGACGCCAACACGGTCACCCCGCCGCAGTCCCAGCCGGTGCAGCCCGCCCGCCAGGTGCCGGCATCGTGCAGCGAGCTCGGCGTACGTGCGACGCCGGCCTTCACAGACAACGGCGCATGCATCCGGGGCGACGCGTAATGCGCGGTCCAGCGGATTGACGAAGGTATACATGCTGCCTCCTAAATCGAGGCGAGCCGCTCCGTCTGGCTGGCAGTGCAGCGCCGCTAAGTCTTCATGCTGCTTCCATAGTACTCCATTAACCGAACGTTCGGTCGATTATTAAGCACAGCATTTCTTGCATTTGCTCGGTATAGTGAGCTCTGAAGGGCTGAGAGCTCACCATCGCCAGCTTGCCGGCCGACGCAGGCCACCGTGGACCGCTGTCGGCAGCGTCATCTGGGCGGGGCCGCTGGCCGCGCCCGCCGCCTGGCGGCGGTGCAGGCTCGCGGCTAGCGCGAGCAGGGGAGGAGCCCCAATGACACCGGCCAGTTCCGCCACGACCGTCATTGACCAGCAGCTGACGATACGAGGCCTGCGCGTTCACGCCCAGATCTGCGGCGATGGTGAACCCCTGTTGCTGTACTCCGGCATCTGGGGCGAGGTGCAACTCTGGCAGTCGCTGCTGCCATACCTGCAAGGCTTCCGGACCATCGCGTTTGACCCGCCGGGCATCGGGCGCTCCCAGATGCCATCCTTCCCGCTGACCATGCGGGGGCTTGCCAGGTTCGGCACCGCGGTACTAGATGAGCTAGGCATCGAGTCCGCCCACGTGCTCGGCGCCTCCTTCGGCGGCGCGGTCGCGCAGCAGATGGCGGTATCGCACCCGGCCCGGGTGCGGCGCCTTGTACTGGTCTCCACCTCATTCGGCGGCTTCGCGGTGCCCGGCAGCCCCGCTGCCTTCTGGCATTTCATGCAGCCGCGGAGTTATCACCCGGTCCGGCTAGAGCAGGTCGCGGGAACGATGTTCGGCGGCCGGATGCGAACAGAGCCCGAACTGGTCCGGTCTCTGCACATCAGGCGTCCGACGAACTTCATTGCGGGCATGTACCGGATGGCTCCGCTCATCGGCTGGACAAGCCTGCCCTGGCTATGGGCTGTGCGTCAGCCGACGCTCATCATTTGCGGCGACGACGACCCGATAACGCCACGGATCAATCACCAGATCATCGCGGGCCTGATGCCGCATGCCCAGTTGCACGTCGTTGAGGGCGGCGGTCACCTTGTCCTCGCGGACAGCCCGGCGCTGGTCGCGCCTGTGATCACGAATTTCCTCAGCTCGGCGCGACCCGGCGCGGAGTAGATGTCGGTAGCTGTCAGTACGGTCTGTGCATGACCAATTTCGCCGTCAGACTGGTGCACGGCCCAAGCTGGGATTCCTCGCGCCCGATCCGAGGGCAACGCGCCTGGAATGAGCACGCGGCTTTCATGGACGGGCTGGTCGAGGAAGGCTTCATCGTCATGGGCGGCCCGGTGGGCGGCGGTGAGCAGACCTTGCACGTCGTCGAGGCTGCAGATGAGAGCGAGATCAGGGCACGCCTCGCCGAGGATCCCTGGGCGCTGGCCGGGATGCTGCAGATCGGCACGATCGAGCCCTGGGCGCTCTGGCTCGACAGCCGGGCGACGGGCTCAGTGCACTGACGACACGCGTGGCCGCATGTGGCGTGCGAGCTCACCTCACGCATATCGGCCGCGCGTGGTCTCAGCCTTGGTGCTCGCAGTGCTCCGCGGGCGGCACATCCAGGGCGGGGTTGCCGTCGAAGAAGCCGTCGGGCCTGAGCTGGAACCCGACGCGGGTGACCGGCATCACCGGCCAGTCCTCCGGACGCACCACGTGGTGCGCAGTGAAGACGTGCCACAGCACCAGGTCGGTATCTTCCAGCGGGCGGTCGGCCGCGGCCCATGCAGGCAGGCCATCCCCGCCGGGATGCTGGTTCGGGTAATCGCCGGCCGGGAAGCGCTGATCGGGATCGTAGGCGGTGACCCACAGGTGCTTGGTGGCGAACTCCGCCCGCCGCATGATCTGGGTATCGGGCTGGCAGAAAGGCAGCACGCTGTCCTGCGGCACGAGCCTGTAGGCGACCGCCTCACGGGTGGCGTTCAACCGGCCGGGGTTGGTGGTCTTCCAGTAGCGGGCGGCGCGCCCGTCAGCCAACCGCTTCGCCTCGGACTCACGGCGCAGCGGAGTCTGCCGCACGACCCAGGCGTTGCCATACGGGTTCTCCGGGCCGGGCGGCAGTGCCACCGAGTCGCACTCATAGACAGTGTTCTGCGCGCCGTCGACCATCATGTCCAGCCGCACGCAGAAGATGTGCTGGTGATGGGGACCGTAGAGCTGGGGTGCGACCAGGGTGCCGTGGGCCGGTTTCTGTCCCTCGGGCATTGCTCCGTTGGAGATCACGCCGGTCAGCTTGACCTCGTATTCGATGGTGCCGTCCTGGTAGAGGTACCAGAAGTAGCCGTACTCGTAGTTTCCGACGGTGGCGATCATCGAAATCACCAGCCGCCGCGATCGCCGGACTTCGCTCTTGCCGGTCCGCCAGTCGGTGTGCTTCCACGACATGCCGTGGTCTTCCTCATGCAAGCAGATCGCGTTCTTGATCAGCTGCGGGTGGCCGTCGTTGTCGTTGAGATGAGCGTCGAAGTAGTAGATCTCGCCAAGGCAGTCGCAGCCCAGCTCCAGACTGTTGGCGAGCACGCCGATGCCGTATTCACCCATGTCGAATACGTTCTTGCGGTAGTGCGTCGGGTTCGGGTCGCCGTACGGGATGACCATTTCCGTGAGCGATGCGCGGTAGATTACCGGCCGGAGTCGGCCCTGATCCTGGTAGCTCACCAGATGAAGGACCAGCCCCTCGCGCGGGGTAAAGCCGACCTGGAACCGCCATTTCTGCCAGCGCACCGCGTGCCCGTCGACACTGAAGCTGGCGCCCTGCGGCTGGGTGATCTCCACTGGCTTCAGATCCTGCCGGGGCCCGGCTGGGAAATGCGGCACGTTTCCCGCGTCGCGGATCCCGGCAGCGGTGTAGTTGCCGCTGTGTGGCGGCAACGGCACCACGCCGTGATCCTCGACGTCCACTACTTCCATCCGGTCGAGGTCGAAGCGGACGATCAGGCCCTCTACCGGGCGGGCGTATCCGTTGTCGTCGGGGTCTCCCTGGCGCACCCAGGTCAGCGGCCGGAGGAACCGGCCCTGGTCAGCCGCGTCGTCGGGGCCGCTGTAACCCACGGACCACGGATCGATCATCACCATGTCGAAGTCGGTGACGCCACGCCGGCGCATCGCCTCTTGCCAGCGAGCGTCCTTCTTGACGGCCGTCTCGGCGGCCAGGAACTCTTCGAGCATGATCGCCGGCTGAACACCGGGCACCTCCCGCCACAGGCGCACGTCGCCGGCCGTGATCGAGACAACCGCCTCGTAGGTCCTGCATTCGGCCCGTTCTCGGAGCACGATATGCGCCTGGCGTTCGAAGGCCTCGCCAGGCTGGGAGCCCAAGACCTCGTCCTTGGACGGTTCCAGCAGCTCGACGTAGACGAACCGCGCGCTCGCGGTCAGGCCGCGATCGTCCTTGAGGATCCGGCTGGCGGCCTCGATCTCATCCGCGGTCAGCGGGTCCAGCAGATGCCCTACGGCCACCGGTGGGTGCTCAGCCGCCTTCATCTTCCGCTCCTTCCCTGGCTCCTGAAGCCACCGACGCTCGCTCACCGCAGTGGGCCTCAGGCCGCCGCCACAGCAAGAGTTGGGGAAGGCGGCCAGTTCCTCCCGGTCCTACCTCAGACAAATTGGTACGTCAAGGCCACGAAATTCGTTCTGCCAAACGTCGATGACGTGGCGTTTTCTTAGCATGGCACGGAATATCACGCCGAACGCTGGGGCACCACTTCCGACGCGGCCTGCAGCAGCTGTGCTTCCGCGACGCCTCGAGCGGTGATGACTAGCACAGCCCGATCGCCGGCGACGAAGGCCTGGTCGCCGAGCGAGTAGATCCGAGCCTGCCCCCAGTAGGGCAGGTAGAGGCTGAGGCCGTCACCGGACCGGAGCAGATAGGCCCGTCGCCAGCCGGGGATCCGCACTGGCACCGCTGCCGCGGGAATCTGGCCGCCCAGCAGGTGGAGCTGCATCTGAGCCTGGCGACCGGCCAGCGTCGTTGTCACCAGCCAGTAGCCGGCTGGCTCGGCCCGCGGGTGCAGCTGCGGGCTGAGGCTGAAGGCGTAGTTGTCGAGGACGATGGTCTGCGCCGCTGGCTTCGGCCGGGGGCCGGCGGCGGAGACAGCGACCGCTGTCACCGCGCCGGCGGTGACGCAGGCGAGCGCGGCCGCGACCGCGCTCGCGCGGCGGGTCTTGCGGCTCCTGGCGTGCCGGGCGCGCACCGTCGCGAGCAGGTCGTCTGACGGCGCGAGATCGGCCAGCTCGTCAGCCAGCAACTGGCGGGCGGCGTCGGTGACTTCGCTATCGGTCAGCATGGCGGTGCCTCGATTCGGTCGCTGATGAGCTCACGTAGCCGGGTCGTGGCCCTCGACGCGTAGGACTTGACGGTGCCCTCGGAGATTCCGAGCAGACTCGCGGTCTCCGCGACCGAGGCGCCTTCCCAGTACCGCAGGACGGCCACCGCGCGCTGCTGATAGGGAAGCTGCCGGAGGGCACTAACGATGACTAACCGGTCGCCAGGCCACGCTGCTGTGCCGGACAGATCAGCTGCGGTGTCTGGCAGTGACACCTCGACGGGCCGGCACTGCCGGGCGCGCCACCTGTCGGCGGCCAGGTTGACGATGACCCGCCGGGTGTAGGCCTCAGGTGCGGTACTTGCCGTCCGCCAGTGTCTAGCGGTGCGCACCAGCGCTTCCTGTAACAGGTCCTCGGCGTGCCCGCGGTCGCGGACGAGTAGAAAGCTTGTGCGCAGCAGTTGCTGCGAAGCGCGGCGCACAAAGTCGTCGAACTCGGCTCCCGGGTTCATGTGGTCGGACCGCAAGTCGTCACAACCTTAAGAACGTCGCCTGCGGCGAACCGGTTGCCAGCCACACGCCGATGTCCGATAAGACATACTCAGGACCTATTAAGACCCGCTGATGACGATCCCCCGGCGAAAGGCGCGCCACATCAATGCTGATCGGTGACTTGCAGGAGTTCGTGGCCATCCCGAGGGTGACGGCGCTGCGGCTGGCGCCAGACGGGTCGTGGCTGGCAGCGGTCGTGCAGCACGTGGGCGGCGAGCCGCCGCAGTACCTGTCGAGCATCTGGCGGATCGACACGGCGGGGGATCGCGAGCCTGTCAGGCTCACCCGCAGCGCTGAGGGCGAGGCGAGCCCGGAGTTCCTGCCCGATGGGTCGCTGCTGTTCGCGTCCAGGCGTCCTGATCGTGAGTCGGGTACGAAGGAGGCCGAGGCGAGCAAGGACAAGCCCGCTATCTGGCTCCTGCCTGCCGTCGGCGGCGAAGCGCGGCGGATCGCGGCACCTGGCGGCGGAGTGACCGGGCTTGCGGTCGCGGCGAGAGAGCTGGCCTTCGTCTACGCTGCCGCTGTCTTCCCTGGCGCGACGGACACCGAGCAGGACGCCGCCCGCCGGAAAGCCCGGTCCGACGCTGGTGTGAACGCCATCCTGCACGAGCCGGGCGGCAGGCTGCGGTTCTGGGACCACGACCTGGGACCGGAGTCGATCCACCTGCTTGCTCCGGCCGGGCCGGAGATTGCCGGCCAGCAGGGCGGCGACGACGATGCCAGGGCCGCGGGCGAGCCCCGGTACCTGACGCCGGATCCCGGCCGGGCGCTGGACGAGCAGGCGTTCGAGCTGGCTCCCGACGGCACAGCCGTCGTGACAGGGTGGCGGGTGACGGAGGAAGGCGGCTGGCTCCGGAACGAGGTCGTCGTCATCGATGTCAGCACAGGACAGCGCCAAAGCCTGCTGGGCGAGCCCGGGATCGATTTCGGCAGCCCGCGGATCTCGCCCGACGGTGCGAAGGTACTGGCGATTCGCGAACAGCACGACAGCTACGACCAGCCGGGCGAGGCGACCCTGGTGGTGACTGCGCTCGCCGCTGTCCAGGCCGGCCTGGGCGGGAACGCTGTGGACCCGCCCGGTTTCCGTGACCTGCTCGCGGGCTTCGACCGGCGACCGGTCGAGGTGGCCTGGGCGCCCGACGCTCGCTCCGTGTACTTCACCGCGGACGACAACGGCCGCCGCCCGGTCTTCCGGGTCGGCATCGACGGTGCCCAGCCGACCAGAGTGACCGCTGACGACGCGGCGTACGACAACCTCTGCCCTGCTCCTGACGGCAGTTGCCTCTACGCACTTCGTTCCGGTATCGAATCGCCGCCCGCACCCGTCCGGATTCCTCTTGCGCCTGACCCGCGCGCTGCGGCGGCGCTCCCCAGTCCTGGCGGCGAGGTTTCCCTGCCGGGCACGGTTACCGAGGTGACCACGACCGTGGCAGACGGGACGCGGATCCGGGGCTGGCTGGTGCTGCCGGAGGGCGCCAGCGCGGACAAGCCGGCTCCGTTGCTGCTGTGGGTGCACGGAGGTCCGATGGCGAGCTGGAACTCCTGGTCCTGGCGATGGAACCCGTGGCTGATGGCCGCTCGTGGCTACGCCGTCCTGCTGCCCGACCCGGCGCTGTCGACCGGCTACGGCCACCACATGATCGTCCGCGGCTATGACCACTGGGGCGGCAATCCCTACACCGACGTCATGGCGATCACCGACGCGGTCGTGGCGCGGCCGGACATCGACGCCGCGCGGACTGCGATGATGGGTGGATCCTACGGCGGCTACATGGCCAACTGGATGGCCGGGCATACCGATCGTTTCAACGCGATCGTGAGCCACGCCGGGCTGTGGGCGCTCGACCAGATGTTCGGCACGACTGACGGACCGCCCTACTGGCGCAGGCACTTCGGCGACCCGCGCAGCCAGCCTGAGCGCTACCTGGTCAGCTCCCCGCACCTGCATGCCGACAAGATCGTCACGCCGATGCTGATCATCCACGGCGACAAGGACTACCGGGTGCCGGTCGGCGAGGCCTTGCGGCTGTGGTGGGACCTGGTGTTCCGGTCGGTGCACGCGCGGTTCCTGTATTTCCCGGACGAGAATCACTGGGTGCTCAAGCCCGGCGACGTCCAGGTCTGGTACGACACGGTGCTGGCGTTCCTCGCCGAGCACATGCTCGGCGAGGACTGGCAGCAGCCCGAACTGCTCTAGCGGACGGGAGCGGGCTCAGGAGAATCGGCGTGCAACCGCGGGGGGTGCATGCCTGTGGATGACCGCCAGGGTGCTGTCAAGGTCGACGATTCCGGCGTCGGAGCCGAGCCCGCTGACGACCAGGGAGGCGGCCGCCATGGCAAGCCACGGAGCATCTTCCAGCGGCCAGCCGCGTAGCAGGCCGACGATGAAGCCGGCCGAGCATGCGTCTCCGCATCCGGTCGTATCGACGACCTGCGCGGGGAACGCCGGGTAGTCAATGCGCTCGGCGGTGGTGACGAGTGAGCAGCCGTGCTCTCCGCGGCTGGCCAGTACGGCTCGCGTGCCGCAGGCAAGGACAGCGCGGGCCGCCACGCTGATGTCGCTGGCCCCCGTCAGCTTGCCGAGCTGCTCCTCATTGGGGAGGAAGTAGTCGACGTAGGGGAGCAGCGGCTGGAGCCGTGACCAGGTCGTAGCGTCGCCAGGTGTCAGGACATCCATCGTCGTTGTCACGCCGTGGCCCTTCGCGCTCGCCAGCACGGTGCGCAGCGGCTCGCCCCCGAAAGCGCCCAGCACATCGGGACCGCCCACGTGCAGAACGCTCGCGGCGGCGATGGTATCCACGTCGATGTCGGCAAGCGTGAGCAGCGCCGTCGCACCCGGCGCATGCAGCGCCGGCCGCTCACCGTTCGGGCGGATCGGCAGCATGGTCGCTGACGTCTGCACACCGGGCTTGCGGGTGAGCCAGCGCGTCTCGACGCCGTGCCTGCTCAGCACCGAGATCAGGAAGTCAGCGAGCTGGTCGTCGCCGACCGCGCCCATGGCGATGACATCGGCACCGAGCTTGGCCAGGTCGACGCTGGTGCCGGCGGCCGTCCCGGCCGCCGTGATCCTGATCTCATCGAGGAGCTGACGACCCTGACCTGGCGGGATATGAGTGACCGGTCGGCCAAGAATGTCGACAATGTGAACTCCCAGGCTGACGATCAGCGGGCCTTGGCTGGCGGTCATCAGGCACGCGCCATTCTGCGACCAGTGGAAACAATTGATTCCGTGCATTGCTGAATGGCTGCGCCGACATTACCCGATATTGTCATCGTATCGCGTTCCTATTTGATGGCCAGGGCATTCGGCGGTGATCCGATGCCGCCCGTCGAGTGCAGCGGCGCGCTCGTTAGCAGGAACTCATAGATGCCGTCCTGAGCGCAATCTGCGGCCAGCTCATCCAGCTGCCACAGTTCGCCGAGAGCCATGCCGAACTGCCCGATAAGAATCCGGTGCAGGAAGCCAAAAGGATTCGCCGCCGGGCTGAGGTCCGGCGGCCAGACCTCTACCGCGAAGGTGTCCGAGGCCACGCCCATCGCGCCGCTGTCCCACAGGTAACGAGCCATGTCCTCGGTGTGCTCGACGCCTGGTGCCCGAAGGTTGCGCGCCACCGCGGCGCGGCCAGTCCAGGGCTGGCTGGTGTACCAGCCAAGGAAGCCTGTCCGCAGCAGGACGATACAGCCGGGGGAGTAGGCGATGCCGGCCTGCTCCCTGGCTGCTTCCAGGTCCGCAACGCTAAAGGCGGTGCCGCTGTCTGGCTCGTATCTCCCGTTGCCGGAGGCGAGGACGCGCTGCAGGTCGAGCAGGACGGCGCGGGCCACAATTCCGCGTCGGGCCCAGTGGTCGATCGTGTTGCGAGCACCGCTCAGCACGTCCTCGTCGGTCGCGCCGTTGTAGAAGACGCCGGGTGAGTAGGCCACATGCGCGAGTGAGTCCCACTGGCTTGAGACCTGCGGGTAGAAGTTGTCGTAGACATCGTCGAGGTCCTCGAGTCCCGGCCCTGGCCTGTGCAGCAGCCGGTGCCTCGGCGCTCCGCGGTCGATATCCAGCGGCGGGTCAACCGCGTCGAGCGCAGCGTCGAGAGCAAACACCACACCCTTCCTCACCAGGCCGATGCAAGCCCGGACGCTGTCTGCCGTCTGGAGGTTCAGCAGGCCCGCCGAGTCGTCCGGCCCGAACAGGCCCCAGGCGCTCCGCCCGCCCCGCGCGGCGGGCGGCAGATCGTCGTACCGGGGTAGCTCATAACGATTCGCTGGTCCTGCTTCGGCGTTCTCATCGGTGCGGTTCACGCCTGGCTCTCCTCATCAGAAATGGTCCCTGAATAGGCACCGTAGTAGTTCCCGTAAATCTTGATAAGTTCTTGTCCCGGCGGCAGAATGATTGTGTCGGCCCAGCGGACGGAGGAATCCATGGCAGAAATACCGACGGTGCCGGATAAGCGACTCAGGGTACTGGTGGTCACGGCCGGCCACTCCTTTGAGGCGGAGCCTTTCTTCGCCATCTTCGATGCCGACGACGGCATCGAATGGGAGGGAGTCGAGCAGCCTGCCGCAATGGCGTGCTTCGGGGCCGATCAAGTGGGCACGTGGGACGCCATCGTCATGTACGACATGCCGGGCCTCAGGTTTGTCGGCGGAGAGACGATCTTTGTTGATCCGCCTGAGGATTACCGGCGGCGCTTCGTCCAGATGCTCGAGGCCGGACAGGGTTTTGTGTTCCTGCATCATGCGATGTCGGCCTGGCCAAGCTGGCCCACCTATGCCGACATCATCGGCGGGCGTTTTCACTACACGCCGGCTGAGCTGCATGGCACCTGGTGGCCGGATTCTGGCTACCACTTCGATGTCACGCACCATGTCGCGGTGCTGAATCCTGATCACCCCGTGTGCGAAGGCGTCGTGGATGGCTTCGAGCTCACCGACGAGCTGTACCTCGTGCCGATACTGGCGGACAGTCTCCAGCCGCTGCTGCAGACGGATGCGCCGATGACGTCTGATCATTTCTTCTCCGCCGCGCTTGCTATCAAGAAGCGGTACAACGACAGATCGGGATGGACCCATCCGCCGGCCAGCCCGCTGCTCGGCTGGGTGAAGACCGCGGGGCTGAGCCCGCTGGTCTACCTCCAGCCTGGCCACGGGCCTAGTGCGTACGCCAACGCCAATTACCGCCGGCTTGTCGGGAACGCGATCCGCTGGGTAGCCGCACCAGAAGCGCACCAGTGGGCCCGGGCGAATCCGACCGCACTGAGCTAGTCCTGCTGTGCTGCCAGGGCTCTTCCCGGCGATGCCCGGCCGGGAAGAGCCCTGACTTCCCCTCCTCGCTATGGCGGCGGCAGCGCCGCGATCAGGCGCTCGATGTCCTCTCGGTTATTGAACAGGTGGCACGAGAACCGGAGCCTGCCGTCGCGCACCGCGCACTTGATCTTCTGCTCGGCCAGCCTGCGATGGACGGGAACGGGGTCGCCGCCGGGTACCTCAGCCGAGATGATGCTCGACATCTCGCCTCGCCGGCTCGAGCTGACCACCCGGTAGCCGTTGCCGTCGAGGGCCTCGGCTAGGGCTCGGGTGAGGCTCAGTACCCAGTCGGCGATCTGATCCGGGCCGGCGGCAGCGAACACATCAATGCTCGCCCCGAGCCCGTACATGCCGGCCAGGTTCTGGACCGTCGGCTCGAATCTGCGCGCGCTGTCTGCATAGCGGAGGTTGTAGTCGAGCTGCTTGCTGATGACCGGGGCGTCCTCGATGTTCTTCCATCCCGGCGCCACGACCTCCAGACTCTCTCGCAGCTGGGGCGAGACATAGCAGAAGCTGATGCCGTATCCCGCGCACATGCTCTTGTAACCGTGCGCAGTCACCAGGTCGGCTCCGAACGATCCCACACTGATGGGCAGTACGCCGGCGCCCTGCACGGCGTCGACCAGGAACAAGCAGCCGCGCCGACGGCACAGCTCGGCTATCTGCTCCACCGGGGCGCGGAACCCGTGGTAGCAGTTCACCAGGCTGATGCAGACAACGCGGGTGCGGTCGGACATCACGTCGGCTACGTCGTCGGCATCGAACCGGTGCCGGCCGCGGTCGGCGACGAACACGACCTTGACGCCTTTCTTCTCCAGCGCCAGGAAGGGGTACACGTCGCTGGGGAATTCCTGGTCATACAGCACGACCTCGTCGCCAGGGCGCCAGTCAAGCCCGAGCGATACCAGGCTGATGCCTTCGCCGGTGCTGCGGAGCAGCGCGATGTCGGTCGGATCGCATCCGATGAACTGACCGACTTTGCCGCGCACCTCGTTCGCGCCGTCCCACCAGTGACCGAGGCCCGGCGGGTCGGCACCCAGCATCATGCCCTCGAGCAGCTTCGTCTGGGCCCGCACGTTCGACACTGACAGCGGCCCGTAGGTCGCGGTGTCGAACCACACTTTCTCCCTGGTGACCGGGAACTCCTCGCGCCGAAGCCGGCTCATTGTCTCTTCGGGCGAGGTAACCGCCGTCACTCGCTCCCTCCGAGGGGTGGTTCATCCACGTGGCCGATGGAGCGGACGGCTGGTTCAGCGGCCAGATCTTCCCTGCCTGCCAGCCGGCCGAGGGCCAGTGCCTTTCCGGCCGTGCCAGCGCGCAGCCGCGACCGCAGCCCGAAGTAGTACCAGGCACCGGCCACGACCTGGCCGCATACCGCCAGTATGGCGGCCTTGTGGAAGATCTGCGGCAGGGTGAAGTCGAAGATAAGCGCGACCTCCCAGATGATGGACAGCACGATCAGCGGCATTGCCCAGCGGCCCATGTCGAACGCCCCGGACTTCGGGATGGTGCTGCGGCGCGCCGCGTACGCGCCGACGATCATGAGATAGACGAAGCTGGCGAAGATCGGCGTTGCCCCGATCAAGATGGCGTAGGCGCTGCCATTTTCGGCCGCGAAGACCATCACCGCGATGTAGATGATCGTGGTGAGCGCCAGTGCGGCGATGGGGGTCTTGGTCTTCTCGTCTACTCGGGAGAAGATCCTCGACCCGGGGAACATGTTGTCGCGGGACAGCGAGAAGATGAGCCGCCCGATCGCGGCGATCTGAACGACCATCAGCGAGAAGACCGAGTACACGACGGTGACGAGGAAGATCCGCGAGAACACCGAGCCGAACCAGTACTTGGCGAGATAGGCGATGGGCGTGGGACTCGACGCGACGGCCGCGAGATTCGGGATGCTGATGGCGAAGCAGATCAGCGTGATCATGCCGATGATCCCGGAGATGGCGACGGCGCCGATGATGGCCCTGGCCACGGTGCGCTGGGCGCCGACTGCCTCCTCACCGAGGTCAGCGCACGCCTCGAAGCCGCCGATGGTGAAGGCGCCCATGAGGAGCGCCAGCGACGCGGCATACCAGGCAGACTGACCGTGCAGCGGCCCGTGGCTGAACAGGCCGCCTCCGTGCGGCTTGGGAGAGTGGACCAGGAATGCGATGAGCAGCAGTACGCCGAGGACCAGCGTGCCCAGAACTTCTGTCGATACCGAATAGTTGTTGATCCTGGCCGTGAGCCGGACGCCGACCACGTTGATCAGGCCGGCCAGCAGCAGCACGATCACGGACACCCAGATCATCAGTGTCAGGTTGCCGACGTTGAGCCCGAGTACCGTGCCGATCGTCGGTGAGAGCAGCAGAAGCGTCTCGCCGCCGCTGGCGAATGCGAAGGCGCACAGCAAGTTGAAGCCGACGAACCAGCCGTAGCCGGGCCCGACGAGCCGGCCACCCCACTGGTAGGAATAGCCGGCCAGCGGGACGCGGGATGCCAGCTCGGCGAGGACAAAGGCGAGGATCATGGCGCCGATCGCCGCGACCGGCCAGAGCCAGATGGAGGCCGCCCCGAACTCTGACGTGGCGAACTCGAAGTTCGTGAAGATGCCAGTCGTCACCGAGATGACGGAGAACGATACGGCGAATATCGAGAAGAGCTTCAGCGTCCGCCGCAGCTCTTGCTTGTAGCCAAACGAAGTTAGCAGCTGTTCATCTGCGTGAGCGATGCTGTGCTCGGTGTCGGCCATTGGCCTTCCTTTCCCGGTGCTTCGTTACTTCGGCGTGTGAACGTCCTCCCAACGCCAGGGCGCTGTCATGTCTGTCCGTTTTGTGGATCCGTGTCGGCGCGGCTTACTGCTGTGTGTCGCTGGCCCACCTCCGAATCGCGCTGGCCGCCACCCGTTCTTCCGCCACGGGGAACCCGTTGCCCGGGCGGCTGGGCACGGCGATCAGGCCGTCCTGGTCGACGTCGAAGGTCGGCTCGACCAGGTCCTGCTCGTAGAAGATGCGGGCGGGTGACATGTCGGCATGCAACGTGAAACCGGGCAGCGCAGCCAGTGCCAGGTTGAACCCGCGTCCGATCCCGGTCTCCAGCGTTCCGCCGCACAACGTCGGCACCCCGGCACCGACACAGAGGTCATGGACGCCCATGCTCGCCAGCGGCCCGCCCAGCCTCGGCGGCTTAATATTGACGATCCGCCCGGCTCGCAGGTGCAAGGCGGTCCGGGTGGCGTTGCGACTGAGCGCGCTCTCGTCGAGGCACAGCGAGGTCCGAAGGCCCTCCTGCAGCTGCGACATCTCGATCAGCGCGTCGGCGACGTATGGCTGCTCGATCATCACGAGGCCGAGATCGTCGAGCTCACGCCATGGCCCGCGGCCTGGGGCGTAGCCGCAGTTGGCGTCGACGGACAGGGGCATGCCGGGGAATCGCTCACGCACCGCAGTCACTGCCGCGATGTCCCAGCCGGGGGCGATCTTCAGCTTGACCCGGCCGAAGCCTTCGCGAACCCTCGCCTCGACCAGTTGCAGTAGTTCCCCGGCGCTGTCGCAGATGGGGAATGACTCCCCGACCGGAACCGCAGCCCGCGCCGCGCCCCAGAGCCGGGCGAGCGGAGTGTCGAGTTTGGCCGAGGCGATGGCCCACACAGCACACTCGACCGCATTCTTGGCGTAGGCCTGCCCGAGCGTGTCGGCCCAGGTGCTAGCCACGCTGGCAGGCCCGCTGAATCGCTGGCCGAGGATGCCGGGAAGGAGCAGGTCAACCAGAGCCGACCAGGTGCTTTCGGCCGTGTCCGGGCAGTAGGTCGGCCGCTCGGCAACCGGCGCCTCGCCCCAGCCGACGACTCCGTCACTGTCCTCGAGCCTGACGACGATCAGCCTCTTGCGGAGGCCGGAGCGCCCGTAGGCAGACCGGAACGCGCGGACCATCGGCAGCGACAGCATCAGTACTTCGGCCCGGACAGGCCGTAGCGGGCTCATCACCGCGCTGGCCCGGCCGAGGCAGTCGGCTTGCGTGCCTGCTGTGATCGTCGACTCGGCCTGCACGCCTGCCCCTTACAGCATTTCCCGGTATTCGCTGATCTCCCAGTCGCTCACGTGACTGAGGTAGCGCTGCCAGTCGAAGCGGAGCACGTCCGTGAACGTGCTGGTGAACACCGGACCGAGAGCCTGTACGAGCGCGTCGTCCGCGAGGAGCGCGTCGATGCCTTCTGGCGGGCTCGCGGGCAGCCGCTGGAAGCGGATGTTTTCGAACAAGTTGTCGCTCGACGGATCTGGCGGTTCGAGGCCCTGGCGGACCCCGTCCAGGCCAGCTGCCACCATGACGGCGGTGAGCAGGTAAGGGTTCGCGTCCGAGCTGCCGAGCCGGTTCTCGATCCTGGTATCTGCGCCGTCCGGCAGGGCGCGAACAAGCGCCGTCCGGTTCTCGATACCCCAGGCGACCTGAACCGGTGCCCAGGTGCCGAGCCGGTAGCGCTTGTACCCGGTGACCGTGGGGCTGGCAATGGCGGTCATGCCCGGAGCGTGCGCAAGCTGGCCCGCGATGTAGTGCCGCGCGGTGCCCGACAGCCCGTCAGCGGCCGTCGGGTCCAGGAGCACGTTGTCCCCGCGCGCGTCGAGCAGGGACTGGTGCAGGTGATAGCCGCTCGGCGGCGTGATCTCGAGGTTGGTCGGGCGGGCCAGGAACGTGGCCCGCATGCCGAGTGACTGCGCGATCTCCTTGATGGCGATCTTCAGTGCCACTACCCGGTCCGCCGCTAGGACGCCGTGGCACGGCTCAAGGTTGATCTCGAACTGGCCGGCGCCGTGCTCGCTGAAGATTTCATAGACCGGCAGGCCCATGACCGCCGCGGCATGATCGAGTTCGTCGACGAATCTCTGGGCCATGCCGAGGGCATGCACCGAGAACCAGGACTGCGGGCCGTAGATCGGCGTGTAATCCTGTCCCGACGGGTCTGCCCGGTAGACATAGAACTCCAGCTCATGGCCGAACACTGGCTCGAGGCCATGCGCCCGCGCGTCACCGAGCACCTTGCGCAGCACGGCCCTCGGGGTCTGGACGAGCAGGCCATCGCCGTCGTAAAGATCGGTGAGAATATGCGCTGTCCCTGGCGTCCACGGCAACGGCGCATAGGTCAGGGGATCGAGGTGAAGAACCCCGTTCCGGTATCCGATGTCATGGCTGTAGACGCGCTCGCCTGGCGCGTGCCGCTGCCACAAATTGGATGCGAACAACGGGATCGCGAAGGGATGGCCGTCGGTTACGGCACGCCCGATGCGGTGGGCGGTGATGACCTTCCCCCGCGGCACGCCGTACAGGTCGGTCAGCACCAGCCGGAGGTTGCGGATGTTCTCCGCATCGATGCGCTTGAGCACGTCAGCGGCGCCGGGCGCGCCGCTGACGGCCGCGGCATCCATCGCCTCGCCGTATTCCATGACTCCCTCCCCTCACGCTCTCGCCGGCGGATCATCCCGGTAACCTGTCCGCCGCCACTCCCTGGGCCGACAGGGCGATCGCGACAGCCTGCTCGGTGACGCCGATGTGGGCTCGCATCACCTCGCCAGCGCCGGCTCGGTCACCGGCGCGCAGGCAGTCAATAAGCAGGCCATGGCTGTCGAGGGACTCCTGCCGCCGCACCGGCGAGGAGTCAAGCAGGTCCAGGGCGGGCGCCATCCAGGCCCGGATGTCGCGCACCGCCACGATCAGGTAGTCATTGCGGCAGGCGCTGGCGATGATCTGGTGCAGCGAGACATCGACCGCGCGGAAGCGGTGGCGGCCGATGGGCCGATCCTCCAGCTCGATCTGGTGGAGCCGGTCCAGCCGGGTCAGCTCGGTCGGCGTGATCCGCTCCGCTGCCAGCTCGGCGGCGAGTGGCTCGATCGCGGCGCGGTACTCGAACAGGTGCCGGAAGTTCACGGCCGTTCCCCGGAGCCGCTCGATCGCGACGTCAAGCGCCGGCTGCACAACGTAGGCTCCGCCCAGGCGCCCGCGCTTGATATGGATGTACTGGTGGTCCTCGAGCCAGCGCAGGCCCTCTCGTACCGCCATCCGGTTCACGCCCAATTGCGCGCAGAGCTCGGCCTCCGACGGCAGGCGCTCGTCTGGGAGGAATTCGTACAGCCGGATGGCGGTCAGCAGCAGGCTGGCGACCTGCTCGCCCAGCCGCTGGCGGAGCGGCTGCACCGTCGCGAGGCTGCTGGCTGGCGCGGGCCGGGTCATAGGACCGCGCTTTCCACCACTGCCCGGTCGGTGGCATCCGGGAAGACCAGGTTGAACAGCGAGCCGTCGGGGGAGTGCAGTTCGGTCGCCGCCACGTCGGCATCGCCGTCGCGGAACATCCAGAACCTGTTCCGTTCATGGTTGCTGAAGATCGAGAGCGTGCCGTCGGCCGCCAGGGCGGCCAGGTTCGCCTGGCCGCCGAGCTTCTCGTGGACCATCGCCAGTGCCTCGCCCACGGGGACGCCGGACCCCATCAGGTCCTCCAGCATGCAAAAGCCGATCTCACTGTCGGCGACGCCGGCCAGGCGCTGGGCGTAGGCGTCACGGTAGGACTCGTAGTCGGCGAACAGGCCGTTGTGGCAGAAGGCCAGGTCCGCGGTCTCGGTGAGGAAGGGCTGCGTGTTGCTCAGATGTATGGTCGATAGCAGGGTCGGCCGGCGGAAATGGATGACGAACTTGGTCGACTCGACCGAGCGCAGGTACCCGAGGACCGCGTCGTCCTCTGCCATCCGGCCCTCATACCGGTGCCGCCGGACTTTGCCGTCTTCAAGCCACGCCACGCCCCAGCCGAACTTTCCTGAGCCGTAGTACTCCATCGCGCGGGCGTTGTCGGCAATGGCGGCAAAGGGCCGGGCCGTGGCCCACCGGACGGCAAGGATCTCACACACGTCCAGCCAGCTTCCTGCCGATGTCACCTGTCGCTGACATAGATGTTCTTCACCTCGGTGTAGTCGAACAGGCCGTCCAGGCCCTGCTCCTTGCCTAGGCCGCTCTGCCGGTATCCGCCGAACGGCGCCTGGATATACGAGCTAGCGTCGGAGTTGATGCTGAGCAGACCCGACCGGATCTCGCGCGCCACCCGGATGGCCCGGCCGATGTCGCGGGTCCACAACGATCCGCTGAGGCCATACCGGGTCCCGTTGGCGAGCGCGATGGCCTCGTCCTCGTCGTCGAACGGCAGGATCGTCGCGACCGGGCCGAACACCTCCGTTATGGCGACCTCGCTGTCATGAGCCGCGCCTGTCAGCACGGTCGGGGCGATCGCATTGCCCGCCTCAAGTCCCGGCTTGTGCACGACCGAGCCGCCGCAGACCACCTCGGCCCCGTCGCTGACGGCACGCCCGATGAAGCCGAGGACTCGGTCTCGCTGGCCAGCCGAGATCAGGCTGCCGAGCCTGACGTCGGGATCGAGCGGGTTGCCCTGCGGAAGCTGGCCCGCCAGTCCGGTGAACTGCGCGACGAACTGATCGGCAACCGGCCGCTGCACGATGATCCGGCTGCGCGCGCAGCAATCCTGACCGGAGTTCGCGAAGACAGCCGCGACGGCCGAGGCCGCGACCGCCTTGATGTCGGCGTCCGCGAAGATCACGTTGGGTGACTTGCCGCCGAGCTCCAGGCTGACGCGCTTGATGCCGCTGGCGGCGCGGGCGAGGATGTCGGCCCCGGTGTCGGTGCTGCCGGTGAAGCTGATCTTCGCCACGTCGGGGTGAGCCACCAGTTGCTGACCTACCTCGCGTCCCGATCCGGTCAGCACGTTGAAGACGCCCGCGGGCACGCCAGCGGCCCGGCAGATGCTCTCCAGCTCGAGCGCGGTCAGCGGGGTCGGCGGGGCCGGCTTGAGCACGATGGAGTTGCCCGCGGCCAGGGCCGGGGCGGCCTTCTTGGCTGCCACCGCGATCGGCCCGTTCCAGGGCACGATCAGGGCACACACGCCGATGGGCTCTCGCAGGGTCAGGTCGAGGCCGGTGGCGTTGACCGGGATGGTCTGGCCGGTCATGTGATTGACGGCCGCTCCGTAGAAGCGGAAATAGCGCGCCGCCGCCTGCACTTCTGCGCGGCAGTCGGTGATGGGCTTGCCTGAGCAGACCGATTCGAGTCGGGCAAGCTCCTCTTGCCGCGCCGAGATCATGTCCGCGGCCGCCCGGAGGATGTCGCCGCGTTGCGGTGCCGGCAGCCGCCGCCAGGTACCCGCGTCGAAGGCGGCCTTCGCGGCGGCTACGGCCCGGGCGACGTCGGCCTTGCTGGCTTCGGCGGCCACGCCTATTTCGCTGCCGGTGGCCGGATTGGCGAGGGAGTAGGTGCGCCCCGCTTCGGCCCGGACTTCCTCGCCGCCGATGCGCAGCATGCCTGCCAGCATGACGTCGCTATACGCTGCCCGGCCCTCGCTCATACCGCTGTGTACCCGCCGTCCACGACGAAGAAGGCGCCGGTGATCCAGCTTGAGTCGTCGCAGGCCAGGAACAACGCCATCTTGGCGACGTCCTCGGGCTGCCCCCAGCGGCCCAGCGGTACGTGGCTTTCGACAGCCTTCTCATACTCGGGCGTGAACGGGCCCGCCAGCGGCGTCTTGATGGCGCCGGGGAAGATGCAGTTGCAGCGGATCTGGTACTTGGCATGCTCCACCGCGAGCGTTCGGGTCATCGCCACCACCCCGCCCTTGGCTGCGGTGTAGGCGTCGGACGCGCCCGATCCCACCCTGAGAGCCGCGATGCTGGAGACGTTGATGATGGAGCCGCCACCGATCTTCTGCATCTCGGGGATGGCGTACTTGCACCCGAGATATGTCCCCTTCAGGTTGACGCTCAGCGTCCGGTCCCAGATGTTCTCCTCCAGCAGCGGGGACGGGCCGTCGGTGATACCCGGCCGGTAGTTGCCCTGAGCGGAGAACCAGAGGCCGGCGTTGTTGTACAGGACGTCCAGCCGCCCGAACTGCAGTGCCGGCCATCGCGATGGCGGCCTGGACCTGCTGGGCATCGGAGACGTCACAGTGCGCGAATGCGGCGCTCTGCCCGGCTCCAGTCAGCTCGTCCACGACGGCATGACCGGACTCGGCGTTGACATCCGCGACGACGACGGCTGCGCCTTCGCTCGCGAACAGGCGCGCTGCCGCCGCGCCCTGCCCGCTGCCGGCTCCGGTAATGACGGCGACCTGACCAGCTAGCTTTCCCACCGTCGCGATCTCCCTGGGACTCGAACTCGGACCTGGACCGGATCGATCAGCGGTAGCGATGACCTCGGACACCGCGCACCGCGTGCCCACTAGCGGCAGGGTTGCTGCCGACCTGGCCGCATGCGGCCAAGGTTAATGAGCAAAAATAGCAAAAGATTTGTATAATTTGCGCTTATCGTAGGCAGGCCAGAATGGCCTGTCAAGAGGTCAGCGGGACAATGCCGCCGTTGGCCGCCTGATCGTCCCGGCGCTGATCGTCCCGGCGCGGGCGGCCAGGCCGACGCGCGGCGCGGCAGGCGCGCGGCCGCGGCGGCCTCGCCGCCTCGCGGCGCGGTCGCCAGAGCCGAAGCGGGCGGGCGCGCCGACGACAGCTAGCATGCGTGTTTTATATCACGCGTACGACATAAAATCATCAACTCGAGACCATCTGGATGGCGGTCGAGCTAATGCGGCCGAAGAAGCTGTCGAGGGTCTGGAGCTGGCGCTCCGGATTCGCTCTGGACGGGTAGAGCACCGCCTCCAGGGACAGCCCCTCGACCATGATCATGAGCTGGTGAGTGATGTCGCTGGCATCGGCATCGGGCCAGATCTGGCCAAGTTTCTGAGCCTCGCAGACGCGGTAGTGCAGCACATCCCAGAACCGCTCGAACTCCTCGTGCTGCAACTCGCGCAGGGCCTCGTTACCGAGGGCCAGCGACCAGAAGTTCGCCTCGATCTGCGCCTCGAGCAGCCGTTGCTCGTCCAGGGGCAGCGCCTCCAGCATCACCACCCGCAGCGCTTCGAGGCCGAGCAGGCCCTGCGTGCGTTCGCGCAGCCGCGCATACACCTGGTGGTGCGACAGCCGGAGCGCGGCGGCGAGCAGTTCCTCCTTGTCGGCGAAGTAATGCGCGAGCACGCCGGTGGACACGCCGGCCTCGCGCGCGATCTCGCGGGTCGTGACGCCGACGATCCCAGTCCTGGCAATGACTCGCCAGGTCGCCGCCAGCAGTTCCTGCCGGCGAAGCTCGTGATCAACAATCTTGGGCACTGGCGCTCCCGCTCGGATGCAGATCGTGCCCTCCGCGACGGGCGCCAGACCTGGCTAGGTGGCAAGCGGCCGTTGCCGTACCAGGAACCTGGTCCCGCGGAGGTCTGGTCTTAATAACCTGACCCGTGTTATAGATCAGACGTCCGGTATTAGATTTAACTGCGAACCCTTGACCCGATGCTACGTGAGCGGCGCGGCTGGCGACGACTCAGGCAGTCCAGGCGCGCCGTTGACAGCGCCGCTAACGGCGCCGCTGGTGGCGTTGTTGCGTGCTTGGGCCGGCTATTGCCGACGCTGCACACCAGCCATTTCCGGCGACAGAAAGGCAGTGCGATGACCGCCGAGCGGGCTCAGTATCCGCAGCGCGGGACCACCGAGCGCGCGCGCCAGGTAGCCAGACTCGCTGACCGGGCTACGTTCATCCGGCTCGAGACGGTGCGGCTGGCCCAGATCGCTGGCGCGGGCCACTACACCGGAACATTCTCAGCGGCGGAGTTGCTCGCCTCGCTTTATTACGGCGAGCTACGCTACCGGCCCCATCAGCCAGGCTGGCCCGACCGGGACCGGTTCGTGCTGAGCAAGGGTCACGCGGCTATCGGGCTCTATCCGGTGCTGGCTGACGTCGGCTTCTTCGCGCCGGAGCTGCTCGACGACTACACCAGGCTCGGCAGCGCGTTCGGCGATCACCCGGACATGCGGAAGATCAAGGGGATTGACTTCAGCTCGGGATCACTGGGCCACGGCCTGTCGGTCAGCGTTGGGATGGCCCTGGCGGCCCGGATTCAGGGCCGCGACTACCGGACTTACTGCCTTGTCGGTGACGGCGAGCTTGCCGAAGGGCAGGCCTGGGAAGCAGCCATGGCCGCAGGCCAGTTCCGGCTCGGCTCACTCGTCTGCATCGTGGACCGCAACTGCTTGTCCATCGACGGGCGCACCGAGGACATCATGGGGATCGAACCGCTCGCCGACAAGTTCCGCAGTTTCCGGTGGAGCGTCCAGCGCATTGACGGCCACGACCTGGACGCGATCTTGGATGCGTTCGACAAGCTTGAGCCCCCCGGCCCGGGCAGTCCACAGGTCATCGTCGCCGACACCGTTAAGGGCCGAGGCGTACGGCGCATGGAAGCCAACGTCGGCTGGCATGTCGGCAGGCTCGCGGGAGCCGACTACGAGGACGTCATCGCCGAGATCAAGGGCGGCTTGCAGCCGGCCTCCGCAGGGGCTAGCCATGCCTGAGGCAGCGCCGATTCCGCCCCCAGTCGCCGCTGCGGCAGGCGGCGCAGCGCCAGCCGGCCAGGAACTGAGCGGACTCTTCCGCGGCACTGCTGGTGAGCAAGACCTCAAGGATCCGCAGTCGGGCGCCGGGATAGCGGTAACCTCCGTCCCCGCTTTCGTTGCCGGGGCAGAGCTCGCTGACCTGGCCGATTCCGACGATCGCATTGTCGTGCTCACAGCCGACCTGGCCCACGCCAACAGGACGATCGATTTCTCCTTCCGGCATCCGGACCGCTTCTTCAACGTGGGTGTCGCCGAGCAGAACATGGTCTCGATAGCAGCCGGAATGGCGTCCGCTGGCCTACTGCCGTTCGCGGCCACGTTCGCTGCCTACGTCGCGCTGCTGGCCTGTGAGCAGATCCGCACTGACTGCGCCTATCCGGGCATGCCCGTACGGATCCTCGCGCATCACTCGGGGATGAGTCTGGGCTTCTATGGCACGAGCCATCACTCGCTTGAGGACCTCGGCATCATGCGCACGATCGCCGGCCTGACTGTGGTCTGCGCGGCAGACGCGAATCAGCTCCGGGCTATCCTGCGCGCGTCGCTGGCTTATCCGGGTCCGATGTATATCCGGCTGGGGCGTGGCCGCGATCCGCAGGTCTACCCGGAGCCGCCGCCGGACTTCCAGATCGGCAAGGCGGTGCGCCTCACCGACGGCACCGACCTGGCTCTGATCACCACCGGCTCGCAAGTGCATGCTTGCCTAGCCGCGGCCGAAACCCTGGCTGCGGTGGGAATCTCCGCCCGGGTGATCGACATGCACACCATCAGCCCGCTGGACAAGGCCGAGATCCTGCTGGCAGCCAGCCAGACAGGCGCTTTGCTCACGGTCGAAGAGCACAACATCACGGGCGGTCTCGGCTCGGCCGTCGCCGAGGTCCTTGCAGACGCGGGCGCGGTGACGAAGCTGCGGCGGCACGGGGTGCCTGACGAGCACGTCCTGCTCGGGCCGCCCACCGCCCTGTACACCCACTACCGGCTTGATGCCGCGGGCGTAGCAGCGACCGCGCGACAACTACTTGAGCGTTAAGGAGCCTGGACGTGACAGAGGTCATTAGTCAGCGGCGGATTCGCACGGCCGACGCCGCGCTGCGACGGCGGGCAGCGGCAGTGATTCCCGGTGGCATGTACGGCCATCTCAGCGCCAACGCCCTGCCCGCCGAATACCCGCAGTTCTATGAGCGCTCGGAGGGTGCACACGTATGGGACGTCGACGGCAATGAGTATGTCGACCTCATGTGTAGCTTCGGCCCGGTCCTCCTCGGGCACAAGCACCCGAAGGTAGAGGAGGCCGTTGCAGCCCAGCTGGCCAAGGGCGACACCCAGGCCGGACCGGCCGCGTGCATGGTCGAGGCGGCGGAGCTACTCGTCGACCGGGTCGCGCACGCGGACTGGGCGATGTTCGCCAAGAATGGCACCGACGCGACGACGATCTGCCTGATGGTGGCGCGGGCCGCAACCGGTCGCAGCAAGGTACTCGCGGCCGCGGGCGCCTATCACGGCTCGGCGCCGTGGTGCACGATCCGGCTAGACGGCGTGACGACAGAAGACCGCGTCAACATGGCCTACTACACCTACAACGACCTCGCCAGCGTCGAGCGCACGGCCGAGGAAGCTGACGGCGACGTGGCCGCGATCATCGTGTCCCCGTTCAAGCATGACGCTGGCTTCGACCAGGAAATGGTCGATCCCGCATTCGCGCTCGGGCTCCGGCAGCTATGCGATCGGATCGGCGCGGTCCTCGTCATGGACGAGGTGCGGGCCGGCTTCCGCCTTAACGACGGCGGCAGCTGGGAGTCCATCGGAGTCGAGCCCGACCTAAGCGCCTGGAGCAAGGCGATCGGCAATGGCTACCCGCTGGCCGCAGTGCTCGGAACGCAGAGCCTCAGCGAAGCTGCCTCCCGGATCTTCGTCACCGGGTCGTTCTGGTTCCAGGCCGTCCCCATGGCGGCCGCGGTCGCCACGATCACGGCCATCCGCGACGAGGGTGCCGTTCTTACGATGGAACGCATCGGCACCAGCCTGAGAGCCGGGATCGGGCGCCAGGCGGTGGAGGCAGGACTCATGGTGTCGCAGACCGGACCGGTGCAGATGCCCAATCTCAGCTTCGTCGGCGATGAGAACTATGCGATGGCCCGGACATTCTGCGCCGCAGTTGTGGATCATGGCGTGATCGTGCACCCGCGACACAACTGGTTCGTGTCGGCAGCGCACACAGACCGGGATGTAGAGCGGGTGCTCGAGGCGACAGCGTGCGGCTTCCAGGCCGTGCGCGAGAAGTTTGGCACGAGCTAGCGGGTAGTTGCGGCCAAATGGCCGGTCATCGGGTCGGCTGCTAGCGCCGGCCGCGGCGCCGGGCCGGAGACCTGCCGCATTACTGAAGAATCGACACGGCGAGCGGCGCCGGACACCCGCGCTGTACGAGGCGTGCCACTTCGTGCCAGTCGACCTTGTCCGCGACTGCCTCGGCGGCCGGCTGCGCCAGGCCAAGGCGCATCAGTTGCTGTACGCGCCAGGCGTGCACAACACGCGATTCGGGATCGATGTCTTCCCGGGGCGCAGCCCCCGCAGTTCCCGTTCTCATGGGTCCTCCGCCCAGACTTCGCGGTCGTTCGCTGGCCTGTCAGCTACCCCTAAGACACGACAGCATTCCGTGCAGTTGCGTGCCTGGTCGCAAACCTCCGTCTGTGCGCAGAACTGGCCGGTCAGGCCGAGGCATCAGGTAGTGACTCGGCCTGACCGGCCAGTTCTCTCTACTCCTGTTGTTGATCTTGACGAGAGCGCATGTCAGCGTCTCTTGGGCCGCTCATCACACCTTGAGGACCGGCCGACCCAGCGGGAGTTCCTTGCCTCCGGTGGCTTGTGATGCCGAGCCGAAGAAGAGGTACGCGGCAAGCGCAGCGAATGCCAGCGCGACATACCCGGCGGCCTTCGTGAGGTTCGCCGAGGTCTGGATGATGGCCAGCAGATTCAGCACGAGTGCCAGGTCCACGATGGTGAACAACGCGGTGAAGGCCATCGGCAGCCGAAGCGTCGCCAGGACGAGCATCGTGACGATGACTATCCAGCTGATCACGAATAGCTTCTGGGTGTCAGCCGCCGCGGCCGGAGTGATGCCGAACCAGTTGTGCGTCAGCCCGAGCACCAAGAGGGCATAGCTCAGGAAGAAGCTGCCGACGATACCGAAGATTCCCGCTGGCGCGCTCTGGCCGATTCTCGCTGACCAGATCGTTGCCAAGAACAGGCCGAGTGAGGCTGCGAGCACGATCGGCAGCGAAGCGCCGACAACACCGGCCGGAACGACGCCGATCAGCACCATGGCGAAGGCCACGGAGCCGACGATGAAGCTCGGCAGCGCCAGCATGGCTGGCTCGGCTGCCAGCGGCCGTGCAACGGGCACCTCGGCGAGTGGTACAAGCCGGGGCTCGGCTGGCATGAGAACTGGACTTGTTGTTGCAGCAGCCATTTCTGCCGCCTCCTTCGGGACCGGTAGGCCGCTTCATTCAAAGCGCCTGCGAATGTCCCGGTTGCGATCTGCTTCCTAACCCCCCAGGCTTGCCATCAGATGCAAGGCCGCAGAAGGGCTAAGAGTCCGCTCTACTGGGGCCGATCGTCCTTTGTTAGTTACGCCGGGCCTCGCGCAGCAAGGCTGACCGCGATGCATGGCGCACGGACTAGGAGGCCGGATCCTTCTTGCCGCCGCGAGGCGCCGTGGCCGACTTAGCGGTCTTCGCAGCTTTCGACGGCTGCGATGTCTTAGGGCTCCTGGGAGCTTTCGAAGCCCTGCGGGCCTTCGGCGCCACTGCGGGCTCTGATGCCGTCGCCTCCGCAGCCTTGACGAGTTCCGCGACGCCGCTCTCGATGGCAGCGGCCAGCACACCGATGTCCGGGGTCGTGGCGTAGTCGCCGGTGATGCCGAAGGTGACCTGCCCGCAGTAGGTGAAGATCGAGACACCCGTGCGCAGCGTCGTCGCGATCGGCACGTACGGGATGATCTCGATCAGCCGGCGGCCAAGCCCGTAGAGTGGCTGCTGAGGTCCGGGGACGTTCGTAGTGACCGTGACGATCTCCCGCTGCGGAAGGCTGAAGGCGAGCCGGACGAACATCGATGCCAGGGCGAATGGCGTGTACTGGCGCAGGGTGACGATTGCCTCGCCGGCCTTGGATTCGCTGCTCTCCTTCAGGGCCGCCATCTGGGCGGTCACGGCGGCCAGCCGCTCGACCGGGTCGGCGATGTCGACTGGAAGGGTGGCCACCAGCGCTGACACGCGGTTCTCGTAGATGCTTTCCTCGCCTGCGGACCGGACCGAGACGGGCACCAGCGACGGGACCATCGACGGTGTCGGCACTTCCCCGCGGGCTAGCAGCAGTGCGCGGAAGGCGCTGGTGATCGCGGCCAGGAAGACGTCGTTGACGGTGCCGCCAAGATTGTTTTTGATCATTTTCACGTCGGCGAGCGATGCCCTGGCCCAGGTGTAGCGACGCTGCCGTCCGATGGGACCACTCAGCGATGACCTGGCCGCCGGCGGCAGTGCCTCGGCCATCCGCACGACGCCCCGCAATGCTTCGGCTGCCTGCCGGAGGGCAACTTCCGGGTTCGCGAGCGCACGCTGGATCACGCCGCCATCCTGCTGCGGAAGCAGCGATGCAGTCAGGATTGCCCTCTTGGCCAGCTCAAACCCCGATGGCTCGGGCGGCACGGGCAGTTCCTCGACATCGGGCAGCGGCGGCGGCTCAGGCGAAGCATCGAAGATCACGCGGTAGAGGTCGGTGCCTGACACGCCGTCGACCATGCAGTGGTGCACCTTGGAAATTAGCCCCCACCGGCCCTGGTCGAGTCCTTCTACGAGCCAGTACTCCCACAGCGGGTAGTCGCGGTCCAGGCGCTGCGTCATGACCTGCGCCATGAGGCGGCCGAGCTGCTGGTCACCGCCGGGCACCGGGAGGGCGGTCTGCCGGACGTGGTACCGGAGGTCGAAATTCGGGTCATCAACCCAGACTGGCGCGCCCAGATTGAACGGCACCTTCCGAAGCTTCCTGCGGTAGATCGGCACCAGCGGCAAGCGTCGGCGAATCGCCGCCAGGAACTCCTCGTACGAGGGTGCGGGTCCCTCGAATACGGCGATCGAGGCGATCGCGAACGACGTGTTACGGTCCTGGTCTTCGGCGTCAATGAACGACGCATCCAGCGAGTTCAGCAGCTCCATGACCCAACTCCATAACATGACATCGAAACTTTGCTCGACCGCAGCGGACCCACCGACTGACGCCATTTCCGGCATCGTAGGCACTGCTCAGCTCCGCCGGTAATGGCCGATGGTCCCGCCCGGCAAGTCTTTCGGCTCTGTGGGACGGCCGAACACGCCGCCCGCGCCGCGTGCCCGTGACCGGATGGGGACCTTCGGCCCTGCTGTCATGCCGCCGGCCGGCGCACCATCGACTGTTGCGTGCTCGCGGATGAGGGGGTGAGGACGATGGGTCGGTCCGCTGCTCAGCACGACTACGACGTGCTCGTGATCGGTTCCGGCTTCGGTGGCTCGGTGGCTGCTCTACGGCTTGCCGAGAAGGGTTACCGAGTGGGCGTACTGGAGGCGGGACGCCGGTTTGAGGATGCTGACTTCCCCCGCACTTCCTGGGACGTCCGCCGGTTCTTGTGGGCGCCGAAGCTCGGCTGTCTGGGCATCCAGCGGATCCATGTGTTGCGCAATGTGATCATCCTGGCTGGCGCGGGGGTAGGCGGAGGGTCGCTGGTCTACGCGAATACCCTGTATCAGCCGACGTCGGATGCCTTCTACGGTGATCGTCAGTGGGCGCATATCACCGACTGGCGGGCCGAGCTGGCACCGTATTACGACCAGGCGGAGCGCATGCTGGGCGTGGTCGAGAACCCGACGATGACGCCGTCAGATGAGGTCATGCGGGACGTAGCCGCCGAGATGGGGGTAGGCGACACGTTCAGAATGGCACCGGTCGGGGTGTTCTTCGGCCGGGAGAACCGCAAGGAGCCCGGTGTCGAGGCCAATGACCCGTTCTTCGGAGGTGCCGGCCCGCGCCGCCGAGGGTGCCTGGAGGTCGGGGAGTGCATGACCGGCTGCCGGCACAACGCAAAGAACACCCTGGTGAAGAACTACTTGTACCTGGCCGAGAAAGCCGGTGCGACCGTGCATTCGCAGACCACGGTGGTCGCGGTACGCCCGCTGGACGATCTCGGGTACGAGGTGCGCACGGTGCGCACGGGCACGTGGCGGGCCGGGCGGACAGCACGCTCACTGACTGCTGGACAGGTGGTGTTCGCGGCCGGGACGTGGGGCACGCAGCAGCTGCTGCACAGGATGAAGGCAGCGGGCTCGCTGCCGGATACCTCCGCGATGCTGGGCGTTTTGACCCGTACGAACTCCGAGGCGCTCGGCGGTGCGCTGACGAAGTTGCGCAACCGGAAGGAACATGACTTCACGCACGGAGTGGCCATCACCTCATCGATCCACCCGGACGAGCACACCCACATCGAGCCTGTCCGCTACGGCAAGGGCTCGAACGCGATGGGGTTGCTCAGCACGATTATGACCGACGGGGGCGGGCAACTGCCTCGCTGGCTGAAGTGGGTTGGCCAGGTGGCGCGTCACCCAGGGCAGCTTGCGTCGCTTTACGGCGGCATCGGCCACTGGTCCGAGCGGGCCGTGATCGGGCTCACCATGCAAACGCTCGATAACTCGATCACGGTTTACCCGAAACGTACGCGGCTCGGCCGGCTCAAGCTTGCATCGCGGCCGGGGCACGGCGATCCGAGCCCAACGTGGATTCCCGCCGCCAACGATGCGATGCGCCGGGTCGCCGCCCGCATCGGCGGCTTCCCCCTCAACAGTGTCGGCGAGATGGTCAATATCCCGATGACGGCGCACCTGCTCGGCGGCTGTGTCATCGGCGACTCACCGGAGAGCGGCGTCGTCGACCCCTATCACCGCGTCTACGGGCATCCGGGGCTACACGTCGCAGACGGCTCCGCCGTCTCGGCGAACTTGGGCGTGAACCCTGCACTGACGATCGCAGCCCAGGCAGAGCGGGCGATGGCACTGTGGCCGAACAAGGGCGAGGCAGACAACCGGCCTCCGCTCGGCGCCTCATACCAGCGGGTGGCGCCAACGGCGCCACAGGGCCCAGTCGTGCCACCATCTGCGCCCGCAGCGCTCAGGCTGCCGATAGTCGAGGTCCGTTAGGCCACGCGCCAGCCCGCAGGTCCTTGACATGCGGCGTTACTTGGCGTTAAGCGGGCACTATCACGTGGTGGCAGTATCCGATGCGATGCTGGCGGGAAGGAACCAGGCCGGTGAATGAGGATGAGCGCAGCACATCGGGTCTCGTTGGCGACTTGGTCCAGGGGTTCATCACTCAGCTCCGCGGGATCACCGATGAGCTGGAGGGCCTGGCGAGATTCGGTGGGCATCGTCCGCCGGCGCTCGGCGGGATACCGTTGCCCGGCGCCCTTTCGGCGGCGCAGCTTACGACGATCGCCAACAGCATCGCCGCGCAGCGGCGCAGCATCGATGCGCTGCGAGCGCAGCTATCCTCGTTCGACGAGCAGCTTGCGGTGCTGGAGACGTTTCTCGTGCCGCTCGCCCAGTGGAGCAGCAAGTGGGCAGAGCTGGAAGCAGGGCTAATGAATCTGGGCCGCGGGCGGAAGACCGAAGACGGGGAGCAGGATTCCTGACCGGAAGCGGGCACCGCAGACCCAGCGGTGTCAGCCGCCGAAGGTCACGTTCTGGCCGCCGACAAGTACCAGTACGCCCTGGCCGGTAATCCTGACGCCCTGGATGGTTAACCCGGGCGGCAGCGCAGGCAGCGGCAGGGTGATGTCACGCAGCGAGCCGAGCGCGGCCAGCGGGATGCTGCCGGCGGAGATCACCACGATTCGAATGCTGGCCGACCCGGCACGCGTCACCCGCGCGACGGCGGTCCCGGTGACCGGGCCCAGACTGACCGTGATCTTCACGCGGTCAGCACCGTCGGCGGCGATGGTCAGGCCCGCAATGCCGGCCATCCCGGCAAGGCCGGTGAAGCCGACTAGGGCGGTGCCGCGCACCGAGGCCGCCGCGGCGGCGCCGCGGCGGCTGAGCCGTACCCCGTGCAGGGTGATGTCGAGGCGCTTGACCTCTACCGGCCCTCGTTTCTGGCCGGCTGCGCTGATCACTACCTGGGTCATGCGCCCGACCGCCAGCTGGGTCAGGAACGGGAAGCCCGCGACTGTCACGCGCGGCCTGGCGGCAAAGCCTCGGTCCGTCATCCGCGTGGCCAGGCGATCCTGCGTACAGATCACCGCGACCCGATCGGCAGCGAGCACGAAAGCCAGCAGTCCCACCACTGTCGCCGCGACGATCACACCTCACTATCGCGCGGCGGGCGCTGGTCGGCACCCAGGCCAGCTCAAGGTCTTCTGGACCGGTAGGGGCTCGCCCTCAGAACGGGCCCCCGGATCGCGGGGGAAGCCGTACCTGCGTGGACGTCAGATCAGCGATGCGAGTCGCGCCGAGCAGGCGCATTGTTCGCGCGACCTCGCTCGAGAGTATCTCCGCAGCCCGGTCCACTCCCCGCTCACCGCCAGCCATGAGTCCGTAGAGGTAGGCGCGCCCGACCAGGACGAAGTGAGCGCCGAGCGCGATGCTGGCGACGATGTCAGCGCCATTCGTCACACCCGTGTCGACCCAGACCTCTGCTTGGTCCCCAACCTCGGCGACGACCTCCGGAAGGAGTCGCAGCGGCACTGGCGCGCGGTCGAGTTGACGTCCGCCATGATTTGACAGCAGAACCACGTCGGCGCCTGCGTCGACCACGAGTCTGGCATCGGCGACGGATTGGATCCCCTTAACGATGAGCGGGCCGGGCCACATGGACTTGACCCAGGCCAGGTCATCGATCGTCATGGATGGGTCGAACAGGGTGTTGATTAGCTCGGCGATGGTCCCATCCCAGGCGGTGAGGGAGGCGAACGTCAGCGGCGGAGTGGTCAGCAGGTTCCCCCACCAGCGTGGATGCGCGGCCATGTCCCCCAGGGTGCGCAGCGACAGTGTTGGCGGCAAGGTGAAGCCGTTGCGCGCGTCGCGGAGCCGGTTGCCACCGACGGGAGTGTCGACGGTGAGCATGAGGGCCTCGTATCCGGCCGCAGCGGCGCGGGCAACCAGGTCCGCAGCGGGAGCGCGGTCGCGCCACACATACAGCTGGAACCACAGTCGTGCGCCGGGAACGGCGACCGCCAGGTCTTCGATCGACGTGGTCCCCATGGTGGAGAGGGTGTAAGGGAACTTCCGTCGGGCGGCGACCGCACCGACGGCGGCCTCCCCTGCATGGTGCATGAGTCGGGTAAATCCGGTCGGCGCCCAGCCAAATGGCTGGGCGCTCGCCCGGCCCAGGGGATGCGTGACGGTGTCCAGATGGCTGACGTCGCGCAGAACATTCGGAACGAACTCGATGTCGCGAAACAGCTGTCGGGCACGCCTGAGACTGAGTTCGCCATCGGCCGCACCGTCGGTGTAGTCGAATACAGCACGGGGGGTGTGTCGACGAGCAATGCGGCGTAGATCTCCGATCGTCTGTGCGTTGCTAAGACGACGCGCGATGGGATCGATGACTGGCGGGCGAATTTTCAGCAGGGGCTTGATCTCGTGGGGCCGCATCAGTCGCCGTGTCATCGTCCACCGCCCCTGAGGATGAGCACTCGGTCCGGAGGTTTGGTCATCTGGCGAACGCCCGGGAGTTGCGCAGGGACAGTGCGACCAGGGTGAGGGTAGGCCCATAGCCAGAGCCCGTCGGGAACAACGAGGAATCGGCGATCATGACGTTCGGAGCCTCCCAGAGGCGACCCCACGGGTCGCACACGCTTGACGACGGATCGGCACCGAAGCGGGCCGTACCGGCGACGTGGCGTGAGACGGGCACCTGGCTGATTTCCGAGTGTGAGGTTGCCAGATCCCCGGTTGTCTTCGGAGATGTTGCCGTCAGGATCCGCTCCGCACCAGCTTCCTTCATGATCTGCGTGAGTCTGGCCCCATGATGCCGCGAGGCGACCAGTTCGTGGGTGTGCGGCTGGTAGGTCGTCCTGGCAACGGGAAGACCCCAGATGTCGGTAACTGCGGGGTCGAGGTCGACCGTGTTCGTGCACTGCGGCAGGTCGTCGCCTTGCATGCAGAACCCCAGCAGGCGGTCTCGCATCGGAGACTCGCGCATCATGATCTTGTGCTGCGCCCCCCACGGGTACTGCTTCGCCTCCGCGATGAGATGGGACGGGCTGCAGTGCTCGACCAGCCCTCCCTTGATCCAGGGCAGACGTGCCTCGGTGGCGGCCGCGCGCGCGGCCTCGTCCACGAGGATGTGGTCATCGTGGACGTGTGTGACGGATCGGCCGATGTGCCCGTGGACACGGAAGGGCATGATTCCGAAGACGAACGTCTGCATGTGGAACATCACGTTCCGGCCGATCTGCTCGTTGGTCAGGCCGGAGAGCAGGAGCAGCCGTGGCGTCTCCATTGCTCCGCATGCGACGACGATCCGCCCCGCAAGCTCGGTGTGCCGGTCTCCGCGCGCGTCGATCCACTCGACACCGGTCGCCTTGCCATTTTCGATCAGGATGCGTGACACGTGACTTTGCGGGCGAAGCTGAGCGCGGCCAGTGACGAGGGCGCGGCGCAGCGGTGCGACGGGGTCGCCCTTCGCGTGGATGGGACAGCCGAAGTAGGCGCAGAAACCGCAGTTGTTGCAGGCCGGCCGCCCGTCGTACTCGATGGAGTTCACGCCAGTGGGCGCTGGATACGGGTGGTAGCCGAGCTTCTGCGCCGCGGCTGAGGTCACGAGCGCCCCGTACATCGCCGGACCTGGAGGCATCGGGTACTCGCCCGAGCGCCACGCGGCGAACGGGTTCGCCCCGGCGAGGCCTGCGACGCCGACGAGTCGCTCGGCTTCGGCGTAGTACGGCTCCATCTCGTCGTAGGTGACCGGCCAGTCGGCTATGCTCGCGCCCTCGATCGGCCCGAGTTCGGCCTCGACGAAGAAGTCATCCTCGCGGAACCTGGGGAGCTTCCCGTCGGCGTGAACACCGCCGCCGCCCACGGTGGCGGGCAGATTATTGACCTCCCCGACTAGTTGCCGGTCACCATCCGCGGCGGACGTCCGAAACGTCCGTGGCTCTGCCCATGGGTCCGGTCCGAGGAAGTGCCGGGTCAGGTACTTGAGCTCGTCGTTGGAGAAGCGCTGCGGGAGGACCGCGGGATTGTCGAGGTCGATCAGATGGTTGCGGCCACGCTCAAAGATCAGCACGGAGAGGCCGGCCCCGGTCAGGATCTCCGCGGCTGTCGACCCGGCGGGGCCCGACCCGATGATAATTGCGTCGAAATCTCGGCTCATGCTCCGCTGACCTCTGCATCAGTGAATCCGCGGGGTTGTACGTCCCCTTCGTAGTTCAGGTAGTGCCATCCAGCCAGGCCCCGGTTGCCCCCATACTCAGGTGCTCCGTACAGACCCTCGCAAACGTGCTCATAGACCAGGTGAGTGAAGTCGCCGACCTCTCTCAGCCGGTCATCCTGCGCCGCCGGATCTTGGGCGAGGAACTCCGCACCCAACTCGGCGAGACCGCGGGTATAGGTCGCCTGCAGGCCGGTGACTGGCCCGAGCCGCTCTCTTTCCGGAATGCCCAGGGAGCCCTCGATGCGGGTGCGCCATGCCAGCTCCTCAGCGGGGCTGAGCTCTTCGAAGTCCGAGAATGAGGCCTCTCCGCCGAAGCGGCCCGAGAACGGGCCGCCAGCCCAGATGCGGGGCGGAGTGAAGGTAAATGCTCCGAGGAGTGTGTCGATGTAGTCGACAGCTCCCAGCTCGGCACCATCGGGTGCGCCGTCGGCGGGGACGAGCCGAGCGCACACGGCCTCGAGGATCGAGCACTGGAGCGGAGTGAGGAATGCGGGCATCAGACCTCCCAGCTCCGAGGCGGCGTGCGGTGCCGAGCGAGCATCATGACTGCGGCCCGGACAACACCCATGACACGCCGCCCCCGAGGTGGCGCACGAACTCGACGTTCTCGTACGCGGCTCCGAAGTGGCCAAGGGCCGTGTAAAAGGTGCGCATGGGTCCCCGTTCAATGCACCAGGCCAGCGGCAGGACCTGGCCGGCGGTCCCGTCGTGCCTGTGCCCGAACTCTAGCCCGAGCAGGTCGTGTCGATCCGCAGCCAGATCGCTGAATAGGTAGAACTCCTCATTGAAGTGCCATCGGGGCGGCAGATGCCGCGTTGCCGGATGGGCGTGGTCGACGACGAGCACTGGGAGAACCCCTGTGACCGGATGGCCCGCGAACCTGGCGCCAATGAAGTCCCCGTAGGCCGGCCACCTGTAGGCCGAGTCACTGGCGGAGTGCATGCCGACGAATCCGAGGGCCCCCTGGCGGACCCTGCGCTCGATGACCGAACGCTGCTCGTCAGACCAGTCGGTCTCGCCGATGGTGAAGAGCATCAGCAGCCGTGCCCGCTCGAGATCCGAGACAGGCAGATCCGTCACCTGCGCAACATGGCGGAAGCTCAGCCCGTGCAGTTGCGCGATCTGCGCCGCTGCGGTCACTGCCGACGGCAAGCTGTGGTGGACTCCGGCCAGGCTGGCGGTGCCGGCGGCATCCCGGTAGGGGGAAACATCCGTGACGAATACGAACGCGCTCACGAGGTCATCACCGCGACCACGCTGATCTCGACCAGGATGTTCTTCAGTACCGCGCCGGTCGTCGCCCGAGCGGGATAGGGCGGTGTCAGGAATGTGCCATAAATGCGATCGAAGCCAGCCCAGTCCCTCTGCAGATGTTCCAGGTAGGCAGTGGTGCTCACGACGTGCGACCAGTCGAGCCCAGCACCGCGAAGTATCGCCGCGATGTTGCGCATCGTGCGGTCCGTCTGCTCCTCGATCGTCTCGCCGACGATCTGGCGGGTGGCGGGATCGTAGGGGCCGTTGCCGGCGACGAACAGCAGGCCTCCGGCGACTATGGCCTGTGAGTAGTTGCCCGATGCGACCGGTGCATCAGTAACCGAGATCGCACGATGAGACATATGGACTTCCTTCGCTACCAGTAGATAATTTCCTGATATATCAGTATTCAGCTTATTAAAGCTATGTTAGTGTATTGAATATGGCAAAGCAGTTTTCAGCAGACACGACCGTTTCCGACGCACTCCTGAAGCTGGGAGCCGCGACCCTCGGCGAGAGCGGTGGCCAGGGCCTGAATACCCGCATCCACGCGATGTGGCCGGGCGCGTGCTTCGCCGGCCCGGCCTTCGCCGTCCGCTGTCCCGTCGGGGACAACCTCGCAGTGCACGCCGCCGTTGCGCGGGCACCGCGCGGAAGTGTTCTGGCCGTCACTGTGGCCGGTGACGTCTCACGAGGGTATTGGGGCGAGGTCCTCGCCACCGCGGCGCAGGCGGCAGGCATAGTCGCGCTTGTCATCGATGGCACCGTTCGCGACCTGGACAGGCTTGCGGCCATGCAGTTCCCCGTCTTCGCCCGCGGGCACTCCCTTCCGGGGGCGGCCAAGTCTGGTCCGGGGGAGATCGGCGGCACCATCGCCCTCGGTGACGTGACGGTGCACACCGGTGACTGGCTTGTCGGAGACACCGACGGCATTGTGGCCATCAGGCCTGAGACGCTTGATGACGTGATCGCCGCAGCCCGAGCCCGGGAGGCCAAGGAGCTCGGAATGTTCGATCGCCTGAAGGCGGGCTCCACCACTGTCGAACTGCTCGGCCTTGACATCAGCTCGATCCGGGGAGCGTAAGTCTTTATCATCCCGTCGTCACCAGGTTGGCGGGTGTGCGGCCAGCTAGCACGTCCACCACACCCTGACAGGCCAGCTGTGTCATGGCTTCCCTGGTGGCCCACGTCGCGCTCCCGATATGGGGCAAGAGCGTCAGCCTCGGCGCGGCCAGCAGGCGCGGGCTGACACTCGGCTCGCCGTCGAAAACGTCGAGCCCCGCTCCGGCCAGATGACCCGTGGTGAGGGCGTCCACGAGGGCGTCCTCGTCGACGATGCCGCCCCGGGCGGTATTGACCAGGACGCTGCCGCGTGGCATGCGGCCGATGCGCTCGGCGCCGAACAGGCCCCGGGTTTCTGGTGACAGGGGCACATGGATGCTCACCACGTCGGAGTCCGACACCAGTGTGTCCAGGTCTGGCACGTAGCCCGGCCGTCCGGTGGGCCGGCGCGAGTGGTGGCGTATCTGCATATCGAAGGCGGTCGCGCGTGCTGCTACCGCCTGACCGATGCCGCCGAAGCCGACGAGTCCGAGGCGGGCGCCGCTCAGGTCCTTACCCAGGTAGCCGGTCAGTTCAAAGCCTTGCCATCCCCCTTGACGCAGGGATGCCTCGGCGGCTGTGGCCCCTCGGCACGCGGCCAGGATCAAGAGCATGGCCACGTCCGCGGTTGCGGAGTTCAATACCCCTGGAGTGTTGCAGACGGCCACGTGAAGCCTGCGCGCCGAAGCCACGTCGACGTTGTCGTAGCCGACGGCGATATTGGCAACGACACGCAGCCTGCCGAGCGCCCCCGCCGAGAGGACCTCGGCGTCGATGGGGACGCTCAGCACACAGACGATCGCGTCGACGTCGGCTGCCGCGGCACACAGCGCAGCGCGGTCGCCAGCCAACTCGGGCGCCAGCTGGACGTCCAGCCCGGCCTTATGCAGCGGCTCCAGCCATTCGGCGGGCAGCTGCGCCACCACCAGAACGCGGGGGACCATAGTGACTAGTGCTCCGTGTAGTTGATGTCCCCGGCACCCGGCTCGGCGACGGCGAAGCAGAAGCAGCGGATGGGGGAGTGCGGGCTCGAGGCCACCAGGCTGTGGACCTTGTTCGGCGGGATGTAGACGAGGTCGCCCTGGGCGACATCCCGCTCCTCGCCGTCGATGATCATCAGGCCCTTGCCATAGAGCACGTAATAGAACTCGTGGGTCGGGTGAGTGTGGGGATCGACGGCGCCGCCGCCGATGATCTCGAACTCGTTGATGAGCTCGAGGGAGCCGCCCTTCGTGATGTCACGCATCGTGCCCGGCGGGAACATGTACCAGACGGGGGTGGTTCCGTTGTGCTCGGCGACCGGTGCGATGTCGCTGATGTTGCGGACGTCCATGTGCCTCTCCTGTTCGTGCCTGCCGGATCGGTTCTCTTACGCCTGCGGGAAGACCTCGATGGTCCTGGGGATTGTCGTCAGGTCGCAGCACTCGTTGTCTTCGGCATAGCGCAGACCCTGGACGTTGTAGAGCGTGACCTCGTCCGCCGTCACCGGGAATGGCCCCCAGTGCCAGGTGCCTCGGTGCAGGACGAACGCATCCTTCGCCCTGAGGTTGAACGCGTGCAGCGCACCCAGGTCGTCCGGCGAGGTGAGGCTGGTCCCAGGCTCGGCGACAACCATGAGGGCGTCATTGTCCAGGACCATGATCGCCTGGGTATGAGTCACGTGCCGAAAGAGCATCTGGCAGACCAGACCTCCGCTCACATGGGGGATCTCGTCCGTGACGTGGGCGATGATGTTGAGGTGCACGTCATCCAGGGCGAACTCCAGGCGCGACTGACCGTCGCGGGGATCGGTGTCACGCACAGGGAGCCAGCCGAAGGGCGCCCATCGCTCTTCCGTCAGCGGTCCGGCCCGGAGGGCGTGAACTTCTGAAGTCATGGTTTCTCCTCACTATCCGACTATCCGTTGGCGGATGCCTGCAAGAGAGCCTTCGCTGTGCTCGCGTCCGTGATCAAGACGTTGAGCAGGCGGCGTTGCATGGCCGCCAGCAACGGCTCGACCTTCGGAGGGCCGGCCGCAACGACGACGCGAGTAGGGACGGCGGCGAACTGATCCAGAGTCAAGCCGATCACCCTGTGATTGATCTCGTGCTCGATCAGCTTCCCGTCACGGTCGAAGAATCGGCCCGCGATGTCGCCGACCATGCCGGCCGCGACAAGTTCGGCCCATTCCGAGCTGGGGACGTCCGCCGCCCATCCGGGGTCAGCGCGATCCTCGATGCCGCCGATCCCGACGAAGGCCGCGTCGGCGGCAGCCGCCCGGGCGAGCGGCTCCGCGACCGACGGCTCGAGGATGAGTTCCTCTGCCATGGAGCGGCTGCGGACGATGACCGGCGCGTGCAGATGCTCGGCCGTGCCGGAGTAGGCAATGGCAAGTGCGTCAGTGGCGAGATAGGGACTGCGAGCACCGCCTCCTGCGGCGCGTGAGGCTCCAACGAGTGAGACAAAGCGGACGTGGGTGGGGCTGACGGCACCGAGCCAGCGCGGAATCTCAGCGACAGTGCGGCTGAGTCCAACCGCCACCACGACATTGTCGTTCACGATCTGGTTGAGGAACGAGGCCGCGCCACGGGCCACCGCGCTACGCGGTCCCCGTCCGTGGCTGACTGCGTCCGGCACCACCACGGCTCGCACCAGGCCGAACCGGGAGCACAATTGCTCTTCCATTGTCATGAACAGGCTCAGCTCAGTCAGGACCGTGATCTGCACGAGCCCGATCTGGCGTGCCTTCTTGAGCATTCTGGTGACCTTGACCCGGGAGACGCCGAGTGTGGTGCCAACTTCTTCGTGGGTCAGATCGAACTCGTAGTGAAGTCGGGCGGCCCTGGCCATCAGGTCGTCCTCGCTCGTCACTGAGCCCCCTCCGCTGTAATGCAGCCCCCTGAGTGCCGGCGTCCGGCAGGATCGCCGGCACCCAGGGAGGGCTTGCTGGTTATGGCTGAGTCTCCACGCTGCTGGGCCCAAGTTGCTGGGTCACCAGACTGGAGAGCTTGGCCAGTTCCGAACTCATGCTCGCGTTCGGATTCTGCGCGAAGTCGCCTGTCACGGTGTTGAGCGCCCGCGCGTAGACCGGGAAGTTGACGTTGTTGGGTAGCGGCACGCCATATTTCGCGTAGGTGTTGAAGTCCGCCTGGAAGGGCGGTGCGAAGTTGATGAACAGAGGCTGCTCGCCCACAGGCGTGGACGGAGGCACGAAGCCTGACCAGACGGCGGTGGTCAGCTGGTTTGCTGGCGTGGACGCGAGCGCGATGAAGTCCTCAGCTCCCTGGACATTCTTCGACGCCTTGGCAACCGCATACGCCCACCCGCCGAGGGTGGATGCCGCACCAGGAGCTTGGCCGCTCTCGGTCGGGAACGGCGCGGAGCCGACCTCGGTCTTTGCGGCCGCCCATGGCGCTGCGGAGTTCGAAGCCGCCCACACCGTTGGGTACCAGTTTGAGCCGATGGAGATCGCCAGCTTGCCCTGCTTCATCAGCAGCGGAGGCTGGCCGACCGCGTCGGCGCGGAACAACTGGGACGTTGGAGCACCGAGGCCCAGCTGGTCCATCTTCTGGTAAAACTCGAGCGTTGCCCTGATGCCGGGAGAATTCACGACCCATTTCTGAGTCTTAGTGTCGAACATAGTGGGGCTGGCGGAACCGAAAATCAGGTTGCCGCTGCCCTGGAGCACGTTCGTCGGCCCAGCAGCGACGCCGGAAGCGACCCACAGCGGCCAAACGCCTGGATTCGCGGCCTTAACCTTCTCGGCCACCTGGAGGATCTGGGCCCAGGTGGTCGGGGTCCAGGGCATCTTCACGCCCGCCTTGATCAGCATGGCCTTGTTGTAGAGCAGCCCAGTGTTGTTGTTCCCGGCGTTGATCGCGTACACCTTGCCGCCGATCGTGCTCATGTTCTGCACGCCGGCAGGCATCGTGGGCCAGAAACTCGATGCCAACGGCGACTGGACGAAGCTGTTGAGCGGCTCCAGATAGCCCGATCCCGCGAACTGCGCCACATAGGTGGTCGGCAGCTGGATGACGTCAGGCGTGGTCGACGGCGAGCGGAAGAGGATGGCCGCCTTGTTCATTAGATCGACGTCCGTGCCGCCGGTGCCTTCGAGCACGAGCTTGGTGTGCGGGTACTTCGTCTTCCACTGCTTCGCGATGCCGTTCCACCACTGGGTGGCCAGCGCGTCGGAGTTGAAGACGTAGTTATTGGTGTAGAGAACTGTGACAGTGCCGCCGCTTGCAGCCGACCCGGACGAACCCGATCCCGAGCTGGAGGGTGAATTTGAGCAGGCCACTGCGGTAACCAGAAGCGCTGCTCCGACGGCGGGTGCCATGACTCGCGTAAGACGATTCATGCAACTTCCCTTCTGTTGCGTCTACGACGCACTGACTGCGATTGGCGCGAGGTCTCACCTGCGCCGGGAGCCTTGCTGATCGACCTCAGCTAGCAAAGACGTAGGCCACTTGTTCCGTCGAAAATGCTTGCCTGCGCGATGTCAAAGGAGAGGCTGATCGTGGAACCCACCTCCAATCCCGAGCGAGGAGGAGTCCGGCACGTGACGATCTCGTCGCCGACGCGAACGGCCACGTGCGTCTCGGCGCCGAGAGGCTCGATCACCTCGACACAGCCGGAGATGACAGCGCGCCCGGCGGCGACGTCCAGGGGAGAGCACGGCAGGACGTCTTCCGGGCGAATCCCGACGGTGATGGCTTCGCCCTGCGACGAGCGGAGACGTTCACTGATCTCCGTCGTCACGGGGATGGTCGTTGCCAGACAGCGCAGCGCGCCGCCCCCGCCGGCGCGGTCGATCTGCCCCGAGACGAGGTTGATCTTGGGGCTGCCGATGAAGCCGGCCACGAAGACGTTCATTGGCTCCGAGTAGAGCGTCTCGGGCGTTGCGACCTGCTGAAGCTCGCCGTGGTTCATCAGCACGATCCGGTCGGCCATCGTCATCGCCTCGACCTGGTCGTGGGTCACGTAAACGGTCGTGACCGGGAACTGGGCGTGGATGCGCTTGAGTTCGACGCGCATCTGGGCGCGCAGCGCGGCGTCGAGGTTGGACAGTGGCTCGTCGAGCAAGAATGCCTGTGGCTTGCGTAGCAGTGCCCGTCCGAGGGCGACGCGCTGCCGTTCGCCGCCGGAGAGCTGCGACGGCTTGCTGTCCAGCAGCGCAAGGATGCCGAGCATCTCGGCGATCTCATGGACCTGGGAGTCGATCTCCTTCTTCGACTCATGCCGGATGCGCAAGCCGAAGGAGAGATTCCGGGCCACGGACATGTGCGGGAACAGGGCGTAGTTCTGGAACACCATCGCAAGATTGCGATCTTTCGGCGGAACGTGGTTCATGAGGGTGTCCCCGATGTGCAAGGTGCCCATACTGGGGGCCTCGAACCCGGCGATCATGCGCAACGTGGTGGTCTTGCCGCAGCCCGACGGACCGACGACGATCAAGAACTCGCCGTCCTCGACTTCAAGGTTCAGATCGTCTACGGCGACCTTTGATCCGAAGGACTTGGTTACCCTGCGCAGCACGATCTTCGCCATGGATTACCCCGCTCCTGTCGTAGTCAGTTGGGCCAGCTTCGGCATCAGCCCTTCACCCCGCCCGCGAAGGAGAACCCACCGCTGAGCCAGCGGGAGCTGATCAGATAGAGGATGATGACGGGCACGGAGAACAGCACCGAATACGCGGCGAGCTGACCGAACTGCACCTGGCCGTTCGCGCTCATGAACTGGTAGATGCCGACGGCACCTGGCGTGTCCGACGGATTGGCGTCAAGGACAAGGGGGATCAGGAAGGCGCCCCATGAGTTGATGAAGGTCAAGATCGCTGAGACGAGGATGCCGGGGATGATCAGTGGCATCACGATTCGGAAAAGTATGCTGATCTCACTTGCACCTTCGATCGCCGCAGCCTCTTCGAACTCACCGGGGACTTGGCCGATGAAGTTCTTCAGGAGCCAGATGGAGAATGGCACTGACATGGATGCGAGGACGATGGAGGTATAGAACTTCGAGTTCAGCCACGCCAGGTTGACGAAGATCTGATACGTGGGAATCAGCAGCAGCGTGACGGGGATCCCGGTGAGGAAGAGGATCAGGACGAGGAAGGCTCCCTTGAAGCGAATCTTCCGCCGGGCAAGCATGAATCCGGCCATGGTGGACACCGCCGTGGCGATGACCGTCGACACACCGGCGAGGTAGAGGCTGTTCCCGATCGCTGTTCCCGCTCCGGCGCGGAAGGCGAGGTGATAGTTCAGTATTGAGAACGGGTGCGGCAAGGACAGCGTGTCATCCGCGTGGGGATTGAACGAGGCAAGAATCAGCCAGAGCAGCGGGAGCACGAATACCACGCCGATGATCACCATGAGCACATTGAGGACCGGGCGTACCCGGGATCGGCGCTTGCGGACGATGGTGGGCGCAGCAATCTCGAGCCCGGTCGCGGCGACCTGGTCAGCCGACATCTCAGTCACCTTTCAGCGAGCTGGCGTGGTGGGTCATTTCGCGGCATCCTGCAGTTCGGGCCGCAACTGGCGGATGTAGGCGATGGACAAGATGGCGCCGATGAGGACGAGCGTCAGAGCGATCGCCGTGCCGTAGCCGAGCTGGTTGAACTGGAAAGCCTCGATGTACATGTAGACGGGCAGGATGGCCGTCTGATTGCCGGGTCCGCCCTGGGTCATGGCGAAGATCAGGGTGAAGTCGGAGATGGTGCCTAGCGTGATGAGGAGCAGGTTGATCATCAGGGTTGGCCGCATGATCGGGAGAGTGACCGTGAACAGCCGCCGCCAGTAGCCCGCTCCCTCCAGCTGCGCGGCCTCATCGACCTCGGCCGGAACATTGCGCAGACCTGCACTGAGCAGCAGCATCGAGAAGGCGGTGCCACGCCAGGCGTTGGCAATGCAGACCACGAGCATGGGCACGGTGGAAAGCAGGTCGCTCTTGGGGACGCCGAAGATATGACTGAGCGTGCCGCCGGCCTGGCTGTAGGAGTACCAGACGAAGGCGACCGTGATTTCCGGCAGGACCCAGGCCAGGATGACGATCGCTCCCACGCTCGAGCGGACGACCACGTTCACCCGCTGGCCGAGCAGTGCGAGCGCAAGGCCAAGCACAGTCTGAGCGACGATGCCGGAGCCGATCACGAAGATGAGCGTCAGCTTGACGCTGTACCAGAAGGTCGGATCGTGGATCATCCGCTGCAGGTTCGCAAAGCCGGTGAAGTTGTAGGTCTGCGCGTACTGGCCGAGGAGTTCCAGGTTCGTGAAGCCCAGGTAGATGGCGTAGCACGTCGGCACGATGAACAGGCCGATCAGGAGCGCCACACTGGGCAGCAGCCACGCGGTGGTGACGACGTGGCGGATCAGCGAGCGCAGTCGCGGCTCGGCGACGATGATCTCATCGCTGATGGGAGGCTCGACGAGGGTTGTCACGCGGCACCGCCGATCGACGATGCGAACTGCGGCAGATAGCGCGCGTTGACCTCGAGGAGCTCCTCTGTCAGGGCCTCGGCCTGGTGCGGCTCGAGGGTCGCGGCCACCAGCGGGTCCGCGAGCATAGCCTGCCGCAGCAGCCCGCGGTCACCGGTCAGCGCCGACTCCATCGTCATCGTCTGGACCTGGGAGTGCAGGCTGAGCGTGGCCGCCAGCCCAGGCGGCAGATCCGGGATGCCCAGCGGGTGTATGCCCTGACCGTCGACGATGGCGGGCACTTCCACCGCGGCGCCTGCAGGAAGGTTGCCGATGAGGCCGCCGTGGTTCATGACGTTCACCACGAACAGATCCTTTCTGTCGTCCACGACCGATTGCATGAGCTCGGCGATGACGATCCCCTCGTCCTCCGGGCCGTGCGGCAAGTCGGAGAGCTGACGGGTGCCGCTCGCGGCCGACCAGGAGCTGGCCAGTTCGTCCCAGGTCCTGATCCGCTGATGCTGGGAGTCCATGTCGTAGATGCGACGGCCATAGCGCATCGCCAGGCCCTGCGCCCGGCCGTCATACGGCTCTTCGAGGCGTTGTAGCTGGGGGAAGAACTCGACCCAGTGGGCCCAGCAGTAGGGGATCACGCCGAACGTGTCGATCGCCCAGCGGGTGATCTCGTCGCTAGTCCGCGCGCGTACGAGCGGGATCGCATCGCGACCATCAGCCAGCCGAAGGGAGAAGATGCCTGTGCAGTGATTGATTCCGCCGACTTCGAGCGGCAGGGAGATCAGGTCCTTGCTGACGCCGACCTGATCGGCCAGCCAGTCCGCGTCGAACGGCAAGGGCGAGCATGAGCACAGCGAGAGCGAGCGCACCGTGTCGACCTGTGCCATGGCCATGGCGTTGGCACTAGCGGGATTTGTGTAGTTCAGGATGATCGCACCTGGTGCGACCGCCGCGACATCGCGGGCGACCGAGGCGACGACCGGCGTGTTGCGGAGTGACCGCATGATGCCGCCGGGACCCACGCTGTCGGCGATGTGCATGAATATGCCGTGGCGGGCGGGGACTTCGATGTCGGATGCCCAGGCCGTCATCCCGCCGACGCTGATCGCGACGATGACGAAGTCCGCGCCCGTCAGGGCTTCGCGCTGGTTGGTCGTGGCGACCACGCTGAGCTGCCGGCCGCTGCTGCCCGCCAGCTGACTGGACAGCACGTGCATAGTCGCCAGGCGCGCCTCGTCGATGTCCATCAGCCGAAGCTCGGCGCCTTCGAAACACGGCAGATCCACTAGTCGGCGCACCAGGCCGGGGACAAACATCGAGCTGCCGCCACCGATGACGGCGATTTTGACAGTCATTGCCCAACTGCTTCCTCGCTCAAGGACTGCGGGATCCTGCCAGCGGCGAGGGCGCGAGTCCATGCCTGCTGCACCTGCCGATTGCGAACGGCAACCTCTGCCCAGTCCGCCTTGTGGTAGATATCGGTCAGCGCCTGAAGCGCAATGTCGTTCATGCGTCCGCTGACCTCTTCGGTTGCGCCCGCCAGGTGGGGTGTCAGGGTGAGGCCGGGAGCTGAGAGCAGCGGGCTTGTCCGCGGGAGTGGTTCCTCGGGGTAGACATCGAGGGCAGCGCCGCGAAGACGCCCGGCGTGCAGCGCCCGTACGAGCGCCTCGTAGTCGAGTACCGTCGCCCGTGCCGTGTTGATGAGGTACGACCCGGGCCGCATGAGTGCGAGTTCGGGCTCGCCGATGATGACCGATGCGCTGCGCGCGTGCACGGTGACGACATCTGCCTGAGGCAACATCGAGGTGAGGTCCGCTGCGGTAAAGCCGGCCGAGGTGATCGAGCCCTCGGGCACGACCGGGTCGACGACCATCACCTCGCGAACCATCGGGCGGAAGCGGCGAGCCACGGCTCGGCCCACAGCGCCGTAGCCGATGACGCCGATGACGAGACCGGACAGTTCGCGTCCCTTGTATGCGATGTAAGGGATCGGCTCAGCCGGATCATCGGGACGCCAGATCACGTCGGCTATACGGCCAGGCTCAGCTGCCCTGGAGTCGGCCCGCGTCATGTCGCCGCACATGATCCTGTGATGAGTGACGGCAATGCTCCTGAGCATGGCCAGCGTCAGTCCAAGCGTGAAGTCCGCCACTGCCTCGGCGTTTCGACCCGGCGTATGGACGACGGGGACCGCGCGCTCGCTGGCGGCGGTGATGTCAACGTTGACGGGCTCTGATCGCATGACAGCGATAACTTCCAGGTTCGGAAGTGCGTCCATCAGCGCGGCAGTCACCGGCTCGGTCTCAACCAGAATTGCTCGCACGGCTGCCCGCTCGTCTGCGGACAGCTCAGCCGCGGCTCCCTTGATGCTGTCAACCGTGTCTACCTGCCAGCGCCATTGTGTCTCGAGCGCCTGCACCAGCGTTGCGCCTAGCGCGCAACTAGTGAGGGCTCGCATGGACGTCCACCTCATTTCGTGAGACCGAGTGCTCCCGTGAACGCTCCTGGCTCGCGGAGTACAAGCGGCAGTAGGCCTTGACACTGCGCTGAAGCTCGGCATATCTGCTCGCGTCAGGGGTGTACCTGGTGGGCTCGAGGTCGCGCAGGGCCGACTCAACACTGACGCCGGCGACGAGCGCCGCCCCCGCCAGTCCGGACACATGATCCAGATCACGGACGAGCACGCAGCGGCCGGTCACGTCCGCCAGGGACTGGCTCCACGCGGCGCTGCGGCTCATGCCGCCGGTCGCGATCACCGTCTCGCTGCGGGTTTCGGACCCACCGGACAACTGGTCGAGAACCTGGCTGAAGGCCAGGCATGTGCCGGTCCGCGCAGCGTCGACGAGGTCGGCGCCCGTCTGCCCTGGAGTCAGGCCGAAGATGGTCGGCGCAGGCCAGGTATGCCAGCCGCGCGGCCCGAAGAAGGGATTACCGGAAAGGATCGTCAGCGGCTCGGATCGGCTCAGGGTGTCCTCGACGTCGAACCCGCGTGCTGCCAGCGCGGCCCGGAGGCTCGGCCCGCTCAGCTCTGTGAGGTCATGGAGCCGGTCGACGATCTCCCCTGTCGGGCCGGCATTCGATTCGAGGGCCCAGCCCGTCGCTGCTGGCAGGGAACTTACAAGGAGCGGGAACCAGGCCTCCATACTCGCGGGAGACTCGACCGAAAGCTGAACTGGTCCGGTCGTGCCGGCGACCACGACCGGGCAGCCTGAGGTTTGGCCACCGGCTGCGAGTGCCGACATGTGCGTGTCGCCCCCGCCGACGTGAACTGGCAGGCCGGCAGGCAGTCCGACGTGGTCTGCGACAGCCTCGAGGAGCCCGCCGACCTGTGTCCCGGCGGCTGCGAACTCGGGCAGCATCTCGCCTCGGACGCCGCACTCGGACGCGAGGAGGTCGTACGCCCACGTGCCGGCCGAGATATCCATCATCTGGCTCATCGCGGCGGACGACGCCTCGCTGACGATGGCTCCGCAGAGCCGGAAAATGAACCAGTCGTGTAGCTGAATGACCGTGCGTACCTGCTCCCAGGCATCGGGACAGTTTCGCCGGATCCAGAGCAGTTTAGGGAGTCCGAATTCTGGTGCCGCCCAGTGTCCAGTTGTCCTGTGCAGCTCCCGATGGCCGATGGAGGCCACAAGATCGTCGACGATCGGCAGCGCGCGCCGGTCGCGATTGAGCAGGGAGGGGCCGACGACCCGCTGATGGGCGTCGAGGAGCACGAAGGGGATGCGGATTGCACTGACTGTGATGCCCAGGTAATGGTGCGGCAGCGCACGGCAGCGGGCAACGATCTGCGCCAGGGCGGCAATCGCGGTCTCGGCCCAGACGTCGGGGTCGAAGGTGCCGTCATCTCGATGGCCGCCGGACGGGTAACGCACCGCGGTGGCCCTGGTCGCCACATCTCCAGCCGGATCAAAGCAACTGGCCTTGACACCCGAACCACCGATGTCCAGTGTGACGACGATCGCGGGCATCGGGGTTCTCCCTCCTGGTGTCGTGGTCGGAGCTGGGAAGTCAGTGCGCGGCGCCGGCCTCCGCTGGTTTGCGCCGGTACTTGGCGAAGACCTCGTCCATCTGGCTGGCAGTCAGGATGTTCGGCTTTCCAACCGTCAAGCCGCGGTAGTAGTAGCCGGCCAGGATCTCAGTCGTCTCCGCGCCGTCGGCGGCCTGCTTCAAGGTCCGCCCGCCCGCGACCATGCCGTGGTTGGCGATCAGTACGGCCATGCAGGGAGCCTGGAAGGTGTCCCGAACGCTTGCCGCGAGTTCCGGAGTCCCGTACGTGGCATACGGGGCCACTGGCACGATCGTCGTCTTCAGGCTGGCGATGATGTAGTGCACGGCAGGGATGGGCATGCCCAGGATGGCCAGCGTGGTGGCTTGCAGCGAGTGCGTGTGCACGATCGCGCTGATGTCGTCGCGATGCTGGTAGACGGCCGCGTGCAGCGGTGTCTCCGACGACGGAGCTTTGGCGCCCGCTAGGACGGCCCCGTCCATGTCGCAGACGACAATGTCCTCGGGCTTCATCCTGTCGTACTCGATCGACGTCGGCGTGATCGCCATTGCGCCCGATGAAAGACGGACGCTGAGGTTGCCTGATGTCTGGGTCAGGAGCCCTTTGCGCAGTAGGCGCACGCCGCAGTCGACGAGTTCTTCCCGGACGGATTGGAGGTTCGCGCCATGGATTGCGTCAGTCATCGAAGCCGCTCATCTCGACGATGAGCCGCAGCCGGCCCGGTGTGAGTTGCGCCCTCAGCCATCCCGTTCGCGCCGCCCTCATGGTGCCACCCCAGGCCTCGAGATTCTCTACTGCACAATTGTTCATAAGAGGAACTGCTGTGCACGAGATGCTCGGCTCCTCTGACTGGCCCTGTCAATGGTCGTGACGAAACCGATACCTTTCGCCACCTAGAGCCCACGGCGAACAATTGTTCGATCTAGTCTCGAGCCGACTGCGATGCGAGGATCACGCTGACGGCCGTGCGCAACCTTGCAATCGGCGAGGACGGTTACATCGAAGGAGCTCGATGCTCGACCTGACCATGACTGTCGCGGGCAAGCCCGAAGTGTGCGAGGCAACGTTTCCGGTTCTCAACCCGGCGAATGGTCAGGTGATCGGCCACGCTCCGGAGTGCACTGCGGATCTCCTGAACGTAGCCGTCGTTAGTGCTCAGGAGGCACGCGAACGCTGGGCCGCGGATCCGGCGGCGCGATCTTCGGTACTGCTCGACATCGCGGCGAGGCTCGAGGGCAACCTGGACGAGCTCGCCGCGCTGATCACTGACGAGCAGGGCAAGCCACTGCACGAGGCCAAGGACGAACTCGGCGGTGCCGTCGGGGAGCTGCGCTACTACGCGGGATTGAGCCTGCCGGTCGACACTGTCAGCGACACCGACGACCTAATCGTGCAGGTGCTCCGTCGGCCCATGGGTCCAGTCGCAGCCATCACGCCGTGGAACTTCCCGCTAGGCACTGCAATCTCCAAACTGGCGCCTGCCCTAGCGGCGGGATGCACCGTCGTGCTCAAGCCCTCGCCGTATACGCCACTGTCGAGCTTGCGCTTCGGGGAACTGGTCCGAGATGCGCTGCCACCAGGGGTGCTCAACGTCGTCAGTGGCAACGACTCGCTCGGTGCGCTGATGACAAGCCATCCGCTCGTGCGCATGATCAGCTTCACCGGCTCGGTCGCCACGGGCAAGAAGATCGCGGCAACCGCTGCCACGGACCTCAAGCGAGTGCTCCTCGAACTCGGCGGCAATGATCCGGCCCTCGTGCTGGATGATGCCGACGTGGATGCGGTTGCCGACGGTCTGTTTGCCAATGCATTCGCGAATTGCGGTCAGATTTGCGTCGCCATTAAGCGCGTATACGCGCCCAAGGCGCTCTACGGTCAGCTCGTCGACGCCCTTGCCGACCGGGCACGTGCGGCTCGGCTGGGCGATGGGCAGGCTCCCGGGACTGACATCGGGCCGTTGTGCAATCCGGCACAGCGCGATCGCATTGAAGAACTTGTCGCCGACGCCCTCGGCTCTGGGGTCAGGATTGCCGCAGGTGGATCACTTACAGACGGCCCTGGGTATTTCTACGAACCAACTGTTCTCGCCGGGCTTAAGGGCGACGAGCGCATCGTCGTAGAGGAGCAGTTTGGGCCGGCCCTGCCCGTCATCCAGTATTCGGACGTTGAGCAGGCAATCGCGCAGGCGAACGATAGCCACTACGGGCTCGGGGCCTCTGTATGGACCGCGGACCCTGAGCGAGGGCGAACTCTGGCCCCGCGAGTGGAGTCAGGCACGGTCTGGGTGAATACCCATCAGTCGGGAATCCCGGGACAGCCATTCGGAGGTCTCAAGTGGAGCGGAATCGGCGTCGAAGGTGGGCCCTGGGGCATGCTGGCCTACACCGAACTGCAGGCCATTCACACGAACCGGATCGACCTTTGAATCGCACCGCCTTCCGAGACCGGAACCGGGACTGAGGAGAGAAATGACTCTGGCGGACCGCCTGCGCGATGACGTGGCCGAACTCGAGCCAGATGTGGTGAAGTTGCGGCACCGGCTGCATCGCCGCCCAGAGATCGGGCTGGAGTTGCCGGAGACGCAGCAGGCGGTCCTGGACGCGCTCGCGGGACTGCCGCTGGAGATCTCGACCGGTTCGTCGTGCTCGTCGGTGACGGCGGTACTGCGCGGTGCCGGCGCGGCAGGGGCCGGGGATCGCGGGCCGAGACCGGCGGTGTTGCTGCGTGGGGATATGGACGCGCTGCCGGTGCAAGAGGCCACGGGGGCGGAGTTCGCTAGCACGATCGATGGGGCCATGCACGCGTGCGGTCATGACCTGCACACCGCGATGCTGGTCGGGGCGGCTCGGCTACTGAGCGCACACCGCGATGCGCTGGCCGGGGATGTGGTGTTCATGTTCCAGCCGGGTGAGGAGGGCTGGGACGGCGCGGGACACATGCTCGCGGAAGGGGTGCTGGCGGCCGCGGGGGCGCCGGTGCAGCGGGCATACGGAGTGCACGTGATCGCGGGCAAGCTGCCGAGGCACCAGTTCACCACCCGGCCGGGGACGTTGATGGCGGCCAGTGACGGGCTGATGGTGACGGTGCGGGGAGCCGGGGGGCACGGGTCGGCGCCGCACCGGGCGAAAGACCCGGTGAGCGTCGCCGCGGAGATGATCACGGCGCTGCAGGCGATGGTGACACGGCAGTTCGACATCTTCGACCCGGTGGTCATCACCGTGGGCAGCTTCCACGCCGGGACTCGGCGGAACATTATTCCCGAGGAGGCGGTGTTCGAGGCGACGGTCCGGTCGTTTTCGCGTGCCGCGCGGGAGCGGGTCCAGGTAGCGTCGGTGCGGCTGTGCGAGGCGATCGCCGCGGCGCACGGCCTGGACGCCGACGCCCGGTACAACACCGAGTACCCAGTCACCATCAACGACGTCGCCCAGACTGCGTTCGCGACTGGCGTGGTTGCCGACGTCTTCGGCGCAGACCGGTTTACCCCCATGCCGGACCCCGAGGCTGGCGCGGAGGATTTCTCCCGGGTGCTGGAGGAGGTGCCGGGCTGCTATCTGTTCCTCGGCGCGTGCCCGAGCGACGACTACGACACTGCCGAGGACAATCACAGCCCGCGCGCTGCTTTCGACGACGCCGTCATGTCCGACGGCTGCCTCCTGCACGCGAACCTGGCCATCCGAGCGCTCCAGGACCTCACCACGTAATCGAGGGCGACTCTCACCCGGTCAGCGCCGGTACCTCAGTGATGGCCGACCGCGCCGAATGACCGGGCAGTCACGCGACTTCGGGAAAGTGGCAGGCGACCTGATGACTCAGGTCTTCGCCGGCCAGGGGCGGCTCGGTGGTCTCGCATATCGACTGAGACTTCCAGCAGCGGGTGCGGAAATGGCAACCGGACGGGGGGTCCTGCGGACTCGGCGGCTCGCCGGTCAGCTGCAGCCGCTGCTTGCGCACCGTGGGGTCGGCGACCGGGACCGCCGAGAGCAGCGCCCGCGTGTAAGGGTGCCGAGGCCGGGAGTAGAGCAGCTCGTTGTCGGCCAACTCGACGATCTTGCCGAGGTACATGACCGCGACGCGGTCGGAGATGTGCCGGACGACCGACAGGTCGTGCGCGATGAACAGGTAGGCCATGCCCTGCTGGTCGCGCAGGTCGCTGAGCAGGTTGATGATCTGCGCCTGGATGGACACGTCCAGCGCGGAGACCGGCTCGTCGGCGATGATCAGCTTGGGGGACAGCGCGATGGCCCGCGCGACGCAGATACGCTGCCGCTGTCCGCCGGAGAAGTCCGCCGGGTGCCGGTTGTAGTGCTCCGGGCTGAGCCCGACCTGCTCAAGCAGCTCCTGGACGCGGTGCCTGATCCCACCCGGCGGGGTGATCCGCTGATACCGGAACGGCGCGCCGATAATGGTGCCGACCGTGTGCCGCGGGTTGAGCGCCGAGTAGGGGTCCTGGAAGATCATCTGGATCTCCCGGTGCAGTCGGCCGCCGTCGGTGCGGCGGGCCTGATCGAGGTCGACGCCGTCGAAAGTGACCTGACCCGAGGTGGCGGGCAGGAAGCCGGCGAGCACCCGGCCGGTGGTGGACTTGCCGCAGCCGGTCTCGCCGACGAGGCCGAGGGTCTCTCCACGGCGCATCGTGAAGGAGATGCCGTCGACAGCGCGCACGTAGCCGGTGGCCCGGCGGAGCAGGACGCCACGGGTAGCCGGGAAGTTCTTCACTAGCTGCTGCACGACCAGCAGTTCGCGGCCGGCGGACTCGGCCATGGCGCGGGCAGGAGAAGTCATAGGGCCGGCTGCACCTCCTCGGCATAGATCTGAGCCCTGACCGGGTCGGCGAGGTGACAGGCCACCCAGTGACCGGCGTCGGCCTCGCGCAGCTCGGCCCGGGTACTCTCGGCGAGTCCGCCGGTCTGGCTCTCGTATGGGCAGCGCGGACGGAACGGGCAGCCGGATGGCAGGTCGATGAGGCTCGGGGGAGCACCGGAGATGGCGGCCAGCCGGTGCCGCCGGGGGCGGTTCAGGCCGGTGACCGAGCTGAGCAGGCCCCAGGTATACGGGTGCTGCGGGGCCTGGAAGACCCTCAGCGTTGAGCCGTGCTCCATGACCTGGCCCGAGTACATGACCAGTGTCTCGTCGGCGACCTCCGCGACGATCCCGAGATCGTGAGTGATGAGGATGACCGCCGTCTTGAGCTCGGCCTGCAGGTCGGCGATCAGTTCCAGGATCTGCGCCTGGACGGTGACGTCGAGTGCGGTCGTTGGCTCGTCCGCGATGAGCAGCTCAGGCTCGCAGCTCAGCGCCATCGCGATCATGGCACGCTGCCGCATGCCGCCGGAGAATTGGTGCGGGTAGTCGTCGGCCCGCCGGGCCGGCTGGGGAATGCCGACCCGGCCGAGCATCTCCACTGCGCGGGCCCAGGCCTGCTTGCGGTTCGCGGGCGTCTTGGCCCGGTAAGCCTCGGCGATCTGCCAGCCGACGGTGTAGTAGGGGTGCATCGCCGAGAGCGGGTCCTGGAAGATCATCGCCATCGCAGACCCCCGCAGGTCACGGACGCGGGCCTTCGGGGCGGCCAGCAGATCCTGGGAGTCCAGCAGGATCTTGCCGCTGACCCGGGCGCTGCGGCCGGTCTGCAGTCCGAGGATGGCCAGGCTCATCGCGCTCTTGCCGCTGCCGGACTCGCCGACCACGCCGAGGGTCTGGCCGCGCCGAAGGCTGAACGAGACGCCGTCGACCGCCCGGACCACGCCGTCCGAGGTGGTGAAGGAGACCTGCAGGTCCTCGACAGCCAGGAAGGGACGGTCCTCCGGTGCTGCGCTTATCCCGCCCACCTCGCCCACACAGGCCTTCTAACTGCGGAAACTTCGACCTTGACACCAGTAACAGATAACATACTATACATTACATGCCACATAGCGGCAAGGATGTGCCGGTCGCGGACGCGCACAATGACTTGCTCATGCTGGTCCAGCACTTTCACTCCGACGCCGGGTACTTCCGGCGCAACTGGCTGCCGCAGCTGCAAGCCGGCCAGGTCGCGACGCAGGTCCTGCCGGTCTACGTGGATGAGGTGTACCTGCCGGAGCTGGCTCTGCGGCAGACGCTCCGGCTGATCGAGACTGCGTTGACCACCGTCGGGTCCACCCCCGAGCTGATGCTCTGCAGCGAGCCGGGCGACGTCGATCGGGCGCTTGCTGCTGGCTGCATCGGCATCGTCCTGGCGCTGGAGGGCTGTCCGGCCGTCGGGACCGACGTCGGGCTGCTGCATACCTTGTTCCGGCTCGGCGTGCGGATCGCCTCGCTCACGCACTTCGGCCGGAACTCGCTGGCCGACGGAAGCTCCGAGGACGACACCCGGGGCGGGCTGACCCGCGCCGGCGTGGCTGCGGTCGGGCTAATGCAGGCACTGGGCATGCTGGTGGACGTTTCGCACCTGTCGCTGGCCGGCACGCGGCAGGTGCTGGAGATCACCCGCGCCCCGGTGCTGGCCAGCCACTCGTCCTGCCGTGCCTTGCGATGTCATCACCGGAATCTGCCCGACGTCCAGCTGGCCGACATTGCCGCGACGGGCGGCGTTGTGGGAATTAACTTCTTCCCGCTGTTCATCTCCGAAGGCGCGCCGTCCGTGGCGGCGGTGGTCGATCACATTGAGCATGCGGTCGCTGTCGCCGGGGTGCAGCACGTGGGCCTAGGACCGGATTTCACGAAGGAGATCGCGGAGGTCCTGTACGGCGGCGGGCACGTCATCGAGGGCTGCGACATGGCGGCGTCGGTACCGGGCCTGGCCGGGCCTGCTGACTTGCCCGTGCTGACGGAGGCCCTAGCCGGGCGCGGGTTCAGCGACGCGGACGTGGCGGCGGTAATGGGCGGTAACCTGCGGCGGCTGCTGAACGAGTGCATCGGCAGCGCAGCCGCAGTGCCGCCAGCCGCAGTGCCGCCAGCCGCAGTGCCGCCAGCAGCGGTCCTGCCAACGGCAGCGCCATCAAAAGCGGAGATCCGCGGATGAGCGTCCCGGCCACGCTGGACACGATGGTCCCGGAGGGCGGTCGGGGCAGCCAGATCCAGGGCCGGACGCAGTGGCAGCAGATCGGCCGGGCGTTCCGCGCCGACCGGCCGGCGGTCGCCGCGCTGATAGTGGTCGTGGTGCTATCAGCCGTGGCCGTCTGCGCGCCGCTGATCTCCGCCGCGGTCGGGCACGGCCCCAACCAGCTGTTCCCGAACCAGCTGAACGCCGAGCTCGGCCTGCCGACCGGACCCAGCAGCCACTTCCTGTTCGGCATTGATCAGGTTGGCCGGGACGTGTTCGTCCGCTGCGTGTACGGCCTGCGGACATCGCTGGTCGTCTCGCTGTCGTCGGCGGCGATCGCCACGGCTTTCGGCGTCACGGTCGGCATGGCCGCTGGCTATTTCGGTGGCTGGCTGGACACGCTGATCTCGCGCGGCGCGGACATCTTCCTGGCGCTGCCGGTAATCCTGTTCGCGATCAGCATCTCGTCGGTCTGCTCGATCACCGCCCGCGGCTGCCTGGATGGCACCGTGCAGCCGGGCATCGGGCTCGTGGTCGCCATCCTGGCCCTCTTCACCTGGCCGTACATCGCGCGGCTGGTCCGCGGCCAGACGCTGGCGCTGCGCCAGCAGGAGTTCGTCAACTCGGCCCGCGGCTTCGGGGCCCCGCACGTCAAGATCATGTTCGTCGAGATCCTGCCGAACCTGACGGCTCAGGTCGTTGTCTACATGACGCTGATTATCCCGAGCAACATCCTCTTCGAGGCAGCGCTGAGTTTCCTGGGCGTCGGCATTCCGCAGACCACGCCATCGCTCGGCCGGATGATCGCGGACGCCACAAACGGGAACCTGTTCACCTACGCCTGGTGGATGATGCTCTTTCCCGGCGTCCTGCTGCTGCTGATCACGTTCGCCTTCAACATGCTCGGCGACGGCGTCCGTGACGCGATCGCGGGAGGCGGCTGATGCTGCGCTACCTGATCCGGCGCCTGCTCTGGCTGGTGGTCACGCTGCTGGTGATTACCGCCATTACCTTCGTCATCTACTTCGTGCTGCCGCCGGTCAGCCCGGCCGTGCTCTTCGCTGGCAAGGAGGCTACGCCGGCGCTGATCGCCACCGTGGAGCGCGAGCTCGGTCTCAACCATCCCGTCTGGCTGCAGTACCTTCTGTTCCTCAAGCACCTGGTACTTGGTGATCAGTTCGGGTGGCCAGGACTGGGCTTCTCTTACGTCAACCACGCCCCAGTCCGCACGCTCATCGCCGGGCGCATCGTGGTCACCGCCTCGCTGGCCATCGGGGCGGCGATCATCTGGCTCGCCCTTGGGATCACCATCGGAGTGATCTCGGCTGTGAAGCAGCGGACCATCTGGGACCGGCTCGCCCTGGGGTTCGCAATCTTCTTCGTGTCGGCGCCGGCGTTCTGGCTTGGCCTGGTGCTGCTGTATGTGTTCTGGTACAAGCTGGGCATTGCGGCGGGCACTGGGAACTTCCCGCCAGGCCAGTACGGCTTCTTCACCTGGCTGAACCACATGATCTTGCCGTGGCTCACGCTGGCCCTGCTGTACGCCGGCTGGTACGCCCGGATGACTCGCGGCACGGTCCTTGACACGCTGACCCAGGACTACGTTCGGACGGCCCGGGCCAAGGGGCTGCGCGAGTCGCGGATCTTGCTGCGGCACGTGCTGCGCGCCTGCATCACACCGATCCTCACGATGTTTGGCCTGGACCTGGCCGCGCTGGTCAGCGGTACGGTCATCGTCGAGGTCGTGTTCAACCTCAACGGGCTCGGCCAGTGGGTCGTGCAGTCCGTTCAGTCCGACGACATCCCGTCGGTGCTGGCCGTCACAGTGCTGGCGGCTCTCGCGGTTATGGTGGCGAACCTGATCGTCGACATCCTCTACGCCTACGTCGACCCCCGGATCCGCTATGACTAACGCCGATCCGCGCGATGGCGCATCCATCGGCCTCCTCCTCACGCACCTCTCCAGCTGCGCGCCTGCGCGGCTGCTCGCCGGAAGGACGAACCATGATGACTCACGATGAGGCGGCCGCCGCGGGTATCCCGGCCCCTGCCCGGCGCTCTGCCGGGTCGCCGCAGCATACGCTGGCGACGCGGCTGCTGGCCGCTGTTGGGTGCGTGCTGCTGCTCGCCCTGGCGGCGTGCAGCGGGAGCGGCGGGGGCCGCGGATCCGGCGCGTCCGGCAGCACGGCCGCATCGGGCAGCGGTGTCAAGCCCACGCGCGGCGGCGTCTACCGCACCGCCGTCTCCTCCTTCGGGCTGACCAACAACATGGACCCGGTGGGCGAGACCCAGATCGGCTTCGCGTTCGCCGTCTACGACGCCATGCTGCGCGAGCTGGTCAACTTCCGGCACGTCAACGGCGCGGCGGGCACGCAGATCGTGCCGGATCTGGCCACCAGCGTGCCGACCCCGACCGACGGCGGCCTGACGTATACCTTCCACCTCAAGTCCGACATCAGGTTCGCGCCGCCGGTGAATAGGGAGATCACGTCCAAGGACATCCTCTACGCATTCCAGCGGATCAACGACTCCAAGCTCGTCGCGCAGTACGGCTACTACTACGACGGGGTCATCGTTGGCATGACGGGCAAGGCCACCAGCCCGAACAACTACATCTCCGGAATTCAGACGCCGAACCCGACGACGATTATCTTCCACCTGACTAAGCCGACCGGCGACTTCCTGCAGCGGATCGCATCGCCGGCCGCCGCGCCCGTCCCGGCCGAGGTCGCCAAGTGCTTCAACACGGCCGGCGGCTACGGCCGTGACCTCGTCGCCTCCGGGCCGTACATGTTCCAGGGCTCGGCCCAGGTGAACATCTCCAGCTGCAAGACGATCCAGCCGATGACCGGCTTCGACCCCACCAGTCACATGACCCTGGTGCGCAACCCCAATTACGTGCAGGCCACCGACAACACCCGCGCCAACTATGTCAACGGCGTCGAGATAACGGTGGACCCGAACGTCGCGGACATCTTCGCGCGGGTCCAGAAGGGCCAGCTCGACGGGTCGATGATCGACCCGCCGCCGGCGACGGTCACCCAGCAGTACCTGACCGACCCGTCGCTCACCAAAGACTTCCACTCCGACCTGATCAATCAGGTGGAGTCCGTCACGATGAACCTGGCCGTGCCACCCTTCACCAACATCCATGTCCGAAAAGCGGTGGCCTGGATACTGGACAAGAACGCCATGCTCCGCGCACTCGGCGGCTCCTCGCACTACAGCATCGCGACGCACATCATTCCGCCAACGCTGCCAGGCGGGCTGGCGGCCTCCTACGACCCTTACAAGACTCCGAACGAGACCGGCGACCTCGCCAAGGCCGAAGCGGAGATGAAGCAGTCACCCTACGACCCCAACCACGACGGCAAGTGCGACGTTTCGGTCTGCAAGAACCTTGCCTTCATCAACATCAGCCAGTTCTCCGGCGTCGACACCGTCGTCCAAAGCGACCTGGCCAAGATCGGGATCACGATCGTGCCGCGCGACCTGTCGGTGACGACCGCGTTCACGGCCCTGTTCACCATCAAGGAACTGGAGCCGATGTCGGCCCTGGGCGGCGGCTACGCCGACTACACCGGCACCTACAGCTTCGCGCAGCCGAACTTCGGCTCGACGGCGCTCAGCGCCCCGGTGTCCTGCTGCAACTACTCCCTGGTCGGGCTGACCAAGCAGGAGGCGTCGAGTTACAAGGTGCCCTATCCCTCGACGGGCATCCCCAGCGTGGACTCCATCATCAACCAGTGCGAGGTGCTGAGCAACGGACCGGCCCGTAGCGCCTGCTGGTCCAGCCTGGACGAGACCATGATGACCAAGGTCATGGCCTGGGTGCCCTACGTCTGGGGCCGCAACATCGTGGTCACCGCCCCGACAGTAACCCGGTACGTGATGGACATCGCAACCAGCTCGATCTCGCTCACCCAGATCGCGGTCGACAACCATGTCAGCATCCCGTCGGCGTGAACCGGCCGACGGCGGAGCGGTAGTTGAGCGCGGATGACAACTGAGTGGAACGTTAAGGTTCCGATGCGCGACGGCACGCTGCTGGCCGCGGATGTCTGGCGCGGACCGGACGGCGAGCGCCGCACCACGCTGGTGGCCCGAACGCCCTACAACAAGAACACCGCCGAGCAGCAGGAGCGAGCCGCGGCCTACGTCGCACATGGCTACAACTTCGTGGACATGGACGTCCGCGGCCGCGGCGACTCCGACGGTACCTTCGAGCCGTGGCGCAGCGAGGGCCAGGACGGCTACGACACCATCGAGTGGATCGCCGAGCAGGACTGGTCCGACGGGAACGTCGTGACGTGGGGCCAGTCCTACCTCGGCTGCATCCAGTGGATGACCGCCCTGGAGCAGCCGCCGCACCTGCGGGCCATGATTGTGTACGTGTCTCCGTCCGACCCGTTCGAGGACAATCCGACAGGCGTGCCGATCCCCTGGGAGATCTGCTGGTTCCGGATGCTCGACGGGCGGGTCCGGCAGTTCGTCGACCTCGTGGACTGGCCGCAGGTGGCCTGGCACCTGCCGCTGCTGGACATGGACACCCACGCCGGCTTCCGTAGCGAGCACTGGCGGAGATTCCTCACCACGCCGATCACCGACCGCGAGTACTGGGACCCGGTCCGGTACCAGCCCCGCATCACCGAGGTCATCGTGCCGGTGCTGAGCATCACCGGCTGGTACGACGACGTGCAACGCGGCTCGACCCGCAATTTCACGCTACTGACCGGGCCGGAGGCCCCGCCGCAGGTGCGGGAGAACCAGTGGCTGGTCGTCGGGCCCTGGGATCACCGCTGCACCCGGACTCGCGACCGTCAGCTCGGGGCCATCGAGTTCGGCCCCGGTGCGGAAACGGACCTGCCTGCGCTGGAACGGGACTGGCTGGCCGCCGTGCTGCGCCAGGAGGGCAAGCCGCCTGCACCCGTGCGGCTTTTTGTCATGGGGGCCAATACCTGGCGTGACGAGCAGGAGTGGCCGCTCGCCCGGACCCGGTGGATTCGGTATTTCCTGGCTAGCGACGGCGATGCGAATACCCGCTACGGCGGGGGAGAACTGCGCCGCCGCGACGAGCCCACAGCTGACGGGCCGCCGGACGTGTTCACTTATGACCCGGCTGATCCGGTGCCCTTCATCAGCGACTTCGCGTCCTCGTCGCAGATCGGTGGCCCCGATGACTACTCAGCCGTGGAGGAGCGGCCCGACGTGCTCGTGTACACCACCGCGCCGCTGGACGCGGACCGGGAGGTGACCGGGCCCGTGCGGCTGGAGCTGTTCGCGTCCTCTAGTGCCGTCGACACGGACTTCACCGCCAAGCTGCTCGACGTCCACCCTGACGGGTTCAGCCAGCGGCTATGCGACAGCATGGTCCGGGCGCGATTCCGACGCGGGTACCTGGAGCCGGAAGCACGGCTGGTGCCCGGCGAGGTGACCGAGTTCACGATCGACATGTGGAGCACGTCGCACGTGTTCAAGCCGGGGCACCGGATTCGCCTCGAAGTCAGCTCCAGCGCGTTTCCCAAATACGATCGCAACCTCAATACTGGCGCGGATATCGCCACCGCGACCGAGTCGGCGAAAGCGGTCAACTCGGTCTGGCACACCCGCGACTACCCCTCGCACCTGGTGCTGCCGGAGATCCCGGCCGACGGCTGAGCGCAGTGACAGCGGGCAGGGTGGCAGGGAGCAGTCAGCGGGCAACAGACCCGGCGCGCAGCGCCGGGCACGGAACGGCAGGAGTTCGTCAGGATCATGGATGACCAGCACCGGCGCAAGGTGACAGCGGTCGGCGAAGCGGGTTCCGACCTGGTGCGCCCGAGCACACTGAGCGCCCTGGCGAAAGACGCCATCCTCATCCGCATCGTTACCGGCGAGTTCGCGGCCGGCCAGGTCTACTCGGCACCGGCCCTCGCCGCCGTGCTTGGCGTCTCGGCGACGCCAGTCCGCGAGGCCCTGCTGGAGCTGGCCGGCGGGGGCCTGGTCGAGGCGGTACCCAACAAGGGGTACCGCGTCGTTGACATGACCCAGGACGATCTGGACGAGATCCTCCAGGTCCGGCTCATGCTGGAGGTGCCCGCCGCCGCAGAGGTCGCACGGCTCAGCACGGCAGCGGACCAGATGCCGAGGTTTCGTGCCCTAGCCAACGAAATCGAGCGGCACGCCGAGGACGGCGACGTGCCGAGTTTCCTGGACGCTGACCGCCAGTTCCACCTTGGCCTCCTCGAGACCCTGGGTAATGGCCGGCTGACCGATATCGTCTCGCGGCTGCGATACCAGGCCCGCCTGTACGGGCTGGCCGAGCTGGCCGAGCGCGGAGAGCTGAAAGAGTCTGCGCAGGAACACGGCAAGCTACTGGACGCCATCAGCGCGGACGACCCCAGCGCGGCGGCGGCGATCATGACCCATCACCTCCAGCACACGCGCGGCATCTGGGCCGGGAAGAGCGAGCAGCCCGGATGACGGCCTCGACGCCTGCCGTCGAGGCGGGCATGCCAGCCATCATCGAGGGTGGTCAGCTCCGGTCACTGGTGTCTATGTCCGACGCCATCGAGTCCAGCCGCCGGGCGTTCACAGCCGCGTTGCATGGCGAGGTGACCGGGCCGCTGCGAACGGCGCTGTCCCGGCACCGGGTCCTGGTCATGCCCGCCGAGCACACCTCGGGCAGCGCCATGGTCAAGGTCATCGACCTGCAGCCTGGCGGGTGGACGCACGGCCTGCCGAGCATCGGCGGCGCGGTGCTGTGGATCGACTCCGGCACCGGCCGTGTCAGCGCCCTGCTAGACGCCACCGCGCTGACCGCATTGCGTACCGGCGCCGCGAGCGGGCTGGCGACCGCGCTGCTGGCCGCACCGGGCGCCAGCATCCTGGCGATGCTCGGGACCGGCGGCCAGGCGGCCGACCAGGTCGAGGCCGTGTGCGCCGTCCGGCCGATTCGCGAGGTGCGGGTGTTTGGCCGCCACCTGCCGCGGCGTATTGCCCTCTGCACCGAACTGGCGGCGGCCCATCCCGGCGTCTCGTTCCTGGCCGCCGACAGTGCGGTGGACGCTGTCCGCGGCGCGCACGTGATCTGCGCTGCGACCCGGTCGGAAGTCCCGCTGTTCGAGGTCGGCGACCTGGAACAGGAGGTGCACATCAACGCGGTCGGTGCTTACCGGCCCGAGATGTGCGAGGTCCCGGCCGCAGCGTTCGGCCAGGCCACGACGGTCGTCATCGACCAGCTCGAGGCCGTGCTCGCTGAGGCCGGCGACGTCATCCAGGCAATCGCGGCTGGGCATCTCCGGCCCGAGAGCCTGGTGGAGATCGGGCAGCTGCTGGCGGTCCCGGCCGACCCGCCCGGCGGGACGACCATATTCAAGTCCGTGGGCATCGCCGCCCAGGACTGGGCCCTGGCCGAGCTGGTAGTCAGCCGCGCTCAGCCGAGCGCTCAATGAGCAAGCCGGAGAGGCGCTTCCAGGTGCCCGCCAAGCGCGCGAGCAACCACGTGAACGGGCAGGCCGTGGTGCCCACCGCCGACTATCACACGGCGGGGGAGCCGTTCCGTATCGTGACTGGCGGGTTCAAGGTCCCGGCCGGCGCGACCGTCGCGGACCGCCGGGTGACCGCCGCCTGGCAGCTTGACCACGTCCGGCGGCTGCTGGTCGAGGAGCCGCGTGGTCATCCGGGCATGTACGGATGCTTCGTCACGCCGGCCGACGACGACGGCGCCGAGTTCGGTGCGATCTTCTTCCACCGGTCTGGATTCTCCACCGCCTGCGGGCACGGCACGATCGCGCTGGCCACGTGGGCGCGGCAGGCCGGCCTAGTCCCAGCCGACCAGGCCGCCTTCAGCATCGACGTGCCGTCGGGGAGGGTCAGAGTTCAGCTCGTGGGGGATGGCCCGAGCCCGGCCGTCACCTTCCGGAATGTCCACGCCTGGGTCGCGGAACGTGACCGCGTGATCGAGACCCCGCTCGGCCCGGCCAGCGTGGACGTCGCCTTCGGCGGGGCCTTTTACGCCTCGCTGCCCGCCGCCGCGCTCGGGTTGACCGTCGAACCGCATAGGCTCCCCGACCTGATCGCGGTCGGCCGCTTCATCCAGCGGCACCCGGACGCTACCGGCGCCGCCCGGCACGATGGCGACGACCGGCTCAGCGGCATCTACGGCGTCACCTTCTACGACGAACTGCCTGCCCTCGACGGATCGCTGCACCAGCGCAACGTCACGGTCTTCGGCGACGGCCAGGTCGACCGGTCCCCGTGCGGCAGCGGCACCTCAGCGCGGCTGGCCCTGCTCGCCGGCCACGGCCTCGCCGAGCATCAGACTCTGATCCACGACAGCATTATTGGCACGCGCTTTGCGGGCCGGGTGGTCTCGACCTCCGGTGCCGGCGGCCGGGCCGAGGTGACGACCGAGGTCACCGGTACCGCCTACCTGACTGGGCTGCACCAGTTCGTGCTGGCCCCCGAGGACCCGCTCGGTACCGGATTTCTCCTCGACTAGCCGTGCCCGACACCGCGCTGGAGCGGGTCAGCCGACAGAAGGGCAGAACCCGTCATGACCCACACCGGATCGCGGCGGCTCGACGACATCGCGCCTGAGCTCGCCGAAGTGCTGAGGCGTCCGGCGCAGCTGCCAGAGCCGGAGTTCAGCGTGGCCGACATTGCCGTCAGCACGATGATGGCACCGATGCGCGACGGGGTGCGCCTTGCAACCGACGTGTACATGCCGCCAGTCCAGTCGGGGCCAGTCATAGCCATGCGTACGCCATACAGCCGGGACCTCGACTCCAATGTCGGGGCCTTCATGTCCCTGGCCCGCCGCGGCTACATTGTGGTGTCGCAGGACTGCCGGGGCACCGGCGGAAGTGAGCCCGAGTCATGGGACTACTACGTCAACGAGCCAGCGGACAGCTACGACCTGATCGAGTGGATCAGCCAGCAGAGCTGGTTCGACGGGTTCGTCGGATCCACCGGAGGCTCGTACGTGGGCCAGACGCAGTGGTGCATGGCGATGCATCCGGCGATGTCCGCTATCGTCCCCGAGGTCAGCGGCCTTGGGGTCGCGGTCAACACCATGCACCTGCACATGTTCCTGAACTCGTATGCGCGGTCTGTGGGCAAGGGCGACGAGAAGCTTGATGTGTCGTACGAGGATCTCGAACGCGAGATGATCGACGAGACGCTCGCGACCGGATACTTCAACGAGCCATTGCACAGGCCGCTCCCGGCCGCGCTGCTCGAGCGCTACCCGCACCTGCGGGATCTTCCACCGGCTGAGGTTGAGGACTGGCTGTGGGCGCGCTACTGCTCGCTGAGCTGCGCTGGCCGTGCCCAGCTCATCAAGGAGCTCACTGGCGCGAAGAGCGTGACGATCATCGAGATCGAGTCGCTGTCGGGGATGCTCGGGCACCGGATCTCGCACGACCGGCACACGCTTCCGCACGTCAGGATGGACGAGCTGGTTAAATCGCTGAGCGCGCCAGCGCTCTTGGTCACTGGCTGGTACGACTGGGGCCTCAATGATGCCTTTGCGACCTGGGATCTGCTGGCCCGCGAGGCCGTAGAGCCGACGCGGTCACGCAATCGCATCCTGATAACTCCGAGCGCGCACGACGCCCCTGGGTACCACGAGGGCGTGCAGGGCCATCCGGAGCTCGGCCGCACCTATCGGACTGCGGAGATCCCTGAGCTCCTCGCCAAGTGGTACACGGCGGTGCGCGAGGGTTCATTCGATTCGTGGCCGCGGGTCATCTTCTACCTCATGGGTGCCAACGAGTGGCGCACGGCCGACTCGTGGCCGATCGCCGGGGCGGACCGAGTCAGCTTCTATCTGGGTCCTGACGGGACGCTGCGCACACAACCGAGGACCGGGTCCGGATCGGATCGTTACGTCTACGATCCCGCCCAGCCGACGCCGACCCTGGGCGGCAGCATCGTGTCGAATGTCTATCCGCCCGGCAGCGTGGACGTACGCGAGGTACAGGAGCGCTCCGACGTCATTAGCTACACCACCGAGTCGCTGGAGCACGACCTTGATGTCGCGGGTCCGCTGCGGATGATCCTGTATGCCAGCTCGAGCGCCGTCGACACCGACTTCGTCGCGCGCCTGACCGACGTCTTTCCTGACGGCCGTGCCATCCAGCTGCAGGCGGGTGCGCTGCGGGCGCGATACCGGGACCCCGAAGGCATTCCGTCCCTGCTTGAGCCCGGTCATGTTTACCGCGTGGAGATCGATATATGGGCGACAGCGAACCGTTTCAAGGCCGGTCACCGGCTACGGGTCGACATCTCCTCGGCGGACTTCCCCAAGTTTGACCGGAATACAAACCGCGGCGGCGAGCCTGGAGAGCCAGTTCGGGCTGAGCAGACTGTCTACTACGGGCCCGATTACCCCTCGCACCTGGAAGTCGACGTCCTGCCCTGACGACCTACTGCGGCCGTGCCCTGCCGGAAGGAGACCGCGCATGCCGGATGTCCCTGCACTCCAAACGGTCGCGGTTATCGGCGGTGGCCTGGTCGGCCTGTCTGCTGCCTGGTTTCTCCAGGAACACGGCGTACGTGTCACAGTCATCGAGCGGAACGGCGAAGTCGGGCGTGGCTCTTCGTGGGGGAATGCCGGCTGGGTTTCGCCGGCCTTGGTTGCGCCGCTACCCGAGCCGGCGGTCCTCCGGTATGGTCTGCGCGCGCTCGTCAGCACCACGTCTCCGGTCTACGTGCGGCCCGCGGTCGATGTGCGCCTGGTCAGCTTTCTCGCCCGATTCGCCGCTCACAGCACGTCACGGCAGTGGGAGAGGGGGATCAGGGCACTGATTCCGCTGACCCGACAGGCGCTGGAGAGCTTCGACCTGCTGCGCAACGGTGGCGTCGATGCCGTCGCTCAGGAGGCAAAGCCGCTGCTGGCGGCGTTCAGGACTAGCCGAGAGCGGGACGTCCTCGGAACTGAGCTTGCTCACATCCGGTCTGCTGGTCAGGACGTAGAGTTCGACCTTCTGGCTGGCAACGAGGCCAGAGCGATTGAGCCGTTGCTTGGCGAGGAGATCGGCGCGGCGCTTCAATTGCACGGCCAGCGGTTCATCGACCCAGGTGAGTACCTCAGCGCGCTAGCACGGTCATTCTGTGAGCGCGGTGGCGAGATCGTGCTCGGCACCGCGGTAACCGGAATCCTCGATTCCGGCGCAACCGTCCGCATCATCACCGCCAGCGGCGGCGGCCACCGGTTCGACGCCGTGGTTCTGGCGTGCGGGGCATGGCTGGGCAACCTTGCACGTCAGTTCGCAGTCCGGGTCATCGTCCAGTCCGGCCGTGGCTACAGCTACAGCGTCAAGACGGGCCACGCTCCGCACGGCCCGCTGTACTTCCCGGCAGCCCGGGTCGCCTGTACGCCCATCGGCGACAGGATGCGCATCGCCGGGACGATGGAGTTCCGATCACCCGATCACCCGATCGACCCCCGCCGCATCGCTGCCATCACGCATTCGGTTCGCGCGCTGCTCCGCGACGTCGACCTCGACCAGCGGGCCGACGAGTGGGTTGGTCCGCGGCCCTGTACTCCCGACGGCCTGCCCGTGATTGGCGTGACGGCCTCACCGCGCGTCTTCGCCGCAGGCGGCCACGGCATGTGGGGCATTACGCTCGGTCCCGTCACCGGCCGCCTGCTTGCGAAGCAGATCGTGAGCGGCCAGCAGTCGCCAGAACTGGCGCCGTTCAATCCGCTGCGGTAGCGAAGTCCGGCTTGTGTGCCAATCTGAGCGTCGCCGCCAGCGTGCTAGGTGCGCGTTACGCTGATATGCGGGCACGAAAGGACGTAGCCATGGCCGAGCATGATCTGGTGATTCGGGGCGGCACTGTGGTCGACGGGACCGGCGCCCCGCGCCGCACCGCAGACGTGGCCGTTTCTCACGGGCGGATCACTGAGGTCGGCCGTGTGGACGGCCGCGGAGGCCGCGAGATTGATGCCGACGGCGCTGTAGTCGCGCCGGGTTTCGTCGACATCCACACCCATTACGACGGGCAGGCCACGTGGGACTCGCGGCTGCAGCCGTCGGCTTGGCACGGGGTCACCTCGGTGGTCGCTGGCAACTGCGGTGTCGGTTTCGCGCCCGTCGTCCCGGCGCACCATCAGCGGCTGATCGACCTGATGGAAGGCATCGAAGACATCCCGGGCACTGCGCTGCACGAAGGGTTGCCGTGGACGTGGCAGTCCTACGAGGACTACCTGGACGTCCTCGCCGCCCGGCAGTTCGATCTCGATATCGGGACCCAGGTGCCGCACGCGGCGCTGCGCGTGCACGTGATGGGAGAGCGAGCGGTGGCCGGCGGCGCGGCGACCGACGGGGAGATCTCGCGGATGGCGGCGCTGGCCGCGCGCGCCGTCGAGGCCGGGGCTATGGGCTTCTCGACCTCTCGCACGCTCAATCACAAGAGCGTGGACGGTGAGCTGACGCCGTCCTACGACGCTGGTGTTGACGAGCTCATCACGATCGCGGCAGCGGTCGGCGGCACCGGGCGCGGCGTGTTGCAGCTGGTGACTGACTTCCTCGACATCGACGTGGACGTCGACATCATGAGCTCGATGGTGCGCGCTTCGGGCCGGCCGTTGTCGGTTTCACTGCTGCAGAGCCACTTCGATCCGGCTGGTTACCGCACCGTGCTGACGCGGATCGCTGCGGCGAACGCCGCCGGCCTGCCGATCAGGGCGCAGGTCGCGGCGCGCGGCGTCGGTCTGGTCATGGGCCTGGAGCTCACCTTGCACCCGTTCATGACCAACCCGGTCTGGCAGGAGATGGCCCACCTGCCGCTCGCGGAGCAGGCCGCCCGACTGTCCCGTCCTGAGATCAAGGCCGCGGTGCTGGCGGCGCAGACCAAAGAGAAGAGGACAGCGCTGATCGGCGGACGGCTGATCGACAAGTTTCACCTGATGTACGAGCTGACTGACCCGCCGCAGTATGAGCCGGACCCGCGCGAGTCGGTCGCGGCGCGCGCGGAGCGTGACGGCCGCGATGCGGCGGATCTCGCTTACGACTTGCTGCTGGCCGACAACGGCCGCGGGCTGCTGTACGTGATGACGGCGAACTTCGAGGACGGCACGCTGGAACCAGTGCGCGAGATGCTCGAGGACCCATGGTCGCTGCCGGGGCTGTCCGACGGCGGCGCCCACGTCGGCTCGATCTGCGACGGGTCGTTCCCGACCACGCTGCTCGAGCACTGGAGCAGGGACCGAGCCCAAGGCACCGTGGCGATGGAGTTCCTGATCCAGCGGCAGTGCCGCGACACCGCGGCGGCCGTGGGACTGTGCGACCGCGGCGTGCTGGCGTCCGGCTACCGCGCCGACGTCAACGTCATCGACCTCGACGCCCTGCGGCTGCGCCGCCCCGAGGTGCACCACGACCTCCCCGGCGGCGGGCGGCGGCTGTTGCAGCGGGCCGATGGATACCGGCACACGTTCGTGCGTGGAGTGGAAACCTACGCCGACGGCATCGACACCGGCGAGCTGCCCGGGCGGCTGATCCGCGGTCCGCAGGCCGCACCGGCCTGACACCGCCGCGGACGAAGCGGCGGGCCGCTCCGCGGCCCCCAGGCCGGAAGTCCGGGCCGACGGCGAGCCGCTGCCGGTGATCCACGCGTCGTAGCCGCGCGCTGGCTAGCCGGGCGCGACGCTGGTGATGGCGAACTTGTCGACATCGACCAGGCCGCGATCGGTGATGCGGAGCTCGGGAATCACCGACAGGCCGAGGAAGCTGAGGTGCATGAACGGCGTGCCGATCGTCACGCCGAGTTCCGCCGCGGCGACATGCTCGAGGTGCTCGACCGCGGCGGCAACCGCGGCAGCCGGCCTGTCGCTCATCAGCCCGCCGATCGGCAGCGCTATCTCGGCGATGACCTGGCCGTCCAGCACCGCGACCTGGCCGCCACCGAGCTCGGCCAGCCGTGCTATGGCGACCGCCATCTCCGCTGGTCCGGATGGCCCGAGCGTGCCCACGATCATGCAGTTGTGCGCGTCGTGCGCGACCGTCGAGGCAATAGCGCCGCGGGTCAGGCCGAAGCCGAGCACGTAGCCGAGGCCGACCCGGCCGGTACCAAGGTGCCGCTCGGCGACCGCGATCCTGGCCACTCCAGACGCTGGATCCGTTACGTCCAGCACCAGATGCCTGGTGGTCAGCGTGTCCGGATGGATGCCGATCACACGGGCCAGGCCACCGTCCGGCGGCTCGAGCGCGAAGGCCCCAGCGTCCGGCAGGCCTCGGAGGTGAACCGAGTCGCGCATCCAGTGCGGGGGCGGCGCGTCCGGAACGATGCCAGGGAGCACCTGACCATGTTCGGCCACCAGGCGGCCTGCCTGGTAGACCCGGGCTGGCCGCACCTCGGCGAGTGAGTCGAAGCACAGAACGTCGGCCTGGTAGCCGGGCGCAAGCCAGCCAAGGTGGTCGAGGTTGTGGTACTGCGCCGGGTTCGCGGTGGCGAGCACGAGGGCATCCTCAACGGTCGCCCCGGACGCGATCGCAAGGCGTACGCAGTCGTTGACGTGACCCTGCGAAAGGATGGTGTCCGGCTCCCGGTCGTCGCTGCACAGCGCGATCCGCTCGGTGCCGTACCGCAGCACGGTCGGGATGAGGTCGGCGAGATTCTTGCTGGCCGAACCCTGCCTAATGAAGATCCACATCCCTTTCCTGCGCTTCTCCTGCGCCTCCTCGAGCAGCGTGCACTCGTGGTCCGACTCAACCCCCGCAGCCAGGTAGGCATCGAGCTCGCGTCCGCTCAGGCCAGGCGCGTGGCCGTCTACCCTGCGGTCTCCGGCAGCGGCGATCTTGGCCAGCAGCTCGGCGTCGCCCGCCACCACGCCGGGGAAGTTCATCACCTCGGCCACGCCGATGGCAACGTGCTCGGACAGCAGTTCCAGGATGTCAGCAGCGTGCACCTCCGCACCGGGGCTCTCGAACGGCGAGGCTGGCACGCAACTCGATGCGCAGATCCCGAAGGTAAAAGGGAGCCCGGCCGCGGCGTCGGCCAGTGCTCGGACGCCGCGAATGCCGAAGACGTTCGCCAGCTCGTGCGGGTCCGCGGCGACGGCCGTCGTGCCGTGCGGCAGCACGGCGCGCACGAACTCATCCACCCACAGCTTGGTCGACTCCAGGTGCATGTGCGCGTCCACGAATCCTGGAGTCAGGGCAGCACCGGCGACGTCCACGACCTCGCGGGCCTCCCGCTGTCCCCAGCCAGCGATCTTGCCATCGGCGATGGCCAGGGTCTCACTCAGCCACTCGCGCGTGCCGGGTATGAAGACTTTGCCGCCTGTCAGCAGCAGATCTGCGGGCTCGTCACCGCGAGCGACGGCGAGAAGATGGGGCGTTGCCCTGCGTGGCGGCATGGTCACCTCCAGTTCCCCGGCGGCTACCGGCCAACCGCGAGGGGTTCCCGCGAGTGTACGACGGATGCCTCACGTCGTCGTGAGCGCGTTGCTTGCCGCGCGCGTGTCAACGGTGGAGTCTGAGCCCATGGGCGGGGATGGCCTGACACACCTCAACGAGCTGCCAGCGCCGGCGGCCAGAGATGAGCTGCTTGCCTGCTGCTCCGCGGGCTCGTGGGCAGAGCGCATGGCGGCAGGCCGGCCTTACCGCTCGGCGCACGATGCCATCCGCGAGTCGGCCATGATCGTAGCGGGCATGACGGCGACGGATCTGGCCGAGGCGCTCGCGGGCCACCCGAGGATCGGCGAGCAGACAGCGGCGGGCCATGGTCCGCTCCGTTCGGCCGCATGGTCTGCTCAGGAGCAGTCGGGCATGACCGACGCGGATTCCGAGACCGCGCGTGCGCTAGCGGAGTCCAATCTGGAGTATGAGCGACGGTTCGGGCATATATACCTGGTGTGCGCATCGGGCCGCACCGGCGCGCAGCTACTGTCCCTGCTGCGCAGCCGGCTGCGTAATGACGCGCCGGCGGAGTGGCAGGTCGTTCGATCGGAGTTGCAGAAGATTAACGAGCTGAGGCTGCGGAAGCTGCTGGCTGGCGCATCGTGAGCGTCATCACCACCCACGTGCTGGACACTGCCCTCGGCAGGCCTGCCGTCGGCGTGCCCGTTCGGCTCGAGCACGTCACCGAATCCGGCTGCACCGAGCTCGGCAGCGCGAGCACCGACAGTAACGGCCGGGTGGCTCAGCTCTGCACGGCTCCGATCGCCCCGGGCACGTACCGGCTCGTCTTCGACATAGGCGCTTATACCTCGACTCTGCAAGACGACGAGAAGCGTGACGCTGCCTTCTTCCCTGAGGCGGCAGTTACCTTCTCCGTGCGGGACCTGGCCCAGGACTACCACGTTCCCCTGCTGCTCAGCCCGTTCGGATATACCGCGTACCGGGGGAGCTGACGATGGGAATTGTCCTTGGCCCGCATCAGTACGGGAAGGCGGAGACCAGGCTCGTACGGATCTACCGGGACCTGCCTGAGCATCAGATCCGGGACCTGAACGTGTCGACCTCGCTTCGGGGCGACTTCGCCGCCGCGCACCTGCACGGTGACCAGGCGCAGGTGCTGCCGACTGACACCCAGAAGAACACTGCCTATGCGTTCGCGATGGACCGCGGCGTTGGCGAGATCGAGGAGTACGCGCTGGCCCTGGCGCGGCATTTTGCCGAGGACGTCGAGCCGGTTCAGGCTGCCAGGGTGGACGTCGACGAGTTCCGGTGGGAGCGGGTCAGCGTCGGCGGGACACCGCATCCGCATGCCTTCGTCCGGTCCGGCCAGGAAGTGCGCACGGCTGCGGCCATCGTCGAAGGCCGGGCCGGTCAGCAGAGCATCTGGGTGCTGTCCGGGCTGCGAGATCTCGTGCTGCTCAAGTCGACAGGCTCGGAGTTCGCTGGGTTCTTGCGTGATCGCTATACGACGCTGGCCGAGACCCACGACCGGGTGCTGGCCACGTCGCTCACCGCACGCTGGCGGTATGTCCAGCCGGACGCCGACTGGGCGGGTGTCTACGCCAGCGTGCGCCAGACGCTCATCGAGCAGTTCGCTACGGTGCATAGCCTCGCGCTCCAGCAGAGCCTGTGGGAGATGGGCAGGGCAGCACTGGCCGCGCACCCGGTGATCGCCGAGATCAGGCTGTCAGCGCCGAACAAGCATCATTTCCTGGTTGACCTGACACCGTTCGGGCTCGAGAACCCTGGCGCTACGTTCCATGCCGACGACCGGCCATACGGGCTGATCCAGTGCGCGGTGCAGCGAGACGACGCCCCGCCGGCCGGTCCGGCCTGGGACGCGCCGGCCACGTTTGCGTGAGGCACGCGCGCGGCCCCATGATGCGATGAGCGGGGGTATTTCGGATCCTTGGCGCCCTGGCGGGGCAAGATGGAGTCCGAAGGAGTCATTGTGGATTTCTTTCAACCGACAAGCTGGGCCGATGCTCTGGCCATCAAGGCGGAGATGCCGGACGCCGTGCCACTGTCGGGCGGCACCGACGTCATGGTCGAGCTCAACTTCGATGCCCGCCGGCCCGCCGCGCTGCTCGATCTCACGAGGATCGGGGAGCTGGACAGCTGGGAGATCGCTGACGGCCGGATACGCCTCGGCGCGGGGGTCAGTTACACCCGGATCATCGCCGAGCTAGGCGCCAGGCTCCCCGGACTGGCGATGGCCGCGCGCACGATCGGGTCGCCGCAGATCCGCAACAGGGGCACCGTCGGCGGGAATCTTGGCACCGCTTCGCCGGCCGGCGATTGCCATCCTCCGCTGCTGGCGGCGGGCGCGGTGATCGAAACAGCCTCCGTCAGGGGGACGCGGCTGATCGGGGCCGATGAGTTCTACACCGGAGTCAAGCAGAATGCGCTGGAGCCGGACGAGCTCGTCGCGGCCGCCCGCATCCCGCTGCCATCCGGCCCTGAGCAGTTCAGCAAGATCGGCACGCGGAACGCGATGGTGATCGCGGTCGCGGCCTTCAGCCTGGCGCTGCACCCGAAGCGACAGCGCGTGGGAACGGGCATCGGGTCGGCGGCGCCGACACCCAGGCGGGCGCTGGCAGCCGAGAGCTTCCTCGCCGCAGCCCTGGCCGAGGCGGGCCTGTGGCAGTCGCGGGCCGAACTGCCCGCCGCCATCGTCGCGGAGTTCGGCTCGCTGGTCGCCGAAGCGGCTGAGCCAATCGACGATGTACGCGGCACCGCGGCGTACCGGCTGCGCGCGCTGGCCGTGATGGCCCGGCGGACGCTGGCCTGGACATGGCAGGACTACCGTCGCCGGATGCCGGACGCTGAGGGAGCGTGAGCCACCGATGCGGGTGACAGCGACGGTCAACGGCGAACTGCGCGAGGCCGACGACGTGTGGGAGGGCGAGAGCCTGCTGTATGTCCTGCGCGAGCGGATGGGCCTGCCCGGCTCGAAGAACGCATGCGAGCAGGGGGAGTGCGGCTCCTGCACCGTGTACCTGGACGGGGTGCCGGTCTGCGCGTGCCTGGTGGCGGCGGGGCAGGCGGCCGGGCGGAGCGTCGTGACGGTGGAGGGACTGGCCCGCGGGGCGGAGTTGCATCCGGTGCAGGAGGCCTTCATCACGGCCGGCGCAGTCCAGTGCGGCTTCTGCACGCCGGGCCTGATCGTGGCGGCGCATGACCTGCTGGCCAGGGTCCCCGATCCGACCGACCTGGAGATCCGCGAGGCGCTTGCTGGCAACCTGTGCCGTTGCACGGGCTATGAAGCGATCCTGGCTGCGGTCAGGCTTGCTGCTCGCCAGCAGCGCGGGCGCCTCAATCACGGGCGCCTCAACCACGGGCGCCTCAACCACGGGGACCAGCGATGAGCCGGCTCATCCTGGACGGCTGCGCGATCGTCACGATGGACGGGCGACGCAGCGAGCACGCCGGGGGATACCTCGTCGTCGACGACAATCGGCTCACTGCCGTCGGGCCGGGCAGTGTGCCTGCCGACCTGGGCGTGGCGGAGAGCGGCGAGGTCCGCCGGATCGATGCCACCGGCTGCCTGGCGACGCCGGGCCTGATCAACACCCACCATCACCTGTATCAGTGGGCGACCCGCGGGATGGCAGCCGACGCAACGCTGTTCGGCTGGCTGACCGAGCTGTATCCGGTGTGGGCGGCCATGGACGCCGAGCTTGTCGCGGCGGCAGCCACGGCGGCGCTTGGCTGGCTGGCCAAGACCGGCTGCACCAGCACAATGGACCACCACTACGTGTTCCCGCGAGATGGCGGGGACGTGCTCGGCGCGACGGTGGCGGCCGCCCGGACAGTGGGGCTGCGCTTCCATCCGACCCGCGGCTCCATGGACCTGGGTGCCAGTTCGGGCGGGCTGCCACCAGATGAGGTAGTCGAGAGCAGGGACGACATCCTCGCGGCCACCCAGGCAGCGATCGAGAAGTTCCATGACGCGTCGCCAGGGTCGATGCTGCGGATGGGGGTCGCTCCGTGTTCTCCGTTCTCCGTGACCGGCGACTTGCTCGTCGAGGCGGCTGAGCTGGCCCGGCGTAGTCAGGTCAGACTGCACACCCACCTGGCCGAGACCACGGACGAGCAGGACTACTGTCAGGCCCGATTCGGCTGCAGCCCGGTTGAGTACCTGGACTCGCTCGGCTGGCTGGGCGACGATGTCTGGCTGGCGCACGTGGTCCACGTCGATGACGCTGCCATCGCCCGGCTGTCGGCGACCGGAACCGGCGTGGCGCACTGCCCGTCATCCAACGCCCGGCTCGGGGCCGGCATCTGCCGGTCGCGCGCGCTGCTGCAGGCCGGCGTCGATGTCGGGCTAGGCGTGGACGGCGCGGCATCGAACGAGGCAAGCTCGCTGCTCGGCGAGGTGCGCCAGGCCGCCCTGATGGCCAGGGCAACGGGCGGCCCGCAGGCCATGACGGTCCGGCAGGCACTGGAGCTGGCCACACTCGGCGGCGCTCAAGTCCTCGGCCGGGAGGCAGAGATCGGCTCCCTGGAGCCCGGCAAGCTTGCCGACATCGCGCTGTGGCGGCTGGACACGATCGGCCACGCTGGCATCGCTGACCCGGTGGCTGCCCTGGTACTCGGCCCGCCCGCGCCACTCGAGCTGCTGCTCGTGAACGGCATAACGGTCGTCGACCACGATCACCTCGTCACCGTCGACGAGGGACACGTTGCCCTGGCAGCGCGCCGCGCGAGCGCAGTACTAGCCAGCACGGGGCTCGCCAGCACGGGCCTCGCGCGGATAGCCGACGTTAGGCTCAGGCTGTGACTGCACCCACGCGCGCGCCCGTTCGCGAGCCGCATGAGCTCCGCGGGCCGGCGGCTGGCGGGGTGGGGGCTGGCGGGGTGGGGGACAGCCCGCCGCGGCCTGACGGCACGCTGAAGGTCCTGGGCCAGTTCGCCTACGGCAGCGACCTGTGGATGGACGGCATGATCTGGGGCGTGACGTTGCGCAGTCCGCACCCGTCCGCCCGGATCACCTCGATCGACATCGGCCCTGCGCTGCGCACGGCCGGCGTCCACGCGGTCCTGACTCACGCCGACGTCCCCGGCGTCAACAAGTACGGCCTCGACCTGGCGGATCAGCCCGTGCTCGCCGAGGACGTCGTGCGGTACCAGGGTGAGCCGGTGGCCATCGTCGCTGCCGACCATCCCGAGATCGCCTTGCGCGCAGCCAAGAAGATCGTTGTCGGCTACGACGTCCTGGATCCGGTCACCGACGCCGTCGCGGCGCTCCAGGACGGTGCGCCGGCTGTCCAGCCGGGTGGCAACCTGGTCCGACACCTCAAGCTTCGCAAGGGCGCGGCCGATCCTGCGGCCGATGTGGTCGTCCGGGGCAGTTACCGGGTGGGCATGCAGGATCAGGCGTTCCTCGGCCCGGAGGCGGGGCTGGCCGTGCCCGACGGCGATGGCGGCGTCGATCTGCATGTCGCGACCCAGTGGCTGCACGTCGACCAGCGCCAGGTGTGCGCAGCCCTCGGCCTGCCGCCCGACCGGGTGCGGCTGACACTCGCCGGAGTTGGCGGCGCGTTCGGCGGCCGCGAGGACCTGTCCATGCACGTGCACGCGTGCCTGCTCGCGCTGCACACGGGTAGGCCGGTCAAGATGTCCTACAACCGTGCGGAGTCCTTCTGCGGCCACGTGCACCGGCACCCCGCCACGATGCACTACGAGCACGGGGCCAACCGCGACGGCCGGCTCGTCTACGTCCGGGCCGAGCTGTGGCTGGATGGCGGCGCGTACGCGTCGAGTACCCCGGCCGTGGTGGGCAATGCGGGCACCATGGGAATCGGCCCCTACATCGTGCCGAATGTGCATCTCGACGCCTACGGCGTGTACACCAACAACCCGCCGTGCGGTGCGATGCGCGGGTTCGGCGCTGTGCAAGCCGCATTCGGGTACGAGGCGCAGCTGGACAAGCTGGCCGCCGCCCTAGACATGGACCCGGTCGAGTTGCGCTGCATCAACGGCATGAGCCAGGGCGCGCAGGCGCCAACGGGGCAGATCGTGGACAGCCCGGCACCGGTTGCCGAACTGCTCCGCCTCGTGCACGCCAGGCCGCTTCCACCGCAGCCGGATGGCCGGCCTGACGTACTTGAGCTGCCAGGAGGCGCGGCGAACAGCACGCACGGCGAGGGTGTCAGCCGCGGGGTCGGCTACGCGGTGGCCTACAAGAACGTCGGTTTCTCCGAGGGTTACGACGACTACTCGACCGCCAGGGTCAGGCTGGAACTGGCGGGCGATGAGCCGGTCGCGACCGTGCACACGGCGGCCGCCGAGGTCGGTCAGGGCCTGATCACCATCGAAGAGCAGATCTGCCGCACCGAACTCGGCGTGCACCGCGTCGTGAGCCACCCGAAGGACACGACGGTCGGCTCTGGCGGCTCGACCTCGGCGTCGCGGCAGACATACGTGACCGGCGGCGCCGTGCAGGCGGCCTGCCGCCAGATCCGCGACCGCGTCTTCGCGCTCACCGAGCAACGGCTCGGCCGGACCGTGGCCGACCTGCGGCTGGCGGACGGCGAGATCGTCTCCGAGTCGCACGGCCGGCTGGCGTCGCTGGCCGAGGTGCTGCGCGATGACGTCATCGAGGAAACGGTGGAGTGGCGGCACCGGCCAACCCGCCCGCTAGACCCGGAGACCGGGCAGGGCTTCGCGCACGTCCAGTACGCCTTCGCGGCGCACCGCGCCGTGGTCGACGTGGACACCGAACTCGGCCTGGTCAGGGTCGTCGAGCTGGCCTGTGCGCAGGACGTGGGCAAGGCGATGAATCCCGATGCGGTGCTCGGTCAGATCCACGGCGGCAGCGCGCAGGGCCTCGGGCTTGCCGTCATGGAGGAGATCCAGGTCCGCGGCGGAGTGGTCCGGAATCCCTCGTTCACCGACTACCTGATCCCCACCATCCTGGACATGCCGCCCATGCCGGTCGATGTTCTCGAGTACCCAGACCCGCACGCCCCGTACGGGCTGCGCGGTGTGGGCGAGCCGCCGACCATCTCGTCCGGGCCCGCGATCGCCGCCGCGATCCGGGCAGCAACCGGCCTTGGCCTGACCAGGATCCCGATCAGGCCCGAGCACATTACCGGCACGTGATGCCGATCCAGGCCGTGCGGGCTCAGCGGGCAGTTACACCCGACGGCCCCGTTCCGGCTCTGGTTGTCGTTGCGGACGGAAAGATCAGCGGCGTGCTGCCGTATGACACCGACCCTGGCGTCCCCGTTATCGAGCTTGCGCAGGACGAAGTGCTACTGCCGGGCCTGGTGGATACGCATGTGCACGTCAATGAGCCGGGCCGGACCGACTGGGAGGGGTTCGCGACGGCGACCCTGGCCGCCGCGGCTGGGGGCGTCACCACGGTCGTCGACATGCCGCTCAACTGCCTGCCGCCGACCACCGATGCCGCGGCGCTCGCACTGAAACGGGCCGCCGCTCGCGGGCAGTGTCAGGTCGACGTCGGCTTCTGGGGTGGTGCGGTGCCGGGTAACGCGGCCGCTATCCGTGGCATGCACGACGCGGGCGCGCTGGGCTTCAAGTGCTTCCTCGTGGACTCCGGCGTGCCCGAGTTCCCGCCGCTCGACAGCGCCGGGCTCGAGCGCGCCGCACGGCACATCGCCGACCTTGGCAGCCTGCTGCTCGTGCACGCGGAGGACCCGGCCTGCATCGAGGCGGCTCCCGACGGTGCCGGGGCGGACTACGCGACGTTCCTGCGGTCCAGGCCGGCCAAAGCCGAGACGGCAGCGATCGGCGCCGTGCTCGACGTCGTGCGGCGCACTGGCGTGCGTGCGCACATCTTGCACGTATCAGCCGCCGAGGCGCTCCCGCTGCTCGCCGCGGCCCGCGGTGAGGGACTGCCCGTCACCGCTGAGACATGCCCGCACTATCTGGCGCTGGCGGCAGAGGACGTGCCGGCCGGGGCGACCGAGTACAAGTGCTGTCCGCCGATCAGGGATCGGGCGAACCGCGAGTTGCTGTGGGAGGGCCTGCGCGCCGGCGTGCTCGACTGCGTGGTGTCGGATCACTCGCCGTGCCCGCCGGAGCTGAAGCGGTCGCGGGCCGGCGATTTCGGCGCCGCCTGGGGCGGCATCGCATCCGTCCAGCTCGCGTTGCCCGTGGTCTGGACCTATGGGCGGGAACGGGGTTGTTCCCTGGTCGATGTCGCCCGCTGGCTGGCGGCCAATCCGGCGAAGACCGCAGGGCTGGCGGCCAAGGGGGCGATCGCGGTCGGCCGCGACGCTGACCTGGTGGCGTTCGCGCCCGACGCGGAGTTCGTCGTGACCGCCGGCCTGCTGCGTCACCGGCACAAACTCACGCCGTACCTCGGCCAGCGCTTGACCGGCGTCGTCAGGCGGGCGTGGCTGCGCGGCCGGGACATCCCGTCGGTGCCGCCGGCGGGGGAGTTGCTGTGACGGTGGAGTTGCTGTGACCGACGTGCCGGACTTCACCACCCTGCCTGACCTGGCGTCCCGACAGGTGGGCGGCGGCGTGGTGTTCGCGAACGACGAGCTGTTCGCGGAGAAGGAGAACCTGATCAAGCCGGCGCCGCCGATGTTCGCCGCCGGTGAGTTCGGCCACAAGGGCAAGGTCTACGACGGCTGGGAAACCCGGCGCCGCCGCGAACCCGGTCACGACCACGCGATCGTCAGGCTGGGCGTGCCCGGCATCGTGCACGGGGTCATCGTGGACACCGCGTTCTTTGCTGGCAACTACCCCCCGCAGGTCTCGGTCGAGGCGGTTTGCGCTGACGGCTACCCATCGCCGGCCGAACTGGCCCTGATGAGCTGGCAGCCGCTGGTAGCGCGCACCTCGGCCCGCGGTGACACGGCGAACGACTACCCGGTCGCGGACCGGCACCGCTGGACCCATGTCCGGCTCTCGATCTATCCGGACGGCGGGGTGGCCAGGTTCCGCGTTCACGGGGAGCCGGTACCCGACCCCAAGTTCCTGACTGGCTCGATCGACCTGGCCGCGCTGGAAAACGGCGGTGCACTGGTCGACTGCTCGGACGCGTTCTACTCGTCGGCGGCGAACCTGATCATGCCGGGGCGGGCTGGCAGCATGGCAGATGGCTGGGAGAACGCGCGACGACGTGATGGCGGCTGTGACTACGCGACTTTTGCCCTGTCGGCTGCGGGCGTGATCCGGCAGGTCGAGATCGATACCTCGTATTTCGTCGGGAACGCGCCAGGCTGGGCGGCACTGCTGGCGACGACGGTCCAGCCGCCAGCGCCGGTGCCGGCAGCGCCAGTGCCAGATGCGCAGTGGCGCGAGCTGCTGCCCCGGGTGCGACTGCAGCCTGACACCAGGCACCGGTTCGGCGTGGCATCGGCCGAGCCGGCCACGCATGTGCGGCTCGAAGTGTTTCCCGATGGCGGGCTTGCCCGGCTGCGAGTGCTCGGCGAGATCGTCCCCGACGCCCTCGTCCAACTGCGCGACCGCTATCAGGCGTCGCGGCAGCTGTAGCGGCGGTGCCTGTCGAACCACGCCGGCAGAGCGGAAGGAGACCCCGTTGGCGCTCATGTTCCTCACCGGCGACGCGATGAGTGATGGCCCGCTGCACCACCATATTTCCGGCGCGCGGTTCATGGGCGAACGGCGGACCGCGCCGCACTACCGGCTCTACTCGGTCAGGGACGAGTACCCCGCCCTCTACCCGGTCAGCGAGGGGGGCCAGCCGATCCTGGGCGAGCTGTATGACGTGCCGATGGACCAGCTCTTCGACCTGCTCGCGGACGAGCCGCCCGAACTCGAGCTCTCGATGGTCGAGCTGGATGACGCCGGCGCGCGAGCGGGGGCGGCCGAGGCCCGATCGGCGGCGCAGCTGTCCTTCGCCATGGTGCTGCGGCGTGGCGAGAACGGCCTGCACCCAGACATCACGCACCACGGGGGCTGGCTGGCTTACCGCAGGACGCGCTGACGCTTGCCGCAGGACGCGCTGACGCTCCCGATCGCGACGGTCGGCCGCGGCCGAGCTGACGGGACTGGCGCGGCCGACCCCGTTCCCAGGTCTGTAACGCGTGATACATAATTGCGCGGACCTATCAAAGCTGTTACGAATGGTAGTAACGGCCGGTGGTTCCGGACTGCACGACAGAGAGCCGATCGCGATGAAGATTTTCGAGGCGGCGCCGCCTGGCGGGGGACCGAGCCTGGCTCTGCATGGTGGGGCCGGGGGACGGGTGCCGGAGCTGGCCCTGGCCGCCCGCACGCCGTACGAGCAGGGGCTGCTTGCCGCCTATCGGGCCGGATGGCAGGTGCTCGCAGCAGGCGGCGACGCCTTGGACGCCGTGTGCGCGAGCGTGGTGGTGCTTGAGGACGATCCGCTGTTCAATGCCGGCCGTGGCGCCGCGCTCACCGCGATGGGGCACGCTGAGCTCGACGCGTCGTTGATGACGGGAGCCGGCCTCGCGGGAGCGGTTGCCGCGTCCAAGTACGCCAGGAACCCGGTCAGGCTGGCCCGCGCCGTCATGGAGAGCACCGAGCACGTCCTCATCGTCGACCCTGACGTCGAGTTCCTTGAGCGCTACGGACTCGACGTAGTCGACCGCGACTACTTCGTCACCGAGGCGCGCCAGCAGCAGCTGGACCGCGTGCTGGCGGGCCGTGCCGTTGCCGCCCGGCACGGAACCGTCGGCGCGGTGGCGCGCGATGCCGTCGGCCGTGTCGCCGCCGCCACGTCCACGGGCGGTATGACCGGCCAGGCCGGCGGGCGAGTGGGGGACAGCCCCATCGTCGGCGCGGGCGTGTATGCGCGTGACAGCGTCGTGGCGATCTCCTGTACCGGCGACGGTGAGGCCTTCATCCGCGGCGTCGTGGCGTACGACGTCGCCGCCCGGATCCGCTACGCCGGAGCGGGCCTCGCCGAGGCGGTCCGGGAGACCTTTGAGCACGAACTAACCCAGCGGGGGTCCACCGGAGGCCTCATCGCCGTCGGGGGCGACGGGCGCATCGTCGTGGCGCACAACTCGCCGGCGATGTTTTCGGCCCGCGGAACTGGTCCGGAGCCGGTGCTGACGACGTGACGACCTCTCCGGACGAGGAACTGCCGTTGCGGGATGAGATCTTTCAGCGGATGGACGAGCTCACGCCTGCCGAGAGGAAGGTGGCGCGCACGCTGCTCGCCAGATACCCGGCTGCAGGGCTCGAGAGCACCGCCGCGCTGGCCGCCGCGGCCGGGACGAGCAAGCCAACCGTGCTGCGCTTGCTGGCCAGGCTCGGGTTCGGCAGTTACCCCGATTTCCAGCAGCGCCTGCGCGCCGAGGTCACCCGCTCCATGAGCGAGAGCCCGCTGAGCCGTGCTCAGCACCGGCGAGCAGCGCCGTCCGGCGACGGCGTCTTCCTCCGCGCGATCGGGCTGCGCGCTCAGCTGGTGACGCGACTGCACGACACCGTGCCACCGGGAGAGATCGAACGAGCCGTGTCGCTGCTGGCCGCGCGCCCGAAGCGGGTCGTCGTCTCCGGCGGTTACTTCTCGCGGTTGATCGCCCGCATGCTGGCCATGCAGCTGGATCAGCTGATCCCCAACGTGGACTACGCCGACGAGCCGCTCGGCGCGGACGTCGGGAAATACCTGCGCGCCGGGCGCGACTCGGTCGCGATCGTCTTCGACCTGCGCCGACATGAACTGGCCTCCCAACAGGTCGTCTCGATGGCGAAGGCCTGCGGCGCCAGCGTCATCCTGATCACCGACGAGTCGCTCTCCCCGGCGGTGGAAGAGGCGGACATCGTGCTACCAGTCGGCGTCGACGGCGTCCCCTTCGACTCTTTCGCCGGCCTGCTCGTGCTCACGGAAAGCCTCGTGGACGCCGTCTTCCACCGGGCCGGAGAGCCAGCGATCGAGCGGATGGCTGACTGGGAGCGATCAGTGCACATCAACCGGGCCTTCCGAGCCAGCGGGCCCGCCGGTCTCGAGGCAGGATCATGACTGATTCCGAGAGTGCGGCCGCAGCTGAACTCGCGCGGCTTGGCGACGCGTACTTCGCCACCCAGCACAGCTACGACCCGTACAACGCCACGCTGCTCGGCGTCGAGGAATTCGACGGGCTGTCCTTCGACCCGAGCCGGGAGGCGAGCGAGTGCGCCGCGCAGGAATTCGCGGCCATCGGCCGCCAGGTCCGCGACATCGGCACCGCGGGCCTGACCGGCGCTCAGCGCGTCGACCACGGGGTACTCACTGCCCTTGTCGAAGGCGCCCGGTCCGACGCCGAGCACTCGCTGTGGGCCGCCAACGCGTCGGCGAAGAGCTACGTCAGCCGGCAGGGCCTGATCTTCCAGGCGGTGCCCGCCATGACCGTCTCCAGCGCCGAGGCTGTCGCGCGCTACCTCAGCAGGCTGTCGAAGATCGGCGCGACGCTCGACGCGCTCGGTCAGCGGTACCTGGCGGAGGCGGCGGACGGGCGGGTCCCCACCGCCGTCGGCGTCGATCACGCCATCCGCCAGCTTGCGGGCTACCTCGCCCTGCCGGTGCCCGAAGATGCCCTGCTCCAGCCGGTACACGACGCGGAGCCCGCGGTGCGCGAGGCGGCGACCGCCCAGGTCACCGAGACTGTCAGGCCCGCCATGCAGCGGCTCGCCGAGCTGCTGCGCCGCGAACTGGCGCCGCTCGCCCGGCCGGACGACCGGGTCGGCATCCGCGAGATCCCCGGCGGTGAAGCCGGCTACCTGGCTGCGGTCGCGCGGCACACCACCACCGCGCTGTCGCCCGAGGAGATCCACGCCATCGGGCTGGCGGAACTGGACGAGCTGGCCGGACGGTGGTCACAGATCGGCCAGGAAGCACTCGGTGAGAGCGACTTCGCCATTATCGCCGCGCGGATGCGCGACGACCCGGCCCTGCGCTTCCGGACCAGGGAGGAGATCATCAAGGTCGCGGCGGACGCCCTCGATCGCGCTGAGACGGCACGTGACAGTTACTTCGAGCACTACGAGATCTCCGCCTGCGTCATCGAGGAGATCAACCCGATCGATGCGGACAACTCTGCGATGGCGTACTACCGGCCGCCGGCCGTCGATGGCAGCCGCCCGGGCGCGCACTGCCTGCTGACGACAGATCCGGGCGAGCGCTACCGCTACGAGTACGAGGCGCTGGCGTTCCACGAATCGGTGCCCGGGCACCACCTGCAGCTCGCGACCGCCCAGACGCTCGACATCCCGCGGTACCGGCGGCACATCGACGCCGAGCTCTGTGCCTTCAACGAGGGCTGGGGCCTGTACGCCGAGCGCCTCGCCGACGAGATCGGCCTGTACAGCAGCGGAGTCGCGCGGCTCGGGATGCTGTCCTTCGCGGCGCTGCGCGCGTGCCGGCTCGTCGTGGACACCGGCATGCACCACCTGGGCTGGTCGCGTCAGCAGGCGATCGACTTCATGTACGCCAATACCGCCACCACGCGCGCCAACGTGCGCAACGAGGTCGACCGCTACATCGCCTGGCCTGGTCAGGCGCTCGCGTACGTGACCGGCAAGCGCGAGATCGTGCGCCTGCGTGAGCGGGCGCAGCACACGCTCGGGCCGCGATTCGATCTGCGCCAGTTCCACCACGCGGTGCTGCGCAACGGAGCTATCCCGCTCACGCTGCTCGATGCCGAGATCGAGCGCTGGACCACCACGGAGGCCTGAGCATGAGAGTGACCATCAACGGCTGCGAGCTGAACGTCGAGGTGATGGGACCCGAGGACGGCGCGGTGCTGATCGCCCACCACGGCGGCGGGGGGATCGGCTCGCTGGCCGAACCCAAGAGCACGTTCGGTCCGCTGTCCGACCGGTTCCGTGTCGTCGCCTTCGACGCGCGTGGCTGCGGACATAGCGAGGGCATCCCGCCGTACTCCCACGCCCAGTGGGCTGCCGACGTCGACGGGTTACGCGAGTGGACCGGCGCGGACAAGATCGTCATTGCGGGCGGCTCCTACGGCGGCTTCATCGCCCTGGAGTATGCCGTGGCTTACCCCGAGCATGTCCAGGCGATCGTGCTGCGCGATACCTCGGCCGACGCGAGCAACCTGAAGCTCGCCTTTGAGAACGCGCGGAACCAGGACCGGGTCGAGATCAACTGGGACAACTTCAACCGCTACTGGTCCGGGCAGATCCGCGACGACGAGGACCTCAAGGCGCGCTGGGCGGAGATCATCCCGCTGTACGACTACGAATACGACCCCGTCCGCTCGGCGGCGAGGGTCGAGTCCGGCGTCTACCGGCACGAAGCCCACAACTGGTGCTTCCAGTACAACCAGCCGGCCTATGACCTGAAGCCGCAGCTCCCCTCCATCACGGTGCCCACGCTCGTCACCGTCGGGCGGCGTGACTGGGTCACCCCGGTCAGCGCCGCGGAGACCATCGCGTCCCTGATACCGAATGCGAAGCTGGTGGTGTTCGAGAAGTCCGGCCACTCGCCGCAGATCGAGGAGCGCGAGCTGTTCCTGTCCACCGTGCGCGACTTCCTCGACCGCGCAGTCCCCGTAGCGTAACGAGAGCGGATAACTCACCCCGTGGACATCACCATCATCGGTTCCGGTGCCATCGGCGGCACTCTCGGCGCCCACATGATCCGCGCCGGGCACGACATCACGCTGTGCGACGCCGACCAGGCTCACGTCGCCGCCATCCGCGAGCACGGGCTGATCATCGAAGGCCCGGTCAATGAGTTCACTGTGGCCGCGCACGCGATCGCTCCCGACGAACTCCCCGACCGCATCGAGCACGCCATCGTGGCCGTCAAGAGCCTGCACACCGGTGCTGCCGCTGAGCTGCTCCGCGACCGGCTCGCCCCCGACGGCTACGTGCTCACCGTGCAGAACGGCCTGACCGCCGACACCCTCATCGAGGCAGTCGGCCGCGACCGGGTCCTGTCGTCGTTCGTCAACTTCGGCGCCGACGTCATGGCGCCGGGGTGCATCATGCAGGGCAACGTCGGGACGTTCCGCGTCGGCGAGCTCGACGGCGGCCGCATCACCCCGCGCATGCTGGACCTCGCCGCGGCGCTTCCGTACGCCAAGCCCACTGACAACGTGCTCGGCTTCCTGTGGGGAAAGGAGGCCTACGGCGCCATGCTGTGGGCCGGCGCCGTCTCCGATCTGACCATCGTCGAGCACCTGGAAGACCCGCGCTACCGGCCGGTCATGATCGCCATCGCGCGGGAGGTCCTCGCGCAGGCGCCGGTTCGGGTCGAGAGCTTCGATGGCTTCGACCCGGCCGACCTCGAGGGGTCGCTCGACCGGCTGGCCGAGTTCAACCGCAACAGCGCCAAGAAGTACAGCGGCATCTACCGCGATCTCGTGGTGCGCAAGCGCAAGACCGAGATCGACGAGGTGCTGCGCGACATCAACGGCCCCATCTTCAACAAGGTCGCCAGGATCATCCACGACATCGAGGAGGGCAAGCGGGTCAACGAGCGCGCGAACCTCGATGAGCTGGCGGACTTCGTCGCCGGGCTCCCCGCCGTCTGATCCGCATCTCCCGGACCGCGCTATCCGGTGATCCTGTTGTGGTGACGTGCGATCTGCTGGTGCGTCTCCTGGCTGGCGAACACGTCGGCGAATTCGGTCATGCTGGCGTTCACTGCGGCATCGAGCGGATTGTTGAGCCAGACGTCGAACAGCCGGCGCTGGGCAGCGGTCACGGCCGGCGGGTGTGTCGCGATGCGGTCGAGCAAGTTGTCCGCTGCCGCGTCGAGTTCGCCGGGCTCGGCTATGGCGTTGGCGATGCTGCCCGGCGGCAGCTGATCAAGTGTGTAGATGTCGCCGGTGAGGACCATTTCACGCGCCGTGCTGAGCCCGACGAAGGCGGGCAGCAGAGCGGCGTCGATGACCGAGGGCACGCCGACCTTGATCTCGGGCAGGCCGAATGACGCGGTCGGGGTCACGACCCGAAGATCGCACGCCAGGGCCAGTTCGAACGCTGCCCCGAGGCAGTACCCGCTGACTGCGGCGACAGTGACGACTGGCGAGTGCCGGATAGCGCGCATCACTTGTGCGAGGTCGCCGATCAGCGCATGCGCTCGGGCCGGTGTCAGGCCGGCGAAGGCCTCGATGTTCATCCCGGCGCTGAAGGCCGCCTGGCCCGCGCCGGTGAAGACAATCGCCCGCACGCCGGCAGCGAGGTCGGCGATGACGTCGCGCAGCTCGCTGAGATCTTCTGGATGCAAGATGTTGAGCTTCTCCGGCCGGTCGAAGGTGATCCACAGGGCACGGCCGCGGTGGTCTGCCTTGATATACCGCATGTGCTACTGCTCCCATCTCGGCTCGACACCTCGTCAACCACAGGATGGCGTCAAGCCGGCACCTTCCACAGCCAGGACCCGGCGCCTGTCAGGAGGATAGGGCCGGACTCGACTCGGAGGCTGTCAGCGCCGGCGTGCTGAGGGCGGCTCGCGCGGCTGGCGTTGCCGCGAGGGCATCTTGGAGCGTCGAGAAGCTGGGGATCAATCGGTCAATGCCGGTGATCGCGAAAATGCGGAGCACAGTTGTGTCCGTGAGGACTACCAGCAGCGCGCCGCCTTCGGCCTTGGCCTGCTTGTGCGCGCGCACCAGGACGTGAATCCCGGACGAATCACAAAACTGCGTCCCGGACATGTCCACGACCAGCGTGCCGCGCCCGTGCGCGGATGCTTCGATCAGAGCTGTCCGCAGCCCGGCGGTATTGCTGATGTCGACTTCCTCGGGCGTGGCCACTACGGGTACGCCGCTGACCACCTCGATAGGGAACGTGGCCTCAGGCATCTGCATCTGCCTCACCTCCGGTGAACGTCAGCGCGCCAGCGGCGCCCTTCGACGCGTGCCGCCGGAACCCTGAGGCCTCATCCGGCACGGGCGCCACTAGCACGGCTTCGACTGCGGCAGTACCAAGGATCAGCGAGCAGACGAGAACCTGTCAATAGAAACACGATAAATATCTCACGTGTTTCTTCTCGCGAAGATCCTCCCGCGAGGATATAGTCGTGAAGATGAGTCATGTAGACGAGCGCGGCGGCAGCTGGACGCTGCTGACCGGGCACGGGCACGTGCTGGTGGAGATCGCCCGCGAGCCCAGGGCGCGGATCAGGGACATCGCCGCCGCCGCTGGCATCACCGAGCGCACCGCGCAGGCGATCGTGGCCGACCTCGAGGCGGCAGGTTACATCACCCGTACCCGGACCGGTCGGCGAGTCCAGTACACGGTGAACCGCGACAGCCTGTTCCGGCACCCAGCCCAGGAAGGGCACCGGGTCGGCCCGTTCCTGGCTCTGCTGGCCACGGCCGACAACGACGCCGGCCCGACCGCGGATCGAAGGCCCCGTAGCTGAATTCGGATTCGAGCAAGCGTTCACGTGATTGCGACGGCGGGGCTTCCGGCTGCTAGAGCCTGCTCAAAAACGACGAAAGCTCATTTCCGGCGCCCCGAAATACCGCGAGCACGTGGTGGACAAACCCGGCCATGATGGCGGGATGAGTGCCTAGCACGAGCACAAGACCAACGATGACCACCCAGCCGATCGCCCTCGCCATGGCTACCAGTCCTGCGATGCGGCCCGCATCCAGCTGCCAGCCGCGATCAGGGCGGCGACAACCACCGCGAGGTGCTCGTTACTGGCACCGATCGCGTTCGCGCTGGAGACCAGGTTGATGCGGGCCACGTGTTCTTAAGCTCCTACGGTTGGTGTGCCCGCCGCGGACCGCGGCCATGCAGGCCAGAATCGGTGATCCTCCTAGCACCGATTGAAGATCACACCCCGGCAAGCACCCCGCGCAGGACGCTGACCACCATGCTGACCGGCTTGTGCAGCTCGATCATCGCCTTCTCCGCCACCTGATGGCCAGATAGCCCGCGACCAGCGCGCTGGCAGCCACCGCAAGCGGCGCGCGGCGCTGCCGGGCGCTGCTGGCTCCCTTGGCGACCGCCTGCCTCACCGGCTCTGGCGTGGCCCCCCGCACCTGCGTGCCTGCTGCGGCCGCCCGCGCCTGCAGCTGGTCCTTGCCGGCGCTGACGACGGGCAGGACCTGCTGCCGCACCGCCTCGGCCTTCTCAGCGATCTGGCTGCGTGCGGTCCCGGCCGACGCAGCAGCCTGCGCCTGGGTCTGGCTGGCCTTACCTTTGACCTTTCGGGTCAGCTCGACTGCCTTGTCCCGCGTGCGTGCCTTGACGTCTGCCTTGGCAGCCAGCCGCTGCACCGTGTCGCCGAGTTGCTCGCGGGTTTGCTCAATCTCCTGCCGCAGCTCCTGAATGTCATCCGGCACCCCTGTCGCGGCATTGGCGGGCGGCCCCGTCGCGGCCGCGCCAGCGCCGACCGCGGCATCAGGAGACGGCGCCGCACTTGACGCCGGGTCGGCGTTAGCGCCCTGCCGTGGCGCAGATCTGCTCCCATGGTCGCTCGTGGTCATCGGCTCGCCCTTTCCTTGATCTCTTCCACGCCGGTCCGAACGCTGCCGACGGCCTCCTGCGGTACCGGCGGCGTGGCTTTGCGCAGTCGGCCCTTCGTCGGATGAAGGCCCGCTGTACCCCGCCAGCTGTTGACCTAACATGGGCCGGGGCATGCCTCGGGGTGGATAGCGGCCTCACCGGCACCAGGACCGGGCGGCACACCCAGTACACCGTGCGGCGCTTGACGAAGACCGAGCGCCTCAGGAAGAGTTGGTTCACGGCGGCGACCGGTCGCCGAGCTGTGGAGCATCCGCCCCAGTCGGGGTTCCGTTGGCGAAGGGGATCCGCCCTCTCGGTCGTCAATGTCGCAAGCCATCTTCTAACACCGCGTTGCTGGGGGACGAGGGTGTCAAGGGGAGGCTTGTCCATGACGAAGGATGCCACCTTCAAGAAGGTTGTCCGGCGCCACGCCGAGGAGACTGGGCAGCGCTACACCGAAGCGCTGACGGATCTCGAGGGTCTTGGGGCGCGAATGCACCACGAGCCAGTTCCTGAGCGGCTACTCGCTCATCTCCGGGATCGCTACGGCATTGACCCGGTCGTGGCGACGAAGCTCAGTGTGCACAAGACCTATGTGTTCCGCATCGACCGCAATGACGGTAGCCCGTGGGTCGCCCGCGCGTTCCCGCCCGCTCGGCCGCGTGCCGGTGTAGAGGGCGACGCCGCGATCCTCAGATTCCTGGAGCGGCAGGACTATCCCGCGGAGCGCCTGGCGGTCGACGATGCGGTATCTGACTTCGATGGCGGCGCGGTCCTGGTGACGCGGTTCGTTGAGGGCGTTCAGCTCCCCGACGGTGCCGCGAAGTTCGCCATGATGGGTGAGCTGCTCGGACGGCTGCACGCGCTGCCGTACGAAGATTCCGTCGGCCGCCCGGGCGGAGCCAGTGGCGAGGACCCGAGCCGTGAGGGCACGCCGCGTCAGGACCTGCTGGCGGCACTGGCGTTTCTCGACGCCGTCGACACGAAGGTCGTGGCCGCCGAGCGCGAGAGATTCGAGCGGCTCCGCGACCAGGTGCGCTCGGCAGACGACGGCCACGGGCTTCCGGAGGGCTTGCTCCACGGAAATCTCCTCCACGCCCCCGATCACGCCGTCCTGAGCAAACAAGGGCCAGTCGCGATCAACTGGAAGGCCTCCGGGCGCGGACCGCGCCTCGCTGACTTCGCTTACCTGGTTTGGGGCACGGGTTCTTGGAACCCACGTCGGCCGAACCAGGAGTGGATCGACGCTGCCGTCAACGCCTACCGCCGATATGTCGAGCCGACCGACGACGAACTCGACCGGCTTGAGGCGGTCATGCATATCCGGACGCTCTACCTCGCCTGTTTCGGCTACCGGCGCGCCGTCATCGCCGGCGTGGCATTCAACGAGTGGGGCTTCATCGAACCACCCGAGTACTTCAGCTCCACCGCAGCCGCAGTCCGAGCCGCGTTCCGCCGGTAGGTCGTCGGTGCGAGCGCGTCCGATCGTCCAGCGGGCTCGTCCGGCGGTTCTCGCGTGAACGCGCCCGTAGAGGTGCCGGAGGACATCGTCGAGCGGATCCGCGTCCTGTGCCTGGCGCTGCCCGAGGTGACGGTGCGGGTCGATTATCCGGCGTACGCCAAGGTGCTCGATGTCGGGGCGGGTCGCGTCGCGATGGTGCGCGACTTCCTCGCCACTGTCACATCAGGCGAGTTGGCCGCGACGCGCAGAAATCCCCACGACCCTGAACACCCGGAGATCGTGCTGTCTTGCCTGCACGTGATCCTCGAGGAGGAGTGGGAGCACCACCGTTATGCGGTACGCGACCTTGACGCGATCGAGGCGAAGTCCGTCCAATGAGCCACCGACGACCTATAGCGGACGAGAGGCGCAGCAGATCTGGCAAGCGCCAATAATGGCACCTGAGAACTGACAAGGTCTATCAAGCGGGGCTATGAGCGCGGACGCGGCGCGTTTCGCTCACTACCCGCGGCTACGGAAGGGAGCCCGGTGCCTCGCATCCTGGCCCTGGACACTTACGATGTCCGGTTCCCGACGTCCAGGACGCTTGCGGGCTCGGACGCGATGAACCCAGCCCCGGACTACGCGGCGGCCTATGCGGTCCTGCGCACCGATGGGCCGGACGAACTGGCCGGCCATGGCTTCGCCTTCACGATCGGACGGTTCAACGACGTGCAGGTCGCGGCCATCGCCGCGCTCGCCCCGGCGGTTATCGGCGCAAACGTGGACGAGCTCGTCGCCGATCTCGGTGGCTTCTCCCGGCGGCTGGTTGGGGACAGCCAGCTGCGCTGGCTCGGACCCGAGACCGGCATCGCCCACATGGCGGTGGGCGCGATCGTCAACGCCTGCTGGGACCTGAAGGCAAAGCGCGCTGGGCTGCCGTTGTGGCGACTGCTCTGCGAGCTAACACCCGCCGAGCTCGTCGCGCTGGTCGACTTCCGGTACCTGGCGGACGCGATCACGCCGGCCGACGCATTAGACCTGCTGGAGCGCGGCGCGGACGGCAAAGCCGACCGGATCCAGGAACTGGCGGCCCGCGGCTACCCTGCTTACTCGACCGCGCCGGGCTGGCTCGGCTACGCCGACGATCACCTGGCCGGACTGCTCCGCCAGGCCATGGACGAGGGATTTGGCCAGGTCAAGCTCAAGGTGGGCGGCAGTCTCGAGGATGACATTCGGCGCCTCACGCTGGCCAGGGAGATCTGCGGTCCGGACTACCGCATCGCGATCGACGCCAATCAGGTCTGGGGAACTGCCGAGGCGATCAGCTGGATTAGCCAGCTCTCCGGGTTCAATCTCGCGTGGATGGAAGAGCCCACGTTTCCAGATGACGTCCTGGCCATGGCGCAGATCCGCCGTGCCGTCGCCCCGGTCCCGATCGCGGCCGGCGAGCACGTTGCCAACCGGGTGGTCTTTAAGCAGCTGCTGCAGGCCGGGGCGCTCGACATCATGCAGATCGACGCGACCCGCGTTGCCGGTGTCAGCGAGAACGTGGCCAACCTGCTGCTTGCGGCCAAAGCCGGGATCCGGGTTTGTCCGCATGCGGGCGGGGTCGGGCTCTGCGAGGCGGTGCAGCATCTGTCGTTCTTTGACTACGCGTGCGTGTCGGGAACGACGGATGACCGGGTGATTGAGTGGATCGACCATCTCCACGAGCACTTCGTAAGCCCGGCGGTCGTGCGCGACGGCCGGTACGTCGCGCCGGTCGAGGCCGGGAACTCGATGGAGATGCGCGCGGACTCGATCCGCCAGTACAGCTATCCGGACGGGCCTGCGTGGGCCGCGCTGCGGTCCTGACCGAGGGGATGAAGCCATGACGACTGGCTTGTGGCGGGTGCGAGCTGCGGGCGAGATCCGCCTCGCCCGTGGCGACGCCGAGCAGGGCCCGCAGGACCTGCTTGGCCCGTCAGTGACGGTGGCCTCGCTGCTGGCCGATCCGGGCCGGCCCTTGCTGGACCTGGCGTCGCTGCCGTCATCGGGACCGGTGCCCGGCTCGCTGGCCATCCTGGCGCCGCTGGATCTGCAGCCCGTGTGGGCCGCCGGCGTGACCTTCCCGCGCAGCCGCGAGGCGAGGCGGGAAGAGGCCATCGACGGCGGCGACGTGTACGACCGGGTGTTCAGCGCCAGTCGGCCGGAGCTGTTCGTCAAGGCCGCCGCTGGCGCTGCGATCGGTCCTGGGGACCAGCTCGGCATCCGGGCTGACTCCGACTGGGATGTGCCCGAGCCGGAGCTCGGGGTTGTTGCAGGACCGGACGGCGAGTTGCAGGCTCTAGTCCTCGGCAACGACATGTCCTCGCGCAGCATCGAGGGCGCAAACCCGCTGTACTTGCCGCAGGCCAAGGTATATGACCGCAGCTGCGGCATCGGCCCGTGCCTCGTGCCGGTCAGCTCGGCGCCGCCGTGGCAGGAGATCCGCATCGAACTGCGGATCGCCCGCGTCGGCAGGACGCTCTACGAGGACGGGATGTCCCTGGCCACTATGCATCGCGCGCCCGGTGAGCTGCTGCGGTGGCTGTTCGCAGCCCAGTCTTTCCCATCTGGGGTGGCCCTGCTCACCGGGACGAGCCTGGTCCCGCCGGGTGACTTCACCCTGCGCGACGGTGACGTCGTCACGGTCCACGCCGCTGCGCTCGGCACGCTGCAGAACACGGTCGTCACCGTCGGCGCAGGCTTCCGGTGACGATTCCCGCGGTTATCAGCGTCGACATCGGCACCTCGAGCACGAAAGGCGTTCTCGTCTCGATCGACGGTCAGATACGAGCGACCGCTGTCCGCGAGCACGTCGTGGATCGGCCGCATGCCGGATGGGTCGAGATGGATGCATCGATCTGGTGGTCGGAGTACGTCTCCATCGTCCACGAGCTTCTGGGGAGCTCGGCTGCGGGTGAAGTCGTCATCGAGGCGCTTGGAGTCAGCGGGATGGGTCCCTGCGCTCTCGTCACGGACGCCCTCAGCCATCCGCTGCGGCCGGCGATCCTCTACGGCGTCGACACGCGCGCCGCCGCCCAGATCGTGAGCATCAATGAGCGCGTGGGCACCGAAGCGATATTCGACCGCTGCGGATCAGTGTTGTCGAGCCAGTCGATCGGCCCGAAACTGGAATGGATCGCCGACAACGAGCCCAGCGTGGCGGCGCGCGCCCGCCGGATGTTCATGCCATCGTCGTGGCTTGTCTATTGCCTGACTGGCGAATATGTCCTCGATTTTCACTCGGCTAGCCAGTGCACGCCCCTGTTCGACACACGAGCGATGCAATGGCATGGTCCCTGGGTCGCTGAGATAGCACCCTGGCTCGAACTGCCGCAGCTTCGCTGGCCCGGCGAACAGGCGGGAGTTCTCTCGACGCAGGTCTCCGGGCTTCTCGGCATCAGGCCCGGTATACCGGTGATCGCGGGGACGATCGACGCCTGGATGGAGGCAGTCAGCGCGAACGCTCAGAACAACGGTGACCTCATGTTGATGTACGGAACCACGATGTTCCTCATCAATACCGTCGACGAGCGTGTGTCGGCGCCCGCGATGTGGGGCACTATCGGCGCATTGCCAGGGACACATAACCTCGCCGGAGGTATGGCCACATCGGGGGGGATCACCGCGTGGCTCAGGAATCTTACCGGCGGCGCCGATTACGGCGAGTTGACCAAGGAAGCCGCGGCGTCGGGCTTGGGAGCGCGTGGCCTCCTCATGCTCCCGTACTTCGCGGGTGAACGGACGCCGTTGCTCGACCCGGACGCGCGAGGGGTGATCATCGGTCTCACCCTCTCGCACACTCGCGCTGACCTCTACCGAGCGGCGCTCGAGGCGACGGCGTTCGGAGTGCGGCACAACATCGAGGTCATGGCGGAGTCCGGCGGCGACATACGGCGGATCGTGGCTCTCGGCGGCGGCGCGCAGGGTGGCCTGTGGACTCAGATCGTGTCGGATGCCATAGCGCGCGAGCAGGTGATTCCGGAGAAGACGATCGGAGCCAGCTACGGCGGCGCCTTCCTCGCGGCGGCGCTTGTCTCGCAGCCCGACTTGGCCGTCTGGAACCCAACGCGCGAAGTGTGCACTCCTGACCCGCTGCGATCCGACGAGTACTCACTCCTGTACGGCCTCTACCGGGACCTGTATCCGGCAACGCGACCAATCGCTCACGCCCTGGCGCGCCGGCAACGCGCCTGACGGCTCGCTGCGCGGGCGTGTAGCTCTCACCCCGTGGCAGCCACCCGGCGGGTCGCGCTCTCCCATGCCTGTGCCTCACCGACTGCTGGCTTGAAGAGCCGTAGCCGGTGCGTTGCGCGCACGAGCGAGCGCATCCCGTCGAGGCCGGTCGGCGCGGCGCCCAAGGCGCGCGCCTGGACCAGGATGTTGCCGAGCGCGGTCGCCTCGACGGGCCCAGCGATGACGGGCAGCCCGCAGGCGTCGGCCGTGAGCTGACAGAGCAGGGCGTTGCGAGACCCGCCGCCAACGATGTGCACTGTAGCCACTTCGCAGCCGGACAGTGACTGGAGCTCACGGATCGTCCGCCGGTAGGCGAGCGCGAGGCTGTCAAGGATGCACCGGACCGTCTCTGCGGGGCTCTGCGGTGGCCGCTGGCCGGTCAGCTCACAGGCCTGCGCGATGCGAGACGGCATGTCACCGGGTGACAAGAAAGCCGGGTCGTCGGGGTCAAGCACGGCGCGTAGCGGCGGCACCATTCTCGCCAGGCGCAGCAAGGTGGCCTGGTCGGCCGGCATCCCCGCCGCCGACCAGGTGCGGACCGACTCTTGCAGCAGCCAGAGGCCCATCACGTTCCGCAGGTAGCGGATCGTTCCGTCGATGCCAGCCTCGTTGGCGAAGTTGGCCCGTCGGCTTGCTTCGGTCAGAACCGGCTGGTCAAGTTCGACACCGACCAGGGACCATGTGCCGCAGGAGATGTAGGCGAAGTCGCTGCCGACCGCGGGGACGCCCGCTACGGCGGACGCCGTGTCATGCGAGCCGACGGCGATGAGAGGCAGGGGCCGGGGCCGGACCGGCATCCGGGCAGCGGCCGTGACCTCCGGCAGCAGTGCGCCGATCGTGTCACCGGGCTGGCGCAGCGGCGGGAACAGGCGCGGCGGGATTCCGGCCCGGTCCATCAGCGACGTGGCCCAGGAGCGCGTTCGCACGTCGAGCAGCTGCGTCGTGGACGCGTTAGTGACCTCGGCTCCCGCACTCCCGGTGAGCCAGTAAGCCAGCAGGTCCGGGATCAGCAGCAGCGTGCGTGCCGCGGCCAGCTGAGGAGACCCCTCGGCCGCCACCAGCTGGTAGATCGTGTTGATCGGAAGCTGCTGGATGCCAGTGGCGGCGTAGAGCTCGGCAGCCGGGATGCGCGCCAGCAGACGGTCCACGGCACCGATGGTCCGGGCATCCCGGTAGTGCACCGGGTTGCCAAGGAGCGCACCGCCCGAGTCGAGCAAGCCGAAATCCACTCCCCAGGAGTCGATCCCCGCGCTGGCTAGCCCGAACTCGCGGTCGGCGATGGCGAGCCCGGCGAGCGTTTCCGCATGCAGCCGCAGGATGTCCCAGTGCAGCGTCCCGGCTGCCATAACCGGGCTGTTCGGGAACCGATGCACCTGGTGCAGACGCAGCTGATCCGTCCCGCCCCGGGCCGCGACCTGACCGACAATGACCCGCCCGGACGAGGCACCAAGGTCCACCGCCGCGACTGCCACCGGAAGAGTGGCCCGTTTCCCGGGCATAATTAACGAAGGAACGCGGCAGCAATGCCGCCATCCACCGGAACATGCGCGCCGGTCGTCAGGGGCAAATCGCCAGCGGTCAGCGCGATCACGGCCGCTGCCACGTGCTCGGGGAGGACCTCCTGCCCCAGCAGAGTCCGGCCGGCATAGAACGCGCCCAACTGGTCTTCGGGGATGCCGTAGACGGCGGCCCGCCGCGCGCCCCAGCCGCCCGCGAAAATGCCGGAGCCACGCACCACGCCATCAGGGTTGATGCCGTTGACCCGGATGCCGAGCTTGCCGAGCTCGGCCGCGAGCAGCCGGACCTGGTGTGCCTGGCTCGCCTTGGCGCTGGCGTACGCCACGTTGTCTGGGCCGGCGACGACGGAGTTCTTGCTGACGATGTACACGATGTCGCCGCCCATGCCCTGCGCCTGCATCACCCGCGCCGCTTCGCGGGCGGTCAGGAACGACCCGCGGGCCATGACGTCATGCTGGCGGTCCCAGTCCGCGGCGGTGGTCTCAAGCAGCGGCCTTGACAGCGACAATCCGGCGTTGCTGACCACCAGATCCACGCCGCCGAAGGCAAGCACAGCGTCCCGGAATGCCGCGGCGATGTCTTCCTCGTCGGTCACGTCGGCGGTGACGGCTGCGGCCTGGTCGGGCGAGCCGATCGCGCTCGCGACGGTCTTGGCCGCCGGGCCGTCGCGGTCGGCGATCACCACGCAGGCGCCCTCGGCAGCCAGGCGCTGCGCCGTGGCCCGGCCGATGCCGGACCCGCCGCCGGTCACCAGGGCGACCCTGGCGGCCAGCGCCCTCCGACGCGGGCGGCGCGCCAGCTTAGCCTCCTCCAGGGCCCAGTACTCGATCCGGAATTTCTCGGCCTCGCTGATCGGCGAGTAGGCAGAGACAGACTCGGCACCACGCATCACGTTGATCGCGTGCAGATAGAACTCGCCTGCGACTCTCGCGGTCTGCTTGTCCGCGCCGAAGCTGAACATCCCGATGCCGGGCACCAGGACGATAGCCGGGTCGGCGCCACGCATCGGCGGTGACGACGCGACGGCGTGCAGTTCGTAGTAAGAGCGGTACTCCTCGCGGTAGGCGGCGTGCAGCTCGCCGATGCGTTCCAGCACCGAGGCCAGTGGCGCGGCGGTCGGCAGGTCGAGGACCATCGGCCGGACCTTGGTGCGCAGGAAGTGGTCCGGGCAGGAGGTACCCAGAGCGGCCAGCCTGGGATGCTCGCGGCGGGCCAGGAAGTCGAGTACTGCCGGGCTGTCGGTGAAGTGCCCGACCTGTCGCTGAGCGGAGGAGACGAGCCCGCGGAGCACGGGCGCGAGAGCTGCGGCACGGGCCCGGCGGTCAGCACGGGGCTCCATTGGCTCGTAGCCGGGAACAACCGGGCCGAACGGCTCGTCGCGTCCTCTCTCGTCGAGATAGCGCCGCGCCCCCGCAATGATCTCCAGCGATCGCGCCTCGCACTCATCGCTTGTCCCGCCCCACGCGGTGATGCCGTGACCACCGAGTATCACCCCGATGGCGCCGGGATGGTCGCGCTGGATCTCGGCGATGTCCAGGCCAAGCTGGAAGCCGGGCCGTCGCCACGGCACCCAGAGGACGCGGTCTCCGAAGCACTCGCGTGTCAGCTTCTCGCCGTCGGCCGAAGCGGCGATCGCGATGGCAGAGTCGGGATGCAGATGGTCCACGTGCGCCGCCGCCACGAGCCCGTGCATGGCGGTGTCGATGGACGGCGCGCTGCCGCCCTTGCCGTGCAGGCAATAGTCGAACGCCGGCACCATCTCGTCCTCGCGCTCTGGGCCTAGGTACACATCGGCGAGCATGCGGAATCGGTCCAGCCGGAGTACCGCCAGGCCGTCGGCGGTGAGCGTGCCGAGGTCGCCGCCCGATCCCTTCACCCACAGCAGCTCAACGGGCTTGCCCGAGACAGGATCGATACCGGATGCCTTGGCGGAGGTATTGCCGCCGGCGTAGTTGGTGTTGCGCGCGTCGGAGCCAAGCCGGTTACTGCGCGCCAGTAGGGCAGCGACCTGGGAATCCTGGTCCGGCGTTGCCATGCCACGTCTCCTTGGTGAGGATGTGACCAGGTCAGCTGCCCCAGCTGGCGGGCGTGCCGCCGACGCGGTCCGCAACGATCTTCTCCGGATACCCGGACCGCAAGTAGGCGCTGACGGGGTCGGGATCGATGCCAGTCTCCTCGCGCAACTCGGCGAGCAGCGGCCGGACGTCGGTATTGAATGCGTCCATCAGCACCGCATGGGCGCCGAGGACGTCGCCCGCCTGCTGCGCCGCCGTGAGCGCCGCGGCGTCTACGAGCAGGGCCTTGGCCGTGGCCTCCTGGACGTTCATCACCGACCGGATCTGCGCCGGGATCTTCGGCTCGATGTTGTGGCACTGGTCGAGCATGAACGCGATCCCTGCATCCGGACGCAGCGCGTCGGCTGCCACCACCTCACGCAGGATGCGGAACAGCTGGAACGGGTCTGCCGCCCCGACCATCAGGTCATCGTCGGCGTAGAACCGGCTGTTGAAGTCGAAGCCGCCAAGCCGCCCGGCACGCAGCAGGATGGCCACGATGAACTCGATGTTCACGCCCGGCGCGTGGTGCCCGGTGTCGACGACCACGGCGGCCTGCGGCCCGAGCGCGACGCAGTGCAGCAGCGAGGTGCCCCAGTCCGGGACGTCGGTGGTGTAGAAGGACGGCTCGAACAGCTTGTACTCGAGCAGCATCCGCTGGTGCGATCCGAGCCGCTGGTACACAGCCTGCAGAGCCTCGGCGAGCCGGTCCTGGCGGGCCGCGATATCGTCCTGGCCCGGATAGTTGGTGCCGTCGGCGAACCAGAGCTTCAGGTCGGCCGATCCGGTGGCGTCCATGATGTCGACGCACTCCAGCAAGTGGTCCAGGGCCTTGCGGCGCACTCGCGGGTCGGGGTTGGCGACGCTGCCGAGTCGGTAGTCGTCGTCCTGAAAGACGTTCGCGTTGACCGTCCCGATCGCGACGCCCGCACTTTTGGCGTGCGAGGCGAGCGCCCCGTAGTCGTCAACTCTGTCCCAGGGGATGTGGACGGCGACGCTGGGCGCGACGCCGGTGAAGGCGTGCACCTGCGCGGCGTCCTCGATCTTCTCCTGTGCTGTGCGCGGCACCCCTGGCTGGGCGAACACCTTGAATCTCGTCCCGGTATTGCCGAACGCCCAGGAGGGAGTCTCGATTCGCTGTGCGCGGAGTGCGTTCTTTGCGGATGTCGTGTCAGGCACTCAGATCATCTCCCAGCGGCTTAGCCAGTCCTCGGCGGCGGCCACATCCGGCCCCGTTCCCAGAATTAACTCAGCCTGTGCTCGGGCGGGGGAGCCAGCAAGTGCAGCTCAGCCCACAGCTCATCGGGAACGTGGTGTGACAGGAGCCGTGCGGTCTCGTCAATGCGGGCTGGCGCCGAGACGCCCACCACGGTCGAGGCGACCCGTGGATCGCGGACGGAGAACTGCAGCGCAGCAGCGGCCAGCGGCACGTCGTGCGCCGCGCAGGCAGCCTGCATCGCCCGGACCGCGTCGTGGACGGCCGCTTCGGCCGTCTCGTATGCGTATCGAGGCTGAGCGTCGGGGCCTTGTGCAAGGATGCCGCCGCCGTACGGCGCTGCGTTGATGAACGCGACCCCGCGTCGTCGCGCATCCTCCATCAGCGGTTCGGCGCTGCGATCGACGAGCGTGAACCTGTTGTGGCAGAGGACGACATCGAGCAGGCCGGTCGCGATGAAGTCGGCCAGCATCTTGATCTCGCCGCCCGCCACGCCGAGATGGTCGAGCACGCCCTGGTCGCGTAGCTGTACCAGCGCCGCGATCGGACCGCCGGGTGCCATCGCCTCGGCGAAGGTGAGGTGGAACTCCGGATCGTGCAGGTGCATCAGCTGGACTCGGTCCAGCCCGAGGCGCTCAAGGCTTTCCTCGACCGAGCGTCTTACCCGGTCGCCGGAAAAATCGCCACTGACGGGGTCTGCGTCGGCCTTCGTCGCCAGCACAAACCCCTGGGGCAGGCCGCCGGCGTCCGCCAGGATGCGGCCGATGTAGCACTCGGCGGCGCCGGCGCCGTAGTTGTTCGACGTGTCGATGAAGTTGAACGGGCCCCGGAATGCCGCGCTGATGGTCGCCATCGCCTGCTGTTCGCTGACCTCGTAGCCGTAGTGCTCCGGCATGTTCGCCAGCGGGCTGGTGCCGATGCAGACCGGCGAGACCGCTAGTCCGGTCCGGCCGAGCGATCTGCGGTCCAGCGGCCCGACAACCGCAGTCACGTCCGGATGACCAGCCGGTCGATGTCGCTCGCCGCTGAAGCGAGGCACTGCTCAACCGAGCCTGCGCCCTGGTACGCCTCGCGCAACGCTCGAGTCCACCGCCGGGCGACTTCGATGTAGTTCAGCGCCGGAGTGACTAGCACGCTGGCGGCGTCGCCGGCCTCGCTGGCGTCGCCGGCCTCGCCGACGAGTTGCATGGCTACGTCGGGAAACTCGTGCCACCGACTCGCGCGCTCGGCGAACTCGGGATCTGCCCAGGAGCTACGGCGAGTTGGGTTCATGTTGCCCGCCAGCGCCGCGGCGGTCAGGAACGGTGAGCTAGTCGCCCACTCCATGAAGTCCCAGGCTGCATCCGGCACGGCCGACCTGGCGTTCATGACCAGCGACCACATCCACATGTTCGGGCGCCTGATGCCGCCGGGGCCGGTCGGCGGCAGGGCGTAGCGGACCTTCCCGGCCACGCTCGACAGGCTGGGATTCTCGAAGTACGCCACGTAGTGGTCAGAGTCGACCAGCAGTCCGTACTCGCCACGGGCGAAGTCCATCGCCAGCTCGTACCAGCCTTGCTGGGTCCAGTCGGGCGGGCCGGCCACTCGGATCGCGTCGGACAGCGTCTGTGCCACTTCGACGGCGACCTCGGACGCGATAGCACAGGACCCGTCCGGGTCAAAGTCGCGTCCGCCGCAGGACCACAGTTGCGTGGCGAAGCCGGTATACACGGTGTGCCAGGCCTCCGCACCGCGCTGGCCGAAGCCCCTGGCGCCCGGCACGCGCGTCGCGATCGTCTTCGCTACCTCGAAGTACTCCGGCCAGGTCCGCGGCACGTCCGCCCCGGCCCGGGCGAGGATCTCCGGCATGTAGGCCAGGTTGTAGGACTCCCAGTTCACCGGGATGGCCAGCAGCGGGCCAGTGCCGAGCTTGTCGCCAAAACGGCCGGTCCATCGGCTACCCCGGATCAGCCGCCCGAAGAAGTCGCCCAGGTCGAAGGTACCGGACGCCCGTCCGGCGAACTCATCGAGCGGGCGCACGAACCCCAGGGCGAGCTGCTCCCACTCCAGGACCGGCCCCGACATGTAGACGTCCGCCGGGCTTTCGCCGCCGAGGTAGTCGGTCAGCTTGTTGGCGTAGTAGAAGTCGTTGTCCAGCAGTTGCACCGTCAGCTTGTGCCCGGATGCCTGCTCGAACTCGGCTGCATGTGCCTGGACGCGGCCGCAGAACACGTCGTTGTCGCAGCCCAGGAACCGTACCTCAGCCATCTGCCCGCTGCCTCGCCTCGTCGCGGCGGCACGCCTGGACCGCTGATCTGGCCGGCCGGTCAGGCATCAGGTGCCCCCGCTACGTCGGTCACCCGGCCGGGCTCCTCCTCTGGCCCGCTGACGCCGGCGGCGCGACGCCGCTTCAGCTCGTCCAGGAACGGCGAATCCTTGACGGTGCGCACGATGGTGAAGGCGACGACGAAGCACAGCGCGATGATGCCGAGGGCAACTCCGGTCACGACCCCCGCCTCTGTCGTCATCCCGTAGATGCACAGGATCAGCATCAGCAGGCCGCCGAGTAGCGGCAGGATGCCGCCCAGGACCAGTGTTCGGCCGCCCTTGGCGAGCTGGCTGCGGAAGAACCAGACGCTGCTGACGGCGACCAGGAAGTAGATGAACAGGTACAGCTCGCCGCCCGAGCTGATGATGTCCGTGATGACCTTGAAGAAGGACGAGCTCGCCAGGTAAGGGATCAGGAAGATCGGCGGAATCAGCCCGAGTACGGTCAGGGCCGCCCACGGCGTGCCGTGCGTCGGGCTGATCTTGCTCAGCCAGCCCGGCAGCAGGCGGTCACGAGCGAACGAGTAGAGGATGCGGCTCGCCTCGGTCATCTGGAGCTGGGTCGTGCCGATGACCGCGATGAGCACGGCCAGTGGCAGAATCCGGCCGGCCAGGCCGGGGGCGAGCAGGCTGCCGGCGTAGGCGAGCACATCGCCACCATGAGCAAGGAGGTTCTTCTGGCTCGAAATGCCCTGGAAGACCATGATCAGGCCGGTGAACCAGACGAGCAGGAACGCGACAGAGCCGATCATCGCGCGGCCGGGGTTCTGCCGCGGTTTCCTCGACTCCTCGCCCACAACCGACACCGCCTCCCAGCCCGCGTACAGGACCGCGCAGGTGACGCCGGCGTTAGCCAGCCCGTGAATGCCGCCGATGTTGCTGGCGAAGGAGAAGTCATGAATCGACGGAAGGCTGGCCCCGCCCGCACCGCTAGCCTCGTGAATGAGGGCCAGGATGACGAACGAGATCACTGACGCGTACTCGATGACGATCAGAGTCGTCTGCACCACCACCGATGGATGCAGGCCGCGGATCGAGAGCCAGAGCAGCACCGCCATGATGGCGGCCGCGATGAGCCAGGTGACCGCCTTCGGGAAGGTCGAGCTCGGGGATACGACGAACAGCAGATACGCGCCAGCCAGGGTGATGTTCCCGATGTTGAAGAGCGTGGCTCCGAGCGCTTGCAGTAGCCCGGTCCCGATTCCTGCCACCGGCGAGGTCGCCTCGCCGACCCACACGTAGGGGGCCCCGGCGCTAGGCCGCCAGCGGTTCATCGCGGCATACCCCAGGGTGACGCAGAGCATCAGCGCACCGACGATCACGACGACTAATGGCGACGCAAGGCCGGTCAGCGTCAGCAGCAGCGCCAGTGTGAAAGCGACGGCGCTGGACGGGGCTACGTTGGCGACCGCGACGATGATGTCGCCGCCGAGGCCGATGGCATTGGCCCGGAGCCCGTGCTCGTGGCCGCCCTGGTCAGTTGTCACGCTTCCTCCTGTTGAGATGTTGCAGCGCTATCGGTCAAAGCCAGCCGCCCAGGACGCTATCCCGTCCCAGAGCTCGGCATAGCCGTCCCAGCCAATGAATCCTTCGGGCGCCCAGTGCGGCCCCATGTCCGAGGCGAACGCGACGCTCCGCCCTTGGCCGTAGGTGCCGGCGACCAGTAGGGGGTCCTCCCCGCAGGTGGCGACGACCTGGCCGGGTGGCCGCGGAGTCAGCCGGTTGTAGCCGAGCAGCGCGGGCCATGGGCCGGCGATCCCGGCCACGGTGGGGTGGCCGGGCAGGTGCACGGTCGGCACCACCCCCGCCGGCCTTTCGACCCGGTCATCGCCGGGCGCGATCGAGACCGGCAGCACGTCCTGCAGGCACGTCTTGCCGTAACCGGCTTTCCCGTCGATGCCGCCGAACGACATGTAGCCGCCGACCATGACAAGGCCGCCGCCGCCAGCTGTATAGGCCGCGATCAGATCCAGCAGGTCGGGCGCGACCCGCCCGTGCACAAAGGTCTGCCGGCCGAGCAGGAACGTGTTGCTCCCTACGTCGGACAGGACGACGACGGAGTACTGCGCGAGGGTTTCGGCCGTTGCTGGCATTCTTGAGTCCACGAGGTGACTCGGGACATGCTCGACGGTCCATCGGCGCGACTGGAGGCCCGCGACGAAGTCGGCGCAGCCTTCCTCGTAGGTAGACGTGGTGAAGCTGTCGAAGCCCTTCTGATGGATGCTGTGGCTGAACCAGGACTCGCCAACGAGCAGCAGGCTGCGATCACCGGCTGGCGACTGTGGGCTCACGGCGAAATGGGTTCCTTCCTGACTAGCCTGGCGGCGATCCGAGCGGCTCGAAGCTGATGCCCAGGAACGTGCATGCGGCCTGCAGCTCCGCGATCCGGTCGCCCGGCACTGCGTGGATGTGGTTAGCGCCGAAGCGGGACAAGAACTCGGCGCTGTCGACGGACAGCCGGGCGAATGCATGCGGCCACTCGAACGTCGACTGGCGCATCAGCGCCTGATTGATCTCGTCTTCGAAGTTCACGAACGATCCGCGGATGACCTGCATCCGGTAGTTGTGGGCCTGCCGGGTCAGCCGCGCGAAGGTGGCATCGCCTGGAGCGGCGAGATGGTGCACCGACGCGCCGCCGGCGGGGAAGTAGAACACTTCGGGATAGAAGTGGACGCGGGCCAGGTTCTCCGCCGGGTCGTCGCTGCGCGCGGCGTACCAGGTCGCGTGCTGACCGGAGTTGCACAGGTCCCAGACGTCGCGGTCGGCGTGGTAGTGGCGGACGTCGGCAAACAGCACCGGTGTTCCCCCGGACAGCAGCTTGAGCAGCTGCATCGTCAAGGCGCCATCCATGTCCGCCTCGGTGGCGCAGACGTGGGTCTCTTTGCTGCCCTCCCAGTCGTAAGGGTCGTTGAGGAAGGCCTCGGTCACGTCGGTTGTGCAGAAGTGCGTGGTCAGCTCGGGCTGGCCCTTGATGCCGGAGAAGTCGAGCTGCCACTCGTCAATGAGTTCGCGCATTGCGTAGTAGGTGCGTATCTGGCGCTCGAAGATCTCTCGCGTGAGCTGACCGCCGTCGTAGTGAACTCCCGCCGACGTCCTCTCGAGCCAGTCCGCGGCAGCACTGACGCGCTTCGCGCTCACCGACTCCGAGCGCCGGACAAGCTCCCACTGGTCGATTTCCTCGACGTCCACGCCGAAGGTGTCAATCCACTGGTCAGCATTGGCGACCGCGGTGTACATGCCCATCGGCCGGCCGCCGATGCGGCCGAACGTCGACCCGCGCAGCTGGCTGACCGCCTGCCCGGCAGAGACGTAGCCGAGCACTCGCCGCAGCACGGCCGGGTCGGTGATGCTTCCCCAGGCGCGGACGTGGGTCCGGCCGATCTGGTCGAGCGCGCCGCCCGCGGCGAGCATGCCGACCATCCCCGGGTACACCGGATCGATGCTGCCGAGGAGAAGTAACGGTCCCGAGGTCGCGCTCGCCGCGAGCATCGTGAAGTGGGGGAACGCCCAGACCGGATAGTGGAAGATCGTCAGGTCCGGCTGACTGGCGGCAAGGCGGCGGGCACTGCTCGTCGCGACATCGCTGGTGGAGACCGGCTCGCCGCCGCGCTCGACCTGGTGGCCCGCGGCCGCCAGGGCGGCCGCTACCGCGTCCTCCGCCTCGCGGCAGAAACCGGTCAGGTCACGGGCGACGAAATCCCGCCCGTCTGACATGGTCAGCAACGCCACACGCGCCATACGAGCACCTCGGCAGAGAGCCCAGTCAGCTAGTGAGAAATCGTTTCATGAAACGATTTCCATTACTGTAGGGACCGTGGCTGAAGGCAGTCAACCCTTGGCGCGGCGAGCGCCGCTGATGCAGATGCCGTGCTCGGTGGGGGCTGGGCCGCCGGACGGCCTGCGGCAGGACCGGGAGGTGACGGTGCCGACGACCATTCGCGATGTGGCTGCGGTGGCCGGAGTATCGCCTGCGACCGTGTCGCGGGTCTTGAACGGCAAGCAGGATGTCGCCGCTGACCTGCGGCAACGTGTACTCGGCGCGGTGACCGAGCTCGGCTACCGCCGCAATGGTCCGGCGCGTAGCCTGCGCACCCGAGCGGCGATGGTGCTCGGCCTGATCATCTCGGACATCAGCAACCCGTTCTTCACTGCAGTCGTGCGGGGCGCCGAAGACCAGGCGCAGCTCGCGGGGTACTCCCTCGTGCTCGCCAATGCCGATGAGGACGTCGACAAAGAGGCTCGCTACCTTGAGGTCGCGGCCGCCGAGCAGATGGCGGGGGTGCTGCTCTCGCCGGCGTCGCTGAAGCGGACCAGCATCGACGTGCTGCTCGAGCGAGGCATCCCGGTGGTGACCATCGACCGGCGGCTGACCGGGGCGCCGGTCGACAGCGTCACCGTGAACAACTACCAGGCAGCCCGCACCGCGGGACAGCACCTGATCGGCCAGGGCTGCCGACGTGTCGGGTTCGTCGCCGGGCCGGTCCAGACGACTACCGGGGCCAGCCGGCTGGCTGGCTACCGCGCGGCGCTGCGCTCTGCCGGGCGCCCGCTTGATCCGTCGCTCACTGCCTATGCCGACTTCCGGACCGAGGGCGGCTACGCAGCCACCCGGCAGCTGCTCCGACAGCGCCGGCCGCCAGACGGGCTGCTGTTCGCCAACAACCTCATGACTGTCGGGGGCCTCCGGGCCATTGCCGAGGCTGGCCTCGCCATCCCTGATGACATTGCGGTCGTTGGGTTTGACGACGCAATCTGGGCCACCGCGCTCAGGCCGCCACTGACTGTGGTGGCGCAACCGACCTACGAGATCGGGCAGACGGCGGCGAGGCTCCTGCTTCGCCGTGTCGATGGCGAGAACTGCCCGCCGCGTCGCGTGGTACTTCAGGCCGAACTCATCGAGCGGGCGAGCTCGCAGCGCAAGCCAGGGACTGCCTGACGCGCCACCTCGGTACCTTAGTCTCGGCCTACGTCTCGGCCTCCATCCGGGACCCGGTGCGTGGGAAGAGTCGACATGGCTGATCTGATGGTGGTCGGGTCGTACAACGCGAGCATGAGCGTGTACAGCGCCAGGCTGCCGGCGCCCGGCGAGACGGTCGTCGGTACTCGCTTCGACCGGGGGCCCGGCGGGAAAGGCGCGAACCAGGCCATCGGTGCACGGCGGCTCGGCACCGACGTGCTGTTCGTCACGAGGCTCGGGGCCGACATATTCGGCGACGAGGCGCGTTCCATCCTCCTCGCGGAAGGACTGCCGGAGCGGGGCATCACGACGGATGACCACAGCCCGACAGGCATAGCCCTCATCCTCGTCGACGACTCCGGCCAGAACGCCATCTCTGTCGCGCCAGGCGCCAACATTGAGCTCAGTGCGCCCGATGTACTGGCCAGCTTCGGTCCCGACCTCAGCAGCTGCCGGTACCTGCTGATGCAGCTGGAGTGCACTGCCGAGCTTGCCGTCGGCCTCGCGTCGCTGGCACGCGACTCGGGCACCGTCTCGATCCTGAACCCCGCGCCGGTGCGGCCGCTTCCGCCTGACGCACTCGCGGCGTTCGACATCATCACGCCGAACGAGGGCGAGCTCCAGACGCTTGCGGCATCGCTGGGCCTCGGCGACGGTACCCCGGAGGTGCTGGCTCAGCGACTGCTCGACCATGGAATCCGAGACGTCGTGGTCACGCTCGGGGAAGGCGGGGCGCTGTGGGCATCGGCAGCGGGAGTCCGGTACTTCGACGCCTATCCGGTACAGGCGGTCGACACGACCGGAGCCGGCGATGCGTTCAACGCGGCCCTGGCTGCCGCCCTGGTCCGGGGTGAGCCCATGGAATCGGCGATTGACTACGGCTGTCGAGCGGGCGCGTTCTGCGTGACGCGCAGCGGCGTGATCGACGGGCTCGGCCATCCCGCCGATCTCGTCATGCTTGGGTAGCACCGACGCCCCGGCTGGTTCGCGGCGAGCCCAGACACCGATAGCAGTCCCGCGAGCGAGCATCCAGATCGCGTTGCCGCATTTCTGAACGCGCCAGCACGCACTGGGCTGGCTACGGTCCTCAACATTCGTCGGCACGGCGACGATAACCGGTTGTCTGCCCTCCGGTCGCATCGGCTCAGCCCGTGTATTAGGCGTTCTGGCCTCCCGCGATGCGCGGTACCACTGACACGACGACTGACAGTTCGTCTTGCGCAGCGTGAGTGGCCATCGTCCGCTCGTTATGCACCAGCGGGCGTGACTAAGAGGCCGCGCAGGTAAGGCCCGCCGCATTCCATGAGCCTACAAAGTCAGTTGCTGGGGTCGCGCTCGCCGAGCGGGATAGCCCACTGGACGTGCTCTTCTGGGGGCGAAGGTCCCTGCAGGCGGCCGCGTAAGTCCCTTCCCCTTCCTCGCAATCGGGCGAATACTCCGCGCATGGCAATTCCCAGTGCACTTGAGATCTACCGACAAGCGACGATGATGCCGATCGCCGCTATCGCCGAGAAGGCCGGCATCCCGGCCTGGCTCCTGCGGCCCTATGGGGACTATCTAGCCAAGATCGATACGGCCGCGATCGATGCGCTCGCCGATCGACCACGTGCGAAGTACGTGGTCGTTACCGGCATTACCCCGACCCCTCTGGGAGAAGGCAAGACCGTCACAACAATCGGCCTGGGGCAGGCGATGAGCCATATCGGCAAGAGCGCAACCATCGCCATCAGGCAGCCCTCGATGGGTCCCACCTTCGGCATCAAGGGTGGCGCTGCCGGCGGCGGTTACAGCCAGGTGGTGCCATTCGAGCTACTGAACCTGCACCTCACCGGGGACATGCACGCGGTCACCGCAGCGCACAACCAACTGTCGGCGATGGTGGACAACCATCTGTACCAGGGCAACCCGCTGGGCATCGACCCGCACAACATCACCTGGCGCAGGGTGCTCGACGTGAACGACCGGGCGCTGCGGAACATCGTCATCGGTCTCGGCCCCAAGGCCGACGGCGTGCCCAGGCAGACGGGCTTCGATATCACTGCCGCCTCGGAAGTAATGGCGGTACTCGCGCTGTCGACCTCGCTGCGGGACATGCGTACCCGCCTCGGCCGGATCGTCGTCGGCTACACGGCCGCTGGCGAACCCGTGACCGCGGAACAACTGCACAGCGCCGGCGCGATGGCGGTCATCATGCGCGACGCCCTGATGCCGAACCTCATGCAGACGTTGGAGAACACCCCGGTGCTTGTGCACGCCGGGCCGTTCGGGAACATTGCGACCGGCAACTCATCGATCGTGGCAGACCTCATCGGCATTCACACAGGTGACTTCTTGATCACCGAGGCTGGGTTCGGCTCCGACATGGGTGCCGAACGATTCTTCAACATCAAATGCCGGGTGTCCGGCCTGCGGCCCGATGCCGCGGTGATCGTCGCCACAGTTCGTGCGCTCAAGGCGCATTCCGGCAAGCACCGCATCGTCGCGGGGCGGCCGCTCCCACCAGCCCTCCTCGCCGAGAACCCGGACGAAGTACGAGCCGGCGCCGCCAACCTGCGCAAGCACATTGAGAACGTCACGATGCACGGCGTGACACCAGTGATCGCGATCAACGCCATGCCAGGGGACTTCCCCTCCGAGCATGCCGCGATCAAGGAGGTCGCTGACTCCATGGACGTGCGCTCGGCGGTCTGCACGAACTTCGCAGATGGTGGCAAGGGCGCCACCGAGCTGGCCGAGGAAGTGGTCCGGGCGGCCGAAGGGCCGACTGACTTCAGGTTCCTCTACTCGCGAGACGCGCCGCTCCGGGAGAAGATCGCCACGATAGCGACTCGCGTCTATGGTGCGGACGGCGTCGATTACTCCGACATTGCCGCCAAGCAGCTGGACAGCTACGAGGGCAACGGCTTTGGCGGCCTGCCGGTATGCATCGCCAAAACCCACCTGTCGCTATCCTCCGATCCTGCGCTCAAGGGCGCGCCGGCAGGCTGGCGGCTGCCAGTCATGGAGGCACGCGCGTCCGTAGGCGCCGGATTCATCTACCTGATCAGCGGTGACATGCGCACGATGCCAGGGCTGGGCGCCCATCCCGCCGCCGAGCTCATCGACCTGGACGAGAACGATGAGATCGTCGGCTTGACCTAAGCCGGCGATGCCGGTTTCGCGGACCAGCGTCGCCGCCGAGGGGAAGGTCCCGGTGCCGTCAGGCCCGGCATGATTGGCCAGCCCGGCGAGCACGCACCTCCCGGTTCTGCTGGCCGGTCGCGGGGCAGTTGGGCGCCATTGACATCGTTACCCGTCCGAAAGAGATAGCCGGCCCGATCGATTCGGTTGCAAGCACGATCTGGCAATGCCGAGCCGGGCCGCCGGTCAGCGATCTGTTCGTGCTTGTCGCCGGCTGGCCTGGATCGGGCAAGGGCATCTTCGTCGGCGCTGGCAGCGGAGATGCGCCTGCGGCTGCTCTCCTGCCGGCCCACGGCCGCAACCCGCCCGCCCGTGCGACTAGGCGCCGTTGCTCGGTACTCGCAGTGCCCGCCGGCCCGGCTGGGGTGAGTTCAGCCCTGGGCCGGGACGCATCTACTGGGACCCGCCGTCCGCGAGGCTGGACGCTGCGGGTTGGCTGTCCGGTACGGCGCCGGAGACCGTCCAGTACCTTTCGGAACGGGGTCGGATGAACAAGAAGTAATAGAGCAGCGCGGCTGCGAAGATCGCGGCGCAGAGCCAGAGGTCTGAACCCTTCTGCTTGGTCAGTACGACGATGCAGCCAGCCAGTGCGATAACCGGCGGCACCGGCCACAGCGGCATCCGGGATGGCCTTTCCAGGTGGCGCTGACGGACACGGCTGACGAGCGCGGACACCGCGATCAGCGCGTACAGGATGACGATCAGCACGGCGGTGAAGGTGACCACTGTGATCAGCGTGGACTGGAAGCAGAGGATGGCCGCGAGCGCTCCGACGATCAGGGTGGCGACCCACGGTGCGCCGCGCCGGCTGTCGACCTTGGCGATCCAGGAGCTGACCGGCTGCGGCCAGGCAAGGTCCCGCCCGCTTGCCCAGACGATCCTGGAGAACTGCAAGGTGATGGCGACGGATGCGTTGAAGATCGCGATAAGCGCGCCATAGGTGACGATGGTGATGAACGTGCTTCCGAAGGCCTCACCGCCCACTTCGGTGACCGGCGTAGCCGAGTGGAGGAATGCCGGCAGGTTGTGCGCGCCGAAGACGATCCCGATGAACGGAATGAGCTCGAAGACGATCCCGAGCGCCGCGGCTGTGACGACCGCCCGGCCGACTGCTGCCCGGGATCCCAGAGTTTCCTCGGCAAAGTTGATCCCGCTGTCGTAGCCGTTCACTGAGAACAATGCGGTGGCCAGGGCCGTGACGATGAGACCGACGCCGATGGCGGACACTCCGGTGGTGCCGCTGGGCCCGACGGGGTGGGTAAGGATCGACAGCGGCTGGTGCAGGTGCGTGAATCCGGCTACGCCGAGCGCTCCGACGACAATCAGCTCGAGTGCCAGGCAGATCCCGGTGAACCAGGCATTGAACTTGATCTGCAGCAGCGCCACCAGCGTCACGGCTATCATTCCGAAGCCCGAGATGAGCCTGGTCGAGATGGCCGGGTTGAGCGCGTGCGCATAGGTGCCGATCCCGATGGCGACGCTGGCCGGCAGGAATACCGCCTGGCCGATGTAGTCGACCATCGCCACGAACCCGGTGGCCTTGCCGAGCACCCTGGTGACGATCGAGAACAGGCCGCCCGCGAGCGGGAACATCGACCCGAGCTCGCCCATGCAGAACGCCACATTGATGGCGATGAAGCAGCCGATCAGGTAGGACCACACCGAACCCGTGCCGGCGACTGCAACCACCGCGGTCCCCACCACAAGCAGCGACGCCGTCGGGGTGATGTCGGAGAGGATCAGGGCGATGTGCCCGAGGGAATTGACCGCTCGCTTCAGCTCCTGCCGGTACCCCAGCCCCTCCAGCGCTTGCTGACTCTGGGACTCACCGGCCGCGACCTGCTCCGCACCTGTCACAGCAGCTCCCTGATGCTCGCATCGAAAGTAGAGCTAATGGCGCGTAAGCTACACCTACGAATGGCGCCGGTCAATGGCTTAATGGAGGCACTGGTGAAGGTGTTCATCTCGGTCGACATGGAGGGCGTATCGGGAATAACCGATCCCGAGGATGTGCTGCCTGACGGCGCCGACTACCAGCGCGGCCGGGTGTTCATGACAGGCGACGCGAACGCTGCGATCCTCGGTGCCTATGACGGCGGCGCCGACGAGGTGCTCGTCAACGATTCGCACTGGATCATGCGTAACCTGCTGCTGGAGCGCCTCGATCCCCGCGCGCGGACGATCAAGGGCTTCCACAAATCCTTGTGCATGGTCCAAGGCCTGGATGCGTCTTATGACGGCGCGGTCTTTGTGGGGTACCACTCCTGCGCGGGAACGGAGGGTGGTGTGCTGAACCACACGTTGCTCGGCAAGGAAATTCAGAATGTCTACCTCAACGGCGAGGTCACTGGCGAGACGCGGCTGAACGCCGCCTTTGCCGGGCACTTCGGGGTCCCGGTGATGGTGGTCGCAGGCGATGCTGCGGTCTGTGAGGAAGCACGGCGGTTCCTCGGCGACGTGCAGACCGTCGCCGTCAAGGACGGGATCGACAAGTTCAGTGCCAACTGCCTTCACCCGGAAGTAGCGCAGCAGCGAATAAGGGAGGCCACAGCACTGGCGGTCCGGGATCCCGGCCGGTTCGTCCCTTATCGGCTCAGCGCGCCTTACAGTCTGGGGATCGAATGGAACTCCACGACGATAGCCGCGACCTGCGCGCTGATCCCCGGAGTCCAGCTGAATGGGCCGCGCTCGGTGGAGTTCACGACGCAGGATTACCCGGAGCTCATGCGCGTGCTCGTCGCGATGCTTCTTCTGGGCATGCAGGTGGGCCAGAAGGCCATCTATGGCTAGGCACCTTGCACGGGCGGCAGCGGACGAGCCATACGATCCCGCAGGACTCGGGACCACAGTGCGCTCCCTGCGTGAACAGCGGCAGCTGACCATCGCCTCTGCCGCCCGCAAGGTAGGGGTCAGCGCCGCCGCGATCAGCCAGATCGAGTCGGGCGCTGTCCAGCCGTCGTTGTCAACGCTGCGAAAGCTCGCCGCATCGCTCGGGGTACCAGTGTTCCGGTTCTTCCTGCCTGTTGAGTCCGAGGCGGTTCAGGTAGTCCGGCGCGCTGAGCGGATGAGCATTGACCTGCCGCAGCCGGGACCGCGATACCAGCTGCTGACCCCATCCATACATGGCCAGCTGGAAGTCATGGAGGTAACCCTGGAACCCGGCCAGGACTCAGCGCCTGAGCTGATGAGTCATGCGGGCGAGGAATGCCTGGTGATCATCTCTGGGCACGGGGCACTCGAACTCCGCGATGCTGTCATTGACCTGTTAACCGGCGATGCCGCGACCTTCCAGGGAAGCATTCCGCACCGGCTCCGCAACGCCGGCCGCCGCCGGCTCGTCGCACTATCCGCCATCTCGCCGCCATCATTCTGAAAGTGAGCTGTCGTCCGCGTGTTCGCTAGATCGTCGGAGCGCATCGCAGGACGCAGCGCTCGAGGAGGTGCACTGGCGTGGAACACGCGAGCCCAGCCGGATGGCCGAGCAACCTCAAGCTTCAAGCTGCCTCGTCTTAGTCGGCCCGAGCCGGTGTCTCGCGTCCATCCATCTGGGACTGCCTGGCCTTCGGGATATCCGCCTCGGTGAGGTTCGCGCCGGTGAGGTTCGCGTCCAGCCCCGCGAACGGGGGGGAACGAGAAGCTGGAGCCCTGTGGTCACCCGACGCGCACGACCACCTCGTGGATGAAATTGCCGCCGTAACCCAGCCGGTTCCACTCTGGCCAGAACGGCTGGGTGCGCCCAGCGGCGTCGATTGCCCGGGCGCGGATGGTCGCGTTTCCAGGTCGAGTCACCTGTACGGGCAGTTCCCAGCGCTGCCAGCTGGCTGGGTCAGGGGTGCCGACCAGGGTGGCCGGCTGCCACTCGCCGCCAGCCACGCTCACTAGTACCTGTGTCACGGGGGCGTTGCCGGACCAGGCGACTCCCCGTACCTTGAAGGCGCCTTGAGGCAGCTGGCTGCCTGTCGCTGGTGCCGTGATCAGAGCGCGGACTTGGGGCTCGGCAACGGGCTGACGCATAACGTTGCCATCGCGGGCCCATTCGAATACGTAGTGCTCAGCCTGGAAGAAACCGTCGAATGGCTTGCCGGATACGGCGATGTTGATCAGCCATTTGACGGAGGCCACGGCATATCTGCCGGGGACCAGTAGCCGGACTGGATAGCCGTGCCGAACCGGCAGCGGCTCGTCGTTCATCGCGAAGGCAAGCAGGGCACCGCAGTGCATCGCGTCGGCGACGCTGAGGCTCCGCTGGAACGCGATTGTCTCTTGGGACCTGTTCGCATTTCCCCGGTCGGCGGCTGTGAATACCACCTCGACTACCTCGCTCAGCATGCCCGCCGCATCCAGGACGTCGGCCAGCGGCACCCCGGTCCACCTGGCGTTCCCGACCGCGCCCAGTCCCCATTGCTCACCCTCCGTCGGCGGGCTATAGAGATTACGGCCGTTGCCGGCGCACTCCAGGACGGCCTCTATCGACACGGGCCGCAGTTCCTTGAGCTCCCCAAGGCTGAGGCGAAGTGGCCGCCGCACTAGGCCGCCGACCTCCAGTCGCCAGGCTTCCCCGTCGAGTTGCGGGATTCCAAAGTGATTGCGACGGAAGAACTGGCTAGTGGGCGTGACATCTGCGTCGAGCAGTTCAGGCCGTACCTCGCAGTTGAGCGGTTCTCGGCTGAGTCCCACCAGGCCAGCCTGGATAGCTTCCTGCCATCCCAGCAGCGGATCGGCTATGGGAGTCAAATCTGACACGCTCGCCATGTGATCCACCTCCGTCGTCGTCCGCACAGCCCGAGGCATACCCACGGCCGCACGATGGCAGACGGCCCCCCGGCTGTCAGCATACATAAACGATTGAAACGGGCATTTCAGTCAGGGCCAGGCACTACTGCGCCGATTCCAATAACCTGTCAGGCTCAGGAATGGCCTACCCCCCAAGCCATGACTGCCCGCAGAACTCGTTGGGCGATGACGCCAAAATGCCGCGTAGACCGAGAACTACTATCTACGGGCACATTCGGGCTGCGGCGCGCAGCGTGGCGATCCTAGTCGCTCCCGGTCAGCTTCCGTACCTGGGAACCTAGCCGCCGCCTTCGACGCTGCGGTCGGCTCGGCTACAGAACTATCCTGTCTCGCATTGACTGCCCTGTTACTCACCAGGTCGTAGCTATTCAGGGACCAATGGCTCTTTAATGCAGATGGCGAGCGGTACAGCCTGGGTCTGTGCGGCGGGCCGGTCTTGGCGCGCCATAGCCGGTGGGCGGGCGATATCGATGGCCGGAATGTCATCAAGCTGGGCGGTAGATGACCTAGGCCCGGCAAAGGTCGCTTTCCTTCGCCTTGGCGCGGGGGTCGAGGCGGTCGTTGTCATCGACAACGTCGCGCTAGGCCCGGCGATTGGCGGCGTGCGGATGAGGCCCGATGTCACCGCCAGCGAGGTGGCACGGCTGGCGCGTGCCATGACGGTCAAGAACGCCGTAGTCGGGCTGCCGCATGGTGGCGGCAAGGCCGGCATCGCGGCACCGCCGGACTTGGCACCAGCCGATCACGAGCGGGTGATGCGTTCTTTCGCCCGGGCGATCGAGCAGCTCACGGATTACATTCCTGGGCCGGACATGGGTACGACAGAGACTTCGTTGGCTTACGTGCACGACGAGATCGGCCGGGCCGTCGGCCTGCCCGCTGTGCTCGGTGGAATACCGCTAGACGAGCTCGGTGCAACCGGCTTCGGACTGGCGGTATGCGCCGAAGTCTTAGGCGAGGCCAAGGCGCTTGATCTGGCCGGGGCACGCGTTGTCGTCCAAGGTTTCGGCGCAGTCGGCAGCAATGCCGCGCGGGCAATCGGCGAGCGCGGCGCCACGGTGATCGCCGTTTCGGACATCCGGGGAGCCACTTGGAACCCGGACGGACTCGATATCGCGGCCGTCGTGGCGTACAAGCAGGCCACAGGCTCGGTCACCGGATTCGCCGGCGGCGCATCTGTGCCAAGAGATGACATCCTCGGATTCGACTGCGACATCCTCGTTCCCGCGGCACAGCCCGACGTCGTGACAACGGACAATGTCGGGAAGATCACGGCACGTGTGGTCCTTGAAGGAGCCAACATTCCTGTTACCCGCGGGGCCGAGGCCGAACTGGCCGAGCGCGGCGTGCTCTGCATCCCTGACGTGGTGGCGAACGCAGGCGGTGTCATCTGCGCGGCGGCCGAGTATCGCGGCGCCGGTCACATCGAGGCATTCGCTGAAATCGAGGAGAAGATCCGTGAAGCAACCGCCGAACTGCTAGACCGCACCGACCGCGGTTCGCTGACTCCACGCGCTGCCGCTGAACAGATGGCGGAGGCGCGGCTGGCACGGGCAGTTGCCCTGCGCCGAAGGTTCTGATCACCCGACGCCGGGATGGGATTGCCGCTGGCGTAGTTTTGCTGGCATTGCCCTAGCTGGCGACTGTCGCTGCGGCCGGTGTTGTGACTGTGCCGGCTACCGGGATAGGCAGCGGCGCTGGCCGCCCCTCGAGCGCTCCGATGATGAATGGACGCAGCTCTGCGGCCGCGATGATGTGATCGACGGATCCCACCCGCCTGGCCCGCTCGATGTCGTGAATGCTGTCGAACTCGTCGGCCACTTGCCTCAGCTTCTCAGCCCGGACCGCCTGGGTGATGATGGTCAGCTCATGCCACAGGTCTGCGTGGGCGTCGGCCGGACACGCGGCGAGCTTCTCACGCCCATTCACGACTCGCGGATCAGTGTCAGTCCTGGCTCTGACCTCGCGCGCGAAGACGACCCCTGCGGCCGGCCCGCCGCCGATCACCGATGCGAAGGAGCCGGTCACCGCAGCAGTCACCATGCCGTCGTGCAGTCGCTTCGAGAACACTACGAAGGCGCCGCCGTGGTATCGGGACACCACCACGACGACTATCCGGCCCCGGAAGTTGGTCACCGCGCGGCCGATCTCCGCGCCGTACTCCAGCTGCCAATTGCGCATGCTCTCCGGCGAGCCGTCGAACCCGCTGAGGTTCGCCAGGACTACCAGGGGGCGGTTGCCGCTGGCGGCGTTCACGGCGCGGGCGACCTTACGCGAGGACTGCGGGAAGAGCGTGCCGGATGTCCACGACGGGGGGCCGTCGGCCGGGATGAATCCGGTACGGGGCAGGGTCTGTGATTCGAGGCCGATGAGGCAGACCGGGAATCCTCCGACATGCGCTTCCCACACGATGGCGTTCTCGCCGTCGCGCCACCTCATCCAGCGCTCGGACGGCTCGTGATCAGCGTCGGTGACGGCGCGCATCACTGATCGCATGTCGAACGGCTTCTTGCGCTCGGCGTTCAACTCGGCAGAGAAGATATCGCCGATTCGCTCAAAATCTGACCCGGCCACGTTCTTGTGCGGCGACACGCACACGTCCCGGTCAAATGGGTCGCTGGTGTGCGCCCGTCGCGGACAGTCCTCGCCTGGGACGATGTACGTGTGCTCATAGTGCCGGAGCAACACGGCGCACGCGTCGGCCAGCGTGGGCGCCCAGTACTGTCCCTGTCCGTTCGGGCCCATGATCCGGTCGAAGCCGCCGATCCCGAAGTTGTCCTCGGCCGACACTCCGCCTGAGTAGTCCAGCGAGCTCTTGCCCGTCAGCACCATCGCGCTGCCCGGCGTCATCACGAGGATTCCACGCGTATGCATGAGCATGGTGGCCTCCGCGTTCCAGTAAGGCTGCGCACCCACGTTGATGCCGGTGACCACGACGTTGACCTCGCCGCCTGACTGAGTGAATTCGATCAGGCACCGCAGCACCGCGGCTATCCAGTCCATGTTCTCGGTGCCGCTGTCCCAGGCGATGCGAGCGCCCGAAGAGAGCGCGAACCACTCGACCGGAACTCCCATCCGACGGGCGAGTGCCAGCGCCCCGAGAATCCGGCGGCATTCCGGCTCGGCGAGATTGCCGAGGCCCGAGGTCGGGTCGCCGAGGATAGCCACGCGACGCATGCCTTCGGGTACCAGCGTGGTGTAGTTACTTATCACCCCGACCACGATCCCGGCGACGTTGCGGCCGTAGGGCCGGTCGACCGGCATCAGCTCATCGCCCAAGTCGTCGAGGTCATATTCGGTGAAGGTGCCGGCCGGGAAGTCGGCGGGCGCGTTCACCGGTGGAGTGAGCATCCGGATGAGCTCATACGGATATGGAAATCCGAGGCGCTGCGATCGCAGCACCTTCTGCTTGTACTCAGTCAGTGGCTTGATGGGCTGGTCGGAAACCGGCCGGATTCGTACGCTGACCGCCCTGTCGGCGACATTTTCGACGTCAAGGACCGCGTCACGGCCTTCCCCGGTGGCCGCATCCACAGTCCGGATCCTGACGGCAACCTTCTCAATACCGAGGCCCGCGGCCATCGGCGCCAGCCTGTGGGCCACTCCACGCCAGGTTCCTTGCGCGATGTCCCAGGTCGGGCGCACGTAGAGGATGATCCGGTTGGTCAGCGGTCGCTGCTTCTGCGGTCGGTGGCTGAGCGCGTGACGGATGTCGGCAAGCGCCTGAGCAAGCACTCCCTCCAGCTGAGGGAAGCCGATTACCCGGCCGCCCGAGTCTCTGGCCGGGGTGAGGTCGCGAACCTCGGCGATTGCGATCAGACGCTCGTCCTTCGGATTCTGGCGGGCGACCGCGTGGAACAGGTAGATATCTTCGGCGCTGGACATCCGCTGGAGAGTGAAGTTTGAGAGCCGCCACAGGTCGAGGCGTTCGGCGATCATCGGATGCAAATTGCGGTAGAGCGGGTCCTCGGTGAACCCCGCATCGTCCTGGCTGAAGGTGAAGTGCAGGGTGCGCAGGTGCTCCTCGGACTCTGCCTCAGGATCGGGGCCGCTTTCACTAGTGACCGTGATGTCGAGACGGTGCAGCATATGGCCGAAGTCAGTTTGCTGAAGCAAACCAGCCAGCTCGGCGGCCATCGGCCCGGCATCCATCCATTCGCCGCTGCGCCAGGACTCGACATCCACGACGACGCGCTGGTCCGGGGGCAGGGTGCCGAGAAATGCCCGCAGCTCAGCGGCGAATCCGGCAAGGTCCGCGATTGACACATACCCGGTGACCAACTGTATGTCCCGGCCATCCTCGGTGTAGTTGGCCAGGCATGTCAGGTGCAGGCCGAATGCCTGGCATCTCACCTGAGCTAGCTCGTGGATCCGGTAGAACCGGCGGGTCCGTGCCAGTAGGAGCCGTGCCCTCGTCGTGGCATCCGCGTCGCGGTACCTTTCCCGCAGCAGCGCGCGCATTGGCTGCGGACACCACATGAGGCGATCAGTGAGCTGGCGGAGACGTTCTTCGGAGGGATGCGCGGCCAGTTCGTCGATACATCGCTCCATCTCCGCATAGGCCTGGGGGCGCATGCGCCTTAGCATCGGCACATCGACGTAGCTGCGGCGCACCTCACGTGCGAGGTCGCAGACTTCCTGATGAGATCCCTGCGTAGCGGCGATGAGACGGTCGAGAACCGCGACCCGCTCGTCGGTCAGCAGCGCCATCAGCGTGTCGCGTCGGCGCAGCCACTGATCCAGGACTGCCATAACGACCGGCGCGGTGACGTGGACGCGCCCAAGAGACCCATACATGCGCAATAGCGCGTGCTCAAGCTCCGGCGTGCGGCGCAGCGAGGTGACGCCGTAGCGTGCCAGCGCCCGCCGTAGCTGGCTCAGGAAGCGCGCCGGCAGCGCGCTGCGCTCTGGATCGAGAACCGCCAGGTAGGCGAACAGGTAGTGCTCGGCGCTGTTGGCGCGCTCATCTTCGGTCTCGTCCGGCTCACGCCGTGCCAGCGTGGCGATGTCGCCGAATATCTCGAGCAGTTCCTGCTGCTGGTCGAGCAGGACCGGGTCGGCCGGCCCGACGGCGGCAGACATCGCCCCCTGCCTGTTGCTCAGCGCCCGCGCGGCATCCTCGTCGACGTCATAGCCGAGCAGGTAGCCGCGAAGAGTAGCAGGATCGACATGGCCGTCGGGGCCATGTCCGTCCGCGCGGAAACCGGTCGCCAGGGCAGCCAGATCGAACCGCGGCCCGGTTGTGGCACAATGCTCCGGCTGATCTGGTGGCAGCAGCTGCACCAATGACGCGCCGGCCTCCACCTGCGTGTTGACGCAGGCGAGCACGGCGTGGACCGTGCCAGGAAGGGGAGCCGTGATGGAAGTCTCCATTTTCATGCTCTCGACCACGACGAGCGGATCGCCGGCCCTGACCGTGTCGCCAGGGGCGACGAGGACCTCGACAACGAACGCGGGCGCCGGGGCGCGGACGTGACCGCCGCTGTCTCTGGTGATGACGTGGGGTACACCGGCAACTTCGACGATGATCCTCGGCCCTTGTACATCGGCGACGACACGAAGGCGCTGCCCGAGGCAGGTCACGGCGCGCTCATAGCGGCCGAGGCGCTGGACGTTCACGTCTATGAGGCCGTCGCCGGTGTCGATCCGGTACTCGCCGCGCTCTAGGCAGTAAACATGTATTCGGTAGACGTTGCCGCGCAGGCTCAGCTCGACCTTGTGCCCGACCTTGTCCGGCAATTCCGGCCGCCCGCGAGCCGCGGCCGCAAAGAAGTTGGCCTGGGCGGCCGCCTGATCCGCGTCGGCGGCCTCGATGGCCGCCGCGAGCAGCGCAACGGGGTTCTGCTGCGGTAGATGCTGTCCGGCCGCGGCCAGCCGATCGAGCCATTCGTTGTCGTAGCTGCCCGTACGCATCTCAGGCCGGTCGAGTAGGGCGAGCAGGAAGGCCTTGTTCGTGGTCCCGCCGTCAACGACTACGAGCGACTGCGCAAGGCCGCGGTGCAGCCTGCTGAGTGCTTCGCGCCGGTCCCGGCCCAACGCGACGACCTTGGCGATCATCGAGTCGAAGCCGGCCGCGATCTCGTCACCCTCCGCGAGGCCGGCGTCGACCCGGATACCTGGGCCGCACGGTGCCCGCAGCGTGGACACGCGGCCTGGCGCCGGGGCGAAGGCGTGTTCTGGGTCCTCGGCGATGAGGCGGGCTTCGATGGCGTGCCCGCGGACCGGTGGCGGGCTTCCCTCTAGCCGCCCACCTTGCGCGATGTGGAGCTGCAGCTTGACCAGATCCAGCCCGGTGGTCAGTTCAGTGACTGGGTGGTCGACCTGCAGCCAGGTGTTGACCTCCATGAACAGAAATTTCCGGGTTGCCGGATCGACGAGAAACCCCACTGTGCCGGTGCCCCTATAGCCCGCCGCGGAGCCCAGCCGCACGGCCGCATCGTGCAAAGCCTTCTCGGCGGACTCGTCGAGCAGCGTGCATGCCGACTCCTCGACGATCTTCTGTTTGCGGCGCTGAATGCTGCAATCGCGAACGCCGACCGCCCACACCGCGCCAAGGCCATCGGCCACCACCTGAACTTCCACGTGTCGCGCGGCCTCGACCTTGCGCTCGATGAAGACCGTGCGGTCACCGAACGCATAGTCCGCCTCCGCCTGGGCCGCAGCGAACGCATCGCGCATGCAGTCCGCGGAGTCCACCATCCTGATGCCCCGGCCTCCCCCTCCGGCCGCTGCCTTCACCAGGACCGGGTAGCCCAGAATTCCCGCGGCGTGTAGCGCGCTGTCGGCGTCATGGACGGGACCTCCACTCCAGGGCACGACGGGGATACCGATGCTCTCGGCAAGCCGCTTGGCATTCACCTTGTCACCGAGCAGCCGGATGGTCTCACTGGACGGGCCGATGAAGGTGATGCCCGCGCGCTCGCAGCGCTGGGCGAACTCGGCCGAGTCGGCGAGGAAGCCCCAGCCCACCCAGACGGCGTCGGCGCGAGCATCTGCAATCGCTGTCATCAGCCGATCGAGATCGAGGTAGGTACTCTTGCGGCGGCCGTCAGGGTCGGCGAAGGTCGCCGGGCCGAGCAGCACGGCCTCACTGGCTTCCCGGACGAACCACGCTGCTGAGTCCGGCTGCGTGTATAGGGCGATCGTGGCGATAGGGTCGCTGGACTCCGAGTTGAGCTCTGCGACCGCGGCGATGCAGCGCATCGCCGCTTCTCCGCGGTTGACAATGGCGAGCCTGTGAATAGTGATCACGTCAGCTCCCAGGGCCGCAGGCAACTCACGTCAGCGCCGCATGGCAGTACGCGTTGGCGACGAACTCCTTGATCGTGCCCAGCGTCATCTTGAGCGTCTCGGCGTCAATGCCGGTTGGTGCAGCAGCCTCTGTCATTTCAGTCGTCAACAGAAAAATCACTTCCTGACATTGACGGTATGTCTGTAAGTCGCAGGCAACAGGGCCAATGGTCCCTCGCATGAAGGCGAGCGACTGCTACCTGTTACTAACCAGCAGCCGCAGGCAGTCGCGGGAACATGACCGTCACGCTGCTGCTGCTCGGTAAGGCTCTCGCGGCACGGCCGAGCAGGACGGGGCTGCGCGGGCTCTCGGCCGCCCCTGGGTGGTGGAGGTCTGGAACAACTCCGACCCTCGTTCCATCGCCGGTCATTGATGTAACGAATTTCGACCGCGGCGAGCGGCAAGCTGGGTAAGGCGTGGTAGCAGGCCATCGCCTCCTTGGGCGGTTGCAAAGGCAGCGCCTGATGTGGCATCGGGTACGCAACGACGTCTCTACTAAGGCGCTCGGCATCCCAGGGTCGTACTGAAGAATCCCAGGGTCGTACTGAAGAAGAGCGCGACGAAGGCGTCCGACGCCGCCGCGCGCGCAGAGGGGCCGTAAGGCTCGCAGGCGGAACGACCCCGACAAGGCCGATCCCGGTTGATCATCGGCGGCGGATAAGGGACATGACAGGCCCAGCCTGCCTGCCAGTGTCCGCTGGTAGTCGATACGGCTGTGTTCAAAATGGACCCCAAGGGGTCCCTGTGCACAGGGACCCCTTGGTGCCCCCGGAACTTCTTAGTCAGCCAGCGCAACGAGGAGATATTCGAAAATATGAAGCTGAACTAGGGGGCGGTACTGGGATTGAACCAGTGACCGGGACGCCATCCGTGTTCGGTTTCGCGCTCGGCGCGGCGCGCGGATAGCTGCCGGTACAGGGACGGGAGTACCCGCAGGTCTTTGGGACGGGCTGCGGCCTCCTTGGAGCGGATCACGTCGGCGAGGTCGGCGACGACGACTTCTACCTCTCCGACGCGAAGGCGGCGGGCGTTGACTTCAAGCTGGGCGTAGCCGCCGGCGAAGCCGGAGGGATGGAAGGAGATGTCGAACTCGCCGTCGGCGCAGATCAGATTCCACACCTCGGCTGTCGCGAGCGAGCTGGCATCGTGGCTGAACGGCGGACCTTCGGGCACTGCCTCGGTGCGGATCTTCGCGCCAAGGTCGGTCAGGGCCCGTGACAGCCGGGCCAGATTGGCATGGCTCGTTTCCGGCGTGATGTCGATATGTCTTGTCGCCGGTATGGGAGCTTGCTGCGCGATGGCCGCGAACGCGCCGATGACGACGTAGCGGATCTCGGGGCGGTTCAGCGCGGCGACGATAGCAGCCGGGTTCAGGCGTGGTTCGCCGGGAGTGTCCTCGTCGCGCACGCGGCACCGTCCACGGGCACCGCGTCGCGCCACGCCTGAAGCTGGCGGTCGCGGTCCTGCCTGTCGGCTTCGGAGCGGCCGGCTTCGAGCCCGGCCAGGATCTCGTCGTGCGGATCGTAGGCGGCCAGGTGGAGGCGCAGGTCGAATCCCGCGGCGCGCAGCAGTCTCAGCAGCGTGTTCAGGGTCGGCTACCGCTGATCACGTTCGTAGGCAGAGATCATCGTGACCGGGACTCCGGCGCGCTCGGCGAGCTGCCGCTGGCTCATGTCGGCCTTGAGCCGGGCCAGCTGCAAGAGCGCAGACGACGGCGACGGCAGCCCCTCGGCCTCATCCAGTTGAGTCATAACACAATCGTATGATTCTTACGCCGTGAACCGCTTTGGCGTTCGGCAGGTGATGTGCTCCGATGTACCCGCGGGTTCTCCGGACTTGAGCGGCCATCCACTGGATGCCCTGGAGTCGGGAAACTAGGTGTTCCAGTCGACCCGGAGAGTCACTGGTTAGCAGCCGGGCTAGGGCCGTTGGCCTGCGCGGTCGGGGCTTGGGAACGCCGATAGCCTGTGCGGATGGGGACTGTCCTCCGGCGCGGGCCGGCGGCGACCGGGGAGTCGCACCGGGTGACCCCTTTCGAGATCTTCTTCGATCTGGTGTTCGTCTTCGCTGTCACGCGCGCCATCTCGTTCATGACGCATTCGCTGACTTTTGTGACCCTGGCACAGGGGCTGATCCTGCTGCTCCTGCTGTGGTGGTCGTGGTCGGCTTATGCCTGGGTGGGCAACCAGGCGCGGGCGGACCGGGGGCTGATCCAACTCGGCATGATTGTCGCGATGGCTGCCCTGCTCGTTGCTGGGCTGGTCATGCCCGATGCCTGGGGCGGCGGTCGCTTGGACGCGCCTGTCATTCTGGCGGCGTCCCTCGCCGTGGTGCGGATCATCTATACCGGGCTGTACCTGTACGCGGCAGCCTGTGACCGCCGGCTGCGCGTTCAGGTTCTGCTCGGCGCAATCCCGCTGTCCGCGGCCTGGATCGCATTCGTCATCGGCGCGCTGATGGGCGGAGCCGCGCAGACGGTGCTGTGGGCCGCGGCGGTCGCGATCGACTTCGGCGGCGGCTGGGTCACGTCCAGTTTCAGCGGCTATCACCTGCGCAGCCCTGCGCATTTCGCCGAGCGGCACGGCCTGGTCCTGATCATCGCTCTGGGCGAGTCTCTGGTCGCCGTCGACGAAGCCACCAGGTCCTCGGTCAAGGGCTGGCTGGTGCTGGCAGCAGGCGCGCTCGGCTTTGCTGTAGCGGTTTGCCTCTACCTGCTGTACTTCGCTCAGGTCGCAGGCATCGCAGAGGCGGCAGTGTCCCAGGCGCCCGAAGCGCGACGCATCAAGATAGCCCGCGACGGGTACACATTCGCGCATTTCCCGATGATCGCCGGGATTCTATACGTCGCTGTCGGCATCGAGGAGGTGCTCGCGCACATTACTCATGGTAGTTCACCGACCGCAGGCGAGCAGCTGGGCTGGCCTGCGGTGATCGCCCTGTACTGCGGCGCAGCGCTGTATCTTGCCGGCCGCGCGGCGTTCCTGCGACTCACTGCAGGCCCCGTGCCCCTGGCGCAGCTTCTGGCGGCGGCAGTCGCGCTGATGCTTCTGCCAGCCGGCCGCTACCTTCCCGCACTCGCAGCGCTCGGCCTTATCACCGTGCTTGTCGCGGGGCTGGCTGGATATGAAGGACTCACCGCCTAAAGCACTAAAGCGGTTCGCGGTGCGTAAAAGAGCTGTAGTGCCCGCGATGCTGACTGTGAAACGAACTCATGCCCTGTGGTGATCCGCCGACCTTGATGGGATCCGCGGGACGAGCGTCTTGTTGATCTAGCGCTTGCACTTGTGCGGGCCGGTCTGACTCAACAAAGGAATGATCGTGTGCCGGAACCTGAAGTCGGCATGTGGTCCACGGGTCTCGCGTTGCTGGCTCCTGCTTGGCATCTGGACGGCTGACTTCAGGTGTCGATGATGTGGCTGGCGGCGTTGGCAGCAGTGACGGCTTGGAGGAGGCCGCCGCCAGGGCGGCCGGGCCGCGGATCCACGCGTACGTGATGCTCTCCTTGAGCACGGGCGTGCGGACCGAAGGAGCACGCGCGCTGCGGTGGGAGCGCGCCGACTTGGCCGATCCCGACGCGGTCCCGCCGCAGCCGGTGTCCGCGGCGGCGCGGCGGTTGGAACGGCGGACACGGTACCCCGCCAGCAAACAGGTCAAGCTGCAGCGCGAAAGCCTCAATATATGACAACCGCGACTTAGGCCACAAAGACGACTGCGGACCGTATCACCAGTTATAGACCCGTCCAGGTCGGGCGCGACTTCAGGACGGCAACTAAGGCCAAAGTAGGCACCGATCCATGTCAGCCCCGTCCGAGCTGAACAACTTTGTATCAGGCGGCGGTGGTGTCGGCGGTGTCGCTGACGGGGAGGCGGACTGTGCGGTCGCCGAAGTCGGCAACGAGGTCGAGGCGGCCGCCGAGTGCTTCGACGTAGCGGGCGATGACCTCGAATGAGGTGACTTCGCCGTGTTCGATCTGCGAGATGCGGGCGATGCTGACGCCCATGGTGGCCGCGATCTCGCGCTGGGCGAGGCCGAGTTGCTTGCGGGCCTGGGCGAGCTGATACCCGCGGGCCTGGGCGAGCAGGGTCCGGGCCCCGGCCTCGATCTGCTCAGGAGAGACGCCCGCGGCGTGCAGTTCCCGTTCCAGGTTTTCCCAGTCCTGCGGGGTGCGCTTGGCCATCGCCTGTTACTCCTGATTCTCTGTCGTGTAGTCCCGGTAGAGCCGTTCGGCGATCGGGATGTTGTCGCGGTACCAGCGCTGCCAGTTCCCGGCCTTGTCGCCGCCGAGCAGCAGTAACGCCGACCGCGCGGGGTCGAACGCGAAGATGATCCTGATCTCGGAGCGGCCGCGCGATCCGGGGCGTAGTTCTTTGAGGTGGTGGATCGTGGAGCCCTTCAGCCGGTCGACTAACGGGCGGCCGAGCGCGGGCCCTTCCTCGCGCAGCGCGGCGACCGCCTGCGCTACCTGAGTCGCCGAGGCGAGATCCTCTTTGATCAGCGTGGTGAACCAGGCCGCGTACTCGTCGGTGACCTTGATAGCCCACGCCAAGCTTACCTCCCGATTAAAGGCTACGCTTAACTCTACCGCATCGCCTCGGGCAGCTACAGAGGGCTATCGGGCGGCCGTGTTGCCCCCGGAGGGCGACGCGGCCCGACGCTGGCAAGCCCTGGGCCTTCTGCCGAGGCGTGCCCGGCATCCTTGATGACCTCTTCTTCTGTGGCGGGGAGGCGGCAAGAGTCGCCTGAGGGAGCCGGCGGTTGCGCGGCCTGGTCCGAAGTCGTTACCGAGGCCAGGCCGAGAGCCCTGGCCGGGAACTTTGGCTCTTTCGGGGATCTAGTTTGGCTCTTTTAGTTAGCCAAGGCAACGAGTCAGTGTTCGAAAATATCTAACTGAACTGGTGGGCGGTACTGGGATTGAACCAGTGACCTCTTCCGTGTCAGGAAGCCCGGCCAGAAGCAAGTTAAGGTCTGGGAGCGTTGGATGCGGCTCTGAACTGGGACTCTCGTGGCTTGACGTTGCTGCGCATCGCGCTGCACCGGACTGCATTGGCTCTGGGTTTGGCTCTTGAAGTTCCGGCTGCGAACGGGGCCCTGCGGTGGCTGAGTACGAGAAGCGAGCGGTCTGACGCGAGGGCCTGGACGACCGGGGCAGGCGCGCCGTCATCCCGCACGGAGTCCCTGCTGAAGGCTTTCAGCGGGGCAATCAGCAGAAGATCACTAAGCCGCCAGCCGACGGCCCGGGCTAGTCGCGCCCGAGTAGCCGGGCCGCGTTGCCGCCGATCAGCGCGTCCAGTACGTGGTCGCGCAGGCCGCCGGCGCGCCACTGTGCCAGTGCCTTGTCCATCGGGAACACTGGCCAGTCGGTCCCGTGCAGCACCTGCTGGCTGAGCAGGCTGTTCATGAACCGCTTCATGACCTCCCAGCCGGTGTTCGGCTCGCACACGTACCGTGGCGCCAGGCCGCCGAACTCGGCGTAGACGTTCGGGTGCTTGCGCAGGACTGCGACCATCTCGGCCACCCACGGCCAGCCTGCGTGGCACCCGATCAGGATCAGGCTCGGGAAGTCGCAGGCCACCTGATCCAGTTGCAGGGGTTGGTCGTTGCGGATCGGGAAGCTGACGGTGTAGTTGATGCCGGTGTGCAGGGCGACCTGCAGGCCCAGTTCGTCGGCCTTGGCGTAGACCGGATACAGCACCCGGTCGTCGATCGCGATGCCGAAGAACGACGGCTGTATCGCCAGACCGGTGAGCCCCAGCTCGGCGACGCGCCGGACCTGGGCCAGGGCTCGCGGTATCTTCACCGGGTTCATCGAGATGGTGCCGTAGCCGGAGAACCGGTCCGGGTCCTCGCTCACCAGCTTCCCGACGGCCTCGTTGAGCGCGTCGGCGTCGTCGCCGTACTCGTACTCGGCGTGCACGACGGCGTGCTCGGTGCCGCTCGCCGCCATGTCCGCGATCAGGTCGGCGAGTGTGCGGTGCCGGTTCGCCGACAGGTCCAGCACCTTGTCGTACTGGTCCAAGTAGTCGGCGGGCAGTTCCTCGTCCGGGCGCAGTTCAAGCGGTAGCCGGACCCTGAAATCGATGACCTGCGACACCGGACCTCCTTGGACGACGCGTTCACCAGCTGAGCTCTGCGGCCCTGTCCCAGACGCGCTCGGGGTCGGTCGAGCGATCGAGGGCTTCCTTCTTGACCCGCATCGACGGGGTCCGGTCGAAGTCCTCGGCGCGGTACTCGACAAACCTCGGCACCTTGTACCGGGCCAGCCGGTCGGCGCTGAACGCGATCAGCTCGGCGGGCGGCACCGACCCAGGACTAAGCCCGTTCCCTAGAAGGATGTGGACCTTGACTTCCTCGCCGAGCAACTCGTCGGGTACCGGTACCGCCGCCACCTCCAGCACCCCAGGATGGGAACGCAGTACTGTTTCGACCTCCGCCGCGGCAATGTTCTCGCCGGCCCGGCGGATGACGTCCTTGATGCGGCCGACGAAATACAGGTAGCCAGCCGCGTCGCGGCGGCCGAGGTCACCGGTATGCAGCCAGCCGCCGCGGAACGTCTCCGCCGTAGCCTCTGGCCTGTTCAGGTAGCCGCGCATCAGGCCGGGCGCCCGGACGACGAGCTCGCCGGGCTCGTCGTCCGCGCACTCGGTGCCATCGGCCCGGACTACCCGCACGGCGGCGCCGGGGCAGGGCAGGCCGATGGAGCCGGAGCCGATCATCTGCTCAGCCTGCTCGACCGGCATCGAGACGATCACGCCAGTCTCAGTGAGCCCGTACGCCTCGACCCACGGCACCCCCCACCGGTCGACGAGATCCTGGTGCAGCGGCGCGGGGATGCCAACCTGGATCGACAGGCGCACCTTGTGCCGGTGGTCGTCATCGCTGAGCGGCGCTTTCAGCAGCAGGCTGGCCGTCGACGCGATGCCGAACAGCACGGTGACGTCGTGATCGCGGACAACCTGCCAGTAGCGCGACACGCTGAACCGGCGCATGGCGACCATGGACGTCCCGGCCGTTAGCGCGAGCAGCAGCATCCAGGGCGGGTCGTTGTAGAAGAACTGCAAGCAGCAGATCATCCGGTCGGCGGCAGTGAAGCTGAACCGCTCGGCCATCAGGTCGGCGAACCGGATCCAGTAGTCGTGACCGATCGCGCAGCCTTTCGGCGGGCCTGTCGTGCCCGAGGTGTAGAAGACATTGGTCAGGTCACCGCGCGCCTCGGGCGGCCGCTCGGGCAGCCCAGGCCCGGAGTAGGCGCTGAGCCCGCCCGGTTCATCGTCCGCGGCCACGATGATCTCGGCCAGGTCGGGACACTGCGGCTGAAGCTCGGCGAACAGGGCGGCGTGGGCCGCGTCGACGACCGCGATCCTGGCGGCAGAGTCGCGGACCACATAACCGGCGTCGTAACTGCGGGCGGCCGGGTTGAGCGCGACCAGGATTCCGCGGCACGCGGCCACGGCGAGCCAGGTAACCATGAACTCGACTCGGTTGCGCATCATGACCGCGACCCGGTCGCCAGGCCGGATGCGCGAGCTAAGGTAGCCAGCGAACGACTCGGTCTCAGCCCACAGCCGGCCCCGGCTGACGCTCACCCCGTCCTCGAAGATCAGCGCCGGGACATCGGGGTCGGCATGGCAGGCGTCCCGCACGACCTCGACGATGTCCCGCTCGGGCGTGCGGCTGCCGGGCATGTCGGCAGGACGGCCGTCAGGGATGACCGCCGTCACTCGTACCACTGCCCCGGCCCGAGCTTGACGGTGTCCTGCCAGTGCACGTCGTGGGTCACGATGAGCTGGGCGTCGTAGCGCCGCTGCATCTCCTCGATCTTCTCCCAGCTCTCGATGATGGCGTCCGGACTCCACAGCAGGCCGGGCAGGCACCTGGCCTGCATCTTGTCCCGGTCGTAGACAGCGTCCCCGGCGAGTATGTAGGCCTCGTTGTCGAGCCGGACGAGCATGGACTGGTGCCCTGGCGTGTGACCGGGCGTCGGGAAGATGATCAGGCGGCCGTCGTTGAAGATGTCGTGCTCGCCGCGCAACTGCTTCCACTTCGTGATGACGTCGAAGTCCTGCCGGACGTACACGTCGCGCTGGTAGACCGGCGGCCAGTAGGCGAAGCTGAGCTCCTCGCGTTGCACGTACACGGTCGCCTCCCGGACGAATTCCAGGCCGCCGGCGTGGTCGTAGTGCAGGTGCGACTGGACGACGTGGCCGATGCCCTCCGCGTCCACGCCCAGCGAGTCGAGCCGGGAGCGCACGTCGTCGCCCGGATTCATGACGATCTCGTAAAGGTCGGCTGCATCGCCCAGCCGGCTGCGCGGGTCGTCCAGCAGAGCGGGGTGGGCACCGCAGTCGAATAGGACTGCTCCCTCGGGATGCTGGATCAGGTAGAAGAAGTACGGCACGTGGATCGTCGAGCCGCAATCCGGGTCGAACGGGTCGAAGACCGAGAGAAGTGTCTTCTCGCCGCCGCAGTGGAAGGCGAACATCTTCATGGTCGTGTCCTCCGGTCCTGCTCGGGCTCGGTCACTCGCCGGCGGCCTGCTGGCTGTCGCGGTAGCGCGGCTGCCGCTTCTCGGCGAAGGCGTTGAGGCCCTCGGCCTGATCGGCGGTGGCGTCAACCCGGCTGTAGTACTCGTGCATCAGCCGGAAGTGCTCGGCCGGAGACGCTGACAGTCCGCTGCGGACCAGTTCCTTGGTCATCCGCACTGCCATCGGCCCGTTGGCGGCAATCGCCGCGGCCAGCCGGTCGGCTTCGGCCTGCAGCCCGTCGGCCGGGACGACGCGGCTGATCAGGCCGATCCGCTCCGCCGTGGCAGCGTCGATGAATTCGCCGGTCAGCAGCATCTCCATGGCGTGCGACAGCGAGATGATCCGCGGCAGCTGGTAGGCACCGAAACCGTCCAGCAGATTCCACTTCACCTCGGGCGTGCCGAAGACAGCGTTCGGCGACGCGATCCGGATGTCGCAGACGAGGGCTAGCTCCAGGCCGCCGGCCAGCGCGTAACCGTTGATGGCCGCGATCAGCGGCTTGGACGTCGTCGCGCCGAAGTCCCAGCGGTCCTGCCGCCACGGCGTCCACTGGCTCAGGTCAGCGTTGCCGGTATGCATGAGCTTCAGGTCGGCACCGGCGGTGAACGCCTTGTCACCGGCACCGGTGATGATCCCGACCAGGATGTCTGGGTCGCCCTCGATCTGCTGGAAGGCCTCGGTTAGCTCGGCGTAGGTGGCCGGGTCCAGCGCATTGAGCACCTCCGGCCGGTTGATCGTGATCCTGGCAATGCCGTCACGCACGTCGAAGAGGATCGCCATCTAGCTGCCAGCCTCGTCGGAGTCGGCCAGGGCCTCCTCGCGTTCGACCTCGATGTCGGCCAGCAGCATGCCAGCCCGCTGCATCGCAGCTGGCCTGGTCTTGCCAAGCCACTGCGCGATCAGGGCGCTGATCAGCAGGACCCCGACCGTGGCATAGATGAACCAGCGCAAGGGCGCGGGCGGATAGGGATGGATATTGCCCCACAGCACCCAGACCATCGCGGCGATCGAGATGACAGGCAGCGTCGCGTGCCTAGCCCAGCTGAATTCCGACCGGTAATCCCGCCACATGAAGCGCATCAGCCCGACGCTGATCAGCAGGTAGGCCGCGATGAAGAAGAGGGTGGCGAAGTAGGAGAGCCAAGACGCAAAGTTCAGGGCGCCGTAGATGGCGCCGAACAGGATCGAGGCGACGAGCGCCAGCCCGCCGGAGAAGAGGCAGGCGATATGCGGTGACTGCCGGGTGTTGATCCGGCTGAACGCGGACGGCAGCAGGCCATCACGGCCCATCTTCCAGAAGATTCTGCTGACTGCGATGACGGTCACGATGTTCAGCGCGGTGAAGCTCGAGATGACCGCCAGGTTCACGAACACGCTCAGCGCGCCGTTGCCGAACTTATCGGCCAGCGTGTTGAAGGGAGTGGCTGAGCTGGCGAGAGCCTGGACGTTCTTGGTGGAGATCCCGTAGCCGATAGTGACGGCGTAGGAGACGACCACGTAGAAGATGCCGACGACGAGGGTCGTGAGCATGACCGCGCGCGGAATCGTCCGCCGCGGCTCGCGCGCCTCGTCGCCAAGGGTGGTCGCGGACTCGAAACCCACGAACGCGAAGATCGTATAGACCACGGCGGTGAGCAGTCCGCCGGAGCCCTTCAGGCTGTCACCCGGGTTGAACGCCTGGATGGTGTTACCGTGCGCGCCGCCCTTGACGATGATCACCAGCGCGAAGATCGCAAGGATCAGCATCTCGAACCCGAGGCCGATCAGTCCGGTGCGCAGCGACGGCTTGACGCCGAGTACGCCGAGCGTGGTGGACAAGACGATCAGCGCAGCGGAGAACACCCACCAGGCGATGTGGACGCCAGAGGTGGCCAGCAGTGACGACACGAAGTTGCCGAAGAAGTCGAGCTGGAACGGAAACAGCAGCAGGTAGGCGCCGAACAGCGCTACCCCGGTGACGAACCCTGTCTTGGGGCCAAAGGTCCTAGTCAGGTACGTGTAGAAGGAGCCAGCACTCGGCAGCCGGCGGGCATACTCGCCGATCACCAGCGCAATGCAGACGCACACCAGCAGGCCAATCAGGAACGCGAGCGGTGTTGCAGCGCCGGAGTAGCCCACGATAAAGGCCAGCCCAGCCACCGAGCCTGCTGCGGGGGCGATCAGGGCGGCCGACTGCGCGGTGACTGCGGGCAGGCCGATGGCATGCCGCTCCAGATCATGTTCCTGCTGATGAACAGACATCTGCGGCCTCCCTTGGGGGCGGAGCAGGCGGCAACTAGCTATACCTTACCGATCGATCGATCGAACCTCAATGGTCACCTGATAGTCAGATGGATAGCTGTAAAGAACCGGCGGGCGCGCGGGTCAGCTGGCCGTAGCCGGGTCCGCTATCAGGTCCTCCCTTGAGCTGCGACTCGCGCCGCGCAGCTCAGCCTCGACGAGACCGAGGACCTCTCTCGTCGTTCGGCATCGCAATTCTGCGAGCTGAACTGCCCGGCCGTCCAGCCGGGCGCCGACCATCGCGAGCGCGAGATCGGCGAAGCAGTCAGCGATCTCGACCGGGCTCTTGGGCCCGCGGTCTGAGTACCAGCGGGCGATGCCGTTACACATCTCCAGCAGCGCGAGGCGCGTGACGCGCGCGTCGGCGAAGCGGAACTCGCCGCTGCGTACGCCACGCTCGAGGGTCTCGGCCCAGAGTCGCTCGTATCCGTCGCGCAACTGCATGACCTTGGTAAATGCGACGTCAGAGACTGCGCGAAGCTCGTCGTCGGCGACCAGCGATCGCTGAGCATCCAGGGTATGGAAGCCAACGTGAGTGCGAACCAGTGCGGCCAGTTGCGCGGCAGGCCCCTCAGCCCCTTCGAGAGCCGCGCGCGCCGCCCTGGTCAGCTCCGTCATGCTCTCCACCATGAAGGCGACCAGCAGCTCGTCCTTGCTGCCCATGTAGTGGTAGAGCGCGGCTGTGGATAGACCTGCCCGGTCGGCAATGTCGCGGATGCCGGTCGCCTCGAACCCCTTCGTTGCGAACAACTGCAGAGCTGCCTGCTCGATACGCTGCTTGGTCGAGAGCTCGGCCGGATCAGCTGGGACTGTTACCCTTGCAACTGGCTGCCGCCTAGGCATGACGCTCCGTAAAGGTCCGGTTATCGATCGATCGAACGTGATGAGTCTACCCGTGACCAGGCCCGATGCCTCGAGCTGGGCCGCTCCGCGTCAGCCGTCGGCCGCGCACGCAACTTACACCGCCAGCCAGGCTCGCTAGGCTCGCGCGCGAACCGCGGCCAGGCGGCGGCTTCTCAGGCCGAGCGGCTGCTCGGCCACTGAACGTCGCCCACCGCCGTCAGGTCGCGCCAGACCGCCAGGGCGAGACCCAGTCCAGGTCGAGAAGCTGGGGCTGGCGCAGGTACTCCATCATGAGCTGGACCGACTCCCGTGCGTCTCGAGTCAGCTGGAAGCACTCGGCTGCTGAGCGGCAGCGTTCCGGCGAGAATTGCCTGGCCAAGTCAACTACGTCGGTCGCTCGCCTGCTGAGTTCGGCCGCATCGTCCGGATCGAGCGACCAGTCTGTCCTGCCGGGCCTGGCGCCGAGACTGACCATCTGCTCGTGCAACCACCGCCAGGGATTAGCGGTCAGATCGGGATCCCAGACACGCGGACCGGGCTCGTTGCCGTCGAACTCCGGATGGTAATGCGCTACGCCGAAGGTTCCGGGCTTGTCCGTCAGGCGGTCGAAGAGGTCCGCCCTCCATAGCGGGCGGTCTGCTGTGATGAGCTGGGCCGCGGACTCGCTACCGCGGCGCGGTTGCCGGACTAGCTCGCGCAGCTCGATCCGAGCGCCGTGCTCCATGGACGCGTCATCCAAGTCGATCTCGAACCAGTGGCGCACCAAGACAGCCGAACTGGACAGAGCGAGGACGTGCTGCACGATGCCTCCAGATGTAGCGGTGGTCTCGGCCTGCTCGCTGGCATCGAGTTCGTCGCCGACCAGGTGACGGCCGTCCCCTTCGCGCCGGACCCGAGAGGCGATCACATCCAGATCGCTCCTCCGTACATCATCACCCATGCCGAGATCGATGAGCTTGTCTCCGTTCTCGACGGCGTCATCAGCGACGTGGAGGCGCAGCTCACTTGAGCAGCCGCTGCCGCCCGCGCTCATCTGGCCTGCGGATGGTGGCTATTGCTGGCGACTTCACTGGTGCTACCGACCTAGCCTCGGCCCAGTCGCGAGGCGGCCTGCGCGTCGCGATTAGCGTCGGGCTGCCAGCAGCTCTGGACGTCCAGGCGGCTGCGCTCATCGTCGCGCTGAAGATACGCAGCATAGGCATTCCGGAAGCGGTAGCTGCTGCACATAACGCTGCAGAACTCCTTCAGCGCGGCGGTGTACCCCTTCTGCATTTCACGTACTCGTCCACCTTCGACTCGGGGGAGACCGGGAACATCGGGCCAGTCGCGGATGCGCTGTTTGAGCGTACGGACGCTGAAGTGGTAGTTGTCTGCCCGGCGTTTCCCCGCCTGGATCGCACGGTGTATCAAGGCCATCTGTTTGTCGGGGCACATTTGCCGGATCGGGCGAGGCTGGGAGATCATCCGCTGACACCACGACTCGACTCGTCTGTCGTCTCGCTGATGGCGCGGCAGACTTCGCACGCTGTGGGGCTCGTGCCACTGCAGATCGTCCGCCGAGGGCCGACGGCTATCGCCGAGGCACTCTGCGATCTTCAGGCGCAAGGCGTCCGGTACGCCGTCACAGACGCCGATGACGACGCAGATCTTGTCAGCCTCGCGGCCGCTTGCCTGAGCCATGGGCTCGTGACAGGCTCGGCCGGGCTGGCCGGCGCCATGGCACCGCTGGTCAGGCCCGTCGGTCAGAGCCGCCAGCAAGCTGACTGGAATCCGCAGTACAAGGGACCTCTTGTGATCCTCTCCGGTAGCTGCTCGGAGATCACCCGTAGACAGATTGGGGCGTTCGCCAGGCACGGTCCGGTCCTGCGCCTGGATCCCGAGCGGCTGTCGCCTGACAGCGTCGACGAAGCAGTTAGCTGGGCGACGCAACGGTTGGCTCGTTCGGCTGTACTCATCTATTCGCTTACTTCCGAAGGCTCGGAACCGGCGAGCGTGCCGGGCGTGGCGGGAGAGATCAAGTCAGTGCTCGGGTGCATAGCCCGGCGGCTATGCGATGAGGGATTCCGTCGCCTTGTCGTTGCCGGGCGGGGGAGACCTCGGGTGCGGTTGTGGGGGCGCTGGGGGTGAAGATGCTGGAGTTGGGCCCGGAGCTGTCGCCTGGGGTGAGCTGGATGGCGGACCGCGAAGACCGTGGGATCGTGCTGGCACTTAAGTCAGGGAATTTTTGCGATGAGGAACTCGTCGTGCGCGCCGCGAAGCCGTTGAGCATCAGCTGAGGGGCCGTCTTCGTAGACAGAATTGGTCAGTCTGTCAGCACAAAGCGTTGGTTAGTCCGTTCGAGGTCGGGCCGAGGTAGAAGATCGGGTGCTCGTGTGCCCAAGCGGCAAGGACGGCGGCGAGTGCTGCGGCTTGACCATCTCCTGCGAGCGGGTTGCTCTTGATGACGAAGGCGAGGCGCAGGCCGTCTTCGATGGTGCCGCCGAGTTCGAGGAGACCGCCGGGCGGTTCCCAGTGGCCGCTGCCGGCACGCTGTATGCTCTTCGGCCCAGCATGCGGCCGAAGACATATCGCCGCTGCCACGGCGCCCAGCATCATGGCCAGCTGCAGGAATGGCGGGCCGAACGCTAATGCGCTAAGCCGAACTCGTAATCGTCTACTACCGATGAATTCCGTGCACCTATTGCATCGGTGCCTGGGGGCTGTGAATGGCAGGGTATGACTCGGCCACGCTCGCTTCCCCACGTCGGCCATGGCGTGGTGCGCCGGGCCGGCCTTGATCGCCAGTACAGCCCTATGCCTCGTCGCCCTCGCGGCGGTCGTGCTCATCGTTTAGCAAGACGTCCAGTCCCGTACCGCCGCCCCTAGGCCCGTCTACCGGCAGCAAGGAGCGCATATGCCGACAAAGCTGGCTCGCGGACCCTTCAAGATCATCAATCATCATCCTCCCAACGGCCGTACTGCCCTCTTCCTGATGCCGCCGCCTAGGCGTTCGCATGGGTCACGCTGTCTCCGTCGTCCGGGAGAGCCGCCCTCCGCGAGCAGAAAGTCGGCGCCCAATGCCCGCCAAGAATTGCATTGATATGCCTAATGTTTAACGGCATTCTGACATTAGCTTACGGAGCACCGGCCAGTCAGGTCGGTGCCCGGCGGACGGGAGAAACTCATGCAAACCCCCGATACCCTGGCGAGCGAACCGGGAGCCTCGATGGCTCCGGCCCAGGCGGAGGCTGCGAGCGGGCCCGCCGTTGAGATCTCGCATCTGCGCAAGACTTACGGCCCGCTGGTGGCGGTCGATGACGTCTCGTTCTCGGTCACCGAGGGCGAGATCTTCGGCATCCTCGGCCCGAACGGAGCGGGAAAGACGACGACGGTCGAGTGCGCCGTCGGCCTGCGGTCCCCGGACTCAGGGACGATCCGGCTGATGGGCATCGATCCGCAGGCCGACAAGGCCCGGATCCACGAGATCACCGGAGTGCAGCTGCAGTCGGGCGCCTTTCCGGCCAAGCTGCGGGTCGGCGAGATCATCGACATGTACAGGTCCTTCTATCGCCATCCGGCCGACGTCGGCGAGCTGGCCGGGGCGCTCGGCCTAGGCGACAAGCGGAAGTCCTACTACCGGTCCCTGTCCGGCGGCCAGCAGCAGCGCTTGTCCGTGGTGCTGGCGCTCATCGGCGCACCCAAGATCGCAGTCCTGGACGAAATGACAACCGGACTCGACCCGCAGGCCCGCCGGGACGCCTGGGAACTCATCGAGCACGTGCGTGACCGCGGAACGACGGTCCTGCTGGTCACGCATTTCATGGAGGAAGCCGAGCGGCTGTGCGACCGGGTAGCGCTCATCGACTCCGGGCGCATCGTCGCGCTGGACACCCCGGCAGGCCTGGCCGCGCGGGCCACGGGCGCGAAGACGGTCCGGTTCCTGCCGTCGGCCCCGTTCGACGAGAGCCTGCTGACCCGCCTGCCGGGGGTGACCGCGATCGAGCACGACGGCCACCATGTCGTCGTCACCGGCACCGGTGAGCTCGCCACCGCCGTGATCGTCGCGATGCACGCGGCGGGCGTCGAGGCGCAGGACGTCCGGATCGACGCATCGACTCTGGAGGACGCCTTCGTGCGGCTCACCGGAAAGCACCTGCACGAAGCAGAAGAAGGAGCGCAGTCATGACCACGTTCACGCTGACCCGGCCGCGAGCGCCGCGGGCCGCGTTCGCCAACATGGTGTTCAACGAGGCCCGGCTAGCCTGGCGGCAGCCGGCTGGGATGATCGCCGGCGCGGGGATCGCCTTGCTGCTCCTGGTCATCTTCGGCGAGATCCCGGCATTCCAGAAGCCTTCGGCCAGCCTGGGCGGCTATTCGGCGTTCGACATCTACATCCCGATCCTCATGGCCTTCTCGATCGCGATCATCGCCTTCACCTATCTGCCCGGGCCGCTGGTTTCCTACCGTGAGCTTGGCATCCTGCGCCGGCTGTCGACGACGCCCGTGCCCGCGTACTGGGTGCTGGCCGCGCAGATTGCAGTCCAGGCCTGCCTGATGGCGGTCACGCTGGCGCTGCTGGTCACCGTGAGCATCGTGTTCTTCGGGATCAGCGCCCCGAAGAACCCAGCCGCGATGGTGCTGGCGATCGCGCTCACCATGGCCGCGCTGTTCGCGATCGGGCTGACGATCGCGGCCATTGCCCGGACCTCAGGTGCCGCCCGCGGCCTCATGGCGGCGGCGCTCTACCCGATGATGTTCTTCTCTGGGCTGTATTACCCGGTACAGCTGATGCCGACCGTGATCCAGGACATCAGCAACTACACCCCGCTTGGCGCGGCGGTGCCGGCGATCGGTGAGTCGTGGGTCGGCCAGTTCCCGCCCGCGCAGCCGCTGCTAGTCCTCGCGGGATACGCGATCGTGTTCGGATTCCTCGCCAAGCGCTACTTCAGGTGGGAATAGCCAGAGCAACCTGTCGCGATGCTCGGCTCACGCGGGAGCGGCCTGGAGTAACACGCGCCCACCGGCAATCCGCGTCGCGGATGGGGCGCGCGCACCACCTGATCAAGGGTGTAGATGTCGCCGGTGAGGACCATTTCACGCGCCGTGCTGAGCCCGACGAAGGCGGGCAGCAGGGCGGCGTCGATGACCGATGGCACGCCGACCTTGATCTCGGGCAGGCCGAATGACGCGGTCGGGGCGGCGACCCGAAGGTCGCACGCCAGGGCCAGTTCGAACGCTGCCCCGAGGCAGTACCCGCTGACTGCGGCGACAGTGACGACTGGCGAGTGCCGGATGGCGCGCATCACTTGTGCGAGGTCGCCGATCAGGGCACGCGCCTGGGCGGGTGTCAGGTCGGCGAAGGCCTCGATGTTCATTCCGGCGCTGAAGGCCGCCTGGCCCGCGCCGGTGAAGACAATCGCCCGCACGCCAGCAGCGAGGTCGGCGATGACGTCGCGAAGCTCGCTGAGGTCTTCTGGATGCAAGATGTTGAGCTTCTCCGGCCGGTCGAAGGTGATCCAGAGGGCACGGCCGCGGTGGTCTGCCTTGATATATCGCATGTGCTGCTGCTCCCGTCTCGCGGCTCGACACCTCGTCAACCGCAGGATGCCTTCAGGGCTGGACATCAAGCTCCGCGGGACACCACGACATCCCGGCCAGGAGGCGTGGGCGGCACGGTGATCTGGGCGCCCGGCGATACGGGCCAGCGGGAGCACCTCGCCAACGGGGATCGACAGTGCCGATTCGGTGCGGTGGCGGGCGAGCTAGCGCCTGCGGGGCCGGCGCCGTCACCTCGTTCGGCGAGCCGGGACGGGAGCAGACCGCACGGATACTCGACGACTCAGCGTCGGCGCACAGCACGCCCGTCGCGCCGTCGTAGCGGCCGGTAGTCCCCGGGCCAATCCCCCGGGGTCCGGCAGAGTCTGGCATTCTGCCCGGTAGACCCGTCGGCGGTGCTGGGATTGAACCAGTGACCTCTTCCGTGTCAGGGAAGTCATGGATCCGCGGACCTGCTACGGAATAACTCAATAGGCGGCTCTAGCTGCGGATACGTACGCTGCCCGTCGCCGCGCGTCGGCCGCGGTCGCTGGCAGTTGTCCCCCGGATAGTCCCCCAGAGGGACTATTCTTTAGGCATGCCGGAACGGCGCAGCAAGGGCGACGACGCCATTTACTTCGAGCATGACGGCCCATGCAAGGACAGTACGCGGCACCGCCGGTGCCCGGGAAGATGGCGCGGCGAGATCACCGCCGGGCCGCAGCCCGCAGGGCCGGCGGCTGCGGCGGCGGGTGTCCGGGCCGAGCAAGGCGGCGGTGCAGGACGCCCTCAAAGAACTGCGGAAAGAGATCGACGGCGGCATCACCAAGGCCGCGCCAGTGAACTACACGGTGCGGCGGTGCTGCGAGGACTGGCTGACGGACGGGCTGCCGGGCCGGGACCCCAAGACGGTCGCGAAGAACAGGTTCGTCCTGGAGCCGGTGCTGGCGGTGATCGGCAAGTCCGGCTGCGGGACCTGGACGTCACCGACGTCGACCAGGCGCTGGCCGCGGTCGCGGCCACGCGGAGCAGCGCGACGGTGGCGATGGCGCACCTGGCCCTGACCCGGGCGATCACGAGGGCGCAGGCCAAGAATCTCGTGCTGCGCAACGTGTCGGCGCTGACCGGCACGCCGGCGGGACAGCGGGGGAGGCCGAGCCGCAGCATGACCCTCGCCGAGGCCACCGCGCTAACGGCCGCTGCCAGCGCGGCCGGGCCGCGCACCTATGCGTACGTGATGCTGTCGCTGTGCACGGGGGTGCGGACGGAGGAAGCACGGGCGCTGCGGTGGGAGCACGTCGACGTCGGCGACCCCGCCACCGTCCCGCCGCGGCCGGCGTCCGTGGCGGTGTGGCGGTCGGTGCGGGCCAGGGGAGGCACCAAGACCACAAAATCCCGCCGCACTCTCGGCTTGCCGCAGCTGGCGGTGACCGCGCTGCAGGCACTGCGCGAGGAGACCGGGCCGGAGCCGGGGGACCTGGTGTTCTGCACGGCCAAAGGGCAGCCGCTGGACGCGGCGAACGTGCGCCGCTCATTCCGTGCTGTGTGCACCTCGGCGGGGATCGGGCCGGACTGGACACCCCGGGAACTAAGGCATACCTTCGTCAGCCTGATGTCCGACAGCGACGTCGCCGTCGAGGAGATCGCCCGGCTCGTCGGCCACGCCAGCAGCAAGGTCACCGAGTCCGTCTACCGGCACCAGCTCCGGCCCGTCATGACCACCGGCGCCGAGAAAATGGACGCGCTCCTCGGCACCGCCGGCTAGCGCACTTCACGTCTGGAGGATCGTGGACCGGACGGCGACCGCCGTCTCTCACGGGCGAGTATCCAGCAGGCCCTTTCCGGTTATCGGACCGCTCCGAACGCCGAATATTTGCCTGCCGCGGCCGGCCTGCTAATCGGGTTTTCTGCGTGCAGATTGTCCAGTTCTGGACTTCGCGGGATCCTCGGCGGCGGTGTGAGCGCAGCGGATTCGGGGTCGTCGGCGGCTTCACCGCCCCGTCGCTGACACTTATTCTTTATTAGTCATCTGCTGGTTCCCGGCAGCGGCTGAGCTGCTCCGGCCAGCCTCCGCACGGGCGGCCAGTGCTCACTGGCGGTGCGGAGAAACGATTTGCTCGAGAGGTTTACCGCCCGGGCGCGGCGGGTTGTGGTCCTGGCTCAGGAAGAGGCCAGGATGCTCAATCACAACTACATCGGTACTGAGCACATCCTGCTAGGCCTCATTCACGAGGGCGAGGGCGTTGCCGCGAAGGCACTGGAGTCCCTGGGCATCAGCCTGGCGGTGGTCCGGCAGCAGGTTGAGGAGATCATCGGCCAGGGCCAGCAGGCGCCGTCGAGGATCCCGTTTACGCCCCGCGCCGAGAAGGTCCTTGAGCTTTCCCTGCGGGAGGCTCTGCATCTCGGGCACAACTACGTCGGCACCGAGCACATCCTGCTCGGGCTGATCAGGGAAGGCGAAGGCGTTGCTGCTCAGGTCCTGGTCAAGCTGGGCGCTGACCTGATCCGGGTCCGCCAGCAGGTCATCCGGCTGCTGCACGGCTGGCACGGCGAGGAACTGGAGACCGCGCACGCTGAGCTGCGGCCTGGCCCGGTGGGCGGGAGCGAGCGCCGGCTGCTGGCTGCGCTGCAAGCTCGGGTCAGCGCGATCGAGTCACGCTTGCCGGTGATCGAGCAGCGCGTGGGCACCGGGCCAGACACCGGCGATCTGGACCGGCAGATCGACCGGGCCCATGGTGAGCGAGAGGCCGCTGCCGATGCCCAAGACTACGAGCAGGCCGCCTCGCTGCGCGACCGGGGAAAGCAACTGCTGGCCGATAAGGCTGCCCGCCAGGCACAGTGGTCGGCCGCGCACCCCGACCTGGCATCCCTGGCCGAAAAGTGCCATGAGCTGAACAGCGAAATCGACCGCCTGCGTGCCCTGCTGCGCCAGCAGGGCATAGACGCCGAAGACACGACGGCATGACAGTTCGACCCGGAGCGAAGCGGAGCTAGATCAAGCCATGGTCACCCGAGCAGGACTTGCCCTCTGACCGATGGTGACCACGGCCCGCCAGCATCAAGGAGGCCGCCTGTCACCTGGCGGACGGGAGAGCGGTGTCGCATGCAGATGGAACCAGTTCGGGAGCGCCATAGATAGCCAAAGCTGACGACCCGGATCGCCACCCAGATCGGCGGCACTGCGCTGGCTGTCAGTGGCGAGTCGACCACGCCCGCGTTCAGTGTCAGGCGTGGACCAGCGGTGCACAGCTGACTCGGTCGCGGGAAGCAGGTCGCCCTCGTTGCCTGAGCCCCGTCGGCATGAGCCGTGCCGTCTCGGCGTTCATCATCGCGGCAAAGCGGACGTTTGGATGCCCTGGCGGTGTGAGTTGTTGTGAAGAGTTCGTCAGCGCGGCCACATCTGGGAGATCGCGCCGAAGCACAGCCACACGCGCCATGCCCCAAACGAACTGACCACGTCGGCCCACGACGGACAGGCTCATCCCACCAGCCGGGTCAGTTCCTCGCGCGACTCGACGCCTGGTCCGGGCCCCTGCCGCGGAACTCGAAGGAGTTCGGCCCTGGAGGCGGCCCGCGTAGCCCGGTGCTGGCAGGCCACTTTGCGCAGAGTCGGTCCACCACTGGGCCGACCGCGGCAGAGAGGTGCTTGGCCTCTTGGGCGGAGCCGCCGACTGCGGTCATCCCCAACCTGCCGTCGATGGCGAGGCCGGACAGCATGTGGAGCACCACACCGGTCCCGGTCCGGCGGTCGAACTCCAAGCCGGCGGAGCGTACGCCCTCGATGACCTGAGCAGGGGGCAGCCCGGTCCACCGCGGGTCCCCCAGGTGGTCGGTCGCGCAGTAGTACCTGGCGGATCCATCGGGAAGCCTCCATCGGCCGTAGGTGTCGTAGCTGCCCGGCAGCAGACTGGACAGTACGATGATGGGCGGGCTGGTGCCGCCCCGTCGCAGGTTCACCTCCAGGGCGTAGAGCTGCCACTGCTGACCGCGGTCCCGGGCCGCCACAAAGTCGATGCTCACCATCCCCCTGACCTGGCGCTCGGCGAGAAGGTATCCGGCACGCTGGCCGTACTCCGTCAGCCGCATAACGTAGTCCCGCCTGGCCGGGAATTGGCAGCCCTGGTAGACCTGCCCGTTGTCCCCGCCCAGGATCTGCTCGTGAGTCGCGACAACCACGGCCTGGCCCTCGGGGGTGATCTCGATCTGCACGCTGGGGCTTGACCAGTACTCGCCCGCGACATACGCCTCGACGACGCCGCCAAGCGCGAGTTCAGCCAGGTACCAGTCCGGCATCGAGGCCACGCGCTCCGATACTGTCCGCGCCGAGGCGGGTGACCCGGTTGGGTCTTGCAGCGCGATCACCTGGTTGCCGTCGCCTGAGGCGCTGTTGTCGAGCTTGACGACGGCGGCTGCCAAGCCGGGGTGGGCCTTGCGCAGGCTGGCGATCGCGAGCCGCAGGTCGCCGGCCGTCCGGACGCCTTCGGTCCCGGGAGGTGTTGGTATTCCCGCGGCGGCCAGCAGCCTGCGCCCAGAGCTCTTGAAACCAAGCGGCCACAATTCGGGGACAGTGCCGTTCACCGGGGCCTGCAACCGAACCGCCACGGCGGCCTCGTCGGCGGTGACGTTCCATGGCTCGATGAACGCTGGACGGCCTCCGATGCAGTCGCGGACCTGCTCCACAAGGTCGGGCCGGTCCAGCAGCTTTGCCGCAAGAGGACGACCCGAATCGTCGGGGACCACCACCGTGCAGATCCGGGGGCGGACTCGCTCCGACGTCTCCGGCGGCAGCAGCGAAAGGTAGTAATCGATGACCTCAGCGTCCGGTGCCTGGCAAAAGACGAACACCAGCGTGCAGGCCTCGACATGCGCCAGCTGCAGGATTTCCACCAGGAAGCGGTGTTCGAGGGCGGGCAAGCGGTGCGCGTAATGCCGGAGCGCCGAAGCCCCGAGGTTGTATGACGGCAGGACGACACGCACGTGCTCGGTGCCACCCGGCGGCTGGCTCAGCCGCCACGCCGGCACAAGGCGTCTTTGCAACAGTGTGAAATCCCGCATGAGGGACTCCCAACACGGATCTCCTGCGGGAAACGTAAGCGGCCCGGAGACGGCCGCAACATGGCCTTTCGGCCCCTTCCTCGCTGTTCTGGCCGGAGGAGTATCCGCTCATCGGCATTATGTGGGTGATCGAAGATCACCTTCGCTCTTCGGGTCGCATAATGCCTGATCATGTAGGTGATCGAGGCGTAGTGCGCCGGATCCTTGTGGCACTCGCGGCCTGATCCACCCACCTGGTGAGTCAATTCAAGCCGGGGGCAGTTGGGCGGGTGCTCGGGTTCCGCGTGTAGTTGTGCTAATGGAGCCGCGGGTGCGGATATTGCGGCGCACAGTGCTGAAAGGACAGGATGTCCGAGTTCTGGATGATGCCAGCGCGGATCTCGATCGCCCGCCGGATGGTCTGATCGGAGTCCCACGCGCCGGGGCCGCCGAGCACGGTCTTCAGGTGTGGCAGCAGGGCTTCGCTGATCTCCCAGGTCGCGGAGTTCCACAGCAGTGACGGGCTGTGGTCCACGGCGTAGTAATGGATGTTGCTGCCCACGGTGAACGTCGGGGCCAAGGCCCCCACGCTGGTGTCGAACGAGCTGGTGTCCAGGATGAAGCCAGGCGCGGTGCTGGTGGACATCTCCATCGACCAAGGCGGCTGCTTCGAGGATTCCCACCCGACGACGCACGCCGAGCCGACGTACAAGGTCCACGACACGATCTTCTACTGCGTGGCCAACATGCCGGGCGCGGTGCCGCACACGTCTACGTACGCGCTAACGAACGTGACCGTGCCGTGCCTACTGGAGATCGCCAACCGCGGCTGGCGCGAGGCGCTGCGCCGCGACGCCTCGTTCGCGCTCGGCCTCAACACCCACGAGGGCCAGGTAACCTGTGGCCCCGTCGCCGACGTACACGGCCTGCCGATCGCGACCCTGGCCGAGGCGCTCAATTGACCGCGCCAGAACGGGACGGGACACACCAGCTGTACGCGCTCCTGCTCTCGGCCTGGGCCGAGGAGTCCGCCGACGTTGCGGCCAGTATTCATCACACGCTCCGGTACGGAAACGCGCGCCGCCGCGAGGGCGAGACATGGTGGCAACACTTGCTGCCCGGTGCGTAGCCAGCTATGCGGCATGTAGCCGATGAACGATGAACCGCGGAGCCAGGCGCGCCTCGTGACGAGATCGGCTGAGGATTGGGGAGCCATCCTCACTGACTTTCCTGAGGTCTCTCTCAACGGCGATGGCACTATCCAGCCTGCCGCGTTAGCCCAGGCTGGCGGGGTCACCAGCGTCAACGCCGTTGCCCCGAACAGCAGCGGCAACGTCACGCTGACGGCGACCAATCTTGGCGCCTTCACAAAGCCGAGCGGCGGTATCCCCAGCTCTGACATGTCCTCTACGGTTCAGCAGGCCCTGACGGCGGCGGCCTCGGCCGTGACTATCTAACCACCATGACATCCGGCTCCCCCGCTGCTAGCAGCGGCGCCTGCGAGTTGCAGCTAGTCCTCTATTGGTAGATGTCGTGGTACCCGATGGCGAGCCATGTCAGCAGCGGCTGGCCGTCGCTGTCGGGGCTGATGCTGAACAGCGCCCGGCCGTCAGGGCCGGAGAAACTCCAGGTGAGTGAGTAGACCTCACCGATCTTGTGGATGCGCAGTCGGGTTGGCCAGGGAGCCGTACCGCGGTGCGCGCCGACCGCGAGCGCCGGGATCAGATGACTGCGGACAGCTTCGGTGAACAGTTTGCGATGTTCGCGAGGCAGTCTGGCCAGCGCCGCGTCGAACCCGGCGGTGGTCCGGTACTTCACCCGCCGGCCTCGTCATCTATGGCGTCGAGGTGCCGGAGGAAGTCCTCGTCGTCGGCAAAGCTCTGGGTGCGGCCTTCGGCCAGGTCGGTTTCGGCCTGCCGGAGCTTGTCTTGCCAGGCGGGGCTGTAGACCCAGGCGTCCTCCTCGGGGACGATGCGGGCAAGTCGGCGGCCGTCGCGGACGAGCACGGTGGTGACATGACCGTAGGCAGCCATGTTGACCAGCTCCGGGAGGTGCTTGCGGGCTTCGGTCGTGGTCATTTCCTGGACTTCGTAAGGCAGCGGCACAGCGTTCTCACTCATGTTCTTAGTGTACGTCAAGTACGTAGTGTTAGCAGGCCGGGCCGGTCGTCCAGATGCTAGGCCCGGCGCCGTTAATCTGCCGCAGCGTCGACGTTCTGACCCGTTTCCGCCAGTTGGGCGATGACGGTGCGGACGAGGTCATGCCAGCGTCGCAGTTCGACGGCGGTCGGGGCAAGGTCGTAGGCGTGATGGTGGGTCGCGCGGGCGAGGCCGAACCATGCTTCCGCCGCCAGCCCTGCGGTGCTCGCGCTCGCGTACTGGGGGAGTAGCAGCAACTGCGGGCGCACGCCGCAGTTCACCGCTTCGGGCAACGTGCGGGTCCAGCACTCATCGAGCGCCTGCGGCCGCTAGCGCGCACGCCGTTGGGATCATAATGCTCGCCCCTGACTGCCTGGCCGGGCGTGGCCAGGGTCGACTTGCCCCGGCCCGGATTGCCGGTGATCAATCGCTCACACCGTGCTTCCTGGCTTCTGGCCCCGGGCCGGCCCGGAGTGGGTGGCCTCTATGGTCGCGCCGGGTTCAGGGCTAAGCGCCGGGGGATGTAGTTCGGTTTCGAGCAGGTTCATGGCTTTGATGAAGGCGTCCTGCTCGGCGGGAGAGAGCTGGTCTAGGACGCGAGACAGGGGCCGGGCGGCACCGTCGAGCCACTCCCCGATCAGCGTGGCCTGGGCGGGGATGACCTGAACGATCGTGCGCCGTCGATCGGCGGGGTCGGGGTGACGTTCGATGAATCCGGCCCGGTCAAGGTCGGCGAGGACGCCGCTGACGGTGGGGAGGGTCAGCCCGAGCCTGGATGCGAGTTCGCTGACGGACAGCGGGCTCCCGAGAAGCTGCTCGAGTGCGGCGATGTGGCGGGGACTGAGGGGTGCTGTCGAGGGCGGCGCGGCGCGGTCGTGCCAGCGCCGCATTCCACGGCTCACGCGCCGGAACGCCTGCATGAGGCCAAGGCACATCAGCGAGTGCTGCACCGCGTCTGCGTCCTCTGTCACGGCGCTCCCTGCTCGCGCTGGTGCGGGTTGACTCTTAGTGTCCGTAGTTTATATGGTTCCCAGAACAAAATAGTTCGGACAATCTAATCGAGTACGCGGAAGGGACGGCATGGGACCGTCAGGACAGCTCAGGTCGCCGGAGCTGCAGTCGATGCTGGCAGACGGCGCGCTCGCCGGGACCTGGAGGCTGGACCCGGCCAGGTCCGAAGTCCGGCTCACGACCCGGCACACGTGGGGGCTGCGCCCGCTGCACGGCGTCTTTCGCGAGATCTCCGGGAACGGCACGGTCACGGCGACCGGGGAGGCCAGCGGCGTCCTTACCGTGGCCGCTGGGTCGATCGATACCAAGAATGCCCAGCGGGACAAGCACCTGCGCTCGCCCGACTTCTTCGACATCGCTAACCACCCGGACATCACGTTCACAGCCGAGAATGTCAGGCCGGGCGACGGTGGGGTCCGGGTGACTGGCAGCCTGACCGTCCGCGGCAACACCCGCCCGGTGTCCTTCGACGCGACTGTCAGCGCCGCCGACGGCGAGATCTGCCTGGACGGCGAGCTCCCAGTCAACCGGGCGAACTTCGGCCTGACCTGGAACTTCATTGGGATCGCGTCGATGGACAACACGATCGCGGTCCACGCGGTCTTCACTCGCGCCTAATCGGCCGCGCCGCTCACGGCGCGGTGTCCCTGCCGGACCGACACGGCCGCGCCGCGACGGCTGCCGCGGGAAACCGGCCACGTCGCGCTGAAGCCGCCGACGCAGGCGGGGGCGGGAGCGACGATGCTGAGGAACCGATCGCCCCGGCCGGCGGCCGTGTCCCAATGTGGCGGGTAATCATGCGCTTCACGGCATGACCATGTGATCAGCCAACGTCCGCTATTCGGCTACGAGCGGGCGTTGATGGTGCCCGCGTTCGGGCAGATCATCCGTCGGCAATGACCGTGGGCTCGACAAGTCGAGCGCGGACACCGGCGGTTCGCTCGTTGTTGAAGCGCCTGCCGTCCGCGGCCGCAGTTCGGAAAGGGCGAGTGGGGGCGGAGCGGGAGGTTAGCCGACTTTGCCGGCGAACCGGTGCCGGGCGGGTTGCCGGCACACGCCGAGGGCGACGGCGATCCGGTTCCATCTGCGGCCTCGAGGCGTGGCAGGCGTCGGTGATCCGGCGGTCGGCGCCGTCACCTCGTTCTGCGAGCTGTGACGGGGGAAGAACGCACGGATGGGCGACAACTCGGGGTGGGCGCAGGGCACGCCTGTGCCGGGTAACGACCGATAGTCCCCCGGCTAATCCCCCGGAGGTCCGGCAGCCCGGCCATTCTGCCCGGTAGATCCGTGGGTCATGCTGAGACTCACCCAGTGACCTCTTCCATAGGGGAGAAGCACCAGGCGTCGCTCGGCGGCATTGATGTGCGGCATTATGGGGTCTGACCAGGCCGAATGCGCCGCCGGATGGCTAAGCAATGACTATGAAGCATGGCCGACGCCCTGGCGGGCGATCATCGCTGGCCGCCAAGAACATGCCGCTGACCTGGTCAAACTTGGTGGGCGGTACTGGGATTGAACCAGTGACCTCTTCCGTGTCAGCGAAGTCGAGAGAGTGTCGGACCAGCTACGCGGCACCTCCAATAGCGGCTCTAGCTGCGGATACTCAAGCTGTGTGTCGCCGCGGGTCGCCTGCGGTCGCCGGCAGTTGTCCCCCGGATAGTCCCCCAGACACGCTGCCCTGCGGGCATGCCGGAACGGCCAAGCAAGGGCGACGACGCCATTTACTTCGAGCATGACGGCCCATGCAAGGACGGTACGCGGCACCGCCGGTGCCCCGGGGAAGATGGCGCGGCGAGATCACCAACGGGCGCAGCCCCCAAGGCCGGCGGCTGCGCCGGCGGGTCTCCGGCCAGTCCAGAGCCGCCGTGCAAGACGCGCTGAAGGAACTAAGGAAAGAGATCGACGGCGGCAGCACCGCCACGGCGCAGGTGAACTTTACGGTGCGGTCGTGCCGCGAGTACTGGCTGACCGGCGGACTGCCCGGCCGGGATCCGAAGACGGTGGCGAAGAACAAGCACGTCCTCGAGCCGCTGCTGGCCGTGATCGGCACTGTACGGCTGCAGGACCTGGAGGTCATCCACGACGATAACGCGCTCGCCGCGGTCGCCGCGTCGCGCAGCAGCTCGACGGTGGCGATAGCGCACCTGCCACTGACCCGCACCGGCCTGCTTGGTCTTGCGGGTCATGCGCCCGCGCACGCAGCCGACAGCCTCTGCGCCACGACGCCTTCGCATAGGCCGGCAGCCGCCGACTCAGCGAGGCGTTCGACGCCAGGCGTCACCCAGCCTCCTCCGGCACCAGCAGCGAATCGGGCTTACCTACCGGCTCGATGATCCGCGTGGGCAACACCTCCGGGGGTCGGTAGAGGCGGAGCGCCTCAGATCGACGCGAGCGATGAGAGATCCTCTTTCACCTTCCGGGCGCGCCATGCAAAAGGCAGCGCCGGCTACGCGCGCCCGACCGGAACGTCGCTGCCTGCCAGCCCCTCGACGAACCTGCTCACGCGCTCCGTGATCTCCTCCACGCACTCCGCGATCAGCGCCACGCTGCCATCCGGGCCGAACACCGGCCCGTTAACGGGGCACCAGTACCGCTGCGCGAACACACCGGGGCTGCCCGGCACCTCCACGTCATACCTCAGCAGCGAGAGCCCGTCAGGCTCGCCTGCCTCCAGGACCCGGGACAGCGACGCATTCAGGTTGCGCACCCCCGTCGCGCCAGGATCCGAGGGGTTGTCCGGGAACGCAGCGAAGACTTGGCGGCCAAGTAGCTCCTCCCGCGTCCGGCCCGCCACCCGCAGGTACGCCAGGTTCATGTCGGCAATGACGAAATCAGGTGTCAGCAGCAGGATCGGCACTGGTAGCTGCCGGAACACTGCCCCGTAGTCAATCTGCGGTCCGGTCACTCGCTTCTCCCCTCACAGACGACACGTGGCCCGGCAGGTCACGTACGGCATGAGGCTGCCCGACCCGGCTGGCCAGATCTGAGAAACTCGGCCGGATCGCACCGCAGGGCCGGACAGGGCAGAAAACGCCCCGCGCGCACTTTGGCCGTGACGCGCCAGCCGAACCAGGCAGTCAGACCGCGAATACCGGACGCAACGTGCGAGTGGCCCTGGGTCGGGCCCGGCCATAACGTCGCAAGCCGGATTCGCTTTTGTCTAGTTCTTGAATGCGTCCTTTACTTTCTCGCCGGCGTTCTTGAGATCGCCCGCGGCCTGGTCGGCCTTTCCCTCTGCCTCGGCAGACTCGTCGCCCGTGATCTTGCCCTTTTCTTCCTTGATCTTGCCGGCGGCCTTTTCCGCGGTGTTCTTGGCCTTGTCCTGTGCGCTCATCTTGCTTCCTTTCTGTTGCGGGCCCGGAAATAGGTCCCGGTCAGGTGACGCGGGCGCCGGATCGTGCGGTGACGGTCAGGTGCAGCTGGATTGGCAGCGACGGATTGTCGAGAGCGGAGCGGGCGTGGGCCAGCGCGCCTGCCTCGATGCGCTGCCGGACGGCGATCAGGTCCGCGGTTTCCTCTAGGGTCGCCGTCACGACAAGCTCGGGTTCGAGGCCGTTGCCGATTAGCCGGGCTTTCGCCGAGTCGACGCCAAGGTAGGTTTCGATCTCTTCTGCAACTGCCTCGGTGAGCGCGCCGGCGGCGAGGGTCGTGCGGCCTGCCAGGCCGGGTGACCGGACGGGCAAGTCGCCGGAGCGATCGGTGGAGAACAGGAGCGCGAGCAGCCAGCGCAGCGCGAGCACCACCAGGATGGCTGCTGCCGCAGTGGTGACGGGCCATAGCCATGCACCCTGGGACCCGATGAAATGCCCCACCGGGTTGGCCATCAGCGAGCTGTGCTGGGCGGGGGTCCCGAATATGCCGAGCGAGGCCGCCCCTGCGCCCAGCCCGACGGCAATGAGAAGCAGTGCCAGCAGCAGGAGCATGACGCGGTTCGTGTGGTCGGCGTGCATTAGCGGCTCCCGGGGTTGACGTGCACCGCCAGCGCTGATGCGTGAACGAGGCTTAGTGCTGCCAGGCGCTGCCGCGCTGCGGTTGTGACGGGTTCGCGCAGTGTCCGGGCGGCAGCTTTGTCTTGTGCTGCGGCGGTCGCCTCGATCGTGATCTTGCGCCGGGTGACCGTGACGGAGGCGTCGCGGACGCCGTCCACGTCGGTAACCGCCGACCGGATCGCGGCGGCGACGCCCCGGCGGGTGTAGGCCGTGTCAATGCCGGCTGCGCCAGCTTTCGAAGGATCCGCGGCGAGGCGCGATACCCTCGCCGGCGTGAGCTCGCCGATCAGGAGCAGCAGGCCAGCCGCGATCAGGATTCCTGCTGTCACGCGGATGCTGCCGGAGATCCAGGCGGTCCGCGCGGCCCAGTTGTAGGCGGCGTGCCAGCTGACGATGACGGCATGCTGGCCCGTTCGCGCGGCGATGACCTCGATGATCAGCAGTACGCCCGCGCAGGCCACTGCCAGGGTCAGGAGGGCCGCGATAACACGGTTTGCAAGTCTCATGTTTCTATCCCTGCTGTCGGCGCACCCGAGGAGGATCGTTCCGGGTTGCCAGGTCGGTGACGGAGATGGAAACTTCCGTGACTTCCAGGCCGGTTAGAGTCCTTACCCGGTCGCGGACGTGCTCGCGGACCGCCGTACTCACGCCCGGAATGGACGCTGGCCAGCGGATGCTGATCCACAGGGCAAGCGCCGCCGTCGAGCCGTCAATCTCGGCCCCGGCCCTGGGCAGGCCGGTCAGGCTGGTCTGTCGTCCCCCGAGCGCGCTGGCAGCGGTGACCGAGCGGCCCATGACCCGTGGCGCCGCGGCGCCCGCGTCGGGAACCTCGACGGCGGCCCGCGCCGCGAGTTTCTGCACGACCCGGCTGCTGATGCTGATCGTGCCGAGCTCGCTGCGTCCAGGGCGAACGTCGGGTGGCCCCAGCGGAATGGCGGTATCGCTGGTCATCGGCTGTTGCGCCAGCGCGACAGGTACGGGCTGAGATCGATCTCGCCATCCAGCACCTTGGCGACGACAAAGCCGGCGACGGCAAACAGGGCGACGATGAGCATCTGCCCGAAGCTGCCGAACGCCACCGTCAGGCCCAGTGCGAGGCCGACGATAATGCCGAGAGCGGTACGTGTCATGTCATCTCACATTCACAGGTCATCACGCGGGTCCTGACTGACCCGCCGCGGCGGCTGGCGCCGCCAGCACAGTGCGCTGGTCAACGCGCGCTAGCCCGGCAGCGAAGGCCGCGGGATCGCCGCCCCGGTCGGGGTGGCTAGCCCGGATGAAGGCGCCCCGGGAAGCCTGGCGGTGCTGCTCGTCATCCACGGTTCCGCCTCGCTAGGTTCTGCGGCGGTTGCTGGCGGGTCGGCCACTTCAGCGACAACGACATCGATGCGGCGCGCGCCTGCCAGCGGCGCGAGCACGACGCGGACCTGCCGGGCTAGTTCCGCGGCCTGGACGCCCCACCGGCTGCAGACCGAGACGACGACATGGTCGCGCGTCACCCGTATTCCGGGCACCTCACGGCCGGGCAGGTAGGAGACCACTCCGCCCCAGGGTCCCGAGCACAGCCGGTTGACCGCTGGGCAGCTCCGGGCCGCAGCGGCCACGGCGTCCAGATCGACGCCCTCTACCACTGCTGCCGCAGGGGCTGCCCCTGTCGAGGCGGTCCCGGTCATGACACCCGCGGCGGCGAGTCTTGCTGCTGATCGTCTTCGCCGGGCAGGTAGAGGTCATCAACGTTGATGTTCACCTCGACGACGTCCAGGCCCGTCATGCGCTCGACGGCCTGCTTGACGTTGCGCTGGATGCTCCTGCCGAGGTCGGCGATGCTGACGCCGTATTCCACGACGATGTCGAGGTCGATCGCGGCCTCGCTCTCGCCCACCTCCACGCCGACGCCCTGGGCGATGTTCGGGCCGGAGCTGCCCGGAATGCGTTCCCGGACCGCGCCGAACGCGCGACTGGTTGAGACGCCCATGGCGTGCACGCCGCTGATCTCCCGGCACGCGATTCCGGCGATTTTCTGGACCACGCTCTGGTCGACAGTGACCTTGCCGCCCTCGGCAGACCGCCTCTCAGCGGACGGCTCGGCGGCATCGGCGGTCATCGGTGTCGGCTTGGCCGAAACGGCTGGTAGTGACTCGGTCATCTGGGAAGCACGCTTTCTCCTGATCGGTGGCGGAACGAGGCCGGCAGCGGCCGCGCAGGGCCCGGATGTCACCTCAACCGGGCTCTGTCCTGTTAGACACGCGCGGCTGCCGAACGTCGCACGTTAATTTCTGCCGGCGGGGGAAGGTCAGCCTGAGCTAGCCCGGGCTCGGCGCCGAGCCCGCGGCTGGCGCCATGCCTGTACCGGGGGAGTCACCAGGCACGGGGGGGAGTGGTGGGAGCGGAGACTGACGACGGCCACCTTGTCCGGCGGGCCCAGGAGGGCTATCTCGACGCTTACGCCGAGCTTGTCGACCGGCACGGCCGGCTGGCCTACAGGGTGGCGCTGCGGTTGCTCGGCGATCATGATGACGCCGAGGATGTCGCGCAGGAGGCTCTTGTTGCTGCTTGGCAGCAGCTACCCGGCTTCCAGGCCAAATCTAGCTTCTCGACGTGGCTGTACCAGATTGTCACCCGCCGGGCGCTGAACCGGATCACCCGGACCCGTACCGACGAGTCCCTCGACCTGCTGGGTCACGTGGCCCCCGCGGCTGAGGAGCCGGCTCAGGACGTCGAGCGCGATCTGACGGTCGACGCGGTCACCGCTGCCGTCGCGGCCCTGCCGCCGCCGCAGCGGGTCGCTATAGTGCTGCATCACTTCGAGGGCCTGGCCAACCTGGAGGTTGCCCGCATAACGGGCAGCACCGTCCCGGCCGTTCGTAGCAACCTGTTCCGGGGAAGGCGCACACTGACTAGGACGCTTCAGGAGTGGAGGTGAGCGAACAGGCCATGACCGATTCTGGCCAGCCAGCCGACGATGTCCAGGTGCTGCCCGGCGGCGCAGTCTCTCGCCTCGCCTGCGGTGCCGAGGTCGATGAGCTGATCGAGCAGGCTGCCGACGGGCAGGCCGGGCGGCTGACCGATCATCAGCGCGGCTGCCCGCACTGCCAGGCTGCGCTGCGGGAATTCAGCCGCGTCTGGGAACCTGTGCGAGGCCTCGCTGCGGAGCAGGTTTCCCTGCCTGCCGCTGTTCGCACCGCGGTATCCCGGCAGATCCGCGAGCTGACTGCCGACGCGTGGTACACCCTTGACCTCGCCGACGGCGGAGCAATCCGGATCGCCGCGAGGGTCGTGGCCAGGATCGCCCGCGATGCGGCAAGTCAGGTCCCCGGTGTCAGGGTCGCTTTCGGCCGCAGCACCCGCGCCGGGATCGCCGGACGGGCTGAGGCCGCAACCCTCGGGCACCGCCACCCTCACGAAGCTGTCGGCGTCATGGGCCGCACGGCCCTGGTCGATCTCGCTGTAACCGCCCAGTACGGCCAGGAGCTTGACGCGGTCGGCCGCGGAGTCCAGGAACGGGCCATCGCCGCCCTGCGCAAGGATGCCGGCCTCAGGGACGTCTGGGTCAACGTCACCATCGACGACGTCAGGACCTAGCAGCCCCTCGCGCTTCAAGCCCAATTTGTCCCACTTGGCAGTAGGCGGTACGCGGCCACTGCGGCCGCGGCCCGCAGCAGGCGCATGACACCTGGCCCTGCGGGCGGGATGGCGGACCCGGCAGCGCGGTCGCCGGGGCCATGCCCTCGAGATCGTGCCGGGTTCTCAGTGTTTGAGCAGGCCGACGCCGAAGGAGACCACGAGCACGGACACTGTCAGGGCTGAAACCGATTGCACCGCCATGAGCAGCTTTGCGCGTGCAGACAAGGGCATGGTGTCGGTTGGGCTGAACGCTGAGGAGTTGGTGACCGAGACGTACAAGTAGTCGAGGAACCCGGGCACCCAATCCGACTTCGCCGATGATCGTCGCGCGACTTCAGCGATCGCGTCGTGGTCCTCGTCCTGCGGGAAGCGGAAGTCAGCCGCCGGCAGGCGCGGCCGCTCCACGCGAACTCGGGTCACAGGGCCGCCGCGGTCGAGCTCCCAGAATGCGAGCGCGAAGACCAGCACGTTGGTGAACCACACCTGCCCAGCGGCCCCAAGGAGCTGCCCCCCGGCCGTCGCCTGCCCGATGACCAGCGAACGGATCAGCAGGATGAGCGCGACCAGATTCGAGACGGCGATCAACAGCAGCAGGGCGACCGACAGCCTGCGCAGAAGCCGGTTCTGCCTGCTCATCCGACGCGGGTTGGACAGCAGCAGCGGTATGAACAGGATCAGCTCCAGCCCGGGAACGATGAATCGTGGGCCGATCAGGAGCTGACTGGGCAGCGCCGCGTAGAGCACGATCGCGGCGACGACCGCGACCGCGGCCGGCAGCCTCGGCTCGCCTGAATGTGTCTGAATGAGTAGCCATATTCCCAGCCATCGGTTGATAAACCCGCCGACGTGGAGGGGTTGGCAGCTTAGTGTCGGCGGCACGGCCCTGATCGCTTATGACGAACTGACCGTCGATCGAGGGTGCGCTCGCAGAGCGAGCTGTGCGGGACGATGTCCGACTGATCACGGTCGGAGCGACGACCTGGATCGGAGGCCTGTTCCCCGCGCGGATATGCCGTCCGCCCGCTGGCTGGCCCGCTGTCCGGGTGGCCGTCTCGCGCGGACATCGGCTTAATCTTGAGGCGCCGGCTGATGTCCGGCCGCTGCTCACGACGACCATGACGATGAGGCCCGGTACGGCGACCTTGCGAGCCTTGCGAAGCACAACTGGTTCCCGTCTGCGCCGGATCACTCCCGGACTGCTTTTGTTTCTGGGCCGCGCCGCGGCCGCCGCGCACGATCTCGGGCTTGTCGCGGTCAGGCTGGTCGATCGTCGTCTTTATGGCCGGGTGTGGGCGGTCAGAGGCGGTTCAGCGCCTGGCGCATGCCGGCTTCCGCCTGGTCGCCGAGGCGTTCGAAGGCAGGCTTGAGCAGCGGCACGACAAATCGGGATAGGCCGCTGAAGGTGAACTCGGCGGTGTAGGTCACCTCGGTCCCGGATGGCACTGGCCGGAAGGTCATGGTGTCAACGGCGGTGACGGTCTTGTTGTGCCCGCGCAGCTGAATGAGTTGCTGGTCCGCCAGTTCCTCGACGATGTAGGTCAGCTGGGTCGTGCGGCCGAGAAATCGTGAGGTGTTGAGGTAGGTAGTGCCGACGCCGCCGTTGCCGTGTTCGCGGTTAGTGATGACGGTGCCGGGGTCCCAGTGGGTGGTGGTGGTGAAATCGCTGAGGTAGTCGAACACGGTCTTCAGCGGTTTGTCGACGACGACTGTCCTGAGTAGTTTCATGACGTCCTTGGCGTCCGGTGATCTCGGTCGAGTGTTTCGGCAGGGGGATTAGTGTCAGCGCAGCGACGCGCTCCGCCACAGAGCCGTCCAGGCGCGGACGGGGACGATGCGCGCCGCCTTCGCCAGCAGGGCCATCCGGGCGGGAAAGACGATTTCCGCGCGGTCGCGTTCGAGGCCGTTGCAGATGGACCGTGCCGCCTGGCCGGCGTCGATGATAAACGGCATGGGGAAGTTGTTGCGGGCCGTGAGGTCGGTCCGCACGAAGCCGGGGCAGACAGTCGTGACCTGAACGCCGGCTCGGGCGAGGTGAATGCGCAGGCACTCCAGGAGGTTGATCTGGGCGGCCTTGCTCGCTCCGTAGGCCTCGGCGCCGGGCAGCCCGCGGTAGCCGGCTACGGAGGCGATGCCGGCTATGGTCCCGCTCCGCTGTTGCAGCATCCCGGGCAGGACTGCCGCGATGGCGTTGCTCATGCCGGTGAGGTTGACCTGCATGTGCCGGTCGAAGAGTTCGGTGTCCCAGTGGCTGGTATCCATCTGTTCCCAGTAGCCCGCGGACAGGACCGCGAGGTCGATCGGGCCGAGCTCCTCCCGGACTCGTGCGGCGGCGGCCGCGACGGAGGCGGCGTCGGTGACGTCAGCGGGGAGGACGAGCATGTTCCCGCCCGCTACAGCCTCAAGCCAATCTTTGCGGCGGGCTGAGACCGCGACGGTCGCGCCACGGCTGACGAGTTCGCGGGCGACGGCGGCGCCGATTCCACTGGAGCCGCCGACGACCCAGGAGACCTTGCCGGTCAGCTTCATGCCGCCCCCCTGGTCATCTGAAGCTGGCTGACGCCGAGGTAGCCGCTGCGGAAGCCGGCCTCACTGTAGGCGAGGTAGAACTCCCACATGCGGCGGAAGGTCTCGTCGAATCCCCGGGCGCGGATGTGTGGCCACTGGTCTTCGAAGCGTTCCCGCCACAGGCGCAGGGTGCGGGCGTAGTGGGGCCCGAGCTCGCGCTGGCGTGTCACGTGCAGCGTGGTGCGGGCCGCGAGGGTGTCGTCGATCGCCTGCCGGGACGGGATGATGCCGCCGGGGAAGATGTATTTCTGGATCCAGCTGAAGCTGCGCCGGGTGGCCAGAAGACGCTTGTGGGCCATCGTGATGGCCTGGATGGCGACCCTGCCGCCGGGAGCCAGGAGCCGGTCGAGTGCCGCGAAGTAGGCGGGCCAGTAGGCTTCGCCGACGGCTTCGATCATCTCGACGCTGACGATCGCGTCGTACTGCCCGCTGACCTCGCGGTAGTCCTGGACCTCTACCTCGACGAGCCCCGCCAGGCCGGCTGCCTCGACCCGGTCGCGGGCCAGTCGCGCCTGCTCCTGGGATAGCGTGATGGTCGTGACGTGCGCGCCGCGCTGAGCGGCGCGGATGGCAAGCGATCCCCACCCCGATCCGATCTCGAGCAGCCGGGTACCGGTACCGACGGCCGCCAGGTCGAGGATGCCGTCGATCTTGCGTAGCTGGGCCTTCTCCAGTCCGCTAGCCGTCGCGATCGGCTTGCTGTCGCTGAACCAGGCGCAGGAGTAGCTCATCGTCGGGTCGAGGAAGGCGGCGAAGAGGTCGTTGCTGACGTCGTAGTGCGCGGCGATGTTGGCTCGCGAGCCGTGGAGGGTGTTCTCCTGGTCCGGCGGGACGCGCCTGTCGACGAGGACGCGCAGCCGTTGCAGGGCCGGTGGGATCAGCGTGGCCAGCCGCGAGGCGAATGGCGTCAGCAGCTCGGCCACGTCGGTGCCAGACCCGGCCCGCCAGTCTCCGGCCATGTAGGCCTCGCCGAAGCCGATCTTCGCGTCGCGGCCCAGCCGGGCGAAGAATGCGGCCGGGCGCACGACCACGAGTTCGGGCGATGCCGGGGGCCCGCTTCCGAGCACCCGGCCGTCCGGGTAGGCAACACGGACGGGCAAGGGGGCGACGGCCCGCTCGAAGATCAGGCGGGCAGCGGTGGCGCGGATCGGCGCCAGCGGCCTGGTGGCAAGGGCAGGCCAGCCGATTGAAGTGGAAACGGTCATGGTCAGACTCCTGCCTGGGAGACGTGGCGCGGGTGAGGACGGACAGGCAGGCCGCGAAGCCACAGCCAGATTCCGTGCACGCGGATAAGGACTGAGATCCGCTGGGTCATCAGGGGCTGGCGGATGATCAGCCGGGCCAGGTTCAGGCGGGTGGCCGGTTCGGGCCGGCCCCGGAAGGTCGCCGAGAACGCGACAGCGCCCTGGCGGCGCAGCGTCACTGCCGTGGACACCCGGTCGAGCGTGAGGGTGAACCGCAGGCCGTATGTGCCGCTGACGTCGAAGAACGGGGAGACATAGAAGTCCTTGCTCGTCGTGGCGACTCCTGCCTTGTCGGGATGCAGCAGGTAGGCGTGCCGTTCCCCGTAGGTGTTGTGGACCTCCGCGACAACGCAGGCCAGCCGCCCGGTGCTGCCGAAGCACCAGAAGACAGACAGCGGGTCAAAAACGTGTCCGAGGACGCGGGCGCCCGCGAGCATAAGGACCCGGCTGCGGTCACCAAGGTCGACCCCGTTCCGTCTCAGGTAGTTCTCGATGTTGTCCTTGATCGTCAGCCGGGGATCGCCGAGGTGATCCTCGCTGCTGAAATCGGCGGCCCAGCGCAGACCTGCGGGCTGTATGGGGACCGAGTCGAGGTCGATGAGCCACAGGTAGGCACGGTGCCGGAACGCATGCCGGACCGGCCCGGCGCGCCGGTGGGTGACCCGGCCGGTGACAAGCGCCGGCAGGGCCGGCAGCTGGGTCAGTTCGGCTGCCTGCCGGGTCGTCTCCAGGACCGTCGTCTCCAGGACGGTCGTCTCCGCGGCGATCGCCCTGGGGGCGGCGGTCACCAGTCCACCCCGAAGTGCCGGACGGCCTCGACACCGGAGCGGCAGCCGTCCTCGTGGAAGCCCCAGCCGTGGTAGGCCCCGGCGTATACGGTGCGATCGGTGGCGAGGTCACCGAGCTGGCGCTGGGCCCCGACTGCCTCGGGCGTGTACATCGGATGCTCGTAATTCATGACCGCGGCAACCGAGCGCGGGTCCAGGCGCTCGCGGTCGTTCAGCGTGACGATGAAGGCCTCGGGCGTCATATGCCCGTGGAGCCGGTTCATCCAGTAGCTCACCACGGCGGCCTGTCCAGGCCGATCGCAGGACGTCATCCGGTAGTTCCATGACGCACGGGCATTGCGCGCCTCTGGCAAGACCGAGCTGTCGGTGTGCAGAACCGTCACGTTGGCCGAGTAGCCGAACTGCTTGAGGGTGGTCACCTCCGCGTCACTCGGATCGGCGAGCAGGCCGAGGGCCTGGTCGGCGTGAGTCGCGATGACCACCCGGTCCACGACAGTGACCTGGCCCGTGACATCCCGGACCTGCACGCAGTCGTCGCACCGGATGACGCTGCTGACGGCATGAGCCGCGCGCACATCGGTCAGCTGCCGGGCGAGCCGCTCCACGTAGGCCCGCGACCCGCCGACGACGGTGTACCACCGGGGCGACCCGCCGACCCGCAGCATGCCGTGATGATCCAGGAACCGGAAGAGGTAGCGCGCCGGGTAGACCGCCGTCGCCTCTCGCCCCGAAGACCACACGCACGAAACGAGGGGAACGCCGTAGTGTGCGACGAAGTAGTCGCCGAACCGCTCGCGCTCCAGGAACTCCCCATAGGTCGTGAGGTCCTCGTCGTCCGTCGTGCGCAGGAACGCCGATGCGCGCCGGCGGAACCGCCTGACCTGCCAGAGCATCCGGAGGAAGCGGGGGTCGGCAATACGCCGCGGCTGGGCGAACACGCCGCGCAGCCCGCGGCCGCCCGCATATTCCAGGCCGCACCCCTCGCAGCGGACGCTCATGCTCATCTCGGCCGGGCGCACCTCGACGTTCAGCTCGCCGAAGAGCTTGCGCAGCCACGGGTAGGTCACGTCGTTGTGGACGATGAACCCGCTGTCGACGGCGTGCTTCCGGCCATCAGAGGCGGTGACGTCGTGGGTGTGCGCGTGGCCGCCGAGCCGGTCCTCGGCTTCGAACAGGGTCACGTCGTGGGTGCGGGACAGCAGGTAGGCGGCGGTGAGCCCGGCGACCCCCGCTCCGATCACGGCCACGGACGGCCGTCCGGATCCAGTCGTCGGGCCAGTAGCAGAAGATTTCATAATCCATATCTCGTCTAGGTTTTGTCTAGGCCCAAAGCTAGGTCGTCCGAGGAGAGACTGTCAAATTTCCGTCCAGAGATTGTAGAGTGTTCTTATGGAACTTGAGGGGGACGGTCCGCTGCTCCGCATCGGTGAGCTGAGCCGGCGCCTGGGAGTCAGCGATCACGTGCTACGGGCCTGGGAGAGCCGCTACGGCCTGCTGCAGCCGGTTCGCTCACAGGGCGGCTTCCGCCTGTACACCGAGGCGGACGAGTCAAGGGTCCGCCGGATGCAGGCTTATCTCGCCGACGGGCTGTCCGCAGCCGAGGCCGCGCGGGCGGCGCTCGCCGGCGCAGGTGCTGATCCGGCCCCGGTAGCCGCGCCGCCGAGTGCCACGCCAGCCGGGCATGCTTACCGCGCCGCGCTCCGGCAGGCTCTGGACGCTTTTGACGAGCCGGCCGCGCAGGCCGAGCTGGACCAGTTCCTGGCCGATCTGTCCCTGCCAGCCGTCCTGCGGGACGTCGTGCTGCCCTACCTCGCTGACCTGGGCGAGCGCTGGCAGCATGGGGCGGCCAGCGTGGCCATGGAGCATTTCGCCAGCAATGTCATCCGTGGCAGGCTCGCGGGACTCGGGCGTGGCTGGGGCAGCGGACACGGGCCGCGGGCCCTGCTCGCCTGTCCGCCTGGCGAGTTGCACGACATGGGGCTCATGGCCTTCGGCATCGTGCTCAATCGCAACGGGTGGCGGATTAAGTACCTGGGCACGAGCACCCCGCTCGAGGAGCTGGAGCGGGCCGTTGACGCGTCACGACCCGACCTGGTCGTCGTCGCCGCCACCGTCCCGGAAATCCTCGAGCCGCTCCGCCCGGAGCTCGCCTCTCTCGCACGTCGCGCCCCGCTCGCCCTCGCCGGCGCCGGCGCCACGCCCGAGACCGCCATCGCTGCCGGAGCCCGGCTGATGGCTGGCGACCCAGTGACCGAAGCCGAGCACATCGGATGGCCGCGGTGAAGCTGCTCGTGGCCGGCGCGTCCGGTTTCGTCGGCCGACGGCTGTGCCCGGCCCTGACTGAGACTGGCCACGAGGTCATCGCCATGACCCGCAACCCGGCCGGCTACGCCGGACCCGGTGTGCCCGTCCAAGGAGACGTTCACGACCCCGACACCCTGGACACCGCGATGGCCGGCTGCCAGGCGGCCTACTACCTGGTGCACTCGCTCAGCGACGCGGACTTCGAGCGGCAGGATGCGGCGGCCGCCAGCATGTTCGGCGAGGCAGCTGCGCGGGCGGGATTGCAGCGAATCGTCTACCTCGGAGGTCTCGGCGACGACCGGGATGCGCTGTCGGCTCACCTGCGCAGCCGCCGCGAGGTCGAGAAGCTGCTCGGATCGGCGGGTGTCCCGGTGACCGTCGTCCGGGCCGGGATCATCGTCGGGCACGGCGGCGTTTCCTGGGAGCTGACACGCCAGCTCGTCGAGCACCTGCCCGTCATGATCACGCCGAGATGGGTCGCGACCCGCACCCAGCCGATCGCCGTCGACGACGTCGTGCGCTACCTGCTCGGAATCCTGGCCCTGCCGGCGGCGGCGGGCCAGGTCTTCGAGGCCGGCGGACCCGAAGTGCTGCAATACGTCACCATGCTGCGCCGCGCCGCCGCCCTCCAGGGCCGCCGCGTCCCGATCATTCCCGTGCCGCTGCTCACCCCCCGGCTGTCCTCGCTGTGGCTGACCCTGGTCACCGACGTAGACACAGCCACCGGCCGGGCGCTCGTCGACTCGATGACCAACGAGGTCATCGTGCGGGACCAGTCGATCCGCGAACTCATCCCATTCGACCTAATGACCTACGACGATGCCGTGCGGAAGGCGCTCGGCGAACGCGTCCAGGCACAGCGTGATAGCCGATGACTGCAAGACGCCGGAACCCGCGGCGGGAACGCACCGCATCCGCGTGGCATGGAGCCCCCCCGCCATTGCCCGGCCATGCCCCACCGGCCCGCGCACACCCGGCCCGCGCCCGGCACCGGCGGATCGTCACCGCCACCGGAATCGGCGGCGCGGGCATGCTGGGGACCTCGCTCTCCACCAAAGCCGGCTCTCCGCAGTTCTACCTCCTGACCATCGGCGTCGCCGGCACCTGGGCCGCCGGTGCCCTGAGCTCCGGGACCATCCCGCTGGACACGACCCAAGGCTGGGACGGCGCCCGGTGTCGCGCCATGATCATGTCCGTCCTAACCGGCGCCGGCGCCTTCGGGATCTTCTACGGCGCCGCCCGGCAAGCCCGCCACATCCCCCCGCTCAACCGGGCAATCGGCGGGGTCCTGCATTACGTGGACGACGGCTCAGCGCCCCTCGTGCTGGTCACCGCGTGCGCCGCCGCCCTAGCCGAGGAACTGTTCTTCCGCGGCGCGCTGTGGTCACTCGTGCAGGACTCACACCCCGTCCTCAAGACCACCCTCGCCTACGCCGCCACAACTGCCACGACCCGCAACCCCGCGCTCATGCTCGCCGGCGCCGCGACGAGCGTCCTCTTCGGCCTCCAGCGCCGCACCTCCGGCGGCATTCTGGCTCCGGCGCTAACTCACCTCACATGGTCGCTCCTCATGCTGTGCTATCTCCCGCCGCTGTTCCCGGCGCCCTGGCAGGCCGAGCTCGCTCTCGACTACCGCCGACATCCTGTACGGGTACCGTTCGCAGCCGCGGCGTCGCGACGGCATTGGCTCATGATCGCAGAACCGCCACAAGCGGATACCGCCTACGAGGTGGCTCAGAGTCCCAGGAGATGGGAGCGCTTGTGGCAGACATTGGCGCATTAAGCCGGCATCGGTCACTGCCCTGGCGCGGCCCTGTTTGCCTTCGCCTCAGCCTCCATCTTCGCGAGCCGGGTGTAATAGTCCGGGAACTCATTGAGATGGGCACGCGCGATCTTCGCCGTCACGATGACGTCGTCATCGGTGACATTCGTCGCCGGATCGCTTGTGCCGTGCTCAAGCTCCACGTCCATTCCCATGCGGAACTGCTCGATGCCGAACAGGGAAGCATCCCAGTCGATGCCGACGCGCTCACCTGCAGCGCGGGCCTCCTCAAGGGAGAACGGTGCATGCGGACTCATGCTGTCAACCCTAGACGTCGGCCGTCGCCGAGGCCGTAGGCAGTCCCCGCAGTCGTATCTCACGATAGCGGGGGGGGGTGGCCGGTCCGCCAGCAAGCTCGTGCCCGCGCGCAGGCACTGCAGCGCGGTCACCGCGGCCAGCAGCCGCATCGGATCGGAGTACACGACCGTGTGGGCCTGTCCCGCAGAGGTGGGCTCGCTGCGGCTGCCAGCGAGGCCTGGCCGTCGGCGCGAGCTTGTCAAGTGCCGGTCCGGGAAGGCTCCAGGCTCCCGGCGGATTCCCACAGCCCGCCCGATCTTGTCCGGCTTGCTCAACGCCCGGCTGGGACTTGTGCCCACTCGGATGGCGCAGCCTATGTCGACTGCGCGCCGGAGAGCATCGTCGCGTCGTGCGTGTTTCGGCGCGTGATTTCTGCGAGCAAGCTAGCCCTTGGCCGCACGGGGTTCCCATTCCGCCAGCTGGGGCCGGTGAGGCACCGGGCTGCTGTCGCGTGTCAGGTGGCTGTGGTGGCCGCGATGATGGCCGCCCCGTTACCCTGAGGTTCTATGGCCACAATCGCGGGCATCGAGATCGACGAGCTGCGGCTCGCCGCTGTCTGCGAGCGGTACGGGATCGCGGCGCTAGAGGTCTTCGGCTCCTCGGCTCGCGGCGCGGCGCGTCCGGACAGTGACATCGACATCTTGTACACGATGATGCCTGCCAGGCGTCTCGGCTGGGAAATTGAGGACCTCGCCGACGAGTTGTCCGCCCTGCTCGGCCGTCGGGTCGACCTGGTGTCCCGGCGGGCGCTGCATCCGCTGCTGCGCCCGGCTGTCCTCGCGGAGGCCCGGTCGGTTTATGCGGCCTGACATCCTGCTCATCAGCGAGTGATCGACGCTGCCGAGCAGGCACGCCAGCTGGTCGTTGGGGTGAGCCCTACCGACCTGGAACGGGACCGGCAGCGCAGGGATGCGCTGCTATGGAACTTCACAGTGCTCGGCGAGGCCGCGGCTAGGCTCTCCGGCGACACGCGGGCCAGGTTTCCGGACGTTCAGTGGCAGCAGCCCGCCCGGCTGCGCAACCGGGTCGTGCACGGCTACTGGTCGATCGACGTCGAGATCCTGCATACGACCGCGACTGAGCAGCTGCCGCAGTTCATCAAGGACCTGCGTGCGGTACTCGCCGTGCTAGCCGCCGAAGATGGCGAGTCCGAGCCCTGATCAGCTCCGCGACGTCGTCGGTTTGCTGGACAGCGTCCCGGCAGACCGCACAGCAGCACTTCGCCCATGATCATTCGCGTAACACTTTGACACAGGGCTGGTCATGCGGCGTCCGCGGGGCGCACTCTGGCCACCGCCAGCATCAAGGACTTCATGCCTCAGAACGATCAGTACCGTGAAGGCAGGCAATCACACGCCGGGCATCTCGCCTCAGCGACGACTTTCCCGCAGGCCCGCAGTTTCGTAGGCACAACGCCAGCGCCGTGGCTGCTCTCTTGGACGAGGGCAGGCAGATCTCGGCCAGGTCACCCGCCCTGACAACCACACTCAGATCTTTCAACTGGATGCAGGGGCAGTGCCTGCAGAGACTCTTACAGCTCGATGACTTCCGGATCGGTCGCCGGCAACTGCCGACGGTCGCTGTGTACGACAAGGTCGCGGCCCAGGATCAGCTCGCCCAGGTTCCTCCTGATCCCTGCTGATGCTGTGCAGTCGCGGGCGCGACGGTAGAACAGGAAGGCGACACGGATCGATCACTGCGTAGGTTGCGACCGGCGCATTAGCCGCAAACCCATAGGCGTCAGATCCGGGCCAACCCATGCTGCCGGTCAAGCCCTCGAGCATGGTGCGCGCCGGCGTCGCTCGCCTATGGCATCGGGTGGCGCGAAGGCTACGGGCGGCCGATAGGCTGGCGCTAACGGCGCGGGAGGGCGCTGCCGGGTTCGCGGGCAGGACCTTGAGTCCACCCCCACCACGTGCAACAAGGTTGTCCGGCAGGATCGTCTTCTTATCGAGCCCAAACGCGAGCCTGGGCTGCGAGGAGACGCTATGTCCGAGCTTCCCGACCGCCCCGACCTTGCCCAGCTTCGGCGCCAGGCGCGCGAGCTGCTTCGCGCCGCGACCGAAGGAGAGCCGCAAGCTCTCACACGGCTTCGCGCGGTCTCGGAACGAGTAACGCTCTCATCAGCCCAGCTAGCGCTCGCCCGCGAGTACGGGTTCCCCAGCTGGCCCGCGCTGAGAACCGAGGCAGAGCGGCGCTGGCGCTTGTCGGAGTCAGCTGCAACATCGCTGTCCGGGGACGTGGACGCGCGGCCGCCGGCGAGGGCACTTCACGCCAGCACGCCGCACCGCCCGGCCTGGGGGAAGGTACCCGGGAAATGCGGTTCAAGACCGTCGGGTCCACCCTGATGGAGCTTGCTCAGGCGGCTATCGACGACATCGAGGTCACCGATGACCGGGGAATGGGATATACCCTCAGCATCGCGGGGATGGCGGGCCCGTCTTGGCAACCAGATCAGGCCCGCGGGCCGATAATGCTGGACCTGCGGCTGGATCCGGTTCCGGCGCACGAGTGCGGCTGGATTGAACTACGCAGCCAGGACGGTTCAGCGACCCGTCTCCTGCCCTCGGCGCGCCTAGCGGTGCGGGTCAGCCAGCTGGTACCGGCATCGCGAAGCCCGGCCGAGCGGCAATTGTGGGATCAAGCCCTGTTCCTCATCGAGCTTCAACCCGCCTGGACCGGCCGGGGCGCCGATGACGAGGATCACCTTAGGCGGCGGTGCTCGGCTGCCCTGGCCAGAACGGCAGAAATAGTCCAGTCCGGCGAGCTTGACCCCGGCAGCGAGCTACCGGACCAGATCGCCCGGCTTTGCGCTTCGCTCACCGGGCATCACCCGGCCGACGGTCTTCTACCCGGCTGGTCCGGCATGCTTGACGCTGCGCAGCGGACCGACGGGCCCAGGCAGTACCTTGACATCGCGGCTGCCCTGCCGCCCGTCGATGACACCGTGGAGGTCGACAGCCTCGTTTCCGAGCCCGAATCCTGGCGCGTCTATCTCGCCGCCAGCCCTGGGTGGTGGAGCTACAGCGCGGACCGCCAGCGTAAATGGGCTGTCATGTCGGTTGATGCCGAAGACAACCTCGGCGGCATGTACCTGAGCATTTTCGACGGCAGCACCGGGCACGGCGACCACGAAGAACTCACCCTCCGGTTCCTGCCCCGGCTCGACACGCACGCCCGTGCCCTGAAGCTGACATTCACAGGGAGAGGTGAACAGGTTGCCGTTGAGCTTCACCTCGCGCCCGCGGCCAAATCAGACCTGGAGTGATCACGGAACCAGCTGGCAGGGGTCGAGTCCTCGGACGTCGTGTTCCGCGGTTAGCGCGTGATCCTTTGTCGTGGGTTAGTCGCTGAGCGCCCGGAGGTCGCTGTCTGGGGTCACCTCCGTGCTGGCGTCGGCGCTGGCGGGTGCGAGGGTTATTCGGGATCGGGCCAGGACGTCGAGGCCGAGGTAGCGGCGGCCTTCGGTCCATTCGTTGTGCTGCACGGCCAGGACGGCGCCGACCAGGCGGCGATCGGTCGGCGGCGAAGAACGGCGTCGCCGTCGGCGGCACCGCAGCTCGGGGCGAGTTCCGGCTTGGTGGCAGGAGGTAGTGTTGCCATGCTGCCGGCGGCTTGGTGCTGTGTTAGCTGGCGCGGCGGCGGCGCGGGGTCCGCGGCTCGGCGAGGTCGTCGCCGAACTGCGGGCCGTCGAGGATCAGCACCTCGTCACCGAAGTCAGCTGTCACGCGGAGGACTCCGCCGAGCGCGCGCACGTATGCGCTGAGAGTTCCCATCTGCGAGTGGACGATGTCGCCGCCTTCGATGCGGCTGACCCGAGACTGGGAGACGTTCATCGCTGCGGCGACATCTGCCTGCCGGGCCATGCGTGACTCTCGCAGCTGCCGCAGCCGGTAGGCGCGGGCCTGCTCCTCCTGGCCGCGGCGGGCCGAGGCAACGCCCTGCTCGGTGATGCGCCCGTCTTCCAGCGCCTCGGCGCGCACGTCGCGCCAGTTGCGTGCCCTAGCCATCTAGGTCATGTCCTTTCCTCGTCGTACTCGCCGCCAAGCCAGCGGTTGTATCGCTCTTCGGCTAGCGGGATTGCCGCCTTGTACCAGCCGCTCCAGTTTCCGTTCTTATCCCCTGCTACCAGCAGCACAGCCTGGCGCTCGGGGTCAAAGCAGAACAGGATCCGGACCTCGCTGGCTCCTGCCGATCCTGGCCGGAGCTCCTTCATCTTGTGAAGCTTCGAGCCCTTGACGTGGTCGGCCAACGGCCGGGCCAGCGCCGGGCCCTTCTCCTCTAACTGGTCGATCGCGGCGGCGACCAGGTTCGCGGTAGCCTCATCGAGGTCGGCGAACCATTCGTCGACCTCCTCGACTAGCACAACGGCCCACGTCACCCACTCATTATGACGTACGCGTCATATGATGTCAACGTCATGTGGGCGGAGGCCAGACCCTTCGTCGAGTGACTGGCTTGTCGAGGACACTGACGCTCGCGAGCGCAAGCCTGGTCCCGCTCGAGGCGCGCAGGCTAGGTCTCCGGGGCGAAACGACATCTCGGCGGAGCTGTGACTTCAGTCGTGCGCAGCGGACAACAAGGTTCCCGCAGACGCACGTGATGCACAGCCATGCGAATCAGGCCCGCCCGCGGGCACTCCGGTGGCCGATAGTCCCCCGAGTCGTTGACAGGCATATCGATCAGATACTCGAAATATTGGGCTGAACTGGTGGGCGGTACTGGGATTGAACCAGTGACCTCTTCCGTGTCAGCGAAGTCAGGGAAGCTTCAGACCAGCTACGATGCACCTCCAGTAGAGGCTCCAGCTGCGGATATGCAGGCCGTGAGTCGCGACCCGTCGCAAGCAGTCGCTGGCAGTTGTCCCCCGGATAGTCCTTCAGAGGGGGCATCTCAGGACGTGCAACAACGGCGCAGCAAGGGCTATTGACGCCATTTACTTCGACGCTCGCCGATGTGAGCCCCGGCTATGTGAATCGACACTGTCGCGGGACGATTTGCCGTGCTGGTTGTCCTTCCCGGAGCTGTCGCGGCGATTCCAGCCCGAACTCATGATTCAACCGCAGGATGAAAGGCCACCGGCGGCAGCACGCAGGGATGGCCAACCCACAGCTGGATGCTGTCGCCGGTGCGCCCCTGCGGGCCTTCGGCGAGCAGGTCAAGCAGGACCGCGGCGATTTCCGCCGGGTCCATCACGCCAGGCGCGGGAGGCCTGCCGCCAAGAAAGCCGCGGTACATCGGCGTGTCGGTCGCCCCCATGCCGAATGAGTTGACCCGGATTCCGTGCGGGCGCAGCGCCTTCGCCCAGGCCTGGGTCAGGCCGTTGAGCCCCCATTTCGATGCGTCGTAGACGTCGAAGGCCGCGCCGCCGCCGGGTGGCCGTGGGGCAGCCGCCCACGGACAGGTCGGCGCATCGGCATGGTCCAGTGCCGTCGGCCAGCCGCAGGTATGGATATGGTCGGTGGTCACGTTGACGATGTCGCCGCCCTCGCGCATGAGGTACGGGATAGCGGCCCGGCCGACGAGGTAGGCGCCGCGGAGGTTAGCGCCAAGAGTCCAGTCGTAGTCGGAAACCGCCTTGTCCCATGGGTCGCTGACCGGGCTGGTCGGCACGCACACGCCCGCGTTGTTCACGACCGTGTCGATGCCGCCGAGGCGCTGGGCGGCGCCTTCGACGAAGTGGCGAACGTCGCCCGGTGTGGACACGTCGGCGACGGCTGCCCAGGAGCTGCCGCCGTAAGCGGCCAGGTCGGCTGCGACACCCTCGATTGCCGGGTTGATGTCGCAAACCGCCACGTCGGCGCCCGCCTTGGCAAGCGCGTGAGCGCAGGCTAGGCCCAACCCCTGCGCGGCGCCGGTCACGATCGCCCTGCGCGCATTGATCGATGCCGTCATCGTCTTATCCTCGCCCTGGCTCACTGTGAGCCCTGTCGGGCTGCCCGCCGTCGTCGGCGGCGCGCAGCGGGAGCCACCAGTCCTGGACTTTGACCACGTCACGCTCACGGCCTGCGTCGGCGAGGTCAACGGCATCAGGTCGGGGGCTCAGGTCGGTGGGCTTCAGCGGCGACGCGCCGGCGATCGGGTCTACCCACTCGAGGCGGACATCCTGCAGTACCTCGCGCAGCGCAGGCAATGCGCCCACATGGTGCGGGCTGGCCTCGTGCGCGAGGAATCCGGCGAACTCCTCGAAGGACTCGAGCGTGTAGTACGTGCCTGGCTCCGCGCCGCGCCAGTACTCGTACCGGCGGACGTCACGCTCGCAGGCGTGGGTCGCATCGTGCAGCTCCCGGGCGATCTGCTCGAACCGCTTCTCGGCTCCGGGGCGCACCCGGATGTGGGCCAGCAGCGTTGCCATGCGCCTCTACCCCTTCCCGTGCCGACGGCCGATCGCGGCGGCGCGGTGCCGTCGCGAGGGTCGGCGTCGCGAGGGTCGGCAAAGAGATTCCGTCATGCCCACTCCTTTCCCAGGCCCCAGGCGACTCCCCGCTGAAGCAGCAGGCGGAACACGTCCAGGTCCCACGAGGTACGGTCCACCGTAGGCCACCAGTCCATCGCCGGCCGCATGTCATGATGGCCGCGACAGTGCCCCAGTGTCAGGTACAGGACGGTGCCGCAGCCGAGATTGCGCAGGTACAGCACCGGGTGCTCGCGCTGCTCCGGCCAGGACGACTCCGCGAAGCCACGCGCGTCGCCGGCGAAACGCGTGTGCAGCAGTACTTCCAGCTTGCCGTGGTACTCCGACAGGTACAGCTCGTCGGATGTGTCAAACGGTGCGATGCCGGTGACCAGGGGGTGATCCGGCTCGGTCACCTCGACCCGGTACGGAGCTATCGGCGGATGGGCGATGAACTGGCTGCCGAGCGTCTCCGCCAGGACGGGGATAACGCGGGGGCTGACTACTCCGTCAGGGGTCAGGTCCAGCGCGGCATTGGTGCCGTGCAGGGCCAGCCAGCGCCCACCACCTTTGACCCAGTCCCGGAGGGCTTCCTGCTCCGCCAGGCTGGGCCGGACATCACAGGTATAGCTGATCAGGAACTCCACGCCATCGAGCAAGCCGATTTCGGCGCCTCTGTAGTCGCCGCTGACAGTGACTCGTGCTTCGTCGTGCATGCCGAGGTGCGTGAGCAGCTGTAGCCGGGCGAAATCGAAGTCGTGGTACTTGCCGCCGCAGACCAGGTGCACCTGCGCTGGCGGGTGTGACGTCGCCTGGGTCGCCATGTCGCCGTTACCTCCTGCCGCCCTGATTTACCGGAGTGCGTAGATCTCGTAGCGGACGCCGCCGTCGACGAGACCGCCGCGGCCGACGCCCTGAATGTTGTTGAGCCACCCGTGCGGCCCTTCCGGCGCCTCGAACAGCCCGGCGATGCGGATGTCGTAGTCCTTGTCGCCCGTTGGCATGGCGACGCCCTGGTAAGTGAGGAGAACATTGGCCCCGTCCGAGCAGGCGAGCAGCAACCGCACGTCGAGCCGGAGACTGCCATCGGTCCTGGTCGTGATCCAGTCCGCCCCGCCATCGACGATCGTGCCCGACAGGCTGGCTCCATCGAACTCGCCTCCCGTCACCCGGACGACGCCTCGCGTGCCCTGCGGAGTTCCGGGCACCGGGATTGCCTGCTCCGTGCGCGCGATCATCGTCAGCACGTGCTCAACGGGAAAGTTGGTTAGGATCATCGGCCGGCTCATGCTCAGCTGGGCGCGAGTGCTGTGCGGTCTGGGGTCCCGCGCCCGGCATCTACCGCTGCCGAGAAGTGACGGCGGGCCATCGTTCGCACGAGCTTGACTCCGCGCTCGTTGCCGAGGTCGGTTCCTACCCCGATGAGCACGACGGTCGCCGTGCCGGCGACCCGATGAGCCAGCCGGTAGGCCGACCACAGCCTGTCCAGCGGATAGTCCAGCACGCCGCCGTTGACCAGCTCGCGGTGGTATAGCTCGACCAGGTCCTCCTCGTGGGCAGCACGCACATCGGCTGCGAGGCTGCCGCCGAGCAGATAGGCCAGGTCGTAGGTTCCTGGCCCGCGGCCAATCGACTGCCAGTCGAGCACCACAAGGCCGGACCCGTCGGACTGGAACATCAGGTTCTCGCAGCGGTAGTCGATGTGCAGGAGCGTCCAGGGCTCTTCAGCCAGCTCCTGTAGCAGAGGCCAGTAGCGGTCCCGGACCTCCTCGCCGAGCGCCTCGCCACCCTCAGGCAGATCTGCCCCGAAGCGCTGGGCGAACACGGGCCATAGCTGCGGCCACAGGTCCGCCATCATCTTCATACGGGGGTGCACGATGCTCGGGATCCAGTCGAGTTCGGGCGTCGACACCTTCCCCCACCACGAGGCGTGCAGATCGGCCAGGGCGGCGACTGCCAGCTTCGCCTGTGCCAGGGTCAGGCCATCGAGCTGGTCTGCCATCGCCAGTTTGCTCAGGTCTTCCATCACGACCACGAAGTCCGGGGCGTCGGCTGCCTTGCGGGCGTAGAAGCACTCTGGCACCCGCGTCCTGGTCTGGGCTGCCAGCTCGCGGTAGAAACGCACCTCCGACTCGTAGAGGTTTCGTTCATCCGCGAGCGCCCGGTTCTCCTCGGCCGACGAGACCAGCTTGACCACGACCGACGCGAGCCGGTCGGGGGCAGGCTCGTCGTAGGTGAGGGTCACCCGCCACTCATCGGCCATGATCCCGACGCCGACACCGATCCGCTCCGGGCAGATGTCGATCACGCGTGCGGGAGCAGTGCCAAGCGCGGCCGTGAGCCACGCGGGGGTGATGTCGGCGATGCACGTCGGGATCGCTAGCTCGGTCATGTCCGGCCTCTCCTCCGGGTCGTCCGCCGCAGCTGATCTGCGGCGGCAGCCTATTCCCAGCGACCATGCGCTTGCGACGCACGCCAGGCCGTCGTGCGTGCGCTCAGGCCCGATGAGCTGCCAGTTTGTCTTCGTGCGTCGTCAGCGACGTGCTGGTAGAGAAACATATTAGCTAATCGATTAGTAATTGACCATAGCCTTGCGCCGTGCGACGATGCCGCCACGGCAACGGATCGACGCGGGCCGCGCGCGGGCCGGTTGCCGCGTGAGTCGAGCCGGGGATCCGTGAGTCGAGCCGTGGAGTCGCGTGAGTCGAGCCGTGGAGTCGCGTGAGTCGAGCCGGGGATCCGTGAGTCGAGCCGGGGAGCAAGGGGAGCAGGGGAGCAGCGTGAGTCGAACACACCCGTTCAGGTTCGGTCTGCAGGCCTACCAGGCGACGTCGGCTCAGCAGTGGCGCAGCCTGGTCCGCGAGGCGGAGCAGCTTGGCTACTCGGCCTTTCACCTCGCCGATCACTACTTCGGGCCGGGGCCGCTCGAAGCGCAGACGCGCCACCCGGTGCAGGATCTGGCTGCCATCCCGGCCATGGCCGTCGCCGCCGCGGCGACCGACACGATCCGGATCGGCTGCCGGGTCCTTTGCATCGACTACCACTTGCCAGCCGTGCTAGCCAAGGAACTGGCCACGCTCGACTTCCTGTCCGATGGGCGCCTGGAGATGGGGCTTGGTGCGGGCTGGATCGAGGCGGAATACCGGGCCATGGGTGTCCGCTGGGACCGGCCAGGCATCCGTCTGCAGCGCCTCGAGGAGGTCATCGACCTGATCGAGGCTCACTTCGGCGGCGAGCAGATCGCTATGGACGGAACGCACGTCCAGGTGAGCGGCTACCGGGGCGTGCCGCCCCCGGTACAGACCCCGCGGCCGCCTTTCATGATCGGCGGCGGTAGCGAGCGCATATTGCGGCTCGCGGGTAAGCGGGCGGACATCGTGAGCCTCAACTTCGACAACCGTTCGGGCCGCATCGGCTCAGACGGCATCGGCAGCTCGACCGCGGACGCCACCGACCAGAAGACCTGCTGGGTCCGCGAGGGTGCGGGCGCGCGGTTCGAGCGGCTGGAACTCGAGATCGCCGCCTATTTCACCATGGTCGGAGTCGACCCGCCGACAGCCTGTGCGCAGCTGTCGGCCGGGCTCGGCGTGCCACCGGAGGCGCTCGACGACCACCCGCACGTGCTCGCCGGGTCAGTCGACGAAATATGCGACCGGCTCGAGGCCCGGCGTGCACGGTACGGGATCAGCTATATCACCGTCGGTGCACGAGCCCTGCAGGACTTCGCGCCGGTCGTCTCCCGGCTGGCCGGCACCTGAGCGTCACTGCGGCGCCGGCGGGCGCAGCTCGCGCTACATGCCCGCCAGCTGCGCAACCACCGGAGCCACCGCCTCGGTCGCGTCCTGCTGGAAGGCGACGTAGCTGATGCCCCACCGGTCGCGCAGCTCGCAGAGGTTGTCGACGATGAGCCCGAGCGGACCGATCTGAAAGTACGGGGCGCTGAGGACCACTTCGGGCGGCAGCCCCAGGGCCGGGGCCAGCTTGTCTGCCACAGCCTGCCGGTCATCGGTTACAACAGTGACGAAGACTTGCAGCTGCAGCTCGATGTCCTCCATCCGGTCGCCGGCCGCCGCCTTGATCCAGCCGATGCGCTCGTCGACCGCGTCTGCGGCGGTCGTCGCCATAGACCGGGGATTGATGTCCCTGGCCACGATCTTCGGGTTGACGCCTACGATGTCCGCCGTCCGGGCGGCAAGGGAGAGGATCTCCCTGCCGCCGCCGCCGATCAGGACGGGAATGGACGAAACGGGCTTCGGGTACCCGGTGAACTCGGCGATCCGGTAGTGCTCTCCATCGAAGGAGAACGGCTCTCCCGTCCAGACGCCGCGACAGATCTGCACCGCCTCGGCCAGCCGCGCGATCCGGGTCCGGGCATCGTCCTGCCCGATGCCGGCGACGCGATAGTCGCTACGCAGCCATCCAGCACCGATGCCGAGCATGAATCGCCCGTCCGACAGCAGGTCGATGGTGGCCGCTTCCTTCGCCAGGACGACCGGGTTGCGGAAGTCGTTGCCGGCCACGAGCGTCCCGATTCTCAGCGTGTCGGTCGCATCCGCGGCCGCCATGCACGCCGGTATCGGAGCCAGCTGGCCGCCGAAGTGGTCGTCGATCTGGAGCGAGGCGTAGCCGAGCTGCTCGGCCCGTCGCGCGATCTGTGACCAGTCCGTTGCCGACGCGGCCTTGGTGGCCTTGGCCCCGAATCGGAAGCGACGGTGAGCCATGGATGGTCTCCCTTTGCGATGGTGGCTGGCGCGATCGGGAACGGGGCAGCGGCGGGCCGCGGTCGCCGGCCAGCGCGCGGCGTGCGTATCCGCCCCGAGCGTCTCGGCATGCCGAGCGCGGGGCCCAGGTCTCTTGCTCCCCGGCGACGCAGCAGCAACGGACCCGCGACAGCCGTAACTTAACCGGCGACCGCAGCCAGAGTCAATACATATTGATCGCTTAATTGATTATGGACTTCGGGGTGTCCGGCGTGCTTGAATGCGAAGCACGCTGCCCGTCAGGGGCAGTGGTGAAGGCCGCTTCGACCTGAGGGAGGACCGTGTCCGAGACCTGCGAAGCGGGCGTGCCCGACGCCGCCGTCCTCCGTCGCATGTTCGAGATCGTCACGGCGATATCTCGGACTGACGCTGAGTTCCGCAAGCTGCTGCTGGCCGGCCAGGCGCGCTCCACTTACTATTCGCCGAAGGGCCAGGAGTGCATCTCGGCCGGCATCGGCGCGCTGCTCCGCCGCGACGACTACGTCGTCACCACGTACCGCGGCCTGCACGACCATCTGGGCAAAGGCGTGCCCATGCGCGAGCTGTTCGCCGAGTTCCTCGGCCGGGCCACCGGGACCTGCAAGGGCAAAGGCGGCCCGATGCACGTGACCCACCCGGCCACGGGCCTGATGGTTACGACCGGCATCGTCGGCTCGGGCCTGCCCATCGCCAATGGCCTCGCCTGGTCGAGCCAGCTGCGCGGCACCGACCAGGTGACGGTCGTCAACTTCGGCGACGGCGCCTCGAACATCGGGGCCTTCCACGAGGCACTCAACATGGCGGCCGTCTGGCGCCTGCCGGTCGTCTTCGTGTGCCACAACAATCGCTATGGGGAGCACACCCGCTACGAGGTGGCGACGAGCGTCCCGCAGGTCGCGATCCGCGCGGCCGCCTACGGGATGCCCGGTTGCACGGTCGACGGGAACGATCCGGTGGCGGTCTACGGTGCGGCTAAGGCCGCTGTGGTCCGAGCCCGAGCTGGTGCCGGACCAACGCTGATCGAGGCCATGACCTACCGGTTCTGGGGCCATATCTTCGGCGACGACATGCGGTACATGCCGGCCGATGAGCGGCAGGCAGCCATGGCCGCCGATCCCGCCGTGCGCTTCCGGACCTGGCTGGTCGAACACGGCCACTTCGCAGCGGCCGACCTCGCCGTCATCGAGGCGGACGTTGAGGCCGCGATCGAAGACGCCATGCGGTTCGCGCTCGACAGCCCGCCACCGGACCCGGCTGAGCTCTTCACCGACGTGTACGCAGGCGAGGTGATACCGGCATGACTGAGACCCGCGCGGCCGAGACCGATGCACAGGCCAAGACACAGACCGAGACGCGCCGAATGACGACCGTGCAGGCCATCCTCGATGCCCTCGATCTGTCCATGGCGAGAGACCCGAGCGTCCTCCTCCTCGGCGAGGACGTGTCCGACCCGGCTGGGGGCGGCATCTTCCACACCAGCGTCGGACTGTCGAGCGAGTACGGCGAGGCTCGGGTCCGGGCCACGCCGATCTCTGAGCAGGCGATCGTCGGCGCGGCGATCGGCGCGGCGATCGGCGGGTTCCGGCCGGTCGCCGAGATCATGTTCATGGACTTCTTCGGCATCGCCCTCGACCAGATCGCGGGCCACGCCGCCAAGCTGCGCTATATGTCCGGCGGCCAGACCGCGGTACCGCTGACGATCCGCACGGCGGCCGGGGCGGGCATGCAGTTCGGCGCCCAGCACTCGGAGATGCTCGAGTCGTGGGTGTGTCATATCCCCGGTCTCAAGGTCGTCGTGGCCGCCAACCCGGCCGACGCCAAGGGCCTGCTCATGTCGGCCATCGCCGACGACGACCCGGTGATCACCATCGAGCCCACGCTGAACTACTGGGTGTCAGGGGAGGTGCCCGTCGGCGACTACTTCGTGCCGATCGGCAAGGCGGCGATAGCACGGCCAGGCTCGGACGTCACTGTCGTGACGTACGGGCGGACGACGGGCTTCGCCCTGCAGGCGGCCGGGGAACTCGCGGCCGAGGGCATCGACGCCGAGGTCATCGACTTGCGCTCGCTTGTCCCGATGGATGAGGACGCGATCCTGGCATCGGTCGGCCGGACCCGGCGGGCGGTCGTCGTGCACGAGGCCGTCCGGCGTGGCGGTCTCGGCGCCGAGATCGCCTCCCTCATCAACGAGCACCTCTTCGGCCAGCTGGACGCGCCGGTCCTGCGGGTTGCCGCGCCGAACACGCCGATCCCGTACGCCGCCGAGCTAGAGCGGGAGTTCCTTGTCGACGCCGCCAAGATCACGGCGGGCGTGCGCAAGGTCGCCAGGGCCTGATCACCCGATGAGCAAGGGGTTCCGGTGACGACTGTGCCAGTTGCCGAGGGCCTGTTTACCTGGCCCGACGCTCCGCACCTGGTCGGCGGCTCGTGCCTGCACTGCGGGACTACCACGTTCCCGACCCAGGCCGCTTGCCCGCGCTGCACGCGGACGACCATGCGGGAGGTCGCCCTGGCCACGCGCGGCACGCTGTGGACCTGGACGATCCAGGGATTCGAGCCCAAGTCCCCGTACGCCGGTGACGGGCCGTTCGCGCCGTACGGCGTCGGCTATGTGGAGCTCGCCGCCTTGGCGGACGGCGCCGCGGCGGTACTCGTCGAGTCCCGCCTCACCGTCGCAGACCCCGAGGAGCTGCACATCGGCGACGAGGTTGAGCTGGTCATCGTGCCGTTCCGGCACGACGCCGACGGCCGCGAGCTTGTCACGTTCGCGTTCCGGCCTGCGTGCTCGGAGGTGCGGTGAACGGCGTCGCGATCGTCGGTATTGGAATCCACCCCTTCGGGCGGCACCCCGGCCTGACCGGCCGGGACCAGGGCGCCCACGCGATCCGGGAGGCCCTGGCCGACGCCGGAATCGGCTGGCCGGACATCCAGTGTGCCTTCGGCGGCAGCGCTGCTGCGGGCCACCCGGACACGCTCGTCAGCGACCTTGGTCTCACCGGGCTGCCCTTCGTCAACGTCTATAACGGCTGCGCGACCGGCGGCAGCGCGCTGACCATGGCCGAGCGTGCAGTTCGCTCCGGCGACCATGACCTGGTCCTGGCCGTTGGCTTCGATAAGCACCCGCGTGGTGCCTTCAACGCCAGCTCCGCCCTGAGCGGGCTCGGCGACTGGTACGGCGAGACCGGGCTGATGCTCACCACGCAGTTCTTCGCCATGAAGGTGCAGCGCTACTTGCACGACCACGGCCTGTCGCCGGACATCCTGGCTAAGGTGGCCGCCAAGGCGTTCCGCAACGGCGCACTCAACCCCAACGCCTGGCGACGCCGGCCGCTCACCGAGGAAGAGATCGCTGCCGCGCCGATGCTCAGCCATCCGCTGACTCAGTACATGTTCTGTAATCCAGCCGAGGGCGGTGTGGCCCTGGTGCTCTGTCGCGCCGACCAGGCCTCGCGTTACACGGCCCGGCCTGTGTACCTGCGGGCGGTGTCGTTTCGTACCCGCCGGTTCGGATCCTTCGAGGTGTTCAGCCCCTGGCTGTCGCCCGCGCGGGCGCCGGGCCCGACGGCCGAAGCTGCGGCCGAGGCGTTCGAGAAGGCGGGCATCGGGCCAGAAGACGTCGACCTAGCCCAGCTCCAGGACACCGAGTCGGGAGCCGAGATCATGCACATGGCCGAGACGGGGTTCTGCAAGGACGGCGACCAGGAGCACCTGATCCGCAGCGGGATGACCGAGATCAGCGGTCGTCTCCCGGTCAACACAGATGGCGGGTGCCTCGCCAACGGCGAGCCCGTCGGCGCCAGCGGCCTTCGCCAGGTCTACGAGTCCGTGCTCCAGCTACGCGGCCAGGCCGGCAGCCGCCAGGTGCCGGGGGAGCCGCGGGTCGCCTTCACCCACGTCTACGGTGCGCCCGGGCTAAGCGCGTGCACAGTGCTGTCGCGCTGACGGATCCGGCCGGTAACTGGCCCGGGCGCTTCTACCGCGATGACCACCATGGCTCCTTGACCGCCGTCGGCTCGCAGTATAAAATAACTGAGTAATTAATTATTGGGAACGTGGTCGGTTGACGCCGCTGTTGCCTGCCAGCAGCGGCGCAACAGGCCAGTCGCGAAAGCGGAGCAGGGGAGATGACGGATACCTCCTGGCTGATCGGGTCCGGTGCGCTTGTGCCGCCGCGGCAGCGAACGAGCGAGGGCGGGGCGGGACTCGACCCCGTTCCCGGCATGAAGATGCCGCCCGGCACGCCGGCACGGCTTCGCGGCGGGAACGCCACGACCGCGGCTGCCTCGGTGACGACGTGACCGATCTGGCCGACGGACGGTCGGCCGGGACCGAGCTCAGTATGCCGAAGCTCGGCATGGCCATGACCGAGGGCGTGTTCGTGCAGTGGCTCGCCGACGACGGCGAACATGTGAGCGAGGGCCAGGCCATCTACGTCGTGGGCACGGACAAGGTGGACAGCGAGATCCCATCGCCGTCCGCCGGAGTCCTCCGGCACATCGCCGCCGAGGATGAGACATATCCGGTTGGCGCCCGGCTCGGCTGGATCGATCCGCCACCATGGTCGCAGGGATAGCGGGCCGCGCGGCCGCGGATCCGGCCGACTGGGCACTGACGGACGGCATCGAGTGCCTGACCTGGGCGGGCCTCAATGACGCGCTGAACCGTGCGGTCAACGCGATGCTGCGCGCAGATCTCGGCATGGAGCGGCGGGTCGCGATCATAGCGCAGAACAGCGTGCAGGCCGCAATCGCGCACCTGGCCGTCATCTACGCGGGTGCGTCGGCGGTCCCGGTGAACTGGCAGCTGCGCCCGGCCGAGGCCAGCCACATCCTGCGGGACAGCGCGGCCCGGCTCGTCCTCGCCAGTCCGCAGTCCGCGCCGGTGGCCAGGCAGGCCTGCGCGCCGGGCACGGTGATCGTCGACTCGCTGGCCGAGTATGCCGCGACGGCCCCGCCGGACGAGCCGCCCGCCAGCCTGCCGCCCCGCCGGGCGCTGATGTACACCTCCGGCACGTCGGGCGTGCCGAAGGCAGTCGAGCAGCCGCTGCCGATGTTCGCTGGCGGCGCGGACATCGCCGAGCACGTGGCGAACATCGCCGCCAGCCCGGTTGCCCAGCTCGGGCCGCACCTGGTCGCCGGGCCGCTGCACCACACCGGGCCGCTGAACGGGTTGCGGTGCCTGGCAGGCGGCACGCCGACAGTTGTGCTGCCGCGGTTTGACACAGCCGCGGCTCTCGGCGCCATCCAGCAGTACCGGATCGCGAGCTCGACCATGGTGCCGACGCACTTTGCCCGGCTGCTGGCGCTGCCTGCGGAGGTCAGGTCACATCACGACGTCAGCAGCCTGCGCCGCGTCGCGCATACCGGCGCGCCGTGCCCGGTCAGCGTCAAGCGCGCGATGATCGAGTGGCTCGGCCCGGTGATCGTCGAAGCGTACGGCGCTACCGAGATCGGTACCGTGACCGTGATCGATTCAACGGACTGGCTGGCGCATCCGGGCTCGGTCGGCCGAGCGGTGGCGCCGTTCGAGGTGACCGTCCGCGACGAGACGGGGCGGGAACTGCCCTCTGGTGCCGAGGGCCTGGTGTGCGTGCGCAACTCCCGCGACGGCGGCCCGCGTTTCGTGCATGACCCGGAGAAGACCGCGGCTAGCTTCGTCGCCGGCGGCTACTTCGTCATGGGCGAGATCGGCATGCTCGACGCGGACGGGTACCTGTACCTGACTGACCGCGCGTCGGACCTGGTGGTCTCCGGCGGCGTCAACATCTACCCGGCTGAGGCCGAGGCGGTGCTGGCGGCGCACCCGGGCGTGGCCGACGTTGCCGTCATCGGCGTGCCTGTGCCCGATCTGGGCGAGGCGCTGCTGGCGCTCGTAGTGCCGAACGGTCCCGAGCCGGCCGCCGAGGACCTGGTCGCCTGGTGCCGCAGCCGGCTCACGCACTACAAGTGCCCGCGGGCCGTCAGGTTCGTGCCCGAGCTGCCGCGGACTGCGATGGGCAAGCTCAGCAAGCGGGACCTGCGCGATCAGTACGGAAGCGCGGGAACTGGCGGGCCCGGCCAGTCAGGCAGTCCGGGGCGCCCAGCCCTATTAAACAATCACTCGGTCAATTAGTATGGACGGCAGGAGGGAGCGATGATCGTGATCGCCAGCACCGACGAGGCGGAGCAGAGGGTAGCGGCGCTCTCGGGCCCGTACCAGCGCCTTCTCGACGAGGACACCCGTGAGGTGCCCGCCGTCCTCCGCGTGCGGCACAACGCGTGCCTTGGCACCGAGGACGTTCCCGTCGAGCGCTACACCTCCCGTGCGTACCACGAGCTCGAGAAAGAGCGGTTGTGGTCGAGGGTGTGGCAGTTCGCCTGCCGCGAGGAGCACCTCCCCGACCCGGGCGACATCGTCGTCTACGACATCGCCGGGCGGTCGTACATCCTGGTGCGGCAGGCGGACGGCACGATCCGCGGTTATGTCAATGCGTGCCTGCACCGCGGCCGGCGCCTCCGAGATTACGACGGTCACTGCGACAGCCAGATCCGGTGCCCATTCCACGGCTTCTCCTGGCGGCTCGACGGGCGGCTGGCCAGCGTCCCGGCAGGCTGGGACTTCCCGCAGCTGCCTGAGCGCGACCTCGGCCTCCCGCAGGTGCGGGTCGCCAGCTGGGCGGGGTTCGTCTTCCTCAATCCCGACCCTGATGCCGGTTCGCTGGAGGACTTCCTGGGCGAGATCGTCGACCATTTCGCCGGCTGGGACCTGGGTTCGGCGTATGTCGAGGCCCACATCGCCAAGGTCATCCACGCGAACTGGAAGGTGGCCCAGGAAGCCTTCTGCGAGGCGTATCACGTGGCCGGCACTCACCCGCAGATCCTGCCATGGCTGGGCGACCTGCTGACGCAGGTCGACGTCTGGGATAACTTCGCCAGAGCTATCACGCCCGGCGGCGTCACCAGCCCGCACCTGACCTGGGTGCCGAGCGAGGAGGAGATGCTGCGCTCGATGCTCGACATCCGAGAGGGCGAGCCCAGCCCCATCACCCTCAAGCCGGGTGAGCGCATGCGGGCGGTGGCGGCCGGGCTGGCCAGAGAACGGTGGCGCCCGGTCGCCGGTGACCGGGTAGAAGGCATGTCCGACGCCGAGATGATGGACAGCATCGACTACACGGTGTTCCCCAACTTCCATCCGTGGGGCGCGTTCAACCGCATCGTGTACCGGTTCCGGCCGAACGGCGACGACCACCGCAGCAGCGTCATGGAGGTGCTCCTGCTCTCGCCGTTCCGTGGGGAGCGCCCGAGGCCTTCTCCGGTTCGCTGGCTGGCCGAAGACGAGCCGTGGAGCACCGAACCGCGTCTCTCCTCGCTCGGCAAGGTCTTCGACCAGGACACGTTCAATATGGCCAACGTCCAGCTCGGGCTGGAGACCACGAGGCGCTCGGGCGTCCTGCTGAGCGAATACCAGGAGTCCAAGGTCCGCTGGCTGCACCGCAAGCTGACCGAGTGGACCGGCGAGTGAGGAGGAGGCCGGTGAGCGAAGGCTTGCACCACCCTTTCACGGGCGCGCTCTATGAGCCCGACGGCGACCTGGTGCTGGTCACGGCCAAGGACGGGCGGGTCGGGCGCTTCCGAGCCGATGGGAGCTGGGTCGGCGGGGAACTGCGCGAGGCCGACCCTCAGCTCTGCGTCTGGATCGGCGGACCCCGCTACACCAGCAACCGGGTCGGATCGCCACCGGCGTCCTGACTGCTCGTCTCCGCCTGCCGTGAGACAGTTTCTCTGCCTGCCCCCGGGACAGGTCGGCTGGATATCTAGCAAGCCCGGCGGGGAGGCGGTCTCTAGCTGGCCCGGCGGCGCGGCGCCCGCCGCGGCCGGCGCACCAGGTCGCCGTCGAACAGCGCCTCGATGCCGTCGATGGCCCGCCGGTGGTAGACCGGGTCCGCAGACACCGCGGAGTTGTCGGTCAAGCCCACGAAGATCGTGCGCATGACCGCTGCGATGACGTCGCGGCGGTCGGCGTCGACCTCACCGGACTCGACGCCAGCATCCAGCATCGGCCCCACGAGCTGGACACCCTCGCCCGGGCTGTTGGGAATGGCCAGCATCAGTTCCTTGTGCCGCAGGCGGTCGACACGGGCCGTGCCGAGGAACCGGGCGATCGAGGGATCCTCGAGGTTCATCTGGTAGACGGTCTCGAGGACGGCCCGCAGCTTGGCCGCGAACGTGCTCTCGGCTTCCATCGCGCCGGTGAGTCGCTCGTTGACTCGCGCCGCCAGTTCGGCGTACACGGCGAGGTACATGTCCAGTTTGGAGTCGAAGTAGTAGTACAGCGCGCCCGTGGTGATGCCTGCCTGCGTGGCCACGTCCTTGTTGGTCGTCACCCCGTAGCCGTTGGCCGCGAACAGTTCCGCCGCCGTGGCGATGATCCGCTGGCGGGTCTCGGCAGCATTCGACGCCGGCGGCCGTCCCAGTCTGGGCGCCTTAGACCTAGGCACGCTTCGAGCCCTTCTTCCTGCCGGCCGCTCAGCTACGGGCGGCGCTACGACGGTTGAGCCTAGTCCCCGGCGATCACTATTTGCCGGACGCGGACGCGGTCTCTGGCCGGGAATCAGGCCGCCCGTACGCCCAGGCTCGTTCGGCACTGCTCCGGCCCAGCACAATCTAACTGATCAGTATTTAATCTGCATCCGGTACGCGTCAAGCCTAAGGCGCCGATCGGTACCCATCGGCGACCACGACGCAGGGCAGTTCCAGAAGTTTAAATTGACTGGTTGATTATTTGGGTGGTGTACGTCACACTGGGCGTGATCCCGAGGACGGAGGCGCACATGCCAGCACTCGAATTCGCGAGAGCCCAGCGAAGCGGCTGCGCACGTGAAGTGCCGCACACGCTCCGGAGGGCCGACGCCCACCTTCTGTTCGGCGGCCGGGAGCAGCCCAGCGCCAGCAGACGCCGGAACCTCGCTGACGGCTCACCGACGCCGTCGCGTCCCGCATCCGGATAACTGGCCGCAACGCCCACTGCTGAGGAGGGTCCGGCCGCCCCCCGGGATCCGGCCCTGGGCCGCGATCCCTCGCCCTAACTGATCAATAAGTTAAATCGTAGCCAGCCGCCGTGGTGGCGCGCTGGGAGTGAGAAGGAGCCTCCGCCGTCATGCTGAAGACTTCCCCAAGGGCACGGCCGTTGATAGCCGGCACCGCCTTCATTGCGATCGCCACGGTACTCGTCGCCTGCGGCAGCACCAAGTCAGGCTCGACGGGCGGCAGCGGCACGCCCAGCTCCGGGAGCACTGCGTCGAGCAGCTCGACTGGTGCGGCTTCCACGTCCGGCGTCCTGGCCAGCTACGAGAACGCGCCGACCGCCATCCCTATCACGATCCCGCTCAAGGCGACCCCGCCGAAGGGCAAGACCTTCGTGTTCCTGCAGTGCGATGTCGCACAGTGCACCGAAGAGTCCACGGCCATGAAGACGGTGGTGGCCGCCGTCGGGTGGAACCTGAAGGTGATCCCGTACCAGTCGGAGAATCCGGCGTCGCTCATCTCAGGCCTGCAGCAGGCGCTGCAGTTGCATCCGGCAGCCGTCGGGCTGACGGGAATCCCAGAAATCGAATGGCAGTCGGCGCTTCCCGCTTACGAGAAGGCCGGCGTCCCTATCGTCGTCGGCCAGGTCGGGCCGCAGGTGCTCAGCAAGACCGTCATCGCCAGCATCGGCAATGACCTGAACGTGCAGATCACCGCCAAGGTGCTCGCGGACTACTTCATCGCCAAGTCCGGTGGCAAAGGCAAGATCCTGCAGTTTCAGGTGCCAGATTTCCCGATCCTCGGCGCGTTCGACCAGGCCTTCCGCGCCGATGTTCAGGCTTCTTGTCCCGGCTGCTCGGTCACCGAGCTTACGGGGACGATCGCCGAAGTGACGAGCGGCGGATCGACGGCGGCCATCGTGTCGGCGCTGCAGCGCAACCCGCAGGACTCGTGGCTGGTTACCGACGACGGGCCGTGGGTGGATGGCCTTCCGTCGGCGCTCGCGGCAGCTCACCTCCACGTCAAGATCATTGGTGAGGGCGCCGATGTCACCGACGAGACCGACATCAAGCAAGGCACCATGACCGCCTTCACAGCGGTCGCGCTCGACTATGGCATGTGGGCCATGATGGACGCCGCGCTCCGCCACCTCGAGGGCATGCCCAACTCGCCCAACGAGGGCCTGCTGCCTTTCCAGTTGCTCGTCCAAGGCGAGAGCTTCACCGTGTCGGAGTCCTACAACCAGCCCGGCGACTTCGCGGCGCAAATGGAGAAGCTTTGGCACGTAGGGTCCTGAGCTCCCTGCGGGAGGGGGGCGCGGCGGCGACGCCGCGCCCCGCGCTCCGCATCCGCGGGCTCACGAAGTCCTTCGCGGGGACGGTAGCCCTCGCCGATTTCGAGCTGGACATCGAGCCTGGCGAGGTGCACGCGCTCGTCGGCGAGAACGGCTCGGGCAAGTCAACGGTCATCAAGATCCTCGCCGGTTACCACCGTCCCGATCCCGGCGGCACGATTGAAATCGACGGGATGGCACTGCCCTCCGGGTCCGCCCCGGCGGCACACGAGATGGGCTGTCGATTCGTGCACCAGGACCTTGGACTCGTACTCCAGCTGCCGGTGGTCGACAACTTGTACCTGAACAGCGGGTTCGCGTCGAGGTTCGGGACGATAAGGGAAGCGGAGACGCGACGGCAGGCGTCGCAGCTGCTGAGTCGCGTCGGCCTGGAGGTCGATCCCCGCACGCCCGTGGGCGCCCTGACGCTGGCCCAGCGCACTGGCGTAGCCCTGGCCAGGGCGCTGGAGGGCGAGGATCACTGCCAGGTCAGGCTGCTCGTCCTCGACGAGCCGACAGCGACGATGCCGGAGAACGAGGTGCACCACCTGCTCGACATGGTCCGCCGGGTCGCGGCCGACGGCGTAGCCGTGCTCTACGTCAGCCACCGGCTGGACGAGATCTTCCAGCTCGCCGACAACGTCACCGTCCTCCGTGATGGTCACCGGGTGGCGACTGTGCCCGTGTCGTCGCTGGACAAGCGCCGGCTCATCGCCTTGCTGGTCGGCGACGAGCTAGGCGAACTGCCCAGTCCTGAGCCCGGCCGCGCTGGCGGCGCGGCCGCCCTCAGCGTTCAGGGCCTGCGGGGTCCGGGCGTCGCCGGAGTGAGCTTCCGGGCGGAGCCCGGCGAGATCCTCGGCTTCGCCGGGATCACCGGGTCTGGACGCGAGAGCCTGCTGGGCACGGTCTTCGGCGCACTCCCGCGCCTGGGCGGTGTCGTCGAGGCGGGCGGTCGGCTGCTGCCTCCGCACGATCCGCGCGCAGCCATCGCCGCCGGCCTCGCCTACCTTCCGCCCGACCGCAAGGCGACCGGGGCGATGATGGACCTATCGGCCAGGGAAAACCTGAGCATCTGCAGGCTCCGGTCAGTTCGGAGCGGCCTGCTGCTCCGCGGCAAGGCCGAGCGGGCCGAGGCGCTTCAGTGGTTTGACCGGCTAGGCGTGCGCCCGGCCGGGGCCACCGAGAATCAGCTTGCTACCTTCAGCGGCGGCAACCAGCAGAAGGTGCTCTTCGCCAAGTGGCTCCGGCTCAGCCCGCAGGTGTTCCTGCTCGATGAGCCGACGCAGGGCGTCGACGTCGGAACCAAGGGCGAGCTGCACCGCCAGCTCCTCGCCGCCGCGGCAGCCGGGTCCACGGTCGTCGTCAGCTCCTCCGATCTCGAGGAACTGGTCGCCCTCTGCCACCGTGTGCTAGTGCTCCGGGCCGGCCGGGTGGCCGCCGAGTTCGACAACTCATCGGTCACGACCGCCAACATCTCCCGCGCGTCCCTCGGCGAACAGGAGGTCGTCGCCGCATGAACTCGCACACCGGCTCCCAGCGAATCAGCCTCGGCTTCAACAGCTTCAGCGGGCTGTATCTGCTCGCCCTGTTCATTGTCGTGTTCGGGATCTGGACGCCACACCTGTTCCTGACTCTTGCTACCGTCCAGTCCGTCGCCTCTCAGCAGGCGACGACGGCCATGCTCGCTATCGCTGTGCTCATCCCGATCGCCGCAGGTGCCTACGACCTGTCGGTCGGCGCGACGATCAACCTCTCCACGATCATCTGCGTGTGGCTGCAGACCGTCCGCGGTTGGAGCATGTGGCCGGCGATCGTGGTCGCCGTCGGTGCCTGCGTCGTGGTGGGCTTCGTCAACGGCTTCCTCATCGTGCGGCTCCGGGTCAACTCCTTCATCGCGACGCTGGGGATGGGGAGCATCATCACAGCGGCGCAGGACATCGTGTCCGGCCAGAATCAGCCGATCCCCCCGACGACGACATCGTGGACGAACCTGACGCAGCTGAACGTGGCCGGGTTCCAGATCATCGTGCTCTACCTGCTCGTCATGGCCCTGATTGTGTGGTGGGCGCTGGATCACACGCCGGCCGGCCGGTACCTGTACGCCATCGGCGGCAACCCGGAGGCATCCCGCCTGGCGGGCGTGGCCGTAGGCCGCTACACCTGGTGCGCCATGATCGCCTCGGCCACGGTGGCGGGCATCGCCGGCGTGTTCTACGCGTCGCAGACTGGACCGTCGCTCACCTTCGGCGCCGGTCTCCTGTTGCCCGCGTTCGCCGCCGTCTTCCTCGGCTCAACGCAGATCAAGCCGGGTCGCTTCAACCTGTGGGGCACCATGCTGGCGATCTACGTGCTGGCTGTCGGCGTCAAGGGTCTGCAGCTCATCACCGGCGTGCAATGGCTTGCCGAGATGTTCAACGGGGTGGCGCTCGTGGGTGCCGTGTCGTTCGCCCTCTGGCGCCAGCGGCTGGCTGAAGGTCGTGCCGTCAGGCGAGGCGACGATCCAGTGCCTGAGGCTGCCGCGCCCGGGCCGAGCCGGGCGAAGGATGTCGAGCCCGTTCCCTCTGGCGCGGGTGATGGATGATGCGGCAGCCTTGGCCGCCTACGCCGGCGGCACCTATCAGCGGTGGTCGCCGGATGGTCAGCGGAGGAGATGAGCAGCGTGAAGCCTGAGGACCGCATCGCCATCGCCGACATCGTTGCCCGCTACGCCGACGCCGTCAATGCGAAGGACGCGGTCGCGTGGGGTGCCACGTGGGCGGAGGAGTGCACGTGGGATCTCGGCCCCGACCGTGTACTGCACGGCCGCGATGAGGTGGTGGCGTTCTGGCAGGCCGCCATGGCGAGCTTCGAGTCGGTGGTGCAGGTGGTGGGCCACGGCCACGCCCGCGACGATGGTGGCGGTGCGGTGGGCTCCTGCACGCTGTTCGAGGTGAATCGCCGTGCTGGGGCGAACGGCGTCGTGCTCGGCTATTACCGCGACCGCTACGTCCGGCGCGAGAGTGGCTGGCTGTTCGCCGAGCGCCGCTTCGCCGCCATGTACCGGGGTAGCCTTCCCGACGGTGCCTTTACCGCGGTCAGCTCGCTGACGGGACCGGATCAGTGACGGCCGAGCTCGCCGTCCGGCGACTTGGGCCGCTGGCGGTGGCGCCGGTGGGGTTCGGAACGCTGGTGCTGAGCCCGGGATATTACGGCCCGGTCACCGAACGGGAGGCTCAATCGGCGCTGGAGGCGGCGCTCGCGGCCAGCGGTGGTGCCGGCCGCCTGCTCGTGGACACCTCGGACAGCTACGGGGCGGACTATCACGGGGAGCGGCTGGTCGGGCGCTGGAGCGCCTCGCATCGCGACGATGTGGTGGTGTCGACGAAGTTCGGCTTCCGGCCCCCTGCGGGGACGCGCCGTCATGCCTTCGAGGTCGGATACGCGTTCGGGGAGCTGGCTGTAAACGGGTCGCCGGAACTCGTGCGTGGCTACGCGCTCGGAAGCCTGCGGCGGCTCGGCGCTGAGCGCCTTGACCTGCTCTCGCCGCACTTCCCGGACCCGGTCGTGCCGATCGGCGAGACCGTGGGCGCGATCGCCGAGCTGGCACAGGAGGGCCTGGTGGCGAACGTGGGCGTCGCAAATGTATCGGCGGCGCAGCTCGCGGAAGCGGCGGCAGTGTGCACGATCGCGGCGGTGCAGGTGGAGTGGTCGATCTGGCATCGCCCCGACCCAGATCTGCTGGCTGTGGCCGACCAGCACGGTATCGGCATCGTGGCCTGGGGACCACTAGGTAGCGGATTCCTGGCCGGGGGCCTCCGGGAGCCGGCTCCTGGCGACTATCGCCGCAACTCCCCGCGGCTGTCGGGACCGAACCTGGCGGTGAACACCGGTCGTTACGGCCGCATCCGCGCGCTGGCACGGGACTGGGGAGTGCCATCGGCTCAGCTGGCCCTGGCGTGGCTGTTGCGCCAGCACGCATCGGTCGTGCCGATTCCAGGGTCACGATCGCCTCGCCATGTCGCGGAGAACGCGGCAGCGGCTGCGGTGACGCTCGACGCGGATCAGTGGGCGCTGCTGGAGGAGGAGCTTGATCTCTTCACCCCGGTCGGGGCGCCGCTGCTGGCCAGCGGTTCAGCAGGCAGCGCGATCGTGCTCGGCAACCGGGGGCTCGGACAGTGACGGGCCGACAGGCGGACGCCGGCTGGCAGCGGGCCGACATCCTGAGGCTCGCTATCCGCTTCGCCGACCTCTGGGCTCTCGATCCGCACCAGATGGCCGATGAGACTTACGCGCCGTCGATCCACATGGAGTCCATGGCCGGACTCACGGTGGTCGATGGCATCGGAATGCTGCACGAGCTGGAGGACCGGCTCGCGAGGATGATCCCGTCGCACCGCCACGAGCTCGTGCGCGTCCTCGTGGACCCGCCCGCGGCGTTCCTGGAGACCACCGTCGTAGGTCCGGTAACGGGTGAATACGCCCAGGCCGCCCTGTGGTGGCTGGTCGGTGACCCGGCTGGCTCTGGAAGACCGAGCCAGGTCGTCGACGAGGTCGGATGGTTCCAGTGGGCGGACCGCAAGGCCGACTCGGTGGCCAGCCGGGGGACCGTCCCGCCCGACGACGGCCGCAGGCGGGGCGCCGCAGACTGGTATGAGCGCATCGCGGCCGAAGCCGCTGCGGCACTCGGCGCTGACGCTGCTGCGGCTGCCAGCCACTACCTATCTGCTGACGTCGTCGCGACTCACGTGGGGCACGCCGAGATTCACGGACTCGACGCGGTGCTTGACGGCATCGAGCGTTTCCTGGCCACCGGTCTCCAATGGAGCATCGAGGTCAGCCGGGTCATAGGCGACGGCGCTGTCGTCGCGGTGCTGTTCAACCTTGGCGACGACCGGACCCAGACCAGGGGAACGCTCGTCGCCACCCTCGATGTCGCGGACGCAGTGCAGAGCATTCGCTTGTACCTGGACTGGGATCGCCTTGCCCCGTCCGCGTAGCCAAGGAGAGGAACACCAATGGATCAACTCAGCGGCGGCGTCGCCGTCGTAACTGGCGCGGCCAGCGGCATTGGCCGAGCCGTTGCCGAGGCGTTCGCGCGCGAGGGTATGCGCATCGTGCTGGCAGACATCGAAGCCGCGGCACTCGACTGCGCGGTAACCGAATTGCGCGGCGACGGACATGACGTACTGGGTGTCGTCACCGACGTCTCGTCCGCCGAGTCCGTCGAGCGCCTCCGCGACCGCGCGGCCGAGCACTTCGGTCCCGTGGATGTCCTCCACAACAACGCCGGCGTCGTCGCCGCCGGACCGGTAGAGGAGATCCCGCTCGAGACATGGCGCTGGGTGGTCGACGTTGATCTGTGGAGCGTCGTCTACGGCATCCGTGCCTTTGTGCCTCTCATGAAGCGCCGGGGGCGGGGCTACGTGATCAACACCGCCTCGAGCGCCGGACTCCAGGCCAGCCCAGGTATCGGCCCCTACAACGTCGCGAAGTTCGGGGTGGTCGCGATCACCGAGACGTTGCGCGTGGAGTGTGAGGGAACGGGCGTGAGTGCGAGCGTGCTCTGCCCTGGCGCGGTCAACACTAACCTCGTGCGCTCGGAGCGGAACCGGCCCGCGGAGGTCCCGGAGTCGACAGGCCCGATCGCCGAGCGCTTCGCGGCAAGCTCCGCCCGGCTTCTCGGGGAGCAGGGGCTCGCTCCCGCCGCCGTCGCCGCCATGGTCCTCGAGGCGGTTCGGGCCGACCGGTTCTGGATCATCACTCATCCCGGCTGGATCGACGTCGCGCGCAATCGCGCCGCCGCAATGGCCGACGGTGACCTTGCTCGAAGTTTCGCCGGTTAGAGCCGTGTCAGGCACCAAGAAAGGAAGGTGACGTCATGTCGAGCCCGTTTGACATCCGGGGCAAGGTGGTCGTGCTGACCGGGGCCAGTTATGGCCTAGGGGAGGTCATGGCCGTGGCACTCGCTGATGCTGGCGCCGATCTTATCCTCGCGGCTCGGAGCGCCGATCTGCTCCAGGCCGTCGCAGACACCTGTGCGCAGAAGGGCGTGAAGGCCACCGCCGTGGCCGCCGATGTATCACGAGAAGACGACGTAGCTCGGATCGTGTCGACGGCAATCGAAAGCCACGGGCGCATCGACGTCCTCGTCAACAACGCCGGCATCTCCGACCTCCGCGGCCTGCCCGCGGAGAACTTCGACTTGGAGACGTTCCGCCGCATCGTCAATGTCGACATGATCGGTGCGTACCAGCTCGCCCGGGACGCCGGTCGGCACATGCTGGCCGCGGGCTCAGGCTCCATCATCAACGTCTGCTCGATCCTCGCCAGCGGAGCCAACGAGCTCAGCGTGATCGGCTACACCGCGGCCAAGGGCGCTCTGCTCAACCTGACCTATCAGCTCGGCTGTGAGTGGGCGGACCGGGGCGTGCGGGTCAACGCCATCTCTCCCGGGTTCATCGTGACGCCCATGACGGCGCCCGGCCTCGAGGGCCTAGGCGTAGCCGAGTACGTGGCGAGCCGAACTCCGATGCGGCGCGTCGGCCGGGCCGAGGAACTCATCGGTCCGTTGCTGTTCCTGGCCTCGGATGCCTCGAGCTACGTCACCGGACTCAACCTCCTGGTCGACGGCGGCACCAACGCCGGCAACGGCTACTACCAGGTGCAGCCCGGACACCACGGCTGGGGCGAGATGCTGGGCGCGCCGATGGTCGGCGAGCCGTATTCAGGACTTGTCCCCGCACCAGCGCGGTTTGATCCCTGGCAGGGCGGCATACCCGGCCTGCATACTCCGGCGCCTGCCTGACGTGTTTATCCAGCCCACAGTGCGCGAGCTGCCGAGTCACCACGATCAGGAGGTGAGCCGCCCGTGGATCTGACCTACACGCCGGCTGACGAGGCGTTCCGGGCGAGGGTTAAGGAGTTCATCGCTCGGCACACTCCGGGCGACTGGCGTGGCTGGGGTGCGCTCGATCGCTCCGCGTATGACGCCCGGGCCGAGGACTGGCGCAAAGTGCTGCTGGAGGTCGGCTGGCTCGCGCCGGCGTGGCCGAAGTCGTACGGTGGCGGCGGTCTGAGCGTCGGCGAGCAGTCGATCCTGAGCGAGGAACTGACGAAAGCCGGACTGCCCCGGAACCCGCGGCCGACCGATGGTCTTGGTATTGGCCTGCTCGGGCCGACCTTGCTCGCGTGGGGAACACCGGAGCAGAAGGAATACTTCCTCGGCCGCACGCTGTCTGGGGAAATCCGGTGGGCGCAGGGTTACTCCGAGGCTGACGCGGGCTCGGATCTGTTCAGCCTGCGCACGCGAGCGGTCCTCGACGGAGAAGAATGGGTCATCGACGGCGCCAAGATCTGGCAGACAGCAGGCATGTACGCCAACTGGATCTTCCTGCTGGCTCGCACGGACCCGGCCGCCGAGAAGGCAAAGGGCCTCTCTTTCCTGCTGGTTCCCGTCGATCAGCCCGGCGTCGAAGTCCGGCCAATCAAGAACATGGCGGGTCTGACTGAGTTCGCGAGCTTCAGCTTCACCGGGGCTCGCACGGCAGCCTCGAACCTGGTCGGCGGCGAGAACAACGGCGCCCGGGTGGCCCTGACAATGCTCGGCTATGAGCGCGGCGCCGGCGGCATCTCGGCTGCGGCGGCGTACGCCATCGAACTTGACCGGCTGATCGAGCTCGCCCGCCATCACGGGTGCAGCACCGACCCGGTGATACGGCAGCGGATTTCGGCTTGCTGGTCGAAGGTCCAGATCATCCGCTATCTCGGGCTGCGCGCACTTTCCGCCGGAATCGGCGGTCAGCCCCCCGGCCCGGAGTCATCGATCGTCAAGATGTACGGGGCGGAGTATCACAAGGAGGTCACCGAACTGGCGATGGACATCGCCGGAATGGCTGGAACTGCTCCCAGCGGGGCGCCGTCTGCGAGCTCGCTCGGCGCCGATCCACTGGGCGTCGACCCGTTGTCGACGTCGTCGTGGTCAACGGTATTCCTGCTTGCCCGGGCCGGGACCATCTACGGCGGGTCGAGCCAGATCCAGCGAAATACGATCGCCGAGCAGATCCTCGGCCTGCCGCGAGAGCCGCGCGTGCCGATCCCGGTCGCACGCTGACCGGCGCGACGTAACGCACGACCCCCGGGCGGAGCTGCGAGGAGGCGATGATCGGCCATGTTCTTCGGACTGAACCAGGAGCAGCAGGATTACCAGCAGGCGTTGCGTGATTTCTTCCGCGGCCGTTCGACTTCTCAGGACGTGCGGCGGCTGACTCGCGACGGGAGCGGCAACGACGAGGCCGTCTGGCGGCGGATGGCAGCTGACCTCGGGGTGCAGGGCCTCGATATTCCCGAGCAGTACGGCGGGTCGGGCGCGAGCTTCATCGAGCTAGCAATTGCTCTCGAAGAGGCCGGGTATGCGCTCGGGGGCGGACCGCTGTTCGCCTCGTCGGTGCTGGCGTCGACGTGCTTGCAGCGGTCCAGAGATGCCGAGGCCATGGCTGAGTACCTGCCGGGGATCGCCAGCGGGCAGCGGATCGCGACCCTCGCCGTGGTCGACGACAACGGCGCCTGGGATCCGGCGGCCTTCAGCGGCGTCAGGGCTCGCCGCGAAGGCCCTGGCTATGTGCTGTCAGGCGCCAAGTCTTACGTCCTCGACGCGCACCTGGCAGACGTCATCCTGGTCATGGCGCAGACCGAGGACGGGCCGACCATTTTCGCCGTGAACAGTCGGGCTGCCGGCCTAAGACAGTCCAGGCTGCCGCTGCTGGACGAAACGCGACGGATGAGCCGTCTGGAGTTCTCCGCGGCTCCTGGCCGCCTCGTAGGCGCTCCTGGCGCGGCCGAGCCTGTCGTCACTCAGACCCTGCTGACGGCGGCAATTGGGCTGGGCGCTGAGCAGGTCGGTGGCATCCGCCGCTGCCTGGAGATGGCCGTCGAGTACGCCAAGATCAGAGTCCAGTTCAACCGGCCCATCGGCGGTTTCCAGGCTGTCAAGCACATGTGCGCCGACATGTACACGCTGATGGAGACAGCTCGTTCTGCGGTGCTGTATGCGGCGTGGTGCGTCGCCAGCGACACGAGCGACATCGCGGCGGTTGCTCACCTGACCAAGGCCTACTGCTCGGAGGCTTACTACAAAGTGGCCGCCGATGCCATTCAGCTGCATGGCGGCATCGGTTTCACGTGGGAGCACGACTGCCATCTGTTCTTCAAGCGCGCGACCGTGAGCCTGCAGTACTTGGGCTCTCCCCAGTTCCACTGGGAGTTGCTTGCCCAGGCCATCAACCTCTAGGGCGCGTGCTGAGCGCCCGCGCACTCGGCCGCGGTGTCTGCGCAGCTCTCGGGAGGTGTGGTCGGCTGATGCGAGTGCACCGGGCTGCTGCTCGAACCGATCGACCTCATTGCTGGTGGTGTGTCTCGCAAATAGCTAGGTAGTCGGCGGGTAGGTGTCATTGGTGAGCCACGCTGCCGCTCCGCGACGATCAGCAGTAACCCACCACCTCTTGACAGGAGGCAGAGCTCTGCCTAGATTTACAGCCATCGCCTTGTACAAGGAGATGCTTGTGAATACCGAGAGGAGATCGGGATGACCAGCACCACCTGCACGCAGACCGAGGACTTCACCGCGGTCCTGAACCTCCCCGCCAGCCCCGCCACCGTGTCGGCGCTCTTCCTGTCCGCCGCCGGCGTCAGCCGCTGGTGGGGCCCGACCGTGGGCGACGGAACGGTCGGCGGCACGCTCGCCACCAGCTTCGGCGAGTACGGCGTCAACACGATGCGCGTCCTCGAGGCCGGACCCACCCGCGTGGTCTGGGAGTCGATCGCGTCCGACGGGACCACACCCACCGGACACACGCAGGAGTGGCTCGGCACGACCATGGAGTTCGACATCGTCCCCGCCGGTGCCGGCACTGAGCTCCGCTTCCGGCACGCCGGCATGACCTCGCAGCTCGAGTGCTGGGACGACTGCTTCGCCGCCTGGACGCACTTCATGGCGAGCATCGAGACCTTCGCCGACACTGGCACCGGCACCCCGTTCAGTTCCTGAGACCCTAGTCCGATGGCCGAGCGGAAGCAGTCGTCGCCCGCGGCACCCGATGCGGTGCTGCGGGCGCTCGCCGACCCGCACCGCCGGCAGATCCTGCGCCTCGTCCAGCACACCGAGCTGCCTGCGGGCCAGATCGCGGCGAGCTTCACCCTCACCCAGCAGGCGGTCAGCCAGCACATCGGCGTGCTCAAGCAGGCCGGCCTCCTTACCGAGCGCCGCGAGGGCAGCCGCCGCCTCTACGCGCTGCACCACGAGTCGCTCGAGCCGGTACGCGAGCTGCTCTCCGAGTTCTGGCCCGACGCCCTCAGCCGCCTGAAGAAGGCCGTCGAGACGGCCCATCCCCGACCACCGAAGAGGTAGTCGTGACCGCCGAGATCCGCAACGACGTCATCGTCGCGACCGAGCACATCAAGGCACCGCCCGAGGTTGTCTTCCCGTACTTCACCGACCCCGCGCTCATCGTCACGTGGATCGGCGACCGGGCTGAGCTCGACCCGCGGCCCGGCGGCGTGTTCTCGCTCGACATGGGCGAGGCCCTCGCCCGCGGTGTCTACATCACCGTCGACCCGCCGTACCGCGTCGTGTTCAGCTGGGGCATCCCCGGCAGCGACGCGCTGCCGCCCGGCGGTTCGACCGTCGAGGTGGTGCTGACCCCTGACGGCAACGACACGATGGTCGTGCTCACGCACCGCGGCCTGCCGTCCACCCACATCGGCGGCCACCGCGCCGGCTGGGAGCACCAGCTCCGGCGCCTGCCCGCTGCGGCCGGCTGACCCTGGTGCGTCTCCACCGGGGCTGCGGACCGAGGAAGCGCGGGCGCTGCGGTGGGAGCACGTCGACTTCGGCCACCGCGGTAGCCAGCCGCCGCGGCGGGCCATGGCGGTGTGGCGGTCAGTGCGGGCAAGGGGAGACGCCAAGACCACAAAGTCGCGGCGGACACTCGGGGCTGCCGCAGCTAGCGGTGACCGCGCTCCAGGCGCTGCATGAGGAAGCCGCGGCGGAGCCGGGGGAGCTGGTGTTCAGCACCGCGGCCGGGCGGGCGCTGGACGCGGGAACGTCTGCCGGTCGTTCCGCGCCGCGGGGATCGGGCGGAGCTGGGCACCACGGGAACTCCGGCACACGTTTCGTTAGCCTCATGTCGGACAGCGATGTGGCGGTGGAGGAGATCGGGCGGCTGGTCGGCCACGCCAGCAGCAAGGTCGCCGAGACGGTGTACCGGCACCAGCTCAGACCGGTCATGACCACCGGCGCTAGCCTTTCGCAGGCCCCTTCTTGCCCTTCTTACGCGGATGCTCGATGATCGCGTCCGGGCCGGGGAACACCAGCGCGGTGTGACCGTCATCGAAACGCACGAGGTACGGCGGCTCCCCGCCCGCTCCCCGGACCTCGACGATCTCGCCAGTCCGGCCCGGATGGCCCACGACGTTGGCGTGCACGTGAAGCCGGTCCCCGACGGCTGCCTGCATGCGCCCGCCTCCTCGTCCGCATTCGCACACGGCATGCCCGCATTCCCCGCGTTGCCCGAGCCGGGGGACACGCCCGCGATGTATCCAGACTGGCACGGGCAAGTATCCACGTCCATGCTGCTGGCTCGTGCCATGCGTGGCGTTTGCCTTCGGTTCGTGCGCAGCTCGGCATTCCCGCACCCCGGCGGACGGAACTCGGCGCCGCGCTGGAGCGCCGCGGGCCAGTTCCCCGGCCCGTGAACCGGCCGGCCACCTGGGGAGATTCCTGAGACAAGTTACGCTGCGGGCTTCGGGATGGTCCTCTCCCGACTGACGACGCAAACCCGGCCGTCCATGGCCGACGCCCCGGCTCGAACGCGGCTGCGGACCGAGAGCTGGCGCGACCTCCGCGGTCGGGCGCATCGGCGAGCTCCGAGACGCGGGCTGGCCCGGGTTGCGGGTCTGTCTTGCGGGTGAACAGTAGGTGAACTGAGCAAAGTGTGCGCATGATGGTCGCCAGCAGATCAGGGCGGGGAGGTCCGCAGGTGACCGTGGGGGATCATTTCGACCGGGTAGCCGCCGCCTACGAGTCGCTGCGGACCACCGACGAAGCGCCGGTGCGCACGATCCGCCGGCTCTTGCCTGACCGCCCCGTCACCGGCCTCGATATCGGTTGCGGGACAGGACGGTACTCGCGGCTGCTGCGCGCGCTGCTGCCGGACGGCTCGTTGCTGGTCGGCAGCGACGTCTCGGCGGCCATGCTGGCACAGCTCCAGGCCGGCAACCACGGCCGCGCGGTTGTGGTGCCGGTAGTTTCGACCGCCGAAGAGCTGCCGTTGCGGACCGGCAGCCTCGACCTGGTCACCGCGTTCAACTGCGTCCACCACTTCGACCTCGCACGCTTCCTGACTGCCGTTGCCCGGGTACTGCAGCCCGACGGCCAGCTCTTCATCTACACCCGCACCCCGCAGCAGAACGCGCGGACGATCTGGGGCCGCTACTTCCCGGGCTTCACCGAGCACGAGCAGCGCCTGCACAGCGAGGCCGCGTTCCGGGACGCCGTCCGGCGCACCGACGGGCTCACGGTGGTCGCGAGCCAGACCTTCAGGCATCCGCGCTCGAGCACGGCACAGCGGCTCAGGGCCCAGGCCGAGGGCCACCACTACTCGACGTTCTCGCTCTACGCGCCGGGCGAGCTGCGCGCGTCCATCGCGGCGTTTCTGGCCCGCCTGCCCGGCCCCGAGGTCTCCTGGACTGACGAGCACCTCCTGATCGTCGTCGGCGGGAGCCACCGCAACCAGGCGGAGCCTGACAGTTCGAGCAGCCCGGCAAGCCGGGCGATCACGAATCGGCCCTCCAGGTCAGCGCCGGGCACGCCGGTGACGGCTCCCGGCAGGCGTCTAGTCGTTGTGAACTCAGAGGACGACCGGGCCGTTCGGCCCGGCGGGCTCCACGGTGTGGAGGCTGTGGTGAGGCCTGCGGGCTTTACTGCCTCGGCTGACGCAGCGATTGGTCCTGCGTGTCAAGCGCTGGCTGGCCTCTCTGATTCATAGGCCGGGTCAACGCCGCCTGCTGGCGGCTGTTGAGGGTCACTGCGGACGGTGAGCGCTGCTGTACTTCGGGGCTGTGCGGCACGGTGTGGGACAGTGGCTGCATGGCAGCCTGGCATGACGCGCCGCCGACGATCGCCGCCGACTTTCGTTCTCAGGACAACAAGCGCTTGCGTGGGGCGTGCGAGGTCGTTCTAGTGCCAGAGCGGCAGCCCGCCGATCCCCGAAGGTACCGATGCCAGGGCTGAAGGACAGGCTGACCGATGCTGGATACGGCCTCGGCTGGTCGGTTGTCTGCCGCCTGCCCGAATCCTGGGCCCGGCGGGTTTTCAGGTTAGCGGCCGACCTGGCCTGGCGGCGCCGGGGCCCGGGGGTCCGGGTGCTCGAGGGCAACCTGCGCCGGGTGATCGGCGCTAAGGCGCCCGGCGGCGAGCTGCGGGCGCTGTCCAGGGAGGCGATGCGCTCGTACGGGCGGTACTGGCTCGAGGTATTCCGCCTGCCGGTGATGCCGGCGGCCCAGCTGGTCTCCGGGATGCGTGACAGCGGGCACGTCGGGGCTGCGTTCGAGTACCTCGCGGCCGGCCGCGGGGTGGTCTTCGCCCTGCCGCACATGGGCAACTACGACCTGGCCTGCGCATGGATTGTCGCCAGGGGGGCGGGCTCGGTTACCGCCGTGATCGAGCGGGTGAAGCCGGAGTCGGTCTACGACAGGTTCGTCGCGTTCCGCGAGGGCTTCGGCATGGAGGTGCTGCCTGCCAGCGGCGGGACGCAAAGGTTCGGCATCCTGGTCCAGCGGCTGCGGGCAGGCAAGATTGTCGGCTTGATCTGCGACCGCGATGTCACCGGCGGCGGCATGGAGGTCGAGTTCTTCGGCGAGAAGGCCCGCATGATGGGCGGCCCGGCAGCGCTGGCCGTGCAGACCGGCGCGGCGCTGATGCCGGCGATCTTGTGGTTCGAGGGCGATGGCTGGGGTGTGCATATTCATGAGGAGATACCGGTGCCTGCCGAAGGGGACAGGGAGCAGAAGGCGGCGGTGATGATGCAGCAGGTCGCGCGCGTGTTCGAGGCGGGAATCAGGGCCCATCCGCAGGACTGGCACATGCTGCAAAAGGTGTTCGTCGCCGACCTCGACCCCGAGCGGCTACGGCGTGCGGCTCGGACCTAGCCAGCGTTAAGGCAAAGAGGCGGGAAGGTACCGTGTTCGGTGGCTCGGTGACCGCCGCTACCGCGTGATCATTGAAGTTACCTACGCAGGTGGACGGCTCGCCGACGACCGGCGTGACACGCTGACGGCACAATCCACGTTCGCGGCGCCGGAGCCAGTCAGTTTCTGGCAGTCACGGTGTCGCCTGATGCAGGCAGCATCCTGACCGTGAGCGCGACGGTGGACGCCGCGAATCCCGGGGTCGCATTGGCCGTGGTTGACGATGCGCTGGATCAGGCTTTGATGATGACGGGCCTGTTCGAAGAATTCGATGTCACCGGCAAGGCTTTGCCCGCCGCCCCGCTGGAGCGGGCCGAGCAGATTCGCCCGCAGTCGGCCGGCGCCGGGCCAGCAGCGGTATAAGTCCTCGCCCACATCGTTGAGTTCCGCAGACCGCGCTGAAGCGCGCGCACGGCGGCTACTTAAGACGCGAGCGCCGGTTCGACGTTGTCGGCATGCGTACTCGTTGAGGTCATCCAGGCGGTGCAGCGGCCGATATGACCTGGGCCGCCTGGCGGATCATGGCTAGTTCAGCAGAGACACCGCGCAAGATCTCCGCGATCGCCAGCGTGGCGTGCACCTGCGCCTTGGCGACCTCCCTCCCGGACATTGTCCCGGCGCCCTGAACTGACTCTCCGACCAGTTGCTCGGCTATCCGATAGTGGTCTACGTCGGACATGATCACTCCTCGATGGGCAGGATGTTCGTCAAGTGTTCCGTACACCCGACCAGCGTCCTGGCGGGCAAGAATTGCCGCGATATTCTCTGCCATGAGCCCGTGCAGGTGAAAGCGCTGACCGCTTCCCGCATGACTGCACAGCGTGCTCGCGGATCTGCGGGGGCAAGGGGTGCTGGACGCCGCTGGTGCTAAGTGCGCCAGGCTCAGTACGTGCCAGCCGATCTCGGTGAGCTGGACCGGCTCAGCGACCTCCAAACAGTGGCCTGGGGGGACCCTCGTCAGGGAGCGGCGCTGTGCCTGCGGCGTGGTGCTTGATGATCCGAGTCTGATGGTCAGCCGCAAGCGGACCGCCTGTGCTTGGCGTCGTCTGAGCGGTAAGTCCTCAAAGGAGAGCGCGATGAGCGTGCACAGGGTGACCGAGATCATCGGGACAAGGGGCACGTCATGGGAAGATGCCGCGGCGGACCGAGGTGAGGGACACTTGCATGGTGGAGGAGTTTCGCAGCTCGATCGCGCCCGTCCCGACCGTGCGGGATGCGGCGCGGGCGATTGTCTTCCATGGGCGCGTCTTTGGCGCTGAAGAGATCTATCGCAACACTTATCCGGACGGCAGAATCGTCGCGGAGCTGGCCGTAGAGGGCGCGCGTTTCAGAGTGTCCGATGAGGCTCCGGAGGCGTCCAATCTCAGCCCGCAAACACTCCACGGCACCACGGTGAGGATCAACCTGCTGGTCGCCGATCCTGACGAGCTCGCCGCGCGCGCCTTCCGCCGGAAGACACTTGCGATCAGGCTGTCCTCGATGGGGATCAGGCCGGGCCGCTTGCGTGCGAGCAGCTTGCCTGCGGCTACAGCGCCAAAGCGCGCTTCCTTTGTTCGATCCTTGATCTGATAGAGCAGCTCCCACAACGTCCAGGCAGGCCCGCCGCGAACGAGGAGAGCGGCGCTTTCTTCATCGTCGATGCGTGCATCAGCCGAAATCCTGCGCAACAAGTTGCCGATCTCCTGTGCCTGGTGCTGCGTGATGACCAGCGCTTCATGGCCGGTGATCCGGATTCCGAGCATGCTAAGTGCGACCAGGTCGCTGTCGGTGACGGTGTTGGCTGTGTCGCCGCGCGAGCCGATGGCTGACGCTGGGCCGACGGGATAGGTGTCGAATGCCGCGCCGGAGTAGACATATTCGCCGGCGTCGCGCTGGAAGTACTTCGCGAGTAGATCAAGCGCGTACTTGTGACCCAGCAGCTCATCCGGAACATACAACCTGCCGAACATCGCCATCCGCTGCTCGCCCCTGTCTGCAGTCGCCTTCTGGCAAGGTTTGCACGAGAAGGCTGACATGCTGCGTCACTTCCACCAGGACCTCCGTTGCCGCTATGTCCGCTGAGCAGCTCACTTACGGTGTCGCAGACTCGATGTCCGCGATGGTGGGTCCTGCGGCGTCTAGGCTACGTGCGAGCCGTTCGGCGGCAGCGCGCATGGAGGTCTCGTAGCTCGCTCTGCGGAGCTTGTAATACCAGGTTGGTATCGGCGGCTGGATGAGACGCTGCCGGTTGATGTCGTTCTGTAGCACCCGGAGTTCTTGCGTCGAAGGACGGTGGCCGTGTGCTGCCTGGTCGAGGTGCTCGTCGAGGACGGCCTCGAGTTCTGAGCGTTCGGCGGCTGCGCGCCAGTGCGCCTGGCAGAGGTCTGTGGCATCAAGGATGGCGGGCAGCATGGGCAGCAGTACGGCGATGAGAAACTGGCCGACAGTCGCGCCGCGGACCGACGCGATGACGACGGTGAGAATTGTCCAGCTGGCCGCCAAGGCCACGAGCACGATGGCCCATTCCTGGTGGAGGCGTCGTGACCATACCGTTCCCGACCGCTGAGCGATCAGCACGGCGGCTCCGGGCGGGACGGGCGGCTGGACGCTGTACCAGTCCGGGTCAGGGGCGGTTTTGCGGCGTCGCGCGTGCTGGTGGATTTGCTCATACGCCGGCGGCGATGACGCGTTGGCAGGCGGCAGGCCGAGCACCTGCTGGTCGAACAGTTCTTGCACGGCCACCGCGAACCGGGTGGCTCGTTCCTGGGCTGGCCGCAGCACCAGGCGCGAGGCCAGTACCCACGCCCCGGCGATCGCGCCGAGAGGATGCTCGAGCGACGGGGCGAAGATGATCACGACGGGTGCAGCAAGCGCAACCAGGACCGTGCCGGTGAGCCGTGCCATGTGCCAGTGCTTGGCTGTGCCGTGGGCGTGCTGGAAGGCCTGCAGCAACTCAATGGCCTCGGGATTGCGCTGACGGTCGGCTATCTGGTTCCCGCTATCGATGGAAGGCATCGCCGAACACCTTCCTGTAGAGGCCGTTGGCGGCTGCTTCCTCGCCGCCGACCGATAGTTGCCCGGCACGCACGCACCGGGACGCGGCTGTGGCGAGTTTGGATATCGCGTCTTCCCGCGCCCGGTCAGTGAGGTAGGAGCCCACATCGCCTGCATCGCGGGCGGGGTCAGGCAGCTTGCGCCGAAGGCGGCCCTGTGCCTGAGTGAAGAACTTGCTGATGTTCTCCGGGTCTGAGCCCAGTCCAACCCCTGGCCCCCACCACCCTGTGAGGAACCAGCCAGGATTGAGGATCTTCCAGGCCAGTGCCTCCAGGTGGAAGCTGCGCAGGGGGCGGTCTGCGGTCCGGTTCCACGCCTTGAGCATTTTCACGGTCGGGACGAGCAAGCCCTCCGTCCGTTGGTTGATCTTGCTCGAGATCTCTATGTGCTTCCTGGGATTGGTCCTGATCCAGGTTTCGTCGCCTGAGTTGCAGATGTCGAGGCTGTCGGTGTCCCACCAGGGCGTGAAGGCAGGGACTACGTCGACATTGAAGTCGGAGAAGCTGATCGTCACGGCCTGCCCGTTGCGGCTGATCTTCGAAGACGGATAGGTCTCGGCCAGAGTGTCCTTCACGAAGTCCAGCACCGCCGTCGGGCCGCGGCGCCGGTAGGTGCGGTCCAGCACCACCATGATGTCCACATCGGCATCCCGCATCGGGGCAATAAGCGTGCGCCGGCGGTACGAGCCGGTGAGGAACGAATCACGCACCGTCACCCCGCGCGCGACAGCCGCCCTGACTTTCTCATGTCGTGCGGCGACCAGGCTCTCCTGCAGTCCGGTGAGTTCCAGGCTCGCGCGGAAGTCGGCGAACGCGGAGGTGACGGTAGGCACAGATCCATATTGGACGAGACCACCGACAGTTCCAGTAGTGGCGCAGAACACTCAGATCGGGGACCGCAGAGTTCTGATCACTGTCGACCGGATCTTCCGCGCTCGATCGGCGGCGACGTGCTCGGGATTCTGACCCGCGTCCCTTTCTACTGATCCTCGGGTGAGGCGGGGCGCGCGCAGCGGACCAAACACGACATCGCGGCCTTGCAGGAACGCGCGCTCTGCCGCGGACAGGGCGGGCTCGGTTAAGCCCAAGCTGGGGGAGCGCGGCAAGTAGGCCATGACGATCCGGGTAGGCTTGGCGATTCTATGAGCGCCACACTCGTCGCCAGGGGTCTGGCCGCGGCGCATGGCGATCGTTCGCTGTTCGCTGGCCTTGACCTGGTAGTGGCTCCTGGCGACGTCATCGGCCTTGTCGGCGCGAACGGCGCGGGCAAGTCGACTCTGCTGCGCGTACTTGCCGGGATCGCGGCCAGCGACGGCGGCGCCGTCACGGTCAGCCCGCCAGAGGCAACGATCGGCTATCTGCCGCAAGAGCCCGATCGCCGCCGGCGCGAGACCGTGCGGCAGTTCCTGGCCAGGCGCACCGGGGTGACAGCAGCCGACGATGCGATGCAGGCTGCCGCGCACGCGCTCGCGGGCCGGGCTGCTGGTGCCGACGATGAGTACGCGCATGCGCTGGACCGGTGGCTTGCGCTGGGCGGCCCGGATCTGGATGAGCGCGCCGACGCCGTCGCGGCCGGCCTGGGCCTGCGGGTGGATCTCGACCGCGAGATGACGGCCCTGTCCGGTGGCCAGGCCGCGCGGGCCGGCCTGGCTTCGCTGCTGTTGAGCCGCTACGACGTGTTCCTGCTCGACGAGCCCACCAATGACCTGGACCTCGAGGGCCTGGCCCGGCTTGAGTCCTTCGTCGGGGGACTGCGGGCAGGCACCGTGCTGGTCAGCCATGACCGTGAGTTCCTGGCCAGGACCGTCACCCGCGTCGTCGAGCTCGACCTGGCTCAGCAGGAAGTCAGGTCCTACGGCGGCGGTTACGCCTCCTACCTGACGGAGCGGGAAATGGCCAGGCGGCACGCGCGCGAAGAGTACGGCGAGTACGCCGACACTCGGTCGAGTCTGGAGGAACGCGCCCGGTCGCAGCGCGCATGGATGGAAAAGGGTGTTAAGAACGCGCGCCGCAAGGCCCCGGACAACGACAAGATCGGCCGCAAGTTCCGCGCTGAGGCAACCGAGAAGCAGGCAGCGAAGGCCCGCCAGACCGAGCGCCTGATCGAGCGGCTCGACACGGTCGAGGAACCGCGCAAAGAGTGGGACCTGCGGATGGAGATTGCGGTAGCGCCGCGGGCGGGCACGATCGTGGCATCGATGCGCGGAGCGGTCATCCGGCGCGGCCCCTTCACACTCGGCCCGGTCAGCCTGCAGATCGACTGGGCCGACCGAGTTGCGATCACCGGCATGAACGGGTCAGGCAAGACGACTCTGCTGGGGGCGCTGCTCGGCCGGATACCGCTCGATGAGGGTCACGCCTCGCTGGGCCCCAGCGTCGTGGTCGGAGAGGTCGACCAGGCCCGTGGCCTTTTCCTAGGGGATGAGCCGCTCATCGAGGCTTTCGGCGCGGCGGTACCGGAGATGACGACAGCAGAGGTCCGTACCCTGCTGGCCAAGTTCGGCCTGCGAGCAGCGCACGTCATGCGCCCTGCCGCGACTCTGTCACCCGGTGAGCGAACCAGGGCAGCGCTAGCGCTTCTGCAAGCGCGCGGCGTCAACCTCCTAGTGCTTGACGAGCCGACGAACCACCTTGACCTGCCCGCGATCGAGCAGCTGGAGTCCGCCCTTCAGTCCTATCCCGGCACGCTGCTCCTGGTCACTCATGATCGCCGGATGCTGGAAGCGGTGACAA
>CAWBXJ010000003.1:0-930958 GCA_963792725.1 uncultured Actinomycetota bacterium | reverse complement strand
TCGCTGGCTTCTTTTGGGATGCTGACATCTTGGCGGACACCGCACAGAATCCCCGAAAGGCCGCAGCGGCAGCCCAGGGTCAACCGGCGAAGGCGGATAGCGGATGGACTACGCGGTCAGGCGGGCCAGGACAAGCGATGTCCGGGCCATCCGGGCGCTGGTGGACGCAAATGCGCCGTCCGGGCGGCTGCTCGACAAGTCGACGGTCGCGCTCTATGAGGACGTCCAGGAGTTCTGGGTGGCGAGCGCGCCAGCCGGAGAAATCGCTGCCTGTGGCGCGCTGCATGTGATGTGGGAGGATCTCGCCGAGATCCGCACACTCGCGGTGGCCGCGGAGCATCAGGGCCGTGGTGTCGGCAATCAGATAGTTCTTGCCTTGCTCGACACCGCCAGGGAACTCGGGGTGAGCCGGGTTTTCGTGCTGACCTTTGCCGTGGAGTTCTTCAGTCGACATGGCTTTGCCAAGATCTCGGGCCAGGCCGCGACGCCCGAGGTCTACGCCGAGCTGCTGCGCTCCTATGACGAGGGCGTCGCCGAGTTCCTCGATCTCGACCGGGTCAAACCCAACACGCTGGGCAATACGCGCATGCTCCTTCGAATGTCGTGAGCGCGGCACGTCGCTGGCGTCTGTCCGCGCCCGTCAGCGGGCGAAGTCAATCGGGACCGGCCGCGTGCGCGCGACCTGGGGTATCCGGCCCGTTCACCGGCTGCCAGCGGAGTTGGCTGCTAGCCCGGACGGCCAGCCAGCCGGGCCGGGCTAAGGTGGTATTCATGCTGGAAGTGACGGCAGCCAGATGAACGACCTGTCTGCGCTCATCCCGCCGTTCCTCATGTGCGCGGCCGTCATCGTCGCGATTGTCGCCTTCTTGCGCCATGAGATGGGCCGCGGGCGCCACGGCCGACGGGATCCTGACGATGACAATTCCGGTTCTGTGCCGACCCCAGCCGACATAATCGATGACGACGCAGGTAGCGATGCAGAGACAGCTGCCGCTACCGGGCAAGATGGCTAGCCGACCATCGCCAGCTGGATTACTCAGCGTCACAGTTGAGGTCGGCATTGCACGCCGGAACCAGTGCTCTGGCGATAAGGCTAAACGGCAATCTCGAATTGTCAACTCCGCAAGACATGGTATATCTTTGGCTGCCTAAAAGACCCCGCTGAAAGGCAGCATGATGGTACAGAAGACCGTGGTGACGGTGGTTTGTGATCTACCTCACGATGGCGAGATCGAAGGGAACGAGACGGTTTCGTTCTCGGTTGACAGCACCGCCTACGAGGTCGATGTCTGCTCAGCTCACGCTAAGGAACTGCACGACATCTTCAGCACTTACATCGAGCACGCAAGGCGCGTCAGTGGCGGCGCGCGGCGGCGCAAGGCGCGCACCGGCCCTGGCCGCGAGCGTAGCTCGGAAATTCGGCAGTGGGCGCGTGAGCGCGGCGAGAAGGTCAGCGAGCGCGGGCGTATTCCGGCGTCGATCATTCAGGAATACGAGGCCACTCACTAACGCCGGCCGCTCGTTTGCGGCCGCCTTTCGCCGATATGACTGAGCGAGTTGACCGACGGTAAGGCGGTGGAAAACCTGGCTGCCGAGGGTGTGGTCTGACAAAAGGGCCCGCAGCCAGCAAGAATGAGTCACGTCAGCTCTGCGCGGAACCCGACTCTGACTCTTCCTTGTGACAAACAGTTGGCCGACCGGTCGGCGCGATATGACCGGCCCGAATGACGGGACCGACCGGTGTCCGGGCCGAACTTCCGGTCCCGTCGGGCGGCATACGTCATGGATGGACTCTTACTGCTGCTGTTTCCGCAGTAGACAGGCAGCCATGACGCTCGCCCTGGGCAACCGGCGCGGTGTCGGCGACATTTCAGCCTGCTTCGCTCCGTTTGCCCATTGATGGCGGCGGAGATCCGACGTGCGGAAGATGCATCGGCTGTCTCCTGCAGCCCCTGTCTCCTGCAGCCACTGATCGGTGCGTGTCTTGCCGCCGGTCTGCGAGTGGACGGCCGACGGGCGCGCTGGCGGTCGGCAGGCCCGACTGGGGCGGGGCTGTTTCGCGCCGACGGGCGCTGGCGGTCGACGTGCTCGCCTGGGGCCGAACGAGAGCATGCCGTCGGCCCTGTGGCTGCTGACCCTGTGGCTGCTGGCCCCTGTGGCTGCGCCCGAAGGCGCTGTGGCTGCGCCGACGACCGGCCCGCGGTGTGAGCCGCCAGCAGCGGGGTATAACCGACTAATGGCGATTTCTCGCTCAGGCGGGATGCTGGCGCTGTGATCTGCCCGTTCGCTGCTGGCGTAGCTACGAACATTCGCTTTCGCTGCGGGCGTAGCTGGGAACACTGCTCCTTCAGCCTAGGTTGAATGGGATGAACGCCCTACTGGCGGGGAACGTTTTGAGTAGTGCGGCATGTCGCACGCGATGGCGTCGCCCGGCGCACGGGCTAACATGCGGAAGGGACGGGGCAGTTCCCTCGCCTCCACTGACCGCGCTGTGAGGAGCGACGAGATGTTCGAGAGGTTTACCGACCGGGCGCGGCGGGTTGTTGTCCTGGCTCAGGAAGAGGCCAGGATGCTCAACCACAACTACATCGGCACTGAGCACATCCTGCTCGGCCTCATCCACGAGGGCGAGGGCGTTGCTGCCAAGGCACTCGAATCGCTAGGGATAAGCCTAGAGGCCGTGCGGCAGCAGGTTGAGGAGATCATCGGCCAGGGCCAGCAGGCCCCGTCCGGTCATATCCCGTTTACGCCGCGCGCCAAGAAGGTTCTTGAGCTGTCCCTGCGTGAGGCGCTTCAGCTTGGTCACAACTACATCGGCACGGAGCACATCCTGCTCGGCCTGATTCGCGAAGGCGAGGGCGTCGCCGCCCAGGTGCTGGTCCGCCTTGGCGCCGATCTGAACCGGGTGCGCCAGCAGGTCATCCAGCTGCTCCACGGCTACCAGGGCAAGGAGCCCGCGGCAGCCGGCGCTCCGTCCGAGAGTGCGCCGTCCACGTCGCTCGTTCTTGACCAGTTCGGCCGGAACCTGACGGCAGCGGCGCGCGAGGGCAAGCTTGACCCGGTTATCGGCCGGGACAAGGAGATCGAGCGCGTCATGCAGGTCCTGTCCCGCCGGACGAAGAACAACCCCGTCCTGGTGGGCGAGCCTGGCGTTGGCAAGACGGCTGTCGTCGAGGGCCTTGCGCAGAAGATCGTCAAGGGCGAAGTGCCCGAGACGCTGAAGGAGAAGCAGCTCTACACCCTCGACCTGGGCGCGCTCGTCGCCGGCTCTCGCTACCGCGGTGACTTCGAGGAGCGGCTCAAGAAGGTCTTGAAGGAGATCAGGACTCGCGGCGACATCATCCTGTTCATCGACGAGATCCACACGCTGGTCGGGGCAGGCGCCGCCGAGGGCGCGATCGACGCGGCCTCCATCCTCAAGCCGATGCTGGCCAGGGGCGAGCTGCAGACCATCGGCGCCAGCACCCTGGACGAGTACCGCAAGCACCTGGAGAAGGACGCGGCCCTTGAGCGCCGGTTCCAGCCGATCCAGGTGGCGGAGCCGACGATCTCGCACACCATCGAGATCCTGAAGGGCCTGCGCGACCGGTACGAGGCCCACCACCGCGTCACGATCACCGATGACGCGCTCGTGGCGGCGGCGCAGCTCGCTGACCGGTACATCAGCGACCGGTTCCTGCCGGACAAGGCGATCGACCTCATCGACGAGGCCGGCTCGCGGATGCGCATCCGCCGGATGACCGCACCGCCGGACCTGCGGGACTTCGACGAGCGGATCGCCGACGTGCGCAGGGAGAAGGAGTCGGCCATCGACTCCCAGGACTTCGAGAAGGCCGCGTCGCTGCGCGACACCGAGAAGCAGCTCATCGACAAGAAGGACGCGCGGGAGAAGGAGTGGAAGGCCGGCGACATGGACACGCCGGCTGAGGTCAACGAGGAGCTCATCGCTGAGGTTCTCGCGACCGCCACGGGCATCCCGGTGTTCAAGCTCACCGAGGAGGAGTCGCAGCGGCTGCTCCGCATGGAGGACGAGCTGCACCGCCGTGTCATCGGCCAGAACGACGCCATCAAGGCGCTGTCCCAGGCCATCAGGCGGACCAGGGCCGGGCTGAAGGACCCGAAGCGCCCCGGCGGTTCGTTCATCTTCGCCGGGCCGTCCGGTGTCGGCAAGACGGAGCTGTCCAGGACGCTCGCCGAGTTCCTGTTCGGCGACGAGGATTCGCTGATCCAGCTGGACATGAGCGAGTACATGGAGAAGCACACGGTCTCCCGGCTCTTCGGCTCGCCGCCCGGTTACGTCGGCTACGAGGAAGGCGGCCAGCTCACCGAGAAGGTGCGCCGCAAGCCGTTCTCGGTTGTCCTGTTCGACGAGATCGAGAAGGCGCACGGCGACATCTTCAACTCGCTGCTGCAGATCCTGGAGGACGGTCGGCTGACCGACGCCCAGGGCCGGGTTGTCGACTTCAAGAACACCGTGATCATCATGACCACGAACCTCGGCACCAGGGACATCTCCAAGGGCGTCACGGTGGGCTTCGGCGCCGCCAGCGAGTCCAAGGGCTCGTATGACCGGATGAAGAGCAAGGTCGGCGAGGAGCTCAAGCAGCACTTCCGGCCCGAGTTCCTCAACCGCGTCGACGACATCATCGTCTTCCACCAGCTGAGCCAGGAAGAGATCTTCCAGATCGTCGACCTGATGATCAGCAAGGTCGACGAGCGGATGCGCGACCGGGACATGGGGATCGAGATCCGGCCGGCGGCGAAGAAGCTGCTGTCGGAGAAGGGCTACGACCCCGTCCTCGGCGCGCGGCCGCTGCGCCGCACGATCCAGCGGGAGATCGAGGATCACCTGTCGGAGAAGATCCTGTTCGGCGAGCTCAAGGCCGGTCAGATCGTGATCGTGGACGCGGAGGGCAGCGGTGAGGACGCGAAGTTCAGCTTCACCGGCATCAACAAGCCGTCCGACGTGCCCGATGCACCGCCGGTCGAGGTGGAGACCAAGGCTGGAGCCAGCGGGGCAACCGCGACAGCCTCCGACTAGCCGGACGGCCTGACACCGGCCTAGGCAGGGAATGCCGGCGAGCCAGCCGCATTTACCGGCTCGCCGGCTCCGCCTCACCGGGCAGGGCCAGGGAGCCGTCCGCGCAGCGGATGACGAGTCCGTCATTGATCAGGGCAGCGAGCGCACGCGCTCGCTGCCCTGAGTCGTGCCAGGCCGCATCCAGATCGACGGGCGGAACTGGCCCGTGCGCGGACCTGAGTACGGCCAGTAGCCGACCACGGCACTGGCGGTCGCTGCCGTCATAGCGCGGAGCCGAGTGCCGGGTGAGCGCAGCAGGCTTGCCGCCCCGCAGCCAGGCACACTGGCTGCTGACCGGGCAGTCAGCACACCGCGGGCGTGCCGCCGCGCAGACAAGGGCGCCGAGTTCCATGACCCCTACCGACCACTGGGCGGCGACCCTGCCGTCCGGCGGGAGCAGCGACTCGGCAAGTCGGACTTCCGCCACTGTCTGCGCCGGACGTGGCAGATCGTCGCCGACCACCAGCCGGGCGAGGACTCGCCGGACGTTCGTGTCCAGGACGGCGTGGCGCGCACCGTAGGCGAAGCTGGCCACAGCGGCTGCCGTGTACGCCCCGACGCCTGGCAAACTGCGCAGGTCGTCCACGGAGGTCGGCACGCGGCCAGCATGCCGGGTCGTGATGAGCTTCGCGCTCGCGTGCAGCCGGACGGCCCGGCGCGGGTAGCCAAGCCGGTCCCACTGCCGGACAGCGTCGGCCGGCGTTGCGGCTGCCAGCGCGGCGGGCTGTGGCCAGCGGCTGATCCAGGCGGCGTGGGCGGGCAGCACCCGGCTGACTGGCGTCTGCTGGAGCATGATCTCGCTGACCAGGATCGACCACGGCGTCGCGTCAGGGTGGCGCCACGGCAGATCCCGCGCATTGGCCTCATACCAGCGCAGCACCGGGGACAGATAGGGCGTGGTCATCGTCGTCCGATCCTCCCACGGCCAGGTGTCCAGGCCGCGTCCCTGATTGCGGACCGGCCGTGCGCAAGCGCCCCCAGCCCGTCGAACCACGCCTTTGCCCAGCGCCAGGAACAACCTGGGCAAGGCCTCTACCTGCGCAAACGCACTCGCCGCTGCGCGGCGGGTCAGAACGCGAGCGCCGCTCCGGTCTTGCATACTCGGCCCATGAGCACGAGCACCGTGCGGCCGCTGGTGCCCGACCGGAACGCCGCCGTGTACTGGCGGCGCCGATTCGTGGTGCTGGTCATCGGCCTGTCCGTGCTGGCGCTCGTTAGCTGGGCCGTTGCCGGGCTGTTAGGCGACTCCATCTCGGCCAGCCATCCCGCGGCGAGGAGGTCCGTGCACAGGGAGCTGTCGAGGACGTCAGCCACTGCGGCTAGTACTGCCGTCACCGAGTTGGTCGCTGTGGCAGGGCTGAAGCAGTTCTGGCTTGCCCGCGCAGCACTGACGCGCCCTGGGGACGTCGCGGCTGCCCTGAGGCAGCCTGGACCTAGCGCCCGGCGGCAGCGGGGACCCGGTCAGGCTCGGGCCGGGCCGAAGCAGTCACGGCACGCTGCCGCAACGCTAAGCCACCCTGGGCGCGCCGCCGATCGCGGCCGGTTGCTGCGCTCGTGCCCGGCCGGTGACGTCGTGCTGAGCGTGTTCTCCAGCCAGACGCGCTATTCGGCTCGCCAGGCACCCGAATTCGAGATCGACGTGGTATCAACCGCCACCCGGCCCTGTGCCTTCGACGTTGGCGCGCGCCACCTGTTCCTGCGGATAACCGCAGGACCCGCTCGCGTCTGGACGTCGGCGCAGTGCTCGAAGGGCCCGGCATCGCTGGTGGCCAGGCTCCACCGAGGCGTCCCGACGGTCGTGCCGATCACGTGGAACCGGCGGCATTCGTCGCCGGGCTGCCCTGTGCCAGGCCGGGAGGCGGCGGCCGGCACATATACAGCCACCGCGACAGCCGCCGGTGGTGTGCAGGCCAGCAGCCCGCTGTCGGTCCGGCTCGGCTGACCGCAGTCGGTCAGGAGTAGCGGTCCATCAGCGCGGACTCGGCCAGCCGGGACAGCCCTTCCCGGACACTCGTGGCGAGCGCGGGATCCAGGCCGTCCACGCGCCGGAGATCCTGGGCGCTGGCCGACAGCAGCTTCTGGAGGCCGCCGAAGTGCTCGATCAGGCTGTCGGCTATCGCCGGCGGCAGCCGCGGGATCTGGCCGAGCAGCCGGTAGCCACGCGACGTGACGTGCTGGTCAAGGCCATCGGCCACGCCGAGACCAATCGCGGTCGCCACTGCCGCCAGGTCGAGCAGCTCGTCGGCGCCGAGCATGGCCAGCTCGTCAGCATGACCGGCATCGTCGTCACGGCCGGCCGCGACGGCGGACGGCTCAGCGGCGTAGTCGCGCATCAGCAGCTCGCGCTCCCGCCGCGTGCCGACCGTCAGCTCCTCAAGCTGCAGGCCCAGCAGGCCACCATCAGTCCCTAGCTCGACCAGGAAGCCGCCGATCTCATCGGTCACCCGGCTGACCATCTCGAGCCGCTGGGCCACCACCGCGATATCACCGACCGTCGCGCGGTCCTCGATCTCCAGCGCGGTGAGCCCGCCGGTCGCGTCGTCGAGACGCCGCTTGTAACGCTCGAGCGTCGCGAGCGCCTGATGGGCCCGCGTCAGGAGCGCGGCGGAGTCTTCGAGCACGTACCGTTCGCTGGCGGTGAAGACAGCGATGATCCGCATCGACTTGCTGACGGTGATCACCGGATATCCGGTCTGCCTGGCCACGCGCTCGGCGGTGCGATGGCGCGTGCCAGACTCCTGCGTCGGCAGTTGCGGGTCAGGCATTAGCTGGACAGCGGCCCGCAGAATGCGCTGGCCGGCCTGATCGAGCACCACGGCACCGTCCATCTTGGCTAGCTCGCGCAGCCGGGTGGGGGAGAACGGGGTGTCGAGTTCGAAGCCGCCAGAGCAGATCTGGCGCACCACCGGGTCAAAGCCGAGCACGATAAGCGCGCCGGTGTTGCCGCGCACGATCCGCTCCAGACCATCGCGCAGCGCCGTACCGGGGGCGACCATCGCGAGTGCAGCACGTCTGTGCTCGTCTCGCCCGATGCTCATCGCAGGCACCTGCCTTAACGACCTCGCTTGTCACGGGCAGTCTAGCCATGGGACACAACCCGCAATTTCGCCTTCGCACGCAGCCCTGACCTTGCCCAGGTCAGCGCCCGCCAACCGCGCCCGGGCTGACCGCGCCCGGGCTGACCGCGCCCGGGCTGGCGCGCGCTCTACCGCCGCCCGAGCGCCGCCGCGATGGCTGACTGCATGTCGGCGGCCTCGGTGACAATGAGCTGCGACCCGGCAACGTGCAAGTGGCCAGCGTGGGCGCTGTCGGCACGGCCGCGGCGCGACGACCCGCCGACGGTGGGCAGCCCGGAGCCGGCCGGAATGATCGCCCGCCTGAAACCCATCCGCTCCGCCTCGGTGATACGCCGCTGTACGCCGGCGACGCGCCTGATCTCGCCCGCGAGCCCGACTTCGCCGATCGCCACGAGGTCGGGCGGCACGCTGAGGTCGGCAACCGCGCTCGCCACCGCCAGGCCGACGGCCAGGTCAACCGATGGCTCGGTCAGCCGAACGCCGCCGACCGTGGCGGCGAAGACGTCGCGCTTGCCGATGGCGAGCCCCGCCCGGCGCTGAAGCACAGCCAGCATCATGCCGACCCTGGCAGAGTCAAGCCCGGAGACGACCCGCCGCGGCGGCAGCTCGCCTGCCGCGTCGCAGACCAGCGTCTGGACCTCGGCCAGAAGCGGGCGCCGGCCCTCTAGCGTCACGGTCACGCAGGTGCCGGGCACTGGATCGTGGCGCTCCGAGAGGAACAGCCCGCTCGGGTCCGGCAGCCCGGTCAGGCCGTACTCGCCGAGCTCGAAGCACCCGAACTCATCCGTTGGGCCGTACCTGTTCTTCAGCGCGCGCACCATCCGCAGCTGGCCGCGCGAGTCACCGTCGAAGTGCAGCACGACGTCGACCAGGTGCTCAAGCGTGCGCGGGCCGGCCACCGAGCCGTCCTTGGTCACGTGCCCGACCAGCACGGTCGTCAGCGTGCGCTGCTTGGCCAGGGCGGTCAGGGCCGCGGTGATCTCCCGCACCTGCGTGACGCCGCCGGGCACGCCATCGACGCCCGCGGCGCTGACCGTCTGAATTGAGTCGACGATGAGCAACGCAGGATCGACAGCCTCGACGTGACCGAGCAGCGCCGCGAAGTCCGTCTCCGCGGCCAGGTACAGCGAGTCGCTGATCGCCCCTATCCGGTCGGCTCGCAGCCGGACCTGCGCGGTCGACTCCTCGCCGGTCACATACAGCACGCGGCCAGATGCGGCGGCGAGCGCGCCCGCCTCCAGCAGCAGTGTCGACTTGCCGACGCCCGGCTCGCCGGCCAGCAGCACGACAGCACCGGGCACGAGGCCGCCGCCGAGCACGCGGTCCAGCTCGGACATGCCCGTGGGCCTTGCCTTCGCCGCCGCAGCGTCGATACGGCCGATGGGCACGGCAGCCGTCACGGGCTGCGCGGCTCGCAGCGGAGCACGGGCGGATCGCAGGCCGCCGCCGCCAGCCCGGCCGAAATCCTCGGCGGGTCCCTCGGCCACGGTGCCCCACGCTTCACAGTCACCGCAGCGGCCCACCCACTTGGATGTCCGCCAGCCGCAGGCCGAGCATTCGAACGCGGTCGCGGTTGCTGATCTCGGCATGGTGGGAACGTACCGGGTAGTGCCGACAGTCGGCCGCCAGCGGCGGCGCGGCGCGCCGGGCGGCATAAGCTGGCAGTACGAGCACAGCCAAAGGAGAGGCGATTGCGCAGGTCACTCGGGTGACAGCCATCAAGATCGCGCTGTCGACCGCTTCGGTCTTCCCGGAGCGCACTCCGGATGCGTTCGAGACCGCAGCCAGGCTTGGCTACGACGGGCTCGAGGTGATGGTGACCGCAGACCCGGTCAGCCAGGACGCCTCCTTGCTGCGCAAGCTGTCGGACTACCACAACATCCCCGTCGTCGCCGTGCACGCGCCGAACCTCCTGATCACACAGCGGGTGTGGAGCCGCGACCCGTGGATGAAGCTAGTGAAATCGCGTGATCTGGCGGAGGCGCTTGGCGCGCGCGTGGTCGTGGTGCATCCGCCGTTCCGGTGGCAGCGCGAGTACGCCAAGGACTTCCAGGCGGGCATCGCGGAGATGTCCGGGCAGGGCAACGTGGCGTTCGCGGTCGAGAACCTGTACCCGCTCCTGCGCGGCGAGTCCGAGATCGCCGCCTACGCTCCGCACTGGAATCCGGTCGAAATGGACTCGGCCGCCGCGACGCTCGACGTCTCCCACGCCGCGGTGTCCGGTTCCGACGTGCTGGCCATGGCGGAGGAACTGGGCGACCGCCTCGCCCACGTGCATCTGGGCGACGGCACGAAGCCCGGTCTCCCCGACGAGCACCTGGTGCCGGGACGCGGCACGCAGCCGTGCGCCGAGCTGCTCCGCTGGCTCAGCGACACCGGCTACGAGGGACATGTCGTGCTGGAGGTCAGTACGCACCGGGTGGCGACGATCGGCGATCGCCAGGCCGACCTGGCCGAGTCGCTCGACTTCGCACGCCGGCACCTGAAGCCGGACCCGGCCGCCGCAGGCCGCCGCAGGTGACCGGCCGCGCGGCCGGTACGGTGACGCCTGCGTGACGGCCCCGTTCCTAGGCCTCGAGAATGAGCGTCACCGGGCCGTCATTGACGAGCTCCACCTGCATGTCGGCGCCGAATACCCCCGTCTCGACGCTGGCCCCGAGCCCGCGCAGCGCCTGCGCAAACGCGCTGACTAGCGGCTCGGCAACCGGTCCAGGCGCGGCCGCGCTCCAGCTCGGCCGCCGGCCCTTGGCCGTGTCGGCGTAGAGCGTGAACTGGCTGATCACCAGCAGCGGCGCGGCCAGGTCGGCACACGACTTCTCGCCGGGCAGGATCCGGAGATAGTAGATCTTGCTGGCGAGCGCTGCTGCCGTGGCCGGGGTGTCGCTGTGCGTAACCCCGACGAGGACGACCAGGCCAGGCGCGGTCAGCCGCCCGGTCACCGACCCGCGCACGCTCACGCTCGCCCTGCTGGCACGCTGAACCACCGCTCGCACGAGTCCGCATTCTCGCACGGCGACGCGGCCTGGCCGGCTTGCGCCGTACCGATGTGACCTGCACATTAAGCCGGAACGGGGCCGCGTAGACTGCGGTAGCTCGCAACGCTGCGGTGCAGGAAGGCGCGAATAGAAGAGATGACTGTGCCCATCGCCACGAAAACTCGCGGCACGACCGCCAGGCCAGGCCAGGCCACCCTGATCACCGTTGCCCCGACGGGCGCGGAGTCGGAGAAGTCCGCGGTCCCCGCGCTGCCGGTCACCTTGGACGAGCTTGTCACCACCGCGAAGGAATGCCGCGAGGCGGGCGCTGCGGTCATCCACGTGCACATCAGGGACGACGACGCGAAGCCGACGCTGGACCTCGGCCGGCTCAAGGACACCGTCCACGCCTTGCGGCAGTCCACTGATCTGATCGTCCAGCTGTCGACCGGGGGCGCCGTCACCGACAGCTTTGAGCGGCGGCTCGCCGTGCTCGACGCTGGCCCGGACGCCTGCTCGCTGACCTGCGGCACCGTCAACTTCGGCGACGACGTGTTCATGAACCCGTGGGGGTTCATGAAAGATCTCTACGCCAAGACGCAGGCGCTCGGAGTGGTGCCGGAGTTCGAGCTGTTCGACTTCGGCCACATCGCGGCGCTGCACCGCCTCCTGTCCGAGCAAGGCCTGCCGGCCGGCGGCCATGTGCACTGCGACCTGGTGATGGGCGTGCCAGGCGGTATGCCCGGCGACGCACCGACCCTGGTCCAGGCGGTCGCCGCGCTGCCTCCCGGCGCGACCTGGTCGGCCACGGGGATCGGACGGACCAGCGTTCCGGTGCTGTTCGCTGCGCTGGCAGCGGGCGGGCACCTGCGGGTGGGCATGGAAGACACGGTCACCTTCGCCCGCGGCCGGCCGGTTACGAGCAATGCCGAGCTCGTCGAGCGGGCTGCGGCGGCCGCCGACCTCGCACAGCGCCCGGCCATGAGCCCGGCCGACGCGCGCACCATGCTGGGGGTGCCCGATCACCGCTGAGGTCTGGCCGGTTAACCCTGTCCTCGCCGAGGTCGTCCGGTCAGGCGTCGTCGAGTCGCGCCATCGGGGCGCCATCACCGCGCTGGCGGCGGACGGGTCCGCCCTCTTGTCGGCGGGCACTGCCGACGTGCCGATGTTCCCCCGTTCCTCCAACAAGCCGTTCCAGGCCGCTGCGATGCTGCGCTGCGGGCTCAAGCTCGATGGCGAGCTGCTGGCGCTCGCGGCGGCCAGCCACTCCGGCGAGGACTTCCACGTGTCCGGTGTGCGGTCGATTTTGTCTTCGGCCGGGCTGACCGAGGATGACCTGCGCTGCCCGCCCGATATGCCGCTCGACGAGCAGACAAGCCGGGCCATGGTGCGGGCCGGCCTGGGCCCAGACCGGGTGCACATGAACTGCAGCGGCAAGCACGCGGCCATGCTCGCGACGTGCGTCGCGGCCGGATGGCCGACGGCGACCTACACCGATCCCGAGCATCCGCTGCAGCGGCAGATCAAGGCGATGGTCGAGCAGCTGGCCGGGGAGCCAGTCACGGCGGTCGGCGTGGACGGCTGCGGCGCCCCGCTGATGGCGCTCTCGGTGGCGGGCCTGGCGCGCGCCTTTCGTGCTGTCGTGCTGGCAGCGCCGGGCACGGCCGAGCGCGCGGTGGCCGACGCGATGCGCGCCAACCCGGCGTGGACCTCCGGCACCACCAGGCCAGAGCGCGCCCTCATGCAGGCGGTGCCCGGCTTGCTGCTGAAGTCTGGTGCCGACGGCGTCGAAGGGTTCGCGCTGGCCGACGGTCGGGCTGGCGCCTTCAAGATCGAAGACGGCGCCGCGCGCGGCCGGGTCCCCGTCACGGTCGCCCTGCTGCGCCGGCTCGGCGCGGACGCGGTGCCAGGCGCCGATCTGGCCGCGCTCGCCGAGCTGGCAACGAGCCCGGTCTATGGCGGCGGCCGGGTGGTCGGCGAGATCAGGCCGGCCGCCCAGCTGCTGGGCTAGCTGGCCTTCGGGCTCGCGGACACCGGCTTACCCGGCACCGGCTCATCCGGCACTTGCCTGCCCGCCGCTGGCTTGCCCGACGCGGCCACGGCGGGCGCTGGGCTGCTCGCCGCGGGGCTGGTCGGTGACGGGCTGGGCGCCGGTGACGTGATCGAGGTCGGCAGGTTGACCAGGCAGCCTGGGCTCGCGCCGCTGGCCGGGAACGACTCTGCCAGGCCGTCGGCGATGTACAGCGCGCGCTTCTCGTACCCGGCCGAGGTGTAGTGGATCCCGTCGTTGATGAACCACGGACGCTTGGCTAGCGCTGCCCAGTTGAACACGCGCATCTGCGGGTACCGGGCGCAGGCTTTCAGCAGCGCGGTGTTCCACTTCTGCATGTTCGCCTCGGCGTAGGGACCCGAGTGCAGCAGCGAGATGACGTTAACCCACATGACGGGCATGCCCTTGGTGACCGCCATCATCTCGCTGATCCGGGCGGCCAGCCCGACGTTGGAGCCGACGGCCACGTCGGCGGTGTCATTTGTGCCGAGGGCCAGCACCCAGCAGCCGTGGAAACCCTCGCGCTCCAGGTGCTTGGCCGCCACGTACGCGTTCGTGGTGCCGGGCAGCACCTCGACCACCGAGCGGGCGCCGGTGATGTCGGTCCAGACGGTCTGGACGCCGACGTCCTCGTACCGGGCCTGGATCCGCTGCCGCCGGTTCGGCAGGTAGTCGGGCGAGACCAGGCCGTCTGACGTCGAGTCGCCGATGTGCGCGGCAGATGTGCAGGATGTGCGCAGCGGTCCCGAATGCATCCCGGCGGACTCCGGGCCTGGCGACGGGCTCTTGCCCGCCACGTGCTTGTGATCCGAGTGGCTGACCGAACTCGTCGAGGCGGACAGCGAGCCGGTGCCCGCCCCGAGCGCCGCGGCGCCGGACGCGGCCGGGATGGCGAAGAGCCCGCCGAGGCCGGCGCATGCCACCACGAGGACTCCGGCCGCGGCCGCCGCCGCGGTCAGCCTCGACACGCCCAGGCTGGCCAGCCGCCTGGTCCGGATCCGGCGCCAGGCGCGGGCGATCGCGCCGTGCCGCACCGGCTCCTCGACGAACTTCCAGGACAGCGCGGCGATGCCGATGCTGGCCGCGATCTGGGCAATGGCTCGTGGCAGGGCCTCGGTGCTATTAGCTGGCGATGTCAGCACAATGACCGGGTAATGCCACAAATAGATGCCATAAGAACGGACGCCAAGCCAGCGCAGCGGCCGCCAGCCGAGCGCCGCGCCGGTGACGCTGCCGGGGCAGGCCGCCGCGGCGAGCACGGCGGCGGTGGCGACGCTCAGCACCACCAGTCCGCCGCGATACAGGAACGGTGAGTACTGGCCGACGCGCCAGATCATCACGGCTATCACGACGAGTCCGGCGATCGCCGGGACGTCGAGCGCGCGCGTCCAGGCCCGGCTCGCGCGCGCGGCTACGACGCTTGGCCAGACCATCGCCAGCGCCGCCCCGATCAGCAGCCCGCAGGCCCTGGTGTCGGTGCCCTCGTACACCCTGGTCGCGTCCACCGCGGGGTGGTACAGCAGGTACATGGCGACCGCCGACACGGCGGCGAGTGCCAGCGTCGGCACGGCGAGCCAGCGCATCGCGGCGGTGCTGCGGTGCCGGAGGCAGATCACGCCGAGCAGCAGCAGCCACGGCCAGATCAGGTAGAACTGCTCTTCCACTGCGAGTGACCAGAGATGGTCGAGGGGCTGCGGCGGCGCGAAGCGCGAGAAATACGACTGGCCCTGCACAATGGCGTACCAGTTGCTGGAATAAGTGGCCGCGGCGGCCACCGCGCCGCGAAGGGTGCCAAGACGAGCCCGGTCGAGCAGGGTGACCCAGGCCGTCACGATCGCCAGCATGACGAACAGCGCGGGCAGCAGGCGGCGGGCGCGCGCTAGCCAGAACTTCGCCAGCTGCAGGTTCCCGCTGCGCAGCCACCGGTTCAGCAGCAGGTCGGTGATGAGATAGCCGCTCAGGGTGAAGAACACCCCGACGCCAAGCATGCCGCCCGGCGCCCAGCTGAACTGTTCGTGGAAGGCGATGACGGCGAGCACCGCAATTGCGCGGAGTCCGTCAAGCCCTGGCATGTAACGCTGGTCCGAGCCAACTGGCTTCGGCATGGTCCCCCCTGGCTTACACCACAAGTGCACGGGGGAACTACCCGCAGTAGTCTCACGACTACGTATTGTCTTTGACAAAAAATGGAACGGAAAACGGCCGGCTGCACAACGATGTGCAGCCGGCCGATAAGCGAGACGCGCTAGTTAACGAGCACGCCGCTGCTGTGGCCGCTGGCCGGGAATGCGCGGGCGAGCGCCTGCGCGATGGCCGCGGCGCGGATGGCGTAACCCGCCGATGTGTAATGAATGCCATCGCTGAGGTGCCACGCCGGCTGCACCATGCCCGCCCAGTTGAAGATGCGCAGATTCGGGTACTGCTTGGCGGCCTGGGTGAGGGCGTTGTTCCACAGTTGCATATTGGCCTCAGACCACGGGCCGCTGCTCAGGTCGGTCTGCGTGTTGACCCACATCACGGGCGCGCCGTGCACGGCGGCCATCATTTCCTGAATCCGGGCCAGGCGGCCGACATTCGAGCCCGCGGCGACATTGGCGGTGTCGTTGGTGCCGAGCGCGATGACCCAGCAGCCGCGGTATCCAGCCTGGTACCAGGCGCTTGCCACCCGGTAGCCATTGACCTGGCCTGGCATCTGCTCGACGATCGAGCGACCGCCGGAGGCGTCGATCTGGACATGTCGCGCGCCGACGTCGCGGTACTGGGCGGCGAGGCGCTGCCCGGCGTTCGGCAGCCAGGTCGGGGAGACCATGCCGACCGAGGTTGAGTCGCCGATGTGCGCGACCGACGTGCACGAGGTCTGCGGGCTACGCGGGCTCGCGGCAGTTCGAACGTGTGCAGCCGACCGCGGAGCGGGCTTGGCTGGCCTGGCAGGCGCGGCAGGATGTGGCGGGCGGGTGGGCCTAGCCGCCGCGGCGTGCGCCGAGCCGGTGAAGATGCCGGCGAACGCGGCGCTGACGAGGGCGACAAGGAGAACGGCCACCAGGCCGGCGATGACGCCAAGCCGCCGCGTATCGCGCAGGCTACGGCGTGACCTGCCGTCAGTGGTCGGCGAATCCGAGGTGGGGCTCGTGCGCCTGCGCATAGGCGTCTCCGTTCCGGCTCGTGTGGGCGCGGCACTGACGTAGCAGGCCGCGGCAACGTGCTGATGGTGCACGGGGCGTGCGCCTCGGCGCTACCCAGGACGTGGCCAGATGTGGCCGTCGCGGCGGCGCGATGGGCGTCGCGTGTGCCGCCGTACCATGAAAAACGCCGTGCTCGGCGGGGCCGATTCCGCGCCGCGGGGCCGATTACGCGCCGCGGCGGCGCGGTAACCGGGACGGGCGCCCGGTTACTCCCCGTTTGCTTTCGCATTCGGCTGGTCAGCGAGGCTGCCGCTAGAGCGGCCGCCGCCACCAACTGTGTCGTACCTCACGTGCCCCGTTTACCTTTTGCACCAATTGTGCGGCGGCGAGCCCGCTCGCCGGGACGGCCTTGGGCGCAGTTGAGCCCCGAGAAGCAGTTGAGCTCCGAGAAGCAGTTGAGCCCCGAGAAGCAGTTGAGCCCCGAGAAGCACGGCACTTCATGGTTTCGTCGACCCTCGTGTCCTGGTTTATCCGTCTTGTCCACGCGGAAACCATGAAGTGCCGCGTGGAAACCATGAAGTCCGCGGGAACCTGCGGCCAGGGCAAACAGCCATCAATCGGCAGGGCTGACGCTCGCGGATCCCGGCCGTGAGCTGCCAGCTGAGCCGTGTTTGCAACTGCAAGCACTGCGATGCAAGACTGGCGTCATGAGCCCGGTGAACGTGGGTGCGATCGGCGCCTACATCAGGGACCAGCGCGAGCAGGCAAAGATTTCGCTGCGCCAGCTGGCGCAGTCGGCCGGCATCTCTAACCCGTACCTCAGCCAGATCGAGCGCGGCCTGCGCAGGCCGAGTGCCGACATTCTCCAGCAGATCGCCAAGGGCCTGCGCATCTCGGCCGAGGCCTTGTATGTCCAGGCCGGCTTCCTGGAAGACAGGCCGCCAGGGTCGCTGGTTCGCGAGGCGGTGCTGACCGACGCCGAGCTGACCGAGCGGCAGAAGCAGATGATGATCGAGGTCTACGAGTCGTTCCGCAAGGAAACGGCCATGGCCAGGGCCGAGGCCGGCGAGATCGTCGATGACCAATCCGGGCTGGCGCCCGACGAAGCAGCGCTGAGCTGGCCGGAGAACCTCAGCCCGGCGGCGCTGACCGGGCGGCCCCGCAGGCTCGCGATCGCCCCGAGTACCGGGCCCGGCCTAGATCCCGGCGACGGCGGCGAGCCCGATGAAGCCGACGATGACGACGATGCCTGGCTCGACGAGGACGAGATCGGACCCGCCGGCCTGGCTGACAGCCCGTGGCGTGCGCCCGACGACGGCGACGCTCGCCAGGGCGGCACGATCCATCAGTTCCCGCCGCCCTCGCCGAGCAGGTAGCGTGGCGCCGTGACAATCGTGAACCCGACTGCGCTATCGGTAGTGAACCTCTTCTTCTGGGTGCTGCTGCTAGGCGCGTTCGTCATCGAGACCTGGGCCTTCATCGACGCGATCATCCGTCCGACTGCTGCCTTCCCCGCCGCTGGCAAGCAGACCAAGCCGATCTGGCTGGTCATACTCGGCGTGGCGTTCGTGATCGGCGTCGGCGGTGCCGTCGGCGAGCTGGCCCTGCTCAGCATCTTCCCCATCATTGCCTTCGTGGCCGCTGCGATCTACCTCGTGGACGTCCGCCCCAAGATCAAGTCGATCAAGTCCGGGACGCGCCAGGGCCCGTACGGTCCCTGGTAAGCCCGCACGGGCGCGGGTAATCACTGACAGGATCCGGTTATGACCGAAGCGCAGTGGCGCACGCACCGGCTCGAGCTTGACGACCAGACGTTGCGCGAATGGGACGCCGTCGTGCTCCATTCCGGTGCGGACGGCATCGTCCTGGATCGATCCGCGTTCTACCCGGGCGGCGGTGGCCAGCCACCGGATGAGGGCGTGCTGCTCTGGGGTGGCGTTCAGACACGGATCGCGGGCGCCCGCAAGGGCGACGACCTCTACCTGATCCCGGCCGACGGCGAGCCGCTGCCACCGCCAGGGACGGCCGTCCGCGGAGCCGTCGCCGACGAGCGCCGGACGGCGCTGATGCGTACCCACTCGGGCCTGCACGTCTTGTGCGGCGTCGTCTTCCGCGACTACGGCGCGCTGGTGACCGGCGGAAACATGGAACCGCTTGTCGCGCGGATGGACTTCGACCTGCCCGAGCTGCCCGATGGCTTCCGCGACGCGGTCGAGGCCGCCTGCAACGCCGAGGTGCTGGCGGACCGGCGGATCGAGGCCCGAGTGCTGCCCCGGGCGCAGGCCTTCGAGCTGCCGGACATCATCAGGACCGCGACTAACCTGGTCCCGCCCGAGGTGGAGGACGTCCGGATCATTGACATCGTCGGCCTCGATCAGCAGGCCGACGGGGGCACGCACGTGGCCAGCACGAAGCACATCGGCCGCATCGAGGTGGCCAAGATCGAGAACAAGGGCCGCGGCTTCCGCCGCCTGCGGATCAGGATCGCTGACTGAGTACGGCCGCCTGTTACCAGACCCGGAGCTGACGACCCGCTCCAGGGGCGCGCGATGATCTGCGCGGACCATTCGGCTGGCGCCCACGCTGCGCCAGCCGATGTCGATGGCGCCGAGATCGGCAAGTCCTTCCACCCGGCTGCCTGCGCAACCAGACGGCGGCCGCTCTCGTCGTGAAATGCTCGGCGCCTTGCGGACATGTAGCCGGTGTCATTAGGAGCAGCCTTGCTATCTCCGCCTGACGTCGTGCAGAGCCAGCGACGGCACCGGTTCGAGGAACTGTACGAGGCACACCGGATCCCGGTGCTCGGATATGCCTTGCGCCGAACAGACAACACCGACGATGCGGCCGATGTCATGGCCGAGACGTTCCTGACCGCCTGGCGGCGGCTGGACGACGTCCCGGCTGGTGACCAGGCCCGGCTCTGGCTGTACGGCACGGCGCGGCGCGTGCTGGCCAATCACCGCCGCGGTGAGCGGCGGCGGCTGGCGCTTTCCGACCGCCTCAGGACCGAGCTGGCCGTGACCTACCGGCCACCAGATCACGCGGGCGGCGTTGCCGAGATCGCGGCGGCGTTCCGCCGGATACCGCAGCCAGACCAGGAGCTGCTCGCGCTGGCCGGCTGGGAAGGCCTGGACGCCGGCCAGATCGCCGCCGTCGTCGGCTGCTCTCGTAACGCGGCCAGGATCAGGCTGCACCGGGCCCGGCGGCGCCTGGCCGCCGAAATCGAGCGGCCGATGCCGCGTACTGGTCCCGCCCGCGCGGACGTTACGAACGGAGATCCCGCATGAACCCGATCAGCCAGATTTCCCCGGTGACGGACGCGGAGGCGGCGCGCCTCGTGCGGAGCGACACCATGGCCGCCCTCGGTGACGACATCGTCCGCTCAGGTATCCCGACGCTCGGCGCCGCGCCGATGGTCACGGCTGGCGGCGCCGCGCCGATGGTCACGGCCGGCGGCGCCGCGCCGATGGTCACGGCTGGCGGCGCCGGGCGGAGCGATGGCAGGCCGCCGCGCGCTCGCAGGCGGCTGCTCATCGGTATTCCGGTCGCCGCCGCCCTGGCCGTGACCGGCCTGATCCTGTCCTCCCTCGGCGCGCCAGGCCAGCATCTCGGGCCGATTCCGCTCGGTCCGCCTAAGGCCCAGGCGGCCGTGCTGTCCTTCACCAAGGAAGGGGGCTACATCAAGGTAATCGTGCGGAATCCGCTGGCCGACCCCCGGCGCTACCGGGCCGAGTTCGCCGCGCACCACCTGGACATCAGCCTGACGCTGGTGCCCGCGTCGCCGTCGGTCGTCGGCACGTTGGTCGAGGAGAGCGTGTCGTCGGGCGCCGCGGGCGCCGAGCTCAAGCCGATCACGGCGACGGGCAGGTGCGTCACCGGTGGCGGGGGAGACGTGTGCCCGGTCGGCGTCTTTGTACCGATCGACTTCCGCGGCAGCGCGTCGCTGGTGTTCGGCCGGGCAGCCAGACCCGGTGAGCAGTACGAGTCCACCGCCCAGGCGGACGGCCCAGGCGAAGCCATGCACGGCCTCCACTACCTGGGCAAGTCCGTCGGCGCCGTGCTCGCCATGCTGGCCAAGCGGGGCGTCACGGTGCCGCAGTGGCGGGTACAGCGCGCCAGGCAGTGCTACGTGGACGCCCGGCGCAGCGTGCCCGGCAACTGGCTGGTCTATAACGCGGTCCCGTGGGCGCCCGGACAGGTAGTGCTGTGGGCCGCCAAGACGCTGCCCGTGCCCATGTGTTCCGGCGTCCGTGTAACGCCGTCGCCGTCGCCGTCCGCCGCAGCCAGATAGCACTGGAGGCCAGGCTGCCAGTCGAGCGGTCAGTGCAGCGGCAGGACCAGCAGCGCAGCCGGGATGACGACGATAGCGGCGGAGACCGAGATGACGAGCGCCAGCACCGCGTTGCTCAGTCCGGGCGCTGGGCGCAGCAGCCTGATCACCCTGGCGGCGACCTCGCATTCCTCGGCCCTGGCCACGGCGAGCGCGCCCGAGGGGACGCCGCCGCCGCCAGCGGCGCCGACCCGCAGCAGCGCGGTGGCCAGTTCCCTGGCTGGCCGGTGCTGGCGGGCCCGGTCGTCGGCGTGCATCTCGACCAGCAGGCCAACAGCCCGGTACGCCTGGCGGGCTATGCCAGCCCAGCGGAAGGCGCGCAGCAGTGCGAGGAATGGCAGCAGCACCAGGTCATGACGCTCACGCAGGTGGGCCCGCTCGTGGGCGAGCACGGCGGCGAGCTCGTCGGCGTCGAGGAGGTCGAGAGTCCCCGCGCTGATCACGATGGCCGAGCGCAGGCCGGGCAGACAGTAGGCGGCGGCGGCGGGATGGTCGACCACCAGCGCGCCCGGAACCTTCGGATCGCCGTGCGCGAGGAGGCTCAGCAGCTCCCGCTGACGCTGCCGGGCGCGCAGCACCGAAGCGGACGCCGCCAGCAGGATCCAGCACAGGACGCCGAGCAGGGCGACGCCAGCCGCCAGGCAGGCAAGGCGGACGGCGCCGAGCATGTCCACGGCCGACGGCACGCCGCCGGCCCTGGCGATGCTGGCCAGCCGGTCGACGGCGCCGCTCGCGACGGCGGCACCGGGAGCTGTCGCACCAAATCCGATCAGGGCGCCGACCGCCGCCAGTCCCCAGCCAAGGCCAAGCGCCTGCCAGAGCAAGATCGCCGCAGCCGGGGACCGGCGCGGCCACGACGCGGTGGCTAGTGCGCTCGCCGCGGGAACACAGCCGATCGCGACCGCGACAAGGATCAGGACAGCGGCGGACACGGCCTCAACCCCGGGCAGCCCCGCCGAGCGCTCCCAGGGCCCGCAGCAGCGCCTGGGCCTCGGTGCCGGACACGCTGCGGGCGAACCTTGCCAGCGCAGCCTGCCGGTCGCCGGTCTGGTCCAGCGCACTCAGCATGAGCTCGGTCACGTATGCTTCCCGGCTTTCGGCGGCACGGTAGTGCCACGCACGGCCATTGCGCTCTCGGCGCGCAAACCCCTTCTTGGCGAGCCGGTCGAGAACTGTCATCACAGTCGTGTGAGCCAGGTCCCGATCTGTGAGCAGGCCGCTCACCTCGCGCACGCTGAGCGGATCTGCAGCCTCCCAGAGCACGTCCATTATGGCGCGCTCCAGCTCCCCAAGTCGGTTCACGCGGTAATTCTACAGTGGGATGAAACGGCCTCTCTAGGCTAGGAGGCCGGCGCTGGCGCTACCGTGCGACTGTGACCGTCCCCCGGCTTGGCGTGAGCGTTGACCTTGTCATCCTGACGGTCCGGGTCAGCCAGCTCGCCACCCTGGCCTGGCGCCGCGACGGCGAGCCGTACGCGGGCATGCAGGCGCTGCCGGGCGGCTTCATCCGGCTGGACGAGGACCTGCCCGCCGCGGCGGCACGTGTCCTGGCCGAGCGAGCCGGCCTGCCAGGCGCGCTCGTGCACCTGGAGCAGCTGCAGACCTACGGCTATCCGAACCGGGATCCGACCCGCCGTGCGGTCTCGGTCGCCTACCTTGGCCTGGCCCCGGACCTGCCGGCTCCCGACCAGCCGCAGATGAGCTGGCAGCCGGTCAGCGTGCTGACCCAGATGGCCTTCGACCACGCCCGGATTCTCACCGATGGCGTCGAGCGCGCGCGCTCCAAGCTGGAGTACACCTCGCTGGCGGCCGCGTTCTGCCGGGACGAGTTCACCGTCGCGGAGTTGCGCCGGGTGTACGAGATCGTCTGGGGCACGCCGCTCGATCCGCGTAATTTCCACCGGAAGGTGACTGGAGCCCACAATTTCCTGGTCGAGACCGGCGAGGTGACGTCGTCCAGCGGCGGCCGGCCAGCACAGCTGTACCGGCGCGGCAGCGCGGTGCTGCTGCACCCGCCGATGCTTCGGCCGCGCTGGCACGGTGACGATCGCGCACTACCCTGAGAGCATCAGATGCGGAGCGGCGAGCAGCTCAGGAGGACAACGGTGTCCGAGCAGTACCCACGGTTCCGGGCCGTACTGGACCAGTTCGCCGGCTACAAGCCGGGCAAGGCGCCGACGCTGTCGGGTGGCAAGACCTTCAAGCTGTCGTCCAACGAGTCGCCGTATGAGCCGCTGCCATCGGTTAAGGCCGTGCTGGCCGAGGCGGCCAGCCGCATCAACAGGTACCCGGACAATGGCGCGGTCGAGCTCACGGAGGCGGTCGCCAGCCGGTTCGGCGTGCCAGCCCAGCACGTTGCCGTCGGCTGCGGCTCCGTCGGCATCGCCCAGCAATTGCTCGAGACCGTGGGCGAGCCAGGGGCCGAGGTGATCTACGCGTGGCGCTCGTTCGAGGCCTACCCGTACCTGACCGACCTGGCGAGCGCCACCTCCGTGCAGGTGCCGCTGCTGAATCACGGTCACGACCTGGCCGCCATGGCGGCGGCCATCACCGATCGCACCAGGCTGATCTTCGTCTGCACGCCAAACAACCCGACGGGCACGGCGGTACGGCAGGACGAGCTCACCGCGTTCCTGGACCAGGTGCCGGCCGACTGCCTCGTCGTCATCGACGAGGCGTACGTGCAGTACGTGCGCGACCCCGCTGTCGCCGACGGGCTCAGCCTGTACGCCGCCCGGCCGAACGTGGCCGTGCTGCGCACGTTCTCCAAGGCCTACGGGCTGGCCGGACTGCGAGTCGGCTACCTGATCGGGCACGAACCGGTAGCCCAGGCCGTACGCAAGACGATGCTGCCCTTCACCGTGAACTCGCTGGCCCAGGCGGCCGCCGTCGCGTCCCTCGCGGCCGAGTCGGAGCTGCTGGAGCGCGTCGAGCTGGTCGTGAAGGAGCGCGACCGGGTCCGGCACGAGCTGCTCGGCGACGGGTGGACGGTGCCGCCAACCGAGGCCAACTTCGTGTGGCTGCCGCTCGGCGAGCGGTCGGCCGAGTTCTCCGACCACTGCGACGCGGCCGGCGTCAGCGTCCGCCCGTACCCGCCCGACGGCGTCCGGGTCACGATCGCCGACCCAGAGGCCAACGACGCCTTCCTCGCGGCGGCGGCGCGGTACGGCCGCGGCGCCTAGCAGCCAGGGATTCAGGACCGGAACGGGGCCGCTTCCATCTCCGCCCTGCGCGACAGCCCGTCGCTATTGCGTTAAAGACGGACATCATGCCAATCTCGGCGATAGATCCGGAGCGGGCATAACGCCGATGGCGGCAGCGTCCGGGCGATTACCGGGAGTGCCTTGATGCGTTGGCGGCCGCTCGTGCCCATCATGGTGACTGCTGGGACGCTGCTCATCGGTGCGCCGCTGGCGGCCGCGTCGCCAGCCGCCACGGTCACCGCCAGCGTGGCGAGCGCGCGGGCAGGCGAGCCGCTGTACGCGTTCAACACTGGGCTCGTGCTGACCGTCAGCGCCAGGCCCGGACGTGGCGCCTCGGTCCGGGTGGCGGCCGACTCCGGTACGGCCGGGCAGCGGTGGATCTTTGCCGGCCACCAGACGCTGCGGCCGGCCGCTGACCCGAAGCTGTGCCTGAATGTGCCGGCCGCCAGGTACCGCAGCGGAGTGAAGCTGCAGCTATGGACCTGCGATGGCCACGCCAGCGAGCGGTTCTCGACGAGCGCGCCGTCGCCGCACACCGCTGTGACTTTCCTGCGGCCGGCGACCCGGACCGCGTTCTGCGTGACGAGCCTCAGCGCTCCGCCATATGAGTCCGGAGCCAAGGTTGGCCTGGCCAGGTGCGCCTCGCTCACGACGCAAGCATGGTCGGCAACCAGCCTCGACGGCGTAGCCGGCTTCTTCAGCGACGCGTTCGGAATCCAGGCTCAGCATCCGACGAGCGCCGGTTCCGCGGTCACCGGCGACAGCACCTACGCGAACCAGCTTGATCAGTGGTGGATCTCCACCTACACCGGCGCTGCTAACGCCAGCCCGGTCCAGTTGCACCCGGTCGAGGACACCGCGCTGTGCGCAAGCGTCGCCACGGCGGAAGGCGATGGCGTGCCGCTCGACCTCGGCAGCTGTAACGGCACCTCGGCGAGTCAGCAATTCAGCGGCATCATCGCGGGCCCGCGCACCACCACCGTGTGGTGGTCGTACCTCACGACAGCAGACTCGGCCTATTGCGTGCAGGCGGCCGGGTCCGGCTCGGACAGCGCCAGGCCGATCGCGCTCGGCAGCTGCGTGGGCAGCAACCGGGACTTCTGGCTGACCGACCTTGCCGTGACGACGAGCGCCTCAGGCCAGTTCCAGGAGCTCTACGCGGGTTCCGCCAGCCTTGAGTTCTCGATGCAGGTCGGCGGCAGCAGTGCGGCCGGCAGCGGGATCGTGCTGGCCACGGACGCTCAGGCAGCGGCGCAGGTATGGACCGACCTGGCCCCTGGACAGACGCAGCCGATAGGCAATCCCGACGGCAGCATCACGCTCCGGCCGCTGTCGAACGAGAGCGTGTGCCTGGCGGTACCCGGTGGCGACTACGCCGCGGGCGTGCAGCTGACCGTGCAGACCTGCGACGGTGCGGTCGACCAGGAATTCGCGCGCGGGCTGATGTTCAGCCCGACCGATCTGGTCGCCGTGGGTGATGGCGAGTTCTGCGTGTCCGCGCCCGGCGGGATCCAGGCCGGCAGCGCGGTCGAGCTGGAACCGTGCGCCGGGCTCGCCGACCAGCACTGGAGCACGTTCTCCGACTGGTACGGCTGGGCCGGGGAGGCGCTGTCCTCGACCGGGCCGGTCGCTGACTCGCCCGGCGACCTGATCCTCTCCGGAGCCACCCCCGGCGGCGGCCAGGTCGGCGTGGCGCCGGCCGCCGGAACCGCTGACTGGTACACCAGCGAGGACTGGCTCCAGGTGGCGGCGCCGGGTGGCTTCGAAATCCGGTCGGTTTACGATCCGGGCCTGTGCCTGGATGCGCCCGGCACGGGCGCCGGGACCCAGCTGTCGGCGGCGCCGTGCACTGGCAGCGCCGCGCAGACGTTCCTCTACAGCGGGACCGCGGACGGGCGCGGCAGCCTGTGGTGGCTTCGCGCCACCGCCCCGGCCAGGATGTGCGTCGCCGTGGGGTCTGTCAGCGGCAGCGACGGACTGCCGCTGCTGTTGCAGCCCTGCTCGGCAAGCCAGGCTGACGAGGCCTGGTTCGGCCCGTCGTATCAGCTGTAGGACCCCGCGGGCCGGACCCGTCCGCCCCCTGCCCTTAGCCCGTCCGGTCTGATACCCCGATTCCCGATAGCCCAGAATGGTGGGTATGGACACGCTGGCGGTACTCGCGGCCGGGTCTCCGCCCGTCGTGCTACGGATCGCGACGGAGGCCGACGTCGCGGCCGTCGTGGACTTGCTCGCAGCCGACCAGCTCGGTGCGACCAGGGATGGCGTGCGGGGCGAGACCGATCTGGCCGCCTACACTGCCGCGTTCCGGCAAATCGACGCGGATCCGGCGCATCTGCTCCTCGTCGCCGAGCACGACGGCCGGCTCGTGGGCACCTTCCAGCTGTCGTTCCTGCCTGGCCTCGCTCGGCGCGGCGCGCTGCGGGCGCAGATCGAGGCGGTCCGGGTAGCAGAGAGCCAGCGCGGATCGGGCCTCGGCGCGGCCATGATGCGGTGGGCGATCGACGAGGCCAGGCGTCGCGGCTGCGCGCTGGTGCAGCTGACGAGCGACAAGGCGCGCACCGACGCGCACCGGTTCTACGCCAGGCTCGGGTTCGTTGCCTCGCACGAGGGGATGAAGCTGGCCCTGTGACGAGAGACGCCGACACCCCGAGGCTCTACGTGCTGCACGAGAACGCGGAGTGGTACGAGCCGCTAGCGGCTGCAGCGCGAGGAGATGGCCAGGTTCGGCGACGGGCAGGCCCGGTGTCCTAGCCCACGACCTCGGAGGTGATGTCGGCGCCGAGCGTGGCCAGGCGAGACGCAACGGAGGCATGGCCACGATCGATGAGGTAGCCCGGCGCGACCACGGTCTCCCCGTCGGCGGCGAGGCCGGCCAGGATCAGCGCGATCCCGGTACGCAGGTCGTGCGCGATGACCTCGGAGCCGTGCAGCGGCGTGGGGCCGTGCACGAGCACGGCGTTGCCCGCCACCTCGACCTTGGCGCCCATCTTGTTCAGCTCCTCGGCCAGCATGTAGCGGCCGTCGAAGATCGTCTCGCGGATATAGCTGGTGCCGTCGGCCAGGCAGCTGAGCGCCATGATCGGGGACTGCAGGTCGGTGGCGAACCCCGGGTAGGTATCGGTGATCACGTTGATCGGGCGGAGCTGGCGATCCCGGCGGACCTGAAGGATCGCGCCGTGGGTTGCGAACTCCACGCCCATCTGCTCCAGCTTCCAGCGCGCGACGCCGAAGTGCTCGAGTGACGCGCCGACCAGGCTCAGCTCGCCGCCGGTGATGGCCGCCGCCATCGCGAACACGGCCGCGTCAATGCGGTCCTCCATGACCGTGTGCTCCACGGCGGTCAGCTCGTCGACGCCCTCGACGGTGACGAAGCCGGTGCCGCCGCCGGTGATGCGGGCACCCATCTTGGTGAGGAACGCGATGACATCGAGTACCTCGGGCTCCAGCGCGGTGTTGTCGATGATCGTGGTGCCCGGCGCCATCGACGCCGCCATGATCAGGTTCTCGGTGCCGGTGTGCGATGGCGTGTCCAGGTACAGATGCGCGCCGCGCAGCCGGTCGGCCTTGATGTGGATGACGCTCTCGCCCTCTTCGACGATGGCGCCGAGCCGGGCAAAGCCGCGGTAGTGGAAGTCGAGATCCCGGCGGCCGAGGTTGCAGCCGCCAACGCCCTCGATGGTCGCCTCGCCGAGCCGGTGCAAAAGCGCGGGTACGAACAGCACCGACGCGCGGAATCTGCGGGCGATATCCTCGGGCAGCACCGAGGAGGTGAGCTCCGAGGCGTCGACGACGAGCGTCCGCTCAGCCTCATGGAACTTGACCACGGCCCCGACTGCCTGGGCCAGCTCCACGGCCCGCCGGACGTCCTCGATCACCGGGACATTCCGCAGCACGGTGCGGCCCTTCTCGGCCAGCAGCGATGCGGCGATCATCTTCAGCGCGGCGTTCTTAGCGCCCTGCACGAAGACCGTGCCCTGCAGCGGGTTGCCGCCTCGGACGATATAGCGGGTTTCGGGACCGCTCGTCATCTGGATGGAACTCCCGTCGGTTTGCTGCATCACGCTGCCGCCCCGGTACACGACCGGGCCATCTGCCCATGCGGACGGCAGGCAATCGTCCATGATGCCCGCCCGTCGTGACGTCAAGTATTCCACCGCTATCGAGCCCCCCAGACCATGATGACAGTGTTACGTAACGTATCTGAGCGCATGCACTTAGTGACTGCCAGGGTTCCTGCTGTTAGCGCCAGCGGGTGCCGGTGATAGCCTCAAACGCCGCGATGTAGGTGTCTCGAGTCTGCGCGACTACGTCGTCAGGCAGTGGCGGAGGCGGCTCCTGGCCGCGCCGGTCCCAGCCCGACGCCGGCGACGTGAGCCAGTCCCGGACGAACTGCTTGTCGAATGACGCCTGGCTGCGGCCGGGCTGCCAGGTCTGCGCCGGCCAGAATCTCGACGAGTCCGGCGTCAGGACCTCATCAGCCAGCCGGAGCGTGCCCGACGCATCGAAGCCCAGCTCGATCTTGGTATCGGCCACGATGATGCCGCGCTCGGCGGCCAGATCCGCGCCCCGCTGGTAGACCGCGAGCGTGATGCGCGCAATCTCGGCTGCGGCCTGTCCGCCGACTGCCGCGGCTACCTCGGCCATGGTGATGTTCTCGTCATGCTGACCCGGCGATGCCTTGCTATCGGGGTCGAAGACCGGCGCCGGCAGCCGGGACCCGTCCACTAGCCCGGCTGGCATGGCGATCCCGGCGACCATACCGTCGCGCCGGTAGTCGGCCAGACCGGTGCCGGTGAGGTAGCCGCGGGCGACGCACTCCACTGGCACCATCGACAGCGGCATGCAGGCCATCGCCCGCCCGGCGAACTCGGCCGGGATCGGCGCGTCGACCAGATGATTGGGGACGATGTCGGCGAGGCGCTCGAACCACCACAGCGAAAGCCGGGTCAGGATCTTGCCCTTGTCTGGGATGGGCGTGTCCAGCACGTAGTCAAAAGCAGAGATCCGGTCAGACGCGACTAGCAGCAGGACTCCGTCCGGTGTCTCGTACAGCTCCCTGACCTTGCCCGAGTACACATGCCGCAGCTCCGGGGTGGTCACGCCAGCCGCTCCAGCCGGTCGAAGACCGCGCCGAGCCTGCGAATGTAGCGCTCGGGGCTGCAGACCTCGTCCAGGCGCGCCTCGTCTAGTTCCTGGCCGCGCGCGGCCGCGTGCTTGCGCAGCGTCTCCCGGAAGTCGGCCCCTGACTGCCACGTATCCATGGCCGCGCCCTGCACGAGCGCATAGGCGTCCTCGCGTGACAGGCCGGCCGCCACCAGTTCCAGCAGCACGGCCGAGGTGTAGATGAGGCCGTGGCTTGACTCCAGGTTGGCCAGCATCCGGGCCGGATCGACCACCAGGCCCTCCATCACGCCGATGGTCTGCTCGAGGATGTAGTCCGTGGCGATGGCGGCGTCGGGCAGCGCGATCCGCTCGGTCGAGGAGTGCGAGATGTCGCGCTCATGCCACAGCGGAATGCCCTCCATGACAGGCACGACCTCTGCCCGCACGATCCTGGCGAGTCCGCTGATCCGCTCCGCCCGGACCGGGTTCCGCTTGTGCGGCATGGCCGACGAGCCCTTCTGGCCCGCTCCGAACGGCTCGGCGAGCTCGGCTACCTCCGTCCGCTGGCCATGCCGGATCTCCAGCGCAATGGCGTCGCAGACGGTGGCGATGAGCGCCAGCACGCTCACCCACTCAGAGATGCCGTCCCGGAGCACGACCTGGGTGGCGACGTCCGCCGGGCGCAAGCCAAGCTCGGTCAGGACCTCGGCCTCGATCGCCGGGTCGATGTTGGAGTAGGTGCCAACCGCCCCGGACAGCTTGCCTACCGCTACTGACTGCCGGGCGCGCAGCAACCGGTCCCGGCAGCGGTGGATCGCGAAGGCGAAATCGGCGACTCGGTGACCCCAGACGTCGGGCTCGGCGTGGATGCCGTGGGTCCGGCCGACCCGCAGAGTGGAACGGTGGGCCAGCGCGTGGTCGCGGAGTACCTGGAGCAGCCGCTCGGACCGCGCTGTTAGCAGGTCGGTCGACTCGGCGAGCTGCAGGGCCAGGGCGGTGTCCAGCAGATCCGAGGAGGTCATGCCGTAGTGGACGTAGGCCGCCGCCTCGCGCGGTGTCGTGTTGTTGGCCCACGCGGACAAGAACGCGATCACGTCGTGGCCCGTGACGGTCTCCAGGGCGGCTACGGCCTCTGGCGTGGGCGGCGGCGCGGCAGCCACCGGTCCGACGGCGTCCTCCGGCACGGTGCCAGCCCTGGCCTGGGCCGCCAGTACGAGGGTCTCCACCTGGCACCACAGCTCGTACTTGTGCGCCTCGCTCCAGACGTGGCCCATCTCGGGCAGCGTGTAGCGGTCGATCACCCCCCCTATCCTGCCGCATCCGCACTGGCCGGCCCGCCGCCGGCTGGCTCACCTCGGGCCCGGCCGCGCTCGGCGACCAGGGGCGTTATCAGCACCGCCGTCACGACGGCAAGCTGGGCCTCCAGGCCGGCCGCGATGCCGACGGCGATCGAGGCGAGCACCACCACCGCGGCGATGGCGCGCAACAGCACCTGCCCGGTCCGCAGCTGCCTCCTGATGATCACGTCGCCAGCCAGGAACAGCGCCGCGCCGCCCGCCAGGATGGCCGCCTGCCCGGCCCTGATGCCGGGCGACAACGCAGGCCCGGCTGCGCGCCGGCCAGGATCACCGACCGCAGCACGCCCGCGGCGACGGCCACCAGGCCCAGCAGCAGCGGCTGGCGGTGCCGGCCGGCCCGTGCACCAGGCCCGCCACCGTCATCAGCACCGCCGTGGCGATGTTGACCGGCGCGACCCGCAGGATGTTGGCGTTGACCCGGTAGTACAGGACCGTGTGCACGAGCACGACGGTCAGGTAACCAAGGCCGAGGACGAGCCCGTAGCTGCCGAAGCCGTTCGGGATGGCCAGGCCCACGACCAGGAACCCGGCCATGCCGACGAGCAGCAGCAGGACCTGGCCGACGGCCAGCCATGACACGTGGCTCGCCAGCACCGAGGTGAGCTGGGTCAGGGTGAAAGCGAAGACCAGGTCGAAGAAGATCTCCAGCGTCGTGAGGCCCAGCGACTGCTGGTCGTCGCCGGGCGAAGGGCCTGGCGGCTCTGCTGGGGAGGCAAGACCAGCGCCGCCATCCGCCGCCGTCACCTGAGCCTCCGCCGCCGCGCTCAGGCCCGGGTGCCAGCCAGGCGCGCCGGGTCGGCGATGTCCGAGCGGTACCAGCCGCCGCGCAGCGAGATCAGGCTCGCGGCCTGGTAGGCGCTGGCCCTGGCCGCAGCCAGGTCCTGGCCGCTGCCGACGACGTTCAGGACCCGGCCGCCGCTCGCGATCAGATCGCCGGACTCGTTCGTCGCCGTCCCGGCGTGCAGCACGTAACTGCCGGGAACGTGGCCGGCTGCGTCGATGCCGTCGATCCGGTCGCCGCGCGCCGGGCTCGCCGGATACCCCTCCGCTGCGATCACGACCGTCACGGCAGCGCCAGGCAGCCAGTCGAGGGCAGGCGCCGACATGAGATCCCCCCGCGCGCTCGCCGCGAGCAGGCCGCCGAGCGGCGTGCCGAGGCGGTCAAGCACGACCTGGGTCTCCGGGTCGCCGAACCTGGCATTGAACTCGATGACCCGCAGCCCGCGTGAGGTCAGGCACAGCCCGGCGTACAGCAGGCCGCTGTACGGGTGGCCGAGCTGCCGGAGCTCGGCCAGAGCGGGCAGGACGACGGTGGCCAGGGTCTCGTCGGCCAGGCCGGCAGGCGCCCACGGCAGCGGGGCGTAGGCGCCCATGCCGCCCGTGTTCGGGCCTTCGTCCCCGTCATGTGCGCGCTTGTAGTCCTGCGCCGGCAGCAGCGCAATCGCCGTCGCGCCGTCCGCGAGCGCGAACACCGACACCTCAGGGCCGTCGAGGAACTCCTCGATTACCACGGTGCCGCAGGCCGCGGCGTGCCGCAGCGCCGAGTCGCGGTCGGTTGTGACGACGACACCCTTGCCAGCGGCGAGCCCGTCGGCCTTCACTACGTACGGCGGTCCGAACTCGTCCAGCGCGGCCGCGGCGTCCGCCTCGGTGCGGCAGGTCATCGCGGCGGCTGTCGGCACGCCCGCGGCGATCATCACCTGCTTCGCGAACGACTTGGAGCCCTCGATCATGGCGGCGCCCTGATCGGGGCCGAAGCAGCTGATGCCAGCCGCCCGGAGCGCGTCGCCGACGCCCGCCACCAACGGGGCCTCGGGGCCGATGACCACGAGGTCGGCCGCCAGACGCGCGGCCAGCGCGGTGACCGCCGCCGGATCTGTGGGAGCAACGTCGTGCACGTCGGCGATGGCGCCGATACCGGGATTGCCGGGAGCGGCGTGCAGCTCGGTGACGGCCGGGTCGCGCGCCAGGCCGCGCGCGAGCGCGTGCTCGCGACCACCGGAGCCGATGATCAGGACCCGCACGTCACAGCACTTCGCGCAGCTGCACCGTCTGATCCCGGCGCGGGCCGACGCCGATGGCGCAGATCGGGGCGCCGATCAGGTCCTCGACCGCGCGAACGTACGCCTGCGCGGCCTTGGGCAGGTCGGCGAACTCCGTTGCCGCCGAGATGTCCTCCCACCAGCCATCGAGGTGCTCATACACCGGGGTGGCGTGGTGGAAGTCGGTCTGCGTCATCGGGATCTCGTCGAACCGCTTCCCGTGCACGTCGTAAGCCACGCAGACAGGCACCTTCTCTAGTCCGGACAGCACGTCGAGCTTGGTCACGAAGTAGTCGGTGAGCCCGTTCACCCGGGTCGCGTACCGGGCGATGACCGTGTCGAGCCAGCCTGTCCGCCGCGGCCTGCCCGTCGTGGTGCCGTACTCACCGCCGGTCTCGCGCAGCCACTCGCCCTGGGCGTCGGTCAGCTCGGTCGGGAACGGCCCGGCGCCCACTCGGGTGGTGTACGCCTTGAGTATGCCGAGCACCCGGGTGATCCGGGTCGGCCCGATGCCTGAGCCGGCGCACGCCCCGCCCGCCGTCGGCGAAGAGGAGGTAACGAAGGGGTAGGTGCCGTGGTCGACATCCAGCAGCGTTGCCTGCGCGCCCTCGAGCAAGACCACCTGGTCCTGATCCAGCGCCTGGTTGAGCACCAGGCCCGTATCGGCGACGTACCGGCCCAGCCGGTCGGCGAAGCGGAGGTACTGCTCGGTCACGATCTCGGCGTCGATGCCGCGCCTGTTGTATAGCTTGGTCAGCACCTGGTTCTTCTCTCGCAGCGCCAGATCGAGCTTCTGCCGGAGGATGCCAGGATCGAACAGGTCCTGGACCCGGATGCCGACGCGCGAGGCCTTGTCGCTGTAGGCGGGGCCGATGCCGCGCCCGGTGGTGCCGATGCGCGCATCGCCGAGGTAGCGCTCGGTGACCTTGTCGAGGGCGATGTGGTGCGGCATGATCAGGTGCGCGTCGGCCGAGATGAGCAGCTGGTCCCGCCAGACGCCGCGCCGCGTGAGCCCGTCGATCTCCTCGAGCAGGACCTCCGGGTTGATCACGACGCCGTTGCCGATAACCGACGTCGCGTGCTCGGACAGCGCGCCCGACGGCAAGAGGTGCAAGGCGTAGCTCTCGTCGCCGATGACCACCGTGTGGCCCGCGTTGTTGCCGCCCTGATATCGGACGACAAAGTCGACCCGGTCGCCGAGCAAGTCGGTCGCCTTGCCTTTACCTTCGTCACCCCACTGCGCGCCGACGATCACGATGGCGGGCATGTGACAGGTCCTTCCCGTCCAGAACGAAAGCCCCAGCCAGCGTCATTGCAGTCAGGAACGCAAGCGCGGCAGGGGCTCTTGCATTCAGATGTTACCGGAACCGGGTCGCTGGCACCGGCCCAAGCGCCGGGGACTCGGGCGCGACGGGGGAGGTGGCCGCCTTCGCTGCGGCCCCCTTCGACGCGGCAACCGTCACGATGCCAGTGCGGCTACGGCGGCGGGGCTGCTGTCGGCGAGGAACTCCTGGCAGCGGGCCGCCTCGTCGTCCTCGCCGATGGCGGCTGCAGCCACGCTGAGCATGTGGAGGGCACGCAGGAAGCCTTGGTTCGGCTCGTGGTCCCATGGGATAGGGCCGTGCCCCTTCCAGCCGGCCCGGCGCAGCTGGTCGAGGCCGCGGTGGTAGCCGGTCCGGGCAAAGGCATACGCCGTGACTGGCTCGCCCGCCGCCATCGCGCGCTCGGCCAGCGCCGCCCAGGCAGCGCAGTAGCTCGGGAACCGGGCTGCGACTTCGGCCGGGTCGGCGCCGGCCGACAGCTCGGCCCGCGCCGCCTCGTTGTCGGGAAGGAAGGTCTCGGGCGGACCGCCGAGCAGGTTCTCGCGCATCATGCGATCATCCTGCCGCAGCGTGCCGGCGGACGAACTGCGGCCCCGGCCGGAATCAGGTCAGGCGCTGGCCGACGGACATCAGGTCCTCGCAGGCGTGCACGACCCGCGCGCTCATGCCAGCCTCCCCGGCCTTGCCCCAGCTGCGCGGATCGTAGGACTTCTTGTTGCCGACGTCGCCGTCTATCTTGAGTACGCCGTCGTAGTTGGTGAACATATGTCCCGCGACTGGCCGGGTGAACGCGTACTGGGTGTCGGTGTCCACGTTCATCTTCACCACGCCGTAGCCGATGGCGTCCCTGATGTCGCTCAGGTCAGATCCCGAGCCGCCGTGGAAGACCAGGTCGAACGGCTTGTCCCGGCCGTACTTGGCACCGACGGCGTCCTGGATTTCCTTCAGGACAGCCGGCCGCAGCTTCACGTGCCCTGGCTTGTAGACACCGTGCACGTTGCCGAAGGTGGCGGCCAGCAAGTAGCGGCCGCGCTCGCCCAGGCCCAGGGTCTCGGCGACGGCCAGCGCGTCGGCCGGGGTGCTGTACAGCTTCTCGTTGATCTCGCCGACGACGCCATCCTCCTCGCCGCCGACCACGCCGATCTCCATCTCCATTACGACGTGCGCGGCCGCGCACTTGTCCAGGAGCTCAGCGGCGAGCTGCAGGTTCTCAGCGAGGGCCACGGCTGAGCCGTCCCACATATGTGACTGGAACAGCGGCTCCTCGCCACGGGCGACCCGCTCCACGGAGATGTGCACGAGCGGGCGCATGAACCCGTCGAGCTTGTCCTTGGGGCAGTGGTCGGTGTGCAACGCGATGTTCACGGGGTACTTGGCCGCGACCGTACGGGCATAATGAGCTAGCGCCACCGAGCCGGTGACCATGTCCTTGACGGCCTGACCAGACAGGTATTCGGCGCCTCCAGTCGAGACCTGGACGATGCCGTCGCTCTCGGCTTCGGCGAAGCCGCGCAGGGCCGCGTTCAGCGTCTGGCTGGAGGTGACGTTGATAGCCGGGTAGGCGAAGCCGTGTTCCTTGGCCCGGTCAAGCATCTGCGCGTAGACCTCGGGCGTCGCGATCGGCATGGCACGGAGTCCTCTCAGTGTGCAGTCAGTGCCCAGTATCGCCGAGCCAGCAGGCACACCCAACTCCGGCGGGCGGAGTTAGGCGCATTGCCGGGCCACGAGCCCCGGCGGGTCTAGTCTCAGACCATGGGACACCATGATGCGGACCCCGCTGACCGTCGCCGCTATACCGGCGTGGTGCTGCTGTCCATGCTGGTTTTAGCGATGCTGACCGTCGCCGCGCTCGCACTCACTGCGTTCTCGCACGGCTGACGGCACTACCCAAGACCGAGGTCAGCAAGCTCGTAAGCAGCCAGGTACGGCAGCCCGCGCTCGGCTATCTTCTGCCGCGCGCCGCGCTCGACGACGACCGCTACCCCGGCGACCTCGGCGCCCGCTGCGGTGAGCGCATCGACGGCCGTCAGCACTGAGCCCCCCGTCGTGGACGTGTCCTCGACCGCTAGGACACGCCGTCCGGCGACATCGGGACCCTCGATCCGGCGCTGCAGGCCATGGGCCTTCTCGCCCTTGCGGACCACGAAGGCGTCGAGCTTGCGACCGCGCGCCGCGGCAGCGTGCATCATCGCGGTCGCGACCGGATCGGCGCCGAGCGTCAGGCCGCCCACGGCGTCATAGTCAAGGTCGCTGGTGGCATCGAGCATGACCCGGCCGGCGATGGGCGCTGCGCGGCCATCGAGGAGCACGCGCCGCAGGTCGATGTACCAGTCCGCGCGCTGCCCGGAAGACAAAGTCACTTCGCCGTGGACGACGGCGAGATCCCTGATCATTGCCAGCAGGTCGTCTCGATCAGCCACAGGAGCCGAGCCTACCGGGAGGTCCGGGCGGAGCACGGGCCGGCGCCTGGTAGCTTCTGCGGGCCGGCGGCGTGCTGGCGTGGGCGGCCCTCGCGGACGGGGCGGCCAAATAAGTAAATTACCTGAACTGGCGGTAGGAACCCGGCCTGGCGGATACGTCCGCGATCCGCGCTATGTGTCACGGCTGCCGTCATGCGCTGGTAACGTCACGCGCAAGGGAAGGACGGTGTCGCGTTGGATCGCTGCGCGCTGTTCGTGGACGCTAATTATGCGCTAGCCGAAGGCGCGCTGGCTGTCCATGGCACTCGCAATCGTGACTCGGTTTCCTGGGACTACGCGGGCCTCCTGAAGCTGCTTGGCGGCCTGTCCAGGGAGCGGACTGGCCTGCAACTGCTGCGCTGTTACTGGTACGACACGGCGTCCGACGGCGCGCGAGCCGCCGAGCACGAGACGCTGGCCGATATCCCCGGCCTCAAGCTCCGCCTCAGCAAGACACGGCCGAGCCGCAAAGAGGGCGTCGAGGCCGAGATCCGAAAGGACCTGACCGCGCTCGCGAGGAACCACGCGGTCAGCGACGTCATCATCGTGAGCGCCGAGGAAGACCTCGCGCCGGTCATCGCCGAAGTGCAGGACCTCGGCATGCGCACGATTCTCTTGCACGTCGCTACCGACGGTAACTGGGCCGCGTCGCGCACGCTGCGCCAGGAGTGCGACGACATCATTGACATAGGGTCAGGTCACCTGCGGCCGTACGTCGACCTCATCGCTGGCGCCGAGCCACAACTGGCTGCCGCTGGCTACCGGGAGATCTCCGCCGGCGCGGCGCAGTCGATCGGTCCACAAGCTATCGAGGCACCCGCCGTCCGGCTCTACACCTCGCCAGTGGCGGCCGAATATGAACTCGCTGGCATCGGGTCGGCCCAGGATCAGCGGCAGGACGGCGGCCAGCAGTTGCGCGGGCCCGGGCAGCCGACGGCGCAAGTGTCGATGCCGCAGTCGGCGCAAGCGGCATCTTCGCAACCAGCGTCCGCGCAGACGCCAGCACCGCAGGCTCAACTGTCGCCCGGTCAGCAGATGCAGGCCCACCAGGCGCCGGGTCAGCAGATGCAGGCCCAGCAGGCGCCGGGTCAGCAGTTGCAGGCCCAGCAACCGCAGGTCCAGCAGGCACCGCTTCAGCAGGTGCAGCCCCAGCAGCTGCAGGGTCAGCCGTTGCGGCAGTATGAGCAGTCGTCCGCTAGCCGAGGGCAAGCGGCCGCGGTCATCGACGCAGGCTTCGACCAGGGCCGCGGGTTCTCTGGTCAGGAGCAGCGCGCCGGGCTATCGCAGCAGCAGGGTCATCAGCAGAGCCATCAGCAGGCGGGCGGATTCGACCAGCGGTCGGAGGACAACGGGCGCGGTCTGCCTGACGTGGTGCCAGGCAGAATGCACAGCGGCGGGGTCGCTGGCCAGCCTGGGTTCGTGGCCAACGACAGCATGGGCCAGAACGGCATCGCCCAGAACGGCATCGCCCAGAACGGCATCGCCCAGAACGGCGTGGCTCAAAACGGCCTCGGTCACGGTCAGCTCGGCCAGAACGGTCAGCTCGGCCAGAACGGTCAGCCTGGCCAGAACGGTCAGCTTGGCCAGGACGGCCAGCCCGGTGCACTGGGTCAGCTGAGCAACGGCGCGGGTGGTGCCCAGCAGACTGGCGGCCAGTACGGCGCCTTCGCGTCCCAGGGCGGCGCAGGCCACCTGACCGGAAGCCCGCACGGCGGTGGCGGCCACCACGCGTCTCCCGGCAACCAGGGCGAGGCTGGCCAGCCGGGCGGTGCCGCGCCAGGTAACGGGCTGCCGCCCGGCGGTATGCCGGCGAACGCCAACGGCATGCCCGCCAACGGCCTCTCGGGCGGTTCCGGTGGTCACGGGAGCGGCCCCCAGCCAATCGGCGGTCAGCCACTGCCGGGCGTGCAAGCGAACGGAATCCCGGGCAGCCACAGCGGCCCATCCCAAGTCGGCCCATCCCAAGCCGGCCCATCCCAAGTCGGCCCATCCCAAGCCGACGCAGCCAACGGGCTGACCGGCGGTGGCCAGCTAACCGCCATGCCAGCGAACGGCATGCCCGGCTCAGTCCCGAACGGCGACATACTGCCGCCGGCAGGTGCGCCGTACGGCGGGGCCGGGCTCGGATATGGCCCAAGCAGCCAGGGCCGCAATGGCCAGGCGGGGCCAGGACCCGGCGGGCCGCAGGCCAGCGCGGCGCCGAGCGCTGGTCAGCATCAGCTGGGCGGTCAGCCGCCAGGTTCAGGGCCGGCCATGCCGATGCAGCCGGGGCTTCGTCCGCAAGGCCAGGGTCGGCAGCAGGGGTTTCCGGCGCCCGTCCAGCCACCATCAGGCCAGCCACTACACGGTCAGCCACTACACGGTCAGCCTGCCCACGGTCACCAAGCTGCTGGCCAGCTGGGACCAGGCCAGCAGGGACCGGGCCAGCTCGGGCCGAGCGCGCAGCAGCGCGGCGGCCCGGCCATGCAGCCTCCGATGCCGCCAGCGGCTGTGCCACCGTCGTCCATGCCGCCGAATGGCATGTTGCCCGGAGATGCACAGCGCTCGCCGGCGCAGCATCGCCAGCTGCCAGCTGGCAATGGCGCGCCATATTCGCAGGACAGAAGCATGCCCTACGGTGGCCCCGTGCAGCCGGCTCAGTTCGGCGGTCCCGGCGGAGCCGCGGGATACGGGCCGGGCTCCTACGGCCAGCAGCAGGCCGCGCCGCCAGTCACCATGTCCGTCGGTGAGGCTGTCCAGTCAGCGCATGCGGAAGGCTTTGGCTTCGGCGAGGCAGTAGCCAGGGATGCGCCTGCACTGTGGCTTGAGGCCGTACTAGCCCGGAAGCCGCGAATGCCGTCGGACCTGGAGGCCCGGCTGCTCCAGGGATCGGCGCTACCGATCGACTCGCTGCTGCACGACGAGGTCAGGCACGCATTGCGGCGCGGGTTCTGGGACGCGCTCGAGCGCTCGCGGCACTGACGCGAGCAGTCCGCTGGTGCGAGTCATCTTGCCGGGATTTGTCACGAAGCCATTACCGGACGCCCTTCCGGGACACAGCCGAGTGGATTCCCCGTTACGGTGGTCACGTGGCAGAACTGACCCGCGAGCAGTTCGACTCGATCGAATTCGACGCAGCTGCCAGCGGGGATCACGCTGCTGCAGCTCGCGCGATGACCGAGCTGGCCACCACCGGCATCGAGACAGCAGGGATGCCGCGTGCCGAGGCCTTTCTGCGTGCCGGTGAGCAATGGCTCCTGGCCGATATGCCAGCCGAGGCCGTGATCGACCTCCGCCGCGCGATGGCGTCGGGCGGGCCGGTCTTCGCTGATCCGCGAGTCCCGCTGGCCCGGGCGCTCTTCCAGCTCGGCCGGCAGTCGGAAGCTCAGGCGCTGATCAGCAGGCTGAAGGCGGAGGGTCCGCGGGATCCGCGGACCTGCGACCTTGTCGCCGAGCTCCTGGTCGACCGCGGTGACCTCGCGGGCGCCCTCGACTGGGCGACCGTCGGTGTCGAGCTCTGCCTCGCCGCTGGGCAGTCAGATCAGCTGGCCGCCGAGGAGCCTGAGCTGAGGCTGCTGCTCAGGCTCCGCTACCGGGTCCGCAACGATCTCGGGCTGCCAGAAGACGACTACGACGCGCTGCTCGACGAGGCCTAGGCCTAGGCCGGGTTGCCGGCCGCGGCCACAGTTCGCTCGGGGGTCACGAGCAGTGCGTCGGCGCCGTCGTCGAGATCCACCTTGACCTTGTCGCCGTCGGTGATCTCGCCGGCGATCAGGCTCTTGGCGAGCTTGTCGCCGATCGCCGACTGAATGAGCCGTCGCAGCGGCCGCGCGCCGTAGACCGGGTCGAAGCCCGTCACGGCCAGCCACTCCCTGGCCGCAGGGGTCACATCCAGCGTCAGCCGACGTCCGGCCAGCCGGCCCGCCAGCCGGCGCACCTGGAGGTCCACGATCTCGGTCAGCTCGGCCGTGGTGAGCGCGTCAAACACGATCACGTCATCGAGCCGGTTCAGGAACTCAGGCTTGAATGTCGCTCGCACCACCGACATGACCTTGTCCGTCGTCGCTGCCTCGTCCAGGCTTGGATCGGCGATGTACTGGGAGCCGAGGTTCGACGTCAGGATCAGGATCGTGTTGCGGAAGTCCACAGTCCGGCCCTGGCCGTCGGTCAGCCGGCCGTCGTCGAGCACCTGCAGGAGCACGTCGAACACTTCCGGGTGCGCCTTCTCGACTTCGTCTAGCAGCACGACGCAATACGGCCTGCGCCGGACGGCCTCGGTTAGCTGGCCACCCTCCTCGTACCCGACGTAGCCGGGCGGGGCACCGACGAGCCGGGCGACCGAGTGGCGCTCGGAATACTCGCTCATGTCGATCCTGATGATCGCCCGCTCGTCGTCGAACAGGAACTCGGCCAGTGCCTTGGCCAGTTCCGTCTTGCCGACACCGGTCGGGCCGAGGAACAGGAACGAACCCGACGGCCGATCCGGATCGGAGATGCCGGCCCTGGACCTGCGGACTGCGTCGGACACTGCCTGCACCGCTGCGCGCTGGCCGATGATGCGGCGGCCTAGCTCGTCTTCCATCCGCAGCAGCTTGCCGGTCTCGCCTTCCATCAGGCGGCCAGCGGGAATGCCGGTCCAGGCCGACACGACGTCGGCGACGTCGTCCGGGCCGACCTCCTCCTTGACCATCGGCGGGCCTGCATCACCAGGGCCGGGCTCGCCGGTGCCATCCTCCGCGGCCGCGCTGGCCGCGGCCGCGGCGATCTGCCGCTCGAGCTGCGGGATCTCGCCGTACATCAGCCGGGAGGCAGCCTCGAAGTCGGCATCGCGCTGGGCGCGCTCGGCCTGCCCGCGCAGCTCGTCGAGCTGCTTCTTGAGCTCGCCGACCTTGTTCAGGCTGGCCTTCTCCCGGTCCCAGCGGGCCACGAGCGCGGTCAGCTGCTCTTGCCGGTCGGCCAGGTCGGCTCGCAGCCGCTCCAGCCGCTCGCGACTGGCCTGGTCGTTCTCCTTGGCCAGCGCCAGCTCTTCCATCTTCATCCGGTCGACGCCACGCTGCAGCTCGTCGATCTCGACCGGTCGCGAGTCGATCTCCATCCGCAGCCGGGAGGCCGCCTCGTCGATCAGGTCGATCGCCTTGTCGGGCAGGAAACGGGCGGTGATGTAGCGGTCGGACAAGGTCGCTGCCGCCACGAGTGCGGCGTCGGAGATCTGGACCTGGTGGTGCGCTTCATACCGGCCCTTGAGCCCCCGCAGGATAGCGATCGTGTCCTCGGCCGAGGGCTCGCCAATGAAGACCTGCTGGAACCGGCGCTCGAGCGCCGGGTCCTTTTCAATCCGCTGGCGGTACTCATCCAGCGTTGTCGCTCCGACCATCCGCAGCTCACCGCGGGCGAGCATTGGCTTCAGCATGTTGCCGGCATCCATCGCGCCCTCGGCCGCGCCCGCCCCGACGACGGTGTGCAGCTCGTCAATGAACGTGATGATCTGGCCTTCGCTCTGCTTGATCTCGTTCAGGACCGCCTTGAGCCGCTCTTCGAACTCGCCCCGGTACTTCGCGCCGGCCACCATCGCGCCCAGATCGAGCGCGACGACACGCTTGCCCCGCAGCGACTCTGGCACGTCCCCGGCCACCACGCGCTGCGCAAGTCCCTCGACCACCGCGGTCTTGCCGACACCTGGCTCGCCTATCAGCACCGGGTTGTTCTTGGTCCGCCTGGACAGCACCTGGATTACCCGGCGGATCTCCGCGTCCCGGCCGATGACCGGGTCGAGCTTCCCGTCGCGCGCGCTCTGGGTGAGATCGATGCCGTACTTCTCCAGCGCTTGATAGGTGCCCTCGGGGTCCGGCGAGGTGACCCGGGCGTGGCCACGGACCTGCTCGAACGCGTCGGTCAGCTGCTTTGGCCCGGCGCCAGCAGCGCGCAGCAGGGTGGCCGACTGGCCGCCGTCGGTTGCCAGGCCCACCAGCAGGTGCTCGGTGGACACGTAGTCATCCGACATCTCCTTGGCCAGCTTGCCGGCGGTCGCCAGGGCCGCGAGCAGCTGTCGCGAGGTCTCCGGCGCACTGACGGTCGGGCCGGCCGCCTGCGGCAGCCGGGCCAGCTGATCGCGCACGGTCTTGAGCAAATCAGCCGGGTCAGCGCCGACCGCTCGCAGCAGCGGTGCGGCAGTCCCGCCGTCCTGTTGGACCAGGGCGGCGAGCAGGTGCAGGCCATCGGTGCTGGGATTGCCTGCCGACGCGGCCATCTGCACAGCCTGCGACAGTGCCTCCTGACTCTTCCTGGTCAGCTTCTCGTCCACGGTGTTCTCTCTCCAAGATTCTCAGCAGTGCCGCTGGGTTCGTGCTCGGCGGCGCGGCGCCCGCCTGGCGTGCCGGACTAGCTGGGCGTGGCCTCGCGGCCGGCCGGCTGTGGGTTGATCTCGGTCGCGGCAGCAACTGCCTGCGTCGGATCGGGGCCGAGGCGGGGGCCAGCCGTCGGCTGTCCCGCCGCGCTGCCGTGGCGAACGGGGACCAGAGCCGCCGCGTCGGGCCGGCTGCGGGCCAGGTTCGCCAGCCGGGCGGCGACCGACCGGGTCGATTCCAGCTCGGAGCGGAGCTGGCTGATCTCGGCGTGCATCTCGGCAACGAGCATCCGGCTGCGGCGCTCGGCTAGCTCGAGCTCGAGGATGCGCTTGATCCCGTTGAGGTTGATGCCTTCCTCCTGGGACAGTCGCTGTACCTCGCGCAGGATCAGGATGTCGCGCAGGGAGTACCGGCGGCCGCGACCCGGCGCGCGGCCGGGCGAGACGAGGCCAAGCCGGTCGTAAGCGCGCAGGGTCTGCGGGTGCAAGCCGGATAGCTGAGCCGCCACGGAAATGACGTAGACGGGGGTGTCATCGGATAGCTCGAACTGGCTGGTCATGTCATCTCCTTCCGGCGGTCAGTGGGCTAGCTGTTCGCGTTCCGCAGGACCTCGGCCCGCGGGTCAGGCCCCGCGGTCGCGTCCCGGAACGACTCCAGTGCATCCCGAGCCTTGTCGTTCAGATCCTGCGGGACCTGCACGTTGACAGTGACGAGCATGTCGCCGGTGGTGCCGTCCTTGCGCCGGACGCCCTTGCCGCGCACCCGGAACGTGCGGCCGTTCGGCGTGCCGGCTGGGATGCGCAGGCTGACCGGCATGCCGGCGTGCGACGGGACCTTGATCTCGGCGCCGAGCGTGGCCTCAGTGAAGGTCACCGGCACCGTGATGGTCAGGTTGGCGCCCGACCGGCTGAACGTTCCGTGCGGATGCGGCTGGACGTGCACGCGGACGTAGAGGTCACCGGGCGGCCCGCCGCGCTCGCCCGAGGCCCCCTTGCCGCCGAGCTTGATGCGCTGGCCGTCCGCGACACCGGCCGGGATCCTTGCCTGGATCGTCCGGGTGCTCATCGCGCGTCCGCTGCCCGAGCACGTCTCGCACGGGTCGTCAACGACCAGGCCGCGGCCGCGGCAGGTCTTGCACGGCTCGGAGAATGCGAAGCTGCCAAGGTTCCGGCTGCCCTGGCCGGTGCCCTCGCACGTCGGGCAGACCCTGGGCACGGTACCGGCCTTCGCGCCGGTGCCCTTGCACACCCTGCACGGGCCCTCGCCGGTGAGGCGGAGCGAGACGGTCGCGCCGTTGATCGCGTCGCTGAACGACAGCGTGGTCTCGGTCTCCACGTCGGCGCCCCGGCGTGGCCGTGACTGCTGTGTCGTCGTGCCGCCGGTCCTGTTGCCGAAGACGCCGCCGAGCAGGTCGCCGAGACGGCCGCCGGCGCTGCCAGCAGTGCCGCCGAACAGGTCACCAAGATCGAACCCGCCGCCCGTCGATCCGGATCCTGGCATCCGGACCCCGCCGCCGAAGAGCGAGCGTGCCTCGTCGTACTCCTTGCGCCGGCCCTCATCGGACAGCACGGTGTAGGCCTCGGAGATCTCCTTGAAGCGCGCCTCGGCCTTCGGGTCGCCCTCGTTGGCGTCCGGGTGGTACTTGCGGGCCAGCTTCCGGTACGACTTCTTGATCTCGTCGGCGGTCGCGGTCTTCGTCACCCCGAGGGTCTTGTAGTAGTCCTTCTCCAGGTAGTCCTTGGTGCTCAACGCGCCTCTCTCGTGAGCTATCTCGATGCCTGGTGCCGGGACCCGCCTGAGCGGGCCGCCGGCACCTGGTCGTTATTCAGCGCTGACGTCGCCGCTTGCGGGCGCAGAAGGGTCGGCCTCGTCCGACGAGTCAGCAGCCACGTCCGGAGCGTCGCCACCGGGCTCGGCGACGGCGACCCTGGCCGGGCGGATGATCCGCTCGCCGACCTTGTAGCCGGGCTGGAGTATCTGCACGGCGGTCGGCTCGGTGACGTCAGCTGAGTACGAGTGCATCAGCGCCTCGTGCAGCGTCGGGTCGAACGGGTCGCCGCTCTCGCCAAAGGCTGTCAGGCCTAGCTTGACGACGATGCCCTCCAGCGACTCGGCGACCGACTTGAAGCCGCCGGTCAGCTCGCCGTGCTCCCTGGCCCGGCCGATGTCGTCCAGCACCGGCAGCAGCCCGTGCAGCACATTGGCCAGCGCCTGCTCGCGCACCGCGAGCCGGTCCCGCTCGACCCGCTTGCGGTAGTTGGCGTACTCGGCCTGGAGCCGCTGCAAGTCAGCGGTCCGCTCGGCCAGCATCGTCACCACCTGATCTGCTGCCGCGTCGGCGGCACCGGTCTCGCCTGCGGCACCGGTCCCGCCGGCAGCCGCAGGGCCGCCAGCGGGCGAGTCGCCGCCGGGCGTGCCCTTACCGCCGGGAGTTGCCCCGGCCGTCGCGGTCGCTCCGCCTGCCGGGCGACCCGGATTCGCACTCGCGTCGCCGGCCTTGCCAGCACCCGTGCCGCCGGGCGCGGAGACCGAGTGCTTACCGGGCTTCGGCTGTCCGCCGGCTGGAGCCGACCCGCGCTGCGGGCCGGACTCCCCGGTATTGCGTACCTGGCCAGTGACCGGGTCGATCCGCCTGCGATCGCGGATAACCGGGCCCTGCCTCTCCTCGTCGGGCCTCATTAGGCGGCGCCGCCCTCCTCGTGGGCCGGCTTGTCGTCATCGACGATCTCGGCCTCGACGACGTCGTCGTCCTGGCCGCCGGCCTCCTCGCCCGCCTCACCGGCCTGTGCGCTGGCGGCCTGGGACTGGGCGTAGATGGCCGTGCCCATCTTCTGGCTCACCTGCGCGGCGTGCTCGCTGGCGGTCTTGATGGCCTCGGTGTCGGTGCCCTCAAGCGCCTTCTTCAGATCGGCGACTGCGGACTCGACCTCGGACTTGATGTCGTCCGGGACCTTGTCAGCGTTCTCGGAGAGGAACTTCTCGGTGGTGTAGGCGAGGGACTCCGCGCGGTTGCGGACCTCGGCCTCCTCGCGCCGCTGGCGGTCCTCCTCGGCGTACTTCTCGGCGTCCTGCATCATGCGCTCGATGTCGTCCTTGCCGAGCGCCGAGCCGCCCGAGATGGTCACGGACTGCTGCTTGCCAGTGCCGAGGTCCTTGGCCGACACGTTCACGATGCCGTTGGCGTCGATGTCGAACGTGACCTCGATCTGCGGGATCCCGCGCGGCGCCGGAGCGAGCCCGGCCAGCTCGAACATGCCGAGCTTCTTGTTGTACGCGGCGATCTCGCGCTCGCCCTGGAAGACCTGGATCTGCACCGAGGGCTGGTTGTCATCAGCGGTGGTGAAGATCTCCGAGCGCTTGGTCGGGATGGTGGTGTTGCGCTCGATCAGCTTGGTGAAGATACCGCCCTTGGTCTCGATGCCCAGGGACAGCGGCGTCACGTCGAGCAACAGCACGTCCTTGACCTCGCCCTTGAGCACGCCGGCCTGCAGGCACGCGCCCACACCGACGACCTCGTCCGGGTTGACGCCCTTGTTGGGCTCCTTGCCGCCAGTCAGGTCCTTGACCAGGTCGACGACGGCCGGCATCCGGGTGGAGCCGCCGACGAGCACGACGTGGTCGATCTGGCTGAGCTTGATCCCAGCGTCCTTGATCACCTGCTGGAACGGCGCCTTGCAGCGGTCGAGCAGGTCGGAGGTCATCTTCTGGAACTCGGCCCTGGTCAGCTTCGTGTCCAGGTGCAGCGGGCCCTGCTCGGAGTGCGTGATGTACGGCAGGTTGATCTGCGACTCGGCCGAGCTGGACAGCTCGATCTTGGCCTTCTCCGCGGTCTCCCGCAGCCGCTGCAGCGCCATCTTGTCCTTGGACAGGTCGGTGCCGTAGCTGTTCTTGAAGTCCTTGACCAGCCAGTCCACGATCCGCTGGTCCCAGTCGTCACCACCGAGGTGGTTATCGCCGCTGGTCGCCTTCACCTCGACGACGCCCTCGCCAACCTCGAGCAGCGAGACGTCGAACGTGCCGCCACCGAGGTCGAAGACCAGGATGGTCGCCTCGTTGTCCTTCTCCAGGTGATAAGCCAGGGCGGCCGAGGTGGGCTCGTTGATGATCCGCAGGACGTTCAGTCCCGCGATCTGCCCGGCCTCCTTGGTGGCCTGCCGCTGCGCGTCGCTGAAGTACGCGGGCACCGTGATCACCGCGTCGGTGATGGTCTCGCCCAGGTACGCCTCAGCGTCTCGCTTCAGCTTCTGCAGGATGAAGGCGCTGATCTGCTGCGCAGTGAACTTCTTGCCGTCGATCGACACCGTCCAGTCGGTGCCCATCTGCCGCTTGACCGAGCGGATGGTCCGGTCAACGTTGGTCACAGCCTGCCGCTTCGCGACCTCGCCGACGAGCACCTCGCCGTTCTTGGCGAATGCGACCACGGACGGCGTGGTCCGCGAGCCCTCAGCGTTGGCGATGACCGAGGGCTCGCCGCCCTCGAGGACGGCGACGACGGAGTTGGTCGTCCCTAGGTCGATGCCTACCGCACGTGCCATGTGTTCTGTCCTTGGTTTGCTCTAGTGGGTTTGCTCTAGCGGGTTTGCTCTAGCGGGTTTGCTCTAGCGGGTTGCTTCCGCTGGCTTGGTCCAGCGCTGGAAGATTGAGCCTGACTGGCTCAAGTCTGCCATGCTGACTAGTAGTTCGCAACTGAGTTGAGTCTACTTGACTCAACTTTGCTCGCTATCCACTGTGAACTACGACGCGTGCGCTGATATTCCGTACCAGCTAGGCGCAGGGCTCGCGGCCGCATATCGTGCGGTGGGAAAGGGGGCCCGGATGCTGCAGGACGACGCGGTCGCGTCCGCGCCGACCGACCGGCCAGCGCGCACGGCCGGCTCGGGGCTGGTGGCGCTGAGCGCCGACGACCGCGCGGCCCTGGGCCTGTGGGCGGCGGCCCACCTGGCCCTGCTGGCGCTGGCCTGGGCTTCGGCGTGGGCTTTCCGGGCGACGCGCGAGCACGCTCCGCTGACCGGCGCCTTCGAGCACTGGGACGCCGGCCTGCTGCGCAATATCGCCCAGTACGGCTACTTCGGGCCGCACGCACGTGCCAACAACACCGCCTTCTTCCCTGGCTATCCGGCTGCGCTCGCGGCCGGTCACCTGCTGCTGCGGAACTGGGTCCTATCGGAGCTCGTCGTAACCGGCGTGGCCGGCTGCTTCGCTGTCGTAGCCCTGGCCCGGCTCGCGGGCGGCAGCCGCGCCGTGCTGTACCTGCTCGTCACGCCCGCCGTTATCTTCCTGCTGATCGGCTACGCCGAGGTCCTGTTCCTCGCTTTCGCGATCCCTGCCTGGCACGCTGCAGCCCGCGGCCGCTGGTGGCGAGCCGCGCTCCTGGCCGGACTGGCCGGCCTGGTACGTCCGGATGTCTTGTTCCTGGTCCCGGCGCTGGCCGTGATGGCGCTGACCGGCTATCGCGGTCCTGGCACGTGGCCGCCGGCCGCAGCCACCCTTGCCGGGCGGCTGGCCAACGCCGTGAAGGCCGGCTGTGCCCTGGCCGGCCCAGCCGCCTACGAGGTGTACTTGTGGGCGCACACCGGGAACCCGCTGGCCTGGTCTGCTGCTCTGCGGAAGGGCTGGGACCTGCACCCGTCCACGCCGGCGCAGGATCTGCGTACCACCTGGTGGGCGGCCTTCCGGCATGCCTTCAGCGCCAGCACCGCGTTTGAGTTCCAGCTTGAGTTCGGCGCCATGGCGGTCATGCTCGTGGCTACCGTCGCCTTCGCCGCCTGGCGGCGCTGGCCGCAGGCCACGTACTGCGGGCTCGCGCTGATCGCGCTCGGCACGACCACCTGGTTCGAGACTGGTCCGCGCACGCTGATGGTGCTATTCCCAGTGTGGATCGGCCTCGCCGCCGTCGACACGCGGCGACCATGGCTGCGATCTGCCTACTTCGCCGTGAGTGCGCCGCTGGCAGTGGTGCTGGCCATGCTGTACCTGTCGGGGCAGTGGGCCGGCTGAAGCCGGGGCAGCCAGCCGACGCAGGCCGGCTCGCAGCGACAGCCGATCGGGCGCGCCAGCCAGGACTCCGCCGGCGGGATCATCGACGCCGGCCGACCTGACCACGTCGCGGCCGGGCCGCAAGCACTCGCGCACGACCAGCGCGCACAGTAGGAGGACGGTGCCAAACCGCGCGAGCACGGCGGCGAAGTACAGCTGGCTGCTGATCGCGCCCGGCGCGTTCACCCCATCCACCACGGTGATCAGGTAGGCCCAGATCGCGTAGAAGTAGCCGACCTCTGCGGCCTGCCACAGGAGATAGGCCGGGAGCCGCGGCCTGGCGAGGACGACCAGTGGCACGAGCCAGACCACGTACTGAGGGGACCAGACCTTGTTACTGAGCAGGAACGCGGCCGTGGTAAGGAAGATCAGCTGTGCCAGGCGCGGCCGCCGTGGCGCGGCCAGGGCCAGCAGCCCGATCGCCAGGCAGGCGACCGCGAACACCGCCAGCGACAGCAGGTTGAGCTCCGGTGTCGACGAGGTGCCGAGGACGGGCCAGTGCAAGTACTGCAGGAAGTACCAGATCCCGCCCCAGTCAGCGCCGCGGCTGCTGTTGAAGGTGTAGAAAGTGGCCCAGCCCTGCGGCGCGGCGATCGCGACTGGCAGGTTCACCGCCAGCCATGTCGCGGCCGCCGAGCCAGCGGTCACCGCGAACGCTCGCAGCCGCCCGGCCCGCAGGCACAGCAGGAACAGCGGCCACAGCACGATAAGGGGATAGAACTTGGTCGCCACGGCGAGGCCGAGCAGCACGCCGGCCAGCACGGGTCGCCGGGCGGCCCAGGCAGCCAGGGCCATCATCATCAGGCCCATCGCGATGAGATCCCAGTTGATGAACGCCGACAGGATCAGCGCCGGCGAGAACGCGACGAGCAGCGCCGTCCAGCGACGGGCGGGCCCGGCGCAGTACGCCGTCGCCAGCACCCCGGCCACCAGGAACAGCGCCAGCACGGCGACCGTCACGTCGAAGAACTGCAGGCCCCTGGAGTATAGATTCGGCAGCCAGTGGACCGCCCAGGCGGCGCCCTGCATGACGGCGCCGATGATGACGGGGTACTCCACGTGGTGGTCGAGGTAGGGCACCTTGCCCGCGGACAGGCCCTCGACGAAGTACAGCGGGTAGATATCGGTGTAGCAGTGCGCCTGGTACTGCGCGACGCCGACGTTCCACGCCCCGGCCCGGCACGCTTCCTTGGCGCCGAACGCTATGCCGTCCGCGGCCAGGCTCGCCAGGACGAGGACGGTGGCCGAGCCGCCGAGTGCGGCCCAGCGGCCGAGCGGCGCGCGCCGAACCGGTGCGAGCCCGCCGCTCGGGGAAGCGTCGTCACCCATGATCCACGCTCATGTGCCTGGCCCTGCCTCCGCTGGTAGCCGTCTCCCTCGGTACCCGGAAGTCCGGTTTGCTGGCGCTGGTCTGCGACGGGCAGCGCCGTTCGACACAGGCTAGCGGCTGGCGCGGGCAGCTACGGCGGCTAACCGACAGCACCGGCTGACAGGCAGACGCGCACGGTGATCGCAAGTCGGGCGGGATGCGGCGTTACGCTGTCACCCATTGCCATACCTGGAGGTTGCCTTGGCACTGCGCATCATCATCGGACTGGCCCTGACGGTCGTCGCGGCCGCGATCGCAGGCCGCCGGCTGTGGTGGCTCTACCGGCTCGGCCGCACCGGCCAGCCGGCGCCTGAGCGCGTGCAGGCGCTCCGCGCGCATCCGGCTGAGGGTGCGGAAACGCAGGTAACGCAGGTCATCGGGCAGCGCAAGCTGCTGAAGTGGACGGTGCCAGGTGTCGCCCACGCGCTGACCTTCTGGGGCTTCATCGTGCTGGTCCTGACGATCATCGAGGCCTTCGGCGCGCTGTTCAGCAGGCACTTCGCCATTCCGCTCATCGGCACGTGGGCGTGGGTGGGCTTCATCGAGGACCTGTTCGCCGTGGCCGTGCTCGTGGGCATCGTCACATTCGCGGTCATCAGGCTGACGTCGGACCCGAAGCGTGAGGGCCGCAGGTCTCGCTTTGCCGGCTCACATACCGGCGCCGCCTGGGTCGTCCTGTTCGGCATCTTCCTGGTCATCGCCACGCTGCTGCTCTACCGGGGCGCCCAGATCAACACGGGAGACTTCCCTTATCCGCACGGCGCTTTCGCCTCGCAGATCGTCGGCCACTGGCTGCATCCGGCTGGCGCCGCCAACATGGGCATCGAGACCACGTTTATCCTGCTCCAGCTCGCCGTCATCATGGCCTTCGGCGTGTTCGTGACCTACTCCAAGCACCTGCACATCGTGATAGCCCCGATCAACGTGCTGTTCGCCCGCCGACCCAACGGCCTCGGTCCGCTGGAGCCGATGCGGTCGAACGGCAAGGTGCTCGACTTCGAGGAGGCCGATCCGGACGAGGATGTGTTCGGCATCGGCAAGATCGAGGACCTGAGCTGGAAGGGCATGCTCGACCTGGCCACCTGCACGGAGTGCGGCCGGTGCCAGTCGCAGTGCCCGGCGTGGGCCACCGACAAGCCGCTGTCCCCGAAGATGATCATCCTCGAGCTGCGCGACCATGCGTTCGCTAAGGCGCCTTACCTGCTGGCTGCCTCCGATGAGGAGCGCGCCGCGCTACCCGAGGCCGTCCGGGCCGAAGCTGAGCGGCCGATCATCGGCGACGCCGACGCACACGGCGTCATCCACCCCGATGAGCTGTGGTCGTGCACGAACTGCGGCGCCTGCGTGGAGGAGTGCCCGGTCGATATCGAGCACATCGACCACATCACCGGGATGCGCCGGCACCAGGTGCTGGTCGAGTCCGCGTTCCCGGCCGAGGCAGCGACCATGCTCAAGAACCTGGAGAACAAGGGCAACCCCTGGGGCATGGGCGAGAGCAAGCGGACCGAGTGGATCACCGAGCTGGACTTCGAGGTTCCTGTCGTCGACGGGCCGATCGGCGACGATGTCGAGTACCTGTTCTGGGTGGGCTGCGCCGGTGCCCTCGAAGACCGGGCGAAGAAGACCACCAAGGCGATCGCCCAGCTGCTGCACACCGCCGGGGTCAGCTTCGCCGTGCTCGGCCCGGCCGAGTCGTGCACCGGCGACCCGGCGCGCCGGATGGGCAACGAGTTCGTCTACAGCATGCTGGCCCAGCAGAACATCGAGACGCTCAACGAGGCCGGCGCGCGCAAGATCATCGCCAGCTGCCCGCACTGCTTCAACACCATCGCCCGCGAGTACCCGCAGCTCGGCGGCAACTATGAGGTCGTACACCACACGCAGCTGCTGGCCCAGCTCGTCGCGGACGGCAAGCTGACCCCGGTCACCCCCATCGAGGAGAAGATCACCTACCACGACCCCTGCTTCCTCGGTCGCCACAACCGGGTCTTCGCTCCGCCGCGGGAGATCATGGAGCAGGTGCCCGGCGTGCAGGCACAGGAGATGCACCGGTGCAAGGAGCGCGGCTTCTGCTGCGGCGCCGGCGGTGCCCGGATGTGGATGGAGGAGCGGATCGGCAAGCGGATCAACACCGAGCGGATCGACGAGGCGCTCGGCACGGATCCGGACACCATCTCGACGGGCTGCCCGTTCTGCCTGGTCATGCTCGGCGACGCGGTCGCCGCGAAGAAGAGCAGCGGCGAGGCAAAGGAGTCGCTCGAGGTCGTGGACGTGGCTCAGCTGCTCGTCAGGTCGGTACAGGTGCCCGTCGCCGTGGGCGCGCCGCAGCCGGAGCCGACTGGCCCTGAGGCCGGCGGCGGGCAGCATGGTGGTGGCGATAGCAGCCAGGCTGGAGCGGCGGAGCCTGCGGCCGGACAAGAAGACCAGGCGTGAGTGGACTCACGACGGGCTGAGTCGTTCAGCGACGGCGTGTTCGCCGTCGCGATCACCGTCCTGGTCTTTAACCTGCTGCCGATCGCCGACAAGACGGCCGGTACCACGGGCACCACCAGGCTTACTGTCGGTCACCTAGCGCACTACTGGCCGTCCTATCTGGCTTACGTGGTCAGCTTCCTGACCATCGGCATCATGTGGCTGAACCATCATCAGATGCTGGCGCAGGTCCGCAAGGTCAACAGGACCATGCTGGTGCTGAACCTGTTCCTGCTGATGGGCATCGTGGCGATCCCATTCCCGACCGCGCTGGTTGCCGATCACCTGATCGCCAGCGGTCACCAGGCCACGGTGGCGGCCGTCACCTACGGGCTGGTCATGATCGTGATCTCGATCAGCTTCGGCGGCATGTGGATCTACATGGCATCGCACCAGGATGCGCTGGGCGCGCGACGCCACGTGCGCACGCCGCGGCTGTCCACGGTCAGGTTCACGGGGGGCAACATCGGCTACGTGGCGGGCACGCTGATCGCCCTGGTCGCGCCCGTGGCAGCACTGATCATCTTCGGGCTGCTGGCCGTCTACTATCTGTTCGAGCACCTGCCCGATCCATCGGACGAGACCGATGAACAGGCAACTGCCGATGGCCAGGCAACGAGGGACGGCCCTACGGCACGATCCTGACCGGCAGCCAGACCCGTACCTTGGTGCCCTGGCCGGGCCGCGACTCCAGCGTCGCCCGGCCGCCGTGGGCGGTCGCGATGGCCTGCACGATGGACAAGCCGAGGCCGCTGCCGCTGGTCCGCTCTGCCCTGGCGTGTGCGCCCGACCGCTCCCTGCGTCCGCCGCTCGGCGCGATAGGCGCAGATTCCTCGGGCGGACCGCCCGCCGCGGTGTCCTGACCGGCGGAGGACGCCGGGATCGTGGTCCGGGCGATCGCCAGGTCGGCCCCGTTCCGTTGCTGGTCGCCCTGTGGCTCAGCCGCACCATCGGTGGCTGCGCCAGCCCGGTGGAACCTGTCGAAGGCGCGGATGGCGTCCTCAGCGGACATGCCGGGGCCGGCGTCGGCCACCTCGAGGAGGACGCCGCCGGTGATCTCGCCCAGCCGCACGGCGACCGGCGTGGCCACCGGCGTGTGAGTCCGCACGTTGCCCAGCAGGTTCGCCAGCACCTGGCGGATCCGGGCCTCGTCCACGACGGCCACCAGCCGAGGTGGCGCCTCTGCCCGCACCGGCCGCTGGGGCTCCACGGCGATCGCGTCCGCGACGGCGTCCCTGACCACGCCGGCCAGGTCAGTCTCGGTGAGGTCCAGCGAGGAGTTGCGGTCGAGCCGGGCCAGCTCGAGCAGCTCGGCGACCAGGTTGCTCATCCGCTCGGCTTCCTGCTCGATCCGGCGCATGGCGTTCGGCAGCTCGTCGGGTCCGAGCGCGCCCTGCCGGTACAGCTCGGCATAGCCGCGGATCGTCGTCAGCGGCGTGCGCAGCTCGTGCGAAGCGTTGGCGGCGAACTCGCGCACCTTCTCCTCCGACCGCAGCCGGGAGCTGAACGCGTGCTGGATCCGGTCGAGCATGGTGTTGATCGAGGAGCCGAGCCTGCCGATCTCGGTCTGGCGGTCCGCATCCGGCATCCGGGCGGTCAGGTCACCTCGTGAGGTGATGTCGTTGGCCGTTCTCGCCATCTCGTCGAGCGGCTCGAGCCCACGGCCGATCAGCCACTCGCCGCCGAGCGCCACCAGGGCGATGAGAGCAGTGCCGGTGATGAGCTCGGCGATGATGAAGCCGCTAACCTGCGAGCTGTTACTGCTGACGGACTGGCCGACGAACAGGATCGCGTCGGCCCCTGCCACGCGCCTGGCGACCACCTCAAGCTTCGGCGCGATCTCCAGCGGCTGGCAGCCCGCTCGCGGGAACTGCTGGCAGCCGGCGGCGACGAGCAGCGCACTCGCCCTGGCCAGCTGACCTTGCTCGGCGAGCGACTCCGCCTGCGCCAGGGCCGGCCTCTGCAGCCACTGGCTGACGGCGCTGGCCAGCGCGCTCGCCTGTGCCCCCTTTGTCAGCGGCACCACGGTGTGGGGTGACTGAAGCTGGACCTCGACGGCGGAGTAGTCGGCCACGTCCGCGGCGAGCGATGGGGCGTGGGCCAGCACCGCGGCCGCGGCGTTGAGGCGCTTCTCGGCCGCCGCTGGCTCGTTGGCTACCCGGCGGGCCAGCAGGTACGTGCTGACGACGCCCATGATCAGCAGCAGGACCGTTGTCACCCCGACCAGCATCACGAGCATGCGGGCCCGGAGGGACAGCTTCCGCTGGCGTCTCATCGCGGCTGGTCGGGCCGCAGGCTGTAGCCGACGCCGCGCTGGGTGTGGATGAGCGGCGGCCCGAGCGGGTCAAGCTTGCGCCGCAGGTAGCTGACGTACGTCTCGACGATCTGCGACTCGCCCGCGTAGTCCCAGCCCCAGACGCTTTCGAGCAGCTGCGCCCTGGTCAGCACCCGGCCCTGATGCCGCATCAGGTAGGCAAGCAAGCGGAACTCGGTGGGCGATAGCTCGACCGGCACACCGGCCCGGTGGACGGTCCAGCGATCCTCGTCGAGCTCCAGGTCGCCGACGCGGAGCGGACCCGCGGCGCCATCGGACTGGTCAGCTGCAGTTGTCCGCGATGCCCGCCGCAGCACCGCGCGGACTCTGGCCACCAGGGCCTCGACCGAGAACGGCTTGGTGACGTAGTCGTCCCCGCCGATGGCGAGCCCGGTGACCGTGTCAGACGAGGTGTCACGGGCGGTCAGGAAGATGACGGGCACCTCATTCCCGGCTGCGCGCAGCCGCCGGCAGACTTCGAAGCCGTCCATGTCCGGCATCATGACGTCGAGAACGATCAGGTCGGGCCTGGTGACGTCGGCCTGCCGGAGCGCTTCCTTGCCGCTGGCGGCGGTCGTCACTGAGCACCCGTGGAACTTCAGCGCGACCTGGACAAGCTCGCGAATATTGGGCTCGTCGTCGACGACGAGCACCTGGGGTATGCGGTCGGTCTCTGTCATGACGTCCTGGGCTCACGCTCGGCTCGGGCTGCCGCCGCGACCGCGGCCCGCCCGTGCATTCCGGCGTCACGAGGCTACCGGCAACTTCCGGGCGCTTTGCTACTTACGTATCGAGGCTGGCCACCGTCCAACGTGACCAGGGGCCGCCGCGCACGGCGGCAGCCCCTGTGCTCGCTGCTGCGACTAGCTGCCGCTGGCGTTGCGGATCCGGATCAGCCGCACGTTGTGGGCGGTGCCCAACGCCTGGCCGATGACGAGGACCTGCTGTCCGTTGCTGAGTTTGGCCGTCGTCACCTGCTGGCCTGCGTCCTGCACCCTCATGTTGCTGGTGAAGGTCCAGATCCAGGTCGTGCCGTCCGGCGCCGCGACGGTGATACCGGAGCTGCTCACGGCCTGGATAGTCCCGCGCTCGAAGGCAGCCGTCTTGGCGCCCGACTTGGTCTGGAAGGTCACCTCGCCGTGCTCGCCGCCGACGAGCGCCAGGCGCACGAGCGGATTGGTGCAGAAAGCCAGCAGGCGGTTCGCCGCTGTCGGGTGGCCGTTGCCGCGCAGCTGCTGCTCCAGCTTGGCGCATCGAGCCGCGGCGGAGTGCGCTGCCGCCGAAGTGCTGGCTGACGGGGTGCCGGCCGACGCGCCGCCTGTCGACGCTGACGCGCCGCCCGTCAGCGCCACGCCGATGCCCGCGCCGCTGCCGAGGAGCACGGCACCGGCCGCGATCGACGTCGCGACGCGTTTGGTCCGGCCAGACCACCGCCACCGCCCCCGCGGTGGCGCTGGCGTGCTCGCCGGGTCGATGGCCTCAAACTCGCTGGTGTCCATGTCGTCCATACTGTCCATGGTGATCAGCATGGCCTTCGATCATGGGTAATGCGGGGGGTCTGGCTGTGAGCTTGCTGGGAACCGGCAGCAAAAACAATCAGGATGGTGCTCGCCGCTGCGTCGGCTGGGCTGCGTCGGCTGGGCTGCGTCGGCTGGGCTGCGTCCGCTGGGGGGCCGCGTCCGCTGGGGGCTGCGTCCGCTGGCGGGCTACATCCGCTCGGGTACGGGGATGCCCAGCAGCCCGAGGCCAGCGACCAGCACCCGGAGGGTCAGCGCGCTCAGCGCCAGCCGGCTCCGCCGGGCGTCGCCCTCAGCGGTCAGGACCGGGCACTGCTCGTAGAACGTGGTAAACGAGCTGGCCAGGTCGAACAGGAAGCTGGCCAGCTTATGCGGCTCGGCAGCCGCGGCCACGTCGTCCAGCGCCCTGCTGAACCCGAGCAGCCGCAGGGCCAGCCCGCGCTCGGCCGCGGTGCCGAGCACGATGGGACCGCTTGCGGCCGCCGGGTCCAGGCCGCCCCTGACGAAGATGGACCTGATCCGCGCCGCGGCGTACTGCAGGTAGGGGCCGGTATTGCCGGTCAGCGCCAGCAGCCGGTCGAAGTCCAGCACGTAAGCCGAGTCCCTGGCCACCGACAGGTCGCCGTACTTCAGCGCCCCGATGCCGACTGCCTCGGCGATCCGGCTGCGTTCCGCCGGATCGTCGTACCGGTCGGCGATGACGGTCGCGGCTCTCTCGACGGCCTCGTCGATGAGGCTGGCCAGCTTCACCTGCTCACCCGATCGGGTCCGCAGCCGCTGTCCGCCGGGCCCGGTCATCAGCCCGATAACGGCGTGCTCGGCCGTGGCCGGCGGGACCAGCCAGCCAGCCTGCCTGGCCAGCTCGAAGATCATCTGTAGATGCTGATGCTGCTCGGACCCGACCACGTAGATGATCCTGGTCGCGCCGAGCTGGGTCAGCCGGTACCGGATCGCGGCCGCGTCGGTGCTGTCGTAGCCGTAGCCGCCGTCGCTCTTGCGCAGCATGAGCGGGACAGGCTTGTCGTCGCGGCCGGTGAATCCTGGCGGGAACACGCACAGCGCGCCGTCACTCATGACGGCGAGGCCCTTGCTCTCCAGCTCGTCGCAGACGTCGGCGAGCATCGAGTTGTAGAAGCTCTCCGGCGCCATGTCCGCGTCGGTCAGCGTGACGTTGAGCCGGGCGTAGATCGTCCGCAGGTACTCCAGCGAGTCGTCGACCAGTACCTGCCAGAGCCGCATGGTGTCTGGCTCGCCGGCCTGCAGCTGGACGACCCGCTTGCGTGACCTGTCGGCGAAGATCGGATCGCCGTCGAACTTGGCCCTGGCGGCCTGATAGAACGCGGTGAACTCGCCCGACGCGAGCTCGTCGTACGTCGCCTGGTCGCCGATGTCGATGGCGTGCTCGATGAGCATGCCGAACGGCGTGCCCCAGTCACCGAGGTGGGCGGCCCGGACCACCTCGTGCCCCTGGTGCTCAAGTACCCGGGCGATCGCGTCGCCGACGATGGTCGCCCGCAGATGTCCGGCGTGCAGCTCCTTGGCGACATTCGGGCCTGAGTAGTCGACGACGATCCGCTGGGCAGGATCGGGTCCGGCCACGCCGAGGCGCGGGTCGGCGAGCTGCTGGCTGGACTGCCTGGCGATCCACTCGTCGGACAGGGTGATGTTGATGAAGCCAGGCCCGCTCACCTCGGCGCTGGCCACGGCGTCGGCGCCGGCCAGCCGCGCTGCTACGAGGCTGGCGATCTCGCGCGGCGCGCGGCCCAGCTGCCGGGACAGCGACATGGCGACGTTGGACTGGTAGTCGGCGAACCCGGACGGCCGGATCAGCGGATCGGCGGCGGCGAACTGCGCGCCGAGCTCGTCCACCAGCGCTTGTCGCACCAGCGCACCGAGTGCTGCTTCCGGGTCTGTCATTTCACCAGCCTACCGGCCCCCGCTCGGGGCACCTGGGTCGCTGCGCCCGACCGCGGTGACCCGGCCGCCACCCGGCGGCCGCCGACCGCCACCCGACGGCGGCCGCCAACCGCCACCCGGCGCTCAGCCGCTGACCGCCAGCCGCCGGTCAGGGGCGACGGAGGAAGTGCGCGCGGGTCGGTCCGAGCCGCTCCCTGATCCGCTCGGTGATGTGCCGTTCGGTAAGCGCCGCCGCTAGCTTGCACGCCGCGGCGGCTCCGCGTGCCTGCACCGCCCCGTGCGCGATCACTACGGTGGCCTCCAGCCCCAGCAGCGCGGCCCCGCCGTAGGTCTCGGGGTCCAAGCGCTCGGCAAGCTCACGCAGGCCGCGCCGCTGGAATAGGGTGCCGATCCGGGCGGCCCGCGAGCTGCCGAGCACCTCGCGCAGCTGGGCCGCCGCAAAGCCGGCCGTGCCCTCGAGGGTCTTGAGCGCGACGTTACCGGTGAATCCGTCGGTCACGACGACGTCGACCTTGCCGGCGAGCAGGTCGCCACCTTCGACGTTGCCGGCGAAGCTGATCGGCAGCCCCCCGTGCGACGGATCGGCGTCCAGCAGCTCGTGGCCGCGCTTGGCCAGCTTGTTCCCCTTGCTGGGCTCGGCGCCGATGGTGAGCAGGCCCACTCTGGGCTCCGCGATGCCGAACGCGACTTCCGCGTAGGCGACGCCTAGCTGGGCGAACTGCACCAGCATCTCCGGCTTCGGATCGGCGATGGCGCCGGCATCTATCAGCACCGTGGGGTGCGGGCGAGTCGGGAGCGCGACCGCCAGCGCGGGCCTGGCGACGCCCGCGAGCGGCCGCAGTCGCATCTGCGCGGTCGCGACGATCGCACCGGTCGATCCGGCTGACATCACCGCGCCCGCCTGGCCGCGCCGGACGAGCTGGCACGCGACCGCGATGCTCGACCTCGGCCGCCGCCAGCTAGCCAGCGCGCCCTCGTCCATGGCGATGGACTCCTCGGCGGCCTCGATATAGACGCCGGCCGTCGGCCCGAGCCTGGCCAGCAGCGGCCGCAGCAGTCCTGGCCTGCCGGTCAGCGCTATCCGGGTGCCGAGCTCACGGGCCGCCGCGACCGCCCCGGCGACGATTTCCTCAGGGGCGTGGTCGCCGCCCATCGCGTCGACGGCGATCATCCGGCCGAGCTCCGGCGGGGCCGCGGCCAGGGCCGGGGCAGGCGCACGGGCGGGGGCCTGGCCAAGGGCAAGGTCGGTGCCCGCCTCAGCGCCGGCCGGCTGGGCTGGTGCGGCGGAAGCGGCGTCCGCTGGCCGGCTCAGCGTCCGGCCCGCCTCACGTCCCGCATGCCGCCTAGCTTCTCATTGCCCGGTGTCAGGCGTGCACCGCTGTAGTACGTTTGGTTCCCCGGGCGGCGGGTAAACGGGGATTTCCTGGCGTGGGACCTGTCGGGAAATCGAGTGGCGGCTAAGAAATTCTGGGCGGCTTCCTGCAACGTGGAGCACTGCCCGAGCGTTTCTCAATCGTAACTTCGTTTCACTGGTGCACTGCAACGCCCGGCCACGCGCGAGCGTCTGATGTCGCGGGGCCGGGAATGAGTGGTTAGAGCACGCCGACTGGCGGCATGACGGGGAGATCATGCGCACATCAGGGCGCCGTAGGTATAGCGCCCGGAGGGAGTTGCATGAGCGTTCAGGGGATTCTGCCTGTAGTACCCGCACAAGGTCGGGGGTTCCGGGCATATTCGGCAAAGCACCTGGACCAGCTGACTGCCAGAGCAGGCCTCGGCGATGCCGAACGTCTCGCGGTTCGGGCTGTGGCGACGGTTCTGCCATTTCGGACGAACGACTACGTGCTCGAGTCGCTGATCGACTGGTCGGCCGCTCCGGCGGATCCCATCTACCGGCTCGTCTTCCCGCAGGCGGACATGCTGCCACCCGAGGACGTGGCTCCCATCGCGGCGATGCTTGCCCGCGGCGCACCTGAACGGGAGATCCAGGCATTCGCCCATGCGATCCGCATGCGGCTCAATCCCCATCCGGCCGGACAGCTCGCGCTGAACATACCGGCCCTCTCCGACGAGCCGCTGCCCGGCGTCCAGCACAAGTACCCCGAGACGGTCCTGGTCTTCCCCAAGCAGGGCCAGACGTGCCACGCCTACTGCACGTACTGCTTCCGCTGGGCTCAGTTCGTCGGCGAGCCGGACCTCAAGATAGCGACCGATGACATGTTCCGACTGAGCACCTACCTGCGATCGCGGCCAGAGGTCACGAGCGTCCTCATCACCGGCGGCGACCCGATGATCATGGGATCTGCCGTGCTGCGGCGGTACATCGAGCCACTGCTCGACCCCAGCCTGGAGCATCTCGAGTCGATCCGGATCGGGACCAAGTCCCTGGCGTACTGGCCGCAGCGGTTCCTCACCGACCCTGACGCCGACGACACCCTGCGGCTCTTCGAAGAGGTGGCCGCGGCCGGGAAGTCCCTGGCGCTGATGGCGCACTTCTCGCACCATCGCGAGCTCGAGCCGACGCCAGTGTCGCGCGCGATCAGCCGGATCCGGTCCGCAGGCGCTGTCATCCGCACCCAGGCGCCACTGATCAGGACCATCAACGACGACGCGGCCAGCTGGTCGCAGATGTGGCGCACGCAGCTGCGGCTCGGGCTGGTCCCGTACTACATGTTCGTGGAGCGCGATACCGGGCCGCAGGGGTACTTCGCGGTACCGCTGGCTCGCGCTGCCGAGGTGTTCCGGGACGCGTACGCCAGCGTCTCCGGCCTGTGCCGGACGGTGCGCGGTCCGTCGATGTCGTCGACGCCGGGCAAGGTGTGCGTGGACGGCGTCGCCGAGATCGCTGGCCAGCGCGTCTTCGCGCTGCACATGATCCAGGCTCGCGACCCGTCGCTCGTGGGCCGGCCGTTCTTTGCCCACTACGATCCGAACGCCGTCTGGATCTCCGACCTCACCCCGGCGTTCGCCGACAGGTTCCCGTTCCAGTCGGCGCCGGCCGGCGCCGACGAAGATACCGACTGGGACGCGGAGTTGCTGGCCTCAGCCGACTGATCCTGCGCTGCCACGCGCTCACGGTTGTCGCTGACTCACGGTTGTCGCTGACTCACGGCGGTGGCTAGCCAGCGGCGGTGGCCGTGGGCTCGCCGACCTCGGTTGCCGCGCCGCTGCCCGCCTCGGCGGGTTGCCGCTTGATGAACACGCAGCTCGCCGCTGCGGCGAAGAGGAACAAGATCGGTACCAGGATCGTCGGCCGCATCGCGGCCACGAAGCCGTGCGTGAAGATCTCGCCAGGCAGCCCGGTAATCCGCGCGCCCGATCCGATCTCAAGGCCGCCCTTGGCGGCGGCCTGGAAGCCCGACACGAGCTGCTCGCGCGCCTGCGGCGGCAGGTGACTGCCGAGCTGCTGCGCCTGACTGGTGAACCCGGCGACGAGGCGGTTCTGCAGCAGCGCGCCGATGCCCGCCGTCCCGACGACGGTGCCGACCTGCCGCGTGGTGTTGAACAGGCCCGAGGCTGCCCCCGCCATCATCGGGTTGACGTTGCGCAGCGCGACGGTGGTCATCGGCGCGAACGTGCAGCCGATGCCGATGCCGGCCACGATCTGCGGCAGCAGGAAGTCGTACCAGGCGGAGTTGGGCTGGGCGATCAGCGCGATGGAACCCATGCCGCCGGCGAACAGCAGCAGGCCCGCCATCAGGATGTACTTGCCGCCGATCCGGTCCGACATGCGGCCGGCGACCGGCGCGACGAACATCGACACCAGCGAGGCCGGCGCCATCGTCAGGCCGGCCTTGAGTGCCGAGAAGCCCAGCACCGACTGAAGGTAGATGGAAAACGGCAGGAAGATGCCGAGCATGCCGATCGCGATGAATGCGGCGACCATGTTCATCAGCGAGTAGTTCCGGTCCTGGAACAACACAAAGGGTATGAGCGGCTCGCCCTCCTGGCGTCTCGCCTGGAGCCAGAGGAATAGGCCAAGCAGCACCAGGCCGACGCCGGCCAGCAGCGGGATCGAGATGAAGGACTTGATCGTGCCCCAGTTGTATTTCTGGCCCTCGACCAGCGCGTAGCAGATCGCCAGCAGCGCCAGGCTCGCGAGGATAACCCCGCCGAAGTCGAAACTGTGCTTCCGGCCCGTGCGCAGGTCGGGGATGAGGAGCGGGGTCATGACCAGCACCAGCACGCCGATCGGCACGTTGATGAAGAAGATGTACCGCCAGTCGAAGGCCGTCACGAGCAGGCCGCCCAGCGTCGGCCCCGCGATGGTGGCCACACCGGCCACCGCGCCCCATACGCCGAACGCGGCGCCCCGTCGGTCCGCCGGGAAGACCATGGTCAAGATGGCGAGTGTCTGCGGCATCAGCAGCGCCGCGCCGAGGCCCTGCACAGCACGGAAGCCGATAAGCCAGCCTGGCGATTGCGCGAAGCCGCACGCGGCCGATGCGATGGTGAACAGCGCAATGCCAGCGAAGAACACCCGGCGCTGCCCGAACAGGTCGCCGAGGCGCCCGGCCGTGATGAGCAGTACCGCCAGCACGAGCGCGTAGGCGTTGATCACCCACAGGATGTCGTCGAGCGAAGCGTGCAGCTTCGAGATCATGTTGGGGATCGCGATGTTGACGATCGTGAGGTCGAGCAGGGTCATGAAGAACCCGAGCGAGACGACCATCAAGATGACCCACGGGTTACCGCGCCCGCGCGCCGGCGGTGCCATTACTGCCACTGCTGTCCTCCATAGCCTGCAACCTGCCCACAACGCTACGGCAAGGGTCGGACATTGGCCGCGGTTGTTGCGGGCGGACGCTGCCACGCTCCATCAGGTTCGACGTCGCGTGCAGGCCGCGCCAGGTAGTTAGCCGAACCCCGTTCGGTGGGCTCGCGCCAGGCGAAGTATGCTCCGGCCATGAAAATCAACGGAACCGCCGCGATCGTGTCCGGAGGGGCCAGCGGCCTCGGCGAGGCGACCGTCCGCGAGCTTGCCGCGGCCGGCAGCAAGGTCGTGGTGGCCGACCTGAACACCGAGCGTGGCAAGGCGCTGGCCGACGAAGTGGGCGGCCTGTTTGCCCGGACGGACGTGAGCGACGCCGACTCGGTGCGCGCGGCCGTGGACCTCGCTGCCTCCGCCGGCCCGCTGCGGTTCGTGATCAGCTGCGCCGGCATCGGCTGGGCGCAGCGAACGGTGGGCCGCGATGGCGAGCCGCATGACCGAAACGCGTTCGGCAAGGTCATCGACGTGAACCTGATCGGCACCTTTAACCTCATGAGCATTGGTGCTGCGGCCGTGGCCAAGACCGACCCGGCTGACACCGACGGTGCTCGCGGCGTGGTCATCAACACCGCCTCGATCGCCGGCCTGGAGGGCCAGACCGGCCAGCTCGCCTATTCCGCGTCCAAGGGCGGCATCATCGGCATGACCGTGCCGGCCGCCAGGGATCTGTCGGCCATCGGCGTCCGCGTGAACACCATCTGCCCCGGCATCATCGACACGCCGATCTACGGCAGCGGCCCGGCCAGCGAGGAGTTCAAGGCCAAGCTCGCGGCGCCGGTGGTCTTCCCCAAGCGCATGGGCACGTCAGCGGAGTTCGCGCACCTGGTTCGCATGCTCATCGAGAACGACTACATGAACGCGGAAGTCATCCGGTTCGACGGCGGCATCCGGTTCCAGCCGAAGTAATCAGCGCGGCGCCAGGCCCAGGCGGCGGTGCGGCATTTGACCACGCCTGACATGCGCGAGAACGTGAAGGGAAACCGATGCCCGAGGCAGTCCTGACCGAGGTCAGCGACGGCGTAGCCGTCATCACAATCAACCGGCCTGAGGCCAGGAACGCGGTCAACGGCGACGTGGCCCGCGGGATCGCAGCCGCCGTCGACGAATTCGACGGCCGCAAAGACGTCCACGTCCTCGTGCTCACCGGGGCAGGCGGCACGTTCAGCGCCGGCATGGACCTCAAGGGGTTCCTGTCCGGCGACACGCCGAATTTCGCCGACCGAGGCTTCGGCGGCATCGTGCAGCGGCCGCCGGCCAAGCCCATCATCGCCGCGGTTGAGGGATACGCGCTGGCCGGCGGCTTCGAGCTAGTGCTGGCGTGCGACCTGGTGGTGGCCAGCGAGACGGCTAAGTTCGGCCTGCCTGAGGTCAGGCGCAGCCTGGTCGCCGGCGCAGGCGGCCTGCTCAGGCTGCCGAAGCGAATCCCGTATCACCTGGCCATGGAGATCGCGCTGACCGGCGAGCACTTCCCGGCCGCCCGGCTGCACCAGGCGGGTCTGGTCAACGAGATCGTCCCGGCCGGCGAGGCGCTTGCCGCCGCCAGGGACCTCGCGGGCCGGATCGCGCTCGGCGGGCCGCTCGCGCTGACTGCCACCAAGCGCGTCATCGTCGAATCGGCGGACTGGGACAGCGCCGAGGCATTCGAGCGCCAGGGCGAGATCATCACCCCCGTTTTCACGTCGGCCGACGCCAGGGAAGGTGCGCTGGCGTTCGCCGAGAAGCGCCAGCCGCAGTGGCGGGGCGAGTAACCGGCTTGACAGGCCGCGGCCTGTTATCGAGTGCTCACCGGCGGGTCGCCCGCGGGGGCGCGTCCCATAGCGTCCGTCATCCGCACGGCTCGATAGGCACGGAACGGGGCCGATTCACGGCGATGCCCCGCGCCGCTGCCGGGGGATTGCAGCGGCCGGGGCATCGCCTGGGGTGGCGCGCAACGGGGGCTTGCGCGCGGGGGGTGCGGTCCTGAGCGCGGTGGCGGGCTCGCCAGCCGCGGGATCGGTCGCCTCGTTAGCTAGCTGACGTGGCCAGCGTGCGTCGCGGCGCGTGCCCGGCCAGCCGCTCCCTGAGCTTCGCCCGGCCTCGGTGCAGCCGCGACATGACCGTGCCGATCGGGGTGTCCATCATCTCGGCGATCTCGCGGTACGGGTAGCCCTCGACGTCGGCGAGGTAGATGGCGACCCGGAACTCTTCCGGCAGTTCGCGCAGCGCCTGCAAGATCTCGGAGTCGGCAAGCCGCTCGAGCGCCTCAGTCTCGGCCGACCTGGCCGGGGGCATCAGCGGATCGCCGCCGGTCTGCCAGTCCTCGGTGAAATCAAAGCCCAGATCCTGGACTGGCTCGCGCCGCTTCTTCCGGTAGCTGTTGATAAAGGTGTTCGACAAGATCCGGTGCAGCCACGCCCGCAGGTTGGTACCCGGCCTGAACTGGTGGAACGCCGCATAGGCCTTGGCAAACGTCTCTTGCAGCAGGTCCTCGGCGTCGCTAGGGTTCCGCGTCATCCGCAGCGCGGCAGGGTACAGCTGGCCAAGGAACGGGATCACGTCCTGCTCGAATCGCGCGTCCCGGTCGGGCATGTCCGCGACCCGGTTCGACTCAACCTGGTTTATCTCAACCTCAAGCTGGCTCACTATCTGCTCCGCTCCCCTCGGTGAACTGACACTGCTATGACGCAACCGGCGAGTAACCCGATGCGTGATCTGGGTAACAGAGCAGCTACGAAGAGGCATAGCCGCAGGTCAACTACGGCTAAAAGCGACGAAATTAAGCGGTCTGAACCGTCAGATCCAGCGCGGGAACCACATTCTGGAGAGCCAGGAGGCGTACGGGATCACCTCGGCGGTCAGCACGGGGTACAGATAGGCCAGGTTCAGCAGCACGGCGACCAGGTAGCCGCCGGCCGCGACGGCGCCGAGTGCGCGCCTGTGCGGCGTCGCCCTGGCGGGACCGATGATCAGGCCGAGACACAGCACGATGGCGATGATCAGGAACGGCTCGAAGGCGACCGCGTAGTAGAAGAACTCGGTGCGGTTGTCGTGCCAGGCGTACCAGATCCAGGGCAGCCACCCGGCGAGCACGCCGAGCATCACCGCGCCGGCCCGCCAGTCACGCCGCGGCGTCCGGCTGAAGACCAGGTCTCCGATGAGTCCGGTGAGCCACCACCCAAGGCAGAACAGCAGCGCTAGCGTGCCGCCCCACCAGATCAGCGGCGTGCCGATGGCCAGCACCTCAGCGGCGGTGCCCTTCGGCATCGAGCAGCCCGAAGTCGTGGGCGAGCACCAGTAGAACGAGATAGGCCGGGCCAGCACGAGCCAGCCGACCGGGTTGGACTTGTAGGACTGCGGCGAGTGCAGCCCGAGGCCGAACTGGAGCATCCAGCGGTTGTACTGGTACCAGGAATCGATCGTGGACCACACGGGGGTGTGGTTGCCGTTCTGTGCAGCCCAGTTGCGGTCGTAGCCGTTGCTGGTGGCGAACCAGCCGGACCACGAGGCGACGTACACCACGAGCGGGGCGAGGCCGAACCAGACAGGCAGCCACTTGCCCTCGCTGCGCAGGCCCCCGGCCAGCCAGTGACTGTATCCGGCCGCCCGCCTGGCGCCGATGTCCCAGGCGATCGCCAGACACGCGAAGCCCAGCAGGAACCAGATCCCGCTCCACTTGGTCGCGCACGCTGCCCCGATACACAGGCCCGCCGCCACTCGAAGCCAGCGGATCCCCAGTCTTGGCCCGGCCAGATCGTGCGGGCCAGAGCCAGCCGCGGCCTCGGTGAGCCTGGCGATGGCCCGATCCCGGTCGATGACCAGCAGCCCGAAGGCAGCCAGCACCCAGAACATCAGGAAGATGTCGAGGATCGCGGTGCGGCTGAGCACCAGCTCGAGCCCGTCGAGCGCGAGCAGGAGCCCGGCGATGCACCCGAGCATCGTCGACCGGGTCATTCGCCGGGTGATGCGGGCCAGGATCAGGATGGCGACGGTGCCAACGACGGCCGCCGAGAATCGCCAGCCGAACGGCGTCAGACCGAACGTCCACTGCCCGAATGCCATCATGATCTTGCCGAGCGCCGGGTGGGCGACGAGCTCGCCGGTCAGGCACGGGACCCGGTGCGGATAGCAAGCGGACGGGTCATGGCTTTGCAGGAAGATGTTGGGGTTGCGCGTCACCAGCAGCTTGTTGACATTGCTGACGTGGTTCAGCTCGACGCCGTGATGGAGGATCGAGTTGGCGTCCGGCACGTAGTAGGTCTCGTCGAAGACGACGGCGTCAGGCTTGCTCAGCCGGTAGAACCGCAGGAAGCCGCCGAAGATCATGATGAGCACGGGCCCGGCCCAGCCCCAGAACGGGCTGCCGAGCACGAGCGCGCTGCCGCGGCGGCTAGCCCTGGCCAGCAGCGTGCCTTCGTCGGTGTCGGCGGCCGACACAGTCTGGTAGGCGTTCATCGACAGCCATGTTAGGGGCCCGACCGGCTAGCCTGGGCCTGGAAATGGCACAGGCAGGCGACGTACCAGCAGGATATCCGCCGCGGGCGCCAGCCGCTGGCGAGCGGGGCGGCACGCTGACGGTGGCTGCTGCGCCGATCGGCCAGCCCGCGGACGCGTCCGGCAGGCTGGCTGAGGCCCTTGCGTCGGCGGCGATCATCGCGGCCGAGGACACCAGGCGACTGCGCAGGCTCGCGGGGGCGATGGGGGTCCGGCTGGCCGGCCGGGTGCTCTCGTACTACGACGATGTCGAGGCGCGGCGCGTGCCGGGCCTGCTCGCCGAGCTCATCGCCGGGCAGGACGTCCTGCTCGTGACCGACGCTGGCATGCCCGGCGTCAGTGATCCCGGCTACCGGCTCATCGCCGCCGCGGCCGACGCCGGGATCCGGGTCACCGTGCTGCCTGGCCCGTCGGCCGTCACCGCGGCGCTGGTCATCTCCGGGCTTCCGTCCGACCGGTTCGTATTCGAAGGCTTCCCGCCGCGGCGGTCGGGTGAGCGCGCGCGTCGCTTTGCCGAGCTAGCGGCCGAGCGCCGGACGCTGGTGTTCTTCGAGTCGCCGCGGCGCCTTGGGGCGACGCTGGCCGAGCTGGCAGGCGCGTTCGGGGCCGAGCGCCGGGCGGCGGTGTGCCGCGAGCTGACCAAAACGCACGAGGAGGTCATCCGCGGCACGCTCGCGGACCTGGCGACGCGGCTGGCCGACGGCGTCCTGGGTGAGGTAACGCTGGTGGTGGCCGGCGCCCCGGCCGCGCACGTGGCCGCCACCCCGGCGGCGGCCGCGGTGGCAGTGGCCGGGCGTGAGGCGGCGGGCCAGTCGCGCAAGGATGCGATCGTGGCGGTGGCGCGGGAGGTTGGCCTGCCGCGGCGCGCGGTCTATGACGCGGTCGTCGCGCGCGTCCACCGGACCTGAGGATTGGCTGGGCGGGACGGGCGAGACCCGGCATCGCCGTCGGCCAGCCCGGCCAGCTAGCCCAGCCCGGCCAGCTAGCCCAGCCCGGCCAGCTAGCCCAGCCCGGCCAGCTAGCACGGCCGTCCTCCCCTAGGCTTGCAGGCATGACCAGCCGTCACATTCTCGCTGCCCCGGCGTGGCCGTACGCCAACGGCCCGCGACATATCGGACACGTGTCAGGCTTCGGCCTGCCCTGCGACATGTTCGCCCGGTATCAGCGGATGATCGGCAACCGGGTGCTGATGGTGAGCGGCACCGACGAGCACGGCACCCCGATCCAGGTGCAGGCCGACGCCGAGGGCGTGACCGCGCGCGAGCTCGCCGACCGGTACAACCGGGTGATCGCCGAGGATCTGGCTGGCCTCGACATGTCGTACGACCTGTTCACCCGCACCACAACCCGCAACCACTACGCCGTGGCGCAGGCGATATTCCTCGGCTTGTACAACAACGGCTATATCTTCCCGCGCAAGTCGCTCGGCGCCGTCTCCCCGTCCACCGGCCGGACGCTGCCGGACCGTTACATCGAGGGCACGTGCCCGATCTGCGGTTACGAGTTCGCGCGCGGCGACCAGTGTGACAACTGCGGCAACCAGCTCGACCCCGTCGACCTGATCAACCCGCGGTCAAAGATCAACGGTGAGTCGCCGGTCTTCGTCGAGACCGAGCAGTTCTTCCTCGACCTGCCCGCGTTCGCCGACGTGCTCGGCAGCTGGCTGCAGAGCAAGAGCGGCCAGTGGCGGCCGAACGTGCTGAAGTTTGCCCTGAACCTCCTCGGCGAGCTGCAGCCGCGGGCCATCACCAGGGACCTGGACTGGGGCGTCCCGATCCCGCTCGACGGCTGGCGGGATAAGCCGGACAAGCGGATCTACGTGTGGTTCGACGCGGTCATCGGCTACCTGTCGGCGTCGATCGAGTGGGCGAGGCGCTGCGGCGACCCGGATGCGTGGCGGGCCTGGTGGCAGGCGCCTGACGCCGACTCCTACTACTTCATGGGCAAGGACAACATCGTCTTTCACGCCGAGATATGGCCCGCCATGCTGCTCGGCTACGACGGCAAGGGTGCCAGGGACGGGGAGCCCGGTCAGCTCGGTGAGCTCAGCCTGCCGTCAGAGGTTGTCTCCAGCGAGTTCCTCACCATGGAGGGCAGGAAGTTCTCCTCGTCCCGCGCGGTCGTCATCTACGTTCGCGACTTCCTGGCCCGGTACGACGTGGACGCACTGCGTTACTACGTCGCGGTGGCGGGCCCGGAGAACCAGGACACCGACTTCACCTGGAGCGAGTTCGTCCGGCGTAACAATGACGAGCTGGTGGCCAACTGGGGCAACCTGGTGAACCGCTCGATCTCGTTCGCGGCGCGCAACATCGGCGAGATACCGGCGGCCGGCGACCTGACCGCTGCCGACCGTGCCGTTCTCGACCACTCGAAGGCGGCCTTCCAGACGGTCGGCGAGTCGCTGGGCAGGTGCCGGTTCAAGCTGGCGATCACCGAGACCATGCGTACGCTGGCCGAGGCCAACAAGTACCTGTCCGACCAGGCGCCGTGGAAGCTGCGCGAGTCCGACCCAGTGCGCATGCGCACGATCTGCCACGTCGCGCTCCAGCTTGTCGACGACGGCAAGACGCTGCTCACGCCCTTCCTGCCGCGGTCATCGCAGAAGGTGTTCGAGATGCTCGGCGGCAGCGGCGTCTGGTCGGGCATGCCCAGGCTCGAGGAGGTCAGTGAGGACGGCGGCCCGCGCTATCCGGTGATCACCGGCGACTACGCCGGCGCAGCGGCCCGCTGGGCGTCGGCTCCGCTCCGGCCGGGTACACCGCTGAGCCCGCCGGTGCCGCTGTTCGCCAAGCTGGACCCGTCCGTGGTGGACGAGGAACTGGCCAGGCTGGAGCGCAAGTGACCGACCGCCCGGTCCCTGCTGACGGGTTCGGGCCAGGGCACGGCATCGGACGCCCGCAGGCGCCAGCGCCAGAGCCGCTGCCAGCCACGGCGTTCGACAGCCACTGCCATCTCGACATGATCGACATGGCCGTCGCGGACACGCTCGCGCAGGCAGCGGCGGCCGGCGTCAGTAAGGTCGTGACGATCGGCTGTGACGTGCCGTCCGCGTACTGGGCGGCGGACTGCGCGGCCGCGTTCCCGGCCGTCTATGCAGCGGTCGCCATCCACCCGAACGAGACTGCAGCGGCGGCCGCCGCGGCCGGCGGGCGGGACGCCGTGCTGGCCGAGATCGCCCGGCTTGCCGCGCTGCCGCGCGTCCGAGCCGTCGGCGAGACCGGGCTCGACTACTACCGCGACAGCGCCGCGCCGGACGTGCAGCGCGACTGGTTCCGGGCACACATCGACATCGCCAAGCAGGTCGGCAAGCCGCTGATGATCCACGACCGCGATGCGCACGCGGACGTGCTGTCGATCCTGGCCGCCGACGGGGCGCCGGATCAGGTCATCTTCCACTGCTACTCAGGTGACGCCGAGCTGGCCCAGCGGTGCGCGCAGGCCGGGTACGTGCTCAGCTTCGCCGGGACGGTGACGTTCGCGAACGCGACCGCGCTGCGCGAGGCTGCCGCGGTCATGCCGGCCGAGCTGATCCTGGCCGAGACCGACGCGCCGTTCCTGACCCCGGCGCCGAACCGCGGCAAGTCGAACGCGCCCGCCCAGGTCGCGCATACCGTGCGCGCGCTCGCCGCCGCCAAGCAGCTGGACGTAGCCAAGCTGTGCGCGGTCATCGAGGCGACCGGGGAGCGGGTCTTCGGGCCGTGGCAGCCGTAGCGCCGGGTCCGGCGCAGCTACTAGGCCCGACGGACATCAGGGCGATGGCAGCGCGCCTTGGCGTGCAGCCGTCCAAGCGCCTCGGCCAGAACTTCGTCGTCGACGCCGGGACAGTAAGCCGGATCGCCGGCCTGGCGGGCCTGCGCGCCGACGACACGGTACTGGAGGTGGGGCCAGGGTTCGGCTCGCTCACCCTGCCGCTGCTGTCGGCTGCCCGCCGGGTCATCGCCATCGAGGTCGACCGGGTCCTCGCGGCCGAGCTGCCGTCGACCGTGGCCGCGCGCGCGCCGCAGCTGGCTGAGCGGCTGTCGGTCGTCACGGCCGATGCCGCCAGGGTGACCGGCCTGCCCGGTGACCCGCCGACGGTCCTGGTGGCAAACCTGCCGTACAACGTGTCGGTGCCGGTCGTGCTGCATCTGATGACGACGGTCCCGTCGCTGCGCGGCGGCGTCATCATGGTCCAGGCCGAGGTGGCCGACCGGATGTGCGCGCCGCCGGGGAGCCGCACGTACGGGGTGCCGTCGGCAAAGCTGGCCTGGTTCGCGACCGCGCGCCGCGCCGGATCGGTAGGCCGCGCGGTGTTCTGGCCGGTACCGCGCGTCGACTCCGGCCTGGTAGAGATCGCCAGGCTCGGGGCCGGCGAGGCGGCCCGGATCAGGGGAGCCGCCGGGCGAGCGGAGACGTTCGCGGTCATCGACGCGGCCTTCTCCCAGCGGCGCAAGACGCTGCGGTCGGCGCTCGCGGCCTGGGCGGGCTCGGCTGCCGCCGCCGAAGAGACGCTGCGCGCCGCTGGCGTCGATCCGGCGCTACGCGGGGAGGCGCTCGGGATCGCGGACTTTGCCCGCATAGCTGCGGCAGCCGCGGGCAGGAAGGCTGCGGGCAGGGCAGACTGAGCGATAGCAGCGCGGGTGGTGCCGCGCATCGCGGGCGTAGCCCGGCAGGGAGGCAGAGAACGCGATGACCCAGGACACGACGCAGCTGATCATCGGCGCGAGTCTGGCCGGGGCCAAGGCGGCTGAGGCGCTGCGGGCGGCCGGGTTCGACGGCCCGGTGACGCTCATCGGCGCGGAGGACGAGCTGCCCTACGAGCGGCCGCCGCTGTCGAAGGACTACCTGCAGGGCAAGGCCGACCGCGAGAAGATCTACGCGCACCCGGCCGACTGGTACGCCAGCTCGAACGTGGATCTGCGCCTGGGTGTCCTGGTCACCGCCATCGATCCGGTAGCGCATCAGGTAACACTCGCCGACGGCAGCACGGCCGGCTACGCCAAGCTGCTGCTGACCACCGGATCGTCGCCGCGACGGCTGCCCGTTCCAGGCGCTGACCTAGACGGCGTGCTGTATCTGCGGACCGTCGGCGACTGTGACCGGCTCAAGAGCGTGCTCGCGGCCAGCAGCCGAATCGCCATCATCGGGGCCGGCTGGATCGGCCTCGAGGTGGCGGCGTCGGCGCGCGCAGCGGACGTCGAGGTGACTGTCCTGGAGGCGGCCGAACTGCCGCTGCTGCGGGTGCTCGGCCGCGAGGTCGCCGAGGTGTTCGCGGCGCTGCACCGCGACCACGGTGTCGACCTGCGCCTCGGTGTCCAGGTGGCCGAGATCACCGGTGACGGCGGCCGGGCGGCTGGCGTACGGCTGGCCGATGGCAGCCTGATCCCGGCCGACGCGGTCGTCGTCGGTGTTGGGATCAAGCCCAACACCGAGCTAGCCGAGGCGGCCGGCGTCACGGTCGACAATGGCGTCCTCGTGGATGCCCAGCTGCGGTCATCGCATCCTGACATCTACGCGGCTGGGGATGTCGCCAACGCCTTCCACCCGCTCCTGAACCGGCACATCCGGGTCGAGCACTGGGCCAACGCGCTCAACCAGCCGCAGGCGGCGGCCCGAGCAATGATCGGCCAGGACGTCAGCTACGACCGGGTGCCGTATTTCTTCACCGACCAGTACGACCTCGGCATGGAGTACTCGGGCTACGTCGAGCCGGGCGGCTTCGATCACGTCGTCTTCCGCGGTGACGTGAACGGACGCGAGTTCGTCGCATTCTGGGTCGACGCTGGCGGCCGGGTGCTCGCCGGGATGAACGTCAACGTCTGGGATGTCAACGATGCGATCCAGGCGCTGGTGCGCGGGGCCCGGCCGGTCGCCGACGCAGTGCTGCGCGATCCGTCGGTGCCGCTCGACACGCTGGCCCCGAGCTGACAACCCGGCCACTGGCGCTCGCCCGCACGACCCTCGCGGCCGCGGCGGCGTTTCCCGCGCCCTGGTCCGCTCCGGATACGATCAGCAGATCGTGATCTCAGCAATCAGGCCTGTTCCTGCGGCCGTGACTGTCCGGGTGCCGGCGAAGGTCAACCTCCAGCTCGCCGTGGGCCCAGCGCGCGCCGATGGTTATCACTCCCTGGTCACCGTCTTCCATGCGGTGTCACTGTTCGACGAGGTGACCGTCGCGGCCGCGGACAGCACCACCATCGCCGTGACCGGCGAGGACGCTGCCGCGGTGCCCGCCGACCGCGCCAATCTCGCCTGGCAGGCCGCAAGCGCGCTCGCCAAGGCCACCGGCCAGCGCGGCGCCGCGGTGCGGATCGAGATCCGCAAGCGGATCCCGGTAGCGGCCGGCCTCGCCGGCGGCAGCGCGGACGCGGCGGCCACCCTCGTGGCCTGCAACGAGCTCTGGCAGGCCGGCCTGACGTCGCGGGAGCTCGCCGAGCTGGCCGCGACGCTTGGCAGCGACGTTCCGTTCGCGCTCGTCGGCGGCACTGCCGTCGGGCGGGGCCGCGGCGAGCAGCTGACGCCTGCGCTCGCAGCCGGCACCTACCACTGGGCACTCGCGTTCGGTCACGAAGGGCTGTCAACTGCTCAGGTCTACGCCACCTGCGACCGGCTCCGTGCTACCAGGGCGGCCGCGGGCGATCAGCCGCTGCCCGGCGAACCTGAACTCAGTTATCCGCTGATGACGGCGCTGCGGTCCGGGGATCCGGAGCACGTCGGGCCGCTGCTGACCAACGATCTCCAGCCGGCTGCCCTGTCGCTGCAACCAGCACTGCGGCGGGCCCTGGCAGCGGGGCGGGAGCATGGCGCGCTCGGGGCGATCGTGTCAGGATCTGGACCCACCTGCGCGTTCCTGGCTCGCGACGCAGCGCGCGCCCGCGAGCTCGCCGTCGCCCTCACCGGGTCGGGTGTGTGCCGCGCGGTCGCACGCGCCAGTGGCCCGGTACCCGGTGCGGTCGTGGTCCGGGACAAAGACCGCCAGCCGTCATGAACCTGGTGAACCTGGAGCAGGCGGCCAAGGCCCACCACGAGCGGGTGCTGCTCGACGGTGTGTCGCTCGGGGTCGCCGCCGGGCAGCGAATCGGCGTCGTGGGCCGCAATGGCGCGGGCAAGACCACGTTGCTTGGCGCCCTGGCCGGCGCTGCCGACCTGGACTCAGGCCGCGCGACCAGGGCCGGTGATGTCAGCATCGGGTACCTGCCCCAGGCTGAGCAGCTGGCCGGCACTGTCGCCAGCGTGGTGTTCGGCGACATGGCCGAGCACGAATGGGCCGCCGACCCCCGCAGCCGCGCTGTCGTCGAGGCGCTGCTCGGTGACGTCGATACCAGCGCGGACGTCAGTCGCCTGTCGGGCGGTGAGCACCGCCGTGCCGCGCTGGCAGCGCTGCTGCGCGGCAGCTACGACCTGCTGCTGCTGGACGAGCCGACGAACCACCTGGACATCGAGGCCATCACGTGGCTAGCCGGCTACCTGCGGCAGTACGCGCCCAGCCTGGTGGTCGTCACGCACGACCGGTGGTTCCTGGACGCGGTGACCGACCAGACCTGGGAGGTCACCGACGGACAGGTGCACGCCTATGAGGGCGGCTACTCGGCGTACGTGCTGGCCAAGGCTGAGCGCGCGCGGATCGCCGCGGCCACCGACCAGCGGCGCCGGAACCTGCTCCGTAAGGAGCTGGCCTGGCTGCGCCGGGGGCCGCCAGCACGGACGAGCAAGCCTAAGTTCCGGATCGAGGCGGCGAGCGCGCTGATCGCCAACGAGCCGCCGGCCAGGGACAGCGTCGAGCTGGCGAGGCTTGCGGCGACGCGGCTCGGCAAGACAGTCGTCGAGCTGGACGACGTGTCGGCGATCGCCGGCCGCCGGCCGCTGCTCGACCACGTCACGTGGCAGCTCGGCCCTGGTGACCGGGTGGGCATCGTCGGCGTCAACGGCTCCGGCAAGACGACCCTGCTGCGGCTGCTGGCCGGGGTACTCCTGGTGCCGTCCGCCGGCGACGTCGCTACGACCGGGCGGGTAGTGACCGGCACTACCGTGCAGCTCGGCTACCTGACGCAGGAGCCTGCCACCGTTGATCCGGACTTGCGCGTCCTGGAGGCGGCGGAGCAGGTGCGCAGCTCGGCCGTGGTCGGCAAGCGTGACCTGTCGGTCAGCCAGTTGCTCGAGCGACTCGGGCTGACTGGCGAGCGGCAGTGGACCAGGGTCGGCGAGCTGTCGGGCGGCGAGCGCAGGCGGCTGCAGCTCCTGCTCATGCTCCTCGCCGAGCCGAACGTGCTGCTGCTCGACGAGCCGACCAACGACCTGGACATCGAGACGCTGACCGAACTCGAGGACCTGATGGACGGCTGGCCAGGCTCGGTCGTCGTGGTCAGCCACGACCGGTACTTCCTCGAGCGGGTCACCGACCACGTGCTCGGACTGGTCGACGCGCGGCTCGCGTACCTGCCGGGCGGCGTCGAGGAGTACCTCAGCCGCCGGGCGCAGGAAGCGGGATCGGCGCCGGCCGCGACGGCGGGAGCGGATAACGGTGCGGGTCCGGGACCGGGCCCGTCGGCGGCGCAGCAGCGCGCCGCCCAGAAGGAGCTCGCCAGGCTCGAGCGGCAGATAAGCCGGCTGACGGAGGCCGAGACGCGGCTCGGCGCGGACCTGGCCGACAACGCCAGCGACTACACCAGGCTGGTCGAGCTCGGCGCCGAGCTGCGCGCGGTCCAGCAGGAGCGCGCGAGCCTCGAGGAGCGCTGGCTCGAGGTCGCGGAGGACGCAAGCTAGGCCGCAGGCCGATCAGGCTGCCGGCCGCCTCGTGGTTCGGCGACGCTGGCGGCCGCGCACGCTGCTGGTGCTAGCGTGATTGGCCTCGTTCCCTGCTGTCGGCAGTTATGGCGGTGATGTGCGGTGCCGCGCGCTCGTCAGCTCCTGATAGGCGCCATCGGATTCCTCGCGCTGTCCGCGCTGTCCGGGTGCGGTACGTCGCCGGCGATCGTGGTAAAGGCGGCGCCGGTGCCAGCCGGCGCGGCCTGGCGGTCGTCGGCGAAACTGGGCCTCTGGAAAGACGCCGGCTTCGACGTGTACAACAACGAGTGGAATAAGTCAGCGGCAGGCCCGCAGACCATCTGGGCAGATTCGTACCAGCACTGGGGCGTGCGGTCCGAGCAGCCCAGCTCGACGAGCGTCAAGACCTACCCGTGCGTCCAGGAGAACTTCAGCAACCCGAGGCTGAGCTCGATCACGCGGCTTGTCAGCACGTTCGCGCAGGCCATGCCGCCAGTCGCGGCGAGCTACGACGCTGAGGCGGCCTACGACCTGTGGCTGAACGGCTACCAGGTGGAGGTCATGGTGTGGGTCGACAACCACGGCCAGACTCCCGCGGGCGGCGTCATCGATCAGGCGGTCATCTCCGGCCGGCGGTACGACGTGTACCAGGGCAGCGGGCACATGTTCAGCTTCGTGATCTCCGGCCGGCCAGCGCCGCGGCCAGGTCGACCTGCTCACGCCGCTGCAGTGGCTGATCGGCCACCACTACCTGACGGGCTCGGACGTGCTGACTCAGGTGAACTTCGGGTGGGAGATCGCCTCGACCGGCGGCGGCCCGATGGACTTCACGCTGACCAGGTACGCGCTGGCCACGAACGTTCGCTAGGCGCTGTCAAGCCCGGCCGCGTCAAACGGCGCCAGCAGGATCCGCAGCAGGCCAGCGAGTTCGTGCTGCTCCGCCGCGCCGAGCGCGGTGAGCAGCGAGCGCTCCCTGGTCAGCAGGTCGGACATGGCCGCATCGACGGTCCGGCGGCCATCAGCGGTCAGCTGCACCAGGACGCCCCGCTTGTCTTGCGGGTCGCGGCTGCGGCTGACCAGTCCGGCTGCGGCCAGCCGGTCGATGCGGTTGGTCATGGTCCCGGACGTGACCAGCGTCGCGCGCAGGAGGGCGCCGGGACTCAGCTGATACGGCGGTCCCGCCCGGCGCAGCGCCGACAGCACGTCGAACTCCCACGTCTCCAGGCCATGCGCGGCGAAGGCGTCGCGCCGCACCCGGTCCAGGTGCCTGGCCAGCCGGGTGACGCGGCTGAGCACATGCAGGGGCGCGACGTCCAGGTCAGGCCGCTCGGATCGCCAGCGGGCAACGATCTCGTCGACCTCGTCCCGGACTCGCCGGGGCGCGGGTGACATGGACACAGCATATCTCTTGACATCGAGACTTCGGGCGCGGTAGACAGGGATAGGTATCTTGATGTCGAGAGAGATGGAAACGCCGATGTGGGATCCGGCCCAGTACCTGAGCTTCGCCGACGAGCGCTCGCGGCCATTCTTCGACCTCGCGGGCCGCATCGCCGCCACATCGCCCGGCACGGTCGTGGATCTCGGCTGCGGGCCTGGCCAGCTCACCGCTGCCCTGGCGGCGCGGTGGCCGGACGCCAGCGTGCTGGGCATCGACTCATCGGCCGAGATGATCGCGACCGCCCAGCAGATCGACCACAGCGGCGTGGCACGTCGCGGCACGCTGAGCTTCCGGGTCGAGGACGTGTGCGACTGGAAACCCGCCGGCCTGGTGGACGTGATCATTTCCAATGCGGTCCTGCAGTGGGTGCCAGGCCACCTGGAGCTGCTGCCGCGCTGGGCCGGCTGGCTGGGCGACGGCGGGTGGCTCGCCTTCCAGCTGCCGGGCAACTTTGACCAGCCGAGCCACGCGATCCTGCGCGACCTGGCCGGCTCTGACCGCTGGCGAGGCGCGCTGTCCACCGTGGCGCTCAACCGGCAGTCAGCCGATCCAGGCGACTACCTCGATTTGCTAGCGCGGCAGGGGCTGGCCGTAGACGCGTGGGAGACGACCTACCTGCACGTGCTATCCGGCCCTGATCCGGTGACCGAGTGGTACAAGGGCACCGGCCTGCGGCCAGTGCTGGCCGCGCTCGGTTCGAAGGAGGCCGCCAACTTCGTCGCGGAGTACGGGGCGCGGGTCCGGGCGGCCTACCCGGCGCAGGCCTACGGCACCGTGCTGCCCTTCCGGCGGGTGTTCGTGGTGGCGCACAAGGCGTGAGGAGGCGGGCCGCTCGGCGCGTGCTACTTGCCCTGCCGCAGCAGCTCAGTAGCCTCGGCGGACAGGCGCGGCTTGGGGTCGAGCTCGCGCAACCCATTCCAGGCGAGGTTCACCAGGTGGGCGGCCATCTCCTCGAGCTTGGGCTTCCGTGCGTCGAGCCACCACTGGCCGGCTGAGGCGACCATGCCGACCAGCATCTGGGCGTACACCGGCGCGAGCTTGGGGTCATAGCCCCTGGCCTTCAGCACGTCGCCGAGTATGTACTCGACCTGGCTGGCGATGTCGCTGATCAGGCTTGCGAAGGTGCCGGAGCCAGAGGTCGGGTTCGAGTCGCGAACCAGGATCCGGAAGCCGTCGGAGTTCTCCTGGATGTACCGGAGCAGGTGCACCGCGGCCACCTCGAACTTGGCCATGGTGTCCTCGCCCTCCAGCAGCCTGGTGGCCATGTTGAGGAACCGCTCGACCTCGCGATCGACGACGACCGCGTACAGGCCTTCCTTGCCGCCAAAGTGCTCATACACCACCGGCTTGGACACGCCGGCCTGGGCGGCGATCTCCTCGATGGAGGTGCCGTCCAGGCCGCGCTCGGCGAACAGGCGCCGACCTATGTCCAGAAGCTGCTCACGGCGCTCTTTGCCGGTCATGCGCCGACGGTTGCTCGGCGGGGACTGATGCGTCACGTCCCCATCATGGTCGGTTAGGCCCCGATGCGGGTAATTGGTTCCGGCTCGACGCGTCGCGTCATCGAGCCCAGCTGGCGGGTGCCGGTGAGCTTGCCGCTGAGCCTGGCCTCATCTGGCCACCGGACGTCGTAGGCCCAGCCGAGCTTCTCCGTGACCCAGATCAGCCGGGCGGCGATGTCGATCTGGCCCCGCAGCGCGCCGTGCCGGGCGCAGGTGGGGTCAGAGTGGTGCAGGTTGTGCCAGGACTCGCCGAAGGAGAGGATGGCCAGCCAGTTGACGTTGCGGGACTTGTCCCTGACCTCGAAGTCCTCCTTGCCGAACGTGTGGCAGATCGAGTTGATGGACCACGTGATGTGGTGCAGGAATGCGACCCGGACGAGGCTGCCCCAGAAGAACGCGGTCAGCGCGCCCATCCACGACCAGGACCACAGTCCGCCGATCAGAGCGGGCGCCAGCAGCGAGAAGGCGACCAGAGCCGGGAAGAGAGCCGAGACCTTGGCGACCTTCTTGTCAGCGAGGAGATCCGGGCAGAACCTCTCCCGCGAGGTGTGGTTGCCGTCGAACATCCAGCCGATGTGGGCCCAGCCGAGGCCCTTGACCAGCGCCTTCCAGTCCTCGCCGAAACGCCAGGGCGAGTGCGGGTCGCCTTCGCGGTCGCTGTACTTGTGATGCCGGCGGTGGTCGGCGACCCAGGTGAGGACCGGGCCCTCGATGGCCAGCGATCCAGCGATGGCCAGCGCGACCCGCAGACCGGTGTTGGCCTTGAAGGAGCCGTGGGTGAAGTAGCGGTGGAAGCCCATGCTGATGCCGAGCCCCGAGACGTAGTAGAAGGCCACGGCGATGATCACGTCGTGCCAGCCCAGCCCCCATCCCCAGGCCAGCGGGATCGCCGCGACGAGCGCGACCATGGGGATCGCGACGAAGAGGGCAACGAGAACTTTTTCTCCGTTGCCCTTGGGCTCGTCCTGCAGGTCGCTCAGTGGTGCCTTGGCGCCGGTGGCAACAGCCTCCGGTGCGCCGCTGCTCGCGGTGTCTACGACAGTGGTCATGGTGTCCTCGCCTGGCACTCATACCGGGTATTTGCGGGCTTAAACGTCCTGCATAGCCATGGACAGGGGCAGGTGCAGAGTACGCTTACGTAACCGTAACCTACGTGACCGTAGGTTGCACTACCGGCGGGGAAATATTTCCGGGCTTCGGCGTGAACAGGTAACGGCCTGTACCAGACCAAGCTACACGCGGTAATCGATCACCTGCGCCTAGCCTGCGCCTGGCCTGCGCCTGGCCTGCGCCTGGCCTCTCCTCAGCGTGGCCGCAGTAATCGGGGAATCGAGCACGATCCAGGGTCATCTTGCGATATGTACTCGGAGTCAAGGACACATGCGCTTTGCTGGTACGTGGGGAAACAGATGGTGCTTCCATGCGCCATAGTTGTCAACCACGGTCAGTGGCTGCGCGTCTTTATCTGTGCCAGAACGCACAGGAGTGGGACGTGAGTGCAGGCCCTGGATGGCGGGGCGCTCGCTGGGGAGTGTGCTGAAGGGGCGGCCGTGGCCGAGAAACTGATTGTCTCCAAGTCGCTGCGGGCTGCCCCGGTGCCGACTCGCAGCCTCACGGCATGGACCACCACGCACCTGAATCAGGTGGCGATCGCCGATGCCGCCTGCGGTCTAGCGGCCGGCCTGATTGCGTTCGATGTACGGTTCGGCAGCGATGCCGCCGGAGCCACCGCGTACTTCTGGCTCGCGCTCTGCATGCCCGCGCTCTGGCTGGCCGCGCTCGCGCTGGCCGGCGCGTATGACGCCCGCTTCATCGGGGTTGGCCCGGACGAGTTCCGGCGCGTCGTGAACGCCGGGGTCTGCCTGACCGCCGTGGTCGCGATTATCGCCTACGCGACCAAGACCGACATCGCCCGCGGCTACGTCGTGGTGGCGCTGCCCTGCATGACGGTGTTCGACCTGCTCATCAGGTACGCGCTGCGCAAGCGGCTGCATCGGCTGCGGTGCCAGGGCAGCTGCATGCGCAGGGTGGTTGTCGTCGGGCACCCGGACGTCGTGGCAGACCTGGCGGCGGCGCTGCGGCGCGACACCTATCACGGGCTGTCGGTCGTCGGGGCGTGCACGCTCGGCCCCGATCGACCCGACTTGATCGACGGCATTCCGGTGATCGGCGGTCTCGGCAGTGTCGTCGACGTTGTCGAGCGGCTGCAGGCTGACACCGTCGCCGTGCTCGCGTGCCCGGAGATGAGCGGAGCCCGCCTGCGAGACCTTGCCTGGGCGCTGGAGAAGACCGGTACTGACCTGTGCGTTGCGCCCGCGCTACTGGACGTGGCCGGACCGCGCACGACCATCAGGCCGATAGCGGGGCTGCCGCTGCTGCACATGGACCATCCGGAGTTCTCCGGCGCACGGTGGCTGATCAAGTCCGTGTTCGACCGGGCCGCGGCCGCCGTGGCACTGCTGTTCTTGCTGCCGCTGTTCGCGGCCCTCGCCGTCGCCATCAAGCTCGACGATGGCGGGCTGGTGCTGTTCCGCCAGACCAGGGTGGGCAAGGACGGCAGGACGTTCACGGTCTACAAGTTCCGCACCATGGTCATCGACGCCGAGCGCCGGCTCGCCGAGTTGCTGGCCCTGAACGAGAGCGATGGCGTCCTGTTTAAGATCCGCAACGATCCGCGGATCACGGCGGTCGGTGGCTGGCTGCGCCGCTATTCGCTCGACGAACTGCCGCAGCTCATCAACGTCCTGATCGGCGATATGTCACTGGTGGGACCGCGCCCCGCGCTGCCTGAGGAGACAAGCCTGTACGGCGCCCATGTGCGTCGTCGGCTGGCGGTCAAGCCGGGCATCACCGGCCTGTGGCAGGTAAGCGGCCGGTCCGACCTGTCCTGGGACGAGGCTGTGCGCCTCGACCTGCGCTACGTCGAGAACTGGTCCTTCGTCCTCGACCTGCAGGTCTTGTGGAAGACCTGGTCGGCTGTCATTCACGGGTCCGGTGCCTATTGATCAGCTCACCTGACCCAGCATCACCGGACAAGGCGATGTGCCGGCGTGGCGCGTCCAGGCAGGGAGGAATGGCGTGACTGGGCGGGTCGCAACTGCCCGTCATCGGAATGAGGTCTCGCGTACGCCGTCGGCACTTGCCGGCACTGGCGTTACGGCGTTGCCTGATCGCGACGATGACGGTATCGAGATTGGTCGGCTCGTCCGCTACGCAGCGGCTGGCGACAAGTCGGCGTGGGAGCGGCTCGTCGACCAGTACTCACGGCTGATATGGGCGATGACCAGGGACTTCAAGCTGGCCGAAGTTGACGCCGCCGATGTCGTCCAGGCGACCTGGCTGCGGTTGCTGGAAAACATCAACAGGATCGAGTACCCGGACCGCATCGGTAGCTGGCTGGCGACGACGGCTCGGCACGAGTGCCTGCGCCACCTGGCCGCGCGCAAGAAGCTCGTATACGTTGCCGAGGACGAGGTCGTGCTCGGCCCGACCGGCGCGCATCAGCCGGATATTGATGAGCGACTGCTGGCCGAGGAGCGGGACCAGGCAGTGCGTGCGGCGCTGGCTCGACTGCCGTCACGGTCGCAGCAGCTCATGGAGTTGCTGATGACTGATCCGCCGGTTTCCTACACGGAGATCTCCACCAAGCTGGGGGTCCCAGTCGGCAGCATCGGCCCTACCCGCGGTCGTTGCCTTGAACGGCTTCGCCTGATCCTGCAGGCTGGCTAGGGTGAGATATGTCACGATTTGAGCGCGTCCGCGATCACCCGGTGCGCTTGCGCGACCGGGGAATAGGGCTGAGCATGCTCAACAGTGCGTCAGCGAGATGGAAGGCGGAGCGTGTCGTTGCCATATGCATGCCGTTTGTGTGACGCGAATGTCACACGGACGTTCGTAGATCTGGGGATGTCTCCGCTGTGCGAGAGCTACGTCCCGGCGGAGAAGCTCGATGCGGCGGAGTCGTTCTATCCGCTCCACGTACGCATCTGTGACTCCTGCCTGCTCGTGCAGCTGCCGGCGTACGTAGCGGGCGAGGATATTTTCTCGGACTACGCGTACTTCTCGTCTTACTCCGATTCCTGGGTAGCGCATGCCAGGCGGTACGCCGACGCGATGACCGATCGCCTCGGGCTGACCGCTGACAGCCTGGTCACCGAGGTAGCGAGCAACGACGGGTACCTGCTGCAGCACTTCCACGCGGTGGGCATCCCGGTGCTCGGTGTCGAGCCCGCGGCCAACGTCGCGCAGGCGGCGCGTGCTCGGGGGATCAGGACAGAGGTCGAGTTCCTCGGGCCGGAGACTGGCGAGCAGATCGCACGCCAGCACGGGCGGGCCGACCTGGTCGCCGCGAACAACGTATTCGCGCACGTGCCGGACATCCGCGGGTTCGCCGTCGGCCTGCGCGCACTGGTCAAGGACAGCGGCCTGGTCACCCTGGAGTTCCCGCACCTCCTGCGCCTGATCGAGCGGCGGCAGTACGACACGATCTACCACGAGCACTTCTCGTATCTGTCGCTGCTGACCGCGTCCCGTGCCCTCGCGGTGGGCGGCCTGCACGTGGTCGACGTCGACGAGCTCGATACCCATGGCGGCTCGCTGCGCGTCTACGCCAGGCCAGCCGAGGCGACCGGTGAGCCGGGTACTCGGGTCAAGTCCGTGCTCGACGCCGAGGAGGCCGCGGGCCTGCACACAGTGGCCGGTCATGCTGGCTTCGCCAGGGAAGTGCTGCAGATCAAGAGTGACTTGCTCGAGTTCTTGCTGGAAGCTGCCAGGCAAGGCCGTTCCGTGGCCGGCTACGGCGCCCCTGGCAAGGGGAACACGCTGCTGAACCACTGCGGGATCCGGGCTGACCTGCTGTCGTACACGGTCGACCGGAGCCCGTTCAAGCAGGGCAAGTTCCTGCCGGGCACGCACATCCCCATCTTCGCGCCCGACCGGCTGGCCGAAACCAAGCCCGATTACGTCCTGGTGCTCCCGTGGAACCTGCGAGATGAGATAAGCGCGCAGCTCGACTACGTCAGGCAGTGGGGCGGGCGCCTGGTCTTCCCGATTCCTGCGCTCGAAGTGATCTGAGGGGGTGACCCGGTGAAGGTAGTTCTGTTCTGCGGTGGCCTCGGCATGCGAATGCGTGATGGTGTCACTAACGCTCCCAAGCCAATGGCGATGGTTGGCGAGCGTCCGCTGCTCTGGCATGTGATGCGCTACTACGCGCACTATGGTCATACCGAGTTCGTCCTGTGCCTCGGCTACGGGGCGTCGTATGTCAAGGACTTCTTCCTGCACTACGACGAGACCACGTCGAATGACTTCGTCCTGGAGAACGGCGCGCGTGACGTCAGCCTGTTCCGGACTGACATCTCCAACTGGCGGATCACGTTTGTCGACACCGGCCTGAACTCGCCGATCGGGGAGCGGCTACGTCGGGTCCGGCGCTTCGTGGACGGCGAGCCCATGTTCCTCGCCAACTACGCCGACGTCCTGACGAACGTCCCGCTGCCCGACATGATCCAGCGGTTCGAGACCACCGAGGCGGTCGCCAGCTTGCTCGCCGTGCCGCCGCAGTCCTCGCATCACGTTGTCGACATCGGCGATGACGGCCTGATCAACCAGGTAACCCCGATGCGGGACCTGCGCCAGTGGGAGAACGGTGGCTACTTCGTGCTCCGGCCGGAGATCTTCGACTACCTGAATGAGGGCGAGGACCTCGTCGAGGACGCGATTATGCGCCGGCTGGTGCCACTGCGCCGCGTGCTCGCCTATCCGTACAAGGGGTACTGGTCGCCCGCTGACACGGTCAAGGAACGGGCACAGCTGGAGGAGATGTACCACCGGGGCACTTGCCCGTGGATGATCTGGGACGCTGATCGGTCCGGCGGGGTCCTGCCGCTCGACGACGGGTCCGGTGCCGGTGCCGGTGCTGGCGTCGCGGCCGCGGCCAGCCAGCCAGCGGTCGTTGGTACTCCGCAATGAGCTCCTGATGATCTCCTTGCAGCTGCAGCCGGCGCGCGGCGGCCCGCTTTCGGTGCTCGCGATTGGCGCGCATCCGGACGACATCGAGATTGGTGCGGGCGGGACCGCGCTCAGCCTCGCCAGCAGCCATCCGGGCCTGAGCGTGCACTACGTGGTGCTGACCGGCACCGCCGAGCGCCAGCTGGAGGCGCGCGACGCGGCGAGGTCGTTCTTCCCCGGTGCGGACGTAGCCGTGCGACTGCACAACCTGCCCGATGGCCGCTTGCCCTCGGTCTGGGGACAGGTAAAAGAGGTACTCGAGGATGTCGCGAGGACGTGTACGCCCGATGTCATCATCGCGCCGTCCGAGGGCGATGCCCATCAAGATCACCGGCTGATCGGGGAGATCATTCCCACCGTCTTCCGTGATCAGCTATGCCTCTCCTACGAGATACCCAAGTGGGACGGCGATCTCGGTCGGCCGACCCTGTACTGGCCGCTGTCCACCGAGCAGGCACGGCTGAAGACCGAGTTGCTGCGCAAGTGCTTCCCGTCTCAGCATGGGCGCGACTGGTGGGACGACGAGGTCTTCCTGGGCCTGGCCCGACTGCGCGGAATGGAATGCCGCGCGCCTTACGCAGAGGCCTTCTCCTGCTCGAAAGCCGTCATCCAACCCGCGGCGGCCGTCGGCTGACCGGCGGGTAACCCGCAGATCCTGTACGACCCGTGAAAAGAGAGTGAACCCCGATGTCCGTCTTCGTCGATCTTGACGTTCCACCCGAGGAACTCCGGCAGACCCTCTACGACGGCAATCTGATAGTCCTGACGCGACTCACATCTGTCGGCGAGTTCGTACAGCACGCGCGCGAGCAGCTGACCGAGCTCTTCAAGCCATACGATCCAGAGCACGCCCACGAGCACTTCGATCCGCCGACGATGGCCAAGATGCTGGGTGCCTGGAAACCCGCCTTCATTCACTCCGACCGGTCGAAGAAGCTGGTCTGCGAGATCATCCAGGAGGCCGGGTTCGCGGGCGAGTACACGCACTACGACGTCCCGAAGCCGCGCACGTCTTTTCCCGTCGGTCACCTCACGACCGGGGTGGCATTCGCGTTCCCGTGGCATCGCGACGTGTGGTACAGCGCTCCGCCCCAGCAGATCAACTGGTGGCTGCCGGTCTTCGCGGCACGCCCCGACAACTCCATGAGCTTCGACCTGCAGAACTTCGACCGGGCCGTGCCCAACACCTCCGGCGGGTTCGACTATTACCAGAACAATGCTCAGCGGCTCACGACCGCGAGCCAGGTGGGCAAGGAAGTGCAAGCCAGGCCCGGCGCGATCGATCACGAGCCGCTGCACGACCTCGTGGTGCTCCCTGGACCTGGCAGCGTGCTGCTGTTCTCCGGTGCGCAGCTGCACAGGTCCATCCCGAACACATCCGGGCGGGCCCGCTACAGCGTCGACTTCCGGACAGTGGATGCCAGGGACCTGCTGGCCGGCCGCGGCGCTCCGCTCGCCGATGTCCACTGCACCGGGACGTCCATCCGGGACTTCCGCAACATCGCCGATGGCAGCGGCTTCGCCGAGGAGACGGTGACGAAGCTGTTCGGGTCGCCGCCAGCCGACGCCATGCTGGTGTTCGGCGCGCCGCAGTAAGCAGGGGCTGGCTACGCCGAGCGCGCAGGCGCCGGCTGCGCGACCGGAAAGGCCGGCAGCAGCAGGCTGGACAGCAGCGCGAATTGATGATCGAGGCGCTCGACCTTGCCTGCGGTCCGCTGCTCGATGGTGTGCCGAAGCTCCGCGGATCGGCTCTCGAGCTCGGTGAACTGCCTGATCAACTGCTCCGCATCCAGCGCGCTGGCGTCGACGCGGAACTGAGCTAGCCCCATATCGGCCATCAGGACGTCATGCTTGGGGCTGTAACTGATCGATATCGTCGGCTTGCCGAGCTTCGCCGCGCAGATCAGATTGTGGTAGCGCGTGGCGACCACGGCGCCGACCGGCGCCATCGCCTCGAGCAGCAGGTCGAGCGAGGGCACCGGAGGCGCGCTGATCCGCGACGCGCTGGCGGGTCGCCGCGCCTGGACGTCTGACATGATCTCCTGGACCACTTCATCGTCGACTGCGTCGCCGGTGAACAGGCGCACGGCGTGCCCGGTGTCCAGTAGCCATCGGACGAAGACCTTCATGTTCTCGACGTACCTGGCGTAGATCTCGCTGGCATTGTGCCGGTCGTCATTGCCGCCGTAGAACGCCATGACGCCGAGGCCCACGACGAGGGGGTCTCCGGCCCCGTGGGCCGGCACTGGGAGGGCGAACACGAGGTCGGTGTAGACAGGGTCCTGCGACGTGTCCAGGCCACGCTGCTGCATCGCATCGCGCGAGTACTCATCGCGATAGGACCGGTAGAAGGCGAGTCTGGCAGCGGCGGTGAAGAGCCACCTGGTGGCGCGCTTCTTGATGCCGCTGGCTCCGACGCTGACAAGCGCGACCTTGGTCCGGAACACCCGACCCGACGCGCAGAGGATCAGCAGCGCATACGGGAGGCCCCAGGGATGGAGAGGCAGGCTCGCCTCGAGCACGCCAGCGCCCGAGATAATGACGACGTCGTGCCGGCGCGTCCAGGACGCGATCCTGACGACATCGACAGCCTTGCCCGCCACCTTGGCCGCGCCAGCCACGACGCGCGACGTGCCGTCCTCGTACTTCTGGCACCACAGCAGCGGCACTGCTGCTATGCCGAATCGAGCCCCGACGCCATCGGGACCCGTGCACATGGCGTCGATGCTCGCGTTCGGGTAGGCGGCCCGCAGGTAGGCGAGCGCAGATTCCAGCGAGCCGTCGTTCCCGGTGTTGCCAGAGCCGAGCAGGCCAAACATCCCGATTCGGGGGCCAGCACCCGTAGCGGCGGCCGGGCCTGGCCGGCTCACGCTGGCCCGCCATGCCAGGCGGCCACGACTAGGTCGATGGAGCTCGGCAGTTCGGCATTGGCCTGCGCATCAGGCTCGACGACCTGCCCGTGCTGCCCGGTGTGTGTCCGGCTCGCCAGCCATCGCGCCAGATGGCCGTAGCACTCCCGACGGTCGGCACCAGAGAGCGGTGCTCGACGGATCGCCGCGATGTAGCCCCAGATGTACTCGGCGTACAGGCGCACGACCGGATTCCGCACCTTGCTCGCGCGGCGCGGATCCATGTTCGCGCACCTGCTTCGAACCGTGGGACAGGCCCGCTCTGCCCGCTCCGGATGGTCACGGCGGAAGTAGAGCCAGTCTGGCACCTGGTAGAACGGGCCATGCAAGGCCAGCTCCGCGATGATCGTCCGGTCCGCGTGGTGGTAGCTCTCTTTCATCGCGGTCCGGCGCAGGACATCAGTGCGCATGATGCCGCCGTCATCATCTCCGCCGTTGTCGAAGAGCAGGCTCCTGAACCGATCCGGGGCCCGCGGCGCCGATGTCGCCAGCGGATAGCCGATGCCCTTGGTGATGGCGTCCGAGCCGTCGATCATGGCCGTCCAGCAGTGCGCGAGGACCACCTGCGGGTTCTCGTCGAGCGCGTCGACGCAGCGCTTGAGCAGGTCACGACCGTAGACGTCGTCATTCGACGCCCACTTGAAGAGCTCGCCCCTGGCTTGATCGACAACGAAGTTATGGTTGGGTGCCAGGCCGACGTTGCGAGCCTGGCGGTGGTATCGAATCCGTGAGTCCAGCTTCTCGTAGCGTCGGCAGATGCCAGCTGTGTCATCGGTCGAGGCATTGTCGGATATGACGAGCTCGAAGTCCTCGTAGCTCTGGCCCAGCAGCGACTCGATCGACTTGGCCAGGTAGTTCGAGCCGTTGTAAACAGGAAGCCCGACGCTCAGGCGTGGCACTGCACTCATCTAGTCATCTCCTATTGGATGCACGCGCGCAGCTTGGTGAGATGGAGCTTGCGGACCTGCGCGAGGTACCGTCACATTGCGCTTCGCGCGACGCCGCCCGCCGGTACGAAGGCCCGCATCCGAGGTGGCGCCGTATTCTCGCATGGCGACGTGTAGCTGCCACCACCACAGCGCTGCCCCGATCCAGATGGCCATGGCTGTACCGCACACGGCCCCGACGGCGCCGTCGAGGGCAGCCCCGATCAGGGCTGCCGTGACGTAGCAGAGGGTGCTGACGATCTGGGTGGGCAGGCTACGCCGTGAGGCACCCATCGCGCGTAGCCCGGCGCTCGCCCCGGCTATGAAGCACGCGCCAGCCAGGCCCGCCGTGGTCGGGAGGATCACCGGGTAGGCCGATCGCCAGATAGGCCCGAGTAGCCAGTGACCGAAGCCGAGCGGCAGCACGACCAGCAGGGCCGAACCCCAGGCGATCGCGGCGAGCGCCAGCCCGCCGCCGACGAGCAGGCAGAACAGGCGCAGTCGCTTCGGGGAGCGGCGAAGTATGCGGGCGGCCTCCGGCACGGTCACCAGGGACAGGCCCATGAAGATGACCATGAACGGACCCATGAGGGTGGTGGCCGCTTGCACGTAGCCCACGGCCGCCAGCCCGACGATAAGGCCGACGCCGTAACTGCGCAGCTGAGAACCGCTGCTGTTGGCGGTGTTCTCGGCCAGGTAGCGCAGGCCCAGGTCGCGGTGCGATGTCACCCAGCCCCGCGCGCCTGACAGGCGTGGCAAGACCCTGGCCTGGATCGGACCCGCCGCCGCGGCCACCGAGCCTGACATGCCCCAGACGAGGACGAACCAGAACACGTTCACGTGGTGCGTCGCGTGGATCAGGATCACTGCCCCCAGCAGGGCCACCACCCAGATCGAGTCATTGAGGAATGCCTGGCCGCCCTTCCCCAGCGCGAAGAACGAATATCGCCAGCTGTCCTGGAGCATCAGGCCGGGCAGCGTCAGGCCCAGCGCCAGGAACGCGAGCGCAGCCGTGCCACTGAGCAGCCCGGCGACGCCCAGGACGCACGCACCGGCGACGAGGCCGACGACTGCCGCGGTACCGGAGCTACTGGCCACAGCCCGCTGCCAGGCCGGCCGATCGGCGCCGCTAAACCTCACCACCAGCGGATCGGTTGCGAGGCCCCGAGAAGCGTTGAGCGCGAACGCGTAGGTGACGTAGGCGAGGCTAAACGCACCGAATTCGGCCGCTGGAAGTGACCGGGCGGCGTAGATGCTGATGAAGGAGTTGCTCAGGCTTGACATCGCCTGGTCCGCGACGCCCCAGCCGAGGCGGCGAAGCGCCCGCGCCACCAGGCCCTTGCGCTCGGAAGTCGCCGCATCCGGCGCGGCCGCCGCTGACTCGCCGCGCTTCCCCTCGCCGCCGGCGGGCTTGGCCGGACGCGGCCTGGCGTGCCTCGCGCCGCCCTGGAATGCCGAGCCGGCGTCCCGCTGACCTTCGGCCGCGATGGGCTGGTCGGCAGCTTCCGAGGTTGCCTGATGCCGGTCCGGCGGAATATGACCGAGGATCAGGGTGAGTGACCACTCCAGCGTGTCATCCGGATATCCGACCGGAGCCGGGGCAGCCTGCTGAGTCAGCTCACCGTTGTAGACGATCTCCTCGGTGTCGTCCGACGGCTCTTCGCCGCCCGTTGACGAAATGTGAGCGGGGTACCTCAGGCGCCGAGACTGCTGCCATCTCGGCGCGCTGAGGATTCCTCTCAGCGCCGCGCCGCTGATGCGCTCCTCAGCGGACTCGGCGCCGTCCTCGCGGGCCGGCGCCTCATTCACAGGCGGCCGGCGGTGACGCCGGAACGGCGACCGTGCGCCGGAGGGCGGTGTCGATCTGTCCGGCGTCTAGCAGCTCGCGGATCTTGCGGAGCCGGACGTAGCGCGCTGAGGCGAAGTCCTCCTGCGTCATGCCGTACCTGTCGTAGGCCGACAGCAGCTCGCCGACGCCCTCCGCCGCGGTCCAGGAGAGCTTGAGTGCCGGGAACGTGTCTTCGAGCTTGGCAAAGTCAACCCGGTAGTTCCGCAGATCCGGCCCGGCCCCATCGGCAAACGACAACGCTGAGCCAGGTACCGCGGCGCGGACCATCTCGGCGATGTCCCGGACCTGGACGTTGTCGGCGCCGCGGCCTACGTTGAACGCCTGATCGTGGACCAGCTCACGCGGGGCTTCCAGCATGGCCAGGAAGGCCCGGCTGATGTCCTGCACGTGCACCAGCGGGCGCCACGGCGAGCCGTCGCTTTCCAGTCGTACCTGCCCGGAGATCTTCGCCACCGCCGTCAGGTTGTTCACCACGATGTCCAGCCGCAGGCGCGGCGACGCACCATACGCGGTGGCGTTGCGCAGGTAGGTCGGGCTGAAGTTGTCATCGGCTAGTGCCGACAGCGCCCGCTCGGCCTGCACCTTGGTCTCGCCGTAGGGCGTTACCGGCGATAGGTCCGCATCCTCGGCCACTCCTGCTGACCCGGCCGCGCCATACAGGCTGCATGAGGACGCGAACAAGAACCGCGGCACGCCCGCCTGCTTGGCTGCCCGCGCCAGGCACAGGGTGCCGTCCAGGTTCACCGAGTACGTCGCCGCCGGGTTCAGGAACCCGAGGGGGTCATTCGACAGCGCCGCCAGGCACACCACGGCGTCATACCCGGCTAGCTCGCTCGGCTGGGTATCCCGCATATCCCGCAGCGCCCTGGACGGGCTCAGCTCCGGTACCGGACCGAGGTCACATCCCTCATACAGCCCCAGGTCGAGTCCGTCTACCTCGTGCCCGGCCTCGCGCAGCACCGGAACCAGCACCGCGCCGATATAGCCTCGGTCACCCGCAACCAGAACTCTCACAGCCACCCCAGTCCGCTCAGCACCCGGGTACGACCCGGCCAGCCATAAGATCGCCGCCCATCCGCCCGTGATACATCCCGCGCGCCTGGGACCTATCGGGGTAACGCACTGTCACGATAACAAGACGCGCCTGGGTCGGCCGGTGAGTACACGCTGAGCCCAATTAGCTCCCGGCGCGAGCGATGTGCAACGGAAAGCTGCACGCGTCGTATCACGGGCGCTACCTCGACGCTCCTATGCACACACGCACCACGCCGCAGGCATCCAGGACAGGCGCCCGGCCGCGGGCGCAGAAAAGGTGACTCAGCTATGAAGGTTGCGGTGATCGGTCTTGGCTATGTCGGCACAGTTACTGCGGCATGCCTGGCCGTCAATGGCCACGACGTCTGGGGCGTCGATGTCGACGCCGTCAAGGTTGATGCGATCCGCGCCGGTCACAGCCCCGTCGCCGAGCCGGGCCTGCACGAGGTGGTGGCGCGCGCGGTCGCCGATGGGTCGCTGCACGCGGCCACTACTTATGCCGAGGCCCTCGAGAATGCCCAGGTATCGCTCGTCTGCGTCGGCACACCCTCGACGGCGCGCGGAGCCACGGACCTCACCTACGTCCGCCGCGCGGTGGCCGACATAGTCGCGGCGCTGCTCTCGGCCGAGGCCGCCACACCTGACCGGCACAGCGTCGTCATCCGCAGCACGGTGCCACCTGGCACGGTCGAGCAGGTCGTGATCCCCGCGCTCACTGAGGGCCTGGCGGGATCGAAGATCATCGCCGGGGGTGCGATGTGCCCGGAGTTCTTGCGCGAGGGCACTGGCATCGCCGACTTCTATGCCTCGCCGTTCCTCGTCGTGGGTACCAGCGACGGGTGGGTCGCGGAGGCTGTCACCAGCCTGTTCGGCTTCCTTGATCAGCCGGTGCGGGTCGTCGGCACGCAGGTCGCCGAGTCACTCAAGTACGCATGCAACGCCTTTCACGCGACCAAGGTCTCCTTCGCCAACGAGATGTCACGGCTGCTCGGGTCGCTGGGCGTGGACGCGCGCGAGGTCATGTCCCTGTTCTGCGAGGACCGGGTGCTCAATATCTCGCCGCTGTACCTGCGGCCGGGCTTCGCGTTCGGCGGCTCGTGCCTGCCCAAGGACCTCAGGTCCTTGCTGCACCTGGCCCGTGTCAACGGCGTCGACCTGCCTCAGCTGGCCGGCACGCTCGCCACCAACGAGCTGGTGATCAGGGATGTCATCGACCGGGTCGTGGCCTGCGACGCACGTTCGGTCGCCCTGCTCGGCCTGAGCTTCAAGATGGACACCGACGACCTGCGCGAGAGCCCGAACGTTGAACTCGCCGAACGGCTCATCGGCAAGGGCTTCAATCTCCGCATCTACGACCCGGTCGTCAATCCAGACCAGCTGATCGGGGCGAACCGCAGATACGTGGAGTCCAAGCTGCCCCATCTCGGGCGGCTGCTGTCCCGCGAGCCCGCCGAGGCACTTCTCGGTGCGGATGTCGCCGTCGTGTCATCCAGCCACAGCGCGGTTCTGTCGGCTCTGACTGCGAGGCCGCCGCGTCATGTCATCGATATCAGCGGCCGCCTGGACCGACACGTCGAGGCGCTTGCCGGCTACGAAGGGCTCGGCTGGTGAGCCGCATCCTGATCATCGTGCAGAACCTGCCGGTTCCATTCGATCGCCGGGTCTGGCTTGAATGTCAGGCCCTCACCTCTGCTGGCCACCACGTGACCGTCGTCTGCCCCAAGGGCAAGGGCGACCCGGCTTACCAGGTGGTGGAAGGGGTCGAGGTCTACAAATACCGGCCCTACGCGCCCGGCGGCAGCAAGGCGGGATTCATTACCGAGTACGTCTACTCCTTCGCTGCTACCGCGTGGCTCACGCTGAAGGCACGGCGGTCTGGCAGGCTCGACGTCCTGCAGGCCTGCAACCCGCCGGACATCTTCTGGCCCATCGCCATGGTCCTGCGCGCGCTGGACGGTACCAAGTTCGTGTTCGACCACCATGATCTCTGCCCTGAGCTGTACCAATCGCGCTTCCCGGCCGGCCCGAGGCTGCCGTACCGGGGCCTGCGGGCACTGGAGCGGCGCACGCATCGCTGCGCTGATCACGTCATCGCCACTAACGACTCCTACCGTGACATCGCCATCAACCGAAGTGGCAAGGCCGCTGGCGACGTGACTGTCGTCCGCACCGGCCCGGATCCGGACCGGCTGCGCAGGGGCACCGAGGACCCGGCCTTGCGGCGTGGCCGGCGCTATGTCGCGGCGTATCTCGGCGTCATGGGCCCGCAGGATGGGGTCGACATCGTGGTCCGCGCGGCCGACGTCGTCGTGCACGAACTTTGCCGGGACGACATCGCCTTCACCCTCATCGGCTCCGGCGACTGCTTCGACGACCTCGTGGCCCTGCGAGACAGCCTCGACCTGCGCGGCCATGTCGAGTTCACTGGCCGCGCGCCAGACGAGCTCGTCGGGCGCATCTTGTCAACCGCGGACGTTGGGCTGTCGCCCGACCCGAAGAACCCGCTGAACGACGTCTCCACCATGAACAAGACCATGGAGTACATGGCCTTCGAGCTGCCGGTAGTGGCGTTCGACCTGCGTGAGACGCGCGTTTCGGCCGGCGACGCGGCCATCTACGCCGAGCCCAACGACGTGCACGCGTACGCCAGGGCGCTGGTGGACCTCATCGATGACGAGCAGCGGCGAACGCTGCTCGGCAAGCGCGGCCGGGATCGCGTCGAGCAGGACCTGGCCTGGCGGCACCAGGAAGGTGCCTACCTTGGCGTCTACCAACGGCTGCTCCGGGCCAGCCAGCCAGCTCCGCCACGGACTGAGGACTGACATGTGCGGAATAGCCGGCTGCTACCAGCAGCCTGACGGCCCGAAGCTGGTCGACATCATGACCGACCGGATCGCCCACCGCGGCCCTGATTCCACTGGGATCTGGCGGCACGACGACGATCGTGTCTCCGTGCAGCTCGGTTTCCGCCGCCTCTCGATCATCGATCTCAGCACAGCGGCCGACCAGCCGCTACGCAAAGACGGCCTGACGATCGTCTACAACGGCGAGCTGTACAACTATCGCGCGCTGCGGGCAGAACTGACGGCCAGGGGAGTCCGGTTTACTACCCAGTCCGACACCGAGGTGGTGCTGGAGGCCTGGCGATGCTGGGGACCGCGCGCGCTGAGCCGGTTCCGGGGCATGTTCGCGTTCGGGCTGCTCGACGAGCGTACCGGTGAGCTGGTCCTGGCCCGGGACCCGTTCGGCATCAAGCCCCTGTACTACCTGCCCCGAGGCGGTGGCGTCGTCTTCGCCTCCGAGCTCAAGGCCCTGGTCGCGGCCATCGGAGCCGAGCTGCGGGTCGAGCCGGGCGCGCTGGTGGCGTCGATGCTCTATTACTGGCTGCCGGAACAGCGGTGCGCGATAGACGATGTCCGCAAGCTGCCCGGCGGCGCCTGGGCCCTCGTCCGCCCCGACGGCAGCCTGACGGTGCAGCAGTACTGGCGCGTGGCCGACGTCGCGGCCGCGGCGGCGGCCGGGCCGCCAGCCGATCTCGGCCAGGTCATCGAGGAATCGGTCACCGCCCACCTCGTCGCCGACGTGCCCATCTCCAGTTTCCTGTCCGGCGGCCTGGACTCAAGCATCGTGACCGTGCTGGCGCATCAGGCGCAGACCGGCATCGATGCCTACACCATCACCTTCCGTCCGGAGGACCAGCGGCTTGAGGCGATGCCAGATGATGCCATCTACGCGCGGAAGGTAGCTGCGCGATACGGCATCGACCTGCACGAGATCGAGATCTCGCCCGACGTCGTTGATCTGCTGCCGCGCATCGTCGACATACTCGACGAGCCGATCGGAGATCCGGCGGCCATCAACACGCTGCTCATGTGCGAGGCCGCCCGCGAGCGCGGCGTCAAGGTCATCCTGTCCGGGATGGGGGCCGACGAACTGTTTGGCGGTTATCGCAAGCACCTTGCCTGCGTGCTCGCCAGCAAGTACCGCCGCGTCCCGGCCGGGATCAGGCACGGCCTCGTGCAGACTGCGGTTGATCGCTTGCCCGTGAGCGCCGGCGGGCGGGGCCTGCGCTACGCCCGCTGGGCCAAGCGCTTCCTCACCTTCGCCGAGCTCCCGGAGGAGCCGCGGTTCCGGCGCAGCTACACCCTGTACGACCCAGCCGAGCTCATGAGCCTGGTCAGTCCGGACCTGGCCCGGTACGTCGACGACGTCGTGCAGGAGCACAGCGACCTCTATCACGACAACTCGCTGACCGACGAGGTCAACCGGATGTGCCTCGCGGACGCCCGCATGTTCCTGCCAGGCCTGAATCTGGCCTATACCGACCGGGCCAGCATGGCGGCCTCGGTCGAGGTCCGGGTGCCGTTCGTCGATCCGGTCGTGGCGGAGGCGGCGTTCTCGTTCCCTGGCACGGACAAGATCCGGCGGCGGCAGGGCAAGGTGGCGCTGAAGAAGGCTGCCGAAAGCTGGCTGCCGCGGGAGATCGTGCACCGGCCCAAGGCCTCGTTCAGCGCGCCGCTGCGCGCCTGGGTCCGCGGCGACCTGCACGACCTCATCCAGGACGTACTGGTCAAGGGCGAGCTGGTGGGATCCGGGATGGTCCGGCAGCAGGCGCTGATTCAGCTTGTCAAGGACGAAGAGGCGGGCCGGGAAGACCGGTCCAAGCAGATATGGCAGCTGCTGACGCTCGAGCTGTGGTACCGGCACGTCCAGTCCATGGGCGTAGCGGGTTAGCCGACCCTTCGGGTAGCGGCGCGATGTCGATGAGAAAGCTGAGCAAAGGGCGGGCATGAAGCAGATAGCGCAGAACTACAAGTCCGGGGAGCTGACCGTCCTCGAGGTGCCGACTCCGTCGTGCCGTCCCGGCGGCGTACTCGTCCAGTCGCTGGTCTCACTCATCTCCACGGGTACGGAGATGATGAAGCTGACCGAGGCGAAGATGTCGATGGTCGGCAAGGCACGAGCGCGACCGGACCAGGTGCGTAAGGTGCTGGACTCGGTGGCCCAGCAGGGCGCCGTCAACACGTACAAGAAGGTCATGAACCGGCTCGACTCGTACACACCGCTCGGCTACTCCCTCTGCGGCGTGGTGGTCGAGGTTGGCCGCGGTGCCGAGGAGTTCCGTGTCGGTCAGCTGGTCGCCGGTGCCGGGAACGAATACGCGCTGCACGCCGAGTTCAACTGGATACCCACCAATCTCTGCGTTCCGGTGCCAGCGGGCGTCCTGCCCGAGCATGCGGCGTTCGCGACTGTCGGCGCCATCGCCATGCAGGGCGTCCGGCGTGCCGAAGTCCAGCTCGGCGACACCGCCCTGGTCATCGGGCTCGGCCTCGTCGGGCAGCTGGTCGTGCGATTGCTCGTCGCGGCGGGCGTCCGCGTCGTCGGACTGGATTTCGTCGAGGATCGCTGCCGCCTCGCCGAAAAGGCGGGCGCGATCCTGTGCGCCGCCCCGACCGACGAGGGCACTGCTGACGTCGAGAAGGCACTGGCCCAGCTCACTGACGGGCGCGGTGCGGATCACATCCTGCTGGCGGCGGGCGGCTCTTCCAACGGGCCAGTGGAGACTGCGGCCAGGCTGGCCAGAGACCGGGCCCGGGTTGTCGACATCGGCAAGACCCGGCTGGACCTGCCCTGGAACGCCTACTACGACAAGGAACTCGACGTCCGCTTCTCCCGGTCTTATGGGCCCGGCCGGTACGACGAGCGATACGAGCTCGAGGGCATCGACTACCCGGCCGGCTACGTGCGCTGGACCGAGCGGCGGAACCTGGAATGCTTCCTCGACCTCATCGCGCGCAATGACATCGAGGTCGGCACGCTCGTCTCCGGCACCTTCCCGCTGGAGCAGGCGAGCAGCGTGTATGCCGATCTGTCATCTGGCTCCCTGTCCGCCGTCGGCGTGCTGCTCGAATATCCCGCGCCGTCGGTGCAGGCCGCGCCGCCTCGGGCCGTGACCAGTCCGGTTGCCGCCCGGCCAGCCCGTGCTCACGCTGGGACCGCATCACGACGGCTGGCGCTGGGCTTCATCGGTGCTGGCAACTACGCGTCGTCGATGCTCCTGCCGAATCTGCGCGGCCTCAGTGACGTCGAACTGGCGCACGTGGCGACGACCAGGTCGCTATCGGCAGTCAACGCACAGCGGAAGTTTGGTTTCACGACCGCCTCGACGGCCGCCGATGCGGTGCTCGCGGACGACTCCCTGGACGCGATCTTCATCGTGACCCGCCACCACTCGCACGCCGATCTGGTCTGCCAGGCGCTGCGCACCGGCAAGGCCGTCTTTGTCGAGAAGCCGCTGGCGCTGACCCGCGAGCAGCTGGAGCGGGTCTTGGACGCGGTGGCGGAGACCGGGAACGACCGACTGATGGTCGGGTTCAACCGTCGCTTTGCCCCGCTGCTGGTGCAGCTCAGATCGGAGTTCGGCGGTCGCGGTCAGGGTTCGGCGAGCCGGTACCTGGTCAACGCCGGGCGGCTCGACACCGACAGCTGGTATCGGAATGAGGAGCTGGAGGGATCTCGATTCATTGGCGAGGGCGGTCACTTCATCGACACGCTGAGCTGGTGGGCGGACAGCCTGCCAACTGAGGTCTACGCCGTCGCAGGGCCGGACCGAGACGATCTGCAGGTGACGCTGCGCTTCCAGAATGGCTCGACCGGCAGTATCAGCTACCTCACCGGCGGCAACGCGCGTTATCCCAAGGAAACCCTCGACGCTGCTGCTGACGGCAAGAGCGCGAGGCTTGACAACTTCACCCAGGCTGCGGTCTGGACCGGCCGGCGCCGCAACCGCATCAGGTCGCGGGGCGGCCAGGACAAGGGACAACGGCACGAGCTTGAGCGGTTCCTGGCGGCGTGCCGTACCGGCGATCCGATGCCCATCTCGCTCGACTCGCTGACCGCAACTACCCGGGCGACGATCGCGGTCGGCGAGAGCCTGTCCAGCGCGAGGCCTGAGCAGGTATGAGCGCGCCGCAGACGTCGCGGCTCGGCTGGTACGTGCACAGATTCGCGCGGATGTCGCCAGCCGAGATGGGCTGGCGCGCCCGCGACAAGGCCGTCCAGGCAGCCTGGTCGGTGCGGCAGGTCAGGCGCGACGAGGCAGTCGCTAGTGGCTCGGCCCTAGCCGGCAACCGGGGATTCGGGACTGTACTGCCGCCGGAGACCGCCAGCGGAATTCCGGTGGCGGCCCGGGCGGCCGTTCTTGCCGCCGCGGACAGGCTGCTCCGGGGCGAGTGGGAAGTGCTGGGCCTGGCCAGGACCGATCTGCGCACGCCCGACTGGTTCCTCGACCCGGTGACAGGCCGGCGTGCCCCAGCCGACGCGTACGCCTTCCGTATTAACCATCGGTCCGAGAGCCAGACCGGGAACGTCAAGCAGATATGGGAGATCTCCCGTCTGCAGCACGTGACGGTGCTGGCCGCGGCCTGGTTCGTCAGCCACGATGAAACCTACGCAGCACTCGCCGCTGACCATCTTCGCTCCTGGTGGCGTGAGAACCCGTTCCTGTCCGGAGTGCACTGGACTAGCGGCATCGAGATCGGCATCCGTCTCATCAGCATGACCTGGATCCGGCGGCTGCTGAATGACTGGCCGAAGGCGGCTGACCTGTTCGAGCACGACGAGCTCGCGGTCCGGCAGATTCGGTGGCACCAGCAATACCTGGACGCCTTCAAGAGCCGGGGTTCGTCGGCTAACAACCACGTCATCGCCGAAGCGGCCGGTCAGCTGGTGGCGAGCTGCGCCTTCCGGTGGTTCCCGGAGAGCGATTCCTGGCTCCGCACGTCCGCGCGGCTATTCGAGCGCGAGCTGGCGCGCAACACCTTCCCGTCGGGCGTCGGGCGTGAGCTGGCCTCCGACTACCAGTGCTTCGTGGCTGAGCTTGGCCTGCTCGCCGCCGTCGAGGCACAAGCCGCGGGCTTCCCGGTCAGCGACGCCACTTGGCAGCGGCTAGCGGCGATGGTGGACAGCGGGGCCGCGCTACTCGACGAGCGGCTGCGGCCGCCCCGGCAGGGCGACGGCGACGACGGCCGCGGGCTGCTGCTGGACGCGCCGGCGGCAAACCGCTGGCCGTCACTGCTTGCGCTCGGTGCCGCGCTCTTCGGCAGACTCGACTGGTGGCCGCCCACAGACCCGGACGTGGCGAGCACACTCATCGGGGCCATGCCGGGCGCGACTAGGCCGGCCCCGGCGCGGCCGACGACCAGGCCGTGGCACTTTGCCGACGCTGGCACTACTTTGCTGCGGACCACGAGCAGCCGGGAGCCCGAGATCTGGTGCCGGTGCGACGGCGGGCCGCACGGCTTCCTGAGCATCGCCGCGCACGCCCATGCCGATGCCCTGTCGGTGGAGCTCCGGTACGGCGGCGTGGATATCCTCGCCGATCCTGGCACGTACTGCTATCACGGCGACCCGGCCTGGCGCTCCTACTTCAGATCGACCATCGCCCACAACACCATCGAGCTCGACGGCCGGAACCAGTCCGTCGAAGGCGGTCCGTTCCTCTGGCTGCGCCATGCCAATGCACACGAAATCGAGGTGCTTGACATCGGCGACGCTGCCGAGTGGACGGCCGAGCACGACGGCTACCAGTCCCTGGACCCGCCCGCGGCGCACCGGCGATGCGTGCGCCTGGACCGGGCCTCGCGCACTGTTGACATCGTGGACGAGATCAGCGGCAGTCATGACGTCCGGCTCGCTTTCCATCTCGGCCCGGCTGTCAAGGCCGAGCTCTACGGTTCCTATGCCGTCCTCAGCTGGCCCGGCACAGCCGCCCCCGGCGCAGCTAGCCTCGAACTTGCCAAGCCGCTGCAATGGAGCCTCCACCGGGGCGAGACCAACCCCATACTCGGGTGGTATTCGGGCGGCCTCGGACGGCGGGCACCGGCATTCACGCTCGTTGGCCGCGGCCGCTCAGAGGGGGCGCCGTTCACGACGCGCCTGAAGTTCTTCGAGGGCGCGGAATCAGCGATACCGTGGCAGAAGTGATCGTAATATGGTGAACCTTCCACCGCTGATAGCGGGCACTGCGGGGGACCCCCGAGGAGGCCGAATGGGCCAGGGCGCAGCTGACGCCGCCGACGGCGTCGACGCGCGGGACTGGACCGCAGACGACGATCAGACTGTCGTCTTTCCCCGCGTCGAAGCCGACATCCCGCGCCGTAGCGCGAGCGACCGCGCGCCCGAACCCGCGCCCGACCTTGTGCCGGATAATGCCTGGTCCATCGGCGACGTGATCGCCGAGCACCCGGCCGCCGAGCTGGCCAGGGCGCTGATGGCAGGACTGAGTACCGTTCCGTACCTCAGCCAGGCAATTCGTCGCCGCGCGCGGGTGTGGTGCGCGGCCGGCCTGATCGGGCTGGTGCTGGGCCTGGCGGCGTTTTCGGTGCGTCCGCCCGCGCACAAGGCGTCGATCTCGGTCATCATCACCGATGGCGCCAACGCGAACCCGATGGACGCCATCTTCACCGAGATGGCGCTGGTGCAAAGCCGCGCCGTGGCTGCCCCGGTGATGCAGCGCCTCGGCCTGCACGAGAGCGTGACCAAGTTCTTGTCGAGCTATGCGGTCAGCCAGGTGACAGACCGGGTTATCGGGATCACGGTGAGCGCGCCGTCGAGCAGCGAGGCTGTCCAGCGGGCGAGCGCCATCGCGACTGAATTCCTCAGCTACCAGGCTAGTTTGCTGCGAACTCAGCAGCAGCGCGTGGTGAGCTCCATCGATCAGCAGATCGATGGGCTAAATCAGCAGGTCGCGACGCTAGATGAGCAGATCGCAGCCGACCAGCCCCCGACCGGCAGGTCCGCGGCTCGGCATGCCGCGGCCACGCAGCGAGCTGCCGTTGGTCAGCTGGACGCCGACCGCACCGCGGACCTGAACGCCATCGCGGGCCTGCAGCAGGCGATCTCAAGCTACGAAGTGAGCAATCAGCTCACCAACGACCAGATCATTTCCGGGAGCCGGATACTGGGTCCAGCCGCGGCCTTGCCGGCATCGAAGCTGAAGTCACGGGCCGGCTACCTAGTCGCGGGGATGGCCGCGGGCCTGGCGGTGGGTGTGGGGATTGTGGTGGTGGGGGCGCTGGTGTCGGATCGGCTGCGGCGGCGTGATGATGTGGCGCGGGCGCTGGGCGCGCCGGTGGAGCTGAGCGTGGGCCGGATCGGGGCGGGGCTGCTGCGGCGGCGGGGGCTGGCCGCGGCGCGGGGTCGCGATGTGCAGCGGATCGTGGCGCATCTGCGGGGGCTGGTGCCGGACGGGGTGGGCGGGGCGCCTGCGCTGGCGGTGGTGCCGGTGGATGACGCGGGGGCGGCGGCGCTGGCGGTGGTGGCGCTGGGGTTGTCGTGCGCGGAGCAGGGCGCGCGGGTGCTGGTCGCGGACTTGACCGAGGGCGGGCTGGCGGCCCGGCTGCTGCGGGCCGGCGGCCGGGGGGTGCAGCAGGTCCGGGTGGGCGGGCAGCAGCTGACCCTGGCGGTGCCGGGCGAGTTGTTCCCGGCCGGGCCGCTGGAGCGGGCGGCGGCGGGCGGGGCGGCTGGCCGGGAGCTGATGGCCGCGTACGCCGCGGCGGATCTGCTGCTGACGGTGGCGACTGTTGATCCGGCCGTCGGCGCGGATCATCTGGGTACCTGGGCTACCGACACGGTGGTGACGGTCACCGCTGGCCAGTCGTCGGCCACCAGGATCCACGCCGCCGCGGAGCTGATCCGGCTCGCGGGCACCCGCCTGGTCGCGGCGGTGCTCCTGGACGCCGACAAAAACGACGACAGCATCGGCATGTGGCCGGTAGCGATGACGGCCGATACCAACGACCTGGCGCTGGCGACTTAACGGGCTCTTCGAGGTTGAGGGGCTGGTCACCCTCGCAACGGCTGGCTGATCGTTGCCCGTTTGCAGTGCAACCGTACCGGGCCGCGCCATGTCGAGTCCGCTCGCAGTGTTGAGGAGTACTCGTTTGCGCATCGTTACGGCAGCGTGCTTGCCGGAATAGGCTCCTGCTTGCTGTCGTGGTGGCGGAGGCAGCGATGGTCGGGACAGATGCTCGCCTACGAGCCGACGGCTGGGAGCGCGCTCGCTACGGGCGGCTCGCGGCCGCGTGTGCGATGAGCGTGGCCCTGGCTGCCTGCGCGTCCGCTCAGTCGACGTCCGCTCAGTCGACAGGCCCGCCGGACTGTTCCACGAAGTTCGCGATGACCGCCGCGCCGGCCACTGTCCGGCCAGGAGACCTCGTCGCACTATCCGACAACGCGCCGGCGGCCCGGGCGTCGGATGCTGAACTCGGCGACCCGGGAACCCTCGGGACAGTCAGTCACGGGCAGTACACGCCGTTGTGGAACCTGGGGGCCATCAGACCGGGTCAACCTAGCCGCAACTGGCCTGCCGGCAATCCGGTCGCGGGCACCGGTATTTATAACCAGCGGTTCAGGATCCGGGTGCCCGACGTGCAGCCCGGTCGTTACCTGATCCAGTTCGAGTACGGCTACCATTCCGCGAGCGCCGCACCTGTGTCCGGGAACGTCTGCGTCACGATCACCGTGTGGTAGCGCGCGGCGCATTGTCTCGGCCAGTTCTTCCAGCGCAGGCAGTGGTGCGCGGGCATGACCCCTGCGCGGGGTGAGCAGGTCGAGGCACTGCGATACCGCAGCCGCCCGGCGCGCCTTGATCTGCGGTGGCGGCGTTGGTGATGCCGATGTCGATGAAGGCCAGGATCTGCGGCCACCACGCATCGATGGTCTTTGGCCAGGGCGGTGACCTCGGGCACGTCGGCTCGGGCGCACCAGTCGTAGAACGCGAACAGCCGGTTACTGACCTCAGACCGTGGCGCGCGGCTTCGGGCGAGGGCAAGGCAGCCCGCCGCGCTCGACGCCGTCGTCACCATATGCACTAACCGAACCGCCGTGCCGTCATCATCGGTGGCGCGCTCGACACGCTGCACTGCCACACCGGGCAGCCCGAACAGAATCGTCGTACCGTTCTCCATAGCCTGTGGCTCCTCTGCCAGCTGTCCTTGACCAACGGCCAGTGTCGAGGAGCTACGGGTCTTTGCCCGTCAGCCTGAAACCGTGTGTGTGTCGTGCCCCGTCAAATTTGAAGAGACACTTAACGCCCGCGCGAAATGCGCGGCACGACCCCGTCGTCCAGCCACCAGCTGGGGCCGCCGACGGGACTCAGGAGCGGAGCGTGCTGCCTGCATCTTGGTGGTAGGGCGCCTGACGCCACTCCTGCCAGCTCACGATGGTGCCCAGCCCCCGCACCATGAAGCGCCACGGCCCGCGGTAGGCGTTCTCCGCGAAGTGATTGTTCTGAGCCAGCGCGATACGGTCCTCGATCACCGGGCCCTGATAGGGGCTCCAGGATGGATCGCTGCCCCAGTTTGAGAAGACGCCCACGAAACCGCACCCGTTCGCCACGGTGCAGGCCGGGCCCAGGTCAGCCGGATTGAAGTCGAACACGTTCTGCGTGACCGAGACGTTCTGCGTCTTCCACCGGCACAGGTCGAAGTAATCGGGCGAGCGGCTGGACCTGGCGTGCCGCAGCGTCTGCGACGTGCAGCCATGGATATTGGCCACCGCCGGGTCGACCAGCGTGCAAAATCCAGTGCTGCTGTTATCTGGCGAATCGCAGAATCGGTTAGCGTTCTCCCACAGGATCACGCCGCTCCAGTTGTCGATGAACTGGTTACCGGTGATGTCGAAGACGTGGCTGTACTTACTGCCGACTCTGGCGTCCGACCCGGACTCCGACACGTAAATCGCACCGTCCGGGAATCCCTGATTTCGCGGGCCCTGACCGAGGCCGTTGCGGGCGAACACGTTGGCTCGCACGAGTGCGTTATAGCTGATCTCGTACACCAGGCCGTCGTCGTAGTTACCCTCAAAATAGTTATGCTCAATGTCGAACCCGCGATTATTGGTGTCGGCCCAGATGCCAACGCTGTGATTCTGGTATATCCAGTTGTACCTGATCGTCGCGCCATCCACGCTCCAGAACTTGCCGCCGCCTGTGCAACCGCACCCTGGATCGCGCTTCTCCCAGTTGTAGGTATCATTCCCGGCGATTTCGTTGTGCTCAAGGACAAGATTCTGCGGTCCGTTCGCGGAGTAGGCGTTGAAGCCGTATTGCTGATTGTCTTCCAGGCAGTCATACGTCAGCTCGTTGTCGCTGCCCAGCATGACGCCGGCCCCGGCGTTCTCCGTTATAGATGAGTGATCGATCCGCCAGCCGGTGGCTGAATCGTGGTTGACGACCCCCTCGTTCTGGTTGCCACCGCTGGTGCCGAAGTCCTCGATCGTGAGATAGCTGATCGTCACATTCTCGGCCGGGCCGCCGAAGGCGTAAGCGTTGTCGTGCTGACCGGTGATGACGGCGCCGGGCGCCCCGACGAATGTCGAGCCATTCGCCGGCAGGATCTGCGTATACTGCCCGGCTCCGAGGGTGTGGACGCCGGGAGCGAACCAGTACGTCCGGTGCGCCTGGCTCCAGTTGACCCGCGAGTCGTCGCCGGCCGGCACGCTGATCGCGCCTCGTGGTGGGGAGCTAGGCCCGGTGCCGAGGATCGAGGGATTTCCGCACACGCGCAGCGGACTAGCGAGCTTCAGGGCGGCCGCGCCGAGTGTTACCCCTGGCTGAGCCTGTTGTGCCTGGCCGGGGTCCGGCGCAGCGCCGGCGGTGGTGGTGGTCGCTGGCTGGGGCGGCTTGGACGGCGCTGAGCCGAGGACAATCGCTCCGGTGACCACGGCAGCTACGGCAGCGGCGACCGCGAGCGACTGGGTCAGCGTCGAGCGGGCACCGCCCATCAGATGGGATGCGCGATGGCGTAGCGATAGATCTGCAGCAACTGCTCCAGGTTGCGTTCGGGATTGAAGCGGTGTTCATAGGTCGACCGGGCCTGATCCCCGTAGCACGCGTATCGCGCTGGGTCTGCTTCGACGTCGGTCAGGACCGACGCGAGCGAAGCGGCATCGCCTGGCTGGAACAGCATGCCGTCGACGCCAGGTGAGATCAAGTCAGTCAAAGATCCATGCGCCGCGGCGACGGGAGGCACCCCGAGCCCCATCGCCTCGACGACGACGAGGCCGAACGTCTCCTCCCAGGCTGACGGGACGACGACGGCGCGTGCTCTGGCCATGAGCGCCGTGCATCCGGCGCTGTCCAGCTGTCCGCGCAGTTCGACAGACGGCCGACTCGATGCCCAGCTGGCTACCTCAGCGTCGAGCGGGCCTGCGCCGGCGATCGCGAGCGTCAGGCCCGGGCCAGCAGAGCTGTTGACATAGTGATCCCAGCCGGCCATCAGCAGCCGCAGCCCCTTCGCCTCGTCCAGCCGGCCTGCGTACACGACGATGGGCTCTCGCGGCGCCGCGGGTACTGGGCGGCGTGGTATGAGGTTGTCCCGGACGAATACGCGGTCGGGCGGGAGATTCAGGCCAGCTAGCAGGCCGCGTTGCGACTTGCTGATGAAGATGTAGGCCGACACCAGCGACCGCCAGGCGTTCCGGTGCACACTCGTGGCGAGTGCGACGGGTGCGGTCGCGACACGCGAGCCGCGATAACAGCCGTGGATGACGGCAGGCCCAGGCAGGCCGCCGGCGCAGTCATGGCAGACGGCGCCGCGGCGGAAGAAGTCGCCGCTGACGCAGGCCAGCTTGTAGTTGTGCAGGGTGGCGACGACGGGCACGGCGGCCGTCCGGCAGGCGTACAGCACTGACGGGCTGAGCAGCGGGAACGTGTTATGCAGGTGGACAACGTCGGGCCGGTGCGCGCGCAAGTCGGCGGCAAGCTGATTTCGAGACTCGCGGCTCCACACAACCTGGGCGGGCATCGTTGCCTTCTTGACCCTGGACCACTGCTCGATGTCGTCGCTGTGCCGCTCGAATCTGATGACGTCGTGACCAGTCCCCGCGAGTGCGTCCCGCTCCTGATCGACGACGCGGTTCTCGCCGCTCGGAGCCGCGGAGCGGTACCGGTTGTGAACCTGCATCACCCTCATGTCAGCTGGCTGCCGCCTTGCGCGGCACCAGCATGGATGCCGCCAGGGCGAGGTAGAGCAGGTAGGTCGACGCATCGCTGAACCCGGTCTCGGTGAACGATGCCGCCAGGCAATACGTCACGAGGAACAGGGCCAGGGCCCGCTGAATACCGCGCGGCTGGAAGAAAGCGGTCACGAGCAAGAACACCAGGATGGCCGCGGATACGGCGACGCCGAATAGTCCCTGATCCAGATAAGACGCAAGCCAGTTGCTGTCGATCGGCAGGCCGTTAAAGGACTTGTTCGACAACCCGAAGCCGAACAGGTCCTGAAATTTTGTCCGCGGAATGTTCTCCACCGCGCTCCACACGATCGTCCGGCCGGTGAGCTTCGTCAGCTCCTGCGTATTCTGGCCGCGCGCTAGCCAGGTAGTCAGGAAGCCGGACAGGGCGATCCCGCCGACCGATGCGACGACAGTGCCGACCGCGAAGAGCTTTCTTACCCTCGCCCTGCTGGCCAGCAGGCTCAAGCCACCGACCACGACGCCGCCGATCATGGCCACGAGCGCGGTCCTGGTGTGCGTTAGCAGCAAGATCGCCATCAGCGCAGCGGCTGTCGGCAGGGCGAACCGCCCAGCGAAATGACCGCCCATCCAGAGCACGATGACCAGGCCCATTGTCACTGCGGCGAACTCCGCTACCTGTGTAGGCGGCGTCGGCCAGATGGCCCCGGCTAGCCGGCCTTGTGCCAGTGCCGTGTGGGGAGCTCCGAGCAGCCCGAGGATGACGGACGCGAGCACGACGTAGACGGCACGCAGGTGGCAGCGCACCAGCAGGAGGTCGCGGCGACCCCACCACGGCGTCAGGAGCCACAGCGTGACCAGGAACGTTGTGAGGCGAACCGCTCTGTAGATGGTGCCGATGTGCGTCGCCTCGACGCTATTCATCGCGGCCTCGATCGCCAGCAGGCCGGCCAGACACAGGAAGACGTTCGGCCTGATCGCGATCCGCCGGTTGACCGACAGCGCGGCTAGCAGCGCGAGCGGCAGCGCGCCCTGGGTGACGGCCTTGCCGACGATGGACGGTATCGGGATGAAAAGCGGCTCGCCGCTCCACGTCTTCGGGTAAAACGTCAGCGTGTTGAGCAGGAGCAGGCTCCACGCGAGGCCCACCCGCCGACGAACCTTGCGGTCGTATGCCTCGGCCGGATCCAGTACCGGCACCATGCCGAGCGGGCGGCGGGTGGGGCCGCGGGTCGGGTCGAGTACCGCCACCGGTGCGCTCATCGGCCAGCTACCCCGAGACCACGGGCCGACGGTTGCCGCGGTTTAGTCGAAGCGGGTCGCCGGTCGGGGGTCATCCAGACCATGCCGATGCTGTCGTCGTTTTTGTCGGCGTCCAGGAGCACCGCCGCGACCAGGCGGGTGCCCGCGAGCCGGATCAGCTCCGCGGCGGCGTGGATCCTGGTGGCCGACGACTGGCCAGCGGTGACCGTCACCACCGTGTCGGTAGCCCAGGTACCCAGATGATCCGCGCCGACGGCCGGATCAACAGTCGCCACCGTCAGCAGCAGATCCGCCGCGGCGTACGCGGCCATCAGCTCCCGGCCAGCCGGCCCGCCCGCCGCCGGCCCGCCCGCCGCCGGCCCGGCCGCCCGCTCCAGCGGCCCGGCCGGGAACAACTCGCCCGGCACCGCCAGGGTCAGCTGCTGCCCGCCCACCCGGACCTGCTGCACCCCCCGGCCGCCGGCCCGCAGCAGCCGGGCCGCCAGCCCGCCCTCGGTCAAGTCCGCGACCAGCACCCGCGCGCCCTGCTCCGCGCACGACAACCCCAGCGCCACCACCGCTAGCACCGCCGCCCCCGCGTCATCCACCGGCACCACCGCCAGCGCAGGCGCCCCGCCCTCCCCGTCCGGCACCAGCCCCCGCAGATGCGCCACGATCCGCTGCACATCGCGACCCCGCGCCGCGGCCAGCCCCCGCCGCCGCAGCAGCCCCGCCCCGATCCGGCCCACGCTCAGCTCCACCGGCGCGCCCAGCGCCCGCGCCACATCATCACGCCGCCGCAGCCGATCCGACACCAGCGCCCCCACCACCACAATCCCCAGGCCCAGCGTCAAGCCCGCCAGTAGTCCGGCGACCACGAACTGAAGCGGCAGCCTGATGCGGGATCGTGGCACCGGGGTGGCGCTATTGATGACCTGACTTCCCTGGATCTCCTGGGCCGTGGTGGCCGGATAGTTGGTCACGGTGTCCTGCAACCCGATCAGCACGGTCGAGTCCCTGGCCACAGTGGAACGCAGGTTCCTGAGCTGCGCCTTCTGCTGGGACGCCGCCGGTAGCGCTATATATCGAGTCAGCACCAGGTTGTCGCTGGCTAGCTGCTGCCTGGCCTGGACGATCTGCTGCTTGAGCGACTGGATGACCAGCCGCTGATCCAGCTTGAGCTGGCTGGCCCGGAACGAAAGAAAGTCGGTGGCGAGGGTGGCAGCCCCGCGTAGCGCCCCGCTGCTCGTCGGCGCGCTGACCGTTATCGTCATGATCCGGTCCGTGGTGGGCACGACGATGTAGGTACTGAGGAACTTGGTCGCGCTCTGGCTGAGGCCGAGATCGTGCACCACCCGGCTGGCCACGGCTCGGGTCTGCGCCAGCGCGACGTCAGTCTGCATGGAGTCGACCGGATTCTGGGTCGGATCGCCGGTCAGAAAGAGCGACGTCGACGCCTGATAAGGCGGCGGAGCGAGCACGAATATCGCCAGGCCCAGGAACACGCCGACCGCGGCAAAGCTGCACCAGAACCGGATCCGGCGATGGACGGCGGCGCCGATGAACGACAAGCTCACCAGTCCAGCAGCAGCGTCCGCCGACTCGTGCCGTACCACCGACACGCGGGAAGTCGTCGCGGGCCCCCGTGGGCCGCGTTGAGCGTGCCGTGCGGTCACGTCGTCTCCGAGGTCGTGCCCGTCATCCGATTAGGCATCCTGCGGTGCCCGGAGCGCTCGGCTTGTGGCAACCGGCCAGTAGTGACGTCTGTCGGATCTGGGTCGGCGACGATGATCCCGCTGATCTCACGACCGTCCGCGGCGGCGTTGACCGCCACTTGCGCGAGCTGCTCAGCGGTAGCCGCGCCGGCCGATACGCCGAGAATCGTCGCGGTGGTCCGCATCGTCTCGTCGAACTCCGGCTGCTGGCCGTCTACGACGGCCACCACGACGGTCAGGGCGGCACCGGACTGCCGGTCGCTGCCCGGGTTCAGGCTGATGTTGAACGGCCGCCCGGACGGTCCGTCGCCCGTGGCGCCGCAGGCGGCCGCCAGCGTGGCCGTGCCCGGACCTTCGTGCGGGCCGACCACGATGGCTGTCTGGATGCCGAGCGACGCGCCGAACGCCGCGAGCTGCGGCCCAAGCGCCAGCGCCGGGCGGTCGCCAGAGATGGTCACGACCGTCAGCGAAATGCCAGCGCCGCTAGTGCCCCTGACATCGGTGAGTCCGAGATAACGCAGTGCCTTGCGCAGACTCCAGGCGTCCACGACCGACGGCTCGTAGCCCCCGAGTAGCCGTGCCCAACCGGCCGCGTCCGACGGGCGCAGCGCCGGAATCGACGCCAGCACGGGGATGCCGATCGCATCGGCGATGTCATCGCGCTGCCGCAGGCGCTTGTCGGCCCGGCCTAGCGACAGTGCGATGACGACCCCGATCAGCAGGCCGACTGCCCCGCCAAGCGCGCCTTCCTCGGCCCGATCCCGCATGGCCGAGCCACTCGCGGTCGTGGCTGCTTCCATGATGCGCCCTGGCAGCACGCCGCCGAGGCTACTCGGGGCCTTGATGTAGGCCAGGTAGCTGTTGGCGACTGAGTTCGCCAGCTCCTCGGCGCGGCTGGCCGTCGTCGCCTTGCCGCTGATCGACACGACATCGGCGGTCAGATCCCCGACCTGAACTCGCTGGCGCAGCAACTGCAGCGACATCGGCGGACTGACCGTTTCGGCGGCTTCCAGCAGCACCGGGTCGCTGCTCGCGACCAGCACCTCAGTCTGGATGTTGAACTTGGCGCCGGTCGGCAGGACCACGAGCGCAGTGCCCGTGAACAACGGCGGCGACACTACCGTGTAGGCGATTCCACCGCCGACGCCGATGATCACGCAAAGAATAACGATGTACTTGAAGCGCCGCACGGCCTGCCAGAACCGCCTGAAGTCCATCGCTACCTTCTCTGTTGCGGGCTCGCGACCCCCAACCGGGCGGTCTGGTGAGAGCGCACGCACGTGGGTCGTGGAACGCCGATGCCGACACGTTCCATAGGAGTGCTGAGACAGTACCGGTGATACGGCGGACGCGGCTCACTTTGAGGATGTGTTTGGGTCGTCTATACCGGTTGCCGGCGGCGGCTGCCAACGGCTCGTCAGCACTGCAGCCCAGGCGGAATGTCAGAGGCTCGATCTAGTGTTCGGATATGACCGACAGGCTCCGGGTTGACCAGTTAGCCGCGCAGGCGATCGCGCTGCGCCGGGCGGGCAAGTCACGCTACGAGATAAGGCAAGTCCTCGGCGTGGGCAATTCGACGTTGGACAAGGCTCTGCGGGGCGTACCACCGCCGCCGTGGACGCGCAGGCCGAGAGCCAAGGACGACCTGCACGTCAAGGCGCGCGACCTGCGCGCCCGCGGTTACACCTACAGCGAGATAGCCGCTGTTCTCGGAGTGTCAAGGAGTTCTGTCTCGCTCTGGGCGCGCGACCTGCCGCGGGTCGGCCGCATCAGCTACGAGGAGACGCGCAAGCGCAACGCTCAAGGCGTGTCACGGTACTGGGCAGCCGAAGGCCTGCGACGCGAGGCAAGGCGGCAGGCAGTCAGCGAAGCGGCGGCGGCCGAGATCGGTGCCTTGACTGACCGGGAGGTCCTTATCGCCGGAGCCATCGCGTACTGGTGCGAGGGCACCAAGAGCAAGCCTTATCGTCCTAACCATCGAGTCACCTTTATTAATACTGATCCCAGATTAATCAGGCTCTTCCTGCGCTTCCTGGCGCTGGGCGGCGTGACCTCAGACCAGCTCATCTGTCGCGTGCACATCCACGAAAGCGCCGATCTCGTCAAGGCCCATGAATTCTGGCAGGAAGTCGCTGGTCTCGGGCTCGAGCATTTCGGGCGGCCCACCATCAAGCGGCATAACCCCAAGACCGTCCGCAAGAACGTCGGAACGGACTACCACGGCTGCTTGGCGATCAGCGTTCGCCGTAGCTCTGACCTCTACAGACGGATTGAAGGCTGGGCATCTGCCGCCATGGCTTTTCCGCCCGCAGTGGAGGGGCCCGACGAATCTGCGCACTCGCGCGCCCCAGGCTCGGGGTGAGGATCTGAACACCAACTTGGCTCCCGGGGAAGGATTCGAACCTTCAACCTCACGGACCAAAACCGCGCGTCCTCGCCAATTAGACCACCCGGGAAGGTCAAGGGTCCGGAGCATAGCTTACCGGGATCGGGCCCGGCCGGGCCGATGACAGCTCAGCCGCGAGGCTACAGCGCCTCAAAGACGTTCGTGCCGCTGCGGCCTGGGCAGGCATGGAGACGCCGGACGGGCCGCGATCCCGGCGCCGGCGTGGCGCTGGCCTGGCGGGGCTGGCGATGGCCCGTGGCGATTGGGCATCGGCCGCCAGAGTGAAATCGGCGCGCCGGTGATCCGTGGCCCCGGCGGGCCATTCCAGTTTGTGGCACGATCGGGGACAACCGCCGCAGTAGGTGTGAACGGCCACCCAGCCCGGCTGAAGGTAGGTAACCGGCCGGTATCCTGCCCATGTCGGGAGGGTGACGTCCGGCCAGCGCAGCGACCGGTGCAGCGTCACGCCGAGCTGCGCCACCAGCGCAGCGCCGTCCAGCGCAGCGCAACCCAAGGAAGCTCAACCCAGGGCAGCGCAACCCAAGGCGGCGCCGCCTCCCGACGCGAAGGTGCCAGCAGCTACCGTGCAATCAGCCCCGACCGGCCTTACCTGAGACGAAGGAGCCGAGCCGAGTGACTTCAGGCCGAGTGGCGTCAGACGGGCCAGCCGCCGTCATCGTCCTAGCGGCCGGCGAAGGCACCCGGATGCGGACTGCCACGCCGAAAATGCTCAACGAGGTGTGCGGCCGCCCCATGCTCGGCCATGTCGTCGCCGCCGCCCGCAAGCTTGACCCGGACCGACTCATCCTCGTCGTCAGCGACCTGGCGGGCCAGGTGGCCGCCTACGCCCGCGAGTTCTGCCCGGAAGCGACGCTCATCGTGCAGGAGCGCCGCGGTTCCTGGGGCACCGGGCACGCGGTGCGCACCGTGATCGAGTCGCTCGGCGTCATCGGGGGCACCGTGGTCGTGCTGTTCTCTGACACGCCGCTACTGCGCAGCGAGACCCTGGTCAGCCTGGTCGCGGAGCACGAACGCGCCGGTGCGGCCGTCACCGTGCTGACCTCGCAGGCGCCAGACCCGAAGGGATACGGCCGGATTCTGCGCGACGGGGCGGGCCGGGTGGCCGGCATCGTCGAGGAGGCCGACGCCAGCCCTGAGCAGCGCAAGGTCACCGAGATCAGCTCCGGCATGTTCGCCTTCGACGGCGACCTGCTCGCCGACGCGGTCAAGCGGGTACCGGCCGCCAAGACCACCGGCGAGGAATACCTGACCGAGGTCCCGGCCATCCTGCGCGCTGACGGGCACCTGGTGGCGGGCGCGTTCTGCCCGGATTTCGACGAGATCCAGGGGGTCAACAACCAGGCGCAGCTGGCCAAGGCGCGGCGCATACTCAACGAGCGGCTGCTGGCGCACTGGATGGCGGCCGGCGTGACCATCGTGGATCCGGCGAGCACCTGGATCGACGTGGACGTGCAGATCGAGCCCGGCGCGCGGATCTCGCAGGCCACCCAGCTGGAGGGCCGGACGAGCGTGGGCGCGGGCGCCAGCATCGGCCCCGGCTGCCTGCTGCGGGACACTGCCGTCGGCGCGGGCGCGACGGTCATCCAGGCGGTCTGCGAGGCGTCGGAGATCGCGCCAGGTGTCGTGATCGGCCCGTTCGCCCACCTGAGCGCCGTCAGGCCCGGCGGCGTTGCAGCGGGTGACCGTCAGGGCAGGGAACGTGGTGCGTCAGCGCGATCGCGCTCGCAAGCGAACTCAGGCACAACGCCATCTGAGGAGAGTTGACCCAAGTGACCGGCATTACCGCGACCCCCGAGCGGAAGATGATGCTGTTCTCCGGCCGGGGGTACCCCGAGCTCGGCCAGGAGATCGCCGGCTGCCTCGGTATCGAGCCGACGCCGACCACGGCCTACGACTTCGCCAACGGAGAGATCTTCGTACGGTTCCTCGAGTCCGTGCGCGGCAGCGATGCGTTCGTCCTGCAGAGCCACACGGCGCCCATCAATCAGTGGATCATGGAACAGCTGATCATGGTGGACGCGCTCAAGCGCGCGTCGGCAAAGCGGATCACCGTGGTAGCCCCGTTCTTCGGGTACGCGCGGCAGGACAAGAAGAGCCGGGGGCGCGAGCCGATCTCGGCGCGGCTGATGGCTGACCTGTTCTCGACGGCCGGGGCGGACCGTCTCATGGCGGTGGACCTGCACACCGCCCAGATCCAGGGGTTCTTCGACGGCCCGGTCGACCACCTGTTCGCGCTGCCGATCCTCGCCAGCTATCTGGAAGACAAGCTCGATGTCTCCCAGGTCACCGTCGTCGCGCCGGACGCAGGCCGGGTCCGCGTCTGTGAGCGGTGGACCGACCGGCTCGGCTGCCCGCTGGCCATCATCCACAAGCGGCGGGATCCCGACGTGGCGAATCAGGCCAGGGTGCTCGAAGTCGTCGGCGCCGTGGCCGGCCGGACCTGCATCGTCGTCGATGACATGATCGACACTGGCCAGACGATCGTGAAGGCCGCCGACACGCTCTTTGAGCAGGGCGCGACGCAGGTAATCGTGACAGCCACGCACGGCGTGCTGTCCGGGAACGCCGTGGACATGCTCAAGAACTCCCGCGTCAGCGAGGTGATCGTGACCAACACGCTGCCGATCTTGAACGAGAAGCGATTCGATAAGCTCACCGTCCTGTCGATCGCGCCGCTGATCGCCAGGGCCATCAACGAGGTGTTCAGCGACGGCTCGGTCACGAGCTTGTTCGACGGCCAGAGCTGAGCCGCCCCGCCAGGGCCGCACTGCCGGGGCAATCGGGCCGTATCAGCCGCCGCCGGGCAGCTAGTGACCCGGATCGGCTAGACTGCCGAGGGATTTTCTGTCATCGCAAGGAGCCCTACAGTGCCCGAGGTACGTATCGACGCCGAACTGCGCACCGAGTTCGGCAAGGGACCAGCCCGCCGGATCCGGCAGGGCGGCCGCGTCCCGGCTGTGCTCTACGGGCACCGCACCGACCCGAAGCACCTCACCCTGCCCGGTCACGAGGTCCTGATGGCCCTGCGGACCCCGAACGTCCTGATCCGGCTCGAGGGCTTGTCCGGCGGGGCGCAGCTGGCGCTGCCGAAGGCCGTCCAGCGCGACCCGATCAAGGGCTACGTCGAGCACGTCGACCTGCTGACGGTCCGCCGCGGCGAGAAGGTCACCGTCGACATCCCGGTCACGATCGTCGGTGAGGTAGCGCCCGACGGCCTGCTCGACCAGCAGCTCGTGCAGATCTCCGTCGAGGCCGAGGCCACCAACATCCCAGGCGGCATCGAGGTCAACATCGAGGGCATGGCGATCGGCGCGTCAGTCCACGCCAGCGACCTCAGCCTGCCCGCTGGCGTCACGCTCGCGGACGACCCCGAGCTGCTGGTGCTGCACGTCCTGGCCGCGCCCACCGCAGAGCAGATGGAAGCCGAGATCGGCGAGGCGCCGGCCGAGGCCGAGGCAGCGGCTCCGGCCGCACCTGCCGAGCCGGGCGCGCCCGAGGCTGCGGCCGAGGGTGGCGGGTCCGCCGGTGGCGAGGAATCGGCCTGAGCTAGCTAGCGACGACTCCGGCACGCGGCGGCTCGCGGCGAGGTACCCGTGACCGGGGCCGGCTGGCGAGCGGCCGTGTTCTGGCGTCGCCGCGGGCACGGCGGGAACGAGACCGATGCGGACATGGCCACCTCTGATCGCTGGCTGATTGTGGGCCTGGGTAACCCCGGCCCGCAGTACGCAGGCAACCGCCACAACGTGGGCTATCTGTGCTGCGACGAGATCGCCGGGCAGCTAGGCGCGACCTTCAAGCGCGACAGGTCAAGGGCCTTCGCGGCGACCGGCACGCTGGCCGGGGCCAGTGTCGTGCTGGCCCGGCCGATGAGCTTCATGAATGCCTCCGGCGGCCCGGTGGCGGCGCTGCGGAACTTCTACAAGATCCCGACCGAGCAGATCATCATCATCCACGACGAGCTCGACCTGCCGTTCGGCGCGGTCCGGCTGAAGCTCGGCGGCGGCGACAACGGCCACAACGGCCTGCGGTCCGTGACCGCGGCGCTCGGCAGCCGCGAGTACTACCGCATCCGGATCGGGATCGGCCGGCCGCCAGGGCGCATGGATCCGGCCGACTTCGTGCTGCGTGATTTCTCGGCCGCTGAGCGCAAGGAACTGCCAGAGATCCTGGGCCGGGCCGCGGACTCGGTGCCGATCCTGATGGAACGTGGCCTGGCCGTTGCCCAGAACGAGGTGCACTAGCCATGGCCAGGTCGCGTCAGGGCCGGGTCGACGGACCGTGCGCGGGAGATTCCTACCCATCTGACTGATATAAGGTGTGAGACTCATCTGCACGGAACTGGAGCCTGAGCTGACGGCCGACGCATCTGACCATGAACTCGCCCGTGATCTTGCCGTCGCGGCGGGGCGCCTGCTAGTGGAGCTGCGGGCTGATGTGTCGCGGTCCGGCGACGACCTGCGCAAGGCGGGCGACCTGTCGGCGCACGAGTTCCTCACCGCCGAGCTGGCCCGGCTGCGGCCCGAGGACGCGGTCTTGTCCGAGGAAGGCAAGGACAACCTGGCCCGGCTGTCGGCGGCGCGGGTCTGGATCGTGGATCCGCTCGATGGCACCAGAGAGTTCGGCGAGCCGCCGCGGCCGGACTGGGCGGTGCACGTCGCGTTGTGGGCAGCAGGTGGCGCGGCAGGTGACCTCGTGGCCGGGGCGGTCGCGCTGCCTGCGCAGGGCCTCGCGCTCAGCACCGCGGACTACGAGGCGGGCCGGGCCGCGGCGGCCCCGTTCCCGGCCCTGACCGGAGACGGTCAGGCGGCGCTGCCGGCCGGCCTTCGCGTCCTGGTCAGCCGGTCGCGGCCGCCCGCCTTCGTCGAGCGGCTGGCCGCCGACATCCAGGCAGAGCTGGTGCCGATGGGGTCAGCCGGGGCTAAAGCCGCGGCTGTCATCCAGGGGCAGTACGACGCCTACATTCACGCTGGCGGTCAGTACGAATGGGACTCCGCCGCGCCCGTGGCCGTGGCCCGGGCCGCCGGCCTGCACGCATCCCGGATCGATGGCTCGGCCCTGGCGTACAACCAGGCCGACGTGTCGATACCGGATATCCTGGTCAGTCCAGCCTGGCTGGCGCCTGGTCTGCTGGCGGCGATCGCCCGCGCGTCAGCACCAGCCCAGCACGCGCAGGCGCCCCACCGCCCGCCGACGTCAAGTGATCCGGAGCTTCAGCCATGACATCGCCCCGAGGTGACTACCGGCTCTCGCAGCTCGATGTGCTCGAAGCCGAGTCGATTCACATCATGCGTGAGGTGGCGGCGGAGTTCGAGCGGCCGGTGCTGCTCTTCTCGGGTGGCAAGGACTCGATCGTGATGCTGGCGCTAGCCGAGCGGGCGTTCTGGCCGGCCAAGATCCCGTTCCCGGTCATGCACGTCGACACCGGGCACAACTTCGCCGAGGTGATCGACTATCGCGATCGCCGGGTCGCCGAGGTCGGCGCCCGTCTGGTGGTGGCGTCCGTGCAGGACGCCATCGACGCCGGCCGGGTGGTCGAGGAGACGGGCAGGTTCGCGAGCCGGAATCGGCTGCAGACCACTTCGCTGCTGGACGCCATCGAGGAGAACAGGTTCGACGCCGTCTTCGGCGGTGCGCGCCGCGACGAGGAGAAGGCCAGGGCGAAGGAGCGCGTGTTCTCGTTCCGGGACGAGTTCGGCCAGTGGGATCCCAAGAACCAGCGGCCCGAGCTGTGGAGCATCTACAACACGCGGATCCGGCGCGGCGAGCACATCAGGGTGTTCCCGCTGTCGAACTGGACCGAGCTGGACGTCTGGCACTACATCGAGCGCGAAGGGCTGGAGATCCCGTCGATCTACTTCGCCCACAGCCGCACGGTCTTCGAGCGCGACGGCATCCTGCTGGCCGACAGTGAGTATGTCACCAGGGGCGAGGACGAGCAGCTCTTCGAGACGAAGGTGCGGTACCGGACGGTCGGCGACATGACCTGTACCGGTGCGGTGGAATCGACGGCCAGCACGGTCGCCGAGGTCATCGTCGAGATCGCGGCGACCCGGATCACCGAGCGGGGCCAGACCCGGGCCGATGACCGGGCCAGTGAGGCTGCCATGGAAGACCGCAAGCGGGAAGGCTATTTCTGATGACCGTAACGCAGCACGGCTCGGCCGGCGACCAGGCTGACGGCGGACGGCACATGGACATCCTGCGCCTGGCTACGGCCGGCTCGGTCGACGACGGCAAGAGCACCCTCATCGGCCGGCTCCTGTATGACTCCAAGGCGATCTTCGAGGACCAGCTCGCATCGGTCGAGCGGACTAGCCGCGAGCGCGGCGAGGAGTACACCAACCTGGCCCTGCTGACCGACGGCCTGCGGGCCGAGCGCGAGCAGGGCATCACGATCGACGTTGCCTACCGCTACTTCGCGACCCCGCGCCGGAAGTTCATCATCGCGGACACGCCAGGGCACATTCAGTACACGCGGAACATGGTCACTGGCGCCTCGACGGCCGATCTTGCGATCGTGCTCGTCGACGCGCGCAACGGGCTGACCGAGCAGAGCCGCCGGCACGCCTTCCTGGCCACGCTGCTGCGGGTCCCGCACCTCGTCCTGGCGGTCAACAAGATGGACCTGGTCGACTATAGCTCCGAGGTCTTCGACCGCATCGTGGCGGAGTTCACCGCGTTCGCGGTCAAGCTGGAGATCGGTGACCTGACGTTCATCCCGATCTCGGCGCTGCACGGCGACAACGTGGTCCAGCGCTCGGGAAACATGCCGTGGTATGACGGTCCGTCGCTGCTGCATCACCTGGACAACGTGCATATCGCCTCGGACCGGAACCTGATCGACGTCCGGTTCCCGGTGCAGTACGTGATCCGGCCGCACCAGGCGACGGACCCGGAGCTGCACGATTACCGCGGGTATGCGGGTCAGGTCGCGGGCGGCGTGCTCAAGCCGGGCGACGAGGTCATGCACCTGCCGTCGGGGCTGACGACGACTATCAGGCGGATCGACACCGCCAGGGGCCCGGTACCGGAGGCGTTCCCGCCGATGTCGGTGACCCTGCTGCTCGCCGACGACCTGGATGTCTCGCGTGGCGACATGTTCTGCCGCCCGCATAACCAGCCCGCGGCCACGCAGGACATCGAGGCCATGGTGTGCTGGATGAGCGACGCGCGGGCGCTTGCTGCCGGTGGCCGGCTGATCGTCAAGCACACCACGCGGACCGTGAAGGCTATCGTGCGTGACCTGCACTACCGGCTGGACGTGAACACCCTGCATCGCGACGAGTCGGCGACGCATCTCGGCCTCAACGAGATCGGCAGGGTGTCCCTGCGTGTCACCCAGCCGCTGTTCTGCGATCCGTACGCGCGCAACCGGATGACCGGCGGCATCATCCTGATCGACGAGGCCACCAGCGCCACGCTCGGCGCGGCGATGATCACCGACAACTAGCGACACCGGTAACTAGCGACACGGGCGACGCTCAGGATCTGGCCGGCAGCCAGGCTGGCCGGTCCGTCGCATATGCCAGGCTGAGAAGATGACCCGCGCGCGACTCGACAAGAAGCCAGCCGACGTCTCGGCGATGTTCGACAAGGTCGCCGACCGCTACGACCTGCTGAACGACGCGTTGTCGCTCGGCCTGGACCGGCACTGGCGCAAAGTCGTGGCCAGGGCGGTCGGCGGCGGGCCTGGGCAGCTCGTGCTCGACCTGGCGGCCGGTACTGGCACCTCCGCGCGCGCGTTCGTCCGGGCGGGCGGCCGGTGCGTCGCGTGTGACTTCTCGTTCGGGATGCTGTCGGTGGGTGCCAGGCGGCCAGCGGACGGCCTGAACTTCGTGGCCGGCGACGCGCTCGCGCTGCCGTTCCTGGACTGCACGTTCGACGCGGTGACCATCTCCTTCGGCCTGCGCAACGTCGCCGACACCAGCCAGGCGCTGGCGGAGCTGCTGCGCGTCACGAGGCCAGGGGGCAGGCTGGTGATCTGTGAGTTCAGCCACCTGCCGTCGGAGCGCCTGAACACGCTGTACGAGCAGTACCTGACCAGGGCCCTGCCGGTCGTGGCCAGGCGGCTCTCGGGCAACGCCGAGGCATACGACTACCTCGCCGAGTCGATCCGGGACTGGCCGCCGCAGCACGAGCTGGCCGGCAAGATCGCGGCGGCGGGCTGGTCCGGCGTGAGCTGGCGAAATCTGACGCTGGGCGTAGTCGCGCTGCATGAGGCGCGGCGCCGCGACCGGCCACCGGCGGTGCCACTATAGAGACGGAACGGGGTGGCTCTGCCTGCGCGGCTGGCCTGCCGCGGGGCGGCGGAACGGTTACGAGCCACCAGGACTAGACTGCGACATCGGAAGCTCTTGTGAAGAGGTTCACAAGACAGATCAGGACGGGTCCGTGACCGAGCAAGTACCCCCCGCCGGCACGCCAGACTTGGCCCCTCAGCATGAGCCGGTCGGTGCTGCGCGTGCCCGCGCATCAGCGAGCAGCCGCGCGCGCGCTCGCCCCGCGAAGGCTGGCCCTGCTCACTCTGGCCCGGCTCGATCTGGTGCTGCTCGATCTGGTGCTGCCAGGGCCGAGGACAGCGCCGATGTCATCGTCGTCGGCGCCGGGCCCGCTGGCTCCGCCGTGGCCTATTACCTGGCCACCGCCGGAGTGGACGTGCTGGTCCTGGAAAAGTCCAGCTTCCCGCGGGAGAAGGTGTGCGGCGACGGCCTGACCCCGCGCGCCGTCAAGGCGCTGACCGGCATGGGCGTGCCGATCGCCGAGAGCGATGGCTGGCTGCGCAACAAGGGCCTGCGGATCATCGGCGGCGGCGGCCGGATCGAGCTCGACTGGCCCGACCTGTCGAGCTATCCCGGCTATGGCCTGGTCCGCACCCGTACCGACTTCGACCAGATCCTGGCCCGGCACGCGCAGAAGGCCGGCGCCCGGCTGCTCGAGGGCGTCAACGTGACGGCTCCGTTGCTCGACGACAGGACGGGCCGGATCACCGGGGTCACCGCCAAGGGCGGCCGGCAGTTCCGGGGCCGGCTGGTGGTCGCCGCCGACGGCAACTCCTCCCGGCTGTCTGTCGCCATGGGGCTGCACAAGAGGGACGACCGGCCGATGGGCGTCGCGGTGCGGACCTATTACACCTCGCCACGCCACAACGACGACTACCTCGAGGCGTGGCTTGACCTCTGGGACGGCAACTCGCTGCTGCCCGGCTACGGCTGGATCTTCGGCATGGGCGACGGCACCTCCAACGTCGGGCTCGGGCTGCTCAACACCTCCACCGGGTTCGGCGAGATCGACTACCGCGATCTGCTGCGCAAGTGGCTGGCCGCGATGCCGGCCGAGTGGGGCTTCACCGAGGAGAACCGGACCCAGCCAGTCCGCGGCGCCGCGCTGCCCATGGGCTTCAACCGAACCCCGCACTACACCGGCGGGCTGCTGCTGGCCGGTGACGCGGGCGGGATGGTGAATCCGTTCAACGGCGAGGGTATCGCCTACGCGCTGGAGTCCGGGGAGCTCGCGGCCCGCGTCATCACCCAGGCGCTGGCGCGGCCGACGGCGGCGGGCCGCGAGCGCGTCCTGCAGACGTATCCCCGGCAGCTCAAAGAGGCCTACGGCGGCTATTACACGCTGGGCCGGGTTTTCGTCGAGCTGATCGGCAAGCCGTCATTCATGCAGTTCGCTACCCGCCACGGCGTCAAGCGCCCGTACATCATGCGCTTCACCATGAAGCTGCTCGGCAACCTGACCGAGACCCGCGGCGGTGACGCCGTGGACCGGCTGATCAATGCGGTGTCTAAGATAACGCCGGCGGCGTAGCGCCCATGCCTATCCATACAGTGCCTATGCAAACAGTGGCCATCCGACCAGTGCCTATCCAGGCAGTGCTTCCAGATAAGGGGGTGACAGGGCAATGAGCCTCTATGTGCCGATTCTCCTGCTCGCCGCGCTGGCGGCGGCGTTCGCGGTGTTCTCGCTTGTCGCTGGCTCGGTGTCCGGCCCGAAGCGGTGGAACAGGGCCAAGCTGGAAGCCTATGAGTGCGGCATCGAGCCGACGAGGCAGCCGCGAGGCATCCGGTTCCCGGTCAAGTACTACCTGACCGCGATGCTCTTCATCGTGTTCGACGTCGAGATCATCTTCCTGTATCCGTGGGCTGTCTACTTCGACAAGCTCGGGGTCTTCGGTCTGGTCGAGATGGTGACGTTCATCGTGACGGTGCTGATCGCCTACGTCTACGTCTGGCGCCGCGGCGGCCTGGAGTGGGACTGAGCAATGGGAATTGAAGAAAAGCTGCCGAGCGGCGTCCTGCTGACGACGGTCGAGAAGCTCGCTGGCTACGCGCGCAAGAGCTCGGTCTGGCCGGCCACGTTCGGGCTCGCGTGCTGCGCCATCGAGCTGATGGCGACCGGCGGGCCGAGGCACGACCTGGCCAGATTCGGCATGGAGCGGGCATCGAACACCCCGCGGCAGGCTGACCTGATGATCGTGGCCGGCCGGGTCAGCCAGAAGATGGCGCCGGTCCTGCGGCAGATCTACGACCAGATGTCCGAGCCGAAGTGGGTCATCTCGATGGGCGTCTGCGCGTCGAGTGGCGGCATGTTCAACAACTACGCCATCGTCCAGGGTGTCGACCATCTGGTCCCGGTCGACATCTACCTGCCGGGCTGCCCGCCCCGGCCGGAGATGCTCTTGGACGCCATCGTCAAGCTGCACGACAAGATCCAGAACATGAAGCTCGGCGCGAACAGGGAGCGCCAGGTGACCGAGCTGGAGGAGGCGAGGCTCCGGCGGCTGCCGCTCACGGCAGGCAGCCTGGTACAACCCGGCGGCCGCAGCCAGCTTGGCCTTCTAGAGCAGCCTGCGGAGGACTCGAGTCCGGGTGAGGCGCAGTGACCGAGCGCGACGACCAGGCGCCGGGGTCGCAGGGCAGCACCGCCGTGCCCGATCCAGCCGCGGTCGCGGGCCGGGATCGGCTCGCCGAGCAGGTGGCCAGGACGGGCATGTTCGGCACCCTGACGACGGGCGACACCTCGGGATACGGCGGTCTCCAGGTGCGCCGGGCGCCGCGGATCTCGAGCCCGCGGCCGTACGGCTCGTACTTCGACGAGCTCGCCGATAATCTCGAGGCCGCGCTGACGGCCGATGGCACGTCTTTCGGCGACGCGGTCCAGCAGGTCATCGTCGCCGGCGGCGACATGACGGTCTACGTTCGCCGCGAGCACCTGCGGGCCGTCGCGTCGAAGCTGCGGGACGAGCCGTCGCTGGCGTTCGAGATGTGCCTGGGTGTCTCCGGCGTGCACTACCCGGCCGAGGCAGGCGAGGAGCTGCGCGCCGTCTACCACCTGCTGTCGATCACGCACAACCGCAGGCTCCGGGTGGAGGTGACGGTGCCGGACGCCGATCCGCACGTGCCGTCGCTGGTCGACATCTACCCCACGTGTGACTTCCACGAGCGTGAGACCTGGGATTTCTTCGGCCTGATCTTCGACGGCCATCCCGCCCTGACCAGGATCGAGATGCCGGACGACTGGCGCGGGCACCCGCAGCGGAAGGACTACCCGCTCGGCGGCATCCCGGTGGAGTACCGCGGCGCGACTATCCCGCCGCCGGACGAGCGGAGGTCCTACCAATGACCGCCCCGGCAGATCATCAGCCCCACGGCGCCTCGGCCACCGGCACTGCGGCCAGTGCTGGCAGCGACGGCGGCGGCTATGACGAGGACTACGACGAGGGCCGGGTCTATCACGTCAGCGGCCAGGACTGGGACGAGGTAGTCGCCGCGGCCGGCAGCGAGGACTGGTCCGGCGACGAGCACATGGTCGTCAACATGGGTCCACAGCACCCGTCCACACACGGTGTGCTCCGGCTGGTTGTGACGCTCGACGGGGAGACGGTGACCGAGCTGCGGCCGGTGATCGGATACCTGCACACCGGCATCGAGAAAAACATGGAGTACCGCAGCTGGACGCAGGGCGTTACGTTCTGCACGCGGATGGACTACCTGTCGCCGTTGTTCAACGAGACCGCGTACTGCCTGTCGGTCGAGAAGCTGCTGGGCATCTCGGCGGAGGTCCCCGACCGGGCCAGCGTCATCCGGGTCCTGCTGATGGAGCTGAACCGGATCGGCTCGCACCTGACCGCCGTCGGCACAATGGGCCTCGAGCTAGGCGCGACCACGGTCTTCATCTACGGGATGCGCGAGCGGGAGAAGACGCTCGACCTGCTGGAGCTCATCACCGGGCTGCGGATGAACCACGCCTTCATCCGGCCGGGCGGCGTCGCCCAGGACCTGCCGGCCGGGGCGCTGGAGCGCCTACGCGAGTACGTCCGGATCATGCCGGGCCTGCTCGGCGAGATTCGCGCGCTGTTCGATGCCGCTCCCGTCTTCCTGGCCAGGACCAAGAACATTGCCTACCTGGACGTGACCGGCTGCATGTCGCTCGGCGTCACCGGCCCGATCCTGCGCGCCGCCGGGCTGCCGTGGGACCTGCGCAAGAGCCAGCCGTACTGCGGGTACGAGGACTACGAGTTCGACGTGCCGGTGCGCACCAGCGCCGACGCCTTCGGCCGGTACCTGGTCCGGATGGACGAGCTCGACCAGTCACTGCGCATCATCGGCCAGTGTGTGGATCGCCTGACCGAGACGGCTGGCCAGCCGGTGATGATTGGCGACGCCAAGATCGGCTGGCCCGCGCGGCTGTCCCTCGGTCCCGACGGGCTCGGTAACTCGCCCGATCACATCGCGCACATCATGAGCCAGTCGATGGAAGCGCTGATCCACCACTTCAAGCTGGTCACCGAGGGCTTCCGGGTCCCTGCCGGGCAGGTGTACACGGCCGTGGAGTCACCTCGCGGCGAGCTCGGCTGTCACGCCGTTAGCGACGGCGGCACGCGGCCTTACCGGGTGCATTTCCGGGATCCGTCGTTCACCAACCTGCAGTCGGTCTCCGTGATGTGCGAAGGCGGCATGATCGCCGACGTCATCGCCGCGGTCGCCAGCATCGATCCCGTGATGGGAGGCGTGGACAGGTAATGGCGCTCAGCGACGAGGCGCGGGCCAGGCTTGCACCGCAGGCCGCCGAGATCATCAAGCGATACCCGCGGACCCGCTCGGCCCTGCTGCCGCTGCTGCACCTGGTGCAGTCCGAGGAGGGCCACGTGTCGCAGGACGGGATCGAGTTCTGCGCCGACCTGCTCGGCCTGACCGAGGCCGATGTCACCGGAGTCGTGTCGTTCTACACGATGTACAAGCGCAAGCCGATCGGCGAGTATCACGTCGGAGTCTGCACCACCGCGCTGTGCGCGGTCATGGGCGGCGACGCGATCCTCGCGGAGATCAAAGAGCACCTGGGTATCGGCATCGACGAGGTCACGCCGGACGGCAAGGTCAGCTACGAGCACGTGGAGTGCAACGCGGCCTGTGACTACGCGCCTGTCGTGATGGTCAACTGGGAGTTCTTCGACGACATGACGCCGCAGACGGCGCGTGCTCTGATCGACGGCCTCCGGTCCGGCGCGGACGTCAAGCCCACGCGCGGCGCGCCACACCTGTGCACCTGGAAGCAAACGTCGAAGATCCTGGCCGGCTTCCCCGACGACCAGGCGGCCGACGGAAACACCGCGGGGCAACCGACCTTGGCAGGCCTGCGCATCGCCAGGGAGCAGGGCTGGACGCCAGACGGAGGCAAGCAGTAGTGTCGACGATCCTCATCCCCGAGCTCAGCGCCTTCTGGGACGAGCCCGACTCCTTCACCCTGGCCGGCTACCAGCGCCACGGCGGCTACCAGGCGCTGCCCAAGGCCCTCGCGATGCAGCCCGATCAGGTCATCCAGGCGCTCAAGGACTCGGCCCTGCGCGGACGCGGCGGGGCCGGCTTCCCGACCGGGGTCAAGTGGGGCTTCATCCCGCAGGGCGACGGCAAGCCGCACTACCTCGTCGTGAATGCGGACGAGTCAGAGCCCGGCGCGTGCAAGGACATGCCGACCCTGCTGAACAACCCGCAGGCGCTGATCGAGGGCATCATCATCGCCAGCTACGCGATCCGCGCGGACAAGGCGTTCATCTACGTGCGCGGCGAGGTCGTACACGTGGTCAGGCGGCTCCAGTTCGCCGTGGCCGAGGCGCGGGCGGCCGGCTATCTCGGCGAGAAGATCCTCGGCACGGACCTGAACCTGGACGTGGTCGTGCATGCGGGCGCCGGAGCCTACATCTGCGGTGAGGAGACGGCGCTGCTCGACTCGCTGGAGGGGTTCCGCGGCCAGCCGCGGCTCAAGCCGCCGTTCCCCGCGATCGCCGGCCTATACGCCTGCCCGACCGTCGTCAACAACGTCGAGTCGATCGCTACCGTGCCGTACATCCTCCAGTACGGTGCGGCGGAGTTCGCCCGCTTCGGCACCGAGAAGTCCAAGGGCTTCGGCCTGTTCTCGCTGTCCGGGCATGTCACCAGCCCTGGCCAGTACGAGGCGCCGCTCGGCACCACGCTGCGTGAGCTGCTCGACCTGGCCGGCGGCATCAGGGCCGGGCACCGCCTGAAGTTCTGGACACCCGGCGGTTCGTCGACGCCGCTGTTCACCGACCAGCACCTGGACGTGCCGCTCGACTACGAGTCGGTGGCCGCGGCCGGGTCGATGCTGGGCACCCGCTCGATCCAGCTCTTCGACGAGACCACCTGCGTGGTCCGGGTGGCGCTGCGGTGGTGCGAGTTCTACGAGCACGAGTCGTGCGGCAAGTGCACGCCATGCCGGGAGGGCAGCTACTGGGTAGTCCAGCTGCTTGAGCGGCTGGAGGCAGGCGAGGGCACCGAGGCCGAGCTGGACAAGCTGCTGGACATCTGCGACAACATCACCGGCCGCGCGTTCTGCGCGCTCGGCGACTCGATCCAGGCGCCCGTCGCGTCGTCGATCAAGTACTTCCGCGACGAGTACATCGAGCACCAGCGATTCGGCGGCTGCCCGTTCGACCCGGCCGCCTCGACCCTCTTCGCCATGGAGTCGGCCCGATGACAGTGCAGCCAACGACAGCGCCGACCGATGGCGTGAAGGTCACCATCGACGGCTTCGAGATCACCGTGCCGAAGGGCACGCTGGTCATCCGGGCCGCCGAGCAGCTCGGCATCCAGATCCCGCGATTCTGCGACCACCCGCTGCTCGCTCCTGTCGGGGCCTGCCGGCAGTGCCTGGTTCAGGTCGAGGGTCAGCCCAAGCCGCCGGCTTCGTGCACGACCACCGTCACCGACGGCATGGTGGTGCGCACCCAGCTGACCTCGCCAGTGGCCGAGAAGGCGCAGCGCGGCATCATGGAGCTGCTGCTGGTCAACCACCCGCTCGACTGCCCGATGTGCGACAAGGGCGGCGAGTGCCCGCTGCAGAATCAGGCGATGTCCACGGGCCAGGGCGAGACCAGGTTCTACGGGACTAAGCGCACGTTTCCCAAGCCCATCGCCCTGTCGACCCAGGTGCTGCTGGACCGCGAGCGGTGCATCCAGTGCGCCCGGTGCACCAGGTTCGCCGACGAGATCGCCGGCGACCCGCTGATCGAACTGCTCGACCGCGGGCCGCAGGAGCAGGTCGGGGTGGCCGAAGGCATCCCGTTCGACTCCTACTTCGCCGGCAACACGGTGCAGATCTGCCCGGTCGGCGCGCTCACCGGCGCGTCCTACCGGTTCCGGGCCCGGCCATTCGACCTGGTCTCCACGCCAAGCGTGTGCGAGCACTGCGCGGCCGGCTGCCGCCAGCGCACCGATCACCGCCGTGGCGCCGTGACCAGGCGGCTGGCGGGGAACGATCCGGCGGTCAACGAGGAATGGAACTGCGACAAGGGCCGCTGGGCGTTCACCTATGCCACCCTGCCAGACCGGCTAGTCAGCCCGCTGGTCCGGGACGAGCGAGGCGTGCTCCAGCCCGCTTCGTGGCCGGAGGCGCTAGCGGCCGCTGCCCGCGGCCTGCTGGCGGCGCGCGGCCGGACCGGCGTGCTGCCCGGCGGCCGGCTGACGCTCGAGGACGCCTACGCATACGCCAAGTTCGCCCGGGTGGCGCTCGCGACTAACGACATCGACATGCGGGCCAGGCCGCACTCGGCCGAGGAACTGCAGTTCCTCGGCGATCACGTCGCGGGTCGGGTGAACCTGACCTACGCCGAGCTTGAGCAGGCACCTGCCGTGCTCCTGGCCGGATTCGAGCCGGAGGACGAGAGCCCCATCGTGTTCCTCCGGCTGCGCAAGGCGGTCCGGCGGCGCGGCACGGCGGTGTACTCAGTCGCGGCGCTCGCCAGCCTCGGCCTGACCAAGCTGTCCGGCACGCTGCTGCCGACGGTACCGGGCGGCGAGACCGCGGCCCTCACGGCGCTAGCCGAGGCGGCTGGCGCGGACCAGCCCGACCTCGCCGCGGCAGCGCTGCGGAAGCCGGGCGCGGTGATCCTCGTCGGCGAGCGACTGGCCGAGGTGCCCGGCGCCCTGTCGGCAGCATCGCGCCTGGCCGCGCACACCGGGGCGCGGCTCGCCTGGATCCCGCGGCGGGCCGGCGAGCGAGGCGCCATCGAGGCGGGGGCGCTGCCCAGCCTGCTGCCTGGCGGTCGCCGGCTCGGCACCGCCGAGGTGCCCGGCGAGATCGCCAGGGCCTGGGGCGTCGCCTCGCTGCCGGCCGACGCTGGCCTCAGCACCACCGAGATACTCGCCGCCGCGGAGCGCGGTGACATCGGGGCGCTGCTGATCGGCGGCGTCGATCCGCACGACCTGGCGGACCCGGCCGCGGCGCTGGCCGCCATCGAGTCCGCAGGCTTCGTGGTGAGCCTGGAACTGCGGGTCAGCGCGGTCACCGACCGGGCCGACGTAGTGTTCCCGGTGGCCGCCGTGGCCGAGAAGCAGGGCACGTTCGTGAACTGGGAAGGCCGGCCAGGCTCCTTCACCGCGGCGTTGTCGGTACCCGCGGCCCGCACCGACCTCGGTGTGCTCGCCGCGCTCGCGGACGAGATGGACGTGCACCTCGGCCTCCCCGACGAGGCCGCGGCGCGCCGTGAGCTCACCATGCTCACGCAGTCACCGGCGTTGTCGCCCGCGCCCGGCCAGCACAGCCCCTCGGCCGCCAGCCAGGCCGGGTCCGAGGCGCCGGCGGGTCAGATCAGCCAGTTGGGCCTCGAGCATCCGGGTCCTGGCCGTGCGTTGCTTGCCACCTGGCATAATCTCCTCGACGTCGGCAGGATGCAGGACGGCGAGCCGAATCTGGCTGGCACTGCGCGCGCTGCCGTCGCGCGGATGTCAGCCGCCACCGCAGCGGAAGCCGGCACGTCCGATGGCGGCAAGGTAACCGTGGCAACCGGCCACGGCGCAGTTACTGTTCCCGTGGAGATCGCTGACATGCCTGACCGCGTCGTCTGGCTGCCGACCAACTCGGCCGGCAGTTCCATCCGGTCGGCGCTTGCGGCCGGCCACGGCGCGCTGGTCTCGGTCAGCAGCGGGGAACCCTTGAGGAGCGCGGAATGAGTGGGCTAGCTGCCGCGACGCCGGCCAGCAATGTCCCGACCCTGGCCAGCTTCGGGCACGACCCGTGGTGGATCGTCATCATCAAGGTCCTGATCGTGTTCCTGTTCCTGCTGCTCGGCACGCTGATCGCGATCTGGGCGGAGCGGCGCATCATCGGCCGGATGCAGCAGCGGCCGGGCCCGAACAGGGCGGGCAAGTTCGGCTTGCTGCAGTCGCTGATGGACGGCGTCAAGCTGGCACTGATGGAGGACATCGTGCCGCGCGGCGTGGACAGGCTGCTGTTCGTGATCGCGCCGGCCATCTCGGTGATCCCGGCGTTCATCAGCTTCGCGATCATCCCGTGGGGACCGATCGTCTCGATCGGGGGTCACCGGACGCCGCTGCAGGTGACCGATCTGCCCGTCGCGGTGCTGCTGGTGCTGGCGATGAGCTCGCTCGGCGTCTACGGCATCGTCCTGGCCGGGTGGTCGTCGCAGTCGCCGTACTCACTGCTCGGCGGCCTGCGGTCGTCCGCTCAGGTGATCAGCTACGAGATCGCCATGAGCCTGTCGTTCGTGCCGGTGTTCTTGTACGCGGGCTCGCTGTCGACCTCGGACATCGTTGCGAGCCAGATCCACGGCCCGGCCTTCCACTTCTTCGGCTACGTCTGGCACTGGCCGTCCTGGTACGCAATCTTGCTGCTGCCGTCGTTCGTGATCTACATCGTCACGATGGTGGGCGAGACCAACCGGCTGCCGTTCGACCTGCCCGAGGGCGAGGGCGAGCTAGTGGGCGGCTACCACACCGAGTACTCGTCGCTGAAGTTCGCGATGATCCAGCTGGCCGAGTACTGCGCGGTGATCACCGTATCCGCGCTCGCGACCACGCTCTTCCTTGGCGGCTGGCGGGCGCCGTGGCCGATCAGCGTGTGGTCGGGCGCCGACACCGGCTGGTGGCCGGTGCTGTGGTTCCTGGGCAAGGTCGTCGCCTTCGTGTTCTTCTTCTTCTGGCTGCGGGCCTCGCTGCCGCGCATCCGCTACGACCAGCTGATGAAGCTGGGCTGGAAGGTGCTCATCCCGGGGGGCCTCGCCTGGACGCTGGTGGTCGCCACGGCCCGCGTCTACCGGCGCCAGGGCGGCAGCCCGTCGGTGTACATCGTCGCCGGCCTCATCGTCGTCGTGCTGCTGGCGATCGTATGGCGCTTCGAGTTGCCGGGCCAGCGAGCAGAACGGCTGGCCGACGAGGCCGCGGCGGAGCGCGCGCTCGAAGGCGATGAGGTGCCGACGGCGGCCCCGTTCCCGACCCCGCCCTTGGATCTCCCGCATTACCACGGCATCGGCCGCGCGAACCCCGGCGAATCGGTGCTGGCCGCCGTGACCACCGACGAGACGAAGGAGGTCTGACGTGCCTGACTTCGTCAACTCGGTCAAGGGCTTTGGCGTCACCTTCCGGCAGATGTTCCGCAAGGTCGACACGGTCCAGTACCCGGAGGAGAAGCGGCCGACGGCGCCGCGCTTCCACGGTCGCCACCAGCTGAACCGGTGGCCGGACGGGCTCGAGAAGTGCATCGGCTGCGAGCTGTGCGCCTGGGCCTGCCCGGCAGATGCGATCTACGTGGAGGGCGCGGACAACACGCCGGAGGAGCGGTACTCGCCGGGTGAGCGATACGGCCGCGTCTACCAGATCAACTACCTGCGCTGCATCCTGTGCGGGCTGTGCATCGAGGCCTGCCCGACTAGGGCGCTGACGATGACCAACGAGTACGAACTGGCCGACGACAGCCGGGAGAGCCTGATCTGGACCAAGGAGCAGCTCGTCGCGCCACTCCAGCCCGGCATGGAGCCGCCGCCGCACCCGATGCGGCTCGGCGAGACCGAGGAGGACTACTACCGGCTCGGCGCGATGCTGGCACGGTCGGAGCCAGGAGGGGAGCAGTGACCCACTCCATCGTGCTCGCGGGGTCGGCTGCCGAGACGTCCCGGCTCGTCGGCTTCTGGGTGCTGGCGGTCATCGCGGTCGCGGCCGGGCTCGGCATGGTGCTGGCTCGCAAGGCCGTGCACTGCGCGGTCCTGCTCGCGGTCGTGATGCTGTCGCTCGCCATCCTGTACGCGATGCTCGGCGCGCCGTTCCTGGCCCTCGTGCAGATCATCGTCTACACCGGTGCCGTACTCATGCTGTTCCTGTTCGTCCTGATGATCGTCGGCATCTCCGCCGCTGACTCGATCATCGAGACGATCCGCGGCCAGCGGCTGTGGGCAACGCTGGGCGGCATCGCCATGCTGGTGCTCCTCAGCCTCGTCGTCGGCAACGCCGCGATCGGCCCGGCCGCGCCGGCCAGCGCCAAGTTCGGCAACGCCAACGTCACGTCGCTGGCCAGCCTGATCTTCACCAAGTACCTGTACCCGTTCGAGATCACCAGCGCCCTGCTCATCACCGCCGCTCTCGGCGCGATGGTGCTGGCGCACCGCGAGCGCGTCAAGCCAAAGCCCACCCAGCGCGACCTCGCGGCCGGCCGGGTGGCGAGCGGCCGTCCGACGCCGCGGCCGGGTCCTGGCACCTACGCCCAGCACAACGCCGTGGACATGCCAGCGCTGCTGCCTGACGGCACCCAGTCGGAGCTCTCGGTGAGCTCCGTGCTGTCCGGCCGCACAGGCGGCGCCAGCACGCCGCCGGCCGCGCTGCCAGGCGGACCTGCCGCCACCGGTGCCCCCGGCGCAACCGGGACCCCGGGCGCCATCGGCGGCCCGGCCGGCCAGGAAGCAGGTGAGCAGTAGTGGTCACCCCGGCGCACTTCATCGCCCTCTCGGTGATCTTGTTCGTGATCGGCGCCGTGGGCGTGCTCGTCCGGCGCAACGCGATCGTGGTCTTCATGTGCGTGGAGCTGATGCTCAACGCGGCCAACCTGGCGTTCGTGGCCTTCGCCCGGATGCACGGCGGCCTCGACGGCCAGGTGATCGCCTTCTTCGTGATGGTGGTCGCGGCCGCCGAGGTGGTCGTTGGCCTAGCCATCCTGACCGCCATTTTCCGATCCCGCAGGTCCGCGTCGGTGGACGACGCGAACCTGATGAAGTACTGACGAGAGGGAGCCATGACCGGCTCAGTCCACAGTGCGGTGGTGTCGCATGCCCTGGCGGCGGCGTTGTCGCAGTCGTCGCCGGCGCTGACGCCACTGCACGCCACCGGCATCGAGGACTACGCGTGGCTGCTGCTGGCTCTCCCGCTGCTCGGCGCCGCCGTGCTGCTGCTCGGCGGGAAGCGCACTAACTCCTGGGGGCACCTGCTCGGCGTGGCGATGCCGCTGCTGGCCTTTGCTTACGGCGTCGCGGCCTTCGTGCAGATGCTCGGCTACCCGGCCGCGGACCGCGTCCGCGAGCTCACTATCTTCCAGTGGATCGACGTGGCCAGGTTCCAGGTGCCGATGGGGCTGCGACTCGACCAGCTTTCCGTCTGCTTCGTGCTGTTGATCACCGGCGTCGGCTCGCTGATCCACATCTTCGCGGTCGGCTACATGGCGAACGACCCCGAGCGGCGCCGCTTCTTCGGCTACATGAACCTGTTCCTCGCGGCCATGCTGTTGCTGGTGCTGGCCAGCAACTACCTCGGCCTGTACGCAGGCTGGGAGGGCGTGGGCCTCGCCTCGTACCTGCTGATCGGCTTCTGGCAGTACAAGCCGACGGCGGCGACCGCGGCCAAGAAGGCCTTCATCGCCAACCGCGTCGGCGACGTCGGCCTGTCGCTGGCGATCATGCTGATGTTCGCCCAGTTCGGCTCCGTCACGTTTACCGGCGTCTTCGGTGCCGTGGGGTCGGCGAGCCATGGCGTGGTCACCGCGCTCGGCTTGCTGCTGCTGCTCGGCGCCTGCGGCAAGTCGGCTCAGGTGCCACTGCAGTCCTGGCTGCTGGACGCGATGGAGGGCCCGACGCCGGTGTCGGCGCTGATCCACGCGGCGACGATGGTCACCGCCGGCGTCTACCTGATCGTCAGGTCCGCGCCGATCTTCAACCTGACCGCGGACGCGCGGCTCGCCGTCGCGATCGTGGGCGCCGTCACGCTGCTGGTTGGCGCCATCATCGGGTGCGCGAAGGACGACATCAAGAAGGCGCTGGCCGGATCCACCATGAGCCAGATCGGCTACATGATGCTGGCCGCTGGCCTCGGCCCGGCAGGCTACGTGTTCGCGATCGCGCACCTGCTCGCGCACGGCTTCTTCAAGGCCGGCATGTTCCTCGGCGCCGGCGCGGTCAAGCACGAGATGAACGACGAGGTCGACATGCGCCGCTTCGGCGGCCTGGCCAAGGTCATGCCGATCACGTTCGTCACGTTCACCATCGGCTACCTGGCGATCATCGGCATGCCGCCGTTCTCCGGCTTCTTCACCAAGGACCCGATCATCGACGCGGCCTTCGCCAAGGGCGGCGTCTCTGGCGCGCTGCTCGGCACGGCGGCGCTGATCGGCGCTGGCATCACCGCGTTCTACATGACCAGGGTCATGTTCATGACGTTCGCCAACGGGCGCCGCTGGGATGACGGTGTGCACCCGCATGAGGCACCGCCGGTGATGACCTCGCCGATGATCATCCTGGCCATCGGCTCGGCCGCGGCCGGCGGGTTCCTGATCCTCGGCAACCGGCTGCTGAACTTCCTTGGCCCCGTCACCGGCGTGCCGCCGACCTCGACCGGCATCTGGACCAAATACGGCGCCGCAACTCTGGTGCTCGTCGTGATCGGGGCCGGCATCGCCTGGGCGCTGTACGGCCGGCGCGAGGTGCCGGTGACGGCTCCGGCCGGCAACCCGATCACGGTGGCGGCGCGCAAGGACCTCTACGGCGACGCCCTGAACGAGGGACTGCTGATGCGGCCCGGCATGTGGCTGACCAGGCTGTCGGTGTTCTTCGACAACCGAGGCCTGGACGGCATCGTCAACACGGTCGCGGCGACCTTCGGCGGCTCGTCCGGGCGCCTGCGTAAGTGGGAGTCGGGGTTTGTCCGGTCGTACGCGCTATCCATGCTGGTCGGGGCCGTGCTGCTGGTCGGCGCGTTCCTGCTGGTGAGGTTCTAGAGAGCTGATGAGGCTGCGGATCTGATGAGCAACTTCCCCTGGCTGACGGTAGCGGGTGCCGTCCCGCTCGTCGGCGCGGTCGCGATCGCGCTGACCCCGGGCAGGTCGGCCCCCGGCAGCCCAGCCGACAAGCGGGCTCGCGACCTGCTGGTCAAGCGGATCGCGCTGGTGTTCTCGGTACTGACCCTCGCGGTCACGATCGCCATGGCCGTGCAGTACAAGACCGGTGGCCCGCGATTCCAGTTCCAGCAGACCTACCAGTGGATCCCGCAGTTCGGCGTTCACTACGCGGTCGGCGTGGACGGCATCGCGCTCGTGCTGATCCTCATGTCAGTTGTGTTGATGCCGGTCGTGGTGCTGGCGTCCTGGAATGACGTCGAGGGCGTGTCTGCGGACGCGATCGCCGCGAGCGCGGCGACCGCCGCTGCGGCGGACGGCACGGGTGCGGGCACGGGTGCGGGCACCGGCGCGCGCGCCGCGCGGCCGTCGCGCGTGCGCAGCGTCAAGTCGTACTTCGCCATGATGCTGGTGCTCGAGACGATGATGATCGGCGTATTCGCGGCCACCGACGTCTTCCTCTTCTACGTGTTCTTCGAGGCCATGCTCGTGCCGATGTACTTCATGATCGGCAGCTTCGGCGTGGGCCAGCGGCAGTACGCCGCGGTCAAGTTCCTGCTGTACAGCCTGCTCGGCGGCCTGCTGATGCTGGTCGCGGTCATCGCCCTGTACGTGTACTCGACCCATGGCGGCCACCAGGGCACGTTCTTGTTCACCTCGCTCACCCACCTGGCACTGAGCTCGACGGTGCAGAAGTGGCTGTTCCTCGGCTTCTTCATCGCGTTCGCTATCAAGGCGCCGTTGTGGCCGTTCCACACCTGGCTGCCGGACGCTGCGACCTCGGCGCAGCCAGGCGCCGCGGTGCTGCTGGTGGGCGTGCTGGACAAGGTCGGCACGTTCGGCATGATCAGGTACTGCCTGGACCTGTTCCCGTCCGCCTCGCACTACTTCGCGGGCCTGGTGATCACGCTGTCCGTGATCGGGGTGCTGTACGGCGCCGTCGTGGCGATCGGTCAGGCGGACATGAAGCGCCTGATCGCCTATACCTCGGTGTCCCACATGGGGCTGATCACCCTCGGCATCTTCGCCATGACCAGCCAGGGTCAGTCCGGGGCGACGCTCTACATGGTGAACCACGGCTTTGCCACCGGTGCCTTGTTCATCATCGCGGGCTTCCTGGTGAGCCGGCGTGGCTCGCACCTGATCTCCGACTACGGCGGCGTGCAGAAGGTCGCCCCGGTGCTGGCCGGGCTCTTCCTCATCGCCGGTCTGGCGGGCCTGTCGCTGCCGGGCCTGAACACGTTCGTCAGCGAGTTCCTGGTGCTGGTCGGCACTTTCACCAGGTACGAGGCGGCGGCGATCCTGGCTACGCTCGGCATCATCCTGGCCGCGATCTACATCCTGTGGATGTACCAGCGGACGATGACCGGCCCGGTCCGTCCCGAGGTCGCGAGCATGCCGGACCTGAAACCACGCGAGCTGTGGGCCGTCGCGCCGCTGATCGCGCTGATCATCGTGCTCGGCGTCTACCCCAGGCCGATCCTGAACATCATTAACCCGGCTGTGCAGAGCACGCTGGCCGGAACGCACAGCACCGACCCGGTCCCGCCGCACCCGGCCACGCCGGTCAGCCCGGTGACCGCGACCAGCATCCTGCTCCACCACGGCCGGCAGTTCGGGCCGGTGCAGGTCGGCCCGGTGCAGGTCGGCCCCGTGCAGGTCGGCCCGGTGCAGGTCGGCCCGGTGCAGGCGGCCCGCATCGGCCAGCCCGTTCTGAAGTCCGCACTGAAGCAAGGGAGCTCGGGGTGACCCGGATCGTGGCGGCTGCCGCGCCAACAATCGCAGCCCCGCACATCGAGTGGAGCCTGCTGTCCCCGATGCTGCTGGTATTCGCGGCTGCCCTGGTGGGCGTGCTGATCGAGGCCTTCGCCGGCCGCGACCTGCGGCGGCCGCTGCAGGTCGCGCTGACGCTGGGCAGCCTGGCGGGCGCGTTCGTGCTCACCATCGTGCTGGCGGCTCGCAGCCCGATCTTCGCTGATGGCAAGCACGGCGCCGTGGCCGCGGTCGGCACCGTGGGGGTGGACCGGCCGACGCTGTTTATCCAGGCGACGATCCTGATCCTGGCGTTCGTGAGCGTGCTGCTGATCGCGGAGTCGTCGCGCGAGGTCAGCGCGTTCACGCCGCAGGCCGCCGCCGTTCCGGGCAGCGCGGAGGAGCGCGAGGGGCTGCTGGCCGGGCTCGCGCACACCGAGGTGTATCCGCTGACCTTGTTCGCTGTCGGCGGGATGCTGCTGTTCCCGGCGGCCAACGACCTGCTGACGATGTTCATCGCGCTTGAGGTGCTGTCGCTGCCGCTGTACCTGCTGTGCGGCCTGGCCAGGCGGCGTCGCTTGCTGTCGCAGGAAGCCGCGATGAAGTACTTCCTGCTCGGCGCCTACTCGTCGGCGTTCTTCATCTTCGGCGTGGCCATGTTGTACGGGTACTCGGGCTCGGTCCAGCTGTCCAAGATCGCGTCGGCGGCGGCGTCCGGCACGCAGTCGTCGACGCTGCTGTACGCCGGCATCGCGCTGCTGGGCCTCGGCCTGCTGTTCAAGATCGGCGCAGTGCCGTTCCACGCCTGGAAGCCGGACGTCTACCAGGGGTCGCCGACGCCCATTACCGCGCTGATGGCGTCCTGCACGCTGGTCGCCGCCTTCGGTGCGCTGCTGCGCGTGTTCTACGTCGCGTTCGGCCAGCTGACCTGGGACTGGCGGCCGGCCCTGTGGGCCGTGGCAATCGTCACCATGCTGGCCGGATCGATCATCGCGATCACGCAGACCGACATGAAGCGGCTGCTCGCCTACTCCTCGATCGCGCAGGCCGGCTACATCCTGACTGGCGTCATCGCTGCCAACACCGCAGGGCTGTCGGGCAGCCTGTTCTACCTCGCGGCGTACGGCTTCGCGACGATCGGCGCGTTCGCCATCGTGACGCTGGTCCGAGACCGGGCGGGCGAGGCGGCCCACATGTCCAGCTGGGCCGGCCTCGGGAAGCGCTCGCCGCTCGTCGCTGGCGTCTTCGCGCTGTTCCTGATCGCATTCGCGGGCATCCCGCTGACCAGCGGATTCACCGGCAAGTTCGCGGTGTTCAACGCGGCGATCCAGGGTGGCGCGCTGCCGCTGGTCATCGTCGGCGCGATCAGCAGCGCGATCCTCGCGTTCCCGTACGTCCGGGTGATCGTGCTGATGTTCTTCAGCGAGCCCGCGGCCGAGGGTCCTGTCGTGGTCCGGCCGAGTGCGTACACCGGCGTGGCCGTCGCCATCGGGGCAGCGGTGACGGTCGTGCTCGGCGTCATCCCGCAGCCGTTGCTGAACCTCGCGAACCACGCGGCCAGCTCGCTGTTCGTCCGCTAGGCAGGACCGCAGTCCAGGCTTTGCCAAGGTATCCGCATATCTTGGGGAAGGCTGAAGGATAGCCTCAGCTATGACTGACCCGCCGTCAGTAATGGCGGGCCATGAGGGGACCCACGTGATTGCCGCCGTTCCGATGGAGCTCACCGACGCAGCGCTCGCGTCCGATGTCGTGGATGGGCTTGCCCTGGTCGAAGAGGGCCTGCGCGCGGCCGCGCAGGCCCAGCATGAAGTGCTCGCCGATGCCTCCGCGCACCTGATGGAGGCCGGCGGCAAGCGTTTCCGGCCCACCCTCGTCCTGCTCGCTGCCCAGTTCGGCGACCCCAGGGATCCGCGCATCGTGCCGGCGGCCGTGGCCGTTGAGCTGACTCACCTGGCGACGCTGTATCACGACGACGTGATGGATGAGGCGGTGGTGCGCCGCGGCAGCGACAGCGCGAACTCCCGCTGGGGCAACACCGTCGCGATCCTCACCGGCGACTACCTGTTCGCCAAGGCGTCGGCGATCCTGGCTGACCTCGGCCCGGAGGCCATCCGGATTCAGGCGGAGACCTTCGAGCGCCTGGTCACGGGCCAGATCGCCGAGACCGTCGGCTGCCGCCCCGGCGATGATCCGCTCGAGCACTACATGCGCGTGGTGACGGAAAAGACGGCGTCGCTCATCGCGACCTCCGGGCAGTTCGGCGCCATGTTCTCGGATGCGCCGCCGACCGTGGTCGAGCGCATCACGCCAGCGTGCGCCGCGCTCGGGGTGGCGTTCCAGCTAAGCGACGACATCCTGGACGTCGCGAGCGAGTCGGCGCAGTCGGGCAAGACCCCCGGCACTGATCTGCGGGAGGGTGTGCGCACCCTGCCGATGCTGCACGCCCTGCAGTCCTCCGGCCGGGCGAACGGCAGGCTCGTCCACCTGCTCAGCATGGGCGAGCTCACCGATCCCGCGCTGCACCAGGAAGCGCTGGGACTGCTGCGTGACCATCCGGCGATGGAGATGGCCAAGGCCGATACGCGGCGCTGGGCCGAGGCGGCGCGGACGCAGATTCTCGGCCTGCCGGACGTCCCGGCCAGGTCGGCATTCGAGGCTTTGTGCGAGTTCGTGGTCGAGCGCACGGGGTAGTCAGCCCTTATGGGCCCGCCTGCCAGAGCACTGCCTGCCACTGCACTGACCGTCTGCGTCGCTGGCTGCGCGGCCATCGTGATCTCGGCGTGCGGCAGCAGCGGATCGACGAGCAGCCCGAGTAGCGGACCGCCCAAAGAACCCTCGTCGACGTCGCTGGTGACCTCGATGCAGGCTTCAGTCCGGCAGGCGAGCAGCGTGCACGTGGCCGGGCGGCTGACGAACAACGGCACCCCCATCAGCGTCGACCTGGATATGCACAGGAACGGCGATGTATCGGGAACTGTCAGTCAGAATGGGGCACCGTTCCAGGTCATCGGCGTCGGCAAGGTGATCTACATCAAGGCGACCCGCGCGTTCCTGCAAGCCGTGAACGCGCCGACCAGCGCCTGCCCCGTCGTCTGCGGCAAGTGGCTTCAGCTGACGTCCGCCGAGGCCAGGCAGCTGACCGGCGATCTCAGCATGAGCAGCCTGACAGCCCCGCTCACCGGCCAGGTGCCGGCTCTTACCGAGGCGGGCAGCGCGACCGTGAACGGCAAGTCCGCCTGGGTGCTGCGTGCGTCTGACGGCAGCACCCTGGATGTCAGCTCGACCAGCCAGCACTACCCGCTGGCCGCCTCGGCCGCCAGCAGCCCGCACGAGGTGGTCACGTACTCGCAGTGGAACTCGGCGCCGAAGCCGGTCGCACCGCCGGCGAACCAGGTGCTGAACCTGAACAACCTCAAGTAGCCAGCTACCCGGTCATAACGATGAAATCGGGCACAGCGGGGCTGCTGGCCAGTGGCGCGGGGAATCCTGTGCCTGGCCCGCTGGTTGTGCCTGGCGACCCAAGGAGGCGCAGTGAGCATATTCGGAAGCCGCAAGACGCAGATGGCGACAGCGCAGGACGCGCTGCCAGGCCGGGACACGGCGATGCGGGTCCCGGACCGGCATGAGGTGCTCGGCACCGCGCTGCTGCCGCCGTATCCGGCGGGCACTGAGGTCGCCGAGTTCGCGCTCGGCTGCTTCTGGGGCGCGGAGAAGAACTTCTGGCAGACGCCCGGCGTCGTGTCGACCGCTGTCGGCTACGAGGGCGGATTCACGCCGAACCCGACGTACGAGGAAGTTTGCAGCGGCCGGACGGGTCATGCCGAGGCGGTGCGCGTGGTGTTTGACCCCGCCACGGTGACCTACGGCGAGCTGCTGAAGGTCTTCTGGGAGTCGCACGATCCGACCCAGGGCATGCGCCAGGGCAACGACCTCGGCACCCAGTACCGGTCGGCGATCTTCTACCGGTCGCTGCAGCAGCAGGCCGAGGCGGAGGAGTCGCGGGCCAGCTACCAGAAGCGCCTGTCCGAGGCCGGCTACGGAGACATCACGACCGAGGTCGTGCCCGCCGGCGACTTCTACTTCGCCGAGGACTACCACCAGCAGTACCTGAGCGACGCCAAGAACCCGTACGGCTACTGCCCGGACCACGGCACGGGCGTTTCCTGCCCGATCGGAGTCGTAAAGGCGGACGGCTGATCCTGATCGGCGGTTCTGCTCGACTCGTGCCGGGCTGTATTCGGCCAGACTTCATGGTTCCCGCGCGCAGACTTCATGGTTTCCGCGCTCACAAAGCCGACAAACCAGGACTCAAGATCGGCCAAACCCATGAAGTCTGACGCCAGCGCGACCGCGGCGCCCTCACCGGCGGATAACTCAGCCACTGCTGGCAGTCTCGTCGCTGGCAGCGGGTGCCAGCGGCACGAGCAGCTGGCCGAGCTGCTCCAGTTGCGCGGCGATGCCCTCACCCTGCTTGTTCAGCTCGTTGGCGCGCAGGTCGGCCGCTGTCCGGACGCGCTGGGCGTCCGCCTTGACGTCGGTGAGCAGCTTCTTGGCGTCGGCCACGATCTGCTCGGCGCTCTGCTCGGCGTTGACGATGATCTGCTGGCCGAGCCGCCGGGCGTACTCGCGGATCTGCTCGGCCTGAGCGCTGGCCTCGGCGTCGCGCTGCTTCAGGTCAGCGGCCTCGCGCAGGGCGTCGGCCTTGATGGCCGCCGCTTTCGTGCGCGCCCCGGCCTTGATGATCTCGGCCTCGCTGCTCGCATCGACTCTGATGGCGTCGGCCTCGCGCTCGGCGCTGGCCCGCAGGTTGGCCGCATCACTCGCCGCCGCGGCGCGAAGCTTATCGGCGTGGGTCCGCGCAGCCTCCGCCGTCGCGTCGGCTTGCGCCGTGGCCGTGCTGATCAGGTCGCTTGCTTGCTCCGCCGCGGTCCGGATCACCTCTTCGATCCGCGAGCCGAGCCCCACGTTCACGACAGGCCGCTGGTCCTGAATCTGGCGGCGGGCATCGGCTAGCTCCTGCCGCAGCGCCTGGATCTGCTCTCGCTGCTGCTCCAGCTCACCGTCAAGCTGCCTTAGTACGCGGTTGACCTGGTGAGTGTCATATCCGCGCATGACGCGCGCGAACTCATGCTGATGGCGTGACCCGTCCAGGAGGTCAACGAGGTGCGCATCAATGTCAGGCTGACCATGACTCATACCAACTCCCGCAACCGGCGCCCCCCACAGGTCCGGTGGGTAACGATTGTGCCACGGTCGCAGGCGCGTTGTCTGTGCCCATTTGCCGCACTCGGGCGCCGAAATCCGCGGTGGTAACAGACGGCGAGCGACGCGAATGTTTCGGTAGTGGCGGGGTAGCGGGGGCCATCTACGCCCCGGGAGGGTAACGATGGCTACTGACACCGCGAGTGCGCACGGGATCCGGAGTCTGATCCCGGCACGGATCGACAGGCTTCCCTGGTCGAGGTTCCATACCAGGATGGTGGTGGCTCTCGGCGTCGCCTGGGTGCTGGACGGGCTGGAGATCACGATCGCCAGCAACGTGGGGCCCGATCTGACCCAGAAAACCGCGCTCGGGCTGTCTGCCAGCTCCGTCGCCGACATCGCGACCTGGTACCTGATCGGCGAGGTCATCGGTGCGCTGGTTTTCGGGCGGCTGTCGGACAGGCTCGGCCGGCGGAACCTGTTCATGATCACACTGGGCGTCTACCTCGTCGGCAGCGGCCTGACCGCTGCGACGCCCGCTGGCGGCCACTGGTTCATCTACCTATACGCCACCCGGGTCATCGCAGGCATGGGCATCGGCGGTGAATACGCGGCGATCAACTCGGCGATCGACGAGATGATCCCGGCGCGCTTCCGGGGTCGGGTGGACCTCGGCGTCAACGGCACGTACTGGGCTGGCGCGATCATCGGCACGATCGTGACCCTCTATCTGCTGAACAGCCTGGCCCCGAACACGAGCTGGCGAGTCGCTTACGTCGTCGGCCCGGTCCTGGCCCTGGTCATCATCTACGTCCGGCGTAACCTGCCGGAGAGCCCGCGGTGGCAGATCATGCACGGGCGGGAACGGGCTGCCGAGGCCTCGATCGCCGAGATCGAAAACGAGGTCAAGGCAACGAAGGGCAACCTCCCGCCGGTTAGCGACGATCGGGCGATCGAGATCACCCCGACCCAGAAGATCGGCTACATCGCGCTGCTGCGGGTGCTGTTTGCTCGCTACCCGAGCCGCTCGGTGCTCGGCGCCGTCCTGATGATCACGCAGTCGTTCCTGTATAACGCCATCTTCTTCACCTACGGGCTCGTCCTGGAGTTCTTCTTCCACGTGAAGCCGACGGACACCGGTTACTACTTCCTGGCGTTCGCCGTCGGGAACCTGGCTGGCCCGCTGACGCTCGGGCGGCTGTTCGACACCGTCGGCCGCCGGAAGATGATCGCCGGCACCTACCTCCTGGCCGGCGTCCTGCTAGTGATCAGCGCCCAGCTGTTCAAGGCCGGGCTGCTGACCGCCACCACCCAGACCCTGTCCTGGGTCGTGATCTTCTTCTTCGCCTCCGCTGGCGCGAGCGCCGGCTATCTGACCGTCAGTGAGGTGTTCCCGCTGGAGGTCCGGGCCAAGGCGATCGCGGTGTTCTTCGCCATCGCGCAGTGCTTTGGCTTCCTCGGCACCCACCTGTACGGGCACCTGATCGGCACCGGCAAGGACCCGAACTCGCTGTATGTGGGCTACCTGATCGGAGCCGGCGCGATGATCGCCGGGGGTCTGGTCGCTGCCTTCCTCGCCGTGGACGCCGAAGGCAAGTCGCTTGAGGACGTGGCCCGGCCGCTGTCGGTCATGGCAAAGCCGGCGGAGTCGATCTTCCGGACTGGCGGTCAGCACCCGCCGACTGTTACCTAGTACCTAGCCGGCCGCTGGCCAGCCTGGCGCAGCCTCCTGCTTACGGGCCCGGTACGCGGCGACGTGCAGCCGGTTCCCGCAGGTGCGGCTGTCGCAGTAGCGGCGTGACCTGTTCCTGGACAGGTCCACGAAGACGTCCCGGCAGGTGGGCGACTGGCAGGTGCGGATCCGGCGGCTCTCGCCTGCCACCAGGAGCCAGGCCAGGCCCATGGCGAAGTGCGCCGCCATCCGGTCGGCGAGCGGCGACGTCGGCCTTGACACGTGCAGGTGCGGGCCACGGCCGTCGTGGGCCACGATCTGCGGGCTGGCGCCGGCCTGCGCGAGCAGGGCGTTGATCTGCGTGATGGCCCCGGCTTCATCGCCGCCCTCGCAGCTGGTGACGATCGAGTCCAGGCGGAGCCGGTAAGCACGCACCCTGGCGAGGTCAGCCGCAGTGCCCCGAACCCCGGCGAAGGCGTACCTGTCCGCCATCGCCTGAAGGTCAGACACATCGCTCAGCTCGTCCCCGCGACCGGCGCGGCCGGTGTTGATGAGCTCGACGCAGCCGGCCATCGCCTCGAGCTGGTCAGCATCAAAGTGACTTTGACTCCTGTCACTACCGCCCAATAGGCTTGTCCCCATGTCAGTACCGTACGACGGAACGGTCATGACCGCCACACCGGGCGGTGCCACCCCGGGTGGCACACCACGGGGCGGTGCCAGTCCGGCCGGTGCCAGTCCGGCCGGTGCCGGACGGCCGGTGCTGACCGCCGTCCTCGGCGCCGCGTGCATCTCGTCCTCCGCGATCCTGGTGACGCTCGCCCACGTCGGCGACGTCACGACTGCGTTCTTCCGCTGCGCGCTGGCGCTTCCGCTCCTGGTGCCGCTCGCCCTTCTTGAGCAGCGCAGGCTCGGGCCGCGGCCGTTGTCCAGCCGGCGTAATGCCGTGATCGCGGGCCTGTTCCTCGCGGTGGACCTGGTGCTGTGGAATCACGCGATCGCCGACGTCGGTGCCGGGGTGGCGACAGTGCTCGGCAATCTGCAGGTCCTGTTCGTCGCCGCCGTTGCCTGGGTGGTGCTCCGGGAGCGGCCGGGCAAGCGCTACCTGGTGATGCTTCCCGTCGTGCTGGCAGGCGTCGTCCTCGTGTCCGGCGTGCTGGGCGGCCACGCGGCCGGGCTGCATCCGCTGCCCGGCGTCGGGTTCGGTCTCGCCACGTCGGCCGCTTACGCATGCTTCCTGCTGACCTTGCGCACCACCGGCGGGCGCACGCCGCACGTCGCCGGCCAGCTAGCAGACGCGACGGTCGGGGCGACTGCGGGGTCCGTTGTACTCGGCCTGCTGTTCGGCGGCTTCCAGCTTGCCATTCCGTGGCCGTCGTTCGGCTGGCTGCTGATGCTGGCCGTGCTCAGCGGGACGGCGGGCTGGCTGCTCATCACCTCGTCCCTGCCGCGGCTGCCCGCTGCGATGTCGTCGCTGCTCCTGCTCCTGCAGCCGGCGGGCGCCCTGGTGCTGGCGGACGTCGTGCTGCGCGAGCAGCCGACCGTCGTGCAGGTCATCGGCGCCGTCGTGGTGTGTCTGGGGGTGCTGGTCGCGAGCTGGACCAAGGGGACCGGCGGTCGTCGTGAGCGGCCCGAGCACGAGCCTGTCGCCGACGCCCCGCCGCCTGGACGGCTCGCTCAGGCGCGGACAGCGAATAGCACGTAGCCGTAGCTCAGGCCGGTCGCGGCCGGATTACGACGGAGCCAGGAGCGCGCTATCTCGGCCGGGAACTCGATGTGCAGGACCGCGGACAGGTCGGCTCGGCTCGTGAAGTCCAGCCGCGAGTGCACTTCACGCCTGGTCGCGCCCCGGTCCCGCCACCAGGCGTCGACGGCAGTGGCGGTCGATAGCGGCGGCCGCGCTGCCGATGCGGCCAGCAGTCGGGAGAACTCACCCCATCGGTAGTCGTTGTCCACGACGACAAGGTGCCCGCCTGGCCGCAGCACCCCCAGGACCTCAGCCAGCCCGGCGTCAGCGCCAGGGGGGAAGAAGTAGGCGAACCGGGCATGCACCACGTCGACGCTGTGATCGGCGAGCGGCAGGTGCTCTGCAGAGCCGGCCAGGACCTCCGTGCCAGGCAGCGACCCGGCGGCGCGGCGAGCGGCCGAGCGCAGCGCCGGGTCTGGTTCGATCCCGATGACCCGGGCCGCCTCGGCCGAGTACCGGCCTAGCCAGTAGCCAGTGCCGCAGCCCAGGTCCACCACCGTCCGCCCGGCCCACGGCGCGACCGTACGCATCGCCGTCAGGACGTGCCCGGCCTCGTCAAGCGCCCTGTTCTCGAGCTCGTAACGGTCCGGGTGCCCGCCGATATTCGGCGCGAACCGCCAGTCCGGGAAGTCGCCGCGTCCGGCTGGCGTGGCCGGGGTGGCCGACCTAGTCGGAACGGCCGGCCCAGTCAGGAACGCTGGGGTCACGCCGCATTATCGGACGGCTCGGCTCAGTCTGGCCAATCACCCGCCAGGCGCGTCGAGCGACGGATCCGATGGCGGCGCGACGGTCGATGCCGACGTCCCGGCCAGGTTCCTGTTGATGACGGCGGCGGCATCCTGGATGGTAGTGATGCCATAGCTCTCGCCCTGACCGTCGCCGTCCGGAGGTCCGGTCAGGATCGCGATCTGGTACGTGATGCCCTTGCCGGTGAAGGCGCCGATGCTGTTGATCCGCCAGTCGTCGTCACCTGGGTAGGGGAGCCACCCGTTCTTGATGTGGACCGTCACGTTCGATGGCGCGCCGGCCGACACGCCCCAGCGCTCGGCCGAAATGACCTGCGCCATCAGCGATAGCACGTAATGACGGGACGGACCGCTCAGCACGGGACTCCTGGCGGTGAGCAGCTGCAGCAGCCGCAGCTCGTCGTGCGCCGTGATCAGCGTGAGGCCCCAGGCCTCGTGGTTGAGAATGGTCTGCCCCATACCGGCGTGGTTGAGGAACCGCTGGATGTTGCTGATGCCCACGTCGTCCCACAAGTACGTCGCCGCGCTGTTGCTGGACTGCGTGATCATCAGGTACGCCTGACTGCGCTCGCGCGCGGTCAGGTGCCCGGGGCCGCCCTTCTTGAACAGGAGCGCGCTGAGGATGGTGGCCTTGATGACGCTCGCCGAGTAGAAGTGGGTTGACTCTCGATACGAGCACGTCAAGTCCTCGGCAGGATCCGCCGCAGCCAGGCCCACGAATGAACCAGGGCGGCTGGCGATGGCAGCCGCGATGCCGCGAGAGATGCGCCCGGCGATCCTCGGGTGCCTGGCCGATGTACAGATGCTCGCCGCCGCGGTGCTGGCCGCACTGGCCGTGGCCGGGACCGCGGCTCCGGCGGCGACGACGGCCACGCACCCCGCTGCTGCCAGCATGGTCTTAGGCCCCCGGGACATGCGGCTCATGGCAGCTCCCTCGTCGTCGATACTAGAAAAGACGCTCGGGATATCGTCCTGGTTGCCGCAGAGCGCAGCAAATTGGCGGAAATTTGCGGCCAGACAATGTCGAAATGGGTCCGGGCGCATTCGTGGCACTGGATGAGGAGGGTGCCGCCGGCACCCGCGCTACCAGCAGGAGGCACGCGAGATGAAGTACGTGATGCTGATTATGAACACCGACGCGACGGCGCAGATGACCGAGGACGAGCAGCAGGCCTGGTACGCCGAGATCATGGCCTGGTATGAGAAGCACGGCGCCAGCGGCACTCTCGCCGACGGGGGCCACCAGCTGCAGGGACCGGAGACGGCGAAGACAGCACGGGCCAGCGGCGTCACCGATGGTCCGTTCATCGAGTCGAAGGAAGTGCTCGGCGGGTACTCGGTGCTGGAGGCAGCCAACGTCGACGAGGCGATCGAGGTCGCCAGCACCTGGCCGGGCGTGGATCGCGGCCTGATCACCGTGGAGGTCCGGCCGGTCGTGGAGATGTAGGCGCCTTTGATCCGCCTGTAGTCAGTCAGACAGGCGGCTCAGCTCGACAGCCGCCGGGCGATCAGCTCGCGCTCGGCCGGATTCGCGGCCAGCGCGAGCGCTCGCTCGTTGGCTTCTCGCGCGTCGGCGATCCGGCCAACAGCGGTCAGCAGTTCGGCGCGGACCGCGTGGAACAGCCGGTAGTCATCAAGCTCGGCGGCGAGCGGCTCGACCTCGGCCAGCGCGGCCGGCGGGCCGAGCAGGTACCGCGTCGCCACCGCCCTGTTGAGCTGCACGATCGGCGACGGCGTCATGACCTGGAGCCGGTCATACAGCAGCCGGATCTGCTGCCAGTCTGTCTCGGCGTACGTCGGCGCGGCTGAATGCAGCGCGGCGATGGCAGCCTGGACCTGGTACGGGCCTGGCTGATGCAGGGCGATCGCGCGATCGAGCAGGGCGGTCGCCTCCGCTGCCAGGTCACCATCCCAGCGGCTACGGTCCTGGTCGGCGAGCCGGATCAGGCGGCCCCACCCGTCGAACCTGGCCGCCGCGCGCGACTCGTGCAGCAGCAGCAGCGCCAGCAGCCCGAGCGCTTCCGGCTCGCGCGGCATCAGCCGGTGCAGCAGCCGCCCGAGCGAAACGGCCTGGGCGGCGAGGTCACGCCGCGCGGGCGTTCGGCCGGCGCTAGCCAGGTAGCCCTCGTTGAATACCAGGTAGACAACGGCAAGTACGGCCGCGAGCCGGCCGCCCAGCTCGTCCGGATCGGGTATCCGCACAGCCACGCCCGCGTCGCGCAGCGACCGGCGGGCTCGCGACAGCCGTTGGCCCATCGCCTGCTCACTGACCAGGAACGCGGCCGCGATCTCCGCGGTCGTCAGACCGCACACCGCCCGCAGCGTCAGCGCGATCTGGGAATCGGCAGGCAGCTCCGGATGGCAGCACGCGAACACCAGGCTCAGCAGGTCGTCGTCAGAGCCGGAGCCGGGCTCCTGCCCGTCGGGGGTCGCGCGGTCGGCCGTCACCGCGAGGAGCGCTAGCTTCTCGCGGCCTGCCTTGACCCGCCGCTGCCGGTCGATCGCCTTGTGCCACGCGGTCGTCGTCAGCCAGCCACCGGGGTTGGGCGGGACCCCTTCGGCCTGCCAGTGCTCGAGCGCTTCGACGAACGCGTCCTGGACCAGCTCCTCGGCCAGGCCCACGTCGCCGAGCCGCCTGGCTAGGGTGGCTCGCAGCCTGGTGGCCTCGGCCCGGTAAGCCCGTTCGAGTTCCTCCGCGTCCACGACCGCAAGTCTGGCAAACCGCGCTGGAGCGCGGGTACCGGGCAGCGACTTCCGCGGCGGACGGCTGACTAGAGCTGGGCTTGCCGACAGTCGCTGGTGCCAGCATCGCCTGGGTCAGGCCGGCCCGCCGCCCCGGCCGGCGCCCCCGCGAAACCGCGATACTCCCTCGACCACGCCCGGATCGGCCAGCGTGGCCATCCCGTGGGCGAACTCGTTCGTCATCGCCTCATCGAAGCCAAGCGACGTCGATTCCAGGGCTGAGGCACGGTCGCCGCGCATGCAAGCCTGCGGGAACGCGGCGATCTGGCGGGCGAGCAGCTCGGCGGCCTCGCGCGCGTCGCCGTGCTTCACCAGCCGGGAGACCAGGCCCATCTCGTAGGCCTCGGCGGCCTGCACTGCCCGGCCCGTCAGGATCAGGTCTAGCGCCCGGCCGAGGCCGACGACCTGCGGCAGCCGGACCGTGCCGCCGTCGATCAGCGGGACGCCCCAGCGGCGGCAGAAGACGCCAAAGACGGCGTCTTCCTCGGCGACGCGCAAGTCGCACCACAGCGCCAGCTCCAGCCCGCCGGCGACAGCGTGTCCGGCGACCGCGGCGATGACCGGCTTGGACAGGCGCATGCGGGTCGGTCCCATCGGCGCCGTTCCGCCGGGCTCAGTGCGATTACCGCGCGGGCTGCCCATGGCCTTGAGATCGGCGCCGGCGCAGAAGGTACCGCCCGCGCCGAACAGGACAGCGACCGCAGCGTCAGCGTCGGCGTCGAAATCAGCGAACGCCTCGGCGAGCGCCGCCGCCGTCGGGCCGTCGACGGCGTTGCGCACTTCTGGCCGATCCAGGATCACCGTGGTGACCGGACCGGCCCGGTCAACCCGGACCGGGCTGACCTTAGCTGGCGTCCGCGCGTTGCCACCCGAGTGGGCCGGCCGGGCGGCACTCGGGGTCGACACGGCTAGCCGACCTGCCAGGTGTCGCTGCCGGCCAGCAGCTCGGCGAGATCGCCGTCGCCTTGCTTCAGCCTCGCCGCCTCGATCTGCGCGGACATCTCCTCGTCGTAGCTAGGCCGCTCCACGGTGCGGAATACGCCGATCGGCGTGTGCGCGAAGTCCCGGCTGTCCAGGCGGGAGAGCGCGAACGCGTAGGAGGGGTCGCTCGCGTGCGCGTCGTGCACGAGCAGGGAGTCGGGGTCCGTGGCCGCCACCGGCACGGCTTCAAGACCGCCATACCGGCCGGCCCGCAGCCCGAAGCCGGCGTCAGCGCCGAACCGGATCGGCTCACCGTGCTCAAGCCGGATCAGCCGCTGCTCGCGCTGGCCCGGCTCGGTGATCGGCAGGAACGCGTCGTCGTTGTAGATCGGGCAGTTCTGGTAGATCTCGACGAACGCCGTGCCCTTGTGATCAGCGGCCGCGCGCAGCACGCTGGTCAGGTGCTTGCGGTCGGAGTCGATGGTCCTGGCCACGAAGCCAGCCTCGGCGCCGAGTGCGAGCGAGATCGGGTTGAAGGGCGTATCCAGCGACCCGAAGGGCGTCGACTTGGTGACCTTGCCCTGTTCAGACGTCGGTGAGTACTGGCCTTTGGTCAGGCCGTAGATCCGGTTGTTGAACAGCAGGATCTTGATATTCACGTTCCGCCGCAGCGCGTGGATCAGATGGTTGCCGCCGATCGAGAGCGCGTCGCCGTCTCCGGTGATCACCCAGACCGACAGGTCGGGCCGGGACGCGGCCAGACCGGACGCGATCGCGGGCGCGCGGCCGTGGATCGAGTGCATCCCGTAGCTGTTGACGTAGTACGGCAGCCGCGATGAGCAGCCGATGCCCGAGATGATGACCAGGTTCTCCCGCGGGATCTCCAGCTCAGGCAGGAACCCCTGGAAGGCCGCCAGGATGGCGTAGTCACCGCAGCCAGGGCACCAGCGGACTTCCTGGTCCGACTTGAAGTCCTTCATGGACTGCTTCTCGTCGGCCTTGGGAACCAGGGTCAGCGAGCCGAACCGGTGCTGCGGCTCGGGGAACTCCGCGTCGTTGCCGGCGCTGTCAGACATTGCTGATCACATCCTGGATGACGTTCGCTAGCTCGGCGGCCTTGAAGGGCAAGCCGCGGACCCGGTTGTAGGAGACGACGTCGACCAGGTACCGGCCGCGCAGCAGCAGCGCAAGCTGCCCCAGGTTGATCTCGGGTACCAGCACCTTGTCGTAAGACCGCAGCACCTCACCGAGGTTGGCTGGCAATGGCGACAGGTGGCGCAGGTGTGCCTGGGCGATCGAGCCGCCAGCCGTGCGGACCCGGCGCACCGCGGCGCCGATGGAGCCGTAGGTCGAGCCCCAGCCGAGCACGAGCACCCGAGCGGCGCCGTCCGGATCGTCGACCTCTACCGGCGGGATGTCCGCCGCGATGCCGTCGATCTTGGCCTGCCGCAGGCGCACCATCGTGTCGTGGTTATCCGGGTCGTAGGAGATGGCACCCGTCACATCCGCCTTCTCGATACCGCCGATGCGGTGCTCGAGCCCGGGCGTGCCCGGTACTGCCCAGGGCCGCGCCAGGGTCTTCGGATCGCGCTGGAACGGCAGGAAGGGCGGGCCGGCAGCCCCGTCTACGACCACGTTCCCGCTTGCGAATTTGAACTGATCGCGCAGCTTGGGCAGGCCGTCCACGCTGGGGATCCGCCACGGCTCCGACCCGTTGGCAAGGTACCCGTCGGACAGGATGATCACCGGCGTGCGGTACTTCACCGCGATCCGCACCGCCTCCAGCGCCGTGTCGAAGCAGTCGGCCGGCGTGGCTGGCGCGACGACTGCGACCGGGGACTCGCCGTTGCGGCCGAACAGGGCCATCAGCAGATCGGCCTGCTCCGTCTTGGTGGGCATGCCGGTCGACGGGCCAGCCCGCTGAATGTCGCAGATGATCAGGGGCAGCTCGACCGACGCGGCCAGTCCGATCGTCTCTGCCTTGAGGCACATGCCAGGACCGGAGGTGGTCGTCACGCCGAGGCCGCCGCCGAACGAGGCGCCGAGCGCCGCGCCGACACCGCTGATCTCGTCCTCGGCCTGCATGGTCCGGACGCCGAACCGCTTCAGCTTGGACAGCTCGTGCAGGATGTCGGAGGCCGGGGTGATCGGGTACGAGCCGAGGAACAGCGGCAGTCCCGACCGCCGGGAGGCAGCGACCAGCCCGAAGGCCAGTGCGGTGTTGCCGGTGATGTTTCGGTAGCTACCGGGCGTGAGCGGGGCCGGCTTGACCTCGTACTGGACCGAGAACGCCTCGGTCGTCTCGCCGTAGTTCCAGCCTGCCTGGAAGGCCGCCTTGTTGGCGGCCAGGATCTGGGGCCGGGCGGCGAACCGCGAGTCGAGGTACCGGAACGTGCCCTCGACGGGACGGTTGTACAGCCAGGAAAGCAGGCCGAGCGCGAACATGTTCTTGGCCCGCTCGGCGTCCTTGCGCGTGATGTCGAAGTCCTCGAGCGCCTTCACTGTCACGGACGTGATCGGGATGGCGTGCAGCCGGTAGGCCTCCAGCGAGCCGTCCTCGAGTGGGTTCGCCTGGTAGCCGACCTTCGCCAGGTTGCGCTTGGTGAACTCATCGGTGTTGGCGATGATGTCCGCGCCCCGTGGAACGTCGTCAAGGTTGGCCTTCAGCGCCGCCGGGTTCATCGCGACCAGCACATCGGGCGCGTCGCCGGGGGTCAGGATGTCGTGGTCGGCGAAGTGCAGCTGGAAGCTGGACACGCCAGGAAGGGTGCCGGCCGGGGCGCGGATCTCAGCCGGGAAGTTCGGCAGCGTGGACAGGTCGTTGCCGAACGTCGCAGTTTCCTGGGTGAACCTGTCCCCGGCGAGCTGCATGCCATCGCCGGAGTCGCCGGCGAACCTGATGATCACACGATCGAGCTGCTGGACCTGCTTGGTCACAGTCTCCCGGCCTCCTTCACGCGCCGAGGCCGGGTGCTGACGCGGTGACGGCGTGCATCTTTGCGTATCTTTTTGTCTCGTGGATTCTTGTTGATGGTGCCTGCCGGGCGCGCCCGGACGGCGTCGGCGGGACATCCTACTGGCGAGACTACGGCCTGTACTGTCGTAGGCGGCCCGCCGCCACGTCCGGCGCTCGCCTCTCGGGGCCCCCTGTCGCAGCTAGAACACGATTCTAGTACAGAAGTCATGACATCCAGGTTCGGTCTCGCTTTATACGACGCGCCGCGTGGCGGGGCGGTTCACGGGTGCCCGTGGCCGGTCGCCGCGCGGCGGAAATACCCAGGCTCAGTCACGCGGCGTGTCAACCTGGTAGCGCTACGGCGCGTCATACTCGCGAGTCCTGCCATTACTGCCGCACCGGGGGTGGAGCGTCAGCACGGGGGCAGGCCGAGTACCGGCGTTATCGGACGGGTTCCGGGTGCCGGGCAAGGGGGCCACAGCGTGATTACCGATCTGGGCAGTGGACGGACAGCCAGCCGGGCAGCCATCATCCCGACGCCGTCGTGTTTCGGCGGCAGGCGAGTGGTGGCAGGCGCCCCGGCTGCCAGCCAGTCCGGCAGCCAGGCCGGCGGCCAGCCCGCGAGCCAGCGTGCCGCGCAGACAGCTCCCCCGCCCGCGACGCAGATTTCCCTAGCCGCGCCTGGCTCAGGCCGAGTGACGGCGCGGTCGGCGCTGTACGCGGCGCTAACCGGCGTCCGGCTGGGCGCGCGCGACAAGCAATTCCTCACCCGCCTCGTGGCCTGGGACAAGCGGAATGCCGCGAGCGTGGCGTCGCTCCTCAGTCGCGCTCGCGAGGCCGGCCGCGACGAGGCAGGGCTGACCGCGCGTGAGCTCGAGGTCGTGCTGACCGCGCTGAGCGACGCGGCCGTCTACCGCAGTTCAGGCACCGCCGCGTCCGGCTGCTGGGACTGCGAGAACATCCCTGGCGCGCGCTGCGCCGAGCACCTGAAGGACAACGACCGGGCTCGCGCCTACGCGGAGGTGGCAGCCGCGCTGGCCAGCACGGCCGCTGCGAGCACGGCCGCTGCGAGCGCGAGCACGAGCCCGGACGGCCTGCCGCAGCACCGGGACATCCCTGGCTACCGGCACCGAGCGCCAGTCGCGTCCTGATCCGGGCCGATCCTGATCCGGTCGGTTCCGGATTGTGGTCGGTTCCGGATTGTGGTCGGTTCCGGATTGTGGTCGGTTCCGGATTATGGTCGGATCCGGATTGCGGCCGGGCCCGGCTGGCGGGCGGCTCCAGATCCTGGCAGCGTCCGGTCCGCCTCGGCCGCTGCCAGGCTCTGGCGCGGAATAGGCCGTCAGCCCGGTCGCTCCTGGCTCACGGCCGCGGTTAGGTCGACAAGCTGTGCGAGCGTGTCGAGCCGTCTGCCGGGATCCCCGTCGAGCTTGGCCTGCAAGGTGGTGACGCCCGCGTCCCGATATAGCCGGAGCCGCTCGGTGATCATGCCAGGGGTGCCGATGAGGTTCGTCTTGACGCCGAGCTCGACCGGCACCCGGTCGGCGGCCTCGTCGCGCCGCCCGGCGAGCCAGAGTTCCTGCACGACGTCCACGTCGGCGCCGTAGCCTTGCCGCGTGAAGGCCGCGTTGTAGAAGTTCTGCTCCCTGGAGCCCATCGCGCCGATGGTGAACGCGTAGCCGCGGGCGTGCCGGTGCGCGGCCGCCGCTGCTGCCTCCTCATCCGCCGTGATCTCGACCGCCACCGGGATGACCAGATCGAGGTCCGCCACGGGCCGGCCGCCTCTGGCGGCTCCGGCCCTGAGCGGATCGAGGAACACGTCGGCGTGCTCGGGCATGAAGGTATTGCCGATCCAGCCGTCGGCCAGCTCGCCCGTCAGCTCCAGGTTGCGCGGCCCGAGCGCGGCGACGTAGACGGGCACGGGGGCCGGCGGCAGCATGGAGCGGATGGCACGGCCTTGGCCGCCCGGCAGCGGCAGCTCGTAGGCGCGGCCGCGGTGTCTCAGCCGCTCGCCGGCCGCCACAGTGCGGACGATCTCGATGGTCTCGCGCGTAACCGCCAGCGGGGCCTCGAACCTGACCCCGTGCCAGCCCTCCATCACCTGCGGCCCGCTAGTGCCGATGCCAAGCCGGAACCGGCCGCCGGACAGGAGCTGCAGCGACATGGCCGACATCGCGAGCATCGCCGGCGTCCGGGCGCCGAGCTGAGCGATGGCCGTGCCAAGCCGGATCCGCTCGGTCTGCGCGGCTAGGAATGCCAGGGGCGTGAACGCGTCCTGCCCCCACGCCTCGGCCACCCACACCGAGGTGGCACCGATCCGCTCGGCGTCCCGGACGAAGTCCGCGTCTTGCCGCGACGCCACGTGGGCGGCGATGCCTACCTGCATGCCCTCATTGTCGCGCTAGGGCTGACGGCCTCGCGCGGCGTACCATGCGACCGTGGAAGCTGCCGAGCTCAGATACGCCGACTGCCCGACGACGGAGGCCGAGCTGCGCATCGACGCGCCGCCCGCGGCAGTCTGGCGGCTGGTCTGCGACATCCAGACGCCCGCCGAGTTCAGCTCGGAGTTCCAGGGCGGACAGTGGCTCGATGGCGCGACCGGGCCAGCACTCGGGGCCCGGTTCCGCGGCCGCAACTTCCACGAGGCGCGCGGTAGCTGGGAGACGGTGTCGACGATCTGCGAATTCGAGCCGGACCGCGTCTTCGGCTGGGCTGTCGGCGACCCCGAGGTACCGGCGGCGCGGTGGCGGTTCTCGCTTGCCCCCGACGGCGACGGCACCGTCATCCGGCAGTGGATGCAGATGGGTCCTGGCGAGAGCGGCATCAGCGAGCTCATCGTCCAGATGCCCGACAAGGAGCACCGCATCCTGCGCCGCCGGCTGGCCGAGCATCAGGCGAACATGGTCGCCACCCTGGCGGGCATCAAGGACCGCGCCGAGGCGTCCTAGCCGGCCAGCGGGGGGCAACCGCCTACCAGGCAGCATCGACCACATTGGCTGGCCAGGGAAGCGGCGTGTACTGCGTGCCGTCGTAGACCCCTGCCGTCTGGCCCGACGGAATCGGCGTAAATGGGCCGCCCGTCTTCGGGCCGGGTTGCGCGCCGATGACGATGATCTTGCTGCCGTTGTAGTTGGTCCACAGCACGTCGTCCGGGCCCGCTCCGGTCGTGTGGCCCTCGAGGAAGGTCGGCACCTGGTTGATGACCGTTCCGTTGCTCGAGGCGGCCGAGAAGCGCAGCAGATTCGACCTGAGCTCGGCAGCGCCGGTCTGGTATTCGATGAAGACCGTCTTGCCGTTGGGGGTGATCACGGCGTTGCGCCACGACATCACGGCGGTCCTGGCGGGGAGTGGATGGCTGTCGGCCATCAGGCTGGTGCCCGAAGCGTCGACATCGAGCAGCCGGACCTGCGAACCCGTCGCCCCTTCGATAAAGAGCAGCGACCGGCTGTTCGACGTCCACGAGAGCTGTACCCGGCTCGGGTACTGCAGGAGCGGGAACCCGTCACCGACCGATTGCCGGCCGCACTGGCCGGCGCTGCAGACGTTCCTGGTCCACGTGTGCTGCGAGCCGTTGGCCAGGTTGAAAACGGTCAGCTGGCCCTGGAGCTGGGCGGCTGTGCTGGCGCGCCAGAAGAGGATCGCTGCCAGCGATTGCCCGTCCGGGGACAGCGCCATCGCGAGCAGCTGCCGTCCCCGCCCGCCCGGGATGTCGCTCTCGGGCAGCTCCGTTAGCTGAGCTCGCCCCGACGGGCTCGACGCGGTCGGATTGATGTGCAGGAGGAACAGGCGCTGGCGGTACGTCCCGTACAGCGCGGTGTCCCCGGTGGTCGGTCCGACGCCGTACAGCACGAACGTGCGGTCGTCGGCGGCACCGCTCACCGTCACGAACGTGTACGACCGGGGCGGCCTGATGCGGGCTAGCACCGCGCCAGTGGTGGTGGCCCGGACCACGGCGACGTCCGCAGGCGGAAGACCCAGCTCATACTCCGGCCGCGAACCGGTGACCGCGACGTAGTAGGGCGGCACGTTGACCTGTACCGTGGCGGTCGCCGTAGCCGCTCCGGCCGTCTGGCCTGGGGCGCCGCTGCAGGCGGCTAGCACGCCGGCGGCGGCTGCCGCCGCGGCCAGCGCCGCGAGCCACCGGCGCGGCGCGCGCGCCGCGGGAAGCCCGCCGTTGTCCTGTCTCATGACCATCCCCTCACGTGCCCCACGCCTACCACGCAGCACCGATCACGTCGGCTGGCCATGGAATCGGTGTGTAGTGGTCGCCGCGGTAGATCCCGGCCGTCACGTCCGGGCCGAATAGCACCTGCTTGGTCGGGGCATCGAGGCCGCGCCCTGCCCCGGTGACGATCAGCTGGCTCCCGTTGTAGTTGCTCCACAGGACCAGGTCGCTGCCGCCGCCGGCCGGACGGCCCTCGAATTCCTGCGTGACCTTGTTGATCGCGGTCAGAGTGCGGGCGCGGACGGAGAAGCGCATCAGCCCGGTCCAGTTCGAGTGGCCGACGCCTTCCTGGTAGGAGATGAAGACCATCTTGCCGTCCGGCGTCATATAGGCGTCCTGCCACTCCAGCACGGGCACGCCATGAATGGCGAACGGCTTGCTAGCCGACTGGACGTTGTTACCAGGTGCGCCGAGATCAAGGAGGCGCAGTTGCGGGGAATAGACGTCGGGGATGAACGCAAGCGACTTCCCGTTCGCCGTCCAGGACAAGTAGACGGGCACTGGTGCAGATTCAGCCGGCAACGCGCCATCGATGGTGGTCTGGCCGCAGGCACTGCACAGTCTCCTGATCCAGGTCTTCGTCGCTCCGGTCGCCAGGTCATACACATTTAGCTGGCCGGGGCTCGTCAGGTTGTTCTGGAGCACCGCTGCCAGCGTGCTTCCGTCCGGCGACAGCGCCATCGTGCTCACCTGGCTGCCAGTCGGGATGTCACTCGTGGGCAGCGCGGTCAGGCTTACCCGGCCGGATGCCGACGTCGCGGCCGGGTCGATGTGCAGGAGGTAGAAGCGCTCCGGAATGACGCCCGTGTGTGAGTTGGTGTTGCCGCGAGCCCACAGCACGAAGGTGCGATCGTCGGCCGCCCCGGTCACGGCGTCGAAGCCGACGTACGGCCGGGGCGGCCTAATGCGGGCGAATACCTCGCCGGTCGCCGTGGCCCGGACCGTGGCCACAGCTGTCGGCTCAGCTTGCGGCGCGGGGAACTTGTTGTTGATCAAGGCCACGTAGTAGGGCGGGACCTTAATCTGGATCGGGTTCACAGGCGGCACTACCACTCCCGAAAGCACGCCAGCGGCGGCGAGCGCCGCGGCTACCACGGCCAGGACCGCAGCGGCCGCCGCCAGTGGTGCCACCCAGCGGCGGTGCGCCCAGGACCAGGCTCTGTTGCCGCCCCCGCGGGCGACAGAGCCTGGCCGTCGGACGGGCTGGAGGTAGAGCGGAGGCACGCTGGACGGGATGTCCGCAGCCTTGGCCTGGAAGGCCGCGCGGAGCGTGTCCTCAAGCTGGGTCATGACCGCTCCTTCAGGGCGCGGCCGAGCGACTCGAGTGCCCGGTGGGTGGTGGACCTGACCGTGCTCGGGCGGACGCCCATCAGCTCGGCGATTTCGTCGTCGGTCAGGTCGGAATAGAAGCGCAGTATGAGCACCTCGCGCTGGCGGCGCGGCAGCCCTTCCACCGCGTGGATTACCTCGTTGTGCTCCTCGTTCCGGAGGGCCGCTGCCTCGGCGGACGGGGCCGGCAGCTCATAGATGACCCGGCGGTTACGGACGGCACGCCGGCGCAGGACCGAACGGCAGCCGTTGACCACAGAGGCGCGCACGTACTGCCGAGCCTTGTCGGCCTCGGCTAGGTCGTCCCAGCGCCGGTAGAGACTGCAGAACGCCTCCTGAACGACGTCCTCGGCGGCCTGCTTGTCGCTGAGCATGACGTACGCGAGGCGGATGAGGCTGAAGGCCGTGTCGTTGTACAGCGTGGTGACCGCCGTGGCGGCATCGTCGAGCGCCAGGTGCGGGGGCAGCCCCGGCAAGTCCACGGCCGCGGCCGCGGTCAGATCCTCGCGCTTCACGAAAGTACAGACGCGCGACCAGGTGCCATGCTGCTTCTAGCGCAGAATGAATTTGCGGACGGCCTCGGCGAAGCCCTCGTCGTCGTTGGCCGTCGTCACCCGGCGGGCGGCCCGCTTGACCTCGGTGCTGGACTGGCCCATCGCGATGCTGAGGCCCGAGTGGGCGAACATCAGCACGTCGTTCGGCATGTCGCCGATCGTCGCGATCTCCTCGGACGCCAGCTTGTACTTGGCCGCCAGGTACTTGGCCACCTCGCCCTTGTTGGCCCTCGGGTGCGTAACGTCGAGGTAATACGGCTGTGACTGAGCCGCGGTCACGTGGTCGCCAAACTTGTCGTGGACGGCGGCGGTCGCCTTCTCGACGGCATCGGTGTCGTCACTAACGCCCACCAGCTTGGCTACGTCGTGCGTCAGCGTGCGTACGCCATCCGGCGGCATGACCTTCGGCTGGAATTTGACGGTCCACGCCTCGCGCGCGACGTGCGGCCCGTCGGCCTTCGGCACGTACCAGTCGGCGCCGCTGTACAGCCACACGTCCAGCTGGAACGAGGCCATCTCGTCAGCCACCGGCGCGACGAGGTCGTCGGGCAGCACGCGCTGCTCGATCACCGACATGTGCCGGTCGACGAGCAAGCCGCCATTGAACGCCGCGATAGGAGTCTGAATATCGAGCGGCTCGATGAGCATCTCCATGCCGCGCGGCGGGCGGCCGCTGGTAATCGCGAAGATGACGCCAGCCTTGTCCAGGTCGCGCACTGCGGCGACCGCCTTGCTCGTCAGCTTCTTGTCCGACGTGACGAGCGTACCGTCGACGTCGGCGAGCAGCAGCTTGACCGTCGGCGGCGTCACCGCGCACCCCGAGCGGCTGCCGCGGCTTCGGCTGTCACGTAGGCGTCGATGACATCGCGATACCGGCCGGCGATCCGGTCCACGGTCTGCTCCCTGGTCGCCCTCTGCGCCAGGTAGTCCGTCAGCGCCTCCTCCCAGAGCGTCCGGCCGACGGCGAAGCCGTCGAAGCCGTCCACCGCCGCGCCAATCTTGACCCAGTCGATGACCTGCGGCTCGTCCGCGCCACGTCCGAGCACGATGCACTTCACGCCGTCTCGCCCTTCCGCGCGCGCCTGCGCGACGACCTCCTCACAGGCCGAGCGGCTGTCCAGTCCCTCGATCTTCCAGATGTCCGGCTCGACTCCGCCGGCCTGCTGGGCCGCGATGGTCGCGACGACGAGATCGGGGCGCAGGTTGCGGTCGTAGTCGCGCTGATCGCCGCCGAACCGGTCGAGCTGGCTCTTGGTTGCGGGCACGAGCAGCTCGAACAGGAACTTGCGGTCCCGGTCCCGCAGCCAGTGGCTGAGCAGGGCGAGGCGCTCGGTCTGGCGGCGGTTCAGGTCCGGGTCACCGTCCGGGTTGTAGCGGACCAGCACCTTGGCGAACGTCGGGTCGAGGGCCTCGATGTGCGCGCCGAAGTCCTCGCCGTACTGGAACTCGAACTCGTCCTGGCCCGACTTCTCTACCGGCATGGCCAGCACGACGCCTGCTGCCGTGGCGCGGCGCGCGACCCCGCTGCCGAACTCCTCGTCGACCAGGACACCGCAGTAGCCGCCGGGGGCTCCCGCCGCCAGGGCCTGGCGGTGCGCGTCGAAGATGACCTCCTTCACCTCGATGATGCCGTCGCGCACAGCCGGAGGTACCGGCTCGGAGGAACCGAACAGGTCCTTCTCGAAGGAGCCACGATGATCGAAGGCCATGAGATACAACGGCTTGTCGTACCCGAGCGCCACGCGTACCTCCCGATAAGACGACGTCGTCAGCCAGAGTTCGGCAGGTGCCAGCGGAATGGCTCGATGAGCTTGGCCACCGAGGGCGGCCCCCACGAGCCGCTTGCATACGGCTCGACCCGCGGCGGGTTCTCCAGCAGCGGCTCGGAGATCTCCCACAGCCTGTTGATGCCGTCTGAGCTGGTGAACAGCGACTGGTCGCCGAGCATCGCGTCGAGAATCAGCCGCTCGTAGCCCTCGAGCGCGTTGGCCGCTGCGAACGAATCCGCATACTTGAAGACCATCTTCTCGCTGCCGAGCGCCATCTCCGCGCCCGGCTCCTTGGCCAGGAATTTTGCCGTGATCGAGCCGGGGTCGGCGAAGTCGATGATGATCTCGTTCCGGCGGCCGTCTGGGATGTCCTTGCGGTGTGCCTTGAACATCCGCAGCGGCGGCTCGTGGAACCCGAGCGTGACCACCTGACGGCCGGCCCCGAGGCTCTTGCCGGACCGCAGGTAGAACGGCACCCCGTGCCAGCGCCAGTTGTCGACCTCGGCCTTCAGCGCGACCATCGTCTCGGTCTGCGAGCCGGGGCCGACGCCGGGCTCCGTCAGGTAGCCGTCGTACTGGCCGCGCACGACGTGCCGGGTGTCGATGGGCCGCAGCGCATCGAATACCTTCAGCTTCTCGGCGCGCAGCTGCTGCGCGGTCAGGGCCGTCGGCGGTTCCATCGCGACGAAGCCCAGCACCTGGAACAGGTGCGTCACGATCATGTCGCGGTAGGCGCCGGTCTTGTCGTAGAAGTCGGCGCGACCCTCGATCGAGAGGGTCTCGGGCACGTCGATCTGCACGTAGGCGATGTGCGACCGGTTCCAGACGGGCTCAAAGAGCCCGTTGGCGAACCGGAAGGCCAGGATGTTGTCGACCGACTCCTTGCCGAGGAAGTGATCGATCCGGAAGATCTGCGACTCGTCGAAGACCGCGTGCACGGCGTTGCCGAGCTCGATCGCCGACTTCAGGTCCGTGCCGAACGGCTTCTCGATGATCACCCGCGACTTCTCGCCGGCCAGTCCGGCCGCGCCGAGCATGCCGACGACCGACGAGAAGGCCGCCGGCGGCACGGCGAGGTGGAAGATGCGCCGGACCCCTTCGCCGATCTCCTTCTCGGCACGCGCGACCTCGTCCTTCAGCGGGGCGTAGTCGTCGGGATCGGCGCACGCGAAGGACAGATGCCGCTGGAACTCGGTCCAGCAGTCGGCCTCGCGGTCCGGCTTGCTGATGCAGAAGTCCTGCGCGGCCTGCCGCGCGTGTGCCCGGAACTCCTCGCTGCTGAGCGCGAACTTGGCTGGCGATGACCCGATGATGCGGTAGTTGTGCGGCAGCAGGCCGGCCGCGGCGAGGTGGAACAGGCCGGGCAGCAGCTTGCGCTTGGCCAGGTCGCCGGTGGCGCCGAAGAGCACGATCACGTGATCGTCAGGACGGCGCACGCTGCCATGCTCGCGTGCCCTGCTGGTGCTAACTGCGGTCATGGCGTCCTCGTGGTCGGGGGGAGGGTTACCGGCGCGTTCGCCTTCGGCTGAGTGCGGCTAGCGGTCCGGGGGCGCGGCCGTTTCGTCGGCGAGTACGAGCGACCTCGTCGAGAGCACCCGGCCCGCGGGGATGGACTCGTCCCCGGCCAGCAGCTTAGCCAGCGCGTCCTGCTTGTCGGCCCCGGTGACCAGCCACAGCAGCTGGTCCGCGCGCGTCAGCGCCGGATAGGTGAGCGTCATGCGCCGGTGGCCCTGATACGGCTGCGTCACCGCCACCAGGGCGTCGGTGACCTCGAGCACAGGGTCGCCTGGCACCAGTGAGGCGGTGTGACCGTCTGGCCCAAGGCCGAGATGTACCAGGTCAAACCGCTGCGGCAGCACCGTGGCGTAGGCTGCCGCGGCCATCTCAAGGTCCGGATCGTTGACTGGCATCGGATGCACGCGCGCGGGCGCGTCTGCGATGCTCTCCCGCAGGTGTGTCAGGTTGCGGTCCGGGTCGCCGTCGGGCGCGACCCGCTCGTCGACCTGGAACAGCTCGACGTCAGCCCAGGGCATGTCCTCTTTGGTGAGCTCGGCGAACATCGCCCAGGGCGTCTTGCCGCCGCTGACCGCGAACGTGAACCGGCCGTGCGCCGATACGGCCTCCCGCGCCCGCGCCGCGACATACCTGGCCGCCCGCCCGGCCACCGCACCAGCGTCTGGCACTACCTCAAGCTCGTGCTGCACCGACTAGTCCTTCTTTTCCGCGTGCCCGCCGAACTCCGAGCGCATAGCCGACAGCACCTTGTCGGTGAAGTCACCCAGGCCGCGCGATTCAAACCGCTCGTACAGCGAGGCGGTGATCACCGAGGCGGGGACGCCTTCCTCCACTGCGGCCAGCACCGTCCACCGACCCTCGCCGGAGTCCGACACCCGTCCGGCGAACTTGCTGAGCTCGGGGTCACCGGCGAACGCGCTGGCGATGAGGTCGATGAGCCAGGAGCTGATGACCGAGCCACGGCGCCAGACCTCGGCCACCTCGCCGACATCGATCTGGTACTGGTAGGCCTCCGGGTCCCGCAGCGGCGCCGTCTCCGCGTCGGCCTCCTGCTCGTGCAGGCCCGCGTCGGCGTGCTTGATGATCGACAGGCCCTCGCCGATCGCCGCCATCATGCCGTACTCGATGCCGTTGTGGACCATCTTGACGAAGTGCCCGGCCCCGTTCGGGCCGCAGTGCAGGTAGCCGTGCGGCGCGGTGCTGCCTGTACCGTCAGCGGCTGGGAGGCTCCGGCCTGGTGTCGGCTCCGCGCTGCCCTCGCCTGGCGCGATCGTCTTGAAGATTGGGTCCAGGTGCTGCACCGGCTCCTTCTCGCCGCCGATCATCAGGCAGTAGCCGCGATCCAGGCCCCACACTCCGCCGCTCGTGCCGCAGTCCACGTAGTGCACGCCGGCGGACTTCAGCTGCTTCGCACGCTCGATGTCGTCGCGGTAGTAGGAGTTGCCGCCGTCGATGACGATGTCGCCCTCGGCCAGCAGTGGCATGAGCCCGTCGAGCGTCGACTGCACGACGGCGGCCGGGACCATGATCCAGATAGCCCGGGGCTGCTCGAGCTTGCTGACGAACTCAGCGAGGCTGCTAGCGCCGTCGGCGCCGTCGGCTTCCAGCTGCTTGACCACGTCGGCGCTGCGATCGTAGGCGACGCAGCGGTGACCGTCGCGCATCAGGCGGCGCACCAGGTTCGCGCCCATCCGGCCGAGCCCGATCATGCCGAGCTGCATCGGCTTATCTGTAGGCATCGCGGTTGCCTTCCAATCTTGTTTTCCGGGAACGGGGCCGCTACGAGCTGGCCTTGAGCGCCCGGTAGCGGCGGATGAGGGCATTGGTCGACGAATCGTGGCGCAACTGCGGCTCAGCGTGGGACTCGAGTTCAGGCGCGATCTGACTGGCGAGCACCTTGCCGAGCTCGACTCCCCACTGGTCGAAGGAGTCAATCTGCCAGATAGCGCCCTGGGTAAACACGCTGTGCTCGTACAGGGCGATCAGCGAGCCGAGCAGGCGCGGCGTTAGCACGTCGGCGAGTAGCACGTTCGTGGGGCGGTTGCCTGGCATGACCCGGTGCGGGACGACGTGCTCGGGCGTGCCCTCCGCGCGCACTTGCTCTTCGGTCTTGCCGAAGGCCAGCGCCTGGGCCTGGGCGAACACGTTAGCCGTCAGCAGGTCGTGGTGGTCGCGGAGCGGGTTGAGCGACCTGCCGAAGCCAATGAGATCGACGGGGATCAACCGCGTTCCCTGATGAATCAGTTGGTAGAAGCTGTGCTGGCCGTTCGTGCCCGGCTCGCCCCAGAACACCTGCCCGGTCGGGTAGTCGACCGGGCGCCCGGTGATAGTGACGCTCTTGCCGTTGGACTCCATGGTGAGCTGCTGCAGGTAGGCCGGGAACCGCTTCAGGTACTGGTCGTAGGGCATCACGCCGACGGTCTCCGCGTGGAAGAAGTCGGAGTACCAGACGCAGAGCAGGCCCATGAGGACGGGCAGGTTCTGCGCTAGCGGCGCGGTGCGAAAGTGCTCGTCCATCGCGTGGAATCCCGCGAGCATCTCATCGAACTGGTCGGGGCCGATCGCGATCATGGTGGACAGGCCGATGGCGGAGTCCATCGAGTAGCGGCCGCCAACCCAGTCCCAGAAGCCGAACATGTTCTGCGTGTCGATCCCGAAGGCGGCTACCTTCTCCCCGTTGGTCGACACCGCGACGAAGTGCCTGGCGACCGCGTCTTCCGTGCCCAGTTCGCTGACGACCCAGTCGCGGGCGGACGTCGCGTTCGTCAGCGTCTCCAGGGTGGAAAACGTCTTCGACGAGATGATGAACAGCGTCTCGTCGGCGCGCAGGTCCCTGGTGGCCTCCACGAAGTCGGTGGAGTCGACGTTCGACACGAACCGGAACGTCAGGTCGCGATCGGAGTAGTAGCGCAGCGCCTCGTAGGCCATCACCGGGCCGAGGTCAGATCCGCCGATGCCGATGTTCACGACGTTGCGGATGGGCTTGCCGGTGTGGCCGGTCCACTCGCCGGAGCGGACCCGGTCGGCGAACGCGCTCATCCGGCCGAGGACCTCGTGCACCTCGCGGACCACGTCCGCGCCGTCGACGACCAGGGACGCGGTCGCTGGCATGCGCAGGGCCACGTGCAGGACCGCGCGGTCCTCCGACACGTTGATGTGCTCGCCGCGGAACATGGCGTCGCGGCGCGCTGGTACTGCCGACTCCTCGGCCAGCTCGACGAGCAGCCGCATGGTCTCGTCGGTGACGCGGTTCTTGGAGTAGTCCAGGAAGATGCCCTCGGCCTCCGCCGTCAGCCGCTCGCCTCGGCCCGGGTCCTCCTGGAACAGCTCGCGCAGGTGGCGGTCTTTGATCTCGGCGTAGTGGCGGTCGAGCGCCTGCCAGGCCTTGCGCTCGCGGAGCGGCAGAACGTCCGGCATGTCGCGTCTCCTTTGCTGGGCTGCCACGTTTTGCTGGCTGCCACGTCTTATCCCAGCATGGCCGGCGGGCCTGCCGCTGCCCGGCCCGCGTAATGCCCGGATGAAGCCCTGACGCGGGCGGCTGAACCTATGCCGCGCCTGCGTCGTGGTAACGGGCATGAGCGCAGAGCGAAGGCCAGGGGCGGGGTCACGGCTCCTGCTGCGGGTTACCGGGGCGGGACTACTGATCGCCACCGCGGCCATACACCTCGACCTGTACCTGACCGGATACCGGACTATTCCGACCATCGGCCCGCTGTTCCTGTTCCAGATCATCGCCGGCTTTGCCCTCGGCGGCCTGGTGCTCGTCACGGGCAGCAGGCTGGTGGCAGCGCTGGGCGCTGGGTTCGCGCTGAGCACGCTCGGCGGATACCTGCTGACCGTGCAATTCGGGCTTTTCGGGTTCCGCGAGGTTCGAACGACGGCTGGCATCGTGGCGGGGATCATCGAGGTCCTGGCGTTCGCTGTGCTGGCCTTCTTCGCCGCGACGCCAAGCTCGGGGGCCGTGGCGTCTGGTGCGGCTTTGCCCACGGGGGCGAGGAGCGCGGCGGCGGCTGACGCGGCCGCGGCCGACGCGGCTGCGGTGGCCGCCCGCCGGGGCGGGGTTGGGGGTACGGCCGACAGCATCTCCAGCAGCGTGCACAGCGCGCCTGGCGGAGTGGGCAGCGGGCCCGGCGGCGTGGGCAGCGGGCCTGGCGGCGTGCGCAGCGCGGCCGCCCGCGACCCCCGTTGGCTGCCCGCCGGGGTCAGCCGCACGCAGGCTGCCCTCGGCGCGGCCGCCGTCTCCGTGGTGGCCCTCGGGCTGCTTGGTGGTGCGCTGGCTGGTGCAGGGGGCGCCGGGGCAAGCGGAGGCACCTCCCCGGCCGCCGCCGGCGCAGGCCTGCACACGGCGTCCATCGGCGGCATGACCGTGCTGACCAACGCAGCCGGCCGCACGCTGTACTGGTTCGCGCCCGACTCGGCCGGGAAGTCAGCGTGCTACGGCTCGTGCGCCTCGTACTGGCCGCCGGTGCCAGGCCCGCTCAAGGCTGGGACCGGCGTCACCGGGACGCTCGCCACGATCACCCGCACCGGCGGGTCCAAGCAGGAGACCTACGACGGGCATCCGCTGTACACCTATGTCGGGGACTCCGGCGCAGGCCAGGACAACGGCAACAACCTCAACCTGAACGGCGGCCTCTGGCACGTCATCGTGGTCAAGTAGCGGCGAGCTAGGACCAGCGGCCCGGGGCGCGCGATGCGCCACCGGGCCGCTGCACGTGCCTGCCCGGCTCGCCCGGTCGCTGACCCCGTCAGTCGCCGGCGTCCCGGCCTGTCGCTGGCGGCGTCCCGGCCGGTCGCTGGCGCCCTGCCGGCGGTCGCTGGCGGCGTCCCGGCCTGTCGCTGGCGCCCTGCCGGCGGTCGCGGGACGTGTCCGCCGGCCTCGCCCGCGCACTACCGGCGGTCGCGGGACGTGTCCGCCGGCCTCGCCCGCGCACTTCATGGTTTCGCGCGATCTTGAGTCCTAGTTTGCCGGTTTTGCGGGTGCGGAAACCATGAAGTCTGCGCGAGGAAAGCATGAAGTGCCGAGATGGCGGGCGGCTAGCCGGTCTGCCAATGACTGCTGCCAACGTTGCGGACGCGGCGAGGTGGACGAGGGCCTACCTGTAGTTGACGAACTGGAGCGCGATGTCGAACTCCTTGCCCTTCAGGAGTGCCTGGATCTCCTGAAGCTCGTCCTTCTTCTTGGACGAGACGCGCAGTTCGTCGCCCTGGACCTGGGCCCGCACGCCCTTGGGCCCCTCATCCCGGATGATCTTGGAGATCTTCCTGGCGTCGTCCTGCGAGATGCCCTCCTTGAGCCCGACGTGGAGCCGGTACTCCTTGCCAGAGAGCTTGGGCTCGTCGGCGTCCAGGACCTTCAGCGAGACCGACCGCTTGATGAGCTTGTCCTTGAAGACGTCCAGCACCGCGCTGGCGCGTTCCTCGCTGTTGGCCTTGATCTCGACCGCTTCCTTGCCGGACCAGGCGATCGAGGCGCCGACGCCGCGAAAGTCGAACCTAGTGCCGACTTCCTTGACGGTCTGGTTCAGCGCGTTGTCAACTTCCTGATGGTTGATTTTCGAGACGATGTCGAAAGAGGATTCGGCTGCCACGAGGATCAGGTTATCGCCGTCGCAGCCCCGGTGTCGTAACCGCGATGCTGAAGTAACAGGCGGGTTCCGCTATCCTTCATGTTGCCCGTTCTGCGGGACGGCGCACGGCAGGTTGCCCGAGTGGCCAAAGGGAGCGGTCTGTAAAACCGTCGGCTCAGCCTACGTTGGTTCGAACCCAACACCTGCCACTGATCACAGACCTTTAGTTCCCACATCTCAGCGCGGCGATTGGCGATCTTGTCCTGGTGGCGCTGCCAGGAGGGGTGAGCGGTCTGCAGACCGCTTGCCTCTAGCAGCGCAACCGCATGTTGCCAGCTTCACGGCCGCCTGGCCACGCTCTCCTCCGGCTCCGCGTTACGTTAGATTACAGAACGTGACGGACGAACGATGACTCCTGGCGCCGGATCGCCGACTCGGAGTTGCTTGAGAGCTGGACTGGCAATACGGACGGCCAGGCACAGTCAGGCAAATCTGGGCCCACCGCCGCCCGGCCAGCCGGTCCGTATGAGGACGAGGCGACTCGGAGTGCGGGATGTCACAAGCTCGGCTGGCGCCTGCCGACCCGGTGGATCGGGCGGCTATTTCATAACGACCTATGTGCCGAACGGCCGCGCATCGGTGTTCTATGCGGTGGCGGAAGTCGCGCTGCATTCCACCGCTCAGCTAGAGACCGGATTGTCAGTCCAGCCCGGCGGGGCGCGCGATTGCGTCAGCGGCGACCTCAACCGCGACGTCGTGCCCAGCTCCGCTCAGCGCCCGGCCTACCCTGCGCAGCCGCTTCCGCTGCTTCGGGTCGGTCTCGTGCGCCGCGGCGGCCGTGAAGCCATCGGCGAGCCGGGTGATGAGGTCTTCCGGTACCGCCCACTGTCCAGCAGCGCGCTGCGGCGCCGCCGCAGCTCTGCGTATGTGGCCGGCCCGGCCTTCCGCCTCTGCGATGAGCGTCTCGACTGCCTCTTCCACCGTAGCGAACAAGCGGTCCGGGCCGAGGCTGTGGAGAAGCCCACTGCGCTTGAGTTCGCGATGGATGAGGTGCGATGACCGGGCGATGGCGATCGCCACCTTCCGCTGCTCGAGCTCGGCCATGAGCTCACCGAGCATCCGCACCCCCGTGTAGTCAATGTCGGACATACCGTTGGCGTCGAGCACGAGCGCGCGCACCGGCTCGGCGGCGGAGTCGAGCATCTGGAGAATCCGCAGCCTGATGTACTCGGCGTTGCCGTACCACAGGGGTGCGTAGATCAAGTGAACGAGTACGCCGGGAACCTGCTCCGTCGGGCGGCCGACGTCCGGGGGAATCCAGTGATCCGTGCCGGGTTCTCGGCCGAGGATGACGCCGCTGGGCCGGGCGGCCCGGCGGGTCCGGTCGGCCAGGGAGAGCAGCAGGGCCACGACGACGCCTGTCTCGATGCCAAAGAGCGACACGGCCAGCAAGGCAACGACCGCCAGGCCGAACTCCAGCCGGTCGAAACGCAGGATCGATTTCAGGTCGCCGGCCCGGAACAGCCGCGTGGCGATGAAGATCAAGATGGCCCCGAGTGTCGCGTCCGGCAGGTCCTTCAGCAGCCCGGTGGCAACGAGGACCACGCCGAATACCAGGGCGGCAGCGATCACGCTGGTGAGCTGCGACCGGCCGCCCGCGGCCTGCACCACCTGGGTGCGGGGCGGACTGGAGTTGACCGCGAACGATCCGCTCAGGCCTGCGGCCAGGCTCCCGGCTCCAACGGCCACCAGATTCCGGTTCAGCTCCGCGGCGCCGAGGGAGCTCGCACCGACGGCCCGCACGACGGCGGACGTCTGTGCCAGGCAGACAAACCCGACGGTCAGCGCCGGGCCGATGAGCTGCCTGGCGTCGCCCAGCGACGCCGAAGGGATGGCGAATGCCGGCAGGCCGCCGTGGATCGGCCCCAGCACTGCCACGCCATCAGCGGTGAGGCCGAACGCGGCGACTGCCAGGATCGACAGGACGAAACCGATGAGCGCGCCGGGAATCCGGCGATCAACGCGCTCGGCCAGCACCAGCACGGCGAACACGCCGGCTGCGATCACGACCGACCAGCCGTTGACATGCCCGATCTGCTCGGTGATCTGCCGCACCCGCCCCGGCAGGGTGGTGCCGCCGCCTGGCAATCCGAGGATGGCAGGAATCTGGCGGACCACTATCTCGACGGCGATCCCGGCCAGGACTCCGGTGATCACCGGCGTCGACAGGAACTCACAGATCCATCCAAGCCGCAACAGGCCGCTAGCGATGACGAGGGCGCCGGCCATGAGAGTAAGGAAGGAAACCAGGTGGATGTAGCGGGGCGTGCCCGCCGCCGCGAGACCGGCGACACCCGCGGCGAGGACGGGGGCGATGGTGGAATCAGCGCCGACAGACATCTGAGCGCTGCGTCCAAGAACAGCGAACAACACCGATCCGGCAATGAAGGCGTACAAGCCAGCAGCAGCGGGCATGTACGCCAGCCTGGCCGTGGCAATCTGCTCGGGCAAGGCGATGGCGACCAGGGTCAGGCCGGCCATCACGTCGGGCCATAGCCAGGAAGCCCGGTAGCCACGCAGGCTCGAAAAAATCAACCGCACATTTCTCGATCGCATCCTGGGCACCCGCAAACGTGCTGGTAACAGTTGCGATCGACTATCTCATCCAGCACAGCCTGCTCCTTGAAGACGCCGATCTCGGGTGAACGTCAGCGCCGTCTGCGTAGGTAGTCACGGGTCTCCTTCGGAAATGGTCCCGGACGGGCGCCGATCGGGCAGGCTCGCCGGCAGACTCGCTAGCCGTCCGCAGCCGCATGCCGTCAGCGGCCCCTGGCGAGCGCGAGTATCAATTGGCTACGGGCCGCGCGGCACCGGCACACGCCCTCAGGGTCGCCGGATCTGCGCACCTTGGCCATGCCGCCTACCTGCTTGGACGAACGGTCGGCCGCCTGAGACGGATGCGCCGAACGCTCTGATCTGATTCGCCGGGCGCGCGCATCAGCTGCGGCTGACGGCGAACCAGAACGGCGGCTCTTCGCGCGACCGTCTCAGAGAGTTCCGTGACGCTCTGCGATCAGCGGCGCGCTCGGATGCGTACGCCTTACTGTCCGCGCGGCAGACCCTGCGCCGCCGCAGCCACGCCGCCGGCACGGAAGGACGAGTAGGGCGCGCGGAACCGGCAGGTCAGCCACTCACACGGACGCCGTCCGAACTCGTCCGTGGACGCGGCCTCGTGGCAACTGGAGCGCACGGACGTATGTCGGACAGGACCGGCTATTCACATGAATCTTCCAGGAGTTTTCCCAGGTCAGCGCCCATCCCGATGGATAGGCAGAACGGTCTGTTAAACCGTCGGCTCAGCCTACGTTGGTTCGAACCCAACACCTGCCACTGATCACAGACCGTAGTTCCCACATCTCAGCGCGGCGATTGGCGATCTTGTCCTGTTGGCGCTGGCAAGAGGGGTGAGCGATCTGCAGACCGCTTGCCTCTAGCAGCGCAACCGCAAGTTGCCAGCTTCTCGGCCGACTGGGCAGGCTCGCCCGCGGCTCCGTGTTCCGTTCGATTATGTCGCCCTGAGTTGTGAAAAGGACCTCACCGGACACCGAGACGGCGTCAGCGTATCGGTTCGCTGGTGGCTGTCCCTGCCTGGTAGGCGCGGGACGCGCTGGGCGGCGAGTTTGGGCGCCTAGCTGATGGCTCCGATATCGCCGGCTCTCGGAGGGCCTGCTGGGCGGGTGGGTTCAGGTGATGCTTCCGCTAGCGCGTACTCAACGGCGCGGCTGCCTCCCAGGGACTGTCCCCGTGTCCAGGCCTGCTCGAATGCCGCATTTCCCATGCGGGAGCGCAGCGCGGCCAGGAGACCATCGTCGTGGGCGGCACGGGGCACGAGTGCGTGCAGCCAGCCACTGCCCCTGGCTTGCAAGAGCGCGCCTGCGGCGGCGAGAAGACGTACGGCGCGCTCCAGATTGTCCTCCAACGTGGCGACCGCGGCCAGTGCCTCGAGGTAGTAGGCGACGCTTGGTTCGTCCCCGGCCTCGGCCGACTGCGACACCCCTTCCTTCAGGCGTTCCGCCGCGCCGGTCAGATCGCCCTGTGCCTGGCTGCTGAGCGCCAGGTCGTAGAGCGAGACGAGGATGGTGAACCGGTCCTGCGCGCTGCGGGCCGCGTTCAGGCCCTGAGTGAACAGCTGCGCTGCGCGGTCGTCATCTCCCTGGCTGAGCCGGATCTGACCGAGGAAATTGCACACGAGCGCCACGTCGAGCAGGTGCTGCAGACGCTCGGGTCCGGCGAGCCGGTCGTTGCCGGCCTCCTGCAGCGGGGCGAGCGTCTGTTCGAGCAGCTCGCCGGCCCGCGCGTCCTGGTGCTGCAATGCCAGGAGGTGACCCAGCATGGCTGCCGTCGTGGCTGCGCCCAGCATGTCCCCGGCCTGGCGGTACAGCGGCAGGCTCTGCTCCAGCAGCGGCTGCGCTGTGGCCGGGTCCCCGGACGCGAAGAGGCCGAAGCCGGTGCCGCTTAGCGCCAGGGCACGCTGCTGCGGCGGCAGGTGTTCGCTTTTGGTCAGGATGTCCACGTAGGAGGCGAGTTCCTCGGCGTGGCCGTGCAGCCACCAGAACCTCCATGTCGCCCAGGACAGCTGTATCGCCGGCTCGAGCTGGTCCTGTTCCACCAGCCAGGACATCGCGGCGCTGAGGTTGCCGTGCTCGGTCTCGAGCCGGTCCAGCCACGCCAGCTGTCCGGGACCTTGCAGCTCGGCTGGAGTCGGCTCGGCGAGCGCCCGGAAGTAGGCCGCGTGCCGGTCGTGCGCCTCCCGCCAGTCAGCGCCGTCGCGCAGGCGCTCCAGCGCGTACTCCCGGATGGTCTGCAGCAGTCCAAAGCGCGGCTCGCCGTCGCGCGCCTGCGGCCGTACCAGGCTGCTGTCCACCAGCGCGCCCAGCGTGTCCATGACATGCTCGGCCCGGCCCCCGTCCGCCGGGTCAGCCGCAGCGCAGACGGCCTCCGCGGCGGGCAGGTCGAAGGTTCCTGCAAACACCGCCAGGCGGGCAAATAGCGCCTGCTCACCAGCGGACAGCAGATCGAAGCTCCAGTCCAGCGTGCTTCGCAGTGTCCGCTGCCGCTCGGGCAGGTCGCGCGCTCCGCCCGTCAGCAGCCCCATCCTGTCGTCAAGCCGGGCCAGCAGGGCCTGCGGTGGCAGTAGCCTGACCCTGGCGGCGGCCAGCTCGATGGCCAGCGGCAGCCCGTCCAGCCGCCGGCAGATCTCAGCGACCGCCCCGGCGTTCCCGCTGGTCAGCTCGAAACCCGCCGACGCGGCTTGCGCCCGCTGCACGAACAGGCGCACCGAGGCGTAGCGCTGCACGTCCGCAGCGTCCACGCCGGCCCCGATCGGTGGCACCGGGAGCGTCGGCACCGCGAACTCGTGCTCACCGCTGAGCCGCAACACCATCCGGCTGGTCACCAGCGCCACCACGCCCGGAGCGGCGCCCAGCAGCTCAGCCACCAGCGGAGCCGCCCCCATCACCTGCTCGAAGTTGTCCAGCACCAGCACCAGCCGCCGGGCGCGCAGGTATGACTTCAGGTCGGTGATCAGCCTGCCGCCCGAGGTGCTCAGTCCCAGCGCGGCGGCGATCGCGGCCGTCACCAGCTCGGAGGCCGCGACCGAGCCGAGCTCAACGAAACGCACCCCGTCGGCGAAGCCAGGACCCAGCCGCCGCGCGACTTCCACCGCGAGGCTGGTCTTCCCGACCCCGCCCGGGCCGGTGAGGGTCACCAGGCGCACGCCCTCGGCGCGCATCAGGTCACCCACCGCCGCGGCATCATCGTCGCGGCCGACAAGCGGCGTCGCCGGCACCGGCAGCGTCCCAGCCAATGACGCCTCGCCTGCGGCGCCGTCCCCCGATGACGCCATCTCGAACCGCTCGCTTAGGAGCACGGCCAGGTCATTCTCGACCAGGCGCCGCAGCTCGGTGGCAGCGGAAAAGTGCTGGTAGGACACGTCACCGTCGTCCCTGATCCGGGTCAGCAATTCCGCCAGCCGCGGCTCACGCTCCGGCGCCGGCGACTTCACATAAATGAGCCTGGGCAGCCCCGCCGACAGCTGGTATTCATCCTCCAGCCCGGAAACCTGCTGGCCCGGCGCGACCCACCCGTAGCTCTGCCAGTACACGCCCACGAAGACCTGGCTCTGCGCCAGGTAGGAGCGGTATACCTCGCGCGGCGGATGCGGGCGGGCGCCCAGCTCGAACATCACCGGCGCCAGCCGCAGACCGGTCACCGCATCCCGCACTGCCTGCCGCTCAGCGGCCAGCTCCTGCAGTGTGGAACTCACAAAGACCCGCAACCGCTGGTCGGGCGTGCGGATCACATCCGTCTCAGCCATTACCCCACAGCCTAGGCAGGCGCGGCGGTCCGGTCAGTCCGCGGCAGTGCCTTACCCCCAGGGTGCCGCGTTCTGCCGCATGATCCGCACCGGCTTGATCATCAATGTGTAAGGCCCGGGCGTGCTGGGCACCATCTGTGATCATGAACGGATCAGCAGGCCGAGTGGCGGTAGCTCCCGGCGTGTCTGACCGGTGCATGAGTCGCCTCGAGGTGCAGGTAGAAGCGTTGCCGAGGCAATCGATGTGTCGGCGTGGGTCTTGAGGGCGACCCGGCGCCGAGTCCACGAACAAGCAACGATGAGACAGCCACGGCAGGGTTGCCCCTCCCGGGTCCAGGGGCGCCCCTCCCGGATCCAGGGGGTATGTGATGACAACGGCGTCGCGGCAAGGACTTCTGCGTCCTCGATCTCGACGGCCGCCCCGGCCACGGAGAGCCGCCGAAGGAGATCTCGCTCAGCGGCAGGCAGCAACCTGTACGTCCAGTCAATCGCGGCTCTGATGTCCTGATGTCGCGCCGGGGAATCAGGCTTTGATGCTCGAAGCACGTCTAGGCGTCTCCCTGGGAGGCGTGCCAGGATCTCCGCTGCTGGCAGGCTGGCGGCGCGCGCAGCTGCAAGCTCGATCGCGAGCGGCAGTCCCTCCAGTTCGCGGCATAGCGAGACCACTGCCGCTACGTTCGCAAGCTCTAGGCTGAACTGGTCGCTGGCCGCTTTTGCGCGATCGCAGTAGAGCGCCACCGCGGGCTGGGCCACGACCTCGCGTAGATCTCCGATGTCCTCGGCTGGCACTGGCAGGCACGACAGCGGCACTACCCGCTCCGGCCGGAGCCGGAGCGGCGCCTGGCTCGTCACGATCAACTGCAACTGGTCGCACGCGTCCAGCAAGTCGGTGAGCACGCCGGCGCCGGCGAGCAGGTGCTCGAAGTTGTCGAGCACCAGTGCAGTAGAAGGAGCACCCTGAAAGCGCCGGGCGACCGCGTCGACTGCTGACAGGCCTGGCGGAATGGTGATCTGAAGCTGGTCGGCGATCTCAGCTGCCACGAGCTGCGGAGCGGGCACCGACGCGAGCGAGACCACACCAACCGACCCCGGCTGCCCGGCGTCGAGAGTCCATGCCACCTCCAGCGCCAGCCGCGTCTTGCCCACCCCGCCGCGCCCGACGAGGCTCACGAGCCGGACGGACGGGTCGGCGACCAGCCGCAGGACCGCGGCCAGCTCAGCCTCACGGCCGATGAGCGGGGCGGACTGTACCGAGCGCCGCAATCCTCGGCGCGATTGCTCAATCAGTGCTGACGGATAGCTGTCACGTTCGGCGACGACCTTGCCGTAGCCCCTGTTCCCGGCGCGCACGTAGCCGCTAACCGCGATCGCCGCGGCGGTGCGGATCGCGCCAGCCCGCGCCCCATCTGACCTGCCGCCGCTATCCAGCCGCCCTGGACCTGGTTACTTGCCTGAAACAATGCCCCCCCGTGACCGCCAAAGCACGTGGGTGCGGTCGTAATGTCACAGCACGCCAGCTTTGCCTTCTCAATAGATGACGTGCAGGTGCGAACTCAGGTTTACGAGCCGCCGACGGCAGCGGGGAAGTTGCCCTCCGCGCGGCAGCTCCCGTCGGCCGCCCGCGGGCTGCCGCCCCGTTGGCGCATCACGCATGGTCAGCGGGCACGGCTCGGCTAACTCCGTGGCGGCGGTTACTCCTGGCTTTCGTTTCCAGATCGTGAGCTGCGGCTGGACCCCAGGGTAGGGATCAAGCGCCCGGACAGGCGCCGTGGCGACCTTCGTGAAGGCTTCGTGCAGGCGGTCCAGCCTGGCGGTGCGATAACCCCCGTCCCCGATGCATGCGACGGTGTCCCCGCAGTAGTACGTCAGGCAGTCACCCAGCGACGAGAACAGTGGCGGCCAGCACAGAAATAGGCCACGGTCCCCGTAACCCGGCAGCACAGTCTGATCGCCCTGCTCGACGTGCGTCCATGGCCGGGTGCGCGGATGGTACCTGTTGGCTCGCTCCCCATCGAGGGGTGCCTGGTCGAAGGCGACAATATCCACGCCGATCGAGCGCAGCCTGTGTGCCCAGTATCCCGTGCCGGCGCCGATCTCAACTAGTGGTCCTAGACCGGCAAGCATTGCCAGCGCAGAGTCACCGGGAAAGACATACGCGTAGTGCTGAGCCAGCATCAACAGCACGTCCTCGGCCTTGACTGCCGAATCAGGAAGACAGCCGTTATCGATCATCTCAAGCGACTGGCCGAACTGATCGTCTCGGATGTATGCCTCCCATAGCCAAGTTTAGCTGCGCAACTCGATGACGCTCCTCTTGCGTGTGGGCGCAATGTACGGTTGAGGCATCGAAGAGGGAGTGGTGGGTGTGCCGGTCTTCCTGATTGAGCGTCGTTTCGCCCAGGACCTTGAGGCATCGGCCGACGTCGCCGACCGGATTAACCGGATCAACGAGGAGGAAGGCGTGCGCTGGCTCTACTCCTTCCTGTCGGCCGACAAGCGCAAGACGTACTGCCTCTATGAGGCGCCGGTTGCCGACGCCATCCGGCGCGCTGCGGCCAGGGCCGGGCTGCCCGCCGACGCCGTCATCGAGTTGAGCGACCAGATGTTGCGGGCTGACGGGTCGCTGGCGGCGCTGCCCACAGGCTGATCCGCTCAGGCGCTTCTAGGGGCTGGTCGACTGCCTTGGCCGCTCATCCACCAAGTGCAGGGACACCGCCATCATGGCGGCCTGCGTGCGGTTCTTAGCGCCGGTCTTGATGAGGATGCTGCGCACGTGGTTGGCGGCCGTGTTTTCGCTGATGCTCAGTTCGGTCGCGATGGCGCGGTTGCTGCGGCGTGACATGAAGAACGGGGTAGCCCGCCTGGCCGGCAGGCTACCCCACCTGACACCGCCTAGGCGTTTCTAATCCGGTCCAGGATTCCTGGATCGACAAGAGAGTCAGGAACGGTCTCGGGTCCAGTCATGAACCCGACCAGAAGCGGGAAAACGTCGGCGTCCATACTGGCCATCTTCTCGCCGATGAACGCCCGCCGGGCCATGCGATTATCCGCGTCCTCGGCGTAGGTTACCGAGACGACATCGGCAATTAGCCTGAGCCTTCGCATGCGTTCGGATCGTTCTCGCCCGTACGGACCGAAGTCCGCTGCCGGGCCCGGGCCATCGAGGATCAGGTCTCGGACGATCCGAGCGTCGCGCAGCGCGATCGACAGTCCTTGGCCGACGACCGGGTCATTGTGCCCAGCAGCGTCGCCAATCACGACGACCCCGTCCGCAAACGGGGTGTCAGTCCACGTGTCATCGCCTGGATAGGTGGCACACGGACCGGCCGCGGCCCCGGTCGTCACCAAGCCGGACAACGGGTAGCAGCCGGCCTTCCACGCCGCCAGGAACAGTGAGGCGGCGTCAGTTCCGGCGAAGCGGCGCTGTCCAGATCGGCCAAGGCACACGTACAGGCGGGCCCGACCGCCCCCTTGGTGGAACATCAGCAGCAGCTGATCACCCTCGCTGACCATGACATCCTGATCGTCGGGGATCCCTGCGAGTCCGTCCACGAGCAGCCCGGCGATGTAGTTCACCGGATCGTCGCGCTGGAGGACGATGCCGGCCTGGCGGCGTACCGTTGACGAACGCCCATCGGCCCCCACCACCAGCCGAGCACGCATCTCTTCGGCGCGGTCGGTCGTGTACGTGACCGAGACAGGCTGTCCGGCGCTCAGTTTGACGTCATGCACGCCTCGCACCACCGTGGCACCGGCGGCCGCCGCTGCGTCGATAAGTGCCTGGCAGGCATCGGGGTGGCGCATATTGAGAGCGCCAGGGATCCCCTCGACCATCATCGACATCGGGATCGGCGCAGGCTCATCGACGCCCTCGAAATATTGCATCCACGCCGGAGCCACATGTGCCCCAGCGTCGAGCAGAATCCGCTCGACACCCAGATTCCGGGCTTCCTTCACCCCCCAGGGCATCAGGGACTCGCCTCGAACACGATCTTCGTATTCGAGGCTCGACTCCAGGACTGTCACACTCAGCCCTTGTATCGCCAAGGCATACGCCAGGGCAGACCCCGCGATGCCACCGCCCACGATCACCACGTCCGAGACGTCGTCCACAACGGCCTCCTCTGCATGGCCTGCCGAACCGATGGATCTGACGATAAGAGCCCACGTTGGTCTTGTGATGACCAGATCTGACCCGGCGCGTCGTCCGAGCGCCTAGGCAATTCTGGCTATCGGCGCCAGGACCGCATGGTGCAACGGCGTGGACGAAACTGTCGCATCTTGCCATGCGACTAGCCAGCACGCTATGACTGGTCTTGCATTGTAACTAGGTATGAAGCGCCCGTAATCCGCGAACCTAGCAACGTCCATCCCGATCGCCAGGGCAGGGAGTCGACAACGTGGGAGCCATTGGTGCGTCTCTCGAGTTGCGCGGCGTCTGCAAAAGCTACGGCATCGGCAAGGACCGGCTTGTCCGCGCTGCAGATGACGTCAGCCTCACCATCGAAGCCGGCGCGTTCGTAGCGCTCACCGGGGCGTCGGGATCCGGCAAGTCGACGGTGCTGCACTTGATCGGTGCGATCGAGCCGCCCGATTCCGGCACGATCATCAGCAACGGCCAGGACGTGACGGCGCTACATGGCGGTGCCCTGGCCGCCTACCGGCGCACCGTTGGATTCGTGTTCCAGAGCTACCACCTGCTCCCCGCGCTCACCGCCCTGGATAACGTCATCGCACCGGTTCTGCCGTACCGGACACCCTTCAATAAGAGGGAACGGGGCCGCGAACTGCTGGCCGCCGTCGGACTGGCCGGCCGCGAGCACTCGCTACCCGCGAAGCTGTCCGGCGGCGAGCAGCAGCGCGTCGCCATCGCACGAGCACTCGTCAACACCCCCGCCATGCTGCTGGCGGACGAGCCGACCGGCAACCTCGACTCGGCGAATGCGAGCGAGATCTTGCAGTTGCTGACGGGCCTCCGCGATGACCATGAGATGACGATCATTCTGGCCACGCACGACCCTCAGGTCGCCGCCCGGGCCGAGCGGCTGATCAGGCTCCGCGACGGGGCGATTGTCGACGACATCGCGCTGACGCGGGGCTACCCCGTCGAAGACATCATTCGGCGCGTCAGCCAGCTCGGCTGAGGACTCACGATGTGGCAGCTGGCCTGGTCGCAACTGCGGTTCCGCACCGTCCGGCTGGTCGCGCTGCTGGTCGGGATGCTGCTCGCGACCACCGCCTTCACTGTGCTGACCGCCACATCCCGGACCGCCCAGCTTCGCACCGTCGGCACGGTCACCGCGCACTTCGTGCCCGCCTACGACATCCTGGTCCGGCCCAAGGGCGCGAAGACTGCGCTGGAAGCCCAGTCCGACACCGTCCAGCCCAACTTCTTGTCGGGTATCTACGGTGGCATCACGATGGCCCAGTACCGCCAGATCAGCAACATCGCCGGCGTCCAAGTCGCCGCCCCGATCGCCATGGTCGGCTACACGCTGCTGGTGCCACAGCTGTCTTTCCCGCTGCCAGCGGCTGACCTGAGCCGACCAGGCCGGCAACTCTACCGGGTCACCACCACGTGGGTCTCCGAGGGCGGCGCGAGCCGCGCTAATCCGCCGCCGTCCTACGTCTACGTCACTCCGCAACGGCTGGGCGAGGATACTAGGAGCCTCTACCCCTACCTGCCCACTGAGCGGCTTCCGGACGGCAAAACCGTCACCATCTGTCCGACCGACATCAACCTGGAACCTGGCGTCAATCCGTTCGGCGTTGCCGCGCAGTCAGTCTGCACGGCGTGGTCGAAAGTCAACAGCTACGGCCCACTAGGGGTCAGCACGCCGTACCCCCCCGGCGCGCGCAACCCCGGATACGCCGTCGAGTGGGACATCCCGGTGCTGATCGCGGCGGTGGATCCCGTGGCCGAGGCGAAGCTGGACGGGCTGAATAGTGCGGTGATCTCTGGTCATTACCTGCCAGAAAGCATCAGCGGGGGCGGAAACACCTTCCCCGTCCTGGCGTCCTCGGTCAGCGGACTTGACGAGTCCGCCGTCACGCAGGTGGCGGCTCTGAGCCCACCGGCGTCTCCGCCGTCGATGACCGCGTCCTGGATAACTCAGCACGCCGCCGCGCCCGGTGAGGTGATCTCCACCGTGACAACCACGGCGCACCAGGCTTATCAGCAGTTGCTGGCCGCCCTCGCCGTCAAATACAACCGCTCGGTCGGCAATGCGCCCGGCCAGAGCATCATGTACGTCGGCAAGCTGCAGCCGTCGACCGGGCAGCCTGTCAGCATCGAGGCCTACTGGAGCGTCGGGCCAACCACGTACCGCCGCTCGCCCTCGGGCACGCTCGCCGCCCAGCTGACCCAGAACCCGCCGTCCACCTGGTTCTCCGGCGGCGCCCAGGTAGCCAGCATGGATGACGCAGACAACCAGTACCGCAAGGTCTCGGTGCACGCCCCGGCTACCGCGACCTTCACCGCCTTCCCCGCCAGTCCGCAGCTCGCCGGCATCTTCAACCCGGCCAAGATCAGCGAATTCGACCCGCTGTCCCGCGTACCGCTTGGCGCCTACGAGCCCATACTCGCCAGCCCGGCGAACCCAGCAACAAACCAGGCGCTGCACGACAGCGATCTGCTGCCGAACCAGAACTTGGGCGGATACGTAAGCCAGCCGGTCGACCTCGTCACCACGCTGTCCGCGCTGCCCGCGCTGCAAGACTCGGGCTACTACGGCACGAAGCTGCCGCTGGGCGACCCGATCAGCGTGATCCGGGTGCGCGTGGCTGGCGTGACCGGGCCGAATCCGGTGTCGCTAGAGCGGATCCGTGAGGTCGCCCAGCAGATCGAGCTGCGCACCCACCTCGATGTGGACATCGTGGCCGGGTCCTCCCCGACCCCCACGACCGTCGACCTGCCCGCCGGGAAGTTCGGCCAGCCACCGCTCACGCTGTCGGAGAACTGGGTGAAGAAGGGCGTCGCGGTCGCGATTTTGACCGCGATCGACAAGGACAGCCTGGTGCTGTTCGCGCTGATCCTGATCGTGTGCGTGCTGTTCGTCGCCAACTCCGCGTCGGCGGCGATCCGCGCCCGCCGCCGCGAGCTTGGGGTGCTGGCCTGCCTGGGCTGGACCCGGCCCCGGCTGTTCGCTTCAGTGCTGGGCGAGCTCGCCGCAATCGGGCTTGCCGCCGGGCTGCTCGGCGCGGCGGCGGCGCTGCCGCTGTCATCGGCGCTTGGCCTGCACGCCGCACCGGAGCGGGCGGCGCTGGCCGTGCCGATCGCGGTCGCGGTCGCGGTGATCGCCGGGCTGATCCCGGCCTGGCTGGCCGCTACGGCCGAGCCCCTCGCGTCAATCCGGCCACCGGTGCTTGGCGTCCGCCGGGCTCGCGAGCCCGGCGGAATTACGGCCCTGGCCGCGGTGAACGTGCTGCGCACCCCCGGCCGGGCGGCCGTCGGCGCGATCAGCCTGGCCGTCGGCGTCAGCGCGCTGACGATCCTGGCCGCGGTCACCTTCGCGTTCCGCGGCGTCGTCGTCGGCTCCCTGCTCGGCAACGCCGTCGCCGTCCAGGTTCGTGGCGTCGACTACCTCGCCGTTACCGCCACTGTCGCTCTCGGCGTCCTCGCCGTCGCCGACGTGGTCTTCCTCAACATCCGCGAACGCGCCCCCGAACTCGCCGCCATCCGCGCCTTCGGCTGGGCCGAATCCGCGCTCAGCCGCCTGGTGATCACCGAGGGCGTCATCATCGGCTTGGCGGGCTCGCTGGCCGGAGCCGCCCTCGGCCTGGCCGCCGCCGCCCAGTTCGCTGGCCAGCTTCCCGCGACTCTCTACCTCATCGCCGCCGCCGCCGTCGCCGGCGGCCTGCTCGTCACCACTACTGCCGCCCTGCTCCCAGCCCTGGCCCTGCGCCGCATTCCCGCAGCCCACCTACTCGCCGAAGAATAAACACCGCCAACGCCTCGGCCTACCACAGCGAGTCATGCGGAATGAGCTGACTGAACGCCCTGCCTGCATCCGAGCCAAGGTAGACGTTGTGCAGGTTGTCCTCCAGGACGTGTACGAGGTTGTCGGGGTTGGACGAGACCGCCAGGTCCTCGTCGAGCACCTCGGCACGAAAGCCCCAGCCGCCGGGAAGGTCGAGCCGACTGCTGAGGTGGGTGAGGTTGTCTTCGCTCAGCGTCGGGTCGACGGGCGGGGTGCACGAGTACAGGACGAACACCTCACCGTCGGGAGCGTCGAGCAGATAGACCTTGCTGCCTACGTTGAAGGTGGAGGTGTTGTCGCGGTAGATGTAGGCGGGTTCGTAGCTGCCCTGAACCGTGGCCCGCGTCAGTGCCGCCGCGCCTGCCACGCCCATCCAGGTGCCTGTGAGGTCTCCGAAGGTTCTGTCGTCGCCGGCGTCCCGGACGTCGAGCCGGTCGGGCATCCAGCGCCTGACCGGGTTCAGCCATGCGCGCAGGGCACCGTTTTCGCGGGCGACGGCGTCGGCGTCCAGTGCGTCGAATTGCTCAGGTGTCGGGTCACACGCACCGGTGGTGTTCCAGATGTTCGCGATGGCGTTGTCCTGGCTAGTGCCAGTGATCAGGCACACTTCGCAGTACCGGTGGCCGCGCATGTCCTGCATGTGGATCTCCCGGCCAGGAACCTGGTGCTCGTGGCGGGCTGCTGTCATGTTCTGCTCAAGGCTGGCTTCGGTCATCGAAGTACTCCTATCGCTGACCGCCGCAATGCGGCAGTTGTTCAACGGTAGGACGGCAGCCCGCCAGGCTGATCAGGAGGGTCATGGCGCCGCCCTCTCATCGAGAGCTCGGGGGGCGGGCGGTTTTGCCCTGCGGTCGTGCATAACACTGGAGCCGTGAGCCTGGCGGGCCATGCAGTTCCTGACCGCGCCGTCAGGCTCCACGCCTCGTGCGCTCAAGACTCGGACATCGCGCACATCCGAGAGCAAGGCGGGTGAAAGATATGAAGATCGCTGTCATCGGTGGGACCGGGCTCATCGGATCGCAGGTAGTCCAGATCCTGACTGCGAGCGGGCACGAGGCCGTGCCGCACTCGCCGTCCAGCGGTCTGGACCTGCTCAGCGGGCAGGGCCTGCCCGGGGCGCTGACGGGGGCCGACGTGGTCGTCAACCTGACGAACTCGCCGACCTTCGATGATGCCTCGCCTGCGTTCTTCCAGAAGACCATGGACAATCTGCTCACGGCCGCCACCGCGGCCGGCGTCGGCCACGCCGTCGTCCTCTCGATCGTGGGCGCCGACCAGGTGCCAGGCCTGGTCTACTACCGCGCCAAGGTACTGGAGGAGGACATGCTCAAGGCCGGCGGAGGGCCGTACTCGATCGTCCGCGCCACACAGTTCTTCGAGTTCATGGACGCGGTGCTGGCCGAGACCGCCGACGAGAACACCGTCTGGCTGCCCGCCACGCTTATCCAGCCCATCGCCTCGGCCGACGTCGCCCAGGCAGTGGCGGACGTCAGCGTCGGCAGCCCGCTGCAGGGCACCCGCAACATCGCCGGCCCCGAGGTCTTCGCACTCGACGAGCTAGGGAGGATCACCCTCGCCGCCCGTGGTGATCATCGCACCGTGGTCACCGATAACAGTGCCGGCATGTTCGCGCCGGCCTCGGGCGACGCCCTCATCGCCAGGGATGGCGCCGTCATCGCCAAGACCACGTATCGGGACTGGCTCGCGCGTTAGCTCAACGGCCGCGCGCAGGCTCAGCCAGCCACGTCCGCGAGGTAGCTGCTGATCAGCGGGTAATACGCGCGATTGGCTCGGTAGAGCGCTTGGCCCAGCTGATCACCGGGCCAGTCGGCGGGGAGCAGTTCGGCGGGCAGGTCCGGGTCATGAGTCGTGACATCGTAGATCGGCAACGTCGCCGCGGCGAAGGCGCGGAACGCCGCAGCGCCCGGCGAGTGCTCTCGAGCTTTCGCCGTGAGTGCCTGCGATTCGGCCAGGACTGACCGGTACTGCCCGGCGAGCGCGTCCAGGTGCCAGAGCCGCGCGCTGACGTCCCGGCTGTCGGCCGCATCAAGCCTCACCTCGATGTGCAGCAACTGGGCCCCGGCGGGCGGTGTGGGCAGCAGATCGGTCAGCTCGGCCCATCGATCGCTGGCCGCGATCAGCAGCCCGGGCCGCAGCGTGGCGTAGCCGAGCAAGACCGCAGTGCGCCGCAGCGTGTCGCGGAAGGCGCGTGACTCCTCGGGAGTCTCATGCAGGATGCCGCTGAAAGCGCCGGTCCACTCCGGCCGCCGCCCGCGAAGCTGGCTCTCGATCCTGGCCTGCGCGGCCAGGATCGCCGGAGACAGCCGGTACCGCGCCTCCCGGCCTGTCCGCTCGGACTCAAGCCAGCTCTCCCTGCGCATTCGCAGCACTAGCGATCTAGACGCCACCTCCGACAGGCCGAGGTCGGCTAGCAGCCGGAACAGGATGCGACCAGGAATCCGGCCACCCGGTAGCCGACCACCGTATGGCACCGCGGCGGCGCCGATGGCGAAGCAGACAAGGCCCACACGGGGGCTCAGCTCGATGGATCCGCCCACTCGTACCTCAAGAAATAGTGCATGAAACTGACCGGCCGCTTGCTAGTATGCATTGTATGAGCGCGCCGCACTCACCAGGCCGGGAAACGTCGGTTGTGCGCAGTCGCGTGCAGTCGCTGGCGGCGATCGCCGTCTTCGACATAGCCGGGCCCCTGGCGGCGTTCTCGCTGCTCCGGTCGCATGGCTTCAGCGAGGTGACCGCGCTGGTGCTGAGCGGCGCGTTCCCGGCAGCCGGCGTGGCGCTGACCGTCGTCCGCCATCGCCGCCTCGATGCCATTGGCGCCCTCGTGCTCCTGGGCATCGCGATTGGGACGGTACTCGGGCTCGCCAGCGGCAGCGCCCGTCTGGTCCTGATCGAGGGCTCGGTGCCGACCGGGATCTTCGGCATCGTGTGCCTGGTATCGCTGTGGGCGAGCCGCCCGCTGATCTACCGGTTCGCCGTGGAGTTCATCGGGCCGGATTCGCCGCGCGGCCAGGATTTCGCCGACCGCTGGCAGTACGCGGGATTCCGGCGCGTCTTCCGCGTGATGACCATCGTCTGGGGCGTGGCCTACCTGGCCGAAGCCGCGGCCAGGGTCGTCATCGTCGAGACCACCTCAGCGGGCACCGCGCTGGCGATCTCCAAGGTGATGCCTTACGTGGTCGCGGCCGTCCTGGTGGGCTGGATGACCCTCTACGGCCAGCACGCCCGGCGCAGCGGGGAGCGCCAGGCACAGGCGGCACAGGGGGCAGAGGCCGCGCAGGCGGCGCAGGCCGCGGAGGCGGCCAGCGACCACGCGCCGCCGCAGTGACGGCCGTGATCACCACGCGCCGCGCTCGTCGGCAACCCCGCTGATCCGACGCGGGCCGACGAGGCCGGTCTCGTAGGCGAGCACGACGGCCTGCACCCGGTTGTGCAGGCCGAGCTTGGCCAGGATCCGCGCGACGTGCGTCTTGATCGTCGCCTCGCTGAGAATCAGCTCGGCGGCGATCTCGCCATTGCTCAGGCCGCGGGCCATCAGCTGCAGTACCTCGAGCTCCCGCGGAGTCAGCTCAGACAGGTTGGCGTGCACGCCAGCCCGGTCACTGACCGACGGCGCGAACCGCTCGATCAGGCGCCGGGTAATCGACGGTGCGAGCAGCGCGTCGCCCGAGCGGACCATGCGGACGGCGGCGACAAGCTGCTCGGGTGACACGTCCTTGAGCAGGAAGCCGCTGGCGCCAGCGGTGAGCGCTGCGTACACGTACTGGTCGAGGTCGAAGGTCGTCAGGATGATGACGCGGCAGCCGCTGGCCGCCGGTGCGGCGCGGATGCGACGAGTTGCTTCCAGCCCGTCCAGTTCCGGCATCCGGATATCCATGAGCGCGACATCTGGCCTGTGCTTGAGCACGGCGGCCACCGCCTGCGCGCCATCGGCAGCCTCGGCCACCACCGGGATGCCAGCCGCGCCGAGGATCATCCGGAAGCCGCCGCGGACCAGCGCCTGATCGTCGGCGATCACCACCCTGGGTGGCTCGGCTTCCGCGATCAACCCGTCGGTCATCGTTCTCGGCCGCTCACGGCGCCGGGTGCCGGGTACGTAACGGCGGCCGGCAGCGGATCGACCGGGAAGCGAGCCCGGACCCGCCAGCCGCCGCCAGGCCGCGGCCCGGCGTCCAGTTCGCCGCCGTACAGGGCGATGCGCTCGCGCAGCCCCAGCAGGCCTCGCCCGGTCGTGCGCGGGACGGCGGGCGTCGGCGCGGGCCACGTCGGCGCGGGCCACGTCGGCGCGGGCCACGTCGTCGCGCCCGGTATCGGTGCGCCCGGCCTCGGCATCGGCGGCGCCTGGCCGGAGCCAGGGCGGCCCGCCAGCACCGGCGCACTGGCGTTGGCCACATCCACGACGAGGGCCGCGTCGCCGAGGTCGAGCCGGACGACTGTCCGCGCCCTGCCTGCGTGCTTGATCACGTTGGTGAGCGCCTCCTGAACAACTCGGAACACCGTGAGGTCCAGGCCAGGCGGCAAGTCGTGCAGCCCGCCGCCGAGTTCGAGCTCGACCGGCACACCCGCTGCGGCCACCCGGTCGATGAGCGGCTGGATCTGCTGCAGACCAGGCTGGGGCGCCAGGTCCGCTGTGGCAGTTGCGTCGGCAGTGGCGTTAGCGCCGGCGGCTGGCTCGGTGACGGCCGGGCTCAGCAGGCCGAGCAGATGGCGCAGCTCGGTCATGGCCGCACGTCCGCTGGCCTCGACCGCCAGCAGCGCCGTGCGTGCCTGGTCCGGTGACTCGGCAAGCACCTGCCGGGCGGCGCCAGCTTGCACGATCATCACGCTGACGTTGTGCGTGACGACGTCGTGCAGCTCGCTAGCGATGCGGGAGCGCTCCAGCCGGAGTGCACGCCGGGTGGCCGCCTCGTGCTCTCCCTGCAGCCGCCGGATCCTGTCGCCGGCAAACACCACCGCGCCGACGATCGCGATGGAGACCAGCGAGACGAGGACGAGCAAGCCGGCGACTCGCAGTGGTCCGGCGGCCACGGACTGGAGCCCCGCAAGCCCTGGCGTTCGGGGCTCGACGAGCGTCCCGCCCCCGACCAGCGGGGTGCGGACCGGCGTTACGTAAGGCGCCGCCGGCGCCGCCTTCCAGAACACTGCCGCCACCGCCACGCCGACCGGGGCCAGCGAGAGCAGCGCCGCACCCCGGAATCGGCTATGCACGGCAGCGGAGTACCCGGCGATGACGATGGCCAGGAACGTGACATCGGTGGCGTGGTTCTTGGTGACCAGCGCGCCGGCCGTCAGCAGCAGGAACGCCGCGAGCGGGAATCTCCTGCGCGCGACGAGCGGCACCGACGTGACGATGGCTGCCGGGATGCCGTCGTGGTAGCTGATGATCGCCGCTGCTAGCGCGGCGGCCAGCACGAGCCCGGCGAACAGAACGTCGCTGATAACCGCGCGCCTCGGGAGCACAGTCCGAGGCTCCGCCGACCGTGCGAACGCCAGTAGCTGGCTCGCCTTGCTCGGGACAGCCACGGCCGTGAACTCACTCATGAGCCCATTGTGGCCCAGTTCCGCCGGCCTGCCGTCCCCTGCGCAGGGGAGCTGGCTACACCGAAAGGATGACCAGTCCTCAGCATTGATCCTGGCGGCGCACCGATTTGCATCCGACGGCTGACGCTAGGCGCGGCCCGACGCGCCTACGGTGCCCGCATGGATGCACTCATCGAGCTCACCGACGTAACGAAGCGCTACGACAATGACGGTCTCCCCGCCGTGGATCGCGTCAGCCTGACGGTCGCGCCCGGCGACGCCGTCGCGATCATGGGTCCGTCGGGCAGCGGCAAATCGACGCTGCTCAACCTCATCGCCGGACTCGACCGGCCCACCGCCGGCACGGTGACGGTGGCCGGCCAGCGAATCGACACCCTCAGCGAGACTGGAGTTGCGAGGTTCCGCCGACGCGAGATCGGCATGATCTTCCAGTTCTTCAACTTGCTCGACGACCTGACCGTCGCCGACAACGTGCTCCTGCCAGCCCAGCTCATTGGCATGCGAACGGCGGCCGCCAGGGCGAGGACCGCCGAACTGCTGGCGGCGCTGCGGATCGAGCGGCATGCCAATGCGTACCCGGCGCGGCTGTCGGGCGGCGAACGCCAGCGGGTGGCCATCGCGCGCGCTCTCGTGAACCGGCCCGCGCTGCTACTCGCGGACGAGCCGACCGGGGCACTGGACACCGCAACCGGCGAGGAGATCGGCGAACTGCTGCTCGACCTGAACTCATCCGGCCAGAGCATGGTCCTGGTCACGCACAACCCCGACCTCGCGGCGCGCTACGCGGGGCGTACGGTCCAGCTCGTCGACGGCCGGGTCGCTGCCGACGTGGTCGCCGGCGGCGCGATCGCGCAGGCGCGGTCATGAGGGCCGGCCCGGTCGCCCGCGCGGCACGGGGCGGGCTGACTCGCCGCCGGGTCCAGACGATCGTGATCGGCCTGGTGCTGCTGATCTCCACCGGCGCGTCGGTGCTGGCCCTGGCCATCGTGGTGGATTCCAATGCTCCGTTCGACCACGCGTTCTCCGTCCAGCACGGTGCCGACGTGGTGGCCGTCATGGATTCCGCTAAGGCCACCGACGCCCAGCTGGCCGCGACCAAGCACCTGCCAGAGGTCGTCGCCGCGGCCGGGCCGTTCGCCGAGGTGACCGTCACGCCCACCGTGCACGGCCAGCCCGGTTGCAACCCGGGACCCGGCAACCCGTGCCTGATCGGAGGGACCCTGCCGCCGATCACGCTGGCGGGACGAGCCGCTGGCGGCGGCCCAGTCGACGACCTGACCCTGCAGTCCGGTCACTGGGCCACCAAGCCCGGCCAGGTCGTCCTGGATAGCAGCGGATCCGGGTTCCAGCTTGGCATGCCGGTCGGCACCACGCTCACCACTACTGGTGCGGATGGCAAGACGACGCTCACCGTGGTGGGCATCGCCAGCTCCGTGACCGGATCGGCGGACGGCTGGGTGACGCCGAGCGAGATCGACGTGTTGTCGCGCTCAGCCGGCGCCCCGGCGAGCGCGCAGATGCTCTACCAGTTCCGCAGCGCCGGCAGCGCGGCGGACCTGGCCGCCGACATGGCCACGGTAGCCAAGGCGCTGCCCGCTGGCGCCGTCACCGGCTCGCAGTCCTACCTGGCCGCCAAGACCGCCGAATCCGGGAACATCGCGCCGTTCGTGCCGTTCCTCTTCGCCTTCGGCGTCATCGGCATGGTGATGTCGGTGCTCATCGTGGCCAACGTGGTCAGCGGCGCCGTGGTAGCCGGATACCGGCGCATCGGCGTCCTGAAGAGCATTGGCTTCACCCCTGGCCAGGTGCTGGTGACCTACACCGGCCAGGTGAGCGTGCCAGCGGCGGCGGGCTGCCTGGGCGGGGTACTGCTGGGGAACGTGGTCGCCATGCCCGTTCTCGCTCAGACAGCGAGCGCGTACGGGGTTGGCTCCCTGACCGTGCCGGTCTGGGTGGATGTCGCCGTGCCGGCGCTCATGCTCTGCCTGGTTGGCACCGCTGCGTTGCTGCCCGCGCTGCGGGCTGGCCGGCTCAGCGCCGTCCAGGCGATCGCAACCGGCCGCGCCCCGCGGACCGGCCGCGGCTATGCTGCGCACCGGCTGCTCGGGCGGCTCCGGCTGCCAAGGCCAGTGACGATCGGACTGGCAGCCCCGTTCGCCCGCCCGGCACGCACCGCGGTCACGCTTGTCGCCATCCTGCTCGGCGCTGCGACGATCACGCTCGCGGTCGGCCTCAGCACATCCCTCAACCTGGTGGTCGCCGCCCTGTCGCACAGCCAGGCCGAGCAGGTGCAGGTCCAGGTACCCGGCGCCGAGGCGCTTGGCGGCCTCGTGCACGTGCATAAGGTCCAGGGCGGTCCAGGCGGCGGCACGCCCCCGCCGGCGGCCAGCCAGCCGACGGCCGCGCAGGCGCAGCGTGCCATCGAGGCAGCGCTGGCCGCGCAGCCGGGCACGCTGCACTACATCGCGCAGACCGACGAGCTCGTGACCGTGGCCGGATTGTCGCAGCAGGCGACCGTCACCGCGTTCCGCGGCAACGCGAGCTGGACTGGCTACGCGATGATCAGCGGGCACTGGTATACCGGGCCCGACCAGGTGGTCGTTCCGGCTCGCTTCCTCACCGTCACGGGCAAGGCTGTCGGCGACAGCGTCACCATCGTCAGCGGCGGCCGGCAGGTCACCGCGCGGATCGTCGGCGAGGTCTTCAGCACCTCCGACGACGGGCTGCAGCTGATCACCGACTGGCCGACGCTAGCCGCCATCGACCCGCACGTCACACCCGGCCTGTACGACGTCGGGCTACGGCCCGGCACCGACGAGGCGGCGTACGTGCAGCAGCTCGGCGGCAGGCTCGGCGCTGACTACGCTGTCCTCGCCAACCAGCGCAGCTCCGACGTGGTGGACCTCATGGTCACCCTCATCGGCACGCTGACGCTGCTGCTGGCGATCGTCGCTGGACTCGGCGTCCTCAACACGGTCGTCCTGCACACCCGGGAGCGAGTGCATGACCTCGGGGTGTTCAAGGCAGTCGGCATGACGCCTCGGCAGACCATCGCCATGGTCGTGTGCTGGGTGGCCGGGACAGGGCTGGTGGCTGGGCTGATCGCGGTGCCGGCTGGCATGCTGCTGCACCGGATCGTGCTGCCCGCCATGGCGAATGCAGCCGATGTCGGCTTGCCGGCCAGCTTCCTGAATGTCTACGCCCCGGCTGCAATTGCCGGGCTAGCGCTCGCCGGGCTTGCCATCGCTGTGGTCGGGGCACTGCTCCCGGCCGGCTGGGCCGCGGCTACCAGGACGGCCTCGGCGCTGCACGCGGAATGAGGCCGCTGCCAGGCGGCGGAATCGGCGATCGCCGATTCCGCCGTCGGCCGCGGTGGGGTCAGGACGGGTGCGCCTGGTCGGCGTACCCGTGCGCGTAGGCGTAGCGCATCGCCTGGACCCGGTCTCGCGATCCGGTCTTGGCGAAGATCCGGTTCACGTGTGTCTTCACCGTCGCCTCACTGACGAACAACGTGCGGGCGATCTCCCGGTTCGACTGCCCGGCGGCGATCAGCCGCAGCACCTCTGCTTCGCGCGGCGTGAGATCGCCGTCATCAGGCGTGCCAGCCAGGGCGGGCGTCAAGGCCGGCGCGCGGGTTGCAGCCGAGAGCAGCCGTTGGTGGCCATGCTGCTCGCCAGGACCGGAACCCTGGCTGCCAGGGCTCGCCGCGTCACCGCGCGGCAGGCGGCCCAGCCGGCCATCCCGGTCAGCGCGCGCGTGTGACTGCGCGTGCGTGACGGGCAGCCGACCATCGAGCTGACGAACCGCCCCGGCGTCCGACGAGGCCGCCGGGGCGTCGTCGTCGTGGCGGGGCGCAGCTGAATCCCGGCCGGTCCGGCACCTATCTGCCGCGCATCGACTGAGGGACAATGGCCCGGTGGACGACCGTGACCGTGTCGGGGCCGAGTACCTGGGTCACCTCACCGACGCCGACCTGCGGGAGCTGGTGCACGCGGACGAGGTTTCGCCGGATGACGCCGCTGCCCGGATCCAGGCGCTGCGCCGTCAGCCGGGCCTCCTGGTGGATGTCCTGGACCGGCCGGCCGTCTCAGCGCGCCTGCTCAACCTTGTCGGCCCCGAGGTTGGCACGAGCTTCGCGCTGATCTCCCCGTTCCTGGTCTTTGCCGCCGCCGTCCACCGGATCGCGGCCGACCTTCGCGTCACCGGATACGCGCCTGAGCGCACGTCCGCGCGGCTGCGCGTGCCGGTCTTTGATGGCCCGCAGCTAGCCGAGTATGCGGCCCTGCCTGGTCACCGGCTGTACCTCGCCGAGCTGCTGGCCTCGTTCGCCCGGTCATCGAGCGGTGTCATCGTGACGCGGACGCCGCAGGGGCCGCGCCGTCGGCGCTGGAACGACCTGGATCCCGGCAGGCTGGCCGTGCTCCTCGGCGCGCTGCCGGAACCGGACCGCCCGCCGGTGTGGCGCCGCCTCGGCGATCTGGCGCTGTTCCTGACCGGCGTCTTTCCGGCTGCGATCGAACGGGCCCTGGCCGGCCGGCTCGATCCGGTCTGGCTAGCGAGGTCAACCGGCCTCCCCGCGCTCCCGCCGCCCGACCTCGGCCCGGCTGAGCTCTTCGAGTGGCTCGGCGCCGGCTGGTACCGGCTCGCCGCGAGTCGCGCGGGCTCGACCTCAGTGCCGATCAGTGCCCTCGACTTGCGCGACAACGCTGAGCACATCCATCAGGCGCGCCGGGTGCTCAGCGCCACTGCTGACCGCTACCTGTTTCCGATCGGCCTTGACTGGTTCTCCCCGCGCCTCGCCGGCTGACGACGCTCGGGCCGGCCGGGCGATCCGGTGCCGGCGGCTGCGGACACGGCGCTAGCCGAGTGCGACGAACCGGTAGTGGTGGCTGCGGAAGAACCTGATGATCGTCGGGATTGCCAGTGCCGTGGCCGGATTGCCGCCTGGCTGGTTGTGCATGATGACGACCGGGTGCCGCAGCCGTCCGCCCTCCTGCTCGGCCAGCCGGATGATGCGATCGACCCAGTAGGTCGATGACGACCCGGCGGCCTTCCAGTCCTCGGTATCCACCGACCAGAGCCAGACGGCCATCCGGCGGTCCCTGGCCACGCTCAGCGTCGTGCCGTTGTAGCTGCCGTACGGCGGTCTGAGCACGCACGGCAGGCTCCCCACCAGCCGGGCCTGCTCGGCGCTCGTCTCGTCGATCTGCGCCGCCTGCTCAGGCCGGCTCAGCTTGGTCAGATCTGGATGGTTCCAGGTGTGGTTGCCGAGCGCGAAGCCGTCCCTGGCCTCGGCGCGCACGAGCGATGGACGCGCGGCCATGTTCTCGCCGATGTTGAAGAACGTGGCCGGAACCTTGAAGCTGCGCAGGATGCGCAGAATCCTGGCGGTGGTCTTGCCGGGACCGTCGTCGAAGGTCAGCGCTACCGTCTTGGCCCGGCCGGGTGCATAAAACTGCGGCCCCGCTGGCGGGACCGGGCAGTGGCTGGCGGCGGCCAGCCGATGGGCGCCGCCGGCGTTCGCTGGCACAGCAGGCCACACCACGGCAGCGAGGACAGCGGCAGTCACAAGCGCGGGACGTAACCGGCGAATTGTCACCACCACAGTGTCCTCCTCACGTGTCGGCTCCGCCAGGCGGCGCCGCGTGGGCGACGTGGCCCGGGTGCACGGCGCGAGCCAGACAGGCGGCCACCTCGCCATCGCTGGTCTGGGAGAAGTCGTCGTAGAACTGTCCGATCGCGAAGAAAGCTTCCGGCGTGGCGACGCTGACCGCTTCGTCCGCATCAGGGCCGATTCTGGCCTCCCACCCCACGGGGGCAACGGGAACCGCGAGGATAACCCGCGCCGCGCCGAGCGCCCTGGCTACCTGGCAGGCCGCCCTGGCCGTCGCGCCGGTGGCGATCCCGTCGTCCACGACCACGGCTACCCGGCCGGCGAGCGGCTGGCGCTGCCGGCCGGCCCGGTAGCGGCGTGCCCGGCGCGCTATCTCCTGCTCTTCGCGCTGCTCCGTCGCGGCTAGCTCGGCTATGGTGACGCCCGACAGCCTGACTGTTTCCTGATTTATCACCCGGACGCCATCTTCACCGATGGCCCCCATCGCGCACTCGGGCTGGAACGGCACCCCGAGCTTGCGGACCACGATGATGTCCAGCGGCGCACCGAGGGCACGTGCTACCTCGGCGGCAACCGGCACGCCGCCTCGTGGCAGGCCGAGCACGATCACCTTGCTGCCATCCAGGTGCTGGAGCCTGGCAGCGAGCTGCTGACCGGCGTCGACGCGATCTCTGAAGAGCATGGCGACCTCCTCACACCATGCTTCGACGGTAACCGCGCTTGATGACCGCCGCGGCAGGGCCGGCTGGCCCTGCCGCGAACGGCGAACGTCCTGCCTGATAGGCGGCCCGGTTAGCGCCTCGGCCAGCCGTGAACCCGGCTAGAGGTAGATCGGCGCCGGCGCCTCCGGCGCTGCGACCTCGATGAAACGCGCCACCTCGTCCGGGTGGGAGACCATCGCGACGTGGCTCGACGCGATCTCTTCGGTGACGGCACCCATGCGGCCCGCGAACTGGCGCTCGGCCTGGGGCGGGATCACCTCGTCGTTGGCCGCGACCATGTACCACGTGGGGTGCGACTTCCAGGCTGGCGGCCCCATGACGTCGTCAAACGTCGACGCTGCCAGCGGCTGCTGGACCGCGAACATGGACTTGGCCTTGGCGGGCTCGACGTCGGCCGCGAAGTGGTTGATGAAGTCGTCTTCCGGTAGCCAGTTAAAGCCCCGGTCGTCGACGTCCAGGTGGGCCAGGGCCGGCGTCGGCGGCCCTTGCGCCACGAGCTGGCCGAGGGACTCGCCCTCGTCCAGGCCGAAGGCCGCGATGTAGACGAGGCCGTCCACGTTCTGGGCGTCGGCGCCGAGGGCGGTCATGATCTGCCCGCCGTAGGAGTGTCCGACCACGATGGTCGGGCCGTCCTGGCGGGCGAGCACCTCGCGCAGCCGGGTGACATCATCGGCTAGCGAGGACTCGGGGAACTGCGGGGCGGTGACGTGGTAGCCGTCGCCTTGCAGGCGTTCGATCACACCCTCCCAGCACGACCCGTCTGCCCAGGCACCGTGGACGAGGACGATGTTCGGCAGAGCCGTCATGTGGCTTGCTCCTTCCCGGCTAGCGGCAGGCCAGCACCGCTTCGGATTCGTCTTCGCTTCAGGCGAGGGGATACCCGCGCCTGCCCGGGCCAACCGGGGATCGGCGCCGCGCTACCGCAGCGGCGAGCCGCTGCTGGCCGGGACGCCGGCAGGTGGCTGCCGGGCCAGGGCGGCCTGGTCTGCGAGTGCGATCGCCAGCTGACCAAGGGCAGTGGGATGGAACGGGGCCGCGGCTCCCACTCCCTGCACATATGGCTGCGGTGAGCAGAGCTGATGACCGGCGAAGCTCGGCTGCGCCGACAGGAAACCGGACTGTGCCGCGCCCTTGGCCAGGACCTGGTTGAGGGCCGTCAGCCACGCGTTCAGGGTGCGGATCTTGGCGGCCGTCAGGCCATGGCTGACGACGCACCCGATGTCGCTGCCGAACGGGTCGTAGTAGCCGTTGATGATCACGCTCGGGTGACCGGGCAGGTCGGCGAGCTGAATGAGCAGCTGGAGGTAGGTGGTGCTGAAGTCGGCCAGCTTCTGCTGGAAGAACGCGGCCGCGGCCCGGTTGTCACAGTGCGACTCCACAGCGCACGTGGCGAGGATGGCCGACCACTGCAGGTCATCAGCGCCCACGCTGACGATGACCACGGCCGGATCCTTGATCTGGCTGGCCGCTGTGATCTGGGCGGGTAGCTGGCTGCCCGAACGCTGCTGCGGGCCCAGCAGGCCCTGGCGGATCGTGGCGCTGTCGCAGGCCAGGTTCACGACCTTCCAGCCGTTGGCGGCAGCGAGGTCCTGACCGTAGGATTCCGAGCTCCGGCCGCAGCCGCGGTCCGTCGCGGAGGGATGGCCGATCAGCGGCAGGCCGGCGCTGGCCGCGGTGGAGTCGCCCAGGACGACCTCCTGGACCCCTCGCACCGGCCGGCTGGGCCGCCCGTCCTGCTGCGCCGGGATCGGCGCACTGGCCACCAGCTGGTTCAGCGAATGCACGTGCCGGAGCGCGTCCTGCGCCCCGCTCGCGGTCAGCGCCACCGCGCCGCCGTTGATCAGCTCGGTAAGGATCAGGGCGGCCGCCAGGATCCCGATGGTCGACCGTCTCGGCAGCCGGCGCCAGCCAGCGAGCGCGCCGGCCAGGATCAGCGCCGCCAGCCCGGCGGCGGCCGCCTCCCAGCCGAAGTAGCGTTCCCAGCCCGAAACCAGCGCGGTCCGCAAGGCGGCGGCTGCTTCGCGCGGGGTGCCGCCCTTGACGAAGTCGGCGAGCTCGCTGTTCAGCGTGATCTGGGTGAGCTCGAGACGGGGCCGGACCGGGCCAGGGAAGGACACCGCGGTGGCCAGTGACTGCCCGAACAGGTCGACCTCGCCCGGGCCGGACGTGCTTGGCCGCAGGGCGGCGCCCACGCTGATCACCTGGCCGGCCACCGTCACGGTCTGCATCGGCGTGACCTCGAGCGCAGCGCCCACGGCGACCACGGCCGTCAGGACCATGCCGAGGCCGGCCAGCAGCAGCCTGCCGAGGTGACGCCAGCCCGAGCGATGCCCGGCCGGTCGCGTGCTGCGCAGCCGTAGCCTGCGTCGTGGCGGCTGCTCGGTCGCTGTCATGTCATCCATCGTCATAGTCCGGCCTCGGCTACCCAGCCAGGCAGCCCGCATGCGGACGGCTGGCCTGGCCTGGCCGCCGCGGCGGCAGGCTCTTCCCGAGGCTAGATGCGGCCGCCAGCCCGCCCCCGCGCCGGGGAGCAGATAGTGTGTCAGCGCTGGCTCGGACGGAAGCTAAGAGCCGACTGATCCGCCTCAGCGCGGATCAGGTGGGATCCATGAGCGCTGTGCCAGTATCGTCAGGTAATCCTGGCGAGAAGGTTGTCGGCGCCCTCGTGTGACGGACAGCGGTAGTTTACCGAATCGCCCGTCACGGCCAACTTCGCGTAACATACCCAGGATTGCGGCCAGGGGGCCCTCGATGTGGGATGGGGAGAAAGACCCAGTGGACACCGTCAAGTACTCCATCGTCATCCCCATTTACAACGAGGAAGAGTCTTTCCCGACGCTCGTCAAGCGCCTCCGCGAGGTCATGGACCAGCTTGACGGGCCCACCGAGGTAGTCCTCGTTGACGATGGCAGCAGGGATTGTAGCTATCAGCTGATGAAGGACGTCAACGCCGAGGACTCCCGGTTCAAGATCGTCCAGCTGTCCCGGAATTTCGGCCACCAGATCGCCATCACCGCTGGGATGGACGTCGCCTCGGGCCAGGCCGTGATCATCATGGACGCCGACCTCCAGGACCCGCCCGAGGTGATCTTCCAGATGGCGGCCCGCTGGCAGGAAGGCTACGAGGTCGTCTATGCCGTCCGGCAGCACCGCGAGGGCGAGACGCTCTTCAAGCGCAAGACCGCCACGGTCTTCTACGGCATTCAGCGGCGGCTCGCGGAGATCGACCAGCCCATGGAGGTCGGGGACTTCCGCTTGGTCGACCGCAAGGCCCTCGACGCATTCCTGCAGATGCGGGAGCGGAACAGGTATGTCCGCGGCATGTTTGCCTGGATCGGATTCAAGCAGACCGCGGTGCCGTATACCCGGGCGTCGCGCGAGGCTGGCGAGAGCAAGTATCCGCTCCGCAAGATGATCCAGCTGGCCTTCGATGGCTTCATCGGCTTTTCCACCGCGCCGCTGCGATTCGCGCTGACCGCCGGATTGGTGATCTCCATCGGCGCCGTTCTCTTCGGCATCGTGACGATTGCGCTGAAGCTCGCTGGCGTGCCCTATCTGTCCGGCTATGCTTCATTGCTCGTGGCCGTCACATTCCTGAGCGGGGTGCAGCTGATCGTGATCGGGGTCATGGGCCAGTACGTGGCCAGGATCTACGACGAGGCACGGGCCCGGCCCCTGTATCTCGTGCGCGAGGCCAGGGGCTTTGCCGCTGGCAGCCACGCTGGCCGGGAATCCGCTGACGTGGAATCACTGTGGCCGGCCGCCAGCCAGGACTCGCTGACGCGCGGCCAGCGCGTCCCGCCGTTGCCGCCCTCATGACGGCGCTGAATCATCAGGATGACGGGCACGCCGGTCAGGCCGGGTCGAAGCTCGTGGATCCCAAGCAGGCCATGACGGCTGAGCCAGCCTCGCGCCGGGACTGGCGCGACTGGCGTACGTGGGCCCGCTCACCGGCGCTCCAGGGGCTGCTCGCGCTGGCTGCCTATACGACGGTCTGGCTGCTGACCGGTGCGCACCCGATCGTGCGCAACGTCAGCAATGCGCACCTGACCCAGGTCAGCATGGACCCGAACTTCTATACCTGGTGCCTGCGCTGGTGGCCGTATGCCCTGGGGCACGGTCACAACCCGCTGTTTACGCACATGGTGAGCGCGCCCGGCGGTCATTCGCTCGCCTGGGTGACGACGGTGCCGCCGATCGCGCTGCTGGCTGCGCCTGCGACGCTGATATTCGGCCCGATAGCGACGTTCAACGTTCTCACCGCGGTCGCCTTGCCGCTGGCCGCCTGGGCCGCCTTCGTGCTGTGCCGGCGGCTGACGAGACAGTTCTGGCCGTCGCTGGTCGGCGGTGCCGTCTTCGGGTTCTCCGCCTACCAGATGAACCACGTGGTGCCCGGCCAGCTCAACCTGATCTACAGCCTGCTGCTGCCGATCCTCGGATACCTCGTCGTGCGCTGGCACGAGGAGAGCATCGGCACTCGTGCCTTCGTGATCCTGGCCGGGCTCACGATGGCGGTGCAGTTCTACCTGTTCATCGAGACGTTCGCCGACCTGACGGCGCTGCTCGCCGTCTCACTGATCGTGGGCATCGCTGTGGCTGGGCGGGCCGGCCGGCCAGCCATGGTGCGCCTGAGCAAGCACCTGGCCGCCGCCTACGGCATCGCGATCGTGCTTGCGCTGCCGTATCTGGGGTACGCGCTCACGACGAAGGCGCCGAAGCTCAAAGCGCCGCGCGCGCTGGACCTGGCCAGCCTGGTCGTCCCGCGGCCAACGAGCGTCGAGGGCCATGCCTGGCTGTATCACCTGGCAATCAAGCCGGAGTCGGTCTCGGCGGCCGGCTACGTCGGGATCCCGCTGCTCGTGCTGGCGCTCGCGCTCGCCCTGACACGCTGGTCGAGTCGGCTCGTGCGATTCCTGACCTGCATGCTGGCCTTTGTCCTCGTCGCCTCGCTCGGCCCCGCGCTCGACGTAGCCGGGCACCAGGTCGTGAGCTTCCCGTGGTCCCCGCTGTGGAACCTGCCGCTCGTGCAGAACGCGTATCCATCCCGGCTGATGCTCTTCGCGTACCTGATCCTCGCGGTCGCGACCGCAATGTTCCTCGCCAGGCCGGGCAAGCTGCTCTGGCTGCGGTGGCCACTGGGCCTCCTGGTGATCGCGGCGATCATCCAGGACGCCCCGCCCATCGGCACCACGCCGCAGAGCACGGTGCCTGCCTTCATTACGGCAGGGACCTACCGCCACCATCTCAAGCCGGGCGAGATCGTGGTCGTCGTGTCCACTGTCGGTAACGCCGGGATGCTGTGGCAGGCGGACACCGACTTCTACACCCGGCTGGCCGGCGGGTACATCAACCAGGCCCTCAGCCACCGCAGCGACCTGCCCAAGCCGGTGCAGGACCTCGCGGCCGCCACGCCTCAGCGCATCGCGAAGTTCGAGGCCTACGTCAAGAAGGCCAAGATCGGCGCGATTCTCATCGACACTAATCATGAGCTGCAGTGGGTCGGCATCTTCCGCAAGCTCGGGCTGCATGGCCACATATTCGGCGACGTACTGGTGTATCCCGTCAACGGCTGCCAGAGTTGCCAGGCCCTCGACCAGTCCCAGATTGGCCCGCCGCGCACGGCTCAGCCTTAATGCTCTTCCCAGCAGCGCGATGATGTGGTCGCCCTGACCTACGCCGGCCAGCAGCACAGCCGGCGCGTCGATGCGCCAGCACGCCACGACCGGTGGAGGCAGGAGTGACCTCTGACGAGCTGCTCGCCTACTGCCTGGCCAAGCCCGGCGCGTGGCGGGATGAGCCGTGGGACGGTGACGTCGTGGCCAAGGTCGGCACCAAGATCTTCGCGTTCCTCGGCTCCGGCGAGCACGGCGCTGTCGGCCTCAAGTGCGGTGCCTCCCGCGAGGTCGCCGACGAATGGCTAGCACGCTACCCCGGTGACGCCACGGTGATGCCCTATATCGGCCGCTCCGGCTGGAACTCGCTCCTGGTCGACGGCACCATCCCGGCCGATGAGCTGCTCGAGGCTGTCGATGCGTCCTACGACGCCGTCGTCAGCAAGCTGCCGAAGAAGGACCGCCCGCCGCCCGGCTGAAACTGCCTTGCATGCACGAGCAGACGCGGGGCAGCATATCCGGATGACCTGGACCGCGCCCGAGATAGACCGAGCTGAGCCGCCCAGCGTCGCGAGCGAGCGACCCGCCTTGCAGGGCTGGCTGGACTATCATCGCCAGACGCTGCGCTGGAAGTGCACCGGCCTGACCGGCGACCAGCTCGTTCGACGGCCCGTGCAGTCTTCGAAGCTCTCCCTGCTCGGTCTGGTCCGGCACATGGCGGACGTGGAGCGCACCTGGTTCCGGGAGCGGTTCGCCGGGCAGACGGACCTCGGCGACCTGTACTGGAGCCCGGAGTACCCGGATGGCGACTTCGACCTGGCCGACGCCGCGGGCGCGGAGCAGGACTTCGCCATCTTCGCGGCCGAGTGTGCGGCGGCCGACGAGGTGGCCGCTGGCCGGTCGCTCGACGACACGTTCAGCCAGCCGAGCACCGGTTACACGCTCGACCTGCGCTGGATCTACCTGCACATGATCGAGGAGTACGCGCGCCACAACGGCCACGCTGACCTGCTGCGCGAGCTTATCGACGGCGTCACCGGCGACTAGGCGCTAACGGAGCCGGGCCAGCCGGGCGACGGTCTCGTCCAGCTCGGCTACCAGCGAGCTGACGACCTCAGCCACCGGTCTGACCTCGTTCAGGCGGCCGACGATCTGGCCTACCGGCATCGGGATCACGTCGGGATCACCCGATCGCATCAGCCGCTGGTGCGCCTCGCTGACCAGCAGGTTCTGCAGCGGCATGGGCAGCGGGTCGGGCGCCTCCGGCGTCAGCCAGGCGTCCGTCCAGCGGTTTTTCAGCAGCCGGGCAGGCTTGCCGGAGTAGATCCTGGACCGGACGGTGTCGGACGAGGTCGCCTTCAGCAGGGCCTCGCGAAGGCCCGGCAGCGGCGACAGATTCGCGTACTCCGACGTGACCAGCCAGGCCGAGCCCATCCAGGCGCCGGCCGCGCCGAGCGCCAGCGCGGCCGCGATCTGCCGGCCACTGCCGATGCCGCCGGCCGCGAGCACCGGCACCTGCGGTCCGACGGCGTCGACGACCTCCGGGACCAGCACCATGCTCGCGATCTCGCCGGTGTGACCGCCTGCCTCATACCCCTGCGCCACCACGATGTCGACGCCCGCGGCCACGTGCGACTGCGCGTGCGCGGCCTTGCCGGCCAGCGCGGCGACCAGCATGCCGCGGTCGTGCGCGCTGGCGATGACGTCCGGCGGCGGTGAGCCGAGTGCGTTGGCGATCAGCCGGGCCGGGTGCGCGAGGGCGACCTCGACCTGGGCGCGGGCGACCGAGTGCAGCCAGCCGAGCACGCCGTCGGCGGCCTTTGCATCGTCCGGCAGCGGCGGCACGCCAAGCTTCAGCAGGGTCTGGTCGACGAACTCGCGGTGCCCGGCCGGGATCAGCTGGTTCAGGTCGAGGGCAGCGCCCTCGGCCGGGATCCTGGCCGGCATCACCACGTCGATCCCGTACGGCCGGCCGCCGGTATTGTCGTCCATCCAGTCCAGGACCTTGTCCAGCTCGGCCGCGTCGTTGAAGCGCACGCAGCCGAGCACGCCGAGGCCCCCGGCCCGGCTGATCGCGGCGGCGACGTGCTCCGACGGGGTGAAGCCGACGATCGGGTGCTCGATGCCTAGCTGGTCGCAGAGCGGGGTGCGCATGCGTGGCCTCCTCAGCCGGACGGCGCGGTCGCTGCCGCGCCCGCGCCCGCGGCCGGGCCCTGGGCGGTTGCCAGCTGCTCCTCGGCGTACCGGCGAGCCCAGCGGTAGTCGGCCTTGCCCGCAGGCGTCCTGCTGATCTGCGCGACGAGCCAGACCGACCGCGGCACCTTGTAGCCGGCGATCTGGGTTCGCAGGTGCGCCTCAAGCTCGGCGAGGTCGACATCCTGTCCGTCGCGGGGCTGCACGACCGCGGCCACCCGCTGCCCGAGGCGCTCGTCCGGTACGCCGATCACCAGCGCGTCGAAGACGCTGGCGAACGACTTCAGCGCGCCCTCGACTTCCTCCGGGTACACCTTCTCGCCGCCGGTGTTGACGCACGTGTTGCCCCGGCCGAGCAGCGTCATCGAGCCATCTTCCTCGACCCGGGCGAAGTCGCCGGGAACGGCATAGCGGACGCCGTCGACATCCGCGAACAGGGCCGCCGTCTTGACCGGGTCCTTGTAGTAGCCCAGCGGGATGTGGCCGCCGCGGGCGATCCTGCCGATTCCGCCCGGGCCGACCGGCTTGTTGTGCTCATCGATGACGATCGTGGCGGGGCCAGCCGTGACCGTCGGGCCCTCCGGCTTCTTGTTGCCCGCCGATACGTATCCGAGCCCGGTAAAGCCTGTCTCGGACGCGCCGATCGCGTCGGTGATGACGACGTTCGGCAGCAGCGTCAGGTACTGGTCCTTCACGCTCGGCGAGAACAGCGCGGCGTTGCTGGAGATCGCGAGCAGCGAGGCGACGTCGTACTCCTCCTGCTGGTACGCCTCGATCAGCGGCCTTGCCATCGCGTCACCGGTGATCATGAGCACGTTGACTCGATGTCGCTGGACCGCGCGCCAGACCGCGTGCGGGTCGAACTGCGGCACGAAGATCACCGTGTCGCCGCCGAACAAGCCCGGCAACGTGCCCCACTGCGCGCTGCCGTGAATCAGCGGCGCAGTCGTCAGCCGGACCAGGCCGGCTGGCCCGGCGGTGCCACGACGGATCTGCTCCCACTCGTCCGGCAGCCGCTCGCCGGTGGTGAAGTCGATGCCCCCGCCCAGAGTGCGCCAGACGTCCTCATGCCGCCAGAGCACGCCCTTCGGGTAGCCAGTGGTGCCGCCGGTGTAGAGCATGTAGATGTCATCGGCGCTGCGCTCCCCGAAGTCCCGGTGCTCGGAGCTGCCCGCCAGCGCGGCCGCGAAGTCGACAGCCGCCGCTGGTGGCTCGGCACCGCTGCCGTCATCGATGGCGATCACGGCCTTGAGGTCGGGACAGTCAGGCAGCAGCGCGGCCACCTTGTCGCTGAACTGGCGGTCGTACACCAGGCCGACCAGTTCTGCCTCGGTGAACAGGTACCGAAGCTCAGCCTCCACGTAGCGGTAGTTGACGTTGACGGGGATGGCCCGCAGCTTGTAGCAGGCCAGGATCGTCTCGATCAGCTCGATCGAGTTCCGGCCGTAGACGCCGACGTGATCACCGACGCCGACGCCAGCGGCGGCCAGGTAGTGCGCGAGCTGGTTGCTGCGGGCCTCAAGCTCGCGGTAGGTGATCTCCGCATCGCCGCAGGCGATGGCCAGGCGCTCGGGAACCGCGTCGGCAGCATGCTCGAATAGGTCAGCGATGTTCAGCGCCATGGGTATGAAACTAGAACGTGTTATCGTTCGGGGCAACCCTTTCGCGCAGCTTAGGAGGGCGTCTGCGATGACCTCGAGTCCCCCCGATCAGGAGCAGGGGCAGGAGCAGCCGCACGCCCTGGTCGAGCTGCGGGGCAACGTCCTGATCGTTACGATGAACCGGCCGCGGGCGCGCAACGCGCTGTCCGGCCCCATGATGGCGATCATGCAGCAGGCCTGGGACCAGGTCGACAGCGATCCGCGCGTCCGCGCCTGCATCCTCACGGGCGCGGGCGGGGCGTTCTGCGCCGGAGCTGACCTCAAGGCGATGACGGCTGCGCACCCAGGCGACTCATTCCGGTCTGGCGCGTTCGACCCGTCGATGATCGAGCCGCTGCTGAAGGGCCGCCGCCTGACCAAGCCGCTCATCGCCGCGGTGGAGGGTGCCGCCATCGCCGGCGGCACCGAGATCCTGCAGGCGACGGACATCCGGGTCGCAGGCCGCAGCGCACGGTTCGGCGTGTCTGAGGCTCGCTGGGGGCTGTTCCCGCTGGGCGGTTCCGCGGTCCGGCTGGTCCGCCAGATCCCCTACACCGTCGCCGCTGACCTGCTGCTGACCGGTCGGCACATCACCGCCGACGAAGCCCTGGCCGTCGGGCTGATCGGGCACGTCGTCGACGACGGCCAGGCGCTCGCCAGGGCCCTGGAGATCGCCGAGATGATCGCGGCCAACGGGCCGCTCGCCGTCCAGGCCATCCTGCGGACCATCCGGGAGTCCGAGGGGATGGCCGAGAACGACGCATTCGCCGTCGAAGCCAAGATCGGCGTGGCCGTCTTCGCCAGCGAGGACGCCAAGGAAGGTCCGCGCGCCTTCGCCGAGAAGCGCAAACCGGACTTTACAGGCCACTAGCGGCATGTCGGCGCGGTCAGTCGGCCGCCGGACGCCGCCGCCAACGTCATGGCTGGAACCGCGCTGACGCTGTATCCACAGTAGATAGGCAACGATGACGTTCGAGTTAGCGCCGGCGGCTGCCAAGCCGAGATCCCAGCCGCGCAAATGATCGTAAATCGCGACCAGGCCCTTGGCGTCCAGACCTAGAACGTGTTTCACTCTGATCCGTGACTACGCCGCCTCTCGCGCCGCTTAGCGCACCGCTCGAGATCAGCTTTGACTACACCCGCTCGCTCGGGCCGGTGCTCACGCAGTTCATGGCGGGGCTGGCGGACCGCCGCATCCTGGGCTCGCGCGGCGCGGACGGCCGCGTCTTCGTGCCGCCAGCCGAGTACGACCCGGTGACGTTCGCGCCGCCGCGGGAACTGGTCCAGGTCGGTCCGGACGGCACCGTGCTCACCTGGTCGTGGCAGCCGGCGCCGCGCGAGGGCCAGCCCCTCGACCGCCCCTTCGCCTGGGCGCTGATCCGGCTCGACGGCGCCGACACCGGCCTGCTGCACGCCGTGGACGCGGGCGCGGCGGCCAGCATGCGCACGGGCATGCGGGTCCGGCCGCGCTGGGCGGACAGCCCGGCCGGCCACATCACCGACATCACGTGCTTCGAGCCCGCGGGCGAGGACGGCCCGAGCGCTGACATGGCAGCAGCGGCAGCCGACCCCGTTCCGGTCATGGCAGGCGCCGATCCCGGCATGATCATCACGCCGGTCCGCCTGCACTACCGGCACAGCGCCTCAGCCGAGGAGAGCCGGTACCTGCGCGGCCTGCAGGACGGCAAGGTCATCGGCCAGCGGTGCCCCGCGTGCGGCAAGGTGTACGTGCCGCCGCGCGGCGCGTGCCCGGTCGACGGCGTGCCGACCACCACGGACGTCGAACTGCCGGACGTCGGCACGGTAACGACGTTCTGCATCGTGAACGTCCCGTTCCAGGGCCAGCGTGTGCCCTCACCGTACGTGGCCGCGTCGGTCCTGCTGGACGGCGCCGACATCGCGTTCCAGCATCTGATACTCGGCTGCGATCCGGCGGCGGTCCGGATGGGCATGCGCGTGCGGGCCGTCTGGAAGCCGCCCGCGGAGTGGGGGACGACGTCGGAGAACATCGACCACTTCGAGCCCACCGGGGAGCCCGACGCGCCCTATGACTCCTACGCCCACCACCTGTAAGGGACGCCGCTCGTGACCGAAGTCGCCGTCATCGGCTTTGCCGAGGCGCCGAACGTGCGCCGCACCGACGGCACCACCAACGGCGTCGAGATGCTCGTGCCCATCTTCCGCGAGGTCTTCGACCAGACCGGGCTGACCAAGGAAGACGTTGGCTTCTGGTGCTCGGGCTCGTCCGACTACCTCGCCGGGCGTGCGTTCTCCTTCGTGTCGGCGGTGGACGCGATCGGCGCGTTCCCGCCCGTGATGGAGTCGCACGTCGAGATGGATGGCGCGTTCGCGCTGTACGAGGCCTGGGTCAAGGTGCTGACCGGCGAGGCGGACATCGCGCTCGCGTACGGATTCGGCAAGTCGTCGGCCGGCGACCTGCGCCGGGTGCTCGCACTCCAGCTTGATCCGTACGTCATGGCGCCGCTGTGGCCGGACTCCGTCAGCATCGCCGCGCTGCAGGCCCGGCTCGGTCTAGAGCAAGGCCTCTGGACGGAACGGGGTATGGCTGAGGTCGCCGCCCGCAGCCGGGCCGCGGCCGTGTCGAACGCCCGCGCCCAGCTGTCCGGCCCGGTCAGCGTCGCTGACCTGCTCGCCGCGCCGTACGTCGCCGACCCGCTGCGCGCGCACGACTGTGCACCGGTCACCGACGGCGCGGCCGTCGCCATCATCGCGGCCGCGGACCGGGCCCGCGAGCTGTGCGCCCGCCCGGCCTGGATCACCGGCTTCGAGCACCGGATCGACTCCGGTGCGCTCGGGGCACGGGACCTGACGTCGTCCCCGTCGGCGGCCGCGGCTGGTGCCTGCGCGAGGGCGGCTGGCGTGGAGGTAGCCGAACTGCACGCGCCGTTCACGCATCAGGAGATCGTGCTCAGCGCGGCGCTCGGCCTGCCCGAGTCGGTGCGGATCAGCCCGTCCGGCGGCGCACTGGCCGGCAACCCGATGTTCGCCGCCGGCCTGGCCCGCATAGGCCACGCGGCCCGCCAGATCATGTCTGGTGCCGCCTCGCGTGCCCTCGGGCACGCGACCAGCGGCCCGGCGCTGCAGCAAAACCTCGTGTGCGTGATGGAGGCGCGATGAGCAGCCGTTCAATGACGATCGGGGGCTCGACGACGGGAGGGGGTCGGTGACGCAGCGCGCGGCCGTGCTCGGCACCGGCCAGACTCACCACCGCAGCAAGCGGCCGGACGTGTCCATCGCGGGCTTGTGCCGGGAGGCCGTCGACCGGGCGCTGGCTGACGCCGGGCTTGACCTCGGCGACATCGACGCGGTCGTCGTCGGCAAGGCACCAGACCTGTTCGAGGGCGTGATGATGCCCGAGCTGTACCTGGCGGACGCGCTCGGCGCTGTCGGCAAGCCGCTGCTGCGCGTGCACACAGCGGGCTCGGTCGGCGGCGCCACCGGCGTGGTCGCGGCGAGCCTCGTACAGGCCGGGCTGCACCGGCGGGTGCTCGCGGTCGCCTTCGAGAAGCAGTCCGAGTCCAACGCCATGTGGGCGCTGTCGATCATGCCGCCGTTCTCGATGCCGCTGCTGGCGGGCGCGGGCGGCTATTTCGCGCCGCACATCAGGTCCTACATCCGCCGCAGCGGCGCGCCCGCGCATATCGGCGCGCTGGTCGCCGTCAAGGACCGGCGCAACGGCGCCCGCAATCCGTATGCGCACCTGCGCCAGCCGGACATCACGCTGGAGTCCGTGCAGGCCTCGCCGATGCTGTGGGATCCGGTCCGCTACGACGAAACGTGCCCGTCCTCGGACGGCGCCTGCGCCGTGGTGATCGGCGACCAGGCAGCGGCAGAGGCGTCGGGACGGCCGGTGGCCTGGATCCGGGCCACGTCGATGCGGACCGAGCCGACGATGTTCGCCGGCAAGGACAACGTTAACCCGCGGGCCGGTGCGGATGCGGCCGCGGCCTTGTGGGCGAAGGCCGGGATAGCGCGCCCGATCGACGAGATCGACGTCGCCGAGATCTACGTGCCGTTCTCGTGGTTCGAGCCGATGTGGCTGGAGAACCTGGGGTTCGCGGCGGCAGGCGAGGGCTGGAAGCTGACCGAGGCCGGCGAGACGGAGATCAGCGGGCTCATCCCGATCAATCCCTCGGGCGGCGTGCTGTGCTCCAATCCGATCGGGGCGTCTGGGCTGCTCCGGTTCGCCGAGTCGGCCATGCAGGTGATGGGCAAGGCCGGCGAGCACCAGGTCGCAGGCGCGCGCACTGCGCTCGGGCACGCCTACGGCGGCGGCTCGCAGTACTTCTCCATGTGGGTGGTCGCCGACACGCCGGCCTGAGCCGGGCCGGCAGATCCGTGCCGGACCGGAGCGCAGCGCAGGACGCTATCCGTGCCAGGCCGGGCTTTCGGCGACTGACTCCCACAGGCTCATCGAGCCCGGCGGCGTCGCGCGGTCGACGTGCGGCAGGTACGGATCGAAGTAGCCGTTGCCAACCTGGATGAAGACTTCGACGTTGTCGGGCCGCTGGTCGTAGATGTCGTAGCCGTAGAAGCCGTATGAGTCGGCGTACATGACGGCGTCGCGCTCGACGCCACCGCCCGGCGGGGTGCGCACCAGGCAGCTGATCGGCAGCGCGCCCGCCGGGCGGGCGCCCTCATCGGTCCAGAGTGGGTCCGGGCAGGACAACTTCAGGACCGTGGGCAGGGACGCGGATGTGCCAGGCTGCTTGATCATCGGGCCGGGATCCGAAGCGACGACCTCGCTGAACGGGGTGATATCGATCATGATGTCGGCCATGCCGTTGCCGTCGTTGTAGTTCACTTCGAGCGAGCCGGGCTGCGTGGCCGCCGTCGGGTCATTCGTCAGGACCGCGCCGGCCGGCAGCAGGCTCCGCAAGGTCCGCAGCATCTGCCTGTGGGTCATCGGCTTCAGCGCCGCTGCCCGGCGACTCAGCGCCGCTGCCCGGCGGTCAGCAGCGCGCTGCCGGAAGGTATGGAGAGCTTGCTTACCGGTCAGGTGTCCCGGCCCCGTGCTCGCTGCCTGGGCGCTCAGCGCGGCCGGGGCCGCCCGGCCGGCTTGCGTGCCAGTGCCTAGCAGCGGGGTGGACCAGGCGGTGTAGCCAGCCCCGGCCACGACAACGATCGCCAGCACGCTCCCCGCTGCCTGCCAGAACCTGATGCGATGCCGCAGCCTGCGGCCCAGTTGCTCGGCCCGGTGGACCAGCGAGGGGACGTCGGGTACCAGATCTGCGACCGCGCGCTCGAACAGCTTGGCCAGGTCGTCATCTGTCTGCATGGCTGGTTCCTTACTCGGTGGCTCAGGACCGCAGGTTGTGGGCGTCGGCGCCGAGCAGCTCGCGCAGCTGCGCTAGGCCCCTGGTGTTCAGGCTCTTCACGGCCGCCGGGCTGATGGCGAGCGCCTGCGCTACCGACTCGATGCTGTGATCGTCTACGTAGCGGAGCACCACGACGGCCCGGCTCCGCGGCGGCAGCTTGCGCAGCGCCGCGAGCAGGGTCAGCCGAAGGTCGGCGTCCTCGCCGGTCGCGCTTAGTTCGCCAGGCTCGGCAACCGGCGTCTCGGTCGCGCGCTTGAGCCTGCGCTGCGAGAGGTAGGCATTCATCAGCACCTTGCGGGCGTAGGCGTCCGGGCTCTGGGCGCGCTGAACCCGGTGCCAGGCGACAAAGAGCTTCGCCAGCGTGCTCTGCACGAGGTCCTCGGCCTCGTGCCAGTCACCGCAGACGAGGTAGGCGATCCGGAACAGCTGCCCAGCGCGCGCCGCGGCGAAGTCGTGGAACTCCACGCAGCGGGTCTCCTGGTCGGCCACCGATGCGCTCCCGTTGCTGTTACCGCGTCACAGACGTTGTCACCTGTATAGACGCGGTGAAGCGGCCCGGAGGTATCGGGCGCAGTCGCGCGTGCGTCAGGCGTAGGTGACGGGTAGCCGCTTGACGCCGTTCAGCCAGCCGGAGCGCAGTCGCTGCGGGTCGCCGGCCTTGCTGATGGCGGGCATGGCGTCGGCGATGGCGTTGAATATCAGGTCGATCTCCAGCCGGGCCAGGTTCGCGCCGAGGCAGTAGTGCGCGCCCGTGCCGCCGAAGCCGACGTGCGGATTCGGGCTGCGCAGGACGTTGAACTGCTCGGGGTGCTCGAATACGTCCTCGTCGAAATTGGCAGACCGGTAGAACATCCCGACCCGCTGGCCCTTCCTGATCTGCTGGCCGCCGAGTTCGGTGTCCCTGGTCGCGGTCCGCTGGAACACCGTGACGGGCGTCGCCCAGCGCACGATCTCGTCGACCGCGGTCTGCGGTCTGGTGGCCTTGAACAGCTCCCACTGGTCGGGATTGTCGAGGAACGCCAGCATGCCGTGCGAGATGGCGTTACGCGTGGTCTCGTTGCCGGCGACCGACAGCAGGATGACGAAGAAGCCGAACTCGTCCGCGGTCAGCTCGCCGCCGTCGACCTGGGCGTGCACCAGCTTGGTGACGATGTCGTCGCGCGGGCAGGCGCGCCGGTCCTCGGCCATCAGCATGCTGTAGCCCAGGATCTCGGCCGCGGCCGTCTCGCCGTCACCGGAGTACTCCGGGTCGTCGTAGCCGACCATGTCGTTGGACCAGGTGAACAGCTTGTGCCGGTCCTCCTGCGGGACGCCGATCAGCTCGGCGATGGCCTGCAGCGGCAGCTCGCACGCCACGTCCGTGACGAAGTCGCCGGTGCCCTGCTCCAGGGCGGTCTGAACGATCTTCTGGGCCCGCTCGGTCAGGATGTCGCGGAGGTTATTGATGGCGCGGGGCGTGAAGCCGCGGGACACGATGCCGCGGATCTTGGTGTGGTGCGGCGGATCGATGTTGAGCATGATCACGCGCTGCATCTCGATCTGATCGCGCGTGCTGCCGCTCATGAACCTGACGATCGCGGTGTTCTCGTAGCTGGAGAACGTCTCGCTGTCACGTGAGATCGCGACCACGTCCCGGTGCCTGGTGACCGCCCAGAATCCGTCGTCGTTGAAGCCCATGTCAGATGGCTGCGGGTTCCACCAGACCGGCGCGGCCCGCCGCAGCTCGGCCAGCTCTTCCTGGGGCACCCGGTCGGCGTACAGGTCAGGATCGGTGAGGTCGAAGCCTGGCGCTATCCGCGGCTCAGCCATGACGGGCCTCCAGATCTGTAACGTGTTCTAGTGGGATTCAAGCACGCCGAGAGCCGGTGGTGAACCGCCTCTCTGTCGAATTTTCAAGAACACGTTCTACTATGGGCACAGGCAACGCGGAGGAGAAGCTGTGGGCACTGCGGTCATCGTCGAAGCCGTCCGGACGCCGATCGGGAGACGGCGCGGAGCGCTCGCCGGCCTGCACCCCGCAGAACTGCTCGGCCATGCGCAGACGGCCGTGCTCGAGCGCGCCGGACTCGAGCCTGCCGAGGTCGAGCAGGTCGCCGGCGGCTGCGTCACGCAGGCGGGCGAGCAGGCCGGTAACGTAACCCGGACAGCCTGGCTGCACGCCGGGCTGCCCCAGCAGACCGGCGCGCTGACACTGGACGCGCAGTGCGGATCGGCCCAGCAGGCGGTGCACTTGATCGCGGGCCTCATCGCGGCCGGTGCGATCGACGTCGGCATCGGCTGCGGCGTCGAGGCCATGAGCCGGATTGGTCTCGGGGCCAATGTCGGTACTGGCATCGGGTCGCCGCGCCCTAGCTCATGGGCGATCGACATGCCGAGCCAGTACGAGGCGGCCGAGCGGATCGCCAGGCGCCGCGGCTTCACCCGTGACCAGGTGGACGCGTTCGGCCTGCGCTCGCAGCAGAACGCCGCGCGAGCGTGGGCGGAGGGGCGGTTCGATCGTGAGATCGCGCCGGTCAAGGCGCCAGTGCTCGATGGTGACGGCAGCCCGACCGGCGAGAGCCGCGTCGTCGACAGGGACGGAGGCCTGCGTGAGACCAGCCTGGAAGCCCTCGCCGGACTCAAGCCGGTACTGCCCGACGGACTGCACACGGCTGGCACGTCGTCGCAGATTTCTGACGGCGCCGCCGCGGTGCTGCTGGTCGACGAGGCCAGGGCGGGTGAACTCGGGCTGCGGCCGCGAGCCAGGATCCTCGCCCAGTGCCTGATCGGCGATGAGCCGTATTACCACCTGGATGGGCCGGTAGCGGCGACCGAGCGCGTGCTGAAGCGCAGCGGGATGAGCATCGGCGACATCGACGTGTTCGAGGTCAACGAGGCGTTCGCCTCGATCGTCATGTCCTGGCTGAGCGTCCACGCGCCGGATCCGGATAAGGTCAACGTCAACGGCGGCGCCATCGCCCTGGGTCACCCGGTCGGCAGCACCGGCTCGCGGCTGATCACGACCGCGCTGCACGAACTGGAGCGTACGGACGGCAGCACCGCGCTGATCTCGATGTGCGCGGGCGGCGCGATGGCCACCGCGACGATCATCGAGCGCATCTAGACGATCACCAAGCGCAGCGACGAGCCCGTGGCCGGCCGGGCGACTGGCGGGTCGCGGCGGCAGGAACGACGATGGGGCCTGTGCTCGCATCGGTAGCTGTGCTCTCAGATATTCATGGCGTGCTGCCCGCGCTGGACGCGGTCCTGGCTGAGCCCGACGTGGCGGCCGCGGAGCGCATCGTGCTGACGGGCGACATTGCCGCCGGCCCGCAGCCCGCCGCTGTCCTGGACCGACTGCTGGACCTCGGCGACCGGATCACCTGGATCCGCGGCAACGCCGACCGCGAGCTCGTCGCGCTTGCGACGGGTGCGGACATCCCGGTTCCCGATGACATCTCACCATGGGCGGCTCGACAGCTCCGGGACGATCACGTCGACTGGCTAGCCGGCCTGCCGCATCCGGTCACTCTTGAGGTCGACGGCTTCGGCCCGGTGCTCTTCTGCCATGGCACGCCGCGCGACGACGCCGAGGTGGTGCTCGTCGACACCCGCCTCGAGCGGTGGGCCGAGGTGCTGGCCGGCCTGCCCGGCGAGGTGTCGACCGTCGTCTGCGGGCACACGCACATGCCGTTCGCCCGGCTGGCGCACCGCCGGCAGATCATCAACCCCGGCAGCGTCGGCATGCCCTACGGCCGGGCTGGAGCGCACTGGGCGCTCCTGCGCGGCGGGTCCGCGACCCTGCGCCGCACGGACTTCGATCTGGCTCAGGCGCGCGCCGACATCTGCGCGGACTCATCGTTCGCCGGCGTCGCGGACTGGGCCGACTACTTCCTGTTTGCGCGCGCGAGCGATAGCGACGCGCTGGCAGCCTTTGGTCCGCGGGCCGGATAGAAACGGGCCGGGCCCGAGCTTGCGCTCGGGCCCGGCCGCGTGCTGAGCCGGATTGCTCCGGCGGCGCGATTACTTGGTGGTGTAGCTGTACGGAATCGCGGCGATCTCGTCGAAATTCGGATCGTCGAAGATCCCGCCGAAGCCGGCGATCGTCAGATCGTCGACATAGAGGGTTCCGCCGTGCTTCGAGCCGTGCGCCCCGCCCGGCGTGATCGTGACGGTGATCGTCGCGCTGCCGCCGGCTGGGACGTAGATCGCGCCCTGGGTCGTCGACAGCGTCGACAGGCCCTCGACGGCCGAGACGATGTCGCCCGTGGACGACGACACGGCCCGGTCGAACCTCTTCGCGACGGCGCTGAACGTGGCGGCTGCTGTCACCGTCGGCGCGCCCGTGGTGGTGTTGTACGGCCCGATCTCCGACGGGTTGAGGCTCCACAACCCCGGGCTGACCTCCGCATTGCTGAAGGTCACGTGCGCCGAGTTACCCGACTGGGTCCCCTCGAGGTCAGGGTCACCAGGGAAGTAGCTCGAGTCGAAGTCGACCGGGGCGCTCCCTGTCAGGCTCTCCGAGATCTGGCTGGTCTCGGTCGGCACCAGGTAGTACGGGAACGGCGGTCCGCCGGCCACGCTGCCCGCGAGCGGCAGCGTCAGGCTGGCCGCGTTCACGTTCGCGTTCTGGTTGGGCAGCGCCAGCGTCACCGTGGCGTTCAGGCGCGGGTCGACGAAGTACGCCTCCGGTGCCTTGCCGCTGTTGTGGACGGTGACCTGGAAGGTGACGGCCTTGCCCTTCGTCAGCTTCTTGCCTGCTGGCAGGTTGCTGGAGATCGGCAGCTTGCCGAAGCTGATGGTCCCGGTGAAGGGCTCCTTCAGCTCAAGCCCGCTGACCGGGTTGGCCCACTGGAGCGCGAGGACCCACTGCCCAGGCGCTGGCCGCGCGTGGTAGAGGTCGACCGACTGCGTGCTCTCCGGGGTATCGGAGCCGTCCACCGTGACATTGCTCGAGTAGCCGAGGTTCTGGCCGCTCGGGTCGATGAGGTAGCCGGTCAGCAGATCATTGGGGTCGTTGGCCAGGTGGATATCCGCGTGGATGTTCTGCGCGCCCTTCGGCACGTTGAACGTGTAGTAGTTGCCCTCCGCCTGCGCCCCGGCGCGGCCGTTACCGCCGGTCAGAGTGCCGCGGAAGTGGCCGCCTGCGGCCGTCGTGCGGATCACGGTGCGAACAGTCACCGGGATCGTGGTGTGCGTGGGACCGGACGACACGACCACCGACTGGCTGGAGTCTCCGGCGGTGCCAGGGCTCGTCACCCACAGCTTCGCCGTGCCGGTCTTGCCCGCGCCAAGCTTGAGCTTGCTCGGGCTGATCGCGCCACCGGGCCCGAACTGCCGCACGCTCGCGTCCCACTGGATCGGGCCGCTGGTGCCGATGTCGGTCGTCCCGCTGTCCTGAACCGTGAAGAACACCGCGGTCCACGTGCCGGCCGGGGGGTTCGACACCTGGACGTCGTTGAAGTCGCCCAGCCCCTGCGGGTCTGAGTAGCCGGCATAGGTGCCGTCCGGCTCGAGCAGCGCCACGTGCATCAGCGACGTCTGGCCGGTGTACTGGTAGTCGGAGGAGAAGTCCAGCCGCGACGGGTGCGCCGTCGGTGGCACACTGAACGTCACCTTCTGGAAGACCTCCGTGGCTCCGCTCCAGATCGTCATGGTGCCGGTGTTGGCCGGGCAGGACGTGGTGGGCGTACCGGGCTGCATGCAGAAGGAGCCGTGGTGCTCAGCGACCTGCTCGGTCAGCGCTCGCGTCGACAGGTGGACGGTGACACCGTGGGAGCTGTCGTTGGTCACCGAGATCGTCCGGCTGGCAGTCGCGCCCGGCTTCTGCTGGATGTTGACCTGGTTTGGGCTGAGCAGCAGTCCGCCGCTGGCCTTGGGCGCCTTGATGGAGCGGGCCAGGTTGACGGCCGCAGCGACGTTCAGCAGGCCTGCACCCTGGTCCGACCCCGGCGCGTTGATGTCGGTCGCCGAGCTCATCAGGATCTGCTTGACCAGCGCCGGCGACGGGTCGGTGCCGTGATGGGCGGTGGCGTAGGCCTGGATGACGTCGGCCGCAGCGCCAGCCACCAGCGGCGATGACTCACTCGTGCCGCCCGTGAACTCGATCGGCGATGGATTGCCGGCGAAGCTGGTGCACTCGGTGTACAGCGTGGTGTCTGCCGTGCAGAGCGCCCAGTTCCAGTCGCCGGGCGCCACCAGATCGACGGTGTTGCCCGCCTCCGAGTAACCAGAGGACGAGATGCTGGAGATGTTGTTGTCGACGATGTTCCCGTTCGCACCGGGCACGTCGGCACCGCCGAAGTTAGCCTGCTCGAACGCGCGGAACGAGGTCGTCGCGCCGACGCTCAAGACCTTGGGGTCGGTGGCCGGTGATCCGAGCGTGCTGGTGACGCCCGCGTCGCCGGTGGAGGCGACGACGGTCACACCAGCCGCGACCGCTGCGTCATCGGCGCGGCGGACCACGTCGGCGGCCAGGTCCGGGAAGTTGTTGCTGCCGAACGACTCGTTGATGACCTTCGCGCCGTTGGCCACCGCGTAGTTGATGGCCTGCAGGAAGTTGGAGGTCGTGGTGTCGTTGTTCTCCGAGAACACCTTCAGCGCCAGCACGCTGGCACCAGGGGCGTCGCCGACGATCTTGATGTCACAGCCAGCTGGCAGCGGCTTCGGGTCAGCCGGGGAGACGAACTGCGACAGGTCGTAGGCAGTGTTGCCCTGCGCGGCGATCGAGCTCGCGTCCAGGAACATCTCGTCGCCGCCGGTCGGCACGGTGGCCGCGTCGCCGGAGAAGTCGACCTGCTTCACCACGGGCGAGCCCGCCGCCGACCCGCTGCTCGCGTAGGCCGCGTTGCGCTGGAAGTCGGGGTTCGCGGTGTTCAGCCCGTCCGCGATCGTCGCGACGGTCACGCCTGCGCCGTCGGCGCCCGAGGCGTTCGCCGCGACCGCGTGGATCGGGAACAGCGCCTCGGGGTTCAGCTGCGGATTGGTGGAGGTGCCGCAGAGGCTCGGCGTGATCGACGCGCTAGCGGCGTGGCGCGACGGACCGGCGACGGCCTGCGCAACCGGCTGGGCCGGACCAGGGATCACCTGGTTAGGCACGACCTCGGCGACGGCAGAGTTGCCTGCCAGCGCCTGCGCCTGGCCCGCGGTGGCCTTGACAATGATCGCGTTCAGGAGGCTGGTGGAGCCGAGTTCGCTGCCGCCGACGGAGTGGAGCTGGGAGATGACCGGCCGCTGCTCGGCTGCGACATCCGCGCGCCTCGCGGCAGACCGCGCTGCAACGTTAGCGTTCTGGTTATTCAAGACCACGATGTACTGCTGGTCAGCCCCGCCGGCTGAGGTACTCGACTGAGTTGCCGCAAGAGCAACCCCCGCTGGCACTGCCGTCATGATGAGGGTGGCCGGCACCGTTGCCATCACAAGGCATCTCTTGCGCATGCGCAAGCGCATGGCTACCTCCTGTCACCTGGCCCGCAGGGCCATCAAAGTGGGAATCGGGGCAACAGTAGTGGTGACAAGTCCCTCTTAGGTACTCCTGAAGTCAGATTGATAACTGATTTCCACAGACGTGATGATTAAGAACGCGTTAAACGCGCCATACGACCTCGATAACCGGGCGAATCGGGCGTCAGGGGTGCTGACTGCTCACCGAGATCACCTCGCCGGTCAGATACGACGAGTAATCGCTTGCCAGGAACACGATGACGGTGGCGACCTCCCACGGCTGGGCGCCGCGTCCGAACGCCTCGCGGCCCGCCAGGTCGGCCAGCAGATCCTCGCTCATCACCCTGGTGAGGAACGGGTGCGTCGCCAGGCTCGGCGCCACCGCGTTGACGCGGATGCCGTGACTGGCTACGTCCATGGCTGCGCACCTGGTCAGCGCCATCACCCCGGCCTTGGCCGCGGCGTAGTGCGCCTGCCCTTCCTGCGCGCGCCAGCCGAGCACCGAGGCGTTGTTCACCACGACGCCGCCGCCGCCCTGCGCGACCATCTGACGCAGGGCGGCCCTGGTGCACCGGAAGGTGCCGTTGAGCGTGATGTCCAGGACGCGCAGCCACTCGGCGTCCGTCATCTCCAGCACGGAGCTGGTGCCGCCGAGACCCGCATTGTTGATCATGACGTCGAGTCGGCCGAAGTGGTCGGCAGCCGCCGCGATCAGGCTGGTGACCGCGCTGTCGTCGGTAACGTCGCAGGGAACGGACCAGACACGGTCGCCGTAATCGAGAGTTAGCTCGTCCCGGTACGCGGCCAGCCGGGCCGGGTGCTGGTCACTGATCACCACCCTGGCGCCCTCCGCCAGGCAGCGCCTGGCGGTTGCTGACCCGATGCCCGCCCCGGCGGCCGCCGTAATCACGACGACCTTCCCCGCGAGCAGGTCGCGGCCAGCGGGCGGTCCTGGCATCGCGCGAGCGTCCGCGGTCATGGTCGGGCCTGCCTCGGCAGCCCGAGGGCGCGATCGGCGATGATGCCGAGCTGGATCTCCTGCGAGCCGCCGTAGATCGTGTCGGCGCGGCTGAACAGGTGCAGCCGCTGCCAGTCGTCCAGGTCGTAGGGCAGGCCCTGCGCGAGCATCGACGCCGGCCCGAGCACGTCCATCGCCAGTTCGCCGAGGTCGCGGTGCCACCGTGACCACAGCAGCTTGACCACGGAGGCGTCGGCCGACGCCAGTCCGCCTGCCGCCGTCTCGTCGGCACGGTTGCTGTCGGCACGGTTGTTGTCGGCACGGTTGTTGTCAGCACGGTTGTTGTCAGCACGGTTGTTGGCAGCACGGGCCAGCATGCTCAGCACCTGCTCTCTCATCACCTGCAGGCCGATCCACGCTCGTGCCAGCCTGTCGCGCACGAGCGGATCGCTGGCTGCGCCGTTGCGTCTGGCCACGTCGATCAGTGCGTCGAGTTCGCGGCGGTAGCCGACCTGCTGTCCGAGCGTCGAGACGCCCCGCTCGATCGCCAGGGTGGCCATCGCCACGCGCCATCCGTCGCCGACGCCGCCGACCACCAGGTCGCGCGCCGTGCGGGCGCCGTCGAAGAACACCTCGTTGAACTCCGCCGTCCCAGTCAGCTGCCGGATGGGCCGGACGGTGATGCCGGCCTGATGCATGGGAACGAGCAGGTAAGAAAGTCCGGCCGAGCGCCGCGATCCCGGTCCGGTCCTGGCGATCAGGAAGCACCAGTCAGCCACCGTCGCCAGCGACGTCCAGACCTTCTGCCCGGTGATAACCCAGTCGTCGCCGTCGAGCACGGCCGATGTGGTGACGGACGCGAGATCCGACCCGGCGCCGGGTTCGGAGTAGCCCTGGCACCACAGTTCCCGGACGGACGCGATGGGACCGAGGAACCGCCGCTGCTGAGCAGGCGTGCCGAACGCGATCAGCGTGGGGCCGAGCAGTTCCTCGCCCATGTGACCGACGCGAGCCGGCGCGCCGCTGCGCGCGTACTCCTCGTGGAAGATGACCTGCTGCGCCAGCGTCGCGCCCCGGCCACCGTGCTCAGCCGGCCAGCCGATGCACGTCCAGCCCGCCGCGGCCAGCTGCCGGTTCCACGCCAGTCGCCGCTCGAAATGCTCGTGCTCCCGGCCCGGACCACCGAGGCCGCGCAGATCGGCGAACTCACCCGCCAGGTTGAGCGCGAGCCAGTCCCGGATGCGACCGCGGAACTCCTCGTCCTCAGCGGTCAGCTGCACTCCATCTCCCGCGGCCGGCTCGTGCTCGGCAGGTCTGAGGCGCCCCGTGGCCGCGCCTGGCCAGCGTCGCATGTGACAAGTAGGCTCAGCCTACCAAGCACTTGCTTGCTTAAGGAGGCTCGTGGCGCTCACCATCCCGGCCGCGCTGGCGAGCGCAGCGGGCCAGTTCGGTGAGCGCGTGGCCGTGGCCGAGCCAGGCGGGCCGCGGCTGACCTACCGCGAGCTGCACCGGCAGGCTTGTGCCGTTGCGGCCGCTCTGGCCGCGCACGGAATCCAGGCCGGCGACCGGGTCGCGATCTGGTCACCGAACACGCATCACTGGGTGGTCGCCGCGCTCGCGGCGCACACGGCGGGCTGCACGCTCGTGCCGGTGAACACGAGGTTCACCGGAGCCGAGGCGCTCGACGTGATCGCGCGCAGCCGGGCGAGTGTCCTGTTCGTCGCCGGGCCGTTCCTTGGCGGCGACCGGCTCGGGGCACTGCACGATGCTGGTCACTCGGATCCGGGCCAGCTGGCAGAGCTGCGGCTGATCATCTCGATCCCGGTCGAGCCCGGCGCGCCGACCACGAATGCACCCGCGGCCGGCGCGGCGACGGCGGGCGCCGCTACGGCGGGCGCGAACTGGCCCGGCGCGACGGTGCTGGACTGGGCCGAGCTGAGCCGCCGCGCCGCCGCCGCGCCTGCCGGCCTGGCCGCCGAGCGCGCGGCCGCCATCAGCCCGGACGACGTCAGCGACATCCTGTTCACATCCGGGACCACCGGGCGGAGCAAGGGCGCGATGAGCTCGCACCGCCAGGCGCTGGCCGTCGCGGCTGCCTGGGCCGAGTGCGGCGAGGTCAGCCACGATGACCGCTACCTGGTGCTGAACCCGTTCTTCCACAGCTTCGGCTACAAGGCCGGGATCCTGGTCTGCCTGCTGACCGGCGCCACGATCGTGCCGCAGCTCGTGTACGACCCTGGCCTGGCCATGCGGCTGATCGAGGCCGAGCGGATCACGATCCTGCCCGGCGCCCCGACGATCTACCAGACCATCCTCGACCACCCGGCCCGCGCCCAGCACGACCTGTCCAGCCTGCGGCTGGCGGTGACCGGCGCCGCGGTCGTGCCGGTCGCGCTGGTCGAGCGGATGCAGGCCGAGCTGAGCTTCGACACGGTGCTGACGGCGTACGGGCTCACCGAGGCCGTGGTCGTTACCATGTGCCGGCCTGGTGACCCGGCGCGACTGGTGGCGACGACGTCCGGCCGGGCGACGGCCGGCTTCGAGATCCGCCTGGCCGCAGCGGGTGCTGGTGCGGAGGGCGCGGCCGGAGCCGGTGCCGCCGGGGACGGCGCCCACGGCGATCCGGCTGGCGACGATGAGGCCGGCGAAATCCTGCTCCGCGGGCCGAACGTGATGCTCGGCTACCTAGACGATCCGGCCGCGACCAGGGAGGCCATCGACGCCGACGGCTGGCTGCACACCGGCGACGTCGGCCGTCTTGACCCGGACGGCTACCTGACGATCACCGACCGGCTCAAGGACATGTATATCTGCGGCGGCTTCAACGTGTATCCGGCCGAGGTCGAGCAGGTGCTGGCCCGGCTCGAGGCAGTCGCCGAGTCGGCGGTGATCGGCATCCCGGACGTCCGCCTGGGCGAAGTCGGCAAGGCGTTCATCGTCCTCAGGCCCGGGCATCAGCTCGCGGCGCCCGACGTGCTGGCGCACTGCCGCGAGCGGCTGGCCAACTTCAAGGTCCCGCGGCAGGTCGAGTTCTGCTCGCAGTTGCCGCGCAACCCGGCGGGCAAGCCGCTGAAACGGCTGCTCAGAAAGGAGTCCGCGTGACCGAGCAGGCAGCCGGGAATAGCGCGCCCATCCAGGCGCGCAGCGATACGCAGGCGCAGAGTGCGGCCAGCGAGACGGACGTCGTCCGGTACGAGACGCGCGGCCACACGGCGGTCATCACCCTGAACCGGCCCCGTTACCGCAACGCGCAGAACTCCGCGATGACGTACGCGCTCGACGCCGCCTTCACCCGCGCGGTGAACGACGACGCGGTCGCCGTCGTCGTGCTCGCGGGCGAGGGCGACCACTTCAGCGCCGGGCACGATATCGGCACGCCGGGGCGGGACATGGACAAGTCCTTCGAGCGCACGGCGGTGATGTGGTGGGATCACGTCGGCAGGCAGGGGGCCGACAGCCGGTACGCCAGGGAGATGGAGGTCTACCTGGGCATGTGCAGGCGCTGGCGTGAGCTGCCCAAGCCCACGATCGCGATGGTGCAGGGCGCGTGCATCGCCGGCGGCCTGATGCTGGCCTGGGTGTGTGACCTGATCGTCGCGTCCGACGATGCATTCTTCGCGGATCCGGTGGTGCGGATGGGCATTCCCGGCGTCGAGTACTTCGCCCATCCCTGGGTACTCGGGCCGAGGTTCGCCAAGGAGATGCTGTACACCGGGGACCGCTTCACCGCCGCGCGCGCCTACGAGCTCGGCATGGTCAGCCGCGTCGTGCCGCGAGCCGAGCTAGCGGACGCGACGTTCGCGCTGGCGGACCGGATCGCCGCCATGCCGGCCTTCGGCCTGGCGCTCGCCAAGCGCGCGGTGAACCAGTGCGAGGACCAGATGGGCATGCGCAACGGCATGGACTCGACGTTCGGGCTGCACCACGTCGCGCACGCGCACAACGCGGAGATCGGCGCGGACTCGCTGGCCGGGATGGACGCCCGGTCCATGAAGAAGGCAGCCGGCCGGTGACTGAAGGCGGCGGCGCCAGTGCCAGCCAGCGAGGCTGGGGACGGCATGCGGCTGACGCGCGAGCACAATGACCTGCGCGCCGCGGTGCGCGGCCTGCTGGACCGCTACCCCGCAGGCCCGGACGCGGACGTCGTCGCCGAGCACCGCCGCTGGCAGCTCCTGTGCAATCAGATCGGGGTTGGCGGCCTCGCGATTCCCGAGCGCCTCGGCGGATCCGGCGCGGGGCCGGTCGAGGTGCACGTCGTCATGGAAGAGCTCGGCCGCTGCCTTACGCCGTCACCGATGCTGGGATCGGCCGTGCTGGCCACCGGCGCGCTGCTGGCATCCGGAGACGAGGACGCGTGCCAGCGGCTCCTGCCCGGCCTGGCCGACGGCAGCCAGACCGCGGCGCTGGCCTGGACGACCGCGGCTGGCCGCTGGGATCCGGCCGACGTAGCCTGCCGCGCATTGCCCGCCGCGGCGGGCGGCTGGATCGTGACCGGCGAAGCACACTACGTGCTGGACGCCAGCCGGGCGTCAGTGCTCCTCGTCCCCGCCCGGCTACCGGACGGGCGAATCGGCCTGTTCGAGGTGCCGCCGGCCCAGCCACAGGTGACCAGTGCCGCGTGCACCACGGTGGACGAGTCGCGCCGGCTCAGCGTGGTTCGCCTGGACGGCGCGGCGGGCGGGCGCGTCGGCGACACCGTCGCCCTGGACCAGGTCAGGGACGCGGCGTGCATCGCGCTGACCGCGGAGCAGGCAGGCGCAGCGGCCGCCGCGCTCGCGCTGACGGTGGCCTACACCAAGGCTCGGGTTCAGTTCGGCCGGCCCATCGGCAGCTTCCAGGCGCTCCAGCACCGGATGGCCGAGATGCACGTCCTCGTCCAGTCGGCCAGGTCGCTGTCGTACGCGGCGGCCGAGGCCGCCGCGCAGGGCGCAGCCGACACCACGCTGCGCGCTGCCGCCGCCAAGGCGTACTGCTCCGAGGCGCTCCAGCAGGTCAGCGCCGAGATGATCCAGCTGCACGGGGCCATCGGGATGACCTGGGAGCACGTCGCACACCGCTACTTCAAGCGCGCACACGGCGCGGCCATGCTCTTCGGCCCGCCCGCCGCGCACGTCGCCAGGGTCGCCGCCGCGGTCGTCGACGGCTGACGGCAGGCCGGATACCCGCGGCGCCGAGTGTGACGCAGGTCACATTCTGACCAGTAACGCTCGCGGCAGCACCGCCGCTGAAGTCGATGTTGTCGGCGGCCTCTGACTCGATCGAGGCCCAACCTCAAGGAGAACAATGCGACTTCCCAAGTCCCTCGCGGCCCGCATCGGCGTTGTTGCTGCCACGGCCGCGATAGCAATCACCGGCGCGACGACCGCGGCCAGCGCTGCCTCCGCGGCGCCTGCCCCCGTTGCCGCCGTCGCCCACACCGCGCACCGGATCCCGACTGCACTCACGATCAGCAACACCCTGCCGAAGCACAAGATCGCCATCATCAATGGCCACCTGACCGCAGGCACCTACAACTTGCGCCACCTGCGGATCTGGCTGCTGCGCAAGGGCTACAAGGGTCACTGGTACGTGGCCCAGACGAGGCTCACTGAGCGCTTCGGCCACGTCCTGTTCTGGGTGCACGTCGGCAAGAAGCCCGTGCGCTTCCGGCTTGCCTTCCGCGGCACCAGGAACTTCGCGCCCGCGCTGAGCTCCGTCGTCACCATCCCGTAATCCACGCACAGCTCACCACACCGGCGGGCATTCCGGGTTTGCTGACATGTCCCGGAGATGCCCGCCGGTGTGCGACCCTTACAGGCGCAATGGCGAGTGAGACCGATGTGCTCGATGACGCCCTGGCCAGGGCGAGCGCAGGAGACGAGGCCGGGTTCCTGGAGCTGTGGCGAGCGCTCCAGCCCCGGCTGCTCCGCTTCCTGCGCGTGCTCGGGTGCGAGGACCCCGAGGACGCTGCGAGCGAGACCTGGCTGCAGGTCGTTCGCGATCTGCACACGTTCTCCGGCGGCCAGGACGACTTCCGGCGCTGGCTGTTCACCATCGGCCGGCATCGGGTCATCGACGCGGCGCGGGCCAAGTCCAGGCGGCCCGCCGTCCCGATGATCAGCGGCCTGGACATCCTGGCTGACCATCAGCTGGTCGAGGACCAGGTGCTGGACGGCATGTCGGTGCAGGGTGCCATCGCCCTGCTCACCAGGCTGTCGCCAGATCAGGCGGAGGCCGTGGCACTGCGCGTGATCGCGGGGCTCGAGACCCCTGATGTCGCCAAGATCCTCGGCAAGTCCGCCGGCGCGGTCAGGGTTGCCCTGCATCGCGGCCTCAAATCGCTCGCCGACGACCCGGCGGTCCGCGCCCTCGCCGGCCGAGCTGGCCCCGAACCGACCCTGCGAACGCTGGAGGAGGTGGACTAATGACCTCGGATCTGCCCGATGCGGCTGGCCCGCTCGATCCCGGCCTCGACCAGCTCTTCCGCACGCTGACTGCCCCGGCCACAGGTGCTGAACTGGCCGGTGAGCAGGATGCGCTCACCATGTTCCGGGCCAACGCCCGCCCGCCTGCCAGCAGGCCGGCCGCGCCCGGCCGCGCTGGCGCACAGCGGACCGGCTCCAGGCAGCCCGGCCGGCTGCTCCGGATCCCGGTCCGCTGGAGCGTCAGGCTGGCCGCCGCCGCGGCCCTGGCCCTGGGCGGGGGAGCCGCGGCCGCAGCCTACGCCGCGGTCCTGCCCACGCCCGTGCAGCACCTGGCGCACACCGTGCTGGGTTTCGCCGGCGTGCCGGATACGCACCAGAGCAGCTCCGGGGCGGGCAAGCACCATCACCACGCCGCTCCTGGCCACCGCGGGCAGTCCCCGGTTCAGGCCCTGCCAACGCCCGCGGTGACGACCCCGGCGGGGACGTCGCCGTCGCCCGCCGGCACGGCGTCCGCGTCCCCGACGGTGTCCGCGCCCGCTGGGCCGCTGGCGCTGTCGGCGACCGCTGCCAGCGCGCGGATAACCGCCGGCTCCGAGGCGATCATCGACGGCCGGCTGACCAGGTCAGGCGCGGGCGTGCAGGGGGTGACCGTCACGCTGGTCGAGCGGCTGGCCGGGCACCTGAGCTGGCACGTCGCCGGCACCGGACAGACAACATCGACCGGGAACGTGGCCGTGTCCGTCCCCGCCCTGGTCGCAAACGCAGTGTTCCGCCTGACGATCCCCGGCCGGTCGGTCAGCCCGAGCGTGATCGTGACCGTGGTCCCGCCGATCTCGGCGGTGCTCCATGTCGGCCCAGGCGGCGTGCTGGACTCGCTCGTCGTCAGCGCTCAGTACGCCCATCGAGCCGACGTCGTGGTGCTGCAGGTGCTGTCTCCCCACGGCCGCTGGATCTACTTGCGGTCCAAGCGGCTGGGCGCTAGTGGCCAGACGAGCTTCAGCCTGAGCGGCACGCACCTGAAGAACCGTGACGTCCGCGTCGTGCTGCTCTCGACGGTCCGCCACGCGGCAGCCATGAGCAACACTGTCACGGTGCCGCCGCCTGGCTGATGAGCACCAAGTCGCCGAGTTACCGCGCCTGCGGCAGGTACTCGTACGACCCCGTTCCGGCGCCAATGTTGACGATCGTGGCGCAGCCCTTTAGCGCGGCAGTGAGGCGGGCGGCGATGCGCGGGCCATTGTCTTCGCATCCTCGCGTGCGGGCGCGCCAGGCCAGGTCTGCGATAGTGGCGGCGTGACAATCCGGGCGGTCGCGTTCGACCTGGGCGGCGTGCTGGAGGAGGTCGGGCCGGCCGAGCAGTTCGTGGGGCGGTGGCGCGAGCGGCTCGGCCTGAGCCGGGCGCAGGTGGCCAGGCTGGTATGGCCGCTGACTCGCGCTGACCCCGGCGATCGGGCCAAGACCGGCGCCATCACGGAGGCGCGGTACCGGGACCACTGCCTGTCCGTACTCGGCCTGGCCGGCGCCGCGGCCGATGAGTTCATGGCCGAGTTCTGGGACTGGTACTGCGGTGAGCTAGACGCCGTCCTGGTCAGGTACGTTGGCGGGCTCCGGCCGCGGTACCAGACGGCGATCCTCAGCAACTCGGTGGCGGGCGCACGGCGCCAGGAGCAGGCGAGGTTCGGCTTCGAGCAGCTAGTGGATGTGATCGTGTACTCCGACGAGGCTGGCCTGGCCAAGCCTGATCCGCGGGTCTACGCACTGCTGTGCGCCGAGCTCGATGTCTCGCCCGCCGAGGTGGTGTTCCTGGACAACAGGCCACCCAACGTCGATGCGGCGTGCGCGTTCGGCATTCGCGGCATCCTGCACGACCGTACGCCGGCTTCGATCGCGGCCGTTGCAGCACTGCTCAGTCCGGCTCAGTAAGCCGGCCGTTAGATCACCAATACGCTGGGTAGCAATAGGGCTACCCGGCGTTCACTTTCCGTTCACAGACGCCGATCACAAGTGCCATAGCCGACGAGCGATGGATGAATGATGCCGGAATTTGGTCGTACTCGAGTGGCCCCGTGACCAGGCCGGCCAGGCCGCAGCTGCTGGCTGCCCTCGCTGACGTGGGTGTCCAGCCGGACGACTACGCCCTCATCGAGCAAGCGAGAGCGCTGGTCGACGAGGTGAACGCGCGGCTGCGGTCGCGAGGTTCGCGAATGATCTACATGATTACGTTCTGCAACGCCGTGCCGCTCCGGCAGCCCGACAGGCCCGACGTCCTCGACGTGGCCTCGGATTAGCGCCAGACCCGACAGATAACGGGCTGGGCGGACAATCCGCCCAGCCCGTTGTCGTTGGCCTGCGCTACACGTCGCGCTCGGCCTGAATGCGTCCGTCGTTGATCGCCTCGACCAGGGACTGGTAGTCACGCTCGTTCTGGTCCGCATAGGCAGCGGCGAACTCGGTGATGGCGTGGTCGAACGCGTCTGATCCGCCGAGGTAGGCGGCGATGGCGATCCGGTCGCCGGACCGGGCGTGTGCGCGCGCCAGGGTCCACCCGCACAGCTCCCCGTAGATCTGCATGCCGCGCGGAACCATGGCCTGGACGTCGAGAGAGAACTTCCAGTCCCGCAGCTGGCGGACGTAGAAGTCACGCTGCTTCCCGTCGAGCCCGGCCTCGATCCGCTGCCAGCCCAGGAAGATGTCGCTGGACGCCTGCATCAGGCGCTGGCCCGCCGCCACCCGCTGGCCCTGGTTGGTGTACTTGCTGGCGCCCACGAAGTGGCTGAGTACCGATTCCTCGGCTTCCTTCACCTGAAGGAACAGCGGATCACTCTCGTCGCGGCCAAGCATCAGCACGATCCAGCACCGGGTCCCGACGCTGCCGACCCCGACCACCTTGCGGGCCATGTCGGCGAACTCGAACTGATCCAGCAGGAACTTGCGGTCGGTCTCCAGCGTGCGCCGGTACTTGGCCAGCAGGTCGGTGATCTGGGCTTCGAAGGCCTTCCTGTCCGTCTGTCGCGGGAGCAGGTCGTCGACCGGGACTATGAGCGGCGGGTCGGAGATGATGCGCGGCTTGCCGTCCACCATTCGGGTCAGCTTGCCGAGCTCCTGCATGCTGTCCCTTGTCCTCGCCTTCGCCAGGCCCTTGCTCACCTGCTTGCGCTGCCGCTTCTTCAGCTGCGCCTTGGACTGGGCGAGCAACTGGTCCATGTCCGCGCGCGCGTACCAGACGTCCAGGTTCGTCATCCCGGCGAAGTCCCGCATCGCCTGCCGGTAGCGGGCGACGGTAGCAGTGACGATCTGGCGGCGCTCCTTGCCGCTGAACCCGCTCTCGCGCGCTGCCACCTCCATGCTGGCGGCCAGCCGCTTGACATCCCACTCCCACGGACCCGGCAAGGTCTCGTCGAAGTCGTTGACGTCGAACACCAGGAGGCGCTCGGCCGAGCCGAAGATGCCGAAGTTGGACAGGTGCGCGTCGCCGCAGGCCTGGACCGGCAGCCCCGATACCGGCATGTCCGCCAGGTCGCTGGCCATGGGCAGTGCCGCACCGCGGTAGTAGCTGAACGGGGAGGCCGCCATCCGGCCCCAGCGGATCGGCACGAGGTCCGGCACCCGCGTCGCGGCCTGGGCGGCGAGCAAGCTCAGCGGGTCCGGCCGGTCGGCTTGCCGCTCGAATATCGCGTGGCTCTCACGGGGCACCTGCGCGCGGGCAGTCCGGCCTCGCTCGGCTCGCTCCTCAGGGGTGAGCCGGCCGAGCCCGGTGTCGAGCGCGTACCGAATTCGCGGAAGGTCTGCTATCACCGCAGTCATCAGTTTCCCCCAGGTTCCCGTATGTCCGCCATAGCCTGAACGCCCAGATGTTGCGCTCGTGCCGATGTCGCGGTGGGCACGGACGGATAGCCGTCCCCGACGCTAACCATGCCCCGCTGGCGCGGGCAGCGCGTCACCCGTACGGGGTGACCCGCAGGACGGTTAGGCGCAACGCTCCGTTAAACAGTTAGTCGGTGTCTGTTAACCGGTCATCCGGCGGACTGGCCAGTGAGCTCAGGCGAGCCCGGGCGCAGCGCTCGCGCCCTGGCGGTAGCGACCGCGATGCACACGGTCAGGGCTGGCAGCACGCCAAGCGCGGCGGTGAGCGAGGATGCCGACGCCAGTTCGCCGATGATCGGCGGGCCGAAGACGAAACCCGCCCAGCCGCACGCGGAGACCATGGCGATCGCGGTCCCCTGGCTGAGGCCGGGCAGCCGCCCGGCCGCGCTGTTGACCGTGGGAATCACCAGTGCCAGGCCTACTCCGAGACAGGCGAAGCCGGCGATGACGGTCGCACCGGCACCGCCGAGCAGCCCGGCGGTGAACCCGGCCGTCGCGACCGCGCCGAGCGCCGGCAGCAGCTGGCGCGTCTTGAACCGGGTCATCAGCCGGTTACCAGACAGCCGGACGATCACCATGGCTAGCGAGAAGGCCGTGTAGCCGACGCCAGCCACGGCCGCGGTGACCCCGACTGACCCGCGCAGGTAGACCGACGCCCAGTCGGCGCTGGCGCCCTCGCACAGCATGGACGCGAACGCGATCGAGCCGAGCACCAGTACGGGACCCGACAGCCTGACGACGGCCCGGCCAGCTGGCCGGCTGCCGGGCACGACCGGGTCAGGCAGCATGCGCAGCGACAGCGGACCCGCCACGGCGAGCACTGGCAGCGCCAGGAGCAGCAACTGCGGCGCGAGGGAGAGGCCGGCCGCGACCCCGAGCGCGCCGATGCCGGCGCCGGCGAAGGCGCCGATGCTCCAGCTGCCGTGGAAGCCGGACATCAGCGGCCGGCCCGCTGCCCGTTCGACGGTGACGGCCTGCGTGTTCATCGACACGTCCAGCGCGCCCTGGAACGCGCCCCACGCGAACAGCGCGGCGAACAGCACGGCGAGCGAGCCGGCCAGCCCGACGAGGGGACCCGCGAGGCAGTAGCCGAGCAGGCTGACCTGCACCATGCGCTGGCTGCCGAGCCGCGGCAGCACGCGCGCCACGACGAGCATCGCCGCGACCGAGCCGAGCGGAGCGCCGAGGAGCGCTAGGCCCAGCGTGCCGTAAGACAACCCGAGGTGGTCCTTCACCCGCGGAATGTGCGCGGTCCAGGAGGCGAAGAGCAGCCCGTGGCTGATGAAGGCGGCCAGCGTCGCGGCCCGCTGCGGCCGGCCCGCGGCGCCGTCCGCACGCCTGGCCGGGCGGGCGAGGGCCGAGCTAGACACACCGCACCTCGAGCCCGGCCGCGCGCAGCGACTCGACGACATCCGGCGGCGCGTCCGTATCCGTGATGATCATGTCGACAGCCGTGGCCGGCGCGACGACCGCCATGGCCATCTGCCGGAACTTGGCGCCGTCCGCCGCGAGGACGACACGGGCCGCGGACCGGATCATCGCCTGCTTCACCTCGGCGTCGCGGAGGTCGTGCGTCGTCACACGGTTGTCGGCCAGCCCGCAGCAGGTCAGCACCGCCGTGTCGAACCGGAGCGCACCGATGCTCGCGAGTGCGAGCGGGCCGATCATCGCGAGCTCACCGGGCCTGATCTCACCGCCGGGCATCAGCATCCGGATGGACTCGTGCGCGGACAGGGCCGAGGCGGCATGCAGCGACATGGGCATGACGGTCAGCCGTCGGGTCGCCAGCTTGCGGCCGACGAGCACGGCCGTCGTGCCGCTGTCGAGCAAGACCGCCTCGCCGTCCTGGAGCACCTCGGCCACGGCCATTGCGATCCGGCCCTTGGCGTCGGCGCGGTCCAGGACGCGCATGGCGAACGGCAGTTCCTCGCCGCGCATCAGCAGGCTGATCGCGCCGCCGCGAACGCGCCGGGCCATGCCCATCGTTACGATCCGATCCAGGTCGCGGCGGATCGTCATCTCGGCGGCGCCGAAGCTGGCCGCCATCTCGGCGACGTCGAGCTTCCCGTCGCGCTGCAGCACCTCGACCAGGGCGCTCAGGCGCGCAGTCGCATCCACCGGACTAACGTACATAGAAAATGTGCGTTCGCACAAACGAGATGTGCGTTCCTGCGGCGGCGAGCTGGCCTCGACCCCGTTCCCCGCCCACAAGAGCCTGACGCTAACGTCAAGGTTAGAGTTGAGCCTGTATGGTCGGCGCCGGTGATGGGAGCATGCATGGCGATCGAGGAGCGAAGCCTCGAAGCGAGCCCGGTCTCTGCCAGCAGGGGCAGGAACTACAAGTGGATAGCGCTGTCGAACACGACGCTCGGCATCCTGATGGTGACGATCAATCAGTCGATCCTGCTGATCTCGCTGCCCGCGCTGTTCCGTGGCATCAAGCTCAACCCGCTCGTGCCGTCCAACACCTCGTACTTTCTCTGGGTGTTCATGGGATTCATGCTGGTCACGGCCGTGCTCGTGGTCAGCCTGGGCCGGGTCGGCGACATCTACGGCCGGGTGCGGATGTACAACCTTGGCTTCGCGGTCTTCACGGTGTTCTCGATCCTGCTGTCGGTCACGTTCCTGGCCGGGTCCGGCGGCGCGCTGTGGATCATCATCATGCGCGTGTTCCAGGGCGTCGGCGGCGCGCTGCTGTTCGCCAACTCCACCGCGATCCTGACCGACGCCTTCCCAGTGGAAGAGCGCGGCAAGGCGATGGGGATCAACGGCATCGCGGCGGTGGGCGGCTCGTTCCTCGGGCTGATGCTCGGCGGCGTGCTCGCGCCGATCGAGTGGCGGCTGGTCTTCCTGGTCTCGGTCCCGTTCGGCCTGTTCGGCACCGTGTGGGCGTACGTCAAGCTGAAGGACAACGGGATCCGCATCCCGGCCAAGATCGACTGGCTGGGCAACACGCTGTTTGCTGCCGGCCTCATCTCGCTGCTGACCGGCATCGTCTACTCGCTGCTGCCCTACGGCGGGCACCCGACCGGCTGGACCAACCCGTACGTGCTGACCGCGATCTTCGGTGGCATCGCCGTGCTGGTGCTGTTCGCCTGGGTGGAGACCAAGGTGGACCAGCCGATGTTCCGGCTGAGCCTGTTCAAGATCCGCGCCTTCACCTTCGGCAACATCGCTGGGATGCTCGGTGCGCTCGGCCGCGGCGGTATCCAGTTCATGCTGATTATCTGGCTCCAGGGCATCTGGCTCCCGCAGCACGGCTACAGCTTCAGCCGGACGCCGCTGTGGGCCGGCATCGCGATGATCCCGCTGACGGTGGGCTTCCTCATCGTCGGCCCGCTCGCGGGCTGGATGTCGGACCGGCACGGGGCCAGGCTGTTCGCCACCACCGGCCTGGTCGTGTCGGGTGCGGCGTTCCTGCTGCTGGAGACGCTGCCGATCAACTTCAGCTACGTCTGGTTCGCCGCGCTGATCTTCCTGTTCGCGGTCGGCATGGGGCTGTTCTTCTCGCCCAACCAGGCCAGCGTCATGAACAGCCTGCCGCCCGAGCAGCGCGGCGCGGGCGCCGGCATGCTCAACACGTTCCAGAACTCGGCGACCGTGCTGTCGATGGGCCTGTTCTTCACGATCGTCACCCTCGGGCTCGCGGCCCGGCTGCCCTCGCATCTGTACAAGGGTCTCGTGGCGGCCGGCGTCAGCCCGGCGGCCGCGCACACCGTCGCGAACGAGCCGCCTATCGGCAGCCTGTTCTCGGCCTTCCTCGGCTACAACCCGATCCAGGAACTGCTCGGGCCGACCGGGGCGCTCAAGCACCTGCCGGCGAAGGAGGTCACCTACATCACCGGACGCTCCTTCTTCCCCCGGCTCATCGAGGAGCCGTTCGCCAGCGGACTGCACCTGGCCTTCACGTTCGCGGCGATCGCCACCGTGATCGCCATCATCGCCTCGGCATTGCGCGGGAAGCGATATGTGCACGCGGCCCCCGGCCATGTTGAGGCAGAGGCACCGGTTGACGCGATCGTCGGCGAGATGGTCAGCCTGCCCGTCGACGCCGAGCTAGCCGACGATCCGGACGTACTGGGCGAGAGCGTGTAGCGATGAACGCGAGGGCAGAGCAGGCGGGCGCCGCGGTGCTCCCGGACGTCCAGCCAGCCGACAGCCAGGAGCAGCTTGTCGGCATCGGCGCGGCGGCGCAGAAGGCCGGGGTATCGCAGCGGGCCCTGCGCTACTACCAGCAGCGCGGCTTGCTGACTCCGCGCGGATGTACGCCAGGCGGACTTCGCCGGTACTGCGAGGAGGACCTGGCCCGTGTTGCGAGGATCCGCCAGCTACAGGACCTACTCGGGCTGAACCTGGACGAGATCGCCCTCGTGCTCGGTGGCGAGGACCGGATGGCGGAGATCAAGCTTGCCTATCACGATGAGGGAACGACCTGCGCCGAGCGCCGGGAGCTCGTCCGTGAGAGCCTTGAGTTGCAGCATGTTCTGCGTGCGACCGTCGAAGCCAAGCGACAGGGGATCGAGGGCTTCCTGGCCGATCTGGATGCTCGCATCGACAAGACGCGGGCCTTGCTCGATCAGATGACGGACTCATCCGCGTTGGCAGCGGGGTCGCGCGCAGGCGCGTGAATCCTGGGTTCTATCCGATGAGATCGTGCCTGGCTTCAGGCTGACGAGGGAGCGATCGATGTCATTGCACCTGCGCAATATCCCGACCAGGGTCGTCGCTGGCGGCTACGTCCTGCATACGGGCCTGGAGAAGTGGAATGGCAGCGAAGAGCAGGCTAAGGGCCTGCACGCCGCGGCCTGCGGCGCTTACCCGTTCCTCGACAAGGTTCCGCCGCCCACCTTCCTCAAGGTGCTAGCCGCGGCGGAGATCGGGACCGGAGCGCTCCTGCTGCTGCCCGTCGCCAGCAACAAGATCGCCGGAGCAGCGCTGACCGCCTTCGCTGGCAGCCTGGTCGGGATGTACCTGCGCACCCCGGCGCTGCGCAAGCCGGGCAGCGTCTGGCCTAGCCAGGCCGGGATCGCGATCAGCAAGGACGTCTGGATGCTGGGCATCGGCCTGAGCCTGCTCGCCGATGACGCGACGGACGGCGCGGCGCCGGACTGCAGCTAGAGCGCCTGACAGTCGCCTTATCTGCTCGGCAAAGGCGACTCAGCCGTTGCGCATAAACACTGCGCCGCCGACGATTGCGCTAATGAAGCACAGGCCGGCCGCGCCTATGCGGATCAGGCTCGCTTCAGTTACGACAGCACCCCGGACGATGTCGCGGGTGATCAGGTCGGCAAAGACAATCAAGTCGACCAGGCCGGCCCCGACGATCATGGAGCCGATGGAGGAGATGCGGCTTACGCGGACATCATCGGCGTAGTCTGCGCTGCTAGCCGAGGCGGTGCCCGGCGCAGAACGACCAGAGCGGCGGCTCGTCACTGAATTCATCGTCAGTGCTCTCTGACTCGTTTAGCGCTGGCCCTTTTTCCGCGCACCTCGGGTGCGGTCCGCTGCGGGCGACGCTAGCAGGTTCGGCAAATACACGCGCCAGCATTGGATCCGGCCGCGACCGGATTCCTTCCTGCTGGTAGACCGCTGATCGGCTGGCCGCCGCGCCGCTCACATCCAGTCGGCGAACCGCGGCCACGCCAGCAGCGTGTCGACGACCTCCGGCGGGCTGTCCACGGCGGTCTGCGCCGACAGCGTGAACCGGCCCCGGTAAAACAGCAGCGGATCGCCGGCGACGCTGTCGCCGAGGTTGGTGACGCGCGCGATCACCACGTAGTGGTCGCCTGCCTCGTGGACTGTCTCGACCGAGCACGACGCCCAGGTGAGGACGCCGGGCAGGACCGGCGCCCCGTTCGGGGCTGGCGTCCAGCTGACCCCGGCGAACTTATCTGGCGCGCTAATCCCGAACTGGCGGGCCAGGTCGCGCTGCTCGGCGGCCAGGATGTTGGCACAGAACTGGCCCGATGCGGCGATGCGCGGCCACGTGCTCGATGACTTGGCGGGGCAGCACAGCACGAGCGGCGGCTCCAGTGACAGCGCCGCGAACGCCTGGCAGGCAAAGCCGACCGGCCCTGCACCGTCGATGGCGGTGATGACCGTGACGCCAGTGGCGAAGTGCCCGAGCACCTGACGGAATCGCTGCGGGTCCGGCTCGTAGGACTGCGGCGGGCCGCCGGCGTCAGGTGCGTGCATGTCCGTGACTGTAACGCCAGCCAGGCCGGATCCCGGCGCGAGACCGCCCCCGAGTCCTGCTCCGCACCCGCAGCTCGGCTCAGTGCGCGCTGCCGAGGCTGAATACGTGGCCCCAGAGGCTCACGGCGGTGCTCTCTCGAGTCACCCAGGTGGCGTCGTCGACCAGCCGCCCGTCGGTGCCGTATTCGATGTCGAAACCGCCTGGGGTCTGCACATAGAACGAGACCATGAAGTCGTTCGCATGCCGGCCGAGCGTGGAACTGACCGTCGCCTTGCGGCGGTGACAGCGGTCGAGAGCCCGGCCGACATCGTCCAGCGTCGCGACCTCGACCATCAGGTGCACGATCCCGGCGGCCGGGCTCATCGGCGCCAGTGCCAGCGAGTGATGGCGCGGGCAGCAGCCGAGGAAGCGCATCCATACTGGCGGGCCGCCCGCCGACCGCCCGAAGAACTCACCCGGCAGCCGCATCGAGTCCCGCAGCCGGAAGCCAAGCAGGCCCGTGTAGAAGGCGAGCGTCTCCGCATCGTCAATGGCCGGGAGAACCACGTGCCCGAGTCCCTGCTCGGCGGTCACGAAGACGTTGCCGTAGGGGCTGACCGCCGGCCGGCTGTCCAGCGCAGCCGCGCAGAAGATCTCCAGCGAGTTCCCGGACGGGTCGTCGACGTGCAGCAGCTGGCCCACCCGCCGGTCGGCTAGCTCCGCCGCGTCGCCTGCCTTGACCGGCACTCCCGCGGCCGCGCAGACCCGCCCTACCTCCGCGAGCGCGCGCTCGTCGGCGACCTCCCAGCCGGAGGCCAGCAGCCGGTCCTGCTCGCCCGGCACGATCACGAGCCTGGCCGGGAAGTCGTCCATCCGCAGATAGACAGCGGCCGGGTCCGGACCGCGGCCCTCGGTCATCCCGAGCACCTTCGTGCCGAACTCCCGCCACGCGGCCGGGTCGGCAGACGAGATCCGCAGGTAGCCGAGGGAGCTGATCAGGCCGGTCATGACGCACCTCCGGCGAGGAATCGCAGCGATAGCTCGTTGAACTCGTCGAACTTCTCTAGCTGCGCCCAGTGGCCGCAGCCGCCAAAGACGTGCAGCTGCGCCCGCCGCAGCTGTTTCAGCGCGATGAGCGCGCCGTCAAGCGGGTTCACGCGGTCCTCGCGGCCCCAGATCAGCAGGACCTCGTGCTTGATGCGGTGCGCCTCCCGCCACAGCATGCCGTCCTCGGCGTGCTCGCCGAAGAAGGAGGCGCCCATGGCCACCATCGCGGCAAGCGCCGCTGGCTGACTGGCGACAGCGAACCGCTCGTCGATGAGCTCATCGGTCACCAGCCGCTGATCGAAGACCATGGTTCGCAGGAAGGCCGCCATCTTGTCCCGGCTCGGGCCTGGCGGGGCGCCGAACTCCATGAGCCGGCGCACTCCTTCCGTGGGGTCGGGCGCGAACACGTTGAGCGTCAGCCCGCCCGGCCCCATTAGCACGAGCCGCCCAACGCGGTCTGGATAGTCGAGCGCGAACCGTAGGGCGGTGCCGCCGCCCAGCGAGTTGCCGATGAGGTGCACCTTGTCGATGCCGACCTGGTCCAGCAGGCCAGCCAGTGCCTCGGCGGCCACGGTGAAGAAGTGCCCGGTGACCGGCCGTGCGGCCGATTGGCCGTAGCCGGGCAGGTCCATCATCAGGACGCGGAAGCGCTTGGCGATGACGGGCATGGTGCGGCCGAAGTTGCTCCACGACGAGGCGCCAGGCCCGCCGCCATGCAGGAGCACGACGGTGTCGGCGTCCCCGCGGCCGGTCCCGGCGGGCGTGCCGGTCGCGGGGCCGGAGTCGTGGTACCGGACACCGAACCCGGCTACGTCGGCGACGCGGCTGGTTGACTCGGCATCGAGTGCAGTCCCGGTCATCGAGCTCCTTCGGTCCGGCCGGGCGGCGGTTACAGCATGGCGTCGGCGGGTACCGGCAGGCCGAACTCGCTGCCGCCGTACATCGACAGCGCCCGCTCGGGGTCGTTGATCGCGTGCACCCGGCCAGCGTGGGCGTCCCGCCAGAACCGCTGGATCGGGGTGCCCGACTTAAGTGCCCGGCCGCCGGAGTTCTCGAACAGCCGGTCCACGGCCCTGATGGACTGGCCGGTGCCGCGGACCTGGTCGCGCCGGACGCGCAGCCGCAGGTCAACCGGGATCTGCTCACCGGCCTGCGCGTACCCCATCAGCTCGGTCATGTTGCGCTCGAGCGCGAGCCAGGCGCCGTCGATCTCGGCCGCCGCCTCGGCGACGCGGACCTGGGCGAACGGGTCCTGCGCTGCTTTCTGGCCGACGTATGCGACGCGGACCCGCTCGCGCGTGTACGCCACGTGCGCCTCGTACGCGCCCGTCGCCATCCCGATGATGGGCGTCGTGATCCCGTATGAGAACACCGAGCCGTACGGGAGCCTGAACAGCGGCGCCGGATTCAGCTCCTGGCCAGGGCAGTCCAGCTTGAAGACGTCGGCGAAGCTCAGCGACCTGTGCGCAGGGACAAAAGCAGAATCGACCACGATGTCGTTGCTGCCGGTGCCGCGCAGGCCGACGGTGTCCCAGACGTCCTCGATGACGTAGTCGGAGTGCGGGAGCAGGAAGGTTCGGAAGTCGATGGGCCGGTTATCCGCGTCGGTGACGATCTGGCCGAGCAGCACCCAGGTCGCGTGATCGCAGCCGGAGGAAAAACTCCAGCGGCCGCTGACCTGGTGCCCGCCGTCGACCTGGACGGCCTTGCCGGTCGGCGCGTACGAGGACGAGATCCGCGTCGCCTGATCGGTGCCCCATACCTCCTGCTGGGCCTGCGGCGTGAACAAGCCGAGGTGCCAGGGGTGCACGCCGAGCACGGAAGATACCCAGCCGGTAGAGCCGCAGGCGCTCGCGATCAGCCGCACCGCCGTATAGAAGGTCAGCGGATCAGCTTCAAGCCCCCCGAAGGCCGCGGGCTGGAGGAGCCTGAAGAACCCCGTTCCTTCCAGGGCCTTGATGGAAGCAGCGGGCACGACCCGGCCGTCCTCAGCCTCCTGCGCCCGGTCGCGCAGTACCGGAAGAAGCTCACGCACGCCCTCGATGACGTCGTGCCCGACGTTGTCCGCCACTTCGCGGCCCTCCGATCGCAACGACTGCAGTCCGCCGCACAAGTCGGCCTACACTAGGGCCTAAGACTAGAACATGTTCTAGTCTTAGGGTAGCGGCTGCCGGCCTACCCGGCTGAGCGGCGGGCGGGCGTTGCTGGAGGATCTATGAACGACCGGATCGCGGTGCGGAGCATCGATGCTGGGGCGCCGCCGACCAGGTTTGCCCGCGGCTGGCACTGCCTGGGCCTGGCCGCCCCGTTCCGCGACGGGAGCCCGCACGCGGTCGAGGCGTTCGGTACCAAGCTCGTGATCTTCGCGGCCGAATCCGGTGAGCTGCACGTGCTGGACGCGTACTGCCGGCACATGGGCGGCGACCTCAGCCGGGGCACGATCAAGGGCAACGCGATCGCGTGCCCGTTCCATGACTGGCGCTGGGGTCCCGACGGTAAGTGCGCGAAGATCCCGTACTCGCGCCGGGTGCCCCCGACAGCGCGGACCAGGTCCTGGCTGACGATGGAGCAGAACCAGCAGCTGTTCGTGTGGCACGACCCGCAGGGCAACCTGCCGCCGGCGGCAGTGACGATCCCGCGCATCGACGGCGCCTACTCCGATGAGTGGTCCAACTGGACCTGGGACTCCCTGACGGTGGATGCGAACTGCCGCGAGGTCGTCGACAACGTCGTGGACATGGCGCACTTCTTCTACATCCACTACGCGTTCCCGACGTACTTCCGGAACGTGTTCGAGGGCCATGTCGCCTCGCAGTACCTCAATACCAGGTCGCGGCCGGACTACGAACCGGACGCCCGCCGGGCGAATGGGCCGAGCGGTCCGAGCGGTCCGAACGGAGCGACCGCGCCGACGACCGAGATCGGGCTGGTCTCGGAGGCCGCGTACTACGGGCCCTCGTACATGATCGACTACCTCAGCTACGACTACCACGGCGTGCCCATGGACGCCGTGCTGATCAACTGTCACTACCCGGTCACGCCGGAGCGGTTCATCCTGCAGTGGGGCGTGATCGTGAAGAAGCTGCCCGGCCTGTCGCCGGAGCAGGCGGACAAGGTCGCGGCCAAGTTCGCCAAGTTCGTCGGCCTCGGCTTCCAGCAAGACGTCGACATCTGGACACACAAGAGCCGGATCGACAATCCGCTGCTGTGCGCGGACGACGGACCGGTGTACCAGCTTCGCCGCTGGTACGAGCAGTTCTACCTGGATGTGGAGAGCATCCCGGCGGACATGGTCGCCCGGCACGAATTCGAGATCGACACCACGCGCGCGGTCGAGGCGTGGGAAGCCGAGGTCGCCGCCAACCTCGCGGCCCGGCAGGCTGAGCCCAGCCACGCGGAGCCCAGCCACGTGGATGCTAGCCACGCCGATGCCAGCCACGCGGGAGCCAGTCCGGCATGAGCCAGTCGGGCGGGAGCCAGTCCGGCCTCGGCCCATCGGGCGTGGGCAGGTCGGGCGTGGGCCGGTCGGGCGGAAGCCAGTCCGGCCTCAGCCGGTCGGGGGGCCAGTCGGGCGTGGCCGACGGCGTGCAGCTGGCGTCGCGCCCGGACGAGCGGCGGTCCGTGTACTGCCCGGTCGAATGCGGGGAGTGCGGGGCGGTCGTGCTGGCCGCCAAGTTCAGCGTGCAGCACACTAGCGTGCAGTGGGACGCCGCGGCCGTGGGGCAGTGCGCCGAGTTCGCCCGGCGGACCGCCGCTGGCGAGCAGACGCCGCTGATCGAGCGCTGCGGTGCCATGCGGGCCAGCATCGAGACCGCCGCGCTCGAGGGCAGGCTGCCGGTGGCGCCCCCGTGACTGCGCCGCGCGTCTTCCACCAGCTCACGGTCGCGGCCGTCGTCGCCGAGACCGCCGAGGCCTGCTCGCTGGTCTTCGCCGTCCCGCGCGAGCTGAGCTCGGTCTTCGAGTATCAGCCGGGCCAGTTCCTGACCCTGCGGATCCCGAGCGACCGGGACGGCTCGATCGCGCGGTGCTACTCGCTGTGCAGCTCGCCGCTGACGGGCGATCCGCTGACGGTCACGGTCAAGCAGACGCCAGGTGGCTACGCGTCGCACTGGATCGCCGAGAACGTCAAGCCGGGCAGCGTCCTCGACGTCCTCCCGCCCGCCGGCATGTTCGTGCCGACCTCGCTCGACGACGACTTCCTGCTGCTCGCGGCCGGGAGTGGCATCACGCCGGTGATGTCGATCATCAAGTCGGTACTCGCCGCCGGGCGCGGCCGGATCGTGCTCATCTACGCCAACCAGGACGAGCGATCCGTTATCTTCGGCCGGGCGCTGAAGGAACTGGCCGCCGCCGCCGGACCACGGCTCCTGCTCGTCCACTGGCTTGACGTGCTCCAGGGCCTGCCGACCGCCGCGCAGCTAACGCCGCTGGTCCGGCCGTTCGCGGCCTATCAGATGTTCGCCAGCGGGCCTGACCCGTTCCTGTCGGTTGTCAGGGAAACGGCGTCGGCCGTCGGCGTCCCGCCGCGGGGCCTGCATGTCGAGCGGTTCCTGTCACTCCAGCACAATCCGTTCGACGCGCCTGAGCCGGTAGCGGGCGGGATCGCGGCGACGCTGGCGGTCACGCTCGACGGCGCGACCACGTCGCTGGACTGGCCGGCCGGCACCCGGATGCTCGACGTGCTCATCGACGCGGACCTGGACCCGCCGTTCTCCTGCCGGGAGGGCATCTGCGGCGCGTGCGCCTGCCAGCTCACCGGCGGCAAGGTGGAGATGGCCAGCAACGAGGTGCTCGAGGACGCCGACATCGCCGACGGCCTGATCCTGGCGTGCCAGTCGGTCGCGCTCACCCCCGAGGTAAGCATCAGCTACGAGTAGCCCCGGCGGCACCGTGTGTCGGTGCAGTCTGCATCGACGCCGACGGCCGCGAGCCGCGCGCGGGGGCAGCGGCGGGCGACCCCGTTCCCGGCATGTCGGTTGCTGGTTTCGCGGAGATCGGCCCGGCTGACCTCGAGCGTCACGCGGCGGCCAGGCCGAGCTTGGCTGCCAGTCGGCCGAGGTAGCCGATGACCTCCTCGTCGGCCCGGTCTGGCATGCCGAAGGCGACATCGGTCACGCCGGCCGCGGCCCAGTGCGCGAGTACCGCGGGATCCGGCTTGCCGGACAGCACGCGCACCTGCGGCAGTCCGTCGCGCCCAGCGTCGAGCCAGGCCTTGTGCAGCAGCGCTATCTTGCCGTCGAGATCGGTCTCACCGGGCGTGGTCAGCCAGCCGTCGGCCGATCTGGCGATCCACGCGAACGCCTGCTCGGTGCCGCCGGCGCCGACGACAACGGGGAGCCGCGGCTGAGCTGGCTTCGGCCAGGCCCACGACGCACCGAAGCTGATGAACTCGCCCGCGTAGCTGGCCTCATCCTGTGTCCACAGCGCCCGCATCGCCTCGAGGTACTCGCGCAGGACGGTGCGGCGTCGGCCGGGAGGCACGCCGTGATCTTCGAGTTCGTCGGTGTTCCAGCCGAAGCCCACGCCGAGGTCGACCCGGCCGCCGGACAGGTGATCGAGCGTGGCGATGGTCTTCGCCAGCGTGATCGGGTCGTGCTCGGCTGGCAGCGCGACCGCCGTGCCGAGCCTGATGCGCGTCGTGACGGCGGCGGCCATGCTCAGCGACACCCACGGATCGAGCGTGCGCAAGTACCGGTCGTCGGGCAGGTCAGCTGTGCCGGTCCGCGGGTGCGCCGCGGCGCGGCGGACCGGGATGTGGGTGTGCTCGGGCACGTAGAAGCAGTCGAAGCCGGCTTCCTCGGCTGCCCGCGCGGCGGGCGCCGGGGTGATGCCGCGGTCGCTGCTGAACAGCACGACGCCGTAGCGCATGGGCACTCTTTCTTAGCCTTCTTCGCCGGAGCGGGCGCGGCCTGCGCCACGACCCCGGTCGCGGCGATCAGCGTCGACGTACGCTAACCCGGCGGTTCGCGCCGCGCAAGGGGCGACGCGAGTGGCCCGTGGGGGGCCAGCCGGCCGGGTTGGTCGCCTGCCTGGGCCGGCCGGGTTGGTCGCCTGCCTGGGCCGGCCGGGTTGGTCGCCTGCCTGGGCCGGCCGGGTTGGTCGCCTGCCTGGGGCCGGCCGCGTGTGGCGTGTCTGGCGCCGGGCAGGTGGCCTGCCTGCCGATCCGCTAGGCGGCAGAGTGGGCCATGCGCTTGAACGCAGCCCTTATTGCCGTCACGACGTAGTCAGGGTTCTCGGTGACCTCGTGCCAGCTGAGGTGCACGACCTCGTAGCCGGCGTCGCGCAAACGTTTGTCTCGCTCCAGCTGCAACGCAGCCTGGCCGGGCTTGGCGTATTTCATGAGGCCGTCGACTTCGGCGATTGTCCGCTGCTGCCGCCACAGGAAGTCAACCCGGCCGACCGCCTCGGCACCGCCGACCCAGACCTGGAGATCCGGCGGCGGCAGGCCGCAGTCCCGGAACACCACTCGCGCGATCGACTCCAGCACCGATTCGGCGCGGCCGTCGGCGAATGCCACAACCTCGATCGCACGCTGGATGCCGCGCTGGCGCGCGCAGTCAGTCAGCAGCGATTCCAGTTCGGCCTTGGTGACGAGCTTCTTGTGCAGCGCCGAGTCGGCAGTCGCCACTCCGGCACGGAACTCGGATGCGCGAGCGACGTCGACGACGGTTCGCGCCACGGTGGTCACGCGCATCCCGTGCTGCACGGTGAGGTGCTCGCGTGGCAGCTGCGCCCAGTGCAGGCGCGTGCCCGGCAGGCCTGATCTGTTCCGGTTCGGCGGCCGGGTGAGGCTCACGTCCGGCGGGGGTTTGCCGAGGATGCGCAGTTCATGAATGAGCGCCGCGCTCTGGTGGCTGGCCACGGCGGGGCCGGTCGTGGCTAGGGCGGCGGCGGTGCGCAGCAGATGATCTCCGTCAGGCCGCGCCCGTAGCTTTACGACCATGTGAGCTCGCGCGTAAACCCCGCGGCGAACCTGGATGAGCTCTCCCCTGCGCACCAGGGTCTCGATCTGGCTGGCCGACTTGCCTTGGGCGTTCAGTTCGGCAGTAGTCCGGAGGCCGGCTAATCGCCATCCGTCGGACAGATTGCGAGCGTTCATGGCGTCAGGATCGGGCCTGCCACCGACACTTCATGGTTTCCTCGCCGACTCTTCATGGTTTCGCGCGATCTTGAGTCCTAGTTTGTCGGATTTGCGGGTGAGGAAACCATGAAGTGTGGTCGACAAAACCATGAAGTGCCACGGCGCACGTGCCAGTCAGCCACGCCGCACGCGCCCGGTCGCCACGGCGCAGTGCCAGTCAGCCACGCCGCACGCGCCCGGTCGCCACGGCGCACGTGCCAGTCAGCCACGGTCACGCCCGGCCGCCACGGCGCACGCCGCCACGGCGGACGCCCGGCCGGGCAGCGCCCAGGCAAGCCGGCACGTTCGGGCGTCTGGTCAAAACTGGAACGTGTTCTACTATGGACGGCAGAGCCGCGCGAGGGCTGCAGCCTAAGCGCCAGCGCATCGGCTAGGCCGGCAGCGACGACGACGGAGGCCAGATGACAGGCGCAGAGCCGGAGTTTGACTTCGTCGTCGTCGGCAGCGGCGCGGCCGGCATGACGGCGGCGCTCACTGCTGCGCTCGCGGGCCTGCGCACCGTCGTCGTGGAAAAGACCGAGTACTACGGCGGCTCGACGGCCCGCTCGGGCGGCGGTGTCTGGCTGCCGGGTAACGCCGCGCTGCGCAAGGCCGGCCGTACCGACACGCCGGCCGCTGCGAGCGACTACCTGGCCTTTGTCGCGGGCGAGGACACCCCGGCGAGCCTGCGCAACGCCCTGCTCGAACACGGCCCGGCGATGCTGGACCTCGTCCTAGCCAACACGCCGCTGGACTTCGACTGGGTGCCAAACTACTCCGACTACTACCCAGAGGCGCCCGGTGGCAAGGCGTCCGGCCGTTCCGTCGAGCCGGCCCTGCTACACGCCAAGGCAGTCGGCCCTGATCTGCCCCAGCTACGGCCCCCCTACCTGCCGGCCCCGCCGGCATCACGGTGACGCAGGCCAACTACCGGTGGATGAGCCTTGGCACCAGCCACCCGCGCGCGCTCACGACCACGGCCAGGGTGACCGCCCGCATGATCGTCAGCAAGCTGCGCAAGCGCCAGCTGCTCAGCATGGGGCAGGCTCTCGCCGCCGGGCTCCGCGCCGGCCTCACGAACGCGGGCGTCCCGGTCTGGCTCACCACACCCATGACCTGCCTAGAGGTCGAGGAAGGCCGCGTCATCGGGGTGCAGGTACTGCGCGACGGCGAGCCGACGCTCATCCGGGCGACTCGCGGCGTGCTGCTGGCAACAGGTGGCTTTGAGCGCAACGCACACATGCGCCAGCGCTACCAGCGTGCGCCGATCGGCGCCGACTGGACTGTCGGCTCGCCGGGCAATACCGGCGACGGCATCGTGGCGGGCGAGGCCGCAGGCGGCGTGCTGGACCTCATGGACGATGCCTGGTGGGGGCCGTCGATACCGCTGACTGGCGGCCCCGTGTTCTGCTTGGCCGAGCGGAGCCTCCCCGGCTCCCTGTTTGTCAACGCGGCAGGCGAGCGGTTCGTGAACGAAGCCGCGCCGTACGTCGACGCGGTACACGCCATGTACGACAAGCACACCGAGGACAACCCGCACATCCCCTGCTGGATGATCACCGACCAGCGATACCGGAACCGCTATGTCTTCACCGGCTTGCCGCCACGCAAGCCGCTGCCGCGCCGCTGGTACAAGTCCGGCGCGGTGTTCAAAGCCGATTCGCTCGCGGACCTCGCGGGCCAGATCGGGGTGTCTGCCGACGGGCTCGCCAAGACCGTCGACAAGTTCAACGAGTTCGCCCGCACCGGCAAGGACACGGACTTCGGCCGCGGCGGCTCGGCCTACGACCACTACTACGGCGACCCTAGCTGCAAGCCCAACCCCAATCTGGCCCCGCTGGCCCAGCCGCCGTACTACGCGATCAAGATCGTGCCCGGAGACCTCGGTACCAAGGGCGGGCTGCGCACCGACGACCGGGCCCGAGTGCTGCGCGCCGACGGGAGCGCGATCGAAGGCTTGTATGCGGCGGGCAACACAAGCGCGCTGGTGATGGGTCGCAGTTACGCTGGCCCCGGCGCCACTATCGGCCCGGCCATGACGTTCGGCTACCTAGCGGCCCTTGATGCTGCCCGCGGGGACGGCGCCGGCGAGGGGTGATTAGCCTGCCCTGTAGCGGGAAGGGTGCCTAACGGTTACGCAGACGGTGCCAAGGCGCACAAGCCACGCAGAGAGGATATCTGAGGTGCTCAGCGCAGGTGGACAGGACCACCTCGTAGTTTTCCACACTGGCGAGGGCGAACTGGCTGACTACGTCTACGAGCACCTCTACGGGAGCGGGGAGCCGGGCACGGCCATCGTGATCGCCACCCCGCAGCACCGTCGGCTTATTACCGAGCGCCTCGGGCAGGCTGGCATCGACGTCCCAGCGGAGTGGGCTAAGGGCTCGTTCGTAGCGCTGGACGCTGGCGAGACGATGGCCACTTTCATGATCGAGGGCTGGCCCGATGCAGCCGCATTCTGGCAGACCATGAGCCCGGTGGTGAAGAGCGCCCTGACGCGGCCTGGTCCGGTCCGCATCTTCGGCGAGATGGTCGCCCTGCTCTGGGACGATGGCCACCAGGGCGCGGCCGTCGACCTCGAGGCTCTCTGGAACGAGCTAGCGCGGCAGTACACGTTCTCGCTGCTGTGCGCGTATCCCGCCGACGCCGTCGGCGCGGACGAGCACGCCGACGAACTGGCCCAGATCAGCGCCGCCCACTCTGCCGTCCGATCCGTCGAGCGCCAGGCCTGACATCAATCCGGCCCGAGAATCCGACCGGCCCGAGAATCCGACCGGCCCGAGAATCCGACCGGCACCGAGCGATGTGGCTGGCCCGAGGATCAGGCTGGCCCGAGGATCAGGCCGCTGGTCGGAACGCCCGTCCCGGCGGTGACCAGTACCGGACCGTCGCCAGGCACCTGGTTGACGGCGTCACCCCGCACCTGCCGCACCGCTTCGGCGATCCCGTTCATGCCGTGCAGGTAGCCTTCCCCGAGCTGGCCGCCGTGCGGGTTGAGTGGCAGCGCGCCGCCGAGCTCGATGGCCCCGCCGGCGATGAAGTCGCGGGCCTCTCCGCGCCCGCAGAAGCCCAGTTCCTCCAGTTGCATCAGCACGTACGGCGTGAAGTGGTCGTAGAGGACCGCCGTCCGGATGTCGGCCGGCCCGAGCCCGGCCTGCGCCCATAGCTGCCGCCCGACCACCCCCATTTCGGGCAGCCCGGTCAGGTCATCGCGGTAGTAGCTCGTCATCGTGTACTGATTCGCCCCGCTGCCCTGGGCTGCGCCGCGGATTACCACCGGCATATTTTTCAGGGAACGGGCTCGTTCCACGCTGGTCACCAGCACGGCGACCGCGCCGTCGGTTTCCTGGCAGCAATCGAGCAGGCGCAGCGGCTCGCAGATCCAGCGCGACTCCTGGTGATCAGCCAGCGTGATCGGCCGTTCGTAGAACCAGGCTGCCGGGTTGGTGGCTGCGTGCTTGCGGTCGGCGACGGCGACGGCGCCAAAGTCGGCGCTGGTCGCGCCGTACACGTGCATGTACCGGCGAGCCGCCATGGCAACCGTCGCGGCTGGGGTGGCGAGGCCTATCGGGTAGTGCCAGCCGCTGTCGATCGCCGACGATGTCGCGCCCTGGACGGCGCCCACCGAGACCTGGCCGAACCGCCGGCCGGATCGCTCGTTCAGCGCCCGGTAGCAGATGACGACGCTAGCGGCGCCCGTCGCGACCGCCATCGCGGCCTGATGCACGGTCGCACAGGCTGCCCCGCCGCCGTACCCGATCAGGCTGAAGAAACTGAGCTCGCCGGCACCGAGCTCGCGGGCCACCGCGATCTCGGCGTTGCTGTCCATGCTGAAGGTCACGAGACCGTCGACGTCAGCTGGAGTCAGGCCAGCGTCGTCCAGGGCGGCCCTCGCCGCCTCCACCGCGAGCTTGAGCTCGCTGCGCCCCGAGTCCTTGGAGAACTCGGTGGCCCCGATCCCAGCGATCGCCGCTTCGCCGTCGGTCATCGCGCGGCCAGCCTGACGGTGCCGGTCACGTGCTGGCCGAGGCTGCAGCTGCCGGTGACCTCGACCACCTGCTCGCCATCCCCGGTGCCAGCGAGCCGGCCGGTGAACGTGAGCGTGTCGCCTGCGTAGCACGGCACGCCCAGCCTGATCGACACCGCGCGCACGATCGCCTCCGGCCCGGCCCAGTCGGTGACGTAGCGCTGCACCAGTCCCGTTGTGGTGAGGATGTTCAGGAAGATGTCCTTGCCGCCGCTGCGGACGGCCATGTCGTGATCATGATGCACCGGATAGAAATCGCGGGTCGCGAGCGCAGTCGCGACCACAACCGTCGGCGTCACCTTGACGACAAGCTCGGGCAGCGCTCCCGGCGCCCCTCTCTCGTCTGCTCGCCAGCCTGGCAGTGCCAGCTCGTCGTCGATGCGCAGGAAGCTGGTGCGGACGGGCATCCCGATCTGCACCTGGTCGGGTTCGGTGCCGGTCAGCTCGGCCATCACCCGGACGCCTTCGGTCAGCTCGACGAGCGCGATCACTAGTGGCAGCCGCTTGCCGGGCACCGGCGGATGGTGGTGGACGACGTAGCTGTAGACCGTGCCAGTCCCGGCTGCCACGACGAATCCCTGATTACGAGTCGTGCCGCAGCTGAGGCACGCCGGTCCTGGCGGGTGCCGGAGTGCGCCGCATTCGCCGCAGCGTTGGATGCGCAGCTCGCCAGCCTGCGTCCCGGCCCAGAAGAAGGCGGTATCGGGGGAGACTGGCGGGCGCATGACCGGCCCCAGGGGACCGGTCTCCGCGGAAGCACTTCCGGCGGCCCCGGCGGTCTGGCGGCCGGTGGTCAGGGCATCGGCCGGCCGGAACTTCAGCACTCGCCAGTCCATCTCGGCTACCGGCTCGCCGCCGGAGTACCAGATGTTCTTCGTGCTCACGAACCAGCCCTCGCCGAGCGCGGTGCGCTTGGGCCCGACCACGTCGGTCAGCTCGGTGCGCAGGCTCAGCAGCTCACCGTGCCGCAGATAGCGGTCATAGGTCTGGGCGCAGTTGGTCGCCACCACCGACCGGAACCCTGCCTCGTCCAGCGTCCGCATCATCTGGCCGAGCGGATCCGTGCCATCGTCGGCCGCCTGCGACTGGAGGCCTTGCATGGTCCAGACCTGCACCATCGCGGGCGGCGCCACGAGCTGACCGTGCACGGAGCGAGCCGCGAAGTCGGCATCGGTGTAGACCGGGTTGCTGTCGCCGATCGCGTCCGTCCAGTTGCGGATCGTCGGCAAGTTCACCGGGTCCCTGGCCGACCGCGCCGAGCCTGGTCCGGCTGCGCGGACCTTGTCGGCCGCCGCCAGGATTGTCGCGCTCGTGTCCTCGCCGGTCACCGCGGCACCCGCGGCAGCTTCAGGCCCGCCATCGCGATCAGCTCCCGCTGCACCTCGTTGACTCCTCCGCCGAATGTCATGACCGTATTGCGCTTGTTCTGTACATCAAGCCACCGTGCGAGCTCGGCGGTCTGCTCCTCGGCCAGGTTGCCGTGCCGGCTGACGACCTCGGCGAGCTCAGCGCCGATCCGCTGGGCCTGCTCGGAGCCGAATACCTTGGTGACCGAGGCGTCGGCGACGTCGACCGTCTCAGTCACGGCGACCTGCCAGTTGAGCAGCTCGTTGACCCGCTCGGCCGCGCTGGCCCTGGCCAGCGCCCGCCGGACATCCGGCTGGTCAAGGACGGGCCGACCGTCCGGCCCGGCCAGAGTGGCCGCCCAGTCGTGCACGCGCTGATGAAGCACGCCGAGTCGGCCGGCCGGGCCTAGCATCACCCGTTCGTGGTTGAGCTGGGCGGTGATGAGGCGCCAGCCGGCGTTCTCATCGCCGACGCGCATGCCGACCGGCACCCGCACGTCGGCGTAGTAGGTCGCGTTCACGTGATGTGCCCCGTCGTGGGTGATGATCGGCGTCCAGGAGTAGCCGGGATCGGTGGTGTCCACGATGAGGATCGACAGGCCCTTGTGCTTAGGCGCAGCCGGATCGGTCCGGCACGCCAGCCAGACGTAATCGGCGTCGTGGCCACCGGTGGTGAAGATCTTCTGACCGTTGACGATGTAGTGGTCGCCGTCGAGCACGGCCCTCGTGCGCAGCGAGGCCAGGTCCGTCCCGGCCGCGGGCTCGGTATACCCGATGGCGAAGTGCAGCTCGCCGGCGAGGATCCGCGGCAGGAAGAAGTCCTTCTGCTCCGTCGTGCCATGCGCCATCAGCGTCGGGCCGACAGTCTGCAGCGTGACTGCAGGCAGCGGCACATCCGCGAGCGCCGCCTCGTTCACGAAGATCTGCTGCTCGATCTGGCCGAGGCCGTGACCGCCGTACTCGACGGGCCAGCCCACCCCGAGCCAGCCGTCGCGGCCCATCCGCCGCACCACGTCCCGGTAGACGGTGCCGTGCCGCTGAGTCAGCATCGTCTCGCGCTCAGCCGGGGTGATCAGCGTCGCGAAGTACGCGCGCAGTTCGTCGCGCAGCGCGCGCTGCTCGTCAGTCAGGTCGAGGAACATCAGGTACCAGCCGCTTCCCGCGCGCCGAGCCGGTCCAGCCGCTCGGCCGCGCCGCCGACGAAGGCGACCAGGTCGGTCATGAGGGCCGAGTACCGCGGCAGCGGGTAGGTCACGTCCATCCCGAGGCCGCCGTGCAGGTGATGGCAGGTCCGCAGCGCGGCTGGCCCGTACTCGGCCAGCCAGTACGCGGCCACGTCGGCGTCGCGCCCGGCGTCCCGGCCCGTATCCAGCTGCCAGCACGCCGACACGGTAGCCAGGTGCAGGGTGCGGGCAGCCGCGTAGACGTCGGCGATCTGCTGCGCGACTGCCTGGAACGTCGCCAGCGGCCGGCCGAACTGCTCGCGGTGACGTATGTGCTCGGTCGTAAGGTCGAGCGCGCCGGCCAGCACGCCGTCGGCGACCGCGCATGCGCCCGCCACTGCTAGCGCATACAGGCCGGCAACGCTGCAGCCGTCGAGAACGCGCAGGATAGGGCTGCCGTCCAGCCGGATGGTGTACTCCGGCAGGCCAGCGGAGCTGCGCGTCCGCTGACGCGACAGCCCGTCGGCGTCCGCCTCGACGATCGCGATGATGGTGTCGCCTGCATCCGTGCTGGCCGGGACGAGGATCCAGCAAGCCGCAGCCGCGTAGGGCACGCCGATCTTGACGCCGGAGATAGTGCCGGCCGTGCCTGCCAGACTGGCGGTCGTCGACGGCGCGGCCGGCATCGGGTGCGATGGCTCGCGGATCGCGGCGGTCAGGATGGTCTCGCCTGCCGCGACGCCGCCGAGAATCTGCCGCTTCAGTTCTGCGTCGGCGGACCTGGCTACCGGCAGGACGCCGAGCGCCAGGGTGGCAAGCGCCGGGATCCGGGCCGCGTGCCTGCCGACCTCGGTCAGGACCGCCGCGGTCGCCTGAACCCCGAGGTCCTCACCACCGAGGTCGGACGGAAGCGCGAGCGACAGCAGCCCAGCCTGGCCCAGCTCCTTCCACAGTGAGCCGTCAAGATCTGCGGCGACATCAGCGCCCGGCGCAGCGCCGTTCCGGTTGGGCGCGCCGAGTACCTGAGCGGCCAGCCGTGATGCCGCTGCCTCCGCCTCGCCGATGGTGAAGTCCATCTAGCGCGCCTCCTCGCGGGGCAGCCCGAGCAGCCGCTCGCCGATCACCGACAGCAGGATCTGCGTTGTGCCACCGGCGATGCTCAGGCAGCGGGTGAGCAGGAACTCCTCGAGCCTCTCGGCGGCCTGCCCGTCGGCGGCCGCGCCCGCCGGGCCGGTCAGCTCCAGTGCTGCCTCGGCTACGGCCTGCCGATGACCGACGCCGACGAGCTTGCGAACGGCCGCGAGCGGAGCTGGATCGCCGCCGCGTAGCTGGGTGATGACGGCCTGGAGATCAAGGAGAGACACGGCCATGCCCGACGCGATGAGCGCGCCCAACTGCTGTCGCACGACCGGGTCAGCGTCGGTGCCACAGCGTGCCGCCAGGTCCAGCAGCCGCTCCACTGCCTCCCCGACCGAGGAGTCAGCCCCCATCGCGACACGCTCGGAGGCGAGTGTCGTCCGCGCGGCCCGCCAGCCGTCGCCGGGTGCGCCGACCACGCAATCGTCTGGCACGAAGACCTGGTCAAGGAAGACCTGATTGAACATCTCCCGGCCGGTGATCTCGCGCAGCGGCCGTACCTCGATGCCCGCGCTGTCCATCGCGACGAGAAAGTAGGTCAGTCCCTTGTGCTTGGGTGCGCTGACATCGGTGCGGGCCAGGCAGATGGCCCAGTCGGCCTGGCGCGCCAGCGATGTCCACACCTTCTGGCCCGTGATTACCCAGCCGCCGTCGACCCGATCGGCCCTGGTCCGCAGCGAAGCCAGGTCGGATCCGGCCTCAGGCTCGCTGAAGAGCTGGCACCAGGTGATCTCGCCGCGCAGCGTCGGCCCCGCAAACCTGTCGGCCTGGGCCGGCGTGCCGTGGCCGAGGATCGCCGGGATCGCCCAGCCGCCGATGACGATGTCGGGCCTGGCCAGGCCCGCACGGTCGAGTTCGTCGTCGATGACCAGACGGGCGGCCGGGGCAGCCGCCAGCCCGTATGGGGGTGGCCAGGCGGGCGCGGCGTAGCCAGAGTCGGCGAGCGCACGCCGCTGCTCGGCCGCCGGTAGCGCCGCGATCCGGGCTGCCTGCTCGCTGGCCGCCGCCCGCACGGCGGCCAGGTCGTCATCCAGCTGGCCTACGTCAGCCAGCGCAAGCTGACGGCGCTTACCCGCGGCCGCGAGCTGCGCCGTCCGATCGCGCCACGGCGCCGCGCCGCCGAGCAGCTGGCGCAGCGCGAGCGCCCGGCGCAAGTACAAATGCGCGTCGTGTTCCCAGGAGAAGCCGATGCCGCCGAGCACCTGGATGCAGTCCTTTGCGGTGTCGACGGCGGCATCCAGATTGAAGGCCGCCGCGACCGCCGCGGCCAGCGGCAGCTCGGCCGGCGCGTCGTCGATCGCGCGGGCGGCGTCCCAGGCGAGCGCGGCCGCGGTCTCGGTGCGGCAGAGCATGCCAGCACACAGGTGCTTGACCGCCTGGAATGAGCCGATAGGACGGCCGAACTGATGCCGGATCGCGGCGTACTCGGCCGCGGTGCGACAGCACCAGCTCGCTACGGCAGCGGCCTCGACCGCACACAGCGCGGCAGCCAGGTCGCGTACGTCGCCTGTGCTGACGCCGGTGAGTATGTGTTCAGGTCCTGCGATCGCGGCCGTCAGCTCGATGTCTGCCAGCGATCGGGAGAAGTCGGCTGGGGCCCGGTGCGTCACGGTGATGCCCGGATGATCGGCCGGCAGCAGGCACCATACGTCCGCGTCGCGGTCGGCCTTGGGGTCGCGGGTGTGTGCGCGGTCGGCCTCGGAGTCGCGGGTGTGTGCGCGGTCGGCCTCGCCATCGCCGGAGCGCGCGGGACGCGGCAACTGTGCCTCGGCGGGCCGCAACGACGCGCCGATCAGCACGTGTGTCGTGGTGCCGCCGCCGAGTGCGGGGCCTGTCCATCCGGCCAGCTCGATCGAGCCATCGGGCCGACACGTCGCCGTCACCGTGCCCCGGTCCAGCGCGACCGCAACCGACATCGCGCCGGCTGCGATCGCAGCGAGCGCGGTTCTCGCCCCGTCGTCGCTGCGGGTCAGCGCCTGCGCTGCGAGCAGTGTCGGCAGGATCGGGCCCGGCACCAGGGACTCGGTGAGCTGAGCTAGGGCGGCAGCGAGTTCTGGCGTGCCGCCCGCCCCGCCAGACTCAGCCGGCAGCCCGAGAGCGAAGACACCAAGCTCGGCCAGGCTGGACCAGCGCTCGGCTGCCTGGCCGTCCTGGCCGCTGTTGCCGGTGCCGGTCTCGAGTAGTCCGGGCTCGAGGCCGCGGACGAGGTCGATGGACTGGGCGCGTTTGGCCCATTCGCGGATCGAGGCCTGGAGCGCAAGCTGCTCGTCGGTACTCGCGATCGGCAAACCCGTCCTCCTGTTCCCTTGCCAGTCAAAATTAGAACACGTTATACCTGTAGTGGGCCAGGGTGCCCAGTACAGGTCGCGGAGCAGCGTCTCAGCCAGGCCAGCAGTGATCTCGTTGCTAGGCTGGCCGCGGCAAAGCACCGCGATCTACCAGGCACGGCGCAGCGTGGACCCCAACTGGGGTCGCGGCGCCGGCGTGCTGGAGGTCAGGACGAAAGGCCGGGATGGCAGCGCCGAGAACACGTAACAGCGGCAGCGCCGGTCAGGCTGCGTCAGCATCAGCCGGGCCTGTGTCAGCCGGGCCTGTGTCAGCCGGGCCTGTGTCAGCCGGGCCTGTGTCAGCCGGGCCTGTGTCAGCCGGGCCTGTGTCAGCCGGGTCTGTGTCAGCCGGGTCGACAGCGGCGGCGTCCGCACTAGCTGGGTCCGGACCGGCTGCGTCGACCGGACCCGCTGGGTCGTCGGGACCGGCGGCTGCGTCATCTGGACCGGCGGCTGCGTCATCTGGACCGGCGGAGGCCGAGCTTGGCTCTGCGGCCCAGCGCGAGCGACGCAAGCGCATTCTCGACGCCACGCTCGCGCTGGCTTCGAAGGGCGGCTACGAAGCCGTGCAGATGCGGACGGTCGCTGAGCGCGCCGACGTCGCACTCGGCACGCTGTACCGGTACTTCCCTTCCAAGATCCATCTGCTGGTGTCCGGCCTCGCCAGGGAGTTCGAGCGTGCGCAGGAACGGCTCGATCGCGCACCGCTGCCAGGCGATACCCCTTATGACCGGATGCTCTACGTGCTGGGCCGCGTCACCAGGTCCATGCAGCGCGAGCCGTTGCTGACCGAGGCCATGACGAGGGCCTTCATGTTCGCCGATCCGAGCGCGGCCACCGAGGTCAATACCGTCGCGAAGATGATGGAGGACATGCTGACCAAGGCGATGCACGACGGCGAGCCGACCGCCGACGAGCGCGCGATCGCCAGGGTCATCGGCGACGTCTGGCTGTCGAACCTGGTGGCCTGGGTCACGCGGCGAGCATCAGCTAACGACGTGGCGTCGCATCTGGAACTGGCCGCCAGGCTGCTGCTGCGCTAGCCCACTGCGGCACGCTGAGCTGGGAGCGCCCGGCTGGGGTGCCGGGGTGCCCGGCGTGCACCCCCGGCCCAGCGGCTCATCAGTGCCGGGCGACGTCGATCACGAGCACGAACCGGTGGCTGGTGTTCTGGTACTCCAGGACGCGGAACGGCTCCTTGGCCTTGAGCCCGAGGCCGAGCGACGTGATCCCTTCGAAGCTGCCGAGGCCAGCCACCTGTCGGAACACGGGGAAGCCTGCGACGTTCACGAGATGCCGGTTGCTTGCGTTGAAGCTGGCCGCCGCGGGCGCCTGGACGGTGACAAGGAGCTTCGCGTGGCCGCTGGTCCGCACGAGCTTGCCCGAGCCGTCGGCGTAGAACGCGCGTACGTAGCTGACGCGGTAACCGGGGGCGCGGCCGGTGCCGAGATCGATGACCAGCCGGTCGAAGCAGGCGTGCACGCCGACGCGCACAGCCCGTACCTTGGTCTGGACCATCTGGTCCTTGTGCCGTGGCCCGGTGCCCCAGTGGGTCGAGCAACTTGCGGGGGCGGCGGTGGTGGCCTGCGCGGGCAGCGCAGCCACCGCCGCGCTCAGGCCGGTCAGAATCGCGGTTACGCCCGCAACTGCGGTCTTCCTCATGGCGTCCTCCTCCAGCTGACCAGCTGGCGCTCGGTAAGTTAGCCAGACGGTAGCGGCGCGGCGACGCGGTCAGGTGTAGATGATGTGGACTTAAGCGCGCCGATACACCAGCCTGCCGCGGATGACGACCGCGGCCGGCCTAGCGAGCTGGCTGAGATCGGCCCGCGGGTCGGCGTCATAGACGACGGCGTCGGCCGGAGCGCCCGGCTCCAGTCCAGCCCAGCCGAGATAGGCGCGAGCGGCCCAGGACGCCGCGGCCAGCGCGTCGTGCGGGCGCAGGCCAGCGTCGACGAGCGCGCGGATCTCGTCGGTGATCTGCCCGTGCGGGCGCGAGTCCGTCCCGGCGAGCAGAGTCACGCCGGCCTCCGCCGCTTGCACGATCAGCCGGCGGTGCTCCGCGACCGCCGACGCGAAGCCGCCGCCGTCGAGATCCCCTGCGTCGGTGAGTGCCGCCTCGATCACCGACAGCGTCGGCGTCAGCGCGATGCCCGCCGCGGCCATCTGCGGCAGCAGACTCCGGGTCGAGCCGCATCCCGTGCTCGATGGAGTCGACGCCCGCGGCGATGGCCGACTTGCTGGTCTCCGCGTAGTTGGCGTGCACGGCTACCCGGCCGCCCGCGGCGTGGACGGCGGTGACGACGGCGGCCAGCACGTCGGCCGGAATTGGATCATCGCCGTCCCGCCAGTCGCCGATGAGCTTGGCCCAGCCGGTCGCTCGGGCCTGCTCGGCTGCTAGCGCCGGCAGCTCGGCGTGGCTGGGCCGGCGGCCCCAGCCATCGAAGAACTGGCCATCTTGGGCGAACCACGGTCCGGCGTGCACGGCGCGCGGCAGGTCGGGATCTGCGCCGAACCAGTCGGGCGGCTGTCCGGCCAGTCCGGGCGAGCGGATCAGCGTTACCCCGGCAGCTGCGTGCTGACGCAGATCGGCTCGCAGCAGCTGCTCGTCGAAGTTCGTGCCCGGTGCCTGCGCGCCTGGATGCGTGTGTGCGTCGACGAGCCCTGGCAGCAGCCAGCCCTCGCCGGCTAGGTCCGCATTCGCGACCGGGTCGGTGGTCCACCGGTCGCCGTCGGCGTACAAGTCGACGACCTCGCCAGTAGGCAGCTCGTAGCCCCGCACGCGCAGGACAGGCATCGCAGACTCACTCTCAGGTCGGCTAGATCGCGTGTCCAGCGCCCACGGCGGCAGCCGGAACGGGCCGGTGGCTCAAGCTCGCGCCGGTGGCTCAAGCTCGTGCGGCCGGTGCCAAGCTCGCGCCGGTCAGGGCGGAGGCGGCGGCGGGGGCGGCCCTGGCCGGGGCACTGCTGGGGCACCGCGGTGCGCGCCTGGTGGGCAATGCCGGCATGCACGTGGCTGATGCTGACGCCCGCCACCAGCGCGCCTGCGCAGATGCCGACCGCCACTCCCTTCACCAGTCCACGGCGACCGCGACGCGGTGCGGGCTGCCACTCTCGCTCGGCTGGCTCGGCTCGCTGCGCTCGTTCGGCGGCTAGCCGCGCCTCGACTCGGGCGGCCACTGCCCGGTCGACGCGATCGATGAACGCCGCCACGACCGCGTCGTTGTACTCGGGGCCGAGCTCACGATAGACCTCGGCGGCCGCGCGGACCTCTTCCGGATCCACTGGCGAGGTGCTCATGATGGCAGGATAACCCGCTGGCCCGCGGCGTGTACCCCGCCAGCCGCACCCAGATCTCGCGCGGCGGCGGGGAACATCCGGCTTACTGATAGCGTTGGCTGCCTATGGTGCTTAATGCACCGTCTCGCGAGCACTGTGCTCACCACGGGCACGGGCTCACGGTCGCTGTGCGAGCTGTCCGCTTCTCGGTGAATCCTTAATTCGCCGCTGTCGTCGACTCTTGACATGACGCGGCCCAGGATTACCGATGGAGCCTGGCACACCTATGCCTCATACTTCAGGGCGCCGCCGCGCGCCCGCACCTTATCGCGGCAAATCACGACAGCACAGCCCCAGCCGGCCTGCCACGCGGCCCGATCCGGCCCAGCGGCCGGACCCCCGGTCCGAGCTTGATCGCGCGCTCGAGGCGGCAGCGGGCGTTCCGCAGCCGCCGACTCGGACCTTTGCCGAGCTCGGCCTCGACGCGGGCCTCGTGGGCGCGCTGGCGAGCCGCGGCATCACCGAGCCGTTCGCCATCCAGGCACGCGCGCTACCCGACGCACTGAGCGGCCGCGATGTCCTAGGGCGGGCGGAGACCGGGTCGGGCAAGACGCTGGCCTTCGGGCTGCCGATGCTCACCCGGATAGCCCGGATGCGCGGCCAGGCGGCGCCTAAGGCGCCGCGCGGCCTGATCCTCGTCCCGACCCGTGAGCTGGCGCAGCAGGTCGCTGGCGTGCTGACGCCACTCGGCCGGGCGATCGGCGTGAGCGTGACCACCGTCTACGGCGGCGTCTCCATCGGGCGGCAGATCGTCCGGCTCGCAGGCGGCGTCGACATCGTCGTCGCCACTCCTGGCCGGCTGATCGACTTGATGGAGCGCCGGGCCTGCAGGCTCGGCGACGTCACCGTGACGGTCCTGGACGAGGCCGATCACATGGCCGACCTGGGCTTCTTGCCGTCGGTCACGCGGATCCTGGACGAGACGCCGGCCGACGGCCAGCGACTGCTGTTCTCCGCGACCCTCGACCGGGGCGTGGACAAGCTCGTCCGGTCCTATCTCACTGATCCGGCCCTGCACGCAGTCACGCCGCAGGTCGTCGTCGGCAGCGCGGCCGAGCACAGCGTGCTCGTGCTGGCGGCGGAGGACAAGCTGGCCGTCGCCGCCGAGATGGCGAGCCGCCCGGCGCGGACGCTGTTCTTCGTCCGTACCAAGCACGGCGCGGACCGGCTGGCCAAGCAGCTTGAGCGAGCCGGGGTCAGTGCAGCAGCCATCCACGGCGACCGCAACCAGAACCAGCGGCAGCGGGCGCTGGACGACTTCGCCGCCGGTCACCCGCGAGTCCTCGTCGCGACCGACGTAGCGGCCAGGGGCATCCACGTCGACGGCATTGAGCTGGTCGTCCACTTCGATCCGCCTAACGATCACAAGGACTACCTGCACCGGTCGGGCCGCACGGCGCGGGCCGGCGCGTCCGGGCTGGTCGTGACCCTCGCGATGCGCGAGCAGCTGCGCGAGATCCAGCGCCTGCACGAGTCGGCTGGCGTCGAGCCAGCCCGGCATCATGTGGAGGCCGGGCATCCGGTGGTCCGCGAGATCGCGACGACGGGAACGCCGGTGCCGCCTCGCCCGCCCGTGGCAGAGCGGCGGCCCCGTCCGTCGACCGCGCCGCCCCGGTCCCGGCGCGGAACCGGCCGCCCGCCGCGGGCGTCTGCGCACCATCCGTCGGGCTCGCGGCCGCGCCGCGCCGCGGCTCCCGGCGGCCAGGCACCAGCGCAGTGAGCTAACTCACACGGTCGGCCAGTAGCGGCCGGCCTGCGTCCCGGGGCTGGCGTGGCTAACGGTGCGATCGCAAATTCCGCAAAGCCGTCGCTAGTCCCAGGATTGGACGGCAGAGTGCCTCCTAGCACTAACGGGAGGATCACACTTTGAAGTCTGCAAACTGGCCTGGGCGGCTGAGCATCGGGACCTTGATCGCGGCGGGCGCGGCCGGTTCGATGGTCGTGCTGTCGGCCGTGGCCCCGGCGGGCGCCACCACCGGCCCGACCTCAGGCGAGGTCGCGGTCCCGCAGGGCATCACCGCGGCCTCGCTGCACGGCACCCGGATCGGCGCGGCGCCGGCGGCGACCAAGATGAGAGTGTCCTTCGTCCTGGACATCCAGCACGAGGGCGCGCTGAAGACGAACGTCCAGAACGGCTTCCCCCACGGCTTCCTGTCCGTGCACCAGTTTGCGACCCGTTACGGCCAGCCGCACGCGAACATCGCGGCGCTGGTGCACTACCTCAAGACCAAGGGCATCACGTCGACCCCGTACGCCGACGGGCTCGACATCAGCACCACCGGGACGGCCGGGGCTTACCACAGCGCGGTCGGTGTCCGCATGAGCCTGTACCGGCTCAAGGCCGAGCCCGCGCACGGCAGCCAGGCCGCGCGGCCGGCCATGGTGGTGTACGGCACCACGGACAAGGCGCTGCTGCCGCCACGGTTCGCCAAGTTCGTCTACGCCATCCTGGGCCTGACCAGCTACCCGGTGGCGGCCAGCGACGCCGTGCACACCATGCTCCCGGCGGAGAAGTCGGCGCACGCCGTCCAGCTGGCCAACCGGACGCCCGCGAGCTTCGCCAAGCAGTACGGTCTGACCTCGCTGTACCAGAAGGGTGCCAAGGGCCAGGGCGAGACCATCGGCATCATCACGTACGCGAGCATGAGTCCAGGGGACGCCACCACGTTCTGGGCCAAGGATCTCAAGATCACGACGAAGGCCAACCGGATCAAGCTCGATAACATCGACGGCGGATCAGGAAAGGTCTCGGCGGCAGCCGGCTCCGGCGAGTCCACCCTCGACGTCGAGCAGTCGGGCGCCCTGGCGCCGCAGGCGAGCATCGTGGTGTACCAGGCGCCGAACTCCGATTTCGGCTCGGCGGACGCCTACTTCACCGCCGCCAGCCAGAACACGGCCGCCACCATCTCGACGAGCTGGGGCGAGTCCGAGATCCTCAACCAGGCGATCGGCGCCAACGGCACCGAGGCCGCCACGTACGGCGGGATCTTCGACGAGGCGGGGCTCGAGCTGGCGGCGCAAGGCCAGAGCTCGTTTGACGCCTCGGGTGACTCTGGCGCCTACGACGACACCGGCGACCCCACCGCCTACACCGACCTGTCGGTCGACAACCCGGCCAACAGCCCGTGGATGACCGCGGCCGGCGGCACTACAGAGGCCGGTCAGATCCCGATCGCCGACTCGATCGGCAATATCTCCTACATCAGCATTCCGGCGCAGCGGGCCTGGGGCTATGACTACCTGTGGCCGTACTACAACACGCTGTCCTACATCACCGGTGACACGACCGAGGCTCAGTTCGCCTCCGATCCGGCCTGGACCGGAGGCAGCGGCGGCGGCTACAGCCTCTCCGAGCCCCGGCCGGCCTATCAGAGCAAGATCGCGAACATCGGCGACTACACCGCCGTGCCGTATCTGACGCCGACCACCTACGTGACCTTCGGCACCACGACGACCTGCACGGGTCCGACGGCCGCGGGGATTCCCTGCGTGCCGACGGCGTGGACCACCTGGGCCGATGGTGGCACCGGCGTGGTGGCGCCACCGGCCGTGACCACGGGTACGGCCTCCGGCCGCGCGGTGCCTGACCTCTCGGCCGACGCCGACCCAGACACGGGCTACGAGTTGTACTACAGCGGGCAGAGCCCGAAGCTGGAAGCTGGCTGGGGCGGGACGAGCTTCGTCGCGCCGCAGCTGAACGGGTCCGCCGCGGTGATCGACTCCTACCTCCACCACCGGACAGGATTCTGGAACCCGGCCATGTACAGGTTCGCCGCGCAGAGCTACACGCCGTTCTCTCCGATGGACGCCAATGGCCCGGCCAACGAGAACGACAACCTCTTCTACGCCGGTACCGCGGGTCACATCTACAACCCCGGCACCGGCCTGGGCACGCCGAACCTCGGCAAGCTCGCGCTTGACTTCAAGAACCACGGCTAGGCGCACCGGCTAGCCGCGGCTGGCCGACAGTGCTTGGTGCTGGCAGAAGGTCCCGCGCATGGTCGCAAGGCCGCGCGCGGGACCTTCCCCGTTCCCGCCCGGATTTCGAATTTTTGTCCCGAGAGGGCCTCTGACCTGCCGGTTCGAGGTACAGAGATGTCACCTACAGTTCGCCGGACCGTCACGGCCTAGCGTCCGTAACGGGCAGGCGGGTGGCTCACCGTGTGAGCGTGCGAATCGCTTATGTCTCAGAGTCCTTTCCGCCCGATGTCAATGGCGTCGCGCACACTGCGGTGCGCGTGGCGGAGCACCTGATCTCCCGCGGCCATGAGCCACTCGTCATCGCGCCAGAGCCGGCCAGCGGCGTGCCGCTGCCCGATCGGGGGTTCGACTTTCCCGTCGTCCGGGTGCGCTCGATCGGCGTTCCGGTCTATCCCGGCTTCCGCGTCGGGCTACCCGGCGCCGGCGTCCGGGCAGCCGTCGCGGCGCATCGTGCCGACCTCGTCCACCTGGCCGGGCCTTTCGTTCTCGGCGCTGGCGGCTGCGCCGCGGCGCTCGAGCAGCGCGTGCCGATCGTGGCGGTCTACGCCACCGATCTGCCGGCCTACGCGCGGGCTTATCACGCCGGCGCCCTCGGCCAGGCGATCGCCTGGCGCCGGCTTCGCAAGATCCACAATGCGGCCGACAGGACGCTGGCGCCCTGCACGGCGACGGCCGCTGACCTGCGGGACCACGGCATCGAGCGGGTCCAGGTCTGGGCTCGCGGCGTGGACTGCCGCCGGTTCGACCCGGCTAAGCGCAGCGCCGAGCTGCGCTCGGAGCTCGCGCCAGGCGGCGAGGTCCTCGTCGGCTACGTCGGGCGTCTCGCCACGGAGAAGCGCGTCGATCTGCTCGCTGACGTCGCGGCGCTGCCCGGCGTTCGGCTGGTCATCGTGGGCAGCGGACCGGCCGAAGCCTCGATCAGGCGCGCGGTGCCGTCGGCGCGCTACCTCGGCCAGCGCGGCGGGGACAATCTGGCCGTGATCTACGCCAGCCTCGACGTGTTCGTGCACGCGGGCCCGCACGACACGTTCGGCCAGACACTCCAGGAGGCCGCCGCGAGCGGACTGCCCGTCGTCGCGCCCGCCGCCGGCGGCCCGCTCGACCTGGTGCGCGACGGGGTCACCGGATTTCTGGTGACGCCAGGGGATGCCACGTCGCTGGCCGACGCTGTGGCGAGGCTCGTGGCCGACCCCGGGCTGCGCGCGGCGCAGGGTCTGGCCGGCCGGCAGATGGTGCTCGGCCGTAGCTGGCCGGTGCTGTGCGACGAGCTGATCGAGCACTACGTCGACGTGCTGGCGGCGGCCCACCCGGTCGAGCGCACGGCGGTCGCGGCATGACGACCTTCGTCGCGCTCGGCGACTCGATCACCCTCGGGATCGGGGACCCGGTCCGGCTTGCGCCGCCGCTCGGGCCGGGCGAGGCACCGAGCCGGCGCAAGGGGCCGCGCGCCTGGCGAGGCTGGGCGGTCCTGCTGGCCGACAGCCTGCCCGGCAGTGCGCTGCACAACGTCGCCGGCAACGGCGCGTGCATGGCTGACCTGGAGCACGATCAGCTGCCGCGCGCGCTCCAGCTGCGGCCGGACATCGCCAGTGTGGTGATCGGCGTGAACGACACGCTTCGCCCGAACTTCGATCCCGACCGGATCGCGGCGGCCGCGGCGCATACGATCGGCGCGCTGCGGGCCGCCGGCGCCGACGTGCTGACCATGCGGCTGCCCGATCCGGGGCGCATGCTCGGCATGCCCGGCGTGCTGGCCAGGCCGCTGGCGCGGCGGGCCCACCAGGTCAACGAGGTCATGGATCAGGTAGCTGAGCGGTTCGGCACGCTGCATTTCGATGCCGCCAGGGACGAGGCGGCCTACGACACCCGGATGTGGGCCGTTGACCGGCTGCACCCGAGCGAGCGCGGGCACCGGCTGATCGCCCGCCGGTTCCACGCCCTCCTGGCCGAGGCCGGTCACGCCGTCGGCGCGGCACCGGGAGCCGAGCCGCTCAACCAGCCGCCCACCAAGGCCGAGCAGCTGGCCTGGATGGCGACCAAGGGCACCGTGTGGGTCGCGCGTCGCTCGACCGACCTGGTGCCGAACCTGCTCGCGATGGCCTTCGCTGAATGGCGATCGGGCCAGCAGCCTGACCTGGAGTTGCCCGGCCCGGCGCCGGAGGCGGCCGCCTATGGCCGACAGATGCCATGGTGAGTTAGCTTTTGTCTGCATGACATGGCAACCGGAACTGGACGAGCTGCGCAGGCGGCAGGAGCTAGCCGAGCGCATGGGCGGCCCGGACAAGATCCGGCGACAGCATGACGCCGGGCGGCTGACTGTCCGCGAGCGGATCGCGGCGCTGCTCGACGACGGCTCATTCCGCGAGATCGGCGCGCTGGCCGGCACGGCTGCCTACGACGACGCCGGCCTGCTCGCCAGCTTCACGGCCGCGAACTTCGTCGCCGGGACCGGGCGCATCGCCGGCCGCAAGGTGGTCGTCGGCGGTGACGACTTCACGATCCGCGGCGGCGCGGCGGACGCGGGCATCATCGCCAAGCAGATCTACTCCGAGCAGCTGGCGAACCAGCTCCGGCTGCCGGTCATCCGGCTGGTCGAGGGTACCGGCGGGGGCGGCAGCGTGAAATCGCTCGAGCAGACCGGGCACACGTACGTGCCGGTCAACCCGGGCTGGGACCACGTCGTCGACAACCTGTCCGTCGTGCCGGTCGTCGCCGCCGGCCTCGGCCCGGTCGCCGGCCTCGGCGCGGCCAGGCTCTGCGCGGCACACCTGTCGATCCTGGTCGAGGGCACGGCGCAGCTGTTCGTTGCGGGCCCGCCCGTGGTGAAGAGTGGCGCCGGCGAGGATGTCGACAAGGAGGCGCTGGGCGGCACCCGCGTTCATGCCAGGAACGGGGCCGTTGACCTGGTCGCCGCATCCGAGACTGAGGCGTTCGAGCTGATCAGGAACTTTCTGTCGTACCTGCCGCCGAGTGCCTACGCACTGCCGCCGGTGATCGACTGCGCGGACCCGGCGGACCGCCAGGACGGATCGCTGCTGTCGGCGGTGCCGCGTGACCGGCGCCAGCCGTATCGGATCCGGGCGATCATGCGCGCGGTGCTCGACGCGGGCTCGATCATGGAGATCCAGGGCTACGGCGGCTCGATCGTCACCGCGCTGGCGCGCCTGGACGGCCACCCGGTCGGAGTCGTCGCGTGCGACCCGTACGTCGCAGGCGGCTGCATGACCGCCGAGGGCGCCGACGCCGTGATCCGCCTCGCCGACCTGTGCTCGACGTTCCACCTGCCGGTCGTCACGTTCACCGACCAGCCGGGGCTGCTGATCGGCACCAGGGCGGAGCAGCGGGGCACGATCCGCCATGGCGTGCGCGCCATCAGCGCGGTCTACCAGGGCACCGTGCCGGGCGCTGAGGTGATCGTGCGCCGCGTGTTCGGTGTCGGCGGTGCTGGCCTGACGAACCGGCACCGGCTCGTCCGCCGCTGGGCGTGGCCGTCCGCCGACTGGGGATCCCTGCCGGTCGAAGGGGGCATCGAGGCTGCCTACCGGGCCGACCTGGAGGCGTCGGAGGACCCGGCTGCCCTGCTGGCCGATATCCGGGCGCGGCTGGACGCGGTGCGCAATCCGTTCCGCACGGCAGAGCGATTCGGCGTCGAGGAGATCATCGATCCGCGCGAGACCAGGCCGCTGCTGTGCGAGTGGGTCAAGGACGCTTACGCGATCCTGCCGTCGCAGCCGGGCAGGCCGTCGTTCGGCACGCGGCCGTGACCCAGGGCCACGAGTAGCGCCTCGGTACCTGGCGGTGCCTGTGTCCATAACTGGCATGATGGCCGGGTGACCATGTCGCTGGACTTCTCGGTCATCCCGGTCGCCGACAGGCCGGCGGAGATCGCGCGTGTGTGCGACGCCCTGGAGGAAGCCGACAGGGCCGGCCGGTACCCCCAGCTGACCGTCGAGCGGCCCTGGTCGGTGCACAATCCGATCCTGGAGGGGGAGTTCTCCTCGCCAGGAGCGATCCGCTGGTACCTGGAACGCGAACTCGGCCGGCTCGCGGAGGCCGGCGCCCGGATCGCGGTCAGCCCCGGCCGCCCTGCCATCGACCTGCGTGATCCGGCGCTCGGGCCGGCCGTGGACGAGACAAGCTCGGACCTGCGGCGCAAGAAGCTGTTCTTGTTCGGGCCGGAGCGGATGGCGCTGTCGATCGACCGGCTCCGGCACTACACGGGCACCGCGGCCGAGTCATTCCAGCGCTACGTGCTGCTGACGAACTACTCCTGGCACATTGAGGAGTTCCGCGCCGCGCTGCCGGACTGCACCGGCCCGGACTCCGACGACCGGCAGATGCCAGCCTGGCATCACGAACTGCCCGGTCGGGCCGGGCTGACCATGGTCAACATCGGCGTGGGCCCGTCGAACGCCAAGACCATCACCGACCACCTCGCCGTGCTGCGCCCTGACCTCGTGCTGATGATCGGGCACTGCGGCGGCCTGCGTAACCATCAGGAGATCGGCGACCTGGTCCTCGCGACGGCCTTCATGCGCGATGACCGAGTCCTGGACGACGTGCTGCCGCTGAGCGTCCCGGTGGTCTCGAACCACACGCTGAACGCGCTTCTGCTCGACGAGGTGACGGCCCGCGGGCTGCGCAGCCGGATGGGCATCGTCTTCACCACGGCAAACCGGAACTGGGAGCTCAACCTCGCCACCGTCGCCGACAGGCTGCGGCTGTCGCGGGCGATCGCCGTCGACATGGAGTCCGCGACCGTGGCCGCCAACGGGTTCCGCTACCGCATCCCGACCGCCACGCTGCTCGCGGTGAGCGACAAGCCCCTGCACGCCAGCCCGAAGCTCAGCGGGGAGGCGCAGGCCTTTTACGCGGCGTCACGCCGACAGCACGTCGAGATTGCCATCTCTGTGGCCGAGCAGGCGCGCAAGCTCTATCCGGGCGGTCTCCCGACGGCCGATATTCGCTCGACCGACGAGCCGCTGCTTGGCCTCACCGAGCCCGACCCGACGCCGGCCGCCGCCGCCGCGCTGAACCGCGATCGGCCGGCCCCTGCCGGTCCGTCCACGCCGTAGGCGCACGGCCCGTCCCGCGTGGCTACTGGCCTACCCGCCCGTCGACTCGCTCGCGCTGACATCAGGGGAGGACCAGGGAAGTTCCTCATTGGCAGGCTGGACTATCCGCGCCACAATCTCGACCATGTCCGCCGCAAGCCACGTGACCAGCGCCGCCGCTCAGACCGCTGATCCGCAAGGTAACGAGAAGCTCACTGCGATGACCGGCGCCATTCTGCTGGTCCTGTTCGCGGCCGAGGTCGTGACGACATTGCTGATGGGAAGCCTCTTCGGTCTGCACTTCTTCCTCGGCATGCTGCTGATCGGACCGGTCTGCCTCAAGGTCGGCTCCACGCTGTGGCGCTTCATCCGCTACTACAGCGGCTCGCAGCCGTACGTGCGGCGCGGACCGCCAGCCACGCTGCAGCGCGTGCTCGGGCCGGTGCTGATCCTCACCTCGCTCGCCGTCCTCGGCAGCGGCGTCATGCTGGCGGTGAGCGGTCCCGACCTGTCGTGGCAGAAGATCCACCAGCGATCGTTCTATCTCTGGCTGCTGGTCGTCATCGTCCACCTTGTCGCCTACGTGCCGAAGCTGCCGCAGCTGCTCGCCAGCCGGCCAGTCGACCGGGCCATCCACGCGCTCGGCGCCAGCCGGATGCGGTGGCTGCTGCTGGCCGGCTCGGTTGTCGCCGGGCTGATCCTGGCGATCCTCACGTACCACTTGCGCGCCAGGTGGGGGAGCTGGGGCGGCAACATCCTGTGACGGCGCGGGTAGTGTCGCGGCCATGCCCATCCCTGACTTCGTCGCGAGGCTGCGCTCGCACATCGGTCACGACCTGCTCTGGCTGTCGTCTGCGACGGCCGTCGTCCTAGATGAGCGAGGGCGTGTCCTGCTCGGACGGCGCAGTGATACGGGTAGCTGGGCGCTACCGGGTGGCATCATCGACCCGGCCGAGCAGCCGGCCGATGCGGCCATCCGGGAGGTTTTCGAGGAGACCGGCGTGGTCGCGGTGCCAGAGAGCCTCATCGCCGTGACGGTGTGCCCGCCGTTCGCGTACCCGAACGGGGACCAGGTGCAGTACCTCGATCTGGCGTTCCGCTGCCGGGCTGTGGGCGGCGAGGCTCGCGTCAACGACGCCGAGTCGGTCGAGGTCGGCTGGCATGAGGCAGACGCGCTGCCCGCGGTATCTGGGCATAGTTTCGATTTGCTGAACCAGGCGACGTCTAGCAGCGCGAGCACGGGCTTTGCCTTCTCTGGCGTCACGGCAGTCCTGGCGGAGCGGCTGTGAGCAGCACTTGCGGGACGGCTGGAGCTGACGTCATCCTCGATGGGTGCGGCACGCAACGGACGAGGACCTCGACCGCGTAGCGGCGCTGCTGGCGGACCTTCGCGGGCTCCCTCAGCTGCGTGAGCGCAAGCGCGGCTCGTTCTCGCGCGGATCCCGCGCCTTCCTGCACTTCCACGAGGATGCTGGTGACCTGTACGTCGACGTCCGGCTCGGCAGCGCGTTCGAGCGCCTGAAGGTCACCACCAGCACCGAGCAGGCCGATTTCCTCGCTCAAGTGCGAGCCGCGCTCGCGCAGCCGCCATCGACTTAGTCCGGGCGGTACTCTCGCCGGCCCGTCTTCGGGTTGTACCAGACTCGCATCCGCTGACCGTTCGCGGGATCGATGAAGACCTCGCTCGTCGCCTCGGCACTGTCGTCAGCGTTCTTGCGGCCGCCCCGGTACCGGTCCCAGCCAAAGAGCGCGATGATGACGCCCACGACGACCACCGCGAGGATGACCCATTCCGGGGTGCTCATGGCGTGCCCCCTCAGTCTTGAGTGTCCGAAGCGGAGGCCGGAATCCACTCGACCACGCGGGCTGTGCCGTAAGCGACGATCTCGCTCATGCTCCTGGCCATCTCGGTGGAGTCGAAGCGCATCATCGTCACCGCATTGGCGCCCATGGCCGCGGCGTTCTGCACCATGCGGTCGATTGCCTGGCGGCGGGCGTCCTCGTTGAGCTTGACGTACGAACCGATCTCGCCGCCGACGATGCTCTTGAGGCCGGCCGCGATGTTGCCGCCAAGGCTGCGGGAGCGGACAGTCAGGCCGAAAACGTGGCCGATGGTCTTGACCACCGTCGTGCCAGGGATGTTCTCAGTTGTCGTGACGATCATCGATCCCGACGGGGCGATGTGCCCTTCTGGAGATTGCATTCGGCTTCCTCCTCGTGCCTGCCGTCTCGGCAACGCCGCCGGACGCTCATATCAATATGATATCATGTTGATATGAGGGCAGCAAGTGCGAACCCGGTAGTTCCTTGACCTAGTGCAATGGTTAGAGAATACTAACGGTTAGTGAATGCTAACCGAGATGCTGACCGGTGGAGTGCGCTGGCCGACGGCACGCGCCTGGCCATCGTGGCGTGCCTGGCCGACGGGCCTCAGGCGGTCGGGCAGCTTGCGGCCGGGCTGCCCGTGAGCCGATCGGCGGTATCTCAGCACCTGAAGATCCTCAAGGACGCTGGCCTGGTGGCGGACATCGCCGCGGGAACGCGCCGGATCTACCGGCTTAACCCAGTCGCGCTGGCAGCGTTGCGAGATCAGCTCGACACATACTGGCAGCGGGCGTTGGCCGGGTACGTCGATGCCGCAGAAGCGCCGACCGAGGAGGCGTGATGGACCAGAGCGAGGTAGTGGCGGTCCGCAAGCAGGTCGTGGTTGACACGCCGATCGAGCGTGCTTTCACGGTGTTCACCGACCGGTTCGGAGACTTCAAGCCGCCCGAGCACAACATGCTCGGGGCGCCGATCGCCGAGACGGTGTTCGAGCCCCAGGTTGGCGGCAGCATCGTGGACCGGGCAGTGGACGGCAGCGAGTGCCGGTGGGCGCGGATCCTGGCCTTCGAGCCGCCAGACCGCGTCGTGTTCAGCTGGGACATCAGCCCGCAGTGGACGATCGAGACCAACAAGGCTCAGACCAGCGAGGTCGAGGTGCGGTTCTACGCCGAGTCGCCAACCCGCACACGGGTCGAGCTGGAGCACCGCCACATCGACCGGCATGGTCCGGGATGGGAAGCAATAACTGGCGGTGTGGCCGGGCCGGAGGGCTGGCCTTTGTACCTGGACCGGTACGCCGCGCTCGTCAAGGAAGGCCGCTGACGTGCCGCCGATCGTCACCAGCGCCGAGATCGAGCGCCTGGCCGCCGAGGTCTTTGCCTACGCCACCGATCGGCCGCCGAGGTCTTGCCTACGCCACCGACCCGGCCCGGTTCAGTGAGTGGCAGCAGGGCGTGGTGGATGGGCACATGGTAGGCCCGACCGACGGCGCCCAAACACCGGCCGTGGGCGCCAAGTGCGTGACGACTCGGCGCATCGGCGGCGCCAACCGCCTGTCCACGTCCGAGCTCGTGCAGATCGATCCTCCTAAGACTTGGGCCGTCCGAGGCCTGGACGGCCCGGTCCGAGCGGCCGTCGAGGTCCTCGTCGAGCCAGTGACTAACTCCCGCTCCCGGCTGACCATCAGCGTCTACTTCACCGGCCACGGCATCGGGAAGATCCTGGTGCCGCTGATGGTCCGCCGCGAAGCACGCAAGGAGATGCCAGCCAACATGGCAGCGCTCAAGCAGAGGATGGAATCGGGCTAGACCGGGGTGGGTCTTCTGCGTCCCGGCCAGATGATCGCGATCGGCGGCTGGGAACTGCACAACAGCAGCACATCGCCGGTGACAATCCGGTCCGCCGTCCTGCGCACATGGCTCGCAACGCCGGGGAACTCGCGCTAGGGCACGACTATCAGGGGCACCGGTGAGTGGCGGGCGAGGCCTACAGCCACCGAACCGACCACGCGGTGCGCAGCGTGAGATGAACTGCCCACTACGATCACGACGGTTGCGCCGGGGTGGGCAGCGCCGATGTCTTTGGCCGCCGCGAGCAGTTCTTCGGCAATCAAGCCCTGGCGCCGCTCGAATTCCCAGCCCTCCACGCGGTCGCCAAGCTGCGCACCGGCCATCGTGCGAAGTTCCTGCTCGACGTCGTCAAAATCAGTTTGCAGTTCGACTACGGCAGCCGGCGAGAGCGCGGCCATGCTAGGCATGTGAGCCACGTACACCACCTCGATGCGGCCTGTCCGACCCTGCAGCAGGTTGGCAGCGGCGTCGAGTGCTCTGCTGGCTGGCGGAGATCCGTCAAAGCCGACGACAAGGCGCAGATCTGTGGCGGGCGGAGTGCCAGTGCTCATCGTGGGATAACAGCCCTCCTGGCCTTCTGCGGCCGGACTCGGCATCTGGCCTAGAACGTCGGCCTGGTTACGTGGCTGGCGTTACTGTCAGCGGACCGCCGTGGCGGCCGATCCAGGAGCCCGCGTCACTACCGGCGAGCAACTGCACAGGGCCACGGGAATCGCTTCGAACCGCGGTTCTGAGGCTTGCGCTGGGACTGGCACTGGGGTTGGGACCGGGGCGGGGCGCGCTGGCCCTGAGGCCAGCCCGGCGCGGTCCTAGCGGACGCAGTGCTTGCGGCGGTCCTGAGCTCGGCTAGCCGACGCTTGGACGGCAGCAGAACGATCGCGAGGATGAAGCCGAGCCCCAGCAGCCCTGCTGAGATAGCGAAGGCCAAGGTGTAGCCGTGGGTGGCCGCGATCGCGGGTGCCAGCGGGCTGGTGTGGTGTGCTACCAGATAGCTGGCCGTCGCGGTCAGCGCGATAGTGCTGAGGGCGGACGTACCGATCGAGCCGCCGACCTGCTGCACCGTGTTGACCAGCGCGGACGCAACGCCGGAGTCCTCGCGGCGGACTCCCGCCGTGGCGGCATTGATGCCCGGGGCAAAGATCATGCCGAAGCCCAAGCCCAGGATCAGCAGCGCAGGCAGCACCCCAGCGACATAGCTCGAATTAGCGCTGACCTGGGTCAGGTACACCATCCCGCCAGTACCCAGCAGCATGCCGGCCGCGATGAGGACGCGCGGTCCCACCCGCGGCAGGAGCACGATGCTGGCCAGGTTGGAGCTGATCAGGATGCAGCCGATCATCGGCAGGAACAGCAATCCGGTCGTCAGCGGGCTCTCTCCCTTGATGAGCTGCAGGTAGTAGGTCAGGAACAGGAACGTGCCGAAGATCGCGATCCCGGATATGAAGAGGGCGACATAGGATCCGCCCCGGGTCCTGTCCACGAGCACCCGCAAGGGCAGCAGCGGGTGACTGGACCGCTGCTCGGCGAAGACGAACGCGGCGAGGATCACTGGGCCCAGCACCAGACAGCCGAGGGTCAGCGGGTCTGTCCAGCCTGCAGTCTCGGCATGGGAGAACCCGAAGACGATCAGGAACAGCCCGGCGCAGGCCAGGACGGTGCCGGGCCAATCCATTCGCGGCCGGGTGGCCGGGCGGCTGGTGCGGATGTAAGCCAGGGCGCCGGCGACCGCGATCGCGGCGAACACCAGGTTGACATAGAGGCAGTACCGCCACGAGAGGTACTGGGTAAGCACCCTGCCCAGGATCAGTCCGATGCCGCCGCCTCCGGCAGCGACCGAGCCAAAGACGCCGAACGCCCGCCCTCGCTCTCGCGGATCTTGGAACGTGCTGACGAGGGTGCCCAGGGCCGACGGCGCGAGGAGGGCGCCGAACACACCCTGCAGCGCACGGGCCGTTACCAGGATGACGAACGAGCCGGCCGCGCCGCCGACGGCCGAGGCAAGGGCGAAGCCGACCAGGCCGGTGATGAAGACCCATTTCCGGTTGAACATGTCGCCAAGCCGGCCGCCCACCAGCAGCAGGCTGCCGAAGGAGAGGGCATAGGCCGTCACCACCCACTGCCGGTCGCTGTTGGGGAATCCCAGCGCGCGCTGGGCCGACGGGAGCGCAATGTTCACAATCGTGGCGTCCAGGACCACCATCAGCTGGGCGATGGCAACGACAACCAGGACCAGCCAGCGTCTGTCGCCAGGTGCCGCGCGGCGCTGTTCAGTGGCAGAAGACGTTGCGGATGACATCACGTGCTCCCCCGACGGCCGGTGGCGACCCGCTCTGCTCAGGCTCTCAATCGGTTCTCCGGTGACGCGTTCTGTGCTGGTGAGATGCGCCGACAGGAACTGTCCGGCTCTGTCCAGCGCAGCGGCCGCTTCGTCGAGGATCGGGTAGTAGGCCTGGAAGACGTGCGGCACCCCGGGGATGATGTCGAGCGTGACCTCGACGTCAGCGGTGGCGGCCTGTCGGGCGAGGCGGACGGCGTCGTCGAGGAGAACCTCGTGGGTTCCGGCCTGGATGATCAGGGGCGGCAGGCCGGACAGGTCGGCGAATATGGGGCTGATGCCGCCGAGAGCGGCGTCTTGTCCCGAGGTGTAATCGGTGACTCGGGCTTGGAGGGCTTCTGGGCTGAGCAGCGGGTCGGCCTCGCGCTTGGTGTCCATGGTCGTCCCGGACAGGGTTAGGTCGGCATACGGTGACATGACGAAGGCCGCGGCTGGCAGGGGCAGCCCGTGATCGCGGGCGTTGACCAGGGTGGCGATGGCGAGGCCGCCGCCGGCGGACTCTCCAGCGAAGGCGACGTCAGCAGGGGCTGTGCCGTTGTCCAGGAGGGCTTCGTAAGCGGTGAGAGCGTCGTCGACCGCGGCCGGATACGGGTTGCTCGGGTGCGAGCCGGTAGTCGACGGAGATGACCTTGGCGCCCGCCCGACGGCCGACCTGCGAGGCCAGGTCGGCGGCGAGAGCGGCGTCCCCCATTACGTACACGCCGCCCTGGAAGTACAGGACTGTGTGGCGAGGTTCGATTCCGTCGACTGTGATCTCGGCGGCTGGGACGCCGCCCAGCACAGATCGGTTCACGGTCACGTTGGTGGGCAGTGGCTGCGCTGACAGCAGCTCCCGCAGCAGCCGGCGCTGCTCGCTGACGTCGCTGTCGGCGGGGAAGGCTGACTGCCGCAGGATTGCGTCCGGGGTCTCTCGCTGCTCGGTGCTCACGGAAGATCTCCCTTCGGCTTTGTTGGCTGGGCAGCGCCCCAGTCGGGGCTCGCCTATGTCAATCCGCTGCTGAAATGTCCCGCCGGGAGGCGGCCGACTACCAGGCTTGCCGCCAGGCAGGTGAGGAGGCGTCACCCGATCATGGTGATTCGCGCGACCGGAGCACCGCAGAACCGATCCACTAATGGCCGACTGATGCGCAGACCACGCGCACGCATCGGCTCTGATCGCTGTCTACGCACACCGTGTGATGGCGTTTCCGCTGGTCATATGGTGCGGCTGTGGTGGGCCTAACGTGTCAGCACCCAAACCGGGGCTGGTTTGCCGATGGCCCGGAGTTCATGGTCCGTGCTGTGCGGGAGAGTCACACCCTCGGTGCCTGCCGGATGATCACGGCAGAGCCGCATGGTCATGTAGGGCTGCGCTCCCGCGCTGCGGCGACGCTTTCGCTATGAGGCCCGTCGCCATGCACCTATTGCGAACCTTCCATGCAACTGCCGTGAACTTTTCCTGCGCCGGCGATGAACCTGCTGCAGGTGTCGCGCTCGTTCCGGCATCGGCTCGCCGGCAATCCGGCTGCCTGACCCCTGGAATTGATCATCTAAACGGCGCGTGTCCGGATGGCGTGCCAGCCCGCTGCTAGTGAGGTCGCGGCGAGGGCGAGCAGGACGGTGAGCAGGATCAGCTGTAGCGGCCAGTACTGGCCGGCTGGATGGTAGGGAACCGGGGCATTGGTCGCGGAGCCGAGGATCCAGCTGCCGGGCGGCGCGGTGTAGTGCGGCCCGGCTGTCTTGCTCGCCGGCGTCAGGGCCTGCACGGCCCACCGGGCGGCGAGAAGCAGGACGGTGAATCCGGCCACCGCGCCGCCGATCGCTGGCAGCGTGCGCCGCAGCAGCGCGCCGAACGCCACTCCCAGGGCGAAGGCGAGCACGGCCTCGCCGGCCAGGCCAAGGCTGGCGGAGGCGAACCAGGACCAGCGCGAGCTGGCGCTGTCGCCCGCGGTGAAATGGTGCTGCAGCCAGGCGTTGACCATCCCGGCGATCAGGCCCGCCACGGCCAGGCCGGCGGCCAGAGCCGAAGTCTTGGCGGCGTACCAGCGCCGCCGTGACACGGACTGGGTCCAGGCGGCCAGATGGGTGCGCTGCTCGACTTCCCTGGCGACCAACGGGGCGCCGATGAGCGCGCCGATGAGCGCAAAGACGGCGGGCAGGCCGTACTGAGACATCAGGATCGCGTTGTTGAAGTGGGACACAAAGGCGGCTTGCAGGCCGCCCGGGTAGCGGTCTTTGAGGGCGAGGCAGGTCGCGGGCGAGTTGACGTGGAACACGCCGCTGTGCGCAGTGGGCGGCGGGCACCCAGCGGCTGCTAGCTGGTGGAGCCAGGAGTGGTAACCCGCCAGCCAGTGCGCCGCGCTGAACCCGAAGTTCACGGCGAGCAGGCACAAGGCCGTGACGGTGATGATCGTCCACAGTGCCTGGCCTCGGTGCTGGCGCCAGATCAGGCAGGTCATGCCGCGGCCTCCGCGGGGAGCCTGGCGGTGTCGCCATCGAGGTAGCCGAGGACCAGCTCGTTGAAGGCCGGCGCGGCGGCCTGCAGGCCTGGGCCGGGCAGGCGGGCATCGTCGCAACGCACCAGTGCCGTGGTCTGGCCGGCCATGCTGCGCTGGCTGATCACCTGCCAGCCGCCGCCGGCGGGCCAGCCGTCCGGCCCGCAGATGACCCGGTGCCGGGAGCGCAGCTCGTCGATGTCGCCGGCGAGCCGCACCCGCCCGGCGCGGAGCACGATCAGGTAGTCGCAGACGCGTTCCAGCTCAGCCAGCGCGTGAGAGGAATACAAGACCGTAGAGCCGGTCTCCTGGCAGGCCTCGAACATCGAGCCCAGGAACTCCCGCCGGGCCAGCGGGTCAAGGTTGGCCATCGGCTCATCGAGCAAGAACAGCTCCGGCATCTTGGCTAGCACAAGGGTGAGGGCTACCTGAGCCCTCTCGCCGCCGGACAGGGCGCTGATCCGCGCCCGGGGCCGGATGCCCAGCCGCCCGATCCGCTCCGCGGCCATGACCGCATCGAACCCGCGGTTCATGCAGCGGCCTACCTCCAGGACATCGGTGACGCGCAGCCGCGGCCACAGCGGCGCGTCTTGTGCGATGAACCCGATCCGGTCCAGCCGCCGCGCCGGGGCGCCCCCGGCTGCCTCGACCGTTCCCTCGGTGACCGGAAGCAGGCCCGCTGCCATGCTCATTAGGGTGGTCTTGCCCGACCCGTTCGGGCCGACCAGAGCCACCACCCGCCCGGCCGGAACGTCCAGGTCGCAGTCGCGCAGGCCCCACAGGCGGCGGCCATAGCGGTGCCCGAGGCCCGCGCAGCGCAGCGCCGCGCTCATGCGGCACCGCCCGCCGCATGGCGGTCATCCTCGCCGACGGCCGACTCGTCGAGGGCAACCTCTACGAGCATCCGGATCTGCTCGGCAGACAGGCCGTCCCGCCTGGCCCGCTCGACCCAGCGGGCCAGCGGGGCCAGCAGCCCCGGCGCCACCGCAAGCGATGCCATTGGCGGCGCGGCCGCCACGAACGTCCCCACACCCTGCCGGCGCACGATCATCCCCTGGTGCTCCAGCTCGCTGAAAGCCTTCACCACCGTGTTCGGATTGACCGACAGCGCGTCCACGACCTCTTTCACGCTGGGCAACTGATCGCCAGGGTGCAGCCGGCCCAGCATTACATCCCGGCGCACCTGCTGGACCAGCTGCCGGTAGATCGGGACATCCGATCCGGCATCGATACGGAACACGACCACCTCCACCAAAACTATCTGTCTATCGGTAGAGTAGTAGAGTGATAGTGCTGGCGCAACCTGGAAGTGCGGCACCGCTGCCACGCACAATGTCAGGACCGCAGCGGATTGCCTGGTGGGCCATGATCCGATGGCCAGGGCGGGCCAGCAGCTCCACGAGTGTAAAAGTAAATGCGATCCCTGCACGGCGATCCGGATACGGGTCGGCCAGCCAGTTCAAACTCCGGTGCCGGTTCCTGCTGAGGCCGGGCAACCCCGGAAGCGCCAAGTCGCCTGGCAGCGGCCGATCTGGACCTTCCGGTGGGCTCCCAGACTCATATCCCGGCATGGAGTATCAACCGATCGATGCGGCGCGGCGGGCGGCAGGCAGGCGGCGGTGGCCGCTGATGAGCATCCACGGGGAGTGATTAGTTTCCGGGGCGCAGCCCACCAACGGCCGGTGCGGCGCACAGCCCGAATGTCGCGCGCGCTCGTGCGCTGCGGCGGTCCCGAGCGCGGGCCGGCTGGTCCAGGCGGGCACTGGGCCACTGTGTGCCAAACACCTCGCTGCCGCGAGTGAGGGAAGCCGCCGCGACGAACTCGCTAGCCAGATCGACGCGGAACCTGCCATGCCGCCGCCCGCCACGCTGTGCGAGGTCGCCGATCACATCGACGAGATCATCGGCTCGGGCAGCCACAGCCAGCGCAAAGCTCTCATCGAGGCCCTGGTCGCGCAAGTGAAGATCACCGCGCCTGGCCGGATCGTTCCCGTCTTCCGCATCCCGCAGGCCACGGACACAGGACATGCCGACAACAACGGCGAAGGGTCCGGTGTTCGTGCAATGACCAATTTGGTGGGGCGCCTGGGGCTCGAACCCAGAACCCACGGATTAAAAGTCCGCTGCTCTACCATTGAGCTAACGCCCCGTTTGCGCCCCGGCAGCAAGCGCCAACGCTGGAAGCGTACCGAGTCCCGCCTCCGGCTCGGACAGATGTACCGCTTTGCTGAGGTCCGTGTCGACACCGTCGCTCTGCCGTCACTACTAGGCTCGCCACTCGCTCCGGTGGACGCGGGGACTGGCCGGTAACATCCGGTTCGTGGAGACGAGCTTCTTCGAGCCCATCGGGGCCGGCAGGTTCTGGGCGACCGCGGCGAGCGCAGGGCCCTGGGACCCGGAGGCACAGCACGGTGGCCCGCCCTCCGCGCTGGGGGCTCGCGAACTCGACCTGCACGAGCCTAGTGAGACCATGCGCCTGGCCAGGGTCGCCATCGACATCCTGAGGCCCGTCCCGGTGGGCGAGCTGACGGCGCGTACGCGTACGCTGCGGCCGGGCAAGCGAGTCGCGTTGCTGGAGACGGTCCTGGAGTCCGGTGGGCAGGAGGTCTTGTGCGCGCGGGGCTGGCGGATAGCCAGGCTGCCTGACGGACCGGTCATCGGCAAGATGGCTGCGCCGCCGGTTCTCCCCGACGCCGGCCGTCCGGCTAGCTTTCCTGACGGTCACGTCGAGGGCTATCTGTCGCATATCGAGTGGCGGTTCGAGGGCGGCAACTTCGACGAACTGGGTCCGTGCCGGGCCTGGGGACGCCCGATGATCCCTGTGCTGCCGGGCGAGGACATCGGGCCGATGTCGCTGGCGCTCCTGCTCGCCGATTCGGGCAGCGGCATCAGCATGGCGCTCGATCCCCGGCACTTCGTCTTCATCAACGTCGACCTCACCGTGATCCTGCAGCGTGATCCCGTCGGAGAGTGGTTGCTGCTCGACTCGGCGAGTTCCATGGGCGGGAACGGAACGGGGCTGGCCGAGACGCAGCTCTCCGATACTGGTGGCGCCGTCGGCACGGGCATCCAGACGCTGCTCGTATCGCCGCGGTAGAGGTCGGCGTCGGCGAGGAGCAGCGTGGCCAGTGAGAGTGAACTGGCGGCGATCGCGGCCGCCGAGCGGCCGTTGCGCGAATGGGTGCGGTCCGGTCCGGGGCTGAGCGTCCTGACCGGTGGCCAGACAGGCGTCGACACTCTTGCCTCGCGCGCGGCGCTGCGCGCTGGGCTCGCGGTCCACCTCGTCTTCCCGGCGGGCTACCGGCAGGAGGATGGTTCGCTGACCCCCGAGCGCCGCCGGCGGCTCGCTGGTGCCGCGCTGCATGAGCTGGCCTCGGCCAGTTTTCGGTACCGGACCTGGACCTGCGTGTTTCTCGCAGACGTCGTAGTGTTGCTGGACCCGGCGGGCGGCGCGGGCTGCCGGGAGACGGCGCGGGCCGCGCGGAGCCTTGGCCGGCCACTGGTGAGCCCGCAACATGGCCAGCTGAGCGCCGATCACGTCGCCGACTGGCTCGCCGCGACGGGCGCACGGGTGCTGATGGTGGCGGGCTGCCGGGCCAGCGTGCTGGCGAGCAAGGGAAAGGACCGCGGCCTGCGTCCAGACCTCGATGCCATCATGAGTGGTGCGCGGCAGCGCCATGAGCGGCTGCTGCGCGAAGGCTAGGGCGCCGAGCCCCAGTCGATCGAGACCTTGGCCGCCGCGTCGGGATGCCGCTCGAGCCAGGAACGGGCATAGGGGCACAGCGGCACAATGGTCATGCCGCTGGCGACCGCCTTGTCGATCGCCGTGAGCACGAGCTTGCCCGCGATACCGCGGCCGCCCAGTGCGTCGGGCACCCCCGTGTGCACGAGCACGAGGCGATTGCCGTTCTTGCGGTAGACGAGTTCGGCAAGCTGACCGTCGGCATGAACCTCCAGCCGGGACTCGGCCTGGTTGTCGACTACCGGTGCGTCATTGGTGTCGGTCATGGAGTCATCATTTCTTGTCGAGGTACGCGGCGGACCGGCTGGTGTACGCCGCGACAGCCGTGGCAGCGGCTGCCCCGGCTGAGATCGCGAGCGGCAGCCCCGCGCCCCGGTGCAGGTACAGCGAGGCGCCGGCGATCGCGCCGACGAGCATGGCGAGCACGGCGCCGACCCGTCGGCCGACGGCCGGATTCCGGCCACCAGCCAGGCTCGAGTCCGCGGCCAGCCCGGTCAGCGTCATGGTCAGCACCGTCGTGGTCATGTCGCGCACCGCAAGGCGCCGGATGACTGAGTTCCTGATGCCCATGGCGAATGCCAGGATGGCGATGGTCGTATAGCGAGCCCAGCCGGTGGAGACCGAGGTGGCGGCGAACGCGACGACGGCCGCGGCCGCCACGAAGATTGCCTCCAGCCCCACGGCCGCGGTGAGCAAGCGACTGCGACGGGAGACGCGGCCGCTCATCAGGCCGCCGCAGACGGCTCCGACGAGGAACAGCCCAAGTGAGGTCAGGCAGGCGGTCACGGAGAAACCGGGAGCGCCGGCGGCGGCGAAGCCGAGGACGACCACGTTCCCGGTCATGTTGGCAGTGAAGACGCGGCCCAGGCCCAGGTAGCACACGCCATCGATGAGTCCGCTGAGCAGGGTCATCGCGAGCAGCACAGTGAGCAGCGCCCGTTCGCCTGAGTCCGCGGCGCGGGCGGCCGCGGCGCTGCCGTCGGCGGCGTCACGTCCTGGAGCGACGGGCATCGTGTCAGTCTGGCACGCCGTCGGCCGCGTGGTCCGGGCAGGCACGGGGGCGAGCCTGCGTCGTTATTCGGACCGATCCCGGCTCAGCAGGGCCTCGGCGCCGACGGGGCGGAATCCGGCCGCGAGGAAAGCGCGGACGCTGGCGGCGTTGGCCGGTGCGATCTGCGCCCACAGCGGTTGGCCGGCCGGGACAAGGTGGCGGGCGGCTGTCGCTAGCCGGGTCCCGAGCCCGCGGCCGCGGTGTGCAGGATCGACCTCGACCGCGACCTCGAAGCGGCCGGCGACGCCGCGGCCGAGCATGACCACCCCGCCGGGTGCCTGCCAGACGCGGACGTCGTCGCGATGACGCAGGGCGCGGACGATCCTCGGGTGAGCGACGTCGCCTCTGGCGGTCAGTTCGATGAGCCCGAGGTCTGGCGGCGGCCCGGCCAGCCGGGTCGAGCACGTCAGCATGTCGACGCTGTGCGCGTGCCTGCCGAGGCGCTCCCTCAGAGCGTGCAGGAAGCCCGGGCTCAGCGGGCCGGACAGGTCACCAGGCGGAAGTTGTGCGGTTACCCAGTCCGGGTCGGCGTCGGCGAAGATCACCGCGTAGCCGGTGAACGAGATCACACCAGCGTCGCGATCGGAGGGCTGCGCAAGCAGGTCGACGCTGCCGTCCGGCGGCGGGAACTGCCCGGTCGCGGCGCTCGCGAGCAAGTCGGCCAGGGCGTCGCGAGCGGGGCCGCGATCCTGGCTCGGCAGCTGGCGCTCGTCACTCATCGGGTCGAGGATCCACAGATGATGTGCCTGGCTCGCCGCTCGGCCTACGGCTAGCGGTAGGCCGAGATGCCAGTGATGGCCTGGCCGAGGGCGAGGGTGTGAATCTCCTCGGTACCCTCGTAGGTCAGCACCGACTCGAGGTTGTTGGCGTGGCGGATGACTGGATATTCGAGGGTCACGCCGTTTGCGCCGAGAACAGTCCGGGCCTCGCGAGCGATGTCGATCGCGGTCCTGACGTTGCTCATCTTGCCGAGGCTCACCTGCTCGGGCGTGATCGTCCTCGCCTCCTTCAGGCGGCCAAGGTGCAAGGCGAGCAACTGCGCGCGCTGGAGGTCGGCGAGCATCCAGGCGAGCTTCCGCTGAGTGAGCTGGAAGCCGCCGATCTTCTGGCCGAACTGCTCCCTGGTCCTGGCGTACTCAGCCGCCGTTTCGAAGCAGGTCCTGGCCGCGCCAGTGACGCCCCACAGGATGCCGAACCGGGCCTCGGACAGGCACGAGAGCGGACCTTTCAGGCCGCGGACGCCGGGCAGGACCGCGCTACCGGGCAGTTTCACGTCGTCGAAGTGCAGCTCGGAGGTGACGGAGGCGCGAAGGGACATTTTCTTGTGGATGTTCCGCGTGGTGAAGCCGCGGGCGCCACGGGGGACCAGGAAGCCGCGGATGCCATCGTCGGTGCTGGCCCAGACGACGGCGATGTCGGCGATGCCGCCGTTGGTGATCCACATTTTGGAGCCACTGAGGACCCAATCGGCCCCGTTCCGTTTCGCATGGGTTTTCATGCTGGACGGGTCGGAACCGTGGTCCGGCTCGGTCAGCCCGAAGCAGCCGGCTGCCTCGCCGGCGGCCATCCGGGGCAGCCATTCCTCCTTCTGCTCGTCAGTGCCGTACTTCCAGATGGGAAACATGGCCAGCGAGCCCTGGACCGAGACCAGGCTGCGCAGCCCAGAGTCGGCCGCCTCGAGTTCGCGGCACGCGACGCCGTAGGCGATGGCGCCCGTGCCGGCACAGCCGTAGCCGGTCAGGTGCATGCCGAGCAGGCCGAGCTTGCCGATCTCGGGGAAGAGGTCTTTGGGCAGCGTTCCGGCCTCGAACCAGTCCGCGATATTGGGCAGGATCCGGTCGGCGGCGAACTTGCGAACTGTGTCGCGGACCAGGCGCTCTTCGTCGTTGAGCTCATCGTCGATCCGGAGCAGGTCGGTTGGCGCGGAGTCCGTGCTGCGCGGCATGGCGAGATCCTCTCTGGGGCCGGGTCGCGGCCGCGGCCTCGCCGCTAGCGTATTCGCGGTCACGCGAGGAGTAGGTGGGACGGGCCCGGGATCGGGCATCATGGCCAACATGAGCGATGACTTGAACGGCGCTGGTTTCGGTGGTCCGAGCGATCCGGGCGGTCCGGGTGATCCGGGCGGTGCGGGTGATCCGGGCGGTGCGGGCGGCCTGGGTGGCAAGAAGCTGGTGCGGAAGGTGAATGGTCGCCTGCTTGCCGGCGTCTGCGCCGGGCTGGCGGACTACCTGGGCCTCGACGCGACCCTGATCCGGGTGATCTTCGCCGTGCTGACGTTGTTCAGCGGACTCGGGGCGATTGCCTACGTGCTGGCGTGGGCCCTCGTGCCGGAGGAAGGCGAGCCCGTCTCGATCGCGGAGAAGGTCTTCAACAAGAGCGGGACCTGAGCGCTCCTGCTGCCGCTGGCGGGGCTGGCCGGACTGGTGTCGCGAGGCTGACGTGGGCACATCCTCATCACGGGAGATCGGGCTCGCGGCGGAATCAGCGGCTCACGGCGGTCGCTTTGCCGGCAATGCCGTTCGTCCCCTATGCTGGGGCGGTCCCCGACGGCGGGCGCCACGGGCAAGGCGGCGAGGTCCGTCGAGCCCCCATCGTCTAGCGGCCTAGGACACCGCCCTTTCAAGGCGGCGGCACGGGTTCGAATCCCGTTGGGGGCACGCTCGGTATAAGCCGGGCACAACGCTTGGTCCTGTAGAGCAGCTTGGAGTGCTCGCCACCCTGTCAAGGTGGAGGTCGCGGGTTCAAATCCCGTCAGGACCGCTCAGTATCTGGTTCGGGTTCTCGCTCCCAGCGGCGAGCCGGATGCCAGGCTCGGTCAGGTAGCTCAGTTGGTACGAGCGTCCGCCTGAAAAGCGGAAGGTCGGCGGTTCGACCCCGCCCCTGACCACCAGCTCTGACCTGCAGCTATATCCGATTGGCGATTGTTTCCAGGTTCCGGCAGCGGCCGTTAGTCTCATTTCAGTCTCATTTACCCAAGGCGGACGATCGCCATTCTGCTGGAATCTCCCTCGCTGCACCTGTCTCAGTTCTTGGCGAGCGCCTATTGGTACCTTACCTCGACCATGCAGTCGTGAGCAGGCGTACCTTCGCTAGCGGTGAGCCGCCGGCTCAACGCCATTAGGGGCGTGCATCAACTGAGGCGCGGACTGGAGGGCGGCACCGCCTGCCTTCCGGTGCGTGACCGGGGGCGCTACCTGCCTTTGCGAGCCAAACCGGTCGTTGTCAGGGCGTCGGGCTCGTGCACGAGCCACTTCGTTCCGAGGGACCTTATTGGCCTTGCCTGAATAGCTTTGAGATCTCATAGAGTGACTTGCCCATGCGGACAAGGCCCTCGCCTGCGATCCGGGCGGCTGGGAGCGGGTTGCCGGTGATGATGCGCTCGACCACAGCGTCAAGAATGCGGTCCGAAGGCACCTGCAGGCCCCGTGCGCGCCTTTCGGCTAGGTAGATCTCCCGGATCTCTTCGCGGCTCTTGCCAACAGCGCGGGCGCGTGCTGCCTCGTAGGCCTCCTTGCGAGCACGGGCGAGGCGCTGGGCGTCCTCGCGCATCTCACCGAAGTCGCGGATCTCGAATCCGTGGTCGGCGAGGCGCTGCCGCTCCTGCTCGGCGCCGGGGCAGGTGCAGGAGGTATGCCAGGATTTCATCGGCACCGTCAGCCGGTTTGTGGTGATGGTGACTGGGCAGGTGGAGTGGCAGGCGCACGGGCAGAGCCCGGCGCCGAATTCGGGTCGGAGCCGCCGCGGGTTGAAGCCGCCGCCCATCCCGGACACGTGGGGGCAGTCCTGATGCGCCTCGCGAGCGCAAGCCGGTGTCCGGAGAGACTCCCTGAATCCAGCCGGGTGATCAGGCACGCTGGTACAACTCCATCCGATAGACCATGGTTCGCCGGATTGTATTCGAGTCGTTATTGTCTGTCCGTAGGCCTTGGATCGTAATGCCTCCGTCTTGGCCGCATCCCTCGAAGCTGACCAGGACCGCCCGCTCCCGACCGGAACCCGCGGCTCCACCATGCCGTGACCCCGACCAGCTGCTCCTGGCTCAACCTCGTGAAGTGCTTCTCATTCATTCTCGCCAGGCCATCCCCGCTGCGGCTCCTTCAGCTCAGTGAATGAACTCGTCATCGCCGTTGGCACGTTCATCGAGCACCGGAACGAACACCCGCACCCGTTCACCTGGCCCAAGGACGCCGACGAGATTCTCGGCAAGATTCGGCGCGCAAAGCCAAACAAGCGCGCCCTTGCAAGCCACTAGCTCGCGTTCTGACTAACGGCGTCGTGTTCCACTATTGACTTATCAAGTTGCATCGCTACGCACAGTCATGCGAGCTGGCATGGTGCCAACGGATTACCTGAGAACTGACTGCGTTCCAGTCTCATTTCTAGTCTCATACATCTTCGTGTACCGCGGTTCATCGAAGGCTGCCCACCGGCCGCTGAGCAGGCACAGAGACGGATATGGCGAGTTCTGGACTGCGATCCTTAATCCTGAAAAGCGGAAGGTCGGCGGTTCGACCCCGCCCCTGACCACTCCTCTGACGTCTTGACCAGCGCAAACGTCGTCTGATGATGGTCAGCCGGTCGGCTCCCGATCATCCGTTCCAGCGACGGAAGGTCGGCGGTCTGACCGGTCTTTCTGACCAGTCAACGTCCCCAGTGACCTGGCGAAACGCCTTAAGTCCCTGTCTCAGCATGGCGCGGTCACGCGCGGCGGATGCGGCGTGGGCGGCTTCGCGCGCCAAATACGCGCCTAAGTTTGGCTCGGGTCTCCTCGACGGGATCGTGTTCGCGGGGCGCGTCTTCGCTGCCGCGCTTGGAGATCGTTCCACCGCGGCCCCGAAGCGGGCCTGGGGGCACTGCCTGAGCTGCCAGCTGGCCGGCCAGATTCTGGCGAGGCGAGCGCGCGCTATGCCCGAGACGGGCACGGGTCATGGCAGCGGCTTAATGACGTGACCGGGACCCGGCCGCGCCGGAACGGCCTATACAAGACCGAGCTCCAGCGGCCGTACGGTGGGCTCGGCTATCGGATCCCGGCCGAGATCGAGGGCGCCACTACGCTGACTCAGCAGCTTGGGGGCTGGCCACCGCCAGCCCAGTAAACCCTTAGGAACGAACCCCAGGTCTATTCAGTCCCGGTTCAGCAGGTCACCGGCCCGCTGCCCGTCCTTGCCGGGGATGGTGGTGCGGACCTTGCGGCCGCGACGCACGCCCTGCAGGCCCAGGTCGCGCATCAGCCGGGCCACGGTGCACCGGGCCACGGCAATGCCCTGCCGGTTCAGCTCCAGCCAGACTTTCTCGGCCCCGTAGACCTCGAAGTTCGCCATCCAGACCCGGCTGATCTCCGCTTTCAGCCACTCATCCCGCACGGCCCGCGGCGACGGCAGCCGGGACCGGGCGGCGTAATAGGTGCTCGGCGCGATCGGCATCCCGTGCTCAGACAGCACGCGGCAGATCGGCCCCGAACACTTGCTTGTGCGCGTCGGTGAACCTCACGAGCGCTGCTGTGGCCGGTCGAGCTCGGCCGCGAAGAAAACCGATGCTGCCTTGAGGATCTCACCTGTTGACTGAACTATCCGTGCTGTTTCCGCAGTTCAGGGGACCACGCGGCGGGAAGGGGGCTAGGGTCGCTGGCCGTGGATGACGGGGGGCTGTTACACGATCTTGCGTCGTTGCCGGTGGCTGCGGTCGGGCGGCTGACCGGGACTGGCGATCAGTATGAGCCGTTCCGGCTGCTGGGTCCGGATGGCGCGGTGGTGGAACCGGCCGCGGCGTTCTTCGGGGATCTGCTGGCGGCGGGCCGGTCGGTGTCGACGGTCCGCTCTTACGGGATGGACCTGCTGCGCTGGTTCCGGTTCTTGTGGGCGGCGGGCCTGGCCTGGGATCAGGTGACTCGCTCGGATGCACGCGACTTCAGCAGGTGGCTGCGGGCAGTGCGGGACGGCCGGGCCTATGCGCCGGCTGTGCGGGCACATAGCGAGACGGTGCTGCGCACTTTTTGCGGATACCACCTGGAGGCGGGCACCGGTCCGATGGTCAACCCGTTCCCGCTGGACCGCTCCCGGCGGCTCGCGCGTGCTGGTGCGCATCACAACCCGATGGACCCGCACCCCGTCCAGCGCACTGGCCGGTACCGGCCTCGGGTGCCCTCCCGGGTTCCGCGGGCTATCCCGGATGGCGAGTTCAACGAGATTTTTGCTCGGCTGCCCTCGCACCGCGACCGGGCATTGGTCGCGTTCTATGTGTCCACCGGGGCGCGGGCGAGTGAGTTGCTGTCGGTCACGGTCAGCGGTGTCGATCCGGGCGGGCAGCTGATCACTGTGACCCGCAAGGGCACCAGGGAGCTGCAGCAGCTGCCGGCCTCAGCGGATGAGTTCGTGTGGCTGCGGTTGTATCAGGCGCAGATGGACGGCGTGATCCCGGCCGGGCGCGCCCAGCCGCTGTGGTGGACACTGCGGCCGCCGGTGCGGCCCTGACCTATCACGCGGTGCACCGGATGTTCGAGCGCGCGTGCGCGAAGGCCGGCTCGGCTGCCACGCTGCACGCGCTGCGGCACACTGCCGCCTACCGGATGGCCGAGGACCCGGCGCTGCCGCTGACCGACGTGCAGACGGTGCTGGGTCACGCGCACCTGGCTACCGCGCAGGTCTACCTGACGCCGCGGGCTGAGGACGTGATCCGCCGGGTGCTGGCTCATCACGGCGAGCAGGTTCGCCAGGCCCGCCAGCGGACACAGCCGCCGCTCGCAGCCGGATACCGTCCCGAGACGCTGCAGGTCCTGTTCGGCAAAGACGCGGTGTCGTGACCGCCAGGCTGGAAGTGGCCCGGACGCCAGCCACGCCGGCGCCCGCCGAGCTGCAGCGTGAAGCCCGCCAGTCCGCGTGGGCGGCCGCGCGGGCCGCATTCCCGCCGCGGCCAGCCTGCGGTGACTGGCCCGCCACCCATTACGGCCGCGAGAGGGTGCTCGGGCTGCTGGCCCGGCCGCCGTTTGCCGTCAGCAACCCCGGTAGCCAGCGGTGGCGGTTCCGCGGCGCGGTGCTGGCGATGGCCTGGCTGGCCGATCAGCCCGGTGACACCTGGCAGCAGCGGTGGCTGGCCAGCGGCGCCGAGCAAGCCGGCAAGGACTGGAAGCATGGCTGTGCCCGGTGGCTGGATGGCCGGGGCGTGCACGTCGGCCAGCGGCTGGACCTGCTGTCGGTCGGGCTGATCCTGGCGATGGCCGCGGATGTCATCCGGCCGTCGCTGGACTGGCTGGCTGCCCCTGGTGTCAGCACGTGGGCGCTGGCCCGCACCCTGGAGGCCGGCCGCGACCTGGCCGGGTTCGCCAGGCTGAGGGAAACTGTGAGTCAGGCAGGTCAGCTCGCCGCCAAAGCGCGGCATGTGACCATCGGCCGGGCGGCGGTGATCGTCGCGTCCAGGGGCGGAATGCTCGCCCAGGTGACCGCAGGCGACTTCCTGGAACTCCTCGACGCCGAGCGGTCTCACCGCAGCCGGCCCGGACCCTATAGCGCGGTGACGTGGCGGCTGCTGCGCCAGGCCGGCGTCTTCGGCCCGCAGGCACCGGGGTCGCTGGCCCAGCTGCTGACCATCGGGCAGCGCAGCCCCGCTGAGCTCATCGATCGTTACCAGCTGACCTGCCGCCCGGTCCGTGACCTGCTGGTGGACTACCTGCAAGAACGCCAGCCGGCGCTCGACCACACCAGCCTGGATGGCCTGGCCCAGCAGCTCGGCCGCAACTTCTGGGCCGATCTTGAGCACCATCATCCCGGCATTGACAGCCTGAACCTGGCGCCGGAGGTCGCCACTGCGTGGAAGCAGCGGCTGCGCACCCTCAGCGCCGCCTCCCGCGGCGGCGAAGGCAGCGCACCGGTGCCGCGGCTGACCTGCCGGCATACCCTGCTGGCCGTCCGTGCGCTCTACCTCGACCTGGCCTGCTGGGCTGTCGAGGACCCGGCCCGGTGGGCGCCGTGGGCCGCGCCCAGTCCTGTCAGCAAGGCTGACGTCGGTTCCCGCAAGGAAGACCGGCACCGCAAGTCCCGCATGGACGCCCGCACCCGCGAGCGGCTGCCCGTTCTGCCGGTCCTGGCCCGCTCCGCCGCCGAGCACCGTGCCCGCGCGGCCGAGGCACTGGCAGCAGCAGCGCAGACCGCGCCTGCCGGCGCGTTCAGCACCGCCAGTCAGGTCTTCACCCGCACCACGGCTCGCAAGCAGGCCATGCACATCTGGGCCGTCGACAGGCGCGGTAAGCGACACGACCTGACACGGGAAGAAGACCACGCCTTCTGGACCTGGGCGATCATCGAGGTGCTCCGCTCCACCGGCGTGCGTGCTGAGGAACTCCTCGAGCTCACCCACCACAGCCTCATCCAGTACAAGCTGCCCTCGACCGGCGAGCTGGTGCCGCTGCTGCAGATCGCACCGTCCAAAACCGACGCCGAACGCCTCCTGGTCGTCTCACCCGATCTGGCCGACGTCCTGTCGGCTGTCATCACCAGGCTCCAGCGCGCCGACGGGAAGATCCCGCTGACCCCGCGTTACGACGAGCACGAGCACGTCTGGCTGCCGCCGGCTCCGCTGCTGTTCCAGCGGCGCGGCGGCACCGAGACCCGGCAGATTTCCTCCGGCACCGTCCGCAACATGCTCAACGCGGCGCTCGGCAGAGCAGGGCTCACCGACGCCGCCGGCCAGCCGCTGACCTTCACCCCGCACGACTTCCGCCGCATGTTCATCACCGACGCGATCCTGGCCGGCCTGCCGCCCCACATCGCCCAGGTCATCGCCGGCCACCGCGACATCAACGTCACCCTCGGCTACAAGGCCGTCTATCCCGACGAGGTCATCCGCAACCACCTGGCATTCCTGGCCCGCCGCCGTGCCCAGCGCCCCACCGACGAATACCGCACCCCGACCGACAACGAATGGCAGCAGTTCCTCGGCCACTTCGAACAACGCAAAGTCTCCGCCGGCCTGTGCGGCCGCGCGTTCGCCACCCCGTGCATCCACGAACACGCCTGCATCCGCTGCCCCATGCTCTGGCCCGACCCTGCCCAGCGACCCCGCATCGCCGACATCCGCGACAACCTCATCGCCCGCATCAGCGAAGCCGAGCGCGAGGGCTGGCTCGGCGAAATCGAAGGACTCAGAATCAGCCTCGCCGGCGCCAGCGACAAGCTCGCACAGATCGACAGACGCACCAGCCGCCAGCCCGTCAACCTCGGCATCCCAGCCATCCCGCACCCACGCCAGGCATAACAGCATCCCGCACCGGTCGTACTGAATGTCCGAGTTCAGAGAACATTCGCCCGGCGCAGCTCCCGGACTTCCGCCCGCAGTTTCCTGACCTCCGCGGACTCCTCACTGCTCACGCTCGGCCGCGTCCCGGCGTCAACCTCGGCCTGCCGGATCCACTTACGCAAAGACTCTGGCGTCGCGATGCCCAGCTTGGCTGCCACCGACCGGATCGCCGCGTTCTCAGTCGCATACTCACCGCGGCTCTCGGCGACCAGCCGCACCGCGCGCTCACGAAGTTCCCTCGGATACTGCTTCGGCATGGAGACAATCCTTCCAACGAAGGAAGTCCCCACCAAACCCGGCTCGATTCATGTGGATGCACGTGCATCATCCAAGCGCCGTGAGCCGACCTCGGCGATGGCTGTGAACGACCCGGGTTGGGCTCATCCGCCGATGGTAAGGGCGAGGAGGGTATCGATTGCAGTTTCGAACGGACGGGGATCCCGAAGTACCTGGGCGAGTAGAAGTCCTCCTTGGAGCGTGGCGAGCAGAGTGGTGGCGAGGTCGTCCGGGTCGATGCCGGGCGGGAGTTTCCCGTCGGCATGAAGGGATCTGAGTCCATCGCCGATGGCGGCTGCCCACTGATCGAACCCGGCCGCGATGAGCGCTCGGGCCTCGGGGTCACTCTCGGCGAGTTGACCGACGAGCGAGCCAAGTTGGCAGCCCCCCTTTGCCTTGGTGCGCTTCGCTGCGGTGATCACCATGCTCCGCCAGGCTTCGACTCCGTTCGCGCTGCCGAGCGCCTGCCGCTGGCGATTGACGATGGCGTCGGCCTGGTAGTCGATGACCGCCTGCACGAGTTCGTTCTTGTCGGGGAAGTAGTGGTACATCTGAGAGCCGCTGACTTCCGCCGCCGCCTTGACGTCTTCCAAGGTGGTGCCCGCCACCCCGCGCTCATGGATGAGGGCGGCGGCCTCCTCCACGATTCGTGCCCGGGTGCGCGCTCCCTTAGAAGTGAGCCTCGGCCGGTCACTCGTCTCGCTGACCATGCACCCATGCTAGCAGGATTTTGAGTTTGACAACCCAGTGCCGAACTGTCAGAGTGAGTTGTACAACTCATTCTGGAGTTAGGGGACGACGTCACGTGACTGACCTGAAGGGCAAGACAGCTCTGGTAACGGGCTCGACGAGCGGGATCGGCAAGGCGACGGCCATCGCCCTGGCCGCCCGCGGCGCTCACGTACTGGTAGTGGGACGCGATGAGCAACGAGCCAAAGACGTGGTCGCCGAGATCGAAGGCAGCGGCGGCAGCGCAGCGTTCCGGCTCACCACGCTGAGCGACCTCGAATCGGCCCGGGACCTGGTCGAGTGGGCCACTGAGGCAGGCGACGGTCACGTCGACATCCTCATCAACAACGCCGGCGTCGCCTTGCTCGGACCAAGCGGCGCAGCCACCGAAGCAGAGTTCGACGAGACCTTCGCGCTGAACGTCAAGGTTCCGTTCTTCCTCGTCGCGTCCCTGGCGCCAGCCATGGCCGAACGCGGATGGGGCTCGATCGTCAATCTCTCCACGATGGTCGCGAGCTTCGGACAGGCCGGCATGGCTCTGTATGGCGCCAGCCGAGCGGCTCTCGAACTGCTGACGAAGGCCTGGGCCGCCGAATACGGCCCGCGTGGCGTCCGGGTCAACGCCGTTGCCCCCGGCCCGACGCGCACCCGGCTGATGGAAGCAGTCCCCGACGAGATGGTGAATCAGCTCGCAGCACTAGCACCGGCAGGTCGCGTAGCTGAGCCCGAGGAACTGGCCGCGGCGATCGTCTTCCTCGCCAGTGATGATGCCAGCTTCGTCCACGGCGTCACTCTTGCGGTCGACGGAGGCCGGGTGGCGACGTAGCGCCTGTCGTACCTGAAGTTTAGGTGAGAAGACCTATAACACGGATCGCAACTAACAGCTGAGGAGTATCCACATGAGCGCATACGTAATTGTCGAATTCACCGTCAAGGACCCGGATGTTTATCGTGAGAAATACGGCCCCAACGCTGGGCGGACGGCCAAAGAGTACGGAGGCGAGGTTCTCGCCAACAGTATCTGGGAGATCCTGCACGGCGATGCCTCGCTCACTTCAGGGGCACTCATGCGGTTTCCCGACCATGAGACGGCCATCAAGTGGTACAACTCGCCTGAATATCAGCAGCTGATCGATGTCCGAAGTGCCGGGATGAATGCTCGTTTCAGCCTGCTCGACGGCCTCCCTAGCTGATCGAGTGGCTCCATAGGAAGGATGGCACTCAGATGGCATCAGATCTAGATTCCCGAACTGCACTCGTAACGGGCGAGAACCTGTCCGATGGGAGAAGCGAATGAGCAAGTTCGACGCCCAGTTCGCGGGTCGGCTGGACGGTCAGACCGTGCTAGTCACCGGCACCAAGGGCGGTATCGGCCACCAAACCGCCCAGGGCATTGGGAATAGTGGGGCGACTGTGCTGGTGCACGCCCGTCGTGTCGACGACGCCCAACGCGCTGTCGACCTACTGGTCAACAACGGCAACGGCAAGGGCCAGTACCTGCCCGTAGCCGGAGACCTCGGATCTCTGGCGGGTGTTCGGGAACTCGTCGACGCTGTGCACGAGGCCGCGCCGAAGGGACTCAACGGACTGGTTAACAACGCGGGCGCCGCGTTCTCCAGCAAGGCGCTGTCACCCGACGGGTACGAGCGGACCATCGCCATCAATCACGTCGCGCTGGCGGCACTGACCGACGGGCTGCTCGACCTGCTCCGGAAGGGCGCTGATGATTTCGCCGCGCCCTCGCGGGTGGTCAACATGACCGCCCTGATCGAGTCGCGGGGCAAGCCGATCACCGACTGGAGCTACCCGGGTAAGTACAAGCAGATCCAGGCCTACGCCGATGCCAAACTGCTGGCCCTGATGTACACCTACGCCCAAGCTCGCCGCCATGAGGGCGAGGGCCTGACGTTCAACGCAGTCAGCCCGGGCGCGGTCAAAACCAGTCTCGGCAGCAAGGCCGGCGGGCCGTTCAAAACGATTCAGGCGTTGACCAATCCGTTCGTCGGGCCTCCGGAGAAGGGGTCACGCGGCTGTGTGCGGCTGATGGCCGATCCGGAGCTCGCGACCGAGACCGGGGGCTACTACAGCTCGGCAAAGTTGAAGAAGTCTTCGAAGAAGTCTCTCGACCCCGAGGTCCAGGAACGCATTTACGCCCAGACCGAACGCGAACTGCACAACCACAACTGAGGCCCCAGCCGGCTATCGCCAGCACAGCCGGTGCGGCACCGCTCGCGCCTTCACTAACCTCGGGCTCTGGAAGAATAGGACTTGTCTAGGGACCTATTAGCGACAAGTCGAAGGCACTTTTCCCGTGAATGATAGCGCACGTACTGCTCGCGTCATGGTGTCTGCTGACGGCCGGGCGCCTGGCGCCGATGTACTGGAATCGGAAGGCGCGGTTGTCGTAACTCCTGTCGACGTGCCCACGACCCAAACGGAGACCGGCTGGCGCGCACTAAGCGCCGAGCGCAGACAAGTCACTGCCGTACTTTCGAAGCCTCTCGGTCAACGCGTCCTCGTTGACGCCTCAGGCGCACCAATACAAGTCAGTTAATGGCCGAAAGCCGATCAATCCGGGTCTACCTCATGTCCTAAATAATAGCAACGATGTCGCGACTGCTAAGTGGCACGTCGTGTCACACCGTGGTACCATGCGGTTATGGCTGATCATTACACGCTCCGGCTGGCTCCGGGGATCCGGGAGCGGCTGGCCGAGTGGGCGCGCCGGGCCGGCATGGCGGAGCGGACGTTGGCGCAGCGCTATGTCGAGGAGGGGCTGCGTCATGACGCGCACCCCCTGATCCAGTTTCTGGACGGGCCTAGCGGCCGGCGGGCGAGCCTGCTCGGACGGGGGCTGGACGTCTGGGAGGTCATCGCGACCGTCAGGGACAATGACGGGTCGGTCGAGGATGCCGCGGAGTACCTGCGAGTGCCTGCCGGTCTGCTGGATGCGGCCGTGGCCTACTACGGGGAGTACCGCGGCGAGATTGACCGGGAAATCGAGCTGAACGAGGCTGAGTATGACCGCGGCCGGTCTGCGGCCGAGGCCGGGCAGAGGGCGCTGCGCTCGTGAGAGCCATCTTGGACGAGCAGCTGTCACCGCAGATCGCGGAGCTCTTGCGTAAGGCGGGCTATGACGTGGATGCGGTCGCCGAGCGCGAGGACCTTGCGGGCCGCAGCGACCGGATCGTCTTCGAGGCCGCCATCGCCGAGGGCCGGGCCGTGGTCACGAACAACATCAAGGACTTCCGGCCCCTCGCGGCGGAGCGGCTGGCGCAAGGCCGGGGGCACTGCGGGCTGATCCTGCTCCCGTCGGCCCGGACCCGGACCCGCCAGTCCGTCTCGGCCATCGCCGAAGCGATCGAGAGCATCCTCCGCGACCATCCGGTAGGGCTGGACAGCAGCGAACGCTGGATCGGCCCGCTGCCAGCCCAGTAGCCGGGGTGACGCGCCCGGCACGCGCAGCGTCAAGGCCGCCTGCGGCTCCGCTGCGCGGCCGGCGACGCCGAGCACTGGATGCTGCCGCCAAGCCGCATGGGTCTTCGCGCCCACGAGCAGGACGAAGCGTCGTGGCAGGCGGGCGATCTCTCCGGCCAGCCGGAAGGACAGGACCGAAGGAGTGGCCTCACGTGAGCCTCGAAGTCGATCGGCCCTTGCGGTGGACAGCCGCAGGGCTGATCCCGGCTCGCGGGGTTGGTTACTGGTCGGCGACGATTCCGCTGGTTCTCGTGGAGTTGGACCACGGCGCGCTCACCGTGCGGATCCGACCAGCATGGTTCGGCAAGTTCGCGGGCACCAAGATTCTCAAGGTGACAGCCGGCGAAGTGCAGACATTCCGAGTCCGCAACACCGCGACATATAAGGGCATCGAATTCCGGCCACCGAGGCGTTCATCGTTCTACTTCTTCACTTCCCAGCGCGACGGCGTGCTCGCCGCCCATGGCCGAGGCAGGCTTCGCCATTTCCTCGGAACCAGGTCGAGACCGGCCAGCTTGGCATCAGCCTGACGGCGACTAGAGGCCACGGCCTCGCGCAGATGCTGGCGCCGGACGTAACCACCGTGGCGGGCCCTTTCGGCCGGACATGATGAAGGGATGAACCCCGACGTCGCGGGGCAGCCCGAGCAGGTCGCAAGGCTGGCTGAGGACAGCAGACCGCGACGGCGGCGCAGCCCTCAGCGCTCGCCCGATACCCGCCAAAGACGACCGCTCCCGCCATCGTGCCTGGTCAGCGCGGGGTTGCTCGGTTCTCTGAAAAGCGGAAGGTCGGCGGTTCGACCCCGCCCCTGACCACCACTCTCATCAGGCCATATGCCCCAGCGATCTTGCTGGAGCGGCCATTTGACGGCAACCGTGACGGCAACGAGGTCACTTCAGGGCCTCGCCGAGCTTCAGCATCGCCTTGCGCTTCTCCTCCAGTGAGACATGGGCGTAGATCGTCATGGTGACCTCGATGGCGGAATGGCCGACGATCTCCCGGACCACGTGCGGCGGGACGCCAAGATCAAGGCGCCGCCGCTATGCGGCGCCGGGTCCGGCGCTCACCGCGCCGGCTCTGCGTTGGGACGCCCGCCCGGTCCGCCCGCGCCGTCCGAGCCATAGCAGTACCACCAATCTAGGCGGGTCAATCGGCAGCCCGGTGATGAGTGCGGCGCAAGGCCGTCATCCTCGGCTTCGATTGTCCCGCTCGCGGCAGCCGCATCAAGGCCGCCTGCGGCGCCCTCCGGGTCGGCTCCGCCGAGCCTTGACCCGGCCGCCGCTCCCCAGGGATTTGCGCCTGCGAGAACGACGGGCAGGACCAGGTGCTCAGTGAGTACTTCCTCTTGCCGGCCGCGAAATTAGTAGCTCCGAGGTCCGTCCGCGCCAGGCGATTCGTTAGTAGGTGTCAGCGCCTAAAGGCCGACGAGGCGGCGCCAGGCCGGTCAACACGGTAGATGTAATGCAGCGCATCATCAATCGGGTTGTCGGGCGACATCGGGCCTTCAGCGACCCGCTTCAAGCCAGCCTTCTCCAGCGCACGCCAGGAGGCCACATTGGCGGCCACCACGGCGACAAGCACCGCGGGCGCATCAGACGAGTTCCAGGTGTCCTTAACGGCCGCAGCGATCATGCGGGATCCGAGACCGCGACCGCGCAGCGCTGGGTCCGCGATGAGGTAGTCAAGCTCGACGGCGCCGACTGGCACCTCGATAACTGCCGAGAACTTCGTGAGATCCTGGGGGTAGTCGCAAATCGCCGAGCGCTGCAGCAGACCGATTGGCCGGCCGTCGAGGAGAACGAGGAGGTCTTCCCCCGGCTCCTCGCCTCGCGTACTCGCGCCGAAGTCGCGCTCGACCGCCTCAAGGGTTGTCTCATGATTCCACCACCGGGCGACCTGGGGCTCTCGCAACCACTCGGCCAGCATGGGAAGGTCCCCGGCAATCAACGGCCGCCACGACAAGAGACCATCGCTAATTCTCTCCACCGTCACAGCGTAGATTCCGGAAGGGAATCGTCCTACGCGATGGTCTGACACTAGCCCAGCCCGGACAAATGGTGATCCGCAGCATGCGCGGAACGACCTCCGCTGCCGCCGCCACCATTCGTGCAGGCGTCTGTGCGGCGTGCCAGAACCGGAAGGGCGACCACCAGGGAACCCGCAGTTATCCGAGGCGCCGTAGCGCTGCCTCGATAGCGAACTCGACCCGGGAAGTCATGCCGGGCACATCGACGGGACGGCGCCCAGCTACCTGACCACAGATCCACTTCGGCCCGCTATCGTCATAGTGCAGCAGGGCATACAGGTCCCACCACGGATCGAGAGTCACCCCGGCGATCGACTCATAGAGCGACCGAAGCTGCTCCGACCACTCGGGCCAGTAGAGCGCCGCCAAGTATCGCCGACAGTGCCCGACGTCAAGAGCGCGCGCCCCCCGATGGATGCCGTTCCAGTCGGTCAGCCCAGTAATCCTCCCGCGCGACCACAGCATGTTGACAGGCAGGAGATCGCCGTGCAGAAAGACGGCAGTGTCCTTTGGCGGCGCCGCCGCCATCACACCAAACGCCGCCTTCCACACAGCCGGCTTCTGTGCGTCGACCGGCACCTGAAACCCGTCTAGAGGAGCGATCCAAGAATCCGTCCAAGGTCTGAACATCTTCGCGGGGAGATCAAGGGAATGCAGCAATACAGCAATCTCCGCGATCCTCGTCATCCACGACCGAGGTTCCGCCGGATTGAGGTGAACATGCCCAGGCAACCGTGTCATCAGCAACGATGGCGCGCCCCCCGTCGAAGCACCAGCAACATCAGAAGCCAGGATGCTCGGAACCGGGAGCCCGCTTCCCGCCACCACACCAAGGTTGGCGATCTCCTTCTCCAAGCTCCCCTGCAGGCCAAGCCCGCCCGGGTACTGCCGCAGTACGACGAACGTTCGCATTCCACGTCGCTCGACAGTCAGCCGATTCACGGCGGAACAGACGCCACCGGTCAATCGGCGATAGCCAACGATGCGACTGCCCCGACCCATCGACGCCGCAACCCAGGCGAGAGTCTCCGCGGAGGGCCGACGCTGCCTGAACCCGCCATCCCTCCAGTCGCCGTCGGTCATGAGCGCGAGCCTATTCGTCAGGGGCCTGCGATAGGGGTTTCTAACCCCCCAGAGGCAGTGACCCGCTCCAGTCGTCCAGCTTGGTAATGGCCGCACGGTCCGCGGCAAGCCCATAGAGGTTCCAACCGCAGACAGTGGTGCAACTCGGTGACGGCAACCATGACGGCAACGATGGCAGCCACCAGCGCGCCGGCACAGACACCAACACTCGTACACGCTTGGGCTTCGGCCTCGATCACGCCATTCGCTACACCTGAAAAGCGGAAGGTCGGCGGTTCGACCCCGCCCCTGACCACCACTCTCACCACCGGAAACGCTTTGCACGCCGTGTATTCATGGCCGATTGACAGCAATCCTGACAGCAACGGCATCAGCCGATCGCCTCCCCGAGCTTGCCGAGCGCCTTGCGTTTCTCATCCAATGAGGCATGCGCGTAGATCGTCATCGTCACTCCGATGTCCGAATGGCCGACGATCTCGCGAACCACGTGCGGCGCCACGCCAAGATCAAGTAGCAGTGTCACGCAAGGATGGCGAAGGTCGTGAAACCGGCCTTGGCCGATCCCAGCTACACGGCGGATCTGCTCCCAGCTCCGGCGCAGATTGTCTGGCTCCATTGGAGTCCCGCGGCGCGACGGGAAGACCAGCCCATGGTCCTCAAGTAGCCGGGGACAGTCGCAGGGCAGCCAGCCAACCGTGACGCGGCCTGGTCCCCACTGGTGACCGTGGCTGCACTCAGTCGGATAGCTCCACCAGTCTGCACGCCAGACCTCGTCTATACGTGCTAGTGGAACGTGTGTTCTATCGCTTTCGCTGGCGTTGCGTCAGTGCCGGATAGCCCTCCGGGTCGGCGACCGTATCGCCCCCGAGGTCCGCCTTCGTCTTGGCCCGGACCTGGCTAACCAGGTAGTTAGCCGGCGCGCGGTAGAGGGCCGGGCCGTAGCCCTGGGCAAGCTCGCTGAGCAGGATCAGCATTCCGCTCCCCGTCGTGGCCGAGGCCTGAGCCGGCGGCACCAGATCTCGTTCAGGCGATCGGCTTGGTTGTCCATTTCGCCGGGTTCGAGCCGAGCAGCCGCAGGTGGCGGGCGAAGATGCTGGCCGGGCTCAGGGTCGGGTGCGCTCCGATGGCGATCCACACGAAGGTGCCTGCTGCATTTTCGGCGCACAGCTCGTAGTTGGGCCAGGCCTTCTCGGTACCGAGGAAAACCTGATAGCCGTTGATCACCTCGGGCTTGGAATGGGCTTCGCCGGGGATGAGGCCGGCGCACGCGTTCTTCGCTCCTTGGCCGGCATCAAAATGCGGGGCGTTCAGCGGGGCATCGTCGCCGCAGATCGACCCGGTCACGCGCCCGGCGGTTACCACGTCTGAAGCCGCGTACATGACGTGACCGACCAGGCTTGTCGCGACACAGTTGACCTGCCAGTTCGCAGGCACGTTCGTGAGCTGGAGCGGGAACCTGATGGCGGGTTCGCCTCGGTAGCCGAACTGGACGTGATCGGCGATCTTGACCGCGTCATCTATCGCGGACGCATGGCCAGAAGCTGCGTAGTCGAGAACTGCCCAGCCGCCGACGGCGTACTGCCAGGCAAGTTGACCGGGGGAGGTGCCAGGAAGTGGGCTCTGAGGAGCCGTCCAGTATGCGGGGTGCACGTCGCCCTGGGCAATGTTGCGGCCGAGCGGGTACCGGTTCCCCGACGGCAAGCAGTTCAGCGTGTGGCCGGTGAGGTGGCAGGCGCCTGCCGCGAACAGCGCGAGGAAGGCGCCGGAGGGGTTGCCGAGCGACATCATTCTCTGGCTGATTACCTCACTGTCGGCCGGAATGCTGCTGGGTGGCAGCCAGCCAAACCGCGCGTACGGGCGGAGCGGGTTGAAGTACTGCGGCGCGCGGGTGGTGCCCACGTAGCCCAGATGCACTGCAGGGGCCGCCGCGGGCCGCAGCGCGCCCGGCACGATGAGCCCGGCGACCAGCGCGATAGCGGCCACGGCCGCCGCAGCGGCCAACGGCACGAGCCGGCGGCTGGAACCGGCGCGACCGGGGCGGCCGAATCTCCGTCCCGGCCGCCCCGGCTGGAAACCAGGCATCAGCTCGGGTGAGCTGCCGTCTCGCCGGACCGATTCCAGCACGTCCCCGTACGCGCGCCGCAGCGTGTCCTCGATCATGCTGAGTTCCCCTGGTGTCATGACTGCTCCTTCAGGGTCCTGGCGAGCGCTGCCAGCGCCCGCGATGCTGTCGACGAGACGGTGCCCTTGCTGACCCCGAGCGCTGCGGCGATCTCGCCGTCGGACATGTCGAGCAGGTAGCGCATCGCGAGCACCTCCCGCGCGCGGCCGCGCAGCCGCGCGACCGCCTGCAGCGCGAGCCGGCTCTCCTCGCGGGCGAGCACGGCCGATTCCCCGGACCAGTCCACTGGCTGGTCGGGGCGGAACTGGCTGTGCAGCCGCAGCGACCGGGTCCTGGCCCGGTGCACCAGCCGGCAGCCGTTGATGACCGACGCGCGCACGTAGCCGAGCGCCTTGTCCGGATCGGCCAGCCGCGGCATCGCCCGGTAAAGGCCTGCAAACGCCTCCTGCACGACGTCCTCGGCCGTCGGCCGGTCGCCGGTCAGCACCAGCGCCGTGCCGATGAGCCCCAGCCGGTGCAGCTGGTAGAGCTCGGCCACGACCTGCTCGGCTGACTCATGCGCAACGGCCGGGATGGGTTCGGTCATGGTCTGCGGTCCTTCCCGGTCGCGTGCTGAGGGGCAGAGACACTACTAAAGAGATTCCGCGGACGGCTAACTCCTGAGAGCGCACCCCGACTTTCTTGTGCGCGGTCAGGCGCGCAGCCGGGCCGCGGCGTCGTGCAGCGCCACCTCGAGCGTGATCGGCTTCAGGCCCAGGACGTCGGCGGCCCCGACCATGATCCGGAACATACGCGGAACCGTCGGCGCTGGGCACCGCTCGGCAGGACACCGCCCCAGCTCGTCGGGCCCGTATTGCCAGCTCGGAAATGCGGCCTTCGGAGCCGTTCCTGTTTGTCGTGCCCGCCACGTGCCCGATCGTGCGCGCCCTTGCGGCCACAGGCGGTTACTCACGGGCAGGCCGTACGGCTGACCGCAGGCAGGAGTTCACGTAGGTCACTATCTAACCGTGGCTGAGACCTCCCAAGCTGACAGCAACGGTGACAGCAACGGCGGTAGCCAGCGCCTGCCATATACGAGCATCCAGTGGCCCGTCACACTGCGCTGGTGCGCTCCGGCTCGGCATCCGGTCGGCCTGAAAGGCGGAAGGTCGGCGGTTCGACCCCGCCCCTGACCACCACCACTTCTGACCTGCGGCGATACTGCGGCTCCTGCTTGACAGTCCGGCGGTTGACAGCAACGGTGACAGCAACCGCATCATCCAAGTGCCTCCCCAGGCTTGCGCAAGGCCTTGCGCTTCTCGTCCAGCGAGACGTGCGCGTGGATCGCCATGGTGACCTCGATGTCCGAGCGGCCGACGATTTCCCGGACCACGTGCGGCGGTGCTCCAAGATCGAGAAGCAGCGTCACGCAGGTATGGCGAAGATCATGAAAGCGCCACCGCGCTGAGTCCGGTCGGAGATCTCGGCCGGGGTGACCCATGCGGGCTGATCGGTCATCATCGGCGGGTGTCCTTCCATGCGGAGCCCGGTGGGAGCACACCCCAGGTCAGGACTCCAAATAGCGGAGGACGGCGAGCACCCGTCGGTGGTCAGTGTCTGAGGGGGCCAAACCGAGCTTGGCGAAGATGTTGGCGACGTGCTTCTCGACCGCCCGCTCCGAGATCACAAGGGTGTCGGCGGTGGCGCCGTTCGACCTGCCTTCGGCCATCAGGGAGAGGACGTCGCGCTCTCTGGGGGTGAGAGCATCGAGGCCATCGGTGCGCCGGGCGGCCCCTCGGAGGAGCTGCGCGATGACCTCGGGGTCGAGGGCCGTGCCGCCGGCCGCCACCCGGCTCAGCGCGTCGACGAACTCGCCGACGTCGCCGACGCGGTCCTTGAGCAGGTATCCGATGCCGCCGGCATCGCGGCTGGATGCCGCTCCAAGCAGCTCGGCGGCGTGGCGGGTCTCGATGTACTGGGAGAAGACGAGCACTCCGGTGCCGGGGTGGTCACGGCGGATGGCGATAGCCGCCCGGATACCCTCGTCGGTGTAGTCAGGTGGCATTCGCACGTCCACGACGGCAGCATCCGGCTCGTGCTCGTGCTCGTCCACGGCCGCTCGCAGAGCATCGGCATCGCCTACGGCGGCCACCGTCTCGTGTCCCCGGTCGGCCAGGATCTCGACCAGCCCGGCCCGGATGACGGCGGAGTCTTCGGCGATGACGATCCGCATTCGAGGCTGCTCCTATCGGGTCAGACCTGAGATGGCAGTTCGACGGTGACCACCGTGGGGCCCCCGGCCGGACTTTCGACCTTCAGCCTGCCATCAACGGTCTTGACCCGCTCTGCGAGGCCTGCCAGGCCTCCGCCGGGCTCGAGCCGGGCGCCGCCTGTGCCGTCGTCGCTGACTCGCATCGTCACCAGGCCGGGCTGGTGGAACACCTCCAACTTGGCGCGCTGGGCACCGCTGTGCTTCGCCGCGTTTGTGAGCAGTTCCGCGGCGCAGAAGTAAGCCATCGTCTCGATGGCAGGGGACGGGCGCTCGGGCAAGCCGACTACCAGTTCGACCGGCAGGTCACTGCGTGCCGCGAGGGCGGCGAGGGCGGCACCGAGGCCTTCGTCCAGCGTCGGCGGATGGATGCCCCGGGCCAGGTCACGCAGTTCGGTGATCGCCTCCATCGCTCCGCGGCGGGCGGCGGCGACCAGCTCCAGGACCCGGTCGAGGTCGGCCCCCCCCGGGCCTGGCTGCCGAGGTGCTGAGATGGTCCTGAGCGAGCCCCAGCTTCATGACGACAGCGACCATCTGGGCCTGGGCTCCGTCGTGCAGGTCCTGCCCGATGCGGCGTAGCAGGGCTGCCGTGTCGTCCACCACGACAGCCCGGGATCGTTGCAGCTCGCGCACGCGCTCGACGTTCTTGGGGGCATCCCGGAGCAGGTTCCAGCGCGGCACCAGGTAGGCGAGCGAGCCGTTCAGCCCGGCCGGCACGAACAGGAACACCCCCCACCACTGACCGAAGGCCAGCAACACTGCCCCCCAGACCACGAAACAGACCGCGGCAACCCACCGCGCGACTGACACGCCCTTAATATGACGCGCCCCGAACGCCGTGAAGGTACCCCTGGTGGCCGATGGACCTGCGTCGGTCATTCCGGACCTACGTCGAGAGCTTGGCGTTCTTGGGGGCATCCTGGAGCAGGTTCCAGCGCGGCACCAGGTAGGCGAGCGAGCCGTTCAGCCCGGCCAGCACGAACAGGAACACCCCCCACCACTGACCGAAGGCCAGCAACACTGCCCCCCAGACCACGAAACAGACCGCGGCAACCCACCGCGCGACTGACACGCCCTTAATATGACGCGCCCCGAACGCCGTGAAGGTACCCCTGGTGGCCGATGGAGCCAAGCCGGTCGATCGCTGATGCTCAGTCGGGTCGTGCATAGGACTGCCTCCTTTGATCTTCGGCACCGACCACCTTGGTCGCCCACCTTTTCGATCTTCGTCCCGAACGAGCCACAGATCCACCGTGCGAGCACCCGAATCCGGGGTACGGCTAGCACGGTGCCGTGGTCCGACGGCAAAGACGATCACATCTGGATCGGGCCCTGACGCGTGAGGAGAGCTGGGAATCGCCGGAATCGACCGCCCTGACTCCCTGCTCGATCCGCCCGCCAGGCCACGCCGCAACCCAACGCATCCGGAGCCGACAGTCAGCCCGAGACTGTCACAGCCGTCGCCTAACATCAGCATGGAACTGGGAACCGCGCCCGCCGATTTACACCGGCTTCCGGACGCTACCGCGTCGCGGAGCAGAGCTTTCCACTGGCGCTGATCGCCACGGGACTCGATCGGCTTGCTTGTTGGCTGGGCGAATTTCAACGAATTACTCGCCAAGTATCAGACCGCCAAAGAGTTATCGCCTCGCGACGCTAAGCCCAATGCAATCCTCTCCTGGTCAGCACTTCGCGAGATATTGGCCAAGACGACAACGGCCTGCCGGGTGTCGGGGAAAAGGGCGAAGAAGGACGAGTATCCTCCGGTGGCGCCGTTGTGCCAGGTCATGCTGCCCCCGGCCGGCAGAGGATCAATGACCCAGAACATTCCGCTTCGTCGATTCGGCCTCGTGGATAGAACGCCGGGGATTGCCGCCGTCGACAGGTATCCTGGCGCCGTCTGGCCCAGTAGGTAGTGCGACTGCGAGCTTGGCCAGGTCGCCGATGGTGGCGATTACACCGCCGGCCGGAGCATAGCCGTCCATGACCCATGGTTGCCGAGGCAGACCAGTGTCCGACCAGCCGGGTGTGGCCTTCTGCGGCATGGTCGCGACGCCAGCGCTGTGCATGCCGACCGGCGTAAAAATCCGCTGTTGCAGCAAGACGCCGAAGTCGACGCCGTCACGTTCGGCCAGAACCTGGCCCAGCAGTGCTGCACCGAGATTCGAATAGGTTGGCCGTCCCCGGTACCGAAGGTTCTGCCTGCCGCTGATAGCTACTACTTGGGACGCCGTAATGCCCCTGTAAGGATCGAGGCCGAGCATGGCGAACTTGGCGGCGCGTACAACCATGCGCGGGTTGGTTGGCAGCCTGGGTAGTCCCGAGGTATGAGTGCACAGTTCCTGCACGGTCACCGCCGCCACCGCCGAGCCCGCCAGGGAGGGAACGAGCTGGCCGACGGTGCTGGTCATCGTCAGCTCTGTGCGCTCGATTGCGTCCGCGAGCAGCATCCCGGTCATGGCCTTGGTGATGGAGCCCGCCACGAAGAGGGTCCCGGCGTCCGCCCTAATGAACGCCATCCGGACGGGAACAGCAGCGTCAAGTTGACAGTCGCTGCGGCTACCCGCCGACATCGGTGGCCCGCAAGCCGGGCAAGCTCAAGCGCCAGCTCCCGATCCCCGGTCAATGGCGGAACAGCTCCTCCTGCACCCACCCCACCAATCATGCAGCAAGCGGGAAGCCTTGATAATCTAGTATGGTCGTCAGCTCTTGATCAGCATCCGCCGGTGACCATCGCGGACATAGCTCGAGTCGACGTGATCACCGGCCTCATGGGTCCGGCCTTCGCATGTCTCGCAGCTAGGTTTTGGCGCAGTCTCATTCCCAGTCTCATTCATGCACGTACACCTGGGTTGCTCCGCTAGCAGGCGTGTCGCTGAGCAGTCAACGAGACCTGCATGGCTGCTCCTGCACGTGGATCCCTAATCCTGAAAAGCGGAAGGTCGGCGGTTCGACCCCGCCCCTGACCACTGCAGACACTCTGAGCAGCGATAACGCACTCTGCGGAAGCGTTACGTGCGCAATGCGGAACCGCGCACACCGCTGAAACAGATCCTTCAATGCTGCCTGATCCCACTCGCGATGTGCGGCGTCGCTCGGCTCGAGCGGGAGAGCGCTTCGAGCGGAGTCGGCTTGTACTTGAGCGCCCGGCAGTCGATGGCCTGGCGGACCCTGACGAACTTGCCCGGTATGACGCTGCCATGGGCCCAGGTGTGCGGACTATGCGGACGGCGGTGAAGTCGCGAGGGTCAGTACCGGCGGCGGCTACGACGCCGGACGTACAGCAGACCGGACGTACAGCAGAGAAGTGCAGTAACGACCCCGCGCTTCCGCTGTTAGTCGCGACCACCATCAACCTGGCTAGCAGCCACAACGCATGTACGCCCAGCACTGCCTGTAGTTCGGGACGAAGAGGTTACGTGCCCCTGGCGTGCCGGTTCGGGCGGGCATCGATGGCGTATCAGGGTCAGCCACGGGCACGTCGATCTGCTGCAGAGCGGGGTCGCCCAGGTCGCCAAGTTCGCCGAGACAGTCTGATAAGGAAGAGTCCGACTCGCGGGACGACTGTGGCCAACAATCTTGCCAAACCGCAGACGACACCTGTCGGGCGTGGGCAAGTCTGGAACATCGGCCCAGCGCGAGAGTGGACAACCCTGGACGATCTGCCCACTCCTACGGATCAGAGGGTCGGAGGCTGGCACCTCGACCTGGCCACCACTAGTCTTCCCATACCTGCGTTCGGTAGCGGAGGAGCCGATAATGGCGGAACAGCGAGACCAGATGCCAACAGCCGCAGGCCACGGCCACCTGCGGGCCTCCCACGCCGACCGCGAGCAGGTGATCGGCACCCTCAAGGCCGCGTTCGTGCAGGGCATGCTGGCCAAGGACGAATTCGACCTGCGAGTGGGCCAGGCGTTCGCGTCGCGGACCTACGCCGAGCTGGGCGTCCTCACCGGTGACCTGCCGGCCGGTTTGGTCGCCACCCCGCCGCCCCAGCCCGTCAGGGCGCCAGGCGAGCGGGGAGTTCTGCGGCCCGGCAGGTTGATCGCGGCCGCCACCGGTCTTTATGCAGGCGTGTGGCTGCTGGCGTTGTTCGTCTTGCCCTTGAACAGCGAGGGCGAGCGCCCGCCGGGACTCGCGCTGGTCGTGCTGACGACCTTCGTCTACGGGGGCGCTTTGCTCGTCGCGGCAGAGCGGATCGTCGAGGGCTGGCAGGAGAAGCGTTCCGGGAGGCAGCAGCCGCCGGGGCGAGCACCTGGCACGGGCGGTCAGCCATCCCGGCGCCCGCCATCAGCCGGCCCGGATCGGCAGCTTCCGCCGGTCGGTCCCGGCCCCCGGCACACTGCAGAAGCAGCGCCAAGGCACCCTCCCCGCCCGCCCTTGCCGGTGCGCGGCCACTACGTCGATGGTGCCCTCGCGGGTAGGGATGCCCCCGGGTTGGGGGGTCGTGTGGTCGCTATTGGCGTCTAGCGCCAATTTCGGACCGCCCGTCCGAGGGTCGGGCTGACTTCGGTTGTGAGAAGAGGCGCTTGTGACGCGGCTGTGGCCTCGCGGGCGTTGACGCGGTCGGTTGCGTGGAAGCAATCCCAGAAGCGAACCAGTCCGTCCTCACCGTCGACGTCGAACGTTTATGCCGCGAGCCGCAGCCACCGGTACTGGTACCAGACGTAGTTCAACGGGTTCATCGAATCGTCAGACCCCGTGTGAGCGGGGGGCACTGAATGCGGAAGACCTGATGTTCCGCAGAAGCGGGGACCTGCGATGCGCTCTCTACTGGCGAGCTGAGCAAGGCGGCCGCCAGCGCCTGTGCCTGGTCGTCAGTTAGCGTTGTCAGCGATGGGAACATCCTTCCGTTGTAGCGACGCAGCGACTCTGGCATGCGAATCCGTAGCCGTCAGCTCGTCCAACGCCAGGTCGAGCTGATCGATCAGACCTTGATCCCACTCCACCCGATCAGCATGACCGTCACTCCAGCCCGGTGCACCCGATAAGCAGCCGGGGCCAAAATCAATGACGACAGCCGGGGCCCGATCACTTGACGAGACCCAGCCGTCTGATGGGGCACTGGTCTGCCGCGACGGTTATCCCGTGTACTTTGCTGGCATGACGGGCAGCAACTTCCAGGTCATATGTGAGATCGAGCCGCCGACACGGCCTGACCTCATGCACGTCCGGCATCAGATCGGGACTCTCAGCAAGACAGCGGACGCTTTCCTGATCCCTGACAACCATCTGGGGCGGGCGACTGTCTCCAGCGTGGCCGTCGCTCACGAGGTCGAGGCTATGGGCGGCCGCAGCATCGCTTGCCTGAACTCGCGCGACCGTAACCTGCTGGGATTCCGCCGGGACCTGCTGACGGCCGCGTCCTACGGCGTGGATCAGTTCTTGTTTGTCTACGGGGACAAGCCCAGTTCCGGCGGCCGGACGGGAGAGCTGAATGTCCGGGCGATGATCGAAGAGGTCCGAACTCTGCCTGCCGATGGGGCGTTCGCCGGCGTACCGCAGTTCCGGGTGGGTGCCGCCGCGGCGTTGCGTCCGCTACCGCACTGGAAGCATGCAGCGGACTTCTTGTTCGCGCAGGTCAGCTTCTCCGTCGATGCGCTGATGCGGTGGCGGGACGAGAACCCGGCCGATATTCCGGTGTTTGCTGGCGTCATGGTCCTCGCTAGCGAGGCGCATGCCCGGCGGATGGCGGAAGTGATCCCCGACATCAGCATTCCCGCCGACTTGATCGAACGGGTGCGCGCCGACCGCCTGGCTGGTGTTGAGACGGCCTGCGATCAGGTAATCAAGATCCGTGACTCGGGCGCTTTCGATGGGGTGCACCTGGTGCCGGTCGGCCGCTACCGGGAGGTGGCCGCCCGGCTGGAGCACCTCCTCGGCTGAGTACGCCCTCGTACAGCACGAAAGTACAGCAGCGACGCTGGTCTCAGGCTGGCCATTAGCAACCGCGACGTGCCCTTGCAATTAGCCCAAGAGGAGCCGGAAGCCACGCCGTGGCGGGCGGAGCTGCTGACCACCGTAGTCGACACGATCGTCGCGCGACCAGGCAGAACAGTGCTGGCCCGCCCTGTCATCTTGGCAGTTGACGGGCGCAGCAATAGCGGCAAGACCACATTGGCGACCCGGATCAGCCAAGCTGTTCCAGCATCTGCGGTCGTACACACAGATGACATCGCCTGGCGGCACTCGCGTTTTGGCTGGGACGACCTGCTGGTGGACGGCATCCTCGAACCCGTGCACCGCGGCGAGGCGGTGAGCTACCGGCCGCCGCGCTGGGCTGAGCACCTGCGGGACGGAGCAATCGAAGTTCCGGCCGGCTGTCCACTGCTGATCATCGAAGGCGTCGGCGCCGGACGCCAGGCGCTGGCGCACCTGAATGACGTTGTGATCTGGGTGCAGTCCGACGAACGGGAGTCCATACGACGGAGGCTCCGTCGTGATACCCATCCCAGCGCACTCGACTTGGCCAATTTGCCGTCCGATGGCTCGCCTCCCAACCATGACGGATGGATGGCCGAGGAGATTCCCTTCAATGCTTCGCAGCGGACCTGGGAACGGGCGGACATCATCGTCTGCGGCACCCCGGAGATCCCTTATGATCCCGTCACCGAAATCGTCGTTGCGCCGCCGCCGCGCTAGATGATCCGGCTGGCAGCGAAGACTGCGGCTATAAAGGTGTCAGGCGCCGCGTGGATGCGGGCGAACAAGCGTCCATCGATTATTTGCACGCGCGACTTGGTGATCGGCTTCAGCGCGTTGAGCGCTGGGTCCATAACAACCACGCCACTCTCGTCCGAGGTTGAGGGGGGTCAGCTCGCACTCTGTTCAGTTGTCAAGTAGCTGGCGCCGTCCCTGCTAACGGGGGCTAACGACCCTGGACGTGTGGCTGGATGTGGATCCCGGACTTCTGTCAGCGCGGAAATTGGCTGATCATGTGGGCTGCGAAGGACACCGCTGGACCGGCACAGCCTCCGGAAGGTCGGCGGTTCGACCCCGCCCCTGACCACCACCGAAACTCCATGGCGCTGACCTGCACAAATGGCTGCCTTAGGCTTCCGTGGTTGTTACTGGGAGTGCCCGCCCAACCCCCGCTCTTGCCCGCTCGGCACCGCACGTTATCGCTCGCGGATCGCACGGCCGTGATCACCTGCTTGCAAAGTGCCATCTCGACCTGCGGCGCAGCGCGCCGATGGCACGAGGGCTGACCTGGCGGCGTAAGCGCAACCATCCGGCGCGACGCGGTGCCTGGGCTAGGTTTCAGGTATGCCTTCGATCGACGTCATCGCGGCAGAGTACGTGGAGCGGGCCGCCGCCCTCGACCCGTGCTACGCCACTTACGCCGGGATCGCGGGGCACGACCACGAGCTGGCGGATCTCGGGGCTGACGGGTTCGCCGGACGGGCCGGGCTGGATCGCTCAACCCTCGCTGCCCTTGACGCGGCCGAAGCCTCGGACTCGCGCGAGCGGGTCGCCCGTGCCGCGATGCGGGAGCGGCTGGCACTGGCTGTGGAGTGCTACGACGCCGGGGACACCACCAGCGAACTCAGCACCATCGGCAGCTGGGTGCAGAGGGTGCGCCAGGTCTTCGACCTGATGCCCACGGACGGCGAGGAGGCCGCCGCTAACATCGCCAGGCGGATGGCCGCGGTGCCGCGGGCTTACCGCCAGTTGTCCGCGACCTTGCTCGACGCGGCTAGGGACGGCCGCCCCGCGGCCAGGCGGCAGGTCGAGGAGGTCGCCGGGCAGTGCGCGGCCTGGGCCAGGCCGGGGGATTCCTTCTATTCAGGACTGGTCGGGCGGCTGACCGCAGTCCCGGATTCGCTGCGGGCAGATCTGGGCGTGGCCGCGCGTGCGGCTACGGCCGCTACGGCCGAGCTTGGCGCCTTCCTCGACCGCGAGCTGATGCCGCTGGCCAGGGAGAAGGATGCCTGCGGACCTGAGGTCTACGCGCGGGCCTCGCGGTATTACCTGGGCGCCGCAGTGGATCTTCGGGAGGCCTACGCCTGGAGCTGGGAGGAGCTCGCCCGGCTGCGGGCCGAGATGGCGCGGGTCAGTAACCTGGTCCGGCCCGGGGCCACCGTGGAGGAGGCCGTGGCGATCCTGGACGAAGACCCGGCCCGGCGCATCGAAGGGCGCGAGAACTTCCGTGCCTGGATGCAGGAACATGCTGAGCGCACCATTTCGGAGCTGGACGGGACGCACTTCGACATCCCGCAGCCCGCGCATCGGATCGAGGCCGTGATCGCACCCACCAACGAAGGGGGGATCTACTACACCGAGCCCTCCGAGGACTGGTCCCGGCCCGGGCGGATGTGGTGGTCGGTGCCGGATGGCGTTGAGACTTTCTCCACCTGGAAGGAGGTCACGGTCGTCTACCACGAGGGCGTTCCCGGCCATCACCTGCAGATATCGCTCGCCATGGCGGACAGGGAGAGCCTGAACCGCTGGCAGCGCATGTCCTGGGTATCCGGCCACGGCGAGGGCTGGGCGCTCTACGCGGAGCGGCTCATGGGAGAGCTCGGATACCTGGACGACCCGGGGGCATATCTCGGGATGCTCGACAGTCAGCAACTGCTCACCGCCCAGGTGGCCCTGGACATCGGTGTGCACCTGGAATTGGATGTTCCAACGGGCACCGGCTGGCGTGAGGGCGAGCGCTGGAATGCCGAGATCGCCTGGGAGTTCCTGTGCGCCCACTCCAGCTGGGATGAACGACTACTGCGCTCCGAGCTACGTCGCTGCCTCGGCTTGCCGGGTCAAGCGCCCTCCTACAAGATTGGTGAACGGACCTGGCTACAGGCCAGGGAGGATGCCATGGCACGGGCCGGAGGAGCCTTCAGCCTCAAGGACTTTCACGCCAAGGCACTCAGCCTGGGCGCTATGGGTCTTGACCCGTTGCGCGAGGCGCTTGCGCGCGTCTAAAGACGCTCAGCAAAGCACTGACGGCCGGGACGGCACGTCGTCGCTAGGGCGTGTCTCAAAGTCAGCTGCCCTACGGCATCGCCCGGCGGCCTGGCCAGGCGCGGAGCCGGAAACAATTCGCTGCTGCTCGCCTCGCCCGGTATGGTCGCGGGAGTGTTCTCGCTGCGGGAGCCCACGAGATCTGTCTGCGGCCATCCCGGCAGGTTCCACCCTGAGAGTAGGTTTCGTTAATGGCATGCCGTATCAGTGAGGTGGTGCTCGGTTGCCGCGACCCTGAGGTCCTGGCTCGCTTCTGGTGTGAGGTCTTGGACTTCGTCGTGCTCGATCGCGAGGAGGGCTGTATCGAGATCGGCTCGCGCGCAGGGTTCGGCGGCCCGCAGCCCACGATCATCCTCAGTCGCAGGGACGAGCCGGAGAAGGGAAAGTCCCGGCTGCACATCGACGTCAATGCCACCGACCGCGATCAGGGCGCTGAACTCGAACGCCTCCTGAAGCTCGGGGCGCGCCAGGCCGACATCGGCCAGACCGGCGAGGAGTCATGGCACGTCCTCGCCGACCCCGAAGGCAACGAGTTCTGCCTGCTCAAGGCGCGCCTCAACCCACTCTGACGGCTCTCGTGGGCAACAATCATGCCCAGCCCTTAATGGTGGCTGACCAGGACCAGCACCAGCATGACCACCACCGCGCCGAGGACCACGCTCATGATGATCACCCCGGCATTGGTTAGGCCAGCCAGGTGCAGCCGCTCTGCTCGCGCTTCGGCACGCCTTTCCTGTTCGCGCTCGGCCTTACTCGGCCGTCGCGGCGGCCCCGGGGGCGGTGGAACGCGCGGCCCGCGCATCCATCGGCCGCTGAACGGCCGCCACTTCGGCCCGCCGAAACGCCAGTTCCATGACAGGTTCTCCGGGCTATACGGGTCGTTCGGGTCATCCATCGGCACCTCGCGGGTGAACGCCTGCTTAGCTCCGAGTATGAGGCAGTCAGACATCCGGGTCGGCGTGTATTCGACTCTGCTGGCCATCTCTCGACAGCCTGGCCGTAGCGCACGTGGGGAGAAGAGGGCTTGATCATTAATGGAGGTCGCTTACGTGGTTCGTAGTACCAGGCCCGCCGCCGAAGTGCAGATCGACGTTCGGCTCGTCCGCCGTCTGGTGGCAGCGCAGTTTCCGCAGTGGGCGAGTCTGGCTGTCGAGCCGGTCGAATCCGCGGGCTGGGATAACACAATCTTCCGGCTGGGATCCGACCTGGCAGTGCGTCTGCCGCGCCGTCTGGTCAGCGCCGAGCATGTCAGCAACGAGCATCAGTGGCTACCGCTGCTGGCCCCGCACCTGCCACTGCCAGTCCCTGTTCCGCTCGGGCACGGCGCGCCTGGTGAGGGGTATCCGTGGCAGTGGACAGTGTGCCCCTGGCTGACGGGCGAGCTTGCCGCCCTGGAACGAGTCACAGACACGAGCCTGGCGGCATTGAGCCTTGCCCGGTTTATCACGGCTTTGCAGGCGATCGACCCGGCCGACGGCCCGGTCCATGAGTTCCGCGGCGCTTCTTTGGCCGCTCACGATCACAACACCAGAGCTGCGGCTGCTCTTTTGCAGGACAGTCTCGATGTCAATTCAGTACTGACGGTCTGGGAGGCAGCTCTGGCGGCGTCGATTGGCCAGCCAGTCTGGATGCACGGCGATCTGCACCCGGCCAACTTGCTGGTCGAGGACCATGAGCTCAGCGCTGTGATCGATTTCGGCCTGCTGGGAGTGGGCGACTCCGCCTGCGATCTCACGGTGGCCTGGACCTATCTGCCGGCTGATTCCCGTCGGGTCTTCCGCGGCGCGCTGGCAGTTGATGACGCAACATGGTGCCGGGGACGAGGTTGGGCGTTGCAGTTCGGGCTGAGGGCTGCTGCCTATTCGGCGGATAATCCTGTGCTCGGCGACATTGGCCGGTACACCCTCGGCGAGGTCCTGGCCGACTTCGAGTAGACCCGCTCGCAGGGTGTGGCACGGGCATGCCACGGCGCGAGCAGTCGCTAGCTTGTCCAACACCAATTGGATCCAGATCAGTCCGGCGCCGTTATAGCGTACAAATATGGACAAGATGATGAGGGGGGAGAGAGTGACCACCGGTGGCTTCTCGTCGAAACGACTGGCCCGCGTGCGAGACGTGCTCTCTCGTCACCTCGACGCGGGCTTCGTCCCGGGTGCGGTCGCTGTCGTCGCCCGCCGCGGCGAGGTCCATATCGAGGCAATGGGCAATCTGGCCTTCGAGGGCGCGGGCTCGAGGACGCCGATGGCAGCCGACACGATCTGCCGCACCGGCTCGATGACCAAGCCGATCGTCGCCGCCTGCGCGATGACGCTGGTGGAGGACTGCACGCTGCGCCTCGACGATCCGGTCGATGAGTTCCTGCCGGAACTGGCGGACATGAGGGTGCTCGCCGATCCGGACGGGCCGCTGGACGACACGATCCCGGCGAAGCGCCCGGTAACGCTGCGGGATCTGCTCACCTTCACCCTCGGCACCGGCATCGTCCCGGCCGAGCCGGGAACGGTCCCGATCGCCGACGCGCTGAACGCGCTCCAGCGCGAGGATCCCGAGCCGCCGCCGGATGAGTGGATTCGCCGGCTCGGCGAGCTTCCGCTGGTCTGCCAGCCGGGCGAGCGCTGGATGTACCACACCGCCGCCAGCGTGACCGGCGTGCTCATCGCCCGTGCCACCGGCATGTCGTTCGGCGATGCCCTGCGCGAGCGGATCTGCCAGCCGCTCGGGATGAAGGACACCGGCTTCAGCGTGGCCAGCCAGAACATCAGCCGCCTCGCGACCGCCTACCAGCGCGACGACGCCACCGGCGAGATCGTCGTCGAAGACGGCCCCGACGGGTACTGGAGCCGGCCGCCGACGTTCGAAGACGGTGGCGGCGGGCTCGTCTCGACCGCCGACGATTACCTCGCCTTCGCCTCGGCCCTGCTGGCCGGTGGTACCCGGCACGGCGAGCGGGTGCTCTCACGGCCGTCGGTGACGCTGATGACCAGCGACCACCTGACGCCTGCGCAGAAGGCAGTGTCCGGGTTCACGCCGGGGTATTTTGACGACATCGGCTGGGGTTTCGGGATGTCAGTCCGCACCCAGCGCGCGCACCTCGGACCCTGGCCAGTCTCATACCCTCCGCCGGCCTCGGCCGGCAGCTACGGATGGCCCGGCATCTACGGCACCGGCTGGTACAACGACCCCGCCGAGGACATGACGACAATCCTCATGATTCAGCGTGCGCCCGCGCCGCCTGGGCTGCCGATCCTCTTCGACTTCTGGACGGCCGCCTACCAGGCCATCGACGACTGACTACGCGGGATCCGCTGCTGTCGATGTCCGTGAAGATGGTTCGGCAGCGTCGGTCCCGTGGATGTCTCCACTTATATCCGGACTGGCAGGCCCGGACTCAGGCATGCGGAGCACCTCCTCGGCAAGCTCAATCGTCTCGCGCAACAGAGAAGCCATGTGGCGGCGTGGCGCATAGCGCTCAGCCTGGCACGTCCATCTCGTCTAGCGCCAATTTCGGACCGCCCGTCCGAGGGTAGGGCTGACTTCGGTTGTCAGAAGAGGCGCTAGTGACGCGGCTGTGGCCTCGCGGGCGTTGACGCAGTCGGTTGCGTGGAAGCAATCCCAGAAGCGAACCAGTCCGTCCTCACCGTCGACGTCGAACGTTTTTGCCGCGAGCCGCAGCCACCGGTACTGGTACCAGACGTAGTTCAACGGGTTCATCGAATCGTCAGACCCCGTGTAATGGGCCTGCAGTTCCTCGAGCGTGCTGTACCCCTCGGCGCGCATCCGGGCGGCAAGCTTTCGGCTTCCCGCTCCCACGGTGGGGAGCACCTCGAGCGTCGGGAGGCTCGCCTGCAGCTGGGTTGCGACGAACGCGTGCAGGGCCAGGTTGGCGAAGATCTCGCTGAGCCAGAAGGTCGGCAGCCGGAGGTCGCCGAGCACCTCGAATGCGTGGCCGAGCTCATGGATCGTGATGAGGTCGAAAAACGGCTGCAGGTCCAGGCCGCCTGTGCCGTCCGGGTATGTCGCGAGCAACTTCGCATACCCGCGGGGTGACGCGTCGCGGAGGTCCTGCGCAATCTCGGCCCAGAAGTCTCCGCCGCCGGCTGGCATCAGCACGATGCCGGGACGGATCTCGCCGGCATCATCTCTGAAGAACGGCAGCCCGTACGGGCCGCTGCCCGACCAGTCCGCATCGTCGGCCACGATGACGGCGATGTCCGGCTCAACTGCTGCGAACAGGCGGCTGAAGTAGACGTAGGCACTCGCGGCGACATCGGCGGCGGCCCGCGCGCGCACCAGCGCTCCAGCGCTGTAGCGCACCTCAAACGGGTAACCACCCAGCTGCTTAAGCCCTGATCCCACCGCCACCCGGCGAGCCTAGCCGCTTCCGGATTCACGAAACCGCGGAGTTCTCCGGCGCGCAGTGGCGCTCAAGGCGCCTAGCCGAGCATGAGGCGTGCAACTGCGATCGCGCGGATCGGGGTCCGCGCGTGGTTCATCGCTCGTTGTCAGGGATTTGCTCAGCGAGCGCCGCCCGCGATGCAGGCGCCGGGAAGGGGTCGGCAAAGTACTGGGTCTCGTGCGTGACCAGATCGCCGGTGAGCTGCATGACGCTCACCGAGTAGGTTGGCACACCGTCGTAGGTGATCACGCACTCGCTCACCCACAGATCGTCGCCGCCGCGGATCCGCAGGACAGTGAAGTGGCGTTCAGCCGGGTGCCCGCCGCGCTGCGCCTTGATCGTTGACCGACCCCGGAAGCGCTCACCGGACTGCGGGTAGTCCAGGATCGCATCTTCGGCGTAGATCGCGTGCTCGGTGTCGGCGTCCCCGCGCTCGGAGGCCTCCCAATGCTGCTCCAGGCGGGCCCGGGTGCTGGCGTCACGATCCATTGTGCTTGCCTTCCTTACAGGCGGGAGGTGAGCTCAGCCACGATGTCGGCGGCCGGCTGTCGCTGCGTGGCGAGCGCGACGCTTTGCCCGGCCCACATCGATAGGGCTTCGATGTCACCGGTGGTCCCGATCATGGGCGGCGCTCCTTCGTATCGAACGATTGCCTCACCGGAGGCGAGGTGCGCGATCACGTCGCCTATTCCTGGCCGCTGGTCGTCTGGGGGGCGGCCCGCGGCTTCCCACGCGGCGGCCGTTGAGTTGCGGAGGGCGCGGTGGGGAGAGTCCGGCCACCCGACGTCGTACAGGTTGGGGTACCACTGCGGGTCGGTCTCGGCTGCGGCTACCAGCCGGCGGCGGTAGTCCTCGTGGAGCGGCATCTCCTGGGCCAGCAGGAACCGCGTGCCCAGCCACGCGGCCTGCGCGCCGAGGGCGAGCACCGCGGCGACTCCACGAGCGTCGCCGATCCCGCCTGCCGCGATCACCGGCACCGGCGCTACCGCGTCGACCACCACGGGCACCAGCGGCAGGGTCGCGACGGTACTCCCCACGTGCCCGCCGGCCTCCCAGCCCTGGGCGACTATCACGTCGACGCCGGACGCGGCTGCCCGCCGAGCTTCCTCGGCGCTGCCAACCGTGTGCATGACAATTCCCCCGGCGTCGTGCACAGCCTCGACGTAGCCGCCGGGATCCCCCAAGAAAAAAGAGACGATCCGCAAGCCGGCGTCAAGGGCCTGGTCAAGGGGACGGTGACGATCTGAGGTGAGTACGAAGTTGCCGCCGAACGGCCGCGCGGTCAGCGCCGCCGTCTCACGGACGACGGCTCCGATGTCATCGGACCAGCTCAGCGTCACCATGCCGAGCGCACCGGCGTTCGAGACCGCCGCGGCCAGCCCGGGAATGTCGACCATGGGTGCCAAGACGATCGGTCGTTCAATGCCGAGCAGTTCGCATACTGGCGTGCGCACTACCTTCGCCCCCGCCGCGACTGCGTCAGTCGCCCCGGCCGACACGCGGCGAACAGCGCAAAACAGCGAAAAAGCCACGTGACTGGTTTGGTCGCCGGCCTGACCAGTCACCAGCGCTGCAAAGTCCAGCAATAATCGTTGCCCTGTCACTCATACGATGACGGCATCGACTCGGAGGACCGCCGGTCCCAGCCGTGGAACTTCGAGTAGTCGCCTGCGTCCCAGGCCTCGCGGAGCCCGGGGGTGCTCAGATCCCAGTCCGGGCGGATCTCGGCGGTGGCGACACGCAGGTCACGCCATAGGTCGCAGAACGACGGACGGCCCCAGAACCAGTAGCCGTTATAGACACTGTGAATGACCAGCCCGGGCTTGAGCACCAGCGTGTGCGGGATCATCGGGTTGTGCTCGGGGTCGGTGTACTCCTGGATGTCCAGGTCCTGCTGGACGGTCCGACCCGGATCGGACAGGAAGGTCCACTGAGCGCCCACCGATGCGCGGAACTCCTGCAGCGTGTGATGGTCGTCCGTGGCGATCGTGGCGACCTGGGTGTAGGAGACTGCGATCTTCGAGTAGTTGGCCGCCAGTTCGAGGTGCTGCTGGTGCTCTTTGGGGCAGTAGCTGCCACGCGCCAGGGTGAGGATCAGCGGATCGCTGCCTTGCAGGTCGCTCAGCGTACGGACGGCACCGGTTTGGTCGGGCAGCGCATAGTCGGGGAACGTACCGCCGGGGACGATGTCTGGACGCATCGGATCAGTGCCTCTCCCAGCCTTGAGTGCCCAACCTGCAGTGATGCCACTGTCAACTGCCTCACCAACTGCGTCACAACGTCCCGGTCGTACCCAGAAGGCCCAGGCCGACACCCGTCATGCTGACACCCGCCGCCAGTTAGTTTCGGCGCGGAGATGGGTGAGCCGTTTTGCAGCGGCCGCGCTGATGGACGATTGAGGAACCTGTCATAGAACGCCCCGAACACCAGGACAATCCCGATGTTTACGATCAGTCGCTCCGAGAGCAGTGCGGAGCGAGAGCGACACTGGTGAACGTCGCGTTATCGGGGGGTCAGCACACAGAACTCGTGGCCATCGGGATCGGCCATGACCACCCAGCTCACCTCGCCCTGGCCGACGTCGATGCGAGTGGCTCCGAGGGAGGCCAGCCGGTCGACCTCCGCCTGCTGATCACCCTGGATGGGCGGAGCCAGGTCGAAATGCAGCCGGTACTTCCCGGCCTTGGGTGTCAGGGGCGGACCGCCCCAGGTGATCTTCGGACCGCCGTGCGGCGAGCGAATCGCGGTCTCCTGGTCCTGATCCCAGACCAGTGGCCAGCCCAGCGCATCGCTCCAGAAATACCCGACCTCCTGCGAACCCTCGCACGCGAGCGCTCCGATGAATCCGCAGTCGGCGAGGAAGTTGTTGCCCGGCTCGATGACGCAGAACTCGTTGCCTTCGGGGTCGGCGAGCACGACATGTGCCTCCTCCGGGCCCTGGCCGATGTCGACGTGCCGGGCGCCGAGTCGCAGCGACCTCGCCACCGTCTCCTGCTGGTCGTCGAGGGACGTGCTCGTCAGGTCGAAGTGCATCTGGTTCTGCCCGGCCTTCGGCACCTGAGTCGGGAGAAACCGGATCCGGAAGCCGGTGTCATCGCCTGGCAGCAGCGCAATGCCGTCTCGGCGGTCGTCGTCGGTCATCTCCCAGCCCAGCACGCCTGCCCAGAAGCGCGCGAGACGGACCGGGTCGTTTGCATCGAAGCAGAGCGCGAAGAGGTGACACGTCATCCCGCTCCGCACCTCCGATCTGCTGACTCAACGCCGCAGACAGGGCACTCCTGCACGCCCGTAGACGAAGACAACGCTAGGCGCCAGGGGTCCGGCACGCAAAGAGATTTGAGTCAGAGCGGCGCTCGCCTGTACGACCCCGTTCCGGTCGCCGTCAACCCCTCCTGCGGCGGGAACGTCCCAGCAATCCTTTGCCGCCGGGAATCGGGGAAACAACGATGGTTGATCAGCTGGTCCGGGCTCGCTGGCTAACCGAATGTGAACACGTAGGCCTCGGCGCCAGGCTGCAGGAAGCTGATCTCCAGGACACTCTCGTGCACTGGACCTTGCTGGCGCACCAGCTGATAGAGGCGGCCGCTGCGGGCTTTTCGATGCTTCACCCAAGCCGGGTGATATCAGCTAGGCGTCGCGGCGGAGGACCACGATCGCGGTCACGGCGACCAGAGCGGCGGCGAGGAGGACGAAGATGCCGGTCTCGATGCCCTGGAACGCCCAGTACCGGCTGGCGGGCTGGTAGGTGATGAACCCGTGGTATCCGCGAGCAGACAAGCAGGAACCGAACTTGAGCGGACTCTGGAAGACGAGCACCCGGCACGCGGACGGAATGCTGGCGATGGGCACGGGCACGCCCGAGAAGGAAATGCCGGGCCCGGTGTGGGCCTGGTTGCTCACTATCTGGCCGCCCGGGCCAACGATGCCGCTGGAGACCTGCCAATAGGAACCTTTAGGCAGGACCGGGTGGCGCAGGAAGCTGAAGGTCGTGGTGAGCGCGGTCAGATAGTGCGGGCGGAGGTCTTGTCCGATCACCAGACGCAGGAAGGTAAAGACGACGATGGTGATGGCCAGCGCGGGCAGGGTGCGGCGGAGGAGAGCGCCGGCGGCGATGCCGAGGGCCACGGCGAACAGCGCATAGCCGACCGGGACGATGCCCTGGATGTCGAACTGGCCGGGCTGGAAGTTCTGGTGGTTGAGGGCGTTCACCGGGCTGGACCACCAGGTGACGAGGGCCGAGACGGCGCCGCCCCAGGCGGCCGCGCCGAGCAGGGCCCAGCCGACCTTGACGGTGAGCCAGCGGTTGCGGGTGATGCTCTGCGTCCAGGCGAACTGGTTGGTGCCGGTTTCGAGTTCCCGGGCCACCAGCGGTCCGCCCCAGAACGCTCCCAGCAGGCACGGCGCCACTACGGTGAGCGTGACTAGCAAGAACAGCACGGGGGTACCCAGGATCAACGTGTTCGCGAGGTTGCCGCAGTTGTGGCTGGCGGAGCACGAAGTGAGGGCGGACTGGTACTGCGACGCCATCTGCCGCCCGGTAACCAGGAGCAGGATCGCGAACGCGGCGAGCGCGGCGGCAGCCAGGTACGCCTGGTTGCGGTGCTGGCGCCAGACAAGCCAGGTCATTGATCTTCTCCAACCGCGGTCAGGTGCGTGAGTGCTGGCGGGGTGTCCTGGCCCATGTAACCGAGCACCAGTTCTTCCAATCCGACGTCGGCGGCCTCCCACGCAGGATCGATGACCGGGCCGCCTACGCGAATAAGCAGGGTGCTCTGCCGGGCAGTGTTGGTAGCCCGGACGACGGTGTGAACCTTCTCGATCGCCGTGGTGTCCTTGCGCGGGCCGACCAGGACCTGATGCTGGGCGAGCACCGTTTCGATGTCGCCGCACAGCTGCACTCGGGATGCCGCCAGCAGGATGAGATGATCGCAGACCCGTTCCAGGTCGGCGATCATGTGCGAAGAGAGCACGACGGTCAGCCCGCCGATCGCCACCGCGTCGGCCAGGGTGGCCAGGAACTGCCGCCGGGCGAGCGGGTCGAGCGCCGCGACGGGCTCGTCGAGCAGCAGTAGCCGGGGCTGTTTGGCCAGCGTCAGCGACAGCGCCACCTGGGCGCGCTGGCCCCCGGACAGCGTGCCAACCGACTGGTCAAGGGGGATGTTCAGGCCGCTCAGCCGCTGCCGGACGGACGCGCCGTCCCAGCGGGGGTTGAGGTGCGCGCCGACGGCGATGTGATCCGCGGCCGACATGCGCCGGTACAGCGGGATCTCCTGGGCGATGAAGCCGATCTCGGTCAGGAAGGCAGGGTCCTGGCGCGGTGTCCCGCCGAGCACCGCGACGTCGCCCTCGCTCGGCCTGGCCAGCGCGCTGAGCACTCGCAGCAGCGTGGTCTTGCCGGCTCCGTTCGGGCCGATGAGCGCCGATATCCGGCCCTCGGGAACGGTAATGGTGCAGTCGGTGAGGGCGGTGACCTTGCGGTAGCGTTTCGCCAGCCCGCGGGTCTCGATCACGGGCGGGGCTGCGTCTTGGAGGTCCATCACGCTATCTCTTCCTCGGCCGATGCCTGCAGCGTGACGCGCAACAGCGATTCGATCGACTCGTCGTCCAGCCCAGCCTCGCGGGCGGCGCGCACCCAGTTGGCGAGACTGCGGCCGAGCCGCGAATGGGTGCCGGGGGGCGGGCCAGGCGGCCGGCGCATAACGAAGGTGCCATGACCGGCTCGGGGTTCGACCAGGCCCTCCCGTTCCAGGTCGCGATAGGCCTTGAGCACCGTGTTCGGGTTGACCGCCGTGGCGGCCACGACCTCCCGCACAGTCGGGAGCTTGTCGCCCACGTCGAGGACGCCCATCCGGAGCGCTTGGCGGACTTGCTGGACGATCTGCAGGTACGGCGGCACGACCGAGCGGCCGTCGAGCCTAAAGCTGATCATGCGCACGTCCTTCAAAGTACTATGACGTTAAGACTTTAAAGATATCTGGCAGAGCTGTCAACGGCGTGCTTGGGCGACGCGGGGGGCGCATTCGGCAACGCTCGGGACGTCGGGACGCAAGTGGGGTAAGTCTGCACTGGGGACTGCCTGGAGAGCCACGCCGCCGGATCTCAACGGGGCCGGATACCCGGAAGACCAGGAACGGGGCCGGTACCGAAACCCACCCTGGCCTTGACCGGTCGCGGCCGAGAAGTACTCGATTCGGGGGTCGCGGCCGATGCCCGCCGTGGTCAGGCTCTTGGCTGGCGCCGACCGTCCGGGACTCCAGCTATTTTTGCGTCGCCGGGTTCTTGTCCGTCGCGGGCAGCAGGTCCGCGGTCCAGCGCGATGAGCCGGTAGCTGAGCTGCACCGTCACAAGACCGATCGCCGCCTCCACCACGGCCTGTCCTAGCCCTCGGATCGCGAGGTCCTCGAGGATTGCCCGGACGCTGGTTGAGTCAGGAGCGACGGCCTCGATTTCGCTCGCCACTGCTTCTGGCAACGTTACGAGCAGCGCTACCGACCAGAAATGCCGGCGAACGAGGTGCGCCGACCGGCGCAAGGCGGCGACGACCGGCTTGCCTTCGATGTCGATCACGGGACCGACGATCGCAAAGAGGTTGACGGCAATCAGCCCTGGAACCACGAGCGCGATCAGGCCGATAACAAACAGCAGGGTCACCAGCAAGTCCGCCCCGACCAGCCGCCGCCACGCTAGGGTCCGAAATACCGTCCAGACGGAGGAGCCTTGGTCGCCATCCGCTTCGCCGAGCAGCCTGCACAAGAATCCCGACAGGAAGACTGTTCCGAGCAGGCTCACGCCAGACGCGCTGATATCGACGACTACCGATACTGGCAAGTTGGTCCGGTCCACGAAATCAGCGACTGCGATGTCTGCCAGCGCGGTGAGCAAGCAGACCACGACGGCGACGACAAGGATCGGCCGCCAATGGCGCCTGCCCGCGCGAGCGGCCGCCACGACGATGGCAGCGACGCCCAGAGCTGACGTAGACCGCCTGGCCCTGGCGTCCCGCCGCTTCCGCCGTCCCTGACGGTGAGGCGTCATGTCTCGGCAGGCTAGCAAGACGCTGGCCACCGCCCCGATCCCGCGGGCCGCTGTTGAGCGGTCGGCCGGATTTCACGCTCCGTAGCTCATGTCGGACTAGCTGTAGTCCACCTTGCGCCACATCAATCGGTAAAGCTAACGTAATCCACTTCTGCTGGATTGGTAACGAAGATCATGATTGAGCAGCTTTTTGCCGATGATGCGACGCTTGACGGCGGTGGCCGGCTTGATCCGCCGACGGCAGCCACGGAAGCCTGCCCTGGCAGTCGCAACCGTCGCTCTCACCGCAGTCACGCTCGCTGGTCCGACGCCAACGGTGGCGGAAGGCGCGAGGAGCCCGCAGCAGGCCGGCATCGCGGCACTGTTCACGTCATATGACCAGCGCTCAGGGCTGATAGGCAATTCCTGGTGGCAGGCCGCCGTGGCGCTGTCGACCGTGGAGACCTACGCGCAGACCACAGGAGACGCCAGCTACGACTCCGCCATCGCGCAGGCGTTCGCTCTTCACTCCAGTGGCAACTTCGAGAACAGCGCCGACGATGACACGGCCTGGTGGGCACTGGCCTGGCTGCAGGCCTACGACATCACGCACCGCTCTTCGTACCTGTCGATGGCCGAGACTGACGCGGATTACATCCACGAGGACTGGGACAGCGCGTGCGGCGGCGGTATCTGGTGGCAGCGGAGCCCGCGTTCTTACAAGAACGCGATCAGCAACGAGCTCTTCCTCGAGCTGACCGCAGCGCTTCACAACAGGATCCCCGGTGACGCGAAATACCTAGGGTGGGCCGAGGCCGAGTGGCAATGGTTCGACCACAGCGGAATGATCAACAAGAATGACCTGATCAACGACGGCCTGACCAACAGCTGCGCCAACAACGAGCAAACTACCTGGACCTATAACCAGGGCGTGATCCTCGCCGGGCTGGCTGAGCTATACCGGGCCACCGGGAATCGCTCGCTCTTGAGCGTGGCAGAGCGCATCGCCAGGGCTGCGATCGGCCAGCTCACCGTCGGCGGCGTCCTGACCGAGCCGTGCCAGGGTGCGGGCTGCGCCGCTAGCCTCGACAGCAATACCCGGTCGTTCAAGGGCATCTTCGTCCGGGACCTCAAGGTCCTGGCTGTCACGGCCAGGACGACCCGGTTCAACGCCTTCATCAGGATGCAGGCTCGGTCAATTGAGGCTCGCGACACCAGCAGCAGCCACGATCTCGGCATGTCCTGGGCGGGCCCGGTCTCAGACGTCAGCGCCGCGAGTCAATCCAGCGCGCTGGATGCGCTGGTGGCGTCGCTCAAGCTGCCCTAGCGCCAGGCGGATCGCTGATGTCAGGCGGCTCGTTGATGTCAGGCGAAGCGAACGCTGCAGCGGTCACGTTCGCCGGCCGACCATCAGGTAGCCAACGAAGGTGGCGGTGAGCCGGGGCCAGCCGAGCGACTCCAGTCGGTGCCGTACCCGCCTGAGGAACTCGGCGCTCCGGGCCTCGCCGAGCGCTTGGGTGCCAGACTGCGTGGCCAGGTTGGCGAGGTAGTCTTCGGCGCTGTACGAAACCTGGAACGGGTAGCGCCGACTTGCCACCTCGTCAAACAGGCTCGCGGCTTCCGGCGGGAAGTGCCGGAGGCCGAGCTGCTCCGGAGGTGGCGGCGGGCTGCCTTCGAATCCCACTGCCTGGTAGTCATCCTGCACGTCGGACCAGAACTGGTCGGCGTCGGCGGGCCGTGCCCACAGGCATCCGGCTACGGCCATGGCGCCCCCGGAGCGCACAAGTTGGTGCGGCTTTGAGTACCGAAGCTGCGGGTCGATCCAGTGCAGCGAGTTGACGGCCACGGCCGCATCGAAAGCAGGCCCTGGCGGTGCCCAGTCCTCGAACGAGCTGGTCACCACATCTGCCGCCGGGAATCCGGCCAGGCAGCGGCGGGCAACGGCGGCCAGCCCGGCGCCCAGTTCAACGGCGATGACGGCAAGGCTCCGCTCGGCGAGCGGCACTGTCGCCTGCCCGGTACCACAGCCGATCTCGATCACCCGGTCCCCGGCCTGGAGCCCAGCTAGGTCGATCAGGTCGTCGAACAGCTGAGGCGGGCAGACCGGCCTGGTGCGCTGGTAGTCTTCCGCGGCCCGGTCGAAGCCGGCCCGCAAGACATGCCGCCTCGGATCGTCGTCCACCGTGCCTTCCTGCGATCAGGCCCCGCGTACCAGGCCGCACCTACCAGGCCCGCGTATGCCGTCGGCTAGGGGAAGAAGCTCAGCATCGTGCCGGTGTTATGGGCTGCCACTGTCGGAACCGGAGTGACTTCCACGTCGACCCAGCGCGTCTCGCCGTCGTCGCCGGTGTCGAACGTATCGGGATAAAGAAAACTCGTTCCGTCCTGGTACGAGCTGTTCCCTGGCGAAGTGGCCTGCGCGACGTTGGGTGAGTACAGGGGGCCGGTCGTGATCCCGCTCGCCGACGCGGGCCCGCCGTTGCCGAAGTACCACCGTTGCTCGGCAAAGAACAGCTCGTTGGCGCCGGACCAGACGCACGTCTTGTACTTGCCCGCGGGCAGCGTGATGCCGCTGTAGGGGCAGGCCACCCAGCCGCTGCCGGCCGCGCCCGACCACGCGGGCGGTGCCTGATGGGTGCCCGCGACCATGGCCTGGCTGGTCACGTCGAAGATCGCGCACTCACTTGGCAGCACGTTCACGCCGGGCGTGGTGAGTTCGCTAGCGGAGGCTGGCGGGCTCCAGAACCAGATGTTGTTCAGCTTGCAGTCTTGCGATAGCCAGAACTCAGTCCCGAACGACTGCGGAGAAGTGTCCGGCGGGTTCGTCGGACTCCCGCCGTAGCCCGGGATGGCCGGCAGGGTCGGCCACAGCCGATAGGAGGAGCCAGGCGGGGCCTCGGTGCTGACCTGGATGTCGAGCCAGAAGTTGCTGTGCTGGCTGTCGGCGTATACCGGCATGATCTTCGTTGGGTCGTTGCCGCCGCCACTGAACAGGCCTTGTCCGATGCCATAAGGCTGCGATCGCGAACCGCCCACGTCGGAGTACGCCACAAGCGGCCCGCTGACGATGCCGTCGGCGTACGGATCCCCGGAGCCAAACGAGTTATTCGTAATGGGGAATGCACCGGTCAGTCCGGTGACGGCGATGTAGCTCTGGCCAATGGTGAGCGGGACGGCCGCGTTGAGCGGCACGTAGTTCCACTGACCTGGGATCAGGGCACCCGAGGTGACCGTGGCCTTGGCAATGAGCACCCCGGCGTCGGGCACGTTGTTGTACGGCAGCCACAGCGCGAACTCCTGCGCTGCTGTGCTCTGCCCTGTCGGGCATACCCACCACCAGAAGCCTTGTAGCCAGCAGCCCCCCGTAGTGGCCTCGAACACAACGCCAGACAGGAACGGCCCCGTGTGCGCCGCCGGAGCCGACGGCCCGCTCGTAGAGCCGAACAGCCGGTAAATGCCCATCAGAACCCCAGAGCCGATCCAACGCAGAGCCAGGAGCCGAGGGCGGCGTTGTAGATGAAGCCGATGACGTCCGTCGCGCCGCTGGACGTGGACAGCGAAGGCGCGCCAGCGGCACCGAACGCGTACTGACTGCCCCAGGTCAACGCAAACGAGCCGCCAGCGCCCTGGGTGATCTGGAAGGTGATCCGCTGCCCGTCCACCGCGCCGGACGGGTTGCCGATTGCCCGGCTCGCAGCGATCGTCACCCGGAAGTCGTTGCCGAGGGCTGCGTTGACAGCAATCGTCGCCGCGTCGGCCAGACCCACTACAGCCGGCGCGACGTAACCGGCGGTGATTCTAGTGCTCATTGGCGTGAGCCTCCTTAGTAGTACGCATGTTCGCAGCCAGTTCTTCTGTCCCAGGGACTTCTCACGCGGGACAGCACGGACCGGATCATCGCCTGCGCGACGTTGTCCCTGTACCGGACCGGACGCACTAGTTAGGCGATCTGGTGCCAGGTAGCTCTCGCGCCGCTCTTCTTGCAGAACCACAGGCGGCCAGCCGAGTCCGCATAGAGGTCGCCTCGCTGGCCACTTCTGGGATGGCTCGCCCGACCCGGGGCTAGCTGGATCTGCGCAGCAGCGGCGCCTGCGAAGATGCCGCCGCGTCCGCTGCTGCTCGTTGCCTCAACCCCAGGCCCGGTGCTCGTGTTGGTGACGCCGACGACCGCTGCACTGGTAGCCAGGCTTGCCTCGATGATGCTTCCGTTATCCGCGGCCGCGCGGGCGTGGCGCTCCGGCTCGGTGTAGGCGAGTTCTTCTGCTGACACCGCCTCGCCCGGTGACGCACTGTGGCGGCCACCCCAGTCGCCCAGCGCCGCCGCGCCGACGATGCCGGCAGCAGCGCCTGCGAGCGCGACCCCGACGGTGCGGCGACTGATCTTGCCTGGCTCAGAAACCTCAGCGGCCGTGTCGACGGCCGGGTAGCTGTACTGCTCGTGAACCTGAGCCCCGGCCGCCGAGAGCCGGGAAACCTGGCTCCGGAGTTCGGCGTTCTCCTGGCTCAGCTGGCCGCATACCTGTGCCAGCTCGTTCACTTTGGCCGTCAACGCATCAAATGCGGCAGCGTCACTCATGTCGATGTCACCGCTCCGTTAGCTGTCCGTTCGGCTGGTCCCGGTCGGACGCTACCAGTCGGGTAGAAGCGATCTAGCGGATTATCGTATATTTTCGCGGGTGGTTTTCTGGCAATCCGGATCGGCCAGGTAACAGTGTCGAGGCCATGAAGGTTTCCTCCCGAGCCGCATCCACGGCACTGTGCCGGGGACGCTGGTCCTTCGGCGGTAGGGTCGCGAGGTGCACGTTTTCCTGGAGACGGCTCGCCTGGTGCTGCGTCGCTTCACCGAGGCGGACGAGGACAACCTGTTCGAGCTGAACGGTGATCCAGAGGTCATGCGCTTCCTCGGTGGCGGCCCGACCCCCCGTGCCGCGGTGAGGACGCGGATCATCCCCACGTTCCTTGGCTACTACGAGCGGTCCGACGGATTCGGCTTCTGGGCGGCCGTGGAAAGCACGACCGGACAGTTCGTGGGCTGGTTCCATTTCCGGCCACCGCTGCCGGGCTCGGACTCGCTGGCCGGCCGCGATGGCGATGGCGTGGCCGAGCTGGGTTATCGGCTGCGTCGGTCAGCCTGGGGGAAGGGCTACGCGACCGAGGGGTCCCGTGCCTTGATCGCCAAGGGCTTCACTGAGTTCGGCGTGCAGCGCGTTGTCGCCGAGACGCAGGCGGGCAACTGGGGATCGAGGCGGGTGCTGGAGAAGTCGGGTCTCAGCCAGGTAGTCGCTACCGCGAGCGCCGAGCCAGCCGCTGCTCATCCAGCCGAGCTGCACCACGTCGGCTATGAGCTGACTCGCGCGGACTGGGCAGCCGCACTCGCTGAGTGAGCCAGGCTCCGATGCCGCGCGGTCAGCCAGCCGGGAGCCCCCAGGCCGCGACGCCGCGGTTGTCCGCCGTGAAGATCCGGTTGCCGGCGAAGACGGACTGAGCGAATGTCATGCCTGCGGTCAGCTCGTCGATGACCGCGCCGGTATGGGCGTTCAGCAGGTAGATGCCGCTCGGCCGCGGCAGGTACGTGCCAGCGGTGAGCACGCCACCGCCATCGAGAGCGAGGCTGCCGATCACCCCGCCGGGCAATCCGGTCTCCCAGATGAGCCGGCCTGTTGCCGCGAGGCGCTCCTGCACTGAGCCTCGGTAGGTCATCAGGCCGATCGTCAGCCGCTGCCCGCCGAAGAACAGGTCCCGGCCGTTGTACACGGGCGCGGCCAGGCACTCGGGGGTACCGCCCAGCGGGGCGGCGATCCGTGCCGACCATGCCAGCTTCATCGTGCGCTGGTTCACCGCGTAGAAGATGCCGTTCTTGTCGCAGGCACCGACGTACCGGCCGAAGACCACCGGTGACCCGCCGAAATCGTCGTTGTAGGTCGCCTGCGCCTTCGGGACCTGAAACGCGCCCAGGAGCTTGAGGCTGTCCGGGTCGAGCTTGAGGATCGACGCTCCCCACTTCTCCTGCAGATGACCCTCCGGTCCATTGCCGGTGCTCGCGTAGACATCCCCGTTCCCTCCTATCGCGATGCTGGACCAGACCGATCCGCCAGCGTGCTTGGGGCCAGGCGGAACGGTGTGGAACTCGGCGAGCTTCGCGCCAGAGGACTGCCGGAAGGCGAGCACGGCGCCGCGGATCAGCGGGATGTCGCAGCTGGATGCGACGCCGATGTAGATCTTGCCGTTCGCGACGGTGGGCGACGACCAGTCGTAGAAGTCGTTGACCTTGGTGGACGGGATGGCGATGACGGACCGCCACTCGCGGCTCAGATTCGACGCCCGCAGGGCGTACAGGTAGCCGTTGCCGCCCGCGACGTAGACCGTCATGACGCGGTTGGCCGGATCAGCCGCGACCGTGGCCGTCGAGGTGACGCCGTTCGCCGCGCAGGTGAGTGCCGGCTGCCTGCCGATGTAGACCTTGGCGAGGACCTTGCCCGTGCGCTCGCTCAGCTTGTAGAACCAGCCGCGGGCCGAGCCGATGTAAACAGCGCCGCCCGCCACGGTGGGGCTGGCGACATAAGGCTCGCCGCGGGTGAAGCGCCACTTCAGTGCCAGCGTCGATGCGTTCGCTGGCGTGATGCGCGTCTGGGACGGGTTGTAGGAGGCATGGCGCGGGCCGTCCAGGTAGGCCGGCCAGGCTAACGCCGGCAGCGCGCTCCGCGCTTCGGCCGACACAGTGCGCACGGCCGCCTGGCTGGCCGCCACGGCGGGCGTACCGGCGACAACCGCGGCGCCTAAGGCCAGCAGGCCAACGATCGCGGCAACGGCCGGGCCCGCCACCGACCGTTTCACGGTGCTCTCCCAGTCGGACACGGGCCTAAGTCTCCAGCAGCGGCCCCGGTCACGCCCGCCGCGACACACCGTGGCGGGCAAACCGGGCGGTGCCGGATTCGAGATGGCGAGGCCGAACATCATCGCTGCCGATCTACTGCGGAAAGAGCAGCAGCAGAGTTCCACCCATGATGTTCGCCTTCGGGCGGCACCGGGATCCGGTGCAGAGGCTGGGTGGGGCGGAGCGGGACAGGTAAGGTCAAGCCGTGCAGCGGCTGGCTCCGGGACAGGGAACGGGCATGCCCTTCGCTAGCCGCCTCACTGCGCTGGCGGTGACCAGCGCAGTCGTCGCCGCAGGCCTGTCCGCGTGCGCCACCAATGCGAACGCCAGGCCAGCAGCGGGCCAGCACAGCAGGTCGGCGAGCGTCCGGCCGTCTGCTACGCCGAGCCCGTCAGGACTGCAGTCCATCCAGGTCGCCAGCGCGCCCCAGCACGTCAGGGCGGCCGGCGGCGCGCTGGCTGATGCCGCCACCGACAAGCTGCTCTGGAGCCGCGACCTCGGCGCCGAACGGCCGATCGGCAGCATCACCAAGGTCATGACCGCGCTGGTTGTGCTCCAGGCAGGCGGGCTGGACAGGCAGGTCCGGATTCCGAAGTCGGTCCTGCAGTACGTCGCGAAGTACCAGGGCGAGAGCGCGGGCCTGCGCCCGGGTGACGTCCTCACTGTCCGCGATCTCCTCGAGGCGCTGCTGCTGCAGTCGGCCTGCGACGCGGCCTACATACTCGCCGTTACCTACGGTCCCGGCATGCCGGCCTTCCTGGCGACGATGAACGCGACGGCGCTCCAGCTCGGCATGACGCATACGCACTTCACCAGTCCCGACGGGCTGCCGTACCCGACCGAGTACTCCACCTACTCGACCCCGGCCGACCTGCTGACGCTGGGCCTGGCGGCGATGAAGGTGCCATTGTTCCGCTCGATCGTGGATCAGCGTTACTACAACCTGCCGAAGAGCCGCGGTTACCATCACGCCTACTGGTGGGGGAACACTAACGACCTGATCGGCAGCTATCAGGGCGCGATCGGCATCAAGACGGGGTACACCGACGCCGCGAAGCATTGCCTGCTCTTCGAGGCCGTGCGCCACGGCACGACGCTCATCGGCGTCGTGCTCGGCAGCCCGGATACCGGGCCATCGGCTGGCGCCCAGGCGGCGGCGAACCTGCTCAACTGGGGTTTCGCGCTGAAGCTACCGTCGGCCGGCTGACGCCGTTCCCGGTCCATTTCTTTTTGTCACCTGGTGCCTTTAGTCCCGCGTAGTAGTGACATTCGCTCATGATGGCGCCGGCTGGCAGCGGCGAAGCTGTTCTCAGAACCCGCAGGAACCGGGTTCATAAGCGAAGGAAAGAAGGGGATTCGAATGGCAAGCCCAATCGAATTTCTTGGTGAGCCGACTGCACGCCGCAACCTCGCAGTGTGGGAGTGGGTGAAGCAGTCCAAGATCATGGCGATCGGCTGGACGGCTATGCGTGTCTGGCTCGGCATCATGTGGATTCAGGCTGGTGTCGCCAAGCTATGGGGCGCGGAGAACGCTGGATTCCTGCACAATGGCGGCGCGGCAGTCGCTGGCTTCGCAGGGCACGGCGCTCCTGCCTACACCTGGTGGGGCAGCTTCCTGCACAGCTTCGTGGTCCCGAACGCGGGCTGGATCGCCGTCCTCGTGGCGGTCGGCGAGTTCGCGATCGGCGTTGCGCTTTGCCTCGGCCTGTTCACCCGCATCGCGGCGCTCGGCAGCCTGGCGCTGCTGTTCACGTACGTGATGTCCGGCACGGCTAGCGTGTGCGCCTTCTACGCACTGTTCGCCATCGTCATCCTGGTCATGTGGCAGACCTCAAGCTGGATCGGCGTCGACGGCCTGGTGGCCAGCTACCGTCAGCACCGTCACCACCAGGAGGGCCTGCACCGCCCGATCCGTGAACTCCTCAGCCGCGTTGCGGCCGGGACCCCCACGGCCGACAAGACCGCGTGACGGTCCGTTCCTCGGTCGAGTCCCCACCGGTGCGGCCTGCGAGAGCAGGCCGCATCGTCGTGTCTGCGGTCAGGGTCGCTAGTCACCGCCGAGAGCCCAGAACGCGCAGTGATGCTCGGCGGCGAAGTTCGCCTCGGGCTGCGGCAGCGGCGGGATCAGCGACAGCATCAGCTGGCTGTCGGCGGTGAAGCGCGGCCATCGACCGCCGGCCCTCACGGCCGGCACGCCGGCCGCCGCGAAGCTCGTCCAGGCGCCCTGCATCGCTCCCGCGAGGCGCTGCTGCGCAGGCGTGAAGTCGGCGGCGGTGATGCCGGGCAGGCCGAACAGGTACGGAAGCTCGGCCGCGTGCGTGGCACCGTACGGGAAGCCGGGCTGCGGCAAGCTGCCCTCGGGCGCGTGCTCGTCGTTGAACTCGTAGGCGTATGTCGGCACGTATCTGGCCAGTGACTGGTCGATGAGCAGCGTGGGGCACGCGAAGATCGCGTCGGTCCCCACCGTGCTCAGGGCTAGCGCCGGGCTCGGGTAGTCGGCAAGCGGGTACTGGGCCGCGATGATCTCGGCGATACTGCGCGAGACGTGCAGCGTCGTGATGATCATCGGTACATAGCCGGCTGCCGTCACCGGATGACCCTCGAACGTGGCCAGCGCCACGAACAGCCGCCACTCGTCGTGGTTGGAGCCATCGATGACCGGGACGTGGTTGAACTGGCCGCTGGCCAGGGCGCTTTTCAGCTGCTGTGTCAGCACCTGGCCGTCGATGTCGATCGTGGCGCCCGTCTGGTCCTGGTCGGCCAGGATGGTCGCCACCGGCAGGCTGCGCAGGCACTGAGCGGTCTGACTGGCGCAGCCGGCCTTGGCCGCGAAGGCCCGGCCGGCGGCCTCGGCGCTGGCGAGCGACGCCTGGCCGAGCGCGTATCCGCCGCTTTCTGCGATCGCCCGCGCGAACAGCCCGCGGGCCGTGGGCGAGGCAAGCTGGAGCAGCACGCTCTGGCCCCCGGCCGACTCGCCGAAGATCGTCACGTTAGCCGGGTTGCCGCCGAAGGCCCGGATGTTGCGCTGCACCCATCGCAGGGCGGCCTGCTGGTCCATCAGGCCGTAGTCGCCGGACGGGCCGCCCGGCTTGTCGGCGAGCGCCGGGTGGGCGAGGAAGCCGAGTGCGCCGAGCCGGTAGTTGAGCGTCACCACGATGACGCCGTGAGCGACGAGCGCGCTCGGGTCGTAGTCGTCGCTCTCTCCGGATACCAGCGCGCCGCCGTGAATCCAGACCATGACCGGCAGGCCGCGCCCGCGGTGCACGGGGGACGTGAAGACGTTCAGGTACAGGCAGTCCTCCGAGACGCTCGCCCGGCCGAACGGCGAGGCGGGCTGCGGGCAGTGCGGCGCGAATCGGGTCGCGTCCCGGATACCGTGCCAGGGGGCTGGCGGCTGCGGCGGCTGCCAGCGCAGCGCCCCCACCGGCGGCGCCGCGTACGGGATACCCAGGTAGTCGTTGATCGTGGGCGTCGCTAGTCCCCGCACCTGGCCATCCGCCGTCCGGACCACCAGCGGTGAGCTGGATCCGCTGGTGACCGTTCCCGCCGCACCACCAGTGCAGGCAGTAGCCGCGGTGATCAGGATCGCCGTGCCGATAGCGGCGACAAGATCACGCCTGGCAGCGGGCCGGCGGATGCGGCGTGCTGACATGGGCCTCTCCAGTCCGTCCGGCGCTTGCGCCGGCCAGATTCGCAGCGGAACCTGCCACACTCTGCCAGGCCGCGAAGACGGCGAAAAGAGGTCAACCAGGTCGTGTCGCGACGGGTTAGGCCTTAGCGCGGATCAGGGTGCCGAGATCGGCGCCCTCGCAGATCTGGCGCATCGCCCCCCCGGCCGCCACGTCGAAGACGTGCATGGTCAAAGACTGCTCGTTCGCCAGGACGAATGCGCTGGTGTCCATCACCCGAACGCCACCGGCCAGCGCCTCGTCGTAGGTCAGCCGCTCGTACCGAACGGCATGCGGGTTCAGCCGCGGGTCGCTGTCGTAGACGCCGTCGACGCCCTTCTTCGCTACGAGCAGCGCGTCAGCGTCCAGCTCGAGCGCACGCTGCACGGCCGGGTAGTCCGTGGTCACGTATGGCTGGCCGATGCCGCCGGCCAGCAGCACGATCGAGCCGTGCTCCAGGTGGCGGACGGCGCGCAGCCGGATGAACGGCTCGGCCACGCTCTGGATCGGCACGGCGGTCATCACCCTGATGTCGATGTCGGTCCGGGCGGTGAGCGCGCCGCGCAGCATCAGGCAGTTCATGATGGTGCCCAGCATGCCGATGTTGTCCGCTTCGGCCCGGCTGATCCCCCAGCCTTCCGCCATCCGCCCGCGGAAGAAGTTGCCACCGCCGACCACGACGGCTACCTCGACGCCGAGCTCGCGCACGGACAGGATCTCGTCCGCCACCCGCGACAGGCTGGCCGGATCTGCACCCGACCCGGCTTCGCCGGCAAGAGCCTCGCCGCTCAGCTTGAGTACGACCCTGTGGTACCGCGGCAAGACCCGGCCCCCTTCCCGGCCGCCCGGATAGCAGCCCCTCGCTCAGTATCGGTGATGACAAACCCCGCCATGCCGGGAACGGGGTCGCTCGTCCCCGCCGCCCTCGCCCGGCCGCGGCCGCCACCGCCAGTCCCGGCCGCCACCGCCGGTCCCGGCCGCTGACCGGCCCCGCGTCATGCCGGCCGCGTCACGCCCGCGCTGTCACGCCGGCCGCGTGACGCCCGCGCTGTCACGCCGACATGGCTGCTGGCAGCAGCAGCGCCCGCGCCACGCGCCAGCAGCGGTCGTCCGCAGCGTTGATCAGGCCGGTCAGGTCGTCGGTCGGCCGGTAGTCGGCTCCGTCCGGTCGTCGGGCGACGCCGTCAGCCTCGGTCAGGATCAGCGTCCCTGCGGCGTGGTCCCAGGGCAGCGTCCGCCAGGTCAGGACGAAGTCCACAGCACCGTCCACCAGCTGCGCATAATCGACACCCGAGCACGACGTGCCCGGCCCGAGCTCGGCAAACAGCGCCGCGGCGGCCCGCACCCGACTGCGCAGCCCCGCGTCCAGGTACCGCGTGTGCGCGATGCCGCGCAGCTCGGCTGTCCGGTGCGAGGCAGGCTCCCGGTGTACTCGGCTGCCGTCCCGCCAGGCGCCAGATCCGCGCTCGGCCACGTAGATGCTGTCCTCTGTCGGCCGCAGGATCCAGCCGGCGACGGTCTGCCGCTCGCGGACGAGCGCGGCCATGACCGCGAAGTCGGGCCGCCCGGCGACGAAGTTTGCCGTTCCGTCCAGCGGGTCGACCACCCAGGCGGCGGGCGCGTCGCGGACCGCGGCGACGAGGTCAGGATTGCTCGCCACCGCTTCCTCGCCGACGACCGGAGCGTCCACGAGCGCCCGGAGCCGTGCGGCGATGTAGTCCTCTGCCTCGCGGTCAGCGACCGTGACGACGTCGCCGTCTGGCTTCTTCATTACCTCGGCGTCGGCGAGCGCGCGGAATCGCGGCATGATCGCTACCTCGGCCGCCTCCCGCAGGATGCCCGTGACCGCGTCGATCTCCATGATCGCCACCGTAGCGGCAGGCATCGCGGGCGGCGACCGAGGCGTGCGCGCCAGACACGCTGGGCATAAGTCATTGGCATCGCAGCAGGCCATGCCCCAGGTCCAGCCTGTCACTGGCCGGGCGCGGGCCTAAGACACCAGATGTTTGCTTTCTGTCTTCTAGCAGTTAACTTCCGCTTCGGCCGCATGTACCAGAGCCCGACAGACTGGGCTGGCACGCCGCCGCGTGGGGGCTGACCGGTGTTCTGCAGGCTGACCATATGGCCGGGGTTGGCTTATCGCGGTTGAGAACATACAAACCTATAAGGAGTACCGCAATGCACCTTCGACGCAGACAGCAGGGCACGGTAGCCGTAGGCGCCGTTGTCGGCCTGGCTCTGCTCCTTGCCGCATGCTCATCGTCGGGGTCACCCTCCTCCTCGTCGACCACCGGATCCTCGTCGGCCAGCACCGTGTCCGGCACGCTGAATGGCAGCGGATCGACCCTGCAGCTCGTATACGAGCAGGCCGCCATCGCGGCATTCAAGTCCGTCTCGCCCAGCATCACGGTCAACTACGCCGGCGTCGGCTCAGGGACCGGACGCACGAACCTCGCGGCCGGCACGGTGAACTTCGCCGGCTCGGACTCGCCGATCCCCAGCACCGAGATGGCGAACTTCAAGGGCAAGACGGTCCTGTACTTCCCGATCCTGATCGGCCCGATCGCGGTGACGTATAACCTGGCTGGCCTCAGCAAGCCGCTGCAGCTGACCCCGACGGTCATCGCGGACATCTTCCAGGGCAAGGTCAAGACCTGGAACAATGCGGAGATCAAGGCGATCAACCCCGGCGTTAACCTGCCGAGCACCGCGATTACCGTGGCCGTCAGGTCGGACTCGTCGGGCACGACGCAGAACTTCTCGCTCTTCCTCGTGGATGCCGCAGGCAGCGACTGGAAGCTCGGCAGCAGTTCGACCATCAGCTGGCCCTCCACTGCCCGGGCCGGCGCCGGCAACTCTGGCGTGGCACAGATCGTCAAGTCCACCCCGGGCGCCATCGGATACGTGGACTATGCGACCGCGAAGGCATCTTCGCTGACAGTGGCATCGGTCAAGAACAAGGACGGCAACTACATCCTGCCATCGTCCGCGGCCGCCTCGGCTGCCGCAGCCGGAACCACCGTGGCGCCGGACCTGACGTTCCACGCTGTCTGGGCGCCGGGTGCGACCTCGTACCCGATTACCGCTCAGTCGTGGGTGCTGGTGTACCAGAAGCAGCCGAACGCGAACGACGTGGCGATGCTCAAGGCTTACATCGGCTACCTGGTCGGGAGCGGACAGCAGTTGCTGACCTCGCTGAGCTACGCACCGCTGCCCTCGAGCATTGACCAGATGGCCAAGGCGCAGCTCAGCAAGATCACCTCCTAGTATCGGTTCCGTGCTGCAGGCAGATCAGATGGGGCTTGTCGTGGTGAGCACAGTTGTGCAGGCAAATCAGATCGGTTTGCAGTCATGAGGGCCGCGACATCGGCGGACCCAGCCGTCCCGGCTGGGTCCGCCGCCGGCCTGTCGAAGAAGCGGCCGCTGGGCGACCGCACCTTCCAGATCGTCACTCTGGTGGCGGGCCTGCTGGTGCTGGTGATCCTCGTCCTGATCGCGGTCACGACCAGCCAGCAGGCCTCGTCGTGGTTCTCGTCCGAGGGCATCGGCGGGATCTTCTCCAAGACGTGGGATCCCACTGCCAACAAGTTCGGCGCGCTGTCCTTCATCTACGGCACGGCGATCTCGTCCCTGATCGCGCTGGTGCTGGCCGTACCCGTCAGCCTGGGTATCGCCTTGCTGCTGACTCAGGTGGTTCCGTACCGGTGGGCGCGGCCGATCGTGTATGTGATCGATCTACTCGCCGTGGTCCCGTCGGTCGTCTGGGGGCTCTGGGGGATCCTGGTGTTCGCCCCCTGGCTTCAGCACATCTACACCTCGGTGGGCTCCACCCTCACGGGCGTCCCGGTGCTGGGCTCGCTGTTCGGGCCGCCCGTCAGCGGCGCGTCGTTCTTCACCGCCGGCATCATCCTGGCCTTCATGATCACCCCCATCATCACCTCGCTGTCGCGCGAGGTGATCGCGACGGTGCCGGCAATGGACCGGGAGGGTGCCTACGCGCTCGGTGCCACCCGGCTGGAGATGATCCGGGGCGTCGTCATGCCGCACAGCCAGGGCGGCATTGTCGGGGCCGTGCTGCTCGGGCTCGGCCGGGCCATGGGCGAGACGATCGCGGTAGCGCTCGTGATCGGCTCGTCGCCCACGATCACCTCGCACCTCTTCGCGCCGGGCTACACCATGCCGTCGGTCATCGCGAATCAGTTTGGCGAAGCCACCGGCGTCTTCCGGGCTGCGCTCATGGGTCTTGCGGTGCTGCTGTTCTTGTTTACGATCATCATCAACGTCGTTGCCCGCGCGGTCGTCGAGCGCTCCGCCCGACGGGGGAGGGGGGCCTGATGGCCGTCGCTACTGGCCAGCAACCCGCGGCCGATCTGCGCGAGCCGCGATCCTGGCGCCGCGCCAAGAACCGGATCGCGACGGTCCTGATGGTGCTTTCGCTCGTCCTGGTGATCATCCCGCTGGGGTTCGTCCTGTATACGGTCATCGCCAAGGGCGCCTCGATCATCAGCTGGAAGTTCCTCACCAGCTCGATCCCGCCGGCCGTGCTGCCGGCCAGCTTTGGCGGGATCGGCCCCGCCGTGCTCGGCACCATCTTGATCACCGCCCTGGCCACGGTCATCGCGGTGCCCCTCGGCATCCTCGGCGCGATCTACCTCAACGAATACGGTGGTAAGGGGTTTTTGGGCCGGTTCATCGGCTTCATGTCCGACGTGATGACCGGAGTCCCGTCGATCGTCATGGGACTGTTCATCTTCTCGATCTGGGTACTGCACTTCGGCTACTCCGGGCTCGCCGGAGCCTTCGCACTGGGCTGCCTCATGCTGCCGGTCGTAATCCGCTCTACCTATGAGATGCTGAGACTGGTGCCGAATTCTCTCCGCGAAGGAGCCTACGCTCTGGGCGCCACCAAGGCCCGTGTGACGGTGACGGTGGTGCTGCCAGCGGCGCTCGGCGGAATCGTCAGCGGTGCGCTGCTGGCTGTGGCCAGGGCCGCGGGTGAGACCGCGCCGCTGCTGTTCACCATCCTCGGCGGCACGACCCTGGTAAATCTGAACGTGTTCAGCGGTCCAAACACCGCACTGCCCTTGCAGATCTTCTCGAACGCGTCACAGCCCTATACGGGCGCCCAGGCCCGCGGCTGGGGCGCCGCGCTCACCCTGATCGCCATCGCCTTCATCCTCATGATCGTGGCCCGTCTCGTCACCGCACGATTCTCCAGATACTCGCGCTAGGACTGTCATGGAAGATCTCGAGCAGAATGCCGTCACCAACCTCCCCCGGCCCGCGTCGGCATCGCGCCCTGCGCAGCCAGAGTCACCGCCGGGCGAGACGATCTTCGACGTGCGCAGCGTCTCGATCTCCTACGGCGCATTCAAGGCCGTCCAGGACGTCTCGCTGGCTATCCACGAGAATGAGATCACGGCGTTCATCGGGTCGTCCGGCAGCGGCAAGACAACGGTCCTGCGCGCATTCAACCGGATGAATGACCTCATCCCTGGCGCCCGCCTCGAGGGTGAGATGGATTACCGCGGGCAGTCGCTGTACGGCGCCGAGGTCTCGCCGATAGCCGTGCGCCGCCGGATCGGCATGGTCTTCCAGAAGCCGAACCCGTTCCCGAAGTCCATCTACGACAACGTCGCCTACGGCCCCCGCATCAACGGCGAGCGCAGCAAGCGCACGCTGGACGAGATCGTCGAGCGCTCGCTGCGACGCGCGGCCTTGTGGGACGAAGTCAAGAACCGGCTCAACACGTCGGGACTGAGCCTGTCGGGCGGGCAGGCCCAGCGGCTGTGCATCGCGCGCACGATCGCCGTCGAGCCCGACGTGGTCCTCATGGACGAGCCCGCCTCGGCACTCGACCCGATTGCGACGGGCGCCATCGAGGAACTGATGCGCGAACTCAAGTCGCAGTACACCATCATCATCGTCACGCACAACATGCAGCAGGCCACCAGGGTTAGCGACCGCACCGCCTTCTTCTCGGTGCTCACCGACCCCAACAGCGATTTTCGTACCGGTGTGCTCGTTGAGTACGGGCGGACCGACCAGATCTTCCAGGATCCGCAGGACCCGCGCACCCAGGCCTACGTGACGGGCCGGGTCGGCTGAGCCGGTCGATCGCGGATCCCTTCGGCGCTGTCGTCAGCGCGACCTTCAGGGCATCCTGGCAGCAGGATTAATCGGAACGGGCCGAGGAGGATCGATGTCCGGAATCGTTGTCGGGGTGGATGAATCTGATGACGCGCGCAACGCCGCGCGCTGGGCGATGCAGGAGGCCGCACTTCGTCAGGTGCCGCTGACGGTCATGACCGTTCTCCCGCCGGCGGTTCGCCCGGCGACGTCGGTTCTGTGGGGCCTGCGTACCTACGTCGAGAGCGGCCACGACGACGACATCGTGCGGAATGCGCTTTCCGAACTGGTGGACAAGGTCGCGGGCGAGACCGGCGGGCCGCGGCCCGAGGTCAGCGTCAGCGTGGCCACGGGGAATCCGGCGGAAGAACTCGTGAGAGCTTCCGGCGACGCCGACATGCTCGTCGTGGGGTCGCGGGGCAGCGGCGGGTTCGGCAGGCTCATGATGGGCTCGGTGAGCAGCCAGGTCATGCACCACGCGGCGTGCCCCGTCGTCGTCGTTCCGAGCGCCGCGCACCGCTGAGCGGCGCGGTCTGCCGCATCACAAGTCGTGAGATCCTGCGAGGTAGACAACTCGCCGGGCGATGTTGACGGCGTGGTCACCGAGGCGCTCGTAGAAGTGCGCCACGAGCGTCATCTCCATCGTCACCGGCAGTGACATTCCGCCCGATGCGATCTCGGCTATCAGGCTGGCGTGCAACTCGTCCATCTCGTCGTCGCGCTCGTCCAAAATAGCCGCCATGGAACGGTCGCGCTGATACCAGGAGTCAGCAGCCTGCCGCCACATCTCCGAGGCGACGCTGCCCATCCGCTCGACGAGGCCCCGGCTGCGCACGGAGAGGTCCTCGCCGAGAATGTGGTTGGCCCGGGAGGCGATCTGCATGACGAGGTCGTGGGTGCGTTCAAGTTCGGGCACGATGCGCAGCACCGACAGCAAGAAGCGCAGGTCTGCCGCCACCGGTGCCTGCAGCAGGATCTCGCGATTGGCCAGGTCCTCGATCTCCGGGTACAGGGAATCGATTGCCCGTTCGCGCTCGGTCAGCACCTGAAGCACCTCGTTGTTGCCGCTCAGGAGCGCATGGGTCGCCCCTGGCAGGTCCTCGGCGACCATGGCGAATAGCTCGATTACCTTGGTTTCGATGGTTTCGAGGTCACGCTGGAATTCCTGCCGGTTCTCGACCATAAGAAGAAATTACTGGGCACAGCCAAAGTTCTCCAGCGGGCGGGCCCTATCTCAGCAGTCGGGCCCTACTCCAGCAGGCGCGCCTATTTCAGCAGGCCGGCCAGCACGGGCGCGAAGTGCTCGAACGCCGGTGTGGGCGCGTCCGGCACCTTTGCCTCGTCATCGAAGCGGCGCACCTGGCAGGCCGCCGCGGCGAACGGCCTGGCCGCGAACTCAGCCGCCTCCTCGGCCTCCATCGGGCCTCCCTGCACGCCGAGGGTGTAGACGGAGGCGGGCGACAGCTTGCCGAAGTAGCCGGGCTCGACGGCGCACAGGTAGCGCTTGGCGGCGACATGCAGCCGGACCGGCTCGGTGACCTCGGCACCGAACCACCGGGCCAGCCAGTTCGCCCCCTGCTCGCTGTGCCCGTTGTCGGTCCCCGCCATCAGGTCGCGCCCGGTGATCGTCCCGGTGAAGTGGCCGACGTCGTGCAGCAGCGCAGCTGCTATCAGTGCAGGCGGGGCCCCGGCCTGCTCGGCGAGCGCGGCCGCCTGCAGCATGTGCGCCGCCTGGGTGACCGCCTCGCCCAGGTAGTTGGCCGCTCCCTCGCTGGCGAGCAATGCCGCGATGATCTCGACCGGGCTGCGAGCTGCCGTCGTCATGTGGTCAGCCTGACTAGTCCCGAGCAAGGCCGCAAATGGCCGTCGTCACGGCGGGCAACCGAGTCAGCCGCGCGGCGCGAAGTAGATGATCCCGACGCCGGCGAGGACGACCGCAGCACCGGCAACATCCCAGCGATCGGGCCGCATGCCGTCAAAGCCCCAGCCCCACAGCAGCGAGGCGACCACGAACACGCCGCCGTACGCGGCGTAGATGCGGCCGAAGTCGTGGCTGCGCTGCAGCGTGGGGATGACCCCGTAGCCGACCAGGATGATGGCGCCGAGCACGCCGAACACGATCGGCGCGCCCTCGCGTAGCCAGCGCCAGATCAGGTACCCGCCGCCGATCTCGGCGAGGCCGGCCGCGATGAATAGTCCGATGGAGCGAGCGACGGTCATGCGCTGATTCTTGCGCGCCCTTCTGCTGCGCGTGGCGGCCAGAGTCAGCGAAGCGAGGCTCGCTCTTTCGTCACTTCATGGTTTTCTCGACCAGACTTCATGGTTTCCGCGACCGTAAATCCGGCAAACTAGGACTCAAGATCGCGCGAACCCATGAAACGTCCGCCAGCTCGCTGCCCGAGGGTGTCATTAGCTGGTCGCCGACTAACCGACCACCTTGATCACGATACGGAGACCGCCCATGGCTGCCCCAGGCCGGCCCGCTGGCCTGGTCGTTCGCCCGCTGACGGCCGCCGACGCCGAGGACATCGCGACCTGGCAGTACGAGGGGCCGTGGCGCACGTACGACATGAGGCCGGAGGAAAAGGTCAGCCCTGAGGCCGGCGACGAGGCGGTCGCCGATCCCAGCACCGGCGCGCTCGTCGGCTACATCTGCCTCGGGCCGGAGGCGCGCGTGCCCGGCATCGGTGATGAGCCGGGCATCGTAGACGTCGGCGCGGGCATGCGGCCCAGCCTCGTCGGCACCCGCATCGGCACCGAATTCGGCGCGGTGGTGCTCGGCCATATCCGGACCGTCGCGGGCGAGGCCAGGCTGCGGGCGCTAGTGCAGGCGTGGAACGAGCGCAGCCTGCGGCTCTGCGCACGCCTCGGGTTCCGCGCCGTCGGCACGCACACATGCGTGCAGGACGGCCGGGAGGTCACTTACGTCGTGCTCATGACCGGCGGCTGAGGCTCAGTCATCAGGACCGGAACGGGGCCGTGCGACCCGGCCCGCTCAGCCCACGCGAGCACCTGACCGGCCGCCATCGGCGCGGTCGTCAGATACCGGTGACGGCCCGGCGAGGTGCCGGGCGAGGAATGCGCACGCCCGCGGGATGGCGTCGGCCCGGTTCGGCCGCCTGGCCAGGCCGTGCCCTTCGTCGGCATACACGATTAGTTCGCACTCGCGGCCGCGGCTGGCCAGCGCGGCGTGAATCTGCTCGGCCTCGCTGAGCGGGACGCGGGGGTCGTTCGCGCCATGAATGATGAACAGCGGGGCCGTGATGTCGTCGATCCGGCTCAGCGGCGACACCGACTGCAGGAACTCGCGATCGTGAGCGAGGGTCCCGTACTCGCGCTCGCGGTACGCACGCCGGTACGCCGAGGTGTTCTCCAGGAACGTCACCAGCGAGGCGATGCCGACGATGTCGACGCCCGCCGCCCAGAGCTCGGGCTGGAACGCCAGGCCGGCGAGCACCATGTAGCCGCCGTACGAGCCTCCCCACAGTGCGGCCCGGCCGGGGTCGACGCCGAGCGCCGGCAGGTACCCGTACAGAGCCGCCAGATCGGCGACCGAATCGAGCCGGCGGTGCCCGTCATCGGCTGAGTACCAGGTCTTGCCGTAGCCAGTGGAGCCGCGGACGTTCGGCACGAGCACCGTGTGCCCGGCCGCCGCCAGGATCTGCACGTAGGTACTGAAGCTGGGCCTGGCCTGAGCCTCCGGGCCGCCATGCACAACGAGCACCGCGGATCCAGCCTGGCCGGGATCGGCATCGGCGGTCGGCCGGTACACCAGGCACGGGATGTGCGCCCCGTCTGGCGCTGGCACCCGGTGCTGCTCCGGCCGCGCGGGCTGATCATCGCCCAGCCCGCGGGCCGAGCCCGTCAGGAGCGGCGCCGCCCGCCCGACCTCACCCGCCGCCGCTACGCAGACCAGCACGTCGGATGGCACGTCAGCACTGCTCACGGTCAGCGCGATTGCCGTCGAGTCTGCCGACCAGCGCGGACCGGTCACGACGCAGGACTGACTGGGCAGCGGCAGCTCGCGTAGTTGTGCGCCAGTAGCCGCGTCGTGCAGGGCCAGGGCGGACGCGCCCGCGTCGTTGCGCTCCACCAGCAGGAGCGCGCCGTCGGGCGAGAGCCAGCCGGTCAGGTCCGCGCTGTCGTCGGACACCAGCCAGGTCAGCTGCCCGCTGCCGAGGTCGTAGCGGGCGACCGCGGTGAACTCGCGGTCGTTGTTGGCGCTCAGGTACAGGGCCGAGCTGTCAGGTGTCCAGCCGAGGGCGCTGCAGGTGGCTGGCGCGTCCGCGGGCGTGACCTCGGCGAGCCGCTCCTGGCCTGGCGGAGCCGTGAGGTCGACCAGGGCAGCATGCGCTGCGTTCGCCGTGACGGGCGACAGCACTGTCAGGGCGAGCCAGCGGCCGTCTGGCGAGATGGCGGCCTGCCCGAACATGGCGTCGCCGAGCAGCAGCGTTCGCTCGGACGAGTCAGCAAGCTGGCGGATGACCGGGTCGAACGCGACGCCGTTGCGCCGGTTGGTCAGATAGCAGACCTGCCCGTCGCGTACGTCGCCGAGCACGTGCATGTAGCGCGGATCACGGACCAGGGGCTCGAGTGAGCCGAGGTCGGCCGGCTGCCCGGCCGGCGTCGGCAGCCGCAGCACCGAGAGCTGATGCAGCTCGTTCCCGCCCTCGTCGTGCGAGACGAGCACGGCGCGCTCGCCCGGCAGGTAGCGCCCGGTGCACGGACCCGGCAGCGCGGTCAGGGGCTCGATGCTGCCGTCGGGCTGGATCTCGATGAGCTGGGTGCTCCCGGTGTCGTCGCCGCCCGCAAGCACGCGCCCGGCGCCATCGAGATCGAATGCCTGGTAGAGCCGAATATCGAGCAGCCTGGCCAGATCGAGTCCCATACCGGGCATTCTGGCAGGAGCCCCGGCAGCGGGCGACCGCCGCGAGTGACCTGGGTACGGTCAGGCGGCACCGCGGTGGGGCCGGCCATGATCGCGCAGCCGGGCTCGCACCCACAGGACCGCGCCCGGCAGGAATGACCCGAGTACGGCACACGTGGCGCTGATCAGCGCGATGTTGCCGCCGCCGCCGTCGCCCACGTGGTGCCCGAAGAAGGCTCCGAGCGCGGCGCACAGCAGGACGGTACCGATGATCCAGGGAGTAAGCCGCTGCCGCTGCACGGTCTTATCCTGGCATCCCCGGCGCCGAAGGGTCACCTCGGCTGCCTACCCTGGGCACGTGACCCCTGACACCACTCCCGCTGACACCACCCCCGCCCGCGCGCTGCTCGAGCGCTTCCCTGTCATCGACGGACACAACGACCTGGCCTGGGCGCTGCGCTCGGCCGGCTCGCTCGACCCCGCGCGCACGGACATCTCGGTGCCGGTGGCGTTTACGCACACCGACCTGCCGAGGCTTCGCGGCGGCGGGGTCGGCGCGCAGTTCTGGTCTGTCTACGTCCCGGCCCAGCTGCAAGGCGAGGCGGCGCTGGTCACGACGCTTGAGCAGATCGACCTCGTCCGCCAGTTGGTCGCCCGCTACCCCGGCGCGCTGGAACTGGCGTTCACGGCGGCGGACGTGCAGCGGATCATGGATTCGGGCCGGATCGCCTCACTGCTCGGCGCCGAAGGCGGTCACTCGATCGCCGGGTCGCTGGGCGCGCTGCGGGCGCTCTACCTGCTCGGCGTCCGGTATATGACGCTGACCCACAACCTGAACCTGCCCTGGGCCGATTCGGCGACCGACGCAGCGGCGGCAGGCGGGCTCACCACGTTCGGCCGCGAGGTCGTCCGGGAGATGCAGCGGCTCGGCATGCTCGTGGACCTGTCGCACGTGGCGGCGACCACGATGCGCGATGCGCTCGACGCCGCGGAGGCGCCGGTGATCTTCTCGCACTCCTCGGCGCGCGCCGTCTGCGATCACCCCCGCAACGTGCCCGACACCATCCTCGCCAGGCTGGCCAGTAACGGCGGCCTGTGCATGATCACCTTCGTGCCCGCGTTCGTCGCGCAGCGCTGCCGCGACTGGGAGCTGGAACTGGCGGCCGAGATGGATCGCCAGGGCCTGGACTATCGCGACCTGGCCAGCCGCAAGCAGGTCAAGGGCACCTGGGTCACCGACCACCCGCGACCGAAGGCGACGATCGCCGACGTGGTGGCGCACGTCGAGCACGCCCGCGAGGTGGCTGGCGTCGATCACATTGGGCTCGGCGGTGACTACGACGGAGTTGACGAGTTGCCCGTCGGCCTCGAGGACGTGTCCTGCTACCCCGCGCTGATCGAGGCGCTGCTGGCGCTCGGCTGGTCGGAGTCGGACTGCGGCAAGCTCACGGGCGGCAACCTGCTGCGCGTCATGCGCGACGCCGAGACCGCCGCCGCGCTGATCCAGACCAGGCGGGGGCCGTCGGCGGCACGGATCGACGACGTGGACGGCGCGAGCTGACCGCCGCGGGCAGGCTGCCGGTGCGTGCGGGCTGCCCGGTGCGCGCGGGCTGCCGGTGCGCGCTGACTGCGTGGCCTGGCCGACCGGCTGCTAGCTGAACTTCGTCTGCGGGCGGCGCTGCTGCACCCCGTCGACGAAGATATCGACCTTCTCGTCGTAGAAGGCAGCGAGGCCAGCGATCTTCTGGCTCTCCGGTAGCGGTGTCCGGTAGATCCAGACGATGTCTTCATGCAGGCTGGTGCCGGTGTCGAGGGACCAGTAACCGGCCGCCCCCTTGTACGGGCAGTGGGTCTGCGTGTCTGACGGCCGGAGCAGGTCGGTCCTGATGTCGGTGAGCGGCAGGTAGTACCGCGGCGGCAGGCCGGTCTCGAACAGGATCCGCGGGCTGCGCGAGTCGGCGACCGTCACCCCGTCGACCTCGACCCGGACGTGGCGCGAGCTGGCCAGGACGTCGACCCGCGTGTGCGGGTCACGGGCATGGGTGTAGACGGGCTCGTCTTCCTCGAGCCACTCGCTCATCGCGTCCCACTCGAACCGGACGGCGTCGTGTAGCTGCCGGGCCGGGCTGGCCGGGTACCGCCGGGCCGCGCGCTCGGCTGTCGCCCCGCCAGCGACTTCGACCGTGAGCACCTCGGCCTCACCGAGCAGCCCGTGGGTCTCAGTGCCTGCCGGCACCAGCTTGGCGTGGACGTCGGCGGCCGGGATGTAGTACGCGGGGTAGTAGGGATGCTCCCAGACCAGCAGCGGGCTGGTCGTGTCGGCGACCAGCTCTCCGGCCAGCAGGATGCGCACGCGCTTGCGGCCGTGCTCCACCCGGATGTCGTGCGGTGCGGTCATGTTCGCCTCCAGGTCCGGCATCAGTCCCTGGGACAGCGCCCGGCGGGGGTGCAGATGTTCCCGGATGGGCGCGCAGGCGCGCCGTGTAGATCGAGTAGCCGTCGATCCGGCGGGCGACCGCGGTCGCCGCGACCGTGGCGGCGATCATGGGGATCATCAGCTGGAACTGACCATGGGTGAGCTCCAGGGTCAGTGCCAGGGCCGCGAGCGGCGCCTGCATCGCAGCGCCGAGCATGGCGGCGGCGCCCACGAGCGCATAAGCGCCGACGGGCGATCCTGGCCAGGCCAGACTCCACAGGATCCCGGCGGCGCCGCCGAGGACGGCGCCCGTGCTCATCGTGGGGGTGAACAGCCCGCCGGACGCGCCGCTGCCCAGGCACAGCGCGGTCACGAGCGGCTTGAGCGCGGCGAGGGCGAGCAGGAGCGGCAGCGCCAGCGAGCCGACGAAGGCGTCGTGCGCCATGTCCTGGCCGTTGCCGAGCAGCTGCGGATAGGCGAACGCGATGAGGCCGAGTAGTCCGAAGGCCGCGACCGGTGCCACGAGCGCGATCCGGCCGGTCGCCTCGTGGTGCGACACCCAGCCGATGAGCCGGATATAGCCGCTCGCGATGAGGCCGATGAGCGGTCCGGCTAGCAAGGCCCAGATCAGCAGCGGGGCCGCGAAATGGTAACTGGGCACTTCGACGTAGGTGGCCCGGTCGGGCAGGTACAGCCAGGCGACGGCGGTGGCGATCCAGGAGCACGCCAGCGCCGGCAATACCACCGGCACGGTGATCGTGCCGAGCATGATCTCGGCGGTGAACAGCGCCCCGCCGAGCGGCACGTTGTAGACGGCGGCCAGACCGGCCCCGGCCCCGCAGGCCATCAGCAGCCGCCGCTGAGGCGGGGATAGCCCGGCCCATCCGGCCAGCACGCTGGCCGACGCGCCACCCATCAGCTTGGGTGCGTTCTCCCGGCCGATCGACGCGCCCATCCCGATGACGATCTCGGCGATGACCGAGGTACCGAATGACTTCCGGAATGACAGCCGCGCGTCGTCGGTCCAGACGACGTCGTCGACGTCGGCGCGCTCACCGCCGGTATGCCGGCGCAGCACGTACCAGGCGACGCCGCCGAGCGCCCCGGCGATGAGGAGCACAACCAGCCGGCGTGCGTCCGATGCATGCTCGACTGCCGCCTCCAGCGAGCCGGTGCTGTAGCCGAACGCGACGTGCTGGACGGTCACGAGGATCAGCATCATCAGGGCGCCGAACAGGCCGGCGGCGACGCCAGTCAGGGCGACCATGACCCAGAACACCGGCGTGAGTGCGGCGTCGCCGTCGCCGGTCGCGTTGGGCTGCTCGATGGCGCCGCGACCAGAGGGCAGCCGCCGGCTGATCAGCGGCGGCGGGACGCGCGCACGGCCGGGCTCCGGCCGGGCGGCGGAGCTAGGGCCCGGCCCGTTCCCGGCCTGGTGCAGGCGGGACCTGACTGCGTCGCGCCGATCGCTCACGACTCGCCGGAACCGAAGATCTCGCGGGCCTCACGGATCGCGTAGAAGACGATCACCAGGGCGGCCAGCGGGTCGGCCCACCACCAGCCGACGGCAGCGTTGAGGCTGATGCCGAGCAGCACGGCCATGGCCAGGATGCCGTCGACCAGGGTGACGCGTCCTTCGGCGGTGAGCACGGGGTTACCGAGCGCCCGCCCAGTGCGCGCCTTGCCAGCCGCGAGCGCGAACATGACAGCGGCCGTGACCGCGGTCCAGGCGATGCCGAGCGGGCTCGGGCGCGCGTGATGGCCGGTGGCCAAGACGATGGCCGACTGGGCGGTCAGGTAAGCGGCGAGCGCCACGAAGGCGCCGCCGATGAGCCGCAGCGCGCGCCGCTGGCGGTCTGCTCCGGTGCCGGCCAGCTCCCAGAGCACGACGGTGCTGGCGCCGATCTCGATCAGCGAGTCCAGCCCGAACCCGGCGAGGGCGACCGACCGGGCCCGGATCGCCGCGATCGTCAGGACGACGATGCCCGCCACGTTCCAGCCGAGGGTGATGCCCTCCAGGATCCGGCCGCGGCGGAGCAGGCGGGCTGGCCGGCTGCCGTCACCGCCGTTGTCCGCGGCCCGCACACCCACTCCCTCGACTCCCAGGGTTCTTGATCATCAGTCGCAATTGATTCTGTTACAGAAGTATATCCGAGGGCTGGCGGCTACCCGGGCAGACCGCCCGCCGAGGACGTTTATGTTCTCGCAGATCAGCTGCGGGTAGCGTCTGAGTATGCGACTCGGCGTGCTGGATGTGGGCTCGAATACTGTGCACCTGCTGGTCGTCGATGCCCATCAGGGTGGTCGGCCACTCCCCGCGTTCTCGCACAAGGCCGAACTGCGGCTGGGCGAGAACCTGGACGACGCCAACTTCCTCACGGCCGAGTGCGCGCAGCGGCTGCGCGGTTTCGTGCACGAGTCGCTTCAGATCGCCGAGGACAAGGGCGTGCACCAGATGCTCGCGTTCGCCACGTCGGCAGTCAGGGACGCCGCCAACGGCGACGAACTGCTCGCCCAGATCGAGGCCGAGACGAACGTCGCCATCAAGGTGCTGCCAGGCCCGGACGAGGCCCGGCTGACGTTCCTCGCGGCCAGGCGCTGGTTCGGCTGGTCATCGGGCCGGCTGCTGCTGCTCGACATCGGCGGCGGCTCGCTCGAGATCGCCACCGGGCTCGACGAGGAACCCGACAGCGCCGTGTCGCTGCCGCTCGGCGCCGGGCGGCTGACTCGCGACTGGCTGCCGGGCGATCCGCCGTCCGCCGAGGACGTGCGGAAGCTGCGCCGGCATGTCCGGGCGGAGATCGCGACGATGGCCGGGCCCCTGCTGCGGAACGGGCCGCCGAATCACTCGGTCGCCACGTCCAAGACGTTCCGGCAGCTGGCCAGGATCGCCGGAGCCGCACCGTCGTCCGAGGGCCAGTACGTCAAGCGGGTACTCAAGCACACCGATGTCATCGAGCTTGCCGAGCGACTGCCGCAGCTCACCAGGGCGGAGCGGGAGGACCTGCCCGGCGTGTCGGAAGGCCGGGCGCACCAGCTGGCCGCGGGCGCGATCGTCGCGGATGCCGCGATGGACCTGCTCGGCATCCCCGGTCTGGAGCTCTGCCCGTGGGCGCTGCGCGAGGGCGTGATCCTGCGCCAGCTCGACACGCTGCCGTCGTAACGTCACCCCCAGCTAACAGCCGAGGCCTCAGGGCGACTGCCCGGGGCCTCGGCTGCTTCTGAGTCGCGTAGACGACGCGGCCTAGTCCTTGACGACCTTGATCCCGTCGGCGGTGTCGTCGCCGTCGCCGTTGGCGCTCACCGCGGTTGCCGTCCTGCTGTCGGCTGGGACTGCGTGCAGGCCATTGCCCGGGCTGCCGTGGGTACTCGGCTGTTGTGCGTACTCGGGCTGTTGTGCGCGGCCGGGCTGTTGTGGGTGGGGCCGGCGATGCCCTGGGACGGGCGTCCGGCTGGCTGGGTCGGGACGGCGGGCTGGCCGGGCCGCTGCGCCGTGGACAGCGCCGGCTGGCCGTCGGGCTGCCCGTTGCCGCCAGCGTGGCGACCCTCGCCCGGACCGGTCGAGCGGCCGTTCCCCGGCCGGCCAGGCTGGCTGTCGCTGCTCGCCGCGCTGGTCACGATCCTGGCCACCTCGTCCTCGAGCGAGCCGCGGTCGGCCTCGCCCGCGACCAGCGTGGTGACCACGTCCCTGATCTCAGTCAGCCGGCGAACTGCCTCAGTGTGGCGTGACATCAGCAGGTTCAGCCGCCGCTCGGCGCCATCGTGGATCGCCGTCGCACGGGCTGTTGCCTCGTCGAGTTGCTGCTTTGCCTGGCTCTTGGCGGTGGCGACTGCGGTCTCGGCCTGCTTGGTCGCCTCTGTCAGGACGTGCTGCGCCTCGCTGGCCGCGCTCTTGCGAGCGGCTTCCGCCTCCGCCTTCGCCGTCGCGACTGTCGAGTCGGCCTGCTCTTGCGCCGCGCTCAGCATGCGCTCAGCCTGCTCATGCGCCTCGGCCCGGCTGCGATCGGTCTCGGCCTTGGCGTCGGCGCGCAGCTTGGTGGTGTCCGCCTGCGCGTCGGCCCGGAGCTTGGCGATCTCGTCCTCGGCCTTGCCACGCTGCGATTTGGCCTCGTCGTCGGCCAGCTTGAGGATCTGCCCGATGCGCTCGCTGATCTCCTCGTGCGCTGGCTTGTCGCTCGACCGGGCGGCCGACAGTTCTAGCTTGAGCCGCTCCATCTCGTCGAGCGCCTGGGACAGCCGGTCCTCGAGGTCATGCTTGCCGTCCTCTAGTCCGCGCAGGTCGATCCGCAGTGCGGCGACGTACTCGTCGACGGCCCGGCGGCTGTAGCCGCGCATCTCGCGCTCGAACTGATCGTCATGGCCCAAGTCAGCGGAGAGGTGGCTTTGGTCGCTCATCGTTTCACCTATCGGGTCATCAGGCAGTCGCCGGACCCAGGGTGCGGCAAGCGGGGTGGCCACGGGGACTGCTGGTAATTACGGCTGGCGGTGCCGCGCCCGCCGGGCGACTCGCCGGAACTGAACGGCCATCGGACGCGCGCGACGAACTGAGACGTCGGGGTTGACTCTGTCCCTAAGCTTCCCCAGGCGCAACCGAAACGATGTTTTGTAGTTACTTATCCGGTTTGCGGCATGATGAGTGACTACCCGGCCGATGCCGGACCGGACTGAGACAATCGATGGCCAAGGGTCAACGTGGCCGGCGTAGCAAGGAAACGAGGTGGGCCAGTGCAGACGGAACGGCTGATCGGATCGCTGGATGACGACGCCCCCGTCATCCATCCCGAGGCCTGGATTGCGCCCGGCGCCGTCGTCGTCGGCCGGGTCACGCTCGGCCGGGCTGCGTCCGTCTGGTACGGCTGCGTCCTGCGCGCCGATGACGACGAGATCGTGGTTGGCGCGGAGTGCAACATCCAGGATCTGTCCTGCCTGCACGTCGACGCCGGCGAGCCGGCCGTGCTGGAAGACCGGGTCAGCCTCGGGCACCGGGCCATGGTGCACGGTGCGTACATCGAGACCGGCGTGCTCGTCGGCATCGGCGCCGTCGTGCTCGGGGGCGCTCGCGTCGGGGCCGGCACGCTGATCGCCGCTGGCACCGTCGTGCTGCCGGGCACCACGGTCCCGGCGGGGGTGCTGATGGCCGGCGTTCCCGGCCGCATCGTGCGGGAACTCACCGACGCTGATCGGGAGTCGTTCGCCGAGACCGCGGCGCACTACGTGCAGCGCTCTGCCCGGCACCGCGCGGCCATCTGGTCCGGCCAGTAAGTCGCGGGCGTCACGCCGCGGATCGTGCGTCGTGTCCACGCGATGACGCCCAGTGCCAGACACCCAGTCCCACCGCGAGGACCCACCCGCCGGGGTGGTCCGGGAAATGGCCCTGATGAGTCATGCGCGCGGGCTTTCTCGCCATTAGCCTTGTTACAGGCGAGTTACAGGAACCTAGGAACACGGGAGGTGGGCGCGTGCACGACGACGTCGACCTCAGGTTCCATGACCGGGTGGCGCTGGAGGAGATCGAGCTCTACGCCGAGGTCCTGAGCGCGGTCGCGATCGCCGACCGGTCGCTGACGAACGACGAGATCGACGAGGTGCTCGGCCTGCGGCAGTGCACCAGCGCCGACGCGCGCGCTTACTGAGCCGTTACGCCGCCGCGTTGCCCGGGCGCGGGGACTTCGCTGAGGTCCCGGATGTAGCTAAGCGCAGGGCGGCCGTTCAGCAGGATCTCGCCCACTGGCTGGAAGCCCGTCCGGGCCAGCACTGCTCGCGACCCGCGGTTATCGAGCGTCGCGCGTGCCCGCAAGGCCGTCAGGCCGTATTCCGCCCGAGCCAGGGCACTGACCTGGTGCACGGCGGCGGTGGCGAGGCCTTGACCGGCGGCCTTCTGCGCGACGCGGAAGCCTAGCTCGGCACAGCCGTCCACGACCTGGATGAGGTTTACTCGCCCGAGCACCTCACCGTCGACACCGACCAGCACGTGGAGGTGATCAAGTCCGGCTTCCTGCAAGTCGAGGAGGCGGGCGTGCTCCTCGTCGAAATGAGTGAAGTAGTCGTCGCCCCGGTCCGGGATCGACGCCGCAAAGTACGCCCGGTTCGCCAGCTCGAACGCGAGCAAGGCGGCGGCGTGGTCAGCGCGAAGGCGCTGGAGCTCGGCCATCGGGAGAAGCTACCACCCGGCGCCAGTCAATCCTCGGTCGCGGGCGCGTTGCTGCTGAACATCACGTCGGTGTCCCAGTGGGTGAAGCCGAGCGACTCATAGAGCCCGATGGCCGCGGTGTTCGTCTCGTCGACGTACAGCATCACCTGAGCCAGGCCGCGGCCGCGCAGGTAGCGCAGTCCGGTCAGCGTGAGCGCGCGGCCGAGCCCGGTGCCGCGCTCGGCCGGATCGACGCCAACGACGTAGACCTCGCCGATCGGCTCGTGCCCGTGGCCGTCAGCATCATCTGGCTTCTCGTGGCCGCCGTGAATCTTCGTCCAGTGGAAGCCGACCAGGTGCCCGGCCCGCTCGGCGAGGAAGAAACCGTCGGCGTCGAACCACGGCTCACGCTCGCGCATATCCAGGTCGGCTCTGGTCCAGGCGCCCTGCTCCGGATGCCGGGCGAAGGCGCGGCGATTGAGCGCGACCCAGGTGTCCTCGTCCTGGCCGATTCGGAAGGGCCGCACGAAGACGCCCTCGGCATAGTGCGGCTTGCCGATGTGCGTCTGGAGCGACCGGCGCATCTGCCAGAGCGAGCGGGAGCGGTGGAATCCGGCAGCTGCCGCCAGCCGGGCGGCGCCGGGCAGGTCACCGTGCGCCCACAGCCGAAGTCCGGCCGCCCCAGCCTCGGTCGCCAGCGCGCGGCCGAGCGCCAGTCCGAGTCCGCGGCGCCTGGCCGTCGGATCGATGACCATCTCCCCGGCCGGCCCTTCGACCGGATCGGTCGGATCCAGGTGGCCGTAGCCAGCCAGCACGCCGTCGTGCCAGAGCAGGATGTTGCGCGCGCGCGGGTCGCCGCCGTAGCGCAGATGCAGCATCACGTGCTCCGACAGCGCGCTGACGCTGTCCTCCTCGGCGGCGCGACCAACTAGCTCAAGTACCTCGGCTGCCTGCTCGGCAGGCAGCGGTCCGCTGACCCGGACCTGCGTGCGATCAGGCGGCGCGCCGGCCGGATTATCGGTCGGCATGCGCCACTGTCGACAGGTCGAGCGCGTCATCGGAGTCCGGGCCCGTGAGGTCGTCCGGCCCCACGGGCTCGCTGTCGCGGCCAGCCGCGGTGCCGTCGGCGCGGTCAGCTCCAGTACTGCCGGTCTTGACCGGCACGAACCGGTAGCCGACATTGCGAACGGTGCCGATCAGCGCCTCGTTCTCAGCGCCGAGCTTGGCCCGGAGCCGCCGGACGTGGACGTCGACGGTCCTGGTTCCGCCGAAGTAGTCGTAGCCCCACACTTCCTGCAGCAACTGCGCCCGGGTGAACACTCGGCCGGGGTGCTGGGCCAGGAACTTCAGCAGCTCGAACTCCTTGAAGGTGAGATCGAGGGAACGCCCGTTCATGCGGGCCGAGTACGTCGCCTCGTTGACGACAAGTCCGCCGGAGCGGATCTCGTCCGGAAGCTGGGCGGCCGACTGAGCGCGCCGGCCGATCGCGAGCCGGAGCCGCGCCTCGACCTCTGCCGGGCCGGCCGTATGCAGCAGCAGGTCGTCGGCGCCCCAGTCGGCCGAGACCGCCGCCCAGCCGCCGTCCGTGACGATCGCGATCACCGGCACCGGGCTCGCCATCGACCGCAGCGCGATCAGCACCCGCCGCGCGAGCATGAGATCGCGGCGCGCATCGACCAGCACGGCGTCGGGAACGGGGCCGCTGGTCACGTGCTCAGCGGCAGCGGGAGCCACCCGGACCAAATGGGGGAGCAGGCTTAGTGACGGCAGAATGTCGGCAGGCGGTTCGCGCCCGCTGGTCAGCAGCAGGACATTGCTCAAACCGCCGCCACCTCCGGCCCCCGGCGCGAACTGCCGGAACGAGAACCCAATATCTCCCGCGTCTACACCCGGGTCGTCATTGTCCGGTGCCGCTATGAGCGAGGATAGCTGACATGGCCTCCGTGACCATGCGCTACTGGGCAGCAGCAAAGGACGCGGCCGGCGTTGCCGAGCAGCGCCTGACTGCCGACACGCTCGCCGCGGCCCTGGCCCAGGCGGGCCAGACGCCTGGCGCGGAGCGGCTGCCGGCCGTGCTCGCCAGGGCCTCGTTCCTCATCGACGGGGATCCGGTCGGGCGGCGCGCGGCCGAGTCAGTGCCGCTGCGCGATGGCAACGTCATCGAGGTGCTGCCGCCGTTCGCGGGCGGCTGAAATGGCCGTTGGCGGCTGCATGACGTGCAGATTCACCGGTTGGCGTAACGCGGGGGCAGGGACGGGAGAAGTGCGGTCAGAACCGATTGAACCGCTAGTGAACGACGTACGTAGTAGAGGACATGGCAGGCCTGGGAAGCGCTGGCGCCCGGAACTCCCGGCGGATCTCATCCGACGAGGAGCTCATCCGTGCGCTCTATGCCGAGCATGCCGCCCCGCTGCTGAGGTATGCGGTCCATCTGATGAGCGGCGACCGTCAGCGTGCCGAGGACATCGTGCAGGAGACATTGCTGCGCGCGTGGCAGCACCCGGAGGCCATTGCCGGCAGGCCGGCCCGGCCGTGGCTGTTCGCGGTCGCACGCAACCTGGCAATCGACTCATACAGGGCGCGCAAGGCCAGGCCGCATGAGGTCGGCGAGGCAGCGCTCGACGTCCTGCCCGTGCCCGATGAAGCGGAGCGAGCGCTGGAATCCTGGGCGGTAGCCGACGCGCTGAGCTCACTGCGGCCAGAGCACAAACGGGTGCTACTGGAAACTTACTATCGGGGCAAGTCGGTCACTGAGGCGGCCGCAACGCTCGGTGTGCCTGCCGGAACTGTGAAATCGCGGACGTTCTACGCGCTTCGCGCACTTCGGCTCGCGTTGGAGGAACGGGGGCTGGCGCCATGACGATCAGCGGATTCAGCGGCCCCGCGTGCCGGGAGATCCGGCAGCTGCTGGGGGTTTATGTAGTAGGCGCCATCGACCCGGCCGAGCGGGCGACGGTCGAGGAGCACCTGGGGCAGTGCGCCTCCTGCCGCGACGAGCTGGCCGGGCTGGCTGGCCTGCCGGCCATGCTGGGCCGAGTGCCCGCTGCTGACGTCGAGCGAATGAGCCTGGAGCCAAGCGGGCTGCCGGATATGGCCGAGCCGCCAGCTGAATTGCTCAACTCGCTGCTGCGCAAGGTGTCGGTCAAGCACCGCAGCCGGCTGTGGCGCGGTGCGCTGGCGGTCGCCGCGTCGGCCGCGATCGCGGCCGGTATCGCTACGGCGGCGACGCAGCTAGCCTCGTCGTCGAGCCATCCGCCGAGCGACGTCGCCGCCGCTGTCAACGCCAAGACTCACGTCGCTGCGGTCGTCGACTACACGCAGACTCCGTGGACCAGCACCGCGATGCGGGTGCAGGTCAGCGGGATCAGGCCGGGTACTACCTGCCAGTTCTGGGTCGTCGGCAAGAACGGCCGCGAGTATGCGGGCTCCTGGACGGTCCGCGCGGCGGTCTACGGCCAGAAGGTCTGGTACTCGGCCTCGTCCCCGGTCGCGGCCAGCTCCGTGCACAGTTTCGAGATCACGAGCGCGGGCAAGCTGCTGGTGAACATTCCCGCCAGCTAGGTCGGGAATGCCGCGCGCTGCTGGCGTGCTGATAGGAAGCATGACACCCGGACTTGCCGCGCTGGTCGGCGCGCTCGCCGTCGCCCTCATCGGGGGCACGGCCTGGCGGCTGACCAACGGCCGGATGCGCAGCCCTAGCCCGGCCCGGCCGGGCCGGGCTGGCGCCGGCGCGTCGGTGCCGCTCAACGCGCGAGTCCTGCAGGGTGCTGGTATCAACCCGGCTGCCAGTGCGCCAGCGCGCTCGGAGTCCCTGGCTGAGGCGGTCTTGCTGACGAGCGATCAGCTGGGGCAGGCCCTCGGCGCGCGGGCCACGCTGGTGCAGTTTTCCTCGGCGTTCTGCGCCCCGTGCCGCGCCACCCGCCGGATCCTCGCCGATGTGGCGGGGATGACAGAGGGCGTCGCGCACATCGAGATAGACGCCGAATCGCGGCTCGACCTCGTCCGAGAGCTCAACGTGCTGCGGACGCCCACCGTCCTGGTGCTGGCCGAGGACGGGCGGGTCGTGCGGCGCGCCAGCGGTCAGCCAAGAAAGCCCGACGTGATCGCCGCGATCGGGGCTGCGGTCGGCCCGTGACCCGATGATAGAGTGTTTCCTACAAATGAGATCGGGATTTACGACCGTGACAGTGCTTGCCCGCCCGCATAGCATCGGCTACGTGCCTGTACCGATGTACCGCGCGAATCGGCCCCAACGCCCCGGTATCGCGCTGACCAAGCGCCGTGCGGTGGACTTCTGCCGCGTGGCCACGGCCATCTGTCCGGCAGGCCAGCTGGCGCGGGCCTGCTGACCGCTTCCGTCGTGGCCGAAGGCCACCGGAGCACGTAGCGGGTCGCCGCGTACGCTCGCGGCCCCGTTCCCCGCCCTGAAATGCCTGAACGATACGGGCAGGTGCGGGATCACCTCAGCCACGCCAGCAGTCTCACCGCAGGATTACCGCCAGGACGAGACTTCGAAGGGAACCGGCAGATGGAGATTGACCCGCGGGGGCCGCGTATCGGTGCTCTGATCACGATGGTCGTGTTCGCCGTCGTCCTGATCACCGGCAGCGTCTGGCTGCTCGCGGCGCAGGCCGTGGTGTTCGCCGCAGGCGCGTTCCTTGGCCTGCAGAACTCGCCGTACGGGCTCGTGTACAAGTGGCTGGTACGGCCGCGCCTGGGGCCGCCCAGCGAGCTCGAGGCCGCGGCGCCCCCCAGGTTCGCCCAGGCGGTGGGCCTGGTGATCTCGATCATCGGCATTATTGGGTTCGCGGTCGGCCTGCGTCCGCTCGGGCTGGTCGCGGCCGGGCTCGGCCTGGTAGCCGCCGTGCTGAACGGGGTATTCGGGCTCTGCCTGGGATGTGAGATGTACCTGATTATCCGGCGAACCTGGCCAGCGCAGGCCGACGCCAGCCGAAGCTGACACAACGAACAACTGCTCGACGAGCCAGAGCTCACCGCGAGCCCAGGCTGATACAGAGGAGGATCTGAGCATGAGCCGTTCCGACGTCCTGGTGGACGCTGAGTGGGTCGAGGCGCACCGCGACGACCCCGGCGTCGTCTTGGTCGAAGTCGACGAGGACACCAGCGCCTACGACAAGGGCCACATCCGCGGGGCCGTGAAGATCGACTGGAAGAAGGATCTGCAGGACCCGGTCCGCCGTGACTTCGTCGACCGGGCAGGCTTCGAGGCGCTGCTATCCGAGCGCGGTATCTCTAACGACGACACGGTCATCCTCTACGGCGGCAACAACAACTGGTTCGCCGCGTACGCGTACTGGTACTTCCGGTTGTACGGCCACCGCAATGTCAAGCTCCTGGACGGCGGCCGCAAGAAGTGGGAGCTGGAATCGCGCGAGCTTGTCACCGAGGTCCCGGCGCGCCCTGCGACCGGCTACAAGGCACAGGAGCAGGACCTGTCCATCCGGGCGTTCCGCGACGAGGTGGTGAACGCCATCGGGAACAAGAACCTGATCGACGTGCGGTCGCCAGACGAGTTCGCCGGCCGGCTGCTCGCCCCCGCACACCTGCCGCAGGAGCAGGCGCAGCGCGGCGGCCACGTGCCCACCGCCCGGAACGTCCCGTGGTCCAAGGCGGCCGAGGACGACGGCACCTTCAAGTCCGACGACGCGCTCCAGACGCTGTATAGCGACGCCGGCGTCGACTTCGGCACCGACACGATCGCGTACTGCCGGATCGGGGAGCGCTCGGCGCACACCTGGTTCGTCATGCACGAGCTGCTGGGCCAGCCCAACGTCAAGAACTACGACGGCTCGTGGACCGAGTACGGCTCCCTGGTCGGCGTTCCGATCAAGCTCGGGGATGAGTCATGAGCGACACCGCACAGGCTGGCTGCGGCGCGCCGGCGGGCGGCGCGCCCGTGAAGGATGCCGGCAACCAGGCCATCGTCCAGGGCAAGGTCACCAAGGATGGCGCGCCCGTGCCGGTCGGGTACGCCCGGCTGCTGAACTCGGGCGGTGAGTTCGTGGCTGAGGTGCCACTGGGCGAGGACGGCGGGTTCCGGTTCTTCGCGGCGCCAGGCGACTGGACCCTGCGGGTGCTGGCACCTGGTGGCATCAGCACCGACCGGGGCGTCAGTGCCGCGATCGGGGAGATCAGGGAGCTGGAAGTAGCCGTCTAGCGGCGCGGCCAGCGCCGGATCAGGCGTGGTCAGAATGGGGCAGTGCGACCGGGCAGGCCGGGCGCACTGCCTCAGCCTGTTGTTCTCCTATTTGCCACCAGGCCGTCGCTTGTCTGGCCGCCTGTGGTTCAACTGTTATTCACCTGGCCGGCCTAGAAATGACGTCGTTAGCCGGCCGATCGCAGGCTCGCGATCACCGACAGTCAGAGGCGAGGAAGCAGACAGGCGTGGTGATCATCGGCGACCCGGTCAGCAGGCTGACCGGCTGCCGTCCGCACGCCGCGATGCTGAGTGAGTGGCCATGAGCATCCCGCACGCCGGCTGGCCGGTCGCCGCGGGCGATGACGAGCCGTCCGGGCCAGGCGGATCGCCCAGGGCCGGCGGCAGGCCCGCGCCCGCTGTCGCGGGGCCGGCGGTGAGCGTGCTGGCTGATCGGCTCGCGGCCGCGCTCGTACACCACGAGCCCGGCTGGCGGCTCCCGCGGCACTCCGCGCTCGCCCGCCGCTACAACGTCAGCGCCGCGGAGATCGACGCCGCGGTCGAGGAACTGTCCAGCCGCCACCTCGTCCGGCGCCTTGCCGATGGCCAGGTGTATCGCGCCTCGCCGGCTGAGTACGTCATCAGCCTGGAAGGCGTCCCCGGTCTGGCGTCCTATGTCGACGCGATGGGCGGGGAGTTCTCGTGCCGGAGCCGCCAGGTGACCCGGCGGCTGCCGCCCGAAGACATTTGCTGGGCGCTGCGGCTGCCCGCGAATCAGCAGGTCAGCGTGGTGCGGTACCTGTGGGCTTCGGGCGGCGAGCCCGCCGCGCTGTGCACCACGTACGTCCCGGCCGAGTTCGAGATGCGGCCAGACGCTGGCGCGGAGACCGGGCTGCCGAAGATCCTGAACCTACTGCAGCTGACCGGAGTCGCCGATGCCCCGGTGCCGGCCTCGCCGGGCGGTGCCGCCGCGGCACCGGCGAGCGCTGCGAGCCCAGCGAGCCCGGCGGCGGCAACTGCGCTGTACCTCGAGTTGCAGGCGCCGCCGCCATCGGTGGCGCGTAGCCTCCGCCTGACGGCTGGCCAGCTCGCCACCATCGTGACGGTCCGCTTCGACGACGTGGACTACGGCCGGCCGATGGCGCTGACCGTCGCTGTGCTGCGGCCTGACATGTTCCGTGTCGTCGTGCAGACGCCACTGCCGCCACGGCCGGACGGAAATGCGGGCAGTTTGGCAGGTTCCTGGACGCACGCCATCGAGGACTGGGAATCTTGACCCGCTATGCGCACCGCCACAGCCGGGGTGGCCGATCGACGACCGCTGCGCTCGCGCCTGCATGACCCGGCTGACAGCCCACGCCGCGGCGAGTTAGCCGCTGGGCTCGTCACGGCGGCGATAGCCGGCCAGCTTCTCTTTGCGCAGGTCACCTTCGTGGCTGCGGTGGCTCTTGTCGCGGTCGCCCGGCTGTCGCGCTGGCGGCCGCACTGGCTCGCGGCGACGGCGCTGGCGAGCCTGATCTGGTTACTTGCGGTCGGTCCCGCTAGCGCGGCGGCCGCGGTTGGCGAGGGGGCGCGGTTGACGTCCGCGTTCCTCCTCGATGCCGCCGTCCATCCGGGCCGGCTGGCGCATCCGGCCGCGGTGATCGCCGGCGCCGGCCGGTGGCTGCCGAGGCAACTGCCGCTAGCGCTGCTGGCCGCGACGGGCGAGGCCGGGCTCGCGCTGTGGTTCGCATGGTGGCGGCGCGCGCCAGGCTGGCGCTGGCGGCCTGGCCTGGTGGCGCTGGTTCGCCGTCATGTGTCCGCGGCCGCGCTCGCGGCCGGGCACACCGTGACAGCTGACGGCTGTGCCATCGGCCTGGTGGCTGACACCGGGCTGGTAGCTGGCCTGAGCTGGGCCGAGGCGACGCACGGCGTACTCCTGACAGGCCCAGATGCGGATCACCTCGGCGTCGCCGTCGCCTGCGCTGCGCTGCGACGGCGCAAGACGGTGGTCATCGTCGAGTGCGCTGCCGCGGGCCTGAGCGGCGTGGCCGGTCCGTCCGCCGTGGCCGACCGGGTCCGGGAGCTCGCCACGTCGCTCGGCGTCCCGGTCACCAAGCCCGGCGGCGCTGCGGTGGGCGGCGGCACCAGCGTCGGCTCCGGCGGCAGCGTCGGCTCCGGCGCCAGCGTCGGCTCCGGCGGCAGCGTCGGCGGGGTGCTCGGCCGGGCGGTCCGCAGACGCGAGACCGTGCTGGTCTCGTCGCAGCACGCTGACGCGGCCCGCCAGACGGGCCGGGATCTGGCTCGCGTGCTCGGCGGCTTGCGTGAGCTCGGCCTGCGAGCGGACTGCCTGGCGTGGCTCAGCGGCTGTGAGGTCATGGACCCCATCAGCCTGTCCGAGCTCCTGGCTTTGGGGCCAGTGACCGGGACCGCGATCGTGCTGAGCACCACCGACCCGCAGTGCGCGGCTCAGCTCGCGTGCTCGGCCGGCGTCGTCGTGGTCAGCGGGCCTGTCGGCCGCGATCTGGCCCTGGCGCTGGCGGCTCCTTTGCAGTACTCGCAGCCTGGCCCCGACGCCATCGGGCACACGGGTGGGAATGACGCCCCGCTCGGTGGCGCAACTCCAGCCGCTCGTCCTTTCGAGGCCGTTGCTGACTTTGGTGCCGATCGGCCGGGCCAGGCCGTTCAGAACCTTCTGACCTGCCAGCGTGGAGGTGAGTTCACGGTGCTCGCTCGGGTGCGGGCGGACAGCGCCGCGCCGCGCGTTATGCCGGGTTGCCGCGTCGTGCCGATCAGCCGTGAGCACCTGCGGTGACCGGCGGCGCTGGCCACGCTCTGGGCCGCCTGGCACCGCGCGGTCGAGTCAGGGCGGACCTGGTGTACGTGGGCTGGCAGTATGCCCCTGCCGGGCCCGATCCTGGGCCGCGGCCGCAGCCGCCAGATCCGATGGAACCCGACGCGGTCAGCCCTGACTGGGTGGCCGCGCAGCGGCGCGAAGACAGCAGGCTCGCCCGGCCCGCGTGGCTGACGGCCGCGGCCGCCGTGGCAGTAGGCAGCGGCGCGGCGACAGGGTGGCTGGCGGGCCTGCTGTCCGGCGGTGTCGCACTGCTCGTGACCAGCCCTGCGGTGTACCTGGCCGGCCGTTGCGGCCGAGCGTTATGGCGCAGTAACAGGGCGATAGCTGATCGGCTGCGCGGTGAAGAACTGCGCGTGGCCGCCTTCGCCGAGGCGCGGCACCGCCAGCTAGCCGCCCGGCAGGAGCAGCACGCCCGCGAGCTACGCGCCTGGAAGCAGCGCGGCCAGGCGCGACGCCGTCAGCCGCAGTGGTATCCGGTGGCCCTGCCGACGAGCGTGCACCGTGTCGACGTCGCAGGCGGCACCCTGGCGGGCTGGTCTGCGCTCGTGACGATGATCGCGGCGCCACGGCTTGCAGCCGGCGGGGACGTGACCGTCCTGGACCTAACCGAGGGTGGCGTGGCGACCGATCTGCTGGCCGTAGCGCGCCACGCTGGCATCGGGCCCCTGGTCTGGGTGCTGCCAACCGACTTGCCGCAGCTAGAACTGGGCGCGCTGCTGCCGCCCGAGGTGCTGGCGGACGTCCTTGCCCAGACCGTGAGCGCTGCCGACGGACCTGCGGGACCTGCCACCGTCGGCACGGCAGACCCGGCCAAGGACGCGGCGCTGCTCGGCAGCATCCTGCAGGCTCTCGGCGCGGACCCGTCGATGCCACAGCTCATCGCCGGCCTGCGGGTGCTCGGACAGATCGGAGGCCCGGCCGAGCATCTTGGCTCAGGCGGGCTCACGCACGATCAGCTGGCGAGGATCGCCAACCTGGCGGGGCGGGCGGCCGGGCCCCTGGCCACTGAGCGGGCCTGGAGCATCGAGGCCCGCCTGCGCGTCCTGGCGCCGCTCGCGACCGCCCTGGCCGACAGGCCGCCAAGCCGTCTGAACGTGGCCTGGCTCGACCGGCGCGCCGGCAGTGTGGCGAACGGCGTCCTGGCGGCCTACCTGGTGGTCGCGCTCACCGCGGTGCTTCGCCAGACGCCGCCCGGCACCCGGTGGCAGCAGACGATCTGCCTGCTCGGGGCCGAACGGCTGCCAGCCGGCCTGCTCGACCGGCTATGCGATGCGGCCGAGATCACCGGGGCCGGGCTCGTGCTCGGCTATCGCTCGATCCCGGCACACGTGCGCGAGCGCCTCGGCCGTGGCGATGCGGCCGTCGGCTTCATGCGGCTCGGAAACGCCGAGGACGCCAGGGTTGCCGCCGAGCAGATCGGCACCGAGCACAGGTTCGTCGTGAGCCAGCTGACCGACACCGTCGGCATGTCACTCACCGACACGGTCGGCGCCTCCTATACCAGCACCGTCGGCACTGCGGACTCGGTGGCCGGCTCCGACTCGGTCACCAGGAGCACTGGCCGCAGCCGGGGCCGCAGCCGGCCAGGCGCCTTCGCGCCGTTCGCGGACTTCACCGGGTCTGCCAGCCGGGATCTGAGCTCATCGGCATCGTCGTGCGACTCGCGGTCCATCACGGCCGGGATCAGCGATGGCACCTCCTGGGGCTGGAGCACCTCCCGGGCCGTGGGCAGCAGCGACTCGGCAGCCATGACCGTGCAGCGCTCCCGCGAGTCCGTCGTCGAGCAGCACGAGCTCCAGCAGCTGCCGCAAAGCGCCGTCGTGCTGTGCTACCCGGCGCCGGGAGGCCGTCAGGTGCTGCTGGCCGACGCGAACCCGGCCATCATGGCGCTGCCAACCGCCACGCTGGCGACGCGGCCGGCCAGGATGTAGTCCATGCGCAGGCGATTCCGCGAGGTCGATGTCTTCACCGAGGCCCCGTACGGGGGCAACCCGCTGGCGGTCGTGCTCGACGCGGCCGGGCTCACGACGAGCCAGATGCAGCAGTTCGCGAACTGGACCAACTTTTCCGAGACGACGTTCGTGCTGGAGCCGGCCGACGGCCGGGCCGACTACCAGGTTCGCATCTTCACGCCGAGCCTGGAACTGCCGTTCGCCGGGCACCCGACGCTCGGCACCTGTCACGCGTGGCTGGAGGCCGGCGGCTCACCGCGCGCGCCGGGCACGGTGATCCAGCAATGCGGCGCCGGGCTGGTGACGATCGCGACCGATGACCGGGGCCTGAAGTTCGCCGCGCCGCCGCTCGTGCGCTCTGGTCCGGTGGACGAGCAACTCGCCCGCCAGGTAGCCGACACGCTGCGCATCAGCCGGGACGAGATCGTCGACCTGCAGTGGGCCGACAACGGTCCCGGCTGGATCGCCGTGCTGCTCGACAGTGCCGATGCCGTGCTCGCAGTCACGCCAGGGCCGACCGAGCTCGACATCGGCGTCGCCGGGCCCTACCCGGCGGGCGCGCCAGCGGCATTCGAGGTGCGCACGTTCCTGCCGAAGAACGGCGCGACTGACGAGGACCCCGTCACCGGCAGCTTCAATGCCTCGCTTGCCCAGTGGCTGCTGGCGACCGGGCGTGCGCAGGCGCCGTACGTGGCCCGGCAAGGGACTGCGCTCGGACGAGCCGGCGTGGTCCACATCACCACTGACGACGACGGCCAGGTCTGGGTCGGCGGCGGCACCATCACGTGCGTCTCGGGCACGGTGGAGCTGTAGCCGGAAGCCGCGATGACTGGCCGAGTGTCACAATTCGCCTGAATCTGGTAGCACGCCCCCGGTTGGCCTGGTAAGCACGCACCATGGGCGTGGAGTCAGGCATTGGCGGGGGCGCGGCCGGACTCTGGTACCGGGTCCAGGCCGTCAGCGCCCACTCCCTCGGCGGCACCGCCGATGCTGACTACGCCTCCGTGCTGCCAGCGATCCTGAACGCGGGACGGCACCGCCGGCCGTTCATCGCGGGCTGGCTGTCGCGAGGCGGCGGCGCGCCGCTCGAGCTGATCACCAACGCGGGCCCGCTGCCTGCCGGCGCCACGCCCGGGGGCCCAGATCCAGCGGGTCCAGGTCCAGCGGGTCCAGGTCCAGCGGGTCCAGGTCCAGCGGGTCCAGGTCCAGCGGGCCTAGGTCCGGCCAGCCCTGGGCTGGCCGGCCGCGACCAGGCAGTCCGGTACCGCCGACCGTCGACATGCTGTTCCCGTGGGGTGCGCGCGGCATCATGACCGACGGCAGCATGCTGGCCGACCTGGATCAGCTTGTCTGGGCACCCTGCCCCGGCCGGCAGCTGCCACGGGCCGCCGACGCCGTTAGTCAACTGCCCGGCCGCGATGCCGACGGCCTCGGGCGGCCAACGCTGTTCGAGTCTGCGCTGCAGACGCTGATGGGCAGGCCGTTCGGCTGGCTGATCGTCGCCGACCCGACGGACCTGCTCGATGCCGAGGCCGCCGACCTGCGCGACCAGCTCACTGTCCTGCGGCGGTACGAGGACGAGCAGGCCAGATTCGAGGCAGGCCGAGCCGAGCGCAGGCTGGCCGAGCTGGACGCCTACCGCGAGGCTGGCCTGTGGAATGTGCGCGTGCTGGCGGGCGCCGCTACCGAGCAGGACTTGCGGCTGATCGCACCGGTGCTGGTGGGCTCGGCTGACCTGAGCGCGCATCCATACCGGCTGCGCTGCCCGGACGGTGCGCAGGAGTTCGCCGACGCACTGGCGGCCAGGGTGGCCGATCCGGCGGACGGTTCGACGGTGCCGTTCGCCGCGACGGCCGGCGCGCTCGCCGCGCTGACCGGGCTGCCGAGGCGCGAAGTGCCGGGCGTGCGGGTGATGCAGCCGGGCTACTTCGACGTCACCAGCGAGGCCGCCGCCGGACGGTCCGTCGAACTCGGCAAGATCCTGGACGGCCAGGACCGGCCGGTCGGGGCCATGCGCATCCCGCTCGCCACCCTGAACCGCCACGCTCTTGTCACTGGGGCGACAGGCGCAGGCAAGTCCCAGACGATCCGGCACTTGCTGGCAGAGCTGACCCGGGCCGGGATCGGCTGGCTGGTGATCGAGCCGGTCAAGTCGGAGTACGCCGCCATGGGCGCGCGCCTCGCCGGGCTGACCCGGCCGGACACGCGAGGCAAGCCCGACACGCCAAGCGCACCCGATTCAGACGCGCCGGGCGCGACCAACGCAGACGACGAGCGCGACGCCGGCGTGCGCGGCGCGGTCACGATCATCAATCCGGCCGATCCAGAGTCGGTGCCACTGTCGGTCAACCCGCTGGCGCCCGAGCCGGGCTACCCGGTGCAGGCGCACATCGACATGGTCCGCGCGCTCTTCCTGGCCGCCTTTGACGCGCCGGAGCCGTTCCCGCAGATCATGTCGCAGGCTTTGCAGCGCAGCTACGAAGAGTGCGGCTGGGATCCGCTGACCGGGGGCGGCCGGGCGGATCTGGACGTGCCGCCAGCCGTGCCGACGCTGGCCAGGCTTCAGGCGGCCGCTCTGGCCGTGATCGACGACGTGGGCTACGGCCGGGAACTGCAAGCCGACATGCGCGGCTTCGTCGACGTCCGCCTCAGGTCGCTGCGGACCGGGTCGGCCGGCCGGTTCTTCGAAGGCGGGCACCCGGCCGACATCGGCGCCCTGCTGGACCGCAACGTCGTGCTCGCGCTCGAGGACATCGCCAACGACGAGGACAAGGCGTTCGTCATCGGCACGCTGATCATCAGGATCGTCGAGCACCTGCGGCTTCGGTCGAAGACGGAACCCGCGCACGCACCCCAGGCCGACGGCCTCCGGCACGTCATCGTCCTGGAGGAAGCACACCGGCTGCTGCGGGCCGGGCGGACCGGGCCAAGCTCGCACGCGGTCGAGCTGTTCGCCGCGCTGCTGGCTGAGATCCGCGCCTACGGCGAGGGCGTCGTGATCGCCGAGCAGATCCCGGCCAAGCTCGTGCCGGACGCGATCAAGAACACGGCCCTCAAGGTGCTGCACCGGCTCCCGGCTGCCGACGACCGCCAACTGGTGGGCGCCACCATGAACCTCGACGCCGACCAGTCGCGGCACGTGGTGTCGCTCCAGCCCGGCGAGGCGGCGGTCTTCACCGACGGGATGGACAGGCCGATGCGGGTCCGGGTGCCGTTCGGCGGCGACCGCGAGCGCCTGCTACCGGCGCCGGCTCGCAGCACGCCCCCGCCGCTGGCGGGCCGCAGGTCGGCCGCCTGCGGCCACGCCTGCACCGGCACGCGGCCGTGCACGCTGGTCGAGATCCGGGCTGCCGACCTGCTGGCCCGGTCGCCGCAGGACGCCTGGCTGCGCGTCTGGTCAGAGGTCTACGTGCTCGCGCACCTGGTCAACCGGCCGCGGCCGCGGGTGCCCGTGCCGCTGCGGGAGCGCTGGGCGAGCCTGGGCGGGCGCCTGCGCGAGTGCGTGCTCGCGACCGCGATCGACCAGGCGGTGCTTGGCCGCGGCCAGGCGCTGCGGGAGTCCTACGACCCGGCCGACCTCGCCGCGGCCTGCGCGGTCTCGGCGGCGGCGATGCTGGACGGAGGCAAGGGAGCAGGCACCCGGCCCGGCACGACCTGGGTCATCCCGCAGCTGCGCTGGCTGCACGAGCTGGAGCGGGTCTGCCCCCACGACGGCCCCGCGCCTGATCCCTTCGCCCAGGCACCCGCGCTTGACTACGCGCTGCCAGACCTGGCCGACCGAGCCGACGTGAAGATCGGCCAGCGCATCAGCGGCCTGCGGCGGCACCCGCTCTCGATGGAAGTCACCGGGAACCGGCTCATCGCCTGGTCCGCGCTGCTCGGCGAGGACGATCAGAGCGCGTTCATCGAGGATCTCGCCGCCGTCGCCATCGGCGTCAGCCATCGCGGTCAGCTGCGCAAAGCCGCTGGTGAGATGGGAGTCACGGGCTGGCTGGAGGCGGTGCTGTCCTGGCCGCGTCGCTTCGTGGTCGGCTCGGACGACCAGGCGAGCAGCTTGACGACAGGCCAGCCCAATCCGGTCGCCGGATAACATCTGCCGACATGAGCAAGCTTCCGCTGCGCGCGCGCCTCGCGACGTCCCTGAGCGGCGCGGCGGGCCGGGTCTCGCGGCTGACCGGCCGCGGCGATGGCTCTGTGATCGGCGGCGTGCTGGGCCTGCGGGTTGAGCCTGAGCTGCTCCGGCTGCTGGCCGCCGACCGGCAGGTCGTGCTCGTGACCGGGACCAACGGCAAGACCACGACCACCCGGCTGATCACTGCGGCGCTCGGCACGCTTGGCCAGGACGTCGCCAGCAATGCCTTCGGCGCCAACATGGAGGCTGGCCTTGCCTCCGCGCTCGGCCGTGCGCCGGATGCGCCGTACGCGGTGCTGGAGACCGATGAGCGATACCTGCCGGCCGTCATCGAGGCCACCCGCCCCCGCGCGGTCGTGCTGCTGAACCTGAGCCGGGACCAGATGGACCGGGCGGCGGAGATCTGGCTCATCGCCCGACGCTGGCGGGAGGCACTCGCCAAGACCGAGGGCTGCCTGGTCGTTGCCAACGCCGACGACCCGCTGATCGCCTGGGCAGCCTCGACGGCGCCGCGGGTGACGTGGGTGGCGGCCGGCCAGCGCTGGCACGAGGACTCCTGGTGCTGCCCGGAGTGCGGCTCACACCTGCGCCGCGATGAGCTCGGCTGGCGCTGCGGCGAGTGCGGCTTCGCCCGGCCATCGACCCGCTGGGTGCTGAGCGATGACTCGGTCATCGACGACTCCGGTCAGCTGCGCGAGCTGAAGCTGGCCCTGCCAGGCCGGGCGAACGCATCGAACGCCGTCATCGCCCTGGCCGTCGCGAGTTACTTTGGCGCCGACGTCAGCCTCGCGCTGCCGCGGCTGCGTGAGGTCAAGTCGATCGCGGGCCGGTACACCCAGGTGGAGCGGCAGGGCAGGCTGGTGCGGCTGCTGCTGGCGAAGAATCCGGCCGGCTGGCTTGAGGCCTTCGACGTGCTCGCGCCGAGCCCGGGGCCAGTCCTGCTGGCGGTGAACGCCCAGACGCCCGACGGCAAGGACACCTCCTGGCTCTGGGACGTCGACTACCGCGTGCTGCGCGGCAGGCCGGTGTTCGTAACCGGCGAACGGCGGGTGGACCTCGCCGTCCGGCTAGAGGCCGATCAGATTCCGTTTGACCTCGTCGACGGCATCGACGACGCGGTCGGTCGGGTCGCCATCGGCGAGCTTGACGTGATTGCCAACTACACGGCGTTCCAGCAGATCCGGGCGATACTCGGCCGGACTGAGTGATGCGGGAGACGTACCGATGACCGACTCCGTGGGACGGCACGCTGCCGGTCAGGACATGGCCGAGACACTCATCATCCCGGCGCAGCGCTGGCCTAATGAGGACCGGAACGGGGAGTCCGGGCCTGACGGCCCGGATCAGCGCGCCGCCGGACGACACGCGGCCGGCCGGCCCGCTGACGATGCCGTAGCTGAGCCGCGCGATGACCTGAGCGAGTCCCTGGGCAGCTCCGCGGACCGAGACGGTGCCGGTGACCGCCCCGGCAGCCTGCCCGGCGACCTGGCCACCGGCGTGCGCGCGGACGGTGACCCCGATCCTGCCCCGGCCGCCCGGCGCGCTGGCGGCAGCGACAGCGCGGTCCGGCTGGTCTGGGTCTACCCGGATCTGCTGAGCACGTACGGGGACCGCGGCAACCTGCTCGTGCTCAGCCGGCGCGCCCGGCTGCGCGGGATCGAGGTCGAGGCGATCGAGGTCAACGCCGACCAGCCGGTGCCGCAGCAGGGCGACCTCTACCTGCTGGGCGGTGGCGAGGACCTGCCGCAGATCCTGGCCGCGAACCGGCTGCGAGCGGACGGCGGCCTGGCGGCCGCAGCCAGCCACGGCTCGGTGGTCTTCGCCGTGTGCGCGGGGTATCAGCTGCTCGGCCGCAGGTTCGGCGGCGTGGCGGGCGAGCCCGTGGCCGGCCTCGGGATCCTCGACATCACCAGCGGCCGCGGTGATCGGCGCGGCGTAGGGGAGCTCGTCGCAGATGTTGACCCGGCGCTCAGCGTGCCGCGACTCACCGGCTTCGAGAATCATCAGGGCGTCACCAAGCTCGGCTCCGGCGCCCGGCCGCTCGCCCGCGTGACGATGGGCGTCGGCAACGGCGACGGGACAGAGGGCGCCTACGCGGGCAAGGTGCTGGGCACCTACATGCACGGCCCTGCGCTCGCCCGCAACCCCGGCCTGGCCGACCTGCTGCTCGGCTGGGTGGTGGGACACCTGGCGCCGCTTGACCCGGACGCCGAGGAGTGGGCCAGTCAGCTGCGAGCCGAACGGCTCGCTGCCGTCAGCTCATAGCCGTCTACCATCGAGACATGAGCCGATGGGAACCGGACGCGCGTGGGCGGCTCATGCAGGCGGCGATGGAGCTCTACATCGAGCACGGATTCGACCAGACCACCGTCGCTGAGATCGCCGGCCGGGCCGGGCTCACCGAGCGCACGTTCTTCCGGCACTTCGCCGACAAGCGCGAGGTCCTGTTCTGGGGCTCGGGCGCGCTGCAGGAGCTCATCGTCAGCACGCTGGCCGGGGCGCCCGATGGCCTGGCGCCCATCGACGCGGTAGCCGCAGCCCTCGAGGCCGCAAGCGATCAATTCTTCGAGGAGCGCCGCGACGCCGTCCGGCAGCGCCAGCTCATCGTCGCGGCGAACGCAGAACTGCAGGAGCGCGAGCTCATCAAGCTCGCGTCACTGGCCGCGGCAGTCGCCGACGTGCTGCGCCAGCGCGACGTCACGGAGCCGGCCGCGAGCCTCACCGCCGAGGCAGGGATCGCCGTGTTCAGGATCGCGTTCGAGCGGTGGGTCGGCGACGCTGAGGAGCGGAGCTTGCGCTACTTCATCGAAGAGTCGCTCCGCGAGCTCCAGGGCGTGACGGCGGGCACGAGCTCAAGCGCGCGCTAGTAGACGAGCGCCTGCGTCCCGTCCGCCAGTATCTCCGCGACGAACGTCGTGGCGCCCGCGATCCGGACGCCGCTGACCACGTCATCGGGGCCGATGTCGCGCCGGGCCGCGCACTGCGTGCACAGCGTCACGGTGCCTGCGGCCAGGACGGCCGCCAGCAGGTCGGGGAGCGGCGTCGCGTGCGGGAGGCCGAGATCCGGACAGCCGTCGGGCAGCGCCATCCAGGACGCCTCGCCGGTCAGCCACAGCGATACTGACACGCCGCTGACAGCAGCAGCGGCGGCCACGGTGAGCGCCTGATTGCAGCGCTCCGGGTCGTCTTTACCGACGGTCACCTTCAGCACCAGGGAGCGCGGGGCCATGATCTGCACCCTAGCGCGATCTGGGTGTGCCGCGCCGACGGCCGCGGCGTGGCAGCCGTGCGATTCCCGCGGCAGGTGCCTACACTCCGCAGGCATGACGGCAATGCTGAGCGGCATCCTCCTGGTTGCCGCCTTCGGCCTCACGGCTCTGACCGCGCTGGTCCTTCTCGTGGCGCTGCACCGGGTCAGCGGGCACGCCACGGCTAGCGCCGCGAGTGCCCGCAGGCGGCACGGAGACCTGAGCCGGCCCGGAGACCTGAGCCGGCCCGGAGACCTGAGCCGGCACGGAGACCTGAGCCGGCCCGGAGACCTGAGCCGGCCCGGAGACCTGAGCCAGTCCGGCCTGGAAGGCAGCTAGCAGTGGATGCGGACCAGCCGGCCGACGGCGGCCGCGGCGGCGTGCCTGAGCAGTTCGAGCTGCACCCGAGGCTGGAGCCGGTGCGCTTCCTGCTAGGCCGGTGGGAGGGCGCCGGGGTGGTCGGCTACCCCACCATCGAGAGCGCCAACTTCGGCCAGGAGATCAGCTTCAGCCATAACGGCAAGCCATTCCTGATCTACGCCAGCCGCACCTGGCTCCTTGAGGATGACGGCACGATCGGACGTCCGCTGGCGATGGAGACGGGCTTCTGGCGGCCGCAGGAAGACGGCAGCATCGAGGTCGTGCTCGCGCATCCGACCGGGATCACCGAGATCTATATCGGCCAGATCACCGGCACGAAGATCGAGCTCGCCACCGACGCCGTCGTGCGCACGGCGACCGCCAAGGAGGTAACGGCCGGGACGCGGCTCTACGGGCTCATCGGTGCGGACCTCGGCTGGGCGTACGACATGGCCGCGATGGGGCAGCCGCTCCAGTCCCACGTCTCGGCCCAGCTCAAGCGCGTCGGCTAGGCAAGAGCGGGGCCGACCCGAAAGTGGTGCTGGCCCGAAGCGGTGCCGGCCCGGAGCACAGGTGAGCCAGGACGCATAAGAAACCCCCGGGCCTCTCCCGCGTCGAACCCGCCGCGTGCGACCGAAACGATCGCACGCTAAGCAGGCCGCCACGGGGACCGGCTGGACAGGCCGGTCAGCCCGGGGGTCCGGTGTCTGCCGTGAATTCGCCGGCCTCCGCCCTGACCGATTCACGCGCTTCCATGGGCAGCAGGCACAGCCCGCACCCAAGTCAGATCAGAACCAGTCAGCTCGATTGAGCGGCCGGTGATGCGCTGGCCGCGGATAACCCGCAGCATGGCGCTTCACGCAGGCGGCGGCTAGCGGACAGCCACCTCGCAAGTCCGACATCTATGCATACTGTTGGACCACCTCCTTTCCTGCGTTAGCCGAAACGCTACGTCACCGCGGCTGTCGCAGGCAAGCATGTTATGGCCCGGCCATCACTAGACTCAGGAACATGGTGCAGACCTGGGATGACAAGCTGCGGGCCGGCGGATACCGGGTGACGCCGCAGCGGCAGCTTGTCCTGGAGGCCGTCGCCCGGCTCGAGCACGCCACGCCAGAGGAGATCTGCGGGGAGGTGCGGCAGACCGCGCGCGGCGTCAACGTGTCCACCGTCTACCGCACCCTCGAGCTCCTGGAGCAGATCGGCCTGGTCCAGCACACCCACATCCACCACGGTGCCCCGAGCTATCACCTGGCTGAGGACGCCAAGCACGTGCACCTGGTCTGCCGCCAGTGCGAGCTGGTCACCGAGGTCGATCAGGCCGCCGTGCTGCCCCTGGTTGTCGCGCTCGAGGAGCACCAGGGGTTCGTGACCGACGTCGGGCATCTGACCGTGTTCGGGCTGTGCGCAGCCTGCCGCCCTAGCTGACAAGCACAAGAAAGGGGACGGGAACGTGGCCGTCATCTCGCGCCGCCGTCCATCCGGCCGATGACCAGTCCGCTGCTCACAGAGCCAGGGGCAGTCGCGGCCGCCGGGCCGGACGCCGGCGTCGCCGCGCACTACGGCGACCCCTACGCCGAGCAGCGCGCGCTCGTGACCCGGTGGGGCCTCGTCGACCGGTCGCACCGCGGGGTGGTGCGGATCACCGGTGCGGACCGGCTTGGCTGGCTGCACAGCCTGACGACCCAGCACCTGGAGCACCTGGCGCCCGGCCAGACCGCCGAGGCACTGGTGCTGAGCCCGCAAGGTCACGTCGAGCACGAGCTGACGCTGACCGACGACGGGACCACGACCTGGGCCCACGTCGAGCCGGGGACCGCGGGCGCCCTGGTGGACTTCCTGACGTCGATGAAGTTCATGATGCGGGTGGATGCGCAGGACGTCTCGGCCGACTACGCGGTCGTGACCCTGCTCGGCCCGGGGACGCCGGCGACCGACGCGACGCCTGCCGCCGCGCGGCTCGACACCGGATTCGAAACCGACCTGATAGTGGCCCGGCCCGAGCTGGCTGAGCGTCTCGCCGGCCTGCGCGCGGCGGGGGCGGCACTCGCCGGGATGTGGGCGCATGAGGCGCTGCGGATCGCGGCCGGGCGCCCCCGGATCGGGCTCGACACCGACCACCGGACGATCCCGCACGAGGTCGGCTGGATCGAGACGGCCGTCCACCTCAGCAAGGGCTGTTACCGCGGCCAGGAGACGGTCGCGAGGGTGCACAACCTCGGTCATCCGCCGCGCCGGCTGGTCCTGCTGCACCTCGATGGCAGCGAGGACAAGCTGCCGGCGCACGGCGACCTGGTCCTGCTCGATGGCGCCAGCGTCGGCGTCACCGGGTCGACTGCCCGGCACTACGAGCTTGGTCCCATTGGCCTGGCCCTGATCAAGCGGACGACACCGGTCGACGCGACGCTCACCGTCGACAGCGTGGCTGCTGCCCAGGAGGTCATCGTTTCGCCGGATGCTGGCGCTAACATCCAGGTTGAGCTCAAGCGCGCGCGCGGCGGCCTGATGGGCCGAGGTCGCGAGTAGCCTGGGCCGGCCGCGAACAACGTCGTTCCCCGGAGGTTCCCCCGCCGTGCTCCGCCAAGCCCTCCTGGCCCTGTCGGCCAGCAGCCAGGCCCGCAACTTGATCATGGCCACGCCGGTCACGCGGGACGTGGTCGCCAGGTTCGTCGCGGGCGAGACTGCGGCCGAGGCGCTGGCCGTCACCGAGCGGCTCCTCACCGACGGCCGCCTGGTCACTATCGACTTCCTCGGCGAGGACACGACCGATCCGGAGCAGGCCGCCACGGTCGCCGACGAGTACGGGCGGCTGCTCGCCGGCCTGGCTGCAGCCGGGCTGACCGGCCACGGCCGCGCTGAGGTTTCGGTCAAGCCGACGGCCGTCGGCCTTGGCCTGCCCGAGCATGGTTACAAGACCGCGCGGGAAAACATCGCCCGCATCGCGTCCGCGGCCCGCAACGCCGGCACCACCGTGACCCTGGACATGGAGGACCACGGCCGGGTCGACGCGACGCTGCGACTCGTCGACGAACTGCGCGCCGACTTCCCCGACCTGGGCTGCGTCATCCAGTCGTATCTGCCGCGCAGCGCTGATGACTGCCGGGCGCTGGCAGTGGCCGGATCGCGTGTCCGGCTGTGCAAGGGCGCCTACCAGGCGCCCGACGGCGTCGGCCTGGCCAGTCGCGCGGACGTAGACCGCAGCTACGCGCGGTGCATGCGGATCCTGCTCGATGGCCCTGGCTACCCGATGCTGGCGACGCATGACCCGCGCCTGATCAGGATCGCGGGCGTCAAGGCGGACACGGCAGGGCGCGAGGCCCGCACCTTCGAGTACCAGATGCTCTACGGCATCCGGCCAGCCGAGCAGGCCAGGCTGGCAGGCTTGGGCGCGCAGATGCGGGTCTACCTTCCCTACGGCAACGACTGGTACGGGTACCTGGTCCGTCGGCTGGCCGAGCGGCCCGCGAACCTGGTGTTTTTCCTGCGGGCGCTCGGGTCGCAGCGCTAGGCCGGCCGCACGCCGCCGGACTGACGCCCCGGTAAGCTTCCCCCGTGATCGCCATTCTCGGCGCGGGCAAGATGGGCGAGGCGCTGACCTCCGGCTTGCTGCGCGCAGGTGTCGTCTCGCCGGGCCAGATCGTGGCCGCGGCGCGGCGCGCTGACCGCGCTCAGCAGCTGCGCGAGGGGTACGGCATCGACGTGCTGTCCGCATCACAGGCGGCCGCGAAGGCGGAGACGTTGGTCATCGCCGTCAAGCCGCAGGACATGGACACGCTGCTCGCGGAGATCAGCCCGGTCGTCACGCCCGATCAGCTCGTCATCTCGGTCGCGGCCGGGATCACGACTGCGTTCATCGGCCACAGGCTGGACGGCGACGTCCCGGTAGTCCGGGTTATGTCGAACACGCCGGTCCTGGTGGACGAGGCAATGAGCGTGATCTCGCCTGGCCGCCACGCCACCGAGGAGCACCTGCGCCGGGCCGAGGAGCTGCTGCGTCCGGTCGGCAAGGTGCTGCGAATCCCCGAATCCCAGCAAGACGCCGCGACGGCGCTGTCCGGGAGCGGGCCCGCGTACGTGTACTTCCTGGTCGAGGCCATGGTGGACGCGGGCATCCTGCTCGGCATGCCGCGCCAGACCGCCCTGGAGATGGTGAAGCAGGCCGTCTACGGCGCGGCCACCATGCTGCGGGATTCCGGTGAGCATCCGGTGCTGCTGCGCGAGGCTGTCACCTCGCCCGGCGGCACTACGATCAACGCGATCCGCGAGCTGGAGCGCCATGGCGTGCGCGCGGCCGTGCTCGCTGCCATCGAAGCCGCGCGCGACCGCGGCCGGGAGCTTGGCGCAGGATAGCCGTCGCATCGTGCTCCCGCCGCGTGACGGCGCCCGTAACGCAACGCGAGCCCTGAGTATGGCCAGCCGCAACGGCACTGGAATGGCGGCTGAGCTTTCGGCCCATGTCGACTCCTGGCCCTCTCACCTGCGGATATGACCGCGTCTCGGCAAATCGGGCGTGATGGGTCGAGGTAGCGCCGAATTGGCAGGGCTCGCACGGGCTTGCCCTTTTCCATACAGGACTTACGCTGGAGACGGGCGTGACTGATGCGCCAGGTCTCGTGTGGCGTACCAGTTCGGTCGGAAGAGGGTTATCAATGGCAGCAGACGCTACTCCGCTCAGCGATGTCAGGTTCCTGACCGTGGCCGAAGTGGCCGCGATCATGCGGGTTTCCAAGATGACTGTCTACCGACTCGTTCACTCAGGCGAGCTCGAGGCGATCCGGGTCGGGCGGTCCTTCCGGGTGCCGGAGCAGGCCGTGAGCGGCTACCTGAGGGAAGCGTTCGTGGCGTCGGGCTGATGGCGCCGCCACCGGTTCCGCGCTAGCCGGGGGCCCGCCGCGGCCGGGCCGGCTGAGACCGCAGATGGGCCAGATGCCGGGCGATGCCGGGCAATGCGGCCCGGCGGAGGTACGCTGTGGCGTTGGCATGTGCCCGGCCGCCAGTTGTGGCGAGCATGGAACGCGGACATGCCCGTCAGCCAGGAAGCAATTGAGGGTGGTCTCGTGGGTTCAGTCATTAAGAAGCGCCGCAAGCGGATGGCCAAGAAGAAGCACCGCAAGCTGCTGCGCAAGACGCGCGTCCAGCGCAGGAACAAGAAGTAGCCTGCCCGCCGCGCGGCCGGCTCAGCCGGCCGCGCCCGGCGTCATCGTGGCTCTTGCCGCTAGGACTGATCCGCCAAGACAGGTCCGCCGAGACAGGCCCACCGTGAAAGCTTCGCAGTGACTGGCACCCAGCCGAACGGGTCGCCGGGCTGGCGGCATCGGCTCGCCGGCGCGGCCGAGTTTGCCCGGCGGCGCCTGGCCGGCGAGTTCGAGGTCGATCAGTTCGGCTTCGATCCTGACCTGAACTCCGCCGTGCTGATGCCGGCCGCGCTCGCGCTGTACCGGAACTGGTTCCAGGTGCAGACACGCGGGCTGGCCAACGTTCCGGACAGCGGGCCGGCCCTGATCGTCGCTAACCACTCCGGCGTGCTCCCGATTGACGCCGTCATGCTGCAGGCCGGGGTCTTCGCCGAGCATCCCGCCGGGCGGAACCTGCGCCTGCTCGGGGCCGACCTGATCTACACGATGCCGGTCCTGTCCTCCCTGGCCCGCCGGAGCGGTCACACCAGGGCGGATCCGGGTGAGGCGCGCCGCCTGCTGGACGCGGGCGAGCTTGTCGGGGTGTTCCCAGAGGGCTTCAAGGGCATCGGCAAGCCGTTCAGTGAGCGATACCGGCTCCAGCGCTTCGGCCGGGGCGGGTTTGCCCGCACCGCGCTGCAGGCCGGCGTGCCGATCGTGCCCTGCGCCATCGTCGGGGCGGAGGAGATCTACCCGATGCTCGGGAACTCAGAGGCGCTCGCCCGGGCACTGCGGCTGCCGTATTTCCCGCTGACGCCCCTCTTTCCGTGGCTGGGCCCGGTCGGCGCGGTGCCGCTGCCGTCGAAGTGGATCATCGAGTTCTGCGAGCCGATCCCGGCGTGTGCGGCGCACGGGCCTGAGTCGGACGACGGTGAGCCCGGCCAGGACGAGCCGGACGACCAGCTCGTCGCTGAACTTGCCGACCGTGTGCGCGACACCATCCAGGCCAAGCTCGACGAGCTCGTCGCGGCCAGGGGTCCCGCCTTCGGCTAGCGGTCGAGGCCAGCTCGCCGCCGCCGCAGCGCGAAAACCGCCGCCAGGCCGCCGGCGACCGCACCAGCGCTCGCTGCCACCGGCATGGCGATCATGGTCGCGCGCCGGCCCGACCGGAAGTCGTGCACCGGCCAGTTCCTGCTGCGTGCCAGCCTGAGCAGGTCGCCGTCGGGATTCACCACGTTCGGGTGGCCGACGAGCTCCAGCATCGGCAGGTCATTCGTGGAGTCGCTGTACGCGCTCGACCGGCTCAGGTCCAGGCCCTCGCGCTCGGCCAGCGCCCGGACGGCCGCGGCCTTGGCCTGGCCATGCAAGAGTCCGCCGACCAGCCGCCCCGTGTAGACGCCGTCCGACGTCTCGGCGACCGTGCCGAGCGCTCCGGTGAGCCCCAGCCTGCGCGCCAGGATATTGGCGAGCTCCACCGGAGTCGCGGTGACGAGCCAGACTCGCTGGCCCGCGTGCAGGTGCTGCTGGGTGAGCTCCCGCGCACCTTCCCAGATCCGGTCGGCCATCCTGTCGTCGTAGATTTCCTCGCCGAGCGCGACGATGTCGTCGACCCGGTGGCCCGCGACGAAGGCCAGCGCGGCCTCCCTCGCGGCGTCAATGTGGTCGGCGTTCTCGGCGCCCCGGAGCCGGAAGGCGAGCTGCCCCCAGGCCAGCCGGAGCAGGTCGCTCGGCCCGAACATCTTGCGCTCGGCCAGGCCGCGCGCGAAATGGTAGATGGAGGCGCCCCGCATGAGGGTGTTGTCCACGTCGAAGAAGGCGGCTGCGCTCGGATCGGGGACCGGCGGCGCGAGGTCGACCTCTGCCGCTGCCGCCGACGCCTCGCCGGCCACGACCTCGGGGCTCTTCCTGACCCGGTTCAGCCGGGCGAGGGCGCCGGGCCGGGCGGTAGCGCCGGGCCTGTTGTCGAGGTCGGACTCGCCGCTCATGAAGCCGAGCCTACCGGTGGCTGGCCTGCGATCCGGCTCCGCGGACGGCCCGATCTGACTCGTCATTCCGCCGCAATCTGACCGTCGCCCGGCGGGCACGCAGCCGTCACCGGGCACGCGCGCCCAGCTAGCGGGCATAATGGTGGTCGGGGCTTCCTGGGCGCCGGGCGGCGCTGCGTGCCCGCAGGTCAGCCCTTTGGTCACATCATTGCACCGCGTCGTGCACCATAGGCAGCAATGCATATCTCACTGGTCATCTCCGGGATTGGCGCGATCGTCGCCGCCGTCGGCGGCGGCGTGCTGCTCGCGCGCTGCTTCCGTCAGCCGCGCACAGACCTCGTCGCCTTCTCCGTAGCGCTGCTCGGACTGCTGATCAGCCTGGGGTCGCAGGCGCTCGGCTACCTGGCTGGCTTCGACTCGGCCATGTTCCGCGCGATGGAGCTCGGCGGCCAGGTCATCGCTCCGCTGGCGCTCATCGTGGCGCTAGCCGAGGTCGCCGCCAAGACCACGGCGGTGCGGTTCTGCGCGCGCCTGTACGTCCCGGCCCTGGGCATCGTCGCTGTCGTGGTGCTCGCGCTAGACCAGCTCGCCCAGACCACGTTCACCAAGACCTGGCCGGATCCTTCGGTCTTCTACGGGACGCCGCCCAACTACGTCCTGGAGTTCGCGATCGGGCCGGTGACCGCCATCGTTGCGCTGCTCGCCGTGCTGACCGTAGTACGGCGGTCAGGTCAGCCCGGCTGGAATGCGGTGCTCCCGGCCCAGCTGATGGCCGGGGCCGCCGCCCTGCTGCTCGCCTATCCCGCACTCGCCGAGCTGGCCGCCTACGAAGCCAAGATCCACCTGCCTGTCAGCGCGTCGGTGTTTGCGCTCGCGTGCACGGCCGCAGCGGGGCTCACGTGGCTGGCCGGGGTCCGGGTCGGGCAGCTGCGGCAGCCATCGCGCCAGCCGATGGCCAGTCCGGCCAGCGCCGTCGAGCCGGCCAGGACCTACGACGGCGCGGACCGGACAGGTGACTTCCGGCGGTTCGAGCCGGCTACTGACGGTGGCGTGTACCGGGGCGGCGGCCTCTACCGGCCCGACCCGCCGGGCGGGACCGGCGCCGGCGGATATGAGCGGGATCACGACGATGCGGCCCTCGGCTGGCAGGATGACCGGCCCGGCGGCTACAACGAGGCCTGGGACGACCCCCGCGGCGACGACGGCCACTGGCGTGACCACGAGGACTGGGGCGCTGACCAGCAGGGCGGCGGTTACCAGCCGGACTTCGCCACCGGGGACTTCGTGCCCGGTGACTATGCGACCGGAGACTTCGCTGGCGAGGATCACCCTCCTGATGCCCGCGGCTGGGAAGGCGCGCCCGGATCGGGCGGCCGGTACGACGAGCTCGGCTACCAGGGCGACCGCGGCAGCCGCCGACCCGAGGCAGTCGATGGGCTCGCCGACCACGCCGCTGAGGACCCCGCCCGGTCTCAGCTGTTCGGGCAGATCGCGATCTACACCTTGCTCGAGGACCGGGTCGAGGAGTTCGACCAGCTGACCCAGCACGTCGTCGACCAGGTCCGCGGCCGCGAGCCCGACACCCTCGTGTTCATCGTCCACGCCGTGCCGTCGGCACCTATGCAGCGCATCCTGTATGAGGTGTACCGCGATCGGTCGGCCTACGAGTGGCACAACCAGCAGGCGCACGTGCAGCAGTTCGAGGCGGACAAGCGGCCGTATGTCCTCGCCACCAACGTCATCGAACTGGGGCTCCAGCAGGCGAAGGTCTCCCCGTTCCCCTCGGTGACCGACCTGTTTACCGAGCCCGGCTACGACACGGCCGGCTTCGAGCGCCCCGACTACCTGCGCGATTACGGGCGTGCATCGGCCGAGCCGGGCGGTGGCTCGCGGGACTACCGGTGAGCTCTGCCGACAGCATGACCCCGGCGCCCCGAGCGACCCCGGCGCCTCGGCTCGCCCCTGTGCCAGTGACCGCCGTGCCAGTGACCGCCGTGCCCGAGACCACCCCGCCAGTACGGGGCACTCAAGTACGGGTAACACTGCTCTCCCGCCCTGGCTGCCACCTGTGTGACGATGCCCGTTCTGTCATCGTCGCTGTCGCCGCCGAGCTCGGCGTCGGCTGGGACGAGCGCGACATCACCGACTCAGCCGACGATCTGGCGCAGTACGCCGACATGATCCCGGTCACCCTCGTCGATGGCGTCCAGCACGACTTCTGGCGGGTCAGCGCACAGCGCCTGCGCACTGCGCTGCTGGCGTGATCCCGGCGTCCTGAGCTCAGCGCCCGCGCCAGGATGGCGACGCAGGTCAGCGCTGGTGAGGCGGATCACGACCGAGAGGCCGGGGCTCACCGTCGCCGGCCTGCGAAGCAAATATCGCTGACTTTGTGCAAACGTTCACAAGAGCGTACGGTGGACATCGAAATCGCGCGCGGGCACCCCTTAACCCGCGGGTGCAGCTCGAGTCCCCAGGAGTCCCGGCGCATGTCCCGCCGCTCTTCGCCGGCCAGCCGCCACGCTTCTGCCAGCCCGGCTCCGGCCGGGTCAGCGCACGCCGGACCTGCCAAGGCCGGAGCCGGCCGCGGCATCCCGGACGCCACTGTCGCCCGCTTGCCGGTCTACCTGCGCGCTTTGTATGCGCTGGCCGACCACGAGGTTGCCACTGTCTCCAGCGAAGAACTCGCCGCCGCCGCCGGGGTCAATTCGGCCAAACTGCGCAAGGATCTCTCCCATCTGGGGTCATACGGGACGCGCGGTGTCGGCTATGACGTCGACTACCTCATTTACCAGGTGTCCAGGGAACTCGGCCTGACCCAGGACTGGCCAGTCCTCATTGTCGGCGCTGGCAACCTCGGCCGTGCGCTCGCCAACTATGGCGGGTTCGCCTCGCGTGGCTTCCGGATCGCGGCGCTCGTCGACTGCGACGCCGCCGTCGTGGGCACCGTGATCGCGCGGCATACGGTTCGCAGCGCCGCCGACATCGAGGACGTCATCGACCGCTTCGACGTCTCCATCGGAGTGATCGCAACGCCTGCGGCAGTAGCGCAGAATGTCTGCGATCGGCTAGTCGCGGCGGGCGTCACGAGCATTCTGAACTTCGCGCCTGTCGTGCTCAGCGTGCCATCTGAGGTCGATGTGCGTAAGGTCGACCTGTCGATCGAATTGCAGATCCTCGCCTTTCACGCGCAGCGGCGCGGTGCGGGCGCGCGGCCTGGCGACGGCGGCCGGGACGCGATCCTGCCCGCTCGTCGCCTGGAGAGCGTCCCGGCCGGACATCTGGGCCTGGACGTCGCGGCGGAGCTCGGCGTGAGCGGGAGGCTGGACGTGGCTGCAGGCCTGGCGGGCGCTTCCACCCGCTGCGCTGATGACGGCCCTGACAGCAGGACACCTGACTACACGACAGGGGTGCAGGCGGTAGGTACATGAGCGTTCTCGTGGTCGGACTCAGCCACAAGGGCGCGCCGCTGGCGACGCTTGAGCGCGTCGCGCTGACCGGTGACGCGCTGGACAAGCTCCTGCACGACGTCGCGAGGGCCGACGACGTCGCCGGGGCGCTTGTCCTCAGCACCTGTAACCGCGTCGAGATCTACGCCGAGGTTGGCAAGTTCCACGGCGCCATGGCCGCCATCTGCGAGCTGCTGTCCCGGCACTCGCAGGTACCACCCGCCGAGCTGACGCCGTGCCTGTACGTGCATTACGAAGACCGAGCGGTGCAGCACCTGCTCGCCGTGGCCTGTGGCCTGGACTCGATGGTGATCGGCGAGAGCCAGATACTCGGCCAGCTGCGGCACGCGCTGCACATCGCCAGGGAGCAGGGCACGCTCGGCCGGACCCTGTCCGACCTCGGGTCCCTCGCGCTGCGCGCAGGCAAGCGCACACACGCGGAGACGACCGTCGGCGCCGCGGGCGCCAGCCTGGTCACCGTCGGCCTGCAGGCGGCCGCGCGGCATTTCCCTGACGGCCAGGAAGACGCCGCGGCGCTGGCAGGACGGCGGGTACTCGTCGTCGGCGCGGGGTCTATGAGCGGCCTCGCCGTCGCCAGCGTGACCAGGGCTGGTGCCGCTGAGCTGACGGTGGCAAGCCGGACGAGACACCGGGCCGAGCGGCTGGCGGCCTCAGCTGGCGGCCGGGCTGGCGACATGTCCGGTCTTGTCGACCTGATGGCGGCGGCGGACTTGGTCGTGACCTGTACCGGCGCGTCCGGTCACGTGATCTCTGCCGATATGGTGCGGGCGGCGCTCCAGCGCAGACCCGATCGCGGCGGGCCGCTGGCGCTACTCGACCTGGCGATGCCGCGTGACGTCGACCCCGAGGTGGCGGGCCTGGATGGGGTAGCGGTCACCGATCTGGAGACCCTGGCCGCCGACGACCAGGCGGGCCTGCGGCCAGCCGACGCCGAGATCGCCGATGTGCGCCGGATCATGGCTGAGGAGCTCGCCGCGCACTTGTCCGCTAACCGCGCGGCTGCTGTCACGCCGACCGTCGTCGCGCTGCGCGCCAAGGCAGCTGGTGTCGTCGAGGCAGAGCTGGCCAGGCTCGCGGGGCGGCTCGACCGGCTCGACGCGGCGACCATGGCCGAGGTCGCCAAGTCGATGCGCCGGGTCACCGACAAGCTCCTGCACGATCCCACCGTTCGGGTCAAGGAGCTCGCCGGGTCGCCCGGAGCGGACACGTACGAGGACGCGCTGCGCGTGCTATTTGATCTCGATCCGGCAACAGTGCAGGCTGTCGCGCAGGCGGACGCCGAACTGGCGGGCTGGCCCCAGGTGACCACAGAGCGGGAGGACGGGCGATGAGCCGCGCACCATTGCGCCTGGGTACGCGCCGCAGCCCGATGGCGGTGGCGCAGTCCCAGCTGGTCGGCCGCGCCATCACGGCCCGGACTGGACGCGAGGTCGAGCTTGTCGGCATCGACTCGGCTGGCGACCGGAGCCGCGAACTGCTGACCCAGATCGGCGGCACGGGCGTCTTCGTCAGCGCGCTGCGCTCGAGCCTGGTGGCTGGCGAGGTGGACATCGCCGTGCACTCCCTCAAGGACCTGCCGGTCGGGCCGGCCGCGGACATTGCCCTGGCCGCCGTGCCGGGCCGCGACGATCCGCGCGACGCGCTTGTCAGCCGGGACAGCGCCAAGCTGGCGGACCTGCCGAGCGGGGCGAAGATCGGGACGGGTTCGCCGCGCCGGGCCGCGCAGTTGCTGCTGCTGCGGCCCGACATCCACCCCGTTCCCGTCCGTGGGAACGCCGGGACACGCCTGGCGAAGGTCGAGACGGGGGAGCTGGACGCCGTCGTTCTCGCTCACGCGGGGCTGGCGAGGATCGGCAGGCTCGACGCGGTGTCCCAGGTTTTCGAGCCGGACGAGATGGTGCCGGCCGCCGGCCAGGGGGCGCTGGCGGTTGAGTGCAGTGCGGGCAGGGAAGACCTCGTTGCGTTGCTCGGCGGCATCGACGATGCCGTCAGCAGGGCCGCGACGACTGCAGAACGCAGTTTGCTGGCCGGCCTTCAGGCAGGCTGTGCGGCACCGGTCGGCGCGTATGCTGCCGGCACAGATGTACTTCGGCTGAACGGCGTAGTAGTCGCAGCCGACGGGGGGATGGCGCTTCGCGGCAGCGCGAGCGGCGCACTGGCGCAGGCCGAGCTGATCGGCCGCCAGGTAGCTGCCGATCTGCTCAGTCGCGGCGCGGGACGGTATATGGCAGTGTCCGGCGGACACCTCAGCAGCGGGGACGATGACAAGTGAACCCCACACCCACGACCGGGAAGGTCGGCAGGCAGACCAAGGCGGCCCCGCACAAGTCGGGCACCGAGAGATCGGGCACCGACAGGGCGCGGACCGAGAAGGCGGGGCGGTCGGTGAGCCACGCGGCGGACACGCACGTGCCCGGCTGGGTCGCGTTCGTCGGCGCCGGCCCAGGCGACGAGCAGCTCCTCACAGTCCGGGCCGCCGCCCTGATCGGTCGCGCCGACCTCGTCGTCGCGCCGCAGTGGATCGGCGAGCGACTCGGCCACCTGCTGAAGCCCGAAGCCACGCTCGCGGACTCCGACGCTCAGCTCGCCGACCCCAAGCTGCTGACCAAGGCGGCCAAGGCGGGCCAGCTAGCCGTCCGGCTGTTCAGCGGTGACCCGTTCATGTTCTGCAATGCGGCCGCCGACGCGGCGGCCTGCGCGAAGGCGCGGGTTCCGTTCGAGATCGTGCCGGGCGTGTCCACGGCGACGGCAGTGCCCGAGTACGCCGGGATCCCGCTGACCACCGACGTGGCCGGCGACGTCCGGATCATCACCGCGAGCGAAGCGAGCCGCGTGTCGGTCAGCGACGGCACCCTGGTCATCCTTGGCGCCGAGACCGGACCTGTCGATCTCGGCAAGATGCTGATCGCCAATGGCTGGGCTGACAATGCGCCGTTCGCCATTACCTGGAACGGCACCACGACCGAGCAGCACACGGTCGTCGGCACGCTGGGCTCGATCGCGGCTGACCTCAAGGCCGCGGGGGTGAGCCTGCTGACAGCGCACGGCCCGGCCGTCGCGGTTGTCGGCGAGGGCGTGACGGCGCAGTCCGCGCTGTCCTGGTTCGAGACCAAGCCGCTGTTTGGCTGGCGGGTGCTCGTGCCGAGGACCAAGGAGCAGGCCGACGAGGTCTGCGACCTGCTGCGGGCTCGCGGGGCCGTGCCCGAGCAGGTGCCGACCATCGCGGTCGAGCCGCCACGCACGCCGCAACAGATGGAGCGGGCGGTCAAGGGACTGGTGACCGGCAGGTACCAGTGGATCGGCTTTACGTCGGTCAACGCGGTACGCGCTATCCGGGAGAAGTTCGAGGAGTACGGCCTGGACGCCAGGGCGTTCGCCGGCGTCAAGGTGGCGGCCGTCGGCGAGCAGACGGCGAAGGCGCTCCGTGACTTCGGCATCATGCCGGACCTGGTGCCGGAAGGCGAGCAGTCGGCGGAGGGCCTGGCCGACGCCTGGCCCGCGTACGACGACATCCTCGATCCGATCAACCGGGTGCTGCTGCCGCGGGCCGACATCGCCACCGAGGGCCTGCTGACCAGGCTCACCGAGCTGGGCTGGGAGGCCGAGGACGTCACCGCCTACCGGACGGTGCGTGCGGCGCCGCCGCCCGCCCCGATTCGCGAGGCCATCAAGGGCGGCGGCTTTGATGCCGTCCTGTTCACCTCGTCCTCGACGGTGCGCAACCTGATCGGCATCGCGGGCAAGCCGCACGCGGTGACAGTGATCGCCGTGATCGGCCCGCAGACGGCCAAGACGGCGGCCGAGTTCGGCCTGCGGGTCGACGTGGTCGCGGCGAAGCCATCGACAGCGGCGCTGGTCGAGGCGCTCGCGGCGCACGGCGCCGGGCTCCGGGATGCCGCCATCGAGGCTGGTGAGCCGGTCCGCAAGCCGAGCGAGCGCCGCCGCGGAGCGCGCCGCCGGATCAGGTAACCGGGCCCCGGCCGGCCGGCGTTCCGCTGGCCCGCCCGGCGGCCCCAACCCCTCGGGAGCACCAATGTCCGCCAGTTACCCCGTATCCCGGCCGCGGCGGCTTCGCCGCACACCGCCGCTTCGCCGGCTCGTCTCGCAGGTCAGCGTGCGGCCGTCGAGCCTGGTGCTGCCGCTGTTCGTGAAGGAAGGCATCAGCGAGCCGCAGCCGGTTGCGTCCATGCCTGGCGTCGTCCAGCACACCAGGGAGAGCCTGCGCAAGGCGGCGTCGGAGGCAGTCGACGCCGGCGTCGGCGGGCTGATCCTGTTCGGCGTGCCCGCGGTCAAGGACGCGCGCGGGTCGGCGGCCGACGACCCGCGCGGCATCGTCCAGCTGGCGCTCACCGACCTCGCCGCCGAAGTGGGTCACGACACCGTGCTCATGGCTGACCTGTGCCTCGACGAGTACACCGACCACGGGCACTGCGGCCTGCTCACCGCGACCGGCGACGTGGACAACGACGCGACGCTCGAGCGCTATGCGGCCATCGCGGTGGCGCAGGCGGCGGCGGGCGTGCACGTGGTAGCCCCGAGCGGGATGATGGACGGCCAGGTCGCCGCCATCAGGACGGCGCTCGACTCGGCCGGTCACACCGACGTCGCGATCTGCGCGTACTCGGCCAAGTACGCCTCGGCTCTGTACGGGCCGTTCCGGGACGCGGCCGAGTGCGCCCCGCAGTTCGGCGACCGGTCCGCCTACCAGCAGGACCCGGCGGCCGCGAAGGACGGACTGCGCGAGGCGCTGCTGGACATCGACGAGGGCGCGGACATCGTGATGGTCAAGCCGGCCCTGGCGTACCTGGACGTGATCGCGGAGCTGGCCGGGACCGTGCAGCTGCCGGTCGCCGCCTACCAGGTGAGCGGCGAGTACTCGATGGTCGAGGCGGCCGCCGCGAACGGCTGGCTGGACCGGGACCGGACGATCATGGAGACGCTGACGGCGATCAGCCGGGCCGGCGCCGACATCATCCTCACCTACTGGGCGGCTGAGGTCGCGCGCAAGCTTCGCTGAGCTAGCTCGGTGGGCGTGCGGCTGGCTCGCTGTCATGGCGCGGTGCGCTGCGTATGCCAAGAGCCTGGAAGAACGCGATACCAATGCCGTTTCCTGATTCAGGCGTGGCGACACGGCTAGGCCGTTAGGCTAGCGGCGCGACCCAGTCTTCAACTGAGCTAGCGCAGGTGACGATCTCTTGCGGAGCAGGCTGCCTTGTCTGTCTCGCGACCTCGCCTGCTCGCTGAGTTCGGGCTGGCGTGGTCGCGCCTCGATTGGTGAGGGCAGCCAAGCGCAACGGCTTGGCGAGCTACCCGCACGGTCCATGCGCCGAGGCGCTGGGGAGACGCGCATTCCGGACCTGTTCCAGGCGTCCGAATTCGGCCTGTTCCGGGACTCCGGGTTGTGAAGGCGACCGACGCGCTCGACGATCGCCGCGGTTGCCAGCGACGAGAACTGGGGCATCATGTCGTGCGATGTGCGAAGAATCACAACCGCTTCGTTATTGCTGCATTCGTCGGGCACATGCCCCTTTAGGTAGTTAATGTAGGCGTCGGGGAGGGCATGCCCACGGGCTATGGCCATTGGGCTGGCCAACGGGACGAGGGACTGGATCATGGCTGCGTCGACCGGCGGACGAGGATCCGCGCGCTACGACGCTATTGACAGACCGACCCGGGGCTGGGAGGAGCCGGCGCCGGGGACGTCCCTGCCGCCGCAGAGCCGCCTCGGGCGCCATCGGGTCCGCGCGACCCCGGATGCGTCCGTCTTCGTCAGCAAGGGCCAGCTGGCTCTCATCTTGGTGACGCTGACCGCGATTGCGATCGGCGTCTACGCCAGGCCGCGGCTCACGGTGACGACCCTGGTTGCCGTCGCCATGGCGTTCTACGCCCTCAGCGCCCTGCTCAAGCTCCTGATAACACTGGCGGGCCGCGGTTATCAGCCGCCCCGCGCCTTGCGCATACGGCGTGACGGTCCGCCTTTGCCGCGCTACGCGGTGCTGCTGCCCGTGCGCAGTGAAGCCAATATGCTGCGCCATCTGGTTGCCAGAGTGGACAGGCTTAACTACCCACGGCGGCAGCTGCGCATCTTGCTGCTCATCGAGCACGACGATTTGGAGACGCTGACCGCCGCGCGCAAGCTCGGTATCCCGTTTCACTCACGATCGGGCCGAACTGCGGGCGCATACCTGCGGGTCGTGGTGGTCCCGCCAGGCGGCCCGACTACCAAGCCGAATGCCTTGAACGCGGCCATGGGCATAGTGGTGAGGGAGGGCTGCGAGTTCGTCACCATCTATGACGCAGAGGACCGGCCAGAGCCTAGTCAGCTGCTCAAGGCAGTTGGCACCTTCCGCGCTGCTGACCCCCGGCTTGCCTGTCTGCAGGCCGAACTTGCCTTCTGGAATGACGACACGAACTGGGTGACGGCGCTGTACTGGGTCGGATACAAGATCCACTTCACCCGATTCCTGCCGGGGCTCGTGCGGCTCGGGCTGCCAGTGCCGCTCGGCGGTACCTCGAACCACTTCCGGGTCAGCGCCTTGCTCGACGTAGCGCTGCAGCCCTCGGGGCAGGTGTGGGATGCATACAACCTCACCGAGGATGCCGACCTCGGAGCACGGCTCGCGTCGGGCGGTTACAAGGTCGACTTGCTTCGCTCCATCACCATGGAAGAGGCGCCCGTCCATATCAGGGTCGTGGACAAGCAGCAGCGGCGCTGGAAGGCCGGCTATTTCCAGACGGGCCTGGTGCATATGCGCCAGCCTGTCCGCTCTATGCGCCGCATGGGTCCGCTGCGCTGGCTGTGCTTCAATTTCCTCGTACTCGCGGTCCCTGTGGGCATGCTGCTCAACCCGCTGTTCATCGGCATAACGGTCGCCTACTTCACTACCCGTGCTCAGCTGATAGCGCAGCTGTTTCCAAGTGGCGTCTACTACCTCAGCCTGGCGCTGATGCTGCTCGGCAACCTCGGCTTGCAGTATGAACTCGTGCACACCTGCCTCGCCGAGGCCGAACAGGCCAGAGGGCGCTTCGACCTCGTGCGGTACATGCTGCTGGCTCAGCTGATGTGGCTCTGGATGAGCCGTTCCACGTACATCGCCTTGCTAGAGATGATCACCGGGCGTCGATCCTGGCACAAGACCCCACACGGTCATGCCGAGCACGACGACGGCGAACTGACTGAATGGGGCGGACAGCGCGAGCGGCCGCCATCATATGCCCCGCGGTACTCGGCGGCCGGCCGCCGGTGAGGCGTACTTGGCTGCTGTCTGCGGTCGCGGCAGCGGCTGTTGCGCTGTGTGGGTGTGCCGGACTTGGGGTCGGCCCTGGGATCCCGCCGGGTGAATCGTGGACCGCCGCACCCAGTGGAGATGTCAGCGCAGGACTTCATCCGGCTTCGCTCGGACCATCGGTGTCCAAGGTGCCGGCAGCTCGCCAGGCTCTGCGTACCACGCTCGGAGTCGATGTCTTCTGGTCTGGCACGAACACGGCGTCGATAGCGGTCGATGCGAACCGAATTTTCAATTACGTCGTCGGGCTCGGCGCCAACAGCGTGGGCATCAACTTCTTCTTCTTCACTAACGGCGTGGACCCCACCCGGGTCTACGGCGTCAGACGCCGCACGCCAAGTCCGGCGGCCATCGGAGAGATTGTCGCGGACGCGCGCAGGCACGGACTGCGGGTCCTCATCCGTCCGCTCCTGAACGAGGACAACATCGTCGATGCTCGCGGGGACTGGCGGGGATCTATTCAGCCACCTTCGGTCAGAGCCTGGTTCGAGAGCTACTTTCATTTCCTCAGGCCATACTTTGCCGCTGCCCAACGCAACGGCGCCACCGGCTTCAATGTCGGCTCCGAGCTTGACTCGCTCGCTCCGGACGAGACCGAATGGACCTCATTCGAGGCCAACGCCGCGAAGCTCTTCAGCGGCCAGCTCGAATACGCCGTCAACTACGGCCGATGGCAGCAAGATCCGCCCTACGAACCCGTGCCCGACGCGGCCGTGGACGCCTATCCTCAGCTTGGCCTCGGCAACCATGCCACGGCGGTCCAATTGACTGGAGCGTGGGTCCGATGGCTTAGGCACCAGCCAGAGTCAGTGCTGCGGAAGACCGTTCTTCAGGAAGTCGGCATCGCGGCCGCCGCCGGTTCCTATGCCGAGCCGGCGAAGATCGCCCCTGCAGGGACGCCGCTCGACGTACCAATACAAGTGAGGTGGTTCGAGGCTGCCTGTGCTGCCGCGAAGCGTACCGGCATGGCCGGTATCTACTTCTACGACCTAAATGGCATTGACCGGCCGTCACAGGCCGCGGGCTATCCGCCAGGCTCGTTTATCGGTCGCGGCGACAAGGCCATCAAGGCTTGCTTTGCCGCGAAATGGTCCTGAGAGTGCAGACTCAGCCTCGCACCTCCGGACATGCCGGGCCAGCAGCGCTTATCGCGCAGCGCAGGCCACCCCGAGACCGAGCCGCCATCACCGTCGGGCTCATCGCGACTGCACTGTCAGTCGCGACAAGCTACTACTACTTCCGGCATCGACTCATCCTCGGCTACCAGGACTCCTTCTCTCATCTTGAGATAAGCCGTCGCGTCGTGGCAGGCCTCTCGCCGGGGATAGCCCAGCTCGGAGGGGTATGGCTGCCCGTACCGCAGGTGCTCCAGGATCTGCTGAGCTGGAACGGTCAGCTGTACCGAAGCGGCCTCGCAGGTGCAGTGATCTCGATGGCCTGCTACGTGGCGTCAACGGTGCTGATCTATCGGCTAGTCAGGCTCTACTCGGGCACGCGGAAGGCGCCTGCTGTCGTGGGCGCAATAGCTTTCGCGACGAACGTCAACATGCTCTACCAGCAGAGCACGCCGATGGATGAACTGCCGTTCTACCTATTCACTATCGCGGCCGTGTACTACCTGGTTAAGTGGGGAGAGACCAGGGACCCTAGCAATCTGCTGATCAGCAGCGTTAGCTGCATGCTGGCCATGCTCTCCCGTTACGAGGGCTGGTTCCTGGCAATCGTCTACACCATCTGCGTCGTAGTGATGGCAAGACGGCTCGGCTATTCATGGCGCGACGCGCGCGGGCTGAGTCTCATCAACGCTGTCTTCGGCCTGGCAGTTCCCGCGGCAGGCTGGCTGCTGTACAACTTCCTTATCTTCGGCAATCCGCTGAACTGGGTGACGGGCCCGACGTCAAGCGCCGCGCAGATGGCTCAGCGGCAGACCGACCTGAACGTTGGTAACTGGCCGCTGACGGTGAAGGCTTACGAATACGCCGTCGGTTCGGATCTCGGCCTGGCCACAATCGCCGTCGCGGGCATTGCCCTGATCGTCTTCATCTCCGCCGAGCGCTTCTCAGCCAGGTCCATACCAATACTTGGCCTGCTCACGGTCATCCCGTTCTTTGTGATTTCACTTGAGGTAGGTGCCGAGCCGATCTCGCTGCCGCAGCAAGCTGGCCTGCTGAACTATCGTTTTGGCCTGGTAGCGCTGATTCCGGCAGCGATACTGATTGGCTACCTCGTCGGCAGGCTTCCGGCGCGAGCTATAGTCCCGGCAGCAATCGTCGGGGTGATCGCTGCGGTGGGGATTTCGGTGCCTGCATTTGCACGACATCAGGTGGTGCTTGCTACTGAGGCCGCTCAGGACCTTGTGGCGCAGCGGTATCAGATCGGTGCCGGAGACTACCTGGTGCAGCACACGACCGGACTCGTCCTGATGAACAACGTTCAGAACGAGCGTGTAGCCTTTGACGTCGTCGACCGAACCATCTACGACGGCACAAAAGAGGCGGGGCGGAATCAGTGGAGCACGGTCCTCAGAGACCCGCTCGCTTTCGGAGTCCGGATAGTCGTGATGCGGCTGCCGGCCAACGGTGAGCCCCCTGACGTTGTCTACACCAGCTTGCACGACTCGCTTGCGCTCGGGCCGTTCCGGCTGGTGTACCAGAACCCGGCGTATCTGATCTACAGCCTCCCGACGAAGCGTTAACGCGCTGGGTACAGCGCCACCGGCGAGTGCGGAAGGCGTGCGGTCCGAGCGCTCTCGGCTTCCCTGGGCTGGTTGCCGACGTGCTGGCCGCGTTCCCGTCGGCCGCCAGTTCCCGACTTTTGTCAAACCAGTGCGCACCCCTGCCGGCTCGGTTGAAGAATCGTCCTCGTATGACCGATACAGGGGGAAAGTTCTCATGGCTTCGCGGGACGATCAGAATGCTGGCCCTGATGACCGGCCACCGGGCCGGATCTTCGTGCCGGAGGGACCGATGTGGGAGGCGTGGGTCGCGCCTGACGGCGGTGCCGTGAGTCTGTCGGTCCAGGTGATGAAAGTGGAGGCGCGCTGGCTGCGCCGCGCGCGGCCTCGACCGTTCGGGTTCGCAGCGGACAGCCCACATCCGACGCCCGCCAGGATCGGGGAGGCGCATGGTTCGGGAACTGTGTCCAGCGGCCTGGCGACAGTGCTCGGGCTACGCACTGCGGTATGGACGATGTCCATCTTCTACGGGGACGTGACTGATCATTCGGTTCCGGCAGTCAGGATCATCTCGGACTTTCACCGCCCGATGCAGGACCGTGACTTGGAGGTTGCACTCGTGGAAGCGGCTGGCGAGTGGCCCGGGCCGAGGGCTTGGCCAGACGCGACCGCGGGGCCAGGCCGGGCCGGTGGTACCCGTGCCGGTGGGACCCGTGCCGAGGTCACGTCGGAGACCGCCGAGGTCGTTGTTTCGGGCACCGCGGGTCCTGTGCACATATTGCGGCTAGGAGAGATGAGTGCCTTTCAGTTCCGCCGCGAGGGAGTGCTCGTGACCGTCCTGGCCAGGCACCTGGGGTCTGAGTTCCCGGACATCGTGCGCCTGGCTGATTTGGGGCCGATGATCTCTGGGCTAGAACACCCCGACCGGGAAGCGATTGCGGCGGCGTTCGCCGAAAAACGACGTCGGCAAATCGAGAAGATGCGGAGCCAGACCGGTCACAACGCATGACCGCCTTCCCATCGGCCGCCAGTTCCGCCCGTCTGGTAACGGTCCCTGCACAGTCGGAGTGTTCTCTGAACACCGCGGTGCCTGCTCAGTAGCATGTCCGGGACATTGGCGACCGGGCGTCCGTAATCGGACCCCAGGGGCTTTGGAAGATCGTGCGAACGAGGGCCGCAGGTGAAGGGTTTCATAGGGCGCCGGAGCCTGCTGCCCTGCGTGCTGGTCGCCGCGCTTGCGGCGTCTGTTATGACGGGCCTCTCCGCGGCGAAGGCGGCTAGCACAGGACGTGACCAGCCGCAGCGGGCAGCCGCGGTCTCATACCGGGACTGGCCTATGTTCCTCCAGAACCCCGCGCGGACGGCCGCTTCGGTCGATCCCAACCTGAGCGTCGCTAGAGCTTCACGGCTGCAGCTGCGCCTGGCTGTCGCGACTGGCGGTCCGATCGCGACCTCCGTCAGCATCGTCGGCACTACCGCCTACGTCGGGGCATGGGATGGCGACGAGTACGCCATCAGCATCACGAGCGGCCGGATTATCTGGAAGCGATTCCTCGGAACCGATTCCGATAGTGGCTGTGCGCCGTCTGAGCTCGGCGTGACCTCGTCGGCGACGATCGTGGGAGACACGCTGTACGTCGGTGGCGGGGGGGCTTACTGGTATGCCCTGAGCCGTACCACGGGCCGCATCCTGTGGAAGGTTTACACCGGTGCCGTCGGCCTTGCGGGGGCGCACTACAACTGGTCGAGCCCGCTCATCTACGGCGGCTATGCCTATATCGGTGTGGCCAGCAACTGCGACGACCCTCTCGTTCAAGGGCACCTCATGAAGGTTGCCATCTCGGGGCCGCATCGCGGCCAGGTTGTTGCCAACCACAACTTCGTGCCGAATGGCGAGATCGGCGGCGGCGTGTGGACATCGCCAACGCTCGATACCGGGACGGACACGATCTTCGTATCCACCGGGACGCTCAACGACCATACCCAGACCCAGTCCCAGGCGATCGTCGCCCTGAACGCCCGCACGCTGCGGACGCGCAGCGTCTGGCAGCTTCCCTTCGAGGCCGCTGTGGCTGACTCCGACTGGGGCACGACGCCCACTCTCACGACCGACAGTGCGGGCGCCAAGCTCGTGTCGGTTGCTAATAAGAACGGCATCCTCTACACCTTCAGGCGCAACGACATCGCTAAGGGGCCGATCTGGCAGCGCCGGGTGGCGATCGGCGGATCGTGTCCCCAGTGCGGCGAGGGGACGATCTCGTCCGGCGTATTCGCCAACGGAGTGCTCTACTACGCAGGCGGCTTCAACTACAACGCCAAGACCGGACTCGGCTCGGGTGGCTCGATCTCGGCCCTTAACCCGGGCACCGGCAAAGTGATCTGGACCCGGCAGACCGAGCAGCCCATCATGGGCTCGCCCGCCTACGTCAACGGCATGATCGCCGAGGCTGAGGGCTCAACCTTCGAGGTCCTCAACGCGCGCAACGGGGCGTTGCTGTACAGCGCCGTGCTGCCGGCTCCGGTGGACAGCGCCGTGTCGGTGGCCCGCAGCCAGTTCTTCCTGGGCGCGCTGAATGGGCACATGTACAGCTTCGGGCTCGGCTCGGTTCCCCGGCTGGCGCCCGACCGCCACTGCCCAGCCGGCTTCACCTGCCAGGACATCCGCAGGCCCCGCGCCAAGGGTGCCGAGACAACCAGGAGAGGCTCGCTCACGGTCACGGCGCCAGGAGCGGGCATCCATGGCTCGTCCGACCAGTTCCGGTTCATCTCCAAGCCGGTTACGGGAAATTCTCAGTCCAGCGTGGAGATTACGTTCCAGGCACTGACGGCCGGCCCGGTCCAGCCCCAGGCCGGGCTTATGGTCCGGCAGAGCGCTGCTCCCGGATCCCCGTTCTACGCCGTGCTGGCCAACCCCAGCGACGGCACCGCGAATCGGCGACCCGATTTGGGAATCTGGTACCGGGCGAAGTCCGGCAGCAGGCCCGTCGAGGTTGCCAGTCTCGACCCGTCCCGCAAGCCGGTCCGCATCATGATCCAGCGATCCGGCAACCTGTTCAGCGCCGGGATCTCCCACGATGGCGTGCACTACCAGCTCATCCCGGGCAGCACGGTCGACCTGGACCTGCCGGCCACCACTCTGCAGGGGATAGCCGCTGACTCAGGATCATCGACTCGGACGGCGAAGGTCACGTTCCGCTCGCTCGCGGTCAGTGGCCGCCACACCGTGACGATGACGCCGCCGGCTCCGGCCGATCCGTGCCCGTCCGGATGGACCTGTTCTGACATCGGCAACCCGGGTCCGCCCGGCGATACGACCTCCGGCGGGGCGGGCGCCTTCACCCTGGACGGGACTGGCACGGGCATCGAGATGTCGGGCTCGGACTCGTTCCACTATGTCTACCGGAAGGTCAGCGGCAACGAGACCCTCAGCGCTCTGGTGTCGCCGCAGAACGGACAGCCCGCATCGGCCCAGGACGGGATCATGATGCGGGCAAGCTCCAGCCCAGCGGCCGCCTACTATTCAGTACTGCTCAATCCAGGCGGATCAGCGACCGTACAGTGGCGGACTTACGACGGGGTCCCCAGCCTGACCAATCTTCCCCTGCCGTCGGTCACCCCGCCCGCCTACGTGGAGATCGTGCGCTACGACGACACTGCGCTGAACCCGGCGGAGATCTTCTTCTCGGCCCTGACATCGGCTGACGGCACAAACTGGACGCCGGTGCTTGGCTCGACCGTGGCTATCAACATGGGTAGCAGCTACCTAGCGGGAATGGCTGCCTCCTCCGGGTCTGCCGGAGCGATCGCCCCGGTCAGCTATTCAGCTGTCAGCCTCGCTGCCGCTAGCACGCCGCCGCCAGGCTTGTGCCCGGCCGACTTCACCTGCAACGACGTCGGGACCGACACGGTCCCCGGCAACCAGATCTACCTCTCGCCGCAGCAGAGCGATACCCCGGCTGGTTCGTGGACCATCGACGCCGGCGGCACGGACATCTGGGGAAACTACGATGACTTCCGGTTCATCTACCAGGGCTTCCCGCTGGATCCCGCCAACTCCACGAACGGCGATGGGACGATTAGCGCCAGGGTCGTGTCCCAGGCTGATCCCCCCGGCGGCGACTTCATGAAGACCGGCGTCATGATCCGGTCACGTTCGGGCACCGACCCGCAGGCGCCGTACTATGCGGTGTTTGAGACGCCTCAGCACGGCGTGGCCGTTCAGTGGCGGTCGTCGGAGGCGGCGCAGACGTCCCAGGTTCTGGACGCGTCGGCGCCCGCGGCGCCAGTCTGGTTGCTCGCTTCGCGGTATACCGACCCCGCTACCGGAGTGGTCTATTACAGCGCCTACACCTCTACCGACGGCGTGACCTTCAGCATCGTTCCGGGCTCGACAGTGGCTCTCGATCTGGCCGGGCCGCTGGTGGCCGGCATCGCAAGCGACTCCTTCAACGGTTCGGCTGCAGCACAGAGCGTCGTCGACGATCTCGCCTCGCTGCCAGGGTCACAGCCACCGCCGTCCTGATCGAGGCAGTCCCTCATTCCAGCGAAGGTGACCTTAGCGACGCGCACGCTTCGCTGAGTCCGGCTAGTCCAGGTCAGTCGGGCTGTGCGGGCCGAACGGCCAGTACTCAAACAGCCCGGCCCCCGTCGTAGTCGCACCGTTCTCGGTGCACTCGAATACAGCGACGCTGTCGATCATCCCCCACATCTGAGCCTTGTCCTCCGGCCTTGACAGGTCGTAGCAGACACCCTGGACGACCGGGTCGGGCCCCTGGTACATGCCATGCTTCCAGTCCGGCTCCAGGCCGTAGCCTGTTCCGACCATGATGGAAACGGGGTGGACCGGACGGACTGTTACCTCGAGCGGCTCACCGCCTGGTGGGCTGAACGAGATCGTGGCGGTCTGTACCTCCCTGGTGCCTGGCAGGTACTGCGGGCGGTACTCAGGACTGCCGAGCTGCTGGGGCGGCCTGCCCGCGCTGCCTGGCCAGACCCGCACCGCCTCTTCCAGGAGCCGGTTGCCGGCCGCGTCCTCCTGGATGATCGTCAGGATCGAGAACTCGTCGAACTGCATAGGGGAATACATCCAGTAGAACTGCGCCGGATTCTTCGACTGGATGCCAGGCGGCTCGCTCTCGCCGACCGGGCGGACACCCCAGGATCGGTCTCGCGCGCCCTGCCAGCGATCTGGGGTAACGGTGAAGTGATCGTCTCCGCTGCGCACGTAGCAGGACCACCTGCCCGTCTGGGCAAGCCGCACGGAGTCAAAGGTGACTCGCTGCTGCTGGCGGATGAAGTGCCGGGGCTCGGCCTGCGCGGGGATGACGCCATCCCAGCGCAAGTCGAACTCCAGGTCATACTCGTTCGGCTCCAGTACCACGCGCAGGCTGCGCAGCCCCTCGATCACCTGCACCCGGAACGGCCCGACCGAGGTGTCCATGCGGTCGATTCCCAGCTCACGCGATGCACGTACGACCCGATGCGTGTCGCCATGCCTCGCCAGCGCGAACGCGTCGGTGACACCGAGGTTGGGGTACTGCCCGAGGCCGATGATCAGCATCAGCTCGTCGGTGCCCGCATGACAGTTGAAGTAGTACCGGTCATAGAAGTTGCGATCAGATGTAGCCGGGTGCCGGATCGGCAGCGCGGCTTGGTGCACGGGATAGTCGTCGAGTGGCGACAGCGTCATCAGGTGCGGGTCTCCCTCGTGGCGGTTCCGGCCGCCAGCCTTTGCTGGCGCGCGCTACATGACAGGCACGGTCATCTCGCCGCCGGGGGGCGGCAGGCCGAGGATCTTGGCGAGCAGCTGAGTGGCCGTGTTGTTGTAAGGAAAATCGTTATCCGGGGCCACCAGGTCGTAGTGAATGAACAACTGTCCGATCCTGGCCATGACAACCGCGAATTTCATCGCCGACAGGACCTCGTAGTAGTCCATGTGCGCCAGCGTCCGGCCGGTGAGCTGCTGATACCTGTCGATGGTCTGGGCCGGCTCGGGGAAGCCAGGCAGCCGAGCCACGCCGCAGCCCTCACTATGGTGGCGATCCAGCAGCAGGAACCACGCCAGGTCTTCCTCGGGCTGACCCAGGGTCGCCATCTCCCAGTCCAGCACCGCGGCTGCGCGTCCGCCCCTGAAGATGATGTTGCCGATCCGCGAGTCACCCCACAGCAGTACCGGATCGCCGGCCTCTGCGGGCCGGTGCCTGTACAGCCAGGCGAGGGCGGCCTGCGCGACCGGGACCGAGCCGTCGTAGGCCCAGTCGAGGTAGTGCTCGTAGTAGGCAAGGCGCTGGCGCAGGCCCGTCGGCCCGTAGCTGACCTGATCGACGAACTCCAGTCCGAGGCCCGTGACATCCAGAGCGTGCACCTGGGGCAGGACGCTGACTCCCGACCACCACATGCGTTCGCGCTCTGCCGGGCTGACCTCCGTTACCCACCCACCGGTGTGGTATGGCGGCATGTCGGTGGGGACGTCACCATCCACCCGGCTCATGACGTAGAAAGGCGCGCCCAGCACCGCCGGATCGGGCTCGTGCCAGTGCACGGCAGGCACCGGAATCTGCGTGTCTGCCAGGATGCTCAGGAGCCGGAACTGTTCAGCGAACCTGGGCTCGGGGAAGATCTGGAATCCGGTTGGCGCGACTTTCGCGACCAGTCGCTCACGGCGGATATCGGCTTCTCCCGGCTCGTGCCAGTGCGCCTCGAACATCAGCGTCTCCGCGGAGAAGCCAGTGTTTGCCGGCGTCTGGACAGCAGCCACGACGACATCGGTGGCCGCCGGCAGTTGGCCCGTGAGCCACGTTTGCAGAGTGGCTCTTGTCACTTCGGGGTCTCGCTGGTCGGGAACCGGCACTCGCGCCTCCAGCTAGCGGTTTGACGGCACGGCCGCGCCCAGCGTGGCGCGCACTACCGTGGCGACGGCCGGATCATGAGGACAGAACTGAAACACGTTCTATCCGCATCGCAGGTCCACGTCAACACGCCGCGTCCTCGCGCTCTGATCAGTCCCGATGGCTGACGCTTCCGTCACCAGGGGCCTGCGCCGGCATCAGCCTCACGCGCTGGGCAGTGTCGCCGCCCGCATGCAACGACTGCGTATCAACCTGGTTAGTTTGGCTATGCGAACTGATCGGCTCCGCTATATTCGGTCATCTTGCCGACGCCCTGACCATGATCGTTCCGGAGTAGGATTTTGGCAACAAGGACGCGAGCCGCTCAGTTGATTGCCACGGTGGCGCTCCTGGCTGTCGCGGTTGGATACAACCTTGTTGACGCTCCGCCGGTGCCCGTGGGTGTGCCACGAAGCATGGTGCTGACCGCGAGTCATATGCCGATGATGACGGCAACAGAGTCGGATTCTTTCATTGCCGAAGCGGACCAGATCCCCTCGTCGAGATGGACCGCGACGGCCAGTGATCAGGCACGCGGCCATCCGGCCAGTTTCGCTATTGACGGCAACACCAACACATTCTGGGAGTCCAGGCTCACGCCGAAGGCGCTGCCGCTACCGCACACCATCACCCTCAACATGCATGCTCTGCGCTACGTTTCTGGCCTCACCTACCTCCCGCGCCAAGACGGCAGCCTCGACGGAGATATCGGCCGCTACTCGATCTCCGTCAGCGACAACGGCAAGAAGTGGAGCGCGCCCGTCGTGGCGGGCACCTGGGCAGCCGACAACTCCCTGAAAACTGCGGTCTTCAGCGGGGTGCGATGCAGGTACGTTCGGCTGACTGCCCTGACGGACGCCAGCCACAGCGGGCCCTGGACAACGGCTGCCAAGATAGGACTGCTGGGCAATCCGCCGGTGGGGCCTGCCCTGCCACGCGGCGGCTGGACCGTATCGGCCGACAGCCAGGCAGTCGGCGACGCGCCCAGTAATGTCCTCGACGGTGATGCCCTCACCATCTGGGATACCGCGGATAGCGGCACGCCGCCACCCCTGCCGCATAACATCACGATCGATATGCACGCGACTCACCTGGTGTCTGGCCTGTCTTATCTGCCACGACAAGATGGGAGCCTGGACGGCACGATCGGCCGATATTCGATTTTCGTCAGCCTCGATGGGCGTCATTGGGGCTCCCCGGTAGCGTCGGGCACCTGGGCCGATGACGCTACGGAAAAGTACGCAATCTTCCGGTCCAGATCTGCGCGGTTTGTGAGGCTGACCGCGCTGAGCGAGGCCGGCAACCGTGGCCCGTGGACATCGGCAGCTGAAATTGACATCAATGGCGTTGCGCCGGGTCGGGGTGTGGGCGGCAGCTGGAGCGCACCAATTGGCTTTCCCATAGTTCCGGTGAGCGCGGTCATGCTGCCCAATGACAAGCTGCTGACCTTTTCGGCGTATGACGACATGGCGTACAACGTCACTCCGGAAACCGTCACCAAGGTCGCCATCCTTGACCTGAAAACCGGTCGGGTCTCCGAGCCGCTGAACGTTCATACGCATCATCAAATGTTCTGCACCGGCCTGGCGCTGCTGCCGGATGGACGGCTGCTCATCAACGGCGGGAGCAATGACCGGGCCACCACGATCTACAACCCGTACACGAATAAGTGGTCGATAGGACCGCTTATGAACATTCCGCGCGCTTATGAAGGAGATACGACGCTGTCAGACGGCCAGGTGCTGACTCTCGGCGGTTCCTGGTACGACGCGGCTGGTGAAAAGAACGGAGAGATCTTTACGGCGAGTGGTGCGACCGGCAGCTGGAGGCCCCTGCCTGGGGTACTAGCTAGCTACATTCTCACACAGGACCCGGCTGGCATCTGGCGCGCTGACAACCACCCGTGGCTGTTTGCCCAGGCATACGGAACGGCATTCCAGGCCGGCCCCAGCAAGCAGATGAACTGGATCACCACTTCCGGCGATGGCTCGATCACTCCGGCCGGTGACCGTGGCACGAGTGCTGACGCCATGAATGGCAACGCCATCTTGTATGACGTGGGCAAGATCGTCACCGTCGGCGGCGCGACGGCTTACCAGGACGCTGGCTCGGTCGTTGATGTGCAGGCCACGAGTCGCGCTTACACGATCAATATCGGTGGGGGGCCGCATCGACCGGTGGTGGTCAAGAGGGTCGCTAACATGGCGTACGCCAGAGCCTTCAGTAACAGCGTTGTCCTTCCTAACGGCGATGTCCTCGTTGTGGGCGGCCAGCAACACCCGCAGACCTTCACCGACACCGGCGCCGTACTCAGCCCAGAGCTCTGGAATCCGGCAACGGGGCGATTCACCGTTATGGCGCCGGAGGCAATTCCGCGTGACTACCATAGCGTGGCGATCTTGCTGCCGGACGGGCGAGTCTTTTCGGGCGGTGGCGGGCTTTGCGGGGACGGTTGCACTGCGAACCATCCGGATGGGCAGATCTTTTCTCCGCCGTACCTTTTCAATGCCAACGGCACCCCTCGTCGGCGACCCGTAATCGAGACCGCTCCCGTCAGGGCGACCACTGGATCTGTCATTACGGTGGCAACCAACTCGTCGACGCCGAGGTTTGCGTTGGTCCGCATGTCGTCGGTCACCCACAGCATCAACGATGACCAGCGGCGGATCCCGCTGACGCCGATCCGAGTGCATGGCACTAGGTACACGCTTCGGCTTCCGAGTAGTACGGGTGTCCTGCTCCCTGGGAACTACATGCTATTTGCGCTCTATGCGAATGGCACTCCGAGTGTGGCGAAGATCATTAACGTTCCGAGCTAGTCGCGCATGACAGTTGATCTTGACCGCATGTCCGGCTCGGCGAGGCCGTCGTCGGCGGTCTCGGGTCGGCTGAGAGGCTCGCAGCTCGTAGGCGGCCCGCAGCGCCGTGGCCGCGTCTCCTCATGCGCTGGGTCCTAGCGACCTAGACGTTCGAGGTGTCAGGCACGCCGACCAGCGGCCACAGGCTCTCCTAATCCTCACGGCCGCACCGGCCGAAGTCGCGTCCCGGCAAAGCTTGACGAGCGACAGCCATCTCAGCGCTGGGGATAGCCTCTATCATCGATGGAGTCAAAGGGGTGAAGAGCATATTTATCAGTATTCGAGATCCGGTCCAACGTCGGTTGCCTGGCGGAGGACCGGCGCTCGACACGAGGCCGAGCGCCCGCAGGTCTGATATTTCAGGGTCTCGGCTCCAGCCAGCGGATCAAGAACAGCATGGGTAGACGTGTTTAGCACGACCAGGGAACTGCCGGTCATTACAACGCTAGAACTGCCGGCCATCGCCATCGACTCCGCGGATTCCCACGGCGGAGGGGGCCTGGCCAGCGCGCTGCGGAACCCGCTGTACCGCAGTGGTTACGCACTGGTGGTCAACACTGCTGGCAGTACGGCGGTCGGAGTTGCCTACTGGGCGATCGCGGCCCGCCTCTTTGACAAGCAGGCCGTCGGACGCAGCGCAGCCCTGGTGTCCGCGCTGATCCTGCTATCCAGCATTGCGCAGCTTAACCTCTCTAATGCCCTGCCGCGTTTCCTGCCGCAGGCTGGACGACGAGCCGGTCGCCTGATCGGATACAGCTACATTGTGAGCGCCGCCGCCGCACTGATTGCCGCGGTAGCTTTCGTCGTCGTCATGCCCAGGCTGAGCCACCAGTGGATCTTTCTGGCAAGGTCGCCGAGCCTGTCTCTCATCTTCGTGGGTGCGGCGGTGATCTGGGGCGTTTTCGCGCTCGAAGACGCTGTCTTGACCGGCCTGCACCAAGCAGTCGTGGTTCCGCTGGAGAACACCGCCTACGGCGTCCTCAAGCTGGGTGCGCTGCTGGCCATCGCCGCGCTGCTGCCTGCATCGGGCATATTTGTTTCGTGGGTGATGCCGCTAGTCCTCGTAGTGCCAATCATCAACTGGCTCATATTTAGGCGCTATGCCCTGGCAGACCGGTTTGCCGGCAAGGCCTGCACGGTCACTCCGCGCGAGGTTGCTCGCTTCGCCTCAGTCGACTATCTGGGCGCGTTGCTCAGCCAGGCGTACGGGAATCTGCTCCCTCTTCTCGTGCTGTCCGCGCTCGGCGCCTCCGCCAGTGGAAACTTCTATATTGCGTGGACCATTACTTCCGGGCTCCAGCTCGTCGCAGTGAACTTCGGCACGTCGCTGCTGGTTGAGGCGACTGCAGCACCGCACCGGCTAGCTGAGCTAACTAAGGGCGTGCTCACGCGCTCGGCGATCGTGACGATCATCGGCGCCGTCGGATTGATCGTCCTGGCGCGCCCGGTACTGAGCATCTACGGACGCGGTTATACGGGCGCCGCCACGCTGCTGGCGTTGCTCGCGCTAGCGACGCTCCCGCGGATCGCAGTGCAGCTCACCTGGTCGCTTGACCGCGTGGCCGGCCAGGTCGGCAAGGCGGCGCTCACTCAACTGATGTTGGCGATACTAGTGCTTGGGGGTAGCTGGCTGCTGGTCGGTCGGATGGGCGCGAACGGTGTTGGCCTCGCATGGACCGGCGGGAACGTCGTTGTCGCTATAGTCCGGCTGCCCACCATCCTGACGGCCGCAAGGCGCCCGCGGAGACCGACGGGTATTCGCCCGACACCGCCTCCACACCGCTCACCGCAGGATGGCGCTGCGGCACCTACTCATCGCACGCCGCAAATGCCGTCTCGGGTTGGTCGCCGCCAGCCAGGTCGTCATCGAGCGCCAGCTCGTTAGCAACTATTCACCCCGGCCACGTGGCACCCGCCTTCGGCGTCGGCGCCACGGGGCTAGTTCTTGTATTGCGCCTGGTGAAGGTTGTTCAATACCGGCTGAATCCGCGGCGGCAGCTCATAGATGTACGTGCCATCCTGATGTAGCACCAGCGTCCAGAGTGGCGACTGAGCAAGAGATCGTTCCAGAACCGTGAAAGCATTGGCGGGAGTCTGTACATAGTCCCGAGCGTAGTTGACCATACTCGGCGTGATTACGACGTAGTCAGGCTCATTGCGCGGTGTATTCCGCAACGCGTTGTCGAGGATTGTCGTAGCGATGTCCGGCTTGACCGGCCCCTTCCGGACCAGGCCTTCCGGGCCGAAGATAGGCGTGAGGTCGAAGAGGTCGTACCGGCTCGTATCTTGGAAGGGTGCATTATCTGCCGCAAAGTAGATAGTCCCAGCCGGTGCTTCTTCCGAAAATGAAGTCACGCTGGCAACCTCCGCCGAGGTCATTACGTTGTAGCCGTCGTCGCCGAAGAACGACGGGAAGAACAGGGCAAGCACGCCTGCCAGCGCGATCAGCACGCGCACTGCACCCGTGCTCGGCGCCTGCTGCTTGGAGCGATGAGATCCGGCGCCCGTGACGGCAGGTGACGGCAGCAGCGCGCTAGCCGCGAGGGCAACGGTCCAGGGCAGCGAGAACAGGTAGACGCGCAGGATGCCTTCCTGGCCATAGGCCTGGAGCGCCAATAGCAAAATCGGCGAGAACGCGAGAACAAGGAGGCTAATGGTGGCTTGCTGGGACCGCCGGTGGAGCCAGGCGCCGGCGAGCGCGAGACACCACATGCCAAGCGACAGCGCCTCCGCACAACGCGCGATCAGCTTCTCGCTGGGCGAGGTCGCCGTGCCAGCCAGCGATGGTGGCCTGATATTGCTGAAAAACGAGCCCAATGACTTTAGCAAGCCGAAATGGCTATTGACAAATCCGTAACGTGGTATTAGATAACCAACCGCTATTGCGGCAAGTGCGACAGGCAGCCACCGTGGCCGCAGTCTGCCAGCAACGGAAAGTGCGCCAAGCTGCACGACAAGCATGTAGGGCGACAGTTGGTGCGTCATACTCAGCACGAAGTAGATGAGTGCAATAACGCCAATTATCAGTATCGAGTATCGTCGCCCGTGCTCTGTGGGAAAAGTCCACGAGCGCCATCGCCCGGCTGATGCCTCGTCCCCTGTTGGTTTGGCGGACGCTCGGTCGACATACAACCACCGAAGGGCCAGCGCCATGATGCCGAGGCTGAGTAGCGTTCCCAGTGCCTGCGGGGAGTAGTAATCTTGGCCGATCCAGTTACTCGATGAGTAGAGGAAAATTGCCACCCAGCGTTGTCGAGCCGGCAATGCTAGCGAGTCATAAATCAGGTAGAGCAGCGGCAGCGCCGAAAGCTCGAATACCAGCTGCGCCCATTTAGCGTAGGCGAGCGGATTTGTGAGCCCAGCTACCTTCCCGAACCAGCTTGCCAGCGCGAAGAATCCCGGCCAGTTCTGATAGATGTCGATCTGGTCGTTGAGTTGGCCATGTGCATTGATGTACTGGACAACACCGATCGTCTTATATAGCCACGCGTATCGCCCTTCGGAGTAGACCAAAGGTGCTGTCGCGAAGAGCATCACAACGAGAACGACGCCGTGGACGGACAGCCGCCACTCGGACAGTTTGGTGCGGCGCAGCTCCATAACGGCCGATACCACAAGCAATGCGATTCCTGCGTAATACACCAGTGGCAGGGACGTCATGAGCCCATAGGGCTGCACTGCGGGCACACGCGTCCGGCTAACGCCGACGGCCCACAGGACAAGGCTTGCCGGGATAAGGAAATCGCTGAGATGGACGAGCCTCTCGGGGGAGCTGCCCGGCTCTCGAGGCGCGGGCGAGCGCCTGTCAAGAATTCGGATAGCAGTCATCTGACACCGGCGGAGGAGGTGCGAGCCCGCCTGCGGGCAGTTCGGTAGCGCAGTGCACCGGCCAGCACGCCGTAAGCCTCGGAGACGGCAAGACGCCCGCTGCGCGTGCCGAGTTGGCTACTCTCTGAAGCTGCCAGCATGCGTCGCGCATGGACGACACCCTGGCGCAGTGCGTGGCCAAGCAGGCCAGAGCGCAGTTCGCGGCTCGACAGGTACTTAGACAGATATGCGCCGAGTCCGTAGCCGTAGAGATACACAGCCTGATTCAGCGCATCCGCGCTCTCGCGATGGCGGTGCCAAATCAGGGCGGACGGCATATAGCTAATCCGGCTGTCTGCTAGCAGAACGCGGACGAAAAAGTCCAGATCCTCCCCGCCGCGGCACGGCGCCCCGACTCCCAGGAGCGTGTCGAAGCCACCGATCTGCAGCGCAAAGCTGCGTCGGAGCGCCATGTTGGCGCCCCTCCCGAAGAGCCCTGCGGTGAACGGATAAAGCGGCGATGGCTGTCTGTGGACGCTCAAGTCGTATCGCGATGGCGCGAACAAGCCCTGGTGCGGGTACCTGCTATCAAAATAGCGCTGGAATGGATTGTCCAGAGCACTGGGAGCAACGAATCCTGTCACGCAGGAAACCTCAGGATCGGCCGTGAATCCAGCGACAATTGCCGAAACCCAGCCAGGGTCGACAAGCACGTCGTCGTCGGTGAAGGCGACTATCTCGAAACGCGCCTTAGCCAAGGCATGATTCCGTGCGGCAGATATCCCTGGCGAAGGCTCACATGCGTAGGTAATGCGCGGGTCGTCGAGGGCCAGTTCGTTGATAAGTTCCCTGGTATCGGTCGTGCTCGGAGCATTGTCTACGACTAGGATTTCTAGCGGTTCGTAGCGGATCTGCTGCAGAGTGCGCATGCAGCCGCGCAGTAGTTCGGGTCGGTCCCTGGTCGGGATGGCAACCGTAACTCCCACGCGTTCATCGGAGGGAAAGCGCGATGGGCAACTTGTTTGCTCAGCCCAGTCGTCACCCGGGTGCCGCGGCGCGGCCGAATCGCCGCAATGCACATGAGTTTCCAGTCCTTCGGTCAGGGCCGATCGGGCGGTGAGCCGGGCGCGCGCGGTCAGCGTCTCGTTGGGCTGGGAGGGAATCGAAACGAATCCAATGGGTGCCCCGTGCAGGCGAATGAGAATCCGCGCTTCAAGGTGATCATCGCGAAGGGCGCTGCCGACTCCGATGGCAGCACCGTCGCGGTCGAGATCGAGCAGCCCGATCCAGGTCAGGGTCGTTGGCTCGACCTCGCGGCTCGCAGCGGTCATGATCTGGTGCGACCGGCGTCTGTCTGGCTAGCCCGTGCGCGACGTCGGATTGTGCCTATGACGAGGCCGACGATGCTGACCGCGGCCTCCGCCTGAAACAGACCAACAGGACGCCACTCATGGGCCCACAATGTGACTGTCGCGATCAGGCACAGCACTGCGAGGCTTAGCACCATCGGCATGGCCGCCTCCGACCATTGCGCGATCCGCGGCCAGTTGGTCACGATCGCCCGTCCGGGAACGAAGAGCACGAAAGCCAGCGTCAACAGGATGCGAGGCACGCTCGGCCTGCCTACTTCCACCAGGATGACCAGACCTCCCGCGACGAGCACAGCGAGAAGGTCAAGCAGGTCAGCTAGCCCCATCGCCAGATGGATATATGGTCGGACTTGCTTGGACACCCCTACAGTGTGACGTAAGTCTGGAGGACTTCGTCCCCGGAACGGCGTTGGCTGCAGGGTCGTGCATCCAGGGACTGTAGGCCGTGGGCGCTCGTCCGGCGGTACTGAGATAACATGATATCATACATAATTGCATCATAAACATGCTAAATGAGAACGGTGAGTAGCGGAATGCATGTGCGCTCTCCCGCAAGCCCGCCAGGGGTCATGCGAGGCCGGTAGGTCTCGCCCGGATAGGAGCACTTGTGAGGGCACGACTCGCGTTTGGCGCGATTGCCGTCATGGCGGTGCTTGCTGTCGTCGCATGGGGCTTCTTCAGCCCAGCTAGCACGGCTCGGCACCTTAGTGCTCAGACAAGCCCACCGAAGTCGCAGTATCTGTCCGCCGTGACCATGCCCAATGTCAGCGCAATGCGGCTCGCATTTGATGCTAGCTTCACGGGGTCGAAGCTGAACACCTCGATCTGGGCGACGTGCTACCCGTGGGTCACCGACCCGGCGCGAGGCTGCACTAACTTCAGTAATCCGGAGTACGAGTGGTACATGCCATCACAGGTCCGGGTCTCCGACGGAGAGCTGAAGTTGGTAGCCCAGCCCATCCGCACACCAGGTTATACGAGGCAAGGTGTTCGGGAGGTTTACGCATGCCGGTCGGGCATGGTTACCACCTATCCGAGCTTTAACTTTAAATATGGCTTTATCCAGGTGGTTGCGCGCATACCCGCCAGCGCAGGACTGTGGCCGGGCCTCTGGCTAGCAGCCTCTGACCTGGGCTGGCCACCCGAGATGGATCTGATCGAGCATTGGGGGCCGCCGCGAAATGCCTCCGGTACGTATTTCCACCCGGCTGGAGGATTTCAAGTCCGTACTATATTTCCGGCGTCAGCTAATCCGACGTCTGGTTGGCATACTTTTAGCCTCAGCTGGACACCGTCAGAGCTTAGCTGGTACTTCGATGGCCAGGTTCTGATGGTTGTGAAGCAAAAGGTACCTCATCAGAAGATGTACTTTGTAGCAAACGTAGCCAATTTCCTGGACCCGCGCCACGGCACAGTTCCTTGCAGCGGAACGCTGGCGATTCGATCTGTGAAGATATGGCGGCCTTAAGGACGCGACGGCATCCCGGATCGGTGACCGCTCGCGCGGGCGTGTGGCTACGGAACTACGTGCTATGCGGTTCGGCGGAACGACATTCGAGTTAGGCCAACCGTCGGCGGTATAATTCGATCCATGGGTCTGGCGACGCTCATCAACACGCCCTCAAGACGTAGCCGTCTGTTAGTCGGCCGCGCGCCCTGATCTAGCTTGCGATCGACAAGAACTCGCGCGAATGTTGCGCCAATCTCCTGGCACGTCAGCGGCAGTCGCCTCTGGAAGGTCAGTTCGTACCCCTGCGACTCGATGCGCGACACATACCATGACGGCGGCCGAAGCCAATGTGATCGACGATCGCGGAAGGAAACTGGCGCCGTGTCCTCGAAAAGGTGGACTTCCTTGCCTGCAACTCGCGTCATTTCCAGAAGCAGGCTCGCTGCATGCTCGTGATCGTTGTGCTGGAGGACGGTAGACGTGAAAACTGAATCACAAAACTTGTCGTCGAATGGCAAATGCGATCCATCGATCCGCACCACGGACTCAAGGCCATTTCGGCGGGCAATCTCCAGCATTGACGGCGATACGTCCGCCCCGAAAACGGTCTTACCCTGTGAACGGAGACGGTTGAGGTTGCCGCCAGGTCCCTGGCCTATTTCCAATACACTAGTAACATCCCGAAAAGAAGAATCGAGAAACTGCTCGAAAAAAAGCTTTTGCTTCAGCGCATAGTAAGGCGTGTCGTCGCTCGCAATGCTTGATTCGTCGCTGTCGGGGCGCTGGAGCAACTCGCGGCCGACGTTGTCCCAGAAACTGCCGACTTCATAGGTATCCATAGCCTCGTCCTCGGAACATTAGAAATTACCGATTGATAATTGACTTCATGTGAGTTTAGCCGAGTGGCTGCTGGAATAGCTAGATTCTCGGAAATATAGTACGGTTTCCCTCTGTTTCGTCGGCCGACGTGGCGCTTGCGCGGGATGCGAAGGCCCAGCTACCGGCCAGCATGTGCCGGGTCGCCAGCACCTGACAGGGCCACTGGCTCCCGGCATGCGCCATGAGCGCGTAAGTCAGCTACGGAGAGTCCTGATGCGTATGCGGACATCGGGTCCGTCGCGGGGGCGGCGGCGGCGGCCGGAGTCGGCTCCGAGCTGAGCGCGATGGTCGTGCTACGCGCTCGGCGTCGTTCGGTGAGGATCGTCCGCAATACACGCATGCCGTCACGAGAGGCACTGAGGTTGCTGACTCCGTGCAAGCGAGGGTGCTCAAAGCTAGGTACCTCTGCGACTACCAGGCCAGCGATGGCGACGCGGACATGGATCAGTGTCTCGACTTCGAATCCGTCGCCCCATATCCGGCCGTCACCATCGGCTGGCGGCGGTGACGTTGGATCGAGCCCCAGCACGGGGACGTGGCGCCGCCAGAAGACATTGAAGCCGTAGCACAAGTCTGTGTAGTCAGTTCCGTAGAGTCTGTTGACGAGTCCACTGAGCCCGCGGTTGCCCAGCTTGCGTAGCCGGGTGATGTCGCTGCTGCCGCCTCCAGAAGAGAACCGCGTGCCCTTGGCGAAGTCAGCGCCGGCCACAAGGGCGGCGACGAACTGCGGGATTTCTGCTGGATCTGCCGAGCCATCGGCATCAACCATGGCTATTACGTCACCTGTGGCGGCCTCGAATCCGCACGCGAGCGCATTCCCCTTGCCTGCACGCGTCTGCTTGACGATCTGAGCGTCGGGCCGGAGCTTGCGAGTAACCGCAACGGTATCGTCACTCGACCGGCCATCCACGACGATGAGCTCGTGGAGGTCAGGAGGCAATCTGTCGAACACGTGGGGCAGGTTGCGCGCCTCATTAAGCGCCGGCATCACGACAGACACGCTCGGCCCCGACCCCGGCGCGGCCGACTTATCGATCATGACCTTCCGTTTCTAAACGGTCTCGCAAGATGACTGGACCGCCGAGAACAGCGAGGTGCTGATCCCCCGTCCGTTTTACCCGAGCTGAACCCCTATGACGCGGTGCGTCAACGTTTCTATAGAGCCGGTACGGTATCAGCGACTCAGGCATCCCGACCCCGTCTTCACTAAGATGTAGGTCGGCAATCTCTAGATATGACTTAGCGTCATTTATCGGACTCCCTTAGTCACCTGGTTCGCGGCCATGACCAGTGGCTTCGCTCACACCTAGACAGCGGCGGGCGCCAGTCAGCGATCTAGTCAGGGGCTGACTCAACGGCAGTATCCGCACTGTTGTCGCGTCATTGCACATATCTTGTGCCTTGCACACGATGAGACCGGGTCTGCCAGGGAAGAGCATGTATGTCTAGTGAGGCGCTAACTCCGAAATCGACGCCAGCTGAAGGCGTGTCGATCGACGCGCGCCACGTGCTGGCCGTGACCGTCGTGATCTGTGCCTATGCCTTGGAACGGTGGCCCAAGACGAAGTCAGCGATCGCGTCGGTGCTGGCTCAGCAACCCTCAGCCGCGCAGGTCCTCGTCGTCATCGATCACAACCCCGAGCTTGCGGTTCTGGCCCGCAACGAACTGTCCGGAGTGACGGTTCTAGATAACGCTGGTGCGCGCGGGCTGTCCGGGGCCCGTAACACCGGGCTTGAGGCTGCGACGCAGCCCATCACGGCGTTCCTGGACGACGACGCCGAAGCCCGGCCCGGTTGGCTGGCTTGGCTCGTTGAACCGTACGGGCAGGCAGATGTGGTTGCTACCGGGGGCGGAGTCCAGCCGCGATGGGCAACAGCACGGCCCAGCTGGCTACCGCCCGAGTTCGATTGGGTCGTCGGATGCAGTTATGTTGGCCTGCCTGAGGGAGTAGGAGCGGTCCGCAACCCGATCGGTGCGAACATGAGCTTCCGGACTGAGCTCGCGCTGGAGGCTGGCGGGTTCAATGCCACGATCGGACGTGTGGCGGGTCGGCCGCGTGGCTGCGAAGAGACCGAGTTGGCGATTCGGCTTACAGCAGCGGCCCAGGGAACGGTCATGTACATTCCGTCAGCCAGTGTTGACCACCACGTCGGACCGGAGCGCATGCGACTCAGTTATTTCCTGCGGCGGTGCTGGCACGAGGGCCAATCCAAGGCGGCAGTCGTCCGGCTCGTTGGTGCTTCGTCAGGGCTCGAACGTGAGCGCCGTCAGGCCATGGTCGTCATTCCGGCCGCGCTCAGGCGCGACCTGCGCAGCCTCGTTCGAGGCGAGGTGAGCGGGGGCAAGCGGGTGGCCGCATCAGTCGGCGGATTCAGCGCATCGGCGGCGGGATATCTGGTCGGTCGAGCCCACTCTCGGTGATTCGAGCGCGGCCAGGAAGTGCTTCCACCGTCCGTAGTAGCGTCATCGCACCGCAAGAGGTCGCCGCGCCAGTACCGTTCAGGCCGCGTCCCCTGGCTGGCAACCGATAGTCTGGGTGCTTCGCCGTGCCGTTCGGGCATCCGCTAGGGCTCGCTGGCGGGCAGGCGATCGAGACTGAGTCATTGCCGGGCATGATCGATGCCACCAGGGAATCGCGGCGCTGAGCGGGAGTATGCCATTGGTCGACACCGTGCTGCGTGGCAGACGCCGGAAGACCCACGGGCGCATAGCCGATGCCGCCGTCCAATACGCCGCCATGGGCTGGCCTGTATGTCCGGGCACGTTCAGGCCGAGTCAAGCCCTGCGGTCAGCCGACTTCCTTCGCTCCTGTTCTTGTGACCGTATCGGCTGCCCGTCGCCCGGAGCCCATCCCGTCTCGCCAGCGTGGCAGACCCTGGCGAGTTCCAATCCGGAGCTCGTTGCGCGTTGGTGGCTGGCGATGCCAGAAGCCAACGTAGTCCTGCCGACGGGTCACGTGTTTGACGTCCTCGACGTGCCAGCGCGCGTCGGTCTTCAGGCGCTGACCCGGATGCAGCAGTCGAGGCGAGAGCCCGGACCGGTGGCACTCGGCGTGGGCGACCGGGCCCACTTCTTTGTGCGTTCGCGGGGTGCTCCGGCGGACGAGCACGAGTGGTGGTCATGTCATCTCGACTGCGAGCCCCAGGAGGTAGCAGACGTGAGCGGCTTGCGCTGGCACTGCCGGGATAGTTATGTGATGGCACCACCGTCACGATCGGGCACCGGCCAGGTGGCCAAGTGGATCCGTAACCCACACTGTGAGCTGCCAGATAGCCTGTGGCTGCTTGAGATGCTCGCCGATGCCTGCGAGGAGGCTGGCTGATGGAATCGGGGTCCGGACGCCCGAAGTCTGCCGAGCTTTTCCGCCGTGCCGCAGGGCTCATGCCTGGCGGGGTCAACTCGCCGGTGCGCGCTTTCGGCTCGGTGGGCGGTACGCCTGTGTTCATGGCGTCGGGGAACGGGCCATACCTGACCGACGTCGACGGCAATACCTACGTCGACCTGGTGTGCTCGTGGGGGCCGATGATCCTCGGCCACGCGCACCCTGCGGTTGTCGGCGCCATCACGGCGGCCGCAGCACGGGGCACGTCGTTTGGAACTGCGACTGCATCAGAGGGAGAGCTGGCGGCTGAGCTAGTCCGGCGCACTCCTGCGCAGAAGGTCAGGCTTGTCAGCTCGGGTACCGAAGCTACGATGTCTGCTCTGCGGCTGGCTAGGGGATACACGGGACGTCGCCTAGTGGTGAAGTTCGCCGGTTGCTATCACGGTCACGTGGACGCCCTCTTGGCCGCGGCCGGCTCGGGCGTCGCCACGTTCGGCCTGCCGGACTCACCGGGTGTGACGGGTGCGGTCGCGGCTGACACCATCGTGCTGCCGTACAACGATGTAGCCGCCGTACGGCAGGCCTTTGCGGAAAAGGGCAGCGACATCGCTTGCGTCGTGACCGAGGCGTGCCCGGCCAACATGGGCGTGGTTCCGCCAACAGGCGGCTTTAACGAGTTGCTCTCCGCGCTCTGCGGGGAGTACGGCTCGCTGCTGATCATGGACGAAGTTCTGACTGGCTTTCGTGTCACAAGCGCCGGGTGGTACGGCCGCGAGGGCATTGCCGGTGACCTGATGACCTTCGGGAAGGTCATGGGCGGCGGGCTACCGGCGGCCGCATTCGGCGGCCGGGCGGAGATCATGGACCGATTGGCGCCAGTTGGACCGGTCTACCAGGCAGGCACTCTGTCTGGGAACCCTCTCGCCACTGCCGCCGGCCTGGCTACTCTCCAGGAGTGCACGGCGGAGGTGTATGCACGCGTTGACGAGGCAGCCGCCGCCGTCGCAAAGCTGGCTGCGGACGCCCTGACGGGTGCGGGCGTACCGTTCCGGCTCCAAGAGGCGGGCAGCCTCTTTTCGATCTTCCTAGGCGTTACCGACCCGGTCCGGGACTTTGGTGCAGCTCGCGGCCAGTCGTCTGAAGCCTACGCCGCCTTCTTTCACGCCATGCTCGACCGAGGCGTCTACCTGCCGCCGTCGCCGTATGAGGCCTGGTTCCTGTCGGCGGCGCACGACGACACGGCAGTCAGCCAGATCGCCGATGCGTTGCCTGCTGCAGCGGCAGCCGCTGGTGCCGCGCTTGCTTAAGCCTGCCTGGCAGCAGGTAAGCAGCTGCCATGGATGAACATTAAAGGATGATTTCTGGTATTAGGCGTACTGTGCCCGGTGGTGGGCTGTTAGGCTGTTCGGCAGGCCTGCCCAGTTTGCCGGTGGGTCACGTCCGTCAACACGGGGGAGGCAGTGCGATGAGCCTGCGCCATATCGTGGCGGCAGGCGTACCGGTGGCGGTACTCGTAATGGTCGTGGTTCTGGGACTCTCCGGACGTGCGAAGCCTGAGGCAAAGTCACACGCACCTGCAGTTGCAGCGTCGGCGGTGAGTCCTGGGAGCAGTGCGAAAGTCGTCATTCCGCCCAAGGGCAAGCCCGAGTTCAGCGCTACGTTCGCTGGTGCGCGGCTCAATAGCCAGGTATGGGACACCTGCTATCCGGCGGAAAGCCAGGCTGGCTGTACGAACTTCGGCAACCCCCAAGAGACCGAGTGGTACACGCCGTCCCAGGTGAAGGTCTCCGGTGGGCGTCTACGGCTCATCGCGACTCGAGAGACGACGCAAGGCCTCGACCGGAACGGCAATCCGAAGACCTACGGCTGCCGGTCCGGAATGGTGACCACATATCCAGGATTCAACTTCAAGTACGGCTTTGTGCAGGTCGTGGCCGACGTACCGCATGCGGCCGGACTCTGGCCGGCGCTATGGCTGGCAACCACCAATGGCAGTTGGCCGCCAGAGATCGACATGCTCGAGAGCTGGGGTGTGAACCAGCTCACCGGGTCGTTTTACCACCCAGCGGGCGGTACTCGCGCAAGGGCTGTGTACGCACCGAGCCTCACCAAGGGTTGGCACACCTACTCGCTCTCCTGGACAAGGTCGAAGCTGACGTTCTACGTGGACAACACCGTCGTGCTGACGGCCATCAAGGACCTGCCGCATCAAAAGATGTACTTCGTCGCCAACATCGCTGCATACCAGCCTGCCAAGGCCGGCAACTGCACTGCCCAGATGCTCATTAAGTCGGTGAAGGTCTGGAAGTAGGGCCTGGTCAGCACCATGGGCGCGCGCTCGGCCGATCGTTCCTGCCACACGATACTCATCGAACGCATACGAGCGTTAACGGATGGTTTCCGCTTATTTGCCGCACAGCGCTCTCGACCGTCCTGTTACGCTTCGGGCGAGCCGGTCTAGCGTGTCCGGCGGGTCATACATCTGACTAAACGGGGAGTCACTGCGATGAAGCGGCGCCACAAACTGGCCGTGGGCGCACCGATTATGGCGCTTGTGGTCCTGGGGAGCCTGGGCCTGCCAGCGGGAGCACGTTCGGGACCGGCCTTTGCTTCCGCCGTCCGGACTGCGCGCGCGGCGAGCGCTGTCACACCGCCGCGCGGCAAGCCCGAGTTCAGCGCCACATTCCCCGGCGCACACCTCAACACGAAGGTGTGGGACACGTGTTATCCGGAAGCGAGCCAGACCGGCTGCACGAACTTTGGCAATAAGGAATACGAGTGGTACCTGCCCTCGCAAGTTAAGGTCGGCGGCGGCCACCTGACGCTCATCGCGACGAGACGGTCTGTAGAAGGCACCGCAGCCAACGGCACTGCGAAGACGTACTACTGCCAGTCCGGGATGGTCACAAGCTATCCAGGTTTCAAGTTCCAGTACGGCTTCGTGCAAGTCGTGGCTGATGTACCGCATGCCACTGGGCTCTGGCCAGCTTTGTGGCTGGCGGCAGCGAACAGGAAGTCCACGCCCGAGATCGATATGCTAGAAAGCTGGGGCGTGAGCCAGCTCACCGGATCCTTCTTCCACGCCGCGAACAGCAGGGCGAGAACGACGTACTCACCGAATCTGACGCGCGGATGGCACACCTACTCGCTGTCCTGGACTCGGGCAAAGCTCACGTTCTACGTAGACAGCCGGACCGTCCTGACCGTCACGAAGGACGTTCCGCGGCAGCAGATGTTCTTCCTCGCCAATATCGCTGAATACCAGCCCGCCAAGGCTGGCGACTGCACTGGCCAGATGCTCATTAAGTCGGTCAAGGTCTGGAAGTAAGCCACCTAGCTACCGAACTGACTGACGCTAACGCGTCGCCAGGTAGTCTGTGGCCGCTATGAGCACTGCTGACGCCTGGCCGCCGAAGGTCGCGACCGCCACCGTTCACCTCGTGCGCCACGGCGAGGTCGAGAACCCTGGCCGCGTGCTGTACGGCCGCATCCCGGGCTTCCACCTGTCCGAGGCGGGCCGCATGATGGCGAAGGCGGTCGCCGACTTCCTGGCCGGCCGCGACATCACCGTGCTGCGGTCGTCGCCGCTGGAGCGAGCGCTGGAGACGGCCGAGCCCGTCGCCGCCGAGCTTGGGCTCCAGGTCGAGGTCGACGACAGGCTCATCGAGCCGTGGAACCACTTCGAGGGGATGCGGTTCGGTGTCGGCGACGGCGCGCTGCGCCAGCCCCGGCACTGGATGCATCTGCGGAACCCGTTCCGCCCGTCGTGGGGCGAGCCGTACCAGGAGGTGGCGGCGCGGATGCTCGCCGCTGTCGCCGACGCAGCCTACGCGGCGGACGGGCACGAGGCCGTCTGCGTCAGCCACCAGCTGCCGATCACCGTTGCGCGGCGCGCGGCCGAGGGGCGCCGGCTATGGCACGATCCGCGCCATCGGCAGTGCGCGCTCGGCAGCATCACGAGCCTGACCTTCACCGATGGCAAGATCACAGCCATCGAGTACGCAACGCCATCGGGTGAGGGGCGGCGCCAGGTGGCAGGCGCGTAGCGCGTCTGCCCGCGTAGCCAATCGCCGGCCCGCCGTCACCTCACGGCCCGTAGTCCGGCACAATAGGCCCGGTACTACTGCCTGTAGGAGATCGTCCAGTGTCCCGCATCCCCGCCCCGATCCGGTCAGCGCTGGGTGCTGCCGTGGTGGCGTTCGTCGCAGTGGCGGCGGCTGGGTGTGACGGCGGGAACATCGCGGCCAATGACCCCGGCAGCAGCGGTCAGAGCTTCGTCGGCCAGAGTTACGCGTCGACGTTCTACCAGGTGGGCCACCGGCCGGCTGCGCCCAGTGTGTCAGGCACCACGATCAACGGGCAGCGGCTGAGCCTGTCGGCCTATCACGGTGACACCATCGTCCTGAACTTCTGGGGCTCCTGGTGTGCGCCGTGCCGCGCCGAGGCGCCCGCGCTTGCTCAGCTGGCGCGGAAGCTGGGGCCGGAGCACGTCAGGTTCGTGGGCATCGACATCAGGGATCAGCCTGATAGCGCCGAGGCCTTCATGCAGACTTTCAACGTCGACTATCCGAGCCTGAACGATCCCGGTGACGAGATCGCGCTGGAGTTCCACAGCACGGTGCCTCCTGCTGCTATCCCGACGACCCTCGTGATCGATCGCAGCGGGCGGATCGCAGCTCGTATCTTCGGCGCCTCCAGCTATGCCGACCTTCAGGCGCTTATCAGTAAGGTGATCGGCCAGCGCGCATGACAGCAGCTCAGGAAGACGCGATAACCGGCCAGGCAGCAACGTCGGCAGGCGGCCGCCGCGGTGCCCGGCTCGGCATCGGCGGCTGGCTCCGGTGGAGCTGGCGGCAGCTCACCTCGATGCGCACCGCGCTGATCCTGCTCTTCCTGCTCGCCCTCGCGAGCGTGCCAGGCTCGGTGCTGCCACAGGAGGGCATCGATCCGGCCGCGGTGACGCAGTATTACCAGTCACACCCTGCCCTGGCGCCGATCCTGAACCGGCTATCGCTGTTCAGCGTCTTCGCGGCGCCCTGGTTCGCGGCGATCTACCTGCTGCTGTTCGCGTCCCTGGCCGGCTGTGTGCTGCCGCGCACCGTCCGACTCGTCGGGTCGGCCCGGCAGCGCCCGCCGCGGGCGCCGAGCAATCTCGGCCGGCTGCCGGCCAGCGCTAGCTACACCACCGCGCTGGTGCCCGCTGGTGTGCTCGAGTCAGCCGCTGGTCTGCTGGGACGCCGCCGGTTCCGGCTGCGAACGGGCGATGGCTGGGTGTCGGCCGAGAAGGGTTACCTGCGCGAGGTCGGTAACCTGCTCTTCCACGTCGCGCTGCTGGCCTTGCTCTTCTCGGTCGGATTGGGCGGGGTCTTTGGCTACAAGGCCAACCGGCTGCTGATCGTCGGCCAGGGCTTCGCCAACACGCCGACGGCGCTCGACGTCTTCCGGCCGGGCCGACTGGTCAGCCCCAGTGACCTCCAGCCGTTCTCGATCAACCTACTCAGCTTCCGTGCGCAGTACGTCACCTCCGGGCCCGAGCTGGACCAGCCGCTGACTTACGACGCCGGCCTGACCTACCAGACGCAGCCGGGCGCGCCGATGCGCCACTACTTGCTGCGGGTGAATCACCCGCTCGTCGTCGACGGCGTCAGCGTCTACCTGATCGGCCACGGCTACGCGCCGGTATTCAAGGTGACTGACGGTACGGGCAAGGTGCGGTGGGACGGCCCCGTTCCGTTTATCCCGGTCGACCAGACCACGCTCACGTCCGAGGGCGTCATCAAGGTGCCGGATGCCCAGCCGTCTCAGCTTGGCTTCGCCGGCGTCTTCCTGCCGTCAACGGTGGACGTGGGCGGCAGGCTCGAATCTGCGTTCCCGGCGGCCCTGAACCCGCGGGTGAGCCTCGTCGGCTTCACCGGCAACCTCGGCATGAACACAGGGCAGGCGCAGTCGGTCTACCAGCTAGACACCAAGGGCCTGCGTCAGCTGCGGATGCCGACCCGGCCGCTGGCTGCGGGGCAGTCGATGACGCTGCCGAGTGGCCTCGGCACCGTGCAGTACCTCGGCTACCAGCAGTGGGTCAGCCTGGCTATCACCTACGACCCGGGCCAGCTGCCCGCCCTGATCTCGGGCTTCACGGCACTGGCCGGGCTCATCCTCTCGTTCCTGGTCCGCCGCCGCCGGGTGTTCGTCCGCGCGGAGGCCGCCGCCGATGGCAGCACGCAGGTCAGCCTCGGCGGGCTGGCCAGGTCCGACGCTGCCGGCGGGTTCGAGACTGAGTTCGCCGAGCTGGCCGAGCTGCTGCGGGCCGAGCACGGCGGGGCGGTCACTGCACTGCCAGCCGCCAGTCCAGCGGCCGGAGGCCTGTCGGCCGAGGAAGTTGCCGCCGATGGAGAGCACGCGGCGGCCGGCGACGGGCTCGCCGACGAATCAGAAGCCGAGACCGCAGGAGCCGGTGCAGACCGCCATGAGGTGGCGCTCATCAGGCCAGACGGAGAGTGAGGCTCGATGCCGATCAACATAGCCGCCGCTGACACCAGCAACGGACTGCTGCTCAGCACGGTGATCATCTACGCGATCGCCATGCTGTGCTACGCGTGCGACTTCGCGTTCGCCAAGCACCGGGTGATGGCGGACGTGAGCGAGCAGGCGGCGGTGGCGGTGCCCGAGCTGGTCACCGCCGGCGCCGGTGGTCCGTCGGTGGGCGTCGGCGGGAAGCGGCCCGCTGCCGACATCGTCGCGGACAAGCACGCGAGCCGCTGGCCATCGGGCTTCTGGCTGCGGCTCGCGTTCTCGCTGACGTGCGTCGGCCTGCTGGTCCACGTGGTCGCCATCTTCACTCGCGGCATCGCCGAGCACCGCGTGCCGTGGGGCAACATGTACGAGTTCATCGCCGCGTTCACGTGCATGGCGGTGCTCGTGCTCGTGGCGGCGTCGGTCTGGTACCGGGCCTACTACATGGGCGTGTTCGTGCTCGTGCCCATCGTGTTCGGCCTGGGCGTTGACCTGACGGTCCTCTACACGCCAGCAGGCTCGCTCGTGCCGGCCCTGCAGTCGTACTGGATCGCGATCCACGTGACCGCCATGATCGTGGCCATTGGCCTGTTCATCTTCGGCGCCGTGGTGACCACGCTGTACCTGATAGCAGACCGGAGCCAGCGGCGCATCGCGGCAGGCCAGAAGTCCTCCTGGGCCGGCATCATGGGACACCTGCCCGGCGCCGCCGTGCTCGACCGGCTGTCCTACCGGAGCGTGCTGTTCGGCTTCCCGGTATGGACGTTTGGCGTAATGGCGGGCGCGATCTGGGCCGATCACGCGTGGGGACGGTACTGGGGCTGGGACCCCAAGGAGACGTGGTCGTTCATCACCTGGGTGGTCTATGCGATGTTCCTGCACGCCAGGGCGACTGCGGGCTGGCGCGGCCGCCGCGCGGCGTGGATCCAACTGGCCGGCTTCGCGTGCCTGATGTTCAACGTGATCGGCGTCAACCTGTTCATCACCGGGCTGCACTCCTACGCCGGGATGAGCTGACGCCCTTCACCCAACCTGCACGCCAGCTCAGCCGGGCCCGTGACGATCAGACGCCGACATCCTCTGGAGACTTGCCCGGCAGGATGATGCGGGTGCCCTAGTGGCGGGCCTTCCCTGCTGACGAGCTGAGGATGCCATGGCGATCTGCTTTGAGCTGGTAGTGAATTTCGGCGAGAACGTCGAGGGATCGCAGGCGGCCGCTCTGGCCAATCCCAGCCCTATGACGCTGCAGACTGGCCGCCACCGGATTCCCCTGCACCGCGCCCTGCTGGACAGGTCCGGCCCATACATCGAGCTATCAGTCGTGCCGGTTAGTGTCGGCTGGCGCGTTGGCCTGGACGGGACGCTCCCGAGGACCGGGCTGTCTGCCGCTGAGCTAACCGAGCTAGGAACAGGCCTCTATCGCCTGCTCGCGATGTTCAACGGGTATGTCGCCGCGAAGGTCGGCTGGGACCCGGAAGGCTTCCTCGATGCGACAGAGCTCAGGAGCAATTGGACAGCGGAGCTGGCCGACGGAAAGATTGACGGACTCGTCCTCTGCGAGGCCCTGCACGAGGAACTCGGCCTAGGCGGCAACTACGTCGAGTTCCAGCCGGGGTACCTGTGGATTCCGTACCGAGGCGAGAAGCCAAGCACGCTCACAGCTGACTAGGAGCGGCACCCTCGACCGTCACCACGCTGCGGATACGCACCGGCTTGAGCCAAGACGGTTACCTGCACCTCAGCTGAGCGGCGCCGTTCCTAGCCGGGGCGGTGCCCATAATGAGTCTTCGCGGGCCTCGCGGATCCGGCGGTCGAGCTCCATCAGGAAGTCAGGGTCGTCGTCCGGGCCGAGCGGCTGTGGGATGGCCATGAACCCGACACCGCCGGCGGGGTCGGTGTAGGCGGCCGCCGCCTGCGCGGCCGGGTGCCGCATGAGCGCATCGGCCGGGCTGTAGCCGCCCGCCGGGTACGGACTCGAGTGCCGGAAGAACGCCAGGCGCTGCGGGCGGCCGACGGCGAGCCACGCGACGGCGCCGAACACCCAGAAGGCACCGGCGATCAGCAGCCAGGTCCCCTTGGTGAACGTGGTGAACTCCGAGTCCGGAGTGGTCGTGATGTCGAGCATGCACGGCAACACGAAACCGACCGTAAGCAGGATAATAAGTGCACAAGCCAGCCACATGGATGGCAGCCTAGCGGCAGGAACTGCATGCTCGGTCATGAAATACAAACATCTGTCCGGCTTGACTGATCCGGGCCCCAGCGTCCGTTGCTGGTTGCCGACCGTGGCTGACCTGGTGACGTTCGGTCACAAGTGCCTGACAGAGCGCCGAACTGGGGCATAACCTGACGACGTGGGCTAGGCGATGACCTGCCCGTGAGATTGCGCACAGCCAGGAGTGGACGCCCATGCGGCTTCGGTTATTTCGCGGTCGCATCCGCTGGCCAGGGCGCGGCTTGCGCTGGCGGCGGGGTAGTCGGGCCGACGGCCAGGCCCCTGCGCCCCAGCCGGCCCGGCCCTGGTCCGACGGCGCCTGGTCCGACGGCGCCTGGTCCGACGGCGCCGCGTCCAGGCGGACCCCATGGCAGCCACCGCAAGACAGCACGCCCGGTGCCTGGGCCGGCCGGGCCGCCAGCGTCGGCGAACGGCACCCGGTCGGCTGGCGGGACGCACGCCGCAGGCAGAGCGCACGGCGTGGCACGCATCGCGATCCGGACCGCACCGACCGAGGCTGGCCCGACCGACGGCCCGCTCGGCGCCACGCGGCAGTCTGGCGTCACGCGGCAGTCTGGCGCCACGCGGTCGGCAGACGCGACACGGCGGGCTGGTGCGGTTCGCGCGGCAGCGACGGCCGACGACGGCCGGCCGTGGTACGAGACCGCGCGCCCGGCGAGGCTCGCAGCCGGCCATCGTGACTGCGGCTGCCTCGAAGAGGTGCTTATCCGCGAATGGGCGGCTGACGAGGAACCGGTCCCGGAGGCCGTCACCGCCATCAACCGTCTCGCCGCCCTGCCGCTCCTCGTCAAGGAGAAGCTGGCCGCCGGCCTGGAGGCCATTCACGTCGGGGCCGGCGGCGTGCCGGACCTGGATCACATGAGCGAACTCGCCGGAGTGCCGCTGCCATCCGGGCGAGCCACCTGGGACGCCTGCGCCGGTGCCTACGGCGACCGGAAGATCATCGTGGGATCGCGACCGTCGCCGACGCCGGACGTGATGTGCCACGAGGTCGGGCACGCGCTCGACGACATCGACGGGTCAGACGACGGCTGGCAGTCCGACTCTGCCGACTTCCGCGCGCTGTACTGCCGGTGCCTCCCGCACATGGCCAGCGAGTTCCACCGGCACGGCCACTCACTCGGTCGCCGGGAGTTCTTCGCCGACGCGTTCGCGGCGATCGCCTCGAGCCAGCGGCCTGCCCTGGTCGAGATGCTGTCCGGCGACACCAGGACGGCGCTCGATGTGATGCTCTACTTCAACGTGCGTTATGGCATGTAGTGAGGTTCCTGCAGCGATGATGGTGATCCGGCTAGCAAGCGGCAACCTGCTGGTGCCCGAGTACGCCATCGGCCACGATGGCCGGCTACTCGGCGATGCCTACGTGGAGATCGGGCCCGACCACGCCGACTACGCGCGGCTGGCGGCTGAGGCGATCAGCGAGCAGGACGACCAAGCCAGGCGCAAGCGCTGGCAGGACGGCGACGAGTCACTCCGTCGCGAATTCCTTGACTACCTGGCGCGCCGCGGCGCCGACGGTGGCTGGCACGACGGTCCCGGCTGACCGTGTCGGCCCCGACCGACCGCGTGTCAGCCGGTTACCAGTCTGGGCCGACCGGGACTGGGCTCAGGGCGAGCCCGCGGTGCTGGGGTCGCCGTCGAGTAGCTCCCGTACCTCGGCCTCGCGGAACCTGCGGTGCCCGCCTGGTGTCCGAATGCTGCTAATCCGCCCCGATGCAGCCCAGCGTGTGACAGTCTTCGGGTCCACTCGGAAAAGTGCGGCTACTTCCCCCGGTGTGAGCAGGCGCTCACTGTTGCCGTCCATCGTGTTCTACTCCCTGGTCCCTAAGGGTCTGCCGCAAGTGTCGCAGAAACTCGCCAAGTTAGCCACAAACAGAGTCTTTATCCCTTGATTCGGGAAATTCCGTCTGTCCGCCAAGTCAAGCGGTGAGTCAAGGCCGCAGTCAAGACCCGGATCACGATCCTGCATGCCAGCGCCAAGAATCGCTAGCGCAAGCGACGAACCAGCCTGGCAGGCGCTACCGCCTTTGGCGGGGGTGCCCGGACCGGGTCGTAGCTCATGGCTGCCTCGTTACTGACGTTGTTTCAGCAGCAGAGTTCCAGCCACGACGTTGCTAGCTCGCGTGGGCGGCCGCGGCCGCGCGAGCTGGGACGCGTGGACCCGGAAGGGCGGACTCGGACGTGTGGACCCGGACGTGTGGACCCGGACGTGTGGACCCGGACGTGTGGGCTCGGATGTGCGGGGGCGGCGAGGCCCTCGGGTCGGCGAGGCCCTCGGGCAGCAGTTCGCTATCGGTGCCAACCCCCGATTGTGGCCGAGCCGCCTTCATGTCGCGATGCGACCAGCACAGCCGTCCGCGCGTCCGTCACCTGCGGACGTGCACTAACCTCAATTCATCATGCGCGCGACCATGGCTTACACACTGCTGCGGCTGCTGCTGTTCTTCGCAGCCGCGCTGGTCCTCGCGCTGTTCGGGGTACACGGGATCACCTTGCTGGTCGTCGCGCTGGTCATCAGCTCGATCATCAGCCTGCCGGTGCTGTCCAGGCTGCGCGACCGGATGTCGACCTCGCTGACCCGCAAGGTCGACGGCTTCCAGGCTCGGCTCGACGAGGGCACGAAGGCCGAGGACGTCGACTAGCCGAGGACGTCGGCTAGCCAAGCCGCCGGCTAGCCAAGCCGCCGGCTAGCCAAGCCGCCGGCTAGCCAGGCCGCCGGCTAGCGGCCGATCGCCGGCTGCTCGGCCAGCCAGCCACCAGACGTCAGCATCCGCAGGATCACCTGGACGGCCTCCTGCCGCGTTACCACCGAGGTGTCGATGACGAGCTCGGCGTCTGAAGGCTCCTCGTAGGGGTCCGACACACCCGTGAACTGGCCGATCAGGCCGGCCCGCGCCTTGGCATACAGGCCCTTGCGATCGCGTGCCTCGCAGACTTCGACCGGCGTCGCCACGTAGATCAAGAAAAAGTCGCCTGCCTCGCTCGCCATCTGCCGCACCCGGGCTCGCGCGGCGGCGAACGGCGCTATCGGCGCGCAGATGGCGATGCCGCCGTGCCTGGCGATCTCGGCGGCGACAAACCCGATCCTCGCGATGTTGAGGTCGCGGTCGGCACGCGAGAACGACAAGCCCGCCGACAGCAGCTGCCGCACCAGGTCACCGTCGAGCAGCGAAACCTGCCGGTCGCTGCGCTCGGCGAGCACGTCGGCCAGGTCCCTGGCGATGGTGGACTTGCCCGACCCGGACAGCCCGGTCAGGAATAGCACGAGCCCGCGCTCAGCGCGCGGCTTGCGTACCCGGCGCAGTTCGCGCGCGACCGCCGCCGGGACCACCCAGTGCGGGATCTCGCTGCCCGCATCGAGCAGATCACCGAGCTGATCGGCCGACAGGTCTTCCCGCTCGGTACCCGCCTCGATGAGCGCGTGCGGCCGCCACACCTCGGCGCGCGGGTCGTAGGCCCAGTCGCCCGACGGCAGTATCGGGATCCGCGCGGCGCCGGCCAGGTCGGCGCCGGCGGCCCGTCGCCGGGCACGGGCACGATGCCGTCGGCCATCAGGTGGGTGGCGCCGTAGGCCGCCGCGATCCGGGCCGTCGCGGCTAGCTCGCGGGCTCGCCCGGCCGGGCTGGCTGGCGCCTGCGCGTGCGCGTGCGGCGGCAGCGGGACCGGCACGAGCAGCGAGCCGGCTGGCAGGCTTGGCATCGCCGCGAGCACGGCCCTGATCAGTGCCTGCGGCGAGCCGACGACGGCGGCGGCTCCGCTTACGAGCGGCAGGATGAGGATCCGCGCCTTGAGCCCGCCGGCCAGGTGCCTGACCTGTCCGATCTGCCGGCTGGTCAGCGGTCCCCTGGTGGCGAAGGCGAGGACGAGCCCGTCGCCGAGCTCGGTCCTGGCCGCCGCCGGGCTCAGCATCAGCCGGCGGAACGGGCCGTGCTCGGGCGGCCGGTTGGCCGACACGGGGCCGGCCAGCCGGACCAGCCCGGCCTGGCCGTCCGGCACGGTGCGCTCAACGATCGTCAGCACGGCGATCGGCGTGCCCTCCGGATCCGACAGCAAGATCCGGTCCGGCGCGGGATCCGCGGGCAGCGCGCTGACCGGTAGCTCCAGGGTGATCGGGACGGGGAACGGGGTGCCGTCGGCCAGTCGCCAGCTCGCCGCGACGGCGGCGGCGTCCGCAGCCGTCATGAAGCCGGTCAGGGGCGCGAGCGCGCCTGAGAGCAGCAGCTCGAGATCGCCAAGCTGATTCGCGGTGAGCGGGCAGGCCGGCAGGGAGCTGAGCTCGGCCGGGGACACGGCCTCAGCCTCAGCGGTCACGATCTCCTCCAGCGGGCTCGTCAGCTCGATACCGTCCTGAGCCTGGCATGCCCGAGGTTACTCGCGATATCGGCGTCTGCGAGGCCCCGCGGCCGGGTGAGCGCCTAACGCGTGTACGTCAGGTACGAAGGCTTCGTAGCAGACGTACACGCGTTTCCGGCCGGGAGTGAGCCTGGCTGCTACTGTGCTGGCTGCTACTGGGGCAGGACCCTGGCGTACTTGTCCTCCGGCTTGCGGATGACGTAGCGCAGCTCGTCGTAGCTGTCCACCAGGCGGCCGCGCGACAGCCACGTCGCCAGCCGCTCCAGCGGCTGGATCCGGTGTGCCGCGGCTGACCGGCCGGCGCCGCTGCACGTCTGGCGGTGCGCGATCGCGAGCCCGTGCCTGACGACGAACGCCTCGATGCCGCGCCCGGACGCGATGGGCTCGTAACAAGCAGGGAACGGGCCTTGCTCACCCGGCCGTGCTCGCCGCCACGCCCACTCACGAGCAAACTCAGGCAGCTTGCGGTCGAGGTAACCGGCCGCCGTCTCCCGGTCGGCCGTCCGCAGGAACAGCAGACCGCCCGGGCGCAGCGCCCCGACCAGGCGATCGAGCACCAGCTCGGCGTTGGCTATCCGGTGCAGCAGCATCGAGCACTGCACCAGGTCGACAGAACGCGGTGCGAGCGCGATCGTCCTGAGCTCCGTCAGCAGCGCGGTGCTCAGCTCGGGCCGACTCGCGACAGCGGCGCGCACCGCGTCGCCGTTGTCATCGACCTGGCTGACGACCAGCTCCGGCGTACTGGCGAGCAGCGCCCTCACATCCAGCTCCGGCCCGGCCGTGGTGCAGCCCGCCTGCAGGAGGGTGATCGTCCGGCCCGGGTGCTCCGCGGCGTAGTCGGCGGCGAACCGCGTGAAGACGGCTGCCGGGCCGACGTCGGCGGCGCTGTCATCGCGCGCTTGCGCCGTGCGGCGGCCGGCCGCGGAGCCTGACCTGTGCTTGCCATGCTGACCAGGGCCCTGCGCGGCGTCGGGCCCTGCAAGCCCGTGCACTCGTGCCACGATGCCTTAGCGTAGTGGGCCAGATACGCTCCGTACCTTAGTTTCGGTGCCGGCGCGTGCCGTGAGTTGGCTGCAGGCGTGCTGCGCTGCCACGTCGTGGTGAGCCGGTACCGCCCGCGGCCGTAGACTAGGGGGCATCCCGCCGCCGAGCTGTCCGGTCGGCCTGCTGGCAGTCGCCAGTGGCCCGCTGTCGCTCGAAGCGGGCCTTTCGTGCTGCCTACGTAGGGACGCAATGAGCCTCTCCGGTCTCCTTCCTGTCGTCACTGCCGATCCCGACCTCCGCCGAGCCCTTGACCAGGCCACCGAGCTGCCAGCGCTCGGCGGCGACCTCATCGCGCCTGCATCGCTTCGCCCGCTCCTGGTCGCGGCGCTCGCTGGCGCCCGCGACCACCGCGGCGACGATGCTGCTGCCGACGGTTCTCGCGCAGCCGTCACGCTGGCCGTGACCGCGACCGCACGCGAAGCAGAGGAACTGGCGGCCGCGCTCGGCTCGCTGCTCGGCGAGGACCAGGTGGGCTACTTCCCGGCCTGGGAGACCCTGCCGCACGAGCGGCTGTCACCGCGCTCGGACACCTCCGGTCAGCGGCTGGCGGTCCTGCGGCGGCTCGCCCATCCTGATCCGTCGGACGTGCGGTCGGGTCCGCTCGCCGTGGTGACCACGCCGGTCCGCAGCCTGCTCCAGCCGATGGTGAGCGGCCTCGGCGAGCTGGCGCCGGTGAAGCTGACTGCTGGCGAGGGCGCCAGCATGGACGACACCATCGCGCACCTGGTCGACGTCGGCTACGCGCGCGTCGAGATGGTCGAGCGGCGCGGCGAGATCGCGGTCCGCGGCGGGCTGCTCGACGTGTTCCCGCCCACGGAGGAGCATCCGCTGCGGGTGGAGTTCTGGGGCGACGAGGTCGAGGAGATCCGCTACTTCAAGGCGGCCGACCAGCGCAGCCTCGCCACCGCCGAGGGCGGCCTGTGGGCGCCCCCGTGTCGTGAACTGCTGCTGACGCCCAGTGTCCGGGCTCGGGCCCGCCAGCTCGCATCCGAGTGGCCAGGCTTGCACGACATCCTCGGCAAGATGGCCGAGGGCATCACGGTCGAGGGCATGGAGGCGCTCGCCCCCGCGCTGACCGACAAGATGGAGCTGCTGCTGGACTACCTGCCGCGCGGCAGCAAGATCGTGGCCTGCGACCCGGAGCGGATCCGCGCCAGGGCGGCCGACCTGGTCTGGACGAGCCAGGAGTTCCTCGAGGCGTCCTGGGTGGGCGCGGCGGCCGGCGGGGAGGTCCCGATCGACCTCGGGGACGCCGCGATCCGGCCGATCGCCGAGGCGCGGGCCGCCGCGGCCGCCGCCGAGCTGCCCTGGTGGACCGTCACGCCGTTCGCGGCGGCGGATTCGGGCCAGACCGCCGCCGTCGGCGACGGCGACCTCGCTGACGGCGGGGATGACGAGCCAGCCCCGTTCCCGGTATCTGCGGAGCCTGCACCGGGCTACCGCGGTGACACCAGCCGGGCGCTCGCCGACGTCCGCCGGTGGCTCGCCGACGACTGGCGAGTAGTCCTGGTCACCGAGGGCCACGGGCCGGCCAGGCGGCTGGCCGAGCTCCTGCGGGGCGAGGGTCTCGGCGCCAGGGACGGCGACCTGACCGAGCCGCCTGAGTCAGGCCTCGCGAATGTCACGACCGGGCTGCTGGAGTCCGGGTTCGTCTGGCCAGCGATCCGCCTCGTGGTGCTCGCCGAGCAGGACCTGGCCGGCACGAGGTCAGGGACGCGGCAGTCCCATCGCATGCCGAGCCGTCGCCGCGGCGGCATCGACCCGCTGCAGCTGACGCCCGGTGATTACATCGTGCACGAGCAGCATGGCGTCGGCCGGTACCTGGAGATGACGAGCCGGACCGTGCAGGGCGCGACCCGGGACTACCTGGTGATCGAGTACGCGCCGAGCAAGCGCGGGCAGCCGCCGGACCGGCTGTACCTGCCGACCGATCAGCTCGACGAGGTGACCAGGTACACCGGTGGCGAGGCGCCGGCCCTGCACCGGCTCGGGGGCGCTGACTGGGCGAAGGCCAAGGGCCGGGCGCGCAAGGCGGTCCGGGACATCGCCGCGGGCCTGATCCGGCTGTACCAGGCCCGGATGGCCTCGCCGGGACATCAGTTCGGGCAGGACACGCCCTGGCAGCGCGAGCTGGAGGACGCGTTCCCGTACGTGGAGACGCCGGACCAGCTCGCGGCCGTGGACGAGGTCAAGGCCGACATGGAACGCGGCGTGCCGATGGACCGGCTGATCTGCGGTGACGTCGGTTACGGCAAGACCGAGATCGCTGTGCGGGCCGCGTTCAAGGCCGTCCAGGATGGCATGCAGGTGGCCGTGCTGGTGCCGACCACGCTGCTGTCGGCGCAGCACTTCACCACGTTCAGCGAGCGATACGCGCCGTTCCCCGTCACGGTCCGGGCCATGTCGCGATTCCAGTCGGCGGCCGAGGTCGCGGACACCCTGGACGGCCTCGCGTCGGGCAAGGTCGACATCGTGATCGGCACGCACCGGCTGCTGTCGCCAGAGGTGCGGTTCGCCCGGCTCGGCCTGCTGATCATCGACGAGGAGCAGCGGTTCGGCGTCGAGCACAAGGAGTACCTCAAGCAGCTGCGCACCGAGGTGGACGTGCTCGCGATGTCGGCGACGCCGATTCCGCGGACGCTGGAGATGGGCATCTCCGGAATCCGGGAGATGTCCACGATCCTGACCCCGCCCGAGGAGCGGCATCCGGTGCTGACCTCGGTCACGCCGTACGACGAGCGGCAGATCGCCGCCGCCATCCGGCGCGAGCTGCTGCGCGACGGCCAGGTGTTCTTCGTGCACAACCGGGTGTCGTCCATCAACAAGGTCGCGGCCAGGCTGGCCGAGCTGGTGCCCGAGGCCAGGATCGGGATCGGGCACGGCCAGATGAACGAGCACACGCTGGAGAAGGTGATGAGCGGGTTCATCGAGCGCGACTTCGACGTCCTCGTGTCGACCACCATCGTGGAGTCAGGCCTCGACATCCCCAACGCGAACACGCTGATCGTCGACCGGGCGGACGCGTACGGCCTGCCGGACCTGCACCAGCTGCGCGGCCGGGTGGGCCGGGGCCGGGAGCGGGGCTACGCCTACTTCCTGTACCCGCCGGAGAAGCCGCTGACCGAGACCGCGCACGAGCGGCTGGCGACTCTCCAGCAGCACACCGGGATCGGGGCCGGCCTGCATATCGCCATGAAGGACCTGGAGATCCGCGGTGCGGGCAACCTCCTCGGCGGCGAGCAGTCCGGGCACATCGCCGCGGTCGGGTTCGACCTGTACATCAAGATGATCGGCGAGGCGGTCCGCGAGCTGCGCGGCGAGGGCCCGGCCGAGCGGGCCGAGGTCCGCGTCGAGCTGCCGGTGGACGCGCACATCCCGCACGACTACATCACCGGCGAGCGGCTGCGGCTGGAGGCGTATACGCGGATCGCGTCCATCGACGCGACCGTCGACATCGCGGCCGTCAGGGACGAGCTGACCGACCGCTACGGCACCATCCCGCAGCAGGTGGACAACCTGCTCGCGGTGGCGCGGCTGCGCGCCGTGGCCCGGCAGGCGGGGCTGACGGACATCGCGCTCCAGGCCAACAAGATCAAGTTCTCGCCCGTCGTGCTGCCGGAGTCACGCGAGGTGCGCGTGCAGCGGATGTACCCGGGCACCGTGCTCAAGCCAAGCGTCAGTACCATGCTCGTACCAGTGCCCAAGGCGGTGCCTGGCGCGCACGCAGGGTCAGCAGGCAGGTCGGGCAGTACGCGCGCTGGCACCGGGCAGACCATCTCGCTCGGCGCGCCGCCGCTTCGCGATCAGGAGCTGCTGGCCTGGTGCGAGGAACTGATTGGGTCGGTGCTCGCGGGCCTGTCGCCCGGCGGCGCGTCACAAGGTGGCGATGCAGCGGGTGGCGGGACACCAGACGGGCCTGGCGCGCCCGGAGCGGATCCGGGGCGCTGAGCATGAGGAGGGACCTGGCGTGACCAGGAAGCACACCGGGCGACTCAGCGTGGCCGCTCCCCGTACGTCGGTCAAGGTGGCCGCGGCGCTGGTGGTGGCCGGTCTGGCGGTGTCTGCTTGCGGCTCGAACCAGCTCGGCGCCGCCGCGATCACGGGCAGTAGCCGGATCTCGTCGGCCACGCTGACCAGTGAGGTGGCCAACCTCGCCGCGGCCTACCAGGCGGACGAGGCAAAGGGCATCAAGCCGCAGCGGCCTACGGGCCAGGAGACCCAGCAGGTGCTGACGTGGCTGATCCTGTTCCGCATCTACGACAAGGTCGCCCAGCAGCAGCGCATCTACGTGACGCCGTCTCAGGCCATGCAGCAGCTGACCACCCTGAGCACGCAGGCGAGCCAGAACAAGGTCACCCTCGACCAGTACGCGTCGGCCGCCGGCGCGCTGCCGCCGGACCTGGTGCCGCAGCTGGGCCAGTACCTCGCGATCGTGTCCAGGCTCGAGAGCAGGCTCAGCGGCGGCACGCCGCCGACCACGACAGCGGGGCAGACGAAGCTCCAGGGCCAGCTCGCGCACGCCCAGTGCCTGGCGGCCAAGAGCCTCGGCGTGCTGGTGAATCCGCAGTTCGGCGTCTTCGACTACCGCAGCTACTCGGTGGTGCCCGGTGCACCCAAGCTCGCCACTGACCCCTCGCCGTCGCCTACGACCAGCCCCATCGTGACGAAGCCGCCCTGCTGACGCGCCGCTGCCGACAGTGACCGAGCCCGCCGAGCCCGCCGAGCCCGCCCGCCTGCCGCCAGCCGACGCGGCGCCGGGCTGGCGGCTGCTCGAGCTGGTGCAGGTGATGGACACGCTGCGGATCAACTGCCCGTGGGATGCCCGGCAGACGCACGAGTCGCTGACGCCGTACCTGCTTGAGGAGACCTACGAGGCGGTCGACGCGCTAACCGCTGGCGACCAGGCTGAAGTCCGCGAGGAACTCGGCGACGTGCTGCTGCAAGTTGTGTTCCACGCCAGGGTCGCGCAGGAGCGCACGGACGGCACCGGCTACACCATCGACGATGTCGCAGGCGGCATCATCGACAAGCTGAAGCGGCGTCATCCGCACGTCTTCGGCGACGTCACCGTGTCCGGCCCGGACGAGGTCAAGCAGAACTGGGACGCCATCAAGGCCGCGGAACGCGCGGCTGCGGGCCCGGGCGAGCCGGGATCTGTGCTCGACGGCGTGCCGCTCAGCCAGCCCGCGCTGTCCCTGGCGGCCCAGCTGCTGCGCCGAGCCGAGCGTGCTGGGGCGCCGGCCGAGCTGGCGACGCCGCCGGAGCGGTCGACTGCCGGACACGCCGGGCCGGAGGGGTCAGGTGCGGGGCAGGCCGACGGCGGCGAGCTCGGTCGCGAGCTGCTGGCGCTGGTGAACCGTGCCAGGGCGGCGGGCCGTGATCCGGAGCTTGACCTGCGGGCAGCGGCGCTGGCGTACGCCGACCGGGTCCGCGCCTTCGAGGCAGGCCAGTAGGCCAGCGCTGGCTCGCGGCTTTTGGCCTGACCGGCGTGGCCGGTGCTGACGGCTTCGGACGTTCTACTAGGCTCCGAAGCGACCCCTCAACATCGCTAGCAGCACAGGAGTTCCTACCGTGGCATCGATCGAAGCCATTTTCGCCAGGCAGATCCTTGACTCCCGTGGCAACCCGACGGTGGAAGTTGAGGTGGTGCTCGACGACGGCAGCCTCGGTCGGGCGGCCGTGCCGAGCGGTGCGTCCACTGGCATCTTCGAGGCCGTCGAGCTTCGTGATGGCGGCCAGGAGTACGGCGGCAAGGGCGTGACCAAGGCCGTGCAGGCCGTCATCGACGAGATCCAGCCAGAACTGCTCGGCTACGACGCCGATGACCAGCGGATGGTCGACCAGGACCTGATTGACCTGGACCGGACGCCGGACAAGTCCAGGCTCGGCGCGAACGCGATCGTCGGCGTCAGCCTCGCGGTCGCCAGGGCCGCGGCCGAGTCTTCTGGCCTGCCGCTGTTCCGCTACCTGGGCGGACCGAACGCCCACGTGCTCCCGGTCCCGTGCATGAACATTCTCAACGGCGGCGCGCACGCCGACTCCAACGTCGATATCCAGGAGTTCATGGTCGCTCCGGTGGGGGCCAGCACGTTCGCCGAGGCACTGCGCTGGGGCGCCGAGACCTATCACGCGCTCAAGGCAGTGCTGAAGCAGCACGGGCTGTCCACCGGGGTGGGGGACGAGGGCGGATTCGCGCCCAACCTGGAGCACAACCGCGCAGCGCTCGACCTGATCGTGGAGGCCATCGGGAAGGCTGGACTGACGCCGGGCCGGGACGTGGCGCTCGCGATCGACGCGGCCGCTAGTAACTTCCTCGACGGCGAGACGTACGCGTTCGAGGGCGGGGCCAAGACCGCGGCCGAGATGACCGCCATCTACGCGCAGTGGCTCGACTCCTACCCGCTGGTGTCGCTCGAGGACCCGCTGGGCGAGGAGGACTGGGCGGGCTGGCGTCAGCTGACCGCCGAGCTCGGCGACCGGGTGCAGATCGTCGGCGACGACATCTTCGTGACGAACCCCGAGCGCATCCGGCGCGGCATCACCGAGAAGGTGGCGAACTCGCTGCTGGTGAAGGTGAACCAGATCGGGACGCTCACCGAGACCTTCAGCGCGGTGGACATGGCGCATCGCGCCGGTTTCACGACGATGGTGAGCCACCGCTCGGGTGAGACCGAGGACACCACGATCGCCGACCTCGTCGTGGCGCTCAACTGCGGTCAGATCAAGTCCGGAGCGCCGTGCCGGTCCGAGCGGGTGGCGAAGTACAACCAGCTGCTGCGGATCGAGGAAGTGCTCAGCGACGGGGCCGTGTACGCGGGCCGCGGCGCGTTCCCCCGGTCGGCGGCCAGCAGCCAGTGAGCCCGGACGGGACGGCGCGGACGGCCGGCCAGCGGCCCGTCCTTGCCCCGCGCCCGAAGCTCACCAGCCGCGCCGCCGTGCTGGTGATCGTGCTGTGCGGGATCGCGCTGACACTGGCGTACCCGGTCCGCGAGTACATCGCCGACCGCCGCCAGATCGACCAGCTCGAGGCGCAGAATGCGCAGGTCGCCGCCGAGGTCAAGCACCTACGCGCGGAGCAGCGCGCGCTGGCGTCGCCCGCCAGGATCGAGCAGGAGGCCAGAGACAACCTGCACATGTGCTTCCCGTCGCAGACGTGCTACGAGGTGATCTACCCGGCCGCGCCGCACGGGAAGGCCGACGCGCAGCACCTCGGGGCCCCGTGGTACGGCCGGCTCTGGCAGTCGGTCGCCGAGGCCGACGCGACCCCGTCCCGGTGAGGTCGTGACCGATCCTGGCCCGCCGGCGGACCGCACTGAGGCAGCTGACGGCCCGATGGCCGATGGACCGTTGGCCGATGGACCGGTGGCCGATGGACCGGTGGCCGATGGACCGGCAGCGCAGTTGACCCCGCTGGCAGCCGATCGCCCCGCCGCGGCCGATCTGGCCGTCGTCGCGCGTCAACTCGGCCGCGAACCGCGGGCCGTCACCGCGATCGCGCACCGGTGCCCCTGCGGACTGCCAGACGTCGTCCAGACAGCGCCACGACTGGCCGACGGCACCCCGTTCCCGACCTTGTACTACCTCACCTGCCCGCGGGCCTGCGCCGCGATCAGCCGGCTGGAGGCGGCCGGGGTCATGCGGGACATGACCGCGCGCCTGGCGGCTGACCCCGAACTGCGTGCGCACTACCAGGCTGCTCATGCCGACTACGTGCGCCGCCGGGACGCCGTTGCCGTGGCGCTCGGCCTGGAGCCGCTGCCGCCCGGCACGCAGAGCGCGGGCGGCATGCCGGACCGGGTGAAGTGCCTGCACGCGCTGGCCGCGCACGCGCTGGCGGCGCCTGGCGTGAACCCGCTCGGCGCGGAGGCGGCGCAGGCAGCCGGCCCGTGGTGGCAGGCTGGAGCCTGTGTGCCCGCGGAATGACGCCGCGGCACCAGACATCAGCCAGGGTCGGCGGGCGAGAGGCGGACGGATGACCAAGCGGGTAGCCGCGATCGATTGCGGGACGAACTCGCTCCGGCTCCTGATCGCCGACGCCGACCTGGCGACTCGTCACCTGACCGACGTTGACCGGCGGATGGAGATCGTCCGGCTAGGCCAGGGCGTGGACGCGACCGGCATGCTCGCGCCGGAGGCGCTCGAGCGAACGCTGCGGGTGCTGGCCGACTACGCCAGCGAGATCCGGGGAGCTGGCGCCACCGCCGTTCGCATGGTGGCCACCAGCGCCACGCGGGACGCGGGCAACGCGGCGGACTTCGCCCGCGGCGTGCGGGACACCCTGGGCGTCGAGCCTGAGGTCATTAGCGGGCGCGAGGAGGCCATGCTCTCGTTCGCGGGCGCGACGGCCGAGCTCGCGGGCGAGGACGTGGCACGCAAGCCCGAGCCGCTGTATCTGGTGGTAGACATCGGCGGCGGGTCGACGGAGTTCGTGCTCGGTGGCGAGCCAGCCGGCGAGCCGATCGACGCGGCTGCCGAACTCGCCGGCCTCTCGGTAGATATCGGGTGCGTCCGCCTCACCGAACGCCACCTGCATTCCGACCCGCCCACCGAAGCCGAGGTCAAGGGTGCCACTGCCGACATCGACCGGGCACTAGACGAAGTCGCCGCCGCCATCGACGTGCCGAGCGCCCGGACGCTCATCGGCCTGGCGGGATCGGTGACCACCGTCGCCGCGATCGCGCTCGGCCTGACCGAGTACGACCCCGGCCGCACGCACCACGCCCGCATCTCGGCGGACACCGTGCACTCGGTCACGCAGCGACTGCTCTCGGCTACCAGACAGGAACGGGCTGCCATCGGCTCGATGCACCCCGGCCGCGTGGACGTCATCGGCGCCGGTGCCCTGGTCCTGGACCGGGTGCTGCAGCGCTTCGGGTTCGCCGAGGTCGTCGCCAGTGAGCACGACATCCTCGACGGCATCGCCTGGTCGATCGCCGGTGCCTGACCCGGGAAACGGCCCGCAGCCAGGCGCAGGCAGTCCGGCGAGCGCCGGCCGCCGTCAGGCAGTCGCGGGACAGCAGGCTGCCGTGCCGCCGGGCAGCGGCTGGCCGGAAGACCCGGCCACGCCGGACACGCCGGTGGCCGAGACTTCAGCCGACGTCGGTGCGCTGGCCGCCACCGCGGGCTCGCTCGCCGAACTGGCCGCGCGCGAGTCCGTCTGCCGCGCCTGCGAACGCCTAGTCCAGTGGCGCGAGCAGGTGGCCGTCACCAAGCGGCGGTCGTTTCAGGCCGACACCTACTGGGGCCGGCCGGTGCCCAGCTGGGGCGACGACGAGCCGGCCATCCTGATCCTCGGACTGGCTCCGGCCGCCCACGGCGGGAACAGGACTGGCCGTATCTTCACCGGCGACCGCAGCGGCGACGTCCTGTTCGCCTCGCTGTGGCGCTGCGGACTGGCGGTGCAGCCGACGTCCGTCGCCGCTGGCGACGGACAGCGCCTCGTGTCGGCCCGGATGGCCGCCGCCGTGCACTGCGCGCCGCCTGACAACAAGCCGCTGCCTGCTGAGCGCGACACCTGCGCGCAATGGCTCGCGGCAGAGCTAGCCCTGCTGCGCCCGAGTCTGCGCGTCGTCGTCTGCCTCGGCCACTTCGCGTGGCAGGCGCTGTGGCCGCAGCTCGCCAGCCTGGGTTACCCGACGCCACGACCGCGGCCAGCGTTCGGCCACGGGGCCGAGGTCCTGCTGTCGGCCGGCGTCGCAGGTGAGCACGGCCCCGCCGCCGCACGCGTCGCTGTACTTGGCTGTTACCACCCCAGCCAGCAGAACACCTTCACCGGCCGGGTGACCGATTCGATGCTCGATGCGGTCTTCAGCCGGGCGCGCGAGCTGGCCGCCGTCCGGCGGCACATACCGGGCCAGCCGGATCACCGAGGGTAATAGGAATGGCACATTGGTCACGGCGAGTATCAGGTGCGAAAGATCGCAACGATTAGATAGGTGACATTGGCAGAGAAACGGCTCTCAGTAATTGGATATCTAGAGTAGGCAGATGGGCGCGGGGTATCATCGCAATGCCCCCGTAGCCCAAGGGAAGAGGCCGGCCCCCTAAAAGGGTCCCCAGTGTCGGTTCGACTCCGACCGGGGGTACTGAATGACCTGGTGAGACGTGCTCCAGCGCCGGGTCAGGGGCCGACTTCGGCCAGCGACCAATGCGCTTCCAATCAGCTCAAGACTGACGCGCGATTCAATGAGTTCACAGCGAAAGAATCGCCCGGTATCGCTCGCCTGACTCGTCGGATTAGGCGGCTAGCGGGCGACCGGTTAGACCCTTTCGGGCGATATTCGCGGTCACCGACGTGCACGCAGAAACGGCTACGTAACGATGACCCCCTGCGTTTCATGAAGTCACCCGCTGACGTCGGGACCGGCACGGTCAATGGTGATCCTGATGATCAGGCGCTTGTCGCGAACCATCGCGGCCTGGTAGTCGGCCCAGTCGGGGTGCTCACCGGAGATCCGCCGGTAGTAGTCCTCCAGGATCGGCATGGCGTCCGGCAGGTGGATGATCTCGGCGTCGCCCTCGGCCTGGACCCACTCGCCGAAGAACCCGTCGCTGATACCGCACAGCGCGGCGCGCGGGTTCTTGGCCAGGTTCTTGGCCTTGATGGCGGTCTCCCTGGTGCTGACAAGCACGCGGCCGTCGTCGTCCACCGCGACGACGACAGGAGACAGCTGCGGACGGCCATCTGACCTGGTGGTCGCCAGAACCGCCCGCGGATGGGTGGACAGGAAGCTCGCAGCGCTACTGATGTCCACCGGCAGCGGTGTCAGGCGCCGTTGAGCCTGCTGCGCCGCTGCAGCTCGTACTCGTGCACGATCGCGCTGGCGTAGCCGTGCGACAGGCCATGCTCATCGGACAGCCAGTACGCGCGCTCGTTGCATCTCAGGAACGCTGGACCCGATTCAAGACGGGTGAACCACTCTCGGAGCTGGGTTCCGGTGACGGATGGGATGCGGGCGATCAGGTTCTTGTGCATCTCCGGAGAGTGGGTCAGCGACAAGTGGCACCTCCAGCTCGAGGGGTAAGTCCTCTTGAAGTCGAGAGTGCACCACCCTCGGCCGCATGACAACCCCCCGCGGCCACCCTTCCGTAATGCCCCGTTTGACTATCGATCGCGTATCGGGCAAAGCACCCTATCGCGCTCCTGCCCGCCTGGCGTCAGAAACCCGGCAGATGCTCACGGCAGGACAGGACGGCTTCCATCGCCGGGTCCCGGTTCTGGCTGTAGGCCTCGAAGGAAGGCGGCGCATACAGTTCCGGCGCGATCCACGGCCGGTGATCCGTGGGCCAGGATGTCTGCCAGTAGAGGTCCGCGACGTTCGCGAGGGCCTTGCTGTAGGGCAGTGTGAACGGGATGGTCTCGCCGATGAAGTTGGGCCGCGACCCGGTCGGCTCCCCGACGAAGATCGCGTTCGTCTCGCGCTCGATAGCGGTCGCGGTATTCTGCGCTGCCGAGAAGGTGCCGCGTCCGATGATTACGTACAGGCAGCCGCGCTGGTTCACCTTCCGGCAGCCGATCAGGCGGTGCAGCAGCGGCTGGACGAGGTAGGTGTCCCCGCCGCCGTTCCAGCGCAGGTCGATGACCAGCTTGCTGACCTGATGGTTGTCGATGGAAGTGAACAGGCGCTCGCAGAACGCGGCGATTGCCTCGAGCGGCTGATCGCCGACCCCGTTGAACTGGAAGTAGACGACGGCGCTGGCTGGCAGGTACTCGAACCAGTACGGGGCGTCGCTGTTGCAGAGGTAGAGCGGCATCGGGGCGCCGACCGTGTCGGGCAGCGAGATCCACCCCGCCGGACGCGGCGCCGTCAGGCTCGTGTAAGGGTCCACGACCGACTCGACCGTCACCGTCCCGGTCGCCTGGTCCCCAAACCGCACGGTCAGCGTGGCCTGGCCGGGATCACTGATCAGCCCGAGCGCATGGATCAGCGGCGTCCAGCGCAGCATCTCCGGTCCTATCCACGCGACCTGCTGGTCATTGTCACGGCTGATGAGCGGCTCGACCGCGGCGAGCACCTCGTCGACCGGGTGACCGTCCACGCTCAGCACCTGCGCTCCGATCAGCTGGCGGTAGGCCTCGCTGGTTGCGGTCACGAACAGGCCCTCGGTGAACCGGTAGAACTTGACCGGAAGGCCCAGCTGGGCGTCCTTGTTGTCCATCGCCGGCAAGACGAATGCATGCCCGTCGCCGAGCGGCCGCAGCAGCCGCATCATGCCAGCCAGGATCTGGAAGTCCGACAGGTTGGGCACGTCCGCGGCGAGCCGGGCGACCGCGGCGTCGAACTCGGGCTCGGATCTCTCGTGGAACGGCGCGTACGCCCGGCGCTTGATCTCACGGGCCAGGAATGCCAGGTCGGCGCGCCAGCCCTGGTCGCGTGCCAGCCCTGCCGTGTCGATGATGCCGAGCATCTCCTGCACGGCCTCGTCGGCGAGCAGCGGCTCCCAGTGCTCGTCGCCCTTCGGGCGGCCGAGGTCGCGCAAGCCGAGGCGGACCGCACGGCGCAACTCCCGCACGGCGCTCTCGTGATCACCGAGGCGGACGTGACACGTGGCTATCCGGTAGGCGATCTCGGCGGGGAAGATGGCCTCGATCTCGTCCCGGTGCTGCCAGACGCCAACTTCCTGCGCCGCGTCATAGGCGGCCAGCGCGCCGCCGAAGTCACCGAGCTCGTAGCGCGCCTCGGCGAGCCTGACCCAGTGACGGCCCACCACCGGGTTGAGCTCGACCACCTGGGCCCACAGCGCCGCGGCATCGGGCCAGCTGGCCGAGCCTGTCTTCGCCTCGGCACCCGCCAGCGTACGCACATAGTCGTTGAAATCTGGCATGGATCCTCCAATAGGCGTGCGGCTCTCAGGCCCCGGGCGCAGTGTCGTGCGCGGGCGTGGTGTCGTGCGGTGGCGCGACCGGCGGAGCCACCGTTGTCGTGGTGAAGAGCCGGACCTCGCGCGCTCCCGACGGCCGGGACGCTGGGTCCGCGGCGCGCTCCTCGTGCGTGACCAGCAGCCGCTTGAGCTGGTCGGTCACATCGCGCAGTTCCTCGGCTGTCATCCAGGTCGTCGCGCCCATCACCAGCGTCGCCTTACGCCACGGCTCCGGCTCCAGGGCGTAGCGGCTAAGCCGTTGCTTCATCCGCGCGAACTCATGGTCGAGGAAGGCCTCGGCCGCGGCCTCCGCCGCCAGCGCGCCCTCGGCGTCCAGGTCGCTCGGGTCTAGGTTCTGGTCCCGGCTAGCCAGCCGCCACGGCTTCTCCTTGCCTGCCCGGCCAGGGACCAGCTCGATGTAGCCGTACTTGCCGAGAATGCCGAGGTGGTACGAGCAGCTCGCCACGCTCTCGCCGAGGACCTCGGCGCAGCGTGTCGCCGTTGCGGTCATCTCGCTGCCGATGAGGTCGATGAGCTGCCAGCGCAGCGGATGCGCCAGCGCCCGCAGCGCTCTGGGATCGGGTGCGGTTACGCCCGCTTGCTCGCCGGTCATGACAGTCAACATATCTTGCGAAACATATCTTGCGCAAGATTCCTTGACTATGTTGAGTGCACGCGACCGTGACCTAATCCGGCAGGCCAGACCTGCGCGGTGTCCCCCCTCACGTCACGCTGCCACGCAGGCCAAGATCACGGCCTGCGGCTGTAGTACTGGACAGGCACAGGCCGGCGAAGTGACGTTCGTCAGCCCAGCCGCTCGAAGATCATCGCCATGCCCTGGCCACCGCCCACGCACATGGTCTCCAGCCCGATCGACTTGTCGTGGAACTGGAGGCTGTTCAGCAGCGTCGACGTGATGCGCGCGCCGGTCATGCCGAATGGGTGGCCGACAGCGATCGCCCCGCCGTTGACGTTCAGCTTGTCGATGTCGATGCCGAGATCGTTGTACGAGGGGATCACCTGCGCGGCGAACGCCTCGTTGATCTCCACCAGGTCGACGTCGTCAATGGTCATCCCGGCCCGGCTGAGCGCCTGCTGCGAAGCCCCGACCGGACCGAGGCCCATGATCTCTGGCGACAGGGCGGTGACGCCGGTTGACACGATCCGGGCCAGGGGCGTGATGCCAAGCTCGGCCGCCTTGGTATCGCTCATCACGATCACGGCCGCGGCGCCGTCGTTCAGCGGGCAGCAGTTGCCTGCTGTGACGGTGCCATCCGGCCGGAAGACCGGCTGCAGCTGGGACACCTTCTCCAGCGAGGTACCCGGTCGCGGGCCGTCGTCCGCCGAGACCACCGTGCCGTCGGGCATGGTGGCCGGCGTGATGTCCCGCTGCCAGAAGCCGTCCGCCAGCGCCTTCTCCGCCAGGTTCTGCGACCGGACGCCGAACTCGTCCTGCTCGGCGCGGCTGATCCCGCGCATCTGGGCGACGTTCTCCGCGGTCTGGCCCATCGCGACGTAGATGTCGGGGATCTGGCCGTCCTCTCGCGGGTCGTGCCAGGTGAAGCCCCCCTTCCCCATCTCGCCCGCCCTGGCCTCGGCGTCAGCGAAGACCGGGTTCTTGGTGTCCGGCAGCCCGTCGCTGCTGCCCTTGGCGAACCGGCTGACGGTCTCGACGCCGGCCGAGATGTAGATGTCGCCCTCGCCGGCCTTGATCGCGTGGAAGGCCATCCGGGTGCTCTGCAGCGACGACGAGCAGTACCTGGTGATCGTGGTGCCCGGCAGCGTGTCGTAGCCCAGCATCACGGCGACCACCCTGGCCATGTTGTAGCCCTGCTCACCGCCTGGCAGGCCGCAGCCGAGGATCAGGTCGCTGACCTCCGCCGGATCGATCTGGGGCACCTTGGCCAGTGCCGCGGCGACCATCTGCACGGTCAGGTCGTCCGGGCGGATGCTGGTGAGTGATCCCTTGAAAGCCCGGCCGATGGGCGAGCGGGCGGTGGCGACGACGACTGCCTCGGGCATGACGGCTCCCTGCAACAAGACTGGTAGTTAACGCGACAGTAGCTTATGTAACAGAACCTGCCATCTCCAGCTTCCCAGCACCCGCCGTACCTGGCCAGTCGGGTCGCCACATAGGGCGGCAGCGCCAGCGGAGGGCGAGGAAACGGAGATACCGGCCACACCGCGGACGCCGCGACCTGGCCGTGCCCTCGGTTGTTGTGGGATAGCGTCGAAGACCGAGGAATGCGTCCTGACCACGGCAGGCGGAAGCCGCCCGAGGCATATGTTTCGGGAGCGCGACACCACGACAAGGGGCGGCGAGATATGCAAGTCCACGATTCCCTGATCGACCTCGTCGGCAATACGCCGCTGCTGCGGCTGCGCAAGGTCACCCGCGCCCTGCCCGGCGCCGGCAACGGCCCGACCCTGCTGGCCAAGGTCGAGTACTTCAATCCTGGCGGCTCGGTGAAGGACCGGATCGCGTTGCGGATGGTCGAGGCCGCGGAGAAGTCCGGCGACCTGCAGCCAGGCGGCACCATCGTGGAGCCGACGTCCGGCAATACCGGCGTGGGACTGGCCATCGTGGCCCAGGAGAAGGGCTACCGGTGCCTGTTCGTGTGCCCCGACAAGGTCGGTCAGGACAAGATCAGCGTCCTGCGCGCGTACGGCGCTGAGGTCGTCGTCTGCCCGACGACGGTGTCCCCGGACCATCCGGACTCCTATTACTCGGTCTCGGACCGGCTTGCCAGGGAGACGCCGGGCGGCTGGAAGCCGAACCAGTACGCCAACATGGAGAATCCGCACTCGCACTATCTGTCGACCGGGCCAGAGATCTGGACACAGACCGAGGGCCGGGTGACCCACTTCGTGGCCGGCATCGGTACCGGCGGCACCATCTCCGGCACCGGGCGCTACCTCAAAGAGGTCTCGGGCGGCCGGGTGCAGATTATTGGCGCCGACCCGGAGGGATCGGTCTACTCCGGCGGGACCGGCCGCCCTTACCTCGTCGAGGGAGTCGGCGAGGACATCTGGCCCGACACCTACGACAAGAGCATCTGCGACCAGATCATCGCGGTTAGCGACGCTGACTCGTTCCTGATGACGCGGCGCCTCGCCCGCGAGGAGGCGTTGCTGACGGGCGGCTCCTGCGGCATGGCCGTGGTCGCGGCGCTCAAGGTCGCCAGGGAGGCCCAGCCGGACGACGTCATCGTGGTGCTGCTGCCCGACGGCGGCCGCGGCTACCTGGGCAAGATCTTCAACGACGAGTGGATGGCCGACTACGGCTTCCTCACCGCCGAGACCGCCGAGCCGCGCGTCGGCGACGTGCTGGAGCGCAAGGCGGACTCGTCGCTCCCGCAGTTCGTGCACGCTCACCCGACCGACACGGTCCGGACCGTCATCGCCAGCCTGCGCGAGTTCGACGTGTCGCAACTGCCGGTGCTGAGCGCTGAGCCGCCGGTCATGGCCGCCGAGGTGGTGGGCTCCATCGTCGAGCATGACCTGCTCGACGCGCTGGTCACCGGCAAGGCGGCGCCAGACGACCAGGTCGCGGGCCTCATGTCGCCGCCGCTGCCGTCGGTCGGCTCGGGTGAGCCCGTCAGCGCCGCGGCCAGGGCACTCGGGGTCGCCGGCGCGGCCGTGGTGCTCGTGGACGGCAAGCCTGCCGGAGTGATCACCCGGCAGGACGTGCTCACGTTCCTGTCAAGCCAGCCCGGATAGCCTGGACCGATGCAAACACAGCACCGCGACGGGTTCGAGACCCTCGCGATTCACGCCGGTCAGCAGCCAGACCCGGTGACCGGCGCCGTAGTGCCGCCTATCTACCAGGTCTCGACGTACAAGCAGGACGGCGTCGGCGGGCTGCGCGGGAAGGAACTTGGCGAGGCCGCGCGCTGGATCGAGGGATATGAGTACTCGCGCACCGACAACCCGACCAGGGGTGCGCTCGAGGAATGCCTGGTCGCACTCGAGGGCGGGGCGCGCTGCCTGATATTCGCGTCCGGGATGGCCGCGTCAGACTGCCTGCTCCGGGCCCTGTGCAAGCCCGGCGACCACGTCCTGATCCCCAACGACGCTTACGGCGGCACCTTCCGACTGTTCGACAAGGTCCTGACGGGCTGGGGAGTCACGTACCAGCCGGTGGCGATGGCCGACACCGCCGCCGTCCGCGCCGCGCTCGCCGCGCGCCCAGCCCGGCTCATCTGGGTGGAGACGCCGACCAACCCCCTGCTGGCGATCGCGGACATCGCGGGGCTGGCTCAGATCGCGCGGGAGAACGGGGCGCTGCTCGTGGTGGACAACACGTTCGCCTCGCCGTACCTCCAGCAGCCGCTCGCGCTCGGCGCGGATGCAGTCGTCCACTCCACCACGAAGTACATTGGCGGCCACTCCGATGTTGTCGGCGGCGCCGTTGTCGTCAGCGACACCGGGCTCGGCGAGCAGCTGTTTTTCCTCCGGAACGCGGTCGGGTCAGCACCGGGTCCGTTCGATGCGTGGCTCACGCTGCGGGGCGCCAAGACCCTCGCCGTGCGCATGGACCGGCACTGCCAGAACGCGCAGCGCATCGCGGACATGCTCGTCAGCCATCCGGCCGTGAGCGAGGTCTACTATCCGGGCCTGCCGTCGCATGCGGGCCACGAGGTCGCCGCCAAGCAGATGCGCGGCTTCGGCGGGATGGTGTCGTTCCGCGCTCGCGGCGCCGCCGCCGCGGCTGTCGAGATCTGCGGCCGGACGAGGCTGTTCACGCTAGGCGAGTCGCTCGGCGGGGTCGAGTCGCTCATCGAGCACCCCGCCAGGATGACGCACGCCTCGGTAGCTGGGTCAGAGCTCGAAGTCCCAGCCGACCTCGTCCGGCTATCGGTGGGCATCGAGGCTGTCGACGACCTGATCGAGGACCTCCGCGCCGCGCTCGGCTAGTGCCAGTGCTGCCTAGTGGACAGTACCGGCCGGCGGGCGCCAGCGTTGCCAGTCCGGGTGCAGGGGGAAGAGCCGCGACGGCACCGGCGGCGCGGCAGCCAGCTGCTGCCGCGGCTCGAGCATCAGGCCCGACGGGACAGGTTCCCACCAGGGCTCACGGCTGAGCAGCCGGCTGAACAGCTCCACCTGCGGGCCGCGCAGGCCGGCCGCCGCGGCCGGGCCGAGCACCAGCTCTGCCGGAGCGGGCTGATCGGCCGGCTGCCAGCGCACGTCGGCAGAGATGCGGAGCCGGCTGGCGTGATTTGGCAGCGCGGCGTGCGAGGTCAGGCAGTGGAAGAGCAGTACGTCGCCGGGCCGGTAGTCCGTTGTCGCCCAGCCTGGCTCGTCGGCGCGCAGCAGCCGTGGTCGCCGCGGCGGGCCGAGGTGACTGCCCGGCAGCACCGCGAGCCCACCGAGCTGGGCCGGGATGTCCATGAGCGGTAGCCACGTCGTCAGCATGTCCTGCACACCAGAGACGACAAAGTCCTGGTGGATATAGCGGCCCTTGGTGACCTTGAACGGCGGCTCCGGGTACACGGTACGCAGCACCTTGACCGGATAGGAGAACGCGGCGGGGCCGAGCAGCAGCCGGACGAGTCCGCGGATCGGCGGCAAGTACGGCAGCCGGTTGAGGCCGCGGCTGGTCAGCGCGGCCCGGAAGGACGGGTCGGTCAGGGCGTCCCGGATGTTCACGGCGCGCTGCGGGCCGGCCGGGTGGCCATCGCCGTCAGTCCAGCCGCCCAGCTGGAGCTCGGCGTGCACGCTGTCATAGGCCGCCGTTACGTCGGCAGGCCGGAGCAGGGCGCGGAAGAAGAGATAGCCGTCCTGTGACAGCCGGTGCCGCAGGGCCGCCTGGTCGGCCCGAAGTGCCATGGAGTCGGCCAGTTCGTGCACGGCATCTACGGTAACGGGCTCGCGCCTCGCCCGTCGCCGTAGCAACCTCGCGCGGCGAGCCCGCTTGCACCGGAGTCGGAGACCGGCACGCGGCTGGCGAACGGCGCGAGGATCATTGAGACGTGAGCGAATCCGGCACCGAAGGGTTGTTTGGTGGCTTGTTCGGGCGCGGCGCGGTCGGCGTCGGCGACCGGGACTGGCTCCAGGCGATGCTCGACACCGAGGCTGCGCTGGCGCGCGCGCTGGAGCGCGCCGGGCTCGCGGCGGCGGGCGCCGGAGCTGCCGTCACGGCCGCGGCCCAGGCAGACCAGTTCGACGCGGCCGAGATCGGACGGCAGGCGACGCTGGCAGGCAACCCCGTGCCCGCGCTGGTGCGCGCGCTCAGTGACCGCTTGCCGGCGACGGCGCGCGAGGCCGTGCACCGCGGCGCCACCAGCCAGGACATCATCGACACGGCCCTGATGCTGCTGGCCAGGCACGCGGTCGAGGTCATCGACGCCGACATCGCAGCGGCGGCTGACCAGGCGGCCACGCTGGCCGGCGCCCACGTCGCGACTGTCATGGCCGGCCGGACGCTGCTGCAGCAGGCGGTGCCGGTCACGTTCGGCCTGGTGGCGGCGGGGTGGCTGACGGCGCTCGACGCAGCGCAGGCTGAGCTCAGCCGGGTTCGGTCGACGCAGCTGGCTATTCAGTTCGGCGGGGCCGCGGGCACGCTGGCCGCACTGGGTGCCGCCGGGCCGGCAGTGTCGGGCCTGCTGGCGCAGGAGCTCGGCCTGCGCGAGCCGACCGTGCCCTGGCATACCGACAGGCTGCGGATCCTCCAGCTGGCGGCGGCGCTTGCTGGCGCGTGCGCCACGCTCGGCAAGATCGCCAGGGACATCACCCTCCTCGCTCAGACCGAGATAGCTGAAGTCGCCGAGGGTGGCGACGACCCGCGCCAGGGCGGCTCGTCCGCGATGCCGCACAAGCGCAACCCGGTGGCCTCGGTGGTCATACTCGGCTGCACCAGGCGCGCACCGGGCCTGCTCGCTACGCTGGCCGCCGCTGCCGAGCACGAGCTTCAGCGCGCGGCCGGAGCGTGGCACGCGGAGTGGGAGCCGCTCACCGATCTGCTGCGGCTGGCTGGCTCGGCTGCGTCCTGGTCGGTGCCGCTGCTCGCCGGCCTGCGCGTGGACGCCAGCCGGATGCGCGCCAACCTGGACGCGGCGGGCGGGCTGCCGCTGGCTGAGCACGTCGCCGCCGAGCTTGCTCCGATAGTCGGCATCCTGGCCGCGCAAGATCTTGTCGCGATCGCGGCCGCGCGCGCCACCGAGCAGCGTACGAGCCTGCCCGCGGCGCTGCTCGCGGACTCCGAGGCGGCCTCGGCGCTGCGCGCCGCCGGGATCGGCCGGGCCGAGCTGGACGCGGCGATGAACCCGGCGGGTTACCTCGGCGCGTCGGCGGAGTTCGTCCGGCGCGCACTCGCGGCACACGCCGAGCCGGGCGGCGTCACCTGACACCGGCATCTGCAGAAAGGACCCCGTTCCCGTGAATGATAAGGAACGCGCCGCCGTCGGCATGCGGACGAGGCGCGAGGTACTGGGCGATGAGCACGTCGATCGCGCGGTGGCCGCAACCACCGAGTTCACCGCCGACTTCCAGGACTTCATCACGCGGTATGCCTGGGGCGAGCTGTGGAACAGGCCCGGACTGTCCCGGCCGGAGCGCAGCATGATCACAATGGCAATACTGGCCGCGCTCGGCCGCGAGGAGGAGCTTGCGCTGCACGTCAAGGCCGGCATCAGGAACGGGCTTACCGCGGCCGACATCCGCGAGGTGCTGCTTTCGGTGGCCGTGTACGCGGGCGTGCCGGCCGCGAACCGCGCCTTCGGCATCGCCGCGCAGGCCATGCAAAAGTCTTCGTAGTCCGCACAGCTGTTCACTAAGCGGCAATTGCGGATATCGTTTCGATAAGGCAGCGAGGAGGACGGGTCGGACGTGGCGGAGATCGTGACGCTGGCCGACGCGATCGCGGCCACGGTGCACGACGGTGACACTGTCGCGATGGAGGGCTTCACCCACCTGATCCCGCACGCGGCCGGTCACGAGGTGATCCGCCAGCGGCGACGTGACCTCACCCTCGTGCGGATGACGCCTGACATCATCTACGACCAGCTGATCGGGGCCGGATGCGCGCGCAAGCTGGTGTTCGGCTGGGCTGGCAATCCTGGCGTCGGATCGCTGCACAGGTTCCGGGATGCGGTGGAGAACGCCTGGCCGCATCCGCTCGAGCTCGAGGAGCACAGTCACGCGGGCATGGCGAACCGGTTCGTGGCGGGCGCCTCAGGCCTGCCGTTCGCCGTCATGCGCGGTTACCGCGGCACCAGCCTGACGGCCTGCACCACCGGTGTGGCCGACATCGTCTGCCCGTTCACCGGCGAGACGCTGACCGCTGTCAGCGCCCTGCGTCCCGACGTGGCCGTGATCCACGCGCAGCGGGCCGACCGGCAGGGCAACGTTCAGTACTGGGGGATCAGCGGCGTGCAGAAGGAAGCCGTGCTCGCCTCGGCCCGCTCTGTCGTGACGGTCGAGGAGATCGTGGACACGCTGCCGCCGCAGCCCGGCGCCGTCGTGCTGCCGTCCTGGACCATTGGCTACGTCGCGGCCGTGCCCGGCGGCGCCCACCCGTCCTACTCACTCGGCTACTCCGAGCGCGACAACGACTTCTACCGGACCTGGGACGAGATCAGCCGGGACCGGCAGCGGTTCGCCGCCTGGCTCGAGGAGCACGTCTACGACGCGCCAGACCCAGCTGACCGGATTCCCGGCGCATGCTGACGTACACCCCGGACGAGATGATGACGGTCACCGCCGCCCGGTCGCTGCACAACGGGATGACTTGCTTCGTCGGCATCGGTCTGCCAAGCGAGGCCGCCAACCTGGCGCGTCGGATGCACGCCCCCGAGCTCGTGCTGATCTACGAGTCGGGCACGATCGGCGCGAAGCCGGCCCACGTCCCGCTGTCGATCGGCGACGGCGTCCTCGCCGCGACCGCGGACACGGTCGTCAGCGTGCCCGAGATCTTCAACTACTGGCTCCAGCCCGGCCGCATCGATGTTGGCTTCCTCGGCGCTGCGCAGCTCGACCGGTACGGCAACATCAACACGACGATGATCGGCCCGAGTTACGACCAGCCAGCCGTCCGCCTGCCGGGGGCAGGCGGTGCACCGGAGATCGCGGGCGCCTGCAAGGAAGTGGTGGTCGTGCTGCGCCAGTCCAGACGGACGTTCGCCGAGCGGCTCGACTTCGTCACGTCAGTCGGATTCGGCACGGGCGCAGGCAGCAGGCAGCGACTCGGCCTGACCGGAGGCGGGCCGAAGCTGGTGATCACTGATCTCGGCGTGCTTCGCCCTGACCCCGCTAGCCTGCAGCTCGTGCTGGCCGCGATCTATCCGGGAGTGTCAGTCGACCAGGTCAGGGACAGCACCGGCTGGGACCTGGCCGTCTCCCCTGATCTCAGCGTGCTGCCGCCGCCATCGGAGGCCGAGCTGGCCGCCTTGCGCCTGCTGCTCGCAAGCGCGCCCGCGGCCTTGTCGCCGTCGCCCGCCACCGCGCCCAACCCGACCGCGCCCAGCGCCGGAGGAGGTTCATCATGACAGCCAGCAACCGATCGGCGGCCGGTGGCGAGCTCGTGCTGCCGCACTACGCGCCCGCGACCGGCGTCCATCCGCCGCTGGACTCGCCCGCCTACAAGTCCTCGCTCCTGCGTGCGCCGAAGCAGTCCCTTGTTTCCCTGCCGCAGGCGCTGACCGAGATCACTGGGCCGCTGCTCGGGGCTGAGCGCGTCACCGCGGCCGACGCCGACCTCACGGTCGGCCATCCCGGCGAGCCGCTTGGCGAGCGCATCATCGTCACCGGCCGGGTGCTGGACTCCGACGGCCGGCCGGTCCCGGACACGCTGATCGAGATCTGGCAGGCGAACGCGTCCGGCCGCTACGCGCACGCGGTCGACAATCACCCGGCCCCGCTCGACCCGAACTTCGCCGGCGCTGGCCGGTGCGTCACCGACTCGCTTGGCCGCTACCGGTTTGTCACGATCAAGCCGGGCGCCTACCCGTGGCGCAACCACTACAACGCCTGGCGGCCGGCGCACATCCACTTCTCGCTGTTCGGCCGCGCGTTCACCCAGCGCCTGATCACGCAGATGTACTTCCCGGCCGATCCGCTGTTCCCGCTGGACCCGATCTTCAACTCGATCCCCGACCCCAGGGCTCGCGACCGGCTGATCGCGAGGTTCGACATCGAGACGACCGAGCCGGACTGGGCGCTCGGGTATAGCTGGGACATCGTGCTCCGGGGGCAGTCGGGCACCGTGTTCGAGACCGAGGAGGACGAGTGAGTCAGGGCATCACCCCGTCGCAGACCGTAGGCCCGTTCCTTGCCATCGGACTGCCCTGGCCAGACGGACCATCGGTCGTTCCGCCCGGCGCGCCCGGCGCCATCACGATCACGGGCCTGGTTCTGGACGGCGCCGGGGCGCCTGTGCCCGATGCGCTGGTGGAGACGTGGCAGGCCGACCCCGACTCGCGGTTCGACCATCCTGACGATCCGCGCGGCGCGGTTGCCCCCGCCGTCATCGGCTTCCGGGGGTTCGGCCGGTCTGCGACGAGTACGGACGGGAGCTACCAGATCCGCACTCTGCGGCCGGGCGCGCTGCCAGGCCCGGCCGGCCAGACCGAGGCGCCGCACCTCGATGTCTCGGTCTTCGCCCGCGGCCTGCTGGACCGGGTTGTGACGAGGATCTACTTCCCGGACGAGGCCGAGGCGAACGATGCCGACCCGGTGCTCGCGTCAATCTCGGACCAGGAGCGCCGGGCGACGCTCATCGCCATCGCCGATCCGGCGCGGCCGGGCACCGGGTTCCGGTTCGACATCAGGCTGCAAGGCGACCGCGAGACCGTCTTCTTCGATGTGTGAGGACAGGCTTCTTCGATGTGTGAGGACAGGGCGCCAGAGCCTGCCGCTACGGCCGGACTGGCCCCGGCGCCGATGATCGCGGCGGCACTGGACGGTCCGCCCGACGCGCCGGTGCTCGTCCTCGGTAACTCCCTCGGCACGAGCGCCGCGGTCTGGGACCGGCAGGTACCGCAGTTCCGGAGGAGCTTCCGGCTGCTGCGGTTCGAGTTGCCCGGTCACGGGGGGTCGGCGGCGGCGCCAGGCCCCTACACCATCGCTGGCCTCGGCGCGGGCGTCCTGACGCTGCTGGACTCGCTGCACATCGGGCGGGTCGGGTACTGCGGCATCTCGCTCGGCGGCATGATCGGCATGTGGCTCGCGGCGCACGCGCCGGACCGGATCGCCGCACTCGGCCTGGTCTGCACGTCGGCTTACCTGCCGCCGGCGGCTGGCTGGCTTGACCGCGCCGACCGGGTACGCGCGGAGGGGATGACATCGGTCTCCGCCGCGGTCACGAGCCGCTGGTTCACGCCCGAGTACGCCGGGCAGGAACCCGACGTCGTCGATGCGTTCCGGGCCGAGGTCGAGCGGACAGATCCAGGCGGCTACGCGGCCTGCTGTATGGCGATCGCAGGCATGGACCAGCGGGCGAGCCTGGCCGCCATCACAGCGCCCACGCTGGTGCTCGCAGGTGCGGACGATCCGGCCACTCCGCCCGAGCACGGCCAGGCGATCGCGCGGGGCATTTCCGGCGCGCGACTTGACGTGATTCCCGGCGCGGCCCACCTCGCCACCGTGTCAGCGCCCGCACGAGTGACCGTGGCGCTCGACGCGCACCTGCGTGCTGCCGTCGCCCGTAGCGCTGACCAGTGCATTTGGCGCTAGCATGCGTTCGATGACAACTTCCGCTCGCGAGCCGAACACGCCGGGTGACGCTGCGCGGCCGGCGGCTGGCGACGGCGGCCGTGTCCGCGCGGCCGGTGGCGGCCAGGCTAGGAACAGCGACTTCGTGCAGTCCCTCGATCGAGGGCTGGCGGTGATCAAGGCATTCGGACCTGACCGAGAGCGGCTCAGCCTCAGCGAGGTCGCCAGAGCCACCGGCCTGACGAGGGCGGCGACGCGCCGGTTCCTCCTCACCCTGGTCAAGCTCGGTTACGTGCGCAACGACGGCCGGGAGTTCTCGCTCCGGCCCCGCGTCCTGGAACTCGGCTACGCCTACTTGTCCGGCCTCGGCATGCCTGAGGTTGCAGCGCCGTACCTGGAGGAACTTGTCGCCCGGGTGCGCGAGTCTTCGTCGATCTCGGTGCTCGACGGCCATCACATCGTCTACGTCGCACGGGTGCCGACGAAACGGATCATGACTGTCTCGATCTCGGTGGGCACCAGGTTCCCGGCGTACGTAACCTCGATGGGCCGGGTGCTCCTGGCCGGTCTGAGCGAGGACGACCTGAACAGCTATCTGGCGGAGGCTGACCTCGCGCCGATCACCAGCCGCACGGTGACCGACCCGGACCGGCTACGGGAGATCCTTCGCGAGGTGGGCCGACAGGGCTATGCGATCGTCGACCAGGAACTCGAGGAAGGCCTGCGGGCGATCGCCGCGCCTATTCATGGCGCTGGCGGGGCGGTCACGGCGGCGATCAACATATCTGCGCACGCGAGCCGGGTCAGCATGGCGGCCATGCGCACGGATCTGCTGCCCCCCTTGCTCGAGACAGCTCGCCGGATCGAGACGGACCTGAGGTCGCAGGGGCTGGGCTGACCGTTCCAGCGGCCCCGTTCCCCGCTGCTGTGACCCGTTGACACTAATCGTCGCGGCTGATTAGGTTTCTACATTGCGCATACTCGTACGCCAAGCGAACACTGGCAGTGATCACCCACGGAGTGCCTGACCTTGAGCTGAGCGTTCGGGGCGGTGCCCGGCTAGCCGGCTCGACGCAGGCGCTGACCTCGAGGAGACAGTATGAAAGGTCAGGAAGCGGACGCTGCGATCCCAGCGGACCTGGGGATCAACAGGCGGTCGCTGCTCAGAGGGATCGGCTACGGGGCCGTCGCCGCCGGCGCCGTCGGTACCAGCGGGCTGTTAGCAGCGTGCGGCTCTGGCGGCATTAAGGGCACTGGCGGATCGGGCTCCAGCGGCACCATCAACATCGGCTTTATTACCCCGCTCACCGGGGAGCTGGCCGGATTCGCATCCGGCGACAGGTTCGTGCTCAGCCAGATCAAGCAGAGCTCGGTCTACAAGACCGGCATCAAGATCGGCGGCAAGACCTACAAGATCAACATCAACGTGCAGGACAGCCAGTCGAGCCCGACCAGGGCAGCGCAGGTTGCGCAGCAGCTCGTGCTCAACCATGCTGACCTCATCCTGACTACCTCGACACCCGAGACCACGAACCCGGTCGCCAGCGCGTGCGAGAAGCTGCATACCCCGTGCCTGTCCACCGTCGTGCCGTGGGAGTCCTGGTACGCGGGCCTTGGCGGCAACCCGCTGGCACCGACCACCAAATTCGAGTACGCGACCATGTTTTTCTTCGGGCTGAAGGAGTTCCAGGGCACCTTCGCGCCGATGTGGAACAGGATCCACACCAATAAGGTCATGGCCTGCCAGTACCCGAACGACTCTGACGGCAACGCATTCCGCGGCGGCTTCGAGCCGCTGATCAAGGCGTCTGGCTACACGGTCGTCGACGGCGGCCCCTACACCGACGGCGAATCCAACTTCACGTCGATGATCTCGCTCTTCAAGAGCAAGAACGCTGAGGTCTTCAGCAACTGCCCGCTGCCGCCGGACTTCAACACCTTCTGGACACAGGCGTCGCAGCAGGGCTTCAAGCCGAAGATCGCGACGGTGGCGAAGGTGCTGCTCTTCCCCGCCGACACGACGGCGCTCGGCCCGCTGGTCAACAACATCGCGACCGACTCGTGGTGGGGACCTTACATGCCCTACAAGTCGTCCCTGTCCGGGGTCACTGCGAGCGCCCTGGCGAGCGCCTTCCAGTCGTCCACCGGCAACCAGTGGGTCCAGTCGATCGGCTCGACCTACTCGCTGTTCGAGGTCGCCAAGGAGGCATTCGGTTCCGTCAGCGACCCGCACGATCGGGCCGAGGTGGCGAACGCGCTGCACAACGTCAGCTACCAGGGCATCTGCGGGCCGCTGGACTTCGCTACCGGCCCAGCGCCGGGAGTCGGGATCATCAAGCCTGTCGGCGTGCAGTGGAAGAAGTCCACCGGCAAGTACCCGTTCGAGATGCAGGTCGTGGACAACTCGCTCAACGCGAGCGTGCCGGTCGGGGCCAACCTCGACCCGACCTATGCGTGATCGTGCCAGGCACTGACGCCGCAGCCTCGGCCCTGCTGGAGCTCGACAACATCAGCAAGAGCTTCGGCAGGGTCGTGGTCGCGGACAACCTGTCGCTGTCTGTCGGCGCCGGCGACCTGATCGGCATCGTCGGTCCGAACGGCGCCGGCAAGAGCAGCCTGTTCGGCCTCATCGCGGGCGACCTCGCACCCACGTCGGGCGAGATCAGTTTCGCGGGCACGACAGTGACGCATAAGGACGCGGCGGCCAGGTGCCGCCTTGGCATCGGCCGGACGTTCCAGGTGCCCAAGCCGTTCGGCGCGATGACGGTGTTCGAGAACGTGCTGGTCGCGGTGCAGCAGGGCGGGGGACTGCGGCGGCGGCAGAGTTACGCGGCGGCGGCCGGGGTGCTGGACCTGGCGGGCCTCGCCGACGACGCGAACAGCCCAGCCGAGCGTCTCGGCCTGCTGTCCCGGAAGCGGCTCGAGGTCGCGAGGGCCCTCGCCACCCGCCCCAGCCTGCTGCTGCTCGACGAGGTGGCCGGCGGCCTGACCGATCCGGAGGTCGCTGAGCTCGCCAGCATCGTCCGGACCGTGTCGGCTGACGGGGTGGCGATCCTCTGGATCGAGCACGTCGTGCACGCGCTGACCGCTACCGTCAGCCGGCTCCTGTGCCTGGCCGGCGGGTCGATCATCGGCGACGGCGAGCCGGATGCCGTGCTCGCCCTGCCCGCCGTGCGCGAGGTCTTCCTCGGCACCGAGGTGTCCGCATCGCTACGCGTGCCAGGCGTGGATCCGGCATGACCGGACCGCTGCTCGAGGTCCGCGAGCTCACTGTCCACCACGGCCAGCTCCAGGCCTTGCACGGCGTCAGTCTCCAGCTCCCGGCTGGCGCGACGCACGCGATGATCGGCGCGAACGGGGCCGGCAAGTCCACCCTGCTGCGCACCATCGCGGGCCTGCACCGGCCGACGTCCGGGTCGATCCTGCTGGACGGCGAGGACGTGACGCGGATGCGGCCTGAGCGTCGCGTCCGCGCCGGCATCGCCCTGGTACCAGAAGGCCGCAGGCTCTTCCCCTCGCTCACCGTCGAGGAAAACGTGCGCGTCGGCAGCACGAGCGCGCGGCACGGACCGTGGGACACCGACCGGATCTACGACCTGTTCAGCTGGATGCGGGACCGGCGCGAGCAGCGCGCGGCCCAGCTGTCCGGCGGTGAGCAGCAAGCCGTGGCGATCGGCCGGGCGCTCGCCGCGAATCCGCGCGTGCTGCTGCTGGACGAGCTCTCTCTGGGGCTAGCCCCCCTCGTCGTGCGCCGGATCTACGCACTGCTACCGCAGCTGGCCGCCGGCGGCGTCACCGTCCTGGTCGTCGAGCAGGACGTCAGTCAGGCGCTCGCGGTGGCTACTGAGGTGCACTGCCTGCTCGAAGGCCGCATAACCCTGGCCGGGCCGCCCGCCGCGCTGACCGCCGAGCAGATCGAGCGGGCGTACTTCGGGGTGAGCGCTGCCGGAAACGGCGCCGCGCCGCAGCCAGCCGCGCCCGCGCCGGGACCGGAGCTGCCAGCCGCTGATCAAGCACCGGGAGCGAGCACATGACCTGGGTCAATGCGATCGTGCAGGGCATCATGCTCGGCGGCCTCTACGCGCTGTTCGCCTGCGGCCTGTCGCTGATGTTCGGCGTGATGAAGGTCATCAACCTGGCGCACGGCGACCTGGCCGTGGTCGCCGCTTACGTCGCCGTCGGCGTCATCGCGGTCACCCGCGTGCCAGCCGTCTGGTCCTTCGTGATCGTGGTGCCCGTGTTCGCCGCGCTCGGCTACGTGCTGCAGCGAACGCTGCTGCAGGCTGCGCTCAACCGTGGCGTGTTTACGACGCTGCTAGTCACGTTCGGCTTGCTGGTCGTCATCGAGAACGGCCTGCAGCAGTTCTTCAGCGCGAACAGCCGCCAGCTCAGCATCGGCTCGCTCGTGTCGGACTCCTTCAGCATCGGCCAGATCACGATCGCCTACCTGGATCTCGGCATCCTCGTCGTGGCGGTCGTCGTCCTGCTCGGACTCCAGTACTTCCTGTCCTCGTCCAAGCAGGGGCGGCTGATCCGGGCGGTCGCCGACGACCGCGAGGCGGCCCAGCTATCGGGCATCGACTACCGGCACGTCTTCGGCATCGCGGCCGCGATCGCGTTCGCCGCCGTGGCGCTGGCCGGGCTGGCGTTCGGCATGTTCACCCAGTTCGATCCCACGATCGGATCGCAGGCGCTGCTGCTGTATGCGTTCGAGGCCGTCGTCATCGGCGGGCTGGGCTCGCTCTGGGGCACGCTGGCCGGCGGGATCCTGCTGGGCGTCGCACAGCAGCTTGGCGCCCAGTTCCACGCGGCCGACCAGATCCTGGCCGGGCAGTTGCTGTTCCTGCTCATCCTGGTCCTGCGGCCCCAGGGCATCACGACCCGCAGGGAGCTGGCATGAGTTCGGTCGGGCAGCAAGCCGAGCGGGCCGGCGGGCCTGACGTGCCCGGTGTCACCGAGCTGATGCCGCGTGCACGGCGGGTCACCCGGTCGCGCCGCTCGACGCTCTGGGTCGGCCTGGCCGCCGTCATGCTCGTCGCGGTCCTGGCCTACCTGCCGTACCTGGTGTACTCCAACACCACGAATCTGATGGTCCAGTTCTTCCTGCTGCTGATCATGGCGAGCATGTGGAATCTGCTGGCGGGATACGCGGGCCTCGTGTCCGTCGGACAGCAGGCCTTCATCGGGCTCGGCGCCTACTTCGTCGTCATCTTCGCCAGCCACGGCACCAGCCCGTTCGCGGCGATCCCGATCGCGACCGTGCTCGGCGCCATCATCGGTTTGCCGGTCTGGTGGCTGGTGGCGCGGCTGCGCAGTGGCTACTTCGCCATCACCATGTGGGTCATCGCCTCGGTCTGCCTGCTGATCATCATCCAGATCAGCTCGCTCGGCGGCGGGACCGGCATCTCGGTTCCCGGCCTGACGCAGAATCCGACGCTGCTGACGGCGGACACGTACTGGGCCACGCTGGTGGTCGCCGTCGTCGTGATCGCGGTCATCTACTGGCTGCTGCGCAGCAGGATGGGGCTGGTACTGACGGCCATCCGCGACGACGAGGCTGGCGCCCGCAGCGTCGGGGCGCGGGTGTCCCGGATCCAGCTCCTCGTCTTCATCGTCGCGGCCGCCGGCTGCGCGGCCGCCGGCGCCCTGTACGCGATCAGCCAGCAGTTCATCGTGCCGACCGCGGCCTTCAGCGTGCAGTTCTCCGCTGAGATGATCTTCATCACGGTGATCGGCGGGATCGGCACCATCGAGGGGCCGATCATCGGCACCGTCGTGTTCTTCGCGCTGCAGCAGGCGCTATCGCAAGACGGCACCTGGTACTGGATTATCCTCGGCCTGGTCGCCATCGCAGTCGCGATCTGGGCCCCGCGAGGTGTCTGGGGCCTGGTGACGGAGCGGACCAACATCAGGCTGTTCGCAGTCGGCTACTATCTGTGGCCAGACAGCGAGGATGGCCGGGGCGCGGAGCCGCTTCGCGCTGCCGAAGCGCCGCCGCCAAGCTGACGGATAGGACAAGAGTTACCTAGTGTTGCTCATAGATGAGCAACAGTGGCGAACTGGCGCTCAACGACGGCCGCGGTCGCGGTTCTGGACCGGCGCGGACGGCCAGCGGCACTCGAGCTGGACCGGCGTCGGCGGCCCCGTTCCGGTCCTGGTTAGCCTTCGCCCCAGACGTCGCGCGCTACTTGCACGATGAGACGGAGCTTGGCTGCCTGCTCTTCCTGGGTCAGGACGTTGCCTTCCACCGTGGAGGAGAAGCCGCACTGCGGCGACAGGCAGAGCTGGTCGAGCGGGACGTACCGGGCGGCCTGATCGATGCGCCGCTTGAGCGCGTCGGGGCTCTCGAGTTCGCCGCGCTTGGTTGTCACCAGTCCGAGGACGACCATCTTGCCCTTGGGCACGAACCGCAGCGGCTCGAAGCTGCCCGATCGCTCGTCGTCGTACTCCAGGAAGAACCCGTCGACAGCCAGCTCGGAGAACAGCGCCTCGGCGACGAAGTCGTAGCCGCCCTCGGCCGCCCAGGAGGAGCGGAAGTTGCCCCGGCACATGTGCGTCGTCACGGCCATCGTGTCCGGCCGGGCGCCGATGGCGTCGTTGACCTGCTGGATATAGCGCAGATGCAGGTGCTCGGCATCCTCGCCCCGCTCGGCGATCTCGGCGCGCTGCGCGGGGTCGTTGAGGTAGGCCAGGCTCGTGTCGTCGAGCTGGAGGTAGGTGCAGCCGGCGTCGGCCAGGCGCTGTGCCTCGTCGGCGTACGCGGCTGACAAGTCGGACCAGAACTCGGCCATGTCGGGGTAGATGTCATGATCGATGGAGGCGGGCCCGCCGCGGTAGTGGACCATGTTGGGCGACGGGATGGTGAGCTTCGGCGTGGCCGCGCCGACGGTCGACTGCAGGTAACGGAAGGCATCGGCAAAGATCGTATGATTGAGTTTGATCTTGCTGCCGATGTGCAGGGCGGCGGGGGTGAACTCGATGTTGCCGGACTCGTTGCGGAACTTCACCGCGAGGTTGCCGGGCGCCTTCTCGATGCCGCCGAGCTGGTAGATGAAGTCCATGTGCCAGGAGGCGCGGCGGAACTCGCCGTCGGTCGCGGACTGGAGCCCGGCGTCGGCCTGCATGTTGACCGCCACGGCGATCGCGGCGTCCTCCACGGCTTGCAGGTGCTCAGCGCCGATCTTGCCCGCGGCGAAGTCCTCGCGCGCAGCGAGAAGCTCGGTCGGGCGGAGCAGGCTGCCGACGTGATCGGCCCGGAACGGCGGCGTTGTGCGCATAATGGCCGGTGTCCTCGTCTGTAGTTGCGGTTTGCTTGCGGTCAGCGGAATGCGAAGCCGGTGTAATTCTCCGCCAGCGACGTCGCGGCCGCGCGGGAGGAGACAACGTAGCGGAGCTGGGCGAGCTGAAGCTGGGTCGCCATCGCGTCGGCGCCCGGCGTGCGGTGCAGCATGGTCGTCATCCACCAGGAGAAGTGCGTCGACCGCCAGACCCGCTCCAGGCATGTCGTCGAGTACGCGGCCGCGAGCTTGTCGTCCCCGTGCAGCAGCGCGTCCAGTGCTGGGGCGAGCACGGCCACGTCGGCGAGGGCGAGGTTGAGGCCTTTGGCCCCGGTCGGCGGCACGATGTGGGCGGCGTCTCCGGCCAGGAAGAGGCGGCCGTAACGCATCGGCGCGCTGACGAAGCTCCGCATCGGGGTGATGCTCTTGTCGAGCACCGGGCCCTGGCGGAGGGACCAGCCGGGCAGTTCGAACCGGCGGCTGAGCTCGGCCCAGATGCGCTCGTCGGGCCAGGCCGCGATGTCCGCGCCGGTATCCACCTGAAGGTAGAGGCGACTGACGGCGAGGCTGCGCAGGCTGTGCAGCGCGAATCCGTCGCCGTGGTGTGCGTAGATCAGCTCGTCGGTCGAGGGCGGTACGTCGGCGAGGATGCCGAGCCAGGCGTAGGGGTACTCGCGTTCCCAGGTGGTCAGCACGCCCGGCGGGATGGTGGGCCGGCAGATGCCGTGGAACCCGTCGCAGCCAGCGATGACGTCGCAGTGCACCTCGTGCCGGGTGCCGGCGGCATCGGTGTACCGCAAGACGGGCCGGTGGGTGTCGAGGTCCGCGACCTCGGTGTCGGTCACGCTGAACTCGATCGCGCCCGGCCCGGCATCGGCCAGCCGCCGGGCGATCAGGTCCTTGACGACCTCGGTCTGGGCGTAGACCATCACGGTCCGGCCGCCGGTCAGGTCGCGGAAGTCGATGTGATGGCGCTCGCCGCCGAACTGCAGGTAGATCCCGCCGTGCTCGAGGCCCAGCCGGTCCAGCCGGCCACCGCGGCGTCACGCAGCAGGGCGACGCTGCCGTCCTCCAGCACGCCTGCCCGCTGCCGTGCCTCGCAGTACTCCCGGCTGCGCAGCTCGATCAGCACCGAGTCGATGCCGCGCTGGGCGAGCAGCTGGGACAGCAGCAGCCCGGCCGGTCCGGCGCCGACGATGCCTACCTGGGTGCGCGCGTGCATACGTGGTGTTCCCGGCTGCGCGCTAGAACGGGTAGGGCGCGATGTCCCCGCGGATCGTTACCCAGCGCGTGTCGGTGAACGCGTCCAGGTTGGCGCTGCCGCCGAAGCGCGCGCCGGTGCCGGATGAGCGGATGCCGCCGAAGGGCGTGTTGGGCGCGTCGTCGACCGTCTGGTCGTTGATGTGCACGATGCCGGTAGGGATCTGCCTGGCGAGGTCGAGGCCGCGCATGACATCCCGGGTCAAGATGCCGAGCGACAGGCCGTAGTCGGAGTCGGCGGCGAGCTTGGCGACCTCGTCCGCGGTCGAGAAGCGAAGGACGGGCGCGACCGGACCGAAGACCTCGTTCGCATAGGCGGGCATCGCGGGCGCGACGTCTGCCAGGACCGTGGGCTGGTAGAACAGGCCCTCATAGGTCCCGCCGGCGGCCAGCCTGGCCCCGGCATCGACGGTGCCGGTCACCATCGCGTGCACCTTGTCGCGCTGGCGCTCGTCGATGATCGGCCCGATCGCCACCTGGCCCGATGCCGGGTCGCCGACCGGCAGGTGGCTGGCCTTGTCGGCAAGCCTCGCCACGTAGTCGTCGTATATCGACTCGTGCACGAGATGGCGACCCGTCGTCATGCAGATCTGGCCCTGATGCAGGAATGAGCCCCACGCCCCGGCTGAGGCCGCCTTGTCCAGGTCGGCATCGTCGAGCACGATCAGCGCCGAGTTGCCGCCCAGTTCGAGGTGCACGCGCTTAAGATGCTGCCCCGCCAGGGCGCCGACCTTACGGCCAGCTGCGGTCGAACCGGTGAACGAGATCACGCCGACACGCGGATCGGTCACGAGCGCCTCGCCGACCTCGGGGCCGCCCGGCAGCACGTGCAGCAATCCGGCCTGGCAGCCCCGCCTCTTCAAAGACGCGAGCCAGGACCACACCGCCGCAGACGGCGGTCCGGGGATCGGGCTTGAGCACGACCGCGTTGCCGAGCGCGAGCGCCGGCGCCACCGACCGGATGGCCAGGATCTGCGGGAAGTTGAACGGTGCGATGACGCCGACGACTCCCACGGGCACGCGCTCGGCGAAGCTCAGGTGCGGCTGCTCGCTCGGCAGCAGCTCGCCGTAGGGACGCGACGGCAGGGTCGCGGCCTCGAAGATCTCCTCCGTCGCCACGTGCGTCTCGAACTGGGCTGCGGGCGGGATCTTGCCGCCCTCGCGGACGCTCCAGTCCTCGATCTCGGCCGCGTTCGCGAGCCAGATCTCGGCGGCCTTGCGCAGGATCGCCGCGCGCTGGGTGTGCGGGAGCGCGGCCCACGCCGGCTGGGCCGCCGCGGCGGCGGCCGTGGCGGCGGCGATGTCCGCCGGGGACGCGATGCCGACGCTGGCCAGCTCGGCGCCGGTGGCCGGCTCGATCACCGCCGCCTGACCGCCGCCTGGCTGCTGCCAGCCGCCAGAGTAGGCCTTGCCAAGCCAGATTGATCGGTCGAGGAGAGTCACCAGAACTCCTTCGGGGCCGCGGCGGCTACCGGGATCCAGGCGGGCGGATCGCAGATCGCCTGTGCGCTCCGCGAACATCAGTTACCTGATCGAACACAGAAAATCTAGGTGTCCGGGTAGCTGAGTGTCAACGCGCGGGCCGCTGAGTGCGCTCGATCGTGCGAGCGGCGTGCGGTCAGCGCGGTCGCGCGCGCGGCGGCTGCCGTCAGCGCAGGACTGGCCGGCGTACCCTGACCGGCGCTGCCGCGCGGTGGCCTGAGTACGCCCGGTCGTCCTCCGGGCTGACCGAGGTCAGCTGGCCGTTACTACTACCTACTTCTTGTTGGTCCACCATGCGCCGGCACCGCACACGATGGCGACGACAAGTCCGGCGATGCCACGGTAGATGTGGTTGCCGCCGCCCTTCACGTGGCTGCCCGAGTTCAGGAACGAGGGAGCCGCGCCCGACAGCCACAGGATGGCGAGGACGAGGGCGATCACGGCGATCACGGCCAGAATGATGGTCAGCGACCGCTTCGAGCCGCCGGACACGCTTTGAGAACTCACGAATTCCTCCTTGATGCTGGCTGCGCACGGTGCGCTCGGAGCGCAACCTAGCCAGCGGTGATTACGACCGGCACGGTACTACTGCTCATCGAGCTGACTGGGTGGAAATGACAACAAAGAGATCAAAATCTTGGTCACAGCCATGGTCGCGCCCGCAGAGCGGACAGCACGTGCCGGGTCGGCCTTGTTAGATGCTCGCAGCCCTAAGGCTGCCACACCATCAGGACCAGTATTACCAGCCAGATCAGGTTCACAACGCCGCCCATGGCGGCGACACGGCCGCGCTCGACGGACGCGACGTCGGCGATGAGCGTGGCCCCGCCGGCCAGCGGCCCGGCAGCCTCATCGGCGGCTGTCACGCCGGGCTGCCCCGACCCTGCGCCGGGCTGCCCCGACCCTGCGCCGGCGGCCGGCTCAGCGCCGGCGGACTGCTCAGCCGCGGTGTGCGCTGCGCCGCCGCCCTCCTGCCCCGGCGCGAGGAACTTGATGGCCCGGCGCTGGTCCCGAATGATCAGAACGAGCAGCACGATCGCAACCAGGAACAGCGTCATCGCGGCGGTCAGCCACGGGTGGGAGAAATCATGGTCGATCTGGCCGAGAATGACGCCGAAGACGAGGACGAGCAGCGACCCCGTCGTGAAGATCATCGTGATCCTCGTCAGGTACCGCAAGACCGGCACGTCGCGGCGGCGGATGTAGCGCGGCGTCGATGAGATGGCCAGCGCCACCGGACCCACCGTGAAGATGGCGAATCCGATATGCAGCCACAGGACTAGCCGGTCGGTGAAGGACATGGCGACGATCTTAGGACTCAGGCAGCGTGCTAGCTGACCTATCGCCGCAAGCGTCGCCGGGCAGCGCTATCGGCTGTACTGGCGCCGCGTCCGGAGGAAGTCCTTCACCACGTACTCGCCGAGGCTGTCGGGCATCGCCCGCAGGACCCGGCCGCCGTTGCGGCGGGCCACCTCATCCACGAACGACGTCAGCCGCTCGTCGTCGGCGAGCATGAAGACGTTGAGCGTCGCCCGGCGCCGGGTCATCTTGTCGACCTCGGCGAGGGTGAGCTCCAGCGTCTCCGGCGACGGCGGCCAGTCGAACCAGAACCGGCCGTCGCGGCGCAGGTGCGCGGTCGGCTCGCCGTCCGTGATGACCATGACCACCGGGTTGTGCTCGGGACGGCGGTCGAGGAACCGGCCCGCGAGCACCAGCGCGTGGTGCAGGTTGGTGCCCTGGACCATGTCCCAGCTCAGCCCGGCCAGTTCGGTCTCGCGCAGTTCGCGCGCGTAGTTGGAGAAGCCGATGACCTGGATGGCGTCCTGCGGGTACTGCGTGCGGACGAGCGCGTGCAGCGCCAGCGCCGTCTGCTTGGCGGCGCCCCACGTGCCCCGCAGCGCCATCGAGTACGACAGGTCGACCAGCAGGCACACAGCGGCTGACGCGCGCCGGTCGGTCTCGGCGACCTCGAAGTCCTCCACCGCAAGCCTGACGCCCGTCCGGCGGCCGCGCCGACCACGACCAGCCGGGGCGTCATCGGACCCCAGGCCGTCCGGCGCGGGCCCGTCCGGCGCGGGCCTATCCAGCCCGGGCCCGTTCAGGGCCGGTCCGGCCTGCCGCAGCAGCGCGTTGCGGACCGTCGCGGCAGCGTCGATGGCCTGCTCGTCGCCGAACTGCCACGGCCGGGTGCTGCCCGTGTACTCGCCTGCCTGGCCGGCGTCGCGCTGATCATGGTCACCCGTGCCGCCCTCGGGCAGCTCGGCGAACACCTTCCGCAGCGCGGTCTGGCCGAGCCGGCGGACGGCCTTGGGCGTCAGCTCCAGCTTGCCGTCTTTGCGCTGCAGGTACCCCTGGCGCTCAAGCTCGCGCTCGATCTGCCGCAGCGCCTCCATGTCGTCGACCGCCTGCCGGCCGAGCGCGCGGCGGATCGCCTCTTCGTCGACGTCGTCCAGGCGCGCACCCGGGTAGTCCTGCCGGAGCGAGTCCTCCAGGTCAGCAAGATCAGCAAGCTCCGCCAGCGCGGCGGTGGCGTCGCTGAGCCCGAGCGGGTCGCTGCCCGTCATGCCTGGCTGGGGCATGCCAGCATCCATGTCCGGCCGCCTGGCCCGCAGCCCGTCGGCTAGTCGCGACATCTCTGCGGCCAGTCCGGCGTCCTCCAGGGCCTGCGACATGAGCCCGGCCAGCTCGTCGCGCTGCTCGTCGGTCAGCGAGTCGAGCAGCCGCTGCGCCGCGGCCATCCGCCGGACCAGCGCGTCGACTAGCTCCTCGAGGTTTTCTGGCGAGTCGGGGAACATGTCGCCGTAGCGAGCCATGAAGTCGTCGAAGTCCTGCTGCGTATGCTCGCCGCGGGCATCGGCGTCGAGCATGTTGTTCAGCGCGGCCATCATGTCCTTGACCCGCTGCATGGCCTCCGGGTCGGGATCGGCCAGCGTCTGGCGCATGCCACGGAACTGGCTGTCCAGCACCTCGCTGCGCAGCAGGGACTTCAGCTGCTCGAACGTCTCGCGCGCGTCCGCAGATTGCCACTCGTAGTCGGCGAGCTGCCGGATGGCCTGGGCCGTGTCCGACGGCAGGCTGTCGAGCTCGGCCTCGCGGAGCCTGGCCTCGTCGGCGGGATTCGGGAACAGCTCGGCGCGCTCCTGCCCGATGGCGGTGTCCAGCAGCGAGCGCACCTGGTCCAGGATCCCGTCGAGCCGCCCGCGGCTGCGGATCTCCCGCTGCCGTTCCCGTACGCGGCGCAGCAGGTCGTCCATCCCGCGGTGGCCGGACATCCCCCGGCGCAGCAGGTCGCGCAGCGCGCTCGCCGGGTCCGTGCCGTCGAGCACCTGCTCGCCCAGGGCATCCACGGCCCCGCGGACGTCGTAGGGGGGCTCCAGCGGGTCGGGCCCGCCTGCATAGGGTCCGTAGCGATAGCCAGTCACGCGCGCGCACCTCCTTGCCACGATCGGGTTTGCAGCGATCCGGCGCCCAGCGATCCGGCGCCCAGCGATCCGGGCGTGGCCGCCGGGCGACGGCGCGACTTCGGGGCGCGGCTCAGGTTCGGTACACCGCCCCGCCATCGATGGAGTCCTTGGACAGCCGCCGCATCAGGTACAGGCCCTCGAGCGCGAACTCCAGCGCCGCCGCAGCCTGGCCGAGCGACTCGCCGCCCTCCATGTGCAGCCGTTCCATGATCTTGGCCAGCCCCGGCACCTCGCCGATCCGGCGGAGCAGGTCGGTGGCCGGCACCAAGTCGCCCGTTTCGACGATGCCGCCGTCGGTGAACCGGGCCAGCAGGCCCGTCAGGTCGGCGTTGCCGAGCATGGCGCGAAAGGTGTCGCTGGTGGCGCGCCGCAGCAGGTGATCGAGCACCTCCTGCTCGCGGCCTTCCTCGCTGACCTCGAACTCCACCTTGCCTCGCAGGGTGCTGATCACGGCGGGCAGGTCACAGACGCGCGCGACCGGCTGATCCTCGCCCGTGATCGCGGCGCGGCGCACGGCGGACGCCGCGACCGCCTCGGTAGCGGCGATGGCGAACCGGGCCGAGACCCCGGACCGTGAGTCGACGGCGGGCGAGGCCCGCACCAGCCGCGTGAAGCGCCCGATGACCTGCACGAGATGGGCCGGAACGAGGGCGCCGGGGTCGGTGCCGTCGAATGCCAGCCGGGACTCTTGGTCAATCAGTGCCAGCTCGGCCTCGAGCGACACGGGATAGTGCGTGCGGATCTCCGCGCCGAACCTGTCCTTCAGCGGGGTAATGATCCGGCCGCGGTTGGTGTAGTCCTCCGGGTTCGCGCTCGCCACGAGCACGAGGTCCAGCGGCAGTCGCAGCGCATAGCCACGCACGCCGATGTCTCGCTCCTCGAGCACGTTCAGCAGCGAGACCTGGATGCGCTCGGCGAGGTCGGGCAGCTCGTTCAGGCAGAAGATGCCGCGGTTCGTCCGCGGCAGCAGACCGAAGTGGATCGTCTCGGGATCGCCGAGCGTTCGTCCCTCCGCGACCTTGACCGGGTCGATGTCGCCGATCAGGTCGCCGACGCTGGTGTCCGGCGTCGCGAGCTTCTCGCCGTACCTGTCGGTGCGCGGCCGCCAGACGACCGCCAGATCGTCGCCCTGCTCGGCCAGCAACCGCTGGCAGCGGGCACAGACGGGAGCAAACGGGTGGTCATTGATCTCGCATCCGGCGACGGCTGGCGTCCAGTCATCGAGGAGCCCGGTCAGCGTCCTGATCAGCCGCGTCTTGCCCTGGCCGCGCTCGCCCAGCAGGATCACGTCGTGCCCGGCGATGATCGCCCGCTCCAGGTGCGGGAGCACGGTCTGGCCGAATCCGATGATGCCGGGGAAGGCATCCGCGCCGGTGCGCATCCGGTCGAGCAGGTTGTGCCGCAGTTCCTGCTTGACGGTGCGAAGCTGGTGTCCGCTGGCGCGAAGCTGGCCTAGCGTGCTGATCTCTGGTGGCGCTGAGGTAGGCGGCTGATCTGAGGCTGGCTGCTTGCGAGTCGTAGGCTGCACCATTCGACACTATGTCGATGCGGGCGTGGTTCGCATCTTGGGAGGCGTGCGTGAACGATTCCCACCCGGCGCTCGCGGTTGATATCGGCGGCACCAAGCTGGCAGCCGGGCTTGTCGAGCCAGCGGGCCGGGTGCTGACCTGGTCCCAGGTCCCGACGCCGGCGGGCCTGGACGCCGAGCAGTTGTGGCGGACGCTCGACGCGCTGATCTCCGAGGTCCTTGACCGCGCCGAGGTCACCCCGGCTGACCTGGCCGGCTGCGGCTGCGGCTGCGGGGGTCCGATGGAGTGGCCGGCTGGTGTGGTGTCGCCGCTGAACATTCCCGGCTGGCGCGCATTCCCGCTGCGAGCCAGGCTCACCGAACGGCTGGACGGTGCCACCGTCCGCGTGCACAACGACGCCATCTGCATGGTGGCCGCCGAGCACTGGCGCGGCGCCGGCCGCGGCCGCGACAACGTGCTCGGCATGGTCGTCTCGACCGGCGTCGGTGGTGGCCTGGTACTCGACGGCCGGCTGATCAAGGGCGTGTCGGGCAACGCCGGTCACATCGGCCACGTCGTCGTGGACCCGGACACCGGCCCGCTGTGCGGGTGCGGGGGCCGCGGCTGCGCGGAGGCGATCGCCCGCGGGCCGGCCCTGGTCGCGTGGGCGCAGGCGGAGGGCTGGCGGCCTGATCAGAAAGACGTGACGGCCAAGGAACTCGCCGCCGACGGTGCGCTCGGCCACCCCATCGGCCTGGCCGCGATGCGGCGAGCCGGCCGTGCGCTCGGTATCGCCATCGCGTCGGCGACCAGTCTGTGCGATCTGGAAGTGGTGTCGGTCGGCGGTGGGCTGTCACAAGCAGGACCGCTACTGTTCGATCCGCTGGAGGAGGCGCTGCGCGCGCATGCGCGGCTCGACTTCACCCAGCAGGTCAGCGTCGTGCCGGCCGCGCTCGGGCAGCACGCGGGGCTGGTCGGGGCTGCCGCGCTCATCTTCGCGGCCGACCGGTACTGGCACGGCGACTGATGCAAGGCAGTGCCACAATTCAGGCGTGACATCATCGCCGCGCCCCGCTCCGGCCGGGAAGCTGCCGGTCCTGCCAGCGGACGTCGTCAACGCTCGCTCGATGCTCCAGCCGGTGATCCGCGAGACGCCGCTGCTGGAATCGAGTGCCCTGTCCGCGCTGGTCGGTGGACCGGTGTACCTCAAGTGCGAGAACCTCCAGCGGGGCGGCTCGTTCAAGGTCCGGGGCGCCTACCTGCGCATTGCCCGGCTGTCAGCCGAAGAGCGGGCCCGCGGCGTCGTCGCGGCTAGCGCGGGCAACCACGCCCAGGGCGTGGCGCTCGCCGCGGCTGCCCTCGGCACCCGCGCGACCGTCGTGATGCCGGCCGCCGCGCCGCTGCCGAAGGTGGCGGCCACGAGGTCCTACGGCGCCGACGTGGTGCTGCACGGCGCCGCGGTAGAAGACGCCCTGGCGATGGCGCGCGACCTGGCCGAGGAAACCGGCTCGATCTTCATCCACCCGTTCGACCACGCCGACGTGATCGCCGGTCAGGGCACCGTGGGGCTCGAGATCGCCGAGCAGTGCCCGCAGGTCCGCACGATCGCCGTCCCGGCCGGTGGCGGCGGCCTAGCGGCCGGCGTCGCCGTGGCAGCCAGCGACGTGCTGCCGGACGTGCAGCTGATCGGCGTGCAGGCGGAAGCCGTGGCGCCGCTGCCGGCGTCCGTCGCGGCCGGCGTCCCCATCAGCGTCACGCCCTCGGCCACCATGGCCGACGGGATCGCGGTCGCCCGGCCCGGTGATCTCACGGTCGCGCTGCTGGCCGCGCATGGCACGCGCATCGTCACAGTCACCGAGGAGAACCTGTCACGTGGCCTGCTGCTGTGCCTGGAGCGGGCCAAGCAGGTGGTCGAGCCGGCCGGCGCAGCCGGCGTGGCCGCGATCCTGGAGCACCCGGCGCTCTTCACGCCGCCCGCAGTGATCGTCCTGTCTGGCGGCAACATCGATCCGCTGCTGCTATCCAAGGTGCTGCGGCACGGGCTGTCGGCGGCCGGCCGGTTCCTGGCTTTTCGCTGCAAGCTCCCGGACAGGCCCGGCGCGCTCGCGACGCTGCTGATGGAGCTCGCCGCCCTGGGTGCGAACGTCCTCGATGTGGTCCATGAGCGCGTGACAGCCGATCTGCACGTGGACGAGGCCGAGGTGAACCTCCACCTGGAGACGCGGGGGCCCGAGCACACCGACTCGGTGATCACCCAGCTGCGTAAGTCGGGTTACACGCTGATCTTCGCCTGACGAGCCGTCGTCCGCTACCAGGGACGAGTCGAGCGCGCCTGCCGGTTCAGCCAGCGCTGCCGGATCACGATCGTGCCAGCCAGCTTGTCGTGCAGGCACTGGGCCTGCGGGTCGAGCAGCGACATCCCGGTGTCGGCTGCCCACAGCCCGCCGCCGATTACGCTGATCGGGAGGCCCAGCAGCCAGAGCATGGCGGGACCGACAAGGAACGCCACCGCGCGGATCCCGGCTGCCTTGATCCCGATCCGCGACCGGTCGCCGGCCTGCACGACCCGGACGCCGAGAGCACGCTTGCCGATGGTCGCACCCCAGGCGGCGTGCTGCACCCAGTAGTAGACCAGCGCGATGCCGAACATCGCCAGGGCCCAGTACCACAACACCTGCTGATTCGCCGGCTGCCTGACAAGGTTATTGATCGCCGCTTGCGCCGCCGGGGAGCTGTGCTGCTGGTAATTGGTCATGAGAGTGTCGAGCTCACGCGAGACGCGGGCCAGCGGGGACCAGAAGGCGAGGACCGAGACGACGAAGATGATGGTCCAGTCGACCATGGAGGCGGCCAGCCGCTCCCACGGGCTGGCAATGGCCGGGTCGCGTCGCGACGGCATGCCGCCCGCCGGCCGGCCTCCTCGCTGCCCGTAGCCGCGCTGGCCGTATCCCGGCTGCTGGCCCTGACCCGGCTGGGCGTACGGCTGCTGGGCCGAGCCGCGCTGGCGCACGCCGGGACGGTACGGCGGCGGCGAGCCGTACTTCGGCTGGTCGGGCTGTGGCGGCGCGAGGTAGGCCTGTGGCACGGACTCGCCCGCATCCAGGTACGGCGAGGGGCGCGACGGCGCTGACTCGCCTGTCGCGGCGCCCTGGCTGGTCTCGTCCTGCTGCGTCATCCTGGCGATGGTTCCCTTGTATGGCCGTGCTGCCGGAACTCACCACCACTGTATGCGCGGCCAGGCCTGGGGACGCTACCGACGGCGTGCGGCCGCGCGCGTAGCTGGCGGCCCGAGGAGCACGGCCGGCCAGCGCCCCGCCTAGCTCACCTCACAGGTTGCCGCGCCGCTCCTGCTCGCGCTCGATGGCCTCGAACAGGGCCTTGAAGTTGCCCTTGCCGAAGCCCTGCGAGCCGTGCCGCTCGATCAGCTCGAAGAAGACGGTCGGCCTGTCCTGGACCGGCTTGGTGAAGATCTGCAGCAGGTAGCCGTCCTCGTCGCGGTCGGCCAGGATCCCGAGCTCGTGCAGCTCGTCCAGCGGCACGCGGGTGTCGCCGACCCACTCGCCGAGCGTCTCGTAGTAGCTGTCCGGCGTGTCGAGGAACTGCACGCCCTGCGCCTTCATGCCGCGGACCGCGCCGACGATGTCGTCAGTGGCGAGCGCGATGTGCTGGACGCCCGGACCCCCGTAGAACTCGAGGTACTCGTCGATCTGCGACTTCTTCTTGCCGAGGGCCGGCTCATTGATCGGGAACTTGACCTTACGGCTCCCGTCGGCGACGACCTTGCTCATCAGCGCCGAGTACTCGGTGGCGATGTCGTCACCGACGAATTCCTTCATGTTCGTGAAGCCCATGACGCGGTGGTAGAACTCCACCCACTCGTTCATCTGGCCGAGCTCGACGTTGCCGACGCAGTGGTCGACCTCGGTGAAGAACGGGCCCGTCTGATCGCCGGCCAGCGGCCCGGCCGCGACGTAGCCGGGCAGGTAGGGCCCGGTGTAGTCGGCACGCTCGACGAACGTGTGCCGGGTGTCGCCATAGGTCGCGATCGCGGCCAGCACCACCTTGCCGTGCTCATCCCCGACGATCTCGGGCTCGTGCACGCTGCGCGCGCCGTGCGCGAGGGCGTACTCGTAGGCCGCGGTCGCGGACGGGACGGCGATGGCGAGGTCGGTGACGCCGTCGCCGTGGCGCGCGATGTGCGCGCCGAGGTCCGTGCCGGCCCGCACCGGCCCGCGGAAGACAAGGCGCGCGTTGCCTGACTCCAGCACGTAGGCGGCCTCGTCGCGGCAGCCGGTCTCCGGGCCCCGGTAGGCGACGCAGCGCATGCCGAAGGCGGTGGAGTAGAAGTGGGCAGCCTGGCGGGCGTTCCCGACGGCGAATACCACCGCATCCATGCCTGTAACGGGGAACTCATCGGTCGGTGTCGCCTGCACGTCTGCCACAGCTGTCATCTCGTCGCTCCTGCATCCATCGCGGCCGCCTGGCTCTGCTGGCAGCATCCGTCAGTGAGTCATGGTGTGCAACCGAGCGCCGATCGACTAGACAATATGCTGATCCAAAACGCCAGAATGCTGGCGGTCTTGTACACGTTGCTAGCGAGGAGCGCCAAGGTGATCGACGAGCTTGACGGCCGCCTGGTCGAGCTGCTGACAGCCGAGCCCAGAGTCGGCATGCTGGAGGCGTCGCGGCGCCTCGGGGTTGCGCGCGGCACCGTGCAGGCACGCCTGGATCGCATGCACGCACGCGGCGTGATCACCGGCTACGGGCCCGACATCGATCCGGCGGCCATCGACTACGGGGTCATGGCGTTCGTGACGCTGGAACTCAGGCAGGCCGGCGGCCACGACTCGGTGGCGAGGCGGCTAGCCGCGATCGCCGAGGTGCTGGAGGCCCACACCATCACCGGGTCAGGCGACATGCTGTGCCGGGTCGTGGCGCGCAGCAACGCCGACCTCCAGCGCGTCATCGATGCGATCGTCGACCTGGATGGCGTGGTACGGACGTCGACGGTCATCGCGCTGGACAGCCCGCTGCGCTACCGCGTGCTGCCGCTGATCAGGGTCTGCGCCGCGGCTTCGGCCAATGGTGCGTGAGGCGTACCGCCAGTCCGGGGCGTGCGGCCGGAGCGGGTGCCGGTCAGGCGGATGAACGCGCCGGGGCCGCGTCGGCCAGCTCGAGCGCCACGTCGAGCACCGCAGTCTCCAGCTCCGCCGGGCTAGCCGCCCTGTCCTGGTAGTGCATACAGCAGAAGCTGATGCTCATCAGGCACGACGCCGCGCGGATCTGGTCGCGGAGGGAGGCGTCGGCGTGCTCGGTGAGCAGGGCGACGAGCGCGTCCATCCGCTCCTTGAACAGCTCGCCGCGCTCCTTGGCGTTGGCCAGGCCGCTCACGGCAGCCTGGTTCTGGTGCAGCATCCGGAAGACCTCGGTGCCGTTCGCCACGATGTGCAGGTACCGCCGGACTATCTCCGCCCTGGTATCCGGGGTCCGCGGCTGAGCCTTCGCCCACGCGATCAGCTCGTCCAGCTCGGCGACGTAGTCCTCGACGAGGCTGCGGACGATGTCTTCCTTGGACTTGAAGTAGTAATACAGCGCGGCCTTGGTGACGCCGAGCTGCTCGGCGATCTCGCGCAGGGACGTCTTCTCGTAGCCCTGCTCGGCAAACAGCTTCAGGGCAAGCTGGCGCAGCCGCGACCGGGTGTCGTGGCTGCGGTCCTGCTCATCGCCGTGGAGGTTGTCTTCCATGGCCTCGCGTTCTGGTCCTTCGGGCTGCCGTGTAACCTACTTGACGGCCGGTTAGTGGCAAGCTTAGCCTGTTCCGTGACTGGATGCTAGCCGGTCGGCAAGTAAGTAGGAAGCGCCGTGAGTCCGTGCCGCGCGGCATCTTTGTGAGCGAGGAGTCCATTTCATGACAGACAATCCGGCAGTTGCGGCGCAAGCGAGCGGGACATCGTTCGCCACGCGACGCGAGTTCATGATCGTTCTGCCCGGACTGCTGCTCACCCTCATGATCGCCATGCTCGACCAGCTGGTCGTGTCCACGGCACTGCCGCGCATCGTAGGCGACCTCGGCGGGCTCAACCACCTGGCCTGGGTGGTCACCGCGTACGTGCTCGCGTCCACCATCACGACGCCGCTCTACGGCAAGCTCGGCGACCTGTATGGCCGCAAGCGGCTGCTGATGATCGCGATCGTCATCTTCCTCATCGGCTCCGCGCTGTCGGGCCTCTCCCACAGCATGGATCAGCTGATCGCATTCCGCGCCCTCCAGGGCCTCGGCGCCGGCGGCCTCATGGTCGGCGCCATCGCGACGATCGGTGACATGGTCTCGCCGCGCGAGCGCGGCCAGTACATGGGCTACATGATGGCAGCGATGATGGTGGCGATGATCGCCGGTCCGCTGGTCGGCGGGTACATCACCGACAGCCTGTCGTGGCGCTGGATCTTCTACATCAACATGCCGATCGGCGGCGCGGCGCTCGTCTACCTCTGGGCGACCATGCACCTGCCGCGCAGGCGCGTGGAGCACAAGGTCGACTACCTCGGTGCCGCCGTCATAGCGATCGGCGCCACCGCGATTGTCCTGCTCACGACGTGGGGCGGCACCCAGTACGCGTGGGGCTCGTGGGAGATCCTGCTGCTGGCCGCCATCACGGCGGCGGCGCTGGCCGCGTTCTTCTTCGTCGAGGGCCGCGCTGTCGAGCCGGTTCTGCCGCTGCACGTGTTCAAGAACCGGAACTTCTCGCTCGCGTCGTCGATGAGCTTCCTGCTCGGCTTCGTCATGCTGGGCGCCCTGACGTTCCTGCCGCTGTACCAGCAGACGGTGCAGCACGCCTCGCCGACGACCAGTGGTCTCATGCTGATCCCGCTGATGCTCGGTTCCACCGTCACCACGCTCATCGCGGGCCAGTTCACCACCAGGACGGGGCGCTACAAAATCCTTCCGGTCACCGGCGGCGTCATCATGACGATCGCGATCTACCTGCTGACCCACCTGGGGCCGCACACAAGCCGCGTGACGTCGGCCATCTTCTTCGTGGTGCTCGGCGTCGGGATGGGCTTCCTCATGCAGATCACGTCGCTGATCGTGCAGAACAGCGTCCAGCAGAAGGACATGGGCGTGGCCAGCAGCTCGCGCGCGTTCTTCCAGCAGATCGGCGGCTCGATGGGCGTCTCGCTGTTCGGCGTGATCTTCATCCACCGGCTCTCCTCGGCGATGGCGGCCAAGGTGCCCGGTGCGCATCTGCAGGCCAACACCAGCTCCCTGGACCCGGCGACGATCAACCACCTGCCGGCCGTGATCAAGGAGGCCGCCTTCTTCGCCCTCAGCAAGGGCCTGGACGCAGTCTTCTGGTGGACGATCCCGGCGTCAGCGCTCGTCTTCGTGCTCGCCCTCTGCGTCAAGGAGATCCCGCTGCGCGGGCGCAACGACAGCCCGGCGCCGCAGGCTGCGGCCCCACCGGAGCAACTCGAGGCCGCCGACCTCGGCGCCATCTAGGTCGCCTGCCTGGTAACGCCAGTGGCCGGCTGCTCCGCCTGGAGCAGCCGGCCACCCTTGGCTTATTACGGCCGCCGGACGGCCGCGCAGGCTACCTGCCGTTGTACGGGACGGCCTCGAGGATCTCGACGGTGGTGGCGCGGCCGTTCGGCAGGTTGTAGGTGGCCGTCTCGCCGACCTTCTTGCCGGAGATGGCGCTGCCAAGCGGGGACTTCGGCGAGTAGACGTCGATCGGCGAGCCGACCTCCTCGCGAGAAGCCAGCAGGAAGGTCACCTCGTCCTCGTCGCCCTCAAACCTGATGGTCACGGTCATGCCGGGGCCAACCACGCCGTCGGTGCGGGGCGGCTCGCCTACCCGCGAGCTCTCCAGGATCTGGGTAAGCTGCCGAATCCGGGCCTCCTGCATGCCCTGCTGGTCTTTCGCGGCGTGGTAGCCGCCGTTCTCCTTGAGGTCTCCTTCTTCCCGCGCGGCCTCGATCTTCTTCGCGATCTCAATCCTGCCCGGGCCGGAGAGGTGGTCGAGCTCGGCCTTCAGCCGGTCGTACGCATCCTGCGTTAGCCAGGTAAAGGTGTCGTCGCGCGTCTCAGTCACGGGTACTCCTCAGTGGATGCGGATAGACGGTCCGCTGGGCCGTGCGGGCCCATGGGGGTAATCCTTCGAGGCTAACAAGGCTCCGCAAGTACGTCGTACCTGTCAATGGCCCAGGTCAAACAAGTCAGGGCGAAGCCGGGCAAAATAGTGGCGCTAACTGCGCGCATCTGGTGCCCGGCGGGCGATAATCGGCCCCGTTCCCCTTCCCGGGGCAGGCCGGCCTGAAGCGTGGGGGAATGAGCCCGGCCAGCCGTCGTGTTGACTTTGACGGCTACCCATGGGGTCCGAGGCGGCCGGCAAGCAGGGCTGTCGGTACCTCGTCCTACAGTAGCAGCCACCGTTTTGTGCCCCCGCCCTGTTGACACCGAGGTGACTTTCGCGTGCTTGTCGAGCCTGACGAATTCAGGACCAACAGCGGCCAGGCGCTGTCCGGCTGCGAGCCGCTGCGGCTGATGGCTGTCCATGCGCACCCAGACGACGAGTCGAGCAAGGGCGCTGCAACCATGGCCCGGTATGTCCGGCAAGGGGCGGAAGTCCTGGTCTGCACGCTCACCGGCGGCGAGCGCGGTGACATCCTGAACCCGGCGATGGAGCGGCCGGAGGTCCGCGCTGACCTCCCGGCGATCCGGCGGGCTGAGATGGCGGCAGCGCGCGAGATCCTCGGCGTCCACCAGCGATTTCTTGGCTTCACCGACTCCGGCCTGCCCGAGGGCGATCCGCTGCCGCCGCTGCCGGCCGGCTGCTTCGCGCTGGAGCCACTGGAGAGCGCGGCCGGGCCGCTTGTCCAGGCTGTCCGGGAGTTCCGCCCGCACGTCATGCTGACTTACGACGAGAACGGCGGCTACCCGCATCCCGACCACATCAAGTGCCACGAGGTGTCGGTGGAGGCCTTCGAGGCTGCCGCGGACCCCGACCGGTACCCGGACTGCGGAGAGCCGTGGCAGCCGCTGAAGCTCTACTACCACCTCACGTTCCACCGGGCCAGGATCATGGCGCTGCACCAGGCAATGCTCGACCTCGGACTGGAGTCGCCCTACACGGACCGGATCGAGGAGTGGGTGGACGAGGACACTGACCGCAAGGGGCACGAGATCACGACGCGAGTCCAGTGCGGTGACTACTTCGAGATCCGTAATCAGGCCCTGGTCGCGCACGCGACGCAGGTCGATCCCGAGGGCGGCTGGTTCGCGGTGCCGGCCGAGGTCCAGCGCACCGCCTGGCCGACAGAGGACTATCATCTGGCCAGGTCGCTGGTGGATGCCGGACTGCCGGAGGACGACCTCTTTGCCGGGATCCGGGAGAGGGTGAGCCTGTGATTGAACTCGCTGCGGCGGCTGCCAAGTCGACGAGCGCCTGGGATGAGCCGGGTACCCTCGCCTTCCTCGTCATCTTCGGCATGGGCGTGATCCTGTACTTCGTCTTCCGCTCGCTGGCCAAGCAGCTACGCAAGATCAACGAGGCGGCTCGCATCGAGGCGGCACAGCCCGGCCCGATGCAGATGGCGGCAGGCCAGTCCGAGACCTCAGTGGCCGACGGATGGATCACCGGCGGAGGGCCTGTTGGGTCGACCCAGGCGAGCGCTGGCCGGGCCGACACATCGCGGGGCGAGGCCGTGCGGGCCGACACCTTGGGGGGCGACAGCTTGCAGGGCGACGCCGTGCGGGGTGACGCCGCCCAGGGTCTGTCCGGTCGCGGTTCGCTGGGACAGCCCCCGCCGAGGTAGGCCGCGCGCTGACTCGGCCAGCCCGAGCCGGACGTTTCACTGCTCCCGTGCGCGCAATCCGGGTAATCCGGGCGCCACCGAGCACGTCCGGCGTGAAATGTCGGTGCATCAAGATCAACTAGCCGGGTTGCTGGGCGCGCGCGCGGCCATTATCACGAGGCGCGTGATCTGGGGAGCACCCGCCGATTGCGGCGTGTCGCGGCCCGTTGGTTGCTAGTTTCGTGCCTGATAGTCCCGGCTATCGCGGGAGTGCGGGCCATGCTAGCGATTCACGGAATCTGGGCCCACGGCGTGCTGAGCCTGTGGGCTGAAGACTCCGACCAGCTAGCGGCCGCCCCGACCGCGCCGCGAATCCCGGCTAGCTCGCGCAAACCAGTCACAGACCCGCGACCGCACCCCTGCACGGCTGGCCCGGGACAGCTCGCTGACGTGATCGCCGAGTTCGGCGAGCCTGTCAGCGACATCATCCGCAAGGGCACCGAGGGCGAGCTGACGCTCTGGCTCCCCACCACGGCCGCCGGGCCAGTCGAGTCGGCCGACCTGGCCCGCGCGGCGGACACTGCGGATATCTCGGGCGCGCCGAGCGTCGGCGCCGGTTCGGCGAAAGATTCGACACCACCGGCAGTGTCGAATCCTTCGCGATCATCGGGCCGGATCAGGCTGTCACCCTGGCAGGTGCCAACGCTCAGCCTCGATCCCGCGGCGGCCCTTGACCTGCTCACGGCTCTCGGCGGACCCGACGCGCGCGCCGAACGCGCGGTGCTGTCGGGCAGCGTGCACTATCTCGCCGCCCTCGCGGCGCTCGCGGCGGACCTCACCGCCCGCGGCCGAGTGCTGCCTGGCTTTACGCAGGGCCTCGACGACGGCGCGGCAAGCGCAGCCGCGGATGCTCCCGTGGCCGCAGGCGCGCGTGCGGCCAGCTACTACGCCCGATGGCGTCCGGTGCTGGCCGGCGCCGACGCGCTCCGCGCGCGCGAGCTGACCATCGCGCTGCCGCCGCTGTGTCGGTCCACCAGCGCGGACGGCGAGCCGTCGGCGGCCATCGTGACCGAGGCGCTCGATCTGCTGACCGATGCCTCGGTCCGGGCCAGGCTGGCGTGCTCGCCAGGTTTCGAGCTGCTCTCGGCCGGTCCAGCATCGCCGCTGACCGATCGCTGGGCCGCGGCGCTGACTGGCGCAGACGGCCAGCTCACCGTGGCGGCGAGCGACAAGCCGAAGGCGGCCCAGCTCGCGTTCGCGCTATGGGCGTGGCAGGACGCCGCGCAGGAGCCGCCAGGCCCAGTCCGCACCTGCTTCCGGCTCGTCGAGCCACCTGGCGGAGCCGAGCCTGACAGAGCCGAGCATCCCGACAGAGCCGAGCATCCCGACAGAGCCGAGCCTCACAGAGTCGGGGCAGCCGCCGATCTCGGTCCGGCGACGATGGCCGGCCTTGCGGCGGCGTCCGACGAGCCCGGGCAGTCTGGTGCTGAGCGCCCGGCGAGCTGGCACGTGCAGTTCGCCCTCCAGGCGACCGACGACCCGAGCCTGCTGCTACCGGCCGCTGACATCTGGACCGGCGGCACGGCCGACGGCTGGGCGGCGGCGGGCCTCAGCTATCCCGAGGATGACCTGCTGGCTGGCCTCGGCCGGGCATCGAGGCTGTTCCCCGAGCTGGACGCGGCGTTGCAAACCGCCGCGCCTGCGTCGGTTGCACTGGACACGCGCGGCGCCCTGCACTTCCTCAAGGAAACGGGGCCGCTCCTCGCCGGTGCCGGCTTCGGCGTGCTGCTGCCGGACTGGGTGCGCCGGTCCCGGCTCGGACTGAAGCTCACCACCAGGTCCAGGACCGCAGCGGGCTCGGGCTCGGTCACGGCGCCGGCATTCAGCATGGCCGACCTCGTCAACTTCCAGTACGAGCTGGCCATCGGGGACCAGACCCTGGATCCGGCCGAGCTCGCCGAGCTGGCGCGGCTCAAAGTGCCGCTGGTCCGGCTTCGCGGCCAGTGGGTCGAGCTCGACGAGCGGCATCTCAAGGCGGCGCTGCAGTTCCTGGAGCGCGGCGATGCCGGCGTGATGACGGCGGGCGACGCGCTGCTGGCCGGGCTCGGCGAGCGTGCCGCGGACTTGCCGCTAGCCGAGGTCGACGCCGACGGCTGGCTCGGTGACCTGTTGTCCGGTCAGGCGGACCGACGCATCGCGCCGATGCGGACGCCCGCATCGTTCCACGGGGAGTTGCGGCCATACCAGGAGCGTGGCCTCGCCTGGCTGTCGTTCCTCGGCGGCCTTGGCCTTGGCGCTGTCCTCGCGGACGACATGGGCCTGGGCAAGTCGCCGCAGACCCTGGCGCTGCTGCAGGCCGAGCGCGACAACGGCACGGCGACCGGGCCGACGCTGCTGATCTGCCCGATGTCGCTCGTCGGGAACTGGCAGCACGAGGCAGTCAGGTTCACGCCCGGCCTCAGCGTCCACGTGCATCACGGCTCGGACCGGCTGGCGGGGCCAGAACTTGCCTCGGCGGTTGCCGCCGCGGACCTGGTCATCACCACGTACGGGGTCGCCACCAGGGACCGGGACGCACTGGCGCAAGTGCCGTGGGCCCGAGTGGTCTGCGACGAAGCGCAGAACATCAAGAACGCGGCTACGCGGCAGGCGCAGGCCGTCCGCGCCATCCCGGCCGCGTCGCGCATCGCGCTGACCGGCACGCCGGTCGAGAACCGGCTGACCGAGCTCTGGTCGATCATGGAGTTCACCAGCCCTGGCCTCCTCGGCTCGGCCGAGAAGTTCCGGCGCCGGTACGTCATCCCGATCGAGCGCAACGCTGAGGCCGCGGCGACCGAGCAGCTCAAGCGCGTCACCGGGCCGTTCATCTTGCGCCGGCTGAAGACCGACAAGGCCGTCATCGCTGACCTGCCGGACAAGCTCGAGATGAAGGTCTGGTGCAACCTGACCGCCGAGCAGGCCTCGCTCTACCAGGCGACGGTGGACGACATGATGGCGAGGATCGAGGCCGCCGAACCGGGCATCGAGCGCCGCGGTCTGGTGCTCGCCACCATGGCCAAGCTGAAGCAGGTCTGCAATCACCCCGCCCACCTGCTCGGCGACGGATCCCGGCTGGACGCGCGGTCGGGGAAGCTGGCCAGGCTCGAGGAGATCTGCGACGAGATCGTCGACGCGGGGGACAAGGCCCTGTGCTTCACCCAGTACGCCGAGTTCGGCCGCATGCTCCAGCCGTACCTGGCGGCCAGGCTCGGCTGCACCGTGCACTTCCTGCACGGCGGCACGGCCAAGAAGCGCCGCGATGAGATGGTCGCCGAGTTCCAGGGCGCTGCCGGGCCCGCGGTGTTCCTGCTCTCGCTTAAAGCTGGCGGCACCGGCCTGAACCTAACCGCGGCCAACCACGTCATCCACGTCGACCGGTGGTGGAACCCGGCGGTCGAGGACCAGGCGACCGACCGCGCGTTCCGGATCGGGCAGCGCCGCGACGTCCAGGTTCGCAAGTTCGTCTGCGTCGGGACCGTCGAGGAGCGCATCGACCAGATGATCGAGGACAAGAAGGCCCTGGCCGAGACGATCGTCGGCACCGGTGAAAGCTGGCTGACTGAGCTGTCGGTGGCCGACCTGCGCCAGGTCGTCGAGCTATCGCCGGAGGCGGTCTCCCAATGAGGACAGCACCGTGAGGACAGCACCGTGACCGACTTCTATCCGCCATCACGACCGCTCAAGGCCGCGGGCGGGATTAAGGCGCGCAGCAAGCGCGGCTCGATCGGCGAGCAGTGGTGGTCGCGGCGGTTCATCGACGTGCTGGAGTCGTTCGGGCTGCAGAGCCGGCTGAGCCGCGGCCGGAGCTATGCCAGGTCCGGGCAGGTACTGAGCCTGGACATCAGCACCGGGCACGTGACGGCGCGGGTGCAGGGATCACGGGTCAAGCCGTATGCCGTCAAGCTCACCGTCGATCCGCTGACGACGCGGCAGTGGCAGCGAGTCGAGGAAGCGCTGGCGGCGCGTGCGATCTTCCGCGCTCGGCTGCTGGCAGGAGAGATGCCGGCCGAGATCGAGGAAGTCTTCGCCGACTGCGGCACGCCGCTGTTCCCCAAGTCGGCCCGCGACCTGATGATGACGTGCACGTGCCCGGACTGGGAGGTGACGTGCAAGCACGTGGCTGCCGTCTGTTACGTCCTGGCCGAGGCGTTCGACGCCGATCCGTTCGGCATGCTCGCCTGGCGCGGCAAGGGCCGGGCCGACCTGCTTGCCGCCCTACGCCGGCTGACCGGCGGTCAGGAGGCGCCGGCGACCGGCCGGCCGGTCATCGACGTCGCGGATGCCCCGCTGTCGCCGAGTCCGGACGGGTTCTGGTCCTCGACGCTCAGCCCGGCCCGGTTGCGCGCGCTGCCGCCGGCCACGCCCGCGCCCGCCGATCTGCTGCTGCGCAGCTTCGAGCCGCCGTTCATCACCGCGGGCGGCATGGACCTGGTGACGCTCCTGCGACCGGCCTACGTGGCGATGACGGGAGGCGACGAGCCCGCCGAAGCGACGTAATGACATCGAAACGCGGGGAAGCGGCACGTCGTGGCGGCTGGCCGTGACTACGCCGACGTGCCGCGGCTCAAGGGCATCTGCCATGGCGCACCGAGCCGCACGATGGACGTCACCGTCGCGCTCACCCGACTGGCCTGAGGGCCTACGTCGGGGCATATCCGTCGTCCTGGTTAGATAACGGGCGTGGTGGAGATCCGGGATGCACGTGATGACGAGTTCGACGAGCTAGGCGACGTGCGGGTGGTGGCCTACCTGGCAGACGGCTTCCTGTCGCCGCAGTCGACGTACGCGCCGCGGCTGCGCGCCCTTGGCGCCGACAGGCTCGACCACGTGCTCGTCGCCGTGGACAGCGGGCGGTGTGGGTCGCAGCCAGGATCTGGCCGCGGCCAGATCCTCGGCACGGTGATGCTCCAGGGCTGGCCGCAGGGCGGCGAGATCCTGGCCGGCCCGGACGAAGCCGAGATACGGGCGCTCGCCGTCGTGCCGGAAGCGCGCGGGACCGGCCTCGGCCGGGCCCTGCTCGAGGCCGTGATCGAGCGGGCGGCGCGGGAGGGCATCCGGCACCTGGTCCTGCTGACGCAGGCCGAGATGAAGGCTGCTCACCACCTGTATGACGAGGCCGGATTCGCCCGGCTGGCGGAACGTGACTGGTCGCCAGAACCTGGCGTGCATTTGCTCGCATATGGCCTCGTCCTGGCTGGCAGGCCCCGCGGCTGACAGCATCGCGTCGCCGGCCGCCGGCTGGACGAGACTCGGTGCGGTTAGGGTTGAGCGGTTACGTGGTGACAAGCCGGAGGCGGCAGAGAAGAGAGCGGTGGTAGGCGTGGGCGAGGCACTGGCCGAGGTGCCGGCGGCAGACGTGCCCGGTGCGGCTTGGCTGCTCGACGTGCGGGAAGACGACGAGTGGGCCGCGGGTCACGTCCCTGGTGCCACCCATATCCCGCTCGGCCAGCTGGGCGCGCGCACGGGCGAGCTGCCGCAGGATGAGGCGATCTACGTGATCTGCCGGTCGGGCATGCGCTCGGCGCGCGCCGCGCAGGCGCTGAACGGCGCAGGCTGGCAGGCTGTCAACGTGGCAGGCGGCATGCAGGACTGGGCGGCGGCCAGTCGGCCGATGGTGACGGACACCGGTGCTGCGCCATTCGTCGCCTGATCGCCAGCGCGGATTCAGCCGCCGCGCACAGGTAGCGGGTACTCCAGGCCGATCATCGGGGCGAGGTCGGACAGCATCAGCTCGAACATCGGCGACGGGTCGTCGAGCGCGAACTGCATGTGGCCGAACGCCTCGAGGCTGACGCTCCCGTACAACAGGACCCAGCAGCGCAGGAATGTCTGGAGCGCGCCGAGGGGCAGATCGGACTGCACGAGCTCGCGGTAGCGCACGAGCTGCTGGCGTAGCAAGGGCTGGATCTCGTCGTCGGCCGGAATGCGGAACGGGCGCCGCCGGTAAAGGTCGCCGAACAGGTCGAGGAAGACCTGGCCGAACTGATACCCGCAGTCGACGTTCGGGTCGCGGTGCAGCTGGTGCAGCACCTCCATGCCGGGCAGCGGGCTGCCGAAGATCATGCTGAACTCCGGCACGTGTGCCAGCGTCCAGGCCCGGAACTCGCGGCAGCCCGCGATCATCTTGACAACCATGACCTCGGCCTCGGTCAGCTCCGAGTTCGATGCGTCCGCGGCCGTGTGCACGGCGGTCCGGACGTGCGTGGCCAGCTCAGTGAAGATGTCGGCGACGACGTAATGCAGCAGGTCCTCGTGGCTCCCGAAGTAGCGGTAGAGCGCGGGCGCCGTCATGCCCATCTCGCGGGCGATGGCACGCAGTGAGATCGCCTCCGGGCCGTCCTGGACCAGCAGCTTGCGGGCGGTCTGGATGATTTCCTGAGTCGTCGCGGCTCGCACGCGATCGCGCCTGCTTGGCGTCTGGACGATGCTCGGCATCTTCCTCCGTCCCCGCGGCTGAGAATGTTCGCTTGACAGGCGTTAACTGTGTATGCCAAGTTTACATCGTAAATACTTTACGGCGTTAACCCAAGCAATGATCGCTAACAGTCTAGCTGCGGAGTGCGCGATGTTCGAGGCCTGGGGACGAATCCTGTTCCGCCGGCGCCGCTTGGTGCTGGTCATCGCCGCGGTCGGGGTCGTCGCCGCGGCCGTCTGGGGGACCGGCGTATTCCGATCTCTCCAGTCATCTGGCGGGTTTGCGCCGCCCGCCAGTCAGAGTCAGCGCGAGGCAGACCTGGCGGCCCGCGCATTCGGCCGGGACGCCGGCGACGTGGTGCTCCTGTACACGAGTGCAAGCCAGACAGTGCACGCGGCCGCCTACCGGTCGGCGGTGACGAGTTCGCTGTCCAGGCTGCCGCGCAGCCGGGTCACTGCCGTCCAGACCTACTGGTCGACGGGCTTGCCGCAGTTCGCGAGCGCGAACGGCCGGGTGAGCTACGCAGTGCTGGAGCTGGCAGGGGCTAGCGACACGGCCCGCATCGCCAGCTTCAACGCGATCAAAGATGATCTCGCCGCGCCGGGCCTGACCGTACGAGCGGGTGGGCAGATCCCGACCGAGGCTGCGATCAACAAGGAGGTCACCAGCGACATCGGCCGGGCCGAAGGCATCTCCATGCCCGTCTTGCTGATCCTGCTGGTGATCATCTTCGGCAGTCTCGCCGCCGCCAGCCTGCCGCTGGCCATCGGCGGCATCGGCATCATCGGCTCGTTCACTGCGCTCCGCCTGCTAACCCTCGCCACGTCGGTGTCGATCTACTCGATCAACATCACCACCATCCTGGGTCTCGGGCTCGCCATCGACTACGGCCTGTTCATGGTCGGTCGCTTCCGTGAGGAACTGCACCGCCAGGCCACCGTGGAAGACGCGGTGGCCAGGACCGTCGCGACGGCCGGCCGCACCGTCGCGGTCTCTGGTATCACCGTGGCAGTCGCGCTAGCCAGCCTGCTGCTCTTTCCGGAGGTCTTCCTGCGCTCGATGGGCTACGGCGGTGTCGCGACGGTGCTGGTCGACATGCTCGCGGCCCTGACCGTGCTGCCAGCTCTGCTTGCCGTCCTCGGGCCGAGGGTGAACGCACTTCGGGTGCGCAGGTCGGTGCGTGCGCCAGCGTCGGACGACGCTGTCGGTGGCTGGTACCGGCTGGCGCGCAGCGTCATGCGCAGGCCGGCCGCCTTCGCCGCGGTCATCCTCGTGATGCTGCTAGCCCTGGGATCGCCGTTCTTGAAAGTGACGTGGGGCGGCACCGACGCGCGCGCGTTGCCTGCGGCCGCTGCACCGCGCGTGGTCACGCAGACGCTGGCCCGTGACTTCGCCGGCAATGTCACGGCGCCGATCGAGACGCTCGTCACCTTCACCGGGCCGGCTAGTTCCTCGACGGCCCGACAGGCACAGCTCGCCGCGTATGCCAGCCGCCTGAGCAGGGTGCCTGGCGTCACGGGGGCCGAGATCACCGGTGTGCGCGGCGACGTGGCCCGGATCGACCTGCGCTACGGTCCTGACCCGCTGTCCGCGCAGGCCCGCCAGATAGTGCAGCGCGTCCGTGATGTCGCTCCGCCGCCTCGCGCCAGTGCCGACGTGGGCGGCCAGACCGCGCAGCTCGTCGACGAGCTGGGCAGTCTCTCCGCCACCCTGCCGTGGATGGCGCTGGTCATGGCGGCCGCGACCTTCGTGCTGCTCTTCCTGGCCTTCGGCTCCGTCGTCCTGCCGGTCAAGGCGATCGCGGCGAACCTGCTGTCACTGTCGGCGACGTTCGGCGTCGTGGTCTGGATCTTCCAGGAGGGTCACCTGTCCGGACTGCTTCAGTTCGCGCCGACAGGCACGCTCGACCCGACGATGCCGATCCTGATGCTGGCGATCATCTTCGGGCTGTCCATGGACTACGAAGTCTTCCTGCTATCGCGGATCCGCGAGCGGTTTGACGTGACGGGCGACAACACCGAGGCGGTAGCCAGCGGCCTCCAGCGCACCGGCGGAGTCATCACCAGCGCCGCGCTGCTGCTCGTCGTCGTGATCGGCGCGTTCTCCGCGTCCGGTATTACGTTCATCAAGCTAATGGGCGTCGGCATGATCGTGGCGCTGATCGTGGACGCCTCGATCGTGCGGGTGATGCTCGTCCCGGCCGCGATGCGGCTGCTCGGCCGGGCCAACTGGTGGGCGCCGCGCCCGCTGCGCCGCCTCTACGCCCGGTACGGCATCCGGGAGGCAGACGGGGACAAGCTCGCCGGGGAGCGTCTGGCAAGCTCGGTTCCGTAACTACCGGCTTCCTCAAGCAATCGGAGACCTGACGTGAAGTACGTCAACCTCGGCGCAACCGGCCTGCGGGTATCCCGCATCTGCCTCGGCATGATGAGTTACGGAAACGACAGCGAGCGGCCGTGGGTCCTGGACGAAGACGCCGCCGAGCCGATCATCAAGGCCGCGGTCGACGGCGGCATCACGTTCTTCGACACTGCCGACGTCTACTCGGGCGGCGCGAGCGAGGTCGCCACCGGCCGGCTGCTGCCGAGGTTCCTCGACCGCGACCAGTTCGTGCTAGCGACCAAGGTGTACAGCCCGGTCGGCTCGGGCCAGAACGATCGCGGCTTGTCGCGCAAGCACATCTTGTCGGGCATCGATGCGTCGCTGCGCCGCCTGAACGTGGACTACGTGGACCTGTACCAGATCCATCGTTACGACAGCAAGACGCCGGTGGAGGAGACGATGTCGGCGCTGCATGACGTGGTGCGCGCCGGCAAGGCCCGCTACATCGGAGCCAGCAGCATGTACGCGTGGCAGTTCGCCAAGGCACAGCACGCGGCCGACGCGCACGGCTGGACCCGGTTCGTGTCTATGCAGAACCACTACAACCTCGTGTACCGCGAGGAAGAGCGGGAGATGATTCCGCAGTGCATCGATCAGGGCGTCGGCGTCATCCCGTGGAGCCCGCTTGCGCGCGGACTGCTGGCCGGCACCAGGACCAGGGACGGCGAGCGGCGGACTGTGCGCTCGGGTACAGACCCCTTCGGCGACTCGCTGTACAAGGTGCCGTCTGACTTCGATGTGGTCGAAGGCTGCGTGCAGGTAGCGGCCGAGCGGGGCGTGCCGTCGGCGCAGGTCGCGCTGGCCTGGCTGCTGCACAAGCCGGGCGTCACGGCACCGATCGTGGGCGCCACCAAGCCAGGCCATCTGGAGGATGCGCTCGCCGCTGAAGAGCTGACACTGACCGACGACGAGGTGCACAGGCTGGAGGAGCCGTACGTGCCGCACCCGGTACTCGGTCACATCTGACGCGCCGCCGCGGCCAAGCTCGGTGCAGTGATCTGCGCGCTCCTGGTGTCGGGTTAGCCGTTCCGGTACGGTGCTCGCGTTGGAGAGGCCCCAGTTGGGACGGTGGCGGGCAGGTGGTGCCCCAGCGGCCGGTCCAGGTGGATGACGCTGCGTCGGCGAGCCGAGCACGTCCTGTCGTGATCGTGTTGCGACATTGAGGCTGCGTCCCTTGCAGCCGCGATGTCATGCTCGGCCGAGAGGGTCAGCGACCCCGTTCCCGTCCGGATCGCAGGGAGGCAGATCTCGATGTCATTTCAGGGCTGGCCGGAGGAGGCGCTCGACTTTTATGACGGGCTGGAGGCGGACAACTCAAAGGCCTACTGGCTCGCGCACAAGGAGATCTACGAGACCTGCGTCCTGGCGCCGATGGCCGACCTGCTCGCTGACCTCGAGCCCGAGCATGGCGAGACGAAGGTCTACCGTCCGTATCGCGACGTGAGATTCAGCAAGGACAAGTCGCCGTACAAGACCGCGATCGGCGCGCACGCCGGGGACGGCTACATCCAGCTGTCGGCGGCCGGGCTCGCGGCGGGCAGCGGCATGTACGTGATGGCGCCGGACCAGCTGGAGCGGTACCGGGCGGCGGTCGCGGCCGAGGCGACCGGCGGTGCGCTCGAGGAAGTCATCGAAGACCTGCGCAAGCAGGACATCGACGTGCATGGCCGCGACTCGCTCAAGAGCGCGCCGCGTGGCTACCCGCCTGATCATCCGCGTATCGAGCTGCTACGGCACAAGGGCCTCATCGCGTGGAAGGAGTGGCCGGTCGAGCCATGGCTCGCGACTCCGGCAGCCAAGACCGCCGTCGCCGACTTCCTGGTTGCCAGCCGGCCGCTCGGGCAGTGGCTGGCCGAGCAGGTCGGGCCGTCGGTCGAGCCTGCCCGCGCCCGCCGGTAAGCCGCGAACCCAGGCCTGGGCCGGCTGGTTACTGCGAAGGCACCTCGGTCATGAGGTCGGGCGAGGTCTCCATGCCGGCGCGCCATACCGACCGGGCAATGATCTTGTGCGGGTCGACCCGGTCCCGGTACTTGGCGGCGATCTCGGTGATCTCCTCAAGCAGGCCCTCGGAGAGCGTCGTCGGCTGGAGGCCGAGGGCGAGGAACTGGTCGTTGCGCACGCTCAGCTCGTTCTCGTCCGCCTCACGCCGCGGGTTGGGCAGGCAGGCGATCTCGGTGCCGGTCATGTCGCCGATCATCTTGGCCAGGTCGAGCACCCGATGGGTCTCGGTGATCTGGTTGCGGACGAGCACCTTCGACCCGGCGGCCGGCGGGTTGTTGAGCGCGATCTCGATGCACCGGACGGTGTCGCGGATGTGGATGAACGCGCGCGTCTGGCCGCCGGTGCCGTGCACGGTGAGCGGGTGCCCGATGGCCGCCTGCATGAGGAACCGGTTCAGCACGGTCCCGTAGTCGCCGTCGTAGTCGAACCGGTTGATGAGCCGCTCGTCCCTGGCGGTCTGGGCGGTCTGCGTGCCCCACACGATGCCCTGGTGCAGATCGGTGATCCGCAGCCTGTCGTTCGAGGCGTAAAACGAGAACAGCAGCTGGTCGAGTGTCTTGGTCAGGTGGTAGACCGAGCCGGGGTTGGCCGGGTGCAGGATCTCCCGCTCCAGCTCGCCGTCGGGCGTCGGTACCTTGACGGTCAGGTAGCCCTCCGGGATGGGCGCGGTGCCCGACCAGCCGTAGCCGTAGACGCCCATCGTGCCGAGGTGCACCAGCGAGGCGTCGACGCCCGTGGTGACGAGCGCGGTCAGCAGGTTGTGCGTGCCGCGGACGTTGTTGTCGACGGTGTATCGCTTGGTCTTCTCGGTCCGCATCGAGTACGGGGCGGCGCGCTGCTCGGCGAAGTGCACGATGGCGTCCGGCCGGATCTCCAGCAGGACCGACACCAGCCGGTCGTACTCGGTGGCGAGGTCCAGGTTCACGAAGCCGATCTCGCGGCCGGAGACTTCCTTCCACGCGGCCAGCCGCTCGCTGATGGGCCGGATCGGCGTGAGGGAGTCGACCTCCAGCTCGACGTCGATCTTCCGGCGGCTCAGGTTGTCCACGATGGTGATGTCGTGCCCACGATCGGACAGGTACAGCGACGTCGGCCAGCCGCAGAATCCGTCGCCGCCGAGGACCAGAACGCGCATAAGGTGCTCCAAAAGTTTGCTCAACCGCTCGAACAACGTCGGCCTTACTCGCCTCGGCCGTCAGTGCGAGGTTGAGAGCCAGGCCCTCAACGATGGCATCCGTGGCAGTGTACCGGGCGATATCCACCGCGATGGTCAGTTCATCACCGCTATGTGAGCCGACCAACACCGGGCCCCTGAGCCTTTCTGTCTGCCCGGCGGACGGCCCGCGACCATCACCTTCCCACCAGCATGACTCGCAAGCGTCCGCCAGGACAGGCACAACGGCGGATTGTCAGCGAGCCTTCAGCAAAGCCACAGGGGCGACCGGACCCGCTTCTGACGGAAACCACGGGCCAGAACGGCCGCTCAGGACCGCCTCGCGCCGGGCCCATCGGGCGGGCTAAGGCCGCGCGACGACGGCGGGCAAGGAAAGATGGAGCCATGGCAGAGCGGCTTCGCGGCGAAACCAGTCCTTACCTTCTCCAGCACGCCGACAACCCGGTGGACTGGTGGCCTTGGTCAGACGAGGCGTTCGCAGCGGCGGCAGAGCGGGACGTGCCGGTCCTGCTGTCCGTCGGCTACTCAGCGTGCCACTGGTGCCACGTCATGGCGCACGAGTCGTTCGAGGACGAGCAGACTGCCGCGATCATGAACGAGTACCTGGTCTCGATCAAGGTGGACCGGGAGGAGCGGCCTGACGTCGACAGCGTCTACATGACCGCCACGCAGGCGATGACGGGGCAGGGCGGCTGGCCGATGACGGTCTTCATGACGCCGGACCGCGAGCCGTTTTTCTGCGGAACCTACTTCCCGCGCGCCCAGTTCCAGCGACTGGTGCTCGGCGTCGCCAAGGCGTGGCAGGAGGACAGGAGCCAGGTCGCCAGCCAGGCGAGCCAGATCGCCGCCGCCCTCGCGGAACGCGCCGGCCAGCCGCTGCCCGGCGAACCGGGGACGGGCGGCGACGAGACGGCGGCGGACGAGCCAGCGGTTGCGCTGGCGGCAGCGTGCGAGGCGGCCGTGTCCGTGCTGAGCCGCGAGTTCGACGCCAGCCGCGGCGGCTTTGGCGGCGCACCGAAGTTCCCGCCTTCGATGGTGCTGGAGTTCCTGATCCGCCACTTCGAGCGGGCGGATGGCCCGGACGGAGCCGGCGCCCTGGAGATGGCGACGGCCACCGCGGACGCCATGGCCCGAGGCGGTATGTACGACCAGCTGGCGGGCGGGTTCGCCCGGTACAGCGTGGACGCCGACTGGGTCGTGCCGCACTTCGAGAAGATGCTGTACGACAACGCGCTGCTGGCGAGGGTGTACGCGCATTTGTGGCGGCGGACCGGCAGCGAGCTGGCCCGGCGGGTTGCCGCCGAGACCTGCGAGTGGCTGATGGCCGAGCTAGCTACCCCAGAAGGCGGTTTCGCGTCGGCGCTCGACGCCGACAGCGACGGCGCCGAAGGTGCCTTCTACGTCTGGACCCCAGGTCAGCTGACCGCGGTGCTCGGACCGGAGGACGGCGGCTACGCTGCCGCCTGTTACGGCGTCACCGAGGCTGGCACGTTCGAGCACGGATCCTCTGTGCTGCAGCTTCGCGCCGACCCGGCGGATCCGGCCCGGCTCGCCCGGATCCGGGGCCGACTGCTGGCGGCCAGAGCCGAACGGACCCGGCCCGGCCGTGATGACAAGGTCGTCGCCGCCTGGAACGGGCTGGCCATCGCGGCCCTCGCCGACAGCGGCACGCTGCTCGACCGGCCCGACTTCGTCGACGCCGCCGCGGCCGCAGCCGAGCTGCTGGCCGGTGTGCACGTGCGTGGCGGGCGGCTCGCGCGCACGTCCAGGGATGGCCGCGCATCCGGCACCGCCGGCGTCCTGGACGACTACGGCTGTGTCGCCGCCGGCCTCATCGCGCTGGCGAGCGCGACCGGCGCGGACGCGGCTGCGGGCCGGTGGCTGGCGCTGGCCGGCGAACTGCTGGAGACCGTCCTGGCCAGGTTCGGAACGGGAACGGGGACCTTCTACGACACCGCCGACGACAGCGAGCGGCTCATCTACCGGCCTGCGGATGTCGCCGACGGACCGAGCCCGTCGGGAACGTTCGCGGCCGCCGACGCACTGCTCAGCTACTCGGCGCTGACCGGCTCGGCGCGGCACCGCGACGCCGCTGTCGGCGCGCTGGTGAGCGTGCCCGCGCTGGCCGCCCGTTTCCCGCGAGCCGCCGGGAGCGGGCTGGCCGTGGCCGAGGCCGTGCTGTCGGGACCGGTCGAGATCGCTGTCGTCGGGCCGCCAGGCGCGGACCGCTCTGCCCTGCACCGCGTCGCGGCGCTGGCGGCACCACCGGGCGCGGTCATAGCCGTCGGCGACGGCGCGATGACGGCCGGCGGCGCATCTGCCGCTGACGACGAGGTCGCTGCAGAAGGCGCGGCAGGCGGGGCGGCCCGCGCGAGCTCCAGCGGGCAGATCCCGCTGCTCGCCGGCCGGACCGCGATCGATGGCCGCCCGGCCGCCTATGTGTGCCGCGACTTCAGCTGCCGCGCGCCGGTCACCGAGCCCGCGGAACTGCGCGTCGCACTGGGCTGACGAGGGCTGGGCTGACGAGGGCCGCAGGCGCCGCGAGTCGGGCGGCCGCGCGCGTTGCTACGGCAACCGAGAGCGGCGACCTCGTTCCCAGCCATTGTCCTTTACCACCGCAACGCCAGAAGTTTGCCGAGGGTTCGCCGCCCTTAGGGACCCATGAGCAAATCCATGCATGAACATAGCCATTTGTAGGGTATAGACGCATGCGCGATCATAGGTGTAGCCGGACCCACAGGCCCGATCTAGGCTGCAGTCGCTGAGGGGAGTCACCGGTGCGCGACGGAATCGGCCGCCAGCGGGCAGGTCTGTGCGTCGCCGTGGGCGCCGTCGCAGGCCTGCTGGCGATGGTGGGCACGCTGCCGAGCGCTGATGCCGCTATCACCCAGGCAGCCGGGCACTCCACCGCGGCCACTGCGGCCGCGAGCCAGTACGCCTATTTGCTCAGTGAGGTCGGCAAGCCGCCAGCCGTCGGCCAGGCCGGTGCGGTCGCGCAGGCTGCGGCCGCGAGCGCGGCGACCGGGCAGACCGCGGCGGGTGCCGCGGAGACAGCGGGCGTGATCCTGCCCACCAGCGGCAGTTCCGCGACGACGGCGGTGCCGGCCCTGCAGCTCGTCGCCCGGCAGGGCACCCCGCTGGTCCAGCCACTAGGCACGCTGCACCCGGCGGACCTGCTCGTGATCGCGCCGCAGACGCTGCCCGCCACGGTCATGGGGGCGATCAGCAAGCTGGCCGGCGTCGCTGCCGTGAACCTGCTGGATGCCGCGCGCATCAAGTTGAACGGCAGCTACGTGCCGACGCTCGGCGTTAACCCGTCGACGTTCCGCGACTTCGCCGCTATGCCGACGGCCGGTTCCACGGTGCTGTGGCAGAACGTCGCCGATGGCGGCATCGCTGTCTCCTATCTCATGGGTCAGCAGGAGAAGCTGCCGCTTGGCGGCACCGTCACGGTCGCCGGGACAAAGACTGAGCAGCTTCGGGTCGGCGGGTTCGGCACGGTCGGCATCAGCGGCGTGGACGCGGTCGTTTCTGACCAGGTCGCGCGCTCGCTCGGCATCCCGGCCGGGAACGCCATCGTCATCAGCGCCCCGAGCGCCCGGCTCAGTACGCTGATGCACGAGGTCGCCCAGGTACTGCCGAAGGACGCGTCGGTGGCGCCGCTCGTGGCGCAAGCGGCCGAGCGCGGGCTGCCGGTGTCAACCGGATCTGCGGGCGCGATCAACATCAGCGCCGCCAGCGGGCCAGGCCTGACGATCGAGCAGACCAAGGCGTTCCTGACCGCCGCGCTGAGCCGGGTCGGCATGCCGTACGTCTGGGGCGGCGCTGGCCCGAACGTGTTCGACTGCTCGGGTCTGGTGCAGTGGTCGATGCGGCAGGCTGGCATCGTGATGCCGCGTGTGGCAGTCGACCAGGCCCGGACCGGCCCGCAGATCCCGCTGGCCGATCTCGAGCCAGGGGACCTGCTCTTCTACCACACTGACCCGACGGCGCCGACCTACATCTCGCACGTGGCCATTTACATTGGCAACGGCCTGATGCTCCAGGCGCCCGAGCCTGGCGAGAACGTGCAGGTCGTGCCCGCCATCTTCGGCGCCGGGTTCGCCGGCGCGGTCCGCGTGTACCCGCGCGTGGCCGCGGCCGTCGCCGGGAACATCGCTGGCTAGAGCCGCCACGGGCCTGGGCCGGGAGTCGGCCTCGTCGCTTGCGCAGGCCCCGCGCGGCCGAGCCCGCCCTCGCTGCGTGCCACGCTCCGCGTCCGCTTCGCGGCGCTTACACGTGTCCCGCTTGCGTCGCGCCGAGTCGAGGTGTAATCATAATTACATGACTACTGAGAAGCAGGCCGCCGGCGTCCAGCATGACGCACTCCGCGGCTGGTTCACCGGGCGGCTGCCGGCCGACTGGTTCACCGGGGCGCCGGACATCAAGGTCGACCGCGAGGAGATCACCATCGTCGGCACGATCGCGGGGCCTGAGGGCGGGGCGAATGCTAGCGACGCCGAGGCAGCTGCGGCCGCCGAGGGTCGCAGCCGCCGGTTCCGCGAGGAAACCCGGGAGCACCGGATCGAGATCGCCAGGGAGGCCGAGCACAAGTTCGGTCGCAAGGTCTCCTGGGGCGTGGAGTGCGACGGCCGCAGGGTGATGTTCACCACGTTCTCGGTGCCAGTGATGACCCGGCTTCGGCAAGCCGAGCGCCAGGTGCTCGACACCCTCGTTGATGCGGGCGTTGCACGCAGCCGCAGCGATGCGCTCGCCTGGTGCGTGCGCCTGGTCGGCGAGCACCAGGACACCTGGCTTGCCGAGCTGAGGGCCGCGCTGCGCAAGGTTGAGCAGGTCAGGGCCGAGGGACCGGGCCAGTAAGCAGGCAGCGGGCAGCCTGGCGCACGCTCGGCCGCGCGTCTGCGGGCCGCCGTCGCCTACCGCCCGAAGCAGGGCCGCCACCCAGTGCACCCAACCTCACGGGCCGCCGCACCCCGGAGCACGTCGTGGGTTTGGCGAAAAAACAAGTGATCAGCGCGTTAGTACGAGAGGTCCTGCGGAGATGATTGTCAGGACCAGCCCGAATTGAACCGGTCCTGCCGGGGTACACTCCCCGAATCCCGGGTCACAGGGCCTCCCCAAGCGTGATGCCGGGTACCCCCGCCGCGGAGCAACCCGCAAAGCCCCTTGAGGAGGACCCGTCGTGGCGTATGAGTGGGACCCGGCCGGCGACCTTGAGACAAACCTTGATGAGGCTGGGCTGAAGAACCCTAGCGTGCGTGAGTACGTGCGGCACTGGGCCGAGCACACTGGCGCACAGCGGGTCGAGGTGGTCGGCGCGGCCGATGACGCTCGACTTATCAGCGAATCGCTCGTGGCCGGCGAGATCCTCCCCGCGGGCGAGGGGCGTTACTACGCCCGTAGCTACGTCAAGGACACGGCGCGCTCCGAGGAGCGCACCATCGTGGCAACGGCTAACCCGGCGGATGCGGGTGTCTACAACAACTGGCACCCATCGAGCGAGATGCGTCCCCTGCTTGAGGAGCGTATGCACGGCGCCTCGGCTGGCAAGACGATGTACGTCGTCCCGTACCTGATGGCGCCGCCCGGCTCGCCGCTTGAGCCGTATGCGGTCGGCGTCGAGCTGACTGATCACCGCACCGTTGCGCTGCACATGATCCGGATGGCCCGGTGCGGCGTCGAGTACGTCAACGACCTCGCCGAACCCGACAGGTTCGTGCGCGGTGTGCACGTGACCGGTGACCTCGAGAACCTCGGTCAGGGCACGCCAGCGGACCAGCGCTACTTCGTGACTGTCGCCGACGAGCGCACCATCCTGCACTTCGGCTCGTCCTACGGCGGCAACGCGCTGCTAGGCAAGATCGCGCACGGTCTGCGCCAGGCGTCTTACGACGGCTGGGTCTCGGGCGAGTTCCTGGCCGAGCAGTTCATGCTCATCGGCATCACGGACAAGCAGGCCGGCCGTACGTGGCATATCTGCGGTGGGTTCCCCAGCGCGTCCGGCAAGACCAACCTCGCGATGATGCTCTCGCCCGAGGGCCTCGGTGACCGCTACCACGTCGAGTTCTATGGCGACGACATCGCCTGGCTCCGGGTGGATCCCGACGACGGCAAGATCTACGCGATCAATCCTGAATTCGGCGTCTTCGGAGTCGCGAAAGACACCAACGAGCTGACCAACCCGACGGCACTCGGCTCGGTTGCTCCTGGCACCGGCGTCTTGTTCACCAATGTCGCTTACAACGACGACACCGGCGACGTGTGGTGGGAAGGACGGACGCCCGCGCCGCCCGCCGATGTCACCGGCTGGCGCGACTGGACCGGGCAGCTGATCGCCGAGCGCCCCGATAGCGAGAAGGCCAAGCCCTGGGCGCACCCCAACAGCCGTTTCACCACCTCGCTGAGCAAGGTGCCCAACATCGCCGCCGACTTCGAGAATCCGAAGGGCGTGCCGATCGACGCCATCATCTTTGGCGGCCGCACGCACGATCGTGAGCCGCTGATCCGGGCGATCACCGACCTCGCCGAGGGTGTCTACGACGGGCTCACCCTCGGGGCCGAGGCGACCTTCGCAGCTGAGGACGTGGAAGGCCAGCTTCGCTACGACCCGATGTCGATGCGGCCGTTCATGTCCTATCCCGAAGGCGCCTACGCGGCACACTGGCTCAAGATCATCGGGGCCGCCACCGTCCGGCCGATCTTCGCGCACGTCAACTGGTTCCAGCGCGACCCCGACGATGACCACTTCCTGTGGCCCGGCTACCGCGACAACCTCCGTCCCCTGCTGTGGCTGCTGCGGCTCAAGGACGGCGAGGTCCAGGGGAGGCAGACGCCGGTCGGCATCCTCCCGACGAAGGACGAGCTCGACCTCACCGGCCTCGACATCCGCCCGGCGGATCTCGACAAGGTCCTCAGCATCGACCCGGTCCGCTGGGCTGCGGAGATGGATCACCGCGAGCACCACCTCCGTCAGTTCGAGGGCCTGCCCGAGGAGATCTGGGCCGTGCACCGGCGCGTCACCGAGTCGCTTGCTGCCGAGGCGGACTGAGCCCGCGGGCGTGGGGGTGTCGCTTTCGGGCATCGCGATGTTAACGTTCCGTTATGGGGGCGCTACGTTGCGTTGATGGTTCGGTGCTGTCCGTGGAGGCAGTGAGCTGCCGCGATCGATCCGGCCAGCCATACGAGATCACGCTCAACCTGGCCAGGGATTCGGTGCCGTTCGCCGCCGTTGGCCAGCGTTGCGGCTACCAGCTGTCCGCGCTCGCCGAGCGCATCAGCGCCGCGCGCCAAGATCCCGGCCAGGCCGCAGCGTGGCCAGATCCAGACGACAGGTTCCCGGTTGACCCGGACTCCAGCTCGGGCCGCGATGCGGCCGCCGGGCGCCGCGCTGGCCGCCCTGGTCACCTGGATGGCTACCTGCCCGGCGATCACGAATACTTTGCGCTGCGCTCACGTGAGCGCGTCGACCTGCCGGGCACCGGCGAGCTGCGGTGCGTGCTTCGTTCCAGCGCGGTCTGGGTCGGCGACTGCATAGGCGTCGGGCCCGTGCACAATGGCCAAGGCCCGCGACCCGGCCATCATGGCGTGCCGCTCCAGCACAGCGCGCGGACCTGGCGGCATCCCGACGGTGAGCACGGCCGGTGGCACCTGACCAGGCGTGCGGTTATCGAGGCCTGGGGTGCTGGCGGTGTTGGAGTTCGAGCTGTCCTGACTTCGGCCGAACTGGTGGCATTCTTGGATACGGTTCTCACGGGGCCGGATCGTGCTGGTGCAGCGGAGGAGGTCCCGATAGCGGACGCGCAGGCCGGTGGCCAGCCGGCCGGTAATCAGCCAGGGGGCAGGACGATGCCGCTCTGGCGACAGCGAGGAAGGGTGCCGGATGGGATTGCGCGGTCTCGTCTACCGGCTCTACGAGCGCAGACTCGAGGCGGCTCTGGTGCCTCAGGCGGTGCCTCGGCACGTTGGGGTGATGTGCGACGGTAATCGCCGGTGGGCCAGGTCGGCAGGACTTGCCGACGTCAGTAGCGGCCACCAGGCAGGTGCCGACAAGATCTTCGAGCTGCTCGAGTGGTGCCAGGAGACGGGCGTCGAGGTCGTCACGCTCTGGCTGCTGTCTACCGACAACCTGACCAGGCCGGCTGCTGAGCTTGAGCCGCTGCTGCGCATCATCGAAGACACGGTTCGCGAACTCGTGGCGCAGGAATGGCATGTGAAGCCGGTCGGCGCACTCGACCTGCTGCCTGCGGACACCGCCGAAGTGCTCAAGAACGCCGCCGAGGCGACCGCCCACAACGGCGGCCTGCTGGTGAACGTCGCCGTCGGCTACGGCGGCCGGCGTGAGATCGCCGACGCAGTCCGGTCGCTGCTGCAAGACCACGCCACGCGCGGCACGACCATCGAAGAACTGGCCGAGATCCTGGACGTCGAGCACATCGCCGAGCACTTGTACACCGCCGGACAGCCAGACCCCGACCTAGTCATCAGGACCTCGGGGGAGCAGCGGCTGGGCGGCTTCCTGCTGTGGCAGAGCGCACACTCGGAGTTCTATTTCTGCGACGCTTACTGGCCCGCGTTCCGCCGCGTCGACTTCCTGCGCGCGCTCAGGTCCTATGGCGAACGGCACCGCCGCTTCGGCGCGTAGCCACCTGATTTCGCGCGGCGACATTGATCTGTACTGCGTGAACAGCTCGTTACGCGAGTTTCGGCGGCCATGAACAGCTCGTTACGGTACTTCCGCCACCACGTTCCCTTAGGTACGGTCGGAACTGACGGGCGGTGCCTAGCCGCCCGCCGGGAAGGCCCTTGAGATCCTCGAGCTTCGCGTCCTGGTGCGCAGGCGAGATGAGCGAAGGGCCGGGTCCCCGGCGCTTCGCTGGCCGGACCCGGTCCCGCCGACACGTCTGTGTCCGACCGCGGCGCCAGCCGGCGCCCAGGGGAGAGCGAGTGGCCAGTTCCTCAGCACGCCGACCAACATCCGCCCCGCGGGAGTCTGCCTCGGCAGCTCCTGCCCAGCCAAGTTCCGCCCGTCATGTGCCCACGGTGTCCGGTCTAGCCGGACCGCAATCTGGGCTCGCCAGCGTCAGCCAGTCGCGGCGTACCTATGTCCTGGACACCAGCGTCCTGCTGGCGGACCCGGCAGCCGTCGGCAGATTCGCCGAGCACAGGGTGGTACTGCCCGTCGTTGTCATCACCGAGCTTGAGGCCAAGCGGCATCATCCAGAGCTCGGTTACTTCGCCCGCCAGGCACTCCGCTACCTCGACGATCTTCGCGTCGAGTACGGCCGCCTGGACGCCGACCTGCCAGTCGGCGACTCCGGCGGTAGCGTCCGGGTCGAGCTGAATCACTCGGACCCCTCGGTGCTTCCGGCTGGCTTCCGGCTCGGTGACAACGACACCAGGATCCTCTCCGTCGCGTGCAGCCTCGCTGCCGAGGGCGAGAGCGTGATCCTGGTCAGCAAGGACCTACCGCTGCGGGTCAAGGCCGCCGCGGTGGGGCTGACGGCGCAGGAGTACCGGGCGGAGCTGCCGCCTGACTCCGGCTGGACGGGCATGGCTGAGCTGGATGTCACCGCTGCTGAGATCGACGAGCTGTACGAGAACGGCCAGGTGGACCTGGTCGGAGCGCGTGACCTGCCCTGCCATACCGGCCTGGTGCTGATGTCGGGTGTGGCCGGTGCCGGCAGCGCGCTTGGGCGCGTCCAGCCGGACAAGTCGGTGAAGCTGGTTCGTGGCGACCGGGAGGCATTCGGCCTGCGCGGCCGGAGCGCGGAGCAGCGGATCGCCCTGGACATCCTGCTGGACAACGAGGTCGGCATCGTCTCCCTCGGCGGGCGGGCTGGCACGGGCAAGTCGGCACTCGCGCTGTGCGCTGGCCTCGAGGCAGTGATGGAGCGCCGCCAGCATCGCAAGCTGGTCGTCTTCAGGCCGCTGTATGCGGTGGGCGGCCAGGACCTCGGCTACCTGCCCGGCTCGGAAGCGGACAAGATGAACCCGTGGGCCCAGGCCGTGTTCGACACGCTGGCAGCCGTCACTTCCCAGGCCGTGATCGAGGAAGTCCTGGACAGGGACATGCTCGAGGTGCTGCCCCTGACCCACATCCGCGGCCGCTCGCTGCACGACTCTTTCGTCGTCGTGGACGAGGCGCAGTCGCTGGAGCGCGGCGTCTTGCTAACCGTGCTCTCGCGGATTGGCGCTGGATCCAGGGTCGTGCTCACGCATGACATCGCCCAGCGCGACAACCTCAGGGTCGGCCGCCACGACGGGGTCGTAGCAGTCATCGAGAAGCTCAAGGGTCACCCGCTCTTCTCTCACGTCACGCTCGTCAGGTCTGAGCGCTCGCCGATCGCCGCCCTGGTTACCGAGATGCTGGAGGATTCGGGGCTGTGACGCCGGCGGCAGGCGAAGCGGAGGTTCCGCGTTTGAGCGGGGTCGATCCGCTCAGTCGCGCCGGTCCGCTGAGTCGGGCCGGTCGGCGCTATCGAGCAAGGCCGCCGCGACGGCGAGGTCGGCCGTATAGGTGATCTTGAGATTGCGCTCGCTGCCTTCGACTGCGGCGATCGGTACGTCGGGCAAGTAGCGCAACACGACGCCGCAGTCGTCGGTCGCCGGCACGGTGGCGAACGCCGGATCGGCATCGGCCAGCTGATAAGCGGCCGCGATAACGGACAGGCGGAATCCCTGCGGCGTCTGGCAGCGCGCGAGCGTGTCGCGCGGCAGGACTCGCTGGATGACGCCGTCGGTGACCTCGACGATCGTGTCCGGAGACGGCACGACGACGCCGATCGCGTCGAAGCGGTCTAGTGTTTCGACGCAGTCGGCGATGGTTCGCTGATCGACTAGCGGCCGCGCAGCATCGTGGAAGAGCACCTTGCTGTCAGCGGGCAGTCGCTCGCCTAGCCAGTTAAGGGCCAGCCTGGTTGAGTCGGTCCTGCTCGCTCCGCCCTCGACGACGTCGGCCACCTTGCGGTAACCCGCCAGATCCTGGCGGACTAGCGCGCTGATATCCGCGGCCGCAACGACCAGCACATCGTCGACCGCGGGTGCCTGATCGAACGCCAGAACGCAATGCTCGATCAGATTACGGCCGGCGAGCACCCGCAGCTGTTTCGGGCTTGCCGAGTCGAACCGGCGCCCGGATCCGCCAGCAAGCACCACCGCAACGGTCCGCATGGCCGGACCCTATCTGGTCGACTCGGCCTTCTCTGCCCGCGGTCGTGGGCCAGCGCACCGGCAGTCTGTACTCTAGGTAGCGCTCTGGCTACTGATTGCTTAGCAAGGACGATTAAACGGAGGATCAGACCGCCGCTGGCGTCAACGAGCCAGCGGCCGACGCGGCAGCGGGACAAGCTAGCAGTGGTTCCGCGCCAGGAGCCGGCGTGCGCCCGCGGGGACGTCGGCGCTCTCAGCGGCGGCCGACAGCCGACCCGCCCCGACAGCCGACGGCCCACGGCAAGCCTGGGCTGCCGCCGCCTGGCGACCGGTCAGCCACGCCGGGGCTGGCCGCGGCGCCGACGATGGCCGATGTGGCCGGCCCGCCGACTTCGGCGCCGAATGCAAGTCCGTCCCTGCCGCCGATGCACGACGATGCCTGGCCGCCGCCCTCGGTGGAATCGCCCGACCCGGCGGGGACGCTGGCTGATCCGGCCGGGCCGTCCGCGCCGGCCGGCCCGTCCGCGCCGGCCGGGCCGTCGGCGCCGGCTGGGCCGCCGTCGGCCCGTAGCGATCGGAGTGGGCCGGCCGCCCGCCTGACCGGCGGAACAGCGCCCTCGGACCTGCGGCCCGATGAGACCCGGCCTGCAGGGTCGGCCCGTGGCGCGCAGTCCGCCAAACCGTCGCACGCCGGACCCCAGCCCGCGGCGCCCCCGCCGGTCGCGCCTGCGCCCGTCGGACCCCAGCCCGCGGCGACCCCGCCGGTCGCGCCTGCGCCCGTCGGGCCGCCGCCTGCCGCTGCGCCCGTCGGCCCGCCGCCCGCCGCGGCTGCGCCCGTCGACGCCGCTGCGTCCGGTAGGGGTCGGCGCTCGGGCGGTGCTCCGACTGCCACTCCGCCCGAGTCGGGTCCGCCCGGCAAAGGCGCGGCAGCCGGTTCGGCGGGTGCTGGCCGGTCCACCGCGATGCCGTCCGCCGAGGCCCCGGTGGCTGACGCTGGCCGGGCCGACGTGCTGCCAGCGGAACTCCGCCCCGGCCCGAGCGGTCCCATCGCCGCCGGGATGCCTGAGGTAGAGATACCAGCGTCGTGGGTTGCCGGTCCGGGAGGTGCCCACCAAGACGCTCCCGATGCCGGCGGCGGCAAGTCTGCCGGGACCGATACCGAAATCACCGGCAGCGCCAGTACCGACACGTACGCAGATGACGGCGAGCCCGGCACTGGTGCCGTGCCTGAGGTCGAGCTGAGCGACACCGAGGTCGCCGAGGTCCTGTCGGGCAGAGTCATCCCGATCGGCGCGTTCTTTGGGGGGTCTCAGCAGTCCTCGGCCAATCGGGCCGAGAACGACGCCGCCGACGTGGCCGGCGCGAGGTTCCTGGCCGAGGCTGGCCGGATTGTGCTCGCCTGGGCCCGGGAGCGCTCTCTCGGGCTCACCTCGGCCTGCGGTATCTGTATCGCGCTGGCCGTATGCGCGGCGGCGTGGTTCTCCGCGGGCACGAGGGCCGACATCGTTCGCGGTGTCGCCGCCCTGTGGGGTGGCTATCTCGTGCTGCGGTGCGGCCAGTGGCTGGTCCGGCAGGCCGGGCCCGATCAGGCCGGGCTGGACCAGGCCGGCCTGGACCAGACCGGGCTGGACCAGACCAGACAGGACGCGGCTGAGCAGGAACAAGCCGGACAGGGCCAGGCACGATCCGGCGAGGCCCGACAGGACCAGGCGCCACAGGACCAGGCACCACAGGACCAGGCGCCACAGGAGGGAGCACGGCCCGACCAGGCAGCCGCTGGTCAGGACCTGGTTGTCCATCACGCCATAACCGCCACGGACCGTCGCCGGGCGGGACCGGTGGCGTGGCTGGCAGGACTCGGTGCCGCAGCCGCCGAGTGCGCCGTCTACGCCGGACTTGCACTCGGCGCAGCCGCCGAGCGGTGGAGTGGCGCGTGGACGCTGGCTGTCGCCGTACTCAGTCTGGTCGCCGTCCGGAATCTCATGACGGCCTGCTCGACGCCGCCCGGCTTCGGCGAGCGGTCGGACGGCGCTTTTCGCCGGATCTCGGAAGCGGTGCTGACCATGCCGGTCGGCGGCCGCATCCTGCTCGTCGGGATCGTGGCGCCGTTCTGGGGGGCTCGGGCCGCCCTGCTAGCGCTGCTCGACTGGGCGATTATCTCGATCGGCTACGGGATCGCCGGCCGCGCGGCAGCAGGCGTAACCGCCCGAGCCGGGCGCCGTGGCCCGCCCGCCCAGGTAGCTGCCCGGTCGAAGCTGGTACGCCTGCGAGACGACGGCGCCCTGGCGCGTGCGCTCGGCGCGCTGGTGCAGGGGCACCTGATCCCCCTGCCGCCGGCGATCCTCGGCCTCGGCGCCATCTCCGCGCTCGCGGTTCTCGGTCTCCATGGGCTTCCGGGGGTGCTGCTGATCGGCCCGGCGATCGTGATGCTGCTGGCCGCACCCGGCTCTGCACATCCGCACACGGGCCGATTCGACTGGCTCGTGCCGGTGCTCCTGCTCGGCGCCCAGTTCCTGTATCTGGCTGCGGTCGGGATGGCGGCAAAGGTGCCAGGTCCGGTGATCTTTGCACTCGCCGCGGCGCTGCTACTGCGCTATACCGACCTCGCTTGGCCCGGCCGTCCGGTCCTGCTGGCCAGGCTGTCCGATCCGGACGCGGAGCCAGTCGAGCGCGGTACGACCGTCGGCTGGGAGGGGCGCCTGCTCTTCGCCGGGCTGACCGCCGCCATGGGCATCGCGACCTACGCCTACATCGCCCTCACCGCTTACCTCGTGGCACTCATCTGCGCAAAGGCCGTGACAAGCTGCCTTGCCGGGCCGGCGCAGATCGGCGGTCGGCGGTCGGCAGTCTGGCCCGGCGGTCGGTGAAGTAGCCGCTGAGCGTGTCAGTGGCTGACGAGCCGCCAGCCGAGCATCTGGCCGATCCTGACCGTGGGCCGCCCGAACAGGCTGATCAGGAACTGCCCCAGCTGGCTGCGCGGCGTGGTCCGCGCGACAACGGCGGCAGGCTTCCACATGGCCAGGTCGGCACGGACCTGGGCCGCCGATGGTTCAGGCGCCGGGATCTGGTGGTTGTACAGGTAGTCGATGTAGTACGCGGTTGGCGTCATGGCTGACCGGCCGGCCCGACCAGCGCGGCCAGGCTCGTCCGGGGCGATGAAGTCGCCGCCGATCATGGTCACGGGTTCGCGACTGACCGCCTGCCAGCGCATCGTCTGCGAGGTCGCCGCGTACGGGAAGGGCGCCAGGAGCACGCGGTCCTGCGGCGCGAGGTGGAGTGCGGTGAACGTGGCCTGCCAGCCGGCCGGCAGCGGCTCGACAGTGACTATCTGATACGGCGCCGGCGCCATTGGTAGTAGCGCGAGCACGGCCAGCCCGGTCGCGATGCTGGCGCCATAGCGCCACCGGGCGAACGGGGCCACCTTCCCGCTTCGAGCCCGGTCAAGCGCGAACGCGAGCACGGCGGCAGCCCCGATATCGGCGAGGATGGCGAGCCGGTCTGGAACCATTCCGCCGATCACGGGCAGATGGTCGAGGAAGTGCCAGGGGAGCAGTGCCGAGGGCAGGGTCACCTGGTTTGCCTGGATGGGCTTCGAGCCCATCCCGAGCCACTCGAGCAGCAGGCACGTAACGCCCGCAGCCCGGATCGGCAGGTCGCGCCAGAAGTACACGATCGCGACGAGCAGCAAGATGATCATCGGGATGCCCAGGTAGGCGAGGTACTCGGGCAGCGGCTGCGGATAGTTGTTGGCGATCACGCCGGTGCGGTGGGTATGCAGCAGGACGGAGCTGGCCGGATTCACGAACGCGTCGGGCAAGGTGCCGAGATTAGTGGGCCTGCCGTGGTAGTTGATGATCACGGTCGCGGCAGCGCCCTTAGCCGACACTGCGTGGAACTGGACCCAGAGGCCCCTGGCACACAGCACGAGGGCGACGGCGGCCGCCGTGCCCAGACCAACCAGTGCCGGGCGGACACGAGCCAGTACTTCTCGCGGCCTGCTGAGCGCCAGGACTGCCAGCAGGATCACCGTGGCGATCACGGTGTCGACGAGCAACTCCTCGCTGATGAACAACTGCCCAGCGATGAGCGCGCCCAGCCAGAGGCCGTTGCGTACGGGGCTGCCCTGACTGGTGACCAGTCGCAGGACCCGGTCGATGATCAGCGGCGGCAGCATGGCGAGTACGAGCGAGTAGTGCCCGATCCCGGAGTTGACCAGGGCCGGCGAGAAGCCGTACAGGGCACCACCAAGGGCGGCGGCGAGCGGGCTCGCATGCCAGCGGCGCAACACGTAGTACATCGCGGCCGCCGAGCCGGCGAAGCCAACGGCAAGCAGCGTCGTGAGTGCGACCTGGGGGCCGAACAGCAGCGTCACCGGCGAAATGACGACACCCGGCAGCAGCAGTGAGGTATTCCACATCAGGTTCACGCTGTGCGGGGCGTTCATCGTCATCGTCTCGAGCGCCGGCAGCCTGAAATGCGACACGGCCGTGGCGGCGTAGCGAACGAACCACGTGGCCTGGTCGACGTCCTCCGGGTCGCCGGTCTGCCGGAAGCCGGCCGGGTTGATCCACAGCATGGACGTCACGAAGAAGGCGCCGGCCAGATAGCAGTACATGGTGATCGCCGACGCGCTCCAGGCCCACGCGATCCGGGAACGGCGCGGCTCCTGCGATGACTCGACCACCTCGGCGGCAAGTCTCGTCACCGCTGCCTCCTCCGGGATTCGGGAACTCGTGAGTGGCCTGATTCGCCACCTCGCGAGCGGACCGCGTCGCAGCAAAGTCAGCACAATGCCGGGATTACCCGGCGCCAGCATGGGCAGCGTGACGTTGCCTTAACGAACGTTTCCCGCGCGCCCACCAAGCTAAGCCGCGAAAAAGTACTGGCCAGTTTACGGTACGGTCAACAGCATCTGGGGCGATTGGGCTTTGTCAGATACTTGACCATGCTGCGAAGGTTCCAAACTGCCCTGAGCGCTCGCCGGGTATGGCTGAAAGCTAGGCTCGTAGCGCTGCCGTAGCCCTCAAAGGGGAGTCGTTAGTGCATGACCTGAAGGTAAGCGGCCCGGAGGCATCTTCAAGCCGCCGGCCTCGGGGTGGCCTGTTCGGCCAGGACAGCATCTTGTGGCTGGCCGTGGTCTCGATCTTGTTCCTCGCTGCCGAGCTTACTCCGGCACTGCTCCGGATGCCGCTGGGCGCGGACGAGATCACGTATATCGCCCGGACCAGCAAGCTCGTCAACGGCGTCAGCCTGCCGCCGGTGCACGGTCAGGGCGTGGGCCTGCTAGCCGCTCCGGTGACCTTGCTCACCGAGTCGCTCACGGCCATCCGGATCTGGATGTCCGTGCTGTCCGCGCTCGGCTTGTTCCTCGGCATGCTCTGCTGGCGGCGGCTGCGGCCTGGCTGGGTGCTGGCGGTTGCCGGACTGATCTTCGGCGGCCTGGCCATCAGCCAGAACAGCGGGGTCCAGATCTACCCCGACTGGTGGGGCGCGCTCGGGGTGCTGGCGCTGACCGGGCTGGTGCTGCATGCCGTCAACGGGACGATGCGGGATCGGATCACGCTGCCGTCGATCGCGTTCGCCAGCCTGCTCATCGTCTTGATGCGGCCCCAGAACATCGTGTTCATCATGGGCCCGGCGATCCTGGCTGTCATCATCGTGCGCGCCTGGCGCAGGCCCAAGGTGCTGCTCGCGATGGGCATCGGCGTCGCGCTGGGCTGCCTGGAGTGGGTCATCGGGGCTTACCTCTGGTACGGCGGACTCGGCAGCCGGATTCACCTGGCCGGGCAGGAGCCGCCGAGCTTCAGCTTGTATTTCTCGCTGGGTACGCAGGCGAAGGTGCTCAACGGGCCGTGGTACTGCATCCCGCCAACTGGCTGCCAAGGCTGGGAGATGCCAGGCGAGTCCGTCTGGTGGGTGGCCTTCCTTGCCGTCGTCGTCCTCGGGTTCTGCGTGGCCTGGCGTACGTCTGCCAAGGCGTCGGCGGTGCTAGCAGCCGCCACGGCGGTCTGGGTCATCGCTCTCTACTCGCTCCTGGTGCCGTTCGGCGCACCGCGCTACCTCACCCCGTCCCTGGCGCTGATGTCCATCCTGGCCGCCGACGGCGTGGCATGGCTCGTCACGAAGGCTCGCTGGCGCCGGACCGGGATCGCGATAGCCTGCCTGTTCCTGCTGTCAGGGCTCGTATCGCAGCGTTTCGTGCTTCAGCGCGAGGCCGCCGAACAGCAGTACGGGCGGGCATTCGAGGCTAATGCTGCGATTGCGATTCAGGCCGGTGTCAGGGCACCATGCGCGATGGACTCGCCATCGGCTGCCTACTACGTCGGCTGCATGGCGCCCTGGACTGGCGAGACGATGCCAGAACTGCTGGCCCGAACGCCGCAGGGCCTCAAGGCCTGGCGCCCGGTGTTCGTGCCGAAGCTCGATCAAGTCGTCTACGTCCTGGCCAAGTAGCGGCCCGGCCAGGCGGCCTTAGGCGCCATCACGCGGCCTAGGCGCCGCCACGCGGCCCGGCGAACGCCGAGGTGTCCCGGCACACGTTGGTGCTGCCGGTAATGCCGCCGTAGGACCTGGCCAGATTCCCAGGATGCGGAGTCTGGGCCGACAAGGCAGTTGCGTGCCGTGGCGAGCCATCCCCTGTGTCGGCGACAACCTGCACAGCAGCGACCTTGCGGCCGGATTCCTTCGCCGCCGGATGGACCTCCTGGTCGCGCGCGATAGCGCTGAACAGGCCGGCGTCGCTGGCGGGCCAGCTCACCCAGTTCGGGTCGGGCGGGTACGGCACGGTTGGCAGCTCGATGAACTGGACGGAGCCGGGCGGCAGATGACGCAGGCTCTCGATGATGCCGATCATCGTGGGCAGGTCAAGGCCGGTATCCGTGGTCATCGAGCGGGCGGCGTCGGTGATGACCGATACGATCCTGGCCGGGCTGCCCAGCACGTCGCTGTGCTCCACGCCCTGCAGGATCGACACCATCAAGAACTGGTCCCGGCGGATGCGCTGCAGGTCAGAGCCCTCGCCGATGTACCGCGCCCGCCAGAACGCCAGGGCCTCCGCGCCATAGACGTGATGCCGACCCTCGCTGAGGTGCAGCTTGGACAGCGGGTCGTTGATGGCGAACGGCAGGCAGATGCTGACGCCCCCGAGGTCGTTGATTACCTTCTCGAACCCGTTGAAGTCGAGCTGGATGAAGTGATCGAGATGCAGGCGGGTCGTCTGCTCGACGGTCTTGAACAAGCAGGCCGGGCCGCCGTGCGCGAACGTGGCGTTGATCTGCTCGACCTGGCCTGGCTGCGCTAGCTGGCCGGCCTCGCCCGATCCGGCCGGACAGGACAAGATAGGCACCACCGAGTCGCGCGGGATGCTGAGCACGATCACGCCCTGCCGTCCAGGCGCGATGTGCAGCACCATGATCGTGTCGGACCGCTGCCCCGTGATCCCCGTGCCGAATCCCCGGTTCGGGCCTGCTCGGCTGTCTGAGCCGATGACCAGGATGTTCTGCGCGTTCGTGAGCTTGGGCGGCTGCGGGCCGAGCCCGGCAACCGACACGCGTCTGATGCTGTCCCAGACCGCCCGGAACTTCAGGTAGGCGGCGAGCGACGCGACGACGAGGACGACGGCGAGCCCGGCGGCGATCCAGCCGAGCACTCGCATCCGGAGCGAACGCCGTCCCCGTGATGGTGATGGATGCCGTGGCGGCGGCCCCGCAGGTGGCGGCGCCAGCTGCGCAGGGCCTGAGGGTTCCGGAGACGAGGGCCGGGCCCGGCCTGGCACCCCCCCGCCTGAGTTCACATCCCCGCCCTGGCTCATGATCTCCAGGAATCGTTGCCAGCCGGCGTCGGTCTAACCGCGGGTTGAAGCCAACTTTGCCAGCCAGGTTCACCCGGCACGTGGGTCGCTGATCTGGGATATCCGGCGGAACCCAGTAGCAGTTAATGCCTGAAGGTTCGCTGACTATTGGCTGGTTAAATCCGGAGCCTGGCAATTCAGGTCAGGCGCTGGCGGCCTCAGCTATTGAATGCGCTGCTATCGCGACAGATATTGACGTTCCCGGTGATTCCGCCATAAGTGGTAGCCAGGCTCGAAATCTCGGAGGTCGAGTTGGGCGCCTTCAGCGTGCTGAAAGTCGAGCCGAGGATCAAATGGAGCGTCGAGTTCTTCAGCTGCGAGTCCGGCTTGAGCGTGACGTTGCTGAATAGCGCCGCAAGCGTCTCCGCGGCGGGCAACTCCGCGGCACCGGCGTACTCGATCACCGTGCTGGTGTAGTTCTGGGTCGGTGCGTCGCCAGCCTGGCCGACGACGTGGAAGCCGCGCGTGCTAAGCGCCGTGGCGGTCGTGGCGCCGAGCCCGTAGGTGCTCGTCCCGTTGAGTACGCGCACCTTGACGGTTGCCGGACTGACCGGCTTGATCTTGGCCTTCTTCGCCGCCTTCGGCAGCTTGGTGTCGTGTGCGATGGCCGAGAACAGGCTATTGGCCTGTGGCTGCACCCACTGGACCCAGTTAGTGTTGCCCGCCGCGGGCGTCTGCGACGAGTCGATCCACTGGGCGTTACCGGTATAGGTCGTCCACGGCACGGTGACGAACTGGACGGAACCGGCCGAGATGCCACGCAGCGCCTCGCCTAGACGCAGCATCGACGCAGGCGTCAGGCCGCTGTCGGTAGTGAGGTAATGATTCGAGGTGACCGTGTCGATCACCGACAGCATGGTGCTCGGGCTCCGCAGCAGGCTGCTGTGCTCGATGCCCTGCACCAGCGAGGCCATCAGGAACTGGTCGCGCTGGATTCGCTGCGGGTCGTCACCCAGCCCGAGGCCCTCGCGCGTCCGCCAGAACGCCAGCGCTTCCCGACCGTAGACATGGTGGCGGCCCGCCGTGAGGTGCAGGCGGGAGGTCGGGTCGTCGACCGGCTCCGGCAGGCAGATCTCGACGCCGTGGAGAGCATCGATGACCTTCTCGAAGCCGATGAACGTGAGCTGGACGAAGTCGTTGATATGAATCCCGGTGGTCTGCTCGATGGTCTTCCACAGGCAGCCCGGCCCGCCGTAGGCGAACGTGGAGTTGATCTGCTCGATGTCGCTCGACGGCTGCGCCGTCTGGCCAGCGGTGCCATCCTCGGCCGTGCAGCTGAGGATCGGCACCACCGAGTCACGGGGGATGCTGATCACGGCGATCTGGTGGGCGCCGGGCGCGACGTGCAGCAGCATGATCGTGTCCGACCGAGCGCCGGCTACGTCCGAAGTGCCGCCGATGCGGCCGTTGATGCCAGACCGGCTATCAGAGCCAATGATGAGGATGTTCTGCGCGTTGGGGTCGGCTGGCGGTCGCTTCGAGCCGAGGTCGCCTTGCACGTCGACGCGCTGGATGCCGTCCCAGACGGATCGGTATTTCGCGTACGCGACGAGTGAGCCGCCGGCCAGGACGAGCGCCACGAATACCGCGACGCTGCCGAGAATCAGGGTAGAGATATTACGAGGCCGTCGCGGACCGCGACTCTTCGGCTGCGGTGCCGGGCGTCGCGCGCCGCGGCTCGGAGGCTGCGGTCCCGGACGCCGGGGATCACGGCTCGAGGACTGCGATCCCGGCCGGACGGCGCGGTCCGGCCGCCCTTGATCGCCGGATTCGTCGTGGCGGCGGCGCATAACTCCCCTGGGCTCAGATGACGACAGCGTAGCCGAGGGCCCGGCCCGCCAGGCTTCTGTCCATCGTACGCGGTCTTGTTAGGAGTAATCACTATTAGTGAGTAAAGGTACGGCAAGGCCGCAGCTGGTCATCAGCTAACGCGCTCGCCTCTGCGGCCTGACCTGGGCGGAGAGCCAGCGCCAGCTGTGCGGCACCGACCCGTGCCAGCCCCTGGCGGCTGCGGACGGTAACGCAGATGTGCCCCCGAGCCTCAGCCCCTGTTAGCGCTCGCGCCTCTACAGTTGAGCCGTGCTCCCTCCAGATATTCCGCAGGGCACCGCGGGCACCGGCCAGGAGCCGGCGCCGGGAGAGAGCACGCAGCAGTCAGCAGGCGCGGATCTCGGCACTGACCTGGCTGGCCAGGCCGCCGGCGCATCCGCTGCCGGTCGGTCAGGTGAGGGCGGCAACGACCGGACCCTGGTGACCGAGGCCGCGCCGGGTACCGGCGGCAGTCAGGCCGGCGCCATTAAGGACGGGAACGGGGCCGCCGGCGACCCAGACACCCAGACGCTCCCGGCGCCGGGTCCCAGCGAGACCGGCACTGAACGGGCCAGGCCTGGCATTGGCGGACCCAGGGACCTGCGGCGCGCCCTGCGCAGGGCTGGCCGCGGCCTTGGCCGGGCGGGCGTAACCGGCGCGGGCGGCGTCGCCGCTGCTATCAAGCGAGCGGGGCGAGCCAGGCACTTCTCCTTGCCGGCCGGCCAGGCTGTCAAGGTCAGATCCGCGGACATCGCGGGCACCGTCCTCGCGCGGCTCACTGTGCTGCCGGCCGTGCTGATCCTGGCGTGGCTGATTCCCGGCATACCGCTGCTGCTGGCCGGACACTTCCTGCCGGTCCCGATGACGCTGATCTCGGTCGCGCTCGCAGCCGCCATCACCGTCAACGGATTGCGGGTGGTGCCCGCGAGCTGGCCGCGCCTGATGTCGGGCGGGCGCACCAGCGAGCCCGGCTGGACTATCTGGTTTGGCCTGCTCGCGACCGTCGGCGTCGTAGCCGGGCTCACCGGCTGGCAGCTCACGGAGAGCTCACAGGCGCTGATCGTGCTCCGCGACCAGGGGACGTACCTGCAAACGGGCTACTGGATCGCCCAGCACGGCTCCCTGCCTGTACCAGAAATGCTGAAGGACTTCGGCGTCGCCCACGCCCGACTGCACTTCAGCAGCACCGGCTTCCTCGCGCGCGGCACCTCGATCTATCCCACCGTCATGCCAGGTCTGCCGCTGCTCCTGGCCGGCGGCTTCTGGATACACGGATTCAGCGGTGCGCTGGCCGCCGGGCCGATCCTGGGCGGACTCGCCATGCTGACGTTCGCCGGCCTGGTGGGCCGCCTGGTCGGCCCGCAGTGGGCGCCGGCCGGAGCGCTCGTCCTCGGCCTCAGCCTGCCCCAGCAGTACGTGAGCCGGACCTCGCTGAGCGAGACGGCGCTCCAGATCATGCTCTTCGGCGGGCTCTGCCTGGTAGCCGACTCCGTCGCGCTGCGCGGCACCGGCGCTATCCCAGCCGTCCGGGCGGCCGACGAGCCGGACGCGCGTTCCGCCCGGGCGAGGCTGGCGATCGCGTGGCAGCTGGGCGTCCCATCGCGGTGGGCAGCCAGGCTCACCCCCCAGCGTGTGCTGGCCGCGCTTGGCGGGCTGGCACTGAGCTTCGGACTGGTCGTCAGCCTCGACGCGCTGGTGTGCCTGCTGGCCGTTATCCCCTTCGCCGCCGCGCTGGCGATCGGGCGGCGACCGCAGGCGGCCCCGTTCCTATCCGGGCTGACTGTCGGTCTGTGCTTCGGAATCCTCAGCCTGTACCTGGTCGATCGCCCGCTGCTTGATGTCGTCGGACACACGGTCGCGCTGGCCGGCGTGGTGGCCGTCTGGCTGGTCGCGGCTTCGATCGTGGCGCTGCAGCTCGCGCGCATCGGCCGGGTCCGCAGGCTCGTGCCGCGCGCCGTCGCGGGACGGCCACTGCGCTGGCTGCCCGTGGCCGGCGCCCTGCTTGCTGTCGCGGTGCTGATCGGCTTCCTGGTCCGCCCGTACGTGCAGAAGGCGCACGGCCAGCCGAGCCTGGTGGTGTACAACGCAATCGCGGCCCTGCAGCGAAGTCAGGGCCTGCCGATCGATCCGACGCGTACCTACGCAGAGCAGACGATGTACTGGGTGATCTGGTACGTCGGCCTGCCAACGGTCCTGCTCGGCGGGTTCGGCCTTGCCCTCGTCGTGCGGCGCTGCCTGCAGGCACTGCTGACGTGGCGGGATCCCGCCGGGGTCTGGCGCATCTGGGGCCTGCCGCTGGCGATGATCTGCGCCGGCTCGGTGGTGGTGCTGTGGGCACCCGACATCGTCCCCGATCAGCCCTGGGCCAGCCGCCGGCTGATCGTCATGGCGATCCCCGGGCTGATCCTCTTGGCGCTCTGGTCGGCGGCGTGGCTGGCGACGCGCGCGCGTGACCGGGGCGCCCGACCGATAACCGCAGGAGTGGCCGGGCTGGCCTGCACGGCGGCGATGCTGGTGCCCACGGTCACGACGACCTTCGGCCTGGGCTTCCGTCACGCGGGCAGGTCGGGCGGCCTCCAGCCGGTGGCGCAAGGCCTGGCGCTGACCCGTACCGGCGCCGGCCAGGTCGATGCGCTGCGGGAACTGTGCGCCTCGATCCCGCGCAATGCCTCGATCGTGATCGTCGATTACCCGACGGCTCAGGAGTTCTCGCAGGTCATCAGGGGGACGTGTGGTGTTCCCGTAGCGTGGATGGCCGGCCGTCCGGTCAGCGCGGTCCAGCTAGCGATCGCGTCGATCGCGGCGGCCGGGCGGCGGCCGCTGCTGGTGGCGGGATCGGAGCGCCGGCTGGTCCGCTTTGGCGGCACGCCGGTTCGGGTCCTCGACCTCGCCACGACCGAGGACCCGCGCGACCTGACGCAGCTCCCGACGTCGCTTCAGCCGGTGCGGTATCAGATCTGGATGAGCGCGCCTACCGCCACCGGCGCCGGGACCTGATTTGCCAGCGGCAGGCGGGAGCCATAAAGTAAGTGCACGCGACGCGGGGTGGAGCAGTTCGGTAGCTCGCTGGGCTCATAACCCAGAGGTCGCAGGTTCAAATCCTGCCCCCGCTACCAGGAAGTAGCAGGTCAGAGGCCTGATCGCCGGATACGGCGGTCGGGCCTTGATCTTTGTGGCAGCGGGATGGCAGCAGGATCTGGCCGAACTCCGCCGCTCGAACCGGGCAGGAACGGCCGCTCCAAACCGGGCAGGAACGCGGGAATTTGGCAGAGAACGGCAACGGCGACGGCGTGGCGCGCCTGCCCCCGCCGGAACCTTCGGCGGCTCTGTGGGATCCATACGCGGCTGCAGTTGGCGGAGAACTTCGCGGATGGCGGTAGCCATCCGCTCGAGACACGCCCGCTCCGTAGCGTGAGCACGTTTGTAGTGCGCTGACAGCTTGTATAGTGACCGATCGCCGGTTCCGCGCTAGCTAGACTCGGCAGCTCAGCACTGCCAACCGCATGCAGATCCGCCGGTTCTGTGCGTGTGGGTGGCGGGCGGTCGTCGAGGCATGTCCGGATTGCCGTTCGCAGGGGCGGCATCTGATTTTCGAGGCGCTACTGCTGGCGACGGCGACGCGCGAGGTGGACGGTGATGTCGGCGGCTATCTCGACCGTCTGAGGCAGGACTTGCGTGATCTGGCGATATACCTGCTCTTGCTCCGGGGTCGGCAATTCGAGATAAGCCGAGATGGTCGATAGATGGCCAACGTAGTCGCTGGCGCTCATCGTCAGGCGCCGCTCGATCGCGAACTGCCGTACATCGGCGAACCACTCAGACCGCTGGAGTTCCGTCCCCGGCCACCGCATGTCATGTCCCCGTGGCGTCCCATCTGGAGACGGAACCTCGTCGCTGTCCAGGAACGGCGCCCGGGCCGCGCGGACAGCCTCCTCCACAGCTGGGTCAGCCAGCTGGGCTGGTCCACCGAACGAGGCAAAAACGCCACCGGGCTCCAGCAGCGCAGCGATGCGCGGCCACCGGCCTTCCGGGTTCGTCCAATGCAGCGCCGCTGCCGCATAAACCAGCCCGTAGCTCTCGCCCGGTCCCAAGTCCTCGAACGCGGCCTGGACTGTCTTGACGGTTGCTGGCACGTGCTTAAGCAACTCGGCGAGCATGGCCCCGTCAGGCTCGGTCGCGGTGACCGTCACCCCCCGATGAGCGAACAGACGGGTTGCCTTGCCTGTCCCGGCACCAATCTCCAGGGCAGTCCGAACCGGCTGACCCGCGTACGTCATCACCATGTCAAAGAGCTCCACGGGATACCCCGGCCGGAATCGTTCGTATGCTTCCGCCATCACCCCGAAGCTCAGCGCGCGACCAGACATGCCGAGCATCCTGACATGACCGGCGCCGTCAAGGCTCGTTCTTTTCACCCGACCCATGTCGCCCGATCTTGGGCAGTGGAACTCTGAGGCAACGATGATCGCTCATCGGCTACTTGAGCACCGGCCCGAGAGTGACTGTAGAGCTCCACATCGGCTCGATCTGCGCGCGAGCACGTCCAGCATGGAACTGCTGATTCCGCTCCAGCAGGCGGGTCTGGCGTGTCACGGCAGTCACGGCGAGTAGCCACAGCCTCCGGGCCGTAGGTGGTGCGTGCCAGAGTCGGTAGGCGCCGAGCGCGAGCCTGCGCAGTCAGAGATACGCGGATCCCATCCTCGCTCCCGGCCTGGCGGATGGCCGAGGAGGGAGCCAGAGTCCTACGACGGCGTGGGCTTCCGTCTCGCGCTGGAGCTTGAGCTCTGCTTCCTCGGGAACTTCAGTGCCAGGCTGGTCGCGACAGCCCGCGGGCGATTAGCGTGGGAGTGTGGCGCAGGAGCTGGCCAGGTATGACGAAGTCGCCGAGTGGTATGAGCAGTGGATCGGCGACGCGCCGCCGCTGATCGCGGCGCATGCCGGCCTGCTGCCCGTCGTGACCGGCGAGCTGGTGCTGGACATCGCCTGCGGGCAGGGCCGGATGAGCCGCTATCTGGCCGGGCTGGGGGCCGACGTCGTCGGAGTCGACATCTCGGCCGCGATGCTCGACAAGGCACGCGCCGCCGGCCCGCAAGACATCGTCTACGTCCGCGCCGACGTTACACGGCCCCCCGCCTGGTGGGACGGGCGGCCGTTCGACGGCTGCACCTGCGAGCTGGCGCTGATGGACATCGACGACCTGGCGGGCACGCTGTCTACTGTGACGACGGTGCTGCGGCCCGGTGGCTGGTTCGTCGCGTCGATCGTGCATCCGTGCTTTCCCGGCAGTGGGCTGGGCCGGAGCGCCTGGCCGCCAGGAAATGGCTATGAGTCCGAAGGCTGGTGGACCTCACCAGACCACAATCCCGAGGGCGTCCGGATCCGGGTGGGCGCGACGCACCGCAAGCTATCCACCGTCCTGAACGGCCTGCGTGACGCAGGGCTGGAAGCCGAGCGCTTTGTCGAGCCGCCCGCCCTGGTCCCGACGTACCTGCTGTGGCGGTGCCGCCGCCGCTGACTGGCGGGCCCGCCAGCCCGCACCACCTATCTTTCCGCCGCCAGGCGCGGCACGAACCAGGTCCGGATCGGCGCGCCCTCGACCGCCGCATGAACCGACGGCCGCGCCGGGCTGCGACCGGTAAGCGCAGATCAACCAGTCGTGCGCACTGCACACCGCACCCGCTGGCCGTCACCACGCCGCGCCGATCGGCGGGAGTGTGTGGCGCGCCTTGCATTGCGCTGGTGACGCATCGTGAGAGCTGCCATGCCAGGGCCTTCCGCGTCCTGGCGGTCTGCAGCCGGGGTTACAGAACGACCAGCCGGATATTCGGGTCGAGTTGGCGCAGGTCGCCCGGATCGGAGGTGACAACGGGCTGGTCAGCGCGACGCGCGCAGATCACCACGTGGGCGTCGGCGATGTCAGAAGTTCCGCTGGCCGCCAGCAGCCTGCCGACGTTCGTGGCATCCACCCGGCCCAGCTCGACGACGTCGGTCGTCGGCTGGCGGATCAGCCGTGACAGCCGGACCTGACGGTCCGGCCTGCGGATGGCCTGAGCAAGGACGGTCGCTGGCACCGTTGCGCGGGCAGCTGTCTCTCTTGCCCGGGCGAGCAGGACTACCACGCGGCGGTCGTTCCGGTCCAGAGCGATCAGGCCGCCCGCGTCCAGGGTCACGCCTGGCATCAGGCAGCCGGCCGCGTGCTGGGGCCGAGGACATCATCGGCCCAGGCGCGCTCGTCGTCGGATAGCGGCCCGCCGGTTTGCCGGAGCGCATCGGCGAGCATCGCGCCCCATCCGGCGACGTCATCCAGGGCGACTGCGACCGCGTGCTGCACGAACCCGGACACACTCGGCGCGGTCTGTGCCTGCACCAGGGCGCGGATCTGGTCCAGCTGGGCCTCGTCGAGTGTGACGGTGACCTTCCTTGTCGCCATACCAGCTACCATACCACGTGGCCGCCATCCGGGCCCGATTAAGATCGGAGGCAGTGCGCGCATATCGTCCTGTTATGGCGTGCCGAGCCGCACTGCGCTAACGATCGCGTCGCCGTCTAGATCGGCGGGAGTGCGCGCTCCCAGGCCAGTAATACAGCGTCACGTACCGTAACTAGTGAAGCCGTTGGACCCGCGGTCGCCCGTGGAGTCCCGCTAGCTGCCGTTAGATTGCATCTGGAGATGCAATCGAGATACAATGCTGGCATGTCTACTTCGACGGTTGGGTTCGCGGTGGCGGAGGAGGACCAGGAGCGGCTGGCCCGCCTGGTGGAGCATTTCGGGCACGGGAACCGGTCGGCGTACCTGCGCGCGACGCTGCCGGTAATGGAGTCACTAGCCCGGGCCGAACGGCTGCGTGAACTCCAGGCCCGCAATGCGGAGCGGGCCGCGGCGGCGGGCCAGGATTATGAGTCGCTGCTGACGGCTATCCGCCAGACCTATAAGGGCGGGACGCCGGGGCAGTGAGCGTGCCCGGCCCGTCAGCGGTCCCGGTCGTGTTCGACGTGAACGTGCTCGTGCTGGCGGTTGCCGTGGGGGAGTCCCCGTTCCGGAGCTGGCCGTCACCTCCGCCGACGTCGGGGAACCCGAGTGCGGACTGCCTGGGCGTCGTCAACGACGCGGCGGAGTTCGCGCTGTGGCTCTCGCCGCACATCCTGGCTAACATCGGCCGGGTGCTGGCGACGGTGCTGAAGACCCCGGATGATGAGGTCGATGACTACCTGCGGGCGCTGGCCGAGATGGCCGAGGCGTCCGGCGGCGGCATCACCGACCCGCCGCAGACCGTCGGAGACTGCCCGGACTGGGAGGACAACCGGATCCTGGATCTGGCGGCCGCGGTAGGCGCGTTCCTGATCGTCTCTGCCGATGCGGACCTTACGAGCATGTCCCCGTGGCGGGGTCGGCCGATCATCGTGCCGTCGCAGTTCGCTTCGATGGTCGACGCCTCCCGCCGGGCACGCAGGCGGCGACGGTGAGAACTGCCGCAAGCTGACGGTCAATGCCGGGCAAGGTTGAACAGGGCCAGACTGAGTGACCGTCGGATGACCGTTCAGGTCAGGCTTGCACTCGTTGGAACCGCATGTTTCCGGAGCGCCGCCTGTCGGGCGTCGCTTCGCTCCCCTACGGGTGGCAGGTGTCATCACTTCGGCGCCATCTGGCTTTCCGCGAAGAGTTGGCTCAGCGGGGGCGGAAGCGAGCCCAGGTCGCCGTCATGATTGCCCTCACCTTGCTGTCGACTGCTATCTCGGATCTGACAATGATCTGGGATGGGTCGATACTTTCGGGCGAAGCGGTGAGCCGCACAGTGCGACCGAGCGGGGTGGGGCGGGGGAACTTCACGTCGAATGACGCCGTGACGAACGGCACGAGCGTGCCCGTGGGGGTCTTCCAGCCCTGTTTGGCGACCTCCCACATAACGGCAGCCGCGCCATGACAATCGAGGACGGTCGCGATGATGCCGGCGTTGACGATGCCGAGCCCGTTGTCGTGCTCGGGGCGGGGATTGAACTCGGCCACAGTGAGGTCGCCTGCCCGGTAGCTGCGGACGTGCAAGCCATGCGGGTTGGCTTGGCCGCATCCGAAGCAGGCCAGCTCCGGGTACAGCGATTCCTGGATGCTCAGGCTAGTACTGACGATCATCGTCTCCTCCTGTCCGATCAACGTGACACGCGGTCCAAAGCGCCGTCGCGAGTGAGCCGGTCCCGGCCACCGCTGCTTCCGTTTCGAGCCCTGGGCTACTCTGAACGGTCGCCCGGCCGACGATGAGCGGCCGCACGATCGGCGGCATTCCGCGCCACGACGTTTCGCGTGTCTGTTCGAGTTCCAGCCCGCAGGTCACGACCAGTTCCGCGGTGGCGCGGTTGCAGCGGCAGCCTTGCGCAAAACGACGCCAGGGCCCTGCTAGCCGGTCCTGCCAGCGGGCGAGCGTCGGTGACTCGGAGCGGACGTGCTCGAGGAAGAGCAGCTGACCGCCGGGCCGTAGCACCCGGGCGATCTCCCGCAGGGCAGCGTCGGGGGCGTCGACCGTGCACAACACGAGCGTCGAGACGACCGTGTCGACCGATCCGTCGGGGAACGGCAGCCGTTCCGCCGGCGCGTCAACCAGCCGAGTCCCGCGGCCGCTGCGGCTCAGCCTCTTCTCGAGGCGGGAGCGCATTGCCGCGTCTGGTTCGGCCAGGATCAGATCGTCGAGGTCGTCGGGGTAGTGCGGCAGGTTCAGGCCGGTGCCGCTGCCGATCTCGAGCGTGCACCCGCGCGCGCGGCTGAGCAGAGCCTTTCTGTGGGCGCGCAGTCCGGCACGCTCGCCGACCCAGACGAAGGGGTCATACAGGAGCGCGAAAGCGCGTGCCCAGGCCGAGCCGCCCGGTGGTGCGCTTTGCGTGACATTGGCTTCCATGCAGGCGACGGTACGGACGCCGAGGTTTCGGGCGCATCGCTCACCGGGGCCATCTCACCAGGATGGCCCGTTCGGGTGATCGGCGTCAGAGCAGGCCCAGGCGCGCTGCCTCAGCGACCGCCGCCGTACGCGAACCGCGCCCGAGCTTAGTGCGGATGTTCGCGACGTGGCGGTGCACGGTGTGCTGGCTCAGGACCAGGTGCTCGGCAATTTCCGGGTCGCTCAGCCCCTTCGCCACCAGGGCCAGCACCTCGCGCTCTCGGCTGGAGAGCAGCACTGCCGCGGGCTCTCCGGCACCATGGACCGGAGCTTCGGGTGCCAGCACCGAGCGCATCGCGCGCGCCACCGACTGCGTATCTCCGGCCCACGGGAAATGAGCGGTCCCCGTGAGCGGGATCAGCGTCGCCTTAGGGATCCCCGCCGCAAGCTCGCGGCCGAGGTGGTAGGGGATCGCGCGATCGCCGCGGCGGTGCACGACCAGAGTCGGGGCGCGCACCCGCGCCAGCTCTGCCCGGACATCGTTGCGGTAGAAGAGTTCCAGCAACGCAGCTGCGGTCTGCGGGCTTGCCGCTGCGCGCTGATAGCGCGCCAGCCGCTCCTGCTCAGCACTGCCGGCGTCGCCGAGGAACAGGTCAGCAAGCAGACGCGAACCCAGCCCCCAGTGCGAGCGCACGGTTGCGATGATCGCGTCGCGCAGTTCCGGCGAGGTGATCGAGGAGCCGTCGGCGTACGCGCCGTAAAGCAGGAGACGATCCACCCGCTCAGGGAAACGAGCCGCAAACGCGACCGCCGCGCAGCCTCCCGACGAACCGGAGACCAATACGACCTTTTGCAATGCCAGCTCGTCGAGGACGGCGCCTAGCAGCGCAACCTCACTGTCGAGCGTCAGGTCCTCGGCGCGCAGATCGCGATCGGACATACCGACACCGAGCCGGTCATAGCGCACCGCGGTGTAGCCCGCGCCAATCGACTCCCACAGCCCGCGAAAGGCCTGATCCTCCCAGTCGAGCTCCAGGTGACTGACCCACCACGCAGGGGTGACGAGCGGCGGCCCGGCGCCGGTCACCGCGTAAGCGACACGACGACCAGCGAAGTGCAAGAACCGGATCTCCGCCCCTCTTGTCATCGCTGCGAGAGTACATGCGCACCAACCGCTTCGCATCCGGTCGATGATCGGGTTGTCGTCGGGCAGGCGATGCTGTTCCGCTGCGGCGAGCAGGAGCGCCGTTCTGAGCCGCCACTTCTCAGAGGCGTCGCACGATCACGTCAACCAGCCGCTCGACCTGGCCGGTCATGCCATCGACATCGACCGGAGCGCGCCCCGCCACCTGCACGGGGATGAACCTGCGCCACTGATCGCTGTACGCAGTGACCGCGTACAGGTCCCACCAGGGATCGACGGCACGACCAGCCTCGGCTTCATAAGCCAGGCGGAGCCGCTCAGCCCAGTCCGCCCCGAACAGGACAGCCAGATTGAGCCGACAGTGCCCGACATCGAATTCGCCCGGACCGGTGCAGGATCTGGTCCAGTCCACGACGCCGGTCAGCCGACCACGCCGCCAGAGCAGATTGAAGGGCTGGAAGTCGCGGTGAATGAAGCAGGTAGCGGGCTCAGGCGCCTGCCGCCGCAGGATGCCGAAGGCGGCCTCCCAGACGGCCGGGCGTGTCGCCGAGGCGGGGATTGCCGGGGCGGGGATTACCGGGGCGGCTGCATCGATCCGGCTCAGGAAAGGTCCCGCTGCGACCTGCACATCATGGATCCGCACGGCCATGGCAGCGATCTGGCGCAGCCAGCCGTCCGGGTCGGCTGGCGTGAGATCCAGCCGGCCGGGCAGACGTGTCAAGAGGAGGGCCGGGTGCCCGTCGGTGTCGCGGCCGTCCGCGTCAGCGGCTATCGCCTCGGGTGTCGGGAGTCCGGCGGCATGAACGGCACGAAGTGTCGCGACCTCGTGCCGGACCAGCACTCCCGTCGGGCAGACCGAGCCCGGCTCTCCTGCGTGCTCGTACTGGCGCAGGACCAGCACGTCCCTGTAGCTGCCGTGGTCGATCGTCAGCCGGTGAACAACCGAGGCGATGCCCCCTGTCATCCTGCGCCAGGCAACCACTCGCGCCGTGCCGCCGAGTGACCGCGCTACCCAGCGCAGCGTCTGCGCCGAGGGACGCCGTCGGCCGAACCACACAACTCAACATCCTGGCACGTGTGTGGGTGTGCCAAGGGCGGGTGTCAGCAGTGCGTGACGCGTAGCCAGCACTGACGAACGCGGTGCATGATCGAGCAATGGGACTGGTGATCATGTCGGCCGCGACCCGTGACCGACTGGCCGAGGCAGGATTCACCTACGGCGAGGTTGGCGCAACCGCCGGCCAGCTGCCCGCGGGGTATCGCCACCTCGCCAGGCGTGTGGTGATCGGCCGGGGACATCAGGTGTTCGCCGACGCCGCTGCGGACGTCGCTGGCTGGCATGTGCAACTCAGAGCGGGGCTGACCGTGTCGGCCTCGGCTCCCACTGCCATTCCTGGCACCGTTGCCGTGCTGGGCCTGGGTGCGGGACCGTTCCGCCTCGGCGCGCCGTGCCGGGTCGTGTACGCCGTGAATCAGTCCCGGCGCCAGGGATTCGCATACGGCACGCTTCCCGGGCATCCGGAAAGCGGCGAGGAAGCTTTCGTCACGGAGCACCACGACGATGACACGGTGAGCTTCACGATAACGGCCTTCTCCAGGCCGTCCAGGGTCATAGCCAGGATCGCGGGACCAGCAGGACACCTTGTTCAAAGCTGGATCACGACTCGCTACCTGCGATCGCTACGATCCTGACACGATTCGCGGCGGGATCACGCCGCGCAGGCGCCGGGCCACTAGACCGACACACGCACGATGCACGTCATCATGCCGAACTCGGCACCAAGCCGCCATGTACGTGCGGCATTGGTAGCGGCGCTGGCCTAGCCCGGCTGGCCTAGCCCGGCTGGCCTAGCCCGGCTGGCTCAGGCGAGCGGTGATGGCCGGGGCCGCCTTGCGCAGCCACGCCTCGGCGCGCGGCAGCTCATCCTTGGCGCCGTCCTCCCATAGCCTGCGGAACACTGGATCCAGCTCGGCCGAGGCGCGGGAATCCTCGTGATAGCGACGCGCCATCTCGACGGCGAACGGCGCCAGCTCCGCGCGATGCCGCGCCGTCATGCCGTAGGCGTCCGCGAACACCGCGACGCGGCGCGGGATGTCGGCGTCCGCGAACGCGGGCGCCCGGTCCCGCGGATCGCGCAGTGGCGCCCAGTACCACAACGCGTTCGCGATGTCGTAGAGCCGGGTGGTGGGCATGGCCAGGTCGAAATCGATCAGCGCGACGGGCAGCCCGTCTCGGAAGACCACGTTGCCCGGGTAGTAGTCGCGGTGGCTGACTAGCTCGGTCCGCTTGGCGATCCGTCCCGCGTTGGCTGGCGTCCCGCCCCACACTGCGTCTGGCGGCGGCACCCACCCGGCCGACGCCTCATGCAGCGCACGGATCAGCCGGGCCAGGGTGACGAGCACCTCGTCGCCCGCCGTCTCTGGCGGCAGCGGGTTGCGCGGCACGTCACCGGGGATGAACGACAAGATCTCGCGTCCCTGCTCGTCGATGCCGAGCGGCAGCGGCGCGCCGGTGAACCCGGCGTCGCGCAGGTGGGCCAGGTACGCCTGCACGGTCAGGCTGAACGGCCGAAGCGGCCGCCGCACGGTGTCCCCGATCCGCACGATCCCCTGGGTGACGCCATCCCCGGTCAGCAGCTCGCCTTCGCTCACATCGCGGCAGCCTAGCCTCCCCGCGCAACGGCCCACGACGGTGGCGGCCCACCCGCGCGCGCCAGCGGTCAGCGGACGATCATCCGGTAGCGGGGGCTGCGCACGCCGACCCGGCGCCCTCGGCATCGCCAGCCCCAGCTGCTATTCGGGATCGGGTCGTGATCCCTGCCGGGTTACTGGGTATGACCGGGCAGTCCGGGATCGGCAAGGGCACGTACAGCTCGCCGTGAGCCGCACCTTGTGGGCTTGCCGTCGCTGGCATCCGGGCGGCTGGCCGGGCGCGGTCGGGCGAAGGCATGGCCGGCACTCCATGCTTGGCGACCTAGGCGAGCGAAGGTGACCATGGCTACTGCGATCACGCCGAATGGACAGCCCGCTCACAGCGGCAGGATCGTGAGCTGGCTGGCGAAAGTGTTCAAGCTCAACCCGGCCGGGTCAACTGGCCGCGCGGCGTGATGTTCCTGGACGTCGTGCTGGTGCCGCTTGTCGTCTTCTGGGCGATCGGGTACGAGCAGTACCTTCTCAGCGCGGTGTTCGGCGTACTGTTCGCCGGACTGGCCGACCCGGGAGGCAGCTTCGGGTACCGCGCGTCGCGCATCGCCGTCTTCGGGCTGATTGGCGCAGCAGTGACCGCGCTGGGATTTGGCATCAGCGGGGACGCCTGGGGCTGGCTGGTGCTTGTGGCTTTCGCGGTCACGCTGGCGGCCGGCCTGGCTGCGATGTTCGGAGTGCACAGGTTCGTCGCGGCCTTGCTCCTCAACATCTGGTTCGTCGTCACCCTCGGAATCGGGGTCAGCTTCCATCACCACGCCCATCTCACGAGCTACACCTGGGCCCAGGTGCTCGCCTGGGCAGGCGGGTCGGCGCTGTGGATCGCCCTGTCGTCCGTTGTGTGGCTGGTCCGCGGTCGCAAGGACCGGCCCCAGCCGGTCGCAGAGCTGCCCGGTGACACCTCGCGGCAAGAGCTGACCCGGCCAGTGATCATCTTTGCGGTGATCCGCGCCCTCGCCCTGGCCGGAGCCGTCGCGCTTGCCTTCGGGCTGAACCTGTCGCACGGCTACTGGATACCGATAGCGACCATCGTCGCGATGAAAGCCAGCGTGGAACAGACCACGCTCATGGCCGGGCAACGCCTCGCCGGCGCACTGATCGGCGCCGCCGCAGCCGTGCTGCTGCTGCTCATACCGGCCAGCGAAACCGGGCCGAGACTTCTCGCCCTCGAGCACGGCCTGGAAGTCGTTGCCATCATCATCCTGATGCACGGGGCGGCGATTCGGTTCTGGAACTACGCGCTCTACTGCGGGGCCATCGCCGCCGGAGTGCTGATCCTGGTGGATCTTCCGCAACCTTCTAACTATTCCGCCGTGGGCTACCGGGTGCTCTGGACGCTGTGCGGCGTCGGGATCGGCCTGCTCGTCATGCTCCTCGCCGGTCTGGTCGCCAGGCGCACCGCCAGGACGCTGCCAGAGCCATCTTCACAACCAGTCTGAACGCCGTTGGGGCTTTCGATGACCACGCCGCCAGCGCCGGGCTGCCGACGCCCAGGCACCATGAACCACACATCCGACACCACAGCCGCCGGCAATGGCGGCAACTTCGGCCCGCAGCAGGCCGCCGCCCTGCTGAACGTGACCACCCGGCAGGCACGACGCCGCCTTGAGCCCGCCCCGCCGTTGCTGCTGGTGATCAGGGCGGTCATGGTTCTGGCTGCATGCGGCGCGATCTGGCTATCGGTGCGCGGACAGCATCCGTACAGCGGCCCGACTGCCGCCGACATCCCGGTCCTGGTTGCATTCGTGGTCCTCAACTTCGCCGTAGCAGTCGTGGGCCGCAAGCGCGCGACCGCCGGGGTAAGCGGGAGGACCCCGCTGCGCCCGGCCGAGATCGCCATCTTGACAGTTGTATGGGTCGGCGCGTTCGCGGTCATGGGAGTGCTTGCTGGCACGGGCGCGAGCCATGCGTTCGTCTACGGGCAGTACCTCCTGACCGTGCCGCTGATTGCCGCGGGCCTCGCCTGGGCCGCCATCATGGCGGCCCGGGCTGACTGGAGCTCGTTCGGTACCGGGCTCGGGGTCGCCGTCGTCGGCGGCGCGAGAACGTTCGCGGGCCCGGCCGGGGCATGGGCCGTCGCCGGCGTGGGGTTTTGCGTTGTGCTCCTCGGCAGCGCCGCTGCGAGGCTATTGCAGCAGCGCCGCATCCCGGTCCGGCCATGACCACCGACGAACTCGACCCGCTGATCCACGTGCCCACTCGGCTGAAGATCGTCGCGACGCTGGCGGCGGTGCCCGACGGAGACGCGCTGTCCTTCACCCGCCTGCAGGACATGATCGGGCTCACCCTGACAGCCCCTCGACGAGAGGCTGTCAGCCGTTGCCGACCTGCCGGTTCTCGGTGCAGTCCAGCGCCGTTGTGCCGACTCGGCCGCGTCGACGAACAGGCTGAGCGCCGCGGCGAAGGCCAGGATCTTCGACACCACAATTCAACGGGGGAAAAGTGGACGGCAGGTCCCGGCGCACGCCTTAACGCGTTCGGCCAGTGAACCCTCCGAGTCGCAACCAACTCGCCCGACTCGACGTCCTACACGATGTGAGGCGCACAGTGGGCGCAATCGTGCTGGTTGCTGCGACATCGATGCTCGCCGGGTGCACTACCGTGGCGGCGTCCAGCACAGCTCGCGGAACTGTCGACGGCCAGTTCATCAGGGTAGGCGGCCCGCCAGCCGGTGCCGCGGTCCCGCTGTCCGGGCGGCTGGTGGCCATCGACTCGAGCGGCGCACGCTTTACCGAGGCCGTCGGCAACAACGGCCGGTTCAGGCTGTCATTGCCCGCTGGCACTTATCAGCTGGTCGGTTACAGTCCGCTCGTACAGGGCGGCAAGCAGCGATGCAGTGCGGCCCATCCCGTGCATGTCAGAGCCGGCCGAACCTCGCGGCAGATCGCAGTCATCTGTTCGGTTCGCTAGACCCAGCTGGCCATGCCGCCCGCCAGGCACGCACGATGGTGGTGCGTGCCCGGCGTTTAGCGGACCTCGCGGCGGCTCAGCCGGCTTGGCCGAGCGCGAGGACCCTGGCCGAGTCAGCTCGTCATGACGACCTTGATCGCCCCAGTGCTGGCAGCGTTCTGGAAGACGTCGTATGCCTCGGTCATCTCGCTGAGCTTGAAGTGGTGGGTGACAAAGCGGGCGGCATCGATCTGGTGTGCTTCGACGAGCCGCATCAGCGTCGGCGTGGAGTAAGCGTCGACAAGGCCGGTGGTCACGGTGATGTCGCGGATCCACAGAGATTCCAGGTGCAGTGTCGCAGGCGTGCCGTGCACGCCGATGTTGGCCACGTGACCGCCCGGCCGCACCAGCTGGGTGCACAACTCGAAGCTGGCGGCCACGCCGACGGCCTCGATCGCCACGTCGGCGCCGCGCCCGTTAGTGACGCTGTTGACGTAGGCTACGGCGTCGTCGCGGCCGTTGTTGACGGTGAGGTCGGCGCCGAAGGAGATGGCTGCCTCCAGCCTGGCGTCGGCCAGGTCGATGGCGATGACGTGACCCGGCGTGTACAACCGCGCGCCGGTGATCGCAGCCAGGCCGACCGGGCCCGCACCGACCACTGCGACGGTGTCGCCTGGCTTTACCTTGCCGTTGAGCACCCCGACCTCGTACCCGGTGGGCAGGATGTCGGCGAGCATAAGGATCTCCTCATCCGCCGATCCCTCCGGCAGCGGGTAGGTGGAGGTGTCGGCGAATGGAACCCGGACGTACTCGGCCTGGGTGCCGTCGATCATGTAGCCGAGAATCCAGCCGCCGCCGCCGGTGCACTGGCCCGAACGCCCTTCCCGGCAGTACTGACACCGGCCGCACGCGGAGATGCACGACACCAGCACCCGGTCACCGGGCTTGACCGTCGTGACTCCGGCACCGACCTGCTCGACCGTGCCGACGGCCTCGTGGCCCAGGACGCGGCCGCTGGCGACCTCCGGCGTGTCACCTTTCAGGATATGCAGATCCGTCCCGCAGATCGTGGTGTGGTCGACGCGCACTATGGCGTCCGTAGCCGCCTGGATCACCGGGTCGGGGACGTCTTCCCAGGCCTTCACGCCGGGACCGTGGTACACAAGTGCCTTCACTGCAATCACCTCAGGGGATAACGGATAGGATCCGGTTATCTCGACCTGACCGCGCCAGCTGGCAAATCGCCAGGGTCCAAGGTCACCGCCCCGCCCGGCCGACCCGATGAGGCCGCGCCGGTACCGGCATGCACCACTGGTGCCCGCGGATCTCGCGGATGCTGTCGCCGAGGTGGCCGAGCGCTTTCTGCGATGCACTGCGTGGTCACCTCGGCGGGCAGCTCTATGGCGCCTTGCAGGTTCAGGCCAACGTGGAAGAGGCTCGTGATGACCGCGTCGAGCAGCTGGTGAGCGCGGCGAGCCTCTTCGGCCGCGACCGCCGCCGCTGCCAGGTCGGCGAGAGCTTCAAGCCGCCGGGCCTCAGTAAGGTACTGGATCACGGTCAGCGCAAATCCGGGGTGAGGACCACCCAATAAGCGGCAAGGCGGGGCATCGTCAGAGAGTCTGACCCGCTTCTCCGCCGGGCGCTGATTCCGGCTGAGCGAGCGCATTGGCGATGCGGATCAATAGGGACCGGGCCGTCGCCGTCGTTGCCCGCCCCAATATCCCGTCGTCGGAGCTCGTGGTCAGGGAAGTGGGTGGTGGCGCCCGGTAGACCCCCGCGAACGACAGCCGGGTGGCGTGCTCTCCCGCGGGGGTCACGGTGATGTCGGCATCGAGGGCAGGGAAAATGTCTCCGCCTGGTCCGGTGGCTTCCCACCGCAGTGCGATCCCTGTGGACCCGTCGCGGGTAATCAGCTCTCGGCAACGTACCCCGGCCAGGCTAGGCGGGTCACGTCCCTCGCCGACAGCACTCGCCCGGATCAGGTCGGCGAGGCCGTCGCCGTAAGCTCCCTCTGATGCTCGGGACAGTGCGCCGTCGTGGGTCATGGTCACGAGCCCGGCCCGGGCCGCGGCGAAGCCGAGGTCCAACAGGTACTCCTCGGCGGTAAACATAGCTCCAGCCGACCCGGCTGGGCCTCATCTAGTCAGGGGCATAGGTCCCCACTAGTGTCCATGCTGCCCACTGACCGGCCGGGCGTGCTGCCGGGCAGGCTACGGCTACGGCTGGCAGCCATGCGTGGTGCTGGTCTCTGTCGCAAGGGGCTACTGTGAGAGTGAATGGTAAAGATCTGGTAAGCGGGCCAGGTCCGAGGTGGCCTGGCAGGTGCGCTGCCCGCCCAGCCGTCTGGTGGAGGCCGTCGCGCGGCAAGGAGCGGACGGGCCTGGCGAGCGTCGGAGGGCTTAGATGGCAGCTGTCGAGGACAAATCAGGCCGGGGGCCGCCTGTCGCAGGGATGCCGCTCGGCCGGGATGCTGGCGACCCAGGTGACGCAGCCGCGCCAGGCGGGCTGAGCTTCCCCGACGTTCCCCGGCTGGAGCTCGATCAGCTGCTGGGACAGCTGATCGAGCGCGCTGATGACGTGCTGGCCGCCCAGGGACGACTGCGGGGCCTGCTGCGCGCGAACGCGGCGGTGGCGGCGGACCTGAGCCTGCCGGTGGTGCTGCGGCGGATCGTGGACGCCGCCCGTGACTTGCTGGGCGCCCGCTATGCCGCGTTGGGTGTCATCGGCCGCGACGGCCTGCTAGAACAGTTCGTGCACGCCGGCATGGGCGGTGACCTGGTCGCGGAGATCGGCGAACTGCCCAGCGGCCAGGGGATCCTGGGCCTGCTGATCACCGAGCCGGTGCCTATCCGGCTCGCCGACTTGGCCGCACATCCGGCCTCAGCCGGGTTCCCCGAAGGCCATCCGCCGATGGGCGCCTTCCTCGGCGTCCCGGTCCGGGCGGGCGAGGAGATTTTCGGCAACCTCTACCTGACCGAGCCGGCCCACGGCGGGGAGTTCACCGCCGAGGACGAGGAGCTGGCCATCGCGCTGGCTGCCGCGGCCGGCGGGGCGATCGCGAACGCGCGGCGCTTCACTGAGTCCGAGCAGCGCCGCCAGTGGCTGGCCGCGACCAGCGATCTCACGTCCCTGCTCCTGTCGGGCGAGGCCAGCCATCCGCATCAGGTGATTGCCGAGCACGGGGTCATGGCAGCTGGAGCGGATTTCGCCGTGCTCGCCGTGCCGGACGGCACCGGCCAAGCGACCGTGACCGCCACCGCCGGGCTGACGGCAGGCGGGCTGGAAGGCCAGGTCATGCCGCTGGACGACTCGCTCGCCGGCCGGGCCATCCTGACCGGCAAGCCATTCCTGGTCACTAACTACCGCCACGAGCAGGCTGCCGGCGACGCGCTGAGCAGTGCGGCCGGCGCGCTGATGGTCATTCCCGTGGCCGCCGGGGAAGACGTGCTCGGCGCTCTGATCGTGGGCCGGATCGCCGGGCGTCCCGGCTTCACTGACGCTAGCCTGGAGATGGCCGCTTCCTTCGCTACCCACGCGGCCGTATCGCTGGAACTGGCCCAGGCGCGAGCTAACCAGATCACGGTCGCGCGAACCGAAGACCACGACCGTATCGCGGGCGACCTGCACGACAGCGTCATCCAGGAACTATTCGCCCTCGGCATGGGCTTGCAGAGCCTGGCCGGGCGTATCGGCACGCCCGTGCACGCCGGCCAGCTCATCGAGTACACCGACACCATCGACAAAGTCATCCGCAAGATCCGCGACAGCATCTTCCAGGTTCAGGCGCGCGAGCCGTCTCCAGCCGGCCTGCGGGACCGGATGTTGGAGCTGATCGGCGAGCACGCCCCCCAGCTCGGCTTCACTGCCGGCATCGCCTTCGCCGGATCACTCGACTCCGCTACCCACGGGGCACTGACCCACGACATCCTGGCCGTCACTCGCGAGGCCCTCTCCAACTGCGCGCGGCATGCGCAAGCCACCGCAGTCGGCATCGCGGTGGCCGTGGAGGACGGCGTAATCACCCTGAATGTCACCGACAACGGACGCGGCATCGGCAAGCCCGCCCGCTCCAGCGGCCTGACCAGTATGCGGCACCGCGCTGAGCGCAACGCCGGAACCTTGAAGCTCACCACCCCGGCCGACGGGGGCACTTGCCTGACCTGGACCGCGCGGCTGCGTCCCTAAGCCACTTTTGGCCCGAATGCCTGAGGGCGAGCTGATTCCGTCGGTGGTTGCCTAGTGAGCCTGGTGGCCGGGCGCGCGCGAGGGGCCTAGGCCGCCGCGTGCGCGTCCATATCGGACGAAGGCGGCAGCACCACCGACCGCATGAGGAACTGCCGGCAAGTCGGCTAGTGCTCACCCGTGCGTGCCCACCGTCTGCATATAAGAGTCTCGTGCTCTCTGTCACGGCGGGTCCAGGATTCCCCCTGATCCGGGTAAGGCGTAGCCTCCTGGAAGAGCACTGGGTCGGCTTGTGCGCTGCATGCGGCCCTGTCGTTCGGCACATGTCACCAAAGATCACGGCTCGCTCGCGGGGCGGGCGGGACCAAGGAGCCCTGGCGCATGGACCGTATCTCAGCCGCGGGCACTTACCTGCGACTTCGCCGCCTCACGACGTCACGCTGCTGACGGCATGGCTGGCCGTTCTGACCGACCGGATGTGACGCCGCTGGCGGACCTGCTGCACGGGCGTTCTCGAGCGGGTCCGATACGGGAGCAGCGGCCCGTCTACGTGGATTTGCTGCCGCCTTGCAATGCGGGCTGTCCGGCTGGCGAGAATATCCAGGCGTGGTTGGCGCACGCGGAGACTGGCCGCCATGAGCAGGCGTGGCGGCAGCTGACCGCCGACAATCCGATGCCCGCGATCCACGGGCGGGTGTGCTATCACCCCTGCGAGAGTGTTTGCAACCGGGCCAGCCTCGACAGCGCCATCTCGATTCACGCGGTGGAGCGGTTCCTTGGGGACCTCGCGCTGGAGCGGGGCTGGTCGTTCGAACCGCCGTCGGCCAGCAGTGGCAAGCGGGTACTGGTCGTCGGCGCGGGGCCGAGCGGGCTTTCTGCCGCCTACCACCTAGCCAGGCTCGGGCATCAGGTCGAGATCAGGGACTCGAGCGAGCGGCCGGGCGGGATGATGCGCTACGGCATCCCGGCTTACCGGATGCCGCGCGACATCCTGGACGGCGAACTGGATCGCATCGCCGGACTCGGCGTGCGGATCAGCTGCGGCCACCGGGTAGTGGACCTGGATGCCGAGCGGCGCGAGGGCGGCTTCGACGCCGCATTCGTCGCGGTGGGCGCGCACCTGTCCAAGCGTGTCGATATCCCGGCCAAGGACGCGGGCCGGATCGTGGATGCTGTGTCGTTCCTGCGCAGCGTCGCCTCCGGTGAACGGCCCGTGATCGGGCGGCGGGTAGCCGTGTACGGCGGTGGCAACACCGCGATGGACGCCGCGCGGGTCGCCCGCCGCCTCGGCGCCAACGACGCGCTCATTGTCTACCGCCGTACTCGTGCGCAGATGCCCGCCCATGAAGAGGAAGCAGAAGAGGCCGAACGGGAAGGCGTGCGCATTAACTGGCTGCGCACGATCACCGCCTTCGACGGGCCGGAACTAACCGTCGAAGCCATGGAACTCGATGAGAACGGATTCCCGCAGCCGACCGGGCGATTTGAAACGCTGGCCGCCGACACCGTCATCCTCGCGCTTGGCCAGGAAACCGATACAGCGTTCCTTCGCCAGGTTCCCGGCGTTGAGTTCGCTCGCGACGGCACGGTCGAGGTGTCGCCATCGATGATGACCGGCTGCCCTGGAGTGTTCGCCGGCGGTGACATGGTGCCAGCGGAGCGCACCGTGACGGTCGGGGTGGGGCACGGTAAGAAAGCGGCCAGGAACATCGATGCCTGGCTGCGCGACGCCCCGGCGGCGGATCGGCCCAAGCACGAGATAGTCACCTTCGGCGAGCTAAACCTCTGGTATTTCGGCGACGCCGCCCAGCGGCAGCAGCCAGAGGCGCCGCTAGAGCAGCGGACCACTGACTTCGGCGAGGTACTGGGCGGCCTGTCGGAGATAGAGGCGACCTACGAGGCACGCCGCTGCCTGTCGTGCGGCAACTGCTGCGAATGCGACGGCTGCCTCGGCGCGTGCCCCGAGGACGCGGTAATCAAACTCGGGCCAGGCCACCGCTACCAGTTCGACTACGACAAGTGCACGGGCTGCGGCGCGTGTTACGAGCAGTGTCCAGTGCACTCGATCGAGATGGTCCCGGAGGACGGATGACGCGCGCCACCGTCGACGGCAACGAGGCTACGGCCTCGGTCGCCTACAGGCTGAACGAGGTCTGCTGCATCTATCCGATCACGCCGTCGTCGCCGATGGCCGAGCTCGCCGACGAGTGGTCCAGCCAGGGACGGCCGAACCTGTGGGGCGGCGTGCCGGCCGTGGTGGAGATGCAGAGCGAGGGCGGCGCGGCTGGCGCCCTGCATGGCGCGCTGCAGAGCGGAGCGCTGGCGACGACGTTCACCGCGTCGCAGGGCCTGCTGCTGATGATCCCGAACATGTACAAGATCGCCGGCGAGCTGACCCCTGCGGTGCTGCACGTCGCGGCCCGGTCAGTTGCTGCGCAGGGGCTGTCCATCTTCGGCGACCATTCGGACGTGATGGCGGTGCGGCAGACCGGCTTCGCCCTGCTCGCCTCCGCGTCGGTCCAGGAGGCGCACGACCTTGCGCTGGTGGCACAGGCCGCCACGTTGGCAAGCAGGGTGCCGTTCGTGCATTTCTTTGACGGGTTCCGCACATCGCACGAGCTGAACACCATTGAGCTGCTGTCCGACGATGACCTGCGCGCGCTGGTGCCAGAGGAACTGGTCCGCGCGCATCGTGGCCGGGCGCTATCACCCGAGGAGCCGTTCATCCGCGGCACCGCGCAGAACCCGGACGTCTACTTCCAGGCGCGGGAGACGGTGAACCCGTTCTACGCCGCCATTCCAGATGCCGTGCAGCATGCGATGGACGATGTGGCCGCGCGTACCGGGCGCCGCTACCACCTCGTGGATTACTCCGGGCACCCGGAAGCGGACCGGGTGATCGTTGTGATGGGCTCCGCAGCGCAGACAGTGAGCGAGACCGTTTCCCACCTTTGCGCGCAGGGCGAGCGGGTTGGCGCCTTGCAGGTCCGGCTGTTCCGGCCGTTCCCGACCCGGGCGTTGCTCGACGCGCTGCCCGCGACCGTAGGCCGGGTGGCGGTGCTCGACCGGACGAAAGAGCCAGGGTCGAGCGGCGAGCCGCTCTTCCTTGACGTGGTGGCTGCGCTGGCCGAGGCGCACACCGGTGGCGATCGCGCGGTCATGCCGCTGGTGATCGGCGGTCGTTACGGACTGTCGTCGAAGGAGCTCACTCCCGGAATGGTGGCCGGTGTGTTCTCGGAGCTCGCCCAGGCGCAACCGCGGCGCCGGTTCACGATCGGCATCACCGATGACGTGTCCGGCCTGAGCCTGCCGTATGACCCGTCGCTGGACATCGAGCCGCCTGGCACGGTCCGCGCGGTCTTCTTCGGCCTGGGCTCGGACGGGACAGTCGGCGCGAACAAGAATACGATCAAGATCCTCGGTGCCGAGGAGGGCCTGCACGCGCAGGGCTACTTCGTCTATGACTCGAAGAAGTCGGGCTCGCAGACCGTGTCGCACCTGCGCTTCGGCCCGCAGCCCATCCGGTCGCCCTACCTGGTGCAGCAGGCCGGCTTCGTCGGCTGCCATCACTTCGCTCTGCTGGACCGGGTCGATGTGCTGGGAGTGGCAGCGCCGGGCGCGACGCTGCTCCTGGACTGCGCGCAGCCGTCGGACGAGGTCTGGGATGCACTGCCGCGTCCGGTCCAGGAGAAGATCCTGGCAAAGCGGGTAGAGGTTTTCGCGATCGACGCCGGGCGGATCGCCCGGGATGTCGGGCTGGCCGGACGGACCAACACCATCTTGCAGACCTGTTTTTTCGCGATCTCGGGTGTGCTGCCCCGGCACGAGGCGATCGGGAAGATCAAGTCGGCGATCGCCAAGACCTATGGCCGCCGCGGAGACGACGTGGTCGAGAAGAATCTGGCTGCCGTCGACCGCGCACTGGAAGGCCTGCACCAGATCCAGGTGCCCGGGCGGGTGACCTCAACGCGGGAGCTACTTCCAGTCGTTCCGGCCGGCGCGCCGGAGTTCGTCCGCACCGTCACTGCGGAGATGATGGCCGGCCGCGGCGACGACCTGCCCGTCAGCATGCTTCCGGTCGATGGCACGTACCCGAGCGGCACCGCCGCTTACGAGAAGCGCAACATCTCTGACCTGGTCGCGCTGTGGGATCCAGACCTTTGCATCCAGTGCGGCAACTGCAGCTTCGTCTGCCCGCACAGCGTCATCAGGTCCACCTACTACGACGCCTCGCTGCTGACTGGCGCACCGCCCGAGTTCCGCTCGGTCCCCCTGGATGCACGCGGGCTGCCGGATACTCGGTTCACGCTCCAGGTCTACGTCGAGGACTGCACCGGGTGCGAGCTGTGCGTCCAGGCCTGCCCGGTCAGTGCGCCCGCCGACCCCGCGATCAAGGCGATTAACCTCGCGCGCCGCGAGCCGCTGGTAGCGGCGGAGCGGGACAACATCGCGTTCTTCGAGACGCTGCCAGTGGCCGACCGCTCCCGGGTGGACTTCGGCACGGTGCGAGGAGCCCAGTTCCTGCAGCCGTTGTTCGAATTCTCGGGCGCGTGCGCCGGCTGCGGGGAAACCCCGTACATCAAGCTGCTATCGCAGCTGTTCGGCGATCGGCTGATGGTCGCCAACGCCACCGGCTGCTCCTCCATCTACGGCGGGAACCTGCCCACCACGCCGTGGACAGTAAACCCGGACGGGCGCGGCCCGGCCTGGTCGAACTCCCTGTTCGAGGACAACGCCGAGTTCGGGCTCGGCTTCCGGCTCGCCGCCGACAGGCATACCGAGCTGGCCCGCAGCCGCCTCACCCAGCTGCGCGACGTCATCGGCGCGGAACTCGCCGATGACATCCTTGCCGCGCCACAGCAACGAGAATCCGAGCTGCGCGCCCAGCACGACCGGGTCACCGAGCTGAAACGGCGGCTCGATGGCCTCGAGCCGGCAGATGGGCCGGCCGCAGATCTGCGCAGCGTGGCCGATCACCTGCTCCGGCGAAGCGTGTGGATCGTTGGCGGCGATGGCTGGGCATATGACATCGGGTCCGGCGGCCTTGACCACGTCCTGGCGACCGGGCGCAACGTGAACGTGCTGGTCCTCGACACGGAGGTGTACTCCAACACTGGCGGCCAGTCGTCTAAGGCGACGCCGCTCGGTGCCGTCGCCAAGTTCGCCGCCGCCGGGAAGACTATGCCGAAAAAGGATCTTGCGTTGCAGGCGATCGCCTATGGCTACGTGTACGTCGCCCGGGTGGCGATGGGCGCCGACCCGCAGCAGACCCTGCGAGCCTTCCGCGAGGCCGAAGCCTATGATGGTCCTTCGCTGGTCATCGCCTACAGTCACTGCATCGCGCACGGCATCGAGATGCGCGACGGGCTCAGCCAGCAGTATCGCGCCGTGGCCAGCGGATACTGGCCGCTGATCCGCTACGACCCGATGCTGCGAACCGCCGGCGGCAATCCGTTCCTGCTCGACTCGCCGCGGCCCCGCATCCGGCTAGCCGAGTACACGCAGCGGGAACTGCGGTACCGCACGCTCAGCAACACCCACCCCGCCGAGGCCGAACGGCTGGCCATACTGGCCCAGGAGGCAGTCGACCAGCGCTGGGATACCTACGAGGAGATGGCGACCCGCGGCGCCCACCGGTTCCCCGCCGATGCGCGGAAGGACCGCTAGTGGACCTCTCGACCAGCTACCTAGGCCTGACGCTGGGCAACCCGCTCGTCGCCTCCGCCTCCCCGATCTCGAACACCCTCGACGGCGTTCGGCGGGTCGCCGACGCAGGTGTCGGCGCGATCGTGCTCTACTCACTGTTCGAGGAGCAGCTGCGCCAGGAGGCCGAGCAGAACGCGCGGCTCACTGACGCCGGCACCGACAGCTTCGCCGAATCGCTGTCCTATTTTCCGGCAGGCGCGGCCGACGATGCCGGCCCGCGCCGATACCTTGACCTGATCGAGCGCGCCACTGCGGCCGTCGACGTCCCGGTGATCGGCAGCCTCAACGGCGTGACTGCAGGCGGCTGGACCAGCTACGCGCGCGGAATGCAGGACGCGGGTGCCGCGGCGATCGAGCTGAACATCTACTACATACCAGGTGACCCCCGTATCTCCGGGCGGGACGTCGAGCAACGGCACATCGACATCCTGCACGATGTCAAGGCATCGGTGACCGTACCGGTGGCGGTCAAGCTGAGCCCGCACTTCAGCTCTACCGGGGAGATAGCCCTGCGGCTGGACCAGGCCGGCGCAGACGGCCTGGTGCTCTTCAACAGGTTCCTGCAGCCCGACATCGACCCGGAGACCCTGTCCGTCGTGCCCGCCATCGACCTGTCCAGCCCGGCCGAAGCCCGGCTGCCGCGCACCTGGATCTCCATCCTGCGCCGGTGGATTGGCTGCTCACTCGCGGCGACCACCGGAGTCGACGAACCAGCCGACGTCGCCAAGTACCTGCTGGCAGGCGCTGATGCCGTGATGACCGCATCCGCGCTGATCCGCCATGGCCCAGAGCACGCGGCGGTCCTTCTCGACGGACTGTCCGGGTGGATGGCTCGCAAGGGATACACGTCGGTCGGCGAACTGCGCGGACTGCTAGCCCTGCCTGCCGACGCCGGGCAGGCCGCCACCGAGCGCGCAGGCTACGTCCACGCACTGCGAGACGCCAACAGCGCGCAGCTTCCATGGTGACCGGCGCAAACGTCGAAGGCCGGGGATGACCTATGGCCCTGGTAGCCGTGGCGCTGCGGAGACAAGACTGACGGGATGGTCGTGGTCGCGGGCGCCCAGCCTGAGCAGCTGGATCTTGCGGAAGCCGCGGGCCTGCCACCCGGTGATGTGCTGGCAAGGCTGCGCAGTGGCCCGGCTGGCCTGTCGTCGGCAGAGGCGGTGCAGCGGCTGCGAAGGTACGGGCCGAATGCGCTGGGTACGCACCGGGTCCGCCCCGCGGCAGTCCTGTTCCGCCAGATCCGCAACCCGATCCTGATCCTGCTGCTCGGCGCGGCGCTGGTGTCGGGGCTGACTGGCGGCGGCACGAATGCGCTGATTATTGCGGTCATCGTCGCCCTCAGCGTGGGCCTCGGGTTCTTTAACGAGTACCGGGCGGAGACGGCGATGGCCGCGCTGCGCGCCCAGATCCGGCATGAGGCCGAGGTCCGCAGGGACGGGCAGGTCAGCCGGGTACCTGTGCTTGACCTGGTGCCCGGCGATGTAGTTTCGCTGCGCATCGGTGACATCGTCCCGGCTGACTTGCGCCTGCTGACGGTCGACGAGCTCGAGTGCGATGAGGGTGTGCTGACTGGCGAGTCGATGCCAGCCGTCAAGACGGCGGACGCGGTCGCCGGGCACGAGGACCAGGGCCAGGGCCAACCCGGGTGCTCGTTCATGGGCACGGTGGTGCACCAGGGCTCGGCCACGGGTGTCGTGGTCCGGACCGGAGCCGGCACTGCGTTCGGGCGGATCGCGGCAGGTCTGGCTGATAGACACGGCCAGACCGCCTTTGAAGCGGGATTGGCGCGGTTCTCGCGTTTTCTGTTCGCGGTAGCGGCGGTGCTGACGGCGTTCATCTTCATCGTGAACGTGGCGCTGTCGAGACCGCTGATTGACGCGCTGCTGTTCTCACTGGCCATCGCGGTGGGCATCGCTCCGGAGATGATGCCGGCCATCGTGACGGTGAGCCTGTCCGCCGGGTCGAAGGCCCTCGCCGCGAAGAAGGTGCTGGTGAAGCGGCTGGTTGCGATCGAGGACCTGGGCAACATCGAGATCCTGTTCACCGACAAGACCGGCACGCTCACCGAGGGCGCGATCACCTTCGACCGTGCCCTGGACGCCAGCGGGCAGAACAGCAGCCGGCCGCTGACGCTCGGCCTGGTGTGCAACGAGGCATCGGTCACGCCGGCCGGGCCGGTGGGCGGGAACGCGCTGGATCAGGCGCTGTGGCTGGCTCCCGGCGCGGGCGGCGGCGAGTCCTGCGCGGTAGAAGCCGCCGGCTGCCGCCGGCTGGGCGTCCTTCCCTTCGACCATGAGCGGCAGCTTGCCTCGGTTCTGGTGACCGACCCCAGCGGCAAGACGATGCTGATCACCAAGGGCGCTCCGGAAGCGGTCCTGGGCCAATGCGCGAGCGTCCCCGACGCTGCCTGGGCCACGATGCACGCACTTTTCTCCGAGGGAGCCCGGGTTGTGGCCGTGGCCACCCGCCCCGCAGACGGCGCGCACGCTCTCACCGCGGCAGACGAGCACGGGCTCGAGCTCGTCGGCTTCCTGACCTTCGCCGACCGGCCAAAGGCAGACGCCGGCACTGCCATCGCCAAGCTTGACCGCCTCGGGGTACAGGTCAAGATCATAACCGGCGATAACGGCCTGGTGGCAGCCAAGGTATGTTCGCAGATCGGCGTCGACTGCGCCGGCGTGGTTAGCGGCAGCGAGCTTGAGTCCATCGATGACGATCAGCTCGCGGCGGCGATCGAGACCACGACGGTGTTCGCCCGGATCAGCCCAGACCAGAAGTCGCGGATCATCAAGGTCGCGCGGCGCGGCGGAAAGGACGTGGCGTTCCTCGGCGACGGCGTCAACGACGCGGTTGCGCTGCATCACGCCGACGTCGGCATCTCGGTGGATTCCGGAACTGACGTCGCCAAGGAAGCCGCCGACGTTGTCTTGCTCGACAAGGACCTGGGCGTGCTGGCCGACGGCGTCATAGAGGGCCGCCGCATCTTCGCCAACACGATGAAGTATGTGCTGATGGCCACGTCCTCGAACTTCGGCAACATGTTCAGCGCCGCTGGCGCGTCGGTCTTCCTGTCGTTCTTGCCGATGCTGCCCTCGCAGATCCTGCTCAACAACCTGCTCTACAACACCGGGCAGCTCGCGATCCCGACCGACCGGGTCGACGCTGAGGCGCTGGCCCGCCCGGCCGCCTGGGACATGAAATTCATCCGGAACTTCATGGCCGTGTTCGGTCCGGTCAGCTCGATCTTCGACTTCCTCACGTTCTGGATCATGCTCCACGTGCTGCATGCGGGCCATGCCGAGTTCCGGACCGGCTGGTTTGTCGAGTCAATTGCCACCCAGACACTTGTCGTCTACGTGATCCGGACCCGCCGGATCCCGTTCCTGAAGAGTCGGCCCAGCCTGCCGATGCTGCTCGTGCCAACAGCAGCGGCGCTGGCCGGTGCGATCCTGCCTTACACCGGGCTGGCGCACCTGCTGGGCTTCACTCCGCTGCCCGCAACGTTCTTCCTGTTGCTGGTCGGCCTGGTTGTCATCTACCTGCTGCTGGTCGAGCTGGCTAAGACCCGGTTCTATCGCGCGCCGCACGCACGCAGCCCGCGACCCGCATCCACCGAAGCCGAACGGCTGGAACGGCGCATCCGCCGCCGCGCTTCCCGGTTCATCCGCCATGCGGCTCAGTCCCAGCAGTTCCAATACGGCTCACGGTCCGCATAGCCCTGCCTGCCGCGTGACATGTGCCTGGATGCCCGGGACCTTTGACTCTCGATAACGCAGGCAGCCGAGATCATCCTGAGCCTGCGGATGCCGGGGCGCTCGGCCTACAGGTGAACCCGCCGGACGGAGTGCCGCAAATGAAAACGCTGATCATCGTCATCGTCGTATTGGCAGTGGTGCTGCTGATCGTGTTCGGACTCGCGGTGCGGATCGTGCGCCAGTACGAGCAGGGCGTGCTGTTCCGGTTCGGCCGGCTGCGCGGCACCCGGGCGCCGGGACTGCGGCTGATCATCCCGGTGGCTGACGTGCTGCGCAAGGTGTCGCTGCGGATCGTGACGATGCCGATCCAGTCGCAGGGCATCATCACCCGTGACAACGTCAGCGTGGACGTGTCCGCGGTCGCCTACTTCCGCGTCGTCGACGCGGTCAAGTCGGTCGTCGCGATCGAGAACGTCTACTCCGCCATCGACCAGATCGCCCAGACCACGCTGCGCAAGGTCGTCGGCCAGCACACGCTGGACCAGACCCTGTCCGAGACCGACACCATCAACCTGGACATCCGCAAGATCCTGGACGTCACCACCGTCGACTGGGGCGTCGAGGTGACGCTGGTCGAGCTGAAGGACATCCAGCTGCCCGACTCAATGAAGCGGGCGATGGCCCGGCAGGCCGAGGCCGAGCGGGAGAAGCGCGCGAAGATCATCAATGCCGAGGGCGAGTCGCTGGCCGCCGCCGCGCTCGGTGATGCCTCCGACATTATGATGGCCCACCCGCTGGCGCTGCAGCTGCGCAACCTGCAGAGCCTGGTCGAGATCGGCGTGGACAAGAACACCACCGTCGTGTTCCCCGCGCCGCTGATGTCCACTATCGAGGAACTCGGCTCCTTCCTGGCCCGCGAGACCGCCGCCAGCACCCGGCATGCCAGCGCCTCCGCTGCTTTGACACTCGTGCCCGTGGCGGCAGGGGCAGGCGGCCCGGATAGCGCGGCGCCGATAGTGCCGCTCAACGGCGGCATCAATGCCGACGCGACCTAGGCCAGTGGCTTCTGCCGGGAGGGCGTGCTGACGCAGTCTGAGGATCTGCGGCACGCCCGCCCGAACGATAGTCAAATCTCTGCCTCCCAGCTGTCGTCTCGGGGCAGCGATCGAGGGAGAGAGCATGACGCCGCACTCGGCTAGAGGTGCCTGCCGCCTGGTAGTGCTGCGGCACGGCGAGAGTGAGTGGAACGCGCTGAACCTGTTCACAGGTTGGGTGAACGTCGCACTGACTGCCGCTGGCGAAGCGGAAGCTGCTGGCGCAGGACTGCTGCTTGCCCGGCATGGGCTGCTTCCGGGCTTCGTGCATACCTCAGTCCAGCGGCGGGCGATCAGGACCGCCGACCTCGCGCTGGCCCAGTGTGACCGGGACTGGATCCCGGTCCGGCGTTCCTGGCGGCTCAACTCCAATCACTACGGCGCGCTGCAGGGCAGGAACAAGGACGAGGTGCTCGCCGAGGTCGGTGCCCGGCAATTCATGGCCTGGCGCCGGTCTGACAACGCGCCACCGCCACCGCTTGCGGCGGGTGCCGAGTACTCTCAGTTCGCCGACCCCCGCTACGAGGCCATCCCGCCTGACGCACGGCCCATGACCGAGTCGCTGCAGGATGTAACGGCGCGGCTGCTGCCCTACTGGTACGACGCGATCGTGCCGGATCTGCGCACCGCAGCGTGCGTGCTAGTGGTCTCACACGGCAACACGCTGCGGGCGCTCGCGAAGCATCTCGACGGCATCTCTGCCGAACAGATCGCCAGGCTGGACATTCCGACCGGCGTTCCCCTGCTCTATGAGCTGGGGCCGGACATGAAACCGCTCGTCCCAGGCGGCCGTTATCTACGCCCAGGCCGGCTAACGCAGCCGCCTGTGCAGCGCGCGTCTGCCCAAGTACCTACCACCTGACAGGGGACGACCATGACAGGCTTTGACATCACCAAACTCGCCGCGCTGGAGATCCTTGACTCGCGCGGCCGGCCGACACTTGCGGTCACGATCCAACTCGCCGACGGCACGACTGCTCGTGCAGGCGTGCCGTCCGGGGCATCGACCGGCACGCGCGAGGCAGTAGAGCGGCGCGACGGCGACAGCAGCCGGTATGAGGGCAAGGGCGTGCTCGGCGCAGTCGGAGCCGTCAACACGGAGCTTGCCGCGCTGCTGCGCGGGCGATCCTGGGCGGCGCTGGCCGAGGCCGATCAAGCCATGATCGACCTCGACGGTACTCCCAGCAAGAGCAGGCTCGGCGCCAACGCGACAGTGGGGGTGTCGATGGCGCTGGCCCGGGCGCTGGCCGCCTCGGCCGGTGTCCCGCTATGGCGCTGGCTGGCGCCAGGTGGAGCGACGCCCTGCCTTCCGGTGCCCCATTTCAACGTGCTCAACGGCGGGGTGCACGCGCCTAACCAGCTAGATTTCCAGGAGTTCATGATCGCGCCGCTCGGCGCGCCCACGCTGGCCGAGGCGGTCCGGGCGGGCGCCGAGGTGTACGGAGCGCTCCGGCACGAGCTGACCAGCCGCAAGCTGTCTACCGGCCTGGGCGACGAGGGCGGGTTCGCTCCGGAGATCAGCGAGCCAGAAGAAGTTCTGCGCCTTCTGGTAGCGGCCATCAGCGGCGCCGGGTACCGGCCCGGCGCCGACGGGGTGTCGATCGGCCTCGACCTGGCGGCGTCGGAGTTCCGCCAGCCGGACGGCAAGTACCGGGTGGCCGGACAGCTGCTCAGCACCGATGAGCTCATCGAACGGCTGGCCAGCATCGCAGCCGAGTTCCCCGTGCATCTCATCGAGGACGGCCTCGGCGAGGACGATGACGCCGGCTGGGTCGCGCTTACCAACCGCCTTGGCCACAAGGTGGAACTGGTCGGTGACGACAACTTCTGCACCAACCCGGCCATCATCGCCAGCGCTATCGAGCAGGGCATCGCGAACGCGTCGCTGATCAAGCTCAACCAGATCGGTACCGTTACTGAGACCCTGGAGGCGATGGCCGTGTGTCGTCGGGCGGGTTACCGGCAGTTCGTCTCCCACCGCTCCGGCGAGACCGAAGACGCGTTCATCGCCGACCTCGCCGTCGGCACCGGCTGCGGCCAGCTGAAATCCGGCGCCCCGGCCCGCGGCGAGCGCGTCGCAAAATACAACCGGCTCATCGAGATCGAGGCTAGCGAACCCACGCTCCGTTATGGCAGCCGCTGACTACGGGCCATGTCGGCGCGCTGACTGGCTAGAGCTGGCCGCCGCGCGACCGGCTGAATCGCCGTTTGCCGCCGCTGCCGCCGACACTCTCGTCGCACGCGCTCCGGCCGGCAGCGGACACTTGGCTGGTGCTGGATGCGCGGGCCGCAAGGTCGAAGCCCCTGCGCGTGGCACACCGGCGCAGTAAGTCAGCCAGGCCCGCGGCTGAGCCGGGCCGCCTTCATCAGCAGGTAACTCCGCTCTGGCACGCTCAGCGTCCGCCTGGCTGCCGCACGGTAGTGCGTGACCGCGGCGTCGACGTCGCCGAGCTGCTCGAACAGATGCGCCCGCACGGCGTCGAGGCGGTAGTGCCCAGCGAGCCGCTCGTCCAGCGGCTCGAGTAGCTGCAGGCCGGCCGCCGGGCCACCGGCCATTGCGGCGGCGACGGCCCGGTTCAAGGTCACCATCGGGTTGCCGGTCAGGCGTTCCAGCACGCCGTACAGCGCGAGGATCTGCGGCCAGTCGGTGTCGGCTGCGGCTGGCGCTTCGTCGTGCAGCGCCGCGATGGCGGCCTGGAACTGGTAATCACCCGCCGGGCCCTGTGTCATGGCCCGCACAGCCAGCGCGACTCCTTCGGCGATGAGCTGCTGATCCCACTGCGTCCGGTCCTGGTCCGCCAGCGGGACCAGCTCACCGTCCGGCCCTGTCCGCGCGGGCCGCCGGGCCTCGGTCAGCAGCATCAGGGCGAGCAGCCCGGTTACCTGGCCGTCAGCAGGGAGCAGCGCGTGCACGATCCTCATCAGCCGGATCGCCTCCCCGGCCAGCTCGCGCCGGTGCAAGGCGTGACCTGATCTGGCGACGTAGCCCTCGTTGAAAATGAGGTACAGCACATGCAGCACCGAGCGCAGGCGCTCGGCGCCCTCGTCATCGGCAGGCAGTCCGAACGGGACGCGCGAGTTCCTGATGCTCTGCTTGGCGCGGCTGATCCGCTGCGCCATCGTCGCCTCCGGCACCAGGAACGCGCTGGCGATCTCGGCGGTCGTGAGGCCGCCGACCGCTCGCAGCGTCAGCGCGATCGCGGACGCGGGGGTCAGCACCGGGTGGCAGCACATGAAGAGCAAAGTCAGCGTGTCATCGCGGGCCGGCACCCGGGCAGGCGGAGGCTCGGCCGATTCCGCCGCGACTTCCCGGCGCCGCCTGGCCTGATCGCTGCGGATCTGATCGGTCATCTTCCGGCTAGCAACCTGCAGCAGCCAGCCGCGCGGACTGTCGGGCACCCCTCCGGCCGGCCAGTGCGTCGCCGCGGCGATCAGGGCGTCCTGCACAGCGTCCTCGGCCGCATCGAGGCCGCCAAAGCGCCGCATCATCACGCCGAGGACCTGCGGCGCCAGGTCGCGCAGCAGGTCCTCGGTCGCCGAGCGCTCGCTCATCGCACCGGCCTCACAGATCGACGCCCAGGCCGTCCTCGTCCATGACCTGCCGGACCTCGATCGGCTGCTGGAGCGGAACGCCGCCTGGGCCGGGGACCGCCGACACCCTGGCCGCGATCTCGATGGCCCGCTCGACCGACTCGACGTCGACAATCTGGAAGCCAGCCAGCTGCTCCTTGGCCTCGGCGTACGGGCCGTCGGTCACGACCGGAGCCGACCGGCCGTCCGACCTGACGATCTTGGTGCTTTCTGGCCAGGCCAGGGCCTCGCCGCCGGCCAGCTCGCCGGACTCGGTCAGCTCGGCGTTCAGCGCCTCGTAGTAGGCCAGGTGCGCCCTGATGTCGGCGGGATCCCAGTTCCGCATGGGCTCGGAGATCACGCCGCCGTTGTCGTAGTTCACCAGCAGAAAGAACCTGGTCATGTCCTGCTCCTCAGCGTCCGTGCGCCATCTTGGCACTCCTGCCCAAAGGACGGACCTGCCGCGGCGTTCTCGACATCGCGCTTCGCTCCGCCGCCACAAATTTCCGCCCAGCCGTGACTCAGTGGGCCGCGACCGTGCCTCACAGGGCGAACAGCCGCACCCCGTTCCCCCACAAGACGTTGCGAAGCCACTCGTCACCGAGGCCGAGCGACGCCAGCCCGCTGACTTGTGCGGCGAACGCATGCGGGATGGTGGGAAAGTCCGACCCGAACACGATCCGGTCGCCAATCGCGCCGACGCGCTCGACCAGGTGCAGCGGCGTCGGTCCCAGATAGGGCGGGTCGGTGAAGACGATCGCGGTATCGAGCCATACACCGGGGTGCTCCTCGGCAATCCCGACGAACGCGTCGTGGTCCGGCGCGCCTAGATGGGCGATCACGAGGCGGAGCTCAGGGAACCGGCCAAGCAGGCGCCGGACCGGTCCGGGTCCGCACCACTGCTCGTTGCCGGAGCCGTCGGCGACCGCGCCGGCGTGCAGGATGATTGGCGTGCCCGCGTCCTGCAGCAGCCGCCAGGCCTCGTCGAGCAGCGGATCCGTAGCGTCGAAGGCGCCGACTTGCAGGTGCACCTTGACCGCGCTTCCGCCGGCCGCGAGGCATCGAGCTGTCTCGGCTGCTACCCCCGGCTCGGGGAAGATCGTGAACGTCGGAATCACCGCGGGCGCCGCGGCAGCCAGCCCCAGCGTGTGCTCGTTGAGGAATCTGAGCATGCCAGGGCGATGGGCATACGCGAGCGCGGTGTGATGCCGGACACCGATCCGGGCCAGCGTCGCGAGCCGGTCCGCCGCTGGTGCCCGGTAGGTCACCGGCCACGGCGGCGTGAGGCGGTCGAACCACCGCCACACGGCATCCTGGACGTTGTCGGGCAGGAAATGGACGTGCGCATCGACGATGCCGGGCACGCCGAGCGCTGCCAGGAAGCCGGGGACTTCGTCATCAGTCATCGCGAGCAGGCTAGCCGCCGGGACGGGTCCGGTGCTGCCGGCGTCACCCGGCCGGCTGCGGTCCGCCTCTGGCCAGGCGTTTGTCCAGGTGGCCAGCCCTGAGCGGGACGTCAGCGATCTGAGCGGGACGTCAGCGATAACGCAGGGACCTTCCAGCCAACGTGCAGGCTCAGTCCGTACGCTCTGGTGAGAACGTGAGTGGCGGGACCAGAGCAGGAAGGATCGGAACGTGCCTGAGAACGTCAGCATCGCCTACCGCGGCGCGAACTTCGCGATCGGACAGGGGCCGCAGTTCTACGGGATCTGGCACGCCGCGGCGATACAGTCACCGCCGCTGGAATGGTGGCCGCTGACGCCGGACGGCTGGTCCGGCGCGTGGTCGCGGTTCGCCTCGATCGAGGCGCCGGGCACCATAGCGGCGGTGGCCCAGCAGCCGGTGGCCCAGCAGCCGGTGGCCCAGCAGCCGGCCGGGACGCCACAGCCGGTAGCCCAGCCGTCCGGGTCGCCGGAGCAGGCGTTCGCCCAGCCTGCCACCCACGAGCAGCTCCTGTCGCCGGACCCGGCTCGGGCACGCCGCAGGCCCCAGCTCGCGGCCGCTGTCGTCGGCATTGGCGTTGTGCTCGGCGTCGTCGGCCTGTTCCCGGCCTATGTCGCTGGTGCCAGCCTCGCGTCGGAAGCTACCAACCTGGTCCCGCATGTGATCTATCTCGCTGCCTGGGCCCTGAGCGCAGTCCTCATCGCGCTCGGCGGGACACGGATGCGGGTCGGCGCGCTTGTCGGCCTCGGGGTGAGCGCGGTCACGTTCGGCCTCTTCGTCGCTGACGTCGGCACGCCGATTGCCAGCGGGTGGCACCTGATGGGCGCGGGCCTGGTGCTCGGCGTGCTTGGCTGGCTGGCCTGCACGGCAGGCGTCGGGCTGGGATTCCGGACCAGCCCGGCGCCTGCGGCCGGTGCCGACGGGAACGGGGTCGGCCCAGTACGCGGTCTCGCGAGCCGTCTCGGCGGCGCGTCTAGTCATGACGTCGTGCCGCTCGTGACGCTCGTGCTCGCAGCGGTGGGCGCGGCCATCGCCTTCGCCCCATCGTGGGACAAGTTCATACTTCAGACGGCCGGCGGGTTCACCCATGTCATTACCGCGGGCAACGCGTTCGCCAATCCGGCGCCAGTGATCGTCGGCGACGTGCTCGTCATGGCGGCCCTCGTCGCCGCGGTGATCGTGGCAGCGCTGTGGCGGCCGATGCGCCTGGGCGCAGCGCTCGCCGCTGGTGCAATCGTGCCGATGGTGGCGCAGGCCATCTCGGCCGGCATCCAGGTCAACGGGGCGGCGTCACCACTGGAGTTCGGCTTCTCCCAGGCGCAGGCGAACCAGATCGGGCTCACGATCGGCAGCAGCCTGACCCCGATGTTCTGGGTCTTCTGCGCCTTCCTCGCGACACTGATCCTGCTGTGCGTCTGGATGCTGATCGCCCACGAGTCGTCGACGCCGCAGCCGGCCTGGCCGCACGCCGCAAGCCCGTACTCGACGGCACCAGTCGTGGCCATGGGTGCTGGTGCGGCGACGGGTGCCGGTACAGGGGTCGGTGCGGCAGACTACAGCGATGCCGCCGGACTTCCAACGAGCAGTCAATGAACTCGACTTCGAGCGGTTCCAGCTTCTGTATGGCCGCTGGGACCCGCTCGAGCCTGCCGCCGTCGCCGCGCTCCTGACTGACTCGCCGCCCGTTCGCTGGCACATCGCCGGCGGACGGGCGGCTCGCGTCGGGGCCGAACCTCGACACCACGAGGACACCGACGTCGTGGTCGCGATGGCCGATCTCGGCCGCTTGCTGCACGTGCTAGCAGGCTGGCATCTCTGGGAGGCGAACGAGGGAGCGCTGCGGCCGGTGCTTGCCGGGCTCGCGCTGACCGATGACTGCGAGCAGCTCTGGGCGCGTAAGGACGCGCGCCATCCCTGGCAGCTGGATCTGCTGCTGGACCGGGCCAGCTCCGAGACGGAGTGGGTGTTCAAGCGCGACCACAGCGTGCGTCTGCCATGGGACCAGGCTGTCCACACGGTCGCGGGCATCCGGTACCTGCGACCCGAGGTAGCGCTCCTGCATAAGGCGCGGCTCGACCGGCCGAAGGACCGCGCGGATCTGGCCGCTGCCCGGCTGGACCAGTCAGCGTGTACCTGGCTAGCGGTGTCTCTGGAACGGCTTGGTCACGATGACTGGGCGCGCCGGGTCCGCGAGAAGGCCGCCTAAACCGGTCGGCCGGGCGACGGTGAGAACTGTACTGTCCCGGTTATGGACCTCGACATCGCGACGGCGACTGCCGCTGAGCTGAGCCACGCAATCCAGACGCGCGCGATCTCCAGTCGCGAGCTGCTTGACCAGCTGGTAGCCAGGGCCGACCGGCTGAATCCTGCGCTCAACGCGATCGTCGCCTGGGACCTCGACCGGGCTCGGGCGGCTGCGGCGGCGGCAGACGAGGCCACGGCTCGCGGCCAGCTGGCTGGCCCGCTGCACGGCCTGCCGATGACGGTCAAGGATGTCTTCGAGACCGAGGGCCTGGTCACGACCTCCGGTGCGCCGAGGCTGGCTCAGTACGTGCCGGCTGCCGATGCGCTCGCCGTCGCCAGGCTGAAGCAGGCAGGCGCCATTATCTTCGGCAAGTCCAACACGCCGTTGTACGCCGGCGACTGGCAGACCTACAACGAGGTCTACGGCCGGACCAGCAATCCGTGGGACACAAGCAAGACCGCGGGCGGCTCGTCGGGCGGCGCCGCCGCCGCGGTCGCGGCGGGCCTCACGCCGCTGGAGTTCGGCAGCGACATTGGCGGCTCGATCCGCAACCCGGCGCACTACAACGGCGTGTACGGCCTCAAGCCGTCTTGGGGCATCGTGCCGGTGCGCGGTCACATCCCTGGCCCGCCCGGCAGCTTGATCCAGGTTGACGTGGGCGTCGCAGGCCCCCTCGCGCGCAGCGTCGCCGACTTGCGGATCGCGCTGCGCGTCACGGCGGGCCCGGTACCCGAGGACGCCCCAGCCTGGCGCCTCGACCTTGACGATGGGGCACCCATCGAGCGCGCGTCCGAGCTCCGGATCGCCACGGTCTTCCACGAGGGCGCCGACGTCGTGCCGGTGGCTGCCGGGGTGCGCGCTTCGCTGGCCGGCTTCGCCGCCCGGCTCGCGGCGGCTGGCGCCAGAGTGGACGCCGTCACGTTGCCGGTCGCGCTCGCCGACGGCTTCAGGACGTGGCGTGACCTGACCTTGCCGACAATCGGAATGGACCTGCCGGACACCGAGTTCGCCGAGCTGGCAAAGCTTGAGGCCATGCCGGGCGATGACGTGATGCTCGAGCTTGGGCGGGCGATGACCAGCCGCTACCGGGACTGGATGCGCGCGACGCAGCTTCGGCAGCTTCAGCGCGCGGCGTGGGCCAGCCTGTTCGAGCAGTACGACGTCGTTCTCGCGCCCGTGATGCCGACTGCCGCCTTCGATCACGACACCGAGCGGCCGATAGCCGAGCGGCTCATCGATGTCGACGGCGTCGCGGTGCCGCACTTCTTCGCCGCGGCGTGGTGCGGCGCTGTCGGGGCCATGCTGCTGCCGGTCGTGACGGTTCCCACCGGCGTGGACCCAGCCGGCCTGCCCGTCGGCGTCCAGGTCATCGGTCCGTTCCTGAGCGACATGCGACTGCTGCGGATCGCCGAGTTGCTCGACGAAGCCGCAGGTCCGGGCTTCGTCGCGCCGCCCCTCGGTTAGCCCGCCGCCCGCTGGTCGCTGGTCGCTGGTGTCGCCGCTACGGCTTACGGGCGACGAGGATGTCACGCACGATGGCCTGGTCGACCCGATGCCGAAACTGCCGGTACGGACCGGTGTCGACTGGCTCGAGGCCGGCCTCGGCCAGGATCGCGGCCGCTTCTTCGCGGGGCGCGACCAGCGTGTTGAGCGCGACGCCGAGCGCGCCACCCGGCCGCAGCAGCGCCGCCCAGGCGGGCGCGGCGGCAGCCAGCAGGTCCTGCGGCCGCCGGGCAAGCCGCGTGGCCGGGCTGCGGCTGCTCAATGCCCGCGGCGTCGTAGCCGTACATCAGCGCCTGATTCAGCGTCGTGCCGCGCCCGCACAGCGGGTCGAGCACCGTGAGCTTGCGATCGATCATCTGGCCGGCGAACGCCGACGCCATCAGGGTGACGTTGAGCAGCAGCTTGGTGAACTGCTCGTTCGTCTTTCCCGGATACTTCTGGATGGTGATGAGGTCGTCGTCAAACCGGTCCAGCCGGCGCAGGCCCACCGGCCGCAGCAAGCCGTCGCCGGTCACTTCGAACAGCGCGTAGCAGCCCGAGACGTTCGCCAGGAAGCAGATCGCACGCGGATCCAGCTCGTCGGCCGTGAACTCCAGGTACGGCACCCCGCCGCGCTCGGCCAGCGCTGCGTCTGACAGCGCTGCGTCTGACAGCATGCCGCCGAGCACGGCGTCGCTGAACGCGGCGAGCTCCGCCCGGACGAGATCGACCGAGGCGGCAGCGTAGACGCGGTTTGCCGACGGCAGTATCAGCATCGCGTACCTGGTCATGACCCAGGCAACAGTAGCAAGATCACCTCGCGGCGGTCTTGACTCCGTACCGGGGTACGGCCGGTACCGTGCAGGACATGACCGGGATGACGATCGGGAAGCTGGCCGCGGCCGAGGGCGTCGGCGTCGAGACGGTGCGCTTCTATCAGCGCCGCGGCCTGCTGGCCAAGCCCGAGCGGCGCGGCGCTGGATACCGCGAGTACTCGGAGGCCGACCGGTGGCGGCTGGTCTTTATCCGCCGGGCCAGGCAGCTGGGCTTCACCCTCGGTGAGATAGCTGAGCTGCTGGGGCCGGCCGAGGCGCAGTCGACGCAGGAGATCGCCGCGGCGGCGCAGGCGAAGCTAGCGGCGGTCGACGGCCAGGTCAGAGAGCTCGTGCAGCTGCGGTGCCGGCTCCGCCAGCTCGTGCATGTCTGCGAGCACGGGAACGGTCAGGAGTGCGCGGCGCTCCTGCTTGCCGAGCCAGCTGTCACTTAGCGTGAAGGTCCGCGTCAGTCAGCACGCCAGCCACGACGGAGCAGACATGAGCATCGCCAGGGCCGTAACCGATGACAGCTTCACGGCCGAGGTGCTCAACAGCCCGCGGCCTGTCATCGTCGAGTACTGGGCGGAGTGGTGTGGCCCGTGCCGGCAGGTAGCGCCCGTGCTTGACTCGATCGCCGCCGATTACGCCGGCGTGGTCGACCTGGTCAAGATCAACGTCGACGAGAATCCCGGCACGGCCAGGAAGTACGCCATCCTGCACGTGCCCACGGTGAGCGTGTTCTCCGGCGGCGAGGTGATCAAGCAGGTCGTCGGTGCCCGCTCGAAGTCCGCGCTCGTTCGCGAGTTCGCGGACGTGCTCGAGCCGTCGGCCGTCTGAGATATCCGTCCGGGTTTGTCCGCCGGGCCAACTGTCCTGCATCCACCGGCACAGTTGTGCGCGTCCGCCCGCGAATCATGGATGTGGAGTTGCTACGGCTACAGGCGTACCAGCTTCACATCCATGAGGTCATCGGCTGGCTCGGGTGCGGGCGGGCGGCTCGTGGCGCAGGACGCCAGAGGTGCGAAACAGGAATTCCGAATACGTATCGGGCGCCGCATCCGGGTCGGAGAGGAAACGATCGGGCGCGGTGGCTAGTTCGGACAGCCGGCGCTGGGCGTAGGCGCACTCGGCCACGACGTCGCGGACACTGCACGCCAATCGCCGGAGGCGGCTGGCTCGGTGATGCCTGCCGGTCTGCGGGCTTGCTGGCTCGTTCATGTCTCAAGAATGCGCGCTGGCGGCTGCATCCGACAGTGGCAGTAGTGACACTTGCACTTAACATCCTGCCAACTCATCGGGCATGATGGGGTGGTGCTGAAAGATGTTGCTGTCGTGGTGCTGGACGGATTCACACCGTTTGAGCTCGGCGTGGTCTGCGAGGTGTTCGGCACTGACCGCACGGCGCAGGGACTGCCCGGTTATGACTTCGCCGTCGTCGCCGCGGAGCCAGGCCCGCTGCGCTCGGGATCGGGCTTCAGCCTGCAGACGCCGTTCGGACTGGACCGCCTGGAGACCGCCGACCTGATCGCCGTCCCGGCCAGCGGCGATGACCGCTGCGGGCGGGACCAGTGGCCGGAGCCGCTGCTGGTCGCGCTGCGGCGGGCCGTCGACCGCGGCAGCCGGGTGCTGAGCGTCTGCACCGGGGCGTTCGTGCTGGGCGCGGCCGGCCTGCTCGATGGGCGTCCTTGCACCACCCACTGGCGGCATTCAGACCGGCTTGCCCGGCTGTACCCGGCGGCCAAGGTCGATCCGTCCGTCCTTTACGTCGACGCCGACCCCGTCATCACGAGTGCTGGCACGGCGGCGGGCATCGACGCCTGCCTGTACCTGGTCCGTAAGGAGCAGGGCAGCCGGGTCGCCAACGCGATCGCGCGCCGAATGGTGGTGCCGCCGCACCGCGACGGCGGGCAGGCGCAATTTGTCGACCGGCTGGTCGCCGAGTCCGCTTGCGACACTCTCGGCGAGGTCATCGAGTGGATGCAGCGCAATCTCGACCGGAACGTGACGGTCGATCAGCTGGCGCGGCTGGCGGTCATGTCACCGCGCACGTTCGCGCGCCGGTTCGTGCAGGAGACCGGCACGACGCCGCAGCGGTGGCTGATCGGGCAGCGCGTCCTGCTTGCTCAGCAGTTGCTGGAGGAGACCGATGAGACGGTGGACGTGATAGCGGACCGGGCCGGGTTCGGGAACGCGGCCACGTTCCGCCATCACTTCCGTCAGTGGCGCGCCACGACGCCGTACGCCTATCGGCGCACGTTCCGGGAGCTCGCCAGCGCTTAGGACGCGGCGGCGGCAGTCGCCATCCGGGCCCGCACCTTGCCGGGGATCAGCTCGTCGGCCGCCCTGGCATTGTGCAGCGCAGTCGCCCACCAGGCGAGATCGTCGAGCAGGATCTGCATGCTCACCTCGGTCGTGGGGTCGGTCGGCTGGCCGTCGTCGTCGAACTGCTTAGCCACGAAGGGCAGCACGACAGTGCTGCGCAGCGGCGCGGCCTCGACCTCGACCGCGACCTGAACGAGGTGCTCGATCGCGCGAATGCCGCCGCCAACCCCAGCGCTGTAGCCGACCATCGCCAACGGCTTGTTGCGGAACGCGAAGGACACGAACACGCTGTCGATGGCGTTCTTCAGCTCACCGGGAATGCTGTGGTTGTACTCCGGCGTGACGAGCAGATAGGCGTCCGCCTCGGCGATCTTCCGGTTCCAGGCGCGCACGCGCTCATCGGAGTACGACGGATCAGCCGGATCACCGATGCTGCCCACGTGCTCGCCGAACATCGGCAGCGGCCAGTCACGCAGGTCGAGTACCTCGGACTCGAACGCCTGGTGCAGCGCTGCCCTGCCAGTGACCCACGGCACTACCTTGTCGGCGGCCCTGGTGGGCCGGGTGCTGCCGACGATGACTTGTAGCTTCATCTGGTTCCTTCTCGCTGTGTGCTGGCGGCTAGGTGGGAGGCCGGCCGCTCAGGCAGCAGCCGCCTTGACGAACCTGGCCACGACATGCACCTCGGCGGTCCCCTTGAGCATGCCGAGCTGATTCCACGTCATCTCGAAGTCGGCCCGGTCGATCTGCGTGTCGGCTGTGAGGGCGATCGACTCGTCGCTCGCCTCTGCGATCTTGGCGGTCAGTGTCAGCGGCCTGGTCCGGCCGGCCACGGTCAGGGTCCCGCTGGCATGCACGGTGCTGCCGTCGCTGGTAGCGGCCTGGGTGACGGCCACGATGATCGTCGGGTGCGCGGCCGTGTGGAAGAAGTCCGCGGACCGCAGGTGCTGGTCGCGCTTGCGGTTCTTGGTGTTGAGCGATGCCGTGCCGATCTGCAGCTGCCCGTGCGCGGAACCGTCGGCCAGGATCTCCGCGGTCCCGCTAAGGTCGGAGAATCCACCGCGAACCGAGACAAGACCCCAGAATGTCTTGTTGCTGAACGTCACTATGGACGTCGCAGGGTCGAGCTGATAGCTGGCCGGCCCGGCTAGGGCCGTCGGGCTCGCCTGCTTGCTGATTGCGCTGGTCATGGTCAGCAGAACCTCGATTTCAGGAAGATAATTGAGTGTTGAACGATCACACTCGAAATAGTACCGGACGAAATAGTGGTGTCAACCGAGTCATCCAGTAGGCTCGTAGAGGTGAGGCAAGAAGACTCCGCGTTGGCCGTCGATGCCAGGTTCGGCACGGGCTCGTGTGCGGAGATCCCCGATCTGAGTGGACTTGACGAGACGCAGGTCCGCCACGCCCTGGTGGGTCAGACCGCGCGCTTCACATCGAGCTTCTTGCGCTGGATGGAGGGCCGTGCCTGCGACGGCCTGAACTACGCCCGGCTCAGGCTCCTGCAAGCGCTGCACTGCGGCGGGCCCGCCATCATGCGTGACCTCGGCGCGCAGCTCGGGGCGACGCCCCGCAACATGACCGCGATCGTCGACGCCATGGAGGAAGCCGGCCTCGTGATCCGCCGGCCGCACCCGACCGATCGGCGGGCAACGCTGATCGAGCTGTCGCCAGCCGGCGCGCGCGCGGCCACGCAGGCGATCGGCCCGCAGCTCGACGCCATCTCGGAGATCTTCGCCGGGCTCACCCCGATCGAGCGCGAGCAGTTCTCGGCAGTGATGGGCAAGCTGACGCAGGCGATGAAGGACCGCGAGCAGCAGTGCTGACGCCGCCGGCCGCGGCGGCCGGGACAGCGGCGTCCGGGACGGCGGCGGCAGGGACAGCGGCCCTCGGGGCAGCGGCGGCCGGGGCAGCGGCCCTCGGGCCGGCCGAGATCGACCGGCGCCTGTCGGTGGTCATCGGCGCGTCCGGCGCGGCGGCCGGAGCCGACCGGGCCCGACTCATCGTCATCCGGCACGGCAAGGTCGCCGTGATCGAGCGGTTCCGCGCCGGCCAGCACTACTTCGTCTGGCCCGGCGGCGGCGTGGAGGAAGGCGAGACGATCCCGGCAGCGGCGCGGCGCGAAGCAGCGGAAGAGCTCGGCGTCGCCGTCACCCTGGGCAAGCTGCGCGCGGTCATCCACGCCGTGCGCGACGACGGTTCCACGCTGCGGCACTGGTGCTTCGACGCGAGCACAGAATCCGGCGACATCGGCATCGCCGGGGGCCCCGAGGCGAGTCCGTCGCCAGAAGACGGGACCTACGCCGCCGTCTGGATCGACCTGCGGACGCTCGACCCGGCGCGGGTCTGGCCGTTCGCGCTCACCCGCCTCATCGCGGCGAACCAGGGCAGCTGGCCTGCCAAGGTCCTCGAGCTCACGGACCCGTGACGGCCCGCGCTGGCACCCGGTGCCGGTAGGCGAAGAAGATCCGGTCGGACTGGTCGCTGACCGGGCTGCCGTCCAGGCTCGCCTCCTCCAGCAACTCGAACCGCCCGGCCAGCGAGGCCCGGATCAGCGCGAGCGGGACGCCAAGCTCGTAGATCCGCTCATGGTGCAGCCGGTAGATGTCGTCGCGCTGCCGATCGAAGATCTTTGTCTCCCACAGCGAGAGCCCGTCGCGGGCTGACCGCACTGTCATGATCACCACGTTCCCGTCGAACTCATCCACGAACGGCGGCGCGCCGTCAAGCCGCTGCAGCCGTCCGGCCGTGTTCACGTCGAAGATGAACAGCCCGCCCGGCGCGAGGTGCTCATGCACGCAGCTGAACAGCGACAGCCAGCCGTCGAACGACGGCACGTGGTTCAGCGTGTCGAACATGCAGATCACCACGTCGTACCGGGCAGCCAGCGTGAACGCCGTCATGTCGCCCCGGACCAGGCGCGCGCCCGGCACGCTCGTGTGCGCTATCGCCAGCATCTGCGGGGACTGGTCGATGCCCGTGACGTCCAGGTCGCCGGCCAGCCCGGCCAGCAGCGCCCCGGTGCCGCAGCCCAGTTCGAGCAGGGACCGGGCACCCGGCAGGTGCCTGCTGACATACGACCGGATCCGGTCGACCTCCTCGCTGCGGTCGCCCATGATCCGGTCATAGAACGGGGCGAAGCCGGTGTAGATGGTCACCTGGCCATCGTGCCGGATGCCGACGCCGAGGTCAGGCCGAGGGTCGGCGTTGCGCCAGCGCATGGTCGATGTCGGCGATGAGGTCAGCGGCCGGCTCGATGCCGACCGACAGCCGGATCAGCCCCGGCGGCGCGGTCTCGCCTGGCCAGCGCCCGCGGCGCTCCCAGGCCGACTCCGCGCCGCCAAAGCTGGTCGCCGGCACGATCAGGTGCGACGCCAGCACGACCGCGTCCGCGTCCGTGGCGGTGCCGTCGACTTCAAATGACAGCAGGGGGCCGAAGCCGCGCGGCATCTGGGCGCGCGCGACTGCCAGCGACTCCTGGCTTACGCCTGGGTAGTGCACGGCCGTGACCCCCGGATGCGCGGCGAGGTGGCCGGCGATGGCGAGCGCGCTGGCCGACTGGCGCTCGATGCGCAGCGGCAGCGTCTTCAGCCCGCGAATAGCGAGCCAGGCCTCCATCGGCCCGAGGATGCCGCCGCCCAGCGTTCGCCAGCTGCGGAGCTCGTCCGCGAGCGCGGCGTCGCGGGTCATCACGGCGCCCGCGATCACGTCCGAGTGACCCGATGCCGACTTGGTCAGTGAGCACAGCGAAGCCACGGCGCCGAGGTCGAGCGGCCGCTGGAGCAGGCCAGTCGCCACGGTGTTGTCGACGATCATCGGCGCGCCCGCCGCGCCGGCCAGATCGCCGAGCCGGGCGAGGTCGGCGACGCGCAGCAGCGGATTGGTCGGGGACTCGGCCCACAGCACGGCCCGCCGCGCAACGAGCTCACGCCCGACCGCGGGCAGGTCGGTCAGATCGACCAGCACGGGCGTCGCGCCATGCGGCCGGAGCCGCTCGGCCAGCACCCGTGCGTTGTAGTAGCCGTCGCGCGGCAGCAGGATCGTGTCGCGGTCACGCGCGAGCGCGAGCATCAGCGCCATCGACGCCGCCTGCCCGGAGCTGAACACCACCGCGTCCGCGCTCTCGATGCCCCCGAGTGCGTGCTCCAGGGCGGCCCAGGTCGGGTTGCCGCCACGCCCGTAATCCACCGCGTGCGGCTCGCCGGCGGAAGCGAGGATCGCCGCGAGCACCGGCGGCTGGACCGCCGGCTCGCCGAGGTCGCGCCGTCCGCCCGCGTGCACCAGCGCGGCGTCCGCAGACACGGCCGGGTCAGTCACCGCTTGGCCTCCGTTCCGACAAACCATCAGGACCGGGAACGGGGTCGTCACCGTCGCCGTCGCCCGTACGCTCGACCGTATCGGCAATCATGGCGCCGAAGGCGTTGCGCCGCGTCTCTATGCTCAGTACTATACCGAGTATGATACTGACTGAAAGCGCGTCATGAGCGTGCCGCACGCGCTGCTGGCGCTGCTCAGCGAGGGGCCGAAGTACGGCCTCCAGCTGCGCGAGGAATTCGAGGCGAGGACCGGCGAGGTCTGGCCGCTTAACGTCGGCCAGGTGTACACGACCCTGCAGCGGCTCGAGCGAGATGGGCTCGTCGAAGCGGACGGCACCGGCGAGGACAGTCAGCACAAGGGCTTCCGGATCACGGCCGCCGGCGACGAGGAACTGGCCGCCTGGCTGCGCACCCCGCCCGACCTTGCCTCACCACCGCGTGACGAGCTGGTGATCAAGGTGCTGGTGGCCCTCCGGGTACCGGGCGTCGACGTGGCCGAAGTACTGCAGGTGCACCGCCGCTACCTGGTCCAGCTCATGCAGCAGTGGACCCGGATCAAGGAGGACGGGGCCGAGGACGACCTCAGCCTTGCCCTGGCGGTCGACGCCGAGCTGTTCCGGCTCGACTCGGTGATCCGCTGGCTTGACTCGGCCGAAAGCCGGATCCGGCGCCACCCGATGACCCAAGTCAAGAACGGGGCCCCGCTGCCTAAGCTGCGGCGTTCGACGGCAGCGCGGCGATGACAGCCCTGGAGCTTCGGCATGTATCCAAGACCTACGGCGAGGGCGCGGCCGAGGTGCACGCGCTGCGGGACGTCAGCCTAACTGTCGAGCCCGGCACGCTTGTCGCGATCATGGGCCCGAGCGGCTCAGGCAAGAGCACCATGCTCACCATCGCGGGCAGTCTCGAAGACGCGAGCAGCGGTGACGTGCTTGTGGCCGGCCGGGCTCTGGCCGGACTGTCACGCAACGAGCGCGCCCGGCTGCGCCGCCGGTCCATCGGCTTCGTCTTCCAGAACTTCAACCTGCTGGCGGGCCTGACGGCCGCGGAGAACGTCGCGCTGCCGCTTGAACTGGACGGCATCCCGGTCCGGACGGCGCGCAAGGCCGTCATGGCGGCTCTCGATGAGCTGGGCCTCGGCGACCGCGCGGCGCGGTTCCCGGACGAGCTGTCCGGCGGGGAGCGACAGCGGGTCGCCATCGCCAGGGCTGTTGTCGGTGAGCGCAGGCTGCTGCTTGCTGACGAGCCGTCGGGAGCGCTGGACTCGGTCAACGCCGAGGCCGTCATGCGGCTGGTCCGCACTGCGTGCCAGGGCGGCGTGGCGGGCGTCGTGGTAACCCACGATGCGCAGCTGGCATCCTGGGCCGACCGCGTGGTGTTCCTGCGGGACGGCCGCATCAGCGATCAGACCGCGCCGCTGCCCGGACCGGAGTCCCTTCTCACCCAGGGCCACAGCCAGTGAGCACCGCGGTCAGGCACAGGCGAGCGCACACCACGCCGCGGTCCGGTGGCGCGCCAGCGCGGCGGGCTGTGGTCCGCTGGGCGTGGCGCCTGTTCCGGCGCGAATGGCGCCAGCAGCTGACAGTCATCGGCCTGCTGATCGTCGCGGTGATCGCCGCCGTCGGCGCGATCGCGTTCGCCGCGAACGGACCGTCGTCTCCGAGCGCCGAGTTCGGCACGGCGAATCACCTGCTGATCGTCTCCGGCTCGGCGTCCCGGCAGGCGGCGGCTGTCGCGGCCGCCAGGACGCGGTTCGGCCGGATCGAAGTGATCGACCACGCGAAGGCGGCCATCCCTGGCACGGTGAACACGATCGACGTGCGGGCGCAGCGCCCGGACGGGTTGTACTCGAGCCCGATGCTGCGGTTGGACGGCGGCCACTACCCAGCCGCCGGGCAGGTCGCGGTGACCAGCGGCGTAGCGGCGATCTACCGGCTGCGCATCGGCTCGGTCTGGCACGAGGGCGGCCGAGCACTGCCCGTGGTGGGGATCGTCGAGAACCCGAGTGACCTGCAAGACCAGTTCGCGCTGGTCACGCCAGGCCAGCTCGGTCACACCGATCACGTCACAGTGCTGTTTGACGCCACTACCAGGCAGGTTCGCTCGTCTCCGCTGCCGCACGGCGCGCTGCTGCAGACCCGGCCGTCCTACATTGCCGGCTTCCCGCCTGCTGCGGTGCTGATCTTTGACACCATCGCGCTGCTGTTCATCGGGCTGATTGCGGTGGCCGGCTTCACCGTGCTGGCCCACCGGCGGTTGCGCGCGCTCGGCATGCTCCAGGCAGTCGGGGCGACGGACCGGCACGTCCGGCTGGTACTGCTCGCCAACGGCGCCGTCGTCGGCATCGTGGCGGCCGTGACGGGCGCGGCGGCGGCCCTGGCAGGCTGGTCGGCGTTCGTGCCGCGGCTCGAGACGATCGTCGAGCATCGCATTACTACCTTCAGCCTGCCGTGGTGGGAGGTGGCGACCGCGATGGTGCTGACGGTCCTGACAGCGGTCGCGGCGGCGTGGTGGCCGGCGCGCGCGGCCGCGCGCGTGCCTGTCGTGGCCGCATTGTCGGGCCGTCCGGCCAGCCCTCGGCAGGGCCGTCGGCCTGCGGCCCTCGGCGGGGCGCTTCTTGTCGTCGGGCTGGTCATGATCGCCCTGTCACACCTGGGCAAGACGCCGCCGCTGATCATCGGTGGCCTGGTCCTGACCGCAATCGGAGTCCTGCTGCTCGGCCCGATCGCCATCGGTGGCCTGGCCGTCCTCGGCGGGCGCACGCCGCTCGCGATCCGACTCGCGCTCCGAGATCTGGCCAGGTATCGATCCAGGTCGGGCGCCGCGCTTGCCGCTATCACGCTGGTGACCGGCATCGTGGCCGCCATCGCCATCAGCGCCGCCGCGGCGGCCCAGAACGAGGGACTAGACGGCGAATCAGGCTGGACCAACCTGCCGGCCAACCAGCTGATGGTCTATCTCTCGCCTGGCGGCTCGCAGAGCCTGTCCGTGACCCTTTCGCCGCTGAGTGCCAGCCGACTGCACCATCTGGACGGCCTGGTCGGCGAGTTCGGCAGCACACTGCACAGTCAGGATGTAGTCCCGCTGGAGGCCACCGAGTCCGCCGACTCTGCGGCGCTGCACGTCAGCGGCCTGCCGAGCACGCTGCTCGCGACCCAGGTGTCGGGCCCCCGTGGCCAGCAGGGCTCGATGCCGGTGGCGCAGCTGTACGTGGCGACGCCTGCGCTGCTGAAGTTCTACGGGATCGACCCGGCAGCCATCAAGCCAGCGACCGACGTCATCACCTCGCGCACTGGGCTGGGCGGCGCGAAGATCATGGACTTCGGCCCGTGTGCGGCCCGGAGTGCGCACTGCGGCGAATCGAACTTTCCGCCTGGCGCCAGCCACTCGGGGGTCAGCAAGCCCCGTAGCCGAGACCTGGCCAGGCCGTCCATTCAGTTGCTGGGGCTGCTGCCTAAGTACGCGTCCGCGCCGAACACGCTGCTTACTGCCCACGCGATGACTGTGCTTGCCCTTGATCCGGTGCTGGCCGCGTGGCTCATCCAGACACCCAAGGCGCTGACTGCGGCGCAGGTCACCCATGCCGACCGCTGGGCCGCGGCTAATGGCCTGACGGTGGAGACGACGTCTCATCAAGCGCAGGCAGGGCTGCAGTCCGTCAGCGACTGGGCCATCGCGATCGGTGTGCTGGCGGTGCTGGCCGTGCTCGCCATGACGGTCGGCCTGATCCGCAGCGAGACCGCCGGCGACCTGCGGGTGCTATCAGCCACCGGGGCAAGCGGGGGCACCCGTCGGCTGCTCACTGGCGCGACCGCGGCCGCGCTGGCGCTCCTCGGAGCGGTGCTCGGAACTGCCGCGGCCTACCTCGGCATCATCGCCTGGAATCGAGGTCTCCACAGCTTGACCGCTATCCCCTTCGTCAAGCTGGCGGCGCTCATCGTCGGCCTGCCGCTGCTGGCCCTCGCAGCGGCCTGGCTGCTGGCCGGCCGGGAACCACCAGCGATAGCCCAGCAGCCGCTCGAGTAGGCGGCTAGTAGGCGGACCCGGCCGGTGGTCCATGGCCGTCCTGTGGGACTGGCGGCCAGTCCTCGGCGAGCATCGTCCACCGCTCATGGTCGCGCCACTGGCCGTCGATCAGCAGGTACCGGGGTGAGAAGCCTTCGCGCCGGAAGCCCAGCCGTCGGACGAGGTTCAGCGACGCCGCGTTGTCTGGCTGGATGTTGGCCTCGAGCCGGTGCAGTCCGAGGCTGGTAAACGCGTCGGTGATCACGGCGGCAAGGCCCGCCGTCATCAGCCCGCGCCGACCGTGTGACAGGAACGAGGCGTAGCCGAGATGGCCGGATCGCAGCGCGCCGCGGACGATGTTGTTGATGTTCACGTACCCGACCAGGCGGCCGCAGTCGCCATGGCGGATCAGGTAACTGGCCTGATCCTCGCGAGCGGCCCGGTTCAGGTAGGCGGTGAAGCGCTCGGGCGTGTCCGGCGCGCTCACCCACGGCCGGTGCAGCGCGGCGCTCTGGGCCGCCGCCGCGATGAACTCTTTGGCGTCCGCCGGCGATGGCCTCGCTAGCACGATGTCCACGCTCAACCTGCCTACCTGCCGTCCGCGAGGGCAGCCGGATCGAATCCGGCGGCGAGCGCGGCCAGCGCCTGATCCAGGTAGACGGTCAGGTCCGCATCGGCGCGCTCCGCCCAGCGATCGTAGGCGGACCGGCACACCGCGAGGGTCGCGCGGCCGATCGCCAGCGGGTACAGCGAGCCTGGCTGCTGGCCGAGCCGCCCCGCGGCGAACTCGCTAACAGCACGTTCCCACGCGTCGTAGTGCTGCGCGGCGCTGGCAGCGAGGGCCGGGACCGATGCGATCAGGTTCATCCGGATCCGCAGTTCCGGCACATCTTCCGCCCCATACCGGTTCACGCCGACGACCACCTGGCGGATCGCCGCCATGAGCGGCAGTTGGGCCGGCACCGCCGCAAAGGCGGCCTGCAGCGCGCGGACCTCCCCGTCGAAGGCGTTCCACAGCACGTCGGCCTTGGAGTCGAAGTACCGGAAGAACGTCCGCTTGCTCACGCCAGCCGTGGCGGCGATCCGCTCGACCGTGGTGTCTTCAAAGCCCTGCTCGGTAAACAGGCGAAGCGCGATGACTTCGAGTTCGCGCGCACTCGTGCCCGGCGGCCGCCCTCGCCTGCTGCCGCCAGTGCGCAGGTCAGTGGCCACGAATCGATCACCCCCGGCGTGAGGTCTGCTGCGATCCAGGCGGGCCCGTTCCCGGTCTGGTCTTGATTGTGTCACCGGGTGACGATTAATGTTACTCCTATTCGTCACGTAGTGCCGAAAGTAAGGAGCAGGACATGCCAGAGAACGCAACAGAGCTGCTGGAGCGCCCGGCCGACGAGGTCACTGACGCCGACGGAGTCGACGCAACCGCGACTGAGACCGACGAGGTCGTCGCCGCTGACCTGCTGGTCGAGGAGATCTCGATCGACGGCATGTGCGGTGTCTACTAACGGGCAGGGCGCGCAGCCGGCCATTTCAGTCCCGGATGCCGGGTTCGATCTGGACGCCGCCTGGCGGCTGCATCCGCAGGTGTCGGTCCGGCCCGAGCGCTTCGGCGCGCTGCTCTACCACTTCGGCACCCGGCGGCTGTCGTTCCTCAAGAGCCCTGCGCTGCTGACTGTCGTGTCCAGCCTGGCCGCGCAGCCGAGCGCGCGGGCCGCCTGCACCGAGGCCGGGGTCGGGGCCGCCGAACTGCCCGCCTACACCAGGGCGCTCGCGACCCTGGCGGGCAGCCAGATGATCTGCGGAAGGACCATCTCATGACGGTGACCGCGGCGCCGCTGACAGAGCAGTTCCGGTCCGGCCTGGACGCGCCGATCTGCCTCACCTGGGAGCTGACCTACGCGTGCAACCTGTCGTGCGTGCACTGCCTGTCCAGCTCAGGCCGCCGGGATCCGGCCGAGCTGAGTACGGCCGAGTGCAAGCGCGTGATCGACGAACTCGAGCGCATGCAGGTGTTCTACGTGAACATCGGCGGCGGGGAGCCGACGGTCCGACCCGACTTCTGGGAGCTGGTGGACTACGCGACCGCGCACCACGTGGGCGTGAAGTTCTCCACCAACGGCCTGCGGATCACGCCCGAGGTGGCCAGGCGACTGGCGGGCAGTGACTACATCGACGTGCAGATCTCGCTGGACGGCGCGACGGCCGAGGTGAACGACGCTGTCCGCGGCCGGGGCTCGTTCGAGATGGCCACCCGCGCCATGCAGAACCTGGCCGACGCCGGATTCCGCGGCTTCAAGATCTCCGTCGTCATGACCCGGCACAACATCGCCCAGCTGGACGCGTTCAAGGCCATCGCGGACTCGTTCGGCGCGCAGCTGCGCATCACCAGGCTGCGGCCGTCCGGTCGCGGCGCCGACGTCTGGGACGAGCTGCACCCCACGGCCGGCCAGCAGCGCGAGCTGTACGACTGGCTCGTCGCCCACGGCGCGGACGTGCTGACCGGCGACTCGTTCTTCCACCTGGCCGGGTACGGGCAGGAGCTGCCCGGCCTGAACATGTGCGGGGCGGGCCGGGTGGTCTGCCTGATCGACCCGGTCGGCGATGTGTATGCGTGCCCGTTCGCGATCCACGAGGAGTTCCTGGCCGGCAACGTGCGCGCGGCCGGCGGGTTCGCCAGGGTGTGGCGGAGCTCGGAGCTGTTCGCTGACCTGCGACGGCCGCAGTCGGGTGGTGCCTGCACGTCGTGCTCGGCGTTCGACGCGTGCCAGGGCGGCTGCATGGCGGCGAAGTTCTTCACCGGGCTGCCGCTGGACGGACCCGACCCGGAGTGTGTCCGCGGCTTCGGCGCGACGGCCCTCGCGGCCGCCGACGTCGCGGCCGCGCCGCGCCCGTCGGGCGACCACTCACACCGTGGCCGCGCGGCTACGCCCATGTCGGGCAGCCGCATGTCGGGCAGCCGCATGTCGGGCGGCCGCGCGTCGGGCGGCCGCGCGCCGGTCCCGGTCTCCATCGGGCCACGGCCGGACTCCGGGCCGGCGGCGCACGGCGCACGGGCCGGGCTGACCGTTCGCAGCGTGCCGGACCGGGCTTGCGACCAGAGTCCGCTGGCTGGCTTCGCACCGCCGACGGCGCCGTGACCACGGCCGGGCGCGTGGCGCTGGTCACGGGCGCTGGCCGCGGCATCGGCGCGGCGACCGTGCAGGCGCTCGCGGCCGGTGGCTGGCACGTGCTCGCAGTTGACCGCGCCGAGGACGACGTGTCGGTGCCCTATCCGCTGGCGAGCGAGGCCGACCTTGCTGTCGCGGTGAGCGCGGCCGGCCAGGCGGCCGAGGCCAGCGGAGCCGGCGGCCAGGTCGTGGCCTGCCGGGCCGACGTCAGGGATGTGGCCGCACTGACGGTGGCGGTAGCCGACGCCGAAGACCGGTGGGGCGGCCTGGACGCCGCCATCGCCTGCGCCGGCGTGATCGCCGGCGGCGCCAGCCAGTGGGAGGTGCCGCCGGAGCAGGAGCAGGCCGTGCTTGACATCGACCTAGGCGGCGTGCTCAACCTCGCGCGCGCCGCGGTTCCCGCCCTGCTGCGGCGGCCGCAGCCGCGCAGCGGCAGGTTCCTGGCCATCGCGTCGGCTGCCGCGACTCGCGGGCTGCCGATGCTCGCCGCGTACTGCGCGGCCAAGGCGGGTGTCGCGGGCCTGATCCGGGCGCTGGCCGTCGAGCTAGGCCCGACCGGCGTCACCGCCAACGCCGTGAGCCCGGGCTCGACCGCCACGGCGATGCTGGACGAGAGCGCCCGGCTGTACCACCTGGCCGGGGCGGGGGACTTCGCTAGCACCCAGCCCGTTCGGCGGCTGCTCGGGCCAGCCGAGGTCGCCGCCGTGCTGGCGTTCCTGGCCAGCCCCGCCAGTAGTGGCATGACCGGCGCGGTCGTCCCCGTCGACGGCGGCCTCGCACTGTGATGTCCGGCTTCGTGCGGGCTGGCGCCGGGGAGGCTGGCGGCAGGACGGTCGGCGCCGGGGACGCTGGCGGCAGGACGGCAGAGCCCGGTGCGCCGATGCCGGCCGGCTTCGGCGTGACGCTGGACTCGGCTACGAAGGAACTCAGCGACGGGTCGCTGTTCGGCGGGTCACCCGCCAGGGTGCTGCGGCTGACCGCGGCCGGCCACAAAGCCCTCGCCGAACTGCGCGCCGGCCCGATCCGGTCGGGCGCGGCGGCCGTGCTCGCCCGTCGGCTCACCGACGCTGGCATCGCCCATCCGGTCCCGCCGCGCCTCCGACAGGACCGCCGGCTCGATGTGACGGTGGTCATCCCGGTCCGGGACCGCGCCGCCATGCTGGACCGCTGCCTGGCGTCGGTCACGGCCCGGTACCCGGTCGTCGTGGTGGACGACGGCTCAGCCGACGAGCGAGCGGTCGCTGCCACAGCGGCCCGGCACGGGGCAGTCGTTCTGCGGCGGGCCTTCAGCGGCGGCCCGGCCGCAGCCCGCAACGCCGGCCTCGCGGATCTGCGGACCGACCTGATCGCGTTCCTCGACAGTGATTGTGTGCCGCCGGCGGCCTGGATCGAGACGCTCGCCGCGCACTTGGCCGATCCGCTCGTGGCTGCTGTCGCGCCGCGGATCGTCGCGCTGGCACCGCGCACCTCGGCCGGCCGGTATGAGCAGGCGCGCGGCAGCCTCGACCTCGGCGATCAGGCGGCCCGCGTCGTTCCGGCCGGACGGGTCGGGTACGTGCCGACAGCGGCGCTGCTCGTCCGCCGCGCCGCGCTCGACACCGTGACACCCGGCGCTAGAGCGCCCGGAGCAGTCTTCGATCCCGCGCTCCGTTATGGCGAGGACGTCGATCTCATCTGGCGACTGCACGACGCCGGCTGGCGCATCAGGTACGAGCCGTCGGTCCAGGTTCCGCACGACAGTCCGGCCTCGTGGCCCGGCTTGCTGGCGCGCCGATTCCGCTACGGGACCTCGGCCGCCCCGCTCGCGCGCCGCCACCCGGCGAACCTGGCGCCCCTCGTCCTCCAGCCCTGGCCCACCGCAGCCGTCGGCGCCGCGCTCGCCTGCCGTCCGGCCGCCGCGACGGCCGCCACGATCGCGGCCTGGCTGGACATCACCTCGGCGGTACGCCGCGCAGGCGTGCCGGCCGACGGCGCGCCCGGCGCGGTGCTGACCGCGATCAGACAGACCTGGCTAGGTATCGGCCGGTACGCGACCCAGTTTGCCGCGCCCGCCCTGGCGATCGCCCTCGCGGCGCCCGGCCGCAGCGGGCGTGGGCGCAGCGGCGCTGGCAGGAGCGGCGCTGGCAGGAGCGGCGGCAGCAGGGGCGGCGGTAGCAGGGGCGGCGGTTGCCGCGCAGTGTGCGGGCGCGCCGCCGCCGCGTCGCTGCTGCTTGGGCCTGCCATGGCCGGGTACGCCCAGCGCCGGCCCGCGCTCGACCCGGTGCGCTACGTGCTTGCCCACATCGCCGACGACGTCTGTTACGGCGCCGGCGTCTGGGCTGGCTGCCTGCGCGAGCGGACGCTCGTGCCGGTCACGCCGGTGATTTCCTGGCGGCCCGTGCGCGTCTCGCGCAACGACGGACGAACTGACGGAAAGGTCTGACCTCGATGGCGACTGCCTGGTTTGAATCCGTGGCCGAAGCGCAGCGGCGCGCGCGCAAGCGCCTGCCGGCCTCGGTGTACAGCGCGCTGATGGCGGGCTCCGAGCGCGGCCAGTCTCGCGAGGACAACATCGCCGCGTTCGCCGAGCTTGGCTTCGCGCCGCACGTGGCCGGGAACGCCCCGCACCGCGACCTGTCGACTACCGTCCTCGGCCAGCCTGTCTCGCTGCCGGTGATCATCTCCCCGACCGGTGTGCAGGCCGTTCATCCTGAGGGCGAGGTAGCGGTCGCGCGGGCAGCCGCCGCGCGCGGTACCGCGATAGGGCTGAGCTCGTTCGCCAGCAAGCCCGTCGAGGACGTCGTGGCCGCGAACCCGCAGACCTTCTTCCAGATGTACTGGTCCGGCAGCCGGGACCAGATCCTCGCCAGGATGGAGCGGGCCAGGAAGGCGGGCGCCGTCGGCCTGATCCTGACGGCCGACTGGACGTTCTCGCACTCCAGGGACTGGGGCAGCCCGAAGATCCCGGAGCGGAACGATCTCAGGACGCTGCTCGCCCACGCGCCGGAGGCGATCATCAGGCCGCGGTGGCTGGTCGCGTACGCCAGGACCGGGCGGCTGCCAGACCTCCAGGTCCCGAATATGGCCCTGCCAGATAGTGCGGCGCCGACCTTCTTCGGGGCGTACGGGGAGTGGATGCAAACGCCCCCGCCAAGCTGGGATGACGTGGCCTGGCTACGTGCACAGTGGGCGGCCCCGTTCCTGCTCAAGGGCGTCAGCCGGGTCGACGACGCGAAGCGTGCGGTCGACGCCGGCGTGAGCGCGATCTCGGTCTCCAACCATGGTGGCAACAACGTGGACGGGACTCCGGCCACGATCCGCGCGCTGCCTGCCGTCGCCGCGGCGGTCGGCGGCCAGATCGAGGTCTTGCTCGACGGCGGCGTCCGGCGCGGCAGCGATGTCGTCAAGGCGCTGGCACTCGGCGCGCGCGCCGTCATGATCGGCCGGGCCTACCTGTGGGGCCTCGCGGCTGGCGGGCAGGCCGGTGTCGAGAATGTCCTGGATATCTTCCGGAACGGGGTCGATTCCACCCTCCTCGGGCTTGGCCGGTCCTCGGTGCACGAGCTGACACCGGATGACGTGCTGATCCCGGCCGGATTCGCGCGCGGCCTCGGGGCTAGCTGACGGCCGAGCGCAGCATCGGCGGATAGAGCACGGCCGCGTCGCCGCGCCGGTAGAGCTGGGCCGGCCGGCCGCGTTCGCCCTCAGTCGTGCGATCTGTCGGCGTGAGGAAGCCCGGCGTACCGGTGACCTTGCGGTGGAAGTTGCGCGGATCAAGGGTGGTGCCCCAGACGATCTCGTACACCCGGCGCAGCTGCCCGACCGTGAACTCAGCCGGGCAGAACGCGGTCGCCAGCGGTGTGTACTCGAGCTTGGCCCTGGCCCGCTCCAGCCCGTCGGCGAGGATCCGGTCATGGTCGAACGCGAGTTTCTCGCTGAGGCTGCCCGCCGGTAGCCAGCTGGCCGCGGCGGCGTCACTGCCGGCCCGCGGCGCCGGCAGTTCGGGCGCGAGCGCCAGGTAGGCCACCGTGACGACGTGGAGCCGCGGGTCGCGGCCTGGGTCGCCGTAGCTGGCAAGCTGCTCCAGGTGCACGCGCTCGGGTTCGCCGCGCCCGTGCTGCGGATGCCCGTGCGCCGGGTCGGCCAGGTCCAGGCCAGTCTCCTCCCGCAGCTCGCGGGCGGCCGCGCTGTCCAGGCTCTCGTCAGGCCGGACGAAGCCGCCTGGCAGCGCGAGCTGGCCCAGGAACGGCTCCGCCCCCCGGCGGATGAGCAGCACCGCGAGGTCGCCCCGGCGGATTGTCAGCACGACCAGGTCGACCGTGATTCCGGCTGCGGGATAGTCGTGCGGGTCGTAACCGCGCATGCCTGCAGCCTAGCCTTAATCGTCGCCTTGACGAATAAGGCCGTGGTCCTTTATCGTCGTCATGACGATAAAGGAGGCAGTCCGATGGCTGACATCACCCGTTACCCGCTGACCCGGCACTTGCGCGGCACGCCCACGCTGCACGTACGCCACGTGCGCCGCGGCAAGCTTGCCCACGCCGGCACTGGGCAGTCGTTCTTCTTCCGCCCGCTCGCGGCCGTGCTGTCCGAGGTCCCGGTCGACGACCGGGAGCTGGCCGTGCTGTTTCACACCAGGACCGCCGACTTCCAGGACCTGACGGTGCAGGCGAGCGTGACCTTCCGCGTGGTCGATCCGGAGATCGCGTGCGCGCGCCTCGACTTCTCGATCGACCCGGATGCCGGCACCTGGCGCGGCACGCCGCTCGACCAGGTCGCCGGTCTGCTCACCGAGACCGCGCAGCAGCAGGTGCTCGGGCTGATCGCGGCGAGCCCGCTCGCGGCCGTGCTCGCCGACGGCGTAGGTCGTGTACGTGACCGGATCCTGACCGGGCTCACCGCGGATCCGCGACTAGCCGAGACCGGCATCGCGGTCATCGGTGCCCGCGTTGTCGCCATCCGGCCCGAGCCGGACGTCGAGAAGGCGCTGCGCACCCCAGCCAGGGAGCAGATCCAGCAGGAGGCCGACCGGGCCACCTACGAACGGCGCGCACTCGCGGTCCAGCGCGAGCGCGCTATCGCCGAGAACGAACTGCAGAACCAGATCGAGCTCGCCCGGCGCGAGGCCGAGCTGATCGACCAGAAAGGCGTCAACGCCAGGCGCGCGGCAGAGGAAGAGGTCGCGGCCAGCGGCATCCAGGTTGCTGCCCAGGCCAACGGGGAGGTCATGCTCGCTCGCGCCCGGGCGGCCGGGGCGCAGGCCGTCGGCGAGGCGAAGGCGGCGGCCGAGGCTGCGCACGTCCGGGCGTATCAGCACCTGCCCCCGGCCACCGTGCTCGCGCTCGCGCTCCAGGAACTGGCTGGTCAGCTGCCGCAGATCGGCACCCTCGTGCTCAGTCCCGACCTGCTCCAGCCGGTGCTGGCCAGGCTTGGCGGGCCCGTCGCTGGCGGGCGCGCGGCTGGCGGAACCGTGGCTGGCGGAACCGTGGCTGGCGGACCCGCATCGGGCGGCCCGCGGTCATGAGCACGTCAGGCACACTGCCGCCGCGGGCCGTGCTCGTCCACCGTCGGACCGAGCTGACCAGCCTGCTGGACCGGCATGGCACCCGCGGGCAGGCCGCCTTCTTCCTGCGCACGCGCGGCCGTCGAATCGAGGACGTCGAGGAACGCCACCATCGAGTCGGTGCCGCGATCGCTGGCGTCACGGCGGTGATTCCGGATCGCTGGCGGCGAGCCACCGTGGAGCGGGCCGAGCTCGCCCGGTTCGTCTTCGAGCCGGGCGACGTCATCGTGGTCGTCGGCCAGGACGGCCTGGTCGCCAACGCCGCCAAGTACCTCGACGGACAGCCCGTCATCGGCATCAACCCCGAGCCGGACCGCAACCCGGGCGTGCTGGTGCGGCATCCGCCTGCCGCGGCGGCAAGGCTGCTCGCGTCGGCCGCCGGGGAGCCAGCGGCCGACCGCCTGTGCATGGTGCGCGCCCGCGCCGACGACGGGCAGGAACTCCTCGCGCTCAACGAGATCTACGTTGGTCACGCCAGCCACCAGACGGCGCGTTACGTGCTGCGACCGCCTTCGGGGCAGGCCGAGACGCAGGCGTCGTCGGGCGTCATCGTCGGCACTGGCACCGGTGCCACCGGCTGGTGCCGGTCAGCCTGGCTGGAGCGGCAGAGCCGGCTGGCGCTGCCCAGCCCTACGGACGAGCGGCTCGCCTGGTTCGTCCGCGAAGCCTGGCCATCGCCGGCGACGGGAACTGGCTGCACCGAGGGTGAGCTGCTTGCTGGTCAGTCGCTGTCGGTGAGCGTTGCGTCAGACGAACTGGTCTTGTTCGGCGACGGCGTCGAGTCCGATGTGATCACGGTTGGCTGGGGTCAGGTCGTGACCATCGGGCTGGCGGTCCGGACGCTGCGGCTGGTCCGCTGATGATGGCGGGCCATGCTCGGTGTCCGCGGACAACGTGACAGGTGTCACGGGCAGGTCGTGACGGCCGCTTTACCGTAAGGTCACCAAGAGTCGGCAGACTAGGGCCATGACACTATCGAGCGCTGCCTCCGGGGCGAGGCGAGCTAGCGGCGGGCCGCTGCTAGCCGTGGACCTGACCGGAGTGCGTAAGAACTTCGGGCACGTGCGGGCGGTGGACGGGGTCGACCTCAAGCTCACCACCGGCGAGATCGTGGCCATTCTCGGTCCTAATGGCGCGGGCAAGACGTCCACCATCGACATCATCCTCGGCCTTTCACATCCCACCACCGGGCATGTGTCGGTGTTCGGCATGCAGCCGCGGCAGGCGATCTCCCGCGGGCTTATTTCAGCGGTCATGCAGACCGGCGGCCTGCTGCGGGACCTGACGGTCTTCGAGACCGTCGAGTACACGGCGAGCTTGTTCGCCCGCAGCCAGTCGCCGCGCGAGGCGCTCAGCCGCGCGGGCATCGCCGACATAGCCGACCGCCGGGTCGGCAAGTGCTCGGGCGGCGAGCAGCAGCGGCTGCGGTTCGCGATGGCGCTGCTGCCCGACCCTGAGATGCTCGTGCTCGACGAGCCGACGACCGGGATGGACGTCGAGGGCCGACGCACCTTCTGGTCGGCGATCAGGAAGGACGCCGAGCAGGGCCGCACGGTCCTCTTCGCGACTCACTACCTGGAAGAAGCGGACGCGTACGCCGACCGGATCGTGTTGCTGCGGCACGGGAAGGTGGTGGCGGACGGCACGGCATCGCAGATCAAGGCGATGGCGGCGGGCCGCACGGTGCGCGCGACGCTGCCCGGCGCGACCGAGGCGATGCTGCGCGACGTGCCGGGCGCCGAGGAGGTCGAGGTGCGAGGCGACACCGTGCTTATCCACTCCAAGGACAGCGACGCGACCGCCCGGTACCTGCTGACCAGTACGACAGCGAAGGATCTGGAGATCATCGCGCGCGGCATCGAGGACGCATTCATCGCGCTGACGGGCGACGACACCGGGGCCAGCGCTTCGAGCTTGGGAGCAAACCGATGAGCACGACACCAGCGATCGCACCCGACGTCACCGCCCGGCGGGCGCCTGGCCTCGGCGGCTTTAACCTCACCGCGCTCAAGCTCGAGATCCGCCGGCTGACCCGCAACCGGCGCACCGTGATCATCGCGATCGTCGTGCCGGTCGTGTTCTTCCTGCTCTTCGGGCTGAACAAGGCGTATGACAGCCTGTCGTCCGGGCACGGCAACGTCTCTGCGTTCGTGATGGTCAGCCTGGCGCTGTACGGCGCGGTCCTGGCGACGTCGTTCGCGGGCGCGATGGTGTCCATCGAGCGGTCGCAGGGCTGGAGCAGGCAGCTGCGGCTGACACCGCTGTCGCCGGTCGCCTACATCGCCATGAAGATCATGACCGCGCTGGTACTCGGCTTCTGCTCGGTTGCCGCGGTCAACATCGCGGGGATCGTCACGCACAAGGCATCCATGCCGGTCGGGATCTGGATCGCGACCGCGTTCTCGGTCTGGATCGGCTCGCTGCTGTTCGCCGCCTTCGGCCTGTTCCTCGGCTACCTGCTGCCCGCCGAGAACGTCCTGCAGCTGCTCGGGCTCATCCTGGCGCTGCTGTCCTTCGCGGGCGGCTTGTTCATCCCGATCAGCCAGTTCGCCGTCGGAGTCCGGGATGTCGCCAAGTGGACGCCGCTGTACGGTCTCAACCAGCTCGTGCATACGCCGCTGCTCGGGAACGGCGTGGACTGGACCTGGGTGGTCAACGTGCTGGCCTGGCTCATCATCTTCTCCGGCGGCGCCATGTGGCGGATGCGCCGGGACACCGCGCGGGGCTGACCGAGCCTCGACAACGGCCGGCCCGATCCAGGAAGATCGTCTGATCGGCCGCGCCTTGGAGGACGCTGATGAAGCTGGACAACGAGTTCACCGTTGGCGTGCCCGTGAGCCAGGCCTGGGACGTTCTGACCGACCTCGAGGTCATCGCGCCGTGCATGCCGGGCGCGCAGCTGACCGGCGTCAACGACGGCGTCTACACGGGCAAGGTGAAGATCAAGGTCGGCCCGGTGACGGCGGAGTACTCGGGCACCGCCCGTTTTACGGAGAAGGACGACGCCAGCCACAGCGCGGTCATCGACGCCCGCGGTCGCGACACGCGCGGCAACGGCAACGCGACCGCGGTTATCTCCGCGCAGTTGCGCGCTGACGGCGACAACACGGTGGTGAACGTCACGACTGACCTGACGATCGCTGGCCGGATCGCGCAGTTCGGCAGCGGCATGATCAAGGAAGTGTCGGCCAAGCTGCTCGGCCAGTTCGTGCAGTGCCTGGAAGGCAAGCTCGGCGGCGACCTACCGGGCGCTGGCGTGGTCCGTCCGCTGGCCGCGAATACGGCGGCGGCGAGTACGGCGGCGGGGAACACTGCGGCGGCGAGCACGGCGGCGGCGAGCACGGCGGCGGCGAGTACGGCGGCGGCGGACGCGGTAGTCAGCAGTGATGTCGCGGTCAGTAGTGATGCCGCGGCGGGCAGCCTCGGCGAGCCACTCGCGCCAGAGTCCGCCGCCAGCGTTGGCGCTTCTTCTGGTCCAGGCGCCATAGCTGGGCTCGGAGCCGGAGCGAGCGCCGAGCCAGCGCCGCTCGACCTCATGAGCGTGGCGGGCGGCGCCGTCTACAAAAGGCTCGTGCCCCTGGTCGCTGGTCTCGTCGTCGTGGGCGTCGTCATCTACCTGATCGTCCGGTAAGTCCCGGCGGACCGGCGTTTCGGCTGCCTGGTCTACTGACCCCGTTCCCGGTCCTCATGGATTTTGCCTTTCAGCCGGGCGGCAGGATCTCGGCGAGGTTGAACTTCACCGGTTCCTCGAGCTGGCCGAAGCCGCAGGACGTCGGGTCGCGGTCGTCGCGCCAGCGCACCCACTGGGCCGTGTGCCGGAACCGCGTGCCCTCCATGTGCTCGTACCGGACCTCGGCGACGCGCTCCGGCCGCAGCGGCACGAAGGACAGGTCCTTGCCCGCATTCCACCTGCTGCCCTCAGCCTCGCGCGGATGGCGGACGCCTTCGCGCGGCACCTCGCCGCCCCAGTTCCACGGGTGCCCCTCGAAGCTGGTGACCAGCGGCTGCACCTCGTGGAACAGCTGACGGCGCATTGCCATCGGGAACGCGCCGACGACGCCGACGCTCGCGAGCCGGCCAGCGTCGTCGTAGAGCCCGAGCAACAGCGATCCGATCGCGTCCGGCCCGCTCTTGTGGATCCGGTAGCCGGCCACCACGCAGTCCGCGGTGCGCTCGTGCTTGATCTTGAACATGACGCGCTTGTCCGGCTGATAGGTGCCGGCCAGTGGCTTGGCCACCACGCCATCGAGGCCGGCGCCCTCGAACTGGCTGAACCAGCGCACCGCGGTGTCCCGGTCCTGCGTTGTCGGCGTGACGTACACCGGCGCCGCCGCCTTGGCGAGCGCGGTCTCCAGTATCGCGCGGCGTTGCTCGAACGGCAGCTGCGTGCAGTCCTCGTCACCGAGCGCGAGGAGGTCGAACGCCACGAACGAGGCCGGCGTCTGGCTGGCGAGCAGCCGGACCCGGCTGTCGGCCGGGTGGATCCGCTGAAGCAGCGCCTCGAAGTCGAGCTTGCGGTCGTCGGCGTCCGGAATGACGATCTCGCCGTCGATCACGCAGCGGTCTGGCAGGTTGGCGCGCAGGGCGTCGACCACTTCGGGAAAGTACCGGGTCATGGGGCGCTCGTTGCGGCTGCCGATCTCCACCTCGTCGCCGTCCCGGAAGATGACCGAGCGAAAGCCGTCCCACTTGGGCTCGTAACTCATCGGCCCGGCCGGTATCTCCTTGACCGACTTGGCGAGCATCGGGGCGACCGGGGGCATCACAGGCAGGTCCATCGCCCCATCATGGCTGACGGGCCAAGCGCCTGTTCGACGCAGTCCGGATTCTCATGGCTCTGGCCAAGGGCTGTCAGAGGTAGCTCAGAAGTTCGCGGCTGAGCCTGGAGATGTGGCCGGCGAGGAGAGCCGGCACTTCGACCAAGGAGGCTTTCGTGAATTGGCTCTGGCTCAACATCCCGCTGATGGCGGTGTTCTTCCTGGCGATGACTGGGATCCCGCTGTGGCTGGTGTTCAAGCACCCTGACCGCGGGCCTGTCCGGGCGCAGCATGTCCGGGCGCAGCCTGTCCGGGCGGATTCTGCCCTGGCGCAGCAGGGCCAGGCAGAGCCCGGCTCCGTCGCGAGGCGCTACGCCGCTTCCCGTGCGCAGACCGCGCCCATGGCGGCGATCAGGCTGACCGTGGCTGGCGGCGACGACGAGCTCGTCGTGCCCGCGCTGGCGCAGGCACGCCGTTAGACGGCTGGCGGCGCGGAGACGCGCCGCTGAGCAGCTGGTGGCGCGGAGATGCGCCGCTGAGCAGCCCCGGCGGCCCCAGCGCGCCGCCGAATGGCCGGCCGGGCCCTTGTCGACAGGGGCTCGGCCGCTTTATGTCCCGGCCCCTGCGGCCGGGCGCCGCCGGCCGGGCGCCGTCGGCCGGGTGCCGGGTATTTGGAAGCCGTCACTACAAGTCGCGGTGGCTGTCCTGATATGAAGGCATCAACGGCTACGTGCGGACCAGCGAGGGAGCCTGTCGATGAAGGTGCCGCTGACTATCGGGGACTACCTCAGCCGCGGCGCGGCCGTCTACGGCGGCCGGACCGCGGTGGTCGACGAGCCAGGGACCGCGGGATCGCTGGGCGCGCTGAGCTACCGGGACCTGGAGAGCCGTGCGCGCGGCATGGCGCTGGCGCTGGACCGGATGGGGGTCGAGCACGGCGAGCGGGTGGCGATCGTGAGCCCGAACGCGGCCCGGTTCCTGATCTCCTATTTCGGGGTCAGCGCGTATGGCCGGATCCTCGTCCCGGTGAACTACCGGCTCAACGCCGACGAGATCAGTTACATCGTCGACCATTCGGGCAGCTCGGTGCTGCTGGTGGACCCGGAGTCCGAGGACAGCCTGCGCGGCATCAGCACCAAGCACAAGATCGTGCTGGATGGCGTCGCCGACGCCGAGCTGTTTGCGGCCGCGGCTGATGGCGAGGAGCCGGCGCCGTGGGCTGCTGACGAGGACGCGACCGCGAGCATCAACTACACCAGCGGTACGACAGCCAGGCCCAAGGGCGTGCAGCTCACGCACCGGAACTGCTGGCTGAACGCCGCTATCTTCGGCTGGCACACGGCGGTGACCGACCGGGACGTATTCATGCACACGCTGCCGATGTTCCACTGCAACGGCTGGGGCATGCCGTACGCAGTCACCGGCATGGGCGTGCCACAGGTCGTCGTGCGGAAGATCGACGGCGAGGAGATCCTGAGCCGCATCGAATCGCACGGCGTCACACTGCTATGCGGGGCACCGGCGGTGGTCGCCGCGATCCTGACGGCCGCGTCGGAGCGGCGCGCAGCCGGACGCTTGATACCAGGCGCCGGCACTGTGCGCATCGTCGTAGCCGGGGCGCCGCCGCCGTCGAAGACCATCGAGCGCGTGGAGGCCGAGCTCGGCTGGGAGTTCATCCAGATCTACGGGCTGACCGAGACCGCGCCGCTGCTGACGATCAATCGCGCGGTCGCCGAGTGGGACGGGATGGAGCCGTCCGAGCGGGCCAGGCTGCAGTCGCGGGCCGGAGTTCCGGCCGTCGGCGTGCAGTTGCAGACGGACGAGGAGGGCGAGGTGCTGGCGCGGTCCAACCACGTCTTCGCCGGGTACTGGGAGCAGCCAGATGAGTCGGCAAAGGCGCTGGATGGCGGCTGGTTCCACACCGGCGACAAGGGCCACATCGAGGCCGGGGAATACCTGGTGATCTCGGATAGGAAGAAAGACGTCATCATCTCCGGCGGCGAGAACGTCAGCTCCGTCGAGGTCGAGGACTGCCTGTATCAGCACCCGGCGGTAGCCGAGGCCGCGGTCATTGGCGTTCCGGACCCCAAGTGGGGTGAGACAGTGAAGGCGCTCGTCGTGCTCCGCTCTCCCGGCACCGTGACGGAGGCCGACCTGATCGAGCACTGCCGGGGTCGGCTGTCCCATTTCAAGTGCCCGACGTCGGTGGAGGTACGCGAGGTGCTTCCTCGGACGGCTACGGGCAAGCTGCAGAAGTTCAAGCTGCGGGAGCCTTACTGGGATGGCCTCGACCGCAAGGTCAACTGACCGGGGACGTTCACAGGGGATGCTCCTGGGCCTGGATGCATGTGTCTGCGGGCCCAGGCGCCAGGCGAGGTCGGCGGCCGCGGCCCTGGCGCATCTGCGGTCGGCGAGGGTCAGCGATCGGCAGTCACCAGAGTCCGCAGCGCATGAGCCATCAGGCTGCGACCTAGTTGATCTTGCTTAAGTGACGTTTCCCGCGGGAGGTGCACTCGGGCGCCCGAAGTATCCGATTTAGGCGCACGCAGGAAGGGAAATGTAGGCGTCGCGGGCAGTGTTGGCAGGCTGCCACGGCCTCAGTTGGGCCCCTCAGTCCACGCCCGGCCCGAGCTTTCGGTCTAGTTGATCTTGGAACGTCGACATTTCACGGCTGCGGTGCACTTCGCGACCGATTTGCCGCTTTTGCGGCACGTCAGCCGTGAAACGTCGTTCCGATGGCTGCGAGTGGCCACGCGGCTGGTGCTAGCCGCGGCCCAGTCGACCAGCGTGACTGGGCAATTGGCGCAAAATGGCCAGGTCTGTCCATGATCACGGCGGGCGCGGATCGTGCCCAGGCCACGCTGAATGGGCGGCCAACCAAATCTGACTCTTGACGCCGAACGGCCTAAGCCTTTACGCTCCTATAAATTTCTATCAGAAAGAAATTAATGGCCCCTCGCTCTTCGGTCACCGAGACCAACCAGTTCCTGGTCCTGGACGCGATCCGGACGGCCGGCGCGACCACGAGGCCCGAGCTCGCTGCGGACCTGGATCTGTCGCCTGCGTCGGTCAGCCGGATCGTGCGTCGTCTGCTCGCGGACGCGCTGGTGATCGAGGAGCCAGGGCCGTCCGACGGCGTTGGCCGCAATCGCGATGTGCTGCGGTTCAACCAGCGAGCTGGCGCGGTCATCGCCATCGACCTCGGCGGCACGAAGTGTCACGGCGCACTGGCTGACCTCGCTGGCGAGGTTCTGGCCGAAGATCAGCGGCCGACCTTCGCCGGCGGCTCACCTGCCAGCAGCCTGCTCGCGTCCATCGGCGCCCTCCGAGACGCGGCGGCGGGCGAGTGCCTGCCAGTCCGGGCCGTCAGCGTCGGGATCCCGGCCCTGGTCAACCCGGACACCGGCCTGGTTGACGCGGGCCCCAACGTGCACTGGCACGCCTTCGACCTGATGGGACTGCTGGAAGCCGAGCTCACCGAGCCCTTCGCCGTCGAGAACGACGTGAACCTGGCCGGCCTGGGCGAGGCCTGGCGGGGCGCCGGGGTCGGTGTCAGCTCGTTCGTCACACTGTCGCTCGGCACCGGCATCGGCGCTGCGATCGTGCTCGACGGCCGCGTTCTGCGCGGCCGCCACAACGCCGCCGGCGAGATCGGGTACCTGATCACCAGGCCGAGTCAGCTGAACGGCGTACCGCGGGCCGGCCTGGAGGACCTCATCTCCGGTGCCGCACTGGTGAGCCGGGCGCACGAACTCGCTGCCGCGACTCCCGAGCGGACCAGCCTGAACCGCGACGTCACGCCGGCCCTGATCTTCGCGGCGGCCGCGGCCGGCGACCAGGTCGCGGCGGCCATGATCGGCGAACTGATCGAGAGCGTCGCCATCACCATCACCGCCGTGACCACACTGGTCGACCCAGCCCGGGTGATACTCGGCGGCAGCATCGGCCGGGCGCTGGCCCCGTACGTGGCCCAGATCGAGACGCTGGTCGGCCAGGTCACCTATCGTGCGCCCGAACTGGTCATCTCCTCGCTCGGCCCGAACGCCACCGTCGTCGGCGCCATCGCCTCCGCCCTCGCCCTGCATCGGGACGCGCACGCGCCCACGCTGCCCGACATCCGGACCGACATCCGCCCCGACATCCGCACCGACGTCGGCACCAACACCCGCGCCGACGTCGGCACCGACACTCGTACCGCCGTCAGCTCGCCGTAGCCCAGCACCGCCGCGACGGGCCCCCCAGGCCAGAGCGGCGTCACCCCGAGAGGGCACCGATGTTCCTCAGCACATTGCGCCGCCGTAACCCGGACTTCTTGCGCGCCGCGGCAGCCCTGCACGCCAGCGGCACGGTTCCTGCTAACAGCTACGTGCTCGACCTCGACGCCGTCACGGCGAACGCCCAGGTGATGGCAGACGCGGCGGCCCCGCTCGGGCTCACGGTGTACGCCATGACCAAGCAGGTGGGCCGCAATCCGCACTTCTGCCGCGCGGTCAAGGCCGGTGGCATCGAAGCTGCCGTGACGGTGGACATGCCGGACGCGCGCGCCGTCGTCAGCGGCGGCCTGCGCGTCGGCCATCTCGGGCACCTGGTCCAGATCGCCGAGCACGAAGCCGACGAAGCGGCGGGGCTGCGGCCTGACTACTGGACGGTGTTCAGCGAGGCGAAGGCCCGGCAGGCGGCTGCGGCCGCGAGCCGGACCAGCCGGGTGCAGGATCTGCTGCTGCGGATCCACGCGGAAGGCGACACCTTCTATCTCGGTCACCAGGGCGGCTTCCCGGCGGAAGACGTGCTCGCGGCCGCCGACTACGCCGACAGCCTGGCGGGCGCCAGGTGTGCAGGCGTCACCACGTTCCCTGCGCTGCTGTTCTCCGCCGAGCAAGGTACCGTCGGCCCGACGCACAACCTCGGCACCCTCGAAAAGGCCGCCGCCGCGCTGCGTGCCTCCGGTCGCGCCGTGCAGGTGAACGCGCCGGGGACGACCAGCAGCGCGACGTTCGCCACGCTGGCCGCCGCGGGCGCCACTCAGGTCGAGCCTGGCCACGGCCTGACCGGCACGACTCCGCTGCACGCCACCTCAGACGACCTGCCCGAGCTGCCCGCCGCCGCGTACATCACGGAGGTATCCCACAGCTACGGCGGCCGGGCGTACTGCTTCGGCGGCGGCCTCTACATCGACCCGGTCTTTCCCGACTACCAGGTGCAGGCGCTAGTTGCTCCCGGCGGCGACCTCGACGAGGCGTTCCTCGCCGACGCCGAGATCCCGCCTCCGTCCATGATCGATTACTACGGCATGCTCACGCCGCCCGACGGCCGCCAGATCCGGCCGGGCGACACCGTGGTCTTCGGCTTCCGCATCCAGGCCTTCGTGACGCGCGGCTACATCGTGCCGATCCGCGGAGTTCGCAGCGGACACCCGGAGGCGCTGGGCATCTGGGCTAGCGATGGCCGGCCCGCGCTCTGGCCCGACGGGCGGTCGGCCTGACCACCGCCGCAACGGCGCGGCCCGCCCGCATCCCATCCACGACGATCCCCTGTAAGCCGCGGCCCAGTCCCGGGCCAGAAAGAGAACCGCGATGAGTCAGAACATCAGTACTTCGCCCGCCGCGAGTGATGAGGTCAGGCCCGGTCGGCTGCGCGGCGGCGCGATCGGCGGCCTCGGCGCCGCCGTGCTCGCGATGGCATTCATGGGCCCGGCGACGAGCGTCGCCTTCAATACTCCGCCGGCCGCCGCGAAGATCGGCTTCGCGCTGCCCTTCGGCATCCTGCTCGCGATGCTCGTCTGCCTGATCATGGCCTCGACGATCGGCTCCTTCTCGAGCAAGCTACCGTCGGCCGGATTCGCCTACACATTCAACACCCACGCCTTCGGCAAGGGAACGGGGTTTGTTTCGGGCTGGATCCTCGTCCTGGCGTACGGGGCCGTTGGCCCGATGCTGTTCTCCGCGATGGGCGGATTCGGCAATCAATTCCTCGTCAGCCAGTTCAACCTCAACATCCCCTGGTGGGTGATCAGCGCCGTGATCATGGCCATCATCTGGTTCATCGGCTCGCGGGGGATTAGCAGCTCGGCGAAGACCGCCCTCATCTTCCTGGTCCTCGAGGTAGGGGTGCTGCTCAGCCTGTTCGCGACGATCATCGGCCAGGGTGGCGCAAGCGGGAACACGGCCGCCCCGTTTAATCCTGCGCACTCACTGACCGGCGTCAGCGGGCTCGGGTTCGGCATGCTGTGGGGCATCCTGATGTTCGTCGGCTTCGAGTCGGCTGGCACGCTCGGCGAGGAAACCCGCAATCCGCGGCACACCGTGCCGCGCGCGCTGATGTTCGCGGTGATCCTCATCGGCATCGTGTATGTCCTGTCGGGGTACGCGGCTGCCATCGGATTCGGGGCGAACCACGTGCACGCGCTCGCCACTGATGCCAGCCCGTGGACGACGCTGGCGACGAAGTTCTGGGGACCGGACGGCGTCTGGCTGATCACGCTCACCGTCCTCAACAGCCAGTTCGCGAACGTCCTGTCGGGATCGTCGGCGGCCGTGCGGATCATCTTCTCGTTCGGCCGCGAAGGCATCTTCAGCCGTCGGCTCGGCACCACGAACCGGCGGGAGAGCCCGGCCATGGCCTGGGCCGCCTACGTGCTGTTCTCTGCGGTAGTGACGTTCGCCCTCGGCGCCTGGATCAACCCGTTCGGCGCGTACAACTTCCTCGGGAGCACCCTAGGACTTGGCATCATCGTGCTGTACATCATGATGAACATCGGGCTGATCCTGTACTTCCGGCGCCGTCACGCCGATGAGTTCTCGCCGGTACGGCACGGCGTGCTGCCGATCCTGGGCAGCCTGCTAATGCTGCTGCCGATCTACGGCCAGCTCTGGCCGATCCCGCCGTGGCCGTACAACCTCGTGCCCTACCTGATCCTCGCCTGGACGCTCGGCGGGGTGGCCTACTTCTTGTACATCCGGAGCAGGCGGACCGAGATGCTCGACGCCATGGGCCGGGTCTGGGAGCCTGCGCCGAACTGAGCGGGCCGCCGCCGCAGCGGACCCGGGCCTCGGGTGCTCCTGCCGGGCTACCCGGTGCCCTGCTGGCCCGCTGCGGTGGCGTGCTCCATGATCTGCGCGACGATGTCCGACTTGCCGTCGGCGTAGTGCTGGACGTGCCGCCAGGTTCGCTGCGCCAGATCACGCTTGACCCGCAGGTAGGCGTCCCGGTCCGCGTCGTTCGTGCGCAGCCAGTCACGGAACAGCAGCATCCGCCCGATCTCGCTCGCGCCCGCGGTGAAGACGTGCAGGTTGATGTCGGTATCCGGGCCCTTGAACAGCCGGTGCTCGAACCAGCCGGGCTCGCGGATCCGCAGCACGTAGCCGGCCGCTTGCATGGCCGGCACGTAGGCCTGCTCGTCGGCCGAGTCCGGCACCGCCAGGACGATGTCGATGATCGGCTTGGCGGCCAGTCCCGGCACCGAGGTCGAGCCGGCATGCTCGATCAGGACAGCGGTGCGCCCGAGGATGGCGCGGATCCGGTCCGCTTCGCTCGCGAACAGCGCCGGCCAGGCTGGGTCATACTCGGCCAGCGTGATCGGTGCTTCGTGCGGCACGGCCGCACCGACCAGGTACGCCTGGATCTCCTCGTCGGTACGCAGGTGCCCGTCGGGTCCGCTCGCTGCCATGGCGAGCATGCTACGACTCAGCGGCCCCTTGCTACGCGTCAGCGCGGTGGCAGCGGGACAAAGCCGCTGGTCCGGCGTACGTAGTCGGCATAGCCGGGCCGGGCGGACAGTCGCTCTTCGGTGATGGGCTTGCCGCTGCCCGCCGTCAGCAGGAACGTCATCAGTGCCGGTGCGAAGATCGTCAGCAGGCCCAGCCAGGATCCGCAGCTGATGAGGAACAGGCCCCACCACACGCACGCGTCGCCGAAGTAGTTCGGATGCCGGGTGTAGCGCCACAGGCCGCGGTCCATGACCGTGCCCCGGCTGGCCGGGTCGGCCTTGAACTTCGCCAGCTGGCAGTCGCCGATGGCCTCGAAGGCCAGCCCGCAGCCCCACACCGCCAAGCCCGCGTACACGAGCCAGGCGGGGCCACCGCGCTGGAACATGCCGGCCTGAACCGGGACGGAGATCAGCCAGATGAGGGCGGCCTGGAGCAGGAAGACCTTGCGCAGCGCGTAGGCCTTCCTGCTTCCCGGCGCCTTGTCCAGCATCTCGGCGTACCGGGGATCCTCGCCGGCCCCACGGCTCCGCCAGCCCACATAACTGGCCAGGCGCAGGCCCCAGAGGACCGTCGCGGCCAGCAGCGCAACCCGCCGTATCTCATTGCCGTGCCCGGCCGACAACACGAACGCGACGACGGCGATCAGCGCGAAGCCGAGTCCCCAGACGGCATCGACCACGTTGTAGCGCCCCACGCGCAAGGCGACCGCGAAGGTCAGGAGCAGCAGACCCGTCACGGCGCCTGCGCTGACGAGCAGGGTCGTCGGGAAGGCGAAGCTGATCACCGACTGCCCAACCCGACGGCTCGGGACGGCGGAGCCGGCTTCCGGCGCGTTTCGTGTGGGCCGGGAGTCGGTCGGCCGTCGCGAGGCGACCTCGTGCGTCTCATGACGAGCGGACTGCCAGGATCTGGTGCACGCCCATCCTGCCCTCGTCGAAGGCCAGCGCGCTGCCGGCCAGGTACAGCCGCCACACCCGAACGGCCTCCGCGCCGATCAGCGCCGTGGCCTGCTCGGCGCGCGCCTCGAGCGTCGCCAGCCAGGCTCGGATCGTCCTGGTGTAGTGCTCACGCATGGCCTCGACGTTCAGCACCTCCAGGCCAGCGTCTTCGAGCAGCCCGACGGTCTCACCAACTGGCCGCATATGCATGTCAGGCGCGATATAGGCCTCGATGAACTTGCCGCCGCCGGGCGCCACCGCGCCGCGAGACATCTGCTGGAGGAGGACCCGGCCACCTGGCCAGAGCAGCGCCCGCAGCTGGGCGCAGAAGGCCGGATACTCCCGGTCGCCGACATGCTCGCCCATCTCGATGGAGGCGACAGCGTCGTACTGGCCGGGTCCCACGTCGCGGTAGTCCTGGTTGCGGACGCCGACGAGGCCAGCCAGCGCCTGCTGGGCTACGCGCTCGCGCACGAAGCTCGCCTGCTCGCCCGCGAGCGTGACCGCGCTGACCTCGGCGCCGTAGCTGCGGGCTGCGTGCACGCTGAGCGAGCCCCAGCCGCAGCCGACGTCCAGCAGCCGGCTACCTGGACTGACCGCCAGCTTGCGGCAGATGGTGTCCAGCTTGTCGCGCTGGGCATCGGCGAGGCTGTAGCCGGGATCGGCCGACGTCCACAGCGCGCAGGAGTAGGCCATCGCCGGGTCGAGGATCAGCTGGTAGAACTCGGCGGGCACGTCGTAGTGATGCTCGATCACGGCCCGGTCGCGGTCGCGGCTGTGCAGCCGGCCGCCGATCCTGGCCTCGCTGACCGGGGCGGGCGGGCGCGGTCCGGGGATGCGGAGGGCGACGGCGGTGCGGGCGGCAGCGAGCCAGCCGCCGGGGGACAGGCCCGGCTGCGCTAGCCCGCGCTCCCGGATCGCACGCCAGACCGCGCGCAGTCCGTCGGTGAGGTCGCCGTCGACGTCGAGCTCGCCGGTTACGTAGGCCTGGGCCAGGCCGAGCTCGCCCGGATGCCACAGCAGCCGGCGCAGTGCCTGCCTGCTGCGCAGCACGAGGGTGGGCCCGTCGTCGGGGCCTGCTTCGCTGCCATCCCAGGCGCGCAGCCGGACCGGCAGCTCCCCGCCGAAGAGCTGGCAGGCGAGCGGATGCAGCCGCCCGGCCACGCCGTCGGACCGGATCAGCGTCTGGCTCGCCATCTACGCCGCCCTCTCGTCGCGTTCCAGCAGGAACTGGGAGACACGCAGGTAGCGCGCCCGGAAGCCCGCCTCGGAGTAGCTCAGGTACAGCAGCCACATCCGGCGGAATACCTCGTCGAATCCGAGCTGCGCCAGCTGCGGGGCGGCGCCGCTGAACCGGTCCTGCCAGATCCGCAGCGTCTCGGCGTAGTGGAGCCCGAACTCGTGCCGGTCCGTGATGCGGAGTGGGGTGTGCTGCCGCAGGTTGTCCTCGATGGCGCGCACCGACGGGATCAGGCCGCCGGGGAAGATGTACTTCAAGATCCAGGTCTTGGTCCGGCGTGCGGCCATCATGTGGTCGTGTGGCATCGTGATTGCCTGCAGGCCGATGCGGCCGCCTGGCGCGAGCAGCCGGTCCAGGGCGCGGACGTAGTCGGCCCAGTACCGCTCGGCGACCGCCTCGATCATCTCGACCGACAGGATGGCGTCGTACTGCCCGGTCACCTCGCGGTAGTCCTGGAGCGCCACCGTTGCCCTGTCGGCGAGCCCGGCGTCGGCGATGCGCCGGCGGGCGAGGCCGCACTGCTCGGCTGACACGGTGATGCTGTGCACGCGAGCTCCGCGGCCCGCGGCCCTGATCGCCAGCTCGCCCCAGCCGGTGCCGATCTCGAGGACGCGGCTGCCGGGTCCGACGCCAGTCAGGTCGAGTAGCCGGTCGATCTTCCGGCGCTGCGCGCCAGTGAGCCGGACGGCGCCGTCACGATCGCGACCGTCACCGTCGGCGGGATGAGCGCCCGGTTCGCCGCGGGGGGCGGGCGAGGAGCCGGGGTCAAAGTCGGCGAACAGCGCCGCCGAGTACGTCATGGTCTCGTCGAGGAACAGGGCAAACATGTCGTTGGACAAGTCATAGTGCTGATGCACGTTGCGCCGGGCGCCGGCTTCGTCGGCTGTCCAGTCGGCCGGCGGTCGCGCCACATAGAGCCGGCGCAGCCACTGGAAGCCGCGTGGCACCAGCGTGTCGATCCGGGCGCATAGCACGGTCAGGAGCCCGCTCAGGTCATCGCTATCCCAGTCGCCCGCCATGTAGGACTCGCCGAAGCCGATCAGGCCGTGCGCGCCGATGCGCCGGTAGAAGTCACCGGGCCGGTGCAGCACGAGCGCTGGCGAGTCCGGGCCGCCGGCACCGAAGGCCGGCCTGCGTGGCTGACGGACCTGCAGCGGCAGCCTGGCTGCGGCCATCATCAGCAGCCGCCGAGCAACGATGGCCTGGACGCCGGCCTTCGGCACGACCGCGACATCGGGCCAGCGCGCCGGATCGACTCGCACCGCCCCGGACGAGAGCGAGTCGGGCGCTCTGGTCACGCTCGGGCGTGCTGCCCTGGCTGGCTGGGCCGAGCACAGCTCGGTTGCCTGGCTCATTGGACTCCTTCCTGTTCGCGGTGCGCTGGGCGCTGCTGGACGGGCAGGCCGCGCAGCCAGAGCTTGATGCCCTGGGCGTGGATCTGGATGGTGGTAGCGACGGTGGGCCACGGATGCCGGGCGGCGGCGCGCAGCAGCGCACCGGGAGTGGCGGCCTGCCGCGTGCCACGGACGCTGGCCACGAACGGCGGCTCGCCCGGCCGGTGCAGCGTGACCGTCAGCGCCAGCTTCTGGCCCGGCTCCGGCAGCGACATCCGATACCGCCCGTCGACCGGGTTGAACGGGGAGACGTAGAACGCCTTGTCCACCTCGGCACGGCCGCGCGCGTCGGTGTGCAGCAAGTAGCAGTGCCGCTCGCCGTAGGTGTTGTGCACTTCGGCGATGACGCAGGCCAGCGAGCCGTCCGCGCGGTGGCACCAGTAGACCGACAGCGGATTGAATATGTAGCCGAATACCCGGGCGCTGGCGAGCATGAGGATACGGCCGCCAGCGAGGTCGACCCCGTTCCCGGCAAGGAAGGAGTCGACATTCTCCCTGATGGTCCGGGCAGCATCGCCGAAATGGTCGGCAGCCCGGAACCTGGCAAGCGGCCGCAGCCAGGCGGGCAGGCTCGGCAGTGTCTCGAGGTCAACGAGCCACTGGTAGCTGCGGTAGCAGAAGGAGTTGGCGACCGGCGCTGCGCGCACGTGCCGGATCTGGCAGTCGTAGAGCGACGGGATCACCACCGGCCGCCCAGCGACTCGGCTGCGGCCACGCCGGACCGGCAGCCGTCCTCGTGGAAGCCCCAGCCGTGATAGGCGCCGGCGTAGGCCGTCACGCCGTCGTTCAGGCCGGGCAGCCGCCGCTGGGCGGCGAGCGCGGCCTGGTCGTAGACCGGGTGCTCGTAGGTCATCCGGGCGAGGACGCGGTCGGCCGGGACGTCGCGGTCCGGGTTCAGGGACACCACGTAGTCGGTGTCGGTGTCGAGCCGCTGCAACCGGTTCATGTAGTAGCTGACCTGGACCTGACTCGACTGCGCGGAGCAGGACGCCAGGGCGTAGTTCCACGACGACCGGACCCGGCTGCTCGCGGGCAGCACACTGGCGTCGGTGTGCAGGACGGTGGCGTTGCGTGAGTACTGGAACGCGGACAGGACGCTGCGCTCGGCCGGGGTTGGGTCAGCGAGGAGCCGCAGGGCCTGGTCCGGGTGACTGGCGATGACGACGGCGTCGAAGGTCTCAGACAGCTCGGACCCGGCGCTGTCGTCGCTGCCCGTGCACGCATCGGGATCAGTGAAGCTCACCTCGGCGACGCCTGCCTTTCGGCACACCGAGGTCACCATCGCGCCGGTCCTGACCGCGGCCAGCTGCTTGCCAACCCGCTCGACGTAGCTGCGAGAGCCACCGGAGATGGTGAGCCACGGCGGCGATCCGGTCACCGACAGGAGCCCGTGGTGGTCAAGGAACGTGAACAGGTAACGGGCCGGATAGCTCAGCGCGGTCTGCGGCGGGCAGGACCAGACAGCCGCGACGAACGGCAGCAAGAAGTGCGCGGTGAAGTAGCCCGAATACCCGCCGGCCTGGATGAACTGGCCGAGCGTGAGCTCAGTGCTGCCCGGATCTGGGCTGCCCGGATCTGTGCTGCCCGGATCTGTGCTGCCCGGATCTGTGCTGCCCGGATCTGTGCCGCCGGGGCTGCTGATGGCGGCTGGCCTCGCGAGCAGCCGTCTGGCCGCGCGGTGAAACCGGATGACCTCGGACAGCATCCGGGCGTACTCCGGACCGCCCTTGCGCAGCCCGGCGGCGAGGCCGGCCAGGCCGCGGTGCCCGGCGTACTCTAGGCCGCAGCCGGCGCAGCTGACCGACATGCTCATCTCCGCGGGCTGGACAGCGACGCCAAGCTCGGACAGCAGGCGGGTGAGCAACGGGTACGTACGCCGGTTGTGCACGATAAAGCCGGAATCGACGTAGGTGGGCAGCGGGCCGATCTGATGCGTGTGCGCGTGGCCGCCGAGGCGCGCCTCGGCCTCGAACAGGGTCACGTCATCGGCCTGAGCTAGAACATATCCGGCAGTCAGGCCTGCGATTCCGCTGCCGATGACGGCGATGCGGCGCCTGGTCATCCACCCCCCCTTTAGGCCGGGTACTCCTAAGGCCTTCGAGACCTCCTGGAGAGCGGATTGGTGGGCAGGCGGCTGAGAAATCTGGCCGGATGCGGACGTAGTAGTGTCCGGGCTGGGTTCCATCCGGATCGGGGAGAAGGGCAGCCGGTGGCGAGTTCGGGGCAGCCAGGCGTGGCTGGCGGCTGTCCGGCGGTGTCGATGACCAGGCGGTGTCGATGACCGGGCCGCCGATCACGACCATCGAGCGGCGGGGCATCGAGCATGTACCCGGCGCCGAGCGGTGGGGGCAGCCGAGCGCGCTGTTCTGGATGTGGGCCGGGGCCGTCTGGAACGTCGAGTACGTCTACTACGGCGCGATCGCTGTCGTCTTCCTTGGCCTCTCCTTTGCCCAGGCCGTCCTGATCGTCCTGGTCGGGAACCTCTCGTACGCGCTGACCGGCCTCGCCAGCGTGCAGGGCCCGCGCGCGGGCACGACCACGTTCACCATCAGCAGGGCGCCGTTCGGGCCTAGAGGCAACAAGCTGCCGTCCTTCTTCAACTGGATCACTCAGGTCGGATTCGAGATCGAGGGCATCGCCTTCATCGTCTTCGCCGCGGTCGTGCTGACGGACCGCGCCGGATTCCGGGCCGGCACGCCGGCCAAGGTCGTCTTCATCGTCGCCGCGGTCGCGATCCAGGCGGTGCTGCCCACTCTCGGGCACGCTGCCATGCTGAGGGTGCTCCGCTGGCTCGCGATCCCGTTCGTCGTGCTGTTCGCGGTGATGGCCGTCCTCGCGGCGGACAAGGCGGACCTGCACGCCGCGGCTCACGGGGCGAGCTGGGGGATGCTCCTGGTGTTCCTCGCGCTCGTGATCTCTGCAGGGGGCCTCGGCTGGACGGAGAACGCCAACGACTACTCGCGCTATCTGCCCGCCGCCACTCCGGCCACGCCGATCGTGGTGGCCGTGGCCCTGGGCGCGGCCATCCCGTCGGCTCTGCTGGAGATCCTGGGCGCGGCCGTGGGGACAGCGGTGCCAGCCGCCGCGAACTCGCCGACCGGGCTCGTGGCCGGCTTCCAGAGCTGGTTCGTCGTCCCGTTCCTGGTCTTCGCCATCGTGCAGCTCTTCGCGATCAACACGCTGGATCTGTACTCATCGGGGGTCACGCTCCAGAGCCTCGTGCCCCGGCTCAAGCGGCTGCACTGCGTGGCGATCGACACAGTCGTGTGTGGTGGCATCGCGGCGTACGCGGTCCTGTCCCGGAGCTTCTTCGCGCTGCTGACCGGCTTTCTGCTGTACATCATCGTGTGGCTGGCGCCGTGGTGCGCGATCTACCTCGTGGACAGCTGGCTGCGCCGGAACCGCTATGACCATCGGGCGCTGCTCGACGAGCGCGGCGGACGCTACTTCCGGTCGGACGGCGTGCACTGGCCGGCGATCATCGCCCAGGTGGCGGGCGGCATCGCGGCCTACCTGTGGCTCAACGCCAGCAGCGGCGGAGTGCTCGCCGCGACGGGCCCGCTGTCCAGCCGCACGGACGGCTCGGACCTGAGTGTCTTCACCGGGCTGCTGGTCGGCGGCCTCGTCTACTACGTGCTTGCGGGGCGGGAGATCCGCGCCGGACGGCGCGGGTCGGCCGAGCCGGACTGAGGCTTGCACTCGCCGCAGCCAAACTCGGTTGGGAATCAGGTCGCCGCCGGCTACCGTCGTGACCCGCTCAGCAGGGAGGCGGATCAGATGACTGGCGGCCACACGGCCCTGGTGACCGGGGCGAACCACGGCATCGGCGCCGCTACCGCGATCGCGCTCGCCGACCAGGGCTGCGCGGTGCTGTGCACGTACCTGCGGGTGCACGACGCGCCTGACCCCGGCATCCCCCAGGCCTATCGCGACAACCGGGCCGACAGCGCCGACGACGTCGTCGCGCAGATCACGGCGGCGGGCGGCCGGGCTCTCGCCGTCGAGGCAGACCTGTCTGATCCAGCGGCACCGGCCGCCTTGTTCGACGCGGCGGAGCAGCAGTTCGGCCCGGTCGACATTCTGGTCAACAACGCGACCGGGTGGATCCAGGACACGTTCGCGGCCGCCGAGGCCGACGGCTTCGGCCGTGTGCTTCGCCCGCTGTCCGCGGCGACATTCCAGCAGCAGTTCGCCGTCGACGCCATGGCGGCGGCGCTCATGATCGGCGAGTTCGCGCGGCGCCACATCGCCCGCGGAGCGCAGTGGGGGCGCATCATCGGTCTCACCTCCGGCGGCGACCTTGGCTTTCCGCAGGAGGTCTCCTACGGCGCTGCCAAGGCGGCCCAGGACAGCTACACGATGTCGGCCGCGGCCGAGCTAGCCGGCCATGGCATCACGGCGAACATGGTGCATCCCCCGGTCACCGACAGCGGCTGGGTCACCGATGCGGTGCGGGCCGCCGTCGAGAAGGAGCCCTCGCTCTTCCGTATCGCCACGCCGGCCCAGGTTGCGGCGGTGATCGCCTACCTGGCCTCAGACGCCGCTGACCTGATCTCGGGGAACATCATCAGGTTGCGCTGAGCTAGGGTCTAGCAGCGTGACCGAAGTGCGCATAGCTGTCGGACCTCGCCACATCGAGTCGGTCGACGACGCCATCCGCCAGGGCGGCGGTCAGCCAGTAGACGCCGATGCTGCCGCCCCTGGCCTGGTGTGGCTGTCAGCATTGGAGACCGACGGCCTTCGCCAGGCGATCGGCGCGACGGGCGCGCAGTGGGTGCAGCTGACCTCGGCCGGCGTGGAAGTCGTCGCAGCGGCTGGCCTCCTCAGCCTGGCGCAGACGTGGACGTGCGCCAAGGGCGCGTTCGCCGAGCCGGTGGCTGAGCATGCGCTGATGCTCGCGCTGGCCGGCCTGCGGATGCTGCCGGAGCGGATCGAGGCGCGTTCGTGGGGGCGGCCCGGCGGGACGTCCCTGTTTGACCGGCGCGTGACGATCCTCGGCGGCGGCGGCATCGCGGCGAGCCTGCTCCAGCTGCTGGCGCCGTTCCGGGTGACAACCACGATCGTGCGCCGGACCGCTGAGCCAGTGCCGGGCGCGGCGCGGACCGTGCCGACGAGCCAGCTCGCGGAGGCGCTGGCGGACGCGCAGGTCGTGTTCCTCGCGCTCGCGCTGACGCCGGCGACCGAGCGCATCATCGGGGCGCCGCAGCTCGCTGCCATGCGCGGTGACAGCTGGCTCGTGAACGTGGGCCGCGGCCGGCTCGTCGATACTGGCGCGCTCGTCGCCGCGCTGGATAGCGGCACCATCGCCGGCGCCGCCCTCGACGTGACCGATCCCGAGCCACTGCCCGACGGTCATCCGCTCTGGGCCCAGCCGCGCTGCATCATCACCCCGCACACCGCCGACACCCTGGAGATGATCGCCCGGCCGCTCGCGCTGCGGATCCAGGACAACGTCGCGAGGTACATCTCCGGCCAGCCGCTCGTCGGCGTCATCGACACGACCGCCGGCTACTAGCGTGCAGGGCTCGGGTACGCGCGCGCTGCCGTCGCTGCCGGACTAGATGCACTTACCGTGACTCGGCCCGGCCAGGTACCAGCCCTGGTCGAGCGGGATCACCTCGATCCGCACGATCCAGCCGATCCGCGTCCGGCGGCAGCGACTCGGTCAGCTGAGCGACGATCAGGGCGCGCAGCTCGCCAGCTCGCTCGGCGAGGCGCCTCGCCAGTTCCCTATCCAGGTCGTCCAGGTACGCGAGGACCAGCGGGTGATCAGGTCCGGTGCTGCTCACGGCTGGCGTCCGTCCTGGCCGGCGCCATCCGCCCCGGCGCGTTCGCGGACGGCGGGACCGGCGAGGCCGGCGAGGTAGGCCGCGCCACGGGGGGAAAGCCGGTAACCGATGTCGAGGCTGATAGTCAGCCCGAGCGCCTTGAGGCGGCGAACGTGGAGCTTGAAGTCGAAGCGTTCCCAGTCGAGGGTCTCGGCCAGAAACACCGACGACACAGCCGGCCGGTCGGCGATCTGCGCCAGCACCGCGGCGGTCCAGGGACCGCGCTTGCTCGCGGCATCCATCCGGGCCAGCCGGGTGGCGATGGCCGCCGCCTCCTGCTCGGTCAGCGTCGCGGCACCGGCCAGCACGTCGCGCGGATCTGGGCCGTCAAGAGCGCGGAATCGCACGCAGTACAGCGGCAGATCGGCGTCACCGCGCAGGTCCGCGACCGCGGTCGGCACGTCAGCGAAGCCGGCCGCACGGGCCAGTTCGGGCGTGATGTCAGCGGGCGTGATGACGTCGACCGTCTCGGCCAGCACCATTCCCTGGCCGGTGCGGTACTGGTGGCCGGCCACGACCTGACTGCGACGCCACCGGCGGAATGCCACCGTGATGGTGCCGTCGTGAAGGCCCTTGCGCAGGCGCGGCTCGAACTGCACGCAGCGACTGTACGGCCTAAGGCCCGCCGAGGCGAGCCCGTGCGATCATCGACAGCTCGATCGGCCGCAGCGCATCGGCCCGCTGCCAGAGCTCCGGCGGGACCGACTCGCGCTGCCGTATCTGTGTCGCCTGGCGGAATCCATGCTCGGCCAGCAGGCTGGTCATCTCATCAGGGGTGAAGAAGCTCAGCCACGGCTCGCCGCGCTCCGCCGCGGCCGCCATGATCATCTCGGTGTAGACGTTGCCTGTCTCGTCGCGCAGCGCCTGCGGAAGCATGTAGTCGGCGACGAGTTCGGTGCCCGGCGCGCAGTCGGCCAGGGCGGTGAGCGTCTCGCCGATGGCTGCCCGGTCGAGGTACATCGTGACGCCGAGCCAGGCGATGATTGCAGGCTCGTTCCGGTTGAAGCCTGCCGCATGCAGCGCGCTCGCCAGCGAGTCGGCGGCCAGATCGGCGGGGACGTAGACGACGTCCCGCGGAACTCCGAGCTGAGCCGCCTCGATGGCGGACCGCTTCCAGTCTTGTGTGCCGGGATGGTCGACTTCGAAGACCTGGACCTGGCCGGCCAGCGGTGAGCGGTACGCGAAGGTGTCCAGGCCCGCGCCCAGCACGACGTACTGCCGCACGCCAGCCGCAACCGCGGCGGCGAGACGATCCTCGGCGTGCCGGCTGCGGCAGATGACCTGGCCCCGTGCACTCGCGAGGATCGGGTGCGCGGCATGCTGCCGGTGATAGCCGATCAGCTCATCGGCACGGTCACCAAGGAGAGCCGCTGCACACGTGTCAGCAAAAATAACGGGGGATTGGTCGACGATCAGGTGCGCGGCGCGCGCCGTGGCCGCGGTCATCGCGGTGAAGCTGGGCTCATTGTCGGCGTGCTCGCCCCGGCTGTGCTCGGCCCGGCGGTGCTCGTTTACAGTCACGCCGCGATGGTACTCACACTTTCGAATAGCATATCAGATTTGTAGTTTATTCGAAAGACTAATCGAATTACAATCGGATCACCATTGTGGTGGGTCAGCGTTCGCTGCCTGCGCGAGCCGCCGACCGCGGATCCCAGTGGACAATGGAGGCATGGGCCAGGCTGCCATGAGCGCAGAAGTAGTCGAGACTGTCGTCAACGAGAGCGCCTGGCGCGCTCCCGGTCCGTGCCTGCGCGGTTACGTGGACTCTTACGTCGGCTTCCGCCAGGTCGGCGTGGAGCCTGCGCGCCACCGAGGCCTGCCCTCGCCGTCGGTCACCCTGATCTTCACGCTGGACGACCGGCTGGTCCTGACCGCTCACCCCGATCCCGCTCAGCCGCCCGGTAGCTACGACACCATCGTCGGCGGCCTGCACACCGCTCCCGCGATCATCACGCACGACGGGCGGCAGTCGGGCATCCAGGTAGGGCTCAACCCGCTCGGTGCGAGGGCACTGCTCGGCGTGCCAGGCCGCGGAGCTAGCCGAGATTGACCTGCCTGCCGACGAGGTGCTCGGCGCGCTGGCGATCGAGATCCAGGACAGGCTGCGATGCGCGACTGAGTGGGCACAGCGGTTCGCCATCATCGACGAGGCGTTGCGGGTGCGCCTCGCGCAGGCCGGCCGTGGCGCGGACGTGAGCGCAGAGGTTAGCTACGCGTGGCGGCAGCTGCGGCGGACCGGTGGCACGGCCTCGGTCCGCGCACTCGCCACCGAAACCGGCTGGAGCGAGCGGCACCTGCGCGCGCAGTTCCGGGCGGAGACGGGGCTGGCGCCCAAGGCAGCCGCCCGCATCATCAGGTTCGACCGGGCCAGGCGCGCACTTCAGCGGCGGGCCGCGGCTGGCGAGCCGCTCGGCCTCGCCGATCTCGCCGCCTCCTGCGGCTACTTCGATCAGGCGCACCTGGACCGCGAGTTCGGCCTGATCGCGGGCTGCTCGCCGACGAGATGGCTGGCCGAGGAGTTCCGAAACATCCAAGCCACCGCTGCCTAGCAGTTGGCAGGCTGGCCGTATGGATGACAAGACACCGGCACCACAGGTATGGCCCACGCTGCGGGCACGCGATGCGCGGGCCCTGATCCGCTTCCTCGTCGGCGCGTTCGGTTTCGAGGCGACCGCCGTCTATGGCGAGGGGGAGCGGGTCGATCACGCCGAGCTGTCCTGGCCGCCCGGCGGGGGCATCATGCTCGGCTCGGCCCGTGACTCCGACGCTGCCGACGACTGGTCGCTCGCGCCCGGCGGCTTCGGTGCCTACGTCGTCACCGACGAGCCGGACGCCCTGTTCGCTCGCGCCACGGCGGCCGGTGCCGAGATCCTGACCGGGCTGCACGACACCGACTACGGATCGCGCGACTTCGCCGTGCGCGACCCGGAAGGCAATCGCTGGTCATTCGGCACCTACCGCGGCGCCCCCAGGTCGTAGATAGCGCCTGGACCGTGACGGCCGGGAGCGGTCAGCGCTGGTCGGGCTCGACCCGTGTCGCGCTATCATCGCCAGAACCCGAGACAGGCGGTGATTCCGGGCAAGATGGCGGCGAGTGCGGCAAGTTACGACTTCATCATCGTGGGCGGCGGATCGGCTGGCTGCGCGCTGGCTAACCGGCTGTCGGCCGATCCCGCCAACCGCGTCCTCGTGCTGGAGGCCGGCCGGCCCGATTACAAGTTTGACGTCTTCATCCACATGCCGGCCGCGCTGACGTTCCCGATCGGCAGCCGGTTCTACGACTGGAAGTACGAGTCCGAGCCCGAGCCGCACATGAACGGGCGGCGCATCTACCACGCCAGGGGCAAGGTGCTCGGCGGCTCGAGCAGCATCAACGGCATGATCTTCCAGCGGGGCAATCCGCTCGACTACGCCCGCTGGGCCGCCGATCCCGGCATGGCCAGCTGGGACTACGCGCACTGCCTGCCGTACTTCAAGCGGATGGAGACGTGCCTGGCCGGAGCTGATGAGTTCCGTGGCGGCGACGGCCCGCTGGTGCTGGAGCGCGGTCCCGCCGACAGCCCGCTCTTCCGTGCGTTCTTCCAGGCCGCGCAGCAGGCTGGCTATCAGCTGACCGACGATGTCAACGGCTATCGCCAGGAGGGCTTCGCGGCGTTCGACCGCAACCTGTGCCGCGGCCGCCGGCTCAGCGCGGCTCGCGCCTACCTGCACCCGGTGATGCGCCGGCCGAACCTCACCGTGCTCACCCGCGCATTCGCGACGAAGATCCAGCTCGACGGCGGCCGCGCGACCGCCGTCGACTATCGGCATGGCGGCAAGCAGCACACGGCGCGGGCCGGGGAGATCATCCTGTGCGGCGGCGCGATCAACAGCCCGCAGCTGCTCCAGCTTTCTGGCATCGGCAGCCCCGACGTCCTCGAGCCGGCCGGCGTCCGGGTCAGCCACGAACTCCCCGGTGTCGGCGCGAACCTCCAGGATCACCTCGAGGTCTACGTCCAGTACGGCTGCAAGCAGCCGGTGTCGGTGGCGCCCGCGCTGAAGTGGCGCAATCGTCCGCTGGTGGGTGCCCGCTGGCTGTTCCTGCGCAGCGGCCCCGGCGCCACGAATCACTTCGAGGGCGGCGGCTTCGCGCGCAGCAACGACGACGTCGCGTACCCGAACCTGATGTTTCATTTCCTGCCGATCGCCGTCCGCTACGACGGATCCGCGCCGGCCGGCGGCCACGGCTACCAGGTGCATATCGGCCCGATGAACTCCGACGCGCGTGGCTCGGTGCGGATCACCTCGGCCGATCCGGCCGTCAAGCCCGCGCTGCGGTTCAACTACCTGTCGACCGATCAGGACCGGCGCGAGTGGGTCGAGGCCGTCGGCGTCGCCCGCGCGATCCTCAGCCAGCCCGCGATGGATCCGTACAACGCGGGCGAGCTGTCTCCAGGTCCGGAGGTGCACACGCCCGAGCAGATCCTCGACTGGGTCCGGCGCGATGGCGAGACCGCGCTGCATCCCTCCTGCACCTGCGCGATGGGCACCGGCCCGATGTCGGTGGTCGACCCGGACACCATGCAAGTGCACGGGCTCAAGGGCCTGCGCGTCGTCGATGCCTCGGTGATGCCGTACGTCACGAACGGCAACATCTACGCGCCGGTCATGATGATCGCGGAGAAGTCGGCCGACGTGATCCTCGGCAATACCCCGCTACCGCCGTCGACCGCACGGTTCTACGCGCGCCCATCCTCGGTCGAAGGCACAGGCGCCCTCGAAGGCCAATCCGCCGTCGAAGGCACAGGATAAGCGCGTGGTGAAGCACGGGATCTTCCTGCCGCCGTTTGCGGAGTTCGCTGACCCGCGCCGCGCCGCCGTGCTCGCGGCCGACGCCGAGCGGGCCGGCTGGGACGGCCTGTTTGTCTGGGATCACATCCTCGCCGAACCGGGCATGGCGGTCGCCGATCCGTGGGTCACGATGGCGGCGATCGTCATGAGCACGACCCGGCTGCGCACCGGACCGATGGTAACGCCGCTCGCGCGCCGCCGACCGCAGGTGCTCGCCCGGCAGATCGCCACCCTCGACCAGCTGTCCGCGGGCCGGCTCACCGTCGGCGTAGGTCTCGGGGACGACGGCTGGCGTGAGTTCAGCGCATTCGGCGACGAGACATCGGCGGTTGAGCGCGGCGTGATGCTGGATGAGTCACTGGAGGTCGTCCGGAGCTTCCTGACCGGGAACGTGGTCGACTTCGCCGGTCGCCACTACCACGTCGACGACGCCCAGCTGCTGCCCACGCCGGTACAGAACCCGGTCCCGTTCTGGGCCGCGGTCCGCTGGCCGAACCGCAAGCCCCTGGCCAGGGCCGCCCGCCTGGAGGGCTGCTTTCCGATCTTCAAAGGTTCCGGGCAGCTTCCGGCCCCTCCGGCGGTGGCTGATCTGGCCGCGATGCGCGAGGCACTGACCGGCCTGAACGCACCCCGTTCCCATGATCTGGTGGTTCGGGTGGCCCTGCACCGCCTGACGGCTGATGCGCGGACGGAGGCCGTGACCGCGATGACGGACGCGGGCGTGACCTGGCTGCTCGAGGCGTTCGAGCCGGGGCACGCCGCTGCCCAGATCGAGGCCTATGTCCGGTCCGGACCACCATCGGGCACACTAGGGCGATGATGCCCGATCCGCGTGATCCGCTTGGCCTGCGTGCCGACGCCCCGATGCTGGCCGCATGGCTGGACTTCACCCGGCAGGCCGAGGCGGGTGAGCTGCTGCCGATGAGCGTGCCTGGCCATAAGCAGCGCCAGGACCTGGTCGGCGCCGTAGTGGCAGGCGACGCGCCGTTCTATGGCGGCCTCGACACCATCAAGCACGCCGACAACCTCCGCGTGGAGTGCGAGGGCCGGGCAGCGAGGCTGTGGGGAGCTGACTGGTGTCGGTTCTCGGTGGCCGGTTCCACGCACGGGAACCAGGCGCTGGCGCTTGCCGTCGGCCAGCCTGGCCAGAAAGTCATCATCAACCGAACGCTGCACAGGTCGCTCCTGCTCGGCCTCGTGCTCGCGGGGCTGCAGCCAGTCTGGGTGCGGCCGGACATCGACGCCGGATCCGGCTTGCCGGCCGGGGTAGCGGTGCCGACGGTGCGCGACGCGCTGGCGGCGCATCCGGACGCGTGCGCCGTGTTCCTTGGCGACCCGACCTACGTCGGCACCATCAGTGACCTGGCCGGGCACGCCGCCGTGGCCCACGAGGCAGGCGTGCCGCTGATCGTGGACGCGGCCTGGGCGGCGCACCTGGGCTTCCATCCCGAACTGCCGCCGCACGCGATCGCTGCCGGCGCGGATGCGATGGTGACGAGCGCGCACAAGGCGCTGCCGGCGTACACCCAGGGCGCGCTGGTGCTGGCGCGCACGGAGCGGCTGGACGCGGCCCGGCTGGACAGGGCGTTCGAGGCTACGCACACGACCAGTCCAACCGGATCCATCATGGCGAGCATCGACGCGGCGCGCGCCCTGCTGGCAGCTGACGGGGAACGGCTGTGCGGCCGCCTGATCCGCGGGGTCGCCGCGGCGCGCAAGCGACTGCAGGAAGTGCCGGGAGTCGACGTGCTGGACGGACCGGGGGTCGAGCCGACCAAGCTGGTCGTCCGGCTGGCGGCCACGGGGGCGCACGGCAACAAGGTCGAGGCCGACATCATCGCCGCCGGAATGCCGGTGGAGATGGCCGACCGTGACACGGTGGTGCCGATCCCCACGATCGCCGACGACGAGGATCAGATCGCCAGATTCACCGAGGTGCTCATCGACGCGATCGAGCGGCATCGGGGCACACCCCGTCATCTTGCCGTCGCCGCGTCGTGGACCGTCGAGCCGCAGACGGTGCTGGCGCCCAGGGAGGCGTTCTTCGCGCCGAACGAAACCGTGCCGGCCGCCGCCGCGATCGGTCGCGTCAGCGCGGAGCTGATCGCGCCGTACCCGCCCGGCGTGCCCGTGCTCGCACCGGGAGAACTGATCACCGCCGCCGCGGTCGACGCGCTGCGCGAGGTCGCAGCGGACGGCGGCCGGATCGCCTACGCGGCAGACCCTAGCCTGCAGACGTTCCAGGTGATTGTCCGCTAGCTGCTGCGCTGATAGCAGCTGCGCTGGGCAGCTGTCGCGGCGTGTCGCGTGTCGCGCGGCTTATGGGCGATATACGCCGGAGATGCTGTTGAGTCGCTAACACTGAGTGTTACTTATCCATCACAAAGTGTCATGCCACTGGCCCCGACGGGTATGAACCGAGCCGGGGGGTGATCGTCTCATGGCAGGTTCCCACGTGAGCCTCATCGTGATGCCGATCGTGATCGCGGTCGTGCTGGCGTTCTGGATCTCGCTGGTCTACTACGCGACTGCGCATCCGCGGTGGAAGCATCACGCCAGGCGACCTCGCACCGATGCGGCAGGCGGGGTCTTCGAGGCGACGCACGGCGGCCGGCAGCTCATGCCGATCTGGGGCGAGCCGGGCGCGATACCCCAGCCGCGGCCTGCTGCCGCTGGCGAGAGCTACCAGGCCGCCGATGCGCAGGCCGCCGATGCGCAGGCCGCGGATGCGCAGGCCGTGGAGCAGGAACGCGCTGCGAGCGCGGCCGGCGTCTCGGCCGGGGCAACCGCCAGCGGGTCCCGGCCGCCCACGGAATCCGGGCCGACAGGCAGCGGCTGGCCGCGAGAGTAGCGGCGCTTCCTGCCCACCCCCGCGAACGCGTGTACCGGAGGTACGAAACCTTCGTACTGACGGTACACACGTTGGCTGGAGTTGCCGGGGACGGCGACATTCCGGTTGCCTGTGCGCCCGGTGTATCGAGATTCGTCCGGTTCGCGCCGCCCAGTGGCAAGCGGCCGGGCAGCCGACGCTGCTGATCTGGCCTCGTTCGCCATCCCGCTTCGTCCTGACTGCGCTGTATCGTGCCGTTGACGCCTAACGTCTCAGCACGCATCGGGAGCAGCCGTGGCAGAGCCTGGCCAGTCGCCGCACGCCGTCGCCGACGATCCGCTGCCCGAAGCCCTCACGCTGGCCGAGGCGGCCCAGCAGGCCGGCGTCGGCCTGAAGCTCCTCGGCGGGCTTGCCGTCCGGGTCCTCACTCCTAATCTGCCGCCTCGCCTGCGTGCGGGTCAGGATATGGATTTCGCCTGCTTGTCGAAGGGGCGCAAGGCGACCGCGACGTTCCTCGAGGACAACGGCTGCGAGCCGGACCGCCGGTTCAACAACCTCAACGGGGACCGGCAGATGTACTTCGTCGCGCCGTCGGGCCGGCCCATCGACGTGATGGTGGACCGGCTCACCATGTGCCACGTCCTGGATTTCCGGCCTGGATACGGCAGGCTGCCTTTCACCCTCGACGCCATCGACATCTTGCTGTCCAAGCTCCAGATCGTCGAGCTGAACGAGAAGGACGCGCGCGACATCTTCCAGCTGCTCGCGGGCCTGCCCGTCGGTGCGGCGGCCGCGGATACAGGCAAGGGCAGTAAAGACGGCACGGACGCGGCGTCGTCACAGCAGGTCGCCCTCGACACAGACAGATTCGGTCAGCTGCTCGCGGCCGACTGGGGCTGGTGGCGCACCGTCACGAGGAACCTCGACAAGCTTCCCGGCCTGGCGGAAGAGAAGCCCGAGCTGGTGCCGCCGGCTGCACCGCATGATCCGCTTGGCCACGCCGCGCACCTCGCCGAGGTCGCTCACTCGGTGCCGAAAGGCATGAAGTGGAAGCTCCGCGCTAACGTGGGCGACCGCATCCGCTGGTATGAACTGCCGGAGGAAGTCGGCCACTGAGAACGCCGAGCCGGCGCCTTGCCCGAGCCAATCTGTGCAGGCTACGAGGCCGCCATTGGCCGGTTTGAATCTTGACGCCCGGTTACGCATGCTGCTAGACCGATGCACAAGCGGACCAGCAAAGGCGTGATCATCTTATGAAGATCTTTTTTGCCACCGATATCCATGGATCCGAGGTCTGCTGGCGCAAATTCCTGAACTCGGCGGCCTTCTACAAGGCCGACCTCGTGGTGCTCGGCGGCGACGTGACCGGCAAGGCAATGGTGCCGATCACCGAGTACGCCGGCTACTGGCAGGTCACGCTGCGCGGCGAGACGATGCGCCTCGACACCAAGGCCGAGCTCGACGACATCATGACGAGGATCCGCAACGGCGGCTTCTACCCGGCGGTCGTCAGCCAGGACGAGCTCTCGCACCTGAGCGAGAACGAGGGCGCGGTCGGAGAGCGGTTCGAGCAGGAGATGATCAGCTCGCTCGATCGCTGGCTGGACATGGCCGACGGTAAGCTGCGCGGCGGCCAGATCCCGTGCATCCTCAATGGCGGCAACGACGACATCTTCGAGATCGACAGCGTCATCGAGGCATCTCCGTGCGTCAGCTTCGCCGAGGGCAAGCTGATGGACCTGGATGGCTTCTCGCTGGTGTCCATGGGCTGGACCAACCCCACGCCGTGGAACACCTACCGCGAGGCGCCCGAGGAGGACCTGGCCGCCAAGATCGAGGCGCTCGCGGCGCTCGTCCCGGACATGAGCCGGGCCATCTTCAACTTCCACGCGCCGCCCTACGGCACCGGGCTCGACGAAGCGCCGGCGCTCGACGCGACCCTGCGCCCGATGCACGGCGGCGCCGTAATGAAGCCAGTCGGCTCGACGGCGGTGCGGGACGCGATCCTCAAGCACCAGCCCTTGCTGTCGGTCCACGGCCACATTCACGAGAGCCGCGGCATCAAGAAGATGAACCGCACGCTGGCCATTAACCCCGGCAGCGTGTACGGCGACGGGGTTCTCCAGGGCGCAGTGCTCGACCTGGACGTGAAGAAGGCGAAGGTCAGTAGGTACCTGCTGGTGAACGGCTGACTCTAGCCGGGAGCCAGGCGGACGGGGATCAAGACGGGCGGTCAGTCACGCTGGCCGCTCTTAACTGAGAGGCGGAAATGGCGACAGAATCCGTTAGCGGAACCCCGACCCTGTTCCTGCGTAACGCGACCGGCCTGGTCCGAGGCTGGTCGGTACGGGACTCGATCATCTATGCCTGCATGGCGACGAACTTCGTCACGCTGGGGATCTATGAGTTCACCTTCGCTGGCCCGGCATTCCCCAAAGGCCAGTTCATCACCTCGATCGTGATCTCAGCCATCCTGGTGTCGTTCCTCGTAGTTGCCTACACCGGGCTGATCGTGACGATCCCGCGGGCCGGCGGTGACTACGTCTGGCAAACGCGGATCCTGGGCAGCGGCATCGGCTTCGTCATGGCCGTCACGGGCTGGTGGTTCATCCTGTGGCTGTGGGCGCCGATCTACGGCAACATCCTGTCGGTTCAGCTGTTCCAGCCGCTCTGGGCGACGCTCGGAAGCCCTGGCGGAGCCGCCTGGTTCGCCTCCAAGAATGGCATCTTCGTGGTGTGCCTGATCACCATCGCCATCGCAGGCTTGCTGGTCTCACTCGGCATGGCCGGCTATGCCCGGGTCCAGAAGTGGTGCTTCGCCGGCGGCCTCGTCGCCTTCGCCGTCGTGGTGATCTTGCTCCTGATCAACAGCCACAGCTCGTTCGTGAGCTCGTTCAACTTCGAAGGACAGAAGCTCTTCGGCGTGCACAACGCTTACGCTGCCACCAACGCGGCGGCCACGAAGGCGGGCTACTCCACTTACAACATGGGATTCGGCCCGATCGGACCCACCATGCTGCTGGTCCCGGCCATGATGTTCTTCATCCTGTGGCCGAACTGGGGCTCCACCCTCTACGGCGAGATCCGCGGCGCGAGCGACTTCAAGCGGGTCTTCACCGGCATGTTCTCCGGGCTGTGGATCACCGTCATCCTGACGATCATCTTCCTGCTGCTGGTGGCCAAGACGATCGGCTGGGATTTCTACCAGAACCTGAACTCGCTGGACTACAACCTCACTCCGCAGTTCGGCATCTGGCCGTACCCGTTCATGTTCGCGGGCTGGCTCGTGCACAACACGGTGTTCCAGGTCATCCTGATCCTCGCACTCAGCCTGTGGTTCTTCGGCTGGGTCGGCACGCTGTTCCTGTCCTCGACCCGGGTCATCTTCGCCGCGGCGTTCGACCGCGTCCTGCCTGACCGCGCGGCCGAAGTGTCGGAGAAGCGCAAGGTGCCGTTCTACTCGCTGATTCTGATGCTGCTCCCGGCGGCGGGCCTGTCCGCGGTCTACGCGTACTCCGGCACGTTCCGCAACTACTTCCTGGACGCGACGCTGGTCATCGCGGTGACGTACTTGTTCAGCGCCATCGCCGTGGTGATCCTGCCATGGCGCAAGCCGGACCTGTGGGCGGCGTCGCCGGCCAGCCAGTTCAAGTTCCTCGGCGTCCCGATCGTGCTGGGTGCGGGCTGGGTGACGATCGCGCTGCTGGTCTTCTGCCTGGTCGAGTGGTTCTCCAACAGCCTGTACTTCGTGAACAACAGGGGCTCGCTGGTCTTCATGGGCGCGATGTACGTGCTGGCGATCATCGTCTACGCCACCGCTCGCGTGGTCCGCCGGCGGCAGGGCATCGACCTCGGCCTTATCAACAAGGAGATACCGGTCGAGTAATCGCGGCCGGGCGCACCGAGCGGCCGCGGCCTAAGAGGCCGCGGCCGCTTAGGTACGGAAGGACACGGCCACAACCTATATACGGCACGACCGAGAGTCGGCGGAGCAGACACATGAGCGAGAGCGCGGTATGAGCGAGACACCTGGCCGGGCCAGTGCCGTCATCATCGGGGCCGGCATCGTCGGCAACAGCCTGGCTTATCACCTGGCCCGGCTCGGCTGGACCCAGCTCGTCCTGGTCGACAAAGGCCCGATGCCGAATCCCGGCGGCTCGACCGGCCACGCCTCGAACTTCATCTTCCCGATCGAGTACTCCAAGATGATGATGGAGCTGACCCGGGACAGCACCGAGCAGTACAAGGAACTCGGCGTCTTCACCGAGAGCGGCGGGATCGAGGTCGCCCGGACGCAGGCGCGGATGCAGGAGTTGCGGCGCCGCTGCACCCAGGCGAAGTCCTGGGGCATCCCGGCGGAGGTGCTGCCGCCCGAGGGCGTGCGCAAGCTGGTGCCGTACCTGGACGATTCCGTGATCCTCGGCGGCGCCTACTTCCCGACGGTTGGGGTCGTCGACTCGCTGCGCGCTGGCACGCTGCTGCGCGAGCAGGCACAGCAGCTCGACGCACTGACTGTCCTCGCCGGCGCCGAGGTGCTCGGCATCGACAAGACCGAGGACGGGCGGATCGCAGGCGTGCGCACCACGAAGGGTGACATCGCGACCGATGTGGTCGCGATCTGCTGCGGTGTGTGGAGCCCGCGGATCGCGAAGATGGCCGGCGCGCGGATCCCGCTCACCCCGATCGTCCACCAGATGATCAGTGTCGGACCGATCGCCCTGTTCGACGGTACGGAGGGTGAGATCGCCTACCCGATCGTGCGGGACGTCGACGAGAACATGTACGAGCGCCAGCACGGCGGCGACATGGAGGTCGGCTCGTATGCGCACCGGCCGATCATCGTCGCGCCCGATGACATCCCCTCGATCGAGGAAGCAGTCCTGTCGCCGACCGAGATGCCGTTCACGCAAGACGACTTCGATCCGCAGCTGGAGCTCGCGCTCGAGCTCATGCCCGAGCTGCTCGGCGACGAGCGCGCGGGCGTCCGGTACGCCATCAACGGGCTGATCTCGATGACGCCGGACGGTCACCCGGTGCTGGGCGAGACCCCCGAGGTGCCGGGCCTCTGGTCGGTCGCGGCCAGCTGGATCAAGGAGGGACCCGGCATCGGCCGCGCGGTGGCAGAGTGGATGAGCGGCGTCACTCCGGAGATCGACATCCACGAGGCCGACATCGCCCGCTTCTACGGTCACCAGCGCACGACCGCGCACGTCACGGCCAGGGCAGCCGAGGCCTTCAACAAGATGTACGGGATCGTGCACCCGGACGAGCAGTGGGAGTCTGGCCGGCCGCTGCGCGTCAGTCCGGCCTACGAGCGCGAACGCACGCTCGGCGCGGTGTTCCACGAGACCGCGGGCTGGGAGCGGCCGTTCTGGTATGAGTCCAACGCCGGCCTGCTGGAGAAGTACGCCGGGCAGCTGATGGACAGGCCCAGCGAGTGGGAGTCGCGCTGGTGGTCGCCGATCATCAACGCCGAGCACCTGGCCATGCGGGATGCAGCCGCCCTGTTTGACCTGTCCGCGTTCGCGGTCCTCGACGTGACGGGGCCGGGCGCGCTGCACGCGGTGCAGAAGGTCGCGGTCGCGCAGATGCACGTGCCGATCGGCCGGGTGGTGTACACCTCGTTCCTGGATGACGCCGGGGGCTTCCGCGCGGACCTGACGATCATGCGCCTCGGCCCGCGTCATTTCCGCGTCGTCACCGGTGGGGCGACCGGGATGATGGACTACAAGTGGATCACTGATCACCTGCCGGACGATGGATCCGCGACCGTCAGCGACGTGACGTCGGCGTGGACGACGTTCGGGCTGTGGGGGCCGCGAGCGCGCGACATCCTCGGCCGGGTCACCGCAGACGACATCTCCAACGCCGGGTTCCCGTTCGGGACCTGCAAGGAGATCGAGGTCGCCGGCCTGACCGTGCTTGCGTCGCGCATCTCGTATGTCGGCGAGCTCGGCTGGGAGCTGTACGCGCCGGTCGAGCAGGGCGCGAAGCTGTGGGACGCCGTGTACGAGGCCGGCCAGCCCGATGGTCTGGTGCCGGCCGGGATCGGGGTCTACGGCACCACTGGCCGGCTGGAAAAGGGCTATCGCGCCTTCGGCGCCGAGCTTGACGCGAGCTACAACCTCGTCGAGGCCGGCATGACCAGGCCCAAGGTCAAGGAGCAGGACTTCGTCGGCAAGACCGCGTACCTGCGCCAGCGCGACACGCCGCCGGCCGCGGTGCTGTGCACGCTGACGGTGGACGAGCACGCGTCTGACTCCGGTGATCTTCGTTACATGCTGGGCGGCGAACCGGTGCTGTCCGAAGCGGGCGAGCCGCTGACCGACGCGCGCGGTCGGCGGTCGTATGTCACCAGCGCTGGCTCTGGTCCTTCGGTGGGCAGGCATCTGCTGCTGGCCTACCTGCCGCCCGAGCAGGCCGTCGGGGGGACCGCGCTGACGGTCGAGTACATGGGCGAGCAGTACCCCGTCACGGTGGCGGTGGCGGGCGCTACGCCGCTGTTCGACCCGGCGAACGAGCGGGTCAGGCGCTAGCCGTGGGCACTACGGCGCTGGACATCCTGGTCTGCGTGAAGCGCGTGCCGATGGTCGGCGGGAAGGTGGTTATCACCGCCGATGGCCAGGACGTCGACACCCGCATGTCGGGCTTCACCGTCAGCCCGCACGAGGAGTGCGCGGTCGAAGAGGCCGTGCAGATCACCGAGCGCGAGGGCGGCACGGTCACGGTCCTGACCCTCGGCCCGCCTGAGGCCGCCGACCAGCTGCGCGACATGCTGGCGCTCGGCGCGCATCGCGGCGTGCTGCTGGAGACCGACGGCCGCGAGTGGGGCCCGGTCGCGACGGCGGCTGCGATCGTGGCGGCGGTTGGCGAACTGAGGGCGACCCCGTTCCCCTTGATATTGGTTGGTAATGAGGCGGCGGACACCGGTGGCTACCAGGTCGGGATCCGGGTCGCGCACGCGCTCGGGCGGCCCTGCGTGACCGGGATCAAGCGGCTCGAGGTCGTCGGCGGCACGCTGCGGGCGGGGCGGGACTACCGCGGCGCGCAGGAGACGTTCGAGGTCGCGCTCCCGGCCGTCGTCAGCGTCAAGGAGGGCATCAACCTGCCGCGGTACCCGTCGCTGCCGGGGCGGCTCCGGGCCAAGCGCGCCGAGATCACGGTGCTGCGGCCGCAGTGGCAGCCCGACGGACTGCGCAAGCTGAGCCTGCGGGTGCCGGCGAGCTCGGCCCGGCGGGCGCAGGTGCTCGGCCACGGAGCGGACGCGGTACCTGCGCTGATCGAGGTGCTCGGCGATCTCGGCGTGCTGCCGTCTGCGTCGCGCGCCGGTGGCGACGGGACGGCCGCGTGAGCGCGCCTGGCGATGCGGCCGGTGCGGTGGCTGGCGGACCGGTGATCTGCCTGGCCGAACGCGACGGCGCGACCGTGGCCGACGCGTCGCTGCGGGCGCTGACGTTCGCTGCGTCGCTGGCGGGGGCGGGCGGCGGCGTGATAGCGGTGACGTTCCCGGCGTCGGGCGCGGCCGGGCCGGACGCGGTGCCGGATGACGAGTCGGTAACCGACCATCTCGCCGACCAGTTCGCGAGCTCCGGCGCGACGGACGTGTGCCTCGTCTGCTCCGATGAGCTCACCGGATACGCGCCAGCGGCGTGGGCGCGCAGCCTGGAACAACTGGCAGCCGCCGGCGGCGTCACCGCGGTCGTCGCAGCGGCGACCGATCGCGGCGGCGAGGTACTAGCCCATCTCGGCGCGACGATGGGGCTGCCGGTCGCAGCCAACTGCGTCTCGGCGGAGCCATCTGGCCCCGGTAGCTGGCAGCTAGTCCGCCAGCGGTGGGCAGGCAGCGTACTGGAGGACGCCGTCCTGGCGGCGCCGTGCGCGCTGCTGACGGTAGCGACCGACGCGCTGGGACCCGACGCGGCTGGCGCCGATATGCGGGCGCCCGACGTGCGGGCGGCCGACGTGCGGGCGGCCGACGTGCTCGTCCGAACTGGTACGCCGCGTCCCACGGTGCGGTGTTTCACCCCCGTGCTGACCGCGGCGGACTTGCAGGTCCAGGCGACCGAGTCGGCCGAGCAGAGTTCCGGGATGTCGCTGGCGACCGCGCGGGTCGTGGTCGGCGGTGGTCGCGGCGTGGGCGGACCGGACGGGTTCGGCGCCCTGGAGGAACTCGCTGGCCTGCTGGGCGGCGTGGTCGGCGTGTCAAGGGTCGTGACCAGCCAGGGCTGGCGGCCGCACCGGCAGCAGGTCGGGCAGACCGGTACCAAGATCTCGCCGGAGCTATATCTGGCCTGCGGCATCAGCGGTGCGATCCAGCACATGGCCGGCTGCCTGTCGGCCCGGCACATCGTGGCGGTGAACACCGACGCCGACGCCCCGATCATTGCCCACGCCGAGTATGCAGTGATCGGCGACCTGAACGAGGTCCTGCCCGCCCTGATCGCCGCCATCAAGGCGCGCGCTGGCTAGATCCCGTGCTCGGCTTGGCGCCGTGGCTACGGCTGCTCGCGCGTGGCTGCCGGCGCTCGGCCTCCCGCGCCCGGCTTCCCGCGCTCAGGCCATGGCCACGCGCGCCGCTGCCCCGGCAGCCGAGGGCCACCGGGGCAGCGTGACGGTAACAGGGCTATCAGGTCAGTTAGCTCGGAGCCAGGTGTTGCTGAATCCGCCCGAGCCATTGATGGAGCTTGTCGAGTCCTTATCGGCGCCGCTGCTGTCGACCATGATGATCTCGGTCGGATTCTGCGAGCCGAGCGAAGTGCCGTTCGCGGTCGAGACGCCGTAACTGACCGTGCCGAAGTCGGCCAGCGGCAGGACGCCTGAGTTCGACGACGGCGCCTCGGTGATCACCTCGGCCGACGACCGGGCGAGCCCGGACTGATTCTTGGCGATGGTCTGTGTCCAGCCCTGCGTGTTGTCCTTCAGGACCAGGGTGTAGGTATCCGTCCCGGAGAAGGTCACCGATGCACTCATGGAGTCGCCCGGCTTGACGGTGTTGCTGAAGTTCACCGGGTAGGCCGGGTACATCTCATACCAGCCGTAGTAGCTGGGCGTGGTGCCGACGCAGTCCGAGTCCGTGCCGGTCTGCTCGACCGAGCTGCTGCTGTAACCGTCCAGTCCGACCCAGAACGAGGAGTACTGATCTGTCCGGCGGCGATTGCCGCTGCATTTCGCGGTCGGCTCGGTCCAGCTGGCCGACACGCTGGTGAACGCGCCGTTCGCACCTGTCACGGCATAACCCGACCAGTTGGTGCTCTCAGCTGTCGTGTGGCCGCCAACGGTGCGCGCGCCCAGGTGGCCGGTCGGCCTGATCATCAGGCCGCCGGGCCGGTACCCGTGCGCCGGGTTGTGTACAGCAACTGCTGCCGAGGCGTTGCCTGCCATGCCCAGCAGCGATCCGATAGCGATCACCGCACTGGCGAGGGGAATGCTCCAGCGTCTTGACATAGATCTCCTTCGGCTAGAGGTGCCGGCGATGATGGCGGCTCGTTCAAAAAAGCCCAAACTCGTCTGGAGTTTGGGCAAAGGTATATATCTAGGGTTTCAAGCCGTTTCATCACCACCAGCGTGGCGTTGTGGTGAACGTATAGTGCGTGATGGTCATGGTTAAACAAGCTATATCTAAAGAGATGGTAAAGCCTAAGTCCGAAAGATCATGCTTCTGCGATATGTCGCATTGGAAGAGGTAGATCGGGGCTTTAGCCCGGATATGTGCCTACGGCCGCGGCCGCATGTGTGCGACTCGGGGGCCCTGAGGTGGGTCTGCGGGCGGTGCGGAGCGACGGTGCGTGTGCAGAGCGACGGTGCGTGTGCGGAGCGACGGTGCGTGTGCGGAGCGACGGTGCGTGTGCGGAGCGACGGTGCGTGTGCGGAGCGACGGTGCGTGTGCGGAGCGACGGTGCGTGTGCAGAGCGAGGCTGCGAGGGTGCGTTCGGAGACCCCACCGTGCTGGCACGCCGCCACAGCACTCGGATGATCTTGTCGCGGCGCGCGATTCCCGGCCGCCCCTTCTTAGATGATCTTGCTGCGGCGACATTTACCTGCTTGCGTACGGGCAAAGGTGGCAAGTCGGGCACCAAACTGCACGTCGCGCGGGAAATGTCGCGGCCGGCAGCCTAGATGTTGTCGGCTGGGCGGCTACCGCGACGGGAGGAGGCCTAGGTGCGCCCTGATCGGCAGGTGATCTGATCCCGCGGGCGGCAGGACCGCGCTCTCGATCACCTTGAACCTCTGGTCCGCGAGGATGTGATCGAGCTGGACCACAGGACGAGTGGCTGGCCATGTTCGGCCCCGCACGGTGGCGGCATGCGTGATCGAGAGCGCCGCGAGCGGCCGGGGCATGTTCAGGTCGCCGACGATGATGGTCGGGACGCGCCCCGACTGCGCCGCGTCCGCTCGCAACCGTCGCTGCAGGTTCCGCAGCTGGAGCGGGCTCGTGAGGCGGTGGGTGAGATGGGTGTTGACGACCCGCACGCTGGTCCCAGCGGCCAGACTCAGCCTGAGGACCTGCGCGTACCGCGGCACAGCATCGGTCGGCGCGGTGCCGAGCTCGATGACCTTGTAGTCATCCACCGGGAGTGTCGTGAGTACTGCGATGGCGAGCTCGCCTGGACGTGAATCGACCGGGATACCTGGCTGGCTGAGACTCGACGGCCTGAACATCACGACCCGGTGCACCGACGCCCCGAGCTTCGCGGCAGCTTCTGCGAGCGGGTCCGGGTCGGCAGACGGCGCACTCGGCTTCGAGACCTCTGGACTAACTGGGTCAGCAACCGTGGCTCGGTCACCGCTGCCGCTGTCGCGGCTCAGCTCCCCGCTGCCGCTGTCGCGGCTCAGCTCACCGCCCGGCATCGGCAGCCAGCTCTCCTGGACGCAGATCACCTCCGCCTCAAGCTGGCATAGCGCGGCGGCGACGTCGAATGGCTGCCCGAAGAACCCGAAGCCATAATGCAGGTTGAGGCTCGCCACAGTGAGCTCGTCGATGCCTGACAGCCTATCGTGACGTGTCCGGCATGACGGCTGGGCCGAGCGTGGTCAGGCCCGTCGCAACGGCCGGCGCACCCCCAGCGCAACGGCCCGCGCACCCCCCAGCGCAACGGCCGGCGCACACCCCAGCGCAACGGCCCGCGCACCCCCCAGCGCAACGGCCGGCGCACACCCCAGCGCAACGGCCAGCGCAGGGCCGGCGCAACGCCAGCACAAACGGACGGAACGGGCTTGCTTACGGTCCGCGCACGCATCCTTACGCAGTCGATAGGCAATCCTGACCCCACTTCCCCAGGTTGTGCATATTGCTGTGGATAGTTGGTGGATAAACCCGAGTACTGGGGGATAACAATCGTTGTTCTGTGGATGGCAAAAGAATCTTGAAGAGGTTAACGAGAACCCCTTGCGCGGCCCCGGCGATAGGCAGTAGAAATTCACTCACCACCTGAACAGCAGTCCACCGCGGGGGCGACCCCAAGGGTTGTGCGGGACCCGGGGGACCGGGTATCGCGCAGGGATCTGCGAGTACGGTGGCAGGCTGGGCAATGTGCGGACTGGTCGAGGAATCGGCAGGTCAGCGCGGCGCTAGGCCACGTGAGGCCCCTGCATCTCATACATGCAGGGGCCTCACGGCTATCCGTGCGGCCGGTCTGCGGACGACCTGCAACCGGCCCCCGGGCGAGACGACTGCCGAGCCCGGCAGGGCCTTCACTGCCACACTGGTGCGAGCCAAAGTAAATCGCCGATAACGGGCTCCATTGACGCTCCTCGCGGCTCCTCGCGCCCGCGCCAAAAGAATCTTCAACTTATTCTCCGAAACCCCTTGCGCGGCTCGCGGTCCAGGCAGTAGAAATTCATTCACAGTCAAGAACGGATTCCGAGCCGCGGAGCCAGGTAGGCAGAGCCAGGCGCCCGTGATCTGCCGCAGGAGACCGTTCATGGCAGTGCGGTCGCGAGACCCATGGTTAGCCGAGCAATCGGCGGACTGGTGACACGCGATCAGCTGAGGCCCCTCCATCTCATACATGGAGGGGCCTCAGCACGTTTGGGCAGTACGTTTCCGCGGCAGTGCCGCAGCTCCCGGCGCGGCATGGCGACCGGCCCAGTATGGCGACCGGCGCGGCGCGGCATGGCGACCGGCGCAGCACGGCGACCGGCCCAGTATGGCGACCTGCCCAGCATGGCGGCGACGCCACATCTCCTGTCATAGTGGCCGCCGTGGGGACTGCGGACCTGACCGACACGCCGGAGACACGCACGGCGCGGCTGCTGCGCTGGCAGGCCGACGCTTGCCGCGAACTGGGCAGCCCGCTGTACGGAGACCTTCTCCTGCACGCCGCTGACGATCTCCTGGCCGACGGTCCCACGGCCAAGGTCCTGCGCGGCCACCTGGACGACAGGCTGTCCAGCGTCCTTGCTCTCCGACTCCTCGGCGGCGCACACGCCCTCGCGCTGTCCGGCCACGCGCCGCGCCTGGCCGCCTTCTACCCGAGTGCTGGCGGCACCGCCGACCCCAAGCCAGGCAGTCCGCAAGCGTGGGCGGCACTCCGGCATACGTTCGCTGAGCAGGGCGCGGTCATCCGCACCTGGCTTGACCACCCGCCACAGACCAACGAGGTGGGCCGGGCAGCTGCCCTGCTCGGCGGCCTGCGGCACATCGCGGCCGAGCAGACCCTGCCGTTCCGGCTCATCGAGGTCGGTGCGAGCGCCGGCCTGAACCTGCGCGCGGACTGGTTCCATGTCTCCGGTGACGCGGGGAGCTATGGAGATCCCGATTCGCCGGTCGTGCTGGCGGGCGGCTGGCAGGGGGACGCGCCGCCGGATGGCCGCATCGAGGTGATCGAGCGGCTGGGCGGCGACCTATCGCCCGTCGACCCGACGACCCGGGCTGGCAGGCTCCGGCTGACCGCCTACGTCTGGCCCGATCAGGCCGACCGGCTCAGCCGGCTGCGCGGCGCATTCACGCTTGCTGAACAGGTGCCTGCCGAATTGCGCGCCGAATCCGCGTCGGCGACCCTGGCGCGCACCGAGCTTGTGCGCGGCACCTGGACCGTGCTCTGGCATTCGATCTTCCGCCAGTACCTGAGCGAAACCCAGCGGGACGAGCTCACTAACGGCGTCGACGCGCTCGCTGCCACCGCGACCCCCGCCGCCAGGTTCGCCCACCTGTACCTGGAGCAGTCGCGCGCCGGGGGCTGCCCGGTCACGCTGGTGACGTGGCCAGGCGGGCGCCGGCGCATCCTCGGGTCCGCGCCCGCGCACGGCCTGCCGGTGCAGTGGCAAAGCTCACCGGTGATCCGCTAGCTTCCGCTGCGGGCTACCTGATTCGCGGCGCCCGGTTCCTGATCGCGAAGCAGATCCGGCGGGGCGACGCAAGAGGCGGCGACGCAGAAGTCGGTCCCGTCTACCAGCGCCACGAGCTCGCGTTCCAGGCCGGTGATGCCGACGTCCACGATGCGCAGCGGCAGCCCGAACTGTGCCGCGATCGCTGCGGCCCGGCGGTCCAGCTCGGCATCCCGCTCCTGCGCGAGCCAGACAACCCTGCGGTAATGCCCGAAGTAATCTGCCCACAGCTGCGGATGCCGGTCGAGTCCAAGGCCGGCGAGCACCGTCCGGTCGAAGCTGCGGACCAGGTAATCGGTCAGCAGGTACGTGCCGGGCTCGCGCTCGAGCAAGGCGCGCACCCGCTCGGCCCCGCCCAGCACGTCGTAGCAGTGCAGCCCGCGCAGCCGGCCGAGCTGCAGCGCGGCGCACACGTCGTCTAGCGCGCCGTAGGTGCCGCAGTCGGCGTAGCCGAGCGCCACCCGCAGGCCGCGCGCCTGCAGGACGCGTGCCAGGTCCGCGACCGCTGGCGCGATCCGATCCGGCCTGTTATGCAGCGACGCGGGCAGCGCGTGCACCTCCACCGGCCAGCGCCGGCGGGCCGCGATGTCACGAACATGGCCGGCCAGCGCACCGCAGGCGATCACGGCGAGCGTCGGCGTCGGCGCTTCAGGACGGGAACGGGGTTCGCTCGCAACTCCGCCGTCAGGACGGGAACTGGAGTTGCTCGACGAACGCGTCGTTGAAGCCCTCCCGGTCCGATAGCTCGACATATCTCACCTCCGCCAGCAGGGCAAGCGCAGCGGCCCGCTCGCGGACCGACAGCAGCGCCATCTTGGCTCCCTCGCCGGCGACGTTGCCGGCGCTGACGACGCGCAGGACCGGCAGCCTCGGCACGAGCCCGAGCGCGATGGCACTCGCTGGCGAGAGATAGCTCCCGAACGAGCCAGCCAGCAGCACTTGCTGGATGTCGCTCGCGGCCAGGCCGGCCTCGTCCAGGAGGACCTGCCAGCCGGTCGCGATGGCGGCCTTGGCGAACTGGAGTTCCCGCACGTCACGCTGGGACAGGTAGATCGAGTCGGACACGTCGCCTGGCTCCCCGCGCCAGTGCAGGACGAAAACGCGCTCCAGCCCGAGCATGGTCAGCCTCGGCGCCAGGCCTGGCGCGAGCGCTGCGGCGGCGTCATCGGGCACGAGCCGGCCGCTGTGATCAAGCAGGCCGACCTTGACCAGGCTGGCGACCGCGTCGACGAGGCCAGATCCGCACAGACCGGCTGGCTCGGTATCGCCGATCACCGTAAGCGCCAGTCCGTCCGGGCTGATGGAGACTGCCTCGATGGCGCCGTCCGCGGCCCGCATCCCGCACCGGATGGCCGCACCCTCAAACGCCGGTCCGGCCGGCGCGGCCGTCGCGAGCAGCCAGTCGCGGTTACCGAGCACGATCTCGCAGTTCGTGCCGATGTCGATGAACAGCCTGGTCCGGGCGTCCCGGTTCATGCCAGAGGCGAGCAGCCCGGCGGTGATGTCACCGCCGACGTAAGCGCCGAACGCCGGGAAGACAAACGCGCGCGCCCGCGAGTGCGACGGCACGCGCAGATCGCTGGCGAGTATCTCGGGCAGCTGGCGTGCGGCCATGATGAACGGAGCGACGCCGAGTGGCTCGGGGTCGATGCCCAGTGCGATATGCGTCATGGTCGCGTTGCCCGCGACGGCGATCTCGGCGACGTCAGCCGGATCCGCGCCAGCCTGAGCGCAGACCTCGCTGGCGAGCTCGGCTAGCGTCTCGTGCGCGAGCCGGCCGAGGGTATCCAGCGCGGTCGGGTCGAGCATGGTCGCACTGATCCGGGTGATGACGTCCGCGCCAAATGGCTGCTGCTTGTTGAGCATCGAGGCGACCGCGACCGGGGTCCCCGTGCTCAGGTCCAGCAGCGTGGCGACGACTGTCGTCGTGCCGAGGTCAAACGCGATGCCGAGGAGCTGGCCGGTCGTGTCGCCCGGCTGGACGTCGATGAGTACGTCGTCGACGATGACCACGGTCACCTTGAAGTCCGCGGCCCGTAGCCGCTGGCCGAGCCCGCGCAGCACGGCCAGGTCGACGCGCAGCTCCAGGTCATCCAGGCGCGCGAGGACCCGCTCGATGTCGGTCTGCTGATCGGACAGCGAGGGCTCGGCGAGCTCCAGGTAGCGCTTCTGGGCGGCCGGCCGCAGGATGACCTGACGGCCGACGCCCACCGTGGCCGCCTTGGGACGCGTCACCAGCGGCGGCACCTCGACCTGCACGTCGGTGTCTGCTAGCGCCCGGCAGGCGAGCCGCCAGCCCGCTCGCAGCTCGTCGGCCGAGAACGCGCGCGCGTCGAGCGATGAGGCTGGCGCTTCTGTGTCCAGTATTCTGATCTTGCATTTCTTGCACGTGCCGTGGCCGCCGCAGGTCGAGTCGATCGCGATGCCGTTCCAGCTGGCGGCGTCGAACAGGGATACGCCGGGCGGCACGCGTACCCGCAACCCGGCTGGCAGGAAGTGCAGCTCGACCCTGGCCGGCGCGCCGGTAAGGTGCGCCGCCGTAGCCTGCGTCACGGCGCGCCTGTATTTGCCGGCGCGCCCGTATTCGCTGGCGTGCCCGCGCCCGTGCCCGTGCCCGCGGTAGCCGGTCTGCCCGTGTCCGCGGTCGCTGCGGCGCTCGCCGCGGCCGCGTCGGCGGCCTGGCGGGCACGATGCGCGGCGATCCAGGCGGCGCCCCACGGATCCCGGTTGGTGAGCAGATCGGCTGCCTTGACCGCACGTACCAGCGGCGCCGATCGTGCGTCCATGATCGCGCTGGTGAGACCGCTGGCTATCGCCATCGGCAGGAATGCGGCACCGATCGCACCGCGCTCTGGCATGCCGAACGACACGTTGGACGCGCCGAGCGTCATGTTGACGCCGAGCTCTTCGCGCATCAGCGCGATCGTCTCCAGCGTGCGCAGCACGAGGGACGTGTCGGCGCCGACGGGCATCGCGAGCGGGTCGAAGACGATGTCAGCGAGCGCGATCCCGTATGTGCCGGTAGCGACGTCGACGATCTTGCGGGCCAGCTCCAGCCGGCGCTCCGGCTCCTCGGGGATCTCCTCCTCGTCGTTGGGCAGCGCGATCACGGCCGCGCCATGACGCTTGACCAGCGGCAGGATCGCCGCCAGCCGGTCGTCCTCGGCAGTCACGGAGTTGACCAGCGCCTTGCCCTGATAGGTCGCGAGGCCGACCTCGAGTACCTCGATGATGGAAGAGTCCAGGCACAGCGGCAGGTCGCACCGCGACTGGATGAGCTCGACGGTGCGGACCATCAGCTCCGCCTCGTCGACGAGTGGCGCGCCCATATTGACGTCGAGCATCATCGCGCCGCCTGCGACCTGCTCGGCTACGTCGATCTCGATCCTGGACAGGTCGCCCCGGCGCAGCTGGTCCTGAAAGACTTTCCGCCCGGTGGGGTTGATGCGCTCGCCGATGATGCAGAACGGGTTGTCGCCGCCGATCCGCAGCTCCCGCGTCGCTGACGACAGGATGGTTTCCACGCTGGCGCCCGCCCTCAGGCCGGGGCGACGGCGCGCCGCCGCTGGATCAGTTCCTTGGCGCGCACGACGGCGGCGGAGGCGTCAGATGCGTACCCGTCGGCACCGACCACGTCGGCGTACTCCTGGGTGACCGGCGCGCCGCCGACCATGACGATGACCTGGTCGCGCATGCCCGCCTTCTCCAGCGCGTTGATATTGGCCTTGAACATCGGCATCGTCGTGGTCAGGAACGCCGAGAACCCGACGATGTCCGGCTGATGCTCGCGGATGGCGTCCAGGAACTTTTCCGGCGCCACCTGCACGCCGAGGTCGATCACCTCGAAACCCGCGCCCTCGAACATGATGTTCACGAGGTTCTTGCCGATGTCGTGCACGTCACCCTTGACGGTGCCCATGACGATCTTGCCGATGGTCTGCGCACCCGTCTCGGCCAGCAGCGGCCGCAGGATCTCCAGCGCCCCGGCCATCGCCTTGCCCGCGATCAGCATCTCCGGCACGAAGAAGTCGCCGCGCTCGAACCGCGCGCCGACCTCCTCCAGCGACGGGATCAGGGCCTCGTACAGCAGGGTCTCCGGCCCGAGGCCGAGCTCGAGCCCCTGGCGGGTGAGGCTGAGCACCTCAGGTGCGTTGCCGACGAGGGTCAAGTCATACAGCTGGCGCAGCAGGTCGTCCGGGGTCACAAGGCACCGCCTTCCTGAATGGTCTTGGCTTCCTGGGTCTTAGCCGCCGGACTGGACCTTGCATCCGGACTGGACCTGGCTTCCGGACTGGATCGGGAGTCATGGCCGAGCAGCGCCGACAGCGAGTGCGCGGCCGCCATGCAGGCCTCCGCCGCGGCCGGCAAGAGGCCGCCGGCGAGCCTGCTCGCCGGACCAGAGACCGACAGCGCCGCGACCGCCGCCGGACCGCCGCCGGCGGTGCCGCCGACGAACACTGGCGCAGCGACCGCGACGAGGCCGGGCTCTAGTTCCTCGACAGTGACCGCGTAGCCGCGCTCACGTACGGCGGCGAGCTCGGCGGCGAGGGCAGCGCGGCTGGTGATGGTCCGGCTGGTGCGCTGCTCGAGCCTGCCCCTGGGCAGGTCGGCAGCGCCGAACGCCAGTAGCACCTTGCCCAGTGCCGCGCAGTGCAGCGGCACAGTGAGCCCGACCCAGTTGGTGCCGCCGATCAGGTACCTGCTGTCGACCTGCGCGATCTGCTCGACTAGCCCGCCGTCGCGCGGGACACCGAGATTGACCGTCTCGCCGGTCTGCTCCCCGAGCTGCGCGAGCACCGGCTGGGCGACGCTGACCAGGTCGGACTCGGCTCCGCCGCGCCAGGCGTAGGACAGGAACACCTCGCCGGGGGAGAACCGCCCCGAGCCGTCCCGGCGCACCAGGCCGTTGCGCTCAAGCGCCATCAGCAGCCGCGATGTCGTGCTCTTGGCCAGGCCGCTGGCGGCCGTCAGCTGGGTGAACGACACCGGCTCACGATGCCGCGCGACCTCGATGAGCAGCTGCGCCGCCCGGTCGACGGCCTGGGTTCCGGTGGGGCTGGTCACATCGCGTCCTTGATTTCCAGAGTTCCATGTTACGGAACTCTGTTCTACGATGTGATCCTAGGTTCGGTCATTCCAGCCGGTCAAGTGGCGCCATTCGAGGTGGCAATGTTCCGCAATTCGATGCCGAGGTACGAGATCCTGTCGCCGGACGCGATCGGTGTGCTGGACAAGGGCTGGCGCCGGATCGTGTCTGAGATCGGCATCCAGTTCGCCAAGCCCGAGGCCGTCGAGTTGTTCCGCAAGGCCGGCCAGCGCACCGACGGCGAGGTCGTGTACCTGGACCCGGACTTCGTGCTGGAGCAGGTGGCGCTTGCGCCGCGTGAGTTCGACGTCCAAGCCAGGAACCCGGCCAACAGTGTTCACATCGGCGGCGACGACATGGTCTTCGGCGCGGTCTACGGCTCGCCGTTCGTGCGTGCGGGCGACGTCCGCCGCGACGCGACCATGGACGACTTCCGCCGCCTGTGCATGCTGTCGCAGTCCTTCAGCCAGCTTGACTCTGCCGGGGGCGTGATCTGCGAGCCGAACGACACCCCGCTCGACTCGCGCCATCTCGACATGGTCTTCGCGTTGCAGACGCTGACCGACAAGATCTATATGGGGAACGTGGTCTCCGGTCCTAATGCCGCCGACACAATCGCCATGACGGAGATCCTCTTCGGCGGCCGGGCTGCAATCGAGGCCGTCCCGGCGACGATCTCGCTCATCAACTGCAACTCGCCGCTGCGGTGGGACGACAGGATGCTGGACGCTCAGTTTGAGTACTGTGCCGCCGGACAGCCCGTCGTGCTCACCCCGTTCCTGCTCATGGGCGCCATGTCGCCAGTCACCATCCCCGCGGCGCTGGTTCAGCAGCTCGCCGAGGCGCTGTCCGGTATTGCGCTGGCCCAGCTGATCAGACCTGGCTGCCCGGTGATCTTCGGCTCGTTCCTGTCCAACATCGACATGCAGTCCGGGTCGCCGAGCTTCGGCACGCCGGAGTCCGGGATCGGACTGCTCTGCACTGGTCAGCTCGCGCGGCACTTCGGCCTGCCGTTCCGCACCGGCGGCGGGCTGAACTCGAGCCAGACGTGCGATGCCCAGGCGGCTTACGAGTCGCTGATGACGCTGCTGCCGACCTTCCTCGCGGGCACCAACTGGGTCATGCACGCGGCCGGCTGGCTCGAGGGCGGCCTGGTGTCGTGCTACGAGAAGTTCATCGTCGATATCGAACTGCTGCGCATGCTGCGGGTGGAGTTCACGCCGCTGGAGATCGACGAAGCGTCGCTGGCGTTCGGTGCGCACGAGGAGGTCGGGCACGGCGGCCACTTCCTTGGTGCCCAGCACACGATGGAGCGGTTCCGGGAGTGCTTCTACCGGCCGCTGCTGTCGTCGACCGCGAACTACGAGCGGTGGCTGAAGCTCGGCGGCAAGGACGCGACGGCCAGGGCAGGCGAGATCTGCGCCAAGACCCTCGCGGACTACCAGCAGCCGCCGCTGGACGATGCGATCCGGTCCGAGCTGGAAGAGTACGTGCGCCGTCGTCGCCGCGAGCTCGGCGACTGACCTTCCGCCTCCCCGTGGGGAGGAGTCCCCAGATGGGGACTCCTCCCCTTGTCGTGGCTCACCCCGGCCAGGCACTCTTCGGTTGCGCGGCGATGGCCGCGCGCCACTAAGGAGAGTCGGCATGGGCAGATTGCGGAGAGCGGCGGACTTGGGAACGCGTGGCGGCAGAGGGCGGATCCGCCGCGGAACGGTGCTGGCAGCTAGCGTCGCGGTGCCGGCGGTGGCGGCAGTGGTTGTTGCCGGATCAGTGCTGACGGGAGGATCGGCCCTCGCGTCAGCGCGGCCGGCCACGGTCGCGCATCAGCCGCTGAGCCGGGCGGGCAGCGGCTGGGCACTGGCGATGTACGCCTCGGGCCGTGACGTCATGCACAGCCGGGTGGTGCTGTACCTGACGAGCCCTGCTGGTGCCGCCTATGCGATGCACACATGGCCGCACGGCACGCAGTGGCAGCTCGAGGCGTGGTCGCCGGATCGGTCGCGGGCGATCTTCGCGACGCTGTCGGTGACCGGGGGCCGGACGTCCATGCATCAGATGACCCTGGCGAGCGGGGCGACGACCTCATTCACGTTGCCCGCGTTCAGCCGCGTGATCAGCTATGCGCAGGCCGGCCATTCGGTGCTGGTGGCTCAGACCTCCGGGATCTACCTGTACTCGCTGACCGGAACGAGGCTGGCCCGGCTGTCAGCCGTGGCGGGCCAGGCCGCCAACCTGGGCAGCGGCGGCGCGGTGATGTCGGGCAATGGCCGGCAGGTCGTTGTCCCGGCCCGGTCGGGCCTGTCAGTCGTCAGCCGGGCCGGAATCCTGATCCGTAAGCTGCGGGTGCCCCACACACGGGGCGCGTGCCTGCCGGTGCGGTGGAACTCGGCTGGCGTCGTACTGGCGACGTGCACGCCCGCGGCACCGCCGGCAGGGCCGCAGGTGTTCCGGGTGCCGGTCAGCGGCGGCGCGCCGGTCGCGGTCACGCCGGTCCAGAATTTTACGAGCGGCGAATACGGTGACGTCGACGCGTGGACGATCGCGGGCACGACCTACGTGCAGGCCGAGCAGAGCTGCGGTGCTGGCTTCCTCGGCCGGCTGGGCGCCGGCGGGACCGTCGTCCCCGTCACGATCCCCGGCAACCCGGAGAGCACGGTGGTCGATGGCGTCAACGGCCATCGGCTCCTCGTCACCGAGACGGGCTGCCAGAACCGCAACAGGCTGGCGCTGCTTACGCTGCCCGGCGGGACCGCGCGCACGATCCTGCCGTACGGACCCGGCGCCGGTGCCTTCGACGTGGTCGCGTACGGCAGCAACGACAGCCAGCCCTGATCGCCGCCAGCGGATATTCAGCCGGCCGGGGCCGCGCAACGGTGCGCGAAATTGGCTCCGGCCGGCTGCGGCGTCATGCCAGGCTGCGGGCTTCGGCCGCGAGGACGAGAAGGCGGCGCTGAGTTGACGATGAGGTGGGAATCGGGTGGCTTCCGCAGGTCCGGATTCGCCCCGACTCGATCGGCGTGTCGCACCTTCTCCGCCTTCGGACCCGCCTGACCTGCTACGATCCCAAACCGTCAGGCGCCTGTGTCACGTCCGGGCGCAACTGCGTCAGAAAGTAACGTGTGAACGGACGCATCATTCGCTGCGATTCGGCTCCTCTGTCCAGCAAAATTCGCAGCGTGGTGCAGGCCGCGCTCGCGGCCCTCGTCTTACTCATCGCATCCGTCGGGCTAGCACAGCCCACCCCGGCTCAGGCCGCTGCCATCCACCTCACGGCCGCGCAGATGCGGCTTGCGGTCTGGCGCTACGCACTGCGCCAGAAGGGCAAGCCGTACATCTACGGCGATGCTGGCCCGCGTGGCTTCGACTGCTCCGGGCTCGTCTACGCGGCCTACCGGGCGGCCGGCATCGCGCTGCCGCGTACGACCTACGGCATGCTCGCCAACTGGCGCCTGGTCCGCATTCCCAAGTCGCAGGCTCAGCGCGGCGACCTTGCCTTCTTTGGCACCGGTCACGTCGAGATCTACGACCGCGGCGCGTGGACCTATGGCGCGCAAGATACTGGCACACGGATCGGCTTCCACCTGATGAACTCGTTCTGGCACCCGACCATGTACTTCCGGGTCCGCACCTAGCCCGCGTGGCTAGTGGTGGCCGGCTGAGACAGGGCTGGCTGAGACAGGGCTGGCTGAGACAGGGCTGGCTGAGACAGGCCGCGTAGCCGCATAACACGTCCCCACCGGGTACGGCGCGTCGCCCTGCCCGGTCTTCGGCATGCCCGGCGCCGGGTCAGGCGGCTCTCCGGCCGCGCTGTGGTGAAAAGGCCCGCAAAAAGTTGTTGGCGAACGCGCGCCGCGGGGCTCCTACCGGTGTCACGAACAAGCGGGCCGCGGCCGTCAGGCGACGCGGGCGCAGGAGAAGGAGATCCGATATGACCACACTGGCCAAGACAGCAGCAATCGCCGGCAGTCTCGCGTCAGCCGCCGCCGTGGCGGTCGCGGTGATCTTGCCGGTGCACCACGCGCCGTCGGCAGGTGCGACTGCGACGGGAGCGACCGCCGGCACCGCCGCTGTCACGAGGGGGAGCGGCGGCGCGGGTCAGTCGTCAGCAGGCACCGGCTCCGCGGGGGCAGGCGGCGCCAGCGGCGCAGCCGGGACCGGCACGATCGGCTCGGCGGGCACCGGGTCGGCGGGCACTGGGTCGGCGGGCACTGGGTCGGCCGGCAGCGGCTCCGGTGGCAGCGGCTCGGGGTCGACGGGCGGCGGATCGACTAGCGGCGGCACGGGCTCGGGGACGGTGCACCCGGTCATTCCGTCGTTCCCGCATTTGCCGATCACGATCGTCACGGCGATCCCGAGCCCCACGGGCACGATCGGCGACCCGGGTGTGCCGTGCCTGCAGGGCTACGTCTGGCGACAGGCGTACTCCGGCGACTACGTATGCGTCACGCCGGCCACCCGCGCCCAGGCTGCCGCCGACGACGCAGCCGCCGTCAGCCGGGTGCAGTCTGGCGGCGGTGCGTACGGCCAGTACACCTGCGTCCAGGGGTACGTCTGGCGACAGGTCGTCCCCGACGACTACACGTGCGTGACGCCGGCCCTCCGTGCGCAGGCCGCGTACGACAACTCGCAGGCAGGCAGCCGGGTGGCGCTGCTGAACCTGTGGGTCAGCGACTGGACGCCGCCGAGCCAGCCGACGCAGAACTGCTCCGGCGGCGTCTGCACGACCACCGATGGCGGCTGGGATGGCCCGAATTTCCAGATCAACGGCGACCTGTTCAACTTCGGCCCGGTGCTGCTTGAAGTGCGCCGCAACGACGGTGCCCTGCTGTGGTCCGCCACGGTGACCGCCACTACCTACACCGGCTTCCCCGGCGCCGCGCTGTACGCGCAGACCCCGATCGGCGACTGCTCCGGCGTGCCCGGCACGACCAACAACGAGTACGTGATCGCCTACGACACCGTCTCCGGGCGCTGGTCGGCCAGGCTTCCCATCGACTCAGACTGCGCCTCGTTCTGATGTGCGCCGCAGGCCGCCGGGCCGTAGCCGATCGGCTACGGGCCTGGCGGCCCGCGCATGGCGCCGAAAGCAGGCTAAATGTTGCTGTTGCCGATACCCGGCTGCCGCCGGTGTCTCCTACCGTTAGCCCATGCGTGACCGCGAGATCGTCGCCGCCATCGTGGCCGGCGACCCGGCCGGGCTGGCGGCTGCCTATGACCGCTACGCCGCGATGCTGCACGGCTATTGCCGATCCCTGCTCGCCGAGCCGGCCGACGCGGCCGATGCAGTCCAGGACTCCTTCGTCATCGCCGCCGCCAAGCTCGGCGATCTCCGGGATCCCGAGCGCTTGCGGCCCTGGCTCTACGCCGTCGCCAGGAACGAGTGCTACCGGCGGCTGCGTGGCCGGGCCCGGTTCGCTCCGCTGGAGGAGGCGGGCGAGGTGAGCGACACGGCCGCGACCGAGCCATCAGGCGCGGACCAGGAGGCGCTGCGGGAGCTGGTCAGGTCGGCAGTGGCCGGGCTCAACCCCGGTGACCGCGAGGTAATCGAGCTGAACCTGCGTCATGACCTGACCGGAGCCGATCTTGCGGACGCGCTCGGGGTACCGGTCAACCAGGCGCACGCACTGTCGTCACGCGCACGCGCCCAGCTCGAGCGGTCGCTGGGCGCGCTGCTGGTCGCACGCAGCGGGCGCAAGGCCTGCGCTGAGCTCGACGACATTCTCGGTGCCTGGGACGGCACACTCACGATCTTGCTGCGCAAGCGGATTAGCCGCCACGTCGACAGCTGTGAGACTTGCGGCGAGCGCAAGCGGCGCGAGCTGAGCCCGGCGATGCTGTTCAGCGTGCTGCCACTGGTCACGCTGCCGCACGGGCTGCGCCTGCATGTGCTGCGACTGGTGTCCGATACCTCGCCCGACGCAGCCGCCTACCGTGACCTTGTGGTGCGCCGGGCCGGCCGCTTCGGCCGTTCCGGCTTCCCGGTCCAGGTCAGCCCGGCCGGGCGCGGCCTGCGCCACGGTCCGCACTCCCGGGTCTTGTTCTTCGCCGCGGCTGCGGCCCTGATTGTCGCGGTGGGCGGCGGCGGCACGACTGCTTACCTGCTCAGCCACCACCGCCATCTCCGGAGCTTGGCCAGTCCGCCGGTCACACTGACGATCACGGCCTCGCCCAGCCGGACTGCCGGCCTCGGTGTGCTCACGCCCACGCCCACCATTAGTGTGCCGCCGACCTCGGCGGCGGCCGCTGCTTCGCCAAGCGGGTCGGCAACACCCGCGCGATCACCGTCGGCGAGCCCCTCGCCAACGCCGTCTCCCGGCACCCTGAGCGTGTCGTCTGCGTACGTGCGGCTGACGCAGTCCGCGCCCGGCGCCACGTACACCGGGACCTTCACGATCACGGCGCAGGGCGGCCCGGTGTCTTACGCCATCTCGGTGCCGAGCAGCGAGCAGGCCTACCTGTCGTTGAGCCCGCTCACCGGCACGATCAAGTCGGGCGCGAGCCAGGTGATCGCGGCGACCCTGACTCCGGACCCGAATGGTCCGCGACCTGCATTCGCCAACCCGGTAGCGATCGATCCCGGCGCGGTCTCGGTCGTCCTGGAGTACCCGCCGTCAGGCTAGGCAGTGCCATGCGCGCAGTCTCAGGTGCGGACCTCGTAGTACAGGTTCGCCGGGTCGTCGAAGTCGTGAACCGTGACGCGTGAGAATCCGGCGTCGCGGCACATGCGGTCGGCCAGTTCGGAGTTGAAGCCGAGGGTGCCGAGCCCGGCTCCGCCAGGCTCGGACAGGGCTGATGACATGCAACTGGCGACGGACATCCCGTACATCATGGCGAGCACCGGATTGCGGAGGTTGGCCTGCCAGGACGGGGCCGACCGGATGTCCTTGATCAGCCAGGTGCCGTCTGGTCGGATCGCCTTCCTGATGGCGGCCATCGCCTCCGCCGGACGCGGCATGTCATGGATGCAGTCGAGCGTGATGACCAAGTCGTAACGGTGATCGGCCGGCAAGTCCTCAGCGCCGGCGGTGTGCAGCTCCACGTTGCGCCGCCCGCTCTCGGTGATCCGCGCCCGGGCCCGGTCGATGGCGTGCCCGGACGGGTCGAACCCCTCGAACCTCGAGGCAGGGAAGGCGCCCGCGAGCGTCGCGAGCGCCACCCCCGATCCGCATCCGACGTCTGCGACCAGGGCACCAGCGGCGAGGCGATCGACCACGCCATCCAGCGCCGGCAGGATGAGCGGGACCAGCGCCAGCCTTGTCCACGGCTCGGTCAGCCGCTCGACCGCATGGGCGGCCGCGGGGCCCAGATCCTCGTAGCTCAGCCCGACCCCGGACTCGAAGGCACCGGCGAGCCTGTCCACGACATCCGGCGCGGCAACGCCGCCCTGAAACGCGCCAGCGGCGAAGAGCAGGCTCCCATGGCTGTCGGCCAGGACCGCCTCAGCCTCGCGGCTCAGCTCGAAGATCAGCCCGTCACCGGTGTCGATCAGGCCTGCTGCCGCCTGGCCACGCAGCCACTCCAGCAGCCATCGCTCGTGCAGCCCGGTGGCGGCCGCCAGGTCGGCCGCCATCATCGGTCCGGTACCCGTCATCGCCCGGTACAGGCCCAGCCGGTCACCGAGGTGGATCATCAGCGAGACAACCTCACCCTGCTTGTAGCCCCACACTCGCAGCGCGAACGCAGCCAGCCTGTCCCTGTCTGCCCTGTCCGCAGCCCTGTCCGCAGCCTTGTCGTTAGCCCGGTCGTTAGCCATGCCGTCAGCCTGCCACCGCAGCGCCGCACGACCAAGGCGAAGCTTTGAAGCTAGCGCGACACCCGCTTCAGCGGCGCCGCCGCCGGCCACAGCCACTACGCCAAGAGGGCCGGGCCGGCCGACCGGCAGTCACCGATCTACGGTCGCTAGCACTCGCGCGGTAGAGACGGCATCGAGCAGCCTTCGATAGTCCTGCTCGTTCTGATCGGCGTAGGCCATGGCGAAGTCGGCGATGGCGTGGTCGAAGTCCTCGCTGGTGCCCAGGTAGCCGGAGATGATGGCGGCGCGGCCGGTCCGAGCGTGGGCCCGGGCGAGCGCCCAGCCGCAGAGCCTGCCGTAGTAGTTGAGCTGGAGCGGGTCCATCAGGGGAACGCTCATGCTGCCCTTCATGTCGCGCAGCTGCCGAACGTAGTACTCCTTGGAAGCCGCCTGCTCCTTTCTCTTGGCAGTGGCCCGGCCGGCGCCGACGCCGGTCGTCCACCCCAGGAATGGATCGGCGGCGGCCTGCGTCAGCCGCTGGCCCCTGACCACCCGTTCTCCCTGGTGCTTGTACTCGCTCAGGCCGGCGAACGGGGCCAGCACCGACTCCTGGGCCTCCTTCAGCTGCAGGAACAGCGGCTCATCCGCGCGGTCACCTAGCAGCAGCAGGATGAAGGCCTCGGTCCCGACCGAGCCGACGCCGACGACCTTGCGCGCGAAGTCGCCGAAGTAGTAACGGCGCAGCACCTCTCTGCGGTCCACCGCCAGCGTCTCCTGGTACAGCGCGATGGCGTGGCGAAGCTCTTCCAGCATGCCGGGGTGGCGCTCGATGGGATAGCGGACGATAACCGGATGCGCGGGCCGGATGCGGTACTCCCCGTCCACCTCGTCGCACATCTTCAGGAACGCCTTCAGGCTGGTGCGGTGGTGCGCCTTCTTGATGTCCCGGTGGCGGCGGCGCACGGCTGCCTTGGGCTGGACCGCGTCAAACAGGCTCGTGACCTCGTCGACGTCAACGCGGGAGTACCAGACCTCGAGGAAGCGCATCGCAGCGTAGGTCGCCATCTCGGTTCGATAGCTGCGGGCGGCCGCGCGTGCCGCGGTACGGGCGTCGCGGTCCCGGAACTCCTTGTCGCGGGCGGCTATCGCGAGACTGGCCGCCAGGCGCTTGACATCCCACTCGAACGGAGCCGGCAGCGTCTCATCGAAGTCATTGACGTCGAAGACAAGCCGCCGGTCGGGCGCCGCGAACATGCCGAAGTTCAGCAGGTGCGCGTCACCGCACGCCTCCACCCGGATGTCCGTCGTCGGCGTGTGCGCCAGATCCCAGGCCATCGGCGCCGCCGCGCCGCGGAAGTAGGCAAACGGCGAGGCGACCATGCGGCCGTACCGGATCGGGACCAGGTCGGGTACCCGGGTCTTGGCCTGCTCCTCAAGGACGGCAACCGGATCCGGGCGGTCCGGCGGCGGCGCCCAGTGCGCGTGACTGGAGCGGGGGGCCAGACTGCGGTGCTCGTGGCCGCGCCGCCGCCACTCATCTGGCGTGAGGAGCTCATGCGGAGGGGCGAGAACGCCTGGTGACATCCTGCTCATCAGGTCACTGACCCCCGATCGTGACCACGGACTGGCGGCCCGCTGCGGCTAAGCTCCAGCCGCGGCGCGGCCATCGTGTCGGGCCACCCCCAGCCCCCAGGCCTGTCGTCGCTTCGAAGCCCTGATCTGGATCAAGTACCCGTTGGCGGCGGCATCACCCATGCGTGCGCTGGTGCCGCGCGGCTGAGAACAGCATTGCTGATCAAGACAAACAGTCAGTTTTCAGGCCAGACCAGGTCGTCATCGAGAGGGGGGCCGGGACGCCCGCCAAGGTCCACAAACCCGGAGCTCAGGACGCAGCCACCGGGCGGACAGTGCCCGGCGCGGCCTCGGCCAGCATCTCCGCTGCGGCCGCGGCGCCAACTATCGGCAGGATGAGCGCCGACGGACTCGTATCGGTGTGCTGGATGTGGTGGGTCACGGCCGCTGTCTGCGTTCCGTGGATGAGGTCGGCATCGGTACCCAGATTCCGGGAGAACCGCGGGTGCGCGCCGCCTGATACCTGCAGCCGGATCCGGTGGCCGGGCCGGAAGACGTGCGCGATGTCCGTCAGCGGGATGTCGACTTGCCAGGCCTCGCCGGGCATCACCGTCGCTGGCGAGGACCGGTAAATCTGGTCGGTGAGGTTCGCCGAGCGGCCGTCCGGGCTGACATCGCACAGCCGGGCGAAGATGTCGAAGTAGGCGTTGTCGGAGCGCACGTGCAAGCGCACCACCGGGCCGCCCGCGACCTCCACGGCCGTCTCGAGCGGCTCGGTGGTGAACGTCAGCACGTCGCTGCGCGCTTCCACGGGCGAATTGTCCAGGCTGCCGCCGGCGCGCAGCGACATCACCCGGCCGCCGACCGAGGGCGTCGGGTCGGCCGGATCGTAGGTGAAGGACGTCCCCTCGGTGTCGGCATCTGGCTGCGCGGTCGTCAGCCCGCCGCCGGCCTGCAGGTGGAACGTGGTCGGCACGGCGGCAGCGGGCGGCCACTCCGGCAGTTCCTGCCATTGCTCAGTGCCCGAGACCCAGACGCGCACCGGACTGCGGCGGGGGGCGGCAGCGGCCCCGTTCCCGTCGGCGTAGGCATCCAGCCACGCGAGCGTCTCGCGGATCGCCAGGCCCATGTCGATATTCATGTGGGTCCACGGGCCCACGGTGAGCCCCGTGGTGACGCCGCGCCCGCGCAGCGCCTGATATTGCCGCATCGTCTGCTCGGCGAAGAAGTCGTGGAAGCCGCTGATGAGCAGCGTGGGGACCGTGACGCGGTCGAGTGCAGCGACGGCGCTGTAACCAGTCCAGTAGGGGTCCGCGCTGTCGGGATGTGCCAGCCAGTCGCCGTACCACGGCACCGCGCTGCCGCCGATGGTAGAGCCTGTCGCCGCGATGGGGAGTCGGTCCAGCGCGTTCGCGAGTCGCTTGTCAGCCGTCATCGTGCGCCACATCATCCGGGCCGAGCCGTGCAGCTCCTGGTGCGCCATCAGGTCGGTCCAGAGCAGGAGGTTATACAGCTCGAACGGGCCGTGGCCGAAGCCCGCCGCGGCCAGGTCGTGCGGGCTGACGTACAGCGCCATCGCCGTCAGCTCCGGCGGCGGCTCCAGCGCCAGCGCCCACGCGGTGAAGGCCAGGTAGCTCGGTCCAGCGGTCGCGAGGCGGCCGTTGAACCAGTCTTGCCGTCGCAGCCAGGCCACCGTGTCCTGACCGTCGGCAGCTTCATCCATGCCGGGCGTGAAGACGCCGCCTGAGCCGAACGTGCCGCGGCAGCTCTGCAGGAGCACGTGGTAGCCGCGCTCGGCGAAGGGCCGCCCCATCATGGCCATCTGCCAGCCCCGGCCGTACGGGGTGCGCATCAGCACGGTCGGCCGCGGCTGCGACGTCACCGGCGCGTAGTGATCCGCCAGCAAGATCGTGCCGTCACGCATCGGCACCCGGATGCCGCGGTCGATGGTGATCTCGTTGCGGCTGGGGCCCAGCTTGAGCGGCCTGCTCATCACGGCGGCTATGACGTCGGCCGGGCGGCGAGGGGGACGCGGACCGCTGCTCATGTGCTCTCCATCGGTGACGCTGACGGAACTGACGCAGGATAACCGGCGAATCGATGGGACCGCACGGGCCGGCCGCCTCATTGGCCGCAGGCAGCATCGCACAACACTGAGCGATGATGGTCTGGTGACGGGCCTGACGGACGGTATGACCGCAGTGGTCTTCGACTTCTACGGCACGCTGACCCCGGTCAGCCCCAGCGAGGCGTGGGCGAGCAACGCGGCCCGGCTCGCCGCCGCCATAGACGTTCCTGTCGACGCACTCGCACGCGTACTCGACGACAGCTTCCCGGAACGGATCAGCGGCGCGCTCGGTGACGTCCGGCAGACCATGCGCGTGATCGGCGACCGACTCGGCCTGCGCCTTACCGAGGAGCAGCTCGACGAGGCGAGCCGGATTCGGCGGGCGGTGCAGGAGTCGATGTTCGCGCTGCGGCCCGAGGCGCTGGCCGTGCTCGGGCAGCTGCGCGATCAGGGGCTGCGGATTGGCCTGGTGTCGGACTGTACCTCGGAGCTGCCGGACGCCTGGACCCGGCTGCCGCTGGCGGCACTCGTGGACGCGCCCGTGTTTTCTTGCGTGGAGCGGACGCGCAAGCCCGATCCGCGGCTGTTCCGCACCGTCGCCCAGCGCCTGCCGGCAAACCCAGCGCGCTGTCTCTATATCGGCGACGGCGGTGGCCGCGAGCTGACCGGGGCCAGCACCATCGGCATGCGCGCCGTGCTGCTGGCCGGATCGGACTGGCATCAGCACCGCGACCATCGAATAGAGGCCGACTGGGCTGGCCCGCGGATCAGCTCGCTGACGGATCTCGTGGCGTGACCGGCCTGCCGGACTCGCGGAACGTGGCGGGCGCCATCACGCGTCGGGGATGCTGCCGGGTGTCAGCGCGCGCCCGCCGAGCTGACCGCCGGCTCGTAGGACAGGTTGGGCCGCAGCCAGTACTCAGCCTCCTCGACCGTGATGCCCTTGCGCGTCGCGTAGTCCTCGACCTGGTCGCGGCCGATCCGGCCGACGGCGAAGTACCGGGCGGCAGGATGGGCGAGCAGCAGTCCGCTGACGCTCGCGGCCGGAGTCATCGCGAACGACTCGGTCAGTGCCACGCCGATGCGGTCGGCGGCCAGCAGGTCGACGAGCTTGCCCTTCTCTGAGTGGTCAGGACAGGCAGGGTAGCCGAACGCGGGCCGGATGCCACGGAATCGCTCAGCGTGCAGCTCGTCGATCGTCGGGTCGGCCGCGGGCTCGTACCATGCCCGCCTGGCCTCCAGGTGCGCGTACTCGGCGGACGCCTCGGCGAGCCGGTCGGCCAGCGCCTTGACGGTGATCGCACGGTAGTCGTCGTTCTGCTGCTCGTACTGGCGCGCTAGGTCCTCCGCGCCGCTGACGCAGACGGCGAACGCGCCGAGGTGATCGCCGCTGCCCACGCCGCCCGGCGCGACGAAGTCGGCGAGGCTGCGGTTGGGCCGGGTATCGGTGCGGGCAATCTGCTGACGCAGCATGGGGAATCGCAGCCCAGGCAGCCGCGAGCCAGCGTCGACGACGATGTCATCGCCGTCGGCGCCGGCCGGCCAGAAGCCGTACACGCCGTGCGCCGCCAGCAGGCCGCGCTCGATGATCTCGTCCAGCAGGACGTTGGCCTCGTCAAACAGCTCCCGGGCCGCGGGCTGCGCCAGGATCGCCGGGTACTTGCCCTTCAGTTCCCAGGCCAGGAAGAAGAACTGCCAGTCGATCAGCTCGCGTAGCCGGCGCAGGTCCGGCTGGATGAGCCGCGTCCCGGTGAACGACGGCACCGCGAGGTCGTCGAAGCTCACCTTCTCCTTGTTGGCCTGCGCCTGCCAGAGCGGCAGCAGCGGACGCCGCTGCTTGCCGGCGTGCTCGGTGCGGAGCCTGTCCTGGTCGGCGCGGTTGGCCCGGTCGAGCTCGGCGGCGCGGACCGGATCGAGCAGGTCGGAGACGACGCCGACGACGCGAGAGGCGTCCAGGACGTGCACGGTCGGCTTGTCATAGGCCGGCGCGATCCGGACAGCGGTGTGCTGCCGCGAGGTGGTCGCGCCGCCGATCAGCAGCGGCAGCGTCATCCCGCGCCGCTGCATCTCCTCGGCCACCCCGACCATCTGGTCGAGCGACGGCGTGATGAGCCCGGAGAGCCCGACCGCGCAGGCGCCCTCGGTGATCGCGGTGTCCAGGATCGTCGCGGCCGGGACCATGACGCCGAGGTCGATCACCTCGTAGTTGTTGCAGCCGAGCACGACGCCGACGATGTTCTTGCCGATGTCGTGCACATCGCCCTTGACGGTGGCCAGCACGATCTTGCCCTGGGCGCGCCCGCCGGCGGCACTGGGGTCGGCGGCCCCGTTCCCGTCCTGAGCGGCCTGGCGCTCGGCCGCCTCCTTCTCGGCCTGCATGAAGGGCTCCAGGTACGCCACGGATCGCTTCATCGCGCGCGCGCTCTTCACCACCTGCGGCAGGAACATCTTGCCGGAGCCGAACAGGTCGCCGACGATCTTCATGCCGTCCATCAGCGGGCCCTCGATGACCTCGAGCGGCCGGTCGGCGAGCAGCCTGGCCTCCTCGGTGTCCGCCTCGATGAAGTCGACGATGCCGTGCACGAGGGCGTGCGCCAGCCGCTTCTCCACCGGCGCGTCACGCCAGGACAGGTCGACCTCGCGCTTTGTGCCCGAGCCCTTCACCGTGTCGGCGAAGGCGACCAGCCGGTCGGTAGCGTCCTCGCGGCGGTCGAAGATGACGTCCTCGACGAGCTCCAGCAGCTCGGCCGGAATGTCCTGGTACACCACCAGCTGGCCAGCGTTGACGATGCCCATGTCCAGGCCGGCCTTGATGGCGTGGAACAGGAACGCCGAGTGCATCGCCTCGCGGACCACGTCGTTACCGCGGAAGGAGAACGACAGGTTGGAGATGCCGCCGCTGGTCCTGGCGCCGGGGCAGCGCGCCTTGATCAGCGGGAGCGCCTCGATGAACGCCTTGGCGTAGCCGTTGTGCTCTTCGATGCCGGTCGCGACGGCGAGCACGTTCGGGTCGAAGACGATGTCCTCCGGCGCGAACCCGGCCTGCTGGGTCAGCAGGTCGTAGGCGCGGCCGCAGATGGACACCTTCCGCTCCACCGTGTCGGCCTGGCCCCGCTCGTCGAAGGCCATCACGACCACGCCGGCCCCGTAGGCCCGGATCCGGCGGGCGTGGTCGAGAAACTCGTCCTCGCCCTCTTTCAGGCTGATCGAGTTGACCACGCCCTTGCCCTGCACGCACTTCAGCCCGGCTTCGAGCACGGTCCACCGCGAGCTGTCGATCATGACCGGGATGCGGGCGACCTCGGGCTCGGTCGCGATGTAGTTGAGGAACGAGGTCATCGCCTGCTCGCCGTCGAGCAGGTCAGCGTCCATGTTCACGTCGAGGAAGTTGGCCCCGCCGCGCACCTGCTCCAGCGCGACGTCCACGGCCGCCTGGTTGTCCCCGGCCTCCACCAGCCGCCGGAACCGGGCCGACCCGGCGACGTTCGTCCGCTCGCCGATCATGACAAAGCCGGTGTCCGGCCCGATCTCGAAGGTCTCCAGTCCGCTGAAACGCGAGCTGCCGGGCGGTGGCGCGACCTTGCGGCGCTCCAGGCCCGCGACCGCGGCGGCGATCTGCTCGACGTGCGCTGGCGTGGTCCCGCAGCAGCCGCCGACGACGTTGACCAGGCCTGCCTCGGCGAAGCCGCGGAGCAGCCCGGCGGTCTCGTGCGGCTGCTGGTCGTAGCCACCGAACGCGTTCGGCAGCCCGGCGTTGGGGTGGCTGCTGACGTAGGTGCCGGCCAGCCGGGACAGGTCCTCGACGTGCGGGCGCATCTCGGCGGCGCCAAGCGAGCAGTTCACGCCCACGATGAGCGGCCTGGCGTGCTCGATGGCGGTCCAGAACGCCTCCACCGTCTGGCCGGACAGCGTGCGCCCGGACAGGTCGACGATGGTGACGGAGATCCACAGCGGCAGCTGCGGGGCGACGTCGCGGGCCGCGGCGATGGCAGCCTTGGCGTTCAGGGTGTCGAAGATGGTCTCGACCAGCAGCAGGTCAGCGCCGCCTTCGGCCAGCGCCGTCATCTGCTCGGCGTAGGCAGCGTAGACGTGGTCGAAGCTCACGGTCCGGAACGCCGGATCGTCGACCCGCGGCGAGAGGGACAGTGTGACGTTCAGCGGCCCGACCGAGCCGGCCACCAGCTTGCCGGCCGCAGTGCCGCCCGCCTCGTCCGCGGCCTGCCGGGCCAGCCTGGCGCCGGCCAGGTTCATGTCGCGGACCGAGGCCTGCAGGCCGTAGTCGGCCTGGCCGATGCTGGTCGCGGTGAAGGTGTTGGTCGTGGTGATGTCGGCGCCGGCGGCCAGGTACTGCCGGTGGATGTCCAGGATCAGGTCAGGCCTGGTCAGGTTCAGGATGTCGGGGTCGCCGGCCACGTCGTGAGGGTGCTCGCCGAAGACCTCGCCGCGGTAGTCACGCGGCGCCAGCCCGGCGGCTTGCAGCATCGTGCCCCAGGCGCCATCCAGGACTAGGATCCGCTCGTCGAGCAAGCCCCTGATAGCTTCCGAATCGGCCACTGCTGCCGCCCCTCTCCCGCTTGCCAGAAGAGACGCGACCGGGGCGCGGACTCTTTAGGCGTTTTTGACCTGGTCGCCAAGCTGTCGTCAAATCTCTCCAGGTCACACCAGAGTACTGCATCAGAGCCGCCGCGGCCCGCCCGGCTACCAGGCATGACGTCCCAACCGGGCCTGGCCGGCGGCGCCGCCGTCCGGCGTCGGCGGGCGGTGCCGGCGGGCGGTGCGGCGGCGGTGGGCGGTGGGCGGTGCCGGTGGGCGGGCGGTGCCGGCGGGCGCCGTGGGTGCTAGGCCGTGGTCTCGCCGCGCAGCAGCCGGGCTGCCTGCGTCATGGCCGCCAGCTTGCCGGCCGCCGACTCGCGCGGCAGGTACTTCATCCCGCAGTCCGGCGCCAGCACGATGCGCTCGGCTGGCACGTAGGCGAGGGCACGCTCGACCCGGCCGGCGACGACCTCGGGCGTCTCGACCGCAGTGTCGCCGAGGTTCAGGACGCCGAGGATGATCGTCTTGCCGCCCAGCTCGGCCAGCACCGCACAGTCCAGACCGGACTGAGCCGTCTCGATAGAGATCTGGTCGGCGGTCGTGGCAGCCAGCTCCGGCAGGAACGAGTAGCCCGACGGCCGGTCGTGAATGATCGCCGCGTAGCCGAAGCACAGGTGCACGGCGGTAGTGCCGGTGATGCCGTCGAGGGCGGCGTTCAGCACCTTGACGCCGTACTGCTTGGCGGTCTCCGACCGGGCCTGCAGGTACGGCTCGTCGAGCTGGACAACGTCGGCGCCGGCCGCGAACAGGTCGGCGATCTCGGCGTTCACCGCCTCCGCGTACCCGAACGCCGCTGCCTCCTTGCTCGGGTAGTAGTCGTTCTGCGCCTGCTCGGCCATCGTGAACGGACCCGGCACCGTGACCTTGATGGTCCGGTCGGTGTGCGCGCGCAGGAACAGCAGGGCCTCGACGTTCACCGCGTGCCGCCGCTTGATCGGCCCGGTGATCCTGGGCACCGGGTTCGGGTGGCCGCTGCGGTCTAGCGCGATCCCCGGGTTGTCGATATCGACACCGTCCAGGGCGGTCGCGAACGCGTTGGAGTAGCTCTCCCGGCGGATCTCGCCGTCGGTGATGATGTCGAGCCCCGCGTCTTCCTGGGCCTGGATCGCGAGCAGCGTGGCGTCTTGCTGCGCCTGGTCGAGGAACTCAGGCTGGACGCGCCAGAGCTCGGTAGCCCTGACCCGCGGCGGGAACCGGCCGGCCAGCTTCGCCCGGTCGATCAGCCAGTCCGGCTGCGGATAACTGCCAACGAGCGAGGTAGGAAAGAGCACAGGTGCCTCCGGACAGGCGCAGCCAGGTTTCGGGCCCAGTATGCCCTTATTGGCGGCGCGCGGGTGCTGCGGCAGGCTGACGATGCCTGGTTCGCGAGTAGGAAGATGCCTGGTTCGCGAGTAGGAATTCGGGAGGGAACGTGGCCGCCTTCGACGCCGTCGTCATCGACCTCGCGGCCGAAGGGGACGAGCTGGACCAGCTGGTCTCTGGCATCGAGCCGGATCGCTGGCACATCCTGACGCCCTCGCCGGGGTGGACCATCGCACACCAGATCGGTCACCTCGCGGCGGCTGACCGGTTTGCCACGCTCGCGGTGACCGATCCGGCAGCCTTCGAGGCGCAGCTGGCCGGCCTGCCAGCGGGACTCAACGACGTGAACGACGCCTCAGCGGCCGACGCCGCCGTGCTGCCACTCGGCGAGCTCCTGGTCGAGTGGCGCGCCGCGCGTGCGGCTGTCATTGCCGCGCTGTCCTCGGTGCCGGCGGGGGAGCGGGTGCTCTGGATCGTGACGCCCATGTCGCCGGCCACGCTGGCGAGCACCCGGCTGATGGAGCTCGTGGGACACGGCCAGGACATCCGCGACGCCCTCGGCGTTACCTGGGTGCCGACCGACCGGATCCTGCACCTAGCCCGGCTCGGCGTCCGGACCAGGGATTTCGCCTATCGGTCGCGCGCGATGGAGCCGCCAGTGCAGGAGTTCCGGGTCGAGCTGACCGCTCCGAGCGGCGAGCTGTGGGCCTTCGGGCCGCCGGCCGCGCCGCAGCGGGTGACCGGCCCGGCCGCGGACTTCTGCCTGCTGGTCACCCGGCGCCGGCACCGCGCTGACCTGGCGCTGGTCGCCGACGGCGACGACGCGGACCAGTGGCTCGACTTCGCTCAGGCCTTCGCCGGCCCGCCGTCACCGGGCCGGGCACCCGGCCAGTTCGCCTGACGCCTGCCCACACGGCGGTACGAAGACGACGCGTCAGTCCCGAGACCACACGGCGGTGGGTGCCAGACCGGACGGCGGTGCGGGAGGTCACACGGCCGTACCGAGACCGGCCGCACCTGTCAGAATCCGATCATGACGGCAGCAGCAGTCTCCGCTTCGGCGGCCGGGACCTGGCAGCTCGGCGACCTGACGGTCAACCGGATGGGCTTCGGCGCCATGCGCCTGACGCAGAACGGGCCGGCGTTTGGCGCCAACTCCGACGCGAGCGACCGTGGCCAGGCGATCGCCGTGCTGCGCCAGGCGGTCGAGCTCGGCGTCAATCACATCGACACCGCGGCCTTCTACTTCTCGGCGCTCCGATCCGCTAACGAGCTGATCAACACGGCCCTGGCGCCCTATCCCGACGACCTGGTGATCGTCACCAAGGTCGGACCAGGCCGGGACGCGTGGGGCAACTGGATGGACGCGGCCCGGCCCGATCAGCTGCGCGGGCAGGTAGAAGAGAACCTCCGCCAGCTCGGCCGCGATCACCTGGATGTAGTCAACCTGCGGCGCATGCCCTCGATGACGTCGATATCCGAGCATGTCGGCGCGCTGGCTGAGCTACGCGACGCCGGCCTGATCCGGCACCTCGGCATCTCCGGCGTCGAGCCGCCCGACCTTGCCGACGCGCGCGCGATTGCCCCGGTGGTCTGCGTCCAGAACAGCTACAGCCTGACCAACCGAAGCTCAGAGCCGCTCGTCACGGCCTGCGGCGAGCTGGGAATCGCCTTCGTGCCGTTCTTCACGGTCGCTGGTGCTGGCCGTCATCTTGGCCCGACCGACGCTGAGCCAGCCGAGCTGATGGGCATCGCGCGCGCTCATGCGGCGACTACTGCCCAGATCCGGCTGGCCTGGACGCTTGAGCACGGCCCGCACATGCTCGCGATCCCGGGCACCGGCAACCCGTCTCACCTGGCCGAGAACGTCGCCGCCGCCGCGATCCGGTTGACCGGCGACGAACTGGCTGTGCTTGAAGCGCTGGCTGCCAGCTGATGCACAGTCCCGGTCAGGCGCTGACTTCCGCGAGCCGGCGGGTCAGATAACGCCGCTCCGGCTCCGTCGCGGCCAGGCTCAGGGCTTCGCGATAGCTTGCGGCGGCATCCTCGCCCCGGCCGAGTCGCCGCAGCAGGTCCGCACGCGTCGCGGGCAGCAGGTAGTACCCGGCCAGCTCGCCGCCGGCGGTCAGGTCGTCCACCAGCGCCAAGCCGACGGCGGGGCCGTCGGCCATGGCAACCGCCACCGCCCGGTTGAGCTCCACCACCGCCGATGGCACGATCCGGCGCAGCTCGCCGTACAGCAGCGCGATCTGCGTCCAGTCTGTCTGGGCCGCCTCGGCGGCTTCCGCGTGACATGCCGCGATGGCAGCTTGCACCTGGTAGGGGCCGGCCCGCTGCCGTCGCAGCGCGGCCTCCAGCAGGCCGATTCCCTCGGAGATCTCGGTGACGTCCCACCGGGACCTGTCCTGATCCTCCAGGCTGACGAGCTCGCCGCTATCGTCCAGCCGGGCCGGGCGCCTGGCGTCCTGAAGCAGCATGAGCGCGAGCAGGCCGGCCGCCTCCGGCTCGTCTGGCATGAGCCTGGTCAGCAGCCGCCCAAGCCGGATTGCCTCGCCGCTCAGGTCGGGCCGCAGCAGGTCGTCTCCTGCAGACGCGGCGTAGCCCTCGTTGAACAGAAGGTAGAGCACGGCGAGCACGCCGACCGTCCGCTCGGGCAGCAAGTGCGCTGGCGGTACTCGGTACGGAATGCCCGCGTCCCGGATCTTGTGCTTGGCGCGGGTGAGCCGCTTGGCCATCGTCGCCTCCGGCACCAGGAACGCCTTGGCGATCTCTGCCGTCGTCAGCCCGGCGAGCGTACGCAAGGTCAGCGCCACCCGAGCCTCCAGCGTCAGCGCCGGGTGGCAGCACGTAAACATCAATCGCAGCCGGTCATCGCTGACGCCGCTGTCGCCGTAGTCCGGGGGCCCATCCGGGACAGACAAGGTCGCCACCTCCTGAAGCTTCGCGGCCTCTGTCTTGCTGCGCCGCAGCCGGTCGAGGGCGCGATTGCGCGCGGTCGTGGTCAGCCACGCACCGGGCCGGTCGGGCACGCCGTCAGTGCCCCACCGGGTCAGGGCTGTCGTGAACGCGTCCTGCGCGCATTCCTCGGCCAGGTCCCAGTCGCCGGTCATCCGGATCAAGGTGGCGACCACCCGGCCCCACTCCTGCCGGAACGCCTGCGCTACCGCCGCCTCGACGTCGGGCATCACCAGGCCAGGAGCGGGCGCACCTCGACAACGCCGCCGTTCTGCGCGACCGGGTGTCGCGACGCCGCGAAGATGGCCTCGTCCAGGTCGGCGCACTCGATGATGTCGTAGCCCAGGATTACTTCCTTGGTCTCGGCGAACGGCCCGTCCGCCACGAGGACTTCGTCGCCGTTTGTCCGAACCGTCGTCGCCGTGCTGACCGGCTGCAGCTGCCCGCCGTCGTGCAAGATGACGCCTCGCGCTTCCATCTCCCTGGCCCAGGGCATCCAGCACGGCTCGTCGACCGCGTGATCGCCCTGCACGGTCCCTGGCTCGGGCACGGTCCCCGGCTCCGGCGCGGCACCGGGCTCGGCCGCCTCGACCTCACCGCACATCAGCAGCATGTAGCGCATCATCACGTCCTCCTCATCGCGTCGTGTCGTCCCTACGACGAACGAGAATCCCGGCAAAGGACAGCACGCGGCACCTTGTCGCCTGTCCTGTCCAGGCTAGTCCCGTTCGTTGTCTGCGCAGGCGTGCCAACCGCTAGGAGACCCAACCGCTTCGAGACATGGTGAGCCTGCCCGAGATCGCCACTCACGACGAGCGGCTCATGGATGTGGATTTGCTACGGCTATAGCCGTACTAACTCCACATCCATAACGGGGGGTCGGCCTCGGCTGGGTCAGATGGCGGACGACTAGCACGGCGGGATGCCGCTGGCTGATCGCGCCGGGACGCCGCTGGCTCTTATCGCGCCGGGACGCCGCTGGCTGATCGCGCCGGGACGCCGCTGGCTCTTATCGCGCCGGGACGCCGCTGGCTGATCGCGCCGGACGCCGCTGCTGCAGTATCGCCGGGATCGTGGTCTCGGCGCCGATGGCCATGACGTGCACGCCCGCGACCCCCGCGATGTCGGCGAGGCCGGCGATGATCTCGGCGCACAGCTTCTCGCCTTCGGCCCGGAAGCGCTCCGGGCTCGCGCCCGTGAGCCGGTCGACGACGTGGTCGGGGATGACGACGCCGGGAATCGTGGCCAGGTGCGCCAGCGCCCGCTGGGACCGGACCGGCCCGACGCCGGCCAGTATGTAGCAGCGCTCATGCAGGCCGAGATCGCGGATCCGCGTCATCCAAGCGGCGAACGCGGGCACATCGAAGACGAACTGCGTCTGCACGAACTGCGCGCCGGCCTCGATCTTGCTGGCCAGCCGGTACGTCGCCCGGTCCACGGCCTCGGCCGCTTCCGCGCGACCGCCGAGCTGAGCCGGCGGGTTCTCAACCGCCCCGAGGAACCAGCCTGGCGGCGGCTTCAGCTCGCCGCCGGACATCAGCCGGCCCCGGTCGCGCATCTCGGTGGCGACCCGAAGCAGTTGCGTGCTGTTGAGGTCGAAGACGGGCGTGGCGTCGGAGTGATCACCATGCCGCGGGTGATCACCGGTCATGATCACGACGTTCGGAACGCCGAGCGCCGACGCTGACAGCAGCTCGGACTGCAGCGCGATGCGGTTCCGGTCCCGGCAGGTGAGCTGCATGATCGGCTCGACGCCGACAGCCAGCGCCGCCAGGCTGCCGGCCAGGCTCGACAGCCGGACAGCCGCGCTCTGATTGTCGGTGATGTTGACCGCGTCGACCCAGCCGCGCAGCGCCGCCGCCTTCCGGGCGACCGGTCCGGTGTCAGCGCCGCGCGGCGGCCCGATCTCGGCGGTGACGGCGAACTCACCGGCAGCCAGTCGCCGCGCGAACGGGGCCGGCTGGCCGTCGAGTCCCGAATGCAGGCCCGGCGAGCTCTGATGGCTGCGCTCGCCGTCCGGTTTGTCCGCCATGCGAAAAGCTTATCCCAGCGTCCGGCGGTCTCCTATGGATGGGAACGGGGCCGCTCTCGGTACCCCTGGCTAGGTCAGGACGCTGCTGGTTTTCTCAGTGCTGAGGCGCCGTCTGGCCACGCTGAGCTGGCCGAGGCCGGACAGGGCGGAGAGCGCCTGCGCCGCGAATCCAGCCCGCGCGGACGTGGACTCCGCCACGCCGATGGTGTGGACGCCAGCCAGCATCGGCGGCTTGATGTCGTCGATGTCGGTCACCACCTGGACCCGGGTGCCCGAGTCGCGCGCATGGCCGCAGATCTGCTTGACGTCGGGAGAGTGCGGATCGCCGAGGACGAGCATCAGGTCGCTGCCGAGCGCAACGGAGTAGATCGTGCCAACCCGGTCGGACGGCGCGTAGCACACGTCGGCCGGCACTGCCGCCTTGACCGCCGGGTATCGAGAGCGCAGCGCGCTCACGATCGGCGCCGCGGTCTCGAGCACGACGCCGGGCTGGACGAGGAACGCCACATTCCGGGTGTCGCTGACCTGCAGGGCCGCGGACTTGGCGGGGGTCTCGGCCACGGTCACGTGGCCGGGAGCCTGACTGGTGATCGCCGCCGTGGCCGCCAGGCCAGGCTGACTGACAAGGACGAGTTGCTGGCCGCGGTCGGCGGCGCGGCTTGCCGCCGTCTGAGCGGCCGCCACCAGCGGGCACGTGCCGTCGATCACGGTTGCGCCGCGCCGGGCCGCCTCGGCCCGGACGTCCGCCGTCACCCCGTGTGCGGGGAAGACGACAATGTCGCCCGCCACGACCTCGGCGAGCGAGTTGATGATGGTGGCCCCGAGATCGCTGAGGGCGCTCGCGGTCTCGCCGGGCATGGCGACAGGTGCCAGCACGTGTACCTTGCGGCCGCTGCCACGGTGGTCCGCGGCGGCCTGTCGCGCTGCGCTGGCAGCATGTAGCGCCCCGCTGCACCACGGGCTGCCGGCCATGAGCAGCGTCCTGGTGCCGCAGACCGCCGCCCACTCGTCGACGGCGGCGCGTGCTGCCGCGCCAGCAGGCCCGTCGCCGGTCGCGGTGGCTGCGGCGATCGCGGCCGTGCTGCCGTCGTGCTGCTGACACGTCACGAGGTAGATCGTGTTGTCGGCGTCGCCAGGTGAGTCATCGCTTCGCGGCAGCTCGGCCAGCCGGACCTGCCTGCCCTTGGCTCGCAGCGATCCAGCCACCAGTGGCGCAGCGTGGCAGATCAGCATGCCGTGCACCGGATCGCCGATCCGAGTCGGGACCAGCACCTCACCGCGCTGCACACGCACGCCGGAGACCTGGATCTCACGTACGGCCGATCGGCTCATTGGCCCGTTCCCTCGACGTTCGGCCCGCGCACCGGCCCTGGCGCCGGCGCGCAGTGGCGTCCCGTCAGGACCAAGTGCCCACGGTCGCGTCTCAGTTCCCTCTGCCGCTGATCAAATCTCCGTCTGGCGGAGCGCGCATACCGATGCGGCGATATTGCTAGCGGATCACTAGGGAATAAGAGTCGGAATCCCCTAGCTGACGCTGGGGTACTGAGCACTGAGCCCGGTTGCGAGCGCTGCACGGGCTGCCGTCCGAGAGAGGATCAGCCGCATGTCGAAGACAGATGAGTACCTGGAGAACAACGAGCGGTATGCCGAGACTCACGGCGGGTTGCTGCCGATGCCCCCGTCGGCCGGCGTGGCGGTCGTCGCGTGCATGGACGCGCGGCTCAACGTCTACGGCATCCTCGGCCTGGCCGAAGGCGAGGCGCACGTCATCCGGAACGCGGGCGGCGTGGTGACCGACGACGAAATCAGGTCGCTGGCCATCAGCCAGCGCCTGCTCGGCACCAGCGAGATTATCCTGATCCATCACACTGACTGCGGCATGCTGACCTTCACCGACGACGCCTTCAAGGCCGCCATCGAGAAGGAGACCGGGCTCAAGCCTGCCTGGTCAGCCGAGGCCTTCTCGGACTTGGACGAGGATGTCCGGCAGTCGATCCGGCGCATCAAGGCAAGCCCGTTCATCCCGCACACCGACTCCGTGCGCGGCTTCGTCTTCGAGGTCGCCAGCGGGAAGCTGCGCGAGGTCAGCTAGACAGCTAGCCGGGCGGTGTCTCCCTGGCGTGCCAGGGAGACACCGCGGCGGTCAGTCCGGGTTCTCGCGGCCCTGCTGCTCGGCGAGGAACTGCTCGAACTGGGCGCCTAGCTCCTCGGCGGTCGGTACTGCCTCGTCGCTGGCCAGCAGATTCTCCCGGTCGGATGCGAAGGCGTCGTACTGCTGCTCCAGCGCCTGAACGACTTCAGCGACCTCGGCCGATCCCTCGACCTGGCGGGCGATCTCCAGATCGGTGCGCCTGGCCGCCTCGCGCAGCGAGTCGCCTGGCAGGACCAGGCCGGTCACCCGCTGCACCGACTCCAGCAGCGTGGCCGCGGCCGCCGGATAGGCGGCCTGAGCCAGGTAGTGCGGCACGTGCACGGCGAATCCGATCGCGTCCCGGCCGATCGCGCCGAGCCGATACTCCAGTAGCGCGGCCGCGCTGCCAGGCACCTGAAGCTTGTCGACCAGCGGCCGGTAGCCCTCGATCAGCTCGGGCTGCGTAGCATGCGCGGTCACCCCGAGCTGCCTGGTGTGCGGGACGCCCATCGGGATGCCATGGAAACCCACGGCCAGTCGCACGCGCAGGTCGGCCGACAGCTGCATCACGGCCGAAGTGAACGCCTCCCACTCGCGATCAGGCTCGAGGCCGGCGAGGAGCAAGAACGGCGTGCCCTCGGAATCACGCATCAGCGAGACGGCAAGCTCCGGCGCGTCGTAGTCGTCCCAGTGGTCCTTGACGAACGTCATGATGGGGCGGCGCGACCGGTAGTCCAGTAGCGAGTCGATGTCGAAAGTGGCCACCTGCTCGTGCTCGAGCGTCGTCATCAGGTGTGTGGTCAGCAGCCGTCCGGCGGCGCCGGCGTCGATGAAGCCGTCCAGGTAGTACAGCATCACCAGGTCGCCGTCTGGTTCGGGCGCGGCGGGGCCCACCTCATACAGGTCGGCCGGATTACGCACCACGTCTTGCCAGCCCTTCGTGTTTGGCGTTCCCCATCAGTCTTACCAACGTGTGGGCTTCGCTGGTAATCCCAGCGGGGGTAAACCTACTGGCCGGGCTGCATTTCGCCGGATTCGGCGATGGCGTTGCGCGAATCCCAGCGCGCCAGCAGCCCTGTCATCTCGCCGCTGATGAACTCAAAGTAACGGACGGTCTCGGCCATCCTGGCCCCGGCTGGCGAGTCCGGGCCGAGGATGGCGACGCCGTCGCGAAGCTCCACCGCCCAGCGGGTGAACATCCGATCCCGGAGCCCGACGATGTCCTGCCACACGTCTGCTGAGACACGGTAGTGCTGGCGCCGCGAGCCGGGCTCACCCTCGGCCACCGCCAGCCCGACCTGGACCAGGTAGCGGACGCCGCCAGATACCGATGCCGGGCTGATCTGGAGTAGGTCGGCCAGCTCGGCTGCCGTCAGCCTGCTGGAATCAGAGGTGAGCAGCCCGACGAAGATCCGCGCCGGGGTACGCGGGAACCCCGCCTGGACCAGCTGGCTCGTGAACCCCTCGATGAAGGACCGGACGGCGGCTGGGTCACGGATGGCTGATTCGGCCGCGCGCATCGGCGGCGCCCCGCTGGAGGGCACCGCAGTGCTCGCTCGATGTCCGTCGCGCGTGTCTGCCACCGGCAGTCAGAGCCTCCCCGTTCCTATATTCAGTAGTTTATAAATTTAGTGTAAGGTCGCAACCGTGAACGCTATCGAAGTCTCTGGCCTGCGCAAGTCCTTCGGCAAGACGGTGGCCCTGGACGGCCTCGACCTGTCGGTCGCGGCTGGCGAGGTGCATGGCTTCCTCGGGCCGAACGGCGCCGGCAAGACGACGACGATCCGGGTGCTGCTCGGCCTGCTGCGCAGCGACGGCGGGACGGCCCGGCTCCTCGGCGGCGATCCCTGGCGGGACGCCGTGGCCCTGCACCGGCGGCTCGCCTATGTGCCGGGGGACGTGACACTGTGGCCCACGCTGACCGGTGGCGAGGTCATCGACTTGCTCGGGCGGCTGCGCGGCGGCCTGGACGCCAAGCGGCGGGACGAGTTGCTAGAGCGGTTCGAGCTCGACCCGACAAAGAAGGCGCGGGCGTACTCAAAGGGAAACAGGCAGAAGGTTGCGCTGGTGGCAGCGCTAGCGTCGGACGCCGAGCTGCTCATGCTCGACGAGCCGACATCCGGCCTCGACCCGCTGATGGAGGCGACGTTCCGGCAGTGCGCCGAAGAGGAACGGTCTCGCGGCCGCACGATGCTGTTGTCCAGCCACATCCTGTCCGAGGTTGAGGCCCTCTGTGACCGCGTGACAATCATCCGGGCTGGGCGGACCGTTGAGACCGGGACGCTTACCGGGCTGCGGCACCTGACCAGGACCTCGATCTCGGCTGAGCTCGCCGGCCCAGCACACGGGCTCGACCAGCTCGCGGGCGTTCATGACCTCGTCGTGGATCAGCTGCATGACGGGGGCAGCCGGGTGCGCTGCGAAGTCGACTCGGACAAGCTGGAAGACCTACTGCGGCTGCTCGTGTCGGCCGGCGTCCGGACCATGCTGAGCCAGCCGCCGACGCTGGAGGAACTGTTCTTGCGTCACTACTCCGACGGCGGCGGCGCAGTCGCGGCGGGCGCGCCTGCTGGCAGCGGCAGGCCGGTGGGGGCGTGAGCGCCCCTTCGGCCACGGCGGCTACCCGGCCACGGCGGACGGGCCATGATGGGCTAGCGCCTAACTCGCTGGCGGGGGCGCGCGAGCTGACCAGGCTGGCGCTGCGCCGGGACCGGATCATGCTGCTGGCCTGGATTTACGCCCTGACCGCAGTAGCGGCATCGGGCGGCTACGCCGTCAAGCTTGTCTACAAGACGGCGCAAGACCGCGCACAGCTCGCCGTGAATATCCGTACCACCCCCGCCCTGCGGTTCCTGTATGGCCAGGTGCACGGCGACTCGCTGGGCGCCATCATGTCCTGGCGCTACCTCGTGTACGCGGCCCTCGGCGCGGCTCTGATGAGCGTCTTCGTCGTGGTGCGGCACACCAGGGCTGACGAGGAGACCGGTCGGCTCGAACTCGTCGGCTCGACCGTCGTCGGCAGGCACGCGCCGCTGGCCGTCGCCATTACGGTCGCGGCCGCTGCCAACCTGGTCCTGTTCGTGCTCAGCGTCGTGGTCCTGGTCTTCAGCCGCCTGCCGCTGACCGGGGCCATCGCGTTCGGTCTCGCGGAAGCCTGTTGCGGCACCGCCTTCGCTGCGATCGCTGCGGTGGCTGCGCAGATCAGCGGCACCGCCCGGGGCGCCAGGGGCATCGCGATCGCGGTTCTCGGCCTCATCTTCCTGTTCCGGGCCGTGGGCGACGCTGGGTCCAGTCACAACCTGTCGTGGCTCACCTGGCTCTCGCCGATCGGCTGGGCAGAGCAGGTCAGGCCATTCGGGGGCGAGCGGTGGTGGGTATTTGCGCTGCCCGTCCTGGCGGCAGCCGCAGGAACAGCGGTCGCGTTCGCGCTCGCGGCCCGGCGTGATCAGGGTGCCGGCCTCATCCAGCCGCGGCCGGGCCCGGCAACAGCCGGGCGGCTGCTATCGGGCCCGGCCGAGCTCAGCTGGCGCCTGCAGCGAAGCGCGATCGCGGGCTGGTCGGCCGGATTCCTGGTTGGCGGTCTCGCCATCGGATTGGTGACCACGAGCGTCGGCAAGCTGGTCGGATCGAGCGCGGCGGTCACCAAGGCGATCGATGAGATCGGCGGCCAGGCAGCGCTGGTCAACGCTTACCTGGCTACGTGCATGAGCCTGCTTGGCCTCGTCGCGGCCGCGTACGCCATCGCCGCCGTCGCGCGACTGCGATCGGATGAGGAGGCTGGCCGGGCCGAGCCCCTGCTGTCGGCGCCGGTGAGCCGGTGGCGCTGGGGCGCCAGCCACCTGCTGATCGTGGCTATTGGCACGGCAGTCGTGCTGGCAGTCGGCGGGCTCGGGGTAGGTCTGGCCTACGGCATCGCCAGCTCGGACGTGAGCACGCAGGTGCCCAGGCTCATCGGCGCGGCGCTGGTGCAGCTGCCCGCGGCGCTGGTGGTAGCGGCCGTCGCGACGGCGTTCGTCGGGCTGCTGCCCAGGTGGAGCGAGTCGGTCGGCTGGGTCGTGCTGGCGGTGTGCGTGCTCGTGATCTTGTTCGGGCCAACGCTGAATCTGTCGCAAGCGGTGCAGGACATCTCGCCGTTCACGCATGTGCCGAAGCTGCCAGGGGGCACGGTCAGCGTTGCGCCGCTGGTATGGCTGAGCGCGACCGCGCTCGTGCTGGCGGCCGTCGGCCTGGTCGGCCTGCGCCGCCGCGACGTCGGCTGACCGTGCTGTTGGCTCACCGTGCTGGCGCGTCGGGGTGACGCGCTGCGCCGTCCTACGGGTGGATGGTCTTGTGCTCGGCCAGCATCTGGACGTATTGATCGATCTTCCTGGCCCTCGTTTCCGCGCGTTTGACCGTGGTGAGCCGGTACAGGATGGCGTACCGGTTGATGCTGCTGATCGTGGCGAAGAACTCCGCTGCCGCAGGATTCGCCTCGAGCGCGCGGCTGAGGTCGTCCGGCACGGTTATCGTCCGCGGTCCGGCGTAGGCGGCGGCCCACCGGCCGTCCGACCTGGCGCTGTCGACTTCACGCAGGCCGTCCGGCTGCATGCGTCCGGCAGCGATGAGTGCTTCTGCCTTCTCGGTGTTGATCCTCGACCATCGGCTGCCGGGTCGACGTGGCGTGAACCGCTTCAGCCAGTAGCTGTCATCGAGGCTGCGAGTCTGCGCGTCGATCCAGCCGAAGCAGAGCGCGCCGTCCAGTACTTCCGCATACGAAATGGTCGGCTCCGGCGCACCCTTCTTGGCGATCTTGACCCAGATGCCGCTTGACTTGGCATGCTCGGCCGCCAGCCAGGCGTGCCAGTCCGCGGCGGACGCAAAGGCAACAGTGGGCTCCTCATCGCTCACGTCGCTAGTGAACCACCCATGTCTGACAGCGCGTCGCAGTCGCGCTCCGGTTGGCCGCGCGAGGCGCACGGACCCCCGGCCACGATCTGGATGGCGGTGCGAAGCGGACGCGGACCATCCATCACGATCCCGGTGGCCGCGTCGCGGGACGCACGCGGGCTACTGGACTTGGCGGAGCAGGTCGATGACGTGGGCCCTGGCCGTGGACTCGAGGGCACCAGCCTCGCCCAGGATCCACGCCGCGGTGCTATCGGCGTTCCGGTAGAGACCCAGGAGCAGGTGCTCGGTCCCGATGTAGTTATGGCCAAGCTCCAGTGCTACCGCGAGCGCATCGCGCAGTGTCTGCTTGGCGTCGTCGGCGTAGGCAGGCGGCGTGTCCGCCGCCTCGTCACTGAGGCCGGTGGCGGCTTGCCCGGCCGCGGCGTTGTCGTCCTGATCGCGGGTGTGGCCGTCACGGTCGTGGATGGCCTGCAGCGAGGCGCGCACGCCGTCCTCGGTGACATTCATCGCGGCGAGCGTCCGGCCAGCGATCCCCGCTGGCTCTGCGAACAGCGCCAGCAGCAGGTGCTCGGAACCGACGGCGTCGGCGCCCAGCGACACCGCGGCCTGCCGGGAGGCAGCGACGACGTGGCGCGCCCGGTCGGTGAACCGCTCGAAGGTGGGCGCTGGGGTCGCCGCGAAGATGTGCGCCGCGATCGCGGGCGCGAACCGCTTGTGCACGGCCTGCTTGGTGACGCCGAGAGCGTTACTGATCTCGGTCCAGGATCGGCCGTCGCGACGACACCGGTCGACGAAGTGCCCGAGGAGGGCGTCGGTCGTCTCTTCCAGCTGTGCCGCGGCCGCGGCCGCCACCACGAGCTGGTCGATCGGCTGGTCGGAGCCTGCGTCCTGGCGGACAGTCTCGATGAGTTCCTGGAGCGTCGGCGGAGGTGTCATGGGTCAACTCTAGGTTGACGGCTCGCATCCGTCAACTTCCGGTTGACCATTCACGGACGTCAACTTCGCGTTGACCAACTGGTTACCGGCATACTAACGGGCATGGGCCCGAACGAACTGAGCCACTCGCGGCGGCTGCTAGTGCTGGCAATCTGCTGCATGAGCCTGTTCATCGTCGGGCTCGACGTCACCATCGTGAACGTCGCCCTGCCCTCGATCGGGCACGACCTGCACGCGGGCGTATCGGGACTGCAGTGGACGATCGATGCGTACACGCTGGTGCTCGCCAGCCTGCTCATGCTGTCTGGGTCGACGGCCGACCGGATCGGCAGGCGCCGCACATTCCAGACTGGCCTCGCGGTGTTCTCCCTGGGTTCGCTGCTGTGCAGCGTGGCACCGGGCCTCGGCTGGCTGGTGGCATTCCGGATGGTCCAGGCCGTGGGCGGCTCCATGCTGAACCCGGTGGCGATGTCGATCATCACCAACACGTTCATCGAGCCGCGGGAGCGGGCCAGGGCGATCGGGATCTGGGGCGGTGTCGTCGGCCTGAGCATGGCTCTTGGGCCGCTGGCCGGCGGCCTGCTCGTCGAGACCGTGGGCTGGCGCGGCATCTTCTGGGTCAACGTTCCGGTCGGCATCGCGGCCATCCTCCTCACGGCGCTCTTCGTGCCGGAGTCCAAGGCCCCGCGGGCCCGCAAACTCGACCCAGTGGCCCAGATCCTCGTCATCATCTTGCTGGCCGGCCTGGTCTACGGGCTGATCGAAGGACCGAGCTCGGGCTGGACATCGGGCAAGATCCTGGCGTGCTTCGGCATCGCGGCGTTCGCGCTGGTCGCCCTGGCACGCTATGAACTGCGTCGTGCCGAGCCGCTGATAGACCTGCGCTTCTTCCGCAGTGCGCCGTTCTCGGGCGCCGTCGTGATCGCCATCTGCGCCTTCGCTGCGCTCGGCGGATTCCTCCTCCTGAACACGCTGTACCTGCAGGATGTGCGGGGCTATACCGCGCTGCTGGCCGGCGTCTACACGCTGCCGATGGCCGCGATGACCGCGATCTGCTCGCCGCTGTCTGGTCGGCTTGTCGGGTCGAGGGGTACCAGACCCTCGCTGATCGTGGCCGGACTCGGCATCGGCACGGCCGGGCTGATCCTCACTCACCTGACGATCGCCACGCCTACGATCGTGCTGGTCGCCAGCTATGCGCTGTTCGGCCTCGGATTCGGCACAGTCAACGCGCCGATCACCAACAGCACCGTGTCTGGCATGCCCCGATCCCAGGCGGGCGTCGCCGCCGGCGTCGCCTCAACCAGCAGGCAGGTGGGCTCGTCGCTCGGCGTCGCGGTCATCGGGTCGGCCACCATCTCCGCGCTGCACGGACCGTTCAGGCTCGGCTTCGCTACCGCTAGCCACGTCGGCTGGTGGATCATGACGGGCTGCGGCGTCGCCATCCTCGGCGTGGGATTGCTGGCCAGCGGCGCCTGGGCGCGCGACACCGCCAGGCGGACAGCCAGCCGACTCATGCCTGCCAGCGCTGACGTAGACCACGGTCAGGTCGCCGCGAGCCAGGCGCCCGGCAGCTAGCGCCGCGTGTCGTCAGGTGTGTGACAGTGTCTACTCGCGGACGGAGGCGCGGGCCTAGCGCGCCTGCCGGGACGCGTGACGGCGAGATGGTGGTCCTGACCGACGCGGGCCTGCGCCAGCATTTCCGCGCCGGCTTTCGCGAATAACGCGCGGCCTCGTTATCTATCTAGGTAGAGTTAACGGGTGGCTGCTGAGCGAGAGTTCTCCGCACAGACCGTGACGGTCCTGGCAGTCCTGTGCGCTGACGCACAGGACTGGCGGCATGGCTACGACCTAGCCAGGCAGACCGGGCTGAAGTCCGGGACCCTCTACCCGATCCTGTTGCGCCTGGCCGATCGTGGCCTCGTCGAGGCCTGCTGGGAAGACACTCAGCCCGCCGGCCGGCCTCGCCGGCACCTGTACCGGCTGACCAGTGACGGACTCGCCAGGGCTACGGCGGCGCTGGCCCGAGCGCAGGCCGCTGCCCGGGTCGGGCAAGGCTCGGCCGCACGGGGGTCGGCCGCACGGGGGTCGGCCGCACGGGGGTCGGCCGCACGGGGGTCGGCCGCACGGGGGTCGGTCGCACGGGGGTCGGCCGCACGGGGCTCGGCCGCCGGCACGCCGGGCGGCCGGACACACCGACGGCGGCCTGCCACATCCGGATTGCGGCGGCTTGCCGAGGACGGGCAGTGATGGTGCAGCCAACCCGGGCGCTGGCCTGGATCTTGCGCCGGGCGGCCGGGAAGCTGCCGCCCGGTCGGCGGGAGTGGGGCGAAGCACTGTGGGCTGAGGCTGGTCAGGTGCCCGCCGGATGGCTGCGGTGGTGCTGGCTAATGGGCGGGTTGCGGCTGGTGGCCAAGGAGGCTCGGATGGCACGCAGAATGGGATACGCCGCTGGCGCTGCGCTGGTGGCGGCCGTCGTCGCTTGGGCCGTGTGGCTGAGCTGGCAGGCTGCGCTGCCCGGCGATGCCGACAGGCTGGTCGACCGGACCAGGGTCGCGATGCTGGCGGTGGTCCTCGCAGCGTTGCCATGGGCAGCCCGCCGGCGCGGCGTCTTCGGCCCCGGCGGCACGAGCGCGCCGATGCGACTGCTGCGGATCGGCGGCTGCGCGATGCTCTGCGCCATGGTCCTATCCGTCGTCCACCTAGACCAGACTGCGCCGGGTCGACGGGCAGGCGATCACGAGCCGGGCGGTGCGATCGGGAACTTCAGCCTGAAGCTCGAGGCAGTAGACCTGATACTGCTGGCCTTGCTCCTGGCAGTAGTTCTTATCCTCTCGGCCCGGCGGCGTACTCGCGTCGCAGCTATCGTCGTGGCCATTGTCGGGAGCTGGTGCCTGTTCTGGGTCGGCCCGTTCCAGTTGTGCATCGGCCTATATGCAGCCGGGATCCTCGCCGCGACGTCACGGAGGTCTCAAGTGACGCCCGCGAGCCTGGGCATCGGCGCCGCGGCTGGCATTGGCTCCAGCCTGGTTGTCGGCCTGATCAACGTGGCGGCCGGCCTTCCCGCGCAGCCTGGCGGTCTAGGCGGGCTCGCGATCGCGATGAACCTGGCCCATCTCGGGATCGTCGCGCCAGTTCTGCTGCTGGTCACTGGTGCTGTCGCCCTGACCGTGGCAAGACGGACCCTGGCCACCAGCTGCACAGATGACGGCCGCGAAGTCCGGGCCGTCGAGCCTGGCCAGCCCGACACGGCCAGCCCGCCTGCTTGGCCGCGCCTGCGCCAGGGCGTGGGGGCGGGCATCGCGGCCGGAGCGGTCGCGAGCCTGATGATGACGATCCTCATCGGGTGGTGGCCGTTGCTGTTCTTCGGCCCGCTCCTTGCGGCCGGGGCAGCGTTCTATTGCGCAGGCATCGGCAGTGCGCTGACTCCGCCCGAGCTGCGGCTGAACGTATCTCGGATGGCTGGGATCTTCGCTGCCAGCCTGCCGGGACGCGATGCAAGCCCCGCCGACGGCGGGTAACTCGCCGCATACTCGCGCCATCCGGCGCCATCCGGCCCGCAAGCGCGGCGGATGGCGCGGCCGGATGGCGCCGTCGGCCCGGCGCGCTAGCTTCCGGCCTCCGGTGTTGCCGACATGATGGCGAACACTGCGCCTTGATCGTCGCTCGCGAGGGCCATCCGGCCGTAAGGGCTGTCCCAGGCCGGAGCGACGACGCTGCCGCCGAGCTCGGTCACCTTCTCCAGGGCAGCGTCGGCATCCGCCACCGCGAAGTACGTTCCCCAGCTTGCCGGCATCTCAGCCGGATGATCGGCGCTGATCTCGCCGATGCCGCCTACCGGCTTGCCGTCGAGGTCGAGCGTGGAGTACTGCATACCCTCGGCTCCAATGTCGCCGAACTGGTAGCCGAACACCGCGCCGTAGAACGCTTTGTTGGCCTCGTAATGGCGGGACATGTTTTCGCTCCAGATCAGCGACCCTGGCTCGTTCGCCAGCTGGATGCCCGTATGCGTGCGAGCCTCCCAGACGCCGAACATCGCCCCGCCGGGATCGGCGGCGATGAACATGCGGCCGACGTCCATCACGTCGAACGGATCCATGATGACCTGGCCGCCCGCCGCCTTGATCTTCGCCGCCGTCACGTCGGCATCCTCGGACGCCAGGTACGTGGTCCAGTACGTGCCGCTATCGGGCGAGGCCTGAGCGCCGATGCCAGCGACGGGGCGACCGCCGATCGAGCACATGTGATAGCCGCCGCCGTCGGGCCCGGTGTCGAAGGCCTCCCAGCCGAACAGGCCGCCGTAGAACGCCACAGCCTTCGGGATATCCGCTACGCCGAGGTCGATCCAGCACGGAGTGCCGGGCGCCCAGGCTGTGTCACGTGTGACCATTGCTCCTCCAAGCGCCGCCGCGTACCAGGCGACGCGAGCTCTTGGATGATGTCCGGACGACGGCAGCGTACTGCCGGCCTCTGACACTCTGCGGTGGAACGACGGTTACCGGGGCCTGCCTGGCAGGTATCGACGGCTGGCCGCCACACTTGGGGTCCATGCAGACTTGGGACGCCATCACATCACGCCGGAACGTGAGGTCCTTCGACGACCGCCCGGTCAGCGCCGAGCACCTCGATCAGATCCTCGAGGCGGCGCGCCGAACGCCGTCCTCGCGCAACAGCCAGCCCTGGGATTTCGTGCTCGTCACCGATCGCAGCGTGCTCCAGCAGCTATCCACGGTCTGGGTCGGCGCCGGCCACGTGGCCGGCTCAGCCGCCACAGTCGCGCTGATCGTCGACGATCAGGCGGCCGGCCGCGTGCAGTTCGACCTCGGCCAGGCGACGATGAGCATCATGCTCGCGGCGGCCGACCTCGGCATCGGCAGCGGCCACTCGGCGGTCGGCGAGCAGGACCTGGCGCGGCAGCTGCTCGCGCTGCCGCCCGGTAAGTCGTGCGCGTTCCTCATCTCCCTCGGCTATCCGGCAGATCGCCCCCTCGCCCCCATCCGGCACCCGGACCGTCGCCCGTTCGACGAGGTCGTTCACCGCGGCCACTGGTAGACCCGGAACGGGGCCGCTTCCCGCTCGCCCGGCTCTGCCCTCGGCCGGCTGTCGCGGCGTTCACGTGCCGCAGCTGGGTGCGGGTCATCCGCAGGCCGGCAGCTGACGGCGGGTTGTCGCGGGCCGGCAGCTGGCGGCGGGTCAGCCGCGCGTGGGTACGGTGGGGTCGTGGGCCCCTCGAGCGGCCGGTCTTAACCGAAACTGACCTAACTCAGTCATAGTGGGCAGTCCGCCTCAGCCGCCTCGGGCGCTGCGACCAGAACGCCATTTGTGCTGGGCGACTGCCGGCGTCCGGCGAGAAGGCGCTCTACCCACGGCCATGGAGGTAACTGCTCGTGCGAACGGAACGGCCCTGGCGTACGGCAGGCGGACTCGCCGCCGCCGGTGCCCTCGCGATCGTCGCCGGCTGCGGCTCGCCGGCGCCCGCGAGCAGCCCCGCCGCCGGGCATACGAGCGGGCAGTCCTCGACAGCCAAGCCAGCGCCGAACCCGAGCGGGACGAGCGACAGCGCGCCCTCGCCGGAGCAGTCCGCGCAGGCCGTGCAGGGTCCGGCCGCGGTGCCGACGACCGGTCAGCTCGCTGCACTCAGAGCGCAGGCCGGCGAGATCGCGAAGCTGTCACCAGAGCAGATGGCCGGCCAGCGCGTCATCTACAGCTACAACGGGCTTACTGCGCCTGCCGGGCTGCTGAACCTCATCCGGCACGGCGACGTTGGCGGCGTCATCTTCTTCAGCTTCAACATCTCCAGCCAGGCGCAGCTCCGCGGCGTCATCAGCCAGCTGGTCACGGCGAACTCGGCCAGCTCCAACCCGGCCCGCCAGTATCCGCTGCTGCTGATGACCGACCAGGAAGGCGGCCTGGTCCGCCGCCTGCCCTGGGCTGGCCCCGGTCAGTCCGAGGCGCAGATCGGCGCGTCAGCCGATCCGGCCGCCGCCGCGGCAGCGGCCGGATCGCAGGCCGCGGCCGGCCTGCGCGGCGTCGGCATGAACGTCAATCTCGCGCCGGTGCTCGATGTCTACCGCGCCGCCGGGGACTTCGACGACCAGTTCCAGCGCTCGTACAGCATGAACCCGGCCGTCGCCGCCACCGCGGGGGCCGCCTTTGTGCGAGCTCAGCAGGCTGGCCAGGTCGCGGCGACCGTCAAGCACTTCCCCGGCCTCGGCGCCGCGACGACGACGCAGGACACCGACAACGAGCCGGTCACGATCAATGTGCCGGTGCGTACGCTGCGTGCCGTCGACGAGTACCCCTACAGTGCGGCGTTCAGGGCGGGTGTCAAGCTCGCCATGGTGTCGTGGGCACGGTACCCGGCGCTGGACCCGCGGCTGCCGGCCGCGCTGTCGCCGACGATTGTCCAGGGTGAGCTGCAGGGCCGGCTCGGCTTCGCGGGGGTGACGATCACCGATGCGCTCGGCGCCGGAGCGCTCGCCGCGTATGGCTCGCTTCAGAACAAGACGATGCTCGCCGGACGGGCCGGCATGGACGCACTGCTCTGCACGGCGATCAAGCCGCTGCCCGGCTGGAAGTGCGTCGACGGCCTGAAGAATGGCTACCTGGACGGCGCCCTGCCCAAGACCGCATTTCAGGCCCAGCTTGCGCAGCTGCTGCAGCTTCGGGCCAGCCTGCCGTCCTGACCGTCGCATCGGTGCTGGCCAGGCCGCAATCGCTGGCGGGCGGTCGCGTCTGCCGGACATGTCGCGACGTAGCCAGTAGCGTGAGGCGCGTAGGAGATGACTGTTCGGCTAGCGATTGCGTGCGAGTGGGGCTTGCGCCCGGCTCCGCGGAGAGGCAAACCCCGCCTTGGGCAAGAAGCTGTGGTTCAGGTTCTCCGGCTTGGTCGTGGCGGCCGTTGCCGTGGCAGCGCTTATCGCGGCGCTCTCCGCCGCGGCGGGCCCGGCCGCCGCGCTGGCTGGCGTGTCCGGCCGAGGATCGGTCGTCGCCCGCACCGACCATGTGGGGAACGGGGTCTTGCTCAGCGCCCAGCTCAGCGATGCCGCGGTCGCCCGCGCAGCGAGCCAGTCGCTGGAAGCGGCCGTCGCGGCGACGCTGTCCCCGCGCCAGCTCGCCGGGCAGCGCGTGATCTACGGCTACTCGGGGCTCAGGCCGCCTGCCAGCCTGCTCACCCTGATCCGCCAGGGCCAGGCGGGCGGCGTCATCTTCTTCGGTGGCAACTACCAGAGCAAGTCGCAGTTCATCGCGGCGGTCCGGCAGCTCGAGGCGGCCAACAGGGCCGCGTCCAATCCGGCGCGTGACTATCCGCTGCTACTGATGACCGACCAGGAAGGCGGGTACGTCAAGCGGCTGCCCGGCCCACCGGATCACTCACAGAAGTGGATCGGGTCGCGCGCCACCGCCGCCGCCCGTGCGTATCAGGCCCGCCGAGCAGGCTCCGGCGCCGCTGCCAACCTGCTGAGCTATGGCCTGAACGTCAACCTCGCGCCGGTTCTCGACGTGTATCGCGCCGCCGGGGACTTCGACGACCAGTTCCAGCGTTCGTACAGCATGAATCCGCAGGTGGTGTCTGTTCTTGGGGCGGACTTCATCCGCGCGCAACAGCGCGGCGGGGTGGCCGCGACGGCCAAGCACTTCCCCGGCCTCGGCGCCGCTGCCGCGAGCCAGAACACCGACGAGCGCCCGGTCACCATCCGGCTGTCGAAGGCCACGCTCGAAAGTGACGACGAGTTCCCGTACCAGGCAGCCATCAGCGCGAACGTGGACCTGGTGATGGTGTCGTGGGCCAAGTACCCGCGTCTTGGCTCCAGCCTGCCAGCGGGCCTCTCGCCGGCCATCGTGCAAGGTCAGCTGCGCAGCCGGCTCGGCTTCCAGGGCATCACCATCACCGATGCCATCGGCGCCGGAGCGCTCGGGCCGTACGGATCGACCCAGGCGCGTGCACTCATGGCCGCGGAGGCCGGGATGCAGCTGATCCTGGCGTCGGACTCGGTAAGCCAGGGGACGCAGTGCATGACCGCGCTCGGGGCCGGATACAGAGACGGCAAGCTGTCCAGGCCAGCGTTCCGGGCTACGGTCGCGCAGATCCTGACGCTTCGCTCGAGCCTGGCACCCTGACAGGCCGAGGCCGGACGCGGTCCCGAGCCGCGCAGCCTGGCCCAAGCCTGGCGCCCTGACAGGCCGAGACCGGAGGCACTGCCCCTAGGGCCGCGGCGGGAGCTGCTGGAGTGCCCAGGTGTTGCCGTCGGGGTCGGCGAACGTCACGAACGATCCCCACGGCTGCACATCGATGTCGCTGGCGGCCACGCCGTGCTCGAGCAGCGACTCGCGGGCCGTGGCGACATCCGCCACGACGACCTGAACGCCGCGCTGCGAGCCGGGCGCCATCTGGGTGATGCCGGTGCCGAGCACGATCGAGCACGCCGATCCTGGCGGCGTGAGCTGCACGAACCTCAGGTCCTCGCTGACCTGGTGGTCGTGGTCGGCGCTGAAGCCGACCTGGTCTACGTAGAACGCCTTGGCCCGGTCGACGTCGGTGACGGGGATGGCGACTAGCTCAATCTTCCAGTCCATACCTGTGACGCTAGCCCTACGGTCTGACAGTCCGCGGCGGCGTCGCAGGTGAGTATCTCGTGAGGAAGAAGCCGCGGACGGGCCCGTTGATGTCGATACTGTGCGACAAGCCCGGCAGACGTCCCGCGGCGGGGTCGAAGCGGATGCAGACATCGTCGGCTGGCCCGGAGTTCGGGTCATAGACGTGCAAGGTCACCTCGGTTCCGGCCGTCGTGTAGGCGTAGGCCAGCACCTGATGGTTGTGCCCGAGCTGGAGGGGATTGGCCGACGCGACGGTGACCACGCCGAGCGCGGCGGGCTGGCCAGCGTCGAGCAGCGCCCTGATCCGTGGCCAGTGCACGGCAACGCTGCGGGTCCGCAACCCGTGTCGCGGCAGCACCAACGGTGTCCCGAGCCGGAGCATGGTGTCCGCATCCGGCAGCGTCATCCAGTAGTAATACCTCGCGACCCCGGACGGGATGCGCCAGGACTGGATCAGCCGCCTGACGATGAACCGGAACAGCGCTGACCCTGGCGCTGGCCGGCTCGCGGGCGGCGGCGTGCCAGCGTGCCAGTAGTCGAGCGCGCCGAACACCATGCCGCCGCATAGGCCTCGAGCCGCGTTGCCGATGCCGATCCGGCCGAGCGGCGTCGGCACGCGTACGGCCGGCTCGTCCGGCCAGGAGTTGGTGAAGGCGAAGCCATCGCGTGACGGCAGGAAACGCGCGCGCTCTGGCTGGCCCATGCCGCCATTATGGTGGGCGTTTGCGGCGGCAGCCGCCGCCAGGTGCCGGGGCCGACCTACCGATGCGAGCGCCGCTAGCGGCCCGCTAGCGCGTCGATGCTCGCAACTTCGTCGGGTGCCAGGCTGAAGCCGAGCAGGTCGAAATTCACGGCGATCCGGTCTGGCTGTGCCGACTTCGGGATGACGATCACGCCGTGCTCGAGGTGCCAGCGCAGCACGACCTGGGCCGGCGTCACGCCGTGGGCCGCGGCGATCTTCGCTAGCACCGGATCGTCCAGGTCGGTGTTCTTGAGCGAACTGTAGGCCTCCACCGCGATGCCTCGCTCGGCGTGCCCGGCCAGCAGGCGCTCGTCGTACAGCGTCGGGCCCCAGTCGATCTGGTTGACCGCTGGCGGCTGCCCGGAGGACCCGATCAGGTCGTCGATCTCGGTCAGGCTGTAGTTGCTGACGCCGACGTCGCGGACTAGCCCGTCGGCCCGGATCTCGAGCAGCTCGTTCCACAGCTGACGACTTTCGCCGCGCCGCGACGGCGGCCAGTGCACGAGCCAGAGATCCAGGTAATTGGTCCCGAGCGCCTGGAGCGACTTGTGGATGATCGCGCGCGCCTTGCCTGCGTCTGACGGGCGGATCTTGGTGGTCACGAACACGTCCGCCCGGTCCACACCGCTGCTGGCCAGAGCCTGGCCAACCTCGGCCTCATTGGCGTACATGGTCGCGGTGTCGACGTGCCGGTAGCCGACGGCGAGCGCGGCGAGTACCGCCTCGCGTGCCTGCGCGTGGCGCAGCTTCCAGGTGCCGAAGCCGATCAGGGGCATGCGACCGCCACCTGGCAGCGTGACAGCCGGGACATCAGCAGGCGTGCTCATGCGGTCATTATGCGCGCGAGCGGCCGCGCGCTGCGGGCCGGGATGCGGGCAGACGGCCCCGTTCCGGTTCGGAAGGTTTTGATCCCGGTCAGCAGACCCTGGTGCCGCTGCCGGCGGTGAGCTGCGCAAACAGGTCCGCGAGCCGTGCGGTCACCGGTCCGGGCTTACCAGCTCCGATCGGCCTGCCGTCCAGGGCCAGCACCGGTGTCAGGCCGCCCATCGTGCCGGTGACAAACATCTCGTCGGCGCAGTAGAGCTGCGTCAGGCTGTAGTCGCCGATCGCGGCCGGCAGTCCGTCGCTCACGGCGAGGTCGAGCACCACCTGCCGGGTGATGCCTTCCGGGCACGCGGCCGCGGTCGGGGTGTGCAGGACGCCGCCGCTGACCAGGAAGATGTGGGTGGCGTTGGTCTCCGCGACGAAGCCACGGTGGTCGAGCATGACGGCGTCGTCGGCGCCGGCGACGTTCGCCTCGATCTTGGCGAGGATCGAGGTCAGCAGGTTGTTGTGATGGATCTTGGGATCGAGGCTGTCGGGTGAGCTGCGCCGGACGCTGGAAGTGACCAGCGTGATGCCGCCCGCGTCGTAAACCGGCGGCTTGTGCTCGGGCAGCACGATGAGGGTCGGGCCCGACTGGTTGAGGCGCGGGTCCATCCCGCTGGTGATCTTGACGCCGCGGGTCAGGGTGAGCCGGATGTGCACGTTGTCGGTCATGTTGTTGGCCGCCAGCGTGCGCCGTATCTCGGCGGTGATCTCCTCGTCGGAGGGGATCTGCTCAAACGCCAGCGCCTGCGCGGAGCGGCGGAGCCTGGCCAGGTGCTCATCGAGCCGGAAGATCCGGCCGTTGTAAAGCCGAAGCCCTTCCCACACGGCGTCGCCGCCCTGGACCACCGAATCGAACGGGCTGACCGCGGCCTGGTCGCGGTGCGTCAGCTGGCCGGCGACGCTCACGATCAGGTCCCGGTTGCGCTCGTCGAAGGACTGCAGCATGCCGTGCTCCTCGGGTCAGGGCCGCAGGCGGTGGGCCGCCAGTTCGGCGTAGAACGGCTGGCACTGCTCGGCCAGCGGCGCCAGGTCCGGCGGCAGGTCGACCTCTTCGGCCTGGGTGGCCGGGCCGAATCCGGTCGACCGCCACACGCTGTCATACCAGTACGGCGCCCAGACGCCGTCGGTCGGCCGCGGCCCGGCGGGCCACGACAGCATCGCCGGGTCGAACGCGATGCCGAGCGCATCGCAGAGCGCCGCCAGCGCCGCGTGCGGGGCGCGCACGATGTCGGCTGAGTCGATTACGGGGCCGCCGAACGTGCGGAAGATCTCGACCTGCTGTTCTAGCCCGAGATCGGCCAGGACCGGGCGGGACCTGACCCTCGCGTACGAAGCCAGCAGCCGTCGCGGATCGCGGATCAGGAAGGCGTGCGTCAGTCCCGCGAGCGCGCTCCGGTCGATCTCCGGGAGCAGGTGATGGGTCATGTGCTTCTGGTAGTAGATCGTCGCGCCAGCCGGCAGCGGCGCCGTCGCGAGCTGGCTGAGGACCGTGCGCCAGTCCGTCGGCATGCTGGCGATCACCTCGGCCCGGCCAGGATGGTCTATCCCGGTCGTGGCCAGGTAGTAGGCGTACAGCGGCTCGTCGACCACCACGGCGTCGGGCCGGTGCTCGAAGGAGCGCATGAGCGCTGTCGAGACAGTGCGCGGCCCGGACCACATCGCGATCCGGATCGGGCCTCGCTGCGCCGCGCCACCGCCAGTCATTGCGCCACTCACAGGACCACGACCGAGCGGAGCACCTCCCCGCGCTGCATCTTCGCGAACGCCTCCTCGACGGCGCCCAGCTCGATCGTCTCGGAGACGAACTTCTCCAGCGGGAGGCGCCCCTGCAGGTGCAGGTCGACCAGCATCGGGAAGTCGCGGGCTGGCAGGCAGTCGCCGTACCAGGACGACTTCAGCGTGCCGCCGCGGCCAAAGACGTCGAGCAGCGGCAGGTCCAGTTGCATGTCCGGGGTGGGGACGCCCACCAACACGACGGTGCCGGCCAGGTCACGGGCATAGAAAGCCTGCTTGTAGGTCTCCGGCCGGCCGACGGCCTCGATCACCACGTCGGCCCCGTTCCCCTCGGTCAGCTCGCGGATCTGGTCGACTGCGTCAGTGCGGCTCGGGTTCACCGAGTGCGTGGCACCCAGTTCCCTGGCCCAGGCTCGCTTGCGAGAGTCAGGGTCGACGGCGATGATCGTGCGCGCGCCGGCCAGGCGGGCGCCGAGGATTGCGCCGTCGCCGACGCCGCCGCAGCCGATCACCGCGACGGAGTCGCCCCTGGTCACGCCGGCCGTGTTGAGCGCGGCGCCAAGCCCGGCCATGACGCCGCAGCCGAGCAGGCCGGCCACCTCGGGCTTGATGGCGGGATTGACCTTGGTGCACTGGCCAGCCGCCACTAGCGTCTTGTCCGCGAAGGCGCCAATGCCGAGGGCCGGCGACAACGGCGTGCCGTCAGCCAGGGTCATCTTCTGGCTCGCGTTGTGGGTGGCGAAGCAGTACCACGGGCGGCCGCGCAGGCAGGCCCGGCACTGGCCGCAGACCGCGCGCCAGTTGAGGATCACGAAGTCGCCCGCCGACAGGCCGGTGACGTCCGGGCCCACCGCCTCGACCACCCCGGCCGCCTCATGACCGAGCAGGTACGGGAAGTCCTCGCCGATGCCGCCCTCGCGGTAGTGCAGGTCGGTGTGGCAAACACCGCAGGCCTGGATAGCTACCAGGGCCTCGCCAGGCCCGGGGTCGGGGACGATCACCGTGGTGACGCTCACCGGCGCGCCCTTGCCGCTGGCGATGACGCCCTTGACCTCGTGTGCCATCCTGCTGCTCCTTCGCGTCGTGGTTAGCACCACTGATCTTGGCAGGAGCGGCCGTCAGGTCGCCAGATCCCGGGCAACTCGCGACGTGCAACCAGGCGAGTGCGCCCTCAGGCGACCGGTGTCGGCGGGCGGCTGAGCGGCTTGCCAGGCGGCGGCATGGTGAGGCGCAGCGCGCCCTTCTTCATCATGACCCGGACGGGGAGAGCGTCCGGCGTCACGCCGGCCAGGGCCAGCTTCAGCTCGGCTGCCGTCCGGTCGCAGATCTTGATCTGATAACGCGGCGGATCCGACCTGGACATCGTCAGGGCCGGTCTGCCGCGGCCGACCGCCAACGGCAGCGCGAGCGCGCCGAGCCACACGAGGACTTGCTTGCCTAGGCTCGGCCGGTGCACGATCCTCGCCGCTGGGCTCAGCGTGATCTCCAGCAGCACACCGTACCGGCGCGAAACCATCCGCAGCTGGGCTACGTCTGACCAGGTCAGATGCACCTGCCGGAGCTTAGGCCGCTTACGCGTGGTGCAGATGCCGAGCCAGATGCCGTGGCCGTCGGCGCGAAAGGCGCGGTGCCGCACGGTGGCCAGGACGCCGACCGCCATGCAGGCCGCGAGCAGCAAGCCGCCGATCTCAGTCACGCCAAGCCACAGCGGCATCTGGCCCGTCGAACTCGCGGCGGTGCCGACGAGCACGGCAACCCCGCTCAGAATTGCGAACCAGGTCGGGATGAGCCAGATGAATCCGCGTGGGTTCCTGCTGGCCGGCCCCCGGACCAGGCACGTGACGGTGTCATCCACTAGCCGCCTCCCCGCATGATCCCTCACCAGGATCTTCGATCCTCCGGCTTAGTACGGCAAGTAGCAGATTTCGTCATCTGAACGTTGTCATTGCTGGTGGCCGGACTAGGCGCAGCTGGCGCGGCGCCGGGGGAGACACCGGCGGCGCGGAGTTGGTGTCCTAACCTGGGGCTGCCAGCGCCGGCCGAGCCTCAAAGGAACCAGGGCATGCAGATCGCCGAGATCACCCGTCACGAGACCAGCCACCGGGCCGATTTGCTCAGGGTGCACTCGTATTCGGTGGAGCTGGACCTGACGCGCGGTGACAAGGTCTTCAGGTCAACCTCGGTGATCGACTTCGACTGTGCCGAGCCCGGTGCGGCGACGTACGCCGACCTGGTTGCGGAGGTCGTGCATGAGATCACGCTCAACGGGCGGGCCATCGACCCGGCTGAGGCATGCGCGCAGGGCCGGATCGCGCTGACCGACCTGGCCGGCCGCAACGAGTTGCGCGTGGTCGCCGACTGCGCGTACACCGCTGACTCCAAGGGCATGCATCGCGCGACGGACTCGGCCGACGGCCGGGTCTACTGCTACACCAACTTCGAGCCGGCCGACGCCCGGCGGGTCTATGCGAATTTCGAGCAGCCGGACCTCAAGGCCACCTTCACGTTCGACGTCATCGCGCCCGCGCACTGGATCGTGCTGTCGAACCAGCCGACACCGGCGCCCGAGCCCGGCGAGCCCGGCGAGCCCGGCACCGGCGAGCCCGGCACCGGCGAGGCGGGCACGGACAAGGCCGTCTGGCACTTCCCGCCGACGCCACGGATCTCGACGTACCTGACCGTGGTCGTGGCCGGCGAGTACCACCTCGAGACCGACACACACACGACGCCGGCCGGCCAGGTTATCCCGCTCGCCATCGCGTGCCGGCAATCGCTGGCCAGCTATCTCGAGGCCCCCGACATGTTCGTCGTGACCAAGCAGGGTCTGGACTACTTCACCGAGCTGTTCGACAGCGAGTACCCCTTCGAGAAGTACGACCAGGTATTCGTGCCGGAGTTCGCGGCCGGCGCGATGGAGAATCCGGGCTGCGTGACCTTCTCCGAGCGGCTGCTCTTCCGGTCGAAGGTCACCGACATGATGTACGAGCTGCGGGCCATGGTGGTCTTGCACGAGATGGCGCACATGTGGTTCGGCGACCTGGTCACCATGAAGTGGTGGGACGACCTGTGGCTGAACGAGTCGTTCGCCGACTACAGCGCGGCGCTGGCCAGCACCGAGGGGACCCGCTTTACCGACGCCTGGACCACGTTCTCCGGCTCGCGCAAGACCTGGGGTTACATGCAGGACCAGCTGCCGACCACGCACCCGATCGCCGCCGACGTCCCGACGCTGAGCGAGGCGATCGCGAACTTCGACGGGATCAGCTACGCCAAGGGCGCGTCGGTGCTGAAGCAGCTCGTCGCCTACCTCGGCCGGGACAACTTCTTCGCCGGCATCCGCGCGTACTTCGCCGAGCACGGCCACGGCAACGCCACGCTGGCCAGCTTGCTCGCGGCCCTCGAGCAGAGCTCGGGCGTGAGCCTGGGCGACTGGTCGAAGGCGTGGCTGCAGACCGCAGGGCCGAACACGCTGCGCAGTGAGTTCACAGTCGGCGCGGACGGCACGTTCACCGAGTTCGCCGTGCTCCAGGAAGCGGCACCGGAGCACCCGACGCTGCGGCCGCATCACATCGCGATCGGCCTGTACAACACCGCTGCCGATGGTGCCCTCGTTCGCACGCGTCAGGTCGAGGCCGACATCAGCGGCGCACGGACGGCGGTCGCCAGCCTGGTCGGCCAGGAGCAGCCGGACCTCATCCTGCTGAACGACGATGACCTGGGCTACGCCATCGTCCGGTTCGACGACCGGTCCCTGGCGACCCTCACCGAGTCGATCGGCGCCTTCACCGACTCGCTTGCCCGCACTGTCAGCTGGAGTGCGGTGCTCGACATGGTGCAGCGCGCCGAGCTTTCGGTCCCGGCTTTCGTCCGGATCCTGGCCGGCGGCATGAGTAAGGAGCCTGCCGTCTCGGTACTCCAGATCCTGCACATGACGGCGTCCCGGCTCATGTCCGTCACCGCGGACCCGCGCTGGCTGCCGGCCGGCAAGGAGCAGCTCGCCACGGCCGCCCTGGAGCTGCTGCAGGCTGCCGAGCCGGGCAGCGACCATCAGCTCGCCTGGATGCAGCTGCTGGGCTGGACGGCGGTCACGCCTGCGCAGCTGGACGTCCTGGCCGGGCTTTTGGATGGGAACGTGGTTGTTCCTGGGCTGGCCGTCGATACCGAGCTGCGGTGGGCACTGCTACGTCGGCTGGCCGCCATGGGCCGGGTCGACGACGCCGACATCGACGCCGAAGTCGCGCTGGACTCGACCGACGCCGGTCGCCGGCACGCAGCGGCCAGCCGCGCCGCGATTCCGGATGCCGCGCACAAGGCGGCCGCGTGGCAGCTCATGGTGCAGTCTCAGGAGCTTGGCCATGAGGGCGTGGCGGCGGTGGCGGCCGGTTTCGGCCAGCCCGAGCACGCCGAGCTGCTTTCCCCGTACGCGGATCACTACTTCGCTGCGCTGCCGGAGATCTGGGCGAGCCGAGGCGATCACCTCAAGCGGCTGCTCGGTGACGGACTCTTCCCCGACTGGGCGGCATCACCCGAACTGCTCCAGCGGGTAGACGACTTCCTCGCCGCCGAGCCGCGCGATCCGTCGATGGTCCGCGTCCTGGTCGAGCGCCGCGACATCATCGAGCGCGCGCTGCGATCGCGCGCTCTCCCGGACTGACGCGACCCTGGCGTTGTGTGGCGCAATCTGACCCGTTACGTTATTACTCGACAAAAATGGCGATGAACGGGGCTATCGCATGCACACCGCAGATATCACCAGGGCAGAGACTGCTGAGCGAGCCAGGCTCCTGCGGGTCCAGTCCTACGACATCGCGCTGGACCTGACCCGCGGCGGCGAGGTCTTCGGCTCTCGGTCCGTGATCAGATTCGAGTGCGACGAGCCTGGCGCGGCGACCTATGTTGACCTGATCGCCGAAGCGGTGCACGAGATCACCCTGAACGGCGCGCCAGTCGACCCCGCTGCCGCAGTTGGCGATAGCCGGATCGCGCTGACCGGGCTCGCCGCGCGCAACGAGCTGGAAGTGGTGGCCGACTGCGCCTACGGGACTGGCGGATTCGGCCTCCAGCGTTCGGTCGACTCCGCCGATGGCAAGGTCTACACGTTCACCCAGTTCGAGGCGGCGCACGCCAGGCGGGTGTTCGCGAACTTCGAGCAGCCCGACCTGAAGGCCACGTTCACCTTCCACGTCACCGCGCCGGCGCACTGGACCGTCCTGTCCAATCAGCCGGCGCCAGACCCGCGGCCAGCTGGCGAGGGTCAGGGCTCGGCGAGCGCCGCGGTGTGGAGCTTCCCGGCGACGCCGCGGATCTCGACATACCTCACCGCCATCGCCGCGGGGGAGTATCACGTGGTTCGCGAGTCCCACACGACGCCGAGCGGCCAGGTCATCCCGCTCGCGGCGGCCTGCCGCCAGTCGATGGTTCCCTTCCTCGACGTGGCCGACATCCTGCTTGTGACCAGGCAAGGGCTGGATTACTTCACCGGCTTGTTCGGCGGCGAGTATCCGTTCGACAAGTACGACCAGGTCTTCGTTCCTGACAATGCGGGAGCGATGGAAAACGTCGGGTGCGTCATCCTCACCGAGTCGCTGCTCTTCCGCTCTAAGGTGACCGACACCATGTACGAAGAGCGGGCCGTGATCATCCTGCACGAGATGGCGCACCAGTGGTTCGGCGACCTGGTCACCATGCGGTGGTGGGAGGACCTCTGGCTCAACGAGTCGTTCGCGGAGCTCGCCGGGTACCTTGCCACCGCGGAGGCGACCCGGTTCACGCAGGCGTGGACAGGGTTCTGCGGCGGCCGGAAGATCTGGGGCTACGGCCAGGACCAGCTGCCATCCACGCACCCGATCGCGGCGGATGTGCCGACGCTCAGCCTGGCCGAGGCCAACTTCGACGGCATCAGCTACGCCAAGGGTGCGGCCGTGCTGAAGCAGCTGGTCGCCTACACCGGCCGGGACGCCTTCTTCGCCGCGATCCGCGCCTACTTCGCCGAGCACGCCGGGGGCAACGCCACCCTCGCCGACCTGCTGCGCGCGCTGGAGGCCAGCTCGGGCCGCAGCCTCGCCGACTGGTCGAAGGCGTGGCTGGAGACCGCTGGGCCAAACACCCTGCGCGGTGAGTTCTCGGTCGGTCCCGATGGGGCCTTCGCCTCGTTCGCGGTGGCCCAGGAGGCACCGGCCGAGCATCCGACGCTACGGCCGCACCACATCGCGATCGGCCTGTACAACCTGGTCGACGGGGCTCTCGTGCGCACGCATCAGGTCCAGGTGGACGTGACGGGCGCCCGGACCTCGGTGCCGTCGCTGGCCGGGCTCGCGCAACCGGACCTGATCTTGCTGAACGACGACGACCTCGGCTACGCCATCATCCGGTTCGACGACCGTTCGCTGGCGGCGCTGACCGAGCACATCGGGCGGTTCCGGGATGGGCTGGCGCGGACGCTGTGCTGGAGCGCCGTCGTCGACATGGCGGGCCAGGCCGAGCTTTCGGTACCGGCCTTGGTCAGGATCGTCGCGGCCGGCATGGGCAGCGAGTCGTCGGTAGCGGTGCTGCAGTTGCTGCACGCTGAGACGCTGCGGCTGCTGGCCACCACAGCGGATCCGGACTGGGTGCGCAGCGGCAAGGAGCTGTTGGCAGCCGAGGCGATCGTGCTGCTGCGGGCGGCCGAGCCCGGCAGCGACCACCAGCTCGCGTGGGCGCAGCTCCTCGCCGCGACCGCAGTGCGGCCGGAGCAGCTCGACCTGGTGGCCTGGCTGCTGGACGGCAGCACGGAGATCGAGGGCCTGGTCGTCGACACCGAGCTGCGCTGGTCGCTCCTGCGCAGGCTGGCCGCGACCGGACGGGCTGGCGATGCGGAGATCGACGCGGAGCTCGAGCGGGATAGCACGGACGCGGGCCGGCGCAACGCGATGGCGGCCAGGGCCGGGATCCCCGACGCCGAGCACAAGGCGGCGGCGTGGCGACTGGTGGCGGAGTCCACTGAGCTCGGGCTGGAGGAATCCATCGCAGTCATGCGCGCCTTCAACGCGCCCGAGCACGCGCAGCTGCTAGCTCCGTACGCGGCCAAGTACTTCGAGCGGCTGCCGGCGATCTGGTCGGTGCGGACTGATCTGCTGCGGATGTTCCTCGGCCGGCTGCTGTTCCCGTACCCGGCGGCCTCGCCCGAGCTCCTGGCCCAGGTCGATGCGTTCCTGGCTCAATCGGACCTGGATCCGTCGCTCAGCCGGGTAGTCATCGAGGGCCGCGACATGGCGGAGAAGGCGCTGCGATCACGCGCGCTGCCCGGTTAGGTCCGATATGAGCACGATGGCCGCCGACGCTGGCAGCGTGGATGTGGATTTAGTACGCCTATAGCCGTACTAAATCCACATCCATGAAAGACCACTCCGAAGCCCCTGACTCCGAAAGCGGACATATCAATGCAGATTGCTGAGATCACGCGGGCCGAGACGAGCGAGCGGGCTCGGCTGCTGAGCGTCGATGGCTATGACGTCACGCTGGACCTCACCGGTGGCAGCGAGCTCTTCAGGTCGACGTCGGTGATCAGGTTCGGCTGCGCCGAGCCGGGCGCGGCGAGCTATGTCGACCTGGTGGCCGATTCCGTGCGCGAGGTCACGCTCAACGGGGCGCCGATCGATCCGGCGACCGCGTGGGCGGACGGGCGGATAGCGCTGGCGGGTCTTGCGCAGCGGAACGAGCTGACGGTCGTCGCCGACTGCCGGTACTCCCACGACGGGACGGGGCTGCACCGCGCGGTCGATCCCGCCGACCAGAAGGTCTACACCTACACCAAGTTCGAGCCGGCCTATGCGCGGACGGTATACGCGAACTTCGAACAGCCCGATCTCAAGGCCAGCTTCAGCATTTCGGTCATCGTTCCGGCGCACTGGAGTGTGCTGTCCAACGAGCCACTGGACGAGCAGACCCCCGTCGGCGACGGGTCGGTCGGCTGGCGGTTCCGGCCGACGCCGCGCCTGTCGACCTACCTGTTTGCCGTCGCGGCCGGGGAGTACGAGATCGTCCGCGCCACGCACACGACGCCCGGCGGGCAGGTGATCCCGCTCGGGCTGGCGTGCCGGGCGTCCATGGCTGAGTTCCTGGCGGCCGAGGACATCCTCGACACCACGCGCAAGGGGCTCGACTACTACACCGCGCTGTTTCAGACCGACTACCCGTTCACCAAGTACGACCAGGTCTTCGTGCCGGAGTACAGCGTCGGCGCGACCGAGAACGCCGGCTGCGTGATCTTCACCGACCAGTTGCTCTTCCGGTCCAGGGTCACTGACACGCTCTACGAGCTGCGGGCTAGCGTGATCCTGCACGAGATGGCGCACATGTGGTTCGGCGACCTGGTGACGATGCGATGGTGGGACGACCTGTGGCTGAACGAGTCGTTCGCCGAGTTCTGCGCCGCGCTGGCCACCGCCGAGGCGACCCGGTACGCAGACGCGTGGGCCACCTTCGCCACCGGCCGCAAGGCGTGGGGCTACGTGCAGGATCAGCTGCCGTCCACGCATCCGATCGCCGCCGATGTGCCGACGCTCAGCGAGGCGATCGCCAACTTCGACGGGATCAGCTACGCCAAGGGCGCGTCGGTCCTCAGGCAGCTTGTCGCGATGATTGGCCGCGACGGCTTCTTCGCCGGGATCCGTGCCTACTTCGCCGCCTACGGCTGGGGCAATGCGACGCTGGCCGACTGGCTGAGCACGCTGGCGGCGAGCTCGGGCACCGACCTGACGGACTGGTCGAAAGCGTGGCTGGAGACGGCGGGTCCGAGCACGCTCCGCAGCGAGTTCGGCGTCGATGCCGACGACCATTTCACCTCGTTCGCGGTGCTGCAGGAAGCGCCGGCCGAGCACCCGACGCTGCGGCCGCACCGGATCGCCATCGGCCTGTACAACCTGGTCGACGGGTCGCTCGTGCGCACAAGCCAGGTCCGGGCCGACATCGCCGGCGCCCGGACGGTGATTCCCGCGCTGACCGGCGTCGCGCGGCCAGACCTCATCGTGCTAAATGACGACGATCTGAGCTACGCGATCGTCCGGTTCGACGACCGCTCGATCGCGACCCTGACCACATCGATCGGCCTGCTCAGCGACTCGCTGGCGCGGGCTATCTGCTGGTCGTCGGTTATCGACATGGTCCGGCACGCCGAGCTGCCGATGCCCACGTTCATCGACATGGTGGCGGGCGGCATGGCCAGTGAACCGTCGGTCGCGGCGCTGCAGAGCCTGCTGGAGACGTGCTGGGAGCTGCTGCGCACGATGGCCGATCCGGCCTGGGCGGCCACGGCCTACGGGCAGCTGGCCGACGTTGGTCGGCGGCTACTGCTGACCGCCGAGCCGGGCGGCGACCGCCAGCTTGCCTGGGCGCAGCTGCTCAGCTGGAGCGCGGTGTCAGGTCAGCAGCTTGATCTCATCGGCGGGCTGCTCGACGGCACCGCCGGGCCAGCAGGCCTGACGGTTGGCACGGAGCTGCGCTGGGCGCTGCTGCAGCAGCTGGCCGTCAACGGCCGGGCAGGCGATGCCGAGATCGACGCACAGCTCGAGCGGGACAACACTGATGCGGGATACCGGAGCGCGGCGGCGTGCCGGGCCGCCATCGGCGACGCCGAGCACAAGGCAGCGGCGTGGGCGCTGCTGGCCGAGTCCGCGGACATCTCAGCCGACCTGCTGCGCTCGGTGGCATCCGCGTTCCACCAGCCGAGCCAGTCAGCGCTACTGGCCCCGTACGCGCGTCGCTACTTCGACCTCCTGCCGGACATCTGGTCGGCGAGCGGCGGCCACCTGCGGGTGGCGCGCGGCGCCGCGCTGTTCCCCGTCACTGCGGCCAGCCAGGAGCTGATCGATGAGATCGACCGGTTCCTGGCCGCCACAGCGCGCGAACCGGGCCTGGTGCGGGTCCTCATCGAGCGCCGGGATCAGGTACAGCGTGCGCTGCGGTCCAGGGCGCTCTCGGCCGCTGCTGACTGAGACACGCCGAGCCGGATCGTTAGGTGGCGCGGATTCTGCGATCATTCGCGCCTCGCGACAGGACCTGGATCGTGCCTCTCACCTGGGCAAAGTACGGACAGTCAGCGCTGTGTTGCTTTCGGTGGCGGCTCGAAAGCTCGATAACGTAGCGATCACGGTCGGCGTTGCCGCATGATGTAGTGACTCCACATCGGGCAGAGACGCCGCATCAGTCTCGGGAGTAACAGTCGGTATGACAACGGGATGGCCGCAGAACCAGCAAGATCTGCGGTGGCCCTACGCCGAGAACGACGACACGGGACCTGCCGGTCCGGTCCGCGGGCGTCTTGCCACCGACACCGAGTCAGGGACCGCTGAGCGGTCCGGTTTCGGCCCGCCGGGAGCTGGCACGGAGCACCCGAGCGGACCACTTCCCGTCGGGCCCATGCGCGAGCCTCAGCCGCGCGGCCGCCTCGGCCGCAAGTCGCGCGGCAACCGCGGCGACTCCGGGACAGACGAAGCCGTCGCCGGCGATGCCGATTACGACTGGATCAAGTACCTAGGCGAAGCTGGCCCGGCGCAGGAATCGAGTCGGCGCCCGGCTGACGAAGAGCCGAGCGAAGGACGTGGCGCCGGGCGACGGCTGCACCGTCGGCACGCCGCCCAGGCGAGCCCGCCTCCCGCCGCACCGACAGCAGTTACCCCGTCGCCCGCGACCCCCGCTCCCGCTGCGCCGACGCGTGCCTCCGCTGCGCCGCCTGTGCCGGGCGATCCCAGGTCCGCGGACAGCCGATCTGCGCGGTTCTTCGACGTGGCCGACACCGACCCGACGAGCAGGGTAGGACCAGCCGACAGCGCACCCTCAGCCTGGTCACGTGGCAGTCACGGCGCGCCGGCTGGGTTGCGTGAGGACCGGGATGTGCCGGCGCGTTCTGACCGGCCAAGCCAGGACCTGTTCCGTCCCGCTCGGCAGGCGCCCGATCGACCGACCCCGGATCGCACTTCCGCTGACACGTCCCGGTCCGGCGGCTGGGATCAGCCCAGGCACACCGGAACGTGGGAAACCGGGTCGGCATGGCCTGAGACCGTGCAGCCGCGCGCTGCGCGGCCGGCGTGGCCGGAGACCAGCCAGCCTGACCGGACGGCAGCCTCCTGGCCGGGATCCGGGCGGCACGATGCCACCGCGGTGAACCCGATCGGGGATCTCGGGCCGACGTCGTCCGCTCCGATTGCGCCGCCGGCTGGCGAGCGCCGGCTCCATCGCTGGGCCCCGGCCGAGGCGCGGGCAACGGATGCAGCTGACAGCCCGGCCACCTTTGGCCGGCCGATGGACGCAGATCCGCGGCGGTCTCGGCGCGGTAGCGCGGTCGGACCGAGTGCCGCGGCGATCGCCGAGCGCGACCTCGACGTAGAGCCAGGGCGCGACCTCGACGGCGGGCCAGACACGGCGCCGACCGAGCGCGCCGGTCGCGGCAAAGCGGCCCGTTCGGCTAAAGCAGACCGCTCGGCAAAGGCGGCCCGCCGCTCGGCAAAGGCAGATCGCGCCACCGGTGCGGATCTCGCTGGCGACACGGGCCTCGCTGGCGACACGGGCCTCGCTGGCAATGTCGACCGGGCGGCCAAGACCAGCCGGAAGGCCCGGCGCAATGCCCGTCGGGCTGAGTCCGCCCGGCCCGTCGCTGCACAGGCACGCACGACCGCCGTCGCGCCGTGGGATGAGCCGCCGGCGAGCACGCTACGTCGGACTGCCGGGCCGTCGACTGCGGTGTCACCGACCGCCGTGTCGCCGGATGCACTAGCGTTCGGCGTCGCTGCGCCTAGCGTGGCCGCGCGCGGCACGGCGACGCCAGGGCATTCCAGCGCGGTGCTGCCTGGCCGTGGGTCAGCTGTCACAAGAACACGCACGACCGCGAAGCCGTCCAAGCGGGCGCGCCGCGGGCAGTCCCGAGGGCTGCTCCGCCGTCCGGTGCTGCTGCCCATTGCCGCGGGCCTCATCGTCATCGTGGCTCTCGTCGCGTACCTCGCCCGCGGCGCATTTGGCAGTGCCGGCCCAGCGCACACGATCTCAACGCCTAACAAGCTCGCTGCATTCGCCCTAGAGCCACAGCTCGCGGCCGGTATGGGCGCCGAGGCGCTGCGTGCCACCATTGTCAAGAAGGGCAATGGCGAGGCCAGTCGCGTCGTCGACGCGGTGTACGAGATCAGCAGCGGCCCAGACGCCAAGTCCGGCCCCCTGATTGTCTTGTTCATCGGCGGTAACCTGTCCGGCTCGGCAAGCTCGTTCATCTCCAGCTTCACCGGGCTGCTGCCAGGGGCATTCGTGACCAGTCCAGGCGTGCTGGGCGGCCAGGCCGCGTGTGTGCCCGGATACTCAGGTCATCCGGCCGAGTGCGCGTGGGCTGACAACGACACGTTCGGGTTGTTCGCGTCGCCGACGCTGAGTGCGGCCGCGCTGGGGAACGAACTGCGGTCGCTGCGACCGCTCGTGGAGCACGCCCGCAGGTAGGACCCGCAGGTAGGACACGTCCCCCTGGGCGGCGTGTACCCCTGTACACGCCGCTATCGAGCCCGGGGTTTCCTGGCCCGCGCGCTCAGGGCTTCGGCTCCGATGACTCGCTGGCCTTGGCCGACATGACCTGCCTCGCTGGCTCGCCTGGCCTGGGTGTTCGCAGCGATACCCGGACGACCGCGACGACCAGGGCGCCGAAGAGAACCACGAGTCCTACCAGCTGAATGCCCATGTAGTGGCTCGCGAGCGGAACAGCAGCAGCGTCAGTGACGGCATGCAAGACCGAGTCCCCCGATGCGGATGGGTCAACCGACGCTCCGGTTGGTGAACCGCCTACCGTCGGGAACAGCGTCGACGGATCGATCGCGCTGACGCTCGTGCCGGCGATCGGTGGCAGCACTCCCGGCACCGGTAGATTGACAACGCCGGTGGTCACGGTCGCCGGCACGACGACGTCGACCGCTGTGCCTCCATATCCCTGCGATCCGGCGGCAGACGCATCCGCGATGAGCTCCACGATTTCGCCGAGCGGCGCGGTGTCCTGCACCGGAATCGTGACCGCCAGCTCGTCGGCTTGCCCGGGTGGCAGGTTGCTGATCTTGCACGTCGTCCCGGTGGCCACCGGGCACGCGGTGAACTGCGGCACGCCGAGGCCGGGTTCTGCCGTCACGACAGCCGTGACCGCCACACCAGTGCTCGGCGCCTTGGTACTCCACAGCCAGATAGCGAAACTGGCCTGGCCGCCAGCCTGAACTTCCGACGACGTCGACTCCGACTGCACCTCAACGCACAACTGCGGGGTTACCTGCCTGGGTGGCGTCGTGATCCCGGAGACCGTAGGCGTTGGCGTCGGGACCGGTGGCGTACTCGAAGTCGTGCTCGGATCTGGACTGGGGCTCGGGCTGGCCGGTGTGCTCGAAGGCGAGGGGCTCGGACTCACTGACGGCGACGGCGTCGAGGTGTCTGACGGCGACGGCGTCGAGGTGTCTGACGGAGACGGCGTCGAGGTGTCTGATGGCGACGGCGACGCTGCGGACGTATCCGATGGCGACGGCGACGGGCTGACGTCGTTGGTTACGAACGCGGCCGTCAGCACAGCTGACTTGGGAGGCGACGAGCACGTCGTAGTCGCCTGGGCAATGGGTGCGATGGACGCATCCGCAGCCGGTGACAGGATGGTGCCGAAGCCCAGAATGGTGAATCCGGCAGCCGCGCACAGCGCGGCGCGGCTGGCAAACAGCGTGCTCACCACCGTTTCCTCGATCCGGTCAACCTTTGCAGGGCCCTTTGTCCGCGGCGCACGGCGGCTCTTACATGAGCCGACTTCGGTTGTTGCGGCGACGGTGCCAGCTGATTCCCAACACCGCGACGATCAAGCCACAAGCAGCGGCGATCCACGCTGCCTCGGCTTGCGTGCTGATGCCGCTCCTATTGGCTGCGTCAGTACTACTCACTACCTGACCGGAGGTGGCGCCCTGCTGCCCGCCAGAGGACGCGGCCGCCTGCTGTCCGCCGGATGTCGTGGCCACCTGCTGTCCGCTCACCGACTTGGGCGCGGCCGACCTGGTCGTGTAGGACTTGCCGGATGACGAGAGGGTGAGGAACGTGGACTGGACATACTTCACCCGACCCGTGCCGCCGGGAAGGCTATAGCACCCGATCGCGAACTCGACCGTCCCGCCCTTCTTGATATTGGTCACGTGCAGGAGGGCGCCGATGTTGCCGTCGAGGATGCCCTTGAACGCCGTCGTGACGGACGAGACCGTGAACGAAATGCGGCTGGCGTAGCTTCCGTTGGTGTTGAACTCAGACATCTCGGCGGACCCCTGGAAGCCGGCCGGGCAAGCGTCGGTGGTCGACCACGTGGGCTTCAGGGTGGCGGCACCGCTGGCCGGCTGCAGGACCAGTCTGCCGGGCTGCGAGCCGTGCCCGGCGGCCAATGCGGAGCCCGCGGTGAGCAAGCCCGCTCCGAGGGTCAGCCCAGCCACGCCGAAGAGCACGACTGCCCGGCGGATTGTCCTCGCAGCTCGCCAGTTGACTGTCGCGTCGCGCAGAGCGGTCAAGACGATCTGAGTTATCGGCATAGCCGGGACGCTACTGCGCTGGCCGTGAACTCCGGACGTACTGGCGGTGAGAAGTAGGAGAACGACGCCGAGCCAGCCCGCTCTTGGGTCAGCTGGTGGAGGCCAGGCTGGTGTAGACGACGACGTTCGAGAGATAGCTGCGGGCCTGTGTGTCGAATACGCCGCCGCACGTCACGAGCTGCAGCCCGCTGTAGCCATGCGATCCGTACACCATGAGGCTCGGGAAATGCTCCTTTGGATACATCGCCACCTGGCGGACGACGAAATGCGCGATCACGCCGTCAGCCAGGGTGACGTCGACGTGATCCCCTGGCCGCAAGGACCGCAACCGGAAGAACACCGCCGGGCCCTGGTAGGAGTCGACGTGGCCGAGGATGACAGCCGATCCCAGCTGGCCGGGGGATGGGCCGAACTGGTACCACCCCGGTTCGGCAAAGTTGGTGGGGACCTGGACGGTGTGGTTCGGGTTGAGCCCAAGCTCGGACAGCGGCACCCGCAGCCCGATGGCCGGAACGCTCAGCGCGAGCGGTACAGAGCGGGCCGCCGGTCTGACCCCAGTCGTCGGTGCCGAGCCGCTGCCCGCAAAAAGAGGGCCAGGCAGCCAGCCATCGTGGCCGCGAAGGCCAAGAGCGAAGGCTGCCGCGGCGGCTAGGAGCATGACAACCGCCGCTACCCACCAGCGGCCCGGCCAGCTCATTAACTCCCGCCAGGTTCGATGGCTCCCTGCGCGTCATCCTCGTGCTGGCGCGTGCGGCGGGCAGCCAGGCCAACCGCTGCTGCCGACCCGGCGAGGAGCGTGGCTCCCAGGGCAATCAGCAGGTCATTTCCACTACTGGGCGGCGATGCTCCGCCGCCACCCGTGGCCGGCGCTCCCGACGGGATAGCACTGCTGCTCGGCGGCGGGGTCGTCGTCGAGGTGTCGGTCGGTGTCGGGGTCGGTGTCGGTGTCGAGGTGTCGGTGGCGGTCGGTGTTGGTGTTGGTGTTGGCGTGCCCGTGGGGGTCGAAGTCGGCGTGCTGGTGGGCGTGGCAGTCGGCGTGCTAGTGGGCGTGCTGGTGGGCGTGACTGTCGGGCTGGGGGATCCCGAGGGTCCGGACGAGCTCGTCGAGTAGGAGCTGCCGTCGGAGGACAGCGTAACGAAGGTCGACTGGACAAACTCGACGCTGCCCGTGGCGCCGCCTTGGTTGTAGCACCCGATCGCGAACTCCGCCGTCTCGCCGCCCGTCACGCCGGCGAATCGCAGCAGCGCGCCGATGCTGCCGTCGAGGGTCCCGCCGAACGCCGCTGTCAGGCCGCTATTGACGGCCGGCGAGATGCGGCTTGCGAGGCTCCCGTCCGGCTTGAACTCCGACATCTCGGCGGATCCCTGGAAGCCGCTCGGGCATCCGTCCGTGGTTGACCAGGTCGGCGTCAAGGTGGCCAGGCCGCTGCCCGGACTGAGGATCAGGTTGCCGGGTTGCGAACCGGTCGCGGCCCATGCGAAACCCGCAGTCAGGAGCCCCGCTCCCACGGTCATGCCGGCCACGCCGAGGAGCAACGCTCCACGCCGGATTCTGCTGGCAGCGCGCCATCTGACTATCGCCTGGCGGGCAGCACTCGGGACACCCTGAATTACCGGCATAGCCGCAGACGCTACTGCGCATGCCGTAAATTCCGGCCGTACTGCCGGTGAGGAGTAGAAGAACGACTCGACGCGCGCGCTGCACGCGAGCTGCGCAGCACCGGCTGCCTATTAGCCCTGGTCTGGACAACTCTGCCCTGGTAGGCGCCGCATTCCAGTGTTCACCCACGCTTTCCTAGCGAGTCGTCCAAGACCGTCTTACCCGTGCTTCACTACTCCCGTAGTCGGGCTTGGGCAAACCATTGCCTGGCTATTGGGCGGGCGTGCGGCCGATAGGCCGACTGAACAAAGAGGGCGACTGTTTCGTGCGAACCGCAGAGCCGTCCGTATCGCATGGCCGTCATGGCCCGGTGCCGCGCAAGCTGAGCGCGCGGCTCAGCGCGTCCGATCGCGCGTTCCGCGGTATCGCGCGCGCCGGCGGCGTGGTGGTCCTCGTGCTGCTAGGCCTGGTAGGCACGTTCCTCTTCTACCGAGCATCGCAGGCGTTGCACAAGGCGGGCTGGTCGTTCCTGACGACGCAGACCTGGAACCCGAACGGCGGCGGATTCGGCATCGCCGCGGTGCTAGTCGGGACGATCCTCATCGCCCTTGTCGCCGTCGTGGTGGCGGTACCGCTGTCCCTCGGCACGGCCCTCTACATCTCGGAGTACGCACCGCGGAGCATCCAGCGCTTCCTGATCGCCGTCGTCGACCTGCTGGCTGCCGTGCCGAGCGTGGTCTTCGGACTCTGGGGTGCCTTCCTCGTGCAGTGGCACATTGTCGCACTGTCCCGCTGGATCAACGACTGGTTCGGCTGGATCCCCCTGTTCAAGGTCGACGGTGTGACGCGGCACAGCACGCAGCCGACCGCGACGGCCTACACGTCGTCCACCTTCATCGCCGGCATCGTCGTGGCGCTCATGATCACGCCTATTGCCTGCTCGATCATGCGCGAGGCATTCAGCCAGGCTCCGCCGGGCGAGCGTGAAGGCGCCTACGCGCTCGGCGCTACCCGCTGGGGCATGATTCGCGCGGTCGTACTGCCGTTCGGCGTCGGGGCAATGATCGGCGGCACGATGCTCGGGCTTGGCCGTGCGCTGGGCGAGACCATCGCGGTAGTCATGATCATCTCACAGGTCTTTATCATCCAGCCGCACATCTTGCAGCACGGCACAAGCTCCATCTCGAGCCTGATCGCGTCGCAGTACTCGGAGGCGACCCCGTTTGCAGTCAGCGCGCTGATGGCCGCCGGGCTTGCGCTGTTCGCACTCACCCTGGTGGTGAACGTGATCGCTGCCGTGATCGTGTCCCGGTCCCGGTCCGGCGCGGTCAGCGAGGCATGAGCTTATGTCTGTCGTAGACGAGCCCTTCCGCTCCGCGTCACAGCCGGCAGGCATCGAGGCCGGCCCGCAGTCGGCTCAGCCGTTGCTGCCGCGCACGACCGTGTCGTCCCGGCCGGCGTCGCGGCCGCAGCAAACGCGGCGCCAGATCGCCGGCGTTCGCCGCGAGGACGTCCTCGCGTTGGGAGGGGCGCTGGCCTCGGCGCTGACCATCACCGGCGTGCTGTGGACGCAACTGGCGCCATTCACCGGCATATTCGGCTACATCGTGGTGAGCTGGTGCTTGTTCGCGGTTATCTACGCGGTACTGGTCGCGTTCGACAACAGCCGGCCGACCGTTCGCGACCGGATCTCAGCCGTCGTCGTGCATTCGCTCGCGGTCGTGGTGATCCTGGCGCTGGCGTACATCGTTCTGTACACGGTCTTCCGCGGCGCGAAGGCCCTGGTGCACGTCAACTTCTACACGCAGGACCTGCACTCGACCAGCCCACTTGACCCCCTGACCAAGGGCGGCGTGCTGCACGCGATCGTCGGCACGCTCATCGAAGTCGGCATCGCGATGGGGATCGCAGTCCCGCTCGGCCTGCTGGCTGCGGTGTTCCTCAACGAGGTTCCAGGTCGGCTGAACCGCCTCGTGCGCACGGTGGTCGACGCGATGACGGCACTGCCTGACATCCTCGCGGGCCTTTTCATCTATGCCACCTTGATCCTGATCTTTGGTCTCCAGCTGTGCGGCCTGGCCGCGGCATGCGCGCTCGCGGTGACCGTGCTGTCGATCATCTGCCGGGCGGCCTATGTCGTGCTCCGGCTGGTCCCCGGTGGCCTTACCGAGGCGTCCTACGCACTCGGTTCTGGCCACTGGCGCACGGTATGGCACGTAACGCTGCCGACCGCGCGGTCCGGGCTAGCCACAGCGGTGATCCTCGGCGCCGCCCGGGCAATCGGCGAAACCGCCCCGGTTCTGCTGACGGCGGGCGCCACGCAGTACCTCAACTTGAGTCCGGTGAACGGGCCGATGATGTCGCTGCCCCTGGCGGCCTTCACTCTCGTGGCCAACCCGGAGCCGAACTACATCACCCGCGGTTTCGCGTCCGCCGCCGTCCTGCTGGCTCTTGTCATTGTCCTGTTCGCGATCGCGCGGATGATCGGCGGGCGCGGTGCCGGACAGCTGACCAGCCGGCAACTGCGCCGCCGGATGGCCGCATCGCAGCGGGAGTGGAGCCGGTACACGGCCCGGGCAATGGCCGGGCAGTCGGCGACGTCAGCCAACGGCGGCCCTGCCGCCGACTACGGAAGGCCGGGCGCGTGACTGCCGGACGCGAAGGCTGGCTTGCCAGCGAGCACAAGACAGGCGGAGTGAGCAGATGAAGTCGGGGAGCAGGCGGCTAGTGCGCAGGCTGGTAGGGAGCGTGGTGGTGGTGGCGGCCGCCGTCGCGACTTCGGTCTACCCAGCGGTGCAGCCGGCGTCCGCGGCGTCGTACGTGCCGATCAGCGGCGCGGGCTCAACGTGGTCGGCCAACGCGATCACCGACTGGATCACGAACGTCTCCCAGTTCGGAATGAAGGTCAACTACCAGCCGGTCGGGTCTACCTCGGGCCGGCAGGAATTCGCGAACGGCACCACGGACTGGGGCGCCTCCGAGATCCCGTACGGAGTGCGGGACGGCAACAACTACGACCCGCCGCCGACGCGCGGCTACGCCTACATGCCGGACACCGCCGGCGGCACGACGTTCATGTACAACCTGAAAATCGGCAACACGCGGGTCACCAACCTGCGGCTCTCCGGCGCGGCCATCGCCGGAATCTTCACTGGTGTCATCACGAAGTGGAACAACCCGATCATCGCCAAGGACAACCCTGGCCTGACCCTGCCTGCGCTACAGATCGTGCCTGTCGTTCGTTCCGACGGCTCCGGTGCAACAGCGGACTTCACGGAGTGGATGCTCTCGACCGAGCCGTCCTACTGGAACGCGTACTGCGCCAAGGTCGGCCGCACTCCCTGCACGCAGACGTCCGCCTATCCGGTGCTGCCGGGGTCGGCCATGATCGGCCAGTCCGGCGACCTGGGGGTGTCGGGATACGTCAGCCAGCAGCAGGCCGACGGAGCGATCGGCTACGTTGAGTTCTCCTACGCGCTGGAGACCGGCTTCCCCGTCGCCAAGGTCCTCAACGCAGCCGGCTACTACACCGAGCCAACCGCCGGCCACGTCGCCGTGTCGCTGCTCAAGGCCCAGATCAACATGGACCAGAGCAGCCCCCTCTATCTGACGCAGAACCTGTCGCAGGTGTACTCCGACACCGACCCCCGGACGTACGAGCTCTCGGGCTACTCCTACCTGATCCTGCCCACCAGCCTCACGGCTCCTATGACCAACGCTAAGGGCTACACGCTCGGCGCGTTCGGCGCATATCTACTGTGCGAAGGCCAGACGCCGCTCGACGCGCTCGGCTATTCGTCACTACCGATCAACCTGGTCGAGGCGGGCTTCCTGCAGTTGCAGAAGATTCCCGGCAACCAGGTGCCCACTCAGACAACCGCGCAGATCCAGAGCTGTCACAATCCTACCTTTTCGACCAACGGCACCAATACGCTGGCGGCGACCGACCCGTATCCACCCGCTTGCGACAAGCAGGGTCCGACGCAGTGCAGCACGGCCACCGGCGGCGCGAAGGCACCGACACCGGTGAACCCGAGCGCGAGCGGGCCGGCCACGACCGGCAGCCATGGGACAACCGCGAGCCCCGGTGCCAGCACAGGCACCGGAACCGGTACTGGCACGGGCTCGGGTGGCGGCACCGCATCGCAGGCGTGCAGCCCGGACTCTGGCGGTTGTGGTTCACTCACCGCGGCCGGCCAGGCGGCACAGACGGTCAACGGCACCCCCACGAACTCCCCGGCCAGCCTCGACGACGGGCTACAGGTCACGCTCATGGGGCTGGCCGCCGCCCTGCTGGTCGGCATGGCGCTGGCCCCCCCGCTCATCGCTCAGGCGAGCCGGCGACGCCGGCAGCAGCGCGGCACCGATCAGCCTGGCGGCTTCCAGTGATCGCGCGACCCCAGCCCGTGATCATTTCACGCATCCGGTGGTGCGGTGCACTGGCCGCTGGCGCCGCGCTGGCCGCGCTCGTCGCGATCGGGCCGCCTGGCAAAGCCCTGGCAGCGACCGGAACCGGCTCCGGCTACAACCAGATCACCGGGGCCGGCTCGACCGACTCAGCCCTCACCGTGCCCTGGACCCAGGGTCTGCTGGACAACACCAATAAGCCCATCACCGCCGCGAATGCTGACCGCAGCGCCGCCAGTCCGACCAGCCCGTTGTCGTTCATGTACCCGGACTTCAAGAATCTTCAGGTCACCGTCAGCCAGACGCAGGACATCACGCACCAGGGCATCACTGTCACATGGAGGGGCGGCGAGCCGTCGATCGAGAACGGCGGCGGCCTGCAGGGTAACTTCCTGCAGTTGATGGAGTGCTACGGTGACGCCAGCACCGGCCCCTCGCCACAGGGCTGCGAATACGGCAGCGCCGGCTTGCTAGCCGCTACCGATCCCAACAAGCCAATCGGCACCCGCAGCGGCGACTTGTGCCCGCCGGGCGCGGCTCCCAGCGTCACCAGCCCGCCAGCCAGCCTGAACGGTGACGGGTCGCTCCGCGGCTGCGACCCAGGGGAGCCGCTGCCGGGCGCCAGCCCGCCCGACCTGGCGCCCGGCGACACACAGGACTACAGCGTTCCGTTCGTGCCGGTGACCGACCCGGGCAGCCCGGCCTACGGCAACATCGATACTAGTCAGTACTTCGACGAGTTCACCAGCAACGAGGTGCAGGAGGCGGTCACCAGCGCCGACGGCACGGCGCAGTTGCAGTTCGAGACCCTGACCGGCACCGAGGCGCCCGGCCTCGGCTGCGGCGAGCAGGAGAGCAACGGCCAGACCCGCAATTGCTGGCTGATCATCGTGCCCCGCGGCCAGTTCGAGCCCAACGGCTACGAGATCAACGCAAGCAGCGTCGGACCCAATGGCTTCCTGTGGTCCTCGCCGCTCAGCGCCTCGAACTGGGCGATGCGCATCCAGATCCACCTCGACTATGCCCCGATCGGCTCGTTCTGCCCGATCGGCACGCAGGAAATCCAGACTGTCGGCACGCAGGTCATCGCCAGGGCAGTGCAGTCCTGGCAGCTAGCGCTCAACAAGGCCGCGAACTGCACGCGGGTCTACGGCTACTCCGCCGTCCCCGAGGCGACAAGTACGCAGCAGCTATCGCTATCGGGCAGTCCTGCCGGGATGGCGTTCAGCACGATCCCGATCGGCAGTGAGGCCGCGCGTAACGGCAGCGGCGGTACTACCGCAGGCCTGGGGCACATCGTGTATGCCCCAGTCGCGGTCTCGGCCGTCGGATTCGGCTTCAACATCAACGAAGCGACCGGCTACATCAGCACGCCGGTCAAGCTCACGCCAGAGCTGCTGGCTAAAGGCCTCACCCAGGTTTACCGGACGGATCTGCCCGACTACTACCCGTCAGGCTTCGGCCACCTAGGGCCAGCGTGGTCGGTGTCGAACCCGGTGAACATCTCCGAGGACCCGCAGTTCCAGAAGCTCAATCCTCAGGTGCCGCCGACCTCGCCCGATGCCTCGCTCGCGCCGCTGCTCACCGAGGACCACTCGGCCCTCAACCAGCAGATCTGGCAGTGGATCCAGGCGGACCCGGCCGCCACAGCGTGGCTCGACCACGGCACGACCAACGCAGCGAACACCGTGACCGCCGACCCGGACTACACAGCGCTCAAGCTCGGCACGACGAGCGGGATTGACTCCTTCCCGCGCGCCTATACCGGCGTCCTCGATCTCGGCAAGTCTGCAGGTGGCAAGGAGGAGACCAGGGGCTCCCTGGACCTGCTGCCGTACGTCGGCAGCTACGACTCGGCAGCGTCGTCCGTCCTCACCGCCGACAACCCGACGACAGGCAACTGGGACGACCAGGCCATCGGCCCGGACGGCACACTGGGCTGGTGGGATAAGAACGGTGCCGAGCCGCTCGGGCACATCCTCATCTGGGGGATCTCCGACACAGCCGACCTGGCCGCCTACGGCCTGATCGACGCGCAGGTCTGCACTGACGCGGGCACTAACTGCGTCGCGCCGAGCACCGCGAGTATCACGACGGCGCTGGCCGCGGCCAAGCGGGACAGCGCCGGCCTACTCGAGGTCAACCCGGCGAGTCCAGGAGCCGGCGGTTACCCATTCGTGCAGGTGACATATGCCGCCGTGGATACCAGGCGCAGCGCGACCTTGCTGAACGACTACGCCGACCTGATCGCGTACGCGGCGGGCGCCGGACAGACGCCGGGTGTTGCCCCCGGCGACCTGCCGCCTGGCTACCTGCCGCTGCCGGCCAGCTTCAAGGCGCAGGCCCAGGCCGTCGTCGCCAAGCTGCGCGCCGACGCCAAGCGGTCGGCTTCGCCGTCGTCGTCTCCGACCAGTTCTGCCGCGTCGTCCGGCACGACCTCGGGCAGCACTACTGGCACAACCGCGGCGGCGGGCGGGACCGCCGCGACCAGCGCCGCGCCGACGGCGGACCTCAGCATCACTTCGCCGTCAGCGGAGCTGGCCGCGACGACGACGCAGCGGCAGCCGGCCGGGGCCATCCGCTTCGCGCTGCTTGTCGTGGTCCTGGCCGGCGCTGCGTGCGCCGCGGGCGGGACGGTCCTGCGCTCAGCCAGCCTGGCGGGCTGGCTTCGCCGGAGGCGGCTGTGATCGCCGCTGACTGGGGTGCCGCATGCGGCCGCACGCGGCACCCCAGACACCCAACAGCTTGGCCGGCAACGGGATGCCGACCAGGGCAGTACCCAGCCCGTCCAGTTAACGCGGCGGGCAACGGCCGGGCGTACCACCGAGGGTACGTCCTCAACCCAGAGGAAGGGACACGATGTATCCCAAACCCCCCGTCACCCGGACCGGCAGGTCCGGGTGGCTCGGCCACCAATCGACCAGGCTGAAGAGCCTGGCGGTGGTCGGAGCCGTCATGCTGGGCTTCGCCGGGGCTGCGTTCGCGGCCGCGGTGCCTGCGTCAGCTGACCCGGCGTTCAACTTCGTGGGCGTCGGCTCGGACACGACCGAGAACGTCATGGACCTCTTCGCTGGCCAGACCAGCGGCGGCATCATCGGAACCTACGACGCCGTCAACCCGGTCAGCCAGGTCGCGGACGAGATCATCACGCCCGCCGTAGCCGGCTCCGGCGGCAACCAGTCCAACTGCAGCTTCACCCGGCCAAACGGCTCGGGTCAGGGCTTCAAGGCGCTGGACTACTCCTTCAACACGAGCACGACCCTGGGTCAGCTGGCGACCCCGCCGCAGGCGGGCTGCCTCGCCTTCTCCCGCTCGTCGGCCGCTCCCGGCAGCGTGGCGGCGACCGGCCCTGGTGCCCTGGACACGAGCGGTGGGCTGATCTACGTGCCGTTCGCGCTGGACGCGGTGACCGACGCCACCGGCCCGGCGACCGCGACGAGCGAGACCACACAGTGCGTGTCCACCACCACCGGCTGCACCAACGTGGTCAACGGGATCGGCACGATCACCTTCACCACTACGCCGACCGCCATCACCAACGCGAACCTGTTCACTCTGGCTAACCTGAAGACGCTGTACGGGAGTTGCGCCACCGTCACCGTCAATGGCGTGACGTACAACCCCGCCACAGCTACCACGGGTCAGACGCAGATTGACCTGTACGCACCGCAGGCCGGATCGGGCACGCTGTCCTTCTGGGAAAGCGCGATGGGCGTCACCGCGGTGCAGTCGTGCTGGCACCAGACGATCGTCGCTGGCCCCGCCGTCGGCATCTCCGTTGAGGAGCATGACGGTTCCGCCGTGGCCAGTGACCCGAATGGTATTGCACCGATCTCCATCGCCAAGTGGCTCGCCATGAGCAACGGCGTCTCGCTCGACGTCCGCCACGGCGACGTACTCCAGCCTATCGGCGGCGTCTCGCCGTTCTCCAGCGGGAACCTGAACACCGCCTTCCCCATCACTCGCGAGGTCTACAACGTCATGGCCTACAACGAGATCACGTCCGGCGGTTCCAACAACCCGGTACTCACCGGGCTGTTCGCCGGCACGAGCTCTGCGCTGTGCCAGTCGGCCTTCACGATCGAGGAAGAAGGCTTCGGCCCGCTGTCGACGTCGACTCCCGACCAGTGCGGGTCGACGGCTAACTCCCTGAGGGTTCAGGAGACCAACTCCGGGCCTAGCTGAGCCGGCTGGGTGCCTGCCCGGACCCGGAATGTCCGGGCAGGCACCTGGTCATCGTCCCATAGCCGGGACGACCCACTGCGGGTGCGCGCGAGGCACACCTGCTAACAGAATGGGAGAGGAACCCCCTGCAATGAACGAGAAATGGAAATGGAGAACGGCCGGGCGGTTGCGCCGTGGTGCTGTGATCCTCGGGATCGCGGGGCTGGCGGCGGGCGCGGCGGTGCTGACCGCTGGGTCGGCGCTGGCTGGTGTCGGGTCGCAGCCCGGCAACCTGACGTTGAGTCCGGGGAGCGGTGCGCTGAGCCTGACGCCGACGTGGTCGACGTCGACTGGGTGCCCGTCGGGCTTCCAGGCGTCGGCGGAGATGTCGGATTACACCACTGGCGGGACGCTGATCTCGCGGATCTCGCCGGCGGTGTCCAGTGGCCTGACGGCCGGGTTCAGCGGGACGCTGGATGGCAGCATGCAGCTGCTGCTGAACCAGGCCGGGATCGCCAGCGCGGGCGGCACGGTCGAGTTCGTGATCGGCTGTTACAGCGGGTCGGGCGGGACCGGGACGGCGGCGTTCACCCAGTCGACGTTCGTGACGGTGCCTTCTAGCGGCGGGACGTTCTCGACCAGCGGCACCGGCCCGGTGATCACGGCCACCACGACGACGCTGACGGCGTCGCCGAGCCCGGCCGGCACGGGCGCGACGGTGACGCTGACGGCGAACGTGTCGGCGGCCGACAGCACCACCCCGGCCGGGACGGTGCAGTTCGAGGTCGGCGGGACCAACATCGGCGCGCCGGTGGCGGTGAACGGCGGCGGGGTGGCCACCGCGGCGGTGACGACCACGACGTTCGCCTCGGCGGGCACCGAGGCGCTATCGGCGGTGTTCACTCCGACTGCCACCACCTACGCCGGGTCGACCGGCACGTTCAGCCTGCTGGTCCAGACCGCCGGCAGCCTGCCGGCGACCGGGTCGCCGGTGCCGATCAGCGTCACCATCACCCAGTCCGGCACCCTGTCGGTGTCGGTGGTGAACACCGCAGTCCCGCTGTCGCTGAACAGCGCGGGCACGGTGGCCACCGGCACGCTGGGCAACGTCACGGTGAACGACTCCCGTAACTCCTATCCGGGCTGGTCAGTCTCGGGCCAGGAGGCCAACTTCGCCGGGCCCGGCACCGCGTCTATCCCGGGCGACCAGCTCGGGTGGATGCCGGCGTTCGTCGGCTCGGCAGTCGACGGCGCGGTGCTTGGCCCGACCATCGCTGCGGGAACCAGTCCCGGCGGCCTTGGTGACACTGGCGGCGTGCTGATTTCGGCGACGCCAGGCAACGGGTTCGGCATCAACGTCGCGAACGCTGCGCTGACGCTCGATATCCCGAACGGACAGATCCCCGGTTCGTACGCCGGCAGCCTGACCGTCACCTATCTCTCGGTCGGCCCGTAACGAACGGCTGGTAGCGCCGCTAGTTCCGGGGCTCCTGAGCCGGCTGAGATAGCCGGCTCAGGAGCGGACCTAGGGGAGAGGCGCGGGCAGCCAAGTGTGCTGCCCGTGCTCCTCCTTCCCCGCGAGCTAACTCAAGACCAAGCCCATCACGTGATGCCGGACTCAGCCGGCACGACTCGCATCATCGGCCGGGCTCCCTAGGCCCTCGGAACGAACGGTCTGCGCTCATGAACGTCTCCCGACTGCACCGCATCCCGCTGCGCCGCACCCGCGGCCAGGTCCTGGCCGGCGGCCTGCTGCTTGCGGCGATCCTCACGGGGGCGGTTGCCGCCGGGCCCGCAGCCTTCGCGTCGCGGTCGGACTCGGTGGCCCGGTCGGCTCAGATCTCGGGCGGCGGCAACGTCGTCACCTGGTCGGAGAGCCCGGCCAGCGCGACTGCGCCCGACTACCGCACCACGTTCTCCTATACGAGCATCCAGCCTGGGTCGACGATTTCCGACCATGTGGCCGTGCTCAACCGCAGTAAGCAGAGCGTGGCCTTCACGATCTACGCCACCGACGCCACCGGCACCACGCTGGGAAACGTGCTGGAGCTGCTGCCCACCGGCAAGAAGCCGCATGACATCGGATCGTGGGTGCGATTCCCCAAGGGCGCCACGCAGCTGTCGATCGTCATCCCCGCCGGCAAGGGGATCATCGAGCCGTTCAAGCTCGCCATACCGCGGCAAGCGACGCCGGGCGATCACACCGGCGGAATGATCGCGGCTGTCGGCTTCCCGCGCAGAACGTCGAAGGGCTCTGTGGTAGTCGAGTACCAGCGGATCGCGGTGCCGATCGAGCTGCGGGTGACTGGCAAGCTGCGTGCCGGGCTGCAAGTCGAGTCCATATCCACTGGGTTCCATAACCCGCTCAGCCCGTTCGGCACCGGCTCGGCCACGGTCGCCTACACGGTTCACAACAGCGGCAACATCCGACTGACCGGCAGCCAGACCGTGACAGTCACCGGCCCCTTCGGCGTGGCGAGCAAGGTCCAGCTGAGGAATCTGCCAACGGTGCTGCCGGGCGACTCGGTCCGCGTTACGGCGCAGCCGCGTGGCCTCTTCCCGGCTGGCCCGATGACGGCGGACGTGCGCCTGGAGCCGGCCAATCCCGTCGGCGCTCCCCCGCTGGTGGTTCCCATCGCCGGGGCGACCGGCACGGCGTCGCTGTTCGCGGTGCCGTGGACGCTGCTGCTACTGATCATCCTCGTCGTGGGTGCGGCTTATGGCATCTGGCGGGCGCGGGGGTGGCAGCGGCGGCGGCTCCGCGCCAAGCTGGACGCCGTTGCCGATAGGGCTCGGCGCGAGACCGAGCGCCGCCTCCTCGGCAACAGCGGCAAGTCCGGTGCCGAGCCGCAGAAGCAGGCATGACGCTGGTACAGGAACCACCGCCCAGCGCGCGGAGTGCGCCAGGGGGCGGCGGCGCGTCCGCTGGCACGTCGCCGCCACCACAGCAGTCACGGGCGTCACCGGCACGCAGCGGAGCGTGGCTCGTCAGCTCCACCGCGGTGCTGATCCTGGGCGCGTGCCTACTGGGGTTCGTCGCCTGGATGGCCGTCGGATCGCGGCTGTATTACGACCGGGTCCAGCACAACGACTACGCCACCTTCCGCGCTCAACTGGCGCAGGCAATCGCGCCGACTGGACCTACCGATCCGGCAAACCCCAGGAAACTGCTGGCACTCGGCACGCCCGTGGCGATTCTGTCCATTCCTGAGATCGGCCTCAACGCGGTCGTGCTCGAGGGAACCAGCAGTTACGTCTTGGAGGGCGGCCCTGGCCACTTGCGTGACACACAGCTGCCAGGCCAGGCCGGATTCAGCGAGATCATGGGTCGTCGGGCAGCGTACGGCGGTCCGTTCGCCAGGCTGTCCAGCCTGGCGCCGGGCGCCCTCTTCACAGTCACCACCGGACAGGGCGTGATCCGCTACCGGGTACTAGACGTGCGTCGGGCCGGAGACCCGGTGCCCCCACTGACGCCAGGCAAGGGCCGACTGGTCCTGGCGACAGCCGATGGCCCGCCGTTCGCGCCGACAGGAGTGTTGCGCGTCGATGCCGACACCGTCACCGCGCCCAAGGCCGCGCCTGCGATGGTGATCTCCGCTGCTGATATCCAGCCGAGCGAGCTGGCTCTTGGCACGGAGTCGGTCGCGTGGGTGGCGCTGGTGCTGTGGGGCGAATGCCTGTTGCTGGCTGCCGTCGGGGTGAGCTGGCTCGGATCGCGCTGGGGTCGCTGGCAGACCTGGACCGTCGCGGTTCCCGTCCTCGGTTTCCTTGGCCTGGCCGTCGCTGACCAGGTTGCCCGGCTGCTGCCTAACCTGATGTGATCGCCCGCAGATGACCTCGACGTCGCAAGTGTCGCCGTCGCCCGCACCGCGACCGAACAAGGACCCAGACCCTGTGACCGATCAACCAGACAACGACGCAACCGCCATCCGGTCGGATGACCAAGAGGATTCGATCCTGCCGTGGAATGACTGGCACGGGGCGAACTCATCACCGGTCTCGCCGTCACGTCTCGATACGACCGTCTTGTCCCACGCGACGACCAGCGACGTGCGGCTCGCGGAACTAGACGCCCGTGACATCACGGCGTGGTTCGGCGACCACATGGTGCTCGAGCAGGTGTCGCTCACGATGCGGGCTGGCGAGGTGACCGCTCTGATCGGCCCATCGGGCTGCGGCAAGTCAACATTCCTGCGGATACTCAACCGCATGCACCAGCTGGTGCCAGGGGCGGCGCTGGCCGGTGAAGTCCTGCTCGACGGGATCGACATTTACGATCCGTCTCAGCGTCTGACCGAGGCGCGCCGCCAGATCGGCATGGTGTTTCAGAAGCCCAACCCGTTCCCGGCTATGAGTATCTATGACAACGTCTTGGCCGGGCTGAAGCTGACGGGCGTTAAGACCAGCCGGGCACAGAAAGACGACCTGGTGGAGGAGTGCCTGATCAAGGCCGGACTGTGGCGTGAGGTCCGCGACCGGCTGCGACAGCCGGGCGGCGCGCTGTCTGGCGGGCAGCAGCAGCGCCTGTGCATCGCGCGTTCGCTGGCGGTCCGGCCGCGCGTGCTGCTGATGGATGAGCCATGCTCGGCGCTCGACCCGACCTCCACGCGGGTGATCGAGGAGACAATGGCGGACCTCGTCAGGGAGGTCACCATCGTGATCGTCACCCACAACATGCAGCAGGCGCAGCGGGTATCAGATCAGTGCGCGTTTTTCCTGGCCGAGCTGGGCACTCCCGGCTTCATCGTGGAGCATGGTCCGACGGAAGCGATGTTCGACTCGCCGCAGGATCCGCGCACCGCCGACTACGTCCACGGACGATTCGGCTGACCGGCCATTCTCGGGCTATTGCTTGTCCCGCGGCTTGGCGTCCGGGTCGTTGTTCGGCTTGGGTGTCCGCAGCGAGAGCCGCGCGATGGCGATCGTGACGGCACCCGCGAGAACGGCGAGCCCGGCTAGCTGGCCGCCGATCAGGCGACCACCGAGCGGAACTGTTGCGGCGGCCGTGGCAGCGTGCAAGACCGGGCGTGATCGAGCGGGAGGAAGCCCAAGCGACCCCGTTCCCGTCGTGGGTGTGGCTCCTACCGTCGGGAACAGACCCGACGGGTCGGTCGGCGAGATCCCGGTTCCGGAGATCGTCGGGAGTGTACTGGGGACCGGTAGCGTGACCACGGGAGTTGGGCTGGCTGTCGGGCTGACCTGAACCACGTCGGTCACGGAGCCAGCAAACGAGGTCGCGCCTGCTGCCGAGGCCTTGGCGGTGAGCCGCACGTGCTCGCCCGATGACGCCTTGGCCTGCACCGGAACTGTGGCCTGGAGCTCGTCGGCCTGGCCGACGGGCAGGTTACCGATCTTGCAAGTCGTGCCGGTGACTACCGGGCAGACGGTGAACTTTGGCTTGCCGACGTACGGGGCGGATGCAGTCGCCGCGGTGACGGAGACGCCCTTGGTCGCTGCCACGGTGCTCCATACCCAGATCACGAAGCTGGCCTTGTGGCCGGCCGTGATCTTGGACGAACTCGAGAACGACTGCACGCGGACGCACAGCTGAGGCGTCTTGTGTCCCGGCGGGGGCGAGGTCGAGCCGCTCGGCGTGGGGCTCGGCGACGGGCTGGAGCTGCTAGGCGTCGGGCTGGGGCTCGGGCTGGTCGAGCTGCTGCTCGACGCCGACGGTGACGAAGATCCCGGCGACGGTGAGCTTGAGCTCGTCGACGGGGTCGAGGATGGGGTGCTCGAGGACGGGGTGCTCGAGGACGGGGCGCTTGGCGACGGGCTCCCGGTGGAGCTGCCGTACGACGATCCCGACGAGGGACTGCTGCTGCCGGACGCCGACGCGCTGCCGGACGCCGACGCGCTGCCCGACGCGGACGCGCTGCCGGACCCTGTTGCGCTGCCCGACGCGGACGCGGATGCGTTGGCAGACGCCGTCCGGTGTGCACTGGACTTATGGCGACGCTTCTTGCGGGTCGCCTTAGCGTCGCTCTTGGTGTGCCCGGCGGTCGAGGCTGTCAGCACAGCATTCTTCGGAAGGGTTGTGCACGCGGTCTTGGCTGCGGATGCGTTGGCTGCGTCGACAGCCAGGGCCTGACCGGACATGCCAAAGCCCAGGAGGAGGAATCCTGCCAGCGCGCCAAGTGCGAGTGACCTGGCAATCAGCGCCCTCACGCGTGCGACCTCGCTCTAGTCCACTCCCGGACCGGCCGGGACCCTGCTATCCAGGTTTCTCACATTGTTTGCGATTGGGCTAGGGGCCACTCGCGCCCAAAATATAGCTAAAGATACTAATCCGTCACTGCTTTAGTCTGTGCGCCCCATGCCCGAGGACTGGCCAAGCTAAACCTTCTCGCAGGGCTCCTGCCCTGCGCGGGAGCTTGTTATGCAGAGGCGCGCCGCCTTGTCGGGTAGATGGCCTGTCTCTCAGAGGCCTGGGACCGGGGGCGCGGCTCCATGGCTCCGGTACTCGGACCGGTGATGCGGCTCACGAAACCTGGGGCTTGCATGTCATGTATGCTCTCTTCGCGCAGTGCTGCAAGTCGGGTAACCCAACTCGCAGCACACCGCCGACGCCCCCTTAGCTCAGTCGGCAGAGCGTCTCCATGGTAAGGAGAAGGTCTACGGTTCGATTCCGTAAGGGGGCTCTTCAGGGCAAAAATTCGAACGTTCGAATTTTTCTCGGGAGCCATTCCGGCTGCCGTGCAGGCAGATATTCCTCTGCTACGCACGGCTCGTTGGCTGCTCGAGCCGTTGCTGCGGCGTGCCAATTCATTGCCAGGCTTACCGATCTGTTGGCAGAGGCTAATCCGGTGGCTCTGCCGCGCTGCTCTGATGAGAGGCTAGCTCCTCGCACAGGCCATGTCCGGCCAGGGACGCGGCAGGCGGGCGCCATGTCGGGCGTCGTGCAGAGCCGCGCCGCTGAGAAGGAACATCCTGTGGCATCGGCGCCCGCGAGCGCAGAACGCCAAATCTGCACCGCAGTTGCCGTGGCCGGCATCTGGCAGATCTGCGCAGAATGTCGGGGCTGCGGTGAATTAGATCATGATATGCTATTGGGGTCCCAGACCGATACCATCATGCTCACCTGAATGGCAGGAACGCCGATCTGGTGCGCAATTATCGTATGATTGCCCAAATTCGCCAGGGTGGGCGGAAGCTCTTCGTCCTGGACATCGGTGGCGGTCGGCCACGTGATGGGCAGTGAAAAGCTTCCGTCTGCCTGAACTGGCATTTGCGTAGTTGCTTGCAGGTATGCGCGGGCGACCTGATCGATGTAGAGTTTCACGTTTGCGTTGGGGGTAAAACCTTCGCCGTTCACATAGATTGTCTGACCTACGCTGAACTGGGGGGCCATGACAGTGCCGGTGGATGGGTTGTATGCGTAGATCTGTGGCCGAACGTAACCGACGATCGTGAATTCAACGGTGGCCAGGGTCTGGCCGTTAGATCGCGCGATCAGTGTCGCAAGTCCCGGTAGGGCGTTGGCCGGAATGGTAATAGGGAGCGTGAAGGCGCCGGGATTCTCGGGAACCGTCGCTACCGGCTGCGTCAAGAGCTGAGGTGAGTGGGGAGCTGTCGGGTTTCCGCCTAGGGGAATCGGCCCGGGTGCCGAATATGCCAGCACTAGGTCCACGACGCCAAAGGCCGTGATGGAAACCACGTTGCTTGGAGGCGTGGTCTGCAATCCGTCGAAATTCCGGACCTGGAAGTTGTACGTCTCGCCCTCTTCAGCGTCGGGCAGCGAATATTCCGATGCCGCTCCCTCGACGGTCACGCTCTGCCCGTCGCCGGGTCCCCAGGTTACGAAGGACTGCTGGACATAGCCGGAGGAGGAGGGGTACCACGCTACCGCCACCTCCGCGGTGCTGGGAAAGCCGGTACCGATGACGCCGAGGTCTGCCCCGGACTTGACCTGGTACTGCGTGAGGCCCAGCGACGGATCGTTGCCGAATCCGAATTGAGTCTGCGCGGGGTTGTAGGCGATGGGCGGAGGGTCAGGCGGGTGCATCATGGTGACGCTGAGCTGCCTGGCATGCGGGTCGACTGAGACCATACATTGCTTCAGCCCGAAAGGCAGCGCGACTTGTGCCAGGGAGAGGAGGCCGGAAGTTAGGCTGCTTACATCCGGATTCGGGACGTTCGCGCTGTTGATCTGATTCTCGACGCTGCCGGTAAAGCCAGCGAACTCGTTAACGAGCCACGAGAGGCCTTCGAGCAAATAGCTTCCCGCATTAATAATGTGAACGTCGGCGTTATGCAGGGACGCTGACGCCTGGACCTGAATTTCGGGCCAGGCCCAGATTTGGAGGAGGATCAGTATTTCCACGTCAAAGCTGGCGCGGACGACCGGGTGGACTTCCTTAATCTCAAGGTCGATCTCGTATGATACCGGAACCCAGTAGTCCAGGACGAGGTATTGGCCTGTCAGACCCGGTGAAGCGACCGCGCGGACGCTGCCAGACGCTGGAATGTTAGGGCGCAGGGTAACACCGAAACCGAGATGAGAAGTCAACGATCGCACATGCGCATCGAGGCCCGGAATGGCGTCAGCCCACATTTGGTTCATGACGCTAGGCAAGTCATACGCCGAGAAGAACCAAGCCCAGCCCATGTCCTGGGCGCCAATTGGGGCAGTCGCACTGATGGGCAAGGCCGGATGTGGCGCGCGACCATTGTCACCCTGAGCCTGATAGTATAAATAGAGTGGCGCGTCGTTTCCGGTAATGTCGACAATAGGCCCGTTGGTGCTGTAAACCGTATAAATAACGCCAGGGTCAGGCAATGGGCCCCCTTGTCTTGGCACCGTCGGCAATAGCGAGAACTCGCCCTCTCACGAGTACTCGGCACAGCCGCCCTGTTCAGGGTCGTCCGTTGCCTCAGATCCGTAGCCGGTGCTCTCCATCCTGTCACACACGCGCACGACTCGCGGTGTCTCTGTCTCGAGGTCGCCGGTGACCTCGGATACTGCGAACGCACGCCCAGAGCCCACCGCTGGGTAGACCTCGCCCGACCAAGTGCGCGTCCCACGCAGCATGATCGCGCGCGGCGGCCGGGCGAGCGCGGTGATCACCTGCGGTCCGCGAGCGAGCCGCCAAGATCGGAGCGGGCGGCGACCATCGAGGAGCTTCGCAAAGAGATGGAGAAATCGCGCTCCGGCAAACTGCTGAGCGCCGACGTCAATCGTCTATGAACTTAGGTGGCGCCTAGACTCCGAATTACCAATCGCGCGCACACCTATGATTGGGCCGGTTCAGCATGCCAGCTATGCGGTAACAGTCACAGTGGGTGAGCCGTCACCAGCGCCAACCGTACGTAAGTCGAGGCGCTGCTGATTTAGTGCGGTCCGCGATCGCACGTGGTGTGCTTTGCCCGGCGCGCAGAACAGCCAACTCTGGCTGGCCAGGGTGGGGTCAGGCAATCACTCAGCCGGGGTGGCTGCGCGTCCCAGCCGGTCAGCTGCTGACTGCGATCCAGGCGCCATGCAACGAGAACATGACCGTCGACTTCCCCGATGACTGCCTCGAAGCCGTGCGTTCATGGGGCGGTAGATCGGGACTTGTGCGCTGGGGTCGCGGGCAGGTGCTTGCCGGACTGGCCGGGGACCGGCCGTCTTACGATGCGGTGTGCCTTGGCTCGGACGGTGGTGGCCAGGGGGATGCCGGAATCGAGGAGCAGCCGCATCTCGGTGGCGTCCGGCCCGGTGGCGAGGTCCCGCACGCGCACACCGTGGTGGGGGCGGTCGACGACGGTGATGGGGTCGCCGGAACACACCAGGCCGGGTTCGTGGACTTTGAGCATGGCGCCGACCCGGCCGGTGGTGTTGAAGCGGATGTGGAAGTTGTCGATGCCGATGCGCATGGAGAGGTTCTGACAGGGGGTCCTGGGCATCCGCACCTCGAGCAGTACCGTGCCGATCCGCCACTTCTCTCCGATGATCGCGCCGCTGACGTCGAGGTCTTGGGTGCGGAGGTTCTCCCCGAAGAGTCCGGGGGGGATGGTTCGGCCGAGCTGGGTTGCCCACCAGCTGGCGTCTTCGGCGGCGTAGGCGTAAACCGCCTTGTCGGCGCCGCCGTGGTGGGGGTCGAGCTGGCGGTCGCCGGCCAGGCCGGTGGAGGTGAGCTCCACGGGCCCGTCGACTGGTTGCTTGTCGATCGCGGTGTCGTGGAAGTAGCCGGGGTGAATGCGGTGGACGATGTTGACGGTCAGCAGCCGCGGCTGGCTCGTCGTTGCGTTGGGGCCGGTCAGGCGGTGGCCGAGATCCACCGGTTGAGCGCCCCGGCGGCGAGGATCCGCCGGTGTGCCGGGTAGGTGAGGATGTGCCCGTCCGCCACGCTTAGGCGGGGCTCGCCGAAGCTGATCGGCCAGGTCAGGCGGCCACACGTGATCACTCTCGCTGCTCACTCCTTTACGGTAAGGACGCGCCCGGCGTAATCCAAGACGGTACACCGCCACGTGATGTCGCCAGGCAGACAACGAATCCGCACACCAATGTCCGGACCCAGCAGATCAGTCGCAGGCGTTCCCGAACATTGCTCCGTCAAGCAGCCCGAACCCGCAACCCCGCGCTTCAGCAACAGAACATTCAATCTTAGGCAGGCTGCTACTGGTCTCACACGTCACCATGTGGCGCCAGAACGGCGGGAATGTGCGCTCGCATCACCTCGCTGATGTGACGCTTGGTAACAAGCTGGCGGTCGAAGTCGCTGGTCGCTCCGGGTCCGGATTTCAGCTCCGCTCACCGGGCGGGACCGTGCCCCAGCGGGAGCCGCAAACGCTCGGGCGTATCGACCAGCGCCGTCCGGCTCGCACGCAGAGGGAGCCAGATGAGTGCATTCTGCTCTGTCATCATGCGTGCGAATGATTTACGATTCCGAAGCTAACGCTGCCTACATCTACCTGGTTGAGGAGATCGATCGCGGAGAGGTGGGCCGGAGCTGCATTGCTGACCTCGCCATGGACAACGCAGCGATCAGGATCGACTTTGACGCTGAGGGACGGGTCCTTGGAATCGAGGTGCTCGGCGCCAGCCAGGCTCTCCGCGCTGAGACCATCGGAGCAGCGGAGAACATTACTCGTAGGACGTAAACCGCAGGCGACAACGACGGCACTCACAGTGAATGGATCGCGGCAGATGTGAGCGTCGAGTGCCGTGTAACGTCGGTGCCATGGGCGGTGCAACGGACCTGCTCGACTGGCGTGACCTGGAAGTGGGCGCCCCTGAGATTGCCCGGCTCGGCGCAGCACGTCTGGACAGTGCTCGCGTGGCGATGCTAGGCACCGTACGCGCGGACGGATCGCCTCGCATCAGCCCCATCGAGCCCTACATGGCGAACGGATACCTGCTCGTGGGTGCGATGGTGTGGTCGGCAAAGGGCGGCAGATCTGCGCCGGGACCTGCGGTATTCGCTGCACAGCATCGTGACGGGACCGGACACCGGCGAAGGGGAACTCAAGCTGCATGGCCTGGCGGTGGAAGCCGACCCTGACATCCGCGCCCAGGCGGCAGGCTCGTGGTGGACCGCCCAGTGGTCAGACAAGGCGATCGTGTTCGTGCTGCGCATCGGGCAGGCGCTGTTCGTCGCCTGGGATATCGAGCATGGTGAGATGACTGTCCACCGATGGTCCCCAACAGGCGGCTACCGCCAGACCGCTCGGGCCTATCCCTAACTCGCTCACCCGTTCGGCAACGCGCTGTCATGGATGAGCGGGCGCAGGGAAGCGGTAGCCGCAGTGTCCTAGTGCGCGTGAGCGTCAATTGCCTTTGGCGTCCGAGGGCGCCTACACGACGTATTGCCAACAGTGCTCGGCTGCGAGTGCGATCTATACCTGACCTGCACCAAGTTCGTCACCACCCTCCAGTATGTGCCACGCCTTCACGAACGCCTCCGGCTGGAATGCCGGCGGCCGACGATGTTGAAGAACGTGCCTGGGACCGCGAAGTCGACCGTCACCAGAGCATCGCCAACCGCATCTGCGGTTTGCTCAGCGAACTCGGCGAACCCTGCGACAAGCAGGACGCACTCTGGGATTGCTAGGTAAGATCGATGCCCGGTGCCGGAGGGCGCCGCTGGGTCCGCGGGCAGGACAGAGTCCACCTCCGTTATCAGGTGACAGGCCATGGTGATGGCGATCTCTTCCGGCCCCGGCGCGGACTACGGGGTGGCGAGGGACACGTCATGCTTGACCTGCCTGCCCGGCCCGACCTGGACCAGGTCCGCCACCAGGCCAAGGATCTGCTGCACGCCGCCCAGCGCGGCGATCCGGGCGCCACGGCGCGGATCGGGAGGGTGTCCCGGCGGCTTATTCTGTCCTCGGCACAGCTGGCGCTCGCCCGCGAGTACGGGTTCGCGAGCTGGGCCAAGCTCAAGCTGGAAGTCGAGCGGCGCGATCTCCTCAACAGCCGTGACCTGTCCCGCCTGACCAGGCTGCTGGCCGAGCACCCCGAACTGGCCACCAGGCCGATGGAACACTAGGCCGACCGGCAGCACGGCGAGCCGCTCGGCTACATCACGATGATGCGCTTCAACCACGACCGGCTCGGCCTGCCCCGCGAGCTTCCCGGCACCGGCGCAATCGCCAGGGCCCTCATCGCCGCGGGCGCCCCGGTCAACGGGCATCCAGGGGACAAGGAGACACCGCTGATCACCGCGGCCAGCTCCGGCGACGCCGACGTCGCCAGGGTGCTGATCGAGGCCGGGGCCGACATCGAGGCCATCTCCGCGCCCGACTCCGGCGGCGTGCCGAACGAGACCGCGCTGCAGCACGCGGCCGTGTTCGGCATGACCGATGTCGTGGACGTCCTGGTGGCCGCCGGAGCCCGTATCGACAGCCTGGAGATGGCCGCAGCCGCGGGAGACGTCAGCGCCTGGCCGCTGGACCAGTCCGACATCCAGAGCCGGATCCGCGCGCTGGTCTTCGCGGCCGACCACCAGCGGCTGAACGCGATTGATCAGCTCGTCGAGGCCGGAACCCCGGTTAACGAAGCCGACGCCGAATGGAGACGTCTGCCGCTGCACACCGCAGCGGGCAACGGCAGGCCGGCAAGCGTCCGGCAGCTGATCGCCTACGGTGCCGACCCTAACCTCCGCGACCCCGGGCACAACACCACTCCGCTGGAGGAAAGCCAGCGACAGGACAGCCCGGGACACCGCGAGGTCGAGGCCATCCTCAGGCCCCTCACCCGGAACGGCACGCCCGCAGATCAGCCCTGAGACCAGCAAGCCCCATGGCGGGAATGGACCAAATTGGCTCCCACCAGCAACAGTTGTCCAGATAATCCGGCACGACGCCGATCGTTGAGTGGGGTGTCTCCTTCGGCTGCGGCGGCGCGTAGGCGACGAAATACCAATCGCGCGACTCCGTCATCGGGGGCCCACCGACGCGCACTCGGTCGCTCTGGTCGCCACGCGCATGACCGGGCTGAGCTGATCAGTGACCTGGAGCGGACCTACCAGCGCAAGAAGACCGCCGACAAAGAACTCCGCGAACTGCTCGCTGCGACCGGCAGCACACTCACTCAGCTGCATGGCGTCGGTCCATCCGGCGCAGCCAGGCTGCTCGTAGAGGTCGGTGACATCACCCGCTTCCCCGACAAGGCGCATTTCGCCTCGTGGAACGGCACCGCTCCCATTGATGCCTCCTCCGGCGAGCACGTCCGGCACCGGCTCTCGCGCGCCGGCAACCGGCAGATCAACCGGGCGCTGCATATCATGGCCGTCGTCCAGCTCCGCAACCCGACCGAGGGGCGGGCCTACTTCGACCGCAAAGTCGCAGCGGGCAAGACACCGATGGAAGCCATGCGAGCGCTGAAACGGCGACTGTCTGACATCGTCTACCACCAGATGGTTGCCGATGCCATCACGGCAGCTGCGACGGGTCCGGGAGGGCACTCGGGGACGACTCTGCAATCCAGCGTGACCGGCCCGACCCCGGCAGCCGGCTCTTCGGATAAGCCACTTCCCGGACCCGCTGCCAAACAGCCTAGGGCCATCTCCACGAAAGCGTCTTGACACAGAGGGGAGCCATGACCGGGCGCGGCGCATGCAAGCGGGAGCGCATCACCGTATTGCGCGTGAGCGTCAATTGCCTATGGCGTCCGAGGGCGCGTAGGCAACGAAATACCAATCACGCGCACTCCGTCATCGGGCCCGGTTCAGCACGCCAGCCGAAGCAGGCGGGCGGGCCGTACGGCGGGGCTGCGGACGACGACGACGGCTCTGCGACGCTACCCGTCCGGCTCGCGAACGCTCGGTCGGCGGCATGAGAGTGCGCGGCTACTGTAGCCGTGTGGATGACAGAGCCCTGGCTGCGGCCGTGGCCTCGTGCAAGGACTTGATCGATTCCCGCTTCCCCGATAACGGGGATCACGGTGCCGCAGCAATGCTGCTCGAAGATGGAACCATCCTCACCGGCACCGCGCCCGATGCGGCGAATCCCTCTGTGGAGGTGTGCCACGAGATCGAGCCCTACTGCGGGGCCTACCGTCTCAACCAGCGAGTCGTCGCGTCCGTCTGCCTGCACCGGCAGGCGGGCGGCCGCACGGTCGTTCTCAGTCCCTGCGGCGTGTGCAGGGAGCGCCTGGCTGTCTACGGCGCTGGCGTCCTCGTGGCCGTCGCTGATCGCAGCGATCCGACCGTCGTCGTCTGGAGGACCCTCAGGGAGGTTCTACCCGACTACTGGATGACTGACTTCCCCGACGAGATCGACGCCTGCTGGACCAGCTGAGCAGAAGCGCGCTCATCGGCACGACGGAGCGCACTCCTCTACCGCGCTGATCACGTTCCGTGATCGCGGCGGCCGTTGATGCGGCACGGCCGGGCCGGTCCGCGCCGCACTGCCGCACTGGGGCGTGGTCAGGTTCCTGATGCCATGAAGGCCGCCAGGATGTAGTTGGGGTGGCGGTCCAGGTTCTTGCGGGCCCGGTCATACCGCATCGTGGTCCGCGGATCCGCGTGCCGGGCGGCGATCTGCACGTCCCGCAGATCCACCCCGGCGTCCAGCATGGTGGTGACGAACGTGTGCCTCAGCATGTGAGGGTGCGTCTTGCTGATCCGGACGCCCGCCTGCTCGGCGAGCCGGCGCAGCCGCCGGGTCGCGGCGTGCCGGTCCATCCGGGCTCCGCGGCTGTTCAGCAGGACCGGGCCGCTGGCCCGGGAGCCGATCGCGCCGTCGATCGCCCGGCCGACCGCGGGCGGCAGCGGCACGAGCACGACCTTGCCGCCCTTGCCGCAGACCCGCAGGACCCGGTGGCCGTGCTCCTCGCCCAGGTCCGTGATGTCAGCGCCGGTGGCCTCGAAGATCCGCAGGCCGAGCAGGCCGAGCATCGTCACCAGGGCGAAGTCGTTACGGTTCGCCGACTGCCGGGCGGCGGTGAGCATCGCCTCGAACTGCAGGTGGGTGAACCCGAGTGTCGGGGACTCCGGCGGCACAGCAGGGCGGCGGACATGCTCGGCCGGGGAGTGCTTCAGCACCCCGTCGATCACAGCGGTCCGGTAGAACCCTGCCACGACGGAGAACCGGCGGGACACCGTGGAGGGCTTGAACCGGCGGATCTCCTGCATCCACCGGATGTACAGCTCCAGGCGCGGCCGGCGCGCGGCCAGCGGGTCCAGGCCGTGCCCGGCGCACCAGGACAGGTAACAGCGCAGGTCGGAGTCGGCGTGGGCGCGGGACGAGCCCGTGAACCGGGCCAGGTACGCGGCGACGGCCAGCCGCAGCGGGTCGGCAGGGACGAGGTCATGACTGGACGGGACGGGGATGAGCTCGCTGTAATTCGTCATGCTCTGACAGTGCGCCCGCACACCACGACAGCGAAGCCCGCGAACCGCACCCGCAGCGGCAAGAGTGCGTCTCCAACGAGCTTGGCAGGCCGAGCCTTCGGTGCCCGATCCGGCGGCCCGCGACGCCCTGATTGCGGCTACTGGAGCAGTTCTCCCTGCGCGACCTCCGGAAAAGCCATGCTCGTTGATCAGAGGCTCACGGCGCACATAAGCAGTCGCGATTGCCACTCGCTCGATCATGATGCGGCAGTCCTTGCACAGCGGATACCGACTGCACATTGCATATGCCGAGTTGATCGGCAGCTGCAGCAGGTAGATCTCCACGTGGGCGGTTTCTTCACGGAGAACACGCCTTACCCGGCCCTTCATATTGGTCGTGGTCTTGCCGCGCGCCGGAGGAAGCTCGGCCCCGGCTCCGCCATAGCGGCGAAGTCGCTCGCGGAGATTCGCCGCCTCGCCTATGTAGATGCGGTACTGACCATGCGCGCTGAGCTTTACGAGGTAGACGCCAGGCTCATCAGGTGCCTGCGGAAAGCCGGCGACGCCGTCCCGCAGTACTGCGGATCCGAGCCTCTGCCACCGGAGCTGGGTGGTCGCGGTTGCTGAGGCCAATGGCCACATGAAGTGATCGCCCGCCGCTGTCATGCGCCCACCCTGCCCGAACACAGGGCCAGGCGCCAGCTGCGCACCTCCCGCCGCCATTCGCCTCTTTGCGGCATGAGCGTGCGGTCCATTCGGTGGCGCTGGCTTTGGACGTCGGGCCCGCAGCGCTAGCTAGACTGGAGAGTGGCTCTCACACATAAAGAAGTATTCGAACGTTACGTGTATGCCGGTGCGATCACCCGGAACCCGGACGCGATCGCCGCGATGTTCACTGAGGATGGCGTTTACGACGCGCCGCTGGTTGCTGACGGCCATCCGCTGCACGGGCTCCTGGTGGGCCGCGATGCGATCCGGACCGGAATTGGTGTGTATCACCAGCAACCGACCTACCAGGCCACGATTAACCTGGAGCGGTCCGCCTACGTCCTGCACGACACCCCGGATCCCGACGTTTTCATTGCCGAGGTCGACGTCGCGTTCGACGAACCCGACGGGCGGCGGACGAGGATGTCGCTCGTGCAGATCTTTCGCCTCCGCGACGGGCAGATCGCCACACTTCGCGACTACTTTGCGGAGCTGCCATCTGTCGCCTACGACGGCCAGTGGAGCTGATCCCTCCGGTCAGACGGCCGACCAACACGTCATCGAGGCGACTGGTCGCCAGCTTTCTCCTCCGCAGTCATCGGCAAGATCGCCCACCGGAACCGCGCCCGCAGCGGCACGAGCGGATGTCCAGCGAGCCAGGTGAGCGTGGTCTTCGAGGCCTAGTTGGAGCATGATCGCGAAGTGGCCAATTTTCTGTGCTCCTGCGGCGAGCAGCTATCGACCAGCGGCTCCATCCCCAATCCCAATGAGTGGCACCTGATCGCCGATCGCGACTTCGACATCGAGCGCGATGGCACCCACTTGATGACCCACGCCGTCCTGGCATGGGTGTGCCCCGCATGCGGCCGACTCTGGGTCGAATCTGGTCCGGTCAACGATGCCAGCCGCGGCATAAAACTGTGGCAATACGTGCCCGCGTTCGAGTCAGCGGGACCGCTACAAAGTCCATGACACCGAGCTGCGCTTTGTTCGTCGCGCCATTAGAACCGGATGTTGGCCACGGACGTAGACCGCATTCGCTGAAGGCGAGGCCAGCTAGCTATGTCGCCAGGGCCAGCGAGGTGCTCGTGCTCCCCTGCCCGTGTCGCCGACACGTAGTAACCGCATCGGCGCAACTCGTCGATCATCTGCTTACGACGGTAAGTCGCATGGACGTGCACGTCGCCGAGTGTGCCGGCGGCGTCGTCGAAACCGATCCAGTACATGTTGCCGAACCGGCGCGTTACTATCGCGGCCCGGATGGCAGTGGCTTGCTGCGATCGTGTTGTGAACCACGGGATAGACAAGCGGACGCGCAGTTCGCTGATACTGATGTCGAAGCGAGCGAATGGCCAGCCAGTGATTCGGTAGCCGACGAACGCCTCGACGGCGAAGGACCGGATGCGGGCCGAGTCAGGGACCGCGACGTCGTGAGACTGGTCTCCCATTTCGGATCAGCGTACGGGCGAATCGCGGTATTAGCTAGTCAGCGCCGTGAGGCAACCCACCGGCGGCATGAGCGGATGTCTGCGGGTGGACTGGGTACCGTCTTTAGGGTCGGACGCTAGTGAGGCCGAACAGGTGCCGGCATGGTTCGAAGCCGTTGATGTGGATGCCGGCCGCGGCGCCGCTGGCCAGCCAGCCGGCCCGCGGCAGGCGCATGTGCGTCATGACATCAGCGCTGTCGCCGCGCGCCTGCAGCGACTCGCCGTTGGGCTGGTAGCCCAGCGCCCGGGAGACGCCGAGGGAGGCGTGGTTGTCGTGCCACGCCGAGGTGATGGCCGCCTGCGCGCCCAGCGGGCCGAACGCCAGCGCGAGCACCGCGCGCCGCATTTGCTTGCCGTAGCCGCGTCCCCGCGCTGAGGGGATCAGGAACGAGGCGGTGTCGACCGTGCCGAGGGCGGGGAAGTCGTTGCCTTCCAGTTCCTGGGCACCGAGGATCTGGCCGGCTGCCAACACCACGAAGCTGACCCGCCAGGCCTCGGGCCGCCACGTCCCGTAGGCCTTCCAGTACCCCTGGTGCACGACAGTGCCGCGTGCGACGCGCGCGTCCGCGGCCGCATACCGGGTGGCCGCCGGGTCCAGTTCCACGTCATCAGGCAGCAGATCGGCGATCGCAGGCTGGTCGGCCTCGGTCATCGGGCGAAGGATCAGATCGGGCGTGTCAATCCGCAGATCGAACAACGGCCAGTACCGGTGCGCCATCACGCCACGCTACGGCGGTCGCCCGCCGGCACAACACCAGGCAGCGCTTAAACGCTTCGCGGCAGGTCCGGGCGTTCATGCTCGGCGCTGGCAATACATAAGCATGCGGGCGGGCTGACTGCGTGCTCAGCCGTTCTAGGACCACCAACTGGGCGAAGTGGTCTTGATAACCGCGCGCCGAGCCGCCGATATGGGCGGCGACCTGATCGTCGGACTTGGCCGTCCGAGCCGCACCCGAACGGATAGTCGGTGTCGACGTTGGCGGGTGGCATGAGCTGCCCCGATTCAAAGGGCAGCCTGGTGCGGGCAGGTCGCGTGCGGGTTCACCACGATGAACGACGGGAGGGCCGCGGCGGGCTGAGGCGATCGCGGCGGCAGCCCGCAGGGGCCGACGCCCTAGCGCCGAACTCGCAGGCAAGGTGCAGTTGTGGGAGTGGGATCGGCGATGACGCAGCGACGAGCTTCAGCTACTGGACCGCTTCCGGCTTCATTATGATCGCCACGTTCTGGCCGGACAACCCTCAGCAAGGGCGGCCCTCGCCGGTGACATCTGCCGGCACGTGTCACGTCCTTCCGCTAGCCTCGCCCGCCTGCGATGAGCCTGGCCTCGGGGGCATGCAACAGCCTTGTCATGGCCACGACGCCGAGCAGTGGCCCGGGGGCAAGGACAGTGAATGCCCAGGTCCATCCGACGGCCTGCTGCACGACCGGTATCAGCCAGATGGTCACCACGGTCAGCGTGAAGCCCGTCGCCAGCTGCAGGGTGACTGCGGTGCCCATATAGCGCTGCTCGCTCGTCTCGGTCACGATGCTGGTGAACTGAGCCGAGTCGGCAACCACCCAGAAGCCCCAGAACACTGCCAAAGCCATCATCGGGGCGACGCCGAGACGCGCGACCGGGCCTATCAGCACGCAGCAGGTTCCCGACAGCGCCATCGCCAGCCGGGTCAGCCGGGTACGGCCCCACCGGTCCCCGAGCATGCCGCCGACCCAGCAGCCAACCGCGCCGCTGCCGATGATGGCGAACGCAGCGAACGCGGCGTCCCGTGTGGGATTCGCGTAGCCATGAACGGTGAAGGCCGCATGGCTGAAGGCGAAGATCCAGGCCCACATGGCATACAGCTCCCACTGGTGCCCGAAGTAGCCGAGGGCCGCAAGGCGGACGGCACGGTTACGCATCGCGGAGGCTGTCTGCCGGGGATTAAAGATCCCCCTCGGAATGGGGAATGGCCCCTCGGCCACCAGATACCGGGCTGTCAGCCCGCCCAGGACCGTCAGTACCGAAGTCGCGACAATGACGGTACGCCAGTCCGCACCCCCGATTCCGTTGAGGAACTGTGGTGCTGCCGAGCCCAGGGTCAGCGCCCCCACCATGATCCCTAGGGCGGTGCCGCGGCGGACAGGGAACCATGTGGACATCGCCTTGAGCCCCGGCGGATACACGCCGGCCAGGAACGCGCCGGTGAGAAACCGCAAGCCGACGGCCGGGCCGGGCGAGTGCGCCCCGGCCAGCAGCAAGTTGACGGCTGCGGCGCCCAGCGCGCCCAGCAACATGAGCGTGCGGGCTGGAATGATGTCGGCCAGATTGAAGAACGCGGACACCAGGGCGCCGACGACGAACCCCACCTGAACGGCAATCGTGAGGAAGCTTGCCTGGACCGTAGTCAGCGTCCAGGCAGTGCGCAGCTGCGGCAGGACCGCTGTCGCGGAGAACCAGGTGGTCATCGAGAGCAGCATCGCGGAGGCGAGCAGCAGGAGCGCTTGCCTGCTGCCCGGCACCGGCCCCGGCGAAGCGCCCAGCGAGACCGGTCGCAGCCCGGCGCCACCCGGCACCCTGACGGGGTGTTCTTGGCCGGCGGACCTCACAGCACCACTGATTCCCCATCAGATACGGCACGGACCTGGCGTAACGGGTGCATGATCGAAACGCTAAGCACGCTGCGGATGGTGACCCATGTCCCCTCTTGCTAACAAAACCCTCGGTGACTGCCCAGACTGGCTATAGGGGTGCCTCGTGGCAGCTGTCCCCGGCCAGAGTCATGGGGACCGCCGGAGGTGGTCACGCCAGAACCATCGATACAACACCGGCTCTCCCTGGAACTCCTGCCCTATACGGATGCTCTCAGACGAACTGCTTTATCGGGACCGCCTGCCCAACCACGATGCGCCCAGAACCGGACGGTCTGCGCTGCCCGGCGACCGGGTGGCAGCCCTAGCCTCTCGCGCCAGAGTCGGCGTTCGGCGCCGCCGCGGCACACATCGCACAACCTTACGGCGGCAAGAGAGAGCGCTTACTGGACGTCCTGCCGTGCGATCTCCCAATCCGCGCCAGAATGCCCCCTGGCTTCGCGGTGCGCACAGGGTTATCCGGGCGCGCGGGGTCGCTATGAACCGGCCTGGTTCGCGACGAAACCGAGCCTGCCATTCGGCGAGATCACGATCTGCTGAGGGGTCGAGACCGGCCGGAATCGGTGCGGCGGGGCTGTTGTTAGCGGTCCGGGATCGGCACCACGGCCCCTGGCACCCCGGGAAATCCGAGGGCCGCCACGTAGACCGTCCCGCCGTCTGGCGAAATCGCGATCGCGCCCTGGTTAGGATTCGGGAAGTTGTCTCCGCCGAACTGGATCGGTGTACCGGCCTGGTTGCTCTGGATGTTGATTGGGATGACCCCGCCGCCTGTGCTGACGTATAGGGTCTTGCCGTCCGGCGTGATGACCATGGGGCCGGCGCCTTCCGGCGTGGCAACGGACTTGCGCGCCGTGTTGCTGGCCGTGGCGATCGGGGTCACGCCAGCCTCCGTGCAAACGTAGACAGTGCGGCTGTTCGGTGTGACCGCCACGAACCAGGGCAGCGGCGCGGTGCGGATCCGCTTCAGCACGGCGCCGGTCGAGGCCCGGACCGCGGTCACCAGGCCTGATATCGGAGCTGCGTTCCTGGGCCAGTCCGTACTGGTCACGTAGATGGACCGGCTATTCGGCGTGACTTCGATCGCGTCGGTGTGGTACTTGCTGCTCGCTACCCTGATCGGCCGCCCGGCCCGGTTGGTCGCCGTCCGGATCGGCCACAGGACTGACCTGAACCCGCGCCGCTACGCATCGGGCGACTGGCGGCTGCCGTTCGCAAGCTCGCGGTTCGGCGACTTCCAGGAGGCGAGCCTGCCCAACCCGCAGGTGCTGGACAGCGAAGGGCTTATCGCGTTCCTCGCCTCGATGGGCTGGATCGCCGACCTTCCCGACACGACGCGCCTGCCGCTGCTGCGCCAGATGCGGTCGCTCCTGCCTGCCGCCGAATACCGGCGACCATGGCTGACGCGCGTGCACTGGGCGCGGCGGGAAGCCGACATCCGCATCCAGGCCAGTGAATGCTGCTGAGCAGGCCAGCCTGCACCACCCAGACCACCATCGACAAGGAGCCGCCGATCTGCGCGGTCACGTGCCGCCTTGCGGCGCCATCGTGATGAGCGCAGAACCCGGCTGATCTGGGCGCGCCGCGGACCGCAGGGTCGCTGAGCTGAGGACCCTGCCGGAAGCAAACGCGTGAGCCTGATGTGTCGCTGCTGGCTGGGTTTGTCAGTCCGGCGGCAGCGTGCGCAGGCCCGCGGGAGTGGCCTGGCTGGCCAGGCGGTCTCGGACTGCGCGGCGGGCCCGCTGCAGGTAGGCGGGATCGTGGTAGAGGTGGTAGTACCAGTTCGCGGACAGGAGAGCGGCCTCGAGTTCGAAGGCGAGCTGCTGCGGGTCGGTGCTGGCGTGCAGTTCTCGTGCTGCCTGGGCGCTGGCGGCGGCGTGCTCGAGGGTGTCCATCCACTGGGCCTGGCATTCGGCGATCCGGTCGCGCACGGGTCCCGGTGCCTTGGCGTCGAACTCGGCCATCGCCGAGGCGAAGAAGCAGCCGCCGGGGAACACGCCGCGCTCGAGGTAGGACAGGAACGACTCGCACAGCGCGTGCAGCCGCAGGATGCCCGGACCCGCGGCCAGTCCCGGCTGGATGACTTCCCGCACGTAACGCTGGCGGGCTTCCTCGATGGTGGCGAGCTGCAGGTCCTGCTTGGATCCGAAATGGGCGAACAGGCCGCTCTTGCTCATCGACAGCTCGCCGGCGAGCCGGCCGATGCTCAGCCCGTCGAGGCCGTCGACAGTGGCGAGGTCGGCGGCTGCCGCGAGGATGGCCTGCCTGGTCCTGGCCCCGTGGCTCGTGTTTGCCGGCACGCGCCTATCGTAGCACGAACGATCGTGCTAATTTGAGGTCGTCGGCATCCCGGCCGGCTGTATGGAAGGGGCACGGTTATGCCGTTCGTCAACGTCAAGGTCATCGAGGGAGTCTTCTCCGCTGACCAGAAGCAGGACATGGTGCGCAGGCTGACCGACACCATGGTCGAGATCGAGGGCGAGAACATGCGCCCGGTCACCTGGGTGGTCGTCGAGGAAGTCAAGAGCGGCGACTGGGGCATCGCCGGCAATCCGCTGACCACCGCGGACGTGAAGGCCCTCGCCGCCGGCGTGCCTGTCGGCTAGCCATCACCGGGTCTCGAGCCAGGGCGCCCATGTATGACGTAGTCGTGGTCGGTGCCCGCTGCGCCGGGGCGCCGCTGGCCATGCTGCTGGCGCGCGCCGGGCACAAGGTCGCCCTGGCCGACCGGGCGTCGTTCCCCAGCGACACCATGTCCACGCATTTCCTGTGGCAGCGCGGCGCGGCCCGGCTGCAAGCCTGGGGGCTCCTCGGACGGCTGCAGGCACGCGGCTGCGCGCCGATCCGCCAGATCACCTTCGACACCGGGCCGGTGCAGCTGACCGGCATCGGCCCGGCCGTCGGCGGCGTCGCCGAAACGTACTGCCCGCGGCGGACAGTACTGGACGCGCTGCTCGTCGAGGCCGCCGCCGAGTCCGGCGCGGAACTGATCGACGGCTTCGTGGTCTCTGACCTGCTGTGGTCCGATGGCAGGGCAGCGGGCGTGCGCGGCCACGCCGCAGGGTCGGCGGCGGAGTCGTCACTGCAGGCCGCGATAGTTGTAGGCGCGGACGGCCTGCACTCGACCGTCGCGCGGAAGGCCGGCGCCCGGGCCTACCGCAGCCATCCGCCGCTCACCGCGGTCTACTACTCCTACTGGAGCGGCATCAGCCATCTGGGCGCGTCCTTCCATGCCCGGCCCGGCCGGCTGATCCTGACCTGGCCCACCAACGACGGCCTGACGTGCATCTACGTCGGCTGGCCCCACGAGGAATTCCGTCAGGTGCGCGCGGACGTCGAAGGCAGCTTCCACGCCGCGCTGAAGCTCGTTCCCGGATTGCATGAGGCCGTCGAGTCCGGGCACCGGAACCAGCGCTTCACCGGGACCGGCGACCTGCCCAACTTGTACCGGGAGTCGGCAGGACCGGGATGGGCACTCGCCGGCGACGCCGGCCACCACAAAGACCCGAGCAGCGGCATGGGGATGTCCGACGCGTTCCTCGCCGCCGACCTGCTGGCCGGCGCCATCCACGACGGGCTCACCGGGCGCCAGCCCATGGACGCCGCGCTGGCCGGCTACCAGACCGAACGCGACCAGCTCACCGCCAACGGCTTCGAACTCACCCTGGCCACCGCCCGGCTCGCGGCGCTCCCGGCCCGGCACCAGGCCCTCTATCAGACGGCAGCAGAACAACCCGACCTGGCCAGCCGCATCTTCGGCGTCCTCGGCGGATCCATCCCGATGGAAGACGTCTACTCCGCTACGCACATCCAGGCCGCACTAACGCAACGCTGAACGCCAGCCTCGCACGTGACGTCGGCGATCCGCGATGGACCAGCACCGCGCCGGTGATGGACGCCCCGACGAAGTCTCGTCGCGCGCTGCAGCGTGACGACCCGCCGGTACACGCCAGGCCCGGCATGCAGATCTCGAAAATCTGTGCGGCGCCACAGCGGGCTGCACAGATTCTGGCCGCGCCGAGTCGGCGATCCGGATCAGCCCCGGCGGGCCGGGCCGAGCATCACGAAGCTCCGTGGCCTGGCCGACAAGAGTTCCGTTGCAGACCGGCTGTGCCGTTGCGCCGAGCGGGACTACCCAGAGCCCGGGATGTGAGTTGTCAGCCCCGACGTGACAAACGGTTCAGCTTCGTGGCGCGTAGTCGATCGCGTGGAACGGCCAGTCGCGTTCAAGCCATGCCAGGACCTCGTGGTAGAGCACTGGGTCAAGCGCGGCATGGTCGGCGCGCACCCAGGACCTGACGAGCGCGCGCCGTTCGCCCGCGCTGCCTAGTCTTTCGCCGCGCGGCGGGTAGATGTACACGCACCCGATGACGTCGCCCGTGCCTGCGCTGAGCACGGTGTAGGTGAACCCGCGGCGCTCGGCGAAGTCCTGTGCGTGGCGTTCGAGGTCCCGCAGATTGTCCGCCAGGCTCATCTGGTGCGGCCAGCCTGTCCCGTCGAATCCCGGCGTGGCCTGGATGTGGCCGATACTGGCCGTCCACGCGGCATAGTCCGCGGCGTTGTGCCGCGGCCCGAGCGGTTCGAGCAGGAATTGCTCGGCCGTGAGCCCGCCCGGTACCGCAAAATCCACGGGAACGAACAACTGATCACTCATCAGGAGATGGTAACCGGACAGCCATCGCGCCACTCTGGCCCTGGCTGCAGGCAACGTCCCTGGGCTGCCGGCGTCTAGGCGGCGCTGTCCGGCCAACCGCGACGCTTGTTGACGGGCGTGGTCAAGTTCCGTGAATCTCTTCGGCTCTGTATTGCGCGCGGAAGCCGCCGATTTGGCGCAGGTCCCTCACGTACGCCTTGGCTGACGGCGGCGCGCAGATCATGATGATCTGTGCGCCCACGGCCTGGTCGGTAGGCTGACCGGCGGTCGGTCGCGCCGCCGATCGGGCTTGGATCGGAGTCGAGGGCAGTTCGTCGAGCATGGTCCGCTAGTCGTGATCAGGCCCGACATCATCACCGGTCGGAGCTGTCCGGGCTATGTCGCATGCACACGTCGTCGGGTGCTTGATCAATCACGCTCCGTGATACAGTTGTAGCGATGACGGAACGGGCCTAACGGCTAGCGCGGCCAGCAGCCCGGCAGCCCATAGGGCGTAAGACCCAAATTGCAGTGAATGCGCGGCCGCCCGCTCCGTTGTGCGTAGGCCTCGCCCCTTCCTGATTCGGTCGGGAACGTGCGTAATCAGCGCTTACCGGCCGTGCGTGGCGTTTGCCTTGGGTTCTTGCGCAGTCCCGCATCCCGCAACTCGACGAACGCAACTCGGCGCCGAACACGAGCGCGGCGGACCAACTCCGACGAGCCAGCAGCGTGGACGTGGACGTGGACACTGGCCCGTGCCAGTCTGGGTACATCGTGAGCGTGTCCCCCGGCTCGGGCAGTGCGGGGAATGCGGACATGCCGTGAGCGAGCGCGGACGAGGAGGTGGGCGTATGCAGGCAGCCGTCGGGGATCGCCTCCACGTGCACGCCAACGTCGTGGGGCATCCGGGGCGGACTGGCGAGATCGTCGAGGTCCGGGGAGCGGGCGGGGAGCCGCCCTACCTGGTGCGTTTCGACGACGGTCACACCGCGCTGGTGTTCCCCGGCCCGGACGCGATCATCGAGCATCCGCGTAAGAAGGGCAAGAAGGGGTCGACGAAAGGCTAGCCCTGGATGTCTTTCGCGCCGATTTCGACCGGTGTTTGCCGTTACTCCCGGCTAAGTTTTCGCATAGCCGAGGGCCTCGCCATATCTGGCCAAAATGTGCTTCGCGCACGTCTCGATTCTGAGTTCTGCCGGGCGTACCGAGCCGAATGATCTGCGCGCCCTCACCCGCATGATTGGTAACCGCAATCGGCCGCCCGGAATCGGTGCTCGGGTGCGCTTGCAGGCCGAGGCCCTCATTCGTGTTCGATTCCTCCTTCGAGCCGTACCCGCTGCCGGGATCAAGGCCGCGAGCGCTGCCCTGGACCGACGACGAACATCGTCTTAGTTTCTGGGTGAATTCGCTGCTGGGGCCGGGTGGCCCAGCCTTCCGGTCTCAGCCGGACCGGGAGGTGTCCCATGACCGCAACCGCCACGACTTCGACTGAGGCCGGGTGGCCAAGCCTTCCGGTCTCAGCCGGACCGGGAGGTGTCCCATGACCGCAACCGCCACGACTTCGACTGCCCTGACCGTCACAGCGCCGGTATTCACCGGCCCTGAGCGCCTGGCGTTAGCGGGTTCCTGGCCGGGTACACGGGTCTGACCCGCGAGGCGTACACGCTGGACTTGCGCTAGTTCGCGGCTTGGTGCCACCAGCATGACGTCCGCCTGTTCGCGGCCCGCCGCGCGGACATCGAGTGCTTCGCCCGCGACCTGGAAGCCAGGGGACGAGCAAGGGCGACGGTTACTCGCCGCTTGTCCACGATCGCCGGGTTCCACCGGTACGCCGTCGAGGAAGACCCGCTCGAGCATTCCCCGGCGCTCCATGTCCGCAGGCCGCGGCTGGACTATGAGTCGCATGCCACTGGCCTGGACCGCAACAAGGTCGGCGCATTGCTCGTCGCGGCCGGGCTCGGACCCGCCAGCGAGCACGCCCTGATCTCGCTGCTCGCCCTCAACGGGCTGCGGGTCTCCGAAGCTACCGGCACCGACATCGAGGCCATGGGCCTGGAACGCGGCCACCGTACCCTAACCATCACCCGCAAGGGCGGCAAAGTCGTCACCATCCCGCTCGCCCCGCGCACCGTCAGAGCAATCGACCTGGCCATCGGCGAGCGGTGCGAAGGCCCGGTATTCCTCACCCAGACGGCCGCCGGCTAGACCGGCACGGCGCCGGGCGGATCGTCCGCCGGGTGGCCCGCCGGGCCGGCATCACCAAGACGGTCGGGCCGCACACCCTGCGCCACGCGTTCACCACCGCCGCCCTCGACGCCGGCGTGCCACTACGGGATGTCCAGGAAGCAGCCTCGCACGCCGACCCACGGACCACCATGCGCTACGACCGGGCCAGAGCGTCCCTGGACCGGCACGCCACCTGCATCATGGCCGCGTTCATCGCCGGAGCCGCCCGGTAGTGCCAGCGGAGCAAGATCCGGAACGAGCGCAGCTTCCTGAGTCCCGGCGGCTAGCTGGCGAGTGCCCGCTCAACCAGGGCGCGGTAGTCGTCAACCAGGCCGGGCAGCGGCCGCAGGTGGACGATCATGCCGTCGCCGGCTGGGACAAGGTCGATGACCTGGCAGACCGCAGCGGCGTCTTCGTCACCCGCCACAACTAGAGCGCCGGGCGTGATCTGGGCAGGGTCTCGGGCCTCGTCCAGGAATGTCCACAGGAACCCGGTGTGGTCCTCGTCATTGAGGTCAGCGATGATATCGACCCGGTACATTTCAGCCCTCCTCTCACCAGACATCAGTGCTAGCGTACTGGGGATTAGGCCGGGCAGGTCCCAGCGCGGCCAGCAGCTTCCCCAACTCCGCGTCATCGGCCCGCGCCAGCCGGACCGTGAAATGGGGCCGCTGCGCGGTTGCCAGCAACTCGAACCCGTGATTGCTCAGCTCACCTGCGGCCGGCAGATAGATCGTCCGGAAACTCGCGAACCGGCGCCGCAGCAGGACTTCCAGCGGCATCCCGAGAACCGCGAAGACCGAGATCCCCAGCAGCGGCAGGCCGTCCAGCGACCAGGCCCTGGCCGTCCGCTCGGCGTGACCACGCAGCTTATCGACCGTATCGCGGCCGCCACGAACCACGAGCGTCGTCTCGGCGGGCGGCTGCTCGGCACGCAACAGTGCCCGCTGCTCAATCCGGCCACTGGACATGGCGCCAGGCTATCGACCGCCACCGTCAATCCCCGGCTGCCGGTCACGTGGCCCCGAACCGGGCGATTACGCAGCTGTGCCCGCGAGGGCCGCTCTCGGACCCGCGAAACGCACGATCTGCCAATCTGGGTGGCGATCCGGTCGTCAGCTTTGGCTGTCTACGGCGCTCCCGAACTGGTGATGGGGCGAGCCAACGTCCTGTATTCGGAGCGGATTATGTTCGACGTCCTCTTGGTCATCACGTTCCAGCGCAGGCCGTGGGAGCCATTCGGGGGAGCCATTTGCCAGGCTTCAGCAGGCACAAGCAGGCATGCATGGGCATGTTACCGCAGCTAAGTCGACTGCGTGACCTGCATTAATGCACTGTGAAGACCTCCCTGTTCCCCATGGTAAGGAGAAGGTCTACGGTTCGATTCCGTAAGGGGGCTCTTCGAAGGGCAATTTCGAATGTTTGTCCATGCGCCTTTTCGGCGTGGGAGCCATTCTGGCCGACGTACGGCGCCGGGGGCCGTGATACACGGAGATCAGCGGGACAGGTGATGCTCCTGAGCGGGGCTAACCGCGCGGCCGGGCGGGCGGGACGGGCAGCGGGAGAAAGTCAGCAGCCCGGCGTGATTCAGCGCACCGCCGTCGCGGCGGCTCCGTGACGGCTCCCGCTGGCGGGGCGCCTACGCGGCGTCAGAGCCGACGGGTATGACATCGGGGATCCGTCGATTCTGTAGCGGCCGCATGGAACCACTGCTGGGTGGCACGCCTTCAGCGGCTGTTTGGCGCGCTTCGCCCCACCTGCCGTCCGGTACCCGTCCTCAGCTGCATCTTCTGTCGCCAGCTCCGTCAATGCAGCCGCTGACCTTCCCGGCTGGCCGGCGCGGTTCACTGAGATGTTCCCGGGGCCGAAGAACTGCTGGCTGCGCGACGACAACGGCCAGCGTCAGACCAGCGAGCTGCGTTGCCCGCTGCACCTGGCTGATCGCCTCATTGCGCTATCCGCCGGTCATAGGATCTGGCGCCCAGGCGCTCTAGAACCTCGATCATGCCGTTCGCGAACACCGTGAGGTCTGGAACTAGGTTTGCGTCGGCGACGACGTCGAAGTTCAGCTGGCCGGCGTAGGACAGCGCCCCTACCTGAAGTGCAACGTTGCCTTGGACGACACCGATCTGGAACACCTCGAGGATCTTCGCGCCGGCGAAGTACATGGGCTGCGGGGGACCGGGCAGGTTGCTCATGAGCAGATTGACCCGGCGCTGCCGATTCATGATGCGGATCATCCAGCGCTGCAGGAAACGCGCTGCGGGCTGGTAGGGAGGCAGACGCCTCCGTTCGGCTGTCGCACGGGCTATCTGCTCTAGCCGCCGGATCGGGTCTTCGTCGCCCACGGGCACGGGGACGATCAGGATGCCGACGAGGTTCCCTGCTTGTGATGCGCTCGTCGGTCTGCGGACCGATGCGGCGACTGAGACCTTCAACACGAGCGGGCGCTGAAGCTCTCCGCGGCCCGCGAGGAGCGCGCGCGCTCCGCCTGCGATCGTGCACAGCACGACGTCGTTGACGGTCGCGTGATGTGCGTGTGCGACCTGCCTGGCTTGTTCGAGGTCGGCACGCACGAGCAGGACGTGGTGCTGCCTGCCGACCGGCCGGTTGAATGAGGTGCGGGGAGCCCGGCCCTCGTGAGCAAGCTGCAGAGCCTGGCGAAGCAACGTTCTAGCTGGGGCGAGGGTCGGCCGTGGGTGCTCGATCTTGTGCACACCCGAGCGGATGCCCGTGATTGATCTGCGCAGCGTGTCGCCGAGGAGCTCCAAGCGGGTGGGGAAGGGTCGCGCGGTCCACGGTGGGTCCTCTGACTCCGGGGCTTCAGGCGCTGAGTCAAACAGGGTGCCGAGGAGCAGCAACGCTGCGATGCCGTCTGCGAGAACGTGGTGAAATCGGATGAGCATCGATACGTGCCCGTCGGGCGCGCCGGTGAGCAGGCATATCTCCCACAGGGGATGTGCCTGGTCGAACGGCCGGTCGTTCAGCTCCACGCATGTCGCCAGCAGCGCTTCCTCGCCGCCGCCGGCTGGAACATTCCGTGTCGTGACGTGTCGGCTGAGATCGAAGCTCGCGTCATCGACCCATACTGGGGCGCCGAAGCCGAACCCGGGCCGGTAGAGCCTTTGACGAAGGCGCGGCGCCAGGTGCAGACGTTGCCCGATCCTCGCTCTGATCGCCTCAAGGGCGAGCTCTCCCGACGCATCGAGCAGAGCACGGCCCTCGAGGATGGCGAAGGCGGCAACGTTCATGGGCAAGCCATGCTTCTCGATGCGAAGGTTGCTGACATCGAGCGGGGTCAGCCGCTCGAGTACCAGGCGCTCAGTACTACGTGGGCCGATGCCCGCTCGCTCCGCACCCCGCTGGTGGCCGCGGTGCGCCGTCATGCTGCCTCCATGAGTCGCTTGAGGTTGAGCAGCTGCTGACGTTGCATCCCGAAGTCGAGCGGGCGCCAGAAGACGTTGGGCATCAGCCCGAGGGCCAGGCAGTCGATCGCTCCCACGACAATGTCGATGCGCCGCAGGTGCGTCTCGATCACCTCCCGCACGGACACCAGCCGTTCGGCGATGAGTACAGCGAGCTCTGTCCATCCCCAGCGGACCGAAGATGCGACCACGGAGGTACTCCTTCGTCGCTTTGGGAGGCTAGTGAACCGTGATGGAATCCCGTGCTCCCACGTTCAAGGATCGATCACCAGGCGCTGAACTGGCAGAGCCGTACGTCACCTGTCCGCCGGCGAATGGCCTAAGATCAGCAGTTCTATCCGGTGGCCGGGAAGTGATGCATGACGCCGTTTCCGCAGGCTGAGCTGCTCGAACAGATTGGTCATTGGCCTCGCGTCGTTTCCGCACGCTGTTTCAGGCCATGCAGCATCGCTCTGATGGAGCAGGCCGGCGCGAGCGGAGAGCGCCCGCGCCATGATCAACCTCCAGCGCCGCGGCGCGGTGCGGGAGGCGCAACCACGTCCTCACCTGGCCGCTGGCGGCTCTCAGGCCGGGTCGAGCCGGCCCGCCGCGGTTTACGCCGCAGCTGAGGCGGCGTGCTTGCACAGGGACTCGAGCATCGCCGCCCGGCCCGCACGCATGAACTGCGGCCACTCGCGAGTGTCGAGGAACTGCTGGTAGAAGCCTGTCCCGGCGACTTTCCAGTAAGGCACCGGCTCGACAAGCAGCGTCTCAGCCTCACGGCGCAGCCTGGCGAGGTGCTCACGAGCCAGCTGCACGTGCTGACACGTGCGCACCTGCGAGGCGGCCCCGACGATGCTCAACGGCCGCGTGTCCCAGCCGGTAGCGTCCTCGCCCTCGAACTCGTGCGGGTAATAGCAGTTGATCGCAACTGCGATATCCACGGCGGGCTCGATGTCGAGGACTGGGCGCACAGGGAATATGTCGACGATGCCGCCATCACACCAGGACAGTCCGTCCTGGGCGACAGGCTTCATCAGCAAGGGCATCGATACCGCCATCCGGATCGCACGAGCGACCGGCATGTCCGGATAGGTCTTGGGCCCCAGGAACTCAAGCCGATTGTGCTCGATGTTCCATATCGGGGCATACGTCGGCGTTCGCAGCTGGTCCAGCGTCAGGTCGCCGAACTGAGCACGATAAAAGGCTTCTAGCTTGTCTCCGCGCATGAGGCCGTCCCAACCGCGCCCGATGGTCGGCAATAGCCCGGCGAACTCGCGCCAGTCGACGTCCAGAAAGTCACCGGAGCGCACCGATGCAGTGAGCTGCGCGACTTCGTCTGGGGACATCCCCGCGCCGAGCGGAAACCCGAACAGCGCGGAACCCGAGCACATCGAGTAGACCGAAACAACGGTGCCGCTCTCTTCGAGCGCTTTCGCAACCCCGATCAGCGCGGCCAGGGCGCCGCTGCCACCGCTGGCAACCACGCCGACCCGGCCCTCGAGCGGCCTGGGTACGGCACCGTCCGGCGGTCCGAACACTTGCCCTGGTGCGGGCTGGTGGTCGAACGGCATGCTCACTATCCCGCGTCGAACTGCGTCCAGGAAGGTCATGTCCTTGCGGAGAGCTCCCGCCAGCTCACGGGAACGGAGGAGCACATTGAAGTACTGCCGGATACGGTGGATATCCAGGAAAGCATCCAGAGCGCTTCTACTGCGCTGATCGCCCGTGGTCATCCTCTTCGCCCCTCCCGCTCGTGAGCAGACGATTACGCCGATCGTGCGCGTCAGGGCACCAGGGCAGCAGGGTCGAAGGTCCCCGGCCTGTGTCTTTGTCGCGAGACGCCTCGGCCCGTCTCTTGATTCCGCGCAGCAGGTTGCGGCCCGTGATGGCTTCGCCCCATATCAGCACGATGGGGGTGACGTAGCAGCGGAAAGGCCACGGGCCGCAGCTAAGACGCATTCGGCGGACGAGTCTCGTGGTTCCGGGCGCGGGCTCAGTCAGCACGAAGCTATCGCTTATTTCGCCGTGGATGCGCAACCGCGGATTCTCGCGAAGACGGGCAGGCAGCAGATACCGCAAGTGCGTGTCCGTGAAGAGCACGAAGGATCTTCCCGGGTCCGCTTGCCGCACGACGTAATGAGCCGTCCCCGGCGGTCCGTCGGCGATGATGTCGCCGACATGCGGGTTCTGCCAAGCGTCGACAATCCGGTCGTCGGCGGCCACGTGGTAGCCAGCAGCTGCCTGGGCATGTTGCCTACGAGACAGCCGACGGTAGTACCAGTCAACGCACCGGTCCCAGAACCTCGAGTCGGAGTAGAAGCCCGCGCGTCCTTGGCCGGTCTGCACCAGCCACCGCCATACTTGGTCCGGTGGCGCGTTGATCGTCACCGCGCTTGTTGTCTGCGCCATCGGCTGCGGGACGAGCTCATCTCCCGGCAGCGAACGGGCCCGTTCCTGGCCCGACGCCTCGCAGGACACACGAGCGCGCTCATGCTGGTAGTCCGCCATGCAAATCTCCAGAGGTCCACCTTCATGGTCCAGCTAGGGATCAGCACGGCGGCAGGGGCGAACGTCCGCTGTAACTGCGCCACAGGTCCAACCCAGCGGCGGAAACGTGCCGGTCGGCCAGACTAGCGTCAACCCTTCTCAGCGAGCTCCCGCCGGCGGATTCGGTTACCTGGCTCTGCTCGCATGCAGGTCATGGAGCTCGCCGTCGGCCTCGGCCTGCAAGCTGCGCAGCTCCTCACTGACGTGGCTTAGCGAATCGGCCTCGTCTCGCCCGGTCTTGATCTGTGCCCGGACAAACCGGGTGCCGAGGCCTCCGCGGCGCCGAGGGATGAATGTTGACGGCGAGGGCGGTGCCTAGGCTGACCTCAGTGTCAGGCTTGCTGGTGCCCAGGGGCTGGCTCTTAGGCTGGCTGCCTTCGTGGCTTGCATGCGTTGTGCCGCCCCTGGGCTTGGCGGACCAGCTGGCCTGGCTTGATAGGAGCGTGGCATCGCCCTCGACTGAGGTGTGCCGGGTGGCCTGGCCGGCGAGGGAGGCGAGGGACGCGATTTCCTCGACCGGGACGCCGGGGTTGGACATGACGCTGACAAGAATGTGCCGCAGCCGCGCGGCGACCACCTGCGTTCAATACCGGCCGCCCCGATAGCTGCCCGGAACTCCCGGCGGACGTTGGCGGCGTCGAGCTCGCCGCCGTCTCTGGCGGCGACCACCGACAGCAGAGTCGAAGATCCCGCGGTCTTCTGACTTTCTGCTCAGACAGGGCAGTAGTCCGGGGTCCACATTGCCGCTGCCACGCAGGAGGCGACGTCCTGGTCGTCTTCCAGCCGGGCAACGCCGCACTCGCGGGCCTTCTCGGCTACGGCGATCGCGATCGCTCGCGACACTTCGCGCAGGTCGGCCAGCCGCGGGTACAGCGCGCCGGCCGAGAACCGGTCCGGCGTTACCAGGCTGGCCAGCGTATCGGCGGCGGCCAGGAACATGCTGTCGGTCACTTCCCGAGCCTGTGTGACTACCGCGCCGAGGCCGATGCCAGGGAAGATGAAGACGTTATTCGCCTGGCCGACCTGCCGGGTGGTCCCGGCGAAGTCGACCGGCTCGAACGGGCTGCCGGTCGCGACCAGTGCCCGGCCGCCGGTCCAGCGGAACACGTCGGCAGGTGTGGCCTCCGACTTCGAGGTCGGGTTCGACAGCGGGAAGATGATCGGCGAGCGGGTCGTCGCGGCCATCTGCCGGACGGCGTCCTCGCCGAAGGCGCTCGGCGTGCCACTCGTTCCGATCAGAATGGTCGGAGCCACCTGGCGGATCACGGTCTGCAGGTCGTGCTGGCTCGCCGGCGGGAATCCGTACCGGGCCATGGTGGCCGCCGAGAGCGCGAACGCGCGCTTGTCCTCGTGGATGTCCGCTCGGCCGTCGAAGATCAAGCCACGGGAGTCGAGCATCACGAGTGCCGCGCGGATGTCGTCCTCGGCGACGCCTGCGCGCCGCATGACCTGACTCATCAGCCGAGCAATCCCGAGCCCGGCTGCGCCCGCGCCGAGGAACACCAGTCGCTGCCCGGCGGTCGGCTCGCCGCTATGCCGCAGCGCGGCAAGGACGCCCGCAACTACGACGGCCGCGGTGCCCTGAATGTCATCATTGAAGCTCGGCAGCGTGGCGCGGTAGCGGTCGAGCAGGCTGATCGCATTGTGCTGCTTGAAGTCCTCCCACTGCAGCACCGCACGCGGGAATACGTCACGGACGGCTTGCACGAAAGCGTCAATCAGCGCGTCATAAGCGGCCCCACGCAGTCGCGGCTTGGGGTACCCCAGGTACAGCGGGTCGCGCAGTAGACCGTCGTTGTCGGTGCCGCAGTCGAGCGAGACGGGAAGCGTCAGGTGCGGCTCGATCCCCGCTCCGGCGGTATACAGGGCGAGCTTCCCGACCGGGATGCCCATGCCTCCGGCGCCTTGGTCGCCGAGGCCGAGTATGCGCTCGTTGTCGGTGGCCACGATCAGTCGGACGTCCGGCTTCCCTGCATTGCGCAATAGCTCGGGGATCCGGTCGACATCGTCGGGCGTGATCCACACCCCGCGCGGCCGACGCAGCACGTGACTGAACCTCCGGCAGGCCTCGCCAACCGTCGGGGTGTAGACGATCGGGGCGAGCTCCTCGATGTGATCCAGGAGCAGGCGGTAGAACAGCGTTTCGTTGCGGTCCTCAAGCGCTGCCAGCCCGATGTACTTCTCGATGTCATCCGTCTTACGGCGCAGATGCTCGAGCTCGAGAACGACCTGCTCCTCCATCGTCGCCACCCGCCAGGGGAGCAGCCCGCGCAAGCCAAAGTCGTCACGTTCCCGCATGGTGAATGCGGCGTCCTTGTTCAGCAATGGCTGGCCAAGAATCTCAGGACCAGTCAATCCGATCACCGCCCGTTCCCATGCCATCCCTTCCCCTCCGCAGACCTGACGCTCTTTGTCTACTGGCCGGCGGGCGGGCGCGTCAGAGACGAACGTCCCGGCGCCGGCCACCGCTGCCGCAGGGAAGAGATGGTGCCCGCGTCACCGCACGAGCCAGCGGCAGGCACGTCATGACGTGAACCCCTTGACGGCCGCAGTCATAGCTCGAGCACCCGACCGGGACCACAAGGATCATGTGATGGTTCGTGCCGGGACGTCGATGCCGGCGACAAGAGCCGTGATCGCGTCGCGCGCAGCCGGGCGCCGGCGTCCAGGTCGCGGTGCAGCTGGGCGAGCTGGTCGGCGACGATAGCCTTGGTCTTGCCGGAGATCTTGCGGCGGATCAGGTGGCCCTCGGGGCCGGAGCCGAGGCTGATGGCCTCGCGCCAGCGGCCGGTGCCGGGCCGGGTCCGTGCACGGCCTCGCGTGGTCGAGTAGATGGTGTCGCTGCCCCACCCGCGCCTTGCCGCCATGAACGCCAGCACAATGACATGGGAGCCATTCAGGGGAGCCATTAGCCAGGCTTCGGCAGGCATTCACAGGCACCCGCAGGCACATAACACCAGGCAGCCGCGGTACGTGACCTGCGTAAATGCACTACAAAATCCTGCCAGTTGTCCATGGTAAGGAGAAGGTCTACGGTTCGATTCCGTAAGGGGGCTCCGTCCAGCAGGCAAAACTTGCTCGAGCCAGGTCGACGCCGGGGGCTGCTTGGCGCGGCGAGCCGTCCACGCCTGCGAACGGGAAGTCCTCGCGTAGTCTGCAGATGCCCGCGTCCGCCCTCGGTTGGACGGATACCGGTCAGGCCTCAGCAGACGACTCTCAACGTTAAGTTGCAGCGCTCAAGCATCAATGATTGTGGCGTACGGGGAAATGTAGCCAACTGCCGCCGCGGGTCGGCGGTAGCGGAGGCTAATGCACGCGGCCCGAAGCGCGCATGCCGCTAACGGTGCTCCAAGGACTCTACGGGTGATCATTCTTGGCCATCTGGACGCCGCATCCCCTCGGCGAAATGTCCTTCGTCGACGACCACCATCACACCGTGCCCAAGCCATGCGGCGCCAACTAGTGCGTCGCGCTGCGCCTGGGTCCGAACCCTGCCGCTGAGTACGGCAGTGCTACCGGTGACGTAGGCGTCCATGTGAGTGCTGTCCTGAGGCTCCTTGTGGCGCTGAAGGGCCTGCGTCACGAGCCGGTTGACGTCGGCGGGATCCACGTCGAAGCCAAACTCGATCGCGTCTTTGATGCCATTCATTGACGGCCTCAGGCCCAGGGCACGTCAGGTGCACGGTCGGCCCGTGCCGTTTAGCCGGTCAGGCCAGGACCTTCTCCTTCTCGCGCTGGAACTCCTCGGGCGTGATGACGCCTCGGTCGCGCAGGCTGGCAAGTTTGTCCAGCTGATCTGCGGTGCTCGCCGGTGACTGGGCCGCGGCCTGCTGAATGTACTGGCGTGCAGCCTGATCGTGCTGCTGCGCCAGCCGAACCGACCGCTCGTGCATCGAGCCTCCGCGCGCGACGAGGTACACCAGGACGCCGATGAGCGGGACGAACAGGACGAACACGAACCACAGCGCCTTGGCTCCGCCGGAAAGGTCGTGACTGCGGAAGATGTCGATGAATACCGTGATCAGGATCCAGATCCAGATGACCCAGAGGAAGATCTCGAAGATCGTCCAGAAAGCGTCCAGCAGCGGGTAGGACGACGCACTGGCCAACGGCATTATCTTCTCCGTCTGCTACGGGGACGTTTGTCAATCGAGACAAGCCACAGCTTGGCTGTTCACGCCCAGCGGAACTCCGAACAACAAGGAGATTCCCCGGCTGCTGAAGAAGGACATCACCCACCACGGGTGAAACAGTGGACAGGCTGCCGCTGGTGTGTGATGCAAGCGGGCACCAAGACGGCTTCCTTCGAGTGCAGGTTTGGCTCCCCAGGGGTCGGTCTGAAGCTCACAAGGCCGCCCAGGCTGATACTGGCCTAGTCGGCGCGGCGCCGTGCGCGACCGCTTCCCGGGCAGTTGGCTGCCTCAGTTAGTCTCGAGACTGTCAGTCCGTTCGCCACGCTCGGGTACCTACTGCCTCAAGCACATCTACCCGGGTTTGCTCGATTGTCTGCCAGGCGAAGGGCAAGGCATCGAGCACATCTTCCTCGGCTTGCCGCGGCTTCCAGTTCTGGAGCGATATCACCGAACTCGTCTTGTTTGCGGTCAATCCTGTCCGGCAAGCGGGACATTCTTCTCGCAGCGTCGGCCGTCATCCGCTCCCACTGGCTGTGGGCCTTTTCCGTGGCCCCGTCGGCCCCTTCGCCAGCGGACTGCTGCCGGGCAGAGATATCTGCCCTGACCTGAGTGACGCGCGGTTCTACCTGCTGGCTGGCTTCCTGCAGCGCCTGATCGGCAGGAGTCCTCAGCCCCTTGACCTGCTTCTGTGTGCCGTCGGTACGGTCTCGCAGTGCTCGCGATTCGCGAACGCTCATCTTCCCCGCCCGATGTTGGATGGTGTTCCGTTTGGGGCTTCCACAGTGATACCCAAGAGCCGCATATAGCTCGACGCGGAGGGCCCTGTTTCGCCACGGTTTGACTCGCCGAGCATCTTCGCGCCGCTGCTGGATGCCGACAAGGGCAGCTACTTCCGGATCGCGGCGGACTGGGGCGACTATGTCACGACGCAGCTGAGTCTGCCGGACAACGCGCCGCTGATCACCCGGGTTATGACACCGGACGGCGGACCAGATTCAGGAAGTGGCAACGACCGCGGAGCCATGGCGATCCTGCCTGCTATCCATCACTTGAAATACCAGACCTTGAGCAGGTCCAGGGCGATGAGATAGCCCGCCGACCACAGGAGCAGCCGCCCGATTTCGGGTAGGGCGGGTCCGGTTAATGCGAAGAGGTGATCCACGCCTGGCGTGTAGGTAATCAGAAGCGTCGCTGCGGCGGTGGCAGTTAAGGCGCGGGTCGCGTGCTCTTCGGGACGTAATCAAAGAATCGGTGGACGTGGCGGTCGGCCGTCCACTCCGCTCGCAGGCGGGTCTTCTTCTCCGCCCGGCGCAGGGCCGAGAGCAGCCGACGGTTGACATCTCGGGCGTCGGTACCGTCCATGAAGCCTTGGACATGCAGACCGTCCGCACTGTCGATCACCGCCGCTGAGTCGATCACCTGGAGCAGGACGGGCCGGACGGCCGTGAGGTCGTCTGAACTCACATCAGCGATAACGCTGAACCGGGTCACGCATTCAGCCTGCCACGATTGCATCGCGGGGACAGGTCCGCGCGCACCAGTAGCTGCACGAGAGTGGAATGCCGCGATACAAGCAGACTCCTTGGTGCCAAGGCTAGCCATCGCTTCCGGTGATATGAACCACCGGGGCCAGCGGTCATCAAGGATACGAAGACTCAGCAGAAACGGCGCCTACACTCGACCCGGCCACGATCGAGGTACTTCGAGCGCGGCTCAGGCACCGGCAGGAGATCTGCGTGACGTCGAGTGTTACTTTCCGCGCAGACGGATATCTCTTCACCCGTGACGGCTTTGGAGAGAAGCCTGCCTGACCCGATGACACGGCGGTTCCTGCGCCGCCACGCGGCCGAGACGGCGCCTAACCTGGTGGACCAGTCAGGCGCCCAGTCAGTCTGGTTCGGGCGCCAGACTTGGCCTGCGCTTCCGGAGGTCATGCCGGAGTCGGAGTGGACCGGCCGACGGACCATGGACAGCGGATTGGCCACGTCTTCCAGCGACTTGCCCTCCGCCGCGATGCCCAGGAAGATCTCGACGATGCCGCCGAGGACCATTGCGCCCGCGCCGATCAGGTAGCCGATGAACAGGTTAGTGGTCTTGGTGCCGTTCCCGATCAGATGGCCGTACAGGACTGGCCCTAGTGCGCCGAAGCATTGCGCGATGGCGAAGAACACGGCGATCGCCTGCGCGCGCACCTCGAGCGGGAAGACCTCGCTCACGGTCAGGTACCCGGAGCTGGGCGGGCACGTCGGCTGCTGCGACTCATCTCCGATGCGGCACGCCAGGGGCCATGCGTACGCGATCGGGCACCCGATCGTGAAGTCGTTCGAGCCGGGTGAGGACTGGCGCTGGTGCTACGTCGACGAGTCTTACGTGTGACGGCATGAGCGATCACCAGGTCAGCCCAGGGCACGCCGGCCCTCCTGCGGGCGCGGACAGATATGGTCAGATGCCAGCCGAGACACCCGACAGCTACGGCGCCTACCCGCGGCTGTCAGCGGACCAGATCACCCGGCTGACAGCGCTTGGCCAGCAGCGCATCGTGCCCGCGCGCGAGCACCTGTTTCATGCTGGTGACCGCAACTGCGATTTTTACGTGGTTCTAAGCGGAACAGTGGCGGTCATCGAGGCCGACAGCATGGCCGGCAACCGGGTCATCAGCGTGCACGGCCCTGGCCGGTTCCTTGGCGAGCTGGGCTCGCTGACTGGCGAGGCTGCCTATTACGGTGCCGTGGCGCTCGCCGAGGCGGCGGTGCTGGCCGTACCGGTTGACCGGCTTCGCGAACTCGTAGCCCGCGACCCTGTCCTCGGGGACCTGATCCTGCGCGCTTACCTTATCCGTCGCTCCCTGCTGGTCGGGCTGGGCGTCGGGCTGAGGATCATTGGCTCCCGGTACTCGCCGGACGCGCGCCGGCTGCGCGACTTCGCGGCACGCAACCGGTTGCCCGCCCAGTGGCTGGACCTCGAGGACGACCTTGACGCGGAATCGCTGCTCAAGCAGCTCGGCTTCCGTCCGGAGGACACGCCGATCGTGATCTTGTACGGTCAGCGCGTGCTCCGCAATCCGGGCAACGCGGAACTGGCCGCGGCCATCGGCCTGCCCGCGCCGACGCGACGGCACGCTACCTGCGAGCTACTCGTCGTCGGCGCCGGTCCGGCGGGCCTGTCCGCCGCGGTATACGGGGCCTCAGATGGCCTGCAGACACTGGTCATCGAAGGGACTGCCAGCGGCGGCCAGGCAGGAACCTCATCGCGCATCGAGAACTACCTCGGCTTCCCTTCCGGCGTATCGGGGGACGAGCTCGCCGTCCGGGCCATGCTGCAAGCGGAGAAGTTCGGCGCACAGTTCGCCATCCCGGCCGAGGCCACTGGCGCCGAGCTAACAGACGGCCAGTGCACGGTCCGGCTGGCCGACGAAAGCTCAGTGCCCGGCAGACTCCTCGTTATCGCGACGGGCGCCCGGTACCGGCGGCCGGACATTCCCCGGCTGGAGCATTTCGAGCCGACGAGCGTCTACTACGCGGCGTCCCAGGCGGAGGCCCTCCTCTGCCGGGATGATCCCGTGGTAATCCTCGGCGGCGGCAACTCCGCCGGCCAGGCGGCCGTCTTCCTGTCCCGGCACGCAGCCGAAGTCACGCTGGTAGCCAGGGACGGCGACCTCGCCGAGCGCATGTCGCGGTACCTCATCGACCAGCTCGACCGGACCGCCAGTATCCGGGTACTAGTGAAGTCACAGGTACGCGAGCTCATCGGCACCGACACCCTGGAAGCAGTAGCAGTCGAGGACCAGGCAGGTATGACACAGGTCATCCCGGCCCGTGCGCTGTTCATCTTCATCGGGGCTGCGCCGTCCACCGCCTGGCGACGACATCGTCGCGCTGGACCAGCACGGCTTCGTCCGCACCGGCGATGACGCGATGCAAGCCCGCGGCGAGCCGCCTGCGTCGGGCACGTGGCAGCCATCGGCGCTCGAGACAAGCGAGCCCGGAGTGTTCGCGGTCGGGGACGTACGCAGTGGCTCGACCAAGCGCGTCGCTGCCGCCGTGGGCGAGGGCGCCATGGCTATCCGGCTCGCCTTCGACAGGTTGCGCTTAATCATTAGCAGGAGGAACTGTCATGGCGGTGATGGGATTTACCAAGTTCGAGCGTTTCTTCCGGGAAGCCGGCCAGGTCCGCGTTGACCGCGCCGACGTAAAGCGCTACCTGGACTTCGTCAACGACGTGATCTACGACATGCTGCTTATCGGTCAGGCCACGGCGAAGGCAAACGCCAGGGACATCATCGAGCCGTGGGATCCGCCCATCACGGCCGGGCTGCAGGAGTGCATGCACCAGTTCGGGCGCATCGACGAGGACATCGAACTGCGCCCCATCGTCGACTCGCTAGCCGCCAGGCCGCCGCTAGCGTCCGTTCTCAGCGAGGAAACCCGGGCCTAGCTGCCGCTGCTCTTCGGCGGGGTCAGCGTTGCCCTGGCACGGACGTTCCACGTTCTCGACGCAGAGCTCACAGCGGTGCACACCGATGAATGGGATCGGGCATTCAGCGTCATCCGGATACTCATCTGAGCTGCGCAGCAAGGACCGGCGCGGCTCGGGGGTAGCCGGGCCGGTCCCTGCCGGACTAGGTCCGCGAGAGGGCAGGCGAGGCTAGTCCGGCCCTGGCCCGCTGGCTGGGAGGTGATGCCCCGCTGCCGTCGCGTGCTCGAGGACGCCTTCGCCGGAGCGTCCTGCTGAGGCTGGCAATGCTGGGGCTGCCGCGGGTGGTCCGGTGGCGGGCTCGATGGACAGGTTCGGCAGGGCTCGGTCGAGTCAGCCGGGCAGCCACCAGTTGGCGTTGCCGGACAGGTGCATCAGGGCGGGCACAAGCAGGGTGCGCAGGAGGAAAGCGTCAAGCAGGACGGCGGCGGCCAGGCCGACGCCGATCTCGCCCATGACCTGCTGGCCGGAGAGGATGAACGCGCTGAACACCAGGATCATGATGGTCGCGGCGGCGATGATGTCGCGGCCGGTGGTGGCCTGGCCGGTTCGGAACGCCTGGTGGTTGTCGCCGGTTGCGGCCCATTCCTCGCGGATGCGGGTGACGAGGAACACTTCGTAGTCCATCGACAGGCCGAACAGGACGGCGAGCATGAGGACGGGCAGGAAGGATTCGACCGGGCCGGGCTGGCCGAGGTTGAGCAGGTGCAGTCCCCAGCCGAACTGGAAGACGGCGACCAGGACGCCGAACGACGCGGTGGCGGCGGATGCGGGTGGGGAAGGTCGTGCCGCGCAAAGGCAATGGCACAGCGGAATCAGTCAGTTATCAGTCGCAGCGAAGAACCACTCAGCCGCCAGAGCGACCCCGCGACGAAGGGTCCGCGAGCCGGGACCGACGAGCTGACAGCCTTCCGGAACGTGGCAATGTTACCGTCTGTGGCCGCCGCCAGGCTTGCGGCGCCGCCGAGGTGATCCTCGACGTATAGCTGATCCTCAGCCTCGCCCGCGTCGATTTCAGCTTCGTCTGCAAGACAAGCAACTTGCCTTCCGTCCGCTGATGGCTGCGGAAAGTCGCCAGCGCCAGAATGGCGGTGATAACCAGGCCAACCACGAGAACAATGGCCCCGGCGCTGCGGGAAAGGTTGCGCCCGCGACCGCCGGAATCGCGCAGCCTGGTCGGCCTTCCTTGCAGGAGTGTCATCGAGATCCGTCCGGGTAACGGTGACTTCGCGGGCTATACCGCGACGGAGTGCCTGGCGCTCCCGCCTACACGCAGCAGCGGCATGCGGACGTTTCCGGGCGGCGCATGGCCGTCGTCTTCGGGATGACCAGCAGCGGCGCTGGTATCGCGCCGCTAGTGCGCTGCAGGCCGCTGGCGATGGCTGCGGTGTCGCGGGCGAAGTCGTAGCGCTCGCGGATCCGCCACAGCAGGAACACCTGACAGTCCATCGACGGGCCGATCCCGTCGATGGCGCGAACCTGTGACATACCAGGGCTGGGACGATAGCTGAGGTCCCCGGCGATGCCGCCATGGACGCCGGTGAGATGTACGCGGTCAGGCCAGCGGCGCGAGCCGGCGGCCTGCAACGACACCGGCAACAGCACGCTGGTGGGTTGCGACGCGGCGCGTACAGAAAGCCGTCCGTCGCAGTGGCCAGGCGACACAGAGTTACTTCTTGAAGGCGTCCTTGACCTTCTCGCCCGCCTGCTTCAGGTTGCCCTTCATCTCTTCGGACTTGCCCTCGCCTTCCAGGTACGGGTCGTCGAGAGCCTTGCCGGTGCCTTTCTTAACCTTGCCCTTGGCCGCCTGGACCTTATCCTTCGCCTTGTCTGTCGCGCTCACGGCCGCTCCCTTCTGTCGGAGAACGTCGGCCGTACGCGGCACTGCCCACGCGGAGCCGTTCCTAACATCTAAGACTTCATGTCACTGACGTGACGCACGCGGATGCACGGCAGCAGCGTTGATCCCATGATCATGTCGGCCCTGTTGCGGCTTCCTGTCCGGCAGTCGCAGGTCGTCGCGGTGCGGCTGTTTCTCGACTCGAGCTTGTCGCGGTTTCAGCGTGTTCCACCTGATCTCCGGCTAGTTCCCGGATAAATTCGGAGGTCAGGCGGGTGAGGTTGCGCACGGCACCCGTCTGATCGCTGCCGGGAGCCTGCCGGGCCCGGCAGTCGAGGTGCTCCTGGCAGCGGCGGACGTCGGTAAGCGCGTCTTGAGGATGGGCAGAGCGCAGGTCGGCGAGCTGACGGACAGGGCCGCCGAGCGCGCGCAGGAGCGCGGCATAGTCCTGACCGAACCAGCCCGGGATCGGGGCTGCGCCGTCCCGCGGCAGGCTATCCAGCAGGGATCTGCCGATCGCCCGAGTCCGGGCGGTGAGTACATCGAGGGAGTCGAGGACTTTTCCGTCGGGCCGCGGCACGGCCTGCCCGACCGCGGCCCGGGGATTCCACCGCAGGCTCTCCCGCGCGTTTCTTGCCGCCGCTCGCGCCTGGTCTGCCGCGGCCGTGAGCTGCCGGTCGTGCCGTGCCCAGGACCGGCCGCCGTCAGGTCCGCTGGCGGCTGCGGCCGCCAGCGCGCTCAGGGCGGCCGCGATGTCATCCCCCCATTGCCGGATCGCGTGCTCGGCCGGCCGCAGCTGCAGCGGCGCGAACACCAGGACGTTGACGGCAAGCCCGGTCACCACCCCAATCCCCACGTCAATTGTCCGGTGGCTGAGGTAGTACAGCGGCTGGTGGCCGCCGAGCAGCAGTGCAAACAAGGCGGTGAAGGTCACCTGCGCGCTCTGGTCTCCCAGCCACCGCCAGCTGCCCACTAGCATCCCGGCCAGGACGACAACGGCTATTCCGGCAATCGACGGCCCAAGCACGATACCGACGGGGATCGCCAGTGCCCCGCCGAGAACGAAACCGGCAACATACGCCAGGACCTCGCGCAGGGAGCGTGCCACCGTCGGATAGACGCCCAGCAACGCCGCCAGCGGAGCGAAATAAGGATCTGCCTGACCAGCGGCGTACTTAGCCAGCGTCCACGCCGCCGCTGCGGCAACGGCACCCTTCGCCGCCAGCCGGCTGCGATCATGCCAGTAACGGACCGGGCCCGACGAAGCAGGCCTCAACGGCGCAGGCAGCCACTCCGGCAGCGCCCGCGTAACGCTATTGCGCCCACGGTCGATGACGGTGCCGCGCAGCATGGCCCTGAGCTACCCAACGGCCTGCCAGTTACGCAAGCCACCCCGGCAATCCATGGCCGCCCCGCCACGGCCTGCGTAATCCGAACTGCCTGGCGAAGATGTCACGGGCGCGACGACCTGCGAGCCGAAAGAGGCGGCCAGGATTCACCGTCGCCGGGTATGAGGGTCGCGCGTCTTAGTGGTCTGCGAGGTTCCTGTGCGCCAGCCGCTTGCGGCCGGGGACTTCAGATCTGATCAGCCGGCGCGCCAGCACGACGGCGAACAGCGGGTCGGTGGCGGTGAGGATTCCGGCCACCAATGAACTGACGCGCTCGGCTCACGGTTCCGGCCTTACAGTCGACCGCCACGGTCGGGCGGCGTCCTGCCGCTCACCGGCGGCCACCGGCCAGCAGCCACGAGCGCCGCACCGCCCCGGCTAGCCAAGCATGCCCCCTGCCTCATGGCATCACCGCCACCCATCGGTTTGGGCTGCACCGCCAGCCGCTTCACAAGGGATACGCCCCCCATGACATGGCATGACTGGCTGCTAAACACGTTTGTCCCTCCTGGGCGGCGCATTGACGTTCAGGCAGACCTTCCTTGCTGGGCTCGAGTCATGCAGAGGCGCAGGTTTGCGGCGAGGCATCTGGGTAGCGATGAACGCGTAGCGATGGCCGGCCGCCGGTCACATCAGAAAGCCGGTCACATCAGAAAGGAGAGTGCCGGTGCCACGGGGATCAAGCCCGAAGCGGGAACGCCAGTACGAGCACATCAAGGACAGCGCCGAGCAGCGCGGCGAGAGCCCAAAGCGAGCGACAGAGATCGCCGCCAGGACCGTGAATAAGGAACGAGCCCGAGCGGGCGAGTCGCGCACCACCAGCAAGACATCGACCCAGGACATCTCGTCCAGCCGGCGCGGCGGCCTGCGATCGCATTCCGGCGCAGCGGGCCGGACGAAGGACCAGCTATACGCCGAGGCACGTAAGCGCGACATCAAGGGTCGCTCAAAGATGACCAAGGCCCAGCTGCAGAGAGCGCTCAGCCGTTAGCCAGCCCGGCGAGGTTCACACTCGAGGAGAAAGGACGACACCTATGGCACACGAGCTCGCCGGCCAGCGCATCGCGTTCCTGGCCAGCAACGAGGGAATGGAGCAGATCGAGTTCGCCGCACCCTGGCAGGCCGTCACCGACGCCGGCGGCACGCCGGAACTGCTGTCCCCCAAGCCCGGCACGGCACAGGCCTTTAACCACCTCGACAAGGGTGACACGTTTCCGGTAGACGCGGCAATTGCCGACGCTGACCCATCCGCCTATGACGGCTTGGTCCTGCCCGGCGGAGTCGCCAACCCCGACCAGCTCCGGACGGTGCCCGAGGCCGTCGAGTTCGTCCAGGCAATGTTCCGGGCGGGCAAGCCGGCGGCCGTCATCTGCCATGGCCCTTGGACTCTGGTCGAAGCGGATCTGGTCCGCGGCCGGCGCCTCACTTCCTGGCCCAGCCTGCAGACCGATATCCGCAACGCTGGCGGGGTGTGGGTCGACGCCGAGGTCCAGCGCTGCAGCTCCGGCCCCAACACCCTCATCACGAGCCGAAAGCCCGACGACCTGCCCGCGTTCTGCCGCGAGCTCGTCGCGCAGTTCGCGAGAGCACGCGACTGAGCGGAGAATCGAGCGTCGGGACCGGCGCGGTCGTGAGCCACTGCGTTCATGCCAGGGCCGCGCCGCGGTCGCCACACACGATCTCGGGCTTGCCCCGGTCAGGCTGCAGCTCGTAACCCTGCGGTGCCTGATCGTGCGGCAGGTAACGGCTGGCCAAGTCCCGCGTGCCGAGTGGATCGGAGCTGTCTTGGAAACAGCGCGGCGCCGTCATGACCGCTGCGATCGGTGGTTTGCGGAACAGGAGGCGTAACTCTCATGGCGACGCTTAGCTCGCCCTGGTACGAGACCGCGGAGGTGTTCCGTGCTGCCGTCGATTCGGGCCGCCTGGATGTGCCCTTGCCCGGATCCGGCCAGACGAGGGAACGGTGGGCGGCCTTGGCCCTGCTCGCCGAGGAGGACCTGTCCCTCGCCCGGCTGAGCGAGGGACATGCCGACGCCGTCGCGATTCTTGCTGAGCTTGACGGCCCGCAACTGGCGCCGTCCAGTCGCTGGGGCGTATGGGCTGCGCATCCGCCGGGCCCTGACCTGGAAGGGATGCGCGTGGGCGGAGGCTGGCGGGTGCGGGGAACCAAGCAGTACTGCTCAGGCGCGCGCGCCTGCACGCACGCGCTCGTCACGGCGGCGGCGCCGGACGGCATGCGCCTGTTTGCCGTGCCCGCCGACGACCTCGTCCCTGTTCCGGGCACCTGGCCTGCCATCGGGATGGCGGGCAGTGACACGCTGGATGTCCGCTTTGACAACATCCCTGCCGAGCCGGTTGGACCGCCCGGCGCATATACGGACAGGCCCGGTTTCGCCCACGGCGGCATCGGCGTTGCGGCCTGCTGGTACGGCGGAGCCCGAGCGATCGGCCGGACACTGCTCAGCGCCTCGAGCAAGCGCGAGCTCGGTCCTCACGCTCTCGCCCACCTAGGTGCGGTAGACATCGGCCTGCAATCCGCTCGTGCGGCGCTCGACACCGCCGCGGCTCAGGTAGACGCTGACCCTGATGATCTGGAACGGCAGGGCCGTGTCCGTGCGCTACGGGTGCGCGCACTGGTGGAAGCCGTCGCGACTGACGCGATGGGGAGGGTGGGACGCGCGCTCGGTGCCGGGCCGCTGTGCCACGATGAGTCGCACGGTCGCGCCGTCGCGGATCTGACGGTCTATCTGCGGCAGCATCACGCAGAGCGAAACCTGGCCGAACTTGGCGCGCTGGTCGCAAAGCAGGGAACCAGCTGGTGACCGCCGCGACGCCGAACCTGATTGACGCACCTGGCACCCCCGAGACAGCCTGGCAGGGCTGGGCCCGGCTCGTACGGCTGCCGTCCGCCGACCTCGCCGGACTCCGAAGCGCGGTCGTCCTCACTGCTCACCCTGATGATGAAGTCCTCGGTGCGGGCGGCACGTTGTCCCTGCTCGCGTCTGCCGGCGTCAGGCTGCGGCTGGTATCCGTGACTGACGGGGAAGCATCACATCCGGGACTCACCGACCGCAACGCCCTGGCCGAGCGCAGGACGGCGGAAACCACGGCGGCTTTGCGCGAGCTCGGGGCAGAGTCTGCGGAGGTGATCCGGCTCCGGTTCCCGGACACCGGCCTGCCCCTGATTCTCGACGAGCTGACCGCCGTACTCAGCAACCTGGCCCGCGGATTCGATGTGTGTCTCGCCCCCTGGGAGAAAGACGGTCACGCCGATCATGAGGCGGTCGGCCGCGCTGCGCGCCAGGCCGGCGCTGAGCCTGTCTTCTACCCGATCTGGATGTGGCACTGGTCGTTCCCGGCCGACGGCAGGGTGCCGTGGGACCGGGCGTGCCAGGTCGCGCTTCCCCCGATTGTGACCGTTAGGAAGCGTGCGGCGATCCGCTGTTTCGCCAGCCAGCTGGAGGCAAGAACGGCCCCACTGGGCCCCGTCCTGACCGCGGAAACTACAGCCCACTTCAACCGTCGTCACGAGATGTTCTTCCGGTGAGCCGCCGGTGACCTTGCAGCCCGATTATTTCGACAGCATGTACGAGCTCTCGCCCGACCCCTGGGGCTTCGAGAGCCGCTGGTATGAAGCGCGGAAGTACGCGATCAGCCTTGCGGTACTGCCCGCGGAGCGTTACGGCAATGCGTTCGAGCCGGGCTGTTCGATCGGCGTACTCACACGGTCGCTCGCCGCGCGCTGCGACAGGCTGCTGTCGTGCGACGGAAGCCTGGCAGCGGTTACCGCAACCGCCGCGCGTACTGCTGAGCTGCCGAACGTCAGGGTCGAGCAGCGCGTCATGCCCGGTGCTTGGCCGGAAGGCGACTTCGACCTGATCGTTTTCTCGGAGATCCTCTACTACTTCGCCGGAGAAGACCTGGGCCGCATGCTGGACCTCGCGGTGACATCGCTGCGACCCGCGGGGACGCTGCTCGCAGTGCATTGGCGGCATCCGGTTGCTGACTACCCGCGCAGCGGCGACGAAGTCCACAGTGTCCTGCGAGGCCGCCCCGAGCTGGCCCGAATGGTCGATCACCAGGAGGCCGACTTCCTGGCCGAGGTCTACATCCGCAGTGACGGCAAAGCCATCTCCGTGGCCGAGGCAGGCGGTCTGGTGTGATCAGGGCAGTCGGCGTGGTCATACCGGCGCACAACGAGGAGGACCTGCTTCCCGCCTGCCTGGCGGCCCTGGGCAGGGCAGCTGCGCAGTTGCGCCAGGTCCCGGTTCACGTCGTCGTGGTTGCCGACGACTGCGACGACGCGACCGCGCGGCGCGCCAGTGACGGCGGTGCGGCCGTAGTAGAAGTGGGCGACCGCAACGTCGGCAGTGCCAGGGACGCGGGCATGCAGGAAGCTCTCCGCAGGATGGGCGGTCTCGACCCTGCGAGCATCTGGCTGGCAACCACCGACGCGGATTCTGTCGTCCCGCCGACCTGGCTTGCCCAGCACGTTTACTACGCAGAGCAGGGCTGGGACGTCGTGGTCGGCACCGTGACGGTGCTGGACTGGTCCGAGCATCCGCCTGGGTTGCGGCCGATGTTCCTGGAGCGTTACGGCGCAGGCGTGGGGGAGCACCCCCATGTGCACGGCGCGAACTTGGGCTTCACTGGGCTGGCCTACCTCAACGCCGGCGGCTTCGGCGCGAACAAGACCGCCGAAGATCACGCCCTGGTCGACGCGCTTGAGGCAACCGGCAGTCGCATCCTGCGCACAAGCGCGGTAAGCGTCGTGACCTCAGCCCGCCGTCGCGCCCGCGCGCCCGCCGGGTTCAGCGAACTGCTGGCCAGCCTCGACGTCTCATAGCGACGCCTGAACTGAGGCCGCGGGCTGCAACGAGAATCGACAGCAACCATGCGGCATGCGGTCGGCCTGCTAGTGCGGGCGTGGTTACGCTAGCCGCACCGGTAGCGCTCCGCGTCAGCGACCCGCAGTTCCAGACCGAGTCCCGGCTCGCCGGGATCCGGTGTCAGCGTGCCCGTCACCGGGTCAAGCGCGCCGTCGAACAGCATCCGCTCGATCCGCTGGTGGTCGTGGAAGTACTCGACGTGGCGGAGGTTGGCGACGCCGGCGGCCGCACGCGCGTGCAGGTTAGGGGCGCAATGACCGGAGACCTCTAGGCCGTGCGCCGCTGCAAGCTCGGCGGCTGCTATGAACCCGGTAATGCCGCCGCAGCGGGTGACGTCAATTTGCAGGCAGTCCACCGCGTGGGCGTTGATGAGTGCCGCGGAATCGGCCAGACACCAGCTGTATTCGCCTGCCGCAATATCTGGTCCGACCTGCGTCCGGAGGTTGGCAAGGCCGGTCAGGTCGTCGCTGGATACCGGTTCTTCGAACCAGGTGACGTGGTGTTCGGCCATCCGGGCGGCGACCCGCGCTGCTTGGGCAAGCATGTAGCCTCCGTTGGCGTCGACGTAAAGCTCCGTCTGCTGGCCGATCACGGCACGCGCGAGCGCGATCCGGTCCAGATCCCTGTCTTCGTTCTGTCCCCAGGACTCGCCTATCTTGATCTTCACGCGCGGAATTTGCAGGTCATCGACCCAGCAGGACAGCTGGGCGCGCAGCTGCTCGCTGTCGTAGCTGGTGAACCCGCCGCTGCCGTAAATCGGCACTGGCCCGGCGCTGCCCAGCAGGGCGGTCACGGCCGTGCCGAGCAATCTGGCTTTCAGATCCCACAGGGCGATGTCCACGGCGGAGATTGCGGCCGCCGCGATCCCTCGGCCGCCCAGGTTGCGAACGGCGCGGTACATGGCCTCGGTACAGGCAGGTACGTCCAGAGCAGACCGGCCGGTGATTACCCCGGCGAGCACGCTCGTCACGACTAGGCCGGCCGCGGCTGTTGAGTAGGTCCAGCCCGTGCCGACCTGGCCGCCAGCATCCGCGTGCACGACCACCAGGGTCGTGCTGTCCCAGGCCAGCGTCCCGTCAGCTTCGGGCAGGTCGGTTGGTATCAGGTACGAAGCCGCCCGTAGCGTGCGCAGTGGAATCTCGTTCATCGCTGATCTTGGCTATGCGGCAGGAATTCCTGGACCTTGGTCTTCATGCCCTCTTTGATCACGCCCCACCGGTTCTCATCTCCTTTCAGCAATGCCGTGGCCGCGTCTTTGGCCTGCTCGAAGGTGGCGTGCGGCGGGATCGGGGGTACGTCCGGGTCGGTGCGGACGTCCAGGAGGGTAGGCCGATCGGCGGCCAGGGCCCGGTCCCAGGCGGCCCCGACTTCGTCGGGCTTGTCGACCGTGATCGCCTGGAGGCCGAGGCTCGCGGCGAAGGCGGCAAAGTCGACGTCTGGCAGCGTCTGGGACTCGGCGAACTTGGGTGCTCCTTCCATCGCGCGCATCTCCCAGGTCACCTGGTTCAGGTCATCGTTATGAAGGACCGCGATGATCAGCCTTGGGTCTTCCCACTCCTGCCAGTAGTGCTTGATCGTGATCAGCTCGGCCATGCCGTTCATCTGCATCGCGCCGTCGCCGGCGAACACGATGACAGGGCGGCCGGGGTTGCCGAACTTGGCGCCGATGCCGTACGGAACTCCGGGGCCCATGGTGGCCAGGTTCCCGGACAGCGATCCGCGCACCTCGGCGCGGAACTTCAGCTGCCGGGCGTACCAGTTGGCCGACGAGCCGGAATCGGCTGTGACGATCGCATTGCCTGGCAGCCGCGCCGACAGCTCGTGAAACAGCCGCATGGGATTGACCGGGTCAGCATCAACCATGGCTTCGGCCTCCATGACTTCCCACCAGCGCGCGATCTTGCTTTCGAGGTCTTCGCGCCACGAGCGGTCTTCCTTGCGCTGCAGGAGCGGGATGAGTGCTTTCAGCGTGGCGGCCGCATCGCCGACCAGGTTGACCTCGTTCGGATACCGCATCCCGATGTACTTGCCGTCGATGTCGATCTGCACTGCGCGAGCCTGGTCAAAGGCTGGGAGGAACTGGGTGTAGGGGAAACTGGAGCCGACGGTGAGCAGCGTGTCGCAGCCCTGCATCATCTCGTAGCTGGGTCGCGTACCGAGCAGGCCGATCGAGCCGGTGACGTAGGGCAGATCATCGGCGAGCACATCCTTGCCCAGCAGTGGCTTGGCAACTCCGGCGCCCAGCAGGTCAGCGACCTGCTGGAGCTCGGCCTTGGCGCCGCGCGCGCCCGAGCCGGCCAGGATAGCGACTTTCGATCCTGAGTTGAGGATGTCTGCGGCGCGGCGGATGGCCTGGTCGTCAGGAACGGCCGTGGGCCAGTCCATGCCTGTGCTGGACGGCACCATCTTGAAAGCGTGGGTCGGCGCTGAGTACTCAAGTTCCTGGACGTCGGACGGGATGATGATCGCGGTCGGGGCGCGCTCGGCCAGCGCGACCCGGATCGCCCGGTCGAGCACGTTGGGCAGCTGCTCGGGTACCGTGACCATCTGGACGTACTCGCTGGCGACGTCCTTGTAGAGGCTGAGCAGGTCAACTTCCTGCTGGTAGGACCCGCCCATCGCGGAGCGGCTTGTCTGCCCGACGATCGCCACGACCGGTACATGGTCGAGCTTGGCGTCGTACAAGCCGTTCAGCAGGTGCACGGCGCCTGGACCTGACGTGGCCATACAGACGCCGATCCGGCCGGTGAACTTCGCGTAGCCGACGGCCTCGAAGGCGCTCATCTCCTCGTGCCTGGACTGGACGAACTTCGGGTCATTGTCCGCCCGGCCCCAGGCAGCGAGGATGCCGTTAATCCCGTCGCCGGGGAATGCGAACACCTTGTCGACACCCCACGTGCGCAAGCGCTCCAGCAGGTAGTCAGCAACAGTCGGTGCGGCCATGTCGTTCCTCCAGTCAGTAAGCCAGCCAGTCGTGGCTGTCCGGGCCTCAGCGGGCCGTCATATTGCCGGCCGCCCTGGCGGCGACGGCCATGATGGTGAGCGCGGGGTTGGCGCTGCCCTGCGTCGGCAGCACGCTCCCGTCGGTTATGAAGAGGTTGGGCACCGCAAACGTCCGGCAGCAGCCGTCCACGACGCCGTGCTGCTCGTCGGCGGCCATCCGGGCACCGCCGACCAGGTGGGCGTACCGCTTGATGGTGATGACCTCGTCAGCTCCGGCGGCACGCAGGATGCGCTCCATCACATCCTGCGCAGCCTGCATGAGCTGCCTGTCGTTGTCGCACTGCGAGTAGCTGAAGTGGGCGACGGGCAGGCCGTGCCTGTCTCTTTCGTCCGCGAGGGTCACCCGGTTGCCGGGCTGCGGCAGGAACTCGCACAGCGCGCCCAGGCACGACCAGTGCACGTAGTCGCTCATGTAATCTCGCAGCGCCTTGCCCCAGTGTCCTTGCGCGGCAACGTGCTCAGCCCAGGTGATCGGCAGCGGCGACACGGTCTGGATAGAAAAGCCCCGGCGGTACGGTTTGGCCGGGTCGGTCTCGTAGAACTCTTCGCTGCTCACCTCGGGCGGCGGCGCCTTATACATCCGGATCTCCGACTCGAACCGGCCGGCTGTCTGCGGCGCGCCCTGCACCATCACATACCGGCCGACCTGGTCGAAGTCGTTGCACAGGCCGTCCGGGAAGCGGCGGGATGCCGAGTTCAGCAGCAGCCGCGGCGTCTCGATGGAGTAACCGGCGATGGCCACGGCCGCGGCCCGCTGAAAGCGGGCACGACCATGCCGCACATAGTGCACGCCGGTGGCGCGGCCGGTCCGTTCGTCTACCTCGATCGCGGTCACCATGGAATCGGGCCGGATCTCAGCGCCGTGGGCAAGCGCATCAGGAATATGCGTGATCAGCGGCGACGCCTTGGCGTTGACCTTGCATCCCTGGAGGCAGAACCCGCGGTAGATGCAGTGCGGCCGGTTCCCGAACCGCCCATTCGAGATCGCGACCGGACCGACCTTCGCGGTGATTCCCGCCTTCCGGGCACCGCGCAGGAAAATCTCCCCGTTCCCGCCAACCGGATGGGGACGCTGCGGGTAGGTATGCGGATCGCCCCACGGCCAGCGCTCTCCGGCCACCGGAAGCTCTTCCTCGACATCTTCGTAGTAGGGCTTCAGGTCGTGATAGGTGATCGGCCAGTCGGCGCCGACGCCATCGCTCGACAACGTCGAGAAATCGCTCGGGTGGAAGCGGGGCGTGTAGCCCGCGTAGTGCACCATCGAACCGCCTACGCCCCGGCCCGAGTTGTTGGAGCCCATCGGGATCGGATCCGTGCCGCTGATCACCCGTGGCTCGGTCCAGTACAGGTGGTGTGAGCCTGCTTCGTCGCTGACCCAGTCGGCGTCGGGGTCCCAGAACGGCCCGGCGTCCAGGCCGACGGCGCGCCAGCCCTTCCGGGCGAGGCGCTGCAGCAGCACGGACCCGCCTGCACCGCACCCCACCACCGCCAGGTCCACTTCATCGGTGTCGGCATACTCGCGCATCTCAAGGCGCTGGCGAAGGTTGGTATGCGTCCCGTCGTTGGGGATCAGCCAGGCAGAGGCGTTCCGCTCACGGACTCCTGCCATTAGGCGGCGCCTCCCACCGGATCATCGGTCGGGGCGGCGTCGCGGAACTCGAACGGCTCGCGCCCGTCGACCCCAGCGTTCTTGTATCCGCGCGGATAGGCCGGGCCGGGAAAGCCGATCTCAGCCCAGGCGATCGGGTGGGCGTAGAAAGCGGTGCAGGCATACCGCGTCCACAAGCTCCAGATGTGGGCAGCGTTCAGGCCGTGCCAGTTGCCTGAGCCCGCGTCCTGCACGGCCTGGATCAGCTCGTGCTGATCGGTCGCCGGAGACGCCGCGAATGCCTGGCCGAACTTCTCGAGGGCGTCCTCGTCCAGGGAACGCAGGGAGTCGCGCCAGGCCTGGCCGTCCTCGGGCATATCCGCGTATCGCCAGCCGTCCGTCTCCTGCTCCGCCAGCCTCCCGTCAATGAGCTGCGCGATGGGCACGCGTGGCGCGCTGGCCTGGCCCAGGAGACAATCGCACAGCGCGGTGGCGGTAGCTTCCTCGGCAGGGGTAAAAAACCGGAAGCTCGCGGGCTTTCCAAGCCGGGCCAGCACCACCCCCGCCGTCACCGGATCCCAATGCGACGACTGGTCAACCGGATCGAAGCCGGGGAAACGCCCGCTAGCCTCGGCTCGCGGGCCCCTGTGCCCCGTCACTTTTCCCGGCGCAAGATCGCCGCGAGCAAGCCCATCCCGCCCACCATGGTCACCAGCAGCGGCGCGAGCACCGGCGGTCCCATCTCCATGTTGTAACGGGCATTAGCCCAGCCGCCGGGCTTCTGCGCGATGCCACGGGAATGCAGATACGTCCCCTGCAAGCCGTTGGCGACGATCATTGCGGAAGCAAGCGGCAATGCCGTCTTCGCCATCCGTCGGCTAAAGAAGCCCGCGATGCCCGCAGCTGCGCCGACCGGCCCCAGAACCACGGGCACCCACATCATCTTGTTGCCGAAGCTTGCGCTGTCGTGCTCGAAGAAGATCTCGGCAGCCGTTATCACCGCGCCCGCCGCGGTCAAGGCGGACAAGCTGCGCTCGAAGCGGCCGGTCTCGACGTTGCGCACCGTCTTGTCGATGCCATGCGGTGCCCGCTGCGAAAGTCCCTTCAGCGGCTCGAAGCCCATAATCCGTCCCTCCCGCTGCCGCGGTTCTGCCTTGCCGGAGACCAGCCCGTGGCTGACCGAGAGCGAGGTACCCCGTGTGCCTGGCCTAAACGGCAGACCGAGGCACCCATCACTGGCCTTGTTTGTGGGCGGAGACGCCGGGTAGCAGCGGCGATCCGACTAGCAGGCGGGCGAGTGACCGAGGAGGCTGAGGACCACGGACAGCCGCAACGCAAGCCGGCCTTCGCCAGTACCGGCCGCGGCGGCGTCGGGTACTCAGGTCGTGCTGAGGTTCGCCGGTCAGTCGGCCACCGTCGTTCAGGTCGGCGCCGGCCTGCGTTCGTACACCGTCGGCGACCAGCCACTGTTCGACGGCTACGATCTACACGAGCGCTGCACCGGCGCGCGCGGACACCATCTGATCCCCTGGCCCAACCGGCTCAAGGACGGGCGCTACACCTTTGACGGCATCAGCCACCAGCTGCCGCTGACAGAGCCAGCCAAGCACAACGCGATCCACGGCCTCGTGCGCTGGATGCCCTGGCAGATCGCACAACAGCGGGTCAGCAGCGCGAGCTTCACATGCACCCTGAATGCCCAGTCGGGCTGGCCCTTCACCATCGACCTGCGCATTGACTACGAACTCGGGGCCGCCGGCCTGTCGGTGCGTACTAGCGCAACCAACTCCGGCGCCATGCCGTGTCCATACGGCGCCGGCGCCCATCCGTATCTCACACTCGGAACCGACACGATCAACAGCCTGCGCCTGAGATCGCCGGGCTCAGTCCGGATGATCCTGGACGACCAGGGCATTCCGACCCGAAGCGAACCGGTCGACGGAACCAGCTACGACTTCAGAGCCGGGCGAATCATCGGCTCCGCCGTCCTGGACACTGGCTACCTGAACTTGGACCGGCACTCCGACGGCCTGGCCTGGGTCACTCTTACTGACGACGAATCGGGTGCGTCTGCCGGGCTGTGGATGGACCGGGCCTACCGCTACCTGATGCTGTTCACCGGCGATAGCCTCGCCGATCCGCAACGTCGGCGCCGGGGGCTCGGCGTCGAGCCGATGACATGCGCGCCGAATGCGCTCCAGAGCGGTGTGGGCTTGCGGACGCTTCAGCCGCAAGAGACCTTCAGCTCGCAATGGGGGATCTCGCTGCTGCGCTCGGGGCGATGACCGACAGATGCAGAAGATCTTTCATCCGGAGCGCTGCCTGCGGCAGCCAGCACTAGGCCGGTAGCCCTCTCCCTCGGCGCAGGCCGCCGCGGCACGAGCAGAGCGGGGGCAGGACGCCTGCTGGCCGACCGCCGTCGGCAGGCACGAACGCTCGGGCGACGAGACATGCTGACGCCCTGGCGATCCTGGCCCCGGCTCGGGTGGCCCCCGCGCCGGTCGTGGGCGAGCACTCCGACGACATGGACGCGGCGTCGGCCCATCCCTGCGGCTTAGAGCCGCACATCCGGCGAGCTTGCCGGCTTCCTGGCGCTAGGTCACGCTTATGTGCGCCTAGCCGGTTCACTCACTGTCAGCAAGCTGCCGGGAAAGGAGTCCAACATGCTGGCAGGGGAGGCATAAACCCGGCTCGCTCCCGCGTCGCGGAGCTCGGACTCGCTCGTGCCGCCAGTAAGTACGCCGACGCATCGGACACCGGCGCGCTGGCAGGCTTGCGCATCCCAGATGGAGTCGCCGACGAAGACAGCCTCGCCGGGAGTTGCCCCGGCGCGTTCGAGAGCGACTTCGACCAGGTCGGGCGAGGGCTTGCTGCGGCCGACGTCGCCGGCGGAGGTGGCGTCGTCGATCGCATCGTCGGCGTCCAGGGCTGCACGCAGGACGGTCAGCTCCCGGGGGTTAGCCGAGCTGGCCAGGATTACCCGCAGGCCGAGCTTGCGGCACGCCCGCAGCAACGCGGCTGCGCCCGGCAGCGGCCGCAGCCGGCTCCAGTACACCGAGTACATCGCGGCTTCGGCCGCGCTGATGGCGCTGTCGGCGTCCCGGTCCCGGTCAGCCGGCAGCAGCGCGTCCAAGAGCTGCTCCGAGCCCATGCCGATGGCCCGGTGGATCCGGGCCATCGGCACGTCGTGACCGGCCTGGGCGAATGCTTCCCACCAAGTGACTACGTGCAGGTAGTTGCTGTCGACCAAGGTGCCGTCCACATCGAACAGCACGGCTTGCACCTGATCAGTCATTCCCTGAGCCATCCTCCCGTTCGCGGCTACAGGCAGACGGAGGCGCCGATTCCTTGCGCCCCACCGTCCTATCTACAGTGGCTAGTCCTGCCCGCGGCCTGTGGCGGCATCTCTGATCTTGTCGGCGGCCGCGACGGCCGGGCCCGCGGCCCGCAGGACGCCTGGGTTAGCTGGCGTGGCCGGATGCGGGCGGGTAGGGGCCGTTTTCTTGGCATCAGCGAGCTTATGGCCGAGGTCAGTTGCCTCGGCGGCGCTGAGCGCCTCGCGCAGCGGCGGCCATACCTGGTTCTCCTCATAAGCGATGTGCGCCCTGGCCGCGGGGATGAACTGGCCGATAAGGTCGTCGAACTCCGGATCGCTCGGAGCCAGCTTGTCCAGCCTGGCGAGCAGGTGCTTGGCCTGGTCCTCCTGGCTGATGGCATGGTCGGCCAGCTGGCCGCCGCCCGGCACCCGGTCGCGCACCGTTGGCCAGAAGTACTGCTCCTCGACTGCCTCGTGCTTCGACGACTCGATAATCAGCTTCTCAGCGACCTTCCGGCGCGCGTCCAGCTGGGCTTCGGTGGCTCCGGCTGAACGATCCGGGCCGGCCTGAAGGTCGGCCAGCAACTGCTTGACCTCGTTGTGGTCGGCGCTCAGGACGTCGAAGGCATCTGCCATTGCGCTGCTCCGTTCTGTCTGGGGATTGAGCCGCCCTACCCCGGGCTGACTCGTCAAACATGCCCAGACAGGCAGCGGCCTGATAGCCATCGACCGCCAGCCAGCGGCCCGCGCGGCGAGAGCAGCACATCTCAGGCATGGCTATGCCCGGACCTTTGCTGCCGATGCGTCCCGACCGGGCGGCGCGACCGTGATACTCGCCGCTCGCCGCGCATCAGCTTCCTGATGGTCTTTGGGCCGGGCGGTGAGTACATCGAGGGAGTCGAGGACTTTTCCGTCGGGCCGCGGAACGGCCCGCCCGACCGCGGCCCGGGGATTCCACCGCAGGCTCTCCCGCGCGTTTCTTGCCGCCGCTCGCTCCTGGTCTGCCGCGGCCGTGAGCTGCCGGTCGTGCCGTGCCCAGGACCGGCCGCCGTCGGGTCCGCTGGCGGCCGCCAGCGCGCTCCAGGGCGGCGGCGATGTCATCCTCCCATTGCCGGATCGCGTGCTCGGCCGGCCGCAGCTGCAGCGGCGCGAGCACCGGCCAGGACGCGGGAACTTCGTACTTCTGGGCGCTTTGAATCTTGTGACCATGTCGTGAAGCAGTGTTGCCTGGGGTGCGCTGCTACAGCCGCCCAAGGCCGTGCGTGGTCGGCAGCAGCAGTTCGGCACGAGCTTCGCGGTTGCGGGCGACACGTCGCGCCTGATTGACAGCAAACGGCACCCGCATCAGGCGGTGTGCAGCTGACTGCGGGAGTTGCCGGCGGTGAGTTCCTTCTGCCGCGGCCATGCCGCGCGGGGCTTGCCCCTGGCGCATGTTAGGCCTGCGGATGGCTGGGTAGCGCGACCATTCGTCCGGACGAAAGGGTAGACACTTTGGACTTCAGCGCCAACGATACGGATCCGTCCGCTGCGGGCGAGCACTCCACTGGGGACCTGGTCAAGTTGCTGTCTGAGCAGGTCTCCGTGCTGGTGCGGGACGAGCTGAAGCTCGCGCAGCTGGAGATGACCCGGAAGGGCAAGCAGGCGGCGTCCGGCATCGGGATGCTGGGCGGCGGTGGGATGGTCGCCTTTTATGGCGTCGGCTGCCTGCTGGCGTCCGCGATCATCGCCATCGCCGGGGCGGTGGCGGCGTGGCTCGCGGCCCTCATCGTCGGCGCTGCCCTGCTGGCGGTCGCGGCCGCGGCCGTATTGCTGGGCAGGGGCCGCTTGCAGAGGGCTACGCCGCCAGTGCCTGAGGAAGCGGTCGGCAGCATCAAGACCGACGTCGAGGAAATCAGGGAAAGGGCACGGCGATGACCACTAGCCAGGGCGAGTGCAAGCCGCCGGCGCGACATGCTGCTAACTCCGATATGGCACCCAACGAAGTGCCGCCCGGCGACACCGCGGCTGGCGATGGCTTGCATGGCATAACCAAGCGAGCTGGTGCGGTGACTGGGCCGCCGGATGAGATTCAGGAGCTGCGGCAAGAGATTGAGCAGACCCGCGAGGGCCTCGGTAAGACAGTGCTGCAGCTCGCCGCGACGGGATCGAAGCCAGGGGAGACGGCGTATTGCGCGCCTGCGTCGGCGGCTGCGGCGACCTGCCATTGATCCAGCACGGTGCCTGCCCCGGCGGCGAAGCCGGGATAGCGGGCCATGACGGCGAGCGCGCCGAGTGCGGCCGGTGTCCGGAGCGTCACCTCGGCGCCTGCGATGCCCGCCTCCAGCAGTGCCTCGGCTAGCGGGGCCGCGTGGCCGGCGTCATCGATCACTACGACGGGGACGATGCCCATGCGGCCCAGTGCTCCGAGCGGCCCAGCGTCGGTCCGGCCGGCGTCTGTGCGCACGGCGTCCGTGCGCCCGGCGTCCGTGCGCCCGGTCTCCGAGCGCCCGGCGCCAGTCCGGCCCATGCCGGCCGTCTCCGGGGTCACGGCGCGTTCTCGCCGAAGACGCGGCGCTGGATCTCGCGCCTGTAGTCCTTCAGCGTGTTGTCCAGATGAATGTAGGTCGCCTCGGCGGCAGCTTCCGGCTTGCCGTCCCGGATCGCGCAGTAGATGGCGTCGTGCTCCTCGACCGCCTCGGCGGCGTGCCCGCCGACGCCCCTGATGCCGATGACGCTCGACTGCCGCTGCAGTCGTCGTGCCTCGCGGACGGCGGCGACGAGGAAGAAATTGTGCGCGGCGGCCGCCACACCCAGGTGAAAGTCGTCGTCGCCCTCCTCGAACTGCGTCTTGTCGCTCGCCTGGTAGCCGTGCCGGCACGTCTGCACCGCGGTCTCGATGACCCGCAGCTCGGACGGGCTGGCCCGGGTAGCGGCGAGCCGGCTCGCTTCAGCCTCCTGGACCCGCCGGAATTCGAACAGCATGTAGATGTGGTCCAGGTTGGTCGGCAGGAAGAACCCGCCGAACCTTGTCGCCCCGAGCACGCTGGCCCCGTCCGCGACATACAGGCCGCGGCCCTTCTGCACGCTGACCCGGCCGACGGCCGAGAGGATCTTGACTGCCTCCCGGACGACGGTGCGGCTTGCGCCGAGCCGGGCCGCGAGTTCGTTCTCGGTGGGAAGGCGGTCGCCCGGCGCGAGCGCGAGCTCGGCAATCAGCTGCAAGATCTGCTCCGCCACGACCTCATAGCCCGGCCGGTAACCGCCCGGTCGGCTGCGCCGGGCATTCGCGGCCGGTACGGCAAATGCCGTGGGCGTAGCGGTAGTTGTGCTGGTCGACGGGTCCAAGTCCACCGCGCTGCCTCCCGTGTTGCCAGCCAATGACACCCAGTATGACTGAAACGTACTGAGGGCGTTGATCGTATCTATGGCCTTGTATGTCGGTCAAGATAAGTATGAAATATCTGTTGCACTTAGGTTACGATGCCATGGTGATACCCAGCCAAACCGGATCATAATTCGCGCTAAGGTTAGCGCAGACTGAACAGGTACAGAAAATAGGTCTTGTGAAAGTCTTGACGACTAGGTAAGTCCCGTCTGCTAATTATGGGCAAGCACGTGCCAGGTTCGGTATTCGGCTGACCAAGGGATGGAGCCATCGTCAGGAGGGCCGTCCGGAGAGCCGAAAGCGAGCCGAATAAGTAGTACACATCAGACGGTCCATCGGGCCCTATCCGAATGGCAGCCGTCTTGACGACAAGAGCAATGGAGCTGCCATGCCCCCGATGAACGGCACTATGCGGGTGCTCAGTCCGACAGGCCCATCCCGCCGGCGCGCCTTCGCGGCCGCGGGCCTGGCCGCCGTGGTCGCCGTCGCGATCGCGGCGTGCGGCGGCGGATCGTCCTCGTCATCGGGCCAGCCGATGAAGGACGGTTTCAGCCAGGCGCCCCAGTCTTCCGGTCCGCTAACTGTCTGGGTGGACTCCACCCGGGTCCCGGCCGCGCAGGCCTACCTTAAGGCCCATCCGAACGTGAAGCTGCACGTCGTCACCTACGACGGTGATGCGAACGGCACGAATTCCTTGCAGACCAAAGTCGACCTGTTTAACCGCACCGGCAGCGGCTGGCCGGATGTCGTGTTTAGCACCCAGCAAAACGAGACGACCTGGGCGGTGAGCGCCGGATTCGCCGCGCCGCTGAACGAGGGCCTGATTCCGCAATCGACCCTGAGCAACTTCGCGACGGGATCCCTGGGCGTGTGCACGGTGAGCGGCAAGGTTTACTGCCTGCGCAATGACCTCGCCCAGGCCGTGCTGTGGTACAACGCCGCGCTGATGAAGAAGTGGGGCTATCAGGTGCCGACCACCTGGCCGCAGTACGAGGCACTCGGACTGAAGGTCGCCAGCCAGCATCCTGGCTACCTGGTCGGCAGTGCCGGGGACCCATGGACTCCCGAAATCTACATGTGGGCCAGCCAGTGCCAGGGCAGTGACATCACAGGCCCGCGCTCTGTGACGGTCGACGTCACCGAGCCGAACTGCACACGGATGGCTTCGTTGCTGGACGCGCTGATCAAGGTCGGCTCGATGTCGAAGCTGAGCGTCTTCAGCACCGCCTTCGACAAGAACGAGAAGGGCAAGGTGCTGATGCTGCCGGGCCCGGCCTGGTACGGCGGCGCGATCTTCGACACCACGTCGGGCCTCAACGTGCCGAAGGGCCAGGTCGCTGTCGCTCCCACGCCGCAATGGCCTGGTTCATCAACGGTGAGCACCGGCAATGTCGGCGGCGGCACATGGCTGCTGTCCGCGCATACCGCGCACCTGACGGAGGCGGTCAACTTCATCACGTGGGTCACGGGCAACAATGCCTGGCAGGATTCACTGACTCCCGGCTACCCCGCCTACGTCCCAGCGGCCAAGGTGTGGCTGGTGCACCAGCTCAGTTCTGGCTACTACGTCGGCAACCCTGCCGCCGTCCTGGAGCAGGCAGCCGGCCAGGTCTGGACTGGCTGGAACTACGGCAAGTGGAGTAACGAGGCCATCTGGGCCGCCACGATCGGCCCCGGCCTCACGGCGGGCAAGTCGATCGTCTCGATGCTGCCCGCATGGCAGACCGCCATCACCAACTACGCGACGTCCGACGGCTACACGGTTAGCAAGTGAGGAAGTCGCCCGAGGCCGGGCCGGCCGGGACGCGCTCGCTGAGCACGTTCCGGCCGGTTTCGGCCGGCCACCTCTTCGTCGTCGGCTACGTGGTGCTGCTCGCCGCGTTCGGCGTCGTGCCGACCGCCTACGGCATCTACTTCGCTTTCAGCAACGCCGGGAATACGTTCGCCGGGCTCTCCAATTTCATCGGCGCCTTTCATGACTTCCGGTACCTGCCTGCGGTGGAGCATGTCGCGCTCTATGAGCTGGTCTGGCTGGTGACGCTCGTCGTCTTCGTGACCGGGCTGGCGATCGTGCTGCAGCAGTTGCCGTTGCGGCGGGTCAGTCGGGTGACCCGCTTCCTCTATTACATTCCCGGCTCGCTGGCCGGCGCGGCGAGCGTCATGGTGTGGCTGTTCATGCTCGACCCGACTGTCAGCCCTGCCGCGCCGCTGCTGAGGCTACTCGGCTACGGCACGTTCGGCCAGGTGATCGAGCCCGGGCACCTGACGATCCTGTTCGTCATGATCGCGTTCTGGACCGGCGCAGGCGGCTGGATCGTCGTGATGTTCGGGGCACTGAACAACATCCCCCTGGACATCATCGACGCGGCACGGATCGACGGCGCCGGCGGCTGGGGCATTGCCCGCCGGATCCAGATCCCGATGCTGCGCAAGTGGATCGTCTACATGGTGATCCTGGCCTTCGCCGCCGGGACCCAGCTGTTCGTGGAGCCGCAGCTTGTCTCCGAGGCAAGCCTGGGCGTGGCCGGTCGTGACTTTTCGCTGACGCAGCTCTCCTACGATTTCGCCTTCCAGAACAACAACGTCAACTACGCCTCGGCGATCTCCGTCGAGCTGCTCGTGGTGTGCGTGGTCGTCGCAGCCCTGTTCGTGACCCGGTCGAGGTTCTTCGATGCGAGCTGACCCTGTCGTCACTTCCGCGGCCAGAGCGTCCGCTCCCCCGCGGACGCAGCGCCAGGCCCGGTTGCTGCCGCGTCCGGCCAGCGTTCCCGGCTACCTGACAGCGGGGGTGCTGCTTGCCGCCTTCCTCCTCTTCTTCATCCTGCCGGTGCTGTGGTTGCTGCTGGCCGCGACGAAGACCGACAGCGAGCTCGTCTACCGGAGCCCGTTCTCGTTTGGCTCCTGGCATGCGCTCCGGGAGAACTGGGATGCCCTCACCAGGTTTCAGGGCGACACGATCTTGCTCTGGCTGCGCAACTCGGCGCTGCAGGCGTTCGGCGCACTCGTGATCACACTGCTGGCAGGTATCCCGGCCGGGTACGCGCTGGCGATGATGGAGTTCCGCGGCCGGCGCGTCCTGCTGATCGCCACTCTCGTGGTGATGCTGATGCCGGCCACGACGCTGGTCATCCCGCTATTCCTCGAGCTGAACGCGGTGCACCTGATCGGGACCCTGTGGTCGGTCGTGCTGCCGTATTCGTTCTATCCATTCGGCGTCTACCTGACCTATATCTATTTCTCCACCGCGCTGCCGGGTGACCTGATCGCCGCGGCCAAGATCGACGGGTGCTCGGAGTTCGGGGCGTTCCGGCGGGTGGCGCTTCCGCTCGCTATCCCGGTCGTGGCTCTGGTCGGCTTCTTCAGCTTCGTCGCGAACTGGACGAACTACTTCCTGCCCTACGTCATGCTGCCGGAGAGCAGCCAGTATCCGGTGCAAGTTGGCCTGGGCCTGCTCATCACCGACGTGCCGCAATTCAACCCGACGGCGGGCACCGCTGCCGTGCTACGGCCAGAACTCGCGCTGGCCACTTTGCTGGCGATCAGCCCGGTGCTAGTCGTGTTCTTGTTCGCGCAGCGCTTCCTCGTCACCGGCCTGCTGTCCGGGTCGACGAAGGAATGAGATGATACTCCCAGCCGTGACCGCGTCGGTGCCCCTGCTCGAGCCGCCAGGCTGGGCACTTGCCGAGCGAGCATTGTTCGATCTGCTTGACTACGCGTGGCGGCGGTTCGCCGCGGACTTCACCGGCCCGGACGGACGGCTGAACTACCGGTACGACCTCACATCCCGGGACGGCGCCGACGACTTCTACGAGACCTTCTTCAACTGGCCGCAGCTTTACCTCCTGGGCGGTGCCGACGATCTGCTGCCGCAGGCCGAGCGGCACTGGATGGGAGTCACGGCGCAGCTGACCGATCTCGGGATGCTGAAGGACGAGTACGAGCGTGGCTACGACTGGTTCCACCAGAGCGAGAGCCTGCTGCTGCTGTACTTCCTGTGCATGGCGGCGCCAGAACGGTGGCGGGAGCGGGCAGTCAGGTTCGCCGAGCTCTACGTCGACCCCGCGTACGGCAACTTCGACCCCGAGCACAGGATCATCCGCCACCCGCATACCGGATCCGACCCGGGCCGCGCCGGCCTGTTCGACGGGACCCACTATCCGTGGCTGGAGCACGAAGAACGGCTCTATGGCTTCCCGCTGGACTGGCTGCTACCCACCGGGACGCAGTCGCCGCCGCGCGAGGCTGACCCGCGACTCGCTGGAGAGATGACCGCGAGGCTGGGCACCGGGGACACCGCGGTGAACCTCGCGTCCGCCGGCCTGGTGCTGAACGCCTGGATCCTGACCGGCGAGCAGCGCTATCAGGACTGGATCGCGCAATACGTTGGAGCCTGGCGGGAGCGGGCGGCCGCGAACGGCGGCATGCTTCCGGACAACGTCGGCCCGGACGGCGTGGTCGGCAGCCAGCTCGACGGCCGCTGGTACGGCGGCCACTACGGCTGGAGCTGGCCGCACGGCTGGTACAGCGTCGGCCAGGCGGCCATGGTCGCCGGGCTGGCGGCCGCCACCGCGACCGGCGACCAGACCTTCCTCGACCTGGTGCGGCCCGCCCTCGACGCGATCATCGGCAAGGGCCTCGTCAAGGCCTACGCCGAGTCGGACTCATCGCTGCGTTCCAAGTGGTACCCGCAGCTCCGAGATGACGTCGCGGTCCCGACGTTGCTCGTGCCGTATAGGCACTCGGACCGCGGCTGGTTCGACTACAACCCGCTGATGCCCGCGGTGCCGGTGGCGCTCTGGCACCACAGCGGCGACCGCGCGGATCTCAGCCGGCTCGAGAGCCTGCGCGCGCGGGCCGGATACGACTGGCGCACAGTCAGGCCGTTCCGCAGCAAGGAAGAGGCAGGCCACGAGGAGCCCTGGTTCACGTACCTGGCGGGCGAGCATTCCGCGTATCCGGAGCAGATCCTCGCGGCCGCCCAGGCGCAGGTCCGGCATCGGCTCGCGCGCGGCCAGGCGTACCGCGACGTCGACATCGCCGAGGCCGACATCCACATCTGGCAGCAGTGCAACCCCGTGGTGACCGAGGCACTGGTGCAGCTCACCTGGGGCGGCCCGCAGGTGCTCTACAACGGAGGGCTGCAGCAGGCCCGAGTCCGCTACTACGACGCCGAGCGGCGCCGTCCCGGGCTGCCTGGCTCGGTGGCCGCGCTGGTCTCGGCCATCGATCCGGACGCCACCGTCGTCGACCTGGTCAATCTCGACCCCGATCAGGACCGCTCGGTGATCGTGCAGGCGGGTGCGTTCGCTGAGCACACCATCGAGAGGGTGCGATACACCGCGTCCCCGGACGGCTCCTGGATCGGCGGCTTGTATGACTACGGCCACAGCGAGCCCGTCGTCGTCGACAAGGTGGCCGATGTCGGCGGGCCCTGGCTGACCGTGCGGCTGCCCGCCTCGACCCGAATCCGGCTGACTCTCCGGCTTGGCCTGCGGACCCGGCCCCCGTCATACGCGACGCCGTTCGACTGCTGCCCGGCTGGCCCAGGTGATCGGCGCGGCAGCGCCGCGCCGGACGCGACGGACGGCACGGCCGGGGGACACGGCGCGCAGGCGGCGGCGCCATGAGGTACCGGACGCTGGGCAGCGGCGGCCCGGCGGTCTCCGAACTCGGCTTCGGCGCCTCGCCGCTCGGCGGCATCTACGGCACCTTCGGCGAGCAGGACGGCATTGCCGCCGTCCGTGCCGCACTCGACGCGGGAATCAGCTTCCTCGACGTCTCCCCGTACTACGGGCTCACCGCCGCCGAGACCGTGCTCGGCAAGGCGCTGCGCGGCATCGACCGCGACCGGTACGTGCTGGCCACCAAGGTCGGGCGGTACGGCGACGACGAGTTCGACTTCTCCGCGGCCCGGGTCACACGCAGTGTGCGCGAGAGCATCAAGCGGCTTGGCGTCGGATACGTCGACCTGATCCAGTGCCATGACATCGAGTTCGCATCCCTGGCGCAGGTTGCCGGCGAGGCGATTCCTGCGCTCCGCGGGCTGCAGGAAGCCGGGCTCGTCCGCCGGGTCGGGGTGACCGGCTACCCGCTCCCGGCGCTGCTGTACGTCGCCCGGCAAGTGCCGGTGGACACGGTCATGTCGTACTGCCACTACACCGTGCAGGACCGGCGGCTTGCGGCCCGGGCGACAGAGTTCGCCGCGGCTGGCGTGGCACTGATCAATGCCTCTCCGCTCGCCATGGGCGCGCTGACCGACCGGGGCGCGCCGCCTTGGCATCCGGCCCCGGCGCAGGTGCTTAACCGGTGCGCGCAGGCGGGCGCCCGCTGCCAAGAGCGCGGGTCGAGCCTGGCGAAGCTCGCGCTGCAGTTCTCAGTCATGACCAGCCCGTGCGTCACGACCGTCGTCGGCAGTGCCAGTCCGGCCAACGTGAAGCGCGACGTCGAGTGGATCGGCGAGCCAATCGACGCCGATCTGCTCGCCGAGGTCGAGGCCATTCTCGAGTCGGTCCGCGACATCGGCTGGATCAACGGACGGCCAGAGAACCAGGACCCCGGGCGGGCGTCGTGACCGGGCAGGTCGTCGACAGCCACCTGCACCTGATCGACCCGGATCGCCTCGACTACCCGTGGATCGGGGTCGAGGACGAGCTGGACACGTCATGGGACGCGCAGCGATTCGCCGCCGAGGCCCTCCGGGTCACGGCCGCGATCGTGGTGGAAGCCGGCGTGGAATCCGCGCATGCTGACCGGGAGGTGTCGTGGGTGCGGTCGCAGGCCGCCGCGCATCCGTGGATCCGCGGCATGGTCGCGCAGCTGCCGGTAGAGCAGCCAGGGGTGCTCGCCGCCGGGCTCAGCCAGCTCCGCGGCGACGACCTGATCGCCGGGGTGCGCCGCAACCTCCAGGACGAGCCGCCGGGATTCCTCGGTGACCGGGACCTGCGGGACGGGATCCGGCGGCTCGGCCAGGCCGGACTGCCCTTCGACGCCTGCGTGCGATCCTGGCAGCTCACCGAGCTCACGGAGCTGGCGGCGGCCTGCCCGGACACGCTGATCGTGCTCAATCACCTCGGCAAGCCGCGGTGCGGCACCAACCTCGCCCCGTGGCGCGCGGCCATTGCCGCGCTCGCCGCCCGCCCGAACCTTCGGTGCAAACTGTCGGGCCTCACCACGGCGGCGGCGGCGACGGCGCGCCGGGGCGACCTGATCGCGGCCGTGCGCGTTGCCCTCGACTCGTTCCGGGCCGACCGGTGCCTCTACGGCGGCGACTGGCCGGTGTGCACGCTGGCAACTAGTCCGGACGCCTGGCTGGACGTCGTCCTGGCCGCGCTGGACCAGGCGCACGCCACCAAGGCCGAGCGCGCGGAGGTAATGACCGGCACTGCGCTGCGCACCTACCGGATGCGGCTGATCCCTACGTCGGCCCGGAGCGAGGGAGCGAGCAGATGATGGCCAGGATTCCGGCCGTCCGGCCACACCCGGCAAGGCGGGTAGCTCACCGGCAGGCATGGCGATGACGGCGCGCGTGGTCTACACAGGCGCCCGCGCGCTGCGGCTGGAAGCCGCGGCCATCGAACGGCCTGATCCAGGACTGGTCCGTGTCTCCGTCGCCTACACCGGGATCTGCGGTACCGACCTGCACGTCTATCACGGCGACATGGACAGCCGGGTTCCGGTGCCATGCGTGATCGGGCACGAGATGTCGGGTCGGGTCGCCGAGGTCGGCGCTAGCGTGGACGGCTGGCAGGCGGGTGACCAGGTGACCGTCATGCCGCTGGACTGGTGCGGGCAGTGCCCGGCCTGCCGCGCCGGGCACACCCACTTGTGCCACCGGCTGACCTTCCTCGGCATTGACGCCACCGGCTCGATGCAGTCGAGCTGGACGGTCCCGGCCAGCACACTGGTCCGGCTGCCGGACGACCTCGCCCTCGACTGGGCCGCGCTCGTAGAGCCGACCGCGGTCGCCGTGCACGACGTCGGCCGCGCCGACCTGCGGCCGGGGGAGAAAGCAGTGGTCGTGGGCGGCGGCCCGATCGGACTGCTGATCGCGAGCGTAGCCGCACGGCAGGGCGCCGATCTGCGCGTCATCGAGCCAGACCCCTATCGCCGGGCCCTGGCCAGCGAACTGGGATTCACCGCCGTCGATCCGGCGTCCGCTGATCTGCCCGGCCTGCTCGCCGAGTGGACCGCGGGCGCCGGGGCCGCGGTCGCCTTCGAGGTCTCCGGGGCCGCGGCCGGCGTCGCCACTGCTGTCGACGCACTGGCCGTCCGGGGCCGCCTCGTCCAGGTCGCCATCCACCCCGTGCCGCGCGAGGTGAGCCTGCACCGGTTCTTCTGGCGCGAGCTCACGCTGCTCGGCGCGCGCCTGTACCACCGGGAGGACTTCGAGATGGCGGTCAGCCTGATCGCCGGCAGGCACATTGCGGCGGCCGCTCTGATTTCCCGGGTCGAGCCGCTTGGCCGCGCCGCACAGGCATTCGGCGCTCTGGAGGCCGGGGCGGGGGTCATGAAGGTGCTCATCGACTGCCAGGCCGAGGGGGAGCAGTGAGCGGTGACATCACCACTGGCGTGGACCTGCAGCCAACGGCAGCGCTGCCGTCCCTGTTCGACCTGAGCGGGCAGCTGGCGGTCGTCACGGGCGCGCGCCGCGGCATCGGGCTGGCGATCGCCGAGGCGCTGGCTGGCGCCGGTGCCGACATCGTCGCCGTCAGCGCCCACCTCGACGCGGACGGCGGCGAGGTTGGCCGCCGGGTCCGGGCTCGCGGCCGGGACTGCTCGGCGCTGCGCGCCGACCTAGCTGACCGTGAGCAGGTGGCCGAACTGGCAGCGCGGCTGGCCAGCTGGCCGCGTCCGGTCGACATCCTGGTCAACAACGCTGGCACGATCGCCCGCACCCCGGCCGCGCAGCACTCCGACGCCGACTGGGACCGCGTCCTGCGGATCGATCTCACTAGCCAGTTCATCCTGGCCCGGGAGGTCGGGCGGGCCATGCTCGCCCGGGGTCGCGGCAAGATCTTGTTCACTGCCTCAGTGCTGAGCTTCCAGGGCGGCATCAACGTGCCCGGATACACCGCCGCGAAATCCGGCATCGCAGGGCTGACCCGGGCCCTTGCCAATGAATGGGCAGCGGGCGGTGTCAACGTGAACGCGATCGTCCCCGGGTACATCGCCACCGACAACACGACGGCGCTGCGCGAGGACCCGGACCGCAGTGCTGCCATCCTTGCCCGGATCCCGGCCGGGCGCTGGGGTGAGCCAGCTGACTTCGCGGGGCTGGCCGTCTTCCTCGCCTCGCGGGCGTCCGACTACGTGCACGGGGCGCTCATCCCGGTGGACGGGGGGTGGCTGGGCAGGTGAGCGGAGGATCGGCGATAATAAATCGCTCTGTACCATCACGTGTTATGTCAAACCGGGCGACGCGGCGGTAGCCGAGGTCACCAGCGTGCTAGTCCGCCCCGGCGCAGCCACTGAGTCCGGCGGCTGCTTTTGCGGCTGGCCGTAGCGTCAGGAATCCCGGTTACCAGGCGTAACGTGGGCTCGGGAGATCGGCCAAGGACACGGCGGCGGCTGGAGTCGTGCCTAAGCCGACCGGACCGGCGGGCCCGCAGGAGCGTTGACATGGCAGACGATGAGGTCACTCGCAACCTGAACAGCATGGACGATCTTGACTTCACGGCATGGAACGGAGCCAACTGGCACGGCCTATTCGCCCGCTACCACACCGAGGACGTGCTCGTCGATGTTCACGGGCAGCCTCCAACCCACGGCATCGAGGAACACATCGACGCCATGAAGGCCATGGTCCAAGACACCGGTGGGACGCCAGCACAGATCAGGTCCCATCCGATCAAGTTCGGATCCGGCGACTGGACATGCGTAGTCGGAGAATTCGAGAACGGCAGCCGGATGGTAACCGTGGCAAAGTGGCGCGACGGCGCCATCGCATCGGTCCCAGGCGCTGGGGCGCGTTCTCCAGTTACTCGTGGTGGGTTTGCGACGTCCGTCGGCGCGACGTGCCGCAGCTGCGCCAGCCCCGCCTCGAACGCACCGGATGCGGCGCCGGCATCACCGAGTTCGGCGGCGATCGACGCAAGCCTGGTTGCGCCCCGCCCGTCCAAGGCAACCGTGTGAGCTGCCCCCGCAAGCGCCGGCCTCCCCGCGCCCCGACCGGCCGGTAGCGCCCAGCACCCAGATGTCGCCGCTCATGCCTGCGCCTCGACATAAGTGCCGTGCTCAATGTCGTCCAGCGGCGAGATCTCGGCCGGCTTCCACCCGAGCCGCTCGGTCGTGATCGCGCTGGAAGTTGTGTTGTCCACGCCGATGAACGGGCCACGAAGCTGAACCGCCTGCTCACCTGCCCGGGCGCGGCCGCCAGTCGTCTGGGTCGGCGACGGGCAGGGTAGAGCGACCTTTCTTGGGGATAAGCATCCGGTGGAGCCTGAGTATCCAGCCGAAGCGCAAGACCCGGCTGCACCGGCAAGCCCACCGGCCGCGCATCGGCGGATGGGCTCGGCCAATGACCTGCTGCCACTCGGCGACTGGCTTCGGCACGATTCGCTGCGCAGCTGGCCAGTGCTGCTGTTCCTATCCCTTATTTGCATACCGTCGTGCGCATTGGTTCTTCTCGGCACTAGCGTCAGCGCGGATACCTTTACCGAGGTTGCGTGGATCTTCGCGGCCTACTTCGCTTTGGCGTGGCTGCTCCTGCTCGGAGTCATCGTGCGGCCAGCGCACGTGACCCGGCCAATGCTGGTGCTGATCATTGTCACGGCACTGCTCACGGAAATACCGCTGGCGGTGGCAATGGAGACTGCGCTGCACGACAGCAACGCGAACCTGGCCAGCACCATTTTTACCATTGGGCTGCCGGAGGAACTGGCGAAGGCGCTGCCTATCGTGATCGTCGCGCTCATCTACCGGCGCAGTCACGCGCTGACGCCCAAGGACTATCTGTTCCTCGGTGCCGTCAGCGGATTGGCCTTCGGCGCCGCCGAGGTCGTGCGGTACTTTACGATCAATGGCGTTGACCAGTTCTACCTGACAGTGCGGTCCGCCTTGCCGACCATCGGACAGCTGATCAATGCCGGGAACCCAGCCGCGACCTCAGTGTTCTCCGCCCTCATCGGACCGGTGCTCGACTTCATCCTGGACTTCGTGTGGCGGTTCCTGACTGACCCCATCAGCCACGCTTGCTGGTCGGGCCTCACCGGCTACTTCATTGGCCTGGCGGTCACGAGCCGCTACAAGTGGTACGAAGTCGGCTGGATCGGTCTGGCAGCGGCCGCGCTCCTGCACGGCCTGAATGACTGGAGCCGGGTCAACGGGCACATCTTCTGGATACTGGTCACGTTCGTTAGCGGCGTGTTGTTCCTCGGATACGCAAAAGTCGGCTCGCGGGCTGAGAACGGCGGCCTGTCAGCTACCGAGCCGCCTCCGTTCCTGGACACCCGGGCAGCGCACGCGCGGCACGCTCCTGGCCGCGCCCGCGCGCCCGGCGCGCAAGTTGCGGGCGGCGATGAGCGACCGCACCTGCCCTGGTGGGAGCAGCATTGACCGGTCGGCGCCCTGCTCCACTAAAGCCGCTGCGGCTAACCGCCGCGGCGGCCGTTACGGCAGCCTGGCCAGGTGAAGGAACAGTCCCAGCGAGCTGGCCGTGAACGCCTAGGTATAGGTAGGTAATGATCACGTCCAGCGGCGTCGATACCAGCGCGCTGGCCGGGGGCCGAGGTGCCACCTGGGCTTGCGCAGACTGCGATGCCGGCCGGATCCGGGCTCGGCGTGCCGCCGATCGCCGCGGTCGCCGCTACAGCGCCAATGGTGGCGATCGTCGTCTCGGTGGGCGGATGCGGCCCGGTCAGAGTCGGTTCAACGCCTTGCGCAGGCCGGCTTCCGCTTCGTCGCCGAGGCGTTCGAAGGCGGGCTTAAGCAGCAGGATGGCGAAGCTGGATGCTCCTTTGAAGTTGAGCTCTGGGCCCATCCCGCTAGACATGATCTGGGGCTGGGACGTCGCCAGATGCCGCACCGCGGTCATGTCCGCCCTTACCGGCGCCGGCGCCTTCGGGATCTTCTACGGCGCCGCACGACTTGTCCGCCACATCCCCCCGCTCAACCGGGCAGTCGGCGGGGTCCTGCACTATGTGGACGACGGCTCAACGTGCCTTGTGCCGCTCACCGCGTGCGCCGTCGCCGTGGCCGAGGAAATTGTTCTTCCGCGGCGTGCTGTGGTCCCTCGTGCAGGACTCGCACCCTTGTCGTCAAGACCACTCTCGCCTCTGCTGCCACGACTGCCGCGACCCCGCGCTCGTGATCGCCGGTACCGCGACGAGCGTGGTCTTCGGCCTCCAGCGCCGCAGCTCCGGTGGCATTCTGGCTCCGGCGCTCGCTCACCTCACCTGGTCGCTCCTCGTGCTGTGCTATCTCCCGCCGTTCTCAGAGCCGGCAGCCCCAACTCGCTCGTTACTGACCCGCGCAACGGCGTCGCGGACGAAAAGCCTCGCGTCTTCCGCGTTCCGGCGTGCACGAGGCGAAGCGCATGTGCGTCATCGCGGGCGGTCAGCCGGTGATCTGAAGCGCGTCATCGATGACGGCCATGACAGCGTGTCCCCGCCATGCCGCGCCGACCACGGCGTCACGTTGCTCCTGGGTCCGCACGCGGCCGCTGACCATCACCGTGTTACCGCTGGCGATGGCAACCACATTGCTGTCATCGGGAGGCACCGTGTGGCGGCGTAGCGCCTCGCTGATTAGGCGGTTCACTTCGTCGGGGTCCACGTCGAAAACGAGATCGGTCTCGTCCCTAACAGCGCGGACACCTGTCAGCCCGCTGACGGCAGATTCGGAGGCCTCGCGCTGGCCGCCGTCCTTTACCGAGCCGGTCAGCGTGAGGTTGCCGTCCTGAGCGGTCGCCTCGACCCCTTCTGGCACCGCGTCGCTGGCTGCCAGCGCATTGTTGGCCGCCGTGGTGAGCATGGCGTCGTCACGGTGATCCTCTGGCGGCAGCACCACTTGCAGGTGGTTGCGCACACCGGTCACCCCGGCGACCTGCCGTGCTATCTCGGCCGCCTGCAGGTACTGCGGGTAGCTCGGCACCGTGCCGTTCAGCGCCACCTTCCCGTCGACGTCGATGACGGTGATTCCGCCCGCGTGCAGGAGGCGGTCGCGGCCGAGCTCTTTCTCCACGGCCTCGCGGACATCCTTGGCCTTCCCCATCGCGTCTCTCCTCATCCGCTCCGGGCAGCGGACCTATAGCTTCTCGATATCTCGCCTGCGGAGGTCACGTTCTGGGCGTACCCGCGCCCCCACGGGTGAAAGCTGTTCACCCTGGCCAGCCTGCCGGGCCGCGCTTGGCTCCGTCGGCCGCCGGTCCGCCCCGCGGAACCCGGTTCAGGCATGCGGGGTAAATAATCGGTAAGACATCCCATGGTTGCCGTCGGCCCGGCCGGCGGCGGCCACCTCGCGCCGGCCTGGGGGAGGCCCGATGGAGGACAACCTTGTCTGGATGACAACGCGCCGCATCAAGCCGGGCACACTGGCTGACTTCGCCCGGAACTGGCGGCCCGAGCGGTATCCGGACGGCATGCTTCACGCGTACGCGTACTGGTCTGACGACGAGCAGGAGATCATCGAGGTGTCGTCGTGGGTTTCCCGGGACTCTTGTGACACGTGGCGGGCATCGTGGGAGGAAACGCGTCGGCGTGCGGCGATCGCTCCGTACATCCTGAGCGAGCAGGAGGGGTTCTACCGGGGCCGCGAGCTGATCGTGCCCGCGGTGCCGTGATAGCGGGCCTCTGCTGAAGATCTCCCCGGCTGGCCCGTCTCCTGGCCGGCCGCACGCCGCTGCGACCCGTCCAGAGCCAGCATTCCGTTGCTCATCCGTTCTTGCGGGAAGCGGCGGCCAGCCGTCACCGGCCCGCATGGCGAAGCCCGACGGCCAGGCGCGTCCCCCGGAACGGGCTTGGGTACCATCCGAGCGAGCGTCATCTTCGGGAGGTTTCGACGATGAAGGCGGCGGTGATCGACTCGCTGAAGCGAGGCCCGCGGTTCGCCGACTTCGACGAGCCGACCGTCACTGGCGGCGACACTCTGGTCGAGGTCACCGCCGCTGGCCTGCACCCGATCGTGCGGATGCTGGCCAGCGGCGAGCACTACGGCAGCCATGCCATGCTGCCGATGATCCCCGGAATCGACGGCACGGGCCGAACGGCCGACGGCACCCGGGTCTACTTCGGCGGTGTCCGCCCCCCGTACGGTCCCATGGCCCAGCGCGCCGCCGCGCCGTTCGTGCTGCCCCTGCCCGACGGGCTGGACGAGGTCACCGCCGCGGCCATCATCAACCCGGGGAACGGCGCCTGGCTGGCGCTGACCCGGCGGGCCGCGCTGCAGCCGGGTGAAACCGTGCTGGTGCTGGGCGCCACCGGCGTGTCGGGCCGCATTGCCGTGGCGCTGGCCGCTCGGATGGGAGCCGGCCGGGTGATCGCGGCCGGCCGTAACCGGGCCATCCTGGAACGGCTAGGCGCGACGGCCACCGTGACGCTCGGCGGCGCCGACGACGCGGCCGCCCTGGCCGAGGCGGCCGGGCAGGACGGAATCCACGTCATCATCGATTATCTGTGGGGCCAGCCCACCGAGGCCGCCATCGCGGCCATCAGCCGGCGCGGCCTCACGCACGCCGCGCCAAGGGCCCGCCTGGTGGAGGTCGGGCGGATGGCCGGCCCGGTCATCTCCCTGCCGGCTGATGTGCTGCGCAGCTCCGGGCTGGAGATCCTCGGCAGCGGCCTGGGGACTATACCCCTGGCTGAGATCATCGCCGCGATCCCGGAGTTCATGGCCATCGCCGCCACCAGCGACCTGCCGATCGACGTCGACGAGATTCCCCTCGCCGAGGTCGAGGCGGCCTGGCATCGCCGCGGTGGCGGCGGGCGGCGGATCGTCCTCCGGCCCTGAGACGGGCCGGCCCGGACCGCTGCCAGGCAGTTGCGCCGGGATCCGGTTGACGGTGCCGTTCTGCCGGTCCTGAATCCTGGCGGGATGCGCACTCCGGCCGCCGGGAGGTGTGGCCCGTAACGGCGACGTTTCACCTCGGGGTATATGAGCGCGGAAGACGTCGAGCGCGCGTCAGCCGCGGTGTCCGCGGCGGCGGTCCAGACAGGCAGGATGTCACGCTATGTCCGAGGGTGAGCAGCACCGGCCCGGCTCCGGCGGTGGCCACGACCGCGACGGAAGCCAGGCCCTGGGCAGAGGTGAAGACTACGGGGGCAGTCCGCGGCCTGACGCGCTGATCCCGGCCCTTGATGAGGGCCAGGTTGCCGCCCTGCGCGCGGTCGGACGTGAGTGGGACAAGGCCAGCGCCGAGCCGCAGGTGTGGCGGGAGGCGCTGCCGGTCGATCCGGCCCTCGGCGGGCAGGCGGAGGAGCGCGAGTTCCGTCCGGCCCGGCTCAGCCGGGTCGTGTCCGTGGCCGATCGGGATGGGGACGGGCAGCTTCGCCCGATTGAGACCACGAGTGTCTCCGAGACTGCCCTGACGCGGCTGGGGCGAGCGGACCAGGCATTGCGGCGGCTGGTCGAGGGGCCGCCGCTGGATGAGAGCGCGCTCGCGGCGGAACGGATGCGCAAGCTCGTCGCGCTGCCGGTGCTGTCAGCTGACGCGCTGTCCTCGGTTGCCTACGGGCCGCAGGCGATGCTTGCCGTCCTGGTTCTCGCGGGCCTGCCTGGCCTGTCGTACTCCCTGCCCGTCGGCGGGGCGATCGTGCTGCTGATGCTGGCGGTCGGGGTTTCCTACCGGCAGACGATCCGGGCATACCCGCAGGGCGGCGGGTCGTACATCGTCGCCACCGAGGAGCTTGGGCGCATCCCCGGCCTGACGGCTGCCGCCGGCCTGCTGATCGACTACGTCATGACGGTCGCGGTTTCGATCGCGTCCGGGGTGGCGGCCATGACGTCGGCGTTCCCGTCGCTGCGGCCGGCGACTGTGGGGGTCGGCGTGGGCGTTATCGTCGTGCTGCTGGCCGGTAACCTGCGTGGGGTGCGGCAGGCTGGTGCCGTGTTCGCCGTGCCCACTTACGCGTTTATTGTGGCGATCGGCTCGCTGGTGATCGCCGGGCTGGTGCACTCGGCTGCGCGCGGGTTCAGCCCCGTTCCCGTCCATCACCTGGCCATCGTGGAGAGCCTGAGCGTGCTGCTGGTGCTCCGCGCGTTCGCCTCCGGTTCTACCGCCATGACTGGAATCGAGGCCATCTCCAACGCAGTGCCAGCGTTCCAACCGGTCGAGTGGCGCAACGCCCGGATCACGCTGACCTGGATGGTCGCGCTGCTCGTCGGGATGTTCGCCGGCGTGCTGGCGATCGCCAGGCTCGCCGGCGTGGTGCCCGAAGCAAGCCAGACCACGCTCTCCCAGCTGGCCCACCTCAGTTTCGGCAACGGGCCGATGTACATCTTCATCCAGGCAGCCACCGCGGCGGTGCTGCTGCTGGCCGCGAACACGTCCTACAACGACTTCCCGCGGGTGCTGTTCTTGATGGCCCGCGACCGGCAGGCGCCGCGCTCGTTTCTGCACATCGGCGACCGGCTGACGTTCCGCAACGGCATCGTGCTGCTGTCGGTCGCCGCGGCCGCCATCTACATCGGGTTCGGCGGTAACACGCAGACCCTGCTGCCGCTGTACGCGGTCGGGGTCTTCCTCGCGTTCACCCTGTCCCAGACCGGCATGATCATGCACTGGCGGCGGCACCGCGACCAGCAGCACTGGCGCCGCAGCCTGGCCTTCAACGCCACCGGCGCCGTGCTGTCGGGCATCGTGTTCGTCATCGAGGGCGTCACCAAGTTCACCGAAGGTGCCTGGGTCTCGATATTGCTCATCAGCGGGATCATCGCGATTGCCCTGCGCACCCACCGGTACTACGACCTGGCCGGTCGGCAGCTGGCCCTGCGCCCGGATGATGCCGAAGCGCCAGCCAGCCAGGCTAGCCCCAAGGCGCCGGGGGAACGTCCAGCCGGACGTCAAGGGGACGGGACACAAGCCGCTGACGCGCTCGGCGAGGCCGGGGCAGCCGAGAATCCCGAGCAGACCGGCCCGCTCACCATCGTCCCGGTTGTCACCATGGATAGGGCCACGATGCGGACCCTGGCGTACGCCGCGGCACTCGGCCAGCCTGCGCTCGCGCTGCACATCAGCCCGACGACGGAGGAGGCTGACCGGTTCATCAGCTACTGGCAGGCATGGGGAGACCACCTGCCCCTAGAGGTCATAGTCTCCCCCCACCGTGCCGTGGTGGCCCCGCTGGTGAACTACATCCTGACCCTGCACCGGCAGCGGCCCGACCTGACGATGACTGTCGCAGTCCCCGAGATTGTCGATGAGCACTGGTGGCACCGGATCTTGTACGAGCAGATCGCACAGAGGCTTCAGCGAACCCTCCGGACACTGCCAGGCGTCATCGTCACCAGTGTGCCGTTTCAGATAACGTGCTGACCCCAACCGACTCGCGGGCCAGGGTGCGAGGACTACGGGCTGGCGCCACGGGTAAGTCACCCTAAACCAGGGCGGCCGATGCTGGCAGGGGGAAACAGGCCGTGGCAAAGAGTAAAGATCCCCGCGATCCGGTCAAAAGGACCAAGGAGAAGATCCGCGAAGCGGTCGAGAAGGTCTTCACTTCGACCCGCTGGCCGATGCGACTGGCATCACGGTCAGAGCATGAACGGGGTCTGGCACTGAACCGCACCGTGACCAGCTACCCGCAGTACCTGGAAGCCGCCGCAAACTGGTGCAGGGCGTCACGAATGGGCGTGACCACCTGATGGTGATCCTGCCGTACCGAGTCGGCCGACATGACCGACCTGGTGCAGGGCGCCCTGACCGGTACGGGCTGATGGCGGTCCACACCGACGTGCGGATAGGCGCCGTCGCGCTCACCGGCCACGTCCGCACCTGGTCCGGGTATGCCGCGGTCATCGACGCCGTCCGGCGGGGCGTCGGCGTCAAGCACGTCCGCGATTACGTGGTGGTCCTCGGCTGATCCGATAGCGCCGCAAAGGTTACCAGTACGCGCATTTGCTCGCCTAAAGGTCGCGCCAGCACCGCAGCAAGCCGCCTGCGCGCTGCTCAACTCCGCTTGTCATGGTGGCTACATGGAAAAGGATCGCCGGCCAGCCTCCCGGGCGGAAAGGTTCTGGGCGGGTGCCAATGCCAGGGGCATTCCGCTGCAGGCAATCGTCGCGACGGTTGCAATCGTCGCCGCAACCTACCTCGCCGGAAAGCTGCTCTACCGGCTGCGCGATGTTGTGTTGCTGCTCCTTGTGGCGGCATTCATCGCGGTGCTCCTGAACCCCATCGTCGCTGCCCTGCAGCACCGTGGCCTCCGGCGCCGCGGTTTGGCTGTCTTTGTCGTGACAGTGCTTGCGGTACTGGTGTTTGCTGGGCTGGTAGCCGCGTTCGGTATCCCGCTGTCGCGCGGGATCACTCATCTGGCGCACGCCGTGCCCGGGTATGTCGCCCGGGCTGAGCACGGCCGGGGCTGGGCCGGTCATCTCCTGCGCCAGTACCACGTCGCCGCGTGGGTTCGCCGTAACGAATCAAAGCTCGTCAGATTCGGCCAGGATCTGGCCGGGCCGGCCCTGACCGTCGGCAAGGGCGCCGTGTCCCTACTGGCGGCGCTGGCGACCGTCTTCGTGCTGGTCGTGCTCTTGCTCCTGGAGGGTCCTGCGCTCATGCAAGGGGCACTCAATGCGATGTCACCTGCCCACGCGGAAAGATTCTCCCGGATCATCGGCGAGGCCAGCCGCTCGGCCGCCGGCTACATGGCAGGCAACTGCCTGACCTCGCTGATCGCTGGCATCGTCGTGTTCGTCACCCTGGTCGTCCTGCGGGTGCCCTTCCCGTTGTTGTGGGGGCTCTGGGTTGCGCTTGTCGACCTCCTGCCCATGGTCGGCGGCGCGCTAGCAGGGATACCGACGGTGCTGTTCGCTGCGGCTCATTCGCTGACGGCGGGCATTGTCACCGCGGTCGTATTCGCGGTCTACACCCAGATCGAGAACCATGTGCTCAATCCGATCGTCATGAGCAAGACGGTGCGCGTCAGCCCGCTGTTTGTCCTCGTCTCGGTACTGGCCGGGGCGTCCATTGGCGGCTGGCTGGGCGGGATCCCAGGCGGCTTCGTGGCCGCACTGCTCGCCGTGCCGACCGCCGCTGCCCTTCAGACCGTCCTACGGGAGCTATGGCGGGAAACCGCGCCCGATGGCTCCTCGTCCTCCGGCAACGGCAACTTACCGGTTTGCGGTTGGGCGGCCAGGCTCTGCTCGCTCCAGCTGCATCCTCGCCACTCTGGGCGAGCCGTCGGCCGGCGAACAGCGGACAAGCCGGGTAAGACTGAGGCGGCTTGCCTGAGGCGGCCAGGTCGGTCCACGGAAGGCGAGGTGCAGCCACGGCAGCCCGGTAACCTTTGCGTCAGCTAAGCACCGTTGTCATCGGCAGGCCCCCCACGACCAGGGTGAAACGGCAGCAGGTCCCGGTCCACGGGGCCGCGGGCCAGCGCTTGTTCATTCCGGTGCATGACTGCTCGCCACTCGCAGCCCGTCCGGCAGCGCTGGCGAGCTGACGATCAGCGGATCCGGCGCGCCGACGACCTCGTCACGCCTGCCGCTGTAGCCGAAGAGCGACAGGACGCAGCGCATCGCTTCCAGCCTCGCGCGCTTCTTATCGTTCCCGTTGATCACCTTCCACGGCGCGTGCGGCAGCTGGGTGTGCCGGAACATGACGTCCTCGGCGGCGGTGTAGTCGTCCCATTTATCCAGCGAGGCCAGATCGACCGGGCTCAGCTTCCACCGTTTCACGGGATCCAGCTGACGGTCGATGAACCGGCGGAGCTGCTCCGCCCTCGTGACCGAGAACCACAGCTTGATCAGGTCGATGTCATCCTCGACGAGGATCCGCTCGAAGTCGGGGGCATCCCGCAAAAACCGGTCGTATTCCTCCGGCTGGCAGAAACTCAGCACGTGCTCGACCCCGGCCCGGTTATACCAGGACCGGTCCAGCAGCACGATCTCCCCAGGTGCGGGCAGGTGCGGCAGGAACCGCCGCAGGTAGTTATCGCCCTGCTCGTGCGCTGCCGGCTTCTCCAGCGCGGTCACCCGCGTGCCACGCGGGTTCAGGTTCTCGGTAAAGCGCCGGATTGCCCCGCCCTTACCCGCAGCATCACGGCCCTCGAAGAGGATCAGCAGCCGCTGGCCGGATGCTTTCACCGCCTGCTGCAGCTTCAGCAGCTCTATCTGCAGTGACTGCTTGACTATCTCGTACGGCCTGTGCCGCATCAGCTGAGGATAGGGATAGCCCTCCCGCCACGGCTCGATGTCCTTTCCGTCGGGCCCGATGAGGACGCCCCGGCCGTTCTTGCGGCATGTCACCTGCAGGCCGAGCCCGGCCGCCAGCCGCTTCAGGATTGGCAGGAGGTCTGCTCCAGCCAGCTCCGACCGCTGGTTCAGCTGCGTGGTCAGCGCGGGCGCGTGGCCGTCTGCGCACCCATTGATACGCGCTGCGCCATAGCGCGACCCGCGCGCCACCTGGGCGCGGCCGGCAGGGTGTCCGAGACCGCTACTCATTTTCCGCGGGCCCCGACGATTCCCGGGCGCACCAGGGATGACCCCCCTGCACGGCGTGCTGCGCCAGCGGCGGAGGGCAAGATCTGACTGCGCCGTGCCCGATTCCGGCCGCGACCACCGCACACGCCCGTGCCACCAGCATCAGCAGCAATGGAGGCGACAGCCGCGCGCGCCAGCCAGGGCCAGGCCAGCTCGGGCCAGCGGCCCGCATCCGTCGCCCCAACTGGCGCACCGGACCCGTCGCGAGCCGATCGGCTGAGGGCAGTTCCTCATCCCGCATCGCGAATGTGAACGTGGAGAACAGTGCCGCCAGCCGCGGATCGGAGCCAACGAGGTCCCTCTCGATTCCGCGCAGGGTTCGCGCCTCACTGACTAGCAGGTTCATCCCGGCATCCGGTTATGCGCGGCGGTGCCGCGCTGCGTCGCGATCGCTAAGTGGACCACACATCCCAGTCCTCCCCTGACCTGCGACACTTCCAGACGGGGACAGACATCGTCTCCTCAATCCCCGATGAAGGCCGTAACATCACGCCGGCGTCGGCCACGGCGCGGCGTATGAGCAGGCCGGTGCGAGTCAGTCCGCGTTTGTCCTTGTCTCGGTGCTGGCCGGCGCGTCCATTGGCGGCTGGCTGGGCGGCGTCCCTGGCGGATTCGTGGCAGCCCTGCTCGCGATCCCGACCGCCGCAGCGATTCAGGCCGTCATACGGGAGGTATCCGGGAAACCGCACCCGATAACTCATCGCCATCCGGCAACGGCAACTTACCGGTTTGCAGTTGCCCGGCCAGGCTCTGATCTCTCTAGCTGCGACTGCGCCGAGCGGACTTCGAACGCCAGCACGATCTCGAAGACGCCGCGGAACAGCGCCAGCAGGCCGGCCCAGATGATCAGGAAGACCGCCTGCGCCCGGAACGACTGTGCCGAGACCCAGAATCCGATGAAGACTTCCAGCAGCCCGCCGATGAAGCCGAACCACCACGCATCGTTGAAGGCCTGGCTGGAGATCGCCCTGATGATGTGCACCGTGCCGGCCACCACGAGCAGGATGCCCAGGACGGACGCGAGTGCCCAGAACGCCCCGTAGGGTGTCACGAACGACCAGATCGCGGCGCCGATGCACAAGATGCCCAGCAGACCGTGCGCCCACCCCCAGCTAGGCCGCACCCAGGCGAATACGAACTCCTCCACTGCCGAGAGCAGGAACAGCGCCCCGAGCAGGAGGCCGATCGTGGCCACCGAGGCGATATTGAAGCGCAGGATAATTACCGAGATGATGACCCAGGCGATCCCTGCGAGCAGGTACGCCCACCACGGTCCGGTCAGGCGCTTGGCCACCTGCGCCGGCCCGGACTCCACCCTGGAGGTGCTTCTGACGCTCATCTCGTCCCCCTCTGGTTGCCCCGAGGATTGTCGTCGACAGGCAGGAGTCACGCCCGCCGATCGTCTTCCAGGCGGCAGTACCCATCAGCGGGCCGAAGCCATCATGATTCTCACCATCGATTCTGACCGGATCCAGAGTCCGGCATACGCCTTCACAGCGTCGAGCAGTCTGACGCAGGCGGACATCCGGGGAAGTCGCTAGTTGTCGGCTTGGCGTGCTGACGATCGCCGCCAGGCCGCCCCGTAGCGGTGGCGGAACAGCAGGTAGGCGGGGCCGCCGGCCAGGACCGGCAGCCAGTAGGAGGCGAGCCGGTAGGCCAGGGTGGCTACGAAGGCCGCGCTGCTGGGCACGCCGGCGAGGACGAGCAGGCTGGCGAGGCCGGCTTCCACGATGCCAAGGCCGCCGGGGGTCAGCGGAATGAGCGCGAGGATGCTGGCCGCCGCGTAGGCCAGCAGCGCCAGCGATGGCTGTGGGTGAGCGCCGGTCGCGCGCAGCGCGCCGAGCAGGCAGCCGAAGTCGAAGCCGATCCGGCCCGTGGTCAGCAGCAGCGCCTGGCGCCAGTGCCGCCCCAGCACGTCGCGGACCGAGTCCCGGTCGGCCAGGAAGCGCTTGTCCAGCCCGGTCAGCGGCTGACGGTGGCGTGCGAACACGTGGTTGTGCAGGCTCTGAACGGCGCGCCCGAGGCCGCGCAGCGGCCAGTCCGCGTTCAGGATGACGGCGCCAGCCGCGGCCAGCAGCACAAACCCGCCAATGCCGACAAGACCGGCGTGTACGAGGCCGGGACTGGCTGCGATGCCGGCCAGCATCGCTGGCAGGGCCAACAGCGGCAGCGCGAGCAGGGCAGCCACGTTGATGAGCGAGATGGCGGCAAGACCACTGACCGTGCTGTCGGGGTCCAGCCCTGCGGCGGACAGCATCTCGAACTGGAGGGCTGCGCCGGCCGCGGACCCGCCGGGCAGGATGCCGCTGACGGCGTTCCCCGTCAGCCCGGCTGTCACGACCGCGAACCAGGCGCTGGTTCGCAGCGCTAGCCGCTGCAAAGCGAAGTAGCAGGCGAACGAGGCCACCTCGGCGGCCAGTGCCAGCACCATCCAGGCCGGAGCAAGGCCGGCCAGGCGCGGCCACGCGGCCAGCACCCGGGTCAGCTTAGGCAGCAGTAGGTAGATGACCAGGCCGGCGACGGCGACGATCACAGCGTGGCGCAGCAGCAGCTTCCAGGTCAGCGGGCGATGCCCGGCGGAAGGCGCGGCATTGCCCGGTTCGGCCGGCTGCCGTGGGCGTGTCATCCCCTTGCTGTGCCCGGAGAGTCGGGCCGGCATGGCTGTCAGCTCAGTACTTCAGTTGCCCAGGGCCAGAAGGAACCGGCCACGCGGGCACGGCGACCGCCCTGGGGGGAGCCGGGTGCAGGCGCCGGATCGGTCACCGGCTGCCGCGGCGGCAACGCCCAGCCCGGCGTGCACCCAGCTCTAATGAACGCAGTCTGTCAGGCCTGCGTAAGGCCCCGGCTGCCAGCCCGGCCTGGCCAAGCGCTGGGGAGCCTTCATCGTCTCCGGCTCCGATATGCAGATCGCTCCTTGTGTATTACCGGAGCCCTTCACCGGCAGATCGCGCAAGGATCAGTGCCGAGCCCCCGGGTTGCCGGATCGCTTGCCAGGGCCGGGCATTGACGTCATGGCAGGCGCGGGAAGGACACTCTGGTGTTGATCGAGTCATCTCGCGGGGCGGCCACGCCAGGAGGCTGCCGGACCTGGTGGCGGTCCGGTACGGCCGGATGCTCGCCTCGCCGTTCAGCTACTTCCGCGGCGCGGCGCTGGCGATCGCCGCAGACCTGGCAGCCGCCCAAGTGTCAGGCCTGGCAGTGCAGGCCTGCGGCGACGCGCACTTGTCCAGGTTCCGTGTCTACGTCTCGCCTGAGCGTGCCCTGGTATTCGACCTCAACGACTTCGACGAGACGCTGCCGGGGCCTTGGGAGTGGGACGTCAAGCGGCTCGCCGCGAGCCTGGAAGTGGCCGGGCGAGAGAACGGGTACCCGAGCGGGCAGCGCCGGCAGATCGTGACCGCGGCCGTCTGCCGGTACCCGAGAGGCGGTGCACGGCTTCGCCGGCCAGGCCAACCTGGCGGTCTGGTACGCGCGGGCGGATGTCGCCGAGCTGCGCGAGCAGTTCAGGGCCAAGCTCAGCCGCCAGGCTAACGAGAAGGCGGACCGGGTTATGGCGAAGGCGAGGACCTGGGACAGCATGCAGGCGCTTGGCAAGCTGACCCGCCTGGAGGACGGCAGGCCGCGGATCGTGGCCGACCCGCCGCTGGTGGTGCCGGCTGACGACCTGGTGCCGCCGACCCCGACCGGGAGCGGCTGCAAGCCGAGCTCACGGCCCTGGTCGCCAGGTACCGGCGCTCGCTGGGAACCGACCGCCGCTACCTGCTGGAGCAGTTCCAGATGGCGGACATCGCCCGCAGGTGGTCGGCGTGGGCAGCGTCGGGATCCGCTGCTGGATCGCCTGATGCTCGGCCGCGACAGCTCGGACCCGCTGTTCTTGCAGGTGAAGGAGGCCGGGCCATCCGTGCTCGAGGACTTCGCCGGGCCGACCAAGTACGCCAACCACGGCCAGCGGGTGGTCGCTGGGCAGCGGCTGATGCAGGCTGCCAGCGACATCTTCCTCGGCTGGCCCCGCAGCCGGTTCGGGCCCGGCACCGCGTCCTACGACTTCTACATCCGCCAGCTCCGCGACTGGAAGGCCTCCGCCCACGTCGCGACGATGGCCCCGGCCGCGATGCGCGCCTACGGCCAGCTGTGCGGGTGGACGCTGGCCCGGGCGCATGCCCCGTCCGGGGACCGGATCCCGATCGCCGCTTACCTCGGCCGGTCCGCCGTCTTCGACCAGGCGGTCGGGGAGTTCGCCGCGGCCTACGCCGACCAGAACGAGCGCGACCACCGCGCCCTGGCCCGTGCGGTCAAAGCCGGGCGCGTGGTTGCCGAGCGAGGTGTCTGAGGCCGGAATCTGGCGCCGGGCGGCTCTGCCCAGCTGGCTTGACGGGTTGCGGTGGCCGCGCGGCGGCGCTCACGCGTGCCGGGGGAGCAGGCGGGCTGCCTGGCGCCCGGCTACCAGTTGCCGGTGTCAGCGATCGGCAGCGCAGCGAGCCGGGCTGCCTCGTCCGCGGGCACGCCGAGCAGGCGCAGGACGGCCTCGGCAAGCTGGTCGACGATCTTCTCGTTCATCCGTTCCGGGTGGTCCTGGCAGAGCCGCAGCAGCCCGAGCAGACCCCCGGCAACCGTGCTGAGGGCGACGTCCGCGTCGAGGGCGGCGAAGCGCCCGGCTTGCTGCCCTGCCCTGATGTCGCGCAGCGCGCGGGGCGCCAGGCCGGTGGGTGAGTCCAGGACGCCCAGACCGGCGCCGGTGAGGAAGCGGGCCATCGCGGGGTGCGTCCAGCCGAGCCTGCCGGAGATGCGAAAGGAGACGGCGAATACCTCGGCAGGGTCGGCGATGCCGGCGCACGCCCGGTCGATCATCTGGCCCCAGCGCTCGAGCACCTCCTCGGACGCGGTCGCGAACAGCTCGTCCTTGCTGCCGAAGTGGTTGTAGAAGGAGCCGAACCCGATGTCGGCAGACTCGGTGATCTCCTGAATGCTGGCCCGGTCTGCGCGCCCCTCGGCGATCAGCCGCACGGCGGCATCGATGAGAGCCTGCCTGGTCCGCGCCTTCCGCCGGTCAAGACGGCTTGGCCGGGAGGCCTCGGGTTGTGCCGCTTCCGCCATTTATTGCCCTCCTGCTGTATCGGACCCGCACCCTGGCCGCCATTGCGCCAGCCTGACGGTCGCGATACGACGTCCCTCCAACGCAGTCAGTTCTGACGATTTGTAACAGAACTGACAAAGACACGTTACCAGGGTGGCCCGACCAGGAACCTCTTGACGATCTGAGCCTCATGATTGATACTTCTGTCAAAACTGATTAAAATATACATGAACGCAAGAACCCTGAGAGGGGCCGACCATGGTCACGCAGGACAGCCGGGCCGGATCGCCAACCCGACCCGGACAGGATCAGGATCCGCATCGCTCGCTGCACAGCGAGGCTGGTGCGGTGCGCGGCGAGCACCCGGGTCGCTCGCGCGACCCGCTGGTGAAGGTCGCCGGGCTGGCCTGGCTGGAGTTCGAGAAGCCCGACCTGGGCAAGGCCGAGCGCTTCGCGACCGACTTCGGGTTCACCGCCGCCGACCGTGGGCCGGAGGAGCTCGTGCTCCGGGGCCGCCAGGCCGCCGCGCCATGCCTGGTCGTGCGCCGCGGGCGCACGCCGCGCTTCGCCGGCCTGGCCTTCCAGGCGGCAGCGCGCGCGGACCTGGACCGGCTCGCGGCCAAGATCGGCGGCACGGTGATCCCGCGCCGCGGCGGGCATGCGGTGCAGCTCACGGACCCGAGCGGCATTCCGGTGACGGTCAGCTACGGCGTCCCGGAACTGCCTGCGCTGCCCGAGCGCGGCCCGCTGCCGCTGAACTTCGGCACCTCCGCCGCCCGGGTGAATGCCGCCCAGCGGCCGGAGCGCCGGCCCGCGGAGATCGAGCGGCTCGGCCACGTCGTCCTCGGCACCCCCCGGTTCTCGGCGGCGCTGGACTGGTACCTGGACACCCTCGGCCTGATCGTGAGCGACTTCCTGCATCTGGACGGCCAGCGTGGACGCGGCCCGGTCATGGCGTTCATCCGCTGCGACCAGGGAAGCGTCCCGGCCGACCATCACACGCTGGCTATGCTGCTGGCACCGCAGACCGGCTACGTGCACTCCGCTTACCAGGTCACCGATCTCGACGAGGTCGCCGCGAGCGGCCAGTACCTGCGCGATCGCGGCTACCGGCACTCGTGGGGCATCGGCCGCCACATCCAGGGCAGCCAGATCTTCGACTACTGGCGCGACCCGGACAGGCTGATGTTCGAGCACTACGCCGACGGTGACGTCTTCGACTGCACCGAGCCGGCCGGGTGGGCGCCGCTGTCGGTCAGCGGCCTGGCCCAGTGGGGCCCGCGGGCCACGGCCGAGTTCACCGGCGCCCGCGACCCCGGCACCGTCCTCGCCGCGATCAGGGCCCTGCGGGACAAGGGCAACGACATCGACCTGGCGACCCTGCGGGGCCTGGTCAAGGCGATGAGCTCATGACGGCCCGGCTGGCCCGCACCGCTGACGGCTGGTGGCTGGTCACCCCGGCGGGCCTGGTCCGGCTCGGCCTGGACGCGGCAACCACGGGCGCGCTGCTGGCCGGCCGGCCAGCGCTGGACGCGGCCGTCGCCACCGCCGCGTCCGCGCCGGAGCCCGCGGTGCCGGCCAGGTCGCTGGACTTGCTGAGCCCGGTGACCGCGCCAGCCCGGGTCGTCGCCCAGGCGGTGAACTACCGGTCGCACGCGGCCGAGTCCGGATTCGACCCGGACAAGATCCCGCCGGTCTTCTTCCGGAAGTCCTCGCACTCGCTGACCGGCCCGTCCGGGGACATCACCCGCCCGCCCGGCGTCGGTTTCCTCGACTACGAGGTCGAGCTCGGCCTGGTGATCGGCGCAGAACTGCCGGTCGGCACGACCGTGACGCAGGAGACGCTGCATCACTACGTCGCCGGGCTCGTGGTCACCAACGACGTCAGCGCCCGGCAGATCCAGCTCACCAAGACGCAGTTCTACGAATCCAAGTCCTATCCCACTTTCACCCCGGCCGGGCCGTGGCTGGCCCTGGCCTGCGCCGCGGACCTGGCCAGGATCGGCTCGCTGCGGCTCACCCTCAGCGTCAACGGCGAGGTCCGCCAGGACGCGCTGGCCGCGGAAATGATCGTCACCCCGGCCCAGGCGCTGACCGCGCTGTCGAAGTTCCAGCCGCTGTCGCCCGGCGACCTGCTGCTCACCGGAACCCCCGGCGGGACCGCCCTCAAAGCGCCGCCGAAGGCCGTGGAGAAACTGGCAGGCCTGCTGCCGCCCGCAGTCAAGTGGCAGATGTTCTTCCGCCGGCAGGCGGGTAACCCCCGTTACCTGCGCGACGGAGACCTGGTGACGGCCAGCATCGCCAGCGTCGACGGCGAGCTCGATCTCGGCACCCAGCTCTGCACCGTCACCGGGAGGACGCCATGACCATGCCCGCCGCTGCCGTGCCGGAGTCGACGTATGAGCTGCTGGCGAGTGCCGCCCGCACCTGGCCCGACGCCGTCGCCACCCAGTGGATCCCGGACCCGGCGGACTATGCCCCCTGCCAGGCCTGGACCTACGCCGAGCTGGCCAGCACAGTCACCCGGATCGCCAACGGCCTGGCCCGCCTGGGGATCCAGCGCGAGGACGCGGTCACGCTCTGCGGGCCGAACTGCTCCGGGCTGCTCGCCGCCACACTTGCCGCGCAGGCCGCCGGGATCGCCGCCCCGGTCAGCCCGGCGCTCGGCGCGGACCGGATCGCCGGGCTGATCGGGCGCACCGGTTCACCGGTGCTGATCGCAGCGGGTCCTGAGGCAGACCCCGAACTCTGGCAGCTGCTGACCGTCGTCGCCCGCCAGGCCCGGATGCGGGCGGTCATTGCGCTGCGGCCCGATGGCGCCACCGGCGTCCCGCCAGCCCTGGACAGCGAGCCCGGCATGCCGGCCATGTACCTGGACGAGCTGGCCGGCGGCCAGCAGACCGGGTCGCTGGCCGGGATCCGCCCGCCCGGCGCTGGTGATCTGGCCGCGTTCGTACACACCGGCGGGACCACCGGGGCGCCGAAGATCGCCGCGCATACGCACGCGAACCAGCTTGCCTGCGCCCGCGGGATCGCGGAGTGGTCAGGTCTCGCGCCCGGCGAGGGCGTGCTGGCCGGCCTGCCGCTGTTCCACGTGAACGCGCTGATCGTGACCGGCATCGCGCCTCTGTTCAGCGGTGCCCGCGTGGTGTGGCCGGGACCGGCGGGGTATCGCAACTCGGCACTGTACGCGCGGTTCTGGAAGATCGTCGAGCACTATCAGATCGCCGCCATGTCCGCCGTGCCCACGGTGTACGGCGCGCTGACGCAGGTCCCGGTGGACGCGGACATCAGCTGCTTGCGGATCCCGATCGTGGGTGCGTCGCCGCTGCCGTCGGCTGTGCGAGAGGGCTTTGCCCGGCATACCGGCCGGCGCCTGCTGGAGGGCTACGGGCTGACCGAGGCGACCTGCGCCAGCACCTGGAACCGGCCAGGCTCGGACCGGCCCGGCTCGGTCGGCCAGGTACTGCCCGGCCAGCGAGTCAAGGCGGTCCGAACCGGCGGCGACGGGTCCTGGCAGGACTGCGCTGCGGGAGAGGCCGGGGTGCTGGTGATCGGCGGGCCGGCCGTGTTCGCCGGGTACGTCACCGACCCGCGGGACGGCGCCCCGAGGGTGAGCCAGGGTGACACGGTCCGCGACGGCTGGCTGGACACCGGGGACCTGGGTCACGTCGACGCCGACGGCTACGTCTACCTCACGGGCCGGGCCAAGGACCTGATCATCCGCGGTGGCCACAACATCGACCCCAGGGTGATCGAGGAAGCGCTGCTCGGTCACCCGGGAGTGTCGGCGGCCGCAGCCGTCGGATCACCTGACGCCCATGCCGGCGAGGTGCCGGTCGCCTATATCGTGCCCGCCGATCCCGGCGCGTTCGACGAGGCCGGGCTGCTGGAGTGGGCCGCGAGAGCGATCGGCGAGCCAGCCGCGCGGCCGAAGCGGATCTACGCCATCCCGGCTATGCCGCTCACCGCCGTCGGCAAGCAGTTCAAGCCCGCGCTGGCCGCCGACGCCGCCCGGCACGCCGTGGCCGAGGCCCTGGACCGGGCGGGCGTGAGCGCGGGCGAGATCACGGTGACGCCGGGCGAGGGCGGCCTAGTCGTCAGCGTGGCCGGCGCCGATCCCGGACAGGTGCACTCGGCGCTGGCCGGCCTGCCGCTCACCGTCCGGGCCGCGAGCTAGCGATGCGCCCACCCAGGGAGAAAGAGCAGCCACGATGAGCAACGAGATCAACCGCGAGATCGGCGCAACGCAGCCCAGAGCCGGGCCGGACAGGCAGCAGATCCGGCCGGTCATCGTGGTGGGCGCCGGCCCGGTCGGCACGACGGCGGCCCTGCTGCTGGCCGACGCGGGGATCCCCGTGGTCATGCTGGAACGGCACGCCGCGCCGCACCCGCTGCCGCGCGCGGTGCACCTGGACGACGAGGTCGCTCGCATCCTGTACCAGGCGGGCGTCGGCGACGACTTCCTGGCCAGCTCCCGGCCGTGCAGCGGCCTGCGGCTGCTGGATGCCCGGCATCAGGTTATGGCCGAGTTCGGCCGGGCGGCCGCCGGCGTGCACGGCTTCCCGCAGGCCAACATGTTCCACCAGCCCGACCTAGAACAGCTGCTGCTCGGCCGGGTCGCCGCGCACCCGCTGATCACCCTGCACCGGGCGGCTGAGGTGATCGGCCTCGATGACCCGGGCGGCACGGTCGTGTCGCCGTGCTCACCGGACTCGCCCGCGGTCACCGTCACGGCCCGGACCGAGCCCGCGGGCCTGCAGCGCGCGTTCGCCGGCTGCCTGGTCCTGGGCTGCGACGGCGCCGGGAGCACGATCCGGGACCTGGCTGGCCTGACTATGGAGGACCTCGGCTTCACCGAGCGCTGGATCGTCATCGACATCCGGGTCGCCGGCGGGCTTGAGGCCTGGGACGGCGTCGAGCAGGTCTGCGACCCCGCCAGGGCCGCGACGTTCATGCAGGTCACCGGCGACCGGTACCGGTGGGAATTCCAGCTGCGCGACGGCGAGGACGAGGACGACCTGATTACCGAGCACGCGCTCGGTGCTCTGCTGCGCCCGTGGACGCACCGCGATGACCTGGCCGGGATGGAGATCACCCGCAGTACCACCTACACCTTCCGCGCCCGGCTGGCCTCGGCCTTCCGCTCCGGGCGCGTCTTCCTCCTCGGCGATGCCGCGCACCTGACCCCGCCGTTCATCGGCCAGGGCCTGGCTGCGGGGCTGCGGGACGCCGACAACCTGAGCTGGAAGATCACGCACGTGCTGACCGGCCGCGCCGGGGCCGGCCTGCTCGACACCTACCAGACCGAGCGCCGTCCGCACGCACGGGCCATGGTGAAGAAAGCCGTCATGATCGGCTGGGCGATGACCGGCGGCCAGGACCGGGCCGCCGCGGTCCGCCGGGTCGCGCTCGCCGCCGCCGTCCGCGTCGCGCCGGTGCGCGAAGCCATCGCGTCCACGGCGACACCGCGGCTGAAGGCCGGGGCGCTGCAGCATGGCACCGGGCGGCCGGGCCGGCGGGCGGTCCGGGCGGGCAGCCTGATCCCAAACCCGCTGGTCCGCGGCAAGGGCCCTGGCCCGGTCCGGCTGGACGCCGTGCTGGCCGGCCAGGCCGCCGTGCTGACCGCCCGCGAGCCGGACCAGGCGCTGGCGGGCTTCTGCGAGCGCTACCGACTGGCGCTGCTGCGCATCCGGCCGGGATCCGTGCCGGAGGACAACGCCGCGGCGCTCCGGGAGGCAGCGGCAGAAGATGCCCGCGAGGCGCGCTGGACCGACGTCTGCCTCCCCCCGGGTGACCTGGCCGGCCCGCTGCGGGTGCTCATCGCCGATCCCGGCCTGTCCGTCCTCATCCGGCCCGACCGCGTGATCGCTGCCGTCGCCGCCGGCGGCAGCCTGCCGGAGGTGCCGTGGCCGATCCGCCCGCAACATCCAAACACCCCGACTGCCTCCCGTCCCGACCTGGCCATCTCCCCGGCCGTTGAACCCTGGAGTCCGCCATGTTCCTAGTACTGTCCCTGCTCCTAGCCCTGGCCTGCATGGGACCGGCGAGCGCGAAGCTGGCAGGCGCCCCGGCCGTCCGGGAGTCGGCGGCGCACTTCGGGATCCCGTGGAACCGGTACCGGCTGATCAGCGTGCCCGAGCTGGCCGCCGCCATCGGGGTGGTGGCGGGCCTGCGGCTGCACGCGTTCGGCGTGGCCGCCGCCTGCGGGATGGCGATCCTGCTGATCGCCGCCCTGATCGCCCACCGCAGGGCCAGGGACAGCATCGCGACGATGGCACCGGCACTGGCCGCCTTCGCCGTCACAGCTGGCTACCTGGCCGTGGCCCTGACCCGCTGACGAAGGAGAGCCAACCATGCAGTCACCGGCAAAGGCCGATGAGGAGGTCCCGGTTCTGATCGTCGGCGGCGGCGGGGCCGGGCTCACCGCCTCGATGCTGCTCGCCCGCCTCGGCGTCAGGCACCTGCTGGTCAGCGCCCGGCCGCAGACCTCCGACCTGCCCAAGGCGCACGTGCTGAACCAGCGGGCGATGGAGGTCCTGGAGGACGCCGGGGTGGCGGCCGAGATCGAGCGGCGCAGCACGCCCGCCGCGCAGATGGCAGCGACCGCGTACTACGCGGGCTTCGCCGGTCCGGGCGAGAACTACGGGCGGCGGCTGGCCCGGCTGGAGTGCTGGGGAGCCGGCACCGCCGATGAGAACTGGCGCGCGGCCAGCCCGTGGAGGCAGCTGAACCTGCCGCAGATCCGGCTCGAGCCGCTGCTCAAGCACCGGGCCGAGGAACTGTCGCCCGGGGCGATCCGGTTCGGCCACGAGCTCACCGCCATTGACCAGGACAGCGACGGCGTCCGCGCGACGATCCGGGACACCGCCACGGGTCGCGAGTATGCCGTGGGCTGCCGGTACCTGGTCGGGGCGGACGGGGGACGGACCGTGGCCAGCCTGATCGGCCTGACGTACGAGGGCCTCGGCGTGGTGACGCAGACCGCGACACTGCACGTCTCGGCAGACCTGTCGCCGTGGGCGCCGGACCCCGACGTGCTGATCCGGTGGATCTTCTCACCGCAGGCCGGAACCCTGGTCGTGCTGGTCCCGATGGGACCGGACAACTGGGGACCGCGCTCGGAGGAATGGGTGATCCACCTCAACTACCCGGCCGATAACCCCCGCGCCCAGTCCGACGCGCAGGTCGAGGCCGACGCCCGGCGCGCGCTGGGCCTGCCGGACGTCCCGATGAAGATCCACAAGATCACCCGGTGGTCGGTCGATGCCGTCATGGCATCGGCGTTCCGGGCCGGCCGGGTGTTCCTGCTCGGCGACGCCGCGCACCGGCACCCGCCCACCGGCGGGCTGGGACTGACGAGCGCGATCCACGACGCGCAGAACCTGTGCTGGAAGCTGGCGCTCGTCCTGGACGGTCACGCGTCGCCGGCCCTGCTGGATACCTACCAGGACGAGCGGCGGCCGGCAGACGAGCGCAACGCCCAGCGCTCCCTGGAGAACGCGCTCAACCACTTCGAGGTCGCCGCGGCGCTCGGCGTGGACCCGGGCAACAACCCGGACCAGAACATGGCATCCCTGCGCCGGATGTGGAGCGGCCGTCCAGAAGACGCCGCCCACCGCTCGGCGGCGCTGCGCGCGATGCGCGCGCAGTCGATGGAGTTCAGCGAGCTGAACGTCGAGTACGGCTACTGCTACTCCTCCGCCGCGGTCGTGTCCGACGGCAGCGCGGCCCCGACATCCGCAGACGACATCCGGGTGTACCAGCCAGGCACCCGACCAGGAGCCCCGCTGCCGCACGCCTGGATCGACGATGAGGACGGCGTGCGCCGGCCCGTCAAGGACCTCGTGGGGCCGGGGCGCTTCCTGCTGATCGCCGGAGAGGACGGCGGGCCATGGTGCCAGGCCGCGGGCGATCTGGCCGCGCAGACCGGCCTGCCGCTGGACGCGGTGCGGATCGGTCATCTCGACGGCGACCTGTTCGACCCGCGCTGCACCTGGCTGCGCAACCGCGAGATCACCAGTGCAGGCGCCGTCCTGGTGCGCCCCGACCGGTTCATCGGCTGGCGGCACACGACCATGGCCCCGGACCCGCGCGCGGAACTCGCCAGCGCGCTCAGCCACATCCTGGGACGCCAGCTCGCGCCGACGCGGTAAGCGCCAGGCCAGGCACTTTATGAACGCCACCGCGGCCGATATGGAGGCGATCCGCGGCAGACGGCCAAGGAGCGCCGCCGCGCAGACCTGTAGCCGTCGGCCTGCCCGGCTATGAAACGATCTACCTGACGGCACGCTGGTGATCTGACCCGCAGGGGGTGACGGCCCGATCCGATCGTCTGGACAGCTCGCATCACCGCACCAGGGGGTTGAGCAGCGGCTGTTGCGTCGTGGCTGGCGCGCCGCCGGCCGCCCGCGGCAGCCGGTGCTGTTTGTCAATCCCAGGTCTGGCGGGGGTGCGGCCGCGCGCAACGGGATCGTTGAGCGGGCGCGCCAGCAGCGGATCGAGGTTGTCGTCCTGGCCGCGGGCCAGAGCCTGGCAGCGCTGACTGAGGCAGCGGTAGCCAGCGGTGCAGATGCCCTCGGAATGGCTGGTGGTGATGGGTCTCTGGCTGTCGTGGCCGCGGCCGCCGCCGCGCACGGGCTTCCGTTCGTCTGCATTCCGGCCGGGACGCGCAACCACTTCGCGCTCGACGTGGGGGTGGACCGGCATGACGTGCCTGGCGCGCTCGACGCATTCAGTGACGGGGTCGAGCGCCGGATCGACATGGCGGAGGTAAACGGCCGGCTGTTCCTCAACAATGTCTCGCTCGGCATCTACGGCGATGCGGTCCAGCAGCCGGCCTACCGCGATGCCAAGGTGCGCACTCTCCTGGAAACCGCGCAGCAGGTACTGGGCCCTAGTGGCCGGGCACCGGACCTGCTTGTCACCGACGATGCCGGGCGCGAGCATCGTCAGCCGGCTGTCGTGCTCGTCTCGAACAACCCCTACGCCCTGGATCAGCCCGTCGCTCGCGGTAGCCGCCCGGCGCTCGACACCGGCCAGCTCGGGGTCCTCGTGTTCGACGTTCCGGGCGGCCGGCCGTCCTCTGCGGCGCGCGCCTGGACGGCGGCGTATCTGGAGGTGGGTGCGCCGCCGGCGGCGCATGCGGGGATCGACGGGGAAGCAGCCGATCTGAGCGGGCCGTTGCGATTCGCGATCAGGCCCGCCTCGCTGCGCGTCCGGATCTCTCGCCGCCACCCGGGGGCATCGCCATCAGCGCGGTTCGCGGCAGGGGGATAGCGCCTATGCCGGTTCCGGATGGCCCGGCCGCTCGCGGCATCAGCTGAACCGGCTCATGATCCGCGGGACGTCCATCAGCCGCCTCGGCAGCCGCCCCCGGCTCGTCTCATAGGCCCGGAGCGCGGCTTTGAGCTCATCGATCAGCGGCCCGATCGTCACGACGTCAGCGGGCGCGGCCGCGGGGCATCGAGGATCTTACGGACCTCGGTCGCCAGGTCCTCGGCGGTGGCCTCGCCCAGCAGATTGGCCGCTGCGGTGACCGGGCCCGGCCAGCCGGGCCATCGTGGGTGGATCTAGCCCTGGAAGCGGTGACAGCGCCATGGCGAGCTTGGCGACGGCCTGGATCAGCCGCACGGCGCTCGGCTCGTCGACCGCGGACAGGAATTCGAGCTGCCGCTCGACCTTATGGAGCGTGAGCCATGGGCCGCCAAGTGAGGTGATGGCGTTGGTGGCCGCGTCGATGAGTGGCCCTGCACCTCGACTAGCGGGTCGGGTCACCGTGCACGGCGCTGCCCGGCCGGTGTCGTCGCGCTGCGTGCGCTGCTGGTCCCCGGTTCGCGCCGGGTTTGCCTGCGGAGACGTGGCGTGGCGCGATGATTGGTCGGCCTAGGGGCAAATTGATGAAATAGTCAGTATTGTAGTCACAGATCAGTTATGATAGATCTGGTGTCAAGTGCTGGCCGCGCGGTGCGCCGGCGAAGCAACGGAAGGAGCACAGTCATGTTGAAGTCGCTGAGCACGAGCCTGATCCTGCGGGGCATCCTCGCCCTTGCCGTGGGCGTCATGGCACTGGCCTGGCCCGGGATCACGGTCCTCGCGCTAGTAGTCCTGTTCGCCGTGTACGCGTTCATGGCCTCCGGCCTGGAGGCCATGCGAGCATTCGGCAGCCGTACCGCCGGGCCGGTGCTCGGGCACCTCCTGGTCGGGCTGGTCGACCTGGCCGCCGGTGTGGTCGCGCTGGCCTGGCCTGGCCCCACCGCACTGGTCCTGGTGCTGATCGTGGCCAGCTGGGCAGTCGTCGGCGGGCTGGTGGAGGTCTTGGCCGCGTTCCGCAGCGGCGAGGCGGCCGGCGCCCGGGCACTGTTCATCCTCGGCGGCCTGGTCTCGGTCGCCTTCGGGGTAGTGCTGTTCGCGCACCCGGGAGTCGGCGCCATCACCCTGGCGCTGCTGTTCGGCCTGTTCAACCTGGTCTTCGGGGCCCGCGCGCTGGTGCAGGGCATCGAGCTGCGGCGTACCGGGAACGCCCTTCACTCGGCCGTGCACGAGCGGATCCCGGCCCGCACCACGTCCGGCTACCCGCACAGCCCGGCGGCATAGCCCGACGATGTCCGGGACAGCCGGGCCTTGTCGCGGGCGGTAGCCCAGACCATCTGCCGGCGGCCCGTGGCCAGCCGCCCAGGCTGGCGGAGAGGCGGCGGCGGCTACTGTCCGCCGCCGCCTTGGGCGGGCCAGGTGCCGGGCCGCGGCTCCCCCCTAGAAGGGAACGACCTCGGCGCCGCGGTGCTCGGAGTTACTGGTAGCATCAGTTCTGTTGTTACTCATCAGTAATGAGTTCGTCTCCCGAGCCGGTGCCGGGATCGGTCACCAAGTTGGCCGATGCGGCAGGGCACGGTGACATGACCGGGCAAGTGCGCTGCTCAGCCCTGAGGAGGAAGATCATGACGGACGCGATGCTGGCCGGCCCGCCCGGATTCTCGCGGCTGGACCGGCGGAAGGCGCGGACCCGGCAGGCGCTCGTCGACGCGGCGGTGCGGCTGATCGCCGAGGGCCGCGGGGACCGGGCGAGCATCCAGGAGATCACCGAGGCGGCTGACATCGGCTTCGGGTCGTTCTACAACCACTTCGACAGCAAGGACCAGCTGTTCGCGACCGCGTCCGGTGAGGTGATGGAACGCTCGGGCCAGATGATCGACCGTGCCTGCGCGGGCATCGCCGACCCGGCCGAGGTGTTCGCCGTGTCATTCCGGATCTCCGGGAGGCTCGGCTGGACCCACCCGGACATGGCGCGGTTCCTCGCCGGCCGCGGCCTCGATCTGCTGGATACGCCTGCAGGGCTGGCGCCGCGTGCGCTGCGTGACATCGAAGCGGGCCAGGCTGCCGGCCGCTTCACCGTCCCGGATGCTGGGATCGCGCTCAGCGCGGTCGCCGGCGGACTGCTGGCCCTCCTGCGCCAGGCTGAGCGCCACCCCGAGCGCGACCAGGCAACCGTCGATCAGGTGGCCGAAGGCATGCTGCGCATGCTCGGCATCCCCGCGGCCGAAGCCGCGCGGCTGGCAGCCATCCCGCTGCCAGAGACCGGCGGCTGGCAATGACGGCCGGGCTGGCCGTCACCGTTTCCCCGGGGACCGGGAAGGCCGTTCCGCCACGCCGCCTCAGGTGGCACTTCCGAGATCTAGCTCTTCGCATTTCATCAGGTACAGGGCGTATCGGCCTAAATGATCACGGCCGCCGACACCACCCGCCCAGCGGCAGCGCCGCTCCCGGAGACCGGCTGCCGGAACCACCGCGTCAGGCGCAGGACGGCTGCGGTTGTGACGACTGGCCGCTGGTCGCCCTGGGTACATCCGAAGGACACAAAGAGAACAGGAGAACAGCAGCCTGATAGCAGGGAGGGGGACCTGGCCGTGGCAGCGAAAAGCCCACGTCAAGCGGCTCAGAAAGCCAAGGACATCCGCGAGGCAGTGCAGAAGGAGCTGGAGTTTGATCCTCTGATCGACGCCTCGGACATCAGCGTGAAGAACATGAGCGGGGACGTGGCCCTGAACGGCACCGTGCCCGCTTACCCGCAGTACCTGCAAGCGGCCGCAGCGGCCAAGCGGGTGCAAGGGGTCACCAGGGTGCATAACCACCTGATGGTGGACGTGCCGTACGCCAGCTACCGGGACGACGTCCTGCTGACCACTGACGCCAACAACGCGCTGGCGATGAATGTCAGCGTGCCGCCGGGCAGCGTGGAGGCCAGCGCCAGCGAAGGTAACGTCTGGCTGACCGGCATGGTGGGCAACAGGTTCCAGCGGGATGCGGCCGAGCAGGCCGTCGGCGGGCTGACCGGCGTGCGCGGCATCGCCGACGACATCGAGATCTACAGCGACATCGAGGCCGCCGACGTGGCCGACCTGGTGCAGGGTGCCCTCGACCGTTACGGGCTGCTGCCGGGCGACACCGACGTCCAGGTAGGCGCCAGCGATGGCACGATCACCGTCACCGGCCACATCGAAACCTGGGGCGAGCATGACGCGGTGATCGACGCCGCCTGGAGGGGCATGGGCGTCAGGAACGTCCGCGATGACCTGGTAGTCACCGGCTGACCCGACCGGCTCTCCGCCACCAGTCCCCAGTGGCCGGTGGCGCAACATCGGGCGAATCCGGCGGCGGGCCAGAGGCCCGCCGCCGGTGCTGGCGCGGCCTCCGCAAGTTTCAGCCCTTACCTGGCGAGCTACGCCGAGCTGATGACCAGCCCCCGCCGCACGGCCGCGGGCTCCGGCGAACGCCGACGCGAGCAGGCTAAGCCCAGCACCATCCAGATCACCGGGCACGAGGACCGCAAGCACGAGGACCGCAAGCACGAGGACCGCAAGCACGAGGACCGCAAGAAGGTCACCGCCGGATAGCAGCGGGCGCCGCCCGGAGCCGCGAACAGCCTGCGGACGCGCGGCACTCCCCGGTGCTCGGCAGCACCGCCTCGCTCCAGGAGCTGTGGTGCAGCGCCTCGGGCAGCCTGGGGTTGCTGCCGGGCAGGCCGGCATCCGCCCGCAGCCGTGACGGGGACTGGAACGGGCCGCCAGCAGCGGAAACCGCGCCAGTCCCCGGCCCTCCTAGGTCGGTGATCTTGAGACGGCGACGTTACGGCGGCGGCTGGCCACGGGGGTGTTGTTGTGCTGAAGTGGATCTGTGCGAGCCGGGTATGAGCGCGCTGCGGGGCTTGACGCGGTGCTCAGCCGCGTCGAGGAGCTTGCGGCACGCACAGTCATCTTCGACGTAGAGCCGCTGGTCGCATCCTGGGACAGCGGTCAGGACGCCCTGGAGCGGGGAGTCGCGCTGCTCGTGCTGCGGGCAGGCCAGTTGCCGGAGGTGCAGGTGGTGTGCTTTGCCACGAACTCGCCGCGCCGCCCGCAGGCTGTTCCTAGCAGCGTGGGCGTCCGAGTGGTGTACCTGGCGTCGGCCGGCAAACCCATGCGGACAGCGCCGTACCAGGGCTTCCCCCGGCCAGGGGTAGTGGTCGGCGACCAGATCGCCACCGACGGCCTGCTGGCACGGCGGCTAGGCTACGCGTTCGTGCAATACCGCCCGCCCCTGAATGAGATGCCGGCTGGGCCCCGGCTGCTGCGCCAGCTGGGGCGGCTGGTCCGGCCGGTTGCGTTCAGGCGGCCCGGCCGGTCGTCACGGTAACGGCACCGGCCTTACTGCGACCATGCGCCTACGGGCCTGTCTAGTACCGGCGAGTGCCGGGGCTGGGCGACAGCACGTGCCCTGCAGGCGGTTCATTCCTCGGCCACGACGGCGCGCTCGGTGACGGCGACGCCGGCAGTCCGGAGGCCGGTCGTTCTCGCGGCTGGCGATCTTGGCCGGAGTAACGGCCACGTCCTGATCGGCCTCACCCTTGCTGACCTGGAACAGTCAGTGCCCTGCCGGTCACGGCGCGCGCTGACATGGCCGTCCATCGGCCTGGCGGCGCCGGCCAATGAAGGCGAGATATGGCTAGGAGTCGTTGAGACACGGTGAGACCTGGCTGGACGGCCTTGGGCGCTCCCAGCGTTCCTCAGCGCGCTGACCTGGGCGACTCGGAGTGCACGGACGCCCGGCGGACGAAACGCGGATCACGTGTGGCGGTGTATAAAGAAGTGCCAGGTCAGCGGCCATACCGATGGGCTAGCAGAAGCGGGCTGTAAACCCGCTCCCTTTGGCGGGGCCCCGGCGAGTCCCGACGAGCAGCCGGGCAGGTGGCTTCAGAGTAGGCAAGCCGCTCACAAGCTGACAGCAACAGCGACCGTCCGCTCCGATCTACATACGCGCCCATGTGGCGGTGCGAACGGCCTGGCGCGCGAACGCTCGCCGGTGGCCGTATTCCGCGGCGGCAACCTGGCCGAGCAGCCGTTCCGGCACGTGCTCCTGGACGCGTTCGCGCGGCTAGCCGGCGTGGTCGGCTAGACCGCGCTGGCCACCACTACGGTGAAACGCCATCTGCTGCACGCGGCGGCACGTGACCCAGTGGCTGATCAGGACTTGCCAGCGGAGGAGTCTTGGATGGGCGTAGCAGCATGCATGCTCCGGCTCGTCAATGCCGGGGAACCAGGGCGTCAGGATTCAGGCGGCGACGACACGGCTCCAAGTTGCGGTCGGCCGCAGAAACTCGCTTGGATTCGGAGCGGATCGCTGCGCTGCCAAGCGGTTAGGAATCCCTCTAGCAGCCAATCACGCTAGGACCAAGGCAAGGGGAAACAGTGGCAACTACCGGGACGGCTGTGGTGACTGGCGCAGGCTCTGGACTCGGCCGGGCCATCAGCCGCGCTCTGCTAACGGCGGGGTGGAGGGTCGCATTGGCCGGGCGCCGTGAGGAGGCGCTACGCGAAACTCTGTTGTCAGGAGAATGGCCGGCGGACACCGGACTTGTCGTACCTTCGGATGTCACGAGGCCAGATTCGGTGGCCGCCTTGTTCGCTGCAGTTGGCAAGCACTGGGGCCGCCTCGACTTGCTCGTCAACAACGCCGGCGTGTTCGGCCCGGCAGGCGCCGTTGATGAGGTCACCTTGACTCAGTGGCGCCAGATAGTTGACACCAACCTGACCGGTTCGTTCTTGTGTGCGCAACACGCGGTGCAGATGATGAAGGTACAGGACCCGCGCGGTGGCCGGATCATCAACAATGGCTCGATATCGGCGCACAGCCCGCGGCCGGGCAGTGTGGGCTATACGGCGACCAAACACGCAATCACCGGGCTGACCAAATCGATCGCACTCGATGGCCGCCAATTTGACATTGCATGCGGCCAGATCGATATAGGTAATGCGGCTTCCGAATTGACTCAGGGCATCAGCCAGGGCGCGCAGCAGGCAGACGGATCGGTGCTCGCAGAGCCCACCTTCGATGCTTGTCACGTAGCTGAGGCGGTGCTCTACATGGCTGGACTGCCACTAGACGCAAACGTCCTATTCCTGACGATCACCGCTACGAAGATGCCGTTCGTCGGACGGGGCTGAGCGAGCCCGCGCGCGCAGTTCCCCTCGTCCGATCGGCGATCTCAGGCCCCGGTACTTCGCGGCCGTCGACCCGGCGACCATCGACTCACTGCGCTAGCCAGGCGTAGATCGCCTCCCGCACCGTCTACTCAGCCGCCGCGCGCTCGGGGAGCTGTACTCTCGTAGCCCGCTGAGCTTGTTCCGCATCTCAGTGTTGGCGCGTCCGCAAACGTGCGCCGATGACGCTTGCGGTAGGAGAGGTAGCCGGACGAGACAAACCCGCCGTGCCGGGCGCCCGAAGCATCGATGTAGGTGCTCACGTCGTCGCCGACGCTCGAAAACTGAACAGTAGCGGCCCCCGAAGAGTGAGCACTTAAACGATTTGAGAGTGATCACTTTGGAGGACGCGGTTGGCTACCACTCGCTTTTAGGGTTGCCCGAAAGGGTCATTACGGGTTTCACCAGCGCGAGTGGACGAACTGGCGGACATCGCGATCGTAGACGCCGCGCAGTTCCGTCTGCAGAGTGTCGGTCAGCTCAGGCAGTGATGCCGCTTGGGCGTTGCTGATCGCCTGCTCGGCAGTGCGCGCACCCGGAATGACGGTCGTCACTCCGGGCTGGTCGACGATCCACCTGAGCGCTAGCTGTGCGGCCGTCGCGCCTGAGGGAGCCAGCTTCGCGACATCCTGGGCTGCGCGCAACCCGACCTCGTACGGGACTCCGCTGAATGTCTCTCCTACATCGAACTCTTCGCCGTGCAGGTTGTAGTTTCGGTGGTCGGCAGGACTAAAGGCGGTGCTCTCGGTGTACTTGCCTGAGAGCATGCCGCTGGCCAACGGGACTCTGGCGATGATCGCGACGCCTGCAGCTGCTGCAGCGGGAATGACCTGTTCAAGTGGCTTTCGGCGGAAGACATTGAGGATCAGCTGAACGTTGGTGACTCGTGGATGCGCGATGGCCGCCAGTGCTTCGTCACATGTCTCGACAGAGACACCATAGGACTCGATGGATCCTTCGGAGACCAGCTGGTCTAGTTCGTCGTATACCCGATCATCGGAAAAGACACTGGAGGGTGGGCAGTGCAGCTGCATAAGGTCAATGACATCGACTCCGAGGTTGCGCCTGCTCCGATCAATCCACGAGCGGAAGTTATGAAGGTTGTACGCTTCGGCAACGTGGGGGTCGGCACGCTGACCCATCTTGGTCGCCACCGTCAGCCCGTCCCTGCCCCGCTCGGCCAGGAGTCGGCCGACCCTCTTCTCGCTTTCACCATCTCCGTACACGTCTGCGGTGTCGAGGAAGGTTACGCCGGCATCAATGGCGCCGTTGAGCACCGCCAGCGCCTGAGCCTCGCTCATCTGCTCGGCGCCCCAGTCAGAGCCTAGCTGCCAGCATCCGAGGCCTATGATCGAGACGTTGCGGCCGGTTCGGCCCAGCGGTCGCTGTTCCATTTATGTACTCCTAATGAGTGTGGCCAGATGTTTGGCGCGAAGTCTCCCTGACACTACGCCTGATATCGGAAGCGCCTCGCCAACCACACCAAAACCCACACGGCCTGTCCCGCAGGTCCGCTCGCCAGTCAGCCTGGCTGTAGCCGCCGCGCCGCCGCTCGAGGCGGCGGGAATGAGGGAGCCTGTCAGCTGAGGTCGATCGGTGTCATCAAGCCCCCAGATTCGCTAGCAAGCCCTTGCCAACGCCCGCCCACAGGCTGATACTCCGAGGGAGCGGATGGCCAGTGCTTGAGCGAATGCTCTCAGCTGCAGTCCGCGCCAGGTCAGCCCATAGTGCGGCTTGTTTATGGCCGGCGGCGAGAGAACTAGCAGTATGCCGCAGCAGCTTTGACTAGCGCCCGCGGCCGATCGCTGGTGATGAAAGGGGAACCAGATGAAGTTCGGCATCAACCTCTATCTGTGGGCAGATGAAATGCACGACGGGCTCATGCCGATCCTCGAGAGATTGAAGCAGATCGGCTTCGACGGCGTCGAGGTGCCAATCTTCGACCTCGACCAGGCCAAGTGGGCAGTCTGGGGACAGCGCCTAGACGACCTCGGACTGCAGCGGACAGCGAACACTGTCATTGCCGCCGAGCACAACCCGCTCAGCGACGACCCGGCGGTCCGCGAAGCGGCCTACCAGCATCTGAAGGAGGTGATCGACTGTTGTGCCGCTGTCGGCTCCAGTATTCTGTGCGGTCCGCACCAGGTGGCTCTTGGCGTGTTCACCGGTCGGGGCGCCACCGACGACGAGTGGAAGCGCAGTGTCGATCACTTGCGCCGCGCGGCTGAATATGCGGAGCGGACTGGCGTCGTGCTGGCAGAAGAGGTCGTGAACCGCTTCGAGTTGTATCACCTGAACACCCTCGACCAGGCGATCCGTTGCATCGACGAGGTTGACCATCCCAACTGCCGCATCCACCTGGATACCTTCCACGCCCACATCGAGGAGAAAAACCCAGCAGATGCCATCCGCCGCGCGGGCCCGAGGATCGCGCACGTGCATATATCTGAGAACGATCGAGGTGTGCCAGGAACGGGCAGCGTTCAATGGGACGCCTCGTTCGCCGCGCTTCGGGACATCGGTTACGACGGCTGGCTCACTGTCGAGGCGTTCGGCAACTTCCTCCCGAACCTTGCCGCTGCCACGAGGATCTGGCGAAAGCTCTTCGACAGCGAAGACGAACTCGCCAGTGATGCCTACAAATTCTTGGTTCGCAACTGGAACCATGGGGCTGACGCTGCCTGAGTTCGGTGAGATGCTCGAGCCCGTAAGAAGAGGGAGCTGAAGAAGTGGGCGGCGGCACTACGAGTTTCAAGGCCGATGCCGTCGCGGGCTTCGTAGCTGCGTATGCCCGTTATGTTGAGCCGGTCCCGGGCGCGTCCGCGGTCATGAGGTCAGGTGGGCCGGTGGCGGGCCGCGTCTCGGTGATTGGCGGCGGAGGGTCAGGTCACTATCCCGCGTTCATGGGTCTGGTCGGGTCAGGATTGCTTGATGGCGCCGTGGTCGGCGAGGTCTTCACTTCGCCTTCGGCCGAGCAGGCCTACCGGGCCGGTTGTGCCCTCGAAGCGGGCGTCGGCGTGCTGTTCAGCTACGGCAATTATGCCGGTGACCGGCTTAACTTTGACATGGCGCAGGAGCGACTGCGCGCCGAGGGCATCGACTGCCGGACGGTCGTCATAACCGATGACATCGCCTCTGCTGCACCTGACGATGCGCGCTTGCGCCGGGGCGTCGCCGGAGATCTGGTGGTCTACAAAGTCGCAGGCGCCGCAGCCCAGACCGGCATGTCGCTAGACGAAGTCGAGCGTCTGGCGCAGCTTGCCAATGAGCGGACGCGCACGATTGGCGTAGCGTGGGGAGGCTGCACTCTGCCCGGTGCCTCCGAGCCGCTCTTCTCTGTGGCGGACGGGCTCATGGAACTGGGGCTAGGCATTCACGGCGAGCCAGGCGTCCGCGCCATGCCAAGCCCCGGCCCAGCTGAGCTAGCAACGCTCATGGTCGAGAGTCTCCTTGCCGAGCGGCCGGCACGCTCTCAGCGAGCTGCTGTCCTCCTTAATGGCCTCGGCGGAGTGAAATACGAAGAGCTCTTCGGCCTCTGGCGCCAAATTCATCCCCTCCTGGTACATGCCGGTGTTGATCTAGTTGCACCGGAAGTCGGCGAGCTCGTGACCAGCCTAGATATGCGAGGCTGTTCGCTCACAGTGGCGTGGCTCGATCGAGAGCTAGAGGACCTGTGGCTGGCCCCATGCGATACGCCAGCCTTCCGCCGGCCGCAGCGTGACCAGCTCCGGGACGGTCGCAACGTCCTGCCGGTCGTTACCGCCGCCCCGATGACGGCTGCCGCAACCAGACATGCTGCCGTCGTGAGCGCACGGTCTGCCATACCAGCCTCGGCCCGACGCCCGGCCGAGCTGGACGATGTGGTGCAGACCGCCCAGGATGCGCTTGAAGCAATGCTGGTGGCGATGCGCTTGGCTGAAGCCGAGCTTGGCCGCCTCGACGCAGTGGCTGGCGACGGTGATCACGGCTCCGGCATGGTGCGCGGCATGACCGCGGCCGTGGCTGCCGCTCACGAAGCAGTCGGATCGGGCCACGGGCTCGGTTCAGTTCTCCGCCATGCCGGTGCAGCCTGGGCGGACGATGCCGGCGGAACGAGCGGCGCCCTCTGGGGCCTGCTCCTGATCGATCTGGGCACACAGCTGGGCGACACCGTCCAGCCGGACCCCCCGTCGGTAGCCGCAGCGATAATGCACGCCACAGCCGCCATTGCGGAACGTGGCGGTGCCAGACCGGGGGACAAGACGCTGCTGGACGCGCTCAGTCCCTTTGCTGAGGTTCTGGACAAGGGTGCCAGCGACGGGCTGCCCCTTGCTCCGGCTTGGCAGGCGGCCGCCTCGGCAGCGGCGCAGGCCGCCCGGGAAACGGCGGGGCTCGCAGCGCGGATCGGGCGTGCCCGGGCACTGGGAGCACGCGGCGTGGGCAGCCCTGATCCCGGTGCGATTTCCATGAGCTTGTGCATAGATGCGGTCGGCACTGTGCTGTCCGCCCGGTGCGATGACCAAGCGAGCGGCTCGCAAGAGCTGGAGCGCGCATGAAAGTCACCCGTCGACATAGCAGCTACGACGACGGCGAGCACAGTGTTCGCAGTGAAATGACGGTCGGGTTCGGCGCCGATGATGCGGGTTACGAGCTGAAGAGCATGCTGCTGGCTGAGACCAGCAGGCTGCCTGGGATGACGGTGATTGATTTCGGCGTGGCGAGTGCTGATGCTATAGAGCCCTACCCGCAGGTTGGGGTCCGGGTTGCGGAGGCAGTGGCTTGCGGCGAGATCGACCGCGCCATCCTCGTCTGTGGCACTGGCATTGGGATGGCTATCAGCGCGAACAAGGTGCCCGGCGTGCGTGCAGCAGTCGCCTACGACGCCTACTCGGTGGAACGCTCGATCCTCTCGAACAACTGCCAGGTCCTCGCGCTCGGCGCACGTGTCATCGGCGGGCACCTGGCTGCGACGATTGTGAAGCAGTGGCTCGCCCTCAGATTCGACGAGACCTCGCCGTCCTCGCTGAAGCTCGCAATGCTAGAGGCATACGAGAAGACTGACCATCCGGCCGACGGTCACCGGCTTGACGACGCGCCGGCATGCTGAATGAGGTCACGCTCGGCGTCAGCCTGAAGGCCTATCTCGGGCTTGCCGACACCGAGCGATGGCTGACAGGAGTCCGGCAGCTTACCGTGCCTGCGAACTTGCGATTGTTCGTGCTGCCGTCCTATCTCGCGCTGGGCGTCGCGCTGCGGGTGCTCGCAGGCACCCGTATACACGTAGGCGGACAGGACGTGTCATCCGAAGGGCCGGGCCCCTGGACCGGAGAGATCACCGCCGCCGCACTCGCAGAAGCAGGGGCTACTCATGCGGAAATGGGCCACAGTGAGCGTCGTCGGCTGCATGGCGAGACCGATGCCCAGGTCGCGGCCAAGGTCAGCAGGAGCCTGGCGGCGGGGTTGACCCCTGTCCTGTGTGTTGGTGAGGCCACACGCGGCAACGTCAATGACGCCGTTGGTAGCGTGCGTCACCAGCTGTCCTATCGGCTAGCGCAGGTCCAGCCGGGATCGGAGCTGCTGGTGGCTTATGAGCCGGAGTGGGCGATCGGCGCCACCCAGTCAGCGTCGCCGCGCTGGATCGCAGCTGTCACCGGGGCGATCAGGACGGTCGCGGACGAGGCCGGGCTCTTGATACGGGTCCTTTACGGCGGATCGGCCGATAGGGGGCTGTTCAGCGAGCTGAGGCGAGTCAGCGCGCCAGGTCAGTGTCCCGACGGGCTCTTCCTCGGCCGCGCAGGGCTTGACATCGCCAATCTGACGGCGATCGTCGGTGAGTTGTCGCAGGCGCCGCGTCCGGAGGCGGCGTGATCGTGACGGCTACGCTGCCTGCTTGACTCGTGTCGGTGCGCTCAGTTGCCCTTGAGCACCGGCTGCACGAATTCCTCGTAGGCGTCCTCCGGCTTGGCAGAGTCGTGTACCACGGCGCGGATGGCACGAATCATCGCCACCGGCTGGTCGCTCTGGAAGATGTTGCGGCCCATGTCGACACCAGCGGCGCCGGCTTCGATTGCTTTGTAAGCCATTGTCAGTGCCTCTAGCTCGGGCAGCTTCTTGCCGCCTGCCATCACGACCGGCACCGGGCACGCTGACGTGACGGTGTCGAAGCCCTCGGCGCAGTAGTATGTCTTCACGACGTGGGCACCAAGTTCCGCGCAGATCCGGACTGCGAGCCTCAGATAACGCGCATCCCGGGTGAGGTCACGCCCGACCGCGGTGACCGCGAGCACGGGTATCCCGGCTCGCTGGCCCTCGTCAACGAGCCGCGTCATGTTGTGCACGGACTGGGTCTCGTGCTCGCCGCCGATGAAAACCTGAACAGCTACCGCAGCGGCGTTAAGCCGCCCGGCGTCCTCCATCGCGACGGCGATGTGTTCATTGGACATCTCCCTGAGGACGCTAGGACCCCCGCTGGCGCGTAGCACGATCGGCACGCCTGACGTCGGCGGGATCGTCGAGCGCACCATCCCCCGGGTGGTCATGAGCGCGTCGGCGAGCGTCAGCAGGGGCACGATCGACAGGTCCACTCGTTCCAATCCCGTGGTCGGCCCCTGGAAGTAGCCGTGGTCGATCGCGAGCATGACCGTGCGGCTAGTTGCGGGTGTGAAGATCCGTGCGAGCCTGCTCTGCATACCCCAGTCCAGAGCGCCGGCGCCCTTGAGTTGATTCACGTGCGGCCGGGCGGCCACGTGCGTCTGGAATCGCGCGCCCTCGGTGAGCTCGTCGGTGTCGGCCATGACTAATGCCTCCAGAGGTTGTGCCAGCGTCGCTGGCGCGGGTTCTTCATCAGGCTCCTGCCGCTCGCCAAAGCGGGCTCAGCATGCCGTCGTCGCACATGTCGAGCATTCGCTGGTAGACCTGCCGCCAGGTCGCGTATCGCTCGTGGTACACGCCGACCGCACCTGCGTCGGGCTCGAAGGTGGCGGACCGAGCCCGCAAGTCGGGTTCCAGGTCGATGAGGCTGCCGTAAATCCCGGCGCCTGTTCCTGCGCAGATTGCCGCGCCGAGTGCGCTGCTCTCTTTCACGACGGGAACGTGCACGGGGAGGCCGGTCACATCGGCGATGATCTGCGGCCAGAGCGTTCCGTTGGCGGCGCCGCCAGTGAAGACGAGCTCGGTGAACGCCGTTCCAAGGAGCTCGGTAATGATGTCTCGGTGCCCGCGGGTCACGTAGGCAGCGGCTTCCTCAAGCGCTCGCACGCAGGCGCCGCGGCCTGACCGGGCTGGGTCCGACAGTTCGAAGCCGAGAAATGATGGCGTCGCGTGCACCCACTGCCGTGCGTTCATCAGGTTCGACATGATTGCCAACACGCCGCCAGAGCCCGGTGGCACTGCGGACGCGCTCTCCTCCATTACGGCGTAGGGGTCGATGCCCCGTTCGCGAGCGATAGCGGTCTCTGCCTCGCAAAACGCGTCGCGGAACCAGCGCATGCTCATCCCGCAGTAAAATCCGATGCCCTCGAGCATCCACTGGCCTGGGATCACATGGCAGAGCGTGCGCAGCCGGGTTTTCGGGTCGATCAGCGGCCGGTCGAGGAGGACCGTATTCTGCCAGAACGTGCCAGCGACAACCGTGTACTCGTTCGGCCGAGCGCCCGCTCCGAGCAGCGCGAGCTGGGTGTCGGCACCGCCGGCAACGACCGGGGTGCCGTAGCGCAGGCCGGTTTCCTCGGCGGCGCGGCGGGTCACCGTGCCGATGACGGTGCCGGGATCCCTGACCGGCGGAAGGACGGACGCGTCAATGCCGCAGATCTGCGCGATCTCGTCTGACCAGGTCCGATCGGCGAGCGAGAACATCCCGGAACTCGAGCCGCAGGACGGCTCAGTTGCGAGCACGCCGCACAGCCTCGTCTCAATCCAGTCGCTGAGCATGCCCATGCTGCGGGCAGCGGCAAGGATCTCCGGCCGGTGCCTGGCAAGCCATCGCAGCCGGGCGGGCGTCGTGATCGACACCCAGTCGCCGCTGATCTCGTAGATGCGGTCGGCAGCGCCTTCCGCGATGAGCTCGGCGGCTTCGGTGGCGGCCCTGCTGTCGACGTTAGGGCAGGCCCAGATCTCCTGGCCCGCCTTGTCATACAGCACGATGCCCTCGCGCATGCTGGTGGCGGCGACGGCGGCTACGTCAGCGCCGGTCGCGCCGACCGCGCGCAGCGCGTCCTGAACGCAGGCCGCGATCAACAGCCAGTTCTCGGCGACGTCGAAATCTTGTCCGCCCGGCGCGTCCGATGGCTCGCGGTGCGTCCATTCCCGCAGGCTCGCAGCTATCTGCTGGCCTTTCTCCGTGAACAGCAGCGCCCGGCAGCTTCCGGTGCCCGCGTCGATTGCTAGCAGATAGCTCATGCGGCACCGCCTCGTTCCGTCGGGGCGACCCGGTCGAAGACCTCGGGGTTGACCACGTCGTCGGGGCACTGTCCGGCCAGGATGGCCGCCACGGCAGCTGTCGCCTGGCGCGCGCCTCGGTCCAGGGTTTCCTGCGTAGCGCCGCCGATGTGGGGGGTGATGAAGACCTGCGGCAGGTCGAGCAGCGGATGGCGGGCGCCGCCCGCGGGCCGTTCCATGACGTCCAATGCCGCCCCCGCCAGTGCCCCGGAGCGCACCGCCTCGGCGAGCGCGTCCTCGTCCACCAGCGATTCGCGGGCGGTATTGATGAAGCACGCGCCCGCTTTCATCTGGGCAAAAACGGGTTCGGAGAACATGTGGCGGTTGGCGGGGGTGGCCCGGGCGTGCACCGACACGATGTCCGCGTCGGCAATCAGGCGGTCCAGGCTTACCAGCCGGATATCGCGGGGCACGATCGCCGGTGGCACCGGGTCGTGTGCTATCACGTCAAAGCCGAGCGCGAGCGCGCGCGTTGCGACGTTCCGCCCCACGTGGCCGAGGCCGACGAGCCCGAGTACCGTGCCAGGCGCCTCGCGACCGAAGAACTCGCGGCCGTCGAAAACCGACTCGCTGAACGTGCCGCGGTCGGCGAGATACCGGTTGGCCCGCGGCACGCCACGGATCAGCATCAGCGCGAACGCAATGGTCAGGTCTGCGACCGCCTCCGCGTTCTTGCCCGGGGTGTTGGCCACCGGGATCCCGTGCTCGGTCGCGGCGGCGACATCGACGTTGACCGGACCGCCCCGCGCACAGCAGACCAGCCGTAGGCCGGGCACCCCCAGCGCTTCGGCGCTCACCGGGGCGCCGTGCACGACGAGGACGTCGTGGCCGGCGGCAGCTCGAGCGACTTCGGCGGGATCGCCTGCGTACTCTCGCAGCCGGTGCTCGGACTCGGTTCTGGGCGGCTCACCGTCGATCCGGTCGATCTGCATCTGGGTGACGGTCACCGCCTCGCCGAGGCTTGCCAGGGCCTCGGCGAAGCAGGTCACCGGCATGTACGGATCACCGATGGCGAGGACTTGCACTTGCTGGTTCCTGCCGTTACCGGTAGACGTACGTCGGCTTAAGGTCGATCGCATGCCCGCTGCCGGACTCAAGGACCCACTTGAGCATGGGACCGGTGTTCAGGTAGTAGAACTCGATCGAGTCGCCGATCTGGCCGCTCATCAGTACCTCGGCGCCGCGCTCGCGCCAGTGCTCCTTCATCAGGTCGCTGTCGGTGATCGTGTGCTTCATGCAGGCGATGTGCTGCACGCCCTCGCCGTAGGTGTCGAGGTACTCCTGGTAGATGCTTGGTCCGCTGACCGGCTGGATGAGCTCGAAGCCGAGGTCTCCGACGTGCGTCTCGGCACCGATCATCCGGAACTCGACCGGCTCGCCTCGCACATAGGTGTCATGCAGCAAGGGCGGTTTGTAGTCGAAGACGCTCCAGGGGCCCCAGCCGAGGTTCTCGGTGTAGTCCTTGAGCGCCTTGTCCATGTCGCGGACGACGACGGCGATCTGGCTGATCGCCATCGGGGTGCGCGGCGCGGCGATGCCAGCCGTGCTTTCAGTCATCCTGTACCTCCTGGGGTGCGGGCGATGATCGGCGTGGTGTGCGTTGCCCGCGACGCACCTAGCGCAGCGAGCATGGCGGCGAGGTTGCCGGGGGCGTTCTTGCCGTCGAAGATTGCGCTGCCGCTGACGACGAGGTCAGCGCCCCAGCTGGCGACCTCGGCAGCATTCGCAAGGGTGACTCCGCCGTCCACGCCGACCAGGACGGCATGGTCGGCCGCGCGGCAGATCTCGCGCGCCGCGGCGATCCGGCGGGCGGTATTCGCGGCGGGTGCCTGACCGGACCAGCCAGGGTTGACCGCGAGGACGAGCACAAGGTCGATAAGGTCGAGCACCGGCTCGATCGCCTGCACGGGAGTGCCGGGATTGATCGCGTAACCGCGGATCACCGGCCGTATCTCGGCGGACAGCCAGGTGAGCTCCTGCAGCGCCCGGTGCGGGTGGCGGCCCGACTCCGCGTGCACGGTCACGATTCCGGCGCCCGCATTGACCACCTCTGGCAGCATGGGCAGCGGGTCCTCGACCATCAGGTGCGCGTCCACCGGCACGCCTGTTGAGGCCACGGCCTTGATGAACGACGGCCCGACAGTGAGTTGCGGGCAGAACTTCCCATCCATCACGTCGACGTGCGCCCAGTGCGCCCGCCCGCGAATCACCGCCATCTCGGCGCCAAGCCGCGTGAGGTCAGCAGTAATCACCCCGGCGCTCAGCTGGGCTCCGGTGTCCACCATGGTCGGCAGCGCCGGGTCCCGCCCGGTCACGCCGGAGCTCCGGACACCAGCTCGCGCCGGGACCAGGGCGGTTCCCTCAAGCAGGTCACGCGGCTAGCCTCCGGAAGCTGAGGACGAGCGGGCGCTCATAGCAGGATCATTTGCTCAGATTATGGGCACGTCAGCTCCGGCTGGCAAGGGCTCATCGCGCGGATTCGACCCCGGGGACCGCCGCTGGCGTCTTGCCGTCGGCGATTGGGATCGTGAGCGAGTCGCATCGGTCGGTTATGTCCAGGCCGCACCGGACCGGCCCACTGCTGCGTCGGCGCCAGCTCACGCACGATGGATCACCTGGCCTCCGTCCACTGGGATCACTGCGCCAGTTATGAACGAGGAGAACGGGCTTAGCAGGAACGTGATGCACCGGGCTACCTCATCGGCGACGCCGATCCGGCCGAGCGGGACCTGCTCGGCCAGCCATCGATAGGCCGCCTCGAGGTCGTCTGCCCAGGTCTGGTGGATCGGCGTGTCGATAGGCCCCGGACCGATGCAGTTCACTCGGACGCCGGACGGCGCTAGTTCGCCGGCGAGGCTCATCGTGAGGTAGTTCAGCGCCGCCTTGGTCATGCCGTAAACGGACTGGCCGGATAGGTGCATAGTGCCGGAAGAGGAGCTGATGTTCACAACGGACCTGATCGGGGAGGCAGTGAGGTCCGGCAACGCGGCCTGGATCAGAAAGTAGGGGCCACGCACGTTGGTCGCGAGATGCTGGTCGAAGTCACCTGCCGTCCAGTCCTGTAGCGGCCTATGGCGGACCACGGCGGCGTTGTTAACGACGCCGTCGATCCGGCCGAACCGCTCCCGGCACGCGGCGGTTATCTGGGCCGCGCTGTCTGCCTCCGCCATGTCCGCCCGGACGCACAACGCCTGTCCGCCGGCCTGAACGACGACGTCGGCCTGTGCTATGAGGGCGTCTTTGCGGCGGCCGACGAGCACCACGTTTGCTGCCGCCGCGCCGAGTTGGGTGGCGGTGGCGGCACCGATCCCGCTGCTCGCGCCCGTCACTATGATGGCCGCATCGCGCAGGCCTAGGTCCCCAGCTGAGCCGGGGGTAGCAGCTGCTCCCGTCATCGGACCTCCAGCTCATTCGGCCAGGCCATAGTGGCCTTTCAGCAATTCGCAGGATGTGTATGATCCTGCCGTAGGGGCCCGGGCGTATGTCAAGACCATGAGCGAGTGCTCAGCCTCATCTTGTACTGTGCCGGAACCGGGTCAGGGGCACCGGCAGCGGAACGAGGCGATGGAGTGGGACGCACCGGCATGGACGAGGTCGGTCGCTGGAGCTCGGAGCAGCTCTTGCTGCGCGCCGCCTGGTTCTACTACAAGGACGAGCTCACTCAGGACGAGATTGCCAAGCGACTGTCGCTGTCGCGCGCCTCGGTCGGTCGGCTGCTTGACCGCGCCCGTCGGGTCGGGCTGGTGTCAATCCAGCTCAATGCGGAGTATCTCGACGCGTTCGAGCTCAGCGCCGAGCTGCGTCGTGTGTTCCACCTCGCCGAGGCGCTGGTGGTGCCGGATCACGACAAGGAACCCGGTGACCACCGCGTGCTCAGCGCCCGGATCGGGCTCGGCGGGGCGCAGTTCCTCAGCACCCATCTGCGTCCTGGCGGAAGCCTGGGTGTCGGCTGGGGCGAGACGGTCGCCCGGGTGATCGCAGCGACCAACTTCGGCGCCGTCGGGCCAATTCACATGGTCACGCTAACCGGGGGGGTCGATGGCTACCTGCAGACGATCCTGTCGTCTAAAGGGGACGCGGCGGACGGCGACCATGCCACCACGGCCGTGGTGATCCCGGCGCCGATCCATGCGTCATCGAAGGCGCTCGCTGCCGCGCTGCGCGAAGAACCAACCATCCAGCAAGTGCTCAGGCACGCATGCGAAGTCGATCAGGCGGTTGTCGGCGTTGGCACGCCGTCGCCGGACGCCACGATCGTGCAGCTGGGCTATCTGAGCGAGGATGACCTGGGGCTGCTCGCCGAGCACAACGCGGTCGGCGACATCCTCGGGCAGTTCTTCGACGCCAACGGCGTAGTGGTCGACATCCCCCTGCACGCGCGAAGAATCGGCATCGAGCTCGCCGACCTGAAGAAGATTCCGAAGGTCGTGGGAGTCGCGGGCGGCGTGCACAAGGCCGAGGCGATCCTTGGCGCGCTCCGCGGTGGCTTCCTCAACGTCCTTGTTACTAACGAGATTGCAGCCATGCGCCTGCTGGAACTCGAGGCAGGCTAGAGCGCGCGAAGCCGGACTTGCGGAAACCTGGCGGCTAGGACAGCCGTGATACCCGAGCCTCAAAGTCCGTAATGGCCGCCTCTCCAGCAAGCGCGCCCACTTCGAGGTCATATCGGCGTTCTTCGCCGGGGTCAAGCCATTGCAGCTCGCCACGTTCCCGCGCATCCCAGCGACCTGCGTCCCGGTTGGTGCTCGGCTCCATCGCCAGCGCGTAGGTACCCTCGCCCATCATGCGCCAGACGGTGTGGTGCGGGAGCTGACTGATGCGGAAGACCTGGTACACCCCGAGGGACAGTCTCCTGTTGACGAGCGCTACCGGAACGGTTCCCTCCGGCTCCGCAATGAGGTCGTGCTCAAAGCATGCCTCGGTGAAGTTCGCGATCGGCGCTGACATTGTCCGATATCCCTCAACCGGCACGCCATAATCGGTGGTCGTCTCGCGGCTGGGTACGAGAAGCTCCGACAATTCGTCGACTACCGGAAACCCTATGTTGCAATGGTAGAGAAACATATGTGACGTACGCGTGTGACCAGCGTTCTCGACCATGTCATGAATTGTGAAACGGGATTCGCCTACCCTTGCTTCGATGCGTCGGCGCAGTACCAGGTGCTCACCGAAGATCGCAGTCTGCACGACCTCTCCTTCAGCCCAGAGCAAGCACTCATCGCCGTCCCATTGCTCGCCATACCCAATCAGGCGGGCCGGCAGGCCGCCGATACGCCCATGGAGCCCGTACTGGACCGTCTTCATGATGTGCGGCTGATTGAAGTGCTCGGCGGAGTCCTCGCCCGGTGCCAGGGTGTGGTCGAGCCCGCAGGTGACAACCATGCCGCCACCCCACGACCGGAACCAGCCCCAGCCATCGGACTCGTAGTACCACGGGGCGATGACCCCGCAACCCGATTGCCAACTCAGCGGCCGCCCGTTGTGCTCGCAGCGCCCGATGTCGAAGCTGCGGTCAACCAGCACGTCGAACGCGAAGCCGGATCCGGTGCGGAACTCTAGGACTCGAACGCCTCTAGCCTGACCGTCACCGAGGGTGACGAGCCGGACTCCTGCGACTTGCTCAAGCCGCCCGATGCGGCGAAGTAGGTCCGACTTCGCGTAGCGGAGGCCAAACAGCTCCGACACTGGCGATCCATCCTTCCCTCAGGTGCGATTGGTGGTGGCTGTAACTGTCACCGGCGGTCGGGCGCTCGCTAGGAGGCGTGCTTCACGTGTGCGCGGCGTGCCTGTGTGATGTCGTGACTTCCTTGACTCCAGGGGCGGCAGCAGCCTGCTGTCCGAGGGGCGCATGACCAGCACGGGAACCTTGACAACGCTTGTTGCGCGGCCTGATCATCAGCTAATCAGACCACTGGAGGCTGTACATGACAACACCTAACACGCGGCCCGATGAGGCCGACCAGGCGGTTGAGGCTTCGGGCATCTGGGTCGCGGAGACCAAACTCAGGGCGGGCTCACTGCGCCTAAGCGGCGCGCTGATGCAGAACATAACGCACATCGCGCCTGCCATCGCGGCGTTCTTCTTTACGCCATTCGTGGTAAGCCTTGCCGGCGCGCACTCAGTTCTCGCCTATGCCGTAGGTGTCGTTGTCGTCTTCGGCCTAGGCGTCTGCCTTACTCAGCTGGCTAAGAACTTTCCGTCGGCCGGCGGATACTTCACCTACATCAGCCGGACGATCGGGCCTCGCATGGGTTTTCTCAGTGCCTGGACCTTCATTTTCTATGCGCCGATCATCTCAGGACCTGTCGCGGCATTCTTCGGGTTCATCTTGCAGAATCAGCTCAAGACGGCTTACGGCTTCGACTTCCCCTGGTGGGTGACCACAATCATTCTCATCCCGCTGATCTCGCTGATGATGTACCTCGGCATCGTCGTTTCGGTGCGGCTGCTCATCGTGCTGGGAACACTGGAGATGCTCATCGTCCTGGCGCTGGCCATCTCCGGCCTTGCTAACCCCGGTGTCGGCGGATCGGATCTCAAGGTCTTGAACCCAAGCTTCAATCCCGGGCACATCGCGACAGCCAGCGGGGTCGCTCTCGCCGTCGTCTTCAGTGTCCAGGGGCTAACAGGCTGGGAAGGAGCCGTACCTCTCGCGGAAGAGACGCAGAACCCGCGAAAGAACGTAAAGCGGTCGATTCTTATCTCGATTGTGATCGTGGGCGTGGTTCTTGTCGTGGCCTACTGGGGCCAGGTTGTCGGGTGGGGCGTCAACAACCTGGAGAGCCTGGTGAACTCACCGACGCTTCCCGCGCTCGTACTCGGAACCAAGTACTGGGGCGGCTTCTGGCCGGTCGTGATGTTCGCCTTGTTCACGTCGGTCGTGGCCAACCTCATCGCCTGCCAGAATGTCGCCACGCGCATGTGGTGGAACATGGCGGACAAGGGCGCCTTGCCGAAGGCAGTGGCAACGCTCCACCCGACCAGGAAGACACCCGTCGTGGCGATCCTCATCCAGTTCGTCATGGCCATGGGTCTCGGCCTTGGCGTTGGCTTCCTGCTCGGCCCTGAGGTTTCGTTCAACCTGCTAGTCGGGCTCACGCTCGTTCTCTCCATCATCTTCATTTACATCGTCTCGAACATCGGCATGGGCCGGTACTACTGGCGTGAGCGCCGCTCGGAGTTCAACTGGTTCATGCACTTCCTGCTCCCGCTCGTTACGAGCGCGGTCCTGGCATATTCAGTCGTCAAATCCTTCCAGCCGTTCCCGGCTGCACCGTATGCGTACGCACCTGAAATAGTGGGTGGCTGGATGCTTGTCGGCATCGGCGTTCTCTACTGGCTGCACCGCACTGGCCGGGAGGCGTGGCTCACCAAGGCAGGTGACATCGTCTCGGAGCGCCAGGAAACCCCCGAAGAGATCGCGGAAACGCCCACCGCCTAACGAGATAAAACAGCCGGAAAATGACACCCCAGGACCCATGCCCTCTCCGTGATGGAGGGGGCATGGGTCGAAGGTCTGCTCGCGGGCGTGGTGGCTGGGGTCGCCCAGCGCGAGACTACTGCGTGACTGGCCGGCCGCCCGGCCAGGGAGCCGCCTCAGACGCGAAAACCCCAAACCGGATGGTCCCGCCTCGGTGCCGTTCAGGCTTCCCCGACCTTGCGATAATGTCCTGCCATCGCGGCCACATGGGCAGCCATTCGCCTGGCTGCAAGCCCTGCGTTCTGGTCCCGAATGGCGAGGTAGATGCCGGTGTGCTGGCGGAGTTCCCACTCGCTGAAGCCCTCGAGGTCCTCATAGAGGCTGGGACCGCGTTCGAACATCGGCTTCCGCAGGGTTCGCATCACGGCAGCAAGAACCTCATTGTGAGCCGCGTAACCAACCGCCAGGTGGAACCGCATGCCCTCCGCGGCAGGGGACTGACCCCTGTCAAGCAAGGATTCATGCGCCTGAAGAATCGCCTCAATCTCGCTGATCTCAGCATCCGTGCGCCGCTGACCAGCGAGACGGGCTACCTCGACCTCGATGACCTTGCGCGCTTCAAGGAGATCGTGAGTCACGCCCTGATTGATCGCAGCGGTAAGGGCCGCCATGCCCCGCTTATCCGACGACGGCTTCGAAACGAACACACCCTGGCCATGCCGGATCTGAATTTCGCCGAGCAATTCGAGGCCGTGCAAGGCCTCTCGAAGAGTGGAACGCCCGACTCCCAGTTCAGCGGTCAGCTCACGCTCAGAAGGAACACGCGCCCCTTCCGGCAGGCCACGAATGACATCTAGAAGCTGCTGGGCGACAACCTCTGTGAGCTTTGGGCGCACAGCCTTGGCGACGCTGAAGGAATCACTGGAATGGTCAGACATTTCACTACCAGATTAGCATCAGGATCACGGGCCGGGCAAGGAAGGGTCAGCGACGATGGCGCATGTAGATTCCGGTTCGGTATTGGTTCTAGGCGGGACAGGATTTATCGGCGGGTACGTCTCGCGTGCCCTCGCGGCCGACGGTCGCACAGTTACCGCGTATGCCCGGAGAGGACCCTCTCCGGAGATGCAACAAGTATTGGCGGGAGAATCCGAGCGGATAACAATTGTGCACGGGTCTATCGGCAATCTGCCCGACCTGATTGCCAAGGTACAGTCAATCAAGCCCTCGGCTATCGTGCATGTGGCAGCCAATGTTGACGTGCCAGCCTTGCTCAGGGACCCGTACCTCGCGTTCGTAGAGAATGTCACAGGGACCATAAATGTCTTTGAGGCGGCCCGGCTGCTCGGCGTCCGCAAGGTAATCTTCTTCTCCTCGATCGGGGTACTGCCACCCCGTCGCTATGAGCCAATCGATGTTGACCATCCGCTAATCCTCGCGCGCCGCGGACCAGGAACTGGCGCGTATGGCGCTGCCAAGGCATCGGGCGAACTGTTCGCATACGCATACAGCCAGGCGTACGACTTGGATGTTCGCATCATCCGACCTTCCGCCGTTTACGGTTTTGGCATGCCGTGGCATTCCGCTAACAACATTAAGGAGCTGGTAGAGCCCGCGGTGCGCGGCGAGACGGCCGAGCTTGCCTCGGGCGGGACGATCCCGCGAGACTATACGCACGTCCAGGACGTCGCAGATCTGACCATCGCTATCCTCCACGCTGGTGATGATACAGATAGAATCTTCTATGCAGCAACCGGCGAGGCACTGGCTGACGCCAATGACATCGCGAAAATCATAATGGACCTCATTCCCGGGGCTAATATCAGCGTCTCAGCTGTCTCGACACCGCTTGATGAGATGGAAGCGTCATTCCGGGGGGTACTGTCGATTGCAAACGCTCGCGAGCAACTGGACTGGGCGCCGAAGTTTACGCCGCTGCGAGAGGGAATTAGCGAATACATATCCAGGTATCGTGATTTCCTGGCGCATCAATAGTAGTTGAAGGTCGTGTATGCGATATCAAGTTGGCCATCGGAGCACAACAACCTAGGAGTCGAGCATGTCTCAGTTCACCGGAAAGGGCGTCGTTGTAACTGGAGCAGCACAAGGGATCGGTCTGGCGATCGTACGGCGCTTCCTGCATGAAGGTGCGTCGGTAGTAGCTTTTGATCGGAACGCTGAGCAGCTGCAGTTGGCCACCAGCAGCCTGGGGGAGAGATGCGCTCAATTTGTTGGCGACATTTCCATCCACGACGACTGCCGCAGAGCGGTCGAGATGTGCGTGGCCGAATTCGGAGGTATCGATGTGATGTGCGCGCACGCGGGGATCGCCGATCCGCTTGCGCTTCTTGACATGACTGACGAACACTGGCGGCGCCATATTGCAGTGAACGTCGACGGCACCATGTACTGCGTGCTGGAAGCGGCTCGCGCAATGGCGGCAGCTAATGGCGGCGCCATTATCTGCACCTCGTCTATTAACGCGTGGTACGTCGAAGAGACGCACGCCGTCTACAACGTCACAAAGGCCGCCGTGTGGGCGTTGGTCCGGTCCGCGGCGATCGATCTTGCCTCGCACGGCATCCGCGTGAATGGGGTAGCCCCCGGAGTGGCGGATACACCGCTAGCCGAGCTGGTCGTGCACAATGCCGAACTCGCTCCGGAATATCTGAAATCGATACCGCTCAGACGGTTCGCCCAGCCATCTGATATCGCAGACTGTGTGGCGTTCCTCGCATCCGACCAAGCGTCATATATCACTGGTCAGACGATCGTCATTGACGGGGGGCAGACGCTCGGGATTCCCGGCAGCCTTGAATGACGGGAGAGCTAGAGCAATGAGTGTAGCCGCCGGGGTAGGAAGCGACGCGCTGGCGCAGGCCGCAGTGGAAGCTAGCCGTCGCGAAGTCTGCGCGCTGCATGCAGAGCTTGTCCGCTGGGGCCTGGTTGCGTGGACGTCGGGTAATGTCTCGGCGCGCGTGCCCGGGACCGGCCTCATGGTGATCAAGCCGAGCGGGGTCAGGTACGACGAACTGGTCGAGCGGTCGATAGTGGTCTGCGACCTTGATGGTGTCCCGGTGGCCGGGTGGAACCACGGCGCGCTGCGCCCGTCGAGCGATGCCGCATCGCACGCGTATGTTTACCGGCACATGCCAGGAGTCGGCGGGGTGGTGCACACGCATTCGGCGTACGCGACGGCTTGGGCGGCGTGCGGGATGCCCATCCCGTGCGTGCTTACGGCGATGGCCGACGAATTCGGCGGTGACATACCGGTCGGGCCGTTCGCGCCGATCGGTGGCGACGAGATCGGCAAGGCTGTCGTGGAGACCTTGTCGCAGCATCGCTCGCGGGCGGTCCTGATGGAGAGCCACGGGGTCTTCGCGATCGGCCCGAATGCCCGCGACGCGGTGAAGGCCGCGGTGATGTGCGAGGACGCGGCCCGAACTGTGTATCTGGCCCGCCAGCTTGGCGATCCCCCTCGCCTAACCGGCACTCAGGTCGACGCGTTGCACAATCGGTACGTGCAGGAGTACGGCCAGGCCCCACGCGCGCCGGTCGTTCTTCCGGCGTCCGAGATTGGTGCACCCTCTGCGCCCGGATCCGGGTCCCGTTGAGCGCCGAGTTGGTCGCACCTGCTCGCCGCGAAGAGGTAGGCGGACGGAGCTTTGTCTGCGGATCCGACGACGACCTGAAGAAACAGCGCGGCAATCGCAGGCGTGATGTGGGTGACATTGTGCATCACCGAGGGATCAGAACGGGCGGGTGAGGGTGTCTTGCCAAGACCTGCCGGCTGGTTGATACTCCCCATATGGAGCGGATGGCCAGCCTTTGAGCAAATGCTCTTGACGGCGGCTGCCGCGTGAGGAGGCCAGCGTGGCCGAGAACTCGGGGCGCGCGGCTCCGGTCTGGGCCGCGGGCTGACATGCCCCAGCTGCAACAAGCCGCGCGCGAGCGCTTCCACTCCTGGGGCGGTGGCATGGAGATCACCCGCTCCGATCACACACTGGTCCCTGGCCGGGCCCGCGCTTCGCATTTCAGCCAGCCGCACATGCCGGAACCCGTCGACTACCGGCTGGACGGATACGTCGGCGCGCTGGCAGGCACCGGGCGATCAGCGCGTTCGACGCGACGGTGCACGAGTCAGTTGGCTCGTCAGTTTCGACCGGGAGGTGAGCACCACAGTGGCGACGCTGACTAGACCCGCTCGGGTTTCGCTGCGCGAGTTCGACGAGATCTTCGAGGCCGTGAAGAACTGGGGCCGCTGGGGTGACGGCGACGAACTCGGCACCCTGAACTACATCACGCCCGACATGGTGCGGGCGGCAGCCGGGCTCGTCCGGTCCGGGCGTCAGGTCACGATGGCGATCGCGATGAACACGACTGCCGGACCGGATAACCCGAGCCCGGTCATCCACCACGTGGTGCAGGGCCATGACATCGACCTCCAATCGAGCACGCTGACGTACGCGTTGGATTTCGTCGGCCTGGCCTTTCACGGGGACTGCCATACACACATGGACGCGCTGTGCCACATCGCCTACAAGGGCATGGTCTATAACGGCAGGCCAGCCCAGGAAGTCATGACCTCCCGCGGCGCCACCGCGCTGGATGTCACCACCTACAGCAACGGCCTTGTCGGCAGGGGTGTGTTGCTGGACGTGCCGCGCTACCGGGGTGTCCGCTGGCTCGAGCCGGGCGAGGCCGTCACCCGTGCAGAGCTTGAGGCGGTCGAGGTGGCTCAGGGCGTGCGGCTCGGCGAAGGCGACATCTTTGTCTTCCGCACGGGCCACCACCGCCGCCGCCTTGAGCTAGGTGCCTGGGACAATACCTACCCGCCAGCCGGCCAGGGCAAGGCCGGCCTGCACGTCGACACGATCCGCTGGTTGCACGAGCGGAAGATCGCCGCGTTCCTTCCCGACGGTGACGGTGAAACGGTGCCCAGCAACGTCGAGGGCATGCTCTACCCCATTCACCCACTGCAGGTCACCGCGATGGGAATGTTTGCGGCCGACAGCCTCCAGCTCGAAGACCTCTCCCAGGCCTGCGCGGAGGAAGGGCGGTTCGAGTTCATGGTCGTCGGCCTGCCCCTCCGCCTGCCCGGTGGCACCGGGTCGCCGTGGAACCCCATTGCCATCTTCTGAATCCCGCAGGAGAGCTCCATGGAACGACGCTTCGAAGGCAAGGTAGCGCTGGTGACCGGCGCGGCCACCGGCATGGGGCAGGCGACGGCGGCGCGGCTCGCCGCAGACGGCGCGACTGTGGCGGTGAACCACCTCCCCGGCCAGGATCCAGGCGAGACGCTGGCTCGAATCAGCAAGGCGAATGGTCAGGGTTTCGCGTTCTCCGCGGACATGCGAGACCCTGATCAGGTCACAGCCATGGTGCGTGGGGTGGCAGAACGGGCTGGCCGTCTCGACTATGCGGTGTCCAACGCCGGCATCAACCCGACCTTGACGTGGGACGAGACGAGCGTCGAGGACTTCAACCGGCTATTCGAGACAAACGTCCGCGGCACCTGGGTAGTTGCCACGGAAGCAGCCAAGCAGATGATCCGCGAGGGGCACGGCGGCGCGATTTGCTTCGTCAGCTCGATCTCAGCGCACGTCGGCGCCCCATATCAGACCGCATACTGCGGAACGAAGGGTGCGATCAGCATGCTGGCGAAGGCCCTCGCCTGCAATCTCGGCGAGCATGGTATCCGGGTGAACGCGGTCGAGCCCGGATGGACGGTGACTCCGATGAGCGCCCCTATCCTGGACGACCCGGCGGTGCGAAAGTATTACGAGGAGCGGATCCCGCTACACCGCGGCGCACAGCCGGAGGAGCTGGCGGCCGCGATTACATTCCTCCTCTCAGGCGATGCCAGCTACGTGACGGCTGCGACACTGCTCGTGGACGGTGGCTTCATCGTCAACGCCGAACTCTAGGTGCGCCGCGATGACCGACAGGCTTAACCAGCTGCGCGAGGCGATTAGGCGGCCGCTGCCCCTCGCCTATCATCCGCTCTATCGCTTCTACGAGGGCGGATCACTGACCCGGCAGTTCCGCGGGCTCCCCGACCGGCCGGACGACTGGTGGTCAGAAGACTGGGTCGGCTCCTGCACTACCGCCAATAACGGCGATCCCGATGGTCGGGAGCAAGGCTTGAGCGCCGTCGACCTGCCCGGCATCGGTAACATCCCGCTCAAGGACATCGTCGAGGCGCTGCCCGAAGAGATGGTCGGAGCCGCCTTCGCGCACCGCTGGGGACCGATCACCGGCGTGTTGGTGAAGCTGCTCTCGCCGGCTGGCCCGGTGCCGGTGCATGCCCACCCGAGCCGGGACTGGGCGCGCCGTCACCTGGGGTCGCCGTTCGGGAAGACCGAGGCATGGATACTGCTCGATGCGCCCGGCGACGGCGCCGAGCCGGCGCACGCCGGGATCGGCTTCGTCAGCGGAGTCGACCGCGACTGGTTCGCGGACGCGGTCCGCGCTCGCGACAGCACGAGCATCCGCGGCTCGCTGCACCGCACCGACGTGCATCCGGGCGAGGTGTACGTGGCGCACGCGGGCGTCCCGCACTATCTGGGACCGCGGATCTCGTTCATCGAGGTCCAGGAGCCGAGTGACCACATCGTCATCGCAGAGACCTCCGGCGACGACGATGCAGGGGCGACGATGGGGCTGGGCTGGGATCTCGCGCTTGACATGATCGACTACACGGATAACGACGCGGACCAGACCTTCAGCCGCGCCCGTCAGCAGCCGCGAGAACTGCGCGCCAGCCGCGGCTCCCGCGAAGTCCGACTATTCCAGGACGAGGTGCTCCCGTTCTTCGACGCCACCGCGCTGGAGGTGGCAGACGAGCTTGACACTGACGACGGACGGTTCAGCGTCGCGATTGTCGCGTCGGGCGCCGGGGCCATCGAGGGTGACTTCGGCAGCCAGCCGGTGCGCCAGGGCGAGACGTACGCGCTGCCCGCGAGCGTGCCATTCCGTGCCCGGGCCGGGCGCGAGCCACTCCGCGTCATCCGCTGCCTCGGCCCGACGACCGAACTTTAACGAGAGGACATCCTCGAATGTTGGACACATCGCCATTGCTAGTCGAGTCCCGTGATCGCATGCTGCGCCAGTACGGGCACGCTGTCGGGCGACAGCGCGACGAACTGGTCACGCCCGCGCTCGTGCTCGACATTGACGCCGCGCAGCGGAACATCGATCGGATGGCCAGCGAACTGCGACGAATCGGCCCGGCGACAATCCGGCCGCATTACAAGACGCACAAGAGCCCGGATCTCGCCCGTCGCCAGGTGCAGGCTGGCGCGGGCGGTCTGTCGATGGCGACAGTATGGGAAGCAGCGATCCTCGCCGGCGACGGGTTTGACGACCTTTTCGTCGTCAACACTGTCGCGCATCCGGACAAGATCCGGCTGCTCGCCGAGCTTGCCAGGGACCGCCGAATCCTCGTCGCGGTGGACGAAGCGCCGAACGCGGCCGCGCATTCCGCCGCTGCGGTCCGGGCAGGATCGACGGTCGGAATCTTCGTCGAGGTCGACACGGGCATGAACCGATGCGGCGTAGATACGGCCGAGGAGGCGCTGGCACTGGCGCGGCAGATAAGCGAGCTGCCCGGCCTGAGGTTTGAGGGGATCACCGGCTACGAAGGCCACTGCACGCTCACACCCGATGAAGACCAGCGGCACGCGAAGCAGGAGGAAGCGATGAAGCTTTTCACCGGGGTCGCCGACTTCCTCGAGGCCAACGGCATCCCCTGCGCGATCCGATCAGCAGGCGGTATCGCGACGTGGCACTGGACGGCATCCTACCCGGGGATCACCGAGATTCAGGCGGGCTCATACGTCGTCATGGACAACTTCCACGGGAAGATGGTGCCGGGCTTTGAGCACCCGCTGACGATCCAGGCCTCAGTCATCAGCAGGCAAAGCAAGCAGGTCATCGTGGACGCCGGGAACAAGTCGGTGGCCGATCCTTACAACGCGACCATCATCGGCCACGATCTGAAGGTCTTCAGATCCGATGAAGAGCACGGCATCTTCTCCGCCCCAGAGGGCTCACCGCTGAAGGTAGGCGACTGCGTTGCGCTGGTTCCCGGCTACTCTCCGAGCACCGTCAACTTCTACGACGCGTTCCACGTCGTGCAGGACGACATAGTCGTGGACATCTGGCCCGTGATCCCGCGGGGTCCTGGCCACCACGGCCTTGCTCCAGCCGGGTCGGGAGCCCAAGCAGCTGCCTAGCCGGGTGGACGGCGATCCAGCCGCGGCCGGACTAACCGCGCGGTCGGGGCCTGGAACGGACGACGGGAGAAAGTCAGCAGGCTGCGGCGCGTGCCATGGGCTGCGGCACACGCCACGTTCTGGCTGGCATCGCATCACACGCAGGGAATAAGTCGCCTGCGATCGTCAGCGCCGGGTACGACGAGCCAATGTTCGAGGCGAGCGGTCTGCTTAGTCGTAGCACGGCCCTCACGTTCATCTGCTGAGCGTGGGTGCTCAGGGCGGCGAGAGCTTGTCGGCAGATGTACGCGGCTGAGCGCGCGTCAATCACCAGCTCGGATCCCGTCGGCTTTCCAAGACGACGCAGCGCCGCCAACAACAGGGGCACAGAGCCGTCGCTGAGCGCGCCGGCTAGACCGAAGGCCGCATCGTGCTCGGCGTACAGCTGGAATGGCGTCGCCCGAGGGGTGGCGCAGGGATGCATGCACGCCAGCTCGGCTGCCGCGACGAGACCAAGAGCACGCACGTTGTATGCGCACAGAGCGGCTATCGGCTTCTGGATGACTTGCCGGTCGAGCAGGTGCTCGTAGCGGGCAAACGCGTCGCGCTGCTGTGGGGTCCGGGCAGCGGCCGTGCAGTCAACGATGATGCGATAGCCGTTAAGCCCCGCCGCACGCGCATCTGCCGACGCAGCGACCCGGCGTGCTATTGATGCCTCCGCATCCACCTCCTCTCCAGCTAGCTGGTAAAAGCCAGCCGTGTCGCGTATTGCGGCCCGGCCAGATTCGAGTGCCCGGCGCACCGCACTGCTCCTGGTCACTCGTCTGAACGGCCCATGCAGCTCTGTCATGCTGCCAAGTCCGACCAGTTCCACGTACTGGCCCGCCGCGATGCCGTCTTCCGCATATTCGAGAGCGCGAGCGGCGAGTTCCCCGTTGTGGTGATAGGCCAAGGCCAGGTGCGTGAACTGAGTGAATCCCGCAGCCGACGGAGCGACGCCGTGACTTTGCTCCCGCTCGACGCCGTGCCAGGATGCTGAATCCGGAATATGGCGCTGGGCCGTCTCGATCGCAATGGCGAGCCCGATCTCGGAACCCACCAGGTCAGGCATCGGCGGGTACCTAGCGGCGGCCAGCGCCTGTTTCACTGCCGCGATGCGCTCGCTGGCCTTGCGGCACCGCGGACAGCCATCGACGTGCATTCCAACCTTGGCGGCCTGCCGCTGAACAAGCGCGCCTCCGCCGAATCGTGCAATCTCGTCCGCTTTTGGGTGGTGAGTCATCCAGATCAGTCCCGAGAGGTAAGCAAGCGCAGCCAGCCGAGCTCACGAGGGCGAGGCTAGAGCGGCCTCACGACAGTGCTAGCCATTGAGGGGCGTTCTACCCTGGGAGGCCGGAAATTCGCGCCCGCCGACGCGGTTGCCCTCGTGCTCGATGACCATGGCATGGCCTTCAAGGGGCTGGTGGGCGTGCTCGCCCGCAGCCAGCCCTGGGTATGTGGCCGGCGCTCCTGGTCCTGTTTAGCGCCCGTGACTTGGCACCAGGAATAATCGGGAGGACATCCCAGGGTTTGCCCGTCGGCCTGGTCGGCGGCCATCCCGCGCCAGTGGGGGAGGTCGCGATGGAAGAGAACTTTGTCTGGATGACGACACGCCGGATCAAGCCAGGGACACTGGCTGACTTTGTGGGTCTCACGGGAGTCATGTGAAACATGGCGGGCATCGTGCGAGGAAACGCATCGTCGGGCGGCTATCGCCCGTTACGTCCTGAGCGAGGAGGAGGGGTTTACCGCGGCCGCGAATTGATCGTGCCGGCCCAGCCGTGACCACCGCCGTGATTGACGGTCCTACCGAGCCGATCGACCCGACTTGCGCCGCCTGCGCTGGCGCGGCTGGCGCGGCTGGCGCGGCTGACCGCGAATCGAGACCTGCGCCGACCTGTAGCCGTCGGCCTGCCCGGCTATGAAACGATCTACCTGTCCGCATGTCTTGGTGATCTTGCACACGGGGGGTGACGGCCCGATCCGATCGTCTGGACAGCTCGCATCACCGCACCAGGGGGTTGAGCAGCGGCTGTTGCGTCGTGGCTGGCGCGCCGCCGGCCGCCCGCGGCAGCCGGTGCTGTTTGTCAATCCCAGGTCTGGCGGGGGTTCGGCCGCGCGCAACGGGATCGTTGAGCGGGCGCGCCAGCAGCGGATCGAGGTTGTCGTCCTGGCCGCGGGCCAGAGCCTGGCAGCGCTGACTGAGGCAGCGGTAGCCAGCGGTGCAGATGCCCTCGGAATGGCTGGTGGTGATGGGTCTCTGGCTGTCGTGGCCGCGGCCGCCGCCGCGCACGGGCTTCCGTTCGTCTGCATTCCGGCCGGGACGCGCAACCACTTCGCGCTCGACGTGGGGGTGGACCGGCATGACGTGCCTGGCGCGCTCGACGCATTCAGTGACGGGGTCGAGCGCCGGATCGACATGGCGGAGGTAAACGGCCGGCTGTTCCTCAACAATGTCTCGCTCGGCATCTACGGCGATGCGGTCCAGCAGCCGGCCTACCGCGATGCCAAGGTGCGCACTCTCCTGGAAACCGCGCAGCAGGTACTGGGCCCTAGTGGCCGGGCACCGGACCTGCTTGTCACCGACGATGCCGGGCGCGAGCATCGTCAGCCGGCTGTCGTGCTCGTCTCGAACAACCCCTACGCCCTGGATCAGCCCGTCGCTCGCGGTAGCCGCCCGGCGCTCGACACCGGCCAGCTCGGGGTCCTCGTGTTCGACGTTCCGGGCGGCCGGCCGTCCTCTGCGGCGCGCGCCTGGACGGCGGCGTATCTGGAGGTGGGTGCGCCGCCGGCGGCGCATGCGGGGATCGACGGGGAAGCAGCCGATCTGAGCGGGCCGTTGCGATTCGCGATCAGGCCCGCCTCGCTGCGCGTCCGGATCTCTCGCCGCCACCCGGGGGCATCGCCATCAGCGCGGTTCGCGGCACCGAGGCCAGCGCCCAGGCCGGTTCCTCGCGGCCCGGCCGGGAGTCCCCGCCCCATTTGGCCCGTGTAAGGGCCAGCGTGCATCTGACGATCGGACCTTTGACGCGACAGTTGGCCACCGCATCGGCCAGTGCCGCGTAGTCGCGTTCGGTCTGATCGGCATATACATCGGCGAAATCGGCGACGGCCCGGTCGAACTTGTCTGACGCGCCGAGTTAGGCGGCGATTGCGATCCGGTCACCGGTGCGGGCGTAGGCGCGAGCGAGCGTCCAACCGCACATGCGACCGTAGGACCAACTTGTCATACTAAATACACAAGAGGGCCGCATCGATACCATCTGCAACCCCAAGTCCCTGCAATCCGAGAGTTTTCACAGTTTTTTACCGCTCAATTCAAAGTCTGGTCTTCACTGCGCACGCGCTTCGTCGTACGTTCCCCCTGGGAGCTCCAGCACAGTTAGGTGCCTTCATGAAGCGAATCGCTCGTCTCATGGTCAGCGCGGCGCTCTTGGGCGCTGCCGCGCTGACCGCAACAGCCGCGGGGGCGGAGCACGCCAGCGCGGACCCGTTACCGGCAAGTCTCTGTCCGGACGCCGTCACCGCAACGTTCGGCCCGTATGTCTGTGTCTTCACGCCGTCAATGTCGCAGGCCGACATCGAGGCCGACGTCAACGCCATCTACGCCCAGCAGGTCGACAACGAGATGGGCACCACGCGTTATGCGTTGCTTTTCGAGCCGGGTACCTATGGTTCCCAGACCAACCCGCTGGACATCCCGGTCGGCTATTACACCGAGGTCGACGGCCTGGGCCAGGACCCGTCGGGCGTCGTCATCAACGGTGGCGTGACCGCCATCGGCAAGAACGGCAGCGGTGCGCTGGACACCTTCTGGCGTTCCGTTTCCAACTTGACCATCCATGTCGTCCCGACCGCGGACGGCTGCCACACCGGCAACGAGATGTGGGCGGTTTCGCAGGCGGCCCCGATGCGCCGGGTCGATGTCAAGGACTACACCACTTTCATGCCGTACTGCGAGAGCCCGAACTTCGCCAGCGGCGGCTTCGTGGCCGATTCGAGGCTGGAGGGTGGTGCGCTCAACGGGTCGCAGCAGCAGTTCTACGTCCGCAACAGCGACCTGGGCGCTGGCTGGTCCAACTACGTGTGGAACCAGGTCTTCTCCGGCGACATCGCCGCGCCCGCGCAGGACTTCGGCGGCGGCGCCGCCTACACAACGCTCGCGCAGACGCCGGTGAGCAAGGAGAAGCCCTACCTGTACATCGACGGCTCGGGCGCTTGGAACGTCTTCGTGCCGTCATTCCAAACCAACTCGGTGGGCCCCACGTGGGCCAATGGGCACACGCCCGGCACCTCGATCCCGCTGTCGCAGTTCTTCATCGCCACGCCGTCCGACTCGGTCAGCACGATCAACGCGGCGCTATCGCGGGGCCTCAACCTGCTCCTCACGCCTGGTGTCTACAACGTGGACTCCCCGATCAAGGTCAAGCGGGCTGACACCGTGGTACAGGGCCTGGGCATGGCCACCTTGACAGCGACCAACGGCAACTCAGTCCTCAGCACCGCTGACGTGCCCGGTATCGACATCTCCGGCCTCATAGTCGACGCCGGACCGGTCAACTCGCCGGTGCTCGTGCAGGTCGGCTCGAAGAACGGCAACAACGGCGTGCCGCACAATCCGGCGTCCAACCCGACGACACTGCAGGACGTGTTCTTCCGAGTCGGCGGACCGCACGTCGGCAAGGCGACCGTCGCCCTCGAGGTCAACAGCGACTACACCATCCTCGACGACCTGTGGATCTGGCGTGCCGACCACGGCGTGCCCGGCTCGGTCGGCTGGACCGTCAACACCGCTGACACCGGCCTCGTGGTGAACGGCGACCATGTCACCGCGACAGGGCTGTTCGTCGAGCACTTCCAGAAGTACAACGTCATCTGGAACGGCAACAGCGGCGAAGTCATCTTCTTCCAGAACGAACTGCCCTACGACCCGCCGACCCAGGTCGACTACGAGCACGACGGCGTGCTCGGCTGGGCGGCCTTCAAGGTGGCCGACAACGTGCAATCGTTCCAGGGTTACGGCATGGGCAGTTACATCTTCACCAACGTGAACCCGGACATCCACGTGTCGCATGCCTTCGAGGTCCCGGACAGGCCGGGCGTCCAGATGAACGACCTGCTCACGATCAACCTCAGCGGTCCCGGCACCATCGACCACGTCATCAACGACACCGGCGGTCCGGTGAGCTCCGCCAACCCGGACGTGGCCAGCCAGGTCGTCAGCTACCCGTAGGAGCCTGACCGACAAGGTTTACCGACTGCATAGGGGGCCCCGAGCGCTGCCGGGGCCACCTATGCTCCATGTTCGCCGGTCGGTTGAGGAGGCTCGGTTCGGATTCGCCGGCCAGCTAGCGCGTCGGCCTGGATGCCTAGCAGGCGGGAACGGTCTTGCCATTGTTTTCCAGGGTCAGCAGGGTGCAGAAGTCAGCGTCGCTGACCCGCCAGGTGCCACTGCTGAAGATGGCCTGCCCAGACTGGTTTGCCAGGGCGCTGCTTGAAGCGCCGCTGACCAGGATGTTGTAGGTCACCGTGGCCTGGGTTCCGATCAGCGTTACCGCGGTCACCTGCTCGGTCGTGAGGTGGGCTACCCCCGGCTCGGCCTGAACCTCAAGGTAGTGCTTGAACTTGTCGCCGTCCTGTAGCAGCAACACCCGCCGTGCGATTGGCGTAGTGGGATCGAAGAATGCCGTCCAGTTCGCCTTAACAGAGGCAACAGCGTCTGGCCCCGCGCTGGGCTGAGACCCGATTGGCGCCGGCGATCCGGCCGTGGGAGTCGACGTAGGCGAGATCGTCGCGGATGCTGCAGAGGGGCTCGACGGAGCGGACGCTGCGGGAGGACTCGATGTGGCACCTGAGCATGCGGCTAGTCCCAGACTTAGTACGCCCAGGAGAATGGCCAAGAAAACTACCCTATTGAATGACGTATTATCCGTAATAGCGACACCTACTGACATAATAATTCACGATAGTCTTAGAGTTGAGGTTTCCTGCTAGCGATGAGGTCGGCGTCAAGCGCGATGGAGATCCGATCGAGCAGCGGGATAGTCGGGATCACGCCGCCCTCCTCCAGGCGCGACACAGCGGGCTGGGTCATGCCGGCTCTGGCGGCGAGCTCGACGTGCGACAGTCCGAGCGCCAGCCTCCGCTCACGGACGGATCGGCCGTGCTCGGTCTCGCAAGTTCGGCGCGGCGCAATATCCCGTCCTCATCCAGCAGTTCCGCTGTCACCTGTGCGGGATCGTAGCGCTCGGTTCTTCACCAGTCGTGCACGGTTCCGTCACGCAGCCTCGCGTAGGGCAGATAGGCCTGCTGGTAGGGGAAGCCACTGGCGGCCGCTTCGTCGAGCTCCACTCCGAGCCCAGGCATGTCGCCGGGGTGCAAGTAGCCGTCGGTGAAGGTGAACGCATGCTGGAACACCCCACTCGTCCCAGCGCCAGGCGGCATGTACTCCTGGATGCCGAAGTTATGGATCGCCAGGCCGAGGTGCAGCTGGGCCGCCATTCCGACGGGGGAGATGTCCGTCGGCCCGTGGAACCCGGACTTGATCTGGTACTGCGCCGCGTAGTCCACCAGCTTTTTCAGCGGGGAGACGCCACCGAAATGCGTGACCGCCGCGCGGACATAGTCGATCAGCTGGTCGCGGATGAGCGTCTGGAAATCCCAGACCGTATTGAACACCTCGCCGATGGCCAGCGGCGTCGTGGTGTGCTGCCGGACTAGCCGTAGCGCATCCTGATTCTCGGCGGGGGTGCAGTCCTCGAGCCAGAACAGGTCGTATGGCTCCAGCGCCCTGCCGAGGCGCGCCGCCTGGATCGGCGTCATCCGGTGGTGCCCGTCGTGCAGCAGCGGCAGCTCCGGGCCGAACTCGGCGCGGACAGCGTCGAAGACAGCCGGCACATGGCGCAGATAAGCTCTGGTATCCCATTCCTCTTTCGGTGGCTGCGGTCCCCGATGGGCGGGGTCGTAGTCGTACCGCTCGCCGGGCGCCTGCGCTGATATGGCGACGCCATACACGGCCCCGATGCCGGGAACAGCCGTCTGTACCCGGATCGCGGTGTACCCAGTCTCCAGGTGCTCGCGGATCGAGTCGAACAGCTCCGGCAGGCTGGTGCCCGACGCGTGGCCGTACGCGCGCAGGCCAATGCGGCACGCGCCGCCAAGCAGCTGGTAGAGCGGCAGGTTCGCGACCTTGCCCTTGATGTCCCACAGGGCCATGTCCACGGCGGCGATCGCGGCCATCGTGACCGGCCCGCGCCGCCAGTATGCACTCCGGTACAGGAACTGCCAGGTGTCCTCGATCCGGGCTGGATCCTTGCCCACTAGCAGGGACACGACGTGATCGCGCAGATACGCCGCCACGGCAAGCTCGCGCCCATTGAGGGTCGCGTCGCCGAGGCCGGTGACACCGTCGTCGGTCGTGATCTTGAGGGTGACGAAGTTGCGGCTCGGACTGGTCACGATGACGTCCGCGCGGACGATCCTCATGAAGCGATGCCTTCCCGAGGTACCAGCGCACGACACTGCGCCGTGCGGCTCCATTCACCCAGCCCGGGCGGCATCTGGCAAGCAGGCGCTCACCCGCTTGGGCGCTGCGGTAGCTACCGTCCCGGCCTGCTGGCCGTCGGCTGACGGCTGAACTCGATGGTTGCGGCGCGGACGGCGGCGAGCAGATCCGGATAGTCAACCAGCGCGGGGTCGAGCGCGGCGAGCGCCCGTCGTGTCGCGGTCAACGCGTCGGCCTGCTGGATCGCTGCAGCGAGCTCGCGCGCGCCTGGACCGTCGACCGCATGGCCGTTCCCGCGGAGGTAAGACACCCACGCACCGAGGACGCGGGCCGCGCCGGGCGGGACACGGCCCGCGGCGACTTCGGCACGCAGGACCGGCAGGATCCGCGCGCGGAGCTTCTGCAATCCGCCGGCGGCGATTTGGGCTAGCTGATGCCGCATCCTCATATTGCCGAAGCGCTCGACCAGCGCGTCGCAGTACGCGGCGGTCTCCAAGCGTGGCAGCGGCACATGCCGCGCCGCTTCGTCCCACCATTCCCGGACCCAGGTCAGGACGAGCGGGTCGGCGATTGCCTCGGCGACCGTGTGATGCCCGCGACTCGGCGCAGCGTAGGCGAGCAGCGAGTGCGCCCCGTTGAGCAGCCAGAGTTTGCGCTCTTCATATGGCCTTACGTTGCCGGTGAGGAGCGCGCCAGCGCCGGGCCAATCGGGCCGGTCGGTGCCGAAGGTGTCGCTCAGCACCCACTCGGCGTATGGCTCGGTTACTACCGGGCTGGCGTCTGCGCGCCCGGTTCGCCGCCGTACTAGGGCCACGTCTGCCGTCGTCGTGGCCGGCGTGATGCGGTCGACGAGCGTGTCGACGGCGTATACGTTGTCGGTCATCCAGTCGGCCAAGCCCCGGTCTGTTGCTGCGGCGAAGTCGAGGGTGACCCGCGCCGCGGCCGCGCTGTTGCCGGGCAGGTTGTCGCAGGACAGGAGCGTGACCGGGCCGGCGCTGGCTGCTCTTCGCGCCGCGAAGCCGGCGGCGAGGCGCGCGGGGACGGTGCGCAGCCCGGCCGGTCCGCCTGACCCGCTATCCCGCCACGACAGCAGGTCCGCTCGCACGGCCGGGTCGGTGAGGTCGAGCGCGCCGGAGGCGTCGCGGCGGTAGCCGGCCTCCGTAACCGTCAGGCTGACGATCGCCGTAGCCGGCGCGGCGAGGTAGCGCCGCCAAGCCTCGCCGTTTGTGCCGGGGAAGGCGCGGCTCAGGCTGCTGATGACAGAGAAGCTGTCCGCCTCGGGCCCGCGGACCACCAGCGTGTAGAGACAGTCCTGGCCGCTCAGTTGTTCGGCGAGCCCCGCGCTGCGCCCGGTAAACGCGGCTATGCCCCAGTCGGCAGCGTCCGGCGCCTGCTCGGTGTACCACGCTACATGGGCGCGGACGAACGCGCCAAGGCCGAGGTGCACGTGCCGGACTGGCGCGGCCGGCCTGCCGCAGTCGGCGGCGCGGCTGAGGCGGTGGCGCAGCTGCGACCGCGCGCCCACATCCAGCGACCGGGCGCCGTCCTTGCTCGCACTCACCGCTTGAACGCTCGCCGTGGGCTGGCCGTCACGAGGTCGACGAGCACGTCAGCCGCCTCGCACTCGCTGGGTTGCCGCCAGGCACGGAAGCCGAGCACCAGCAGGTAGGCGCAATCGCGTAGCGCACGAACGACAACGCCAGCGCGGCGGTCGCCAGGACGGCCGTGATGCCCACAGCCGCGTCGGCGATGTTAGAGCGCCTCACCGGTCTCGATTCCCAGCGTCAAGGCAAACCCGGATCCGCGGCCTCCGGCCACCGACCGCCCGACAACGTACAGCACATCAGGACTAGGCGTCACTGTGAGCACGAAGGTGGCTACCGCGAAGACCGCGATCGAGGCCGAGGTAGGCATGTCCACACACTATCCAGGAAACGATCAGAGTTCGTGTGCCGAGCATGCGGTGGTGCTCGGCGCAGCCGGGCCATGCCGGGCCCGATCGCGTCGGCGGGCAGCGTCGTGGTGTCGATGCTCGATGGTTCATTACATTCCTCCCTGGCCGCTGGCGTTGAGCGTGACCATGCTGCTTTGCATTGCTACCGTCATCGGGACGGCCGGGCCGGCGGCAGGACTCTTGTCGCCGATCTGCTGTTGGGGCGTGCCCGGGTCCATCGGCGTTAGGGCGCTGCGTTGCGGTGTGGCTGCCGGGGGCTGCGCGACTGCGGGTGGCGGCTAGACATGTCCAGGCAAGGGAGCGCGCGTGGATCAGCTCAGGCTCGGTGTTATGGCCCGGTCGCGGAAAGAGAACGAGCGCCGGCTCGCGATCCACCCGCTGCACGTCGAGCGGATCGCTGCCGACCTGAGAGGACGCATCTATCTGGAGCGAGGTTACGGAGAGCACTTCGGCGTCCGCGACGAGCAGCTCGCCGGTAGCGTCGCGGGGCTTGGGACCCGTGCTGAGTTGTTCGCGGACTGCGATGTCATCCTGCTGCCCAAGCCGCAGGCAGCCGACCTCGAAGAGATGCGAGCGGGACAGGTCTTGTGGGGCTGGCCGCATTGTGTTCAGGACGAGGAAATCACCCAGCTGAGCATCGACCGCCGTCTTACGCTGATCGCGTTCGAGGCGATGAATTACTGGGCGGCCGACGGCTCCTTCAGCCTGCACGTCTTTCACAAGAACAACGAAATGGCCGGTTACTGCTCGGTGCTGCACGCCCTGGAACTCGCGGGGGTGACCGGTGAATATGGCCGGCGGTTGCGGGCGGCCGTCATCAGCTTCGGGGCTACCGCGCGTGGCGCTGTGACCGCTCTCAATGCGCACGGCGTGAACGACGTCGACGTGCTGACGCATCGTGCCATCAACGCGGTAGCCTCGCCGATCCACTCCGCGCGCATAGTGCACTTCGCAGTGGACGACGATGATCCGAGCCGCTGCCACGTGCTGCGAGAAGGCGGTCCCTTGCCGCTGGCGGCTTTCCTCGCCGAGCACGACATCGTGGTCAATTGCGTCCTGCAGGACACCGATGCGCCGCTGATGTTCGTCACGGCCGGCGAGCTGGGCTCCTTCGCCCCTGGCACCCTCATCGTCGACGTCTCCTGCGATGAGGGCATGGGATTCAGCTGGGCGCGGCCGACTTCCTTCACCGAGCCGATGTTTACGGTCGGCGATAATGTCCGCTACTACAGCGTCGACCACAGCCCGTCGTACTTGTGGGACTCAGCCACGTGGGAAATCAGCGAGGCGCTCGTGCCGCTCCTCGGGCCGGTGCTGGCCGGTCCCGGGTCGTGGGGCGCCGACGATACTATCCGCCGCGCCATCGAGATCCGCGACGGCGTCATCCAGAATCCGCGCATCCTGTCGTTCCAGCACCGCTCACCCGGCTTTCCACACGAGCCGCTGCCAGCCTGACGGCCGGGGCAGCCACGAAACGACGTCACCGAAGACCACGCGTACTGCCAAGGTCCGGCCAGGCCGCTCGGCTGCGTTCCCCGTCCCAGCCGGGCCATCATGAGCAAGCGCTCGCCGCACCTGCCTCCATGGGCCGCCCGCCAGTGACCCAGGCGGTCGCAGCAACGCTGCCACCGTCCGGCCTGACCATCCCGATACCCCGTTACCCCGCCGGCAGGCCCGCTCGCGGGACTCACCAGGTCAACGGAACCACGCAGCTGTCTCGCCGAGATCGATGCCCGAGCCGAGACCACCACGCCACTGGCGGCATCACCGGAAGTACGGGTCGGTGGCTCAGGGTGCTGACCGGGATACCTCGATCTGGCAGCGGGGGCGACGGCCCTCGATAGCCGCCCGTCTCCGGTAAGAGCTCGTCCATGGATACCGCGCCTTTCCCAGAACGCGCCGCCGCTGGTGCCGGTAGACGATCTCGGTGGTGCGGGAGGTGCCGTTCCAACGTGCCTTCAGGTTCATCGAAGGGTGGACGCTGGTCGGCCTCATGGCGTGAACTGATCGTCAGTCCGCGTCATGCGCACGTCACCCGATTTTCGGTGCGGCGCTGGCCGCGGGCAGTGACGGACGGAGTCGGGCGGAGGGAAGATCATGTGCCGGTTGTTCGGGCTGACCGCGGGACGAGCCCGTGTCCGGGCCACGTTCTGGCTGCTCGATGCGCCCGACTCGCTGGAGGCGCAGGGCTACCGCAACGTCGATGGGAGCGGCATCGGGTTCTTTGACACCGCCGGCGCGCCCGTTCTGGACAAGCAGCCAGAGCCCTCGTTCGAGGACGAGGAATTCATTCATGAGGCAAAGGCGGCCGAGTCGACGGCCTTTGTCGCGCACGTCCGCCTGGCGTCCACCGGGGGCCGGACTGTGCAGAACACGCACCCGTTCGCCATGCACGGCCGCATCATGGCGCACAACGGCGGGTTCGGCGAGCTGGCGCGGCTGGATGCGCAGCTTGGCCCGTATGCCAGCCTCGTCCTGGGCGATACCGACTCCGAGCGGTACTTCGCGCTGATTACCCAGCAGGTCGATGCCCATGGCGGTGATGTCGGCGCCGGGATCACGGCAGCCGCCCGGTGGATCGCCGCCAACCTGCCGGTGTCGTCGCTAAACACGGTGGTAGCCGCGCCGGGCGAGTTGTGGGCGCTGCGCTATCCGGGCCAGCATGCGCTGCACATCATCGAGCGGTCAGCCGGGCCGGGCGCTCGCGTCCCCGCGCCGGTGGGTCTGCACGTACGCAGCGCGACGTCCTCGGTTCACATACCCGCACTGCAATCGGCGCCGTCCGTCGTCGTCGCCTCCGAGCGGCTCGACGGCGAGGACGGCTGGCGCATGCTAGCCGAGGGGGAACTCGTCCACATCCGGCCCGACCTAAACGTCCAGTCCGCGGTCGTCATCACAGAACCGCCCGCCCGCCTGGTGCCCCTTCCCGGCCGGAACCCGAACATCGATACCTGAACGACCGGGCGAACCAAGACGCCAGCTCTTGGTAGCGCTCGCACGCGCAGAATATGCTCAGCCACCCCGGATTTGCCTGCATCCGCAAGCAACATCCGGGCGGTGAAGGCGTGTGGCATACATGAAGCGCGAACCCCGCGACGACGGGGCGATTGTTAATTGCTCCGATGGGCTGCCGCCGCACTTGGGGCTGGACCCCGCCGGCGCGGCTGTCGGCGAGCTCTATCAGGCGACTGCCGTCGGGCTGATCCGGCTCGCGCACGTTATCCTCGCCGACCGGCCCGCCGCAGAGGACGTGGTGCAGGAAGCGTTCTACAACCTGTACCGGCGATGGGACCGGCTGGCCGAGCCGGATCGCGCGCAGCAGTACGTGCGCGCGTCGGTAGTGAACGGCTGCCGATCAGTCCTGCGCCGTCGGGCCGTGAGCAGACGGCGGGTGGTCTACGAGCTGCCGTCAGCCTCCGCCGAAGCCGCCGTTCTCGGCCATGCCGAGCGCGATGATCTGGTCCGCGCCATCGACCGCCTGCCGCGCCGCCAGCGTGAGGCCCTGGTCCTGCGCTTCTACCTCAACCTGCCTGACGACGAGATTGCGCAGCTCATGGGCGTCGGACTGACCACCGTCAGGTCCACCATGCACCGGGCACTGACATCGCTCGGCCACACGCTGAAGGAGGAGTCGTGACCCAGCATGACGACAAGATCCGCGCCGCCTTCCAGGCCAGGGCCGACGAGATCCCCCCGGTGGCACCACCGCTAGAGCTGCAGCCGTCCCGCCGCAGGTCGGGCTTTGCCGTCCGCGGGGGCGGCGGCAGGACCTGGCTCCGGTCTGCCCGGTGGTGGCTCCCGCCGCTGGTAGCCGCCCTCGCGGTAACAGCAGTAGTCCTGGGAGCACTTGCCATCGGCGGCTCTATGCCCGCCCCGCCGAGCAAACTTGCGCTCCCGGCCACCAGCGCCCCGATCCAGACGAGTGTGCCGCCCTACTACGTGGCGATCATCACGGACCACCCGCTCTCGCAGTACGGACTGCCAGCGAGCGTGGCGACCGTTCGCGACACCGCCACCGGGAAAGTACTCGCCACCATCAGGCCGCCGTCGCCGTACACGGGCTTTAGCGAGGTGAGCGGCGCTACCGACGACCGGACATTTGTCCTGCTCGCGAACGCCAGGCAGGGTGGTTTCAAACCACCCCTAGAGCGCTTCTATCTGCTGCGCATCAACCCCTTCGCGGGATCCGCTGCCACCCGGGCAAGCCTGACAGCGCTGCCAGCTAGCTTTATCTCCGGCGGGGACGAGGTAGCGACGATGGTGCTGTCTCCCGACGGCAGAGCCCTGGCGGCCATCCTCACGCCGAGCGTGCCCGCAGCCGGCATCCAGCCGGATGCGTCGCTCACCGTCGACTACCTGGCGACCGGCACAACCCGGACGTGGCTCAGGTACGTATGTCACCAGCACAACTGCCAGCAGGCCGAGTTCGGCATTGGCGGTTATGTGTACCCGACGGCCACTGTGACACTGAGCTGGGCCCAGAACGGGAAGTCGCTGGCTTTCACGCTCGGCCCGGGTCTCACCCAGCTGCGGCTTCTCCGTATCCACACGCCTGGCGACAACGCGCAGGCCAACAGCGAGCCGTTCCCGATCAATGGCATGCCCGTCGCCTACTGGAACGTCGTCGCCATGACGCCCGACACCAAGTCGGCGTTTGTCAGCTACCGGGGGACACGCGGCGGCCCATCGGTTCCTGTCTTTGGCGGGCTTGTCCGGTACTCGGCGAAGTCAGGCAAGCTGACGACCATCAACACGCTGATCTTCAGCAATGCCGCCGGCTACGAACCCTACGGCACGCCCATGCCGGACGACGTGGTCTGGACCAGCTACGACGGCAGCCAGGCCATAGTCCTCGACGCACGCCCAGGCCAGACAGCCGGAATCTACACGGGCACGCGCTACACGCCACTTCCCTGGCCAGCCAACGTACTCGACGCATCCTGGTAGCCAACGACGTCGTCGTGCGTCACCAGTGACCGCGATGTACTAGGTCGTCCAGCGATCGCCGCTTGATGGTCCGGGCCGAGCCGCCCTTGTCTGCTGCCGGATCTGGGTGACCGATCGCGACTGCCCCGATCGGCAGGTAGCTGTCGGGCACCCCGTACAGCTGGCGGAACTCCGCGATCAGGTCCGGCGGGATGCCGAAAAACAGCGCACCGAGACCCTGGTCGACAGCCGCCAGCAACATGAGCAAGGCAGTAAAACCGGTGTCGATATCCCAGTACGGCACCGGCCAGTGTCCCTCGTCGCGGTCGGTCCAGCCCTTGTCCTGCCGGGCATAGCGGTCGAGGTAGATGTCCTTGCAGGACAAAGGCACGACTACCAGCGGCGCTCGGGTCACTGGCTCGAAGGACGGTCCGGCGTTGTCCTCGTCCCCGTGATACCGCGACACCAGCTCCCAGAACGGGCCGAGCTGCTCGGGACCCTGCAGCGTCATCAGCGCGTAACCCTGGCTGAACCCGGCCGATGGCGCTGTGTTCGCCGCGGCGAGTATCCGCTCCACGGTGTCCTGGTCAATCTGCTCATCGGCGTAGGCACGCACCATCCGGCGCTTCCTGATCACTTCGGCGTATTCCATCGGGCCAGGATAGGCGCGCCCTTTCGAGGCGCGCCTGGGCTGGGTGCCGACGGTGCCGACGGTGCCGACGGCGCTGCCGGTCGTGACGGAGCTGACGGCGCTGACGGCGCTGACGCAGTCTCACACCCACGCGGCGGCTGGGGCCGGTACTGTGGCACGTGGTGGAGCGAACGCCAGCCCGGAATAGCCGGGCGGGCGGTGGGAGCCATGTCCCTGCAGGCGCGCGGTCGGTCCGCGCGAGCCAACTGGAGGTAGTGGCGAATGCGGCACCTAGGCGGACTCATTCTCGCGCTGGCGGCGGCGGCAGCGGTGTATTTCGGCGGCGGCTGGGGCGTCGCCAGGGTCATGGCGGCCCATCGAGAGGGCGTTACCCTCGTCAGCTTGTCTGGCGGCCTCGTCCTGGCGGCTCTTGTCGGGACCGGTCTGCTGGTCGGGATCCTGCTTGTCGCGCCTCTGGCGTCTCCACTCGGCGCCGGATTGCCAGGGCTGGTCCTGCTGGGCTGGTCCGCGCTCGAGGTGACCAGCGCGCACTGGGCGCTGCGCCTGATTCCGCTGCCGGCGCTCGCCGCTTCGAGCGGATTCCGTGCGATGCTCACCGGCGGTCTGCTGGCGCTGCTTGGCGCGGTGATGATCGTGCCGCTGTTCGTCCCGTCTCGCTGGCGGCGGCGTGAGCTGGCGGACGAGTTCGCCGCGCCAGCTACCGCCCAGCTCGTGCACTGACCTTCACAGGCCGCCCACAGCCGCCCGACGGCGGCGCTGCCGCTGACCGCGAGCGCTGCCGCTGACCGCGAGCGCTGCCGCTGACCGCGAGCGCTGCCGCTGACCGCGAGCGCTACCGCTGACCGCGAGCGGCGGGAGGCATGTGCGTGAAGCTAGCCATAGCGGTCCTGGCAAGCCTGGCACCCCATTCTTGCGCCCGCGCCATCTCGTGTGCCTGGAGCCGATCCTGCTTGGTCACCAGGAAGCTCTCCGGTTCGCCCACCACCTCAAAGCCGTGTGCACGCAGGTGGTGGGCGATCCCTCTGGACGCCCGTCCGGTCAGCGCCGCGGGCCCGTGCAGCCTGGTATCGAAGGCTGCCGCCCTGAGCTGAAACTGACCGAGGGAGTCGAACCAGTCACGAAGCCCAACGCCGAGCGCGCCCGGCTCGACCTTCAGGGGACTGGCGGGCTTGTCGGCGGCCTGGACGGCTGCCTTGCGCGTCGCGGCCCTGGTCATGCCGTGGGCGTGCGTCGGCCCGCCCACCACTAGGAGATCGCAGTCGCCAATAGCGTCCGCGCTAGCCGCGGCCACCGGCAGAACAGTGACGTCAAACTCGGCATTGAGCCCGGCTCCAATGGCGTCGGCGACCTGGTGCGTGTTGCCATACATGGATTCGAATACGACGAGAGCTCGCATAACTGCCACCCCATACCCATTCCGCTGTCTGCACCCATGGTGCTGTCCCGCAGGTGATTCTCTGCAGGGTCGGATGTCACTCCGGGCTGGGCCGAAGCCCCGAGCCTCGCTCCGGCGGCGCCGCGCTCCGGCGGCGCCGCGCTCCGGCGGCGCCGCGCCCCGGCGGTCAGTGGGACTGGCACTCAGGCGCTCGTCTTCACGCCACGCGCCGGGAACTGGGTTGTCGTCGCGATGAACTCGGACGCTACCGCGGGCCTGACAGTGCGTGCGGATGTCGGCGCGACTCTGCCGGGGCTCGGCTGGGTAGGTGGCGGGTTGCTGCCGGCTGGCGCGCTTCTGGTGACGGCAGGCATCATCCTGATCGTTTACCTGTGCGCCGCGCCGCGGCGCCGCGGCGACAGCCGTCCCTCGACGCCTGAGCGGTGCGACACGACACCGGTCCGACCGCTCGGATCCGACCAGGAAGGGAACGGGGTCCGGTCGGTGCTCCGCCGCTTACCCGGCCCACCAGGGCTTCCGTACCAGGGGCCGCTCACTCCGGCCATCTGCGCGGCCTCGTGGTTGCCTGCCTGCTGTTACGCGCGGTCGCTGGGCGGCAGCACGTCCCACCCGCCGTGCTCCCACATCCAGCTGCAGGCGTAGCGGTCCACGATCGGCGTCTTGTACCACAGGCGAACCCAGGCAGGAACGCGGTCAAGCCGCACCCGCGCCCCATCCGGCGGCAGCCACTGCCGGGCCGGCCGAGCTCCCGCAGGTGCCCGCCAGCCAGCTGGGGACGGGGCAGCCTCAGATTCCCAGCGGCGCTCCAGGCGCTGCGCGCGGGCGTGTGCGGCCGCCCATTCTGCTGGACTGGCAACGACCGGCCCCGAGCCTGACGGCTTGCGGTAGCTCAGCAGGCCCTCGATGACGTAGGCAGCGACGGCGCCTGCCACCAGCCCCGCAACGCCGAATCCGATCCAGCCGGCGGTGCACATGGTGAGCCACAGCGGGATCCGGATGCGCCAGGACAGGTACGCGTACCGCTCATAGCGCCCCCCAGGCGGCTCGAGCACAGTCAATGGGTAGAAGCCGCGGCCGCGGCGCCGCGACAGGACGTGCCACCGTCGCTGCGACGAGTACGTGTAGCTCCCCCGTCTGCGCACCCGCCACCCCCTAGCCAGAGACTGGTCACGAGTATGCACTGACGCCGAGCCGGATGGCGACCGCGAGGCCGCAGATCCCGACGAAGATGCGCAGCCCCCGCGCGGGCAGTCGGCGCACGAGCGCCGGGCCGATCCAGCCGCCGATCAGGAAGCCCAGAGCTAGCGGGATCGCCGCGGTCCATCGGACCGGCCCGAAGATGGCGAACCCGATCCCGGCGACGGCGTTGGCCAGGCCCGAGATCACGTTCTTCAGCGCGTTGGTCCTGGCCAGCGACTGTGCGAACATGCGGGTCAGCACCGCCAGCATCAGAATGCCGCCAGCCGCGCCGAAGTAGCCAATGTAGGTGGCGACGGCGAAGACCCCGAGCCGGTAGAGCCAGGTCCCGTCCCTGCCTCCCCCAAGGTCGGGCTCGGTCTCTGGGTCCGATGGGATCGGCCTGCGCAGGATCGCCAGCGACCCTAGCGCGATCAGCGCAGGCGCTGCGTACTCGAACCCCCGGGCTGGGGTCAGCAGCAGCAGAGCCGCGCCCGCCCCGCCACCTGCCGCGGTCAGCAGGCCGAGTCTGACCACCCGGCGCCCCTGGCCAGCCAGCTCGGGACGTGAGCCCGCGGCCGCCCCGACTGCCGTGAACATCAGTGCCACCGTGTTGGTCACGTTCGCGCTGACCGGCGGCAGGCCCAGCGCGAGCAGTGCCGGGTAAGACACCACCGAAGCCAGGCTTGCCACGGTGCTGACGATGCCCGCGAGAACCCCGACGCCCAGCAGTACAGCCATCTCGGCTGCAGGGCTCACCCGCTGGCGTCCGGAGCCGCAGATGAGGCGTTGTAACCGGGCGGGACTGGTTCAGCTGTCATCGCGCTCGTGTCTCCGCGAGTTCCTTAATCCGGGTGAGGTCATCGGAGATGAGCTCGGCGCCCTGGTCCGCGTTCGGCGATCGCCACGCTGTGGGGCCCGCGATGACGAGTTCGCACACGTCAGGTCCCGTCCGTCCACCGGGCGTGAACGCATAGCTGAACGTATAGTCACCGAACGCGTCGTAGGCGATGCTCAGGCGGAGCCGTGATTCGGCGATGCGGATGCCGTCGCCGGTGAAGATAAGGCTGCTGGGCGCGGCGCCGAACATGCCGAGGACACGCGCCCACTGCCAGACGGCGATGAGTTCGTCCCACGGGTCGAGGCGATGGGTAATCCTGGCCCGCCTGAGCTGCCTGCCCTCCGGTTCACCGGGACGCGCCACGTGCAAACTGCCGGGCTGCGGATCCTGGCACAGGCACTCGCGTATCAGGTCAGGCCAGGGACTCGCAGACATCGACCGGATACCTTTCCGCCAAAGCACCACACACTATGCCAGACGGTCGTCGTCGAGGTGCGTCGTGCCGCGGCGAGCAGGACTCAGCGAGCGACAAGCATGAGCTGGGCCTGCCGGTGGACGCGACAGTGTGGGTGGACGCGATCCGGGCAGGGGGCTTGTGGAAGCGCTGCGGCGAGGCAGCCCTACGGCAAAGGAGGACATTGTGGCGATCGCAACCGTAAACCCCGCGACCGGCGAGACCGAGCGGACATTCGACGAGATGACCGAGGCCGATGTCGACCGGCGCCTGGCGGCGGCGGCTGACGCACACCAGAGTTACCGGCTGACAAGCTTTGACGATCGCGCCCGCTGGATGCGCGCGGCGGCCGGCCTCCTGGATGTCGAGCAGGACGAGGTCGCCGCCATCATGACGACGGAGATGGGCAAGACGCTGACCTCGGCCCGACAGGAGGTCGCGAAGTGCGCCAGCGCGTGCCGATACTTCGCCGAGCACGCCGCCGCGTTCCTCGCCGACGAACCGGGCGACGCAGCCGCAGTCGGCGCCACCTGCGCCTACGCCGCCTACCAGCCGCTTGGGCCTGTCCTCGCGATCATGCCGTGGAACTTCCCGCTCTGGCAGGTCATGCGGTTCGCCGCGCCGGCGCTGATGGCGGGCAACTGCGGGCTGCTCAAGCACGCTTCGAACGTGCCGCAGACCGCCCTGTTCCTGGGTGACCTGTTCGCCAGGGCCGGGTTCCCGGATGCCACCTTCCAGACCCTGCTCGTCGGCTCAAGCCGGGTCGAGGCGATCCTGCGCGACGAGCGTGTGGTGGCGGCCACACTGACCGGGTCAGGACCAGCCGGGCAGTCGGTGGCGGCCATCGCCGGCAGCGAGATCAAGAAGGTAGTACTGGAGCTGGGCGGCAGTGACCCGTTCATCGTCATGCCCTCGGCCGATCTAGACCAGGCGGCCCGGGTGGCCGCGTTCGCACGCTGTATCAACAACGGACAGTCGTGCATCGCGGCCAAGCGCTTCATCGTCCACGATGCCGTCTACGACGAATTCGAGCAGCTATTCGTCAAGGAGATGTCGGCCAAGGTGGTCGGCGACCCGATGCGCCAGGACACCGAGGTCGGTCCGCTCGCCTCTGAGCAGCAGCGTAATGACATCGAGGAGGTGGTGGCCGACGCGGCTGCCAAGGGAGCCCATGTGCTGTGCGGCGGCATTGTGCCGGACCGGCCGGGCTTCTACTACGCGCCGACGGTCCTCACCGGCGTGACCCCCGAGATGCGCGCGTTCGGCGAGGAGATCTTCGGGCCAGTCGCGACCCTCTTCCGGGTGCTCGACATCGACGAGGCGATCGACCTGGCCAACGGCACCGAGTTCGGCCTCGGCGCCAACGCCTGGACCGACGACGAAGACGAGCGGGGCCAGTTCATCCGCGACCTCGCGGCCGGAATGGTCTTCATAAACGGCAACGTCACGTCGTATCCGCAGCTGCCGTTCGGCGGCGTCCGGACCTCAGGTTTCGGACGGGAGCTATCCATGCACGGCATCCGCGAGTTCTGCAATCTCAAGACTGTATGGATCGGCGCCTAGCGAGTGCCAAGACCCCGCGGCTGGCGCCGCGCCGATGAGCAGTCCTAGTGTCAGGACGACCATCGATGTCGTCGGCGCCACAAGGAGGCCTGTTGGGTACCGGGCTGCACCGGAAGGCGGGCACGCTGGCGGCTGGCCCGTACTCGCTCGTCCTGACCCCGCAGGAGGCGAGCTGGTCGTACGCCGCACTGCGCGTGCTGGAGCTGCGCCCAGGTGAGTCCGCGGAGATCGCGACGCAGGACGCGGAGATGCTCGTCCTGCCGCTGGCTGGCTCGTGCGCCGTCGAGTGCGACGAGCAGCGGTTCGAGCTGGACGGCCGGGACAGCATTTTCAGTTCAGTCACGGACTTCGCCTACCTGCCGAGGGATGCGCAAACCCGGATCACTTCTGGTGGCGGCGGCAGGTTCGCGCTGCCAGCGGCGGCTGCGCGGCGCCGGCTCCCGGCCCGCTACGGTCCGGCCGCCGGCGTCCCCGTCGAGCTGCGCGGCCGGGGCGCTTGCTCCCGCCAGGTGAACAACTTCTGCACGCCGCAGGCCTTCGAGACCGACAGGCTCATCGCCTGCGAGGTGCTGACCCCGGCTGGCAACTGGTCGTCGTATCCGCCGCATAAGCACGACACCGAGCAGCCCGGCGAGTCCGTGCTGGAGGAGATTTACTACTTCGAGCTGGGCTCGGGACCGGCTGGTCCTGGGGTCGGCTACCACCGGGTCTATAGCAGCGACGATCGCCCGGCCGATCTGCTCGCCGAGGTCCGGTCCGGTGACCTTGTGCTGGTGCCGTACGGCTGGCACGGCCCGTCGATGGCGGTGCCGGGCTACGACATGTATTACCTCAATGTGATGGCGGGCCCTGGCGCCGAACGGGCGTGGCTGATCTGTGACGACCCGGTGCACTCGTGGATCCGCGACACCTGGCCGGCCGAGGAGCCTGACCCGCGGCTGCCGATGGTCGGCGGCGGCCGGCGATCGCCGCCGCCGATACCGGCCGACTGACGGTGGTCGCGCTAGCCGGAGATCGGGACAGTCGGCTCGGCCCGCCGTGATAGCGCCGCCGGTGTCGGCTCTAGTTCGTGCACGTATTTCTTCCCGCGCAGCAGCGAGGCCACCGCCGCCACGAGGCAGGCCGCGATCGCGAAGTCGAACGCGATGGCTAGGCCGTGTTGGAAGGGCGCGGAGATCAGCGACGGGAAGAATGTGTGGCCGGTCAGGTAGGCCGCGTGACTGGCCGGCAGCTTGCTGATGGCGGGACCGAGCAAGGTCTGCACCGGGTTGTAGCCGAGCAGCGCAGCGAACATGATCGAGACCGGCGGCAGCGCCGCGACGCGCGCGGCGTCCGCCTGGGGGAGACCTTGCGCGATCAGGCCGTGGTCCAGCGCAGACGGCAGCGCCGACGCCAGGCCGAGAATGATCAGCGTGAAGAACACGCCAATGGACAGCACCATGGCGGAGTTCTGGAAGGTCGCACTCATGCCAGCGCCGACGCCGCGCCGCTCCGGCGGCAGACTGTTCATGATGCCGGCCCGGTTCGGCGATGCGAACAAGCCCATGCCGATGCCGTTAAGCAGCAGGATGACCGCGAACTCCCAGTAGACGAAATTTATCGGCAGGATCTCGAGCAGCGCGAACGAACCGGCGGCGAGGAGCATGCCGCCGGTGGCGAACGGACGGGCGCCGAAGCGGTCGGACAGCCAGCCCGATACCGGCCCGGCAATCAGGAAGCCGATCGTCAGCGGGAGCATGGCGATGCCAGCCCACAGCGGCGTCTGGCTGAAGCCGTATCCGTGTACCGGCAAGTAGATGCCCTGCAGCCACATGATCAGCGTGAACATGAGGCCGCCCCGGCCAAGGCTGGACAGGAGGCTCGCCATGTTGCCTGCCGTGAACGGGCGGATCCTGAAGAGCGCGAGGTCGAACATCGGCTCGGCGACATGCGACTCGACCACGCAGAAGACTGCCAGTACGGCTAGGCCGGAGCCGATGAGGCTCAGCACGAGCGGGCTCGTCCACCCCATCGTGTGGCCGGCGTAGGGCTGGATCCCGTAGGTGATGCCGACGAGCACGGCGATCAGGCCAGCGGCGAATGTAACGTTGCCGGCCCAGTCCAGCCGTGCCCGACGGCGGACTCCGCGCTCCTGGAGCTTCAGGTACGACCAGATCGCGCCGAGCACGCCGAACGGAACCGAAACCAGGAAGACGTACCGCCAGCCGACCGGGCCGAGTACGCCGCCGAGCACCAGGCCGATGAAAGAGCCGGCGATGGCGGCCACCTGATTCAGGCCGAGCGCCAGGCCGCGTTCATTAGGCGGAAATGCGTCGGTCAGGATCGCGCTGGAGTTCGCCATCAGCATCGCGCCGCCGACACCCTGCAAGATCCGCATGCAGATGAGCCACCATGCGGCGGCAGTGCCATGCATCCAGGTCAGTGACAGCATGATCGAGAACAAGGCGAACAGGGCGAAGCCGATGTTGAACATCTTGACGCGGCCAAAGATGTCTCCCAGTCGCCCGAAGCTCACCACCAGCACCGCGGTCACGACTAGGTAGCCCATGATGAGCCACAGCAGCAGGCTCGTGTTGCCCGGCTGCAGCGGATTGACGCCGATGCCACGGAAGATGTCGGGCAGCGCGATCAGCATGATCGAGGCGTTGATCGTGGCCATCAGCATGCCCAGCGTGGTGTTGGACAGCGCTATCCACTTGTAGTGGATGCGGCCGGATGACCGGGCGTCCTGGCTGTTCGGCAGCTGGCTATGTGGGCCGGTGCCGGCCGGTCCGCTGGCATCGGGCCCCCGTAGGGCGCGCGGCATGAGCATCCCTCCGTGGTGGCTTAGTTGCTATATGCGAACTAACTGAGTCAGCACATTATTCCGGCGCGCCGCGACGGGACTTGCGCTCGCCTGACAGCGGCATCGGGCCCGCGACCTCGAGGTCGCGGGCCCGATGCATAGCTGTCAGCCTGAAACTGGGATGACCACAGTCTTCACGATCTTGTCCGCGAGCGTCTGGCGCTTGGCGTCCCAGAGCGGGAACAGGAATCCGATATAGCAGATGATGCCGTCGATGATGTGGCAGATGTCGCGCACGAACGCCATCAGCATGCCGATGGGCTGGCCGGTCTCCTCGCTGACCAGGCGCAGGTTCAGCACCTTCTTGCCCAGGGACTGGCCGGTCGTGCCGCCCTGGTACCAGCGGTTGTAGATCGTCCAGCCGAGGCCGGCGAGGCCGATGAGCCAGTAGATGACCGTGACGCGGACGAAGATGATCTCCAGGATGATGATCGGCGCGACGTCGATAAGGTAGGCGCCGACGCGCTGGATCCAGCTGGCATACGGGTTGGCGGTCGGTATGGCGCCGCCTGGGTACGGGGCTGACGGATAGGGGTCGGACTGGAACTGATCGGTCACGGCTGACCTTTCTTAGTGAGGGCTGCTGCTGTTGTTCGTGCCAGTGCCTACAGGAAGCCGTACCGATGCAGCTGGAAGACCCAGCTCATCGCCACGACGACGAGGACCGCGTACCGGGCACGCCTGCGCGCCGTCTCAGGCCACGGCCGCGGCGGTCTCGCGACCCCCGCGATCCGCAGTGCTAGGAGCGGGGTGGTGCCGACGACAAGGCCGGCGGCCAAGTACGCGAGCGGGCTGGTGGCGGCTGCGGTGTCCCAGTGACCATGGGTGATGGCGACAGTCGCGGTTGTCAGTCCGCAGAACGGGCACGGCACGCCGGTCAGCGTGCGCAACGGGCAGGGGATGCCCTGGTTGCCGGTGTGCGCCATGATCATCGGGTAAGCCGAGCCGACCGCGGCTGTGCCCAGTCCGAACATCGTGATGTGCTCGGGCGCCGAATACATCCTCCGTAGGATCACTGCCTCCCCTTCAGCTCAGACCGCGGATGCGGTTCCAGCGAATCGTAGGGGGACGGATGTCCGGCTGGAATGCTTTCTGCGACCTTCGTGGCGCTTACAGCCGACTAAATATCCGGAGGTGCATTCCGCCTGGACTGCGGTGATGCGCGCGCCGAGCATGAGCGCAGGTCGATCGCCCAAACGGGCGCGGTGAGATCGACTGGCGGGAATCTGGCGGCGGCATTGCCGGAATGGCGACATCAGAAGGGCGGTCTGGCGCGGCCGCCGGCCCGGATGTAAATGGCTTGTCGGCCGGGAGCAGTTACCTGGCGAAGACGTACGGCCCGAGCCGGGCCTGCGCGACGAAGTTGCCGACATGCCGGGCCCTGGCGCACATGACGTGCGTGAATACCTGCCTAGTGTCGGCAGCCGCCGCGCATCGCGACGGCCAGCGTCTGCTGTGTCGGCCCGGCGGCTAGCACCACCAGATGGCCGATGATGGTCAGTTAGTGGCTGGCCATCGGCCCGCCCGGAGCCAGCCGATTAGGAGGCGGCCGCCGAGGGGGGACTGACCGGACAGGATGGCTACCAAGGAGCGGATTAGTTAGCGCGCTAATGGTAGGAAGGGGCGCACGAGCCGGTAGTCGGGCGCCGTCGCTGGAGCAGTGAACCGAGCTCGCCGCAGACCGCCCCCGATGATAGACCGCTGCGACGGCGGCCAGGGCCGCTTAATCATCGACCTCATCCGGCTGCGCCCGGCCTTAGCAGGCCCACGTCACCCACGGTGACCGCCGGAACGGCGGCCCGACCAGGCGAGCGCCGCCGGGATCTGGTCGCGTCCCAGCTCATGAGTCCGTCACCGGCATCACGAGGAAGCCGTCCCAGGGCTTGCCGCCAATAGCGGCAAAGAGGGTGATCAGTTGTAGCACCGTCACGATGAGCTGGCGAAGACTGACAAGTACGGCTCGAGGAGACGAAATATCCACCGGGCCGGCAAGCGTCGCGAGCGGGCCGTCCCCGGACCCAGGGGCGGTATCGGTCACGCGACAAATTTATCGTCTCGGGCATCTGAGCGGCGATGCTCGCCACCGGAGCGCGCCGGGCTCAGTACGGGCGGCGGACCGGATAGCCGCAGGTCCGGGCCCGGAGAGTACTCCGGCGGGAGGCCTAGGCCGCCCGGATTGATGATCATCTTCGGGCCAGGTAGACGTTTGCCGCGCCTTTCCGACGGGAAGATTGCATTCGGTTAACGGCTCCATACGCACAGTAATTGGTGCGTCGCCTATTAACTCTGGCACTTCCCCGCGGGTGCGCAGGGTATGGAACCGGAACTCGGTCAGTACGACCGGCACTAACCGGACGCATTCCCCGTGCCGCCGTGTGCCCGTGCCGCCGCGCGGAGAGCCAAGCCAGGCTCTCAGGGTGACGGCTCGGCAGGTCGGCACGCACCCACCGTCGCCAGGTTCTGGCGCTCGCTGCCAGGTCTGGCGAAGCGTGATGGTCACGCGGCTCGACACGAGGAGGCAGTGCAGATGCGAATCGGCCTGATTGCCCCGCCTTGGGTGCCAGTACCGCCACCCGCATACGGCGGGACCGAGGTCGTCATCGATAACCTCGCCCGGGGGTTGCAGGAACTCGGGCACGAGGTCCGGCTGTTCACGGTGGGTGAGTCGCAGTGCCCCGTACCGACGGACTTTCTGTACCCGAAGGCAATCGAGCCGATCGGCGTGACCGTCCCGGAGACGGCGCACGTTCTTGCCGCCTACGAGTCGCTAGCCGACATGGACATCATCCATGATCACACCTTCCTCGGCCCGCTGATCTCAGGCTTGCGCGGCCTGCGCAGGCCGCCCGTAGTGCATACCAACCACGGCCCGTTCACCGGCGAGACCCAGCCGATACTGGCCGAGATCGCCAAGCACGCGTCGATCGTGGCGATCTCGCAGTCCCAGGCCGATCAGGCCGGAACATACGGCGGTGCGCAGATCGCCGGAGTCATCCACCACGGCATCGACCTCGACCTCTACAAGGCTGGCCCTGGCGGCGGCGGCTACGTGATCTTCATCGGCCGGATGTCGCCCGACAAGGGTGTGCACCATGCCATCCGGGTCGCCAAGAAGGCGGGCAAGCGGCTGGTGCTGTCCACCAAGATGCGCGAGGACAACGAGATCGCCTATTTCGAGGCGGAGATCAAGCCGCTGCTTGACGCTGGCGACGAGATGCCGGCAGAGATCCCGCAGGAGCGCAGGATCGAGCTGCTACGGGGTGCCGACGCGATGCTCAACCCCATCACCTGGCGCGAGCCATTCGGCCTGGTGATGGCGGAAGCTCTCGCCTGCGGCACGCCGGTCCTTGCCTTCCCCAATGGAGCCGCGCCGGAGATCATTGAGCCAGGCAGGACTGGCTTCCTCTGCCGCGACGAAGGGGAGATGATCAGCGCAATTGACCGCGTGGGCCAGATCGACCGGAGCAGGTGTCGCCGCGCGGCCGAGCTGCGGTTCTCGCTGCAGCGAATGGCCAGCGAACACGACCGGCTTTACCGTCGCCTGCTGGATCGCGAGTCCAGCCTCATGCGACGCATTCCGGCGGCGGGACGTCGGCTCATCAACGCTTAGCAAGTACGGCACGGCTGCGCGCGGTCACCAGGCCGCGCGCAGCCGCGTGCCACGCCCGAGCCGTAGCTGTCAGCCGGCGCGGCACGGTCAGCCGGCACGGGATAGTCAGCCAGCACGGGACAGTCAGCCAGCACGGGACAGTCGGCCAGCACAGGGCAGTCGGAGGGCAGCCAGATGACCGAGCCGTGGTCCTCGGGCGAGCTACCGCCGGGTCAGGGCGCGGCGTGCAGCCCGGTCACGCTGATCGAGGGATCTACGTTCTGCATTAGCGAGCGCGGTGGCGATATCGTGCCCGACCGGTCCCAGGGCTTGTTTGTCCGGGACACCCGGATGCTGTCGCGCTGGGAGCTCACAGTCGACGGAATCGAGCCGCAGCCGCTGTCGGTGCAGCAGTCCGAGCCCTACGCGGCTTCGTTCCTCGGCCGAATGCCGCCGCGGGCCGGCAAGGCGGACAGCACGCTGCTCGTGATCCGGCGCCGTTACGTAGGGGACGGCATGCGCGAGGACATCACCTTGCGCAACACCTCGGCCAGGTCTCGGCGATTCCAGGTGACGCTTCTCGCCGAGGCCGACTTCGCGGACCTGTTCGAGGTCAAGGGCCGATCCAAGCCCAGGGCCGGAGCCAGTACGGCGCTCGAGGACTCCGGGCTAGTTATTACGAGCGGCCGCCGCGAGCGCCGGCAGGAGCTCCGCATCAGCGGCGACCACAGTCCGTCGATGACAGACGACGGCGCGCTCGCGTGGCGGCTGTCGGTGCCCGGCCACTCCGAGCGAACGGTGACCATCGAAGCCGTGCCGGTCGATGACGGCGTGGCGATGCAGCTGCGTCACCCCCGCGGTCACGCAGTCGACCGAACGCTGCCAGCCAAGCGACTGCGCAAGTGGCGGCAGCGCGGGCCGCAGGTGCGCACGCCGGATCGCAATCTCGCCGAGGTCCTCGGCCGCAGCGTCGAGGACGTCGGCGCCCTGCGCATCTTCGATCCCGAGCACCCACGGTGGCCCGTTGTGGCCGCAGGCGCGCCGTGGTTCATGGCCCTGTTCGGCCGGGATTCACTGCTCACCGCCTGGATGCTCCTGCCGTGGGATCCAGGTCTCGCACTCGGCACGCTGCGCACACTCGCCGCATGGCAAGGCAGCGACTTCGATGCTGCCTCAGAGGAAGAGCCGGGCAAGATCCTGCACGAGGTCCGCTTCGGCCCGGCGGCTTCGTTCGCGCTCGGCGGCCGCAGCGCGTATTACGGGAGTGCCGACGCCACGTCGCTCTTCGTCATGCTGCTGGGCGAGCTCCAGCGCTGGGGCGGCAAGGACAACGCAGTCACGGCGCTGCTGCCGCACGCCGACCGGGCGCTCGAGTGGATCGAGGCGCACGGCGACGCCGACGGTGACGGGTTCGTCGAGTACCAGCGCAAGACCAACCACGGCCTGGCCAACCAGGGCTGGAAGGACTCCTGGGACGGGATCAACTTCGCCGACGGCACCATCGCCAGTCCGCCGATTGCGCTGGCGGAAGTCCAGGCCTACACCTACGCCGCCTACCGGGCCAGGGCTCAGCTGGCGCGGCACGCCGGCGACGAGCGGGGCGCCGCGGCGTGGCGCAAGAAGGCAAAGCAGCTCAAGCGAGACTTCAACGAGCGGTTCTGGCTGCCGGATAGGGGCTGGTATGCGGTCGGCCTCGACGGAGACAAGCGCCCGATCGACTCGCTGACTTCTAACATCGGGCACTGCCTGTGGACAGGTATCGCCGACAAGGACAAGGCCTCGTCCGTAGCCAGGCTGCTGATGTCACCGGAGATGTTCAGCGGCTGGGGCATCCGCACCCTCGCCTCGTCGATGGGCGCCTACAACCCGATGAGCTATCACAACGGCTCGGTCTGGCCGCACGACAACGCCATCTGCGCGGCCGGCTTGATGCGGTACGGCTATGTCGAGCACGCCCAGCGGATCACGGAGGCGATCGTCGACGCGGCGGCCGCGTTCGGGTACCGGCTGCCCGAGCTGTTCTGCGGTTTCGACCGCGATGAGTTTGGCACGCCGGTGCCCTACCCGACCTCGTGCTCGCCGCAGGCTTGGGCGGCCGCCGCGCCGCTACTGCTGTTGCATAGCCTGCTCCGCTTCACGCCCGACGTTGACAGCCGGCAGCTGTGGTGCGGGCCAGAGGTACCCGACCGGTACCTGCCGCTGCGCGTGAGCGGACTTCGTGTCGGCAAGTCCAGGCTCGCCGTGGAGGTCGGCGAGGGCCAGTGGGAGATCACTGGCCTCGAACCCGTCAGCATCGAGGTCATCCCGATGGCCCAGCCGGCCCGGTCCGGCTGAACGCGCCCGGCACACTTCATGCTTTCGTCGACCTTGGCGCCCCGTTTTGGCCGTTTTGCGGGCGTGAAAACCATGAAGTCTGCTCGCGGAAACCATGAAGTCTGGGCGGGTCGAGAGTGTGCCGGACGGAGCGTGCCGACGCGAGCACGCCGGGTAAGCGCGCCATGCCCCAGGGTGCCGGGGCGAGCACACCGGGTGACCGCGCCCTGCCCCAGGGTGCCGGGGTGATTGTGCCGGGGACGAGCGTGCCGGGGTGACCGTGCCGGGGGCGAGCCTGCAGGGGTGACCGTGCCGGGGACGAGCCCGCAGGGGTGACCGTGCCGGGGTGATTGTGCCGGGGACGAGCGTGCCGCGGGCGAGCGTACCGGGGGCGAGCCTGCAGGGGTGACCGTGCCGGGGACGAGCCCGCAGGGGTGAGCGTGCGCTGCCTGCGCGTGCCGGGGGCGAGCACGCAGGGGGTGAGTGTGCGCTGCCCGCGCGTGCCTGGGTGGGGCGAGCCGGGGCGAGCGGTCGTTAGAGGTGGAACGGCCTGCCCGGCCTAGCTGGCCGGGCAGGCCGAGTCTCTTGGTTGTCGCTGTCGGCAGTCGCGTCGGCCAGCGGCTAGCGGGGCGTGTACGCCTTGCCGTCGTACTTATTGCCGTACACGTGCGGGTGGTAGGCCGGCGCGTACGAGAACAGGTCGACTGGCCGTACCCAAGCAGGCCGCCGCGGGTTCGGCAGCGTGCTAGTCGCATCCCGCGGGGCGTAGCCGATCCCGTGGATCGAGTTGTCGCAGATGACATCGCGATCGCCGGAGTCGCTGACGCCCGCCTGGTCGCCGACGAGACCGTACTTCGTCTTTCCGAAGCCGCTCACGTTGGCGTCCGCCGAAGCTACACCGCCGGCGTAGCCGTGGGTGTTGCTGATGTAGTTGTGGCAGACGACGTCGTGGGTTGGCACATGCACGGACTTGTCGCAGCCGTTGTTCACGTTGAAGAGCGCGACGCCGACATCGTTGTTGATCAGCGAGTTGCCGGTGAAGCTGGCGTGCCGGACCAGCGGCGAGTTGTTGCCGATCCCGCAGACTGCGCCGCCACCGCCGAATACCAGGATCCCGGTGGAGTAAGCGAGTCCGGTGCCGGTGTAGTTGTTCCCGGTGATGGTGCTGCCAGTGACCGAGCCGGTCGCCCCGAGCGAGAACTGAATGCCGTTCTGGGCGATGGCCGCGGTCGGGCCGACGCCAGACACCGTGACATCGCTGATCGCGCCCGTCGATCCTGGCCCGTCGATGGTGATGCCGTTCTTCTGATAGCTCTGGATGGTGTCACCGGTCATCGTGACGTGGCCGACCTGGTGGGTGGGCGAGAAGCCTGCCTCGACGCCGACGCCGCCCTGGCAGCCGTTGAGCGGGTAGGCGCCAATCTGCTCCACGATCGAGTCGGCCAGGGACAGGCTGGCGCCGCCGCCCACGAGGATGCCGTAGAGGCTGTCGTAGCAGACGCTGGTGGGCCAGTTGCCCTGCACGGTGACGTGGCTGATCGACACCGAGACGCCCGTCGTGTTGACACCGCCGCTCGCCGCCGCGCAGACCTCGATCACCGACTGCGGCAGCTGTGTGCTCGTCTTGGTGTCGTCCGCCTGGCAGTTGGTGCTGGACAAACCCGTCGACTGGTCGCTGCCGACAGAAGCCGGGAGCACGATGGTCACCGGACCGCGACTCGCGGGAACCCTGGGTGCCCTGGTGATCACCAGGCTGTTCGTGATCGTGACCTGCTCGGTATAGGTGCCGGGACATACCTCGATCGTCGGCACCGCGCCCGGGTGCGTGCCGTCGTACAACTCCGCCGCGGTCACGGCCGACTGGATCGTGTGATAGCCGGCCGTGGGACAGCCGTGATTCGCGGTCGACGTGCTCGTCGTCGCGACCCAGTATCTCGGGCTCGCTACGCCGCTGGCGGGGCTCGCCATCGCGGCCGGCGCGTAGGCGGCCACGAGCGCAGCAGCTCCGATCACGCTGGCGACGGCCGCCATGGTCGCACGGGGCGACCGACGACTCGGGGGGCACGTCCTGCGCCGCCCGTACCGTGCATCCTGGCCTCGCATTAGCTGACTCCTTATCCGGCCGCATCTTCCGATTTGCTTCGGCTAACTAAATAGATGCGATGCGGATAACTCCGGTTTACCTGGACAAGGGGCCAGAAAGTAAAGATTGGGTCAAAGGCGGCAGTGCCGGCTCGGCAGCGAGCAGCCGGGCTCGGCAGCAAGCAGCCGGGCTCGGGAGCGAGCAGCCCGGCTCAGCGGCTAGCAAGCCCGGGCCGCGCGAGTTAGTCGTCGATTGCTTCGATGAGCATCCGCGAGCCCGGCGGCGCGATCGCACCATAATCCGCCGCGGTCGCCGCGCCTTCGGGCGAGCCGAACGCCGCGTTCATGGCGTCCTGGTCGGCGAAGTACAGCTCGGCGACCCGGTGGAACGTCAGCTCGCCGCCGTCGAGCGCCATCGTGAACTTGCCGGTCTCGGCCCGCTCCAGGCCCGGCAGCTTTGCCACTAGTGGCATGTGCACACCCAGGTAGTGCTCGTCAAAAGCGGCTGGGTCGTCCGGCTGCGTGTACAGAACCACGAGTTTGATCGTCATGTCCTGGGACGCTACCGCCCGCTCTGGCCATCTGTCACCAGCCGAGCGGCCTACAGATCGCCTGCCAGCTCCGACGTCCAGACCACGACCTTGGTGCGGTCCCCGCGGAACAGGTCCCGCGCGTACTCCAGCGGCTGCCCGGTCGTCGAGTAAGCGGTGCGCTCCACCAGCATCAGCGGGGCGCCCTCGTCCACCTCGAGGGCCTCGGCTTCCCGTACGCCGGCCACGACCGGCTCCAGCGACTCGCGCGCGTGGTGCGGTCGCTGCCCGTAGTTGTCCGCGAGCAGCTCGTACAGCGAGCCATCGAGCCTACAGTCCAGCAGGTCGGGGAACAGCTCGGCCGGGAACTGCGAGTGCTCGATCACGATCGGGTTGCCGTCGGCGAGCCGGATGCGCCTGACGTCGTGCACGGCGGCGCCGTCGGCGAGCTCGAGCGCTGCCGCCGCGGCCGGGCTGGCCGGGATGCGCGTCGCGGCGAGCACGCGGGCGCTGGCCACCTTGCCGTGCCTGCGCAGCTGCTCGGAGAAGCCGGCCAGCGTGGTCAGATCCTGCTCCAGCTTGGCCTCCGCGACGAACGTCCCCCCACCGCGGCCTACCGCTCTCGTCACGAGCCCGCGCTGCGCCAGTTCACTGAGCGCGTGCCGCAGTGTCATCCGGCTCACGCCGAGCCACGCGGCGAGGTCGTGCTCGGTCGGCAGCCGATCGCCGGGCGTAAGCTGCCCGGCCGCGATGGCGTCGGCCAGCCAGTCCTCGATCTGCGCGTGCGCCGTCACCCCAGGCTGCCGGACGATCATCGGCGGCTTCCTGGGCAGCGTGACGAGCGCGGCCGCCGTCGCGCCTCGCCAGTGCTGCCGCCGCTGCATGCTTCCTAGTGTCCCTTCCCCGCTGCGCAGCCAGACGGCGGATCGCAGATGCCGACTGGCCGCTGCGATCCGCCGTCCGGAGGAAGGCGCGCCGCCCTCCCCTCCACCATGCGGGCCCCTCCTGGCTCCCGCCTGGCGGCACGGCGCGCCATCCGGCTCCGCAAGTCCCTGAGCCGCCGGCCCTCGCTAGGCGGCACCCCCAGTCGGCACCGGCTCATCGGCTGGCACGGTCACCTGGGCGAACTCCTTGGTGCGGCCCGTGACCAGGTAGTAGATGCCGCCGACCAGGAGGATGAACACCAAGACCGTCCACAGAATCGGGATCTTGTTGAGGAAGCCGATGTGGAAGTCGAGCACGCCGCTCTGGTTCGGCGTCATGTTGCTCTGAATCCGCGGCCAGGCGAAGTTGATCAGCATCGCGCCGCCATACACAAGGCCGACGATGTTGACCACCAGGCCCCAGCGATGCAGCTTGAACGGCGCGTCGGTCTTCGGCCAGCCGCGCAGCCGGGCACGCAGGATCGCGAGGTTACCGAGGAAGTAGCTCAAGTAGATCATCGCCGTCGCCGCGATGGCGATGATGCCCGCGCCTGAGTACTGGATGAACGGGACGGCGGCGAGGATCGCGATCGTGATGCAGGTCCAAATCGGTGTGTGCAGGTTGGGCGAGACCCTGGACAGGTGCTTGGAGAACGGCAGCTGGTTGTCGCGCGACATGCCAAAGCAAAGCCGGATCGTGGCGGCCATGATGGACAGGCAGCAGACGAAGATGGCCGCGGACACCACAAAGAGATAGAGGGTCGCGAAGCCCGACGAGAAGTTCGCCTCGATGATGTTGGCTGGGCCGAAGCCGAAGCCGCCGTTCCCGGTGATGGCCGCGTGCATGTTCGGGATGGCCATCAGCGTGGCGAGCAGGAAGACGCCGCCGATGACGAAGGCGCCGATGATCGAGAAGAGCACGGCCTTGGGCGCGGCCCGGCGCGGATCGCGGGTCTCCTCGGCCAGGGTGGACGCCGTGTCGAAGCCGTAGATCACGAAGAGCGACATGAACATGGCGATCAGGAACGAGTTCGCCCCGACGTGCAGGCCGCCGCTGTTGGTTACGACGTGGAAGCCCTGGTGGTTGTGGAAGGCCATCAGGACGATCGCGAACACGAACATGCCCAGTATCTCGAACAGCACGCCGGTGTTGTTGATGATCGCGACCAGGCGGACGCCGTAGATGTTGAGCACGGTGATCACCACGAGCGTGATCAGCGCGATCACCAGCTGAGTATGCAGGAGGGTGTGCGGATTCTTCCCGGCCCCGAGGCCGTGCCAGCCGAGGCCGTTCAGCGCCGGAATCAGGGCCAGCGGCAAGGTGGCCACGACGGCCGTGACAGTCAGGATGCCGGCGAACAGGTAGATCCAGCCGGTAAACCAGGAGTACGCCCGGTTGGCCATGTACTTCGACCACTGGAACACCGAGCCCGCGAGCGGGAAGTGACTGGACACTTCGGCAAAGTTCAGCGCGATGATGAACTGCCCGAGCGCCACGACGGGCCAGGTCCAGATGAAGACCCCGCCGAGCGTGGTCAAGCCGAGCGCGAACAAAGTGAAGATGCCCGTCGATGGCGAGATGTAGCTGAACGCCACCGCGAACGAGCTGAACGTGCCGAGGGACCGCTTGAGCTCTTGCTTGTAGCCGAATCCGGCCAGATCGGCAGCATCACGCTCGTGGCTGCTGACATCTGGGTTTGCGCTCACGGCAACTCCTCCTCGCCAGCCAGGCGGGTGACCTGAGTGACCTCGGTTGGCAGGAGCGTAGGGCGTGAGCAAGATAACTGTCCAGACCCTAAGAGCCGACATTCGCGACAGCGAACCCCGTTCCCTCTCATACATTGCTCCGTCTGCCCGCTGGTCGGTGCCTGTACGGGTTGTTCCGTCTAGACCTTTTCGCTGATCACTCGTAGCCTGCGATCGTGACTGATCAGCGCGTAAGCGATCTGGGCCTGGCCGATCGGGGCGAGTCCGACGCGCTCGCTGTGCTCGGCCGGGTGCCGAGCCTAGCCGGGTTGCCGCGCGAGATCCGTGCGCTACCTGGCGGACTGACAAACCAGAACTTCAAGGTGACGACGCCGGACGGCGTGTTCGTGGCCAGGGTCTTCTCCGACGGCGGTCACCTGCTGGCCATCGACCGCGACGTCGAGTACCAGAACTCCCTGATCGCGGCCGCCGCCGGTGTGGGCGCGCCCGTCGTCGAGTACCGCCCGGCTGACCGCGTCCTCGTGCTCGGCTTTGTCGAGGGCAGGACGCTTACCAACGCCGATGTGGCCGAGCCGGCCATGCTGGTCAGGATCGCCGCGGCGTGCCGGCGGCTGCATGGGGCCGGCCGGTTCGCGTCCGACTTCGACATGTTCGAGATCCAGCCGCGGTACTACGCCACGGCCACGGCCGCGGGCATGCGCATCCCGACCGGATACGCGGACCTGATGCCGGCCTTCGCGGCCGCCCGGCGTGCGCTAGCGGTCCGCGACGAGGGCACCGTCCCGTGCAACAACGACCTGCTCGCCGCCAACTTCATCGATGACGGCGAACGGCTCTGGCTGATCGACTACGAGTACTCGGGCAACAACGACGCCTGCTTCGAGCTGGGCAACGTGGCCGGAGAGTGCGGCCTGGCCGACGACGCGCTGGCCGCGCTGGTCACCGCGTATTACGGCAGGCCGCGTCGCAGCCGGATCGCGCGGGCACAGCTGTTCAGCCTGGTTGCCAGGTACGGCTGGACCCTCTGGGGCGCCATCCAGCACGCAGCCAGCGAGCTCGACTTCGACTTCTGGTCGTGGGCCATGGAGCGGTTCGACGCCGCGGCGGCCGGCTTCACCAGCCCTGACTTCGACCGCCTGCTCGACGACGTGCAGGCGACGGACTAAGCGACGGACTAGGCGACGGACTAGGCGACGGACTAGTGGAGCGGGAGACCTACCGAATGGCGCAGGCACTGCCGAGCCGGGCCCAGGTCGTGGTCATCGGCGGCGGAGTGATCGGGACGAGCGTGGCCTACCACCTGACCGCGCTCGGCTGGACCGACGTGCTGCTGCTGGAGCAGGGGCAGCTGTCCTGCGGAACTACCTGGCACGCGGCGGGCCTGGTGGGCCAGCTGCGGGCCACCGAGGCCGGGACCAGGCTGGTGCAGTACTCCGCCGCGCTGTACGAGCAGCTAGAGGCCGCGACGGGGCAGGCCACCGGATTCCGCCGGTGCGGCGGCCTGACCGTCGCGCGGACGCCCGAGCGGATGATGACGCTGCGCCGGACGGCGGCCACGGCGACGGCCTACCAGATCGAGTGCGAGCTGATCAGCCCGGCCGAGGCCGCCGAGCGCTACCCGCTGCTCAACGCCGCCGATCTGGCCGGAGCGATCTGGCTGCCTGCCGACGGCCGGGCCAACCCGGTCGACCTCACGGCGGCCCTCGCGCGCGGGGCGCGGCTGCGCGGCGCGACGATCTGCGAACGGGTCCGGGTCACCGGCATCCTGCAGCACGGCGGCCAGGTGCGCGGCGTCCGCACTGACCGCGGCGACGTCGAGGCCGAGGTCGTGGTGAACTGCGCCGGGCAGTGGGCCAAGCAGGTCGGCGCGCTGGCCGGCGTCACCGTGCCGCTGCACTCGGCCGAGCACTTCTACGTCGTGACCGACCAGATCGACGGCGTGCACCCGGACCTGCCCGTGCTGCGCGACCCAGACGGCTACACGTACTTCAAGGAGGAAGTCGGCGGCCTCGTGGTCGGCGGCTTCGAGCCGACGGCCAAGCCGTGGGTGTCACCGGACGAGCTGCCCTACCCGTTCGAGTTCCAGCTGCTCGACGAGGACTGGGACCACTTCGCCGTGCTGATGGACAGCGCGCTGCACCGGATCCCGGTGCTGGCGCAGACCGGGATCCGCAAGTTCTACAACGGCCCCGAGAGCTTCACCCCGGACAACCAGTTCATCCTGGGCCAGGCGCCGGAACTGGCCGGCTTCTACGTCGGGGCCGGCTTCAACTCGGTCGGCATCGCCTCCGCTGGCGGGGCGGGCCTGGCGCTCGCGCAGTGGATCATCGACGGCGAGCCGGACACCGACCTCACCGCGGTCGACATCCGCAGGTTCGCCCCCTTCAACGGCAACTCCCGCTGGCTGCGTGACCGGGTCGGGGAGGTGCTCGGCCTGCACTACGCGATCGGCTGGCCGAACCGGGAGCTCGAGACGGCGCGCCCGTTCCGCCGCTCGCCTGCCTACCAGGTGCTGGCGGACGCGAACGCCTGCTTCGGCTCGAAGATGGGCTGGGAACGGCCCAACTTCTTCGCGCCCGCCGGGCAGCCGCCGGTCATCGAGTACTCGTGGGACAAGCAGAACTGGCAGCCCTGGTCGTCCGCCGAGCAAGTGGCTACGCGGCAGCGGGTCGCGGTGTTCGACCAGACGTCGTTCTCCAAGTACCTGGTCACTGGTCCGGACGCTGAGGCCGCGCTCCAGTGGCTGTGCACCAACGACGTGGCGGTGGCGCCAGGCCGAACCGTCTATACCGGCATGCTCAACGGCCACGGCACCTACGAGTCGGACATCACCGTGACCAGGTTGTCGGCGACCGAGTTCCTGCTGGTGGCGAGCGCCGCGACGACCGAGCGCGACGCCGATCACATCCGCCGGCACAGGCCCGGCTGCCAGGCCAGCCTCGTAGACGTGACCTCGGCGTACGCCGTCTACGGCGTCATGGGCCCGGCCTCCCGGCAGCTGCTGTCCCGGCTGACCGCCGCCGACCTGAGCGAGGACGGCTTCGGCTTCGGGACCAGCCGGCTGATCGATCTCGGCTACTCGACGGTGCGCGCGACCAGGATCACCTACGTCGGCGAGCTCGGCTGGGAACTGTACGTGCCGGCCGAGTTTGCCGTCGCCGTTTATGCGGACCTGATGTCCGCCGGCGGGGACCTGGGCGTGGCGAACGCCGGCTACTACGCGATCGAGTCGCTTCGGCTGGAGAAGGCCTACCGCGCCTTCGGCCGCGAGCTCACGCCTGACTACAACCCGGTCGAGGCCGGGCTCACGTTCGCGTGCAAGCTTGCTGGCGGCACCGCGTTCCTCGGCCGCGAGGCAGTAGAGAAGGCCAAGGCAGACGGCCCGCGGCGGCGGCTGGTGTCGGTCGTGCTGGACGACCCCGACGTCATGATGTGGGGCAGCGAGCTGCTCCTGCGCGGCGGCGAGCCAGCCGGCCAGGTGACGTCGGCGGCGTGGGGCGAGACGCTGGGCGGCGCGGTCGGCCTGGCCTACCTGCGGGACCCGGCCGGTGACCCGGTGACGGCCGAGTTCGTCGGGGCTGGGACGTACGCGGTGAACGTCGGCGGGCAGTTGGTCGGCGCGCGAGTCGGGCTGCGGCCGCCCTATGACCCGGCAGGCAAGAAGATCAAGGGCGGGGAACGTGGTTAGCCGATCGCTAGTGTCGCTCGCACGCTGGCGGCCGGCCAGCTTCGGCCCGACGGCCCCGTCCACCGGGACAGCGTTGTCCTAGCAGCAGGGGAGTGGTCCGATGACGGTCAGCGTCTTCGATCTCTTCAAGATCGGCATTGGCCCGTCCAGTTCGCACACGGTCGGCCCGATGCGTGCCGCCTGCACATTCGCCAACTCGCTTGAGCAAGACGGCTTGCTCGAGCGGGTGGCCAGGGTCCGGGCCGAGCTGTTCGGCTCGCTCGGCGCGACCGGTCACGGCCATGGCAGCGTCAAGGCCGTCGTGCTCGGCCTGTCCGGCGAGCAGCCCGAGTCCGTCGATCCGGCGGCCGCCGAACCGCTCGTCGCTGGCGTCCGGAGCGCGGGCTCGCTGCTGCTGCTCGGACGCGTGCCCGTTCCGTTCGACGTGGACGAGGACGTGATCCTGCACCGGCGCAAGCGGCTGGAGTTTCATTCCAACGCCATGCGCTTCGCTGCGCTCGATGATGCCGGTGCCGAGCTGTCGGCGCGGACGTACTACTCGGTCGGCGGCGGCTTCGTGCTCGGCGAGGACGAGGCGGGCCGGCCGGCCATCGTGGCCGACCCGACGCCGGTGCCCTACCCGTTCGGCAGCGGGGCCGAGCTGCTCGCGATCACGCACCAGACCGGCCTGCCCGTCAGCGGCGTCATGCTCGCCAACGAGCTGGTCCGTCGCGACAAGGCCGACGTGGAGTCGGGCCTGCTGCGGATCTGGGCGGTCATGCAGCAGTGCGTGGCGAACGGCTGCGCGGCAGACGGAGTCCTGCCTGGCGGCCTCAAGGTGCGGCGCCGGGCCAGCGCGCTGCTGGCGAATCTGCGGCACAGCGGCGACCTGACCGATCCGCTGTACGCGATGGAGTGGGTCACGCTCTACGCGCTCGCGGTCAACGAGGAGAACGCGGCCGGCGGCCGTGTCGTCACCGCGCCGACCAACGGCGCCGCCGGGATCATCCCGGCCGTGCTGCACTACTACACCAGGTTCGTGCCGGGGGCCGACGATGCTGGCGTGATCAGGTTCCTGCTGACCGCCGGCGCGGTCGGGTCGCTGTTCAAGGAGAACGCCTCGATCTCCGGGGCCGAGGTGGGCTGTCAGGGCGAGGTGGGCTCGGCCTGCTCAATGGCGGCGGCCGGCCTGGCCGAGGTGATCGGCGGCACACCCGAGCAAGTCGAGAACGCCGCGGAGATCGGCGTCGAGCACAACCTCGGCCTCACCTGTGATCCGGTTGGCGGCCTGGTGCAGATCCCCTGCATTGAGCGGAACGCCATCGGGGCGGTCAAGGCCATCACCGCCGCGCGGATGGCGGTCCGCGGCGACGGCGAGCACAAGGTGTCACTCGACAAGGCGATCAAGACGATGCGCGAGACCGGCGCCGACATGAAGGTCAAGTACAAGGAGACGGCGCGCGGCGGCCTGGCCGTCAACGTCATCGAGTGCTAACTGGCGGCGCCCTGGCCGGCGCGTCGGCCCCGATTTACCTCATATAAGGCGCATAACTCGCGGATGGCCAGCGCGCACAGCCGACACCGCCGGTCGCCAACGACGTGGCTGCCCGTCTACTGCGGCTAGAGCAGCAGTAACAGGGCAACCATGACGTTACCGGCGGCCGGTTGGCTGCCGCGGGCGGGCGCCCCAGGGAGAGGTGCGCGACCCGTTCCCCGTATTGGGTTAGTTTGACCTGGTCGGAGAGGCGGCGGGCGCTTGCTCGGCCGCGGGCTGGGCGACGGCTGCGGGGACGCGGCTCGAGGCGCGGCGCTCGCGCAGGTAGGTCTCCGTGATGACGCGGGCGTACCGCAGGCCGTAGGCGAAGTTGCGGCCCTTCCGGCTCTCGCCGGATAGCCGCTGTCGCATCACCGTCGGTACCTCGGCGACCCGATAGCCCTGGAGCAGGGCACCGATGAGCAGCTCGGAGGTCTGGTACTGCGGCTGGATCTGAGTAACTGTGCCGGTCAGGTCGGCCCGCATCAGGCGCAGGCCGCTTGAGGTGTCGGTGAGCGGCGTGCGCGTGAGCGCGCTGATGACCCTGGCGAAGAACTTGACGCCCAGGTTGCGGAACGCGTCGGTGTTTTCGGTCTGGCCAAGCTGGCGGGAGCCCAGGACGAAGTCGGCCTCACCGCTCTCCATGATCGCGACCATCGCGGGCAGGTCCGCCGGGTCCCACTGGCCGTCGCCGTCCAGCGTGGCGATGTACTGGGCGCCGCCCTCGCGAGCGATGCGGTAGCCGAGCCGCAGCGCAACGCCGTGGCCGCGGTTGACCGCCAGGGTGCAGACGAGTGCGCCGTGCCGCTCGGCGATCTGCGTCGTCGCGTCCGTGCTGCCGTCATCGATCACGAGGAGTGACACCGGCACGTCAGCGATCTGCTGCGGAATCTCGTCCAGGACCGCCCCGATGTTGTCGGCCTCGTTGTACGCGGCGATGACCACGACCAGCGGCTGGAGCTTGAGGTCGGGATACGCCCGGGCGAAGCCCTGGAGCGCCGAGGTAGTGACAGCTACCGTGTCCGGCGCCTCTCGCAACCCGTGATACGCAACGTCAGCTGGTGGCTCTCGCCTCGGCATCTGCGTCGTCTCTCCCAGTCCCGGCCGAACGGTTATGACGGTCCACAATAGCCCCAAATTTGGACTCGCCGACATCATTCACGATTCACACCTGCCCCGTTAGAGGGGTCCTGCCCGCAACTGACCGTACAGCCCGCAGACTGCAGATGTGCGCAACTACGGGACCGCCGCAGCCTGAGGCAGCCTCGAACCTGGCCAGTCGCGCGGTGCAACCCGGGTCCGCCTGCCGTGCTGGCCTGGGTGGCCGGCCGGACAGAGCCTCGCGGCCCCGGCACTGCCCACGAATGTACCCGCTAGTGATCAAAGAAACGGCGGGCACGTGGATTTTGGTGACAAATTGGTAACGCCATGGCTCGGCGCCGTGGTGGTCGGCCGCCCTTGCGATGACGCATAGAATAAGGTCCTGATCCGCCGCTGGCGGCCCGCTGAGGGCCCTGGTTGCGGGCAGCGGGTGCCCGAATCGAAGGCGCGGCTTTTTCCCGGTAAGCTAGGTCAGCCCCAAGGCAAAGGCGGGCCAGTCGGCTGCGCCGGTCTGGACTGAGCCTGGCGGGCAGGGCGGCGGAGTAGCTCAGTCAGGCAGAGCAAGCGGCTCATAATCGCTGTGTCGCCGGTTCAAGTCCGGCCTCCGCTACGGGATCACGCTTGGCATCCGGCACTGCCGGATCTCTGCCTCGGCGGCTTCCAATGATTGGACGAGTAGAAAGGCGCGCCACGTGGCTGCGACTGACGTCAGGCCCAAGATCACCCTGGCCTGCCAGGAGTGCAAGCACCGCAACTACATCACGCGCAAGAACCGGCGTAACGACCCCGACCGGCTTGAGCTGAGCAAGTACTGCCCGTTCTGTCGCAAGCACCAGCCGCATCGTGAGACGCGCTAGCTGGCTGCCTGCGGCTGAGGACCCTGGCCGGCCGTTCGGGCCGGCTGGTCGGCGAAGCCGCGCTTGCGATAGTTTCGGCACCTCTCATCCGGGCCGAGGTCCGGGATTCCGTCTTGAGGCTGGAGCCGCATGGCCATCAACCGCGAGTACGTGGGCCGGGTGTTCCCGGCGTCGGAGCCCTACGAGGTATCCCGCGTCAAGATCGTCGAGTTCGCGGCGGCTATCGGCGATCCCAACCCGGTCTACCGGGACCAGGCAGCCGCCCGGGCGGCGGGTCACGCTGACGTCATCGCGCCGCCCACTTTCGCGATCGTCATCAGTATGGCTGGCTCTGGCGCGGCTCTGGCCGACCCTGGCCTCGGCCTGACCTACGCGATGGTCGTGCACGGCGAGCAGCGCTTCAGCTACACCCGCCCGCTGACCGCTGGTGACGTCGTCACCGCGCAGGTCACGCTCACCGACATCAGGGATGCCGGGCGGAACGTCATGCTCACGACCAGCACCGACATCACCACTGTGACCGGCGAGCTGGTCTGCACCGCCGTGTCCACCATCGTCGAGCGCGGCGCGTAGGCGCAGCGGCCGTCTGCCCGCCCGGCGCCTGCCGGGCTGGCTGCTGAGCAGAGAGGGTTCGCGGCGTGAGCGAGCAGATCACCTACGACAGCGTCGAGACCGGGGCCGAGATCGAGGCCGTCAGCTACCCCGTGACCAGGCTCAGCCTGGTCAGGTACTGCGGCGCTTCCGGCGACTTCAACGTCATCCACTGGAACGAGCGGATCGCCAAGTCGGTCGGCCTGCCCGACGTCATCGCGCACGGGATGTTCACGATGGCCGAGGCGGGCCGGTTCGTCACCGACTGGGCCGGACCGGGGGCGTTTGTGACGGAGTTCGGCGTCCGGTTCTCCTCGATGGTGGTGGTGCCAGATGACGACGCTGGCGCCTCGATCGAGGTGAACGGCCAGGTGGCGGAGAAGCTCGACGGCAACCGGGTGGCGATCGCGCTGACGGCCAGGGCCGCGGGCACGAAGGTGCTGACGCGGGCCCGGGCGGTCGTCTGGCTGCCCTGATCCGGTCGCCTGGCACCGGCCCGAACGTTTGAATCCCGGCGCCGCGGGGGAGTTAGCACGCCGGCCGCCACAGATGCGCGGCCGGAAAGCGGGTAACTCAGATGACCACGGCTCCGATTCCCAATGAGCCAGGGCCGGAGCGGCCCGGCGCCCTCCGGCCGCGCTCGGAGCGGCCGCAGGTCGATGCCGGCCGGCTCTGGTCTGGCGGCGTCGCGACAGCAGTCGTAGCCGGACTGGTGGCGCTCGTCGGCGTGCTCGTATCCCGATGGCTGTTCGGGATTCCGCTGCTCGCGCCCAAGCAGGACGGCGCCTACGGCGACGCGCATACGACCGGCCTGGTGCTGATGGCCGCCGCCGCGGCGCTGGTGGCCACGGGGCTGGCGCACTTGCTGCTGCTGGGCACGCCCCGGCCACTGACGTTCTTCGGCTGGATCATCGCGCTGGCAACGGTGCTGGCCGTGCTGGTGCCGTTCAGCACCGCAGCGCCGCTCACCGCCAAGGCCGCGACCGGCGTGGTCAACCTCGTGCTCGGGATCGCGATCGGCTCGCTGATCAGCGGCGTCGCAGCTCGCTCGGTGCGGGTGCCGCGGGCAGAAGGCGGCTATCCCGTCGCTGACCCGCTCTACGACGAGCGGCCCATTAACTAAGCCTCGGCGGCCGCTGCGCTCGTGGCGGCCGCTGAGTTTCCCGGCGGCGGCCGGGCTGGCGTGCTCAGCTGAGCGAGTACGGCAGCTTCACCAGGGTCAGGAAGAAGTCGTCAATCTGGCCGATCACGCCGACGAATTTCTCGAAGTCGACCGGCTTGCTGATGTAAGCATTGGCATGGAGCGAGTAGCTGCGCAGGATGTCCTCCTGCGCCTGCGAGGTGGTCAGTACCACCACCGGGATCGCCAGCAACTCGCTGTCTGCCTTCAGCTCCGCGAGTACCTCGAGCCCGTTGCGCCGCGGCAGGTTCAGGTCGAGCAAGATCAGGCCGGGTGTCGGCACATCGGCGTACGCGCCCGTCTTGCGCAGGAAGTGCATGGCCTGCTCGCCGTCGCCGACTACAAACAGGTTGTTGGGGATCCGGTAGTGCTCGAAGGCTTCCCTGGTCATGAGCACGTCACCGGGGTCGTCCTCCACTAGCAGGACGTCCACGAGCTCCAGCCCGACGCGCTCAGACATACGATGGCTCCTCTTTGTCAACGGGCGTGACAGGCAGCGTGAAGCAAAATTTTGCCCCGTCCTGATACCCAGTATCCAGCCAGATCTTCCCGCCGTAGTGCTCGACGATCTTGCGGCACATGGCAAGGCCGATGCCCGTCCCGGCATATGCCGTCCGGTCATGCAGCCGCTGGAAGATCACGAAGACGCGGTCCGCGTACTCCGGCTCGATTCCGATTCCGTTGTCGGCGACCGAGAACAGCCAGTAGTCGTGGTCATGCGGTGTCACCGAGACCGTAATGACGGGCGGCTGGTCGCCGTGGAACTTGATCGCGTTGCTGATCAGGTTCTGGAACAGCGACGTCAGCAGCGAGAACTCGGCACGCACAGGTGGTAGTTCAGCCGTCTCGATGACGGCGCCAGACCGGCGGATCTCGCTCGCCAGATTCACCCTCGCCTGCGACAGCGCGCTGGCGCAGGAGACCACGGCCGCCTCGCGCTCGATGCGCCCGACCCGGCTGAACGCCAGCAGATCGTCGATCAGCGCCTGCATCCGCTTGGCGCCATCGACGGCGAACTCGATGTACTGGTCCGCCCTGGCATCGAGCTGGCCGATATAGCGGCGCTGGAGCAGCTGGCAGAAGCTGGCAACCTTGCGCAGCGGCTCCTGCAAGTCGTGCGACGCCACGTACGCGAACTGCTCAAGCTCGGCATTCGAGCGCTCGAGGTCGAGCGCACGCGCCTCGAGTGCCACGTTGGCCGCTTGGACCGCGGACAGTTCCATCAGGATGCGCTCGCGCATCGAGTTCACGTCCACGGCCAGCGTGTGCACCTCGCGGGGACCGCTGGGGTCGACCTCGTGACCGAATTCGCCACCGGCCACCCGGCGGGCCTCGCCTGCCAGCCGCGTCAGCGGCGCGATCGCGGCCGTCCGCAGGCCGATGCCGAGGGCAGCGATCACCAGCAGCAAGGCAACCGCGCTCCCGATGCCGACCACGTCCAGGACCAGCGCCGATGAATTCAGCCGGGCGACGGCCAGGTTGCGCTGCGAGCTGAGGTCACTCTGGAATGCCGCCAGCGGTGCGCGCACGCCATCGAACGCGGCCTTGCCGACGGCGACGTTGCCGTCAGGCAGCGGCTGGCCGGCCGCCGCCACCCGGCGGATGGCCGGCTCGGCGTAGCTCGTCCGCCAGGCAGTGATCCGGCTCAGCGCAGTCGCGAGGTCGTGCTGCGCGCCTGGCAGGCCGGCGAGCAGTGGACCCAGCGCCTTGACCTGGTCCGCCTGGTCGGCCTCTCCCATGGTGTACGGGGTCAGGTATGGCCGCTGCCCGCTGAGCAGGTAGCCGCGCAGGCCCGTTTCCTGATTCAGCATGGCGGCGTAGAGCTGGGAGCCGTGAAAGGCGGCGGGATCGATCTTCGTGACGACCTGGGTGCGGCTGGAGCTGAGATTGCTGAGTGCCACCGCGCCGATAACGATGGCCACCAGCAGGACCAGGCCGAGCGCCAGCATGCCGGCCCCGATGATGCGGCCGAGCGGCCAGCGGCTGGCAGTGTCCTCGACGGCGGCCAGGCGGCCGAGCATCAGCGGCGGCCGCCCACTCAGCGGCGGCTGGCCGGCCCGCGGCACGGCGGAACTGGCCGGCCTAGCCGCGTGTGCTGGCTTGGCCGCCACTGGTGATGCCCGCGGGACGGCAGGCGGCACGCCGCCGGCTGGGCTCGGCTGGCGGGCCGGGACGGCCGGGACGGCCCGTGCGTTAGCTTCGGTGTGGGCGTCGGCTTCGGTGTGGGCGTCGGCTTCGGTGTGGGCGTCAGCTCCGGCCCGTGCGTCGGCTTCGGTGTGGGCGTCGGCTTCGGCTGGTGCGGGCGCGCCGCCGCCCGGCGTCGCCGGATCCTGGTTCATGGACCTGCTGGCGCGCAGCTCACGGCCAGGACGGCAAGGTCGTCATCGAGGTCGCCGCCGTTGAGCTCGCGGGCACTCGTGATCACCGCGTCGATGAGCCGCTCGTTGCCGGGCCGATCGGATGGACCCGCGGCAGCGCTCTGGGCGCGCTCCTTCTCGATCAGCTTGATCAGGCCCTCACTTCCGAGCCGCTCAGGCCCGGTGCCGGTCTTGCCCTCGATGAGGCCGTCGGTGTACATCAGCACCGACCAGCTATCGCCGAGCTGCACCGGGGCGCTCGGCCACTCTGTCGTGTGGGTGATGCCCGGTGGCAGGCTGACGGGCGCCTCGAGCTCGCGCACAGCGTCTGCGGTGATCAGCAACGGCTGGGGATGCCCGGCCAGGCGCAGGTACCCGCTGGCGCGATCGGGCGCAACGGACAACATGCAGATGGTGGCGAACAGGCGATCATGGTGCCGCTCGTGCTCGAGTACTTGCTGGAGCGCTGACAGGGTCTCGGTAACCGGCCTGCCCGCCAGGATCATGGTCCGCCAGGCCACCCGCAGGCAGACGCCGAGCGCCGCCTCGTCGGGGCCGCGGCCGCAGACGTCACCGACCATCGCGTGCACCCAGCCATCGGGTGCCTCCACGACGTCATAGAAGTCGCCGCCGAGCAGCATCTGCTGACCGCCCGAGCGGTACCGCGCGGCGACGGCCAGCCGCCGATCGGTGAGCACTGGCGAAGGCAGCAGGCCGCGCTCCAGCCGGGCGTTCTCCGCCGCGTAGAGCTGCGCTTCGCGCAGTTGCCGCTGCGTCTCCTCGGCGCGCTGGCGCTCCACGGCGTATCGCACGACTCGCTGCAGCAGGAAACCGTCGACCTGGCCCTTGACTAGGTAATCCTGGGCGCCAGCGGCGACGGCCGCCTCGCCCATGTGCTCGTCAGAGAGCCCGGTCAGGACGACGACAGCCAGGTCGGGCCACGTGTCCTGCAGCCACCGGACCCCCTGCAGGCCGCGGGAATCTGGCAGCTCGAGATCGAGCAGCACGCACCCGGCGTGAGCAGCCGATCCGCGCGCTTCGGCCAGACTGCGCGCGCGCGTCATCAGGAACGGCTCTCCGGCGTCGAGCAGCAGCTCCTCGACCAGGAGCGCATCCCCGTCGTCATCCTCGATCAGCAGCACCCGGATGCGCTCTGGCGCGACAGGCTCGGGCAGCGCGATACTCGCCGGCCCGCCTGAACTGACGCCCTCTGCCACCATCTCGACCTGCTCGTTCTCTTTCGTACTAGGTGCCCCGGTACCGACCTGAGCGTGAGCAAGCATAAGGCGGTCCGCCGCCCTGCTCGCAGCTCACCGTCAAAACTACTCAGCCTGGCGGGCTTGTCCGACCGTATCGTCTCAGCCGGGTGCCGGGCCATGCGGCAATGTGCCTGGGGATCGCCGCTACCAGCCCGGTCAGCCGCCCGATGCTGCTCAGCCGCCCGATGCTGCTCGTCGGCCCGATGCTGCTCGTCGGTGAGCCTTGCCACGGCCCGAACCGCGAGCCACCACGCGGTGCTGCCGGGGCGATGGGCGCTGACCTCGCTGATCGCGCGCGCTATTGCCGGCGTGCCGTCGGTACGCGCGACCAGCTCGCTGATCCGGCCCCACGTCTCGGCGAGCAGAGTCTCGGCGAGCAGATCGGTGACGGCGTATCCGGCCGCGTACGTAGCCACGTCCTCCAGCACGCCAAACAGCCGCCCGATCCGTCGCCACTCAGCACACGCCGCGCTCTGCGGCCCGGCGCTGGACTGCATCGGCTGCCCACCTGCCGCCTGCACAGCTTGTCACCCCTTGCACAGGCTCCGGTGAGTATGCAGAGCCGATCACATGTCAACGGACCGCAGCGGCCATGGCGGTCACATCCGGCCCCGGTGGTTGGAGGCCGGCCCGCTCGATCCGGCCCGCAGCTACCCGGCGATGTGCAAGTCAAACGATCCGGGGTAGAGCGGCGCCGGTACCCACTACCGCGATGAAATGAGGCCGACATGGTCACGGTGACGAGGGAGCTGGCTGAGCGGATAGCGGCTCTGGCCGAGCTGCTCCTCTCGGACGACACCTCAGATGCCCAGCTCCGGCAGCTGGCCGAGCTCTCCCTCGAGCTAGTTCCTGGCAGCGCCGCAGTCGGCGTGGTGGTAGCGGGCGACAATGCCTGGGCATACTCGGCGTCCGATCCGACTATCGCGAGCCTGCACCGCCGCCAGCTCGACGACGGGCACGGTCCGGTGGCCGAGTCGCTGCGGTTCGGCGAGGCGCGGCGGATCGACGACGCCAGCGCCGAGGACCGCTGGCCGCCGGTCTGCTCAGCCATGGTGACTGAGGGTCTGCTGAGCTGCCTGGTGCTGCCGTTGCGGACCGACCGCGAGCCAGGTGGCGTCCTGGCGATTTACGGCCGGGAACGGGGTTGCTTTGCTGGCACCGGCCATGACGTCGCGCTCCTCTTTGCTGCTCAGGGCGGCGTGGCGCTGCGTAACGCCACGTTGTACCGCAACTGCACGCAACTGGTCGACAACCTCCGCGTTGCGCTGGAGTCCAGAGCCGTCATCGAGCAAGCCAAGGGAATCCTCGTGGCTGACTACGGCTACTCGCCCGACGTCGCATTCAAGCGGCTCAGCCTGCTGTCGCAGAACACCAACAGGAAGGTCAAGGACATCGCCGCTGACCTGGTCGCGGGGAAGATCAACCGACATCAGTTGACTGACGACGCCTGAGCCGCGCGAGAGCTGACCCGAACTCCAGACGGTGCCCGCGGTGCCGGGCGGGCCGCGCAGCGCTTCCCCCGTTGTCGGGTAAACACGCAGCGCGAGGTGCAGGCCAGTGAGCTCGAACGTGCGAAGCACGGGCGTCGCCCTGGCGACAACGCGGATCTCGGCGCCGGCCCGCAACGCCTGGCTTGCCGCCGCCAGCAAGACGCTGACGCCCGCGCAATCGCAGAACGACGTGCGGCTCATGTCGACAATGACGACGGTGCTGCCGTGGGCCAGTGCGGCGACCAGGTTCGCGCGCACCTCGTCGGCGTTCCCGATGTCGACCTCGGCGGGCAGCGAGACCAGGGTCCAGCCCGGGCCGGCGCACACAGCAGTGGCGGCGCCGTTGGCTTCGCGCTCAGCGTTAGCTCGTTGGTTGTCATCAGTCACAGCCAGCACCCCCGGTTCGACAAGGGACAGTGCCGGGCCGCGTCTTTGACCCGCGCCGACCGCGCCTCGCGTGAGGCTGGCCCGCTGAGTAAGAGGTAGCACTCCGCGGGCCGAGCCCGCAAGCTAATCCGGACTTATCCGTCGTGCTGGGCCACGCTTGCTGGCTCGATCGTGGCTGCGCGAGCGTCATCGGGCTGGACTGCACGCGATTGCAGGAGCTCAGCAAGGGAGCACTGAGCCTCGGCGGTGCCGGTGCCGTCCCACTCCAGGAACGCGACCACCCGATCCGACATGCGCTTGACTAAGGTGCGCTTGCCCCGAACCGGGAGCCACAGCCAGGCCAGGCCGGTAACCAGCAGGACCAGGCCGGCGGGCTGCGCCTTGATGAAGCCCAGCCGGATATGGACCGCCAGCAGCAGGATCGATCCGAGCGCTGTGAGCACCAGCCCCGTGGGCGCGCGGAGCGCTGAGTAAGCTCGGTCCGGTGGCGGCACGGGCATTGCTCTGTCCCACGTCGGCGGTCCGAAACATCCCCGTGGTGCCCGCCGCAACCACGTGCACGTGCACTGCTGATCGGCTGGACGAATCTGGTCAGCGGGAGGCGGTCGCCACTAAGATCAGCCGTAGCAAACCTCCAGATAACCTGCGCCTAGTAGGACGGCATGGCCGTGCCAGCTTCTCCGCCGAGCAGCGACTTCCCGGTCCGGGTGGTCGACGGCCTGGCCGTCGTGACGACGCCGGATGAGATCGATGTCGCGAATGCCGCGCATTTCCGCGCGGCGCTGCTGGCGGCCGCCGAACTCGGCCGGATGGCCATCGTGGTGGACATGAGCCGGACCGAGTTCTGCGATTCGACTGGACTGAACGTGCTCGTCCGCGCGCTCCGGCAGGCCGACCAGGTCGGCACCGAGATCCGCCTGGTGGTCCAGGCCACGGCGCTCCAGCGCATCCTGACCGTCACGGGCGTGGGCAGCATGTTCGGACGTTACGACGACCTCGATCAAGCGCTGCGGGCCGAAGAGCCGCGCCAGGCCGGATAACGCGGGGCCCAGGCGCGACCCGCTACGACTTGAGCTGCTCGACCTTTGTCCCGGAAGAGCCGGGCCCCAAACATGGCCGGTCGGCCGCGGCTGCTCACCGCGACGCCGAGGAACTGGATGCCGGCGCGGCTTGGCTCGGGCTCGGCGTCGGCGCTGGCGACGTCGTAGCCGGCGACGGGCTGCCGGTCGGCGCCGGACTGGTGCCGGAAGATCCCGCCGGGGACGGCGGCGTCGTAGCCGGCGACGGCGACCGGGTATGCCCATGGGCGCCCGGGTGCCGGTGGCTGGACTGATGCTGACCGGGCGCCGTCACCAGGTCGGGCGGCTGAACCTGATGCTTGCTCGGCGTCAGCATCAGCGCCACGGCCGCGACGATGACGGCGCCAACCGTGATGATTCCGCCCGTGGCCGCGCCGCGGACGAAGGCGCGGCGGTCCGCTGTCCGCTTCCACTCCGATGTCCGCCACTCGCGCAGGTCTGCTGGCAGCGCTGCTCGCTGGGCTGCCCAGCTGTTCACCGGCGCTGCTGCCATGCCGAGCGTCGGGAACAACAGCAGCCCCGCGAGCAGCGGGCCGGCCAGTTCAGTCGCCTTCGACAGCGCGCACCCGATGCCGATCAGCCCCAGCAGCGCAAGCGCCGACTCTGCCCAGTTCGCGCGCAGCGCTTCCCACCACTTCGCCTGCTCGTTCGTCTTCGGCGTGCGCAGGAACGCAGCCTTGCGGGCGAACAGGGCGACAACCGAGGCGCGCGCCACCACCAGCGAAGTGGACTGCCAGATGAAGAATGCGCCAAGCGCGTCACGCCACGAGGCGCCGGTGCCGCGGCGGAGCAGCGCTACGGCCCGGACAAGCCCGAGCAGGACCAGGACCGGCACGGTAGCGACCAGGAAGGCGGTCAGCTTGCGGAACAGCTCGCCGCCTCCGGTAGCCAGGTTCGCAGCGCCTGCCAGCAGGAACACCAGGAACAGCAGGCCGAGCAGGTCGCCGTACCACTGGACGGCGCCCGCCAGGTACGACCACCGCTGTCCGGTGCTCATCCGGTTCTGCGCTGATGCCCGGCCCGGCAGCATGGCGCGCCAGTGCATGCGCAGGATCTGGATCCCGCCAAAGCACCACCGGTACCGCTGCCCCTTGAGGGCTTCGAACGTGAGTGGCATGATGCCCTGACCCCAGGACTCGTCCACGTGCAGCCCGGACCAGCCTGCCCGCAATAGCCGCAGGGACAGCTCCGCATCCTCGGTGATGCACCACTCGTCCCAGCCGCCGAGCTGCTCGAGGGCGACGCGGCGGATCAGCCCCATGGTCCCGGCGAAGATCGCGCCGTCTCGTTCATTGCGCGACGGCTGGGAGACGGCGAAGAAATACTGGTACGAGTAGAAGAGCCGCCGGTAATAGCGCGAGCGGGACCAGCCGCGATAGTCCTGCGGAGCCTGCGTGAAGCCCACCCAGGGATCTGCGAACAGCGGCGCGCACCGGCGCAGGAACCCGGGCTTGAGCTGATAGTCAGAGTCGACCACGCCGATGACCTCGGCGCGCGGATCGGTCATCTCGCGCAGCGCGTAGTTCAGCGCCCCCGACTTATAGCCGGGCCAGTCTTCCAGGTGCGCGAACTTCACGTGGTGGCGCCGGCACCACGCTTCGACCGGACGCCACAACGTCTCGTCGTCGGTGTTGTCGTCGATGACGATGATCTCGTACCGCGGATAATCGAGGCTCGCTAGTGATCGCAGCGTGTCCATCACCATGTCAGGCGGCTCATTGTGGGCCGGCACATGCAGGCTAATGAAGGGCAGGTCGCTGTCAGCGAGACGGCCGGGCTCAGGCCTGTTGAGCCGCCGCCGCCAGTACTCCGATCCGAGTGCGTCGCAGATTTCCCACAGGTAAGCACAGGCGAGGATCGCGGCGAACAACTCAAGCACCCAGAGCAGCAGGCCGCCGGCCGTGCCCGCGAGGCCGAGGTTGCTATCGAAGGTCCACCGCAGCACGAACGCCAGGTAGACGACGAACAGGAAGATTGTCGACGACCAGCACAGGTGGCCCCGAGCGTTCCACCGTCGGGTCACCGGGAGCCACACGAGGCTGGCGGCGACGATGCCGGCCGCGCCATCGACGGCTAGGTGCTGCGAATCGCCGAGCAGCCGAAGCGCGCCGACGACAGCGGCGGCCAGCGCCGCGGTCCCGCCGATGGCGAGCGCGAACCGCCTGAAGGCTGGCCACGCTCCGGCGGTGCGGGCGCGGCGGCGTGACTGGACGAGCAAGGCAGCCGTCCCGATCGGGGCGGCGACGATCCCGGCTAGGACCAGCGCTGCGAGCACTTGGGCAACCCTCCGTTGGTTCGAAGCGACGCCGTGGATGGAGCCGGGAGCAGGAAACGACCCAGCGCCGATGACAGGTACTGCCCCGCACCGCGGGCGATATGCGCTCCATGTCGACATACGCTGGCGGACTCAGACGCTTGGGTTATTCCGGCAGGTTGTGGTACTTGACTCCATGGCATGCCGTTTCCGCAGCTAAGCGACGGACGAGGAGGCTGACGTGGCCGTGACTGGACAGCGAGATAGCCGTTGACACCGAGCCCTATCTTCACTTCGCGGCTCACCGGCCGCAGGCTGCTGGACAGCGACGGCCTGTCTATTGGCAGGGTACGCGACGTCGTGCTCCTGCAGCCTGCCGCAGATGACCCGCCGCGCGCGCTCGGCCTGGTGGCGACCTTCCAGCGGCGTCATATCTTCATCAGCCTGGGCCGGGTCGCCGAGATGTCGCTCGACGGCGTTTCGCTGGACGGCAGCAGCGTGGACCTCGGCCGATTCAGCCGACGCGCGGGAGAGATCCTGGCCTCGGATCTCTACGACAAGCCGGCCGGCCTTGGCGTCGTGCTCGACGTGGGCATTTCGGTCGCCGAGTCAGGCCGTGGCGGCTGGGAAGTGACGGTACTCGCCCTCGGGCAGCGGCGCGGGCTGCGCCGGCAGCAAGGCAGCGTCGTGTCATGGGACGAGCACAGAGAGTTGTTCGACTCCGGCGGGGTCGGCAGCGAGATCGCTGGCTTGCGCGACATGCACCCGACCGACCTGGCCGACGTCGTAGCATCGTTGCCCGCTGCCCGCCGCCGTCAGCTCGCCGACGCGCTTCAGGATGAGGAACTGGCTGATCTGCTCCAGGAGATGCCCGAGCAGGAGCAGGTCCGCTTCCTGGCCGGACTCGGCGTCGACCGAATCGCCGACGTCATCGAGCAGATGGAACCCGACGATGCCGTCGACCTGCTCGCGGAGATGCCCGCAGCCGAGCGCGGTCAGCTGCTCGCCGAGATGCCTGGTGTCCGGGCAGCCGACCTGCGCCGGCTGCTCACCTACGACGCCACCAGCGCTGGCGGCCTGATGACGTCACGACCGCTCATCGTGACACCGGACGTGGCCGTGGCCGAGGTACTCGCGCGCATCCGCCAGCCGACCAGGGCGGTGACCGAGGCGGCCCAGGTTTATGTCTGCGAGCCGCCCGCCGTGACCCCGACCGGGCGTTATCTCGGCACCGTCGGCTTCCAGCGCCTGCTGCGTGAGCCTCCGTCTGTTCAGGTCGGACAGTGCATCGAGGAGAGCGGCTTTGTCCGGCCCGGCCTGCCTGACCGAGAGGTGGCCACCCGGCTGGCTGCGTACAACCTCGTGGGCGTGGCCGTCTGCGATGACGCTGGCCGCCTCGTGGGCGCGATCACCGTCGATGACGTACTTGACCGCCTGCTGCCTGCGGACTGGCGAAAGCGAGGAGAGAGAGTTGCAGATTAACCGGCGCATGACAGAGCGAGCGGAGCTAGCAGTTCCGCGCGGTACTGCCTCCCGCATGGGCGGCCGATACGACGCGGATGCATTCGGGCGCATGTCTGAGGCCATCGCGCGGTTCCTTGGCACGGGCCGGTTCCTGGCCGGGCAGACGGTCTTCGTCGTGGCCTGGATCATCGTCAACGGCGTGGGCTTCATCCGCGCCTGGGATCCCTATCCGTTCATCCTGCTCAACCTGGCGTTCTCCACGCAGGCGGCGTACGCGGCCCCGCTCATACTGCTGGCCCAGAACCGGCAGGATGACCGGGACCGGGCCAGCATCGAACGAGACCGAGAGGTAGCAGGCCGCACGCAGACCGACACCGAGTTCCTCGCCAGGGAACTGGCGGCCGTCCGGCTCGCGCTCGCGGACGTCGTGACGACCGCGGACCTGACGGACCGGCTTGACCACCTGGAGAAGCTGATCAGTGAGCGGCCGCTGTCAGACCTCGCGCCAGCGCGCCTCGCAGCACGAGTAGACGCCGAACAGCACCAGTCCGATCGCAACTAGGCCAAGCAGCCAGGGACCTAGCGGCGTATGGGCGAGGGCGCGCAGCGCCGAGTCGATGCCCTTGGCCTGACCGGGCTTGGCTTGGACCGCAGCAACCACGAGGAAGATCCCCATCGTGACGAAGACCGCGCCACGGGCCACGCCACCCACTTGGCCAAACCAGGTCACTGCCTTGCGCGTCGTCGGCGAGGCCGAGCCCATGCGAAGATCGCGCAGGAACCTGCGCCGGTAGGCCTGGTAGGCAAGGTAGAGACCGACGCCCGCGACGATGACGCCGGCTATCGCGACCAGTGCCTGCCCGCCGGAGTGCCTCAGCGCGGTCGCGGTGAGGTCCTGCGACTGCCGGTTCGTAGACGAGGGTGCGCCGAGGCCGACGGCGTACTTCAAGATGCTGTAAGTGAGCGTCCCGTAGATGACGGCCTTGATCAGGCAGATCAGTCGCGTCGATGTCTTGTGACCGTCCGGCCCAGCGGCGCCGAACGCGGCTTCTGACAGCCGCCACAGCGTGAGCCCGGCAAACCCGATGGCCAGCAGCCACAAGATCAGCTTGCCGAACGGATTGGCGGCCACCAGCCGGAGCGCGCCGCTGCGGTCAGCCTGCTGGTGGGATGTGCCGAGCGCTATCTCCACCGCGATAATGCCGATGAGCCCGTACATGACGCCGCGTGCGGCCAGGCCGGCGCGCGCCAGCACGGCCATGACACGGCTGTTCGCGGCCTGGCGGCCAGCAGATCGTGCGCCAGCCGATCTTCGGCGAGCGGAGCGAGCAACCATCATTACCTCCGTGGGGGCGGGCGCACAGGCGTGTCCTGTGCAGGGCCGGCACAGATCTGCCCGGCGAGTAACGCGACAAACGTCGCCGGGGATCGGTTTGCCAGGGCTGCTGCATCGTCTTGCGTGCCTCGTCCTGATCGGCACCCGCTATGGATCGGCCGAAGCCGCACGCACTCAGATCTCGTCGGCAGCTGTGCTGGCGAGTGGTGCCTCTTGCACGACCGCGCCGGCGGTCAGCGGCTGCCCGGCCCTTGCTGCCTTCCTGGCATCGATCCAGGAATCGACGAGCGCCCACTGGAGCCGGAGCCACTCTCGCCGGCCGTCATTGGTCGCCGGCAGGCTGCGGGTCGACTGGAACCACCAGCGCACGATCATCGGTTTGGCCGTCACGGGCAGCGCGCGCCACACCAGCGCCGGGGAGACGAGATCTTCAAGCCCGGTGTGCGCTACAACTGCGACAGTCAGGTCCGGGCGGCCCGACATACAGGCCAGCATGCCGGTCGGCTGCGCGGGTAGGACGTTGCGGTTCTCGGCCGCGTCCGCCGCCGCCTGGCGCCGCCCGGCGTGCAGCAGGCGCGCGATGGCCTTGCTGTGGCGGCCCGGCGTCCAGTTGCCGCCCTCAGGAAACAGCAGGATGGCATCGTCAGCGCGCATAGTTCGGGCAAGTTCGGCCAGCCGCTCAGGTGCCTTGCCCTCGCCGCGCCGGATAAAACAGGACGGCAGCCGCCCCAGCAGCACGTCGAGGCCGGGATCCCAGCGCAGCGTCTCTTTCAGCACGATGGCTGGCCGCCGGCGGTAGCGCGACAGCAACAGCTGCACGAGCGCGAAGGAGTCACCAGGGCCGCCATGCCTGGCGAGCAGGAGCAGCGGCCGCCCGATGGTCAGGTGGTGGTCTGGTGGCTCCTGAAGCTCCACCCTGAATCCGAGCAGCGGCCTGGCCGCGGCGACTAGCAGCGCCAGGGCCCGGCACAGCAGCGCCTGATGCAGCCGCGACCAGCGAGCGACGTCACGGTACCGGCGAACCGGGTACCGCAGCCAGCACCCGGCGCAGCAGAGCACCAGACCGGCGTTGATGACGAGGTACAGCGCGCCGAACAGGCTCAGCCGTGACATCCGCCGCCGCCGACTCAGAGGCGTGACCAGCGTGGCGGCCACGGCCACGGCAGCGAGAGCCAGCGCGCCGCCGACCGCAAGCGGTACCCAGATGGGGTCCAGGAGGGCCCGGCGGACTATCGCGGGCGGTGGCCTCATGCGGTGTCCGCCGGGCTTGACAGGTACTCGGCAGCCGCCTGGTAACCGCGCTGAATGCGGCTGGCCACCGCCTTGGCGTGCCGGTAGCGGATCGACACCAGCGGCATCTTCTCCTCGCCGCTGGGCAGCACGTGCACGCGCACCTCGGGTGGCACGTTGGCCATCTCTTCGACGAACCGGTGCCTGCGCGCGACCTCGAAGGACGTCAGGCAGACGTCCCAGAGCGAGCGTGGCGCGGTCAACGGCTGCTCGATGCGGCCCACATGCAGGACGTAGATCTCGGTGGCCCCGAGAGCCAGGGCTCGTCCGATCGGGATCGAATGCACGAGCCCGCCGTCTAGGAAGTGCTCGCCGTCGATCACGACCGGCGGCAGCAGCCCTGGCACCGCGCACGACGCCATGACGGCGTCGGCCAGGCTGCCGGCACTGAACCAGTGCGCCACTGACTGCTCGATGCTGGCGGCAACGCACTGGAACGGTATAGCCAGGTCCTCGAACGTGGCCGGCAGGTGGCTGGCTAGCAGCTTGCGCAACGGCGCCGGTGAGTAGAGATGGGTCCGGTAGCGGGCGAGCGTGCTCGCCCTGGCGAGCACCGTCTCGGTGAACAGGCCTTCCTCGCCTAGCGAGCCCCACAGATCGGCGAGGATATCGACTCCTGCTGTTGTCGGATTCGCCGCGATCGCGGCGCCGTTGAGGGCGCCGACGCTGGTCCCGATCACCAGGTCGGGTTCGAAGCCGGACTCCAACAGCGCGCGCAGCATGCCCACCTGGGTGGCGCCGAATACGCCCCCGCCGCCAAGGACGATCGCCGAGCGGCCGCCCAGCGATGCGGCGTTAGCCAGCATGGTCCTCTCCATCGCGGTCCGGCTCCTAGCTTTCCCGGCGCCACCACGTGTAAACCGGCGCGCTGCGGGCAGCTGGCGGCATCTGCATAGGAAGGTGCCGCTATGGCGACGAAGGCCGGTATCGGCGGGTGGTGGGACCTGGCGGCGTGCCAGTCCGCAGACCCTGAGCTGTTCTTCCCGGTGTCTGCCGTCGGCGCCGGCCTTGCCGACATCGAGCAGGCCAAGGCCATCTGCGCGCGCTGCGTGATCCGTCCGCAATGCCTCGACTTTGCCCTGGACAGCAGGCAGTCACACGGGATCTGGGGCGGCGCGAGCGAGGACGAGCGCCGCGCTATCGCCGCCCGGCGCCGAAGACTGACGGCGCAGGCCAGCTAGCCCAGCCCGCTGTCCGGCCGGACAGACCTGAGGGAGACCATGAACCAGACTGTCGTCATCACCGGGGCAAGCGCGGGCATCGGGCGCGCCGCCGCCCGGCTGTTCGCCGCGCGCGGGGCCAGCATCGGCTTGATCGCACGCGGCCAGACGGGGCTGGCCGCAGCGGCGTGCGAGATAGAGCGGGCGGGCGGCCAGGCCCTGCCGATCGTGGCCGATGTCGCTGACTTCGATCAGGTCGATGCGGCAGCCGACCAGGTTGAGGCCGAGCTCGGCCCGATCGACGTCTGGGTCAATGTCGCCTTCACCTCGGTCTTCGCCCCGTTTGACGAGATCAGCCCGGCCGAGTTCCGGCGTGTCACCGAGGTCAGCTACTTAGGCTTCGTGCATGGCACGATGGCGGCCCTCGGCCGGATGAGAGCTCGTGATCGCGGAGTCATAGTCCAGGTGGGCTCCGCCCTCGGTGCCCGGAGCATCCCGCTCCAGTCTGCTTACTGCGGGGCCAAGCACGCGATCAACGGCTTCACGTCCTCGTTGCGCTGCGAGCTGCTGCACGACAAGTCGAACGTCAAGGTGACACTCGTGCAGATGCCCGCCGTGAACACTCCCCAGTTCTCCTGGGTCCGGTCGAGGCTGCCGTGCCAGCCGCAGCCGGTGCCGCCGATCTACCAGCCCGAGGTCGCCGCGCGCGGCGTATTGTTCGCTGCCGACCATCCCGACCGTCGGCAGTACTGGGTCGGCGGGACGACGGCGGCCACCATCCTGGCTAACCGGGTCGTACCTGGCCTGCTCGACCGGTACCTCGCTCGGACCGGCTACTCGTCGCAGCAGACCGACGAGCCGGCCGCGCCAGGCCGTCCGGACAACCTGCAGAAGCCTGTAGACGGACCGGCCGGAACCGACCACGGCGCGCATGGTGCCTTTGACGACCGCTCGCACGGGCATTCGCTCCAGCTCTGGCTCTCGCAGCACGCGCGGCTGGTGGCTGGTGCGATCGGTGCCACCGGCCTGCTCAGTGGGCTGCTGACGGCCAGGCGCCGGTGAGCAACGTGCGGGCGCCCGGCGCGATATCGCCGGTGACCGCATTCGCGGCCGGCCGGGCGGCGTACGGCGTGATCCTGCTCGCCGCCCCCGGCCGCCTCCTGGCCGGTGCTGGCGCGACCGCAAGCCGCCGACAGCGTCAGGTAGCCCGGCTGCTGGGCGCCCGGCACATCGTCCAGGCGGCCGCCATGGCTCGGGCCGGGCGACCGATGCTCGCCGTCGGTGCAGTCGCCGACGGCCTGCACGCCGCTTCAATGGCCGCCGTCGCCGTCGCCGACGCCCGAGCGCGCCGGGCGGCCCTCGCCGACGCCGCTGTGGCCAGCTTGCTGACGTGCCTCGGTGCTGCCCTCAGGTCTTATCCATCCGGCGGAAGGTGACTTCCTGCAGCAGCAGGCGGATCGCCGCCGCTGCCGGAATGGCGACCAGGGCCCCGATCAGGCCGAGTAGCGCGGCGCCGATCAGGACCGACACGACGGTCACCGCTGCCGGTACTCGCACCGTCCGGCCCATGATCTTGGGCACCAGGAGGTAATCCTCGGCAAGCCGGTAAGCCACGTAGAAGGCCAGCGTGAGGCCGGCCACCGGGAGCGAGACCGTCAGGGCGACCAGGGTGACGGTGGCACCGCCGATCGTCGATCCGATGACGGGGATCAGGTCCAGCAGCGCGACTGTCAGCCCGAGCAGCGCCGGATAAGGAATGCCGAAGCAGACCATCCAGATGTACGTGCCGGCGCCGGCGATGACCGATGTCAGCACGTTGCCGAGCAGGTACCCACCGACCTTCGTGAAGATCTCGTCGCCCAGCAGGATGACTCTGGTTCGGCGCGACTGCGGGGCCAGCCGGTACAGGAACAGCTTGATGCGCGGCATGCCAGCCAGAAAATAGATGGTGAGGACTGAGAGCACGACCAGGGAGGTCGCGGCGCTGAGCACGACCATGCCCGCGCCGAGCACGCCGCCGGCGATCGAGCTGCCTCGGCTGCTGATCAGCTGGGTAATCCGCTGCTGGAGGTGATACCGGACGTTGAGGTGCCCTAGCTCGGAGTGAGGGTTCCGCAGCGCGTGCAGGTACTGCGGCAGCTGATGGACAAGAGCGGTGGCCTGACTGGTGAGCGGTGGGATGGCGGCCAGGACAAACGCGGCCAGTACCGCAGCGGCGGCGGCGATGACGGCCAGGACCGCTGCCCAGCGTGGCAGCCACCGCCTGGTCAGCCAGCTCACCACCGGGTCGAGTCCGGCCGCGATGAACAGGGCGAGGCCGATGAGCACGAGCACCGACCGAGCCTTGATCAGCAGCTCGACCAGCCCGTAGGTGACGGCGACACCGGCCGCGGCGGCCATGCCGACGAAGAATGGCGACCGTCGGTCCAGCGGCTTGCCTGGACGGCCGAGGCCGCTTGCCTGCTCCGCGGCGGCCATCGCCTGGCTCAGCTTGTCATCGGCCCGCTTGCCATCGGCTGGCTTAATGTCGTCGCCGTGCCTGCCGTCGCTACCAGCCTGGCGTGCGGAGTCAGGCGCGGGCTGCGGAAAGGTTGCCTGCCATGGAGTCGCCACCCCGTCGCAGCTACCGTGCCAGGTGCGCTCGAAACGTCCGCGAGCTACGAGCCAGGCGCTGCACCCGCGCGCAGGACCAGCATGGTCAGGTCATCGTGCAGCACGTTCTCGCTGAAATCGAGTACGACCTTCCGCATGTCGGACACGATGTCGGCGGCGCGGCGGCCGGCCAGCTGAGCTAGGCAGTCGGCGAGGCTGTCTTCCAGGTAGGTCGCCTGCGGGCTGCGCGCATCAGCCAGCCCGTCGGTGTAGCAGAAGAGAACGTCGCCGTCGGACAGCTCGAGCTCGACCGTGGCGGGCTCCGGGTCAGGGAAGATGCCGAGCGGGACACCGCCGCCTGGCACCCGCTCGGTCTTGCCGTCTGGCCTGATGATGACCGGCGCCGGATGGCCTGCGTTGGCCAGCACGACCCGCAAGGTGCCGTCCTGCCAGCTGAGGTGAGCCGCGCTCGCGGTCACGAACCGGCCGCCGAACTCCTCGTCGAGCATGATGTCGTTCGCGCCGCGCAGTATCTCGGCCGGATCGGAGGCGGAGTGCGCCAGTACCCTGATCGCGTGGCGCGCGGCGGCGGTCGCGGCCGCCGCATCCTCGCCCTTGCCGCAGACGTCACCGATGGCGACCCCCCAGCCGCCAGGCGTGGGGTAGACGTCGTAGAAGTCGCCGCCTACTTCCCGGCCGCGGGTCGGCGCGAGGTGGGCCGAGGCAATCTCGACGCCTGGCACCGGCTTGAGAGCCCGCGGGAGCAGGCTCGCGCGGAGCGCGTCGGCTGTCTCGGTTCGCTTCCGGAGCATGCGCCGGGCCGTGATGGCGAGGCCGAGCAGCGCGCCGATCTCCTCGGCGAGCGCGGCATCCGCCATGCTGAACTGGCCCTCGTCCGCGCGCCGGATCAGGGTTAGTACGCCAAGGCGGCGCGACCCATCGGTCATCGGCACGGCGAGCACCGATGCGCCGCCGAGCATTGTCAGCAATGGCGCGCCGCTGTCGGCCGTGCCGAGCGCCTCGTCGTCGACGTGCGCGAGGACGAGGGTCTGGCCAGACTCAAATACCTGATCTGGTACCGAGCCGGGGCCAGGATCAGCGGCGGCCGCTGAGTGTGTCAGGCCGGCCGAGTCCAGGTCATCGGGTCCGGCGACATACTGCCGCCGCAGCTGGCCACGGCGCCGGACGTCCACGATCGCCCAGGTGGCCAGCCCCGCCGACACCAGCCGGGCCGACCGCTGCAACAGGACCGACTCGCTGACCGTGCTGCTCTCGAGCAACTGCCGCGCCGTACTCGCGAGCAGATCGAGCCGCCGCGCCGAACGTGCGACGGCTGCGGCATCGGCATCCGTGGCGCCCGCGCTGGCATCGACGCCCGCGGTGACAGCGTCGGGACCCGTAGTGCGAGCCTCGGCGCCTGCGGTGCCGGCAGTCGCGCCGGCTGGCCGCGGTGCCTTGCCCGCCGCCTGGGCCGCCTTGCCTGCCGCCTGGGCCGCCTTGCCTGCCGCCTGCGCCGCCCGGTCCGGGGCGACCGTGACGAGCAGCCGGTCGGCGTCGCCGCGCACGCTCAGCGTCTGAATCTGCAGTTGACAGCGAACCAGGCCGGCGTGGGCGAGCATGCCGCAGCTGAGCCGGGTGCTCGTGCCGGTGCGGGCCGCCGCGGCGAGCTGCGAGCGCAGCGCCGCGCGAACGGGCGGGTCTACAAGTGCGGCCAGCGACTTGCCCGTCGCGTACCCCGGCCCGACGCCGAGCAGTTCAGCAGCGGCCGCATTAGCTCGCAGCACAGTGCCGTCATGATCGACGACGAAGAGCGGCACGGGCGTACCGGTGAAGATCGCATGGAGTAGCCGGCGGTCTGAGTGCAGGCTGCTCAGCGCCCGGCCGTCGCCGCCCGCCCCGGCCGGATTGCCGTTGCCCTCGTCCAGCGCCGCAATGGCACCGTCCAGCTCCGCCAGTGCGGCCTCCAGCAGCACCTGCTGCTCTGCCCGCGGCAGCGCGGCGGCCTGCCGGAGCGCGGCGGCTCTGGACTTCAGGCTGCCGAGATCGGCGGGCGGAGGGTCAGGCGGCGGCTGCGGCCTGCTGGCGTGGTCGTTGGCCATGGTAAAGACAGCCTAATGCGCGTCCGTGAGATCGTTTGCCGACCGCTGCCGGGGTAGTGGGGGTCGCGGAGGAGATGTGACACAGGGACTCGTCGGCGCGCCGGTGGCCTTCCTCGCCGCCGGCACGGGCACCGATCACGCCGCGCTCACGCATACCTGGCAGGCGGTGATCGCCAGGGGCGGCCAGCCCGTGCTGGTGTCGACGTCCCGGCGCGAGGTGGAGCTGTGCAGGCTGCGGGACGGGACCGGCGCGGCCCGCCTGGCCGCGGCGCGCGCCGGCGCGGCCCGCGTCGACATCTACGTCGGCGACGCGGCAGCGAGCGATTTCTGCGGTCTCGTCCTGCCCGGCGGCCTGGCGAACGCTGATCAGCTGCGGGCAAGCCCGCTCGCCGTGCAGTTCGCCGGCGGATTCTTCCGGGCTGGCCTGCCGGTCGCGGCGATCTGCCGGGCGCCGTGGGTCCTCATCGAGGCGGGCGTGGTGCCCGGCCGGCGGCTGACGTCCTGGCCAGGCATTCGCACTGATCTGCGCAACGCCGGGGCGACCTGGCTTGATGATCATGTCGTGGTCTGTGATCGAGGCCCCAATGTGCTGGTGACTGGCCAGGAGACCGGTGACCTGCCGTTCTTCTGCCAGTCGTTCACTCAGGCTTTCGCCGGGCCCGGCTAGCGAGGTCAGCGAGCTGGCTGACACTGTCGCGCGCGGCGCGGCCGGACCGGCCGCTGTGTGCGTCGATGATGCGTCTGGCGACTTCGGTCGCCCGGATGTTGCTGCGCTGCGATACTTCCCGCATCCGCTCGAGCGCCTCGTCGGCGCTGCAGCCCAGGGCGTGCATCAAGATCCCCTTGGCCTGGTCGACGATCGCCCGCGAGCTCGCCGCGTCACGCAGCTGGTCCGCCACCCGCCGCGAGTCGCCGTAGTCGGCAACGGCGCCGACGAGCGCGCCGCCGTAGGCCACCAGCAGCTCGGCGAGCTGGAGCCGATCGGGATCGATGGCGCGGGGCCGCAAGCCGATCAGGGTCAGGGCGATGACCGCCTGCCCGCGATAACTGAGCGACACGCTGTTGCGGATACCCATCCGGAGCGCGGCCGCGGCGAACTCGGGCCACCGCGTCTCGGTGAGCGTGTCGGCGCAGATCACCGCGCCAGCTCGGGCGTTGCCGCCACCACTGGCGGAGTGGTGCCCCGTTACCGCATCGATCAGGGGACCGCGTCCGGCGGTGATCTGCACGGCGACCAGACGGGATGGCTCGGGATGACTGGCGGCCTGGCTGGTGAGCTCGCCATCCCGCCAGACGGTCACCTCGGCCGCCGCGCAACCCGGAACCTGGCTGGCCGCCAGCTCGGTGAGCTGGCTCAGCGACCGCTCCTCGGTGGCAGCCGCCAGGCTCAGCAATGCCGCCGCGCGTTCGGCGAGATCTGAACTCGGCAATCGCTACCTTCCGCTAGGGGCCAGCCGGACCTGTCGCCTCGGCTTGGGCAGTGAGCCCTTCCTCGACAGTCTGGTACAGCGTCAGTCTGTCGGCCAGCCCGGTGATCCACAGTGTCTTGGTGTAGCGGTACCGCGCCCCGGCGAGTGCGAGCATCCCGCCAGCGGACTCGAGCTTCTTCCAGTGCCCGACGATGACGGCGAGCGCGCTGGTATCCAGGAAGTCGACGTCCGCGAGATCCAGGATGATCCGCCGGTGGCTGCTCTGGGCCCGGGTCAGGCACTCGTCCAGCCGCGGGCTTGTGACGATGTCCAGGTCGCCATGGATCGTGATGACCATGCTGTCACCATGGCTCTGCGCGGAGAGCCCGGCTTCTTCCACGCCCCACCCCTGGCTAGTGATGTGCACATTGACGCTATACCGGCCCATAGTAGAAGCGCGCACCCCCATGGTCGGTTGCATATACCGTAATCCGACGGGAAGGTACCGTGCGGGCGGGCACCGTACAGCCGAGCAAACAGGCGCGGAGCAGGCGGTTGCAGGCGGTAGGCCTGACAGGGCCCGCGTGTGCGGCCCGCCGATGTCGCCTGCAGTGGCAGGTGGCTGGCGACGCGTGGGGGTTGGCTGTGAGGGAGCAGGCTGCGGCGGATGGCGGATTCCGCCACGCGGCCTGGCTCTACCATGCCCGCGCTGAGTATCTGGGCGGCATCAGGGATTTCGTGCAGGCGGGCCTGGCGTCCAGCGAACCGGTGTTCGTGGTGCTCCCTGGCTCGCAGGTCCCCGACGGCTGGCTGCCCACCGAACCGGGTGTGACCGTTGCCGATATGCGGGAACTGGGTGGCAATCCCGCTCGCATCATTCCGGCACTCCGCGCCTTCGCGGACCGCTTCGCAGGCCGGCGCGTCCGGTACGTGGGCGAGCCCGCCTGGGCCGGCCGGTCCGACGCCGAGCTGCGAGAGGCCGCGCGGCACGAGAGCCTGCTGAACCACGCCTTTGGGGACGCGAGGATCAGTGCCCTGTGCCCGTACAACGCCGCCGAGCTATCCGCTGCCGTCCTCGCCGACGCGTGCGCTGCGCATCCCACGCTGCGCGGCGCAGGCGGTGAGCACGCCAACGCGGACTACCTCGGGCCGGCCGTCTGGCCCGACAGCCTGACCCAGCCGTTGCTGGCCCCGGCCAGCGCGCATGTGCTGTCGTACGACGGCGACCTGCGGCAGGTCCGCGCGCTCGTCGCGGCCGTCGCGGGCGAGGCCGGGCTCTCACCAGCACGATGCACCGATCTGGTGATCGCAGCCAGCGAGGTCGCCGCGAATACACTCCGACATACCGGCGCGGGCGGCGTCGTTCGGCTCTGGGAGACCGACGCCGAGCTGTTCTGTCAGGTCGAGGACACCGGGTTCATCACCGACCCGCTGGCCGGGCACTGGCGACCAGCAGGCGACGTGCCAGGGGGTCAAGGCCTGTGGCTGGTCAACCAGGTCTGTGACCTTGCGGAGATCCGGTCTAGCGAGCTTGGCACCACCATCCGCCTGCACATGTACCGGCGGTAGCTGCCTTGCGAATTTGTCGCCCGGCGGGCGTTTGCCTGCCATCGCCTGGGTAGCTGTGAGCTGCAGGTACGAGTGGCTTGGAGTACACATGAGCTTGCCAGCAGCCCAGCAGCGCATCCTCGACGGAATAGCTGACGGGCTGCGGCGCAGTGAGCCGAAGCTCGCCGCGATGTTCGGCATCTTCACCCGCCTGTGCTCGAGCGAAACGCCACCGCTGCGGGAGCAGCTGACCGGTGGTGCAGGCTGGCGGCTGCGGATCGCGGCGCTCCGGCCACGCACGTCGCGGCTGCGCCAGCCACGGCCGCGCGCACTACGGACGGAACGGGGCCGGACATGGCGCCGCCTGCTGATCGCTAGTCAGATCGCCATCGCGCTCGTGCTCATGACGGTGCTGGTCGGCGTGGGCAACCACGGGACGTCGGGGTGCGGGTCGTCGCTACGTCAGCGCGCGGTGGCACAGGCACGTTCGTGGTGCCCGGCCCAGGCATTACCCCCCAGCTTGCCCGGCAAGTAACCCGCCGCGCCGGGCCGCCGCCGGACAGGAGGACCCATGGCTGTCGTAGTCGCCGTCGACGGATCGGTTGGCTCGTGGACCGCCATTCGCCTGGCCGCACAGGAGGCCAGGTGGCGCGACGCACCGCTGATCGCGGTGACTGCCTACCGCGCCGCCGGCACGCCAGCTAGTCGGCCACTCAGCCGCTCGCGTCCGCCAGCAGACGATCAGGCCGCCGTCGAGGCCGTGCTGCGCGACACCGTCGCTGACGCGCTCGGCGACCACTCGGCCCACGTCGACATCAGGATCGTGGCCGGATTGGCCGGCCGCGCCATCGTGGACGCTGCGATGGCGGCACGGGCCCAGCTGATCGTGCTGGCCGCGAGGTCGGGTATCTCACTGCTGCCAGGCACCGACAGCCAGTACGTGCTGCGGCACGCTCGCTGTCCGGTCCTTGTCGTGCCCGCCGAGCGTCCGCGTGCCGGCGACGGCAACTGAGCACGGCGACGGACCCTGCACAACGAAGGCCCGGCACAGCGAAGGCCGGGCGCGCTCTCCGGCGCACCCGGCCGTCACGATCGGCCCGCTGCTTGCTGCAGCTGGCGGGCCTCAGCGGGCCATGGCATCCGCACGCGGTAGCTGCTCGTCGAGATCGGCGATCCGCTGGCAGAAGACTCGGTAATGACGCAGCGCCGAGCGCAGCTGCTCGGTGTCGGCCGGTTCGCTCGCCATACCCGTCGGCACCAGGGCGGCCTGGCTCTGGCGCAGTGACTCGACCAGAGTGCTGACGGCAGCGTCAGCAGCCTGCGCCGCGCGCTGGACGGATCCTTGCGGGTCGTCGACGAACATGGCCTGGATGTCGTGCCACTGCTCGCTGAGACCGCCGTTGCCCGCTGGCGCGCCCGTGGCGGTGCCGGCTGCAGCATTGGCTGGTGCGCCTAGGTCACTTGCACCCAGGTCACTTGCACCCAGGTCACCTGCACCCAGGTCACTTGCACCCAGGTCGCCGAGCGGCGCGTCCCCCGCGTGCCGCGGCGTGGCGGCCGACTGGCTGGCCGACGACTCGGGTGCCGCCGTTGCGGCCGTGGCCGGATCGTCGACCACAGCCGGGTCTAGCTCGTCGTCGTCATCATCCAGGACCACTCGATCAGGGTCCTGCCATTCCATCGCCGTGCCGCCTGGGTGTGCGGCATCAATCGGCTGTGGCTCATCGGGCTGCGAAGTCACGTGGTTTACCTCCATTGCTGATCGGTGCTGAGTGCTGCTGACGGCTCGGGCGCAGAGACGTCCGCCGCGTCCGAATTCGCTGGCTCGCCGAGCAAGTCAGAGAAAAGGGCCCGGTAGTGGATCAGCGCCTGGCGCAGGTCCTCGGTGGCCGCGTCACCGGCGGCGGCGGCGCTTGTGATCTGCTGTGCTGCCCGGAAGTGGCCGACAGTGGCGGCGTGCTCGACTGATAGGTCCGACACGACCTGGTCGGTGTCCTCGGTCGGGTAGCCACGGTCAGTCATGACGGCCACGACGAGGTCATAGGCGCGTGCGACCGCGGTCTGCGGGGAGTCGACGAACTGCTCCTGGATGACGACCCAGTCGGCGGTGTACTGCTGTCTGGCCTGGTCGGTGAGCGGCTTGATGTCAAGACTGCGTACGCGGCGCTGCCGGTCAGTCAGCTCGGCCTCGGCGCGCAGCCGACTGCTCTGCTCGGTGACGGCCCGGTCATACTCGGGGCCAAACTGCTGCTGCAGCCTGCGGCGTCGCGCAGTGACGGCGGTGACCGCGATCAAGGCGGCGACGATGATCACCACCACGATCACGATGGCGATAGTTCCGCTGGACATGGGACCTCCTGAAGTCGGGTCCCTTCCCGCTCCCCTGATAGCGCTGCTTCAAACAAAGGCGGATCACAACCGCACGACGGCGAACGAGGCTGGTGGCATCACGAGGACGTCGCCCGCTGCGGCGACGCCGTCGTCCGAGCTGACGAGCACCTGACCGGCCGCGCCAAGCGCCAGTCGCTGCGTGTCGGGTCCGAGATTGGCGGCTATCTGCAGTCGGCCGCGGCGGACGAGCAGCCAGCGCCCGCCCTCGTCCCAGCTTGCCTCGGTACGGCTCAGGTCGGGATCGGTCAGCTCTGGCTGCTGCCGGCGCAGCGCGATCAGTGACCGGTACCAGGCGAGCATGTCGAGATGCCGCTGCTCCGCCAGGTCCGCCCAGTTCAGCCTCGAGTGCTCGAATGTGGCCTCGTCCTGCGGATCGGGCACCTCGCCTGGCCAGCCGTGCCGGGCGAACTCGGCCAGGCGTCCCGCGGCCACGGCCTGTCCGAGGCGAGCGTCCTGATGATCGGTGAAGTACTGCCACGGCGTGACCGCGCCCCATTCCTCGCCCATGAACAGCATCGGCGTGAACGGTGCCGTCAGGACCAGGCCCGCGCCTACCTTCAGCAGCTCCGCTGGCAGGCTGGCGGCGATCCGGTCGCCGGCCGCGCGATTGCCGACCTGGTCGTGGTCCTGGAGGTAACCGACGAACCGGTAGCCAGGGACACGGAGCACGTCGACGGGGCGGCCGTGCGACCGGCCGCGGAACGACGACCAGGTCCCGTCGTGGAAGAACGCCTGCGTTATCGTCTTGGCCAGCGCGGCCATCGAGCCGAAGTCGCCGTAGTAGCCCTGCCGCTCGCCGGTGATAGCAGCGTGCACCGCATGGTGGAAGTCGTCATTCCACTGCGCGTCCAGGCCGTAGCCGCCAGCCTCCGGCGAGGTCACCAGCCGGGGGTCGTTGGCGTCGGACTCGGCGATCAGCAGAAGCTCGCGGTTGAGCCGCGCGGCCAGCGCCCGCACGTCGGTCCTCAGCTGCTCGAGCAGGTGCACCGCGCCGCGGTCCTCGAGCGCGTGCACCGCGTCGAGCCGGAGGCCATCCAGGTGATAGTCACGCAGCCACATCAGCGCGTTCGCCACGATGAACCCGCGGACCTCGTCGGCACCGGGCTGGTCCAGGTTGACCGCAGGCCCCCAGGGGGTGATGTGGGCCTCGGTGAAGTACGGGCCGAACTCGGCGAGCCGGTTGCCCGCGCCGAGGTGGTTATAGACGACGTCCAGGACAACCGCGAGCCTGCGAGCATGGCAGGCGTCGACGAATCGCTTCAGGCCGTCGGGGCCGCCGTACGGCTCGTGCACGGCCCACAGGCCGATGCCGTCGTAACCCCAGCCCCACCTGCCGGGGAACGCGGCCACCGGCATCAGCTCGATCGCCGTGACGCCCAGCGCAAGCAGATGATCGAGATGCTTGATCGCGGCGTCAAATGTGCCGTCGGCCGTGAACGTACCAACGTGGAGTTCGTAGAGGACCGAGCCAGGAAGCGGATTGCCGCGCCAGCCCGCGTCGGTCCACTCGAACTCGCCGTGGTCGTAGCGCTCGCTCGGCCCGGCCGGGCCCGCGGGCTGGCGCGGCGACCTCGGGTCGGGCAGCGGCTCGCCGCCGTCAAGGCGGAACGCGTACCGCGCCTGCGCGTCCGCGCTGGGTACGTCGGCCGTCCACCAGCCAGCCGCCGTCGCCGTCATGTCGTGCCGCTGGCCGTCGACGTCGACCTGGACCCGGCCCGCGTCGGGCGCCCAGACCCGGAACTGCGCCGAACGGCACTCAGCGGTGCAGCACTGCGTCATGCAGATGTCGCCCTTCCCGCCCGTTGTCGTCATGAGCAGGGTCGTCATCGGCCCGTACGAGTAGCGCAACCGGCAGGCGTACCAGCAGGTCAGTCAGCCGGAGCCAGCCGCCGCCCGGCCGGCCGTCTGCCGCCACATCGTGGTCCGCACCGGTCAGCACGTCATGCCAGCGGCCAAGCCCCAGCGGGAGCGCCGTGTCCCGCCAGCCGCCGGCCTGACGCAGGCCTGCTGGGAGTCTGGTCGCCACGGCGACAGCACGATCCGCTCGGCAGAACGCGGTCACGTGCGCTGCTGCAACGCCGGCGCCCCGCAGCGGCTGGTAGTCACCGGCGAACCAGTCCGGGTGGTTGCGACGCAGCCGCAGGGTGCGGGAGGTCACGAGCAGCTTCGCGGCATCCAGGCCGGCAATCCAGTCGGCGCCGGTGCCGGTCAGGCCGGCCTCGACCGCGCCAGCCGGGATCGCGCCCTGCTCTTTGTCCAGTGCGGTGAGCATGGCATCACGCCGGGCGAAGTCAACCGGTCTGCGGTTGTCCGGGTCAACCAGGCTCAGCCCGGACAGCTCGCAGCCCTGATACACATCCGGCACGCCGGGCATCGTCAGCTGCACGAGCTTGGCGCCTAGCGAGTTGACCCGCGCGTCGGCGCCGATCGAGGCGACGAAGGCCGCGATCCGGCCGGAGAGTTCCGCGTCGGTCAGCGCGTGCCTGGCGAAGCTGATCACAGCTGCCTCGTAGCGCGTGTCCGGCTCGGTCCACGAGGTCGTGAGCTTGGCTTCGCGCATGGCCTTGCGCAGGTAACCGGCCAGCCGGTCGCCGTCGATCGGCCAGGCGCCGACCAGGGTCTGCCACAGGAGATACTCGGTCGGGGGATCCGGGGGGCGCGTGGCGGCGAGCCGGACGGCCCGGTCGTGCCAGGCAGCTACCTCGCGTCCCCAGTCCGCTGGCATCTCGGCCAGTACGGCGACCCTGGCCCGCACGTCCTCCTGGCGTTTCGTGTCGTGCGTCGACAGCGTGGTCATTGTCGCGGGCCAGTCCGCGCTCAGCCGGTTAGCGAAGGCGTGAAACTCCTCGGTGCGCAGGGCCGGACGATCAGGATCAGAGCCCACTTCGTTGGCGGACACGAGCCGGGTCCACCGATAGGCGGCGGTGTCCTCGACGCCCTTTGCCTGGACCGCGGCGCACGTCTGCTGGAACCTCACCATCAGCTCGGCCCGGACGGCCCGCCGGCTTGCGGTGACGCCGCGGCCGAGCAGTAGCGCAGCGACGGTATCGACGGCGGTGTGCAACCGGCCAGGTAGCCGTCGGCGAGCCGTCTCAGCGGCCGCGCCGACCTGCGCGATGCTGCTGGCCGGCGGCGGCTCGCCGGGCACCACGTAGGCGCGGTACACGCCGAAGGCGGCGAGCAGTTCAGCCAGGATCGTTTGCAGGTCCTCGGCCGGCATCTGGAGGGACGGCTCGTCGAGCCGGGCGAGCAGCCGGGCGAGGCGGGCGATCTCCGCGCTCATGTGCTGGCCAGCGATCTCCCGCCTGGCGGTGCAGGCGACGGCGGCGAAGTCGGCGGGGCCCCCCGAGAACGTGATGTACTCCGCCCCGAGCCGCGCAGCGCCGGCCGGGTCGGTCAGGACAGCCCCGACAGCCGCCAGCGCGTCGTACCCGGTCGTGCCCGCGCAGGACCAGTCCGGCGGCAGTTCCTCGCCGACGGCGAGGATCTTCTCGGCGACGATCCACCGTCCGCCCGTGGCGGTCGCCAGCTGTCGCAGGTACCTGCGCGGATCGGCGAGACCGTCGGGATGGTCGATCCGCAGGCCGTCGATCAGTCCCTCCGCGACCAGCCCGAGCAGGAGCCCGTGAGTGGCGGCGAACACGTCTGGCTCTTCCACCCTGACCGCGATGAGCGAGCTGATGTCGAAGAACCGGCGCCAGTTCAGCTGCGTGGCGGCGATACGCCAGCTCTCGAGCTGGTAGTGCTGCGCGGCCAGCAGGTCAGGCACCGGCAGCCGCTCGGTTCCCGGCCGCAGCGGCAGCACGTGCCCCTGATACCGCAGCACGGGTGCATCGTCGTCGATCATCGCCGCCGCGCCCGGCAGCTCGGCGAGCCGGCCGACCGTCAGGTCGGTCAGGCAGAACCGGGGCGGCCGGGCCAGGATCGGCAGCAGCATCCGGCCGCCGAGCGCGGCCCAGTCGATGTCGAACCAGTGCGAGTACGGTGACTGCTGGCCGCCGGCCAGCACCGACCACAGCGGGCGGTTGAGGTACTCGGGCGCCGGGATGCCCATGTGATTGGGCACGACGTCCAGCACCAGGCCGATGCCGTGCCGGGCGAGGCGCCCGGCCAGGTAGCGGAATCCGTCTTCGCCGCCGAGCTCGGCCGAGATGCGCGAATGATCGACCACGTCGTAGCCGTGCTGCGAGCCAGGAGCCGCCTGCAGTATCGGCGACAGGTAGGCGTGCGTGACGCCCAGCCTGGCGAGATAGCCGGCCAGGTCGGCGGCGTCGGCGAAACCGAACTCCGCGTGCAGCTGAAGCCGGTAGGTCGAGCCGGGCACGCAGCGACCAGAGGCGTCTTTGTCCGGACCGCGGTTGTCAGGCACGGCGTAGCAACCGCAGGGACCGGCTGGCCAGGGTCAGGGTGTCCCCCGGCTTGACGGCCGTGGCGGCGCCAGGCGGCGGCTGCGGGTCGGCGGTGTCCAGCTCGCCGATCCACTGCTCGCCGAACCCGGCCGCCGGAACGGTGAAGTCCAGGTCGTGCTCGGCCGCGTTGAACATCAGCAGGAACGAGTCGTCGGTGATCCGCTCGCCGCGAGGGTCGGGCTCGCTGATCGCGTCGCCGTTCAGGAAGACAGTCAGCGACTTGGCGAAGCCCGCCGCCCAGTCCTCGTCGGTCATCTCCTCCGCCGATGGGGTCAGCCAGCGGATGTCGCCGAGGTGATCAGGTCTGCTGCGGCCGGCCTCGCCGGTAAAGAACCGGCGCCGCCGGAAGACGGGGTGGTCGGCCCGGAGCCGGATGAGCGCGCGAACGAAGGAATCCAGGGACGGCCCCGTTCCCGGCCTGTCGGTCTTGCCGCCGGCTGCCGTGCCCGGCTCGGCCGGCCAGTGCACCCAGGACAGCTCGTTGTCCTGGCAGTAACCGTTGTTGTTGCCCCCCTGGGTGCGGCCGAGCTCGTCACCGGATAGCAGCATCGGCACGCCTTGCGACAGCAGCAGGGTCGCCAGGAAGTTGCGCTGCTGGCGCGCCCGCACGGCCAGGACGGCAGGGTCGTCGGTCGGGCCCTCGGCGCCGCAGTTCCAGGACCGGTTGTCGTTGGTGCCGTCGGCGTTGTCCTCGCCGTTGTCCTCGTTGTGCTTGTGGTCGTAACTCACCAGGTCGGCCAGCGTGAACCCGTCATGACAGGTGACGAAGTTGACCGACGCGATCGGGTGCCGGTTGTCGCTGTCATACAAGTCGGCCGAGCCGGTCAGGCGGGCGGCGAACTCGGGCAGCGCCGCCGGCGCACCGCGCCAGAGGTCACGCACCGCGTCCCGGTACTTGCCGTTCCACTCCGTCCACAGCGGCGGGAAGTTGCCCACCTGGTAGCCACCGTCACCGACATCCCAGGGCTCGGCGATGAGCTTGGCCTGGGACACCACGGGATCCTGCTGGACCAGGTCAAAGAACGCCGACAGGCGGTCGACCTCGTGGAACTGCCGGGCCAGCGCGGAGGCCAGGTCGAACCGGAATCCGTCGACGTGCATCTCCAGCACCCAGTAGCGCAGCGAGTCCATGATCAGCTGGAGCACGTGCGGGCTGCTCATCAGCAGGCTGTTGCCCGTGCCCGTGGTGTCGAGGTAGTGGCTGCGGTCGGGGGCCGGAGTCAGCCGGTAGTAGCTGGCGTTGTCGATGCCGCGGAACGACAGCGTCGGGCCGAGGTGATTTCCCTCCGCCGTGTGGTTGTAGACGACGTCGAGGATCACTTCCAGCCCGGCCTCGTGCAGCGCCCGCACCATCGACTTGAACTCGGGCACCTGCTCGCCCCGCTGGCCTGCCGAGGAGTAGGCGTGGTGCGGCGCGAAGAACCCGATGGTGTTGTAGCCCCAGTAGTTGGACAGGCCGCGTTCGGCGAGGAATCCGTCGCTGACGAACTGGTGCACCGGCATCAGCTCGACCGCCGTGACGCCGAGGCCCTGCAAGTGCTCGATGACGGCCGGGTGGGCGAGACCCGCATACGTGCCGCGCTGCTCCGCCGGGACGGCCGGGTGCAGCATGGTCAGGCCGCGCACGTGCGCCTCGTAGATCACGCTCTGGTGGTAAGGCGTCCGCGGCTGCCGGTCGTTGCCCCAGTCGAAATACGGATTCGCCACCACACAGCGCGGCACCGACCCGGCCGAGTCGGCGTCGTCCGGCTCCTGTTCCCGGCCGAAGCGATAGCCGAACACAGCCTGTCCCCACCGGACGTCGCCCTCGATCGCCTTGGCGTAGGGATCGAGCAGCAGCTTGTCGGGGTTGCAGCGAGGCCCGGCCGCCGGGTCGTAGTCGCCGTGCACGCGGAAGCCGTAGCGCTGGCCAGGACCGACACCGTGCAGGTAGCCGTGCCAGATATAGCCGTCGACCTCGGTCAGGGCGACCCGCTCCTCGAGGCCGGTCTGCACTGTCCCGGCGTCGTCGAACAGGCACAGCTCGACGTTGTCGGCGGCCTCGGTGTAGAGGGCGAAGTTCGTGCCGACACCGTCGTAGGTCGCTCCGAGCGGGTAGCTGACCCCTGGCCATGCTGCCGTGCCTGTCATGAACTCCTCGCCTGGGTGGTGGTGGACTGATAGTGGTCGTAGTGGCTACTGGTGGTCGCGGCCGGTAGTCGCGGCCGGCGGGGACACGTCCTCCGGTCTGGTCGGCGTCTGCCTCGGCACCTCCGCGCCGGCCGGGCGGTCGTTGAAGGTCACCTCGATCTGCTGTTCCTCGCGCCGCTGGTTCTGCAGGGCCTGCAGCGCCATCGTGGCGCGGTCAGCCTCGGTCAGCGGTGGCTGCACGATTGCACGCGGCCAGAGTCGGCGCGCCAGGACCACGTTAACCTCAGCCGCGTACACGGTGGCCTCGGTGCCGATGTAGATCCAGGCCAACAGGCCGAGCACGGTGGCGAAGATGCCGTAGACCGAGTTACTGCGCAGGTCATGGTGCACCAGGTAGGCACCGACCGCCTGGAGCACTGTCCAGAAGATGCCACCGGCGATCGCGCCGGGCAGCAGCTGGCGGCCGGGGACGCCTTTCGGCGTCAGGACCCGGAACCCGAGGAAGTACAGGCCGATGCTGGCCGCCGCAGCCAGCAGCTGAGCGAGCATCCGGAAGGCAACCGCGTGCCGGCCGTAGGTCACGAGGCTCGCCAGCAGGGTGCTCGCGACCACGCCGAGCGCGAGTACGGCGAGGAATGCCACGCTGCGGCCGAGCCGCGGAAAGTAGCCGGGCCGGGCGGGGCCGGGCAGGTTCCACACCTGCTCCATGGTGAACAGGCCGGCCTGGGCGAGCCTGGTCACGCCCCAGATCAGCAGCAGCAGGCCGACGATGAGGCCCGCCACCGTCGAGCGCCTGAGCACGTGAATGTTGGTCGCGAGCTGCTTGCCGATGAGCGGGAACTGGGCGGTTGCGCCGCTGATGACCTGATTGCGCAGCGCCTGGTCGTGTGCGGCGATCGCGACCAGCACCGTCACCAGGATCAGCAGCAGCGGGAACACCGACACGAACGCGGCGTAGGCCAGGTTGGACACCAGCACGGTGCCGTTGTCATCGCTGAACTTCTTCACGACTCCCACGACGAACGCGGCGGGCTGGTGCCGCTGCTGGGCAGCATCGACCCGGCGCACCGCCTTCTCCACCGGATTCACCCGCCACCTCCGCCCCTACGGCCCCGCGGGCCCGGCCGGCCCCGCCGTCGATGCCAAGCTGCCCGGCGCGGCCGATCGCAAACTGGGCGAGCTGAGGCGTTCGCCACGTTTGCGCCGCTGAGCCGGGGCAGCAAGGGCGCCATGGAGTCTGCAGAGAGCCGGTCGACGCGGCGGACCGTGCTGATCGCCGGTGCCGCGAACCTGTTCGTCGCCGGCATCAAGCTAGCGGCGGGCGTCCTGGCCGGCTCGAGCGCGATGCTGGCTGAGTCGGCCCATTCGGTGGCAGACACGCTCAACCAGGCGTTCCTGCTGACGTCGGTACATCGGTCGCAGCGGCCCGCCGACCGGCGGCATCCGTTTGGCTACGGGCAGGAGCGGTATTTCTGGTCGCTGCTCGCCGCGTTCGGGATCTTCATCGCCGGCGGCGGGTTCTCCGTCTTCGAGGGCATCCTGGCGCTCAGCCGCAGCGCCAGCACCGCCGGCGCGCTCATCGCCTACCTGGCCCTCGCGCTGTCCGGCGCCGCCGAAGGTGCCTCGCTGACGCGGGCCACCTGGCAGACGCGGCGGCAGGCCAGGGAGCGGCATCTGGGCCTGATCGAGCACGTCAGGACCAGCCCGGACACGACCTTGAAGGCGGCATTCTTCGAGGACAGCGTGGCGATCGCGGGACTGGTGCTCGCGTTCACCGGGCTCCTGCTCCGGCAGCTGACCGGATCGGAAGCGTGGGACGCGGCGTCGTCGATCGCGATCGGCGCGCTGCTCATCGTCGTCGCGATCAGGCTGGGTGCCGACAATCGAGACCTGCTGATCGGCAAGGCCGCTGACCCCGAGCAGTTGCGGCTCATCCGCTCGCTGATCGAGGCGACGGCCGGCGTCGATGCGCTGCTCGAGCTGCTCACCATGCGCCTCGGCCCGGACCACCTGATCGTCGCCGCCAGGGTGGCCCTAGACGACGACATCAGCGCTGACCAGGCCGAGGACCTGGCCGACAGCATCGACAAGGAGCTAGCTGACGTGCTGCCGGTGGTACCGCACGTCTTCATCGATCCGACTCAGACGTACCGCAGATAAGCGCACCGCGATTGAACCCGGCTACCTGGGTAGCGGTAGCCCTCGGGCGCCGAGTCTGGCGATGAGGCGTTAGCGGCGAGCTAAGAGGCGGTGCCCTCGGGCTGCTTACCGCCGGGCACCAGCGGGCTGCCAGGTGAAAGGGGCTTGCCGGGCCGCAGCGGTATGCCGCCGGGAACGAGCGGCTTGGTGCGGGGCATGACCGGCTCGCCCGTCAGCGGCGCGGTGCGGTCCGCCACCACCGGCGGCGCAGTGCCGTCCTCGACTGACTCCTCGTCCGGTGACATCCCGCGAGCCGGCAGATAATGGGCTGGATGCTGGAGCCGTTCCAGCGCCACGTGTGGCAGCTCGCGCAGGTGCAGATCGCGGAACACCGGCGCCCTGGCGACCAGGATCGCGCCGCCTATGACGGCGGCCATGCTGGACGCCTGGACCGCGAGCAGCCACGCCGAGACGTGCACCACGTCACCGAAGACGACCACGCCGAGCACCATTCCTGCGACTGGCTCGGCGGCGGTCACCGCGGGGAGCGAGGCGTGCAGCGGGGCCGCGCTGAAGGCGTTCTGCATGAGCCAGAGGCCGACCAGGCTGGTGGCCACCGTGGCGTAGCCGGGCCAGGTCGCCAGCAGGTGCGCGGGGCTATGCCCGTCCAGTGTCTGGACGCTCGTCCGGGTCAGGGCGTCGGCGATGCCGAAGACCAGTCCGCTCGCCGTTCCGGTCAGCGCAGCCCGCGGGACGCCGGACTGGCGGCGGCCCAGGTACACCAGGATGGCGGCGACGATGGCGATGAGGCCTGCGGCTGGCCAGTGTGAGACCGAGCCAAACGACTCGCCCGGCGCTCGCACCGTCCTGGTGGCGGACAGGGCGGCCACACCCGCGGTCAGCAGCAGCGCGCCGACGATCTCGGTCCGCCGCAGCGCCTGCCCGCTGAGCGGCACCGCCAGCAGAAGCGCGAAGATGAGGCTCGTCGTCAGCAAGGGCTCGGTGATCGACAGGGTCAGGTGCCCGAGCGTCCACGCACCGAGCAGGTCCCCGGCGACCAGGGCCGCGATGCCGCCCAGCCAGCGACGGTTATGGACGAGCTTGGCAATCAGCCCCGGACGGAGGAACTCGACAGTCCGAACTTGCTCGGCCGCGTGCTGCTGGAGCACGAAGCCGAAGCCGCATAGCATCGCGGCGACGACAGTCGCCGCGGCGTAGACCCAGCTCATGGCCCGCGCTCGCGGTACTCGCTGATCACCAGGGCGTCACCGGCTATACAGTACGGGCCGCCGGCCGAGGTCAGGACGACGGCCGGTGACCTCCGGTCCGGGTTGGACAGGTAACACCCCAACGAACGGTCGACCGCCGATGTGCCCGCGCCCGCTGCCATGATCCGCCATCCGCCCATCTTCGCCCATGTCCGCCTCTCGTCGTGGCCACTTGACAGGCCGCTGCCCGCGTCGGCACGCGTCAAACGGAAGGAACGGGGTCGCGTCAGCGGCCCCGGTCCTCCGCTGTCGGTAATTTGTCCTGGTCGAGACCTTCTGGGCAGCGTGGGCGTATGTTGTCCCAATGGCAGCAGGCGTGGCGTCGATGGTGGCGGCGACCTATGTCCGCGATATCGATGCATCGCGCGCCTTTTATGAACTCATCGGGCTCACCGAAAAGCGCGCAGGGACGGCGCCAACGGCTGCGTGGTCGGAGCTGTCCGGTGGCGGGCACGCCGTGCTGCTGGTGTCGACGCAGCCCAGGCTGGAGTTGCCCGCGCTGCCCCTGCTCTTTTACTTCTTCGTCGACGACCTCGCTGCTGTCGGGGCTGCTCTCGGCGCGGCCGGCCAGGAGTTCCAGCACGTCGGGCATCCTGACCACGCTCGCGGCGGCGAACTCAGGATCGCCGACCCGGACGGCAACACGGTACTGATCGGCCAGCGCGCCGGCTCGGGTCACGTCCCCGCTGCGGATGAGGGCTCGGACGCGCGGTTCTCGCTGCTCAGGGAGGCCGCGGCCGTCGTGGCGGCCCGGGGCGGCCTGGCCGGGCGGTGCCAGGTCAGCGGCTCGGGCTTCACGCCCTGCGGGCGCGACGGCGAGGTCAAGCTCGCCGACGCCGCGGGCGACACGGTCTGGGCGTGCATCTCTCATGCCGAGGAGATCCTTGTCTCCGTGCCGGGTGCCTTCATCGTTGATGACGGGAATCCGGGGATTGCGGCGTTCTTGGCCGGGCGGCGCAGCTAACCATTGCCTCGGCTCACCGCGGGCAGGTCATCGGGCGGCGGCTGCCGCTCGCGCCTGGCCAGCGGCAGCACGACCCACAGGCCTAGGAACGTCACGCACACGCAGCCGGTGATCACCCCGGCCGGTGCCCCCGGCACGACATAGCTGACGACGAGGAGCACGGCTGCGGACACGGCCAGCGCGACGATGCCGAGGCCGCAGATGGCCATGACATTGGCGATCCGGACGAGGTGCTCCTTCTGATGCTGCCGGAACACCAGCCGGTGGTAGGCGACCGGACCGACGAGCAGGGCGGTCGCGATGGCCGCCAGCACGATGTCGGCGACGTACAAGTCGCGCTGGAAGTGGCTGAGCCGGGCGAACCGGCTGGTGAATGGCAGGCCGAGCAAGAAGCCGAACAGGACCTGCACGCCGAGTCCCGCGACGCGAAGCTCCTGGAGCAGCTCGGCGAGGTTGCGGTCGTCGCGCTGTTCTTGCGACTCGGGCCGCCGATCCGTGCCGGTGGCCGACCGGGCCGTGTTACTCATGCCGACCTCCTTCCCCGGCTGGGCGTGCGCGATCGCGCGGCCTAGCTACGAGCCGAGTCAGGCTCGTGGCTCAGTCGGACCGCGCTCGCGAGCATGCCGGCATGCACGAATGCCTGCGGCAGGTTCCCGCGCAGCTGGCGCTGGTGCACGTCGTATTCCTCGGCATACAAGCCAGCCGGGCCGCAGGCCGACCGGCTGCGCTCGAACCACCGCGCGGCCGCCACCGCGTCGCCGCGCTTGCTGGCCGCCTCGGCCAGCCAGAATCCGCACAGCAAGAACGCGCCTTCGGCCTCGTGCAGCGGCCGGGCGTCCTGCCGGAACCGATAGACGAAGCCGTCCTCGGCCAGTTCGTTGATCACGGCCCAGTAAGTCGCCTCCGACCGAGGATCGGCCGGGCCAGGCACATCATGCAGGCCGGGTAGCAGCAGGGCGGCATCGAGTCGGTCATCCCCTGGCGCGCGCTGCCACCTGCCGGTCGGGTGGACGCAGTCGGCGAGATCGGCGAGAATCTGGTCGGCGAGCAGGCTCCAGCTGGCAGCCTGCCGGCTGCCGTGGCCGCCGGGCGGCCCCTCAGCGGCAGCTGCGATGGCGCGCAGGCCGGCCACGCACGTCAGCCGCGAGTGTGCCCAGAGCTGGTCATCCAGCTCCCAGATGCCAGCATCCGGCTCGCTGCGGCGCTTCTCGATCGTGGCCACGGCGATCTCGACGGCGCGCCAGTCCTCGGGGCCGAGCCGGTCGAGCCGGGCAGCCGCAGCCAGCAGCTGAAGCACCTCGCCGAGGCCGTCGAGCTGGAACTGCCAGTTGACCCGGTTCCCTGCCCTGGCCTGTGCGCCCGGATACCCAGGCAGCCGCAGCCTGCGCTCGGCCGGGATCGCACCGCCGCGCGTCGTATAGGCGGGCTGCAGGTCGGGCCCGTCTGCGTGCAGGCGGTCCGTGATGAAGCGCACGGCGTTGTCGAGCAGCTGGTGCGGCCCGTGCGCCGCGACGGCGAGACCCGCGTAACACTGGTCCCGGATCCAGGCGTACCGGTAGTCGTAGTTCCGGACACCATCCATGCGCTCGGGCAGCGACGTCGTGGCCGCGGCGACCATCGCGCTCGAGCCCGAGCTGAGGCCTGCCAGCACCGCATATGCCTGCCGCGCGTCGCGGACGGCGATGAGCTCGTCGCAGGGCGGCACGATGGTCGACCAGGCTTCTTCGGTCGCCTGCCAGGCCTCGTCAGGCCCGGTGACTGGGTCGACCAGGGGCCGATCGCTGATCTCCAGGACGAAGTCATGGTGCTGGCCGGCGTCGAGGTGCAGTTTCATCACCAGGCAGCCCTGGTCGTCCGGGCGCGCCTGCGCTGCGCCCGTCCACCGGAACCGCAGCGAGCCGCTGCGGCCGGTCCAGCGACCCCGTTCCCGGTTGATATCTGTCATCGGCTGCCGGCCGAATCCGGCCCGGAGGTCGAGGCTGACTCGCAGGTCAGCCGGGCCGTCGATCGCCTCGACGCGGCGCAGGATCACGCAGCGATGCGGATCCGCCGGCAGCGCAAGCGCCTCGCGGCATTCGGTGATCGATCGCGTTACCCAGCGGCTGCGCCAGATCAGGCTGCCCGGCTCGTAGTAGCCGCCCCACACATAGCGCGGGTCGGCTGGCGTGATGGCGTAGCCGCCGCGGCCGCCGAGCAGCACGGCGAAGACGGCAGGACTGTCCCAGGCCGGCATGCACAGCCACACGATGCAGCCGTCCGGCCCGACCACCGCGCCGCGCTCGCCGTCGGCGATGAAGGAGTATTCGCGCAGGACCCGCGGCTGGGGGGCGATCGCCACGGTCAGCGGAACAGGTACCCGGCGGCCGGGCATGACGGCTGCGTCACTTGCGCATCACCTGCTGGGCTGCGGGACCTGGCAGTTGACCTTGGGATTCGCGCCCACGTAGTTCAGCGGGCCCGCCGCAATCGTGGCCGCGACCGTGCCAGCCTTCGCGCAGCTCACCGCGCCGCTGTAGTAGTGGCGCTGCAGCCCTGCGAACAAGCCGATGATGAGCCAGATAACGAGCAGTATTCCGATGATCCTCATCAGTGCCTCCGGTTGGGGCGATCGCCATGATCGCCGTCAGCCAGTGCGCCTGGAGCCTAGGCCCGCGATGGGCGCGGGTACCGGCGCTGTCTGGCCGGACGCAAGCTACCGCGCATGTCGCGACTTAAACGCGCGTAGGGGCCGCTCTGCCGTCGCCTACGTGCTCTTCGTCGGGTGGGCAGCTGACGGGTGCTTGTGCTGTGCCGCGGCTGCCTTGCTGGGCCGCGCTGCCGCGGTCTTGCTGTGGCGTGCTGCCGCGGCCTGGAGCGCCGCGATGCGCTTGGCATTGGTCACGGCGGCGGCCAGGCCCTTGGTCATCCACACGAGCATGGGCGGCACCAGGTCGTGCCAGGTCCCCATCGTGTGACCGCCACCCGGCGTCAGGTCAACCGGCACGGTGGCCAGGTGCAGCTGGAGTTCCTGCGCGAAGTACGCGGCGTTGCTGACGTCCTCCTTGGAGCCCTTGCCCGCGCCGAGCCAGAACTGTGGCATCTGCGCGCCGGGCGCAAGCGCGCGCACCTCGTCGATCGGCGTATTCTCCGCACGCAGCAGCCGATTCCCGCCGAACGGGTCCACCGCCCGGTCCGGGCTACCCAGGTTGTTGTCGTAGGGGCGGAAGTAGCCGCTGATCGCGGCGGCGAAGCCGTACCGGTACCGGTATCGCAGCGCCATGTTGGCCGCGCAGAAGCCGCCTTCGGAGTAACCGGCGACGCCCCAGGCGTCACCCGGTGGCTGGACGCGCAGCAAACGAGAGATCGCGAGCGGCACGTCGACGGCCAGGTAGGTGAGATCTTGCGGGCCGCGGACCTGGTTGAGGCACTGCAGTGAGACCCGGCTGCTGCCGTTGGCGTCGGGCATGACGAGCACGGCAGGCTTCGCCGCCCCCCGCCTGATCAGGTAGTTCAGCATCACCTGCACGCCGACAACGTTGATCCAGTCCTGCGGCTCGCCTGGCTGGCCGTGGATGAGCTCGATGACAGGGAAGCGGTAGTGCGCGTACTGCTGCTCGAAGTACGCCGGCGGCAGGTAGACGTAGACGTTCCGGGTGATGTGGCTCAGCTTGCCGGTCACCGTCAGCCGAAGCGTGTAGCCCTGCTGGAGTGCCAGCCTGAGATAGACCGTGTGCTGGTCGAACACCGGGCTCCGGTTGCCGACCAGCAGGCTGCCCTCGGAGACTTGCGGGCCGGAGTAGGTGCCCTGGTTGGCGAAGTCGGCGATGGCCGCGCCCCAGGTGGCGTAGTAGCCGAAGTACTTGTTGACGGCCAGGACCCCGAACTGCATCGCGACAAGGAACGACAGGCAGGCGGCGGTCACCCGGAGGGCCACCAGCCGGGTTCGTACCAGCCACCACATCAACCCGCCGAACATCAAGATCAGCAGGACGAAAAGCACCGTGCTCTGCGGCTCTAGCATTGCGGTTGCCCCCGGCGGCTATGGGACATCCGGTCCCTGACTCTCCACCTAACGCTGCCGTGACGCCCGCCGGTGCTTGCAAGAACCTCAGATGGAGAAGTTCATAGCAAGCTGATACCCCCTTATTGCCTGGCGCTTGCCCGGCGCCGCGCCTGCTTGCGCAACGGCGGGGGGTCCTCGAGATGTTTGAGCCCCGCACAGGGGGCACGAATCATCGCGTGCGGGTCCCCCTCCCGCCGCTTGTAGGAGTGGAGAGTTCACGATGGCTACGTCAGCGACGACGATGCGACCGGTCGATCTCGAAGAACTCGATGATGCCGAGCTGCTGACAACGATTCAGTCCCTGCCACACGGCGACAGCACCCGCGACGCCGCGTGCGAGGTCCTCGTGACCCGCTACCGGCCGCTCGTGCGGTCGTGCGTGCTGCGGTACAAGAACAGCACCGAGCCGCACGACGAGCTCATGCAGGTCGGCTACGTCGGGCTGCTCAAGGCGATCAACAACTTCGATCCGCGCGTCGGCGCGAGCCTGGCCGGCTATGCGCAGCCGTGCGTGAGCGGTGAGATCAAGCGCCACTTCCGCGACAAGCGCTGGCAGGTTCACGTCAAGCGATCCCTTCAGGAACTACGGCTCGAACTGCGCAATGCAGCTGGCGACCTGACCAACGAGCTCGGCCGGATCCCCTCGGACGCCGAGCTCGCAGAGCACCTGAACATCACTGCCGACGACGTGCGCGCCGCCAGGCAGGCAGACCTGGCGTTCCAGGCCGCCTCGCTGGATTCCCCCGTCACCACGCAGGACGGCTCCGCCAGCCTCGGCGACCTGCTCGGCGACGAGGACCCTCAGCTGGAGCACGTGATCGACATGCAGGCCGTCTGGGCGCACTGGAGCGAGCTGCCTGACCGTGAGCAGCAACTGCTGCTCATGCGGTTCTACGGCAACATGACCCAGGCCGAGATCGGCGCGCAGCTCGGTATCTCCCAGATGCATGTGTCCCGGCTGCTGGCTGAGGCGCTGTCGTACCTGCGCGACCGCCTCATCGAGACTGCTGCGGTGTCGGCGTGAGCGCCCCGCCAGTGCCCCGCCGCGCGCGCTGGCCGCGGACCCTGGACGGTGGCCCGCGCGCGCTCAGGCAGCCGAATCGTTAGGGAAGGGAACCCCCCGATGAAGACCGCGACAGCTCTGACTGTCATGGCAGTTGGTGCCATCCTCGCCTTCGCCGTGACCGCGCAGCCCTCCTTCTTCAGTTTCCACATAGCCGGCTGGGTGCTCATGCTCACCGGCATCGCCGGCGTCGCCATCCCGCGCCGCGGCTATGGCTGGCTGCGGCGGCGCCTGGTGCTGAACACCAGCGGCCAGCGCAAGGAGATCGACCTTCGGCAGCAGAATTTCTCCCGGCTGCTGGTGCCCGGAGGGTTAGTTACCGATGACGGGGCCGGCGCACCTGCGGAGGTGACGGTGAACGCCCCGGTGGAAAGCGACACGATCGAGCAGTACATCGAGGAGTAACGCGGTGAATCCGGGCGACTGAGTGGTTTGTGCTCAGCCGCTCCCGGGCATAAGATTTTGCAGCGGTGTCTACGACGAAGGCACGCCCTCACGCCAGTCATGGCGTAAGCACTGATCACGCGGCAACGCGGTACGCGGTGTAACACCAGTTCCCTGGTGCGACCGCAGTACACAGTGGTCACGGTGCGACCCGGAGGGTGTGCCTTTCCTCACATCTGGCCGCCTTTTTGGTGATCGCGCTGTGCTACTGGCGTTGCGACACCACCTGGAGGCACTTTCATGAGGATCGCTCTCATCGCGACCCACAGTTCGCTAGCGCCCGTCGACCGATCCGGCAGCCAGCCGGGCCAGCCCGCGTCCATCGCTCGCGCCCTCGCCGCGAACGGACACCGCGTCACCCTGTACACCCGCCGCGACAACTCCGCCTGCCCGAGCACGGCCATCTTGGGTAAGGGCGCATCAGCCGAGCACATCACCGCCGGGCCGGCCCGGCCGCTGTCACCCGAGCAGGCCGCCAAGTACCTGCCTGCGTTCGCCGGCCAGCTCGCCGACCGCTGGCGGACCCGGCAGCCCGATGTCGTGCACGCGTTCTCGTGGATGGCGGGGCTCGCGGCGCTCGGTGCCGTCCGCGGCCTTGATGTGCCGGTGCTGCAGACCTTCGAGTCGCTCGGCTCCGCCGAGCTGCGCCAGGTAACCGGCTGTGATGTGGCAGCGAGCCGGGTCAAGCTCGAGGCGTCGATCGGCCGGACGGTGGCAGCCGTGCTGGCCCGCTCGGCCGCCGAGGCAGACGAGCTGGCGAGGCTGAACGTGCCGAAGTCGGCCGTCCGGGTCATCCCCTGTGGCGTCGACACCGACTTGTTTACCCCTGACGGTGACCGCGCGGAGCGAGGCGCCCGGCCCCGGCTGATCGCCTTCGCGCCAGGCGGCTCGACCCGAGGTCTTGAGTCTGTGCTGCGCGCCCTCACCCAGCTCCCTGAGGCTGAGCTGATCATCGTCGGCGGCCCGGATGCGCGGCACATGCCGCGGACCGGCCCGTTCCGCGAGCTCGCCCAGCTCGCCACTGCGGTCGGCGTGCGCAGCCGGGTCACCTTCGCCGGCGAAGTCACGCAGGCAGCGCTGCCTGCACTGCTCAGGTCGGCAGACATCATGGTCAGCGCGTCAGCGTACGAGCCGGCCGGCATCGAGGCGGTGCAGGCAATGGCCTGCGGCACGCCGGCTGTCGTCTCGGCCGTAGGCGCCCATAAGGACGCGGTAGTCGACGGCATCACCGGCCTGCTCGTCGCGCCCGAGCACCCCGCGATGCTGGCACACCGCGTGCGCCTGCTGCTGGGCCTGCCGGCGCTGCTCCAGGCGTACGGCATCGCCGCTGCGGACCGGGCCCGGTCGCGGTACGCACAGGAGCGGATCGGCCAGGAGACGGCCGCCGCCTATGAGCGGTGCCTGCGCGTGCGGGCCGCGGACGCGCTGGCATGGATCGACGACGAGCTCGCCGAATCCGCGGAGCCGGACCTGCACCAGGTGGCGGCGCTCGCCTAGCTGCCGAAGCTAGCGCGGGCCAGGCAGGCTGCGCGGCTAGCGGCCAGAACCCCCACCTCCGGCCGCTAACTCGCAGCCTGCCTGCCGCTCCGTCCCCTGGACGGTCGGCAGCCCGGACCCCGCCTCCGGCTGCTGACCGCAGTTCCCGCTGGCTGGGTGGCTGCCGGTGGCTGCCGGAACCCCCACCTTCGGCCGCTGACCGCAGTCCCGCCCCTGGCTGGCGGCCAGAACCCCCACCTCCGGCCGCTAGCCTGTGCGGCATGCTTGCAGGCGTGAAAAGCACGACCGAGCAGGTCCGGCTGGCCGACTACACCACGTTGCGGCTGGGCGGTCCCGCCGCGCGTTTCGTCGAGGCTCGAAGCCAGCAGGACCTGATCGAGGCCGTCCGGGCAGCGGACGCTGAACCCGAGCCCGTGCTGGTGCTCGGCGGTGGGAGCAACCTGGTCGTCGCGGACGAGGGCTTCCCTGGTGTCGTCGTCCTCGCCGCTGGTCGCGGACTCGATTTTGCCGCGGCAGCGCACGACGTCGATGTCACCGCCGAGGCCGGGCAGGACTGGGACGAGCTCGTACAGCAGTGCATAGCCGCGGGCTTGTCCGGCGTCGAGTGCCTGTCCGGCATCCCCGGCCGGGCCGGTGCCACCCCGATCCAGAATGTCGGCGCCTACGGCCAGGAGGTCGCGCAGACCATCACGCAGGTGCGCGTCTATGACCGGGTGGCTGACCGAGTCGTGTTGCTCAGTGCGGGTGACTGCGAGTTCGGCTACCGGACCAGCATGTTCAAGCGGCAGGCGACGGCGGGCGTCGGCCGCGGAACGCGCGGTGCAGCCTTGAACCCCGCGACGGCGACCGGCAGGTATGTCGTACTGGACGTAACATTCCGGCTGACAGCCAGCCCGCTGTCGGGCCCGGTTCGATACGGCGAGCTGAGCCGGGTACTTGGCGTGCCCGAGGGCGGCCAGGTGCCGCTCGCCGACGCGCGCGCTGCGGTCCTGGAGTTGCGCCGCGGCAAGGGCATGGTGCTCGACGGCTCCGATCCCGATACGCGCAGCGCCGGCTCGTTCTTCACCAATCCGATCGTGTCCGCGCTGCAGTACGCGGACGTCGCTAACCGCGCCGCTGCGGTCGTCGGAAGCGCCGCAGGGGTGATCGGTGCCGGGCGCGTGAACTCTGCGGCGAGCGCCCGTGAGCGACCCGGCGCTGACGCGGCCGTGATCCCGCACTGGCGGGAGGCGGACGGGCGCGTCAAGCTGTCGGCGGCCTGGCTCATCGAGCACGCTGGCTTCAGCCGCGGGTTCCGGCTGTCCGATGACCCGGCCGGCGCCCGCATCTCCACCAAGCACACGCTGGCCCTGACGAATCCCGGCGCCGGGCAGACGGCGAGCCTGATCCGGCTGGCGAGGACGATCCGCGACGGCGTGCGCGATGCGTTCGGCGTCGAACTGGCCAATGAGCCGACGCTAGTCGGCGTCCAGCTGTGAAGCTCGATTGCGACAAATCTCGCATTCAGCCTGGTGTCATCCGTCCAGCGCCGCCAACTCGCCACAACTGGCGCGGCATATAACCGTGATGTCCTAGTCGTCGCACGCCGACCAACATCATCGCTGCCTCGTTACTGCTGAAAGAGCGTCAGTAACGAGGCAGCGATGATGTTGCTGGCCGGAGCCGGCACGCCCTGCAGGCCTGCACGCCTGCACGCCGCGCGCCTGCACGCGGCTGCACGCCCGCACGCCGGCGCCGCCTGCACGCCTGCCCGCGGTAAGCGGCGGAATGGGACCGTGGTCTGTGCGTTGGGTTAGCCGGGCCGCGGTCAGGGCGGCGGTGCGGCTAGCCAGGCGTCGATGCCCGCCAGCAGGTCCTTCTGCACCACCGCAGGCGCGGCCGACCCCCGGACTGACATCCGCGCCAGATTCGCCAGGTCGGCGTCGGTGAGCCCGTAGACCTGGCGGGCCAGCTCGTACTGCGCGGCGAGCCGGGGGCCGAATAGCAGCGGGTCATCCGCGCCCAGCGCGACCGGCACACCTGCGGCCAGCAACGGCAGCAGCGGTACATCGAGGGCGGTGGCGGCGACCCCGAGCGCCACGTTGGACGTCGGACATACTTCTAGCGTGATCTGGCCGTCGGCGAGCCGGCCCAGCAGGACCGGGTCCTCGACCGCGGACACCCCGTGCCCGATCCGATCGGCGTGCAGCTCATCGAGGCAGGCCTGCACGCTGGCGGGCCCGACCAGTTCGCCGCCGTGCGGCACCGATCGCAGGCCCGCCCTGGCCGCGATCCGGAACGCCGGGACGAAATCGGCGACGGCCCCGCGGCGCTCGTCGTTGCTGAGGCCGAAGCCGACCACCCCGCGTTCGGCGTATGCAGCGGCGAGCCTTGCCAGCGTGCGCGCTTCGAGCGGATGTTTCGTGCGGTTGGCGGCCACGATGATCCCGATGCCGACGCCGGTGGCCCGCGTGGCTGCCGCCGCCGACTCGAGGACCAGCTCCAGCATTGGCGTCAGCCCGCCGAAACGATGCGCATAGCCAGACGGGTCGATCTGAAGCTCGAGCCAGCCCGAGCCTTCCTTCTGCTCGTCCTGCGCGGCCTCGCTGATCAGCCGGCGCACGTCCGACGGCGTCCGGACGACGGACCTAGCGATGTCGTACAGCCGCTGGAACCGGAACCAGCCGCGCTCGTCCGCCGCGCTGAGCTGCGGCGGCCAGTCCTGTGCGAGCGACTCCGGCAGGTGCACGCCGTGCGCGGCGGCCAGCTCGGCGAGCGTCGCATGCTGCATCGAGCCGGTGAAGTGCAGGTGCAGGTGCGCCTTCGGCAGCGCGGCGATCGGCCGTGGCATCAGCCAAGTCTGCCAGCCGGCTAGCGTTCGCCGGGCCGCACGTACCGGCTCACCGGCCGCGCCCGCGCGCTCAGGCCTACCGGTCGGGCAGGTCTGGTGGCTGCGGCCGAGCTGGCCTCAATGCGCGGTGCTCAGCAGCTTGGCCAGCCGCGACACGCCCTCCTCGAGGTCGGCATCGCCGAGCGCGCACGACAGCCGGAAGTAGCCGTCGGTGCCAAATGCCTCGCCGGGGACGACCGCCACGTCGGCTTCGTCGAGCAGCAGCTCGGCTAGCTCCCCGGAGGTCGCCGGCCGCTGCCCGGCAATCTGCTTGCCGAGCAGACCCTTGACCGACGGGTAACAGTAGAACGCGCCATCGGGCAGCGGGCAGACGACGCCGGGCACGTCGTTCAGCATGGATGTCATGACCTGGCGACGCAGGTCGAAGGCAGCGCGCATCTGCGCGACCGCCGACAGGTCGCCGGACACGGCGGTCAGCGCGGCGGCCTGGGCGACGTTGCAGACATTCGACGTGGCGTGCGACTGCAGGTTGGTCGCGGCCTTGATGACGTCCGCCGGGCCTGCCATCCAGCCGACCCGCCAGCCGGTCATCGCGTAGGTCTTCGCGACGCCGTTGAGGACAACGCACCGGTCCGCGATCTCAGGCGCCACCACGGGCATCGAGACAAACCGTGCGTCGCCATACACCAGGTGCTCGTAGATCTCGTCGGTGATGACCCAGATGCCGCGCTGAGCGGCCCACCTGCCGATCTCGGCCACCTGCTCCGGCGGGTAGACGGCGCCGGTCGGGTTGGACGGCGACACGAACAGCAGCAGCTTGGTGCGGTCGGTGGCGTGCGCCTCGAGCTGGCCGACGGTGACCAGGTAGCCGCTGGTCTCGTCGGTGTGCACGAGCACCGGGACGCCGCCTGCCAGCGCGATCGACTCCGGGTACGTGGTCCAGTACGGCGTCGGCAGCAAGACCTCGTCGCCGGGGTCGAGCAGGGTCGCGAACGCCTGATAGACGGCGTGCTTGCCGCCATTGGTCACGAGGACCTGGCTTGGCTCGATCACGAGCCCGGAGTCCCGAGCCGACTTCACCGCGATGGCCTCACGTAGCTCGGGCAGCCCGGCGGCCGGCGTGTACTTGTGGAATCTGGGCTCTGCGCATGCGCGCTGCGCAGCCTCGACGATGTAGGCAGGGGTGGGGAAGTCCGGTTCGCCGGCGCCGAAGCCAATGACCGGCCGGCCGGCTGCCTTGAGCGCCTTGGCCTTGGCGTCGACGGCGAGCGTGGCCGACTCGGCGATCGCGGCGATCCGGGCAGAGATCCTCGTGGGTTCGTGAGCCATGCGACCTATGATCCCATCTCCGCCGGCCTGGCTCGCCCCTACGCTCCGGCAGCGTCCAAGAGCGCCGCTGGCGGAAGCGACGTTACGTCTCGTATGGGTTACTGCGGTCCCGTATGTCCCGCAGTCCGGCTCAGCCGGGCAGCGGTGCCCGCGAGGTCGTCAGCCGCCAGCGCGAACGCCCGGCCGAGGAGGTCTGGGGTCAGGGCGTGCGCGGTTATCCCGTCCCGGCCGGTCATGTCACCGGCGGCCAGCAGCGCGTTGAGTATCGCCTCTTCTGTCGCCTCGGCGACGGCGGCGAACAGCGGACTCAGCCGGTCGTGCGGCAAGGCACGGAGCTCGATCGCGGCCGGACGCGGCGGGCCCGACAGGAAGTACTCGGCTGGCACCGGCTGGTGCGCGGCGGAGAACGCCAGGAAGATGTCGCCGCTGGAGTCGGACGTGCCGCCGCCAGCCCGGCCGATGCCGATGGCAGCACGCTGCGCGAGGCGGCGGCACTGATCGCCAAGGACGGGCGCATCGGTCGCGATGACGACGATGATCGACCCGGTGCCGGGCGCTAGCGGCGCGCGCGGCGCATAATCGACGGGCACCGGGACGACCGAGGCCGGCAGGAAGCGGCCGACCGGGACGCCGTCGACGCGCAGGTCGGCGCGGGCCCCGTGGTTGGCCTGGACAAGCACGCCGACGAGCCAGCCGCCGTCGGTCTCGGGCAGCACACGAGACGCCGTCCCGATGCCGCCCTTGAACTCGTGGCAGATCATCCCGGTGCCGCCGCCGACGCTGCCCTCGGCGACCGGACCGGGGGACGCGGCGTCGTACGCAGCCGCCACGTGCTCGGGGCGCACATGCGCGCCCTCGATGTCGTTCAGCACCCCGTCGTAGGTCTCGCCGACTACCGGCATCGACCAGTACAGGGCGCGCCCGCCAGTCCTAGCCCTGCCGTCCGTGGTGTCGATGGCTGCCAGCGCGTCCCGCACGACGCCCACGCTGTGGGTATTGGTCAGCGCGACGGGCGTGGTCAGCAGCCCTGACTCGGTAACCCAGGCCGTGCCCGTCAGCTCGCCGTTGCCGTTGAGCGTGTGGACGCCAGCGCAGAGCGGGCGCTCGCGGACGTAGCCAGGGGCGGGCCTGATCACCGTGACGCCGGTGCGCACCGGCCCGCTGCCAGGCACCAGCGGTCCGGTGCCGCTGATCAGCGTCGTATGGCCGACCGTGACGCCGGGCACGTCCGTGATGGCGTTAGCCGGGCCGGGAGTGCCGAAGCCGACGCTCAGTCCTAGCTCGCGCAGCCGCATCTGCCGTCCGCCTGCCTGTCGTCCGCGCCGGGTCGCGCCATGTCAGCCGGAGTTTAGAGGACTATCGAGCCTGCGGTGGCGGCGCGCCACCATGCGCAGCTGCACGATCCTGGCCGTGCCGGGGATCACCACGAGCAGGATGCCGAGGACGGCGGACAGGAGCAGCGCCACTCCCAGCGGCAGGTGACCGTGCGCGCCGAAGTAGCTGATCTCGACCTTGTTCCCGTTCTCCAGGATGAAGATCAGGAGCAGCAGGAGCACCACGGCGAACGACGCCGCGGCGATCCAGATGCCGCCGATGCGGGTGCGGCGCACCACGTGCTGCTCGACGCCAGTCGGCTCGACGGCAGCTTGCTCGACGCCAGCCTGCCCGGGCTGCGGCGCTGGAGGTTCCGGGGAAGGCGCAGCCGGCGTGGCTGGCGCGGGCGTGCGCTGCATCGGGCCGGCCTGGTCACTAGCCGCTGCCGCCGGCTCGCCTGCGGCTGGCGTTGAGCTCGTCATGGTTCACTCCGTTCGCCCCGGCTCACGCAGCTTCCCTGCCCGGCAGGGCTAAACATGATCGGGTGCCGCGGCGCCGCTAGCTGCCGTCGACCGCCGGTCGCCGCCAGCCGGCAGCCCGTACCTGGTGGCATGCCGCCAGGTCCTTGGCCAGGCCGTGCGCGACGTCGACGCGGAATCCGTCGGCGGCCCGATCCGACCAGAATCGCAGCGTCGTCAGGAAGTCGTCGCGCACGTCGCGGCTGGCCCAGTTCAGGTCAGGCTGCTCGGCGGTAAACAGGTGCAGGTACCACTGGCCGTCGCGGACACGCGTCCAGGCCGGGCCGCCGAACATCGACTCCCAGTCCGAGGGCGGTTCGGCCCCGCCCGTCCCGGAAGATGTACCTGTTCCTGGCCGGCGGAGCACAAGGACACCGTGGCCGTGGCTAAGGACGAGGGTGACGACGAGACGATCCCGCTGGCCGCGGGCAAGTCAATGTGGACAGCCAGGGTGAGCGCCCGCAGCCAGGTCCGGCCCGGTGACCGGCTCGACCTGGCCGTCGACACCGCCCACTTGCACTTCTTCGACCCGGCCAGCGGGCTGGCTGTGCACGCGGTGCAAGCCTGAGGTCCGCGGCCGGTGGCCTGGCCCGCGTCTTGGCGGCGCGCCTGGCTGGCAGTTGACCGGGTGCCTGCGGCCACGTTCCTGGCCTATGCCTGGCCCATCGCTCAGCCGCGCGGTTCGACGGAGAGCCCCCAGCCACGTACACTTCTGCATCTGGTGGTGTCCACCAGTGGCCCGTGCATGCCCGCGCGAGCCGTCACAGGGCAGTAGCTCAATTGGCTAGAGTTCCGGTCTCCAAAACCGGCGGTTGGGGGTTCGAGTCCCTCCTGCCCTGCGAGTACGGCCTGTGCGTGCACGGGCAGATGGCGGCGCCAGCCGACAATAGATCGTTTGCTCAGGTGAGGACATGGCGACTCAGACACGTGGACCGGCCCCGGACAGGGCCGCGAAGCCCAACCGCCCGGCGGGCCGGGGCCGGACGACCCCGGCTCAGTTCGTCACCGAGGTGCGGGACGAGCTTCGCAAGGTTGTCTGGCCGACCCGCAAGGAACTCGTGACCTATACCACGGTCGCGCTTGTCTTCATCCTGATCATGGTCGGCATCGTGACCAGCCTGGACTATGGGTTTACCAAGCTGGTTTTTGCCCTCTTCGGCTGAGGTTTGACGGCTGGGTGTCCAGCCGAATACAGAGCGTGGCAGCATGATCGAGAGGGCCCCGGCCTGCGCCGCAGCATTTGCCCGGCGGCGCTGAGGCCCAGGTAGAAGCGCAGGGGAGAAAGAGAATCGTGTCCGAGTCCGAACTGCCGCTAGGCGACCCGACGGCCGAGCAGCCGGCGGCTGATGAGCCGACCGACGGCGATTCCGGGGGTGCGGCCGAGTTTTTGCTTGCCGACATCGCGCCGGCAGCCGAGGACGGGCAGCCTGCCCAGGCAGGCGGCGGCGCTGGTGAGGCCGGCCTCGAGGGCGGCGAGGCTGCGGAGCCCGAGGAGGCCGATCCGGTCCAGCAGTTCAAGATCGAGCTGCGCACGCTGCCTGGCGACTGGTATGTCGTGCATTCCTACGCCGGCTACGAGAACCGGGTGCGCACCAACCTCGAGAGCCGCACGCAGTCGCTGAACATGGAGGACTACATCTTCCAGATCGAGGTCCCCACGCACGAGGTGATCGAGATCAAGTCCGGCAAGCGCCAGCAGGTCCAGGAGAAGGTGCTGCCCGGCTACATCCTGGTCCGGATGGACCTGACCGACGAGTCCTGGGCCGCCGTACGCAACACCCCTGGCGTCACCGGCTTCGTCGGCCTGTCGAGCAGGCCGTCGCCGCTGAGCCTGGACGAGGTCGCCAACCTGCTCGCCCCGGTGCCGGAGGAGAAGGCTGCGAAGAAGGCCGAGGCAGTGCGTGCCGCCGCGGTGGACTTCGAGATAGGCCAGTCGGTTACCGTGATGGACGGGCCGTTTGCGACATTGCCGGCCACGGTGAACGAGATCAACCCCGATACCCAGAAGCTCAAGGTGCTGGTGTCGATCTTCGGCCGCGAGACGCCCGTCGAGCTTTCGTTCGATCAGGTCAGCAAGATCTAGCCCGCAAGATTGATCCGCAAGATCTATTCATACAGACAGTGAGGTAAGGACCCAGAGATGGCTCCGAGGAAGAAGAAGATCGCTGCGATCGTCAAGGTGCAGCTGAACGCGGGTGCCGCGACGCCGGCTCCGCCCGTCGGCACCGCCCTGGGTCCGCACGGCGTCAACATCATGGACTTCGTCAAGCAGTACAACGCTGCGACGGATAGCCAGCGCGGCAACGTCATCCCGGTGGAGATCACGATCTACGAAGACAGGTCGTTCACCTTCATCACCAAGACCCCGCCGGCGCCCGAGCTGATCAAGAAGGCCGCGGGCGTGCAGAAGGGCAGCGGCGAGCCGCACAAGACCAAGGTCGGCTCGATGACCCAGGCGCAGGTTCGGGAGATTGCCCAGGTCAAGATGCCGGACCTGAACGCGAACTCGATCGAGGCCGCCGAGAAGATCATCGCCGGCACCGCTCGCTCGATGGGCATCAAGGTCGAGGGCTAAGCCCGCGACCGAAGTGCTGCCGCGCCGAAGGGCGACGCGGCAGGTGGCAGGGCCAGGCGCTGGCCCGCTGACCACAAACCTGGACCACACTCAGGAGACGAAATGAAGCGCAGCAAGGCATACCGGAAGGCCGTCGAGATGATCGACGCCGACCGGCTCTACACCCCGGCCCAGGCGGTAGCGCTCGCCCGGAGCACGTCCACGACCAAGTTCGACGGCACTGTTGAGGTTGCCTTCCGGCTCGGCGTCGACCCGCGCAAGGCCGACCAGATGGTGCGCGGCACGGTCAACCTGCCCCACGGCACCGGCAAGACGGCCCGCGTGCTGGTCTTCGCGACCGGCGAGCGCGCCGAGGAGGCTCGCGCGGCGGGCGCGGATTACGTCGGCGCCGACGAGCTGATCGAGCGAGTCCAGGGCGGCTTCCTCGACTTCGACGCCGCCGTCGCTACGCCGGACCTCATGGGCAAGGTCGGCCGTCTTGGCCGCGTGCTCGGGCCGCGCAGCCTGATGCCGAACCCGAAGACGGGCACGGTCACGATGGACGTCGCCAAGGCCGTGACTGAGATCAAGGGCGGCAAGATCGAGTTCCGGGTCGACAAGAACAGCAACCTGCACCTGATCATCGGCAAGGCGTCGTTCCCCGACCGGGACCTGATCGAGAACTACGCGGCCGCGCTGGACGAGGTCATCAGGCTCAAGCCGGCCGCGGCCAAGGGCAAGTACGTCAAGAAGGTGGCCATCACCTCGACCATGGGTCCCGGCATCCAGGTCGACCCCAGCATTACCAGGGGCCTGACTGACGAGCTCGGCGAGCAGCCGGCCGCCGTCTGAGCCGCATCACCGCATTCGGACCGCTCAGGGCCCGGGCCCGCCGTCGAGGAGATGGCGGGCCGGCTGGGTGCGGGCGGGCCGGCTCGGCTGCCGGCCCGACCCGCTACCGCGCGCAGGTCCGTCATTCGCCTGCTCGGGCTGCTCACAGGACTGCCCTGCCCGGTTGCTCTTGCCGAGGTCAAGGCCGATTTGGTCGGCCGGGCCGCGGCCGCGTATTCTGTAGACCTGCCAAAGACCGTCGGCTGTCGTCGCGCGCCGAGCGCGGCGACCGAAGGCTCGCGTGAGCGGGCGGCCCGCGTAGGCGACCGAGCTAGACCGTGGCGCTGGACTATTCCAGTACCGGTCACGCCCCGTGCGCCTGCGTACGGGGCGTTCGCATTTCTACGGACCTCGCCGGCGCCGGACATAGCCGGGCCCGTCGCAACCCGACGAGCGCGGAACGAGAAGGGAGGCCCGTGGCGAGGGCAGAGAAGGTGGCCGCGGTCGCCGAGCTGACCGAGCGGTTCCAGAGCTCGTCGGGCGCGGTGCTGACCGAGTACCGCGGACTATCGGTCGCCCAGCTTGGCGAGCTTCGCAAGTCGCTGGGCGGCAACGCGACGTACTCGGTCGTGAAGAACACCCTTACCAAGATCGCCGCCGCTGAGGCGGGGGTCACGCCGGAGCTCACCAACCTGCTCACCGGGCCGTCGGCGATCGCGTTCGTGCAGGGCGACGTGGTGGAGGCCGCCAAGGGCTTGCGCGACTTCGCGAAGGCGAACCCGCTGCTGGTCATCAAGGGTGGCGTGCTCGACGGCAAGCCGCTAACGCCGGACGAGATCGTCAAGCTGGCTGACCTGGAGTCGCGCGAAGTGCTGCTGGCGAAGCTGGCGGGCGCGATGAAGGCGTCCCTGGCGAACGCCGCGGGTACCTTCGCGGCGCTGCCGGTCCAGATGGCCCAGCTGCTCGCCGCCTTGGAGACCAAGCGCGCGGCCGAGAACCCGGACACCCCGGTGGCCGAGGCAGACACGGCCGAGCCGGTCGCGGGCGAGCCGGTCGCGGGCGAGGCGGTCGCGGGCGAGGCGGTCGCAGCCGCGGCAGATGCTCCGGCGGCCGAGGGTGCGGCAGCCGACGTCGGCGAGCCGGCCGGGGTAGCCGAGACGACGACCGAGACCCCCGAGGCGGCAGCCTCGGACAGCACCGAGAGCTAACCAGTCACCCCGGGTGACCTGACCAGATCCCGCAGGTGGCCGGACAGCCACCGGCGACACACGGAATGAACGAAAGAGGAAGCACCACAATGGCAAAGCTCAGCTCAGGCGACCTGCTCGAGGCCTTCAAGGAGATGACGCTGATCGAGCTCTCAGAGTTCGTGAAGCAGTTCGAGGAGACGTTCGACGTCAAGGCTGCCGCGCCGGTAGCCGTCGCGGCTCCGGCTGCTGGCGGCGGTGGCGCCGCGGCCGAAGAGGTCGAGGAGAAGGACGAGTTCGACGTCATCCTCGAGGCCGCTGGCGACAAGAAGATCCAGGTCATCAAGGAGGTCCGGACCCTGACGAGCCTCGGGCTCAAGGAGGCCAAGGACCTCGTGGACGGCGCGCCCAAGCCGCTGCTCGAGCGCGTGAACAAGGAGGCCGCGGAGAAGGCCAAGGCTGCCCTCGAGGGCGCCGGCGCCACGGTCACCGTCAAGTAACGACGGCTAGCCCTCAGCCGAAGGACGCATCGATCCGAAGGCCCGTCGTGCCCGCCGTTGCTGCGGTCACGACGGGCCTTCGGCGCTTTCACCCGGTTTCGCCCGCCGTCGGCCAGGGCTCCCGCCGACATTTCCCGGCTGCCGTGCAGTTCTGCGCCCGAGTTGCCGCTTTTGGGCGCGCTTTAGCCGGGAAATGTGGAGCGGGCGCAGCCCAAACCACACGAATCGGGCCACGCAGTGCGGACCGAGAGGCCAGTGCGAGGCGCGATCGGCCCGGTGGACAGCAGGCAAATCCGCCGCGACGGCGGGGTACGAAATCCGCTGCGAACGAGCGGCTCGAAGAGTGAGTCTCAGCCTGCCGGGAATAGATTAGCCAAGCTCAGCGCTACAGCAGGGGACCGAAACAAGAACCCTACCCGCGCCATCGGGGCCCAAACGTGCTGGTGAGTGTGAGCTTCGTCTCATAGTTTCAGGTTGCGACACAAGCCATCCAGGGCTTGACGTTTCGCTTCGGAAGAGCGATGCTCCAATGCAACCGTGAACCTCATAGTGACGTACAGTTGACCAGCGGTGTGTCCTTCGACTACACTGCCAATTTGCGCTGCACTAACTCGTCCTCGGCTCCCCAAACCCCTAGCGGCGTAGCCGCAGGGCGTTTTGCGTGCGCGCGGTGCACCGTCCGCCACAAGCTCGGAAGGACCCCTGTTGGCAGCCTCGCGCAGCGCCTCAGCTACCGCCCTTGGTCCCCGTCGTGTTTCCTTCGCTCGCATCGATGAGCCTCTAGAGGTCCCCAGCCTCCTTGCCCTGCAAACCGAGTCTTTTGACTGGCTGCTTGGCAACGACCGCTGGCGTGCCCGGCTCGATGCGGAAAAGAAGGCGGGGCATAAGAATCTGCCGGAGCAGTCCGGTCTCGAAGAGATCTTCGAGGAGATCAGTCCCATCGAGGACTTCACTGGGACCATGTCGCTCTCGTTCCGTGACCACCGGTTCGAGCCGCCCAAGTACTCCTCGGAGGAGTGCAAGGACAAGGACATGACCTTCTCCGCACCCATGTTCGTCACCGCGGAGTTCATCAACAACTCCACCGGTGAGATCAAGAGTCAGACCGTGTTCATGGGCGACTTCCCGCTCATGTCGGCCAAGGGCACCTTCATCATCAACGGCACCGAGCGCGTTGTTGTCTCGCAGCTGGTCCGCTCGCCGGGTGTCTACTTCGACCGCCAGGTCGACAAGACCTCGGACAAGGACATCTACAGCTGCAAGGTCATCCCGTCTCGCGGCGCGTGGCTCGAGTTCGAGATCGACAAGCGCGACAGCGTTGGCGTGCGCATCGACCGCAAGCGCAAGCAGAGCGTGACGGTCCTGCTCAAGGCTCTCGGTTGGGACGAGGCCAAGATTCTGGAGCGGTTCGGCCAGTTCGAGTCCATGCGGGCCACGCTGGAGAAGGACCACACCACCGGCCAGGACGACGCGCTGCTGGACATCTACCGCAAGCTGCGGCCGGGTGAGCCGCCGACCAAGGAGTCGGCGCAGGCCCTGCTGGAGAACCTCTACTTCAACCCCAAGCGCTACGACCTGGCCAAGGTCGGCCGCTACAAGGTCAACAAGAAGCTGGGGCTGTCGCTGCCGATCGGCCAGGGCACTCTGACCGAGGAAGACATCGTCGCCACCATCGAGTACCTCGTCCGGCTGCACGTCGGCGAGGAGGAGATGAAGTCCGGCAGCGAGATGATCCCGGTCGAGACCGACGACATCGACCACTTCGGCAACCGGCGCCTGCGCACCGTGGGCGAGCTCATCCAGAACCAGGTCCGCCTTGGCCTGGCCCGGATGGAGCGTGTCGTCCGGGAGCGGATGACGACCCAGGACGTCGAGGCGATCACGCCGCAGACGCTGATCAACATCCGGCCGGTCGTGGCCTCCATCAAGGAGTTCTTCGGCACCAGCCAGCTCTCGCAGTTCATGGACCAGACCAACCCGCTGGCCGGCCTGACGCACAAGCGCCGCCTGTCGGCGCTTGGCCCCGGCGGCCTGTCCCGTGAGCGGGCCGGGTTCGAGGTTCGTGACGTGCACCCCAGCCACTACGGCCGGATGTGCCCGATCGAGACGCCAGAAGGCCCGAACATCGGCCTGATCGGCTCCCTGTCGTCCTACGGCCGCGTCAACGCGTTCGGCTTCGTCGAGACGCCGTACCGCAAGGTCAAGGCCGGCAAGGTGACCGACCAGATCGACTACCTGACCGCGGACGAGGAAGACCGGCACGTCATCGCCCAGGCGAACGAGCCGATCGAGCCCGACGGCAGCTTCAGCGGTGACCGCGTGCTGGTCCGCCGCAAGGGCGGCGAGGTCGACTACATCCGCCCGGACGAGGTCGACTACATGGACGTTTCACCGCGCCAGATGGTGTCGGTCGCGACTGCCATGATCCCGTTCCTCGAGCACGACGACGCCAACCGCGCGCTGATGGGTTCGAACATGCAGCGCCAGTCAGTCCCGCTGCTGCGCAGCGAGGCGCCGCTGGTCGGCACCGGCATGGAGTACCGCGCCGCTGTCGACGCTGGCGACGTGATCGTGGCTGAGAAGCCGGGCGTCGTCGAGCAGGTCTGCGCGGACTACATCACGGTGGCCAACGACGACGGCACCAGGATCGACTACCTGGTGGCCAAGTTCCGCCGGTCGAACCAGGGCACCTGCTTCAACCAGAAGCCGGTGGCCATCGAGGGCCAGCGGGTCGAGGTCGGCCAGGTCATCGCCGACGGTCCGTGCACCGACAACGGCGAGATGGCGCTCGGCCGCAACCTGCTGGTCGCCTTCATGCCGTGGGAGGGTCACAACTACGAGGACGCGATCATCCTGTCCCAGCGGCTGGTGCAGGACGACGTGCTCTCCTCGATCCACATCGAGGAGCACGAGGTCGACGCCCGTGACACCAAGCTGGGCCCGGAGGAGATCACCAGGGACATCCCGAACGTCTCCGACGAGGTGCTGGCCGACCTGGACGACCGCGGCATCATCAGGATCGGTGCCGAGGTCGTCACCGGCGACATCCTGGTCGGCAAGGTCACGCCCAAGGGCGAGACCGAGCTGACCCCCGAGGAGCGGCTGCTGCGCGCGATCTTCGGCGAGAAGGCCCGTGAGGTCCGCGACACCTCGCTGAAGGTGCCGCACGGCGAGTCCGGCAAGGTCATCGGCGTCCGCGTCTTCACCAGGGACAACGGCGACGAGCTGCCGCCCGGTGTGAACGAGCTGGTCCGCGTCTACGTGGCGGCCAAGCGCAAGATCACCGACGGTGACAAGCTGGCCGGCCGCCACGGCAACAAGGGCGTCATCGCCAAGATCCTCCCGGTCGAGGACATGCCGTTCCTCAAGGACGGCACGCCTGTCGACATCGTGCTCAACCCGCTCGGTGTGCCCGGCCGAATGAACGTCGGCCAGGTGCTGGAGACCCACCTCGGGTGGGTCGCCGCCACCGGCTGGGAGGTCGACGGGCAGGACGCTGACTGGAAGAAGCGGCTGAAGAAGATCAATGCCAACGCTGCCCCGGCAGGCAGCGCGGTGGCGACGCCGGTCTTCGACGGCGCCAAGGAGGAGGAGATCACCGGCCTGCTCTCCAGCACGCTGCCGAACCGGGACGGCGACCGGCTGGTCGGCGCTACCGGCAAGGCGACGCTCTTCGACGGCAGGACCGGCGAGCCATTCAAGGACCCGATCGCGGTCGGCTACATCTACATCCTGAAGCTGCTGCACCTCGTGGACGACAAGATCCACGCCAGGTCCACCGGCCCCTACTCGATGATCACCCAGCAGCCGCTCGGCGGTAAGGCCCAGTTCGGTGGCCAGCGCTTCGGTGAGATGGAGGTCTGGGCGCTGGAGGCCTATGGCGCCGCCTACGCGCTGCAGGAGCTGCTCACCATCAAGTCCGACGACATCCTCGGCCGGGTCAAGGTCTACGAGGCCATCGTCAAGGGCGAGAACATCCCCGAGCCCGGTATCCCTGAGTCCTTCAAGGTGCTGATCAAGGAGATGCAGTCGCTCTGCCTGAACGTGGAGGTGCTCTCCAGTGACGGCGCGGCCATCGAGATGCGAGACACCGACGAGGACGTCTTCCGCGCTGCGGAGGAACTCGGCATCGACCTGTCGAGGCGTGAGCCGAGCAGTGTTGAAGAGGTCTGATAGCCACCCGAGTCCGACGAGTCCGACGAACTACCCCAGGGGAATGCAAACGTGCTAGACGTTAACTTCTTCGACGACCTGCGCATTGGCCTTGCCACGGCGGACGACATCCGGACGTGGTCGCACGGCGAGGTCAAGAAGCCGGAGACGATCAACTACAGGACTCTCAAGCCGGAGAAGGACGGGCTCTTCTGCGAGAAGATCTTCGGTCCGACGAGGGACTGGGAGTGCTACTGCGGTAAGTACAAGCGTGTCCGGTTCAAGGGCATCATCTGTGAGCGGTGTGGCGTGGAGGTTACGCGCGCCAAGGTTCGCCGCGAGCGGATGGGCCACATTGAGCTGGCCGCCCCCGTTACCCATATCTGGTACTTCAAGGGAGTGCCGAGCCGGCTGGGCTACCTGCTCGACCTGGCGCCGAAGGACCTGGAGAAGGTCATCTACTTCGCCGCCTACATGATCACCTACGTGGACGACGAGGCGCGCGGTCGTGACCTGCCGAGCCTCGAGGCCAAGATCACGGTCGAGAAGGGCCAGCTGGAGCAGCGCCGGGACGCCGACATCGAGGCGCGCCAGGCCAAGCTGGAGAAGGACCTGGCCGAGCTTGAGGCGGCGGGCGCCAAGGGCGACGCGCGCCGCAAGGTTCGCGAGGCGTCCGACCGCGAGTGCAAGCAGATCCGCGATCGCGCCCAGCGCGAGATCGACAGGATCGAGGAGGTCTGGACGAGGTTCCGCAACCTCAAGGTCCAGGACCTCGAGGGTGACGAGCTGCTGTACCGCGAGATGCGGGACCGGTTCGGCCGGTACTTCCGCGGCGGCATGGGCGCTCAGGCGATCCAGGAGCGCGTGGGCAGCTTCGACCTCGAGGCCGAGGCCGCCAACCTGCGCGAGATCATCCGGACCGGCAAGGGCCAGCGGAAGGCCAGGGCGCTCAAGCGGCTCAAGGTCGTGTCGGCGTTCCTGAACACCACCAATAGCCCGCTCGGCATGGTGCTCGACTGCATCCCGGTGATCCCGCCGGACCTGCGGCCGATGGTTCAGCTGGACGGCGGCCGGTTCGCCACCTCCGACCTGAACGACCTGTACCGCCGGGTGATCAACCGGAACAACCGCCTCAAGCGGCTGCTCGACCTCGGCGCGCCCGAGATCATCGTCAACAACGAGAAGCGGATGCTCCAGGAGGCCGTGGACTCGCTGTTCGACAACGGCCGCCGCGGCCGCCCGGTGACCGGTCCTGGCAACCGGCCGCTGAAGTCGCTGTCCGACATGCTCAAGGGCAAGCAGGGCCGGTTCCGCCAGAACCTGCTCGGCAAGCGCGTCGACTACTCCGGCCGCTCGGTCATCGTCGTCGGCCCGCAGCTCAAGCTGCACCAGTGCGGGCTGCCGAAGGAGATGGCGGTCGAGCTGTTCAAGCCGTTCGTGATGAAGCGGCTGGTTGACCTCAACCACGCCCAGAACATCAAGTCGGCCAAGCGGATGGTGGAGCGGGCCAGGCCAGTGGTCTGGGACGTGCTCGAGGAAGTCATCACCGAGCACCCGGTGCTGCTGAACCGCGCGCCGACGCTGCACCGCCTCGGCATCCAGGCCTTCGAGCCGCAGCTGGTCGAGGGCAAGGCCATCCAGATCCACCCGCTCGTCTGTACCGCGTTCAACGCGGACTTCGACGGTGACCAGATGGCCGTGCACGTGCCGCTGTCTGCCGAGGCGCAGGCCGAGGCGCGGATCCTGATGCTGTCCACCAACAACATCCTCAAGCCAGCCGACGGCAAGCCGGTGACCATGCCGACCCAGGACATGGTGATCGGGATCTACTGGCTGACCAGGGAGAAGGCCGACGCACCTGGCGAGGGCCGGGTGTTCGGCAGCCTGGCTGAGGCGCTCATGGCCTACGACAAGGGCGAGCTCGACCTGCAGGCGAAGATCCAGATCCGGTTGTCCGACGTCACGCCGCCACGCGGCTTCACGACGCCGGAGGGCTGGGAGCCTGGCCGGCCGCTGCGGCTGGAGGCGACCCTCGGTCGCTGCCTGCTGAACGAGACGCTGCCGTCGGACTACCCGTTCGTCAACTTCGAGGTCGGCAAGAAGCAGCTGTCCACGATCGTCAACGAGCTCGCCGAGACTTATCCCAAGGTCGAGGTGGCCGCTGCGCTGGACGCGCTGAAGGACGCCGGCTTCCACTGGGCGACCAGGTCCGGGGTCACGATCTCGATCGAGGACGTGGCCGCGCCGCCGAACAAGCGGGAGATCCTGGACACCTACGAGAAGCGGGCCGACAAGGTGCAGCGCGAGTACGAGCGCGGCCTGATCACCGACGACGAGCGGCGGCAGGAGCTCATCGAGATCTGGACGCACGCCACCGCCGATGTGGCCCAGGACATGGAGAAGGCCTTCCCCGAGACCAACCCGGTCTGGATGATGGTCAACTCCGGTGCCCGCGGCAACCTGATGCAGATCAGGCAGATCGCCGGTATGCGTGGCCTGGTGTCGAACCCCAAGGGCGAGACCATCCCGCGGCCGATCAAGTCCAGCTTCCGTGAGGGCCTGTCGGTGCTGGAGTACTTCATCTCCACGCACGGTGCCCGCAAGGGCCTCGCCGACACCGCGCTGCGTACCGCCGACTCCGGGTACCTCACCCGGCGGCTGGTGGACGTCGCGCAGGACGTCATCGTGCGCGAGGAGGACTGCAACACCGACCGGTCGCTGCCGATGCGGATCGCCGAGAAGGGTCCCGATGGGGTGCTGCGCAAGCTGCCGAACATCGAGAACACCGGTACCGGCCGCACCTTGTCCGAGGACATTACCGGCGCCGACGGCACCGTGCTGGCGGCGGCGGAGTCGGACATGACCGAGTCGATGATCGACGTGCTAGTCAATGCAGGCGTGGAGTCGGTGCGGATCTACTCCGTGCTGGTCTGCCAGGCCAAGGTCGGCATCTGCGCCAAGTGCTACGGGCGCTCGCTGGCCACGGGCAAGCGCGTGGACGTCGGCGAGGCAGTGGGCATCATCGCGGCCCAGTCCATCGGTGAGCCGGGCACGCAGCTGACGATGCGTACCTTCCACACCGGCGGTGTGGCGGGTCTCGACATCACCCACGGTCTGCCGCGTATCCAGGAGCTGTTCGAGGCCAGGATTCCCAAGGGCCTGGCGCCGATCAGCGAGGTCGATGGCAAGGTCAGGATCGACGAGCAGGACAAGGCTCGCAAGATCGTGATCGTGCCTGACGACGGCGGCGAGGAAGTGGCCTACCAGGTTTCCATGCGGGCCAGGCTGCTGGTGGCTGACGGTGACCACGTCAAGGTCGGCCAGCAGCTGATCGCCGGCGCGGTCAACCCGCACGAGGTCCTGCGCATCCTCGGCTCCCGCGAGGTGCAGCTGCACCTGGTCCACGAGGTCCAGGAGGTCTACCGGTCTCAGGGCGTGTCGATCCACGACAAGCACATCGAGATCATCATCCGGCAGATGCTCAAGCGGGTGAACGTGATCGAGTCCGGCGACACCGATCTGCTGCCCGGCGAGCTGGTCGAGCGGCCGAAGTTCGAGGAGGTCAACCGAGCTGTCGTCGAGGCGGGCGGCACCTCGGCGGCAGGCCGCCCGCAGCTCATGGGCATCACGAAGGCGTCGCTGGCCACCGAGTCGTGGCTGTCGGCGGCCTCGTTCCAGGAGACCACCAGGGTCCTGACCGACGCGGCGATCCACGCCAGGTCGGACTCGCTGGTGGGCCTCAAGGAGAACGTGATCATCGGCAAGCTGATCCCGGCCGGCACTGGCATGCAGCGCTACCGCAGCCTGCGCGTGGAGCCGACGGAGGAGGCCAAGTCCGCGGTCTACCCGCCGACCTCCTACGACAGCCCGGCCGAGTACTCGTTCGGCCAGGTGTCCGGTCAGGCCATTCCGCTCGAGGAGTACGACTTCGGGGCCTACAACAGGTAGGGAACGGGGCCGTTATCGGGACGGCGCCGCGACCTTTCGGTCGCGGCGCCGTCTGCTGTCTCCGGACAGCCGGTCTCCGGACAGCCGGTCTCCGGACAGTCAGCCGTATCCGGCCTGCTGGTCGACCGGGTCTGCGGTCGGCCTGTCGGCCCGTCAGGCGACCTCCGCTCGCGTTTGCGGGGCCTGATTCGCGGTAGTGGCTGCCGTCGTGACGCAGCCCAGCCGGACTCGGCCCCGTTCCCGGTATTTGTCGCGGTCGTCGCCGCCGGAGCCGCGGGCGGTAACCGGCCGGCTGGCGCGCGCATACGGCGCGGTCGTCCTCGGCCTGCGGTACCCGATCGTCGCGGGCTGGATCATCGCCGTGGCTGCGGCCATCGCCTACTTGCCCCAGCTCAGCCAGTCCAACGCGGAGGCGAGCCTGGTGCCGTCCAGTGCCCCGGCAGTGCAGGCGGAGGTCACCGCGACCAGGCTCTTCGGCGCGCCCCTGGATGCGCAGGTGGCGATCGTGCAGCGTGCTGCCGGGGGGCTCACGTCGTCGGCGCAGGCCGCCGCGGTCCGCGACGCCGTGAACGTCGACACAGGCCGGGCCACCGGCAGCCCGATCGAGGGCCTTGCCGGGGCGTTGCCGATCCCGAACACCGGCGGTGCGTTCCCAGGCTCACGCGAGCGATCGACGACCGTCATCACCTTCCTGTACTTCCGGCCCGGCACCTCGACCGCAGCCCAGATGGCCGGGGGCCAGCTGTACGCGCAGCGGTACGCGTCCCGGCCGGCGGATCACCTGGTCGGTGTCACTGGCGTGGCGCCAGCCCTGTACCAGCAGGGCGTCATCATCAGCCAGCGGCTCCCGTGGGTCGAGATCATGACCGTCCTGGCGATCTTCCTCATTGTCGGCTTCTTCTTCCTCGCACCCGGCGCGCCGCTCGCGACGCTCGCCTGCGCTGGCACCGCGTACCTGCTGTCAGTCCGAATCGTCGGCTGGGTCATGCAGCTGATGCACGTCACGCTGCCGCCGGACGTGGCACCGGTCCTTGTCGTGCTGCTGCTCGGGGTGACGACGGACTACTCGGTGTTCTTCATGTCCGGCATGCGGAACCGGCTCGCCGAGGGCTTGCCGTGCATCCAGGCCGCCCGGCTGACGGCGGCCGAGTTCTCGCCGATCGTCCTGGCCGCCGGCCTCCTGGTGGCGGCCGGCACGGCCTCACTCGCCATCGCCAAGATGCAGCTCATCCGCGCATTTGGCCCGGCCCTGGCGGTGACCGTGCTGACGGCCATGCTCGTGTCGCTGACACTGGCGCCCGCCCTGATCGGCATCTTCGGCAGCGCCCTGTACTGGCCGGGACCGCGCTGGTTCCGGACGGCCAGGGCCGCGGCCCGCCGGGCGGCCGCGGCGCAGGCAGCCGGCCAGCCATCGCCGCGGGCACCGCGCTCGTCCGCCGCCATCCGGGAAGCGGTGGCGAGGTTCGCGGCGGTCCGGCCGGTCGCGCTCGTCGTCGTGGCCGGCTGCGTGCTCGGCCTGCTGGCGGTCGGGGTCGATGCCACCGGCATGCGGCTCGGTGCGCCACTGGTGACGGCGCTGCCCGCAAGCACGCAGCAGGCACGTGCCCAGGCGGCCGCCGCGCAGGGGTTCGCGGCCGGCATTGTGTCCCCCGCCGAGATCCTGGTGCTGGGTCACGGGGTGGGCAGCGATACCGCTGCCCTGCAGCGGCTTCAGGCGGCGCTGGCTCGACAGCCCGGCGTGGCCGGCGTAGTCGGGCCGGCGACGGTCCCGGCCGCCGAGGCCAAGGCCGGGGTGCCCGCGGCGGCGCGGGTGAGCCTGCCGAATCCGATGCTGGCCAAGTCCGGGAACGCGGCCCGGTTTGGCGTCATCGAGAGCACGGATCCGCTCGGGCCGACGGCGGTCAGCCAGCTCAGATCGCTGCAGGCCAGACTGCCAGCACTGGTCCGGTCCGCTGGCCTGGCGAGCGCGCGAATCGAGGTCGGCGGCGAGACCGCGGCGGTTGCCTCGGCCGTGACCACTACGACCGCGAGCCTCGGCCAGCTGGCCTTGATCATGCTGGCCATCACCTTCGTGCTGCTTGCGCTCTTCCTGCGCGCGCTGCTCGCGCCGCTGTACCTGCTGGCGGCCAGCGTCCTGGCATTGCTGGCGACTCTCGGCGTCACGGTCTGGATCTTCCAGCATCGGCTCGGCTACAACGGCCTGGTGTACTACGTGCCGTTCACGGTGGCGGTGCTGCTGATCTCCCTCGGTGCCGACTACAACGTGTTCGTGGTCGGCCGGATCTGGGCGGAGGCGCGGCGCCGGCCGCTGCGCGAGGCAATCGCTGTCGCCGGATCCCAGGCCTCACGCGCCATCACGGTGGCCGGCCTGGCGCTGGCGACCAGCTTCGCGCTGCTCGCGCTCATACCGCTGGCACAGTTCCGGGAGGTGGCTGTCGCGATGGCGGCGGGCATCGTGATCGACGCGATCGTGGCCCGGTCCCTGCTCGTGCCCGCGCTCGTGGCTCTCTTCGGCCGCGCTGGCATGTGGCCAGGACGTCGATCGCTCTCGGCTGGCGCCGGCTCGGCCGATCGGCCGGAGCCGGAGCCGGAGCCGAGGGGACCGGCGACCCGGAATGCCGTGATCTAACCCATAGATCACGCAGCTCAGTCGCCGCCCACCGGGCTGTTCAGCGCCGGCCGCCGCACCGGCCATCCGGCCTGGTCGGCGAGGCCGACGAGCGCGTCGGCGTCGGCCGGCGCGGCCGCGTGCTGATCGTTGTTGAAGTAGGCGAACACGTCGGCCTCGGGCGGGAAGCTGTCGGTCACCCGGCTGATCCAGGTGCGCAGCGCCTGGCGCCCGTACCGTGGCCACGGCTGCGCTCGGCCTTCGTGGCACCTGACGTATCCCCAGTCGGCCGTGCGCCACAACGGGCCGAGTGGCCTGCCGCGGCGGTCCGACCAGCAGAGCGCGGCCTCGTGCGCAGCCAGGATGCTGCTGACCTCCGGCGTCAGCCAGGAGTCGTGCCGGAACTCCACGCAGACGCGAAGCCTGGCCGCCTGGCTCCCGGCCAGGGCCGCGAACTGAGCCGAGAACTGCGCCAGGCACTCATCGAGGGCGGCCGCGTCGGCTTGCATTGTGGGCGGTAGCTGGAGGAGCACTGGCCCCAGCCGGTCGCCGAGCGCGGTGGCCGCGCCGAGCAGGCGCGCGACCGGCTCGGCGGGATCGCGCAGCCGCCGAACGTGCGTCAGATAGCGGCTGGCCTTCACTGTCATCAGGAAGCCGGGCGGCGTGCGGGCGCGCCAGGAGGCGAAGGTGTCAACCGCAGGCAGGCGGTAGAAGGTTCCGTTGTTCTCCACGGTAGGGAACCGGGTCGCGTAGTGCTCGAGCCACTTCGCGACGGGCAGCCGCTCGGGGTAGAAGGCCCCGCGCCAGTCCCGGTACTGCCAGCCTGACGTGCCGGCGATCAGTGGCACCAGCGATCCTCCCTTCGCCCAATCCCAGGATTTGCCCGATCATGCCCGGAATAAATCAGGCGAGCAGACGATTCAACTAACCATCTGCTTAGGGTGAGCAGATCGTCGCTGGCGCGTACATGACTGCCACACTGGGTCGCGGCACGCGGGGTCGCAGTAATCGGGCGGTGGCGCCAGTCAGGCTTTGCTAAGCTATCGTCCAGCGAAGAGCGAGATGCCGGCCCGTTTTGACCAGCGAGCCAGGGGTTCGGTATTCTGGTTCTCCGCGCCCATGCCTCATGGGTGCGTGCACGTCTGTGTGACCGCGGTCTCGCGACCTCAGTGTTGATAACGCAGGGTTGATGAGCCGCGTGGCCAGGCGGGCAGCATGACTTCCCTTCCGGATTCCGGGTCCGTTTTCGGGCCCGGGTGCGTCGTGAAGATCGCGACACGCCCGACCGCGGGGGGCGGACGGGCAGCTACCGAGGCAGGAATCAGCAGGCCAAGCACGTCCTAGGCCGCGCCCAGAGCGCGGTCGCGAGCGATCGCTGTGTCGCAAGGCACAGCACCAGAGTGGCCGCACCACACGGCGCGGCACCGGGCCGACCGACGGTCAGCCCCGCAGTAGCCAGCAAGCGAGAGCCGCGCCGCAAGGCGCGCGGTAGAGAAAAGACGGAGACGCGTTGCCCACGATCCAGCAGCTGGTCCGGAAGGGCCGGCAGGACAAGGTAGCCAAGAACAAGACTCCGGCGCTGCAGGGCAGCCCGCAGCGCCGCGGGGTATGCACGCGCGTCTACACCACGACCCCCAAGAAGCCGAACTCGGCGCTGCGGAAGGTCGCCCGAGTCCGGCTGACCAGCAAGATCGAGGTCACCGCCTATATCCCTGGCGTCGGGCACAACCTCCAGGAGCACTCGATCGTGCTCGTGCGCGGTGGCCGCGTCCGCGACCTGCCCGGTGTTCGCTACAAGATCATCCGCGGCTCGCTGGACACCCAGGGTGTCCGCAACCGCAAGCAGGCACGTAGCCGCTACGGCGCGAAGAAGGAGAAGAGCTGACATGCCGCGCAAGGGCCCCGCGACCAAGCGGCAGCTGGTGACCGATCCGGTCTACGGCTCGCCGCTCGTCACCGCGCTGGTGAACAAGGTTCTCAAGAACGGCAAGCGGTCGCTTGCCGAGCGGATCGTCTACGGCGCGCTCGAAGGCTGCCGCGACAAGACCGGCAACGACCCCGTGGTGACGCTCAAGCGCGCGCTGGACAACGTCAAGCCGACCCTCGAGGTGCGCAGCCGCCGCGTCGGTGGCGCCACCTACCAGGTTCCGGTCGAGGTCCGCGCGTCCCGGAGCACCACGCTTGCCTTGCGCTGGCTCATCACCTACTCGCGTCAGCGACGCGAAAAGACCATGACCGAGCGGCTCACGAACGAGCTGCTTGACGCCAGCAACGGACTCGGAGCGAGCGTCAAGCGCCGCGAGGACATGCACAAGATGGCCGAGTCCAACAAGGCATTCGCTCACTACCGCTGGTAGCGAGCTCCCCAATAGACCAAGGATCGAGGATCAAGGAAGTGGCCGCGATACAGACCGCTAGCGAACTCGCCAACGTCCGGAACATCGGCGTCATGGCGCATATCGACGCGGGCAAAACCACGACCACCGAGCGGATCCTGTTCTACACCGGCATCAACTACAAGATCGGTGAAGTCCACGAGGGCGCAGCCACGATGGACTGGATGGAGCAGGAGCAAGAGCGCGGCATCACGATCACGTCTGCGGCGACCACCTGCATGTGGCGTGACCACACCATCAACCTGATCGACACGCCGGGCCACGTCGACTTCACCGTCGAGGTGGAGCGCTCGCTGCGCGTACTCGACGGGGCGGTCGCGGTGTTTGACGGCGTCGCAGGCGTCGAGCCGCAGTCCGAGACTGTCTGGCGGCAGGCGGACCGCTACGGCGTGCCGCGCATCTGCTTCGTCAACAAGATGGACCGCGTCGGTGCCGAGTTCCACCGCTGCGTGGACATGATCGCTGACCGGCTGGGCGCCACCCCGCTCGTGATTCAGCTGCCATGGGGCGTCGAGTCCGACTTCCGCGGCGTCATCGACCTGATCCGCATGCAGGGCCTGCTCTGGCAGACCGAGGGCAAGGGCGACACCTACGACGTCGTCGCGGTCCCGGATGACCACGCCGAGGCCGCTCGCGAGTGGCGGGACAAGCTGGTAGAGACCATCGCCGAGAACGACGAGGAGATGATGGAGCTCTACCTGGAAGGCACCGAGCCCGGTGTCGACCAGCTGGTCGCCGCAATCCGCCGCGCCACCATTGCCAGCGCCGTCACCCCCGTCATGTGCGGCAGCGCGTTCAAGAACAAGGGCGTGCAGCCCATGCTGGACGCGATCGTCGACTTCCTGCCCAGCCCGCTCGACATCCCGGCCATCAAGGGCCACGCGGTCGGCGACGAGGAGACCCTCGTCGAGCGGCACCCCGACGTGAACGAGCCGTTCGCCGCGCTGGCCTTCAAGATCATGTCCGACCAGCATCTGGGCAAGCTGACCTATATCCGCATCTACTCCGGCAAGCTCGAGGCTGGCACCCAGGTGCTGAACTCAACAAAGGGCCGCAAGGAGCGGATCGGCAAGATCTACCAGATGCACGCGAACAAGCGCGAGGAGCGCCCGACCGCGATCGCTGGCCAGATCGTGGCCGTGATGGGGCTGAAGGACACCACCACCGGCGACACGCTCTCCGACCAGAGCAAGCAGGTCATCCTGGAGTCGATGACGTTCCCGGCGCCCGTCATCAACGTAGCGATCGAGCCCAGGACCAAGGGTGACCAGGACAGGCTCGGCACCGCTATCCAGCGGCTGGCCGAGGAGGACCCGACCTTCCAGGTCAGGACCGATGAGGAGACCGGGCAGACCATCATCTCGGGCATGGGCGAGCTGCACCTGGAGGTGCTGGTCGAGCGGATGCGCCGGGAGTTCAGGGTGGAGGCCAACATCGGCCGCCCGCAGGTCGCTTACCGCGAGACGATCCGCAGGAAGGTCGAGAAGGTCGAGTACACCCACAAGAAGCAGACCGGCGGTTCCGGTCAGTTCGCCCGGGTGATCATCAACCTGGAGCCGACCGGCGGCGACGGTGGCGGCTACGAATTCGAAAACAAGGTCACCGGTGGTCGCGTGCCGCGGGAGTACATTCCCTCGGTCGACACAGGCTGCCAGGAGGCCGCGGAATTCGGCGTGCTCGCCGGCTACCCGATGGTGGACGTGAAGGTCACCCTGACCGACGGCGCCTACCACGAGGTCGACTCCTCCGAGCTCGCCTTCAAGATCGCTGGCTCGATGGCCTTCAAGAAGGCCGCCGGTCACGCCGATCCCGTCCTGCTGGAGCCGCTGATGGCGGTCGAGGTCAGGACGCCCGACGACTACATGGGTGAGGTCATCGGTGACCTCAACAGCCGCCGGGGCCAGATCCAGGCCATGGAGGAGAGGTCCGGGGTGCGGGTCGTCAAGTCCCTCGTCCCGCTGTCGGAGATGTTCGGCTACGTGGGGGACCTGCGCAGCCGGACGCAGGGTCGGGCCGACTACAGCATGCAGTTCGACTCGTATGCCGAGGTCCCGCCCAGCATCGCCAAGGAGATCATCGCCAAGGCACGCGGCGAGTAGCAGAAGTAACGACGACACGAAGCAAGCAGCGCGCGTGAGCGCCTGGCCCCGCTGCGGCGGGGAAACGATCGCAACGAGGAGACACAAGTGGCGAAGGCCAAGTTCCAGCGGACCAAGCCGCACGTCAACATCGGCACCATCGGTCATATTGACCACGGCAAGACGACGCTGACCGCGGCGATCACCAAGGTGCTGCACGACAAGTACCCCGACGTTAACCCCTTCTACGCGTTCGACCAGATCGACAACGCGAAGGAGGAGAAGGAGCGCGGGATCACCATCTCCATCTCGCACGTGGAGTACCAGACCGACAAGCGCCACTACGCGCACGTCGACTGCCCGGGTCACGCTGACTACATCAAGAACATGATCACCGGTGCGGCGCAGATGGACGGCGCCATCCTGGTCGTGGCGGCCACCGACGGCCCGATGCCGCAGACCCGCGAGCACGTGCTGCTGGCCCGCCAGGTTGGCGTGCCCTACATCGTGGTCGCGCTGAACAAGGCCGACATGGTGGACGACGAGGAGATCCTCGAGCTGGTCGAGCTCGAGGTCCGCGAGCTGCTCAGCACGTACGAGTTCCCCGGCGACGACGTACCGGTGATCCGCGTCTCGGCGCTGAAGGCACTCGAGGGCGACGCGGAGTGGGGCGAGAAGGTCGTCGAGCTCATGACCGCTTGCGACGACAGCATCCCCGAGCCGGTCCGCGAGATCGACAGGCCGTTCCTGATGCCGGTCGAGGACGTCTTCTCGATCACCGGCCGCGGCACCGTCGTGACCGGCCGGATCGAGCGCGGTGTGATCCACACCGGCGATGAGGTCGAGATCATCGGCATCAAGGAGAAGTCGACCAAGACCACGGTCACCGGCGTGGAGATGTTCCACAAGATCCTCGACGAGGGCCAGGCTGGTGACAACGCCGGCCTGCTGCTTCGCGGTACCAAGCGCGAGGACGTTGAGCGCGGCCAGGTCATCATCAAGCCGGGCACCAACACCCCGCACACCGAGTTCGATGCGCAGGTCTACATCCTGTCCAAGGACGAGGGTGGCCGGCACACGCCGTTCTTCAACAACTACCGGCCGCAGTTCTACTTCCGCACCACCGATGTCACGGGCGTGGTGCACCTGCCGGAAGGCACCGAGATGGTGCTGCCCGGTGACAACACCGAGATGAAGGTCGATCTGATCCAGCCGATCGCCATGGAGGAGGGCCTGCGCTTCGCTATCCGCGAGGGCGGCCGTACCGTCGGCGCCGGCCGGGTTACCAAGATCATCAAGTAGCAGGGCACGGGCCCGGGGGAAACCCCGGGCCCGTTCCACGGTCGTCCCGCCGTCCGGCTGGCCGCTTACGCGGCCGGGCGGCACGGGACGACAGGCAAGACAGCGGCACGACACGAGCGAAGGACATCGAAGCCACATGGCGGGACAGAAGATCCGCATCCGGCTCAAGGCCTATGACCATGAGGTCATTGATAGCTGGGCGCGGAAGATCGTCGATACGGTTATTCGTACCGGCGCCAAGGTCGCCGGCCCCGTGCCGCTGCCGACCGAGAAGAACGTCTACTGCGTCATCCGCTCGCCGCACAAGTACAAGGACTCGCGCGAGCACTTCGAGATGCGCACGCACAAGCGGCTGATCGACATCATCGACCCGACGCCGAGGACCGTCGACTCGCTGATGCGACTCGACGTGCCAGCTGGCGTCGATATCGAGATCAAGCTGTAGCCGCAGCCGGGACAACGAAGAAAGCACTGTGATGACCAAGCAGATCAAAGGGGTCCTGGGCACCAAGCTCGGTATGACCCAGGTCTTCGCCGATGACGGCAGGATGGTTCCCGTCACGGTGGTCGCGGCCGGCCCTTGCGTCGTCACCGCGGTGCGGACCCCAGCCGCTGACGGCTACGCAGCCGTCCAGCTGGGTTTCGGCGAGATCGATCCCCGCAAGGTGACAAAGCCGGTTGCCGGGCACTTCGCCAAGGCTGGCGTCACTCCGCGCCGCTACCTGGTCGAGCTGCGGACCGATAACGCCACCGACTACACGCTGGGCCAGGAAGTCACCGCCGAGACGTTCGCCGCTGGCGAGCTGATCGACGTGACCGCCACTAGCAAGGGCAAGGGCTTCGCCGGCGTGATGAAGCGCCACGGCTTCAAGGGCATGAGCTCGTCCCACGGCACCAAGCGCAAGCACCGCGCGCCCGGCTCGATTGGCGGCTGCGCCTACCCGGGCCGCGTGTTCAAAGGCGTGCGGATGGCCGGCCGGATGGGCGGCGAGCGCACGACCACCGCGAACCTGACCTTGCACGGCGTCGACGCCGACCGCGGGCTGCTCCTGATCAAGGGCGCTGTCCCCGGCCCGGCTGGGGCGCTCGTGCTTGTCCGCAATGCCGCCAAGGCCCCAGTCAAGAGTGAGGCGAGATGAGCCCGGCCCAGACGAGCTCCGCAGCTAAGGGAGCCGCCGCCGAGCCGAAGGCTGCCAAGCCTTCGGCCGCCGGTGCGGCTGCGCAGCTGCCGGCGGAGATCTTCGACGCCAAGGTCAACGTGCCGCTGATCCACCAGGTGGTCGTGGCGCAGGAGGCGGCGGCCCGGCAGGGTACGCATTCCACCAAGCGTCGCGGGGAAGTGCGCGGCGGCGGCAGGAAGCCGTACCGGCAGAAGGGCACCGGGCGCGCCCGGCAGGGCTCGACCAGGGCCCCCCAGTTCGCCGGTGGCGGCGTCGTGCACGGCCCCCATCCGCGGTCTTACGATCAGCGGACGCCGAAGAAGATGAAGGCCGCCGCACTGCGCGGAGCGCTGTCCGATCGGGCCCGGCACGATCGTGTGCACGTGGTCGCCGGACTCGTTGACGGCGACACGCCCAGGACCAAGAGCGCAGTCGCGGCGCTTGCTGGCATCACCGGGCCCGTGCTGCATGTACTCGTCGTGGTCAGCGCTGGTGACACCCTCACCAGGCTCAGCCTGCGCAACGTGCCTGGCGTGCACGTGCTGGCAGAGGGCCAGCTCAACACCAGGGACGTGCTGGTGGCCGACCACGTGGTCTTCATCCAGGAAGCACTGGACACCTTCGTGGCCCGCACCACCGGGGCAGCGCAGGCGAGCGATGCCGGCGCGACCAAGCCGGCGTCCCGCGCGACGGCGAAGCAGGAGGACGAGCAGCAGTGAACAAGACGGTCAACCCGCGCGACATCCTGCTGCGGCCGGTCATCTCGGAGAAGAGCCTCCGGCTCGCCGACGAGGGCAAGTACACCTTCATCGTCGCGCCCGGCACGCACAAGATCCAGATCCGCCAGGCGGTCGAGGCCACCTTCAACGTGAAGGTGACCGGCGTGAACACAATTAACAGGCCCGGCAAGCGCCGCCGGACCCGGTTCGGCTGGGGCAAGCGGCCCGACACCAAGCGCGCCATCGTCAGCCTCGCCGCTGGCGACCGGATTGAGCATTTCGGCGGCCCGGTCAGCTAGCCGGCGATCACGAGGAGCTTTAACCAGATGGCTATCAGAAAGTACAAGCCGACAACCCCCGGCAGGCGGGGCGCGAGCGGCTCCGACTTCTCCGAGCTCACCAGGGATGAGCCGGAGAAGAGCCTGGTGCGTCCGCTGACGAGCCAGGGTGGGCGGAACGTCTACGGACGCATCACCACCCGGCATCAGGGCGGCGGGCACAAGCGCGCCTACCGGCTGATCGACTTCCGCCGGGCCGACAAGGACGGCGTGCCCGCGAAGGTGGCGCACATCGAGTACGACCCGAACCGGACCGCCCGGATCGCGCTGCTGCACTACGCCGACGGCGAGAAGCGGTACATCATCGCGCCAGTCGGCCTCAAGCAGGGTGACCGGGTCGAGAACGGCGTCGGCGCCGACATCAAGACGGGCAACTGCCTGCCGCTCCGCAACATCCCGACGGGCACGGTGGTGCACGCCATCGAGCTGCGGCCAGGTGGCGGTGCCAAGATCGCCCGGTCTGCCGGGTCCGGCGTGCAGCTGCTGGCCAGGGAGGGCAATCGCGCCACCCTGCGCATGCCGTCTGGCGAGATCCGGCTCGTCGACGCGGCGTGCCGCGCCACGATCGGCGAGGTGGGCAACGCCGAGCAGGGCAACATCAAGCTCGGCAAGGCCGGCCGCAGCCGCTGGAAGGGCCGCAGGCCCACCGTTCGCGGTGTCGCGATGAACCCGGTTGACCACCCGATGGGCGGCGGCGAGGGCAAGACCTCAGGCGGCCGGCACCCGGTCAGCCCGTGGGGCCAGCCGGAGGGCCGGACCCGCCGGGCACACAAGCCCAGCGACCAGATGATCACCCGCCGGCGCAGCAAGAAGAAGCGGTAGGAGCACCAAGCGATGCCTCGTAGCCTTAAGAAGGGTCCCTTCGTGGACGACCACCTGATCAAGAAGGTGGACGTCCAGAACGACAAGGGCACCAAGAACGTCATCAAGACGTGGTCGCGCCGCTCGATGATCGTGCCGGCGATGCTCGGCCACACGATCGCCGTGCACGACGGCCGCAAGCACGTGCCGGTATTCATCACTGAGGCGATGGTCGGGCACAAGCTCGGCGAGTTCGCGCCGACCCGTACCTTCCGCAGCCACGTGCGTGACGACCGGCGCAGCCGGCGCTAACGACCGACCACAACGACAGCAACGCCGCATACGAGAAGAGCGAGACTGAGATGGAAGCAAGGGCTAAGGCGCGGTACGTGCGCGTCACGCCGCGGAAGGCCCGCCGCGTGGTGGACCTCATCCGCGGCATGCCTGCCGACCAGGCGCAGGCGACGCTTGCCTTCGCGCCGCAGTCAGCGAGCGACCCCATCGGCAAGGTGCTGGCCAGCGCCATTGCCAATGCCGGGCACAACAGTCACCTCGACCCCAGCTCGCTCGTCGTGAGCCGTGCCTGGGTCGATGAGGGGCCGACGCTGAAGCGCTTCCGGCCGCGGGCTCAGGGCCGCGGCTACCGGATCAACAAGCGCACCAGCCACATCACGGTCATCGTTTCCGACCGCGGTGCTTCCAACGGCAGTGCGCCGCGGAGCAGTGCGCCACGGAGCAGTGCGCCAAGGAGCAGGGAGAGGACCCGCTAGTGGGCCAGAAAGTGAACCCGCATGGGTTCCGGCTAGGCATCACCACCGACTTCAAGAGCCGGTGGTACGCCAACAAGCTGTACAAGGACTACGTCGCGGAGGACGTTGCCATCCGGCGGCTGCTTCAGCGCGGCATGGAGCGGGCCGGGATCTCCAAGGTGGAGATCGAGCGGACCATGGACCGGGTGCGGGTAGACATCCACACCGCCCGGCCGGGCATCGTGATCGGCCGCCGCGGCGCCGAGGCTGACCGTATCCGGGGCGACCTGGAGAAGCTGACCGGCAAGCAGGTGCAGCTCAACATCCTCGAGGTGAAGAACCCCGAGATCGACGCCCAGCTCGTCGCGCAGGGCGTCGCCGAGCAGCTCTCGAGCCGCGTCTCGTTCCGCCGCGCTATGCGCAAGGCGATGCAGACGGCGATGAAGAGCGGCGCCAAGGGCATCCGGGTCCAGTGCTCGGGTCGACTGGGCGGCGCTGAGATGTCGCGCTCGGAGTTCTACCGCGAGGGCCGGGTGCCGCTGCACACCCTGCGCGCGGATATCGACTACGGCTTCTACGAGGCTCGCACCACGTTCGGCCGGATCGGCGTCAAGGTCTGGATCTACCGCGGCGAGGCCGCGGCGACCAGGGCGGAGCGCGAGGCAGCCGCGGCAGCCCTGCGGGCTGGCCAGCGGCCGGGCGGTGGACCGGGCGGCGGTCGCGACCGCGACCGCGAGCGGCCGCAGCGCCAGCAGCGCCGCCGGCCAGGCTCCCCGGACGGGACCGACAGGCCGGCCGCAGCGCCAGCCGAGGTCGCCCCCGGGGCCCCCGAGGCCAGCGCGGGCTCTGCGGCCACGTCAGGCGAGGAGGGCTAAGTCATGCTGATCCCGCGGCGGGTCAAGCACCGCAAGCAGCACCGGCCGGACCGCTCGGGCGTGGCCAAGGGCGGTACCAGGGTGACCTTCGGTGAGTACGGCATCCAGGCCGTTGAGCACTCCTACGTCACCAACCGGCAGATCGAGGCCGCTCGTATCGCCATGACGCGGCACATCCGTCGTGGCGGCAAGGTGTGGATCACGATCTACCCGGACCGTCCGCTGACCAAGAAGCCGGCCGAGACCCGGATGGGGTCAGGCAAGGGCGCGCCGGAGTGGTGGGTGGCGAACGTGAAGCCGGGCCGGGTCATGTTCGAGCTGTCTGGCGTGCCCGAGCCGGTGGCCAGGGAAGCCCTCCGGCGGGCCATGCACAAGCTCCCGATGAAATGCAAGTTCGTGAAGCGTGAAGTTGGGGAGGCGTGATGGTCAAGGCGCTGGCGGCCGCTGACCTGCGGACCTCGACCGAGGAAGAGCTGGATCTGAAGCTCACCGAGGCGAAGATCGAGCTGTTCAACCTGCGCTTCCAGGCGGCCACCGGCCAGCTGGAGAGCCACGGGCGACTACGGGCCGTCCGCAAGGAGATCGCGCGCATCTACACGGTGAAGCGCGAGCGCGAGCTCGGCATCGTGGTTGTCGAAAGTGAGGAGTCGGCCGATGAGTGAGGCGACTGACACCGCGCAGGCGCGCGGCTACCGCAAGGTCCGCGAGGGCCTCGTGGTGAGCGACAAGATGGACAAGACCGTCGTCGTCGAGGTCGAGGACCGAGTCAAGCACCCCAAGTACGGCAAGGTCATCCGGCGGACGAAGAAGTACAAGGCACACGATGGCGAGAACGCCTGCGGCGTTGGCGATCGGGTGCTGCTGATGGAGACCCGCCCGCTGTCGGCGACCAAGCGCTGGCGCGTGGCGGAGATCTTGGAAAAGGCCAAGTAGCAAGGGCCAGCCGGGACAACCGGACAGGCAGGCGCGTGAAGAAGCAGGAGTTGACGTGATCCAGCAGGAGTCGCGGCTTAAGGTCGCCGACAACACCGGAGCCAAGGAGATCTTGTGCATCCGCGTGCTCGGCGGCTCGGGCAGGCGATACGCGGGCATCGGCGACATCATCGTCGCCACCGTCAAGGATGCCCTCCCCGGTGCCGGGGTCAAGAAGGGCGACGTCGTGAAGGCCGTCGTGGTGCGCACCCGCAAGGAGCGGCGCCGTGGCGACGGCTCCTATATCCGCTTCGACGAGAACGCTGCCGTGCTGATCAGGGATGGCGGGGACCCGCGTGGTACCCGCATCTTCGGCCCGGTCGGCCGCGAACTCCGCGAGAAGCGGTTCATGCGGATCATCTCGCTTGCACCGGAGGTGCTGTGATGGCCGGAGCGAAGAAGGCAGCGCCGGCGAGGGCGCGCCGGATGAAGATCAAGAAGGGCGACAAGATCGTCGTGATCGCGGGCAAGGACCGCGGTCGCGAGGGCACGGTCCTTGCCGTCCGCCCGGATCGCCAGCAGGTGCTCGTCCAGGGCGTGAACCTGATCAGGAAGAACACCAAGGTCAACTACCAGGGTCAGCGCGGTGCCAAGGAAGGCGGCATCGTGACGCAGGAGGCCCTGATCCACGTCAGCAACGTTCAGCTGATCGACCCGGAGAGCAAGGCCCCGACCAGGGCCGGGTACCGGATCGACGGTGACAAGAAGGTCCGGGTGTCTCGGGCCAGCGGTAAGGACATCTGATGACTGCCACCACCAACGACGCCGCCACGCCAGGCACGGCGGAGCGCGCCCAGCCGCGGCTGAAGGAGCGCTACCGCAGCGAGATCCACGGCGCGATGCTGGCGGAGTTCGGCTACCCGAATGTCATGCAGGTGCCAACCGTCACCAAGATCGTGGTGAACATGGGCGTCGGCGAGGCGGCCAGGGACGCCAAGCTGATCGACGGGGCTGTCAGGGACCTCACGATCATCACCGGGCAGAAGCCGGCCGTGGCCAGGGCGCGCAAGTCCATCGCCCAGTTCAAGCTGCGCGAAGGCATGCCGATCGGCGCGCACGTCACTCTGCGCGGCGACCGGATGTGGGAGTTTCTCGACCGGCTGCTGTCGATCGCGCTGCCCCGGATCCGTGACTTCCGCGGGCTAAGCGACCGCCAGTTCGACGGCCGCGGCAACTACACCTTCGGCCTGACCGAGCAGCTGATGTTCCACGAGATCGACCCCGATCAGGTGGACAGGCAGCGCGGCATGGACGTGACCGTCGTCACGTCCGCGACCACCGACGCTGAGGGCCGCGCATTGCTGCGGCGACTCGGCTTCCCGTTCAAGGAGAACTGAGCAGTGGCGAAGAAGAGCCTCATCGCCAAGGCCAACCGCAAGCCGAAGTTCGCGGTACGCGCCTACACCCGGTGCACCCGGTGCGGCCGTCCGCGTGCTGTCTACCAGAGGTTCGGCCTGTGCCGGATCTGCTTCCGGTCGATGGCGCACCGCGGCGAGCTCCCCGGCATCACCAAGTCCAGCTGGTAACGGCCGCGCAAGCGGCGCACCCGGACGCGCGAGCGTCCGGCCGGAACGACCTAAACCTGGGCGCGTCGAGCGCCCACCGACCACGCCGAAGGTCCCCGGTGCTGACGAAGCACAGGGAAACCGCGGCGAGGAGGGCCATCAGGCCATGACCATGACCGACCCGGTCGCAGACATGCTGACCCGTCTGCGCAACGCCAACTCGGCCTACCACGACTCCGTCACGATGCCGCACTCGAAGATCAAGGTGCACATCGCGGAGATTCTCCAGCAGGAGGGCTACATCGCCAGCTGGAAGGTGGCGGACGCCGAGGTAGGCAAGCACCTGGTGATCGCGCTGAAGTTCGGACCAACCAGGGAGCGCTCCATCGCGGGCCTCAAGCGCGTGTCCAAGCCCGGCCTGCGTGTGTACGCGCGCAAGGACAACCTGCCGCGCGTGCTCGGCGGCCTCGGCGTGGCGATCATCTCGACGTCCTCAGGCCTGATGACTGACAAGCAGGCGAAGAAGAAGGGCGTAGGCGGGGAAGTCCTCGCCTACGTCTGGTAGGGGAGCCAGCTATGTCGCGAATCGGACGGATGCCGGTCGTAGTGCCGAGCGGTGTCGATGTCACCATCAACGGGCGCCAGGTGCACGTCAAGGGCCCGAAGGGTGAGTTGAGCCTGGAGGTGACGTCGCCGATCGAGGTCAGCCAGGTCGATGGCGTCATCACGGTCAGCAGGCCTAGTGACGAGGGCGAGATCCGTGCACTGCACGGACTGTCCCGGTCGCTGATCGCCAATATGGTGACCGGCGTGACCGAGGGCTACCGCAAGACCATGGAGATCGTCGGCGTTGGCTACCGTGTCCACGCCAAGGGTCAGGACCTGGAGTTCGCACTCGGGTTCAGTCACCCGGTGCCGGTGCACGCGCCGGCCGGGATCACGTTCAGGGTCGAGACTCCCACCAGGTTCGTGGTGGAAGGCATCGACAAGCAGCAGGTGGGCGAAGTCGCCGCGAACATCCGCAAGCTGCGCAAGCCCGACCCCTACAAGGGCAAGGGCGTGCGTTACCAGGGTGAGCAGATCCGCCGCAAGGTCGGGAAGGCTGGTAAGTAAGACATGTCTGGCACCAAGACCAGGGCGCACGGCCGGATCACCGGCCGGACCGCGCCGCGTATTGCCTCGCGGCAGCGGCGGCACCTGCGCGTTCGCAAGAAGGTCGAGGGCAGCGCGGTTCGGCCGCGGCTGGCGGTCACGCGCTCGGCCAAGAACACCTTCGCCCAGCTGATCGACGACACACTGGGCAACACGCTCGCATCTGCGTCTACGCTGGAGGAATCGATCCGCAGCGCGGCCGGCGACAAGACGGCCAAGGCCAAGCAGGTCGGAGCGCTGCTGGCAGAGCGGGCCGCGCAGGCCGGGATCAGCGCGGCTGTCCTCGACCGCGGCGGCTACGCGTATCACGGCCGGGTGGCCGCGCTCGCCGACGGCGCGCGTGAAGGCGGGCTGGCCCTCTAGATGACGAGCACAGCAGCGGGCTGCGTGACACCTCGCGCCCAACGACAGAATAGGAAGATCTGATGGCAGCAACACCGCGGCGCGGCGCCAGTGGCGGCGGCGAACGGCGCGAGCGCCGCGACGACCGCCGCGGAGCAGGGCCGGAGAAGGGCACCGCTTACCTCGAGCGCGTGGTCACCATCAACCGCGTGGCCAAGGTCGTGCAGGGCGGTCGCAGGTTCAGCTTCACCGCGCTGGTCGTGGTCGGCGACGGCAACGGCATGGTCGGTGTCGGCTACGGCAAGGCCAAGGAGGTGCCTGCCGCGATCGCCAAGGGCGTCGAGGCAGCCAAGAAGGCCTTCTTCCGCGTGCCGCGCATCGCCGGCACGATCCCGCACACGGTGCAGGGCGAGGAGTCGGCTGGCGTGGTGCTGCTGAAGCCTGCTAGCCCCGGCACCGGCGTGATCGCCGGCGGCCCCGTCCGCGCGGTGCTGGAGTGCGCCGGCATCCACGACGTGCTGTCGAGGTCGCTCGGCTCGTCCAACCCGATCAACGTCGTGCACGCCACGGTCCGGGCGCTGAAGAGCCTGAACCGGCCCGAGGAGATCGCGGCCCGCCGTGGCCTGCCGATCGAGCACGTCGCGCCGGCCGCCATGCTGAGGGCCCGGGCCGCCGCGGCGACTGCGGCCGCGGCTGGCGGCACCGGCGGCCAGGCCACGTCAACCAACAGCTGAGGCGGAGCGAGACGATGGCAGAGCTCAAGGTCACTCAGATCAAGTCGAAGATCGGCGGCAAGAAGGAGCACCGCGACTCGCTGCGCTCCCTCGGCCTGCACCGCATCGGCGACGTGGTCGTCAAGCAAGACCGGCCAGAGATCCGCGGCATGATCAAGGCGGTGCGCCACCTGGTCACCGTGGAGGAGGTTGACTAACGATGGCAGACACCGACAGCCGCAAGGCCAGCGAGCCGGGCGGCCGGGCCGGGCTGAAGATCCCCCACCTGCGCCCGGCGCCGGGCGCGCGCACCGAGCGCACGAGGGTCGGCCGCGGCGAGGCATCGAAGGGCAAGACGGCCGGGCGCGGCACCAAGGGCAGCAAGGCCCGGACGCAGGTTCCGGAGGCCTTCGAAGGCGGCCAGATGCCGCTGCACCGTCGGCTGCCGAAGCTGAAGGGCTTCTCCAACGCCCGGTTCAAGACCACCTACCAGGTCGTCAACCTGGACCGGCTGGCCGCGCTCTATCCAGACGGTCGGTGCCGTGAACCCGGAGAACCTCGTCGCCAACGGCGCGGTCCGCGCCGGTGAGCTGGTCAAGATCCTCGGCCAGGGCGAGGTAACGGCGGCGCTGCAGGTCAGCGCCCACGGCTTCTCGTCATCGGCTCGCGCCAAAGATCACCGCAGCGGGCGGAACTGTTACTGAACTGTGAGATGACTGCCGCCCTAAGTCACGTCCGGGCCAGCTTAGACTCCGCTGGCCCGGACTTGCGTGCGGTCGGCACCATGCACGCTGCATGGCTATCGGACCTTCATCGGCACGTTAGACTTCGGCGAGCACGACGCCGGCGCAGGGCGGCGCAAGCTGGCGACTGGCGGTGCTGTCCCGCGACAGGAACGGCAGATGATGTTGAGCTATCGAGTAGGGGACGGCGCATGCTGACCGCGTTCATCCGGGCATTTCGCACGCCCGACCTGCGCAAGAAGCTGCTCTTCACGGTTTTCATCCTCGCCGTCTTCCGGCTCGGCGCCGCGCTGCCGACGCCGGGCGTCTCCGAGCGGGCTCCGTCCTGCTGGACGCCACGGACAACGGTGTCCTCCAGCTGGTGAACCTGTTCAGCGGCGGCTCGCTGCACCAGCCTCAGCGTCTTCGCGCTCGGCATCATGCCGTACATCACGGCGAGCATCATCTTGCAGCTGCTGGCGGTCGTGATTCCCCGGCTGGAGGCGCTGCGCCAGGAGGGCCAGACCGGCCAGGCCGAGGATGGCTGCCGTACACCCGGTACCTGACTACTCGCCTCGCGATCCTTCAGTCGACCGGCATCATCGCCCTGGCCAGGTCCGGCGAGCTGATCCCAGGGCTGTAACACGAGCCTGATCCCCAACCCGTCGGTCTTCACGATCACCACGATGGTCATCATCATGACCGCCGGTACCGCCGTGATCATGTGGCTCGGCGAGCTCCTCACCGACCGCGGCGTCGGCAACGGAATGTCGGATCCTCGATCTTCACCCAGATCATCGCCGTCATCCCTGGCCAGATGCAGCTCATCTACGAGCAGAAGCACGCGTTCGTCTTCGCCATGGTCCTGGTGGTGGGCGTCGCGATCATCGCGTTCGTCGCCCTGATGGAACAGGCCCAGCGCCGGATCCCGATCCAGTACGCCAAACGTATGGTCGGACGGCGGATGTACGGCGGCACATCGACCTATATCCCGCTGAAGGTCAACCAGGCCGGCGTTATCCCCGTCATCTTCGCCTCCTCGCTGCTCTATATCCCGCAGCTCGCGGCGCAGCTGTTCGGGCGCAACGCGACATCGGGCTGGGCGTACTGGGTGACGCAGAACCTCGTCATCAGCAACAAGCCGGCCTATGCGGTGGCCTTCTTCCTGCTCATCTTGTTCTTCACGTACTTCTACGTGTCGATCACGTTCAACCCGACCGAAGTAGCCGACGGCATGAAGAAGAGCGGCGGCTTCATCCCTGGCATCAGGCCCAGCAGACCGACGGCCGGCTACCTCAGCCACGTCCTCACCAGACTGACCGCCGCGGGCTCGCTGTACCTGTCACTGGTCGCCCTCATCCCGGTGATCGCGATCGGCGAGCTCGACGCAACCGCCCAGCTCCCGCTCGGCGGCACCAGCATCCTGATCATCGTGGGCGTCGGTCTCGACACCGTCAAGCAGATCGAGAGCCAGCTCCAGGAGCGCAACTACGAGGGCTTCCTGCGGTAGTGCGACTCGTCCTCGTCGGGCCCCCCGGTGCGGGCAAGGGGACACAGGCCCAGTTCATAGCCTCACACCTGTCGATACCGAAGATCTCGACAGGCGACATCTTCCGGTACAACGTGAGCACTGGGACTGAGCTTGGCCGTCAGGCGAAGGCCTTCATGGACCTCGGTGACCTCGTACCGGACGAGGTGACCATCGCGATGGTCGTGGCCAGGCTCCAGGAGGATGACGCCCAGAATGGCTTCCTGCTCGACGGCTTCCCGCGCAACGTCCCGGCCGAGACGCTGCGAAAGCTGCTGGCGGACTGGGACACCAAGCTCGACATCGTGCTCGAACTGGTCGTCGACGACGACGAGGTGGTCCGGCGCCTGTGGCAGGGCAGGCGGACCTGCCGGGTGTGCGGCCGGATCTGGCACGTCCTGTTCGAGCCGCCTGGCAGGACTGGCCTGTGCGACGACTGCGGCGGCGAGCTATTCCAGCGTGACGACCAGCCGGCCGCATCCGGCACCGGCTCGACGTGTACGCCGAACAGACCCGGCCGCTGATCAGCTTCTACGCAGACGACGGCATCCTGCTGGGCATCGACGCGACGGGACCGGTCGAGGAGATCACCGCCCGGGCCATGTCTGCCTTGCGCCGGTTCATCACCTGAAACGCCCGCTGCCTAGGCGGGGTACCGTGAAAGTCATTGCACGGGAGGCGTAATGCGGCTGAGACGGGACGACCCGATCGAGGTGAAGAGCCCAGCCCAGCTGGCCATCATGCGGGAGGCCGGACTGGTGACCGCGGCGGCGACCTGCGTGCCGTGGCGGATGCGGTTGAGCCCGGCATCAGCACGGCAGAGCTTGACGCCATCGCCGAGCGCGAGATACGTGCCGCTGACGCCGTGCCGTCGTTTAAAGGCTATTTCGGCTTCCCC
>CAWBXJ010000002.1:0-314787 GCA_963792725.1 uncultured Actinomycetota bacterium | reverse complement strand
TGGCGGCGGTCGGGTGTCGCGGCCCGACCGCGCCGGCGTGATTGTCTCGGTCGCTGGCCTGGTGCTACTGGGCCTGTCGCTGCCGCTGTCCATGCCCGGGCCGGGCCGAGCCGGGCCGGGCTGGGCGCAACCGCTGGCCTGGGCGCTGATCTCGATCTGCCTGGCAGGCGCAGCGGCCGGACCGCTGGCCCGCCGCTTGCGGCCGGGCGCGGCGCTCGGCGCCGCGGCCGGTCTGCTTTACTCCGGCGGCGACGTCGCCACCAAGGCCTTCGCGAGCGGAACCCACCCCGTAGCGCTGTTTGGTGGCCTACTGCTGATCTGCCACGGCCTGGCGTTCGTCGCGCTGCAGCTGGCATTCCAGCGCGGCTCGGCCCTGGCGACCGCCGGGTTGTCCACCCTGCTCACCAACGCCCTGCCCATAGTGGCCGGGCTAGCCGTGTTCGGCGAGGTCATGCCCGGTGGCGTGGCCGGCGCACTGCGCGGCCTAGGCTTCGCGGCCACAGTGGCTGGCGCCGCGTTGCTCGCCGTCGGAGCCAGCGACAGCAACGTCGGCCGCGGCGGCGACAGCCACGTCGGCCCGCCGCCCACGCAAGCCGACACGGTGCCAAGCAATGCCGGCGCCCGTGCTGCCGCGTAGCGGCAGCCAGCACTCAGGAGGCAGGCTGCTGTGCTCCTTGAAACGCACCCTGTTGCCGCGCTGAGGCAAGGCGTCTCCGAAGCTCGAACCAGACCTGGCTGCTCTGCGCACACACGCTATCGGGAACTGACGGGAACCAACCAGGAATAACGGGCAAACGGCCGACCATCAGAACTCGGAGTTCACGGACCCTTTTGAGATCCGGACCAGCACCATGACCTGCGGTTATTACCGCACGTTGAGGCCGGTGACGGCCCTTCCGATGATCATGCGCTGGATCTCCGACGTGCCCTCGAAGATCGTGAAGCTCATGGAGGCCCGGGCAGTTTCCGCAGGTAGATGGCCTGCTGCACCGGCGCTTGTCAGCACCAACTCAGCACCACAAAATATGGCCCGCACGTGCGACGATCCTGGCATGGACTGCGACCCGCCAATGCACCAAATGTGCGGCAGCGCCTCGCCCGCGAAGATACGGAGAGCATCGACCTTGGGCTGTAGCGCATCAGCAGGGTGTCGACCTAAGGAAACCGTCGGATTCGTCTGGACCTGCCGAGGGCCTACCTCTGCTAGGGCAGCTGTCGAGGCAGGGGTGCCCGCCATAGTCCTTCGCAGTAGTAACAGCCTTCTGCGGGCTGGTCGAGGGACTTTGTGACCGTCCCCAGGTCCGCACGGTATGTCAGCTAGGCCGCGGGAGCGCGCAGGCCGGTGATGTGGACCATGAATTCCGTCACGGCGAGAGATGCCACCACGCCATTCACCGACACGACGGACGGGCCGGGCCCGCGAAGCGCGCCGCGCGCGACGCCATAGATTCTCTCATCGGCCTGGCGTTCGTGCTGGTCCATCTGGTCGAGCGCCGCCTGTTCCTGGTCAAGCAGCTGCAGGCACACCGGGCACCCGCTGCCCGCGCACAGGATGACCCTTCCGCCATACCAGAGGCTCTCGCCGCCTCCGGTGTCACTCGCCAGGTCGAAGCAGACCTTGTGGTTCCTGGCGCAGACTTCGGTGAGCTCGAGCCGGTGGATATCGCGGTCCAAGCACCCGAAGACGACGTCCGACCAGGAGATGCGCGCTTCGGCGCCCCTGTCGGCGACTCGTCCGTCGTACCGGTCCACAGCTGCCGACGGGCTGATGTTGTGGATCATCCGCTCGGCGGCGTCGATCTTCATGGTGGCGGCGCTCACGTCCGCGTCGAATGCGCCGATGAGCCTGTTCATGCTCGACTCAGTGACGACATCGAAGTCGATGAGGGCGAAACTGCGGACGCCGAGATAGGCCAGCTGCTGAGCGACGTGGGAGCCGAGTCCGCCCAGGCCGGCGATCGTGACCTTCGTTGCAGCGATCTTGGCCTGGCCCTCGGCGCCGAACAGCCCCTCGTTTCGGCTGTAGCGGCCCTCGGCGGTCATGCCAGTCCTTGGTGGCGTGCTGGCTTGGCGCCCAGGGTCAGGCCCGTCGCCGGCAGCAATCCGCCGCCGCCAGCGCCTGCTCGAAACCTGCAGCAGCCGCATCGAGGCGCCCGGCGGCTCGGTCGATAATCGCGGTGTAGCCGATCGCCAGAGCAAAACTGTGGTCGTCGCCCCGGTCATGGAAAAGCCTCGCCGCCGCCTCGGTATCGCGGCAAGCCGCCGCCAGCTGCCCCCGGAAGTGGGCGATGGTCCCTCGGTGCAACAGCATTGCCGCCTCACCGCGGACATGTCCGGCCTGGCGGGCCGCCTCAAGACCCGTGTCGCAGCACAGCTGCCAGTCGTCCAGGTAGCTCCGGGACACAGAGAGCGCGTCGGCGGTTGCCGCCAGGCTCCAGCACAGCTCGACCAGACCGGCTTCCGCGGCCTGCCGCACGCCCGCGACCAGCGACGCTCTCTCGTCCTCAAACCACGCCTTGGGATCGCTGACCAGCAACCCGCTCAGCGGGCATGGCGGCGACCAGCGCAGCGCGTTCGGGTCTAGTCGCACATAGCTGCCGCCGAGGTAGCGGTGCCGGGCCTCCTCGCTGAGGAAGAGCAGGCATCCGAGCGCGCGCTCCAGCGCCGCGCGCTGCTCGTCGGCCGGCTCCTCGGCGGCCAGCCGTTCGCGGGCGAACAACCGGATCAGGTCGTGAAACCGGCACTGGCTATGCGCCCCCCGCGCTGTGCCGACGGGCTCGATCAGCCGGGCACTCACGAGCTCGTCGAGCACGTCGTCCGCGTCTGCGGGCTGCTGATCCAGCAGTGCCGCGGTCATCCAGCCGGAAAAGACCGGCACTTCCAGCAACGCCAGGCGGCGCAGCAGCCGTCTCGCCGCGTCGCTGGCCGCGTGGTAGCTGAGCGAGATACTGGCCCGGACCCCCATCTCGCCCAGCTCCAGCTCATCGAGCCGGCGGGCCTGGTCGGCGAGCCGCGCGGCGAGGTGCTCGACATCCCAGTGCGGTCGCACGGCGAGCCGTCCGCCAGCGATCCGCAGCGCCAGGGGCAGGTGGCCGCACTGCCCGATGACCATCGCCGCGGCCTCCGGCTGTGCGTGTGTGCGGCTCTCCCCGGCGATGCGGCCCAGCAGTTCCACCGACTGCCGGGCGTCGAACACGTCCAGCGGGATGCGGGTCGCGCCGGCCAGCCCCGCCAGTGTGCCGCGGCAGGTGACCAGCACCGCCGCGGACCCACTGCCGGGCAGCAGCGGCAGGACCTGGGTCTCGCTCGCCGCGTTGTCGAGCACCACCAGCACCCGCCGGTCAGCCAGCAGGTTGCGGTAGACCTCGGCACGCTCGTCCAGGTCTTCGGGTATCTGCGGGCCGGGCACGCCGAGGGCTCGCAGGAACCGCTCCAGTACCTGCGCCGGGTCGGCGGGCCGCGTGCCGGCGCCGTGCAGGTCGGCGAACAACTGCCCGTCCTCAAACTGCGCAGCCAGCGCATGCGCGGCGTGCACGGCCAGGCTGGTCTTCCCGACCCCGCCCTGCCCGCTTATCACCACCACCGGCACCGCCAGCCGTGCGTTGCGCGCCGCCGCGGCGGTGAACTGCTGGCCGATCTGGCTGACCTGCTCGGTTCTGCCGGTGAAGTCGGCGATATCCGCCGGCAGCAGCTTCGGTACCGGCCGCGTCACCGACGGAACGCTCACCGGTCCCGCGGGCGGGTCCAGCTCCGGATCGGAGGCGAGGATGGCGTGCTGCAACCGCTGCAACTCACCGCCCGGCTCGATGCCCAGCTCGTCGATCATCATCCGGCGGACCTGCTGATAGGCCTGCAGCGCCTCGGCCGTCCGGCCCGAACGGTGCAGTGCCAGCATCAGCTGGCGATGTAGCCGGTCCCGCAGCGGAAACTCCGCCACGAGCGCGACCAGCTCGCCGATCAGCTCGTGATGCCGGCCGAGCCCCAGCTCCAGCTCCAACCGGTCCTCGATAGCCGCCATCCGCTGCTCGTCCAGCTGGGTCGGCGGCGCGTACCAGCAGGCTGTCGATCCCGTTCAACGCCAGGCCGCGCCACAGCCGCAACGCCGCACGGTAATTCGCCACCGCTATACCGAGATCACCGGCATCGCGGGCCGCTTGGGCCGCGGCCACCAGCGTCGCGAACCGCTGCGAGTCGAGCCGCTGGTCCCCGATCTCCAGCACATATCCTTGCGTGCGCGAGGAAATAGCCGTGTCATCACCGTTCGCGGCCAGCAGCCGCCGCAGCGCAGAAACGGTGATCATCGCCTGCGTGCGTGCCGTCGGCGGCAGATCCTCGCCGTAAACCGCCTCCTCCAGCCGGCCCACGCTAACGACGCCGTTGGCGTTCAGCAGCAGCATCGCCAGCACGATCTGCTGCCTGTTGCCGCCCAGCTCCAGCCGCCTTGAACCCGCCAGCACCTCAAGCGGCCAAGGATCCTGAACTCCGCGACGTCGTGCGGAACCATGCCAATAGTGTGACACCAGACCCTGCGGCAGAGCAGGGTGACGTGGAGGCTTTGGTCGTGCTTCTGCCGGATTGCCCATTCGCGGCTGCGCCCGCGTGCTGTCATTCGACCCTGGCGCCGTCGGCCACTTATCGCAAGCCGATCGAACATCGATAAGACGCTGACGGAACCTGGGGCGCAGAGCGGGAAAGACCGGCCGTTCCAGCTGGTCGGAGCAGGTCAATGTCTGCGCTACCAACGCTTCGATGACGGAGGTCACCGTGACTGGAAACGGGGAACGGGTTAGTTACAGCGGCACGACCGAGATCGTGCTGGTCGTTGTCTTAGCCGCGGCAGCCGCGGCTGTTGCCTACGCGGGAATCAGGCTGCCGCTGCCCGCGCGGCTGCCAAGGCCAGGCCGAGCAGCTGTGGTCCTGATGATCGCGGAAACTCCATCACACCTGTCACGCTGATCGGAGTGGCGGTCCTGTTCGTCGTTATAGCCGTTGCGCAGAAGGCCAGGGCTGGCGCGTCGCGGTGGGCAGCGCGGTGATCGGCGCCGCAGCCGCGCCGATGATCTTCGAGGTCCCGTTCGACCCGAACATCATGCCCAGGAGCCATCCCGTCGTCGATCCCGGCGTATACCGGCTACTGCTGTTAGGCACTGATCCTGACCGGCATCTTGACGCTGGAATTGCTGTGCCTGTCACCGGCCGTGCAGGTGCAACGGGCAACACTGTGGTGCCTGGCCGCAATGCTGGCGCTGTTCGCCGGCTGGAGCGAGCTGGCCGGTCCCCCGCGGCGCCCGCCGGCAGCGCCCGCCGGAAGCCGGCCGCTGCCGCCCGCGGCGCCCCGCCCGGGTCCGATGGCCGCCGCCAGGCTGTCACCCCCGGCGGCATCCGCCCGTCGTCCAGGAGGCCGGCGGGTGGGCCGTGTACGACGTCGAGCCCGCCACCGCCGGCAAGGCGATCGCGCGCTTCCAGAGTGCCTCGGCCTCCCGCGGTCGGCCCCGCCACTCCTGCAGCTCGGCCAGCCTCACCCAGCCCATCGCGTCGCCAGCGTCCGCAGCTGACCAGGTCTGCGCCAGCGATCCTCCGGGTCAATTAGCCTGGCCGCTGCTTGCAGCACGCCGAACAGGCGATCCCGTAGTTCACCGCCTGCGTGACGGCCCGCCTGCTCGACGCGCTCGCCTATATCGCCGATGCGCATCACCAGCATCGCCGCAAGAGCGTACTGGACGCTCGCGACGGGCTACCGGTCGTAGGGATCGGCAGGGTCGACTCCGAGATTCCCGACGAGCGCGTCGGCCAACCCCGCAGCTATGTCCGGGTGCGTGCTGGCCAGGCCCTGCCCGGCGTTCGCGGCGCCGATCCGGTCCAGATCGCTGACCGCCGGGTGCCTCGCCGGCATCCCGGTGCCGGGAGGCACCGTCAGGCTCGCCATGCAGGGCCGGTCAGCAGCCAGCACGATCTCGGTCTCGGCCCAGGCCGCCACGTGCGGGCGCCCGACCCGCTGGCCCTGGTGGTTATAGGCCACCCCGCGTTTCTTGCGCCCGTAGACCTCCACGTCGGTGGTGTCCAGGTCGATCGTGACCGGGCCCTCGGCCATCGCCGCGGCCCGCGCCGCCGGCAGCAGTTCCAGCATGCGCTCCGTGACCGCCGCGACACCCTGCTCCACCGCCTTCCACTGCCCGGCGGTGATCCGGCGGGCCACGCCCGCAGCCGTAGTCGAGCTCAGTCCCGGCACCGGCGCGATCACCGCCGGGCCGCGTCCTCGCGCTGCCGGTCCAGGCCGACCAGGAAGTCTTCCCCGGCCAGCTGCGCCGCCGCGAGCCCGGTCAGCAGCTGTCCAGCACCGTAGCCGCGATCGCGCTGCTTGACCGGGCCGACTGCCGCGTCCAGGGCCTCGATCACGCCCAGCCGGTCACATAGCTCGCTGACCGGTCAGAGCACCGGTTCCATCCACTCTTCCCGTTGTAAAAGATGATCAACTCCGTGGACGAGCTGTGGTCCTGCCCATCGTCCATCGCAGTGGATCTGTCTGGCGTGATCCGCCGAGCTTCGATCATCGGCGCACGCCTCGTCGGCTACGGAGCGTTATCCCCTAAAGGGGTCCCGAGTCCTCGGTCACACCAGATCGCCCATGACCGACGCGGCGAACATGTATCTAAGTAGGTAGCTGATGGCTCGCAGATCGCCCGGCTATGGCCCGATCGACTGTCAGCGTCGTGTCCCAGGTTGCCCGCGTCGGCTGCGAGGAGCAGCGGCTCGGGTGCCTGGCGGGTAGATGGAGCGGGCGGTGGCGGCAAGAGCGCGGATGCGGGCGTTGTGGTGCACGGTCCGCCAGATCAGCCCGACCGGCAAAGGCGGCAGGTCGCGGATTGGGACCTGCACGAGGTCTGGGCGAGTGGCCAGGGGCATGCCCGCGAATGAGGGGTGCACGATCTGTCCGCGGGCCACCGCGAGGAACACGTCCTCGTCATCTGTCCAGGGGTAGGTGCGCCGGATCGGCAGGCCGGACGGGGTGACCGGCGGCACGATCGCGTCGTACAGCTCGGGCGGGAAGCCCGGCGCGTTCTGGTGGACTTCCTTGTCACCGAGGTCCTCCACCGACACTGACCGGGCACCCGCGAGCCGGTGCCCGCACCCCACCAGCAGCGCCCGGTCCCGGTGCTCGATCACCGGCCCGGCAGTCAGATCCGGCTGATTTACCACGAGGTAGCTGACCAAGACGTCGATGTCTGCGCGGCGCAGTGCCGCATACGGATTCCTGGTCTCGACCACGTGCAAACTGACCTGGCAGTCCGGGCAGCGGACGCTGAACTGGTCGATCAGCCGGGTCAGCGCCGGGCCGGCGAGTGTGACCAGGCACCCGATGCGCAACAGCCCGGCCGCCTCCCGGGCCGCGTGGCGGGCGCGGGCCAGCGCCGTCTGCATCTGCGCGTATCCGGGCAGCAACAGGGCAAGGAACTGCTCGCCGAGCGGGGTGAGCGCGACGCGGCGGCTGGTCCGCTCGAACAGCTTCCCGCCGACCTCGCGCTCCAGGGCGGCAATCAGCCGGCTGACACGCGGCTGGGACACGCGCAGCTTGTCCGCGGCCCGGCCGAAGTGCAGTTCCTCGGCCAGCGCGAGGAATGCCTCTGCCTCCGCCATGTCCACCGCCGGCCTCCATTCCAGGTTCGCCGCGGCCCCGGTTGCCCTCGGCAGCGATGCGCTCAGGTTATCAATCGTTGCGCAATCCGGCGTTGATCAGAACCTGCCGGGGCGCGCAGGCTGGACCACAAAGAAGAACAAAAAACCGAGGCAACGTGAGGGAGTCAACGATGACGCCAAGCAAGCACGGGCCAGGTGTGGCTGAGTTGAGCACATTGACGTCTCATTTGGTGACCGGGGACCCGGCTGCGGCGGCTTCCTGGTATGGCTCGGTGCTCGGCGCGGTGGAAGAGGGCCGGGTCACCTTGCCCGGCGGCCGGGTGCTGAGCATCGAGCTGCGGTTCGGGGACAGCAGGCTGGCGATCGGGGATGAGTTCCAGGACCTGGGCATCCTCTCCCCGCTGACGCTGGGCGGCACCTACGGGGCGTTGCACCTGGCCGTCGGGGACGCCGGGGCGGTCTGGCAGCGGGCCCTGGATGCGGGCGCGACGGTGTTCGAGCCGCTGCATGAGGCGTTCTGGGGCGACCGCACCGGCCAGTTCATCGACCCGTTCGGGCACCGCTGGGCCATCGACCAGCACATCCGGGATGTGCCGCCGGGCGAGGTCGCCCGGCTGGCTGCCGAGGCCTTCGGCCAGGGTGAGAGCTGATGCGGTACACGCTGTTCGGCGGCACCGGGCTGCGGGTGTCCGAGCTGTTCCTGGGCGCGATGACGTTCGGCGAGCAGGGCGGGGTCGGCGCCCCGCCGCAGGAGTGCGCCCGCATCCTGGGCGCGTACGCCGACGCGGGCGGCAACGTCATCGACACCGCGATCAACTACCGCGGCGGGGCCAGCGAGGAGATCGTCGGCGAGCTGCTGCAGGGCCGCCGGGACCGGTTCGTGCTGTCCACCAAGTACACCGTCAGCCGCGATGCCGGTGATCCCAACGCGGCCGGCAACCACCGCAAGAACCTGCGGCTGTCACTGGAAACCAGCCTGCGGCGGCTGCGCACCGACTACATCGACATCTACTGGGTGCACATGTGGGACGCCCGCACCCCGGCCGAGGAGACCATGCGCGCCCTGGACGACCAGGTCCGCGCCGGGAAGATCCTCTACGCCGGCATCTCCGACGCGCCCGCCTGGGTGGTCTCCCGGGCCAACACCCTGGCTCAATGGCGCGGGTGGACCGCCTTTGCCGGCCTGCAGGCGCCCTACAGCCTGCTGCGCCGCGACATCGAACGGGAACTGCTGCCCATGGCCGAGACCCTCGGGCTCACCCTAGCCGCCTGGAGCCCGCTCGCCGACGGGATCCTGTCCGGCAAGTACGCCCGCGAGCGCACGGCCGGGCAGCCCAGCCGGATCGACCCCGCCGCTCTCACCGATCATCAGCATGCGGTCGCGGCACTGGTCCAGAAAGTAGCCGCCGAGCTGGGCGCCACCCCAGCTCAGGTCGCCATCGCCTGGACCCGGGCCCGCTCACCTGTTATTCACCCGATCATCGGCGCCCGCCGCCATGGCCAGATACTCGACAACCTCGGCGCCGCCGACCTCGACCTGCCCGCCGAGACCGTCGGGCGGCTAGACACCGAAACCCGTATCGACCTCGGTTTCCCCGCCACTTTCATCCGCGATACCAGTCCCTGGGTCTTCGGTGCCGCCGCGCCCGAGGACGCCCGAACGTCCCTCCCGCCGGGAGAGGCAAGCCAACAACGAAAGAACGGGAAGACATCATGAGCAAGGTCTGGTTCGTCACCGGTTCGTCCCGCGGCTTGGGCCGCAACTTCGTCCAAGCCGCCCTGTCCCGCGGCGACCAGGTGGCCGCAACCGCCCGGAACACCGAACACCTTGATGAGCTGGTCACCGCCTATGGCGACGCGGTACTCCCGCTCGAGCTGGATGTGACCGACAAAGCTGCCGTCTTCGAGACCGTAAAACGGGCCAAGGAGCACTTCAGCCGTCTCGACGTCATCGTGAACAACGCCGGCTACGCCCAGATCGGCGCGATCGAGGAACTGACCGAGCAGCAACTGCGCGACCAATTCGAGACCAACGTGTTCGGCGCGGCGTGGGTCATTCAGGCCGCGCTGCCCTACCTGCGCGAGCAGGGTGCAGGGCACATCATCCAGCTGTCCTCGATCGCCGGTCTCATCGCAATGCCGCTCGGCGGCGCATACCAAGCCTCCAAGTGGGCCCTCGAAGCCCTGAATGAAACCCTCGCCCACGAGGGCGCGGACTTCGGCATCAAGGTGACCGTGGTCGAGCCCACCGGGTTCGCCACCAGGTCCGGCAAGAACCCAGATCCACTCGCCAACGGCCACATGGCCGAGCCCAACCCGATCTACGACGGTATCCGCCAGCGCCTTGCCGGGCTCATGGGAAAGCAGCCCGCCGGCGATCCGGCCGCCGCCGCCCGGGCACTCCTGCAGATCGTCGACTCCGACAACCCGCCCCTGCGGGTGCTCTTCGGCCAGGGCTTCTACCAGATACTCCAGCCGGCCTACGCCGACCGGCTAAAGACCTGGGCCGACTGGCAGGACCTTTCGCTGCAGGCTCACGGCAAGCTCGATCAAGAGATCGGTGACCCGCCCTGAGTGCTTCGAGCCCTGAGCTCGCCGGGTAACCCACGCGTTCGCGCCTTGGCTTTGGGGTTAGAAGGTCGCCGGCAAGTAAGGAACCAGGCCGGCCTTACGCTTCCGGCATGTCGATCAGTGCTCACATCGTGGTCCAGGGCGCTGCGCGGGCCGCTGAGTTCTACCGCGACGCGTTCGGCGCGCAAAAGCCGGCAGGATCCCTTGTCCCGGACGGCCGGTTCATGTCGATCCAGCTGCGCATCGGAGATAGCGTGCTGCACATCGCTGATGAGTTCCCCGAGATGGACGTGCTTGCCCTGCCCACGATCGGCGGCACTCCGGTCGTGCTTGCCCTCGACGTCGCCGACGCCGACGCCGAGACAGTGTTCGCCCAGGCGATAGCGGCCGGCGCGGAGGTGCGCCAGCCGTTGGCCGACATGTTCTGGGGCGACCGGCACGGCCGGCTCACCGATCCGTTCGGTCACCGGTGGAACATCTCTCAGCACCTGCGCGACGCTCCCCACGACGAGGTCGTCGCAGCTGCCGCGCGAGTCTTCGGCTGAGATGCGGTACCGCATCCTGGGGGCCAGCGGACTGCGGGTATCGACGCTGTTCCTCGGGGCGATGACCTTGGCCGAAGGGCCCACCACCTCGGCGTCACGCCCGCCCAGGTTGCCGTGGCCTGGACGCGGGCGCACTCCCGCGTCGTGCACCCGATCCTTGGCGCGCGGCGCCTGGACCAGATCCGCGAGACCCTCGCCGCCGCCGACCTTACCCTTCCGCAGGACGCGCTCGCACGGCACGACAAGGCGGCCGCATTCGACCTCGGGTTCCCGCAGGAGTTTATCTGTGACATGCAGACGTTCGTCTTCGGCGAGGCCGATGCCCTCGTTGACCCTTGAGCCTCACCCGCAGGCGCTGACGCCCGACTCGGCGAACACGACTCGGCCGCTGCGCTGGCGCCGTATCGGCCACCACCCCCAGGCGGCGGTGATCCCCGCCCGTTCTCCGAACCTCGAACTGGAGCGACCCGCGTGAACAGAACCAGGCCAGCAGACGTCACGCAACTGCGACTAGTCGTTACCGTGGACAACCTCGATCAGGCCCTGGCCTTTTACCGGGACGCCCTCGGGCTGCCCGTGGAAATGGACATCGCCAGTGACCATGGGGCCCGCGTCGTGGTCCTGCGCGCTGGCCGCGCCACCCTTGAACTGTCCAACCGGGCCCAGGCCGAACTGATCGACCAGGTAGAAGTGGGACGCAGGGTCGCCCCCACGCTTCGCGTGGCCTTCCAGGTCGCAGATACCGCGGCGACGACAGGCCGGCTCGTGGCTGCCGGCGCCACGCTAATCGCCGCACCCACCCCAACACCGTGGAACTCGCTCAACTCACGCCTCCACGCACCAGCCGAACTCCAGATCACGCTCTTCGAAGAACTCGAACCGGATCGCACGCCATGAGGGGTGCGCAGTGAGCACTCCCGCTCCCATCGCCTCCGCCGGTAATCGGCCACCGCGACCTGGGCATGTTCCATCTCGATGGCCTCGTGCCAGTCCGCCTCGGCGATGCCGTCCAGCAGCCGCCACAGCGGCGCGATGCGCCGGGCGCCGATCGCGAAGAAGATGTGCTCGTCGTGCGCGGCGCGGGCAACCTGCCCGGCGAAATACCCGGCGTCGATGCGGGTGGCGACGCGGCCGCCGGCCCGGGCCCGCTCCGGCAGGGCGCCCAGCGCGCGGCGCAGCAGATCCGGCGCGCCCGCCCGCGGGTCATCGGTCCCGGCGCCCAGGTCAGCGGCCAGCACGATCTCGGTCTCGGCCCACGCGGCCACATGCGGGCGGCCCACGCGCTGCCCCTGACGGTTATAGGCCACGCCACGTTTCTTGCGGCCGTAGACCTCCACGTCGGTGGTGTCCAGGTCGATGGTGACCGGCCCTTCGGCCAGCGCTGCGGCCCGCGGCGCGGGCGGCAGGTCCAGCATCCGCGCCGTGACCGCCGCCAGGCCGGCCTCCACGGCTTTCCACTGCCCTGCGGTGATCCGCCGGGCCACGCCCGCGGCGGTGGTAGAACTCAGCCCGGGCACCGGCGCCAGCAGCTGCCCGGCCGCATCGGCGCGCTGCCGGTCCAGGCCTGCCAGGAAATCCTCCCCGGCCAGCTGCGCCGCCGCGATCCCGGCCAGCAGCTCCCCGGCACCGAAACCGCGATCCGCTGCTTAACCGGGCCGACCGCCGCATCCAGGGCTGATCACGCCCAGCCGGTCACACAACTCACTGACCGCAGCCAGCCCCGCGCTCGGGGTCAGCGCCGCATCCGGCGCGCCGATCCGCGCCGGCGGCGCTTCCGCTTCTTGCCGCGTATCCTGGCCACCAGATAGGTGCCTTCCCCGCTGAGATGATAGTCACGTCGCAATGATCATCATCCCAGGTCAGGGCGGCACCTATCGGCATCTGCGGGGCCGTGTCACCCGCTTACTTGCGGAATCGGGTCTGACGCATCGGCTCAGGCGCCGAGGGCGGTGCTCACTGGCGCAGAGCCTCGGCATGCTGGCGTGATGTCCGGTTCAAGGGCATCCGCCTGCGGTGGGCCACTGGTCACACCGCTGCAGCGGGGCCTCCGTCGGTCAGCGAATCGGCTGCCACAGCGGTGCTGCCTGGCTGGTCGGGCGATCCTGGCAGGCCGTTATGCCACCGATGAGCCCGGCGATCTGCCGCCGTTCTTACTCAGTACATCGAAGTGCCGAACGACTTGGGTGATGATCGGGCAATGAGCAACGTCATGTCGAGGGACGGAACAAGCATCGGCTACGACCAAGCGGGCGGCGGCCCAGCGCTGATCATCGTCTACGGCGCCATGAGCACCAGGTCAAGCGGGTCCAAGCCAGAGCTCGTCACCCTGCTTGCGCCGCACTTCACCGTCTACGGCTACGACCGCCGGGGCCGCGGTGACAGCGGGGACACACCGTCGTACGCGGTGGACCGGGAGATCGAAGACATCGAAGCGGTGGTCAGCCAGCCGGTGGCACCGCTTTCCTCTACGGCCATTCGTCCGGAGGATGCCTGGCTCTCGAAGCCGCACGGAAGCTCGGCGGCAAAGTACCGAAGGTCGCTGTGTATGAGGCTCCCTACAACGACGAGCCAGCAGCCCAGCAGGCCTGGAGCCAGTATCTCGACCAGCTCGGCGAAGCGCTGGCAGCCGGTCGCCACGGTGATGCGGTTGCACTGTTGATTCGGAGCACCGGGACGCCCGCCGAGCAGGTGGACGGCATGCTCCAGGCACCCTTCTGGCCAGCACTGGAAGCCATCGCGCCGACGCTCGCCTACGATCACGCCGGGGTCATCGGCAAGAGCATCGCTGCGCCGACAGACCGGCTAGGCAAGGTGCATGTTCCGGTCCTTGTCTTGTGCGGCGGGTCGAGCCCCGCATACATGCATCGCAGCGCCCAGGCGATCAGCCAGGTGATCCACAAGGCAGAATTCCGTACGCTGGACGGGCAGGCACATGTCGTGCAACCCGCGGCTCTCGCTCCCGTCTTGATCGAGTTTCTTCGCAGCTAAGCAGTAACAGGCCCCGGAAGGGCGACCTGGGCGGTCGGCGGGCGCCCAGGTGCTGATGTCGCGGTGTCTGCATCAGTGGTAGTTGACAACGCCCGCCAAAGGAGAACCGAAATGGGAAAGATCGTCATCAGCGAGAACGTCTCGCTCGACGGAGTCGTCCAGGACCCGGCCGGCGACGAGGGTTTCAGGCACGGCGGCTGGGTCGGCCGTATTGGCGACCGGGGCCGTGAGGCGGCGGCCAGGGTCGCGCTGGAGGAGGCGCTGGGCACCGAGGCCATGCTGCTGGGCCGGCGCAGCTAGGAGTTTGGCCGGGCGGTGGCCATCCCGGACTGGCGGCATGGCGGACCGGATGAACAGCAAGCCCAAGTACGTCGTGTCCTCGACCCTCCGCGATCCCGCCCGGAACACCACGACGGTGCTCAAGGGCGAGGTGGTGAGCGATGTCTTGAAGCTGAAGCAGCAACTGGCCGGGGACATCGTCGTCGCCGCAAGCTTCCAGCTCGTCCAGACGCTGCTCGAGCACGACCTCGTCGACGAGCTGCGGCTGATGATCTACCCGGTCGTGCTCGGGACCGGCATGCGCCTGTTCGGCGAGACCAGCGACAAGGAATCCATGCGCCTCGTCGGCAACAAGACCGTCGCTGACCTCGCGTTCCTCACCTACGAGCCGGTCCGAGACGCGTAGCTGCCGCCGCGGCGGCGTAGTCGCCCGCGCATTGGGTGCCACACATAGAAGGAACAAAGAGACGAAGCAGAAGGGGGCCGAGTGATGCCGCCGCGTCGCATCGCTATCTTCCTCGAGGTGAGCGGGAAGCAGGCTGTCGCCTCCGCGCTTGACTGGCCCGGCTGGTGCCGGGCCGGCCGGGACGAGGGTGCCGCGCTCGCGGCGCTGGCCAGCTACGCCGGGCGGTACGCTCCGGTGGCCGGGCACGCCGGGGTCAGCTTCCCGGCCACGGTCGTATTCGATGTCATCGAGCGGGTGCCTGGCGGGCCCGCGACCGCGTTCGCCGCACCCGAATGCCGCCGCCCGTTCCCGCAGATAACCGCCGAGGCCGAGCGGGCGGAGGTGACCCCGGCCGCGGCCCGGCCGCTGGCCGGCCTGATCACCGCGGCCCGGAGGACCTTCGACGAGATCGCCGCCGCGTCACCGGCCGAGCTGCTCAAAGGCCCGCGGGGCGGCGGGCGGGACCGGGACCAGCTGACTGGCCACGTGATCGGCGCCGAGACGGCCTACGCGCGCAAGCTCGGGGTGAAGCGCAAGCAGCCGGCCACCGCCGACATTGGCCCGATCGAGCAGCTGCGTGAGGCGATCGCCGCCGTCGTGGGCGCCCCCTCGGACGGCTCGCCGGTGGTACCGGGCGGCTGGACCACGCGCTACGCGGCCCGCCGGATCACCTGGCACGTCCTGGAACATGCCTGGGAGATGCAAGACCGGGCGGAGAGCTAGGTGGATCTCTGTCTGCCTGGTTCAGGGCAGGTCCTGTGGAGACCTTGGGCTCCATCTTCGTGCCTGCTCATAAGCAGGTCTGCATCACCCGGCGAAGCGCTCATATATCGCCAGGATGGCCGGCCCGCTGGCTTCGGCGGACAGCAGGCGGAGCTGGAGCGGGGCGGCCTTGGGGGAGAACAGAGGGATGCCGTCGCCGAGCGCGGTGGGGAAGAACAGGATGCGGCATTCGTCTACCTGGTCGTGCTCGGTGAGGGCGTGCACGACGCTGGCGCTGCCGGCGATGATGACATCCCGGTCGGCCTTGGTCCGCTCGACGGCGTCGAGAAGCTCGCCGCTCATCAGGGACGAGTTCTGCCATGCGCTGAGGTCTGTGCGGGTCCGCGAGGCAACCAGCTTGGGCATGCGGTTCATGGCCAGGGAGAAGTCATCGGTGCGGGCGGGCCAGATGTGCGAGAACTTTTCCCAGGTCTTGCGGCCCAGGAGCAGGACGCCGGTGTCGAGCTTGGGGCCGAGCCGGAAATGGTCGGGAGGCGGCGGGCCGTCGCGGAAGACCCAGCGACGCGGTGCTGCCCTCGCGCTCGTCCCAGCCCCTCCTCTCGGCCGTCTTTCGTGACCTGGCTTGGCTGGCGCGGGCGAAGGTGGCACGGATGTGCCCGTGGCCGCCGCACTGGACTCAGGCGCCCGAAGGCATGCGGGACATCGCGAGCTTCCGGCCACTGCGCGTGGCTATGCGCAACCCGTGAGCGCTTCCGGGAGCAGAGGTAGCAGGGGATGCCTTTGCGGCACTCTGCCAGCACCTTGTCGCCGGGCAGCGACTGCGGTGCGACGCTGGCGCGAGCGTCTGCCTCGTGAGCCGCCTCGGGATGAGGATATGCATGCGGCCGGCCCAGTGGGGCGGGGCCGGCTGGCAAGCTGTGTATGTGTCCGCTCGCAGGGTCAGCCCGGTGCTTGTCGGCCGTGAGGCCGAGGCTGGCGTGCTGCTGGGTGCGCTCGAGGTTGCAGCTGGCGGGTTGCCGCAGGTGGTGCTGGTCGGAGCGGAGGCCGGCGGCGGTAAATCTCGGCTGGTTGGCGAGGTCACCGCCCGGGTGCGGGACCGGGCGCTGGTGCTGGCTGGGGGATGCGTGGTCCTGGGCGCGGCGGGCCTGCCGTACGCGCCGATCACTGCGGCGCTGCGGGAGCTGGTCCGGGAACGAGGGGTGGACGGGACGACGGGGCTGCTGCCCGGCGGCGACGCGGGCGAGCTGGCCGCCTTGGTGCCGGAGCTCGGATCACTGTCTTCCGCTGGTGAGGCGTCGGTGGTCGTGGTGGCGGTGGTGGTGATCCGGACGCGGGTCAGGACGGCGGCTTCCAGGTGGTCGAGGGCGGCGCTGAGCGTGCCGGTGATGGTGAGTCCGGGCTGCCCGGCCGTCTCGCTGCCCGGGATCAGCATCGCTGCGTCGGCGGCCGGCACGAACATTTCGGCGGGGATTGTGCTGGCACCGGGCTGTGCGTGGCTGAGGATGGCGAGCAGGAGTGCCCTGGCCGCTGCCGTCGCGCCCGGGCCGGTCAAACCGAGGCCGCCGAGAGCGGCGATGTCGGCGGTGATCTCCTGCCCGTCGCGCAGCCCGAGACTGATCAGGCCGGGCGGCTGCGCTGGTGCCGTGCGCGTGGGTGCCGCGAGCAGGGACGGCCGGCCTCCTGCCGTGGCCCCCGATGGCGCGTCGCCATTGGCTGCATCCTCGGCCCGGAGGCTGGCGGCCTGCTCGGGCTGGGTGTCGGCCGGCCGGGAGGCCCGGCGCAGCACGCCGATGAGCGGCGGCGCTGGGGCGCCGGGTTCCAGGCTCGGGGTGATGATCCTGGCGGGCTGGTAGCGGCGGCGGCGCTGGACGCCTGCCAGGACCAGCGCGCCGGTGACCGCGCCGGCCAGCCCGGCGCCGATCAGGCCGCCCCACGGGATCACCACGGCGTTCCCGGCGTATGGCTGGGTGTGATGGCGCGCGGGCGCCGGGCTGAGGGCGTTGTGCACCGGCCGCTGCGGAGCAGCTGACGGCTCGGGCCCGGGCCGGGGCGTGCGTCCGGCTGCGGGTGTTACCGGGGCCGGCGGGATTGTGAGGTGGCCGTTGCCGCTCGGCGAGCTCGCGGGGGCGGGGAGGCGGAGGATCCAGCCTGGCTGGATGAGGCTGGGCAGGACGAGCCGTTCCCCGTCGGGCTGGAGCCGGCCGGCGTTGAGGGCGTAGATCGCGCCGACCTCGGGGTCGGCGACGGTCGCCGGAATCCCGCTCGCGCCGGAGAACGGCGTGGAGATCCGCCGCCGGATCTCGATCATGCCCGAGTCGCCGGGCCTGTACCTGCGGCTGAGCGTGACCGAGAACCTGGCCTGCTTCGCCGACCTCTATGAGGTGCCCGACACCGGCGATCGCATTGATCGTGCGCTGCGGGCCGTCCACATGACGGACCGCGCCGGCGATGCCTGCGGCACCTTGTCCAAGGGCCTGCGGCAGCGGGTCGCGCTGGCCAGGGCGCTGCTCAGCAACCCGGAAGTGCTGTTCCTCGACGAGCCGACCTCCGGCCTGGACCCGGTCGCCGCCCGCGACGTCCACGACCTGATCGACGACCTCCGCCAGCGTGGCGTCACGATCTTCCTCACCACCCACCGCCTCGAGGAGGCCGAGCGGCTCTGCGACCGCGTCGCCATCCTGAACACCACCCTGCGTACCATCGGCCGGCCGTCCGAGCTGCGCGATCAGCTGTTCGCCAAAACACTCACGGTCAAGACCCTCGTGCCTCTCGGCGACCCCGCCAACGTCTTCGCCGGCCTGCCGGCCGTGAACAGCTGGCAACCCGATGGCGCCGCGGGCTACGTCCTGGCCGTGTCCGACCCGGCAACCGCCGCACCAGCCGCCACCCGCGCTCTGGTGGCAGCCGGCGCCGACGTGCTGTCGATCAGCGAGTCACGCCACTCGCTCGAGGACGTCTACCTCGAGCTCATCGACCAGGACCAGGAGGCGAGCCGCAGATGAGCGTCAGCAAGAGGCGCGTCCGGGCCATCTTCGGCAAGGAGCTCCGCGAATACCGCCACAACGGCAACATCATCGTTGCCATGGTCATCTTCCCGCTGATCTTCCTCATCCAGCCGCTACTCACAATCCTCACCCAGGCCGCGTCGGCATCCACTGGACTCGCACACGAGCATGTCCTGCTATACATGCTCGCCATCCCCGCGCTCGTGCCCGCAGCGCTCGCCTCCTACTCCGTCGTCGGGGAGCGTCAGCAGGGCACCCTCGAGCCCGTGCTCGCAACCCCGATCCGCCGCGAGGAATTCCTGCTCGGCAAGGCGCTGGCCGCATTCGTCCCGTCGCTCGCCATCTCCTATGCAGTCCTCGCCCTCTTCCTCGCCTGCGTCGAGCTCTTCGCACACCCGGGCATAGCACCGGCGCTCCTGCGAGGCCCGGATCTGCTCGCCGTGCTGCTGTTCACTCCGCTCCTGGCCGCATGGTCGATCTGGGTCGGCATCGCGATCTCGGCCAGATCGAGCGACGTGCGCGTGGCCGGGCAGCTCAGCCTGCTCGCCAGTCTCCCGTCGGTCGCAGTCACAACGCTCATCGCGCTCAACGTGATCCACCCCAGCCTCGGCTTAGCCCTCGGCGCAGCCGCGGTACTCCTCGTCCTCGACGGACTCGGCTGGCGGATCACCTCGGCAGCGTTCGACCGCGAACGCCTCATCACCAGCACCCGCTGACCAGATGCGATCACCTCCGCAGCGTCGGCGTACAGCGCATCCGGATGCTGAAACGGATCGCCGAGCACGACATCTGCCGCGCCGCTGCCGCCGGCGAACAATCCGCCCTAGGCGAGTCGGCGACGCGCCGGACTGCCTGCATGTAACCGAACGTATCGCCTGGCCAGGCCAGTGAGAATGATCCCTGAGGCGGTTTTGGATTCATCCTTGCGGACGAACCGGTTCGCTCCCCGGCATGACGACTCGGACGGCCTGGACGTCGATGATGAACGTATGAGAACTTGGAGACCAGCCGCGGCAGGGGCACTCAGCATCATCGCCGGGGCGTTCATTTGCGAATTCCAAACGGGGAAAGCAATAAGACCCAACTCGCTAACGTGGCCCCTTGCGATCGGTGTCGCACTTACTGACGCACTCGGTGTGGTAGCGATACTCGGCGGCATCAGCGCCTTGAGGCGCAAGGCTTGGCCCCTTGCTCTGGCAGGGGCAATCTGCGCCGTCTTCCCTCCCCATTTCTACGGGAAACTGATCTGGACACCCGTCCTCGGGATCTTGGCAATTGTGTTGGTAGTGCGCTCCAGGAGCGAGTTCTCTAGCCTGATCGGGAAATCGTCTCGGAGACGAGAGCCAGGTGGCGGGCCACCGCTATCGAACGGCTAACCGGATCGCTGACCCCAAGCTGAACCCGGACGCTTCATGCCGCCGCTGGCTCGGCGGCCGTAAGGCCCCCGATCTGGCAATGCTCACGCTAGATCACATGAAACGCGCTTAGCTCGGCCGTTGCCGTCATCGTGGCTAGCACTAGCGGCTGCCGATCCCCAGCACCTTCCAGGCCTCTCGGCCCCTGAGCGACCTACCCTAACGGTTAGGGGGTCAGCACCAACTCAGCACGCTACCGGGAACTGGCGGGAACCAACCAGGAATAACGGGCAAACGGCCGACCACCCGAAACCCGAGTTCACAGCCCGTTTCAAGATCCGCACCAGCGCCATGACCAGCGGTTATTACCGCACGTCAAGCCCGGTGACGGCCCTACCGATGATCATGCGCTGGATCTCCGACGTGCCCTCGAAAATGGTGAAGATCTTGGCGTCCCGGTGCCAGCGCTCGACCGGGAACTCGCGCGTGTAGCCATTGCCGCCGAGGATCTGGATCGCTTGCTCCGTCACCTTGACCGCGGTCTCGCCCGCGACGAGCTTGGAGATCGATCCCTCGGCGTGGTCGAACGGCAGGCCGTTGCGGGCCATCCAGGCAGCGCGCCAGGTCAGCAGCCGCGCCGCGTCGACCGAAGCCTGCATGTCCGCCAGCATGAACGCCACGCCCTGGTTCTGGCCGATCGGCCGGCCGAACTGCACGCGCTGCGTGGCGTACTCGCTGGCAAATTCGAGCGCGGCGCGGGCTACGCCGACAGCCATCGCCGCTACGGTCGGCCGAGACTGCTCGAAGGTCTTCATCGCCGCGTGCTCGCCGCTGCTGCCGCCTGCCGCGATCCTGGCCAGCCGCGCATCCAGGCGTTCTTTCCCGCCGACCAGGCACCGGCCGGGCACCCGCACGTCGTCCAGGATGACTTCGGCTGTGTGCGACGCCCGGACGCCGTGCTTGCGGAACTTCTGGCCCTGGGACAAACCGGCGGTACCCGGCGGCACGACGAAGGTGGCCTGACCGCGACTCCCGAATTCGGGCGCGACCGAGGCAACGACGACGTGGACATCGGCGATGCCGCCATTGGTCGCCCAGGTCTTCCTCCCGTTGATGACCCATTCGTCGGCGGCCTCGTCGTACCGCGCCCTGGTCCGGATGGCGCCGACATCGCTACCCGCGTCGGGCTCGGAGGAGCAGAACGCGCCCAGCTTGACGTCCCCCGGACTGCCGAACATCTGCGGCAGCCACTCGCCGATCTGCTCGCTGGTGCCGTTGCTCGCGACCGCGATCGCGGCCAGGCCCGAGCCGACGAGCGACAGGCCAATGCCCGCGTCTCCCCAGAAAAGCTCCTCGAAGGCGACGACCGTGCCGAGACCGCTCGGGTCGAACCACTGCGTGCTGAAGAAGTCGAGTGAGTACAGCCCGATCTTGGCTGCTTCCTCGATGATCGGCCACGGGGTCTCTTCACGCTCATCCCACTCGGCGGCGGCCGGCCTGATCACGTCCCTGGCGAACGCGTGCACCCAGTCCCTGGTGTGCCGGACGTCGTCAGAAAGCGCGAGGGAGAACCCGGTCGCGGTATCGCTGGGACTGCTCATCTCGCTCCTCACGGCAGCTTAAGTTACCCAAGGGTAATCAACTCTATGCCGAGGCGCGGCGGCGCGCCACCGCCGGATGCTGCCAGCGAGAGCCGGCTAGCGGCCAGCGCTCAGACCGGATCTCACCTCGAGCACCTGCTGGTGCCGGTACGTCAGCCCGAGCTCGGCGTAGATGGCGATGGCCGCCTCGTTCCAGTCGCGCACCATCATCGCTACCCGGCCGTGGGCGGTTAGCAGCGCATCCAGGACGAAGCTGCAGACGTCGCGGCCCTGGCCGGTCCGCCTGGCCTCCGGCACGACCGCGAGGCCGGCCACGAAGCCCAGGCCGGGTGCGCTCCAGGCGTCCGCGGCGATGCTGGTCAGCGACCCGGTGTGGTCTGTGATGCCAGCCCATCGGCTGACGCCGGGCACGCCAGGACGAGCGACGGACTCGGGGTAGGCGACGCTCAGCACCTGCTCGGCGGCACGCCATTCCTGCCGGGATAGCCAGCGGGCGTTGTGCACGGGCCGGCGGCGTGCTCGCCTGATGCCGTCCATCCAGCCGAAGAAGCCGCGCGGCGCGAGCCAGCTGATGCGGGTGAGCAAGCCGGCCATGACCGGCGGATCGCCGATCACGGCGTAGCCCGTGCCGAGCGACTCGACGGCAACCTGCACGAGCCCGGCTGCTGGCCCGATAGGGCCGCGGACGATCAGCCGGTCGCGCCCGTACAACGCTGGGCAGCCGACGACGACGGCGCCGTCATTTGCCCAGGCGGCACCGCCGGATAACAGGCCCTGCGCCGCCCACATGCACTGCGGATCGGCGCCTGAGGCTTCCGCTACCTCGCCGAGCGAGCGCAACTGCTGCAAGTGCCGGACCATCACGGGCTTAGAGTAACGGCGCAAGTGCGGTCCGTGTGGGCTTACCTGCGCTAACTCCTACGAGCTGGCACGTACGTGCTAGCACGTACCTACCCGAGCGCAGCCGCCGCCGCGAGGTAGCGTGTGGCTCGGACAGCCCGCCGAGAGGAAGCCGACCTGATGGATCTCGCTCGCTATCAGCATCTGAAGTTCGAGCACCACGCGCACGGAGTGCTGCTCGTCACCCTCAGCCGGCCGGAGGTGCTGAACGCCGCGCATGAGGAAATGCATGCCGAACTGGCCAGGGTCTGGGCCGACATCAGCCAGGACCCCGACGTCCGGGTGGCCGTCGTCACCGGCGCCGGGCGGGCGTTCTCGGCCGGCGGCGACCTCGCCATGGTCGAGCGCCAGATCGGCAACTACGAGCTGGTCACCAGCATGCTCAAAGAGATGAGCGACCTCGTCTACAACATGGCCAACTGCGAGAAGCCGATCATCTCGGCGATCAACGGCGTCGCGGTCGGCGCCGGGCTTGTCGTGGCGCTGCTGGCTGACATCAGCATCTGCGCCACCGACGCGCGGCTTGGCGACGGCCACGTCCGGCTCGGCGTGGCGGCCGGCGATCACGCTGCCATCATCTGGCCGCTGCTGTGCGGGCTGGCCAAGGCCAAGTACTACCTGCTGACCGGCGAGATGGTCACTGGCGAGGAAGCGGAGCGGATCGGCCTGGTCTCCAAGGCACTGCCCCGCGACGAGGTGCTGACGGAGGCGATGCGGGTCGCCAGCGCGCTGGCCACCGGTCCGCAGCTAGCGGTCCGGCTGACCAAGCGCGCGCTCAACGGCTGGATCCGCAGCGCCGGGCCGATCTTCGACCAGTCCGCCGCCTACGAGATGCTCACGTTCATGGGCGAGGACATCAAGGAAGGCCTGGCCTCGTTGCGCGAGAAGCGGGCGCCCCAGTTCGACTAGGCGCGGTTACTCAGACGCGTGCCGGTCGAGAAACTCGAACACGTCGGCCTCGTCCACGCCCGGAAAGCTGCCGGACGGCAGGGCCAGCAGGATGTGGGAGTGCGCGCGGGCAGACGGCCACGCCATGCCTTCCCACCGCGCGGCAAGAGCGACGGGCGGCCGCTGGCAGCACTCACCGTCCGGGCAGCGCGACGTCGTCCGGATGGTGGTGTCCCGCCCCCGGAACCAGCGGCTGTCGTCGTACCGGGCACCAAGCGTGATGGCGAAGCCCCGTTCCCGTCCCGAATCGACGAAAGCCGTGCACCAGTACGTGCCCGACGGGGTGTCGGAGTACTGGAAATACGGGCTGAACCTGTCTGGCGCGTGGAACACCTGCCGCCCCGACCACTGCCGGCACATCCGCTGCCCCTCGATCGCCCCGGCCGGATCGGCTGGGAAGACGACGCCGTCGTTTTCGTAGGCCTTGTAGATGATGCCGCTCTCGTCGTTCTTGACGAAGTGACACGGGATATGCAGGTGGTGTGTCGCGAGGTTGGTGAACCGGTGCGCCGCCATCTCGTACGACACAGAGAAAACATCCCGCAGGTCCTCAACCGACAGGTCTCGCGCATCCTTCGCTTCTTGCAGGAACTTGGCCGCCGCCTGCTCGGGAACGAGCACGGCCGCAGCGAAATAATTCGCCTCGACGCGCTGCCGCAGGAACTCGGCGAAGTCAGCGGGTACCGAGTGGCCGAGCACGAAGTGGCCGAGAGTCTGGAGCAGTACGGCGCGCGGGGTATGCATGCCGAGCGTCTCCTGCCGCAGGTAGATGCGCCGGTTGCGAAGGTCGGTCACGGACCTGGCTGAGCGCGGCAGGTCCTGGACATAGCGCACGGCAAAGCCGTGGTGGCTGACGACGGACAGCAGCATGCCCTGGGACAGCGCGCCGCCGGAGTACCCGACCGGCGCAAGCGCTTCCGCGGCCGCTGCCTCGATCTCGGCGAAGTAGTTGCCGCGCTCCGCCATCATCAGGCGCAGGTCCGCGTTGGCCGCGCGCGCCTCCTCCGGCGTCGCGGTCGGCTTGACCCGCTGACGGCGAAGCTCGGCGTGCACGGCGAGCAGGTGCTCAAGTACGTCATTAGGTACCTTGGCGCCGATGCGCAGCGGCGGCAAGCCGAGCTCAGCGAGTACCGGATCGCGCTGCGCGTCGGCGAGCGCCATCTCCAGCTGCGCGCGCCGGCTCGGCGGCTGCTTGCGCATCAGCTCGTCGGCCGGCACAGACAGGGCCGCGGCTAGCGCTTCGATCAGCGACAGCTTCGGCTCCCGGCGGCCGTTTTCCAGCAGCGACAGAGCGGACGGCGCCCGGCCGACGCGCTCGCCAAGCTCGGCCAGGGTCAGCCCCCGAGCACGCCGGATATGCCGGAGCCGCTGACCGAACATGCCGAGGTCAAGGCCAGCTTCTGGCAAGGATCGCGATTCTTCATCAGTGAAAATCTTCACTTCTTCACTATAGCCAAAGACTTAGAGAAATTCAGGCCCTTGGTCCCTAGCGATTGCGCGATCCGCTGGGCAGCCTGGAGGTACTACCCGGGGACGACTGACCAGGAGGATTAACAGTGAGCGACCGTCGCCTCGAGGGCAACTTGAACATTCCAGCCCAGGCATACACCAACGGCCATGCGGTGGCCGGCAAGATCGAGAGCCAGGCGGCGACGTTGCACCGTGATTGGGCGACAGACCCCCGCTGGGCCGGCATCGAGCGCACCTACAGCGCGACCGACGTGCTGAAGCTGCGCGGTTCGGTGCAGGAGGAGCACACCCTCGCCCGGCTCGGCGCCGAGCGGCTGTGGTCGATGCTCCAGGACGACGGCTACGTCAACGCCCTCGGCGCGCTGACCGGCAACCAGGCGGTGCAGCAGGTCAAGGCGGGCCTGCGCGCCATCTACCTGTCCGGCTGGCAGGTCGCCGCCGACGCGAACCTGGCGGGCCAGACGTACCCGGACCAGAGCCTGTACCCGGCCAACTCCGTCCCCGCCGTTGTTCGCCGCATCAACAACGCACTGCTGCGCGCCGACCAGATCACCTGGGCCGAGTCGCAGAACGAGGGCGCACCGCACTGGCTCGCGCCGATCGTTGCCGACGCCGAGGCCGGCTTTGGCGGCGTGCTGAACGCGTTCGAGCTCATGAAGTCGATGATCGCAGCCGGCGCCGCGGCGGTGCACTGGGAAGACCAGCTCGCGTCCGAGAAGAAGTGCGGTCACCTGGGCGGCAAGGTCCTCATCCCGACCGGGCAGCACATCAAGACGCTCAATGCCGCGCGCCTCGCCGCTGACGTGTGCGGCGTGCCCAGCCTGATCGTGGCCCGCACCGATGCGCAGGCGGCAACGCTCATCACCAGCGACATCGACGAGCGGGACCAGCGGTTCGTCACCGGCGAGCGTACGGCCGAGGGCTTCTACAAGGTGCGGAACGGCCTGGAGTCCTGCATCGCGCGCGGCCTCGCGTACGCGCCGCACTCCGAGCTGCTGTGGATGGAGACCTCGACGCCGGACCTCGCGATCGCGCGCAAGTTCGCCGAGGCGATCAAGGAAAGCTATCCGGACCAGATGCTCGCCTACAACTGCTCGCCATCGTTCAACTGGCGCGCGCACCTGGACTCCGACACCATCGCCAGGTTCCAGCGAGAGCTCGGCGCGATGGGATACAAGTTCCAGTTCATCACCCTGGCGGGCTTCCACGCGCTGAACGAGTCCATGTTCACGCTGGCAAGCGGCTACGCCGAGCGGGGCATGTCGGCTTACGTCGAGCTGCAGGACGCCGAGTTCGCCGCCGAGGCCCGCGGCTACACCGCGACCCGGCACCAGCGCGAGGTCGGCACCGGCTACTTCGACCAGGTCACGTCCGCCATCAGCCCGGACGCCTCGACCACCGCGCTCGCGGGTTCCACCGAGAGCGAGCAGTTCGCGGCCGCGCACTGACCTAGCACCGCGCACACACCGGCACAGCGGACGGCAACCACGCCGTCCGCTGTGTCATGGCTGGAACTCTCCTGCTGCTGTATCCGCAGCGGATAGGCAACCATGACGCTGGCGATTGTCGTTTCCGGATCGTGAGCCGCGTGTCCGGCTGACGGCGCTGGGCCTTGCGACGACAGCCAGCTGGCCAGCACGCTAGCGGAGGTCGCCGGTCGCCGTTGCCGGGGCCGGCGACCCCGGCTGCGCGACATCGATCTCGCCGGGCTGATCCACGTTCAGCTTCGACGGCCACCAGTTCCACTTGCCGAGCAGCACCACGGTCGACGGGACCAGCAGGGTGCGGACCAGGAAGGTGTCCATCAGGATGCCGAGCGCCAGGCCAAGGCCAATGTCACGGACCTGGCTGGCGCCCGAGCCGCTGCCCGCCGCGATCGTCAGCACGATGAACGAGCCCGCCAGCACCAGGCCCGCTGAGGTGATCGTCGTGCCGGTTGCGCCGATCGCCTTCGCGACCGCCTGCCGGAGCGGCAGCTTGTGCGCTTCCTCCCTGATCCTGGTCATCATCAGGATGTTGTAGTCCTCGCCGAGGGCTAGCAAGAAGATGAACATCAGGAACGGCATGAAGAACACCAGGCCGCCGCTGTGGCCGAGCTTGATGAAGATGAGCACCGACAGGCCGAGGGCGGCAAGGTAGGAGACGCCGACCGACGCGATCAGGTACAGCGGCGCGACGAGGCTGCGCAGCACTAGGGCGAGCAAGATGCCGATGGCGATGATGGCGATCGGGATGATGTGCTTCAGGTCGCTCGTGGAGATGGTGCTGATGTCCTTCAGCGCCGGTGCCTCACCCGCGACCCCGGAGGCCGTGGCGCCGACCGAGTGCTGAATCCGCATGGTCGTGGTGCGGACCGCAGGCACGGCGTTGAGCGCGGCGGTGCTGCCAGGGTCGATGCTCACGGTGGAGCCCTTGCTGGCGCTGAGCCCGGTCGAGAACTGCACCGTGCGGCCGTCCGGGCTGACGAAGTTCGCGGTCACCCGGTACAGCTGGTAGGCCTGCGCCGGGATCCGGCCGCCCAGCAGGTCAGCTGCGGTCGGCGTGGCCGGGAGCTTATTCGGCGGACCAAGCGCACTGTAGAGGCCCTGGTACTGGGCCGGCGTTAGCGTGATCCCGCCGACCGGATTCAGCGCACCGGAGACCTGGGTGAAATCGCCGCTCGCGCGCAGCTCGCTCGTCGCCATGGCTAGCGGCGCCGCGTCGACCCAGACCGGCCGCGGGAACTTGAAGATGATCGTGGTCGGGTTCGCTGACGACTGGGGGAAATGCTTGGCCAGCAGCGCGGTACCAGCCGCCGAATCGCTGCCGGCCGGCGGCGTCGTGGTGCCGCCGAAGCCACCGGCGGTGTAACCGAGCACCGCGAACGACAGACCGCCGAAGAACACCAGGCCAGCCAGCAGCGTCGGCACCGGGTGCTGGACGATCCGGCTGGCGACTCGGCCCCAGACGCCGGGCTTGCCGCTGCCCTGGATGCTCCACTTCAGCAGCTTCGGCTTGCCGAACCAGACGGCGAACAGCGCGCGCTTGACCGCCAGCAGCGACAGCCGGATGGAGAGCAGCGCCGGCAGCAAGGTCAGCCCGGCCACCAGGATGACGACCACCGCGATCGCGAACGGCCAGGCCAGGTCGGAGTAGAACGAGAAGCTGGCCAGCAGCAGCGTCAGCACGGCCGCGATGACCGTAGCGGCCGAGGCGCTGATCGACTCGCCGACCCTGGTGACGGCTCGGACGATCGCATCACGGGCGGGCGGCCGCGGCTGGGCAAGGTCGGCGAGGACGCTGGACCCCGTTCCCGTCCTGCCGGGGTAGAGCTCTCCCCCGGTGTCATGCCCGGACGCCCGCAGCTCCTCCCGGACGCGGAATACCAGGAACAATCCGTAGTCGGTACCGGCGCCGATCACCAGCACGATCAGGAGCAGCTGCGCGATCGGCGAGACCTGAAGGCCGTGCTTGGCCGCCTCGGCAACGAGCGGGCCGGCTATCCGCACCGAGAGCAGCGCGGGCAGGACCGTGGTAATCGCGAGCGTGAACGACCGGAAGATCAGTACGAGGAGCACGATGACGAACAGCGCCGACAGCCCGGTTACCTTGCTACTGGTGTTACCGGAGGCCTTCTGCTGGTCTACCTGGATGGCGAGGTCGCCGGCCACATGGGCGTGCAGGTTCGCCGGCAGGTGCGCGCTGGTGATCTGCGCGCGCAGGCCGTCTACCAGGTTCTTCGCATACTCCGGGTTACCGCTGCCGGCCACGCTGGCCAGCGCGATGAGCTGCTCGGCCTGGCCATCGGTCGAGTGGCCGGCGTTGATCACCTTGGCGATGCCTGGCACGGTGGCGAGCTTGCCCGCGAGCCGGCCGAGCGCCGCGGTATCGGCGGGCGTGAGCGGACCGCCCGTCGTCGCCGCCACCACGGGGACCGGCTGCTTGTTGGACGTCCCGAACGGCGCCGCAAGCGTGGCTGCCTGCGAGCTTGGCGCGCTGGGCGGCAGGAACTTCTGGTTGTTGCCCTGGGTGACGCTCGACAGAGCCGGCAGCTGGGTTGACGCAAGGACTGCACCCGCGATCCAGAGCAGCAGCACCAGCCACCGAAAGCGAACAGTAAATCGGCCGATCGCCCCGTAGATCGCATCAACTTGCATGACCACGGATCCTACGGGACTACGTGCGATCGGCGGCTGTCGGGCTGTGTGCCGGAGGTTTAACGACAGGCGTCGGCTGCGCGTCGGGCGGGACATCGTCGGCGAGCGCGTCCACCGCGCCCGTGAGTTCACGCAAGGCCGGCAGCGACGACATCAGGCTGCGCCGGCTGGCGCCCGGCAGCGCCGTCAGCGCCGCCGCCAGGATTCGCGAGTTGACTTCCTGCCAGTCGGCGACGACAGCGTGGCCGGCCGCGGTCAGGTCGAGTACGGCCGTGCGCCGGTCGGCCACGCCGCCAGTGCGGACGACGAGACCCGCCCTGGCCAGCCCGTTCACCAGGGTCGCGACGGAGCTTGGCGCAAGCCGGAGCAGCCTGGCGACCTGGCCAGGGCGGGCGGCCGGGTTCTCAGCCAGGCAGGACAGGAACTCCAGCTGAGCCACTGACAAGCCGCCTGGCAGCGCTCCGCCGGGACCGTAGGCACGCGCGGCGCGGCGCATAGCACGACGCAGCCGGGAGACGGCGTCAGCGAGCGCCAGCCCGGCTGGATCCGGCTCGACCCCAGCGGCGTGGCCAGCGGGTATCCCGCGGTCAACCGCTGCGGTCCGGGGAGACATGATCCACAGCATAGCTAGGGCGACAGCGCAGGTCATGGCGCCGCCGCCGTCGTCGCCGGCCACCGGTGCCCGGCGCCGTCGCCCGCCGGAGCGCCCGATTATCCGCTGTTGCCGCGCCAACCGGCCGTATCGTGAATACCCTGCCGTTAGTGCTGGTCACCACGTGGACAATGACCGGCACTAAGGGCCTAGCCCGGATAGTCAGGGACATGCCGGGCGCGGTGCTGGCCTGCCAGCCCTAATGCCGGCAGACTCATCTAGGGCAGGTCCGGGCTCCGCCTCCGCGCGGCCGGGCAGCCGCAGGAAGGACACCGATGCAGGAGCTGCGCCTCGTCGCGGTCAGCGAGGACGGCAGTTACGCCATCCTTGCGGTGCCGGGACGCAGCGGTCGGTTCCTGTTGCCCATAGACGACCGGCTGAGGACGGTGGCCAAGGGTCAGTTCTCGCGGCTCGCGCAGTACGAGATTGAAGTGGAGAATCCGTTGCGACCCAAGGAGATCCAGGACCGCATCCGGGCTGGCGAGACAGCAGACGAGATCGCGGACGCGGCCGGCATTCCGCCGGACAGGGTCCGCCGGTTCGAGGGTCCCGTACTAGCGGAGCGGCAATACCGCGCCCAGGAGGCACAGCGGGCGACCATCCGCGGCCGGGGCGACTCCGGGCCTGGACCGCGGCTCGGTGACATCGTCGCCGAGCGGCTGAATGGCGTCGGCGCGCACGCGGAGAGCGCTGAGTGGGACTCACGCAAGCGGCCCGACGGCAACTGGCAGGTCCGGCTTCAGTTCAGCATCGGCGGCCGGGCAAGCTCCGCCGAGTGGATCTATGATCCGCGCCGTCGGCATGTTATCCCGGACGACGACCAGGCGGTCCGGCTGTGCTTGCCGCAGGAGGAGTGGGCCGCGGTGACGTTCGCGGAGCGAAGCCGGGCGACCGCGACAGTGACGCCGATCGGGTCGCGCCAGCACAGCCCGTTCGCTGACCAGGCACGAGAGCACGATCGCAGGATCGTGACAGCGCCCGCGCGGCCACGCGACGCCGACTACGCGTCGGATACCGACACCGGCCGGACCGTGCCAGCAGCCCCTCCGGCGGCGGCCGGGCACGCTGACGTCGCGGGTGAGCACCTGACCGAGGCGCCCGCGGCCAGCGCTGGGACCGCGGCGGAGGCCGGGGACGTGCGGACTGCGCCAGCCGCCAAGAAGGCGGCAAGCGGCCGGTCGCGGCGCGCATCGGTACCGTCCTGGGACGAGATCATGTTCGGCACGTCACGCCAGCCGGACTAGGCGCTCTGGCCGGACTAGGCGCTCTGGCCGGACTAGGCGCTCTGGCCGGACTAGGCGCTCTGGCCGGACTAGGCGCTGCCGGCGCGCTTCCGCGCCGCATAGGATGCAGTCCGCCGGATGCGACGACGCCGGGCATGATGACGGCGGGGCGAGATATGGGACAGGGTGAGGCAGCGTGCGCCGGGTTGGACACGGCCGCCGCGCCAGCAAGGTAACGAGATGGCTGGCCGGCCTGATAGCCGGCAGCCTGCTGCTCGGCGGCTGCGGACTGCTCGGCAAGACGAAGGCGCTGGTCGCCGACGCCCCGCTGACTATGTCGGTTACGAGTTCCCTGTTCAACGGCAATGTGATACCGGCCCAGTTCACCTGCTACGGAGCGGGCGTGAGCCCGCCGATCTTCTGGTCCGCCCCGCCGCCCGGCACCAAGTCGCTGGCGCTGGTCGTCGACGATGCGGCAACCCCGATCTCGCCGCGCGTGTACTGGATCGTCTTCGATATCAGTCCTGCGACCAGTGACCTTCAGGTCGGACAGCTCCCGCCGCACGCCCGAGAGGCAATCAATAGCGCGGGCAATATCCACTACGACGCGCCGTGCCCGCGGGGCCGGCCGCACAGTTACCGGTTCACCGTGTATGCACTCAACACCTCATTCGGCACGTCACTGCCGGAGAATCCGCGCCTGCTCCAGGCCCTCGAGGCGATCGCCGCGCACGTCACCGCCCGCGGCACGCGGACCGCCAAGGCGTGTCCCGGCCCGAGTATCAGCTGCTAGACCGGGCTGTCCAGCTGGCCTTATGACGAATTAGCCGGCGAAGCCTGCTTACTTTCAGTAATCTCATGAACACGAGAAGGCGACGCGATTGGTTAAAGTTCCCGAATTGCGTGACAAGGCGTATAGCGTCCGACACAATCACTGTTCAGGCGGATCGGCCTAAGCAATAAAACTAGGGTGCTCGCACTCCGGGGGGAGGCTCGCGTAGATGGCCGCGCGAGTCTGGCTAGCGCCGCCCCGAGGCCATATCAGTGGGATGGTGTGATGATCACTACGATCTTGATTGTCCTTGTGGCCGTGGTCGTGCTGATCGTGATAATCGCTGTCCTTGCCTTGCACTTCCTGCGCGCTGACGACTCCGACTCATTCGACGAGATCGCGGCGGAACCGCGTCGCGCGCGCTCATCCGCCGATTCACCCCGCGAGCTTGTACCCGCCGCGGCTGCGCCCTCGGGCCGTAGGCCACGCCGGGCCGACTCGGACCGGGACCAGTGGGCCGCGGCGGAGCGCCCGGCCCGATCCGCCGATGAGCGGGCCATCCGCGCCGTCGATGACCGCCCTGGCCGGGCTCTCGATGAGAGGCCAGCGAGCTACCGCGATCGCGACACGGGGCCACGGCCAGCCGTTGCGGACCGCCGGACCGGTCAGACCGGCGGCCAGCGGCCTGTCGCCGCCAGCGCCCGAGCCAAGAAGCCAGCGAAGGCCGTCAGCCCCGATGCCGCGACAGCCGCCTGGGATTCGCTGTCGGACGTTGACTACTGGGCTGAGCTCGCCGCTGACAAGCCGCAGGTGACCGCTCCGCCGGCAGCGTCAAGCGGCAGGCCAAACAGCACCGCCAGGCGCGGGCACGACGCCAGCCCTGCGGCTCGGCCGGGGCCCGATGCGCGCGCCGCGCAGCGCGGCGAATCCGGTCCGCTGCCCGTCAGCCCCCCGTCGGCCGGACAGCTGCCCGTTCGATCGCGGTCGCAGTCCGGACGCACGGCACGCCCCGCGGCCGCCGCATCGGCTGCGTCCGCCGGGCGACCTTCCGACGCTGGCCAGACGGAGCAGCTGGATGCGCGCGCAGCGCGCGGCTACGCCAACGAGCCGGCGACCCAGAGCCTGGCCGCGCTGGCCCGGCTGTCGGGCCAGCAGCCCGCCGCCCCGCGGCCGGCGAACGGCCAGCGCTCAGCCGGCAGTCAGCGGCCTGCGCCGGGGCAGCGTCCGGCCGGCGGCCGCCCGGGTGCTGGGCAGCGGTCAGCACAGCCGCCGCTACACAGCGCTCCCGCCGCGCAGGTCTCGCAGCCGAACGGCTATTCCAGGTCGCCCGTGCCGCTGGACGACGATCCGCTGACGAGCCCCTCGTTCCCCGCCATCAACACCTCCGATAGCCGCTCATACCGCACGCGCCGACCCGGCGGTGCACCGAGCGGCCCGCACACCGGTCCGGTGTCAGGTCCGCACCCGGCAGCGCAGTACCCGCTCGATCCGTCGCCGATGCCTCAGACGCAGCCGTCGGCGCCGGTCGCGAATCCGTATGGCAGCTACGTCACCCCGTCGCAGCCGGTCTATCAGGACGTCACCTCCGCACAACCGGACGGCGCGTTCTACGGCGGCGGATATGCCAACGGCCAGCAGTCAGGTCCCCAGCAGCCAGGTCCCCAGCAGCCAGGTCCCCAGCAGCCAGGCGGGCAGCAGGCGGACGGCGGCTGGTACGCCGGCCCGGCCAATGGCTACCTGCCTGCCGACTATGCCCGCGACGATCACGCAGGCAACGGCACTGGCTACCCCGCCGTCGACTATCAGAACGCCGGCTACCAGAACGCCGGCTACGAGGACGCTGCCTACCAGGGCGCCGCCTACCAGGCGGGCCCCGCGGCCGCGGGCGGTTACGGACCGCAGGGCCACGCTGGGCAGTACGATCCGCGTGGCTACGGCGCTGCTGACCTTACCTACGGGCAGGACGGCTACCAGGCCTACCCCGGCTACGGGGCTGGCAGCCGCTAGCGGTCGGCGCATATCCCGGCAGACGGCGACCTGCCGGGATTGACAAGACCCTGCCGTCGGTGACCACAATGTGCCGACCCCCAAAGCAGGTGACATGCAGCCCGGTGCCAGAGATCACGCGCGTAGCTATCACTTGCACAAGCTCGCGACCGCCCTGGATGTCGAGGGCTTCCACGCCACGGTGAAGACTTCTTACCCAGCGGCACTGCACGTCTTCATGCCCGGCGCCTCGATGCTCACCGAGAGCATCGACTGCGTGCCCGGCACCGACGATGACGGGCGGCTGCACTGGTACTACCGCTGGTCCTGGGGCGAGCTCCTGCACGACGCCAGCGACCCGCCGGCGGCCGCGGCCAAGATCGCCGACGTGCTCTCGGCGCGCTAGCGGCAGCCCGTCCGGCCGGCTCGCCGCGTGATCTAGACCACTATCACGGTAATCTGTCCAGCACAGCGAGCGCCCCTGGCGCCGACCGGCCGGCCGGCGACCAGGGACGTCTTTTTGCAAGCGACGGACAGCAGTCCGGCGGCAGCGGGGCGGAGGGATCGTCGAAGTGCAGGTTGCGCAGGCAGGCAGGCTCAGCAACGTCAGGTACGACATACGCGGGCCGGTCCTGCGGCGAGCTCGCCAGCTCGAGGCTGCCGGACACGAGATCATCAAGCTCAACCTCGGCAACCCGGCCCCGTTCGGACTCGACGCCCCCGCGGACGTGCTCAACGACGTCGTCAAGCACATCGCCGACGCGCAGGGCTACAGCGATGCCCGCGGTATCCAGCCTGCGCGCGAGGCCGTGGCCCAGTTCTTCGACCGGCGCGGCGTCGGCGGCGTCACCCCGGACGACGTGTACCTCGGCAACGGCGTCTCCGAGCTGATCGTCATGGCGCTGCAGGCGCTGCTCGACACCGGCGACGAAGTGCTGGTGCCGAGCCCCGACTACCCGCTGTGGACCGGGGCCATCAACTTGTGCGGCGGCCACGCCGTGCACTACCAGTGCGACGAGCAGGCCGGCTGGGAACCTGACCTGGAGCACGTGGCAAGCCGCATCACGGCCCGGACCAGGGCGCTGGTGATCATCAATCCGAACAACCCCACCGGCGCTGTCTACTCCCGGCAGACGATGCTCGGCCTGCTCGACCTGGCGCGCACGCACGGCCTGCTGGTACTGACGGACGAGATCTACGACCAGATCCTGTATGACGACGCAGTGCACTGCTCGGCCGCCGCGCTCGCGCCGGATCTGCTCGTGCTGACGCTCGGCGGCTTGTCGAAGACCTACCGCCTGGCCGGCTTCCGGTCCGGCTGGCTGGTGGTCAGCGGCCCTCGCGAGCACGCCGCCGATTACCTCGACGGCCTGGAACTGCTGGCGAACATGCGCCTGTGCCCGAACGTGCCGGCCCAGCATGCCATCGAGCCAGCACTCGGCGGCCGGGTGGACATCACTCATCTGCTCCAGCCGGGCGGCCGCCTGCGCGATCAGCGTGATCATGCCTGGGAGCAGATGACCGCCATCCCCGGCGTCACCTGCTACAAGCCCGCCGGCGCCCTGTACCTGTTCCCGCGGCTGGACCCCGAGGTCTACCCGATTCGCGACGACGAGCAGATGATGATCGACCTGCTGGAGCAGCAGCACGTCCTGCTGTCGCACGGCAGCGGGTTCAACCTGCCGACGACCGATCACGTACGGCTTGTCTTCCTGGCGAGCGTGCCCGTACTCGACGACGCGATTGGCCGGCTGGCCACGTTCCTGGCTGGTTACCACCAGTAGAAGCCTGCCCAATCCCTACATCGTCGCCGATGCCTGCCGGAAGTGCCGGTCCAGTTCGTTGGCGTACCGGCGACCGAGCTCGCCACCGTGGTCGTGCACCCAGTCGGTGAAGACGATCGAGCCCGTGGCCGGGCCGGCCGAGTCGGCCCGGCCGGCGGCCATCGACGCGTACTCCGCGCCGGTCAGCAGCGTGTCCCGCAGCACCAGGTTGAGCACCCTGGCCATGACCGGGATGACCGCGCCCGGCAGCGGAAGTAGCAGCGACCGGCTGCCCACTGCATCGCGGATCTCTTCGACCATGTGCCGGAACGTCAGCGCCTGCGGCCCGACTGCATCGACGCTCACGGCCTGCTGAGTACCGGCACCGAGATCGGCACACAGGGCGGCGAGATCGTCGACGTGGATAGGCCGCAGCCGGTAGTCCCCGCGGCCGCCGATGGCAAAGACCGGCAGCCGCCGCAGCAGCCAGGCGATGTTGTTGACCAGCACGCCGTCGCCGCCGAACAGGATGGCCGGCCGGGCGACGGCGTACGGCACGCCGCAGTCGGCTAGCGCCTGCTCGACTTCGGCCTTGCCGCGGAAGTACGAGTCGGCCGACGTCAGGCTCGGGTTGGTGATCGAGATGTGCACGATCCGCTGCACGCCGGCCTTCGCCGCAGCCGCGAACAGGACTTTGCTGTTGGCCACCGCCAGCTCATGGCTTACCGCGCCGTGAGCGAACCGGACCCAGTACGTGTTGTACAGCGTGTGCGCGCCCGCCATCGACGCTGCGAGCTCCTGGTCGTCGCTGAAATCCAGCGGGCGGGTGTCGACCGGCGAGCCGGCCGGTGCGCGCTCGGGGTGGCCGGTCAGCGTCCGGACGCGATGCCCACGGCGTTGCAGCTCGCCCGCGATCGCCGCGCCCGAATAGCTGAAGGCCCCGGTCACTACGTCGAGCTGCCTCGCCGCCGCCTGTGCACGCTCGGGCTGTGTCATCTTTCGTCCTTTCCACTGGCCGGCAGGCGCAGCCCGCCGAGCACGTCGAGCACCTTGGCCAGCGAGCGGAACCGGTCGAACACGGCGATGGCCGCGTCCCGGTCGCCGTCGAGGCTGGCGAGCATCTCCAGCCCGAGGAAGCCGGCGACGAGCGCGTGTCCCGCCTCCACCGGCGGCAGCAGCCGCGCGGCAGCGGATCGGCCGAGGGCACGCTGGACCGCGTCCTCGGCGAGGTCACGCCAGGGCCGCAACCGGACGGCGACCTGGTCGCCCAGGCCTGGCACCGCGTGCGCACCGGTGATCATCTCGATCAGAACGCGGACATAGCCGGCGTCAAGGTCCTCGGCGAAGATCGCGCGCGCCGACTCGGCCAGCGATGTCACCGAGGTGGCGCGGTCGAGCAGGCCGCGGTACGCCTCCATCCGCCGCGCGCTGACTTCGTCGAGCGCGGCCAGCAGCAGGTCGTTGACCGAGCCGAAGTGGTAGAACACCAGTGCCTGGCTGTATCCGGCTCGACCGGCGACCTCTCGCGCGCTGGCGCCCGCGAAGCCGACCTCGCGCAGCGCGTCGATAGCGGCCGTGACCAGCGCCACCCGGACCGCCGCGGACTGCGCCCGGCGACTCCCGCTTGCTCGCGGCCCTGCTTTCGCCATGTCCGCGGTCCCTCCAACGAAATACCTGAGCCGATGATTTGAGCAACTGCTCAGACATTAGCACGCTCGTCTAACGGTGACCCACAGGAACAGGTACTGCGGGGCCGCCTCGCCTAATCCTGAGACCCGGTGCGGACGATAATGCGGCCGTTTGACAGTCGTTTGCGGGCTGCAGCGGCGCGCGGCACGAGCAAGGCCACAAGTACAGCCACGAAGCCCCAGCCGAGTACGATCTGACCGCAGACAAGCACCTCGGCCAGTGATGACTGCGCCGCGAAGCGGCCGGTGCCAGTCGTGGTGAACGTCCCGAGGGTGAAGTAGATCGCGTCGACACGCGTCAGCCGCAGGTCGAAGGAGGCCGGTCTCAGGCTTCCTACCAGCCAGTAGACGTACGCGAACGCCGTCAGTACCGCCAACGCCCCGCAGGCCGCCGCGGAGACCAGGCCGGCTATCCCGTACTTGATGACCACCCACTCGGCATACAGAACGGTCGATATCAGATACCCCGCGCCGATACAGCACGCGAGCATTGCCGACGCGAACACAGCCCAGGCCGCCGCTGACGTGGACGGGCCGATAGCGGGCGAGACGAACATCAGCACGAGCGGCAGCGCGGCCAGCAGAGCAGGAATGCCGAGGGCGGGCCAGAATCTGGCAGTCGTCTCTTCCGGGGAGTAGTAGTCGATCGCCTCGACGATCAGCTCTTCCTCGCTCATGCCGATGGTTGCCGCAGCCGCCGCTAGGCGGGCGGCAGCTTCGTCGCTGACCTGCACCGTCACGCTGCGCTGGTCGGTGACCTTCGGATACCGCTCGATAGCGTCGGCAAGCAGATCCTCCAGGTTGACCTCTTGCCAGCGGGCCACGACCCGTAGGCGCTTGTCCAGCTTGCGGTCGAGGTCGACGGTGATCGCTCGGCGTGCGTTCGGCGCGTTGGGCGCGGAGGTGCACCCCGTCTCGACATCGACCTCACGCTGGCGCCTGCTAGGCATTTCCGACATACTAGTCATACTAACTTGGTCCTATCCCGAGCTGCATGCTGGCGAGCCAGCGTCTCGTCGCGAAGGACCGGAAATGCCCACGCCATAGATCAGCACCCTGTCGGCCACGCGGCGATGGCACGGACGGCAGGCCGGAAGTGCTGGCAGGATTCGCCGCGGCAGGGCACCATCGGAACAGGTCAGGCCGGCGGTGCGCCGGCCACCGGCGCGCGAGAGGGGTCGGCATGCCCGTCGTGCAGGCAAACGGCATTGACATCTACTACGAGGTCCAGGGCGACGGCGAGCCGCTCGTCCTGATCCCCTACCTGGCCGCCGATCAGGCATGTTATGCCTTTCAGGTCGCCGACTACGCCCAGCACTTCACGTGCTACACCGTCGACTTGCGCGGCGCCGGCCTGTCGGGCAAGCCAGATGGCGAGTACACCACCGAGCTGCTGGCCGATGACGTGGCCGCCTTCATGCAGGCGGCCGGTATCCAGAACGCGCACGTGGCCGGCCTGTCGCTGGGCGCAGCCGTCGGCATGTGGCTGGCCGCCCGGCATCCAGCCAGGGTGAGATCGCTGTCGCTGCACAGTGCCTGGAGCGCCAGCGACCCGTACCTCCGCACGGTCGTGGAGACCTGGCGGATCATGGCCCGCGGCCTCGACAGCGTGACCGAGATGGTGATCGCCGGCATCTTCCCGTGGTGCTTTACGCCCGAGCTGTACGACGCGCGGCCCGAGTACATTGACTCGCTCGCTGATTTCGTCCGCAGCAGGCCGATGCCGCCAGTCGACGCCTTCTTGCGCCAGTCCGGGGCGGTGCTGGCGCACGACGCGACGGCCGCCCTCGGCCGCATCGAAGCGCCGACGCTCATCACCTTCGGCGAGCACGACTTGGTCACGTCGACGCGGTTCGCCGGGCCGCTGTCGGACGGCATCGCGGGCTCGGAGCTCATCGTGTTCCCGAACTGCGCGCATGCGCCCATCTACGAGATCACCGAGGAGTTCAACAAGCGCACCCTCGATTTTCTGCAGCGCCAGTCAGGCCCGGCCTAGCGCCGGCCGGACAGATACAGCCCGGCGAGCGTGCCGCCAGCGCCGGCCTCAGCCGGCCTCAGGTACCGCGCAGCGCCCGGATGGACTCGCGCAGTGATGCCGTCGTGGCCAGCACCGCGGACGGCTCGTACCCGCAGTGCGCCATGCAGTTGGAACAGCGCGGGTCCTTGCCGCGGCCGTAGGCGTCCCAGTTGGTGGTCTCGATCAGTTCCCTGTACGTCTTGGCGTAGCCGTCCGCCATCAGGTAGCAGGGGCGCTGCCAGCCAAGCAGCGAGTACGAAGGGATGCCCCACGCGGTGCAGGCGAAGTCCTTCTTGCCCTCGAGGAAGTCCAGGAACAGCGGGGTGTGGTTGAGGCGCCACCGCTTCCGGTTCCCGTCTCCGAACGCCTTGCGGAACAGCTCGCGCGTCTCGGTCACGCCGAGGAAGTGATCCTGGTCCGGAGCCTTCTCGTAGGCGTACGCCGGCGAGATCTGCATGTCGTTGATCTTGAGGTCATCGTTGAGGAAGTTGAGCACGTCGATGACTGTCTGCGGCGTATCGGTGTTGAAGAACGTGGTGTTGGTGTTCACCCGGAAGCCGCGCCGCTGGCATTCCTTGATCGCCGCGACTGCATCGTCGAACACGCCCTCCTTGCAGACCGACTCGTCGTGCCGCTCCTTGAGCCCGTCGATGTGGACCACCCAGGCGAAGTAAGGCGACGGCGTGAACTTGTCGAGCTTCTTGGGGATGAGCAGCGCGTTCGTGCACAGGAACACGAACTTCTTCCGCTTGATCAGCTCGTTGACTAGTACCTCGATCTGCGGGTGCATGAGCGGCTCGCCGCCAGCGATCGAGACCATCGGCGCACCACATTCGTCGATGGCAGCGAGCGCCTGCTCCACCGGCATCCGCTGCTTCAGCAGGCTCGCGGGCTGCTGAATCTTGCCGCAGCCGGCGCACTTGAGGTTGCAGGCAAACAGCGGTTCCAGCTCCACGAGCAGCGGGAACTTGTCCTTGCGGCTGAGCTTCTGGCGCATCAGGTAAGTCCCGACGCGCAGGCTCTGGCGCAGTGGCATGCTCACGATGGCACCGTCTTTCTCATCTGTCTCGTCAGTTTTCGTCCGGCACGTGCGTCCCGGAATCTTTCGTCATGTCCTGCTGTCATGCCGCGCTGGCCTGGCTATCAGCCCAGGTCAGCAGTCTGCTGTCGGAGCTCTTTGGGCAGCCCGAACTGAATGGACTCGGTGGCGACCACCACGTCCTCGGTCTCGACCTCGCCCAGACCGCCAAGAGCTGCCACGATCTGTCCGACGATCGCCGGCGGCGCTGAGGCTCCGGCCGCGATCCCGACGGTCGATGCGCCCGCCAGCCAGCCCAGCTGGATATCCTCCGGACCATCGACCAGGTAGGCGGCGGTGCCGGCCCGCTGGGCAGTCTCGACCAGGCGCTGGGAGTTCGAGGAGTTGGCAGAGCCGGCCACCAGGACCAGGTCCGACCGCGCCGCGATGGCCCGCACTGCCCGCTGGCGGTTAGTGGTCGCATAGCAGATGTCATCGCTGCCGGGTCCGGTCGCAGCCGGGAATCGCTCGGTGATGGCATCCACGATGCCGCCGGCCTCATCTGCGGCCAGCGTGGTCTGCATGAGGTAAGCGACCTTTCCCGGATCGGCCGGCCGCAGCCGGGCCACGTCCGCTGTGGTCTCAACGAGGGCCATGGCACTGGGGGCCTCCCCCAGCGTGCCGTCTACCTCCTCGTGCCCGGCGTGCCCGATCAGCGCCACGAGGTAGCCGTCGGCCGCAAACCTGCGCGCTTCGGCGTGCACCTTCGCGACGAGCGGGCACGTGGCGTCCACCGCGTCCAGGCCGCGGCGCGCTGCCTCCTGCCGGACCTCGGGTGACACGCCATGTGCGGAGAACACGACCATCGACCCGTCCGGGACCTCGCTGAGTTCGTCCACGAAGATCGCGCCAGCGCCCTCGAGATCCGCGACGACCGTCGCGTTGTGCACGATCTGCTTGCGCACGTACACCGGTGCGCCGTGCCGCTCGAGGGCAAGCTCGACGATCTCGACGGCACGCTCGACGCCGGCGCAGAAGGATCGCGGGCTAGCGAGCAGCACCTGCCGCGGACCGACGGCGGCGGCCCACTGGGCGAGTACGGGCGCTGCTTGCCGCAGTGATCGCAGCGCCGCCAGGCCGCCGGCCACGATGCGCGGGCTGACGACAGGGTGGTCGGGCGTGTCCGAGATGGCCCTGAGCACGACAGCAGGACTGCCTGCGGCGCCAGCGAGGAGCGGCGCGGACTCCATGTCGACCGCGATGGCCCCGGTAGCGGCGAGCCGACCATGCTCGCCGTCGCGCAGCAGGTGATCCACCGTCGCGATCGGTCCCGTCCTGGCCCGCAATCCGGCCCGGCGGAGTTCGCCGGCCAGCAACGGCGCCGAGGGGCAACTGACACTCGTGACGCCGTCGCAGACCGCCGAGGCGACGACCAGGTCACCGACGCGCTGATCCCTGGTCAGGCTGCCGCCGACGCCGCCCACCGCCAGCATGTCAGGATTCGATGCGGCGATCCGGGCCGCTGCCGCTGCGGCCCGGACGGGACCATAGCCCGTCCTGATCACCTGCACACGGTCCTGGCTCGCAGCCAGGCCGCGCCGGAGCGCACGTGCCTCCACGCCGAGCGGCGCGCACACCGTCAGCTTGCTCATAGCGCACCCCCTAGGTAACGGCCAAGCGCGCTGACCGGGAAGACCAGGCGGTACAGGTGGTAGTTGATGTAAAAGTCGCCAGGGAATCCGGTGCCGGTGAACTGCGGCTCGTCCCAGCCCCCGTCGGGCCGCTGCGTCGCCGCCAGCCATTCTGCGCCGCGCGCCGCGCTCGTCATGGCGTCCTCGCCGCCGGCCGCCAGCAGCGCCAGCATGGCCCACGCGGTCTGCGAGGCCGTCGACTCGCCGCGACCGGCCCAGGCGGGGTCGTCGTAGGACCGCAGATCCTCGCCCCAGCCGCCGTCCAGGTTCTGATGCTCGACGAGCCAGCGCACGGCCCGCCTGATGCAGGGCTTGTCCGGCAATACGCCAGCGGCGATGAGTGCCGGCACGACCGCACCGGTGCCGTACACGTAGTTCGCGCCCCAGCGTCCGAACCAGGAGCCATCGGGCTCCTGGGCGCGCAGCAGCCAGGCCACGCCGCGCCGGGCGGCCCGGCTAGCGCCCAGGCCCGCGGCGGCCAGCGCCTCGACCGTGTGCGCCGTCACGTCGGCCGATGGCGGGTCGACCACCTCGCCGAAGTCGCAGAAGGGCAGCTTTGTCACCAGCCGGGACGTGTTGTCGGCGTCGAACGCGGCCCAGCCGCCATCGCGCGACTGCATCCCGGTGAGCCAGGTCAGGGCGCGAGCCACTGCCGCGCCAGCCTCGCTCGCCGTCGCGTCATCTGGCTGCTCGACCCGGCCAAGCGCGAGCACGACCTCGGCAGTGTCGTCGACGTCCGGATAGCCGTCATTGTCGAACTCGAACGCCCAGCCCGACGGGGTCAGGCCTGGCCGCTGTACCTGCCAGTCACCCGGCCCGCGGATCTCCTCGGCCAGCACCCACCGGGCTGCCGACTGGAGCGCCTGGTGATCGGCCGGGCAACCCGGCGTCAGCCAGGGCGATCATGGCCAGCACGGTGTCCCACACCGGCGACTGGCACGCCTCCAGCCGCCGCACCCTGCCGTCTGGTCCGTCTTCCCAGATGGTGAACCTGTCCAGGCCGTCCAGGCCGCGCTGGATGACCGGGTGGTCAAGGCCGTAACCGAGCAGGTGCAGCGCCATCAGGGAGTAGACCCACGGAGGCTGGATGCCGCCCCAGCATCCATCGCGCTCCTGCCGGGCGATGATCCAGTCCGCGCAGCGCCGGTAGGCCGCCGTCCGGACGGCCGTGGCCGGGCCGAGATGACCGAAATGCCGCTCGTAGCGGTGCAGGACCCGGTCCAGGCCGCGGAAGGCCGCGCCCCAGGGGTCCGACGCACGCCCGGCGGTGGCCGCACCGCGCTCCACCTGCTCCCCCGCCTGGCGCCGCGAAACGCGCTGCCCGGCCGATGTGTCTAGTTCGTCCAGGCTGAACGGCAGGGACCGTACCGGCCGGAATGAGCACACCACGGTAAGCGGCACAATGGTCTGGCGTGCCCAACAGGCCCAGTCATACACATTGAGCGGGAACCAGCGGGGCAGATAGATGAGCTCTGGGGGCATGACGGGCAGTTTGTCCCAGGGCCACTGGCCGAACAGTGCGAGCCAGATGCGAGTGAACACCCTGGTCGCAGCGATACCGCCGCAATCCCTGATCCAGCCCGACGCCTGCGCCATGTGGGCCTCGGCTGGCTGATCACCGGCGAGCCGGAGCGCGACATATGCCTCCACCGTGGTGGACAGGTCGCCATCGCCGCCGCGGAAGTTCGCCCACGTACCGTCGGCGCGCTGCACGGACCTGATCCACCGGGCCGCAGCCTCGGTCTCCTCTGCCGTCCGGATGCCGAGGAACTCGCGCAAGAGCAGGTCCTCGGCGTCCATGGTGACGTTGGTCTCCAGCTCGCCCTGCCACCAGCCGTCGGGATGCTGGAGTGCCGTCAGGTGGCTGACGGCCCGGTCCAGAGCCCGCCGGACAGCCCGACAGCCCGCCGGCCCCGACGGCCCCGACGGCGCCGACGGCGCCGCCGAGCCGACATCGGCGGAGTCGACGCCGACCGGGCCGACGCCGACCGCATCGAGCGCGTCGACCGAGCCCACCGGCTGGCCATTAGCCGGCGGCGGCACAGCTGTGCCGTTGATGCCGGACCTGGCGATGCCGTGAGTCACCATTGCCGCGCCGTGATGAACTCCGCGATGGCCGCGAACTCAGCCCGGACGTCTTCTGGCATGTCGGCCGCATTGAGGCAGGTCAGGGCGGAGGCGAGCTCGGAGTCGGCCATCGCCTCGATGCGTGCCTTGGCGCCTGCCGCCTCGACCAGCTGCGTGGCGTGCAGGACCTCGCCGTCGGTCAGCGGATCGGGCTTGCCCAGCAGCGCCGCCAGCTCGCGTCCCGCCTCGGTGTCGCTGGTGAGCGCCGTCACGATGGGGACCGACTTCTTCCTCGCCCGCAGGTCAGAGCCGACAGGCTTGCCGGTGACCGCCGGTGCCCCCCAGATGCCGAGCAGATCGTCCACAAGCTGGAAGGACAGGCCGGCGTGCGCGCCGAACCCGCTCAGGCTCATGGCCAGGCTCGCCGGTCCGCCCACGTAAATGACGCCGATGCTGCAGGCGCAGGCCATGAGGGCGGCCGTCTTGTCGCCGGCCATGTCGAGGCACTCGGCTACCTGCACGTCGTCGCGGCGCTCGAATTCGAGGTCAGAGCCCTGGCCCGCGATCAGGCGCAGCACCGCGGCCGAGAGGCAGCGCGCCGCCCAGACGCCATAGGGCGGCGTCTCCAGCAGGATGTCCTGCGACAGGGCCAGCAGGGCATCGCCGGCCAGGATCGCCGCGCCGACGCCGAACTCGGTCCAGGCCGTCGGCTGGTGCCGCCGCTCGGTGTCGCCGTCCATGATGTCGTCATGCAGGAGCGAGAAGTTATGCACCAGCTCGACAGCCGCAGCCGGAACAACGGCACGATCCGGGCCAGCGCCGGCGGCGCGTGCCGATAGCAGCGCGAGCGCGGGCCGCAGCGCCTTGCCGGTGCCGCCAGCCGCGATCGGCTGGCCTGTCGCATCGGCCAGGCCGAGGTGGTACGCCGCGACGGTGCGCACCGCCGGGCTCAGCCTGCCCACGGCCTCGGCGATCGCCGGCCCGACCAGGTCGCGGGCCGTCTGCACGCCGGCCGGCATCACGACCGTCATGACGCGCCGGACCAGGCGTTGTCGAGCTCGGCAGCTCGGTCGGCCGACGGCAGCGCGGCAAGCTCGCGGATGAGCTGCTGCGCGGCTGCATGTCCGCTTCGCACGGCACCCTCCATGGTGTCCGGCCAGCCGGTGCTGGTCCATGCTCCGGCTAGCGCAAGTCCCGGCACCGAGGTTGCGGCACCGGGTCGCAGTGCACCAGAACCTGGCGCCTGCCGGAACGTCGCCCGACGTTCCCTGGTCACGAAGAAGTCGCGGATCCCAGCCCCGGCGGCTGCCGGGAACAGCTGCTCGAGCGCTGGCACGAATACCTGCCTGAGCTCGGCGGTCGGCATGTCGATGACGTCGTCAGCAGCCGAGATCGACACCGCCAGGTACTGTCCCGACGTCACGCCAGCCTGGCTGGTCTTGTCGAATACCCACTGGACGGGCGTGTCCACCCCGGCGGCGAACGGCAAGTCAGTGACACGCCGGTCGTAGAGCACGTGCACGTTGAGGATCGGCGAGTAGCCGAGGCCTGGCCACGAGAGCGCCTCGGCGACGCCCGCAGGCCCGGCCAGGCGGCTCGCCTGCTCGACAGGCACCGCCAGCACGACGGCGTCGGCCACGGCCGACGGGGCGACCGTCGACGGGGCGCTGGCCGACGGGGCGCTGGCCGACGGATCGCCGGGGTCAGCACCCTGGCTCTCATCACCGCGGCTCAGGCCCACCCGGAAGCCGCCGTCGGCCAGTCGCTCGATGCTCGCGGCCCTGGCGCCAAGCCGTACCGGCACGCCCACGCGCCCCAGCAGCGCAGCCGTCGCGTCGGCGTGGAGCCGGCCAAGCGGCACCTTCGCCATACCGATGTCTGCGGCGTCCCTGGCCCCGAGCAGCGCCGTCTTGATGACTGTCGCGGCAAGCCCGACGCTCGCCTCGTCGCCCCCGATATTCAGGGCCGAGACGATGAACAAGTCCCACAGCCGCCGCCTGGCCCGCTCGTCCTGACCACGCGCGGCGAGCCAGCCGCCGAGCCGCTGCCGGTCCAGGTCCGGGCTCTCCGGGTCGGCAAACCGGAAGGCCAGCGCCGCGCGGCCGACCCGCGCGCGCTCGGCGAGCGACAACAGCGGGTACCTGAGCAGCGCCCTGGCCAGGTGCAGCGGGCTCGGCAGCGCATCACGGCGCAGCCTGGCGCGCCGAGCCGGCGACAGCACGGTGACGTCGAAGCGGTCCTGGATCGCGACCAGTTCGGTGGCGCCGAGCCGGGCCAGCAGGGCCTGGTACTGATCGCAGCAGCGCAGGAAGACGTGCTGGCCGTTGTCAATCATCATCCCGGCCCGCGCGTAGGAGGTCGCCGCTCCGCCGAGACGCGGCCGCGATTCCAGCAGCGTCACGGCGGCGCCTGCGTCGCGCAGGTCGATCGCCGCGGTGATGCCGGCCAGCCCGCCGCCGATCACCAGGACGCGCCGCCCGGTCAAGCCGACGCTTGGGCCGGCCGTCAGGCCGGAGCTCAGGCGGGCGGTCATGGCCGCGCTCCGCCCGGCTGGCGAGCCTTGCCGACGCGGCCGATGCCGGCCAGGGCTGCCGCCGCGATCATCGCCTTCTCCCGCCCTGGCAGCGACATCCGGCTCGCCAGCGCTGTCTGCGGGCTCGCCGCGATGTGCTCGAGCAGCCGCCGGTAGATCCCCGCCATGGCACCCGTGCACGCCGCGCTGCGGCGATCCAGCATCGGCATCAGCTGCATGCCGGTCGCGTACCACTGCCGCGCGCGGTCGGCCTCGAACCGGATCACGTCGGCCATCGGGCCATCGATCTTGCCGTCGCCTCCCACCCCATCCGGGTCGGCCGGGATGAGCGTGCAGCCGAACCGGGTGAGGTCCTCCGCCGGCAGGTAGACCCGGCCGTTGCCGAGGTCCTCGCGGATGTCGCGCAGGATGTTGGTCAGCTGGAGAGCGACGCCGAGCGCATCGGCCAGCGGCTCGGCGGCCGCAGGATCGGAACTGCCAAACACCCCGAGGGATAGCCGCCCGATCGACCCGGCCACGCAGCGGCAGTAGTGCCGCAGATCGTCGAACGAGGCGTAGCTGACGCCCCGAACGTCGGCCTCGCAGCCGTCGATGAGCTCGCCGAATGCTGCCAGCGGGATCTCAAACCTGTCGGCCGCGTCCCGGAGCGCCACGAGCACGAGATCGCCGGTCGCCGCCGCGTCCGCCGCACTGCCGGCGGCCAGGTCCGCGACCGACGTGCGGGCGGTCCCGAGGGCAGCGATCTTGTCCGGAACGGGGAGCGTTCCATCGCCGATGTCGTCGATGCGCCGTGCGTACGCATAGACGGCGGATAGCGCCCGCCGCTTGGCGCCCGGCAGCAGCGCGATGCCATAGGCGAAGTTCTTGGCCTGCTGCCGCGTGATGGTCTCGCAGTGCCGGTAGGCGGCAGCGACGTCGGCTGCGGCGGCGCTTACGGTCACGGCCTCGTCCGTCATCGGCTCACCGTCCCCGTACCAAGGTGCTGGCAAGCTCACGGACAGTGCGGCTCTTGGCCGGCTTCGGCGCGGCTGCCAGCACGTCATAGCGGGCTCGGGCGATGGCGGCGAGCGCGGCTCGGCCGCCGGCGATGTACCCGGCGACCGCGACGCGGGCGGCGCCCCGGAGCTGACCTACCAGCGGTGCGCCCGAATTGATCAGTTCGGCGGCCCGGCCAGCCTCGAACGCGATCAGCCGGCGCAGGGGCGGCGCTGCCACCTGGCCGCTCAGGTCTTGCTCGGTGCAGCCGTGGCTGCGCATGTCGGCCGCCGGCACGTAGATGCGACCAGCCCGCAGGTCCTCGGCGACGTCCTGGAGATGCTCGACAATCTGGAGCCCGCTGCAAATCGCGTCGGACAATACGGCCCGGTCTGGCGAGCTGCAGCCGAATACCTGCAGCACGATCCGGCCGACCGGGTTGGCCGATAGCTCACAGTAACCGAGCAGGTCATCGAACGTCTCGTACCGTGCGACGACCTGATCCTGACGATTTGCGCTGATCAGATCTCGAAAATGCTGCACCGGGATCGCGCAGTCGGTCACCACCTCGGCCAGCCCGCGCACCGCCGGGTGCCGAGGCTGGTCGCCCGGCTGCAGGCTGTCCTGCCGGGCTGCGTAAAGGCGGCTGAGATCCTCGTCGAGGTCGTCGAGGAGGCGCAGGCGCTGATCTGGCGGCGCTTCGTCGCCGATGTCATCGACCGTCCTGGCGAAGTTGTAGACCGCCATCAGGTGCCCGCGATACTGCCGTGGCAGCAGCCGCAGCGCGACCGGGAAGTTCTCCGCTGCGGCCTTGTCGGCCAGTACCGACTGGCCGGCCCAGGCCTGCATCGTCTGCTCGGCGCCGCCCTCAGCAGCCTGCACAGCGGGCCGCAACGGCGGCACGCCGCGCGCAACATGCGGCGCGGGCGCCGCCTGAATGCCGGCCCGATCGCGAGTCATGATCTCTATTTGCGCATGGCCCGGCAATTTGATGCAAACAATGACGCCGCCGTCACCTGATATAGGCGTCAGTTTTCGCGCCGTTGACCGGCCGGCGCACCCCCGTTGACCTGCGGCGCAGTATCCGCTGACGAAGTATCCAGTGAAACGCAACGCTTGTTGTACTACGCGCCTTATTTCGCTAGTGCGAACTTTGTGTCACCGACGTGAATCTGTGGTGACAGCAGCGACCCCAGCATGGCCCAGGAGCCGTACAAGGGCTAGTCTCCGAGCATGAGTCGGGAACCCAGCCTGGGCCCGCTCGGGAGACCATCCGTGGCAGCAACGGGCATCCAGCGTGGTGGTCGCCCGCTCGCGGCCCGGCGCACAGACGCCAAGCAGGCGCCCGCACAGCATCTCCCGGCCGGGAATCCAGCAGGCACAAGGGCAGTTCCTGCTGTCGTGAAGTCGAGCCCGGCCGATGTCAGAAATGGCGACGCCAGGACGACCGATGTCAGAAATGGAGCGGCCGCCGACGACGGCGAGTCCGCCGCGGTCGGGAATCTAGGCGGGCGGGCCGCGGACAGTCCGCGGCCGCTGCGTCCGTCGCTTGACGGCGGCGTCCCCGCGCTGCAGCGCGAGCTTGGTGCCCACGGCCGGGACACGGTGCGCCGGCTGCTCGAGGCGGGGCTGGTCGAGTTCGAAGAGGCGGGCTTCCAGGCCGCCAGGGTCGAAGACATCGTCCGGCGCGCCAAGACGTCGCACGGCACGTTCTATCTGTACTTCGCGAACAAGGACGACCTGTTCCGGACGCTGCTGCGGGACGCCCTCGTCGACATGGCCAACATCACCGATGAGTTCCCCGTCGTCACGGGCAACGACGCCGGGCGGGCCGCGCTGCGGCGGTGGGTACAGAGCTTCTGCGATACCTATGCGGCGCACGCGACCGTGATCCGGATCCTCAGCCAGGCTGAGATCGTTGGCGAGAGCGTCTTCAGCGACGGCCTGCAGTTGTTCTTCCGGCTCTCTGAGGTGATGACGCAGGGCATGACGGCGGCGCAGACCGGCCCGGCGGGCGAGCACGCACCGGCCGAACACGCCGAACTGACCGCCGTCGCCTGCCTGATGATGCTCGAGCGGATCAACTACCTGATGAGCGCCGAGGTAAGGCTTCCCAAGGACGAGATGATCGACCGCCTGACCGCGATCATCTACGCCGCGTTCCGGTCCTAACCGGGCGAGCTCGGTCCCTGGCCGCGAAGAAAGACCGCGGCGGGACCAGGAAAGGCGAGCAAGCCTTTCTCCATTAATGCCATCATGCCTTAGTCGTAGTTTGCGGCGCAGCCTGCTAGTAAGGGGCGTGTCGATGGGGCATTCGGCTCAGCGATGGCTGTGTCGCGCGGGGGCGGTTGCTGCGGTTGGGGCAGCGGCGTCCCTGCCGATCGGCCTGGCCATTGCCGGGCACGCCAGCCAGGCTGCGCAAGGTGCTCCGAGCCCGCGGCTAGCGCTGGCAGCCGCCTATGTGCCGCCCACGCAGGACCTGAAGCTCGGCGACCATGGACCGGCGGTCAGGAGCGTGCAGAAGCGCCTGAACCAGCTGGGCTACTTCGCGGGTCCGGCGAACGGTGTATACGGCGTCGACCTCGAACAGGCTGTCTGGGCCTTCAAGGAGGTCCAGGGCCTGCCGATGAACGCCCGCGCCGCGCACCACAACTCTGTTGTCACGCCAGCCTTCCGGCGGGCGCTGATCAGCCCCCGGCCGCCGGTCGCGAAGTACCCGAGGGGCGGCGCGGGGCGCATCGAGGTCAACCAGAACGTCCAGGTCCTGGTCCTGTACCGGCACGACCGGCCGCACCTGATCCTGCACGTCTCGACGGGCGCTGGCTGCCTGCCTGGACAGGGATGCGGCTGGCTGACGCCCGACGGCAGGTATACCGCCCTGTCCTATACGAAGGGGTTTATCTACGCGCCGCTTGGGCCGATGGAGAATCCCGTCTTTTTCATTGGCCGTGTCTTTGCCATTCACGGCGGCGAACCGGTGCCGTGGTACGCCGATTCGCACGGCTGCGTCCGCATCGGGAATGACGTCGTGAGCTGGTTCCACACCAAGATCCGCATCGGCGCGACGCACATTTACATCTTCGGCACAGCACACTAGACGGGCGGCGCCGCGATCAGGTCGATCGGGAAAACGTACGAGGAGCTTGGCGTCGAGCTGTTCCCGGCGCCGCCGGACGGCTTCGACCCGATTACCGCCGACGATGATGAGCTGCAGCGACACGGCTTCCCCTCCCGGCCGGACGCCGAGGCGCATCCCGACCGGCACGCATCCTGGCAGCGCGTCGTCTCCCGGATGACTACGCGCGTGCCGCCCGAGTTCGGGACGGTGCCGATCGCCCGGACGCCAGTCGTCGGGCCGTCAGTCGACTTCCCGCCATACCCAATCCCCTGGCCGCCCCCACCGCCGCCGACGTCCGACACGTCGTCGAACTGGTCGGGAGTCATCACGTTCGCCGCGTACAACGACCCGATCAAGCAGGTGACCGGCCAGTGGGTGGTGCCGGACATGGCGTTTCCGCCCGACGAGCAGGTGTACCAGGTGTATGTCGCCGCGAACTGGATCGGCATCGACGGCTGGCAGCTGCCAGGGAGCCCGCCGATCACCGACCTCGTCCAGGCCGGCACCACCCACGTGCGCCAGTTCAACCCAGGGTTTCAGGGCCTGATCGCGGACGCCACGTATTTGTGGTTCGAATGGGTGCCCAGTGGGCCAGTGTCGATCACCAACGTGCCGGTGTCACCGGGCGACGTGATGTTCTGCGAGATCACCGTGCGGACGCCGTACCTGGCGGCCGTCCACCTGACCAACCTGACAACCGGCACGTCGACCTCGTTCCTCCAGAAGGCCCCGGCCGGCTCGCGCCTGCTCGGCTACTGCGCGGAGTGGATCCTGGAAGTCCCGGTCGGCACGCACGACAACCTCCCGTATGCGCTCGGCCGCTACGGCGCCTCCTACTTCGACGGCTGCCTCGCGTTCAGCCACGAAAAGGAGCACACGCTCACCGGTGCCGACCTGGTGACCATGATCGATGCCGATGACTCTGCTATTTCCAGCCCGACCGTGCTCGGCGAGACCACCTTCCGGCTCGACTGGTCGGCTGGGTAGTCGTGTCATGGTCTGCCCGCCGCGGATGCGGATGCTATATCAGACCCGGCCGGGAAGCCGCGTGGTGACCTCCTGGACCAGCCACGCGTTGCCGTCGGGGTCGCTGAAGGAGCAGAACGACCCGTAGCTCGTGTGCGCGGGGTCGGGGCCGCTGAGCCGCGCCTCGACGGGGAACGGAGCGCCGTGCCATACGTCGCTCGCGTCGATGCCGAGGCTCACAAGCTGGTCATGGGCCGCTTCGATGTCGGTAACAGTCAGCGTCGCCTCGGCCGAGCCGGGTGCGGCCGACGTGACTCCCTGGCCGAAGGTGATCGAGCACCCGGATCCTGGGGGCGTGAACTGGACGAAGCGAACGTCGTTTGCCGGGGCTACATCGTCGTCGAGCCTCCAGCCCAGGCTTTGGTAGAACTGCTTTGCCCGGTCGACGTCGGATACCGGAAGGATGTCGACCTCGAGGTGCATGTCGATCTTCTCGTTGCGGCTCGCGTGCCTACTGCGTGCATCGGTCGTGCTCATGTCGGCCTCCTTGAGGGCTTGCCGCTCGGCATGCCCAAAGGCAGAGTGTCCTCAGTGCTTCCCGGCGCGGCTGCTCCGCCCTGGCCCGTGCCTCGCAGGCAGAGGCCGACTACCGGTTACGAACCGGGTATGGCCAAGGACAAGTGCTGGCATACGCCGCCTCAGCTTGGTGTGCGCTAAAGCGCTGCCGAGGTCCAGGGCACCCTGGGAAGTCCCAAGGGCCCGTCTATTCGCTGATAGACGAACGCACCTTCGTGCTTTCGACGCTACGCCCCAGCTGCTCGAGAGACAAATGAGCGCGGACCCGCGGCTGACCATGCCCGTCCCGGCGACAGCTCAGGCGGCGGGCGAGCCAGCCTGTAGGCCGGGTACTCATTGCGCCCGATTTGGCACGTCCCGCGGCCCCCCGCGCATGCCCGTTAGCAGCGGATCAAGCATCGCCAACTCGCGGTGATTCGCGCTCTGCAGGGCTACCGGCGGAACAGACACGGAACTGACGACCGGCTTTAGAGGGCTGGAAGCCGTAAATGCAATCATCAGCGAAGCTATTAGCGGCGAAGCCTGCTTGGCGCCAACCCTTTCTGGCTGCACTATCGAATAGGCCTCCGCGTATCATCAGGGCGGCTCCGCCCCCCTCGCGTACGAATGCGCAGACAGCCGCGAATGTCAGACCCCGCTATTAGGCTCCCCGCCATGCGAGAACTCATTGACGCCCTGGTCCGGTCCGCTGAACGAGAGGGCATGGAACTCTACGGAGTGCACATCTACCGCCGCGGTGCCGAGCCGGTCGAACGCAGGCTCCGCTCGGACGACCGAGTCGACGTGCGGTCGGTCTCGAAGACCTTTACGTCCGTAGCGCTTGGCATCGCCGAAGCCGAAGGCCGCCTCGCCCTGGACGACCCCGCCCTCAAGTACTACCCCGAGCTAGCCGGCTCTGCCGCGCCCCGCCTGGACCAGGTCACGCTCCGGCACTTGCTCATGATGACGTCCGGCAGCCCGTACTCCTGGTCCGCCTACGACCCCGTCGTAGTCCCGGACCTAGCCGCTGACTTCTTCGCGACCCCGCTGGCGCACGAGCCCGGCACGTATTTCAGGTACACCGGCATCGGCCCGTACGTAGCGGCCCGCGCCCTGCGCGCCGCGACCGGCGCCAACGTCCGCGACTACCTGCTGCCCCGCCTCTTCACCCCGCTGGCCATCCACAACCCCCAGTGGCACACCTGCCCCCTCGGCCATCCGGTAGCGGAGAGCGCCCTCTACCTGAGGACGTCCGAACTGGCCCGCTTCGGCCGCCTCCTGCTAGACGAGGGCCGCCACGAAGGCCGCCAGCTGGTCCCCGCCGAATACTGCGCACGAATCGCGACTGAAACCGTCCCGACCGTGAAGGACCCAACAGACGAAGGCTTCCGCCTCTCGGACAGTTACGGCCTCGGCGTCTGGTGCACCCCCGGGGGGAAAACGTACAAAATGGCAGGCCTCTACGGCCAGCTCTGCATAATCTCCCCGGATAAGGAAGCGGTGGTAACCGTAACCGCCCACGTGGAAGGGGGCGGCTCCCAGCGAACCTCTATAACAGCCCTAATAGACGAAGAGATCGTAGCCCGCCTATAAAGGCAAGCGTTCCTCGTATGAAAAAGAATGGCGGCTCGCAGCACTTCTATGCGAGCGCGCTGATCGCCGCGAACCTCAATCCGAAGATCATTCAGGCCCGGCTGGGCCACGCGACACTCGCCGAGACGATGGACACCTACGGGCACCTGTTCGCCGACACCGAGGACCTCGGCCGGACCGCCATCGACCAGGTTCTGAGGCCCGTATTGACGGAACCGGAACGGAACTGGAGCCTTCATAACTACAAAGCTGCAGGTCAGAGTGCAGGCGGCGGGCGAGCTGGCCTGTAGGCCGGGTTCTGTGCACCCGCTTGCGCGGGCCGGCGGCCATCCATCTAGGACTGTCGTTGCCGACAGCCTCGTGCGGTCTACCCGCGAGCATCGGGCGGGCAGCCCTCGATCGCTCGCGCAGGAGCAGCCGTTGCCGGCGTGCTCCCTCTTGACCTTGCTCCGGGTGGGGTTTACCAAGCCGCTCAGGTCACCCTGAGCGCTGGTGGTCTCTTACACCACCGTTTCACCCTTACCCCCGGACGAGTCCGGAGGCGGTCTATTTTCTGTGGCACTATCCCGCGGGTCACCCCGGGTCGGCGTTACCGACCACCTTGCCCTGCGGAGCCCGGACCTTCCTCGGCGTGCCAGGCGGACCTGACGCGTCGCGGCCGCCCGGCCAGCTCGCCCGCCACTGTGCCCAGGATACGGGCAGTCAGCGAAGACGGACGGCGCCGGCTCGCTGCCAGCGCCGCCCGTCTGATCTTGCGAGCTGCGAACTACGTGCTCAGTGAATCAGGCTGCCCAGCAGGCTGCCGTACTCACCGTTGCTCCGCGACTGCGCCGGAGCGGACAGCGTCAGCGAGGACGCCGGCCGCATCGCGGTCGCAGCTGGCCGGCTAGCCGAGCGGCTGCTCGACCTGCGCGACGCCGGACGCGACTTCGGCGCGGCCGACCGTGGCCGTGACGTTGTCGACCTCGGCTTGACGGACGTTGCCCGTGGCTTCGCCGAGCTCTTCGCCTTGCTGGCAGCCCGCGCCGTGGACGCAGTCGTGCTGGGCGTCGCAGCACTCGCCCTAGCCGTCGTGCCAGCTGGCTTGGTGGCCCTGGACGAGGCAGTCCTGGACGACGATGTCCGGGACTTGGCCCTGGCCGATGAGGTCCTGGACGACGGCCGCGTGGACGACGTCCTCCTGGTCGCCGGCCTGCGGGCGCTAGTGGTCCGCGATGTCGACGCCCGGCGGACAGTGGTAGTGCTGGCAGCGGCCGGCTTGGCCGATGACATCGTCTTGGCCGCGGCGGTCAGCGCCTTTGCTGCCGTCATCATGGCCTTCGTGGCGGTGTTCATCGACTTCATGGCCGAGGACATCGTCTGCGCCGACACCGTTGCCTTGCTGGCAGCGGCTGTCATCTTGGTGGCTGCCGACGTGACCTTGGTAGCTGCCGAGGATACGGTCCTCGCCGCGGTCGCCGGGCTAGCCGAACTGCGGCTGGTACGACTCGCGGTACTCCGGCGCGCCGCACCGGAGCGAGAAGCGGTGGAACGTGACGCAGTCGATCGCGCCGCTGTGCTGCGGGTCGACCGCGAGGCGGTGCTCCGTGTGGTTGCCTTGGCAGCCGTTCTGCTGGCCGGCTTCGCAGCGCTGCTGCGAGCGGTCTTCGGCGTGGCGCTCGACTTCCTGGAGCTTGAACTTGATGGTCGGCTCGCAGTGCCCCTTGACGCACTGCGGCTCACCGACCTGCTGCGGGCGGTACTCGCCGAACTACGGCGGGTCGCCGCACGGGTCGTGGACTGAACAGGCACTGATATCCCCCCGTCTTGATCAATTACGAGGAGTGCTATTCCACACACGGAGAGTATTTACACACACGACGACCTGATCGCTCAGAACAATGAACCCAAGCGAACCGAAATCATCCTGTACTCACGCCTCGTTGCAGGCGCGGTGGCGGGCCATCGCTGCAGCCGACCGTCAGGCCGACCGCAGATGCGCGGTGTCGTTAAGCGACCGTAGCAAGGCAGGTCCGTCGGCGAACCACGCGGCCTCGCAAAGCGCGGCTACGTCCAGGTGGATCCGGAACAGCGCCGCTGGGGGCGCGAGCAGCGCCCGGCACACGATCGTCTTGATCGGCGTGACGTGACTGACGACGACGACGGTCTGGCCCTGATGCGCGCCGAGCAGCCGGTCCAGCGCTGCGTCCACGCGCACGGCCACCGCGGCAAAGCTCTCTCCGCCAGGCGGCGCTGTCTCCGCAGTGGCCAGCCACGCCGCCATCTCGTCCGGCCAGCGCGCCATGACCTCGGCGAACGTCATTCCTTCCCAGCTACCGAAGTCGGTCTCGGCCAGGTCGTCATCGACGTCCACCGGCGCGCCGGTGGCGGCTGCGACCGCAGCGGCCGTCTGCTGCGTCCGCAGCAGCGGCGAGGTCAGGATGCGGTCGATGTCGCCTCGCTGCGCGAGCCTGGCTGCGGCGGCCGCCGCCTGCTCCAGGCCGAGGTCGGTGAGCGGGATGTCACCGCGGCCGGCGAAACGTCGTTCGGCCGACAGCGCGGTCTGCCCGTGCCGCAGCAGCAGGGTAGTGGTCGGCTGGCCGTGTGCTCGCCGCCAGCCGCTGGCCGGCGGACGCGCTTGGCCGGGCGTCGCGGCGGACGGGTCAGAGCCCCGATTCATCGGTCCGGACCAGGATCCGGCGGCACTCCTCACAGCGCAGCACGTCGTCGGCGGGAGCCGCGCGGATCGCGTTCAGATCGACGGTGTTGAGCGACAAGTGGCAGCCCTGGCACTGGCCCCGGCGCAGTGCGGCCGCGCCGACACCGCCATGCTGTGCCCGCAGCCGCTCGTAGAGGTCCATCAGGTCTGCCGGTTCTTCGGTCACGACCGCGGCCCGGCGCTGCGCCGCAGTGCCGGAGAGGTCGGTGATCTCCGCCAGCGCCACGTCCCGGCGGGCAGTGACGGCGTCAACGTCGGTCGCCACCGTGGCGCGCTCGGCGCCAGCCTCCTTGAGCCTGGCCTGGGCCGCTTCCAGCCGCTCCATTACGTCCAGCTCGACGTCCTCCAGATCGGACTGCCGCCGCAGCAGTGACTCGATCTCGGACTGGAGGTTCTCCAGCTCGCGCGGCGAGCTGACCTGGCCCGCGTCCAGCCGCGTGCGGTCTCGGCCGATGCGACTGCGGACCTGCTCGACGTCGGCGTCCGCCTTGGCCTGCTCGCGCCTCAGGTCTCCTTCGCGCGCCTCGAGGGTAGCGATCTCGTCCCGCAGTTCGTGGTCGCGCTGCTCCAGCCGGCTGAGCTCGGCGTGCTCGGGGAGGCCGCGGCGCCGATGCTCCAGCCTCCCGAGCTCGGCGTCCAGATCGGCAAGTTCAAGCAGTCGCAGCTGCGCTTCGGGGGATGCTTTCACGCTCGCCACGTTAGCCTGCCGCAGACGTAGCTGTCGCCCCGGTGGCGGGCTGCGCGGCCGCCGCCAGCATGGTCATGGGCCAAGCGCGACCAGGACAACGGGGGCGGACGTCGGCCGCCCCGTTCCCGCCGAAGGCTCGATCGTGAGCCCGAGCCGGTCGCCGGGCGCGAGGCGGCTCACCACGACGGGTCCGGACATGCCGTGATGCCCGGACGGCAGCAGGCCGGCCGGCGTGTCACCAGCGGGTCCCATCAGCCACAGCTCGTAGGCCTGCGACGCTGGCAGCCTGGGCAGGCCGCTGGCGGTGAAGACCAGCGCGCGGGCCCGGTGCGACATCACCACCGTCGCCGTTCCGCCGGTCCTGACCTGCGCTGTGAGCGTCGTCGCGTCGTGCGAGCCGAGGACCGCGGCGATCGCGCTATCGCGCCGCTCCATCGCGCTCAGACGGCCCTGCATGACACTCAGGTGCACGCCCAGCACGATGGCCGTCACCGCCAGCACGACCGCGGCGCCAGCGGCGAGCCTGGGCAGCCACGAGCCCGCCCGTCGCCAGGCGGTACCCGGCGCCGCTGCCTCGCCCGCCACTACGGGCGGCAGCTGCCGGATCCGCTCGGCGGCACGCACCGTCTGCTCGCGCAGTTCGGGACGAGGCGGCACAGCCGCGGCGGCAGCCAGCTGCGCGGTCGCCTCCCGCAGGCCGCGCACGTCCTCGCGACATTGCTCACAGGTCAGCAAGTGGCGCTCGAAATCCGCCTGATCCCGGCCGGTGACGGCGTCCATGACGTACGCGCCGACGAGCGTGTGCAGCGCTGCGCGCCGACCTCGCATCACTCCACCCCCAGGCAGTCCCGCAGCCTGATCAGGCCGTCGCGCATGCGCGTCTTGACCGTCCCGACAGCGACGCCGAGCAGCTGGGCTACCTCGCGGTAGCTATAGCCGCCGTAGTACGCCAGCGTCACCGACTCGCGTTGCAGGTCGGTCAGGCCGCCGAGGCAGCGCCGGACCCGCTCGTGCTCCAGCGTCGCCAGGGCCGCGTCGCTGACCTCGTCATAGTCAATCGAGGCCGTGGCGGCGCGGAGCTCGCGCGCCGCGGCACGCTGCTCAGACCGGACGCGGTCCACTGCCCGGCGGTGCGCCAGGGTCGCGATCCAGGCGCTAGCCGAGCCGACGGACGGGTCGAACCTGGCCGCGGTCCGCCAGATCTCGAGCAAGACCTCCTGCATGACTTCCTCGGACTGCGCCGGATCACGCAAGACGCGCCGGATCGTGCCGAGCACGGCAGGCGCAGTCTGGTCGTAGACGGCCCGGAACGCCGCGTGATCACCTTTGGCGACCTCCGCCAGCACGAGCTCGAGGCCTCGCCCGGCCGGCCGCCCCGGTGCCGGCGCAGCGCGCGGCCCCACCTCGCGCCCGCCACCGGCTGGCTCTCCGCCTAGCAAGTCCACACCCCTATTCGTCACCGCGTCGCGGAGCGGCTTGGCCGTCGGCGTGGCCGGCCGCCGCCCGCGGATATCGGGACATCTTTCCGGTTCGCCAATCCGATCGGCACTCCTGGTACGAATACGCGTGTGACCTATCGGCAACATCCACCTAACCCCCGGCAGGCACGCGGCGGCAACCGGCCCGGCCGCGCGGCCGTGGCGGGCGCCGGCGCGACCGTCGGCATCGTCACCGCCCTCGTCGCGCTTGGGGTCGCGCAGCTCGTCGCCGCCTTCCTCGTCTCGCCCATCGGCGAGCCGGTGACGGCCGTCGGCGAGATGTCGATCAACCACACGCCGGCCGCCGTGAAGAACTTTGCCATCCGCGAGTTCGGCTCCAGTGACAAGACAGTCCTGGTCTGGGGTATCCGCGGCGTCCTGATCATCTTTGCCGCGGTGATCGGCGTGCTTGCGATCCGCAAGCTCTGGCTGGGCCTGGCCGGGCTGGCCGTGTTCGCCGCGGTGGGGCTCTATGCGACCCTGAGCCAGCCGACGGCACGGGGCAGCGACGTCCTGCCGACGGTCATCGGGGCCATCGCAGGCGCGTTCGCGCTGCGGTACTTCAGCGGCGTCGCCCGGCGGCTGGTCCAGCCGAGACCAGTCCGCCCGCCAGAGCGAGCCCGCCCGCCAGAGCCAGGCGGCCCAGCAGAGCCAGCCAGCCCGGCAGAGCCCGTCCACCCCGGTGCGTCGTGGCGGCCGGCGGACGGCGGCCAGATCAGGACCCGGCAGGCGCCTGTCCCGGACCGGCGCCGATTCCTGCTGTCCAGCGTGGCCGTCGCCGGCGTATCGCTGCTCACCTACGCCGGCGGCTCCTGGCTGGCGACTACCAGGGACGTCAACAAGATCCAGCAGGCGCTGAAGCTGCCCGCGCCAGCTCAGCCTGCGCCACCACTGCCGCCTGGCACAGACCTGAAGATCCCCGGCCTGAGCACCTTCGTGACCCCCAACAGCTCGTTCTACCGGGTCGATACGGCGATCGTGCTGCCGGAGATCCAGCCCGCGCAGTGGCAGCTGCGGGTCCACGGCATGGTGCGCAAGGAGCTGATGCTGACCTTCGACGACCTGATCAAGCGGCCGCTGATCGAGGACTGGATCACGCTGTGCTGCGTGTCGAACCCGGTCGCCGGGCCGTACATCGGCAACGCCAAGTGGCTCGGTGCCAGCCTGCGCAGCATCCTGCAGGAGGCCGGCATCAAGGCGGGCGCCGATCAGCTGTTCTGCACCTCCTCGGATGGGTTCACCTCGGGCACGCCGGCAGCAACCGCGATGGATGGCCGCGACGCCCTGCTCGCGGTCGCGATGAACGACGCGGCGCTCCCGGTCGAGCACGGCTTCCCGGCCCGGCTGGTAATCCCCGGCCTGTACGGCTACGTGTCGGCGTGCAAGTGGATCGTGGACATCGAGGTCACGACGTTCGCGGCCAACCAGGCGTACTGGGTGCCGCGCGGCTGGGATCAGCAGGCGCCAGTCAAGACCGAGTCGCGGATCGACGTGCCGACCGGCGTCAATCCGGTGCAGGCCGGCAAGCCGATCTCGATCGCGGGCGTCGCGTGGGCTCAGCACAAGGGCATCGAGGCAGTCGAGGTCCGCATCGCGAATGGCCCGTGGCAGCAGGCCAAGCTGGCCGCCGTGCCCGGCATCGATAGCTGGCGCCAGTGGGTCTACGACTGGAACGTGGCCGTCCGGCCAGGGAGCTACCTCATCGAAGCGCGCGCCACCGACAAGACCGGTTACACCCAGACATCACTCCAGGAGCCGCCCGAGCCGAACGGCGCGTCCGGCTATCCCTCCGTCACGGTCAACGTGGTCAGCTGACCGCACGCTGGGCAGCGCCAGCCGGGCCCGACGTCACAGCAGCTGGTCGTGCAGCGGCCCGTACATGTAGGCGCCGAGCCACCGGCCGAGCTCGTCGAGGAACCGCCGCCGGTCGGCGCTGGCGTCGGCCAGGGCCAGCCACGTCACATGGCTGCCGAGCTGCAGCGGAGGCGCCCCGCGGCCGCGCGACCGGTGCGGCCACGGCCGCGATCCCGTCCGCGCCGCATTCTGGCCGGCAAGGACCAGCACCGGGCACGCGATGTGCAGGCGCAGGCTGGCCTTCGGCCAGGCCGGCGCAGACAGGATCAGCGCATCGGCGCCGGACTGGTCACTGCGCTCGCCCGCTGCGGCGCGCCCGTCGGCTCGGGCGCTACCGCCGGGCTGCCCGTCGCCGACCTGCTGGCGGCTGTCACTCCAGAGCGCGGCCGCGACGGCAGCACGGCCATGCGCCGTCACCAGCACGCTCGCCATGCCATCTGCCTCGCGCAGGCGCCTGCACGCGGCGTCCAGGTCGGCGAATGCAGGCACCAGGTCATGCCGGGCGCGACGCCCCGTCAGCGCCGCCGTGGCCGGCACTCGCAGCCTGGCGACGTAGAAGTGGAAGGCGCGCTCGGTGAACCAGCTGGCGAGGTCGGCCGGCGCCACCGGATCGCCCGGCGCCTGCGCGCACAGCACTGCCCGCCGGGTCGGCTGCGCTGATTTGCGCTGGACTACGGCAGTCGCCAGCCCGGCCGCCGCGCCGCCCTGACTCACAGAACGCTCCGTCAGCCTGCGGCCGGCCACGTCGCGGCTGGTGCTGGTACGCACGCACTCCCCCGTCCGGCTGCGCTTGCCCCGTCGACCGAATGCACGGAACGTCACTCATCAGTTTCGCACCGTGATCGCTTGCCGCCGCGCTGAACACGCGACGCCGGCTGCATGTCATACGCATTCGACAAGGCGCAGTGCAATTTTGTTACGATTTACACCCAGGGAACGGGGTTTGCCACCGCCGGTCATGTTTGCCAGCTGCCGGCCGCGGGCAGCACCTCGGCGTAAGCCGCATGACGCCCGCGTGGATAACGGCCCTGACAACGGCACCGCTGACAATGGCGGCCCTGACAATGGCAGCGCTGACAATGGCGCGCACAACGGCGGCGGGGCCCCTCGATGTATGAGATCGAGGGGCCCCGCCTACGTCCCGCTGCCCTGGCTAGCCGATTGCTCGGCCGCCGCGCGCTGCGTGACGCCTGCCTCACCGCACTAGCAAGCCGATTGCTCAGATGCCGTGTGCTGCGTGGCGCCACCGGTGTCAGGCTCCCGACGTCCGCGCCGGTCGCCCGGCCCTTCCGTCGTTCCCGAGGTTTCCCTTGGGGCGGATCCCGTCTTCAGTGGTGAGAGATTTCTACTGCCAATCGGCAGTGGCGCACAAGGCCTTTCCGCGAGAACTTCAAGATTCTTTGGCCATCCACAGGACATCTGTTGTTTATCCCCTGTGCACGACTGCTTTCCACCGCGCCGTACACAGCTTCATCCACAGGTCCTGGGGATTACCGATGCTGCCTGCCCATCAGAGCGCCGCGAGGGCGCTGTCCTCACGGCCGACTGACAGCGCGCGCAGAGCCCTTTCAGAAGCTGGGGCGCCAGGCTAGATGCATCACCTCGACAGGAAGGCACGTGATGACGCCAGACCTAGTCCGGCAGCGGATCGCGGCCAGGGAGCAGAACCGGGCCCGGCTGCGCCGGATCACGGCGGCGACTGGCCTGGCGAGCGTGCTCACCGCGGCAGGCGTGGCCTACAGCCTGCCCGGATCTGCGCATGCGACCTCGGCCCAGGGCAGTTCCGCGACGAGCAGCAGCGCGGGCACTGGCGGCAGCTCATCGAGCGGCCTGCAGGGCTCGTCCGCACCATCGAGCAGCTCCGGCTCCGGTCAGGTGACCTCTGGCGGCTCTTAGCCTGCAGTCCCCGTCGCCGTCGCAGTTGGATCTACGATGGCAAAAAGGACGGAACTGCGCACGCTGGCCGGGAGAGAGCCTCATGACGGATCTGGGAAGTGCGGCAACCCCAAGCCCCGAGCTGACCGTCGACCTCGGCGACGACCACGTCGCGACGCTGGAGATCAACAGACCGCCGAGCAATCATTTCAGTCCCGGACTCATCCGCCAGATCGCCGATGCCTGCGACGAGCTGGCGGCCGATCCGCGCTGCCGGGCCGTCGTGCTGTGCAGCGCCGGGCGCGTCTTCTGCGCCGGAGCCGACTTCACTGACGCGCACGCCGTCGGCGAGCCGGACGGATCGCACCTGTACGACTTCGCGATCCGCCTGTTCGAGCAGCCGCTGCCGATGGTCGCGGCGATCCAGGGTGCCGCGATCGGCGGCGGCCTGGGCCTGGCGATGGCCGCCGACTTCCGCGTGGCCGCGCCGGAGGCTCGGTTCGCGGCGAACTTCGCGCTGATCGGCATCCATCAGGGCTTCGCGCTCAGCGTGACGCTCCCGGCGGCCGTCGGCCAGCAGACGGCGCTCGACCTGCTCTACACCGGACGCCGCGTCGGCGGCGCGGAGGCACATGCGGTCGGCCTCGCCGATCGGCTCGCCGACTCGGGCCAGGCCCGAGCCGAGGCGCATGCGTTCGCGGCGCAGATCGCCGGCTCGGCGCCGCTGGCGGTTCGCTCCATCCGGGCTACCATGCGCGGCGAGCTCGCCGGCCAGGCGCGGGCGGCGATGGCGCGCGAACGGGCGGAACAGGAACGGCTCATGCAGACCGCAGACTGGCGTGAAGGTCTCGCGGCCGTCAGCGCACGCCGCCCGGCCAGCTTCGCCGGCCGCTGAGGACCGCCGCCATGCCCACGCTGGACCGCCCAGGCGGCGGCATCCGTTATCAGGTCAGCGGCAGCGGCAGCCCGGCCGTGCTCCTCACGCACGGCTTCGCCGCCACCGGCGCGATGTTCGCCGCGAACGTACCCGCTCTTGCGGCCAGCCATCAGGTGATCACCTGGGACATGCGCGGTCACGGCGGCAGCGACTATCCGGCCGACAGCCAGTGCTACCGCCCGGCCAGCGTGCTCGACGACATGGCCGCCCTGCTCACGCTGTGTCAATGCGACCGGGTCGTGCTCGGCGGCCACTCACTTGGCGGCTACTTGTCGCTCGACTTCACGCTGCAGTTCCCGGGCCGGGTCGCCGGTCTCGTGCTCATCGACACCGGGCCGGGCTTCCGCAATGACGCCGCCAGGGACGGCTGGAACCGGCGGGCCGAGGGCACCGCCGCGCGGCTCGCCGAACGGGGCCTCGCCGCCGTCGGCTCCAGCGCGGAGCTGCACGGCGATGCGCATCGCGACGCCAGCGGCCTGATCGTGGCGGCCAGGCACACGCTGACCCAGCGAGACTCGCACGTGCTCGAGGGACTGCCCAGCATCGCAGTACCTACGCTGGTCGTCGTCGGATCTGATGACGAGCCGTTCCTGGCGGCGGCGGACTACATGACGGCCAAGATCCCGCGGGCCCGCAAGGTCGTGATCCCCGGCGCAGGACACGCACCGAACGTGGACGAGCCCGCGCTCTTCGACGCCGAGCTGCAGAGGTTCCTGACAGAGATCACGGCCGCGGAGAGACTGGCATGACCGACCACGCTCCAGCTGACCATGCGCCAGCCGACCTCGCACCGGATGACGTGCGCGCCGAGCTCGCCGAGTGGGTACGGCAGCACTGGGATCCGGCGATGCCGCTGCGTGACTGGCGTGAGCTACTGCTGCAATCGGGCTGGGCGGTCCCGAGCTGGCCGCGGCGCTGGCACGGCCGCGGGCTGCCAGCCTGGGCGGACGAGCTGGTCGGCGCCGAACTGTTGCGGCTGGGCGCCGTCGGCATCCCGGTCGGCAGCGGTACCTGGCTCGCCGCGCCCACGATCCTCGCGCACGGCAGTGACGACGTCCGGGACCGGCTGCTGTGGCCCACGCTGACTGGCGAGCAGACCTGGTGCCAGCTCTTTAGCGAGCCGGGCGCCGGCTCGGACCTGGCGGGGCTGTCCACCGCCGCGGTTCTCGACGGCGACACCTGGGTGATCAACGGGCAGAAGGTCTGGAACACCAGCGCGCATCACGCTGACCTCGGGATGCTGCTCGCCCGCACGGACCGGGACGTACCCAAGCACCAGGGCATCACGTACTTCGTCCTGCCGATGAAGCAGCCCGGAGTCGAAGTTCGGCAGCTGCGGCAGATGAACTTCCACGCCTCCTTCAATGAGGTCTTCCTCACTGACGCCCGCATCCCGAAGGACAACGTGATCGGCGCTGTTGGCCAGGGCTGGACGGCGGCGCTCACGACACTCGCCTACGAACGCCGCTTCTCCGCGCTCCGGCGCCCGGTCTACTCCGCAGCGCCGGGCCGGGCGCTCGACGAGGCACGGGCGGAGGCAGACGATCATTTCGCCACCTACTCCTGGTACCCGCAGCGGGCAGGCAGGCCGGACCTGGTCATCGAGCACGCGCGGGCAGCGGGCGTCGCCGACGACCCGGTCATCCGCCAGGCCATCGCGCGACTGCTCACGCTGTACCGGGTCAGCACCTGGACCGCGGAGCGGGCGCGCGCTGCCCGAGCGCTCGGCGCGCGTCCAGGTGCCGAGGGATCGATCGGCAAGCTCGCGGCCAGCAACATCGCGCGCGAGTCGGCCAGGGTTCACGCGATGATCGCGGGCGCGAAGGGGATGCTCACGGGGCCGGACTCTGCTCTCGGGGGCGTCATCGCCGAGGTGCTGATGTCGGTTCCGGGCCAGTCGATCGCCGGCGGCACCGACGAGATCCAGAAGAACATCCTGGCCGAGAAGGTGCTCGGGCTGCCAGGCGAGGTCAGGGTCGACCGGGACATCCCCTTCAGCCAGATCCAGCATCGCGGCTGACGGTCGCAGCCGCTAGCGCAGCTGCTCGTGGCCGTCACTGCCGCCGGGTTGGTACCGTCGCGGCCATGGCGGTTGTGCTGGTGACGGGCGGGAGCAGCGGCATCGGGCTGGCGACGGTGCGGCGGCTGGCCTCAGCCGGCCATCAGGTGTTCTGCGGCTCTCGCGATCCGTCCAGGGCCCGGCTGCCCGAAAGCGTGACGCCGGTCATCGTCGACGTCGCCGATCCGGTGGCCGGTCCGGCAGCCGTGCGCGCCGTCGTGACCGCGGCGGGGCGGCTCGACGTACTCGTCAACAACGCCGGGACGGTCAGCCTGGGATCACTCGAGGAGGCCGACGACGCCGACGCACACCGCGTCTTCGAGGTCAACCTGTTTGGTCCGATGCGGCTGGCTGGCGCCGCGGTGCCGGTCATGCGTATCCAGGGCGGCGGCCGGATCATCAACGTGACGTCGGAGAACGACACCTTCCCGGCGCCATTCGGCGGCTGGTACTCCGCCTCGAAGGCCGCGCTGGCCAGCGCCAGCATCGTGCTGGACGCGGAGGTGCACCAGTTCGGGATCTTCGTGACTATCGTCGCGCCGGGCTTGTTCCGGACCGCGATGGCGCAGCAACTGCAGACGTTCGCCATCGGCGCCGACTCACGCTACGCCCCGATGCTCACTGCAATACGCGAGCAGAATGCGATCGGCCTGGACGAGGCCGGGGACCCCGATCAGGTCGCCGGCGCGATCGAGGACTGCATCCTGGCCAGCGATCCCCCGGCTCGGGTCGTGGTCGGCGCTGACGCGCTCGAGATGGACGCGACAGTCCGCCAGTCCACCGCTGATGACCTGGCCCGGCTCTTGCGCGGCTTCGTCGCCAGCCTTCAGAGCGAGCACAGAGGCTGCGCAGATCCCCCGTCCTAGTCGGCAGCCGATCCTGCAGGAGTACGGATGGAGCGGCACAGGCCGCCCGCACTCTCAGGAGGCAGGCAGTGGGGATCACCTCCAGCACCGCGCTCTGGTACGCCAGCCGGGCGACCGGCGTCGTCGCGCTGGTGCTGCTGACCGTCGTCGTGGTGCTCGGCATCCTGGTCAACCGCCGCGGGCGGCTGCCGGGACTGCCCAGGTTCGCGACGACGAGCCTGCACCGGAGCATGTCGCTGCTGGCAGTTGCCTTCACTGCGGTGCATGTGCTCACCGCGATTGCTGATCCCTACGTGGCCATCGGCATCGCCGCCGCCGTCATCCCGTTCACCTCCGCCTACAAGCCGCTCTGGATCGGGCTTGGCGCGGTGTCGCTGGACATCATCGCCGCGCTGATCGTCACCAGCCTGGCCAGGGCCAGGATCGGCCGCCGCACCTGGCGCGCGGTGCACTGGCTCGCTTACGCCTCCTGGCCGGTTGCGCTCGTGCACAGCATCGGGTCCGGCAACGACCTGCACAGCGGCGGCCTCCTCACGGTCACCGTCGCCTGTACGGCGGCGGTGGTCGGCGCCACCGGCTGGCGGATCGCCAGCGCGGCGAGAGCACCAGGCCAGGCGGAGCGGGCGGCGCGAGCGCTGGCCCAGGGCAGCGCGTACGACGCCGGCCAGCGCCGGGCTGAGGTCGCCGGCGACCGTCCGCTGACCGGCGCAGGTGTGCGATGAAGCCCGCCGTGGCGTTGCCCGTCAGGACAGCGGGCGGCCAGCGGGCCGTGGACGGCGAACCCGGCGTGCCGCGGCTGCTCCCCGCGGCGACCCGCGGACTGGGTGGCACGAGCGTCCTCGAGCCCGGCCTCGACCTGGTCGCGCACTTGCGCCGACACGGCCGGGCACGACTCCGCGGTGCGGGCCTGATCGAGGAGGTCGGCGTCGCTGGCCTCACCGGCCGCGGCGGCGCCGCGTTCCCGGTGGCGAGGAAGCTGTCCGCGATCGCGACCGCTGGCGGCAGCGCCGTCGCGATCGCCAACGGTGCCGAGGGCGAGCCAGCCAGCAGCAAAGACGCCGCCCTGCTCTGGTTCGCGCCGCACCTGGTCCTTGATGGACTGCAGCTGGCCGCCGAGGCCGTCGGCGCGCGGACGGCATACCTGTACGTGCACGCGGGCGCCGACGGCCGCGGCGGACCCGACCTGCCCTGGCACCTGCAGGCGGCGCTCGCCCAGCGAGCGGCGGCGGGCACCGACCGTGCGAGCGTCCATCTGGTCGAGGCGCCGCCGCGGTTCCTGGCCGGTGAGGAGACCGCGGCGGTGTCCAGGATCAACGGCGGCGCCGCCAGGCCCGCAGACAAGCAGTACCGACCCTTTCAGCGCGGCATCGGCGGGCAGCCGACGCTGGTGCAGAACGTGGAGACGCTGGCGCACCTGGCGCTGATCGCGCGGCACGGGGCAGCCTGGTTCCGCAGCGTCGGCACCCGGGCTGAGCCAGGGTCCATGCTCTGCACCATTCGCGAGTCCGACGGCCACGTACGCGTCGCCGAGGCTGCCGTCGGCACACCGCTGAGCTGGCTGCTGCGCCTCGGCGACGACGTGCAGGCGGTGCTGTCCGGCGGTTACCACGGCGGCTGGCTGAGCCGTGCCGATGCACGCCGCCTGGCCCTCTGCAATGCCGACCTGCGGCCGGCCGGCGCGATCGCGGGGGCCGGTGTCCTGGTCGCGTTTCCGGCCGCGCACTGCGGACTGGCGGAGACCGCGAGCGTTGCCCGTTCCCTTGCCCTGGAGTCGGCCGGCCAGTGCGGCCCGTGCTTCAACGGACTGCCGTCCATCGCGACGGCGCTCGCCGAGCTCGCGCAGCCGCGGCCAGCCGGGCCGGCGCTGGCGAACCTGCGGCGCTGGGCGGGCCTGGTGAGCGGGCGCGGCGCCTGCCACCACCCGGATGGGACCGTGAGGTTCGTCGCCACCGCGCTGACTGTCTTCGAGCCCGAGATAACCGAGCACGAGCGCGGCCGGTGCACGGCGACCCGCTGCACCCCATTCCTGCCGGTGACCCGGCCGGCCCAGACCGAGGCTGACTGGAGATGACGATGGCCGACACCGGCCCGCAGGTGCGCGTGAATCCCGTCGCCTGCAGCGGCCACGGCGTGTGCGCCGAGCTGCTGCCCGAGCTCATCACGATGGACGAATGGGGATACCCGGTCATCTCCGGCGCCGCTGTCCCGGCCCGGCTGGCTCGTGCCGCCCGGCGGGCGGTGACGGACTGCCCGGCGCTCGCGCTGCGACTTGGCCGCAGGAGCAGACCGGCGGTGGAGCCCGCTCGCAGAGGATATTCAGAAGATGCTCAGAACCCCGGCCGAGGCGCCGCGGGCAAGCTGAGGACATGATGACAGTCATGGAACCTATCGCCGCCGAGGCTGCCCGGCCGGCTGAGGGCAGTATCCAGCGACCGGACGGCACCCCCGTACGCGTGCTGGTCGTCGACGACGAGCCCAGCCTGGCCGAGCTGCTCGCCAGCGTGCTGCGCTACGAGGGGTGGGAGATCAGGACCGCCGCGGACGGCAGCTCCGCCGTGCGCACCGCGCGCGAGTTCCAGCCGGACGCGATCCTGCTCGACATCATGCTGCCCGACTTTGACGGCCTTGAGGTACTTCGCCGGGTAAGGGCGATCCTGCCGCACGTCTGCGTCCTGTTCCTGACCGCGCGGGACTCGGTGCAGGACCGGGTCAGCGGGATTACCGCCGGCGGCGACGACTACGTCACCAAGCCATTCAGCCTGGAGGAGGTCATCGCCCGGCTGCGCGGGCTGCTGCGCCGGGCCGGAATGGCGCGCGCGAGCTCGGGCACCGAGCTGACCGTGGCTGACCTGACCATGGACGAGGACGCGCGCGAGGTGCGCCGCGACGGTGAGCTCATCGAGCTGACCGCGACCGAGTTCGAGCTGCTGCGGTTCATGATGCGTAATCCGCGCCGCGTGCTGTCCAAGGCGCAGATCCTGGACCGGGTGTGGAACTACGACTTCGGCGGCCAGGCCCACGTGGTCGAGCTGTACATCAGCTACCTGCGCAAGAAGGTTGACTCCGGGCGCGAACCACTGATCCACACGGTCCGCGGCGTCGGATACGTGCTGAAGCCGCCGGCCTGATCATGGCGCCGCACGTTCCCGCGAGCCGCGCCGCGCGAGCCAGGCAGTGGCTGGCAGCACGGACGCTGCGCGGCCGGCTGATCGCCGGGCTGCTCGGGCTGCTCGCGCTCGCCTGCGCCACGGTCGGCGTCGTCACCTACGCACACCTGCAGACGGTCCTGATCAGCGGCCTCAACGCACAGCTCGCGTCGGCAAACCAGCGGTACGTGGCCTGCCTGCAAGGACCTCCGCCGGGGTCGCAGGACAATGACCATGACGGTCAGCATCCCGGCCAGCCTCCGCGGAGCCCGGGTCCAGGGCCATGTGCCCAGCAGCAGAGCGCCAGCACCCTCAACGCCGTGTTCAGCTCCGGCGGCACGCTGCTGGCCGCCAACCTGGCGAACTCCGACGTCTGCAGGCTCTCGCCGGCCGATGAGGCGCTGCTCACCAGCGTCCCCCAGGCCAGCCTGACCAGCAGTCGGCTGTATGGCCCGCGATCGGTAGACCTGTCCGCCTACGGCGACTACCAGGTCGTCGCCCGCAGCACGAAAGCCGGACTCGTCGTCACCGGCATGCCACTCACCTCAGTGACCACCACGCTGCGCGCGGTCGCGCTGGCCGAGATCGCCGTCTTCTCCGCTGCGCTGGTGCTGACCGGCATCATCGGGACAGGCTGGGTGCGCGTCTCGCTGCGGCCGCTCCGGCGGGTTGCCGCCACGGCGACGAGGGTGACCCAGCTCCCGCTGGCCAGCGGTGAGGTCAGCCTGCCCGAGCGGGTGCCGGATGCCGACCCGCGTACCGAGGTCGGCCAGGTCGGCGCCGCATTCAACCGCATGCTGGGGCATGTCGAGTCCGCGCTCGCCCGCCGCGAGGCCAGCGAGTCGCGGCTGCGGTCCTTCGCCGCCGACGCCAGCCACGAGCTTCGCACCCCGCTTGCCGCTATCCGCGGGTATGCGGAGCTGGCGCGCCGGCACCCGGGCCCGCTGCCCGACGACGTCGCGCACGCACTCCGCCGGGTCGAGTCGGAATCGGCCAGGATGAGCGAGCTAGTCGACGAGTTGCTGCTGCTTGCCCGCCTCGACGCGGGCCGGCCGCTGGAGACCCAGCCCGTCGACATGACCAGGCTTGTCATCGACGTCACCAGCGACGCCAGGGTCGCGGCGGCCGATCACCGGTGGCAGCTGGAGCTGCCCGAGGAGCCGGTCGTCGTCCGCGGTGACGACTTGCGGCTCCATCAGGTGCTGGCCAACCTGCTGAGCAACGCGGCCAGGCACACGCCTGCGGGCACCGTCGTGACGGTGGCGCTGAGGCAGGCCGCGCTGTCTGCACGCGACACCGGCCCTGGCATGGCGGTCATCAGCGTCACCGACGACGGGCCTGGTATTCCGGCTGAGCTGCAGCCGGATGTCTTCGAGCGATTCGTCCGCGGCGACACGTCCCGGTCGCGGGCCGCCGGCAGCAGCGGGCTTGGCCTGGCGATCGTGCACGCCGTCACGGCCGCGCACGGCGGGACCGCGAGCGTGACCAGCCGGCCCGGCCAGACGAGGTTCACCATCGAGCTGCCGGTGATCGACTGACTGTCCCGGTGGCCATGGCCCGACGAGGCCGCTCACGCCGCAGTCCGCATCTTCGTCACCAGCCGCTCGTACATGGGATACGCGCTACTCCCGCCAATGGCGTCGATGGCGAGCCGCCACATCTCCCATCTGTCCACGAGCCGCCGGCCGAGCAGGGTCCTGATCAGCTCGAAATCGAATCCGCCATGTGCCTCGAGGGCACCCAGTTGCTCGAAGTAATCGAGCTCTCGGTACAGCACGTACGCCTCCGCCGAGTTCGAAGCGACGAAGCGAACCATGGCGTCGCGCAGCGCTTCTGGCGTCTCGAACTCGGCCACCAGGCGGCGCGTCTCGACCATCGGCTCTTCGTTCCAGCGCCGGAAGAAGTCCACTGCCATCTCGGCCTGGCGACCGATCCTGGCTTCCCGTGCCTGCTGGCCCGCGAAGATCACCGCGCCGATCGCGCTCAGCAGCCCAAGCGCGCCCACTGCGGTGGCGATGGCCGTGACCTGCTCAGCCCAGTTTGGCATGGCGCGACACTACAGGGGCGCTGCCTGCAGGCCATCGTCGGCCGCAGCGGATTCCTACGGGATCGCGGTGAAGAACTCGTATGCGATGCCGTCCGGGTCCCGGACGTAGACGCCGCGACCACCGCCGAGGTGGTTGATCTGCTGGTCGGTGAGCCGCGGCGCTGAGCCCCACCGCAGGCCCAGTTTCACTGCAGCGCCCAGCGCCCGGTCGAACGTCGCGTCGTCGACGAGGAACGCGTAGTGACCGGGGCGGCCGCCCGTGCGGTCATCGAAGTCGAACGTCAGGTCCTCGTTGACCCGGACCGGCACGAACGGGCCGGCCGGCGCCCCGACCTCGACGCCGAGGAGACTGGCCAGCAGTTCCGCCCCACGCTGCTTGTCACCGACGGGCACGATGGTGTGATTGAGGACGACGGTCATCGACGATCTCCTTCACTGGGCTGTTCGAGTGGCTGCGCCGCGAGGCGTCGCAGGTAGGCGGCGAATCGGCGCGCGTCCTGGTCCGGCCAGTCGGCCACGAGCTGCGCAAAGGCCTCCTGCTGCCAGGCGCGCGCGGCCTCGAGCAAGGAGCGGCCACTGGCGGTCGTTCGCAGCTCGGCCCGGCGGCCATCGAGCGCAGACGCCGTCTTGACGACGAATCCGGCGTCTACAGCGGCCGCGAGCATCCTGCTGGCGTTCGATCGATCCAGGCCGAGCTCCACAGCCACGTCGGCGATGGCGGCCGATCCCTTCGTGCGGGCGGCGTCGATCGCCTCCAGCACCAGGACGTGGCCGACGCTGGCGCCATCATCCACGCTGACCCGAGCTGCATCCGCGGCCCAGCGGCGCGACCAGAACCGGACCAGCCGAAAAAGTGCTGGTCCGCCGTCAGCAATCTCCGCCTGCCGCGGAATGTCCGTGCGCATCGCACAGATAATACATGCGATTCGCATGCACTCTCAAGGTGGTGCGCTCCGCGCTTACTTTGCCTGCGCGCTCCAGCGAAGCCGAGAATGTCCCGCGGGGCCAGTGCCGTTCGTCGTTGATAAGAGATCGGCACCAGTGCGTGGGAGAAGGAGACAGCAGATGAGCGAGTGGACGAGAAAAGTCGGCGCTATGACCCTGCTCGTGGCGGACCTGAGCGAGGCGAAGCAGTTCTACCAGACGGCTTTCGGCCTGGCGGTCATGTACGAGGACGCCGAGACGGTGATGTTCCAGTTCACCGACGTGTACGTGTTCCTGCACCAGGCAGCAGGCGCCAGCCACGCCCCGGCGGATGACGTCCTCGACCTGGCACGCACCGGCGCCGGCCAGTTCGCCATCATCGTGGACGACGTCGACGCTGTCAGCGCGGACCTGGCTGCTGTCGGCGTAGAACTACTCAGCGGCCCCAGCGATCGCGCCTGGGGCATGCGCACGATCACCTTCGCCGATCCGGGCGGCCACGTCTGGGAGATCGCCCAGGAGATCCCGGGCAGTTAAGGCGAGGGTGCCTAGGAGGGCCGTCGCGGCAGCCAGCGCCTGACCCGGTGGCGGTACTCCACGTAGCTGCTGCCGAAGCGGCGGCTCAGGGTCCGTTCTTCGTAGCCGATAACGAAGAGGTGGAAGCAGACCGCCATGATGCCTGCGTAGCCCAGCAGCTGCCACGACCGGAACAGCCATGCCTCACCTGCCACGATGACCAGCGCCGCGATGTAGATGGGGTTGCGGACCCACGCGTACGGCCCGGCAGCGACAACGCTGGCCGGCGCGTCCCAGGGGCCCGGTGTGCCACGGCCGTCCACTGCGAACCTCCAGACGCACCAGAGGTACAGGGCCGCGCCGGCAACGACGAACGGGACCGCTCCCCAAGAGCCGGCCGCGGGGGCGTGTCCGTGGCGCGTCAGGATCCACCAGGGGACCCACACGCCGCCGAGGCCAGGGATCACGATGGTGAAGAGCACGTTGCGGATGATCAGGCTAGCGGAGCGCGCCATCGAGGGTTCGTCCTGTCGTCTTCCAGGCGCCGGCCGGCGCATCCGCGGCACGAGCAGGCAAGCACCTTGCGTTACTACCTGTAGTGACGCTACCTATAACTGCCTAGCGTAGCATGGCTACCTATGAGGGCGGAAACGCTGAAGGGCCATCTGGACGGCATCTTGCTTGCCGTACTCGAACCGGGGCCGCGCCACGGTTACGCGATCATGGAAGAGCTGCGGATGAACAGCCTCGGCCTGGTCGACCTGCCGACCGGCACTGTCTATCCGGCCCTGCATCGCCTCGAACGCGCGGGCCTGGTCCGCGGCAGCTGGTCAGCAGCTGGCGGCCGCCGGCGGCGCGTCTACGAGCTGACCGCGGCAGGTCGGCGAGCACTGGATACCGAGCGCAGTACCTGGCGGGAATTCTCTGCGGCCATCACCAACCTGCTGCAGCCATCGCCCGTGGCCATCTCGCCATGACCAGCCGGCGCGGGCCGGAGCAGGCCGAGCCTGCGATCGAGCGCTATCTTGCCGAGGTCGCGGCCTCGCTGCCCGGCGTCTCGCGGGCCCAGGCCGGCATCATGGCGGAACTGCGCTCCGGGCTGCTCGACGCGGCGGACGCCTACCAGTTCGCTGGCCTGACGCCTGCCCGCGCTGCGCGGGCATCGACCTGCGAGTTCGGTGACCCCGCCGACGTCGCCCGCGAATTCCTGGCAGATATCGCCGCCAGCCATGCTCGCCGCGTGGCAGTCCTGCTGCTGGCGACTGGTCCGCTCGTCGGCCTGCTGTGGATCGCCACCGCCCTGGCCAGCCACCTCAGCATCGGCGTCCACGTGCCGTGGCTGGCGAGCGGCACGTCAATCGCGGCGAGTGCTGGCATCGTGCTCCTCGCGATCGCGGTCGGGGTCACCGCCTGCGGCGCGACGTTCGGCATCGCCGTCACCGGCAGGCTCACCCGCTGGCTGCGCGTGCGGCCGGGCCGAGCACCGGCCGCCGCCGCGGTCGCCGGGTTCGGCGCGATCGCCGCCGATGGCCTCGGACTGGCCATGCTCGCGGGTCAGCTCGCAACATCGCCAGGGCGGCTGATGCCGGTGCTGTCTGCGCTCGCCGCCGCCGCCAGCCTCGGCCGGCTCGCGATCGCCGGCCGCGCCGCGCGCCATTGCCTGGCCTTCCGCGCCAGGCTGACCTGACCGGATACGTCGACTCCATGACGGCGACCTGGCCTAGCGTCTGGTCACCGGCCGCCTTGATCACGACGGCAGCACCATGAAACAGGTAAGCCAGTCCATCTCCTGGCGCTAGCGCGAATCCTGACATGGGTGCACACCGTCCTTGCTGGAGTGGACGTAGTCGCGAAGCCGTCGCAGGCCATCGATCAGGGCGTCATCGGCGATGTCCATCGCCTCGGCCAGCGAGAACCACTGCACCTGCTGGCTCTCCCCCGGCGGCGGCGCCGGCTCGTCATCTGGGCTGCACAGCAGGTAGCGCATGTCGAGGTGGAAATGCGGCCCGGCCGGGTGGGCGTCCAGGTGCAGCAGCAGTGGTCCGCCGTGCGGGTGGCGCACCGGCAATCCGGTCTCCTCCAGCGTCTCCCGCAGAGCCGCGTCCGACGGTGTCTCACCCGCATCGACATGGCCGCCTGGCTGCATCCAGCCGCCGATCCGCTTGTGCCAGTGCAGCACCGTGCCGCGCGGCCCGTCCACGAGGGCGGAGCCGGTGACGTGGACCGGGTCGGCATCCCGGCTGCACGGGTCTGCCAGGCGGTCCAGCTCGGCCAGGAACCGCGCGCGCGACTCGATTTCCCGCGGCGTCACCGCGTCGAAGGCCGTGACCGCTTCACGCAGCTGAGCCGTTGTGACGTCGAGCCGCTCGCTGCCATGCCGGTCCACGGACCCATCATGCCCGGTCCGCGCGCGGGCGCACAGCAGCGATCAGGCAGGATGTCCAGGTGCGCTGGACTACCGTGGCGGCCGCGGGCACGGCGCTGGTGGCCACTCTCCTGCTGACCGGGTGCGCGGCGACGCCAGCCCGGTCGGCAACGCATCCGGGCCCGGGTACGACCGAGAGCTGCTACGCCTTCGCCGTCAGCGCGTTGCGGCACCATGTCGTCGTCCGACGGCGGCCGGAGGCCTGTGCAGGGCTGAGCCAGGCGCAGGTGAACCAGGACGTCGGCCGCGCTCTGCGGACCGTCATCGGGAGCAATCCCAAGGCGGTGGAGCGGCGGCTGGCAGCCGCGGATAGCCGGTACCTCGGGAGCCTGGTCAAGGCGGTGCCACCGCCACCGCCCGTGTCGCTGGCGGCTGGCCCGTCGACGCCGCCGGGCCAGCTGGGCGTCCGTTTCGGTGCCCTGGCGGCCTGGCTGGCAGCGGCCGTCGCCGGAGCGTACCTGCTGGCGCCCTGGCTAACCCGCAGCGCGCGCCGCCGAGTATTTCGCAAGCCTGGCGTGTCCTCCTTGGTACCGATCACGCATGCCGGGCTCGCCATCACCGGACTGTGCGTGTGGATCGCCTTCACGGTGACCAGCGTCGCTGCCCTCGCGTGGACGGCCGTGGGCCTCACCTGGGTGATCGCAGGCCTCGGCATGGCCACCCTCCTGGTGGCCAGCCCGGAGCAGCCGGTGGGCACCAGCGCCGAAGCCGCCGCGTCAGGCGGGCAGGCGGGAGCCTCGACGGCCCCGTTCCCGGCACGCGCGCCCGTGATCATCATCGCGCTGCATGGCGCCCTCGCGACGGTCACGATCCTGCTGGTGTTGCTGGCGGCCGTCGGCATCGGCTGACGCGCTAGTCCTCGCTCGAGGTCGCCCAGATGTTGATGCCCGCGTCAACGGCCTGCTTGTCGATCGCAGCGAGCTCCTCGGGGGTGAACGTGGACCGGCCCGCCGCGGCGAGGTTCTCCTCGAGCTGGGCGACGCTGCTGGCGCCGATCAGCGCGGAGGTGACCCGCGAATCGCGCAGCACCCACGACAGGGCGAGCTGGGCGAGCGACTGGCCCCTGGACCGGGCGATCTCGTTGAGCGCCCGGACGTGGGCCAGGCTCGCGTCGCTGATCTGGTCAGCCGACAGAGATCCGCCGCGACTCGCCCGTGAGCCGACCGGGATGCCACCCAGGTACCGGCCGGTGAGCAGGCCCTGCGCGAGGGGCGAGAACGCGATGCACCCGATGCCCTCGGCGCCGAGCACGTCCAGCAGGCCACCCTCGATCCAGCGGTTGAGCATCGAGTAGGACGGCTGGTGAATGAGCAGCGGCGTGCCCATCGACCGCAGGATCGCCGCCGCCTCGGCAGTCCGCTCAGCCGAATACGACGATATGCCGGCGTACAGGGCCTTGCCGGAGGTGACCGCAGTGTGCAGTGCGCCCATCGTCTCTTCCAGCGGCGTGTCCGGGTCGAACCGGTGACTGTAGAAAACGTCGACATACTCCAGGCCCATCCTGGCCAGCGACTGATCCAGGCTGGCCAGCAGGTACTTGCGCGATCCCCACTCCCCGTAGGGACCCGGCCACATGTCATAGCCGGCCTTGGTGGAAACGATCAGCTCGTCGCGGTACGGGCGCAGGTCCGTGCGCAGGATCGCGCCGAAGTTAGACTCCGCCGACCCATACGGTGGGCCGTACTTCAGTCTTCCCAACGGGTCATCGGACGTGCTGAGCGTGGCGCCGCCGTAGTTGTTCGCGAGGTCAAAGTGGGTAACGCCCAGGTCGAAGGCGCGCAGGATGATTGCGCGCTGGGTATCGAGTGGCGTGTCGGAGCCGAAGTTCTGCCACAGGCCCAGAGATATCTCGGGCAACTTGATGCCGCTGCGGCCGCAGCGGCGGTAGGGCATCTTGTCGTCGTACCGGTCAGGCGCAGCGTCGTAGGTCATGGCCAAAGTCTCCCATTGTGCCTGCTGCGCGAGCGACGCGAGCAGGAGCGGAAAGTCTCTAGCTGCCGCGGCCGGTACTTCACGTCCGCCGCTAGCGCGCCTGCGGCTTAGACGCCTAAACGACTGCTAGAGCGAGATCGGGAGCGACGCCCTGGACGAGACGCGACGTCCTCGCGCCATGCACCGAACGTATCTCGCACCGCCTCAAATAGCCGCTGAATCAGGTCCTCCAGGGCCGAGCCGACTGCACGCCAGTCAGGCCCAGGCGGAGACGACGGCCTGATGGCTTCCTCGTAGAGGACTTCGGGCGCCAGATCCAGTCCGTTTGGCCAGGTGATGGTGCCCAGCTCGCGATCTACGCGAACCTTGCGGAAATACGCGGGATCGGACAGCGCTGCGAACATGTTCGGCTTCCCGCGCAGATCCGACAGATCGACGTCGCCGCGCTTGCCGTCGCTAAACGTCAAGCGCAAGCGGTAATGGCCGAGGACCCTGACGCCGGTTACCTGAGCCAGGTTCGTGTCCATGCACATGATCTTACCCTCACGCATCGATCTGACCAGGGGTGCGACCGTCCTCGACTGCATTCCACCCGGCCATTAGCTCGTCTCGGTGCAACTTCGCCCAGGCCAGCACTTCGTTCATCTGCCGCGGCGCGAGGTCGCTCTCGAATACCTGCTCGGTGCCGATTTCAATGCTCGCCGAATGCTCAGCGCATAAGACACGGAAGTGAGGCGATTTATGACGGCCGATCTCGCGGAAATAGAGAACGATCTTGACGCTACCCCAGCGGCAGATAACCGGCATACCAACTAATCCTGCCACTGGGTTTGGTAGCTGCGGCCGATCGACGCGCATCCCAGAGCGCTAGGCCCCCGTCGCGGTTCAGATCGCAGTTGCGAAGTTGATGCTAGGTGCTGCGCCTAGCCGGTCTGGGTGCGGCCGCGCTGGATGACGGCGTCACGGCGGCGGGCAACTTCGTCGCGGTCGATGCCGCCGGCGTGCCAGCGCTCGTGGGCGCGCCGCTCGACGGCCGCCGCATCCGCGCCCGTCACCTGCGACACTTCCCGGTACGTGGCGAAGATCGCCTGCACGGCGGCCGGGTCGTTCGACGCCACATCCGCGGCGAGCCGTCCGGCGACGGCCATCAGCTCGGCGTGCGGGACCACGTGATTGACCAGCCCCCAGGTCAGCGCCGTAGCGGCGTCGACGAAGTTGCCGGTCGCGCTCATCTGCCGGGCCCGCCGCAGCCCGACGGCGGCAGGCAGCTCGGCGGTCAGGCCCCAGCCAGGCAGTATCCCCATGCGCGCGTGCGTGTCCGCGAACCTGGCGAGCTCCGAGGCAATCAGGAAGTCGCACGCGAGGGCCAGCTCGAGCCCGCCGGTGATGGCAGCGCCGTTCACGGCGCCGATGAGCGGTTTGACGAGCGGCGGGAGCACCGGCCCCGAGGCCGCCCGGCCAAGCGGGCTGCCGGCCTGCCCGAGCTCGGTCAGGTCCAGGCCCGCGCAGAACGCCGGGTCAGCGCCGGTCAGCACGACGACCCGGACGTCGGGGCTAGCGTCAAGCTCCGCAATGGTGGCGCGCAGTTGCGTCAGCAGGCGGCCGGATATGGCGTTCCGCCGATCGGGGCGGTTCAGCGTCACGGTGGCGACGAGGCCGTCGACCTCGCAGCGAACGTCGGTCACGACGGCCGCCCTTCTTGCAGACGTGCGGGGGCTGTGGTCCAGATCGTATGCCGCCGAGCTCGCGCGGGCCTGAGAGCCAACTCAGAAACGCACGCCAGCCGCCCGCCAGCGTGCGTCCCGATGCTGACGACTTGCACGGTTGTCCGCTCCGGCTGTCGGGTATCGCACGTGAGTCGGCTCCGGATGGCCGCAGCGCGCGGCGCGGGGGCGCCAGCCGCGCACCAGATCGCATGGCACGGGGGTCAGCACATGAACGTCACGCCCGGCCGCCCGGATGACGGCCGCTAGGGTGCACCGCCTCGCCGCTCCTGGCCTCGAGCCGCCCGGGCCGCCCAGGCCCGGTGCGTGCATGCGGGCGGCGTGATGGCGACCGATGAGCTGTACTGGCAGGCCGTCAGTCCCGTCCCGGGGGCGAGCGCGACCGAGCACACCCAGTTGCTGCGGCAGTACGAGCCCGTGCTGCGCTTCACTCAGGGCGAGCTGTTCCTGCCGATGCCGGTCGAGCAGTATATCCAGGGATGCAGCCTGTGGCGCCCGGCGGCGCCTGGTCAGCCCCGCCGGCGCACGCAGCCGGAGCGGGTATGCGCGCCGGGCGATCTGACCTCGACCGGTCTGGCGAAGCTTGGGGCGCGATCCCCCGCCGGTATCTGGCTTCGCTTCGTGGAGCGCTCGCTCAGCCGGAGGGAGCTTCGCGCGTGGCGGCGTGACCCGAACCGCCCTCGGCTGGCAGCCGGAACTAGCCGATTCGCCGCCGTCGGCCTGCTCAGCCGCATGATCGACGCGGTGCTCAGGCTTTCGCTCCTGCTTCGCGGGCGAGTGCCGGGGGGCACGACGGCGGCGGCTGAGCGGAAGTACCGCGCGAGTGCCGACCCGGACAGCTGCCCGTATTACGGCCGCGTCGTCCGCGACCGAGGCTTCGTCGTGTTGCAGTACTGGCACTTCTACGCCATGAACGACTGGCGTTCGACATTTGGCGGCGTCAACGACCACGAGGCCGACTGGGAGCAGGTGACGTTGTTCCTGCCCGACCCGCCGGATTCGGGCTCACGGCCGGCCTGGATCGCATTCTCCTCGCATGACGAGGTCGGCGACGACCTGCGGCGCCGGTCAGACGATCCCGACATCGAGTGGCAGGGAACCCATCCCGTCGTATTCGTTGGAGCTGGCTCCCACTCCGGTGGCTACCTGGCCGGGGACTACCTGATCACGATCGAGCCGCCAGCGCTGAAGCGGATCGCGGCCGCGACGCGTCGCGTGACTCGGCTGCTCCTGCCGTGGACGCGCACGCATGCTGGCACCGGCTTCGGCATTCCCTTCATCGACTACCGGCGCGGGGATGGACCCGGCGTGGGCCCCCGCGAGCAGAGGCGGTGGCGCACGGCGCTCGTGGACGACTCGACGCCCTGGATTCGTGACTACACAGGTCTATGGGGGCTTGACACCGGCGATCCCTTCGGCGGGGAGCGTGCGCCCGCCGGTCCGCGCTATGAGCGAGACGGGTCGGTGCGGCTGTCCTGGTCTGACCCTGTGGGCTGGGCCGGCCTGGATAAGGAGACGCCATCACCTGCGGCGCAGCAGCAGGCGATCGAGAGCCGGGTTACCGAGCTGACTGCTCAGCTCGCGCTCGTCGACGCCGAGCTAGACACGCGAGGCGATGAGCTGCGCCGGGCCTACGTCGGCAGTAAAGCGGTGGCCCGCCCAATCTCCCGGGAGCTTGCCAAGCTCGAGAGCTCCGTCGCCGAAACGCGTGCGCGGCGCCAGGCACTCGCCGCCGAGCGAGAGGCTCTGACGCTCGCTCGCGCTCGTGGCCTCCCACCGGAAGACCCGCATGCGCACCTGAGCCACCGGGCCGTGCCGAACGTCGATCCTGCTCGGACCCGCAGCCGCATCCTGTGGGTGTGGTCCGGCGTCTCGGCATCGCTCCTGCTCGCCGGCGTAGCGGTCGTTATCCTCGGCCACTTCGGCGCGCTGCTACCGGCCTTTGGCGGACTCGCGCTGGTCATGCTCTCCATCGAAGCCTTCGCCCGGCGTCATCTATGGCAGTTCGTCGTCGGGCTGGTGGCCGCTGCCGTCGGGGCGTTCGCCGCGGTGGTGGCGGTGCTCGCGGTCATCGGGAACTGGCGCATCGCCGCAGCCGTAGTGCTGATCGCCGCTGCCGTCGCCCTGCTGCTTGGCAATATCCGCGGCTTCTTCGTGCGGCGCTGAGCCCTCCGAGCCACCGTCAGGGACGGCAGCAACGACGGCAGCGGCGGGCCGGAGTGCCTCATTTGACGGGCACGGTGTAGGCCACCACTTGCGGATTGCCGCTGCCGCTCGACTTGCCGGTCGCCGGTCCGCCCGCGGGGACGATGACCGTGTTGCCGGCGATGGCGATCGGCGCGTTGGCGGAAGTGGGCAGCTGGCGTCGGAAGACGATCGCCCCGGTGCTGCGGTTGAGGGCGATCAGCACACCGTGGTAGAGCGTGGTGAAGACAAGATCGTTCGAAACCGTGGCGGCACCGACAGGCAAGTCCGGGACCTTCGTGTCCCATTCGACCTTGCCAGTGGCGAGGTCGAGTGCCTCCACCTCTCCGGTGGCAGGGCCGGCGGACTTAACCGCGACGGGCAGCTTCATGCTTGTGTAGATGAGCGGCAGGTCGATGGTGGCCACGTAGATGCTGGTGCCGACGAGGGCCATGTCGGTCAGGATGCCGCCGACCGAGCCGGGCAGAATCGTGAAGGGCACCTTGAGCGTGATCTTATGTTCTAGCGCCAGGAGCGAGTCATTGTCGTGGCCGTTGTGCTCGCCGACGGGCGTCTTCCACATCAGCTTGCCCGTCTGGGCGTTCATCTCGTAGACGTAGCCCATTTTGCCGCCGCCGAGGACGACGGATACCCCGTTGACGCTGGCCGAGATCGGCGAGGCCTGCATGTCGTAGTCCTTGAAGTCGTTCGGCACGCCCTGGTAGTACCAGCGCAGTTTCCCGGTCGCCGCGTCGAGGCTCACGTCACTGTCGGTGTAAAGCTGCGCGGAGGGATGCGCGATCGCCGAGGCGACCGACTGATAGGGATTGCCGATGCCGAACGTCACCGATCCGTCGCTGCTCACCAGCGGCGTCTCCCATGCGCCTCCTGAGCCGATGCCAACGGCCGCAACGCAAGCGTCCTGGCCAAGAAGGGTATTGAATCGCCACAGCAGCTGGCCGCTTGCTGCGTTGAGCGCGAGAAGCACCCCGCCGCCGGGCCCCGAGCCGTAGGCGCTCGCCAGGTACACCCGCGCGTCCGCCACTTGCGGCTGGATTTCGAACGTCCCCTGGCCTTTGCTGAGCAGATGACTGTTGACCCAGATCCTCTTACCAGTGCGGGCATTCAGCGCGAAGACTGTTGTCGGCGAGATTCCGTACACCGTTCCGCCGACGACCGCACTTCCCTCTGATCTCCCGACCAGGCACGGGCGGGTGTTGACGAGGCTCAGGCTTCGGCAGATGCGGAGCGATCGATAGTGAGGTACCAGGAGCCACCCGCGACATTCAGCGCCCCAATGGCCAGGAAGAAGGCTGCCCATGAGTAGACGCCGTACGAGAGGCATATGACACCCGCGCCGGCCGCGACACTGCCAGCGCCAACGCGCGCGACCCCGAAGAAGCGGAGGTGGCGGTACTCATATGGCCAGATCAGGCGTTGCAGGCCGGTTCGCGGGGGAGTTAGCCACCATTCGCGCAGGCCCTTTGGAGCGGTGTTGTCGTTGGGTGCGTTCATCTGATGCCTCCCGCGGGCTGTGGCTTCGACCACGCGATCACCTATCAAGGTGATATCATATTGATAGCCGGAGTGTCAATGCTGCCAGTCTCGACGGCCGGCTAGGCAAACTGGTAGTTCCAGCGCGAGGCCGTTACCTACGGCCGACCTGTCGCTGAAGCGCCGGCTGTCTAACCAGCCGCGGTTCCGTATCCCTCCACTGAGGGAGCCCGTCTACCTCGGGCGCGTGATGCGCCGGCCGCCGCCGACCGGAACGCTGGCTGCCATGAACCGGCACAGAGGAGCACGGGCATGAGCATGCTGGAGCTGCGGCAGGTATCCAAGGTGTACGGCCAAGGCGCTGGCGAGGTGCACGCCCTGGACCGAGTCAGCCTGTCGGTGGACGAGGGCGACATGGTCGCGGTGATGGGGCCGAGCGGATCGGGCAAGAGCACGCTGCTGACGATCGCGGGCAGCCTGGAAGAGCCGACCGATGGCGACGTGCGCGTGCGCGGTGCCGATCTGGCCGGCCTGTCACGCAACGACAAGGCCCGGCTACGGCGGCGCACGGTGGGCTACGTGTTCCAGGACTACAACCTGCTGCCCGGCCTGACCGCAGCCGAGAACGTAAGCCTGCCGCTCGAGCTCGACGGGTGGCCCGCGCGGAAGGCCAGGGTCGCCGGGCTCGCGGCGCTGGCGGACCTGGGCCTGGACGACCGAGCCGAGCGCTACCCCGATGAGCTGTCCGGCGGCGAACGGCAGCGGGTCGCGATCGCCCGCGCGGTAGTCGGGGACCGTCGGCTGCTGCTGGCAGACGAGCCCTCCGGCGCGCTCGACTCGGGCAACGCCGAGGCGGTCATGCGCCTGGTGCACGAGGCGTGCAAGAACGGCGGGATGGCCGCGGTCGTGGTCACCCACGACGCGCAGCTCGCCTCGTGGGCCGACCGGGTGGTACGCCTGCGTGATGGCCGGGTCATCGCCGAGGCTGCACCGGCGCCGGGTCCGGAGTCCCTGCTGACCCCCGGAGAGCCGCAATGAGGGGTGCAGGCCGCGGCGGCACAGCCGTGCTCGAGCAGCCGGCTCGCGCCGTGGCGCGCAACGGGGGCGTGGCTGCGCGGCGGGCGGTCGTTCGCTGGGCATGGCGGCTGCTGCGCCGCGAGTGGCGCCAGCAGCTGCTGATCCTGGCGCTGATCACCATCGCGGTCGCGGCGACCTTCATCGGCTCGGCCGTGGCCACCAACACGCCGCCCCCGGCGGGGGCCGGTTTCGGCACCGCGACCGACATGGCCACGTTCCCTTCCCTGAGCACGCACGTTACCGCCGAGATCGCAGCGCTGGGCCGCCGGTTCGGCCGGATCGACGTCATCGAGAACCAGACGATGCCGATCCCTGGTTCGGTGCTGACCTACAGCCTGCGCGCGCAAGATCCGCACGGACTGTTCGGCCAGCCGATGTTGTCACTAACCAGCGGGAACTATCCGGCCGGTGCCGGCCAGGTGGATCTGACCAGTGGGCTGGCGTCCGAGTTCGGGCTGAGGATCGGCGACACCTGGCGCCGGGCTGGTACTGCCCGGCGCGTAGTTGGCATCGTGGCCAACCCGCAGAATCTGCTCGAGGAGTTCGCGCTTGTGGCGCCGGGCCAGGTCACCAAGCCGACCATGGTCACCGTTCTGTTTGACGCACCGGGTCCGCTCCCCCGCTCGCTAGGCCAGAACGTGGTATCACGGACGTCGGCAGCCAGCACCAGCGTGCTCAACCCGGTGACCATCTCGCTGGCCGCGGCCACGCTCGGGATGCTGCTCATCGCCCTTGTCAGCGTGGGCGGATTCACGGTGCTAGCACAGCGGCGGCTGCGCTCGATCGGCATGCTCGGCGCCCAGGGTGCCACGGACGCCAGCGTCGGGCTGGTGGTCAGCGCGAATGGTTTCGCGACCGGGCTTGTCGGCGCTGCGGCCGGGTTCGCGCTCGGCCTGGCTGCCTGGCTGGCATACCGCCCGCACGTGGAAGCCAGCGCTCATCACGTCATCGGAGCCTTTCAGCTGCCCTGGGCGGTGATTCTTGTGTCGATGGCGCTCGCGGTGGTGGCGGCGTACCTGGCGGCCGTTCGACCCGCCAGGGCTATCGCCCGGATGCCGATCGTCGCCGCGCTTGCAGGCCGGCCACCAGCCCCGCGGCAGGCTCGCCGCTGGGCCGGGCCGGCCGGCGCCGGACTGCTGGTGGCGGCGTTCTTCCTGATCGGGTTCGCGAGTGAGCAGGCGACGTCGACCGCCGCCGAGTCGGGAAACAAGTCGACGCTCTTCCTCGCCCTGATACTGGGCCTGATCGTGCTGTGCGCCGGGGTGGTGCTGGTGGCCCCGACGTGCCTGGCGCTGCTGGCCAGGATGGTCGCTCGGCGGGCCCCGATAGTCGTGCGGCTGGCGCTGCGCGACCTGGCCAGGTACCGGGCGCGCTCAGGGGCCGCGCTCGGGGCAATCAGCATCAGCGTGCTCATCGCCGCCATCATCTGCGTGGTCGCCGCTGCGCGGTTCGGCAACGCCCTCGACTACGTCGGGCCCAACCTTGCTCCGGATCAGCTCGTCGTCTACCCCGCAGCCAGCAACGCTCAGCTTGCCGGTGCGGACGGACCACATCATGATCATCCGAGCGGCTCGCGGCCGGGCGCGAGTGTCCTCCTCCGCACCGCTACTGGAGTAATACCGACCCAGGTGACCCGCGCCAAGCTGGCAGCGATGACAGCCGAGGCCCAGGGCATCGCGGCCGCGCTCGGATCCAGGGATGTCGTCCAGCTCGAGACGACTGACTCCTCGCTGCAGCGCGCCGCAGCCGGGCGAAACTGGGACGGAGCTGTTTACCTGGCCACTCCGCAGCTGCTGCGCGCCTATGGCATTACCGCCGCGCAGGTCAGCCCGGACGCCGACATCCTCACCATGCGGCCCGGGCTGTCGGGCATGACCGAGATGCAGTTCCAGTACGGCGCTTACAAAAGCGGCCCGGCAGGGCCGGGCTCGCCCTGCCCGCCCGGCTCCTGCCTGCCGAATCCGAGGATCCAGGAGGACAGCGCGCTGCCGTCTGGTACGTCGGCGCCGAACACCGTGATCACCGAGCACGCCGTGCACCAGTTCCACTTGTCAATCAGCACAGCCGGCTGGCTCATCCAGACCCCGGAGTCGCCGACGGCAGGCCAGATCGGCGCAGCCCAGCACGCTGCAGCGGCGGCTGGCCTGTCGGTGGAGACGCACGACAGCGTCCCGACGTCCGCCGAGATTCTCAGCGTGGCTACCGCTTTCGGCATCCTGCTGGCGCTCGGCATCCTCGCGATGTGCGTGGGCCTGCTGCGTAGCGAGACCGCCAGCAATCTGCGCATGCTCACCGCGGCCGGAGCCGGCAGCACGGCCCGCCGGGCGATCTCCGCGGTCACGGCCGGCGCACTGGCACTCATCGGCGCGGTCGTCGGCATCGTGGCCGGGTACATCGCAGCGATCGGCTTCTTCCGGGCCAGCCAGCTGGACACGCTGTCGTCGCTGACCAGCATCCCGGTGGCCAACCTGCTCCTCATCCTCGTTGGTATGCCGCTGGCTGCCGTGATCGGTTGCTGGCTGCTCGCCGGGCGCGAGCCGAGTGCGATCGGTCGCCGCCCACTCGAGTAGCTCGGGCAGGCTCGGCTAGCAGGCGATGATAACGGCTCTATTCTCGGCCGCTGCCGCCAGCAGAGTCATGTCACGGGGATCGCTCGTGAGGATGCGATCGCCTGGCGTGGCCAGCAGGACGACGGTCGCGTCGATGGCGTCGGTTGTGGCCGCAACGGCCTGCAGGACACCAGCGTCGCGGCCGTCGCGCCGGCTGAACTGCACGCACATCGACTGCCTTGAGCAGCCGGGCCAGGTTCACCTGGCGGCCGTGACTGTCACGCCACACCTGGGCTACCACCATCGCGTTGGTCCGCAGCTCCAGCCCGTGCTGCTGGGACGCCCGGAGCCTCGCAATCATGGCGCGGTCGTCGCGGTCTACTGCCACCAGCGCCCCGGCGTCGAGGATCAGCGCGCTCACGCGGCCGTGTCGCTGGCGGACAGGCCGAGCTCGCGTTCCGCGCGGGCGACTTCCTCGGCGGTGAGCACGCCGTGCTCGGCCTCCCAGCCGGACAGGAACTCCGCGAGCGCCTCGGCTCGCAGCTTGCTCGCCGCAGCCTCGGCCAGCCACGACGAGACTGGCTTGCCCGCATGGGCAGCCGCCGACCTGACCGCATCGCCCAGATCAGGCTCGAATGAGACGCTCAGCTTGTCAACCTTCATTCCGTCAGCATACCCCGGTATTCCACACCACGGTAGTAACGCGCTGCGCCGTGCCGGGCTCCTGCCTTAGGCTGCTCGCGTGCGTGAGAGTCGAAGCGGGTCGGCCGGTGCGGCGGCGGAGTGCCTGGGCATCCTGTCCGGTCAGGCAGCCGCCTACGCCGAGGTGGCGGTCGCCAACATCGACCGGGAGTTCCCGTCCCTCCTGATTCACCTGATGACAGAACCGGGCGATTTCCCGGCCCGGCCCGCCGCGCGGACACCGGTCTTCTACGGCAGCTTGGACTGGCACTCCTGCGTCGAGATGCACTGGCTGCTCGTCCGGCTGCTGCGGCTGGCCGGAGACTCGGTGCCGGCCACCGCGATCAGGGAACTGCTGGACGCCCAGTTCACCGCGGACAAGCTCGCCGCGGAGGCGCAGTTCGTGAGCGGCACCGACGGCCGGCACGAGCGGCCGTACGGCTGGGCCTGGGCTCTCGCCCTGGTGCACGAGATCGCGAGCCTGGACGACGTTCAGGCGCGCCGGTGGCTAGCCGCGATCGCCCCGCTCGCCGACGCGCTGACCAAGGGCTTCCTGGACTGGCTGCCCAGGGCGACGTATCCGGTCCGTCACGGCGTGCACGCCAACAGTGCGTTTGGCCTGTCGATCGCGTTGCCGTTCGCGGCCAGGCAGGCGCAGGCGGGCCGGCCGGAACTGGCGGCGGCGTTCGAAACCAAGGCGCTCGGCTGGTTCGGCGCCGACGCCGACTACCCGGGCGGGTACGAGCCGTCCGGCCACGACTTCCTGTCGCCCGCGCTGACCGAGGCAGAGCTGATGAGCAGGCTGCTCGCGCAGCCGGAGTTCGCCGACTGGCTGGCAGCCTTCCTGCCGGGGATCCCCGGTGGCGAGCCTGCCCCGCTGTTTACTCCGGCGGTGGTCGCTGACGCCAGCGACGGGCAGATCGCGCACCTGCACGGCCTGAACGCGAGCCGCGCCTACTGCTGGCGGCGGATTGCGGAGAGCCTGCCCGACGGCGACGCCCGGATCGCGCCAGCCCTCGCAGCGGCACGGACCCACCTGGACGCCGCGCTGCCGCATGTCATCGGCGACGACTACATGGTGGAGCACTGGCTGGCCGCCTACGCAGTGCTGGCCCTGACCTAGCCAGCCCGCACGAATGTGCCGTAGCAGACGGTACGGAGGTGGCCACGCGCCGGTGTCGGTCTTGTGCACCTGGCGCACTCCTGGGCTACCGTGATCGAGGGCTACCGTGATCGAGGGCTACCGTGATCGAGGGCCACCGTAATCGAGGGCCACCGAGGAGACGCCGTGCAGAGTCCCGCGGTCGACCACCGCAATAGCTTCGCCCAGCAACTGTTCACGCCGCTGCCCGCGCGGTACGACCGGCTTGCCGAGTGGCTGTCCTTTGGCCAGAACGGCAGGTGGCGGCGGGCCATGGTCGACCGGTTAGTGCCGGCGGCGGCCGGCCGGCGCGGCACCGTGGTGCTGGACGTGGCCGCCGGAACGGCTGGCGTCTCGGTTCAGCTCGCCCGCCGCATCGGCGCTCGGGTAATCGGCGTCGACCTCACCGAGCAGATGCTCAGGCAGGGCGCGCGCAACGTCGCAGCGGCGGGCGCGAGCGACGTCGTCTGCCTCGTGGCGGGCCGGGCCGAGCAGCTGCCGCTGCCGGACGCCTCCGTCGACGCGCTGACCTTCACCTATCTGCTCCGCTACGTCAACGATCCGCAGGCCACGCTGACCGAGCTGGCCAGGGTTGTGCGGCCGGGCGGGACGGTGGCGAGCCTTGAGTTCCTGGTGCCGCCGTCGGCATTCTGGCGGTTCTGGTGGCGCCTGTACACGTGGCTGGTGCTGCCGCTGGCCGGCCTGCTCACCGGCGGCCGGGAGTGGTACGAGGTCGGCCGGTTCCTCGGGCCGAGCATCGCCGGCCACTACCGGCGCTTCCCGGTCGACTGGACGGTGCGCGCTTGGGAGCAGGCAGGCCTGCAGGACGTGGGCTACCGGGTGATGAGCCTCGGTGGCGGCCTGGTCATGTGGGGGACTCGCGCGAGTGAGTGATTCGCAGGCCGGTGGAGGGCCGGGGCAGGAGACTTCGGCGCCAGGGTCCGTCGGCCGCCCGGCGTTCTACGCGGCGGGCCCCGGCCGGTGGCGCGACTGGTGGACGTTACTGCACCCGCCGTATACCGCCTGGCACCTCGCCTACGTCGTCATCGGCGCCACGTTAGCGCCGCAGGTGAAGCTGGTCCCGCTGATCGCCACCCTGATCGCGTTCTTCCTCGCCGTCGGCCTGGCGGCGCACGCACTCGACGAGTTCCACGGCCGGCCGCTGCGGACCCAGATCCCGAGTGCGGTGCTGCTCACCGTGGCCGGCCTCGGGCTGGCGGGCGCCGTCGGCCTCGGGGTGGCCGGCGCGCTTCGCGTCGGCTGGGCGCTCATCCCGTTCCTGCTGGCCGGGCCGCTGCTCGTCATCGCCTACAACGCCGAGTTGTTCGGCGGCATCGTGCACACCGACGCCGGGTTCGCCGCCGCCTGGGGTGCGTTCCCGCTGCTGACCTCTTACGTCGCGCAGACCGGGACGCTCTCGGCGGGCTCGGTGCTGGCCGCGGCGGGGGCGTTCGCCCTGTCCGCAGCGCAGCGCAGCCTCAGTACGCCCGCCCGGCTGATGCGAAGGCGCGCGACCGGCGTGACCGGGAGCATCATGCTGGCAGATGGCGACACGCTTGCCCTCAGCGCCAGCCGGCTCCTCGAGCCGCTGGAGCGGGCGCTGCGCGCCATGTCCTGGAGCATCGTGCTGCTGGCGGCCGCGCTCGCCGTGGCGAGGCTCACCTGACTACGTGAGCAGCCAGCAAGTCAGATCGCGTCGTGCCGCTGCAGGTAGTTCAAGGCGACCCAGCCGATGGGGATGGGCAGCCAGAAGGTGATCAGCCGGAACAGCAAGACGGCGCTCAGGGCGTACGCACCGGACACGTGGGCGATGGTGGTGAGGCCGCCAGCCAGCGCGACCTCCACGGCGCCGAGGCCACCGGGCGTCGGCACGATAGAGGCAAGCGCGCTACCGGTGAGATACACGACCGCGACCGCGAAGAAGTTGGCATTGGTGTAGCCGACGGCGCGCAGGCACACGTCCAGGCACAGGATGTAGCCGAACGTGAGCAGCAAGGCCCCGCCGATGCCCTCGGCAAGCTTGGCGGGCTTCTGGGCAATGTCGAGCAGGCGCGGGATGACCTGGCCGAGCGCCGGCGCGACCCGGGACCTGACCAGCCGGCGGCCGGCCGGCACTGCCAGGACGACCAGGACCACGGCCCCGAGCGCGGCCAGCGCGATGTAGGCCCAGCCAGGCGGCCGGATCGACGTGCTGCGCGAGCCTCCGTTCAGCGTGATGAACACGACGAGCAGCAGGAGGTGCAGGGCGAACGCGAAGACCTGGGACACGCCGACGCTCGAGCCTGCGTCGGCCGGCGTGACCTTGGACTTCGTGAGGTACCGGACGTTGAGCGCGATGCCACCGACCTGCGCGGGGGTGACGAGCGTGACGAATGACCCGGCTAGCTGGGCCAGGAAGGTCCGGGCAAAGCTCAGCTTCTCCAGCACGAAACCCGTCAGCGAGAAGGTCGCGCACACGTAGGTCACCACCGACAAGGCCAGGGCGACGAGCACCCAGCGCCATTCTGAGTGCCTGAGCACATGCCCGAACTTCTTGCTGCCGAGCTGGCCGAGGACGATGTAAGCCGCGAAGATCGTCGCGACGACGGTGAGGACCCGGCGGAGCCGGATGCGTTCCAGCTGTACCGGCTGCACGTCGGCGGGCGGCACGCTGCCGACGAGTCCCTTGCGCAAGGCCGGCAGGACGTCCTTGCGCCGCCGCAGGCCCGCCCTGGTGGACCGGTGCAGCACGACCGGCTGGAGCAGCGGTACCAGGGCGGCCACGGCTGCCTGGCCGAGCTTGTGCCGGGCGAGGCTGGCTGCTCGCTCCGGCCCGACGAGCAGCGCGACGGTAGCGGTGAGCTGCGAGAGGTCGAGCCTGAGCTGGAGGTCACTCGCGGCGACGTCGCCGTCACCGGGATCCAGCAGCATGACCGTCTCCTGGCTGGCGCCGGTCAGCATGATGTGGTCGGCGGTCAGCGAGCGGTGCGTCACCCGGCGCCGGTGGAGTTTGAGTACCGCGTCGAACACCCGGCCAAGCTGGTGATCGGTGGGAGCGGAATGCTCGGCGAGGGTGGTTCCTTCCGGATGATTGGTAGCGATGACCGCCGCCTCGGCACCCACCCGCAAGGCCGCGCGCAGTCGCGGGGTCGGCACGCCGGCGTCCTCCACTGCGTAGGCCATCAGGGAGCCTCGCTCGATCGCGCGATTTACCGTCACCGGCGCACTGCGCGACGCCTGGCTGGTCAGGCGCAGCCGACGGTAGATCCGGTAGAGGGCGTCGGCCGCCTGCTGGTCTCGGTCAAACACCATTACGTCGAGACGCTCGCCGTCCGCGCCGAGCGCGGTGTACCGGCGGTTATCCGTCCGGCTGTCCGGGACCCGGCGTATTTCCACGATGGGCAATGTCGACATGCTCAGCGCTATGGCGATCTCGCCAGCGGTCGGGCGCTCGGAGTTGGTCCCGATCAGGTAGCGCAGACCCGACCCGATGGCCGAGCCGAGCAGCAGGGTGATCAGCAGGGAGAGCACGGTGGAGGTCCCCTGTACGGCCAGGCTGGTCAGGCAGTAGAAGCCGATCGCCAGCCAGAACCACGTGCGCCATCGCTGCCTGCCCGACATCCCGATCACGGTGAGGTACGCGGCCAGGCCGACCAGCAAGGGGTCAAGCACCATCGAGCCTGGCCGGGTGCTCCTGGAGAGCGCGTCGTAGACCTGCTTGAGCGAGCTCACCCGGAGGATGACGTCGATAACGACGGTCACTCCCCCGGCGATGAGCCCGATCGTGGTGGCCTCCGCGAGCCGGCGGAGCTGGCCGATCATCACCAGCCTGATGGCCAGCGCCACGGGCAGCACGATCAGCGCGATCAGCGCCAGTGAGTACAGCGGCGTGAAGCCCTTGGCCAGATGCCTGCTGGCGCCGACGACATCGAGCTCCACGCCAGTCGCCGTCGCCTTCGCCAGCAACCCGAGGCCGAGCAGCAGCGCCATCTCGATCAACGCCGTCAGGCACCGCAGGAGATCGGTCGGCATCCGGATCCGGGGCTCGAGCTGATCCTCAACAACGAGCGCTGCCGTCCGGCTCGCGGACGGGGCGGCCGGTCCCCCCGCCGGGGCCGCCGGCCCATCAGGGACCGCCGGCGGCCCCTGGAGGGCATGCTCAGGCGGCCGTCGCCGTGACAGCCTCATCCGTAGATGGTTGCATCTGCGCCGCCCGCCGTCGCCATCGCCCTGGATAACTTCTCCCGCAAGGCGCAGAGCCGCCTGACCGCTCCCGGCATCGCCCGGCGCGTCACCGGCTGACCACCAAAGGCGCCGAAGGGATAGGCACGCCGGTCAAAACGCCCTAGCATGCGCAACGTGGCGATGGCGTTCCAGACCGTCAAGCGACTGCTCGTCGGCCGGCCGATGCAGAGCGAGCGGCTAGGTCACACCCTGCTGCCCAAGAAGATCGCGCTGCCGGTCTTCGCCAGCGACGCGCTGTCCTCGGTGGCGTACGCCACGCAGGAAATACTGCTGGTGCTGGCTGCCGGTGGCCTGGCGTTCATCGCCTACACGCCGTGGATCGCCCTGGCCGTCGGCCTGCTGATGCTCGTCGTGGTCGCCTCCTACCGGCAGAACGTCCACGCCTACCCCTCGGGCGGCGGCGACTACGAGGTCACGACCACCAACTTCAGCCCGCAGGTCGGCATGACCGTCGCGAGCGCGCTGATGGTCGACTACACCCTCACCGTGGCGGTGTCGGTGTCGTCGGGCGTCGCCAACCTGGCGTCGGCGTTTCCCAGCCTGAACGCCCACGTCACCCTCATCGCGGCCGTCACCGTTGCGGTGATCGCGATCATGAACCTGCGCGGCGTGCGCGAGTCGGGCACCGGCTTCGCGATCCCGACCTACTGCTTCATCGGCGTGGTCATGCTGATGATCGTGTGGGGCGGGATCAAGCTCGCCACCGGTCACCACCTGCAAGCCGAGACCGCCGGCTACGCAATCAAGTCGACCGGCACGTTCGCGGGCCTGGCGCTGATGTTCCTGATCCTGCGGGCGTTTTCCTCCGGCTGCACGGCGCTGACGGGCGTGGAGGCGATCAGTAACGGTGTCCCGGCGTTCAAGCACCCGAAGAGCAGGAACGCGGCCACGACACTGGCTCTACTCGGCGGAATCGCGGTCACGATGTTCGGCGGCGTCACGGCGCTGGCTCTGGTCAGCCACGTGCACGCCGGGACCCTGATCGGCACCCCGCAGGGCTACGTGCAGCCCACCGTCATCGCGCAGGTTGGCCGCGCCGTCTTCGGCTTCTCCTCGCCGCTGTTCTACATCCTGCAGCTGTTCACGGCGCTGATCCTGGTCCTGGCTGCCAACACCGCCTTCAACGGGTTCCCGGTGCTCGCCTCGATCCTGGCCAGGGACGGGTACCTGCCGCGCCAGCTGCATACCCGTGGTGACCGGCTGGCGTTCAGCAACGGCATCCTGCTCCTGTCCGGCTTCGCGATCGTGCTGATCGTCGCCTTCCACGCCTCGCCGACGCGGCTGATCCAGCTGTACATCGTGGGCGTGTTCGTGTCGTTCACGTGCAGTCAGACCGGCATGATCCGGCACTGGAACCGGCTACTGCGCGACGCAACCGAGGCAGCGGCCCGGCTGCGGATGATCCGGTCGCGGGCCATCAACACAATCGGCGCCTGCGTCACCGGCGCAGTCCTGGTGATCGTCGTGATCAGCAAGTTCGCGGACGGCGCGTGGATCGCGGTCGCCGCGATGGTGGTCATCTGGTTCACCATGAACGGCATCCGCCGGCACTACGCCGCCGTCGCCGAGGAGCTGACGCCCGCCGAGGATGCGGTGCTCACCCTGCCGGCCAGCAACATCGCGATCGTGCTGGTCAGCAAGTTGCACCTGCCGACCTTGCGCGCGCTCGCATATGCCAGGGCGGCCCGGCCGGCCAGGCTGGAGGCCGTCAGCGTCGACGTGGACGAGGCCGAGACCGAGCGCCTGCGGCAGGAGTGGGACCGCAGCGGCATGCCGCTGCAGCTGACGGTCATCTCCTCGCCGTACCGGGAGATCACCCGCCCGGTGATCGAGTACGTGCGGCGGCTGCGGCGCGAGAGCCCGCGTGACATCGTGACGGTCTACATTCCGGAGTACGTGCTCGGTCACTGGTGGGAGCAGGCCTTGCACAACCAGAGCGCGCTGCGGCTCAAGACACGCCTGCTGCTCGAGCGCGGCGTCGTGGTCGCGAGCGTGCCGTACCAGCTCGCGTCCGCGACGAGGACATCGACGGCGGCCGATCCGCTGGCCGGGCCGCGGCTACTGGCCAGCCGGGAGGCGCTGCACGCCGCGGAGGTACGGCAGCAGATCAGCGAGCTGCCGGCCGACTCGGGGCAGCCGGTCCCGATCGCTGAGGTCCGGCACCGGGAGATCGTGGACGTGGCGGGCACGCTGCGGGCGGTCACGCTGCGGCCGCGCGGCAGCACTCCGACGATGGAGGCCGAGCTGTGGGACGGCACCGGCCGGGTGCTCCTGGTCTGGCTAGGCCGCCGCGATATCCCCGGCATCCAGCCCGGCCGCAAGATCGTCGTGCATGGCCGGCTGACCAGCGTCAAGGGCGAGCGGGCGATCTACAACCCGTCGTATGAACTGCAGCCGGCCGTCGGCGGTGACCACTAGCGGCCGCTAGCGGCGCTCTAGTGCGGCAGGAAGCGGTAGCCCATGCCCGGTTCGGTCAGCAGATACCGCGGCACCGATGGATCCGGCTCGAGCTTGCGGCGCAGGTTCGCCATGTAGACCCGCAGGTAGTTCGCCTCATTCTGATAGCCGGGACCCCACACCTCGGACAGCAGCTGCCGCTGCGTCACGAGCCGGTCGGCGTTGCGGACGAGGACCTCGAGCACCTGCCACTCGGTCGGCGTCAGCCGGACGTCGCCGCCGCCCCTGGTGACCCGCTTGCGGGCCAGGTCGACGGTGAACTCGTCGGTCGTCACGACCGGCTCGTCCGGCGCCGGCGAAGCACGCCGGACTGCGGCGCGCAGCCGGGCCAGCAGCTCGTCCATGCCGAACGGCTTGGTCACGTAGTCATCGGCCCCGGCGTCCAGTGCGGCTACCTTCTGGCTCTCCTGGCCCCACGCCGACAGCACGATGATCGGCGTGCTCGTCCAGCCCCGCACTCCCCTGATCACGTCCGTCCCGTCCATGTCGGGCAGGCCGAGATCGAGTATCAGCACGTCTGGCCGCTCGCGTGCCATGGCGGCCAGGCCTGATGCGCCGTCGGCCGCGGTGCTGACCTCGTACTTGCGGGCCGTCAGGTTGATCTTCAGGGCCCGCAGGATCGGCGCTTCGTCGTCGATGACCAGGACGCGGGTCATGGACCGGCGGGGACGCTGGCCGCGCTCGCGGCCGCGCACGGCAGCGTGACCCGCATGGTCAGGCCGCCGCCTGGAGTGTCGGCCGCCGCCACGGTGCCGCCCATCGTGTCCAGGAAGCCTCTGACCACCGCCAGCCCGAGACCGACGCCGGTGCCTCTGGTCGGATCAGGACCGCCAGCGGCGTCGGCGCTACCCGGGCTGTCGCCGCCGCGCCCGTCCAGTCGCTGGAACGGCTCGAACATGCGGGCCTTCAGCTCGTCGGGTACGCCGCGGCCGTGATCGATGACCTCGAGCAGGACGCCGTCTGCGCTGCGGCTAGCCCGCAGGCCAGGCCGCCGCCCGGCAGGCGAGTACGCCAGCGCATTGGCGAACAGGTTGGCCAGGACCCGCTCCAGCAGGCCAGGATCGGTCAGCACCAGCGGCAGCCCGTCGGGCACTGCCAGCTCCAGCAGGCTCCCGTTCTCCAGGCCGCGCAAGGCGACCGGCGCGACCTCGTCGATCGCAGTCGGGCGGAGGAACGGCTGCAGCGAGCCGGTCGTGAGCCGGCTCATGTCCAGCAGGTTGCCGATCAGCGCATCCAGCCGGTCCGCCGACGCCTCAATCGTCGCCAGCAGCGCCGCCTCGTCGGCCTCGGTCCACTCCACATCCGTCTGCCGCAGCGTGCTGACGCTCGCCTTGATCGAGGCCAGCGGCGTGCGCAGGTCGTGGCTGACGGCGGCGAGCAGCGCGGTCCGCATGCGATTCCCCTCAGCCAGCGCCTCGGCCTGGGCAGCCTGAGTCCGCAGCCGGTCCCGGTCCAGGGCGGCCGCGACCTGAGCGGTCAGGCCGTCCAGCAGCCGGGGCGACAGGGGGCGATCCTGGCCAGAGACCTCGAGCACGAGGTCGGGCCGCGCCGCAGTCTGCTGGACTGCCTCGCCAGCACCCGCGTCGCTGCCCGCCACGCGCACCCAGGCGTCACCGGATCGCTCCAGCAGCCGAGCCCGCCCGCCACGGCTGGCGATCAGGTGCTCGAGCACCGCCGCGGGCGTGTCCTGGCCGCCGAGAACGGTCTGCGCCAGCGCCAGCAGGTCCTGTGCCTCCTCGGTGCTGCGCGCCGCCTGCCTCGCCCGCAGCGCCGCCAGGTGCACCACGCTGCTGACGGTGACGGCGACGGTGACGAACAGCAGCAGGGCAAGCAGGCTCTTGCCGTCGGCGATCGTCAGCGTGTGCACCGGCGGGGTGAAATACCAGTTCACCAGCAGGCTCGCGGTGACCGCGGCCAGCACCGCGGGCCAGAAGCCGCCGACGACCGCGACGGCGACGACGGCCACCAGGTAGATGAGCAGGTCGTCGCCGAGGTCCAGGTGCAGGCGGCGGGTCGACAGCGCGAGCGTCAGCAGCGGCAGGCCGCCGACGAGCAGGATGCCCGCCAGCACGCGGCGCGCGCCGATGCCGCCAGTGAGGTCGGCGAACCGGCGCGGTGCCGTCGCCCGTCGCCCGGTTGCCGGCCCGGTGCAGGCTCTGGCGTCAGCTCTGACCCGGCCGCCAGCCCGGCGTCGGCCCTGGCGCGGCCGCGCGGCCACGGCTGACCTGGTATCTCCACAATCCACAGTGTGAACGATGCGGCGACCCACCGCACCACCACGCCGGTCACGATGCCCGTGATCATGGCCCCGCCGACGACAATCGCCGCCAGCACGGCCAGCCGCGCGGTGGGCTGGAGCTGCGCGTACGGAGCGCGGGAGAATCCGGCTACGGTCAGCCAGCCGATCCCGGCCAGGACTGGCGCCACCACTGGCTCGGCCACCGCGGACCCGATGCCGACGATCAGCGCCGTGAGGATGAGCACCCAGCGGCCCGATACCGCGCCGTGGGTGGCGGCCGCGGCTGCCCCCACGGTCAGCAGCGCGGCAAAGCCGGCCGGCAGCGCGAGCGGCGCCGCGAGACCGCGCCGCCGCCGTATCCTCGGCTCTTCTAGGTTGGTCATCCATGCCAGTTCAGCCGAGCCGGCCCCGTTCCCTGACGATCTTCACGCGTTCTTAACAGCGGTACTGGCAGTCTTCACGCTCCCTTTGCAGGACAGTGTGCTGGACTGCTTGATGAACCAAACGCCGGAGAAGCCGATGGATCTCACCCCCTTCCTGCTGTTCGACGGCAACTGCGCCGAAGCCATGGCCTTCTACCAAGCGTGCCTTGGCGGCGACCTGACCGTTACGACGGTGGGTGATAGTCCAATGAAGGACCTACAACTGCCTGAACTGCACTCCAAGGTTGCCCATGCCCATCTGAAAAGCGGGTCGATAGAGTTCTCGGCGACAGACTGGCAGCACCAAACCCGGCGGCCCAACCCGGGAAACACTGTCGCCATGTACCTCAACGGCGGAACGTATGACCAGCTCAGGGAAGTGTTCGGCAAACTCTCGGTGGAGGCAGACCCGGAACTCCTCGACGACCTTCGGCAGCTGCCTTTCGGCACCTACGGTCACCTGGCCGACAAGTACGGAGTTCATTGGTTTTTCCAAGGCGATAGTCCTACCGAGGCCGATCCGTTGCGGGACAGCAGCGCGGATACTGGTCCGCATGGGTGCTGACGCGACAGCCGCCGCCTGCCCGTTCTGCGAGATCATCGCCGGGCGCCTGCCGTCCAGTCAGCTCTACGCCGAGGACCTGGTGCTGGCCTTCCTGGACATCAGGCCCGTCACCACCGGCCACCTGCTCGTGGTGCCGCGGGCGCACGCCGCCAGCCTCGCCGAGCTGCCTGAGCCCACCGGAGCGGCCATGTTCACGGCCGCGCACCGGCTGGCCAGGGCACTGCGCGCGTCGGGGCTGCCATGCGACGGCGTCAATTTCTTCCTGGCCGACGGCGCGGTCGCCGGGCAGGAAGTATGGCACGCCCACCTGCACGTGCTCCCGCGGTTCGCTGACGACGGGTTCAAGCTCAGCGCTAGCTTCCAGTCCCCAGAACGGGCCGAACTCGATGCCACTGCTGCCCGTATCCGCGCTCAGCTACCTGGCTGACCGCGCCGGCCCGCTCATCGGCGCGCTCGTGTGACTCCCCTGCCCTACCTCAATCTGGGCCGCGCGCGGCGCACGCCCGCCGCTGCCCGCAGCGCCACGACCAGGGCGATCGCCATGATCAGCAGCTCCGCGCCGTCGACCAGGCCGGGCCGGAAGAGGCCCGTCTGACCGGGGCCGGTCCCGAATACCCAGCTAGCCGCGCCGGCCAGGAACGCCGCCGCCGCTGCACTGGCCGCCGTGGCCAGGTGCGCCAGGTACCGCAAGGTCTTGGCCGGCAACGCCAGCCTGCGCATCACGGTGGCGAGGCCGGCGACCAGCCCGGTCACGGCGAACGGACTCGCCGCCATCCAGGCCAGCTGAGCGGCGGGGAAGATGCCAAGCAGCGCCGGATGCGCCCAGAATGACGACACCGACAGGGTGGACGCCCAGCCAAATGCCGCCAGCCCGGCCGGCACGAGGCCGTGGTGCGCACCCGTGCCGCCGGTGCCTGGCCAGGAGTTCTGAAAGTGCCTCGCGCCCCCGACGAGCACCGCGCCGCAGGCGAGCGCCAGCACGCCAGGCGCGGCCAGCCTGCTGTGCCGGCAACCGACCGCGGCCGCAACCGCCTGCCAGGCGACCGGCACCGCTGCGGCGAGCCCGATGAGCGCGAGGCATGCGGTCGCGACCGACATGACGATCGTGCCGCCCGCCGCCGAGGCTGACCGCGGCGCCACCCACTGCCAGCCGGTCGCCAGCTGCGCCAGCATGGCTACGCCGAATGTCAGGAACGCCGCCAGCGCACAGCAGAGTGTGGCCACGCCGCACTGGACCTGCTCGGGTGCCGGCAGCTCGTGACTGGTCAGGCCGGCCCTGGTGCACCGGGCCAGCAGTCCGGCGGCCACGATGTCCACCGTCCGCCGCCAGCTGCGCGGCCGCTCAGCCAGGTCGGCCAGCAGGAGCTCGGCGAACTCCTCGCCGTAGCGCTCGCGCCACGACCGCGGATACCACCACAGCAGCCGCCGGGCCCGGCGCTCGGCCCTGCGGTCGGCCTGGCGGTCGGCCCCGTGCTCGGCCTGGTGCTCGGGCGGAGCCGGCGGGGCCGTCATGCCGGGCCCCAGCTTCTGCTCAGGCGGCCGAGTCCGACCTCGGCCACGCGTCGCTGGTCGGCGAGGTGCGCGCGGAGCGCCTGCGCGCCGGCCGCTGTGAGCTGATAGGGCCGCCGGCGGTCGTCGCTCGCGAGCGCCTCGATCAGGCCCTGGCTCTCCAGCCGGCTGAGCGCTTCGTACAGCGTCCCCGGCGCGAGCCTGATGTCGGCGAACTGCTCGATGTCCTTAGTGAGGGCGTAGCCGTGCTTCGCGCCATCGGCCAGGCTCGACAAGATGAGCGTGGCCGGGCCGGCGTAACGGCCGAACGTGACCAGCGAGCCGACCTGAGCCGGCCTGGCAGCGGGATCTGGCACGTGAGCATCCTATATCGGCAGGCGATCGATCGGCGGGCGGTACTTCGAGGCTGGGACAGCGGCCGGGACGAGATACGGCAGCCGCGAGCGGAGAAACGCGCGCGGGAACTCCTCGCGCATGCGCCACAAGCCCGCGTCGACCACGAAGTGCGCCATCACCGTGCCGAGGAACAGGCCGAACAGAACCCGGGCGGCCGGCCGCCGGCCGACTGATCGGATGCGATCGACAGCGCCGCGCCGCCCAGCAGCGCGATGTTGCCCAGCGCAGCCAGCCCCGCCAGTCGCTGGGCGCGGCGCGGACCTGCCGCCGCGAGCAAGCCCATGAGCAGCAGGTACTGCAGCCCGTGCGCGATCGTCAGGCCCGCCACCGCGGCGTACGGCGAGGTGAAGACGAAGACCGGCAGGCTGAACGTCAGCGACGTGAGGTAACAGACGCAGAATCCAGCCGGCCGATCCGCCGGGTCGCGCCGGGCCAGGCAGCAGGCCCCGACGGCGACGAACCCTGCGAACGCGATCGCCGCCACCGAGAACAGCGGAGCCAGCACGGGCCGGACCGGGACCTGGAGCAGGCTCGGCCGTGCGAGCAGGCCCGCGATCCCGGCCAGGCCTGCGCCGGTTAGGGCCCGTCGCTCGGCCACGCGCAGCCCCACGACGCGACGGGATGCGGCCGCGATGGCGGCAATGCCCAGGTTCTGCTTCTGATAGTGGAAGAACTGCCAGCCGAAGTACGGCAGCAGCAGCCAGTCGAGAGCAGCACGCGGCACCAGCATCGCCATCGCGCCGGCCCCGGATATCAGCGCGAGCGGCCACCACAGGTACCTCGGCTTGTGCTGCCGCATGTGGGCCCGGACTTCGGGCACCGTGTAGAACCAGCCGGTCGACGCCACGTGCACAGACGAGCCCACGAACAGCAGGAACGCCAGGCCCTCCGGGGCGCGCGCGGCCGCTGGCGGTGCCAGCGCGATGGCGGCCGCCGCGCCGCCGGCCGACAGGACCACGGTGGCCGCTAGCCACGCGCGAGCGCCGCGCGGTACTGGCTGTCGCGGGCTGACCGCGGCCGGCGCCGCCCGCTCAGCCGCCACCGCAGCCGCCGGTCGCGGCGGCGGAGGCGCCGGACATCAGGGAGAGGACGACGAGGGCGGTCAGGATCGAGACCGGGAGCAGCAGGGCGAGGAGCATCCAGGCGACAAGCTGGGGCCGGCGCAGGCCCGCGCCTGCGGCGGAACGTCGGCCGAGCCGGGACTAGGAGCGGGTTCTTGGACCATGCCGTCCACACTAGATCGGCGCCCGATACATCGTCAACCGATACTTCGTGCACCGAGCTAATCGATTTCGCGGCGCCCGGGGTGGTGCTGGCCAGCGCCAGCGCTGGCCAGGATGGTGCCGGGCCGGCTGCTACGCGATGATGGGCCGATGATCGACCTGCTTCTTCGCAATGCCCGGATCGCTGGCCAGGACGCGCTGTCCGACCTCGGCGTCGACGGGACCGTGCTCACCGCCGTCGACGCCGAGACCACCGCGGCGCAGACCATCGACCTGGCCGGGCGGCTGGTGACTCCGCCGCTGGTCGAGCCGCACATTCATCTGGACGCCGTGCTCACCGTCGGTCAGCCCCGCCCGAACGTGTCCGGCTCGCTGTTCGAGGGCATCGCCGTGTGGGCCGAGCGTGTCGCCGACCTGACCTACGCGGACGTGCAGTCACGAGTGCGCCAGATCCTGCGCTGGCAGCTGGCCTGCGGCGTTCAGCACGTTCGCAGCCACGTCGACGTCTGCGATCCGCAGCTCACGGCGCTGCGAGCCCTCGCGGACCTGCGCGAAGAGGTCCGCGGCGTGATCGACCTGCAGCTTGTCGCGTTCCCGCAGCAGGGCATCCTCGGTTTCGACGGCGGCAAGGAGCTGATGCGCGCGGCCGTCGAGATCGGCGCCGACGTGGTCGGCGGGATCCCGCACTACGAGCTGACCCGCGAGGACGGCGTCGAGTCGGTCCGGTTCGCCATGGCCCTGGCCGACGAGCATGGCCTGCGCCGTCGACATCCACTGCGACGAGACCGACGACGATCACTCGCGGTTCGTCGAGGTGATGGCGGCCGAGACGATCCGGCGCGGCATGTCCGGACGGGTCACGGCGAGCCACACGACCGCGATGCACTCCTACAACAACGCCTACGCCTACCGGCTGATCAACAACATCGCCAGGGCGGGCTTGCACATGGTGACCAACCCGCTGGACAACGCCGTGCTCCAGGGCCGCTTCGACACCGGGCCGATCAGGCGAGGCCACACCAGGATCAAGGAGCTCCAGGCGGCCGGCGTCAACGTCTGCATCGGGCATGACTCGGTCATGGACCCCTGGTACCCGCTCGGGTACGGCGATCCGCTCCAGGCGGCGTTCGTGCTGGTCCACTTCGGCCAGATGTCGGGCGACAGCGAGCTGCGGCGGCTGATCGAGATGATCACCGTGAACCCGGCGGCGGCGCTCGGCGTGGCGGACTACGGCCTGCGGCCGGGCGGATCTGCCGACCTGGTCGTCTTCGACGCGCCGTCCGAGGCCGATGCGCTACGCCTGATCGCGCCGCGGACCCTGGTGCTGCGGGGCGGCAAGGTGGTCGCGCGCGCGACGCCCGCGCAGCACACGGTCGTCTGGGATGGAGCCGAGGAGCAGGTTACGTTCTTGCGTACGTGAGCGACGGCGCCCGCCAGCTAGTGGCAGGCGCCGTCGGCCCCGTTCCGGTTCTGGTGGTCTAGCCGGCCTGGGTGGGTGCCGCCTCGCCAGGCACGACCAGATCCTCCTGCCTCGTGCTCTCGCCCTGGATCCGGAAGAAGATCCAGTACAGCAGCGCGGCTAGCACGAAGCCGACTTCGAAGGTGAGGTCGCCGAAGGCCGGATGAGCCTTCGGCAGCACGCCGGTGTAGTCGGTCTGGTAGGCGAACAGCCAGATGGATACGCCGATCGCGATCGCCATGGCGGCGAACCCGGCCCACGGATTGTGCTTGCGGTCGAACAGGAACCCGGCGACGTGCTTGCCCCGCCGCAGGAGCTGGTCGGCGAAGAAGACGCCGAGCCATGGTCCGATCCAGTAGGCGATGACGAGCAGGAAGTTGTTGTACCGCTGGCCGGCGTCGGTGAGGCCGGATAGTGCGACGAAGAAGCCGGCGATGCCGAAGACGATGGCCACGATCGCGCGGCGCAGCGTCAGCGGCAGCTTGATGCCGAGTGCCAGGAAGGACATCGAGCCGGAGTACACGTTCAGCGCGTTCGCGCAGACCGCGCCGAGCGCGATCGCCAGCAGGGTGACGTCGCCGATCCAGGTCGGCATGTGGCTCACGAAGCCCGCCGTGGGGTTGCTGGCGTACTTGCCGATATCCGTGATGGTCGCGGCGGCCGCACCGACGATCTCGAGCACGACACAGGAGATGAAGACGCCGAGGCCAGCCCACAGGCCCGTGGCCCGCCGGTTGGTGTCTTTCGGCAGGTAGCGCGTGTAGTCGCTGGCGTACGGGTTCCAGCCCGCTGCGTAGCCGAATGCTGCGCCGAAGGTGATCAGCCAGCCGCCGACTGAGCCGCCGGCGAACGGCGCGGCATGGGCACCCGGGTGCGACTTGCTGAAGATGACCACCGCCGCGATGAGGAAGATGACCACCAGGAACGGGAACGCCCAGCGCTCGAAGGCATGCACCAGGTTGTGCCCGAAGAACGCGACCGCTAGCTGCACGACCACGATGATCGCCAGGCAGAGCTTGGTGTTCCAGTGCAGCAGCGCGTTCAGCGCGAAGGCACCGCTCACGCTGTTGACCGCGAACCAGCCCACGCCGGCGACCAGCGCGTTCACGCCCGCCGGCAAGATGTTGCCGAACCAGCCGAAGCTGATCCGCGACAAGACCATCTGCGGCACGCCGAACAGCGGCCCGCGCGCGGCGAGCGCGCCCATCGACACCGAGCCAAGCGCGGTGCCGAGGACGATCGCGAGCGCCGCCATCCAGAACGACTGGCCGAAGAACCAGACCCCGATGATGCCGACGAAGATCGTCGCGAACTCCATGTTCGGCGACACCCACGTCCAGAACTGCTGGTGCGGCTTGCCGTGCCGCTCGCTCAGCGGGATGTACTCGGCCCCGCCGGGCTCGATCGTCGCAATCTTGGTGCCATAGGTGCCTTCGCGAACATCGGCCTCGATCACCGCGGCGCCGCCCGCTGTTGTGGTCTCGGTCACTTCCTGTACACCCCCAAGTTAGACGTGCGCGCCGGGAGGGAGGCTGCGCTGGCTGCCGGAATGATCACTCAAGGACGGGTCCACGATCCTGCCGATCCGCCTGTACCGCCCATACCGGAGCAGCAGGAACGACTCGGGGCTAGTGTGGCCCACTTTTATTTCCAACATGTGTCACGCCACGCGGGATTCCGCGCCTTTGTGGCGGAGTGACCAAAACCACAGCGACCAGGCCGGCCGGTGCCGGCACCGCTGCAGGCCGCTAGCCGGCCGGTACGCTGCAGACCGCGCCGCGGTCAGCGCCGGAGACGAGCGCTGCGTACTTGGCCAGCGCCCCGCTGGTGTAGTTCGGCGCCGGCCGCTTCCAGCTGGCCCGCCGCCGCTCGAGCTCGGCGTCGTCGACCAGGACATCCAGCCGCCGGTTCACAACGTCGAGCACGATCGTGTCGCCGTCCTCGACCAGCGCGATCGGCCCGCCGTCCCAGGCCTCTGGTGCGACGTGGCCGACGCACGCCCCGAACGTCGCGCCGGAGAACCGGCCGTCGGTCAGCAGCATCACATCCTTGCCGAGGCCGGCGCCCTTGATGGCCGCGGTGACTGCGAGCATCTCCCGCATGCCGGGTCCGCCCTTGGGGCCTTCATGCCGGATGACCAGCACGTCGCCCTTGCCGACGTGGCCGGCGGTGACGGCCTCGAAGCAGTCTTCCTCGCGCTCGAACACCCGCGCCGTGCCCTCGAACCGCAGCGTCTCGATGCCCGGCGTCTTCACGACCGCGCCGTTCGGGGCCAGCGAGCCACGCAGGATGGCCAGGCCGCCGTCCGGCTTGAACGGGTCCTTGACCGGGCGTACCACGTTGCCGTCGGGCTCGAAGGCGTCGGCGACATTGTCGCCGAGCGTGCGGCCGTTGACGGTCATCGCGTCGCCGTCGATGAGCCCCGCGTTCAGCAGTTCCTTCAGGATCACCGGAACGCCGCCGACCCGGTCCAGCTCGCTCATGATGTACAGGCCGGACGGGCGCATGGACGCGATCACCGGCGTGCGCCGGCTGATCTCGTCGAAGTCGTCGAGCGACAGCTCGACGCCAGCCTCGTTGGCGATCGCCAGCAGGTGCAGGACCGCGTTGGTCGAGCCGGCCGTGGCCATCACGACCGTCGCCGCGTTGAGGAACGCCGTCCTGGTCATGATCTGCCGCGGCCGCAGCCCGATCGCCAGGGCCCGGACCACTGCCTCGCCCGTGCGGCGTGCCAGGTCGGTCCGCTCGGCCGAGACCGCGGGCGCGGACGCTTCTCCCGGCAGGGTCATGCCGAGCGCCTCGGCGCAGGTCGACATCGTGTTGGCCGTGTACATGCCCGCGCACGATCCGGCGCCGGGGCAGGCGGCGCGCTCGACGACGAGCAGGTCGGCGTCGGACATGGTGCCGGCCGAGTGCTCGCCAACTGCTTCGAACACGTCCTGGATCGTGACTGCCTTGCCATGCGCCCAGCCGGGCAGGATGGTCCCGCCGTACAGGAACGCGGCGGGGATGTCCAGCCGCGCACAGGCCATCAGCATGCCGGGCAGTGACTTGTCACAGCCCGCGATCGCGACGAGGGCGTCGAACTGCTCGGCGTTCACCATGAGCTCGACGGAGTCGGCGATGACCTCGCGACTGACCAGTGACGACTTCATGCCCTCGGTGCCCATGGAGATGCCGTCGGAGACGGCGATGGTGCCGAACTCCAGCGGCACCGCGCCGGCCTGCCGGACGCCTTCCTTGGCGGCCGCAGCCAGCCCGTTCAGGTGGACGTTGCAGGGCGTGACCTCGTTCCAGGAGGACGCGATAGCGACCTGTGGCCGCTCGAGGTCCTCCTCGGACAGCCCGACGGCGCGCAGCATGGCCCGGGCGGCTGCACGTGACGGCCCGGTCGTGAGCGGCCCGGACCGCGGCCTGGGCAAGCTGGAGGGTTGGGCGGGATGGGACATCTACACTGCCTCCGAAATCTCCTCGGCGAGCGGCTCGGCGCCGGCTCGCAGCAACCCAAAGACCACGCCATCGGTCAGTGCCTCCCAGGAGGCCGTCACGATGTCGTCAGACACGCCAACCGTCGTCCATTCGCCGTCCGCGTCGGCCGAGGTCAGCATCACCCGCGTGACCGCGCTGGTGGCAGCCCGGCCATCGAGGATGCGGACCTTGTAGTCGACCAGGTGGATGCCCGCGAGCTCCGGGTACACCTCGGCTAGTCCGCGGCGCAGCGCCTGGTCGAGCGCGTGCACCGGGCCGACGCCCTCGCCGACCGCGACAACCCGGTCGGTCACTTCGTGACCGCCAAGCCGCAGCCGCACGATCGCCTCGCTGCGATCAGCGGTGCGGTCAGCGCTGTGCTCGCCTGGCGGGCCGCCGCGCTCGATAACCACACGGTAGCCCTCCAGCTCAAACCATCGTGGCAGAACGCCCGCGCTCTTGCGCACCAGCAGCTCGAAGGACGCGTCGGCGGCCTCGAACGCGTAGCCGCGGTGCTCGGCCTCCTTGACCTGCTCGAGCACCTGGCCGGCCAGGACCGGGTTGTCGGACAGATCGAGGCCGAGCTCGGCTGCCTTGGCGACGACGTTGCTGCGCCCGGCCAGCTCGCTGACCAGCACCTGGGCCTTGTTGCCCACGGTGCCCGGATCAATGTGCGAGTAGGCGTCGGGCCGCCTGGCGATCGCCGAGGCGTGCAGTCCCGCCTTAGTGGCGAACGCCGACGAGCCGACATACGGCTGCCTGGCCTCGAACGGCAGGTTCGCGACCTCGGCGATCGTGCGCGCCGTCGAGGCGAGCGACGTGAGCCGGCCCGGTGGCAGCAGCTCATGACCGCGCTTGAGCTCCAGGTCCGCGATGACGGAGAACAGGTCGGCGTTGCCGCACCGCTCGCCGTAGCCGTTGGCCGCGCCCTGCACGTGCAGGCTGCCGGCCGCGACCGCGACCACCGAGTTGGCGACGGCGCAGGCGGCGTCGTTGTGGAAGTGCACGCCGATGGCGGTGCGTGACCGGTCCGCGATCTCGGCGACGATCCTGGCCACGTCGTCGGGCAGGGTGCCCCCGTTGGTGTCGCAGAGCACGAGCGTGTCTGCGCCGGCGTCGGCAGCCGCGGCCAGCACCTCGAGCGCGTAGCCGCGGTCCGCCCGGTATCCGTCGAAGAAGTGCTCGGCGTCGAACACCACGCGGCGGCCGGCCGCGGCCATGTAGGCGATCGAGTCGGCGACCATGGCGAGGTTCTCCGCCCTGGTCGTGCGCAGCGCCTCGTCGACGTGCAGCGTCCAGGACTTGCCGACCAGCGTCACGATCGGCGTCTCGGCTTCGAGCAGCGCACGCAGGCTGGCGTCGTCCTCGACCTTGCGACCCGGCAGGCGCGTGGCGCCGAACGCGGCCAGCGTCGCGTTCTTGAAGTCGATCTTCTTGGCCCGCTCGAAGAACTCCGCGTCCTTCGGGTTGGACCCTGGCCAGCCGCCCTCGATCACGTCGACGCCGAGCCCGTCCAGGGCGGCGGCCACGCGCAGCTTGTCGGCCACCGTCAGGTCGAGCCCGACCTGCTGCGACCCGTCCCGCAGGGTCGTGTCGTAGATCTCTACCTTCGGTGTCGGCATCGTCATCACGTCCCCCCAACCTGACCGCGCTCACCAAGCTGACCGAGCTGACCGAGCAGCGCCTTCTCCCACTCCCCCGTGCTGGCCGGCGCGCCCGCGGCCAGCACCGCGTCCACGGCCGCGTCCAGGTCCGCCGCCGCCGCGTCCTCCCCGAGATGGGAGAGCATCAGCGCAGCCGACAGCACGGCCCCGGCCGGGTTGGCCAGGCCCTGGCCGGCGATGTCCGGCGCCGACCCGTGCACCGGCTCGAACACCGACGGCCCGGTGCGGTCGGGGTTCAGGTTGCCGCTCGGCGCGTAGCCAAGACCGCCGGTCAGCGCCGCGCCCAGGTCGGAGATGATGTCGCCGAACAGGTTGTCGGTGACGATCACGTCGAACCTGCCAGGGTCGTCGACCATCCACAGGCACGCCGCGTCGACGTGCGCGTAGCTGAGCTGCACGCCCTCCGCCGCGGCGACATCCGTGGCGATGCGGTGCCACAGGTCGCCGGCGTGCGTCAGCACGTTGGTCTTGTGCACCAGCGTGAGGCGACCGGACCGGCGGGCCGCGAGTTTGGCCGCGTACGTCACGCACCGGCGCACGCCCGCGCAGGTGTTCAGCGACTCCTCGGTAGCCGTCTCGAACTCGGTGCCGCGGTGCACGGTGCCGCCCGCACCCGCGTACAGGCCCTCGGTGTTCTCCCGGACGATCACGAAGTCAAGATCCTCCAGCCGGTGCTTGCCGACAGCACCGCCCACACCGGGACGCAGCTTAGACGGCCGCAGGTTGATGTAGAGGTCCAGCTCGAACCGAAGCCGCAGGAGCAGCCCACGCTCGAGCACGCCAGGCGGCACGTCGGGCGTGCCGACCGCGCCGAGCAGGATGGCGTCGGACTTGCGCAGCTCGGCCAGCACCGCATCGGGCAGCACCTCGCCGGTGGCGAGGTAGTGCTTGCCGCCGAGAGCGCAGCTGCGCCAGTCGATCGTGAAGCCGCGCCGGGCGCCGACGGCGTCCACGCACGCGCGCGCGACGTCCGTGACCTCCGGCCCCACGCCGTCACCCGGCAGATGGGTGACGACGTGCGTCCGCTTCCCGTCGGCGTTGCCGTCCGCGGCTACTTCGCCCGCCGATACGTCGCCGCCCATTACTCGTCCATCTCCCTGGCGGCCGAGTTGAGCCAGCTCATCATCTTCCGTAGCGGCTTGCCGACCTGCTCGATCTGCGCCGTCTTGGCCTCGTCACGCAGCTTCTCGAAGTTGGGCCGGCCGGCGTCGTCCTCGGCCACCCACTCGCGCGCGAACTCGCCGGACTGGATGTCGGCCAGCAGCTTGGCCATGGCGTCCCTGGTCGGCTGCCCGATGACACGCGGGCCGCGGGTGAGGTCGCCGTACTCGGCGGTGTCGCTCACGGAGTAACGCATCCAGCTCTCGCCGCCCTCGTACATCAGGTCGACGATGAGCTTCAGCTCGTGCAGGCACTCGAAGTAGGCGACCTCCGGCTGGTAGCCGGCGTTCACGAGCGTCTCGAAGCCAGCGTTGACCAGCGCGGTCACGCCACCGCAGAGCACCGCCTGCTCGCCGAACAGGTCGCTCTCGGTCTCCTCCTGGAACGTGGTGACCAGCGCGCCGGCCTTGGTGCCGCCGATCGCGGCGGCGTACGACCTGGCCAGGTCCCAGGCCTTGCCGGTGGCGTCCTGTGCGACGGCCACCAGTACCGGCGTGCCGTGGCCCTCCTCGTACTGACGCCGGACCAGGTGGCCGGGCGCCTTCGGCGCCACCATCGCTACGTCGACGGTGTCCGGCGGCGTGATGTAGCCGAAGTGGATGTTGAAACCATGCGCGAAGAACAGCGCGTCGCCGGGCTGCAGGTTCGGCGCGATCGCCTCGGCGTACAGCTTGCGCTGGGTGGTGTCCGGCGTCAGCACCATGATGACGTCTGCCCAGGCGCTCGCCTCCGCTGGCGTGGTCACCTCCAGCCCGGCCGCCTCGGCGCGCTTGCGGGACCGCGAGCCCTCGGGCAGGCCGACTCGCACATCGCAGCCGGAGTCGCGCAGGCTGAGGGCGTGCGCGTGGCCCTGCGAGCCGTAGCCGAGCACGGCGATCTTGCGGGACTGAATGAGGCCGAGATCTGCGTCGGTGTCGTAGTACACGGTGGCCATGTCGGGAAACGTCCTCTCGTAAAAGTTCTAATGGCTGGGAACGAGGTGTCAGGCCGCTGACTGGGCTTGATCGGACACGGCCGATATCGCTGGGCTGTCATCGGTGATCACGCCAGCGCCGCGGGCGAGCGCGATGCGGCCGGTGCGGACGAGCTCGCAGGTGCCGTACGAGTCGAGCATCGCCAGCAGCGCGTCCAGCTTGGCTGGGCTGCTCACGGCCTCGAGCACGAGCGTGGTCGGGCTCATGTCGACGACGCTGGCGCCGAAGACGCCGGCGACCTCCAGCAGCTGGCCGCGCAGCGCCGGATCAGCCCGGACCTTGATCAGGGCGAGCTCGCGCTCCACAGCCGAGCCGTCGTGCAGCTCGACGACCTTCAGGACCCGGACGAGCTTCTCCAGCTGCTTGCTGACCTGCTCGACCGGTGTGGACGCGCCGTCGACCACGATGGTGATCCGGCTGACGCGCTCGTCGTGGGTTGGCCCCACGGCCAGCGACGCGATGTTGAACGCGCGCCGCGAGAACAGCCCCGCCACATGCGACAGGACGCCGGGCTTGTTTTCCACCAGCACCGATAGCGTGTGCGTGGTCATCAGATCCCCATCTCCCGGCGCGTCGCCGCGCGCTGCTCGTCGGCGCTGAACTCAGGGCCCAGCACGATCTCGTCATTCGGCCGGCCGGCGGGCACCATCGGGAACACGCCCTCGCGGTCGTGCGTGCGGAAGTCCACGACCACCGGCACGTCGGCCCGCGCGAGCGCCTTGTCCAGCACCGCGTCCACCTCGTCGGGACGCTCGCAGCGCAGCCCGATGCAGCCGTACGCCTCGGCCAGCTTCACGTAGTCGGGGATGGCGGTGCCGAGCTCCACCGAGGAGTAGCGCTCGTCGTAGAAGAGCTCCTGCCACTGCCTGACCATGCCGAGGAAGCCGTTGTTGAAGATCAGCACCTTGATCGGGATCTTCTCGATCGCGCAGGTAGCCAGCTCCTGCGCGGTCATCTGGAAGCAGCCGTCGCCGTCGATCGCGACGACCAGCTCACCAGGACGCCCGACCTGCGCGCCCATCGCGGCGGGGACGGCGAATCCCATCGTGCCCGCCCCGCCGGAGTTGATCCAGCTGCGCGGCTTGGTGAAGGAGTAGTGCTGGGAGGCGTGCATCTGATGCTGGCCCACGCCCGCCACCACGATGGCGTCGCCGCCGGTCAGGGCGGACAGCCGCTCCGTCACGTACTGCGGCTTCAGCGGACCGTCCGGCTGCTGGGCGTAGCGCAGCGGGAACTGGCGCTTCCAGCCTTCCAGGGTTGACAGCCAGTCCGCGGTGTCGGGCCGCGCGCCGCCTTCGCTCAAGGCGGCGCTCAGCGAGTCGGCGAGTCCGGCCATGGTCAGCCGCAGATCGCCGGCGATCGCGACGTCTGGCTGCCGGTTCTTGCCGATCTCGGCCGGGTCGATGTCGGCGTGCACGATCCGTGCCCGCGGCGCGAAGTCAGCGAGCTTGCCCGTGACCCGGTCGTCGAACCGGGCGCCGAGGGCGACGATCAGGTCGGCCTCCTGCAGGGCGGCGACAGCCGGATACGTGCCGTGCATGCCGGGCATGCCGAGCGCGAGCGGGTGGGTGTCCGGGAACGCGCCGCGTGCCATCAGCGTGGTGGTGACCGGCGCCTGGCTGAGCTCGGCGAGCCGGAGCAGGTCGGCGTGCGAGTCGGACTTGATCACGCCGCCGCCGACGTACAGCACCGGGCGCCTGGCCTGCAGCAGCAAGGCGATGGCCGCCCGGATGGCCGCCTGGCTCGGCGGGCCTGGCACCTGATAGCCGGGCAGGTCCATGGCCGGCGGCCACTCGCCGTCGCCGATCCGCCAGGGACCGGTCGCCTGCTGCACGTCCTTGGGCACGTCCACGAGGACCGGGACCCGGCCGGCCGGTCGTGGCGACGTGGAAGGCCTCGGCGATCGCCGCCGGGATCCGCTCGACGTCGGTGACCAGCTCATTGTGCTTGGTGATCGGCAGCGTGATGCCGGTGATGTCGGCTTCCTGGAACGCGTCGGTGCCGATCAGGCTCGTGCCGACCTGGCCGGTGATGGCGACCATCGGCACGGAGTCCATGTACGCGTCAGACAGCGCCGTGACCAGGTTGGTCGCCCCCGGCCCGCTGGTGGCCATGCACACGCCTGGCCGTCCCGTCGCCCAGGCATAGCCCTCGGCTGCGTGCCCGGCGCCCTGCTCGTGCCGGACGAGGACGTGCCGCAGCGAGGACGACAGCAACGGGTCGTAGGTCGGCAGGATCGTGCCACCGGGCAGCCCGAATACGACTTCGACGCCCTGCATCTCGAGACTGCGGACGAGTGCCTGGGCTCCGGTGAGCTCTTGCACGGAGGCTCCCTCATTTGCTTGGTAGTCCAACAAAAAACCTCCCTGCCGTGTGGCAAAGAGGTTGTAGCGCGACGCCCGTGCGGGCTTCGCGCTACGTGATAATAAGTACGAGGTGTCTACGCGGACTCACTGCTGATCCTGCCCTGGTCGGCCGTCTAGGCATACTGTCCAGGCATACTGCCTGGTGCTACTCGCAGTACACGATACCGCATCTTCCGATTCCCGCAGGCAGTTGGGTCGACTCGGGGCGTTCTCAGCAGTTCTAAGCCTGCGAGCCCGCCGCGGCTGCGGCGGGCTCGCAGGCCTCCGATCCGAGCCCGTCGGCCCGCTAGGAAGGGGCGAGCAGGCCGAGCGGACTCGGCGCGGGGTACTCGACCTCCACCACGGTCTGGCCAGTGGGCAGCGTCGCCTGCGAGGCCTTGGTGAAGGCGGGGAAATTGGCGTGCGCGCGCAGCAGCCGAATCATCGACTGAAGGTAGGCCGACGGTGCCATCCCGGCAGCCGCGTCTGACTCCGCCAGATCGACCGTGCGGAACGGGATCCCCGGGCCAGCGCCGGGACCGGAGTCGCCAAAGTCCACGACATCGATTGGCTGCTGCGTGGCGAGCGCCTGGAGCGCGAGCAGCACGCGCGAGTCGACGTCGCCGGCTGCTAGCTGGCCCTGCGCCGTGGCTGAGGCCGAGACGCGCCCGCTGTTCAGCAACTGCTGACCGAGTTGTATCCGGTCCTGCACGTCCTGCGCGAGCCTTGCCTCGTAATCGGCCGCCCCATTCGGATCGATCACCTGGACGGTGACCTGGCCGAAGCTGGCCATGATCTCCGGAGCCACGTAGCTGCCGAGGGCGGGATCCATCGCGGTGAACAGGGTGCGAAGCGGTGGGGTCACGACGACCAAGGTGGCGTTCGACAGTGACTGCGACGCCATGTCGACCTGGACCTCCTGGGCCGGCGGGAACCCGGCTGCCGTCAGCGCGGCGCACGTCGGGACGTCGCACGCGACGACGGTGCCTGCGGCTACCTGCTGGGCAACCCAGGCCACCGCGGCCGAGCGGTCACCCGGCACGCCTGGGTCGACACCGCCGCCCGCCGGGACGCTGGCCGCAGGAGTGGGCGTGATCGACGGCTTCGGGTCCGCCTTGGGGGTCGGCCGCACCGTTGGGGTTGTCTTGGCGTGCGCGCTGGCGACGGGGGTGGAATGCAGGGACATTCCGATAATCAGCCCTGCCCCCGCGAGCACAACGGCCGCCAGGGCGACCAGCGTCGCCGTGCGATAGCGCCAGCGGCCGGGCGGCTGCCAGCGCGGGCCGCCGCCCCCTGGCGTCGCGTCCTCGGGCCACAGCCAGCCGATCGAGCCCGGCGTGGGCCCGGTGTCAAACGCAGCGGTGACCGTTGGCCTTGGCGCGCGCGGCGGCGGCGCGGCGGTGCGTGCTGGCTCCGCCGGGTGTGGTGGCTCCGCAGCGCGGCCGCGTCCGCAAACAGGGCGGATATCGCCGGCGGCGGCAGCGCCGGCTCCACGCCACGGACCGGCTCTGGGGCGCGCAGCGGCTCCGGCTCGACGGCGCGTAGCGGCTCCGGCGCCAGCAGCGGCTCCGGCTCGATGTTGCGCAGCGGCTCCGGCTCGACGGCGCGCAGCGGCTCTGGCTCGTCGGCGCGCAGCGGCTCCGGGGCCAGCAGCGGCTCTGGCTCGATGTTGCGCAGCAACTCTGGCTCGGCGGCGCGCAGCGCCTTGCCGACGCGCAGCGGCGGGTAGGTACGCGGCGGCTTGGCCGCACGGGGCGGCTTGGCGGCGCCGTCCGGCCTGGCGGCGCCGTCGGGCTTGGCGGGCGGATCGGGTAGCACGTCGACGTCCGGGCCCATGCCGGACGGGCTCGGTGGCCGCTTCGGGCCGCGCTTGCTGGACGACCCGGACTCAGTCACCCGGGGCAGCGGCTCAGTATTCGGCTCGCGCTGCCGTGCCTCTGCCTGCGCATGCTCGGCATCGATCGCGGCCTGCATGCGGTTCAGCACGGATTCCGGCAGGACCGGCCTGGCCGATTGACCGGGACCTGGACGAGCCTCTCCTGGCACACGCCGCGACAGCGGCGTACCGATTCCGTCGTCTCGCATACGGCCCAACCCCTAATCAAGTCCCGCGTAGACGCGGAATTTCGTCATTATGACCGGAGATTCCACTCAACATCCGCAGAAGAACAAAAGAGATAACGCATTTTGCTGGCGTACGGCTGGTCCAGCGCTGTTGTCCCGATACGTGATACGTGACACCCATTTCAGAAGACTCCCGGCAGTAGGGCCGCCGTGCGGCTCCGGTAGCCGCGATAGGCCGGCAACGCCTGGAGCAGCACTTGCTCCTCCCGCGCCGCCCGGTATGCCTGCAGTGCGCACAGCCCCACCCAGCAGGCGACCGCCACGTAGCTGTTGGCGGCCAGCGCGATGCCGAGCGTGGACACGATCTCGCCCACGTACAGCGGGTGCCGGACGAATCGGTACGGTCCCTGGTCGACGACGTCGCGGGCCTGTGCGAGCACCGAGACGTTGCGGCTGAGGAATCGCAGCGACCACAGCGACCACGCCCCGCCGCACATCACCAGCACGTCGGACAGCGCCTGGCGGCCCGGTCCTGGCACCGCACCGTGCAGCAGCGGCAGCGCGAATGGCAGCCACGTGGCAGCTACCGCCGCGGCGTGCGATGTCACCGAGCGGCTGGTGGCGACCGCCGGGCCGCGACGCAGGTAGCACCAGATTGCCAGCGCATAGAAGGCCAGCACGAGGACCGCGCCGAGTGACCGCAACACGCCCGCGGCGCCGGCTGCACCATGGTGGCCGAGCGCGAGAAAGTCGGCGATCATGATCGCGCCGAACGCCGGAACCATGATCAGCCTGCCGACATCGAGCCGGACGCGGCCGGACAGTACGGTCAACGTCCCTCCTACTTCTGGAAGACCTGGAAGAGCGTGTGCGAGATCTCGATGGCGCCAGGGCCCATGACGGCGACGAGGAGCGCCGGGAAGAGGCACAAGATCAACGGTACGGTGATCTTCACCGGCACCTTCTGTGCTGCGGCCTCGGCCCGCTGACGGCGTCGCATACGCATCTCCTTGGCTTGCTCGCGCAAGATGTCGCCCACCGGGATCCCCAGCTCGGTGGACTGGACCAGGGCCGAGACGAAGGATCGCAGCTCTGGCACCGGGCAGCGCTCGGCCATGGCCCGGATGGCCTCAGGGCGGGACTTGCCGAATTGCATCTCCTGCAGCACCCGGCTGAACTCCGCGGCCAGCGGACCCTTGGTGTTGCGGGCGACCTGGGCGAGCGCGGCGTCGAAGCCGAGACCCGCTTCGACGCAGATGGTCAGCAGATCGAGCGCGTCCGGCAGGGCTAGCGGGATCTTCTGCTGCCGCTTGAGGCCGGCGTTGTACAGCAGCACGTCGGGCAGGAAGAAGCCGGCCACTGCACCGGCGCAAGCGCCAAGCACGAGCACCGCCGGGTCGTGCAGCCCGAACAGGGCGCCGAGCACGCCCAACCCGATCATGCCGAGTGCTTTGATTGTCAGCATCCGGTCTGAAGACCAGCCTTCCGGGTTGCCAGCCACGTCCAGCCGGCGCTGCATGGTGCTGCCCGCTCCGGCCGGCGACAGCTTTATCGCCAGGCCCTTCAGCCATCCGGGCAGCTTCAGCGGGTCGGCGTGGTCCGCACCAGCGGCGCTGTGGCGGCCGTACCGCTTCTCGATCGTGGCCAGCGCCTGGCTGACGCTGGGCTGACCCTGCCGCTTCGGCATCAGCGCCACGGCCGCGGCCACGACCGCCACGATGAGGGACCCGAGGCCGATGTAGAGAAGGCCAGAACCCGACACGCTAGACCTCCAGTCGAATCATCTTGCGCATCCACAGCGAGCCGACCACCACCAGCGCGATGGCGACGCCGAGCATGAGCAGGCCCACATGCGTCGTGTAGAGCGGGCGCATATAAGTTCGGTCCGCGATGAACAGCCAGCCGCCGACCAGCACGGGCAGCGCGACGAGGATGTAGGCGGACAGCCGGCCCTCGGCGCTCAGGGCTCGCACCTGCCGGCGGAGGAACCCGCGCTCTCGGATGGTGCCGGCGATTGTGGTCAGTACCTCGGCGAGGTTGCCGCCGATACCACGCTGGATGCGGATGGCCATGACGGTCCAGCGCAGATCGGCGGAATCCATCCTGTTCGCAATCATCTCGACGCAGTCCTCGAGATCCCCCCCGAGCCGCGCCTCGGCCAGCGCGCGGGAAAATTCGGCAGCGGCGGGCTGAGCACCCTCGCGCACCACGGCGTCGAGGGCCTGCAGCAGCGAGAAGCCCGACTTGAGCGAGCTCGCGGTGAGCTGCAGCAGATCGGGCAGCTGCTCGGCAAATGCGGCGCGCCGGCGGCGGATCATCAGGTTCAGCGACATCCGCATGGCCAGCCAGGCGACCAGGGCACCGGCCAGGATCCCGATGACAGCGTCGCTGGTGACGAGGCTCAGCGCGGCCGCGAGTACGATGCCCAGGCAGCCGCCCAGCAAGGTCCACTCAGCCGGCTTGCGCCCGACCGCGCCGAGGTCAAGGCGGTCGGCGAGGCGCCGCTGCGCCGCCGGGCTCATCAGGCGCTTGGTGAAGTCCAGCGTGAGGCGGTTCAGTTTCCGCTTGCCGTCAGCGTCGCCAGCGGCTGAGGTCAGCGCGCGCCGCGGGCCATACTGCTCGATCCGGCTGGCCAGATCCCGCTCGCGGCCAGACCGAGATAGCCCGGCCAGCACGGTCAGCGTCCCGATGAACAGTGCGGCAAAGATGGCCGCGAGAGCTACGGGCAGCGACAAGAGCGAGCTATGCGGATTCACGCCCCGTACCCCCTGCCGCTAAAGATCTCCGGCGGCATGTGGATGCCTCGGTCCGCCAGCCGGTTCAGGAACATCGGACGCAGCCCGGTGCTCCGCAGCGCGCCCAGGTGACGGCCACGTTCGTCGGTGCCGGCCTGGAAGTCGAACAGGAACAGATCCTGCAGGACCACAACCCCGCTCTCCATGCCTTGCACCTCAGTGATGTGCGTGATGCGGCGAGAGCCGTCCTTCAGCCGGGACTGGTGCACGATCAGGTCGATCGCCGAGGCCATCTGCTCCCGGATGGCACGCTGGGTCAGCTCGACGTTGGCCATCATCACCATCGTCTCCATCCGGGACAGCGTGTCGCGCGGTGAGTTGGAGTGAATGGTGGTGATGGAGCCGTCGTGGCCCGTGTTCATGGCCTGGAGCATGTCCAGGGTGGCCGCGTCACGTACCTCGCCGATGATGATCCGATCGGGCCGCATGCGCAGGGAGTTGCGGACCAGATCCCTGATCGTGATCTCGCCGCGCTTTTCCAGGTTGGCCGGACGCGACTCGAGCCGGAGCACGTGCTCCTGGCGTAGTTGCAGTTCGGCGGCATCCTCGATCGTGATGATCCGCTCGTCCGCTGGCACGAAGCTCGACAGCACGTTCAGCGTCGTGGTCTTGCCCGAGCCGGTGCCGCCGCCGATCACGATGTTCAGGCGGCCCTGCACGCAGAGCCGCAGCAGGTCCGCTACCGCGGGAGTGAGGGTGCCGAAATGGATGAGATGGCCCATGGTGAGCGGCTCGACGGCGAACTTCCTGATCGTCAGTAGCGATCCGTCGAGTGCTACCGGCGGCACCACCGCGTTGATCCGGCTGCCGTCGGGCAGTCGCGCGTCAACCATGGGGCTGGATTCGTCCACCCGCCGGCCGACCCGCGCCACGATCTTCTCGATGGTGCGGCGCAGATGCGCTTCATCGGCGAAGGCGGCGCCGACCGGGTGCAGGCGGCCGTCCTTCTCGACGTAGATCTGGTCGTGGCCGTTGACCATGATCTCGGACACGTCGGGATCGCGCAGGTACGGCTCCAGCGGTCCGTGGCCGAGTATGTCATCGGCCACCTCCTGTGCTACGCGCGCTCGGTCAGCCGCCGTCATGGGCGTCTCATCGCGCTGGAGCACGGCCTGCAGCGTCTGAGTTACCTGCTGCTCCAGTTCACGCTCGTCGAAGTGCGCGTCGTAGAGCTTCGGTCCGAGGACCTCGAGCAGCGCTTCGTGCACACTGCGCTTCAGCGGGCCGAACGGGTCTTCATGGCGGCTCGCTCGTCGTGGCGCACCCCGCCGCTCGACCGTAGGCCCGGTAGCCAGCCCCAGCTGGGAGAGCCGGTCGGACAGGGTCATGCGACCCGCCTCTTGCCGCGTGACCGGCCTTCAAGCCGGCCCGGCGCGGGCGCGGCGATCAGGCGCTGCTGCACGAACTTCATCAAGGCCTGGCTGACCGGGTGGCCGGGGCTGTCCAGCGTAATGGGCACGCCCTTGTTGACCGAGATCGGCACGGCGCGACTCGACGGGATGTGCGCGGCTATGTCGCAGCGCACGACCTTCCGCACGTGCTCGAGGCTGAGCCCGACCTTCGAGTCAGCGCGGTTGACCATCACCGAGCGAATCTGTCGCGGGTACGACAGCATGTCCAGCATGTCCAGCGTGACACGAAGGTTCTTCAGCGCCGGCACGTCGGGAGTCGTGAGCAGCACGAGCTGCGACGAGACGTCCATAGCGGTCAGCACGTGCTCGCTGAACTGGGCCGGTGTATCGATGACGACGAAGTCGTACATGCCGCGAAGCACGGCGAGCAGCTCGCCGACCAGTCGGGGCGGGATCTTCTCCGCGTCCCCCGGGGTCACCGGCGCCAGCAGCATGTCGAGCCCGGGCTGATAGCGGGTCAGCAGCGACGCCGTGCCCGACTCGTCCAGGTGACCCGCCATCGGCAGCGCGTCCACGATCGTCCGCAGCGGGTCAAGCTGGACGCTGATCGCCACGTCGCCGAACGACAGATCGAGATCGACGACGCACACGCGGCCGACGCCCTGCCGGGCAAGCGCGACACCCAGGTTGATCGCCACCGAGGTCTTGCCGCAGCCCCCCTTGGCGGCGAACACCGTGACGATCTGGCCCGGCGTGGATTCCTCATCCGTCGGCGGTGCGAGCATCCGTCGGGATACCTCGTAGGACCGGCGGCACGCGGCCGCCATGGCAGCGTCGTCCCCGACCGGTACGACATCGCGCACGCCGGACTGCAGCGCCCGTGACAGCAGCGCGACGTCGACTTCCCGGCGGGCGAGGATCACGCCCACGGCTGGCCTCGCCAGCCTGAGCGCCGCCGCGAACGCCAGGGCGTCGCCGGTCACGGCCCGCGGGCCAATGACCACCAGCGTCTCATGTGGGTCGCCGTCCAGCAGCTTGGCCGCGGCGGCGAGAGTATCCGCTTTGCGCACTTCCCCGTCGATGCCGGAGAGCAGCTCTCCGGCGCTGGACGCCGGCTCGCAGAGTATTGGCAACGTTCTCTCCTTGATTCAGGGGCGGAGATTCAGGGTCGGAGATTCACGGGCGGAACAGATAGTTCGGGGTCGCCGGGTTGTCGAACGCCGTCTTGGAGGTCGGCCCTAGCAAGGCCAGGTAGGGCAGGCCCAGTTCGTCGATCATGATGACCCGCTCGGCGTCGGCCTGGTCCAGGGCGAGCGTCACCAGGACCGAGCCATCCAGCGGCGACACTGCGCTGGCTGGATCCGCAACTGTCGAGGCGGTGCCTGCGGAGGCGCCCTGAGCGGCGGGATTCACTCCCACGGCCAGGACCAGAGCCTTGGTCAGCACGATGCGGGTCTCGACCAGGAGCGGGCTCACGATCGCGCCACTGTTGGTGATATCGTGCGTCAGCTCGCAGGTCCGTGTGACCTGGGATCCTTTTCCGTTGGCGTAGGTGTCGAACACCGCGACCTCCGAGCCCGCGGTGACGTACTCCGCTACCGCTTCCGGGATGCACAGCTGCATGGTGACGGCGACCATGCCGGTCGGTATCGGCAAGGTCGCGCTCCCGCTGGCCGTCGCGCTGGTGGCCGACACCAGCATGTTCTGCAGCAGCACCTGGCCAGTCGCCACATTGGCACTCATCACCAGACGGGCGTTGGCGGCCGTGACCGAGTGCACCGGAGCGGTAGACAGCGACGCAAGCGGCACCTTCTCGGTGTCTAGCAGGTTCTCCTTCTGCGCAGTCCCTAGCGAGGTTCCCACCGGGATCGCGCCCTTGGCCACCACGACGGTCTCTGCCCGCAGGCCAGTAACCGCCCGTTCATTGGCCTGGTGGGCGTAGGCGAGCACCGCGACCACACCGAAGACAGCCAGCAGCGCTGCCAGCGCGATGGTCAGCAAACGACGATTCACAGTAACTCCACTCTGCGGCGCGGTCGGTGGCTCAGCCGGTCAGGTCGATGATGGAGGCACCGAGGCTGGCGCCACTGAAGCTGCCGGTGGCCGGGATGACTCCCTGCACGAAGTAGCCGGTGAGGCAGTAGTTCGTGCCCTGGCATGAGTTCGCCGGGTCGAGCCAGTCTGGCTCGACGTAGCCAGGGGCGAGGTTGTACCCGGTGACGACGAAGTCAGCAAAGCCCTTCAGCGCATAGGTGTTGGCGGCTCCGTCCAGCAACACGTAGACGGGCACCAGGATCGGGATCTGGTTCTGCTGCGCGTTCTGCAGGACCAGCTCGCACGAGATGCTCACCGATGTGCCGGTGGCGCCAGGGAAGGACACCCCGCCGACCGGCAGGGTGCAGTTCCCGGATTGGTCCAGGGCCAAGCCGTAGCTGCCCGTCCCGTCGGCTCCGGCCGGCTCGCTCGCGCAGCCGCTGCCGTTGCCCGCGTTCAGCGTGAGCACCTGATCGGCGCTGAGCGCGGGCAGCGGATTTTGCGGGTACGGCGGGGCCGGCGGGAACAAGGTCCCCTGCTGCGTCGCCTTGTCCCACTCACACGCCGAGATCGTGAGGGCGACGGTCGTCGCCGCCGACGGCGCGCCCCACTCGGCCTGGGCACAGGCCTGCACGTCGGTCCCCTGATAGCTGGAGTTACCGAGCAGCGTGCGGGCGAACACCGGGGGAAGCAGCGTGCCGCCGCCCGCCGTCAGGGTGGAGGTGAATACCTCCACGAAGTTGGTGCCGACGGCCGGTGCGGGCGGGCAGTCGGTCAGGGCCCCGGTACTGGCCGGGCAGCTGCCAAGACCACCCGAACCGCAGACCAGGTCCACAGCGGCTCGCCCGCCAGTCAGGCTGGAGGCGTTGGCGTCGGCCAGTTGCGACGCGACAGATGCTGTGCACAAGCCAAGCGCGCAGCTCTTGGCCACCCCGAGCGCCGCCGCATCCGCGCCGTTCTGCAGCTCACCGCGTTCCTGGTAGACCTGGCCCACGTCGATGACGAGGGCTCCCATGCCGGTCAGCACGCCGCCGCCGACCAGGATCGCGACGATGACGCCGATCGCGCCTTGCTCGTCACGTCGCAGCCGCAGCTGGATCAGTCGCCAGAGCGGGGCCATCAGGTCTCGCATGGCATGACCCCTTGGGCAGTAAGCATGATCGGCGAGCCGAAGCCCGAACCTCCGAACATCCCGGCGATCGCGCCGACCGGGGTGATGAACGAGAACGAATAGCTGACGTTCACTTCCGCATTAGCAGTCGGCCCAGCGCCAGGCGGACAGTTAGCCGCGATCGTCACGCTAAGCCCGCTCAGGCCGGGAGCGGCCGCGTCGGCCCGGGTCTGAACAGCGGCGTTGGAATAGCCCAGAGCCGCGAGCCTTACTCCCTCGCGAGCAGCCTGCGTGAGCGTTATCTGGGCATTGAGCGCGCGACCGAAGTCGATGATTCCGAACACGATCAACAGCAAAAGCGGAAGGCACAGCGCAAACTCCACCGCCGCGGCCCCACGGTCTCGAGCCCTGAGGCCGCCGCGCGGTGGCCGTTTCATCGTCGACTGCCCTTCTTCGCACCCTTCTGAGAACGGGACGCATGGCTCACCGTCTCGCCTTGCCCACCGAGTCAGAACTTGCCGACGGCCACGGCCAATGCTTGCTGGATCGTGTGGCCCAGCACCTTGACTGCCGCGGCAATGATCACTGCGATGAAGACGATGATCAGGCCGTACTCCACGGCGGTCGCGCCCGACTCGTCCTGGCGCAACAGCCTGGTGATCAGGTTCTGGAACGAAATGACGGCGGTGTACATCCAACGACCCTTCCTGAGTCCTGGCGCGCACGGCCCAGGCGAGGGGCTGTCCTGGACGGTTCGCTTGCGCGCCGTCGGTCAGAAGTTGCCCGTAACCGTGGTGAACGCCGTGCTGATGGCGCCACCCAGAAGCTTCACGGCGGCGGCGATGACAACGGCGATGAGGGCCACGATCAGGCCATATTCCACAGCGGTCGCGCCGCGGTCGTCGCGCTGCAGGCGCTGCGCCAGGACGTTCTGCATGGACGCAAGGAACATGAGCATTGAGTGCTCCTTCGGGGTTCGGGAGGCGGATAGCACGCTCGTTACTGCTGGACGGCACCAGCCGCTCAGTAGAGGACACCATGGATGAAGTCAGACCCCGAGCACCATCGGTCACATGGTCAGACAATCGCGCCGTGTAGATGACACGTCGGGCGATCGGCTGCATTCGAGCACCGATCGGCCGACATCGGTCCACCGCCCGGACTGTTGTGGCCCGAATGCGTACTGATCGTCACGCAATGGACCTACGGTGGAGCGACATGAACCCGATCTGGGCAGCCGCGGGCGCCGTCTTGGGCCTGCTGGCCGGGGCCGCGCTCAGGGGTACGGTCTTCCAGCTGTCAGTGGCGAGCGGCGATCCCGAACGGCTCGCCTGCCCGCGTTGCAGTGCGCCTAGCCCGCGTCGGCTGGCCCTCCGGTGCGGGCAGTGCGGACGTAGCCTCGGCACCCCGCTGGCCCTTGAACTCAGTACCGCTGCGGTGCTGGCCCTGGTGCTCGGCCGGTTCGGCGGTCAGCCCGACGTGGTGGCATTTGCCTTCTTCGGCGTCCTCGGCGTCGCGCTGGCCGCCATCGACATTGCCGTGCAGCGCCTTCCTGACCTGCTCACGCTGCCCGCGTACCCGATCCTGATCACGTTGCTGGCTGGTGCAGCCATCGCCGGCCACGACTTCGCTGCGCTGCTGCGCGCGCTCCTCGGTGGGCTCGTTCTGGCCGGCGCCTACCTGCTCCTGGCGCTCGCCCGTCCAGGGCAGCTTGGCGGCGGCGACATCAAGCTGGCGGGCGTCGCCGGCCTAGCGCTGGGCTGGCTCGGCTGGCCGATCCTGATCGCCGGAGCGGCGCTCGGCTTCGTCCTCTCCGCAGTGGCTGGCCTGGCCTTGCTTGCCGCCCGGCGCGTGACGCTGCACAGCGCTATCAGCTTCGGCCCCTTCCTGCTCGGCGGCGCCCTGCTCGCGATGCTCGCCGGAGGCCGTTAGCCGCCGGTCCCGTGACTGGCCCTCGCCTAGCCAGTCTCCCGGGCTCAGCTCAGGGTCTACCCGCCAGTAGCTAGTGGCAGCACGTAGTATTACGGCGCGTAGCTGGACGGCTACGTACTAAGGTTACTTTTTTGTAACGATCGGCTCATGCGGTCATCAGTGCGTCTGCCGGACGTGAACTCTGATAGTCGACCTCGGGTCCGGGGTCGCTACGGTGCGTGAGAAGGCGCAGGCTGCGGCCGGTGTTGCTCAACGCCTCGGTCGATTCTGAGGCGGTGCGGCCAGCAGACGACGTCAGCACTCAGCAAAATCATCTAGTTACTCAAGGACGACTATCTAGACAAATTTCTTTGGTCGGTTCTAAAAAGATGGGCGGCCAACGTCCCTTGGGGGGGAAGTTGCAATGCCAATTTCTGTCGGCATAGTTGACGGACAGACGCTTACCCGTTATGGCTTGCGCGAGCTCATTGCGCAGCATCCTGACATTGAGATAGTTGCGGAGTGCCAGTCGGCGGCCGAGGCTCCGGCCATGGTCGCCGCGGTACGGCCCGACGTGGTCACTATCGACGTCATCCTCCCCGATGGGGACGGGCTTCGGCTCGCCCGTGAGTTCCGGGACCGCTACGCCGACCTGGGCATCGTCATGCTGACGTCGCAGCAGGAGGACGACGTGCTATTCCGGGCCCTGGAGAACGGGGTGTCGGCGTTCGTCGCAAAGACGGCTCCGCTCGGCGAGGTGCTCAGCGCGATCCGGCATGCGTCCGTCGCGGCCTCCTCGTTCACCGCATCGGGCCTGGCGACCGCCATCGCACGGCGCCGCACGATGCAGGACCGGCTGGCGCTCAGTCCGCGCGAGACCGAAGTTCTGCGCTTGCTGCACGACGGACTGTCAGTTCCGGCCATCGCGCTCGAGATGTTCATCAGCGTGTCCACTGCGAAGACCTACGTAGCGCGGCTGTACGAGAAGCTGGGCGCAGCTAACCGGGCGCAGGCGCTCATGGCCGCGCTGCATCACGGCCTCATCCAGTATCAGCACGACACGGTGCCGCCGGCGGCGGCTATGTGTGCTGGCGGTCGGGCTAAGGCTGACCGGCGTGTGGGTGTCGTGCGATCGCTGGCCCTCGTCGAGGGCGATTCTGAGTAGGCACCGGACTGGCGGCGGCCCACCACCACCGACCGGGTCGCCGCGTACTGCGTCTCAGGCTCCCGTTCCGAGCGCGAGGCCGCCAGGCTTCGCCGGCCGGTGCCCGCGCGGGTGGCGAGCGCCTGCGATTCTTGTGCGCGAATATCGACCCACCTAGGCTGCACGCGCGCGGATATGCGACTGTTCAGTCGTAGGTGAAAGGAGTGTGACTGTCGTTGGCGGAGGGGCCGGCCGCGGCTCGGGATGAGGTGGCCGCTCTGCTGAGCACGATGCAGCGGGTGCTCGGCCGTGAGCACCCGGACACCCTCATGACACGGAGCGAACTGGCCAAGCTGACCGGCGAGGCGGGCGACGCCGCCGTGGCGCGAGATCAGTTTGCTGCCCTGCTGCCCGTGCTCGCGCGAGTGCTCGGCCGTGAGCACCCCGATACCCTGACCGCCTGGAGCGAACTTGCCCGCTGGACTGGTCAGGCAGGAGACGCCGCCGCGGCGCGGAACCAGTTCGCCGCGCTGCTCCCGGTTCGCGAGCGGATCCTCGGCCCCGGCCATCCGCGTACGCTGGCCGCCAGAAGCAACCTGGCCTACTGGACCGGCCAGGCTGGCGACCCTGACGGGGCTTGCGACCAGTACGCCCGGCTGGTGCCGGTCTTTGAGCACGTGTTTGGCCCAGAACATCCAAGGACCCTGAGCGTGCGCGCTGACCTGGCCGCGTGGATCGGGGCGGCCGGGGATGCCGCTGAGGCGAGCAATCAGTACGCCGCGCTGCTGCCAGTGCACGAACGCGTCTTTGGCTCCGACCACCCCGATACGGTGGCCGTCCGCCAGGACCTCACGTTCTGGAACAGGCAGGCGGGCAAGCGTCAGCGCAGGTGGGGCCGGCGCAGCTAGCGGTTACTGACCAGGGGGAGCCAGGTCGGCCGCTCGGCTTCAAAGGCCTCGATCGAGGTGTCGTGGCGCAGGGTCAGCGCGATGTCATCCAGCCCCTCGAGCAGGCGCCACTGGGCAAAGTCGGCCAGTTCGAACGGCTCGCTCACGCCCGCGCTCGGGATGGCCACGGTCCGGGCGGCGACATCGACGAACACGTCCGCCTGCGGATTCTCCGCCAGCGCGGTGAACAAGCGCGCCGAGGCCTCCGTACTGACCCGCGCGGGCACCAGGCCGGAGCCGATGCAGTTATTGCGGAAGATGTCGGCAAAGCTCTCCGCCACCACGGCCTGGAAGCCGTAGTCCTGCAGCGCCCAGACGGCGTGCTCGCGGGACGAGCCGCAGCCGAAGTTGGCACCGGCGACGAGGACCTTGGCCTGGTCCGCGCCGGGCTGGTTCAGGACGAAACTCGGGTCGGCTCGCCACGCGCTGAACAGGCCGTCGGCGAAACCGGTCCGTCCGACGAGCTTGAGCCAGGCAGCGGGGATGATCTGGTCAGTGTCGACGTCGCGGCGGTTCAGGGCGACCGCGCGACCCGATATCTGCTGAACGCCTGCCATTACAGGTCTCCTGGTGCGCTGAAGTGTCCGGTCAGTGCTGTCGCGGCGGCGACCGCTGGTGACACGAGGTGCGTGCGCCCGCCGGGTCCCTGCCTGCCTTCGAAGTTCCTGTTGCTCGTCGAGGCCGAGCGCTCGCCGGGGCCCAGGATGTCGCCGTTCATGCCGAGGCACATGGAGCAGCCAGCCGAGCGCCACTCGAACCCCGCGTCGGTGAAGTGCTTGTCCAGGCCCTCGGCCTCGGCAGCCGCCTTGACGCGGGCCGAGCCCGGTACGACAAGCGCGCGAACGCCCGGATGGATCTTGCGGCCGCGCACGACCTCGGCGGCCTCGCGCAGGTCCTCGAGCCGGCCATTGGTGCAGGAGCCGATGAACACGGTGTCGATCCCGATATCGCGGATCGCCGTGCCGGGCTTGAGATCCATGTAGGTCAGCGCCCGCTCGGCAAGCTGGCGCTGCGACGTGCTGCCGAGAGCGGCCGGGTCGGGCACGACGTCGTCGATGGACACCGACTGGGCCGGATTGGTGCCCCAGGTCACCGCCGGCCGCAGCGCCGACGCGTCGATGGTGATCTCATGGTCGAACGCCGCGCCAGGCTCGGTGACCAGGCTGCGCCAGTCATCCAGGGCGCGCTCCCACTCGGCGCCTGACGGGCTGTACTTGCGGCCCTCCAGGAAGGCGAAGGTGGTGTCGTCGGGCGCGATCATCCCGGCCCTGGCGCCGCCCTCGATGGACATGTTGCAGACGGTCATCCGGCCCTCCATCGACAGCGCCCTGATGGCCTCGCCGCGGTACTCGATCACCGAGCCGACCCCGCCGCCGGTGCCGAGCTGCCGGATGATGCCGAGCACCAGGTCCTTGGCGGTGCAGCCGGGCGGTAGCTCGCCCTCGACGTTGACGGCCATCGCGGCCGGCTTGACCTGTCGCAGCGTCTGGGTGGCGAGCACGTGCTCGACCTCGCTGGTCCCGATGCCGAATGCCAGCGCCCCGAAGGCACCGTGCGTGGAGGTGTGGCTGTCGCCGCAGACCACCGTCATGCCGGGCTGGGTGAGGCCCAGCTGCGGGCCGATCACGTGCACGATGCCCTGCTCCACGCTGCCGAGCGCATGGAGCGTGATGTTGTGCCGGGCGCAGTTGTCGCGCAGCCGGGCGATCTGCTCGGCCGCCATGGGATCGGCGATCGGCTTGTCGATGCCGATCGTCGGCACGTCGTGGTCCATGGTGGCGAGGGTGAGGTCAGGCCGGCGGACCTCGCGATGTGCCAGGTCGAGCCCCTCAAACGCCTGCGGCGAGGTGACCTCGTGCACCAGGTGCAGGTCGATGTAGAGCAGCACAGGCTCGCCTTCGGGGCTTGCCACCACGTGATGGTCCCAGACCTTGTCAAACAGGCGTCCTGTCATCTCCGCCTCGATCCTCGCGCCGTATCGCTCTCTAGAGCCGTATCGGTATCTAGAACCTTGCCACCGGGTAGGAGTGTCCTCGCCCGGAGTCCTCGTCCAACGGTAGCGCTGTCTCATATAGTGAGATAGCATGTTCAGAGTATGGACAGCATACCCGAATCTTACGCAGGCGCCAGCCGAATCACCGGAGTCGGCGTGCTGGACCGTTGCGTCGCGCTGCTCGACCTGCTGGCCGGCGGCCCCCGGTCCCTGCGCTCACTGGCCGACGCCAGCGGCCTGCCCAGGCCGACTGCGCACCGCCTGCTTGTCGCGCTCGAGGCGCACCGTCTCGTCGCCAGGGATCCGGCCGGATCCTTCCGGCTCGGCCCGCGGCTCACCGAGCTCGCGGCGGTCGCCGGTCCCGAGCTCGACCTAGCCAGCCTGGCGGGCCCGGTGCTCGATCGCCTGCATCAGGCGACAGGTGAGAGCGTCCAGCTGTACGTCAGGTCCGGTGAGCACCGGCTCTGCATTGCCGCGCGCGACGCGGGCACTGGCTTGCGCGACAGCGTTCCGGTCGGGGCCCTGCTGCCGCTGGACGTTGGGTCCGGCGGCAAGGTGCTACTCGCCTGGTCCGCGGACAGTGGCGGCGGCGTGCCCGCCGCCGAACTCGCCGCCGTGCGGAGCCGGGGCTGGGCGGCCAGCGTGGCCGAGCGAGAGCCGGGCGTAGCGAGCGTCAGCGCTCCAGTTCTGCGCGATGGCGCGCTGCTGGCGTCCTTGTGCGTGTCCGGGCCGGTGAGCCGGCTCGGCCAGGCGCCCGGCCGCAAGCTCAGCTCGCTGGTCGTCGCCGCAGCCGCCGAGCTGTCCCGGCTGCACTGACCCAGCTATGCGCCTGGACTGACGCCGACCCTTGGCTAGGCGGACGTCGCTGACACCGCCGTGCCGAGGTCAGCCCGCCGGCTCGTCGGCCAGGTACGGCGGCGCGGGCTCGTACTGGATGTAGCGGCGGACCGCGCGAGCGTGCTCGCGGCCATGCAGCCGGCCCACGAGCCACAGCGCCATGTCGATCCCGGCCGATACCCCCTGGCTCGTCACGAGGTTCCCGTCGACGACGTAGCGCGCGTCCCGGACAACCGTGATGTCCCCGCGTGCCGCCAGGGCGTCCTCGAACCCGAAATGCGTCGCCACCCGTCGGCCGCGAGCCGGGCCGGCCTCGTGCAACAACAGCGCCCCGGTGCACACGCTGGTCGTCCACGTGGCCGCGGCAGAGATCTTGCGGATCCAGTCGATGACCGGTGGGTTGCCGACCTCCCGCCTGGTGCCCTGCCCGCCTGGCACCAGGAGCACGTCCAGCGGCGGATGGCTATCGAGCGTGTGATCCGGCAGGATCCGCATGCCCTTGGCGCACCGGACGGGGTCAGCGCGCTCGGCGATCAGGACCGCCGTGTCGGCGCCCGCGCGCAGCATGCTCGACGTCGTGAACACCTCCCACGGCCCGGCGAAGTCCAGTTCCTCCGCACCGTCGAAGATCAGCAGCCCGTACGTCGTCATGCATGCTCCCTGATGGTCCGCGGATAGGCCCGCCCGGCGGATCAGGCCAGCGCGTGCATCCAGCCGTACCGGTCCGGCCGGCGGCCGTACTGGATGCCGACGAGCTCGTCCCGGAGCATGGTCGTGACCGGCCCAGCCGAGCCGTCGCCGATCGTCCAGTCGCCGCTCGCACTGCGGGCACCGCCAATCGGGGTGATCACCGCGGCCGTCCCGCAGGCGAATACCTCCGTAATCTCGCCGGCGGCACAGCCGTCTCGCCAGTCGTCGACGGAGATCCTGCTCTCGAAGGTCGGGAGACCGAGGTCCGGGCCGAGCTTGAGCAGCGAGTCCCTGGTCATGCCGTGCAGCAGCGAACCCGTCGTGGCAGGCGTCAAGATGCGCGCCTCGCCGCCCGAGCCGTAGACGAAGCAGATGTTCATCCCGCCCATCTCCTCGACCCACCGCCGCTCGGTCGCGTCAAGCCACACGACCTGGTCGCAGCCATGATCGAGCGCCTGCTGCTGGCCCGCGAACGCGGCCGCGTAGTTGCCGCCACACTTGGCCTCGCCAGTGCCGCCCGGTGCGGCGCGGGTGTAGTCCTGCGACAGCCAGACCGTCACCGGCTTGACCTCGCCGCCGAAGTAGCCGGACACCGGCGACGCGATGAGCGTGAACAGGTACGACGAGGCCGGCTTGTTCACGCCGAGGCCGATCTGCGTCGCGATCATGAACGGCCGCAGGTACAAGCTGTGCCCGTCAAGCGTCGGGACCCAGTCCCGGTCTTGCGCTACGAGCAGCTCGATGGCCCGGACGAAGAGCGACTCCGGCAGCTCGGGCATGGCGAGCCTGGCCGCCGAGCGGTTGAGGCGCGCCGCGTTAGCCTGCGGCCGGAACGCGGCCACGGATCCGTCTGCCTGGGTGTACGCCTTCAGGCCCTCGAAGATCTCCTGGCCGTAATGGAACACCTGCGCGGCCGGGTCGAGCGTGATCGGGCCGTACGGCTCGATACGCGCGTCGTGCCAGCCAGCCTCCTCTGACCACCGGATGGTGGCCATGTGGTCGGTGAATACGCTGCCGAATCCGGGAGCTGCCAGCAGCTGCGCCCGCTGGTCCGCAGGGACTCGGGCGCTGCTGGCACGGATCTCGAAATCAAGCTCCCCGCTCGGGCTGGCATTCATGGCTGACATTCCTCCGGTTTCTCAGGTGAGCGGCAACAGTTGTGAGCGAACTCAGTGGTCGGTGATGGTGGCGCCGTCGCCGCCGTTGTCACGGCGGTCCATCGCTTCCTGCACCGCTTCCTGCGCGCGCCGCCGGGCGCGGGCCGCGGACTCGGTCTCGGCTTGGGTCGGGGCTGTGCTGGTCCTGGACATCTGCTTTCTCCTCGCGGGCGTGCGGTGGCCTTCCAGGCAGGCCAGCTGAGGCGAACCGCGAGGTTCCGGCGAGGTAAGGCGCGGCGGGCGCCGCGCGCCTTCGCGAAGTACGTGCTGGGCAGCAGCTAAATCCCTTGCTGGCTACTGGGCACGTGGTACGAAGCGAAGTGGACCCGGAATGCAATGCGGCCAGCGCCTCACCCCCGTAGCGGGTCGCCGGCCTGCCCTGATCAGGTCCCGCTACGGCTGCTAAGGATGAGTACGAAGCGCCGCATGATGAACGCATCGTAGCCGACGTTAGCGGGCCGTGTCAGGCCGCGGGGCCAATTTTGTTTGACGACCAAGCATTTTCCCGATACATCGCGAGGCTGGCGCGGTGCGCGGAGCCGGGGTACCCTGCCGGTAGCGGCAGCGCACCACCTGCCCGCTTCCGAGCTACCGACCGGCCCGCGCCGCGGTGGCGACGAGGACAAGGGTCCACGACTCGGGTGCACTTCCTTCGTCATGGCATTCAGCTTGGCGGGCAGTCGCGGGCAGTCTCGCCAGGAAGTGATGATCATGACTCGCGAGAAGGCAATCAAGGTCGTTATCCGTCAGCGCATGGCCGAGACTGGCGAGCCTTACAGCGTCGCCAGGCGCGCTGTAACCGAGGCAGCAGACGCCGGGCCATTGGCCGGGAACCTGCCAGACTGGCCCGACCTGCCGGACATCGAGCTGGCCGAAGACTCGACGGAGACGGCGGTGCCAGCAACACCGGTGCCGGCAACACCGGTGCCGGCACATCGGTGCCGCCCGTGCCACCGGTGCCCCCGGTGCGGCCGGTGCCACCCGTGCCGCCGGTGGCTGGCGGGGACATCTCGGCGGCCGAGATCAAGGCACAGCAGGACGCTGACCGAGCGCAGGACCGGGCCGAGCGTGTCCAGGAGCAGGCCGACCGGGTGCGGGCAGCGGCCGAGCACGCGCAAGAGCAAGCCGAGCGCGCGCAGGAAGTGGCTGACCGGGTGGAGGTCGCGGCTGAGCGGGCAGAAGAGCAGGCCGACCGAGCGCAGGAGCGAGCAAACCGCGCGGCGGACCGCGGGAGTCCGGCCGACCCCGATCACGCCCAGGCACAGGCAGACCAGGCGCGAGACCGAGCCGAGCAGGCGCGGGTGCGGGCCGAGCAAGCTCAGGCGGCGGCCGACCGCGCGCAGCAGCACGCCGAACTTGCCGAGGAGCGCGCTGACCAGGCTCAGGATCGCGCCGATGAAGCGCAGGAGCTGGCCGACGAGGCGCAGGAGCTCGTCGACGAGGCAGCCGAGCTGGAAGCAGAAGAGCGCGAGGACGCGCTGGCCGACCTCGGCGAGGACGAGGATGACGACGACGACGACCGCTGGCCTGGACCGCGCGGCCCGCTCAACCGCGCTCAGGTGGACGCTGACCGCACCCGCGAGCGCATGGAGCAGGTCAAAGAGCGCTTCGACCGGGTCATCGAGCGCGCCGACCAGCTACGGGAACGCGCCGACCAGCTAATCCGGCTGGCCGGCCAGGAGTGGAGCCGCGCCACGGACCGTCGCGACGAGGACTAGGCGACGGAACCTGGCGGAGCCATGCGGGGTCAGGTCGCCCGTTTCGGACGGGCCGGCCGCGCCCCGCCGGGCTCAGCCGGCCCGCCATGAGGCGAGACGAAGCGGCCGGCCGGGTCGGTTACCGTTGCCTGGACGGTGCGCCGAGGACGACGGGGTCTTTCGCCGCCTGAGTTCAGCCGGGAGCCGCAGCATGGACAACCTGACCACCTCGCCGGCCGCGATCAGCTACGACGCCGCGGTCCTGGACGAGATCCAGCAGCGGGTGCTGTGGCTGGCCACGCGGATCGTCGACGCGGCCAACCACGACCGGGACACCGGCGACGGCGTCAAGGTCGGTGGTCACCAGGCCTCGAGCGCCAGCCTCGTCACCGTCATGACCGCGCTGTACTTCGCGCACCTGGACGCGCCGGACCGGATCAGCGTGAAGCCGCACGCCTCGCCGGTGTACCACGCGATCCAGTACCTGCTGGGCAACCTGGACCGGTCCTACCTGCCAACGCTGCGCGCGTTCGGCGGCCTGCAGTCCTACCCGAGCCGGACCAAGGACCCCGACGGCGTGGACTTCTCGACCGGCTCGGTTGGCCTCGGGGCTGCCGCGCCGCTATTCGCTGCCGCGGTCCGGCGCTATGTCGACGCGCACTTCGGTGCGCGGCCGCGGAGCCGTTTCGTGGCGCTGATCGGTGACGCCGAGCTCGACGAGGGCAACATCTGGGAAGCGATCGCCGACCCGGCCACCGACGGCCTCGGCGACGTGCTGTGGATCGTCGACGTGAACAGGCAGTCGCTGGACCGGGTCGTGCCCGGCGTGCGGATCGCGCAGTGGGAGCAGCAGTTCAGCGCGGCCGGCTGGCACGTCGTCGAGGCAAAGTACGGGCAGGCGCTGCAGGCCGCGTTCAGCCAGCCCGGCGGCGACAGCCTGCGCGACTGGATCGACGCGATGCCGAACGAGCACTACCAGTCGCTGTTCGGCCTCGAGCCGGCCGCCGTCCGCGAGCGGTTCCTGGACGGCGCTCCCCCGGCGGTCCAGCAGTTCTGCGCCGGCATCCCCGACGACGAGCTTGCCCCGCTGGTCACCGACCTGGCCGGCCACGACCTCGGCTCCCTGCTGACCGCGTTCGCCGAGTGCGACGCGGCGAAGGACCGGCCGAGCGTGCTGTTCGCCTACACGATCAAGGGCTGGGGCCTGCCCATCGCCGGCAACCCGCGCAATCACTCGGCGCTGCTCACGACCGGCCAGATCGACCAGATGCGGCAGCGGCTCGGGCTCACGCCGGCGACCGAGTGGGACCGGCTGGACCCGATGACCCCGGCCGGACAGTGGGCCGCCGCCCGCCGCGAGCACTTGGCCCGGGCACCGCGGTCGCAGGCCGGGAACGCGGTCGTCGTCCCCGATGCCACCGGCCTGCGCGCGGCCCGGCCGATCTCCACGCAGGAAGCATTCGGGCGGATCCTGGTCGACCTGTCCAGGGTCGAGTCCGTGGCGCCCTACCTGGTCACCACCGCGCCCGACGTCGCGACCTCGACCAACCTGGCCGGCTTCATCAACCGGACCGGCGTCTTCAGCCCGGCACCGCGGCGCGCCTGGAGCGAGGACCCGGTGCTGAAGTGGGCCGAGGGCCCCGACGGGCAGCACATCGAGCTCGGCATCAGCGAGATGAACCTGTTCCTGCTCCTCGGCCAGCTCGGCCTGGCCTTCGACCTGTCCGATCAGCCGCTGCTCCCGGTTGGCACCGTGTACGACCCGTTCGTGCTGCGCGGCCTGGACGCGTTCATCTACTCGGTTTACTCGGGCGCCCGGTTCGTCGTCGCGGGCACGCCGTCCGGCGTGACGCTGGCACCAGAAGGCGGCGCCCACCAGTCCACGATCACGGCCTCGGTTGGGATGGAGCTGCCGAACGTCACGTTCATCGAGCCCGCCTACGCGGTCGCGCTGGACTGGCTGCTGTGCGGCGCACTCCAGTCAGTCGCGGCCGCCGGCCCCGCTGGCCCCGCTGGCCCCGGCACGCCCCACAGCGAGCAGGCCGAGACCGGGTCGTACTACTTCCGGCTCACCACGCGCGGCATCGACCAGCAGCCGTTCCAGGCCGCTCGCGACCGGCTCGGTGACGCGATCCTGCGCCGCCAGGTGCTGGCCGGCGGGTACCGGCTGGTCGACGCCGCCGACGAGGCGGCAGCCGGCGCTCCCCCGGTGTACCTGGTCGGCTGCGGCGCCGTCTTGCCGGAAGTGCTGACCGCGGCAGCCGAACTGGCCGACGAGGGCATCGCCGCCACCGTGGTCGACGTGACCTCACCGGACCGGCTGTACCGCGCGTGGCAGCGAACGCTACGGCAGGGCGTGCGGACCGCGACCGCGCCGTCGATCCCCGGCGCGATCCGCAGCGCGTTCCCGCACCGGGCCCCGGTCGTCACCGTGCACGACGCGGCCTCGCACACGATGAGCTGGCTCGGCTCCGCGCTCGGCGTCCCCGCCGTCAGCCTCGGCGTCGACAGCTTCGGCCAGTCCGGCACAGTCGCCGACCTCTACCGCGCCCACGACCTGGACTCCGGCTCGATCGTCAACGCCGCCCTCGCAGCCCTCTCGCTCCGCTAACCGACAACCCGCCACCCTTACCGACGCCGCGGTCCTGCCCCACAGGCGCACGTTGTAGGTGCTGAGGGCGTTTTCGCAGGCGTTTTGCGAAGATTGCGGTCTCCGAACTCCTACAATGTCCGGTTTGCCGCTCCCAACGCCTACAACGTCGCGCTACTCGTCCTCGCGGTTACCCGATCTGGAGGGGGAGGGCGCGCGGGCCGCGGATCTGTCCGGCCGACCACTCGACCGCCGCCGGGTCCGCCAGGCTGAACTCCGGGATCCGCTCGAGCCAGACCTCGAGCGCGACCCGCAGTTCCATCCGCGCCAGGTGTGACCCGACGCACCGGTGGATGCCGAGGCCAAAGGCGGCGTGCCGGTTGACCTCCCGGTCGATGATCACCTCGCCCGCGCGATCGAACTGCGCCGGATCCCGGTTGGCCGCCGGGAAGGACAGCAGGATCCAGTCGTCGGCCTTCATGTCCGCGCCGTGCCAGTGCATGTCTTGCTTGACGAGCCGGGCCATGGTGACGGGCGCGTACGCGCGGAGGAACTCCTCCATCGCGGTCGGCAGGAGGGCCGGATCGGCCACCAGGCGCGCGCGGTCCGCCGGGTGCCTGGCCAGGTGCCACAACGAGGCGCCGATCGCGCTCCAGGTGGTGTCGATGCCGGCGATCAGCAGCAAGGCCATCGTGCCGACGACGTGCGACGGCTGCAGCTTCTGGCCGTACAACTCGGCGTTGATCAGGTAGCTGGTCAGGTCCTCGCGCGGATGATCGAGGTGGTCGTGGACTTGCGCGAGCAAGTAGTCGAACAGGGCGGTCATCCGCGCGATGCGCTCTTCCGGCGGCAGGTTGACGCCTTCGAGCGTGTTCTCGACGAACTGCCGGAACTGGGGTCCGTCCTCCGGCGGGAAGCCGAGCATGTCGGCGATGACCCGCATCGGGATATGCTGCGCGAAGTCGCGGGCAGCATCGACGACGTCCTGATCTGCGAAGGCGTCGATGAGCGAGTGACAGAACGCCCGCGTCGCCGACTCCTGCCGCCCGACCGCCCTCTTGGTGAACGCAGGCAGCAGGAGCTTGCGGGCGTCATGGTGGAACGGCGGGTCCGAGGAGATCGGCGGCGAGCCGCCGATGGGCGCTAGCTCGCGTGGCGGCCGGAAGTTGCTCATGATGATCGCCCGCGAGGAAAAACGCTCGGTGTCGTAGGCGATGGCCGCGACGTCCTCGTAGCGGGTCGGCAGCCAGCCGCCGCCGAACCGCCCGGTGTGCGCGATCGGGCAGCGCTCACGCAGGTCGTCCTGGATGGGATACGGATCGGCCGACCACTCGGGCTCGAGATGAGAGAAGTCCGTCGCCCAGTCGCTGACCGGGCCCGTGACGATCTCGTTGCGCGTGCCGAGCGGCTGGTCGTCGCGCGGCTCCCGGAAGTCCCGGGCGAAACGGTCGTCGACTGTCACGTCAGGACTCCCCTAGTGGTGCGGCACCGGTTAGCGTGATGGCGCGTTCGGGGCAGTTGGCGACCGCGAGGCGCGCCGCGTGCTCGTCGGCTGGCGGCACGGTTCCGTCGCCCAGCACCTTGCCAAAGCCTTCGTCGTCGTCCCCGAACAGCTCAGGAGCGAGGTCGTAACAGCGACCGTGGCCCTGGCATATCGCGGGGTCGATCTGCAGCTTCACCGCACCGCTCCGGTCACTGCGCAGTTCCTGTCTGTGCGGGAATGGCGGTCTGGGCGAAGGCGGTCACCACGCGGCCGAGCAGAGTCGCCCACTCCTGCTCGTCGACGGCGTGCAGGTCCGGGGTCACAAGCGCGCTACCCATGGCCAGCAGCAGGCAGAAGTGCGCGAGCGCGTCCGGTGACAGCCCGGAATCGATCTCGCCGCCGGCCTGTGCGGCGCGCATCAGGTCGCCGAGCCAGTCGGCGCGCTCCCCGATGTAGTCGCGCATCGGCAGCGCGACGTCGGCATCGCGGCGGGCCGCGACTAGCGCCTCGACGATGAGATAGCCGCGTGCGTCGCGGCGGCGCGGCAGCCACCGGCCGACCACAAGCAGCAGGTCGGTGATCGACCGGTCCGGGTCGGCGGCGAACAGATCGGCCAGCAGGCGCGGGCCGTGCGTCCGCAGCGCGGCGACGAGCAAGTCCGCCTTGGACGAGTAGTGCGCGTACATCGCACCCTTGCTCACGCCGGCCGCCGTCGCGATGTCGGCCACCCGGGTGCCGTCATACCCCCGGGCGGCGAAGACCTGAGCGGCTGCCTGCAGCAGTCGCTCGCGCGTGTCGGCAGCGGTGACACCGGCGATCCGGCCCATCCCAGAATTAAACAAACGGTCATCTAATTCGTCAAGTGCTACGTCAAGAGCTACAGAGCTGCGCCGTGTCGCCGCAGCGAGATATATTAGTGCTGTTGTATCCCTGTCACATCATGGCGAATTGGAGGCGGCCGTGCCCGAGAGATATCCCGCGATCGAGCCGTATGCGCACGGCATGCTGGACGTCGGCGACGGCAACCTCCTCTACTGGGAGACCTGCGGCAACCCGGCCGGCAAGCCGGCGCTGGTGCTGCACGGCGGCCCTGGCTCGGGCTGCACCCCCGGCATGCGGCGCTATTTCGATCCGCATGCGTATCGAATCGTGCTGTTCGATCAGCGCAACTGCGGGCGCAGCAGGCCGCACGCCAGCGACCCGGCGGTCAGCCTGGTCGCCAACACGACACAGCAGCTGGTGGCGGACATCGAGCTGCTGCGCGCTCAGCTCGGCGTCGAGCGGTGGCTAGTCTACGGCGGGTCCTGGGGCTGCGCGCTCGCGCTCGCCTACGCGCAGCAGCACACCGCGCAGGTCAGCGAGCTCGTCCTCACCGGGACCGCCACCGCCCGCCGGGCCGAGGTCGACCTGCTGACCAGAGGCCTTGGCGGCCTCTTCCCGGCAGCCTGGGCCCGCTACCGCGACGGCGTGCTGCCGGGCGAGCGCGACGGCAGCCTCGCCGCGGCCTACAGCCGGCTGCTTGCGGATGCGGACCCGGCGGTCCGGGCGACGGCTGCCAGCGACTGGTGCGAGTGGGAGGAGGCCATGGTGCCGACGTCGCCGCATAACGCGCGCTATGACGACCCGGCGTTCCGCCTGTGCTTCGCCCGGATCGTGACGCACTACTGGAGCAACGATCACTTCCTGGCCGACGGCGTCCTGCTAACCGAGGCTCGCCGACTCGGCCCCGTTCCCGGCGTGATCATTCAGGGCAGCCTGGACCTCATCAACCTGCTGGGCACGCCGTGGCTGCTCGCCGGCGCCTGGCCCGGCAGCGAGGTGGCGCTCATCGACGACGCCGGCCACGGCGGTAGTGCCGCCCTGGACTCAGCCATCGTGGCCGCCACCGATCGGTTTGCCGGGCTGGCAGGCGGCCATGGCCAGCTCTGATGCGCGGTCCCTGGTCGGACTCGGCACGCTGCTGCGGCACGTGCTGGACGAGATGGACGGTGACATCGCGACCGTGCTCGCCGACCTCGGCGCGACGGGTTACCGGCCGCGGTTCAGCCCGGTCGTGCGGGCGCTCGTGGCGCTCGGGCCGGTGCCGATCCGGGACGTGGCGAGGGCCATCGGCGTGACGCACTCGGCGGCGAGCCAGACGGTGGCGCAGATGCGGAGCCGCGGCTTCGTCGTCATCGAGCCGGGCGAGGACGCGCGGCAGCGGGTCGTGCACCTCACGGCGACCACGCGGGCGCTGCTGCCGACGATCGAGGCCGAGTGGGCCGCTACCGCGTCCGCGACGGCCGAGCTGGACGCCGAGCTGCCGTTCCCGCTGGCCGAGCTCGTGCCCGCGATCGCCGCGGCGCTGGGCAGGCGTCGCTTCCGCGAGCGCATCATCGAGTCGCGCTGGGCCAGCGCCCATCCGGACTTCGCCGCCGCGCTGACTGACGGCCGCCGGGCGGACAGCGGCTGGCCGGATGATCGCTGGCCGGATGATCGCCCATGACGGGCCGATCCCGGCTGCTGACCGACCTCGGTCCGCTGCGCGACTACCCGCAGTTCCGCCGGCTGTTCGCCGGGACCGCGCTATCGGGGATCGGCAGCGCCCTGACCGGTTTCGCCGTGCCGCTCCAGGTGTATGACCGCACGCACTCACCGTTCGCGGTCGGAGCCATCGGCGTGGTCACGGTCGTGCCGACGCTCGCGATCGGACTGCTCGGTGGCAGCATGCTCGACGCGGTAGACCGCCGCAGGCTCGTGCTGTGGTGCACCGGCGCGCTCGCCGTCGTCTCTGCCGCGCTGGCTGCGCAGGCGTTCGCCAGGCTCGCCGCCATCTGGCCGCTGTACCTCCTGGTCGCGGTGGAGTCAGGGATCAGCGCGGTCAGCATTCCGGCGCGACGCACGTTCGTGCCGCATCTGCTCCCGGCCGACAGCCTGGCCGCTGGTGTCGCGCTGAACCGGCTCAGCCTGCAGCTGACCATGGTCGTCGGCCCGGCGCTGGCTGGCCTCATCACGGCGGCGGCCGGCGGTCACCTGGAAGCCTGCTACCTGATCGACGCGGTGAGTTTCGGGGCCGCGCTCTACGGCGTGGCCGGGCTGCCGGCGATGCCGCCGGAGCCCGGCGCCGCCCGGCCGGGCCTGCGCTCGGTAGCGGAGGGCATCCGCTTCATCCGGCGCAGTCAGGTGCTGGCAGGCGCCTTCCTGGCCGACCTGAATGCTGTGGTCTTCGGGCTGCCGATCGCCCTGTTCCCGGCGATCAACGCCGAGCGGTTTGGCGGCCGGCCAGCCTCGCTTGGCCTGTTCACGGCCGCGATCGGCGTGGGCGGACTGGTGAGCTCGGCGCTGACCGGGCCGGTGAGCCGGGTCGCCCGGCAGGGCCTGGTGATGCTCGGGACGGTTGCCATCTGGGGCGGTGCGTTCGCCGGGTTCGCGCTCGCCCGCAGTCTGTGGCTGACGCTCGGCATGCTCGCGATCGCCGGCGCCGCGGACACCTTCACGGTGGTGTTCCGGTCGACCATCGTGCAGGCCGTGACGACTGATGCCCTGCGCGGCAGGCTAACGGCCGCCGAGTACGTCATGAGCGCGGCCGGTGACTCGCTCGGCCGGCTGGAGTCCGGCGCGGTCGGGTCGCTGACCTCACCGGTCATCGGTGCCCTGTCGGGCGGCCTGGCGACGGTCGTGCTCGCGGGCGTCATCGGGGTCGCCTTGCCTGGCTTCGCCAGGTACCGGGCCGGGTCAGATCGCGCGGCGAACGCGGACTCCGCGGTCTGGCACGCTCAGCCGGTGGCGGTCACGGAGCCGGACGCAAGCGCGGACCCCGGTTAACGTCACCAGGCTGCACCAGGCCGCCGGGATGCTTGCTGAGCCGATGCCGCGACTCCGGCCCCGCCGTCCATCCGGGGGCAGCGGATTCGCGACGTCATCGGCGCCGGGTGAGGTCCCGGCTGGATCGGCTGGCGCGGATCAGGTAGGCATGGCCCTATGGAGGCGGAGGTTGCTCGGTACTGGCGGCACACGGCGGTCGACGGCGTCGACCTCCTGCGCGCCCGGTACCTGACGCACCGCTACGGCCGGCACGCGCACGAGACCTACACCTTCGGGCTCATCGAGACCGGGGTAGAGGAGTTCGAGTACGGCGGCAGCCTGCTACGCGCCAGCGCTGGCGCCGTCGCGCTGCTTGATCCCGATGTGGTGCACACCGGCCACGCCGCGACACCCGCCGGCTGGAGCTACCGGGTGCTGTATCCGGAGGTCAGCGTCGTCACGGACGTCGCCGCCGAGCTCGGCTGGCGGGCCGGCACGCCCCGATTCCCGCAGACAGTGCTGTACCACCCGGCGACATCGGCGCTCCTGCGCAGCGCGCACCAGGCGGCCGAGCACGGCGACCAGCTCGCGTCGTCGACACTGCTGCGGGTCGCGCTTGCCGGGCTGCTGCGCGCACACGCGGCTCGCGGACCGGCGGCTGATCCGGTGCTGTCCCGCCGGACGCCTGCCGTCGTCCGCGACGTCCGCGACCTGCTGCACGAACGGCTCGCCGACCCGCCCGCACTCGCGGAGCTGGCGGCGATGACCGGGCTCAGCCAGTTCGCCCTGCTGCGCGCGTTCCGCGCGGCAACCGGCTTGCCACCCCACGCGTACCTCAACCAGGTGCGGGTCCGGCAGGCGCGGCTGCTGCTCGATGGCGGCGTGGCGGCCGCCGATGTCGCAGCGCAGGTCGGCTTCGCTGACCAGGCACACCTGACGCGGCACTTCAAGCGCGTCGTCGGTGTCCCGCCCGCGGCCTACCAGCGTGAGCGGCTCCAGCCCGCCAGCTAGGAGCAGCCGGCGGCAAGAACGTACAAGACCGAGCTGCGGCCTGCCGCCTAGATTGCGAGCATGTCCGCGTCGACCAGCCTGCCAGCAGGCAGCCCGGCCCGGCCAGTCCGGGACGGGGTCGGCCTGGGCCTCGCCGTCGGCGTCTCAGGTGTCGCGTTCGGTGCGGCCGCGGTCAGCTCGGGGCTCAGCGTCTGGCAGGCGTGCGCGCTCAGCCTGCTGGCCTTCACGGGGGCGTCGCAGTTCGCGCTGGCCGGAGTGATCGCAGCAGGCGGCAGCCTGCTGGCCGGCACGGCCGGTGCCATTCTGCTCGGCAGCAGGAACACGCTGTACGGCCTGCGGCTGGCCGACATACTGCGCCCGCGCGGGGCCAGCCGGCTGCTGATCGCGCTCGGCGTCATCGACGAGACCACCGCTGTCTCGCTGGCCCAGCCGGATCGGGGCGCGGCCCGGACGGGCTTCACCGCCACGTTCTGCTGCCTGTACCTGACCTGGAACCTCGCCACCTTGGCCGGCGCGGTCGGCGCGGGGCGGATCGGGTCACCGCAGTCGTTCGGGCTGGATGTGGTGGGACCTGCCGCGTTCCTGGCCCTGATCTGGCCGCGGCTGCGGACCGGGCGGACGGACCGCCTGGTGGCGCTGGCCGGCGCCGCCATCGCGCTTGGCGCAACGCCGCTGCTGCCCGTCGGGGTTCCGGTGATCCTCGCCGCCACGGCCGCGCTAGCCGGTGCGCTGGCCAGCCCCGCATCCCCAGCTAGCCCGTCGCCGCAGGCTAGCCCCGCAGCCGCAGCTAGGCCGGCGGCCCAGGCTAGCCCCGCTTCCACAGCTAGCCCCGGGCCAGCAGCCCCACCCCGGCCGGAGTCCTCGCGGCGGGCACGATGACCGGGATATGGATCGCGGTGCTGGCGACGTCGGCCGGGTGCTATGTGCTCAAGCTGGCCGGCCTGACGGTGCCGCAGCGTGTGCTCGCGAGCCCGCGGGTTCGCCGGTTCGCCGAGCTCGTGCCGGTGGCCCTGCTCACAGCCCTCGTCGCCGTGCAGACCGCCACTAGCGGGCACGGTTTCGTTCTGGATCCCGCCCGCCTGGCAGGCCTCGGCGCGGCCGTGGCGGCGCTGCTGCTACGCGCCCCGTTCCTGCTGGTCATCGTCGCTGCCGCCGCCACTGCGGCAGCGCTGCGGGCCGCCGGGATCTCCTGACATCACCGTCGCGCTGCTGGCCACGAGGCGCGCCGACGCGCCTCAGATGGCCCGGACCGCCGCGGCCCGGCCAGGTAGAGTGCGCGGGGTGACAACCGGCGTTGAAGTACTTGACGAGATAACCGACGAGGTAGTCGAGGCGTTCGGCCGGCTACTCCCGCAGCTGTCCAGATCGGCTAAGCCGCTCGATGCCGCCGCGCTCGCCAAGATCGTGGCCTCACCCGCGGTCACCATGCTGGTAGCCAGGGCCGACGGGCGGATTGTCGGCTCGCTGACGCTGGCCATGTTCCCGGTTCCGAGCGGGCTGCGCGGGTGGATCGAGGATGTCGTCGTCGACGAATCCGTCCGCGGTCAGGGCGTCGGCGGCGTACTCATCGAGGAGGCCATCCGGCTAGCGCGCGAAGCGGGGGCGCGGACCGTCGACCTGACCACGCGACCGGCGAGAGCGGCCGCGGGACGGCTCTACGAGCGGGCGGGCTTCCAGCAGCGCGACACTCGGGTCTACCGGTACGCCTTCGACTAAACGCAGCGCGCCAGCCGCCCGCACTCGGTAGACCGCAGGCTCAGCCCAGCTCGGCCACGGCCGTCAGCAGCCGGTCCACCTCGGCCCCGTCGTTGTAGTGGACCAGGCCGGCTCGCACGGCGCTGCCGGCCGCCCGGATCCCGAGCACGCCGGTCAGCTCCCACGCGTAGTTGTGCCCGTGCCAGACGTTGATCTTGCGAAGGGCCATGTGCTCGGCGACCTGCTGCGGCGTGTGGCCATCGACGGTGAAGTAGGCCGTTGCTGTCCTGTTCGCGGCCCGGCCATACGTGCGGACATGCCGCATGCTGTCCAGCCCAGCCAGCAGAACCCCGAACAGCTCCTGCTCGTGCGCCTGGACCGCGGTCATCGAGGCAAGCACCCGGTCCCGCAGGCTCTCGCCAGATCCGTCGACGGGCGGTCCGGCCAGCGCCGCCAGATGCTCCACCGCCGCGGTCACGCCAGCCAGGCTGGCGAAGGGAAGCGTGCCGAGCTCGAACCGCTCGGGCACGTCGTCTGGCGACGGCACGAGCTTGTCCGGGCGCAGCCCTGCCAGGAGCTCCGGTTCGGCGACCACGATGCCGATATGCGGTCCCGACCACTTGTAGGCGCTGGTGGCGTAGAAGTCTGCGCCGAGCGCGTGCACGTCGACAGGCACGTGCGGGGTTGCGTGCACGCCATCGACGTAGCTCAGGGCGCCTGCCGCGCGAGCCAGCGCGGTAATGGCGGGCACGTCGGGCCGGGTTCCGATGATGTTGCTGGCCGCGCTCACCGCTACGAGCCTGGTCCGGTCGGTGATGAGGTCGGCGTACTGGCCGGCGGGCAGCTCGCCGGTCACCGGGTCGACCATGGCCCAGCGCACCGTGGCGCCGGCCCGGTCGGCCGCCTGCACCCACGGCCGGACGTTGGCGTCGTGGTCAAGCTGTGAGACGACGACCTCGTCCCCGGGGCGCCAGTCCTTGGCCAGCGTGCCAGCGAGCCGGTACGTGAGCGCCGTCATGCTCGGCCCGAAGATCACGCCGTCAGGCTCGCCGCCGGTCAGCGCGGCTGCCGCAGCGCGGCTCGCCGCCGTGATCGCATCGGCTCGCTTGCTCGCCGGGAACGCGCCGTCTGCGTTACTGAGGCCGCCAGCCTGCGCCTGGCTGATGGCGTCGATGACGGCGGCCGGAACCTGGGTGCCTGCGGCCCCATCCAGGTACGCGTAGCCGTCAGCGAGCGCCGGATAGCACGCTCGGACGGCCTCCACGTCGAGCTTCATTGTCTGTCATCCCTTCCGCCGGAGCCGCAATCGGGCCGGCCACACGGCCCGCAGCAGCCACGCCGGGACCACCGCGCTGTCCTGTCCGCCGCGCGGCAGCCGCCCGGAGGCTGCGAGCACAGCATGCCAGGGGTCGAGATGACGGTCAGCCTTGGCTCCCGTCGTCCCGCCGGTCAGCTGCAGATGCGGCATGCCGGCCCGCCACCCCGCCAGCACGGCGCCGGGATCCGCCGGCCGGTAGTCCACTCCGAGCGTCCTGGCCAGGTCCCAGGCGTGCAGGTGCCACTCGGCGCACGCGGCTCCGGCCATGCCGCCCACTGTGACGACCGTGTCGCGGTACTGGTGATGCGGCAAGTCCCAGACCGCGCCGAGCCTGGCCGCGTAGCTTCGGGCCGCTACCGCGAAGGCGGCTATGTGCTCCGCTGGCGGCGCATCTGCGAGCGCGGCGAGCTCGGCCGCGTTCTGCCGGGCGAGCTTGCGGGCCAGCGTGTCCGGATGGGCACCAGTTCCCATCAGCCGCGCGTACCGGCTGACTGGCGCCTCGTCCAGGTACTCGTGGAAGTCGTCGGCGATGCAGCGCAGGTGGCCAGCGAGTTCGCAGGCGCGCCACTCTGGCAGCGGCGTCTGCGCGCCCCAGGTCGCTTCGTCGAATTGTGCGGCGAACTGACAGATCGCCACGACCCCCGCGTCGTAAGCAGTTAAGACCGGAACGGGCTCTCGTAGCGGCGCAGATAGTTCCCAGGAATGGGTGCGCTCCACGGGCCCCCTCCAAGCCGACTGCGGCACCAGCACGCGCCGTCGTCTGGCCAGAGTGCCAGAGTTACCCGCTCTTCGCCACCCTGGGCTCTATGGCGGCAAACGCGACGTGCGCCCGGCAGCCCGGCAGCCAGACCGCGACCGGCAGGCGTCCAGAACCTGAACGCCGGCGTCGCTTACATCTGCAGAGGTTCATGTGGCGCGTGCGGTAAAAATCACGTTCGTCGGCGTGGACGACAGCCAGGGTTACGCCGAAGGTGCGTCCGCCACGAGAAAAACTCTGGTGACAGCACTCTGGCTCGCCAGTTAACCTGCGGATAATGCCCCCCACGTCAGCTAGTTCGCCGCCGCATGCCCAGACACAGCCGTCTGGGGATGGCGCGGAGCCTGCCCAGGGCCAGACGCCCGCGCAGGCCCAGACGCCCGCGCAGGCCCAGACGCCCGCGCAGGCCCAGACGCCCGCCCAGGCACTGTGGCGGATGCGCGAGTACATGCGGCCGTATTACCTGGGGCTGTTCCTGATGATCCTGGCGGCAGTTGTCGCCGTCACGACCGAGATCGCGATTCCGCTGATCACGAAGTCGATCATCGACACCGTTGTCGTGCGGGGCGTCCGGTCCGAACTGCTTCCGCTCAGCCTCGCCGCCATCGCACTGGGGACTATCCAGGCCGGGCTGAACTTCTTCCGCCGGTGGTCACTATCGGGCGCCGTCGCGGGGCTGGAGAAAGTCGTCCGCGACGACCTCTACCATCACCTCCAGCGGCTGGAGCCTGCGTTCCACGACGCCTGGCAGTCGGGCCAGCTGCTCTCGCGCGTGACGAACGACCTGTCCACCATCCGCCGGTTCGCGGGCTTCGGCGTCGTGTTCTTTGTCACCAACACCTGGACCTTCCTGCTCATCCTCGTGCTGCTGATCCGCATGAACTGGTGGCTCGGGCTGCTCACCGGATGCCTGTTCCTGCCCGTGACGGTGCTGTGCCTGCGCTTCGAGAAGCGGTATCGGGTGCTGTCCAGGCTGTCCCAGGACCAGCAGGGCGACCTGGCCACCTACGTGGAGGAAGCCGCCACCGGCATCCGCGTGCTCAAGTCGCTGGGCCGCCGCGATGAGGCAGCCGCGCGGCACCTCGCTCAGGCCAAGCTGGTCTACCGGACCCAGGTGGATAAGGCCCGGCTGCGGGGCAAGTTCTGGGCCGGGCTGGACATGGCGCCGAATGCCGTCATCGGGCTGCTGCTCTTGCTCGGCGCCCTGGCCGTGAGCCGCCACGAGCTCACGCTGGGCGGCCTGGTCGCGTTCGTGACCCTCACGCTGCTGCTCATCTGGCCGATCGAGGCCATGGGCTTCATCATCGCCGGGGGCCAGGAGGCAGCCACCGCGGCGCAGCGGGTCTACGAGATCTTTGATACCCGGCCGACCATCACGGATCCAGCGCAGCCAAGCAGCGACGCCCGGCTGGACCGCCCTGGCCTGGCATCCGGGCGTTGGCTCAGCGGCCGCAAGGCAGCGCAGGCAGCGGCCGCACGGGCCGAGGCCGCACGAGCCGAGACCGCACCAGGCGCCTCCCGGGCTGCGCGCCGACCCGCCGGCGCCCGGCCGCGCGGCGCTGGCCAGCTGGTCTTTGACAAGGTGGCGTTCAGCTACCCGCAAGCGCAAGGTCCCGTGCTGCGCAGCGTCAGCCTCGAGCTCACGCCCGGCCAGACGGTCGCGCTGGTCGGCGCTACCGGGTCCGGCAAGACCACCTTGCTGCATCTGGTGCCGAGGCTGGCCGACGTGACCGGCGGGCGCATCACGCTCGACGGCACCGACGTCCGCGAGCTGTCGCTGCCGGACCTGCGCAGCCGAGTCGGCTGCGCATTCGAGGACCCGACGCTCTTCTCGGCCAGCGTCCGCGAGAACGTCGGCTTCGGCGTCCCGGACGCGACCGAAGCCGCGATTCTGGCGGCACTGGAAGCGGCGCAGGCGGAGTTCGTGGCCGACCTGCCGTGGGGCCTCGACACCCGGATCGGTGAGCAGGGCATGGCGCTGTCGGGCGGCCAGCGCCAGCGCGTGGCGCTGGCCCGCGCGATCCTTTCCCGGCCGCAGGTGCTGCTGCTTGACGACCCGCTCTCGGCACTGGACGTGCACACCGAGGCTAAGGTGACCGCCGCGCTCGCCGACGTGATGACCACCTCCACTGCATTGATCGTCGCGCACCGCCCGTCCACGGTCATGCTGGCCGACCGCGTGGCGCTGCTCGCCGACGGCGTCGTCGCGGCGGTCGGCACGCACTCCGAGTTGCTGGCGACCGAGCCCCGCTACCGCGAGCTGATGAGCGCAGACCAGCTGGATGCGGGCGACAACGGCCGGGCGGCCCCCGGACTGGCGGCAGGAGCGAGTCGATGAGCACGGTCCCAGCCGAGGCCTGGCGCGGTATCGCCGCCGAGCAGGAAGAGGAGATCAGCGGCCGGCTCGGCACGTTGCTCCGGCGCCGGTCCAGGCGGCTGCTGGCCGACCTGCTCGGCCCGTACCGGCGCCTCGTCCTGACGATCTTCCTGCTGATCGTCGCCACCCAGTTGGCCGCGCTGGCGGGCCCGTGGCTCATCGGTGTCGGGATCGATCAGATCCCGCGGCTGGAAAAGACGCACGACTCTGGTCCGCTCGCGCTGATCATCATTGCCTTCGCCGTCACGGTCATCGTGCAGGCGGCCGCGACGCGCTCGTACATCGCGGGCATCGGCCGGCTCGGCGGACGCGTGGTGCTGGAGCTGCGGCGGCGCCTGTTCGCTCACTTCCAGCGCCTGTCGATCTCATTCCACGAGCGGTACACCTCCGGTCGCGTCATCTCGCGTCAGGTCTCCGACATCGACTCGATCTCCGACCTGTTCGACGAGAGCCTGGCCTCGCTGGTGTCCGCGGTGCTCTCGCTGCTGCTCATCGGCGGCGGGATGCTGCTGCTCGACTGGCGCATGGCGCTGGTGGTGATGGCCGGGTTGCCCCCGCTCGTCTGGCTGTCTGCCTGGTTCCGCCGCGAGTCGGCCATCGCCTACCGGCGGACGAGGACGACGATCGCCTCGGTCATCGTGCAGTTCGTCGAGACCTTCGGCGGGATCCGGGCCGTGCAGGCGTTCCGGCGCGAGTCACGGAACGAGGACATCTTCTCCGGCCTCAACCAGGCCAACGCCGAGGCCAACCTGCGCTCCTCCCGGCTGCTGGCCATCTACTTCCCCGGTGTGACGCTGGTCGGCAACCTCGCCATCGGCGCCGTGCTGCTCTACGGCGGCCTGCGCGTCATCGACCATCAGATGCAGGTCGGCGTCCTGGTCACCTTTCTGCTCTACCTGCAGCGATTCTTCGATCCGCTGATCGACCTGTCGCAGTTCTACAGTTCCTTCCAGTCCGCCGGCGCGGCGCTGGAGAAGATCTCGGGCGTCCTCGACGAGGCGCCCAGGGTGGCCGAGCCTGAGCACCCGGCCGTCCTCCCCGACTCCGGCGGCCCGGCGAGCCGCGGCCGCCGGGTGTCGTTCGACCACGTCCGCTTCGGCTACCGCGAGTCCACGGTGCTGCCTGACCTGAACCTGACCATCCCGGGCGGCCAGACAGTCGCGGTGGTCGGCGCCACCGGGGCGGGCAAGACCACCATCGCGCGCCTGCTGGCCAGGATCTACGACCCGCTCGAAGGCTGCGTGCTGCTCGACGGGGTCGACGTGCGGCAGCTGGACGACCGGTCCCTGCGGCACGAGGTCGTCCTCATCACGCAGGAGAACTTCCTGTTCACTGGCTCGGTAGCCGACAACATCGAGCTGGGCAAGCCGGGCGCGAGCAGGGCCGAGATCGTGGCGGCGGCCACCGCGATCGGCGCGCACTCCTTCATCTCGGCGCTGCCGGACGGTTACGACGAGCAGGTCGGCAAGAGCGGCGGCAGGCTCTCGGCCGGCCAGCGCCAGCTGATCTCCTTCGCCCGCGCGTTCCTGGCCGCGCCGGCCGTGCTGGTCCTGGACGAGGCCACGTCGCTGCTCGACATCCCGAGTGAACGGCTCGTCCAGGACGCCCTGCTGCGCATCCTGGCCGGGCGTACCGCGGTGATCATCGCGCACCGGCTGTCCACGGTCGCGATCGCCGACCGGGTTCTGGTGCTGGATCACGGCCGGATCATCGAGGACGGCACGCCCGATGAGCTTCTGGCCACCGCAGGCGAGTACTCGGCATTGCACAGCAGCTGGCAGGAGAGCCTGGCCTGATCACTCGCGACCGCTGGTTACCCTGTCCTGGCCGCCGGGCCGCCGGGTCCGCGCGGTCGTCACAGTGTGGCTGGGAGATGCTGAATGGCTGCTGAAAACCCGAGCGCAGACCGCGCTGCGTCGATGGGCCAGTCCGCAGCCGGCCTGGATGCCGTCGCGAGCCCGCGGCCGCTGGCCGAGGCACGACTTCCGCTCGGGGCTCGGCCAGCCCGGAATGCGGTAATCGCAGCCGGCCTCGTCGCGTACGCATGGATCCTGGGTGGCACCGCACCGTTCACCACCAAAGCCCTGCTTGGCGTGCTGCTGCCCGGCGCCGTCCTGGGCATGATCGCCTACGGGCGGCCGCCGGAGCGCATTCCGCCGCCAGCGTCGGTCGATGTAGCCGGCTTCTCGTACTGGATCATCGGCATCGCGCTGCTCTTCGAGTGGGAAGCGGCAGCGGTCCGGGATAACTCACCACCGTGGCACCCCTCGCTCACCGATCTGATCAATCCGCTGCTCGGGCCGCACGCGGTCAAGAGCGCCGCGATCGTGGTCTGGCTCCTGGCCGGGTGGGGCCTGGTGAAGCGCTGATGCGGGCATGAGCACGCGGGCGATCACGATCGCCGGCTTCGTGGTGGTGATCACGGCCCTGGTCGTCCTGGAGATGCTCGGCCGGCGCCCGGCGACCCGCATCCCGGCACTTGGCGAGTGGCTGGGCTATGTCATGCGCCCGCCGGCCGGCCGCGCCCTCGTGCTGCTCGGCTGGCTGTGGCTGGGCTGGCATTACTTCGCCCGGTTAACCGGGCGCGCTCCGGCGGGACGGGCTGGTTGGCCACCTGGAGCGCCTAACTGGCCGTCATAGCGTGACCGGCTTGCCCGGCACCTCACCCGGTGCGAGGTTTCGCTAAGCTGTGCGACGTGAAAAAGGGTCGCATCAAGGTCAGTGCCGCCGCCGAAGCCAGTTACCTGGCCGACGTCGCGCTGGCTGCCAACTTCAGCGAGCTGCTGGCCAGCGCACAATCCGCCGAGCGCGAGTTCCGGCGGGCCCAGGCGGCCGGAGCGGCAGCCAGCGTGCAGTATCCGCTGGCCCGCGCTCTGGATGTGGCTCTGACGAATGCGACCAGGGCTGCCTACGCGGCCCAGCGCGCCGAGATCGGTCCGCTCGGGTACGAGGACCGCATCTACTTCCGCAAGGCCAAGGCGACCCCGACGGTGCATGCCTGGACCGACGAGGCCGAGCGCCTGCTGACCCTGCGAGAGACGCATCGCCTCACCGGCTTCCCGGCACGGCCCGAGGTCGAGGCTCTCGGCGCCCAGGTGGCCCGGCTGCCGGCCGCCCCCGCCCCGCACCCCTGACGAGTGCCGCACCCCTGACGAGTGCCGCGCACCTGACGATGGCCGCACACCTGACGCGCCCGCAACCCTGAGACGCCAAGCCGCCGCGATCCCCCCGCGACCCGCTCAGCTTGACGGCGAGGCGTCCTTAACGGCCCTGGACGAAATTCCGCGCCGTATCCGGCTCCGGCCATTCGGCAGTTGATCAGCTTACGGTCAGCATTTGGCTACCGTACGCAGTCACTAGGGCGTGGCCCTGCGTAAAGCGGACTACATGAAACCTACAAAGCGCGACACGGAAAACCGTCACAACGGGCCATGACGTACGAGGCACTGACCTGGCACAGTAGGGTGTGATCAAGAACACAGACTAGGAACCAACAGGAGGCACGCGAATGTGCCCGCATACGCCACGGTGTCCGGACCCAAGTGGCCCGGATCGCGAGGCGGCCCGTACCGTCGTCAGTCATCCCGAGCAGGGCTGGAGCCTGCTCTGTAATGGCATCGTCATCTTCGAAGACACCGGTGAACTGCTCCCCGGAGGTGCTTCCATAGCCCCCCACCGGCCCACGGACCTGTCCGCGTGTGCCACGAGCGACGTAGTACCGGCAGCAAACTCCCGCATCTCGGCTGCCTGACTAGCCAGGGCGTTCCTGGCGCTTGAGCCCCCGCCGCTCCGTCCTCCCAGCTCCCGTCAGCGCCGAGCCTTTCAGCGAGCCATGACCCGACGGCGGCGCCGACCGCAGCCGGATTCCTGGTCAGGGCGTGCGTCTCAGCCGGTAGTACGACGACGCGCGCAGCATCTCGCCGCGCCGGAATCCCGAACGGGTCACGCTCGCCGTTGACTACCAGCACATCCACGCCAGCCCCGCGCAGCTCATCGACCCGGCTCTGCGCGGGCCGGCCAGGCGGATGCAGCGGGAACGCGAGCGCGATCACCGCCAGCGCGCTGGCCTCGCGCGCAGTCCGGCAGGCGACCCGGGCGCCATTGCTGCGGCCGCCCTGCACCAGCGGAAGTCCCGGATACTCCTGGCGCAGTGCAGCGACGATCTCCAGCCAGGCGGCATCCTGCGGGCCCGGCGCACCGGGCGCCCTGGCTCCCCGAACCCGGTAGGGCTGCAGGACACGGGCCACGACGCCGCCCATGCTCACTGCGACGTCCCGGACGGCCAGCAGGTCCTTGGTATCGACGCCGCCACCGGCGCCATGGGTCATCAGGAGCAGGAACGTGGCCGCTTCCGGCCGGTCGACCGCTGCGCGCGCAGGCCCGGCCCCGGTGCTGATCTGCATCCAGGCAGGGTAGCTCCCGCGGGCCCGGTCGGCACGGCGCGCGCCCCTGCTGGCCGTCAGCGCAGCCCGGCGACGTCGACGGTCTCCAGCTGATTCGAGCTGAAGTCGGTCACGAGCAGCATCCGGCCGCCGGCCGTCACCGCCATCTCTCGGGAATTCCCCGGCCCGGTCGAACCTCGCTCAGTTTCGGCCAGGCTCGAACGTGACGATCGCCGCCCGGTCCTGTGAATCCGCCTTCTTGCCGCCGACCGCGCTCCCCCAGCTGACGACGAGGCGCGGCCAGCCCGCGTGCGGGCCAGTGTGCAGGGCTGGCTCGGTCGAGATGCCGAACGTGTCGCCCGGCCAGATGGCGGAGTTGCCGTATGTCTGGGACACCCGGACGGCCGGCGAAAGCCAGCCTCTCGAGATCGAGAACGGCCGCACATACAGCGCGTAGCCCTGGCGTGAGTTGTCAGCGAGCCAGCCGACGTAGGCAATGCCCTTCCGGCCCCCTGCCACCTGCACGATGTGCGTGGCGTTGTCAGTGTCGGGCGTCACGCGCAGCAGCGATGACCAGCGCCTGCCGCCGTCAGTCGAATAGGAAAGCCAGCCGATGTCGTGGCCGCCCGACTGGGTGTCCCAGGTCACAAACAGGTTGCCCGCCGAGTCGGCTGAGATGTCGCCGTCGATCCACCACTCGGCCTTGTTCATCGTGAGCCGCGCCGGACCGACGCGCACCGGAGCCGACCAGGCGACCCCGCCGTCGGCCGACGACGTGACGAAGCTGTGGGCCGTCGTCATGGTGAATTTCGTCCTGCTGGTCATGTGGTAGCCCTGGTACTCGACGTAGATCCGGCCGTCAGGCCGGACGAGCAGTGGAGCACTGTCCCCGCCGCTGGCCGGGAAGCCGGGGCTGACGTGCGTCATCGGGCCCCAGCTTCGCCCGCCGTTGGCTGACGTCTGCATGACGATGTTGAGATCGCCGGTCGCGAACGAGCAGCTGCCGGACTTGCTGCAGATGTACGTCACGTCCTTGGCGCTCGGGCCGTAGTCCCAGGTGAGATACAACGTCCCGGTGCGACCGACGGCGATGAAGTCACGGTCGCCCCAGTTGTCACGCTGCTTGGGCACGACCCTGCTCACCTGCGGGAAGGTGTGTCCGTGATCGACCGACGCCTCGACGACCGGGAAGGTGTGGTGGGTGGTCGCGTTCATGAACGCGGCGTAGACGGTACCGTCAGGCGCCACCGCGATCGAGGGATCCCAGGCGCCCAGTGAGCCGGCCAGGACGACCGGCTTGCTGAACTGCAGGCCGCCGTCCGCGGAGGCGGCGACACCGATCCGGCCGTTGCAGCCCATCCACTCCTCGTAGACGTAACCGCGCGCGGGGTCGGCAGCCTGCTCAACCTCGGCGTTCTGGCCCGGGCAGCTCTTGCTGAACTCGGTGATCGGACTGATCAATGGCCGGGCGGCGGCCACCCCCGCCGCGGCGGTCCCGGTAGCAGCGGCAGCCGGGGCGACCACCGCAGCGGCGAGTGCGACCGCCGCGAAGCTCAGCATCCACGTCCTTCTCGCCATGCCCCAGCGCGCCATCACGTCGCCGCCTCCTCATGTCCGCTGACCGCGGACAGCGTAACGCACATCAGAAATGCGGTAAAAGGTCCGCGATGCGCGGGGCGGCGTCATCCGCTACGGCAGCGGTCCGATGTTCACCGCCTCCAGCTGAGGCGACAGATAACTCGTCACGCGGATTCAGCCACCGCGCGCTAGACGTCCAGCATCTTCTTGAGGAACTGACCGGTGTAGCTCTCCTCGACCCTCGTCACGTCCTCCGGCGTGCCGGTCGCGATGACGTTCCCGCCGCGTGACCCGCCGTCCGGGCCGAGGTCGATGACCCAGTCAGCCGTCTTGATCACGTCGAGGTTGTGCTCGATGACGATCACGGTGTTGCCTCCGTCGACCAGCCGGCCAAGCACGCCGAGCAGCTTGCGGATGTCGTCGAAGTGGAGCCCGGTCGTCGGCTCGTCGAGCACGTAGATCGTCCGCCCGGTCGACCTGCGCTGCAACTCGGACGCTAGCTTGACCCGCTGCGCCTCGCCGCCGGACAGCGTCGGCGCCGGCTGGCCGAGCCGGACGTACCCGAGGCCGACATCGACCAGGGTCTTGAGATGCCGGTGAATCGCTGGCACCGGCTCGAAGAACTCGGCCGCTTCCTCGATCGGCATCTGCAGCACGTCCGCGATGGTCTTGCCCTTGTAGTGCACCTGCAGCGTGTCGGTGTTGTACCGGGCGCCGTGGCAGACCTCGCACGGCACGTACACGTCGGGCAGGAACTGCATCTCGATCTTGATAGTGCCGTCGCCGGCGCACGCCTCGCAGCGGCCGCCCTTGACGTTGAACGAGAATCTGCCCGGCTGGTACCCGCGCACCTTGGCCTCGGTCGTCTGCGCGAACAGCTTCCGCACGCTGTCGAAGACTCCGGTATAGGTGGCCGGATTGGATCGAGGTGTCCGGCCGATCGGACCCTGGTCGACGTGTACGACCTTGTCCAGGTGCTGGATGCCGGTGATCTTGGTGTGCTTGCCGGGCACAATCCTGGTGCCGTGCAGTTCCCTGGCGAGCGCGCTGTACAGGATGTCGTTGACAAGCGTTGACTTGCCCGAGCCCGAGACGCCCGTCACCGCGATGAACAAGCCGAGCGGGAACGCGACGTCGATGCCCTTCAGGTTGTGCGCCGCAGCACCCTTGACGACGATCTCCCGGCTCTTGGCCCGCTTGCGCCGCTTGGCCGGCAGCTCGATCGCCTCGCGGCCAGTCAGGTACGCACCCGTGATCGATTCCTTACTGGCGAGCAGGTCGTCCAGCGGGCCGGAGACGACCACGTGGCCACCGTGTTCACCGGCCCGTGGCCCGATGTCGACGACCCAGTCAGCGGACCGGATCGTGTCCTCGTCGTGCTCCACGACGATGAGCGTGTTGCCGAGATCGCGCAGCCGCAGCAGGGTCTCGAGCAGCCGGTGATTGTCGCGCTGGTGGAGCCCGATCGACGGCTCATCGAGCACGTACAGCACGCCCACCAGTCCGGAGCCGATCTGGGTGGCGAGCCTGATGCGCTGCGCCTCACCGCCGGCCAGCGTCGCCGAGGCCCGGTCTAGCGTCAGGTAGTCCAGGCCGACGTCCAGCAGGAAGCCGAGCCGGGCGTTGACCTCCTTGAGGATGCGCCCGGCGATCTGCATGTCCCGGTCCGAGAGCTGGAGCGACAGCAGCAGCTTGGCCAGCTCTCCGATCGGCAGGCCGGTGTACTCAGCGATCGACCGGTCGTCGACCGTCACCGCCAGGGCGACTGGCTTCAGCCGGGCGCCATGACAGGACGGGCACGGCACCTCGCGCATGAACTCGGCGAACCGCTCCCGGCTGTACTCGCTGTCGGCATCGGAATGCCGCCGCTCGATGTACGGGATCGCGCCCTCGAAGTTGGTGTAGTAAGACCGCTCGCGGCCGTACCGGTTCTTGTACCGGACGTGCACCTGCTTGTCGTAGCCGTACAGCAGCGCACGCTGTGCCTTGGCCGGCAGCCGTTCCCAGGGCGTGTCGATCGTGAAGCCGAGCGCATCGCCGAGCGCATCGATCAGGCGGAGGAAGTAGTCGCTCACGTGGCCGCCCGTCCAGACGGCGATGGCGCCGTCGGCTAGCGTCCGCGTCGGCTCGGAGACGACGAGCTCCGGATCGACCTCCATCTTGGTGCCGAGCCCGGTGCAGTCCGGGCACGCGCCCCACGGCGAGTTGAACGAGAACGAGCGCGGCTCCAGATCGTCGAACGAGAGGTCGTCGTACAGGCACGCCAGGTGCTCGGAGTACATCCGCTCGCGGTTCGGGTCGGCATCGGGCAGGTCGACGAACTCGAGCACGACGACGCCGTTCGCCAGCGTCAGCGCTGTCTCCACCGAATCGGTGAGCCGCCGCCGCGCCGACTCTTTGACCTCAAGCCGGTCGACGATGACAGAGATGTCGTGCTTCTCGTACTTCTTGAGGGCCGGCAGCTCGCCTGAGACAGCGGTATCCAGGCGGATGATCTGGCCATCCACCTTTGCCCGCGAGAAGCCCTTGACCTGCAGATCACGCAGCAGCTCGGTGTACTCGCCCTTGCGGCCCCGCACGATGGGCGCGAGCACCTGGAACCGGGTCCCGTCCGCCAGCTCGAGTATCTGGTCCACGATCTGCTGTGGTGTCTGGCGCGCGATCGGCCGGCCGCAAACCGGGCAGTGCGGCTTGCCGACCCGCGCGAATAGCAGCCGCAGGTAGTCGTAGACCTCGGTGATGGTACCGACGGTCGACCGGGGGTTGCGGCCGGCGGCCTTCTGGTCGATGGAGACCGCTGGCGACAGCCCGTCGATGAAGTCGACATCGGGCTTGTCCATCTGGCCGAGGAACTGCCGCGCGTAGGCCGACAGGGACTCGACGTACCGGCGCTGGCCCTCGGCAAAGATGGTGTCGAAGGCAAGGCTCGACTTACCGGAGCCTGAGAGCCCGGTGAACACGATCATGGCGTCGCGCGGCAGGTCGAGCGAGACATTCTTAAGGTTGTGCTCGCGCGCCCCACGGACGACAAGACGATCTGCCACTTTGCGCTCAGTTCTCCCGGTATGTACAGCGTTGTCTATACGAGTGTCGGACGGGAAAGGCCGCCAGGTCATCGTATCCGGGGGGGCCGACAAAACAGGGGGCTAAAGCCCGCACCCGCTGCCCTCACGTCCCCGGTCGCCCGGCCCCGAGTCGACCCGGAACGCCCGATCGAACGGTCCGATCGCACTGTGCCGGTCGCGCCAGTACAACACCAAATCAGCTCGATCCGATTCCCGGTCCTGGCCTAGATTCGGCCGGGTGACTTTCGGCACGACCAGGCAGGACCGCTGGCAGGCGCCGGCCCCGAGCACCGCGCCTGCGCCGAGCAGGCACTGGCCGGCCTGCTCCACCATGACCCGCCCGACCTGCACAGAATGACGGTGACAATCTTGCATCCTGCGATGATCAAGCTTGGCCTGGAACGTCTCGGCCGCTGAGTAAGGCGCCGACGAGGAGACCGGCAGGCTGATACCAGTGAAAGGACCGACCGTGGTGATCGAATTCGACCCTGCCGATCCGGCCGCCGCCGCCGCCGAACTGCGGGTGGCCGTTGATGACGCCACCGCGCGGCTCCGGCTGACGGCTGCCGGGCTGTCCGATCAGCAGGCCCGCGAGCCGTCGCTGCTGCCCGGCTGGAGCCGCGGGCACCTGCTGACCCACATCGCCAGGAACGCCGACAGCCTGCGCAACCTGCTGATCTGGGCGCGAACCGGCGTCGTCACGCCGCAGTATGCCGACCAGGAAGAACGCGAGCAGGGCATCGAGGCCGGTGCCGGGCGCACCCCCGCTGAGCTGCTGGCCGATCTGGACGGCTCCGCCGCCGCCCTGTCCGCCGAGGCGGACCGCCTCCTGCCCGGTGACTGGGCCGCCGAGGTGCACGGCCTCCGCGGCGCCGGGCACCCGGCGTGGGTGACGCTGCGGCGGCGGCTGACCGAGGTGGAGATCCACCACGTCGATCTCGGCGCGGGATTCGGCCCGGCCGACTGGCCGCTGCCGTTCGTGACCGGGGCCGTCGCGCGCGTCGCCGCTGATTTCGCGGGCGACGAGGTACCGGCTGCCCGGCTGGTGAGCACAGACCCGGACCTCGTCGTCCAGATCGGCCCGCCAGCGGCCACTCCGACGGTCGAGATCACCGGTCCAGGGTGGGCGCTGCTGGCCTGGCTGACCGGCCGTAGCGCCGGGACCGGCCTGACGGCGACGCCGGCCGGCCACCTGCCGACGCTGCCGTCATGGTAGGTATCAGGGGACGACGCGGCCGAGCGCCGGCGGACGGGCGGGGCAGCGATGACAGGCAGCGGAGATGAGGAGAGCATGACCTATACCGGGAACGTGGCCGTAGGCGGCGCCGCCGACACCAGGGAACTGCCGGGGCTCACCATCACCAAGGTGGCAGTCGGCCCCATGGACAACAACGCCTACCTGCTGCGCGACACGCAAACCGGCGAGCTCGCCCTGATTGACGCCGCCAACGAGGCCGACACGCTGTTGCGCCTGATCGGCGACGCGCCGCTGGCGACCATCATCACGACGCACCAGCACTGGGATCACCACGCCGCGCTGCGAGAGGTGCAGCAGGCCACCGGCGCCGCGACAGTCGCGCACCCGGAGGACGCACCGGGCATCCCGATCCCGGTCACCAGGCCCGTGCACCATGGCGACACGGTGACCGTCGGCAACGCCAGCCTGTCGGTCATTCACCTGCGCGGCCACACCCCCGGCAGCATCGCTCTGCTCTACGACGCTGGCGGCGAGCTGGCTGACCAGCCGCACCTGTTCACCGGCGACTCGCTGTTCCCCGGCGGCCCTGGCAACACCGACCACGATGCGCAGCGGTTCGCCAGCCTCGTCACCGACCTCGAGGAGCGCGTCTTCGCCGAGCTGCCCGATGGCACCTGGGTGTATCCGGGCCACGGGGGCGACACCACGCTCGGCACCGAGCGCCCGCACGTGCCGGAGTGGCGCGCTCGCGGCTGGTAGCAGCCGGCCGCCTGGCGTTCAGCCGCGTGGGGGGCAGGCGTTCGGCCGCCGGGCTACAGGCAGGCGTAGCACGCGTCCATCAGGGCCTTATTGCGCGGGTTGCGCCAGCGCGGACCCATCTGGTTCGTCACGTAGCCGACGGCAAGGCGCGCGTCGGGGTCGCAGAAGCCGACCGATCCCCCGGCGCCGAAGTGCCCGAAGCAGCCCGGCCCGTTGCCGAGCTGGCGCTCGGGATGGGTCAGCTGGAACCCGAGCCCGAACCGGGACGGCCGCGCGAGCACCAGGTCGGCGCCGTACACCTGTTCTTCCGTGGCGGCTGCCAGCGCCCGTGCTGTCACGATGCGCGCCCCGGGCAGCGCGCCGCCCGCCGCCAGCACAGCGTAAACGCGGGCGATGCCGGCGGCCGTCGCATGCGCATTCGCGGACGGGATCTGCGCGCTGCGCCAGGCAGCGGTGTTGACCACGCCGGTACCGGAGAAATCCGGTGGGTTGAAGTAGGCGTTCAGCGACATGCGATTGGCGGGAACGGGGTCGGGCTGGTCCGCCGCCGTCTCAAGGTCGCGGTGCGGCCAGCGGAACTCGGCGACCCGGCGATGCTCGGCCGCGGCCAGTCCGATGTGCACGTCGGCACCAAGCGGGCCGGCCACCTCGCGCTGCAGGAACTCCCCCACAGTCGTCCCGGTGATCCGCCTGATCAGCTCGCCGCCCAGATAGCCGAAGGTGTTGACGTGATAGCCATGGCCGGACCCTGGCTCCCACCACGGCTCCTCGGCGGCGAGCAGCCCGGTCATCAGCTGCCAGTCGAGCGCAGCGCCGGCCGGCAGCGGCTGGCGCAAGGCGGGCAGCCCGGCCTGGTGGCTCAGCACCTGGCGCACGGTGACGTCGCCCTTGCCGGCGGCGCCGAACTCCGGCCAGTATCGCGTCATGGCCGCGTCCGGGTCGAGCAGGCCGAGCCCGGCGAGCCTGGCCGCGCACACCGCGAGCAGGCCCTTGCCCACCGAGAACACGTTCACCAGCGTGTCCGCCGACCAGGGTCGGCGCTGCTCCGCGTCGGACCAGCCGCCCCACAGGTGGGCCACGACTGTCCCGTCGAGCGTCACGCAGACCGCGGCCCCGAGCTCACCCCGTTCCGTGAAATTGCGGACGAACTCCGCCCGCACGGCCCCAAACCCTGGCTCGCACCAGCCGCCGATCACCGCCTGGCTCATGAGGTTTTGCCCGCCTTCCTGCCGTGCCGACGGTCCGTGCGCACCGTTTAGTAGTCTGCCCTGAGATGGCACAGCAGCGCGATGTCGCGATTGTCGGGGCCGGCCTGCTCGGGCTGGCCGCCGGACGTGCCCTCGCGGCCCGCGGGCGGGATGTGGTAATCCTCGAGCAGGCCGGGATCGGTCATCCGGCGGCCGGATCCAAGGGCAGCTGCCGGATCTTCCGGCTCGGGTATCCAGAGCCGGCCTACGTGACCGCGGCCCGCCAGGCAGGCGAGCTCTGGCGCGCCCTGGAGACCGAGTCCGGTCGCCGCATCCTGCTGCCGACGCCGCAGCTCACGTTCGGGACCGGGCTGGGCACCGTGCACGCGGCCATGCGGGCGGCTGGCGCACCGTGCGAGCTGCTGCCTGCCGCGGCGGCTGCTGAGCGGTTCCCGGCGCTGTGCACCGGCGGTCCTGCGCTGCTCGAACCGCAGTCGTGCGTGATCGCCGCCGACGCAGCACTCGAGGCACTGGCCGGCGCCGTGCCGGAGATCAGCACGGGTGTCCGCGTCCTGCGCCTGTCCGACGACGGCCGCCAGGTCACGATGCGCACAAGCACGGGCCCGGTGACCGCGCGTACCGTCGTCATTACTGCTGGCCCGTGGTCGGGCGCGCTGCTGGCGACGCTCGGCGTGCCGCTGCCCAGCCGTCCGACGCTCGAGCAGGTCGCCTACCTTCGGCAGGCTGTGCCGTCCGCCGAGGCGCCCATCTTCATCTGCCACGCCGATCGGGCGCCCTACGGGCTGCCCGTGCCAGGCTCGCCGCTGTACAAGATCGGGATCCATCCGAGCGGCCCGACCGTGGATCCCGACGCGCAGGACCAGTCGGCCGATCCGCACCTCGCCGGCAAGCTGTCGGCGGTGGCCAGGCGCTATCTGCCGGGTTACGAGCCCGAGCCGGCTGTCATTGAGCGCTGTGTCTACGACAACAGCCCGGACGAGGACTTTGTCGTGGACCGGGTCGGCAACGTCGTCGTCGGCAGCGGCACCTCGGGGCACGGCTTCAAGTTCGGGCCGCTGTTCGGCGAGTGGCTCGCCGACCTCGCGACGGGGAGAGCCGACGGCATTCCGCCAGACCTACGCCAGCGGTTCGCGCTGGGCCGGTTCCGCCCGCCTGCCGATGTGGGCCCGCCGGGACTGCGCTAGCCGGAACTGCGCTAGCCGGAACTGCGCTAGCCGGAACTGTGATAGCCGGTGCTGTGCTAGCCGGGACTGGGATAGCCGGTGCTGTGCTAGCCCGGACTGGGCGCCGGGAACTGGATCTTCAGACTGTACCTGCTGCCGGATACCGGCAGCACTGTGAGCGCCGCCCGGTAGCTGCCCGGCTGCTGCTGCAGCAGCTTCACGACGCTGGCAAGCTCGCTCGTCTGCCGGGGGCCGTGCGTGCTCGTCAGCCCGACGATCAGAGCCAGCCGGTATGGCACGGAGCTGTCGGCCAGCGGGCCGGCGTCAGCGAAGTGGTTGATGTAGACCGGGTAGTGCGCGGCGAGCGTGCTCAGGACGACGAGCAACCGCGGATCGACGAGCCCGTCGGTCAGGGCGTCACGGGCGCCCGTCCGCGCGTGCACGCGGCCGTTCGCCATCAGCCTTCGTCCGGCCGTCCGGCGGGCCGTTATGTCGCTGCTCGCGGCCTGGCTGTACGCCGTCTGGCCGCCCGGCACGACGACGCGGACCTGCACGGCTTCCGCGCCAGAGCCGAATGCGGCGATCACCGCCGGCGCCGCGGCGGCGAGCTGCGCGCCGTACTGCGCGCGCACCGCAGGGGTCGCGACGACCACGGTCCCCGCTCCGGTCGGCAGGCTGACGCCGGGCTGAAGTACCACCTGACCGCCGCTCCCGTAGCCGGCCGCGAGAATAGCCGCGCACGTGACGGGGTCGCAGCCGATGACGGTCTGCTGGCTCACCTGCTCCGCGATCCACGTTGCGGCAGCGCCGCCGTTGGCGGTCGCGGCCGCAGCCGCGGCCGCGCGAGCCTGCTTCTGCGCGGGAGTCAACCTTGGCGCGGTCACCGCCGGCCGGCTGGCCCGCGGTGCCGCGGGCGCGAGCGTCAGCGCGACAGAGACCGCGGCGGCCGCCACGACAGCGACCACGACAGCTAGCACACCGGCGCGGCGGGCCCTGCTGATCCGGCCCGTGTCGGGAACATGCAGGACACGGCGACGCACCCACAGCCGCAACGTGGTGCCGATAACCGTGATCCACGACGGAGCGGCGGTGATCTGCCGGCCGGGGAGCGAACCGCCAGGCACGCCAGCGGCCCGGGCCTGGTTGTCCAGCCGGTATCTCGATGGCGGCGAGGTGTCACTGGACACTAAGACTCCCGGGCCGCGAACAGGGTGAGGCCACACGGCCCTATCCGGGATATCTCAGCACATCCGACGAGGACTAATCAGGTGGATCAAGTCGATTGTTACCAAGTTTGCTCATCGGCGGGCCCGGATGGGGTCGCGATCTGCGGCCAGGATCGCCAGCCGGGCGTAGCTGACCAGTGCCTTCTGCACCGCGTCTTGCTGAGACGGGAATGCCGCGCTGCGGGCCTTGGCCGCCTGACCGAGGCTCGCCGCCAGCGCCGCGTCGTCGAGCACGGCCGTCACGGCGCGAGCCAGCGCAGCCGCGTCGTCTGGCGGTACGAGCAGGGCGCCGTCGGCGCCGGTCAGCTCGGCTGTGCCGCCGACCCGGGTGGCCACGATGGGACGGCCCGAGCGCATCGCTTCCTGGATGACCAGCGCGCGCGCTTCCCATCGGCTTGGCACCACGACGACGTCGGCGGCCGCGAGCAATGCAGGCACGTCGTCGCGCCCGCCGAGCAGCGCGACGTCGGCCCCAGCCTGGCTCGCGCGCGTGCGCAGGTCGCTGGCGAGCGGCCCGTCGCCCGCGATCACCATGCGCGGCTGAGGATCGCGGTCGCGCCACTGGGCCGCCGCGTCGATGAGCACATCCAGGCCCTTCTGCGGCGCGAGCCTGGCCACAGCCAGCACCACCGGGCGACCGTCCGCGCCGATGTCGGCCAGGGCCGCCGCGATGTCCGCGGCCGTCGGCGCCGGTCGCTGCGGCGCTGGCACGTCGAACTGCTCCGCGCTCGCGGCGCCAAGACGGCGCATCCGGGCCAGCAGGTCGGCCGATACACACAGCACCAGATCGGCGCGACGAGCGCAGATCCGCGCCAGCACGCCGTAAACGAACCGAGCAGTCCTGGTATCGGGCGGCGCGTTATGCACCGTGATCGCGAGGGCCGGCCTGGCCGATCGGCGCAGGCTCGCCACGGCCAGCGCCGCGAACGCACCCGCGCGGACCCCGTGCGCGTGCACGACGTCGGCCCGGTCGGCGGCGAGTCGCGCCCGCAGCTTGATGATGGCCGCCGCATCGCGAGTCGGTCGCGGTCTGTCGCCGATGGGCACTACCGCGGTGGCCGCGCCAGCCCGGGCCGCACCCGCCGTGCCCGCGCCCGGCGTGCCCGAACCCGCGCGGTCGGTTTCCGCGCCGTCGGTTTCCGAGTTGTCGGTAGCCACCTGCAGCCACGCGAGTGTCTGCGCGGGCCCGAGCACCGCCACCTCGAGGCCCGCCGCGCGGCAGCCGTCCGCCAGGGCGCCGACGTGGCTAGCCGTGCCGCCGGACGCGAGGCCGACCACGAAGACGACTCGCCTGGCCGGCGAGTGGTGGCTGGTCACCGCGTCATCGCCTGGCGAACCCTTGTCACGGCCGCGCGGAGGTCGCCGCCATCCAGGACCCAGGCGACGATCATGAACGCCGCAAGCCCGCTCCCGGCGGCCAGCACCGCGACGAGCGCCGCCGGGCCTGGCTCGGTGACCCTGAGCGCCGCGGCCACGCCAACGCCGGTGATGGCGCCTGCCAGCGCTGCTGCGAGCCCGGACGCCGCTGCCCGGCCGGCCCCGGCGAGCGCGGCCGTGCCGCGCGTGCGGACGACGGCGACCACGAGCGCGAGGCCTGCCACGGTCAGCCCGATGGTGTTGCCGAGCGCCAGCATCGCTACTACCCAGCGGCCTGGTGCCAGCCCGACCAGCACGATGTCGGCTGCGATGACGATGAGCCAGCCGGCTGCCACCGGGATCGCGGCAGCCCTGGTTCGGTGCGCCGCGAGCAGAACCCGGGACAGGCAGGCGACCAGGCCGTAGCCGACCAGTCCCGGCGCGAACAGCGCGAGTCCGGCGGCCAGCGGCCCAACCTGGGCTGGCCTGCTCGCCAGGAAGTGCGCGGCTGGCACTGCCGCGGCCAGCACGAGCGTGGCGCCGAGGAACGACATGAGCAAGATAGCCCGCGCCGATGCCGCGGCCGTCAGGTCGAAGTCATCGCCGTCGCGGGCGGACAGCACCGGAAAGGCGCTGATCGCGATCGAGATCGCGAGCACGGCGTAGGCGGCCTCGAATACTTGCCAGCCGTACTGGTAGAGCACGAAGGCTGCGCCGGGACCGTGCCCGTTCGCGAGCACGATGACCACCAGCTGAGACAGATCCTGCGTCACGAGCGCGATGATCCCGAAGACGGCGAGGCCGCCCACCCGGCGGCCGACGCCGGGCGGGAATCGCAGCGCAGGCCGAACCCGAATCCGCAGCCGCCAGGCCGGGATCACGGCCGTGAGCACGAGCGCGGCGACCCCGGCGGTAGTGCCGATCGACAGCGTCAGCTCGGCGGCCAGCGGCAGGCCGCGCAGCGCGTTGACGTACGACCCGCCGAGCGGCACGAAGATGAGGTACGCGGCCACCACGACCAGGCTCGAGATGACCGGCGCCAGCGCCGGCGCCGCGAACCTGCGGTGCGACTGGAGTATGCCGTACAGCACCACGGCGAGCCCGTAGAGCACGATCTGCGGCGCGAACACCACCAGCATGTGCCCGGTCACCGTCACGAGCGGCCCGTGCGCGCAGCGGGCCCGGCCGTTCACCGGATTCAGCAGGCCTGCTAGCGGCCCGGCCGCCAGCGCGATCGCCAGGCTCACCGGCACCAGGATGATGACGGTCCAGGTCAGCAGCGCCGACGACGTCTGCCGTACTTCAGCGGCAGCGGCAGCGTCCGTAGCCTGCCGCTGCGCGGGCCTGGCCAGGACAGGCACCATGATGCTCGTCAGGGCGCCACCGAGCACGACGTCATAGACGATGTTCGGCAGCGCGTTGGCAGTCACGTACGCGGTGCCCAGGCAGGTGGCGCCCACGGTCTTGGCGAATACGATCGTCCGGATCAGGCCAAGCAGGCGGGCCAGGATGGTGAGACCCGCGATCAGGGCGGCGGCGCGGCCAATGCCTGTTCCGGCCCGGCCGCCGACGTCGGGATCCTGACCGTCCTGCGTGACCGGGACGGCCGGGCCGGTCACCGCGCCTCGGCCGAGCGCCGGTCTCGCTGACCCTGCGCGCCGTCGGGCGGGTCGGCAGCGGACGGCAGCCCGCCGTCTGCCGGCGGGCTGTCTGGCGTAGCGGACGACGACGCGGTCGGTCCAGGCGTAGTCGAGGTGACTTCGGATGGCTCAGGCACGGGGCGACGGCCGAGCATGTCGAGGCGGCGCAGCGGTCCAGTGCGCTCGATTACCTTGGTGAAGCTGACCTTCTCGCTGGCCGCGGTGAGGCCTGCCACGACGGCCAGTACGCCAAGCCGCGCCGGGCGCGGCAGCGTGCTCGCCGCAGCAGCGCCCAGCATGGCGCCGAGCGCGTTCGCGCCGGCGTCGCCCAGCATCGAGCGCTCGCCGAGGTCTTCGGGCAGCAGCGCCGCGGCGGCCGACAGCGGCGCAGCCGCGGCGGCGCGGCCGTCGCGCCACGGGGTCAGCAGCCCGCCCGCGAAGAGCGCGACCTTGATAGCGCGACCGGGCCGCAGGTCAAACAGGTTCAGCAGGTTTGCGCCGCCAGCTACCAGGCCGGCGTTGATCAGGGTGTCGGCTGCCGCGAGTGGCGTCGACGTGCCGCGAGCGGCGCCGGAGCCATCGGCCGCCGGGCCGGCGATCAGCGCGGTGACGAGACCGGTCGCGCCGATTCCCGCGATCTTCACGGCCCCCGTTGTCAGCTCGCCTCCCCGCAGCGCGCCCAGATGCCCACGGAAACCCTTGCGAACCCCGTTCCCGGCCAGGTCGTCATAGCTGCCGAACGCGGCGGCGCCCGCCCCGGCGACAGCCAGCGCAATCCGGTTTCGAGTGCCACCGCCACCAGCCACCGCGCCGACGATGCTGCCGATCGCGACCGCCGGACCCTCGAGCAGGGTGATCGGCTCGCCGCGATGATTCGTGCGGTCCCAGGTCGTGCGGCCGCGCGGCGGCCTGGCCGAAAGGGCGGCGTAGGACAGGCGTGCCACGGCGGCGCCCAGGAGGGCAGACCGGACAGCATGGGTGCTCATCAGTGACTTCCTGCGCCGCCGCTGGCAGTGCCTGACGGCGACACGCTCGGCGTCGGCGGCGGGCTTGGCGCCGTTCCCGGGTCGATGCCGTACTTGTTCGGCGCCTTGCCGTCGAGCAGGTCCCTGAGCGCCTGCACCACCATGATCTGCCCGCTCTCGGTATCGGCATTGTCCACAGTAGACACCGGGTGGGCGCTGCCGCTCTCGTTCCTGACGACGCTGCCGGGGCCGACCGAGTCGACCGAGCCGGCCATGACGATGCCGCCGCTAGCCGTCTCCAGCTGTGCCGCCAGAGCCTCGAGAACCTCGCTGCCGGACTGCGGCGGCGCCCCACCCGGCGCGATGAGCACCGCCTGGGTCGCCGTCGCGGGCGTACCGCTGGCCGATATGAACCCTTCCTGCTCCAGGCCAGTCAGGATGGCGGCGCGCGCCCGGTCCGACAGGCTGCCGGTACCAGCTGACGGCTCCAGCAGGCTCGCCGCCAGTATCTGCGCCGCCGCCTGCTGGCCGGCGACCTTGCTCTGCGACTGCGCGGGGGGCGTCAGGCCTGCCCTTGTGGCCAGGCTCTGGGCAAGGCCGGTGAGCGCGGTCTCGTTCGCGCCGGTGGTGTCCAGGAACAACGACTGGAGGTTGACCACGCCGGTCACGGTGGCCCCGGACTGCTTGAGGGCCGCGGTCACGCCGTTTGCCACCGCGCCGTTCGCGCCAGGGGCCACGACCAGGACCACCTTGTCCAGCGGGAGCAGGCCGCCGATGAGGCGTTCCGAGTTTGCCTGGGCGAACGTCTGGTCAGCGGCGGCCTGCTTGGTCAGCGCGCCGTTGGCCTTTCTCAGCGCGCTGTTAGCGGCCAGGGCCCCGTGCTCGCCGCGGCTCAGCACATATTCGGCCTTGGCGCTCAGCGCCGTGGATCCCACGACCAGGCCAACGGCCAGCGCGAGGAAGACGGCGATGATGGAGACGAGGTGATACCGGAAATCGATCACTACAGCAGTCCAGTTAGCCAGTACCACAGCTGGCGCAGCGCCAGGCCGAGGTATCCCAGGTACAGCTTGCCGACCGGGGTCGCCGCCAGCGCGATGATCGGCACTAGTGCGGCAATAGCCAGGAAACCCAGCCACTTGGCGGAGACCCGGCTCTGATACAGCCGGCTCACGCCCTTGGCATCGACGATCTTGTCGCCCACCCGGATCCGGGTCAGCACGGCGCTGGCCATGCCCGACCGCCCCTTGTCCAGGAACTCTACCAGCCCGTATCGCATGCCAACTGTGACAATCAGGCTGGCCCCCGCCTCGTCAGCCAGCAGCACCGCCACGTCCTCGCTGGTGCCGGGTGCCGGGCAGGTCACCGAGTCCAGGCCGAGGTCCTGCACCCGGGGCAGGCCGGGGGCATGGCCGTTGAGGTAGGCGACGACGACGAGCTCAGCACCCGACTTCAGCGCCTTGTCGGACACCGAGTCCATGTCACCGATGATCATGTGCGGCCAGTAGCCGGCCTCGATCAGGGCGTTCGCGCCGCCGTCCACGCCGATGATGACCGGCTTGAACTCCCTGATATAAGAGCGCAGCGCCTGGAGGTCCTCGTGATACCGGTAGCCGCGCGCGACGACCAGGGCGTGCCAGGCCCGCGAGCTTGGTCCGCAGGTCCGGCAGCCGGATGCCCTCGGCCAGCAGCTCGGACTCCCGGTTGATGTAGTCAAAGGTGTTGGTGACAAACGCCGTGAGCTGCTCGGCGAGGCCCTCTTTCGCCGCCGCCATGTCGCTGGCCACCGAATCAGCCGTCTGCCGGGTGCCCTTGGCGACCACGGACTCGGCCACGTACAGGGTCTCGCCGTCGAGCCTGACCTGCTGACCCTCCCGCACCAGGTCAAACACGTCCGGCCCGACGTCGTCCACCAGCGGGATGCCGGCGTCCACGAGCACCTGCGGGCCCTGGTTCGGGTACCGGCCGCTAATGGACGGGGCGACGTTGACGACAGCGGTAACCTGGCTCCGGATCAGCGCATCAGCGGCCACCCGGTCCAGATCAATGTGATCGATGATCGCGATGTCGCCGGGCTTCAGGCGCTTCGTCAGGTTCTTGGTCCGGCGGTCTAGCCGAGCAGTCGCCATCACCCCGGGCAGGTCCTTTGACCTGGTCCGGCGTGCAGCGGTGAAGCCTAGGTTCGGCGCCTTCATTGGGTAGCCATTTTGCCAGACTTGCAAGGCCACTAGCGCCGACGGCGGCTCTGGCCCGCTTTCGCCCCGGTTGCCGAGCCGCGACTGGCCCGGCCGGGTTGGCCCGCCTGGCCCTTAGCCGGCCGGGTTGGCCCGCCTGGCTAAGGGTGCCTGGCTAAGGGTGCCTGGACAGCTCGGCACGCTCGGCCGCGGCGGCCGCGAGTAGTTCGCCTGCGTGGGCCCGGCCGTACTCGGAGTCTTCCAGGCCCGCCAGCATCCGGGACAGCTCGCGCACCCGGCCTGCCTCGTCGAGCCTGCTGATGCCGCTGCGTACGACTGAGCCGTCGTCGGCCTTCTCCACCACGAGGTGAGTATCGGCGAACGCGGCGACCTGCGGCAGGTGCGTGACGACAATCACCTGCGCGAGCCTGGCCAGCCGAGCCAGCCGACGGCCGATCTCGACGGCCGCCTTGCCACCCACGCCAGCGTCGACCTCGTCGAAGACGAAAGTCGGCACCGGATCCGCGCCGGCGAACACGACCTCGATGGCCAGCATGATCCTGGACAGCTCGCCGCCGGACGCGCCCTTGTGCAGCGGCAGGGTCGGTGCGCCTGGATGGGCGGCGAGCCGGATCTCGACGTCGTCGCCGCCGTGCGGGCCGAAGGCCTGGGCCGGGGTGACGGCAACTGTGATCTTCGCATGCGGCATGGCCAGCGCCGTCAGCTCGGCGGTCACGTCCGCGGCGAACCGGGCCGCGGTCGCTGTCCGCGCGGCCGTGAGCTGTGCGGCCAGGTCGGCCACCGTCGCCGCGAGGTCGGCCTCTTGCGCCGCCAGCGAGCCGATCCTGTCTTCGTCACTGTCCAGTTCGGCCAGCCGCGCGCTAGCTGACTTAGCCCAGGCCAGCACAGCCGCCAGGTCACCGGCTGGGGGTCCGTCGGCGATGCCCGCGCCGTAAGCGCGGACCAGCCTGGTGAGCTCCGCCCGTCGTTCCTGGACGACGGCCAGGCGCATCGGATCGGCCTCGACCGACTGGACGTAGGAGGCCAGCTCGGCGGCCACGTCGGCGAGCAGGTACGCCGCCTCGCCGACCCGGCCCGCTAGCGCCCCGAGACGCACGTCGTGCTGAGCTGCCGAGTCCAGCGCGGAGCGCGCGGCGGCCAGCAGGCTGGCCACGTCGACGGCGTCATAGCTGCCGCTGGCCGGATCACCGGCGAGCGCCTCGTGTGCTGTCGTCGCGGCCGCGTGCAGTGCGTCGGCGTTCGCCAGCCGCTCCTCCTCGGCCACGAGCTCGAGGTCCTCGCCCTCGGCGGGCTCGGCACGCTCGATCTCCGTCACGCCGTGGCGCAGGTCGTCAGCTTCTCTGGCGCGGTCGCGTGCCATCGTGGTCAGCTCGTCGAGCTCGGCGCGGACCGCGGCGTGCCGGTGATAGGCGCGCTGATAGGCGGTGAGCAGCTCGCCAAATTCCGGCCCGGCGAACTGATCCAGCGCCTGGCGTTGCCGACCGGGGCGCAGCAGCTGCTGCTGGTCGGCCTGCCCGTGGACGGCCACGAGATCGTCGGCCAGGTAGGTCAGCAGCGATACCGGGACGGAGCGGCCGCCAGCGGTTGCGCGTGAGCGTCCTTCCGAGCTCACCGAGCGCACCAGGATCAGCGTGCTGCCGTCGTCGTCGAGATCACCGCCGGACTCGTTGACCTGGCGAGCGACCGTGCTGTCCGGGTCGATGCGCAGCCGCCCCTCGACGACGGCCCGCTCGGTGCCGGGCCGCACCCGGGCAGGATCGGCGCGGCCGCCGAACAGCAGGCCGAGCCCGGAGACGACCATGGTCTTGCCCGCACCGGTCTCGCCGGTCACGACGTTGAATCCGGCCGACAGCTCCAGCACCGCTTCGTCGATCACCCCGAGACCGGTGATGCGCACTTCCTCAAGCATGGCCGCCTGGCTCCTCGTCTGCCGTGTGTGCCATCGCCGCGTCAGGCGCAGACCGGACTGCCTGCCCGCGCCAGCCTGCGACCGGCAGCCCGAACTTAGTGACTAGCCGGTCGGTGAAGGTCGCGCCGATGCCTGCCTCGGCTCCCGTCACGGCAGGCAGCCGGGCGAGCAGGACTGGCATGGCACCGCGGCGCACCTCGACGCGCGATCCCGGCGGAAGCTCGACCATACGACGCCCATCGCACCACAGAACGGCCCCTGCCGTCTCAGATTGGCTCCCGTCCGCGCCCATGACCTCGGCGCCGATGACCTCGGCGGCAAGCACCGAGGTCGGTGACACGACCATGGGCCCGGCGAACAGCGCGTGCGCCGAGATCGGCACCATCAGCAGGGCCTCGACGTCCGGCCAGACCACCGGGCCGCCGGCCGAGAACGCATAGGCCGTGGAGCCGGTCGGGGTCGCGAACACCACACCGTCGCAGCCCCACCGCGACAGCGGCCGGCCATCGACCTCGATGACCAGGTCCAGCATGCGCTCTCGCGCGGCCTTCTCGACGGTCACCTCGTTCAGCGCCCATGTCCCCGTCACTTGCGAGCCGTTGATCCGCACCTCGACGTCGACAGTCATTCGCTGCTCGACCGCGTACCGGCGCGCGACCACGTTGGCGACCGCGGCCGACAGGTCTTCCGGTTCAGCCTCGGCCAGGAAGCCCACGTGCCCGAGGTTGACGCCAAGAAGGGGAACGCCGGCCGGCCGGGCTAGCTCGGCAGCACGCAGCAGCGTGCCGTCGCCGCCGACGACCAGGACCATCTCCGTGCCCGCCGCCGCCTCGGCCGAGACTGGCACCACGAGGGCCTCGGGGCAGCCGAGCTCGGCAGCCTCTGGCTCCAGTACGCGCACGGCGATGCCGGCCGCGGTCAGCTTGTCGACCAGGACGCAACCGACCCGGATGGCAGCGGGTTTGCCGGTGTGCGCGACCAGCAGCATGACTCTGTCCGGATGGACAGCGGGGTGATCTCCGGCCGCGATGTGATCACCGGTCACTGCGGCCCCGTCTCGACAGCCTCGCGGAGCATCGCGTGATCCAGCGGTGCCGCGCCGCGCCGAAGCCAGAGGAAGTACTCCACGTTGCCCGACGGACCTGGCAGCGGGCTCGCTGTAATGCCGGCGACGCCGAGCCCAAGACGCGCGGCGGCCTCGGCCACGCTGGCGACGGCGGCGGCGCGGAGCGCGCGATCGCGGACGACACCACCGCCGATCTGATCCTTGCCGACCTCGAACTGGGGCTTGACCATCAGCACGAAGTCAGCATCTGGCGTTGCGCAGCTGACCAGGGCCGGCAGGACGAGCGTCAGCGAGATGAATGACAGGTCGGCGACGACCACGTCCGGCGGCGGCGTCACGTGCGTAGGCGACAGGCTGCGGACGTTGACCCGGTCGAGCACGGTCACCCGATCGTCGGTCTGCAGCGACCACGCCAGCTGGCCGTAGCCGACGTCCGCCGCCACCACGTGCGCAGCGCCAGCCCGCAGCAGGACGTCAGTGAATCCGCCAGTCGACGCGCCAGCGTCGAGGCAGCGCTTACCCGTCACCACCAGGCCGTCGAAGGCGGCCAGCGCGCCCGCCAGCTTGTGCCCGCCACGTGAGACATACTCAGGCCCGTCGCTGACCTGCTGGATGGTGATGGCAGCGTCGACACCGACCTGGGACGCCGCCTTCGCTGCGGTCTGACCCGCTACCGTCACCCGTCCGGCCGCGATCAGGTCGGCCGCCTGGTCACGTGATCGGGCCATGCCCCGCCGGACAAGTTCTGCATCAAGCCGCAGCCTCCTGCTCATGATGATCAGCGCCGTGCCGGTCAGCCACCGGCCGGACCCGCGGGTCCGGAGTCCAGCTCGCCGAGCACGTCGCTGAGCTGGGCGTGTACCTGCTCGAACAGCTCAGCGTGCTCGCTCACGCCCAGGCCAGGCAGCCGGTCGAGCAGCTTGAGGGCGGCGTCGACTCGCGGCTCGCCGGTCGTGGGTACTGAGTCAGCCCGCAACGTGCCGGCCACCGCTGAGTCGTCGCGGCCATCGCCGGGCACGTGCGCGTCCCCGTCGGCGCCCGGCCCCTGCGGTTCGCTTCGGGCGCCTGGCCCGGACTGCGGCACACCGACGGCGGCCGCCTGAGCAGCATCGGCTACCCCGGTCCCGTCCGGGCCGGTCCCGTCCGGGCGGGTCTGATCCGGCCCGGTCTGGTGCTCCATCTAGCTTCACCACTCTCCGGCGCGGCAAGGTGGCCACGCGACGCCTGCATCCGCCTCCCTGAACGCTACCGCCAGCCGCCGTCAGCCCGGAGCACATGACTCGCGCAGAGTGCCCCCCGGTCTGGCGGGGTAGCAGGCGGGGCAGAGAATGACCATGAAAGGGTGGGGTTCCATGGCGACAGCCGAGGAATGCCGCACGGCCCTGGAGAGCCTGACCGGCCGCATCGCGGACATGGATGCCAAGGACCGGTCCGCACATCTGGTGGACCGGACGCTGAGCTGTCGTGTCCCCGATCTGGGCGTGACATTCGTGACCAGTCTCGGACCTGATGGTGCGGAGCCGATCAAGGAAGCTGCCAATGGCGCGCCGCAGGCCCAGGTGCGGTTCGTCGCCGACAGCGACGTCGTCGTGGGGATCGCGGGCGATCCCGGCAGCTTCATGCGGGCCTGGCTCTCCGGCAAGCTCAAGGTGCAAGGCAGCATTTTCGACCTGCTGCACCTGCGCAAGCTCATGTAACTGCGCTGACGTCGCCAACCCCCACCTGACAACTCGCCGGGCCGAGCAACTGAGCCGCAGTCACGCCGGGCCGAGCAACTGAGCCGCAGTCACACCGCCCCGAGCAACTGAGCCGCGGTCACGCCGGCCGGGCGACGATCTGCGGCAGCGGGCGCGCGGCCGACGAAGCGAGCGCCGACCGGATCTGGGCTGCGACCTCTCCCCCGGCCGCGCGGATCCGGCGCGGCGTGATCCGCAGGACCAAGATGCCGTGCTCGGTCATCCGGGCATCTCTGGCCAGGGTGCGCTCCCAGTCCGCGGGCGACAGGTGCCACTCGCGTGAGTCAACCTCAGCGGCCAGGCCCGCTTGCGGCCACCACGCATCGGTGATGGCGAGCAGCCGGCCTCCGACGTACAGGCGGGCGTTGTACATGGGCTCCGGCAGCCGCTCGCGCTTCACCAGCGCATGCAGGTCGCCCTCCGCCGCCGAGCGCACCCCGTCGGCTACCTCCGCCAGCGCCGCGCGCAACCGCGCCGAGCCCTGGATCGGACCTATCTCCAGCTCGCGGGCTAGATCCGCGACCGTGATCTTGCCACGCTGCACTCCCCCGGCCACGACGGCTCTGATGTCGGCGAAGCTGGCAAGCTGACGCACCGTGTCGGCGACCGCGCGCTGGGGCGACGCGTACCGCAGCACGCCGTCACGACCGCAGTCCGGCACGACGCCGGTCCGGTGTAACCGGGCGAATTGCGCGTCCTTCCGCTTGCACTCGAGCGGGACCAGCACGTCCACCTCGTCGCTCCGGACCGACGGAAGGGAATACCAGGCGAGCGCAGCCGGGCCGGTAACTGCGATGGCCTGCCCGGCATATAAGTAAGCGGCTGTCACGCGCTGCTTAGTCGTCGAAGCACCCTGGCCCACCAGATAGACACCCGGCAACATCGTCTGCCACGGACCATCCGCCCGGATCCTGTGCCTGATAGCGGGCTCGGTCATGGCACAGGCGAGGACCTGGCCGCGGCTGACCACTCCGTCCTGCCGTGCGAGCAGCCGGGCCAGCGCCGCGGTGTCGAATTGCGATAAACGTCCCATGGCAGGAGCATGCCAGGCTCCGCCGACAGTTGACCCCGGCTGCCATATGCGGCTTACGCCCGATTCACTCTGCCGGTGGCCGCGCAGCCAACGTCATCGCTGGAACTCTACTGACGCTGTATCCGCAGTAGGTAGGCAGCCATGACGCTAGACCGGGATTGGAGGCCGCACCCGAGGCAATGAGCCGCACCCGAGGCGAAAAGCCCACCGATGACCAGGAGCAGCCACCGGCCGCGACGGCTGTCAGCGACCGCACTACGTTGGCTGAGTGGCGCAACCCGATGGCATGCTGACGTCATGCCAGAAGGCGACGTGGTCTGGCGAACGGCCCGCAAGCTAGACGATGCCCTCACCGGTCGTTCGCTGACGCGCAGCGACTTCCGTGTCCCGAGGTATGCCACCACGGATCTCACCGGTCGCACCATCACTGAGACTGTGTCTCGCGGCAAGCACCTGCTGACCAGGGTTGAGGGCGACATCACCGTGCACACCCACCTGAAAATGGAAGGCAACTGGCGGGTGAGCAGGGCAGCGGGCTATCAGCTTCGCGATCACAGGATCCGGCTGATCCTGGCCAACGAAGAGTGGGAGGCCGTCGGCTATCTGCTCGGCACCGTGGAGGTCGTCCGCACTAGCCGGGAGGATCACGTGGTCGGCCACCTCGGTCCGGATCTGCTCGGCCCGGACTGGGATGCGGACGAGGCCGCGCGCCGGGTGAGCGCTGACCCGGACCGCACGATCGGCGAGGCGCTGCTGGATCAGCGCAATCTCGCCGGGATCGGGACCATCTACCGAGCTGAGTCGCTGTTCTTGCGCGGAGTCAACCCGTGGCAGCGGGTCGGCGACGTGCGCAGCCTGCCCGAGCTGCTCGAGCAGGCGCGGCGCCTGCTAGCGGCGAACAAGGAACGCACGAATACCGTCACGACCGGTGTCAACGCCCGCGGCGCGGAGACGTGGGTCTACGGCCGCGCGGGACGACCCTGCCGCCGCTGCGGCACGCCCATCCAGAAGGCGAACCTCGGGCCCGTGATCGAGGAGAGGCTCGCCGTCTGGTGCCCGCGTTGCCAGCCGCTGCTGACCGGCTGACCGGTGACCGGCTGACCGGCTGACCGGCTAGGCGGACATAAAACAACGCTGGGGGGCCAGCCCGGGCCATCAGGCCGGCTCCCCAGCGTCCCCCGACAGCGGCCGATTGCCCCACGCGTCGGCCACTGCGCTTAGTGACGGGCTACGCGTCCCGCTTGCGGAACAGCAGCAGCCCCGCGATCAGGGCGATGGCAGCGTAACCGCAGAACACGGCGAACCCTGGCCACGGCGTGAACACCTGCGGATTCGGTCCCTTGCCGACCACCGTCGACCAGATCTGCCCGCCGGCGATGGCCGGCACCCACTTGTCCACATGGTTCTGCCAGGACTGCGGGAGGAAGTTCACCAGGACCGACACCACGAACAGCAGCCCCACCACCGTGCTGATCGCGCCCGCGGTGTGCCGCAGCAGCAGCCCGATGCCGAACGCCAGCAGGCCGCACACTGTCAGGAACAGCGCACCGCCGACGACAGCTCGCAGCACATGCGGCTGGCTCAGCGTCGCGCTGACGTGGTGCGAGGACATCAGCGCCTGGCCGAGGAAGAACGAGGCAAAGGACGTGATGAGCCCGGTGACAAACGCCACGGCGGTGAACACCACTGCCTTGGCCGCGATCACCGTGCCCCGTCGCGGCATGGTCATGAGCGTCGTCCGGATCATCCCGGTGGAGTACTCGGACGTAATGACCAGGACGCCGAGGACGCCCATGATGAGCTGGCTGATGTACAGGCCGCTGAGGCTCTGCCGGGTGGCGTCGAAGCCCGGACCCGGGTGCCCGTGCGTCGCCGCGCCCCAGCTAGCCAGGGCGCCGAAGCCGACCGTCACGACCACGAGCACGAGGAGCGTCCAGTACGTGGAGCGGACCGAGCGGATCTTGGTGATCTCCGAGCGCACCGCGCCCATGAAGGTAGCCTGGCCGGCCGCGGCCGGCAGCGCGTGCCGGGCGGCCGCTGCTGGCAGGTGAGTCGATGTCGTTGCCATGTCAGGCCACCTCTCCAGCCGTGACCGGCTGCGCGGGGAAGTCGGCGTGGAACTGAACGCTGGACGCCGTGAGATCCATGAACGCCTGCTCCAGGGAGGCGTGTACCGGGGCCAGCTCGTGGATCCGGATCGCGTTGTCGTAGGCGAGGTCCCCGACCTGGTCGGCGAACAGCCCGGTGACCAGGAGCACGCCATCGCCGTTCTCCCGGACCGCACCGCCAGCCGTGGCCACCAGCTTGGCCAGCTGGTCCGGCTGGGGGGTCCGCACCCTGGTGCTCTGCTGGGAGTTGGCCGCGATGAACTCCGCGACCGTACAGTCCGCGATCAGCTTGCCGCGGCCGATGACGAGCAGGTGGTCGGCGGTGTTCTCCATCTCCGACATGAGGTGACTCGACACGAACACCGTCCGGCCCTCGGCCGCAAGCGCCTTCATGAGGTTACGGATCCACAGGATCCCCTCGGGGTCCAGACCGTTGACCGGCTCGTCGAACATCAGCACCTTCGGGTCGCCGAGCAGGGCAGCGGCGATGCCGAGCCGCTGCCCCATGCCGAGCGAGTAGCCCTTGGTTCGCTTCCGTGCCACCTCGGTGAGGCCGACCAGGCCGAGGACTTCGTCCACCCGCTTGCGCGGCAGGTTGTTCGACTGGGCCAGGCACAGCAGGTGACTGTAAGCGCTCCGGCCCCCGTGCAGAGCCTTAGCGTCTAGCAGCGCGCCGACCTCGCGCATCGGGTGTGTCAGCTGCGCAAACGGCTGCCCCTCCACGGTCACCCGGCCAGCGGTCGGCTGGTCCAGGCCGAGGATCATCCGCATCGTCGTCGTCTTGCCGGCCCCGTTCGGGCCGAGGAAACCGGTGATCTTGCCGGGCGCCACGCTGAACGACAGGTCGTCGACCGCCAGCGTGTCCCCGTATCGCTTGGTGAGGCCCCGTGCCTCGATCATCTCTGCTTGTCCCCTTCCGGATGGCAAATCCCGCGGCGACATCGGTCCCCGCGGGACAGCACGGTCCGGGAGGCGATCTCCCGGACCAGCCTGACCAGTCTCGCGCTAAGACGCGATAGCTCGCGTCGGCCGCGGGTCTGATGCTAGTCAGCCTGGAGGGTGATCCTTGCGTTCGTCCGGGTCACTCCAGGGACATCTCAGGGACGTCTCCGGGACGGCGCGCGCCAAAATCAGGGTGGTGTCAGTGCTGATCCGGCTTGATCGCAGCGATCACCGACTCCGCGGCGCCGCGCTGCGCGTGGCGGTCACCTGGCGGCGGCCCGGCCGTCCAGGCTGCGGCGCAGAGCGCCCGCAGGCCGTCGACCCAGTCGCCTGATCCGGTAACGGTCAGCCACTCCTCGCGGTCGCCACCGGGCTGGGCGGCATCAGCGTGACCGGCGGCGGCCGTCCAGCCGCCGCAGCAGAAGGCACCGTCGCGGCCGAGGACGTCCGGGTGGCCGTCGTTCAGGCCGCTCAGGTCGGCCGCGATGTAGGCGGGCCGGCGCTGCGGCGTCGCCAGCAGCACGTCGGCCGGGGTCGACACCCCCGTCAGCACCAGCAGGCTGTCGGCCCCGCCGCGGACCGCGCCCTCGATGTCGGTGTCGAGCCGGTCGCCAACCACGAGGGGGCGGACCGCGCCGACCCGCTGGACCGATTCGGCGTGCAGCGGCGGCTCGGGCTTGCCAGCCACGACCGGCGTGCTGCCTGTCGCATAGATCAGGACCTGAGCCAGCGAGCCGTTACCGGGCTGCGGGCCGCGCGGCGTTGGCAGCGTCGCGTCGATGTTGGATGCCACATACAAGGCGCCTGCCTGGATTGCCAGCGCGGCCTCGGCGAGCAAGCCGTAGCTGATGTCATGCGAATAGCCCTGCACGACGGCCGCCGGCTTCTCGGCCGCCGACGTCACCGGGCGCAGGCCGCGGTCGCGGATCGCCAGGCGCAGGCCCGTGCCGCCGACGACGAGCACCGGTGCGCCGGCCGGCAGCCGGTCGGCGAGCAGGTGCGCGGCCGCCTGCGCCGAGGTCACGATGTCGATCGCGGTCGCCGCCACGCCCATGCCGCGAAGCTGCGCGGCGATGGCGTTGGGCGTTCGCGAGGCGTTGTTGGTGACGTAGGCGCGTTTCATGCCGCGCCTGGCGGCGTCGGCTAGAGCGGCAGCGGCGCCGGGGATCGGGGTGCCGCCCAGGTACACGACGCCGTCCAGGTCGAGCAGCGCCGCGTCGTAGTGCTCGCTCAGCGGTCCTGGACATGCGGACGGCCTGGTGCGGTCGGCTGGCCGGCTCGCGCCATCGAAAGCGCGGTCGGCCACGGCATCATCAGCGGCGACGGCCCCGTTCCCGGTCAATCCTGAACGCCTTTTCGCAGCTCGTTCCGAGCCTGCAGCGTCGCCCGTACGCTGCGCAATGCGTCGGTGTAATGGCGGAGATCAGGGCGCATGGCCGCGGCCAGGGCGAGGTGCTCGGCTGCGGCACCCGGATCGCCGGTGCGCGCGAGGGCCAGGCCGAGCCCGAACTGCGCGTAGTCGTCACTGGGGCTAGCCTCGACGATGCGGCGGAAGTTGCCGGCCGCGGCCGCGTACTGGCCGGCGTCGAACTGGGCCCGCGCGAGCGCCTCCAGTACGCTCCTGGACCGCGGCTCGGCGGCGGCGGCCCGCTCGAGCAGCTGCGCGGCAGCTGCGGGGCTGCCGCGGCCGAGCAGGTCGAGGCCGCGCTTGTAGAGCTGATGAGTGTCAGCGCCGTTCGCGGCAACCGAATCTGGAGCGTCATGTGACAAAGCAGGATCCTCTGGGCGGGAATCACGACCGCCCGCCGGTCCTTCAGACATATGTGCCAATCCTTCCGTCCAGTGCGGCTCCAGCCACGGCAAGCTCGCCTGGCCTCGTGCTCGCGCCGTTCCGCGGTGTCCGTTATGCCGAAAACCGGGTGACCGGGCTTGCAGAGGTCACTTCACCACCGTACGACGTGATCGCGGCCGATAACGAGAACCAGTTGATGGCCGCCGATCCCCACAACGTCGTCAGGCTGATCCTCCCTCGCCACGAGGCGGGCAAGCCCGGCAGCCCCTACGAGGACGCGGCCGCCGAGCTCGGCAGCTGGCTGGCCGACGGCATCCTCGCGCCCGACGCAGCGCCCGCGCTGTACGTCTACGAGCAGGCCGCGCCCGGCCGCGGGGTCCTCCAGCGCGGCCTGATCGGCGCGCTCCGGCTCGAGCCCTATTCGGCGCGGATCGTGCAGCCGCACGAGGACGTGGCGCCGGGGCCGGTCATCGGGCGGCGACAGCTGATGGAGGCGACACAGGCCAATCTGGAGCCCATTTTCCTGCTGTATCAAGGCGGGAACGGGGCCGCCACCGAGATTGTCGACAGCATCGCCAGCGGCCGCGAGCCACTCGCCGAAGCCAGCACGCCGGACGGCCTCCGGCATCGCCTGTGGGCCATCACCGATCCGGACGAGCTGTCGGCGATCGCCGCTGACCTGGCGCCGCGGACCGCGCTGATCGCGGACGGCCATCATCGTTACGCGGCCTACCTGCAGCTGCAGGACCGGGTGCGGCAGGCCGGCGCGGGCGCCGGGCCGTGGGACTGCGGCCTCGCCCTGCTGGTCGACTCCACCGCGTACCCACCCCAGCTCGGCGCGATCCACCGCGTGGTGACTGGCATGGTGCCCGAGGCCGCGGCGCGGCTGGCGTCGAGCGCGTTCACGGTGCGCGAGCTGGCGGGCGGGACCGCCGACGTGCCAGCGGCGCTCGCCGCGCTCGACGAGGCGTGCAAGCAAGATCCGGTTGCCTTCCTGCTGGCGGGCAACGAGCGCGTGTACCTGCTGACCGACCCCGACCCGCGGCAGGTGAGCATCGCGGTGCCGGACTACCCGGCGGAGCTGTGGCAGCAGCTGCCGGCGGCGGTGCTGGAAGGCCTGCTGTTCGCCAGGATCTGGGCGATCGAGGACGACGCGCGCACGGTGCGGGCCATTCACGACGCAGCCGAGGCGATCAAGTCAGCCGATGCGGAGCCGCCGGGGACGGCCGTGATCTGCGGCGCGATGTCGGCGACCCAGGTCTACGAGGTCGCCTCGCTGGGGCGGCGGGTGCCGCGGAAGTCGACCTCGTTCGGCCCGAAGCCGCGCACTGGCCTCGTCATCAGGCTGTTCGCTGAGAGCTGAATTCCGGCCGAGGCGGGCCGGAGCCGGGCCGAGTAGGTCAGCGGCCGCGGCTGGCCAGGTAGTCGGCGATGATGGCGTGTGCGCGGTCGCTGCCGAATACGGGCCCGTGACCTGCGTAAACGCTATGCATCGGGAGCTCGGCCAGACGGCGCAGGCTCGTCGCGAAGTCGGCGGGGCTTGACCTCGGCAGCTCGTCGAGCAGGGGCTCGCCGTCGACGAGAACGTCGCCGGAGACCAGCGTCCCGGACCGCGCTTCCCACAGGCAGATGCTGCCCGGCGAGTGGCCAGGTGCGTGGATCACCTCGAAAGAGCGGTCGCCGAGGTCCAGCACTTCGCCGTCGGCCAGCCAGCGAGTAATCGGCACCGCCGGCGTCCGGAACGCCCCGACGTCGAACCCGGCGTACGGCAGCGCGCTGATGAGGACGTCGGGCACCGGCAGTCCGGCCGCGACGAACTCGTCCACTAGGGCGCTGGGATAGGTCGGCGCCGTGAGCGTCACGTAGTCGTCCGCCTGCTCGATCACGTCGCCGTCGTCGGCGTGCGCGGCGCGCTCGGCGAACTCGCCCAGCCCGCCGAAGTGGTCGAAGTGCGAGTGCGTCGCGACCGCGATGACCGGGCGGTCGAGCTGGTCATCGAGCTCGCCGCGCAGGCGGCCGATGCCGAGGCCCGCATCCACGAGCAGGTGCGTCGCGCTGCCGCGGATCAGCCACGCGTTCGACCGCACGTAGGCGTTGACGTACGGCTCGGTGATGCGAACGACACCGTCGCCCACCTCGCTGACCTCGAACCACCGGGGTGCGACCGTGAGCGCGTGCGTCGGCGCTTGAGCAGGCGCGTCAGGCAATGGCGGCTACCTCCAGTCCAGGCGCGGAAGAGCAATAGTTACCTAGTGTTGCTCATAGAAGAGCATCATTAGCGAACCCTTGCTATTCATGGCCCGAGCCGGCGGGCTGCACCAGCGCGGGCGGCGGGCTGCACCCGCGCAGAGCGGCCAAGTTTACCGTTTACAGCTCGATCGACCTGCCGTGATCGTAGGCGCGATAGCCCATGCTCTCGTACATGCTGATGGCGACCGCGTTGTGGCCGAACACGTTGAGCCCGAGGAGGGTGTCCCCGGCCGCGAGCGTTGCCCGCTCCCCGATGATCATGGCCGCGCGGCCGTAGCCCTTGCCCCGGTGCCCGGCATGCGTCTCGACCCCGTAGACCCAGCTCACATACGGGCTCCGGTAGTGGTGGCCGAGCCAGTTGGTGGCGACGACCTCGCCGCCGGCGACCAGGCACAGGAAGGTGTGATTCTCCGTCCGGAACCCGGCCGACAGCAGCTGATCGAACTGCGTCTCGGCCGCGATCCTGGCCGCCGCCGGCGGCAGCGTCCCGGAGTCGATGATGTCGGCCGTATAGCCGCGGACCGTCTCGGCTCGCCAGTCGGCGAACTCGTCTTTGGTCATCGGACGGCCTTCGAGCCCGTCGGCGAGCTCGCCGGGCCCGGAGATCGCCTTGATCATCTGGCGCGCGCGCACCGGGTAGCTCGCAAAGAAGGCCGCGTGCACCTGATCGGCAGGATCGGTCAGCGCCCAGACCGAGCGTGCCTGCTGGCCGGCCGCCCACGCTTCGGCCTGACGAAGCGCTGCCGAGCCGTAACCCCTGCGCCGGTGTGCCGGCGCGATCCAGAGATCGTTGATGACGACGCCGGGGCTGCCGTCCTGCTCGGTCAGCGCGACGGCGAGCATGCCGACATGATCCCCGCCGGAGTCGATCGCGAAGACAGCCGAGGCCTGCGCTACGCGCGGCAATGACATCTGGCGCTCCACCTGGTGGCTGACCCAGTCGGCCGGCATATCTGGCCGGTCGTACCAGCTCTGCAGGCGGGACCGCCAGTTATCGCGCCACGCCGCTGTCTCGGCCTCGGTCGCTGCTCGCGTGCGGATCACCTAGCCGACCCTAGGTGACGCTGCGGTCCGGCGCATCCCGGGCTGTTGCCCGGCGGGGACGCGCGCGAGTCACGGCCAGCGCCGGTCAGGCGGGATCCCGGCGCGGGATCAGGACGATGCGCTGGCGAGTGTTAGCGGCGTCGGCCCATGCTTGTTCGATCTCGGCGAGCGGCCTGGGCTGCGCCCCGATTTCGAAGGCGCCGCTGGTGATCTGCTCGGCGAGTTCGGGGAGCTCCGTGAGGATGTCGCGAGCACCGACCGATCCTTGGCCGCTCCCGACGACCTGCAGCGGTGCCGCGCGCAGCGCGGCTGACGGGATCGCGGCGGTGGGCCCGGCGACCGAGCCGATCTCGATCCAGGTGAGCGGCCGGGCCCGGTCGGCGCGGTCGGTCACCACTGCGAGCATGGCCGCTGCGGTGGGCTCGCCCCACAGGTAATCGAGGACAATGTCGACGTCGGCAGCCGCTGCGCCGAGCCGCCGGCCGATGTCGGCGGGCTCGCCGTCCAGCAGCACGGTGCTGGTAGCGCCCAGGCCCCGCAGCCGGGCCAGTCGGTCCGCGCCGCGGCCGGCCGCGACGATCGTGTCCGCGCCGAGCAGCTTCGCGATCTGGACGGCCAGCTGGCCCGCGTTTCCTGTCGCGCCGAGGATGAGGACGTTCTGGCCGGCCTGGAACTGCACCCGCCGGCGCAGCGCGACCCAGGAGGACATGGCCGGGTTCATCGCGGCGGCGACCGCGACGGTGTCGCTGGCCTCTGGGAGCACGACGCTGCGCCTCGTGTCGATCACCGTCAGGTCGGCCATCGCTCCCATCGTGGAGTCGGGCAGGACGAAGTACCGCAGCAACCCGTCCGGGCCGCGGCCGACACCGTCGATGCCGGGTACGAGCGGCAGCTCGCCGGTGCTGGTGTAGTGCGAGCCGTCGGCCTGGGACCGGACGCGTGGATGGAGCCCGGCCGCGAGCACGTCGACCAGCATCTCGTCAGCGCCCGCGGGAACCGGGGCCGGGAACTCCTGGTAGCGGGGCGCGGCAGCAAACGACGTGACAACGGCGGCGCGCACGCCGGCCTCCCGGGATCTGGTTGATACCGACTGCTGACATTATGTGCGCATGGACGACGCCGCCCCCTTCGCCGCCACTGACCTGATTACAGATCTGGGACACGACGTGTTCCAGATCGACACGCGGATGGCCGGGTACGACGGCATCACGGCCGGCTATCTGATCCGCAGCGACCGGCCATGCCTCGTCGAGACCGGAACGGGGCCGTCTGCCCCGATCGTCAGGGACGCGCTCGCGGCACTCGGCGTCGGCCCGGCTGATCTGGCGACTGTCGTGGTGACGCATATTCATCTCGACCATGCCGGGGGCACCGGGGACATCGCGCGCATGTTCCCGGCAGCGGAGGTCGTCGTGCACGAGCTAGGCGCGCGTCACCTAGCTGACCCGTCGCGACTGATGGCCGGCGCCCGCACGGTCTACGGCGACGAATTGGACGCGCTGTTCGGCGTCCTGGCGCCCACGCCAGCCGACCGGATCCGGGCGGTCGAGCGCACCGGCGTCGTCGACCTCGGCGGTGGCCGGCGGCTCGATAGCCATTACTCCCCCGGACACGCCAAGCATCACGTCGGGCTGATCGACTCGGTGAGCGGCGACCTCTACGTCGGGGATGCGGCAGGCATCTACATTCAGGAGACTGGCGACATGCGGCCGGCCACACCGCCGCCGGACTTCGACCTCGACGTCGCGCTCGGCTCGCTGCGGATGTTCGGCGCGCTGCAGCCCGCGCGGCTGCTGTTCAGCCACTTCGGCCCGGTGACTGCCGTCGAGGAGACGCTTGACCGGTCAGCCGCCGAGATCAGCCTGTGGGTAGCGGAGACGCGGCGCGCGCGCAGCGCAGGGATGGATCTGGATCACGCGGTCGCGATGGTGGCCGAGCGGACCCGGCAGCGTTACCGCGTGCTCGCGGCGGACGCCGATCCTGAGATCGCGGCCAAGTACGACCGGATCAGCGGCACCGGGGCGAACGTGGCGGGGATCATGCACTGGCTCGACAAGACCGAGACAGGCTGAGGTGCTGACCTCGGGGACTCCGTTACGTCACCGCTGCCCTTGGCTCCCGTCATCGGCGCTGACCGGGCGGCGCCAATGGGCGCCGTGGGCGAATCATCCTGTTCGGGCATGTCCGGCGAGCTGAATATGTACGCTTAGGCACTTCAACGCTGCCGCCAGACCGTCCCCAGCGCGAAGCGGCGAGAAGCTATGCATAGATCAAGCCACTCTCACTCACGCCCACCCGCGCCATCCCGGCGCCTCGCCGTCATCATCGCCGCGATCGCGTGCGTCCTGCTGATTGCCGGCGCGCTGGCGGCAGTCCGCCATCTCGACAGCGAGAACGGCTCGCACACCACGGCGGCCGATGCTGGCGGCAGCGGCCGGGATGCCAGGGTCAGCGCGACGCCCAGCCACACGCCCACTGTCAGCCCCACCACGATCAAGTCAAAGGCGCCAGGCAGGCTCAGGGCGCGGGGCAGGCGCGCGCCTGCCCCCACCACTGGCTCGGTGCCAGCGGTGTCCGCCAGCTGCAAGAAGCCGCAGTTCGTGACCTCCAGTCCCACCGGCGGCTGGAGCGACGGTCCTTACTACGTCTACAACGACATGTGGAACGTCGGCGGATACAGCGTCACGCAGACGCTGTACGCGTGCGCATACAACGACTGGTATGCGGTGGCTGATATGAACAACAGTCGTGGCGACGGCGCCGTCAAGACGTATCCGAATGTGCACGAGGACTTCAACGAACCGGCCATCAGCTCCTTTCACTCGATGTCGAGCACGTTCGCGGAGACTAGCCCGCATACAGGCATCTACGAAGATGCCTACGACATCTGGATCAACGGCGTCGCCAGCTCAGGCTCAACAGAGGTCATGATCTGGACCGAGAATTTCCATCAGGTGCCCGGCGGTTCCGTCCTTGCGACTGTGACCTTCGGCGGCCGGACCTACAGGGCATGGAAGAACGGCTCCTACATCGCGCTGGTCGCCACCAGCAATTTCACCTCAGGAACGGTGAACCTGCTCGAAATGTTCAGCTGGATTATGGCAAAAGGGTGGATGCCAGCCAATTCGACGTTGGGCCAGATAGATTATGGCGCGGAGATTGTGTCAACCAATGGCACACCTGCGACGTTCAGCTTTACCAGTTTCGCGGTGACGACGAGCTGATCGCCATGACGACCAGCTGACAGAGCCTGGCCGGGACGACTACGGCGGTCCAGTCTCCGGGTCCAGGGGCAGCTCTTCCGCGGTGGCGGCACCGATCGCATCCGGCGCCTCCGTTGTCGCCTCGTCTGCCTGCTATCGGCTCGTCGTCCGCCGTCGCCTCGTCCTCTGCAGTCGCCTCGTCGTCGTAACCGTGCAGGTCATCGAAGCTGAAGTCGTCGAGCTCCTCGTAGCGCTCCGCGGCGTCGGTCTCGTCGTCGACGTCGGCGCTAGCCGCTCGGCCGAACCAGTCCCGAGCCTCATCCTCGCGACCGGCCTGGAGTAGGGCGTCGGCGTAGGCGTAGTACAGCCGGGCGTACTCGGGCCTGATCCGCTCCCGTGTCAGTTCTGGGCCTTGGAGCGCCACGACCGCGGCATCCAGCAGACCCTGATCTCGGCGAATTCCGGACTCCACGATGCGCAGCTCGATCCGTGTTGCCTGGTCCGCCGCCCGCGCATCGGGGCCGGTGACCAGCTCGAGCGCCCGGTCGACTCGGCCGAGCGCGCGCTCACAGTCAGCCATCAGGGGGAGATAGCTCGCGCGGCCGGTTAGCCTGCGCGCCGCGCGGAACTCCGCCAGGGCCGCTGTCCAGTCGCCCGCCTGGTAGGCGGCGATAGCGCAGGTCTCGCGCACTACGCCGACCCTGGCGGCGAGGCCGCGTGCCTTCTTCGCGTACTGGTAGGCCTGATCCTGATCCTCGGTGACGCTAGTCGCCACCAGCAGCCTGGCGATCACGCTCGCCAGATCGCCCGGCAGCGTCCTCAGCTCTGCCAGCGCCTCGGGATCAAGCTGATCTGCTGTGATGGTGTCGGGCAGGTCCAGGCGGACGTACTCGTCGCTGGTTCCGTGCGCGTCGGCCCGCGGCGCGCCGCGATATCCCTCGCTCGTGTCCGGTCGTCCGGCGCCTGGCCCGCCGCGGACATTGGGCCGCTGCGACGGCCGGTCATAGCCGGCCCGAGCAGGCCGTGTCCGGTCGTCGCGGCGCCCACGATCATTACCCTGCCAGCCACTGCGCTGGGGCCGGTCCGCGCTCGGACTTCCGCGTCGCTGGTCCCTCTCGCCGGAGCGCTGGGGCCGGTCGCCGCCCTGCCAGCCACTGCGCTGCGGACGGTCGCCGCCGCGCTCGGGCCGGTCCTGCCAGCCAGCACGCTGGTCCCGATCGCCAGAGCGCTGGGGCCGCTCGCTGGCCTGCCAGCTGCCACGCTGGTCCCGGTCGGTGCCACGCTGCGGGCGATCGCTGCCCTGCCAGCCGCCGCGCTCATCGCGGCCAGCGGACCGCTGCGGGCGATCACTGCCCTGCCAGCTGCCACGCTGGTCCCGGTCGCCGCCACGCTGCGGGCGATCACTGCCCTGCCAGCCGCCGCGCTCATCGCGGCCAGCGGACCGCTGCGGGCGATCACTGCCCTGCCAGCCGCCGCGCTCATCGCGGCCAGCGGACCGCTGCGGCCGATCAGAGCCCGGCCGTCCGGTGCGCTGGGGCCGGTCGCCTCCCTGCCAGCCGCCGCTGCTCGCCGTGCGTGGCCGACTCGGCCGATCGCTGTCGGCACGCGGCGGACCTCCACGGCGCTCATAGGAACTTCCGGCCGGGCGCTCATCGCGGCCCTCTCCAGCGCGCCAGCCTGATCCTGCCCGACTGCTCACGTCGGAGCTGCGTGGCCTGTCCTGCGCCCGGCCGCCGGTTATGCCGCTGCCCCCGGTCCTGGTGCCTCCGGCGCGCTTGTCACTGAATCTGCGGCCGCCCTGACCGGCGTTGTCGTCCCGACGGCCGCCATTGTCATAGCGCGTCGTGCCATTGTCGCGACCTGCATCCCGATAGCTTTCACGGCCATTGCTACGGTCGCCGCTCTGCGCACCGCCGTAACGGCTACGGCCACTCCCGCGATTGGTGTCCAGTTCGCTGTCGAAGTCCGGCCGCCGCGGCCGGCTGCCTGCGTACCCGCCGCTAGAGCGACCGTAACCACCTCGAGTCGTTGCGCTTCGCTCGCCTGGTCCCGCAGTGCTTCTGCTTCCGCGGCCGCCGGTCACACCTGCGTCGCGGCCGCCGGCTGCGCCAGCGTTGCCCGTGCCGTACCGGGCGCTCCCCGTGCCCCGGCCGGCCGTGCCCTGACCGCCCGCCCGCGGGCTGTAGCCGCCGCCACCACCACCGCGAGCGTCATAGCCCCCGCGCCCAGCGCCACTCCTGCGGCTGGATCCGTCGCCGCCTGCGCCGCTTGGGCTGCCGTCGGCACTACTCCGGCCTGCTCCCCCGCGCCGCGCATCTGCCGCCCGACCGCTTCCGCTAGCGCGATCCTGGTCCGCCGACCCGCGCCCACCGGCAGCACCCCGGCCACCGGCAGCACCCCGGCCACCGGCAGCGCCACGGCCACCGGCATTACCGCGTGCAGAAGCAGCGCGCCCAGAAGCACCGGCGCGCCGGCCGGAGCTGGCCCGGCTGTCGCCGCGGCCCGAGCTCTGTCCTGACCCGCCGGTTGGCCGGCCGTTCGCAGACCCGCGCGAGTTGCCCGCCATCAGTCCATCCTCCAATATCGGCGCTCGCCACGGTGCCCCTGGGGCGCCGCACGGGCCGGACAAGCTTTCCCTAGACAACACAAAAACGCGCTGAGGGCCACTACCAGAAAGGTAACGGCCCTCAGCGGGAAGATGTCCGGCGGCGTCCTACTCTCCCACCCAGTCCCCCGGGCAGTACCATCGGCGCTGAAGGGCTTAACTTCCGGGTTCGGAATGGAGCCGGGTGTTTCCCCTTCGCCATGGCCACCGAAACACTATGGAGATATCAGCGTCGCGCTCAGCTCCGGATCGCTCCGGAACCAGGCGACCGACCGCATCTCGGGAACCGCACAGTGGACGCGAAACAAGATCTATGAGTAGAAGCCAAGCCACTCGGCCTATTAGTACCGGTCAGCTCCACGCGTTGCCGCGCTTCCACCTCCGGCCTATCAACCCAGTCGTCTAGCTGGGGGCCTTACCAGGTTAACCCTGAGGGAGTCCTAATCTTGAGGCGAGCTTCCCGCTTAGATGCTTTCAGCGGTTATCCCTTCCAAACGTAGCCAACCAGCCGTGCTCCTGGCGGAACAACTGGCACACCAGAGGTTTGTCCGTCCCGGTCCTCTCGTACTAGGGACAGCCCCTCTCAAGACTCCTACGCGCGCAGCGGATAGGGACCGAACTGTCTCACGACGTTCTAAACCCAGCTCGCGTACCGCTTTAATGGGCGAACAGCCCAACCCTTGGGACCTGCTCCGGCCCCAGGATGCGACGAGCCGACATCGAGGTGCCAAACCATCCCGTCGATATGGACTCTTGGGGAAGATCAGCCTGTTATCCCCGGGGTACCTTTTAGCCGTTTAGCGACGGCGCTTCCACATGCCACCGCCGGATCACTAGTCCCAGCTTTCGCTCCTGTTCGACATGTCTGTCTCACAGTCAAGCACCCTTGTGCACTTACACTCGACACCTGATTGCCAACCAGGCTGAGGGTACCTTTGGGCGCCTCCGTTACCTTTTAGGAGGCAACCGCCCCAGTTAAACTACCCACCAGACACTGTCCCTGATCCGGATCACGGACCAAGGTTAGACATTCAGAACGACCAGAGTGGTATTTCACCGTTGACTCCGCAGGGACTGGCGTCCCTGTTTCACAGTCTCCCACCTATCCTACACAAGACGTCCCAAACGCCAATGTCAAGCTGCAGTAAAGGTCCCGGGGTCTTTCCGTCCTGCTGCGCGTAACGAGCATCTTTACTCGTAGTGCAATTTCGCCGGGTCCGTGGTTGAGACAGTGGGAAAGTCGTTACGCCATTCGTGCAGGTCGGAACTTACCCGACAAGGAATTTCGCTACCTTAGGATGGTTATAGTTACCACCGCCGTTTACTGGCGCTTAAGTTCAGAGCTTCGCAGCCGAAGCCACTAACCCCTCCCCTTAACGTTCCAGCACCGGGCAGGCGTCAGTCCGTATACGTCGTCTTGCGACTTTGCACGGACCTGTGTTTTTAGTAAACAGTCGCTTTCCCCTGGTATCTGCGACCACACCCAGCTCAGAGAGCAAGTCTCATCACCGGGCGCGGCTCCCCTTCTCCCGAAGTTACGGGGATAATTTGCCTAGTTCCTTAACCACGGTTCACCCGATCGCCTTGGTATTCTCTACCTGACCACCTGAGTCGGTTTAGGGTACGGGCGGCTCAGAAGCTCGCCGCGAGGCTTTTCTTGGCAGCATGGGATTACTCACTTCGCCTAACTCGGCTCGGCGTCAGGTCTCAGGCTATGTGACGTGCGGATTTGCCTACACGTCGCCCTACACCCTTACTCCGGGACGTCCAACACCCGGTAGAGCTACCCTCCTGCGTCACCCCTACGGCTTGCCTACTACCAGTCTGGGTCGCCATCGCAGCCGACCTCTCCCGAAGGATCCGTCAGCGTTGATGGCTTAGCATCGCCAGATTCAGCATGGGCGCTTCTAAGCCGGTACGGGAATATCAACCCGTTGTCCATCGACTACGCCTGTCGGCCTCGCCTTAGGTCCCGACTTACCCTGGGCGGATTAGCCTGCCCCAGGAACCCTTGGTCATTCGGCGGAGGGGTTTCTCACCCCTCTTTCGCTACTCATGCCTGCATTCTCACTCGAGTGGCGTCCACAGCTGGATCACTCCGCTGCTTCTCTCGCCACCCGACGCTCCCCTACCCATCCGCGCACCTGGACCCTAAAGGAGCCAGTGGCCGCCGTCAGGACAGAAGTGGCCGAAACCACAACGGTCAAGACAGCCATCCACCTTAACCACAAAGGGCCGGGCTATCACGCGAATGTCACAGCTTCGGCGGTGTGCTTGAGCCCCGCTAAATTGTCGGCGCAGAATCACTTGACCAGTGAGCTATTACGCACTCTTTTAAGGGTGGCTGCTTCTAAGCCAACCTCCTGGTTGTCTCTGCAACTCCACATCCTTTCCCACTTAGCACACGCTTAGGGGCCTTAGCTGGTGATCTGGGCTGTTTCCCTCTCGACTACGGAGCTTATCCCTCGCAGTCTCACTGCCGCGCTCTGGCTTACCGGCATTCGGAGTTTGGCTGATTTCAGTAAGCTTGTAGGCCCCCTAGACCATCCAGTAGCTCTACCTCCGGTAAGAAACACGCGACGCTGCACCTAGATGCATTTCGGGGAGAACCAGCTATCACGGAGTTTGATTGGCCTTTCACCCCTACCCACAGGTCATCCCCCAGGTTTTCAACCCTGGTGGGTTCGGTCCTCCACGCGGTCTTACCCGCGCTTCAACCTGCCCATGGGTAGATCACTCCGCTTCGGGTCTATAGCATGCGACTCAGACGCCCTATTCAGACTCGCTTTCGCTACGGCTACCCCACACGGGTTAACCTTGCCACACACCATAACTCGCAGGCTCATTCTTCAAAAGGCACGCGGTCACTTCACGTCAGTCCGAAGACCGACTCGCTCCCACGGCTTGTAGGCACACGGGTTCAGGTACTATTTCACGACCCCTCACCGGGGCACTTTTCACCTTTCCCTCACGGTACTTGTTCGCTATCGGTCACCAGGGAGTATTTAGGCTTAGGGGGTGGTCCCCCCAGATTCACACGGGATTTCTCGGGCCCCGTGCTACTTGGGATACTGTCCGGAAGTCGCGCAGATTTCGCCTACGGGGGTGTCACCCTCTATGCCGACGGTTTCCACCGTCTTCGGCTATCCACGCGATTTCTTACTTCCTGCCGGGTCAGCAGCTCCGGCTGGACAGTCCCGCTACCCCGATCACGCAACGCCTGCTGGCTTTAACACGTGACCGGTTTGGCCTGTTCCCCTTTCGCTCACCACTACTCAGGGAATCGCGGTTGCTTTCTCTTCCTGTGGGTACTGAGATGTTTCACTTCCCCACGTTACCTCCACCTGCCCTATGTGTTCAGGCAGGGGCGATGGGCCATTACGCCCAATCAGGTTTCCCTATTCGGAAATCCCCGGGTCAAAGTCTGGTTGCCGACTAACCGGGGCTTATCGCAGGCTCCTACGTCCTTCTTCGGCTCCTGGTGCCAAGGCATTCACCGTGTGCCCTTATCAACTTGGCAACTACAGATGATGCTCGCGTCCACTGTGCAGTTCTCAAAATACGGGCGGTCCCGGCCCCGCGACGCACGTGGCGGCGAAGGCACCGGTCCTGGCCGAGGTGGCCATCTAGTGTCATGGACAGCGTGCGTCCTGAACACTGTGCGGCCGTTCCCTCAGGACCCAACAGCGTGCTCGGCCCGCTCGCCCCCCTGACCCGCGGTCCGTGCCGCCCGTGCCCAGAAGACACGGGAAGCCGTACTAGCGGGCCCGGCAGTGACGCTCGGACCGAATAACCAGTGCTCCACTAATGAGCTGGCCACCTCAGGACAGTCGCCTGAGATATGGCTCTGGACGCGACCGCACAGCGTTTTCCAACACCGTGAGGCGCGCCAGTTGCTCCTTAGAAAGGAGGTGATCCAGCCGCACCTTCCGGTACGGCTACCTTGTTACGACTTCGTCCCAATCGCTGGCCCCACCTTCGACGGCTCCCTCCCTTACGGGTTGGGCCACCGGCTTCGGGTGTTGCCGACTTTCGTGACGTGACGGGCGGTGTGTACAAGGCCCGGGAACGTATTCACCGCGACGTTGCTGATTCGCGATTACTAGCGACTCCGACTTCATGGGGTCGAGTTGCAGACCCCAATCCGAACTGAGACCAGCTTTTTGAGATTCGCTCCACCTTGCGGTCTCGCAGCCCTCTGTACTGGCCATTGTAGCATGTTTGCAGCCCAAGATATAAGGGGCATGAGGACTTGACGTCATCCCCACCTTCCTCCGAGTTGACCCCGGCAGTCTCCTATGAGTCCCCGGCATTACCCGCTGGCAACATAGGACGAGGGTTGCGCTCGTTGCGGGACTTAACCCAACATCTCACGACACGAGCTGACGACAGCCATGCACCACCTGTGCAGGGCCCTTACGGACACCGTATCTCTACGGCTTTTCCCTGCATGTCAAACCTTGGTAAGGTTCTTCGCGTTGCTTCGAATTAAGCAACATGCTCCGCCGCTTGTGCGGGCCCCCGTCAATTCCTTTGAGTTTTAGCCTTGCGGCCGTACTCCCCAGGCGGGGCGCTTAATGCGTTAGCTGCGGCACGGAATCCGTGGAAGGACCCCACACCTAGCGCCCAACGTTTACGGCGTGGACTACCAGGGTATCTAATCCTGTTCGCTCCCCACGCTTTCGCTCCTCAGTGTCAGGTAAGGCCCAGAGAACCGCCTTCGCCACCGGTGTTCCTCCCGATATCTGCGCATTTCACCGCTACACCGGGAATTCCATTCTCCCCTACCTACCTCTAGTTCGCCCGTATCCACTGCAAGTCCAGGGTTAAGCCCTGGATTTTCACAGCGGACGCGGCGGACCACCTACGAGCTCTTTACGCCCAATAATTCCGGACAACGCTTGCGCCCTACGTGTTACCGCGGCTGCTGGCACGTAGTTAGCCGGCGCTTCTTCTGCAGGTACCGTCACTTTCGCTTCGTCCCTGCTGAAAGCGGTTTACAACCCGAAGGCCTTCATCCCGCACGCGGCGTCGCTGCGTCAGGCTTTCGCCCATTGCGCAATATTCCCCACTGCTGCCTCCCGTAGGAGTCTGGGCCGTGTCTCAGTCCCAGTGTGGCCGGTCGCCCTCTCAGGCCGGCTACCCGTCGTCGCCTTGGTGGGCCGTTACCCCACCAACAAGCTGATAGGCCGCGAGCTCATCCCTAGCCGTAAAAGCTTTCCACCACAGCCGATGTCAGCCGTGGTCGTATTCGGTATTAATTCCGGTTTCCCGGAGCTATCCCGAAGCTAAGGGCAGATTGCTCACGTGTTACTCACCCGTTCGCCGCTCGAGTACCCCGAAGGGCCTTTCCGCTCGACTTGCATGTGTTAAGCACGCCGCCAGCGTTCGTCCTGAGCCAGGATCAAACTCTCCGTTGAATGTCTATATGCAAAACCGCTCGAGCCCGGAGGCCTTGCGGAATGCAGACTTGAAGAGATGCCTCGAAGACGTTAGCCGTCGAGGCGATCTGGCAATAAATCCTCAGGAGACATAGCCGACAAGTCGGCACAATCTCCCCATTGACGAGGATGTGCATATGCACTGGCTTTTAGCACGCTGTTGAGTTCTCAAGGAGCGGACGCTCACCGTCAGAGGCCATGTAGACCGCATCCGGGGCAACCCTGCTAACTTACCGATCCAACCCTAGGTTGTCAAGTCAGTTAGCCGGACTGGACTTACTTCGTAACTTTCCGTACTCACAGCATACCCTCACCTGGGTTACTCGATGCCAGGTGTCCAGCATCGAGCCACCACGGTTTGGGGAGGGAGCTGGCCCCTATAGCTGTCCACCCTGCCGGGCTTCCCGCTCTCTCGGGGCAGGACGAAACATTAGGCAGCAAAGGCTCGCAAGTCAAATCGACGCCGCAGCACCAGGGCCTGGATCGAGCCGTGGGGCCGGGCCGAGCCCGACGACGCAGCCTCTGACCTGCGGCGATACCGCCGGCGACGCAGCTAGGTCAGGGCAGCTGCCGCGCCGAAAGAGCGGCGGCGGCGACTTCGAAAGGCATCCGATAGCTGGCCAATAAAGAGTGATGAATGCTACTATTGGCACCACAGCTGAGATGTCATTGTGACGAGCTGCATCGGGGGCATAGGCAGCGTTCTCGGCTGGCCGGCTCCAGTGCAGGCAGCCCGCCCGCGCGCACGGCGGCGACCGACGTGGTGCGGCCCCGTTCCCGCTCAGGTGGGAATGCGTCACCGCGGCGCCTGCGGCCGGTAGCGCCGACGCCATTCCGCCAGCTGGCGCACGCTGTCTCGGCACGACCGGACTACACCCCTGCCTGGCCATGGCGGACCCGGAAACCTGGGAGCTCAGATCCGATCGCGCAGCCGCACCGCGCCAGCGGTCCGCTTCCCCCTCCGGACGATCAGGTACTCGCCGTGCAGCAGGTCCGCGTCGGCCGGCGCGGCGTCCTCGGTCGTGACCCTCTCGTTGTTGAGGTACGCACCGCCCTCGGCGATAGCTCGCCTGGCGGCTGACTTGCTCGGCACGATGCCGGCGGCAGCCATCAGGTCGGCCACCGGCGGCAGTCCGCCGTCGTCGAGTCGGTCTACCTCGGCGTGCGGTACCTCGGCCACGGCCGCCGACAGCGTGGCAGCATCCAGCGCCCGCAAGTCGCCCTGGCCGAACAGCGCCTCGCTCGCCGCCTGCACCTTGGCCAGCTCGACCTCGCCGTGCACCAGGGCCGTCAGTTCCTCGGCCAGGAGCCGCTGCGCAAGCCTGGCCGCCGGCCGCGCGGCGATCTCCCGCTCCAGGTCCTCGATCTCGGCTCTGGACCGGAAGGAGAACACTCGCAGCAGGCCCGGCACCTCGGCATCGGACCGGTTCAGCCAGAACTGGTAGAAGGCGTACGAGCTCATCAGGTCCTGACTCAGCCAGACGGCGTCGCCTTCGGTCTTGCCGTACTTCGTGCCGTCTGGCTTGGTGATCAGAGGCGTGGCGAGCGCGTGCACCGAGTCGCCCGTCACCCGCCGGATCAGGTCGACACCGGACACCAGGTTGCCCCACTGGTCGCTGCCGCCCAGCTGGAGCGCGCAGCCATACCGGTTATGGAGCTCCAGGTAGTCGTTGGCCTGGAGGATCTGGTAGCTGAACTCGGTGAAGCTGATCCCGCCCGTGTCGAGCCTGGCCCGGACCACCTCGCGGGACAGCATCTGGTTCACCGGGAAATGCTTGCCGATGTCGCGCAGGAAGTCGATCGCAGACAGCTGCTCGGTCCAGTCCAGGTTGCTGACCATCGTGGCCGCTGTCTCCCCGGAGCCGAAGTCCAGGTACTGGCTCACCTCGCCCCGGATGCGCTCGACCCAGCCGGCCACGACCTCGCGCTCGTTCAGGGCCCGCTCGGCCGACTTGCCGCTCGGATCGCCTATCAGCCCGGTCGCGCCGCCCACCAGCCCGATCGGCCGGTGCCCGGCCTGCTGGAACCGGCGCATGGTCAGCAGCAGGACCAGGTTGCCGATGTGAAGGCCGGGTGCCGTCGGGTCGAAACCCCCGTACAACGTCACGATCCCGGTGTCCAGTGCCTTGCGCAGGTCATCCAGGTCGGTGTGCACGGCGATCAGGCCGCGCCAGGTCAGGTCGTCGATGATGTCGCTCACCGGTGCATCGTCCCACCTTTGACCGCGGAGCCTGAAACCGGTTTCGTTCGCGGGCTTCGCGGTTTGGACGGGCGAAATATCGAAACGTGGCCGTCGTCGGCTAGCCAGTACCGCCACGGCCGGTCTGCGGCCTGGCTGATGCCAACACGCGGGCCCGTGCGGATCTGCTCTGGACTGATCGCGGCCGTCCGTGGCCCGATGCCCAGCACCGAGTCCGGTCCGCAGACGTCCGCGCCATCCAGGGACCTGTCGATGCCCAGCGCCTGGCACAGTCGCCCTGGTCCGCGCGCGAGGTCGACCTCGCGGATCCGGCGGCTCCCATCCGCGCCGGCCACTGCCAGGTCTGAACTGAGGTCAGCGGTGCGGCCGCGCCGGCGCAGGGCTGCCAGCTCCCCGCCCCCGATGACCTGGCCAGCCCGGATGAGGACCGCCTCGGCCTGCCCGGCGGGCTGACAGACGAGATTGATGCAGAAATGCATGCCGTAGGTGAAGTAGACGTAGGCATAACCGGGCGCACCGAACATGACCGCGTTGCGGGCCGTCTGGCCGCGGAACGCGTGCGAGGCGGGATCGCTTCGACCCTGGTAGGCCTCGACCTCGGCCAGGCGCACGGCCACCTGGCCGGCCGCGCTGTCGTGCCAGAGCACGCAGCCGAGCAGGTCGGGGGCGACCTCCGTCGATGGCCGGTCGAAGAACTCGCGCGGCAGCCGTTTCACCGTCCAGAGCGTACTGGCAGCCGGAAGGCCGCCTCAGGTCGCGGCCCACGCAGCCTGGTCGTGCACATCCTGGCGCAGCCGGGCGAGCTGCTCGGCTACGCGTGCCGGGGCCGTGCCCCCTCGGCTCGCGCGGGCCGCGATCGCGCCCTGGACCGTCAGCACGTCGCGCACATCCGGGGTCAGGAGCGGCGAGATCTTGTCCAGGTCGGAATCGCTGACATCGCCGAGCTCGCAGTCGTGCACCTGGCACCACACCACGAGATGACCCACTACCTCGTGTGCCTCCCGGAACGCGGTGCCGCGCCGAACGAGCAGCTCGGCCAGGTCGGTCGCGAGGGCGTGCCCGGCGGCGGCGGTGACCGCGAGCCGCTCGGTGTGGAAGCGGAGCGTGCCGATCAGCCCCGCCATCGCCGGCAGGACGGTCAGCAGGGTGTCGACAGCATCGAACACCGGCTCCTTGTCTTCCTGCAGGTCGCGGTTGTAGGAGAGCGGCAGGCCCTTCAGCGTCGTGAGCAAGCCGGTGAGGCCGCCGATGAGCCGGCCTGACTTGGCGCGGGCGAGCTCGGCCACGTCGGGGTTCTTCTTCTGCGGCATGATCGACGAGCCGGTGGCGTACGCGTCGTCGATCTCGGCCCAGCCGAACTCGTGCGTCGACCAGAGCACCACCTCCTCCCCCAGCCTCGACAGGTGCACGCCCAGCAGCGCCGCGATGAAGCAGAACTCGGCCGCGAAGTCCCGGTCGCTGACCGCGTCCATCGAGTTGTCGGCGGCGCGGGCGAAGCCGAGCTCGGCGGCGACGGCCTCGGGGTCCAGCGGCAGCGACGACCCGGCCAGCGCGCCCGACCCGAGCGGGCTGACCGACGCGCGGACATCCCAGTCGCGCAGCCGGCTGGCGTCCCTGGCGAAGGCCTGGACGTGCGCTAGCAGCTGGTGGGCCAGCAGGACTGGCTGTGCATGCTGCAGGTGCGTCATGCCCGGCGCCGGGGTGCCAGCGTGCCGCTCAGCCTGCCCGATCAGGTTGAGCTCCAGCTCAGTCAGCCTGGCCGTGATGATGCGCACGTGATCACGCAGGTAGAGCCGCAGGTCGGTGGCGATCTGGTCATTACGGCTGCGGCCCGCGCGCAATTTGCCGCCGAGCTGGCCGACGCGCTCGAGCAGGCCGCGCTCCAGCGCGGTGTGGACGTCCTCGTCATGCGCGGACGGCCGGAACGTCCCGGCCCGGCAGGCACGGCCGAGTTCCTCCAGCGCGACGACCATCCGGCTGAGCTCGGCATCGGTCAGCAGCCCTGCCTTGTGCAGCACACGCGCATGCGCGGCCGAGGCCAGCAGGTCGTACGGCGCGAGCCGCCAGTCGAACTGGACGCTCACCGACAGCCTGGCCAGTGCCTCGGCCGGCCCGGACTCGAACCGGCCGCCCCAGAGCCGGATCGGCGCTCCCGGCGCTCCCGGCGCTCCGGGCGCTCCCGGCGCTCGCGGCGCGCCTGGCGCGCCTGGCGCGGGCTCCGGCGGGTCAGATGTCACGGTCGCTCTCCCTGTCCGATCTGCGGTTCGCCGAGCTAGCTGGCGACCTGCTAGCTGGCGACCTTGCGGTCACGGTCTGCCGCGATCTTGGCCGGCAGGCCGAACAGCTCGATGAATCCCTTCGCCAGCTGCTGGTCGAACATATCGCCCGTGTCGTACGTCGCGAGCGAGTAGTCGTACAGCGCGGCCGGGCTGCGGCGGCCGGTCACCACTGCGCGCCCGCCCTGGAGTGTCAGCCGGACGTCGCCGGTGACGTGCCGCGACGCCGCCACCATGAAGGCGTCGAGCGCCTGCTTCAGCGGTGAGAACCAGAGGCCGTCGTAGACGAGCTCGGTCCAGCGCTGCTCGGCCTGGCGCTTGAATCTGGCCAGGTCACGCTCGGCGCAGACGCTCTCGAGCTCCGAGTGCGCGGCGATCAGCACCATCGCGCCGGGCGCCTCGTAGATCTCCCGGCTCTTGATGCCGACCAGGCGGTCCTCCACCATGTCAATCCGCCCGATCCCGTGCGCGCCAGCCAGCTGGTTCAGCTCAGTGATCATCGCCAGCGGCGACAGGGTGCGGCCGTTCAGCGCGACCGGCAGCCCGTCGGCGAAGCTGATCACCACTTCGTCGGCGGCACGGCCGCCGGCCGGATCACTGGTGTAGCCGTACACGTCGGGCTGCGGCGCGTTCCAGATGTCTTCCAGGTGCCCGGTCTCGCAGCTGCGTCCCCACACGTTCTGGTCGATGGAGTACGGCGACCGGGACGTGACGTTGATCGGCAGGCCCTTCTCGGCCGCGAACGCGATCGCCTTGTCGCGCGTCATGCCCGAGTCGCGCACGGGCGCGAAGACGCGCACGTCCGGCGCCAGCGCGGCCAGCCCGGCCTCGAACCGGACCTGGTCGTTGCCCTTGCCCGTGCAGCCATGCGCGACCAGGCTGGCGCCGGTCTCGTGCGCGACCCTCGCCAGGTGCTTGACGATCAGCGGCCGGGACAGCGCCGACACCAGCGGATACCGGTCCATGTAGAGCGCGTTGGCCAGCAGGGCGGGCATGCAGTAGTCGGCGGCGAACTCGTCGCGGGCATCGACCACCTCGGCGGCGACCGCTCCGCAGGCCAGGGCGCGCGCCCTGATCGTCTCCAGGTCCTCGCCGCCCTGGCCGACGTCGACCGCGAGCGCGACGACCTCCGCCCCGGTCTGCTCAGCGATCCAGCCGATCGCCACCGACGTGTCCAGCCCGCCGGAGTACGCGAGTACGACTTTCTCTGTCACCGGGGCACCTCCTTGTTGTCGTTCTCTGTTGTCTTGGTCCTGACGCGTTGTCTGGGTCCTGACGCGCCGCGTTACTCGCGGCCCGGCTACCTCTCACCCCGGCTACCTCTCAGCCCGGCTACCTCTCAGCCCGGCTACCTGCGGCTTGCGGTCTGGCTGCTGCGCTCGGCCAGGTGCAGCAGCGCCTGCGCGAGCTCTTCGCCGCCATCGGGATCCCTGGCGATGACGAGCACGGTGTCGTCACCGCCGACAGTGCCGAGGACGGCCGGCCAGCCCGCGTGATCGATGGCCGAGGCCAGCAGCTGCGCCGCCCCGGCCGGGGTGCGCAGCACGACCAGGTTCGCGCTGGCCTCGGCCGAGACCAGCAGCTCGGCGGCGACGCGGATGAGCCGGGCGGCGGGGTCGGCGGCCGACGGCGCGAACGGCCCGCCCGCGAGGAGCGCGCCCAGGCTGCCGCTCAGCCCGCCTGGTCCCGGCTCGCCCGGTAGCGCGTAGACGAGCGCGCCGTCCGCGCCGCGCAGCCGCACCGCGCCCAGCTCATCCAGGTCTCGTGACAGCGTCGCCTGCGTGACCCGGACGCCGCGCTGGCCGAGCAGCTCGGCCAGCTCCTCCTGGGACCGCACCGGGACCGCCTTCTGGCTGAGGATCGCGGCGATCTGCGCGTGCCTGGCGGCCTTCGTCAGCGGGCTAGTGTTCATCGTGACCTGCCGGGCCCGACTCCTCGAGCAGGAAGCACAGCAGCGCCTTCTGCGCGTGCAGCCTGTTCTCCGCCTGCTCGAAGATCAGGCTCGCGGGGCCGTCCATGACCTCGGCGGCGATCTCCTCGCCGCGGTGCGCGGGCAGGCAGTGCAGCACCTTGCAGCCGGGTGTCGCGAGAGCCAGCTTCGCCGCGTCCAGGCGGTAGGCCACCATGGCACCGGTCCTGGCGTCCTCCTGGCCTTCCTGCCCCATCGAGGTCCAGACGTCAGTGGCGAGCACGTCTGCGCCCTGGCAGGCGTCGGCCGGGTCAGCGCTGACGCTCACCGAGCCGCCGGTGCGCCCGGCGATGGCCGCCGCGGCCGCGATCACCTCCGCCGCGGGCCAGTACGGCTCGGGCGCGCAGATGCGCACGTGCAGGCCCGCCGTGGCCCCGCCGACCAGGTACGAGTGCGCCATGTTCGACGAGCCGTCGCCGAGGAACGTGAGCGTGAGCCCGGCCAGCCGCCCGAACGAGGCGCGGATTGTCAGCAGGTCCGCGAGGACCTGGCACGGGTGGAATTCATCGGTCAGCGCGTTGACCACCGGCACGCTGCTCACCGCCGCCATCTCGTCGATGCGGTCCTGGCCGAACGTGCGCCACACGATGGCGGCGACCTGGCTGGCCAGCACCCTGGTCATGTCCTGGACCGACTCACCGCGGCCGGAGTGCGTGCCCTGCGCGTCGATGACGAGCGGGTAGCCGCCTAGCTCGGCGATGCCGACCGCGAACGACACCCGCGTGCGCAGGGACGGCTTGTCGAACAGCACCGCGACCGCGCGCGGTCCGGCGAGCGCCTGACTGGCGAACCGGTCCGCCTTGAGCTGGGCAGCCAGCGCCAGCACGCTGGCCTGCTCGGCCGGCGAGAGGTCGTCGTCACGGCGGAAGTGCCGGACCGGGCGCGCCGCTCGCGCGACCACGGCGCCGGCCGCAGGGCCGGCCACGGCGCCGCCATCAGGGCCGGCCAAGGCGCTGCCATCAGGGCCGGCCAAGGCGCTGGCCGCCGTGCCGCCCGCCTGGCTGACCACGGGGCCGGTCACGTCGGCTCCTGCCCGCCGAGAACGACGCTGGCGGCGTCGAGTATGCCCGGCAGGGCGGCGACGAAGGAGTCTGCCTCGGCCTTGGACAGGATGAGCGGCGGCGCCAGTCGCACCGCGTCCGGCTGGACCGCGTTGACCAGGAACCCCTGCCGCTGCGCTGTCGCCGCCACCGCGGTAGCGGCCGGACCGGTGAGCCCGATGGCCAGCCACAGCCCGCTGCCACGCACGCCGGTTACGAGCGGATGCTCGATGCCCTCGATCCCCGCGGCCAGGTGCGCCCCGACGGAGCCGACATGCGCGAGCAGCCCGTCCCGCTCGATGGTGTCGAGCACGGCGAGCGCTGCGGCGCACGCGATCGGGTTGCCGCCAAACGTGCTGCCGTGGTCGCCCTTGCTGAGCACCGAGCCGAACCGGCCGATACCGATGCAGGCGCCGATCGGCAGGCCGCCGCCGAGCCCCTTGGCCAGCGTGATCACATCGGGCAGCACGCCTTCGCGCTGATGCGCGAACCAGGCGCCGGTACGGCCGATCCCGCTCTGGATCTCGTCGAGAACCAGCAGGGCTCCGGCCGCATCGCACGCATCGCGCGCCGCTTTCAGGTAGCCGTCAGGGGCGGGAACGATGCCGCCCTCGCCCAGTGTCGGCTCCAGGAACACGGCCGCACAGTCCGGGCGGACCGCGTCGGCGAGCGCGGCGGCATCGCCGTACGGCACGAACCTGACCTCCACGCCGAACGGCTGGAACGGCTCCCGGATCGAGCTCTTGCCGGTGATGCTCAGGGCACCCATGGTCCGGCCGTGGAAGCTGTTCTCGGCCGCGACGACGACCGGCCGCTCCGGTCCCTGCGCCTTGCGCACGAGCTTGAGCGCAGCCTCGTTCGCCTCCGTGCCGGAGTTGGCCAGGAACACCCGCCCATCGGTGCCGAGCAGCCCGATCAGCCGCTCGGCGAGCTCGACCTGGCGCTCGTGCAGGAACAGGTTGGAGGTGTGCGCGAGCGTCGCGGCCTGCTTGGTCACAGCGTCGATCAGCGCGGGATGCGCGTGCCCCAGCGAGCTGACCGCGATGCCGCCGATCAGGTCCAGGTACTTGTTGCCGTCGACGTCGTAGACCACGCAGCCAGCGCCGCTGGCCAGGGCCACTGGCGGCATGCCGTAGGTGAGCATCATCACGGCGCCGTACCGGTCTTGCAGCAGCTCAGTGGCTGACATCGGACGCTCCCTTGGTCACCTCGGGGGAATTGGGGACAACCATCGTCCCGATGCCGGAGTCGGTGAAGATCTCCAGCAAGATCGAGTGCGGCAACCTGCCGTCGAGCACGTGGGCCTGCGGCACTCCGCCGCGTACCGCCGCGAGGCAGGCCGCCATCTTCGGGATCATGCCGTCCGACAAGCCCGGCATGAGGTCGGCGAGCTCGTCTTCGGTCAGCTGGCTGATCGGCCTGGCCGTCAGCGCGCTCGCCGCGTCCGTGCCGGACCAGCGCGGGTACAGCCCGGCCACGTCGGTCAGGAACACCAGCTTGGCCGCGCCGAGCTCGACGGCCACCGCCGCCGCGGCGGTGTCGGCGTTGACGTTCAGCACCTCGCCCGCCTCGCTGCGCGCAACGCTCGAGATCACCGGGATGCGCCCGTCGGCGATCAGCGCCTGGACCGCACCGGGGTTCACCGCCACGACCTCGCCGACCTGGCCGAGGTCGACGTGCTGGCCGTCGACCTCGGCGTGCATCCGGCGCGCGGTCAGCAGGTGCGCGTCCTCGCCGGACATGCCGACCGCGAACGGCCCGTGGGAGTTGATGAGGCCCACGATCTCCCGGTTGACCTGACCCGTGAGCACCATGCGCACCACGTCCATCGTTTCCTTCGTGGTGACGCGAAGGCCGGCCGCGAACGTCGACTCCATGCCGAGGCGGTCCAGGTGCGCGTTGATCTGCGGGCCGCCGCCGTGCACGACGACCGGCCGCAGCCCCGCGTATCGCAGGAACACCACGTCCTCTGCAAAGGCGAGCCGCAGGCCGTCGTCGATCATGGCGTTGCCGCCGTACTTGAGCACGACGATCGTGCCGTAGAAGCGCTCCAGCCACGGGAGCGCCTCGATGAGGGTGGCGGCCTTCTGCGCGGCCCCGTTCTCGGCCTGTCCCGCCGTCATGTCGAGTAGGCCGAATTCTCGTGGACGTACTGCGCGGTGAGGTCGGTCGTCTTGATGGTCGCCCCGTGCTGGCCGGCGGCAAGCTGGACTGTGATGGTGACCTCGCGCGGGCGGAGGTCGACCCCGGACCTGTCCGCACCGGGCGCTCCGGCCTTGCACACCCACACGCCGTTGATCGCGACGCTGAGCTGGTCCGGCTCGAATGCAGCGCTGGTCGTGCCGACGGCGGCCAGCACCCGGCCCCAGTTCGGGTCTTCGCCGTGGATCGCGCACTTGAGCAGGTTGCAGCGGGCGATGGCGCGCCCGACCTCGACGGCGTCCGGCTCGCTCGCCGCACCTGCGACCTCGATCGTGATCGCCTTGCTCGCTCCCTCGGCATCGGCTTGCATCTGCGTAGCGAGGTCCGCACAGGCCGCGGTCAGCAGGGCGGTGAACTCGGCCGGGTCGGGCGTTGCGCCGCTCGCGCCGCTCGCGAGCAGCAGCACCGTGTCGTTGGTGGACATGCAGCCGTCGGTGTCGAGCCGGTCGAAGGTCGTCCGGACGGCTTCGCGCAGCGCGGCGTCCAGCGCGGCGGCAGGCAGATCGGCGTCGGTGGTCAGCACTACCAGCATGGTGGCGAGCGCCGGGGCCAGCATGGCAGCGCCCTTGCCCATGCCGCCGATCTCGTAGCCCCTTCCTGCCAGTGCGCAGGTCTTCGGCATCGTGTCAGTGGTCCGGATCGCGTCGGCGGCGGCGCGGCCACCCACGGCCGCCGCGCGCGCGGTCGCCTCGGTCACGCCGGTCAGCAGCTTGTCGAGCGGCAGCCGCTCACCGATCAGCCCGGTCGAGCACACCGCCACCTCGCCGGCGCCGATCCCGAGCAGGCCAGCCAGGTGCTCGGCCGTCTGATGCGTGTCCTGGAAGCCGGCCGGACCGGTGCAGGCGTTGGCGCCGCCAGAGTTCAGCACGACCGCGCGGACCGAGCCGCCCGCCAGGACCTGCTGGCTCCAGAGCACCGGCGCCGCCTTCACCCGGTTGGAAGTGAACACGCCGGCCGCCGCGCTGGACGGCCCGTCGTTGACGACGACGGCGACGTCGGGGTTGCCCGACGCCTTGATCCCGGCGGCGACGCCGGCGGCCCGGAAGCCGAGCGGGCTGGTGACGGTCACTTTGTTCCGTCAATCGGGGGCTGCTCTATCACCGGCTGCTCGATCACGGGGCGACTCCGATCGCGGTGAGCCCGGCCGCCTCGGGCAGTCCCAGCATCAGGTTGGCGTCCTGGATCGCCTGACCGGCTGCGCCCTTGCCGAGGTTGTCGATGGCGGCGACGACGACCGCGCGGCCCGCACGGGCATCGACGGATGCTTGCAGGTGGACGCCGTTCGACCCGGCGACCGACGCGGTCGCTGGCCACGTGCCAGCAGGCAGCAGGGTGACGAACGGCTCGCCCGCGTACGCCGCGGCGAGAGTGTCGCGCACGTCGTCCGCGACGATCTCTGGCCCGGCCAGCCTGGCCGTGCACGTCGCCAGGATGCCGCGTGGCATCGGCGCGAGCACCGGGGTGAAGCTGACCCGCACCGGGGCCGGCTCGGCCGCGCTCCGCTGGTCCGCCTCCGCGAGCGCCTGCTCGATCTCGGGCGTGTGGCGGTGCGCGCCCGCCGCCGCGTACGCCGACATCGATCCCATCACCTCGCTTGCGAGCAGGTCTGTCCGCAGCGAGCGCCCGGCACCTGACGTGCCTGACGCGGCGACGACGACGACGTCGCCGGGATCGGCAAGCCCGGCCGCGACGAGCGGTGTCAGCGCGAGGATCGCGGCGGTCGCGTAGCAGCCCGGTGCCGCCACGCGGCTGGCCGCCTTGATCTGCGCCCGTGCGCCCGGCAGCTCCGGGATCCCGGTAAGCCAGCGGCCCGGATGCGGTCCGCTGTAGTGCCGGGCCCACGCGGCACCGTCGTCCAGGCGGAAGTCGGGACCAAGGTCCACGACCTTGACGTGGCCCGGGATCTGCGCCGCGGCCACGACGGAGCGCCCAGCCGGAAGCGCGAGGAACGCCAAGTCGCACTCGGCCAGCGCGGCGGGGCTGTGCGGCTCGAGGATCCGGTCGGCCAGGCCAGGCACGCCTGCCAGGTGCGGATGCAGCTGGGCGACCGGCTGGCCGGCGCTGCTGTCTGCCGTCAGGACGGCGATGTCCAGGTCCGGATGCCCGGCCAGCAGCCGCAGCAGTTCCCCGCCCGCATATCCGCTCGCGCCGGCCACCGCAACCCGCGCGCCCATAACCGACCCCTTCAGCGTGGAGTGTCTCCGTGCTCAATGAATGATTATGCAGGCATCTGACTGATTATGCAAACGTGGCTGCCGGTCGGTAACCGGCGACATCCACATCTGCAATCCCGGCCGTGCCAGGACCGGGCAAGACGGCATGATGAAGCCGGAAAGGAGACAGCGCACATGCAGGTCCGGCGGACTCGAGGCACTCGCCCGCTGCCACTCGGCTGGCTGTGTATCACTGCGGCGGCCGTCGCTGTCGCGATCACCATGACCGGCTGCGGCGGCACCGCCGCCCCCAAGGCCGCCGCCAGCCCGCAAGCGTGCGGGAGCAGCCGGACCGCGGCGAACGTGCCGATCGAGGTCGAGGTCAACCACGGCCAGGTTTCGTGCGCGGTCGCACTCGCAGTCGAGAAGAGCTACGCCGCCGCGATCGTCGCCGGCCAGGAGCCAGGCAACGGCGGTGGTGGACCCGTCACCGTGAACGGCTGGAAATGCCAGGGCTTCCCGACGCCGGAGTTGCTGAAGACCGGCGACGTGTCTAAGTGCGGCAAGGACGGCACAGAGATCCTCGCCATCTTGAAGACGCCATCCTGACCCTGACTGGCTGCATACCGGCGCCGGGTGCCGCGAGTCGCGAACACGCCGACGCAGCTTGCTGTTCCGGCGTGTTCGCCTGCATGGACTGACTAGCCGGTGCCGCGCAGGACTGCCCCGGTCCGCCGGGCCGCCTCGGCCACCGCGGCGTCCCTGGCCGCGCTGGCTTCTTCGGCGGTCAGCGTCCGGTCCGGAGCGCGGAACCGCAGCGAGTACGCCAGTGACTTGCGGCCCTCGCCCGCCTGGTCGCCGGTGTACACGTCGAACAGGTGCAGCGACTCGAGCATCACGTCGCCTGCTTCGGCCACGCCGTCGGCGAGTGCTCGTGCCACGTCGGCGGCCGGCACCACCGTCGGCACGACGAGCGCCACGTCCTGCACTGCCGGCGGGTACGTGGACAGCTGCGGCGCCTGGACCGGTCCCATGGCGTCGGCCGCCGCCTCGACCACCGACATGTCCAGCTCCATTGCGGCGGTCCGCGCCGGCAGGCCGAACGCCGCGACGACACGCGGATGCAGTTCCCCGGCGTGCCCGGCCAGCCATTCGTGACCCTGCTCGGTCTGCACGAAGATCGCGGCGCACCGGCCAGGATGCCACGGCTCGTGCTGGGCGGCCCGGACGTCGAACCGGAGCCGGCTGGCCCTGAGCAACTCCCGAGCCGCCTGGATCGCGTCCTGCCAGCCCGCCGGCCTGCCGCCGCCCCAGTATCCCGGCAGCTCGAAATTGCCGGTGAGCACGGCGCCGACGCGCAGTGGCTGGTCCGGCAGCGCCGCCTCCAGCTGCGCCAGCTCGTGGACGGCCGGACCGCGATCAACCCGGAGGATGGGCGCAGTCGGCGCGGCGTCCGGCCGCGGCCGGAATACCAGGCCGAACTCATACAGCGCCACGTCACCGAAGCCACGGCCGAGGTTGCGCGCGAGCGTCCGCAGCAGGCCAGGCAGCAGTGTGGTCCGCAGCAGGGGCTCGTCATCGCTAATCGGGTTGGCCAGCCGCACCGCACGGCGGCGGGCATCGTCGGCGGGCAGCTGGAGCTTGTCGAAATCCGCCGCCGACGTGAACGGCGTGCTCAGCACCTCGACGAAACCGTGGTACGCCAGCGTCCGGCTGAGTGTCCGGCGCAGCCGTTGCCGTCCGGTCAGCCCCCGGCCGCCAGCCGCCCGGACGGCCCGGACCGGGACGGCCTGGTATCCCTCCAGCCTGATGACTTCCTCCGCCAGGTCGGCCGGATCGGTCAGGTCAGGACGCCACGACGGCGGAGTCACCAGCAGCATCACCCCGGACCTGTCGTGCCTGCCGTGGTCCTGCCGCTCAGCCGGCTCGTGCTGGGCCGGCTGCTCCGGTGCCTGGACGATGACGCAGCCGACCTCACGCAACCTGGCCAGCACCGTGTCCAGTCCGTAGACGAGGCCGGCCACCTGATCGGGATAATCAGCCGGCATCGTGATGACGACCGGCTCAATATCCGCCGCAGCTATCGAGCAGCCGGGCACCACCGTTCCGCCGCTCAAGGTGGCCAGCATGGTGGCAGCGCGAGCGGAGGCGCGCACCGGAAGCTCGGGGTCCACACCGCGCTCGAACCGCGCGGACGCCTCCGAACCGAGCTTGTGCCGCCGACTCATGCGGGCGATGCCGCGCGGGGAGAAGTGCGCGGCCTCGATGACCAGGTTGCGCGAAGCCTCCGATACCTCGGTGTCGACCCCGCCCATCGTCCCCGCCAGCGAGATCGGTCCAGAGGAATCGGTGATGAGAATGTCCTCGGGATCAAGCGTGCGGAGGACGTGATCGATGGTCTCGAGCCGCTCCCCCGGCCGGGCCCGCCGGACCACGATCGGCCCGGTGAGCCGGGATCGATCGAAAGCGTGCAGCGGCTGGCCGAGCTCCAGCATCAGGTAGTTGGTCACGTCGACCGGCAGCGACACCGATCGCTGGCCAGCCCGCGACAGCCTGATCTTCATGGCCAGCGGCGTCGGTGTCGCCGGGTCGATGCCCCGCACCTCGCGCACCACGAACCGGTCGCAGGCGGTGGCGTCCTCGATGCTGACCGGGTAGACATCCGCCGACACGGTGTGGACGTCGACCAGCAGGCCGACGTCAGCTGGATCGGTGTACGGCACCTGGTAGGCGATCGCCAGCTCCCTGGCCACGCCTCGCACGGACAGCGCGAATCCCTTGTCCGGCGTGACGTTGATGTCGAACACGACGTCGCGCAGGCCGGCGTAGCTGACGAAGTCAGTGCCGAGCGGCGCGTCGGCCGGCAGCACCATGATGCCTGAGTGGTCGTCACCGATCGCAAGCTCGGCAGCCGAGCAGATCATGCCCTCCGAGATCCGTCCGTAGGTCTTGCGGGCGCCGATCTCGAAGCCGCCGGGCAGCACCGCACCGGGTACCGCCAGGGCTACCCGGTCACCGACCGCGAAGTTGCTCGCACCGCAGATGACGTGGCGCTCCTGACCGTCGCCGGTCGACACCTGGCAGTACCTGATCGGCTTGTTGAAGCCGGTCAGCTCCTCGATGTCGAGCACCTCGGCGACGAGGACGCCGGTGATGTCCTGCCCGACCAGCTCGAGCGACTCGACCTCAAGGCCGCAGGCAGTCAGGCGCCTCGACATCTCCTGGACGCCCTCGTCGTCGTCGGGAGCCAGGTCGATGGCTGCGTACTCCAGCAGCCAGGACAGCGGTAGCCGCATCACGCCTCCATTCCGAATGCGCGGCTGAACCGCACGTCACCCTCGAGCGTGTCCCTGATGTCGGCCACGCCGTCCCGGATCATGACGGACCTGTCGATGCCAAGCCCGAAGGCGAAGCCGCTGTAGCGATCGGGGTCGATACCGCAGGCGACCAGGACGCGCGGGTTGACCATGCCGCAGCCCGCGATCTCGACCCAGCCCTGCGACCGGCACACCCGGCAGGGCTCGGCGCCCGGCTTGGTCGAAGCCCCGCGACACACATGGCATTCCATCGAGACATCGGCCGACGGCTCGGTGAACGGGAAGTAGTCGGGCCTGAGCCTGGTCTGCAGTCCCTCGCCGAACATGGCGTCCACGAACGCGCTGATCGCGCCGCGCAGGTCAGCCATAGTCAGGCCCTCGTCGACCGCGAGGCACTCGATCTGGTGGAACACCGGGCTGTGGGTGGCATCCAGGGCGTCGCTGCGGTAGCACCGGCCGGGGCTGACCACATACAGCGGCAGCGGCCTGGTGAGCATGGCCCGGATCTGGACCGGCGAGGTGTGGGTCCGCAGCACCAGCCCCGACCGCTGCGCCGGGTCAGGACCCTCGACGAAGATCGTGTCCTGCATCTCCCTGGCCGGGTGGTCGGGCGGGAAGTTCAGCGCGTCGAAGTTGTACCACTCGGCCTCGATCTCGGGCCCTTCGGCGACCTCGTAGCCCATGTTGACGAACACGTCGACGAGCCGCTCCCCGACGGTCGTGATGGGATGCCGGGCACCGGCCAGCTGCCGGTCCCAGGGCAGAGTGACGTCGACTGCCTCCTCGACCAGCACGCGCCGGTCACGGTCGACCTCAAGTTCGGCCTGGCGCTCACCAAGCGCCTGCTTGATCGCGGCGCGGGCCACGCCGACGCGCTTGCCCGCGTCCGCCCTCGCGGCCGGCGGCAGCGCGCCGATCTCGGCGTTCGCCAGCGTGAGCGGGGCCCGGTCGCCGAAGTGCGCGATCCGGGCCGTCTTGAGCTCGGCGAGGTCGCTCGCGGCTGCGATGGCCGCCAGCGCGTCAGCCTGCATGCGCTCGAGTTCCTCGGGAGACAGCACGGCCACCTCCACGGGGTCATAGGTGTTATTCGGTGCGGACATCGCTTCCTGAATCTCCTGCGGTCAACGGCAACGAAGCGGGAACCCGGGCAGGGCGGGCCGGCTGGAGACAAGCCCGGTGCGCTGCCCGCTGTCAGCGCTAGCTAGCGCAGGCAAGAAACGGGCACGTTGCACCCGTATCCTCCAGGCGCCAGCAGCTAGATCCTGGCACCGAGCGCGCGGGCCAGCATGCAGGCAATCCCGAAGGCCCGCCGGCTAGCCGAACTCAGGCGTCCCGGCGGGCATGGTAAATCGGAACTCGGCCCCGCCCCCCGGCGCCTGCTGCACGATGATCTCCCCGCCGTGCGCTTCCACCAGGCCCTTGACGATGAACAGGCCAAGGCCCGCGCCACCGCGGCGCTTGGCGCGCCAGAACCGGCCGAAGACGCGAGGCGCAACCTCAGGCGCGATGCCAGGACCCTGGTCGCGGACCGCTACGGCCACGCCAGGAGCCCCTGTCACGACCGCTGGCTCCACCACAGTCGTAACGGTACCAGCCCCGTGCCTGACCGCGTTCTCGATAAGGTTCGCCAGGATCTGGTCGACCTTGTCGACATCGAGCCAGGTCTCGGGCACGCCAGGCGCCACCTCGACCTTGTACCGGTCTGGCGTGTCGCCGGCCGCGACCCGGCCGCTGATGATCTTCAGGGCGCGGCTCGGGATGTCGACGAGCTCGCGATGAACCTCGATCCGGCCCGACTCGATCCTGGATACGTCGAGGAGCTCGGTGATGAGCCTGGTGACGCGGTCAGCGTCTGCGTTGACGGTCTCCAGCATCACCTTCTTCTGATCATCGGTGAACCGCGGCCACTTGGCCAGCAGTGTCGCCGTGAAGCCCTTGACGCTCGTCAGCGGTGACCGCAGCTCGTGCGCCACCGTCGAGACCAGATCCGCACGGCTGCGCTCGAGGCGCATCCGCTGCTCCGCGCCGCGCAGTGTGATGGCGATCCGCTGCACCGCGCCTGGCTCCCGCGACCATCCTTCTCGCGGGCCGCAACCGCGCGGGGCGCGCACGTAGCCGACGCTCACCAGCAGCTCGGTGCCGTCGGGCAGGTACAGCGGCCGCTCCGGATGCCGGGACCGCGTGGACAACCCCTCATACGGCTGAGTCATCGTCCACCAGCAGCGGTCCTCGTTGTCCCGCAGCGGCAGCACCCGCCGGACGTCCTGGCCCAGGGCCGTGGCCGGGGAGATGCCGGTGAGCCGGGCAGCTGCCCGGTTGAAGACCGCTACCTTGCCGGCCCGGTCGGCGACAACGAGGCCATCGGGCAGGTCGTCGGCGAGCACCAGCCCGCTCGTGAAGTCCTGCGGCTCGGCCCTGACAGTGCTCGAAGCCGCACTGCCGGAAGCCGCGCTGCCGGAAGCCGCACTGCCGGAGGGTCCGTTGCCGGAGGGTCCGCTGCCGGAGGGTCCGCTGCCGGAGGGTGCGCTGCCCGGCGATCCGCTGCCGGGCGCGGCTGGCATATCTACCGCCCTGGCCGTCGCCTGACCTGTCACGATCCCGTCCACTTGCGCGCTGCCTCCGGGAGGCTCAGGAGCTGCCTGTCCCCCGCAGGGTCACACGCGCACGCCGCGGCGAAGGCGCTAGCGACCAGACCGGCCACCACGCTTCAGCCACGACCACGGCCACGCGGAGTCGGGGGGATCTCCGCCATGACAGCGCCGCTGCGCCAGTCACCTCGGCTCGCCAGCACCATTCGCGGATCAGGGTCCACCAGGTCCCTGCCAGCGACCGGTTCCGGTCACTTCATGACGCAACGTGATCAGACTCTAGCGGATGCGCATTGCGGACCGACACTCCCAGTTACCCGCGAATACGCGCGAGTAGTCAGAACTCGCCCGGCCGCGGCGAACCGCCGGCCACGGATTAGCGAGGCTCCGTCGGCGCCGGCACCGGGAACCGAGCACGATGACAGCGCGTCGATTTACGGCTTATGTAGATTAAGTGACGTAGTCGCGCCGGCCTGTCAGCATCATGGCTGGCGCCCCGCTGACGCTGTATCAGCAGCAGGACTCCAGCCATGACGTAACGCAGACCCGCAACCGCAGGCACATAACTCGTATATAGCGCATTTCATCCAGGCCAGTGTCGGCTCAGGCGGCGGCTCTCAGTTCTCCGGTGCTCGGGCGGCGCGTCAGGATCATCTCGCCGCGGCGTGCAGCTGACGGGCGGAGGCGTAGAGGCAGACCGCGGCGGCCGCGGCCAGGTTCAGGCTCTCGGCCTGGCCGTAGATGGGCACCGCGACCGCGTCGTCGGCCAGGTCGAGCAGCTCCCGCGGCAGGCCCCACGCCTCATTGCCAAACAGCCAGGCGGTCGGCCGCGTCAGGTCGGGGCCATCGGGCGAGTCCAGGAACCTCTCAGCGCTGCCATCGGCGGCGAGGACCTGCAGGCCGGCCTCGCGGAGCCCGGTGATCGCGGCGGCGAGCGGCGCGCCGACCGTGACCGGCAGGTGGAACAGGCTGCCAGCCGACGAGCGGACGCACTTGCTGTTGTAGGCGTCGACGGATGCCGATGCAAAGATCACGCCGTCGGCCCCGGCCGCGTCGGCGGTCCGCAGCACGGTGCCGGCGTTGCCAGGATCGCGAACGTTAGCCAGCACGGCGACCAGCCGCGGCGAGCCGGTCAGGACCGAATCCAGCGGCACATCGACGAAGCGGCAGACGCCAAGCAGGCCCTGCGGCGTAATCGTCTGGGCAAGCTCGGCCATGACGTCACCGCTCACCTCGTGCACGGTCACGCCCTGGCTGGCCGCCAGCGCGACGAGGTCAGGATGCCGATCGCGGCCGGGACCGGTGACGAAGAGCTCGGTGAGGACGCCGGGCTCGCGCAGCGCCTCCCGGATGGCCTGCGGGCCTTCTGCGAGGAACGAATGTCCCCGTTCCCTGAAGGCCTTCTTGCCAAGCTGGCGGGCAGCCTTGACCCGCGGCGAGCGGATACCCAGGGCACCGCCCGCCTGCGGGGTGTGCGGCCGCGCCGACCGTGTCATGGGCGGCGCGGCTGCGCCGTCATCATCTCAGCTCAGGCCGCTGGGGCGTTGACATCGGCTGGCAGCGCGGCTTTCGCGACAGTCACCAGCGCGGCGAATGCCTGCGGGTCAGCGACGGCGAGCTCGGCCAGCATGCGGCGATCGACCTCGACCTCGGCCAGCTTAAGGCCCTGGATGAACCTGTTGTACGTGAGGCCCTCGGCCCGGACGGCGGCGTTGATCCGCTGGATCCACAGCCGCCGGAATGCGCCCTTGCGGTCCTTGCGGTCCCGGTAGGCGTACGTCATGGAGTGGAGCTGCTGCTCCTTCGCCTTGCGGTAGAGCCGGGATCGCTGGCCCCGGTAACCGCTGGCGCGCTCGAGTACAACCCGGCGCTTCTTGTGGGCATTGACCGCCCGCTTCACGCGTGCCATCTAGAAACACTCTCCCTAGCGTGCGGGCCGGGTCACTTGCCCAGCAACTTCTTGATCTTCTTCGCGTCACCTGGAGCCAGCTCAACGTAGCCAGCCAGGCGCCGCGTCTTCGTGCTCGGCTTGTGCTCGAGATAGTGAGCACGGTTGGCACGGCGGCGAACGATCTTGCCGGTGCCCGTCAGCCGGAACCTCTTACTGGAACCGCTGTGCGTCTTCATCTTCGGCATGTCGCCGTGTCTCCATTCCTGTGCGCCGCTGGCACAGCTATCTGCGCCGGCAGCGCGGCTCCCGCGTGCCGTCAGCACCGACTCCAGCGGCACGTCAATCTGGCGTGCCGTCAGGCACGGTTCTGTGTGCCCGGCAGCATGCGCTACTGGGCTGGGGTCAGGGCCCCGGCACTGGCGGCCCTGGGTAAGGCCAGGCGGGCTGGGACCCAGCCCGCCTGGCAAAAGCCTGTGGTCTAGCTCTCGGCCTCGCCCGACTCCTTTGCAGTACCCCTGTCGGCCGCTACCGCGCGAGGTGCGGGCGCGGGCCCGTCAGCGGCTCGTCGGGACGGTCCCGGCTTGGGCGCCGTGCTCGCCGAGGGCCTAGCTGCGGCGGGCGAGCTGCGCGGCGCCGTCGGCTTCGGCGTCCCGTTGCCGGCCGGGCCGGGACGCGGGGCCGAGGACGGAGTGGCGCGCGGCGCTGTCGGCTTCGGCGCGGCAGTCGGCCTCGGTGCCGGCGCACCGCTCGACCTCGGCGTGCCAGTCGCAGCCGATCTGGCCGGCGCTGGCCTCGCCGCGGCACTCGGTGCCCTAGCCGGCTCTGCAGCCGGGGTCGCCGCAGCGGCCGATTCAGTCGGCGGAGCAGCCTGGCCGGCTCGGTCAGCCGCCGGGGTCGCCGGCTCAGCCGGAGCAGCCGGGGCAGCCTGGGCGGCCGGAGCAGCCGGTTGAGCGGCCGGCTCGGGAGCGGCCTGCGGCTCCGCGTCCGCCGCGGCCTGGGTGGCAGCTGCGTGCTCGGCGTTGCGCGCGCTCGACCTGCTGGCCCGGTCGGCCTTTGCGGCGGCCATGGCCTCGGTCTTCCGCTTGTGCGGGCCGAGCACCATGATCATGTTCCGGCCGTCCTGCTTCGGCGACGACTCGACGAAGCCAAGCTCCTCGATGTCCCCAGCCAGGCGCTGGAGCAGCTTGAACCCAAGCTCGGGCCTTGACTGCTCACGTCCCCTGAACATGATCGTTACCTTGACCTTGTCGCCCTGCTTGAGGAAGCGCTCGACGTGGCCCTTCTTGGTGCCGTAGTCGTGCGGGTCGATCTTCGGCCGCAGCTTGATCTCCTTGATGACCGTCTGGGCCTGATTCTTGCGCGACTCCCTGGCCTTCAAGGCGGACTCGTACTTGAACTTGCCGTAGTCCATCAGCTTGCAGACAGGGGGCCGGGCCATGGGCGCAACCTCGACCAGGTCGAGATCTGCCTCCTGGGCCAGCCGGAGCGCATCGTTAATGGCGACTATCCCGACCTGCTCGCCGGCCGGGCCGACGAGTCGCACTTCGGGTACCCGGATGCGCTCGTTGATACGAGGTTCGGTGCTGATGTGACCTCCTGTGTCACGGTGCTTATGCGCAGAGACCATCCCCGCGCACAACGGGCGGAGTCCTGTGACGGGCGGCCTGGCTGCTGATCGCAGCCGGCCACAAATGCCGACGGCCCCGCATATCGTGCCTGCGGGGCCACCACGGCGGGTCGCCACCGCACCCAGGACGCGCCTGACTGCGGGCATACCCGCGACGCCGCTGCCAGTCCCACGTGCTCCGGCAGTGTGGCGTCCGGCCTGATCAGCCTGCCCGAAGGCGGCCTGACCGCCAGGCACCCAACGAGGCGCCCGGCACGGATACCCGCCAGCAGAAGCTGGCCAGGTGGGAGGCGGCCGAGGTGGTCCTCCGCTTGCACGCCTGGCAGATACGCGCGGACGCGCAATGCCAAGCATTGTCGTCTGTAAGACTAACCCATCCCGGCAGCCGCTGGAATTCCTGCAGGTGTGAAGCGCCCTAGCCCGAGCGAATATTCCGCCGCCGCGCAAGCTCGGCCAGGCCGGCCGTGCGCATCGCCGCCACTGGCGCCGGTCGGCCGGTCATCAGCTCGAACTGGCCCACGGCCTGGTTAACAAGCAGCTCATACCCGGAGATAACACGCAGGCCCGCGGCGTCGGCTGCCTCGGCCAGCGCTGTCGGCCATGGGTCATACACGACGTCGAAGACCACGTCCGCTCGGACGGCCCCGGCCTTGAGCTGGCTGGCGAACGCCGCAGCGCCGGCCGCCGGGACCGTCGAGATCAGCAGCCCCCAGCGGGCACATCCGAGGTCGGCACCGCCGCCGTCAGCACCGCCCACGTCAGCACCGCCGCCGGCACCGCCCACGTCAGCACCGGCCAGGTCGTCACCACCGGCGTCGTCACCACCGGCGTCGTCAGCACCGGCGTCGTCAGCACCGGCGTCGTCAGCACCGGCGTCGTCAGCACCGCGGTCGTCAGCACCGGCGCCTGGACCGGCGATGTCGGCGACCGCGGCGCCAAGCTCGAGCAGCCTGACGTCCAGGCCAAGGCGAGCGGCGACGCCGCGCAGCGGCCCAGTTCTGTGCCGGGACCGGACCGCGACGGCGATGTCGCTGGCGCCGATCTCGCGCAGCGCGGCAAGCGCCGAGCACGCGGTGGCGCCCCCGCCGAGAATGAGCACGTTCCCGCCCGGGGTGACACCTGCCTGGCGCAGCGCCGCCACCATGCCGGGCACGTCGGTGTTATAGCCGAGCCGCCGGCCGTCTCGCAGCAGCACCGTGTTGGCGGCGCCAACGTCGCGCGCCAGCTGCTCGGCGTCGTCGAGCAGCGGGAGCACAGCCCGCTTGAGCGGCATGGTGAGTGACAGGCCCGCCCAGTCCGGGCCGAGTGAGCCGAGGAGCGCGGCCAGGCCATTCTCGTCGCACTCGATTGCCTCGTAGGACCACCCGGTGAGGCCCAGCTCGCGGTACCCGGCGGTGTGCAGCACGGGCGAGAGCGAGTGCGCGATGGGCGAGCCGAGCACAGCCGCCCGGCCGCCCGGCGCCCCAGCACCGGCCGTGGCGGCGCCGCTGTGTCCGTCCGCGGCCGCGCTGGCGGCCACGGCTCAGACTCCGTTCTTCGTGGCTTCCTGGGCCCAGATGTTGAACTGGGTCGAACTCGACGTAAACAGCGTGAGGCCCTGCTTGTTGACCGTCACGAAGTACAGCCAGCTACCCTCCGCCGGGTGCAGCACGGCCTGGATCGCCGCGGCGTCCGGCGAGTCGATCGGGCCCGGCGGCAGGCCGGGGTGCTTGGTCGTGTTGTACGGGGAGTTCACGTTCAGGTCGCTCTGGCTGAGGTTGTAGATGTACTTGTTGACTGCATAGGCGACGGTGCTGTCGAACCCGAGGTCCCACGGCGGAGTCTGGTTCAGCCGGTCGTCGATGACCCGGGCGACCTTCGCGTAATACTGCGGCGGCACCTCGCCTTCCAGCAGGCTGGCGGCGATGATCACCTGGTACTCGGTGAACTGGGCGGCCTTGGCCTTGGTCGCGAGGTTCATGGCGGTGATCTCGGTGTTGAACTGCTTCACCATCGTCTGCAGCATCGTCAGCGCCGAGGTGCCAGGCTGGAAGTTGTAGGTGGCCGGCCACAGGAAGCCTTCCGGATTGCCCTTGGCCCAGGACGGCAGGCCAAGCGCGGTGTTCTTCAGCGCCGCCTGGAACTGGCTCGCCGGCATGCCGGTCTTGGCGGCCAGCAGTGCGATGACCTTGCTCACCCGCATGCCGTCAGGGACGGTCACGGTGGTCTGGACGCGCGCCTTCGGACTGATGATCAGCGCCCACGCCTTCGCCGCGCCCATGTGCTTGTGCAGCCGGAATTCGCCAGGCTGGAGTAGGCTCGACTGGCCGCTCGCCTTGGCGGCGCTGCAGAACGCCGACGCAGACGCGACGACCCCATCGCTGACCAGCGTGTTTTCCAGCGGGCCGCAGGCCACCGCGCCCGGCGCGACCTGGACGAGAACCGAGCCGTAGCCTGCCGATCCGGTCCAGTCGGCGTGGCGCTTGGAGTACCAGTTGTAGGCGTAGGCGCCGCCAGCGACGATGCCACCGATGAACAGGATGAGCACCACGAGCGCGACCATGCCCGCGCGGCTGCGACGGCGCCGCGGCGGGCGATGCCCGAACTCGTCCTCCCCGGCGCCGAAGCCGCGGAAGAAGCCGTTGTGCCGGGCGCTATCGGGGTCCAGCTCGTCCTCAGGGTCGCGCTCCCGGCGCCGGGTCACGCCGGTGTCGTCCACCGGGACCCGCCGGTCGTGGCGCTTGCCCTGATCGCCGCCGCGGCGATTATCCGCCTCGGGCGCCCGGTAACGCTCGCGCGCATCAGCGCCCGCGGCAGCACCGTAGTCGTGATCGTCATATCCCCCGCCGTACTGAGTTCCTCCCGGCCCGGTGCCCCCCGGCCCGGTGCCCCCCGGCCCAGTGCCCCCTGGGCCGCCGTACCCGGCCTGACCGTCGTACCCGGCCGGCCCCGCGCCGCCCCGGCCACGAGCATCAGTGCTCGCGAACGGGTCAGCGGTGTCATATCCAGCGGGGCTGCCGTATGAATCCTGCCCGCCGTAACCGCCTAGCCCACCGTAGCCGCCTGAGCTGTCGAATGCGCTGCTAGCACGGCTGTCGTGCCCGATGGTGTCATCGTCGTAGTCGGCGCGCCCCCGCGGGATCGCCTGGCCGTGCGGCTCGGTCCGGCCGAACGGATCGGTCTGGCCACGGGGGTCGGTGTGGCCGCCGGATCCGCGTACGTACGGATCCGGCGCCGCATACGGATCGTCCTGTGCAGGGAACGGGGCCTTTGGCGCGAATGGCTCCTGCCCTGCGGGGCGAGTCGTGCCAGTGGGGCCGTAGCCGCTGTCTCGATAGCCGCCGTCCCGGTAGCCGTTGGCCGGATGCGCAGCGTCGCGATAGCCGTTCTGGTAATCCAGGCCGGGGCCGGACTGCCTGTCATCTGGATACCCGCGATCCGGGTAGCCAGCGCTCCGCCCGTAGCCGGACTGGCCGTAGTCATCGGCCGGGCCATAGACATCGGCCTGCCGGTAGTCGTCAGGCCGGCCAGGAGCCGGCTGGCCGGAGCCCGGGTACTCGGTGCCCGCGTACCCGGCGCCGGGATAGGCGGAGCCGGAGTACCCGGAGCCGGCGTGTCCCGCGTCGCCATGCCTGGCCTCGGGGTATCCGGCCTCGGGGTAACCGGGCTCGCCGTACTCCGGCCGCCCGTAGGCAGGGCTCTGGTACCCCGGCTCGGTGTGGTCCGAGCCGCCGTAACCGGAGCCGCTGGTGCCGGAGCGGTCGTAGCCGGCGCGGTCGTAGCCGGAGCGGTCGTAGCCGGAGCGGTCGTAGCCGGACTCGCTATAACCAGCGTCCCCGTGCCCGCTTTCCCCGTAGCCGGAGTCGGCGTACCCAGCGCCGGCCCTCGAAGGGTCGGCGTGGCCCGGACCGGGGTAACCCGCATCGGTGCTGGCGGCGTCGGGACGCTGGCCAGAACGGCGGTGCGACCCGTGGCGTGAGCTCCGCCCCGGCGGCGCGTCCGGCAGCCACTGGTCGTCGGCACGCGTCGCCCGGCGCGGCCGACGGCCCTCGCGCGGGTCGTAGGCGGTCGGGTCTGGTGCTTCCGGCCCTTCGTCCCAGTGCTCGTAGCCGTCGCGGCTCATGCTGTCGCGCCTCCCGCCACCAGCTGCCCCGCTGGCTCGCCCGTCGAGCGCTCCGCGTCGAGTGCACCCTGCAGCAACAGCGCCGCTGCGGCCTTGTCGACTGCTTGTCGCCTGGCTCTGGACCCCAGGCCGCCCTGCTGGAGGACGGCGTGTGCCAGCACGGTGGTGAAGCGCTCGTCCAGCAGCCGGACGGGCACCGGCCCGAGCCGCTCCGCTAGCGCCGACGCAACGGAACGGCCGTCAGCGGCCGACTTGCCCTCGCGCCCGGCGAGGCCAACGGCCAGGCCGACGATGATCTCGATGGCCTCGTTCTCAGCCGCGAGCCTGGCTAGCTCGGCGACGTCGCCGGCGCCGCGGCGCACGGTGTCTAGCGGCGAGGCCAGCAGCCCGCCAGGGTCGGACCTCGCGACCCCGATCCGGACCGTGCCGACGTCGACCCCAAGCCGGACACCCTGTCTCACATCAGCGCCCCGCCAGCCATCGCCGGTGCCCGCCAGACGATCACCACCGCCGGGGACGGGGACGCCCAGGAACCGAGACGCGGCAGCGCAGGTCTCAGCCTGGACACGAACTGGTAGAGGCACGGACTCACCCTACGGCACCTCCGCCCATTATGTCGCTAATGAGTACACGAACTGCGCTAAACGCCCCAGCGACCGCTTCGTCGGCTCGATCGCCTAGCGGCGCCCCGCCGCCCTGGGCGACGTCGTCCTTACCCCCGCCGCGGCCGCCGAGGGCACCGGCGCCGGCAAGCACGAGCGCACCGGCCCGCAGGCCTCTGGCGCGGGCAGCGTCGTTTACCGCCACCACCACGGTCGGCCGTCCGTCGGCGATGCCGATGGCCGCGACCACCGCGGGCCTGTCGGCTGGGAACCTGCCGCGGATGTCGAGCGCCACCTTGCGGATCCCGTCGGCCGGAACGCCGTCGGGTACCCGGTGCGCCACGAACGCCACGCCGCCCACGTCCTCCGCGGAACCGACCACATCGGCAGCGCCGCCGAGCAGCTCGGCGGACCGGAACCGCTCGAGCTCGCGCTCTGCGTCGCGCAGCCGGGTGACAACGCCCGAGATGCGCTCCGGTAGCTCCTCCGGGCGGGCCTTCAGCTGCTCAGATAGCTGGCTGACGAGCACGCTCTCGCGGGCCAGGAACTTGAACGCGTCGATGCCGACCAGCGCCTCGACCCTGCGCACGCCCGACCCGATCGACGCCTCACCGAGGATCTTGACCAGGCCCAGGTTGCCGGACCTGGCCACGTGCGTGCCGCCGCACAGCTCGCGCGAGTAGTCGCCGACCTCGACGACGCGCACCTCATCGCCGTACTTCTCGCCGAACAGGGCCAGCGCCCCCATCGCCCTGGCGTCGTCGATCGAGGTGTGGAACGCGCGCACCTCCAGGTCGTTGATGAGGACCTGGTTGACCTCTTCCTCGGCCGTCGACAGCACCGAATGCGGGACCGCGCCGATGGCGGTGAAGTCGAACCGGAACCGGCCAGGCGCGTTCTCCGAGCCCGCCTGCGCGGCCGACTCACCGAGCGCGCCCCGGAAGGCGCGGTGCACCAGGTGCGTCGCGGTGTGCGAGCGGGAGATGGCGCGCCGACGCTCCACATCGATCTCGGCGCGCACGGCAGCGCCGACGACGATCTCGCCGGCCGTCACGGTGCCGCGGTGCACGATGAGGCCCTTGACCGGCGCCTGCACGTCGGTGACGTCGATCCGCGCCTCGTCCCCGGCGCCGCTGCCGAAGGCGACGATCAGGCCGTTGTCGGCAAGCTGCCCGCCGCCCTCGGCGTAGAACGGCGTGCGATCCAGGATCACCTCGACCGCGGAGCCGGCCTGCGCGGACGGCACGGCGACGCCGCCGACCAGCAGCCCGACGACCGTCGCGTCGGTTGCCACCTCGTCGTATCCGGTGAAGGTGACGCGGCCGGCCTGCTCGAGCACGTGCGCGAAGACGGAGATGTCAGCGTTGCCGGTCTTCTTGCCCGCCGCGTCAGCCTTGGCCCGCTGGCGCTGCTCGGTCATCAGCCGGCGGAACTCGCCCTCGTCGACCGCCAGGCCCTGCTCGCTCGCCATCTCCAGCGTGAGGTCGATCGGGAAGCCGTAGGTGTCGTGCAGCTGGAACGCCTGATCGCCGCGGATCGTCTCGGCCCCGCGCCGCCTGGTCTCCTCGACCGCCGCGTCGAAGATCGCGCTGCCGGTGCGCAGCGTCGCGAGGAACGCGGCCTCCTCGGCGTCGATCACGGTGTGAATGTTCGGCGCGTCCCTGAGCAGCTCCCGGTACTGCTGACCGAGCGCCTCGATCGCCACCGAGCTCAGCTCGTGCATGAACCGCTCGTCCTCGCCGCCCCGGCTGCGCCCGGAGCCGCCGCGCTGGGCACCGGCCAGCAGCCGCAGCTTCTGCATGCTGCGGCGCAGGATCCGGCGCAGGACGTAGCCGCGGCCCTCGTTTGACGGGATCACGCCGTCGGCTACCAGCATCACGGCGGTGCGGACATGGTCAGTGACCACGCGCAGCGCGACATCGGTCCGCTCGTCGACGCCGTAGCGCGTCTCTGTCAGCTCAGCTGCCCGCTCGAGCACCTTCCACATGGTGTCGATCTCGTAGATGTTGTCCACGCCCTGCAGCAGCGCGGCCATCCGCTCCATGCCCATGCCGGTGTCGATGTTGCGGGACGGCAGGTCACCGACGACGTCGAAGTCGACCTTGGACCGCACCGCACCGAGCTGGTATTGCATGAAGACGAGGTTCCACACCTCGAGGTAGCGATCCTCGTCGGCCTCGGGTCCGCCCTCTCGGCCGTACTCGGAGCCGCGGTCGTAATAGATCTCCGAGCACGGGCCGCCGGGGCCCGGCACGCCCATGTGCCAGTAGTTGTCGGCCAGCCCGCGGCGCTGGATGCGGGTCTCCGGGACGCCGACGACGTCGTGCCAGATCTTGGCCGCCTCGTCGTCTTCGTGCAGCACGGTGACCCACAGCCGGCTCTCCGCGAAGCCGAATCCGCCGTCGGCCTCCGGCCTGGTCAGCAGATCCCAGGCGAACGGAATCGCCTGATCCTTGAAGTAGTCCCCGAAGGAGAAGTTGCCGAGCATCTGGAAGAAGGTGCCGTGCCGGGTCGTCTTGCCGACCTCTTCGATGTCCGGCGTGCGCACGCACTTCTGGCAGCTGGTCGCGCGCCGGAACGGCGGGGTCTGCTGGCCGAGGAAGTACGGCTTGAACGGCTGCATGCCGGCGTTGACCAGTAGCAGCGTCGGGTCGTCGGCGACCAGACTGGCCGAGGGAACAACGGTGTGCCCCCGCTGCTGGAAATAACTAAGGAAACGGCGGACGATCTCTGCCGACTCCATCACGGCCATCCTTCACATTGACAGGGCCCGGCCAGAGGTGACCGGGGACTGGCTGACTTGATCAGGCCTCGCTGTGCCCTGGGGCGCCCTCGCCGGACCCTGCTGGCCCTCCTGAAAGCGCCTGGTCGCTGTCTGCTTCGAGGGTACGGCCTTCGAGCGTACGGCCTGCGCGCAAACGGCCGACCCCGCCAGGGTCAGGCTCCCCGCGATGCAGATCCCAGTATTCGGCCATGCCGTCGCGGACATCCCGCACGAATCCGGCGGCAGCAACGGCGCGCGCCACCTGTGACCGCACACCGCCCCCCGCCTTGGGTCGGCCCGGGGTAGGCCGTCCCGGCGTCGTCAGCATCGGCTGCCGCGCGACCGGCCCCGGCCGCGCCGACGATCCGGCCGTCCCGCTCAGCATGCGCGCCAGTCGCGTCACCCGGCGGTAGCCGGTCACGCCCAGTACCGCACCGGTCGCGACCCAGAATCCTCGCCTGATCATCGGCGGCTCACCGCCCGTCCCGATCGCCGCGCGGCGGTGAGCGCCGGGCGCTTGGGCGCGGCATCCGCCACGGTTGTCGCAACCACGCTTGTCGCGACCACGGGCGCAGCAACCACGGGCGCGCACCCGGGCTCGGCGACGGCGACCTGCAGCGTGCGGCGCACGAGCATGGCCCGCCGCAGCCCGAACATGAACGCTGAGACCCCCGTCAGCGGCGCGGTCGCCGCCGACGAGATGCCCCTGGCGAGGCCCGCCAGGGCCGAGACGTGCCCGGACAGCTCGGCCATGTTGGCCGTCACCTGATCCATGCTCGCGGTGATCGCGTCGGTCCGGACCAGCTGCTCGTTGGTGCGATCCACGGCCTCCTGCGCCTGCTCGATGAGCAGGTCGGCTCGATGCCGGTACTCGGTCACCATCCGGGTGATCGCGGACACCAGCCGGCCGAACCGCAGCAGCACCACCATCGCGACGCAGGCGAGCACCGCGAAGAATCCCGCGGCTATCAGCGCCGCCAGCTGCCCGGCGTTCATCTGCGCTCGCCCCTCATGTGCGCGTACTCCTTATCCGCCCGTGCGAGATGTGCCGTGCGAGTCCGCAACTGCGCGTGCGGACTGCGCTCGACCCTATCGCGGAAGCCCGCTGCGCACCGGGCCGCCGGCGAACCCCTGCCCGTCACGACCGGCCTTATGCAGGGAACGGGGCCGATTATGCCCGCCTTGGCTCAGCCGTCCTCGGCCGCGCTAGTAGTGCCGGCCTGCGGCGCGGCTGGGCTCGCAGCAGCGACCGATCCGTCGTCGGCAGTGCCTGCCGGCCGGCCTGCGGCGCGGCTGGGCTCGCAGCAGCGACCGGTCCGTCGTCGGCAGTGCCTGCCGGGCCGGCCCCGGCTCGGTCGTGCCGTGCAGGATCGCCCTGATCCGCTCGGATCGCTCGGCGTACCGCGCCTCGGCGCCGTGCGTGGACGGCTCGTAGTAGCGCTTGCCGACCAGCGCGTCCGGCGGGTACTGCTGCGCCAGCACGCCGGCCGGGTCGTCGTGCGGATACAGGTAGCCCTTGCCATGGCCGAGCCGCGCCGCGCCGGCGTAGCTGGCATCGCGCAGGTGCTTGGGCACCGGCCCGGCCAGTCCCTGCCGTACATCGGTGCCCGCGGCCCAGATGGCCCGGGCCACGGCGTTGGACTTCGGCGCCAGCGCGATGTGGATGACAGCCTGGGCGAGGTTGAGCTGAGCCTCGGGCAGCCCGACGAACTCCACGGCCTGCGCGGCCGCCACCGCCGTCTGCAGCGCCGTCGGGTCCGCCATGCCGACGTCCTCGCTGGCGTGCACGATCAGCCGCCGCGCGATGTAGCGCGGGTCCTCACCAGCCTCGATCATGCGTGCCAGGTAGTGCACGGCGGCGTCGGCGTCGCTGCCCCGCATGCTCTTGATGAACGCGCTGATCACGTCGTAGTGCTGGTCGCCGGCCCGGTCGTAGCGGACCATCGCCCGGTCGACGGCGCGCTCGAGCATCTCGACGCTCACTGCGCCGCCAGCCGGCACGCCGAGCGCGGCGGCCTCGAGGTAGGTCAGCGCCCGGCGGGCGTCGCCGCCCGCCAGCCGGACCAGGTGGTCGGTGACGCCGTCGGCCAGCGTGATGGCGCCGGCCAGGCCACGCTCGTCCGTCAGCGCGCGGTCGATGACCGCGCGGATGTCATCGTCGGTCAGCGGACGCAGCGTGAGCAGCAGCGACCGCGAGAGCAGCGGCCCGATCACCGAGAACGACGGATTCTCCGTGGTGGCGCCGATGAACGAGACCCAGCGGTTCTCGACGGCTGGCAGCAGCGCGTCCTGCTGCGCCTTGTTGAACCGGTGCACCTCGTCGATGAACAGCACGGTCTGCTCGCCGGTGAGGCCGAGTTGCCCGCGCGCGGTCTCGATGGCCGCGCGGACGTCCTTGACCCCGGCCGACACCGCGGACAGCTCGACGAACCGCCGCCTGGTCACGTTTGCGACGACGTAGGCGAGGGTGGTCTTGCCGGTGCCGGGCGGCCCCCAGAGCAGTACCGACATCGGTGCGTCGGTGTCGGCCAGCTTGCGCAGCGGGGAGCCGTCCCTGGTCAGGTGGCCCTGGCCGATGACCTCGGCGAGCGTGCGCGGCCGCATGCGGACAGCCAGCGGCGCGGTCGCTTGCTCGGCCGCCTCAGCTGCGGCGTCGAACAGGCTCCGGGTCGAGCTGTCGTCTGCGCGGGGCACGATGCGACAGTACCCGCTGGCACTGCCAGTCCGCCGTGCTGGCCTGCGGGGTCAGTCCGGTGCGGCGAGAACACCACTAACGTGCGCAGATTCTTCGTGCTGCGAGACTTGTCCTTGCCGCGGACGAGATCACGAACTGTCCGATGCAGGGCACGATCCCAGGGAACTCCGAGGAGGGCCGTGACGTCTCTGCCTGTCGCGCGCGACGGCGCGGACCCCGCCGCCGCGCCGCGGTTGCTGGCGGTGAGTGACCTGCACGTCGGCTTCGCCGCGAACCGCGCGATCGCCGAGCGCATCGAGCCCGGCTCGGCGTCGGACTGGCTGATCGTGGCCGGCGACGTAGGCGAGCGGGCCGCGGACGTCGAATGGGCGCTCGGCACGCTCAGCGAGCGCTTCGCCAAGGTGGTGTGGGTTCCCGGTAACCACGAACTGTGGACGCACAGCCGCGACCCGGTGCGCTTGCGCGGCGAGGCGCGGTACCAGCACCTCGTCGAGGTATGCCGCCGGCTCGGCGTCGTCACGCCGGAGGATGCGTACCCGATCTGGCCAGGCGAGGACGGGCCGGTCGTCATTGCGCCGCTGTTCGTGTTGTATGACTACTCCTTCCGGCCAGCCGGGGCTGCGACCACCGCCGAAGGGCTGGCGCAGGCCTACGGCGCGGGCGTCGTGAGCACCGACGAGCGATGGCTGCATCCCGACCCGTTCCCGACGCGCGAGGCGTGGTGCGACGACCGCCTGACCAGGACCGAGCGACGGCTGGCCGAGCTACCACCCGCCCTGCCGACGGTGCTGGTCAACCACTTCCCGCTGGTGCGGGAGCCGACGGCGGTCATGCGGTATCCGGTGTTCGCCCAGTGGTGCGGGACGGTGCGGACGGCCGACTGGCCGGCCCGCTTCCGGGCCCAGGCCGTCGTGTACGGGCACCTGCACATCCCGCGCACGACGTGGCACGACGGCGTCCGGCACGAGGAGGTGTCGCTCGGCTATCCGCGGGAGTGGAAGCGGCGCACCGCGGCGCCCGTCATCCCGCGCCAGATCCTGCCCGCTCCCCCGCCAGCTAGCCCGAGCTAGCCGCGAGCGCGTGCCCGTCCGCGACGACTGCCTAGCCGCTCACCTGGATGGTCAGCCGGTCTCCGAGCAGCGGCGCCAGCGCACCGCGGACCTGGTCGGCCGACAGGTCGCCCAGGTAGGTCGACACCGCCGCGGCCGCCGGATCGCCGGTCTGCTCGTGGATCGCCAGCTCGGTGACCTGCCGGGGCCGGGTGAGCACGACCTTCTCGATCACAGGCAGCGGAAGCAGACTCGCCTTCGGCCACGTCGGCGCGAACGCCACGCTCGAGCCGAGCAGCTGCCCGCTGGCCCGGATCTGCTCATCGCCGCGGCCCGGCGCGGCCCTGCCTGCCCGGCCGGCCCGGCGCAGCCCGCCGAGTAGGGCCCCGGCCGGACGCGCGGCATCCCCGTAGACCCGCACGGCGCACACCACGAGGCCGTCGTCGAACACCACAATGGTCTGCGTGCTCTTGATCGCCTTACCCCGGTCCTCGGCCCGGATCAAGTGGTCGAACTGATCGACGTACGCCACGCACGGAGAGTAACCCGCGGGCACGTGGCCGGTCGCCGCGGCGTCGAGAACCGGCCGGGTTCGAGCGCTGAGGCCCAATATCCTGGCCCGGTGGCGATCGAATTTTCCGAGTATGACCCAGCCTGGCCGGACCTGGCCGAACAGGCGATTGCCGAACTCCTGACCGCCCAGCCGGGGCTGTTCAGCGCCATCGAGCACATCGGCAGCACGTCGGTCCCCGGCCTCGCGGCCAAGCCGATCATCGACCTGATGGCAGCGACCGGTGACCTCGACGACGTAGTCGCGCGTGCGGACGGCCTGCGCGAGCTGGGGTATGAGTTCCACGACGCGCGGATGCCCGGCAGGCTGCTCTACCGGCGCGGCCGTGACGGCGCCTGGACGCATCACTTGCACGTCGTCGAAGCGAGCACGTTCGCTACTCGCAACCAGCTGTTGCTGCGCGACTATCTGCGCGCAAACCCCGCTGACGCGGCCAGGTACGCAAGCCTCAAGCGCACACTCGCCGTGACACTCACGGCGGGCGATGACTACACCAGGGCCAAGACCGACCTCATCCAGGAACTGACCGACAAGGCCAGATCCGGACGCGGCCTGCCGCCTGCTCCCGTCTGGGAAGCCTGAACGCCGGACTCGGCGGCGAGCCATGCTAAGAACATGAGCGACGAGATCACCCCGTTCCGGATCGAAATCCCCGAAGCCGACCTGGACGACCTTCGCCGGCGGCTCCGTCAGACGCGGTGGGCTGAGCCGGCGACCGTCGACGACTGGTCGCAGGGCAGCCCGCTCGGCTACGTGCAGGCCCTGTGCGACTACTGGCTGACGGGCTACGACTGGCGTGCGTGCGAGGCGAGCCTCAACGCGTTCCCGCAGTTCCGGACTGAGATCGACGGCCTGGACATCCATTTCCTGCATGTCCGCTCACCGCGTGCGGACGCGCTGCCGCTTGTGCTGACGCACGGCTGGCCCGGGTCGATCGTCGAGTTCCGGAAGGTGATCGGGCCGCTGACCGATCCGGCCAGCTTTGGCGGCGACGCGGCAGACGCGTTCCACGTGGTGTGCCCGTCGCTGCCCGGCTTCGGCTTCAGCGGCAAGCCGGCCCGGGCGGGCTGGGGGGTCGAGCACATCGCCGACGCCTGGGATGAGCTGATGACGCGGCTCGGCTATCCACGGTACGGCGCCCAGGGCGGTGACTGGGGCTCAGGAGTAACGGCTGCACTCGGCACCCGCCACACCGGTCACGTCAGCGGCATCCACCTGAACATGGTCACGGCGCCGCCCGATCCGGCCACGATGGACGACCTCACCGAGGCCGAGCGGGCGGCCCTCGCGTCGGCCGAGTACTACCGCAAGTGGGACTCGGGCTACTCCAAGGAGCAGTCGACGCGCCCGCAGAGCATCGGCTACGGCCTGGTCGACTCGCCCGCGGGGCTGTGCGCCTGGATCCTGGAGAAGTTCTGGGCCTGGACCGACTGCGACGGCGACCCGGTCAACGCGCTGACGCGGGACGAGATGCTCGACAACATCATGCTGTACTGGCTGCCCGCGACCGGGGCGTCCTCAGCGCGGCTGTACTGGGAGAGCTTCGGCAGGCCGCTGACCGGCTCGGTGCAGGTGCCGGTGGGCTGCTCGATCTTTCCGAAGGAGATCTTCCGGTCGTCGCGGCGCTGGGCGCAGCGGCATTACCCGGACCTGCGGTACTGGAACGAACTGGACAAGGGCGGCCACTTCGCCGCGTTCGAGCAGCCCTCGACGTTCGTGAGCGAGGTACGAGCCGCCTTCCGCACCTTCGGCGCGCTCGGCTAGCCCGCCCGGAACCCGCCGAAAGAGCGTCGGAACCCGCCGGAACCCGCCGGAACAGCGTCGCTGCCGTTCTACTGCTGATACAGCGACAGCAGGGTTCCAGCCATGCTGTTGCGCCCTCGGCGCCGGCCGCTAGCCGCTCGCATCGGCGCCGCCTGCGTCGCCTGCGCCGCCAGCGCCGCTGGCCGCGGGGATGACGTCGATGCCGGCTTCCTTGCGCTGCTGCGGCGTGATCGGCGTCGGCGCCCCGGTCAGCGGATCGTGCCCGGAGGCCGCCTTCGGGAACGCGATGACGTCGCGGATCGAGTCGCGCCCCGTGAGCAGCATCAGCAGCCGGTCCCAGCCGAAGGCGATGCCGCCGTGCGGCGGCGGCCCGTACCGCAGCGCGTCAAGCAGGAACCCGAACTGCGACGTGGCCTCCTCCCGTGACAGCCCGATCACGTCGAATACCTGCTGCTGCACGTCGGGCCGGTGGATCCGGATCGAGCCGCCGCCGATCTCGGTGCCGTTGCACACGATGTCGTAGGCGTCCGCCAGCGCGCCGCCCGGCTCGGACGCGAACTTCGACGTCCACTCCGGCAGCGGCGCGGTGAACGGGTGATGGACCGCGGTCCAGCCGCCTTCGCCGTCTTCCTCGAACATGGGCGCGTCGACCACCCAGGTAAACGCCCAGGCTGACGGGTCGATGAGCCCGCACCGGTAGCCGATCTCCAGCCGGGCGGCGCCGAGCAGCATCCGCGCCTCGGCCGGCGTCCCCGCGGCGAAGAACAGCGCGTCCCCCGCCGCCGCACCGACGGCCGCCGGCAGCCCCGAGCGCTCGCTTTCCGACAGGTGCCTGGCGACCGGGCCGGCGTCGGACACCTCGCCATCGGGACCGATGAGCACGTACGCGAGCCCGCGGGCGCCCCGCGACTTGGCCCACTCCTGCCAGCCGTCCAGCTCCCGGCGGGTCTGCGCGGCGCCGCCGGGCATCACGACGCCGCCGACGTGCAGGGCCTGGAACACGCGGAACTCGGACTGGCTGAAGTACTGCGTCAGGTCCACCAGTTCCTGCCCGAACCGCAGGTCCGGCTTGTCTGAGCCGTACCGCGCCATGGCCTCCGCGTAGGTCATGTGCGGGATAGGCCGCTGGACCTGGAAGCCGGCGATCTCGGCCCACAGGCGCTCGATCAGGTCCTCAGCGACCTCCACGACGTCTGCCCTGGTCACGAACGACATCTCGAGGTCGACCTGGGTGAACTCCGGCTGCCGGTCGGCCCGGAAGTCCTCGTCCCGGAAGCACCGGACGAGCTGGAAGTACCGCTCCATGCCGCCGACCATCAGCAGCTGCTTAAACAGCTGCGGCGACTGCGGCAGCGCGTACCAGTTACCGGGCCGCAGCCGCACCGGCACGAGGAAGTCGCGCGCCCCTTCGGGGGTCGAGCGGGTCAGGAACGGCGTCTCGACGGTCACGAACCGGTGCGCGTCCATCACCTGGTTGAGCAGGTACACCGCACGCGACCGAGCCTTCAGGCCGGCGGCCATGTCGGCGCGGCGGATGTCCAGGTACCGGTACTTCAGCCGGATTTCCTCGTTCAGCTCACCGCCTCCCTCGATCGGGAACGGCAGCGGATCGGCCTGCGACAGTACCTCGATCGAGCTCGCCGCGACCTCGATCTCGCCGGTGGCCAGCTCCGGGTTCTCGTTCCCCGCCGGGCGCCGCTGGACCGTGCCGTCGACCAGCACGCAGTACTCGGCCCGCAGGTCGTGCGCCACGTCCTCCTGCCGCACGACCACCTGCACGATGCCACTGCCGTCGCGCAGGTCGATGAAAACGACGCCACCGTGATCGCGGCGGCGCGCGACCCAGCCCGCCAGCCGTACCTGCTCGCCCGCTGCGTCGGCGCGCAGGCTGCCTGCCTCGTGGCTGCGGATCATCGCTCGCCCAGCCTCTCTGTTGTCATCTCACCCAACGTCAAAACCCCATCAGAACCGGAACGGGGCCGCGCCCCCCAATCCCGCTCGCCGGCCGGTCCGGCCCGCGCCAGTCAGCCCTGGTTCACAGCCCGGTCACCGGGCCCGCCGCCGGGGTCAGCCCGGTCAGGAACGGGTTGTGCGCCCGCTCGGCGCCGATCGTCGTGCCCGGCCCGTGCCCGGACAGCACGACGGTCTCGTCGGGCAGCGGCAGGCATACCCGGGCCAGGCTAGCGAGGATGGTCTCGTAGCTTCCGCCCGGCAGGTCGGTACGCCCGATCGAGCCGGCAAAGAGCAGGTCACCGGTGAACAGCGTGTCAGCGTCGGCAGCCGCCGGCAGGCGGAACGTCACCGAGCCAGGCGTGTGGCCGGGGGCGTGGTCGACGATCAGGGTGACGCCGGCGATGTCAAGCGTCATCCCGTCGGTCAGTTCCAGCACGTCGTCCGGCTCGGTGAAGGTCAGCCCGCCGAACAGCTGCTGGCCGGGCCCGAGCGAGAGCCCGCGGGCCGGGTCGGACAGCAGCGCGCGATCATCGGGGTGGATGTAGGCGGGAATGCCTCGGGCGTCGCAGACGGGCGCCACCGACCAGATGTGGTCGATATGGCCGTGCGTGGCCAGCACAGCCGCCGGGCGCAGGCGGTAGCGCTCGATAATTTCATCGATGCCCTGCTCAGCGTCTTGTCCAGGGTCGATAATCAGGCACTCCTGGCCGGGTCCGGCGGCCAGGATGTAGCAGTTGGCCGCGAATGAGCCAGCGGGGAACCCGGCTATCAGCATGTGTGCCTCCTCGTGGGCTCCGAACGGGCCCGGACAGCGGGCACATCCCGGTCGGGGCGCTCGCGGTGGCGTGCTCCCAGGCTACCGAGAACACCAGGCCAGCCTGCCGCTGGCCAGGGGTTCTACGCCGTCAGGACACGAGTTGGGCGCGGTTGGGTGTCGAAAGGTAACGGCGGCGTTACCAGTGGCGCCACAACGGTACGATTCGCGAAGTTTCGCAGTGCGCTGCCCTGGGGCCTGCAGGCCCCGTTCCGGTGGAGCGTTGCCAGACCAGGTAGACCGCAGGAGACTGCGGATGAGCAGGAGGAACGCACGGGTGGCCACGAAGAAGGAACGCCAGCGCATGCTCGCCCGGGAGGCGCTCCAGCGTCGGCTGGACCGCCAGGCGCAGCGAGCAAAGCGGGCGAGGCGGTGGGCGGTAAGCGCCGTCGCTTTCGTTGTCGTGGCAGTCGTCGGCGTCGGCGTAGCCGCCATCGGCGGTGTCTTCAGCACGAACGCGGCCAAGTCGGCCAGCGCCGCCACAACGACCCCGACGGCCACGACTACCCCGACGGCCACGCCGAGCGCGACGCCATCGCCGAGCGGCACCCCCGCCATGGTGGACGGTAAGTGCATCTACACGCCAAATGGCACAGCCGCCCGCAAGGTGTCGCCGCCACCGGCCACGCCGGACACTGCGGCCACCTACACCGCGACGGTCGTGACCAACCGCGGCGACATCGTCATCGACCTGCTGAACAAGCAGGCACCCTGCACTGTCGGCTCGTTTGTGTCGCTGGCCAGCCAGAAGTACTTCAACAACACACCCTGTCCCAGGCTCAGCAACACCCAGGGCCTGTACATCCTGCAGTGCGGCGACCCAACCGGAACGGGTTCAGGCGGCCCCGGGTATGAGTTCAACAGCGAGAATCTGGCCGGCGCGACCTATCCCGCTGGCACCCTGGCGATGGCGAACGGTGGGCCAGGCACCAACGGCAGCCAGTTCTTCTTTGTCATCAAGAGCACGGACTTGCCGCCCAGCTATACGCCATTTGGCAAGGTCGTGAGCGGGCTCAACGTGCTCCAGGATGTGAGCAACCACGGTTTCGGCGCGCCGCTAAATCCCTATGGCGGAGGCAAACCAAAGGAAAGCGTCGAGTTCGAAAGCGTGACAATCAGTAAGACCTGAGTGGCGTGACTGCTAATCAGGTACCGAGCAGGAGGTATGCGGTGGGCACCGCAAACGATCCGTGGGGCCGGGTAGCCGACGACGGGACGGTGTACGTCCGCACCGCCGACGGTGAGCGAGAGATCGGCTCGTGGCAGGCCGGCAGCCCCGATGAGGCCCTGGCCTTCTTCAAGCGCAAGTTCGACGCGCTGGAGACCGAGATCAGCCTGCTCGAGCAGCGCATGTCCAGCACCGACCTGTCGGCAGGCCAGGCCAGGGCCACCATCACCAGGCTGACCGCCGCGGTCAGCGAAGCGCACGCGATCGGCGACCTGGACAGCCTCAAGGCCCGGCTGGCGGCCCTGGTCGACACCATCGAGCACCGGCGCGAAGAGCACAAGGCCGCCCGCGAGCAGGCCAGGACCGAGGCGCACGAGGTCAAGGAGCGGATCGTCGCCGAGGCCGAGCGGCTCGCCGCCGAGGCGACCCACTGGAAGGCAAGCGGCGAGCGCATGCGCCAGCTGCTGGAGGAGTGGAAGGCCGCCCCCCGCGGTGACCGCGCCGCCGAGGCGGCCCTGTGGAAGCGGCTGTCCGCGGCCAGGAACGCCTTCGCCAAGCGGCGCAAGGCGTACTTCGCCACTCTCGAGGAGGAGCGCGAGGGCATCCGGGCACACAAGGAGGAGCTGGTCACCAAGGCCGAAGAGCTGTCGACCTCGACGGACTGGGCGGCAACCGCCACCGCCTATCGCGAGCTCATGCGCGCCTGGAAGCAGGCTGGCCGGGCCGACAGGACCGCCGAGGACGAGCTGTGGGCCAGGTTCAAGAGCGCGCAGGATGCGTTCTTCAAGGCCCGCTCGGAAGTCCTGGACGCCAAGGATCGCGAGCTGCGCGAGCACGTCGTGGTCAAGGAGCAGCTGCTGGCCGAGGCCGAGAAGCTGGTGCCGGCCACCGACGCGCGGGCCGCCAGGGCGCAGCTGCGCGGCATCCTGGAGCGCTGGGAGCGCGCTGGTGCCGTCCCGCGTGACGCACAGGAGCGCCTGGAAGGCGGCCTGCGCAAGATCGAGGAGACGTTGCGCAAGGCCGAGGACTCGCACTGGCGGCGGACGAATCCCGAGGCGCTGTCGCGAGCCCGTGGCACCGTCGAGCAGATCCGCTCGGCCATCGCCCAGCTTGAGCGCCAGCTCGCCAAGGCCCAGGCCAGCGGCGACGAGAAGGCACAGCGGCAGGCGCAGGAGGCGATCGAGGCGCGGAAGTCTTGGCTAGCCGAAGCCGAGCGCACGCTGGCCGAGTTGTCTGGCTGAATCCTCGCTGTGGTCGGCCGGTGCGCTGGGGGGTGCTGCGCGGGCTTGGCACCAGTATCCGGCGCCTGCCGTTCGTCGGCCCGAGGCGCGTTGAGCGACTGCTGACCTGCGCGACGCTTACGCCCGCTGCGCACCCCCCAGCGCACCGGCCTCTCAAGGTTCACCTCGACCCAGCCCTTGCCCGCTGAGCCACTCGGCCGCGTCAACCCCTAAGGGGTAATAGCAGGCCTGGCTTATGCCGATGCGGCTTACCTGAGGGTGCTGGGTTTCGTGCGCTGCGGCAGCGGGCGTCGCGTGGCCCGCGGAACGCCGTGACGAGGGCGCCTCGGGCCGGACAACGCCTAGCCCGGCATTTAACGTGCGCCAGCCCGCAGAGCAGCGTGCGAAACCTACCGCCCGACTCTGCGCCTGCCGGGAAGCAGGGCTAGTTGGTGACCCGGTAGACGTCGTAGACGCCGTCGATGGAGCGGACGGCGCGCAGGACGGCGCCGAGGTGCTTGGGGTCGCCCATCTCGAAGGTGAACCGGCTGAACGCGACGCGATCGCGGGTCGTCTGGACCGTGGCGGACAGGATGTTGACGTGCTGGTCGGAGATCGACCTCGTCACGTCGGAGAGCAGGCCGGTGCGGTCCAGGGCTTCGACCTGGATGGCGACCAGGAACTGCGAGCCCTCGCGTGGTGACCAGCGGACGTTGACCATGCGCTCCGGCTGGGACTGGACCAGATGCTCGAGGTTCACGCAGTCGGCACGGTGTACCGAGACGCCGTTGCCGCGGGTTACGAACCCGGTGATCTCGTCGCCCGGTACCGGGGTGCAGCACTTGGACAGCCTGGCCCACACGTCGTTGCTGCCCTCGACGACGACACCGGAGTCGCCCACCGGTGTGGCCGGCCGTGGCGCCCGCGTCACCAGCGTGGCCTCGGCCAGGTCCTCCTGCGCGCCCTCGACTCCGCCGGCGGACTTGACCAGCTTGGCGACCACCGACTGGGCGCTGACATGTCCTTCGCCGACCGCCGCGTATAGCGCGGACAGGTCGGTGTAGTGCAGCTCGGTGGCGATGGCGTTGAGCGCGTCGGCGCTGGCCAGCCGCTGCAGCGGCAGGTTCTGCTTGCGCATCATCCGCGCGATCGCTGTCTTGCCGGTCTCGGCGGCGGCCTCCCGGCGCTCCTTGGAGAACCAGTGCCGGATCTTGTTCCGGGCGCGTGCGCTCTGGACGAAGCCGAGCCAGTCGTGGCTAGGACCGGCGTCGGGCGCCTTGGAGGTGAAGATCTCGACCGTGTCGCCGTTGCTCAGTGCGCTCTCTAGCGCCACGAGGCGGCCGTTGACGCGCGCGCCGATCGTCCGGTGACCGACCTCGGTGTGAATCGCGTAGGCGAAGTCGACCGTCGTCGCGCCCTGCGGCAGCGCGATGACCTCGCCACGCGGCGTGAACACGTACACCTCAGCGCCGCCGAGGTCGAAGCGCAGGGAGTCGAGGAACTCGGCCGGGTCCTCGGTCTCGCGCTGCCAGTCGACTAGCTGCCGCAGCCACGTCATGTCGGTGGTGCTGCCGCCGCCGACCATCTCTTCCTTGTACTTCCAGTGGGCCGCGACGCCGTACTCGGCCCGCTTGTGCATGCCCCAGGTCCGGATCTGCAGCTCAACCGGCTTGCCCTCGGGGCCGATCACCGTGGTGTGCAGCGACTGGTACATGTTGAACTTCGGCATCGCGATGTAGTCCTTGAACCGGCCGGGGACCGGATTCCACCGCGCATGCACGGTGCCGAGGACGGCGTAGCAGTCGCGCAGCGAGTCGACGAGGATGCGGATGCCGACCAGGTCGTAGATGTCGTCGAAGCTGACATTGCGGGCGATCATCTTCTGGTACACCGAGTAATAGTGCTTGGGTCGCCCGGTGACCTGGGCCTTGATCTTCGCGTCCTTGAGGTCTTCCTGGACGTCCTCGATCACTTCCTGCAGGAACATCTCCCGCCGCGGCGCGCGCTCCGACACCAGCCGCGCGATCTCGTCGTACCGCTTGGGGAACAGGGTCGCGAACGCGAGGTCCTCCAGCTCCCACTTCACCGTGTTCATCCCGAGCCGGTGTGCCAGCGGCGCGAAGATCTCCAGCGTCTCGCGCGACTTCTGCTCCTGCTTTGCCCGCGGGATGTACCGCAGCGTGCGCATGTTGTGCAGCCGGTCGGCCAGCTTGATGACCAGGACCCGGATGTCCCGCGACATGGCGACGACCATCTTGCGGACGGTCTCGGCCTGCGCCGCATCGCCGTACTTGACCTTGTCCAGCTTGGTGACGCCATCCACCAGGGCGGCGATGTCCTCGCCAAATTCCTCGCGCAGCTGGCCGATCGTGTACTGGGTGTCCTCGATCGTGTCGTGGAGCAGCGCGGCGCAGATCGTGTCGTGCGGCATGCCCAGCTCGGCCAGGATCGTCGCCACGGCGAGCGGGTGCGTGATGTACGGATCGCCGCTGCGCCGGGACTGCCCGGCGTGCAGCCGCGCCGCCGTCTCGTAGGCCCGCTCGATGAGCCGGACGTCGGCCTTCGGATGGGTGGTGCGAACGGTCTTGACCAGCGGCTCCAGCACCGGGTTGATGCCGCCGCTGCGCGGCGAGCCTAGGCGCGCCAGCCTGCGGCGCACCGCGGCCGCCCCGGACCCGCCGTCGCCACCCGGCTGGCCAGCGCCAGCAGCCTCGGCAGGCGGCGCTGACCGGCGGGCGACACGGCTGGCAGCCGACCGAGCGGCCGACTTCTTGCTGCCGGTCCTGGCTGGGCCCGTCCCTGCGGCGGAGCTGGCATCGCCGTCACCGGCCGCCGACTGGCCGGCGGTGCCCGCCTCGTCTGGAGTCTGAGCCTCCTCTGGAGTCTGAGCCTCCTCTGCAGCCTGAGCCTCGCCTGCAGCCTGGGCGTCACGGGCGGGGCGCTGATCGGGCATGGGTGCGGATGATGTCACCCCAACATCCGCCGCGGGCAGGTCCTGGGTGACATCGGGTCCGGCCGTCCCGGCCGTCACAACGTCACCGGCCACATGCGCTCCTCACGTCCGCCGTAGCATCAAGTCTATCGATGGACTATTCGGGAAGTGCCGGGCTCCGTACGTGCGTCACACGACAAGAAGAGACCGTACGTCCAGACCGGGTAGTTTTGTCCGCCCTGCCAGGAATCCAAGCTCCAGCAAGACGACGATGCCGGCCACCGTCGCCCCGGTCCGGCGGACGAGCTCAGCGGTCGCTGCCGCCGTGCCGCCAGTGGCGAGGACGTCGTCCACGATCAGCACCCGGTCGCCTGGGTCAAACGCGTCTGTGTGCACCTCGAGCGTGGCCTCGCCGTACTCGAGCTCGTACGATTCCGCGTGCGTCTCCGCAGGCAGCTTGCCGTGCTTGCGGACTGGCACGAACCCGGCGCCGAGCACGTAGGCAACCGGCGCGGCCAGGATGAAGCCGCGCGCCTCCATGCCGGCCACCTTGGTCGCGCTCTCGTTCCCGGCCGCCAGCGCCCTGATCACGGCCGCGAACGCAGGGCCGTCGGCAAGCAGCGGCGTGATGTCCTTAAAGACGATGCCCGGCTGAGGGTAGTCCGGGATGTCCCGGATTCGCGACTCCAGCAGCGCGGTGACCCCGTCCGATGTGCCAGGCCCGGCATCCGGACGGGTCCGGTCGGCCTGCGACGCTATCCCGCCATCGCCCGGCACGGGGACTACCTGCGCTTCTTTTTGCCGCTCGGCCGACGCTTGGCGGCGGGCCTGCGCACCGGCTGCTGTCGGGAGCCTGGCGGCCGGGCACTCGCCGCGCGCGCCTGTCCGGCGCCGGCTGGCTGGGAGGCGGGCACGGACTCGTCCTCGAGCGCATCGCCGGCAGCCAGTTCGTCGTCCGCCGCGCTGGTGGTCTCGACGTCGACCGCGGTCGCACTGCCGTTGCCCGGCTGGCTGCCGACGGCACCGGCGCTCGCCGTGCCCGCCTTGGCCTTGCGCAGCGCCGCCCGTCCGCCAGCAGCGCGCTGGGCAACCTGCCTGGCCAGCTGCTTGTACTGGGGCTCCCGCTCCTTCAGGTCGGCCAGCACCGGGGTGGCGATGAAGATCGAGGAATAGGTGCCCGACAGCATGCCGACGAACAGCACCAGCGAAAGGTCCTTCAGCTCGCCGTTACCGAGCAGCAGCGTGCCGACGACCAGGATGGCGGCCACCGGCAGCAGCGCGGTGAGCGAGGTGTTGATAGACCGGACCAGCGTCTGGTTCAGGGCCAGGTTGGCGGCCTCGCTGTAGTTGCTCTTGCGGGTCCCGAGGATCGGCGCCGTATTCTCTCGGACCTTGTCGAAGACCACGACGGTGTCGTACAGGGAGTACCCGAGGATGGTCAGCAGGCCGATCACGGTTGCTGGGCTGACCTGGAAGCCGGTGAGTGCGTAGATGCCGATGGTGATGACGATGTCGTGCGCCAGCGCCACGAAGGCCGCCGCGGCCATCCGCCACTCGAACGCGATCGACAAGTAGATGACGATCACGACCAGGAACGCGATCAGTGCCTCAAGCGCCTTCTGCGACACCTGGGAGCCCCAGCTTGACCCGACCGTCTGGATCGACAGGTTGCCGACGTTGAGGCCGAACTTGTGCGCGATCGCCTTCTCGATCGCCACCGCCTGCGTCGTGGATACGTGGCCCGTCTGCACCTGCCAGTACGGGGCCTTGCCGTGGAGGAACGGCTTGACCTCGCTCACGGTCGGATTGGCCCCGCCGTTGGCGGTGACGACCTGGTCCAGCCCCGCCTGGGTCACCGACGACGCGGCCGGCACCGTGAACACCGATCCGCCCTTGAACTCGATGCTGTAGTCGAGTCCCCGGAAGATCAGCGCCAGCAGGCTGATGACCAGGATGCAGCCGGAGATCATGTACCAGAGCTTCTGCCGGCTGACGAAGTCGAAGGAGACCTCGCCGCGGTACAGCCGGCCGCCGATGTTGCCCAGCCGCGACATCACGCCTCCCTAGAGCTGGTCGAGGTGCGCGATGCCGTTGCTGCGCTGCTGGCGGTGGCCGCCGGCCGACGACTGCCGCGCCACGGCGCGCGGGCGCCCAGCCTGGCCGGATCGAGGCCGGAGAGCGGGTGCCCCTGGCCGTAGAACTTGGTCCGCGCCAGTAGCGTGATCATCGGCTTGGTGAACAGGAACACCACGATGACGTCGATGAGCGTAGTCAGGCCGAGGGTGAACGCGAAGCCGCGGACATCACCGATCGACAGGATGTAGAGCAGCAAGGCGGCCAGGAACGACACCGTGTCCGACACCAGGATCGTGCGCCGGGCCCTCGTCCAGCCCCGCTCGACGGCGGCACGCAGGGACCTGCCCTCGCGGACCTCGTCGCGCAGTCGCTCGAAGAAGACGATGAACGAGTCCGCCGTGATGCCGATCGCGACGATCAGTCCGGCGATGCCGGCCAGCGACAGCGTGAAGCCCTCGAACTTCGACAGCAACACCACCGACAGGTAGGTCAGCAGCGCGGCGATCGTCAGGCTCAGCACCGAGACGATACCGAGCCCGCGGTAGTAGATGAACGAGTAGATCACCACCAGCAGCAGCCCCACCAGCGCGGCGAACAGACCGGCCGACAGCTGGTCCGAGCCGAGCGACGCCGACACCGAGGACGTGTTCAGGTTGGTGAACGACAGCGGCAGGCTGCCGTACTTCAGCACGTCCGCCAGCTGCGTGGCCTGAGCCTCGGTAAAGCCGTTGCCAGTGCCGCCGTTGATCTGACCGGAGCCGGAGATCGGGGTCGTCACCTGCGGCGGTGTTCCTTGCAGATCGCCGTCGAGCACGACGGCGAGCAGGTCGAGTGCCTGCTTGTTCGGGTCGCTGTTGTTGTAGTCCTGGCTGACCATCTGCGTGGTCAGCGTGCCCAGGTGCGAGGCCGCTGGCTGCTTGACGTTGAAGACGACGACCCAGCCGCTGGCCAGATCCTGTGCCTGCACGCCGCTCAGGTCCTTGCCCTCGACGACCGCGGGCGCCAGGGCGTACTTCTCGTAGGAGACAACCCCGTTGGTCACGGCTCGCAGGCAGCTGACGGTCTGCACGTTGGGGTTGTCCCAGGCGCCTGGGTTGATGCCGTACGTGTGCTTCTGCCACTGCCGGTCCGCGCAGTTGAGCTTGTCGAACAGCCTGACCGTGGCCGGGGTGAGCGCGGCGGCGTCGCCGATCCCGTTGGCCGTCGTAGACAAGGCGGGCGCGCCGGGCGTGCTCGGGCTAGCCGATGCCTTCGGTGTCGTCGACGTGCTGGCACTCGGCGACGGCGTTGGCGTCGGCGTCGTGGTGCTCGTCGTGGTGTTAGGTGCGTAGTACAGAACCTGGCGGAGTCGCAGCAGCGCCGTCTCCCCCACCAGGGTGGCGACCTTCTGCGCGCCGGCGCCCGGCACCGAGACGACGATAAGGTTCTTGCCCTGCTGCACCACCGAGGCGCCGGTCAGGCCAGTGGCCTCGACGCGGTTGGTGATGATCTGGACGGCCTTGGTCATCGAGGCCTGGCCCGGGACCTGGCCCTTGCTGTTCGTCTGAGCCTGCAGCGTGATCGAGGTGCCGCTCGACAGGTCCAGGCCGAGGTGGACGACGAAGCTCTTGTGCCAGTGCGCCGGATCGAAGATGCGGCCGCCGAGGACGCCCGCCAGCATGATCACGATCAGCACGACGAGCGCTGTGAGATACCGCCCAGGCCGGGAGTTGGGGGTGCTTGAGGGAGCCACGAATGCCTTGTCTTTCGCTCTGTCAGCAGCGGCGCGGCTAGCGGCTCAGGTCGCTGCGATCTTCGGCGCTGGCCGATGACGACTCACTGCTGTCCCCATCCGGATGTGGCTCCTCAAAGGCCTGCATCGTCGGGTTGAGGCCGCTCGGCTCGTCATCCGGCACGATAACCCCGACGGCCTGGCGCAGCATCTTGATTCGCACACCGGGCGCGATCTCGAGCATCACATTGCGGTCATCGCTGTCGACGACCGTGCCATAGATGCCGTGCACGGTGCGCACCCGCGTGCCGTTCATGATCTGGCTCTGGGTGCTCTGCGCCTGCTTCTTGCGCCTGCTCTGCGAGCGGAACATGAAGATCATCAGCACGGCGAACACGAGCACGATCAGCAGCAGCGAACTCGATGACGTCGAGGGCTTCGCGGTGGCCGCGGCGGCGGCGAGAATCTGAGTCCCCATGGAGGGGCATCCTTCCAATTAGTTCTGCCCCGGCAGCCAGCAAGCTGGCGGGCACCTGGCTAGGTGCGACCCCGTGGCAGGGCCGAAGTGGCGTGTCTTGGACCAACTGCCGCAGTGTAGCGGCGCGCGCGCGGCGCACCAACAGGCTACGGCGTCTGAGGAGTGATCGTGACCAGGCCGCGACCCGGCGTGACAATTCGGCCCAGGTCGCCAGCCAGCAATCAGTCGAAAAGGGTCACCTCGCCGTCGGTCCCTCCGTGGTCTGCGTCACGTCCGTCCACAGTCGCCCAGTCGGCTCCGAGGCCGCCGCCCTGGCGGGCCCAGGCTGCCTGCCGGGGCAGCGGCAGCCCGAGGTGCTCCCACGCGGCTGGGGTGGCGACCCGGCCGCGTGGCGTCCGGGCGATCAGGCCGGCCCGCACCAGGAAGGGCTCGGCGACGACCTCGACGGTCTCGGCCTCCTCCCCTACCGCGACGGCAAGCGTCGAGAGGCCGACCGGCCCGCCGCCGAATCGGCGCACGAGAGCGCCCAGCACCGCCCGGTCGAGCCGGTCCAGCCCGCTCTCGTCCACCTCGTACAGCTCGAGCGCCGCCCGGGCGCAGTCCCTGGTCACCACTCCGTCGCCGCGTACCTCGGCGAAGTCGCGTACCCGGCGCAGCAGCCGGTTGGCGATGCGCGGCGTGCCCCTGGACCGGCCCGCGATCTCGTCCGCGCCGTCGTCGCGCAGCGTCACGCCGAGCAGGCCTGCCGACCGGCGCACGATGACGCCGAGCTCGTCGGGCTCGTAGAAATCAAGATGCGCGGTGAATCCGAACCTGTCCCGCAGGGCCGCGGGCAGCAGCCCCGCCCTGGTCGTGGCCCCCACGAGCGTGAACGGCGCAATGTCGAGCGGGATCGCGGTAGCGCCAGGCCCCTTGCCGATGACGACGTCGACCCGGAAGTCCTCCATGGCCAGGTACAGCAGTTCCTCGGCAGGCCTGGCCACCCGGTGTATCTCGTCGATGAAGACGACCTCGCGCTCGGACAGCGTGGACAAGATCGCGGCGAGGTCCCCCGCCCGCTCGATCGCCGGGCCGCTCGTGATGCGCAGCGGCGCGCCGAGCTCGGCCGCGATGATCATCGCGAGGGTCGTCTTGCCCAGCCCGGGCGGGCCCGACAGCAGCACGTGATCGGGGGCACGGCCGCGGCGCAGGGCACCCTCCAGGACAAGCGACAGCTGCTCACGGACGCGATTCTGGCCGACAAGCTCGGTCAGGCGCTTGGGGCGCAGTGCGCCTTCCACGACCCGGTCGTCGGCGTCGGCCAGGGCAGACACGACCCGGTCGGGATCGTCGCGGCGTCCGGCCAGCTCCGGCCCAGTCACGCCCGACGCGGTCACCGGCGGCCCGGTCACTGGCGGCCCGGTCATCCGTCGCGTCGCGGTCATGTCCGACGGGGTCATGTCCGACGGGGTCATGTCCGACGGGGTCATGTCCGACGCGGTCGCGTCCGGTCCGGTCACGGGCGCCCCAGCACGCGGAGTGCGGCTCGCAGCGCGACGGCGACATCGACGTCAGTCGCCTCCGCCGTGAGGTCAGGCTCGACCACCGAGATCGCCTGGTCGGCCTCCCTGGCCTGCCAGCCCAGGCTGACGAGACCGGCCCTGACCTGGTCTTGCCACTGCGGCGCACCGCGCGCGCCCGGCCCAGCAGGGGCCGGGACGCCGATGTCGACCGGGGCGCCGAGCCGCCCGGCCAGCTCCAGCACGATCCGCTGCGCGCCCTTACGCCCGATGCCGGGCACGGATGTCAGCATGGCCAGATCCTCGGCGGCCACCGCGCGGCGCAGGGCATCAGGCGTCAGCACGGCCAGCATCGCCTGCGCGAGCCTCGGCCCGACGCCGCTGGCGGTCTGCACCAGCTCGAACGTGTTGCGCTCGTCGTCGCTGGCGAACCCGTACAGGGTGAGCGCATCCTCCCGGACCACCAGCGAAGTCGCCAGGCGTGCCTGCTCTCCGAGCCGCAGGCCAGCGAGCGTGCCCGGGGTGCACTGCACCAGCAGGCCGACGCCCCCGACCTCGATCACGGCGCCGTCGGGCGCTACCGCGGCCACGCAGCCGGTCAGGTGGGCAATCATCGCGTTCCTCCGGCAGTGAGCTGGGTGGCGGCGAGTTGGCTGGCCGCAGCCAGCTTGGCCGCGGCCAGCCGCTGGTGGGCCGTGCCGCGCCACAGATGACAGATAGCCAGGGCGAGCGCGTCGGCGCAGTCGGCGGGGCGGGGCGGATCGGCCAGCCGGAGCAGCCTGGTGACCATCTCGGTCACCTGCCGCTTATCCGCCCTGCCGCTGCCGGTGACCGCGGCCTTGACCTCACTCGGCGTGTGCAGCGCGACGGGCACGCCGCGGCGAGCAGCGCAGACGATCGCGACCGCGCCAGCTTGCGCGGTGCCCATGACCGTGCGCACGTTGTGCTGGCTGAAGACGCGCTCCACCGCGACGGCGTCCGGCTTATGCCGGGCCAGCCACTGGTCAAGCTCGACCTCAAGGGCAAGCAGCCGGGCGCCGATCTCATCGCCGGCCGGAGTCCTGATCACGGCGGTGTCGATCAGCCGCAAGGCGCGCCCTGGCTCGCCCTCGATCACGCCGAGCCCGCAGCGGGTGAGCCCCGGATCCACGCCGAGCACGCGCATCCGTCACCGTCCCGCTCGCTGCGAACACCTGTTCGGTAGCCCACACTACCGGTCGAAGGCCGCGCCGGCGTGGCGGCGCGCCGACCGCGGCCCTGGTGCGGCGGCACGGGGAAACGGCCCCGTTCCAGGTCTTAGAAGCGATCGAGCGTGAACGCCTGGCCGCAGAACGCCGAGCTGAGCGCGTCATCAGCGGCTGCGTCGCCGCCGCCGGCCAGGCCTGCCAGCCGCAGCGTAGGGAGCGGGATGCCGGCGTAGAGGGCCGCCAAGCCGCGGGCGCCGAGGCTGAGCACCGCCCGGTCCGCTGGCGCCCGGTCCGGCGTGTCCCCGAGGCGGCTGAGACGGCCCGCGCCGCCGGACACCTCCAGCGCCCAGCGGCCGGAGTTGGCGGGCCGGGCGGGGTCGGCGATATCGAGCCGCATCGACACGGTGGCCGCTGCCGGGTAGCCGCGCGCGGCGATGGCCGCCGGGGCGTCGACCAGCCGGAGCATCCAGGTATCGCCATGGCGCAGCTCGGCGGCGGGGTCTCTGATTAGCCATATCACCGGGTCGTCCGGCGCCAGGCAGGCCCGGATCCGGCTGGTCGTGGCAGCGTGCGAGCCCAGGATCTGCCAGAACGCGCGAGCGGTCGCGGCGGACGCGGCCACGAGCTCGCCGACCTCGATCTCTTCCATGTCGGCCGACCAGCGATAGCTGAGGAACCCGTCGTCGGCGAGGTAGGCAAAGTGGTCCTCGTCGTCCAGCCAGTCGTGCAGCATCCAGGGCTCACGGGTGTTCGGGCCGCAGTGCAGCAGCTGCTCGTGCGCCATGCCCTCGATCTCGACGATCGCCGCGGCGTCGGCCGGCGTCGCCCGGCGCAGCTTCGGCGCCTCGCTGGCCGGCTCGTGGTGGCCTGCGGCGGCGGGATGGCCCTGGGCCGCGAGCGCCGCGAGCGAACTCGCCGGCAGCACGGTCTCGTAGCGGCGGCCGACGATCTCCCAGCCCACCGTCCGGTACAGCGGTGCAGTGCTCGGGAACAGCACCGACACCGGGTAGCCGCGCGAGCCGATGTCCTCCAGCAGCGCCGCCATCATGGCCGTACCCACCCCGCGGCCGCGTTCTTCCGGCGCCACCTTGACGCCGGCGACGCCCGCCATCGGCATCGACCGGCCATGCCACCACTGCCGCAACAGGTGGTAGCGCGCGCTGCCGACCAGGCGGCTGCCGTCAAATGCGCCGAAGAGCGCACCCTGTTCGATGCTGGCCTGCAGGCCCTTCGTCCAGGACGGCAGCCGTCCGGCGCTGATCGGGCCGAACGCCCGGCGACGCAGGTCAAGCTCCGCCTCGAGGTCGTCGGCAGGACCGAGCGGGCGGACCTCCAAGCCGCTCAGAAGATCACCCGAGCTTCTCCATGATCTCGTCTGAGACCGAGTAGTTGGCGAAGACGTCCTGCACGTCGTCGGAGTCCTCGAGGGCCTCGACCAGGCGGAACACCTTGCGGGCGTTCTCCTCGTCCAGGTCGACCTCGGCCGACGGCAGGAACGGCCGCTCTGCCGACTCGTAGTCAAGGCCCGCGTCCTGGAGCGCCGTCCGCACCGTCACCAGGTCGCCCGGATCGCTGATGACCTCGAACGACTCGCCCAGGTCGTTGACCTCCTCGGCACCCGCGTCCAGCACGGCCGCGAGGACGTCGTCCTCGGTCACGCCGCCCGTCTTCGGGACGATGACGACGCCGCGGCGGCTGAACAGGTAAGACACCGAGCCAGGGTCGGCCAACGAGCCGCCGTTCCGGGTGAAGGCGACGCGAACGTCCGAGGCAGCCCTGTTCCGGTTGTCGGTGAGGCACTCCACCAGCACGGCGACCCCGCCGGGTGCGTAGCCCTCGTAGGTGATCGACTCGTAGGCCGCGCCGCCGGCCTCCAGCCCGCCGCCACGCCGGATCGCCCGGTCGATGTTGTCGTTCGGGACCGAGCTCTTCTTGGCCTTCTGGACCGCGTCGTACAGGGTCGGGTTGCCGGTAGGGTCGGGGCCGCCGCTGCGCGCCGCGACCTCGACGTTCTTGATCAGCTTGGCGAACAGCTTGCTGCGCCGGGCGTCCACCACCGCCTTCTTGTGCTTGGTGGTAGCCCACTTAGAGTGGCCGCTCATGCCCGATCCCTCACCATGTCGACGAACATCTCGTGGATGCGCCAGTCCGGGGTGAGCTCGGGGTGAAACGACGTGGCGAGCGCCCGACCCTGGCGAACCGCGACGATCCTATCGGTGCCGGGATCGGTGGCGAGAACCTCAACGCCTGGTCCGACCTCCTCCACCCACGGGGCGCGGATGAACACCGCCCGGTAGGGGGCGCCGGGGACGCCCTTGATGTCCAGGTCGCGCTCGAAGGAGTCAACCTGGCGGCCGAACGCGTTGCGGCGGACCGTCATGTCGATGCCGCCCAGGGTCTGCTGGCCCGACGCCGGGTCGGGCAGCCGGTCGGCCAGCATGATCATGCCGGCGCAGGACCCGAAAACGGGCATCCCGTCGGCGATGCGCTTCCGCAGCTGCTCGGCGAGGCCGAAGATGTCGATCAGCTTCCAGATCGTCGTCGACTCACCGCCGGGGATGATCAGCCCGTCGACGCGGTCCAGCTCCTCCGGTCGGCGGACCGCGGACGGCTCCGCACCCGACGCGGCTAGCGCGCGGACGTGCTCGGCCACGTCGCCCTGCAGAGCAAGGACGCCGATGGACGGCCGGGCCGCTGCCGTGGTCGCCGGCGCGTCAGGCGCGGTCGTAGCGCCGGGCGCCGTGGCCATGGCGCCGGGCGGCGCGGGCGCGCCGGGCGGCGCGGACGCGCCGGGCGCCGTCACCAGCCGCGGCCGGCGTAACGCTGCTCCGGCGGCAGGGTGTCCAGATTGATGCCGACCATGGGCTCGCCGAGTCCGCGGGACACCTTGGCGATGACATCCGGGTCGTCGTAGAACGTGGTGGCCTTGACGATGGCGGCGGCCCTGGCGGCCGGGTCACCCGACTTGAAGATGCCCGAGCCCACGAAGACGCCCTCGGCGCCGAGCTGCATCATCATGGCCGCGTCGGCGGGCGTGGCGAGGCCGCCAGCCGTGAACAGAACGACCGGCAGCTTGCCAGCGGCAGCGACCTCAGCGACTAGCTCGTAGGGTGCTTGGAGCTCCTTGGCGGCAGTGAACAGCTCCTGCGGCGAGAGGGTGGACAGCTTGCGAATCTCGGCCCGGATCGAGCGCATGTGCCTGGTCGCCTCGACGACGTTGCCGGTGCCGGCCTCGCCCTTGGACCTGATCATCGCCGCGCCCTCGGTGATGCGCCGCAGCGCCTCGCCCAGGTTGGTCGCACCGCACACGAAGGGGACGGTGAAGTCCCACTTGTCTACGTGGTGAGCCTCGTCCGCCGGGGTCAGCACCTCGGACTCGTCGATGTAGTCGACGCCGATCGCCTGCAGGACCTGGGCCTCGACGAAGTGGCCGATCCGGCACTTGGCCATCACCGGGATGGACACGGCCGCGATGATCCCGTCGATCATGTCCGGGTCGCTCATCCTGGCCACGCCGCCCTGGGCGCGGATGTCGGCGGGCACTCGCTCCAGCGCCATGACGGCGACGGCACCGGCGTCCTCCGCGATCTTGGCCTGCTCGGGTGTGACGACGTCCATGATGACGCCGCCCTTGAGCATGTCGGCCATGCCGCGCTTGACCCGGCTGGTGCCTTTCTGGGCCGTGGTCTGGAGTGCATTCTCGACGGACACGACAAACCTCACTTGATAGCTGCGGACGATGATTCCATGGTAGGCGGCAGCCAGCGGCGTGCCTGCATGCAGTCGGCGCTGGTCAGGCGTTCCTGCGCCCGCGCAGCAGGCGTCAGCGCAGACCTGCGCGCAGGTAGCGCTTCTCGCAGATTTGGAGAAGTGCTTCTCGTATCTCCCACAAAACACGATAGCAGTTGCTGCTCGGGCCGGGCCAGAGCCGCGATCGCGCCGGCTCCGGCCAGCCAGCCGTGGCTGGCCGGAGCCGTGCCTGGCCGGAGCCGTGGCTGGCCCGAGCCGTGCCTGGCCGGTGCCGTGCCTGGACCGAGCCACCGACTGCCGACCCGACGTTGTAGTAGTTCGAGCGGGCAAATCGGACGTTGTAGGGATTAGGCGCGCATTCGCGTCCGATACATTCCGATTTGTTCGCGCCTAACCCCTACAACGTGCCGAGCATGGCGCCGCCGGGCTGAAGCGATGCGGCTACGTAGTCAGATGCGGGATATCGGCCGTCGGCCCGGTGCCGCCGGACTCCCCGGCCGGCACCAGCGAGTCGTCGATCTCGAAGAACTCGGGGTTCGGCGCCCGCCCGGCCAGCCGCAACACCCTGGCCAGCCAGCGCTGCCGGGCGGCCTGGGTGGCGGCCACCGCGTCGTTGTAGAACTTGCGCGCCAGGAACACCTGGTGCGACGCGCTCTCCAGCTCGGTGAGCAGTTCCTCGGCGCCCTCACGGCCGGCCAGCAGCGCCCGGAAGTCGGGCTGGCTAAACACCGCCCGCAGCGCCCGCGTCAGGTCGCTCTCGGGCATCTCCCTGGCCTGCTGGGCGGACCTGGCGTCGTGGGCGGCGCCGGCCAGCAGCACGCTCGTCGCCGGGTCGAGCAAGCCCGAGGACGCCAGCTCCAGCGCAATCGAGCTACGCCGCACCAGCGCCGCGTCCAGTGCGAACTTTGCCCCCTCCAGCCGCGCGTGCAGCCGGTCCAGGCGGCCAGCGCGCCAGGAGATGTAAACCCCGATGATGGCCAGGACGGCGATGACGATGATGCTGGTCATCGGCGTCATAGCGCGACAGCGACCCGTCCGGCGGCCGGCGCGACCGCCTCGTAGACCCGCACGACATCGCGGGCGATGACCGACCAGTCAAACTCGCGGACCGCAGCCGTCGCGGCAGCCGCGAGCGTGGCCCGGCGGGCCGGGTCGTCGAGCAGCCGGCCGGCGGCCTCGGCCAGCCCGGTCGGGCTGCCGACGGCGAACAGCTCGCCCGCCTCGCCCCCGCGCAGGACCTGCCGGAACGCGTCGATGTCGCTGGCCACGATCGGCGCGCCCGAGGCCATGGCCTCCACCAGCACGTAGCCGAAGCTCTCGCCGCCGGTGTTGGGCGCGCAGAACACGTCGACCGAGTGCAGCATCCGGACCCGGTCGGCGTCGCTGACCTGGCCGAGTAGCACCACCCGGTCCTGGTAGGCGGCAGGAACCTGCGCCAGCGCCTCGTCCGCGTCACCGCGACCGGCGATCAGCAGCCGCAGCTGCGGCCGCTCCGGAGCCATGAGCGCGAACGCGGCCAGCAGGATGTCGAGGCCCTTGCGCGGCTCGTCCATCCGGCCGAGGAAGCCGAGCGTGCCGCCGGTGCCAGGAAAGCCCGGCAGTGGCTCCGCCTTCTCGTACTTGCTCACGTTGACCCCGTTGGGGATCAGCACGGCGTCCCCGCCGAGGTGCTCGACGAGGGTGTTCCTGGCCGCTTCGGCCACCGCGATCCGGCCGCTGATCTTCTCCAGCGCCGACGCGAGGATCGGCTGGGCCGCGTGCAGCGCGCGCGAGCGCGGCATCGCCGCGTGCATGGTCGCGACGATCGGACCGTCGGCGACCCAGCACGCCAGCAGCGACAGGCTCGGGGCGGCGGGCTCGTGCACGTGCAGCACGTCGAAGTCGCCGTCCTTCAGCCAGCGCCGCACCCGGCTCGCGGACAGGAAGCCAAACGAAAGGCGGGCGATCGACCCGTTATAGGGAACGGGGACCGCTCGGCCAGCCGGCACGACATAGGGCGGCAGGATGGCGTCCTCGTCGGCCGGGGCGATCACCGAGACTTCGTGACCGAGGTCCATCAGGGCCTCAGCCAGCCCGCTGACGTGCTCACGAACGCCGCCTGGCACTTCCCAGGTGTAGGGGCAGACGATGCCGATCCTCATGGCCCATCCTGACCGGCCGCGCCACGCGCGGCAAGCTGGCCATTCGCGGCGGCCCGCGCCGCGGCCGCGGCCTGCCGGTCCGGGTCCAGGTCGGCGACGAAGACCTTCTGCAGCATGAGCCAGTCGTACGGGTGCTCCCGGATCCCGTCCTCGAAGAAGCGCGCCACCTGCTGTGTCATGGCGGCGACCTTCTGCGGCCTCGTTCCCTCCTCGGGTTGCGGGATCTCCGCGCCGATGTTCACGCCCCAGCCGTCGTCGGTGAACCACAGCACGGCAGGCAGGAGCGCAGCGCCGGTTTGCACGGCAAGCGCCGCGGGGCCGGCCATCATCTTGGCCTTCTCGCCAAAGAACTCCACCTCGATACCGCTGCCGGTGACGTCACGGTCGCAGGGCAGGATGACAACCTTCCCGGCGCGAAGCCGCTGGGCCAGTATCCCGAATGGCCGGGGTCCCCCGCTGGCTGGTAGCACCTCCATGCCCAGTCCTTCGCGAAAAGTAACGAAGCGTTCATAGACGCTCTCGGGCTCGAGGTGTTCCATGACCGTCGTGAAGGACCCGGCCCCCATCGTGATGATCCAGGCGCCAGCCTGGTCCCAGTTGCCCATGTGCGGAATGCCGATGACGGCGCCGCGGCCCGACGCCATCGAGTCGAAGATGAGCTGCCGGTGCCCTTCGTCGTGCATGCCGCTGACCAGCCGGTCGACCGGCATAACCGGCAGCCGGAAAATCTCGAGCCAGTACCGCGCGTAGCGGCGCATCACCTCGCGGGAGGCAGCGCGCAGGGCCGCGCCGCCGGTGTCCGGCCCGAGGACGCGCACCAGATTGGCCTCCAGCACCTGGACCCGCGGCCCCTGGCGGCGCCAGGCGATGTCGGCAAAGAAGCGGAAGGCCCGGTCCATCCAGTGCTCGGGCAGCCGGCAGACAAGACTCCACCCGGCGGCGTAGCCGAAGTCGGCGATCTTGTCCTTCAGTCCCGGCATGTCCCTATCCTTCCGACCCCCGGTCCCGCTGGTCGACGGCGGGTCCGGTCGCGTCCGCAGCCGCGATCGCGGCCGCCGACTGGCGGGCCGCCCAGACGCGCTGACCGAACGTGAACAGGCTGACGGCTGCGAGCAGCCACAGCCCGATGGGAAGGACATACGGTACGCCAAGCCCGGACAGGCCGATGGCACCTAGCCCGATGAGCAGTCGCTCCGTGCGCTCGGCGAAACCGACGTCGCAGGTCAGTCCCAGGCTCTCGGCCCTGGCCTTGGCGTACGACACCAGCGCGCCGGTGACCAGGCAGAAGATCGACACGGCCGCCAGCACCTTGTTGTGGCCGCCGAGCACGAACCAGGCCGCCAGGCCGGCGAACACGGCCGCGTCGGCCACCCTGTCCATCGTCGAGTCGAGGAACGCGCCGAACTTGCCGGTCGTGCCCTTGATCCTGGCCAGCGTGCCGTCCAGCATGTCGGTCAGGACAAAGCACGTGCACACCACGACGCCTGCGAACAGGTGGCCGGTGGGGAACAGCCACAACGCACCGGCCGACATGCCGATCGTGCCGATGATCGTGAGCGCGTTCGGCGTCACCGGCGTCCGGGCCAGGACGTGGCCGACCGGTGTCAGCACGCGGGCGATGACGGGCCGCAGGACTTTGAGCATGGCGGCTTGATCCTACTGGCGCGTGCCCCCCCGATCAGATTGGAACCCGCAGGACAGACCGGAACACTCGTAGTGATTCCGGCCAGGGACTTGTGATCCCCGACCAGCAGGTAAAGGCTTGGCGTGCAGCAGTGGACCGCGCGGCGACGAATCTGCGCGGCTACCGACTACACGCAAGGGCGGATCGGGGTAGGAACCTAACTCAGCGCTTCAGGAGGCGATGCGGATGGCGGACAAGTCTCACGCAGCAGGAGCCGCCGGCCGGACATCAACGGCCGGCCAGCCCGAGAGCGTGCGCAACGTGGTGCTGGTCGGCCACTCGGGAGCAGGGAAGACGACGCTGGCCGAGGCCCTCCTGGTCACGACCGGCACGATCCAGCGCGAGGGCAGGGTCGAGGACGGCAGTACCGCCAGCGATTTCGACGAGGTCGAGGTCAGGCAGCAGCGTTCGGTCAACCTGACGCTGGTGCCGTTCGTGTACGGCGACGTGAAGGTGAACCTGCTCGACACCCCCGGCTACGCCGACTTCACCGGCGACCTGCGGGCCGGGCTGCGCGCGGCCGACGCCGCGCTGTTCACGGTCTCGGCCGCCGATGGCGTCGACGGCCTGACCCAGATGCTCTGGGATGAGTGCGCGGCCGTGGGCACCCCGCGAGCCGTCGTGATCACCAAGATCGATCATCAGCGAGGCGACTTCGACGAGGCGCTGGCTGCCTGCCGGACCGCTTTTGGCGACTCGGTGGCACCGCTGTACCTGCCGGTCACCGACGGCCAGGGCGGCGTCACCGGCCTGATCGGCCTGCTGTCGCAGCGCTTCTACGACTACTCCGGCGGCAAGCGCGCTGACACTGACATTCCAGGTGACCAGGCCGACCGCGTCGAGGAAGCACGCGGCGCGCTCATCGAGGCGATCATCCAGGAGAGCGAAGACGAGACCTTGATGGACTCCTACCTCTCGGGTGCGGAGATCGAGGTCAAAGGCCTGATCGAGGACCTGGAGACAGCCGTCGCCCGCGGCAGCTTCTACCCCGTGCTCGCCTCGTCCGCGCCCCATCACATCGGCATGGAAGAGCTGCTCGAGGTCATCACGCAGGCGTTCCCGTCACCGGCCGAGCATCCGCTGCCGACCGTCACCACTGCGGACGGCAAGCCCGTCAGCGGCGTGTCCTCTGATCCGTCGGGCCCGTTGCTAGCCGAGGTCGTGAAGACGACCTCAGACCCCTATGTCGGCCGGGTCAGCCTGGTCCGGGTGTTCTCCGGCACGCTGCGGCCGGACGCCGTCGTGCACGTCTCCGGGCACGGGCGGGCGGCCAGCGGGCACGCCGACCACGACGAGGACGAGCGGGTGGGCGCGATCACCTCGCCGCTCGGCAAGCAGCAACGGCCGATGGCAAGCTGCACGGCCGGCGACATCTGCGCAGTGGCCAAGCTGGGCACCGCCGAGACTGGCGACACGCTGTCCGACAAGGACAAGCCGCTGCTGATGGAGTCGTGGGCGATGCCCGAGCCGCTGCTGCCGGTGGCGATCCAGGCCAAGTCGAAGGCCGACGAGGACAAGATGTCCCAGGCGCTGTCCCGGCTGGTCGCCGAGGACCCGACGCTGCGGCTGGAGAACAACGCCGAGACGCACCAGCTCGTGCTGTGGTGCATGGGCGAGGCCCACGCCGACCTGCTGCTCGACCGGCTGTCCAGCCGGTACGGCGTGGCGGTCGAGCAGGTCGAGCTGCGCGTGCCGCTGCGCGAGACCGTCGCCGGCAAGGCCCAGGGCCTCGGTCGCAACGTCAAGCAGTCCGGCGGTCACGGCGAGTTCGGCATCTGCCACATCGAGGTCGAGCCGCTGAGCTCAGGTGGCGGCCTGGAGTTCGTCGACAAGATCGTGGGCGGCGTCGTGCCGCGGCAGTTCATCCCGTCGGTGGAGAAGGGCGTCCGGTACCAGATGGAGCAGGGCGTGCTGGCCGGCTACCCGATGGTGGACATCAAGGTCACCCTCTACGACGGCAAGGCGCACTCGGTCGACTCCTCTGACATGGCGTTCCAGAAGGCAGGGCGGGCCGCGCTCCGGGACGCCGCGGCTAAGGCTCAGGTACTCCTGCTCGAGCCCGTGGACGAGGTATCCGTGCTGGTCGCCGACGACTACGTCGGCGCGGTCATGTCGGACCTGTCGTCCCGACGCGGCCGCGTCCTCGGCACCGAGCCCGTGGCCGGCGGCCGCACCCTGGTCAAGGCCGAGATACCCGAGCTCGAGGTCACCCGTTACGCCATCGACCTGCGCTCGATGTCACACGGCACCGGCTCGTTCACGCGCTCCTACCTGCGCTACGAGCCCCTGCCGTCGCACCTAGCCGAGAAGGTAGCGGCCGCCGACAAGACCTGATCCTGGGTTCCGCCTCACCCGGTTAGTGGGCCGGGGCCAGGTTGGACGCCGATGCAGCCAAACAGAAACGGCTGCCTCGGGCCCGGCCACCCCCGGCCGCCCCCGGCCCACTCGGTTAACACCCAGATCAGGGCAAAATGGCTTGGATAGACAGAGCTCGCTCGTGCGCAGCCGACTGCGTGCGCCTTCCAGCCGCAGCCCAGCAGCATCGCTGGAACCCTGCTGCTGCTGTATCCGCAGCAAAGTTCCAGCCATGACGTATCCAGCCGCGTGCCGGTCGCGCAAACCGCCTAATTCCGGCGTATCCGCCACCGGCCGCGGTCGATCGGGGTGTTCTGATTAAGTCGTGATGGCCGCGTGGCCGGGGACGACCCGTGGTGAGGCAGCCATTTCTCTGCCCTGGCTGCCTCACTATGGGTCGGCGTCGGCAATGCGGGGGTTACGCAGAGGCCGGCCAGGCTGCCGCGAGAATCTTCCTGGTGTCGGCGAGCAACTGCGGCAGGACCTTCGTGTGGCCGACGACCGGCATGAAGTTGGCGTCGCCGCCCCAGCGCGGCACGACGTGCTGGTGCAGGTGCGCGGCGATGCCGGCGCCGGCGACTCCGCCCATGTTCATGCCGATGTTGAAGCCCTGGGCTTGCGAAGCGTCCCGCAGCGCAGTCATCGAGTGCTTGGTGAACTCGGCCAGTTCGGCCGTCTCGGGCCCGGTGAGCTCGGTGTAGTCGGCGAGATGGCGGTACGGGACCACCATGAGGTGGCCGCTGTTGTACGGATAGAGATTGAGCACCGCGTACACCTGCTCGCCGCGCGCGACGATGAGCCCGTCGGCGTCGCTCATCTTCGGGATCTCGCAGAACGGGCACACCTCGGCGCCGTCGGCCGACCTGTTCTCGCCCTTGATGTAGGCGAGCCGGTGCGGCATCCACAGCCGCATGAGACCGTCCGGCGCTATCTCAGCCGGGACATCCACGGGTCCATCGCCCCGCGTCGGGCTGGCGTGCTGGCGGCGGCCGGAGCCGTCCGGTGCCTCGCGATCAGGCACAGATTCAGACCTGGACCCGGCTGGCCACGGCCCCGGTGATCTCGGCGATGGCATCGACGACCGGCACGCCGTTCTTCTGCTCGCCGTTGCGGTAGCGGAACGAGACGGCCCCCGCCGCCACGTCGTCGTCGCCGGCCAGCAGCATGTACGGCACCTTCTGGCGCTGCGCGTTACGGATCTTCTTCTGCATCCGGTCATCGCTGCTGTCGACCTCGACCCGGATGCCGTGCTCGCGCAGCCGGGTCGCGACGTTCTCCAGGTAGTCCACGTGCGCGTCCGAGATCGGGATGCCCACGACCTGCACCGGGGCGAGCCAGGGCGGGAACGCGCCCGCGTAGTGCTCGGTCAGGATCCCGAAGAATCGCTCGATCGAGCCGAACAGGGCCCGGTGGATCATGTACGGCCGCTGCCTGCTGCCGTCGGGCGCCTGGTACTCGATCCCGAACCGGCCCGGCTCCTGGAAGTCGACCTGGAGCGTCGACAGCTGCCAGCGACGCCCGATCGCGTCCTTGACGTGCACGTCGATCTTGGGCGCGTAGAACGCGCCCTCGCCCTCGGCGATCACGTACGGCAGCCCGGACTTGTCGAGCGCGTACTTCAGCGCCGCCTCGGCTGCATCCCACTCGGCGATCTCGCCCACGAACTTCTCCGGCCGGGTCGACAGCTCGGCCTCGAACTCGGTCAGGCCGTAGTCGCGCAGCAGCCCGACGACGAAGTCGAGCAGGCTCGCCAGCTCATCCTCTAGCTGGTCGGGCGTGCAGAAGATGTGCGAGTCGTCCTGGGTGAAGCCGCGCGCCCTGGTCAGGCCGTGCACCACGCCAGACTTCTCATACCGGTACACCGTGCCGAACTCGAACAGCCGCAGCGGCAGCTCGCGATAGGACCGCCCGCGCGCGGCGTAGATCAGGATGTGCATCGGGCAGTTCATCGGCTTGGGGTAGTACTTCGCGCCCTCCATCTCCATGGGCGGGTACATCCCCTCGGCGTACCACTCGAGGTGGCCGGAGGTCTCGAACAAGTTCGACTTGGTGAGGTGCGGCGTGTAGACGAACTCGTAGCCGGCCTGCTCATGCCGCGTCCGCGAGTAGTCCTCCAGCGCCTTGCGGACGATGCCGCCCTTGGGGTGGAAGACAGGCAGGCCACTGCCAATCTCGGTCGGGAAGGAGAACAGGTCGAGCTCGGCACCTAGCTTGCGGTGATCGCGCTTCTCGGCTTCTTCGAGCATCCGCAGATGCTCGTCCTGCTCCTCCCGCGACGGCCACGCGGTCCCGTAGATGCGCTGCAGCTGCGGGTTCTTCTCGTTGCCGCGCCAGTAGGCACCGCCGGTGCGCATGAGCTTGAACGCCGGGATCTGCCGGGTCGTCGGCAGGTGCGGGCCGCGGCACAGGTCCTTCCAGCGCAGCTCAAGCGACGACGGCTCGAGGTTGTCGTAAATGGTGAGGTCCGCGCCGCCGACCTCGACGGACTCCCCGGAGTCGCCAGCGACTGCGTCCGCGCCAGCACTCCCCTTGAGGCCGATCAGCTCCAGCTTGTAAGGCTCGGCGGCCAGCTCCCGGCGCGCCTCGTCGTCGCTGACCACCCGGCGGCTGAACAGCTGGCCCTGCTTAACGATCTGCCGCATCTGCTGCTCGATCTTCTTCAGGTCCTCGGGGGTGAACGCCTCTGGCACGTCGAAGTCGTAGTAGAAGCCGTTCTCGATCGGCGGCCCGATGCCGAGCTTGGCCTGCGGGAACAGGTTCTGCACCGCCTGGGCGAGCACGTGCGCCGTCGAGTGGCGCAAGATGTTCAGGCCATCCGGGGAGCCGATGGGGACTGGCTCGACCCGGTCGCCGTCGGCCAGCGGCCAGGCCAGGTCACGCAGCTCCCCGTTGACCCTGGCGGCGACGGGCTTGGTGTCGACGGGCTTGGTGTCGACGGGCTTGGTGTCGGGGTCCCGGTCGGCCAGCGCCCGGCCGGCCGTCGTGCCCTCTTCCACCACGTGCTCGCTTCCGGCGAGTGTGATGTGAAGCTTGTCGGCAGGCACGGCTGGCTCCTCTGCGTCTGGCGAATGGTGTCGTCTGGCTGTGCGCCTCTCCGCTGGGAAAGCGCTCCAGGCACGGGCGCGACTGCCCCGGTGCCTTGATGCTATCGACGCCCGGCTCCCAGCGTCGGCCAGTGCCGGCCTAGCGGACGCCGGACTCGCCAGACCTGGGCAGGCCGGCCCGTGCGTCCGCTAGTTCGCGACCGGGCTGCCGGGTGGCGTCAGCTTGCCGGGGGCAACCGTCACGAGGCTGCCGTACGTCAGGTACGGATAGGCCTGCTTGGCGTCGGAGAAGGGCAGCTCGACGCAGCCGAGACTCTGCGGCCAGCCGTAGGAGCCGCGGCTGAAGAAGTGCACGGCCTCGCCGGACCGGAAGTACGAGACGTAGTAGACCGGGTCGGCGTACTTGCTGCCGTCCGGGTTCTTGCCCTTCATGATCTGGAAGTAGTAGCGCTGGTACACCGGGGCGGTGCCGAGCGTGGTCGGCGCCGCGGCGATGCCCGTGTTGGCCAGCGTGTGCAGCACGATCTGGCCGTTGTGCCAGATCGTGAGCGTCTCGGGGTTGCCTTCGTGGGCGATCGCATAGGTGTAGCCGTGTGTGTTGGCCTGACCGGCCGCCACGGCCTTGAGCACGGCCGTCCACACCTGCGAGCCGGCGACGCCGTCGAGCGCGAGCCCGTGATCGGCCTCGAACGCCATGACGGCGCCCTGCATGATCTTGCCGGTCAGCGCGCCGTTCTGCCAGAACTGCTGCAGCTCGGCGGGATAGCCCGACTGCCAGGTGAACGAGCCCTGCGGCGGGTCGTAGGCGGCCGCGATCTGGCCCGCCGCATCTGTCGCGGCCGGCACGGTCGCGCCAGGCGAAGCTGTCCAGGTCAGCGGCAGGTAGCCGAGCTGGGCCAGCAGCTGGTCGAGCCGGGCGCTCTGGTAGGTGCCAATCCGGAACCGGACCTGGACTGAGGCGCCCAGCAGGCTGCCGTGGGCAGACCTGACTCCCATCGGACCGCCGGGAATGGTCACGATGACATGCGCGCGCTGGTGGAAGCCGCTGGTCGGCACGAACTGCAGCGTGCTCGTCCCGGTTCCCTGCCAGCTGCCGGCCACGGCCGGCTTGATCGTCGGCAGCGGCGAGCTGGCGTCGAGCGGTGCCGAAAACTGGATCTTGATGCCGGTCGTGCCGCTCACGCCGGCGGCGCCGCTGGCCGGAGTCTCCGAGACCAGCTCCAGCGGACCGGAGGGGACCTGCGACGACGGGCTGCCGGTGGCGGCGGGGTTGTCCTTGGCGCCGCTGGCCGGCTGGGCGGACGCGTGGTTGAGGGTGATCCAGACGCCGGCGACCAGCAAGATGACGATGACGCCGCCGATGGCGACGACCCGTCCGCGCAGGTTCGTCAGTGTGGACAACGGAGACTCCCTCGCTCGCCGTCATTGCCCGGCCGAATGCCACGGGCGGCTATACCAGGTGGTCCCGATATATCAGGACCACCTTGGCTGCGACTCTAGATGCCATCAGCGACATCTCGCCCGAGGACCAGGTAAAGAAACGGAAACAGGTCCTGATCCGTCCTGACTGGGTGAATGCGCACGCGCCAGCGGCCTACGGGAGGTCCGATCTGCGCGGCTAACGGCACCTTGCGAGGGTACCGGCGGGCGGGCACTGCGCGATCCGTCGTCGCGACGTCCCAAGACAGGGAACGGGGTCGCCCGACGTCCGCCGGCATGGCAACCGCCCGGCACCGCTTCGTTGCGGTGCCGGGCGGTAGCTTGCGGCCGCGCGGCAAATGGCAGGCGCGGCAGGCTGCCCGGCCTGGGCGACGAGCGCCAGGCCGCTGATCCTTACCCGGTGACTGACACCAGGCTCCCGTACGTCAGGTACGGGTAGGCGCGCTGAGCCGCGTCGTAGGGCAGCTCGACGCAGCCCAGGCTCTGCTGGGAGCCGTAGGAGCCGCGCGGGAAGTAGTGCACCGCGTCGCCGCCGTTGAAGTAGGACACGAACGACACCGGGTCGGAGTAATGGCTGCCGTCCGGGTTGGTGCCGCTCATGATCGTGTAGCGGAACCGCTCGTACACCGGGAACGTGCCGTCCACGGTCGGCGACACCGGGATGCCGGTGTTGGCCAGGCTGCGAAACACCTCGCGGCCGTCGTGCCAGATGGTGAGTGTCTCTGGCGAGCCCTTGTTCGCGATCGCATACGTGTAGCCGACCTGGCTGGTGTCGCCGCTAGCCTCGGCCCGGAACAGCGCCTTCCACAGGTGCGGCGTCAGGCTGCCGTCGATCGTCATGTTGTGCTGCGCCTCGAATGCCATCACAGCGCCGCGCAGCAGGACGTTGGCCTGGTCGGGCGACCACAGGTCGTGCAGCGTCGCCGGATACCCGGCGTCCCACTGGAAATCCCCGGCCGGCGGGTCGTACGCCTGGCCGGCCGGCGTCTGGCTAGCCGGGTCGGCGGCTTGGCTGGAGGTCACGGCTCGGGTCGCGCCGTCTTGCAGCTGGGACCACGTCATGGGCAGGTAGCCCAGCTGTGCCAGCAACTCGGCGAGTGCCGCCTGCGAATAGCTGCCGGTCGTGAATTGCTCAGTGACGGACGCGGTGAGCAGGCCGCCCGTACTCGACCGCACGCCGTCCGGGCCGGCCGGCACCTGCACCGTCACATGCCTGGACGGCGCGATTGGTGCCGTCGGCGTGAAGACCATCGAGTCGTCCTCGGCGCTCCAGGTGCCCGCGACGCTGGGTGTGAGCTGCGGGTCGGGCGAGTCGCCGGCGACCGGCGCGGAGAACTTCACGATGATGGGCGCCGCCCCGTCCACGCCAGTGGCGTGACTGGCCGGGCTGATGGACACCACATGGATCGGGCCCTTCGGGGGCGGGCCGGGTATCACGGCGGCCGCTGATGGCGATCCAGTTCCGGAGTGCTGGGTGACGGCGTAGGTCACACCGCCGGCCGCCACCGCGGCTGTGACGATGCCGACGACGATGACGCGGGTGCTGACCTTGCGCCTCGGCTTGGCGGTCTGGCGGGCGGCGCTGCCGGTGCTGCCGGCGTTGCTTGCGGTGCTGTCGGCGCTGCGTGCGGTGCTGTCGGCGCTGCGTGCGCTGTCGGAGCTGTGTGCGCTGTCGGAGTTGTGTGCGCTATCGGTATGGCCGTCGCTGCCGTCGCTGCCGGCGCTATCGCCGCCCTCGGGCCCCTTGCTGTCGGACTCATCACCGGGCTGTCCCGCTCCGAACACGCCTATCCCCCGTCCCGTGGCACGCCCGGTTCGTCACAGACCGGCGCCGCCGTTGCCCGCGCGCCGACGCGACCGGCATTGAGACGCCGCTCTGCGTGCCATTCTAATTACTCAGCGTGACGTGCGTACCCAGGTGGAAACTCGCAAAGCCATGAGCCGCGTAAACGATGAGTAATGAGGAGCCCAGCAACGGATTTGCTGTCCGGCGCTCTGCCCGGCCTGCGCCGCCTTCTACTGGTACGCGCGTGCTGAGGTCCGGCGGCTGCCTCCCCACTGGCCGAGACAGCCGCCGCGTGCGGGCTACTTCGGCAGTTGCCCGTAGGCGAGCACGACCGAGTGCATACCGGGCTGCCCGTCGTGCAGCGCCACGACGGCCAGCATTGCACTCGAGCCGGGGACGTGGGCGGCGTCCATGATTTGCATGGTGACGCTGCGCCAGCGCCTATACACCGGCAAGCCGACCGGCCTACGCTCAGGACGGGAATCTCGTGAACGGGGCGGACGGTGTCGACCGGCGCAGCACTCGTGATCTTCTTCGCCGTGATCGCAGCGGTCTGGATCGTTCATGTCATCCGGCAGGTGCTGCGCGAGCGCAGGAAGCCATCGTGGCCAGCCACCTCTGACGCATACGAAGGCAACCTCGTCGTTCCTCCCGTCGGCACCAGGCGGCATGGCATGGTCCGGGGGCGCAGCGGGATTGGGCACCACAACCCGGCGGGCGGGCACACCGGTGTCCATCACGGACCTGGTGGATTTGATGGGAATGGCCCGTTCGGCGGAACTTACCATCATCATCCTTAACGACGGCAGTGCCGACTGGCCCTGCGATCAGCGAGTGCGCTAGGACATTGGCGGGTGCGGGCGGTCCAGCCGACTCCTTCGTTGTGCGCGGGCCGTCTCGAGCGCGGGCCGTCTTAAGGGTCGAGCCCGGTCTGACCGCCGCTGGGATTCGCCCGGTCCGGTCTGCGAGGTCGTCGAAGTGGGCATACGACTGAGACGGTCGCTGTCTGACCTCGGCCGGCTGGAGATATCCGGCCAGTGCCTTCAGATTCCCGTCGTCGCGCAACGTGCACCCGCGGGGTCGCCTCACCGTCCGCGGTGCCGGAAGGAGCACGCCGTGGCGAACCCGCTGACGAACCTGACTGCCGTGACCGGCGCCTCCTCCGGCATCGGTGCGGATTGCCTGCCGGCTCGCCATCCGCGGCGCACCGCTGCTGCTCACCGGCCACGACGCCGAACGCCTGCGCGCGGTCGCACCATCCCTCGACCCGGCCGCGCCGGGGGCAGAGCTCGCAGCCACCTTTGGTGCAGGCCGTCGGCGGCGTCCTGGTCCGCCTGGCCCGCAGGACCCGGCCGACCATCGTGCACGTCGTCGGCACCGTCCTGGTCCCCCTGGGCCGGCCGTCCTCGCGAGCAGCCGACCTCGTGCACGTCGTCGGCACAGTCCTGGTCGCCTCGCTTCCTGTCCCCGCGAGCGAAGACGTGATGGCGCTGAGCGCATGAATGCGGCCTACTCGCCCGATCTATGGACGACGATGTTCGGTGCCATCGCCGCTGCGACAGCTGCCTTTGCCGGCTTGCTGTTCATCGCCCTGACCGTGAACCTGCCGCGGATCCTGCCCGATGCTGCCCGCGTCGCGCGCGCCAGGGAAGCACTCGGCGGTCTCCTGTCGTTGCTGGTCGTGGCGATCCTGATCTTGATACCGCGTCAGTCGAGGGTCGCGCTCGGCATCGAGATGGTCAGCCTCGCCGTCGTCATCGTCGCGATCAGCGGCTACCTCGAGGGACAGACGATCCGCCACCTGCCATCTGAGCGCAGAACCCGCTGGGCACTGCGGACCCTGCCCTACAACGTCGGCACGGCCACAGTCCTCGTGTCCGGTATCTCGATGATCGCGGCCGTTGGTGGCGGCTTGTACTGGCTCATCGCGACCGTGCTGATCTACTTCCTCTGGTCTGCCCGCAATGTCTGGGTCCTCGTGGTCGAGCCGGCCGAGACCTCGCGTCGCGACTGAAAGCGGCTCTCGACACCAGGATGTCCACAAAGCGGGATGCGCCGTCATGGTGCCTCGCCGCAGTGTGCGGGTCATGGCGGTGTCGCTGCACGTTCCCGCCGAGGGCCGCACACCTGCGCGGCTGCTGCGGCCGTGGCAGCTAGCGGACATGCCCGATCTGCTGGCGGCGATGGGTGAGGAGTATCCGGCGCGCGGGCTCTGGTCTCAGCCGGATCAGCGGGGCCGGCGGGTTGGCCACGTCGGCCTGAAGAACCGGGAGGGCGGGCAGGTCGGGACTGGCGGCTTCGGCGAGATCGGTTACTGGACGGCCGCCGCCGTCAGGGGACTCGGGATCGCATGTCGCCACGTCATGCCCGGAGGTTCGAGTTCCGCCCTCGCTCGTGTTACCAGGCGATTGGATCGACAGCCGGTAAGCCGGATCGGTCACAATCGTGATCTTGGAGGGTGGTCATATGTCCTGAACTGGTGGGCGATACTGGGATCGAACCAGTGACCTCCTCGGTGTGAACGAGGCGCTCTCCCGCTGAGCCAATCGCCCATGCTGCTGCCTGCCGCAGAGCGATCTCAGAGTAGCGCATGCCCGCGCCAGCTTGCTCTTCGCTTGCGGCGGCCGCCCGAGGCGCAGCACTGGCTGGCCGCAGTGCGCAGATCGACGGCAACCCCACCGTGAGACCCAGATCACTGCATGCATGTATGACGTCTTGACGGACAGCAAGGGTGCCCAGCTTCCGGGATTCGCCTGAGATACGAGTTAAAAGGTGCAAAATCCTGAAAAAGTTATTATCGAATTCGCCCCTGCATGGCGTGCGTTGTGCGCGCGCTGCATACTTCCGTGTTTTCATGACAAAGCCAGAAAATACAGACTCTTGCCTGTCTGCAGGCCTAGCCTGGGTGTCGTAACGGGCTTTCCCAGGTCCTCGTGAGACGAAGGTCACAAGGAGTCCTTGTTACCCACGGGGAAGCTCCGGCGTCTAAAACAGTGTTTTACAACGAGAAGCGTTTGACCAGGTCGTAGCTGGTTTGTTGATCAGTGACCGAGGTTACGAGCGACGTCATTCGCGGAATCAAAGACCCGCAGTAACAATTCTGCGGGTCCGGCGCGACATAACTGATAGGCAAGCGCGCACCAATATGTGAAGCCCGGCAATCCGGGACACGACAAGGCAAAGGTCTGACCCGATGATGAACAGCAGTGTGACCGTGTCCGCCGAACTCGGCCTGAGTCTGGTGGTTCCCGACCACGGATCCGTCCCCCTCGTGGCCAGCCTCTACTACAGCGCTGATGACCCCTACGCCATCCGGATGGCGTTCCACGTCGGCACTGACGAGCCCGTCGAGTGGATTTTTGCCCGTGACCTGCTGGCTGTCGGCCTGGAAGGCCCTGCTGGCGAGGGTGACGTGCAGGTCTGGCCGGCCGACGAGCAGGGCCGTGAACTGCTGAACATCGCGTTGTCGTCCCCGTTCGGCGAGGCTCACTTCGAAGCCCCCCGCAGCTCGACTGCAGCGTTCCTGACCCGCACGTACGAGGTGATCGCTCCCGGCCACGAGACCGACTACATCGACGTCGACACTGAGCTTGACGAGCTACTCTGGCGCGCATAAGGGCAATTGCCCGTGAGTATGGCCATGCCGAATGCGGCATGGCCATTTTCATGGATCGGGTGACTCTGCGCCCCGCATTGCGAATACTTCAGCAGCTTTTCGGGTGATGGGTCCGGGGGTGAGCGGCAGCTTCAAGCCATTTACGTTGTGGATCGACTGCACATCCCTAGTTGTCCCGGTTAGGAACGCTTCCTCGGCATTTGACAGATCACTGAGTCCTATGTTCTCCTCTGCCGCGCCGACCCACTCGATGACCAGGGCGCGCGTCACCCCAGCTAGGCAGCCTGCGGACAGCGGCGGGGTCATCAGCCGCCCGCCCAGCACCACGAAGATATTGGTACCGGTGCCTTCGCACAGGTTGCCGACGGTGTTTCCGAAGATCGCCTCGCTGCCGCCGTGCTCGGATGCATAGGCGAGGGCCCGCACGTTCTCCCCATATGAGGTGGTCTTGAGGCCGGATAGGGCGCCGCGCTCGTTGCGCGGCCACGGCACGACCGCGACGTCGACGAAGTCCGCAGGTGCAGGCTGCGCTGCCAGCGCGACGATGGCGGTGAGCGGCGAAGGACCCCGTTCCGAGCCAAGAGGGCCGATGCCGGCCGTGACAGTGATGCGCATCCGGGCCAGTGGCACCGTGGGTGACGCATCGATCACCGCGAGGGCGCCGGCCCGGATCTGATCCAGGTCGGGAGCGGGAATCCCCAGGCCAGCCGCCGACCGGGCGAGCCGGTCCAGGTGCCGGGTGAGCGCGAACGCCCGGCCGCCGGCGACCTTGATCGTCTCGAAGACCCCGTCGCCTACCACGAGCCCGTGGTCGAAGATCGAGATCCGGGCCTCGTCATCGGGGAGGAGGTCCCCGTTCATCCAGACAGCCACGATGTTGACGCTAGCGCAACGGGGCGGCCTGGCAAGGGGTTTGCGCGGCGTGGCGCGCGGCTTTGGGCCGCCGACGGCGTGGCCTATCCGGGTATGCGAGTTTGCCCGGCGGGCAGGATCGGCTACAGTTCTGAACGCACACCTGGTGTTGTCACTGGCGTTCCCGTCGGCGGCGCAGACCGGGTCGCAAGCGGACGTAGCGCAGCTGGTAGCGCATCACCTTGCCAAGGTGAGGGTCGCGGGTTCGAATCCCGTCGTCCGCTCGGAGGTGCCGGAAGCCGTCTCGCGTGCCGACGGTCCGCTCGGCTCTTCGGTACCGGCCCGGCTCCCAGGGGGTCGGCCTGTGGCGGAATGGCCGAGTGGCTTAGGCAAGGGCCTGCAAAGCCCTGTACGCGGGTTCGATTCCCGCTTCCGCCTCGGGGGCGGTTAGCTCAGCGGGAGAGCGCTTCCCTGACACGGAAGAGGTCACTGGTTCAATCCCAGTACCGCCCACCAGTTCAGCCCCAGATTTTCGAGTATCTGATCGATAGCCCTGGTACCGACTCGGGGGACTATTGGCCCAGAGCGGAGCAGGCGCAGGGGTGCCTGCGCCGGCTTCGAGTCGCCGTTGGCCCGGCCGATCTCCGGCAGCCTGGACGGCGGACGGGACGCTGTCCAGCACGGCGGTCGACCTTGACGTCGGGAACCTGATCAGGGCTCCGACCCGCCGTCTTCGGCGGCCAGCACGGCGAGTACCGCACGCAGATCGCTGATGAACTGCGGCAGCTGCTCGGTGGCGGTGGTGTGCAGGATCTCGACGTCGATCGACCAGTAGCCGTGTACGACCCGGTTGCGCAGGCACGCAGGCTGCTGCCACTGAACGTCACGAAACCCGGCCCGGGTGTCGCCGGAGAGCCCGGCCGCGGCCTGCCGAGCACTGTGAAATTCCATAGCAGTGCATCCCGGCGCTGCCGGTCCAGTTCCAGGTCGGTAGCGCTCACCCCGACGGCCAGCAGGCGTGCCTGCTCGGCAGCATCGATCATCTCGCTGATGAGCAGGATGTCAGGCCGCATACACCGAGCGGGCCTCCGCGAGGACAGCCGGGCGCAGCAGCGGGTGCAGCGCCCGCCGGGACACCAGGTCGAGCCGGCGGCCGAGCAGAGCGGACAACTCGTCGGCGAGGTCCTCGATCTCCCAGCCGAGCCGCCTGCCAGGCATCATCGTGCACAGGATGTCGATGTCGCTGTCCGGACCGGCCGTGCCGTGAGCCGAGGAGCCGAAGACCTCCAGCGCCGCGATCCCGTACCGCTCGCAGACAGCAGCGAGCCGGCGCTCGTCGATCTCGATGCCCGCGATTGTGGCCACAGCACCACAGGGTAACGGGACGGCCGGCATCGCGGCCACCGCCGCCGCCGACACGCGGGGGCCTCCCGGTGGCTCACCGGCCCAGCCTGGCAGGAACGGCACCCACGCGCGGCCGACGGGCAAGCTTGCCCGCAGAGCCCGCGGCCATCACGCGTCGGAGCACGCACGACGCGATGATGCTATGCGGCGCCCGCGGCCGCGGACGGCAGGCGTTTCAAACACCGCCGGTGTCCGCGCTCGACTTGTCGAGCCCACGGTCATTGCCGACGGATGATCTGCCCGAACGCGGGCACCATCAACGCCCGCTCGTAGCCGAATAGCGGACGTTGGCTGATCACATGGTCATGCCGTGAAGCGCATGATTACCCGCCACATTGGGACACGGCCGCCGGCCGGGGCGATCGGTTCCTCAGCATCGTCGCTCCCGCCCCCGCCTGCGTCGGCGGCTTCAGCGCGACGTGGCCGGTTTCCCGCGGCAGCCGTCGCGGCGCGGCCGTGTCGGTCCGGCAGGGACACCGCGCCGTGAGCGGCGCGGCCGATTAGGCGCGAGTGAAGACCGCGTGGACCGCGATCGTGTTGTCCATCGACGCGATCCCAATGAAGTTCCAGGTCAGGCCGAAGTTCGCCCGGTTGACTGGGAGCTCGCCGTCCAGGCAGATCTCGCCGTCGGCGGCGCTGACAGTCGCGTCGAAGGACACCGGGCGGGTGCTGCCGCGGACGGTCAGGCTGCCAGTCACCCGGACCCCACCGTCGCCCGGCCTGACATTCTCGGCTGTGAACGTGATGTCCGGGTGGTTAGCGATGTCGAAGAAGTCGGGCGAGCGCAGGTGCTTGTCCCGCTGGGCATTCTTGGTATCGATCGACCCAGCGGCCACGGTAAGGACGCCGCTGGCCTCCCCGGTCGCCGTGACCGTGCCGTTCCCGGAGATCTCGCGAAAGACGCCGTGCAGCGGGCGCAGCCCCCACGTGTGCCGGGTCGTGAGCCGGACTTCGGACCTGGCCGGGTCCAGCCTCCAGGTCCCGGCGAGCGCGCCGTCTGCCAGCATCGACTGCAGCTGCGGCGACGTGAGCTGTCCTGACGGTCCCATGCCGTCCCTTCCGCGTACTCGATTAGATTGTCCGAACTATTTTGTTCTGGGAACCATATAAACTACGGACACTAAGAGTCAACCCGCACCAGCGCGAGCAGGGAGCGCCGTGACAGAGGACGCAGACGCGGTGCAGCACTCGCTGATGTGCCTTGGCCTCATGCAGGCGTTCCGGCGCGTGAGCCGTGGAATGCGGCGCTGGCACGACCGCGCCGCGCCGCCCTCGACAGCACCCCTCAGTCCCCGCCACATCGCCGCACTCGAGCAGCTTCTCGGGAGCCCGCTGTCCGTCAGCGAACTCGCATCCAGGCTCGGGCTGACCCTCCCCACCGTCAGCGGCGTCCTCGCCGACCTTGACCGGGCCGGATTCATCGAACGTCACCCCGACCCCGCCGATCGACGGCGCACGATCGTTCAGGTCATCCCCGCCCAGGCCACGCTGATCGGGGAATGGCTCGACGGTGCCGCCCGGCCCCTGTCTCGCGTCCTAGACCAGCTCTCTCCCGCCGAGCAGGACGCCTTCATCAAAGCCATGAACCTGCTCGAAACCGAACTACATCCCCCGGCGCTTAGCCCTGAACCCGGCGCGACCATAGAGGCCACCCACTCCGGGCCGGTCCAGGGCCAGAAGCCAAGCGTCCGCATGCGCGTAGCCGCGAACCAAGCTATCGGCAGAGTGGTGGAAGACTCAGCGAATGATTAGCACCGGCCGGTCGCTGAGATGGATGACTTTGTGCGCAGTGCTGCCGACCACGAGCCCAGCGAGGTCGCCGCGGCCTTTAGATCCCATGATAATGACGCCGACGTCGTGGCCCTTGGCGTCATCTACGATCTCCCTGGCGGCGTGCCCGTAAATCGTGCTGCGCACCTCGCCGTGTGCCCTGACCCCGGTGCGGGTGAGTTCGGCGACCGCGGCATCGACCTCTGCCTTCGCGTCGTCTCTCGTTTCGGTCGCCGGCACCATGGCCTTGGGCATGTACTCGGCCTCGCGCAGGTGCAGCACCCAGACCTCGGCATTAGCGAGAGACGCCAGGTCCCTGGCCGCACTGAGCACCCGGCCGGTTACTTCGGAGTGGTCCACAGCTACGAGTAGTTTTTCGTACATCGGGACTCCCTTGACTATTAGTGACTCCCCGCCTTGACCGCTTGTCTGCGGGCTGGCGGCTAATGAAGACGCCTCGGTTCTGCGATGACTGAGCTCTCCAGCGTCATCCGTACGTGCCGCAGATGAACCTCGAGGAGGGCCTCCGCGTCTTCGGACGATCGTCTTCGGATCGACTGGAGCATTAGCCAGTGTTCGAGATCCGACATGCTGCCAGCTCCGGGCGTCTGGCTGAAGATCGCGCGATACCGCTGAGCCACATCCAAAAGCTGGTCGATCGTTCGGACAAGGCGTGGCATGTGCGTGTGCTGGTACCACATCGTGTGGAACTCGCGGTCCAGGCGAAGCCATTCAGTGTCTACGGTGCCGAGAGTCTCCATCTCCTTGAGCAGGTTCTCGGCCCTGTCAATCTCCGCTTCGGTCACGTTGGCAACGGCGAGGCCCACGGCCATCGGCTCGAGCCGCTCACGCATCAGGTAGACCTCACGCAGATCGCTGAGGTCCAGCGCCGGCACAGTGGCGCCGCGCCGAGGCTCGATCACAACTAGGCCCTGGCTGCTCAGCGCCCGCAATGCCTCGCGAACCGGCAGCCGGCTGACGCCGTAATGCTCGGCGATAGACAGCTGGGAGATCCGCTGGCCGGGCGCAATCTTCCCCGCGAGGATCTGTTCCCTGAGGTCGCGTGCGATCGACTCAACATGAGATTCCCTGACCGTACTTCTATCTGAGTTCAATCGCTCTCCTCCGGCGTTCGGCCGCCATCTCGCTAGGGTCCAGCTCGTGCGCAATCGCCCGATTGTAGCTGGCTGACCCGATCAGATCTGGCGCCCTAGGCTGGCCCCTTCCAGAATGGCTTCTAATGCGCTGCGCGGAACTGCGCAGTCGCCGATCTCGCAGATCTCAGCAGCCGGGTTTGCAGCTCGATACGCATTACACAATCGTGATTCGGAACTGAAGCAGTCGGCGTAGACAATGGCCGAGACGTCCCGGATCTCCTCTTCCAGCAGCTCGCCAATGGCCGCTGGCAGAGCGATGAACACGGACGTCCCGCAGATGTGGTGGATAGCGCGTCCCGGTCTGAGCTCCAGTTCCGGCTCGTTGGCAAGTCTCGCCATTTGCAGCGGCCTGGTGGTGCCAGCCTCGACAACAGCGCCCGGTTCCTCGCCCTCCTCCAGCACCACTACGGATGCACCCTGAGCTACCAGCCACTCGGCCGCGCCCAGGCCGGCACGGCCGCCGCCGACAACGACGAACCGGGCACGCGGATCGCTCTGCCGCAGCAGGGACACAGCGTCGGTGACCGCGGGTGTCGCTCCGTCGGACCGCGGTTCGAGGCAAGCCCGACGTGGCCGGACACACGATCCGGTGGCGAACACGACCACATCAGGATGTGCTTCGCGAACGAAACTGATGTCGGCGTCGCGGTTCAGTTCGAGCATCACGGCGCTGCGCGCGAGCCGGCCGCGCATGTCGCTGAGGTAGGTGGCCCAGCCGCTGCGGTGCGGGATTCGCGCCGCAAGCGCAGCGCCGAGAGGTAGCCGTCGGTCGAGCCGTGATGCTCGGTGGTGAACACGGCCGAGAAGCCCGAGCTCTCGGCCAGGCTTGCCAACTTGAGGATCTCGCCGTACAGGGAGCCGGACGAGCGGGTGCCGGGCGCCGGCCGGAAGTCAAGCCAGAGACCGAGGCGCAGTGGCTCGCGCAGTCGCGACTTGAGACGCTCGCCAGCGTCCATCGGTCCTCCGGGCAACTCGCCGAGCCACCTGGAGGCGGCCGGAGCCATTGGATCCACATTCCCGTGACTGGATCCAATGGCCACGTTAAAGGCAGGCGAGTTCCACGTCAACGGCCGTAAATGGGAGGCTCGGCAATCCTTGACGGGATCCAGTTGACGAGAGTACTTTGCGCGCAAGCCCTTGTGGAGCTGTCGTCGGTCGCTAGTGTTCGCGGCTTTAGGGCAGTTGCCGCGGCAGGGTGACGCGCGACCCTCAACAGGAGAGCCGATGAGCAGCGCCCCACCAGCCAGCACTGCCCGCCCCACTCATCTCGCCACAGGTGCAGTCACGCTGTTCGGTGACTTCGTGGCGGGCATCACGAACGTGGCGCCGTCCACGAGCATCGCCCTGAGCCTAGGCGCAATCATGGCCGTCTCCGGGCTGGCCAGTCCGGCTGTGGTGTGGATCGTGGGGCTGGCGATGCTGTGCATCGCCGTCTCCTATCACTACCTGAACTTGTGGCGGCCGTCGGCCGCAGCGCAGGCCGCGTGGATAGCCCGGACGATCCGTCCTGTCGCCGGGCTGGCCATCGGGTTCGCCGTCATATTAATGACGCTGGTCGCCAATATCGGCAACATCACCCTGTTCGGCCCCTACCTGCTCGGGATCATCTATCCCAGTCACCAGAACAGCGCCATTCTGCAATGGCTCTGCACAGCCGTGGCCACGGGCCTGGTCCTGTACATCGCGATCGAGGGGGTCCGCCGGGCGATCCGGTTCCAGACCGTCGTGGTGTGGATCGAGTACGCGATCATCGTCGCGTTCGTCATCGGGCTGTTGGTGGCCGAGTACAGCGGGCACGCGGGCACGGTTCACCCGCAGCTGTCCTGGCTGTCGCCGGCGACCTCTCCGAGTTTCCACGGGCTTGTCAACGGCGTGGTCATCGGCGTGTTCATGTACGGCGGGTGGGAGGCGTCGGTCTACCTGGCCGAGGAAGGCACGGACGCCAGGAGGAACCCGGGCCGGGCCGGCATCATCTCGGTGGTCTTCTGCATCATCTGGTTCACCATTCTGACGATGGCGATCGAGGCGATCGCCCCGGCCAAGGTTCTTGTCGCGAACGCCGGGAACATCATCGCCTACAGCGCGAGCGTCATCTGGCCCAAGCCATGGTCGAGCCTCGTGTCGCTGGCGGTGCTGTCCTCGGTCGTCGCGGTCACGCAGTCGCAGCTGCAGAACTTCAGCAGGATGAGCTTCGGGCTGGCCAGGGATAAGCTCCTGCCCGGCTGGCTCGGCAGGCTGAGCCGGCACCGCACCCCGGCGCTGGCGCTGATCTTGTCCGCCGCCGTCCCGGTCGCGGCGCTGATCCTCTACCTGGCGAACACGAGCGCGGGCAAGACCATCGGGCTGGTCAGCGGCACGGCGGGCCTCCTCTACATCGTGATCTACGTGGCAGGGGCGATCGCCTGCATCTGGTATAACCGGCGGAAGCTCACCTCCAGCGCGCGCCTGTTCATCCTGGCCGGCGTGCTGCCGTTCCTCGGTGGCGCGGCGCTGGTTTACGCGGCGATCGCCGCTTTCCCGACGACGCCGCACGGGACGCTCTACCCGTTTATCGCGATGTTCGTCCTGATCTGGCCGGCTGCCTGGCTCGTCAAGTACTTCAGCAAGGCTCCGTTCTTCGACCAGCCCGTGCTGGCGGCAGGCGACCCGGAGTCGGACGATGATGCCGGGGCGGCAGCACCGGTCGGCGCGGAAGGGGCGACTCCCGCCGCTGAGGCGGGACCGACAACAGCTGATGCCTAGGCTCAATGGCCGCCGGGCTGTCGTGACAGGCGGCGCTCAGGGGATCGGCCGCGGAATCGCCGAGGGATTCGGCCGCGAGGGCGCCGATGTCGTCGTCATCGACGTCCAGCCGGAATCCGCCTGCGCGCAGCTGATCGCTGATGCCGCGGCCGCCGGCTGGCGGGCGCGCTTCATCCGAGCAGACGTCGCCACTGAATCCGAGGTAGCCGACGCCATAGCGGCAGCTGCGCAGGCGCTCGACGGCATCGACATCCTGGTCAACAACGCCGGAGTGGTCAGCGAGTATCTCGTCGCCGACATGCCAGTCACCGAGTGGGATCGCATCATGGCGGTCAACCTGCGGGGGCCGTTCCTGTGCAGCCGGGCCGTGCTGCCCGCCATGATCGCCCAGGGCCACGGCCGGATCATCAACGTCGCCTCCCAGCTGGGCCAGCTAGGCGGCGAGACGATGGCGCACTACAGCGCCAGCAAGGCCGGGCTGATCGGATTCACCAAGGCCCTCGCCCGCGAAGTCGCGCACCTCAACATCCTGGTCAATGCCATCGCGCCAGGACCCATCGAGACCGCGATGCTCGCCGGCGAGTCGCCGGAGTGGGTGCAGCGCAAGCTCGGCCAGCTCCCGATGCGCCGCTTCGGGACCGTGGCCGAGGTCGTCCCCACGGCCGTGTTCCTGGCGTCCGACGACGCTTCGTACTACGCCGGGCAGACGCTCGGCCCGAACGGCGGCGATGTCACGCTCTAGGAATCCGATTGGTGGCTGAGATGTTCTCCCTCGACTCGCGGGTCGCGCTGATCACCGGCGCGGCCTCGGGAATCGGCGTGGCGACCGCACGCGCCTTCGCCAGGTCAGGCGCAGACCTGGCACTGGCCTGGTATCCGCCCGATGGCCACGACATCGAGCCGGTCATCGCCGAAACCCGCGCCCTCGGCGCCAGGGTCGTCGTGGCGGCGGTGGACGTGCGCGCGCGTCAGGACGTCCAGGCGCTCACCGATCGTGCGATCAGCGAGCTGGGCTCGGTGGACATCGTGGTGGCCAACGCCGGAATCGCGCGACGGGAGCCCCAGCCGGAGGAGGTCCGCGACGACCAGTGGGACCTGATCCTGGACGTCAACCTGGCCGGTGCCTGGCGCTGTTTTCAGGCCGCCATCCCGCATATGCGGGAGCGGCGCCGCGGCCGCCTGCTCGCGACGACGTCAGTCTCCGGCCCGCTGCAAGCCTGGGTCGAGCACACCTCATACGCAGCTAGCAAAGCCGGCCTCGTCGGGATGATCAATTCTCTCGCCGTGGAGCTGGGCCCGGCCGGGATCACCGTGAACGGCGTGGCGCCCGGGGTCGTTGCCACGCCGCAGTCCCTCGACCCGGTGAACTCACTCGGACCGGCCGGCGTCGCTGGCCAGGCCGAGGGAACGCCGGTCCGGCGGGTGGGAGCGCCCGACGACATCGCGGCGGCCTTTGTGTACCTCGCTAGCGACGAGGCGTCCTACGTCACCGGCCACGTACTTGTCGTGGACGGCGGCCGCTGGCTCGCGGGCAGCGACTAAGACGACCAGCGGCAGGCGGAAACAAGGAGGCCTGACATGACCAAGGACATCAGATGCGTGTTCGGGATCGACGTTGATGCCGTAGCCGGGTGGCTGGGGTCCTACGGCGGCGAGAACTCGCCATCGGACATCCAGCGCGGCATGTTCGCCGGAGAGGTCGGGACCCCGCGCCTGCTGAAGTTCCTGGAGCGCGCGGGGATCCGGGCGAGCTGGTTCATCCCCGGCCATTCCCTGGAGACGTTCCCCGACCAGGTCCGGATGGTCGTGGACGGCGGCCACGAGATCGGCGCGCACGGCTATTCGCACGAGAACCCGATCGACATGACGCCGCAGCAAGAGCGGCGCGTCCTGGAACGGTGCGTCGAGCTCATCGAGAAGGTCAGCGGCAAGCGGCCGCGCGGATACGTGGCACCCTGGTGGGAGATGTCCGCTCAGACCGCGGAGCTGCTGGTGTCCAACGGCTTCACCTATGACCACAGCCAGGCCTACAACGACTTCGAGCCGTTCTACGCCCGGGTCGGTGACTCGTGGACCACCATCGACTACTCGCAGGAGGCCGACGCGTGGATGAAGCCGCTGGTGCGTGGAACGCCCATCGAGCTCGTCGAGATCGGAGCCAACTGGTACCTCGATGACCTGCCGCCGATGATGTTCATCAAGAACTCCCCGAACAGCCACGGCTTCGTGAATCCGCGGCACCTCGAGGAGATGTGGCGGGACCAGTTCGACTGGGTCTACCGCGAGATGGACTACGCCGTGTTCGCGCTGACGATCCATCCCGATGTCAGCGGCCGCCCGCAGGTCCTGCTCATGCTGGAGCGCATCGCCGAGTACATCAGCGGTCACGAGGGCGTTAGCTGGCAGACGATGGACGAGATCGTCGAGGACTTCAAGGCGCGGAACCCGTTCCGCCCGGCGCCGGAATGAAGCCGGTGACCGAGACGGACAGCGCGCTGGCGCCAGCTGAGGCCGTGCGCATCTCCCCGGTGAGCACGACGCGGGCACCCGCGCCCGGCGGTCCGTACTCGCAGGCCATCCGCGCGGGCAGCTTCCTCTTCGTGTCCGGGCAGCGGCCGGTGGATCCGGCCACCGGCGTGATCCCGGACGGCTTAGCCGAGCAGTCGCGCGTGGTGCTCAGCAACCTCACCGAGGTCCTGGCGGCCGGCGGAAGCGCCGCAAGCCACGTCGTCAAGGTGACCGTTCACCTCGCTGACCTCGGGTACTTCGACGAGTTCAACTCCGTGTACATGGAATACTTCGCCCCGCCCTATCCCTCGAGGACCACGGTCGGATCACAGCTTCGAGGCATCCTCGTCGAGGTGGACGCCATCGCCCTGCTGCTGCCGCGGGATCAGGCATGACCGCTCTGCCGCGGGTAGCGCTCTTCGCGCTCGGCGGGACCATCGCGAGCTCGGCCGACGAGGGCGGGGCGGCTACGGTGCGGGTCACCGCCTCCGAACTGCTGCGCAGCATCCCCGGCGCCGGCGATGTCGCCGCCTTAGACGTGTACCCGACCCGGATGCTGCCGTCTGGCGACCTCCGGCTGGCTGACCTGCTCGAGCTTCGGTCACGCGTGCTGGAATCGGTCGCTTCAGGAGCCGACGGCATCGTCATCAGCCAGGGAACCGACACGCTCGAGGAGACCGCGTACGCGTTCGAGCTCCTGACTGCGCTCGACCAGCCGATTGTGTTCACGGGGGCGATGCGCAACTCGAGCCTGCCGGGCTCCGATGGCCCGGCGAACCTGCTGGCCGCGATCCGGGTGGCCGCGAGCCCAGCGGCGCGCGGGCTGGGCGTCGTCGTGGTCCTCAACGACGAGATCCATGCCGCGCGGCACGTCCGCAAGCGCCACGCCAGCTCTCCGGCGACCTTCGGGTCACCCCTCACCGGTCCGCTCGGTTACGTCATCGAGGACAAGGTGCGGATTCTGCTGCGCCCGAGCGGGCGGTTCCATCTGCGCGTCCCGCCGGAAGCCACCGAGACCCGCATCGCCCAGCTGACGGCATCCTTCGACGACGACGGCGCTCTGATCGGGGCCGTTCCCTCGCTCGGCTATGGCGGTCTCGTGCTGGCGGCATTTGGCGGCGGGCACATGCCGAGCTGGACCGTACCGATCCTCCGCGAGGTGGCCAGCCGGATCCCCGTGGTGCTGGCCTCCCGCACCAACGCCGGCGAGGGCCTGGCGCACACCTACGGCTACCCCGGCTCCGAGATCGACCTCCTCTCGGCCGGCCTGATCCCGGCGGCTGGCATCGACGCCGCGCACGCCGCCATCCTGCTCCGGCTGTCGCTGATGGCGGGCGTCCGGCGCGAGGACCTCCCCTGGTGCTTCGAGCAGGCCGGCCACGCGCACGGCCTGGTCACTCCCCCGGCTGACCGGTGCCTCACATGACCAGCGTCGTGTCCCCCAGAGCGCAACCTGAGCAGGCACGCTATACCTGCTCGGCCTGCCGTGCCGCCCACCCTGTCTCCGAGGCGCGCTGGCGCTGCGACTGCAACGGCGTGCTGGATGTAGGCCTGCGCGCTGTGTCGCTGGAGGACATCGACCGCGGCAGGTCAGGCGTGTGGCGTTATGCCTCCCTGCTCCCGCCGCTCGCCGAGGCCGCGCGAGTCACCCTCGGCGAGCAGACGACACCGCTGATCCACAGTGACATCCTCGGCGCGCACCTGAAGCTCGACTATCTCCTGCCGAGCGGCAGCTACAAAGACCGCGGCGCGGCCGTACTCGTGTCGCGTCTCCGCAGCCTGGGCGTCAACGACATCGTGCTGGACTCATCCGGCAATGCCGGTGCTGCCATGTCCGCTTACTGCGCGGCGGCCGGAATCAGATGCCAGGTCTTCGTCCCGGCCGGGAACTCCCCCATGAAGCTGGCTCAGACAGCAGCCGTCGGCGGACGGCTGCGGCCCGTTCCCGGCTCGCGGCGGGACGCGACCGCGGCAGCGCTGGCGGCGGCAGGCGGCAGCTTCTACGCCAGCCATAACTGGTCGCCGGACTTCGGCGCCGGCCTGGCCACCATGGCGTTCGAGTTGTGGGAGCAGCTCGGCGGCCGCACGCCGAGCTCGGTGCTGGCCCCCTGCGGGAACGGCGGTGTCATCCTCGGGCTCTTCCAGGGCTTCGATGCGCTCCGGCGCGGCGGCCTGGCTGACATGCCGCGCCTCATCGCCGTCCAGTCCACGGCGTTTGACTCGGTCGCCGCCGCGATGGCGGGCGGGCTCGACGAGCCGGAGCCACGGGCCAGCGGCCTGCCGACCATCGCCGAGGGAATCGCCTGCGAGCTGCCGGTCCGCGGGCGCCAGGTGCTAGCGGCCATCCGGGGCGCCGCCGGGCTGGCCATTGCAGTCGACGAAGCGGCCATCAAGGACGCGGCCGTGCGGCTCGCTTCCAGCGGCTTCTATGCGGAGCCAACCGGCGCGGTCGGCCTCGCCGGGCTCCGGACGCTGCGCGAGCGTGCCCGGGACGACGTCGTCGGTCCGAGTCCGGTGGTGATCCTGACTGGCTTCGGCCTGAAGGCGGGCCGCCAGATCGCCGATCTCCGTGATCCCGGCTGGTGGCAGGTGACCGCCTGATGCCGACACCAGCAGACACCACCTACCCGGCGACGCGGGCTGACGGCCGGCTCGACCTGAGCGAAGTCCTCGCGCAGCCCATCGACTGGCAGTACAAGTCGTTCCCCGCCACCGCCCAGCCGGTTCCGATCGGAGCCGCGGGCGCCCAGGGCTGGAACGCGCTCCGGCCGCCGTTTTCGACGCCGGTCATGGTGCTGAAGGACAGCGCCCTGCAGCACAACATCGACCTCATGGCGGCCTACTGCTCAGCGCACTCGCTGCTGCTGGCTCCGCACGCCAAGACGCCGGTGTCGCCGCAGATCGCCGACCGCCAGGTTGCGGCAGGCGCATGGGGCCTCACAGTCGCCAGCGTGCATCAGGCCCGGATCTTCCAGCGCCTGGGTGCCCGGCGACTGTTCCTGGCCAACGAGGTGATCGATCCCGCCCCGGCAGCGTGGCTGGCCGGAGTGCTCGACCAGGACCCTGACCTCGAGATGTACTGCCTGGTCGATTCAGTGCCGGGGGCGACGCTGCTTGACCGGTATCTCACGACGGGAACGCAGGCTCGCCTTCCCGTTCTCATCGAGCTCGGCATTCCCGGCGGCCGCACGGGCTGCCGGAGCACGGCGGAAGCCGTCCGGCTCGCGCAGGCCATCACGACGCTGCCGCGGCTGCGCCTTGCCGGAGTCGAGGCGTACGAGAACATGTTCGCCCCCGGCCCGGCTGAGCAGACGATCAGCAGCGTTGACGACCTGCTCGCCAGCATGCGAGAGCTGGTCACCACGCTCGACGCCGCCGGGTTGTTCAGCGAGGCCGCTGAGATCCTCGTCAGCGCCGGCGGCAGCATGTGGTTCGACCGCGTGGCGGCGCAGCTCAGCGGGCCGTGGGCGCTGTCCCGGCCGGCCCGGACCATCGTCCGGTCCGGGGCCTACGTCACCCATGACGCCGCGCAGTACGAGAAGTTCTCGCCGCTCGCCGGGCGGTCCGACGGCCCGTCGAGGCTGCGGCAGGCGCTCGAGCTCTGGGCAACGGTCATTTCCCGGCCGGAATCCGGGCTGGCGATCCTGAACTACGGCAAGCGGGACGCGGCGCACGACCGGGGATTCCCGGTGCCCTTCGCGGCCTGCACCGCGGACGGCCTCAGGCCGGTGGATGCCGCCCAGCACGAGGTCCTCTCGCTCAATGACCACCACGCGCGGCTCAGCGTGCCCGCCAGCTCGCCGCTCGCCCTCGGCGATCTCGTCGGCAGCTACATCTCGCACCCGTGCACGTCATTCGATAACTGGCGGCTGATGCCGCTGGTTGACGATCACTACAACGTCATCGGGGCGGTGCGATCGTACTTGTAACTTCGCGTCACCAGCTTGTTCTCGACATGGCCTGGAGGTCCGAGACCCATGAATTCCCCGACCATCGACATCACCTGCGACCTCGGCGAGAGCTTCGGCATCTACAAGATCGGCCGCGACGACGAGGTGATGCCGTACATCAGTACCGCGAACGTCGGCTGCGGCTTTCACGGCGGCGATCCGACCGTCATGCGGGGCACGGTGCGCCTGGCCAAGCAGCACGGCGTGGCCATCGGAGCCCACTTCGGGTACTACGACCTGCGCGGATTCGGCCGCCGCTGGATCACCATGGACAAGGCGGATCTGGTCAACGACATTCTCTACCAGATGGGCGCACTGCAAGCGATCTGTCACGCCGAGGGAACGGAGATCACGCACGTCAAGCCGCATGGGGCGCTCGACGATATGGCGGCGCTCGATGCCAGCATCGCCAGCGCCATCGTCGAGGCCGTCGGCATCTTTGATGACCGGCTGCCCATCTATACCGTCTGGAACGCCCAGACCCGCTACCTAGCCGAGCAGGCGGGCATTCCCACCGTGCTGCAGGTCTACGTTGATCGCGGCGTCACCGACGACGGCATCGAGATCGCCGGCTACCGACTCGAATGCGTCGGCGGTTCCGTCGAAGCCGCGCTCCAGCGGATCGCTGCTGTCGTCACGTCAAGAAAGCTGGCGTCCGAGAACGGGCGGCTGCTGGACTGGCAGGCCGACAGCGTCTGCTTCCACGGCGACGGCAAGGACGCGCTCCGCTACGCCCAGAGCCTGCCCGCGGTGCTGCGCGACGCCGGCCTGACTGTCCAGGCGCCCTATGCCCGCTCTGCGTGAGATGCATGCCCTCACCTGGTGCGGGGAGAGTTACGTGTCGATCCGCCTGTTCGACCACGTGGACATCTGGTCCGTGGTCGGAGTCCTCCGTCTCCAGAAGCAGCTCGGTGAATCTGACATCGCCGACAGCATTATCGCGACGGTTCCTGGCTGGACGACGCTGCTTCTGTGGCTTGATCCGGACATCGCAAGCCCAGCCCGGATCGAGGAGGTCATAGCCGCCGCCGCCGTCGCCGGGGACGACCAGGTAATCGAGTTTGAGTCCAGGGTCATCACGCTGCCCACCGTCTACGGCGGCGACCACGGACCCGACCTCGACCTCGTCGCGGATGTCAACGGCCTGTCGGCAGAGGCGGCCATCGAGCGGCTGCAGGCGCCACAGTTCACCGGCATGGTCAGCTTCTCCCCCGGCATGGCGAACTGCATGTGGGTCGACGGCGCGAAGGCGCTGACCGCGCCCAAGTACGCCAGCCCGCGGATCACGACACCGGTCGGGACGGTGGGCCTCGGCGGAACGAGTATCAGCCTCTACTCGGTCGCCTGTCCCGGCGGCTTCCAGATGGTCGGCCAGATGGCGGTCCCGATCTATCAGCCGCGCCCCACGCTGGCGGCCTTCTCGGGCAGCCCGACCTTGCTGCGCCCCGGCGACCGGATCGTGCTCGAGGCCATCGGACCCGGCGACTTCACCTCCATCAGCGAACGGGTCTCGGGCGGCAGCTACGCCTACGACATCAAGCCGGGCGGGCTCCGTGTCACGCACGGAGAACTGACGTGGACCTGATGCGCGTTCTCTCGCCCGGACTCAGCTCGACGCTGCAGGACACAGGCCGTCGCGAGGGACTGGCCTCGGGTATCCCGCCCGGCGGAGCTGCCGACTACTACGCCTACCGCCTGAACTGCCTGGTCCTCGGCAACTCGCCCGGAACTGCCGTGGTCGAGCACGTGCTCAAGGGCGGCCGCTACACGGCGCTTGCCGCTGCCACGGTCGCCCTGACCGGCGCAGACATGAAGGCAGCAGTGAACGGAATGCCGGTCCCGCTGGCCGTTCCCATCAAAATGAAGCCTGGCGATGTGCTGGTGACCGCAGTCGCTGGCCGCGGCTGCTTTGGATACCTCGGGATCGCCGGCGGCATCGCCGGCGATCGCATCTTCGGCAGCGCCTCGACCTATCTGGACGGAGCGCTCGGCGGCATGGACGGCCGCGTCCTGCGCGCCGGCGACATCCTCGCCCAGGACGCTGACCAGGAATCGTCCGGACCGTTCCTGGAAGCGCGCGACGAGCATGAGTTCCTGTGCGCTCCGCCGGACCGGCTGCGCTTCACGCGCGGACCGCAACCGGAGTATTTCGGCGACTCCGGCTTCGCGGCCTTCGCAGCCGAGACCTACACCGTGTCACCGCGGAGCAACAGGGTGGGATATCGCATCACGGGTACGTGCCCGTCCGCGGAGCCCGTACCCCGCACGCCTGACACCGGCTCGGGTCCCACGGACATCATCGAGGAGGGCAACCCGATCGGCGGCATTCAGATCGCCGGCGGCCAGGAGATCATCTGCCTCGGCCGAGACTGCGGCACGAGCGGGGCCTACGCGAAGATCGGATGCCTGATCGGGGTGGACACCTCCCGCATGGCTCAGCTCGCGCCCGGCAGCAAGCTCCGGTTTGCCGAGGTTGACGTCAGCGAGGCTCGCTCGATCCGCGCTCAGTACCAGGCCGTCCTCGACGAGCTCGCGGCGGTGCGGGAACCTGGGCCCGCCGCGCGAAGGTGGCCGCCTATGGCCTCCTGACCCCGCCATCCCCAGCCGCAGCCAGCACAGGAAGGATCGTCCGACATGCCGATCATCGAAGTCAAGCTCTTCGACTACCGCCTCACCGAGGGCGTGACCGACAAGATCATCGCCGCGCTCACCGACGGCCTCTGCGACGCCTGCGGCGAGGAGGTCAGGGAGCGCACCGAAGTCATCGTCCAGGGAATCTCGCTACAGGCATGGGGATTCGGCGGCAAGACCATCACCTCCGGCGGAGCCGCATCATGAGCCGGCGCCCGCTCCTGCTGTTCAGCGACTTCAACATCGGAAAGTCAGCCGACGTGTCCATCGTCGGCGGCGATGGCATTCACTTCGTCCTCGATGACGGGCGGCGCGTCATCGACGGGTCGGACACCGGAGCAGCGCTTGGGCACGCCCATCCTGACATCGTGGCCGCGATCCGGGCGGCCGCCGACGCCCCCATCGTCAACGACGGCTGGTATTACCGGGACCGGGAAGAAGCGGTCGAGGAGCTGAGCGCGGCGGCCTTCGCAGACGATCCCGACCTCGTCGGCGCCGTGCGCTTCTGCATGAGCGGCAGCGAGGCCAACGACCTTGCGCTGTCCCTGGGCCAGGCGCTCACCGGCCGTCAGGTCCTCGTCACCAGAGAACGCGCCTACCACGGCGGCTCCGGGCTCGCTCGCGAGGTGACTGTGCAGCCGCACTGGCATGGCGGCCTGTCCAGCACGCACGGCGGCAGCCGCCCGGTACCGCGCGGCAGTCACGTGCGCCAGCTGCCCAAGCCCAACGGAGCGCGCATCGTCGGCGCGCAGCCGGACCTTCCCCCCGCCGAGCTGACGGCCGCCGCCACCGAGGCCCTGCGCGACGCGGCCTGCGTCATCATCGACTACAGCCAGGGCGGCGTCTACCATTCAGCCGCCTACCAGGATGCGGTGGCCGCAGCCGCAGCCGAGACTGGCGCTTTGTGGATCGCCGATGAGGTCGTCACCGGCTTTGGCCGCACCGGCACGTGGTTCGCCTTCCAGCAAGGCGAGACACGCCCCGACATGGTCACCCTGGGCAAGCCGCTGTCCGGCGGCGCCTCGCCGGCCGGCGCCATCGTGTTGTCCAGGCGCATCACGGAGCTGCTGGATGACCAGCGCTGGCAGACGTTCAGCACCTTCCGCGGGCATCCCATCATGATTGCCGGGCTGCGTGCACATCTGCGGGTTCAGCAGCGGGACAGGCTTGCCGACCATGCGCGAGAACTCGACGCGGTCTTTGCGAAGGGAATGGGCGACATTGCCGCCCGCCATCCGTCCGTGTCCCGGATCGACGGGCGTGGCACGCACTGGACCATCGAATTGCACGGCCCGGACTGGCGTTCCTGGTACGCCGACGTGCCCGTCGCGCCCATCGCGGCGCGGGTCGCGGACGCGGCGCTCGCAGCCGGCGCCCTGATCGGCACCAGCGGCGAGCAGACGTCGCTGTTCCTGGCGCCTCCGCTGATCATCGAGGAAGACGACTCGATACGGCTGATGGAAGCGCTCGACGCCGGATTGGAGGTGGCTGACGCGGAGCTGCCGGCAGGCTAGCGACTACAGGTCCGGCAGCGTCAGAGTGCCGGCCTCGAAAGTGATCGGCGCCGGGTCGGCCAGCGTGCGAACCTGCCCGCTGACAGCGTCGAGCACCGGCACGCTCACCAGGAGGCGGGACAGGCTCAGGGTGTTCTGGATCCAGGCCAGGCGCGCGCGACGAGGCGGCACCGAGCTCAGCGTTCCGACCGCGATAGCGAGCGCCTCCTCGTCGTCGAGCGCGACCAGAGGCAGTCGTGCGCCGTGCGGAGTACCGGCGGTCACCTCGTTGGTGTAGGTCTGATGCCAGTCCACCTTGCCGGCCAGGCGCGCGGTCACGATGTCGGCCATGCCGATGCCGCAGGCGTTGCCGCCGGTTTCCGGCGTGAGGTCAAGAGTGACCAGGCGCTGCACCTCGGGGCCGCTGGCGAACTGGGAGTCGTAGAAGCGGCCGGTGATATTGGGGTCCATGCCATCGCCGGAAATGTTCTTGCCCATCTGCTGGACAACGAGCACGTCCAGCTCTGCCACGGGCAGGTACGGCATCCAGTCACGGGCCAGCGCCAGCAGCTCGGACTCCCGGCTGGCGAGATCCTCAGACGGGATTACCTCGACAATGGCGGCGTTCTCGAATGCGTCCTCTACGATGCCGACGCAAAACGGAACCTTCAAGGCGCGAGCTACGATCTGCCCAGCGTCAGCGATCGTCTGGGACAACTTCGCGAGGCCAACGGAATGAATGGCATGAGCGCCCTGGCGGTTGCCGAGGCCGATCGCCAGCATCTTGGTCGGACCGCTCTCGATGCGCCCGTGAAAATCGGTGTGAGGCTTGATACGCGCCACCGGAATGACCAGATCTGCTGCCGACGCGCACCGGTCGGTGAATACCGGGACTCCGCCAGGCGTCACGCCCAGCTGAACCGTATCTAGGCTAGAAACGATCGCTACGCCCATAGCGGCCTCGGTAATGCCAAGCGCCGCCAGGACTTCCACCTGCCCCTCCGCGGAACCGCCACCGTGGCTGCCCATCGCGGGAACGATGAACGGATCGGCGCCCCGTGACTTCAGCCAGCCAATCAGCGACCGGCATACCTCGACAATGCTGGAGATACCCCGGCTACCCACCGCCACGGCGACTCGGTCGCCTTCCCGGAGCCTGCCGGTGAATCCCGAAAGACCGGCTAGGAGATCGCCTCCAGCGGCGGCCACTCGGCGATCGATGAAGTCCTGCGCGATTGGCACCCACTGCACTTCTCCGGCTGGCCACTCGGCAAGCCGGGGAGACGATGCGTCCCGCATACGCATGATTCAGCATATCGAGCTGCGAGGCGCTCCAGGGCCTTACAGCTACGGCGGCGATCCGGCCATTGGCGTCTGGGCTGAGTTCGTCCGGACGTGAGGTGCGCTAGCGGGCGGCGCCTAGGAGGGCGTCCATCCTTTCTGCTCCGGTGGTCATGATGGGCCGGAGCTGGTGGCGGTAGCGTTTCGGTGACCTTGCTGCTGGCGTGGCCGACGAGCCGGGCGATCTCCTCGACGGCGACGTCGCTGTCGGACATCAGGCTGACGAAGGTGTGCCGGAGTTCCCGCGGCGTCCAGTCCGACCCGATCCCGGCAGCCCGGCACACCGCCCGGAACGACCGGCGCACGTTCGCCACGTCCAGGGCCTGCCCGGCGGCGGTGCAGAACACCAGCTCCCGCGGCTCCGGCTTGGATTCCTCGCGCAGTACCCACAGTGCCCGCAGCGCCGCCACCGCCAGCTGCGGCAGCCCGAGGGTCCGCCGCGACTTCCTGGTCTTGGTGTCTCCCCTAGCTCGCACGGACCGCCAGACCGCAACGCTCGCCGCCCCGGGCCGGCTCCCACGGAACGGACAGCGCAAGCGCCCGGCTCGTTTCTGCCTCGCTTCGATCGGACAAGCGGCCCAGCTCGGCACGGGAGGCGTCAACGTACGGATCTGCATGCCGATGACAGGGCGTTGGCAGCCTGCATGCCAATGCGACATTCCCCAGGCGCGCGCAACTCGGATAGCATCACTGCGGGGAATGCACGCCAGCTTATGGGGGGCAAGTGGAAGCTTGCCGTAAGAGAACTGAAAGCGGCACCAGCGAAAAGTGGCACGAGGACACTCAGATCTCCTGGCGAGGCTCGAAGATGCCGTGCTTGACCGGACGGCGCCGCTGGGCCAGTTGCTGCGCACCTGCATGGTGCTGGCCATCCGCATCAAAGCCGGGCAGCTGCGCGAGTGGGCCAAAGCTGAGCTGCACGGTTACCCGGACTTCGAGGTGCCGGACTACCGCAAGGTGTGCGCCCCCATCATGCAGATCATCCAGAACATGTACGGGCGGAGCACCACACACCCGTTCGATCCGTCCGGTCTGCCGACCGAGATCCGCCAGCACCTCAACGAGATCGTGCCGTTGAACCAGAGTGTGGACGCGCTCGAGGCGCTGGTCGCTGAGGCCGAGACGAACCAGCGGCAGATCGAGTTGGAAGTCTTTGCTGCCCCGGCGTACCGGAACATGTGGAACCGGCGGCCGGACCGGAACTACGACATAGTTGCTCTCTACTGGACGCTCAACCCGTCCGTCATCCGCGGGGTACTCGGCCAGATCCGCTCGGTGTTGACGGAATTCGTCGCCGAGCTCCGGGCCGAGGTGGGGGACAGCGACCAGCTGCCGTCGGCCGCGCAGGCGGTCGAGTTGCTTCGCAACCTGGTCGGTCCGACAGTTATCAACAACTTGAACGTTTACACGGACCGCGCTCAGTCAGGCGACGTCGTGACCAACCAGCCAGCGAGTCAGTACAACTTCGGTGGCGTCAAGGGCAACATCGCCGCGGGCAGCAGCAACTTCAGCCAGACGTACAACGAGAATGCCTTCGACACGGCACAGCTCCGGCGACCTCGCCGACCTCGCGTTGCAGGTTGCCGGAACACTCGGTCTTGCGCCCGACGGCTAGGCCGAGCTGGAAGCCAACGCGAAGGAACTGCACGCCGCCGCCGAAGACCCGGCCGGCGGCAAGGGACGCTGGCGGAAGGCACTCGACGCCGTGATGAGCCCGCTTAAGCTGGCCGGGCAAACCGCGGTCCGCGATACGCCATCGCCATGGGGAATCAGATCAGCACCGACTTGCAGGTGTACATGCACCATCTCCCGCACCCGTAAGAGCTTGACGGCGCCGTGCGTCTCTGCGGCTACCCACACCCTTCAACCTGCCGGGACGAGATGGCGGGCGGTTAGTGGGTTTGCCGGGGCTGGACGAGCTGCGACAGCCTTCTGCCTGCCTCGTGCAGGGTTTCGAGTTTCTTGCTGAATGAGAAGCGGAGCTTGGTGTTGCCCAGGCCGGGCCGGGAGTAGAAGGACGAGCCCGGCACGGCCGCGACCCTGGCCTCGCGCACGAGCGCGCGTGCCGCCGCGACGTCATCACCCAGGTTGAGGGCGGAAGCGTCGGTCATCACGTAGTAGGCGCCAGACGGCGTGATGGGCCTGAGGCCAATCTTGCTCAGTGTCTCCAGCATCAGGTCCCGGCGCTCGTGGTAATCCGCCGCGAGCTCCTGGTAGTAGGAGTCTGGTAGCTGCAGGGCGACTGCTCCTGCTTCCTGCAGCGGCGAAGGGGCGCCGACGGTGACGAAGTCGTGTACTTTCCTGATGGCATCGGTGAGGTCCGGCGGGGCAATCGCCCAGCCGACTCGCCATCCGGTCACTGCGTAGGTCTTGGACAGCGCGCTGATCGTGATCGTCCGGTCTTCCATTCCGGGGATCGTCGCCATCGGGATGTGCCGGGCGCCGTCGTAGGTGATGTGCTCGTAGATCTCGTCAGTGATCGCGACCGCGCCGTATTTCTCGCATAGCCGGGCGATCATTGTCAGCTCGTCGTGGCTGAACACCTTGCCGGTCGGGTTGTTGGGGGTGTTGACCACGATGGCGCGGGTGCGGTTACTGAATGCTGCGGCCAGCTCGGCCCGGTCGAAGGTCCAGTCCGGCTCGCTGAGGGTGACGTAGCGCGGCGAGGCACCCGCGATGATGGCGTCGGCGCCGTAGTTCTCGTAGAACGGCTCGAAAACGATCACCTCCTGGGCAGGGTCGACGCATCCGATCATCGCCGCGATCATGGCTTCGGTCGCGCCGCAGGTCACGCAGATCTCGCGTTCCGGGTCGACGTCCATTCCGTACGAGCGGCGGTACTTGGCCGCGAGTGCCTCGCGGAGCGAGGCTGCTCCCCAGGTGATCGGGTACTGATTGATGTCTGCCTCGATCGCAGCGCAGGCAGCGCGCTTGACCTCATCCGGGGCCGGGAAGTCGGGAAAGCCCTGCGCCAGGTTGATCGCGTCGTGGTCGAGCGCGAGCCTGGTCATCTCCCGGATTACCGACTCGGTCAGCGACGCGGCAATAGCCGACCCCCGGCCGGGTGGGTATGCGGCGAGGGCGGCCACCTCGCGGAACCCGCCGTCCTGGCCAGTTGCCTCAGCTGCCATCGGTCCTCCCTCCGCCTGACAAGTCTTCCGCCGGCGGAGCCGGCAACTGCGCGCCGTGCGCCGGGAACTCTCGAGCAAGAATCGCCCCGATGCGGTCGACCAGTACTCCGGCCAGGTACCGCCCGATCTCCGGCGAGGCAGGATCTGACCGCCAGGGGACCCCGTTCGGCGGGATCACGTCGCTGGGCGGCGGGAAGATGTCGTATGTGGCCAGCCGGGCCACGCCGCCCTCGCCCTTGAGCGCGCCGCGTACCAGCTCCGGGCGGAGCTCCTCCATCAGCGAGGTCTCCGCCACGCCAGCGTGTTCGGCCTCCCATCCCGGGAAGTTTCCGCCGAAGATCCGCTCGATGTCCTCCGGCCTGATCTGCTCCCACCAGTTCACCAGGATCGCCTTGCACGTCTGCTGGCACGGCTCGATGGCCTCAGTCAGCGCCTCGTAAACCAGCGAGGAGTTCTCGTAATGCCCGTTCAGGTAGGCCACGCGCCGGAATCCGGTCCGGAAAAACTCTGACGTCACGTCGCGGACGATGGCTATGACTGTCTGGCCGGAGACCCCGGTGGATCCAGGGAAGCTGCGCCCGCCGCCGCCGCTGCGCGGTGACGACCGGGCCGCGTAGCAGATGGCGGGCGCAACCACCGACCCATTTCGGCTGCCCACCCGGCGGGCAAGTTCAAAAGCTACGATGGCGTCGGTCCCGAGCGGAAGATGCGGGCCGTGCTGCTCTACTGCGCCGACCGGCACGATCAGCACGCGCTCGTCGCTGACTGCAGCTTGTGCCTCGCTCCACGTCATGTGCTCGAGCAGCAGGTCCTGACCATCGCGGTTCACAGCAGTCCTCACCTCTCCCTGATACCAGCGTCGCCCTGGCCCTGCTGCTCGGCGTCGCCGACTTCCTCATACCAGCGTGCTCGGGTGCCGACACGGGCGCGCGCCTTCCAGCGCAGCGACTTCGGCGCGAGCTCGATGCGCTGCCGGAGCTCCTCCGCCCGGGCCCGGGCAGTCACCGCAATGTCCCCAGCCGGACCCCATCCGGCCAGCAGCTGCGCGGCAACGGCGAGGTTCGCCAGCGCCGTGTGACACAGCCCCCAGTCAGTGCGCATCAGGCCGACAACGCGCGCCATGTCGAGGGTGCTGCTGCGGTCGTCGCCGTCGCCGAGTGGGTGGGCGGCGAGCAGCGCGGCCAGGTCCTTGATGTCCTTCTCAGTGATCTCGTGGATCTGGAGTTTCGCAAGCAGCAGGTCGTCGGCCCGGGCTGTCGGCCCGGGCACGTCGAGCCGGCCCTTGAAGTCGATCGTGTGCGACATCCGCAGCGCATCCAGGAACACGTCGACCTTGGTCGCGGCGCCATGCCCGAGGTAGATAAGCCGGTCGATCCCGTACTCCTGGCTGAACGCGACCGACGGATCGGCGCGGTACCCAAGATCGGCGAACATCCGGCCGAGCTGGCGCTGCTGCTTTCCGTAAGCGAAGAAGTCCACGTCCCGCGGAAGCTCCCGGCCGAGGGCCGCGACCGCGCCGCGGCAGCGACCGCAATGCCGCAGTACCCCAGCGGAGCCGGCCAGCCTGAGCACCAGCCCGCGTCGCGCTGATTCCTCCAGAAGCTGATCCGCCTCCTGGAGCAGCAGCTCCAGGCCAGCCGGCACCCGCGCGGTGGCGTCGCCAGGCAGCAGCTCCGGCGGCTCAGGCTGACCGGTCACGCGGCACTTCCCATTCCACTCGGGTCCGCGCTCTGCCCGCGTCACTCGATGGGGATTTCCTTGAACCGGCGATCAACGTCCTCTCCTCGCCTCTTCCGGTACCAGCGCAGCGCGTAGAACCACGCGAACCCGACGGCGATCAAGATGCCGTTGACGATCAGCGAGACGTGCGCGTTGGCGCCGAGTGCCTTGTCAACTGCCGTCCTGTATGCGATGAACGCGATGAACGGAGCGGCGAGCACGCCGCAGATGGTCATCAGCGGGATCCCGGCGACCTTGATGTTGGCGGGCGAGCGCTCCATGGTCTCCCGGTGGGTGAACGGGAAGAAGATGCCCGCCACGCAGACCACGAGGAACGCGATCGCGAAGCCGAGGAACCCGGACAGGATCGCCACCAGCGTGGTGTAGGTGAAGATCGCCAGCGCCGCCTCGGCCAGCAGCACCAGCGTGATGATCGCGAACACCGGGGTGTGCCTGCGCTCCGACACGTTCGCGAACGGGCCGGGTGCCACCCCGTCCAGGCCCCAGGCGAGCATCGCCCGTGATGAGTAGATGACGTTGCTGCCCAGCGCGAACGGGATGACGAACACCACCCACAGGCTGATCAGGATCGTGAGGATGGGATTGTTGGCCAGGATCGAGGCAAACACATTCAGGAACGGCGGCACGGGCACCTTCGCCGAGGTAGGCGCTGCCTGCAGGAACCGGTCGCCGAACGCGTGACGGCCGAAGTACATCAGCACGATCATCAGCACACCAGTGATGATCATGGACCCGACGATGCCGATCAGCGGGCCGCGTCGGACGTTTTTCACCTCGCCGCTGAACGACACCATGTTCACCGAGAACAGGATGGAGAACGCCGGCCACACCATGAAGTTAAAGGTCGCGAGCGTGCTGAAGCCCGGCGCCGACCCGGCCCGCTCGACCGCGGCGTAAGCGCCAGACCCGGCGATCGCATCGAAATGCGGCGCGAAATGCAGCACGCCGGAGCTGCCCAGGATCAGCACCACGATAGTCAGCAGCACGCTGCCCAGCGCGAACAGCCCCGCCCACCGCTGCATGCGGAAGAAGCCGCGCATTCCCCGGTAGACCATGAAGCCGATGAACACGATCATCACCGAGCCCATGATGAAGATCCCGTTGTGCCCGGAAAACCACGTCCCGGCGCTGGTCAGCGCCGAGCTGTGCCACTGAAGGCCGAGGACGATGAACAGCGGGGCAAGTCCGTAGATCGCGAAGAACGCCCCGTTAAGCCCGAAATAGAACGCATACCAGAACGCCTGGATGAAGCTGATCACGAACCCGACGGACGGGTGCACGACCCGGGACAGGAAGACATACTCGCCACCCGACCGCGGGTAGACAGACGCGAACAGGGCGTAGACGACGCCCAGAAACACGCCGCCGATCGTGACCAGCAGCGTCGCCAGCTCCATCGACGAGCCCGGGTAGGACGGCCACGCGGTCACGATGAAGACCATGTAGGCGATCGTGATCGCCATGGCGCCGTAGTAGACGGTGTCGCGGGTGGACACCTGCCGGACCAGCCCCGAACTTGCCCGGGTGAAGACTCCGGGCACGCCGACGACTTTCGGTTCTGTCGAATCCATCAGTAGCTCCTCTCGCTCAGCAGCCCGAACACCTCACCCGGAGGTCAGCTTGATGTCCACGAGCCCCTTACGCGAGTCCAGGTCGATGAGGACGCCGTCCAGGACGCCCTCCCCGTACTCGCTTCCCGGATTGGCCACCGTGCTGCGCCCCAGCCTGCGCACACCGCGGGACTCGTGGATGTGGCCGTGCAGACCCAGCATTGGCTGGTAGCGCATGATCGCGTCACGGACGGCAGTGCTGCCGACCGGGATCATCTGCGGGCCCGCGCCCGACATGACCATGCGCAGCTCGCTGTCCAGCTTGGGGGCGAAGTCCAATCCGCTCCCGTACGGCGGGACGTGCAGGTTGAAGATCGCCCGGTCGGGCCGGCCGACCCTGTCGGCGACAGCCGTGATCCTGGCGGCCAGGTCAGCCTCCGGGATGTCGCGCGGGCAGTTCCACGGCGTCGGGTTGCCGTAGCCGATCCCCATGATCTGGAATCCTCCGGCCAGGTCGAGCACCTGGCCGTCCGGGTTCTGGATCACGCTCGAGGCGGCCAGTGCCTCATCGACTTCGTAGAAGTCGTCGTTGCCACCGCTCACCAGGCACTTGATCCCGGCCGGCCCGAGCTTGTCCTCGGCCATGTCCACCCACCGGCGAACCCGCTCCAGCGCGAGCCGGCGGAACAGCGCGTCGATCCTGGGCTGGTCGCCCTCGTACTCGGCGTACTCCTCCTCGCTGGTCTCGAAGGCGTACTGGCCAGTGTCGGCGATGCGGGCTTTCAGGCGGCCGAGCTCATCACGGGTCGTCGCCCGCCACTGCCTGCCGAGGAAGTTCTCCACCGCCCAGTTGCCATTGGCCTGCGCCCGGATCGGGACGATGAACTTGCCGGTGATGTCGCCGCCGACGATCACGGTGTCCGCCTCGTAAAAGCGGGGCGCGGCGAGGAACTTCAGCCAGCACCGCTCCGACGCGTGCACATCGGAGACAAAGTAGATGCGTGTTCGTGCCACACCAGCACCCGGTAATCGTTCCGTATACTGAAACAGTTTGAACCGTATATCGTTACGGTAACGGGACCGTTGATCTCCGGTCAAGACCACGTCCTGCCGCGGAACGGAGGTGGGAGCATGCCGGGCACGCCATCGACGGCAAACACTCTTGGCTCGCTGGACCGGGGACTGGCCGTCCTGGAGCTGATCGCGCGCCGCGGGGAGACACGCCTGGCCGAGCTCGCCAGGGAACTCGGCACCTCGCGGACGACCATGTTCCGGATCATGGAGACGCTGCGCGCGCGAGGCTTCGCCGAACACGTGGTGACCAGTCACACCTACCGGCTGGGCCCGCGCGCGCGGGCCCTGGCGGCCCAGGCGACCGAGTCAGCGATCACGAGGCTGGCCGAACCTGCCATGGCAGACCTGCGCAACGCCACCGGCGAGACAGTCAACCTGATCGGGGTGCAGGGCGGCAGGCTGGTATACGAGGCGGTGCTTGAAGGAGGCTACGCTCTGCGGAGCCTGCCGTCGCTGGGCCAGACTGTGGCCGCGCACTGCAGCGCGCTCGGCAAGGCAGTGCTCGCCGACTCCCCCCCGGCGCAGCGCGCCATCCTACTCGGGCCAGAACCTTATCAGCGGTTCACCCAGAACACGATCACCGCCCAGGGCGAGCTGGACATCGAGCTCGAAGTAACCCGGCAGCGTGGGTTCGCCATCGACGAGGAGGAGAACGAAACCGGCCTCACGTGCGTAGCCGCAGCCATCCGCGGCACAGACGGCCGGCCCGCCGGCGCAATCTCCGTATCCGGCCTGAGCGATCGCATGCACCGCCTCCATCTCGGCGAACTCGGACGGCGAGTGCGAACCCTGTGTGACGCCATCTGCGCCGGGCTCACGGCACCGTGACCGCCGCCGCGCGCTTCGGCGATAGTGCACTACCCTGCGCGGGCAACCGGATCACGCGTGACACGCGGACAAGCCGCGGCCGGCGAACCGCATCGAGGTCCATGCCCCGTCCCTCCCCGGCCCGCCGGAGGCGAAGAGTCGGGGCTGAGCCCCGTGCGGAGTGGCCTAGCGATCGCTCAACGGCTATCTGGGCGACACGCGTCGCATGAGCCAGCTTGTGCGGCCTCGCAATCCGCCAAGAAAGTCGCCGAGCAACCCGGCAGCATGCCGACCGGCGCCCTGAAGGTGTTCCACCAGCAGACTCAGGACGATTCCGATGCCGACGTGACCAGTTGCCAGGGCGCTAAACGGGGAGCCAACTCGACAACCAACCAGCAACAGCCGGCAACGCGCGGCGGCTATCCGCGCGGGTGAAGACCCCACCGGCCGACGTCAGGCGATGCCCGGCGCAGCTACGGCTGTGACTTGGCGTCAAGGGTCGCAGGTCCGAATCCCCTACGTTCAGATCGCTGGCGTCGGACGCCTGCGGCAGAGTCCGCTCCCTTAGACAACGCCGAGCAGCACGTCCATCTTCTCAGCGCCTATCGTCATGACGGGCCTGAGCTGATGACGGTACACCGATTCGGTGACCTTGCTGCTGGCGTGGCCGACGAGCCGGGCGATCTCTTCGACGGCGACGTCGCTGTCGGACATGAGGCTGACGCAGGTGTGCCGCAGCTCCCGCGGGGTGTCCAGTCCGGCCCGATCCCCGCCGAGGTGCAGACGGCGCGGAACGACCGGCGCACGTTGGCCGCGTCCAGGGGCTGTCCGGTGGCGGTGCTGAACACCAGGTCCCCCGGCTCCGGGGCCGAGTCCGCGTGCAGTGCCTGCAGCGCCGCCACCGCGAGCTGCGGCAGCCCGAGGGTGCGCCGGGACTTCCTGGTCTTGGTGTCTCCCTTAGCCCGCACCGACCGCCACACCGCCACGGACGCCGGCCGCGGCGGGACGCTGGCGGGGTCGCCGAGGTCGACGTGCTGCCACCGCAGCGCCCGTGCTTCCTCGGTCCGCACCCCGGTGCACAGCGACAGCATCACGTACGCGTGGGTCCGCGGCCCGGCCGCCCTGGCGGCGGCGGTCAGCGCGGTCGCCTGGGCCAGTGTCATGCTGCGGCTAGGTCTCCCTTCCCGCCCCGGCGGAGTCCCGGTCAGCGCCGAGACGTTCCGCAGCACCAGGTTCTTGGCCTGCGCCCTCGTGATGGCCCGGGTTAGCGCCAGGTGCGCCATCGCCACCGTCGAACTGCTGCGCGTCGCGGCGACTGCGGCCAGCGCCTTGTCGACGTCGGTGACGTCCAGGTCCCGCAGCCGGACAGTGCCGATCACGGCCAGCAAGGGCTCGAGGACGTACTTGTTCTTCGCCACCGTCTTCGGGTCCCGGCCGGGCAGTCCGCCGGTGAGCCAGTCCTCGCCGCACCGCCGCACCGTGTAACTCCCTGAGCCTGCCTTCGTGATCCCGCCGTCGATCTCCTTCCGCAGCTCCTTGAGGGCGTCCTGCACCGCGGCCCTGGACTGGCCGGACACCCGCCCGGCCCCTGCGGGCTGCGCCCGGTGGTGATCTCGCCGCGCCATCTTCCCGGGCACCGGCGGTGCCGCGTACCCTGTTTGCATGGGCCGTCGTGCTCGAAGTAAATGGCGTCATCGCCCTTGCTGCGCCGTTCTGGCATGCCCTCAGAATAGTCCCTCTGGGGGACTATCCGGGGGACAACTGCCAGCGACCGCGGCCGACGCGCAGCGACTGGCAGCCTGCGTTTCCGCAGCTAGAGCCGCCTATTGAGCTGGCTCGTCGCTGGTCTGGCGCTCCCCTGACTTCGCTGACACGGAAGAGGTCACTGGTTCAATCCCAGTACCGCCCACCAGTTCAGCCCCAGGTTTTCGAATTCCTGATCGTTAGCTCGGATCGCGGCCTGGGGGACTATCGGCCCCCCGCAACGCGATTCTGCGCTTGTGCGCGTTCTGCCGACCACCGTCTGGAGTGGCGCAGTACCGCAGCAGCCGCGCGACGGGACGTGGGCCAGTTCTGACACGGAAGAGGTCACTGGCTCAGTTCCGGTCCCACCCGCGGATCTATGAGGCACTATGTCGGAGACCACGGATCTCGGCAGGCAGCCAGCAAGCTGGACTGTTCGGTCAGTCCGAAGGCACGACGCGCAGCAGCGACGCATGACATAGGTACCGGCCAGTGGTCGTACCGTGGTGGTATAGTTTGCTTCATGCCACGCGGAAACCCGTCTCCGAAGCTCGCCATCACCGTCGACCCGGACGTCCACGCCGAGGTCGTCGAAGCGGCCGCCGCCGAGGGCGTCAGCGTCTCGGCCTGGATGACCGCCGCCGCCCGGCGGGCCCTGCGGGTCCGATCCGGTCTCGCCGCCGTCGCCGAATGGGAAGCCGACAACGGTCCCCTGACCGGCGAAGAGCTCGACGCCGCGCGCCGCCGCGCCGGCATCACCGCCGAGCGCCGGACCGCATGACGCCTGTCGTCTACGACGCGGGCGTCCTGGTGGCCGCCGACCGCAACGTCCGGGCTGTCTGGGCAGACCACCGGATCCGGCTCGAAGCCGGGATCATTCCCCTAGTTCCCGCGCCCGTCATCGCCCAGGTCAGCCGCTCCCCCGCGCAAGTCCAGCTCCGGCGGCTGCTGCGCGGATGCGAGATCATCTCCCTGACCGAGCAGAAAGCCCACGCAGCCGGCGAGCTCATGGGCCGTGCAGCAACCCGCGACGTTGTCGACGCCGTCGTCGCGCAGGTAGCGGCCGACCTGCGCGCCGACGTCGTCACCGGCGACCGCGCCGACATCCGCCGCCTCCTCCAGGCCGCCGGCGCCCCCGGCCAGATCATCGACGTCTAGCATCGATCGCTGACCGGCACAAGGTCCCCGGCTCGCGGTCCTGCCTCCAGCAGGATCATTGCGGCTGGCATGCCGATCGCCCATCACTCAACAGCCCCGGGGGGGAACTGCCAATCGACGACTGGTCGGACGCTGCCGAGCCGTATTCGCCGGCTTCCGAACCGGCCATGTCGGCCGCGACGCCGTCAGCGACGCTACAGCCGCCTGCTCGAACTGAGATGCTTGCCTGAACTCCGTGCTGCGCCGAACGGAACTGGCGGGGATTTCTGACCGTTCTCCCGATAGCGTGGCCGCGCCGCGTGACGCGTAGCCGGATTGCCAGATTGATTTAGACGCGCCCGCCGCGCGAGACCGGGGCGCGGAGCAGGCGTGCAGGTTTGCCACTCCCCTGGCGTCGCACGTTGCAGACATGCATAGTCCCACGCGGGCGACGACGGGTCCGCGCTCTGCCGCGCGAGCCGGACGGGCGCTCGCTGCCACGGCGCGTGCGCGCTGGCGCGCGTGCCGGCATCGCACCCGACGTAGGCCCGCGCGGAACTGTTATCCGCGCGGAACTTGACGTTGCGCAGTTGCCCATCAGCCGCGCGGTCGTCAAAGGGACTGGAGTGCGTCAATCGGCTGCAGTCGTGGCGTTGCTGAACGCGCAGACTAGCGGGTTCTGCTGGGCGCTGGTTGGTCAGCGGACGTCGTGGGCGTCTCGCGTGCTGGTGTTGTCGGCGGTGCGGGTGGCGGCCCAGCTGGCAAGTAGTTTGAGTCCGTCGGATGCGGGGGTGCCCGGGTCGGCGGTGTGGAGGTTGAGGCGCAGGTCGGGCTCGGGGGGAGCTCCATGGCCTCGAAGTTGAGGTCGAGCTGGCCGACGGCGGGATGGCGAAGTCGTTTGCGGCCGCTGCGGTGGAATTTGACGTTGTGCGAGGCCCAGTGCTGGCGGAATAGCTGGCTCTGGGTGGAGAGTTCGCCGACGAGCGTGATGAGGGCTATGTCGTGGGAGTTGCGTCCTGCTTCGAGTCGGAGCATGGCGGCGGCGTCGGTCGCCATGCCGTCGTAGTCGACGAAGAACTCCCGGCGGCGGCCGGGTCGAGGTAGATGAACCTGGTGGTGTTGGCGGCGCGTGTGGCTGTCGCGCCGGCGACGGCGGAGTCCAGGACCGGCGAGTAGAGCGCGCGGGCGAGTGGGTTCATGGCGAGGATGTCGTGGCGGGCGTTGGGGATCCAGGCTGGTGCTTCGGTGATCTCGTCGAGGACCTGCTGGATGACTGGGCGGACCGTGGTTGGGCCGGGCCGGGCGCGGCGCGCTGCGGCGGGCCGGGCGGAACGGGCTAGCGCCTGCAAGTGCTCGCGCTCGGCGTCGTCGAGTTGCAGTGCGTTCGCGACGCCGTCGAGGACCGCCTCGGACGCGCCCGCGAGGTCGCCGCGTTCCATCCGGATGTAGTAGTCGATGCTGACTCCCGCGAGCAGTGCGACCTCTTCCCGGCGCAGGCACTTGACCCGGCGGTTGCCGCCGCAGGCAGGCAGGCCGGCCTGGCCGGGGGTGATCCGTGCCCGCTGGGAGGCGAGGAACTCGCGGACCTGTGCTCGGTTGTCCGTGGCGCCACGGTAGGTGACCGCGCTGCAGCCTGGGAGGTACCGCTGTTACCTGTAAGAGCAGGCACTCCCACGGGCGCGCGCATGCCGGTTGACTGGTTCTCGTGAGCACAGTCACCGAGACAGCAGACAGTCTGCGCATCGATCGTGAGTCATCGAAGCCGGTGGTAAGTCCGTGACGGCCTCCAACGGGTGGCGTGCCGGCGAGCTGTCCGCGATCGACGGCTGTGGTGAGGTGGGCATCGCCACCCGGCGCAGCGACGGCACGCTGCGAGCGGCTCGCATTGTGTGGATCGTCCGGCACGGCGACACCGTGTATGTCCGGTCTGTCAACGGCACGACAGCCGCCTGGCACCGCGGCGTCCAGACCTGCCACCAGGGCGAGCTGAGCGCTGGACGCGTCCAGAGGGGCGTGGTCTTCGCCGAGGCCAGCGCCCGCATCACCGCGGACGTCGCCCGCGCGACGACCCTGCGCGTCGACCCCGACCATCGTCAAAATCGCCGAGTCCCACTCCAAGAGCCCCGCGCAGGTCATGCTGCGCTGGCACCTGCATCAGGGACGTTCGGTCATCCCGAAGTCAACCAGGCCCCGCCGCATCGCCGAGAACTTCGACGTGTTCGACTTCGAGCTCACCACAGACGAGGTCGCGGCCATCGACGGGCTCGACACCGGCAAGCGCGGCGGGCCCGAACCGGACGCCATCACCCTGGAAAGCTTCGGCCGACAGATCCCCCAGGCCTGACCACGATGACCAGCAACAGCACACCGGACAAGGTCGCCGTCGTCACCGGCGCATCCTCCGGCATCGGCGCGGCAACTGCCCTCGCCCGCTGCACGCCCTGCGACCGGTCTTTGACCAGTTCCATGAAAGGCCAGCGCGTCGCGGCGACCCGCGGCCGAAGGTCGGCGACCGCTTCGCTTGGCATGTCGGCCCGGAAGGGCCGGATGCCGGTCTCACCGCACATAAGCCCCCACCTCCCCGGACTGGCTCAGGCCGGGGCCCGGACAGCAGGCCCGTCGGCCTCGCGGGGCATGACTCCGCTTGACCAATGGCACTCTTGCTGCTGCCTCCGGACCTGCCTGTTCCTGAATCCGGACCGGCGCCCGCTCGCGGCCTGACCGCTTCAGGACTCGCTGGTGATGAAGTGCTTGGCGAGGCTGGTGCCGGCGAGCTTCTCGCCCAGCAGACGCGAGACCAGCAGCAGCGTGCTGCGTGGCCGCTGGTTCACCACGATGTGCTGGGTTTGGCCGGCGGCGTTCCGGGTGATCACGCCGATGGCGCCGAAGGGCTGGCCGTGTACCTCAGTGGTGTAGTCCTCGAGGAAATAGTTGCCGCCGTAGTCGCCGGCGAAGTTGATGTCCTGGTACTCGTAGAGCGATTTGACGGCGAGCACGATCGACCGGACGTCGTCCGCGCCCTGCGCGGCGCCGTCCATCGCCGAGGCCTCCAGGGTGACGTCGTCGGCCAGGTTGTCCAGCCACGCCGGGTAGTAGTCAGTGCGCCTGCGAGCCGGATCGCCGCTGCCCAGATAGGTAGCTGTCATACCGTGCCTCCCTCCGCAGCAGGCCGCCCGCTTCGATCCAAGCGGCGACCCGCGAAGCCGCGTCGATCGTCAGGCCAACCACTGCCGTCCCGGCAGCCGCGTCCTGATCTCCTGGAGCAGCCATTCGTTGCCGTCTGGATCGCTGAACGCGACGTAGGTCTGGTAGGAGCGGTTCTGCGGGTCACGGCCCGGAACGCGTCCCCCGGCGAGGTGGAACACCTCGCTCACCGCGACGCCGCGACTGACGAGAGCCGAACGCGCGGCGTCGATGTCGGTGACGGCCAGGATCAGGCGGTGAACTGAGCCTGGCTCACCAGTGGTGACGCTCTTCCCGAAGGCGACCGAGCACCCGGAATGAGGCGGCGTGAACTGAATTACGCGGAAAGTATCGCCCGCCACGATGTCAGCATCCAGCCGCCAGCCCAGGCTCTGATAGAAGTTCTTGGCCCGGTCGACATCGCTGACGGGCAACGTCACGACCTCGAGTTTCATGTCGACGGTCCCGGCTTCCGCCATCTCCGCGGAGGTGCTACTCCTGACGTCAGCGCTGGCCATGCTGACCCCCTGTCGTCGCTGGCTGTTAGCACCAACGTACGCCGAGTAAGCAGCGCGGAGGGACCGGGGTCGGGACTCCCTCACGCTGGCGACACGACCATGAACTCGTCGTTAGCGGGCTGGCGAGGACCGCGGGGAGCCGGTGGCAACAGGACCACCATTCGGGCAGGCGAACGCTGTTGACTCGAGGGATGCCGGAAGCCGAGCTAGTCGTGGGCCGCGATCGATCCCCTTACTTCGCCACGGCCGCGTTCCGCCCCTGCTGGGCTGGGGCGAGTTTCGCGTAGGCCGCGGGCGCCGGTACATCGGCATCCAGATGGCGGACCGGGGTGGATGACGAGTTCGAGACGCGGTGCGGCACGCCTGCCGGGATTACGATCACCGCCTGGGCCGGGACCGCAACCGGCCGCGCGGCTATCTCCGCCGTCAGCTCGCCTTGCGTCACGACAACGAGGCGATCATCGTCCCGGCTGACCAGCGCGCCCGGGCCCTCGGGCCCGGTCCGCCTCCACCGCCGTTAGCCGGGCCGCGGGGGCGCCCGTCGGCTCCGCCGTGATCGCCCATCGCTTTTCATGGCCGCTCACCTCGGCTGGCGGGCCGGAACTGCTGGTGACGTGCGCTGTGGCCACCGGTACCTGGACCTCATCGGCAGATTGGACCGGCCGCAGAAACGGGATTCCGGGTTGCACGGCCGGGATCAGGACCTCCATATGGCGCTCGGGCGCCCCGCTCTGGTTGTCGCTGCCGTGCGGGAGGCCCTTGGGAATGTAGATCACCTCGCCGGCCTGCGCGTGATGACTGTCGCGCCCGAGCCGGAGCGTCGTCGATCTAGCAGCGACGAATCACGGTTCGATGGTCCTCGACTTGGACAACACAGAATGGTCGCTGACCTGGGCTCTTGTCTTCTCGTCGTGGCCTGACGATGGCAGCCGATGCCAAGCGAATGATCATCTACGCCAATGAAAAGATCCGCTGCCCGCAGCTGATGTAGTCGGCTCTGTTCAGGACAGCAGTTCGTGGGTCAGGGCATACGCCACGGCGGCGGTGCGGCTGGTCACTTCGAGTTTGGCGAGGATGTGCTCCACATGGTGCTCGGCGGTGCGCCGGCTGATGTAAAGGGTCCTGCCGATGTCGGGATTGGAGGCGCCGTCGGCGAGCAGCTGCAAGACCTCGAGCTCGCGTGTGCTAAGTGCCGGGCGCGCCGGGTCGGTCCGGGGACGCTGGCGCTGGCGACCAGTCCCAGGGCGGGTGACAGATAGAAGCGCCGCCAGGCATGCCGGATCGAGCCCATCATCGCCGGTGAGGTCGGGTGGACCGTGGCGGGCCTGCTCGGCCCAGACATCGGCGGCAGCGAGAAGTCGCGCAGTGATAGGCATGCGCTGGGCAGCAGGGCCAAACGGGTAACCCGAGCCATCGAGGCGTTCGTGGTGGCTGCCAACGTCTGCGGCTAGGTCAGCGAGGGGGCGGACACGCGACAGGATGCGCTGGCCGTAGTGGGGGTGCAGGCGCACCGGCTCAGCGAGCGTGGCTGCTCCGCTGTGGTGGCTGGCCGTGCTGCTGTCTTCGTCCGCCTTCTCTAGAAAGCGGTACGGGACCGCGATCTTGCCAAGATCGTGAACTAGCCCGGCCCGGCGTAGATGCTCCTGCTCCGCTTTGGAGAGCCCGAGGTGGGCGGCAGCCTGGCCAGCCAGGCTGGCCACCGCGTGCGAGTGGGTACCGCGTCGAACCGACTTGAGATCGGCGAAATCAGCGAGCGCCTCGCACACGGCCCCGCGCTGGTCGTCGGTTCGTTGATCGACCGGAGTACCTGGGTCACACGACAGGACCTCGGCGAGGGGGATCGGGTCGTCACCTGAAGGCCACAGGCCGTCGGCTAGGTCGAGGTAGGCCTCGGCCACCTGCGGATCGAAGTAGCTGCCGGCCCGCTGGCGGACCATGGCAGCCGCAGCTTCGGCACCAGTTAGTCCACGCACGAGGTCAGCCGCTAGCGCCAAATGCAGGATCTGGGCCGGGAGGGGGATCTCCTCGGCGCGCCGATGGAAAGCTAGGCCGCGGCCGTCGTACCGCTCATGCTGGTAATGCACCGCGTCCTGCACGTGGCGACCGAACCCAAGGCGGACGCTGAAGTCGGCGGCGATCTCACAATGTGCTGCCATTGCCTCGTGCGCCACCGATCCGCACCGGGAGGCGAAGGCGGCCAGCCGGGCGAGCCGAGTTGGCAAGCTGGGATCCAGCCGCAGGTCGCTCATGGCCCAGGCCGCCATGCTACGAGGACTGTGCAGGTCGACCAAGTTCATGCCGAGCAGGGGGGTCCTCGCATCGTCGGCGAAGAACGGGGCCAGCACCGCGCCGCACGCGCCGCATCCCACGTCCTTGAGCAGGGCACCGTAGAACACGGCCTCCAGGCCGTCGGCCCCCAGACCGAGCGCGCGCCCGAGCTCGATGCCAACGAAGGCTGTATTGGTCCCGTGTTCCATCCGCTCGGCCGCTGCCAGGCCGGAGCCATAAGACAGGGCGCACAACAATTCCGCCGTCCGCCAGGTGTCCGATCGCGGGCCCGTTGGCGGCACCGCGGCGGCAGCGCCGCTCATGTTTTAAGCGTAGCCCGCCACGAGGGAGGGCCATAGGGCTCGATCGCCTGTAGTCGTGTCGTGGGTGAGGTAACGACGGCCATGGAAATGGGTGAGCTCCCCCATGCCAGCAACCCCGGCAGTGGTCCAGGCTCTTATTAACGGGGCTCGCCATGCCAGCGCAGCGGCCGACTGCCAACCAGCGGGCCGCCACCTCACCGTGGGCGCGGGTGCATGGACGGCGGACAGAACGAGCGAGGAGAGGCGATGACGGAAGGCGGACCTTCGGTGGTGGAGCCGGACGGGATGGCAGCAACAGTCGGTCATGACACGGCTTTGGGGGGAACCGGCCCGGAGCGGGCGGCGATCGTGATTGTCGGCCGTGATGCCAGCGTCCGGAAGGCTCTAGGCGAGGAGCTTGCTGGGCGTTATGGCCTGGACTACCGGATTGTCGTTTGTGATGACCCGGCGATGCTTGAGTCAGTGGTCAGCGAGCTGCTGGCGGATGGCACGCCGGTCGCGCTGGTGGTCGGCGGGGTGGGTGAGACCGATCCGGATGGGATCGAGGTGCTGGCACGGGTCAGTATGATCGATCGGACGGTGCCGAGAGTGGCGGCGGTTGCCTGGGGTGAGTGGGACACCGCGCGGCCGGTCTTCGATGCGGTCACTATGGGCAAGATCGACCACTGGGTGACGTGCCCAGTGCAGAGCCCTGACGAGCAGTTCCACCAGTCGATCACTCAGTTCTTGAACGAGTGGAGCAGCCGGCACGGAGGAAGCTTCGAGCCAATTCAGGTGATCGGCGAGCACTGGTCGGCACGGTCCCAGGAACTGCGTGACACGTTCTCCCGGAATGGGATCCCAATCGGCTTCTATGACGCCGACTCGGCGCGGGGCCGACAGATGCTTCGAGAACTCGATGCGGAATTCACTGAACTGCCGGCGGTCGTGCTCCGCTTCGGTGGACGGCGTTCAATTCTGATTAACCCGTCGAATCTGGAGATCGCCGACGCCTTCGGCCTGATGACACCGATCCCGGACCGCGAGGTGTTCGATGTCGCAGTGGTGGGAGCAGGCCCAGCGGGCCTAGCCGCAGCGGTCTATGCCTCCTCCGAGGGCCTGCGGACCGTGGTCATCGAGCGCGAGGCCATCGGCGGCCAGGCAGCAACCAGTTCGATGATCCGCAATTATCCTGGCTTCGCTCAGGGCGTCAGCGGGGCCAGGCTCGCGTTCGAGGCCTATTTGCAGGCCTGGTTCTTCGGCACCACGTTCCTGTTCATGCGACAGCCTGTCAGCCTGTCGCGCGAGGACGGCCACTGCCGGCTGAGGCTGTCCGACGGCAGTACCCTCACCTCGCGGACGGTGGTCATTACCACCGGCGCCACGTACCGGCGCCTCGGCGTGCCCAGGCTGGAAGATTTGCTGGGCCGCGGGGTCTTCTACGGTGCCGGGGTCAGTGAGGCACCGGCGATGCGCGGGCAGAACGTCTTCGTCATCGGCGGCGGCAACTCGGCCGGGCAGGCAGCCATGCACCTGGCCAAATGGGCGAGGCAGGTCACGATCCTGGTGCGCTCGGCCTCTCTGACCGACGGCATGTCCGATTACCTCGTCCGCGAGATCGACGCAGCTCCGAACATTGATGTCAGGTGCCGCGTCCAGGTGGCCGACGGTTCCGGCGCCGATCGTCTCGAGTCGCTGGTTCTTGAGGACACCAAAACTCGGTTGCGGGAAACTGTCCCGGCTGACGGCCTGTTCGTTCTCATCGGCTCGCAGCCACGGACGGAATGGCTCGGCGACAGCCTGGCGCGGGACAGGTGGGGTTTCATCCTCACCGGCCAGGATGTGCTGGACGAACCGGAGGCCCGCTGGCACGCCGACCGCCATCCGCTGGCGCATGAGACGAGCCTGCCAGGGGTGTTCGCCGCCGGTGACGTCCGCCAGGGAGCGGTCAAGCGAGTCGCCTCCGCCGTGGGAGAAGGCGCGATCACCATCCCGCTCGTGCACCGTTATCTGGAAGGTGCTGCCGCGCCAGCGGCGGCAGCGAGGTGACGCAGATGGATAACAACGCTGTTCGGTATGCCGAAACCGATGAGCTACGGACGGGCCAGCGCTCAGGCGTGCCACAGAAGCGCCGCGGGGCAGCTTTCCATAGGCCGCTGGCACCCGGAATGCGCAGACTTTTGTACACCGCGGCGGTGCTGGTTTTGCTGGCTGGGATCCAGCTGTTCGTGTTCACCGGGCAAACCGACCACTACTTTGCCTTTACCATCAGTAACCCGCTGGCGGCGACGTTCCTGGGCGCCAGTTACTGGGCCGCCGTTGCGATCGAGGCGCTGGCTGCGCGCCAGGCGCTGTGGGCCAACGCGCGTATCGCCGCGCCAGCCGTGCTCGTGTTCACCGTTCTCACGCTGGCAGTCACGCTGACGCACCTGGGCCAGCTCCATCTCGGCGGCAGGTTCCCAGCAGGAACGCAGCTCGTCACAGTGGCCTGGATCGCGATCTACCTTGTCGTGCCCGCGTTGATGCTGATCCTGCTCGTCCGGCAGGCGCACATTCCGGGGGGCGACCCGCCGCGGCTGGCCGGCCTGCCCAGCTGGCTGTATGCCCTGCTAGGCGCGCAGGCGATCATTTTGCTCGGCCTGGGGATAGCGCTGCTCGCAGCGCCTGGACAAGCGGCGTCGCTGTGGCCGTGGAAACTGACGCCGATGCTGGCTCAGGCGACTGGCGCCTGGCTGATCAGCCTGGGGGTGGCAGCCGGACATGCGTTGCTGGAACGCGACGCGCACCGCTTGCGGCCCGCCGCTGTCGGGAACGTCCTGCTCGTCGTGCTGTTGTCCATCGCGATCGCCCGCTACCCGCGCCTGTACGAATGGCAATCCGCCGCTGGAATCGCTTACCTGATCTTCCTAGCCTCGATGCTGCTGACCGGCGCGGTCGGCCTAGCCCGCGGGTTGCCGCGCGCGGCCCGCCAATCCGCCCTCGGACCGGCTACCGCCAGGGACACCAAGGGGAAAACACCCCAATCGCGGTATCAATCGCCAGCCTGATACGCGAGGGACCTAAGCGCCCGCCGTCGCCGGGACATCCTGGCCACTCATCGGCCGCCCCCATCGGGAGGTGGCGGCCCGCGGGAGCGGCGAATTCCCGGGTGATCTTGGCCTAAGCCCGCTCAGTGATGAGCTCTGCCAGGCGCGCCAACGAGGCCGCCAGCCGCAGGCCAGGTGCCGGGTCGGCCTGGGAGAGGCTAAGGGCGAGCGCGGCCCGCAGATTAGCCAGCTCGGCATCGAGCCGGTCCAGCCAGGCGGCCTGATCGGCGCCCACTAGCTGCGGGGCAGCCGTTTCCGCCAACGCCAGGTACCAGGTAGTAGTCCCGGTGCGCGGTCCGGGCGGCGTGGGTCGCTGCCTCACCATGGACGTCCAGGTGGTTGGACGCGTACTGCCGGACAGTTTCCAGCAAGCGATACCGGCCTGGGCCGGTACGGGTGTCGCCGAACTCCACCAGGCTCTTGTCCACCAGCGCGCCCAGGTGCCCCAGAACCTCGCCGGCAGGCACACCTGGGCCCGCGGCGACCGCCTCGGCCGCGGCCAGGCCGAACCCCACGGCGAACACCGACAACCGGGTCAGCACAGTCCGCTCGGCGCTGGTCAGCAGCTCCCAGGACCAATCGACCATGGCCCGCAGCGTCTGCTGCCGCGGCAACGCCGACCTCGACCCCTCGGTCAGCAGGGCGAACCGCTCATCGAGCCGGGCATCCAGCTCGGCCGCTGGCATCATGCGCAGCCGGGCCGCGGCCAACTCGAGCTCTAGCGGGATGCCATCCAGCCGCCAGCAGATCCGCCCAGCCACTTTGGCGGCCAGCTCGTCCCAGGCGAACGGCGCCCCCGGCGCGGTGGCACGGGCGTCCAGCAGCCGCGCCGCCGAGGGGCTCCCCGCGGACCTGAGTGGTGTACTCCTCGATGAAGCCATTGTCGTCGTAGTCGCCGTAGAAACTGAGTTCCTGGTAGTCAGACAGCGATTTGCCGCCCAGCACGATTGCACCCACCGCCTCCGCGCCCTGCGCGGCGCCGCTCATCGCCGAGGCCTCCAGGGTGACGTCGTCGGCCAGTTTGTCCAGCCACGCCGCGTAATAGTCAGTGCGCCGGCGAGCCGGAATCACCGCTTCCCATATACGTCATGCCGTGCCTCCCCCCGGGTCTCCGCCGTCGCAGTGAGCCCGTCAGCTCGGGCGGCCACCGTCCTGCAGCGGCCGGAACGCCGCCCGGATCTCGGTCGCGAACAGGTCGGGCTCTTCCCAGGCCGCGAAGTGGCCGCCCTGGCCGGCCTCGTTGAAGTAGGTGAGGCTGGGGTACCCCTGCTCGACCCAGCTGCGCGGGGCCCGGAAGATCTCGCCGGGGAAGGTGGTGAAGCCGACCGGGAGGTTGACTGCTGGCGGAGCCTGGCCGGCGGCGCGGGCCTGGGCGCGGCCGCTTTCCCAGTACGACCGGGCCGCTGATGCCCCGGTACCCGTCAGCCAGTACAAACTGATGTTGTCGAGGATGTGGTCGCGGGCGAGTCCCCCGGACGGCTGCCCGTCGACGAAGGCGCGGGAGATCTTGTCGTAGGCGTCGGTGTCGTGGTCGAGCATCCAGGCCGCCAGGGCGACAGGCGAGTCCAGCAGCGCGTAGCCGATCGTCTGCGGCCTGGTGGCCTGCTCCAGGAAGTAGCCGAAGCCGCTCGCCCGGAATGTCTTGGTCTGCTCGAGCGCCGCGCGTTCCTGCCCGGTTTCCGCCGGCATGGCGCCGCCCGCCAGCGCTGTCACGAGCAGGTTCATGTGGATGCCGGCCAGCCCGTCGGGTGCCTGGCGGCCCATCGCGTCGGTGACCGACGCGCCCACGTCACCGCCCTGCGCGACGTAGCGGGTGTAGCCAAGGCGGCGCATCAGCTCCGCCCAGGCGCGCGCGACGCGGCCAGGGTCCCAGCCGACCTCGGCCGGCTCGCTGGAGAACCCGTAGCCGGGCAGGGACGGCACCACCAGGTCGAACGCGTCCTCGGCGCGTCCGCCGTGCGCGGTCGGGTCGGTGAGCGGGCCGACCACCTCGAGCAGCTCGATGACCGAGCCGGGCCAGCCGTGCGTCATGATCAGCGGCAGCGCGTCCGGGTGCGGGGACTGCACGTGGATGAAGTGGATGTCCACCCCGTCGATCTCGGTCGTGAACTGCGGCAGCGCGTTCAGTCGCGCCTCGCACGCGCGCCAGTCGTACTCGGCCGTCCAGTAGCGCGCGAGCTCCTGACTCGTCGCCAGCTGCACCCCCTGCGACCGGTCGGCGACGAGCTCCTTGTCCGGCCAGCGCGTCGCGGCGACACGGCGCCGGAGGTCGGCGATCGCCTCGTCAGGCATGTCCACCCGGAACCGACGCAGCTCGCTGGCGGACTCGACGGTGGTGCTCGTCATGACAACCTCCTTGCTAACCCAGTGAGCTGAAAGCCTCGAGGATCCCCGGTCTGCTTCTTGACGCTGGCCCGAAACTTCGGTACCGACATGCAGATATCCGGGGCCGAGGAACGGCCGTCCCCGTTCAGCGCGGCTTGGCTGACGTGGAGAGCGCGAAGAAACCGGTGAGCAGTTGCGTGACGCGTTCGGGTTCGTCGTGATGCACCCAATGCGACGCATCCGGGCAGGCGCTCGACGTGGTCGAGGTTGGGCACGTCATCGTGGTCGGGCTCGGCTAGCTCCGGGCCGAGGTAGCGGTCGTCTTCGCCCCAGATGACCAGTGTGGGCGCCTGGATGGGGCGCAGCTGCGCCTCGGCTTGCCTGGGCGACTGCCTGCACCGAGGACCGGTAGTAGTTGATCATCCCGGAGGCCGCGCCTGGCTGCGACCATGCCTCGATGTAGCGTTCCATGTCCTGCGGCGTGAAGGCACCTGGCCGGGCGTCGCGCAGGAAGTGCCGGAAGAACCGCCAGTGGTCGGCGTGCACAACGCTCTCGGGCAGGTCCGGGAGGTCGAAGAAGAAGAAGTACCAGGACTTCCTGAGCTGGCCTGGGTGGTGCAGCCCCTGCGAGAGTTTCCGCGGGTGCGCCGCATTGAGGATGGCCAGCCGGTCCACGACCTCCGGGTATTTCATCGCGGTGGCCCAGGCGACGGATCCGCCCCAGTCGTGACCGACCAGCAGCGCAGACTCGGCGCCGCGTTCTTGGATCAGACCGCGGACATCGGCGGTCAGCTGGTCAGTGTCGTAAGCCGCGACACCGTCCGGCTTCGAGGACAGGTTGTAGCCGCGCATATCAGGTGCGACGACGCGGAACCCCGCGGCCGCCAGCGGCCTGATCTGCTGCCGCCAGCCGTACCAGAACTCGGGGAAGCCGTGCAGCAGAACGATCAGAGGGCCGTCTCCTGCCTCGACGTAATGCAGCCGCTGGTCGCCGATCTCGGCGTACCCTTCACGAAGTTCGCGTAGTTCGTCCCCCATCGCGGCGGCCCCCTGGACTAGGTTGCTGCGGTTCTGAGTCCCTGCCCGCGGGCAGGGCGCTTCAACCCGCCAGCCAGACCTATCCCGGGTCCCAGCGCTCAATGACCTGCCGCGTGCCCAGCGGATCCGGCGCCTTACGCTGCCATGATCATGCGCAATGCGTGCCGAAAGGCGGCTGCCATGATCACGTCAACATGCCTTTGCGCAGCTGACGCGAGGCAGTGCTGTTTGCGCGCACGAGGGCCTGGGAACTCCGGGGATGGGGCTGCCGCTGACCGCTGACTTGCGGCTCAGGAGCCAGGGTGGGAATAGTGATTTAGGCGTGGCGGGTGTTCCTGAGGGAGTCACCTGGTTTCGGGGGAGGCAATATGACATCGCTGGCTGAGCGCACGCGCGACAGAAACCAGCAAATGGTACAAGGCACCGAGAGCCGGGCAATGGCCGTCGGGGAGTTCCTGCTCCGCCGACTTCAGGAGGCCGGCATCGGGCACATGTTCGGTGTTCCCGGTGATTTCAACCTCGAGTTGCTGCAGCAGATGGAGGACGGCGGCTACCTGAAATGGGTCGGCACGTGCAATGAGATGAACGCGTCGTACGCGGCCGATGGTTACGCCCGCCTGAACGGGATGGGCGCGCTTGCCGTGACGAACGCGGTCGGCGCCCTGGGCGCGATCAACGGTATTGCCGGCTCGTACGCCGAGCATGTCCCGGTGATCCTGATCGCCGGGTCGATCCCGCTGCGCTCGATCGAGCGCGGGCTGGGGATGCACCACACGATGGGCGACGGGACGTGGGACCGGTTCCTCAGTGCCCTGGCGCCGGTGACCGCCGGTCAGGCCAGGCTGACCCCGGCTAACGCGGCCATGGAGATCGACCGGCTGATTCTCACCGCCTGGCGGGAGAAGCTCCCCGTCTACATGGAACTGCCGTCGGACATCGCCTATCTCGACATCGAGGTGCCGGCCGCCCCGCTGGTCCTGGCCGAGCCGCCCAGCGACCCGGAACGGCTGAAGTCATGCGCCGCGGCGATCGCCGACCGCCTGTCGCATGCCAAATCTCCGGCGATCCTGGCGGACCGGGACGTCGACCAGTACGGTGTCGCGACGGAAGTTATGGGGCTGGCCGAGAAGCTGCAGGCTCCGGTTGCGGTGACCGGCCCGGCCAAGGCAGTGATCGACGAGACGTTCCATTACTTCGCGGGCATCTACAACGGCCAGGGCAGCGCGCCGCAGACCCGCGAGGCCATCGAGGCCAGCGACTGCCTGCTGTCCATCGGCTACCGGCCGATCGACGGCACCTCGGGCGACTTCACCGCGTCGCTGCCCGCTGACACCATCCGCGCCCGCGGGCACTCGGTGGACATCGGCGAGGACAACTACCAGGCGGTGACGCTCAGGGAAGTCCTGCGGGCGTTACCGACGCGGTCCCGCAGGTCACCAGCCGCGCCACGCGCCAACTTCGCGCCCGCGGGGATGCCCGGCTCTCATGCTGACGGCTCCGCGAAGCTGACCCAGGCCGCGTACTGGGAGACCCTGCAGGGGTACCTGCGGCCCGGGGACGTGCTTCTTACCGACAACGGCACGTCGTACGCCATCTTCGGCTTCCGGCTGCCGCCCAAGTGCACCGTCGTCGCGTCGGTCATCTGGGGCTCGATCGGCTACAGCGTCGGGGCACTGCTCGGCACGCTGACCGCGGCACCGCAGCGCCGCCACCTGCTGTTCATCGGCGACGGCTCGTTCCAGGAAACCGCCCAGGAACTCTCGACCATGCTCCGGCACGACTGCAAGCCAGTGATCTTCCTGATCAACAACGGCGGATACACCATCGAGCGCGGCTACATGGGCAAGACGTCGGACTACAACGACATCGCCACGTGGGCCTACACCGAGCTGCCGAAGGTGTTCCGTCCGGACACCACGGCCCGGTCGTTCCAGGTCAAGACCGTCGCCGACCTGGAAAAGGCACTCAGCGCGCCCAACGACAGCCTGATCCTCATCGAGTCCGTCATGGACCCGTACGACGCGCCCGCTGCCGTCATCCACAGCAGCAACAACGGAGCCGAACTCGACTACGGGCCCCGCGGCCCGCAGCACCGCGGCAACGAGCAGCTCCGGCCAGCGACCTAGGACGGTGAACTAGCACGGCCCCTCATGTCGCGGAAACGGCGTAAGGGGCCCGTCGCCTGCGCGGGTTCGAGCACCCCGCCCGGTGCCGCGCTGACCAGTTGCCGCGAATCGCCGCCGCGCCGGCACGCTACCGCACATTTCAGCAAAACGGGTCACGCCGTGATGGCCAGCGAATGTGGTGGCGAGGCCCAGGGGTGGTGGTACGCGGACGGGATGCCGCTGTCGCCGGACACCGACTGATTGATGCGCACACTGGGCGAGCGGATGTCAGGGCACCGACACCAGGACCCGGCCGGCCGCCGTACCCGACTCCACGAGTTCGTGGGCGGAAGCGATCTGAGTGAGCGGCAGCATCTCGGCAACCGGGATAGTGAGGGCCGAGTGGGCCGCTGCCGCGGTGATGTGGCGCGCAGCCGCGTTCTTGGCGTCCTGTGGAAAGTCATCACTGCCCAGCAGCCTGATGGTCAGATTGGCGAACAGCATTGGAGAGAACGGCAGTTCGGGCCGGTCGTTCGGGCTTGAGTACGCCGCCAGTACCGCGCCGTTCCGTATGACAGCGGCGTCGAGATCCGCGTTCGCCGACAGTGCGACCTCGACGATGCGATCCACGCCGTCCGGTGCCAGCGCCCGGCTGGCCGCCTGCGGATCAGATTCCAGCGAGGCCACGTAGTCCGCAGTCGCGGGCCCGACGTGACTGACCTCCGCGTCCGTGCGGACGGTGCCGATCACGGTCGCGCCGGCCCATCTGGCGAGCTGGGCGGCTAGTGAGCTGACTGACCCGCGGACACCGTGTACGAGAATGATCTGTCCGTCGACGGGTCCATCGCCGAACACGGCGCGGTGCGCCGTGACGCCGGGAATGCCGAAGCAAGCTCCCATTTCATCGCTGATGGCGTCCGGCAAGTCGACCGCGAGCGCTTCGGGCACGACCGTGCTTTGCGCTGCCGTGCCGAAGTGGCGGTAGGACGCCTCGATGACCCCGGCACCGTCACTATGCGGGACGATGCGAGGGAACGCCATCGGCAGGCCGAGCCAGCCCTGCTTTTTCTTCATGTCGCCCGGCCAGCGCGGCGAGGCCGTGGTCGCTGGCCGGGCCAGCGACATCCTGCCACAGCGCGCCCGCGTCAGCTCGCGCCGTGCGGGTGTCCGGGTCGATCCGCACGCCGTGCATCGGCGATGTCCGCAGCAGCAAAGGCGCCCTCCAGCGACTCGAGCGGCGGCGCCGTGGCCGGTACCCTGCGGGGCAATGCGCAGCCCGTGCGAGCGGGCAAATCGCACCGCGGCGGTCACATCAGCTGCCGAGGCCGCCTCCACCACCATTGCCGGCCGCTGGTCCACGGTCAGCGTCCAGGCCTGCCGTGCCTGGTCATAGCCCGCATCGCCGGGAACGAAGACATGTCCAATGACGTAGGCCCGTAGTGCGTCGGTTGCTTCAGGGGAGACGCTGTGCGCGCTGCTCATTTGGGACCTCCCCGTCGGTGGTTGCTCCTCGCTGTAGCGGAGCGGGCCTAGCGCGACATATCGATCGCGATCCGGCGATGCAAATGCCAAACAGACGTCCCATCGCTCAAGCAGCGATTTGCCCACGATCGGTGACAAACCAGTGCAGCAGCTGGCTGCCACGGCGGATGACGCGGATACTCCTGATTGCTACGGGCGGCCACTCCGACATGCCGCAGGAGGGCTCTGCCGTCGTCACACGCGGTCTTCACCCGCGGTTACCGGGCGCAACCAGCAGCGCGCTCCTCGTCCGCAATGTCGGTGAGGTCAGGTCGACGGGAGTCCGCCTGCTGAACCTTGCCTGGCTGAATACGCCCAGCCAGGGGAATACCGCCCTCCGAATAAGTGCAGTGCGGCGATAGCGCTGACCATGCTCTGCGTCAACCTGTGGCCCCTGGGTAAGCCCTGTCTAAGCGTCTATCCGTTGACCGGCGGAGGGGCAGCCATGACCATGAATCTTGAGGTCGACGTCATCCCGGTGTCTGAGGTCGACCGGTCCAAGCAGTTTTACTCGAACCTCGGCTGGAGGTTCGATGCCGACGACGCCCCGATGGGCGCCTTCGCATCGTCCCGTCCACGCCGCCAGGCTCGGGGTGCTCCGTCAGCTTCGGCAAGGGCATCACGACCACCATGCCCTCGGCCGAGGCCACGCTAACCGTCCCCGACATCGTCACGGCCCATGACGAACTCGTCGGCCGGCCCATCGACGCCACCGACGTGTGGCACGGCCCGCCGTTCCCGGTCGAGGCGCGGATCCCGGGTCCCGACCCCGAGCACTCGAGGTGCGGGTCGTTCTGCTCCTTCAGCGATCCGGACGGGAACGAGTGGATCGTCCAGGAGGTCACGACGCGCCTCCCGGCAGGGTCTGAACAAGACCACTGACGTCGAGCTCCTTTGAAGTTCGGGCGGGCAAATGGACAGTAGGGCGGGAAGAACATGGCGCAAAAAGAAGGCTCGATTCTGGTCACCGGCGCGACGGGAAACACCGGCCGCGCCATCGTGGACGCGCTGGTCGAGCGCGGGGCGCCGGTACGAGCCATGGTGCGCGCGGAGTCCGACCGCAGCAAGCTGAGGCCGGAGGTCGAAGGCGTCGTTGCCGACTTCGATGACTCAGCTGCGGTCGCGGCAGCGCTCGACGGTGCCGAACGGGCCTATCTCGTCACGCCGTCCTCTGAGCAGGTGGAGGAACAGCAGAAGCGGTTCGCCGAGCTGGCAGCGAAAGCCGGTACCCGGCACCTGGTCGTGTTGTCGCAGCTCGGCGCCCAGGAGCACTCGCCAGACCGATTCCTGCGATACCACGGCGCGGTCGAGCAGCACGTTCGCGATCTCGGCATTCGTTACACGTTCCTGCGGCCGAACCTCTATCTCCAGGGGCTACTCACTTTCGCCGGGTCGATAGCCGCTGAAGGCACGTTCTACGCGCCAATCGGCGATGCCAGGGTGAGCGCGGTGGATGTGCGGGACATCGCCGCGGTAGCTGCAGTGGTGCTCACCGAGTCCGGCCACGAGTGTGCCACGTACACGCTGACCGGGCCGCAAGCCATCACGCACGCGCAGATTGCCGCGGCGCTGACGGCCGCTCTCGGCCGTGAGGTCACGTTCACTAACGTTCCGCCGGAAGCATTCGCTGCGAGCATCCGGAACCTGCTGCCGCCGTGGCAGGTGGACGGCCTGCTCGAGGACTACGCGCACTACCGGCGCGGCGAAGCAGCAGCGGTATCGCCAGTTGTCGAGGAGATCACCGGCACGGAGCCTCACAGTGTCGACCAGTTCGCTCGCGACTACGCCGCCGACTTCGCCGGGCAGCACTGACGCTGACCACACTGCCAGCCGCCCGGAAATAGCTGTGATGGTCAGGTCGCACTGAGGCGGCGGCCAGGTACCGGGGACGAGTGTCATCCGGACCTCGCGGGCGGCGCAGAACACGAGCACGTAGCCCGCGCCCGGGTCGGCCCACCACCAGCCCAGGCCGGCGTTGAGAGTAAGGCCGGCCAGCACCGAGGTAGCTAGGATGCCGTCGACCAGCGTGACGCGGCCCTCGGTCCGCAGCACCGGGATGCCCAGCGCCACGCCGGCACGTCTGGCTGCCGGGCCGGCTGCGGGCAACCCGGCCAGCTCGAACATGCGTTGCACATGACCAACGAACGCGTCGCGGGCGCCAGCGAAGCGCTCCTCCCGGTAGTAGCTCTCGTCCGGCAGCGAGATGGCCGCTTGTTCGAAAAACACCAGGTAGCGCTACAGGTTGCCCGGGGTCGGTGTCAACAAACAGCCGGTACAGACCGCCGATTCCGAGGCGCTGCAGCCGGCCGAGCGTCTCCAGCAGCTCGGGAATGGAGCTGACAGCTCGAGCCGCCGCGAGCGTCTGGCTGTTGGGCCGCGAGCCGAGCAACTCTGCTCGGTCTGCGTCCATGAAACTGGCGTACAGATCGCCGAGCTTCCGCTCCTCACTGCCTTCAGGAGCCGACCCGGCCTCTTCCACGATCTCGCGCACCGCCTTGTCAGCCTCTTGGGTCAGAATCCGGAACGAGCCGTAGCCCGCCAGGTCGGCGGGGATCTCGGTCCGCGCCAGCCACCGGCCGTTGACATGCCGGAACATGTCGTCTTGGGGGCGGATGCTGAGATCGAGCTCGTCTGCGGGGATACCGGATGCGAGCATCATGCGCTCTAGCTTAGGACCAGCGGCGGCCAGGCCGCCGGGCCGAATTCGGTCCGGCCGTGACGGCCGGGACTGTCGGCGACGCGGCACGAGAAGACATAGTCGTGCTGGCCGTGCCATGGGCAGCGGTCCGTGACGCGGTGGCGGGCCTGCCCGCCTGGAACGCGCGTATCGTTATCGACGCCACGAGCCACTGGATTCGCGCCGAGGACAAGATCGAGCTCGCCGATCTCGGCGGCCGCACCTCAAGCGAGGTGGTGGCCGGACTGCTGCCAGCCGCACGGGTCGTCAAGGCATTCAACGCTCTGCCCGTCATGATCTTCGAGCGCGATCCCCTTGAAGCGGGAGGCAACCGCGTGCTGTTTGTGTCCGGTGACGACGCTGCCGCGAAGCACGAGGTGCAGCGTTTGCTCGAAGACCTGCACTTCGCCACCATTGACCTCGGAGACCTCCAGATCGGCGGCGCGCTGCAGCAAGCCGGAGGGCCGCTGTCAGGTGTGAACCTCATCAGGCTGCCCTGATCCACGGAGAGAAACTCCCCGCGGTTAGCTGCCGCTGCCGAGACCCGCACCGGGCTCGCGAGAGCGCAACCCGCACAGTCTCTACCGCTCGCCGTGCCTGGTACCTGCGTGGTTCGGATGCGAGACGGCGCCCAACCAGCGGCAGCTCATCGGTTCTGCTCGGCGGTGTAGGAACCGTCCCGGGTCAGATGCTCGCCGTGCCCGTTGCGGCAGGTGCGGCCGGTACCGTAGCCAGGCGCGTCAACCGTGAAGACGGCGGTCGGCTCGCCGCAGGTACCGCACGCCGGCCCGTCGTAGATCACGCAGACGTGGTCGGCGTCGCTGGTATACAGCAGGCAGTCCGGGCACTGCCGCCATGCGTTGCGCTCGGCCCGGTCCCGCTCGGCCCGCTCGCGCTCATCCCGCTCACGCTCACCAGTGCCCGCCGCCCGGTCCGGGTCCGGGTGATGTATCCGGCGGCCTCAAGGTCGGCCACGATGGCCTGAGCGGTCCGCTCGGTGACGCCAGCCCCGGCGGCAATTTCCCGGATCCGGGCCCTGGGGTCGCGGGCGATCTCCACGAGAACGCGGCCGTGCCCGGTCAGGAGCGTCCAGCTGCCGTTGCGCTTGCCGCAAATGCTCATACCAGCCAAGTGTATCTCCTCGCGAGAAAATCCTCGCGAGAAGAAAAACACGCACTATTTTTCACGTATCTATTGACAGGCTCCGATCTGGGCGCTGATCCTGGGAGTCGCCCTGGCCGGGTCATAGTGCTGGCAGGGGCACCCGCCACGAGCACCCAAAGCAGGCGGGGTTTCTCGGGCTCCAAACCAGCGGGCCGCCCACTCGCTATGCGTTCCGAGCCGCGGGATTCAACGGCAATGCCAGGCGTACCAAGAGACCCGAGCAAACATGGATCAAGGATTGACGGGCATAGGTCTGGACCACCATGGTCGGGTCGGGTAACGGTGGCCGACACGGTTCGCGGTTCCCGCTGGCGATGCCTCTGGCACTAGCTCGTCGGCCGAGCCCGCGCAGGTCACGTTTAAGGGGCGACAGGGTCTTTACCGGCCGCGTGAGGTCAGTCTTCTCGGGTGATGGGTACTTCAACGTCTAGCCATTGCTTCCCGTGCTCTTCTCGGCCGGGCAGCGCTTCGGCAGGCCCGCCTGGCGATCATCACCGACAGCTATCGACCGGAAGGTACCCTTATGTCCCTCGCGACGCTGCTGCACCGAAACAGGGCCTTCGCGGCCACCGACGCCGTGGCGAAGAACCCGAAGATCCCGTGGATCCCCAATCAGCTGTCTTACATCATCACCTGCATCGACTCGCGCGCCGAGCCCGCCGCCTTCCTTGGCGTCGACCTCGGCGACGCGACCGTGCAGCGCGTCGTCGGCGGCCGGGTCACATCGGCCGTGCTGCGGGACATCGCCTACATCAGCTACCTGACGGAAACCAAGACTCCCGACGGGCCCTGGTGGGAGGTGGCGATCATCCACCACAACGACTGCGGCTCGACGTTGCTGGCCGATCCGGAGCTGCGCCGCGGCTTCGCCGCCCGCGCCGGCTACGTCGAAGCCGAACTGGCCTGGCTGCCGGCCACCGACCCTGCCGCCACTGTCCGCGCCGACGTCAACACTCTGGTCACCGCACCACAGCTATCCCCCAGCATCAGGGCCAGCGGGTACGTCTACAACACCGCTGTCGGCACCCTCGACACCGTCGTCGCCCCCACCCCCGCCGGCCAGCACCGACCACCTCAGCCGCACCATGCGCCATCAGCCCTTGGTCGCCCAGCCTGAGCGGCCGCGGCCTTGTTCGCGGCACGGCCGGGCGACATCTTGGTGCTGAGTTGGCACTGACCCATGTCCTGCTATATCCCGTCTACCTGCTGAGACTGCACGCACGTCTACAATCTTCATATTCTCGACGGCACGAGCGCGATCCAGCACATGATCATCGGACGGGCCAAGGCCATGCTTGACGTGCGGTAATAACCTCGGGCCACAGCCTGATGCGGCGCCCCATGATCCTCCAGATGTGCAGTGCGCTCAGCCGGCGGCGCCGGGGAGCGCGTCCATTTTCTCGGCGCCTGTTGTCATGACGGGCCGGAGCTGGTGCCGGTAGACGGACTCGGTTGACTTTGCTCCTGGCGTGGCCGACGAGACGGGCGATTTCCTCGACGGCGACGTTGCTGTCGGACATGAGGCTGACGAATGTGTGCCGCAGCTCACGGGGTGTCCAGTCCGGCCCGATCCCCCCTGAGGTGCACACGGCGCGGAAGGACCGGCGTACGTTTGCGGCGTCCAGCGGCTGACCTTTGGCTGTGCAGAACACCAGGTCCCCCGGCGCCGGCCGAGAC
>CAWBXJ010000001.1:0-2077500 GCA_963792725.1 uncultured Actinomycetota bacterium | reverse complement strand
ACTCCGCCACATCGCCGGCCGGCAGCTCCCTGGCTGACTCCGAATCGGGTTGCGCTGCTCATCGCCGAGACGCAGCGTGAGCCGCGCGGCAGGCCGGGCGCGGTCTAGACAGGCGCTGTCTAGACCGCGCACTGCCAGGGCGCGCCGCCCTGGCCGGCCGAGCGAACGATGTTCTCTAAGCGCTCCGTCGATGATCAAGCATGCACGATCTAGCTCATCTTCGTGCAGATTCCCTCTTGTACAGCGATTTACTTCGCTCTAAACTCCGCAATTGTGAGTACAACCAATCACAACACTCACTCGATCTTCCTGATAGCACTGCACCGAAGCCCGCCTCGCCGCGCACCTGGAGCACCAGCCGCGCACCAGTCGAGCCCAGCCTGCCGCGCTGAGGCGCTGACGCTCTTACTGCGCCGCGCTGACCTGCGCGTTCCTGCTCCCAGAAGCCTGGACAGACGTACGCCTTCCAACCTCACGGATCTTGGTCGTCCGCACTGCGGAGCGTCTTCCTCGGTCACGCTTTCCCGGTCGAACTGCGCTCTTCATCGACGAATACCGCGTGTCCGCTACCCGTCGGGCCCGCCAGGCCTGAGGTAGTGCTGAAGGCCGACCCCCCATATAGGGCAAATGGCATGGACAGACCCGGCGAATCGCATCGAGGAGGAGTGCATGAGGAGACTGACCCTAGGGATGGCCGCAGTGCTGACGGCGCCGCTGGTAGCCGTCGGCGTGATGGCGAGCCCGGTGGCGAGGGCGCCGGCTGCCAGCGCAGCGACCCTGAAGCCGGCTGCGGGCGCAGAGTACCCCAACCCGCTGCACGCCGGGGAGAAGCCGGTACTCGGCTGGAGCAGCTGGAGCACGTTCCGGCACGTGGCCAATGCTGCCATCGACGAGGCGGAAGCGCGGGCGATGGTGAGCGACGGCCTCGCCGCCGAGGGCTACTCGTCGATCAACGAGGACGACGGCTGGTACACGTGCTACCCGGTGAGCTATACGCAGCCCACTCTCATCAACGGAGTCGAGACGATGAACTACGGCCCCGGCGTTGACCAGTGGGGTCGGTGGACCACCAGTCAGCTCGACACCTCGAATACCGGGGCATTCCCGGACGACGGTTCAATCAACGGGATGCAGGTGCTCGGCAACTACCTCCATAGACTGGGACTTAAGTTCGGCATCTACCTCACCCCCGGGATATCGGGCAATGCGCTGGCCGAAACACCCCGGTCGAGGCGAACGCCAACGGCAAGCTGCTGGGCACGCCGAGCGGGTACACCGCCCAGCAGATCACGCTCGGCTTCACGCCCGGCCTTCAGCCAGCGCAGTACCCCACCACCCTCACCGACGCCGAGAACTACAACTGCGGCGGCACCTGGGAGCTGAACTACAACAGCCCGGGCGCTCAGCAGTTCGTAGATTCCGAGGCCGACGTATTCGCCTCCTGGGGCGTCGACTTCGTCAAGCTGGACGGCATTCTCGACCAGAACACGACCGACCTTCAGGCCTGGAACAAGGCGCTCAACCAGACCGGCCGCCCGATTGAGCTCGATGCCACCGAGGGCGAGTACGACATCGCCATCGCCCCGACCCTTGACAAGTACGCCACACAGTGGGAGTACTCCCCGGACATCGAGAGCGGCAATGCCAACCTGACCAGCTATCAGAGCGCGGATGTACGCTTCAACACGGCCGCGCTGTGGCAGCCGTATGGCGGGGCGGGCAAGGGCTTCAACGACCTCGACTCTGTCGAAGTCGGCAACGGCCAGACGCCAGGGAATCCCACTGGCATCATGGGCGTAACTAGCCGCACCGACGGGCTGACTCTCTCCGGACGGGAGAGCATGCTCGCCCTGTATTCTCTGGCCTCTTCCCCGCTGATCCTGGGCTCGGACCTGACGACGGTCAACCCCACGCAGAACCCAGTCGACTATGCCCTGCTGACCAACAAGCAGGTCCTTGATATCGACCAGGACTCGATCGACGCCAGGCGCATCGTGGACACGCCGAGCCAGCAGGTCTTCGCAAAGACCGAGCGCGGCGGAGACGTCGTTGTCGGCCTCTTCAACACCAACTACAGCCGGCCGGAAGTGATCTCCACGTCGGCCGCGGCGCTCGCGCTGTCCGGCCGCGGTCCCTACCTGGTGCAGGACATCTATGGCCACAACAGCGACCTCTGCGCGCCGGAGTCGGTGGACACTGCCAATCCCACGCCGACGTCTGTGCAAACGCCGCTCTGCGCGGCCGGCACACACACCAGGTTCGAGACCGCCGGCGCGATCAGCGCCAACGTGCCTCCAGAGGGTGTCGCTTTCTACCGGATCACTCCGCTTTCCGGCCCGAGGCCGGCCGGCCGAGCACGACCCTCAACCTCAGCGGGATGTCCACCCTGACGGCAGGTCAGCCGGGCACGGCGACCGAGACGTTCACCAACAACGGCGCTCAGTCGGCGCGGTCGGTGAACCTGAGCCTGTCGGCCCCGAGTGGGTGGTCATCGACTGCTACGTCGGCCACCACGTGGCGCGGCGTCACCTCCGGGCAGACCGTGCAGGCTACCTTCAGTGTCACGGCGCCGACCGCTGACACCAGCGGCACGGTGACTGCGACCGCTTCCTTCGGCGGAGGCGCGGATCACAGCCGGGGCCAGGGCGACGAGCCTGTGGTGCAGAACGTCTCGGACCCCGTGACGGTTGTCTCGGCGCCGGTAGAGATCAACGAGGTGCAAACCGGCACCTCTACGACGCCGAACCAGCAGTTCGTCGAGCTCTACAACCCGGCGGAGGCTCCGGCCAACGTCTCGGGCTGGCAACTCGAGTACACGAACGCCTCGGCTGGCAGGCGGGGCACGACCATCACGACGCTGGCGACGTTGCCCGCCGGTACGTCTATCCCTGCGGGTGGCTATTACCTGATCGGCGGGGCCGGGTACGTCTCGGCCGGGACTCAGCCGCCGGACAACCAGAGCTTCACGCAGACCTCGACGACCCAGCTCTCACCAACCGGAGGTGGCATCGCCATCGCTGACAGCACCGGGTTCGTCGTCGACAGCCTCGGCTATGGCGTCAGCACAAACTCGGGCTACGCTCTCAGCGCCTACCAGCGCGCCTCCAATATCTTCACCGAGAGCTGTCCGGCGCAGTCTTACGGTGTGGTTCCCACCGTGACCGACACCACACTGACCGCGCTCTTCCCCACCTCCGATACAAACCTGCCGAGTATCCCGGACGGTGACAGCCTGATCAGACTCCCCGACGGGTCGTCCACGGGCTCGAACTGCAACGACTTCACCGTCACCTCGACACCGAGCCCGGGGGCGACCAACGTCGTCGGGCCCCGGCTGACGATTACCGCATCAAGCCCGACGATGACCGCAGGCCGGACCGTCCCGGCGATCACCCCGTCGTACTCCGGCTTCGTCAACGGCGACAGTGCGGCGTCCCTGCCGATCGCACCCACGTGCTGGACCTCGGCGACGTCGTGGTCGGCTCCCGGCACGTACCCGACATATTGCTCGGGAGCGGCCGACCCCAACTACACGATCGATGGCAGCAGTTACGTGGACGGCACCCTGACCGTCAGACCGTGAGAAATCAAGCCGCCTCTGAGGCCTGAGCCGACCGGAGCCGGCCTGGAAGTCACATCCAGGCCGGCTCCGTCGGCGGCTACTCGCTAGCCGGGTTTCCTGGTTTGCATTCGCCGGGCACTGCGGAAAGTTGCGCGTTGTGTGCGTGCCGTGCGCCGAGGGAGCGGATGACCTCGGTCCGCGCCGAACCGTGAACGAGGACTAGCAGCCAGATATTTACGCTGGTCAGAGCGGGTGCGCCGCCAGGGACTTGAACCCCGAACCCGCGGATTAAGAGTCCGCTGACATCCGTCGCAGGTGCCCCGGCCTGCGCGTGTCCCTCCTCATTCGCGCCAGGCTCCGCACGTTGCGCTGGTTCCGCACGTCTCCCATTGGCAGGTCCATTGGCACGATGCCCGGCCGGAGGGCGGCTCGAGCCGGGGTCGTCTTCCTAGCCGGGCCCTATCGCCCTCTGCAGACCGTCACGCTGCGTGGCTGGTGTCCGAGTCGGTTTGTCAGCCGCGCCGTCGAGGCCGGTCGGCGCGCGGTCGGAGTGAGCACCACTCCGGATCTGGCGCGAGTCTTCTGGTTACTAGGTTGCGACTCGGCTAGTGCCGACTTGCCTGAAATGCGCAGGTGCCCGACGTCACGGACGATTCGCTGATGTCGCCGTCAGAACTCGACTCTGAACCTGGGCGTGAAGGTCGCTGTTGTCGGTCTGACGCCCGCGATGCGGTCGACGCGATAGCTACGCAGCGCGCCCTGGTCGTTGACGACGAAGAGGACCAGATTGCCGTCTTGTGTGCGGCGCAGCGAGTACGGCTCGATGCGGCGCGATCCCCACCTACCGTTTTCCGCTCGGTAGTCGATGTCGACCTTCAGCCGGTTTGCTCCGGCATACCGCAAAAGCTCAAGTGGGACGCCGCGCCGCCATGAGGTGATGGCTCTGGGGGCCTCCCATCCGGGGTCGAGGTCCCCGAGCGATGCACGTGGCAGCTCGATGGTCCGACGGGTGCCAGCCAGCCAGCGGAATACGTCATCCAGGGTCATCCAGAAGTCGGCGAAGGGCGGGAGCGGCCGCGGAAGCTGATGGCCGAGCATGTTCTCCCATTCGGCCTCAATCTCCCCACGGAACGGGGACGAGCGAATGCTGTCGACGTCAGGCACCTCTATGCCGGCGTGGCTGCACTTGCGCTGGAGGACCGCCATGACGGGGTGTTCCATACCTATGAGGTCTGGATGACGGTGCATGTGAACGACGTCATACAGATCCCTCGGCCTGCAGCGTTCTGACAGTGCGCGGAGTTTCTCACCGAACAGTTCGGTGATCGAGTAGCAACGAACGCCGTCGATAGGAAGCGGGGCATCGCTGTACTGGTGCCCGATCTTTCGCAGCACTGGCTGCTGAACCAGGACCTCGTCGGTGGTGATGTCAAGCTTCACCTTCGGGGAGACAGGCTGTGGATTCGGGCCCTGGTAGGCGAGCCTGCCCTGCGTAGTTGGATTACCGCGCCGGTTCCGCCGTCGCCGGAAAGCGGTATCGTCCACGGTCAGCTGGATGCCTGATTCCTCGCGGAGCCAGCCCGCGATCTCGCCGAAGACATCCCGCAGGTCAGCCGGGTCATCGATGCCGCCCGGCATCACGGTGAAGTCCAGGTCCTCGGAGAAGCGGAACGTCTCGTAGTAGCACTTGCGAAGGCAGGTGCCGCCTTTGAACACCCAGGTGTCCGCCAGCGCTGGATGCCGACCGATCCCGGCAAGGAGCCAGCCGAGGACGTAATCTTTCTCGATGACTCCGATGTCGAGGGTCCACTCGGCGCGAAGCTGCTCGAGTTCCCGTTTGGAGATCACGTGGGCTCCTGTGGTTCGATCGCGACATTGACCTGCAACCCCCACTGCGTGATGCGACGGCCGCCCTTAGGCCCGTCGGGATCGAGCGCGGAGATCCCGGCGGATATCCGCTGCTGGCACGCACTCAGGAGTTCGGGCATGTGAAGATCAAGCGCCCCGACGAGATAGCCCAGTCGCTTGAAGACAGCTCTGTTACCGAGGCGATCCCCGTAGTCAACGAGGAGCGCCGGGTCGTGCCCGTCGAGGAAGGTGCCCAAGATCTCCGCCGCATGACGGATCCCGCCAGCAAGTCTCGGCTCATCCAGGACATCAATCACAGTGCGCGCCGGGTCAGCGAAGCGAAGACGGCTTTCGGCGTGCCACTCTGACTTCAGCCCGAAGGCAAAGGCGTCTGCGCTGGTATGAGCAAGAAGATAATCGTGATCAAGGAGGCGGTCATGCGTGGAGCGGACTCGTTCTGTCGTCTTCAGCACCGTCGTCCGGAACACCTGATCAGTGAGCGCCCAGTGATTGGCCGACGTCCATCCCGTGAAATAGCAGGGCGACCAGACTGTCGCGGCGACAATCATGGCGTCCTCTGACCAACCGGCGGGGTTCGATGCATCCACCGGCACACCGATGTACAGCCCCCGGCGTACTCGCCGCACCCAGCCATCCCTGGCCCACCGCGAAAGGCGCTTCGCAGCAGCGTCGGCATCCAGACCCAGCGCAGACGCTACGTCGGTCGGCGTGACGAACCGCCTGCCCGAGGCGAGCACAGCAGCAAGCTCGGCGCGGCCTCTTCCGCTGATTCCAGCCGCAACAGACATCGTATAGCCGGCACCTCCAGCTAGTAATGATGTACTGGACTGACAGTATCAGACATCCTCAGGCCTGATACGGCTGTCGAGAGCGAAGTACTGGCCTTTCGTTGTTCGGCATACGACTGCGCCATCGGCGAGGGCGATGCCACTACCCGCCGTTCGGCGCGCCTCCTGCCGGATGTCGATCAGGACAGCGGTAAATGCAGATCCGACGTTCTGCAGCGACGGTGAAGCGGGACGGGTAACCGCGTGCCATAAGGTTCCGTTGGTCAGGTCTGCCATGACCGCAGTCCGGCCTGAGGGTGCGGGTCTCAAAGGTTGAGCCGGGGACGAGGGTCAGTGCTCGCGCTGAGGACTTCAGTGCTCATGGGCTCTGGCCAGCCGACTTCGGATGCCAGGATTCCGATTCTTAGCCCGGTCTGCCTGGCTGCGATGCAGCAAGGGAAAGCAGCCTCGGTGCTTCTCCGGCGCCGAGGTCTCCCGGTTCGTTGACGCGCGCGGTTTAGCAGCTGGTCCGGGTCGGTCCACGGTCGCTCGGAGACGGGCTCGTCGGTGTCCCACAGCCACAGGCCGCCATCGAACGCCCAACTGGGCCGCATTACCGCATGGCGTCATGGTCGTAGAGCACGAGGCCAGAAAGAGATGCCGCACCCGATCCGCCGTTATGGCACTGGCCACGGACCTGGCGCTGATCGTTGGCATAGCGCCGAAACTGTTGTTCTGGCGCCGCTCGCAACGCGATCTCCCGAGTCCTGCGTATTCCGCTGGCCGGCGGCGGTGCGGTTGAATCGTGAGCATGAACCTGGCAGGTGCGGCGAGGCTGGCTCGTCGCCTGCACCGGGGTGAGATCGACGAGGCTGGTACCGCCTACGTCGATCACCTTGAGCGGGTCGCTGTGCTGGTCGCGGAGAACGGCGGCGACGAGTGGCAGCAAATGGCCGGCTGGCTGCACGGCGCGGGCAGGACCGGCTTGCGGCCTCGGGATCTGGCGGCCTTGGGCGTGCCTCGCCGCGTAGTCCACCTGGTGGACGCGCTGGCGCCCCGGCTGCCGTGGGAGCCGGCCGGGGTGCGGGCTGGGCGGATCAGGTCCTGCCGGGGGGCGCCGCTGGTGCTGCGCGCGGACGTGATCGACCTGGCCCGCCCGGAGGCGAGAGCCGCGCTGGGCGGCCGGTGGCCGTATTGGGTCGGCCAGTACCGTGACCTGCTCGGCGAGGCAGGCGTCCCGATCCCGGGCGTGCTTCTCGATGCGGAGCCGGCCTCCCGGTTTGTGGCGGCCGCGCCTTTGACCCGGCTCAACCGGGACGAACCGGGCCGGTGGGCTGCGGTGAGGGCCGCCGGGGCGGCCGGGGAGCTTAGCGCCGCGGGGCCGCTGATCGACGCCTACCTGGCGGCCGTGGCCGGTGACCCGGTCTGGGCGGCCGGGAGACCGGTACTGGCCGGAGCGCTGTCGCAGATAGCGGCGCACCGGCGCCATCAAGCCGACGCAGGGTGGGTTGCGACTCTGGTCAGCCTGGCCGGGCACCACGATGACTTCCTGCGCGCGACCGCGATCCGGGGCCTGGCCGGATTGGCTGGACACGAGCAGTTGATCATCGGGGCGCTGTCCGATGACAGCCCGTTGGTGGTAGACGCAGCGCTCGGGTCCCTGCCCGATACTGCAGGGCAGGGTGGGACGCTGGCGCGGATCGCGGGCCGGATCGAGCCCGGATGGACCTGGCCGCGCCGCCACGCGGTCCGGCTGCTGGTCAATGCCGGGGACCCGCAGGCTCGCGCCGTGCTGGTCGCGGCCCTGGCGGTCGACGGCATGGGCCTGGGGCACGACCTGCTCAGCCTGCTGGCACGTGAGAATGACCGGTCGCTCGTCCCTGTGGTGGCCGGCCAGCTGCGCGGCGGCGCGCGCGGCCGCGCGGCCGCCGCCTTCCTGCTGGGAGAGCTCCGCGCCTCCGAAACGATCGGCGACCTTGCTGCGGCACTCGGCGACCAATCGGCCGACCTGCAAGTCCGGTTGGCCTGCATCGAAGCCCTCGGCAAGCTCGCCGACCCGGGCGCGGTGCCCGTCCTGGCCGCGGCCGCCCGGCATCATCTAGCCTGGGTCCGGTCCTCAGCGCTGACCGCGTTGTCCAAGATCGACCACCCTGATGTCGTCACGATCGCGCTGGCAGCCAGCGAGGACTTCGACCCGGACGTCCGGGAGCGTGCGGTGCGGATCCTGGCCGACCGCGGCGGCCAGGACACGACGGCCAGGCTGCTCATCTTCTGCGACGGGCCGCTGGCCCGCGTCGCCCTCAAGGGCCGGATCCGGATCGCAGACCCGCGGGCCGTCCCTGCATTGAGCCGGGTATTCCTCACAGTCGGGGACCGGCGGGTACGGGACCTGGCAGGGCGCGCTCTAGCCCGGTCAGCGTCCCGCGCCCCCGGCCTCTACCCGACCGCCGTGATGACCCCAGCCCAGGTCCGGGCCATCGCCTGGGTGCTGGGCCAGATCGGCGACAAAGCCTCCCGCCACCAGCTCACCCACATGCTCGCCCACCGCGACGAGCTCGTCCGCGCCCGCGCGGCGGCCGCCCTGGGCAAGATTGCCGACCCAGACGGCGCCCCCGGCCTGCGGACAGCCCTGGCTGACATCTCGCCGCGCGTGCGCGCCGCAGCCGCGAGCGCGCTGGGCCGGCTCGGAGTCGGGGAGCCGCCGGTTGGCTGACTGCGTCGCGCAGCGACCCCAATGCCGCTGTCCGTGCCGCATCACACGCGGCCGCGCGCAGGCTGCGCAGCAGCGGCGACCCGACGCCACCGAACTAACATCCCAACTCGATCAGCCAGACCAGCCGCAAGTGCGGGGTCCCCCTCATCATCACGCAGCGTTATAGTCAGCCCACCTGATGGGTGCGCATCCCCGCAGCGTTATACGCAGCGGCTGTCGTCGGCGCGCCAACGAGGCGGTGGAGTCCCCGAGCCGGTCAGTCGATCTTGAGTTGCTCGTCGCCGAAGTCGGCGATGACTTTGAGGGCGCCGCCGAGCGCAGTGACGAAGCGGTTGAGGACGTCCTGGGTGGACATGTCGCCTACCTCCTTCGGTAACGTCGCCAGTCACGTCGCGTTACCGGGAAGAAAGCACCGTCGGGCCCGTGGCGACTGCGACTACTGCGAAGCCAGCAACTACAGCGAATGCGAGCAGGGGATTTTCGCATTGGCATGGATGATCTTCACACTGCCGGCGGATGGCGTCGGCGGAACGCCGCGGCAACGCAAAAGCCCAGGTCAGGGACCATGACCTGGGCATCTAGCTACGGGTGCGCCGCCAGGGACTTGAACCAGGAACCCGCGGATTAAGAGTCCGATTTTTCCTACTCTGCGACGTATCAGGCTATGCCGTAGGCTGCCACGCGCTGTCGGTCCGTGCACGTCGCGGCCGAGTCGGGCCGAGTCATGGTGCCGGACTATGCAGGGCGCTGACGGGTCGTACCGGGGCAGCCGAGCAAACAACGAGCAAACAATCATGATCGTTCTGGCTGCTCGACGTGGCAGTATGTCCTAGCCAATGTCAGCGATCAGAATGCGGCGGTCCCGCGGCCGGCGTTGGGACTCTATGCCGTTCTCTTTACCAGGCAGCGAGCAGGTGGACGCCCACTAAGCAGCATTTGCGGCGCGATGTCTCCCTCATCGCCGATGCGCGAGCGAGGCAGGCCGGGGTCGCCGCCGCGGGCGCGTGCGCCGCTTTCAATGGCCGCCCACGCGACGCTGAGGGGGTCGTCTATCCCAGCCAGGCCCTATCGCCTTCTGCGCACCGTCACGCTTCGTGGCTGCTATGCGAGTTGGATTGCTGCCATCCGCGCTGTCGTGCCTGGGGTGGCGTGCGGTCGGAGTAAACGCCGCTCCCGATCCGCCGCCGATCTGCTCGACGACGTGTCGGCGATCACGAAATTGAGCAGTGAGGGGCGTGCTGCGATCACGTAATTGACCACCCCGATCACGTTATTGACCATGGTCAGGACGTGCGTGTCGGGGTGGACCTGGTCATCGGGAAGTCAGGATCATTCCCCTCGTCCTAGGGACGGGGGGTCCGATGGCGAGGAGGACGTTCGACGTGATCGATATCTGCGAGATCTTCGTGCACTGGCATGCGGGCCGGTCGAAGAACGAGATAGCGGGCAGCCTGGGGCTGTCGCGGAACACGGTCCGCAAGTACGTGGCCGCGGCGGAGGCCGCCGGGATGAGGCCGGGCGGCCCGGCGGTGAGCCAGCAGGAGTGGGCGGAGCTGGCGCGGGAGTGGTTCCCCGAGCTGGCGGACACCCGGGTGCGGCAGGTGACGTGGCCGGCGATCGGCGGAGCACCGGGATTACATCGCGGAGCAGATGAAGGCCGGGGTGACCGTGTCCACGATTCATCAGCGGCTCCGCGATGAGCGGGGGCTGGCGGTGTCGGTGGCGTCGCTGCGCCGGTATGTGGCGGCGAATCTGCCCGAGGAGGTCCGCCGGTCGCAGGTCACGGTGCTGCGCCTGGTCCCGGCTGAGCCGGGCGCTGAGGCGCAGATCGATTACGGGCAGATGGGACGGTGGACTCGACCCGCGAACCGGGCAGCGGCATACGGTGAACGTGTTCGCGATGGTGCTGTGCTGCTCCCGGCACCTGTTCGTCCGGCCGGTGCTGAAGATGGACCAGCGGGCGTGGACGGAATGCCACGTGGCGGCGTTCGGGTTCTTTGACGGGGTCCCGGCCCGGCTGGTGCCGGACAACCTGAAGACCGGGGTGGACCGGCCGGACCTGTATGACCCGAAGATCAACCGGTCCTATGCCGAGCTCGCCGCTCATTACGGCTGCCTGGTCGACCCGGCCCGGTCGCGGAAACCCCGGGACAAGGCGCAGGTCGAACGGCCGATGCCGTATATCCGGGACAGCTTCTGGCGGGGCCGGGAGTTCACGTCAGCTGGCGCAGATGCAGGCCGAGGCGGTGCGGTGGTGCCTCGAGGTGGCCGGGCAGCGGTCGTGCCGGCCGCTGGACGGCGCCGCCCCGGCCGCGGTGTTCGCCGCGGCGGAGAAAGCCCGCGCTGGCAGCGCTGCCGGCCAGTCGCCGTTCGTGCTGCGCGGAATGGTCACGGTGCAAGGTCGGCCCCGACATCCACCTGTTGACTGAACACCCCGGCGTGTCTTCCCAGTTCAGCGCTGCTGAGCACCACCGCGGGCTTATGGTCCGTGCCCATGAGCCAAGACTGGGGGGAACTGCGGGATCTTGCCGGGCTGAGCGTTCCGGCGGCCGGCTCGCTGCTGGGGACCGGAAGGCAGCTGGAGCCGTATGTGCTGGCCGATCCGTCCGGCGAGCCGGTGGAGGCAGTGGCAGCGTTCTTCAGGGACCTGCTGGCAGCGGGACGGTCGGTGGCCACGGTCCGCTCGTATGGGATGGACCTGCTGCGCTGGTTCCGGTTCTTGTGGGCGGCCGGTGTTCCGTGGAGTCAGGCGACACGGGCTGAGGCCCGCGACTTCAGCCGCTGGCTGCAGCTTTCCGGAAAGCCAGGCCAGGCGGGCCGTCGTGTCCCCTATGCGGCGTCGGTTCGTGTGCATAGCGAGACGGTGCTGCGCGCGTTCTATGACTTTCACCTCGCCGCGGGCACCGGGCCGATCATGAACCCGTTCCCGCTGGACCGGGCCAGGCGTGCCGGGCGCGCGAACGCCCACCGCAACCCGATGGAGCCTTACCGCGATCATCGTGCCGGGCTTTACCGGCCCCGGCTGCCGCGGCGGGTGCCGCGCAGCATCCCCGACGAGCAGTTCAACGAGATCTTCGCGCGGCTGCCGTCGCACCGTGACCGGGCGCTGGTCGCGTTTTACGTGTCGACCGGCGCCCGGGCGTCGGAGCTGCTGTCGGTGATCCAGGGCGGCGTCGATCCGGGCCGGCAGCTGATCACCGTGACCCGCAAGGGAACCGGCGAGCTGCAGGAACTGCCGGCGTCGGTGGACGCGTTCGTGTGGCTGCGGCTCTACCAGGCGGAAATGGCCGGGGTGTTACCGCGGGGCCGCCGCCAGCCGCTGTGGTGGACGGTGCGTCCGCCAGTGCGGCCGCTGACCTATCACGGCGTGCACCGCATGTTCGAGCGGACCGCCGCGCGGGCTGGCACGGACGTCACTTTGCATCAGCTTCGCCATACCGCGGCCTACCGGATGGCCGAGGACCCGTCGCTGCCGCTGACCGATGTCCAGTACGTCCTGGGCCACGCCCGGCTCACGACAACCCAGATCTACCTGACGCCCCGGCCAGACGATGTCATCAGGCGGGTGCTGGCCCACCACGCCAGCCAGGCACGCGCGGAAGCCGGCCAGCGTTCCGAGCCGCCGGCCGCCCCTGGCTACGATCCGGCGGCACTGGAGGTGCTGTTCGGAAGGAACTTGCGGTGACGGCAACGGCGACTGTGACCGCATCGGGAACTGCGGCGCCGCGATCTGCTGCAGGCCCGGCAGGGCTGCCCGCCCGGTTCCCGCCCCGGCCCGTGGCCGCCAGCTGGCCGGCTACCGGGCAGGACCGGGCCAGCGTGCTGCATCTCGTCCCGTCTTCCGCGGCTGACTTTCCCAAGTCAAGCTCGCAGAACAATCACCGGCGCGGGCTGCCGATCCTGCTGGACTGGCTCGAGGAACAGCCCGGCCGGACCTGGCAGCAGCGGTGGCTGGCCAGCGGCGCGGACGCAGCAGGCGACCAGTGGGCGGCAGGCCCGGCGGCCTGGCTGCAAAGCCGCAGAATGTTCTCGCCGTCCCGGCTGGAACTGATGACCAGTTCCCTGCTCGTTCTGGTCGGCGCCGATGTGATCCGGCCGTCGCTGGCATGGCTGCTGACCGGCGGGAAGAAACGCAAGCTCGCCCGCAACATGATCTGCGCACGCGACCCCGGCGGTTTCGGGCGGCTGCGCCAGCTCTGCCACGACAACCCGGACATCACTCCGGCAGCCCAGGACAAGGTCGTGTTCCGGTGCGCGGTGATCATCGCCGCCAAAGGCGGCATGCTCACCGACATCACCCCCGGCGACGTGCTGGAGGTGCGGGACGCCGAGCACGCCCTGCGCGGCCGCTACGACTCGGCCGCGGCAACGTTCCGGATGCTGCAGGAAATGGGCATCTTCGGCCCGGACGTGCCGGCGCTGCGGGAGATCCTGGACGCCGGACAGCGCACGGTGGAGGAACTGGTCGACCGCTACCCGATCGCCTGCCGCCCCGTCCGCGACCTGCTCGTCGACTACCTCAAGGAACGACAGCCCGCGATCGACTACGTGACCTTGCGGCTCCACGTCTACGAGCTGGCCAGCTGCTTCTGGGCCGACATCGAACGCCACCATCCCGGGATCGCAACCCTGCACATGCCCGCCGACGTCGCTGCCCCCTGGAAACAGCGGCTGGCCACCAAGACCACCACGACCACAGCAGGCTCGGGCAAGCAGACCGTGGTCACGTCCGAAAGACTCAGCTACCTCGACACGCTCGCCAGCGTCCGCGCGTTCTACCTGGACCTGGCCGAATGGGCGCTGGAAGACCCCGGCCGGTGGGGACCCTGGGTAGCACCGTGCCCAGTCAGCCGCCAGGAGCTGTCACGGCGCAAGGCAGTCCGCCGGCGCAAAGCCCGGATGGACGCCCGGACCCGCGACCGGCTGCCGGTGCTGCCCGTGCTCGCCCGTGCCGTCGCGCAGTGGCGCGACGAGTCAGCCCAGGTGCTGGCCGCCGCGCGGCTGACCGAGCCCGGGCAGCAGTTCACCGCGGCCGGTCAGACCCTGGTCCGGTCCGTCCGCCCGCACGCCGCGCCCGGCAGCATCTGGGCCACCGACCCCGCCGGCGGCAGGCAGCGGCAACTCAACATCGAGGAAGACCGCGCATTCTGGGCATGGGCGGCCGTCGAGGTGCTGCGCCACACCGGCATCCGCGTCGAAGAGCTGACAGAGCTCTCGCACCATTCCCTCGTCCAGTACCGGCTGCCCGGCACCGGGGAGCTGGTGCCGCTGCTGCAGATCGCCCCGTCCAAGACCGACGCCGAACGGCTGCTGGTCGTCAGCCCCGAGCTCGCCGACGTGCTCAGCACGGTCATCTGCCGGGTCCGCGACGCCAGCGGCGCCGTGCCGCACGTCCGCGCCCGCGACCGCCACGAGCGCATCTGGCTGCCGCCGTCCCCGCTGCTGTTCCAGCGGCACGCACCGGGCGGGAACCGCGCTATCGGCGGCAACCTCGTCGCAGACCTGCTCGACGCCGCACTCGCCCGCACCAGCCTGACCGACCCGGCCACCGGCGGGCCGCTCCGGTTCACCCCGCACGATTTCCGCAGGCTATTCATCACCGACGCCGTCCTGCACGGCCTGCCACCGCACATCGCCCAGGTGATCGCCGGTCACCAGGACATCTCGGTGACCATGGGCTACAAGGCCGTCTACCCCGAGGAGGCCATCCGCTCGCACCTGGCGTTCCTGGCCCGCCGCCGCTCACTGCGACCCGGCGAGGAATACCGGGTCCCCACCGACGAGGAATGGGAGCAGTTCCTCGGCCACTTCCAGCGCCGCAAGGTCTCCACCGGAACCTGCGGACGGGCTTTCGGCACCCCGTGCATCCACGAGCACGCCTGCATCCGGTGCCCGATGCTGTGGCCCGACCCCGCCCAGCGCGACCGGCTGGCCGAGATCCGCGACAACCTGACCGCCCGCATCGCCGAGGCCGAGCAGAAAGGCTGGCTCGGCGAAGTCGAGGGGCTGCAGGTCAGCCTCGCCGGCGCCACCGAGAAGCTCGCCCAGATCGCCAGCCGCCGTGCTACCGCCGACCTCGGCATGCCAGCCTTCCCCGGCCCAGGTTCCAGGTGACGCACCGCCGAGGTTAACGCCGGATTCGCCGGACAAGCCAGCCGGCATCCTTAGGCAGTATAAGAGCTGAATGTCCGAGTTCAGAGAACACGTCAAGGTCGGCCGCACGCTTGTACTCGGTGCCGTGGCGCCACATCGGCAAGACCCTCGACGCCCGGTCCACCGCCACCATGGTCCAGTTCTTCCTGGGCGGCGACCTGGTCAAGACCCACGCCCGCAAGCTGCAGGGCAAGCAGACCGACCTGGCCGACTACCCGCCGGAGAAGATCGCGTTCCACATGCGCACCCCGGCCTGGTGCCGCAAGCAAGCCGCCGAGATCGGCCCGGCCTGCGCCGGGCTGATCGCCGGGCTGCTGGAAGACAACGCCCTCTACCGCCTGCGGGCCGCGCAGGGCGTCCTGTACCTGGCCGACCGCCACCAGCCCGGCCGCCTGGAAGCCGCCTGCGCCAAAGCCGCCGCCGCGGGCGACCCGTCCTACCGGACCGTCAAGGGCATCCTCGCCGCCGGCACCGAGCAATCGCCGGTCACCAGCCCGGCCGGCGACGGCGGAGCGGCCGCGTTCCTGCACGGCCCCGAAGCCCTGTTCGCCGCCGACGCCAACGTGATCCCGCTGCATGCCGCCGGTCCCGGAACCGAGGCAGCGTCATGACCAGCCTCACCACGCGCGCGGCCGCCGCCGCGGCCATGACCACCGCGATCGAGACGACCGCACTCGACCAGGACGCTGCGCACGCTGAAGCTGTCCGGCATGCTCGACACCATCGAAGCCCGGCTGGCCCAGGCCCGCGCGGGAGAACTCGGCCACCTCGAGTTCCTCCAGGTCCTCTGCGAAGACGAGATCTCCCGCCGCCACGCCATGTCCATCCACCGGCGGCTGCGCAGCGCCCGGTTCGAGGAACAAGCCACCCTCGAAGGCTTCGACTTCACCGCCAGCCCGAAGCTGCCCGCCGCGCAGATCCGCGACCTGGCCGCCCTGCGGTGGCTGCACGCCGGCGAGTCCGTGATCCTCTACGGCCCGCCCGGACTTGTTTAACACTGCGCATGCCTTTCATCGGGGCTGGTCGAACAGTCCAGCCTGGTCGGGCCTGACGTTGATACGCAGGCCTTTTCTGCGTCCGCGGTTGACGTGGACCGCGGCGAGGTCACCGCACTGGACCTTGTGCAACACGGTCTGGCGGGCGATGCCGAGGATCTCGGCGGCCTGGTCCAGTCCGACCCAGCCCTCGGGGACTTGGGGGACGATGCGGTCCCGGACGGCCTGGTCGATCCGGATCCGCCAGGGCGCATTCGGGGGCCCGGCCAGCTTCGTAACGCGCCCGCTCGGCGGCCAGCTCGAACACCCGCAGCGTGGCGGCGTGGGCCTGCTCGGCGCTGGCGAGCGCCCGCCCGGTCGCGGTCAGCGCCGCCGGGGCGAGCACGGCGAACACCTCGTCCAGGACCCGCTGCTCGAGGCGCCGCCCGCCGATGCTCTGGCAGCCTTTCTGACCGCCATACAGCTGCTTGGCCCGGGCGCAGACATAGCGGGGGCAGTTGCCTTTCACGCCGGAGTAGCCGGTCTGCATCATCCGGCCGCACTTGCCGCACCGGATCCGGCCCTGCAGCAGCGCCGATCCTTCCCGGGCGGCACCGCCGCCCGTCCCGCGCGGCGCCCGCCAGTTCGCCCGCAGCGCCGCGGTGTTCGCCTCGAATGTGTCCCAGCTGATGAACCCGGCGTGGTGGCCGGGGATCAGCACCTCCCACTGCTCGCGGGGCAGCGCGACGGTCCGGGAGATCACCCGCCCGGCCGGGTCGATGCGTTTCTCGGTGCGGGTCCGGCCGAACACGAACGCCCCGGCATAGACCGGGTTGGTCAGCAGGTCATGCACGGCCGGGTAAGTCGCGGCCTGCCAGTGCACCCGGCCGCCGGTGCGGGCCGGCAGGCGCGGCAGCAGCAGCCCGTCACCGCGCAGCGACAGCAGCACCTGACGGGCCGAGCCCAGCTCGGCGAACCGCCTGAACACCACCGTGATCGCCTCGGCGACCGCCTCGTCCGCGGTCATGACGACCGCGTGTTCTCGTCGTAGTCGAACCCGACCGGCAGCCACTGCCGCAGCTCACCGCGGGCAGCCTTATGCCGCAGCCCGGCCGTGAGCCGAGACCGGATCAGGTGCAGCTCAGCTTCGCTCATCGTGCCCTTGAGGCCAAGCACCAGCCGGTCGTTGAAATCACCGGGGTGATAGACACCGTCGGTGTCAGCGATCAGCGTGTCGGTCAGCGCGCACAAGTCCAGCAGCTGATACCAGTCGGCGTTGTTGCGGGCCAGCCGCGACACCTCGATGCCGAGCACGATTCCGACCCGGCCCAGCCCCACGTCAGCGACCAGGTCCTTGAACCCTTCCCGCGCCGTCGCCTCCGCGCCCGACCGGCCCAGGTCAGCGTCGATGACCCGGACCTGATGAGCGTCCCAGCCCAGGGCCACCGCCCGCTCCCGCAGCTCGTACTGGCGGGCCAGGCTCTCGGTATGCTCCCGGACCTGGGTCAGCGTGGACTGGCGGACATACACATACGCGTCCCGGCCCAGGTGCACCGCGCCGATCTTCCCCGGCACCAGCACGGCGGTCTTGTCACTCACCGCCAGCCTCCTGCCCGGCCAGGACACTGCGGGCGATCAGCCGGGCCAGCAGCGTCAGCACCTGCATCCGGGTCGCCTCCGGCAATTCCTGCCACCGCAGGTCCGGATCCGCGGCATCCGGCATCGGCAGCACCAGCTGGGGGGGACAGCAGCTAATCTCGTGGCACGCAAATAGGTTCACCTTCCCGAAGTCGTTGGCGCGAACAAGGGCAGGTCGAACCTATTTGCTGCTTCTGCGCCTTTGCCGCGGCGACGCGGCATCAGCCATCGCCGTCACCAGAACCCGCAATGCCCGCACCCCGGCGGCGTCCAGCACCGTCCCCGCCGGACCCGGCCCGGCGGCCGTCAGCACATCGGTCGCATCAGCCCGGATCGTGCCCGGACTGCCGTCAGGCAGCTCCACCACCAGATGCAGCACCCCGGCGAAACGCCGGAACGCCGACGCCGCCAGCAACTCCCCGAACAACGGATGCGCCGGCCCAGTCACCCGTACCGAACACGGCAGCACCGAACGAAGATGTTGCAGTCTGTCGCCATCACTGTCGGCGTCGGCAAAAGCCACGTCGCCCAGGCCCTCGGCCACCTCGCCATCCGGCACGGAGCCGCCGTCCGGTTCCTCAAAACCAGCCGGGCACTGGCCCACCTGGCCGGCGGCCGCGCCGACGGCACCTGGCACAAACGGCTCGGCGAGCTCGCCCGCCCCGCCGTGCTCATCCTCGACGACTTCGCCATGCGCGAGCTCACCCCCGCCCAGGCCGACGACCTCTACGAGCTCATCACCGAACGAGCCGGCTCGTCACTGATCCTGACGTCCAACAGGGCGCCGCAGGACTGGTACCCGCTGTTCCCCAACCCCGTCGTCGCCGAGTCCCTGCTCGACCGGCTCATCAACAACAGCCACCAGCTCGCCCTCAAAGGCGACTCCTACCGGCTCAGAAACCGCGACCTGGGCCGCGTCCCCGCGGCCATCAGGGACGAGCAATGACAACCAAAGGGGTCAGTTTTCACCCGGCGCCAGGGGGTCAATTTTGGAGCGGCGTTGACAGGTTTGACGTCGCGAGAGGCAATGAGCACTCTCTGTCACGGCGACGCAAGGCCCGACGGCGATTGCAGATTCCCAAAATGCTGTCCGGAAGGTGGCCGATCGCTGTGGCCGAGAGCGCCGGATAGTCCCGATTCCGAGGGTGCCAGGCTTGCCAGGGCTGCGACAGGTGCGAAATCTGCGCGACTAGCTGCAGAATCTGAGACGGGTGCGCCGCCAGGGACTTGAACCCCGAACCCGCGGATTAAGAGTCCCCTGACATCCCTCGCAGCTACCTCGACCTGCGCGTGTCCGTCCTCATTCGCGCCGGACGCCGCGCGCCGCGCAGGTTTCGCGGGTCTCCCATTGGCAGGCTCATTGGCACGATGCCAGGCCGCAGGGCGGCTGGAACGGGGGCCGTCTATGCAGCCAGCTCCTGTCGCCCTATGCAGACCGTCACGCTATGTGGTTGGCGTCCGCGTTAACTGCCGTGCCTCCATCGTCCCGGAGGCAACCCGGTCGGAAGGCAACGCCGCCCCGATCCGCCGATCGGCGTTGCGACGTGCGCCTTGCGGTGCCGTCGTGATCAGCAGAGAACCCGGCTGATCTTCGCACTGGTGACAGCAGGGTCGCTGAGCTGAGGACCCCGCCGGAAGGGAAACGCGTGAGCCTGATGTGTGAGTGCTGGCTGGGTTTGTCAGCCCGGCGGCAGCGTGCGCAGGCCCGCGGGAGTGGCCTGGCTGGCCAGGCGGTCTCGGACTGCGCGGCGGCCCCGCTGCAGGTAGGCGGGATCGTGGTAGAGGTGGTAGTACCAGTTCGCGGACAGGAGAGCGGCCTCGAGCTCGAACGCGAGCTGCTGCGGGTCGGTGCTGACGTTCAGTTCTCGTGCCGCCTGGGCGCTGGCGGCAGTGCGCTCGACGGTGTCCATCCACTGGGCCTGGCATTCGGCGATCCGGTCGCGCACGGGTCCCGGGGCCTTGGCGTCGAATTCGGCCATCGCCGAGGCGAAGAAGCAGCCGCCGGGGAACACTCCCCGCTCGAGGTAGGACAGGAACGACTCGCACAGCGCGTGCAGCCGCACGATGCCCGGACCCGCGGCCAGCCCTGGCTCGATGACTTCCCGCACGTAACGCTGACGGGCTTCCTCGATGGTGGCCAGCTGCAGGTCCTGCTTGGACCCGAAATGGGCGAACAGGCCGCTCTTGCTCATCGACAGCTCACTTGCGAGCCGGCCGATGCTCAGCCCGTCGAGGCCGTCGACAGTGGCGAGGTCGGCGGCTGCCGCGAGGATCGCCTGCCTCGTCCTCGCCCCGTGGCTCGTCTTCGCCGGGTGGCTCGTGTTTGCCGGCATGGACCTATCGTAGCACGAACGATCGTGCTACTTTGAGGTGTCGGCACCTGGCCGGCTCTGGAGGAAGGGGCACGGCTATGCCGTTCGTCAACGTGAAGGTCATCGAGGGAGTCTTCTCCGCTGACCAGAAGCAGGACATGGTGCGAAGGCTGACCGACACCATGGTCGAGATCGAGGGCGAGAACATGCGGCCGGTCACCTGGGTGGTCGTCGAGGAAGTCAAGAGCGGCGACTGGGGCATCGCCGGCAATCCGCTGACCACCGCGGACGTGAAGGCCCTCGCAGCCGGCGTGCCTGTCGGCTAGCCATCCATCACCGGATCCACCGCGCCTGACCATGGATGACGTGATCGTGGTCGGCGCCCGCTGCGCCGGCGCGCCGCTGGCCATGCTGCTGGCGCGCGCCGGGCACAAGGTCGCCCTGGCCGACCGGGCGTCGTTCCCCAGCGACACCATGTCCACGCATTTCCTGTGGCAGCGCGGCGCGGCCCGGCTGCACGCCTGGGGGCTCCTCGGACCGCTGCAGGCACGCGGCTGCGCGCCGATCCGCCAGATCACCTTCGACACCGGGCCGGTGCAGCTGACCGGCATCGGCCCGGCCGTCGGCGGCGTCGCCGAAACGTACTGCCCGCGGCGGACCGTACTGGACGCGCTGCTCGTGGAGGCGGCTGCGCAGGCCGGCGCGGAACTGATCGACGGCTTCGTGGTCTCTGACCTGCTGTGGTCCGATGGCAGGGCAGCGGGCGTGCGCGGCCACGCCGCAGGGTCGGCGGCGGAATCGACCATGCGGGCCGCGATAGTTGTGGGCGCGGACGGCCTGCACTCGACCGTCGCGCGGAAGGCCGGCGCCCGCGCCTACCGGAGCCATCCGCCGCTCACGGCGGGCTACTACTCCTACTGGAGCGGCATCAGCCATCTGAGCGCGTCCTTCCATGCCCGGCCCGGCCGGCTGATCTTGACCTGGCCCACCAACGACGATCTGACGTGCATCTACGTCGGCTGGCCCCATGAGGAGTTCCGTCACGTGCGCGCGGATGTCGAAGGCAGCTTCCACGCGGCGCTGAAGCTCGTTCCCGGTTTGCAGGAGGCCGTCGAGTCCGGACGCCGGGAACAGCGCTTCGCCGGGACCGGCGACCTGCCCAACTTGTACCGGGAGTCGGCAGGACCGGGATGGGCACTCGCGGGCAACGCCGGCCACCACAAAGACCCGAGCAGCGGCATGGGGATGTCCGACGCCTTCCTCGCCGCCGACCTGCTAGCCGGCGCCATCCACGACGGGCTCACCGGGCGCCAGCCCATGGACGCCGCGCTGGCCGGCTACCAGACCGAACGGGACCTGCTCACCGCGAACGGATTCGAACTCACCCTGGCCACCGCACGGCTCGCGGCGCTCCCGGCCCGGCACCAGGCCCTCTATCAGACGGCAGCAGATCAACCCGACCTGGCCTGCCGCATCTTCGGCGTCCTCGGCGGATCCATCCCGATGGCAGACGTCTACTCCGCTACGCACATCCAGGCCGCACTAACGCAACGCTGAACGCCAGCCTCGCCCTCGTGACATCGGCGATCCGCGATGGACCGGCACCGGGCCGGTGACGGACGCCCCGACGAAGTCTCGTCGCGCGCTGCAGCATGACGACGCGCCGGTACACGCCGGGCCCGGCATGCAGATCTCGAAAATCTGTGCGGCGCCACAGCGGGCTGCACAGATTCTGGCCGCCCCGAGTCGGCCGGGGCGCCGCAGCTGTAGCAGGCGCGCCAATGCACGCTGGAGTCCCGGAGCCAGTCAGGCGATTTTCAGTTGCTCGTCAGCGAAGTTGGCGATGAGCTTGAGAGTGCCGCCGAGCGCGGTGACGAAGCGGTTCAGCACGTCCAGAGTGGACACGTCGCCGCTTTCGATCTGGGAGGCGCAGGCGACAGAGACGCCCATCCGGGCGACTTGGTCCTGGGTAAGTCCGCGGTGCCTGCGCATCTCGGCCGGACAAGTCCGGCAAGGATCGTCGCGCCTGCCTGCTTCGTGCACGCCGCCCGTCACGTAGCGTCACCGGGAAGAAGTCCGTCGGGCGCGTGGCGACTGCGACCACTGCGAAGCCAGCGACTACAGCGATTGCGAGCAGCGGATCTTTTCATTGGCAAAGATGATCAATCCATTGGCATCGACTACCGACCTAAGACCTCTACAAGAACGCAAAAGCCCAGGTCAGGGCCCTAACCTGGGCATCGATCAACGGGTGCGCCGCCAGGGACTTGAACCCCGAACCCGCGGATTAAGAGTCCGCTGCTCTGCCAATTGAGCTAGCGGCGCGTGAACCTGGCGATAGTAGCGCAACTTACCAGGAATGCGAAATCGCACTCGCCCCCTGCTGCGACCGGCTCGCCATGTCCGAACGTTAGCCTACCGCGCCGCGCTCGGATCACTCACCGAGGAACCGGCCCATGAAGCTCGCGACTTTCGACGGCCGCCCTGTCCTGGCCTCCTCACGATCCGCGAGGCTCATGACCCGCAGCCCGGCATTCAGCCCCAGCCAGCGCAGCGGTTCGGGCTCCCAGTCTGGCGATCTGTGCCCGACCCAGGGCAGCCGGGTCAGCTCGCTCTGCGTGCCCGTGATCAGGTCCGCGAGCGTTCGCCCGGCCAGGTTGGTGGTGCCAACCCCGTCACCCACGTAGCCGCCGGCCCAGGCCAGGCCAGTGGACTGGTCAAGCCCGACGGACGCGCACCAGTCCCTGGCGATGGCGAGCGGCCCGCCCCAGTGATGCGTCACCGGCACGTTCCCCAGGACCGGGAACAGGTCAGCCAGCGTCCGCCGTAGCGCCGCGAACACGGCGGGGACCTGATCGTAGGACGGCCGGACCGACGAGCCGAGGTGGTAGGGGGCCCCGCGGCCGCCGAACGCGAGCCTGCCGTCCGCCGTCCGCTGCCCGTAAATGATCAGATGCCGCAGGTCACCGAACGTCGGCCGGTCGGCCAGCCCGATCTTGTCCCAGACCGCCGGCGGCAGCGGCTCGGTCGCGATCATCAGCGAGTACACCGGCGCGACTGCCCGGCCAGAGCCCGGCAGCCCGGGCGTATAGCCCTCGGTTGCCCGGACCACGTGTCGCGCTCGGACCGTGCCGGTCGGCGTGACGACCCGGCCAGGCGCGATCTCGAGCACGGGCGTGCGCTCGAAGACCAAGGCCCCGGCCCGCCGGACCGCGTCGGCCAGCCCGCGCACTAGCCGGGCCGGGTGGATCGCGGCACAGTGCGGAGTGAACGTGCCGCCCAGCACACCGGCAGCGCTCGCCATCGCGCCCGCCGCCGCGGCGTCCAGGTACCGCAGGTCGTCCTCGCCGAAGCCGAACTCCCGCGCCTCGTCGATCTCGGCCTTCGCCCGCTCGAGCTGCGCCGGCGAACGGGCCAGCATCACCGTGCCGCCCTTCGCCCAGTGACAGTCGATTCCCTCCGCGGCGGCGACGCGGCCGACCTCGTCCACCGTCTCGTGCATCGCGCGCTGCATCGCCACGGCCGCGTCGTGGTCCGCCATCCGCGCCAGCTTCCCTAGCGACGCCGGGAAGAGCGCCGAGCACCAGCCGCCGTTCCGCCCCGACGCGCCGAACCCGGCGATCTCGCGCTCGCATACCACGATCCGCAGGCCGGGGTCGCGCTGCGCCAGGTAATAAGCGGTCCACAGGCCGGTGAAGCCGGCCCCGACGATGGCGACGTCCGCCTCGGTGTCGCCGGGCAGCGGGTCGCCGGCCGCCAGCGTGCCTGGCACGGTGTCGTGCCAGAACGACAATGATCGGTACGGATCAGATCGGGCCATGCGGTACATCGTGGCAGGTGACGGGCCTGCCCCGGCAATCGGGCATGCTAGGTGGCATGACCCCAGCCAAGCCAGCAGCCGGGAAGTTGCCGCCGCCACGCGATCCGCAGCAGCCCTACCGGATCTGCGTCGTCTGCCTCGGCAATATCTGCAGATCGCCGATGGCGGAGCGGGTCCTGGCCGGGGAACTCGACAAGGCCGGGCTGACCGGCAAGGTCACGGTCGAGAGCGCCGGCACCGGCGACTGGCACCTCGGCGAGGCGATGGACTCCCGCGCCAGGGCAGAGCTTTCGCGCCGCGGCTACGACGGATCGGGACACGAGTCGCGACAGATCCAGCAGCACTGGCTCGCGCGCTACGACCTCTTGCTCGCCATGGACCAGGGCAATCTCGCCAGCCTCCGCCAGCTAGCGAACGGCGATCCCGCCCTGGCCAGCCGCATCCAGCTCACGCGGTCGTTCGACCCGGCAGCGGTCGATGGCGCCGAGGTCCCTGACCCGTACTACGGCAGCCCGGCCGACTACGCGGAGGTGCTCGACCTGGTCGAGGCGGCGGCCAAGGGGCTGGCCAGCCAGCTCGCCGCCGAGCTCTAGCGGCCGGACCGACGATGGACGCGGCGACCGCGACCCGCCTTGCCCTGGTGCTCGGCCGCGAGGTCGCTGCCGCCCGAAGCCTCGGCGGGCAGCACAGCGTCCGGCACTACCGGCTCGAGCTGGGTGACGGCACGGCTGCGTTCGCCAAGGTGCACAACCCCGTTCCGGACCGGAACGGGGCCGCCGCCCTCACCACCAGCGACGAGGCCGCGGCCGCTCAGGCGGCGGCGGACCCCGACCCGGCTGGTTTCGCGGCCGAAGCGGCCGGGCTGCGGTGGCTGGCGGCGGCGAAAAGCGTCCCCGTTCCCGTAGTCCTAGGTTGTGACGCGAGCTGCCTGGTCATCGAATGGGTCGACGACGGCGTGCCAGGCCCGGACGCGGCGGCCAGGTTCGGCCGCGAGCTCGCCGGGATGCACGCGGCCGGGCCCGGGCGGTTTGGCGCGCCGTGGCCGGGCGTGATCGCCGGCCTGGTGCTGCCCAACGCCAACGGTGACGGCTGGGCGGACTGGTACACGGTGAACCGGGTGCTGCCGTACGCCCGGATCGCCAGGGACGCGGGGAGCCTGAGCAGCGCGGACGTCGTGCTCATCGAGTCCGCGTGCGCGCGGTCGCCCCAGCTCGCCGGCCCGCCCGAGCCGCCGAGCCGCATCCACGGCGACTGCTGGTCCGGCAACGTGCTGTGGACTGGCGGTCGGGGGTGGCTGATCGACCCGGCGGCACACGGCGGGCACCGGGAGACCGACCTGGCGATGCTGGCGCTGTTTGGCGCGCCGTACCTGGACCGGATCCTGGGTGCGTACCAGGAGGCGGCGCCGCTGGCGGACGGCTGGCGCCAGCGGGTACCGCTGCACCAGCTGCACCCGCTGCTGGTGCATGTCTGCCTGTTCGGCCGGTCGTACCGGGATAGCGCCCTGGATGCGGCGCGGCGCGTGCTCGCGGCCTGACCGTCGGGCCCGAACTGAGGATAAGACGATCCCGTTTCCCGGCGCCGATGACGCGCGGGCGTGCTCCTCGGGATGCGAGCCGATCCAGTTCGGGTCGTGGCCGGCGTCACTCTCATCGCGGACGTCGTCAGCGTCGGCGAAGTCGTCGTCTGATCCCTGGACCGCTTCGGGCGACAGCGGCAGCGCGATGCTGAACGTGGCCCCTTGTCCTGGCTGCGACCGGACCCAGGTGGCGCCGCCGTGCGCGGCGACAAGTGCGGCGACGATCGCCAGGCCGAGGCCCGTGCCGCCTGAGGTCCTGGCCTGGTCGGCCCGGTAGAAGCGCTCGAAGACGTGTTCCGCCTGGTCGCGTCTCAGGCCAGGGCCGTGATCGGTTACCTCGAGGACCGCGGCCGGCTGACTCACGAGCTGAAGGCTGCGGGCTGGCAGTTCGGCGGGCTGGGGCGGCTCGGTGGGCTCGGGCGGCTTCGTCGCGAGCTCGCCGGCGGGGTTCTCATTCTCGCCCGCAACGACCGCATCGTCGGCAGCGGCAGGGCCGATGCTGAACTGGTCCGGCGACCGGTCGCCGGTTATATCCCGGTTGTTGGCGGGCTCTGGCGGTGGCGGTGGCGGCGGCATCACGGCCGGTGCTTCGTCCAGGTTGCCGGACCTGATCAGCACGTCGATGGGGGTGCCGTCGGGTGTGTGCGACAGCGCGTTGCTCATGAGGTTGCCGATGACCTGGCGGAGCCGGACCTCGTCGCCGATGACAAGCAGCGCGGCGCCGGACCCGACCGTCAGGTTGATGCTGCGGTTCGGCGCGACGACGCGGGCGTCGTGCACGGCGTCGGCCGCAAGCGAGAGCAGGTCCACCGGCCGGGCCTCGAGCGGCCGCTGCTGATCGAGCCTGGCCAGCAGCAGCATGTCCTCGACCAGGATGCCCATCCGCGACGCTTCTTGCTCGACGCGGCGCATGATCCGGTCGAGGTCGGCCGGCGCTAGCTCGCCGGCCCCGTTGCTGCCCGTGTGGATCCCGCCGCGCTGGCGGTAGTACTCGGCGAATCCGCGGATCGCCGTGAGCGGCGTCCGCAGCTCGTGGCTGGCGTCGGCGACGAACTGGCGCATCTTCTCCTCAGAGCGCCGCGCGGACTCCTCCGACCGCGACCGGGCGTGGAAAGCCGCCTCGATCTGGCTGAGCATGACGTTCAGCGACCTGCCGAGCCGCCCGACTTCGGTCCGCGGATCCCGTTCGGGCACCCGGCGGCTGAGATCACCCGCCGCGATCGCCCCGGCCGTTTGCTCGATGTCGGTGAGTGGCCGCAAGCTGCGCCGCACCACGGTCACCCCGAGTATCCCGAGAAGGATGATGATGCCGACACTCACGAGTAGATCGATCGTCGCCAGCTCGCCGAGGGTGTTGTAGACGCTGGAGACATCGACGGCGAGCACGACGGTTCCCGTCTGGCCGTTGCTGAACTGGACCGTCTGCATCAGGACGCGCCACCGTGCGCTGCCGTCCTGTGCAGTCAGGGTGAACGGATTATTCAGGTGTGAACTGATCCAGCTTTGACTTGCCTCGATCACGGGCCCCGACATCGGGTGCCCTGCGCCACCCGACGGATTCAGGAAGCTGCCATGAGCAAGGGCCTGGCTGTAGGGGATGATCACCTTGTGTACCGAGCCGCCTGCAGGGATCCAGTCGAGGACGAAATCTTGCCCTGGGATGGCGCCCGTGTTCCCGGCCTGGATGTAAGGCGCCACGGCCTGGTTCGCTTCGCGTCCGATTGAGCCCTGCAGTTGGCTGTCGTACGGACCTAGCAGGTTGCTTTTCAGGATCTGAATACCGGCCACGCTGATGACGACGAGCGCGATCGCCACGAGCGCCAGCAGCGAGGTGATCAGCTTGACGCGCAGCGGGGTGCGGCCTGGCAGGTCCCTGATGGACTGCCAGAAGCCGCCGCTACGACCCGCCTGAACCATGAGTGTCGGTAGACCTAGGAGTGCGGGAGCCGGAGCACGTAGCCGACGCCGCGCAGGGTGTGCAGCAGGTGCGGCTCGGTGGTGTCGATCTTGCGCCGCAGGACGGAGACGTAAGACTCCACGATCCCGGTATCGCCGCGGAAGTCGTAGTCCCAGACGTGGTCGAGGATCTGCATCTTGGACAGCACCCGGTTAGCGTTCCCCATGAAGTACCGGAGCAGCTTGAACTCGGTGGGGGAGAGCTGGATCTGCTTGCCGCCGCGCCAGACCTCGTGGCTGTCCTCGTCGAGCTCCAGGTCGGCAAACTTCAGCCGGGGCGGCGGCTCGCTGCCATCGCCCCTGGTCCTGCGCAGGACTGCCCGGATCCGGGCGATGACCTCCTCGAGGCTGAACGGCTTGGTGACGTAGTCGTCACCGCCCAGGGTCAGCCCGCGGATCTTGTCCTCGGTCGAATCCCGTGCGGTCAAGAACACCACCGGGATCTGCGCCCCGCCGCCACGGAGGCGGCGCACCACGTCAAAACCGTCCATATCGGGCAGCATGACGTCAAGCACGATCAGATCCGGCCGGTGGCGCTGGGCGGCCTGGACGGCCTCGTTCCCGGCTGCGGCGGTGACCACTTCGAAGCCGGAGTAGCGCAGGCTGGCGGCCAGCAATTCCAGGATGTTGGGCTCGTCTTCCACGACGAGCAACCTGGCGTCTGGCTGCCGACTCCCGTTGGGCTGGCTGTTCATGTGCCCCATTGTCCGCCTGGCCCCTGAACGTTAGCTGAATGCATCCTGAGGCTGGCCTCCGTGACCGGTCTCGCCCCGGTACGGGCTCTATCGGTGCATGCTTCATGGTTTTGGCGCGCAGACTTCATGGTTTTCACTCCCACAAACCATGTCAAACCAGGACTCAAGATCGCGCGAGCCCATGAAGTCTCACTGGCGGGGGGCGTGAGACCCGCCCGGCCGCCGTGAGCTGCCCGGCGGGGGCGCCGTGAGCTGCCCGGCGGGGGCGCCGCGAGACCCGCCCGGCCGCCGTGAGCAGTCCCGCGGGCGATGAGCCGTCGCGGGCAGCCTCAGGAGCCGAGCTTGGAGCCGGTAATGAGCGACTTCGGCACTGGCTGGCCGGTCTGCAGGTCGCGGAACAGTTCCCGCGCCTGCGAGCTGTCCCACAGCACCGAGTCGCCGACCGCGGTCACGTAGTTCGCGTTGGCGATCGGGACCGTCGTGGTCAGCGGGCTTCGCAACGCCATGGCCGCCTGGACCAGCTGATAGAGGCTGGTGCCCTGGTCAACGGTCAGGTTGCCCACCGCGCCGCTGGCGGCCGGCAGCGCGGCGAACGGGTTGAACATCACGCCGGGACTCGTCAGCTTCGTCAGCAGGGCCTTCAGGAACAGGCGCTGGTCCTGCTCCCGCTGGAGGTCCTGGGAGGCGAAGCTGTGCCGGTCGCGGACGTAGGCGAGCGCCTCGCCGCCGCTCAGGATCTGGCAGCCGCGGTGCAGGTTCACGCCAGAAGCCTGGTCGTGCAGCGCGTGGGTGACGCACATCCGCACGCCGCCCACCGCGTTCACGACGTTGACGAAGCCGCCGAAGCCGATGTCCATGTAGTGGTTGATGTACAGGCCGGTGTCATTCTGAATCGTCTTGGCCAGCAGCGCGGGCCCGCCGAGCGAGAACGCGGCGTTGATCTTGTTCATGCCGACGCCGGGGATGTCGACGTAGGAGTCGCGCGGGATGCTGATCAGGATCGGCTTGCCGCCCCCGGCGGGGATGTGCAAGATCAGGATCGTGTCGGAGCGGCCAGAGCCAGCCAGCTTCCCCGTGGAGTACTCGCGCTCCTGCTTCCTGGTCAGTCCCTGGCGGCTGTCTGAGCCGGCGATCAGCCAGTTCGTCCCGGCCCCTGGACTAGGCCGCCCGGCGTAGTCGACCAGGATGTTGCCGCGATTGAGCTTGGAGTTCAGGTAGAAGTACGTGCCGACGACCCCGGCCAGCAGCACGGCGATGACCAGGGCGAGCACTCCGAAGATCCGGCGCGGCCGGCGCCAGCCCCGCCGGCGTGGCGCGCCAGGCAGTCCCGTACCGCCCGTTCTGGAAGGGAACGGGGCCGGAGCCGTCACACCACCGCCAGCCCGGCCGCGGCCGCCCGAGTCAGCCGCGTTCCCCGGCCCGTAGCTGGCGTTGGGCCCGTAGCCACTCCAGGAGCCGTAACTGCCAGCGGCACCCGCGGCGCCGGCCGAACCGTAGCCGCCACCGGGACCGCCGCTCGCCGAGCTCAGCGGCGGCTGGTCGGGCCAGCCGCCTGGTGGCGCGCCGACGCCCTGCCGCCCGGCGCCCTGCCGCCCGCCGCCCTGCCACCCGCCGCCCTGCCGCCCGTCGCTCTGCGGAGCCTGACCCGGCCTGGCGCTGTAGCGGCCCGCCCGGTACTGACCGCCCGGATTTTGCGGTGCGGGGATGCTGACGGTCTTGTCGGCGCTGGGCGCGCCGCCGTCAACCGCGTCCGGATTCTCGGCTGCCGGTCCGTCGCGGAACCAGTCGTCCGGGAAATCGCCCATCGGAGCCCGCCTATCGCCATCCGGTGTCCCCATCGTCTCTACCTGCAAGACGGCCTGACATCCAAATCGGTGGTACCCGAGTGGGGTAAAACAATCGCCACGACGTGGTCTGCTAAGCGCGGCCGTCCCACCAGATCGTGACGACATCCCGGTCAGCCGAACCGAGGTCCATCGGCCGATCGGGCCGGACGCCGAGGTCCATGAGGGCCTCGCTGACCTCGCCGGCACGCTCTGGCGGCAGGCATAGCCGCCGCCGCGTCACGTCTGCGAGCTCGGCGAAGCTCGCATAGTCACGCCCGCCGGGCCGGGCCCAGCGCTGCGCCTGCACGGGAATGCCCATCGCCGCCAGGATGGCGAGCAGGTCATCGGCGGTCGGCCCCTCCGGCCGCACCAGGCCGTGGAATCGCAGCCACAGCGGGTTCAGCGCGATCAGCGGGTGAGCGGACGTCATCTCGAGCACGACGATCCGGCGTGCCGCGGCCGTCAGCGTCGCCAGGACCGGCTCGATGCCGGGGATGTTGTAGACGACGTGGTGGCAGGTGACGACGTCGGCGGTGCCCGCTTCGCCGGCGATGTCCGGCCACCGGCCAGCGATCAGCCGCGGCCGCAACCCGCGTCCGGCCGCGCGCTCGGCGAGCAGGTCGAGCATGTCCGGCTCGGCGTCGACGGCCGTGAGCGCGGTGCATCGCGGCAGGAGCGGGAGGCAGGCCGCGCCCGCCCCGGAGCCAACGTCCAGGACGCTGCCGGGCGGGTCGAGTGCAGCCCATTCTCGCTCGAACGACGGACCCGATGGCGCCGCGACTCCACGGTCGGCACGCCGGGCAAACACACTGCGGGGCAGCACCCAGGGGGAGTCGGTCACCGCGCCCGTGATGTGCTCCGGGATCGCCCAGTCCGCCAGCTCCGATCGCCAGCGTTCCAGAAGCGCGGCAAGCCCATCGCTCGTCGCGGCGCCGCTGGTCATGGCAGCAAGCTCGCGGTGGCCGCGGGCATGGCTCGAAGGTACGCCTGGTTCAGGCGGAGCTGGACCAGCCGGCTGAACCAGGGCGCCACCCCGCGCCAGCGGATGCCGCGGCCGGGAGAACACCGTCACGTCGAGGGCCGGCGCAAGGAGAACATGTCGGCACCATATCGTTCACGCCGGTGCTGCCACCTGCGCTGGTGGTGGCCTGCAACTGGCGGCCGGTCTAGGTCGCCTCGGTCGTCAGTGCCGGAAGACCAGGCGGCGCGCCACCTCGCCGCAAGCACCGAGCAGCCGCGGCCCGATAGGCGCCGGCTGCGGATGCCGGTAGTGCAGGAATGCGTAGCCCAGGCGTCTGGCGAGGAGCCCGTCCGTCATGACCTGATCGCCGACGACGACTCCGGGGGCGGGCAGCCGCGCATACGGCGTGGTCCGTACCGGCTTGCGCGCGGACACTTGGTAGGACACATCGACGCCGGAGACGCGAGGGAGTTCAGACGGCCGGCGGTTCGAGTTCGTGGTGAAGCACACGGCACGGACCCCGGCGACGGCGCCGACCTGGTCTAGCACTCGGGCAACGCCGCGGTCGAGTGCGTCCTGCGTGCCGTCCCAGGCAGCAACGAGCGGCTCGATGTCCAGCAGGATCGTGCGCGCCGACAGGCCGGCGATGAGGCGCGGCAGTTCACTCTCGTCGGTGAACTGCTGGTAGTCGGTGCCCACCGGACCTGGCCTAGGCCGACAGCGCGAGCTGCCGCAGGCGCGCCCAGTTCATTCGGGCGTGCGGAGCCGCGACGCCGGGCCGCTGGCGCGGCACCCGGACGCGCAAGGCACCGGGCCGGATGGCGCAGCGTACTGGTCGCGGCAGGGACAACGCCTCCCCGTCGATGCCGACGCTGATCTGCGGTGTGTCACCGTCGATGACGACCTCCGTCGCGGTGGCAACCGTGACCCCGGCGGACCGCGCTCCGCGCAGCAGGCCGGCAGCCTGCCGACCGCCGCGCACGCCGATGCCGACGACTCCGAGCACGCCGCGGTCCAACCGGGCCCGGCGGCCGAGGCCCGCTATGTCGCCGGTCCCGTACGGGTTGTTCGCGACGAGCACGGCTTGCGGCCCCACGACCTGAAGATCGCCTGCTGTCGCCGTCAGCCGAGTCCCGCGCTGGCCGCTCAGCAGGTCGGGGAGCAGGTCCAGGGTCGACCCGAGCTTGTCGCCGCGGTACTGCGGCGTCTCGACAATCTCGGCATACGCACCGAACGAGGCGTTGTTGACGAAGGTCTGGGCGTTGATGACGCCCAGGTCTACCTGAAGGTCGACGCCGTCGGCGAGCGCGGCGAGGCAGGCGGCTGGATCGTCACGATCCAGGCCAAGGTCGAGCGCGAAATGGTTGCGGGTACCTGCCGTGATGACGACAAATGGCAGCCCGTGCTCGGCCGCGACGCCTGCCACCAGTGCCTGCGTGCCATCGCCCCCGGCCACGCCCAGCAGGTCGGCACCCGCCGCCACGGCCTGCTCGGCGACCGCCTTGACGTCCACGGGCGCGTCACCCTCGATGAGGAAGACCTCGGCGCCCAGTTCCTCGGCCTTGCGCTTCAGGTCGAACTGAGCGACCTTGCCGCCACCTGAGCGCGAATTCATGATCAGGTAGGGATGCGCGGCCGCCCGGTCGACCCGCCGTTCTGGCATCCGCCAGTCCGCGGGCCTTGGGGCAAGCGCGGCTCGTGCCACCAGGCCAGCCAGCAGCCACGCGGCGGCCGAGGCAATCGCGACCCACAGCAGCCCTCGCAGTGCGAAGACAACGATGACCGCGACCGGTGACAGCACGAGAGCAGCCAGCGAGAGCCATCGCCAGATGCCGCGGTGTGCGAGGAACCAGTAGCCGGCGGCCAGCGAGACTGCTGCGCTAGCCGCCGCCACCAACAGCATCGTCACGCTCTTCAGCCCGGCGAAGCCGAGGAGAATGGCGACCGCCAGGGCGACCAGCCCGAAGCTCAGCCGGGCCAGCCAGGCGCTCGAGCGTGCCGGGCGTCTGTCGTGCCCAACATCGGCTACGTGGTTGGCCGCCGCCATCCGGTGTGCCGCTACCTGGCCACGGCTAGCGCTGGCTCGGCGCCGCGGGCGGCGCGATCGAGGTGGTCGTTCAGGCTGACCGCCGCGTTGATGAGCGCCAGATGGGTGAACGCCTGCGGGAAGTTACCGAGCTGCTCGCCGGTCTGGCCGATCTCCTCGGAGTAGAGGCCGAGGTGGTTGGCGTAGGTGTTCATCTTCTCGAAGGTCAGCTCCGCGTCTTCCAGTCGGCCCGCCCGCGCCAGCGCGTCGACGTAGAGGAACGTGCACAGCGAGAACGTGCCCTCGGACCCGCGCAGGCCGTCCGGTGTCGCTTCCGGGTTGTACCGGTAGACGAGGCTATCGGACACCAGTTCCTTGTCCATGGCGTTGAGAGTGGACAGCCACAGCGGATCGGTCGGGGCGATGAAGCCCTCCAGCGGCATCATCAGCAGCGCGGAGTCGAGCACGTCGGTCGAGTAGTGCTGGGTGAACGCCTTGACCTTCTTGTTCCAGCCGCGCGTCATGACCTGGTTGTAGATGCGGTCGCGCTCGATCACCCACCTCGCGATGTTGGCCAGGCCATGCTCCGTGGCGATCCGGATCGCCCGGTCCAGCGCCACCCAGCACTGGAACCGGCCGTAGGTGAAGTCCTTGCGGCCGCCTCGCGTCTCCCAGATGCCCTCGTCGGGCTGGTCCCAGTTGTCGCAGAGCCAGTCGATGATCTGTGTCAGGGACTGCCAGCCCTTGTACGCGATCGGTAGCCCGGCCAGCGTCCCGGTGAAGAGCGCGTCCATGGCCTCGCCGTAGATATCGAGCTGGAGCTGATCGGCGGCGCCGTTGCCGAGGCGCACGGGGCGAGCGCCCCGCCAGCCCTCGAAGTGGTCGAGTGTCTCCTCGGTGAGATCGGACGAGCCGTCGACCCGGTACATGATCTTGAGCGGGCCCGATTTGCTGCCCGCCTGCTCGGTTGTCCGGTCCCGCAGCCACATGGCGAACTTCGCTGCCTCCTCGAGGTAGCCGAGGTTCTCCAGCGCGTGCATCGTCAGGGAGCCGTCCCTGACCCAGGTGTAGCGGTAATCCCAGTTGCGCTCGCCGCCCGGCTCCTCGGGCAGGCCCATCGTCGCGGCCGCCACCGGGGCCCCGGTAGGAGCGTAGGTCAGGAGCTTGAGGGTCATCGCCGACCTGGAGACCATCTCTCGCCACCGGCCCTGATAGGTGGACTGGTTGAGCCAGGTGCGCCAGAACCGGCCAGTGTCGTCGGACAGGCGCGTGATCTCGGCCGGCCGGATCGCCTTCGGCTGGCCGCCGTTCGACTCGATCACGACGCCGGCGGTCTGGCCCTCGTGCATGGTGATGCCGACCCGCAGGCCGTCGCCGTGTCGCTCCGCCTTACCGGCCTCTGGGTCGCCCGGGTCGCGCCGGCCGAATGAGTGCAGCGTGAGATCCATCGAATCGGAGTGGAACACCGCGCCGTGCTCGGTGACCTCGACCGTGTGCTTCGCCCGGCCGTAGTCGAATCGCGGCTGGATGTCGAGCATGAAGCGCATCGTGCCGCGCGCTACCCGCAGCCTGCGGACCAGCCGATGCCGGTCGGTCGGCCGGCCCTCGATGATCGGCATGAAGTCCTGCACCTCGCCGACGCCATCGGCGGTCATGAACCGCGTGATCAGCAGGGCGTTGTCCGGCAGGTACAGCTGCTTGCTGACGTAGTCATCGCTTTCGGGCGCGATCCGGAAGTAACCGCCCTTGTCGGCGTCCAGCAGCGACGCGAAGACGCTCGGCGAGTCGAACCGCGGGCAGCAGAACCAGTCCACCGTCCCGTCCGTGGTGACCAGCGCCGCCGTCTGGAGGTCGCCGATAAGGCCGTGATCGCTGATGTTCGGGTACCGCTCCACCGTCGGTCTCCTTCCGGCGCTGGTGCTCAGCCCTTACTCCGACAGTCCGTCGGATCTCGGTCACCGCGCCAAGCTGACCTGCTTCTTACCTGCAACCCTGACAGCGCCCGGCCGCCAGCCGCATCACCCATCCGGGATGAGCGTGACCAGGCTTGGTACGCGGTCGGCCGTTCACCCTGACCGGGTGATGACGTCGCCGCGACACGGCCAGATCGTGGTCCTGACAGCACAACCAGCCCGGCGGCCCGTCGCGGCTGCAATAGAACGGAGCGCAGATGGCGACCCTGACCGCCTGGAAGTTCGATTCACCGTACGGCGCCGACGATGCCCTGGCCACGCTGGAGAAACTCCAGAGTGAGGCCCTCATCCAGGTCCAGGACGCGGCCGTCGTCAGCTGGGAGCCGGGGCGCCGGAAGCCCAAGACCCGTGAGATGCACTCGACGAAGAAGGCAGGGGCGCTCGGCGGGGGCTTCTGGGGACTGCTCTTCGGGCTGATCTTCTTCGTCCCGATCCTCGGCCTGGCCATCGGCGCCGCCGCCGGTGCCATGTTCGGCTCGCTGGCCGACGTGGGCATCAGCGACAAGTTCATCGACACCGTCCGGGAGAAGGTCACGCCCGGTACGTCGGCGCTCTTCCTACTCACTGCCGACGCCGTCGTCGATCGGGTCAGGGACGAGTTCAAGGACACCAGGCCGGAGCTGATCAGCACCAACCTGTCCGCCGAGCAGGAGGGCAAGCTTCGCGAGGCCTTTGCGCACGAGGACGACTGACCGTCTGCACATTGCGGCGTCGCCGTCACCGCGAGGGCCCTAGCCCAGGCCTCCCCATGGGGATCACCCGGCGAGGATGATGCCGCACCGTGCGGCAGCGGGCACCTTGACGGGATGGAGGCATCGTCCGCAGCGCCGGCGCGGCCGGCGACGTCAGGCGGGTCGATGATCCTGCCGCTAGCGCTGGCGCAGTTCATCGCCAGCTACGCGGCGACGAACATGAACGTGGCGATCAGCTCGATCGCTTCCGACCTCCACACCACGGTCATCGGCGTGCAGACCGCCATCACGCTGTTCACGCTCACCATGGCGTCGCTGATGATCCCGGGCAGCAAGCTCACCGACATCTGGGGCCGCAAGCGCTGCTTTGTCATCGGCCTGACCATCTACGCAGTGGGCGCACTGCTGGCGCTGCTCGCTCCCGTGCTCGGGGTGCTGATCGTCGGCTACTCGGTGTTCGAGGGCGTGGGGTCCGCGCTGATGATCCCGCCGATCTACATCCTGGTGACCGTCGCCTATCCGGACATGAAGTCACGGGCCAAGTACTTCGGCCTCGTCAGCGGCGCCGGAGGACTCGGTGCCGCGGCCGGCCCGCTGATCGGCGGCCTGATCACCAGCGCGATCAGCTGGCGCGCATCCTTCGGGCTGCAGGTCCTGGTGGTGCTGTGGATCATCGTGCTCGCCCGCAAGATCACCGATCCCGCCCGACCGGGACCACGGCCGCGGTTCGACCTGACCGGCGCCATCTTGTCTGCCCTGGGCCTGCTCTTCGTGGTGCTGGGCCTGCTAATCAGCCGGACGTACGGCTTCCTCGGCGCACGCAAGGACTTCTCCATCGGCGGCACCGTCATCATCCCGAAGGGCTGGATATCGCCGGTCTGGATCTCCGTGGCCATCGGCGTGCTCTTCCTGCTCTGGTTCATCCTGCACATCAGGTCTGGCGAGAAGAAGGGCAAGGACGTGCTCATCCGGATGCGGATGTTCCGCAACCGGGTCGCGAACCTGGGTATGGGCACCCAGCTCATCCAGTGGCTCGTCCTGCAGGGCTCGTTCTTCGTCGTCTCGGTCTTCCTCCAGCAAGTGCGCCACTACGACGCCATCCAGACCGGCCTGATGCTGACCCCGGCCACCATCGGCGTCCTGGCCACGTCCGCAGCCGCGGACCGGCTTGCCCGGCGGCACGCTCAGCGCTCGCTGATCATCGCTGGCTTCGTGGTCACAGCGGCAGGCATGGCGCTGCTACTCGCCCTCGTCCGCAAGGACTCCGGAAACCTCAGCTACGTGCCGGGCCTGCTGCTGTTTGGCGCGGGCGTTGGCGTCATGCTGACCTCGTCGGTCAACGTCGTCCAGTCCAGCTTCAGCGAGGCCGATCAGGGCGACATCTCGGGTCTGTCGAGGAGCGTGTCGAACATCGGATCGTCCCTCGGCACGGCTCTAGTGGGGTCGGTCCTCGTGGCCGCGGCGGAGGGCTATCCGTTCGCGGCATCGGCCGCCATGCTCCTGGTGTTCGCCCTGATTGGCCTCGGCCTCAGTGTGCTGATTCCGCGCCAGCGCGCCGCTGGCCGGGAGAAGGGCGCGCAAGGATCCAGCAGCGACCCAGCCCTCGTGGGCGGATCCGGTGCGAGCCGGTCGTAGGTCGCGCAGGCACCGCATCCGCCTGAGCGGCGACCGATCGGGGTGAGCGATGGTGTCTAGCTTCAGGACATCGGAATGGGGTCTGCCAAGACATAGGAATACCACTCCGTCCGTGATCGGGCTCGGCGGTGGCGGCGTGTCTCGGGACATAAGCATGATCTGGCCGGCACGGTCGGCGGATGTCGAAGGCGCGTGTTGTCATTACCGCTGTTGTCGCCGAGGGCCGGTCGCAGGGTGAGGTAGCCCGGGCCTACGGGGTCTCCCAGGGCTGGGTCTCCCGGCTGGTCGCCCGGTACCGGGCCGAGGGCGAGGCGGCGTTCGAGCCGCGGTCGCGGCGGCCGAAGACCTCCCCGGCCGCGATCAGCGACGCCACCGTTGAGCTGATCATCAAGCTGCGGAAGGAACTGTCGGGGCAGGGGCTGGACGCCGGGCCGGACACCATCTGCTGGCACCTGGAACACCACCACCAGGTCCGGGTCGCGGCGGCGACGGTCAGCCGGTACCTGACCCGCCGCGGGCTGGTTGTCCCCGAGCCGAAGAAACGGCCGAAGTCGTCGTGGATCCGGTTCGCCGCCGAGCTGCCCAGCCAGCTGTGGCAGTCCGATTTCACCCACTGGCAGCTCGCCGGCGGCACCGAAACCGAGATCTTGTCGTGGCTGGATGACCACTCCCGGTACGCGCTGCGCGTGACCGCCCGCCACCGGGTCACCGGCCCCATCGTGCGCGACGCCTTCCGCGCCGCCGCCGCCGCCTACGGCGCCCCGGCCGGCACCCTGACCGACAACGGCATGGTGTTCACCACCCGGTTCTCCGGCGGCAAGGGCGGCCGCAACCACCTCGAGCACGAGCTGCGGCGCCTCGGCGCCGACCAGAAGAACGGAAAGCCGAACCACCCGCAGACCCAGGGGAAGGTCGAACGGTTCCAGCAGACCCTCAAGAAATGGCTGGCCGCCCAGCCTCCCGCCGCCAGCCTCGCCGGCCTGCAGGCCCACCTGGACGCCTTCACCGCCTACTACAACCACCAGCGGCCGCACCGGGCGCTACCGCACCGATGCGCCCCCGCCATCGCCTACGCCGCCCGGCCCAAAGCCGTCCCCGGCGACCGAGCCGCCGACAGCCACAACCGCGTCCGCACCGACATCATCGGCAAGACCGGCACCGTCACCCTCCGCCACGCCGGGAAGCTCTACCACATCGGCGCCGGCCGGACCCACGCCGGAACCCACGTCCTGCTGATCGTGCGCGACCTGCACGTCCGCATCATCGACGCCGCCACCGGCGAGCTCCTGCGCGACCTCACCCTCGACCCGGCCCGCAACTACCAGCCCACCGGCCGCAAACCCGGACCTGCAACAACAACCCCCCATCAACGGAAAGACCCCGAACCCAACGTGGGTCCGAGGTCATTCCTATGTCCTGAGAGATCACACGGGGTGAGCGATGGGATTCGAACCCACGACATCCAGGACCACAACCTGGCGCTCTAACCAACTGAGCTACGCCCACCAACGCTGCCAGGCACTGTCATGCCGTGGCGGCCTACGAAGCATACCGGGCAGCGGTCAGTCAGCAGAACCGGATTGCCCCTCGCCCCCGGCCTCGGCCGTAAATCGGGCGGCGAGCTGGCGTGCGGTGGCCGTGTCCGGGCCAGGCTGGGGCACGAACACCGCCTCCCGGTAGTACTGCAGCTCGCGGATGCTCTCCCGAATGTCGGCCAGCGCCCGGTGCCCGCCATGCTTCTCCGGGCTCGCGAAGTAGGCACGCGGGTACCAGCGCCGGGCTAGCTCCTTGATGCTCGACACGTCCACCATGCGGTAGTGCAGGAACTCGTCGAGCTCGGGCATGTCCCTGACCAGGAACGACCGGTCGGTGGCGATCGAGTTGCCGCACAGCGGAACCTTGCGTGATTCCGGCACATGCTGGCGGACGTAGGCCAGGACCAGCTCCTGGGCTTCGCCCAGGCTCAGCCCGTCCGGCAGCTCGGCCAGCAAGCCCGAGCTCGTGTGCATCTCCCGGACGACGTCGTCCATGGCGTCCAGCGCCTCGGCGGGCGGCTTGATCAGCACGTCAATGCCCTCGTCGAGGGCATTGAGCGCACCGTCGGTGACAACGCAGGCGATCTCGACAAGTGCGTCATTGGTGAGATCAAGCCCGGTCATCTCGCAGTCGATCCAGACGAGCCGGTCGGTCATTGACCTAGCCTAGGTGATCGCGGCACGGTCAGTGACCAGGTGGAGCGTAGCCCGGAGCGCCCCCGCGGACGCGCCCGGCGAGCGCGCTGATGTGCTCGGGAACCGGAATGTCCCCGGTCATGGCCGGATCGGGTTCAGCCGGACCGAACGTCAGCGCGGCAGGCAGGACGCCTGCCCAGTAACCGGAGTCGTAATCCTCCGCATCGTCCTTCGGGCCCCCGGCCCTGACCTTGACCGACGCTTCGTCCAGCGGCACGGCGAGCACGGCCGTGGCGGCCAGTTCCTTGCGGGTTGGTTCCCTGACGTGGTCCCAGCGCCCCGGCACCAGATGGTCGGTCACGGCGCGCAGCGCCGCGAGCTTCTCCGCCGCCTCGGTGACCAGGCGAGCCTGGCCGAAGATCACCGCGCTGCGGTAGTTCATCGAATGGTGGAACACGGCCCGGGCGCAGACCAGGCCGTCCAGCAGCGTGATCGTGACGCAGATCTGCTGACCCGCGGCCATCAGCAAGGACCTGTTCGCCGATGATCCGTGCAGGTACAGGGTCGGCCCGATCCGGCCGTAGCCGGTCGGCAGGACGACGGGGGCGCCGTCGATGACGACGCCGAGATGGCACACGAGCCCGGCGGCGAGCACCGCGTCGAGCTCACCGCGGTCGACGCGACCCCGTTCCCGTAGTCGGTTGATCGTTGTCCGGGAGGTTGACGACAGCGGCAGATCTGCATTCATGGTGCATACCGTACCGGTGGAGACCAGGTCCCCTCTGTGCCTGGCGGCGCCGATAAGGGATCATTGCCGCAAGCGGCCTGCGGCCGCGTGACCGGCCTGAACGATGAGGTGAATGGTGACAGGTGGCAGAGAGGTTCCTGGCGGTATCCAGCGCGTGCCCGGCGTGCCCGGCGTCGAGGATCCGGTCGGGCTGGCTAAGTGGATGGCCGGGGCTGGCCTGGCCGACCTCGGCGAGCTGCGCGGGGTGCAGCTGATCGCCGGCGGCCGGTCCAATCTGACCTACCGGCTGGATCTCGACGGCGGCCAGATCGTCCTGCGCCGCCCGCCGCTCGGCCATGTGCTGCCTACCGCGCACGACATGAACCGCGAGTACCGGGTGCTCTCGGCGCTCAGCGGCACCGCGGTGCCGGTGCCGCAGCCGCTGGCGAACTGCCAGGACACCGACGTCATCGGCGCGCCGTTCTACCTGATGCGATTCGTCGACGGCCTCGTGCTGCGCACCATGCAGGACGGTGAGATCCTGTCGGCGGGCCAGGCCGCCGAGCTCTCTGACCTGCTGGCCGGCATGATGGCCACCATTCACGGCGTCGACTACGCCGCGGTCGGGCTGGCCGACTTCGGCCGCCCGGAAGGCTATCTGGCGCGGCAGCTGTCACGCTGGCAGCGCCAGTGGGAGCTGTCGAATACCAGGGAGATGCCCGGCTACGCCGAGCTCGTGAGCCGGCTGGCCGCCGGGCTGCCCGAGTCGGCCGAGGGCACGCTGGTGCACGGCGACTTCCGGCTGGACAACACGCTCGTCCAGTTGACGACGCCTGCGCGTGTTGCGGCCGTCGTGGACTGGGAGATGTCCACGCTCGGGGATCCGCTAGCGGACCTCGGCCTCACGCTGTCGTACTGGGCGGATAGCGGCGAGGCGTTCCCGGACATCAACGTGGGCGCGACGGTCACGGCGCTGCCCGGGTTCTACACGCGGGAGCAGTTCGCCGCCAGGTACGCCGAGCTCACCGGCCGCGACGTGAGTGAGATCGGCTACTACATCGCGTTCGGCTACTTCAAGCTCGCGGTGGTGCTCGAGGGCATCCACGCTCGGTACCTGCTGCGCCAGACCGTCGGCGAAGGCTTCGAGCGGGAAGGCCCGGCGGTGCCGATCCTCATCGCGCGTGCCCACCAGATGCTCGACACCGTGGGCTGACGGCCGCAGAAAGCTGACGGGCCTAGAAACCTGACAGGCCCGGAAACGGAGAGATCCAAGCCCCGGAGGGCTTGGATCTCGGCGAGGCCAGGCGGGCTGGGCGACCCGAACGGCCTGGATCAAATGGCTTGGAGTGAGGCCCGGCGCCCCGCTCTCGCCGGGCCTCATAAAGTCAGACGCGCCACCCGGCCGACCGGTTCACAGCGATGTGCGAAGAACTTCGCCGGACCTGAATACGGTCGGGCAGCGGGGTGCTGCGCACGGCGGCGGTTACGGTGCGGTGCAGCCCTGATCGCACATCCGCTGCGAGACGGCCTCGATGAAGATCGTGCCGACCTCGGCGGGGTTGCTGATCTTGTAGGCGACGCCGCCGGTGGCATCCGCGATCTGCTGGAGCGCCGTGAAGTTGCCGTGCTGACCGAACTGGATGATGACAAGCTCCACCTTGCGGCTGGTGTTGTACAGCGCTCGCAGGTTCGACAGCAGCGTGGTCAGCGGCATGTCGTTCTGCGCGCTGTCGACGCCCGACGTCAGCACGAGGACGGCGTTGGCGTAGTTCGGCGCGTAGGTCTTGGTCATGTCCTGGTAGGCGGCCAGGATCGCGTCATGGAGGGCCAGGACCCCGTTCCCGGTCGTGAGCGTCTCGGTAATCTGCTGAAGCTGAGCCCGCCTGGTGATCACGCCGTAGTCGGCCGGCAGCGGGCCGACCGACACCAGCTCGGTATAGGGCGTCGCCGCGGACCGGGACCGGCCCATCTCCCACAGGCCCATGTGCGTGCTGTCGGGGAACAGGGCCAGCCCGCGCGCCGCCGTCTCGGTCAGTTCCTGCTCGAGCGTCTGCGTGCCGTTGCCGGCGGGCTCGTTCATCGCCGGCGAGACGTCGATGAGCGTGAGGTCGCGGGATCCGAGCCCGAGGCGCTCCCAGACCTGGAGGCTAGAAGCCGCCTCGCCGGGACTTACGGCGCTCGCGAGCTGGAGAGGCTGGGAGCCAAGGCCGGCCGAGGCCGGCATCACGTCCGGCAGCCCGTCCGGCGAGCGGAAGCCGTAGTAGCGGACCGCCGACTGGGCGTAGCTGGTCTGCAGGTAGTTGCCGAACTCGGTGGCCGCCTGGAGCCGCGCCGCCACCGAGGTCGTGAGCACGTACGGGTAGTCAAGCTCCGGGCTGCCGAGTGTCGCGTTGGCGCCCGTCGGGTAGCGGGCGGCCAGCGGTGCCTGCGGGTTGGCCTTGTCGTAAGCCAGCACGGCCTGCTCGCTCGCGACCGTGACGGCCTGCCGGTAGAACGGCGCGCCCGTGCTCTGCGCGAATTGCTGGAGCGCGGATGGGGAGTCGAAGTTCTCGGTCGACTCGACGCCGAGGACGAACTTGGTGAACGCCGTCCTGGCTGCGGCACCGTACCCCAGCTCGCGGCTGACCTGGATCAGGCTGGCGAGGCCGGCCGCGCTGTCGGTCGGGTCCGGCAGATCCACCGCTACGCCCAGGCTGGCTGGTGGCCCGCCGTAGTCCGGCGGCAGCAGCGTGCTCCAGCCCGGCGGGGTGTCGAAGACGTGCGTCTTGGCGGCTACGGCGGCGGTGGTGACCAGCATGAGCGGGGAACGCGCGACGCTCTTGCCCGTCGGCTGCACATTCTGAGCGCCGAGCGGGTAGCTCCTGGCCACGTCGACCCACAGGCTCGAGTCGGGGATCCAGGCGTCGATCGGGGTGGCGCCAACCAGCGCGGTCTGGCCGTCGATCTGCCCGGCCTGAGCCGCCGAGTCGCCTTCGGTGACCTGCACCTCGGCGCAGTGGCCGTCGGCGGTGAAGTTCTGGTTGTTGAACGCCCTGGCGATTGTCTGGATGGCGGGGGCGATGTCGTCGCTCACGGCAACGTTGACCACGACCGGAGTCTGTGAGCAGGACGCCCTGGTGATCACGGCCCTGGCGGTCAGGGTGATCATGCAGACAGCTGAGATCCCGACGGCGATTGTGACCAGCTTGGCGGTGCCGATCCGGCGGGACCGCGCGCGACGGCCGCTGCCCGATCCTGCTGCCCGTTGTGACACGCCGCGTCCCTCGATCTGTCCAGCCCAGTCGATCTGGCCAGCGCTGACTATATCGGACTTCACGCCACAGACCGGCTGACTTTGCTAGGTCGGCACCATAGGGGGCGCCGACCAAGAGGCTGTCGACCGTACCGCTGCTAATTCTGCTGGGAAACGGGGCCGCTCACATCTGAGCCGACGGAGAGCATATTGACAAACCCGGGGCTGACAGCAGCCTCAAGTCGAACCGGCATCTATCGTCTATGCGGCTATATGCCCGTCATAGTCCGCGGCTTTTGCGGGAGGTGGCGCGTGCCTGCTGGGGGTCGCCGCAAGAGGACGCTGGCCGCCGCGGCCCGCCGGCCATGGCGGGCTGGCTTGCTGAGCCGGGTGCCGTTCTAATGATCACTCCGCGCCTGTTCCGGATCACGCCTGGGGAGTCGTCCCCCTGACGCCCGCCTCCAGAAGCCGAACTTCCGCGCCCTGGCCGCTCGTCGCCATCTCCGCACGAGATCCCGAAGACCACCGCCCGCCGCCTCAGCCATCTCTCCTCCGGGTGTCCTCGTTCTCCCATCTCTATTGGTCATAGTCCACCCGCGCCGAGAGGGCCGACAGGGCGCCGGCCAGCAGATAGCAAGCGATCGCGGCGGCGGACGCGACGTTGAGCGAGTCGACGCCGCGGCTCATCGGGATCCGGACGGCCTGATCAGCGTCGGCGAGCCAGCGATCGGACAGCCCATGTCCCTCGCCGCCGATGAGGAGCGCGATCTTCCCAGCAAGCTCGACGGAGGCGATCGGGATCGCCCGGGGGTCAGGCGTCAGCGCCAGCAGGCGGAACCCATCCGCCCGTAGCTCCGCCAGCCCGTCGCGCCAGTCGTCGAGCCGCGCGTACGGCACCGCGAGCACGGTGCCCATCGACACCTTGACCGCCCGCCGATAAAGCGGATCGGCGCACCGCGGCGCCAGCACGACGCCGTCGAAGCCAAGCGCCGCGACGCAGCGGAACACCGCTCCCACGTTGGTGTGGTCGACGACGTCCTCCAGGACGACGATCCGCCGCGCGCCGGCCAGCACCTCCGCCACGGAAGGCAGCGGCAGCCGCTGCATCGACGCTAGTGCCCCGCGGTGCACCCGGTACCCGGTAAGCTGCTCGGCTGCCTGCGCCGGGAGCACGTACAGCGGCACGTCGCCGGGCAAGCTGGCGGCCACATCGGCAATCGTCCCCAGCTTGTCCTCGGCGACCAGGAGCGAGCGGATCGGGTACCCGGCGTCGACGGCCCGCCTGATCACTTTCTCGCCCTCGGCGATGAACAGTCCCCCGGCTGCCTCCAGGCTCCGCCGCAGGTGCACGTCGGTGAGGCTGACGTAGTCCGACAGGCGCGGATCGCTGGCGTCGCTCACGAGCACGGCGTCTGCCATAGCACTAAGTCTGGCGGCAGGCGGCTAGCATCGCAGGCGGAGGCCAAGCATGACTGATGCCCTGGCGGACCTGCGAGCGCGCCGCGACTGCGAATGCCGGCTCACGCCTGACCGTGCGCTGGAATCCCTGATCGAGGCGCATGGCTTCCTGCGGGAACGGGGTTTGCTCACGCGTACCGCCGACAGCGCGCTGCCGAGCTTGTATGAGGCGTGTCATGAGGACCCCTATCAGGCAGGCGGCCAGGGCTTCGCGAGCTGGCCAGCCACGAAGTGGCCGTGGGCCCACGAGCTATCCGAGTTCCCGGACGTGCACTCGCTGGACATCCATCGCGGCAAGACGATCCTGCTGAGCGACGAGCTGCTCGCGCTCGTCGATCCGGTCTGCCGTGCCGAGCTGGCACGGATGGAGCACGCCGATCCGGGCTGGGGCAAGCTGCTGGCTCACCTGGCCGATACGGGACCGTCAGTCGCCGACGACGTCGAGGCCGAGCTCGGACTGAAGCACAAGGAGCTCCGGTCACTGCGCTCGCCGCTGCAGCGCTGCGGGGCGCTGGTGGCGCGGTCGGTCGTGCTGCCTGCGGCGTCGGGGGAGGGCCACATACATCGCAGCGAGCTAGCCCGGTGGGATCAGGCCTACCCGCGGCCGTCAGGTCTGCCGCGCGACATCGTCGCGCTGATGGGCGCGGCCCTGCGCGCTGCCGTGCTGACGCCGGAGAAGGACCTCGTGAAGTGGTTCAGCTGGCGCTGGCTGCTGCCGTCTGACCTTGCCGATCAGCTCATCGCCCGCGGTCTGGCCATCCGCCCGGCTCCCGGCTGGCTCGCCACCACTAGTTGATCTTGGGTTGCGCACACATTTCCCGCGCGGCTACCAGGTCGCGCGGGCGCACTCGCGCAGGCGGCTGGCCGCGGCGGCGGGCGCGCCGACGTGATCGAGTCCGAGCAGGGCAGCGCCTGCGACCGGTGGCACGTCGACGACGTGGATCTCCGCGCCGGGCAGGCCGGCGGCCAGCTGGTCGGAGATGGCCTGGCTGAGCAGCGGGTCGCGCGCGGTCATCAGGCTGCCGCCGAGTACGACCGGCACGCCGCCCGTCGCCAGCAGGTCAAGCCGCCTGGCCGCCACGGTCACCATCAAGCAGATCTCCGTTGCCTGACGCAGCACGACGTCGCGCGCCACCTTGTCCCCGCGGCCGGCCACCTCGAACAGCAGTGGCACGAGCCGATGCCGCTCCGCGTAGTCGATCCTGCCGAGGTGCATCCCGACGACGACATCCTCGACCCGGTTCAGGCCGAAGTGCTCCGGCACCGCGGTACGCAGCTCGGTTTCCGGTCCGCGGCCGTCCTCGGCGCGCATGGCCCACCACAGCGCCTGCGGCCCGAGCTCGCCGCCGCCGCCCCAGTCGCCGCTCAGCTCGCCGAGGGCGAGGAACCTGGTGGTGCGCCCGTCGGGCGCGACGCCGACGCAGTTGATCCCGGCGCCGCAGACGACGCCGATGCCCCAGTGCGGGCCAGCATCGGCCAGCCCGGCCCGGAGCACCGCGAACGTGTCGTTGACCACCGTGCTCGTGCCGGACCAGCCGAGCGACTGGACGAGGCGGCCGAGGTCGGCTTCCTCGACCGGCAGGTCGGCTCCGGCCAGGCAGGCCGACGTGTGCGCCGCGACGGGCCCGTCCGCGGATATGCCCGCGAGCCCAGCAGCGGCGCTGACCAGGCTCGTCAGTTCCTTGGTTGCCCGTTCCGAGCCGATGACCTGATGGTTGGACGGACCGCCGCGGACCGTGGCCAGCAACGTGCCGTCGGCGGCGATGAGCGCCACGTCGGTCTTGCTGTTGCCGCCGTCGATGGCCAGTACAGCGGCCACGGCGGACCCGTCGCTCACCGGCCGGCCGCCCAGGGCAGGAACGCGGCGTTCTCGGCCAGCAGCCGGTCGGTGAGCTGCTGGGCCAGGTCGTACTGCCCGACCAGCGGATGCGCCAGCAACGCCGCGGCGACTCGCTCGCGGCCGCCGTGCAGCGCCGCATCCACGGCCAGTTCCTCGTACGCCGACACGTGTGCGATCAGGCCGCTCATCAGCGGGCTGACCGGCGCGACCGGGACGGGCGCGGCACCAGCAGAGCCGATCGTCGACGTCACCTCGATCACCGCCGCGTCGGCCAGGAACGGCAGCGTCCCGTTGTTGCGGACGTTCACCACCTGCCGGTCCCTGGTGTCGCCCAGCAGCGAGGCGAGCAGCGCGACGGCGGCCTCCGAGTAGAACGCCCCGCCTCGATGCGTCAATAGCTCCGGCTTGGTGTCCAGTGACGGATCCGCGTACATGGACAGCAGTTGCCGCTCGATCTCGGCGACCGCCTGCGCCCTGGTCTCGCGCCCGCGCTCTTCGTCGACCACAGCGTCGTGCGCCCAGAAATACCGCAGGTAGTAGGACGGCACCGCGCCAACGTCGCGGGTCACCGCGAGCGGCAGCCCGGTGTGCCCGGCGATCTCCTCACCGTGCTCAGCGAGCAGCGCCGGCAGGCGATCCGCGCCGTCAACGAAAGCAGCCCGCTCCCACGTCAGGTGGTTCAGGCCGACATGGTCCAGCTCGACCGCAGACGGCGCTACGCCCAGCAGCGTGGCGAACAGCCGCTGGTAGCCGATCGCCACATTGCACAGGCCGATGGCCCGGTGCCCGGCGTCGAGGAGCGCCCTGGTCACGATGCCGACCGGGTTAGTGAAGTCGATGATCCACGCGTCCGGCGCGGCCAGCGACCGGACCCGCGCGGCCACATCGAGCACCACGGGCACGGTCCGCAGCGCCTTGGCGAATCCACCGGCCCCGGTGGTCTCCTGGCCGATGCAGCCGCACTCCAGCGGCCAGGTCTCGTCCCGGTGCCGGGTGGCCTGGCCGCCGACGCGCAGCTGCAGCAGCACCGCGCCGGCGCCGTCAACCGCCGCGTCGAGGTCGGATGTCCACGAGACAACGGCCGGATGCCCGTACCGTGCCATGATCCGGGCCGAGAACGGGCCTACCACTGACAGCCGCACGGCGTCCGGGTCGACCAGCACCAGTTCGGTGATCTTGATGTTGCCGGTCAGCCTGGCGATCCCGTCGACAAGCTCCGGGGTGTACGTCGAGCCGCCGCCAACAACCGCGAGTTTCATTCGGCAACCTTTACTGGAGTTAGAACGCCTTAACCTCGGCACCAGACTGGGCAACGAAGCAGGCGGCGCTGTGACCGGGGGACAGCTGTAGCAGCTGCGGATTCTGGTTATGGCACTCGGTGATGGCGAGGGGGCACCGGAATCGGAATCGGCAGCCCGGCGACGGGTCGATCACCCGCGGCGGCTCGCCGCGGTCGGTTTCCGCGGCGACATTCAGCTCCGCCTTCGGGTCGGGCACCGCGGACAGCAGCAGTTGAGTGTAGGGGTGCCGTGGGTTGCTGAGCACTTCCTCGGCGGGACCGGTTTCCACGAGGTGGCCGGCGTACATGATGATCAGCCGGTCGGCAACGTAGCGAGCACTGGCCAGGTCATGGGTGATGTAGAGGATTGACACGCCTTCTTCATCGCGCAGCTTGGCCATCACGTTGAGCAGCCCGATGCGGATTGACACGTCCAGCATGGAGACTGGTTCGTCGGCGAGGATCAGCTTGGGCCGCATGGCTAGTGCCTGGGCGAACCCGACCCGCTGGCGCTGCCCGCCGCTGAGCTCGTGCGGATAACGCTGCAGCACCTCGGCGCCTGGGTTGAGCCCGACCGCGTCGAAGACCCGCACCGCCTCGGTGAACCGCTGCTCCCTGGTCAGCTCCGGGCGGTGCAGTTGCAGCGCCCGCATGACCCCGTGCGAAACACGGAAGACAGGGTTGATTGACGCAAACGGGTCCTGGAACACCATAGGTACCAGGCCGCTGTAGCGTAGCCTCTCGCGCCGTGACCGGATCGCCGAGAGCGGCTTGCCCTGGAAGTAGGCCTCACCGCTGGTGGGCTTGTAGATCTTGGCGAGCACCCGGGCTACGGTGCTCTTGCCACTGCCGCTCTCGCCGGCTATGGCGACGATCTCGCGCGCGCCGACCGTGAAGCTCATGTCGTCGACCGCATGCAGGGTGCGGCGGGATATGGCGTTGCCGATCTTGAAGTGGCGGCTCATCTGGTCCACGCGGAGCAGCGGCTCCTGGCCGGGGCCCGTCTGCGGCGGGCTGGGCTCTGTCCGCAGCTCAGTCACTGGGAACCTCCGGCCTCGTCGTACAGGAAGCAGCGCACCGACGTGCCATCCACCTGGTAGTCGGGGGGTGGGGTGGTCTCGCAGCGCGGCATGACCTTCGGACACCGGGGCGAGAATCGGCAGCCCGCCGGCGGCCTGGCCAGATCGGGAGGGCTGCCGGCGATTCCGGTCAGCTCCACCCGCGGCCCCCGGATCGAAGGGAACGCGTCCATGAGGCCGACGGTGTAGGGGTGATGCGGGTGGTCGAAGAGCTGCTGAGTCGAACCGACCTCCGATACCTGACCCGCGTACATGACCATCAGCCGGTCGGAGAAGTACCTGACGAGCGACATGTCGTGCGTGACGAAGATGACGGCGAAATGGTACTCCCGCTGCAGGTCCTTGATCTGCGCCATCAGCGAGCGCTGCGCCACCACGTCGAGCGCCGACGTGGGCTCGTCCATGATGATCAGATCGGGGGTGAACAGCATCGCCATCGCGATCATCGACCGTTGCCGCATGCCGCCCGAGAGCTGGTGCGGATAGCTCTTGAGGTGGACCGGGTCGATGCCCACCATCTTGAGCACCTCGACCGAGCGCCGGTCGATCTCCTCCTTGGACGTCACGCCGTGGGCGCGCATGGCGTCCTTGAACTGGGCGCCCACGGACGTGACCGGGTTGAGCGCGTTCATGGCGCTCTGCATGACAACGGACATGTCCTTCCAGCGGACCGCAGCCAGGTCGTGCTCGGTGAGCTCGACCAGATTGCTGCCTTTGAACGCGACGCTGCCACCGCTGATCTCGGCTGGGGGGTTGAGCAACTGGGCGATGCCGAACAGCAGGGTCGATTTCCCGCAGCCTGACTCGCCGACGATTGCGAGGAACTCGCCTGGCGCCACGTCGAAGCTGACATCATCGACCGCGCAGACGATGCCGCTCTCGAGGACGTACTCGACCGAGAGGTTCCGGATCTCCAGGACCGGGCCCTGCCCGAGGGGGCTGGCGATGCCGTACTGGTCATCAGCGAGCGCGTGCGCCATGGCTGGCAAGCCTCCTCTTGGTGCTGGCTTCGGCGGCCTTGCGAGCCTTTGCCGCGGTCAGCGGACGCAGCGCCGGGTTGCCGATCTCGTCGAAGGCGTAGTTGATAAAGGCGAACGCGGCGCCCAGCAGGGCGATGCACGCCCCGGGCACGATCGCCCACACATACAGCCCGCTGCCGAGAGCGTTGTTCTGCTGTGCCCAGTACAGCGTGGTGCCCCAGCTCACGTTGTTGGCGTTGCCAAGGCCGATGAACTGCAGGCCGGAGCCCGCCAGGACCGCGTAGAGCGCGTTGTTCAGGAAGCTGGCCAGCAGCAGTGAGGTCATAGTGGGAAGGATCTCCACGACGATGATGTACAGGGGTCGCTCACCGCGGACCCGCGCTGCCAGCAGGAAATCCCGGTTACGCATGGACTGCGCCTGGGACCTGAGCTGCCGGGCGGTATAGGACCATCCGGTGAACGTCAGCACCAGGATGAGGACGTTGTTTCCGGCGCCGGGAAGGTAGGCGGCGATGATGATCAGTAGCGGGAAGATCGGGATGACCAGCAGCACGTCGGTGACGAAGTTCAGCACGCTGTCCCAGACCCCGCCGAGATAGGCGGCGGCGACGCCGATGAGCATGGCCACCACGGTGGTGAGGAGCCCCACCGCGAGAGCGAGGATCAGCACGTTGCGGGTGCCGTCGATCACCTGGGCGTAGACGTCCCTGCCGAGGTTGTCCGTGCCCAGCCAGTGGGCGGCCGAGGGGTGGGCGAAGACATGGTTGGTGATTGCATTAGGGTCCTGGTGCGCGAATAGGCCAGGGAAGAGCGCTACGACGATGAAGACCGCCATGAGGATGACACCGATCGTGGCCTTCCGGTTGGTCCGGATCGCCTTCGTGACGCGGCGCGCGCTCCGGCGCTGCGGCCCGCTGATTCCTTCGATCGGCTGGGGAAGCCCGGTCGTGGTGACGGGAATTGCCATGGTTACCCCGCCGTCCTGGTCCGTGGGTCGAGGATCGCGGTGGCGATGTCGGAGAGCAGGATCGCGACGAGCACGCAGACTGTGATGATCAGGAACAGCCCTTGCATGAGGGGGTAGTCGACGTTGTTCACCGCGGTCAGCAGCATGTTCCCGAGACCTGGGTAGTTAAAGACGTACTCGACGAGGATCGCGCCGCTGACGACGAATCCCAGCGACATGGCGAAGCCCGTAAGGTTCGGCAGGATGGCGTTACGCGCCGCATAGCCGATCATGATCCTCGATGAGGACAGGCCCTTCGCACGTGCCATGCGTACGTAGTCCTCGGTCAGCGTGGTCACCATGGTGTTGCGCATGGTAAGGACCCAGCCCCCGATGCCAGTGATCAGCAAAGTCAGCGCTGGCAAGGTCGCGTACTCCAGGACTTGGCCGATGAAAGCAAGGCTGAACGAGGGCGTGGTGCCCAGGGCGTAGGCGCCGTAGGAGGGCAGGACACCCAGAACCGAGGAGAAGATCAGGATCAGCATCATGCCAACCCAGAAGAACGGGATGGCGGTGGTGAACACGAACAGCGGTGGCAGCGCGCTGTCCAGGCGACTACCCCGGCGCCAGGCCGCGATGGCGCCGACCGCGGTACCGATGATGAAGGCGAGGATCGTGGTGATGCCGATGAGGCCGAGTGTCCACGGCAGGGCTTGCCTGATGAGCTGACTGACGGGCTCGCCGCCGTTCCCCAGTGAGAGTCCCAGTCGGCCCTGGGCTGTGTTGCCTATGTAGGTCACGTACTGCTTCCAGATGCTCGCCGTGTTGTCGATCCCTAGGGAGCGTTCAATCGCCAGCTCCTGCGCCGGCGTCACGTTGTGCAGCTTGGAGATGATGTTGTTGATGGGATTGCCCGGCATGATCCGCGGCAGGAAGAAGTTCAGTGAGAGGGCAGCCCACAGCGTGAGCAGGAAGAAGCCGGCGCGGCGGATGATGAATCTCATAGGTGTCCGCGTCCTTTCATCTCCTGGAACCTTCCTGTGGCATTACCTGTATCGCCATCTGCGTGACTGGATCAGGCCCGGCCGTGGTGGCAGCGGTACCGGGTCGGCACCGCTGCCACCACGCCCTTCGGGCTCTTGTTATGACGTGGGCTTGATGTTCAGCAGCACCCAGCCCCAGTCGGGATAGGCGGTCTGGCCCTGCGCGTACGGGTTTGCCGCGGTGGGCCAGCCAGTGAACTGGGCGGAGTTGTACTGGTCCCAGGAGACAGCCGTGAGGACTGGGATGTACGGCACGTCCGCCAGCAGGACCTTCTCCAGCTTGGCCACGATGGCCTGCTGGGAGGTCAGGTTGTTGGTCATGCCATAGGCGTTGAACAGCGCGTCCGTCGCCGGGTCGCTGTACCGCCCGAAGTTGGTCGACGCTGCCTTCCCGATCGGTGCGGTATTCCCGGAGAACAGCCATTGGCGCATCTCGAACTCAGGGCCGGGACCGCTCGTCTGGTCGTTGATCCCGAGTTCGAAGTGGCCGAGGCTCATGTCGGAACTCCAGGCGTTCCCGCTCTCGTTCCGGGGCGTGACCTGAATGCCGACCTTCGCAAGTTGCTGGACGATGACGGTGCCGTCGGCCACCCAGTCCGAGTAGCCACCGTTGTTGACCAAGGTGAACGCGAGCTTCTGGCCAGCGCTGTTTTCGCGGACGCCACCGGCCATCTTGGAGTAACCCGCCTGGTCCAGGAGGTGCTCGGCTTCCGTTGTGTTAAAGGCGTAGTCGTTGTAGTACGACTGGGCCTGGGCCTGGTCCACCCAGCCACCGCTCCGGAAGGAGGCGGCGACGCCGTCCTGGAAGGCGGCCGCTTCACTGCCGGTCTCACCGATGGCGCCGACCTGCGCCCGGTTGATCGCCAGCGCGAGTGCCTGCCGGACCTTGACGTTGTCCAGCGGGCTGTTCTTCAGCCCCAGGTTGATGTCGAGGGTCACTGAACTCACTGACGGGGCCCAGTTGTGATAAGCGCTGGGGTCCTTGGCGATGTAGGTCTGGTTGATGTTGGGGATGTACTGGCCGCCCCACTGGCACTGGCCGTTGATCAGGCAGTTGTTGCCGGTGGTGTTGTCGAGGTAGGCCGGCCACTCCACTGTCTTGACAGCCGGCTTACCTGGCTGCCAGTAGTGCGGGTTGGCCTTGTAGATGAGGTTCGTGGAGCTGCAGCTCCCGACCATGTAAGCGCCGGTGCCGACAGGGTGGTTGTCGGGGTAGGTCGGCATTTTGGACGCTGGGATCTTCGACCAGATGTGCTCCGGGAGTATGGGCTGCCGGCCGGCCGCATAGTAGAAGTATGTCGGCGATGGCGCGTCGAAGTTCAGCGTCACCGTGTCGCCCGAGGTGGTCACGCTCGTGAGCGGCCCGCCCTCGGCCTTCCACAGCGATTGCAGGTCCAGCGCGCCGTTCTCCTTCAGGACATTGAACGAGAACGCGACGTCCGCAGGCGTCAGCGGTGTGCCGTCGCTGAACTTAACGCCCTTGCGGATCGTGAAGGTGAGCGCCGTCAGATTGGAGTTCCAGCTGTAGCTGGTCGCCAGCCACGGGTGGATTCCCTGGCTGGCCTGGGTGCCCGTCTGCAGCGCGTTCACGAACATCAGCGGCTCGTAGATGACTCCCGTCTCGCTGGGGCCACCTTCTGGCCAGTTGGTACTGAGCGGGTTGAACTGGCAGTTCCAGTTCGCCCCGGTGACATCGCTGATGATCAGCGGCTTGCCGGCCCCTGCGCCGCCACCGCCGCCGCCGCCGCCGCTGCTGCTGCCACAGCCCGCCGCTACCAGTCCGGCGGCGGAGAGCGCCGCGGCGAGCGCGAGAGTTCTATTGCGTCTCACGACCGTAGTCCTTCCCTGAGCATGGTGGATGGGACGTCAGCGCCCCGGCCGACCCGGACGTCGTCGGAGCGGCAGACGCCGGGAAACTGCTGCACGCGGCCGCCGGCAAGTCTGTTGCCAGCACGGCGACGATCTCTTTTGGGCGTTTTTGGGCTCTCATGTTCGCGCCCTTCACGGATGAGTCCTGCGCTGGGCGGAGTCGTACTTGCCCGTCCGGCGCAACGGCTGGGATGAGGGGGACCGCCGGAGGGCCGACGGCGCCGGGGTGGCATGGGGCGAATCGTACATGTTCACGACGAATTGCCGATGCCAGTTGTGGTAGGTGCGTTATCCACGCTGGTGACTGATCTGGGATCACCGTTTGGGTGCGGTATGTCCGTGACAGCCCCCGGCTTTGGCCGGGGTACCCCGGTGGCGGCGTCGACGGCGAGGGCAACAGCGCCGAGTAGCGGTGCGTCGTGCGGAAAATGCGCGAGGACCAGATCGGGCGGGTATGGCACGCCGGCCCGCAGCGCCTCGGCCAGCCGTGGCTCGATGCGGTCCCAGGACCTGGTCATCCCGCCGCCGACGGCGATCCGGGCCGGGTTGACCAGGATGGCCAGGTTGACGACGTGGAAGGCCAGCTCGTCGACGAAGGCCGTGATCAGGTCGTCCAGAGCCGCCTGGGCGTCGTCCGCCCGGCCCGCGAAGACATCGGCGGCCGTCAGCAGCTGGCCTGGCGTGCTGGCCCGGCGCTGCAGCGCCATGCCGCTGACCATGTCCTCGAGCATCACGCGGAGACCCTCCGGCAGGCCGACGTCCGTCGGCGCACGCAGGTTGTAGCCGATCTCGCCCGCCGCGCCGTCGCGCCCGCCGAGCACCTGGTCGCCGATCACGATCGCGGCGGCGAGGCCAGTCCCGAGGTTCAGGTAGACAGCCGGGTCGGCGCCGATCAGCGATCCCCAGCGAGCCTCGGCCTGCGCGGCGGCCTTGGCGTCGGTCGCCATCTGCACCGCCGCGCCGGGGAAGGCGGCCCGCAGCTCGCGGCCCAGCTCGAGCGCGTCCCAGTCGGTGATGGCCGGTGCTAGCTCGACCCGATCGTCGAACGGGATACCGAAGGTCGCGACGCCAACGGCGGCGAGCTGCGCGTTCGGGGCGCTCTCGGCGAGCAGCGCCTTGGCGGTGTGCACGCCGTGGTCGAAGCTGGCCCGCGCACCGCGCTCGCCAAGGCTGTCGACGACGGCCGAGGCGAGCTTGTTGCCCGCGAGATCGCAGACTGCTGCCGCGATCTTGGTGCCGCCGAAGTCGATGCCGAGCACGACCGGGGAAGTGCGCATGGACGTCCCGTTTGCTGGTGATTCCGAAAATTTAGTTAGGACAGTATCCTAACTATCAACAGCTAGACAACCATGGGCACGAGCACGGCGACAAGCACGGTTTGGTCTCGCTTCGGTAGCGTCAACCTGGCGGTCCGCGGCCCCTGCGTGCGCCCGAGGGTCGCCCCGCGATCAGCGGCGCCGAAAGCTCCTGCCGACGGTGGCCGACATGCGCGCGCTTGCGCGCTAGCTCTGTGACTTGCGGTGCGAAAGGATATGAGAGTGGTCGTCACATCATCCGCCCAGCCCACCGAGCCTGCCGACGCCGCCGGCGTGCCGGCCGGCCTGGACGCCGCGGATGCCGGCGACGTCGCCGGCCCGGACGTTGCTGGCCTGGCAATGCCGAGTCAGCTGCGTCCCGGCCAGGCCGCTCGTCCGCAGCTGCTGCGAGCGCTCAACGAGCAGCTCTTGCTGCGGCACATCCGGCAGCTTGGTCAGTGCTCGCGCGCAGAGCTCGCCCGGCTGTCCGGCCTGTCCAAGCCGACGGTGTCGCTCGCACTGGCGAACGTGGAGCGGTCGGGTCTGGTCCGGGAGGCCGGCCAGCGCACCGGCGTGCCTGGCCGGTCCGCCGTGCTGTACGAGATCCGGCCCGAGGCCGGCTACGTACTGGGTCTGGACATCGGTCACCAGTACGTGCGCGGCGCGCTCGCCGACCTGACCGGCGACGTGATCGCGCGATCCGAGCTGCGGACCAGGGCGTCGAGCACAAGCGGCAGGGTCGCGGAGCTCGTCAGGCTGGCCGACGAACTGTGTGAAGGCGCGGGCATCGCCAGGTCGCTAGTGACGCAGACGGTAATCGGAAGCCCCGGCGTCTACGATCCCGGCCACAATGCAATCGCGCTGGCGGGCGGCCTGGCGGGCTGGGGCAAGCCGGCGGTGCTCGCAGAGCTGCGGGCCGCGTTCGGCCAGCAGCTCCTGGTGGAGAACGACGTTGACGCGGCGACCCTGGCCGAGCGCGAGCATGGTCACGGCCGCGAGGTCCGCACGTTCGCGTTCGTGTCGATCGGCACGGGCATCGGCATGGGCCTGGTGATCGAAGGCAACCTGCACCGCGGTGTCCACGGGGTGGCTGGCGAGATCGCCTACATGCCGATCTCCGCCGGCCAGGGCTCGGATCCCGAGGATGCCAGGCGCCGCGGCACGCTGGAGGCGGCGGGCTCGGCCGCCGCAGTGGTCCGCGCCGCCCGCCGGACCGGGATGCGCGGCTCGGTGTCGGCCCGCCGGGTGTTCGAGGCCGCCGCGGCCGGGGACGAGCGGGCGGTCGCCGTGGTGGCCGATGAGGCGGCGCTCGTGGCGAGGGCCGTGTGCGCGATCGTGACCGTGGTCGACCCCGAGCTCGTCGTGCTCGGCGGCGGCATCGGCCAGGCGCCCGGCTTCGCCGCCGCCGTCGCAGCCGAGCTACGCAAGCTTGCCCCCGTCATGCCGGACGTTCGCGTGAGCGCGCTCGGCACTGAGGCGGTCGTCGACGGCTGCCTGGCCTCCGGCACCGAGCTCGCCTGGCAGCGGCTCACCGCGCTGCTTCCGTAGCCGCAATCACCGGCTACAGTCCTCTGGTGACCGCCGGTGATGACGCGCAGCCCGAGCACGCTGGGCCTGGTGCCGACGCCGCGCGCGCGACTTTGAGCCTGCCGCCGCCGAACTACCTGCGCTGGGAAATCATCGCGGTCTTCGCCATCTCGCTCGGCGCCAGCGGCGTGAATGCCCTGCTCAGCCTCGTCGGCTCGCTCCTGCAACGGCAGTCGCTCAGCAGCCAGCACGCGCTGCTCGTCGGCTCGCTGTCGCCGAATCACTGGTTCGACCTGGTGCTCCAGCTGGTCGGCATCGCAGAGGCGCTGACCCCCGTCCTGCTGGTGCTGTACCTGATGGCCAGGTCGGGGGAGCCGCCGTCGGCGATCGGCCTGGACGCGAGTCAGCCCCGCCGCGATCTCGCCCGGGGCGCGGTCATCGCCGCCATCATCGGCGGGGCCGGCCTCGGCCTCTACGTCGCCGCCTACAACCTCGGCATCAGCCTCAACATCGTGCCCGAGTCGCTGCCGCATGTCTGGTGGCGGATTCCCGTCCTGCTCCTGTCCGCGGCGCACGACGGCATCCTGGAAGAGATCCTGGTCATCGGCTACCTGCTGCGCCGGCTCGACCAGCTGGGCTGGACGCCGTGGAAGGCGATCGTGGCGGCGGCCGTCCTGCGTGGCTCCTACCATCTCTATCAGGGCTTCGGCGCCTTCGTCGGCAACGCCGTGATGGGCGTCATCTTCGGCGTCCTGTACCGGCGCTGGGGCCGCGTGATGCCGCTGATCATCGCCCACGCGCTGATCGACGCCGTGACCTTCGTCGGGTACGCCGCCCTCGTCGGCAAGGTGTCCTGGCTGCCCTGAGACCAGGCGGCGCGGTCAGCGGCCGAGGCCCGGCAGGACTACGGCGCCCGGCAGGCTAGCCAGGGCCGCGCCCGGCAGTGTGAGCTTGGACCGGCGTAGGCCGCTGCCGATGACCACGCGGGGCGTGCCCGCCACGGCCTCGTCCACGTAGATGGGCCAGTCGGCGGGCAGCCCGATCGGGGTGATGCCGCCATACTCCATGCCGGTCAGCTCGACTGCCGTCTGCATCGGGGCGAACGAGGCCTTGCGCACGTCCAGCTCTCGCTTGACCAGGCCATTCACGTCCGCCCTGGTGGTGGCCAGCACCATGCAGGCAGCCAGCCGCGTCACGCCGTCGCGCCGCCCGGCAACGACAACGCAGTTGGCCGACTCGCTCGGTGCTACGCCGTACTGCTCGCAGAACGCGGCGGTGTCCGCCAGCCCCGGATCGATCTCAGCCACCCCGATGTCGCTGACCTCCAGCTTGCCCGCAAGATCGGTCAGCGCCGCGGCCACCGGGACAGCAAGCAGCTCAGGACGGTCAAGCGCCGGAACGGCGGCGAGCCTGCCGATGTGCATCGTCACGCAGGGCAGTCTAGGCCGCGTCGCCTAGCCGCCGCTGAGGCTGTCTAGCTGCGCGCTGCCCTGGCGCACCTGGCTGGTACCGCTGGTGAACTTGATCGTCACTTTCGTGCCTGGCTTGAGCTGCGACAGCGTGCCCTCGAGCTCCTGGACGCTGGCCACGCTGTCGCCGTTGATGCCGACGATGGTGTCGCCGGCCCGCACGCCGGCGTTGGCCGCCGTGCCGCCCTGGTCGACCGCGAGGACGGCGACACCTGCGTCCTGGCCGGACTGGTTGGCAGCCGTCTGCGCTGTGATGCCCAGCGTCGCGCGGTCGGAATTCTTCACCTTGCCGTACTTGATCAGCTGGTTGGCAATGTTCCTGACGGTGTTGCTGGGGATCGCGAACCCGATGCCGGGTGCCGCGCCGGCCTCGTTCGGGAGCCGGGCCGCGAGCGTAGGGACGCCGATCACCTGATCGTCCAGGGTCACGAGGGCGCCGCCGCTGTTGCCAGGGTTGATGGCCGCGCTGGTCTGGATCGCAGCGGTGATCAGGGCGGTGCCGCCGCCCTGCTCGCCCGATCCGACCGTGCGGCCGGTAGCGGAGATGATCCCCTGGGTGACGCTGTCGGTCAGGCCGAGCGGATTGCCCATGGCCAGCACGATCTGGCCGATCTGCGCGTCGCTGGAGTTCGCGAACGCGGCTGGCTTCAGGTCGCTGGCGTCAGCGTCGACTCGGATCACCGCGAGGTCATCAGGCGCGAACTCGCCGACGACCTTGGCCGTCATGGTCTTGTTGCCGACGGAATCCACGACCTTCATGGTCTTGGCGGTGCCGATGACGTGCTCGTTGGTCACGATGTCGCCACTTGAGTCGTAGACGACACCCGATCCGGTCGAGTCGGTCGTGGAGATCTGCACCACCGAGGGCAGCACGTGCTGGACAACTTGCTCGTACTGAGTCTGAAGCTTGGTAGCCGAATCGCCACCGCTGCCGAGCACAGTGGGCCCGTTGCTGCTGCTCGTGCAACCGGCGAGGGCCGCGGCCGCCGCCAGGACGGCGAGCGTGACGGTGGGTTTGAGGCAGTTGAGCGCGCAGGATCGTGACAACCGATGCATTGTTATTGCCCCCCGATGACAAATCCCCAGCGCCCCCTATTCTGTCCACCATGTCCTTGACCGAATCACTGGCGCAAAACGTGGGCAGGTCAGGCATCAGCGCCGGTACCGCCACCGCGCACAATCTCAGCCAGGCGCTGGCGGCCGGCACTGTGACCGCGACCGAACTGGCCGCGTTCTACCTCGCGAGGATCGAGCGGCTGAATCCGGGACTGCGCGCCGTCATCACCGTCAGCGAGGACGTCGCGGCCGAGGCGGCGGCGAGCGACGCGCGCCGGGCAGCCGGTGCGGCCCGAAGTCTGCTGGATGGAATCGGGGTCCTGATCAAGGACAACATCGGCGCCGCCGGGATGCCGGCCACGGCGGGCTCGCCCGCGCTCCAGCGCGCGGCCGCGGCCGATGCGTTCCTCGTCGGCCGGCTGCGGGCGGCCGGCGCCATCATCCTCGGCAAGGCGAACCTGTCGGAGTGGGCCAACTTCCGGTCCCGCCCGTCCAGCAGCGGACTGAGCACGCTCGGCGGGCAGGCCGTGAACCCGCACGGGACCGGCCGGAGCCCGTCAGGCTCGAGTTCGGGCTCCGCGGTCGCCGTCGCGGCCGGCCTGGCCCCCCTCGCCGTCGGCACCGAGACCGACGGCTCGATCGTCTCGCCGGCAGGTGCCTGCGGCGTGGTGGGCATCAAGCCAACGCTCGGCCTGGTGAGCCGCAGCGGCATCGTGCCGATCTCGGCTGCGCAGGACACAGCGGGCCCGTTGACCAGGACGGTCGCCGACGCGGCCGTGCTGCTGACAGTGCTGGCGGGATTCGATCCGGCCGACCCCGCCACGCAGACCGCGGCTGGTCAGGCGACGGACTACGCCACGTTCCTTGACCAGGCGGCGCTCGACGGCGCCCGGCTCGGCGTATGGCGGGCGGGATCGACGCCGGCCGACGCCGCGACGCTCGCGGTGCTCGAGACGTCGCTCGCGGCCCTGCGCCAGCAGGGCGCGCAGCTCATCGACCCGGTCGACCTGGCCGACGTGGACAAGATGGGTGAGCCCGAGTTCGCTGCCCTGACGCACGAGTTCAAGCACGACATCGATGCCTATCTGGCCGGGCTCGGCGGCGATCACCCGGCCGACCTGGCAGGCCTGATCGAATTCAACAATCAGCACGCAGCCGACGTCCTCAGCCACTTTGGTCAGGAATTGTTCGAGCAAGCCGAGGCGACCAGCGGCGATCTGCGCGATGCCAGTTACCTCGAGGCGCGGTCGGCGGCCAGCCGCATCGCCCGTGACGGGCTGGACTCGGCGTTCGCCGGCTTCAACCTCGACGCCGTGATCGCGCTGACCGGGCATCCGGCCTGGCTGACCGACCACGTCCTCGGTGACTATCACGGCTGGGGCACGTCGGGACCCGCGGCTGTGTCGGGGTACCCGTCGATCACGGTGCCGGCCGGGCTCGTGAGCGGTCTTCCTGTCGGCGTTTCCTTCATCGGGCCGGCCTGGAGCGAGCCACGGCTGATCGGGCTGGCACACGCCTTCGAGACGGCCCGCTCCGGCGGCGGATGACGAACCAGCCGGCCGCGAATCCGGCCGACGAGGTGGCGCTGACCCAGGTCGCGCCTGGGGATAATCTGGCGCCCATGGACTCGTGGGCCCCAGTTAACGTACCCAACCTGCCCGGATCGGGCCCGCAGCCGATGATCTGGGACACCGCGACCGGCGCACTGGCAGCGGCGGCGCCAGGCGGCGTGGCGACGCTGTATGCCTGCGGTATCACGCCGTACGACGCAACCCACATCGGTCACGCGGCCACGTTCCTTGCCTGGGACTTGCTTGTCCGGGCGTGGCGCGATGCGGGGAAGCGGGTCACCTACGTCCAGAACGTCACCGACGTCGATGATCCACTGCTCGAGCGGGCCAACCGGGACGGCGAAGACTGGCGCGACCTCGCCGCGCGTGAGATTGCCTTGTACCGCTCCGATATGACCGCCCTGCGGGTGCTGCCGCCGGCGCAGTACGTCGGCGCGGTCGAGGCGATCCCGCTCATCGAGGAGTTCAACCGGACGCTGGCGAACCGCGGCTCGCTGTACGAGGTCGAGGGCGACGTGTACTTCTCCCGGGCCGCCGATCCCGCCTTCGGCGCGGTGTCCCGGCTCGATACCGAGACCATGATCCAGCTCGCGGCCGAGAACGGCGGCGATCCCGCCCGGCCCGGCAAGAAGGATCCAGTCGACCCGATGGTCTGGCTGGCCGAGCGGCCGGGCGAGCCGTCCTGGCCATCGGAGCTCGGTCGCGGCAGGCCGGGCTGGCACGTGGAGTGCGCGGCCATCGCGACCTACTACCTGGGCCGGACGTTCGACGTCCAGGCGGGCGGCCGGGACCTGATCTTCCCGCACCATGAGATGAGCGCGTCGCACGCTCGGGTCGCGCTCGACGGCACCGGTGAGGCACCGTTCGCGCGGCGGTACGCGCATGCCGGGATGGTACGGCTCGACGGCGGGAAGATGTCGAAGTCGCGCGGCAACCTGGTGTTTGTCTCCCAGCTGCTCGCGGCCGGGAACGACCCGATGGCGGTGCGGCTGGCCATCATCTCCCACCACTACCGCGCCGACTGGGACTGGACCGACGCTGTCCTCGCCGCGGCAGCCGAGCGGCTGGCGATGTGGCGGGCGGCTGCCGCAGCGGGCTCAGGCCCGGCCGCTCCCGGCGGCGCCGCCGCCGATGCGGCCATTGCCAACGGTGCCGGGGAGCGGTCCGAGGCCGGTTCGGTGGTGCTGGCCGCGCTCCGGCATCGTCTGGCCGACGACCTGGACACGCCGGGGATGATCGCCCTGCTCGACGAGTGGGCCGCAGACGCGCTGGCCGGACGCGCCACTGGCTCGGGCGCCCTTATCCGCGAGGCCGTCGACGCGCTGCTCGGCATCGCGCTCTGAGGTCGGCGGCGTTCAGGGTTCTGCGGCGCTCATTTCTGCCGGGTCCGGTTGTCCGGTTCCGGCCCGCTCAGGTGCCGAGGCCGGTCATGTTGGCGTACGTCAGCAGCTGGAGGCCGACCGCGGGACAGCCGGGGCCGCCCTGTGCCGCCGTGCACATAGTGCGGCTGCCCCAGTTGTTGGCGTTGAGCCAGAAGCCCGCGACCCCCGCGCTCAGGGCTGCGTTGTAGTCAGCCAGCAGATTCGCGGGTGACTGCACGGCCGGGGTATTGGTGGCCAGCCCCGCCAGGATGATGATGTGCCTGTTCGCCTTGCGGATCTGCCCCACCGCAGTGCGGATGAACTGCCGGAACGCGCTCGGATTGCCGTTGATGAACTGGCTCTGGATGTCGACCGCATAGGCACCGCACTTGGCGGCCGCCACATCCTCGGCGACCATCTGCGCCGGTGCCTTGGCGTACGGCGTGATGATCACGCCCAGATGCCGGTCTGTTGCCTGCAGCGCGGCCGCTCTGCAGATCCACGGATCCGGGTCCGCCCGCTGGGCTGCCGGGGTGTAGCTCCAGGGCTCGATGTCGAATATCGCGGTGCCATGCCAACCGGTGTCCGCCTTGCTGCGCAGGCTCCAGTAATCGGTGTAGATCGGCTGCTGCCCGGCCTTGCATCGATCGGGATCGGATTTGCCGCCGCAGCCGACCCAGGTGAACGGCGCCAGGCTGACGCCGACGATCATCGCCTGGTTCTGAATTAAGGCGAGATCGCTGGACTTCGCCAGCCAGTAGACCGGCCGAGCCTGCGTCGTCGTTGCGCGCGCCGGGGTCAGGCTGCCGAGCGCCAGCACCAGCGCCACGAGGGCCAGCGACACGACCGCAGCAGCGGGTGCCACCAGCGAGCGCGATTGAGTTGCACGCTGGCCGGGCGAATATATCAGCATATGACCATCTTTTAGGTAGAAGATGATTACCTCGGGTTCACGTTAGCCAGGCGGTGCGACCACCCACCACCTCACTACGGCAAACCCAGGATTGCCGCCCAGTGTCGCCAGGGTGACGACTGCGAATCGCCGCCTTTGTCAGCGCCGGCATGACGGAGCGGGGCGTCAAGGCAATTCGCTCGGGCCTGTGCACCGTGGCCGGCGTTGTCCACCGCCGCTCGCTGCCAGATGCCTGCCGGCCAGCGCACTCTGATGCTGAGGGCATGACGAATAACGAGCGAGCGGGTGACAGCTCCCCGCATACGTACATGGCGACGCCATCGCGACCTGGCGGCCTGGCAGGAAAGGTACAGCTGCGGGCAGGCACGCCCGAGGCCGTGCTGGCCGTGGTCCCGCACATGCTCGGCTTCTATCCGAGCCGCAGCCTGGTGGTACTCGGACTTGGCGAGCGGAGCAGGGTGGTGGTCACTTTCCGGTACGACCTGCCAGATCCCTTCGACTATGAGCTCGCCACCGACATCGCCCGGCACGCCGACTACGTGCTCGGGCGCGAGCACATCACCGCAGCACTCCTGGTCGGGTACGGGCCAGCGGAGCTCGTCGTCGGCGTGGCTGCCATTACTTCCGCGCGGCTGACCGGCAGCGGCGTGGACGTGCCAGAGGTGCTGCGCGCCGATAGTGGCAGGTTCTGGTCGTTGCTCTGCGACGATGTCACCTGCTGTCCGGCGGAGGGCCGGTCCTATGATCCCGGCTCGCACCCGGCCGCTGCCGCGCTGACGGAGGCGGGCCTGACCGCTCATCCCGACCGCGACGCGCTTGCGCGCACGATTCAGCGGCCAGCGGGGTCAGCTGACCGCGTGTGGCGCGCGACGATCCAGGCGCAGCTGCGGCTCGCTCAGCTCGTCGATCTCGGCAAGGCCGAGGGAGATCGCGATCCGCGGCTACGGGCGACACGGACTGGGCGCAAGGAGATTCAGCGGGCCATCCGCCGGTACCGCTCAGGTGGCTGCATCGCGAGCATTGAGCACCTGGCCTGGCTAGCGGTCCTGCTGGCCGACATCCGGGTCCGCGACGACGCCTGGGCGCGGATGGATCCGGTGCATCGGGACGCGCACTGCCGGCTGTGGATCGACGTGCTCCGCTGCGCGGACTTCGAATTCCTGCCAGCGCCGGCCTGCTTGCTGGCGTTCACCGCGTGGCAGTCAGGCAACGGCGCGCTCGCGGTCATGGCCGTCGACCGGGCACTGGCGGCGGATCCTGACTACTCGATGGCCCAGCTCCTCGCCGGTGCCGTCGAGGCCGTGCTTCCGCCGTCGGCAGCGCGGATGCCGATGAGCCCCGCGGCGGTCGCCGCCAGCTACGCACCGGTCCCGGCTGAAACCGCGGGCCGGCCGGCGCCTTCGCCGCGGGCAAGCCGCGCGCGCCGGACGCCGGCGGCGCGTCGACGGACAAGCCGCGCCGCCAGACGCGGCCACCGGCGAGGGCCAGGCCCGGCCATCGGGCGCTCCGGCGGGAGCAGCCAGGCCCGCGCGCGGGCTGGGTCGGCTGGTGACCTTACGAGCGGCGCGAGCTAGTGACCGAGCACTCGGCCAGTGACGGCTTCCTGGCCGTCGGCGGTGGCCCTGTTGCTGGCGGCCTCGTTGCTGGCGGCCTTGTTGCTGGCGGCGTTGCTGGCGGCGGCGTTGCTGGCGGCGGCGGTGCTGGCGACTTCCCGGATGTCGGCGACGAGGAGGGACGTCAGCAGACGGCCCTCTGGGTAGCGGAGCGCGGCCAGGGGCAGGGCCGCCGGCCGGCCGCTGAGCAGCACTCGCACCGTGCCGGCTGTCCGGTCAACCTGATCGGCACCGCCCTGGACTGGTCGCAGGACATGGACTGGACGCAGTGCCTGGACTGGACGCAGTGCCTGGACTGGACGCAGTGCCTGGACTGGAGCCAGTGCCTGGACTCGGCGCAGCGCCTGGGCGGCGACGGCGGCCGCGGAGCCGAACGTCACCGCGCCCGGCACGGCCGCGCTGATCTTGTCAGCCGCCAGTTCGTATTCGGTGCAGCCGAGCACGACTGCTTCGCAGCTGGCCGGGGTCTGGGCGGCGGCAGCCGCCACGGCGGCGGCGGTCGCCTCCTCGTCCCCGGCGTCGATGGCGTCGGCCAGGCCCGGGCAGGCGACCGGCGTGACCGCAGCCGTCCCGCCGAACTCGGCGATCAGCCGCTGCTGGTAGGCGCTGGCGGTGGTAGCGACCGTGGCCCAGATGGCCACGTTGTGATAGGCCGCGGCAGCAGGCTTGATAGCGGGCACGGTGCCGATCACCGGGATGCCTGGCTCGAACTCGGCCCGCAGTGGCTCCAGAGCATGCACCGAGCCGGTGTTGCAGGCCATGACCAGCACGTCGGGCTCATACCGGGCAGCAGCCCGGGCGCAGAGCAGGGCGCGCTCGGTGATCCCGGCGGGCGTCCGGGGCCCCCAGGGCATCCCGTCCGGGTCGCAGGCGAGCACGAGATCGGCGTCTGGCCGCAGCCGGTGCAGCGCTGCGGCGGCGGCCAGCAGCCCGAGACCGGAGTTGATCAGCGCGATTCGCATCAGCCAACTGTAAGAGAGGCCAAGACGTGACGGGCATGACGGCTGGCATCGACAGCCTGCGGTCCGTCCTGGCCGCTACGGCGGCGCTGGCCGCTACGGCAGTGCTGGCCGCTACGGCAGTGCTGGCCGCTACGGCAGTGCTGGCCGCTACGGCAGTGCTGGCCGCTACGGCAGTGCTGGCCGCTACGGCAGTGCTGGCAGGCCGTCGATGCTGACCGCGTTCTTCTCCGCTCGGTAGGCAGCGTGCTCGGCAGCCGACTTCTTCGCGTTGTATCTGTCCAGCACGTCACGCTCCTCCTTGACTTCCATCACGGGCACGGCGTATCCGCACGAGTCCGCGATCCGGTGCACGTCGACGACGATGATGGACCGCTCGCTGCCCGGCGCCCGGCTGGCGGCCGCCCCGCCGGCGACGCGCGGGAAATGCGCCGCGAGCTCATCCCATCTCGGCTCGCCCGGCAGCACCACCTCGCCGGTCCCGTAGAGGCGCAGGATCTTGGCGGTGTGATCGAATGAGCAGAACATGATCGTTATCTGGCCGTTCTGGCGCAGGTGCGCGATCGTCTCGGCGCCGCTGCCGGTGAGGTCCAGGTAGGCCACTGTGTGCTGCCCGAGCACCGCGAAGGTGTCCTGGTAGCCCTTGGGGGAGACGTTGACGTGCCCGCCTTGCCCGTCGCTGGTCAGGTTCGGGGCCGTGGCGACAAAGAAGACAGCCTGCCTGGCGATAAACTTCCTGAGCCGTTCGTCCAGTTCGGGGTAGAGCTTGCCCATGATGCCCTCCTGGATGCATTCTGCGACGAGCTAGTGCCAGCGGGCCTACGTGAGGAGGGTGTGTGACCGACGTCACGACTCAGGTCCGGCCAGGCTCGCCCGAGGAGCAACACCAGGCGGCCGTGACGGCGATCCAGCGCGCCTATCAGGCTATCCCAGCGGGCAGCCCGGTCCGGCTGGCGAAAGACACCTCGAACCTGTTCCGGTTCCGTGCGGATGCCGCCGGCACCGGACTCGACGTCGCGCAGTTCGCACACGTCATCTGCGTCGACCCGGAATCCAGGACCGCCGTCGTCGGCGGGATGACCACCTACGAGGACCTCGTCGCCGCCACGCTCCGGCACGGACTGATGCCCATGGTCGTGCCCCAGCTCAAGACCATCACCCTCGGCGGCGCGGTGTCGGGCCTCGGCATCGAGTCCACCTCGCTGCGCAACGGCATGCCCCACGAATCGGTCCTGGCGATGGAGATCCTGACCGGCGACGGCCAGGTGGTGACGGCGACGGCCGAGGGCGAGCACGCGGCGCTGTACCGGGGCTTCCCCAACTCCTATGGCACGCTCGGCTACACGCTCTCGCTGACGATCGAGCTAGAGCCGGTCAAGCCGTACGTGCACCTGCGGCACTTCAAGTTCACCGATCCGGCCGAGTGCTTCGCTGCCGTCGCCCGAGTCGCGGCCGAGGGCAGCTACGACGGGCATCGGGCCGACTTCATCGACGGCACCGCGTTCGCGCTGGACGAGATGTACCTCACCGTCGGCGCGTTCAGCGATGTCGCACCCTGGCGCAGCGACTACACGCGCGAGCGGATCTACTACCAGTCGCTGCGCGGGCCGCGCGAGGACTTCCTCACCATCAGCGACTACCTATGGCGCTGGGACACCGACTGGTTCTGGTGCTCGCGGCCGTTCGGCGTGCAGCGCCCGGTGGTCCGGCGGCTGTGGCCACGGCGCTACCGGCGCTCGGACGTGTACCGCAAGCTCGTCGCCCTGGATCGCAAGCACGGCTTCACGCGAAGGCTCGATACGCGCCGGCGCCTCCCGGATGCCGAAATGGTGATCCAGGATGTCGAAATACCCGTGGCTGAATCGGCCACGTTCCTTGAATATTTCCTGACTGACGTCGGCATGACCCCGGTCTGGATGTGCCCGCTGCGGTTGCGTGGCGAGCAGACCTGGCCGCTGTACCCCATGCGGCCCGGCCAGGTGTACGTGAACTTCGGCTTCTGGGGCACGGTCAGGCTGCCGCCCGGCGCCAGGGACGGGTACTTCAACCGGCGCGTCGAGGACAAGGTCACGGAGCTTGGCGGCCACAAGGGGCTGTACTCCACGTCGTTTTATCCGCGGGAGGAGTTCTGGGCGCGCTACAACGGCCCGGAATACGCCGCCCTCAAGCGCGCTTACGATCCGCAAGGCCGGCTTGCCGACCTGTACGACAAGTGCGTGCGGGGCGTTTGAGCGCGGGCAGGAGCACGGGAAGTAACGAAGGAAGCAAGCGAAAAGAGGTCTCAGATGGCTCTGGCCGAGGTGTTCGAGCGGGTTGCGGGCCCGGATGCCCCAGTCGGTTTCCAGGCTTTCGACGGGAGTTCGGCAGGCGCCGACGACTCGCCGATCAAGATCACCGTTAAGTCGCCGACGGCCGTGGCGTACCTGGCGCAGGCGCCTGGTGCGCTCGGCCTTGCGCGCGCCTACGTCTCCGGTCACCTGGACGTGGACGGCGACATGTACGCGGCGCTGGCCCGGATGGCGCACGCGCAGGACCTCGACAGGAGCTTGCCGGAGCGGCTGAAGCTGCTGCGCAGCCTCGGCGGCGCCAAGGTGCTGCTGCCGCGGGTACCGCCGCCGCCGCAGGAGGTTCGCGTCAACAGCCGGTGGCTGTCGGGCCGGCGTCACTCCAGGCAGCGAGACGCGACCGCGATCTCGCACCACTACGACGTGTCCAACACTTTCTACGAGTGGGTCCTGGGCCCGTCCATGGCCTACACGTGCGCGTGCTATCCGACCGACGACGCGACACTGGAGCAGGCGCAGGCAACCAAATTCGACCTGGTCGCGCGCAAGCTCGCGCTGAAGCCGGGGATGCGGCTGCTGGACGTCGGCTGTGGCTGGGGCGGCATGGTGATCCACGCCGCGCGCGAATACGGAGTCCGGGCTCTCGGGGTGACGCTCTCGGCCGAGCAGGCGTCCTGGGCGCAGGCCGCGATCAAGGAACGAGGCCTGTCCGACCTCGCCGAGGTCCGGCACCTGGACTACCGCGAGGTCACCGAGACCGGGTTCGACGCCGTTAGCTCGATCGGCCTGACCGAGCACATCGGCAAGGCCCAGCTGCCGGGCTACTTCAGCTTCCTCGCGGGCAAGCTGCTGCCGCAGGGCCGGCTGCTCAACCACTGCATCACCCGGCCGGACAACACCGGCCCGGCTCGGGTGACCGACGGCTTCATCTACCGGTACGTGTTCCCCGACGGGGAACTCGAGGGTCCCGGCCACCTGATGTCGCTGATGCACGACAACGGCTTCGAGGTGCGGCACACCGAGAACCTGCGCGAGCACTACGCCAAGACGCTGGCAGGGTGGTGCGCGAACCTCGACGACCACTGGGACGAGGCGGTCGCCGAGGTCGGCGAGGGCACCGCGCGGGTGTGGCGGCTGTACATGGCCGGGTCACGGCTTGGCTTCGAGCGCAACCAGATCCAGCTCCACCAGATGCTCGGCGTGAAACTCGGCGATCACGGCGAGGCCGGGATGCCGCTTCGGCCGGACTGGGAGCCGGCCCGGCAGTTCTGACACGCAGCAGCCGGCGGCTGCGGACCAACTCCGCTGGCGCCGGCTGACCCTGGCGACGCCGGCCGGCCGGGCCGGCCGCTAGCTGGGCAGGGAGCGGTAGCTCTCGGCCACCGTGAACGCCAGGTCCAGTGCCTGGCTGCGATTCAGCCGCGGGTCACAGGCCGTCTCGTACCGCTGGTGCAGATCCTCGGCGATGACCTCGTAGCTGCCGCCGACGCACTCGGTCACGTTGTCGCCGGTGAACTCGATGTGGATGCCGCCGGGATGGGTGCCGATGCGCCGGTGCACCTCGAAGAAGCCCGCCACCTCCTGGAGCACGTCAGCCAGCCGCCTGGTCTTGTGGCCGCTCGGTGCCTCGAACGTATTGCCGTGCATGGGGTCGCAGACCCAGGCGACCGGGATGCCCTCGGCCTCGACAGCCTCGATGATCGGCGGCAGCAGATCGCGGATCAGGTCCGCGCCAAGGCGCGTGATGAGCGTCAGGCGGCCGGGCTCGCCGTCCGGGCTGAGCTTGGCGATCAGGGCCCGCACGCCATCGGGGGTCGCCTGCGGGCCGATCTTGATGCCGATCGGGTTGCGGATGGCCGCCGCGAACTCGACGTGCGCGCCCTCGATCGTCCTGGTCCGCTCCCCGATCCAGAGGAAGTGCGCCGATAGGTCGTACGGCAGGCCGGTGCGCGAGTCGATGCGGGTGAGCGCCTGCTCGTACGGCAGCAGCAGGGCCTCGTGGCTGGAGTAGAACTCCACGGTCCGCAGCTCGTCTGGATCCGCGCCGCAGGCTCGCATGAACGACAGCGCCCGGTCGATCTCGCCCGCCAGCCGCTCGTAGCGCTGGCCAGACGGGCTCTGCCGGACGAAGTCCTGGTTCCAGGCGTGTACCTGGTGCAGGTCGGCGTATCCGCCCGTCGTGAACGCCCGGCACAGGTTCAGCGTGACGGCGGCGCAGTGATAGGCACGCAGCATCCGGTCCGGGTCGTTCGCCCGCGCTGCCGGGGTGAAGTCGAAGCCGTTGACGGCGTCACCTCGGTAGGCAGGCAGCTCGACGCCGTCCCTGCTCTCCGTCGGCCGGGACCTCGGCTTGGCGAACTGGCCAGCCAGCCTGCCGATCTTGACGATCGGAACGCTGGCGCCGTAGGTGAGCACGACGGCCATCTGCAGGATGGTCTGGAGTTTGGCGCGGACCGCGTCCGCGGTCGCGCCGGCGAACGTCTCCGCGCAGTCGCCACCCTGGAGCACGAAGGCCTCGCCGCGGGTCACGGCGGCCAGCCGCTCGCGCAGGAGGTCGCATTCGCCGGCGAACACCAGCGGCGGCAACGCGGCGAGCTCGGCCGTGACCTGGGCAACCCGGCGCGGATCGGGCCAGTCTGGCTGCTGAGCCGCCAGGAGCGGGGCTGGCTGGTACACAGACAGCTGAGGGAGGCGCACGGTGTCACGCTACTCACCGGATGCAACCGCCATGCCTGGCAGGGGAGAATAGGCCGGTGGAATCGGACAGCAACGCCGGCCAGCGCCGGGACATCATCCTGCTGGGATCGACCGGGTCGATCGGAACGCAGGCAGCCGACATCATCAGCCGCAACCCCGACCGCTTCCGCCTGACGGGGATCGCCGCTGGTGGCGGCCACCCAGAGCAGCTCGCCAGGCAGGCAGTCGAACTGGGCGTGGAGGTCGTGGCGGTCGCCAGCCCCGCAGCCGTGCCTGACCTGCGCGCCGCGCTGGCCGTGGCCGCGTCCGCCGATGGGGCCCGCCGCAAGCTGCCCGACGTGATGGCGGGCGCGGACGCGATCGCCGAGCTAGCCGCCCGGCCGTGCGACGTCGTCCTCAACGCCGTCACGGGCGCTGTCGGGCTCGGCGCCACGCTGGCCGCGCTGCGGGCCGGCCGGGTGCTGGCGCTGGCCAACAAGGAGTCGCTGATCATGGGCGGGCCGCTCGTCGCCGGGATCGCCGCCCCCGGCCAGATCGTCCCGGTCGACTCCGAGCACTCCGCGATCGCGCAGTGCCTGCGTGGTGGCCGGGCCGCCGAGGTGAGCAGGCTGATCGTGACCGCCAGTGGCGGTCCGTTCCTGCACCGGACCAGGGCCGACCTGGCCGACGTGACCCCCGAGCAGGCGCTGGCGCACCCGACCTGGAACATGGGCCCGGTGATCACGGTCAATAGCGCCACGCTGGTGAATAAGGGCCTGGAGCTCATCGAGGCCCACCTGCTGTTCGGCATTGGCTTTGACCGGATCGACGTCGTCGTGCACCGGCAGTCGGTGATCCACTCGATGGTCGAATTCACCGACGGCTCTACGCTGGCCCAGGCCAGCCCGCCGGACATGCGCATCCCGATCGCGCTGGCCCTGGGCTGGCCCGACCGGGTGCCGGGCGCCGCCGCTGCGGTGGACTGGACCACCGCGCAGACCTGGACCTTCGAGCCGCTAGACGAGGCCGCTTTCCCGGCAGTGGCACTGGCCCGGCAGGCGGGCACCGCAGGCGGGACGGTGCCGGCCGTGTATAACGCGGCAAATGAGGTATGCGTGGCTGCGTTCCTCGCCGGGCAGATCCCGTTCGCCGGAATCGTCGACACGGTCGCCCAGGTAGTCTCGGAACATCACGACACAGCCGGGGATGCCGTGGAGCTGGCGGACGTGCTCGCCGCCGACGGCTGGGCCAGGGATCGCGCACGAGAGCTGACAGGGAAGCAGTGAGCGAAGATTCAGGCACGGAACGGGGTCCGTGGAAGGAGAAGCCGGTTAATGGCTTCCAACGGGCATAACGGACGCGGGATCTCCGCGCTCAGGCAGCTCAGGACGTGGCTCCTAATCGCAGCTATCGTGGCGATCCTGCTCTTCCTCGGCCGCCAGCACCTGGCGTTCATCATCGGCGTGCTGATCTTCGTCGTGGCCCTGCTCACCTCGGTGATGCTGCACGAGCTCGGGCACTTCCTGACCGCCAAGAAGTTCGGCATGCGGGTCACTCAGTTCTTCGTCGGATTCGGCCAGACGCTGTGGTCCACGTTCCGTGGCGAGACCGAGTACGGCGTCAAGGCGCTGCCGTTCGGCGGTTTCGTCAAGATCACTGGCATGACGTCGGTCGAAGAGGTCGACGTGGCGGACGAGCCTCGCTCGTTCCGCAATCAGCCGGGCTGGCAGCGCATCATCGTGCTGGCCGCGGGCTCGTTCATGCACTTCGTGCTGGCCTTGTTCCTGTTCTTCGTCCTCGCCATCGGCATCGGGCAGGCCGCAAACAGCAACGTGCTCGCCTCGATCGCAGGCTGCGTGCCGGCCAGTGTCAAGGCGCTCAACAGCACGAACCCCTGCACCGGCAGCAACCTGGCGAAGTCCCCGGCCGAGGTGGCCGGCCTGAAGCCGAACGACAAGATCATCTCGGTCGGCGGGAAGTCCGTGGGCAACTGGGATCAGCTGAAAACCGTGCTAGCGGCGCAGAACGTCGGCGTGCCCGTCCCCGTTGTGGTCGAGCGTGGCGGTCGCGACGTCCGCATCGATGTGACCCTGGCGGCGGTCCCCGGCCGCTCCGTTCCCTATCTCGGCGTGACGCCCACCGCCGTGTACCAGCGGGCCGGCTTCTTCGGCGCGGTCTCCTTCGCGGGGGACCAGTTCGCCAGCACCCTGACCTCCTCGGCCTCGGCCATCGGCAAGCTGCCGGCCGCCATCCCTGACCTGTTCAACAAGAACCGGGCCACCACCCCGGCTGGCCAGGTGAGCAGCGTCGTAGGCGTCGGTGACCTGACCGGTCAGGTGGTCCAGGCTGCGCTGCCCTGGCAGGCGAAGGTCTCGGTACTGCTGTATCTGATCGCCTCGCTGAATATCTTCGTCGGGGCGTTCAACCTGCTGCCGCTGCTGCCGCTGGACGGCGGTCACCTGGCGGTAGTCATCTACGAGCGGATCAGGGCCTGGTTCAACCGGCTGCGCGGCCGGCCCGACCCCGGGCTCGTCGACATCCAGCGGCTCGTGCCGCTCAGCCTGGTCGTGTTTGCCCTGCTCGTCGGCCTCGGCACCCTGCTGATCGCCGCTGACATCTTCAACCCAGTCCACATAACGGTGTAAGGCGAGATAGCGACATGACAGTTGACCTAGGTCTTCCCCAGCTTCCGCCCGCGCCGCTTGCGGCCCGCCGTAAGTCGCGCCAGATCGTCGTCGGCCACGGCAAGCACGCAGTGCCCGTCGGCGGCGGGGCGCCTGTCTCGGTGCAGTCGATGACGACGACGCTCACCGCCGATGTCAACGCCACGCTCCAGCAGATCGCCGAGCTGACGGCGGCAGGGTGCCAGATCGTCCGGGTCGCAGTGCCGTCGCAGGACGACGCGGACGCCCTGCCGGAGATCGCCCGCAAGTCCCAGATCCCGGTGATCGCGGACATCCACTTCCAGCCGAAGTACGTGTTCGCGGCCATCGATGCCGGCTGCGCAGCCGTCCGGGTCAACCCCGGCAACATCAAGACCTTCGACGACAAGGTCGGCGAGATCGCCAGGGCCGCGTCCGACGCCGGCGTGCCGATTAGGATCGGGGTCAACGCCGGCTCGCTGGACAAGCGCCTGCTGGCCAAGCACGGCAAGGCCACGCCCGAGGCGCTGGTGGAGTCGGCCCTGTGGGAGTGCTCGCTATTCGAGGAGCACGGCTTCACCGACATCAAGATCTCAGTCAAGCACCACGACCCGGTCGTGATGATCAACGCGTACCGCCAGCTAGCCGAGCGGTGCGACTACCCGCTGCATCTCGGTGTGACCGAGGCCGGGCCCGCCTTCCAGGGCACCGTGAAGTCCGCCGTCGCCTTCGGCGCGCTGCTGGCCGAGGGCATCGGCGACACGATCCGGGTGTCGCTCTCCGCCCCGCCAGTCGAGGAAGTCAAGGTGGGCATCGCCATCCTGGAGTCGCTCGGGCTGCGTGAGCGAGGCCTGGAGATCGTGTCCTGCCCGTCCTGCGGGCGGGCCCAGGTGGACGTGTACACACTGGCCGACGAGGTGACCGCGGCGCTGGACGGGCTCGACGTGCCGCTGCGCGTCGCCGTAATGGGCTGCGTCGTCAACGGGCCGGGCGAGGCCCGCGAGGCCGACCTCGGCGTGGCGTCGGGCAACGGCAAGGGTCAGATCTTCGTCCGCGGCGAAGTCATCAAGACGGTGCCTGAGTCCCAAATCGTGGAGACGCTGATCGAAGAAGCGATGAAGCTCGCGGCCGAGATGGAGTCGGCTGCCGCGCAGACGGCCGACAGCTGAGGCGGCGTGCGCGGGGCGCGTCGAACCGCCAGTTAGCACGCAGCCCCGTTCGCCGCCGGGCGGATCGGGCAGGATGACGGGATGACCAGAGCAATGACCGCGGTCCTGGCCGCGGCCGCGGTTGTCACCGTTGCCGCCGCGGGCTGCTCCAGCGCATCGACCGGCTCGGGCACGTCCGGAGGCTCGGGCGCATCGGGCGGGCTGTCCGGGTCGGCGGCGCTGTCGGGTACGCCGGCCGCCGCCAAGCTCACCTGGCGACCTTGCCCGAACGCCGCTGGCGGCGCGCCGACCGCGCGTCGGCTGCGGTGCGCCAGCCTGCGGGTCCCGCTCAATTACTCCGATCCAGCCGGGCGGACGATCACCCTGGCGCTGTCGGAGATACCCGCCACGGCGCCCGCTGCGCAGCGGCAGGGAGTCCTGCTGGTCAATCCCGGCGGCCCCGGCGGCCCTGGGCTGTCCATGGCGGCGAGTACCGCCGCCGGCCTGTCGCCGAGCGTCGCCGCGGACTACGACATCGTCGGCTTCGACACCCGCGGCGTGGGCGCGTCGGTGCCGGCCCTGAGCTGTGATCCGTCGTTCTTCAGCAAGCCGCGGCCAACCTACGTGCCCGCCAGTACGGCGGCCGAGCGTGCGCTGATCGACCGGGCCAAGGCGTACGCGGCCGGCTGTGAGAAGCGATTCGGCTGGCTGCTGCCGTACATGACGACGCAGGACCTGGCCAGGGACATGGACTCGATCCGGGTCGCGCTCGGCCAGCGGCAGGTCAGCTATTACGGCGTCTCCTACGGTACTTATCTCGGCCAGGTGTACGCCACGATGTTCCCGCAGCGGATCCGGCGGATGGTCCTGGACAGCGTGGTCGATCCGGCCGGTGCCTGGTACGCCGACAACATCAGCCAGGACTACGCGTTCCAGGGACGGCTGACCGCCTTCTTCGCGTGGATGGCGGCGCACGATGCCGTGTACCACCTGGGCGCCAGCGAGGCTGCCGTCGACGACACGTTCAACGCCGCCATGGCCAGGCTCGCGACGCACCCGATCGCGGTCTCGTCTGGCCCCCTCATCGGCCCGGACGAGCTCAGCGACACGTTCCTCATCGGCGGCTACAGCAACTCGTGGTGGCCATACCTGGCCGGCGCGCTGTCGACGTACCTGCGTGGCGGGTCATCGAGCCAGCTGGTGACGTTGTACCGGCAGGTAGGTCAGCAGAACGAGAACGAGTTCGCCGTCTACTCCGCTGTCGAGTGCAGCGACGTGGCCTGGCCGCGCAGCTGGGCCCGGTGGGACGCCGACACCAGGCGCGTCTACCGCACGGCGCCCTTCGAGGCCTGGGGCAACGCCTGGTTCAACGCGGCCTGCGCCTTCTGGCCGGTACACGGCCCGGCTACGCCGCTGCACATCGGCGCCGCCGGGCTCCCGCCGATCCTCATCCTGCAGGGCACCCTCGATGCGGCCACGCCCTATCAGGGCGCCCTCGTTGCCAGGCGCCTGCTGCCGACGGCGCGCATGGTAGTGGTGAGCGGCGGCGGCAATCACGGGCAGTCGCTGGCGTATCCGCCGAACACATGCGTCAACGGCTACCTGGACCGCTACCTCGCGACCGGGGCGCTGCCGGCGAAGCCTGGCCTTGTGAACGCCACCTGCCCGGCCCTGCCAGCGCCTCCGGCCTAGGTTCGGGCGCTGAGCCGTTAGGCTGGAGGCGTGCTGCGCACCAGGCCATGGCGATCGGCATCGCTGCGGCTGCTAACTGATCACGATCGCGACGAGGTGCTGGCCCTATGCGATCGTGACGCGATCACCAATGTCTTCGTGAGCGCCCGCATCCGGTCCACCAGCCTTGATCCGTCCCGGCTTGGCGGTCAGCTGTGGGGATACACCGAGGGCGGCCAGCTCACCGCGGTCTGCTATTCGGGCGCCAACCTGGTGCCGGTCGCCGCCGACCCGGACGCGATCGCCGCGTTCGCCGCCAGGGCCAGGCTTCAGGGGCGCCGGTGCTCCTCGATCGTGGGAACGGCCGAAGCAGTCGGCCAGCTGTGGTCCCTCCTCGCCCCGTCGTGGGGCAGGCCCCGTGAGGTCCGCCCGGTACAGCCGGTGATGGCGATCAGCGGTCCGTCTCCCGTTCAGCCAGATCCGCAGGTCCGGCCGGTGCGCCCGCACGAGCTCGACGTGGTGCTGCCGTCCTGCATCGCGATGTTCACCGAGGAGGTCGGCGTCTCGCCGATCGGCGGCGACGGCGGCGTCGCATACCGCGCGCGGATGGCCGATCTCATCGGCGCAGGCCGGTCGCTCGCCCGCATCGAGCCAGACGGCCACGTCACGTTCAAGGCCGAGATCGGCGCGGTCACGCCGCATGCGTGCCAGGTGCAGGGGGTCTGGGTGCCCCCTGAGGACCGGGGCCGCGGTCACGCCATCCGCGGCATGGCCGCCGTGGTCAAGACGGCGCTGGCTCTCGCGCCCGTCGTGACCTTGTATGTCAACGACTACAACACCCCCGCCCGTGCTGCCTACCTGCACGCCGGGTTCAAGCAAGTTGGCACGTTCATGTCGGTGTTGTTCTGAACAGCCGCTCGTTGCGCTGATCGACCGTGTTGGTCCGGGCCGGACGGCAGTCCGCTTGCAATGATTGCTGAATGCTGGCTGGCTGGGTCGTCCCTGGTGACGTCGTTGCGGGCAAGACGTGCTAGCGGGCACTGCCGCCGCAAGCCGCCGGGCGGCCGCGTCCTACCTGAGGCAGCTCCTGCTCAAGCCCGGCGCGTACCGGCGCGCCTGGGAGCAGCACGTCATCCGCGCGCGGCGGGATTCGATCAACCACCTTGCGGTGGCAGAGGTCCTGGCCCGCCATCTCTCGTCCGCGCCACGCAGGCCAGCAGACGCTGGCATCCTGCCGTACCAGCTCAAGGACACGGTGTCGCGGACGCTGTCCGGACAGATGCTCAGCCGGCCGTCGCTGTCGCTGTTCATCGAGGCGTTCGGGTTCAGCCAGGACGAATCCGACAGGCTCTGGCGGCTGTGGAGCGGCTCGGCGACGATCAGCGTGCTAGCCGGCAGCCACGCGGTACCGCCGCTGGCGGAACGAAACCTGGCGCGCGCGCTCGGACCGCGACGGCACCAGACCCTGTCGATGCACGACCACGTGCACGTCGACGCCGAGGGCAGGCTCGAGCGGACCAGGACGATCCAGGTGATCGAGGCGATCGCGGCGGGCGTGGACCGGTTCCCGTTCCTGTATGACACCAACGCGCTGACCGTCGAGGTCGGCCAGGGCTGCCGGGGGCTGTCGGGCGAGCTGCGGCAGGTCGGGCCCGACGTGTTCGCCACCGACATCTTGCTGGCCAAGACCCTGGAGCTGGGCGACACGATCACGATGGAGTACTGGGTCACCTATCGCCTGACGGGCGACCTGACAGACAAAGGCGAGCTCGAGTACCGGCGCGGCGTGCTGCGGTACATGGAGAACTACGACATGCGCATCGAGTTCAGCCCGACCCGGCTGCCAGCACACCTGTGGTGGGCGCGCTGGGACGGCACGGAGGGCGAAGTCACCGAGCAGCAGGAAGTGACCCTGGATAGCCAGCACGCGGCACAGCGATACCTGCGGTCCCTCGAACGGACTGTGGTCGGATTCCGCTGGAGCTGGTAGCCGCGGGGCCGGATACCTGCCGGCCGGGCGTGGCGACGCCCGGCCAGCCCTCGGCGCGAGAAACCCAGGTGCCCTCGGCGCAGGGCTGGTGTTAGGATCCTGTGCCCTTGTGCGAGCCATGACCGCACCTAGCCGCTATCCACCCCGTTCCCTCAGTGAGGTGATGAGTCATGCCGTCGGCGGGTCCTGGCCACGCCAGCCCGGACGCAATCCTCGCGGCCGAGCGGCAGCATCTGCACCGCTCCCGCGAATTCCTTGAGCTGATGCGCACGGACGTGCTGTCGCTGCGCGCCATGGGGGGCGACCCCGTCTCCGAGGAGTACCTGAAGGCCGACCTGTACCGGCGCGCCGAGGCGCTGCGCGACCTGCCCGACACACCGCTGTTCTTCGGGCGGCTGGACTACCGGCCGGGCGCGCTGGTCCTGGGCGAGGAAGCGGTCTCGCAGCCAGCCGACGTGCCCGACAGCGAGCACTTTCACGTCGGCCGCCGGCATGTGCACGACCCGCACGGGACGCCGGTGGTGATCGACTGGCGCGCCCGGGTGTCCCGGCCCTTCTACCGCGCGAGCCAGTCCGATCCGATGGGCCTGGACCGCCGCCGCCGGTTCGGCTTCGCGGGCGGCGAGCTGACGGCGTTCGAGGACGAGCAGTTCGGTCACGGCGCGACGGCAGCCGGGACGAGCCGCATCCTGATCGACGAGATCGAGCGGCCGCGGTCTGGCCCGATGCGCGACATCGTGGCGACCATCCAGCCCGAGCAGGACGACATCGTCCGGGCCAGGGTCGAGCAGACGGTGTGCGTGCAGGGCGCGCCCGGCACCGGCAAGACGGCGGTCGGCCTGCACCGGGTTGCTTACCTGCTGTATGCCTACGCGCAGCGCCTCAGCCGGGGCGGCGTGCTCGTCGTGGGTCCCAACAAGGCTTTCCTCGCCTACATCGAGAACGTGCTGCCGGCGCTCGGCGAGCTAGACGTCGCGCAGGTGTCGGTGGCGGACCTGACCGCGCGGGTGCCGGTGCGCGCGGTCGACAGCGAGCTGACGGCGCAGGTCAAGGGCGACGCCCGGATGGCGCAGGTGCTCGCCAATGCGCTGTGGGCGCAGCTCGCCGAGCCCGCCGAGGCCATCATGCTGGCCAGGGGATCGCGGCGGTGGCGCGTCCCGGCCTATGAGGTCGCCGAGCTAGCCGCCGAGCTGCGCGCGCGGGGAGTGCGGTACGGCACGGGCCGCGACATGCTGGCCCACCGGATCGCGCACGTGATACTCACCCGGATGGAAGCAGCCGGGGAAACCTGCGACGACCGGACGCACGAGTCGGTTCGGCGCACTAAGCAGGTGCAGGCGGCGGTCACCCAGGTCTGGCCCAAGGCAGACCCGGTCCGGCTTGTCTTTCGATTGCTGTCCGATCCGCAGGTGCTCAGCCGCGCCGCCGACGGTCTGCTGGACGACCGTGAGCAGGCTGCGATCGTGTGGGCGTCGCCGCCACGCGGCCCGGGCTCGACCCGCTGGAGCGCGGCCGACGCCGTGCTGATCGACGAGGCCGCCGATCTCATCGAGCGCACGCCGAGCATGGCTCACATCGTCGTCGACGAGGCGCAGGACTTGTCTCCGATGCAATGCCGGGCGATCGGGCGCCGGTGCTCCACCGGGTCGGCGACGGTGCTCGGTGACATCGCCCAGGGCACGACGGCGTGGGCGACCAGCAGCTGGCAGCAGATGCTCGGCCACCTCGGCAAGCCGGAGGCTGATCTGCGGGTGCTCGACACGGGCTACCGGGTGCCGCGGCAGATACTCGACTTCGCCAGCAGGCTGCTCAGTCATATCGCGCCCGGCCTGAGCCCGGCTTCGTCGGTGCGCCAGGATCCCGGCTCGCTGCTAGTCAAGCAGCTCGGCCCGGCCGAGCTGGACGGCGCGCTCACGATCGCGTGCGTGGACGCCCTCGACCGGGCCGGCTCGGCCGCCGTTATCGCGGCCGACGAGCAGATACCGGCCCTGGCCGCCGTGCTCACGGCCGCGGGTGTGCCCCACGCCGTCCTCGAGGGCGCCGCTACTGGCGACGTCATCACGCTGGTGCCGGTAACGCTGGCGAAGGGACTTGAGTTCGATCAGGTCATCGTCTACGAGCCGGCGCAGATCGCGGTGGCTGAGGCGCGCGGCCTGCACCGCCTCTACGTGGCGCTGACCAGGGCCGTCTCCCGGCTCACCGTGCTGCACGCCGATCCGCTGCCGGCCCCCTTGCGCTAGGACCGCTACATGTCCTTCAGGACCGCGGTCATGAGCGCCGCCGAGCTCTCGAACGACAGCGCGGTCGCGCGCAGATGGTTGAAGAAGACGTTGTACCGGTCGATCTCGTCGACATTCTCGACCCAGAGCGCGCTGGTCAGGTCCTCCAGGTACACCACGTCGGGATCCAGCTCCTCGCCGAACGCGAGGATCACGAACGGGCGTCCCATCGCCGGGTGCGCACCGCCGCCGAACGGGATGACCTGCAGCGACACATTGCGCGTGCTGCCGCGCTCGCGCAAGTACTCCAGCTGAACGCGCATGACTTCGGGCCCGCCCACCTGCCGGCGTAGCGCTGCCTCGTCGAGGACTGCCCACACCTTCGGCATGTTGGTGCGGGTGACCTGCTGGCGCTCCATCCGCAGCGCGACGCTCCGCTCGATGTCGGTGCGCGGCTTGTCGACCATGCCCGCGGAGATGACGGCGCGGGCATATTCCTCCGTCTGGAGCAGCCCGGGGATCAGGTTGACCTCGTAGATCCTGATCTCCGAGGCCGCGCTCTCGAGGCCGAGGTAGGTGCCGAAATGCGGCAGGACGCTGTCGCCGTAGGCATGCCACCAGCCCTTCTGCCGGGACTCCCTGGCCAGCTGCACGAGGCTGTCGCGCTGGCCTTCGGGCACCCCATAGATCTCGAGCATGTCCCGCACGTCGCGTGGTGACACCGAGACGCGGCCTGTCTCGACCCGGCTGATCTTGGACGCAGAGCACTCCAGCTGCTCGGCCACTTCCTCGCAGGTCAGCTTCGCTGCCTCGCGAAGGCGCCTCAGCTCGAGCGCTAGTCGGCGCCGCCGGACTGTCGGGCTCTGCGCGCTTGCCACCGGGTCACCTCCCGCGGCTGTCATTGACTGGTCGTTTACCTGGGCGGGTGCAACTCAGTGTGGCGGCGACGCCCGTTCCCGTCCAGTCGGGCATCTGCATTCGGAGCAAGAAGTACGTTCAACGAGCACGCGAGTTTCGTCATGCATGTTGCACGGCGGGCACAAGCGTTGCATCCTTGAGCTGTGTCATTACTCTATGCGGTGCGACAGCTACCAGGAGTCACAAAATGACGATGGAGGCGGAGCACGCAGCCAGGACGGCCGTTTCCGCAACCGCATCGAGCCAGACCTGGCGGACAAATCTAGCGCGGCTCGAGGGCCTGGCCGAGGTGCTGCGGCAGTACGGCCTGTCCGCGAGGCTGATGACGCCACCCGGCCGGGTGCCGAGTCTGCATGTCGTGAACCCGTCAGCAACGGCGCTCGCGGAGGATGTCTACGCGGGCCGCAGCCAGGACGGGCTGTGGTGGTTCTGGTGGTCGTGGGCCGAGCGCATCGCGGCCGGCGAGGACCTCGAAGGCGCGGCCGCGATGATTCGTCGCGTGCTCGCGGCCGCCTGACACCGCCGTCCGACGCCGCCGTCCGCCTGACGCCGCCGTCCGCCGCCGTTCGTCTGACGCCGCCGTTCGTCTGACGCCGCCGTCCGCCTGAGTGGTCGGCGCGGTCCGCCCGGCCTGAGCGGTCGCCCGCGGCACCGCCCCTTTTGCCCGGTTAGCCGGAGTTGCTGGCTGCGCCCCGCCGCACATTTCCTGGAGCCGCAGCAACGCGTGTACTTCCGGTACGAAAATTTCGTACCGGAAGTACACGCGTTCTCCGCCAGCGCCGAAACTCCCGCGGCAGCGCAGGCTAGCGGGAGTTTCGGCGGAGGCTAGCGACGGAGGCTAGCGGCTGGGAGGCCGGGGAACGCCTGCGTCGACCCCCGCCAGGCTTCCGCTCGCAGGGCGGCGGCCCTGACCTGCATGGCGCCGAAGCTGCGCAGGCCCGTCTCAGGCAGCGCGACCACGCCGAGGTAGGCCTGCGCCACGCGGTCTTCGAGCGTGGCAGCCAGCGTTCGTGCCTGCGCAGCCGTGCTCACCGGGAACGGCAGCTGATAAGCAACAGCCGCCGGCGCCGGAGTGCCGCCGCGCACGCTGATGAGCTGCGTGAGCTGGTCGCGGGCCTGCTGGTGCGCGATCCAGTCAGTGGCCGCGTCGCCTTGCGCCAGCGAGCCCTGGGGCAGGCGCGCGCCGACGACGCCGTAGCCGTAGCTGGCCGCTTGCTCAGCCGCGAGCGCGTCCTGAAGCGCGGCCATGACCGGTCCGCCTGCGCCTGCTCCCCGCTGCGTGCCCGCCTGTGCTGCCGCGCTCGTCATCGGCCCCGCCTCGTGGCGGCCTGCAGGTACGGGACGTGGGTCGCCTCGGAGGCTGCCACGCTGGCGAACAGCTGGGCCAGCGACGGCGGCAGCCCGCCGAGCTGCCCGAGCAGCCGGTCCGAGGCGGCTTGCTCTGCCTGCGTGAGCGCCGTGACCACGGCCTCGATGGAGCCGGTGACACTCACAATCGGAGACGGGCTCGGCGAGGGGGCGCTCCCGGCAGGCGCGACGAGCCGCGACTTTAGCTGCGCCAGGTGCGCCGCATGCTCGCTCGCCACGGCTCGGACAGCGGAAACCAGGATGATGTCTTGCGGCGTCGCATTCGCCGGCAGCTGGACGTTGATCTGGGCCATCGCCGCGGTGTACCTGGCCACCATGAGCTTCTCGGCCGAGATGGCGGTGCGCAGCGCCACGATGTCGGGCGCAGGCGGCGGCGGGGTGCCGAGAGCCTGAACGCCCTTACAGCCTGTCAGCAGCAGCGGCAGCCCGGCCGAGACGACTGCGGCCGACGCGGCGAGGAGCGCGCGCCTGCTGACGGCACCGTGGCCCACCTCGGCGGGTGCCGCCTTCGTCCACACTGCCGAATCCTCCAGCACTTCAGCCCCGTGAGATAACTCCGGCCACTGCTGCGTCAGCATCTCATGCAGGCCCGAAGCGCCAGGCCCCGAACTGCGGGGCCGCGTCCCAGATAGGCTAGACGACGACGCGATGCAGAGGCACAGCGTGGATAACAGCACAGGTCGCGGGCGAGGAGGTCGTCATGCACGGTGGCTCCCGTCGCGGTTCGCATCCCCAGGCTAGGACCGGCCAGGCCAGGCGCGGCGGTCCGGCCAAGGCCGGCAGCCGGGGTACAGAGCCGCGTACTGCCCAGTACGGTCCTGTGCCCGACACCGATCGGCTGACGCGCCTGCTGGAGCCGGTGGTGTACGCGCTCGACATGGACCTGGAGAGCATCCGGGTCACCGCCGCCGGCCGCCGCCGGATACTCCGCGTAGTTGTCGACGCCGACGGCGGCGTCAGCCTCGACGACATCGCGCTGGCCAGCCGCGAGCTGTCGCTGAAGCTCGACGGCGCTGCGGAGATGGGCGAGCAGCCGTACACCCTCGAGGTGTCGTCGCCCGGGGTCGACCGGCCGCTGACGCAGCCACGCCACTGGCGCCGCGCGATCGGGCGGCTTGTGGTCGCGCCGCTGACCGCTGCTCAGGACGGGAACGGGGTCGGCACAGCCGAGGGCCGTGTAATCGGCTCGGATGCGGCTGGCGTGACCCTGGAGCACGACGGGGTGACTCGTGAGTTCAGCTACGCCGAGCTCGGCCCTGGCCGAGTCCAGGTCGAGTTCGGTCATTTCGACGATCTGGGCAACGACGACCTCGACGACGCCGAGCCGGGCGATGATGAAGTGGTCGAGGAGGACTAGGTGGACATTGACCTGAGCGTCCTGAAGAGCCTGGAGGCTGAGAAGGACATCTCGCTCGACCTGGCGATCAAGGCCATCGAGGACGCGCTGCTCGTGGCGTATCACAAGAGCGACGGCGCGGCTACGGTCGCGCGCGTCGAAGTCAACCGCGGCACCGGCCACGTAACGGTGTGGGCTCGGGAAGCCGGTGCCGACGGCGAGCCGGGGCGGGAATACGACGACACCCCCGCCGGTTTCGGCCGGATCGCGGCGACCACGGCCCGCCAGGTCATCCTGCAGCGGCTGCGAGATGCCGAGGACGAGCTGACCTTCGGCGAGTACGCGGGCCGCGAGGGCGACGTAGTGGCCGGGGTGATCCAGCAGGGCAGGGATCCGCGTGCGGTGCTGGTCGACCTCGGCAAGCTGGAGGCGATACTGCCGCCCACCGAGCAGGTGCCCGGCGAGCGATACGTGCACGGTGAGCGCCTGCGCTGCTATGTGCTGCACGTCCGCAAGGGCTACCGCGGACCGTCGGTGACGCTGTCCAGGACGCACCCGAATCTCGTGAAGAAGCTCTTCGCGATGGAGGTACCGGAGATCGCCTCCGGCGCGGTCGAGATCGCCGCCATCGCCCGCGAGGCCGGCCACCGGAGCAAGATCGCGGTCATCTCGCACCAGCCTGGCGTGAACGCCAAGGGCGCGTGCATCGGCCCGATGGGCAGCCGGGTCCGCAATGTCATGACGGAGCTGCACGGCGAGAAGATCGACATCGTCGACTACTCGGCGGATCCGGCCGAGTTCGTGGCCCACGCGCTGTCTCCTGCCCGGGTTACCCGCGTGCACGTGGTGGACCTGCAGGCGCGGGTGGCCCAGGTCATCGTGCCGGACTACCAGCTTTCGCTTGCTATCGGCAAGGAAGGGCAGAATGCCCGGCTTGCGGCCCGGCTCACGAACTGGCGGATCGACATCCGGCCTGACACGGGCGAGGTCGGCCCCGCGGCCGCCACAGCAGCGCCTGACACTGACGAGTCGGCCGACGCTGCGCCGGCTGCTGCCCCGGGATCGTCGACCACCTCGTCTGGCGTCGCGTCGGTGCCAGGGCCCGAGCTCGGCGACGGGGACGGGCCGGGCGGACCGGACAGCGATGCCGATACGACGGCCGGTGGCGCTGGCGCGAAGGCCCTGTAAGCTGGACGGCAGGCAGGCCGCGCCGGTCCGTACCTGTATCGGGTGCGGAGAGCGGGCGGCCAAAGCCGACTTGGTTCGCGTGGTGGCTTCAGGCGACGAGATAATCCCGGACGTTGCCATGCGACTGCCTGGCCGAGGTGCGTATCTGCACCGAAGCCTGGCATGCTTGGAACGAGCCCAGCGCCGCAAGGCGTTTCCGCGGGCCCTTCGCGTGCCGGCGGTATTGCCGGCCGGGAAGGTCGCGGAGTACCTGTCCGGCGAGTAGCGGGTAGCTGGGTACGCGTGTTGGCGGTGCCGACGGCCGGAGGCACCGGACGAAAGAAGGCTGACTTGCAATGAGCGCCCGATGAGCATGCGGCGATGAACAGCACAAGCTGACGCCGGACGGAGCACGCGCTGCCCCGGCCGGCTGACAGGCCCGGTAGATCCGGGCCGAGTAGAGGGAGCGCAGTGGCGAAGGTCCGGGTTTACGAACTCGCGAAAGAGTTCGGCGTAGAGAGCAAGGCCGTGATGGCCAAGCTTCAGGAGATGGGCGAGTTTGTTCGGTCGGCGTCCTCGACAATCGAGGCGCCGGTAGTCCGCAGGCTCAAAGATGAATTCGCAGGCCAGACGGCCAAGGCGGCAAACGGCGACGGCAGCGGTGCCAAGGCGCCCGCGGCCAGGCGCGCCGCCAACGGCCGGGCAGCTGCACCAGCTGAGGCACCCGCCGAGCCGGTCGCGCCGAGCGCGCCGGCCAGTGCACCGGAAGTGATATCGCCGGAGCCGCCAGCCGCCCAGCGGCCAGGCCCGGCTATCACCGTGCCATTCCCGCAGGATCAGAGCATTGGCCCGCAGGTGCCGCCGACCGAGTCCCGGCCGGCCCCGACGGCAGAGCCAGCGGCCGGCGAGTCTGGCCTATCGCCACGGCCAGCCGGGCCACGTCCGGCCGCGGCAGGCCCGCGGCCGTCGGCGCCGCCTTCGCCCGGTCAGCGTCATGCGCCCCGGCCTGGACCGCGCCCTGGCAACAACCCGTTCAGCTCGACCGCGACCGGCATGGGCGCGGCGCCGCGTACGCCGCCGGCCGGTGCTCCGGCGGCGCCAGGAGCTGCCCCGGGTGCCACCGGTGCGCCTGGTGGCCCGCGTCCGGCTGGCCCGCGTCCGGTCGGCCGTCCTGGCCCCGGCGACGCAGCGCGGCCTGGCGGTCCGCGGCCCGGCGGTCCGCGTCCAAGTCCGAGCAGCATGCCGCCACGGCCGGTCGGCGGCCGCGGCTTCGGCCAGGGTGGCCCCGGCGGTGGCCCCGGTGGTCCGCGCGGCGGTGGTTACGGCGGCTCGGCTGGCCCCGGCGCTGGTCCGCGGCCAGGCGGCGGTCGCGGTGGTCCGGGAAGCGGTCCGGGTGGTCCACGCGGCGGCGGCGCCGGCGGCGCTGGCGGCGCCAGGCCGGGGATGGCCCCGGCCCGGCCAGGCCCAGGCGGGCGTGGTCGCAGCGGGACCGCAGGCGCCTTCGGCCGGCCTGGCGGCCGGCCATCACGTGGCCGGAAGTCGAAGAAGCAGCGGCGCCAAGAGTTCGACAACATGCAGGCGCCGTCGATCGGCGGCGTGTCGATCCCGCGCGGCAACGGCCAGGTCATCAGGCTGTCCCGCGGTGCCTCGCTGAGCGACTTCGCGGACAAGATCGGCGTCAACCCGGCGTCGCTCGTCCAGGTGCTTTTCCACCTCGGCGAGATGGTCACCGCGACCCAGTCGGTCAACGACGAGACGCTGCAACTGCTCGGTGCTGAGCTCAGCTACAACGTCCAGGTGGTCTCCCCGGAGGAAGAGGACCGGGAGCTGCTCGAGTCGTTCGACATCGAGTTCGGCGAGGACGAGGGCGAGGACGCCGACCTGGTCGCGCGTCCGCCGGTGGTGACCGTCATGGGTCACGTCGACCACGGCAAGACCAAGCTGCTGGACGCCATCCGGCACACCAACCTGGTCGCGCACGAGGCTGGCGGCATTACCCAGCACATCGGTGCCTACCAGGTCGACACCGTGGTCGACGGCCAGGACCGCAAGATCACCTTCATCGACACCCCCGGTCACGAGGCGTTCACCGCCATGCGTGCCCGTGGTGCCGAGACCACTGACCTGGTGATCCTCGTCGTAGCGGCCGACGACGGCGTCAAGCCGCAGACCACTGAGGCGCTCAACCACGCCCAGGCGGCTGGCGTCCCGATCGTCGTCGCGGTCAACAAGGTCGACAAGGAAGGCGCCGACCCGCAGCGGGTCCGGGCTCAGCTGACCGAGTACGGCCTGGTGGCCGAGGAGTTCGGCGGCCAGTCGCTGTTCGTCGACGTGTCGGCCAGGAACGGTACCGGCATCGACGAGCTGCTCGAGGCCGTCATCCTCACCGCCGACGCCGAGCTCGACCTGCGGGCGAACCCGCAGCAGCAGGCACAGGGCGTCGCCATCGAAGCGCACCTGGACAAGGGCCGCGGCCCGGTCGCAACGGTCCTCGTCCAGCGCGGCACGCTCAAGGTCGGCGACTCGATCGTCTGCGGCGAGGCCTTCGGCCGCGTGCGTGCCATGCTCGACGAGAACGGTGACCAGGTGCCCGAGGCGCCGCCGTCACGTCCCGTGCTCGTGCTCGGCCTGACCGCCGTGCCAAGCGCTGGCGACAGCTTCCTGGTCGTCGACGACGACCGGGTGGCGCGGCAGATCGCCGAGCGCCGCGAGGCCAGGGAACGCAGCGCCATGTTCGCGCAGCGCCGCCCGCGGGTCACGCTGGAGGACCTGGAGTCCGCGCTGAAGTCCGGCGAGCGTGAGGAACTGCTGCTGATCATCAAGGGCGACGTGTCTGGCTCGGTGGAAGCGCTGGAGGACGCGCTGCTTCAGCTGGACGTCGGCGAGGAAGTGCAGCTGCGAGTCATCGGCCGCGGCGTCGGCGCCATCACCCAGGACGACGTGAACCTGGCGATCGCCTCCGATGCCGTGATCATCGGTTTCAACGTCCGGCCGGCTGGCCGGGCGGGCGAGCTGGCTCAGCGCGAGGGCGTGGACATCCGCTACTACTCGGTCATCTACCAGGCGATCGAGGAAGTCGAGGCAGCGCTCAAGGGCATGCTCAAGCCGATCTTCGAGGAGGCCCAGCTGGGCACCGCGGAGGTGCGCGAGGTCTTCCGGGTGCCGCGGATCGGCAACGTCGCTGGCTGCATCGTCCGCTCGGGCACGATCACCCGCAACAGCAAGGCCCGCCTGATCCGCGACAGCGTTGTCATCTCGGACAACCTCAACGTCGAGTCGCTGCGCCGGTTCAAGGACGACGCGACCGAGGTCAGGGAAGGCTTCGAGTGCGGCATCGGCCTTGGTTACAGCGACATCAGGATCGCCGATGTGATCGAGACGTTCGAGATGCGGGAGAAGCCGCGGACCTGACCGGTTCGCGGCTGACACCGGGGCTGGCGTGTATGTAGGGGCTCTGACCCTGGACGTGCTGCTCGGCGACGTCAGGTCGCTGAAGCAGAAGCGTTCAGTGGTCAGGCCGCTCATCGCGGAGGTCCATCGACGGTTCCCTGGCATCGCGGTTGGCGAGACAGGCCACCTGGACCTGCATCGCCGGGCCGAGATCGGCGTCGCCGTGGTCAGCTCGACCGCGGCGAATGCCAGGGATGTGCTAGACGCATGCGAGCGCTTCGTCGCGGGGCGCCCCGAGATCGAGCTGCTGGCCGCCAGGCAGCAGCTGCTGACGCCAGAAGGTGAGTAGGCCGATGAACCAGGCCCGAGCTCGCAAGCTCGGCGACCGAATCGCCGAGATCGTCGCCGAGATGCTGGAGCGGCGGATCAAGGACCCGCGCCTTGGCTTCGTCACAGTGACCGAGGCAAGGGTCACCGGCGACCTGCGCGAGGCCACTGTCTTTTACACGGTCTACGGCTCGGACGACGAGGTGGCCGGCACCAAGGCGGCGCTGGCCAGCGCGACCGGGCTGATCAGGTCCGAGGTGGGCAAGCAGACTGGCCTCAAGCACACGCCGTCGATCAGCTTCAGCCAGGACACGATCCCCGACAACGCGAGGAACATCGAGGACCTGGTGGCCAGGGCCAGGGCCGCGGACGCCGAGGTGGCCGCGGCCAGGGCGGACGCGGTGCCGGCCGGCGACCCCGATCCTTACCGGACGCCAGAAAGCGACGCCGGGGACGACGACGACCTCGATGACGACGAGCAGTGAATCCGAGTGGGCCCGCGCCGTCAAGGTCATCGACGGCGCTGGCCAGGTCTGCCTGGCCTGCCACGTCCGGCCGGACGCGGACGCGCTCGGCTCTATGCTCGCGGTTTTGCACGCGCTGTGCGCCCGGCCGGGCGGTCCGCCAGCGGTCGTCGCCTCGTTCGGCGACGAGCCGTTCGAGGTGCCCGCGATCCTGCGGTTCCTCCCCGGCCTTGAGCTGCTGAGCCCGCCCGGCGCCTACCCGGCGCGCCCCGAGGTCATGGTGTCGTTCGACGCTGCCAGCATCGACAGGCTGGGCGCGCTGACCGGCCGGGCCCAGTCCGCAGGTGAGCTCATCGTGCTCGACCACCACGCGTCGAACACCGGCTTCGGCACGATCAACCTGGTGCAGCCGGCCGCCGCCGCGACGGCCGTGCTCGCCGCGGAACTGATCGACCGCCTTGGCGTCCCGCTCACCGAGCGCATCGCGCTGGGCCTGTACGCGGGCCTGGTCACCGATACCGGCTCGTTCAAGTTCTCTGCCACCACGCCGCGGGTACACGAGCTAGCCGCGCGGCTGCTCGCGACCGGCATCGACCCCGGCATCGTCTCGCGCGAACTGTACGACCGCGCCCCGTTCAGCTACCTCGGCATGCTGGCAGCCGCGCTCAGCCGCGCGGAACTCGAGCCGGCTGCTGCCGGCGGGCTTGGCATGGTGTGGACGACAGTCACAAGAGCCGACCGCGCAGCCTCAGGTCTGCCGCTCGACGCAGCGGAGTCCGTCATCGACGTCATCAGGCGCACCGACGAGGCGGAGGTGGCCGCCGTGCTGAAAGAGGACGACGCCGGCGTGTGGCAGGCATCGCTGAGATCAAAGTCCCTGGTTGACGTCGGCGCGATCGCTACTTCGCTGGGCGGTGGCGGGCACGCCCGAGCCGCCGGATTCTCTGCTTCCGGCGGCGCGGGTGCGGTCATCGCCGCCCTCCGGCGGCTGCTGGACCGGCGATGACGACAGCGACCAGCGGGCTTGTCATCGTCGACAAGCCGGCCGGCTGGACGTCACATGACGTGGTGGCGAGGATCCGCAAGCTCGCGCGCACGAAGCGCGTCGGCCACGCTGGCACGCTCGACCCGATGGCGACGGGCGTCCTCGTCGTCGGCGTGGAGAAGGCGACCCGGCTGCTCGGGTACCTCGCGCTGACCGAGAAGGAGTACACGGCGACGATCCGGCTCGGCCAGACGACGTCCACGGACGACGCGGACGGTGAGGTCATCGGCCACGTTCCCGTCATGAATCTCGGCGAAGCTGAGCTGCTGCGCGCCGTGGCTCAACTCACCGGCGAGATCAGTCAGGTCCCGCCGGGCATCAGCGCGATCAAGGTCGACGGCCAGCGCGCGTACAAGCTGGCGCGCGCGGGGGAGACTCCCAAGCTGGCCGCGCGGACAGTGACGGTGCGGGAGTTCGCCGTCGATGCGCTGCGCCCGGCCGGCGACGTACTCGACGCCGACGTGCGGGTGACGTGTTCCAGCGGCACCTACATCCGCGCGCTGGCGCGCGATCTGGGCGCCGCGCTCGGCGTCGGCGGGCACCTGACCGCGCTGCGCCGCAACCGGGTCGGCCCGTATCTGGCCAGTCAGGCGCGCACGCTCGAGGTGCTGGCACACGATGCTGACCAGCCCGGCGGGCTCGAGGTGATCACGCTGGCCACGGCGGCCGGGGCGGCGTTCCCGCGCCGGGACCTGACCGACGCGCAGGCAGCCTCGCTTGCGCACGGTGCCAGGCTGGACGCCACCGGCACCGGGGACGCGCCCGTGGCGGCGTTCGCCCCGGATGGCTCGCTGATCGCGCTGCTCACCGACGAGGATGGCCGGGCGCGCTCGCTCGCCGTGTTCGCTACCGAACTGGCCGCGGGCCCGGTCGGCGGGTCCTGACGTGCCTGCGCAGGCGTCACCGTGGCAGGCTGTTGGCATGCAGCGCTGGGCCGGCCCGCTCGACGTCCCCGACGCCTGGGGCCGCTCGGTCGTCACCATCGGCGAGTTCGACGGCGTGCACCGCGGCCATCAGCGGATCGTGGCCAGGGCGGTCGAATCGGCCGCTGAGCTGGGCCTGCCGGTGGTCGTCGTCACGTTCGATCCGCATCCAGATGAAGTCGTCAGGCCGGGTACGCACCCCCCGCTCCTCGGCACGGCCCGGCGCCGGTCGGAGTTGCTCGCCGGCCTGGGCGTCGCGGCGGTGTGCATCATCCCGTTCACGCTGGAGTTCTCCCGGCTCGGGCCGGACGAGTTCGTCCGCGCGGTCCTGGTCGACCGGCTGCACGCGGCCCGTGTCGTCGTGGGGGAGAACTTCCGCTTCGGGCACAAGGCAGCCGGCGACGTGGCACTGCTGGCCGAGCTGGGGGAGAAGTACGAATTCACCGCCGAGGGCGTGCCGCTGCTGGCCGAGAACGGCGTCACGATCTCCTCGACCGGCATCCGCGCCATGCTGGCGGCCGGTGACGTGGCCGGCGCGGCGCACGATCTAGGCAGGCCACACCGCGTCGAGGGCGTCGTCGTCCGCGGCCATCAGCGCGGCCGGGCGCTCGGGTTCCCCACCGCGAACCTGGAGACGCTGCCCCATACGGCCATCCCGGCCGACGGGGTCTTCGCTGGCTGGCTGGCACAGCTGGACACCGACGGGTCGGAGCTCGAGCGCTGGCCGGCTGCGATCTCCGTCGGCACCAACCCGACGTTCGACGGCCGCGAACGGACCGTCGAGGCGTACGCACTCGATCGCGATGACCTGGATCTCTACGGCGCCCACGTGGCCGTCGACTTCGTCGCCCGGCTGCGCGCGACGCTGAAGTTCGACTCGGTAGATGACCTGGTCAGGCAGATTACCGTGGACGTCGATGACGCGAGACGCCTGCTGACGGCGGGCTAGCCACGCCAGCGCGTGACCGCTGAGTTACGGTGGCTGACAGCCACGATGCCCGTCTGCCGGACGGGCGGCTCATGGGAGGTGGGGACGATGGCGCATCCGAACGAGGACCTGCTGCGGCGCGGATATGAGGCGTTCGGCACGGGCGACCTGGACACCGTGTTCAGCCTGTTCGCCGACGACATGGTGTGGCACAACGGCGGGTCCAACCAGCTCAGCGGTGACTACCGCGGGCACCAGGCCATCACGGGCATGTTCGGCAAGCTGCTCGAGGTGACCGGTGGCACGCTCCGGCTTGACATCCACGACGTGCTGGCCAACGACACCCATGGCACGGTGCTGGTGACCGCGCACGCCGAGCGCGACGGGCAGCCCATTGCCGTTCGCGAGGTCAACATCTGGCATCTGGCCGACGGCAAAGCGACTGAGTTCTGGGTGTTCGCCGAGGACAGCGGGGACCTCGACAAGATGTTCGCCTGAACTGGTTACCAGGCGAACGTGTCGATAGCGCCGTCCTGCTGAGCCAGCATCGTCCAGGCGAGCCTGGTCCGCGTGACGCGCCCGCCGGTCACTTCCTGCTGCCGGCTGCCGCACTGGGTGAGCAGGTCGCGGCCGTTCGCGCTGGCCCACAGCACGCCACAGAAATAAGGGCTGACCTGCAGCGCGCGCGCCGAGCCGATCGTGACCGTCCGGACGAGCCTGCCGGAGGCGGCCGAGAACTCCTGCACGTCCATCAGGGCGCCGGCCTTCCGCACGTTGATGGCCATGGACCCGTCGGCGCTAAGCGCGCCCCGGTTGTAGCCACGGACGGCAGGATCAGGCCGGGTGTCGGCGACCAGGGACGACCCAACCGGGAAGACCCGGTCGGTGTCGAGTATCCGCAGCCCGCCACGCGGCCCCCGGTGGAGAGCCAGTTGATCTGGCGCGGCCCAGTAATCCAGGCTCACGATGCCGCTGGCCGGCCACCGGCCGATCAGGCCACCGGTGCCGAGGTTATAGACCTGGAGCGTGCCAGGTTCGGTGCCACCGGCCGGGATCGTGTTGAAGGCCAGCCTGGTCCCGGCCGCGTTGATGCTCATGCCGTAGACCCGAGCGCCGTGCACCGACAAAATGGGCAGCCGCGTCGGTCCCAAGGGCTCCGAGCGTGACCCGATCTGGATGGCGTCGAAGCCTAGCTCGCCGCGCCGGTCCTGCCAGGCGAGCACGAACAGCCGGTCGCCAGCGGCCGCGGCGAGCGCGGTGAACATGGCGCCCTTGCCTTCGGACGGCACGATCCCGTCGACGGTTCCCGTCGCCATGTTCCTGAGCTGGGCGGGGCCGCTGGCGGACTCATTGACGATCACCCAGGGCTGGTCTCGCGGCGCCGGGTACCTGGCTGATCCCCACGGCCCCGGCCGGGCGAGCTGGCCCGTGCCGCCGAGGCTGCCAGCGATGAGGCCGCTGACGACGGCCGCGGCCGCAAGCGCCGATCCTGCGCTGGCGGCGAGCCTGGCCGTCCGGCGCCGGGCGCGGGTGCGGATGACGGCGATGGCCGGCCCTGGTGTCGCGCGCAACGGCGCCGCCCACTGGTCAAAGCGCTCGCGTAGCTCGACGTCGTTCATCAGCTCACCGCCTCCGGGTACTGGGACAGTCGTTGCTCCAGGTGCCGCCTGGCCCGCGGCGAGCCGGCTCTTCACGGTGCTCGGCGGCAGCCCGCATTCGCGCGCGATGGCATCGACTGACAAGTCGGCCACGTAGTGCAGGACCACGACCTGCCGCTCGGTCAGCGGCAGCGTCTGCAACGCCATGCCGAGCGGGCTGTGGCTCAGGTCTTCGCCAGGCTCGGGTACGAGCGGCTCGCGTAGTGAGGCGAGCCGCGAGGCGGTGGCGAGCCGTCGGCGCTGGCGCCGGGACGTATCGATGGCGATCCGCAGCGCCACCTTGCGCACCCAGGCCTCGGGCAGGTCATAGGCCTGGAGCAGGCGCCAGCGGGCCAGCGCGCGTGCGTAGGCCTCCTGAGCGATGTCCTCCGCCTCGTGCCTGCTCCCAACGAGCGCTGCGATCATCGCTACGGTGCGGCCGTAACTGGCCTGGTAGAACTCGCAGAAGTCGTGGCCCGAACGCGGCACCGCAGCTCCTTTGGCGCAGGGCCCGTGCGGGCCACGTCAACAGCTATACACGCGGCGGGCAAGGGGACGGACTGCGGCTGGCGTAACATTCAGGTAACGGCGCTGGAGACTAGGCTGCTCGGGCGTTTGCCCCATGTGCTCCAGCGCCATGGCCGCGTGGTACCGTTGAGCGTCGGCCGGAGTATCTGGCCCGGTTAGCTGCGCCCTCAGGCGGCTGGCCACTTTGGGGGACTTCGCCCGCGTTGGCGATGCTCGCCTGACGCCCTGGCAGGGCTCTTCCGAGTCCCAGCCTGGGCAGCCATGGAATATCGAGACAAGTAATTCAAGAGGGAGCAACGTGCCGCTCAACACCACGGTGAAGAACGAGATCATCGCCGGGCACGCGACTAATGAGGGTGACACCGGCTCGCCGGAAGTCCAGGTCGCACTGCTGACTCGGCGGATCGCCGACCTGACCGAGCACCTGAAGGTGCACAAGCACGATCACCACAGCCGTCGCGGGCTGCTGCTGCTCGTGGGCCGCCGTCGGCGCCTGCTGCAGTACCTGGCCCGCACCGACATCAGCAGGTACCGCGCGCTGATCGAGAAGCTCGGTCTGCGCAGGTAACTGCCGGCACAACCACAACTACATAAACACAGACGTACAACGTCCCGCGGCTCCGGCCAGGAGCGCCAATAGCGCCCATCGGGCCGGTCCTCGGTAGTGGTTCTCGGGTCATGACGTCCGCCAGACTGGCGGGCGGCCAGGGCCGAGGGCTTCGATCGAAGACCGGCCGGCAGCCTACTACCCGGCACACGGCCGGCCAAGGCGCTCCGACATGCGGCAGACAGCGCGCGGGACCTCAGTCAAGGAGGTCACCCCGTGGAGGGTGTCTACACCGCCGATGTCACTATCGACAACGGCTCATTTGGCGTGCACAAGCTCAGGTTCGAGACCGGGCGGCTTGCCAAGCTAGCGGGCGGCTCGGCCGTCGTCTACCTGGACGACGAGACGATGGTGCTGTCCACCACGACCGCGGGCAAGAGCCCGCGCGAAGGCTACGACTTCTTCCCGCTCACGGTCGACGTGGAAGAGCGGATGTACGCGATCGGCCGGATCCCCGGCTCGTTCTTCCGGCGCGAGGGCAGGCCGTCCGAGGACGCGATCCTGACCTGCCGCCTGATCGATCGGCCGCTGCGGCCGTCGTTCGTCAAGGGTCTGCGCAACGAGGTCCAGGTCGTCGAGACGATCATGGCGCTGAACCCGGACCACCTGTATGACGTCGTGGCCATCAACGCCGCGTCGATGTCGACGATGCTCGCCGGGCTGCCGTTCTCAGGCCCGATCGGCGGCGTCCGCGTCGCCCTGATCAGGGGCCAGTGGGTCGGCTTCCCGACGCACTCCCAGCTCGAGGACGCCACCTTCGACATGGTGGTGGCTGGCCGGCTGCTGGCGGACGGCGACATCGCGATCATGATGGTGGAGGCCGAGTCCACCACCAGCACGCTGCGGATGATCGCCGACCCTGGCAGCGGCGCGGTGGCGCCGACCGAGGAGTCGGTGGCCGAAGGCCTGGAGGCGGCCAAGCCGTTCATCAAGGCACTCTGCGAGGGTCAGCTCGAGATCGCCAGGAGCGCGGCCAAGGAGACGGCCGAGTTCCCGGTGTTCGCCGATTACGGCGACGACGTGTTCGCGGCGCTGGAGGCCGAGGTCGGCGCCGACCTGGCGCAAGCGCTCACCATCGCGGGAAAGAACGAGCGCACCACCGAGACCGACCGGATCAAGGCGCTCGCGACCGAGAAACTGTCCGCGCAGTTCGAGGGCCGCGAGAAGGAGATCAGCGAGGCGTTCCGCGCGCTGAACAAGAAGCTCGTCCGGCAGCGGATCATCCAGGACGGGCTGCGCATTGACGGCCGCGGGCTGGCGGACATCCGGCAGCTGTCGGCTGAGGCTGGCGTCGTCCCGCGGGTGCACGGCTCGGCCCTGTTCGAGCGCGGCGAGACCCAGGTGCTCGGCGTCACCACGCTGAACATGCTCCGGATGGAGCAGATGATCGACACGCTCAACCCTGAGCGCACCAAGCGCTACATGCACAACTACAACATGCCGCCGTACTCGACCGGTGAGACCGGCCGGGTGGGGTCGCCCAAGCGACGCGAGATCGGCCACGGCGCGCTCGCCGAGCGGGCGCTGGTACCGGTGCTGCCGGCGCGCGAAGAATTCCCGTACGCGATCCGTCAGGTCTCCGAGGCTATCGGGTCCAACGGCTCCACCTCGATGGGCTCGGTCTGCGCGTCCACCATGGCGCTGCTGGACGCGGGCGTGCCGCTCAAGGACATGGTGGCGGGCATCGCGATGGGCCTCATCTACGAGGGCGGCCAGTACGTGACGCTGACCGATATCCTCGGCGCCGAGGACGCGTTCGGCGACATGGACTTCAAGGTCGCCGGCACCAAGGACATCATCACGGCACTCCAGCTCGACACGAAGCTGGACGGCATCCCGGCGTCCGTTCTGGGCGCGGCGCTGCGGCAGGCTCGCGGCGCGCGGCTGACGATCCTGGATGTGATGCGCGAGGCCATCGACGCCCCGGCGGAGATGAGCGAGTTCGCACCGCGCATCATCACGGTCAGGGTCCCGGTCGACAAGATCGGCGAGGTCATCGGGCCTAAGGGCAAGATGATCAACTCCATTCAGGAGGACACCGGCGCCGACATCACGATCGAGGACGACGGCACGATCTACATCGGCGCCACCGACGGCGCGTCGGCGGAGGCGGCCAGGGCTGCGATCAACGCCATCGCCAATCCGCACATCCCCGAGGTGGGGGAGCGGTTCCTCGGCACGGTGGTCAAGACGACCACGTTCGGGGCGTTCATCTCGCTGCTGCCCGGCCGGGACGGCCTGCTGCACATCACTCAGATCCGCAAGCTGCACGGCGGCCAGCGGATCGAGAACGTCGACGACGTGGTCAAGGTGGGCGACAAGATCCAGGTCGAGATCCGCGAGGTCGACGACCGCGGCAAGCTGTCGCTGGTGCCGGTCGAAGTAGTCGAGCGCGAGGCGGCCGGTGAGGACCTCGGCGGTCACGACGAACCCCGTTCCCGTGATCGTGACGATCGGGGCGGTGACCGGGGGCGTGACAGGGACCGCGGCGGTGATCACCATCGCAGCCGTCAGCGGAGCCGTGGCGGCTCCGGTGGCTCCGGATCTAACGGCTCCGGGTCGGGCAACTCCTGACGGCCGGGCGCTCGCACGTGACGGCTGGTACTGAGCAGCTGACCGGCGGCGGCGGTGTGGTCCTGCGCACCGTCCTGCCGGGCGGCCTGCGCATAGTCACCGAGTCGCTGCCGGCCGTGCGGTCGGCCGCCTTCGGCATCTGGGCGGGCGTCGGCTCGCGGGATGAGGATCCCGATCACGCCGGCGCCACCCACTACCTGGAGCACCTGCTCTTCAAGGGCACCGGCCGGCGCAGCGCGCTGGACATCTCCGCCGAGCTCGACGCGGTCGGCGGTGAGCTCAACGCGTTCACCGCCAAGGAGTACACGTGCTACTACGCCCGGGTGCTCGACCAGGACCTGCCACTCGCCATCGACGTGCTGTCGGACATGGTGACGAGCTCGCTGATCGAGCCCAAGGACGTGGACGCCGAGCGCGGCGTGATCCTCGAAGAGATCGCGATGAACGAGGACGACCCGGCTGACCTCGTGCATGAGGCGTTCTCCGAGCAGATCTTCGGCGATACCCCGCTCGGGCGGCCGATCCTCGGCACCGTCGACTCGATCAACTCCATCACCAGGGACCGGATCGCCGAGCACTACCGTGCCCGGTACACCCCCGACCGGCTCGTGGTGGCCGCGGCGGGCAGCCTTGATCATGACCGGGTGGTGGAGCTGGCCGCGGCCGCATTCGGCCCCGTGCTGGCCGGCGCCGCGCTGAGCGGCAGCGCCGCACCGGCGCCGCCCCGGCTCGGTGCCACGTCGGTCGGTGCCGCGAGCGGCACCGGTGTCCGGCTGGTGTCACGGCCCGTGGAGCAGGCGAACCTCGTGCTGGGCTGCGCGGGGCTGGCCCGGACGGACGAGCGCCGGTTCGCGCTTGGCGTGCTGAACGCGGCGCTCGGCGGCGGCATGTCGTCCCGCCTGTTCCAGGAGGTCAGGGAGAAGCGCGGCCTCGCCTACTCCGTCTACAGCTTCAGCTCGCAGAACGCTGACTGCGGCCAGTGGGGCATCTACGCCGGCTGCCTGCCGGCCAAGACGGAGGAAGTGCTCGCGATCTGCCAGGAGGAGATCGCCAAGGTGATCGAGTCCGGGCTGACCGACGAGGAACTGGACCGCGGCAAGGGTCAGTTGCGCGGCTCGATCGTGCTCGGCCTTGAAGATCCATCGTCGCGGATGAGCAGGCTGGGCAAGTCCGAGCTCGTCTACCCGCGGCTAGAGCCGGTCGAGGAGATACTCACGCAGATCGAGTCGGTCACGCATGACCAGGTGCGCGACATCGCGGCGACGGTGCTCGGCCAGCCCAAGGCGCTGGCGATCGTGGGACCGTTTGACGACGACGAGGCGTTCACGGCGGCGCTGACCGGCTGACCGGCGCAGAGCTTGGCTTACAGGCGGGCGTGCCCGGTATGTAGTACCTTCCTGCCATGCCACTGAGTGACCCGCCGGGCCCGCTGGTAGGGTCCGGCCGGTCCGCCGATGTCTATGCCATCGGCGCAGACCGGGTATTGCGCCGGTACCGGCAGCCGCTCGACGTGCAGGCCGAGGCAGCTATCATGCAGCACCTGGACGCAGCTGGCTTCCCGGTGCCGAAGGTCTACGATGCCGACGGATCCGACCTCGTGATGGAGCGCCTGGACGGCCGTGACCTGCTGACCGACCTCGGCCGCCGGCCCTGGCTGGCGCGCAGGCACGCCCGCACGCTCGCCGAGATGCACAATCGCCTGCACCAGATCACTGCACCGCCAGGACTACGCCAGCCGCTCGGGCCTGGCGACAAGGTGCTGCACCTGGACCTGCATCCCGGCAACATCATGATGACCCGGCGCGGCCCGGTCGTGATCGACTGGAGCAACCAGGCGGCAGGCCCACCCGGCGCCGATGTCGCGCTGGCGTACCTGATCATGGCCTGCTCGGAGGTGGACGACCTGCCGGTGCTCGTCCGCCCTATGGTCAGCTCGGTTCGCGCCACGCTAGTTCGGCAGTTCCTGCTCGGCGTTCGTGACGACCACGTTCCGCATATCGCCGTAGCGGCGCGCCATCGGATGGCTGACCGCAATGTCCGGCCGTCGGAAGTCGAATGGCTGGCGCGCATGGTCGCGGACGCGGAGCGTGCTGCGGAGGCGAGCTAGCTACTGCGACGGCAGCGGGGCGTCCGGGTCGGCGAGCCACGCGCGGATCTGCTTGCCGTGCTCGTCGAGCGAGGGAGGCGCCAGGTCGTAGCGCGCCGCCGTGGCGGAGAACGTCAGCGGATTGCGGATGCCGGGGACCGCAGACTCGCCGCGCCCCGCCAGCACCACCGGGTCCAGGCCGATTTGCTGAGCGAACTCGACACCGCCGGCGACCGAGTTGATCGGCCCGCACGGGACTCCGGCGGCGATCAGCCGGTCGAACCACTCGCTGGCCGGTCGGTTCTTCAGCCGCTCGATCAGCAGCGGCCGCAGCTGGTCTCGGTTGGCGGTGCGGCCCGAGTTGGCGGCGAACCGCTCGTCGGTGCCGAGCTCAGGCGCGCCCAGCACGGCGCACAGGTTGCGGAACTGGGTGTCGTTGCCGGCGGCGATGACCAGGTCGCCGTCGCCGGTGGGCAGCGGCTCGTACGGGAACAGGCTGGGGTGGGAGTTGCCCATCCGGTGCGGCACCACGCCCGCGGACGCGAACGCGCCGGTCTGGTTGACCATCCCGGCGAGCGCGGCAGCCATGAGGTTGATCTCGACGAGCTGGCCCTCGCCGGTCCGGCGCCGGTGATCGAGCGCGGCCAGGATGCCGATGGCGGTCTGCAGGCCGGACATCACGTCGAAGATGGCGATGCCCGCGCGGTACGGCTGGCCGTCGGCGTCACCCTGCAGGCTCATGAGGCCGGACATCGCCTCGACGATCAGGTCGTAGCCAGGCAGGTGCGCGCCGCCACCGGCACCGAAACCGGTGATGGACGCGTAGATTACTGACGGGTTGGCGGCCCGGACGCTCTCGTAGTCCAGGCCGAATCGCCGCAGGCCGCCGGGCTTGAAGTTCTCGACCATGATGTCCGCACGCCTGGCCAGCTCCGCGGCCGCAGCGCGGTCGGCGTCATCGCGGAGGTTGAGCTGGATCGACCGCTTGTTGCGGTTGATGGACAGGTAGTACGTCGAGATGCCCTCGTGGACCGGCGGCACCCAGTGCCGGGTGTCGTCGCCACCGGGACCCTCGACCTTGATGACGTCAGCGCCGAGGTCACCCAGGATCATCGTGCAGTACGGCCCGGCCAGGACACGGGAGAAGTCGGCGACCAGCAGGCCGGCCAGCGGCCCCGAGACCTGATCCATAGCCGCTCAGGCTACCAACCGGTGGTTAGCCGAGTCCGCTTCGGACCGCGCTGACGTCCTTGTCTGTCAGGGCGACCGCGCCAGCTCATGCCACTGGCTGCTGATGGCGCTAGCCAAGATTCTCCGCAGGCTCCCCGCCGGGTAGCCGCAGAGACGACAGAGGCCCCGAAGGGTCATTGCGACCTCGGGGCCCCTTCGCATGTCTGGGCCAGCTTTGGAATGGGCTAGCCCGTCGACTTTGGGTCGGCTTCGTCGTCTGGTGCATACGGACCGAGGCGACGTCTCAATGTCCAACGCTTGTACGTCTTGATGGGATGTCTGAGTGATCGGAGCCGAACCCCGTCGACCGGGCCGTACCAGTCCACCGGGACGCCGAGGACGTGCTGCGGTTCTTCATCTTCGCTGGCATGCGGACCTATGTCGCGGCGAACCATTCCGAGGACTTTGTTTGGCTCCTCGCCCTCACGTGACACTGGGCATCCTCCTGCGCATCCATGGGCGAGACCGTCATCGACGATGCTAAGACCGCGGTGGCATGCTTGACCACTTGCCTGGCGTACCACCGGCTGCTCCACGGCCACCAGCCGCTGACGGACAGGTTTGCCACGAGGGTGGTGGACATCGTGGTGGCCGAGATCGAGCGGTCCTAGCGGGCGCGCGCCGTGTCGGCCCGGCTGGCTGGCGGCGCGGAGTTGGCCGGGGCGGAGTTGGCCGGGGCGAACGGGAAGTGGCTCGTCCACTGGCGCCGTCCGTCGAGGCCGATTATGAGCGCCTCATAGCCGGCGAGCGGCTCGATGAGAGCGAGGCCAGCCGCACCGGCCACCGCGATGGCCGTAGCCAGGGCATCCGCGAGGCCGAGGTCGGGCCCGATCACACTGGCCGATCCGACGCTGGCCGCGGGCTCGCCGGATCGCGGGTCGATGAGATGACTGCCACGCTCGTAGGTGCCGGACGTGGCGATGCACCCGGTGAGCTCGACGATCTCGGCCAGTCGGCGCGGCTCGGCCGGGTCGGCTATGCCGATCCGGAATGGCGCACCTGACGGCTGCATACCGACGCTGGCGATGTCGCCCGCCGCGTTCACCAGCGCGCCCGACATCGGCAGGCCGTCGAGCGCCGCGAGTGCGCGCTGCGCGGCCCAGCCTTTGACGAATCCGGTGGGATCGAATCCCGCCGGCATGGCCCAGGGGTCGAACCAGCCGCCGGAGATCTGCCGCGCGGCAGCGCAGGCGCTCATCACGGCCGCCAAGTCCGGCGGTGCCGCGGCGGCGGTGATCTCGCCTCGGCGCAGGCGGCTGACCGGGCTGTCGGGGCGCCAGGTGCTGAAGACCTCGTCGGCGTCCTCGAGTACCCTCCGGGCCCGGCCGAGCCTTCGCTGCAGGTCGGCGGCCCACGCGTCGTGCGCGGCGGGTGTCTCGTGCGCAGCGCGCGCGTCGCCGGCCGGCGAGTCGCCCGCCGACGTGTCGCCGGCCGGCGGGTCGCCCGCCGACGTGTCGCCGGCCGGCGGGTCGCCCGCTGGCGGCGGCGGGAATACGTCAATCGTGATGACCGTGCCCATCACGTGCACGAGCTGACGGACCGGAGGCGGCGTCATCACATGCCCAGGGAATGCAGCGCGGACTGGAGTGACTGGGCGAACCCCGCGCTGGTGTAGCTCGCGCCGGACACACCCTGGATATTGGCATTCTGGGCCTGCAGGGCCTGCTGCTCCAGGATCGGAATAGCCTGCTGATCGATCGACTGGGAGCGGGGATTGCCGCCGTCGTCGAGGTAGGCGAGGCCGATCCTGGTGATCTTGCCGCTCGCTACCGTGATCTTGACCGAGAGCACGCCGAAGTTGTAGTTGACCGCCGGGCCGGTAGCGGTGCGCGTCCCCGCCTGACCGCCGGCCGAGCCGGAGCTGCCGGCCGAGCCGGAACCGCCGGCCGAGCCGGAACCGCCGGCCGTCGATCCGGACTGCCCGGCGCCAGGCCTGCCCGGCGCCGCCGGCGCCGCGGGTCGCGCTCGACGGCAGTGTCGCCCCGCTCGCGATCGCCAGCCTGACGGGCGTGGTGTGAAACTCGAGCACGGCGACCAGGCCGGCCACGGTTCCCGCTATCACGATCGGACCGCGTTTCACGGTGCCCAGCCCTCTCTGTCCAGCACGGTTCTGCGTCCTCATGCCCGGCTAGAAGCCGAACGCCTCGATGTGGATCTGGTCAGTGCCAACTCCGAGCTTCTCAGCCGCGGCTATCACCTCGGCGCCGAAGCCTTCCGGGCCGCAGACGTAGACGTCCCGGCCCGCGATGTCTGGCACCAGATGGCGAAGCGCGCGGGCGCCAAGCCGGAGTTTGTGGCGCGAGCCGATCAGCTCGTGCAGCCGTCCGCCCCGGTGCTCGACCAGTGCGGCTATCTCGGCGCGGTGAACGACATCAGCGACAGTTGATGCCCGGACGATGACGACGACGTCCGTGCCCGCCGGCAGGTCTTCGAGCAGCGCTCGCAGCGGGGTGATGCCAACGCCGGCGGCCACGAGCAGCACGCCGTCAGACTGCCGGGCGTGGTCGGTGAAGGCCCCGTACGGACCCTCGAACGCGACCCTGGTGCCCGGTCGCAGCCTGGCCAGCGCGCGGCTGGAGTCGCCAAGCCCCTTCACTGTGACGCGCAGGTACGGAGGCTGCGGCAGCGCGGACAACGAGTAGGGATGCGCCTGCCACCACAGATCCCGGGCCAGGAATCGCCACAGGAAGAACTGTCCGCCTGACACCGGGAGCCGGTCGAGATCTCGCCCGCGGCAGATGACCGAGATCACACCAGGAGCCTCGTCCCGGACCTCGACGACGCGGAGCTGATACCGCAGGCTCCGCCAGGCAGGCTGGCCGATCCGGAACGCCAGCACCAGGCCGGCCGTACTCGCCCAGATGGCGATCCACAACCCGCGCGCGAGCGGATGGCCGATGAAGCTCGCCCCGGTCACGATCTGATGGGCGAAGGCCAGCGCGAGCCCGATGTAGAGGTAGAGATGGACAACCCACCAGGTCTCGTACCGCAGCCTGCGCCGAACCGCCCGGTACGAGGTGATCCCGGCCAGCACGAGCAGGCCGAAGCCCGGCAGCCGCCGCCAGAATGTCGGGATAGGAGCGCAGCAGGAGCCAGATCTCGGCCAGCACCGGGGACCTGGCCGCCTGCGCATATCCGAGCGTGATCAGGACCACGTGAGCCGTGATCAGGCCGATCGCCCACGGGCTGACCCGACGGTGCCAGCGGATGAGCTGATCCTGGCCGACTGAGCGCTCCAGCCACGGCAGCCGGGCGACGAGCACCACCATGATCAGAATCAGGTACGCACCCGTGAACCCCGCGAGCCGGCCAAGCGCCGTCAGCTGGCCGCCCGGAGCCGCCAGCGATCCGTGTGACTCGCTGGTGATGACGGACGCGACCACAGCGCCGAAGCCGATGCCTGCCAGGGCCGCGCACGCGTCCACGAATCTCGGCCGCGGCGCCGGAGCTGGCCTGCGTGCCGATCCCGACGCCGGCTGCCCCGCGGGCCGCATCCGGCGCTCGTGGCTCGCTGGAGCGTTGGGCGTCACGTCAGGATGGTCGGCCACAAGTCTGAACATAAGCTGAACGACGTCCGTGCGCGCCCTCTGAGCGGGCCAAATGATGGCCGTCGGGTCAGCTGCCGGACTCGGCGATGCGCTTGATCGCGGCCAGCCTCGTGTCCCACTCGGTGGCCAGCGCGGTCAGCCAGCCCGCGGTCTGGACCAGGCCCGCCGTGCGGACGGCGAACCGCACGTCCCGGCCTTCCTTGTGCCGGGCGACGAGGCCAGCGCTGCGCAGGATCGCCAGGTGCTTGCTGATGGCCTGGCGGGTCATCGGCAGACCGGCGGCGAGTTCGGTCGCGGTGGCCGGCCCGGTGGCCGCCAGCGTAGCGAGCAGCTGCCGCCGGGTCGGGTCGGCCATCGCCGCGAGGATCTCATCGGGCTCGGCCGGGCTGGCTGGCCAGCCCGGCCGTGGCGGCGTCATACAGGGGGCCGTTCCGCATACTCCTTGAGGTCGGCGAGCTCAGACTGCCAGCCCTCGGTGTTCTGCTGTACGGCCTCGTCCTGATCCTCCGCGCTGCCGTGCAGGCTGGCGAACCCCGTCTCGACCACGCGCAGCAACGTCCCGGCGAATACCTCGGTCAAGGTGAACTCGACCATGGTGGAGCCACCCTCGGCAGGCTCGACTCCGGCCTGACGAGCCCACCGGTACGACAGGAAGGTCGGCGGCTCGACCCGGTCGATGACGGCGTGGTGAGTCCCGTGCTCGGACCAGCCGAAGGCGGCCTTCCCGCCGGGGCGCAGGTCCAGCTCGGCCGTGTCGCCGAACCAACCCGCTACGTGCTTCGGATCGGTCAGCACTGCCCATACCCGCTCGCGCGATGCCTCGATGAGGACCTCGCGCTCGATCCAGTCCTGCGACATGTCTGGTTCTCCGATCACCTGGTTATCTGCTACCAGATAGTTGCACATCCCAAGCGCTATGTGCAACCTATCAGTTGCAAATGTGCGCGGGTCTACCGGGGGCGTGGGCCGGGCGCTGAACTGTCGGCCGGCTCGCGGCGGCTCGCGGCGGCTCGCGCAGGCTAGAGCTGCCCCACGCCGGTCACGGTGACGACGGCGACTCCCGCTTCATCCGAAGCGGCGAGGTCGACAGTCGCCGAGAATCCCCAGTCGTGATCGCCCGCCGGGTCGTCGAAGATCTGCCGGGCCACCCACGCGCCCGGCTGCTCGTCCAGGATCAGCAGTCCAGGACCGCGGGCATTCGCGCCAGTGCCGATCTCATCGTAGGAGGCGAAGTAGGGCGCGAGCGCGGACGCCCACGCCCCGGCGTCGAAGCCGGCCTCGGCATCCAGCGAGCCGAGCTCGTCCCAGCGCCGCAGCGCGGCGAGTTCGACCCGGCGGAACAGCGCGTTACGCACCAGCACCCGGAACGCCCGCTTGTTGCCCGTCACCGCCGGCGGCCGGTCCGCCGCCAGGTGCGCGACCTCGTCGACCGGGTTGCGCAGCCGTTCCCACTCGTCGATGAGGCTGGAGTCAACCTGCCGGACAAGCTCGCCGAGCCACTCGATCAGATCCGCGAGCTCCTCGGTCCGCGCCTCTTCGGGCACTGTCTGGCGCATCGCCTTGTAGGCATCGGCCAGATAGCGCAGGACCAGGCCCTCGGACCGCGCCAGTCCGTAGAAGCTGATGTACTCCGAGAACGTCATCGCGCGCTCGTACATGTCACGCGCGACCGACTTCGGCGACAGCTCGTGGTCGGCGACCCACGGGTGCCCGCGCTTGTAGATGTTGTAGGCGGCTTCTAGCAGGTCGGCCTGCGGCCGCGGATAGGTGACGGCCTCCAGGAGATCCATCCGCTCCTCGTACTCGATGCCCTCGGCTTTCATCGCCGCCACGGCCTCCCCGCGCGCCTTGAACAGCTGCGCTGACAGCACCTGGCGCGGGTTGTCGAGCGTGGACTCGATGACCGACAGCACGTCGAGCTGGTAGTCGGGCGAAGCGCGATCCAGCAGCTCGATCGCGGCGAGGGCGAGCGGCGACAGCGGCTGGTTGAGGGCGAAGTCTTCCTGCAGGTCCACCGTCAGCCGGACAAAGCGCCCGTCCTCGTCGGGTGCGTCCAGGCGCTCGACGACACCGCCCGCCAGCAGCGCGCGGTAGATCGCGATCGCCCGGCTGATGTGCTTGCGCTGGGCGGGCCGGTCCTCGTGGTTATCGGTCAGCAGGTGCTTCATCGCCTCGAAGGCGTCACCTGGCCGGCTGAATCACGTTCAGCAGCATGGCGTGGCTGACCGCGAAGCTGGACCTCAGCGGCTCCGGGTCGGCTGCTACCAGCCGCTCGAAGGTCGGCTGGCCCCAGGACACCATGCCCTCCGGCGGCTTGCGCCGGACTACCTTGCGTCGCTTCTTCGGGTCGTCGCCGGCCTTGGCCAGCGCCTTGGAGTTCTCGATCACGTGCTCGGGCGCCTGCACGACAACGCGGCCGGTGGTGTCGAAGCCGGCCCGCCCGGCGCGCCCGGCGATCTGGTGGAACTCGCGCACCATCAGCAGCCGGGTCCTGGTGCCGTCGTACTTCGACAGCGCGGTGAAGAGCACGGTCCGGATTGGGACGTTGATCCCGACGCCGAGCGTGTCGGTGCCGCAGATGACCTTCAGCAGCCCGGCCTGCGCGAGTGTCTCCACCAGCCGCCGGTACTTGGGCAGCATGCCGGCGTGGTGCACGCCGATGCCATGCCGGACGAGCCGGGAGAGTGTCTTGCCGAAGCCGGGCGCGAACCGGAAGTTCCCGATGAGCTCCGCGATGGCGTCCTTCTCCGCCCGGCTGCACACGTTGACGCTCATCAGGGCCTGCGCCTGCTCGATCGCCGCCGCCTGGGTGAAGTGCACTATGTAGATCGGCGCCTCGTGCGTCGCCAGCAGTTCGGACACGGTCTCGTGCAGCGGCGTCATGGCGAACGAGAACGACAGCGGCACCGGCCGCTCGGCCGAGCTGACGACGGCCGTCGGCCGCCCGGTCCGGCGGGTCAGGTCCTTCTCGAACCTGCTGACGTCGCCGAGTGTCGCCGACATGAGGACGAACTGGGCCTGCGGCAGCTCGACCAGCGGCACCTGCCACGCCCAGCCGCGGTCAGGGTCGGCGTAGAAATGGAACTCGTCCATCACGATCTGGCCGATGTCAGCGTCGGACCCATCACGCAGCGCGATGTTCGCGAGTACCTCGGCGGTGCAGCAGATGATCTGCGCCGCCGGGTTCACGCTGCCGTCCCCGGTCATCATGCCGACCTCGTCGGGCCCGAAGACGTCGCATAGCGCGAAGAACTTCTCCGACACCAGCGCCTTGATCGGCGCGGTGTAGAAAGTTCGGTCATCCCGCGCCAGGGCGGTGAAGTGCGCGCCTGTCGCGACCAGGCTCTTACCGGAGCCGGTGGGCGCGGACAAGATCACGTTTGCGCCGGATACGATCTCGATCAGCGCTTCTTCCTGGTGCGCGTACAGCGTGAAGCCCTGATCCGCGGTCCAGTCCGTGAATGCGGCGAATACCTCGTCGGGCTCGGCGCCGTCCGGCAGCTGATCGGTGAGTGTCATGGTGCGTCCATCGTGCCAGGCCGCAACCCGTGACCAGGACAGCCGGGCATCACCGCGTCGGTGACGGGGCCGTGGTGGACAGCGCGAGGTCGTGTCCGGTGTCCCGGATGACCGCGCCGCTGACGATCTCGCTGGCCTTACGATCCCTGCAGCTTGTCGCCGAAGAACGCGAAGATCTTCTCCCAGCCGTCCATGGCCGCCTCGGGCCGGTACGCCCCGACGAAGTAGTAGAAGAAGCCATGCGAGGCGCCGTCGTACCGGTAAAACTCATGCTCCTTGCCGTGCCGCTTGAGCTCGGCCTCGAGCCGATCGACCTGCTCCGGCGTCGGGTACCTGTCGTCGTTGCCGAACAGGCCGAGCAGCGGCGCGGACAGGTCGGAGATGAGGTCGATCGGCGCGACCGGGCGGGCCGGGCTCAGTTCCTCCTGGCTCATGATGACGCCGCCGCCCCACAGGTCAGCGACGGCGTCGAAGCCACCGCTCCGGCAAGCGGTCAGCAGCGAGTGCCGCCCGCCAGAGCAGGTGCCGATGATGCCGACCCTGCCGTTGGTTGGCTGGGCCCGCAGCCAGTCCCGAGCTGCGGTGCAGTCGGCGACCACGCTGTCATCCGGCACGCCGCCCTCGCCGCGGACCTTGGCGGCGATGTCGTCGGGCGTGCCATGCCCGTACCGGCAGTACAGATCCGGGCAGATGACCGTGTAACCGTGGCGCGCCAGCCGGTCGCAGAACTCGCGGTAGAACTCATCCCAGCCTGGCATGTGGTGCACGGCCACGATGCCGGGTGTGACGGCGTCGCCCGTCGGCCTGGTGACGTAGGCGTGAATCTGGTCGCCGTTGCCGCCTGGATAGGTGATCACCTCGGAGGTGATGCCCAGGGGTGAGTCGGTAGAGAACGAGTTCCACGCCGTCATCGCGTACACCTTCTGGCTCCGTTGCGGGTTGCGTCCAGCAGCCATTCATACCGCATCGATGCGCACAGGGCCACGTCGGCCGGCCGCTAGGCTGGCCTACCACGGGGCAGCAAACCAGGGGCGAGGGAGCACGATGATCAAGGTAGGCGTGCTAGGCGCCAAGGGGCGCATGGGGTCACAGGTGTGCAGCACCGTGGAGTCGGCCGATGACCTGGCACTAAGCGCGCAGGTCGACGTGGGGGACGCACTGGACCAGCTGGCCGGCTGCGACGTGGTGGTCGATTTCACCCACCCCGGCGCGGTCATGGACAACCTGCGCTGGTGCGTCGAGCACGGCATCGCCAGCGTGGTCGGGACGTCCGGCTTCGACGAGGCCAGGCTGCGCCAGGTGGCTGGCTGGCTCGCGGGCCAGCCGGCTGCGCGCGTGCTCGTCGTGCCGAACTTCTCCGTCGGCGCCGTGCTGATGATGCGGTTCGCTGAGCTTGCGGCGCCGTTCTTTGAATCGGCCGAGGTCATCGAACTGCATCACGCTGGCAAGGTGGACGCGCCGTCGGGCACCGCCGGGCGCACCGCGTCGATGATCAGCGCGGCGCGGTCGGCGGCTGGCGCCGGCCCGATGCCGGACGCGACGGTGACGGCGGCGGACGGCGCTCGCGGCGCGCGAGGTCGACGGCGTGCACGTGCACTCGGTGCGGCTCGCCGGACTCGTCGCCCATCAGGAAGTGCTCCTGGGCGGGCACGGCGAGATCCTGACGATCCGGCACGACTCGCTCGATCGCGCCTCGTTCATGCCGGGCGTGCTGCTGGCCGTCCGCGGCATCGGCGGCCTCCCGCCCGGTCTGACCGTCGGCCTCGACGGGCTGCTCGGGCTGACCTGACCGGGCCGCGACCTGACCGGCCGCGACCTGACCGGCCGCACGTGACTGCCGCGACCTGACCGGCCGCGTCCGCGCGGCAAACCGAGTTGCTGCTGCGGCGCTCTGTCCGGAAAGATCATGCTATGCCTGCGCGAACTCTCGAGGACCTGATCGCCGAGGGCGACGCCGTGCCCATCGAGGGCTGGGACTTTTCCTGGTTCGCCGGCCGCGCGACGGAGGAGCGGCCGTCGTGGGGTTACGCGCGGCTGGTCAGCGACCGGATCGGCCGGTCGGATGCGGTGCTCGACATCCAGACCGGCGGCGGCGAGGTGCTGGCCGAGGCAGTGCGGCGCAGCGAGGCGGCTGGTGGCCGGCTGCGGCGGCTCGCGGCGACCGAGTCCTGGCCGCCCAACGTCGAGCTGGCCCGCCGTGCGCTGGAGCCGCTCGGCGGACACGTCGTGCAGGTGGACGACGATGCGCCGCTGCCGTTCCCGGACGTGAGCTTCGATCTGGTGGTGAGCAGGCACCCGACCGAAGTTGTGTGGCCGCAGATCGCGCGGGTCTTGCGGCCTGGCGGCAGCTACCTCTCCCAGCAGGTAGGTGCCGGGTCGAACCGCGAGCTCACCGACTTCATGATGGGTCCGCAGCCGGTGAGTCCGAGCCGGAGCACGCAGGTGGCTCGGGCCGAGGCAGCCGAGGCTGGCCTGGAGGTCGTCGACGTCACAGCGCAACCGCTGCGGGTGGAGTTCTTCGACGTGGCCGCGGTGGTTCACTTCCTCAAGAAGGTGCTGTGGACGGTGCCCGGCTTCACCGTGGCCGGGTACGCGGAGCCGCTGGCGCGCATGCACGAGCACATCCGCGAGCACGGCTCGTTCGTCTGCCACTCGCAGCGGTTCCTCATCGAGGCGCGCAAGCCGTCCTGAGCGGATGCCTGGCGGTGGCGCTACTGCACGATCAGCGGCTCCGGGTGGTCCAGTACGCAGCGCGTGCCCGAGTAGATGCTGGGGATGCACTTGTTGCAGTGCACGCACGTGCCGCCGGCTGACTCGCCCGACGCCAGCTTGCGTACCAGGTCGGGCTCGCGCAGCAGGGCCCGGCCCAAGGCCACGAAGTCGAATCCCTCGGCCATGGCCTGATCGATCGTGGCCCGCGTCGTGATCCCGCCGAGCAGGACAAGAGGCAGTGTGAGCGAAGCCCGGAACTGGCGGGCCAGCGGCAGGAAGTAGGCCTCCTCGAACGGGTACGCGCGGAACAGCGCCCGGCCGGCCACGCGGAAGCCGAGTCCCTGCAAGCCGGGCAGCGCGGCAGCCATTTCCTTGCGCGGCGGGTCGCCGCGGAACATGTACATCTGATTGGCCTGGGAGCCGCCGCCGCTCAGCTCGAGTGCCGCCAGGCCGCCGTCGGCTTGCAGCAGCCGGGCGACCTCGACGCTGTCCGCGACGTCAAGCCCGCCCCGGATGCCGTCGGTCATGTTCAGCTTCGCGGTGATCGCGAGCCGATCCCCGACCCTGGCGCGGACGGCGCGCAGGATGCGCAGCGCGAGCCTGGCCCGGTTCGGCACCGGCCCGCCGTAGTCGTCGCCACGCCTGTTCCACCGCGGGCTGAGGAATGCCGAGACCAGATAGTGATGGCCGAAATGCAGCTCCACCGCGTCGAATCCGGCTGTGGCGAGCATCGCGGCGCCATCGGCGAACTGGCCGACCACCTCCTCGATCTCGGCGAGGGAGATCTCCGCGACCTTGGTCCCCGCGATGGTTCGGGTCGCCGACGGCCCGAGGTAGCGCTTGCGAATCGTGCCGACCGCACCGGCGTGCCCGAGCTGAGCGCAGATCGCGGCGCCCTCGGCGTGCACGGTGCTGGCGATGCGAGCGAGCCCGTCGGCGGCGCGGTCGTGAATGTAGATCTCGTTCGGCGCCCCGCGGCCGTCGCGCGACACCGCGACATAGGAGACGGTCGTCATGGCCACGCCGCCTGCGGCCATGCGCTGATGGAAGTCGATCAGGCTCTGCGACACCAGCCCGGCCGGGCTCATGCCCTCGAAGGTGGCGGCCTTGAGCACGCGGTTGCGCAGGCCTGCCGGACCGAGGCTGGCCGGGCCGAACGGATCAGGGACATGGCGACGACCAAGGTCGTCGGGTCGCCGCGTCATCGCTTACCCCCAGCCGGGACCAAAACTGCGGCTGCGATTGTTGCGCATTCGCGGGCCTGGCGCCAGGCCGTCGACAGCCATGGCAGGCTGACGACAGCGGGCGCAGGTCCGCGCCGGCTTGCTGATGACATCAATCCGAGGAGACAGGCATGCCTACCCGCACCGCGCACACGACCTGGACCGGCGGACTCCAGGACGGCACTGGCACCGTCACGCTGGTCAGCTCGGGTCTTGGCAGCTATGAGATCAGCTTCCCCAAGCGGGCGGCCGACGACGCGCAGGGCACGACCAGCCCAGAAGAGCTCATCGCCGCCGCGCACGCGGGCTGTTTCGCGATGCAGTTCTCGGCGCTGCTCGGCGCGGCCGGCGGCAGCAACCAGTCACTCGACGTCACCGCGGCGGTGACGCTCGGGCCGGATCCGGCGGGCGGATTCAGGATCAGCGGGATCGCGCTGACGGTCGGCGGATCGGCGGAGGGGATCAGCCCCGACGAGTTCGCCAGGATCGCAGCCGACGCCAAGGCTGGCTGCCCGGTCAGCAAGGCGCTGGCGGGCACCACCATCACGCTGAACGTGAGCTCGGGCTGAGCCCGAGGTCCGGCGGGACCTGACCGCCAGCGGCGTCGCAGCGAGGCGTGACGCCGGGCTATTCGCGCTCGCTCGCTTCCTCGACCGTCAGCTCGGCAGCCGGGTCAGCGTCGAGTCGCTCGTCCGGGATGGGCGTGCCGCTGCGGACAGAGGTGCCGTAGGTCCCGTCGTCCAGCCGCTTCAGTGCGCGGTCGATGGCCGCGAGGCGGTCCCGGAAGCCCTCGGCGAGTGCGTCGTCCATGCCCTGCGCCGTGAGTGGCTGCGCCGCGTCGGCGTAGTCGCCCGGCTCGTCTTCTGAATCGCGGTCCTGCGTGCCCGCTGACTCGGCGTCCTTGAGCAGCAGCGCTACGTCGGCACGCTCGGTCGTGAGCCGCTGCCTCGCCAGGCTCTCGTCCATCTGACCCCCACGACATCGACTAGTCGGTCAAGCCTCTGCCACCTTACGGGGGCGGGGAGCGGAGGTAATGCCGGGGTCTTGCCCTGGGCGCCAGATCGCGGTTGGCTGCGTACATATCAGTTCGCAGCGGAGGCTGCCGCGACGCCGGGGGACTCATCATGATCTTCGACTCCAGGCCGTCGATCGTCGGCCATCGCGGGTTCGGCTCCGGGCAGCGCGGCGGCTACCGGGAGAACACCGTGGCCTCGTGCCTGGCGGCGGTCGCCTGCGGACTGTCCTGGGTCGAGCTAGACGTGTACCGCACCCGCGACGGCGAGCTGGTGGTCAGGCACGACCCGGTCGCACCGTCGGGCGAGGCGCTCGCGAAATGTACGGCCGCCGAGCTCGCCATCGCCGGCGTCGCAAGCCTGGCCGACGTCCTGGCCGCCCTGCCGGCGGACGTGGCCGTGGACATCGACGTCAAGACGATCATCGACGATGCGGTGGATCCGCCGGCCCGGCGCACGCACGCGCTGGTGGCTGAGATCCTGCATCGACAGCGGGGAACGCGGCGCTTCTTCGTCTCCTCCTTTGATCCCTCGGCGGTGCTGTACCTGGCGGACCAGCGGGACTTCACCGGCGACGTCGCCGTGGGCCTGATCACCGGGATCGACTTCCCGGCGCAGCACGCCGTCCCGGCCGCGGCCAATCTCGGTCTCGACGCTGTCTGCCTGCACACCGGCTCGCTGAACCTGCACCGCGATCAGATCGGCGTCAGCCTGCCTGACCCCCGAGCGAATCATCCAGACCGCGCACCGAGCCGGTCTCGAGGTCCTGGCGTGGTCGCCGAGTCCGGCCGAGGCTGTCCGGCTGGCCCAGGCGGGCGTCGACGCCGTGTGCGTGAATGACATCCCCGGTGTCCAGGCGACGCTGGCGGCTGCGGCCGCCAGCCTGACCTAGCGGCCGCCGGGCCGCATGCGAGAATGCCGCCATGGGGACTGCGCGCGGCTCGGCTCGCTCGCCTGGCTCGTCGGGCTCGATCCTGTCCATCGGCTCGTCGGGTTCGATCCTGTCCATCGGCTCGAGCGGCTCGATCCTCTCGATCGGATCCGCGGGGTCGATCTTGTCGATCGGCTCGGTGGGGTGCTTCGGGTGCATTTTTTCGGTGATGTCCGCCCTGAGTGCCGGCTCGATCCTGTCGATGCTGTCGCGCAGGTCGATTCGCGGCTGGCGATCCGCGGGTACCGCGTCGGCTGGTGACCGCGAGCACGGCAACCACCACCAGCGCAGATCCAGTGACTGGCTGCCCTTCAGCGTGCGCTGACATCTGTTCGCGCGGGATCAGGCCGCCGCGGTCAGGCCGTCGGGGTCTGGCTGGCTGCTGTCAGCCCCAGCTCGGTGACTGAGGTCTCGCGCATCTTGAACTTCTGCACCTTGCCGGTGACCGTCAGCGGGAATTCCTGCGTCACGCGTACGTACCGCGGGACCTTGTAGTGCGCGATCTTGCCGATGCAGAACTCCCTGACCTGCTCCGCGGACAGCTCGCTGCCGGGCCGCAGCTTGATCCACGCGCATAGCTCCTCGCCGTACCTGGCGTCGGGCACGCCGATCACCTGCACGTCCTCGATCGCAGGATGGGTGTACAGGAACTCCTCGACCTCGCGCGGGTAGATGTTCTCGCCGCCGCGGATCACCATGTCCTTGATCCGTCCGACGATGTTGAGGTACCCGGCCTCGTCCATCACCGCGAGGTCGCCGGTGTGCATCCACCGGCCGGCGTCGATCGCCTCGGCGGTCTTCTCCGGCTCGTCCCAGTAGCCGAGCATCACCGAGTAGCCGCGGGTGCACAGCTCGCCGTGACTGCCGCGCGGCAGTACCAGGCCCGTCTCCGGGTCGACGACCTTGATCTCGACGTGCGGGTGGACGCGTCCGACTGTCGAGACCCGCCGTTCCATGTCGTCGTCAGCGGTCGTCTGGGTCGACACCGGCGACGTCTCGGTCATCCCGTAGCAGATCGTGACCTCGGTCATGTGCATCTCGGTCAGGACGCGCTTCATCACCTCGACCGGGCACGGCGAGCCGGCCATGATCCCGGTGCGCAGGCTCGACAGGTCGTAGCTGGCGAAATCGGGCAGCCCGAGCTCGGCGATGAACATCGTGGGCACGCCGTACAACGACGTGCACCGCTCGGCCTGGACCGCAGCCAGCGTGGCCGCCGGGTCGAATCCAGGGGCCGGGATCACGATGCACGCACCGTGGGTGGTGGAACCCAGGTTGCCCATCACCATGCCGAAGCAGTGGTAGAACGGCACCGGGACGCAGACCCGGTCATCGGCGGTATAGCCGCAGCCCGCGCCGACGAAGTAGCCGTTGTTCAGGATGTTGTGATGCGACAGGGTCGCGCCCTTGGGGAAGCCCGTCGTCCCGCTGGTGTACTGGATGTTGATCGCGTCGTCGAACGCCAGGTTAGCCTCACGCTCGGTGAGGATCGCCGGGTCGGTAGCCGCGCCGTCCGTTATCAGCGCGTCCCAGTCGGCGGTGCCGATGTAGATCACCTGCTCCAGGCCGGGCAGGTCGCGGCGCACTTCCTCGACCATGGCGCGGTAGTCGCTGGTCTTGAAGCTCTCGGCGCAGACCAGCAGCCTGGTGCCTGACTGACCGAGCACGTAGGCGAGCTCGTGGCTGCGATAGGCCGGGTTGATGTTGACCAGGATCGCGCCCGCCTTGGCGGATCCGTACTGGAGCAGCGCCCACTCGGCGCAGTTTGGCGCCCAGATGCCAACCCGGTCGCCCTTGGCGATGCCCGCCGCGATCAGGCCGAGCGCGATCAGATCGCTGTCGGCGTCTAGCTGCGCATACGTCCACCGCTTGCCGGTCGGCACGTCGACGAGAGCCTCGCGCGCCCCGTGCGCCGCGGCGATCCGGTGCAGGCTGTCGCCGATGGTCTCACCGAGGAGCGGCTCGGCCGAGGCGCCGTGACTGTAGGACAAATGACGGGCTGCGGGCATGACTGGCCTCCGATTGGTGAGTAGGTCAATCCTCCCCGTTCCCGCCCTGTCGTGTGAAGCCGGCCGGTTGGCAGGGACGCGACATGGGATGGCTGGCTGCAGCCTTGGGCGGGGCGAGCCACGGTCATAGCGTCGGGGTGAGCGTGTTCGTCGCCGGACAAAAGGGAGTAGTAGCCATGACCATGCCATATCAGGAACCGCTGGTACCGAGGACGCCCGCCGAGCGGGTGATTCCGGAGCCGCCGCGGCGGGGCGAGCCCGGCGGGGAGCCGTGCGGGATCTGCGAGGGCAGCGCGACCGCCGCGCTCTGGCATGACGACCTGTGGACCTTGCACGCGCCAGTCGGCGGCAGCCTGCCTGGCACGGTATGGCTCGCCAGCCGCGAGCACTTCGACTCGTTCGCGGACATGCCGGCCAGCCATGCCGCCGACTTCGGCCGGGTGGCCGCGCGGGTCGAGCGGGCGATCCTGTCGCTCGGCGACGTCGGCCGCGTGCACCTGTACCGCTGGGGTGACGGCGGCGCGCACTTCCACGTGTGGTTCCTGCCGCGGCCCCTCGGCATGACCGAGGCGGTCGGCATGTACTTGCCGATCTGGGAGGACGTGCTTCCGAACGTTCCGGACGCTGACCTGGCCGCCGTCGCCAAGCAGGTCGCGGCTGCCATGGACGACTAAGGCCTAGTCGCGCCGGGCGCGGGCGAAATGCAGTGAGATGCGGGAGCCGCCATTAGATGCGCCGCGAGGCGGACGGGTCTAGTGTCTCAAGTGACGGTCATTTCGCCTTCGGAGCGCCGCGATGGGTAGCTGGATTATCTGGTTGATCATCGCGGCTGTGCTCGGCACCATCGAGATCGCGACCACCACGCTGGCGTTCGGGCTGCTCGGCGCTGCCGCGCTGATCGCCGCCGGGGCCGGCTTCCTCGGCGGAGACGCCGCTGTCCAGTTCGGCGCGTTCGTCCTTGCCTCCGGGCTCGGGCTCGGCGTGGCCCGCCCGTTCGCCATGCGCCACATCAGGCAGCCGCCGATGCTGCGCACTGGCACTGCCGCACTGATCGGCCGCCCGGCCATCGTGCTGGAAGAGGTCGGCCCGCACAGCGGCCGGGTGCGTATCGGCGGCGAGGAGTGGTCCGCCCGCTCCTACGACGAGACGCAGATCATCCCGGCCGGGTCGACCGTCGACGTCATGCACATCGAGGGCGCCACTGCTCTCGTGTATCCCCGGGAGTAGCAATGGGTGATATCGCTGCCATTGTCGCCGCTGTCATCGTGATCCTCGTCGCGATGGTGACGCTTCGGTCGGTGCGCATCGTGCCGCAGGCGCGAGCGCGGAACGTGGAGCGGCTTGGGCGCTACCGCAAGACGCTCGAGCCTGGCATGAACGTGATCATCCCGTTCATCGACCGGGTGAAGCCCCTGATCGACCTGCGCGAGCAGGTGGTCTCGTTCCTCGGCCAGCCCGTCATCACCGAGGACAACCTGGTCGTCAAGATCGATACGGTCCTCTTCTTCCAGGTCACCGACCCGCGTGCGGCTGACTACGAGATCGTCAACTACATCCAGGCGATCGAGCAGCTCACCGCCACCATGCTGCGCAGCGTTATCGGGTCCATGGACCTGGAGGTCACGCTGACCTCGCGCGACAAGATCAACACGATGCTGCGCGGCGTGCTCGACGACGCATCCGGCAAGTGGGGCATCCGGGTGACCAGGGTCGAGATCAAGGCGATCGACCCGCCGAAGAGCGTGATCGACGCCATGGAGAAGCAGATGCGCGCCGAGCGCGAGAAGCGCGCTGCCATCCTGACCGCCGAGGGTCTGCGACAGGCCCAGATCCTGACGGCTGACGGTGACAAGCAGGGCACGGTCTTGCGGGCCGAAGGCGAGAAGCAGAGCGCGATCCTGAAGGCCGAAGGCCAGGCGCAGGCGATCACATCGGTGTTCCAGTCGATCCACGACAATGACCCGGATCCGAAGCTGCTCGCCTATCAGTACCTGCAGACGCTGCCGCAGCTTGCCCAGGGGGCAGGGAACACGATCTGGATGGTTCCGAGCGAGCTGACCAGCGCGCTGAAAGCGTTCAGCGGGGCGTTCGGCGGCCGTGACGCGGAGGCCGATGCGCCGACCTCGGCACCTTCCGCACACGCGGTGAGCCGGCCGGACGGCTCTGGCCCGGCCCTGCCGGCCGCAGCGGAGGACAGCGCCGCGGATGCCGCGCTGGCTAAGGTGGTGCAGAATGCGGCGGCGCTGGCGCGGAACACGAGCGCCGAGGATCCGCCGCCGCAGACGTCGCTGGAAGCGGCAGTGGCCGCAGTGCCGGAGCCGCCGCCGCCGCCCGATGTCCCGCTGCCCGAGGCCCTGCTCGGCGCCGAGGCGGTTCCGGATGCCCGGCTACCCGACGTCAGCGTGACGGACCCGGCAATTCAGGACGCGCTGAGCGGCATGGCGCCGATCCAAGCCGACGACGAGCAGGACCCGAGTGCCGCCAACGGCGCCGCGGCGGGTTCGGCCTAGCGAGCCCAGGCCCGGCGCGTCCGCCCGTTGCCAGCGCGGCGGCGGTCGCCGCCTGCGGCTTGGCCTAGAGCTTGATCGCCAGGCCGAGCGTCAGCAGCGCGCCGTACGCTAGCTCGAGCCGCCCGGTCTGGCCCAGCGCCACGATGAGGCTGCGGCCGGTGGCGCCGTCCCGCACCTGCCGAACCGGCGCGAACGCCAGCGGCAGCGCCGCCAGCGCCAGCAGGCTGAGTGGCCGGGCTGGCGCGAGCACCAGGGCGACGCAGAACGGCACCAGGATGCAGCCGGTGTACAGCGCCCGGGTCCGCTGGTCGCCGAGTACGACCGCCAGGGTTCGCTTGCCGGTCTGGCTGTCGGTCGGGATGTCGCGCAGGTTGTTGATGACCAGCAGGGCGCAGGCGAGCAGCCCGATCGCCGCCGCGGCGGCGAAAGGGAGCCAGGTCAGCGTCAGCATCTGCACGTACGCAGTGCCGGCCACGGCGGCGAGGCCGAAGAACACGAAGACCGATAGCTCGCCGAGGGCACGGTAACCGTATGGCCGGCTCCCGCCGGTGTAGAACCAGGCCGCTGCGACCGCGGCTGCGCCGAGCACGAGCAGCCACCAGGAGGTGACGGCGGCCAGCACCAGGCCTGCCGCGCAGGCCACGGTGAAGCAGCCGATCGCCGCCGCCAGCACGTGCCTGGGCTTAACCAGGCCCGAGCCGACTAGCCGGACCGGGCCGACCCGGACCTCGTCGGTGCCGCGGACGCCGTCGCTGTAGTCGTTGGCGTAGTTGACGCCGACCTGGAGGGCGAGCGCCACCAGCAGCGCCAGCGCGGCCCGCCAGAGCGAGAACCTGCCGTAACCGAACGCGACGCCGGAGCCGACGACGACCGGAACGACGGCCGCGGGCAGCGTCCGCGGCCGCGCGCCGGTCACCCAGGTCCGCAGATCGGCCACTTCGTCGTCTGTCCTTCGCCGTGTCGGGGAGATCACCTTGGGGGATGTCACAGAGTAGCCCGCCGCGTGGGCTGCGCCGGTACGCGGGCACGGCGGTCCGGTCAACTCACTGCGGGATGTGTACTGCTGCGCCGGGTGCCGCCGCGGTGCTGGTCAGTTCCGGGGCAGGACGCGCTCGACGGCCGCGAAGACCGCGCCCGCCTCCTCCCAGCCCAGCGCGTCTGATCGGTTCGCCCGCCGCCTGCTGCGGAAATACCTGCCGACCTTGCGCCCGGCGAACACGTCGACGCCGCGCAGGTTGGTGACCCCCCAGGGGACGGTGGGCCCGTAGATCACCATCGCTGGCCGTACCGTGATCTCCCGGCCGAGATCCTCGCTGAGTAGGCGGGCTGCCGTGGCTGCCTCCCAGCGGGCATGCGCGAGCCGGTCCTGCTGGCTGAACGGGCCGTGGTACAGCAGCGCCCCGGATGTCGAGCCGACACTTGCTGCCACGGTCCGCACCGGCAGCCGCCGGTCCCAGCGCTCGGAGTCGACGGCGTAGACGCCGCCAGGACCGACGACGAGGTGATCGATGACAGAGTCGCTGCCGGGGATCGTACGGGTATGGATCGCCATGTACCCGAACGGCCGCAGCAGGTAGAGCCGGCGCCTGGTCTTCCGCTGCGCGGAGGAGACCCTCGCGGCGGCCGGGATCAGCGCGACCGTCTTGGAGTGGTAGACCGTGTCGCAGATGGCATAGACGGCGGCGGCCGTCAGCCCGACGCGCCAGCCCTTCCAGAACGTGAACAGGAGCGCGACGGCGAGCGAGATGATGGCCCGCCGGATCCAGATGGGCACCCGCGGATCGGCGGCGAGCCCGGCCATGATTGCACGCGAGGGGACAGGAACGTGCTGCACTCCCTCGCCGGAGGCCGGCGGCCCAGTCGGTGTCGGCTCAGGCCCGGTCTCCCGGTCCATAGCATCACAGCGTAACTGAGCGGCTACAGATCGACATGCCGCCGGCGCGTGAATGCGCTGCCAACCCCCTGCAATCAGCCGAAACCGCACGCCCGAGGGTTGGACCGGACCCCCCGGTGGTCTACTGTTCGGTAACGTGACGCAGATTCATGACCTCACGGTGATCGAGCAGGCGGCCGCGATCCGGACCACCGAGATTTCGTCGGCCGAGATCACCGAGCACTACCTGGACCGGATCGACCGCCTCAACGAGCAGGTCGGCGCCTTCTACACGGTGACCCATGACCTGGCGCGCGAGCAGGCGGCCATCGCGGACAAGGCGGTGCTCGCGAGCCGACAAGACGGCGGTGACCTGCCACCGCTGACCGGGGTGCCGATCCCGATCAAGGACCTCAACATGGTCGCCGGCGTCCGGCTCACCTTCGGCAGTGCCGTGCTGGCCGACAACGTGGCCACCGAGGACGACTACGTCGTCGAGCACCTGCGCGCGGCTGGCATCGTGATCACGGGCAAGACGGCGACGCCGGAGTTCGGCCTGCCCTGCTATACCGAGACGAGGATCGGCCCGCCGGCCCGGACGCCGTGGGACCTGAGCCGGTCAGCGGGCGGCTCTAGCGGTGGCGCGGCCGCCGCGGTCGCCGCGGGCCTGGCGCCGGCTGCCCAGGGCAGCGATGGCGGCGGCTCGATCCGGATTCCGGCCAGCGTGTGCGGCCTGTTCGGGATCAAGCCGAGCCGCGGCCGGATCTCGCAGGGACCGATGATGCCGGACCTCGTTGGCCTGTCCACCGACGGCCCGCTGGCCCGCACCGTGGCGGACGCCGCGCTGCTGCTGGACGCGATGACGGGCAATCATCCTGGCGACATGTACACGCTGCCGTCCCTGCCGGCGGGCGAGTCCTTCCTGGGCTACGCCAGCCGGGAGCCGGGCAAGCTGCGGATCGCCAGGTCGCTCACGACCCTGATCGACGGGGCCGACGTGCACCCCGACTGCGTGGCCGCGTACGAGGAGGCCAGCGCGCTGCTGTCGTCGCTCGGGCACGAGGTCGAGGATGTCGACCTGCCGTTCCCGGCCGAGGCCGTGCCGTCCTTCCTGGCGCTGTGGTTCGCGATGGCGACGCTGGCGCCGATCGCGCCCGACCAGGAGGCTGACCTCCTGCCCCTCACCCGCTACCTGCGGGCCAAGGGCATGGCCCTGTCCGCTGCCGACCTGCTGTTCCACCAGGCCATCCTCCAGGGCAGCGTCCGCCCTGCGCTGCTAGCGCTGAGCGGCTACGACGCCATCCTCAGCCCCACGCTGGCGCTGCCGCCGCGGCCAGTTGGCTGGTTCGACGAGGTCGAGCCGGCCGAGAACTTCACCCGCCAGACCCAGTTCACGCCGTGGACCGCGCTGTACAACCTGTCCGGCCAGCCGGCCGTGAGCGTGCCGCTGCACTGGACCGAGGACGGCCTGCCGATCGGCGTCATGCTGGCCGGCCGGATGGGCGCCGAAGGGACCCTGATCTCGCTGTCCGCCCAGCTTGAGTCGGCCTGCCCGTGGGCGGACAAGCACCCGCCTCTCTGGTGATCTAGCCCGCGCCTGCCCCGCAGGCCGGACCTTCGCCTGCCCGCAGGCGGGGCCTTCGCCTGCCCCGCAGGCCGGACCTTCGCCTGCCCGCAGGCGGGGCTTTCTGGTGCCCGCAGGCGGGCCCTCGCCGCCCGTAGGCGCGGCCTGGCTGCCCTTTCGCATAGGCGTGGCGTGCTGTGCCACGGGGGATAGTGCCCTCACGGCGCACGGGGACGCCGTGACGCGCGGGGGGCTGGGTTGAACAGATGGCTGGAGTCGCTTGGCGGGTTCTCCGCCCGGCGGCACTGGATCGTGATCATCGCCTGGGTGATCATCCTGGGCGGCCTGCTCCTGGCTAAGCAGCAGTTCGGCGGCGAGTACGTCAACAACTACAACGTGCCGGGCACCCAGTCCGACGACGGCCTGAACCGGCTGAACTCGACCTTCAGCTCGCAGGGCGGCTACTCGGGTCAGATCGTCTTCCACGCTACGAACGGCACGATCACCGCGGACGCAGCTGCCGTGAACCAGGCCACGGCCAACATCGCCAAGCTGGCCGACGTGATCAAGGCGAGCAGCCCGTTTGGCTCGCCGCCCGGCGGCGGGGTGTCGAAGGACGGTTCCATCGCGTACTCCAGCGTGTCCTGGAACGTCAACCCGTACTCGCTCGACACCAGCTACCTCCACAAGCTGGACAATGCCGTGGCCCCGGCGCGCAAGGCCGGCCTCCAGGTCGAGTACGGCGCCGGTGCCGGCGAGATCGGCCAGAAGACGAGCGACACCACGTCCGAGCTGATCGGTCTTGGCTGTGCCCTGCTGCTCCTGCTGCTGATGTTCGGATCGCTGGTCGCGGCGGCGATCCCGCTGCTGTCGGCCATCTTCAGCGTGGGCTCTGGCCTGTCCCTGCTTGGCCTGCTCGCCTCGGTCATCACGTTTCCCACCACGGCGCCGACGATCGCTACCCTGCTCGGCCTCGGCGTCGCCATCGACTACGGACTGTTCCTGGTCGCACGGCACCGCGAGCAACTGGACACCGGCATGGACGTCCTCACCTCCGCCCGCCGTGCCGAGGGCACGTCAGGCGCGGCGATCGTCGTCGCCGGGACCACCGTCGTCGTCTCGATCCTCGGCCTGTATATCTCCGATGTCGCCTTCGTGGGAGCGCTCGGCCTCGCGGCTGCGATCACGGTCGCCATCACCATGCTGGCCGCATTGACCCTGGTGCCTGCGTTCCTGGGCGTGTCCAGGGAGAACGTCCGGGCACTGAGTGCCCGGTGGACCGCGCACAAGGCTGGCGAGAGCGCCAGGGCGCAGGCGCAGCGGACCGCAGCTGTGACGCAGGAGCAGCACGAGCACTCGGCGTTCGCCCGGTGGGGCCGCAGGGTCAGCGCGCACCCGTGGCCGTGGGCAGTGTTCAGCGTCGGCGTGCTCCTGGTGCTCTCGATCCCGTTCTTCTCGATCACGCTGGGCCAGCCGGACAACGGCACCAACCCGACCAGCGACTCCAGCAGGCGCGCATATGACCTCATGACCCAGGGGTTCGGTGTCGGCTCGAACGGGCCGCTCGCGATCGTGGTAGTGCTGCCCAAGCAGTCGAGCTCGGACGACAACACGCTGCTGAGCAACATGCAGAAGGCGGTGGCCGGCACCAAGGGCGTCGCCTCAGTGGGCCCGGTGGCCATCAACTCGAACTACACGACCGCGGTCTTCAGCGCCATCCCGACCACGCGGCCGCAGGCCCCGGCCACCAGCGACTTGGTCAACACGCTGCGCACCGTCGTGCTGCCGAAGCAGAAGGTCACGACGTACGTCACCGGCGCGACGGCAGGGCAGGTGGACTTCACCAAGCGGATCACGTCTCGGCTGGTCTGGCTGATCCTGGCCGTGGTGGCGATCGCGTTCGTACTGCTGACCGCGGCGTTCCGGTCGATCGTGATCGCGACCAAGGCGGCCATCCTCAACATCCTGTCCATCGGCGCCGCTTACGGCGTCATCGTCGCCGTCTTCGAGTGGGGCTGGCTCAAGACACTCATCGGCCTGCACACCACGCTGCCGATCCCGGCCTACGTGCCCATGCTCGTGTTCGCGATCGTGTTCGGCTTGTCCATGGACTACGAGGTGTTCCTGCTGTCGCGGATCCACGAGGCGTGGGTCGCGACCAGGGACGCGCACCGGGCCGTCGCGATCGGCATCGGCAGCACGGCCCGGGTGATCACCACGGCTGCGGCCATCATGGTCGTCGTGTTCACCAGCTTCGTACTCAACCCCGATCCGACCGTGAAGATGCTCGCGCTCGGCATGGCGTTCGCGGTACTGATCGACGCGTCGCTCGTCCGGCTGATCCTGGTGCCCGCTGTGATGACGCTGCTGGGCAGCCACGCATGGTGGATGCCGCGGTGGCTGGAGCCGGTCGTGCCGCACCTCGAGCTAGAGGGGAGTGCCGCCAGGCCCGAGCCGGTGGCGGGCGACGGATCGATAGGCGAGTCGACGGTGAGCGAATCTGCTGTCGCGTCGGATACCTCGCCCGACCTCATGCGCGGGGACAAGCCGCCCCACCGGGGCGCGCCCGCGCCCGAAGAGGGGGGCAAGGGCGGCGGACGTAGCGGCGGCGCGGACCAGGGGGACGGCAGGGGCGGCGAACGTAGCTAGCCCATGCAGGCCCCGGTAAACCGCAGGCCAGGCGCCGGCCTGGGACAGTTCCGGTTGCTATCCTCATCCGCCCGGCCACCGTCGGCGGAAGCTCGTAAGGTCATCGTCATGATGGTCGGTCGAGGCAGACCACGTGCCCTTCGACTCGCGGCCCTGAGTACGGCGCTGCTGATCCCGGCCGCGCTGCTCGCGGGCTGCTCAAGCGGACCGACGCCGCAAGATGTGGCGCGCGGTTACCTGACCCACTGGGCAGCTCGGGACTGGTCGGCCATGCGCGCGCTCGTCGCGAAGCCGCCTGCTGACTTTGCCGCGCTGAACGCCGCTGCGCTGACCGACCTCGGCGTGAAGCAGGCCAGCTACCATCCCGGCATTCTCACCGTGAGCGGTAGCACGGCGCGCGAGCCGGTAACCGAGGAGTTCCGGCTCACCGGGATCGGCACCATCAGCATCAAGACGACGCTCCGCCTGGCCAGCAAGTCTGGCACCTGGCTCGTGACCTGGTCACCGGCGACGATCGCACCGCAGCTGCGCCATCCGGGTGACCACCTCTCGCTGGCGGTGACCTGGCCGCCCCGTGCCCAGATACTCGGTGCTGGCGGAGCGGCGCTGACCACGCAAGCGGCGATGGTGACGGTCGGGGTTGAGGGCCAGCGGATCAAGCAAGAATCCGTCGTCCGGGCGGCGCTGCGGACTGCGGGCGCGACGAAGCAAGCCATCGATACCGCGCTGAGCGGCGCGAAGAAAGAGCCGACCTGGTTCGAGCCAGTGCTGACGGTAAGCGTGGCTCGCTATGAGCAGCTGAAGCCGACGATCTACCCCGTTCCCGGTACGGTCTTCCAGACCAGCTACGCGCGCGAACCGCTGACGCCAGGTCTCGGCTATGTGATTGGGTCCGTCGGGCCGGTCACGGCCCAGGAGCTGCAAGAGCTGGGCGCGCCGTACAGCGCTGCGAGCGTGGTCGGCCAGACTGGCCTCGAGCGGGCCTACGAGCGGCAGCTAGCGGGCCAGCCGGGTGCCACGGTCACGGCCGTCAGCGCCGCCGGCGCGCCCCTGGGCACGGTCGCGACGCTCAGCCCGCGGCCCGGCACCCCGATGCAGACGAGCATTGACCCGGGCGTTCAGGTGGATGCGGAACGGGCGCTGGCTGGCGTCCGCAAGAGCGCGGCGCTCATCGCCGTCAACGCCGCGACGGGGCAGGTGCTGGCCGCGGTCACCGTGCCGCCGGGCGGCGGGTTCGACCTGGCGCTGGATGGCGCGTTCCCGCCAGGCTCCACGTTCAAGGTGCTCACGTCGACCGCGCTGCTCGAGCACGGGCTGACGCCGTCATCGCCGGCCAGCTGCCCGCAGCAGCTCGACGTTGGCGGTGAGGTCTTCCACAACGCCGAGGGTGACGCTCCGGTGAGCGACCTGCTGCATGCCTTCGCTGAGTCGTGCAACACGGCGTTCATCGGGCTGGCGACACGGCATCTGATGGGGGCCGATTTCACCCGGACGGCGTTGCGGTACCTGATCGGACCCGCGCCGTCGCTCGGCCTGCCGGCCTTCGGCGGCTCGGTCCCGGCGCCGTCGGACCTGGCCGACCTCGCCGCGACCGCGATCGGCCAGGGCCGCGTGCTGGTCTCGCCGCTGAACATGGCCATCGTCGCCGCAACCGTCGACACCGGGCAGGTACGCGCCGCCAGCCTGGTGGCGGCCGCGGCCAGCCACGGCGCACTGCCAGCCGCGCTGCCGGCGAACGTCGTCAGCGGCCTGCACCAGATGATGGCGCAGGTCGTCGCGACCGGTACGGCCGCCGGCACGGGCCTGCCGCCCGGCACGTACGCCAAGACGGGGACCGCGGAGTACGGGCACGGCAACCCGCTGCCCACCGACGCCTGGCTCATCGGCTTCAACAACAGCGTCGTCAGCTCCGATGTCGCGTTTGCCATGGTCATGGTGGACGGCGGCGAAGGCGGCCCGACGGACGGACCGATCGTCGCGAGATTCCTCAACCTGCTGCACCGGTCGGGGGAGTGACGCAGCGGGTGTTTTAGCATTCGGTTTACCGGCGATCATGGTCGGTGGGTCACCTCAGGATGCGGGGGCACTGGATGACCGAGGTGAACGACGATGCACGGCGCGTCCGGCGCGCCCTTCAGGTCGGGAACGGGGTAGCGGCAGCGGCGGTGTCCGCCGGGCTGCTCGCGGTGCTGGGCGCGGGTGCTGGCAGTGTGCCCGCGCTCGGCCGCACACTCGTGCCAGGTCACGGCGCGTGGGTGGCGCATCACGGCAGCCCGCCTGTCAGCCCGCCAGCTCAGTACACCGGGCCGGCGGTCGCGAATCATTCGGCTCGCGCCCCGGTTGGCGCGGACGGTTCGGGGCTTCGGCCGTGACCGCGGAGTTCAAGCGCCTGGGCAAGCGCGGGTCCTACCGCCTCGGTCAGCTGCGCGCTCAGGGCATCGCCCAGGTTCAGCGGCCCGTTCCGTTCCAGCCGCGGTTTGTCCGCGAGGACCACCGCTGGCCCGCGCCGGTCTGGCTGCTCGGCCTGCTGGCCGGCAGCGTGATCATCGCGGCCGGCGCGCGAGCAGGCTGGTGGTTCGCCCCGTTCGTCGTGGGCGTGGCGGCTGGCCTGGCGAACTGGGTCGGCGCGTGGCGCCCGCGCGCCGCGCTGCCGTCTGTCGCCATCATGGCGGCCGTCGGCTGGGGAGCGCCGCTCGGGTGGGCTATGTTCCGCGGCCATCCATATGCGCAGGCGGTGCGGCAGACTGCGACGACCCTCGGGCTGCCGCGGTACGCCGCCGCCGGGATCGTCCTGACCATCCTGGTGGCGGTGTCGCAAGCGCTGGCCGGGTACTGGCTCGGCCGCGCGCTAACCCCGCGCCCGGCTGACAGCTGAGGATCAGGCCGCGCCGATCCGGGCGGCTGAAGCCTCGGGCCGCGCCGCTCTGGGCGGCTGAAGCGTGAGACCCACCCGCTCTGGGCGGCGACGGCGGCGCGCAGGTTCGAGTAGTACGGGCTACGCCGGCGGTCGCCGCTGGTTGGTGGTATCACCGACCGGGCAACCCGTCGAGCACGGATGGGCGCCGGTGAAGCCGCGGCCGGCCAGGACGCGGGCGACTTCGGCAGCAACGCGGCATGGTGTCTCGGTGATGTCGAACCAGCCATACCGCAGCGTAACGATCCCATCTGCGGCCGCAGCATTGTCACGGCGGACGTCCCACCAGCGCGTATCTGCGTGCGTCGTGTCGCCGTCCAGTTCGATCGCCGTGCCGTAGGCCCCGTAAAGCGCGTCGCGGTACTCGTTGTGGTCGCCGCTGCGGAATCTGGCCTGGCGCCGCGCAACCTGCAGGCCGTGCGGTCGTTCGACGTCTCGCTGATACCGCCGCTCGAGGATGGAGTGGACGCCGGCCGCATCGGGAGTCAGTAGCTCGGTCAGCTCGGCCCGCCAGCGGATCTTGCCCCTGAGCTCGAGCGCTCGGCGCAGCTTGTCTTGCGTGGTCAAGCGGCTACCAAGGCCGCGGGTGATCCATGCGCACGCGTCGTCGATCAGCGGCGCAGCACCGGCCAGGTCCAGCACGGTCTCCTCGATTCGGGTCTGCGGCGGCTGCCTGGCCGGATGCCTGGCTGCCAGGGCTCGGTCCGAGGTGTGGACGATGATGCCCGGCCTGCGAGTCACGCGCCGGTCCGAAGGGATGGTGACGTGGACCAGCTCCGCTGGCCGCTTAATAAGGCCTGCCAGCTCGGCTGCCGTCTGGTAACTCAGCATCGCATCCGACCCGGCGCTGAGGACGGCGGCCCATAACAGCGCGGCCCGGCCTAGTCTGCCGGTGAACGTCGCATAGATGCCCGGATGCAGTCGCTGCCAACGGCCGTACCGCACGTGTGCCGCGATGATGCTCCTGGACAGGCCGGCGGCGACGGCCTGCTTCTTCGTCACGATGCCGCACTGGCTCTCGGCCACCTCGAGAAGTTGCGGCGGGATCTGCTGAGCCACGGCGTCTAGTGTCACGTGCGCCGCCGACAAATCATGGATCGCGGCGTTTTGGCGAAGGATTCGACACCGCCGGCGGTGTCAAATCTTTCGGGATCATGGAACGCAGCGCGGGCCGGACCGATTAGGCGGCGGCTGGCTGGTCAATCATGGAGGTGTGACCGACCCAGAGCTCGCAGCCCGCGCGCTAAATGCCGGGATTGCGACGGAATACTACGACTGGCGTGGCCAGCATGTGGAGGTGCCGGCCGGGACACTCGAGGCGATCCTCGCGGTACTCGAGCAAGCGCCGGAGAACCCTGACTACTACGACGACTTCGGCGTGCCCGTGGACTCTGACGCGCAGCCGGCCAGCGCGCCGCGACTCAGGACGCCGGACGAGCGCCAGTGGGGGTTCACCGTCCAGCTGTACTCGGTCCGGTCGAAGGAGTCCTGGGGCCACGGTGACTTGCACGACCTGGCCAAGCTTGCCCGGTGGAGCGCCGCCGAACTAGGTGCCGGGTTCGTCTTGATCAACCCGCTGCACGCTGTCGAGCCGCTGCCGCCCGTGAGCCCGTCACCGTACCTGCCGATGACGCGGCTGTTCACGAGCCCGCTCTACCTCAGGATCGAGGACATACTCGAATACGGTGCGCTGCCTGCGGTGGACAAGCGCACCATCCATGAGATCGCCGCCCCGCTGCGTGCCGCCAACGCCACGACTGACCTGATCGATAGGGACGCGGTCTGGCGCGGCAAGCGCGCGGCCCTGGAGCTGATCAGCAAGGTCCCGCTGACCGAATCCCGCAAGCGGGCCTACGAAGCATTCCTGGCCGAGCGCGGCAGCGACCTCGAGCGGTGGTCCATCTGGTGCGCGCTAGCCGAGGTACACGGCCCCGACTGGCGCAGCTGGCCGGACGCGCTCGCCGATCCGGGCCGCGCCGCCGACGTGGTGGCAGGCGATCAGAAGCTGCGCGAGACGGCCGAGTTCCACGCCTGGCTCCAGTGGCACGCCGACGAGCAGCTCGCGACCGCCGAGGACGCCGCTAAGGCGGCGGGCATGACCTACGGCATCATCCATGACCTGGCTGTCGGCTCGCATCCCGGCGGCGCCGATGCGTGGGCCTACCGCCACCTGCTGGCGACCGGCATCAGCGTCGGCGCCCCGCCAGACGGGTTCAACCAGCTCGGCCAGAACTGGTCCCAGCCGCCATGGAACCCGCGCGCACTGGCCGCGGTCGACTACCGCCCGATGGCCCAGCTGTTCGGCTCGGCGCTGCGCCACGCTAGCGGGTTGCGCGTCGATCACGTCATGGGACTGATGCGGCTGTGGTGGGTGCCACGCGGCCAGCCGCCCGACCGCGGCGCCTACGTCAGTTACGATCACCGCGCGTCGGTAGGCGCGCTCGTCGGCGCCGCCGCCCGTGCGGACGCGGTCGCGATCGGCGAAGACCTCGGCACGATCGACCCGTGGATCCGCGACTACCTCGCCGAGCAGGGCATCCTCGGCACGATGATGTTGTGGTTCGCCCACTGCGCCGACGGCACGCCGATGCCGCCGGGGGACTGGCGCCGCAGCTGCATGGCGACGGTCGGCACGCATGACGTGCCGCCCATCTTTGGCTTCGTGACCGGCGACCAGGTCACCGTTCGTGCCAGGCTAGGCCTCCTGAAGACCTCTGAAGACCAGGAACGGGCTGAGTCTGACCTAATGCTGGCCCGCTGGCAGGCGGCCCTCGTCGCCGAAGGCCTGCTGCCACCCGATCGCGAGCCCGGCCCGGCCGAGTACACCGTCGCGCTCTACGGCTACCTGCGCAAGACGCCGGCGGTGCTGCTCGGGGTATCGCTGGCCGACGCCGTCGGCGAGCGCCGGACGCAGAACATTCCAGGCACTCGTGACCAGTATCCGAACTGGCGCATCCCGCTCTGCGACGACACCGGGCACCCGGTCCTGTTCGAGGACCTGCCGCGGATCGACCTGCTGCACGCGGTGTGTCAGGCGATCAGCCCGCAGTTAGCGAGCCAGTCCAGCGCTCGCGGCCGTTCACGCTAGCCAGCCCGCGGGCACCGTGCTACGTCAGCCTCGCCTGTGCTATCTCGGCTGTGCTATCTCGGCTGGGCGTCTCGCCGCCGGCAGCGCAGCGCCCTGACAACGTCGTCGCGTCGCTCGGTCAGCAGTCGGCGCAGGGCAGGGACCGGGTTGGCGGAGGCGATGTAGGCATCTGTCGCCTCGATGCCAGCCTCGCTGACCACGCTGTCGGGGTAGCCGACCTCGGTGAAGAACTGCGCCATGTCCGACGCGCCGTCGAGCCACATCTCGGCCAGCGCCGCGTAGAACTCGTCGGCGTACGGTGCTAGCAGCTCATCCTGGTCAGGATCGCGGAAGCCGCGGAGGACTGCCCGGAACGTCGCGTTCGGCAGGGTCCCGCTCGTTATCTTCGCCCAGGCCGCCGCCTTGGCCTCGGGCGTCGGGATCGCCGCCAGGCAGCTCTCGGCGTGGCGCTCGCCCGCGTCGGTCCGGTCGCGGTCGAGCTCAGCCTCGATCTCGTCAGGTCCGGCTACGCCGCGGCTGACCAGCCTGTGCAAGAACTCCCAGCGCAGATCGGTGTCCACGATGAGCCCGCTGATCGACTCGGTGCCGGCGACCAGCCCGGCCAGCAGATCCAGGCCGGACTTCGAGGTGGCGACGTCGGCGAGCGCCTTGGCGTAGGCGAGCTGGTGATCGGAGCCAGGCTCGGCCGTGCGCAGCCAGCCGCGCAGCGTGTCCTCTAGCTGTGCGAGTCCAGCTGCCCGCCACTGCGGGTCGGCGTAACGGCGTACCGCCAGGCCGATCATCATCAAAATGCGCTCGAGCACGGAGAGCTCGGTGATGGCCGGCGCGCCCGAGCTGACCAACGCCAGGAAATCGCGCGTCCGCATCTCCGCATCCCTGGTCATGTCCCAGGCGGACGCCCAGCACAGCGCGGCGGCCAGCGGATCCGCGAGCTCGCTAATGCAACCGACGACCGTGCGAAGCGACCGCTCGTCCAGCCGGATCTTGGCGTAGGTCAGGTCGTCGTCGTTGACGAGCAACAGGTCGGGGGCGAACTCGCCCACGAGTTCGGGCACGTCGGTGGCGGCACCAGCGATGTCGATCTCTACCCGCCGTCGGCGGGTCAGCGCCGCACCCGCCCCATCGGCGCGGTCGTACAGGCCGACGCCGATGCGGTGAGGACGCAGCTCCGGGTGGTCAGCCGGTGCTTCCTGGCGCACCGCGAAGGAGCTGAACCGGCCTTCGCTGTCCAGCTCGAACGACGGCCGCAGCGTATTGACACCGGCAGTCTCCAGCCAGGACTTCGACCAGGAAGTCAGGTCGCGGCCCGAAGCCTGCTCAAGGGAGCTGAGCAGGTCTGCCAGCGTCGCGTTGCCCCAGGCGTGCTTGGCGAAGTAGTCGCGGACGCCGGCCAGGAAGTTGTCCCGGCCGACATAGGCGACGAGCTGCTTCAGCACGGCCGCGCCCTTGCCGTAGGTGATGCCGTCGAAGTTGACCTCGACGGCCTCGATGTCGGGAATGTCGGCGGCGATCGGATGCGTCGAGGGCAGCTGGTCCTGCCGGTACGCCCAGGCCTTGACAGTCTGCGCGAACCCGGTCCAGCCATTGGTCCAGCGAGTCGCCTCGGTGCTCGAGACCATCTCCGCCCAGCTAGCGAACGACTCGTTCAGCCACAGGTCGTCCCACCACCGCATGGTGACGAGGTCACCGAACCACATGTGGGCCATCTCGTGCAGGATCGTCTGCGCCCGCGCTTCCCGGTCGCTGTCGGTGACCCTGGACCGGAAGACGTAGTTCTCGAGGAAGGTCACGCAGCCTGCGTTCTCCATCGCGCCGGCCTTGAACTCGGGAACGAACAGCTGGTCATACTTCCCGAACGGGTACCGGACGCCGAACGCCTGGTGGTAATAGTCAAACCCCTGCCTGGTGATCTCGAAGATCTCGTCTGGATCCAGGTAACTGGCCAGCGACTGGCGGCAGTAGAGGCCAAGCGGGATCCCGTCGTGCTCCTGCGTTACCTCAAAATAAGGACCAGCCGCGATGGCGGTGATGTAAGTAGACATGACTGGCGTGGGCGGGAAGTGCCAGCGTGTGGCGCCCGGGCCAGCCGGCGCCGCGGCGACGTCGGGGGCCATGTTCGAGATGACCGTCCAGTCGTCCGCGGCGGTGACGGTGAACTCGAATCTGGCCTTCAGATCGGGCTGATCGAAGCAGGCGTAGATGCGGTGCGCGTCGAAGGTCTCCAGGTCGCTGTAGAGGTAGACGCCCTTATCCGCCGGATCGGTGAACCGGTGCAGCCCCTCGCCCGTGCGGGAATACGCGCACGTGGCGACGACCTGCAGCTCGTTCTGCGGGGCGAGGCCGGCCAGCGCGATCCGATCGCCGTCGAAGGCGGCCAGGTCGATGGCCTCGCCGTTCAGCGTGATCTGTGTCACGGCAGGCGCGGTCAGTTCGATGAACGTGTCGGCACCCGGCCGCGCGCAGCTGAACCGGACGGTGGTGGTCGAGTCGAAGGTCACGTCTGAGCCGGTCAGGTCGAGTTCGACCTGGTAGGACTCGACGCTGAGGAGGTCCGCCCGATCCCGCGCCTCCTCGCGCGTGAGGTTGCTGGCCACTGCGCAGGTCCTTCCCGTCAAGTCGTCTTAGTCGGCGAGCCAGCCTCGGCCCGTCGCGTCGTGCTCGGCCACTCAGTCGTCCTCGGCACTGTGACGCGTATCGCCGGAATGTGCAACGCGGTTTCTTGGTTGCCGCGAACAGCCGAGATCGTTCGAAGGAGAGAGCATGCCCGCGCAGGAGCCTACCCAACTGGACTTCTGGTTTGATCCGCTATGTCCCTGGGCCTGGATCACCAGTCGATGGGTGCTCGAGGTCGAGAAGGTCCGCCCTGTCGTCGCGCGCTGGCATGTGATGAGCCTCGCCGTCCTGAACGAGGGCAAGGACGACATGCCCGAGCGGTACAAGGAGCTCATGCGCCAGGCCTGGGGGCCGGTCCGGGTCTGCATCGCCGCCGAGCAGAAGTTCGGGCCCGAGGTGCTGCTTCCGCTGTACACGGCGCTGGGCACGAGGTTCCACCACGAGAAGGCCGAGCGCGACCGCGCGACCATCGAGGCCGCCCTCGCCGAGGCGGGCCTGCCGACCGAGCTGGCGGACGCGATCGACGACGAGTCCTATGACGAAGCGCTGCGCGCTTCGCACAAGGACGGCATGGACCGTGTCGGCTACGAGGTCGGCACGCCGGTCATCTCGGTCAACGGGACCTCGTTCTTCGGGCCCGTCGTGTCGCCGATTCCGCGGGGGGAGGACGCCGCCCGGCTGTGGGACGGCGTGCTACTGGTCGCGGGGACTGATGGCTTCTTCGAACTCAAGCGGACCCGGACCAGGGACCCGATCTTCGACTAGCCCGCCCTCGGTACTGCGGGCTTCGATGGGGCGGCTGTCGATGGGACGGCCGCGGATTGGCACTGTCGATGGGGCGGCCGTCCATCACCGCGGGCCGCTGACCTGCGGCAGCGTCGGAGCGTGACTGCCAGGACCGCTGCTGCGGGATGACAACGGCCTGAGCGAGCGGCATGGCGCGCCTGGCAGGCGCCGCAGCTGTGTTGCCTGCAAGTCGGTCTGGCTCCTCCGGCTGCCGGGCGCCAGCCTGGCGCTCGGTGGCGAGCCAGCTGGCCAGCATGCGCGGCGCCACGAGCGCGATCGCGGTCACCAGCAGCACGAGACCGGCAATGTCGCCGGGTGTCGTGAGGGACGTCATCTGGTCCTCTTCGGCGTCGCAGAACGAGATCGAGCGCTGTCACTCGAGCGCTGTCACTCGAGCCCTGTCACTCTCAGAGAGCGTTGTATCACGAACTGCAGTGGCATCCGGTGCTTCTCAGCCTTCTGGCAGTTACGCAAGCACGGCACCGAATATCTCCTCGGTCGCGACCACCATCTGCGGCATCACATCAGACCGCGTGATCCTGATCGGCCGACCAGAGGAGATCAAGTCGCTCCAGCTCTAGCCAGCATGCGCGCGCCCGGCCGGCCGGGTGCCGTGCCAGACTTGCGCTGTGCGTGTATATCTGGGATCTGATCACGCCGGGTTTGAGCTGAAAGCCAGCCTGGTGCAGTGGCTCAGCCAAGCTGGGCACGAGCCTGTCGACTGCGGCCCGTCGAGCTATCAGCCCGACGACGACTATCCGGTCTACGTGATGCGGGCGGCAACGGCGGCTGTCGCAGATCCGGGCAGCCTCGGCATCGTCATCGGCGGCTCAGGCAACGGCGAGCAGATGGCCTCCAACAAGGTCCGCGGCGTGCGGGCCGCGCTCGCGTGGAGCGAGGAGACCGCTCGGCTGGCTCGCCTGCACAACAACGCGAACGTGCTCAGCCTCGGCGCACGCGAGTACTCGATCGCCGACGCGGTCGGCTTCGCGAAGGTGTTCGTGGAGACGGCGTTCTCAGAAGAACCGCGGCACGTCCGGCGGCTGAAGATGATCGCGACGTATGAAGAGACCGGCGAGCTGCCGCCGCTGCCCTAGAGGCGAGCTGCCGCCGCTGCCCCGGCTGACCACCGAGGTCGGCGGCAAGCACGGCGGTCCGGGCCCACGAGCCGGTGACCGCGGCAGCGAAACCGGAAATATCAGGCTTGTCAGCCGGTGCTGTGACCTGTCAGCGCCGGACCGCCGCCGCAGCTTCAAGACTTCATGGTTTTAGCCCGATACTTCATGGTTTTAGCCCGATACTTCATGGTCTTACGCGATCATGAGTCCTGGTTTGCCCGGTTTGTGGCCGCGGAAACCATGAAGTCTGCGCGAGAAACCATGAAACGTGGTCGCAGCGCGCGCGCCGCCGGGACGGCGGAGGTTCCGACGTCAGCTGGAACGACCGCGCCGTAACCGTGCGCGGTGAGGCGGTCGCGGCCGGTGCCCGCGGCGCTGCTGTGCGGGGTCGGCTGGCTGGACGGGTGCCGATCCCGCGCTGCCCAGTTGCGGAGGGGCAGGATCGGGCTGACGGGGGCGGGATTCGCCGCCAGCGGGCTGGCGGTTGTCGCGCGAGACGGGCCGCGGCGGTCGTGGACGGGGACGGTCGGGCTTCGACTGGCCCGATGGGGGAGCGGCGGACTTCGCCGGGCTCGGATGGGTGGGCGGTTCTGCGGCTGCGGCCCGGCTGGCATCTGCGGGCGGTGGTGTGGCCCGGTCGGCATCTGCAGGTGATGCTGCGGCCCGGCTGCGATCCGCAGGCGGTGGTGTGGCCCGGCTGGCATCTGCGGGCGGTGGTGTGGCCCGGCTGGCATCTGCGGGCGGTGGTGTGGCCCGGCTGGGATGCATGGGTGCTGCGGGCCGGCTGGCACCTGCAAGCGGTGCTGGGGCCGGGCTCGGATGTGCGGGTGTTACCGTGGCCCGGCTGGCAACTGCGAGCGGTGCTGCGGCCGCGGTGCGATGCGCGGGCGGTGCTGTTGCCGGGCTCGTAGCGATGCGGCTGGCATCGGCTGGGCCGGCATCGGCCGGGTCGTCGGCGAGCATGCTGTCATCGACAGTGCCCGTTGGCGAGACGTCCCGTGCTCGCATCGCGGCGTCGAGTGAAATCTTCATCGCGGACACAATCAGCCTCGTCCCAATCCAGCGGGCGTATCAGAACATCATGCTGCACCACGGCCGCGGATCCCAGGACATGGCTGCGGCCAGGCGCGTGATCGCCCCTGGCGTGCTTTCGCTGACATGACCGGCGGCGGCTAGCTGGCCGAAGCTGGCACCGCCCAGGTAGCCCGCACCGAGTGCCTGCGCGGATACGAGCAGGTCGGCCGGCGCCGTGCTGCGCTCGCATTGCGCCGCAGCCCCGTCGCCGGGTCCAGCGCAGGTGAGCCGCCAGCGACCAGCGTTGTCTGGCAAGAACGAGTCCTGCACATCGAACACGACGTCGACCGCACTCGCATACTTACGCTGCGCTAGGGCGACTGGCAGATCGAGGAGCCGGACCCACAGGCCATCGCTGATCGTCGGCTGGGCCCGCCGGGGATCAGCCAGCATCGCGAGCAGCGGGTCGTCTACTGGCAGGCGCGGCGCTTGGACCTCAGCAACGAGATCCCTGGTCAAGAGGTCGGCCCACAACGCCGCGCGCGCCGCCGGATCCAGGGCGGTGAGCTCGATCAGCCGGATCACGCCGTCAGGAATGCCGTCGGTCCATGACGGCTGGGTCCGGTATAGCGAGTAGCCACGCGGCCCGGCGTCGTCCTCGGCCACGACGCAGCGCAGCACTGACATCCCGCTGCGGTGGGTCGCATGGTCGGAGAGCAGGACGTCCCACCACTGATCGGTCCGGGCTAGCATGCCCGGCCGGCCGGGCAGCTCGGCGTCGAAAAGCTTCACCAGATCGCTCCGGATTTCGGCAGGTGCGGCGAAGCGCAGGCGTGGCTGCCTGCATTCGGCCGCGACGGGACCGAGGCCGAGCTGTCCGTCGCCACGGCCGATCCGGAGGCGCTGCTGCCACGTCGCCAGGCCAAACCCGAACCGGCCATAGATGCCCGACTCGGATGCGAACAAGATCGCGATAGCTTCCCCGCGCTCCCGAGCGTCCGTGACCTCGTAACGCATCAGGTCGGTCAGGATCCCCTGGCGCCGGTGGCTCGGCAGGACGCTCACCAGCGAGATGCCGGCTGCATCGGCAAAGCTGCCCGGTACCGTCAGGCGGAACGAATACGCGCCGGCCGTGCCCACCATCTGGGTGCTGTCGAAGGCCGCGATGGTGCGGTCGAACTCTATGACCTGGCGCTCGATCTCCATGGCATCCGGCGGCCACTCCGCCAGGAATGCCTGACCTGGCACCTCGGCGAATGCCTCGAACTCATCAGGCGTGATGGACCGGATCGGGTAGCTCGCAGTCATGCACGTCTTTCTACCCACCCATCCGTGGGCGAGCCACTGCATTTCCGCGTCGGCGCCCGGACCGGTACAGTGCCGGCAAGATGGTTGGATCCCTCTGGCGCAAGCTGTGGTCCGCGGCCAGGTCCGCTGCGGGACGGCAGCGCGGGTGGATTAGCCGTCAGCTCATCACGCGCAACCGCCGGGTGGCCCTGGGCCTGGCGGCAGTGGTTGTCGCGATCGGTATCGGGGCCGTCCGGGTGCCTGGCGAGTGGCTGTCGCCGGGCGTGATGATCCTGCCGATCCTGGCAGGCGGCTTGCTGCTGTGGCCACGAGCGCTGCGCATTCTGTTTGCCTTCGTGGCCGCGATGCTGGCCTACGACATCCTGAACGACCGGGCTGGACTGGGCATCTCCGCGACGATCGCGATTACCGCGCTGTTTGCCGATCTGCAAGCACGGACCCGCAAGAAGCTCGGGATGCAAGGTCTGCGCGGTGATCAGATGCTGATCGAGCTGCGTGACCGGATCCGTGCGCAGGGCAAGATGCCCGAGCTGCCGGATCACTGGCAGGCGGTGTCCGTGCTGCGGCCGGCAGGCGGCTCTTCGTTCGGCGGCGACTTCCTGGTGTCGGCGTGCGACGGCAAGATCCTGGAAGTGGCACTGGTCGACGTTGCCGGGAAGGGACTCGAGGCTGGCACAAGGGCGCTGCTGCTATCTGGCGCGTTCGGCGGTCTGCTCGGGTCCGTGCCGCACGCGGAGTACTTGCCTGCTTGCAACGCCTACCTCCAGCGCGGCGGACCGCCCGAGGGATTCGTCACCGCCGTCTACCTGACTCTCGACCTGGTGACCGGCGATTACCTGATCTCGTCGGCGGGTCACCCGCCCGCAGCCCAGTTCGAGGGCGGCAGCGGCCGGTGGCGGCTGACGAGTGCGCGCGGCATAGTCCTCGGCGTGGTGCCGGACCTGAGCACGAGGGCGGCGACTGGCACGCTGCGGCCGGGCGACGCGCTGATGCTCTATACCGACGGGCTGGTCGAGGGGCCTGGCCGCGATATCGACGCCGGTATTGACCGGCTGCTCGGGGAGGCTGACCGGCTGATCGCCAGCGGGTTCGGCGCGGGCGCCGCGCGGCTAGTGCAGACCATGCAGGGCGCGGGGCCCAAGTCCGACGACTGCGCACTCGCGCTGATCTGGCGTACCTGAGCTGGCGTACCTGAGCTGGCGTACCTGAGCTGGCGTACCTGAGCTGGCGTACCTGAGCTGGCGTACCTGAACCGGCGTACCTGAACCGGCGGACGCGCGCCTAATTTTGGCGTCCCCAATCGTGGCGCGGCTGGCTAGCGGGGGCTCATGACCTCGGTCTCGCTGATCAGCTTGATGGCGTACTCGACCAGCGTGACCAGCACGTCGCGGCTCGACGACCGCTGCCGCGCGTCGCACAGCACCACGGGCACGTCGGGGTTGAGGTCGAGCGCAGTGCGCACCGCCTCGGGACGGAATCGCTTGGCGCCCTCGAAGCAGTTCACCGCGACCACGAACGGAAGACTGCGGCGCTCAAAGTAGTCAACGGAGGGAAAGCTGTCCGCCAGCCGCCGGGTATCGGCCATCACGACCGCGCCGAGCGCGCCCAGGGCAAGCTCATCCCACATGAACCAGAACCGGTGCTGGCCGGGCGTACCGAAGAGATAGACCACCAGGTCATCCCGTACCGTGATCCGGCCGAAGTCCATCGCCACGGTCGTGGTGGTCTTTTGCTCGACGCCATCAAGCGCGTCGACCAGGACGCTCGGCTCGCTCAGCACTTCTTCAGTTCGCAGCGGCTTGATCTCACTGACAGAACTCACCAGTGTGGTCTTGCCTGCGCCGAAGCCGCCAGCGATGAGGATCTTGATTGACACCGGGCTATCGGTGTCAACCTCCGGGTCAGAGCCTGCGGAGAGCATCGGCGACATCCTTGAGCAGTTGCGGATCGGTTGGCCGAGTCCGCGCTGGTTGGCGAATTGTAATGAGTCCGTTCTCGCGCATGTCCGACAGCAGTATCCGGACCACGCCAAGCGGAAGGTCGAGATCGGAGGCAAGGTCGGCGACCGACTTCGGCCGACGGCAGCGCCTGACCACCTCCTGATACTCGGGCTCGAGTTGCAGGTCGCTGGCGGCGCCCGCACGTGTTGCTATCACCGACGAGAGCAAGTCGATGCTCTCGCCGCGGGGGCGGGTGCGGCCGCCAGTGAGCGCATACGGCCGGACGACGGGACCCGCGTCACGGTCGAGCCACTGATCGTCGCGCACCTGAGGTCACACCGCTTCGGCGGTGCTGGCTGGCGGTCGTGCGCTCACCGCCATGTGCTCGCCGACCCGCCTCACGAGCACGGCCATCTCATACGCGATATGCCCGGCGGCGTCCGCGTCAGCAGCCGCCAGGACGGCGAGACAGCTGCCTTCGCCGGCGGCGGTGACAAACAGGAACGCCGACTCCATCTCGACGATCGTCTGCCGTGGCAGCCCGCCGCCGAAATGATGACCAACGCCCCTCGCCAGGCTCTGGAAGCCGGCGGCCACCGCGGACAGGTGCTCGGCATCGTCGCGGCTCAGGCCGGCCGATGCGCCAATGGCCAGTCCGTCTCGGGAGAGAATCACCGCCTTATCGATCTGGGCAACTCGCGTTACCAAGTCGTCAAGCAGCCAGTCCAGCGCCCCGGTACGGCTCATGTCGGCCTCCCCTTGCCGTCGTGTCGGCGTTAATCTTCGTCGCGCTGGTTAGCGCTGTCGGCCGGATTTGGGTCGATGTCGTCCGTACCTGCGGAGTACGGGCCGGGCGCCGGACCCGTCGTGGATGTGTTCGGTGTCGTCATCTGGTGTGGTCCGGATAGATCGGGCGGGTAGCCGCTGGGCGAGTAGCCGCCGGACGCCGGTGCGGCACCCTGGTCCGCCTCGGACCGGCCGAGCTGCCAGCCGCGCTGTAGTGCGCTCATGGTGTTGCGCGCGGCCTCAGGCGACGCGAGCGGGGCGCCGGAGTCGCCGTCCGCCGGAGGCGCGGACCTGCGTGGCGCGAACGGGTCGACGGCAGAGTCGCCCGGCCTCAGCCGCCCGTTACCCCCGGTCGGAGCGGGGCCGCTGAAGAAGCCCATGCCGACGTTGGCGTCAGCGGCTGGGCGTGGCGGCGTGCTGCGCAGCTGCGGTGCCAGGCTGGCCTGGCGGACGCGGACGGGCAGGCCCAGCTCGGATAGCTCTGACTTGCTTACCCGGCCTTCGACGTCCTCAGCCGACGAGCCTGACAGCGCAGCCGGCGAGGAAGACGAGGAAGACGAGGAAGACGACGACGAGGACGTACCGGACGCAGAGGACCACGAAGAGGCCGCCTCGGACTGGCCGCCGCCGCCGAGCCGTCATCCGACCACGCGAGCCGCACGGGCTGGTCACGCTCGCTCGCGGAGTCCGACCAGGACAGCTTGACCGGCTCGCGGTCGCCTTGGCCGGCCGTGGAATCCGGCCAGCCCAGGCTGCCTGACTCGCGGTCGTCCGGCGCCACGGTCGAGTCTGACCACGAGAGCCTGACCGGCTCGCGCTCGCCTGTCCCGGCGGCCGAGTCGGACCAGGAGAGCTTGACTGGCTCGCGCTCGCCGGGGCTCGGGCTCTGACTATCCCCGGACCACGACAGCTTGACTGGCTCGCGCTCGCCGGGGCTCGCGGTCTGGCTCTCCGCAGACCAGCTGAGCCGTACTGGCTCGGGCTCGCTGGTGCTGACGGTGTCGTCCGACCAGCTCAGCCGCGCTGGCTCGGGATCGAGGATGTCGGCGCGCTCGGCCGAGCCGAAGGACGCAGCGGACGCAGCCGACGCGGCCGGCGCCTCGCTGCCGAACGGCAGTCCCGGCCGGCCAAACTCCGAGTCGGCGTCGCCGCCGGCGCTCGCGATCGCGTAGCCGTTGCTGCCGTTCGCCGTGCTGGCCAGTCGGCTGGTCGCCTGCGCAAGCGCGTGCCGGCCGGCGATCCGGTCGGGCAGCGCGCTGCCGTCGTCGCTGCCGGCGGGCAGTGCGGGGTCGCGCTCGTAGGTGTCCTCTTCGACCACCAGGCCGGTGGGGATCAGGACGATCGCGGTCGTGCCACCGTAGACAGACGGCCGCAGCGTGATCTTGATCTCGTGCCGCTGCGCCAGCTGGCCGGCGATGAACAGTCCCAGCCGGTCACTGCCCGACAGGTCAAACTGCGGCGGGTTGGCGAGGTTGGCATTGATCTCGTCCATGCGCGCCTGCGAGATGCCAAGACCGCGGTCCTCGATCTCGACGGCGAAGCCGCGGCCGACGATGTCGCCCTGGATGCGGACCGGCGTGTTCGGCGGCGAGAACACAGTCGCGTTCTCGGCCAGCTCGGCGACCAGGTGGATGACGTCCGCGACCGCGTGGCCGGCCACGGCGGCGTTCGTGCGGCAGAGCACTCGGATCCTGGTGTAGTCCTCCACCTCGGCAACGGCCGCGCGCAGCACGTCGACCAGGGGAACGGGCTGCCGCCAGCCGCGGGCCGGCGCCTCACCGGACAGGATGATGAGGCCTTCGGCGTGCCGCCGCATGCGAGTGGTGAGGTGGTCAATCCGGAATAGGTCCTCGAGCTCGTCGGGCTCGGTGGCACGCCGTTCCATGCCGTCCAGCAGCGTGAGCTGCCGGTGCAGCAGCGACTGGCTGCGGCCGGCCAGGTTCCGGAACACGTCGCTGATGCCCCGGCGCAGCCGGGCCTCGTCGATGGCGGTCTGTACCGCGGTCTGCTGGACGACGTTGAACGCGTACTGGACCTGCTCGATCTCGTTGCCGCTGGCGGGCTCGCCCGGTTCGTACTCGCTGGGATCCACCTGCTGCCCGGCCCGCAGCTGGGTGATGACCGACGGCAGCTTCTCGTGCGCCAGCGTGAGGGCGGATTCGCGCAGTTCGCGAAGCTGACGGACGAGGCCGCGCCCGATGATCAGGGACAGCGCGATCGAGGCGATAGTGCCGAGCAAGCCGAGGCCCGCGGCGAGGATCAGCTCGATGAAGACGACGTTAGCCTGGTGCGTTGCCTGGTTCTGGAGCTTGGTGCCGGCCTCGGTCAGCGCGGTCTCCATCGCCTTGGCATACGTGCCGAAGGCGGGGGTGGCGGCGACGAGACTGGCTGGCGGCGGGCCCTTGTGCCACGGCGTGGCGATGACCTGGGCTTCCAGCGAGTTCAGCGACTTGTCGATGCCCGGCGTCACGTTGCGGGAGATCAGGTCCCGGTAGTCCGGCAGCAGCTCGGCCGTGGTGGTGTTGGCCAGTGCCTGCCGCTGCGTCGCCAGCTCGCCGAAAGTGATCTTGTCGTTCGCGGGGAACTTGGCTTGCGCCATGTCTCCGGCTAGCAGGTCACTCTCGGCCAGCGTGGCCTGGAGCGCCCGGTCCAGGTTGATGACAGCCAGCGCCTGGGTCACGATCGGGACGTTCGTCTGCGAGCCGAGAGCCTCGTCCAGGACCGTGTAGCCGGCGTTGATGATGTTGTCGTAGTCCTGCAGTGCCGTGGTCATGCTGAGCGACCCAGAGGCCACATTGCTGCGGATGGCCGCGAGCATCCCGGCCGCGTTGAGCAGGTTCTTGATGGCCTGCTGCTCGCCTGCCGACGCATTGCCGGTCACCTGCGGCGACTGGATCGCCACCTTGAGCGCGTCGAGGGCCTTGCGGGTGTTGTTCTCCTGCATGCCGACTTCGGACGCGAACTGCGTACTGGTCGGATCGGCGAGGCTCAGGACCGCGAGGTGCCGCTCCTGGGCCAGCGCGGCCTGGAACGTACCAACCGGGGTGAGGAGGTCGTTGGTGATGGTCTTGGCGTGTGCCTGCGTCAGGGCGCTACCGAGCGTGATGCTGGCGGCGAATCCGTACAGCCCGATCAGGCAAAGCACCGGAACGACTATGAGGATGCCAACCCTCAGTCGGATGGACCTATGACGCAATCCCATGGCTGAGGCCCCAGTCTGAGAGGTAATCGCGGAGCTTTCCGACAGGGCAAAAGCCCTGGCAGACGATATCGGAGCGTAACATCCGAATGCTCTGGAGAAATATGAAACGTGATTAGCGGTCCGAATTCTGAGGGCGTTCCTGCTAGAAGCACCGTCTGCTATGCATCATGCAACCGCGATGTCATAGTCTGCCCGGTTACAACAAGAAAATACCTTTCACTCGACCGGAACGGGGTTGTCTCCGGCCGCCGCCTGCGGCCTGATCGCGGCGCCGGGCCGACTCCGGATTCGTCGCATCTCGCCCGGTCATGAGGCCGAACGGCCACGCTGAGCGGCCGGCCAGTAGTCGAACGACCCGTGAGCCGGGCCCTCACATTCGCTAGAATCCGCGTGCCTGCAGCAATGCGGACGGGGTCAACCGATGGGGGTCGGGCATGACGGGGGATCGGGCATGACGCTGGCCGGAAGACGAGCGAGCGTCGTCGTGATCGGCGGGGGATTAGCCGGGATCAGCGCGGCCATCGGCCTCGCCGACGCCGGACTGAGCGTGACGCTGCTGGAAGCCAGGCCCTGGCTCGGCGGCGCGACCTGCTCGTTCGCCAGACGTGGCCTGACCATCGACAACGGTCAGCATGTGTTCCTGCGGTCTCACGTAACTTACCGGAGCCTGCTGTCCAGACTCGGCGTCGCAGCTTCCTGCTCCCTCCAGGACAGCCTGGACCTGACGGTGCTCGGCCCTGGCGGGACGGCCAGGTTGCACCGATCGGCCATGCCGCCGCCGCTGCACCTGGCCAGATCGCTGGCCGGCTACCGGTTACTGTCCGCTACCGAGCGGCTGAAGGTTCCGGCTGCCGCGATCGCCCTGCAGTTCGTCGGCGGCGCCGGCCAGGCCGACCGAACTCTCGGTGACTGGCTCGCCCGGCACGGACAGAGCGAGCGCGCGCGCCGCATGTTCTGGGATCTGCTGTCGCTGTCCGCCCTGAACGTCGGCGCCGAGCGCGCCGACCTGCCGCTGGCAGCGAGCGCCATTCGGGCTGCGCTGCTCGCCGGGCGCGGCAACGCCGACCTCGGTGTCCCAGCGGTGCCGCTGAGCAAGCTGCACGGCGCACCGGCAGCGGCCCTGCTGACCCAGCTCAGGGTCACCGTGCGGCTCGGTGTCACGGCGGCGGCCGTGCGCGTGAACCCCGCTGGCGGATTCGACGTGCAGCTCACGTACAGCGCGCACAGCGGCACAGTGCCCGCGCGTGAGCAGGTGTTCGAGCACGGGCCGACCGAGATCAATGCGGCCGGGATCGTGCTGGCCGTCCCTGCCTGGGACGCTGGCGCGCTCGTACCGGACGGGCTGGCCGGGGAAGCTGCTCCCTGGTCCGGCCTAGAGCCGTCGCCGATTGTCAGCCTGCACGTCAGCTACGGCCGCCGGGTGACGCAGCTGCCGTTCGCGGCCGCGGTCGGCGAGCCGCTGCACTGGGTCGTCGACAAGACCGCGGCTGCGGGACTGCACTCGGGCCAGTACCTCGCCGCATCGGTGCGCGCGGCTGACGCCTACGTGGACACGCCGGTACCAGTGCTGCGGGCGGAGTTCCTGCCCGTGCTGGAGAGGCTGTTCCCGGCGGCGGCCGAGACCACTGTCACAGACTTCTTCGTCACCAGGGAGCGCCGCGCGACGATCGCCCACGTGCCCGGTTCGCAACGACTGCGCCCGGCCGTCGACGGCGGACCGCCGGGCTTCGCCATAGCCGGTTCGTGGACGGACACCGGCTGGCCGGACACGATGGAGGGCGCGGTCCGCAGCGGGCAGTCCGCGGCGCAGAAGCTGGTGGCCGAACTGGCCGGCCGTGGCGCAGCCGGTGCCCCCGTTGCCCGACGTGCCCGGACTGGCAACGAGGGGCCAGAGAAAGCCGCGGCGGGCAGAGTGGAGGCTGGCGGCATTGCGGCCGGGAGCGCAGCGGTTAGCGACACGGTCGCTGGCGGCACGGTGGCTGGCGGCACAGCGGCTGGCGGCGCGGGGGCTGGGAGCACAGCGGCTGGCGGCGCGGGGGCTGGGAGCGCAGCGGCTAGCGACACGGTGGCTGGCGGCGGGGCCGGATTGCCGGCCGCCGCGCAGGCTGGCCGCCCAGGTCCGGTCTCGACGGGAACCGCGGCCGCGGCGAGCACCGAAGCGGCCGACCACGAAATGACCAGCGCTTCATGACCGCCACGGGCCAGGACGTGACGGGGACGAGGTCGGCGGCTGGCACCGCTGTGCAGCGCGCGAGCCAGATTCTGCTAGCCCGCCAGGACAAGCAGGGCTGGTGGGCCGGGCGCTCGGTCGGCGACGTGACGCTCGAAGCCGAGGCGCTCCTCGTCGCCGAGGTCCTCGGCATCAGGACGGCCGAGAGTACGAACGTGGCAGCGCAGCAGATCAGGTCCTGGCAGCAACCGGACGGGCGGTGGACTGGCGACGGCGAATCGGCGGCGGAAGGCGACGGGCCGGAAGCCGCCGGGGATCTGTCCGCGTCCATCCTTGCTTATCTCGCGTTGCGCCTGGCGGGCGATTCGGCCGACGCCTACCACATGGCGGTCGCGGCCGGCTGGATCAGGGACTTCGGCGGCGTCGCTACGGCCGGCGTGCTCGCGCGGACCTGGCTGGCGTTGTTCGGACTTGGCGAGTGGTCCGACGTCCCCGTTCCGGCCCCTGAACTCAGCTACCTGCCTGGTCGCTACGCGGCCAGCCGTCCAGCAGCCGTCGCCCTGTCGATCATCGGGACGCTGCGCGCGACCCGGCCACTGCCGATCGACCTGAGCGAACTCCAGTCTGGAGACCACGACAGCCAGGTCGAGGCCCAGCGACGGACGCGGCTGCGGGTGGCCGCGCCTTCCGTCGCGCACACGGCGGCGCTGCGCCGCTGCGGGCAGTGGCTTATCGGCTGGCAGCATCGCTCCGGGCTGCCAGCGGCACGCCGGCCCAGCTGGCCGTGCTCACTCGTGGCGCTGCACTTGCTCGGCTACCCACTCGACCATCCGGTGCTGGCCAAGGGCCTGTCCTGGCTCCGCGCGGCTACGGTTCAACCGCGCCAGCCCGGGTCGACGCAGACGACCACAGTGCGCCAGCCGCCGGTGCTTGACACCACGCTAGCGATCGAGGCACTCGCCGACGCGGGCCTGGCCGCCGACAACGTCGCGCTGGTGGCGGCCGGCAGCTGGCTCGTGCTGCAGCGGATCGAGGGCCCGGCCAATGGCCCCAGTCCCGCGGCCGGACCGGAGCCATCCGGGTGGTCGTTCGGCCGAGACGGGTACCCGGTCGTCACCGACACGGCACGAGTGCTGCTCGCGCTGAGCCGCGTCAAGCTGCCAGGACTGACCGGCAGGCCGGCTATCCGCCACGCGATCAGGTGGCTGACCGGCATGCAGGGGCGGGATGGCAGCTGGAGCAGTTCGGCCTGGGAGACTGCGCTCGTCGTGCGGGCGCTGGCGACGCACGGCGGACCGGAACTGCGTGCCATCCGCCGCGGCGTGGTGTGGCTGCTCCGCGAGCAGCGGCCGGATGGATCCTGGGTCGGCGCAGACGGCACCAGTGACCTAGCGGCCACCACGGCGGTGCTGCCCGCGCTGATCGTGGCCGGCGTGCTCCCGGTCAAGCCGGTGATCAGGTCTGCTGTCCGCTGGCTGCTCGGCCAGCAGAACCTCGACGGCGGCTGGGCCCTCCATGCGCGTCGGGCGGGGTCGGACGCCCAGGCGACGGCCCGCGCGGTGGCGGTGCTGCTGGCAGCGGGCGGCGCCGAGACAGTGGCTGCCGTTAACTTCGGGGCCGACTGGCTGGTGCGGGCCCAGCAGGCCGACGGCGGCTGGCGCGATGAGAGTGGCCAGGGCGCCTCGGGCCGTTCCGGTCGAGAAGGTCGGCGACGGGCCGCCGCCGAGACAAGCGGTGCCGCTGGCCGGCCGGGCGCGCGGAACTCGTCGCGGCGGCGTGGCGCGCTCGTGCCGGGCTTGCTGCTTCCGCTCGGCGCCCTTGGTCGCTATGTCACGGCCAGCCACACTGGTGCGGCAGCGGACGCTGATGCGGCGGCGGACGCTGTGGCGGTGGCAGACACTGTGGCGGTGGCAGACGCCGATGCGGTGCATGTCGACAGCGTTCGCCTGTCCGGGCACCCGCAGAGCCTGCCGCGTCCGGACCGAAGTGCGCTGTCGACGGCACGTTCGCTGCTGTCGGACGATGCCCTCACTGCGGCTGACTGAGGGCGGCCGACCGCGCGGCGCCGACCGCGCGGCGCCGACCGAGGGCGGCCGACAGCACGGCGCCGACCGCACGGCGCCGACCGCACGGCGGCGGCAGCACGGCGGCCGCGGCCCGCATTCTGTACTGCTACCTCGCAGAGTGCACTCAGCATCCGCTCAGGTGCCTGGCTCATAATCAGTACCGCCGCAGACCCCACCCATGCGGCGGAGCGCCACGCGCCGCGATGACGAGGCGGGCGCGAATCGGTGTTTCCAGCGATAGTCACAGGCTGCGAGGAGTGCGGATGTTCCTGACTTACCTGAGGCGCGAGCTGCGCCGGCGCGCCCGGCAGGCCAGCATCATCGCCCTCGGACTGGCGCTCGGCATCGGGCTGGTCATCACGGTGACGGCGTTGTCCAGCGGCGTGAAGAACGCGCAGGCCGAGGTTCTGCACTCGCTCTACGGCCAGGACACCGATATCACCGTGACCAAGAGCCCGACGGCTGGCTCGTTCACGCCCGGCTCGTTCGGCTTTCGTGGTGCGTTTGGTACCGGCAAGCGGCCCGCCGCCGGTACCAAGATCGACGTCGACACGCTGCGCAGTGCCGGCCTCGGCACGCTGACCGACACCAATCTGACCAGGGTGTCGAAGCTGGACCACGTGGCGGCCACGGCCGGCGGCCTGACCCTGACGGACACCAAGATCACCGGCACGATCCCGGCGATCAACTTCAACGGCGGCGGCAGCGGCTCGGGCGGCTTCGGCGGCGGTGGTGGCGGTGGCGGGGGCGGCGGCGGGACGTTCCGCGGCTCGTTCACGCCGACCTCGTTCAGCGTCGACGGCGTCGACCTCGCGAGCAACGCGGCCGGACTAGGCCCGCTGAGCACCGGCAAGCTCACGGCCGGCCGCACCCTGGCTGGCTCGGATAACACCGCGAATGTCGCCCTGGTCGACGCCAACTACGCCAAGTCCAACAAGATCTCGGTGGGCTCGACCGCCACCATCGCCAAGACGAGCTTCAAGGTCGTTGGCGTCGTCAGCACGCCGGCCAGCGCCACGTCCTATGACTTCTATATCCCGCTCGCCAGGGCCCAGTCGCTGGCCGGCCTGAAGAACGACATCAACACCATCTACGTGACAGCCGACAGCGCGGCCAACATCACGACGGTGTCGACGTCAATCGGGGCGGCGCTGCCGGGTGCGACTGTGACCAACTCTTCCGACCTCGCCAAGCAGCTCACCGGCTCGGTCGCCAATGCGTCGAGCCTGGCCAACAACCTGGGCCGGTGGCTGGCCATCGCGGTGCTGGTGGCCGCGTTCCTGCTGGCAAGCCTGCTGACCATGTCGGCGGTGTCGCGGCGGGTACGCGAGTTCGGCACGCTCAAGGCGCTCGGCTGGAATAGCCGCCGGGTCGTCGGCCAGGTCGTCGGCGAGGCGATCGTCATTGGCGTCATCGGCGGCATTGCCGGCGTCGGGCTCGGCTTCCTCGGCTCGTCGCTCGTCGGTCACTTCTCGCCGTCGCTGACCGCCTCGCTGGCCCCGGCCACCGGCAGCGCCACCCCTGGTGGTGCGAGGTTCTTCGGACCCGGTGGCGGCGGGTTCACCGGCGGCGGCGGCGGGTTCACCGGGGCCGGCTCGGGTACCAGCAACCGGTTCCGCGCGCTCGCTGCCGCCCCGGATCACACGACGCTGGTGCACCTCACCGCTCCGGTTACGGCGGGCGCGATCATAGCGGCCGTCGTGCTGGCCATCGCCGGCGGCCTGATCGCCGGGGGATTCGGCGGCTGGCGCGCCGCGCGGCTGCGGCCGGCCGCGGCGCTGGCGAGGGTCGAGTGACCGGCCCGGTGAGATCGGATCGAGTCGGCATCGTGGGATCTGCGGCCATCCAGGGAGAGTCGTCATGTACAAGCTGACAGCGGTCACGAAGGACTACCACAAGGGCCGCGGTGTCGTTGCCGCCCTGCAGGGCGTCGACCTGCAGATCGAGGATGGCGAGTGGCTCGCGATCCAGGGGCCGACCGGCCACGGCAAGTCCACGCTGCTGCAGATGCTGGGCGGACTGGACCGGCCAACCTCGGGCAGCATCCTGTTCGGCGATGACGGCGACGACCTGGCCCAGCTCCGCGAGAGCCAGGTCACCCACGTCCGGGCGGCATCGATCGGCTTCATCTTCCAGACGTTCAATCTCGTGCCGACGCTGACCGCGCAGGAGAACGTCGAGACGGCCCTGGTCCCGCTTCGGGTGTCGGCCTCAGATCGGCGCCAGCGCGCAGCTGACGCGCTCGCCGATGTCGGGCTAGCTGACCGCGCGAAGCACCTGCCGTCGGAGCTGTCGGGCGGGCAGCAGCAGCGCGTCGCCATCGCCAGGGCCCTGGTCAAGCAGCCCAAGGTGCTGCTGGCCGACGAGCCGACCGGGAACCTCGACGAGGACACCAGGGACGACATCATCGGGCTGCTGGAGCGGCTGTGGCGCGAGCAGCACCTGACGCTGGTGCTCGTCACGCACGACAGCGCCATTGCCCGCCGGGCGCAGCGGCTGGGCATCATGAGGAACGGCAAGCTGTCGATCAAGCAGGACACCAGGGCGCGGCCCACCACCACAGTCTGACCTGGCCGAACGAGCCGGGGCCCGGTCAGGCGAGCGCGGCCCGCAGCCAACGGCCTGGCTGCGGGCCGCCGCCTTGCCGACAGCTGCCGGTCAGGAGTACGGGCGCGACAGCTCGCACCAGACGACCTTGCCGGCCGCCGCGCGCCGGGCGCCCCAGCGCTGCGCCAGCTGGCTGACGACCTGAAGGCCGCGGCCGCGCTCGTCGGAGTCGTCGGGGTGGCGCAGCCGCGGCAGCGCCGCCGAGTCGTCCATGACCTCGCAGACCAGACCGCCCTCCAGGATCAGCCGGAGCACGATCTTGCCCTGGGCGTACCGCACGGCGTTCGTCACCAGTTCCGAGACGAGCAGCTCCGCAGTGGGCAGCAGCTCGATCAGGCCCCAGCGGCGAAGTGGCCGCCGGATCAGCGACCTGGCACGGCTCGCCGAGGTCAGCTCGGACGGCAGCGTCCAGGTCACGACCCGGTCGGACGGGATGCGGCGCAGCCTGGCCACGAGCACCGCGATGTCGTCTCGGTGCTCATCGGCGTACACCCCGGCTAGCGTGGCCCGGCACAAGTCCTCGAGGGGCAGGTCGACCGAGTCGGGACCGAAGATGTCCCGCAGCCGGCCGAGGCCCTCGTCGATGTCCCGGCTGCGCTCCTCTACGAGGCCGTCGGTGTAGAGCACGAGCAGGCTGCCGTCCTCGATGGTGAGGGTCCGGCTCTGGATCGAGCCCGTCCCGACGCCGAGCGGTGGCGCGGGCATGACATCGAGAAACTCGCTCGTGCCGTCCGGCCGCACGAGCAGGGGCGGCAGGTGACCGGCGGAGGCGACCTCGCAGGTGCCGCTTACCGCGTCGTAGATCGCGTAGATGCAGGTCGCGAAGTGCGGCTCGCGCACGCCCAGCTCGTTCATCAGCTCGTTCAGCTGCTGGAGCGACTCGGCCGGCGGCAGCTCGAGCATGGCCAGCGTGTCGATGGCGGTGCGCAGCCGCCCCATCGTCACCGCGGCACGAACGCCGTGCCCGGCGACGTCACCCACGACGAGCGCCACCCGGCCGCCGGGGAGCGAGATCGACTCGTACCAGTCGCCACCCACCTCGATCAGCTTGCTGCCCGGCAGGTAGCGGTGCTTGACCTCGACCGACGACGGGAACGTCAGCGCGGTCGGCAGCATGCTGCGCTGGAGCGTCAGTGCCGTGGTCCGCTCCCGGCTGTACCGCTGGGCGTTGTCCATGAAGATCGCGGCGCGAGAGGCGAACTCCATCCCGATCTCGATGTCGTAGGCGTCGAACCGCCGGTATCCCACCTGGCGCACGCAGACGAAGAAGCCGAGCATGACATCGCGCGCGATGAGCGGCAGCAGCAGCATCGACACGCCAGACAGCAGCTCGGCGACCGGTCGCCGGATCCACTCGGCAGCCATCGAGTCGGCGCTCTCGCGGCTCACGACCTCGCAGACGGGGCGGCCTGAGTCCATGCACCGGGTGTAGGGCGTGCCGGGCGGATAGCGGAGGATCTCGCCGGTGGGGAAGGCCGCGTCCCAGGCCGCGTCGCCATCGTCATGGGCGACTGCGAGGCGGCGGACCAGCTGGGTCCCGTCCAGCGACTCCGACGGGAACTCGTCCTCGGCTACCAGGCTCTCAAGCACGACCAGCCCGGCGGAGTTGCAGAAATGCGGGACGATGATGTTGATGAGCTCGGGCGCCATCTGATCGATGTCGAGCGCCCCGCCGATCCGGCGCACGGCGCCGTCCACCATGACCTGCCGCATGACCGCCGGGTCCAGAAAGCGCTCTTGCACCGGCGGGGCTATCCGCATGATGACTTGCGCGGCGAGATCGGGGTCGGCCGACCGGATCGGCTGGATGGTGACGACCGCGTCCGCGATCGCGCCCTTGGCGGTGCGGAACGACAGCACGGTGGTGCCCTCGCGATCGGAGCAGGCGCCGTCGATGAGCGAGTGCAGAACCTTGGCCGACGGCCCGTCGGGCACTGCGAGCAGCGTCGCCAGCTCTGTCCCGATCAGCTCGCTGGGCTCGGTGGCCAGTACGTCACCGGCACCACGATCGTGCTGGCGGATCTGGCCGGTCTTGTCGATCCCGAGAATCAGCGTCCGGGTCGAGGTGTTGGCCAGCACTGCTGAGACCTCTGCCGCCACTGCGGATGCCACCGAAGCGCTCCTTTCGGGCAGAGCGGGCTCACGGCTGGTCTCCTCATTATGAAGCAGCTTCGTGCCTATTGAGAAAGAACAGCCGTTTGGCTGCCGTTAATTGGACGCGCGGTCGCCTCACACCTTCAACTGAACGGGAACGGGGCCGAGACGTCAGCTGTCCCTGGCAGGCTCGCCGTGGCCGCCGTTCGCCCGACCCCGCCCCCAGTAGGCCTTCGGGGACACCTGATCGGGCGGCAGGCCGCGCACGGCCAGCCGCTCGCGCAGCGCCAGGACGACGGACGCTTCGCCGAGCAGGTAGGCGTGCCCGTTCCCGGCCGGCAGCTCGACCTCCGCAGCCTCAGCTACGAGCACGGATGACGCTGGATCGCCGACCTGGCGGTCGAGCCGGTGCAGCCAGCTGACCCGCGTCCTGGCCGCCGCCGACACATCCTGCTCGTCGTCGGCCGACGGAATCTCGAGCACCAGCGTCGCGTCCGCGTCGCCGGGCAGCGACTCGGTCATGGCGAGAATGGCGGGCAGCGCGGCCTCGTCCCCCATGAACAGGTGCCAGTCCGCCGACACCGAGGGAAACACCTTGCCTCGCGGTCCGATGCCCTCGATGCGGTCGCCGGCCTGGGCCGACCGGACCCACCGCTCGCCGGGCCCGTCACCGTGCAGGACCACGTCGATCGTGAGCAACTGGCGCGCCAGGTCGAGCTGCCGGATGGTGTAGCGGCGCCGGACTGGCCGCCGACCGTCAGCGGCGACCAGCAGCATGATGTCCTGTCCTGGCCGGTAGCTGAAGCCGTCAAGCTCGGCAGCGGTGAGCTCGATGCGCTGCATGTGCGGCGTGAGCCGGGTGCTGCTGACTACCTCGAAGTGGAGCTTCCTGGTGTCCGCAAGCGGACCGGACAGCTGGGCGAACGGATCGTCCAGGTCGGCCACGACGGTCTGCGGGACAGCGTCGGTCATCGGGATAAGCCTTCCTGGGCGAGCGCCGCGGCCACTGAGGGCGACCGCGGCGGGTCTGACCAGCGGCCGAGCCCCTAGCGTATGCGAGCAGCCCGAAACAACCAGAGGCTGGTGTCGGTCGGTGAATCCGGCCAGAATGGGGGCGATCGACGGCGATCAACGGGGATCGCGTGTCTGGGGGGCGCGATGAGCGAGGCCACGGGACTAGCGGCCGCCGCTGCGCAGGCAACGGACGACATTGGGCTGCCTGTCGCGGTGCCCCCGGTCATCAGGCGGGTGGTCTCGCTGGTCCCCTCGCTGACCGAGACGGTGGCGTCGTGCGCGCCGGGGCTGCTCGTCGGGGCCACGAACTGGTGCGCCTATCCCGCAGACCTGGCGGTCACGCGCGTGGGCGGCACCAAGAACCCCGACGTCGGCCAGACAGTGGCGCTGCGCCCGGATGTGGTGCTCGCCAATGAAGAAGAGAACCGCCAGGCCGACCTCGACGCCCTGCGCTCGGCTGGCCTGGCCGTCTGGGTGACCCGGATCCGGGACCTGCCCGAGGCACTGTCCTCGCTCCGCCGGATGATCACGCTCGCCTGCCGGCAGCCAGGTCCGGCCTGGCTGGACGCCGCCGCCTTTGCCTGGCAGCAGCCTGCGCAAGCCTATGGCGGCATGGCCGCCGTGGTGCCGATCTGGCGCCGACCGTGGATGGTGCTTGGCCGTGACACCTTCGCTGGTGACCTGCTGGCCAGGCTCGGCGTCACCAACGTGTACGGCGGCCATGCGGACCGGTACGCACGTGTGGACATCGACGAACTGCGGACAACCCGCGCGGATGTAGTAGTGCTGCCGGACGAGCCGTACCGCTTCACCGCGTCGGACGGGCCAGAAGCCTTCCCCGGCAGCCGCACCGCGCTGATCAGCGGCCGCCATCTGACCTGGTACGGCCCGTCACTGACCGAGGCGCCGGCGGTGCTGCGCCGGCAGCTTGCCGCAGCCAGGATCCGCTGACGGCCGCCCTGGTCAGCATCCGCCTGGGCCCGGACGTGACGACGCCCCCGGGAGCGTCTGCTCACGAGGGCGTGCCGGGTGTCGATGCGAGGTCGCCTCTCGGCGAGTGGCGCAACGCGGCTCCAGCCGGACGGTATTCCGCGAAGGCGGTAGTTGCGGCCCGGGGGACACAGCGCACCGACGAAGGCTCCAACGGAGTTGGGTGGCGGACTATTCCCGGCGCGATAATGAGCATCCGGGCTGGACGTGAGGATGACGAGCGATGGCGAGTGACGAGGCCCTCATCGGCTGCATCGGGAAGGTCATCGTCGCCAGCCGCGGCGCAGCCGGACCGGGCGAGGTCCTGGTGCGTATCCGGGGCGGGTCGGAGACGTTTATTGCCTGGTCAGCGGAGCCGCTGCCGAAGGGCGCGACGGTCTTGGTGATCGAGTCGCGGGGCCACCGGACCGTCGATGTCAGCCCCTGGACCGACCCCCTGGCGGAATTCGCCGAAGACTAGGCGCGCTAGTTCCGCATCAGGAACATACTGGGATAAGCCGGCATCGCAGCCGGGTACGGGGTCGAAAGCGGAGATGACACATGCTTGGTTACCGGGTGCCTGCGCCAGACGAGGCGATGCTGATCTCGGGCGGGCGCTCCCGCCGGAGCGGCGCGCCGTTCAAGGTCATCGTCGGGCATGGCACGTTCGTTGTTCCGCTGTTCCGCAAGGTTCGCTACCTCACGCTGTCTATGTGCGAGTCCGAAGTCTCTGAGACCTGCGTGACCAAGCAGGGCATCTCCCTGAACGTCCGTGCCGTCATCGCGTTCAAGGTGGGCAACGACGACGAGAGCATCGTCAACGCCGGCCAGCGCTTCCTGTCCGACCAGGACCAGATGTCCACGCTCACCGGCCGGATCTTCGCCGGGCACCTGCGCTCGATCATCGGCTCGATGACCGTCGAGGAGATCGTCACCGAGCGGCAGAAGCTGGCGACCGAGGTGCTCGACGGCTCGAAGGCGGAGATGGCCAAGATCGGCCTCACGGTGGACTCGCTGCAGATCCAGTCGATCGACGACATGAACAGCGGCTACATCGACGCGATGGCCGCGCCGCACAACGCGGCTATTCAGCGCCAGGCCCAGATCGCGCAGGCGCAGGCCAACCAGGCGGCCGCCGAGGCGCAGCAGGAATCCCAGCGCAAGCAGGCCGAGTATCAGCGCCAGACGATGGTCGTGCAGGCGCAGTACAAGGCCGAGGTGGACACGGCGCAGGCCGAGGCCGCGCAGGCCGGCCCGCTGGCGCAGGCCCAGGCGACGATGAGCGTGCTGTCGGCGCAGACCGACCTGGCACACCGGCAGGCCGAGCTCCGGCAGCGCCAGCTCGTCGCCGAGGTGGTCAAGCCGGCCGAGGCTGAGGCCGAGAAGGTCCGCATTCTGGCCGAGGCCGACGCACAGCGCACCCGGCTGCAGGCCGCAGCCGCGGCGTCGAACAACCGCGTCGCGCTGGACCGGATGCTCATCGAGCAGCTGCCGATGATCGTCAAGGAGGCCGCCGCCGGCCTGGCCGGCGCGAACGTCAGCGTGCTCAACGGCGCGGACGGGCTCAGCGAGATCGCGGCTGGCCTGGTCGCCCAGGGCCTGACCATCCTGGAATCGGTGAAGAAGAGCCTGTCTGGCCCGGCAGGCCAGGCGCTCACGGTGTTCGACTCGCCAAATGGCTCGCAGGCCGGCGAGGCGGCGGCGTTGCCTGAGGGCGTTGCCTGAGGGCGCTGCCTGAGGTCGGTCGGCAGGCGACTCAGTAGGACGTCGCCCGAGCTGGCCGACGCACGGCGGTGGTGCCACAAGCAAGCCGCGCGCCACAAGCAAGCCACGCGCCACGGGCTGTGACCCGCGGCCCCGCTGGGGACCGCAGCTCGCCCGTGGCGCGCGGCTTACCTGGCTGTCTGATGATGTGCAGCTAGCTGATCATCATCAGATCTGGACTGGTGATCCGGCGAAGATCGAGAAGGACGAAGGTCCGCCGCCGGTGCAGGAGTTGTGACCGTGGATCCAGTGGTGATGCGGGTGGGCGTGCTTGCGCCACATGCTCCAGTGACCGGGGACCCAGGTGCACACCTGACCGGTGGTCGGCGTGATCGGCGAGGTGGTCACCAGCGGCGGGTAGCCCGGGAACCCACTCGAGACCTCGACAGCGTTCCAGGTGGCCAGTCCACCGGTGACGCCGTTGCTGTCCGTGGCGGTGACGCCAAAGAAGTCAGCCAGGTCGTTGGTGGCCGGAGCCGAGATGATCGACATGTCCTCGCTGATGCCCGCGGCCGCCTCGTTGAAGTAACCGGGGTAGGAGTGCAGGAAGTAGCTGAAGTTCGCGAGGCCGCTGTCGGCAACGGTGAAGACCAGGCCGTGGCGCACTTCCTTGATCTGCGCTTGCACCGTGGTTCCGGCCGGGACCGTACCGAGAGCCGTGAACCCAGCACCGGTGACTACTGACAGGAAGGTGTTGCCGTCACACGGCGAGCCCGTGCCAGTCGGGTCGCCGGTCAGGTAGCCCTTGAAGTACCCAACGGTCCAGCCGCCGCCGTTGGCAATGGCGCCGATCTGGGCTGCGTAACCCGTGCTGGCGTTGCACAGCTGGATGCCGATGCCGCCGTTTGCATACAGGCTTGGCTTGTTCAGCGTGAAGCTGCCATTCACCTGCGTGTAGGTGTCACCGAACTGGTTGGTGTAGTAGCCGGCTGTCCCGTTGGTGTTAGACAACGAGCCCACGACGACGTTGGGGTGCGGGATGCTGGCAGTCGAAGCCTGCGCGGCTCCAGCTCCGAACGTGAGCACTGCGGCCAGAGCCGGCAGTACAAGGATGGATTTGCGCATTCTCGATGCGTTCCTTTCCTGTTCTCCTGGTTCCCGTACCGGGCCTGTCCCGGTTGCGGGCCGTGCAATGGGCGACGTTCACTCGGACAAAGACGCCGCGTCGTTCCGCACCGGCCGGCTCTAGCTCGCCATGCGTTACTTCAGCGGGCTGGTCGTTGCCGAGCGATGACGCTGTCAGCTCTTGCCGAACAAAGTCGCTGTCGGATGTACCGGGGCCGACGTGCTTGGGCGGTCAAGCTGTTGTCGGTTCCGACTGGACCATTGCGCTGGCCTTTAGTTGCTCTTAGTGATCCCGCCCTGCCAGTCAGTAGTGGCACGTTACCACGCGTAATCCAAAGGCAACGTTGAGTGACGCCAAAAAACGACGGCACGAACAGCGCGCTGAGGTGCCAATCGGCCAGCAAATGTCGCCCATGTCCCGCCAATTTTGGGTATCTGGCCAGGTCACAGTGGTGTAACGGCCGCCGCGAGCAGAACTGAATAGCCGCGGTAATGCGGGATTCAGACGCGCCGAAAGGCGATTCTCGGCTTCTGTACCGAAGCAAGCTCGCTAGCACGCATTTAGCGGATTAGCGCGATTTCGGCCAGCCCGAATTCCAGCGTGGCTCGTCCATCGCTGCGATCCTGCCGGTGCCGCCCGCAGCGATGCGGCAATATGCTCTCGGCTACATCAGCCGCCGGCCGGAAGGACGGACTGCAGCCATGGCCGCCAGAGTGCTCCGCCCGGAGGGTAAGGGCTTCATCTTCCTCGACTCGCACCCGGCGGGCTGCGCGGCGACGGTGGACGCGATGATCAGCGAGACCGTACGCGACCGGTCCGGCTCGGCGGATTCGGCCGGACCGCGCGCGCTGGTGCTCGGCTGTAGCGCGGGCTACGGGCTGGCCGCCACCGTGGCCGGGCTGTTCGGGAACCGGGCCGCCGTGCTGGGGGTGTGCTTCGAGCGGCCAGCGACGGCGCGCCGATCCGCGTCAGCTGGCTGGTACCGCGCCGCGAGCCTGGCCAGCCGGGCTGCTGCGGATGGCCTGATGTTCGAGCCCGTCAATGGCGACTGCTTCGATCCCGCTGTCCGGGCGCAGGTGCTCGACCGGGCGGCGGCGGCCTTCGGGCAGGTTGACGTCCTGATCTACAGCGTCGCCGCACCACGCCGGACCGACCCGCAGTCCGGGGCGGTCTATCACTCGGCGGTCAAGCCAATCGGCGCCCCCTACCGGACCAGGAACGTAGCCTTCGCCGACGGCGTGGTGCTGCGTGAGTCGATCCATGAGCCGGCCTCCGACGCCGAGATCGAGGCCACCGTCAAGGTCATGGGCGGCGAGGACTGGGCTGCCTGGATCGCCGACCTCGCGGCGCGCGACATGCTGGCACCGGGTTTCCGGACCGCGGCGCTGACCTACGTGGGGTCCGAGCTGACCGCGCCTATCTACCGCCAGGGCACGATCGGCCGGGCGAAGGATCACCTCGAGGCGACCGCCGGCGAACTGACCGGCGGCGTGCTGAGGAAGGCAGGCGGCACTGCCCTGACGTCGGTGCACTGCGCAGCCGTCACGCTGTCGTCGCTCGCGATCCCTGGCATCTCGCTGTACCTGAGCTTGCTGCACAACGTGGCCGCTGACGCGGCCGAGTCGGCTGTGCGCCAGTCGATCCGGCTGTGGGACTACCTCACCGGGCTCGACCCCGGATCGACCGATACTGAGGGCCGGCTGCGGCTCGACGCCGCCGAGCTTGCCGCCGACGTGCAGGGCAAGCTTCGCCAGCGGTGGCAGGCCGGAAGCGACGACATGCTGCACGGGCTTGCCGACCTGGACTGGTTCAGGCGGCAGATCTGGCAGCTCTACGGCTTCGATGTGCCGGGCGTCGACTACGGCGAGCCGGTCGAGGTCGACGTGCCATGGCCAGCCAGGCCGGAGCGCTGAGCTTGCTGACGCATCAGATCAGCGTCCACCCCGAGCGCGGGGTGGTGGTCAAGCGCTATGTCGGGTACGCGCGCGGCGAGCCGGCCCGCGAGTGGCGAGCGCTGCGGCTGCTCGCCGAGCACGCCCCTGGCCTCGCGCCTGAGCCGCTGCGGGCTGACCTGCACGCCGATCAGCCGGTGGTGGAGATGTCGCTGCTGCCGGGTGAGCCGCTCGGGGGCGCACCGCTGACGCCGGAGCAGGAGTCGGCCTTGGTCCGGGCCCTCGGCCAGCTCTGGCAGTCCGTGCCGGCCGACCGGGTGGTCGCCGTCGCTGGTGAGTACGGCAACGAGGCTCAGCTGGTGCACCTGGTCAGCGACCTGGCCGGGAGCGAGCCCGACATGGGCGCCGATTCGCTGGTCCAGGCGGCCTACTCGGCCGGCGTGGACTGGCTCACCTGGGCGGTCACCGTCACCGGCGACCCGGCCGGGCGGCAGCCCGTGCTCGGACAGGGTGACGGCAACCTGGCGAACTTCCTGTGGGACGGCGAGCGGGTCCGCATCGTCGACTTCGAGGACTCCGGGCTCAGTGACCGTGCGTTCGAGCTCGCGGTGCTCGTCGAGCACATCTCGGCCTGGCTCGGTGCCGGGCTTCGGGGCGATCAGTTCACCGCAGCGTTCGACCTGACGCCGGCCGAGCGCGCCCGGCTGGCGTACTGCCGTCGGCTAGCCGCCCTGACCTGGCTGCTGTTCCTGCGTCCCGGCAGCGCCGCGAGCAATCGGAATCCGCCGGGCACGCTGCGCCTGCAGGCTGAGCGGCTGCTGGCCCTCTTCTAGGCCGGCCCGGTTCAGCCGCCGTTCCCCGGCCGGACCGCGGTCACGCTGAGCAGGGGCTTCGGTCCCTTGCAGGCAGTCGAGCTGTAGTGGATGTAGAGGGGGACCGTCTGGTTCGGCGGGATGACCGCGAGCCAGGCAGCCTTCACCGGCTTGCACACCGACGCCGAGTAGTTGCTCGCGTCGACGATCTGCAGCGTCGCGTTGGCGTAACCGCCCGGCTGGAGCGTGATCAGCTCGCGAGCGGTTGAGTGGTTCTCCGTGGACGGCAGCCCGATGTCGGTCACCGGCGTGCCCGCTGCCTGGGCCACGCCGGGGAAGCCGTAGAGCGTGCACGGCACGTTGTCGAGGTTCTTGAAGACGATGGCGATCTCGACCGCCCCCGCGGTGCCCTGGGTGAGCCCGATCGATCCGTTCAGGTACCGCGACAGGCAGCCGGCCGGGGCGGCTGCCCCGCTCGACGACGCCGCGGACGAGGTGCCGGCCGCGGGCTGGGTGGTCGCGCTGGTCGCCGGTGTCGAAGCGGGCGCGGTGACGATGACCGTGTGGGTCTGCTGCGCTGCCGGGCTCGAGCCGCCCGAGCAGGCGCAGGTGGCAAGGCCGACGGCGGCTAGGGTCGCGACGAGGTATGGCTTCATCACGGGTGGGTCCTTTCGGGTTTGCGGTGCGCTAGTAGGAGTCGCCAGCAACCCTGGGACCAACAGATATCTTGCGGGATATCACGCTCAGCCAGGGAGATTATTCGGGGTTTCGCCTGGCTCGGGCCCTGGGCGGCGGGCGGGCAGGAGTAGCACGGGCGGCCCCGTTCCCGGCCTTAACGGGTTGCGGGCGCCCGGTACAGTGATCGTCATGAGGTTCAGTTGCCCACGCATCGTCGTCGCGGCCGCGCGAGCTACGTGCTCGCCGGTTGCCGCTGCCTGACCTCACTACCTGCTGGCGACCGGGAACGGCTCGCCGGCGCTCGCCCCGAACTCTCACTGTGACGGCCGCGCCCGCGGCGTGGTTTCCGGCGCCCCGACACCGAGAGGCGCTTCCGACCATGAATATGCACGAGACAGTCTCGACGTTCGTCGAGTTCTTCCGCAGTCGCGGCCATCGGCAGATCGCCGGGAGCTCGCTGCTGCCACGCGCGGGTGACCCCGTGCTGTACACGACCTCGGGCATGCATCCGCTGACGCCGTACCTGGAGGGCGAGCCGCATCCGCTCGGCCGCCGGCTGACCGGGGTCCAGCGCTGCCTGCGCACGACCGACCTGGACGAGGTTGGCGACAGCTCGCACCTGACCGTCTTCCAGATGCTGGGCTCGTGGTCGCTCGGCGACTACGGCGGCCCGCAGAGCCTGCGGTGGGGACTCGAACTGCTCTGTGACCACTTCGGGCTGAAGCCGGAGATGCTGCACGCCACCGCGTTCGGCGGCGACGATCAGGTCGGCCCCGATTTGGCGGCGCTGTCGACCTGGTCGGAGCTCGGACTGCCGGTCGAGCCGCTGAGCGCGGCGGACAACTGGTGGTCCAACGGGCCGACCGGGCCGTGCGGGCCCGATTCGGAGATCTTCATCTGGACCGGAACGGGGCCGCCGCAGGACACCCCCGGCACCGACCCGCGGTGGCTTGAGCTCTGGAACCACGTCACCATGCGCTATTACCGGCATCCCGACGGGAGCCTGTCGCCGCTGGCCCAGCCGAGCGTCGACACCGGCATGGGCCTGGAACGACTGCTGATGGTGTCGCAGGGGGCGAGGTCGGTGTTCGAGACGGACATGTTCGCGCCGTGGCGGCGCGAACTGGCCGGGTTGTGGCACCCGGACGAGCGCTCATCGCGGATCCTCACGGACCACCTGCGGTCCTCGATGGCGATCATCGGCGACGGCGTGCTGCCGTCGAACACCGGACGCGGTTATGTGCTGCGGCGGCTGGTGCGCCGAGCGCTGACCGCCCTGTGGCAGGCTGACGGCTCCCGCACGCTCGCGGATCTGCCGCCGGACCTGGTGCTCGACACGGGCGCGCGGTTCGGCCAGTCGGTCACGCCGCCGCTCGTGCTCGGCGTGCTGACGTCGGAAGAGCGCAAGTTCTCCGAGCTGCTGACCCGCGGCCGGTTGCTGCTGCGGCGGCTCTACCCGGCCGGCGTGCTAAGCGAGGACGACTATGCCTACTTGCACGACACCCACGGGCTGCCGCGGGAGCTGGTGACGACGCTGGTCGACGAGCTGGGCTAGAGATCCTGGCCCGTCGTGCTGTGGACGTGGTCGGGGATCTCGCCCTCGTGCCAGTCGCCGGTAGTGAGCGTCTGCGACGGCTCGAACATCAGGATCGAGCCGCCGGGAGACGACGGCTTGTGCTCGGTGCCCCTGGGCACCACGAAGACGTCGCCCTGGCGGAGGCTGACCGTGTGCTCGGTCCCGTCGGCGTCGTGCAGGGCGATGTCGAACTGGCCGTCGATGACCAGGAAGAACTCGTCGGTGTCGGCATGCACGTGCCAGACGTGCTCGCCCTTGGCGTGGGCGATCCGCACGTCGTAGTCGTTCATCCGGGTCACGATGCGCGGGCTGTAGACCTCGTCGAAGGACCGCAGCGCTGCCTGCAGGTTGACTGGCGTGGCATCCATGGGCCCCCTAGTGCGTCTTGCCGATCACATCGTCGGCGTACTTGCGCAGTTTATCGAGCTTGGGCTGGAGATCCTCGGCGTCGGGGCCGACGTGGTAGGGCCAGCGGAAGCCGACGATGACCTCGGTGACGCCTGCGTCCTCGAGCCGCCGGATGCCGTCGGCCGAGTACGCGTCCATCGAGATGACGTGAATCTCGAACGGGCGGTCGGCGGTGCCGTACTCCGCGCGCAGCGCCGCCAGCCGGGCCAGGAGGCCGGGCAGATCGGCGGGGTTGCCGCCGCCATGCAGCCACCCGTCGCCAGCGGCGGCGGCCCGGCGCAGCGCCGCCTCGCCGTGGCCGCCGATGAGCACGGGCACCGGCTGCGTCGGCACGGGGGCGATCTTGATCGGCGGCACGTCGAAGACCTCGCCGTGGAACTCGAAGTACCCCCCGGCGGACAGCCCGCGGACGATGGCCAGCGCCTCGTCCATCCGCTGGCCGCGTCGCTGCCAGGGCACCCCGAGTACGTCGTAGTCCTCCCGCCACGGGCTGGTCCCGACGCCGAGCACCAGCCTGTTGCCGGTCAGGACGGCAGCGGAGGTGGCCTGCTTGGCGACCAGGACGGGGTGGCGGACCGGCAGCTTGAGCACGAACGTGATGAACCGCAGGCGCTCGGTGACCGCCCCGAGGTACGGAATCAGCGAGAACGGCTCGAGGAACGGCTTGTCCTCCAGGAACTCGCGGGTGCCGTCGGGGTTGAACGGGTACACGCTGTCGGACTCCGCCGGATAGCAGATGCTGTCCGGGATCACCATCGAGTCGTAGCCGGCCTCCTCGGCGGCGCGAGCCAGCGGAGCGTAGAAGGACGGGTCGGTCATCGACTCGGCGTAGCAAAAGCGCACGTTACCTCCGGCGGCGATGCCATGTCGTGGCACGGGTTGACCACTTGGAGTAGAACATGTTCTTGTTGGAAGTCAATCAGATCTGAAAGCTGGACGACATGGACCTTGTGGCGCTGGAAGAGATCCGCCAGGTGAAGTACCGCTACCTGCGCTGCGTCGACCTGAAGCTGTGGGATGAGATCGGGGACGTCTTCACCGCGGATGCCAGCGCCGACTACGGCACCCACGCCGCCGGCCGGCCTCTCAACCTGCGCGGCCGGGACGAGATCGTCTCCTACCTGCGCGACAACCTGGGGCCCGAGATCATCACCGTGCACCGCTGCGGGCAGCCGGAGATCTCCGTCAACGGCGACAAGGCGACGGGAACGTGGTCGTTTGAGGACACCGTCATTGCGACCGAGTACCGGGTCGTGATCAAGGGAGCGGCGTTCTACGAGGACACGTATGAGCGTGGCGCCGACGGCCGGTGGCGGCTCTCGCACATCGGCTACCAGCGCATCTACGAGACCGTGAACTCGCTGGACGACAGCCCCTCGCTGCGCTTTATCGACAATATGTGGGCGCCCAAGAAGGCCAGCTGAGCCGGGCGAGCGCGGGGCCGGTCATTGACGTGCTTTTAGAACGTGTTCTACCTTTGGTCGGGCCGGTTCTGATGCCGGGTCGCCACTGCCGTCGACCCGGCGCCGAGCCACGTCGCACCCGGAAAGGTAGCCGTGATCACCCAGTCGTTCGCGGACGCGGTGCTCGAGGCCGAGCAGATCATCGCGGCGGCGCCGCACGTGCGCACCGACCAGGACCTGGCGGAAGGGTATGACTACCTGGCCGGCAGCATCCAGGCGTCACTGCACATGGCCTGGGCCTACCAGCGCGACTTCCCGTACTTCGTGCAGTCGACCGGCCCGTACACCAAGCTGGGCCTCGATAACCCCGACACCCTGTATCTGCACGCCTACCTTCGTGATGACGCCGAGTACATCGTCACGGGCCAGCGGGGGACGACCGCGGACCTCAGCTTCCAGGTGCTGAATGGTGACTATTCGCCCGTGGAGGTGCCCGACAGCCTGACGGCCTTTGACGACCGGCGTCTTGACATCGCTGCTGATGGCTCCTTCGAACTGCGATTCGGCCCGCCACGGCCTGACGCGCCCGCCAACTACGTCCCGCTCGGGCCTGGCTCGGCGATGCTCGTCGTGCGCGAGGTGTACACCGACTGGGCGCACGAGCGGCGCGGCACTTTGCGGATCCAGCGCGCGGACAACATCGGCGCCGCGCCGCCGCCGGCGGATGCGGCGCTACTGGCCAAGCGGTACGGGGTGGCGGGCAAGATACTGCTGTCGCGCCTGCGGACCTTCCTGGCCTTCCCCGAGTGGTTCTACCTGAACGAGCCGGTCAATACCATGACGCCGCCGCGGCCGACGCCAGGCGGCCTGGCCACGCAGTTCTCGTCCGCCGGTCATTTCGACCTGGACCCGGACCAGGCGATGATCGTGACGGTGCCGGCCGCCCGCCAGGACGTGGCGCCCTACCAGGGCATTCAGCTGGGCAGCCTGTGGTACGTCTCGCTCGACTACATCAATCATCAGACCAGCCTCACCGCTGCCCAGGCCCGCGCTGATGCCGATGGCATGCTGCGTTTCGTGATCAGTGAGCATGACCCGGGCGTCGCGAACTGGCTCGAACTCACCGGCCGGACCCGCGGGTACGTGCAGATCCGCTGGCAGGGACTGACCAGGGCGCTGCTAGCTGACGACGGGCCGCAGGTCTGCGTGGTGCCGTTCGCGAACCTGGCAGACCGGCTGCCGTACTTCGAGCAGGCCAGGATCACCTCAGCCGAGTACCGGGCGCGCATCGCGGCGCGGCAGGCGGCGGTCGCGAACCGGATGGTGGGCTAGTGCAGTGCAGGCTAGGGCAGAGGGAGCTGGGCTGATGTATCTCCAGGATAAGGTGCTCGTCGTCTCCGGCGTGGGACCGGACCTCGGCCGTCAGATCGCGGTCCGCGGCGCGGCCGCCGGTGCCGACGTCGTGCTCGCCGCGCGGACGGCGTCCCGGCTCGAGGACGTCGCGGCCGAGATCAAGGACCTCGGCCGCCGGGCGCTCGTCGTGCCGACCGACATGACGGTGGAGGCCGACGCCGCGCGGCTGGCCACTGCCGCGGTGGAGGAGTTCGGCAAGGTCGACGCGCTGGTTCATAACGCGCTCGTCATGCCGCCGATCGCCGACCTCGCCAAGGTCGACCTGGACGCCGTGCAGGCCGGGTTCAACAACAACGTCATCTCAGCGCTGCGGATGACGCGGCTGTTCATCCCCGCGCTCGCGGCGACGTCCGGCTCGGTCGTCATGGTCAACTCGATGGTCGTGCGCTTCTCGCAGCGGACCATGGGCCCGTACAAGATGGCCAAGGCCTCGCTGCTGGCCATGGCGCAGAGCCTGGCCACCGAGCTCGGACCGCAAGGCATCCGGGTCAACTCGGTCGCGCCCGGCCACATCTGGGGCGAGTCGCTGAAGTGGTACTTCGGCTACCTCGCCAAGAAGCGCGGCGTCGACCCGGACGAGATCTACGCCGAGACGGCAGCGAACATCGACCTCGGCAGGCTACCGGAGCCGGACGAGATCGCCGACGCTGTCCTGTTCCTCGCCTCGCCGCTGGCGCGTGCCATCACCGGTCAGTGCCTCGACGTGAACTGCGGCGAATACCACCACTGAGTGCTGTCATGGCCACCACAGAGCGGGACAGTGCCAGCCGGGACAGTGCGGGCCGCGTCAGTGCCAGCCGGGACAGGGTCGGCACGGTCGATGACCTGCGCGAGTCGGCGAGCCGGCTGACTGGCCTGACCGACTTCGGCACCGACGACTACAGCGACGGCCTCGCGGTCATCCTGGAGTCGTACGCCCGTGAGGCCGAGCTGACGCAGCTCGGCCAGAAGGTAGCCAGGGTCGGCCTGCGCGGCGCGCTAGCCGCCCGGCTGCTGAGCGAGGCTGGCTGGGCGGCGCATCCCGAGCACGCGGACGTGCCGATCGAGCGACCCATCTTCGTCACCGGCCTGCCGCGGAGCGGGACGACCGCGCTGCACCGGCTGCTCACCGCCGACCCGTCACACCAGGGGCTGGAGCTGTGGCTCGCCGAGATGCCGCAGCCGCGCCCGCCGCGCGACACCTGGGCCGACAATCCGGTGTTCCAGCACATCCAGGCCGGCTACCAGCAGCATCACGTCGAGCATCCCGAGTTCATGGGCGTCCACTACATCGCTGCGGACACCGTCGAGGAGTGCTGGCAGCTGCTCCGGCAGACGCTGCGGTCGGTGTCGTATGAGTGCCTGGCGCATCTGCCGACGTACTCGGCGTGGCTGCGCGAGCAGGACTGGACCGGCCCGTACCAGCGGCACCGGCGCAATCTCCAGCTGATCGGGCTGAACGAGCCAGGGCACCGGTGGGTGCTGAAGAATCCCAGTCACCTGTTCGCGCTGGACGCCATCCTCGCGGTCTACCCGGACGCGCTGATCATCCAGACCCACCGCGAGCCGCAGGCGGTCGATCGGGTCCATGTGCAGCCTCGCGGCGCACGCGACCGACGGCTGGTCGGAAAGGTTCCGCGGCGCAGTGATCGGCGCGCGACCAGCTGGAGCTATGGGCGCGCGGGCTGGCAGAGTTCGCCGCGGCCAGGGCGCGGTACGACCAGGCGCAGTTCCTGGACGTCGACTACGCGGACTTCACCGCCGACCCGGTCGGCACCGTCGAGTCGGTCTATGCGCACTTCGGCCTGCCCTACAGCAGCGCGGCCGCGGACGCCGTCCGAGTCCTGCACGCGGCGGCATCGCAGGGCGAGGCCAGGCCCGCGCATCGGTACGCCCTCGCGGACTTCGGGCTGGCGCCCGAGCAGGTCGACGAGCGCTTCGGCGGCGACAAGCGCGGCTAGGAATCGACGCGTACCATGTGGGCCCGCCGATCGAGACCCCTGACAGCCTGATCGTGAGACCCTGACACTTCCGTATGGGCAAATGCCATAAAGCGATCGCGATGATGACTGGAAGTGCCAGGGTCTCGGTTAAGGTCCCCGTCGGCCAGGGCCGGCTGACCACTCAATCGTTGGCGGCCGGCCTGCCCGTGCAGGTGGGGAGGCCCTTCGCGTCGGTCAGGCCGAGCCGGCCGATGAGGACGCCGGTCTGGATAGCGTCCTCGAGTACAACGGCAGGGACTCCGTCGAGCCAGAGTTTGGCCCGGCGAAACAACGTGAAGGTGTCGGCCTCGTCGACAGTGCCCCAGCTCAGGTAGATGAAGCGGCCGCCGCGCGGTCCCTGGATGTAGGGGCCCCGACGTCGCGGCCCGCCTCGGCGCCGGTGACCTGGCAGTCGAGCGTCCACGGCGCGGCGGGTGCGTCACCAGGCGTCAGGCCGAGCAACTCGTCGCACTTAGCCCGCCGCTGCACGCCGACGTGGATGTTGTGGTAGCCGGGGAAGTCCCGGCTCATGCCGCCACGACCGGCCAGGCAGGTCGGTGCCCTCAATCCGGATCTGCATGAGTCGTCTCCGGCGGTTCGAGCAGCACCTTCACGGCGCCGGTGCGCCGGGAGTTCTTGACGGCCAGGACGGCCTCGTCCCAGCGGTCCAGCGGGAAGCGGTGCGTGATGACGGGGGTGAGGTCCAGGCCGTCGGCGATGAAGTCGAAGTAGTGCTGCATTGCGTGCTTGGATACGCCATCGACGGTCTCGATGCCAAAGCCGTTCGAGCCGATGACGCGGATCTCCTTGAAGTACAGGGGCGTCCACTCAAAGCGCTTGGGCGGCTCGACCCCCGAGACCACGAGCGTGCCGCCGGTCGCGAGCAGCCGCAGGGACGTCTCGACGGTCTCCGTCGAGCCGATCGTGTCGTAGACGATGGCCGGGCCGTCCTGGAGCCAGTCGCGCTTGCTCCACGGCGCCAGCGGCGTGGTCCCGACGCGGCGCGCTACCTGCGAGACCAGCTGGTCAGGCGAGGACGACAGGCACCGCGTGAGCTCCGAGGCGGGTCGCGAGCTCGGCCCTGGCCCCAGGACGGGTGGCCGCCCAGACCTCAGCGGCCGGGTAAAGGTGGCGCAGGAGCGCGATGGCGGCGAACGCCAGCGTCCCTGAGCCGTAGACCAGGACGGGCGAGTCGTCGGCAGGCGGTGCGAGCAGGATCGACCGCAGCGAGACGCTGACGGGATCGGCCAGCACGGCCGCCTCGTCGGAGACGGCGTCCGGGATGCCGAACAGCTGCGAGTCGTGGGCGGCGAAGCGCTCGGCGTGGGCACCGGCCGCGCCGGCGCAGTTGCCCAGGTGGATCGACACCGGCAGGCCGCCAGACCGGAAGTTGCGGCACCAGGGATAACGGCCCGCTTTGCAGGCCTCGCACGGCGGGTCGATACCCCTGGGCCCGCATGACAGCCAGGGGTTCAGGACAACGCGCTCGCCGGTGTCAGCCCGGCGTCCGACCACCTCGTGGCCGAGGACGTGCGGGAACGACACCAGCGCGGTCAGCGGGTTGTCGCGGGCGCCGTTCAGGAGGATCTGCTTGACGTCCGAGCCACACAGGCCGGAGAAGGTCGTCTGGACCCGTACCCAGTCCGCCGCAGGGAGCGGTTGCTCGTCGACGTCCTCGAGCCGGACCGGCGCGAAGCGGGCAGCGAAGGCTCGCTGGTCGACGCGGCCGCCGATCGTGGCTGCGGCCTCCCGGGCCAGGCTGTGCCGGAACACGAGCGCCTTCAACTCGACCCTCCTTCGCCGGGGAGCTCAACCTACCAAGGAGACCAGCAATACTGGGCAATTAGCTCGCTGGCCAGCGCATCTGGCGAGATTTCGCGGCGCCGGATCCGATATAACGACCGCCCGCGAGTGCCGGGAACGCTTTACTGGTACGGGCGTGCATTGAACCTATATGCGCGCCTAACTCGCATGCCATCAAGGTTCCTGCCTGCCGGGCCCCGGCAGGAAGCGGCCACCACACGAGTAGCGGAGACCAGCGAATGCGCGCGCCGACTAGCGCGAGTGATGCCAGGTGACCGAGCTGGGATCAGCCAGCGAGACGGACCGCCGTCACTCGCACGCCGCGGGCATCGCCCGCGGCGCTGGTGTCATTGCGGGCCTCACCATGCTGGCGCGCATCCTCGGTCTCGTGCGGACGCTGGTGTTCTCGCAGGCCGTCGGCGCGACGTGCCTGGGCACCGCCTACTACACCGCGAATCAGGTGCCTAACCTCGTCTACGAACTGGTCCTCGGCGGCTCGATGGCGAGCGTGATGGTCCCGGTGCTGGCCCGCTCGGCCGAGCGGTCTGCCATTGATCCGGAGGCCAAGGCCGAGGTCAGCCAGATCGCCTCGGCGCTGCTGACGTGGACACTCGTCATCTTGGTCCCGCTGAGCCTGATCGTCGTCGTGGCCGCCGGCCCGATCGCCGAGCTCCTCAACCCGGTCAACCCCAGTGCCCAGTGCGTACACGCCGAGGTGGTCGCGACGACCGCGAGCATGCTGCGCGTATTCGCACCGCAGGCTCTCCTCTACGGCCTCTCGGTCGTGCTGTTCGGGCTGCTGCAGGCGTACCGCCGGTTCGCTGGGTATGCGCTCGCGCCACTGGTCGCCAGCCTCGTGCTCATTACCTCCTACCTCGCCTTCGCCCCGCTCAGCAAGGGGCTGCCGCTTGGTCGGCTGCCAGCTTCGGCGGAGCTCGTCCTGTCCGGGGGCGCCACGCTGGGCATTGCCGCCATGGTGGTGGTCGGCGCGGTGCCGACCTGGCGACTGCGCCTTCGGTTCCGGCCCACCCTCCGGTTCCCGCCGGGCATCGCCCGGCGGACCGGTGGCCTGGTCATGGTCGGCCTGGCCGAGATGGTCGTGCAAGAGATCTCGGGCATCGCCGTGATCGCGCTGGCCAACGGGCGCGGAGCCACCGGCGCACTGGTCATCATCGGCTACGCGTCACAGGTGTTCTACTCACTCAACGCCGTGCTCGCGCTGTCGATTGTGCTCAGTGCGTTCCCGGTGTTGTCGGCCAGAGACGGATCGGTCTTCGACCGGACCTGCGCTGGCTCGACGCGCGCGGTAGTGCTCATGTCCTGCCTCGGCATGGCGGTGACCGGCGCGGTCACTGTCCCGGCTGCCCACGTGCTCGCCAAGACGCCGGGTCAGGTACCGCAGCTGATGCTGGGATTTGCCTTGCTGGCTCCTGGCCTGGTGGGCGTCGGCATCATCGCGAACCTGACCAGGGCGCTGCTCGCGCTTGGCCGGCTCAAGGTCGCGGGCATCGCGCTCGCGGGCAGCGGCATGCTGCAGCTGGTGGCGCAGGTGGTGCTCGCCGAGCTCGTTCCCGCGCGGCTCGTGGTGGCCGCGCTGGCACTCGGTAACACCATCGGTGCCACCGGCGCAGCTATCCCGCTCGTGATAGCTACCCGCCGGATCCGGGGCAAGGCGGCCGTGCTGGGCACCGGCCGCGCGACCCTGGCCGGGTCGGCCGCCGCGCTGGTAGGGGCCGCCGTCGGCGTGATGGTCAGCATCGCGGTTCCGGCGCATCACCGGCTCGTGTACGGCCTCATCGGCGCGGTGGCTGCGGTCTGCTCACTGCTGGCGTTCGGAGCTGTTGCTTACTTCCTCGATGACGGCGACCTCAGGGTCGTCGCGGCACGACTGCGCCAGGCCGTCAGCCTGCGCTCATCACTTCCCGTGGCACTCGCGGGTGAGGCAGCGCTGCTGCCAGAGGCCGACGTCCAGAGTCAGGGCGATGGCCGCCAGTGGGGAGTCGGCTCGCTGAAGTTCACACCCAGCTATCGCAGCAATCTGATCAGGTCATCCATTCAGCGCGCCTACGACCAGACCCTGAAAAGGCGAACGACCAGAGAAGCGTGGGATATGAACCGAGAAGCTCTGCAGGACCGGCCGCCGCAGAACGGTGCTGGTTCTCCGCCGCACCTGCTGACACGGCGTGAGCAGCAATGGGCGATCGGGATCGGTGTCCTGGCCGGCTGTGCCGGCGGATACGCCGTCTTTGCCACGTCGAACCAGGCAGGCACGTTCATGCTCCTGCTGATCTCCTTGGTCTTCTTGCTGCTTGGACTCGCCGGTACGCCGCTGATGCGGATGAGCCGACGGACCGCGAGAGCCGAGCAGGCTAGGCACGGACGCCGGGCCGTGGATGAGTCGATCGCTGAGTCGATCCCGGAGCAGGCTGGCCGGACGATGGAAGGCATCGGGGCCACCGAGCCGAGCCTGTTTCCGCGGCACGACGCCGACGGGGTCCTGTATCAGACGGACTGGCCCGGCGACGACGGTCGAGTGTGATCCATGCGGCCAGCGTCCGACGGCGGCGGACGCGGGCGGCCCCGTTCCTAGCCCCGCAGCCGAACGGTAACTGACCTCCCGCGGTCCGCAGGGGCCGCGGTCAGTGCCGCGCGGCGCCGGGTCAGGTCAGCCGGAGCAGACTGGACCCCGGCGGACCGATCTGCTGATCGGCGGGACCTAGACCGTGGCTGGCGGGCCTAGCGTGGCCAGCTGCTCTGCTGCTTCGAGGCGCAGGCCATCGTCGACGCTTCGATCCAATGCGATGGCACGCAGTGCTTCGGCGGCGGCTCGCCGGTCGATGTCGGGTAGCTGGCTGGCTGCTTCGAGGCGCAGCCCGTCGTCGACCGCTTCGTCGCAGGCGACGGCGCACAGTGCTTCGGCGGCGGCTCGCCGGTCGATGTCGGGTAGCTGGCTGGCTGCTTCGAGGCGTAGCCCGTCGTCGACGGCTTCGTCGCAGGCGACGGCGCACAGTGCTTCGGTGGCGGCTCGCCGGTCGTTGTCGGCTAGCTGGCTGGCTGCTTCCAGGCGCACGCCGTCATCGACGCTGCTGTCACAGGCGATAGCCCGCAGGGCCGCGGCGGCGGCTGCGGGATCAAGCCTGGCTAGCTGCTCGGCTCCGACCAGGGGGTCTTCGTCTTCTTCATGCATGGCGTGTCAGCTCTCGGTCGCGAGGTCTGTTCGATGCCCCGGCGAAACCAGTGTGCAGGCAGGAGCCTGCCAGCGGCCATGAGGGAAGCCCCCGATATAACCCTGACCGTGGACCGGCCAGGCGCCCGTGCAGACGCGGCGTGTCCTGCGCCTAGTGAAGCTCCCAGTTGAGGTCCGCCCCGCGCGACAGCAGATACTCCGCGGTACGGCGCTGGCCGCCGGTGCACGCGTGCCGGCGGAGACCGGCTTCTGTATCAGCGTGCGGGTCACCTAAGAAGCGTAGTGTTGGCTGCACGCCGAGCAATGGGGCAGTGGTCTTGCGGCGGGATAGGGGGCCGTGATGAGCATGCGGCCGCATCGCCGGAGCCTGGATGCGCGGCGTTCCTCCGTCGGCCCGGCCGATCGATCCAGTGCCGTGGGATTCGCGCGCAAGGCGCATCTGCGGCCGACCCGATGGCTCGCTTGGATGGTACTGACCCACTGGCGGCCGATATTAGTCGCGGCCGGCGCACTTCTGATTGTCATCTGGATGTTGCTGCCCAGCACCATGCTGTTCGTTCCCGGAATGCTGGTCGTGGCCATGGGCGCGCCAGGTACAGACCCATTTCCTAAGCAGCTCAGCGCGACGGCTGCCATGGTGCGGATGAGTACCAGCGGCGTCCGCGGCGGGGACGACACGCACGCGACCTGATGCCGCAGGTCCGCGATGCGGCAGGTCCATGACGCCGCCACGGGCAGATTCCGGTCGAGAGCGGACGATCAAGGGAGCATGACGGCACACACTCCCTCCATTTTCAACATATAGCGTAAGGGGGGGCTTGCGGCAAGACCCGGGTCGTGGCGCAGAATCGCTGGCCTGGGCCGTTCGCTGCGACACGGGATCAACGAATGCATGTGCTTCTACTGACGTATCGGCACCAGTTAGGAACCTCCAGTCAAGACGCGTTCCGCGCGCGGCGATTGCAGGCGGCCTCAGATCGGAGCTGATGACGTGAATCCACTGATCCCCAGTGCGTTTGACCTTCCCGGACGCCTCGCCGCCAAGGCCGATCCCAGGCTGATCGCCGACGACGAGCAGCAGTTTGCTGCCATCGCGGAGAGCCTTGAGGAGTCGATTGCGGAGTTGTCCGATCGGCTTGGTGCTGAGCGGCAGGCACCCGGCGGCATCGGCCAGCAGGCGCTGGACCGGGACCTGGAGATCCACCGGCTGACCGCTCGCCTGCGCATCTTGCGCCGCTTCGGTCTGGACCTGTGCCTTGGCCGCATGGTTAGCGCGGACACCTCCGAGCCCGTGTACGTCGGACGACTTGGTCTCACCGACACCGCTGGTCGCCGGCTGCTGATCGACTGGCGTTCTCCCGCGGCTGAGCCGTTCTTCGGAGCGACGCACGCCAATCCGCTGGGCCTGGAAAGCCGCCGCAGGTACCGCTGGACTCGTGGCCGGGTCAGCGACTACTGGGACGAGGTGTTCACCCCGGGCGGATTTGAGGGGCACGCCGCGCTCGATGACCAGTCCGCGTTCATCGCAAGCCTGGGCGGCAACCGGTCGGCCCGGATGCGAGACGTGCTCGGCACCATCCAAGCCGACCAGGACGCCATCATCCGCGCCGGATCCCGCGGCTCCCTCGTCGTCGACGGCGGTCCGGGTACGGGGAAGACCGTCGTCGCGCTGCACCGCTCCGCTTACCTTCTCTACACCGATCCTCGCCTCGGTCATCGCCGGGGCGGCGTGCTGTTCGTCGGCCCGCACCAGCCGTACCTGGCCTATGTCTCCGACGTGCTCCCCAGCCTCGGCGAGGAGGGCGTGCAGACCTGTACCCTGCGGGACCTCGTCGCGGAGGGAGCTACGGCAGGGATCGAGGCCGACCCGGACGTGGCCCGCCTGAAGTCGTCCGCCGGCCTAGTGGAGGCGATCGAGACTGCCGTCAGGTTCTACGAGAATCCGCCTGCGACGGGGATGACGGTCGTGACTCACTGGTCTGACATCTGGCTCAGCGCCGACGACTGGGCCGAGGCGTTCGAGGCACCAGAACCTGGTACTCCGCACAACGAGGCGCGCGATCGGATCTTCGACGAACTGGTCGCGATCCTGATGGACAAGCACGGCAGTGATGTGCCGGCCGACTTGTTCCGCAAGTCGCTGCTGCAGAACAGGGAGCTGATCACGGCCCTTTATCGGGCCTGGCCGCTACTCGAGGCGGCCGACCTCGTCGACGACCTCTGGTCGGTACCTGCCTACCTAAGAATGTGCGCTCCGTGGCTGAGCCCCGATGCGGTGAAGCTACTGCAGCGCCGGGATACGCAGGCCTGGACGGTGTCCGACCTGCCGCTGCTGGACGCGGCACGGCAGCGGCTCGGCGACCCGGCGGCGTCGCGACGTAAGCGGCAGCGTGACGCCGTTGTCGCCGCCGAGCGCGAGCAGATGGCCAGGGTCGTCGACAACCTCATCGAGGCCGCCGACGACGAATACGGCGTAGGCCTCGTGACGATGCTGCGCGGCGAGGACTTCCAGGATGCCCTGGTCGACGACACCGCGCTGCCCAGTCGCGACCCGGATTCGCTCGCTGGCCCGTTCGCGCACATCGTCGTGGACGAGGCTCAGGAACTGACCGACGCAGAGTGGCAGATGCTGCTGCTCCGCTGCCCGTCTCGGAGCTTCACCATCGTCGGGGACCGCGCCCAGGCCAGGCACGGGTTCACGGAGTCGTGGCAGGAGCGGCTCGAGCGGATCGGGCTCGACCAGATCAGGCTGGCTTCCCTGAGCATCAACTACCGGACGCCGGAAGAGATCATGGCCGAGGCTGAGCCCGTCATTCGGGCCGTGCTCCCCGACGCCAACGTACCGATATCCATCCGCAGCGGCGGTGTCCCGGTCGGACACGGATCATCTTCGGAGCTAGGCTCAATCCTCGACAGCTGGCTCGCCACGCATGCCGACGGGATCGCTTGCGTCATCGGCGATCCCACGTTCCGGCCGACATCGCGCGTCCAGTCACTGGCCCCAGAACTGTCGAAGGGGCTGGAGTTCGACCTGGTCGTCCTCATCGACCCGGAGTCGTTCGGCACGGGCATCGAAGGCGCCGTCGACCGCTATGTCGCGATGACCCGAGCCACGCAGCGACTCGTCATGCTCACGAGCCCCTGATGTTGGCGTGCGGCAGGCACTCGCGTGACATTCCGGACGGAGTTCGTCCGGAAACTGCTTTAGGTTGCGAATGATCGAAGCCGTACAAGGGAAGGGCCGACGCGGAGGTCACAGGTGTCATCAGCAGTCGTCAGCGGCAGGGGAATGGCAGATTCTGATTCAGTTATCGACTGGCTTCTCAACTCTGACCCGTCGATCCGCTGGCAGGTGATGCGCGACCTGCTCGACGTCCCGGAGCCGGAGTACCGGGCGGAGCGGGCCAAAGTGGAAACGGAGGGCTGGGGAGCCCGACTGCTCGCCTACGAGGACGAGGACGGGCAGTGGGCAGGCGGCGCCTTCGCGCCGCGTGATTTCGACTTCCGGGAGTGGCAGGAAGTCGGCCAGCCATGGACGGCCACGGCCTTCTCGTTGTCGCAGCTCCGGGAGTTTGGCCTCGATCCCGCTGCGGATCGGGCCAGGCGAATCGTCGAGTTGATCGGAGCCAACTCGCGTTGGGATCATGCCGGCGAGCCCTACTGGCAGGGTGAGGTGGAGGAGTGCATCAACGGCCGGACCGTCGCCGACGGCGCCTACTTCGGGGTTGACGTCTCCTCCATCGTCGGCAGGCTGCTGAGCGAGCGTCTCGACGACGGCGGCTGGAACTGTGAGAGAGCAAACGGCTCGGTTCGCTCGTCCTTCGCCTCGACGATCAACGTGCTGGAGGGGCTGCTGGAGTATGAGAGAGCCACCGGCGGCACGGTTGAGTCCCAGCAGGCGCGCAAGTCCGGCGAGGCATATCTGCTGGAGCGCAGTCTCTTCCGCCGCATCAGTACTGGCAGGCCGGCCGACGTGCAATTTCTGTCCTTTCTGCATCCCTACCGCTGGCGCTATGACGTCCTCAGGGCACTGGACTACTTCCGCCTTGCTGCCACGCTCACCGGAGTCTCGCCGGACCCGAGGCTTGGCGAGGCAGTCGACCACGTTCGCTCCAAGCGCCTGGCGGACGGTACCTGGCTCCTGGACTGGAGCCTGCCCGGTCGGGTCTGGTTCGACGTCGACAACGGAGCCGGCGAGCCGTCTCGCTGGCTGACCTTGCGGGCGATGCGCGTACTCAAATGGTGGGAACGGGCTCACGGGCAGCGCTGATCCACCAGCGCGCCTGCCGTGACTGATATGAGGCGACGACGCCGGCGTGCTTGTGCTGCTGATGCTCCAGACCAGGGCCTGCTTTGGCACTATGTACGTGTGGACTCCGACTGGGAGCACTTCGTAGCGGTGTGCCAGGCAGCTCTTGGCGATCTAGTTGAGGGAAACCCGGAACCGTTCAAGGCGCTCTGGTCACGCGCCGATGATGTGGTGATCATGGGCGCCTTCGGCGGTTATGAGCGTGGGTGGGAGCAAGTCAGCGCACGGCTGGACTGGGCGGCTAGCGGCATCAACGCTACTGATCGCACAGCGCAGAACGTCATGACCATCGTCGGCGGCGACCTCGCCTGTACCGTCGATATGGAGCACATGACCCGGCATGTCGGCGATCGGCCGCAGCCTAGGACACTTCGCTGCACCCAGGCATACCGCCGAGAAGGCGGCCAGTGGAAAGTCGTCCTGCGCCATGCTGACGAGCTTCCACAGAAGGACGAGCAGCAGAGATAACCGACGGTCGCTTCGCCGGTCGCCCAGCTGCGATGGTGCTGGGCCGTCGCGCGTCCTGCTAATCGCGCCGCCGATCCTGCGGCCCGCTGCAGTCTGTCACGAGTCGTCGGCGTACCTGTCGTGATGGCGCAACTCCACGGTCTCGTCCTGGCGGCCGAGCGGGGTGAGGTCCAGGTACTGGTCGGTGGCGCACAGTAGCTCTGCGATGGAATAGCCGGTGTACGTGTGCAGGACGGTGTCGCCGTCGCGGAAGAAGACGCTGACGCCGCCCTGCTCGCCTGGCCGGGCGGCCCAGGCCTCTCCGATGTCGATCAGTTCCTGCTTGGTCCTGAAGTTCCACTCGATCGGCGCGACGTCCTCATCGTTGGTGACATGGAAGTCGTAGTTGAAGTCGCTGTCCAGCGATGAGTACCACGGGAAGGTCCAGCCCATCCGCTCCCGGAACGGCTCGATCTTGCCGATGGGCGCCCGGGATACTGCCGCGAATGTGGTATCGCGGGCGTGCAGGTGCGCAAGGTCGCCCACGTTGTCGGCCTGATAGGAGCAGACTGGGCAGCCTTGGTCCCAGGCCGGGTCGAACATGAAGTGCTGGACGATGAGCTGGCGCCGGCCCTCGAACATGTCCAGCAAGCTCACCTGGCCGTCCGGCCCGTCGAACCGGTATTCCTTCTCCACCAGGACGGCTGGCAGTTCCCGGCGGCGATCCTTGACGTGGGTCAGTAGCTCGGCGGCCTGCTCCTCCGCCGCAAGCAGTTGCTTACGCGCAGCGAGCCACTCATCGGCCGACACGATCTGCGGAACGCTCATCGTGCTCCTCCTTGCTTGGACGCTCCCGCCCTGACGACGAACAGGCTAGGCGCCAGTGGACAGCCCGCCAAGCCTAGCCTCGTGGGCAGCTGAGCAGGGATCTCGATGCGAGCGGGCGAAGAGAAGCGAAGTGTCATAACCGGCCGATGCAAGACGCGAGCGCCGGAACGTGTGATAGGAACCGTTCGTCGCCGACGAGCGCACGACGCTTGCAGGATTCCTTGACAAGCAGCACACCACGCTGCAGTGGAAGTGCGCCGGCCTGACTGGTGAGCAGCTGGCCCAGGCCAGATTGTCAGTACTTCTGCCTAGGCTCGAAGTCATGGCGGATGTCAGCTTGTCTGTACGCGATCGCGAATACTTCTTGGCGGAGCCCCACGTTGCGGCTTTGTCGGTGTCAGCCGCTCAGGGCCGTGGCCCGTTTACCGTGCCGATCTGGTATCAGTACGCGCCGGGCGGCGAGGCGTGGGTGCTGACTGAGGCTTCGTCCCGGAAGGCCCGCCTCATCGAAGCTGCTGGGCGTTTCACCCTGATGATCGACCGGGTCATGCCGACAGTCCGATATGTGTCGGTGGAAGGTCCGGTCACGCGGACGGTTCCGGGGACCGATGAGCTATTGCGGGAGATCGCTGAGCGTTATCTGCCGCCAGAGAAGGTCCCGGCCTATATGGAGTTCGCCGATGCGGAACTGGGTGAGCAGGTCGCGATCTATCTGCGTCCGGAGCGATGGCTGACGGCAGATCTCGGGCCAGGAGCGGTACCACCGCGGATGACTTGATCGCCCGGGCGACGCTGGAGTGGAAGTGTCGGGGGTTGAGCGATGAACAGTTGCGGGTGGCGCTGCAGCCTTCGTCGATGACGCTAGGCGGGCTACTCAAGCATTTGGCCTGTCTCGAGGACTCCTGGTTCACGGAGGTGGTAGCCGGTGAACCGGCTCCCGAGCCATGGGCCAGTGTGGACTTCCAGGCGGACCCGGAGTGGAACTGGCACAGCGCGGCCCGATGATGCTGGGCACGCGAGCAGAAGCCCGCAGAGTTCGGCGACGGATGCGAGGCTATATCCGCACGCCGCGTCCGCGAGTATCGAACCTATGGAGCTGCGGCGCGGCCTTGAGGTGCTTTGCGACCGTAAAATCTCGCACATGGATCTCAAGGACGCGACGCTCATGATCGTGAAAGAGTCTGCTCCCCATCCCAGCTTGGCCAGGATCGCGCAGGCCGCATACGACCAGCTGGTAAGCGGCCAGGAAGTTGACTACCGCGTTCTAGACGAGCTGGTAGGAGAGGCAAGCGGCAAGGGCGTGCTGCGCGCCATCAGGCAGAAGTACGGCGCCACGGCCCACGAGGCCATATTCGCGCCAATTCTTCGTGAAATTGACCGGACGAAGCCCATCCCGCCACGCAGGCGGCTAGCCGACCAGCGGGCTAGTGATGATTCGCTGACCGCGTGGGCATGAGCAGACACAGGCACGCCGCGTTTTCATCCTTATGATCGTTGGCCTCGTCAGATGCCGGGCGGACGGGCGTCGCCGGCTGTACCGCCTGGAATCCGCACGCCTTCGGCCGATGCGCGAGTGGCTGGCCAAGTACGAGCGGGCGTGGAACGACCGACTGGATCGGGTGGAGGACTACCTCAAAGAGCTACAACAACAAGGAGAGCAGCAGTGACACCTGATCGGCATGGGTCGGCAGTCATCGAGTTCCCGAACGATCTCGAGATCGTCATCACCCGTGAGTTCGATGCTCCAATCGCACTCGTCTTCGACGTATTGACGAAGCCAGAGCATGTGAGCAAATGGTTCGCTCCATTTGCTTGTGAGGTGACGGAGTGCTCGATCGACCTGCGCGTAGGAGGGAACTACCACATCGTCTTCGTGACCGACAACGGAACCGAGTGCTCGTTTCGTGGTACCTACTTGGAGGTCGAGCCGCCGACCCGGACCGTCGAGACGTGGCTGTTCGAAGGGTGGCCAGATGCGCACGCCGTCGAATCGATGGATCTGCACGAGACTGACGGAGTGACGAAGCTGACGAACAAGCTGGCGTTCCGGGACAAGGCCGGCCGCGACCACATGACCACGTCCGACGGCACCGAGGATAGCTTCGACAAAATGGAAGATTACATGAGGTCACTGCTCGATCCAGAGCGAACTGTCTCTGGGTAGCTGAGGTTTCGAGTTAGCCTTCGGGGCCGCTGCGATGAGCCTGGTCACGTTGCCGGGGTGGCGGGATACCCTCGCGGCAGGGCTACGTGGTCCGCGATGGGAGGCGGCGGTCATGCCTGATGCGGAGGAGGCTGCGGGGCGTGCCACGGACCACCAGCTGAGGCTGTCACGAAGCGATCCGCTGGCTCAGGCGCTGGTGGCTGCGATCCATGCTGGTGAAGTCGGGTCGCTGACGGTGCTGCTGCGGGAGCATCCGGGCCTGGCCTCGGCGCGCCTCGTGGACGACAAGGGCGGTTCGAGTGCGCCGTTGCACGCGGTGGCGGATTGGCCTGGATACTTCCGGCATGGCCCGGAGGTGGCCGCCACACTGATCGATGCAGGCGCCGATCCCAACGTGTCGGTGGAGGGAAGCTGGCATGCGGAAACGCCATTGCATTGGGCGGCGAGCAGCGATGACGTCGAAGTGGCCCGGGCACTTATTGACGGCGGCGCCGATATTGAGGCCACCGGTGCTTCGATCGCTGATGGCACCCCGCTTGATGATGCTGTCGGATACGGGTGCTGGCAGGTGGCCCGCTTGCTGGTCGAGCGCGGGGCACGCGTTGACCGGCTCTGGCACGCGGCGGCGCTGGGGATGAGGTCACGGGTGGATGAACTGCTCGCCGCCTCGCCGCCGAGCAAGCAGCTACTCACAGATGCGTTCTGGCAGGCCTGCCACGGTGGTCAGCGGCGGATGGCCGAGCACCTTCTTGGCCTCGGCGCTGACCTGAACGGCACTCCGTCATGGGGTGAGGGCACTCCGTTGGATGCGGCCGACGGCCTCGACACCGGTCGCCAGGCTCTGGTGGAGTGGCTGCAGTCCCGAGGCGCGAAGAAGTCAGCTAACCCGCCACCTGAGCCGGAGGTCCCCGCCGGGGCATCAGGGGTTTGAATTATCACCTTGGGAATCGGCCCCGTTACGGCCGATCTAACCCTTCAGGTGGCGCTAAGCCTCTGATCTGCGGGCCGGTGACGATGATTCCCTCCACTTACCCGCCCTATCCTGACCGTCTCAGCGTCAACGTAGGGCGCTAGGACGGCCGGTGCGGGTCTAACGCATTGTCGCTCGCCAGACGCGATAGGCCCACACGATGTTCGCCACTGCGCCCGCGAGCGTCACCAGTGCCCAGCCCCAGTAGCCGTAGGCCAGCAGGATGCCGGTCAGGGTCAGCAGCCAGGCCGTGACCAGCACGCGGATGAGTATGACGCTACGCGGATGCCTGCGGTCGAAGCCCGTTGCCATGCTCCTGATGGTCTCCCTCTACCGCAGGGCCACGCAAGAGGGTCCGTGCTCATGCCAGAGCATCGAGCAAGGTCCTTAAGCGCTCTCCGCGGACACCGCGCGTGGATGGCCCTGGCATGGGCTGCTCTCGGCCGCCCACGGCAGAGCCGGCGCGGGCGGCGGGCCAGCGGGCGCGTTGATCTAGGTAAGGCTCAATTCCGAAAGCGGCTGACGTTCGGCTGACGTTCGGCGTGGAGTGCTCTGCCGGTCAGGGCGGAACGTCGCGAAGGTCCGGTGATCCTGCTGCGCGTTGGGTGGCTATGGCACAGTCCTCATTGTGCGGTTGGATGATCTACCGGACTGGTTGCCGGCTTGGTGTCTGGACCATCTGGGTGGCGAGCCCGCCGGCGTGCTGTTCGAGGTGCATCAGGTTTCGACGGTGTTCGGTCTGCGGCTGGCCGGTGGTGCGGACGTAGTGGTCAAGGCCCGCGTCGATGACGGCCGGGCCGTGTCGTGTGTCGCGGCGCAGGCCCGGTTGGCCCGGCGCGGGTTTCCGTGTGCCCGGCCGCTCACGCCGGTAACCGGTGTCGGTTCGCTGGCTGTGCACGCGGAAGAGTTCCGGCCCGGAGGCGAGGTGCTGGCCGGGGACTCGCCGGAGGTGGCCGCGTGCTATGCGGAGGTGTTCGCCCGGCTGATGGCCGAACTGGCCGACGTGGCGGTCGCGCCGCCGCTGCCCAATCCGCCCTGGGTGCGCTGGGACCACGCCGATTCCGGGGTGTGGCCGGCCATCGGCTTCCTGGATGACCAGGACCAGAGCGTCGTGCCCGCCTACGTCGCTGACACCGCCGAGCGGGCTCGGCGGCGGATACTGGCCGCTGGGCTGACGTGCGTGCTGGGCCACGCCGACTTCGAGGCGCAGAACCTGCGGTGGCACGGTCTGCAGGTGTGGGCCGTGCACGACTGGGACAGCCTGGCGTGGCAACCGGAGGCGGCCCTGGCGGGAGCGGCGTGTGGGTCTTTTGCCAGTTCCGGGCCGCCCACGCTGGCGCCGGTCGAGAGTTCCGAGGCGTTCCTGGTGGCTTACCAGGACATCCGCGGGCGCATCTTCACGGCCGCGGAGCGTGAGATCGCGTGGGCGGCCAGCGTGTGGATGGCGGCGTACAACGCCCGAGAGATGGCATTGCGCGGCGACACCACGGTGGGCGGCGATGCGCTGCGGGAACAAGCGGCCGAACGCCTCCGCCGGGCTAATGCCTAGCACCAGCACGGAGTGGGATCAACAGCCCAGCAGCTTTCGCAGAGCTGCGAGGCAGATCCTCACAGACAGGGTGTCGGCACAGGCTATAGGCGTGGCGGGAATACGTTCCTGACGTGGGATATGGGTCTGCGCGGAGTCGGTTAACCCGCTTGTCCGGACAGAACACCTAGGGCAGTTGTAGGGCTGGCCTTAGGCTCTTGTCTTACCGACCGGATAGACGCGTTAGTGCTGATCAGTCATGGCGTAACCACAACGTTCTAGCTGTGCCTGAACCTTGCGATATCCGGCGACTTGCGCGTTGATGTTGATCGTGGTGAGGACCCCACCGCTGTCCTCGATCGTGATGACGCTCGCGAAGCGGCGGTGCCTGACCTGTACGCGGCGGACGGTGTCGCGAGGCGCTCTGCGGAGTGGCAGCATCCAGGCCGGCCTTGCCCGCGCTGCGATTGCATCTTCTGAGATGTCGAGTCGGCCGAAGAACAGGTGGTGGTCGCGACCCTGGCGGGTGACGTCCGGCCGCCGCAGCGGCTGGGGATCACGCGCTGGTCGGCCCGTTTCCTGGCAGCCGAGCTGGGCATCTCGTTCGCGTCGGCGGCGCCGATCTGGCGGAAATGGAACATCCAGCCGCACCATCATCGACGACGGCAACCACCGATGCCAGCCGTTCGCCTGGACCAAGGACGCCGACGAGTAAGTCACGAAAGTCAGAACGTCCAAGAGCTAACGCCACGCGGTTCTAGCGCCTCCACTCCTGCCTGAGCAGCCCGTACAGCACGATGTCGGAGAAGCCGTCGCCGTCGTAGGCCTGCTCGCGCTGGATGCCTTCGAGCACGAAGCCGCAGCTTTCGGCTAGTTTCCGCATTGCGGCGTTGGTCGCGAGCGTCTCCAGCTCGATCCGGTGCAGGTTGCGGAAGCGGAAGCCGTAGTGGCAGAGCAGCTCCATCATTTCCCGGCCGTACCCCTGCGTGCGTGCGGCCGGGAGCAGTGAGATACCGATGTGGCCGAACTGGTTGAAAGCGTCGAGGCCCCACAGACTGCACGTCCCGATCACGGTGCCATCGGCGATCGTCTCGGCGGTGAACCTAGCGGTCTGGGCGTCCGGTTCGGCCAGTGACCTCTCCAGTCTGGCCCGGCGTGCCGCGAGCGATTCAATCAGCATCGGGCTGTCGTCGGTGATCATGTGGTGATCGGGGTCGGACCACATTTCGTACAGCACGGTGGCGTCGTCCGGGACCATGGGTCGCAGGCGCACGCGCTCGGAGGCAAACATCCCGCGAATCTAGCTCATGCGCCGCGCACGCGCCTTCCAATAAAACACGCGGCGAACCTCATGCCAGAGATCGCCCGGCAGCACCCGGACGTGAAGGCGTGGCTGACCGTCAGCCCTCGGAATCAGGTCAGCGAAATTAGACCGTCAAACAGCTAACGCGACGCGACACTAGGTAAAAGCCGTAGATAAAAGCGGTCGTTTATGAAGATTTCTTAGATCGCTTGTTGAGCACATATTGCACCGAAGGACTTATTGGCTTATCCGTGCGGTGAATGCAGCCGATCCAACAACAAGGCCTACGCATGCCTTCTTTAAGCTCCGTGCGCACCCTTTCAACGTGCTGCCTTCTGGTTTCCGGCTTTTTAACGGAGATCGTCCAGCATATCCATTCATTGCGCGCGAGCGGAGTAAGATCTTCCCAGGCTGCTAGCGCAGCAGGGTCAGTAGCGAGGGCTTTTTGTAGATCCTCTGGCAGCTCGTGCACCACACCGCCGGAGATTTCTTTTGAGGTCATAGTCATAAAATCTATGCTCCTGCTCCTGAAAAATAGCCCTGTCTCGGAAGGATTGCAGGAGGTACCACCCTCCGTGAGCTGGCTCACCTTCCGCCAGGCCATCCACGCCTCGGTGAAGGCGTCGGCGACTAGGTCTTCGGCCAACTGCCAGTTCCCCATGCTGATCAGCACGATCCGCGGGCACTCGTCGCGGGCAGCCACCTAGAACTCGGCGAACACCTGCGGGTCATGCTCCCCACCTGAAATGCGCGCAGGGAGTCGGATTCCTTGCACCAGCACAGCTTCACCGTGGTTCCGTCCCGCTGACTGTTCTGCCCCGTCTCCCCATCGGCGCCGATTCTAGCGAGGAGGCGCCGGGTGCAGAGCCGGCGCAGCCGATCCGAAGGACATGTGAGTCTCGATACGTGACGAGCAGCCCTGCGCGGCATAGGGCAGCAGTTGCAATGGCACGTTCGGGGCACGCAACGGGCACGTGGCGCCAGGAAGGCCTCGCGACCTTGCCAGGTGAAGGGCCACGCAGCGCACCTGACCTGGGGATTCTCGGTTGGAGCGGGCGAAGGGAATCGGACCGTCATGACCAGCTTGGAAGATCCGGTGGTACTGCAGAAGCTCCGACCAGGCCAGCATCCCTGCTGGTGCACTGGGTCAGTGCGCATGACTGACCGCTCTTGCTTTTGAATCTCTGTGGCGTGTGGCCATCTGTGGCCCGCAAAACCGTCGCCCTTACCGACGGCTGGGCCGGAGGGAAGCCGGGCCGCTCTGCAACGATTACTGGGCGCTTGGAGCGTCTCGTGTTCGAGAACCGGCTGGATCTAGGAGGGCCCGTGAGGAAGCTTGTACTCCAGCAGGCGGCCATCTCGCTGGATGGCTACATCTGCGAGGAGGGTACAGAGTTCTGGCGGTCGTTTGGGCCAGGGGCGCTGCCGCCCGCCGCGGACGACGATGAGTACGAGGAGCACTTCCTGGCCGGGTTGAGCCGCGCGGGCACCCACATCATGGGCCGCGCAACCTACGAGTCAATGGCCGACACCTGGCCGACTTCCACCGATCCCGTCGCGGCCTTCATGAATGACACCCCCAAAGTGGTGTTCTCGCGAAACCTGGGGAAGGCCCGCTGGCCAGAGGCCCGGATCGCCAGTGGAGACATGGCAGAGGAGATTGCCCGCCTTAAGGCCGAGCCGGGCGGCGAGATCCTTGCGCATGGAGGTGTACGTTTCGTCCAGTCCCTGGTCCGGCTTGGTTTGGTGGACGAATATCGCCTCTACGTTCACCCGGTAGCGGTCGGGAGCGGCGCACCCCTTTTCCCGGACCTCGGCCACCCTCAAGGGCTCCGCCTGGTATTCAGCCGAGTCTTTCAGTGCGGTGTGCTGGCGCTGGCATACAGGCCGATGACCGAGCAGGAGCTGAGGGCCATCGCCCCGGTTCCTGACACCGGAGGAGAACTGCAGAGAACGCTTGACGCTGCGCGGGCCGAAGCGCCGCGGTAACGCACCGTCGACTGCCTAAGCGTGACGCGATCAATCTCTCTGTGGCCCGGACTCGGCTGCGCTGTGCCCAGAGTAGGCGCCGTTGTCGGCGGACAGTGCTCTGACCTGGGATTTCTGGTTAGAGCGGGCGAAGGGAGCCGAACCCTCATGACCAGCTTGGAAGGCTACGACTGCGCAGGCTATGACCTGCATCCGCCCAGGTGACCGGTGCCGGCCCTGGTCCGCGAATGACCGTGGTTTACCTCTCGATCGGGCACGACACGGGCACGGTCAGATGGGTGAATTGAGAGGCAGGCTCGGCGACGGCGAATCAGCCGCGGTGAAGTCCGGGTGACGCCTTGGTTATGAACACTATGTTAGACCGCTATGTCATGCTATGGGTATGACGTTGACGACTCGGATGCTCACGCCGGAGACCTGGGACGACTTCGCTGCGCTCGTCGAGGCAAACAACGGTGTCTGGGGTGGCTGCTGGTGCATTGGATTCCACCCGGAGGGTGTCGGCCACGGGCGCGAAGGAAACCGGTCGCTGAAGCGTCGGCATGTGACGCGCGGATCGGTCCACCAAGTGCTCGTCTACGACGGTGAGCGCTGCGTCGGCTGGTGCCAGTTCGGACCACCCGCCGAGGTGGCTACCATCAAGAACCCAAAGGCCTACGAAAAGGGCCTAGCCGAGCTGCCGGACTGGCGGATCGGCTGCATCTTCACCAACGCGAAGGACCGCGGCAAGGGCGTCGCTGCCGCTGCGGTCGCGGCGGCACTCGACGAGATCAAACGGGCGGGCGGCGGCGTCGTAGAGGCCTATCCGGAGCAGACCGAGCAGCGGCCTCCGCAGCGTGGCGCCTATCTGCATACAGGACCCGAGGAGTTGTATGCGCAATACGGCTTCACGCGGGTACGGAAGATAGCCAAGTGGCGATGGGTCATGCGCACCAAGATCTGATCCCGCCGCTAGCTACCGTTCTCGCAAGGAGATGCACAGGGACCGCGGTCGTAGAACCAATGGCATCCTTGGGGCTCAGCCGGTTGGCCGACCTGCTCGGCACTGCTGATCGGTTTCCTCGTCTGATCGCCACCGCTATGGGCAGTGCGCAGGTGGGCGCCACGAAGAAGGCGACCAAGCGTCGATTGGGCACGCCGGCCCGGATGAGCATCATGATCTTGGCGGCAATGATGTACGTGGTGCCGCTGACCTGGGGGTTCGGTTTGGAGCGGGCGAAGGCAATCGGACCCTCATGACCAGCTTGGAAGATCGGTGGTGGCGGAAGGACGTTCGCGCTGGCCGAGCTAGGCGTGCCGGGAAGCGCTGCCAAGCCAGGTTTGTGACCGTGCTTGCCCGCGATTGGCCGGGGCTTGTGGCCCGTGTGTGGCCAGTCGATCACTCGGGCGACTCCATCCGGGATGGCGGTCGGGACCTGGACAGGTACGCATCTAGGAGGCTGAAGAACAGCTCTCCTGGTTCACTGCTGTCCTCTACTCAGGTGGCTCCGTGCGTGTTCGGGTTAGCAAGTGCGGCATTCACCACGATGCGGTGCAGCCAGGTCGTGACCGCGGAATCGCCGTCAATGCCGGCGGCGCCGTCGGTCTGCTCCCGGAGGATGTCTGCGTGTCCAACGTGCCGAGCGGTTTCTTCGATCATGTGGACGTAGATCCACCGTAGTGAGACCTGGCCCATGTCTGGCTCGGGCACTGCGTCATCGAGTGCGAATCGTGCGGCTGTTTGTCGCGACTGCTCGCAGGTCTGCTCGTATTCCTCGATCAGCGAGCTGACTGATTCGTTCTCGGCCAGGTCCCAGCTTTCCTCGCCGCCTCCGACATTGGGACCGATATCCGCTGGGTTGCGTCCAGCCAGCACTTCCTGAAACCAGCCTCGCTCGACCCCGATCATGTGCTTGATCAGGCCGGCGAGCGTGGTTTTCGACGGCACGCGCCGAAGGCGGGCTTCGTTCTCCGAGATGCCGTCCACCTTGCTGACAAGCACCTGGCGGTGGAAGTCAAGGAAGGCCTCAAGGACCTGACGTTCGCTGCCTGTGCTATCTGGTTGGTCGGCAGTAGGCGGCGAGGCGGGAATCGTCATAGTGACACGGTAATCGCGTCGTCAAAGCATTATGTCCCGGCTCACGATCGCCCGGCCGTGATGCTTTCCGTCCTGACCAGAACCGGTTCCACGCAGATTGCGTCGGCTGGACTTCAGGGCCAGGGCCACCGATGACAAGCTCATGCTCGCGCGAGCGTCGCGCGAGATCTGCGTCGGATGGGAGACGAGTCAGTAGCGCGGGTTGAAGCCGTGCTGCAGTTGGAGCCAGAACATCTTGACTGCTCGCGGAAGCAAGCAGTGGAGGGTCTGGACCCAGAAAGGTGTGTCCGTGACCCGGCCATCTGGGGCACTCCTGTGTGGCACTCTGCGGTGTCAGTTTAGATTGACAACGCGGGGTGTCAGTCTAAACTGACAGACATGGACATCGAAGAACTCAGCGCGAATCTCTCGTCGGATGACCCGGCAACTGGGCTTCGCGCCTCGCTGGCGCTCCATCGGCTGGCTGAGCGGGTCGAAGCGCACCAGGTCGCGTCGGCCCGGCAAAAGGGCTGGTCGTGGCAGCAGATCGGAGACGCCTTGGGCGTCACCCGCCAATCCGTGCACACCAAGTACAACAAGGAGTCATCATGACCACCGAGTCCGTTGCGCCAGAGGTGCTTCACCCCTGGGCTATCTATCTGCGGGCCAGTGAGGAGGCTCGTCGCCGAGGTGATCGCCGAACTGGCACCGATCACCTCTTGCTCGCCTTGCTGGAGGATCCCTCGATCGAAGTCGTGCTGGGCATGAGCCTGCAGCAAGCTCGCCAGGCCCTTGAGTCGCTCGATCAGGAAGCCCTGGGCGCCCTAGGCATGGGATCCGGCACCGACGCTCCCGCACTGCCGATGCGCGCCGTGCCGAAGAAGCCGAGGATCAGAGACGTCGCGAAAAAAGATCGCCTCCGCATGACGCCCGCAGCAAAGAAGGTGCTTGAGGACGCGGTCAGGCCCAACCGCCGGGGGCTCCACGTCACGGCCCAGCAGGTGCTGGCCCAGATCCTCATTCTCCAGCCACCAGATCCTGCGGCGGTGCTGCTGGGCGCTCTCGGCGTGAACACGCCCGAGGTTCGGCGCCGATTGAATACAGTCACCCCGTTCAACGGTCAGTAACGCGGATGACGCCGGTCGTCGAAGCCGAGTCGTTGACCAAGCGCTTTGGTGAGGTCTCAGCCGTCACGGATCTGTCATTTGCGTTGGAGGCTGGGACGATCAGGGGCTTTCTCGGCCCCAACGGCGCTGGCAAGACGACGACGCTGCGGATGATCCTGGGCCTGGTGAACATAGTTCACCCGATTATTGGGCTGTGCTGCTGGGCTCGTAATCTCGTTGAGCGCTTCATGACCCTCTGCGAAGATGTGGCCGGTGGGATGGGAGGCACTTGAGCAGTGGGGTGCCGACGTCGTTCGCAGCGAACCTTTGACTGGCGGAGCTGGCGTCAACGGGGTGTGGAGTGTGCGCGTCAACGGGCAGCTCGCGGTCGGTCGTCTCGGCCAGCGTAGCGATGCTGATCTGGCATGGGAGACCGGCCTGTTGCGGCACCTCGACCGTGAAGGGGTGCCGGTGCCGGTGCCGATCCCGACCGCGGACGGCCGGCACTTCGTGGACGGTCTGGTGGTGATGACCTACGTGGAGGGCGGGCCGCCCGAGACCGAAGCCGACTGGCGTCGCGTCGCCGATACGCTCCGCCAGCTGCATCGGCTGACACAAGGCTGGCCACAGCGCCCGGGCTGGCGATCGTCGACCGACCTGCTGTATGCCGAGACCGGGACCAGGGTCAACCTCGGTGAGCTGCCGCCTGAGGGTGTGGCTCGATGCCGAGCAGCGTGGGCGCGACTCACCGGTCGCACGACGTGCGTCGTCCACGGCGACCCCAATCCGGGCAACATCCGCATGACCGCGGATCGCGTCGCGATGATCGACTGGGACGAGTCGCACGTCGACGTCCCCGACCTCGACCTGGCGCTGCCGCACAACGCCGCCGGTCTCGGCAACGACGCGTATGACATCGCCGGGCAAGCGCGGGCCGCATGGGAAGCCGCCGTCTGCTGGGACCCCAGCGGGACCGACCAGTTCGCAGTCAAGCGGCTCGCCGAGGTTCGCGCGATCTGAGCAGCAACAGCGAATCGACAGAGCGCGCTGAACACGGGGATCGCGCTCAAGACCGGGTGGCGCGATCATGCCTGAGCTGCCGGACCAGTACGGCGAGACTGGCGCACTGTGCCCCATCCTCGATAGCCGCCAGACCTGGCGACTCTCGGCCGGGTTCAATCGGGAGTGGCCGCAGGCCATCGCCGGAGGCGACGCGAAGCGCTCTCGACGGGTTCCGGCCGATGCCGGACAATCGGGAGGCAGGGATCTGTCGGTGGCCAGGAAGGGCGCTCGCCGATCGCGATCGGGCACGCAACGGGCACGCGGGCGGCGTAAGACTTCCTGATCTTGTGACTGTCGCCAGCGATCATGGCTCTGAGCTGGGGTTTTGGTTTGGAGCGGGCGAAGGGAATCGAACCCTCATGACCAGCTTGGAAGATCGGTCTAGCACTTGATGGCTGACCTGGGCGGGCGTAGCTGCGGCTACTCGCTGTGAATTGACCGTGAGCCGCCGTTGCTGACCGCTGAGGCTCGCTGCGTGTGGTACGTATGTGGCACGGCGTCAAGTGGCGCCCTAGTACCACCAGGGCCAGACGAACGGTTCTCGTTGCTCATCCGGCATTCTGGGATGCACCAGACTCGGCAAAGGGGATGACCACGTCGCAGATATGCGCGTCGGCGGCGGCGAATAGGGGTTCGACACCGGGCGTGTAGACCTCTCTCGGCGGCCCGATCTGCTCGTGACCCGCGACTGAGACCCAGCGTGCCAGCTGGTCGTAGACGGACAAGATCGCTGGGACCTCGAAATGGACCTTCGTGACCTGGATGAATGCTTCATGATGCGCGGGTTCGACCCGCCAGGCCAGCTCTGCTGGGTCATCGGGTAGGTGAGTGACTGGTACGCACACCTCGACCGGTCCGTCGCTGTCTGCTGAGACCAGGCCGTGGAAGATGACAAAACGCTGGCCCGCGACACCGCCGCAGCGGCTGGCGCATGCCACTAGGCGGCCGGTGGCTTCTTGCGTCCAGGTCAGCTGACCGAGATAGACATGACGTTGCTCGGTCAGCACTAGCTGTTCAGGCACGTATCGCTCGTGCACTGGGAGCTGGCCGCTTGGCGGATCCGAGGCGGTCACGCCTGGCCTCAGGGTCGCGGCGATCTGCCGCTGTGCGGCAAACCGCCGTTCCTGCGAAGCCCAATATGACTCGATCAGATCCGCGGCTTCGGGTCCGGCCGCAGCCACTACCCGCGCGACCTCCTGCAGAGGCATATCCAGGCTGCGCAGCAAGACGATCAGACGCGCGGTGAACAGCTGGCTCTCGTCATAGCCCCGATAGCCGTTGCGCCCGTTGACGGCTGCGGGCCGCAGCAAACCCAGCCGGTCATACAGGCGCAGCGCCTTGATCGACAGCTGCGAGCGGCGAGAGAACTCGCCTGTGGTCATTCGCGCGGTCTGGCCTGTCACCCAGCCTGTCTACCGCACGGGGAACGCGACATCAAAGACCACATCGTTCCCGCCGGCTGCATAGAAGTCGGTCCAGTACGTCTCGCGCGGAGCCGCCGCGATGTCCAGGCCGTTGCTGCCTATCCACTGCTCAATCGCCACGTACACGTCGCCGATAAGACCCGACTGCACCACGCTCTTCGTCACCCGGCTGTATGCCTCCCGGTGCGCTGGAACGACACGGCTGGCAGCGTCAGCAGGCGCCGGGACTCCTGCCCGCAGGGGGGTGCAGCACTCGACGGCGGTCTCGCCCTCGTTCGGGTTTCCTTCGTAGATCACGATGAACACGGGCTCGTGGGGAAGGTGGTCGCGCTCCAGATAAGGCTGGTCGGTTGTCCCGGCCGCCGCATCGCCGGCAGCCTTGAGCACCCGGGACATCGCGCCAGGCAGCCAGCTTTCTAGGGCGGCCTGGTCCACCATTCGCTGCTCGGTGATCACCACTTGCTCAGGCACGTCACGCACCAGAACATCCATCTCCCGTAGCTCCTTCCGCTAGCTATGACGTCCCGACGATCCGCCCTGCCCCAAGGGCCGAGTCAAGGACCCGCCGAAAGTTTGTTCTGACGGCTCGCTTTCCCGCCAATCTGCGGACCCGATAGGGCGATCACAGGTTCGGGATTCCGTCGGTGCCTAATCCGGAGCTCGGAGATCTCGTCCGCGAGGAGCGGCTAGGAGCTGCGGCGAAGGTCGCCATGAATCGCTAGCTGCGTAGTGACGACCTGCCGTGGCACGAACCCGAGCCTTGTGGCGCTCCGGGCCAGACGCCGCTCATCAAACATCGCTCTGAGCTGGGGAAACGGGAGCGGGCGAAGGGAGCGGGCGAAGGGAATCGAACCCTCATGACCAGCTTGGAAGGCTGGGGCTCTGCCATTGAGCTACGCCCGCGCGGCGGAATGTCGGTCACCGTCCGCCTCCCGTAGCGTACCGGGTCGCAGCCAGCCAGCGAACCCACCGCTCTCCCGGCCGAGGACTCAACGCAGCGGCGGCAGCTCCTGGCCAGCGCCGAGCACCGACCGGAACAGGTCGCCCTTCTCGGCCAGCCGATCCATCTCTGTCCGGATAGTGAAGCTGTCCGGACGCAGGGTCGGATCATCGAGCTCATCCCACTCGATCGGCGCCGACACTGGCGCGCCCGCCGCGGCCCGCGGGCTATATGGAGCGACCAGAGTCTTGTTACTCACGTTCTGCGTGTAGTCGAGGCGTGCCAGCCCGTGCCGCTCGCTAACATCCCACTTCCAGCTGACCAGCTCGGGGACGACGGCGCCGATCTCCTTGGACAGCCCTTCCACCCACAGGCGCGTGTCCTGGTAGGTGAGCCCAGGTGATACGGGGATCCAGATCTGGATCCCGCGCCGCCCGGTCACCTTCGGCTGGGCCCGGACGCCAAGATGCGCGAGTGCCGTTCGGTGCAGCCGCGCCAGGACCAGGACGTCCTCCCATGTCGTCGCAGCACCGGGATCGATATCGATCAGCGCGTAGGTGGGGCTGCCACGGTCCGCGGTACGTGAGGTCCACGCGTGCCACTCCAGCGCGCCGTAGTTGGCGACCCACACCAGTGCGGCAGGCTCGTCGACCACGAGGTAGGTGGTCGTCCGGCCTTCCTTAGCGTCGGGATTGTCCCACCGCGGCAGCCACGCAGGCGCGTGGTCAGGCAGCTGCTTATTCCAGAATCCCGGCCGCCCCGCCCCGCCGGGGAACCTGTTCATATTCAACGGCCTGCCCATGAGGTACGGCAGGATCACCGGAGCGATCTGGGCTGCGTACCGGACCAGCTCGCGCTTGGTCACCGCACGCTCGCCCGACCGGGCAGGGAACAGCTCCTTGTCCAGATTCGTCAGCCGCAGCTCGCGCCCGAACACGTGCCACGTCCCGCCGTTGCCAAGCTCACCGAGTTCGGCGAGCTCCGCCTCGCTCGCGCCCGGGACCGGCCGCGGGCGCAGCTCGACCGACGCTTCGGCCGGAGGCAGGTCGGACCGCCAGACTCGGTCTGGATCCGCCTTCACCTCTTCGTTGGTCCTGCCGCTGAGCACCGATCGCGGATAGTCCTCCGCTTCCCAGCCCGCTACCGCGAACTCGTCGTTCTTGTGCATCAGCAGCCACTGATTTGAGTCTTCGCGGCTGCGCCCGCGCTGAACGAGGATCAGCCTGCCCTTGAGCTTCTCGCCGCTCACATCTGCGTGCAGCTCGCCGGCTGCAACGGCCGCCACCGGATCGTCGGTCTCGTGCGGCTCCCAGGTGCCGGTATCCCACACGATCACGTCACCGCCGCCGTACTCGCCTGTCGGGATCACTCCTTCGAAGTCGATGTACTCGATCGGGTGATCTTCGACATGGACCGCGAGGCGCTTGGCCGCAGGGTCAAGCGTCGGCCCGTTCGGCACGGCCCAGCTCGCGAGCACGCCGTTCATCTCAAATCGCAAGTCGTAGTGACGCCGCCGCGCCCGATGCCGCTGCACCACGAAGCGCAGCGGACCGCCTGCCGCCTGCGGCTTCGCTCCGGCCGGCTCCGGCGTGCGCGCGAAATCGCGCTTGGCGTGGTAGGGCGCGAGCAGTTCACCGGACGGCGTGGCCTGCGCTGGCGCCTCGCGCGCTCGCTTGCCTTCGCCAGTCCTGCGGCCCTTCACCACACTGCCGATTTTCCCACGGACTCCGCGATTACCCCGTCCGCATTAAATGGGAACGGGGTCGTCTTCCCCCGCGGTAGCCTCTCCGGCCGCGGTCAACCGCCGCTGCCGAGGTCACGCCCGTTTTCCCGTACACTTGCGCAGTGCGTCCGCGCTGCCCCGGCAGCGCCCGGCACCGGGATGTAGCGCAGCTTGGTTAGCGCGCCTGCTTTGGGAGCAGGAGGCCGCGGGTTCGAATCCCGCCATCCCGACAGCTATTTTTCGAATGTATCGTCAGTCCTCTGTGAGCCATCGGGCAGGCGCCACTGTTGCTTGGCGTTGCCTGATGTCGCCCGCGATCGCTCGGTGACTGCGCACGTTGGCTCCCACTTTGGCTCCCACAGTCGCTCAGTGACTGTGCACATTGGCTCCCGCTCTCACTCTCGAACTTGAGTTCTTGCCTGGGCATCAGTGCAGGGAACCGCCAACTCGCCCTTTCTTCGAAGGGGTTGCCGCTATCGGCTGCCGAACGATGCCCTCGCTGCCACTGGGGATCGTGGCATTCCAAGGGCGTGCTGCGCTGACTGCCTAATGCGCGACTCTGCCGAAAGTAGTGCGTCTGCCGGGATGTATAAGGATGCGGATAGGTGCATAGACGGGCACGGCACCGTGATGCATGCGTCAGGATGGTGCGCATGACAACGCCTGCGCCGTCGGCGTTCGATCCCCAGGCGTTTGAGGGGACGGCCGAGTACTACGCGGTCGGGCGTCCTCCGTATTCCGCGCAACTGGCGGACACGGTGGCCCGGGAGCTGTCGCTTGATGGCACCGGCCAGCTGCTCGATGTGGGTTGTGGGCCCGGCGTCCTTGTGCTGCCCCTGGCCCGGTTGTTCGACTGGGTGACGGCACTTAATCCCGAGCCCGGCATGTTGCAGACAGGTTTGCGGCGTTGCGAGCAGGCGGGAGTCGCCAACGTGCGCTGGGTGCAGGGGGTCGCGGAGGATATCGCGGCGCTGAACCTCGGCTCGTGCCGAGCGGTAACCTTCGGGCAGTCGTTTCACCGGGTTCGGCGGCTGGAGGTTGCCGAGGCGGCCTATGACCTGCTCGTGCCGGGTGGCTCGCTGGTCCTGATCTCGCACCACGTCGACGACGGCCGTCCACGGCCTGCCGATCCGGGGTACCCGGAGATTCCTCATGCCGCGGTGCGGAAGCTCATCCTCGACTACCTCGGTGACGGCACGCGTAATTACCTCGCAACCTGGGACGAGGGCCAGCCGGCACGCTTTGAGGACACCCTGTCGCAGACCCGGTTCGGCGGCTCGCGCACCATCTACGCGCCCGGACGCCCCGACCTGATCAGAGACATCGACACAGTTGTGGCCGGCTACTTCTCGCTGTCGTACGCCGCGGCCCGATGGTTCGGGAACCGCCGAGCCGACTTCGAGTCCGATCTACGTCACCTGCTGCACGAGTGCTCGCCAGACGGTCTCTTCTGGGACTGGCCCGGTGACACCGAACTCGTCATAGCGACGAAGAGCTAACGGTCAGGCGCCTCAATCCTTGCGCGGGTCGCGGCGGGCGACGGTACGTGTCTGCATCCGTGCTCTGGACGGGAACGCACAGATCTGCCGCCGACCGGCCGATCGCCTGGAGCGGCAGCCACGTCGTGAAGCAATCAGCCGGTGACGTCCAGGACGAGACAAGGCGGCCGTGTGCTCGCGACGAAGCCGCCGATCTGGCTTTGGACCTTTTCGGCTACATGTGTAGAGTTGAGTGTGTGAGGATGACCGGGCCGCTGGAGCGCGTGCTGGGTGCGTTCCTGGCAGATCCCGCCGCGCCCCGTTACGGCTATGACCTGATGAAGGCAGCGCGGCTGCCCAGCGGCACCCTGTACCCGCTGCTGACCCGGCTTGAGCGCCAGATGCTGGTCGCTTCGGCGTGGGAGACCCCGCAGCAGGAGGGGCAGCGGCCCAGGAGGTACTACCGGCTGACCGGCGAGGGCATCCGGGTCGCCCGGATCGAGCTCGCGCAAGCTTCCGCCCGCCGTCAGCGCGCGCCCGCCCGCGCTGGCCGCCCGGCACCGGGCAGCCCGGGATGAGGGCAGAGCGCCAGGTACTGCGCCTCGGCGAGTACCTGGTGGGCCGGGCCTGCCAGCGGCTGCCGAAGGGCATCCGGGAGGAGCGGTACCGGGAATGGGCGGCCGAACTGCCCGCCATCCTGCATGATCCGCAGATCCGGCTCGCCCCGCGGCGCGCAGTCCGCATGCTGGGCTACGCGGCGGACACCTTCCGGGGCGCTACCCTGACACACGTCAGGGCCCGGCGGCTGCCGCCCGCCATGACGGCGGCTCTGAGCGTCCTGCTCCTCGCGAGCCTGGCCGTCGTGAGCTGGAACATCGGGAACATCGTGCGGGCGCCGGAGCATCCGCTGAACTACCTGCGGCTGGCCTGGAGTCTGCTTCTCGTCGCCTATCCCATCAGCACGCTGCTGCGCTCCGCCACGCGCGTGACCACGCTGCTCGCCGCCAGCGGCACCGTGTCCGGTGTGGCCGTTAACCTCGGGGATGCGGCGCAGGCACCAGGGGACTGGGTGAACTACTTTGCGGCAGCAGGGCTCGTCCTTCTCCTCCTAGCCTTGTGGCTCGCCCGCCGATGGGCCCGCACCAGGCGGACGTAATGCCGCACACAACAAGGTGAGTACTTTCCGTCTCAAGGTGATTGGTGGCTGCCACCGCGCTATAGGGAACCGCAGTCCGCGCGGGGCCTTCGACCTCTTCGATATCGGCTGGCCCATCTGACCCGCTGTACGGCCACCTGCGAATGCGCGCTCATGCCGTTGCGACACGAGGTCGCACCTTGCGAGTGGACTCGCGGATTGGAGGGCCGACTATGTCGGTCGCGTAGTTCCGGGCGCGTGCTCAACGCCCGGCCCCGCCCTGTCGTGCGCCGCCGGTAACGGCGGGGTGCGGAGCACAGGGGAACGCCCGAGGGCCCTTGTCCCATCCGGGGGCCACAGGCTAGGGGCAGGCCGGACGGGTGAATCGCGTGAACCTCCGTTGATGCCTCGTGAAGCGCTGCCCCGCGGTGGGTTGTGAGTGCGGGGTTAAAGGGACTGGCCGCTGGGAAGCGGCAGGCGCTGGCCGGGCACGGCATCCGGCCGGGAGAGCACCGCCGTCCCCGGGGTCGAGGAGGTACCCAACCCGGCCGTATCTCGCTAGTGCGGAACGTGGAAACCCCGTCCGGGTCCGGGCGCGCAGGTTACGGCCGGTAAGCCGACCGTGAGGAAGGCCCAGCTCCCGGGCGGGAACAGGATGACCCGACAAGCCAAGGCCGGCGGCCGAAAGGCAGCAGGAAACCGGGACTAGAAAGGCTGGCCCCTTCCGCCGGTCGTCCCGGATAACTGGCCGGATACGGGCTGGTGCCCGGGCCCGAAAGGGCGCTGACGCGGGTCAGGTGAGCCCCACGACGAGATCGAGGAGAAGTCCGAACCCGAGGACAAGTTAGACACCGCTTCGCCGGTGAACGGACCTAGGGACGCCGCGTCGCGGCGGACGACAACGAGACGGTCAACTCCGACGGGCTTGCTTGAGCCGGATGCATGGAAACGTGCACGTCCGGTTCTGAGGGGGGCCGGGCGCAGTAATGCGCCCGGCCTACCCGGCCCAACCGCGCTGGTTGCATCGAATCTCGGTGCTGTTGCCGTTGCAGCAGTGGGCTGGCATGGTTACAGTGTGCGGTTCACGAGCCTGGGGTTCCTCGTCATTGTGGCCGCTGTGATGCTCGCTTTTACCGCTGTCGCCGTCGTCCTATCCCGGCGACAGGGCTCCCGGCTGGCAGGCGTCTGAGTGCCGGTCAGGATGGCTGGGCTCTATGGGCCTGGTGGCTGCTAGAGCACTTGCGGTGGCTCGCCTTCACGGGGCTGGCATTGCTCGGGGTGTCCTATGCGATTCAGTTCGCCGAGCGGCGGTCCGGACGAGGTCGGAACAGCACTAGACCCGGCCAGTAGGGTGTCCGCTGGCGAGATAGGTCACAACTGCTTGCAATGCGCGCTCATGTCGCGCAGCGCGCATGTTGCCCCCTGTTCCTGCGCTGTGTACGGTCCATGCGGTGACCATCGAACTCCGGTCTCTGACCCGCGCTGACGCGCGTCGGCGCACTGTGCCGGGGAGGACGAGCAGACCGTGCGCTGGCTGACCGGCTGTTATGGCACCGTCGAGGGTACGGCCGCCTATTTCGATTGGCTGGCCCGCAACGCCGTAGCCGAACGAGGGAAGCGCGGGTTCGGGGTCTGGCTGGACGGACACTTGGCCGGGTACGTTGACTGCGACCCGGACGTCGGCGACGGCCTGGAAGCTGGTGACGTCAATGTGTCTTACGCTGTGCATCCGTGGGCCCGCGGGCGCGGGGTGGCGGTCGAGGCAGTCCGGCTGATCTGCGCGTTCGTCGGGGCGAACCAGATCGGCACGCGCGCGGCGATCCCGGTCGAACCGGAAAACGAGGCGTCGGTACGGGTCGCGCGCAAATGTGGCTTCAGCTACGTGCGTGACTTCGTCTCGACCACTGATACTCACGACGACGGAACGCCCGTCACATTGAGCTTGTACCTCCTAGAACTATGACAGACACCGACGGCACGCTCACGCCGCCCAGCGGGCTAGGCAAGGTAAGTGAGTTCGGCTAGGACGTCGACCCCTGGCTAAGCGGCACAGGTTGAGGCTGCGCGCGCTTCGCCGCGAGTGGGCCGGGCGGCAACCTGACGCGACCGGCGAGCACGTGACGATCTTGGCCGCCGGTAAGTGCGTTGCCGCCTGTCGGCATGCAGTCCTACAGTGGCCGCGCCGCGCAGCAGGAAATGTCCTCTGCATCGGGAAGGAGGTGCCCGCGATGTTCGCCCATCGTCAGACGCCTCCAAGGGTTGCTCGCTAGCAATCCTGGAGACGCACGGCGGGCACCCTCAGGAATCTGGCCTCAGCCAGTCCTGAGGGTGCCTTCTAACCAGCACAGGGCGCCGCAGGAGTCGGACTGCACAAGACGTAACTCGGTGTCCGCTATGCCGCGTACGGCGCGCGACGGCCAGAGTGGCGATCTTGCCGATGACAGCGCTCATCGTCGAGATCCTGCCAAGATCTTCTTCTGACCTGTTTGGACCGACCCTCATTCCAGTGGTTTGCCGTCGAGGATAGCCCTAGCCCGCTTCTTCACCCCGTTGTCTGGGTCGCGCCAGGCCATGGCCTGAATGGTCTCGACAGTTGCCTCCGGCCAGGTGTCACACGGCCACTCGGCGAACACGCGCAAGGCCATATGCCGCGTCCGCGTGACGCGGGAATCGAGTGCGATGGCAACTACCGACCCTCCGAGGCCAGGGAAGTCCTTCAGTCTCTGCAGGATCAGCTCGAAGCAGCTATTTGCCTTGAAGTCGGCGCCGATGCCCAGATCGCGTGCTGGCCCGGTCGGCAGCGCACTGAATGGCAGCAACGTCTCCGCGAGTTGGACGAGCGTTGCCATGTCATCGTGGGAGGCGGCGTTTACGAGGGTCTGCCACAGGTAGCCGTCGTGCGGCTCACGCGTGATCCACGCCCGTGCGGAATGGGGTCGAGGCCAAAGCGGCGAGCAATTGCGAGCCCTTTCCGAACCTCGCGGAGATCGTCGCTAGCGAGACGGGTTTGAACGCGTCCTCGCCAGCGTGGTTCAGCCAGTATCTGCTCGATCTGGCTTCGTAGCTGCTGTAGCGCGGCCGCTGACAGCAGTGGATTGTCGCCAGCCCATCCATGCAGGTAGCGGTCCAGGGTGTATAGGTGGCCCGCTCGTTCGACGGATGCGGCGGCGGTCGCCATGCGGGTCAGGTACCGCGCCAAGGCGGCCTCGCCGTCGGAGTAGTTGGTCATGTCTTCGGCCGGTCCGCCATTGGCAAGTGCTTCGAGGAGCGCGCCAGCGTGGTCGAGGATCTCGTCGTCGGGTTCGGTGTCCAGGCCGGCGCGATGGTCGCCAGCCGTCGCCGCGATGTAGGCGACCTCCTCGGTCATGACACCGTTCTGGTAGCCCCCGTGCAACAGCCAATAGCGAACCTCGGGCAGCGCAGAGTCCTTCAGCCGGTAGATGCATTGGATTCGGCCCCATCCACTCACCTGCTGCGCCAGGTCGTACAAGGCGGGGTCAGCGTCTGGAAGCAGGTTCTTGAGGGCGACGACAGAGTAAAGCGTGAGTTCTTCTAGCAAACCGAGCTGACTGATCACGGAGGCGTCATCCGGTCGGCCGGAGATGCCGAGCAGGCCGAGACCGGCTTTCGCTTGCTGGCGCGTGACACCGTGCTCGCAGAGCCACCGGCCGATGTCGGCCACCCGTGTTCGAGAGAAGCTACCGCTCGCGCGGATTGCCTGAAGGAAGCGGTCCATCGCGTGCGGACCCTTAAATGCGGCGATCGCGTTCGCCGCGACATGCAGGTCTCTTGTCGAGGGCGTTTCGCGCGTCAGGCTGATGACCGCCGAAGCCGCCGCTAGTGACTCGTTTCCGTCGCTGCGGCCACCTCGGACACTCATGATTCCGTCGAGCGAACCGCCGCCGAAGCGGACCTTGGACGGATCGCGCGGCGGCTCGTCAGGAAGGGGCTCGCCACCGCCAGGCAGCGGTCCGCGGCCGGAAGGCGGGAGCAGGTCCTGAATATGGGCAAGGAGTGGGCGGCCGGGAATCGGCGCGACTGCGGACAGCGACCAGACTGGTTCGGGCTGGTTCGGGTGAAGCCAAGATGTCATTCGCAGCGACCTTGTCGGCGGACGCGGCCATCGTCAGCTCGGCGGATCCGAGCGGGGTGGTCAGTTTACGAGCCCGGGAGCGGTCCAGCACAGGGTCGGGAGCCGCGAATCGCAGGTACCGGTCCTGAAGATCGACCTCTCGGTCGTCCACGGCGCCCGGCGGGCGTGGGTCGATGCCGACGAACTTCCGCACAAGTAGCCGCTGTGAGCGTGACAGGCTGGGATGGCGGCCAAATCTTAATGCTTGCGTATCGTGGGATGTATATTGCGTGTTATGCAAGCTCCAGCGCCGCCGCTTCTGCCGCTGCTGCGTTCGCGGCTGCAAGCAGAGTTGCTGACGCTAGTGCTGCTGACGCCCGGGCGGGAGTGGTCGCTGACCGAGCTGGCAGACAAGACCAGCGCGTCGCTGTCATCGGCCCAGCGGGAAATGGCCAGGGCCGAGGACGCGGGCGTGGTGTCCACGCGCAGGCTTGGCAATACCAGGCTCGTGACCGCGGCGGACTCGCCGATAACCGGCCCGCTGACTGAACTGCTGCTCCGGTCGTTCGGCCCCCGCCAGGTAATTGCAGAACAACTCGCCGGCCTGCCCGGCATCGAGACGGCCTTCCTTTTCGGGTCGTGGGCGGCTCGCTACGCGGGGCACCCAGGCCGGGCACCGGCAGACATCGACGTGCTGGTCATCGGCCACCCAGACCGTGACCAGCTGGACGACGCTGCGCAACGAGCCGGGTCCAGGCTGGCAAGAGAAGTCAATGTAACGGTGCGCTCGCCACAGTGGTGGCGTGGCGGCGGCGATGGCTTCCACACCGAGGTAACCGCACGGCCGCTCATCCCGGTGTTCTCTGATGGCGGGCAGCAATGACCTGGCAGCCGGGCCGCGACCGGATTGCTGAACTGCTGGAAGCAGGAGAGCTTCAGCAGGTGACCGCCGATCATGCGATGGCGCAGCTGCTCCTTGACGACGCTCACCGCCACCTGGCATCAGCGGCCGCGGCGTCAGCATCCGGTGACCTGTCGGGCGCGTATCTACTGGCTTATGACGCGCTGCGCAAGAGCGCTGCCAGCCTGCTCGCCGTCCAAGGGCTACGCGCTACCAGCCGCGGCGGCCATATCGCCATCCAGGAAGCAGTCCTGGCGCAGTTTGGCTCAACCGTGCTCGTCTTCCGGTCGTTCAGCCGCATCCGACGCGCCCGCAACGGCTTTGAATATCCCAGCACCGTGACTCCTGGCCCGTCCGCAGATGACGTGACCGACGCGGTCACGATCGCCACTCAGACTCGCGATGCAGCCGCGACGATCCTTGAGCAGGACTTGCTGACCAAGTGGTAGCGGCACGCGGCGGACTGCCGCTCGGTCACCGTTCGAATCGGCGACGCAGGACCAGTTGGGAGGGAGCCAAAGTGGGAGCCAACATGCACAGACACCGGACGATACCAGCCGACGTCTGGCCTGCATCGTCCGAGGTGAACGGCACGCCGACCGATACCAGGCGACGTCCAGCTGCTGGGTGGAGCTGATTTGGGAGCAGGAGTCCGCGGGTTCGAATCCCGCCATCCCGACAGGCATTTTTCGAATATGTTGTCTGGCCTGTGTGGGTCATCCGGGCAGGCGCCACTGTTGCTTGCCTGATGTCGCCCACGATCGTTCGGTGACTGCGCACGTTGGCTCCCACTTTGGCTCCCCGCAGTGGCTCAGTGACTGTGCACATTGGCTCCCCTCCAGCTCTCGAACTTGAGTTCCTGCCTGGGCATCAGCGCACGGAGCCGGCAACTCGCCCTTCCCTCGAAGGGTTACCGTTATCGGCTGCCGAACGATGCTCCCGCTGCCACTGAGGATCGTGACATTCCAAGGGCGTGCTGCGCTGACTGCCTAGTGCGCGACTCTGCCAATTGAGTACGTCGCCCAACCGCATGATTGTGCACTGCACCGCATACTCGTGCGCCGCATTGAGCAACGGCACCGGAGTGAACTAGCTACCGCTTATTTGTTCGGCGGAGTGGCGCGGGTGGACGAACACAGGTGCCGCTGTCGAACTCACCCAACAAGTAGCCGATGTGAGCGAGTTCCGGCGTCGCATTCTTATGCAGAGGCCAGCATCTCCATGCGTGATCAGCAATGCCGTGAGAGGTACGTGGCTGGGTGCTGGTACCCCACCCTGGGGTGGGCCTGCCGAATCCGGCGTCGGTTGAGGCGCAGTCCCCTGATTTGGTCCCGAGCGCGGATCGGCAGTTATGGGCGGGGGTCGGCGCTGAGGATCAGCTTGGGGTAGTGCGGGTATACCGCCGGACGGGGATCTCAGTCGATCGGCTCGCGATGCACCCACTCGACGAGGTTGCCGGACGCGAGCGCCCGCACGCGCGCGGCGTACCGGGCGAGGTCGGCGTCGTCGAGGAGGTCGCGCCACTGGCCGCTCGTGCCGCGGCTGAAGAACGCGGCGGGATCGATCCAGTGCTCCGGACCGCCGCCGGGGACGGTCGTGCCGGCCCTGCTGCGCATCGACTCGAACGTCGCCGCCTGGACCAGGCGGGGCCATCGGCGCTCGTCGACGTCGATGCCGAGGCGCGCGGCCATCTGCCGCATCTGCCCCTCCAGGCCGGCCTTTAGGTCGTCGTAGTGCAAATACACGACGTCGAGATCGTCGGCGGCGTCCCGGAACGTCTGCAGGTGCTCTACAGTGCGCCGCAGCGACGACCCGACCTGCGTCGACGGCGTCTCGTCGTCGACCCACTGCCAGAAGCGGTCCCGCTCGCCGTCGGGGCGCGGCCGCGGTGGCCGCAATGGTCCGAGCTCGACACCGTCGATCGCGGCCGCCCGTTCGCGTTGGCTGAGGAACGCGCCGATGTCGGTGTTGTCGATATGGTGGCCCATCGACAGCCCCACGTCGCGCGGGTCCCGCCCGACGCAGATGTAGGTGACCGTCGGATCGCTGGGTATCCCGTCCAGCGGCGTGTGGGTCTTGATGAACCGGCGGTGCGTCTGGGCTTCCAGGTCCGCGAACACGTCTGTGCGGGCGCGAGTCACCATGTCGATCCACGGCGAGAGCGTGTCCAACGGGAGCGGGAGCTCCGGTTCTTGCAGTATGAGCAGGGCGCAGATCATCTGCGTCCACGTCGTCCCGCACTTTGGCGGGGTGCTGATGATGATGTCGCCGGGGCGGAGCTCGAAGCCGTCCCAGCGGTTGCTGTCGTACATACTCGCCTCGTAGCGGCGCACAGCCGTCATCCTTGCAGCGGATCCGATCCCGTGAGGCCCAGATGATTCACCCCACGACATCCTGCCGAGAGCTCAAGACTGAGGTCCCGAAGGGCGTCGCGCAACAGTACGCAGCGCAGCACCCGCCCATAATGTCCGATCCCGAACACTCCGCGAGGGCATCATGAAGGCCAGAGGATGAGCGCCGAACGGCGGGTCGGCGCGCGTCTATCCAGCGGGGCCTCGCGTCCGCCGTATTCGCTGTCGGACAGGCCTTCCAGGTAGCTCAGCACGTATTTTGCCGCGCCAGGCAGAATGTCATGCTCAATCCGCTGGCGGAGCCTTGGCGTCAACTGGGCCACGTATCCATCATGCGCTTCACCTTCGCACGGCGACCACATCCGCACAAGCCGCTGGTGGTTCGTCGTTCGCTGGCTTTAAGGCCTGGCGGGTCACCCTGCGAATCTGTCTCCCAGGCGCCCTCCGGGCGGTAGGACTCCAGGTAGGGCAAGTTTCCATATATCGACCACCACCGTCGCGTGGAAGTAGCGCCAGTATCCAGAAGCTCATTGCAGGTCTCGTCGGTCTTCCAGCCGTACGGAAATGCCAGCAGTACAAGTTGCGTCACCAAGAAGTCGCAGAGTTGCTGGTCGTTGCCGAAATGCTGGCTGCGCTGAAGGCGATGACCTCGTGATCGGCCCTCTGGCTCGGCCACAGCTTCGTCGTGCTCAGCGCGCGGCCAAGCGACGCTGGGGCCCATGGCACCGGGAGCCGCGTGCGCAGCGCAGTCAGCAATATCGTCCGGCACGGGAAGCGCTGCCCACACTCGGCGCGCCCAAGGCCGCCACCCTCACGCTCGGGCAGATGCAGACCGAGAGCCTGGCCGAGCAGGAACTGATGCAGCCCAACCGGATCACCGCGAGACTTCAGCCTCGCAACATGCAGCATCAGCGTCCGGTGGAAACGCTGCGCGGACGCGGCATCGACCAGCGGAGGTACTGGTACCTGCGTCACACGCCCACAGTACCGAGGAAACAAGCACCAGTTGCCCAACGCGATCTGCGAGCGGAATGGCGGTTAGTTGTGATTTCTGGCCGGCCTTCCGCCGCGATAACGTGGGCCATGTGAGCAGGGTGCACGACATAGGCGGGCAGACGGGGTTCGGGCCGGTCCCCGTCGAGGATGATGACGGGCAGTTTTTCCACGCCGACTGGGAAGCCCGGGTGTATGCGATCGTCAGGCTGATGCAGCGGCGCGGGGTGATCAACGCGGCGTTCGATGATCTGCGCGACGCTATCGAGCGGATCCCGCCTGCCGAGTACCTGACCATGTCCTACTACGAGCGCTGGCTGCGGGCGGCCGAGATGCTGCTGGCCGAGCGGGGACTGCTGGCCGATGACTAGGTTCGCCGCTGGCGCCCGGGTGCGAGTCCGGGCGGCAGATCCAGACGGTCACACCAGGCTGCCGCGGTATGCCCGCGGCCATATTGGCGAAGTCGTCGAGGTCCGGGCGACTTGGCAGCTGCCGGACGACGCGGTGCGCGGCGTGTTCCGCACCGAGCCGGTCTATGCTGTGCGCTTCCCGGCTGCCGAGCTGTGGGGTTCGGGGTCGCACTGCGTGATCCTCGATATGTGGGAGTCCTACCTGGAAGAGGCGACGTGAGTGGCGAGCACGGCGAGCTTCCCGCGGCAGCCAGGGTCCGCCGGCTCGAAGAACGCTTGATCGCCGCCGGGCTGGCCACCGACTCAGAGCTCGACGAGATCCTCGAGCGGGTGTTTACCTCGGCCTCGCCGGTCAATGGCGCCCGGATGGTCGCCCGTGCCTGGAAGGATCCAGGCTACCGTGACCGCCTGCTGGCCGACGGCAACGCTGCGTCTGCCGAACTCGGCTTCGGCGCCGGCACCCAGGGGTACCTGCTGAAGACGGTTGAGAACACGCCGGCCGTGCACAACATGATCGTGTGCACGCTCTGCTCGTGCTATCCGACCGCGCTGCTCGGGCCGTCGCCGAGCTGGTACAAGAGCTTCGCCTACCGGTCGCGGGCGGTGCGCGAGCCGCGCGCCGTGCTGGCCGAGTTCGGGCTCGAGTTGCCCGATAGCACCGAGATCCGTGTCTGGGACGCCAACTCCGAGACCCGCTACCTGGTGCTGCCGCTCCCGGCGGAGGGCTCCGACGAGATGGAGGAAAGCGAGCTGGCCTCCCTCGTCACGAGGAATGGGCTCATCGGCACCGCCATCCGGTAACAATTCGGTCCCCAGCCGGCCTGGGCGGCCGGCCCGGCATGTGATCTGAGCACAGGAAAGCAGGCACAGCCAGCGCTGACGCCTAGATCCTTGATGAGCGCGCACAGCTCCTAGTAACTTCCGTATCTAACACGCGGAGTGCGCACCGTCGACCTGACAGCGGATAGCCGCGCCGACGCTCATCTGGCAGCGGATCTCGTTACGGTGGCAGTGATGACCGCTCAGCCAGCGATGCCGGATCCGCGCGAGCCGTACGAGGTGATCCATGTCGGCGGTCAGGAGGCGGCGATAGTGCCCTGGGCCGACTTGCGGCGGCTAGCGGCCGTCGAGCGCCTGGCCCCTGCCGAGGTTATCGAGTCAGCGGAGATCGAGACGACGCTCGCAGCACACCGCGAGTGGGCAGCGGCTGGCCGGCCCGGCGCGGTGTCCCACGATCAGGCCATGGCCGAGTTGCTCGCCGAGTCGTGAGGATCGAAAGGTCTCCGATGGCGCGGGCATCGGCGCGCCGCACCATTGCAGACCAGGACGGGATGCCGCGGCGTCAGCATCCGGTGACCCGTCGCGCGCGTATCTGCTCGCCTATGGCGCGCTGCGCAAGAGCGCTGCCAGCCTGCGCGCCGTCCAAGGGCTACGGGCTGCGGCGGCTGGTGTGCTCGACTGGGGCGGGTCTACGATCTTTGCACCGCAGGGGTCATTAGGTTGCCGTGCACTCGTCGGCAAAAGCCGCCGAGAGTCACGGGGACTGGCTGGTGATCTGTTCGCCTGTCCCGCCCAAGGGGAAACTCGATGCCGCTCTACATGTACCAGGCCTCTTATACCGCCAAGTCAATGGCGGATCAGCTTAAGGAGCCGCAAGACCCGGTGGAAATGATCCGGCCGGCCCTGGAGGAGCTGGGAGCCACGATCGTGGTGGCGGGCTTTCCGTTTGGCGAGTATGACGTGGTCGTCGTGTATGAGGCACCTGATGATATGACCGCTGCCAGCGTCGCGATGGCAGTCGCTGCGGCGGGCGAGGTCAGGTCGGGCAAGACCACGCGACTGCTCAGCGGGCAGGAATGGCTTGAGTCTTTGCGCAAACGCAGGATTGTCACCAACCGGAAAGCGCGCCAGCCGCACGACAGCCAGTCCTGATAGCCGGACCGACACGGGAACTCGTGCGGGCGGTGGACGCCGCTAGTTGTCGGACGTTCGAGCGTGGCTCGCCGGGGTCGCCACCCGAGAAATCGGGTCGTGGCTGAGTACCCGCGGGTGCCAGGATGTCCTGGTGATGCATATGAGCACTGCCGAGCTAGAGGCCGGGTTCAGCTACGTCCGGGACTCCCCGTCGGACGGCGGTGTGGTCGTCTTGATTGCTCGCCGTCCGGGGGTTGACGAGCGTGAGGTACTCACTGAGGCCACTTTGGATGTGGAAGTCGGCCTGGCGGGTGACAGCTGGCCGATGCGAGCAAGCTCGCGCACCGCCGACGGGTCGCCGCATCCGGGAATGCAGGTGACGATGATGAACTCCCGTGCTGCCCTGCTCATCGCGCACGACCTCGACCGGCGCGTGCTAGCCGGTGATCAGCTCTATGCCGATCTCGACCTGAGTCCCGCTAACCTGCCGCCAGGCGCGCGGCTGGCGGTGGGCTCGGCCGTCCTCGAGGTCACCGATCAGCCGCACCTGGGCTGCGCCAAATTCGCCGCCCGATTTGGTCAGGACGCGTTGCGGTTCGTGAACTCCCGAGTCGGCCGCGAGTTGCGGCTGCGCGGCCTGAATGCCCGCGTCGTAGTCTCCGGAACCGTCCGCACCGGAGACGCAGTCCTCAAGTGCGCGGGCCTGCCAGGCAGCCTCGGACAGGCCAGCGCGGGGCCGGCCCGCGTCGCTGGCTTGTAGCGGCTGTCTCATCTTCTCGGGCGCGGCCATTTCCAACGGCGTGTCACCGGGTTGGCGGCGAGGCATTGACTTGTGTGCAGGACGGAAGGTCCGGTCGTATGACGAGGTCTTCGCGGACTGCTATGGCTGTGTCGAGGCACGCGGCTAGGGCGGCGCGGAAGAGCAGGGAGCCGGTGCTAACCCGCCGCACGCCGAGTTCTGACAGGACGGCGATGGTGTGCCGGCCGGGCAGGAACAGGATGTTGACCGGCACGTCGACGGCAGCCACCACGACCGCGATGTCGGCGGGTTCAGCTAGGCCGGGGACAAACACGCCATCCGCGCCGGCGTCGGCGTAGCGGCGTACCGGCGCAGGGTCTCGGCCAGGTCGCCGGGTCGCTGCCAGTGGGTGTCGGTGCGGGCGTTGACGAATAGCTGCGGCAGTTCCCGCTTCACCGATCGGATCAGCGCGGCATGTGCATCGGCCGAGCCCATGGCGTCCTCCATGTTGACCCCGGCCGCGCCGGCCGCAGCCACGGCGACCGCGGCGTCGACCGAGCCCGTTTCGATGTCGATAGTGAGGTGCTGCACAGGCAGCTTCGCCAGGCTGCGGGTCAGGCGCAGCGTTTCGGCGCTGGGGGCGCCGGTACCGTCGGGCAGGCCGCTGGCGGCCGCGACCCCGAGGCTGGTGGTGCCTAGCGCGCGGAAGCCGGTCGACCAGACAACGGGCCGAGGCAACGTCCCACACGTTAGGCAGGATGAGTGGGTCACCGGCGCGGTGGAGGGCGGTGAAGTCGCTCATGACATTTCTCCCGCCAGGGCATTGTCGACGAGCGCAAGGGCGTGCGCGCGGCCGGGGCAACGGTGGGACCCGGCGCCGAACGCCAGATCGTCAGCCAGGCATACCTGCACCACCTCGCCGGCCTCGATCGTAACTTCACCGACGGTCGTGGTGGCCAGTGCCCGACGCTTGGTCGCTGAGACCGGCGGGTCCTCGCGCAGCACCTCACGGACGGGGCGGTGTCTGGCGCGTTCGATCAGAACCGCCGTAGCCTCGCACGCCTGGACGAGCAGCCCGATGCGGGCCGCCGTCGGCTCGTCGAAGACACCGCCGAAAACCGCGACCAGCCGATCGACCGCAGCGTCGGCGCGGCGTTCGTCGCCGGTGCCCGGCTGGTACGCCTGCGCGACGTCCCGTACCAGGTCGGTGACAGACTCATCGATGCCGATCGCGCGACCCAGGATCGCCACCGGGTGCATCTGGCTGCGAGCCTGCAGAGACTCCAGCGGGATGGCGTCCAGCAGTGCGATGACCAGCGCGCGCCTGCGATCGTGCACCGTTCCGCTACTGAAGCGGGCGACCGTGGCGCGTAGCCACGCGACTCCAGCGGATGCGGGCGGGACCGCCGGCACCATGAAAGCCGGGTCGGTCAGGACGGTAAGTACGGCATGGCCGGCGCTGACTCGCTGCATACGGCCAACGCTACGACCAGGACCCTTCGGTACCCGCCGAACCATCTGGACCGAGAATGGGAGGATGACCTCAGCCTCCGACCTGGCGTCGCTCGCAACTCTGCTGGCGGACGAGACGCGGGCGGCCATCTGTCTTGCGCTGCTCGACGGCCGCGCCTGGACTGCGGGCGAGCTCGCGGCGCATGCGCGCGTGGCGCCGTCCACCGCAACCGAGCACTTGAACCGCCTCGTCGACGGCGGCCTGCTCGTCGAGCGCCGCCAAGGCCGTCACCGTTATGTGCAGCTTGCCGACTCCTCGGTCGCGCACCTCCTTGAGGATCTATCGGCCCGGCTTGAACCTCGGCAGGACTCGGTGCGCGGGTTGCGGGCGGTGACCGCGAACGCGGCCCTGCGGCGTGGCCGCACCTGCTACGACCACCTCGCCGGGCGGCTCGGCGTCGCCGTGACCGATGGGATGACTGCGGCGGGACTACTGAACCAGACCGGCGGCTTCGCCCTCACCCAGACCGGTCTGGGCTGGCTAACCGACACGCTCGGGCTTGCGCCGGCGGACCTGCGGCCCGGCAAACGGCCCCTCGTCCGCGGATGTCTGGACTGGACGGAGAGGCGCCAGCACCTCGCCGGCACAGCCGGGGCGAAGCTGTGCCAGAAGTTCTTCGACAACGGCTGGGTGGCGCGGATCGGCTCCAGCCGGGCAGTACGGCTCACTCCGGCCGGCCAGGCCGCGCTGCAAGACCTCCTGGGACTTCCAGGTATCGACTAACGGATATGCCCAAGCTACCGATGACCGATAACGGACCAGAGGCGCACCAGAGCATACAAGATATAACAAATCATATGAAATCGATGGAATTTGCCTAGCAGAGTGGGGATGTCGAGCCCCCGAGTCGGCTTGACGCTTCGGTTAGATCGCAGATATCTTCGAGTTATGCGAAGTGCCGCGCCGGCGTTGCTGCCGATCTTCCGGTCGAGACTGCAAGCTGACATCCTGGCCGTGCTGCTGCTTCACGCTGACGAAGAACACAGCCTGACAGACCTTGCGCGGCGGTTTGACGCGCCCATCAGTACTGTCCACGGAGAGGTCAAGCGCCTGACTGAGGCAGGGCTGCTGCTTCGTCGTAGCGTGGGGAGGTCAGCGCTCGTCCGGGCCAATATCCAGAACCGCCTCGTCGCACCGCTCACCGAGCTGCTGTTGCTCTCGTGGGGGCCGATGCAGGTCGTGGCCGACGAATTCGCGGCGCTGCCGCAGGCGGAGCGCGTCATGATCTTTGGTTCCTGGGCTGCCCGCTACCTCGGACGGACCGGCCCTGCGCCGCACGATCTGGACGTGCTCGTCGTCGGACAGCCGACCCGTGAGTCGGTCTATGACGCGGCTGACCGCGCCGAGCAGCGACTGGGGATGCCCGTTAACCCGGTGATCCGGAGTGCGGATGTGTGGCGCAAGGACGAAGATCCTCTGGTTCGGCAGATTCACTCCAGTCCGTTCGTGTCGGTCCTGGAGCCGGACGACGTAGCCGCTGAGAAAGCGCGGACCGCCGGTGAGTAGCTGGCCGCGAGGCGAGGCTGACGTTGAGGAACTCCTCCGGCGCGGCGAGCTGGAGCACGTAACGGGGGGCGCGGCCGACGGCAGTCACCTGCTCGCTCAGGCCGAGAGAACTGCGGCGACAGCGGCTGAGCTGATCGCAACTGATGCCTACAGCGCCTATGTCCTGGCCTACGACGCCACGCGCTTCGCCTGCGTCTCCCTGCTAGCGCAGCAGGGCATGCGCGCCACGACGAGCGGGGGCCACTATGCGGTTGAGCGCGCCGTACGAGCGCAGTTCGGTCCTGGTTTCAGGCCGTTCGGCGCCATGAGGCGACGACGCAACGAGTTGGAGTACCCGCGACTGCCGGCCGACACCGCCAGCGAGGACGAAGCCACGCAGGCCGTCGAGGTTGCGCGGCAGTTGATTACCGCGGCGAAGGTGCTACTCGGCCAGCTGTCATTCTTCGCCCAGCAGTGACGGATGCCGGCGGCGACGATCTGCGACGGGTATCCAGGCTGACGTGGGAGCCAAGTGGGAGCCAACCTGGGCAGCAGCGCCCGCCGCCGCGCCGGCCGCGACTCTCATTCTGGCAGCGGCTGCGCCGCGCCCCGCGTCCCGCGGCTATCGCCGCCTAGCGCGATGCGTGAGAAAGCTCAGCCAGGGAGGTCCTCCGGACGCTTCGCGGCAAGCTTGCCGTGGAGCAGGCCGGTGGCCTGACCGACTTCGATGAGGTACCCGTCCGGGTCACGCATGTAGCAGCGGATCTCAGCCTGGCGGTCGATCGGCGGCGTGACGAACTCGGCCCCCTTCGCCTTCCACTCCCGGTAGCAGGCCTCGATATCGGCTACTCGCAAGTTCAGGAAGATCGAGGTCGTGTCACCAGGCTGGTAGTCGACTACCGAGATGCCGGGCTTGTCGGGAGTGGGCGGCCCGCCCGGGTTCATGATTATCCACGAGTTGGACAGCCGGACGATGCACGGATTCTCGTCCAGGACAACCGTGCCGCCCAGGACACGGCAGTAGAAGTCCCGGGAGCGCGCCACACTCCGGACGGTGATGAACAACGTCACCAGAATGCCGCCTTCGGGCTCAGGGAGGTTGGTGAAGTCAATGCGGGGCGCGGGTTCTGTCACGGTTGCTCCACTCCGGCCACGTTGGCGGATATCGGTCTATCGACCGGCGGTCCTGGTGATCAACCCCTTCCCACTATGTGGCGGACCCAGACGTCCTTGCACCGAGCGGGGGGGTGCGCTCCGCCATGTAGTCGATCGAGCTGGTGTTAGATAAGGCAAAGCAATGAGCAGCAGCTATTCCAGGTGGGCGACGCCAAGGCCGAGGCCAAGCCAAGGTGACCTGCGGACGTGTGAAGAGCAGACCGCCGAGGAGGCGGCAGCTGAGATGACATCGGAACTCAGGGCACATCCGGAGCCCTCGCTGCTCGAGATCATCCGGGCAAACACCCGGCTCGGCCCGGTGCCGCTGGTGCCGGAGATCCAGATCCATCAGGCCAGCGAGCCGATCAGCCTGTGGGAGCACACCGAGCGTGCGACCGGACGGACTGGCCTGGATCCGCCATTCTGGGCGTTTGCCTGGGCTGGCGGCCGCGCGCTGGCGCGCTATCTGCTGGATTACCCGCAGCTTGTCCGTGGCCGGCGCGTCACCGACATAGCATCCGGATCGGGCCTGGTGGCGATCGCCGCGGCGAAGGCCGGGGCATCGGCCGTGACCGCCTGCGACATCGACCCGCTGGCTGCCGCGGCCATCGCCATGAACGCTCGTGCGAACAAGGTCACCGTCAAGGCCGTCTGCGCCGACATCCTTAGCGACGGCTCGCAGGCGGCTGCCGGAGATCTCGTGCTGGCCGCCGACGCCTTCTATGAACGCGACCTGGCGGACAGGGTGATGCTGTTCCTGGAGCGCGCCCGTCGCTGCGGAGCCGCCATCTTGGCTGGCGACTTCGGCCGGACGTACCTGCCGCGGGACCGGCTGATCACCGTGGCGAGCTACGACGTTCCGGGTTTGCTTGTGCTGGAAGGCAGCGAGATCAAGCGCACGACTATCTGGACTCTCCGCGAGTGATTCAGGTGTTAGCGCCCCAGCTAATCGGACGCTGGCACTTTACCGATCGGTGCCGGTTTCGTATGTTGACTGTTGCCACGCACGGCGTCGCAAGGAGGCAATACGTGGAGCACGCGCAGAAGTTCTATATCGGCGGCACGTGGGTCGCCCCGCTCACGAGCGAAACGATGGACGTTATCAACCCGGCTACAGAGCAGCCCATCGCGTCCATCGCCATGGGCTCGGAGCAGGACGTTGACGCCGCCGTAGCCGCGGCCAGGGCGGCGTTCGAGACGTTTTCCCTCACCAGCAGGGCCGAGCGCCTTGCCTTGCTCGACAGCATCATCGCCGTCTACTCCAGGCGCCTTGAGGATCTAGCCGACATCATCAGCCAGGAGATGGGCGCGCCTCTCTCGCTGGCCAGGGCGGCGCAAGCGGTAGCGGGTCTGGCGCACATCGGGACCGCGCGCGCAGTGCTCGCCGACTTTGAGTTCGAGCGCCCGATGGGTCGCACTCTGCTCGTGCGTGAACCAGTCGGGGTCTGCGGAATGATCACACCCTGGAACTGGCCCCTCAATCAGATCGCCTGCAAGGTTGCTCCGGCCCTCGCCACGGGCTGCACGATGGTGCTCAAGCCGTCCGAGGTGGCGCCCTTGAACGCCATCCTCTTCGCGGAGATTCTCGACGAAGCGGGGGTACCGGCAGGGGTGTTCAACCTGGTCAACGGCGATGGCATCAACGTTGGCGCGTGCCTGTCCGCCCATCCAGGCATAGACATGCTGTCGTTCACCGGGTCTACTCGAGCGGGCATCGAGGTCGCCCGGGCCGCCGCCCCGACCGTCAAGCGCGTTGCCCAGGAGCTCGGAGGCAAGTCCGCCAACATCATCCTGGACGATGCCGACTTCGAAGCGGTCGTCGCGCGCGACATGGCCAGCATGTGCACGAACTCAGGCCAGTCCTGCAACGCTCCCACCCGCATGCTCGTCCCGGCCGGTCGCATGGACGAAGCCGCCGCCATTGCGTCGGCCGCGGCGAGCTCCATCGTGGTCGGTGACCCCCGAAATTCGACCAGCATGATCGGCCCGGTCGTGTCGGCTACTCAGTACAGCCGAATCCAGCAGCTGATCGAGAAGGGGATCGGCGAGGGCGCCAGGCTTGAGGTCGGGGGGCCCGGCAAGCCCGATGGGCTCGAAACCGGCTACTACGTCCGGCCGACCGTGTTCTCGCACGTGTCGAACGACATGACGATCGCTCGGGAGGAGATCTTCGGGCCTGTTCTCGTGCTGATCGGCTATGAAGATGACGATGACGCAGTGCGCATCGCCAACGACAGCCTCTATGGCCTCTCCGGCTACATCTCCGGCGACAGTGCCAGGGCCAAGTCGATGGCGCGGCGCATCCGCACCGGCAACATCCACCTCAACGGTGCCGGCCCCGACTTCAACGCCCCCTTCGGCGGCTACCGCCGGTCGGGCAACGGCCGAGAATGGGGCGCGCTGGGCTTCGACGAATACCTGGAGACCAAAGCCATCATGGGATATCACGCCTGATCCCCGACTCTCGCCCATCGGCTTGGTGGCGGAGGGCGAAGATCGCTGCCTGGACGCGGTCCTGCAGGTCGAGCTTGGTCAGAATGCTGCGGACGTGGGTCTTGACGGTCTGCTCGCCGATCTGCATGTGCCGGGCGATCTGCCGGTTGCTGTGACCGTGGGCGATCAGCCCGAGTACTTCGCGTTCGCGTGGAGAGAGCGGCTGTAGCGGGTCCGGCGGCGGTGGCCGGCGGAGCGCCTGGGTGAGTCGGGTCAGCACCTCAGGGCTGAGGCTGGCTGTGCCGGTGGCTGCGTCTCGGACGGCGGCGATGACGTGCTCTGCCGAGGCGGTCTTGAGCAGGTAGGAGATCGCGCCAGCCTGCATCGCGCGGACGAGGTGCTCGTCGTCAGTGGCAGAGGTGAGCACGACGACGGCAGGGCGGTGGGCCGTGTCGCGCAGTGCGGCAAGGACCGCGTGCCCATCCAGGCCGGGCATGTACAGGTCGAGTAGCAGCACGTCCGGGCGGGTGGCGGCCACGACGTCGACGGCCTGCCTGCCGTCTGCGGCTTCGCCGGCGACCTCGACGTCGGGTTCCTGACCGAGCAGATAGCACAGCCCATCCCGGACGACGCGGTGGTCGTCGGCGATCACGACGCGGATCGTCATGGCACCGGCACCCGGACAGTGAGCGCTGCGCCGCGGCCTGGTGCGCTGTCGATGTCCACGGTCCCGCCGAGTTCGGCTACGCGGTCACGGATGTGGGCCAGCCCGCAGCCGGCGTGCGGGGCCGCCGGGTCGAAGCCGGTGCCGGTGTCGCGGACGGCAAGCTCGACGTGCCCGTCCTGGCGGGTCATGGACACGGCGAGCTGGCGGGCGTTGCCGTGCCGGACGGCGTTGGTGCATGCCTCCTGGGTGATTCGCAGCAGTGCGTGCTCGACGGGCGCGGGGACGATGACGTCGTCCAGGCTGGCGTCGACGGCGACGCCGAGCCGGTCGTGGTAGGCCGCGCAGATCTCCTCCAGTGCCGGTGCGAGCCCGGCACCGTCCAGGCTCGCCGGGCGCAGCTCGGTCAGGAGGGCCTGCATGTCGCGCAGCGCCTCCTCGCTGATGCGCTCGATCGCCTGCGCCTGCTGATTGGCCGGGTCGGCCCTGTACATCCCGGCGGCGATCATCCGCAGGCCGAACAGGTGCTGGGAAATCGCGTCGTGAATCTCGCGCGCGATCCGGGCTCGCTCCGCGTCACGCGCGTCGCCGCTAGCGCGCTGCCGCTCGGCGGCCAGTGCCGAGCCGAGCTGGCGGGTCATGGTGGTGAAGTTCGCCTCCAGCCGTCCGACCTCGTCCCGGCCGGAGGCGGGCAGGATGACGGTGTAGTCGCCGTCGGCGACCGCGATGGTGGCTCGTTCCAGGCGCCGTACCCGGCGGACGAGGCGGCGCGAGGCGAGCAGCCCGAACAGCAAGCCGACCGGCACGATGGCGATGAGCAGCGCGTATTGACCCGACAGCAGCTGGCCGGCCTCGCCGAGCTGCCTCAGTTCGCCCCAGGCTCGGATTGGGCTGATAAACCTGGGCGACCATGGTGCCTGGACATAGACGTAGGCGGGCGCGCTGGGCGGCGGCTTATCAAGGCCGGCCCCGCTCGCCGGCCAGACCATCCAGAGCACGCTGCCGTACTGCGTGGACACGCTGCCGACTTTGATCGTCGCGTGGGTGGGCGTGGGATCGGCTGCGATTGCCGCGGTGGCCGGATCGGGGAGCTCGCTGGAGGCCGCCCGCCCGGGTGGGTACCGGGATGGCGCGGAGGACGCGACGACGGTGCCGTCGGCGGCGACCGCCACGACCGCGGTGACCGCCTGGTTGCTGTGGATCGGGCCCGTGATGGCCGGAACGATCAGCGTGCCGTCCGTGGCCGGTCGGGCCAGGCCGGGCTGCGCCGGCTTGCCCGGTTGGCCGAGCACGACTCCGGCTGGCACGCCGCCGGGATAGCGGCGGGAAAGCTGCTGGCCGTAGCTCCGCGCGGTCGCATCCACCTGGGCCTGGAGCTGGGTGCCGTTCACGAGCGAGGGCACCTGGAAGCCGAGCGCGAGCGCCTCGACGAGCACCACGACGGCGAGCGTGACGAGGATGTAGGAGGCGGTCAGCCGGCCCGATAGCCCCCACCCCCTGCGTCGCATACCGTCCAGCACACCCGCAGGCTACCTCCGCGCAACCCCCTGGCGGCTCCCTCCAGCGGGGGACCCGCCCTCCCCCCGGCGCGTGAGGCGCGTGCCGCCGCCCGCCGGCACGCTGACTGTCATGAACCCAGCGATCGAGACACGTGAACTGTCCAAGCGCTACCGGCGGGTCAGCGCGCTGACCGAGTGCACCGTCAGCGTGCCCGAGGGCCGGATGTCCGCGCTGGTCGGGCCTAACGGCGCGGGCAAGACCACGCTGCTGCGGGTGCTCGCCGGAATGGTCAGCCCGACCGGCGGCACGGCGTCCGTGCTGGGAGGCGCCCCGCGGCAGGACCCGGCGTTCCTCGCTCAGATCGGGTTCCTCGCCCAGGAGATCCCGTTGTACCGGCGGTTCACCGCCGAGGATCACATCCGGATCGGGGCGCACATGAACTCGCGCTGGGACGCCACGTTGGTGCGCACCCGCCTGGCGGAGTCCCGGATTCCGCTCGACCAGCGCGTGGGCACGCTATCCGGCGGCCAGCGTGCCCAGGTGGCGCTCGCGCTGACGCTGGCGAAGAGACCGCGGCTGCTGCTGCTCGATGAGCCGGTCGCGGCGCTGGATCCGCTGGCGCGCCGGAATTTCCTCGCCACGCTGACCTCGGCCGTGGCGGACGCCGCGGGCGGCCTCACCGTCGTCCTGTCCTCTCACCTGGTCACCGACCTGGAGCGGGTGTGCGACCACCTCATCCTGCTGGCCGGATCGCGCGTCCAGCTCTGCGCTGACATCGTCGCACTGTTGGCGGAACACAAAGTCCTGGTCGGACCGCGCAAGGACGCAGCGCTGATCGGGCGAACGCACGAAGTGGTGCAGGCGGTGGAGACGGCCCAGCTGTCCACCCTGCTGGTCCGCCTCAACGGCCCGGTCACAAACCCCGCGTACCAGACCGAGGACGTGGCCTTCGAAGAGCTGGTGCTGGCCTATATGGGCGCCGACGAGGCGTCCGTGGGCCAGCACCTCACCACGGTTGGAGAAGACTCATGACCTGGCTTGTCTGGCGCCAGCACCGCGCCCAGGGCGCGATCGCGTTCGCCCTGCTTGTCGCATTCGCCGCGGTAATACTGGTGGACGGCATCCAGATCGCGTCGCACTGGCATTCCGTGCTCGCCGCGTGCTCCGGGCACAGCGCATGTCTGCAGCAGCAGCCACCGCTGGTCAGCCAGGGGGTAGTTGACGCCCTGGTCATGCTCGGCTTGATAGTGCCTGTCGTACTCGGCGCGCTGTGGGGAGCGCCGCTCGTGGCGCACGAGCTGGAGTTCCGCACCAGCGATTTCGCATGGGCGCAGAGCGTCACCCGGACACGCTGGCTGACCGTCAAGGCCTGCTGGCTGCTGCTGGCCGCCGCGGCCTGCGGCGGCGCGATCGCCGCCCTGGTCACCTGGTGGTCCGGGCCGGATAACGCAGTGGCGGTCAACGCGTTCCGGCCCGGTCAGTTCGATGTCCAGGGCATCGTCCCAGTCGGCTACGCGGTGTTCGCCATGGCGCTCGGCATCGCCGCGGGCACCGTGACGCGCCGGATCCTCCCCGCGATAGCCGTGACGCTCGGCGGGTTCATCGCCCTGCGCCTGGTGATCGCGGATTTCGTCCGGCCGCACTATATGGCGGCGGTGACGACCTACTACAACGTGACGGGCTCGTTCACCCCGTCGGGGTCGGCCTGGCTGTTCAGCCAGGGCGCCGTTAGCAGGACCAGTCAGGTCGTGCTGGCGGGATGGGGCGAGCTGTATCCCGCGCTTCCGGCCGCCTGCCAGAAGCTGATTCCCGCAAGCGCGAGCCCGTCGGGAAAGGATGGCTCGCCGATGTCCGCAGTGTTCTCGTGCATGCGAACCCACGGTTGGCGCGGGTTCGCCACCTATCAGCCCGCCAGTCGCTACTGGCCGTTCCAGGGCATCGAGACAGGCATCTATATCGTGCTGGCCGCCGCGCTGATCGCAGTCACGTTCGTCATCGTCCGCAGGAGGGACGCATCGTGAGCGTGGCTACCGCGCCGGCGGACTAGTCAACTACCGACCTACCGGCGCGAGCGGCGAGGACGGAACCTGATCCAGACCAGGATGCCGATGGCGACCAGCAGCCAAGGCGAGAAGAGGAAGTGCAGGGTGAAGCTGAGGATGGTCAGCGCCACCATGGCGATGAGGACTAGGGCGATGATCAACGGCATTACGATCGGTCTCCGTTCACGATTGTGCTCATGTCTCAAGACTGCCGTCGGCCGGGAGACCGGTACATCCGGACTAGCCCCGGACCCACCCTGGTCTGCGTGCCGGAGGCATCAGGGTCAACCCGGATAGGTAGGCAGAATCTCGGCGCCTTAGGCGACCCGACTGGTGGATGTCTTCGGCCTGACGCTTGCTGGTTCGAACGCTCGGTGGCTGAGGGCGGTGTCGTCGCGCGCCGATCAGCTCGGCGGGCCAGCGAGCGCTGTCCCTGGCACGCTATGGCGGCCCTCGCCCACGTCGTCGCCTCCGCTGGTCCTGCTCGGGCACGGAGGCGTAGGCACGGCAGCCGAGCGGATTGTCAGTCTGCTGTCGCATCGCAGGCGGGCGTCGCGGGTATGGCGATCGTCGGGCTCGACCCGGCGATCGGGTTCCCACTCCGTAGCCGCCCGCAAGGCGCGGGGCGGTCGCCGCCCTGGGTGCCCTCGGCATCGTCGACACCGCCCGGCTCGGGTACCTGGGAATGTCCATGGGCACCCGGTTCGGCCTGCCCCTCGCCGCCGCCATGGGCGACCAGCTTCGTTGTGTTGTCTTCGGCAAGTTCGGCCTTCGGCAAAGCGCGGCGCTGCATCATGGGCTGAGCGCACCTGAGCGCGTCGCCTGCGATGCCCGGCAGGTCACGGCCCCGGCCTCGTTCCACCTGCAGTGGGACGACGAAATCTTCCCGCGGGAAGGCCAGCTGGCACTGTTCGACGTGCTGGGATCTCCTGACAAAGAACTGACGGCCCACGTCGGCACGCACACCGTCAGCAAACCTGCGGCGATTACCCGCTGGCGTGCCTTTGTCATGGGCCACCTGATCCAGACCGCCCGCTCCGGCTCAGATTGATGGTCGCGCTCAGGTCTCGCGGAGCCTCGTCTGGAGCGTCTTCAGGCTCTCCATCGGCGTCGCCGCCTCGTCACGCAGGCGATCCAGCACCTCTGTGTACGTGTCAACGACATCCGGCTTGTCGAGGTACTGGGCGCTCGCCAGCTGCTCAAGGTAGACCAGATCGGGCAGCTCGTTCTCGGCGAAGTGCAGCACGCTGAACGAGCCGCCGGCCGCCGCGTGGCCGCCCGCCGTGAACGGCATGATCTGGATCGTGACGTTCGGCTGCTCGGCCATCTCGATGAGATGCTTCAGCTGGGCCCGCATGGCGCGAACGCCCCCGATCGGGCGTCTGAGCACTGCCTCGTCGAGCACCGCCCACAGGGTCGTCGGTGCAGGCCGGGAGAGTATGACCTGGCGAGCCATCCTCAGGCTGACCCGGCGGTTGATCTCCTTGGGATTCGAGTACTCCAGCAATATGACTGCGCTGGCGTAGTCTTCGGTCTGCAGCAGTCCGGGCACGAACTGGGCCTCGTACGTGCCGATCTGGACCGCGGCCTCCTCGAGGCCGAGGTAGTCCTCGAACCAGCTCGCCAGCATGTCCGAGTAGTCATGCCACCAGCCGGGCCGGTTAGCCCGGGACGCGAGCTCGCGGATCTCTTCCCGCTGCGCCTCGTCGGTCACGCCATACAACGTCAGCAGGTCGACGATGTCGCGGTCCTTGAAGCTCACCCGGCCGGTCTCGAGCCGGCTGATCTTCGAGTGAGAACCACGGATGACGTAGCCGGCCTCTTCCGGCGAAATCCGTTGTGCCTCGCGCAGCCGACGCAGCCGCGCGCCGAGCAGGATGCGCAGCGCAGTAGGGCTGCCGGCGCCCGTGGGCGCGGCAGCGTTCTGGACCGGGTCCCTGCGGGACCCGGTTCTTGCGACCACTGCACCCCCCCTCCGCTGGCTAGGCGCAGCAGCTCGACATGAGAAGGTTCGCACGCGAGATGGCCATTGCGCCATTATCGCAAGCAAAAACCCTGCGATGAAATAATGCTAGTTTCCTGCCTGCCATTGTGGCCAGTGCCAGCTGGTCTTCTGGCGACTCCGATCACCCGAAGCGTTCGTTGCCCGACACTCTGAAGATAACGCAATCGCCGCAGTACCGAGCCAGCATGCTGGGCGCCGTTGGCATACTGGCCGCTGTGAAGCCCATGCGAGTCCTGCTGTTCGATGTATTCGGGACGCTGGTCGACTGGCGCAGCAGCCTGATCGACCTCGCGGCCACCGTCGGGGCTCGCGACGGCCTGGAGGCGGACTGGGCGGCCATCGTCGACGACTGGCGTCGCGCGTACCAGCCGGCGATGGACCGGGTCCGGCAGGGTGCTCCCTGGCGAGACCTGGATTCTCTGCAGCGCGAGACGCTGGACGACGTGCTCGCCCAGCGGGCGATGCCGCTGCCAGTCGCTGACCGGGAAGCGCTTGTCCGGGGCTGGCGGCAGCTGCGACCCTGGCCAGACTGCCGGGACGGGCTCGGCCGCCTGCGCCGCACGTACATCACCGCGACGCTGTCGAACGGGCATCTCGCCTTGCTCGCCGACTTGCTCAAGTTCGCCGACCTCCGCGTGGACGTCGTGCTCTCGGCGCAGCTGGCGGGCGGGTACAAGCCCGATGCGGGCGTGTACCGCACGGCGCTTCGCCTGCTCGATTGCCCGCCCGAGCAAGCCGGGATGGTGGCCGCACACGCCACCGATCTGCGCGCGGCGGCCGAGCTTGGTCTGCGCCCGATCTTCGTCCATCGACCTGACGAGTGGGGTCCTGGCCGGCCACCAGCGGATCCGCCAGCCCTGGATGGCCTGCTTGAGACCGACGGACTCGGTCACCTCGCCGACGCTCTTGGCTGCTGACAATTGGCGTATACGTGACATAAGGCGCAGATAACCGTCGGCGTGCACATGACGGTAGCGTCCAGATGCGCCTGCTAGTGCCCTACTTCCTCGGGCACCTCATACCAGCGGACCCGCTCGCCGATGCGACTGCGCATCCGCCAGCCCCTGGACTTAGGCGCCTGGTCGATCGTCTGGCGGAGCGACTCGATCTGCGCAGCGACGTCGCAGGCGGCGGCCGGAACCGGCGTATCGGCCCATTGCTCGGCCAGCTTGCCGAGATTGCGCTCGGCGGTATGGCAGAACCCCCAGTCTGAGCCGAGCACGGCGGCGATTCGCGCGCGGCTGATCGTCTCGGCGTCGGAGTCGTCGTCGCCGAGCCGATGGTCGGCCAGCACGCAGAGCGCGTCGCCGAGGTCCTTCCGATTAATCTCCCAGACTTGCAGCTTGCTGAGCAGCAGGTCAGCCGCCGTGATCGTCGGCGCCGGCCCGTCGAGCCGGCCTCGCAAGTCGAGCCGGTGGGACATCGTCAGCTCGTCGATGACGATGTCGATGGACCACCGCCCGTCCGGGGCGCCGAAGTACAGCCGGGTTTCGCCGTGCAAGCCGTTGAAGAACTTGTCCGGCAGGTAGCCCTCCGCGGTCAGGAGCTCCTTCAGGTCCGAACTCGCGCGGGCGGCGACGGCGAAGTCCATGTCGTCGTAGCTGCGTGCGTACGGTCCGCTGCGTACGCTCGGGCACCGCAGCCAGATAGCCAGGCCGCCCAGCAGCCTGGCGGGCACGCGGGACTCCAGTACCAGGCCGGTTAGTCGTCCTGCTTCCTCGCGGATATCGGAGAGAATGCCTGTTCCCCTATTCGTCTTCGCTGCCGTCGATCAGAACCTGTGTCGCCCAAGGTATGCCGGAAGGCGTCAGCAGGGGCCAGCCTTCCGGCATACCGCTCGGACACCGCGGCGCTACTCAGGCGGCAGCTCCTTATAGACGAAGCTGACGTTGATGCCACGCCGGGCTCGGATGAACTTCGGCACGTAGTACAGCAGCGCGCCGGCCACGATCAGCCCGCCGAACCAGGCCGGGATCCACCAGAAGTTGGCGCTGTTGCCGTTCATGACCAGCGCCGGGTACTGCGTAGAGACGACCGCGAGCGCTACGAAGATGATGATCGACAGCGTCGCCACGATGTACAGGACCGGGATGCCGAACCACTTGATGTTCGCCGGCGACGCGCGGTACAACTCCGGACGGCGCGTCGGCAGCGCGATGGCCGCGGCGGCGACGATCACGACGCCGAGGCAGCCGGCGAGCACGATCAGGCCGAGCACGAGCTGGAAGACGTTGGAGTAGACGCTCCAGATCGTGAGCGCGGCGATGATGACGTTGACCGTGACGATCGCGGTGATCGGGGAGTGCGTCCGCTCGTTGACGTCGGCCAGCTTCTCGGGCATCAGCCGGTCAAATGACCAGGCGAAGAATGACCGGATCGGCATGAACGTATTCGCGATCATCGATGGCAGCGCCCAGAACAGGAAGCAGCCGAGAATGATCACCGTGATAACCGGAGTATTGACCGACAGCGCCGCGAGGAACGGGTAGAACGCCCCGGACGGAATAGCGTACGCGTGGTTCGGCACGTTGACCGCGTACATGAAGTTGTAGCCGGTCACCTTGAACAGCAGCAGCGCGCCCGCGATCAGCAGCACAACATCGAACGTGAGGGCGCCGAACATGACCGAGAGCTGACGGCCGCGGTTCGAGGCGCTCTTGAGCTCGCCCGACATGTACACCGACCAGAAGTTCCACATCATGAAGCCCTGGATGGAGAATACGGTCGGGAGCGTGGCGCTGAGGTTACTCAGGTGTGGTGCCGCGTGCTGGGCGCCCGCGGTTGCGATCACCTTCTGCACGGTGCCGCCGCCGAAGCTCTTGTTCAGGGTGTCGAAGTTGGTGTCGAAGCCGTGCCGGCTGGCGACGCCGAGCACGATGAAGGCCACGACCATGCCGAACATCCCGATCAGGAACGCACCGTTCTGCCAGCGGAATGTCGACTTGGTGCCGCGGATCAGGATGTAGGTCTGCAGGAGGACCATCACGAGCGCGCCGCTGACGATCCAGGCCTTGTTCGTCTCGAACGAGGATCCCCAGCTGATCAGCGTGCTGTTGTGTGCCAGGCTGCCGCCGGCCACCAGCGCCGGACCGAGCCCGAAGACGGAGAAGAACTTGGCGAAGTAGGCGGCGCCGAGCAGTCCGCCCATGATCATGCACAAGTTCGAGATGAGCGCCAGCGGCGGAGTCAGGGTCCTGCTCACCCAGACGTAGTCCCCGCCTACCCGCGGCATGCTAGCGCCCAGGAGCGCGAACATGATCAGCACCGGGATGTTGATGATCAGGGTGATGACCAGCACGCCCACCGGGTCTGCGCCGGGGAACGCGGCGAGCGTAAAGAAGATCGACCAGGCGAGGGTCGATCCGATCGGCGCGGAGATGACCGCGTTGAAGATGGTCGCGTCGATAGCCGACGCCGAGCGTACTAACCCGGTGCTGTTACGAACGAACAGCCGGCTTTCGGATCGGTCCGCGGTGGTCATGAGCCTTCCTCCTGACTGCCCATGCCTCAGCTGGCCCCCCGTTGACGCTGCCCCAGAGGCTGGGTAAAGTCGAACATAATCAGTAAGAACTGTCAATCCTTCGTACATAAACGAGCATCATCCGTTTCAGAAGCGAACACGTAGGAGAAGGCTTGCTGGCGGTCGAGCGGCGCATCAAGGTCCTCGAGCGGCTCGAGGCGGATCAGGCGGTCGAGGTCAGCAGCCTGGCTCGCGAATTCCAGGTTTCCGAGATGACCATCCGCCGTGATCTGCGACGGCTCGACCGTGACGGCTTCGTCCGGCGGACCTACGGTGGCGCGACCACCCGGGTCGTTCGCGCGGCCGGCGGGTTCCAGGTAACGCAGAGCGCCCGCATGCTGCATAAGGCGAAGGAGAAGCGGCGCATCGCGCTGCGCGCGGCCGACCTGACCGCTGGTGCGCGAGTGATATTCGTGGGCGTCGGCTCCACCGTCGAGCAGTTCGCCCGGCTGGCCGCGCCGCGCGAGGGCATGCTTGTGATCACTCCCTCCCTGGTGGTCGCCAGCGTGCTCGGCACGCGGCGGGTCCAGGTCATCATGGCCGGGGGCACGGTTCGGCAGGACGAGCTCAATTGCGTCGGCCCTGCAGCGGTGGAGTGCGTGCAGCGTTATAACACCGACATCGCAGTCATCGGCGCCGCGGGGATCTCGGCTCGCCGCGGCGTTACCGATCTCGACGACGCCGAGGCCGGGGTGATCCGCGCCGCGCTGGAGCGCACCGAGCGGATCGTCGTCGTGGCCGACGGCTCCAAGTTCGGCGATGTGGCGCTCAGCACCGTCGTGCCGATCAAGCGAGTCTCGACGATCATCACCGATGGCACGGCCGATCCCGTGGAAGTAGACCTGATCGAGCGCGAGGGCGTGGAGGTGATCGTGACCGAGCCAGATCCGGGCGCCCGGGAGAAAACCGAGCCGGACTTCGATGAGCCGGTCAAGGCTGCGTCATGACGTCCCTGCTGCGCGACATCTTCGCGGTCGCCAAGCCGATCATCGCCATGGTGCACCTGCAGGCCCTGCCAGGCCGCCCGCGCCATGACCGGGCAGCTGGCATGCAGCCGATCGTCGACGCCGTAGCCCGTGATCTCGGCGTGCTGCAGGACGCCGGGGTTGATGGGCTGCTGTTCTGCAACGAGGCGGACGTGCCCTATCAGCTCGGCGTCGGCGTGGCGGCTGCCGCGGCCATGGCAGCGGTCATCGGTCAGGTACGCAGCGAGATCCGCCGCCCGTTCGGAATCGACCTGGTCTTCGATCCGGCGTCGAGCCTGGCAGTGGCGCGGGCGACCGGAGCCTCCTTCGTGCGCGAGGTGTTCACCGGCGTGTACGAAAGCGACCTCGGGCTGATGCGACCGGACTATGGCTCGATCGGAGCGTACCGGACAGATATCGGCGCGGATTCGGTCGCGTTGCTGGCGAACATCACCCCGGAGTTCGCTAGCTCATTAGGCCATCGTTCGATCGGGGAGCGCGCGCAGAGCGCGGCGTTCCTCGGCATCGACGCGATCCTGATCAGCGGGCCGATCACCGGCGTGCCGACCGACACCGGCCAGCTGCGCGAAGCCAAGGAGGCCGCCCCGAATACGCCGGTGCTGGCCAACACCGGAGTGACCGCCGACACGGTGGCGGATGTCCTGGCTGTGGCGGACGGGGCAATCGTGGGGACCACCCTGAAGCGCGGCGCCGTCACCTGGAATCCAGTTGACCAGGCCCGCGCGACCGAATTCATGAACGCGGCCGCCCGGACCAGGGAGAGCGGGGTGATCGGGTAGATGGCCAGGAATACCTTGCTCTACTTCGTCACCGATCTGCACGGCTCCAGCCTCTGCTTCCGCAAGTTCGTCAACTCGACGCAGGTCTACAAGCCCACCGTGCTGGTCCTCGGCGGCGACGTCGCAGGCAAGGCCATCCAGTCGATCGTGCGCGGTCCCGGCGGACGCTTCGAGTGCACGTTCGTCGGCACGCGGTACGAGCTGACCGACGGCTCGGAGCTGGCGGACCTGGAACGGCTGATCGCCGACCATGGCTACTACCCCTACCGGGCTGAGCCGGGGGAGCTGGAAGCCATGGAGGCGGCCGGCACCCTGGATGACCTCTTCCTGCGCCTGATGCGGGAACGGCTGACCGAGTGGCTTGACATCGCCGACACCCGCCTGCGGCCTAAGGGCGTGCCGCTGTACCTGATGCTTGGCAATGACGACCCGCCGGAACTCGCCGACATGCTCGACAAGGCGCCCTGGGGCGAGCACGCCGAAGGCAAGGTGCTGATGCTCGACGACGAGCACGAGATGATCAGCTGGGGCTATTCCAATCCAACCCCCTGGCACACCTACCGCGAGCAGGACGAGCAGCATCTCGCCGCCGCCTATGCCGCCATGGCTGACAAGCTCCAGCGGCCCGAGCGAGCGGTGTTCAACCTGCATCCGCCGCCCTACGGCACGCAGCTCGACGAGGCGCCGGCACTGGACGACAACCTCCGCGTGCAGGCGGTGCTCGGGCAGGTGCAGTACGCGGCCGTCGGCAGCACGGCGGTGCGGGAGATCGAGCTGGACCGCCAGCCACTGGTGGGGCTGCATGGTCATATCCACGAGGCGTCCGGCATCCGCAGGCTCGGCAAGCGGAAGACGGTGATCGTCAACCCCGGCAGCGACTACTCAACCGGCGCCCTCAATGGCACCCTGGTCAGCCTCAGCAAGGACCGCGCCGACGCCCAGCTCGTGCGCGGATAGCCGGCGAACGTCATGAGCGCGGAGGCCAGTCCGGCGGGCACGGATGTGCTGATCGCCATCGACGTCGGCACCTCCGGAGCCCGCGCCTGCGCCTTTGCCGACACCGGCGCTGCACTGCAGCAGGCTCGCCGTTCCTACCCGACCGACCTGCCGGCCGAGGGCTGGGCCGAGCAGGACGCCAGCCGGTGGCAGTCGGCCGGCCTGTCGGCGCTCGGCGCGCTGGTCCGGTCGATCGGCGGGCGCTACCGCATCCGCGCGATCGGGGTGACCGGGCAGTGCCCGAGCGTGGTGCCGCTCGACCACCGGGACAAGCCACTGCGGCCAGGAATCATCTACCGGGACAACCGGGCCACGGCCGAGGCCGCGTGGATGCGGGAGCTGGTCGGGGACCGCGAGCTGCACGCCCTCACCGGGCACGTGCCGGCCGCGTTCCATGTCGCAGCCAAGATTCTCTGGATCCGTGCACACGAACCTGAAGTGTTCGCCGCCACCCGCCGCTTCGTCCAGCCAACCGACTACGTTGCGCTGACGCTGACTGGCAACGCCACGACCGACTGGTCGATGGCCGCGGCCACTGCTCTGCTGGACCTGCGGGCCCGGCGCTGGGCTGATGATCTGCTCGCCGCGCTCGACCTCGACGAAGCTCTGCTGCCGTCCGTCCGCCCTTCGTGGAGCATTGTCGGCGAGGTCCGCGCGCCCCTGGCGCGACGGCTCGGACTGCCGGCGAACGTTCCGGTGGTCGCCGGCGCCGGGGACAGCATCGCCTGCGCGCTCGGTGCGGGCGTCACCACGGCCGGTCCCGTCAGTGAGATGGCCGGCAGCTCGAGCTGCTTCAATTCGGTGGTGGCGGCGCCGCTTGCGGACCAGGACGTCACCCACTACCCGAGCATCGTGGACAGCACCGGCTACGTCACCGAGGTTGGCCTGAACACCACCGGGGAGGCACTCGACTGGCTCGCCCAGCTCTTCTACTCCGGCTCGTCGAGGGCACCCCGCGCGGCAGACTTCCAGCGCATGGCGAGCGCAGCCGGTGCGGTCCGGCCCGGCGCGGACGGCCTGCTGTTCGCGCCCGTACTCGGCGACGGCGAGCGCGACGACCCGGCCCTGCGCGGCGCGGCGACCGGGCTCTCGCTGCGCCATGACCGCGGCGCCTGGGCGCGCGCCGCCATGGAAGGGGTGGCGCTCGGCGTCCGAGCGCGCCTGGAAACGCTCGGCCGGGCGTCGGTGCCGCCCACCGAGCTGCGAGTCTCCGGCGGTGGTGCGGACCTGGCGATCTGGAACCAGATCAAGGCGGACGTCACCGGGATTCCGGTCGTGCGGGTGGCCGGTGAGTGCACTGCGGCGGGCACCGCAATGCTCGCCGGGCTCGGTGCCGGGGTCTACCGGGACGCGGGGGAGGCGGCTGCGGCGGGTTACCGGCCTGCCGACCCGGCTGAGCCGGATGCGGCACTGCGCGGGCTATACGACGAGATGTACGAGCGCTACGGGGCGCTGATCGGATCGCCCGTCGTACGCCCCGAGACGAAGGAGCCCTGAGATGCGCGCGCGCCTCGGGATCAACAACTGCTTCGCCGCCAAGCGCTGGCCGCGTCCCGGCGACTGGGCGCAGGTGGTACGCGACGAGCTCGGCCTCGACCTGGTTGAGCTGTCGCTGGACCTGATCGAGGACATCGACGTCCCGGCCGAGCGCGAACGCGCGGCCGACCAGATCCGCGCGGCGCTGAGCCAGTACCAGCTGCAGGCCGACACCACCTTCACCGGCCTCGCAGCGTACTCGCAGAACCTGCTCATGCATCCAGATCCGCTCCGTCGCCGCGCGGCAGTGGAGTGGTACCTGGCGGTGATCGACATGACCGCCAGGCTCGGCGCCAAGGGCACCGGCGGGCACGTCGGCGCGATGAGCGTGCCCGACTGGACGGACCGGGTCCGGCGGGCGGATCGCTGGTCCGGGCTGCGGCAAGGGCTCGCCGAGCTCACTCGCCACGCCCGCGAGGCCGGCCTGGACTACTTCCTCGTCGAGAACCTCGCGTCCGGCCGCGAGCCATCGACAATGTCCGGGCTGGAGACGCTACTCACCGACGGAGACACCGACCGCGTGCCAGTGCGGTTGTGCCTGGACCTTGGCCACCAGTGCGTGCCCGGCACCAGCGGGCCTGACCGCGATCCGTATGCGTGGCTGCAGCGATTCGGCGGCAGGCTCGCCGAGGTACAGCTCCAGCAAAGTGACGGCGTGGCCGATCGGCACTGGCCATTCACTTCGGAACGGAACGGGGTCGGTCGCGTCGATGCCGGCCGTGTCCTCGACACGCTTGCCGACTCCGGTGCCGGCGATGTGCTGCTGATCCTGGAGATCATCCCGGCCTTCGAGCAAGACGATGCCGAGGTGCTTGCCGACCTGCGGGCATCGGCCAGCTACTGGATCAGCGCGCTAGCAGAGCGGGGGTACCGGTGACCAGCGGAGTGGTCCAGGCAGGCCAGGTTGACATCTACTACCAGATCACCGGGGACGGCCCGCAGACGCTGGTGCTGATCAACGGCGTCGGCGACGACCTGGACGGCTGGGCCAACCAGGTGGACGATTTTGTGCGCGCCGGCCTGCGCGTGCTCAGCTTTGACAATCGCGGGGTCGGCCGCTCCGGCCAGCCCGCCGGACCGTATACCAGCCGCCAGATGGCCGCCGACCTGAAGGCCGTAGTGGCCGGCCTCGGCCTGCCGCGCTTTCACCTGCTCGGGGTTTCGATGGGCGGTGTCATAGCCCAGGAGTACGCAGTTGCTCACCCCGCTGACCTGTCCTCGCTAATCCTGGCCAACACGTTTGCCGCCGCCGACCCGTTCACGGCAGCGGCGTTCCAGACGTGGGTCACCGTCGCCGACGCCGCGGGCATGGCGGTCATGATGGAGCAGCAGGCGCCCTGGATCTATAGCCCGGCGCTCTATCAGCAGTACCCGGAGCGAGTTGCCGAACTAGTGGCCGGTGCGCAGCAGAGCACGCAGCCTCCGGCCGGGTTCGCGGCGCAGATGGCGGCGCTCACTGGCCATGACTGCACCGACCGGATCGGCTCGGTGCGAGTGCCGACTCTGGTCCTGGTCGCCGAGGACGACATCATCATCAGGCCCGAGCTGTCCCGGCAGCTTTTCGACGCGCTCGGCGCCGGTGTCGGCACCTGGACGGTGGTTCCCGGTGGTCACGCCGCGTTCTGGGAGAATCCGGGGCCCTGGAACCAGGCAGTCATAGATTTCGTGCGGGCAGCAGCGGGCTGACCGGCAGAAAGGTCATTGATGATCATGTCGCTCGAGGAGAGATTCGGCACCAGCAAGCCCGTGATCGCGATGGTGCATTTCCCCGGCTTGCCGGGTCGGCCGCGGCATGACCGCGACGCCGGCCGGGCCCGGCTGCTCGACGTCGTCGGCCGTGACCTTGAGGTACTGCAGGATGCCGACGTCGACGCCGTGCTGTTCTGCAACGAGGCCGACATCCCGTATCAGCTTGAAGTAGGTCCGGAGATACCGACGGCGATGGCGGCCGTGATCGGTGAATTGCATCCAGCTATCCGCGTTCCCTTCGGAATTAACGTGCTGTGGGACGCCAGGGCCAGCCTGGCAGTGGCACGCGCCACCGGGGCCACGTTCATCCGCGAGGTCTTGACCGGCGTCTACGAGAGCGACATCGGCATGATCGCGCCGGCCCTGGGCGAACTGGCGGCCTACCGCGAGGCGATCGGTGCTGGCGATGTCGCTCTATTCGGCAACATCACGCCTGAGTTCAGCAGCTCGATTGGGACGCGGAGCGTGGCCGAGCGCGCCAAGAGCGCGAGTTTCCTCGGTCTTGACGCGATCCTCATCAGCGGGCCGGAGGCGGGCGTTCCGTTCGCCATGAGCGACTTGCGCGCCGCGAAGGACGCAGTTCCGCAGACCCCGGTCCTCGCCAACACCGGCGTGCAGGCGGACCGGCTGGGCGAGATACTCGCCATCGCCGACGGCGTGATCGTCGGCACCAGCCTGAAGGTAGACGGCATTACGTGGAATCCCGTCGATCCGGGGCGCGCTATGCACTTCATGGAGATGGCCAGGAGCGTTCGTGCCGCTGCTGACGTCCTCAGCTGACTGGCCACCCGTCGCGGCCGTCATCCTGGACATGGACGGCCTGCTGATCGACACCGAGCCGGCCTGGCGTGCAGCGGAGGTGAGCGTGTTCGCCGCCTTCGGCGTGCACCTCAGCGCGGCCGAGTTGCTCGCGACGACCGGTCAGGCCATCGGCGAGGTCGTCGCTGCCTGGCGGCAGCGCCAGCCATCGCACAGCGGCGAGATCGACCACCTGAGTGACAGCGAGATCGCCGATCGGATCACCGATCTCGTGGTTGCCTGGGTCACGGCCGAGGGCCAGCCGATGACCGGCGTCACAGCGGCGATCGCCATGTTCCGCCGGCACCGGCTCGGGCTCGCGATCGCGTCGTCCTCGCCAATGCGGCTGATCGACGCGGTGTGCGAACGACTGGGTCTTGCCGAGATCGACGTCCGTTGCTCTGCGTTCGACGAGGCCAACGGCAAGCCGGCGCCCGACGTCTATCTCACCGCCGCACGCAAGCTCGGTGCGAGCCCGGTGCGGTGCCTGGCGGTCGAGGATTCCCCGGCCGGCGTGCTCGCAGCGAAGGCCGCCGGGATGCGCTGCCTCGCCGTTCCGGATCCGCTACTGGCCGCCGATCCGCGCTACCGCGAGGCCGACTTGGTCCTGTCCTCGCTCGACCGCCTTGATGATCAAGCGCTCCAGGTCCTCCGATTTCGCGCCTGATGAAGCAGCGCGGAAAGCAATAGCTGCTCCGGTCGCGCTGGCTGTACTCGACACCGGTGCCGTTACGCAGGAAGAATGCCACCCATGACCACCGTCGCCCTGGCGCATCACACGGGCGTGCGCCTCGCGGAAGTCGGATTCCTGCTCATCCTCTTCGCTGGCATCTGGCTCGCCGCAGCGCAGCTACCGCAGTTCAAATTTGCCACCGGTCGAACGTTCGTCGCGGGCATCGCGCTCGCACTCGCGGGCTTGCTGCTCCTCATCGCCACGCACTGGGGTCACTTCGCCTAGCCGGGCGGTCCTGCATTCGGCTGCCAGCAGGGCTCAGGTGAGCGAGTCGATCCAACGTTCGAGGCGGTGGCCTTCGCGGGTCATGAGGTCGGCGTCGCGGAACGTGTTGGTGAGCAGCGAGATCCCCTGGTAGGCCGCGATCAGCGCGACGGAGAGGTCGCGCGCATCGCGCCGGCCCATGGACCGGAACTGCTCGCCTGCCCAGTCGATCAGGAGCTGCATGACGATGGCGGCGGCTTGATCGAGCCCGTCGGCGCGCTTGTCGAGCTCCGAGCACAGCGTCCCGAAGGGGCAGCCATACAGAGCCGTCATCTCGCGCTGATCAACCAGCGCGCGCACGAGTGCCTTGAGCCTGCCCTGCGGCGTCCGGTGCTTCTCGAGCGACGCAATCAGCGTCCGGAGGTCCTGCGCCCTGGCGTCGATGGTCGCTGCGACGAGCTCGTCCTTGGTCTTGAAGTAGTAGTACACGTTGCCCAGGGGGACGTCCGCGGCGCGCGCGATATCTGCGAGCGTCGTCCTCTCGACCCCCTGCTCGTGCAGCAGTTGGCAGGCCGCATCGACCAGCCGCGCCCGCTTGCCCTGCCCGCGCCCGGCACTGTCCGCGGCATCTGAGTCAGTCATCTCACTGAGAGTATATACAGCCCGCCGTGATGTTAGTAAGTTAGTTAACTGACTGAGTCGGTTCCACGGGAGGCCTGTTCATGGCTACACCACTACGGCAGCCGTCGTTCCTGGCGACGCGCCGCGGCAAGCTCACGCTCGTCCTGTTGTGCGCAGTCGGGTTCCTCGACTTCGTCGACGCCTCGATCGTGAACATCGCGCTGCCTTCGATTCGCCGCGACCTGGGGTTCTCCGTACCGGAGCTGCAGTGGGTTCTGAGCGGCTACCTGCTGACCTACGGCGGGTTCCTGCTGCTCGGCGGCCGCGCGGCAGACCTGCTCGGGCGCCGCCGTGTCCTGGTCGGCGGCACCGCCCTGTTCGCGATCTCCTCGCTCGCGGCGGGCCTGGCGACCGGCCCCGGGACTCTGGTTGCTGCCCGCCTGGTGCAGGGTCTCGGCGCCGCCATGATGACCCCGGCCGCCCTGTCGATCCTCACTACGGGCTTCCATCAGGGCAGCGACCGCGTCAAGGCGCTCGGCGCCTGGGGAGCGGTGGCCGGGCTCGCGTCCGCCGTCGGAGTCTTCCTGGGCGGCGTGCTGTCGGGCGGGCCCGGCTGGCGGTGGGTGTTCTTCGTGAACCCGCCAGTGTGCCTGATCGTCCTGCTGGGAGCATTCTGGCTGGTCGGCAACGACCGGCGACCGTCGCGGCTGGCGCGCTTCGACACCGGCGGGGCGGTCCTGGCTACCGCGGGAATGCTGCTGCTCATCTACGCGCTGGTGGGGGCGCCTGCCGCCGGCTGGAGTTCAGCCCGGACGATCGGCGCACTCGCCGGGGCCGCCGCCCTGCTGGCCGCGTTCATTGTCAACGAGCTGCGGCACCCGAGCCCCCTGGTCCCGCTGTCCATCTTCCGCATCAAGGGCCTCGCGGCGGCCGACGCCACTCAGGTCATCGCCATAGCCGGCCTGTACTCGATGTTCTTCTTCGTCACGCTCTACATGCAGGATGTGCTTCGCTACTCACCCATCCGGGCCGGGGCGGCCTACCTACCGGTCACCGCTGGCGTGGCGATCTCCGCGGGCATCTGCACCAGGCTGATCCGCCGATCGGGGTCGCGGCCGATCATGGTCGCCGGCGCTCTGGTCTCCGCCGGCGGCGTCTACTGGCTATCGCGCATCCCAGTCCACGGCTCCTATCTCACCGATCTGCTCCCTGGACTGGTGGTGATGTCGGTTGGCGTCGGCGCCGTATTCCTCGGCGTTCAGACCGCCGCGAACGCGGGAGTCCCACCGGACAGAGCTGGCCTGGCGGCCTCGTTGGTGAACGCGTCCTTCCAGCTCGGCGGCGCGCTAGGGCTGGCGATCTTCTCGGCGATCGCCGCCGCGCGCACGAGCCACCTGCTGGTCAGCCACGGTGGCCTACCGGACGCGCTGACCGCGGGCTTCCACCAGGCGCTCCTGGCCGCCAGCCTCTTCCTGGCCGCAGCAGGCCTGATCGCGCTGCGCGCCGCTAACAGCCGCGGGGAGCCAGACCGCGGGGAGCCAGACCACGGGGAGCCAGACCACGGGGAGCCAGACCACGTTGCCCGGTCGCAAGCCGAGCCGGCCGCCGTGCAGGCTCTCGACGATCGCAGCTCAGGCACGGTCCGTTCGTAACGGGGCGTGGCGACTAGCTACGGCCCTCGCTCGTACACGACGACCTGGCTCTGGCTGTCGGAGGTGAACGGCGCCCGGTCCCAACCCGCCCAGCGCTTCCGCAGGCTGAACCCCGTCATCCTGGCCATCAGGTCGAGCTCGGACGGCCAGACGTAGCGGTAGGGCGCAGAGTGACGGACGAGGCGCCCGTCGGACTCGATCCAGTGGTGCGACCACGCGATCTGCGCAGACATGTCGTCGAAGGTCTCGATCCCGACGTGATCAGGATCGAGCGTGAAGACGCGGCCTATCTCGCCGGGCGGGATCCGGCGGAGCTGGGGAACGATCACCTCCACCACGAAGCATCCGCCGGGCTCCAGGTGAGCGGCGGCGTTGGCGAAGACCGCCAGCTGGTCCTCCTGCGTCGTGACGTTCATGATCGTGTTCGCCACCAGGTACACGAGCCTGAAGGGCGCTCCCGGCACGCGGGCGCTCGTCATGTCGCCGATCGTCACCGGGACTGCGCCGGCGCCCGGCTTGCCGGCGAGCCGGCTCGCCATGTCCTGAGACAGCTCGAGGCCACGGACGTCGATGCCACGGGCGCTCAGCGGCAGGGCCACCCGCCCGGTACCCACCGCGAACTCGAGCGCTGGGCCGTCGTCGGCCAGTTCGGCGAGCAGACTCACCATTGGATCGAGAACCGACGGCCCGAACATGGCCGAGTAGGTCTTGTCGTAGACCTCGGCCACTTCCTGGCCCCAGATGATCGAACCCACGAGCGGCAGCATGCCGCGAAGTCTGGCCGCCGGGCCACCGGTTTTCTCGCGGGCTAGCCGTCGGCTTCGGGCTCGAGGATCGCCTGGAGCTCGGTCACCCATGTATCGCGAGGGCCGTCGCAGTCGATGTAGAGCTCCCGCTCGGCCGACGTCGCCCGCTCGCCGGCTCTGCTGATCCACTCGTGCAGCGCGCGGTACGCCGCCGGGAATCGATCCGGCGTGCCACGCACCACGGTGGTGGCCGCGCGCTCGACGGCAGGCAGATCGATGGTTGTCAGCCCGTCGCCGTCGATGGTCGTGCCGCCGGGGATCGGGATCGCGGTCGTCAGCCGAAGCGGCGCCGCTTCGTCGGTGGTGTCGTCGTAGAGCGCGAGCGACAGACCGTCAAATCCCACGCGGTGCTGCGCCAGCGCGGCGTGCAGGCGGGGGTACATGCGTCCGCATGCCTCGCCGATGTCCTCGACGCTACCGAGGTTCTCGCTGAGCGCGACGACCCGCATGGGCTCGAGCCGCTTGATGATCACTTCGTAGTCGGCCATGGGTCCTTCCTCGAGTTGCGCCAGCCGTATCTCGACCCTGGCGAGCTGTTCGGTTTGCGCGACAAGCTGGCCGCGGGCTTCGGCCTGGCGCAACCGCAAGATGCCGCGCAGCTGCTCGACGGTGACGTCGTCGTCGACAAGCTCACCGACCACCGACAGCGGCACGCCCAGGTCACGCAGCACGAGAATGCGGTGCAGCCGCAGCACCTGCTGCGGCACGTAGTACCGGTAACCGGTGAGCGGATCCACCCAGGCCGGCTTGAGGAGGCCGATGTCGTCGTAGTGCCGCAACGTGCGCACCGACACTTGCGCGAGGCGCGCGATCGTGCCTATCCCGTACATGTGAATTACTCAACCAGCTGACGCAACGGCAGAGTCAAGCCCTGCTCGGTCAGGCGTCATCCGCCGCGCGAACTACGTCGTCGTGGTCGAGCGTGGCCGCCCAGCTAGCGAGGAGGTTCAGCGCCGACGATGGGGTGGTGGAAGCGCTTGACGCCAGTGCGGTGGAAGCGCACGTTGTGGGCGGCCCACCAGGTACGGAAGGCCTCGCTGCGGGTCGACAGCGCGCCGACGAGGTCAGACAGTGCCTGGTCGTGCGGATTGCGCCCGGCCTCGGATCGCAGGATGGCCACCGTGCCCTGGGCCTGGCGCTCCCAGTCGACGTAGAACTGCGGCGCGCTCGGGTCGAGGAAGAGGAACCGGGCGGCGCTGGCGGGCTGGGCCGGACTCTCGAGCACAGGCGCGAAGAGCGCCTTGCCGAGCCGGTTGGCGGCCAGGATGTCCAGGCGGCCGTTGCGCACGTAAGCCGGCGTCGTGGTCATGGAGTCGAGGATGCGCTGCACGCTCGGGGCGTACCTGCTGCCTGGCCGGTCGGCGCGGTGGCCGCGCCGCCCGGGTACCCGGCGCGCGGGCCAGGTCGAACACGTGTGCCCGCTCGGCCTCGTCCAGGTGCAGCGCTCGGGCGAGCGACTCGAGGACGGCGTCGGAGGCGCCCTGCGCATTACCCCGTTCCAGCCGTGTGTAGTAGTCGACGCTGACCCCGGCGAGCATCGCGACCTCTTCGCGGCGGAGTCCGGCGACGCGCCGGTTGCCGCCGTAGGCGGGCAGGCCTGCCTGCCCCGGAGTGATCCTGGCCCGTCGCGAGGTCAGGAAGTCGCGCATCTCGTTCCGGCTGTCCATGGCTACCACGGTACGTTCCGTCAGATCCGCGCTGGGAGGTCCTGGCGTTACCTCTATCACCGCGGCCGGTCTCGAGGTGACGCGCCGGTGGTACGCGCACGCAGGTGCACTTGCTCGCCCTGCGGGCCGAAGATGATCAGCAGCTCGAGCGGGCCGGGCCCGACGTTGGCAGATCCGTGCGGAACCCTGGTGTCGAACTCGGCTGCCTCGCCGCTGGTGAGGACGAAGTCTTCGTCGCCCAGTGCAAGCCGGAGTTTGCCGTCGATGACGTAGAGCCACTCATGGCCCTCGTGCACGCTCTGCACGAGCAGCTCGGGGGGCTTCGGGTTCCAGGGCACGATCTGCTTGAAGATGTTGAGGCCGCCGGGGTTCCGGCTGAGTGGCAGCCAGGTGATGCCGTGGCGCTTCACCGCACGCGGGTAGATCCGCGGATCGCCAGTGGCGGGAGCACCGACGAGTTCGTCCAGCGGGACCTGGTGTGCCTGCGCCAGCGGCAAAAGCAGCTCCAGAGTCGGCCGGCGCTGCCCGGATTCCAGCCGCGACAGCGTGCTGACCGAGATTCCGGTAGTCTCGGCAAGCCGCTCCAGGGTCGCCCCGCGCTGTTTGCGGAGGGCGCGCAGCCGGGGTCCCACGGCCGTCAGGACGCTATGCAGGTCGTCGGTCACGCCAGCAGATCTTGCCATAATCGCAACTTAAGTTGCCACTCGCTTCCTGGCGGCTGCGCGCGCGCCACGCGCGCGAGCGGCTCTCACCACGGCACGACGGTGCCATCGAAGGAGAAGAAGCGCCGGTGACAAGCGCGGAACCCTCCGGCGTTGGCAACGGGCGGCACCTGAGCCAGTCACCATAGGCTCAAGACTTCGCAAAACCGATACTTTCCCCCATTGTGTGCGCAGCTACCGTTGTGCTCGCTGCCGCTGGGGCTAACGAGTGCTGATGCTGGGCAGCGCTACTACGGGGACTTGCTGACATGCCTGCATCGCCGCCGCCTGCTATCGGGGATCTGCCAGATAGCGGCAGCATCGCCGATCGTGCTGGCGATGACGCCACCGGCCGAGGCGGTTCTGATCACTGGCCCGACGAGTTCTCGGGCGTCGCGCTGGCGAACGGCAAGCCATCGGCGTGGCTGGCCAGCCTGGCCGTCCTCGGCATCGTGATCAGCACCGCGCTGATGATCGTGGTGTCCTTCCTCGGCCCGTCGGCCAGCGAGCCGCCGATGCCGTTCGCCGGCTCTGGACCGCCGTTCTTTGCTAGTGCGCAACCAGGTCCGCTCCTCGTGTCCTGCACGCTCTGGATCGCGGTGGCGGTAGGCGCCGCGGGCGTGGCGGCCGGGCTGGTCGCCGTTCGTCGTGGCTGGCGGCCGCGGCCGCAGGCGCTCATGGCCGGCTCGCTGCTCGGCGTGATCCTGCTGATGCTGCTGCCGCCGATCGGCTCCACCGACCTGGTAGATGACGCGATCTACGGCCGCATCGCCGCGCTCGGCCACAGTCCGTACACCATGACGCCGCATCAGCTCAGGGAGGCCCACGATCCGGTGGCGAGCTTCGCGCCCCGGAAGTGGCGGCGCACCGACTCGCCGTACGGGCCGCTGATCACTATTACCCAGGCGGTAGCGTCCAAGCTCGGCGGTGATTCGGCTAGCCGGACGATGTTCTGGCTTAAGGTGTGGAACGCACTGGCGTTCCTTGCCGTGGCCCTTGCGCTCGACCGGTGCCTGCGCTCCGATGGTGCACGCCGCGTGCGCGCCCACCTGCTGTGGACCGTAAACCCGCTGATGCTGCTGGCCGTCATGGCCGGTGGCCACAACGACGTGCTCGGCGTGGTGCTCGGGCTGCTCGCCATTCTCGGACTGCGGCGCCTGGACCTCAAGCACGGCCTGCTCGCCGGGCTGCTCATCGGCCTGGCGATCACGATCAAGGCGCCGTTCGCGATCTTCGGGCTCGGTCTGGCCATTGCCGCGTTGCGATCGCCGCGCGCGCTGGCCGGTCTCGGCCTCGGCACAGCAGCCGTCGTGGTGCCCGGCTACGCCCTGGCGGGCTGGTACGCGGTCAGGTCGGTGGTGACCGAGTCCGGGTCCGGTCACACCCTCAGCCTGGCTCAGCCGTGGCAGCTGGCAGCCGACGTATCGCCGTATCTCAGGGGCAGCAGCGCGGCCCAGGCCCTTGCTCTCGTGGCCAGTGTCGTGCTGGGAGGGGTGCTTCTGTGGCGGATGCCAGCCGGCCCGCCCGGGCTGCCCGCGGTCCGGCCGGTGCTCGCGGTGACGCTGGCCTGGCTCGTCTGGTCGCCGCTGCAGCGAGCCTGGTACGACGTGCTGCTGTTCCCGCTGCTTGCGCTCATGCCCGCGACCAGGCTTGACTGGATCGTGCTGGGCAGGGCTCTGGTCGGCGCTATCGGCCAGCTGCCGGGCAGCATCATCACCAACAAGGCGATTCCGCTCGGACTCACCGAGCACGTCCTCTACTTCTTCGTGGTGCCCTTGGCGCTGGCCGGTCTGGCCGCGGCGCTGGTGTGGCTGTGCGTGACGACGCGGCTCAGCGGCGCGCGCCTGGCTCCGCGGCAGCCAGTGCCAGTCTGACCGTCAGGCGCTGGCAAGCCGACGCCCAGACGGGTCGGTACCGGCCGGCCGGAGGCAGCTGGCCGGTACCGACCCGGCAGCTCAGCGGCGCCGGTCTCGAGCGGCTGGGGGCGTGCCGCGAGCTGCTCATGCGGGTCAGGGCGACGGCTTCGTGCCTGTCCACAGTGGCGGATGAAGGGCACGCGACACATCGGGTGGAGACCGAGCTAAGGACAGAGAGCACCTGAGTTAACGGCCGGCTCACCCGATGGCGCTGATCGAGGGGCTGCCCTAATGCGGCGTGATCTGGGCTGCGTGCGCGACGAGCTCGCGCCGGCCGGTCTTCCCCGTCTTGGCGACGAGGCTGGCGATGTGGGTCTGCACTGTCTTCGGCGAGATGTACAGCTTCGCCGCTATCTGAGCGTTCGACGCGCCCCTGGCGACAAGCAGCAGCACATCCATCTCCCGGCTGGTGACGCCGAGCCTGCGCATCTGGGCCGGGACAGTCGCGGTGCCCCGCCCGGATCGCGGCACACGCTCGCCCGCCCGGCGCAGGATGCCGCGGCAGGCTGACGCGAGCTGGTCATGCGAGGTCGCTTCGAACGCGCTGGCAGCCTCGCGCAGCCAGCCGACAGGTTCGCCCCAGCCGTCGCGCAGGGCGGCTGGGGCGACGAGGCGACGGACGAGATGGTTCCACCAGGGCGCGAACGGCCCGAAGTGGGCGCTCCCGTCGGCTGCCAGCTCCGACGCGCGGGCAGGCTGACCCTCGCGGCCCGCCAGCACGGCCTGCGCGTACCCAAGGCAACCGGCGTTCCAGCTGGTGGCGGCGCCAGTCCGCTGTGCCAGCTCGATCGCGGTGCGACCGTCGCCGTCGGCCACGGTCGTCAGGAGCGCGTGCAGGGCCAGCGCGCGGCGCGGGGCCAGCAGCGGCGCCTGGAGCGCTGAATAGAACCCCTGCGTCCGGCGCGGCGACGCCAGGGCCTCGGCGGCATATGTGACCGCGGTGGCGTCGTCCTTCAGGGCTCGGGTCAGGTCATCTCGGAATAGCGACGCGAGCACCCGCGATTGGCCCCACGTGGTCACCAGGACCTCGGGATCACCAGGCAAGATGGACTCGGCGCGCTCGGCGGCCTGGTCCGTCCGGCATCGATCACCCCGGACAGCCGCGATGTTGGCCTCCAGGATCGTGGCCATCGCCTGGATCTTGGGCGCCTTGATCTGGGACGCCGCCTTCTGGCACCGCGCCGCCATATCCAGCGCCTGGTCCAGCTCGGTGCTGAGGCTCGCCAGGTTCGCGAGCTGGAGCGTGATCACCGTGCTGACGCAGGTGACGCCCGCGTCGGTCGCCAGTTGCCGCACGTCACGCAGCTCGCTGGCCGATCCGTCCCGGAGCATCTCGACGGTGCCGAGCTCATGCCTGGCCCTGATTCGCCAGCTGCCGAGCTCCCTGCTGTCGGCCAGCTGCCGGACCTGCTCGAACGCGCGCCGCGCGGCTTCCAGGTCGCGGGGACGTTCGCGCCGCCCGATCAGCTCCAGCGACTCCAGTGCGACATCCGCCGCCCAGCCGGACAGCCCGGCCGCCTCGGCGGTCTGAAGCGCGCGGCGGGCGAGTTGCTCAGCGGCGTCGAGATCCCCGGCTACGAGCGCATTGCGCGCCGCCACGGTGTCGATCCGGCCCGACAGCTCCGGGTCGTGCAGCCGGTCGGCGATCGAAGCGGCGGCGGACAGGTGGCTGGCGGCGGCGGCCGGCGAGTCTTCGGGCCGCGTGCTCGCGGCCTTGAGCCGGACCAGGGCCTGACGGCGCGGGTCGGCCCCGGCCGCCTCAAGCCTGGCGGTCAGGTCGTCGGCCAGTGGCGCTAGCTGGTTGTAGTCCCCGGCTTGCGCGAATGCCTCCAGGAGTACTTCGTCGACCTCGATGCCGAGCATGGGCTCGGCGGGCGCCAGGTCGGCCAGCAGCTTGTGCGCACCGCGCATCGCCGCGATGGCGCTGCTCACGGCGCCCTTGAGCAGGTCGCGACGCCCGGACGTCACTAGCAGGCGGATGGCGGCCTGCGGCTGCCCGGCCAGGGCGTACAGCTCGGCCACGAGCTCGCACCACGAGCCGGGCAGGCCGGGATGCGCCTGCACGATCGCCGCCGCCGTTGCCGCGGCCCGACTAGCCAGCTCCGGCTGCATCAGGTCGGTCAGGATGGCGTCTCGGGTCAGGCTGTGCCGGAACCTGAACATCCCGGACCTGGCATCGGCTGGCGCAGGCTCGACGAGGTGCACGTCGCACGCGCGCTGGAGCGCCTCGAGCGCCTCGGACTCGCCGACGCCGGCGACACGGGGCAGCAGTTCCCAGTCGAACTGTCGGCCGAGGACAGCGGCGGACACGATGACATTGGCAGCCGCCGGACCGAGCGAGGCGAGCCGGGCTCGCACCGATCCGGCTATCGAGTCGGGCACGCCCGTGCACACGTCGCTGTTCACGCGCCAGTCTCCGGTGCGGTCGTCCTGGACGAGCTCGCCCGAGGCGACGGCGGCCGCGAGGATCTCCTCGAGCGCGAAAGGCAGTCCGTCGCAGTCCGGCAGCAGTCGGCTGACGGCCGCTGGCAGCTCCGCGACGCCCAGGCAGGCGGCCGCCATCCGGCGGACAGCGGCCGCGGTGAGCCGCGGCACCTCGACCGCCGTGGCCGCGCGCCGGGCCAGCGCGGCCTGCATCAGGTCCAGGCAAGCCGACGGCACGCCGTTGCGCACCGTGACCACGCACAGCACGCCGGTGTCGGCGACGTTGTCGGCGAGGTACTCCACGATGTCCAGCGTCTCGGGATCCGCCCAGTGCAGGTCCTCGAGGACGAGCAGGCCGCCGCTCCCGCCGGACTGGGTGAGCAGCCGCAGCACCGCTTCGCCGATGACCACGGGGGAGACGTGGGCCTGGTCGTCACCCGGCTGGCTCCACTCCGGGACCAGGGAGCCGAGCGCCGCGCGATAGTTGGAGACGACGGGCATATCGGGCACGACACCGCTACGTGCGGCACCGAGGAGGGCTTCGGCGACCGGACGGTACGGGACCGGCACCGCTGACCTCGTTCCCCGCCCAGTCATGATCTTGAAGTCGCGAGCCGTCGCCTGTCCGCACAGAGCCTTGGTCAGCCTGGACTTCCCGGCGCCTTCCTCGCCGACGACGAAGACAGCACTGCCGTGCCCAGCCGCCGCCGCGTCCAGCGCGGCGGTGAGGGCACTGAGTTCAGCGCCTCGGCCGACGAGCGCCGGGCACAGCTTGCCATCCACCAACCAACACTACAGAGCGCATCCAAGTGATAACTAGATGCAATTGGCGCAATCTACGTACGCCATTTGGCGGAGCCGGCGCCTGGCTGCTGAGCCGTGCCCGGTTGGCGGTGGTACGTCCAGGCGCCGTCAGCATTCATTCGTCGGCGATGATCGATCCGACGCGCTCGCCGACGCCGGGGTCGCGCCGGTTCAGGATGAAGCCGTAGACGACCGCGACGACCACGATCGCCAGTGCCGCGTACGGGAACCAGTCGGCCGGCTGCGGCTGGCCAGGCTTGCACAGGTAGTAGACCGGCACGCCGATCGCGACCAGGCCGAGCGCTGGCAGCACGATGTGCCTGAGCACGTTGAACTCGGCCGGCCGGAACTTGCGGTAGTAGAACGGCAGCGCGAGGTTTGCCAGGAAATACACCACCAGGACCAGGATGGTGCCCATCGTCGACGAATCGACGAAGAAGTTGAGCGCGCTCATGCTCCCGCTCTGCTTGTGGCCGCCGAGCAGGTGCAGCAGCGCCCACACCAGGATGATCGCGCTGGCGACCGCCACGAAGACGTAGATGGCGTTCATCGGGGTCTTGCGGACCGGGTGTACCTTGCCAATCCACCGGGGCAGCAGGCCTTCGCGCCCGGCATTGAAGATGAGTCTGGCCTGGGAGTTCACCGCCGAGATCAGGACGCCGATGGTCGAGGTTAGGCCGGCGACGTAGGCGAAGAACGCGAAGCCTGCGAGCACGTTGTGCGCCACCGTGATGAACGGAATCGGAGCGGCCGCCAGCGTAGTCCCGTTGTAGTTGAAGCCCGTTACCGTCGCGAAGGCGAAGAGCACGTAGCCGACCAGCATCATGGCGATCGAGAGGTAGACCGCCCTCGGCACGTTCCGCCGCGGATTGCCGGTCTCCTCGGCAAGTGCAGCGGAATTCTCCCAGCCGATGAACAGGTAAACGGCCAGCGGGAAGCCGGCGGCCAGTCCCTTGAACCCATTGGTGATGTGGCTGGGCTCGAACGGCACCACGCTGAGGTGACCGCCGTTCTTGATCAGGATGGCGACCGAGACGACGACCAGGACGAGCATCTCGAAGGCGAAGAAGAACCCGGCGAGCTTGGTTGACACACCGACACCGCGGATCGTCATGACTGTCGCGCCCGCTGTCAGCAGCACCGACAAGATGATCCACGGGATGTTCCAGCCGAAGTAGTACTGGAGGACGTCGGCCAGGAATCCGCCGGAGATCGCCAGCACCGACGAGATCGCGATGATGTAGCCGGCCCCGCACAGCAGCGCCGTGGTGACCGCGCTGGTGCCGCCGAACGTCTTGCCGACGAAGGAGATGAAGCCACCAGTGGACGGGTGCGCCTTGGAGAACTGCGACAGCGTGTTGCCCAGCAGGGCGATCGCGATGCCGGCCACGATGATCGTCAGCGGCGCGGCGACGCCCGCGGTGAAGACCAGGAAGCCGTAACCGAAGAAGAAGCTGTAGGCAGGGCCGATGTTGGCCATGGTCGACGCCGAGATGTCGACCAGGCTGAGCGCGCCGCGATGCAGTCGCTCGGCCGACTCGGGCGCCTTGGTCTCGGTGAATGGCACAGAAGCCGCGTCGCTCATCCTTGCTCCTCAGCTCCCACTTCCCCGGCTGGAAGTGATGCCTGAATTGTCTGCTGCGGCAGGCCGCAAGGAAAGAGGCGCGCGGGTCGCAATCCATTCGCCGGTGCCGGTCGCCGCGAGCCGCAGGCACAGACGCGCAGGTCAGAGGTCGAGTACCAGGTCCTCATCAGGCCGCGAGCAGCAGATCAGGACACTGCCATCGGCTGGATCATCGACCGGTTCGGGTTCATAGCTGACCGTGCCCGACATCAGGCCTGTCTCGCACGTGTGACACACGCCGGTGCGGCACGACCAGCGCACTGGCACGTCGCAGGCCTCCGCCAGCTCGAGCAGGCTGCCGTAATCGTGAGCCCAGCGGACTGTCAGGCCACTGCGGGCGAACGCTACCTGCGGTCCGTCGCCCGGCTGGCCCGGCGGCGGATGCACGGGCCGGGCGGCGGCCGCGGCGATGCCTGGCGTCTGCGATGGCGGCGCGCCGAAGATCTCCGTGCGTATCCGGGAGCGGTCGAACCCGAGCGTCGTCAGGGCGCCGGAGATGTCCGCCATGAACGCGGTGGGCCCGCAGATGTAGGCGTCGGCCGCGCGCGGCAAGTGCAGGGCCGTCAGGGCTGAGGCCGAGAGCCGACCCGCCGCGTCGTAGTCGCGTCCTGCCACGTCGTCCGCTCCGGGGCGGCTGTAGCAGACATGCCGGTGCCCGTGCGGCAGCGTCCCGAGCAAGGACCGCGATTCGCTGGCGAACGGCTCTTCGGCCCGGCTGCGGGCGCCATGCAGCCACCAGATCTCGCGTGGCGATCGGCTCGCGGCAAGGGCGTGCAGCATCGCGAGCACCGGCGTCGCGCCGACCCCGGCGCTGATCAGCAGGACGGGCGTGGTGCCAGCCTGGAGCAGGAAACTGCCGCGCGGCGCCGCGACTTCCAGCAGGTCGCCCACCCGCACATGCTCATGCACGAACTGGCTGGCCGCGCCGTGCGGCTCGCGCTTGATGCTGATGCGGTAGGTGCTGGCACCCGGTGCTCCCGACAGGGAGTAGCTGCGCAACAGCGGCTGCGCGTCCGCACCCGGATGCAGCCGCAGCGTCAGGAACTGCCCCGGCCTGGCTGACGGCACCGCGGAGCCGTCCGGATCGGCGAGGACCAAGGACAGCACGGTCTGGCTTGACCGCTCGATCCCCGTGACGGCCAGCGTGCGGAAGCCCGGCCAGGCGGGCGGCGGGCTCGCCGCCGTCAGCCCCGCGTTGCCCGCCCGGCCGGCGCTGTCGCCGGGCTGGTCGGCCATATCGCGGAACGAGGCCTTCCAGCCCTCGGACAGGGCCGGGATCCGCAGCGCCCGGCGAACCTGCTGGCGCGGGTGACCTGGCAGGTACAGCAGCGCGTCGATGTCGGCCACGGTCATCGCCTCGGGCCCGGCGGCCACCTGCACGATCTGGTCGCCGGCCTGCACGGCGCCTTCCCGCAGGACGCGGAAGTAGAAACCCGGCCGGTGATGAGACACCAGCAGCGCCGGAATACGCGCGTCGTTCATCCGAATGCCGACCCGGTAGCACGTCACCCTCGGCTGGGTGACCTCGAACAGCGCTTCGCCGATCTGGTACCGGTCGCCGATGCAGACCTGGTCGTCGGCCAGCCCCGTGATCGTGAAGTTCTCGCCGAACTGGCCGTACTCGAAGTCATCGCGGCCTAGCTGCTGTTGCCAGTAGCGGTAGGACTCCAGCTGGTACACAAAGACCGCACGCTGCTCGCCGCCGTGGCCGGTCAGGTCGCCCTGCCCGTCGCCGTCGATGTTGAGGCGCCGCACCTGCCGCGGTCCGTCGACCGGCCGCTTCCAGACACCGGTGTGGACCACCTGGTCATGCCACGGGACATCACGGGGCAGGCCCACGTTGACCGACACCAACCCGCCCGCCTGCCGCCGCCTGCTCACAGCTGCTCCCCTCGGCATCGCCTGCTGGCGCCCCGCAGCTGCCGGGACCCGTCAATTGTCCCGGGCCAGCACGTCGCGAATGGCCCGGCCCCGGCCCTGGCCCCGGCCGCCAGCCTGGGAAGCGCGCCGGCTCCGTCGTAGGGTGGGAGCCAGGCGAGGAGGTCGCGATGGAGTATGAGCACATCCTGGTGGACCGGTCCGGCGAGTTCGCCACGATCACGATGAACCGGCCGGCTCGCCGGAACGCGCTCTCGCTCGCGCACATGCGCGAGCTGATCGCGGCGTTCACCGACGTGGGGGACAGCGACGCGGTCGGCATCGTGCTGGCCGGGAACGGCCCGGTCTTCAGCGCCGGCCACGACTTCGCTGACGTGGCCGACGCCGACTTCCCGGCGGTGCGCGCGCTGCTGGTGACCTGCACCGAGCTCATGACGCTGATGCAGCAGGTGCCGCAGCCGGTGGTGGCCAGGGTGCACGGCCTGGCGACCGCGGCCGGCTGCCAGCTCGTCGCCACCGCTGATCTCGCCGTGGCCAGCGAAGACGCCGGCTTCGCCGCCCCCGGTGGCAAGGGCGGCTGGTTCTGCCACACGCCGATGGTCGCGATCGCCAGGAACGTCGGCCGCAAGCGGGCGGCCGAGCTAGCGATGTCGGGCGACGTGATCGACGCCCGCACCGCGCTGGACTGGGGCCTGGTCAACCGGGTCGTGCCGGCCGCGCAGCTGGATTCGGCGACCGCAGACCTGCTCGAGCGGGTGACCAGGGGATCGGCCGAGAGCAAGGGCATCGGCAAGCAGGCGCTCTACGCACAGATCGACCTGGACGAGCCCAAGGCCTACGCCTACGCGATCGAGGTCATGGCGGCCACGAGCCAGCTGCCGGACGCGCGCGAGGGAATGCGCGCGTTCCTGGACAAGCGCAAGCCCAACTGGCGCCGCGGCCGCGACTAAGGCTCTCAGGCGTGCACGACGTCGGCCACGATGCAGGTGACGTTATCCGGGCCGCCGCCGCCGACGGCCAGCGCGACGAGGTCCTTCGCAGCCTGATCCGGGTCGCCGACCGTGCGCAGCACACGCGCGATCGACTCGGCGGCCACGACCTCATGCAGCCCGTCGGAACACAGCAGGTACCGGTCGCCCGCCCGCGCCTCGCGCAGCTGAAGGTCGGGCGCGACGTCGCCGCCCGTGGTCAGCGCCCGCAAGAGCAGCCAGCGCTGCGGGTGGGCGGAGATCTCGGCGCGCGTGATCTTGCCGTCGTCGAGGAGCGACTGCACCATCGTGTGGTCGTGGGTGATCTGGAACACCTCGTTGTCGCGGACAAGATACGCGCGCGAGTCGCCGACGTGCACGAGCCCAAGCTGCGAGCCTGACCACAGCAGCGCGGTGAGGGTCGTGCCCATGCCGGCGAGCCCGGGGTCAGCCGCGGCCATGTCGCGCAGGGTGCTGCCGGCCCGGCGCACCGCGTGGTCCAGGGCGTCGAGCAGCTCGCCTGCCGGGATCTCGGTGTCGAGCGGCCGCAGGGCGTCGATGACGGCAGCGCTGGCCACCTCGCCGGCTGCGTGGCCGCCCATGCCGTCGGCCACGGCCAGCAGCCGTGCTCCGGCATACGCCGAGTCCTCGTTGTCCTCGCGCTGCAAGCCGATGTCGGATTGCACCGCGTACCTGACGGTCAGCGTGCCCTGTGCGTCGTGCATGGATGTGTCCTTCCCAGACAGATACCGGATGAGGAATGTGGCCAGCTCGCGCCGGGCGGAGCTCTCCGCCTCAACCTGGTCCCAGTACGCGGCGAGCTCCGCGGCGGCGTCCGCCTGCGGCAGCGCGCAGACGACCCGGATCCTGGCGAGCGGCATGCCGAGCCGGCGTAGCCAGGCGACCAGCCTGGCCTGCTCAAGTTGCGCGGGCGCGTAGAGCCGGTAGCCGCTGGCCGGATCGACCTGGACGGGGCTCAGCAGGCCGAGCTCGTCATACAGGCGCAGCGCCTTGCGCGACAGCCGGGACGCGCGGGCGAACTCCCCGCTTGTCAGCAGCTCCACCTCGGGCCTCCTCATGCCGGGCAGGCCGCCCGGCGACTTCACGGTGCGGTCGGCCCCAGGGGCGAAGTCAAGGCCCGCTCGGCCCGGGCGACGGCAGCCTGCCGCCAGGCTATGATCCGGCTCGCCGTGCCGCGGCCGAGGCCAGGGCCGGTCGGCTGGGCGCGTGGCCGGGGAGTGAAGTGCCGCCCAGGCGGGCAATTCAACACCGGGGATTGCCGCCGATGGCCTGGCGGCGCTGACTTGGCCTGCCGCCGGGGGAGAACCAGCTGACCACGCCTGCTCAAGCTGTCGCCTTGCTGCGCAGCCGTGCCTACCTGCGGCTGCTTGTCGTGGCCGCGATCCTTGGCGTCCCGGTTTCGGCCGTCGCCTGGGCGTTCCTCGCGGTGGTCAGCAAGCTTCAGCACTGGCTCTACATCAGCTTCCCGCACGACCTTGGCTTCACGTCAGCGCCCGTGTGGTGGCCATTTCCGCTGCTGGCCGTCGGCGGCCTCCTCGTCGCCGCGACAATCAGGTATTTGCCGGGAACGGGGGGGCATTCACCGGCAGACGGCTTCAAGGCTGGCGGCGTGTTTGCCGGCCGGGAACTTCCTGGCATCGCGCTCGCGGCCCTCGCGACGCTCGGCTTCGGCGCCGTACTCGGACCCGAGGCGCCGCTCATCGCGCTCGGCGGCGGGCTCGCCGCGTGGGCAGTCAGCCGGGCCAAGGCGGCCAAGTCGGCGCCGCAGGTCAAGATGGTGGTCGGCGCGGCCGGCAGCTTCGCCGCGATCAGCACACTGCTGGGCTCGCCGATCACTGGCGCCTTCCTGATGATGGAAGTCGTCGGCTTCGGCGGCGCGACGCTGGAGCTCATCCTGGTTCCGGGCCTGCTCGCGGCCGGTCTTGGTGCGCTGATCTTCATCGGCCTCGGTCAGTGGTCCGGCCTCGGCGATTTCTCGCTCGCCGTGCCGGGCCTGCCGCACTTCGGCCGGCCCGATATCGCCGAACTCGGCTGGGCGCTGGTGATCGGGCTGGCATGCGCGGCGCTGGCCATCGCCATCCGGCGCCTCGCCCTGCTGCTCCGCACCGTCGTCCAGCGCCAGCCGCTGCTGTGGACACCCGCGGCTGGCCTGGTGGTCGCGGGTCTCGCCGTCATCTTCAGTCAGGTCACCGGCAAGGGCGCGGACGATGTGCTCTTCTCCGGCCAGACTCAGATCGGGCCGTTCATCACGCACGCCGCCAGCTACGGGGCCGGCGCGCTGGTCCTCCTCGTCGCCATGAAGGCGCTGGCCTACGGCGTGTCGATGAGCGGCTTCCGCGGCGGGCCGGTCTTCCCCGCGGTCTTCATCGGGGCTGTCTTCGGCGCGCTGTTGTCGCTCCTGCCGGGGCTGCCGCTAGTGCCGGCGGTTGGCATGGGCATGGGCGCCATGCTCGCTGGCATGCTCCGCCTGCCCATGACGTCGGTGCTGCTCGCCAGCCTGGTGCTGCTCTCCGACGGCATCGCCATCATGCCGGTCGTCATCGTCGCGGTGGTGACGGCCTACGTGGCCGTGACGTGGCTAGACCCGCCGGCCGCGTCGGAGCCTGCCGCGGCGGCCGCGCCTGCCGCGCCTGCGGCGGCACCGGCCGCGCCCGCATCGGCGGCCTGACCCGTCGGGGTCAGCCGCGTGCCGGCCGGCGCACCGGCGGCCGGCAAGTGCCGGGCGGCAAGCTGGCTCGGCGCCGGTGCCTGCCGGGAGGTCGCTCGCCGCCAGGAGACCTCGAACAGCGCGCCGCCGAGGTCGGAGTCGCCGAGCCGCCACAGGCCTTCGGTCGTGCGCACGATCGAGTCGGCGATCGCGAGGCCGAGGCCGGCGCTGCCGCCTTGCTCGGTCGAGCGGTGGAATCTGTCGAACAGCCGCGACCGGTCGTCGGCGGCTACGCCAGGCCCGCTGTCCTCGACGGTCATGGTGACCCGGTTGCCGCGCTGGCCCACGCTGACACGGACCATGCCACTGGGGCCCGCGTACCGGCACGCGTTATCGATCAGGACCCCGGCCAGGCGGTCGATCCACTCGGGCGGGGCGCTGATCCAGGCTGGGCTGCCGCCGCCGGCGGTTACCTGGATGTCAAAATCCCGGGTCGCCGCGAGTACCCGGAATCGCTCCGCGCAGGCAGCCGCGATCGTCGCGAGGTCGAGGGGCTCGTGGCTCGGCTCCGGTGGGGTCGAGTCGAACCTGGCAAGCCACAGCAGGTCCTCGACGATCCGGCGGAGCCTGCTGCTCTCACCTTCGATGCGTGCCAGCACGGCGCGATACTCGGCGGGCTTGCGCGGCGCGCTGAGCGCCACGCTGGTCTCGGCGCTGATCACGCTCAGCGGCGTGCGGAGCTCGTGCGAGGCGTCGGCGGTGAACTCGAGCTGCCGCCGGCGCGACTGCTCGACGGGCAGGAGCGCGCGCAGGCCGATCGTCAGCGCACCGCCAAACATGGCGAGCAGCAGGACCGGCGCGGCGAGCGTCTCACCCTCGCGCAGCAGCGCGGTGAGGTGATCTTCGCTCGCCAGGCTCTGGCCGGCGATGAGCGTGACGCCGGTTGCACTGGCGGCGGCGAACCGGAAAGGTCCCGCCGCAAGTCGCACTGTCGTCGCCTGGCCGGGCGTCAGCCGCAGCCCGGTCGGCAGCGCGGGTGCGGCCGAGTCGGCCGCCGCGACCGGTCCGGCAGGTGTCTCGCGCCAGAGGTAGACCGGGGTGCTGTCCAGGTCATCGTCGTCCCCGTAGGAAGCGCCGAGGCCCACCTCCTGGACGTCAGCCAGCCGCTCGGCTAGCCGGCCGTCCACTGCCTGGGTCAGCCTGGCCGTGACGACCATGTCCAGGACTGCCACGCACCCCGCGTAGACGATGCCCACGAGCAGGCTTGCCGCCAGGGCGACCTTCGCCGCGTGGGCGATCTCGGGCGGGATGCGGCCGCGCAGACGCAGCATGGTCTACCGCCCGACGATGCGGTAGCCGACGCCGCGTACGGTCTCGATCCGCACCAGGCCGGCTGCCAGCTTGGCGCGCAGCCGGGCCAGGTGCACATCGATCGTGTTCGAGCCCATCGCGTCAGCCTCGTCATCCCACACGTTCAGCGCGATGGAGCGGCGCGGCACGACCGCCGGCGATCTGCGCACGAGCAGCTCGAGGATGCTGTATTCAGTGGCGGTCAGCACGGGCTCCTGGCCGGCCACCAGGACCCGCCTGGCCGCCGGGTCGAAGCGCAGGTCCCCGACGATCAGCTCAGGCTGCTGGACAGTCGGCGGCCGTCGCTGGAGCGCGCGCATGCGGGCCAGCAGTTCGGCGAAGTCGAAGGGCTTGACCAGGTAGTCATCGGCCCCTTCGTCGAGGCCCGCGACCCGGTCGGCGGGGGCATCACGAGCCGTCAGCATCAGTACCGGCGTCGGCCGCTGGCTGCGGCGGATCCACCGCACGACGTCCAGGCCGGACATTCCCGGCATCCGCCAGTCCAGGACCGCGATCTGGTACTCGTAGCTGCGCAGGAACCGGATCGCGTCCTCGCCATTCCCGACGGCGTCGACCACATAGTCGTTCTCGCGCAGCCCGCGGACCAGCACGTCACGCAGCCCGCCGTCATCCTCCGCCACAAGCACTCGCACTGGCTGTTCTCCTGCCTGCTCTCCTGGCGGCCCTGCGCTAACGGCGTAGCCGGCGCCACACCGGGCGCGGGATCAGGCGCATCGCGACCGCGAGCATACCGACACTCCATGGCACCCAGACCGCGGCCGAGTTGCCTGCGAGCGCCGCCGCGACAGCGGCGCCAACCTCTGGCGGCGTCGACGCGAGCGGGGCTGGCGTCATGCCGGCCGTCATCCGGCCGGTGACGAATCCAGGCCTGACCAGCAAGACCCTGACTCCGGTCCCGTGGAGCGAGTCCGCCAGCCCGCGCCCGAACGCGTCGAGTCCGGCCTTGGCCGCACCGTAGACGAAGTTCGCCTTGCGCGGCCTGACGGCTGCTACCGACGACAGTACGACGATCGTGCCGTGGCCGGCCGCGCGGAGCCGGGCGGCGATCTCGAGCAGCACCGTGACGTGACTGGTGAAGTTCGTGTCGATCAGCGCCGCGGCCTGTCTAGGGTCAGCCTCCAGATCGTCCTGCGGCGTCAGCACCCCGGCCGCGGAGATCACCAGGTCGACCGGGCCGTCGGCGAACGCGGCGGCAGGCAGGGCCTGCTGGGCGGCCAGGTCCAGCGCGTCGTAGCTGATGGTGCGCAGGTGGCAACGCAGCCCGGCGGCGGCCGCGCGCATCCGCTCGGCGTCCCGGCCGGCGAGCAGCACCTCGGCGTCCGGGCCGAGGTCGAGTGCGGCCAGGATGGCCTGCCCGATCTCGCTCGTGCCGCCGATCAGCAGCACCCGGCCTGGCTTGGCAGCCGCGCCGCTGCCGGCGCCGCCGGCGGTTGCGGGCGCTGGCGCCGAAGTGGCCTGCGATGAGGTCCTCGCCATAGGCCGACCCTACCTAGAGGCCCACGGTGAACATGGTCAGCCAGGTGAGCTCGCAGCAGATCATCATCGGATCCCGGACGATCAGGTCCTCGACCGGGCGGCCCTCGGCCAGCCCGGTGAGGCGATCGAATCGCACCAGCGCGAGGGCCAGCGGCACGACGCTGGCGACATGCCAGCCCCGCATCCACGTGTCGTCCTCAGACAGCGCCCAGAACAGGTACGCGGCCAGCATGACCGCGCTGGCGACGCGCTGCCCGGCGCGCAGCAGGCCGAGGCTGTACCAGCGCATCACCGGCCGGTGGGCGATCGCCTCCGCGCCGAGGGCGGACAGCTCGGTATAGCGCTTCCCGATAGCCACCATCAGCGCCCCGAGGCTGCACACGGTCAGGAACCAGCCCGACGGCGGCACGTGCGTGGCGACCGCGCCGCCGAGGGCACGCAGCACGAAGCCGGACGCGACGACCGTGAGCTCCAGGCCAGGCACGTGCTTGAGCGTGAGGCTGTACAAGAACGAAATCACGATGTAGGCGCCGAGGACCGCGCCCAGCATCGGCTCGCCAACCAGGACAGTGACCAGGGCCGCGACTCCTAGGCAGCCGGCCGCCAGCAGGAGCGCAAACGATCTTGGCAGCCGCCCGGACGGTATCGGGCGCAGGCACTTCGTCGGATGCAGGCGGTCGCGCTCGACATCCAGGATGTCGTTGACGATGTAGACCGCCGACGCGGCCGCCGTGAAGGCCACGAAGGCGAGCAGCGCATAGCCGAAGCCGTCGTCCCGGCCCAGCGTCGCGCCTGCCAGCGGAGCCGTGAACACCAGCAGGTTCTTGGGCCACTGCCGGGGCCGGACAGCCTGGACGGAGGCGACCAGCAGGCCCCTGGCATCCGGTCGCGCCGCGGGGCGCGCGCCGGGTGCAACGGCTGCATCGGCTGCGTGCTCGCCCGACTCCTGCGCTCGGGCGGTCATTTGGCGTAGACAGCGGTGAAGTCGCGGCCCGACGGGCTGTAGTAGCGAGTCGGGGGCTGCACCTGGTTCGGCAGCATGTTGACTGGCCTCGGCTTGCCCGACTGGCTGTGCAGGTAGTACATGAACGACATCCAGTCCGGGTTGATGTCAAGCTCCATGCCCGTCACGACGCCCGCGTGATGGAGCAGCTCGGCGAGCTCGCGCACGTTCAGGGCCGGGCCGTAGACGAAGATCACGCGGCCGTCCCCGGTGATCCCGATGCCCGAGCGCCAGACGTAGTAGCCGCCGCCCAGTGTTGCTCCCCAGGCCGTCTCGACGTTGTTGTCGACCGAGGACGGTACCTGGCCATGAGCGACGATGAGGTGCAGGTTCTGCCGCACTCCCACCACGTCGGGGGTCATCTTGACCGTCCGGCCCCAGACCCCGATGGCGATGTGGCCGTCCCGGTAGTACACGATCGCTGCCACGCCAGGCGTCAGCGTCCCGCGGGTCACGCCGTTCAGGTAGAAACCGCCATCCGATGAGCTGATCTTGAAGCCGCTATTGAACGTTGCCAGCAGGCCGCGCCGGCTGCCCGGCGCGATGTAGGAGGACGCATGCCAGTTGCCGGGGCCGGGATCCTCGATGCCCGGCCTGAGCTCGAACCGGACCAGACTCTGGTTTATCGACACGATGGCGGCGACGTACGACGTGTAGACGCTGCTCGGCCGCAGGTAGGTGCCGTACATGGCCGGATTCCCGTTGACCGTGTCCAGCACCCGCCACACCCCCTCACCGGGCAGCGGCTTGCCGGCCATCGAGGTCAGCCTCGGTGGCGGTGTGTAGACAACGGCGGCCTTGTGGTGCGCCTTCTGGGCCGCAGCCGTGGCGGACGGTCCCGTCAGCGCGAAGGCCGGCTTGCCCCCCACCTTGGGCGGCTGATAGGTGAGCCACTCGCCGAGCGTGACGACGGGGCCGAGGTAGTGGTCACGGGCCCACTCAGCCAGCCGTTCCGACAGCGTGCCGCCGCCCGGCATGGTCAGCGCGTGGCCGACCGACCAGGAGATGGGGATCATGATGGCGACCAGGACGGCCAGGGTGATACGTGACCACCGGCGGCGCGGCCAGTGCGGGGCCCACCGGCGGCTACGACGGCGACTGCGGTGGGCTGGTCCGCCACCAGACGAGCCGGAACGTGCTGGCGTGTACTGCGAGCTTGGCGTGCTCGGCCTCGGCACTAGGTTCCCCAATCGGCAGTCGTGCGAAGTTCACCCGTCGGCGTCCAGGCGACAGGTCTACCCACCCAACATGAAGACCTCATGACGAGCTTCGCAGGCTGTCCGCAGGTCGCAAGTGCCTTTGGCGACGAATCTCGAGAGTAGATCATGCGGCGGCACGCTCGACCTCCTCCAGCAGGGTCTGCTGCCGCGCCGCGAGCAGGGTGCGCTCGGCTGGCCCGGCTCTGGCGAGCGCGCGGCGCCGGCGTCGGCGGCTCAGAACCGTCGCTGACTCGTCCGGCGCGACGGCACCAGCCGTGGTCCAGTCGCCGAGCGCGTGGTGGGCCCGGTTGAGGTAAGCGTTGCTGAGCAGCAGGTACAGCCCGACCGCGACGGCAAAGTTCAGGCCGACCTTGATCCCGATGGCCAGCTGCGGCGCGTCAAAGACCAGGTGCATGGCCATGGCTGTGAGCAGGCAGGCGACCGCGGGCAGTACGCCGCCGTGCTCGGCACTGCGCAGCCGCGCGACGATGTAACCGACGCCAGCCCCGGCGACCGCCGTCATGGTCCAGTGCGAGCCGAGCGCCGTCACGCCAATCCGGATCAGCGCAGAGTTGACCACTGCCTTATCTGGGTCCGTGGCGCCAGCCAGGATGATGCTGTTGAGCCCGTATGTCACGTTCTCGGTCGCCTGGAATCCGAGGCCGACGAGCGCGCCGAAGATCATTCCGTCGAGCGGGCCCTGAATCATGCGCGGTGCAGCCAGGACGATCATGATGACGCCACACAGCTTGAGTAGCTCCTCGTTCAGCGGGGCCGAGAGGGATGCGGACCAGTTCGCAGCGAACTGCGGGCCGGCATCCTTGGCCCACAGGCCGATCAGGCCTTTGTTGGCCAGCAGCGCGCAGCCCGCCGCCGCTGTCAGGCCCCAGGCGACCGCGGCTGCCGACCAGACAAGGTCAGGCGCGCGGACCGGCCGCGCGCGGCGGACGAGCACGACGCCGACCAGCAGCAGCGGAACCTCCAGGACGACGGCGAGTAGCGCCGCGCCGGGAAACACCAGGAGGAAGCGGAAGAACTGCCAGCCCAGGATCGCAGCGCCGAACGTGCACGCCAGGATGGCCGTGAGCCGCACCAGCCGGATGCTCTCGCCCTGGGATATCCGAGGCTTGGTCGTCGCGGTCGAGGTCATCGGCCCGCCAGCGTGAACCTCAGCGAGCTCATGACCTGGATCGCCGCGAGCCGCATCGCCGCGCGAGTGGCCCGCGGGGCGAGCACGACCATCTCGATCCCGAAGTCGCGGGACGGGCCAGGCACGATGGTGGCGGTGCCGATCAGGCGCCCGCCGTAGATCCGGCCAGTGATCGCGCGCAGCCCGCCGGGGCCGGTGACCAGCACCGGCTTGGTCAGCCTGATCCCCGGGTGGCTCACGGACAGGATCTGCCGCAGGCCCGCCCACATGTGCGGCACCTGGCCGCCGCCGACCAGGACGACGTGGGTGATGGACAGCTCGACCCGGCCGCGCTGCAGCAGGAACTCCGCCATCGGATTGGTCTGCTCGGACAGTAGCGACCAGCCGGCGCCGACCGTGACCACGGCCGAGTTTGACGGGCTGGTGCCGACGGTGAGCCGGGCGCCCTTGGCCAGCGGGTGCTGGTTGGCGACCGCGATATTGAGCAGCGGCCAGCCAGCCGTCAGCAGCGCCATGACGGCGACGACGATCACCAGCCAGCGCAGTCGGAGCTTCGTGGCGCTGGCGGCGGGTTGGCGTGGTGCGTCGTCAGCGGCCACGAAGCAACTGACCCAGGCTGTCGGGGCTGCGGCCGAAGATCGCCACGATGAGCGCGGCCAGGGCGATGACCACGACCGTGACCGTGACCAGCCGCAGTTGGCGAGGCGACGAGATGGCCAGTTGGCTATCGTCGGCGCGGCGAGCCAGCGCCCAGATCGGCAGGCTCAGCACGAGCACGACACCGCCGGCCACCGGGCTGAGCTTCAGCATTACACCGCCGATGGCCGCGAAGGCGACCGCGGTCCGGGTCCAGGCAAGCCTGGTCCGGTGGACCGGGTCGGTAACCGGCGGCTCTTGGCTCGGCGATGACACCGGGCGCCTTACCTGACCGCCGAGAGCAGGACGACGATGGCGGCCAGGGTCGCCACGCCACCGATGGTTCCCGCCAGCAGCCGGGGCAACACGGACCTGGGCAACGGCTCGCTGCGGCGTAGTGCCCGCTGATTGCGCATCATGTCGGTGTATGCAGCGATCGCGAGGACCGCGCCCAGGACGATGAGCGGGACCCCCACCACGTGCCGGCCGAAGGGGACGCCGGGGAAGGGAGGGAGCAGCTGAATGATGCCGAGGCCCGCCGCCACCAGGGCAAGGGCCGTCCGGCTCCAGGCCAGGAACGTCCGCTCGTTGGCCATGGTGAACCGAGGGTCCGGCTCTGTCTCGGACGGACCTGTCTCGGGCGACCCTGGTTGGGCCGGGCCCGTCTCGGGCGACCCTGGCTCCGCTGGGCCCGGCTTAGGCGGGCCTGGCTCCGCTGGCCCGGTGTCGCCGCCGCGCCTGTCATGGGAGGGTTCATGCCCATCCCCGGCCGTTGTCATAGCTTCGGCGCTCTCATAGGTTGGGCGCTTTCATCCCTCCGCTGCTTTCCCAGATTCTGGGCGTTCTAGCCGCCGTCGTGATCCGGCTAGGCCGGGGGGCTGTGCCAGGTCTCGCCGGCCGGCAGCAGCGCATCCGCCGTCGCTGGCCCCCAGGTCCCGCGTGCGTACGGCACGACGGGCACTACGTCGCCGAGTACCGGCTGCACGACGCGCCAGGCCGCCTCGACCGTCTCCTGCCGGGCGAACAGGTACCGCTCTCCGGTCAGGGCAGCGCCGATCAGCCGGTCATACGGCCGCATCATCTGCTGCATCGGCTGCCCGGTGTAGGTGAGCTCGCGCGGCTCTGCAGCCAGCTCGGGCCCTGGCTTCTTGCCCAGTAGCGTGACCCCTACCTGGCCGTCGGGATAGAGGCGGACCCGCAACTGGTTGGCGGCTGCCTCAGCGCCGAGGCCGAAGACGTCATGCGGCGGCTTGCGGAAGCGGATCACCACGTCGGTCGCCGTAAGCGGCAGGCACTTGCCAGCCCGGATCAGGATCGGCACCCCGGCCCACCGCCAGGACTGGGCGCGCAGCCTCACGGCGGCAAACGTCTCGGCTGTGCTGCCGGGCGCGACGCCCGGCACGGCTAGGTAGCCGTCATACTGGCCGCGGACGGTGGTATGCGGGCTCAGCGGCTCAAGCGCGCCGATGAGCTGCGACTTTGCCTCACGCCAGTAGGCCAGGCCGGTGCCGTCGGGCGGATCGGCCAGCACCGTCGCCAGGACCTGGAGCATGTGATTCTGAATGACGTCGCGGATCGCGCCGGTCTTGTCGTAAAAGCTCCCGCGATCGGCGACGTCGAACGCTTCGGCCATCGTGATCTGGATACTCGCCACGTGGGTCCGGTTCAGCAGCGGCTCGACGATGGAGTTGGCAAACCGGACAAACAGCAGGTTCTCCACCGGCTCGAGGCCGAGCCAGTGATCGACCCGGTAGATCGCCTCCTCCGGGAAGTAGTGGTGCATGGTCTCATTGAGCTTGATAGCGCTGGCCAGGTCGGTGCCGAACGGCTTCTCGACCATCACCCGCGCGCCCGCCGCCCGGCCCGCCGCCGCGATCCCCTCGGCGATCCGGGCGAAGAGCGAGGGCGGCACCTCCAGGTAGTACAAGGGATGCTGGCCGTCGCCCATCGTCGCCGACATGGCCTGATAGGTCGCTGGATCGGCCAGGTCGCCATCGACATAGCGGAGCAATCCGAGCATCCGGGTCGCCGCCGGGCTGGCGGGATCCATGTTGTTGAGCTTCAGGGACGCGGCGGCGTACTCGCGGAACTGCTCGAGGCTCCAGCCGCTCTTGGCGACGCCAACTACCGGCACGGTCAGGACGCCGCGCTCGACCAGGCCGACCAGCGCCGGGAATGTCTCGATCTTCGCCAGGTCGCCGGTCGCACCGAAGATCACTAAGGCAGTTACGTTGTCGGCCGGCATTGCCACCGCTCCTTCCGGCTCAGTTATCCACGCAAAGCCTCGCACGTTAGGCTCGCCTCCGATGATCGTTGTGGTGGCCGGCGTGGCCGGCAGCGGCAAGACGACCGTCGGCCAGTTGCTGGCCGCGCGGCTTGGCTGGACGTTCGCGGACGGTGACTCGTTCCATCCGGCCGCGAACGTCGCCAAGATGCGGGCCGGCCTGCCGCTGACCGACGACGACCGGCGGCCGTGGTTCGCCGCGATCAGGTCGTGGATGGACGACATCATCGCGAGCGGTCAGGCCGCGGTACTGGCCTGCTCGGCACTGAAGCGCCGGTACCGGGACGAACTGCTGGCCGGCCGGGACCAGGTGGCGATGGCGTTCCTGGTGATCAGCCGCGAGCAGGACGAGGCCCGGTTGGCAGCGCGGACCGGCCACTTCTTCCACGAGCCGCTGCTGGCCAGCCAGTTCGCCACGCTGGAAGTGCCGCTGGACGAGCCGCACGTGCGCCTGGTCACCGTCGGCGATCGGCCCGCCGGCCAGGTCGCGGCCGAGATCATCAAGATGCTCGGCCTCGCCCCCACCGGTCGCCCGCAGGCGTCCTGACACCCACACCACCCGGAGCGGGTGGTGTTCGCAGGGCGCGCGCCGGAGACGATGTCTGTCATCAGTGAGGTTGCCGCGGCATGCCGACGAGCGGAGCACGATCATGCGCAAGCAGTTCAAGGGCACCATCAATATCGACGTGCGGGACTCGGTGCCCGACTGGGAACCGTTCGAGCCGCCGAAGGCGCCGGCCGCGGCGCCGAATGTCGTGTACATCGTGCTGGACGACGTCGGCTTCTCGGCCCTGAGCAGCTATGGCGGTCCGATCGAGACGCCCAACATCGACCGGATCGCGGCCGCCGGGGTGCGGTATACGCAGTGGCATACCACCGCCCTGTGCTCGCCGACCCGGTCGTGCCTGCTGACCGGCCGCAACCACACCCGCAACAGCATGGCCTGCATCACCGAAGGTGCCATCGGGTTCCCGAATGCCAGCGGTACCATCCCGCGCGAGAACGGCATGATCTCCGAGATCCTCGGCGAGCAGGGCTGGAACACCTACGCCGTCGGCAAGTGGCACCTGACGCCGGAGGCCGAGTGCAACGTGGCCTCGCCGCGGCGGAACTGGCCGAGCGGGCGCGGATTCGAGCGGTTCTACGGCTTCCTCGGCGCCGAGACCAACCAGTGGTATCCGGACCTGGTCTACGACAATCACCCCACCGACCAGCCCTACTCGCCTGCCGACGGCTACCACCTGACCGACGACCTGACCGACCGGGCGCTGGAGTTCATCCAGGACGCCAAGACCATCGCCCCGGAGAAGCCGTTCTTCCTGTATTACGCGCCTGGCGCGTGCCACGCGCCGCACCAGGTCCCGAAGCCCTGGATCGAGAAATTCAAGGGCCGGTTCGACCTAGGGTATGAGGCCATGCGGGAGCAGACCCTGGCACGGCAAAAAGAGCTCGGGATCGTGCCTGGCGATACCGACCTGCCGCCGATCAATCCGCTTGGCACGCCGCAGACCCATGCCGACCCGCGCAAGCCGATGCCCGAACTCGAGATGACCCGGCCCTGGGGCTCGCTGTCTGCGGACGAGAAGCGGTTGTTCTGCCGGATGGCCGAGGTGTATGCGGGCTTCCTCGCCCACGCTGACTACCACATCGGTCGGCTCCTCGACTTCCTGGCGGAATCCGAGGAGCTGGACAACACGCTGGTGATCCTGGTGTCGGACAACGGCGCATCCGGCGAAGGCGGCCCGAATGGCTCAGTGAACGAGAACAAGATCGCGAACGGCATCCCGGACGATCTCGCCGAGAACCTGAGCAAGATCGATGAGCTGGGTAGTCCGCGGACGTACAACCACTACCCGACCGGGTGGGCCATGGCGTTCAACACGCCGTTCAAGATGTGGAAGCGCTACGAGTTCAACGGCGGCACCGCGGATCCGTGCATCATGGCCTGGCCCAAGGGCATGAAGGCCCGCGGCCAGATCCGGCACCACTACCACCACGCCATCGATCTAGTGCCGACCATCCTGGACGTGCTCGGTGTCGATGCGCCAGAGCAGATCAACGGCCACGCCCAGGCCGACTTTGATGGCGTGAGCATGCGCTACAGCTTCGACGACGCGTCCGGGCTGTCGGCGCGGCGGACGCAGTTCTACTCGATGCTCGGCTCGCGTTCGATCTGGCACGACGGCTGGAAGGCCGTCACGACCCATGTCGCGTGCGCCGGCTGGGGTGACTTCGGCAACGATACGTGGGAGCTCTACCACACCGACGCGGATCGATCCGAGTGCCATAACCTGGCCGATAGCGAGCCAGCCAGGCTGCGCGACCTCATCAACCTCTGGTACGCCGAGGCCGGCGCGAACGGCGCGTTCCCGCTCGACGACCGCGGCCCGGTGGAGATCTTCCTCACGCCCCGCCCGACGCTGACGCAGGCGAAGCACCGGTATGCGTACTTCCCCGGCGGGGCCGAGGTGCCGGAGGCGCAGGCGGTGAACATCCGCAACAGGTCCTACGCGATCGGTGCGCTGGTCGACATCCCCGCGCCGGGAGCCCACGGGATCCTATTCGCGCACGGCTCTCGCTTCGGCGGCCACGCGCTCTATGTCAAGGACAACCGCCTGCGCTATGTGTACAACTTCGTGGGCAGCCTGGAGCAGCGCATCGTCGCCCAGCAGGACGTGCCGACCGGCGACAACCTGATCCTGTCGGCGTCCTTCGACAAGGACGGCGAGGAGGCGCCCGGCGTGGCGACCGGCATCCTGTCGCTCTACTACGGCGACACGAAGGTCGGCGAAGGCCGGATCAAGACCCAGCCCGGCAAGTTCTCCATCGCCGGCGAGGGTCTGTGCGTCGGCCGCGACAGCGGCGAACCGGTCACTGACGACTACCCTGGCTCTCCGCCCTGGAGATTCACCGGCGGGACACTCAAGCGCGTCGCCGTCGACGTCAGCGGCGAGCCGTACCTTGACCTGGAGCGCGAGGCCGCGGCCATGCTGGCCAGGGAATGAGCCGCCGTGCCTGCGCCCGCGGGTCACTTGCACAATCTGCTCATGCGCACGTGTGGAAGTAGCGCAGGCTCAGCGGGTGCGCGGTGGTGAGCCCCGCACGATCACAGCCCAGGGATGCCGTGATCGCGGTGCTGCTGATCGCGGCGGCTACTGCGGTGTACTACCAGCTGCCCGTGCTGCACCCGATGAGCAAGGACTCGTGGGCGATAATCTTCTTCAGCGGTGCGGTCGTCCTCGGCGTCCTCATCCTGCTGACCGTTCGTAAGCTGCTCAGGGCCGGAGAGGACGCTAAGATCCGCGGTCTGGTGCTGCTGCTGACAGTTACCGTGCTGTTTTTTTCCTATGCCGATGACGCGGTTGCCAAGCTGCCCGACCAGTTCGTCCAGCTGACCACCAAGACCGACGCCCTCTACTTCAACGTCAGCACGCTGGCGACCGTCGGGTTCGGCGACGTGCACCCCGTCGGACAGCTTGCCCGCGCGGCCGTCACCCTTCAGATCGTGTTCAACCTGGTGTTCCTTGGCGCTGCCGTCAGCGTGATCTCCGGGTTCTTCAGGACCAGGGCCAGGGGCAGGCGCCCCGCCGGGTCAGCTGCCAGCGGTGCGGATCACGCACCGGAACCCGAGGTGCCCGGTTGAGGTGTCGACCGCCTCGCCCTGACGGGCCGCTGGCCGGTAGCGCAGGCAGTAGCTCGGCGCGCACAGATGCGAGCCGCCCTTGATGACCCGGCGCGGGATCTGCGCCGATTGCATCCGGCTCGCCTGGTCCGCGCTGACGCGCGGATTGCGCGGCACGCAGCACGCGGCGTCCGGCGCCTCGCTCTCGTGGCGTGGCCGGAAGAAGTCGGCGGTCCATTCCCACACGTTCCCGGCCATGTCGTAGAGCCCGTAACCGTTCGCCGGGAACATGGCGACCGGCGCGGTGCCCTCGTAGCCGTCCAGCGTCAGGTTCTGCCACGGGAACTCGCCCTGCCAGGTATTAGCCATCTGCCGCCCGGCTGGCGCGAAGTCGTCGCCCCACACGTAGACCGCGCCGTCCAGACCGCCGCGCGCCGCGTACTCCCACTCGGCCTCGGTCGGCAGTTCCTTGCCGGCCCAGTCGGCGTAGGCGCAGGCATCCGCATAGGCCACCTGCGTCACCGGGTGCTTGTCGCGCCGAGAAACGTCGCTACCTGGCCCCTCCGGGTGCCGCCACGAGGCGCCGGGGACGTACGCCCACCAGTTGGTGTAGTCACGCAGGTCGACCGGCCCTGACGTCTTGCGGAATACCAGGGAGCCGGGCACCAGCAGATCTGGCTCGGCATCTGGATACGCGGCTGGGTCGGGCGCCTGCTCCGCCACCGTGACGTGGCCTGTCTGCGTCACGAACCGGCGGAACTCGCCGACCGTCACGGGCCGCGTGTCGATCCAGAATCCGTCGACGACGACCGCGTGGACAGGCCGCTCCTCCGGGTAGAAGTCCGCCGATCCCATCGCGAACTCCCCGCCGGTAATCCAGCTCATCCCGGCTGTCGGCACTTGGCGCCGCTTCGCTTCAGTCTGCATGCCCGCCGGTGTACCCATGATCGCAGCCGTGGCAACGGTCGCGAGCAAACCCGTTCACCCGCGCCGGGTGACACTACCCACCTGGCGGCGGGCACTGTACCGGGCATGAGGGCGGTTACTTGCCAGCCGCTGCGCCGGGACTGGCCGCCGTGCTGACCGAGGCAGCGGGCCTGGCGATACTTGCAGCCCTGACGCCCACGGCGGTGCTGGTGACAGCCGTGTTCCTCGGCTCGGCCAGGCCGCGTCGCACCGTGCTCATCTTCCTGGCCGGTGCGATCGTCATGACGGCCGTCATCGCGACTATCGTCTTCGTCGCGCTGCACGCCGGTCACGTGTACAAGCCGCACCAGCGCCAGCCCAGGTACGGCGTGCGCCTTGGCCTCGGCGTGCTGGCGCTCCTCGGCGGTGCTTACCTATGGCGGCGCGGCCCCAAGGTGCCCAATCCGGCCAAGAAGGACAAGGGACTCGTGAACCGGATGCTCGCCAAGCCAGGCGCCAAGGAAGCCTTCATCGTCGGCGTCGTGGTCTACTCGCCGTCACTGACGTTCGTTGCCGCGATCCAGGTGATCGCGACCGCCCGGCAGAGCATCGCCGTCAGCATCCTCGACATCGCCGTCGTCATCGCGATCACCATCGCGTTCGTCTGGCTGCCGCTGGTGCTGTACCTGCTAGCACCCGAGCGGACCGGCCGCCAGCTCGCTCACTTCAACGCGTGGCTGCGCTCGCACGGGCACGTGCTGACCGTCGGCGCGCTCGTTGTCGGCGGCGTGCTGCTCACGATCAACGGCATCCTCGGCCTGGCGAGCGTCGTCGGCTAGGCATAGCCGCAGGCGCGTTCACGCATCTGACGCTCGTCGACGCGGTGCTGCTCGTGATCGCGGCGGAGTCGCAGGCGCCGCCGGGCTAGCCGCCGTGCGAGCACGAGACGAGCCCGGCCCCGTGACGGCGGGGCCGGGCTCGTCGCTAGTCATCGGCGTCCGGCCAGGCGATGCTGGCGTCCGAAGATTCGGCCGCGCTACATCATCGATTCGCTGCGGTCGCCTCCGTCACGGAGCAGGCCCCAGATTGCGAACACGCTCAGGGCCACGAGGACGATGCCCCAGACTGGCGTGTACACCAGCCACAGGAAGCCGGCGATCGCTGTCAGTACCGCCAGGCCAACGGCTACTGGCCGCGCCGCGGCGATGCCCAGCATCGCGCTGGCCCCGGCGGCGAACAGCAGCACGCCGAGAATCAGCAAGACCCAGCCCCAGCCACGCCCGTTCCACGCGTAGGCGTAGCCCGACACCGTCGGGTAGAAGTGCGGCCGGACGACAACCCCGAGGCCGGCCAGGAATACCAGCAGCCCCGCGATGACCGAAAGGACCCCGCCGGCCATGCCGCCAGCGCCGGCCCGGTGGCTCGGCGTGGGACCGTAGCCGGTGGCCGGTTCGGTTCCCCGCATGCGGCCCGTGCTGGCCATCTGACCGCCCGAGTCCTCGCGCATCCCGTGCATGCTCTCCGTGGTGGTCCCCGTTGTGGTGGTGCCCGTCGTCCCCGTGGGCGTGGTCCCCGTGGTAGGGCCGGTGGCGGCTGCTCCGCTGGTCATGCCGGTCCCTGTCGCGCCCGCAGCCTGCTCAGCGGCCTGGGCACCGGTCTGACCTGAGGATCTGTCCTGTGCTCTGCTCATCGAAGCCACTCCCCTCTGACCTGGCCGGGCAGCCCACCGGGCCGACTCCGAACCCCAGCGCGGCACTGGCCCATGGCTAACCGGTTGTCCGGGTTGTTCTTCTACGGACGCTACGGACGGTCGTGGAACCGGACATCACCCAGGCAGGGTGATCCGGGCTGGCCGCGTCGTCGCTGGACGCGCCGTGGCATAGCGGGCATAGCCGGTCGCTCTGATTGGTGGCCTGGGCATGCGGGTATGGCGGTACGAGGGCGTTGAGCTGGAATTTCACCGCAGCGGGTGAGTGCGGGTGGCGGCGGGCGGCGCAATCGGGGGGTCGAGCGACTTCGCGATGCATGTCCGGCACTGCACGCCGTGGGACGCAGGTTTCGGGCACCGCAGGCATCCGCCCGGCGCCGGGGGAGGGTGATGACGACCACTGTGAGCGGGCCGGTACTGGCTGCCCCGCCGCAGGGTGCCGCGCTGCTCGAGGACAAGCTGCGGATCCCGCGGCCGGGCGTCACAGTGCTGCCCCGCCCCCGGATCGGGGCACTCCTCGACGCTGCGGTCACCCGGCGGGTGACACTGATGACCGGGCCGCCTGGCGCGGGCAAGACGGTCGCCGCGGCGCTCTGGGCTGCGACCAGGCCCGCAGGCCGGCGTCCAGCCTGGGTGACCATCGACGACGGCGACGCCGAGCCGGACCGATTCTGGCGCTATGTGACAGCGGCGCTGTGCCGGGCCGGCGTCCTGGCGGTCGGCAAGGCAGGGCCGCCTGCTGGCATCACGGCCATGGAGATCCCGCAGTGGATCTCCGCCGGGCTCGCCCCCGGCATCCGGCCGGGCGGCGGCCACGATCCGGTCGTCCTCGTGCTCGACGACGTGCACTTGCTCGCCGGTGCGGAGCCGCTGGCCGGCCTGGACGAGCTCATCAGGCACGAGCCGCCTGGCCTGCGGCTGCTGCTGGCGGGCCGGTCCGCCCCTGGCCTCTCGCTGTCCCGGCTGCGGCTGGAGGGCGAACTGGCCGACATCGGCGGGGCCGACCTGGCGTGCACGAGCGAGGAGACGTCCGCCTACTTCGCGATGCTGGGCAGGCCTGTCAGCCAGGCCGAGCGGGATCACCTGGTGCGCAAGACCGAGGGCTGGCTGGCTGGCCTGCGCCTGACGGCGCTGGCTGGTCAGGGCGGCTCGGGCGATGGGCTGGCGGGCGGCTCGTCAGGCAGCCGGTCAGGCGACCCGGCAGGCGGCCAGGCGGGACAGGTCGGCGCTCAGGCTCTCGTCGCCGACTACCTGCAGGACGAGGTTCTCGGCGGGCTGCCGTCAGTTGTACGCGAGTTCATGATGCGCACTAGCCTGAGCCTGACGGTGCCCGCCGGCCTGGCCCAGGACCTGACCAGCGAGGCCGGCGCGGCCCGGTTGCTGGAGCGGCTCAGCCGCGAGACCGGCCTGGTACAGCCGCTGACCCCGGATTCAGGCGAGTACCGCTACCACCCGATGCTCAGGGACGCGCTGGCCGTCGCGCTGCGGCGGGAACTGCCCGAAGAGGTGCCAGGACTCCAGCGCCGCGTGGCCCGCTGGCACGCCGCTCGCGGCGAGGTACTGCCCGCGATCCAGGCCGCCGCCGAGGTGGGGGAGTGGGAATTCGGCCTGCATGTGCTCAGCGACGCGGGCCCGGCGGTGATGTTCTCGGCGGCGGGCCCTGGCCTTGAGGCGGCCTTCGCGGCGATGTCGCCTGGCCGCCTCGCCGATGACGGGGCACTGAGCGTCGTGCTCGCGGTGGCGCTGGCCGCAGCGCGGATCTGGCAGGGTGACGCCGATGGTGCGCTGCCTCACCTGGAGCGCGCCGAGGCCGAGCTCGACGGGCTGGCAGCCGAGGATCGCGGTCAGCACGACCTGTGGATCGCGGCGCTCCGCGTCCTGCTGACCACCGCCGTCACCACGCCCGAGCCCGGCTGGCTGGAGCGCTACTGGATGCTGGCGAGCCACGCTCACGCCGACCCGCGCGGCGTGTGCGCGCACCGCGCGCTCGGCACGCTGTGGCTGGCGATTGGCTTCGCCGCGCTCCGCGACTATGACGCCCAGCAGGCAAGATCGGCATTCCTGCACGCGGGCGCGCAGCTGTCGGCCGGCGGCATGCTGGCCCTGCGGGAACGGGGTCGCGCCTGGGAGGCAGTGGCTGCGGCGATGTACGGCGACCTGGCCGCCGCGACCAGGATCGCCGGCAGCGTGGCCGACGGGCCGAACGGCCGGGAGGAGGAACTCGCGCCGGTGCTTGCACTCGCGGGCGCCGCCGTGAGCCTCGCCAGGGACGAACCGGACACGGCCAGCGCGCTGCTCGATCAGGCAGACCTGGCGGCGATGACGCCGCGACCCGCGGGCGAGCCATCAGTCGCCGTCCTCAGCGGTCTGCTGCGAGCCCGCCTGGCGGTCGCCGAAGGCAATCTGGCAGGCGCCCGCGGGCTGGTCAGGTGGCTCAGCGACGCAGCGGCTGCGGCCCCGGCGGCTGGTTATGCAGGCACGCCGATCAGCACCGGACCTGGTCCGGCCGCTGACCCGGCCGCGCTGCTCGGGCGGGGGAGCGGGGCGGACCGGCCGCGCGGCATCGCCGCCGCCATCGCCGTCCTGGACGCGGAGATCAGCCTGGCCGCGGGCGAGCTTGAACGGGCCAGGGCGACGCTCGCTGACGTGGTTGATCCTGGCGCGCGGGCCCGGCCGGACGTGGCGGTATGCCAGGCCAGGCTGCTGATCGCGGGCGAGGACGACAAGGGCGCGCTGTCGCTCGCCGAGCCCGTGCTCGCGGACGCGGCCGCCAACTGCTCGCTGGCCGACCGGATCGCCGCGCTGCTGGCCGCAGTGGTGGCGCGGCGTCGGCTCAGCCAGGCGACCGAGGCAGCCGAGCTGCTCTCCGAGGCCCTGGCACTGGCTGAGCCCGACGAGGCCTGCGGCCCGTTCGTCGCGGCCGGGCCGGCCGTGCGGTCCGCGCTGACCGTGCTGATCTCGCCGTCAAGCCGGTGCGCGGGATTCGCGGGCCGGATCCTGGACAGGTTCGACGGCCGCCTGCCGCGCCCGTCGTCTGCTCAGCCTGCCGCGCTGCTGACCGACAGCGAGCTCGCAGTCCTGCGCTTCCTGCCCTCGCACATGACCAACCAGGAGATCGCCGAGTCGCTCTTCCTGTCCATCAACACGATCAAGACGCATCTCAGCTCGGTGTACCGGAAGCTCGGCGTCGCCAACCGGCGGCAGGCGATCGCTCAGGGCCGTCGCCTTGAGCTGCTCTTACGCCGCGACCGCCGCCACCGCTTATAGCCGCCAGGCCCAGTGACGCCTCCGCAGGCCACGGTGACCCCGCCCGACGACGGTGCCGGGCGAGGTCACCGGGTGCTGCTGGATGCCGCGCTACTGGTAGCCGATCGGCTACCCGGTGCTGGCAGCCAGCCGCTGCTGTGACGGCACGTGCGCTTTCTCCGCGTCCTTCACCGCACGCCGCAGCCCGAAGGACAGCGCGCCGAGCACCAGGCCGTAGAAGATCAGCCAGGCGGCGACGATGGTGAGCAGCAGCACGAGCGTGATCGACGGCCAGATCACCATGATGATCCCGGCGGCCAGGCTGAATACGCCGAGCACGCCGCGCAGGCCGCGGTTTGGCGTACCCCTCGAGATGGCCGCGCCGAGGTCGGCGACGCCGTGCGCGATGAAGAACACCCCGGTGACGAACGCGACCAGGAACAGGCTGAGCGCATGATGCCGCACGAGGTAGATCCCGACCAGCACGGCCAGCAGGCCGATCACGATGTACCCGGCCCGCATGCCCCCGCTCTCGGCGCGCGCGGTGAAGCCCTCGTACATCCGGACCACCCCGGCGACCAGGACGGCGGCGCCGATCAGGATCGCCACCACGGTCAGCGATGCGCTCGGCCAGACCAGCAGCGCGATGCCCAGCGCGACCATGCCGAGCGCGCCGAGCAGCACGGCCCACCAGGTCTGCTTAGCCGCGGCAGATAGCTGTGTCTCGAACGGGGCCATGCCAGGCATGCCCGTCTCTTCCTGGCCGGCGATCCGCTCCTGCTGGTGGCCTAGCTGCTGCGGCACGCTCGTCTGCACTGCCGATGTGCGCCTGGCGGTGGCGACTCCGCTCGTGCTGCCGGCACCAGTGGTGCCTGCACCAGCGGTGCCTGCCGCCGTACTGCCAGGCTGGTTCATGCCCGGCGTCCCGCTGGCGGACTCGCTGCCGGGACCGCCGCTGCTGCTTGCGCCCATGCCAGCGCCCGCACCCGCGGGCATGTCACCTGACTGCCCGCCGGGCCCGGTCCCGGCTGGCGGGCCGGTATGCGATTCGGTCATCTCGCCTCCCTGGAGAACTTCGACCACCGGGAGAGTCGTGTGGCAGCCCCGAGGGCGGCCACGTTCCCGGCATGACGCTGTACGCCTGCACGTCCATCGTGAAGTCGCCGAGTTCCCGTGATCATCACCCGTCTCGGGTGAACACGCGGTTGCTGTCCTAGACTTGGCGCGCAGTAGCCGCAAGTGACGAGCCCGTCCGGCCCGCGCAGACATGGTGCCCGCCAGCGGCATGGCCCCTTTCCAGGAAGCGACCCCAGGTGAAGACCGACGTCGAAGAGCTGAGCCCGACCAGGGTGAAGCTGACCATCGAAGTTCCGTTCGAGGAGCTCAAGACCAGCCTCGACAAGGCTTACCGGGAGGTGGCACGCCAGGTAAGGGTTCCGGGGTTCCGGCCAGGCCGGGTGCCACCGCGCATCATCGACCAGCGATTCGGGCGTGCCGCAGTCCTGGAGCAGGCGGTCAACGAGGCTGTGCCGGAGCTCTATAACAAGGCCGTGGCCGAGCATGACGTGGTGCCGCTCAGCCAGCCGGATCTGGAGATCACCAGGCTCGACGACGGCAACGAGCTCGCCTTCACGGCTGAGGTCGACGTCCGGCCGAGCTTCGACCTGCCGGACATCGACGCGTTGTCGGTGACCGTGGACAACGCCGACGTCGATCCTGACCAGGTGGAGGAGTACCTCGGCTCGCTGCGCGAGCGCTTCGCCTCGCTGCGGACCGTCGATCGCCCGGTGGAGACGGGCGACTTCGTCTCCATCGACCTGGCCGCGACCGTCGACGGCGAGCCGGTCGAGGACGCGCAGGCCACCGGCGTCTCGTACGAGGTCGGCACGGAGTCGATGCTCGACGGGCTCGACGCGGCGCTCGCCGGGATGACGGCCGCCGAGTCGAAGACGTTCACGGCCGAGCTGGCCGGCGGTCAGCAGGCCGGCATGGCAGCCGACGTGCAGGTCACCGTGAACTCGGTGAAGGTCAAGGACCTGCCGGAGCTGGATGACGAGTTCGCCCAGTCGGCTAGCGAGTTCGACACCGTCGGCGAGCTGCGGGCCGCCACCCGCAAGCAGCTCACCACCATGCGCCAGGCCGGCCAGGCCGGTCAGGCCAGGGAGCGGCTGCTCGAGGCCCTCATCGATCAGCTCGACCTGCCGCTGCCAGAGCGCATCATTGAGGCCGAGGTCGAGCAGCGCCGGCGTAGCCTGCAGGACCAGCTGGACCGGGCCGGCCTGACCCTGACGGCATACCTGGACGCGAGCGACACCACGCAGGCCAAGATTGACGCTGACTTCGAGGCGGACGCCAGGCGCTCGGTCAAGGCTGGCTTCATCCTGGACAAGCTGGCCAGCCAGGAGGACCTGATGGTCTCGGCGGAGCAGCTCAGCGCGTACGTCACCGAGCAGGCCTACCGGATGGGCGTCGCGCCCGACCGGCTCGCCCAGCAGCTCAGCGACAACGGCCAGCTGCCGGCCGTGGCGGCGGACGTGCTGCGTGGCAACGCGCTCACGTGGCTGGCCGAGCGGGCCCGGGTCGTCGACGAGGCGGGCCGCCCCGTCTACGTCGGCCCAGCTGGCCAGGACGAGGACGGCCAGGGCAGCGCCGAGGACGCGGCCGAGGACGCGGCCGACGATGCAGCCGCGGACGCCGAGGGTGACGAGGACGCGTAGTGCTCCCGGGCGTCACCCGGTGGCCGCAATTGCTGCGCTGACAGCGCACAATGGCCTGTCAGCGTGCGCCGACAGCGAACAGCGGGGATCGGCGGCGATGCCACTTCTGCTCGCGGGTTATGGTCACAGTCAACGACAGGCGCGGACCGACCAGAGCGCAACTGGACCACAAGCAGGAGGGCACAAGTGAGCACGCCTCCCGACGAGCAGCAGGAGATTGCCACGGTGCTGGCGAGGGCCGCTGAAGCCCCGGCGGGGCCGCTAGGCGACATGCTGTTCCAGCGCCTGCTCCGGCACCGGATCATCTTCCTCGGCCAGCAAGTCGACGACGAGCTGGCGAACCGGATCTGCGCGGAGCTGATCCTGCTCGCGGCTGAAGATGCCAAGAGGGACATCAGCCTCTATATCAACTCGCCGGGCGGCTCCGTTTATGCCGGAATGGCGATTTATGACGTCATGCAATACGTGCCTAATGACGTGGCGACCTTCGCGATGGGCATGGCGGCCTCGATGGGCCAGTTCCTGCTCTGCGCCGGCGCCGCGGGCAAGCGGTACGCCATGCCGCACGCGGCCATCCTGATGCACCAGCCGCACGGCGGCATCGGCGGCACCGCGACCGACATCAGGATCCAGGCCGAGCAGAGCCTGTTCCTCAAGCGCGTGCTGGCGGAGCGGATCGCCATGCACACCGGCAGGCCGGTCGAGCAGATCGAGGAGGACTCCGACCGGGACCGCTGGTTCACTGCGGAGGAAGCCCGTGACTACGGGCTGGTCGACCACGTGGTGCGGAGCGCGACCGAGGTGCCGTCCGTCGGCCCGGTGTCATGAGGCCCGGTGTCATGAGGCCTGACATGGGCGGCGCGGAACTCATGGGCGGCATCGCCCGCAGTACTGGCCAGGAAGGACGAGAAGTGAGCGCTGGATACCGAGGCCCGCAGTATGGCGGGCGTGGCCTGCCCGCCGAGTCGCGGTACGTGCTGCCGTCGTTCGTTGAGCGCACGTCCTACGGCGTCAAGGAGATGAACCCGTACAACAAGCTCTTCGAGGAGCGGATCATCTTCCTGGGCGTGCAGATCGACGACGCGTCGGCCAACGACGTCATGGCCCAGCTGATCACGCTGGAGTCCATCGACCCGAGTCGTGACATCCTCATCTACATCAACTCGCCGGGCGGGTCGATGACCTCGATGATGGCGATCTACGACACGATGCAGTACATCCAGCCGGAGATTCACACCTACTGCCTTGGCCAGGCAGCGTCGGCGGCCGCCGTGCTGCTGGCCGCCGGGACCAAGGGCAAGCGGTTCGCGCTGCCGAACTCGCGGATCCTGATCCACCAGCCAGCCGTGGAGAGCGGCTACGGGCAGTCCAGCGACCTGGAGATCCAGGCGCGGGAGATCCTGCGCATGCGCAGCGCGATGGAAGGCATCCTGGCCCGGCACACTGGCCAGGACGAGGACCGGGTGCGCCGGGACATCGAGCGCGACAAGTTCTTCACCGCCCAGGAGGCCAAGGAGTACGGGATGGTGGATGAAGTTCTGACGATGCTGAAGCGCAAGAGCGAGGTAGGGTCGTCCTAGGTCGTCCGGACTGGCGGGCTCCATGGTCGGAGGCCCCGGCAGGTCGGCGGCGCGCCGCATGGCGATCCTTAGGCCACACCTAAGGCCGCCGAGGCGGTACCGTCTAACTTCTAGAGACTGTTGTTCAGCTCAGGTGTACGGCACAGGTGGTCTCGTGTGATCGCGGGCCTGGAGTACTCGGTCGGCAAGGCTAAGAGGGAGTTACTAGGTGGCACGCATCGGTGATGGCGGTGATCTGCTGAAGTGCTCATTCTGCGGAAAGAGCCAGAAGCAGGTTAAAAAGCTCATCGCCGGCCCAGGCGTGTACATCTGCGACGAGTGCATCGACCTCTGCAACGAGATCATCGAGGAAGAGCTCGCCGAGCCGACCGAGCTCAAGTGGGACAGCCTGCCGAAGCCGCGGGAGATCTACGAGTTCCTCGACTCCTACGTCATCGGCCAGGAGAAGGCCAAGAAGGGCCTGTCTGTCGCCGTCTACAACCACTACAAGCGGATTCAGTCCGGCGGCGAGCGGTCCGGCGAGGACGGCGTCGAGCTGGCCAAGTCCAACATCCTGCTGCTCGGCCCGACGGGCTCCGGCAAGACGCTGCTCGCCCAGACGCTGGCCCGGTTGCTCAACGTGCCGTTCGCCATCGCGGACGCGACCGCGCTGACCGAGGCGGGCTACGTCGGCGAGGACGTGGAAAACATCCTCCTCAAGCTGATCCAGGCCGCCGACTACGACGTCAAGAAGGCCGAGACCGGCATCATCTACATCGACGAGATCGACAAGATCGCCCGCAAGAGCGAGAATCCGTCGATCACGCGCGACGTGTCCGGCGAGGGCGTACAGCAGGCGCTGCTGAAGATCCTCGAGGGCACGACCGCCTCGGTGCCGCCGCAGGGCGGCCGCAAGCATCCGCACCAGGAGTTCATCCAGATCGACACCACCAACGTGCTGTTCATCTGCGGCGGCGCGTTCGCCGGCCTGGAAAAGATCATCGAGCAGCGGGTCGGCAACAGCGGCATGGGCTTCGGCGCGGTGCTGCGGGTCAAGACTGAGAAGACGGAGTCGGACCGGTTCGCCGACGTCATGCCCGAGGACCTGCTCAAGTTCGGCATGATCCCGGAGTTCGTCGGCCGGCTGCCCGTCATCACCAGCGTGCACAACCTGGACCGCGAGGCGCTCATCAGGATCCTGACCGAGCCGCGCAACGCACTGGTCCGTCAGTACCGCCGTCTCTTCGAGCTCGATGGCGTGGACCTCGAGTTCACCGAGGACGCCCTCGAGGCCGTCGCCGACCAGGCGATCCTGCGCGGCACCGGCGCGCGCGGGCTGCGGGCCATCCTGGAAGAGGTCCTGCTCTCGGTCATGTACGAGGTGCCGAGCCGCAAGGACGTCGAGAAGGTCGTCATCAGCGCCGAGGTTGTCCTCGAGAACGTGAACCCGACCCTCGTGCCGCGCGACGTCGCCCGTCGCACCCCGCGCGAGAAGTCCGCCTAGGTTCGCGCCAGCCGCCTGACCCTGTACCCCACCCGTCGGCGTACTCCACCCGTCCGTGTCCCGGTAGTCGCTCCATCGGCACGTCAAACGTCGCATTTCGGGCGCTTCCTGCCCACCCCCGCGAACGCGTGTACCGGAGGTACGAAACCTTCGTACCTCCGGTACACGCGTCGGCGCGATGATCTTGCAGCTCCTCGGACGTTTGTCCCCAATGGGGCGTACTGCATTAAAGTCGAGGGGAGCGGGCAGGTGGGCGCGGATGAGCGCCGGGGCTGGTCAGCGGACAGACGCCAGGATCGGCGGCACTAGACTCTGCTGACGTGACCTCCGGTACCGATACGAGTCAGCTACCCGCGCAGTACAGCCCCGGCGAGGTCGAGACCCGCCGCTACGAGGGCTGGGTCGAGGCCGGGTACTTCCGCGCGGACGCGGACAGCGACGCGCCGCCGTTCACCATCGTCATCCCGCCGCCGAACGTGACCGGGTCGCTGCACATCGGCCACGCGCTCGACCACACGCTGATCGACGCGCTTGTCCGGCGGCGGCGGATGCAGGGCTATAACGCCCTCTGGCTGCCGGGCATGGACCACGCCGGCATCGCCACGCAGAACGTGGTCGAGCGCGAGCTCGCCAAGGACGGCCTCTCCCGGCATGACCTCGGGCGAGAGGCCTTCATCGAGCGGGTCTGGCAATGGAAGGCGGAATCGGGCGGCAAGATCCTCGGCCAGATGCGCCGCCTCGGCGACAGCGTCGACTGGAGCCGTGAGCGCTTCACGATGGACGCCGGCCTGTCGCGCGCCGTGCAGACCATCTTCAAGCGGCTGTATGGGGACGGCCTGATCTACCGGGCGCAGCGGATCATCAACTGGTGCCCGCGCTGCCTCACCGCGCTGTCGGACATCGAGGTTGAGCACTCCGAGGACGATGGCGAGCTCGTTTCGATCCGGTACGGCGACGGCGACGCCGAGATCGTCGTCGCCACCACCCGGGTGGAGACGATGCTCGGTGACACGGCCGTGGCCGTGCACCCCGACGATCCCCGGTACGCGCACCTGGTCGGCCGCGAAATTGAGCTGCCGCTGACCGGGCGCCGCATCCCGGTCGTCGCCGACCCGCACGTCGACCCGGAGTTCGGCACCGGCGCGGTGAAGGTGACGCCCGCGCACGACCCCGACGACTTCGAGATCGGCAGACGGCACGATCTGCCGAGCCTCGTCATCATGGACGAGCGCGGCGTGATCACCGCCGGCGGCCCGTTCCAGGACCTGGACCGGTTCGAGGCCCGGCCTGCCGTGCTCGCGGCGCTGCGCGCGGAGGGACGGGTCGTGGCCGAGCGCCGCCCCTACGTGCACGCCGTCGGGCACTGCTCGCGCTGCGGCACGACCGTCGAGCCGCGGCTGTCGCTGCAGTGGTTCGTCAAGGTCGAGCCGCTGGCCAAGGCGGCGGGCGACGCGGTCCGCGACGGCCGGGTCCGGATCTACCCGCAGGAGATGTCCGCGCGGTACTTCGACTGGGTCGACGACATGCACGACTGGTGCATCAGCCGCCAGCTGTGGTGGGGTCACCGGATCCCGATCTGGTACGGGCCAGCCGGCGAGGTGGTGTGCGTCGGCCCGGACGACGAGCCGCCGGCGGGCGAGGGCTGGGAGCAGGACTCCGACGTGCTGGACACGTGGTTCTCCTCGGGGCTCTGGCCATTCTCGACGCTCGGCTGGCCCGATGACACGCCCGACCTGCGCGCGTTCTATCCGACCAGCGTCCTCGTCACCGGCTACGACATCCTGTTCTTCTGGGTGGCCAGGATGATGCTGTTCGGCCTGTACGCGATGGCGGACCGAGGGCCGGATGACGCGGTGCCCTTCCGCCAGGTCGCGCTGCACGGCCTGGTGCGCGACCAGTACGGCAAGAAGATGTCCAAGACTCGCGGCAACACCGTCGACCCGCTGGACTGGATCGACAGATTCGGCGCCGACGCCACCAGGTTCACCCTGGCTCGCGGCGCGACACCGGGCGGCGACGTGGCCGTCAGCGAGGACTGGGTGGCGGGGGCGCGCAACTTCTGCAACAAGCTCTGGAACGCCGTCCGGTTCGCGCAGCTCAACGGTGCCCTGACCGGACAGGGCGTGCCGCCGTCAAGCCAGCTGACGGCGCCGGACCGGTGGATCATGTCCCGGCTCGCGGCCGTGACAGCCGAGGTCGACGCGCTGTTCGAGCAGTTCGAGTTCGCCAAGGTCTGCGACACGTTGTACCACTTCGCGTGGGACGAGTTCTGCGACTGGTACCTGGAGCTCGCCAAGCCGGTGCTGACAGGGACAGGGCTGACAGGGACAGGGCCGGGACAGGGCCGGCCGGGACAGGGCTCACCGGCCCGGACGAGGCGGCCGCGCGCGCCACCCGGCAGGTCCTCGGCGAGGTGCTCGACCGGCTGCTGCGGCTGATCCACCCGCTCCTGCCGTTCGTGACCGAGGAGCTGTGGACGGCGCTGACCGGCGGCGAGTCGGTGGTGGTCGCCCGCTGGCCAGGGCAGACGGCCACCGGCGCGGCCGGCGTGCTGCCGCCGCTGCCGGTCGATCCGGCCGCCGAAGCCGAGATCTCCGCGCTGATGCGGCTGATCACCGAGGTGCGCAGGTTCCGGTCGGACCAGGGCCTGCGGCCGAGTCAGCAGGTGCCTGCCCGGCTGGATGGCCTCGAGAGCACCGTGCTCGCGCAGCACGAGGGCAGGATCAGGACCCTGCTCAGGCTGACCGAGCCGGGACCGGACTTCAGCCCGACCGCCACGCTGCACGCCGAGGGCGTCACGATCGACCTGGACACCGCCGCCGGTCTCGACGTGGCGGCTGAGCGCAAGCGGCTCACCAAGGACCTGGCCGCCGCCCAGGCGGACATCGAGGCAGTCGAGCGCAAGCTGGCCAACGCGTCCTTCGTGGCGCGAGCACCGGCGGAAGTCGTCGGCAAGAACCGGGACCGGCTGGCAGCGGCGCAAGCCGAGGTGACGCGGCTGACCGAGCGCCTGTCCGCCCTGCCCGGCCAGAGCGCCGCACGCAGCGGGACCGCATGACCGACAACTACGCCGCCCGGCTGCGGGAGATCGAGCAGGAGATCTTCGCGCGTCGGCCCGAGCACGCGATCAACCCGTCGCTGGACCGGATCAACTCGCTGGTCACCCTGCTGGGTGATCCGCAGCGGGCCTACCCCGTGATCCACATCACCGGCACCAACGGCAAGACGTCGACGTCCCGGATGATCGAGACCTTGCTGCGTGCCCGCGGCTTGCGCACCGGGCTGTTCACCAGCCCGCACTTGTCCTCGGTCCGCGAGCGCATCGGCGTTGACGGGCAGCCGCTCAGCGTCGAGCGGTTCGTCGACGCCTACGACGAGATCAAGCCCTACCTGGACATCGTGGACAAGTCGCACGACGTGCGGCTGTCCTTCTTCGAAGTTCTCGTCGGCATGGCGTTCTCGGTGTTCGCTGACGCGCCCGTCGACGTCTGCGTGCTCGAGGTTGGCATGGGGGGCACCTGGGACAACACGAACGTGGCCGACGGCGCCGTTGCCGTGGTCACGCCCATCTCGATCGATCACGCCCGCTACCTGGGCAACACGGTGGCCGAGATCGCCTCTGACAAGGCGGGCATCATCAAGCCCGGGGCCATCGCGGTGCTCGCGCAGCAGCCGCCGACCGCCGCCGAGGTGCTGCTGCACCGGGCCGCCGAGGTCGGCGCCAGCGTCGCCCGCGAGGGCCTCGAGTTCGGCGTGCTCAGCCGCGAACTCGCCGTCGGCGGCCAGCAGGTCGCGATCCGCGGGCTGCTCGGCGACTATGCGGACCTGTACCTGCCGCTGTTCGGCGCGTACCAGGCCGGCAACCTGGCCGTCGCGATCGCGGCCGTCGAGGCGTTCGCGCGCACCCCGGAGGCGGACGAAGAGCCTGGCGCCGGCGCCGCCGGCCTCGACCAGAGCATCGTCAGGCGCGCCGTGGCGACGATGACCTCACCTGGCCGGCTCGAGATCATCCGGCGCAGTCCGGTGGTCATCCTCGACGCCGCGCACAACCCGGGCGGCATGGCGGCGTCGGTCGAAGCGCTGACTGAGGCGTTCAGCTTCACCGACCTGGTCGCCATCATCGCGGTCAGCGAGGACAAGGACGTGTCCGGCATCCTGGACGAACTGGAACCGATCGCCGCGCATCTCGTGGTGACGGCCAATTCCTCGACGCGCTCAATGCCGACGGCGACGCTCGCCGCGGTGGCGAGGACGGTCTTCGGGCCCGACCGGGTCACCGTCGCGGAGCGACTCGATGACGCGATCGAGATCGGCGTCGCGCTCGCCGACGAGGCAGACGCGGCGGGCGAGGGCGGACCGGGGAAGGCGGGCGTGCTCATCACCGGTTCGGTGATCACTGCCGGCGACGCGCGGGTGCTGCTGTCCGATCCGGCCGGGAACGGGGCCGCGCTTGCTGACTCTCGCCGCGACGATCCCGGCGAGGACGGTGCTGCCTGGTGAAGCGGTTGTGCGCCACGGTGCTGATCATGGAGGCCATCGTGGTGGGCCTGTCCATCCCGGTCGCCGTGCAGATCAATCACCTGGCACCGCACACGGCCGGGCTGACCGGCGGTGTCGCGGCCGTCGCGGCCGTGGTGTTCGCGGCGCTCGCGCATCGCCTGCTCCCGGTCACGCTCGTCGGCGGCAGCTTGCTTCAGTTGTTCGTCATTGCGTCCGGTGCAGTGGTGCCCGCGATGTATTTTCTCGGCGGCATTTTCGCGGCATTGTGGACCATCGGAATCTGGCTCGGCTATCGCGTCGAGCACGCCGCAGGTCACTAATTGCAAAAGCGCAGACCAACCAGCGTGCCCCGGCGTAAGGGCCGCAGGACCGACATGTAGCCTGGCAACCGCGGGCTGACCGCGTGCTTTTAGCGTTACTGCGCGCTAACGGCCGGTCGCTGTGAGTGGCAATAACGGGAATGCCGGTTCGGCTTACTCGCCGTTGGCACTATCGGCTGAAGCGGTGCGTTGGAGTGGCGAACAGATCGACCCGTTCCGTTTGGGCTGCGGCCCGCCGGGCACACGGGGTTCCTGCCGCGCAGCCGCAACGGGCCGGGCACAGCTCGACCGCACCGCCCGCATGCAGTACGACAAGTGCAGAGCTAACTGGCTGGAAGGTTCTAGTTCTCGATGAGCAACGCGATGGCGTTTCTGGGCCGCGACATGGCTGTCGACCTCGGCACCGCGAACACACTCGTGTATGTGCGGGGTCGCGGGATCGTTTTGAATGAGCCGTCCGTCGTCGCGCTGAATACCAATACCGGCCAGATAGTCGCGGTAGGCGTCGAGGCCAAGCGGATGATCGGCCGCACGCCTGGCAACATCGTCGCGGTTCGCCCGCTGAAGGACGGCGTCATCGCGGACTTCGACGTCACCGAGCGGATGCTCCGGTACTTCATCCAGAAAGTCCACAGGCGCAGCTACCTCGCCAAGCCGCGGATCGTCGTGGCCGTGCCGAGCGGCATCACCGGCGTCGAGCAGAGCGCGGTCAAGGAAGCAGGTCACCAGGCCGGCGCGCGCCGTGTCTACATCATCGAGGAGCCGATGGCCGCCGCGATCGGCGCGGGCCTGCCGGTGAACGAGCCGACCGGGAACATGGTCGTCGACATCGGCGGCGGTACCACCGAAGTCGCGGTGATCTCGCTCGGCGGCATCGTCACCTCGCAGTCCATCCGGGTCGGCGGCGATGAGCTGGACCAGGCGATCATCAACTTCGGCAAGAAGGAGTACTCGCTCATGCTCGGCGAGCGGACGGCCGAGGAGATCAAGATCTCGCTCGGCTCTGCGTACCCGGCCAACGACGAGCCGAACGCCGAGATCCGCGGCCGCGACCTGGTGAGCGGGCTGCCGAAGACGATCGTCATCTCGGCCGAGGAGATCAGGCGGGCGATCGAGGAGCCGCTCAGCGTGATCATCGACGCGGTGAAGACCACGCTCGACAAGTGCCCGCCCGAGCTGGCCGGCGATGTCATGGACCGTGGCATCGCGCTGACCGGCGGCGGCGCGCTGCTGCGCGGCCTGGACGAGCGGCTGCGCGAGGAAACGGGGATGCCGATCCACCTGACCGACAACCCGCTGGACTCGGTTGCCCTCGGCACCGGCAAGTGCGTCGAGGACTTCGACACCCTGCAGCAGGTTCTAGTCCCTGAAGCCAGACGGTAGCTGGCCGCGAGGGCGCGGCCTCCAGCGCGCGACAGGCGACGTGACGGGCGGCAGGCGAGGTGATCGGAGTGCGGGATACACGACGGACCCGCGTGGTGCTCGTCGTGCTGCTTACCGCGGCGCTGGCCCTCATCGCCCTCAGCTACTCCGACAGCTCGAGCTCGGCGCTGCGCGACGTGCGCTCGGTCAGCGGGTCGGTCTTTGGCGGGGCTGAGCACGCGGCGAAGTCGGTGACCGGCTTCTTCACGTCGTCAGGATCGTCGTCACAGGTGACCAGCCTGCAGAAGCAGGTGCTCGCGCTGCGCGCCGAGCTGAGCGCGGCCAGCCTCAGCAAGGCCGATTACGCCGAGCTGCGCAAGATGCTGTTGCTCGCCGGCGCCGGGCAGTACCGGATCGTGGCCGGCAGCGTCATCGCGATCGGCCAGGGCTATCAGCAGACAGTCACCATCGACATCGGCAGCAAGGACGGCGTCCGGCCGCAGGAGACCGTGCTCAACGGGCAAGGCCTGGTGGGGGAGGTCACGTCCGTGACGGCGACGACGAGCACCGTGCTGCTGGCTAGCGACGGCACGGCGGTGGTGGGCGTCGCGCTGGCGCCGAGCGGTCAGCTTGGCTGGGTAACCGGGCCGGGCAAGTCGGTCAGCGGCAGCGCGCTGATGCGCCTGCAGATGCTGAACTCGGCGGCCGTGCTCAAGCCCGGCGACCAGCTGGTCACCTCCGCCTCGGTCAAGGACCGGCCGTACGTGCCAGGGGTGCCGGTCGGCGTCGTCACCAAGCTGGTCGTCGTCAACGGCTCGCTGACCGCCGCCGCGCTCGTGCGCCCGTATGTCGACTTCGGTGCGCTCGGCGTCGTCGGCGTGGTCATCGTGCCGCCGCGGTACGACCCTAGGTTCGCGGCGGTCCCGCCGTTGCCTCATCCGGGACCGACCGTGACCGTCACCGCTAAGGCGGGCAAGCCCCGGCCGGGCGCGTCGCCGACGCCCAGTACGGGCCACTGACGTGCGTAAGACGTGGCTCGCCCCGGTAGCGCTGGCGGTTGCGCTGGTGCTGCAGCTCACCGTCATCAACGGGCTGCACCTGCCCGGCGGCGCCGTACCCGACCTGGTCTTGCTCCTCGTGGTGGCGCTGGCGATAGCCGACGGTCCGGTAGCCGGCCTGGTGACCGGGTTCGCGGCTGGGCTGAGCCTGGATCTCGCGCCTCCCGGCAGTGGTGTCATCGGTCAGTACGCCCTCGTCTTCTGCCTGGCCGGCTGGGCGGCTGGCCGGCTGGCCGGCGGAGCCAGGTGGTCACCGCTTCGCGCGCTGGCCGTGGCCAGCGCTGTGATCGCGGCGGCCGAGGCGGTCGCGGCCGGGCTCGGTCTGCTGCTCGAGCCGGCGCAGGTCACCACCGCGGAGATCCGCCAGTTCCTGCCCATCACGATCGCCTACGACCTGGTGCTGTGGCCGTTCGTGCTGTACCTGGTCGTGCTGGCGAGCACCGGATTGGCCAGCACCGGATTGGCCAGCACCGGATCGGCCAGCACCGGGCTGGCTGGGGCGAGGCTCGCGGGTAACAGGCTCGCGGGTAACGGGCTGGCTGGCGCCGGGCTAGCTGGCCACGGACCGAGCGGGCTGGCGGGCGCGCGGGCCCGGTCCAGGCGCGCCGAGCGCAAGTGGCGGCCGCACGAGCCGCGGCTCGGCCCAGGCGCGGTCCGGACTGGCGACGGCTGGGTCGGCGGCGGCCCGGCGAGCCGGAGCCGGCCTAGGCCGGCCGCCCGTCGCCCAGCCCGGCTGCACCCCGGCGCCGGCGTGGCTGGATCGGCGTCGGGTGTCGTACGCCACCGGGACAGGATCGCCGCTCCGGTGCATCTCAGGCTGACTGCCGGGCGGCGCGGCGACGGCGCGATTGCCAACGCGGTCGGCCGCGGGCAGCCAGATCACTGGCAGCGCAGCCGGCATCCTGGCCTGCTCGCGGGCGGCGGCGGCCAGTTCCGCCCGCACGGCGGCGAGATCAGCGGGTCCGCCGCGCGGCAGCATGCACCCGCCGGGCTGGTCGCGGTCCAGGCGAGGATCAACTTCGGCGGGCGCCGCGGCGATGCGAACGTGGGCCGCCTGCTCGGGACCAGCTGGCTCAGCAGGCCCGCCCGGACCAGCCCGGCCGGGCCGCGGCTGCGGAAGGGCGCTGGCCGGTCTGCGCTCTCGCCGTCCGGGCGCACGACGCTGACGAGAGTCGTGCCGAAGGTGCAGTTCCGCAATACGGCGCCGCCTGTCGCGCGCCGCCCAGCCGCCGCACCGAAATTCCGCCGCGGCTCGCGGCTGCGCCCATCCGGGGTGTCGGCCGGGCTCGTCGCCGGGGGAGTCCTGGACAACGCCACGTTCCGGGCCCGTCGCGGCACCGTCGCCGTGCCGCGGCTACGGCTGGCGGGCAGCCGGAGCGGCGCCGGCATGCTGGGCGGCTCTGGTCGCAGCGCGCTGCGGCGCCCGCCGGCCGATCGCGCCGGCAGCCGCGATTCGGCTACGGGCGCCGGTCGCTGCTGTCGTTCCTGACCGGGCGGCGGATCGGGGGCCGCTGGCTGGCGAGCAAGCGAGTAGGCAGCCGGTCAGGCGTGTGGCTGATCGGCAGGCGGACAGGGGGGACGCGGTGATTCCGGCATCCAGGCGCCGGCTGGTCGCCATCATGGTGATCGTGGCGGGCCTGCTCGGCGTGCTGGGCGGGCGGCTGTGGTATCTCCAGGTCCAGACCCGCAGCACCTACGTGGCGCTCGCTAGCCAGGACAGGATCCGGGAGATCGTCGAGCCGTCGGTGCGGGGCAAGATACTCGACGACACCGGCCAGCCGATGGTCTCGAATCAGTCCGCGCTCGTCGTCGCCGTCAACATGGTCACGCTGCAGCAGCAGACCAACGGCGGCGCTGCGGAGCTTGCCCGGCTCGCGCGCCTGCTGAACGTCACCGACAAGGTGATGCAGGAGCGCGTCCGGCTGTGCACGGTCGGCGTGTCCCAGCCGTGCTGGCCGGGCTCGCCGTACCAGCCCATCCCGGTGGCGCAGAACGTGTCGGACAAGGTCGCGCTGCAGATCCTCGAGAACAAGCGCTCCTTCCCCGGCGTGACGGCCGACATCCAGCCGGTCATTCAGTACGCCCAGCCCATCTCGACCGCCGCTGCGCAGGTACTCGGATACCTCCAGCCGATCACCGCCCAGGAGGTGAAGCAGCTGCACATCCCGGTGACCGGGTTCTCTGCCGACGACCTCGTGGGCCAGTCCGGGCTGGAGGGGCAGTACGACAAGGCGCTGCGCGGGGCCACCGGGGTCGACGAAGTCGCCGTGAACGCCGGCGGGCAGGTGACCTCGACGATCAAGAACGTCAAGCCGGTGGCCGGCGATGACCTCGTCACCAGCATCAACGCCAAGCTCCAGGTCGCGACCCAGAACATCCTGGCAAGCGCCGTGCAGCAGGCACAGGCGGCCAACCCTGGCGCTACCTCGGGCGCTGCCGTCGTGCTGACGACCACCGGACGGGTTGTCGCACTGGCGAGCTACCCGACCTACAACCCGGCCATCTGGAGTGGCGGCATCTCGGAGCGGGAGTTCAAGCGGCTGTTCGGCACCGGCGATGGCGAACCGATCCTGGACCGGGCCACCCAGGGGGAGTACCCGCCCGGCTCCACGTTCAAGGTGACCACGCTGACGGCGGGCATCAAGTTCGGCGACCCGCTGTACGGCACGTACGACTGCCCTGGCGGCACGACTGTCGGCGGCCACACGTTCAACAACGACTTCGGCAACGGCGGTCCGATGTCGCTGTACGAGGCCCTGGTGCGCTCGTGCGACACCATCTTCTACAACATGGGCTACCAGATCTGGCAGCGGGACAAGCCCGCGCTCGACACCGTGACCAGCCCGAACTACCCGGTGCAGTTCGAGCAAAAGGTCGAGCTCGACTGGGGCTTCGGCAAGGACACCGGCATCGACCTGCCGGGCGAGAGCAACGGCAGCATCCCGACCAGGGAGTGGCTCTACTACTTCTGGAAAGACAACGCGCACGCGGGCCAGAACTGGTGCAAGTACGGCCGGGCGAACGGCAGCTACATCCAGCAGATCGAGTTCGACGACTGCCGGTACGGGAACGTCTGGACGCCCGGTCAGGCCATCATCGCCTCCATCGGCCAGGGGTACGTCGCGGTCACGCCGCTCCAGCTGGCGTCGGCGTACGCGGCGCTGGCCAACGGCGGCACGCTGTACAGCCCGCGCGTCGGCGAGGCGCTGCTCAGCCCCACCGGCCAGGTCGTGGAGAAGATCACGCCGCCGGTGGACGGGCACTTGCCGGCGTCCAAGACCACGCTCGCCTACATACGCAACGCGCTCCGCGGCGTGATCACCTCGGGTACCGCGGCGAGTACCTTCGGCGGCTTCCCGCTGGGAAAGGTCTGCGTGGCGGGCAAGACCGGTACTGCGCAGGTCTTCGGCAAGAACTCCACGTCCGTGTTCGCCTCGTTCGCACCGTGCGATCATCCCAAGTACGTCGTCGTCGTCATGATCCCTGACTCCGGGTACGGCGCTGACGTGTCCGGACCCGCGGTGCGGCAGATCTGGGACGCGCTGTACGGGCTGCAGGGATCGAAGGCGGCGCTGCCCGGCGGCAACCTGCCGCCGCTTCCGCGCATCACCAGCGGCGGCACGATCGTGCAGACGACCGCGTCGAAGAGCAGGCCCGGATGAGCTGGCGCGGACCCGACGTGACCAGCAGGCGGACGGCGCCTGCCGGGCCCGGCTCGGCGAGCTACCGAGGTCTCGCCCCGGTGCGCCTGGATGGCAACAGCGCACGCCGCCTCGGCCTGGGCAGCGGCCCCGGCATCGGCCGCGGTCCTCGCGGCAGGCTGTACCGCCTGCTGCGGCGCATCTTCGGGCCGGGCTCGCCGCTGCGCAAGCTCGACTGGATACTGCTCGGCGCAGTGCTGGCGCTCTGCTCCATCGGGACCCTGCTGGTCTGGTCGGCGACCGCTACCTCCGGGCCGTCCGGATCCGACCCCTTCCTGACCAAGCAGGTGCTGAACCTCGGCATCGGGCTGGCCCTCATGGCCGGCGTGAGCATGCTGGACTACCGGCAGCTCCGGCTGTACTCACCGATCGTCCTCGGCGTGTCCTGCCTCGGGCTGCTCGTCGTGCTCACGCCTCTGGGCAGCATCGTCAACGGCGCGAAGTCGTGGATCACGCTGCCCGGCGGGTTCCAGATCGAGCCGTCGGAGTACGCGAAGCTGTCCGTCATCCTCGTCGTCGCGATAATCCTGGGCGAGATCAGGCCCGGCGAGACCAGGCCGCGGCCGCGGGCGCTGCTCGCCGCCATCGGCCTCTCGCTCATCCCGCTCGTGCTCGTGGTGGCCGAGCCGGACCTCGGCGTCGTCATGCTGATGCTCGCCATGCTGATCGGCCTGGTCGCGCTGTCCGGTGTGCGGCTCCGCTGGCTGGCTGGCCTGGTAGCCGTTGGCGTGCTGGGCATCACTGCCGTCGTGAAGCTGCACCTGCTGAAGGCCTATCAGCTGAGCAGGCTGACGTCGTTCCTGCATCCGTCGGCCGACCCGCGCGGCACCGGCTACAGCGCATTCCAGTCCAAGATCGCCATTGGCTCCGGCGGACTGCACGGCCAGGGGCTGTTCCACGGTCAGCTCGTCGCCGGGGGCTTCGTGCCCGAGCAGCACACCGACTTCATCTTCGCGGTGGCTGGCGAGGAGATCGGCTTCGTCGGCGAGATGGTGATCATCGGGCTGCTGGCCATCGTGCTGCTGCGGGCGTTCCGCATCGCGGCGAAGGCCGACGACCAGTTCGGCATGCTCGTGGCGGCGGGGGTCGGGATCTGGTTTGCCGTCCAGTCGTTCATCAACATCGGCATGACAATCGGCATCATGCCGGTCACGGGCCTGCCGCTGCCGTTTGTGTCCTACGGCGGCTCGGCGATCTTCGCGGACATGATCGCGATCGGCTGCCTCCAGGCGGTGTACCGCCATCGCACTGTCTTTACTTAGCGGGCACCCGCAGTGGCCAGGTCGCGCTCCTGCGCCAGCCGGAGCGCGACGTCGATGATCATGTCTTCCTGACCGCCGACATAGCCGAGCTCGCCGACGCGCTGCAGAATCTCGTGCGCCGGGACGCCGTACCGCTCTGCCGCGCGCTCGGCGTGCAGCAGGAAGCTGCTGTACACCCCCGCCCAGCCCTGCACGATCGCGGTCCGGTCCATCTTCGGCCAGCGCGGCAGGAACGGCCTCACCACCTCCTCGGCCGCCGCGAGGACTCCGCCGACGTCGACGCCGGTGTGGACGCCCAGGTGGTCGAAGGTCGCCGCGAGCACCTCGGTGGGTGAGTTCCCCGCGCCGGCGCCGAGCGCGCACAGCGCGCCATCGATCTGCCGGGCGCCCTGCTGGAACGCCAGCACCGAGTTCGCCACACCGAGGGAGAGGTTCTGGTGTCCGTGGAACCCGACCTCCGCATCGGCGCCGATCTCGGCCACCATCGCCTGCACGCGCTGCTGCGCATCGCCGAGCACGAGCGCGCCAGCGGAGTCGACGCAGTACACACACTGCGCGCCGGCGTCGACCATGATCCGCGCCTGCCTCGCCAGCTCGGCCGGGGACGTCCGGTGCGCCATCATCAGGAAGCCCACAGTCTCCATGCCGAGGTCGCGGGCCAGGCCGAAGTGCTGGATCGACACGTCCGCCTCGGTGCAGTGAGTCGCGATCCTGGCCACCGCGGCGCCTGCCGCGCGCGCGCCGCGCAGGTCGTCCATGGTGCCAATGCCAGGTACCAGCAGCACGGCGATGGCCGCCTGGGTGGCTTCCTGGACGCCGGCCTCGATGAGGGTCAGCTCATTCTCACGGGAGAAGCCGTAGTTGAACGACGATCCGCCTAGCCCGTCGCCGTGAGTCACCTCGATGACGGCCACGCCCGCCGCGTCAAGCGCGTGCACGGTGGCGCGCACCTGCTCCTCGGTGAACTGGTGCGCCATCGCGTGACTGCCGTCGCGCAGCGTGGTGTCGGTGATCCGCAGCTCGCGGTCGGCGCCGATCAGCCCGGTCATGCTGACACCCGGCGCTGGGCGATGACGTCGCCGACCTGCGCGGCGGCGGCGGTCATGATGTCCAGGTTGCCGGCGTACTCCGGCAGGTAGTCGCCGCCGCCGCGGACTTCGAGGAAGACCGCGACCCTGGCACTGCCGTGCCAGCTGTCCCGCGCGTCGTCGTACTGCGGATCCGCGCGCAGGGCGTAGCCGGGGACGTAGCGCTGGACCTCCGCGACTCGCGTCATGATCGAGTCGGTGATCGCCTCCCGGTCGGCGTCCGCGGGGATGGCGCAGAACACGGTGTCTCGCATGATCATCGGCGGCTCGACCGGGTTGAGCACGATGATCGCCTTGCCGCGCTGCGCGCCCCCGACCGTCTGCACCGCCCTGGAGGTCGTATGCGTGAACTCGTCGATATTGGCTCTGGTGCCTGGTCCCGCGGACTTCGACGCGACCGAGGCGACGATCTCTGCGTACGGAACGGGAACGACACTGGACACCGCGTGCACGATGGGCACGGTGGCCTGCGCGCCACAGCTGATCATGTTGATATTCGCGGCGTCGATGTGGTCGAGCAGGTTGACCGGCGGGCAGACCAGCGGGCCGAGCGCCGCCGGTGTCAGGTCGATCGCGGTGATGCCCGCGCTGGCATACAGCGGTGCGTGCGCCAAGTGAGCCTTCGCCGACGTCGCCTCGAATACCAGCTCAGGCGCAGGATCCTGGCGGACGAGCCAGTCAACGCCCGCCGCGGAGGCGGCGATGCCGAGCTGCCGGGCCCGGGCCAGGCCGTCGGACTCGACCACGCCGACGACGTAGCCCACCTCGACGTGCTCGCTGCGCTGAAGCTTGGCCAGCAAGTCGGTGCCGATGTTGCCCGGCCCGACGATGGCCGCCAGCGTCCGAGTGCCGCTCATTCCCTGACGACCTCCGAGCCCGCCGCGTGGTGTATGACTCGTAGTGTGTCGCATTGGCGCGGACAGCCGGAAGTAGCATCAGCCATGATCACTGCGCCGTATGTGTCTCGACCGTAAACGGAGGCAGGTGGATGCCGCTCACTGACATCTCCGGCAAGGCCAGGGCACTGTATGAGGCGCGCCGTAGCCGCCAGCCCATCGAGCCGTTCACCGATGCCGACCCCAACCTCGGCATGGCCGACGGCTACGCGATAGCTCAGCAGCTCACGGCCATGCTGGTCGACGACGGCGACACGGTGATCGGGTACAAGGTGGGCCTCACGTCCAAGCCCATGCAGCAGATGATCGGCGTCGACTCCCCCGACCACGGCCCGGTGCTCGGCTCTACGGTGTACGCCGACGGCGACGCCGTATCGCTGAGCCTGTTCATCCAGCCCAGGATCGAGGCGGAGATCGCGTTCGTCCTCGGCAGCGCGCTGCGCGGACCCGGCGTGACTGTGCTGGATGCCCGCCGGTCGATCGCCGGCATGGTGGCTGCCATGGAGATCATCGACTCGCGCTTCGCCGACTGGCGGATCAGGCTCGCCGACACCGTCGCCGACCTGGCGTCCAATGGCGCTGTCGCGGTGTCGAGCCGGCTAGTGCCGCTGGACGGCCTGGACCCGCGGCTCATCGGCATGGTGCTGACCAGGCGTGGCGTTCTGGTCGACACCGCGGCCGGCGCGGCCGCACTGGGCGATCCGGTTGCCGTGGTTGCCTGGCTGGCCAACACGCTCGGGGACATAGGCGCGGGCCTCGAGGCCGGGCAGATCGTCATGACCGGAGCGCTGCACGCGGCCGTCCCGATGCAGGCCGGCGATGTGTACCGGGCCGAGTTCGACCGGCTGGGCCCTGTCAGCGTCCGCGTGGTCGAGTAGCGAGGCCGAGGATGCCCGGGCCGGCTGACACCGCGCAGATCGCGGCCCGGCTGACCAGGGCCAGGGCCGAGCGGGTGGCGATCGAGCCGTTCTCGGCCGAACTCGAGGACTTCGACCTGCCTGCCGCGTACGCGGTACAGCGCCAGTTGCGGGGCGAGGCCGGCCCGCTGGCCGGGTGGAAGCTCGGCGTGACCTCGCGGGCCAAGCAGGCCCAGGTCGGTGTCCGCGAGCCGGTGCGCGGGTTCCTGGCGGCCCGGCACGCGCTCGATCTCGGCGCGCCGCTGCTGGTGGGCGACCACATCCAGCCGCGCGCCGAGCCCGAGATCGTCTTCGTCCTGGGCGCGGACCTGGCGGGCCCGGCCGTGAGCTCGGCCGACGTGCTGGCGGCGACGCAGTCGGTCGCAGTCGGCATCGAGATACTCGACTCGCGCTACCGCGACTACAAGTTCACGATGGCCGACGTGGTGGCTGACAACACCTCGGCCGGCCGCTTCGTCGTCGGGCCCGCGATCCCGGCGGCTGGCCTCGACCTGCGCCTGATCGGCGTGGTGCTGGAGCACAACGGCGAGGTCATCGCCACCGCGGCCGGAGCGGCGGCGCTCGGCCATCCAGCGTCGGCCGTGGCCTGGCTGGTCAGGTCGCTGGCGACCGAGGACGAGGGACTGCGCGCCGGCGACCTCGTGCTGTCCGGCGGGCTCACGGCGGCCGTAGCCCTGGCCGCTGGGGACGTGGTCACCGCGACGGCCGACCGCCTCGGCAGCGTGGAGCTCGGATGCCAGTAGGCCGACGGCCAGCCTGGACTCAGCCGGGCAGGCTGGCGGAGACGGGCAGATGAGCGAGCAGCCGGGCGTGACGCTGGTGCCCCTCGGTGCCCCGCGCGGCCGACGGGCGTGGACGATCAGGCACAACGGCCACAGCTACTCGGTCTTCGACGTCGACGGCGAGCTTCAGGTGACCGACGCGGCCTGCCCGCATAACGGCGGCCCGCTGGCCAAGGGCGTGGTCCGGGACGGCGTCGTGACGTGCCCGTGGCACTGGTACAGCTTCGAGCTGAGCTCGGGCATCTGCCGAACCGCACCCGGCTACCAGCTACGCAAGTACCCGGTCATCCACCGTGACGGCCGCGCTTACGCAGAGCTACCCGATCAGACCCGGCGCCGGAGGTGGCCGACGATGCTGCGGTCGCGTGCCCGGTCGCGCCGCGCCGCCAGGTGAGCCGGTCCGGGCCAGAGCCGGGGCCGGGGCCTATGAGCAACAGTTGCCTAGTGTTGCTCATAGATGAGCATCACTGGGTAACTCTTGACGTACGTCCCGAGCTGACGGGCCGGGCTAGCTGCCCGTCAGGCTCCGATCAGCCGGCGATTCCTCCTTGCGCGGGCCGCCGGCTGGCTCGGGCGCGCCGGTCCGCCGGCGCACCAGCGTCACCGTGACCCAGGTGATCGCGGTCGCCACCAGGATGAGCCCCAGAGTCCAGCCCAGCGCCTTAGTGGGCACGCCGACGTACTTGAGGCCGGAAGCGAAGATGACGAACGTGATGACCGGCCGGATGTACTTGTCCGGCGCACGCGAGGACAGCAGCGAGCCGATCAGCACGGCGGGCACGCTGCCGAGGATGAGCGAGATCGTGACGCCGAACTCGACGTGGCCGAAGACCAGGGCGCCGAGCGCGGCCGCCAGGGTCAGCGGCACGGCCTGAGTCAGGTCCGTACCGACCAGCCGCTTAGCGCTGATCATCGGGTACAGGAAGAGCAGCAGCACAATCATGAGCGAGCCGGAGCCGACCGAGGTCAGCCCCACGATGACGCCGCCGACCATGCCGACGACCACGGTCGGCACGGGCTTGACCACCAGGTCCCGCAGGGCGGCGCCCCGGTCCTTGCCGCCCCGGACGTCCATGACCCAGCGGATCACCATGGCCGCGGCGCCGGTCAGCAGCGCGGCCCCGAGGGCCTGCTCCACGTGCGTCGGCGCCGCAGACGCGCCGCCGAGCAGATGGAGCAGGTAGGCGCCGAGGAACGCCATCGGCACCGAGCCGAGCATCAGCCAGCCGACCAGCCGGTAGTTAACAGTGCGCCTGCGCATGTGCACGGCTGCGCCGACGGGCCGCATCAGCACGGCGGCCACGAGATCGCTGGAGATGGCGGCTGGCGCCTTGACCCCGAAGAGCAAGATCAACATCGGAGTCATCAGCGCCCCGCCGCCGGCTCCCGTCATGCCGACCAGCAGTCCGACGACCGCGCTGCCCAGGACGATGTAGGGGTCGACATGCACCGCATACCTCCGGTGGCGAGGGGGTCCGATGTACCCCGTTCCCGGTCGTGATTGTGGGTTGGGGGTTGACCGACAATACCCGGCGGATAGACAGGTAATGCCGGCTTCTCGGGGAATTTGGCCCGCCGGCACGGGCCAGCACGGGTGCTCGGTGGCCTCGGTACGCTGTAAAGATGCCCGTGCAGTCGGTATACCCCCTCCTCGAGCCGCTGCTCCCGCTCGTGCGCAAGCCCATCCAGTACGTCGGCGGCGAGCTGAACTCTGTCATCAAGGACTGGGATTCGTGCGACGTGCGCTGGGCGCTGATGTACCCGGACGCGTACGAGGTAGGCCTGCCGAACCAGGGCGTGCAGATCCTGTACGAGGTGCTGAACGAGCGGGACGGGGTGCTCGCCGAGCGCACGTACACCGTCTGGCAGGACCTCGAGGCGCTCATGCGGGAGCACGGAGTACCGCAGTTCACGGTGGACGGGCACCGGCCGGTCCGCTCGTTTGACCTGCTGGGCGTCAGCTTTGCCACTGAGCTGGGCTACACCAACCTGCTGACGGGCCTTGACCTGGCCGGGATCCCGCTGTCGGCCGGCGAGCGAGGCGACGACGACCCGATCGTGCTGGCTGGGGGGCACGCGGCGTTCAACCCCGAGCCCATCGCCGAATTCATCGACGGCGCCGTGCTCGGCGACGGCGAGCAGGCGGTCCTGGCCATAACCGAACTGGTCCGGTCGTGGAAGGCGGCCGGGCGGCCGGGCGGCCGGGACGGGCTGCTGGCGCAGCTGGCCGCGACGGGCGGCGTGTACATACCGCGCTTCTACGACGTGTCGTACAACCTGGACGGGACGATAAACCGGGTAGCGCCTAACCGGCCGGGGGTGCCCCGCTCGGTGTCCAAGCACACCGTGATGGACCTCGACTCCTGGCCGTACCCGGCCAAGCCCCTCGTGCCGCTGGCCGAGACGGTGCACGAGCGGTTCAGCGTGGAGATCTTCCGCGGCTGCACGCGGGGCTGCCGGTTCTGCCAGGCCGGGATGATCACCCGGCCGGTCCGGGAGCGCTCGATCACCACCATCGGCTCGATGGTCGAGACCGGGCTGGCCGCCAGCGGCTTCGCCGAGGTCGGCCTGCTATCGCTGTCCAGCGCCGACCACAGCGAGATCAACGAGATCGCCGTCGATCTCGCTGACCGCTACGAGGGCACCAACACCGGGCTGTCCCTGCCGTCGACCAGGGTGGACGCGTTCAATGTGACCCTCGCCGACGAGCTGAGCCGCAACGGCCGGCGGTCCGGCCTGACGTTTGCGCCGGAGGGCGGCTCCGACCGGATCCGCAAGGTGATCAACAAGATGGTCACCGAGGATGACCTGATCAACACCGTCACGACCGCTTACGCCAGCGGCTGGCGGCAGGTGAAGCTGTACTTCATGTGCGGTCTGCCGACGGAGACCGACGAGGACGTGCTGGCGATCGCCGCGCTGGCGAAGCGGGTGATCCAGGCCGGGCGGTCGGCGACCGGGCGCAATGACATCCGGTGCACGGTCTCCATCGGCGGGTTCGTGCCGAAGCCGCACACGCCGTTCCAGTGGGCGGCCCAGTGCGATCACGAGACCGTGGACGCGCGGCTCAAAGCGCTCGGCGCGGCGATGCGGTCCGACCGGCGATACGGGAAGGCGATCGGGTTCCGCTATCACGACGGGCAGCCCTCGATCGTCGAAGGGCTGCTGTCGCGGGGCGACCGGCGAGTCGCGAAGGTGATCAGAGCCGTGTGGGCGGACGGCGGCCGGTTCGACGGGTGGAGCGAGTCGTTCTCGTTCGAGCGGTGGGACAAGTGCGCTTCGGTGGCGCTGGCGGCCGAGGGGGTGGACCTCGCCTGGTACACCACGCGCGAGCGCGGCTACGACGAGATCCTGCCGTGGGATCACCTGGACGCCGGCCTGGAGCGCGACTGGCTGTGGCAGGACTGGCTGGCGGCCATCGATCCGGACGGCGCTGCCGAGGTGGACGACTGCCGGTGGACGCCATGCTTTGAGTGCGGTGTGTGCCCCGCGATGGGCACCGAGATCGAGGCCGGGCCGACCGGGAAGAGACTGCTGCCGCTCAGCGTTGTGACTGGAGGGTCCTCGGGACCCGCTTCGGGGCCGATGGGAGCTGAGGGCTGATCATGGCGCGCCAGCAGCCGCGGCCGACGGGACCAGCGCCGCTGCCAGCAGTCCAGCGGCTCGTGGTCAGGTACGCTAAGCGTGGCAGGATGCGATTCGCGAGTCACCGGGATATCGCGCGGGCGGTAGAGCGTGGGGTTCGGCGGGCTGGCCTGCCGGTCGCGCACTCTGCGGGGTTCTCGCCGCACCCGAAGATTTCCTACTCGGGCGGAGCGCCGACCGGCGCCGCGAGCGAGGCCGAGTTCCTGGAGATGTCCTTCACCGCCTGCCTGGACCCGGACACCGTGCGGGTTCGGCTGGATGCAGCCCTGCCAGACGGGATTGACGTGATCGAGGTCGCTGACCTGGCCGTGGCGCAGTCGCCGCGGCTGGAGGCCTCGGAGTGGGAAGTCGTGTTGCCGGGGGTCGCGCCAGAGGCGGCCGCCAGGGCAATTGAGGTGTTTCTCGCCGCCGCGCATGCGGAGGTGGAGCGCCGCACCAGTAACGGGATTCGCCGGCTCGATACCAGAGCCGGGGTGGTATCGCTGGAGGTAGATCGGCGTGCCACAGCGGAAGGCCAACTGGGATGTGCGATACTTCGAATGGTTGTTCGGCACTTGACACCGGCCGTACGACCCGAAGACATCCTGGCAGCATTCCGCGCCATGTCGGGCCTGGAGCCATCGTCACCAGCAGTGGTGACGCGCCTGGCTCAGGGACCGCTGGGCATTGATATTGCCGCCGACGGCCGCGACGTGGCCGCTATCACGGCGGAGGCGCCCCGGCCAGACGGGCGGGACGCTGCACAGGGACAGGTATTGGCAACGTGCCTGGACGCGGAGGACGCCAGCATGGCGAGTACCGCGCCAGTGAGCGCGTACGAACAGCTCCCGCGTGGCGCGGAGCGGCCCGAAGAGGCCGGCTGCGCCCGGGAGCCTGACGGGAGAGATCGCCCGGATGCTCGAGATCGAGCGACAGAACAGAGAGCCAGCTGACGCTTCGGCTGGCACAAACGGGCCCGGAGGGCCCGCAGGGTCTGCAGGTTCGGCTGACGCCGGATCTGCAGCGGAGAACGGCAGTTCGGCCCGAGGCCTGCTGCGCCGGGCCCGCCGAGCCGTAGTCAGGCCGGCCGGGCCACCGAGCGTGGCGCCTGCCGCGGCTGACCCGACTGCGGCCGCGTCGGCCGCACCGGCGACCTCGGCGGCGCCGGCTACGTCGGGCGTGCCCGGCTCCCGGTACCCCGGCGACGTCGGGTACGCCAGCGACGTCGGGTACGCCAGCGACGTCGGGTGCGCCAGCCACCGCCCCCAGCGGGGTCGGCGAGAGCGCCGGTAATGCGGCTGACGCCGGTGGTCAGGCCGCGAGCACGACCCGCAAACGGCCCGCCCGCTCGCGCGCCGCAGGCTCGCGCGCTGGCCAGGCCGCCGAATCTGGCAGTGCCGAGCCCGCGAGCACTCAGCCCGCCAGCACCGAGGCCCATGATGGCGGCACCCCCCACGGCGGCATCCCCGACGGCGACCAGCCTGCTGGCGCCGCAGCGAAGGCGCCCCGAGGAGCAGCCGCCGGTCGCACCGCGACCCGGCGAGGCAGTTCCAGCCGGAGCAAGAGCGGGGGCCACGAGGCGACCCCCGGCAGCTCGCCCGAGACCCCCGGCAGCTCGGCCGAGACCGCCGGCGGCTCAGCCGAGACCGCCGGCCGGCCGTCCGCGCCGGCCGCCTTCCAGCCGCCGCTGGTCATCTTCCAGCCGCCGGATATCTCCGCTGCCAGAGCGCCGGTCGCCGCGAGGCCGCCGCGCCAGCAGCAGCCGGTGGCGCCCGCGCGCGACGCCGATGACGACTTCGAGGACAGCGACACCCACGACGACGAGACGCCCGGCTCGGCAAGCAGGCGCCGGCGGCGTGGCGGCCGCGGCCGGGGCAAGGCCACTGGCACCGGTGCAGGCCCGAGTAGCGAGGGCCCCGAGGCCGGCAGCGTGGCCGACGAGGCCGCAGCCGATGACGCGGCCGACGATTCTCGCGAGTCCGACGACGGTGGCACGACGGACGCAGCCGGCACCGCCAAGCGCCGTCGCCGTCGTCGCCGCACTGGCCCGGCCGCTGAGGCCGACGTCCAGCCGACCGGCCCCGATGACCCCCCGAACACCGTTGTCCACGTCCGCCCCCCGCGGGAGAAGACCGCCGACGTCACCGACGTCAGGGCCGTCAAGGGTTCGACCAGGCTGGAAGCCAAGCGTCAGCGCCGTCGTGAGGGCCGTGAGTCTGGCCGCCGCCGTCCGCCGATCATCACCGAGTCAGAGTTCCTGGCCAGGCGCGAGGCAGTCGAGCGCGTCATGGTGGTCCGTCAGCACGACGACCGGACCCAGATCGCGGTCCTGGAAGACAACGTGCTGGTCGAGCATTATGTGGATAAGGCCAGCCACCAGTCCTACGTCGGCAACGTGTACCTCGGCAAGGTGCAGAACGTGCTGCCCTCGATGGAGGCCGCGTTCGTCGACATCGGCAAGGGCCGCAACGCCGTCCTGTACGCGGGCGAGGTCAACTTCGACGCCAGCGGCCTGGAAGGCGAATCCAAGCGGATCGAGTCGGCACTGAAGTCAGGCCAGTCGATCCTGGTGCAAGTCACGAAGGACCCGATCGGTCACAAGGGCGCCCGGCTCACCAGCCAGGTCAGCCTGCCCGGCCGGTATCTGGTGTACGTGCCCGGCGCGAACATGACCGGCATCAGCCGCAAGCTCCCCGACACCGAGCGCAGTCGCCTCAAGCAGATCCTCAAGCAGGTCATGCCGGAGAACGCCGGCGTCATCGTCCGCACCGCCGCCGAAGGGGCCTCCGAAGAGGAGCTGTCCCGCGACGTGGCCAGGCTTGCCGCGCAGTGGGAGGCGATCGAGAAGAAGGCCAAGACGGCCAGCGCGCCCGACCTGCTGTACAGCGAGCCCGACCTGACCCTCCGCGTGGTCAGGGACATCTTCAACGAGGACTTCAACAACCTGGTCATCGCCAGTGACAGTGAGTGGGACCTAGTCGACGAGTACGTCCGCTACGTGGCGCCGCACCTGGCCGACCGGATGCAGCGCTGGGACGACTCCAAGGACGTCTTCGCTGCTTACCGGATCGACGAGCAGCTGGCCAAGGCGCTGGAGCGCAAGGTCTGGCTGCCAAGCGGCGGCTCGCTGGTGATCGACCACACCGAGGCCATGACGGTCATCGACGTCAACACCGGCAAGTTCACGGGTCAGGGCGGCAACCTCGAGCAGACCGTCACCAGGAACAACCTGGAAGCGGCTGAGGAGATCGTTCGCCAGCTACGGCTGCGCGACCTCGGCGGCATCATCGTGATCGACTTCATCGACATGGTGCTCGAGAGCAACCGCGAGCTCGTGCTGCGCCGCCTGCTGGAGTGCCTGGCCAGGGACCGGACTAAGCATCAGGTGGCCGAGGTCACCTCGCTCGGCCTGGTCCAGATGACCCGCAAGCGGGTCGGCTCCGGCCTGCTGGAAGCGTTCTCGGTGCAGTGCGAGCACTGCAACGGCCGCGGCGTGCTCATCTCGATGGAGCCGGTCGACCACTCCCACAGCCGCGAATCCGGTCGTAGCGGTGGCGCCGGCAAGGGCGACCACACGGCGGGGAACGGGGCCGCTCGAGACAGTGGTGGCCGGGACGCTGGCGGCCGTGACGGCGGCCGGAGCGGCCGGGGTCGTGGCGGCGGTTTCCGCCGCGACGCGGCCGCGCGCGACAGCGACGGCGCCGCGAGCGGCGATGCCGACGCACGGTCCGAGGCAGCCGATGTTGCCGGTCCCAGTCCGGCTATCGTCGCCTCAGCCGGAGCCAGGAGCCGCGGCCGGTCGCGCGCGGGTCGGCCGGCTGGCCCCCCGGACGCTGACATCACGCAGCCGGGCGGAGCCGAGCCCGCTCCGGCTGGCGCGGCTGTCGTGGCCGACGGTGCGCCCGTCGAGGTGATCAGCTCCGAAACCGCGGCCGACGGACCGGCCGGCGGGTCGGGCCCCAACGGATCAGGTCGGACCAGGTCAGGCCGATCGAGGCGGTCCGCGCCAGCCAATCCAGGCGGCGAACCCGAGCCGTCCGGCGGCAGCCCGGCGGTCGAACCGGCCAGCAGCTGAGGACCCGCGCGGTCTGATACGCTTTATGGTCGGCGCATGTTCAGGATCAGGCGGCCCCGCGGCCCGACGCCTAGTGCGCAATGGCAAGCAAGCCCGACTCCAGCTGGAATCTCGCGCGGGCTAGCACAAAGAGGAGAGAACTCTCGGTGTACGCGATCGTGCGCTGCGGCGGTAGGCAGGAGAAGGCGTCGGTAGACGACGTCCTGACCGTCGACAAGCTGTCTGGAGAGGTCGGGGCCAGCGTCACGCTGCCGGCTCTGCTGGTCGTGGATGGCGGCAAGGTCATCAGTGACCCGGCTGAGCTGGGCGGTTATCAGGTCACCGCCGAGATCGTGGGTGCCGCAGCCGGCCCCAAGATCAACATGATCCACTACAAGAACAAGACCGGTTACCGCCGTCGTCTCGGCCACCGCCAGAAGTACACGCAGATCCGGGTGACCGGCATCGGTGCGGCTAAGGCCAGCGCCGGGTCGAAGAAGAAGGGCTGAGCCTCCGATGGCACACAAGAAGGGCGCGTCCTCCAGCCGGAACGGGCGGGACTCTAACGCGCAGCGGCTCGGCGTGAAGCGCTACGGCGGCCAGATCGTGGGCGCCGGCGAGATCATCGTGCGCCAGCACGGTACACACTTCCACCCCGGCGTCGGCGTCGGCCGCGGCGGGGATGACACGCTGTTTGCGCTCGTCAGCGGCAAGGTCGAATTCGGCAGGCGGCGCGGCCGCCGGGCCGTCAGCGTGCTGCCGGTCGAGACCGAGTCAGCAGCGGCAAGCTAGTACGCGCACGGCGGTCTGCCCGACCGCCTGGTGCGAGGCAGGCTCACGAAGGGCGGACCGGCGTGGTCCGCCCTTCGTCTTATGTCAGCCAGCGTGGGTAAGTAACCAAGGCTGCGGGTACGCAGCGGGACCGGAGGAGTGGGCCGTGGCGGAGTTCGCCGACCAGGCCGAGGTCAGGGTTCATGCTGGCCACGGCGGTCACGGCTGCGCGTCGGTCCACCGGGAGAAGTTCAAGCCGCTCGGCGGCCCGAACGGCGGTAACGGCGGCCGCGGCGGTGACGTGATCATCGAGGTCGATCCGAGCACGACGACCTTGCTGGACTTCCATCGCAAGCCGGTGCGGCGTGCGGGCGACGGCAGGCCCGGGTCAGGCTCGAATCGCAACGGCGCCGACGGGGCCGACCTGGTCCTCAGGGTGCCCGACGGCACCGTGATCAAGACCGCTGACGGTGCGCAGCTTGCCGACCTGATCGGCCCTGGTACCCGGTACGTGGCGGCCGAAGGGGGCCGCGGCGGCCTGGGTAACGCAGCCCTCGCGTCGACAAAGCGCAAGGCGCCCGGATTCGCCCTCCGCGGTGAGCCTGGCCAGGAACTCTATCTGGTGCTCGAGCTGAAGACGGTGGCCGATGCCGGCCTGGTGGGCTTCCCGAACGCCGGGAAGTCGTCCTTGATCGCGGCCATGTCGGCGGCGCGGCCGAAGATCGCGAACTACCCGTTCACGACGCTCACGCCGAACCTCGGCGTCGTCGAGGCCGGTGACGTCCAGTTCGTCGTCGCGGACGTGCCGGGTCTCATTCCTGGCGCCAGCGCGGGCAAGGGCCTTGGCCTCGACTTCCTTCGCCACATCGAGCGATGCCAGGCCTTCGTGCACGTGCTCGACTGCGCGACCGAGGAGCCGGGCCGGGACCCGATCAGCGACCTCGATGCGCTCGAGGCCGAGCTGAGCGCGTACGAGGAGCTGACCGGAGCCCAGATGAGTGACCGGCCGCGGATCGTCGCGCTGAACAAGATCGACGTGCCCGCGGCCAGGGAACTGGCCGACCTGGTCGAGCCCGAGCTTGAGGCCCGCGGGCTGACAGTGCACCGGGTCTCGGCAGCAACCACCGAAGGGCTGCGTGACCTGGGCTTCACCATGGCGGCTGTGATCGCGCAGGCGCGAGCGGCCGCGCCGCCAGTCGAGCCCACGAGGCTAGTCATCCGGCCGCAGCCGGTGGGCGGACCGGACTTCGCAGTCGTCGCCATCGGCGACAACAGCTTCCGGATCGTCGGTGACAAGCCGCGCCGGTGGATTCTCCAGACCGACTTCGCCAATGACGAAGCAGTCGGGTACCTCGCCGACAGGCTGGCCAAGCTCGGGATTGAGCAGGCGCTGGCCGACGCGGGCGCGGAGCCCGGCGCCGAGGTGCTGATTGGCGAGGAGGACAACTCAGTTGTTTTCGACTGGGATCCGGACGTCACGGCCGATGCGGCCACGCTCGGGCCGCGTGGGACCGACGCCAGGCTCGGCTGACGCGCCCCGGATCTCGCCGGCGACGGCGCGACCGCCCGTGCCAGTGGGCGCAAAAGGTGCAGAGACGATGGTTACCGGCTACCGCCCGGCCAGAATGGGGGATAGCAACGTCATCGTTGCCGATCTACTGCGGATACAGCAGCAGCAGGGTTCCAGCGATGCTGTTCGTTGCCGGGCTGCTCGGGCAACGACGCACTACTTGCGTGGTATGCCGTCTTTGCGCCACTGGAGGATGGCCGGCTTGGCTGGTGAGGGGCGAGCGCCGGCCGCCGGGCAGCGAGCGCCACGCGGGATCGGCACTGGGCGGGCGAGTGGCGGCAGACCTGGCAAGCGCCGGCCGCCGACTGGGCTGCAGGTCGCGGTTCCGGGAAATAAAAAAGAGCGCTACATTCTTGTAGCGCATGAAGACGAGATTGGCACAAGGCCATATTCCTCAATTAGATAATAACAATAAGGAGCATGGTTGTCAAACGCGGAACTGGATCGCGAGCAGGAATACATCACGCTGCTGTACACCAGGCTTGACGACCTGAGGGAGCGCTCTGATGGCCGTCTGACGGCTGTGCTGCGCCAGAGCGGCGGTACCCATCAGGCGAGAGTCGAGCGGGACACCTTCAGCGCAATGTACCGCCAGCAGATAGCTCAGTTTGACGCTGCCGAGAACGGGCTCTGCTTTGGCCGCCTCGAATTCGCCGACGGCGAGCTCCGCTATATCGGTCGGCTCGGGATTCATTCTGACGCTGATGACTACGCGCAGTTGCTGATGGACTGGCGCGCCGACGCGGCCCGCCCCTTCTACCTCGCGACCGCGGCCTCGCCCGGCGACGTGAAAGTCCGGCGGCACATCAAGACCCGCGCCCGGCAGATCACCAGTCTCGACGACGAGGTCCTCGACCTCACAGTGGCTGATCCGTCCCGGCATGAAGGCCTGACCGGCGAGTCCGCGTTGCTCGCTGCGCTGAACGCCAGCCGCACCGGCTCGATGGGCGACATCGTCGAGACGATCCAGGCTGAGCAGGACATGATCATCCGCGCGCCGATGGCGGGCGCGCTCGTAGTCCAGGGCGGCCCTGGCACCGGCAAGACGGCCGTGGCCCTGCACCGTGCTGCTTACCTGCTCTACACCTACCGTCGCCAGCTCGAGAAGCGTGGCGTCCTCGTGGTCGGGCCGAACGCCACGTTCCTGCGGTACATCGGCCAGGTCCTGCCCTCACTCGGCGAGACCAGCGTGCTGCTGTCGACTGTCGGGAACCTGTTCCCTGGCGTCAGCGCCACCGGCACCGAGGCGGCCGAGGTTGCCGCGATCAAGGGCCGGATGGGCATGGCCAGGGTGATCGCGGCGGCAGTGCGAGAACGCCAGGATGTGCCGGACGAGCCGTTGCAGATCCCCGTCGATGCGGCGCGGATCCGGCTCGTGGCGACGTCGGGCCGGGAGGACTCGCCGCGCGAGTTCGCCGCGGACTCGGGCCGGCTTCGGCTGACGCCCCGGATGGTCGCCCAGGCACGGGAACGGGCTCGTCGTTCCCGGCGGCCGCACAACCAGGCGCGGTCGGTCTTCGCGCGGGAGATCATCAACGCGCTCACCCGCCAGCTCGCTACTCGCATCGGCACCGACGTGCGAACGGGGACCAGCCTCATGGACTCCGACGATCTCGCGGACCTGCGCCGCGAGCTGCGCACCGATCCGGCAGTCCGGGCTGCTATCAGCACGCTGTGGCCGATCCTCACGCCGCAGCAGCTCGTCGGTGACCTGCTGTCCGACCCGGAGCGGCTGGCGGCCGCCGCGCCGCGCATGCCGGCCGCCGACCGGGCGGCGCTGCACCGCGCACCGGACGCGCCGTGGACGCCGGCTGACGTTCCGCTGCTGGACGAGGCGGCCGAGCTGCTCGGCGAGGACGACCGGGCGACCCGGGCCGCCGAGGCCAGACGCCGTCGGCAGCAGGAGGCCTACGCGCAGGGCGTGCTCGACATCATCGGCCGCGACGACGAGGACGATCCGGAGATCCTGATGGGCGCGGACCTCGTCGACGCCAGTCGGCTGGCGGCGCGATACGAAGACGAGCACAACCTCACGGCGGCCGAGCGCGCCGCGATGGACCGCACCTGGGCGTTTGGTCACGTGATCGTGGACGAGGCTCAGGAGCTCTCGCAGCTGGCCTGGCGGATGATCATGCGGCGGTGCCCGGCCAGGTCGCTCACCGTCGTCGGTGACGTCGCGCAGACCGGCGACCTCGGTGGCCTCCACACCTGGAACGAGGCGCTCGATCCTTATCTCAAGGATCGCTGGCGGCTGGCACCGCTGACTGTCAACTACCGGGCCCCCGCCGAAGTGATGGCAGTGGCCGCAGACGTCCTGGCCGCCATCGACCCGGAACTGCGGACGCCTCGGTCAGTGCGCGAGTCCGGTCACGAGCCGTGGCACCTGCAGGCCGCGCCGCATGAGCTGGCAACGACAGTGGCGCAGGCGGCCGCTCGGCTGGCCGAGCAGGCGGGCGGCGGCAAGCTCGCCGTCATCGTGCCCGATGACCGGACAGCCGAGCTCGGCGCAGCGGTCGGCGCGGTGCTGCCCGGCACAGCTATCGCCGCCGATCCGGACCTGACGAGCCCGGTCGTGGTGCTAACGGTGAAGCAGGCTAAGGGGCTGGAGTTCGACTGCGTGCTGATCGCGGACCCGGCGGGGCTGCTGGCCGAGTCGCCGCGTGGCCTGAACGACCTGTACGTGGCGCTGACCAGGGCGACCCAGCGGGTCGGTGTCGTGCACGAGGGACAGCTGCCTGCCGTGCTGAGCCGACTCAGCACAGCCGAGCTCGCCAGCCAGGCAAGCTAGGCCGAGCCGCTGGCCTCGCCCGGCCGGCTAATCTCGCCGGCCGGGCCATAGCCGTCGCGCAGCCGGCTAACCTCGTCCGGCCGACGCCGCGTCAGTTGTCGTCGTCGTGGTCGTCCTGCCGGTCGCCGCCGGCGAACCGGTTGAACAGCCGACTCCCGGCCTCGGCCGCGCCGTTGGCGACGCCGCGCACGGCGCCGATCAGCGGGTCGGCGCTGCGGTTCCACGAGTCCTGGTACGACTTGGCCGCGGCGCGGAACTCGTCGCCGATCGACGTCTCACTGTCGTCCTCGCGGCGCGGGTAGTTCCCGGCCAGGATCGCCCGGTACTCGCCGTCATCGGCCCACCGGTCCAGCTCTGCGAACCTGACGACGGCGAACGGGTGCGTGGTGCCCTGCAGCTGCAGCAGCTTGAGCAGGCCCTCGCGCACGTCAGGCACGGCGTCGTACTCGCGAGCCTGCCGGTGGAACTCGTCATGGCTGAGCTCCGCCAGCCGCGATCCGCCCGCGGTCTTCATCAGCGCACGCCGGGCTGCCTCGACGTCCTGGCTCGACAGCAGGCCGGCCCGGTCGCAGGACAGCTCCGACTTGCGGTACCACTCCTCCAGGCCCCAGATCACGGCCTTCAGGCCGAGCCAGGCGAACGGCACGAGCGCGAGCCGCTGGGCCAGGTTCATCAGGTGGAACAGCATGGTCCGGTACACCGAGTGGCCCGACAGCACGTGCCCGAGCTCGTGCCCGATGATGAAGCGGATCTCCTCCTCGTCGAAGAGGTCCACCATCCCGGTCGTGATCACGATGAATGGCTTGTCCGTGCCCAGCGTCATGGCGTTGACCGCGGGGTTCTGCCAGATGAACAGCTCCGGCACCTTCGGCAGGTCCAGGATGTAGCAGCCGTCCAGCATCGCGTTGTACAGGCTGGGGAACTGCTCGGACGAGGCGCGGACTGAGCTGGCCAGGAACATCAGTCGCAGCGACCTGTCGTTGAACAGCCCGGCCAGGTTCTTGAGGATGGTGTCGAAGCCGGACAGCTTGCGGAGCGCGACAAGCGCAGACCGGTCGGCGGGGTGCTCGTAAGCACGAGAGCTAATGCCCGGCAGACGGATCCGGGAGCGGTCAGGCACAGTGGTCATACCTGTCATCGTAAACGCCTCTCGTGGAAGGTTGGCCCAATGTCAGCAGGGGAAGTCCCGGCCATGTTCGAGCCCGACGCCGAGTCGATGCCGGCCGAGCAGCTGGCTGGCCTTCAGACCGAGCGGCTGCGCGAGCTGGTCGACCGGCTGATCGCTCTCGGCGGCCTCCAGGGCACCCGGCTGCGGGCGGCCGGGATATCCGCCGGGGCGGACGTGAATCTGGCTACCCTGTCCCGGCTGCCCATGACGACGAAGGCTGACTTGTGGGACGCCTACCCGTTCGGGCTGCTGGCGGTTCCGCGCGAGGACGTCGTCGCCGTCCACGGCTCGAGCGGCACCGGCGGCCGCCCCACGCTGGTGGCCTACACCAGGGCCGATCTCAAGCTCTGGGCCCGGATGTGCGCTCGGGCGCTGGCCGCCGCCGGGGCGACACCGGCCAGCCTGGTCCACAACGCGTACGGGTACGGCCTGTTCACCGGCGGCCTGGGCATTCACCAGGGCGCCATCGAGCTGGGCGCGACCGTTGTGCCGGCCTCGGGCGGGATGACGCAACGGCAGATCACCCTGATCAGGGACCTGCAGCCGGACGTCCTCACCTGCACGCCGTCCTACGCGATCAGGCTGGGTGAGGCGCTGATCGAGGCCGGCGCTGGACCGGGCAAGGGCCTGTCACTCAAGGCAGGGATCTTCGGCGCGGAGCCGTGGACGCAGGAGATGCGGGTCCGCCTCGAGGAGCTGCTCGGGATCCGTGCGCTGGACATCTACGGCCTGTCCGAGGTCATCGGCCCCGGTGTCGCGGCCGAGTGCATCGTCGTCGCGGACGGGCTGCACGTGAACGAGGACCACTTCTATGTCGAGACGATCGACCCGTTCACCGGTGATCCGGTGCCCGACGGCACGCCCGGCGAGCTGACGTTCACGACGATGACGAAGGAAGCGCTCCCGCTGCTGCGGTACCGGACCGGCGACATCGCCTCGCTGCGCCGCGGCACCTGCCGCTGCGGCCGCACGCTGGTGAAGATGAGCAAGGTCACCGGCCGGAAGGACGACATGCTCGTGGTCCGGGGCGTGAACGTCTACCCGAGCGAGGTCGAGCGCGTCCTGCTGGGGCAGGACGCACTCGCGCCCGACTACTTGCTGGTGGTGGACGAGCGCTCGGCCCAGCACCGTCTCATCGCCATCTGCGAGACGGGAACGGGGTGGTCAGGGCCGGAGCCCGACGCCACCGCGATCGAGTCCAGGCTCAAGGACGTGCTCGGCCTCTCGGTCGCGGTGCGGCTGCTGCCGCCGGGCTCGGTGCCACGAACTGAGGTGGGCAAGGCGGTCCGGCTGGCCCGCTGGAGTGGCGGCGAGCCGCCGGTCCCCGGCATCGCCTGAGCTCAGCGCGCCTGAGCTAGTCGCGGCCGCCGGAGAAGATGCGCAGGAAGAACAGGAATACGTTCAGCGCGTCCAGGAAGATCGACGCAGCGATGAGCGGCGCCGACACTAGGCCCTTGGACCTGCGCAGCCGCTGGAAGTCGTACATGGTCAGCCCGGCGAAGATCACCAGTCCCAGGATCGCGTAGATCAGGTCACCGGCCGGGATCCGGACGAAGATCAGGATGATGCCGAAGACAATCAGCGCGATCAGCGCGAAGAACGAGACCCGGCCGACGATCGACAGGTCTCGCCTGGTCGCGTAGCCGTAGGCACCGAATGCCAGCATGAACAGCGCCGTCGCTCCGGCCGCCTGCCACACCACTCGCGGGCTCGCCGAGCTGTAGTACGCCACCATGGGTCCGAGGCCGAGGCCGAGGAACAAGCCGACGCACATGAGCAGGACCACGCTGGCGCCGCCAGACGACCGGCGGGTGAAGTTCATGGCGATGAGACAGCCGAAACCAGCCAGGAACCAGGCGATGGACCAGCCCGCCGACAGGTCCCGGCCCGCGTAGCAGCCGAGGGCGAAGAAGCCGGTGGCCGCGGCTACCAGCCACATCACATGGCTGAACAGGGCCCTAGTCTGATCCTTGGTAGCCGTGGCGTAGCTTGCCGAGTAGTCAACCATGGCAGTAGTTCACCATGGCCGGTTTACACCGGTCGATGGGGCTGGGCAGCTAGCGGTCAAAGAGGCTGTGGTCGAAAGGACGGCAAGATGACGCAGGGCGCGGGCGCCGGCCACTGGACGGCGCAGGATGTGGGCGACCAGAGCGGCCGGGTAGCGGTCATCACCGGCGCGAACTCGGGCCTCGGCCTGGAGACGGCCAGGGTGCTGGCCGCGCACGGCGCGGCCGTCGTCCTGGCCGGACGGGATCAGGCCCGGACTGCGGCGGCTGCAGCCGGGATCCGCCAGCAGCAGCCGGACGCATTGGTCGAGACGGCCGAGCTCGACCTGGCGTCGCTGGAGTCGATCCGGAAGGCCGCGGCCGACCTGACTGCCAGGTTCCCCCGTCTCGACCTGCTGATCAACAACGCCGGGGTGATGTTCCCGCCGCACAGCCTGACCAAGGACGGCTACGAGCTTCAGTTCGGCACCAACCACCTTGGCCACTTCGCGCTGACCGGACTGGTGCTGCCGTCCTTGCTCGCCGCGCCAGGGTCGCGCGTCGTCACCCTCAGCAGCAACGGCCACCGGGCCGGCCGCATGAACTTCGCCGACCTCCAGTCGGCCCGGCATTACAACAGGTACTCCGCCTACGGCCGGTCGAAACTAGCCAACCTGCTATTCACCTACGAGCTGCAGCGCCGGCTCTGGGCCGCCAAGAAGCAGACCATCGCGCTGGCCGCGCACCCCGGCACCGCCCGTACCGAACTGACCCGGCACATGTCCGCGCTGTCCAGCGCGGCGATGAACCCGCGGTTCGCGGCGGTCAACTCGTGGTGGGTCCAGGACGCCAAGATGGGCGCACTGCCGACGCTTCGGGCCGCAACCGATCCAGATGCTATCGGCGGCACGTACTACGGGCCCGACGGGTTCATGCAGCTCACCGGCTACCCGATCGTGGTGGCATCCAGTGGCCGCTCCCAGAACAGGGAGGATCAGCGCCGACTGTGGGTCGAGTCCGAGCAACTGACTGGGATCACGCACCCGGTCTGATAGCGGCCGTCTAGTCTCACAGCCATGACTGAAGCGGGCGCGGCGCCCCGGATCGGTGTCATGGGCGGTACGTTCGACCCGATTCATCACGGGCACCTGGTGGCCGCGAGCGAGGTCGGGCACTTCTTCAGTCTCGACGAGGTCATCTTCGTGCCGACTGGCCAGCCGTGGCAGAAGAACGGCCGCCGGGTGTCGCCGCCCGAGGACCGCTACCTGATGACGGTCATCGCGACAGCGTCGAACCCGCGCTTCTCCGTCAGCCGCGTCGACATCGACCGGCCTGGGGAGACCTACACCATCGATACTCTGCGCGACCTGCGCGCGCTGCGTGGCCCGGACGCGGAGTTCTACTTCATCACCGGCGCGGACGCGCTGGCGAAGATGATCTCCTGGCGGGACGCCGACGAGCTGTTCACGATGGCACAGTTCGTCGGCTGCACCCGCCCTGGCCACCAGCTGTCGATTTCGAATCTGCCGTCAGACAGGATCAGCCTGGTGGAGATTCCGGCGCTGGCGATCTCGTCGACCGAGTGCCGGGACCGGGTTCGGGCCGGGCAGCCCATCTGGTACCTCGTCCCCGACGGCATCGTGCAGTACATCTCGAAACGGCAGCTCTACCGCGATTAGGCTGCAGCCAAAAGGTCACGCCGGGATCGGCTGAGGGGACGGCATGCGGCTGGAAGCGGTGGGCAAGCGTTACGGGCTGCGCCAGCCGTGGGTGATCCGCGACGTCAGCCGGGATGTCGCGGCCGGGCAGCTGATCCGGCTCGAGGGACCGAACGGCAGTGGCAAATCCACCTTGCTGCGCGTGCTGGCTGGCGTGACGACGCCGTCGGCCGGCCGGGTGCGAGCCCGGCCGCGAACGGGCTACGTGCCGGAGCGGTTCCCTGGTGGTCTCGCCTTCTCTGCCCGTGAGTACCTCGCGCACATGAGCCGCATCCACGGCTTGTCCGGGGCAGCGGTGCCCGCTGCGGTCGACGAGTGGCTGGAGCGCCTCGGTGCGACCGACTACGCCCGAGCGCCGTTGCGGACGCTATCCAAGGGCATGTGCCAGAAGGTAGCGATCGCGCAGGCGCTGCTCGCGCGGCCCGGCCTGCTCGTGCTGGACGAAGCGTGGACGGGGCTGGACCAGGCCGCGCGCGGGGCGCTCGACGCGGCTGTGTCGCGGCGGGTGGCCGAGGGCGCGACGGTGCTGTTCGTCGATCACGATCTGGCGCGGCTGGCCGGGCAGGTCGACGAGCGCTGGTTGCTAGCCGGCGGCGCCGTGACGGTGCTGGCCGGGGAAGCGCAGGCCGGTGGGGGAGTGGCGGAGCGTGACGCAGCCGCCGCCCGAGCCGCGGGTCCCGTGATCACCATCGCGGCGACCGGACTGGACTCCGGGTCGCTAGCGCGGCTCGCAGGGCTACCCGGAGTGCTCAGGATTGACGCAGCCGAAGCGGCCGCCAACGCCGGGCCGATCCACGTGGCCGTGCTCGCACTCGAATCCGACCGCCTGCTGCGGCACTTGCTGAGCTTGGACGGTGTCCACGTCCGCGCCGTGCGCCCCGAGCCGGAGGGGATGCCGTGATCGCGCTGCTGCGCTACCAGTCGGCGAACCTCTTCCGGTCGCATAGGTGGATCTTCCCGCTGATCACCTATGCGCTGCTGATCTCCGTCGGCGGCACTGGCGCGGGCATGCAGGCCACGGCCCTGGTTCGGGCTCGTGCGCTGGCCGACGGGCTGGACTGGAGCGCGGCCATCCTCGTGCCGGTCGTAGCCCTGCTGACCAGGTCGATGCTGACCGCCGAGCCGAGCGCGGCCCGCGCCTGCGTATCGGCCGCCCGCGGCCCGGCCAGGGCACAGCTGGCCACGCTGATCACGGCGTTCGCGGCCGGGGCGGTACTGGGACTGGCGGGGGCGGGCTATGAACTGGTGACCAGCGGGCACAAGACCCCGCTGCTGATCCCGCTTGCGGCGGGCCTCAGCAAGGCCCTGGTCTGCGCCCTAGTCGGCTCGGCAGTCGGGACGCTGTTCAACCCGCCGCTGATCCGGCACCCGGCAGCGGCCCTGCTCAGCACCAGCGCCGCCGTGGTGGTCGCGCTGGTTTCGAGTGTGTCACCGGCCAGCGCTGCCCTGCGTGGCAATGGCGCGGCGGTCCAGTCCGCGGCGTGGCCGACGGGTTTGCCATTGCTGGTGGCGTTCGCCGTGGTGGCGGTGTCCTGGGGCGTCTCCTGCTGGCTGGCGGGCCGCCGGTCCGACTGACGTGTGCGGCCGGGAGGGTGGCGGGCGGAGATTCTGGCGGCCCCGTTCCCTGCCTTATGGGGCTAAAAGCCTCGATTATCCGCGCTGCGGTCACGCGTTCTGTCGGTAGCGGCGGATACCCTGGGTTTTAGCCTGAGAGACGGGCGAGCTGAGGAGGACTGCCAGCACACGTGACTGCCACCGACAGGGCCGTCGAGCTCGTGGAGATCGCGGCCGCAGCCGCGGCTGACAAGCTCGCCTCGGACATCATCGCCTACGACGTCAGCGAGCAGCTCGTGATCACTGACGCCTTCCTGCTCTGCTCGGCGTCCAACGACCGCCAGGTTCGCGCGATCGTGGACGAGATCGAGGAGCGACTGCGGAAGGCCGGGGCCAAGCCCGCCCGCCGCGAGGGGGAGCGGGAAGCGCGCTGGGTGCTGCTCGACTACATCGACGTCGTTATCCACATCCAGCACGCCGAGGAGCGGGTCTACTACTCACTCGAGCGGCTATGGAAGGACTGCCCGCTGATCCCGTTGCCCGAGCCGGTGGGCGCGGCGGGGACGGGCGGCCCTGGCGGGTCCGGGCCTGGCGGTCGGAGCTAGCTTGGCCGCTGCTGAGGAAGCCGTCGCAGCGAGCATCTGGCCTGGCGGCGAGGACAACGACGTTGTCACACTCGTCGTCTGGCGGCACGGCCAGACGACCTACAACCTAGAGCACCGGTTCCAGGGGCAGAGCGACGTCCCACTGAACGAGGTCGGCCTGAGCCAGGCGGCCGAGGCGGCCAGGTACCTGGCTGCTATGGGGCCATCGGCAATATTCTCGTCGGACCTGAGCCGGGCCGCCATGACGGCCGCCGCCTTGGCGCGCCTGACGGGGCTGCCCGTGCAACTGGACAAGGACCTGCGAGAGCGCGCCGGCGGCTCGTGGGAGGGCATGACCGAGGCCGAGATCCGCGAGCGGTTCCCGGTCGAGCGGGCGACCTGGACTCCGCCGGACGGCGAATCCGCCCAGGCAGTCGCGGACCGGGCAACGGCCGCGCTGGAGCGGATCGCGGCCTGCACACCGGGCGGCTCGACGGCCGTCGTTGTGTCTCACGGCGCGGCGCTCGGGATGGCGGTCGCGAGGCTGCTCGAGCTTCCGTATGAGCCGCGGGTGCTCGGGCCGTTCGGGAACTGTCACTGGTCGGTATTGTCCCGACGACGGGCCCGATGGCGGCTCCTGCATCACAATGTCGGGGTCCTTCCGGACCTGGACGACGATGGGGATGCCGGTGACGCCGGCGACGTGTAGTAGCCGGGTTTCTTGTACACTGGCGTGGCGCTTTGGCCGGAAGGCAGCGCGTCCCGAGGGGCTATAGCTCAGCTGGTAGAGCGCTTGCATGGCATGCAAGAGGTCCGGGGTTCGAATCCCCGTAGCTCCACTCCCATTTCAGAGCTATAAACTCGAACAGCGGTAGATCATCCGTCTGGGCAATTCGCTCAGACATTCGGTTGACTCGCCTCGTGGGCCGCGGCGCGAAACCGCAGGTCAGCGGCATGACAAGGGCTGGCCACAGAATCCGATTGATCTCTTGCATAGCAGGCAGGCGCTCATCCAATCGATATGGCATCCTGGCAGTTCAGTGTATATTTTTCGATAGGGCTGATCTGACGGGAGCCAATCTGGGAGCCAGCCGTTCGGTTCGCAGAGTCAGGGTGCGGTCATTTACATCCAGAAAAGGCTGCGGGGAGGACCTTCGGCGCTCGTCCCGGCTGGCTGTCCTACTGCTGTGCTACGGTTGTGGCATGGCCGTTCGCAAGAAGCGTTCCATCTCCATGCCGCCTGATCTGGACGCGGAGATCGCGGCCGCGGCCGCGGCCGCGGGCCTGAGCTACAGCGCGTGGCTAGCCGATACCGCCCGTAAGGAGTTCAACATCCGGGCAGGCCTGGCCGCGGTCAGCCAGTTCGAGCACGACCACGGCCCGTTCACCGCGGAGGAGCTGGCCGACGCTGAGGAATGGGCCGGCCGGGCGATCCAGCACGCCGGCCACGCTGGAGCCAGCAACGGGCGGCGCAGCGCCTGATGGGCGTCACCTACGACACGGGCGCGCTGATCGCCGCCGACCGCGGCGAGCGGCGCGTGTGGGCCCGCCACCGGGCCCTGCTCAGTCACCGCGAAGTGCCCACCGTACCGGCGCCAGTCGTGGCTCAGTCCTGGCGCGGCTCAGCCCGCCAGGTCCAGCTTGCCCGGCTACTGGCCGGCTGCGAGGTCGAGGTCATGGACGACGGACAGGCCCGCGCGGTCGGTGCCTTAGCGACACGCGCTGACACCACCGACATCGTTGATGCCTGCGTGGTCGAGGGAGCCCTGCGGCGTCACGACCTGGTCGTCAGCTCCGACCCCGACGACCTTAAGTCCATAGCATCCGCCATCGGCCACCGGCTCGAGATCGACCACCCCTGACAAACCCCAGCAACCTGCTGGCCGCAGACCGGAACCGAAGACCGATGCGACCCAGATGGCCGCCGACGCCCTCTCGTGCCGAATAGCGCGCGTCGAACACCCGCATGATCATGCGAGTATTCGCATGACTATTTGGGGAATTAGCCGTCGTCGACCGACTTGGCGATCTGGAGCGCACCATCGCCGAGCGCAGTCCATATGTAACGCCGAGTATGCGCTGATCCGTAGGGATGCCATTTGGGGCGAACGATGCAGGCAGATTATCTGATCTTGGCGGCCAGCGGCTTGATCGGTTTCGAGCCGACATCCGCGCCTTACGATGCCGCTTTGCGCGTTGACGCTGTCGATATCCGTAGCCGGACACGTGATGACTGGAGCGCTTTGAGGCCGACTCCCAGGAGGGCGGCGCTGTATGGGCTGTTGGTGAGGATGGCCAGGCCGCACGGTGCCTGTGGGGTATCGATCACCGCCAGCAGCGCACTGAACCCGTTGCTGAGGCCCCCGTGCCAGGCCAGGGTGGTGTCACCGGCGATGCTGAGTTGCCAGCCCAATCCGGCCGCGCGCGGGGATCCGGCTTGATGGGTGCGGCTCAGCCGTATCGCCGGCCGAGCGGCGTGCTCCCCGGGTCAAGCTGGGCCTGCAAGAACCTGTCCAGGTCTGCAGTGGTGGACAGCAACCCGATCGCGCCGGGCAACAATGCGTAGTCCGAGTACGGGAACGGGAAGCCGGCCTTGTCGTGCCCGCGTGCTGTGTTCTCGTCCGGGTCCATGCCCGTCGCCGTCATGCCCAGCGGCCCGCATATGCGCTGCTGCAGCAGACATGGCCAGGTCGTGCCCGCGGCCGCCGCCAGCGCGGCGGCAAGCAGCTGGTAACCAACGTTGGAGTAGCGGAATGTGCCGGGCACCGGAGGCGGCTTGCGGGCCAGGGCGGCGGCCACGCGATCCACGCCGATGTCGCGGTACGGGTTGGGATGGGCAGTGAGCAGGGCTAAGCGCGGTCCGGTGCAGCTGCGCGGCAGGCCGGAGGTGTGGGTCGCCAGAGACCGGAGCGTCGCCGCACCGGCGGCCGGGATGTCGAGCAGGGAGCCCAGCGGCGCGTCCAGGTCGACCTCTTTCCTAACGGCCATGTCCGCCAGGATTAGGCCAGTGAAAATCTTGGTGACAGAGCCGATCTCGAATCGGGTGTCCGGTCCTATCGCGTGTCGGCGTCGTCCGCTGCGCCCGGCCGCAGAATACGCCGACCGCAGCACCGGCGAGCCCCGGTCGGCGGAGACAAACACGGCGGCGCAGCCGACCGAACCGGTTGCCGCTACGGCCTGCGAGGCCAGGATTCCGGCGGCGTGTCCGCCGCCAGTGCGTGCCTTCTCGGATCCGGCCGTCGCGCGGCAGGCCTTCTGGCGCGCGGTGCGGCGCAGTCGTCCCCATACCAGCCTGCTGGCGAGGGAGCAGAGCACTGCGGTAAGCAGCACCCCGTTCACCAGGGCCGCCGCCGAGTAGAGGAAGCTGCCAAGACCGAACTGCCGCCCCGCCAGCGCCGCCAGCCAGATCGCGTCCGCTCCCAGCACCACGAATATGCACGCCCGATCGAACGACATCGCGCGTCCCATCAGCGCAGCCCTCCTGCCCAGCCCGGCTGCGACCAGACGGCCCCCGCGGGCCGCCAAGGGAGAGACACCTCTCCGGCCGTCGGCCGGCCGCGACAGCTCCTGGGATATAGACGTTATCGCGTGTAACGGCTTGCGCAGAATTTGGTTGCACGACAGCCCAGGGCGAAGCGATCACGACTCGTTGTCGACCATTGCCGCGCACAGCTCCGCCGCCCGCCGCGGCAGGCACAAGCGCAACAGCCGGCCAGCGCCTGCAATGCCGCATAGAATCCTGTTCGGCGCAGCGTCTACGGATCCTTGGCAGAATTGGCGACTGCGCGCAGATCGCCGCGGGTACGTGCGCGGGACTCTCGCCCCGGTTGTATCCACCGATCCTCGGATGAGGTCGGGTGCCTGGACCGGCTGAATACCTATACGACCCTGCAGCCTTACTCGAATGCGCGCTCTTGCCGCGTGCAGTTCAATCCGATGAGCCACTGCCAGTTACTAGCAGGGGTGGCCGTTGACCACTTCCGGACAGTGCGGCACTCTTGCCAGGCAGTCGGACGGCTAGCGAGCACCGGATGGAAGACGTGCATGAGACGCAGGTAAGTCCCCAGGTCGGCGGAGTGATCTCGCTTGCCTTCGGGCTTGTACTCGGCGTCTTCGCATTCTTGTGGGCCAGGTACTCCATCGACATGCAGGAACGGACGCGGCGGATGATGGGCCGTCAGGATTCGGAGTTCTCAGACGCGGCTCACCGCTTTACCCGCGTGTTCGGGACTTTGGTGCTCGGCGCATCGGCTGTCCTCGCCTTCGCCATCGGCCTCGCCCACGCCGTCTAGATCGCAGGGCCTGGGCCAACCGAGTCTTCACAGGCGAGCAGTTAACGCTCCTCAACAACGTCCGGTAACGCGCAGGATGCCCAGACCGGCGACAGCGACGCCCTGCGCGGCCGAGCATCGCACGCTCATGCCGCTGCCGGGACGATTGGAGTCTGGCGAAGTGCCAGGCTGTTGGTGTGATCGGACGCCTGGAGAAGACGGTCATCGACTGCCCCGACCCGCTGGCCCTCGCGCAGTTCTACTGTCAGGTGCTCGGCATGAACGTCAACGAGAACATAGATGGCTGGGTCGTCATCGGCTTCGGACCCGGTCTCCGGCAGCTCGCCTTCCAGCGAGTCGCCGAATGGGTTCCGCCGAGGTGGCCGGACCCCGCCTATCCGCAACAGCTCCACCTCGATGTCCGAGTCGATGATGCCGACAAGGCAGAGCGAGAGCTCCTGGCCCTCGGCGCCACTCGCATACCCGGCGATCGCGAGACGGGCTTCAGGGTCTTTGCCGACCCTGCCGGACACCCGTTCTGCATCGTGTTCGGTCGCCGAACCACAGGCTGAGCCAACGTCCGCTTCTGGCTCCCCTTTATGTCAAGAGGCTGCCCGGATTGGTGTTCTAGGCTGAGGTGCAGCGGGTCCGGGAAGTGGCTTGTCCGAAGGGCCGATGTCCGGGGTCAGGTCGGTCACGCTGGATTTTAGTGTCGTCCCCGAGTGCCCTCCCGGGCCCGTCAGCTGCGTGTTGTCCTGGTCGTGCAGCATCTGCCGGCAGACCACGTTGGACAGCCGTCGTTTGAGGCACCGCATCGCTTCCATCGGGGTCTTCCCGGCGGCCCTCTTAGCGTTGTAGTAGGCGCGGCCTTCGGTCGGGTTGCGCAGCTGGACGACGGCCATGATGTGCAGGGCCCGGTTGATCCGCCGGTTTCCGGCCCGCGACAGCCGGTGCCGCAGTTGCTGTCCGGAGGAGGCGTCCAGCGGCGCGGTGCCGTTCCAGGACGCGAAGTGATCCCGGCTGGCGAACCGGTGGATGTTGCCGACGTCGGCCAGCAGCCGCGCCGCGCTGGAGGGGCCGATGCCGTGCAGCTGCAGCAGCGTCGAACCCTGAGCCTGGACGAGGACCGTGATCTCTTTCTTGCTGGCCTTGATCTTGCGGTCGATGCCTTCCAGCTCGGTGACCAGCTCCGCGGCGAGCCGGCGCCGGGTCTTGCCGACGATGTCACGCGGCCTGGTCGTGGCCAGCAGCGCGCGGGCCTGCGCCGCGGACAGGAACCGCTTGGCACCGCCCGGGATCAGCTCCAGCAGCAGCCGGTGGATCCGGTTGAGGGTCTGAGTCCGCGCCCGGCCCAGCTCGTCCCGCCGGTCAGCCAGCATGCCCAGCACCACCAGGTCCGCACTGACCTCGACCCGGGCCAGCTTCGGGGACCGTAACGCGGCCAGCGCGACCGAGTGCGCGTCCACCGGGTCGGTCTTGCGGCCGTTACCGGCGGCGAAGACCCGCACTTGCGCCGACAGCTTCGCCGGCACGTCCAGCACAATCTCGCCGCTGGCCACCAGCCGGTGCGCGACATGCCTGCCGACCCCGTTGCAGCCCTCGACCGCCCACACCCGCTCCGGAAACCTACGCCCGGCGGCGAGCATCTCCGCATAGCCGGCCTTGTCAGTGCCATACCTGCCCGCAGCCAGCACCTTGGCCCGGTCGTCGATCACCTCGATCGTCGCCGACCGCTTATGCGGATCCATCCCGATGATCACGCCCACAGAACTCCTCCATGCCGCAGGGAAGCTGACCGCAAGGAGGGCACCGCTACTTCGAGCTGGGCAAACCCCTTTTGAGCCTCTCCCCGCACGGTGCCCGGCGAGAACGCAAGCCAGAAGAGAGCCACGCCAACGACAATGGCGGGCAGCCGCAGAAAGAGAGCGTCTCGCCAGGCACCTGGACCGAGTCTGGCCAGACACCGGCCCTACCGCCAGTCTTAAGTAGCCGCGACGCGGACAGTCCCTAGCGAGCTAGCCACGGCATGTTGCCGCTCGCCCTCGCCCGCCAGTAGGCCTCCGGGCCGAAGCCGGCGAAGGAATGGGCTCGTGATGCCGGCCTGGAGGTGTCCTGGGCGGTGTGCGCCAAAAAGTAGGACACGCAGTTCCTGGAGGCGCGCGTGATCGCCCTGCTGCGACCGCACGACCTTCGGAACAAGGAGAGGGCCTAGGCCAAGGAGTACCTCGTCGTGGCGCTCTAGCCGGAGCCGTCGGCGACAGCAGGGGCGCGGACCGCCGAGTCAGCTGACGCGGCGGTAGCGGATGTGGGTGGTCAGCGGTGAGTGAAGCACCTCGGCCGGCTCGAAGCCGAAGGACTCAACCCCGTCGAAGATGCGCTCGCCCGAACCGAGTAGGACGGGCGCGATGTCGAGGGTGAGCTCGTCGATCACGCCGGCGGTCAACGCCTGTCGGACGGTCGAGGCTCCACCGGCGATGTCGACCCCCTTGCTCCCGGCGGTCTCACACGCTGCGGAATGGGCCGCCTCGAAGCCATCGGTGACGAAGTGGAACGTCGTCCCCCCGTCCATCTGGATCGAATCATGGCGGTGATGGGTCAGCACGAAAACCGGCGCGTGATACGGCGGTTCGGGCCCCCACCAGCCAGACCAGTCCTCGTCCCAGTCTCCGCGGATCGGGCCGAACATGTTCCGCCCCATCACATACGCGCCCCTTGGGCGCATGAGCCACTCGTTCGCGATCTTGTCAGCGTCGTTGGCCCGCGGGTCGCCGATGTGCCAGCCGTGCAGCTCCCGCCCCCGTTGCCCCAAGGGTTCCTCCCGGCTCTGATCCGGTCCGGCGACGAAGCCGTCAAGTGAGATCGACATGTGGCAGGTGGTGTCCGACACCATGAGCCCCCAAGTAAGTGCGATTGCGCGCGGACGTCCGGACGATAGCAGGCGGTGGCAAACCGCAAGTGCTATACACGGCATGTGACGCGGAGGCTAGCCAACCGCGCTCGGGCTGTGTGATCACGCTGCGGTGGAAGTGATCGGCGACCGCTGGTCGCTGCTAGTCCCGCGGGCCGAATATAGCCTCACCGAGGCCGCGATCCAGCTCGTCCCCGTCATGGCCGCACTCGGCAGGCGGGCGTATGCACCAAGCTACGACGCCATCGCTGCGAGCGCGGGCCGAGCTGCTGGCTGACGGCGGGCCCGATCTTTGGGACCACTTCACGGGCGAGCTCCGGGCCGAGCACCTCGGAGCACCGCTCCCACGGCGAGCCGGGCCGAGCACAGCCGAAGGCCTGGCAGCCGCTTACGCCGCGGCCCTCGCGCTCGAAACAGGCGAGATCCTCGGGAACGACGACCCAGCTCGCCTTACCTGACGGTGGGGCCAGTTACCTCCGCCCAGGCGGGGTCGAGGAGTGGTAAGCGCCCCACCGTCTTGGACGCGATCGCTCGGTGGCCGGTCAGAGGCGCGGGGAGCCAAGTAGGGAGCCAACGTGCGCAGGAGTCAGGCCCCGACGCGCGACACCGGGCGATTATCGCCGCAGGTCAGATCCACTCCGGGCGACCGCGGGCGATGACGCGCGACGGGTCGTGCGTGTATGGCATGCAAGAGGTCCGGGGTTCGAATCCCCGTAGCTCCACTCCTGCTCAAGCCAGTAAGTTCGAACAGCCGCCGCGAGGCGGCTTTGTTGTTTCGCGCGCATGTGCGGTCGCCCGCCGCGCCGCCCCGGTGCGCAAATGAGCAGGTCAAGGCCGATGCGATAGTCATTCGGATCGTGCTCGATGACCGCTTGCATTGCAGGCAAGCGGTCCCAACGGTCGTCACGCCCACGCAGGTCAGAAGTGATTATCGAAAGGCGATGACAGTCGGGAGCGGTGTCGCGAGCGAGACGGATCAGCGATCACCGTGAATCCAATGGCCGGCGACAGAGCGCTTATCCGCACGACTCATTTACCGACCTGATGTTGGTGTCCGTCAAGAGCAGGTCAGGCTCTCTCCTCGACCTTCATGTCCGGCTTGCTGCCCATCCTCGTGAACCGCGACAGCAGGGTGTAGCCGCCGCACATGGCCAGCCCGAGGACGAGCAGTGCGGGGGCGAGGACGCTTGCGCTGAGGGCTCCGATGGCCAATCCCATGCCGGCCGGCAGGGCAGCGCTGCCGATGGCCGACGCAGCAACCTGCAGGCTTACCGCTCGGTTCGCGGTGGCGACGTGGGTACCCGTCCACTGCGCCGTGGTGAGGGTGAACAGCGGGAAGACCGGGGCGGTTGCGACGCCGACGATCATCATGCCGATGACTGCCAGGAATCCGGGCCCGGGCACAGTCATGACCGCGCACCCCAGCGTCACTCCGACGACCGCCCAGCCAAGGACACGGGCCGGGCCGACATGCTCGGCAGCCGGGCGAGACGGCCACGCCGGCGGCCGGGTGCGACAGGCCATGCCCGGCGGTCAGGAACACATAGCCCCAGGTGCCTGCGCCGGACTCGATGCCGGTCTTAACGGCGGCGAAGGTCAGGGCGATGACCGTCATGGCTACTGACGGCCGACGTGGTGGTGCTTGCCCGAGAGGTCTGGGTGAGGGGTCGTCTGGGTGGGCCACGGATGCAGGGACAGGGCGCGGGTGCGGAAGCCAAGCCCTGCTGGTCAGGGCGAACATCAGTGCGAGGCCTGACTGGGCGATGGCCATGGCCCCGAACGCCCACCGCCAGCTGCGGCCATTGCTTAGCAGCGCTGTGACGAGCAATGGTCCGGTGGTAGCACCTAGGCCGTAGCAGGCGTGCATCCAGTTGATGTCCCGTGCGCCGAAATGGCTGGCGGCGTGCGAGTTGAGGGCGGAGTCGATCGCCCCGAAGCCGAGCCCGAAGAGCACCGTGCCACCCGCGAAGACCCAGAGCGTCGGCGTGAGGGCTTCGACCGCCAGCGCTATGGCCGACAGCATGGTGCCGAGTGCCACCACCGAGCCCGTGGGCACGCGGGACAGGATGCGCCCGGTCGCGACACTCGAGATGACTGAGGCCGTGACCCCGAAGGCCAGCAAGATTCCGAGGGCTCCGATGGGCTGGTGGAAGCTGAGCCGCATCGAAGGCCAGAGCAGACCCAGGGTGGAGCCTGGCAGCGCGAGGCTCAGGTACGCCAGGCAGGCAAGACGAAAGGCAGGCACAGCGGGGGCCTCTTTTGGGTGTCGCTGAAAGCGATGGCCGCCGGGTTTGTGGCGCGCTGGATGGGAGATCCTCGGCCAGCGCCGAGCAAGCTCGGGGGCGGGTCACCGTGCCGCACGTCGAGGCAGCACGCGATGACAGGTCGAACGCCTAGTGCGTCAGCGCGTGCGCGGCTGGCCGGACATCTCAGCTCCTCGAAGTCTTCACATGCATGCAAGTCAGGCTAGTTATGCGGACGTACCAGCCGCAATCGGACATCTACCGGCTAGACCGTCCCGGCTCTGCCTTCCTGGTCTGGCGCCTAGTCGCACCCACTTCGCCATCCACTGTCAGGCTTGTCCGCCCGCCTGGTTGGCAGTCGTTTACTCCTGGTCAAGGTGGAAGATGCGGACCCCGAAGGGAGCAATCGCGATCGTTGTACCGTCCAGTTCAGCGTCTGCGTCGCCCTCGAGCGGCCGGATCGCGAGACCCGTCGCAAGGTCGGGCTTCACAATCAGGTGCTCGGCTGCCTGGCTCACCAACCAGGCGAACTGTGCACCGTCGGACCTCACGATGACATCTGCGGCCACCCGAGGATCATCAACTTTGATCAGCCGCTGCACGCCTGCGTGCTCGGCGAGCGCGCCGTACAGGACGCTGGCGGCGTCAGGATTGACGCCCGGCGTGAGCGCGGCCATGTGCTCGATGGGATAGGTGCACAGCACTAGGGACCCGCTGCCGACCGTGCGCAAGAGCAGTGCCGGACGGTCGTGCTCGTCGACCGCCAGCACGTGCGCGCCTGTCGGGCGCACGGGTAGGTAGGCGCGACTGTGCTCGTTGCCTGCCGCGGCGAACCTGAGTTGCGTGCCACAAACCAGTGCGCCGAAGTCGCGTTGGAAGGTCAGCGTGACGATTTCGTCGTCGATCGGGTCGATCAGGCCGGCCCGGAGCTGGTGCTCGACTCCGAAGACGGAGTTCAGGCCGGCATACGACGGGCCGCGGTGCCAGCTAGAGGTGCCTGCGCAGTAAGACACGTACACCGTCGCACCGTCGGCCGCGAGCCGCTCGAGCTTGGTCCAGGTCGGCGCGAGCAGCTGCTTGACCGAGGGCACCAGGTAGAGCCTGGCGTCGGCGCTGATGGACTGGCTCTCCCTGGTCAGTGCTACCGGCAGGTCGGCGAGCCGGGCGGACACATACGACTGACGCAGGGCCTGATGAATCAGCTCGGGTTCGTCCGGCGAGGTGAACGGATACGCAGTGTCCAGGTAGGACGATACGACGAGCGCGGTGTCGGCGTCGCTGCGGGCACACTGGCCAATGTCGACGGCACGCAGGATGTCAGAGAAGGCTCGCATCTCGGCGAGCTGCGGCTTGGGTCGGCCCAGGGCATCGGTCAGCCCGAAGTGCAGCTCGAACGCGTGGTGCCGGTACGGATCGTGGCTCGCCATGGCGTCGAAGTCGGAGTTGCACCAGCCGATCCAGCCGGTCGCCCCGGCGAGCAGGCTGTTGTGCAGGGCCTGCCGGTAGTAGCGCGCCGAGTGCGCGCCAGAGGCGAAGTCGGAGCTCACGCCGAACTCCTCGAGCAAGACCGGTCTGCCGTAGGTCCCGGCGAGCTCGCATTCCCAGGCTGCCGCATAGTGTTGGCGGACCTCGTCGTCGCCGATCGGGTACACATGCGGGCCGATAAAGTCACACAGCTCCGCCGTGCCAGCCAGCGCGAAACCGCTCTCCCGGCCGACTCCGGCCGTGCCCCAGGCTCCATCGCCGAGCGAGAACGGCTGCGTGCCCCCGGCTGCGCGTACGGCATCCCTCATGATCTGCGCCCAGGACGCCACTGCCTCTCGCGTGGCGCCTGCCGGACCGTAGATCGGCATCTCGTTGGAGACGAGCCATCCGGCGACGGCCGGATGGCGGCCGAACCGGCGGACCATCTCGCCGGCGAACCATGCTTGCCTGGCCACCATCCAGACGTCCGCATACAGGTCGCGGCCTGCCCGCCAAGGAGGATCCCAGTTCTCGCCGGACATGTGCCCGACGATGAAGGTCGGTACCGTTGTCAGCCCGGCATCGGTATGCCGATCAAGGAAGTCGGCGAACCTGGCCGTCATCGCCTCGTCGATCCGGTCCGGGGCCGGCATGAAGTCCGGCCAGTAGAAGAACGACCGCGTCATAGCCAGGCCGTGGTCGCGCAGGATGCGCAGTTCGCTGCGGATGACGTCGGGATCGTAGGACCGCCACATCAGCGGCCCACCGGTGCGCGACCAGAAATTTGCGCCGAGCCAGTTCACAGGGTGTCCGTCCGCCCCCGTGATCATGCTGAAGTTCCGGCGCATTCGCGCGATCCCCTTTGCTGGTTAGCCGCCCGGGTGTTAGTACGGTACGCGTCTGCCGGCGGATTTGCTATACCGGTTAAGTCATGGCGGGCGGACAGGTATTCCTGATTGGGCGACGGCCGTGGCTGCCGGCCATTGGCGGCTGGGTACACTGACCAGCAGCGACATAAGGGTGACGCCGCCTGGCCGCTGTGCCGGGCGGGGTGGCCGCTGCCGGAGTCGGTGCGCCGTGTGCGCGGTCAGGCCCGCCTGGCGGCCGGTGATCTCGGAGCGGAGGGCACAGATGAAGCGTCCGACGATCGCTGACGTCGCGAAGCGAGCCGGGGTGACGAAGGCCGCCGTGTCGTTCGCGCTGAACGATCAGCCGGGCGTGTCGGCGTCCACCCGGCAGCGCATCCTCGCTATCGCCCATGAGATTGGCTTCCAGCCGAGCAGCGCAGCACGTGCGCTGTCCGATGGCAGGGCCGGCGCCTTCGGTCTGGTCATCGACCGGCCGGCCAGCACCCTGAGCGTTGAGCCCTTCTTCATCAAGCTGATCGCGGGCATCCAGGCAGAGCTGTCGCTCCGGCACGTCTCACTGCTATTCACCATGGCCGAGGACCAGGCCGCCGAGATCGAGCTGTACCGATCGTGGTGGGCGCAGCACCGGGTCGACGGAGTGTTCCTGGTGGACCTCCAGCTACGTGACAAGCGGGTGGCTGTGCTGCGTGACCTGCGGATGCCCGCTGTCGTGTTCGGCAGCCCCAAGGGCTCGGGCTCCCTGCCGGCGATCTGGCAGGATGACGTCACCGCCACCCGGACCGTGGTGGATCACCTCGTGAGCCTCGGTCACCGAAGGCTCGCTAGGGTCGGCGGCTTCGCCCGGTACTGGCACACCAAGCTCCGGGCCGATGCGTTCCAGCGGGTATCGCAGGCGGCTGGCGTCGAGGCCGTCTCGGTCGAGTGCGACTACACCAGCGAGCACGGCGCCGAGGCAACCAGGCATCTGCTGCTTGGCGAGCAGCCGCCGACGGCCATCTTGTATGACAACGACCTGATGGCCTTGTCGGGGCTCTCGATCGCCAAGCAGCTGGGCGTGGACGTGCCGGCTGACTTGTCGGTCGTTGCCTGGGACGACTCGACGCTGTGCGAGCTTGTCCATCCGTCGATCACCGCGCTGCGCCGAGACATCGTGGCCGCCGGCGCGGAGGGAGCGCGGCATTTGCTGGCACTCGCCGACGACGTGGCGGTGCACGACCTCGCCGAGCCGCCGCCGGTGCTGAACGTGCGCGGTAGCACGGGGCCGGCCCGCGGGCGGCTGGTCACGGCGATGGCACCGGGCGCGCTGGCTTGACGCCAGGGGCGGCTTGACGCGAGGGCGGCCTTCGGACGACCCCGTTCCCTTTATCTTAACGACATCTGATCGAGACGCGAGCGTTACAAGCATGGCACTTTACCTGGCGCCTGGTCAGGGTTAACACTAAACCGGTATAGCTAATTGCCCGGCGCCACTTGCCGGGCGCCAGACCGGTGACCTATGGCCCTAATCAGAGCGCGCTCCGGCGCGCGGCGTTCACGATGACACGCAGAGCTGACCTCGACGTTCGAAGTGAGAGGTCTTGCCAGCGAGGAGGTAAGGACCACGTGAGCAATCACACCAAGGTGGCGGCCAGGACCAGGGCTGCCAGATGGGCAACCGCCGCTGTAGCCGCCGGCCTGGTGCTGGCACTGGCGAGCGCCTGTACTAACAGTTCCAAGCCGAGCAGTTCATCGTCGGGGTCAGCCTCAGCCTCGTCGGGCGCGGGCACGCTGGCCGCGTTCCCGCGGGCCGAGACTCTCTACACCAGTGGCACGGCCTACGCGCCGCCGTCTAACTGGAATCCCTTCAACATCGGCAACATGGCGACGGGCACGCAGGGGCTCGTCTACGAGCCGCTCTTCCTGTACGACCCAGTCCATAACAAGTACGACCCATGGCTGGCGACCGGCGGCACCTGGAGCAATGACACGTTCACCATCCAGGTCCGCAGTGGCGTGAAGTGGAATGACGGCACCCCGCTCACTGGTGCCGACGTCGCCTACTCGATCAACCTGGCCAGGACCAACAAGTCCGATCCGTTCAGCTCGAACGTCGCGACAGTCACGAACGCTACCGCCAGCGGCAACACCGTGACCGTGCAGTTCACCAGCACGCCCGCCTACACCGCATGGCAGGACTATCTGTGGAAGGCCCCGGTGGTGCCGGAGCACATCTGGTCCAAGCTGTCGCCGTCGGCGCAGATTACCGGCGCCAACAAGAACCCGGTCGGCACCGGCCCGATGCTGCTGGACACCTACAACGCCACCGAGGTGGCTTACAAGGACAACCCGAACTGGTGGGCTAGCAGCCAGCTGAACCTGTCCTTCAAGTTCAAGTACCTGGTGGATGTCGTGAACGGCTCGAACAACGTCGAGCTGTCCGCGCTGTCAGCGGGGCAGATCGACTGGAGCAACAACTTCCTGCCCGGCATCAACGAGCTTGTCAGCGGCCTCAACGGCAACGCAGGATACGGGTTCAAGACCTACTACTCGAAGTCGCCGTACATGCTGTCAGCCAACACCGTGTGGCTCGAGCCCAACACGACCAAGGCCCCGATGAACAACGTCAACTTCCGCAAGGCGCTCGCTTATGCCATCAACCCGCAGCAGATCGTAAGCGCCGTCTACGGCGGGATCACCGAGCCCGCGACTCCGACAGGTCTGCTGCCCAACCTGGCCCCCTACATCAACAGCAGCGTGGTCAGCAAGTACGGCTTCAGCTACAACCCGGCTCTCGCCAAGCAGTACCTGGCGAAGTCCGGCTACAAGGGTCAGGCCATCACGCTGGAGGTGCCGGATGGATGGACCGACTGGATGGCAGGCATCTCGGTCATCTCCTCGGACGCCGCGGCCGTCGGCATCAAGATCACGCCGATCTTCCCGCAGGACGCCGCCCGCAACTCCGACCTGACGAGCGGCAGCTACGACCTGGCGCTCGACAACAACGCCAGCGCCGACGCCACGCCGTGGAGCTACTTCCAGCGCGTCTACGAGCTGCCGATCCAGACGCAGCAGACGGCGCAACTCAACTGGGAGCGGTACAGCGACCCGGCCGCCTGGGCACTTGTCCAGCAGGCCGGCGCGACGTCGGTCAGTGACACCTCGAAGCTGGACTCCATCTACAGCCAGCTCGAGACTGATTTCCTCCAGCAGCTGCCCGAGATCCCGGTCTGGTACAACGGTGCCTGGTTCCAGGGCAACAGCCTGTACTGGACGAGCTACCCATCCGCCGCCTCGGCTGACCAGAACACGCCGGTCATGTGGTACGGCTACCTCGGCGCCATGACGACCGTGTACGCACTGGCCTCGCTTCAGCCGGCCAAGCCCGCATCGTGAATGACGGTCACCCCTATGGGCCGATAAACACTATGGGCTGATAAATCAGAAAGGACTGTGCGGCCCGCTACTCGCCAGGACATCCTGGCGGGACGGCGGGCCGCACAGTCCGTAGCAGCAGCGCGAGGAGCTCGTTAGTGCGCCGGTATTTCATCAGGAAAGTGCTCACGTACGTACTGACGTTCTTCGTCGGCGCGACCATCGACTGGGGCATCCCGCACCTGATGCCCGGCAATCCCGTCCAGCAGTACCTGGCCAACTTCGATCTCCAGCCGAGCGGGTACTCCGCCCTCTACAAGACCATGGCGGAGGCTTTCGGCACGAACCTGCCGCTGTGGGATCAGTACCTGCATTTCTGGGACGGCCTCGTGCACGGCAGCCTCGGCGTCAGCATCTACGACTTCCCGGCTCAGGTGACCACGGTGATCTGGCAGGCCGTCCCGTACACGCTCGCCCTGCTCGTACCTGCGATCACGTTGTCGTACATTCTTGGCAACCGGCTCGGCGCCCTCGCGGCGCGGCGCAAGCTGCTGGACAACACGGTCCTGCCAGTCGGCTACGTGCTCCAGGCCACGCCCTACCCCTGGCTAGCCCTCGCGCTGCCGTTCCTGCTCGGCGCCGTATGGCACATCTTCCCGCTGTCCGGCGGATACGGCTTCAACCTGCTGCCGCAGCTTTCCTGGACCTTCCTGTGGAGCCTGGTCGACCACTGGATCCTGCCGTTCCTCACAGTCTTCCTCGTCAGTCTCGGCGGCTGGGCGATCGGGATGCGCAACCTGGTGATCTACGAACTGGAGAACGACAGTTCGCGCTACCTGCGGACGCTCGGCGCGAGCGAGCGCCTGGTCCGGCGGTATGCCTACCGGAACGCGTCACTGCCGCAGCTGTCGGGGCTTGCCCTGGCCCTCGGAGTGGTGATCGGCGGCAACATTGTCGCCGAGATCGCGTTCCGCTACCCCGGCCTCGGATACCTGATCTTCAACGCGATCGAGCGCGAGGACTACTTCCTGCTCCAGGGCATCTTCATCTTCATCATCCTCGGCGTGCTCATCGCCAACTTCCTCATCGACATCATCTACGTGATCGTCGACCCGAGAACGCGCGTCAGCATGCAAGGGGGGCAGGCATGAGCGAGCCGCTCGCCGCCGATCCGGCCGCGCCCGGCACCATGTCGCCGGTGGCCGCGCCCGGTCCAGACGCCCACGCGGTGCTCGCGTCGGCCCGCGCTGGCACGCCGGCGGCGACGCGGCGCAGGGGGGACTTCCTGCATTACGCGCTGCACAACAAGAAGGTCGTTTTCGGCCTCAGCCTTGAGCTGCTGTTCGTGGTTGGCGCCATCTTCGGGCCGATCATCTCCCCGCACAGCCCGGACTCCTTCTTCACGCCCTACCGGCAGCCGTCGGCGCAGTACTGGCTGGGCACGGACAACCTTGGTCATGACCTGTTCGCCCAGCTCGTCTACGGCCTACGGGACAGCTATCTGGTCGGGGCGCTGGGCGCGCTGAGCGCGTCCATCGTCGGCATGGCGCTCGGCTTCACGGCCGGCTACCGGGGCGGCTGGCTCGATGAGGCGCTTCAGATGGTCACCAACATCATGGTGATGATCCCGTCGCTTGTCCTGCTCATCGTCATCGGTGCCTACCTGAAGACCCGTGGCGTCCTGTTCGAGGGAGTCTTCATCGGCCTCACCACCTGGCCCTGGGTAGCCCGGGCGGTCCGGGCGCAGACCTTCACGCTGCGCTCGCGGGAGTTCGTCGACCTGGCGCGGCTATCCGGCAAGCGGCCCGCCAGCATCGTGATCAGGGACATCGCGCCCAACATGGCGTCGTACCTGTTCCTGGCCGTAGTCCTGCTGTTCGGCAGTTCCATGCTGCTAGCGGCCAGCTACGACTTCCTCGGCCTCGGGCCAACGAGCGGCCAGTCGCTCGGCAACATGATGAACCAGGCCAATGCCTGGAGCGCGCTTCAGCTGCACGTCTGGTGGTGGTTCGTGACGCCAGGCCTGGTGCTGACCGGCATGGTCGCCGCCCTCCTCATCGCCAACGTCGGCCTCGACGAGGTCTTCAACCCCAAGCTGAGGGAGCAATGAGCGTCAGGGTGGATAACCTCCGGATCGCCTACCGGAGCCTGGCCGGAGACGTGTGCCCGGTCGACGACGTCAGCTTCGCCGTCGGCGACGGCGAGATCATGGGCCTCGCTGGCGAGTCCGGCTGCGGGAAGTCCACGCTCGGCAACAGCCTGATCTACCTGGATGCCAGGATGCGGCACCTGGGCGGCCGGATCGAACTCGATGGCGCTGAGCTCCCGATCACTGACAGCAAGGCCATGCGGCCGATGCGGATGCGGGAGATCTCGCTGGTCCCGCAGTACGCAATGAGCGCGCTCAACCCGACGCGCAAGATCAGGAAGCTCGTCACCGACCTGCTGCGGTCACACGACGTCCGCTATCACCTGCTTGCGGACGAGCTGAAGCGCCGGATCGCGCTGGTCGGCCTCGACGAGGACGTCCTCGACATGTATGCCTTCGAGCTGTCTGGCGGCATGCGGCAGCGGGTGACCCTGGTGCTATCGACCTTGCTCGATCCATCACTGCTGATCGCCGATGAGGTCACCTCGGCGCTCGACGTGTCCAGCCAGCGAGCCGTCGGGGAGCTGCTGATGGAATTCAGGGACCGCAAGTTTGTCAAGAGCATGATGGTGATCACGCATGACCTGTCGATCCTGGCGGAGATCGCGGACAGCATCATGATCATGTATGCGGGCCGCCTCGCGGAGAAGGCCGATACCGACACGATCGTCAATTCCCCGCTGCATCCCTACACCCAGGCCCTGCTGGCATCATTGCCCGAGGTGGGCGTCAGGTATGAGGACGGGGTCCTCTCCGGCATACCGGGCCGTCCGCCGGCGCTGTCGAACCCGCCGCCCGGCTGCCGGTTCGCGGATCGCTGCCCCTTCGTCCATGACCGATGTGCCACGCAGCCCGCATTCGAGGAAGTCAGGCCGGGGCACTACGTGGCCTGCTGGAAGGTCAAGGAGGAGGCAGGACGATGAGCACGCTCAGCATCGACCACGTCTCGAAGCTCTACCAGACCAGCGGCTTGCGGCGGGCCGGGACCCCGGCGCTGCGCAAGGTCAGCTTCGACATCGATGCTGGCGAGGTAGTGACGCTGATCGGCGAGAGCGGGAGCGGAAAGACCACGCTGGGCCGGATCGTGCTACGGCTGACCCAGGCCACGAGTGGCAGCGTGCTATTCAACGGCACCGACATCACCTCATTCGGGCGGGCCGAGCTGCGCAACTACTACCGGCAGGTCCAGGGCGTCTTCCAGGATCCGTTCAGTTCCTACAACCCCATCTACAAAGCGGACCGGGTGTTCGAGCTCCTGCGGGAGGAGTACTTCTCCGGCATGCAGCGCCAGGCGTGGGACGCCAAGATCGAGACGGCGCTTCATGCTGTGGCGCTGAACCCCGGCGACGTGATGAACAAGTACCCGCACCAGCTGTCCGGTGGCCAGCAGCAGCGCATGCTGATAGCCCGGGCGCTCTTGCTGGAAGTGCAGCTGCTGGTGGCGGACGAGATCATCAGCATGCTCGACGCGTCTACCCGCGTCGACGTGCTGAACCTGCTCGTCGGCCTGAAGCGGGCCGGGCTGGCGATCCTGTTCATCACCCACGACCTATCGCTCGGCAACTATCTCAGCGACCGGACTGTCATCCTGCGCTACGGCGCTGTCGTCGAGACGGGCCCGACGGTCAAGGTGTTCGGCAACCCGCAGCACTCCTACACCAGGATGCTCCTGTCGGCGGTACCCCAGCTGCACAAGAAGTGGCAGCCGGCGACGGACGCGCAGGCTGCCGCGGCAAGGAAGCGTCTGCCGCGCGCGGCAGACGGTGGCCGTGCCTTGGAGCCGCCCGCACTCGTGGAATGCGAGCCAGGCCATCTCGTCGCGGCAGAGGAGGCGTCCTAGCGCAGCGAGCCGATGGTCTCGCCCAGCGGCAGCAGCGCGTTCGCACGCAAGGTCTCGCCGTACCAGCGGAAGCTCTCCTTAGGGATCCTGCTCCCGCTCGGGTAGTCGATCCAGACCAGGCCGAACCGCTTCGAGAAGCCATAAGCCCACTCGAAGTTGTCGAGCAGGCTCCAGACGAAATACCCGCGCACGTCGACCCCGGCGCCCCGGGCATCCAGCACCGCCCGCAGGTGCCCGTCGAGGTACCGGATGCGCTCTAGGTCGCGCACCGTTCCGTCGGGTGCGACGTAGTCACTCGCAGCCGCGCCGTTCTCCGTGAGCAGCATGGGTATCGGCCTGTACTCGTCGTGGACGCGGGCCAGCAGCTCGGTCAGCGCAGCCGGCTCGATCTCCCAGCCCATGGCGGTGCGCTCAAACTCCGGCCGGTCGACCGAAACGACGCGCAGGTCCGCAGTCACGGCGTCGCTGGCGGTCGCAGGGATGCAGTACCCGGCGGCTTCTGCGGCCGTGACGCGGGAGGCGTCCACGACTGTGCTGGGTGAGTAGAAGTTGATGCCGAGGAAGTCGACCGGTCGTGAGATGACCGCCAAATCGCCGTCCTGGATCACGGTGAAGCCCGGTGCCTGGCCCTGGTAGTGCGCCAGCATGTCCGCCGGGTAGCTGCCGGTGAAGATCGGATCCAGGTAGAGGCGATTGCGGTTGCCGTCGACTCGCCGTGCCGCCGCCACGTCGGCGGGATCGCAGCTGCCAGCCCGAATCGGCTGAAGGTTCAGCGAGATGCCCACGCTGGCAGCCGGGACGGCCGCGCGGATGGCCTGCACCGCCGCGCCATGTGCCAGCAGCAGATGATGATGCGCCGCCGCGGCCTTGCCGATGCTCCTCAGGCCAGGCGCGTGGTGGCCGGCGCCATAGCCGAGCCAGGCCGAGCACCACGGCTCGTTCAGCGTGATCCACGTGCCGACCTCGTCGGCCAGCGCCTCCGCGACGATCGCGGCGTAGTCGGCGAAACGGCTGGCCGTATCCCGCTCGGGCCAGCCGCCGGCATCCTCGAGTGCTTGCGGCAGATCCCAGTGGTAGAGCGTCAGCACCGGCTTGATTCCGCGCGCGGCGAGGCCGCTCGCCAGCCGGCGATAGAAGTCCAGCCCGTCCGGATTGGCCGGGCCTTTGCCGGCCGGCTGTACCCGAGGCCATGACACCGAGAACCGGTAGGCGCCGACGCCCAGTTCGGTCAGCAGGTCGAGATCCTCCTCCGCCCGGCGGAAGTGATCACAAGCGACATCACCGGTGTCGCCGTTGTACGTATTGCCCGCGGCGTGACTGAACGTGTCCCAGATCGACGGTCCGCGTCCGCCGGCGTCAGGTGAGCCCTCGATCTGATAAGCAGCAGTAGCGGCGCCGAACAGGAAGCCCGCGGGGAACTGCAGATGGTCCGCACCAGACGTTGTCATGACGCTCTCCAGGCTGCCTCAGGGCTCGTAACTTAACCGGTATAGTAGCCATCTCAGCATCCGCGCCGCAATGCACCAGTCATGTCGGTCGGCGCTGCTTCGCTGGCCGTGTAACGAGGTTATGTCGGCATGTGCGCGCAGCATCCTCGGGAAGCAGATGGCTCGCCCGCTCATGATCAGCAGTCGCCGGGTCTCGCTGACGCTGTGCCGGCTCGGCCGGGTTTGGGTCGCTGACTCTGCTAGGACGGGAACGGGGTCGCAGAAGTGGCAGCGGCCTGACGGGGCGCGCTGGCGGTCCGCACCAACGACGAAATTGGGCCCGGCGCACCGTTCGCGAGCTGAAGTCCACACAGCGAGCGGCTCGGGACAATGAAAGACGACACGGGCGCTGGCTGTGGGTGATGGAGACGTCCTTGGCCGGCGAACGCGCCATGTGTCGGCGCCTGCCCCGCTCTTGACGAGGAGGATGCTTGCCGCGGGAGACAGGTCTCCTCAGTGGGCGCGGTGGTACCGGGGGCGATGCCGCAGGCGGAGCGGCTGCGTGCGGATTACCAGGCGGAGCAGGAGAGGGACATGGGCCTGTGAGTGGGGTGTCGGTGGCCTGGGTCTCGCAGATCGAGAGCGGCGACGTGCACGCAAGATGTGCTGAACCGGTTGGTTGCCGCGCTAGGCGGGACGCTGAAGCTGATCGCTGACTTCGGCGACGAGCAACTGAAGATCGCTTGACTCGGGAGCAAGAGGGGAGCAAGCAACCGGCACCAGAGGGCGACGGTGCCCCATGTGGGGCGAGCGAAGCTGCTGGTCAGGAGTTATCTGGCTACGTTCAGCTATCCGCTGGTTTCGTATGGCATGCAAGAGGTCTGGGGTTCGAATCCCCGTAGTTCCACTCCCTGTTCAGAATGCGTAATTCGAACATCCCTCGGTCCTTGCGTCCCCGGACGTCGTTCGCCTGTTCGATCAGCGGTTCTTCTGCGGTTTAGCACAAAGGCGCAGGTCAATGGCATTGAAGCGGGTCCGGAGGCGCTGAGTGTGACTTCTTGCATCGCGAGCAAGCGTTCATCCATGGTTGTGACACTCGGCGCAGGTCAGGCCATGTTTTTCGACAGGGGATTCGGCGGGAGCCAATCCGGGAGCTAGCTAGGCCGCGGCGATGCCGGACGCCGGGTGGGCATGGGGTTCTGGCTGCCGGTGTGATCATCGGCGTTCCAGCTCCGGCCGCGGCCGATCCAGCGCTGGGCATGCCCATTCCCTGACCGCGGCGCAGCAGGCACCCACCGGCGTCGGCAGACCCCAGTTTCTGGCCGAATGCGAGCCTGAGTGGAGGGCGTGCCATTTCCGGCGTACGCTCGCGCCATGTCCGCCGAGGTCTTCGGCCGCGATGCCGAGCTGAGGCACCTCGGGGCGTTCATCGATCGGCTGTCGTTAGGCCCGGCCGGGCTTGTGCTCGCCGGGGATGCCGGGGCGGGCAAGACGACGCTGCTTCGGGCGGGCGCGCGGCTTGCTGTCGGCCGCGGGTTCGCGGTTTCGCAGACGACACCGGCCCGCAGTGACGTGCGGCTCGCGTTCGCCGGGCTGGCTGACTTGCTGGAGCCTTACCTGCCGGGGCTGCTTGAGGAGCTGGCGCCGCCGCTGGCGAGGGCGCTGCGGGTCGCGATGCTGCTGGCAGAAGCGCCGCCGCACCCGCCGGAGCCGCGGCTGATCGCTGCGGCGTTCCGGGCGGCGATAGCGGCGCTGGCCCGGTCCGCAACGGTGCTGCTGGTCATCGATGATGTCCAGTGGCTGGATCCGGCGAGCCGGGCTATCGTCGGCTTCTCGATCCGCCGGGCCGAGCACGAAGCGGTCGGCCTGCTGTGCGTCCAGCGCACCGATCGGCCGGGTGCGGACCTGCCGTTGGAGCTGGCGCGTGCGAGGTTCCAGGCCGACCTGGTGGCGGTCGGCGGGCTGAGCCTCGGAGCGTTGCATCGGATGCTGCGTACCAGGCTTGGCGTGTCGTTCTCGCATCCTGCACTGAGGCGCATCGAGGCCGGGTCGGGCGGCAACCCCTTTATCGCGCTGGAAATCGGCCGCGCGCTTATCCGCCGCGGCATGGGCGGCGGCCCGGCGGCAGAGCTGCCGGTGCCCGACACGCTAAGTGAACTGGTCGGCGAGCGCCTCGGAGCGCTGGCGCCAGATGTGGTCGATGCGGTGCGCCTGGTGGCGGTGATCCCCGATTTGCGGGCCGGGCTGTACGTTTCGGCCGGAGCCGCCGCCGCCGCGCTGGACACCGCCGTGCTCGCTGGCGTGCTGGAGGACAACTCGGGCCGGCTCGGTTTCGCGCACCCGCTGCTCGCGGCCGCGGTGACCGGTGCCACTCCGCCTGCCCGCAGGATAGAGCTGCACGCGGCCGCGGCGCGCCTCGCGCAGCTGCCTGAGCAAAGGGCCAGGCATCGGGCGCTGGCCACCCCAGGGCAGTCTGCGGCGGTCGCGCGGGAGCTGACCGGGGCGGCGGATGCCGCGGCGGCGCGTGGCGCGCCAGCGGCCGCGGCCGAGCTGTATGAGCTGGCCGCTTCGCTGACGCCAGCCGGCAAGCCGGTGCTGACATTCCGGCATCGCCTGAGCGCCGCCCGGCAGCTTGCGCTGGCCGGCGACATGCGCGCTGCGACCGCATCGCTGGAGCGGCTCGCGGAGTCGGCACCGTCGGGACCTGAGCGGGCCGACGCACTGTTCCAGCTCGGCCTGCTCCGCGAGCACGACTATCCGACGGCGGCCAGCCTGATGGAGCGCGCGCTGTCGGAAGCAGGCCAGGATGCGGCCCGGACCGCTGACATCCGGATCGCGCTCGCCGACATCTGGTCCATCCGCGGTGATCAGGTGACCGCCGCTGCCATCAGCCGGCAGGCGCTTGCGGACGCCGAGCGGGCAGGTGACCCGGCCCTGCTGTCCAGCGCTCTCGCGCAGAGCTTCGAGCGCGCCGTGATGTCTGGCGCGCGCCCGGATGAGCGCATGCTCAGCCGGGCGCTTGCCCTGGAGCCTGCGTCCGGCAGCCTGGCGATGCGCACGCCGCCCGCCTATGTGGCGGCCTTGTACCACACCTGCTACGGGGACCTGGACCGGGCGGAAGCTGAGTGGGTTGCGCTGCTCGGCCGGGCAGACGCCGATGGTGTCGAGTACTTCCGTGCCCACGTCTTGCGGCAGCTGGCTGCCATAGCCGTCATGCGCGGTGACGCGCAGAGTTCAGCCGCGCTGGCGGCGCAGGGACTCGATGTCGCTGAGCAGCTGGATCTCCCGCACACAGTCAGCATGCTGCTATACGTCTGCGCAACGGCCGCGCTCCAGCTTGGCCAGGCCGAGAAGGTCCGGGAACTCACCAGCCGCGGCGCGGCACTGTCCCAGCAAGTCGACGACCGGCCCTACCTGCTGCTGCACCAGGCGCTGTCAGGCGCGCTGGAACTCGCCCAGGGGAACAGCGCAGCCGCCGCAGCGCGGTTTCGTCCGCTGGTCGGCCAGCTGCCGGTGATCGGGCTGCGCCCGAGCGTGCCGGGCATCGCCGCCGACATGACCGAGGCGCTGGTAGCAGCCGGGGACCCGGATGCGGCCGCTGCCATGATGGCCAGCTGGGCGCAGACACTGCATGACCCGCTCAGCGCTGCCCTGCTGGCCCGCTGCCGTGGCCTGCACGCGGCCGGCCAGGGCAGGCTGGATCTGGCGGAGGCGGAGCTCGCAGACGCGCTGCGCCTGCAGGAGCAGCTGTCACCGATGCCGCTGGAGCAGGGCCGGACGCTGCTGGCGCTTGGCGCCGTTCAGCGGCGCCTGAAGCGGCGCGCGGCGGCACGTGCCACCCTGACCGACGCGGCCGAGCTGTTCAGCGCGATCACCGCCCCGCTGTGGGCCGCCAGAGCGCAGGCCGAGCTGGCCCGGATCGCCGGCCGGGCTCCCAGTCCGCGGGATCTGACCACGGCCGAGCGCAGGGTCGCCGAGCTGATCGCGCGCGGCATGAGCAACCGGGAGATCGCGGCCGAGTTGTTCGTCACCGTCCGCGCAGTCGAGTCCACGCTGACCAAGATCTATGCCAAGCTCGGGCTGCGCTCGAGAACCGAGCTGGCGGCGCGGCCGCCCGGAAGCTGAGTCCGGGCCAATTCGGTGTGGGTCTCCGCGTTCCGCGCGCCGGGCTGCGCTGCTTAACCTGCAGTCGTGCCCTACCTAGCCGAGTTCTATCTTCCCGGCAGCGCGATCCCGGCCGAGGTGACAGCAAAGGCGCTCGACGGCGCCGACAAGGCCGCGCGGGAGCCACGGTCCGCTTCGTGCAGGCCATCTTCGTACCGCAGGACGAGACCTGCTATGCCCTCTACCACGCCGGATCGGCGCACGACGCCGCCGCCGCCGGCGCCCAGGCCGGACTGGTCTTCGACCGGATCATGACTGCCATCTCACTTCCGTGACCCCACCTCTGCGACAACAGCCCGCAGACAGGCCTCAGCGCAGGATGGTTCGTCGGTCCAGCAGGAAAGGCTTGGTCGAGCCGCGCTGCAATCAGTTTCTCCGCACCGCACAGACAGCGGCCGAGCCGTCTCGCGCACGCCTAACCGGGTGGAAGAGCCGGTCAGCAGCTCGAACAGGGCCAAAGAGTGTGGGTTTCCACGCTGCGCCGCAGCCACCCGGACGCGGATCCTCTCAGGTAGGCGGACCCGCCGGACAGTTCCTCTCGGGCCGGCGGGCCGCTCTACCCGAGAGGAGAGCGGGGACATGCTTGGACGTACGGCCTTACTTGGACTCGGGGGCGCCATCGTCCTCATGATCGGCGGGGGTACCGCCTACGCCACGATCGCCGGAGGTCCGGTGGACGCCAGTGGCGTGGTCCACGGCTGTTACACAACCCAGGCCCTGAACGGCAGCCATGTCTTCGTGCTGCAGGACGCGGGCACGAACTGCCCGAAAGGCACCACGACAATCTCCTGGAGCCAGACCGGACCGGCAGGAGCCCAGGGTCCGCAGGGGATACAGGGTCCGACAGGTGCAACGGGAGCCACGGGGATGACTGGAGCTCCTGGCGCAACAGGAGATACCGGTCCAGCGGGTCCGACAGGCGCTACAGGTCCAGCGGGAGCCACGGGTGCAACAGGTCCGCAGGGTCCTGCTGGCCCAGGGGCAGGCATTGACAGCGGCGCTATCACTATCAACGGTGGCTGCGTGAGCAACTTCGTGTCGGGGCCTGACGCGGCTGTCGTGTCGGTCACCGACTACAGCGGCAACACCAGCGAGTGCGAGATTTCCATTCCCGGCGCCGGCACGTACTCGATGATCGCCCAGGTCGACGGGTCAACGGACAATTCGCTGGTGCTGCCTCTCTTTACCACCCAGGGGCACAGTCAGTATTTCGTCGTGGCCATCATCCAGGGCAGCTCGTTTGACACTGGCACGCTGAGCTGGGAAGCCATCCCCAGCAGCTGACCCAGCAGCCCGCAAGCGGGCCGCGCTTCGCCTCCGCGGCGCGGCCCGCTTCCGGGCGCTGAGTCGACGAGAACGGCGCGATCACCTATCACACCAAGCTCCAGCTCTCCTTCAAGTACGAAGCCGGGCACTGATCCCGGACCAGCGTCCTGGCGTTCGCAACGCGATCAAGGCTGTGCGCACCAGGTGCGGCTAGAGCGCATTCAGTGCGCCGCCGATCACTGTTGGCCGCGGCTGTCAGGGGAACTGCTTCCAGTGACCCTCGGAGACGACCTCGACGGTGCCGTCGGTCACCTTGATCGCCGTCTGGTCGTCGATGGCGTACGCCGGGCCGCCGATCTCGGTGGCCCAGCGCTCCGCCTCGGCGATGGTGTTCTCCGGGAAGACGTCCAGGTGCGGGAAGATCGAGAATCCGACGATGCCGAGGGTGCGGTCGTCCCGCGCGGACGGCCACTCCACGAAGTCGGCGCCGATCCGGGGCGTCATCACCATGCTCCCGGCGCTCACCCCCACCCAGACCGTGTCGGGCAGCGACGGCAGGAGGCCGGCCAGCCCGGACTCTTGCATCCAGTGGCACAGGTACGTCGCGTCGCCGCCGTCGACCAGCAGGACGTCGGCTTCCCGCACCCAGGGCACCCAGCGCTCCGTGCCGATCGTGGGCAGTGCCGACAGCTCCAGGAGGCCCAGCGACTTCCACTCCATCGAGGTCATGCCACCCCACGGGGGCAGGCCGCTGACGAACCCGCGCGCCGAGACCGGCCCGCACATGGGGTGGCCCCACTGCGCAGTGGGGATGCAGAGTGCGGTGGCATCGGCGGTCGGCTTGCCCAGCAGGGCGGCCAGCGCATCGCGGATGCTCGGGTTCGTGACGCCCCGGACGTGAGAAGAAGCCTCAAGATGCCTCCCGATTCGAGTGCGATGGATTGGGTATTGCGCACCGACCTGGGACCACCGCAGGGCTCATGGCAGCTGAACAGGGCAAAACTATCGCGCCAGGCCGGCCGCTCCAGAGGTCAGCCTTGAGCACACGCACCAGCGCATACACCGCCGGCGGTGGGAACCTTTACAGATTCGATCTACGCTCTGGGTGTTCGACGTCGCCGCGCTTAAGCTCGGCTCGGTCGATCTGGCGGCTCGGCTGGGGGCCACTTGGTGCTTGGCAGAACCAGGCTCAGCCAGGTCGCCGCGCACCCTGCCCGGTGGACGGCCCGCCGGCTGACGGACCGGCGCTACATATGGAAGATCGAGTGCTGATGGATGTCATCGCGATCGGTGACAACATGAGCGACTGCTATCTGACGATCGGCCAGGTGTTCCCCGGCGGCAACGCGGTCAACGTTGCGGTCGCCGTGGCCCGGTCGGGGGGCAGCAGCGCCTACGTCGGGGTGGTCGGTGATGACGCCGGGGGTCGGCTGCTGATGAACTCGCTGGCCGCCGAGCGAGTGGAGATCCGGCGGCTCAGCGTCGTGCCGGGGCCGACCGCCTGCTGCCAGGTCATGCATGCTAGCGGGGAAAGGCTGTTCGGACTGCGGCAGCGCGGCGTGGCGCTGTTCCGGCCCACCGAGGATGACCTGGCGTTCGCGGCTACGGCCAGCATCATTCACTCGACGTACTGCAGCGGCCTGGAGGACGTGCTGCCTGAGCTGGCTCGCCGCGGCCGGGTTTCGTTCGATTTCAGCGACCACCTGGACGACGGATATGCCAGCGACTTGCTTCCGTTTGTGCACGTGGCGGAGTTTTCGGCGGCTGCGCTCGACGACCGGGACTGCGCGGAGCTGGCGCACTGGGCAGCCGCCCGCGGGCCTGCTTACGTCCTGGTGACCAGGGGCAGCAAGGGCGCGATGCTCTTCGATGGCGCGGTCAGTGTCAGCGTGAGGGCCGCGTCATCCATGGTGGTCGACTCGCTCGGGGCGGGCGACTCGTTCATCGGCCGCGCACTGCACGGCCTGATCCATGGCGAGCCGCCTCAGGTGCTCCTGGCGGCAAGCGCCCGCGCGGCAGCACGGACCTGTTCGACCTGGGGGGCCTACGGGCACGGGATGAACGTGTCCACCTTCGCGGACAGCAGGAGCTTATGCAGGCCGAGGGAACCGAGGCCATCACCCTCGAGCGGTACACCACGCAAAACCCGGCGCGCTGACGCCAGCGGCATAGACCGGAAGTTGACGAGAGCAACTCCGGCGGGTCTGCTGTGCTGGCCTGAACCGGACCTGGGCCGATGCCCGCGACACTGTCTGTCCGCTGACGGGCTGCGATGTGCTCGTCGGGCCAGACAAGTGGTTGACTCGCGCGGAGTTCGCTCGGCGGACGTAATGGCCTGGGGTGTGGGTAGTCTGCGGCTATGACTGATCGCGCGTTCTTTGGCCGGACCGGGCATGAGAGCAGCCGTGTCATCTTCGGCGCGGCGGCGCTGGGGTCAATGCGGCAGGAGCGCGCCGACCAGATCCTTGCGACGCTGCTGGAGTTCGGCGTCAACCACATCGACACGGCGGCGTCCTATGGCGATTCAGAACTTCGGATCGCGCCATGGATGGCAGAGCACAGGGGACGGTTCTTCCTCGCCACCAAGACCGAAGAGCGCTCTGGCGATGGCGCGCGCGCCAGTCTCGAGCTCTCGCTGACGCGCCTCGGCGTTGACTCGGTTGATCTCATCCAGCTCCACAATCTGGTCGAACCAGACGAGTGGGAGATGGCCCACGGGCCAGGTGGCGCGGTCGAGGCTTTGTCCCAGGCCCGGGACGAGGGCCTCGCCAGGTTCATCGGCGTGACCGGGCATGGACTGCGGATCGCGGGCATGCACCTACGCAGCCTGGAGCGGTTCGACTTCAGCTCGGTGCTGCTGCCGTACAACTACACGGTGATGTCTGACGACCGGTATCGGGCTGACATGGAAGCGCTGCTCGGGGTGTGCGAGCAGCGCGGCGTGGCGGTGCAGACGATCAAGTCGGTCGCGCGTCGGCGCTGGCGGGAAGGAGCAGGGCCGCGGTTCAGCTGGTATGAGCCACTGGCCGACGGCGACGCGCTGCTTCGGGCAGTGCGTTACGTCCTTGGCCGCCCTGACCTCTTCCTCAACTCGTCGAGCGACGCTCGCCTCCTCAAGCCAACCCTGGAGGCCGCCGCTGCCGGCGGCGCGGCTCCCACAGACGAGGAGATGGCCGAAGACGTCCAGCGACACGAGATCGAGCCGCTGTTCGACGGCGCAGGGCTGGAGCGCATCTAGGCGCTTGAGCCAGGCGCACGACCCTGCGCGAGAACTTCGATCAACTGCGCGTCGTAGTCAACCTGGGGCTGCTCTGGGTACACGTGCGCACCACCGTCCGATCTAGTGATCAGCCCGGTGCGCTCGCAACTCCTGAACAGCTCGGCGCCTTACTCCCGAGGACGGAGCGAGTGGGCGCGGTTGGTTCCTGGGATCGAGGAGTCTGTGGCACGGAGGGATCCTCGGCGCCGACGATCTGGTGGCGCACTTGCGCGATTCGGACGTTGATCCCATGCGCGGCACGATCGCCGCGTTCAATCAAGAGAGAATGATCGCGTACGCGGGGCTTCGGCCGAGGCCGGGCGTTGCCGGGCGTGACCGGCCACCGAATGGCAAGCACGAGAAGCGGCACGACCGGACGTTTCCGCGGAAACGCAGCCCTGGCAAGCCCGGCCGTCGCGTCGTGCGACGCGCGGCATGAGCGTGAAATGGATTCGGCTCAGCCGACGGGCGGGCTTACGATCGCGGCGTGCCTGAGATCCATCCAATTACGGTGTTGTCTGGTACCAGCGAGCAGCGCTGGGCGCTTGTCAGCAGCCGCAGGGGCGGGGACTGGGTGCTCACGGTCACCAGCCCGGACGGCACCAGCTGGACAGCTGAGGGGCCGGACCTGTTCAGAGCACTTCGGGAGTTGCGCAGTCGTTTGGATCCCCTGGGTATCCGGCTCGGCGTGAACGGCGCGCGCCGCGATTCCTGGGCTTCGGGAATGCAACGCGACATGGGCGAAGGCCGATTCGTCTACCTTCTAGTCGAGGGGCAGAGCGGGCGGCCGGACCAGGTCAGCACTCTCGGACCAACGGCCTTGGAATATGCGGGCACGCTGGCTGATCAGGACCAGCAATACGCGCGGTGGCTGGAGCCACGTAGAAGCTCTTAACGCCCGCTTCTCTGGTCGCGGATGAGCGGACGCATAGTTAGGTCGTGTTTCAGCCCGGCTTCTGCGGTGCCTGAGTGCTGGGTTAGAAGGCACCCTCAGGGCTGGCTGAGGCCAGATTCCTGAGGGTGCCCGCAGTGCGTCTCCAGGATTGCTACAGAGCGATCCTTGGAGGCGTCTGACGATGAGCGAACATCGCGGGCACCTCCTTCCTGATACAGAGGACATTTCTTGCCGCGCGGCGCGGCCACTGTAGGGCTGAACGCCGACAGGCGGCAACGCATTTACCGGTGGCCAAGATCGTCACGTGCTCCCCGGTCACGTCAGGTTGCCGCCAGGCACACTCGCGGCGAAGCGCGCGCAGCCTCAACCCGTGCCGCTTAGCCGGAGTCGCCGCCCTAGCCGAACCCGCGCACCTTGCCAAGCCCGGCCTGCCCGCATTCTCCAAGGCCAGCTTGACGGTGCCCGTTTGCGTATCTGAAGAATTACAACTACCGGGCAATGACCTGCGGGCGCGGCAGCGCCGAGATCATTACCGTGGCGCGGCACCTCACCGGGCCGCTCGCCCGGTACCGTTCCCATGTCGGTCAGGCGGCGGGTGCGGGCGCCGCCGAGTGGACAGCCGGGATTGACGAGGAGGGCACGGTTACCGCGTCCAGGGAAACAGGCCGCAGGTCCATCGCCTCGAATAGGCGGGCCCGGCATGACTACACGATTCTCAAGACATACGAGGCCGGGATAGTCCTGGTCGGTGACGAGGTGAAGTCCCTGCGCGCCGGCCACGCGTCGCTGGCCGGAGCGTTCGTTCACGAGCACGACGGCGAGCTGATGCTCCACGGCCTGCACATCCCCGAGCACGCCCACGGCCGCCACGGCACCCGCGTCCTCGACCAGCCCCGGCGGACCCGCAAGCTGCTCATGCACCGCAGCGAGATCGACAAGATCATCGCGAGGCTGGGCGAGGCCGGCGTCACCCTCGTGCCGCTGTCGCTGTATTTCCAGAACGGCTGGGCGAAGGCGGAGATCGCCCTGGCGCGCGGCCGGCGGTCTTTCGACAAGCGGCAGGCAATCGCCCAGCGGGACGCCGACCGGGAAATTGCCCGCGAGCTCAGCGACCGGCTACGCGGGAGGCGACCACGCCGCCGCGGGCCGAGCTGAGACGCCGATAGGACGGCCACCCTCCGAACTGGCGAGGACAACACATCAGCGACCCGGCAAGCAGTCAGTCCTGCGATGCGAGGCAGCCGGAAGGCGACTCGCGCCGGAGGGAGATCACCCGCGGCGGCGGTCAGAAACCGTGCTTGTGGATCGTGCGCGGAATGTTCGCCGCGCTCGCCGGTCACGCGGGCGTGATCGCGCACCGGCCCGGCGCGCTCGAGGGTGTGCAGCTGCTGGAGTGCTGGGATCTCACTCACGAGCGGATCAGCCAGGCCGAGCTGCGGATGACCGCGGTCCTGGACGAGCTCGGGCTGACCAGCCTGGTCACCCTCGATCATCGGGATCTCCGCCATCGACGCGGCGGCGATCCTGGCCGAGACTGGTGGCCCGCGCCGGTTCGCCACCGCTCGCGCCCCCTCAAGCATGCCGGGCTGGCGCCGCGGGAGAAGCTGTCCGGAGAGTTCACCGGTCGGACCAGGCTGACCGGCCAGGGACGCCCCGGGCTGAGGCTGGCGGCCTGGCGCGCGGTCTGGGGAGCACAACGCGCCAACCCGGTCTACGGTGCGCGCTACCAGTACCTGACCAGCAGGGAGCACAACAAGCTCACCCCAACCCAGGCACAGACCGTCATCGCCGCAGCGATCATGCGGCAGCTGCACGCCGTCATCACCAGCGGGCAGGCCTGGGACCCGCTCACCGCGGCCCACGGTACCTGGCGGCAAACCAGCGCACGGGCCGCCTGGCCCTGCCCGGCGGCGCCTCAAGCTGACGGCCGGGGCGGGCCCTCCGCGGCATTGAGACACCTAGTGATCTGGACGTACACCACGGGCAGCCCCGTCCGTCGTCTAATCAGCCCGATCACGCGCTGCAGGGACCAGCCCCATAACCGCTATGCAGGGACAGACGACGGCGAGGCACCGGCAAAAGCTTGACGCAGAACGTCTCACGCTGATGTGCGGATGTCTGCGGGTGGACTGAGTACCGTCTTTGGGTCAGCCGGTAGTAAGGCCGAACAGGTGCCGGCATGGTTCGAAGCCGTTGATGTGGATGCCGGCCGCGGCGCCGCTGGCCAGCCAGCCGGCCCGCGGCAGGCGCATGTGCGTCATGACATCAGCGCTGTCGCCGCGCGCCTGCAGCGACTCGCCGTTGGGCTGGTAGCCCAGAGCCCGGGAGACGCCGAGGGAGGCGCCGTTGTCGTGCCACGCCGAGGTGATGGCCGCCTGCGCGCCCAGCGGGCCGAACGCCAGCGCGAGCACCGCGCGCCGCATCTGCTTGCCGTAGCCGCGTCCCCGCGCTGAGGGGATCAGGAACGAGGCGGTGTCGACCGTGCCCAGGGCAGGGAAGTCGTTGCCCTCCAGTTCCTGCGCACCGAGGATCTGGCCGGCTGCCAACACCACGAAGCTGACCCGCCAGGCCTCAGGCCGCCACGTCCCGTAGGCCCTCCAGTACCCCTGGTGCACGACAGTGCCGCGTGCGACGCGCGCGTCCGCGGCCGCATACCGTGTGGCCGCCGGGTCCAGTTCCACGTCATCAGGAAGCAGATCGGCGATCGCCGGCTGGTCGGCCTCGGTCATCGGGCGAAGGATCAGATCGGGCGTGTCAATCCGCAGATCGAACAACGGCCAGTAACGGTGCGCCATCACGCCACGCTACGGCGGTCGCCCGCCGGCACAACACCAGGCGGCGCTTAAACGCTTCGCGGCAGGAGCGGATGGGTTAGCTGGTGGCGGCGACGGCGTCGAGCAGTTTCTTGGTGAGGACGGACCTTACTGTGATCCTGTCGCTGGCCAGGCCGCTGGCGCCGTGGCTCGATCCGTCGATCGCGCAGACGACGGTGGTCACGGTGGCTCCCAGGTCGCGCAGGGCCCTAGCCGCGGCGATGACCGCGCCGCCGGTGGTGATGACGTCCTCGACCCGTGCCGCCGTGCGGCCGGCCGACCGGCGCCAGAGGGCGACAGTATGCGATGTGAGGCGAGCGAAGCTGCTGGTCGGGCGGTATCTGGCTACACCCGGCAATCGGCTGGTTCCGTATGGCATGCAAGAGGTTTGGGTTTCGAGTTCCCTTAGCTCCACCTGCGGAAACTTGAGTTTCCAAGATCGCAGATGCCGACTTTGTAGCCGTCTCATGTAGCAGTCGCCATCAACTCTCGTCGGTGTCCAGCAGCCCGTCCAGTCTGCGGAGTGCATCGCGCTGGGCCTCATCTGCCGAGTCGGTGTAGATCTCCAGGGTTGTGCTGATCCTGGTGTGTCGCCCGGCCCTGCAAGCCGGCGACGCGCATCAGCCGCGCGACTCGCTGGCGGGAATGCGCATGCCGCGGCGGGCCAGCTGCCGCATGCACCCGCGGGGCGCCGTAGCGCCCTTCGACTCGGCGTGCACGACCCGGATCTGGCAGGCCAGTTCGGCGTCCTCCTGGTCGCGCGATGACGGCACGGCCAGGTGCTGGTTGAAGGCGGCACTAGAGACCTTCAGCAGCTCGGACGCCCGGTTGACGTTGCGCCTGCACGCCTTCTCCGCCTCGATGAACAGGTAGATGTTCACCGGGTTTCCGTGGCGAAGGGCCGTCGCCCGCTTGAGAACCACGTCTTCGCGGAGCCTGCGGTTCTCCCGCTGCAACTCCGAAGGTTCCCGGCGCCCGTAGGTCCTCGTCTATTAGCCGTGGTGGGGAGTGGCTGGTTTCGTGGCTTGGATGATGGCCGAATGCAGGCAGTCGCCTGCCTTGCTGGTGCTGGTGATGGCGACGTCGGCGAATCCAGCCGCTACGAGCAAACGCTCGTATTCCGGCTGGGTCAACGCGCCAGCAAGGCAGCCGACTTGCTGCTCCGCCACGGTCAGCCGGGCTCGGTCGGTCCCCTCGTCTGCGGTGACATCGCTGACACCCAGCCGACCGCCGGGCCTGAGCACGCGGAACGCCTCCGCAAGGACCCGTGGCTTGTCGCCGGACAGATTGATCACGCAGTTCGAGATGACGACGTCGACGTGGTCGTCCGGCAGTGGGATGTCCTCGATGTGGCCCGGCAGAAACCGGGCATTGGTGATCCGCGCCTTGTCGGCGTTGATGCGGGCGAGAGCCAGCATGTCGCTGCTGGCGTCCAGGCCATATGCGACGCCGCCGGGTGCGACCCGGCGGGCAGATAGCAGTACATCAAGGCCTCCACCGGAGCCGAGATCCAGGACCGTTTCTCCGGGCCGGAGCTCAGCGACCATCAACGGATTACCGCAGCCCAGGCTTGCCTCGAATGCGGCTTCGGGCGCTTGACTGCGATCGGTGTAAGCGGCGGCACCAAAGCATCCGTCGAAAGTGTCGGGATCGCAGTCCCTGATGGCCCCTCCGCCGATCGCGGCGCGGGCGAGTTCCGAGTACCTGCTGACGATCCTGTCCCTGTCTTCCGTCGTCACCCTGTGCTCCTAGGTCGACGCAGCTGAGATAGGCGGGATCGGGGCGGGCTTGCCCATCACGATGTCGGCGGCTGTGGGGAAGCAGTCCACGCATGCATCGTTGATCCGGTAGTAGGTGGCCGTGCCGCGGTGGTCGGCTAGCATGAACCGCACCTCGGCCAGGATCTTCAGATGGGCCGAGACTGTGGACTGGCCGACATCAACCGCAGCGACAATCTCGCCGACGCTCATCGGGGTGCCGCGGCGGGCCAGCAGGGAGACGATCTGGATCCGGGTTGGATCCGCGAGCGCCTTAAACCAGCTGGCGAACTCGGCGGCTGTCGCCCGGTCGAGAGCTTGCTCACTAGTCTTCATTGTTAATCGACGATAAACGATGAATGGCGCGCTGGCAAGACTAGCGCTCGTCCCAGTCAGGCAGTACGAGAAGAACAAGGGCCGGATCATTCGTGATCCAGGCATTGAAGCCTGGCTTCGAACCTCAGCTACTCAGAGACCGTTCCCTCCAGGTCGAGTAGTGACCTGAGGATATCTTCCATCGCGTCGAAGCTGGCTGGCGGGCCGTCGGAGCTGGCCATTTCACCCGCTTCCTCACCGCTGGCGGGATAGTGGTCACGGCCAGCTTTGTCGCGGAACGCCAGCCGCATCGTCAGCGTCGTCACTCCGTCAGTTTCGTGTAGCTGCCAGGTCTCGACCGCCTCCGCATCCGGCCAGCCGTCGAACAGCCACGTCTCCACGGTCCGGGTCGGCGGCTCGACCTCCAGGTAGGTTCCGCGGAATGAGCACTCGGTTCCGTCGTCGGCCACGAAGACATGGTGATAGTTCCCCCCGACGCGCAGGTCCATCGAGCACTCCGTCATCGGATCCGAGGGGTAAGCGCCCCATTTGCTCACATGCTCGGGGTTAGTCAATACCTCGAAGACGAGAGCGATCGGAGCGTCGAACTCTCGTGAGATGAGAACCTCGAGCTCGTTCGGGAACTCGATGTGTGCCGATCCGCGCCCACTAGGTGTCACTGCTGCTCTCCTCGTCGTTGCAGCTCTTTGAGGTAGTCGTCGATCCGGTCAAGCACGAGGACCGGGTTTCACGCCCGGCCCCAGGGTCACTGCCGTGCGCCCAGGTCAGGTCGATGCGCAGGCCCGCGTCGTCAGACTGCGGCCAAGACAAGTCTTGCTCTGGCCGGGCACCGGAGTCGGGCAGTTCGTTGCTATCGCTAACAGCCTAGGCCCGGGTGCCTGTCCGTGCCTCGAGTCAGATGATCGTTGAGGTGGCGGGTTCAGGTGATGATTGACGGTTTCTAGAGACGGGTTGTCAGGTCGTGGTCTGTCTGGGCTAGTTGTCGCTTGAAGGCGAACTGGTCGCCGATGGTAGCGATACTGATCGGCCGGTTCAGTCTGAGTAGCGTTGCTGGCTCGCGGAACACATTCTGGCCGGGGGTGACCTCGTAGGCCACGACGATCTGCTTATCCCAGCGGGTCTTGCTGCGGACGTGATGCTGGACCGTGTGTTCTGTCAAGTGCCAGATGCCGGACAGTAGCTCTTGCAGGTCGATGGTGAGCTGGTGATCGGCGGCGGTGCGCCAGCTGAAACGGAAGACTTCGAAGCCCCCGCCATCTCTGGACCAGTACGTCCAGCCGGTCGCGTCACGGCGGAAGGCAATGTCGGTGACCTCCATGGCGCCCTGGTAGACAGTCTCGTCCGACCAGTAGCCCACGAGGCGGTCATCCAGCATGGATCCATTGTGGGGCTCGCCCGGCAGCCCCGGATAGCTGGCGTATCCTCGGCTGGCCGGGGAGAGCCGTGCGACCGCCGAGGTGTTTACCGAGGCGGGCCGAAGATAGGCACCGGTCCGACGTCCATGCACCGCGCCCATCTGACTGCGCTCGCCGCAGCATATGAGGATGTTCGCGGCTGGCCGCCGCTCCGCCCGCGAGACCTTGCACAGGCCGGTAAGCAGGTGTAATTCCCGGCTAACGCGATGCGTTTGCCGGTAAGGATTTTCCGAGGAACTCGAGAACGGCTGCTGTGAACTCCGGGGCGCCGAAGGCCGTGAAGTGGTCGCCGGGCACCAAGACGAGCTGCCCGTGAGGCAGCAGGCCAGCGAGCGAGCGAGCCCGCCGACGCGCCGCGAGTGTCCCGGTCGCCGACAACGACCAGCGTGCGCGCGGAAACCGGTCGCAAAGCGTCGGCGGTCGTCGCCACGAAGGTGCCCAGGACGAGCCCGACGGCCCGCGGGTCAACCCCGCTCTGCCTGATCCACTCCGCGGTGGCCTCCTCCGGCGACCCGGCTGGCAACGGGGCTCCGTCGGCGACGGCGGCCAGTATCCGGCGGTGCCCGCTGGTCCGGTCGCTCTCGGCATCGAGCGCATCGAGGCCCTGCCCGCCCACGACCGCATGAGCCGGGCGGGCGCTACGGGCCAGCAAGCGCAGCACGAGCTTGCCGCCCATGGAATAGCCGCCCAGGTCGTAGTCGTCGAGCCCCAGGCGCCCGATGAGCGCGAGCATGTCATCGGCGAGAATGTCGGGCGGGTAGCAGGCGGAATCGTGCGGTCGTCCGCTGTCCCCGTGCCCGCGCAAGTCAGGCAGGATGACCCGGTAGCCGCCTCGGCAAGCGCCGGGACCAGGCCCTGACCGGCCAGCAGCGCCCCGCTGCCCATTAGCCCGTGCAGCAAGACGAAGGGCCGCCCCGACCCGACCTCCCGCCACGCCAGTTCTACGCCATCCAGGCCAGAGAATAGATGCACCGGCAGGTCCGTCATGAGCACTGGTCTACCACGGCCCTAGAACTGAAGCGGCGCCTGCACCACCGGCGCTGTCGGCACTGAAGCGATCCGCCTGCGCCCGTCGGCTGGCTGTTGCAATGCTGGCGCTACGCACAACTTGCGGCCCGACCGGCGTTTCCGCGGAAAGGGCAGGCCGGGCAAGCCCGGCCGTCGCGTCGTGCGACGCGCGGTATGAGCGAGCACTGCCGACAACGGAGGTGCATGTATTCGTTAGGTAAGTCCCGTTCCGGCCGTAGAACGTCCGGAACGGGACCTACGGTAGGGCTCGTGACCACAACTGCTACCGGTGGGAACAGCCCAGGCGAGCACCGCGCGGGAGGGGGACCTGCCTTATGGCACGTCAGCTGATGACGACGGAACAGATCCTCTCCATCCTGCGCGACACACCTGAACGCCTCAGCGACTTGACCGGCGACCTGACAGAATCCGAGCTGCACGCGGCACCTGAGCCTGGCGAGTGGTCGGTCACCGAGATTGCCGCCCATCTCCGGTCGTGTGCGGACGTGTGGGGTCAGGCCATCGAGACGATCGCCGCGACCGACCACCCGACCATACGAGCAGTCAGCCCGACCACCTGGATCGAGAGCACGGACTATCGCGAGCTAGCGTTCGCTTCGTCGTTGCAGGCGTTCAGGAAGCAACGCGATCAGCTGCTCGCTCTGGTTGGACACCTGCCCGACCAGGGCTGGTCGCGAAGCGCCACGGTACTCGGGGGTGGTAGGCCGCTGGAGCTCACCATGCATTCGTATGCGAACCGCCTGGCCCGTCACGAGCGGACTCACTGGAGACAAGTGGCGAAGACAGTCAGAGCGCTGCTGGATAAGCCGGCACCTGCCGGGTCTGGGCGCCAGTACTAGTTCGTCCAGGGAACTAAACGCGTACCGAAGGCGGCTTATAGAGCGGATGCCGAAGTCGGCCTGCTGGCCGTGTCAGATGTCGATGACCATGCCGTCATAGGCCGCCGGCAGTTCGGAATCGGCGAGCCTGCTGAGCATGTCGGCCGACATGTGAGTGAGCACTACCCGCTCCGCCTGGATCTCTGCGAGGTGGGCGCGCAGCGTATGGTAATCGAGGTGGTAGCGGATGGGCCGGTCGAAGGTATAGGACTCCACGGCAAACAAGTCCGCTCCGCGCGCCACCTCAGCGAGCACCGGGGTCCACTGGGTGTCGCCGGAGTAGCCGAACCTCGCCGCGCCGAATTGGACTCGCAGCGCCAGCGCGGGTGCGCCACAGGCATGCTCGACCTCCCATCCGCGCACGACCGCCGGGCCCAGCCCGGCGGGTGTCCCGTCGGTAGCCAGCTCGGTTACCTGCGTCGTGAAGCGTCGGTGCGCAGTGCTTGAGCCAGGGAACAGCGTCTCCATCGTTTCGGCCAGCCGGTCCCGGATGCCCGGCGGCCCGGCCACCAGCAGCGGCTCGGTGCGGCGGGAGAACTGACCGTCGAGAATAAGGAACGGCAGCCCGCCGAAGTGGTCACCGTGCAGATGGGTCACCGCCACCGCGCGCACCGCGTTCGGGTCCAGCCCCTGAGCCTTCAGCGCCACCAGGCTGGTTGTCCCGCAGTCCACCAGCATCGCCTGCCCGTCAGCGGCCAGGTGAATGCACGTCTGCCAGCGGCCGCCACTGCCGAAGGCATCTCCGCAGCCCGCGAACCGAACCCTCATGACAGCATCCTGGACCACCGGCCAAGGCAACGCACCTCAGCGGCAAGAGAGTAAGTTCAGCCGGCACGGCTGGTTGACCGTTGGCCGCACCGACTGAACCTGGCCGGGCAATCGTTTCTCACCGGTTACGGTCGCGGACGTAATAGGCCGCGGGTGTGCCGTCGAAGCGGCCCGTCCTGCGACAGCAATGGCGGAAAGCGCCTCCCTGACCCGCACGGACACGGGTCGTTGCGGCCGAGCTTCTCGACGAGTTCAGTGTCACTGCCCACGACGCGATCGCCGCGCTTGACGCTGGATTCGCTAGAGGGAACCCCCGGCGGCGCTTGCTGGTCGGCTCAAAAGGACGCCTCGGCGTCGCGTTCGCGGTACATGGCCGTCCTCCTTGTCAGGCAACAGGCGAGAGGATCGTAGCTGGCAGGTCGCCAGATATTTCGGGCCGCCGCCTTGACCGTGGGTGCAGGGCGATGCGACATCCGCGGCTTGCGTTCCTCGTCCACAGCGCGCGGTGCATGATTATGCGGGCTGGCCGGCCGATCGCCGTACCGAAGCTTGCTGGCACGAGTGCCGACGAGGCGAAGCCTGCCGCTTGATATCCGCACTCCGAGCCGCCTAATAGGAGACTTCTATTGACGTTGCGCATTGGCGTAGCGTCCGAGGGTCCGACGGGCTGGCTCCCGAACCGCCTGCCGACTGCGTCAGTGGTCTGGCTTTAGATCGATGTGCCGGCCTGTCGGACCTTGCCGTGGCGTGGCTCGAAAGAGGCGCGAGCGCCAGCAGATCCGGTATTAGGCATGCCCGCCACGGTTTCCGTTCGTGGTGACGAAGTGGAGCATGCTGATGGCAGTGATGATCGGGGTGGACCCGCATAAGGGCTCGCACACGGCGGTTGCAATCGACGCGGCCGAGGAGCCGCTAGGCGAGGTGCGGGTACGCGCTTCGGCGGCGCAGGCTGAGCAGTTACTCGCGTGGGCGCGCGGCTGGCCGGAGCGGACCTGGGCGGTGGAAGGCGCTGGCGGGCTGGGTCACTTGCTGGCTCAGCAGCTGGTCGCCGCCGGCGAGCGGGTGCTGGACGTGCAGCCCAAGCTGGGCGCGCGGGTGCGGCTGCTGGCCACCGGGGCGACGAACAAGAACGATCCCAACGACGCCCGATCGGTGGCGGTCGCGGCGCTGCGCCCGGCGGCGGTGCGGGAGGTGGCAGCCGACGACCATGCCGCCGTGCTGAAGGTGTGGGCCTGGCGGCACCGCGACCTGAGCCGGGCCCGGAATCAGGTGGTCTGCCGGCTCCATGCGGTGCTGTGCGAGCTGCTGCCAGGCGGCATCTCCAAGGAGATCAGCGCAGCTCAGGCCACCCGCGTCCTGGAGGCGATCACGCCATCCGATGCCGCCGGCCGGGCTCGCCTCGAGCTAGCCGCCGAGTTCCTGGAGGATCTGCGCCGCATCGACGACCAGCGGCGCCAAGCCAGGAAGAAGGTGGCTGCGGCAGTCCGCGCGAGCCGCACCACGCTCACCGAGGTGTTCGGCGTCGGCCCGGTCATCGCCGCCACGGTCATCGGCGACGTCGGCGACGTGACCCGGTTCGCCAGCCGGGACCAGTTCGCCGCCTACAACGGCACCGCGCCGGTCGAGGTGTCGTCGGGTAACCGGAAGATCCACCGGCTATCCCTGCGCGGGAACCGCCGCATCAACCATGCCATTCACATGGCGGCGGTCACCCAGGTCCGTAACCGGCACAGCGACGGCCGCGCCTACTACGACAAGAAGATCGCCGAGGGCAAGAGCCGGAAGGAAGCGCTCAGGTCACTCAAACGCAAGATCAGCGACGCCATCTACGCCCGCCTGCTAGCTGACGCCCGTCGGGCCATCTCCCCCGTCAGCGCAAAGGGCCTGGGAGGGCAACCGGGGAACGGCTCTGACTCCAGCGCGGCCGGCTCACACCCCGAACACCAGCTCTTCGGACAAGCCACTCCCAGGCCCGCTACCAGGCTACGACCTGCCGAGCCGAGCCAGCAGAACATCACACCCAAGCGACCCCCGCTAACAGCCTCAAACACGTCTTGACACAAAGAGGCTTCGATCTGGGTGTGGCTCCATGCCGGATGCAAGGCCGTCCACGCAGCGCCGAAGCGTCATTCTGGGCGCTGGCGACAGTGGTCGGGCAAGAACGTGATGGCTGGTGGCGTGCCGGTGGTTGGCGTTGTAAGGCCATTCGCTCCGGCTGGTTCGCGGGTGGCGTGGACGGACAGCCAGTCCCGGTATGCGCGGTGCTGGCGTATGGCACGGATGCTGAATCCAGCTGCTGTCAGCAAGGCGGTGAGCTCCGGCTCGCGGTAACGCGTGAACCAGCGCCTGCGGTCAGAACCGTAGGGCGTGGCCACCTCAAAGCTTTCACCCTCGCCTTCCGCGATCGATATCGACAAGCTGCCGCCGCTGCGCACGATGCGGGCGAACTCCGCAAGGGCCTGCGGTACTGCTTCGCGAGGCAGATGCACCAGCGCGGCCCAGCGCGCGGCCAATCGTCTTGGCGCCGTCGCTGTCAACTGCCCGAGTCGGCGACTTGAACAATCTGGGAGCCATAAGCGGATGCTGCGTCGACGACCTGTTCCTCTGAGATCGCGGGTCGGCGCGGCTCACGGTGGCGGGCACGAAACTCGGCTTGCTCTTGTCCGGTCTGACCGGCAGACGGTAGAACCTGTATATGCGCAAGGTGGAAGCTGCGGCAGAGCAGACTGCCCATGTGCCGCCCGAGGTCGTCTGGTCCCTGCTCAGCGACGTCATGGTGTACCCGCAGTGGGGACCTTGGCGCAAGGCCGGCTACCGGAGCGAGGGCGACGCGGCCGCGAACGGCAAGGGCGCCGTCTACTGGCTGGAGGGGTCAAAGCGGTACGGGTTCCGGTACCCCATCTCGGTTGAGGAAATCCTCGACGTCGAGCCTGGCAAGCGGCTGGCCTACACCGTCCTGCGCGGCATCCCGGTGCGCAATTACCGGGCCGAGGTCACGCTGACCCCGTCACCCGACGGCACCCTCATCCGCTGGGGCGCATCGTGGGACCGGACCATCCTGGGCCGCCTGGTGCACCGGCCGCTGCGTAACCTGTACCCGGTCATCGTGGCCGGCCTGGTGAAGGCCGCGGAGGCTCCCCAGAGCTAGCCGCGACATCTCAGCCTTTCGACGCGGCGTCGGCCGGTGCTTCCATCCAGGTCGCGAGCATTCCTGTCGGTGCCTGTCATCGGCACCGTCGTATCCCTCGGTGTTCGGTTAGTTAGGTGCCGTAGGCCATGAAGGCCGCCAGGATGTAGTCGGGTTGCGGTCGGGGTTCTGGCGCGCACGGTCGTAGCGAGAGGTGGTGCGCGGATCAGCATGCCGGGCGGCGATCTGGACGTCGCGCAGGTCCACTCCGGCGTCGAGCATCGTGGTCACGAACGTGTGCCGCAACATATGCGGGTGGGTGCGGGCGATTCGCACGCCGCCGACCTGGGCGAGGTGTCGGAGGCGGTGGGTGGCTGCGTGCCGGTCCATCTCTTCTGTGGCTGTCCGGCGTGGACTCGCACCCTGTCCTAGAGGCAGGCCAGGTGTGCCGGCGAGGCTACGCCTTGGTCGACAGCTTCGCGCCGGGCATCCAGAAATGCCTGCCGCAAGACGGGAGCGCCGTCGGCGTGCTGGCGAGCAGGAACGGTGCCTGCGCGCCGTCCTCGCCTGCCAGCGTCTGGCCCGCCCAGCCGCGGGTCGTGAGCAGATCACCGAGCTAGCGAGTGTTGTCGTCGTCGACCCGCTGCCATTCCGCGGCGACCTCGTCAGGGAGCCGGCCCGCGTGCTGTCCCTTGCGCGGAGAGACCAGGTCACGGACCCGCTGATCCTCGTCACGCCGTCTCAGCAGTTCCTGCCGCAGTTCTACGTCCACGCCCCCAATTTTGTACCGCGGACGCTTTGTGCGAGCTGGTCGCAGCAGTGGGCCAGACACTGGCCAAGCCAGTGATCGTCACTCATGAAGGACTCACCGGCCAGGCGTTCCTTGCGGCTGCAGGCCGAGGCGGACCAATAATGCTCGCCGACCCGCATGCCCTCGGGGCCGCCGTGATTGCCGCCCGCGAGCAGCCGCGCATAGACGAGCTCAGGGCAGACCAGACCCGGGCGACGAGCCCGACGTGCTCTGGCGACGCCTGGCACGGACCAGCCGGACTGCCCGCATCGTACCCAGCACCCAGAACGTTCCGCCCGTCACGACGCCTATCACAATTAGGCTCACGAAGATCGGCGTCCAGGCGCGAGTGCCGCCGACTAGGATCCCGAGGACGAGTTCCAGCAGGATGAGTGGGAACCAGACCACACCACCCACGACCCACATTCGGGTGGGTGGCGGCAGTGCACGCCAGCGATTGACCATGGATCCTTCTGCTCGGGGAACCCGGTCCGGGGGTCGCCCCATTTTGGGCGATCTAGAGTGGGCGCCGCAAGATATGACCCAGTTAGATCGCCATGATGCCGGCGTACTTGGTGATCTTGAAGGTGGTTGAGCTGGGCGGCTGGCTGCCTAGGCCATCCATGGCTTCGTGGCCGCGCTCGGCGGGACACTGAAGCTCATCGCTGACTTCGGCGACGAGCAACTCAAGATCGCGTGAGCGGGGAGCAAGAAGGGAGCAAGCGACGGGCGCCGGTGCGCGATGTAAGGCGAGCGAGGCTGCCCCCACCGGGTCGAGATCGACCACCCCCGACAAACCCCAGCAGCGGGCCATCCGCGAACCTGAACCGAAGACCTGCGCGGCCCACAGGGCGACCAACGCCGGCTCGTAGCCGATGCGCGGAAGCCGGGCAATGCGCATCCCGGCTAGCCGGTCAGGCGGTCGCGCCGAGCCCATCGCGGGTGAGGTGCTGACCATCCCACGCGACCTGACCGCCCTGGATCACGAGTTCCACCTGCTGCAGGCACTCGATGTCCTGCAGCGGGTCGCCGGCAACGGCCACGATGTCCGCGGTTGCGCCTGGCTCGATGACCCCGGCTGTCCCTCCCAGCCCGAGCAGCTCCGCGGCCCGCGAGGTGCCGGCCTGAAGCGCATGAGCCGCGGGCATCCCCAGCCCGGCCATCAGCGTGAACTCCTCGGCCTGCGACACCCTAGTCCACTCGAAACCGCCGACGTCGGTGCCGAGCACGATCCGGACGCCTGCCTCCAGGCAGTTCACGAATGATCGGTCGTGCGCGGCCCGCACTACCTGCGTGATGTGCGAGCCGTGCGCCGCGTGCTCGCGGGTGACCAGGAGGGTCGGCACCAGAGCCGTACCGCGGGCGGCCATCTCGGCCGCAAGCTCGGGCGAGATAGCGAAGCCGTGCTCGATCGAGTCAACGCCGGCGGCCACGGCCAGCGCTGCCCCGCTGAGTGTTAGCGAGTGCGCGGCCACCGGAATGCCTTGCCGGTGCGCCTCGTCGACAAGCGCATGGACCTCCTCCTCGGTCCACACCAGCGGGCCGTCCGGATACTCCCCGTCGCTCGCAGGCGGATCAAAGCGCTCGCTCACATAGATCTTCAGGCAGTCGATGCCATATGCGATCTGGGTTCGGACCGTTTCACGGCAGGCGGCGGCGCCGGTGCAGCTGTCGATACCGACCGGGAACGTCATGCTGTAGCGTTCGCCGGGTAGCGGATAGCGGCCGGTCGATCGGATCGCGGGCCCTGCGACCAGCATCCGCGGCCCGGGGACCATGCCCTCGTGGGCGGCATCCCGCAGGCCGACATCCAAGTAGCCGGCCCCCTCGGTGCCGAGGTCGCGGATCGTGGTGAATCCGTGCCGGACCGAGATGGACATCGCCTGCACCGCGCTGGCTGCCCGATGACCGAGGTTCTCTTCGGCCATTTGCCGCGCCAGTTCGAACTCGTCATAGCTGCTGCGCAGCAGCACGTGGGTGTGCGCGTCGATGAGCCCCGGCAGCAGGCTGGTGCCCGGGCGTTCCAGCACCGGCCAGCTGTCTGGCGCGGAGCGGCTGACGCCACTGATCAGCCCGTCCTCGACGAGCACCACCGTGCCGTCAGCCCAGGCGCCCGACCGCGCGTCGAATACCCGGTCGCCGGCGACGGCAAAACGCCGGCCGACCAGAGGAGCCGAACCTGCTGAGGTTCCCATCTCGGCACCCACCACTATTACGGGATATCTGACGGTCCGGATCCTACGGCAGCGGCCCCTGACCGCCTGATGGGGGCGACCGGGTCCGGACCACTGAACGGTGCCGCGGTCATCGCGTTACGTGCCGGATGCGGGCGTCCCGTCGTCCAGCACGAGCAGAGCCGGGCCTTAGGCGGCCATCCTGCACAGGGTTGCGAGCTCAGCGCGAGGCGACGTGTGATCCAGCGTTACCGCTCGGCAGCCTGATGGCGGGCCTGGCTTACCTCCGAGAGCGATCGCTGACGGCACTCTCGCCCGGCATCAACACTCTCCGTCCGGCCGCTGCTGATGTGCCGGGCAGGCACCTGGCCGTGCGAGCCGCCGAGATAGCGCTCATATTCCGCTGCCGAAACACCGGCGGGCTGACCTTCACCTCGGGCCATGCGTTGCCCGCTCGATGATGCGGCTTTGCTGACCCACGCACCCGCACCTGCGCGAACTGGATGGCCAGCATCTGCGTGTCACGCCGCGTCCGTCTTGATCCTGCTCGTGCGAATAGAAGGCCGATCTCAGGACACCTCTCGGGTATGACGACTTCGAGCGAGCACGCGGATCCATCGGCTCAGGCTGAGCCGGCTGCCATGAACCTGCAGACCGACGAGGCGAAGGTCACGGTCGGGGAGATCAAGGCCGACAACGCCGCCCTGAAGGACGCTGGCCAGGCCGCCGAGGTCCAGGCTGAGGGGGCTGTTGAGCGGGCCCAGCAGCTGGCCGAGGTGGCTGAGGAAATGCTAGATGAGCTGAAGGAGATCATGTCCGGATCCGACCACTCTTCATCGGGCCAGCCTCAGGGCAGCAACGGCGCCAGCAATTCTGGGTGACCAAGGCAGCCTGCGCAGCCGACCTGCTGCTTGCATGGCCACATCCGCTCTTCGCGCACTCGGCGCGTTGCCGTGGCCGATAGCGTGGGCGCAACGCGTCCAGCAACACCAAAGGCCGGATAGTGCGTCGTTTACCGTGCAAGCACATGACCCTGGCCGGCGGCAGATTAGCCTGATCTGGCGCCGTCACCGGTGATGGCTGCCCGCGGCACGGATGCCACGTCTGGCGCCCGAGCTCGGTGATCCGCCGACGCCGCAGAAAGGACCCGGGAACGCATGGCTGGTCTGCTGGTCAGGCCGGTTGACACGCTGAGCGACGAGCAGCTCGCCGGGGTGCGGGCCATCTACGAGCGTGGATTCAGCCAGGACCTCCGCGTTCCGTTCACGGAACTGACCCGGCAAAGCCACGCCGACCAGACGTTCGTGTCGATGGACGGCCTCGCGCCTGTAGGTTTCGCCGCGTTGCGCCGACTCGGCTCGGTGGATTGGTCCTTCCTGCGCTACTTCGCGATCGCCGGCGAGCGCCGCAGTCAAGGCCTCGGCCGCCGATTCTGGCAACTCCTTCACCACTCCCTGCGGAATCAAGCCTGGCCCACGTGCATCATCTTCGAAGTGGAAGACCCCGGCGAAGCAGCAGGGGATGACGCCGAGCGAGTGATCCGGGAACGCCGGATCAGCTTCTGGACAACGTGCGGAGCCCGCCTGCTCCCCGTGCCTGGGTATGTCCTGCCCGATTACACCGCCTCCGGGACGACCGAGCCGATGCTACTGATGGCCTCAACCCCGGCCGCCGGGCCAGCCGTCCACGCAGACCAGCTGCGGGAACTGGTCCTGGCTATCTACACCGACCGCTACGGCATGGCCCCCGATGATCCGCTAGTGGCGCACGCACTCGCGTCCATGGGCACCTGAAGCAGCGACTCCCAGTTACGAATCCGGCCAGCCACCTCCGCACCCGATGAGCGTCATCCGCAAGCACCGGCCGTTGAACGCCGGTCGCAACCAGTCGCTGACGGCGACGGATCTGGCACCAGATGAACGCGCTCTTCTGCCGCTGGTGGCGCGATGTGGTCTTGTCGGCAGCCGCTTCATATCCGCTCGCAACCGGGCGGACATGCCGTTATGGACGGGATGCTCTCATAGGCCCGCAGCCGCTCTCGCCGGACGGCCGATCCGGCAGAATCCGGATCCCTGGCCCGCCTATCAGGATCTGATCCGCACCGTCATCAGTGTCCTCGGGCCCGGCCGGCCGCGCTGCTCGGTGTGAGCTGTCCGTCATCGACACCAGAGCCCGCCAACTGAATGACAGCGCGAGCGCTCCACATACCGAACCGCCGACAAGCTCTATCCGGTCATGCCACTGTCGGGTCAGGTGGGCGTCGTGAAGCCGCCGTTGCTGTAGAGGACTTGCCCGTTGATCCAGCCCCCGGCATCGGACATCAGGAAACGCACCAGATCGGCAGTATCGGCCGGCGTCGCGAGCCGCCCGGCCGGAGTCTGGGCGATGCCCGCCGCGCGGATCTGCGGGTCCATCCAGCCGGTATCGCCGCACTGGCGAGCCGCCGCCAGTGCAAATAGCCGCGAGGCCGAGCGGGACCGGACCCCCAACCAGCTTCGCCCTGGCCCACCAGCCGCGTACCGCATCATTTAGCTTGCGGCGTCCGCGCAGAGGCTAGGGCTTAGAAGAGGAAGGGCACGAGCATCTTGGTCGCGCGCCTGTACATCGGATAGGTGTCGGGGAACTGCTTGGTCAAATAGCGCTCCTCGACGGTCGCGCTGTAGACGAAGTAGACCCCGGCCAGGCCCACGGCGATAAGCCACATCCAGCTCAGCGCCGCGGCGGTGCCGACACTCGCGAGCAGGATGCCGGCGTAGATAGGGTGGCGGACCAGGCGATAGGGCCCGCTAGTGACCAGCTCCGGTTCGTCCTTCTGCGACATCGGGGTGCCCCAGTTCCGCCCGATGTGCAGGCGGGCCTGGATCGCGAACCCCAGCCCGAGAGCGAAGAGGAAGAGCCCGAGGCCAGCGCGCCACGGATCCGAATTGAGGCCGCCGTGTCGGAATGCTCCCAAGCGAAGCAACAGAATGGCCAACACGACGACCACGGCCCTGATACCCAGCTCGCGGGACCAAGGGACGCTGCCCCTTTTCATGGAGAAGGCCGCCACGAGCCAGTAGATCCAGAACGCAGCCCACCCGATAGCAAAGACGAGCTCGACCGCGTGCATACGACTCATGCTTGCATGAGTGCCGTGCGGCATCGCGTGTCAGACGCGCCGGACCCTCTCGCCCAGGGCCTAGTGTGCGGCGATCGGTCGGCCCGGCCACATCACTATGCAAAGCCTTACGCGACGTCGCGATCGGGCTTCAGCACTGGTCCTGGGTCCAGCCGGATGCACTCTGCAGGAAAGTCGAGATCTGCGGCCCGTACTGCGCGTTCACCGGCCACTCGAATGTCGTCTCGGTGATCAGCATCCCTGTGAGGGAGCTCGGCAGGTCAGCGAGTCCGGGATCGCGCTACGGGCTGGGTATGGTCGGTTCGCCAGGATTGACGTCGGGGGAGGGAGAACATGACGCAGCCAGCTGCTCCGGACTCCGCTGACTGGCAGTGCCGCTGGACGATCGACGCTGAAGGTCTGCGCTCCAGCCGGTCACTCGCGGCATCGCTGACGCCGTGCTCGACGGCGGGCCGATCATGCAGAAATTTGAGACCGGAGCCCTGCACGACGGGATCCGCCACGCCACGACTCGCAGGGTGGCGTGGCCGAGTTCGATGGTGACGGTCTTGCCGGCGTGGGAGAAGCCGACCTGGACGCGCTGGCGGGCGACCTGGATGCTGCCGCGGCTGGACACCTTGCGCTGGACGGTCTGGGCCTGTGGCGGGAGCGGTTCTGGTCCGGCGAGGCGGACGCCCTGGAGTTTGTGCCGCTGGCCGGGCGGGATCGGGCAGGGCAGGGTGCGCCACAAGACGCCGTCCTGGGTGATGACGTGCATGACCTGGCCGTCGATGCGGATGCGGGCCCTCTGGCCGGCCGGCGGGGAGCCGACCTGGATGACCTGGTTGCCGAGGGTGATGATCTCGGCGGCGTTGACCGGCCGCTGGACTTCCACGCAGCTGGTTGCGGCCAGGGCTCCGGGTGCAGGTGCGGAGGAATGCTACTTCACTGAGCCGGCTAGTACTCCCTGGACAAAGTACCGCTGGAACGCGAGAAAAACCCCGAGCGGAATGATCAGGGAAAGGAAGGCTCCTGGGGCCAGAATGTCGATGCTATTGCCGAACTGGCGCGTCTGGCTTGCCAGGGCGACCGTGAGCGGCTGCGTGGAAGCATTGCTGAAGACGAGGGCTACGAGCAGGTCATTCCAGACCCACAGGAACTGGAAGATGCCGAGCGAAGCGATCGCGGGCAGGCCGAGCGGCATGATGATGCGCCGGAAGATGAGCAAGTCGCTGCCGCCGTCCATCCGGGCGGCCTCAATCAGGTCGCGCGGTATCCCGGCGAAGTAGTTCCGCAGCAGGAAAATCGCGAATGGCAGCCCGAAGGCAATGTGGAAGATCCACAGCGAGTAGAGCGAGCCAGAGATGCCGAGGATGGAGTAGAGGCGGACGACCGGGATCAAGGCGATCTGGATCGGGATGACGAGCAGCCCGACCACGATCAGGAACAGCCAGTCTCGGCCGGGGAAGTCCATCCAGGCGAAGGCATACGCGGCAGCCGCTCCGAAGAGCACGACCGCGACGGTAGCCGGGACAGTGATCTCGATCGTATTCAGGAACGAGGAGGTGATGGCGTGGTTCTCCAGCAGCGCCGAGTAATTGCTGAAGGTGATCTGCGCCGGATGCGCCAGCGCATTCCACCAGCCCCCGTTTGCGTACTGCGCAGGGTTGCGCAGCGACTCGACAAGCAGGCCGAAGGTAGGCACCAACCAGATCAGCCCGACCACGACCAGGAAGATCCGCAACGCTCCGCCGCCGGTCCTGGCGGCGATCCTGGCGGGTCGGCTGCGGCTGATCGCCCCGGTCACGATGTCCTCTCCGGCGATGGCAGTCATGCCCGCTCGCCTGCGAATCGCGAGCGGCAGAGGTAATCAAGCGTGCGCATCATCGCTGCTCCCTCCGGAATCGGCGGATGTTGACGACCATCATCGGGATTACCGCCAGCACCAGGATGACGCCGATGGCGCTGGCCAGCCCGTATTGCTGGTTGCCGAAGGCGTTGTACAACGAGACCGCCAGGACATCGCTGTACTTCTGGTTCGCGCCCGCGCTCTGCCCGATGATGAACACGATGTCGAAGACCTTGAGCACATTGATTATCAGCGTGACGAATACCACGGTCAGCACGGGTGCGAGCAGCGGCACGGTGATCCGCCGGAAAACCTGCCACTCGGTCGCCCCGTCCATTCGCGCTGCCTCTAGCGCGTCACGAGGGATCGCAGCCATCCCGGCGGCCAGCAGGACCATCGCGAACCCAGCGTAGATCCACAGGTACGCGATCATGATCGCGGGCGTGATGAGGTCGGGGCCGAGCCAGGACACGCCACCGAAGGCCGCCGCGAAGTTTGCCGCCGGCAGGCGCAGCTGATAGCGGCCCGACGTCAACCCTGGGAAGACGAAATCACCATGCGCGTCAGATGTGGTCGTGGCAACGACCTGGCTGCCGCGGATCGCCTGCACCTGCATGCCGGGCAGGCCGAGCTCGCGCGGGTCGATCTTGCCCGCAGTGCCGCCGCCGCCAAGCCGGAAGTCGTTCCATATCACGCCGGAGACGGCGCGCGAGACTGGTGGCAGCGTGGCCTGTCTTGCGTCTGGTGGCGGCGACTGGAGATTCAGGCCGGTCAGCGGGAGCAGCGCGGCTGATCCGGGCGCGAAGGTGGTCTTCGTGGTGTAGCCGGCCAACGCCGACCCGGAGTACACGGCGGCGTCGTTGCTGAACACCGTTGGGTATGCGCTGGACGAGCTGAAGGTGTCGTGAATGCCGACGGTAATCGTGTTCGCCAGGCCGCGGCTCGGCTGGTCGGCGTAGATGAGCGCGAAGGTGATGCCGGAGGCTAGCGCCGAGATCGCCATCGGCATGAACAGCACGGTCTTGAACGCGGTGGCCCATCGGATCCGCTCGGTCAGCACGGCGAAGATGAGCCCGAGGATGGTCACGATCGTGGGGACGACGACAAGCCAGAGCAGGTTGTTCTCTACCGCCCGCAGGGTCGAGCTGTCGGTGAAGATCGAGCCGTAGTTCCGCAGACCCACGAACGATCCGGAGCCCCCCGGAGCGCCGTCAGCGAACAGACTGCGCACGATCGAGTAGATCAGCGGGTAGAGCAGGATGGCCGCGAGCAGGACGAGTGCCGGGGCCAGGAACGGCAGCGCCAGCCAGCGCACCTCTCCGGGAGCCAATGGCATCCTGCCCCGCTGACGGGTGGCGGCCGCCGCTGGCGTCTCGGCCAGGAGCACGGGGGAGCCGGCAAGCTCAGCCTGGCTAACCGGCTCACCCGAGTCCTGTGCCATTCACTCCTCCTCGGTCACTGAGTGATCGGCGCGGACCGCGCTAGCTGGTCCACGTCACGCTGTCGGCGTCCTTCTCCAGTGCCGCCTGGGCGGCCTGGACATTGCCGTTACTGAGGAAGTTCTGCAAGTCTGCCCACTCGCCCTTGTTGGGCGTGCCGCCGAACGCGGCGGGCGCCTGGTCGGACATGTCGAACCGGAAGTTGTCCCCGACGCTGACGATCTGCTGCCCAAGGCCGGCCGTCGTCGCATCCGGGTAAGCCGTTGCCGCCAGGTTCTTGTTCGCGGAGATGAACCCGCTGCCTGGGTAAGACACGAGTAGCTGCGCCGCTTGCGGCGAGGCCAGGAATGTCATGAAGGCCTGCGCCGCCGGGTTGCTGGTGAATGCGACCGCGAAGTCTCCCGCAGCCTCGACCACCGGAGCGGAGCCGTTGATGGAAGGGAACGCGAAGTACTTCGCCACCGTGCCGACCTTGGCCGGGTCCTTGTCCGCGGGGATTGTGGTCGCCACGAAGCTTGCCTCGTACACGATCGCCGAGGTGGGGCTGGCCTTGAAGACATTGTCGACTGAGCCAGTGAATGGGACGGTGAGCGCTGCCGACGGCGAGCCGATCAGGGCCTTGTTACCCCAGATCTGCTTGAGAGTGGTCAGCGCGGTGGCGACCGTAGGGTCCGTCCACTTGATCTGGTGATGGGTAAGCTTGTCATAGTTCGCGATGCCAGCCGTGCGAATGTAGACATTCTCGAACCAGTCGGTGAGCGTCCATCCGTCACCACCGCCGACCGAGATCGGCGTATGCACGCCGGAGGCAGCCAGGGTCTTGGCGTCGGCGATCAGTCCCTGCCAGGTTGTTGGCGTGCTCGCGATGCCCGCATTCTTGAACGCCGTGGCGTTGTACCAGACAGTCGATTTGTCGGACGCGTCGACGGGAACCCCGTACTCCGTCCCGTTCACGGTCGCGAGGTTCGCCCACTCCGTGGCGAAGTTCTGAGCGACCGCGGCTTTGCTGGCGGCCGACAAGGCATGCAGTTTTCCGGCGGTGCCGTACTGGGCGATCGCGCCAGGCAGCGACAGGATGGCGATGTCCGGCGGGGTGCCGCCCGCGACCTTAGCGCCCAGCACCGTCGGCTCCGAGCCGCCCGCGGCTGGTGTGTATTGTCCTTTTGCGCCGGTCGACTTGTCGAAGGCGTTGATGACGCTCTGGAACGCCGTTTGCTCCAGGCCGGTCCACTGGCCGAGTATGGTGAACGACTGGCCCTTGAATGCCGCTGCAACCGGTGAGCCTGACTGTGCTGGGGGAGTGCTCGATTTGCCGGACGAGCATGCGGCGGCTAGCCCCATCGTTGCGGCGCCAACAGCGATGGCCGCCATCGTCTTTCTCGCGAGAGCCATGGTCATGTCTCCTCGTCTGTCGGGTCAGGCGGTCCAGATCGCAGCGCCTGAATGAGGTTCGAAGAAGTGCATGCGGTCTGTAGCGACCGTTGCCTTCACGCTGTCTCCCACTGCCACGGTGCTCCGCGGGCTGAATCGGGCGACGACGGTTGTCTTGTCTGCTATGTCGACTGCGACATCACCTGCGTCACGCGCGAGCTCGGCGAAGTCCTCGTGCGCGGAGGGCTGTGGGACGTCGAGCGACAGGTACACCATCAGGTCCGAGCCGAGTGGCTCGACGAGTTCGGCCACCGCCGGCAGTGTGCGGCCATCGACAGCCCAGGTGAGGGCGGCGTCCTCGATGTCCTCGGGCCGCACGCCGACGACGACCTCGCGGTCGACGTAGCCTGCGAGCGCGGGACGCGCCGCGAGGACGGACGCGGGCACCTGCAGGGTCTCGGCGCCCATCTCGGCCGAGAACTCGCCCGCGTCATCGCGGCGGAGAGTCGCGGCCAGGAAGTTCATCGCCGGCGATCCGATGAACCCGGCTACGAACAGGTTGACCGGGTGGTCGTACAGGTCCTGAGGCGCCGCGATCTGCTGCAACGTGCCCTTCTTCAGCACTGCCACGCGGTGGCCCAGCGTCATCGCCTCGGTCTGATCATGGGTTACGTAGATGGTCGTGACGGCTAGATCACGCTGCAGCTTGCCGATCTCGGCGCGCATCTGGACGCGGAGCTTCGCGTCAAGGTTGGAGAGGGGCTCGTCCATCAGGAACGCCTGCGGCTGGCGCACGATCGCCCGACCCATCGCGACTCGCTGCCGCTGGCCACCGGACAAGTTGCGGGGCTTACGGTCGAGGTATTCGGCGAGGCCGAGGATCCTCGCTGCCTCATCGACACGCCGGCTGAGCTCCGGCTTAGGCATCCGCCGCAGTTGCAGGCCGAACGCGATGTTGTCGCGCACCGTCATGTGCGGATACAGCGCGTAGGACTGGAACACCATCGCTAGATCACGGTCGCGTGGCGGCACGTTGTTGACCACCCGGTCGCCGATGCGGATCTCACCCTCGGTGATCGTCTCAAGTCCCGCGACCATGCGCAGCGCCGTCGTCTTCCCGCACCCAGACGGACCAACTAAGACGAGGAACTCACCGTCGTCGACGGCGATGCTAAGGTCGGTGACCGCGCGCGTGCCGTCCTCGTACACCTTGCCAACACTCGCAAGGTCCAGGCGAGCCATGCCAATCCTTCCCGACCCGTCGGAAGGCCTTGATAGCAGAGCAAACTCGCGCCCAACAAATAACGTTCCTGACGTTAACTAAATTTGCGGCTGTGTCAAGAGTTGCCAGGCATCCTCGCCCGGATTCCGTCGATGAGAGGTCTCGAATGGGCTTCGAGACGCTCTTCGCACGCCGCGCGGCAGCAGGCTAGCCGTCGCCGATGCGGGGACAATGCGGCAACTCGCGTAGCAGCTTCGCCTACCGGCGCGCGGCGGCTGCGCGCGGTGCATATCGATGACGACGCCTGCCAGCGCCGGATGGCCGCCAAGCGGCTCAGTGCACTAGTCCGCTCCGTTGCGGCTGAGCTTTGCCGGCACCAATGATCTCGACATCGGGATCGAGCCCGCCAAGCAGGTCACGCGGTGCGAGCATGTCGGTCACCACCACGTCGCCCTCGGCCCGCCGGCGGTCACGGTGTTCTTGCAAACCGTGTGTTCACGCGCGCCCAGCGCTGTCCACTGAGGTTCAGGGCTGGTCCTGACCTGCGCCGATGCCAGACCGAGGCGGCTTGTTCTGCGGCGAGGTCACCTGTACGCCATTCGCGGTGCGACTGGCCGACCTGGACGATCGGGAATGGTCGGCGGATGCCCTGGGGACGGGCAACCGCGGAATCGGGGTCACCCGGACGCGACGCCTCGGCGCGACCGGCGGGGCAGCAACGCCTGGCGGCAGGTCGCGTAACACGTGCGACAAGACACGATCACCGAAGGAGTGGCGAACGGTGAAACATGCGGTGGTGATCGCCGGCGGAGGCCCGACAGGAATGATGCTGGCGGCTGAGCTGGCCATAGCCCAGGTCGCTGTCGTCATCGTTGAACGACGCGCCACTCCGGATCCCAATCGCTCACTCGCCGGCGGTCTGCACGCGCGCACCATCGAAGTGCTCGATCAGCGCGGCGTCGCCGATCGGTTTCTCGAGGAGGGGAAGGCGATGCAGATCCAGGGATTCGGCCGAATCCTCTTGGACATCAGTGATTTTCCCTCCCGCCACAACTACGGGCTCGCCCTCCCGGGCTCAGACCGCCTGCTGGCTAGCTGGGTCCAAGAGCTCGGGGTGCCGATCAAACGCGAAAGCGAGGTGGCAGGGTTCACCCAGCACGACACCGGCGTCGACGTCGCGCTGTCCGACGGCACGTCGATCCGGGCGGACTATCTGGTCGGGTGCGACGGGGGCCGCAGTGTGATCCGAAAGGCGGCCGGTATCGAGTTCGCGGGGTGGGATCCGTCGACGAGCTGGCTCATGGCCGAGGTCGAGACGGTCGAGAAACCGGAGTTCGGCCTGCGTCCGGGCGGTGGGATCGGCCCGGCCGAGGACGGAGATGGGATTCGGGTCCTCCTGACCGAACGCCAGGTCGAGCACCCCAGCGAGCCCACCACCCTGCAGGACGTCAGCGAGGCACTCATCGTCGCCGACGGGACGGACTACGGCGTGCACAGCCTGAGCTGGACTTCCCGTTTTACGGACAACACCCGGCAGGCGGCGTCGTATCGCAATGGGCGCATCCTGCTGGCGGGCGATGCAGCACACGTGCATCCCCTGCTCGGTGGTCAAGGTCTCACCGGTGTCCAGGATGCCGTGAACCTGGGGTGGAAGCTGGCCTAGGTGGTTAAGAAGACATCACGCCAGAGCCTGCTGGACACCGACCACGACGAACGGCATCCGGTTGGCGCCCGAGTGTTGCAGAACACCATGGCCCAAGTCGCAATGACCAGTGTCGGCGACCGTCACCAGACCCTGCGCAACACCAGACCGGTCTGCTCAGCATGGACGAGCCCCGTCAGAGCATCGCCGTCATGATGTCGGGTCTCGACATCCACTACGACCTCGGACCAGGACATCCCCTGCTCGGACGACGCATGCCCGATCTGGACATCGCGACCGCCGATGGCTCGCTCCGCGTCTATGAGCTCCTGCACGGCGCCAAGCCGGTGCTGCTCAGCCTCGATCAGCCCGGCGTCCTCGACGTCACACCGTGGACTGACCGGGTCCAGCTGATCGATTCTGAATATGGCGGCCCGTGGGAGCTTCCGGTCCTGGGCTCCGTCAGCGCCCCGGTCGCCGTGGTGATCCGCCCGGACGGGTACGTCGCCTAGGTGGGGAGATGGCACCGACGCCGGATTGCGCGACGCCCTGACCACCTGGTTCGGAGGTGGGAACTGATGTTTCCGACATGCGTGTTCGATCACCGCCGCCACTGCGCCGCTACCATCCTGCTCGGAATCGAGATCAGGAGAGTGCGTGGCGACCGACAAACCCAGCGGACATGCAATCACCAGCGTCCCTTAAGCCGCGGGACGAGCACATCCGCGCCGCGGCCGAGGATCTGTGACCAGGGGAGTCGACGACCTTCTGGCAGATCTGGCCGAGGCAGTCGATGCGCCCGCCGAACTTGTGAATCTCGGGAAGAAGCGCTGGGACGCCGAGCGCCCGCTGCGCCTTGACGGTGAGGCCGTCATCGGCCGCCTGGGCGACGTCGCCACCAAGCTGCCGGACGAGGTCATCAAGGCAACGCCTGAGATTCCCCGGCGAGAAGTCAGGGGAATGAGGATCATCGCCGCGCACGCCTACCATCGCATTGATTACGAAGAAGTCCGGGTCACCTTGCGCGACCTTTGCCATCCGCGACTTCGACTCTGGCGGGTAGCCGTCATGCCGACTGTCTGGCTCGTCGTCCGCAGTGCCGATGGGCGGATCATCGGCGACCTCGGGACCCACGGCCCGCCTGACAGCGATACTGCTGCCGGAGCAGCGCGCCGGGTCGTGTCGGTTGTGGCGGAGGGCTGCCCGCCGGTATCGGCTGACGGGGCCGCGGCTTGGCTGTGACGTGCCCGAACTCTCGTCCGGCGACCAGTACGCGATGCTGAGCGCCATAGCTGCAAGGTGAGAGCGTTTCCGCCATTACCGTCCGGAGATCGCCAGGTGCACAGGGCATGCTGCGTTGTAGTGCTTCAAGGTCAGCTTTCCGAGGGAATACGCCCACGAGCATGTACAGGAATTAGGTACATGGTCGGAAGTTATGACCTCGGCAGGCACGCCGCTGCGCCGCTCGGCACGACCAGGCTGGTACGGCAGTGGCTTTCCGACGAGGGCAAGAGCAGATCCCTCTGTCCTGGCTTCCTGCACAGCTCCGTCAGCCAGCGCCAGCCACTCCCGCGGCCTGGCATCTGATGAGGATGAGGAGAGGACTGGGCCGGTACGCGCCGTTTGAAGCGCACCCTGGCTCCGGGGATTTTGTCACTGGCCCGGCTGTCCATGGCATTCAGAGTATCTGCCAAGCGGGATACGGATGATTCTCGTTGCCATGGCTGGTGGAGTCTGATGCCCTTGTAGTCGAGGTTCTCCAGCTCGAAATTCCGCAGCCTTCGGTGCTTTGCCCGAAATGTGGTAAGTGGCTTGAACTGCCTCCCGGCAGCGAGCAAACCAGCGACGTGAGCCCTCGGTCAGCCGGGACAGCTAGCCGCCCGTCTCGCGCTTCAGCCGGGCCAGCTCGTCGTCGACATCCGACGTGTTGTGGCGGCGCAGCGGCCTGCTGTGCCTAGGCCCACGGACCTCACCCTTGGCGCCCTTCCACGAAACCTGCTTCCGGTTGAACGCCACCTTGACGCCCAGGACGATGGCAGCGACGGCGGCCACGGCGATCACGGCCTCAACAAGGAAGCCGACTACCGATGAGACAACCAGGAACGCGATCATCACGCCGACCACGATGGCGGCCACCTTGAACCAGCGCACAGCAGTTCTTCCTCCCTCGGTCTGGTGCGACGGGCCAGCCAGACGCGCGGTTGACGGCAACTCGTGGCGGATGATCGCACGGGTGCGCATGGATATGCAAGGTCGGGTACACGCTGAACGCCGTGCGAGGGCAGTTTCAGATCGGGCCCCGACTAGGCAAGCTACGCGCGAGTGATCGTGAACCGTACTCACCTGCCGCTGCTGGCCCTCCCGTGGCCTGCCAGTTACAGCGGTCCTTGCCGCGGACCGCTTAAGAATCCCCATTCCCCGCCTGGCGTGCCAGGGCCCGGGGTCCGTGCGCGGTGCGGCACCAGGCGCTTAAGGAAACGCTGGAAAGGGGACTTGTGCCCTGCTTGCCGCGCTGCGCGGGCGGCGTCGGCTCTGGCCATGAACACTTCGGCCTTGCGCGTGCCCTCACCAGCCGCACCAGGGTCAGTACCGAAGGACATCGCCTACCCCCGCATTATTTAGATTGATCGTAGTGGGCAGAACCTGCCCGGCACCAGATGCAGCCAGTCGGGTAGGGAGCGCATAACATCACGACGGAGGATGGCCGCCAAGACTCGCTTCTGCCGCTCCCGGTGCGGGTCTAGTGAAACTCCGCGACCAGTTCCGTGGCGCCGACGAGGTTCTCGTTCAGGGCCGCGAGGTCGTCCGAGGGGCCAGTACTCCAGGATGGCCTGGCCGCCGACCTGGTGAACTTCGTATCTGTCGAGGAATGACTTACGGACTCGGAATCGGGTCACATAACCGACGCAAGCACATTCCAGTCCCGCGCGATCATGGTCGCATACCTCCTCGGCAAGCTTCTGCTATCTAGGTAGACGCCATGCGCTCTACCTAGGTAGCGTACGTTGCATGCCCCGACGCGACGAGTTCTCGGCCCAGGCATTGTCAGTGCTGTCGGCGCTTTGCGCCGAGCGGCAGGCGTGGCTGCACGGGTACGGAATCGCAAAAGAAACGGGACTGAAGTCGGGCAGCCTGTACCCGATCTTGATCAGGCTGGCCGACCGTGGCCTGGTCGAGGCGCGCTGGGAGGCGGAGCAGCCAGCCGGGCGGCCCAGGCGCCATCTGTACCGGCTGACCAGCGAGGGGCTGGCGGCAGCAACGGCGGCGCTCGCGGCGGCGTCGGCCACGGCACGGATGCCGCGGCGGGTGGCGGCGCCCAGGCTAGCCGGGGGCCAGTCATGACCGACCGGCTGATCTCGGTGCTCGCCGAGGTGCTACGCCATGCGGCTCGGTTGCTGCCGCCGGGACGGCGGCAGTGGGCCGAGGCGTTGCAGGCCGAGGCTGCCGCGCTGCCTGCGGGGTGGCCACGGCTGGGCTGGCTGGCTGGAGGGTTCTGGCTAGTCGTGAGGGAGGCCAAGATGATGCGCAAGGTCGTGTACTGGCTCGGGATCTCGGTGGTGACGGCCGCCGCGGCCTGGGTGGTGTGGCTGAGCTGGCGAACTTCTCCGGCAGCCGACGCTCTGACCGTGACCGACCGGGTCCGGGTCCTGGTGGGGGTGGCTGCGCTGGTCGTGCTGCCGTGGGTGGGACGGCGGACCGGCTGGTTCGGCCCGGTCGGCCCCAGCATGACGGCGCGGGTGGTGCGGTTGGCCGGCTGTGCGGCGGTCTGCGGCTTGGGCGTGACCCTCGTGCGGATGGACAGTCACGTCGGCCCCGGCCCCCATGGCCCGCCCCCGTTCAGTCTGCCGCGCGAGATCGCCGCGCCGGTTGTCCTTGGCGCCACGCTGGCAGCGCTAGCCGTGGTCAAAGCCAGGTGGCCCGATGCCGATGCCAGCATGCGGTGTGCCGCTGCCTCGATGGCTGGTTTCGTCATATTCGTGCTCGTGCCGCTCCAGACGCTCGCGATCGTGTACGCGGCCGTGATCCTCGCCGCGACATCGCGGCGGTCACCGATAGCAAGCGTGTCTCTGGCCGCCGGTACCGTCACCGGCGTGGCCGCGGGCCTGGCCACCAGCCTGGCCGTGTACGAAGCAGCGGGTGATGATAGCTATGCCTTTCCGCTGCTCCTTGGCTCGGCCGCCGCAGTGTTCCTGCTCGCCGCTCTTGCGGGCGTGGCGGCGGCCTGGCGGCTGTCAGGCATTGAGGACCCGCAGGAACTGCGCGCGGCGCGTGTCCGCCAGGGGCTGCTCGCGGGCTCTGCGGCCGGGGTTGTCTGCGGCCTGCTGCTCACCGACTTCTTCGCTTTGGCCGGCGTGGCCATGATGGTTATGGGCCCGCTGGCCGGCCTCGGCGGCGGCACGATCGGCGGCGCGATCGCGGCTGACCGCCCGCGCGAGGCCCGGCCCGACCGCATCAGGGACGCCGGCCTGTTCGTGCTCAAGTCATAACAGCGCAGCCTGTCGCGGGCACCTGTCCCGGCGAGGTCGTGACGCCTCTCGGCGATCACGCGCAGAACGTCTTCCCTCGACGTCACAGGTCCGCCGCTGACGTGCGCGAAGCGTCCGCGGCGGAAGACTCGGGCCTGATCAAGGTCGTGAACGCGGACACCGGTATGCCTTGCTGCAATTGGCGAGTCAGCTGGACGAACACCGGCCCGTAACTTGCCTCGAGGCGCCTGTTATCGCACTGGTCGAAATCGTACTCGGCGAACCGCTGCAGCAAGTCGCGCAGCTGTTCCAGTTCGCTTGCGGTCAGGCTTCCGCTCATATGCGGTAATCCTGCCGGAGGGACCGCCGCCAGTACCAGCGGCCCGGCGCCCGGCAAGCCTGCTGCGAGGCCTGGTCACCAGGTAGGCCGGAGGGGGCCGCCCGGTGCGACCCGGAGCAGGTCGTCCCGGAGGGCGAGCAGCCGTTTCGGGCCAAGTGCCGCTTCCCACGGCCGGAGCGTGTCCGTGATCGCCGCCTCAGCGGCCCGGGTGCATGCCTGGCCCTTCTCGGTGAGCATGATCAGCCGTGCGCGGGCGTCCCCCGGGTGCGGGCATCGCTCCACGTAGCCCTTGGCGACGAGTTCGTCCACGAGCTGCGCCGCGGCCTGCCGGGTCACGTCCAGGTGCTCAGCCAGCTGGGTGATGGTGGCGCCGCCGGCCGAGAGCATGGCAAAGGCGAATCCGTGCGCCGGGCGCAGGTCACCGAAACCGCGGGCCCTGACCCCGGCGGAGATCCCGTCGACCAGGGCGCGGCTGGCCGCCAGCAAGCCGAAGGCCAGCGACTGGGCGTCATCGTTCCGCATCACTCCAGCTTGACATATTAGGCAAGCTGCTTGAACATATACGCAAGCTACTTGTCTATTTTACGGAGGGTCCAGTGCCGGTTATCCACGCCGACCAGGCCGCTGTGCACACAATGCATGGCACCAGCTTTACCGCCTACGCCAGCCCAGAACGAGGCAGCCAGGAGTTGTGCGCCTGGCATATCGAGATCCCCGGCCACACCAAGGGGATCCCGCATCACGTGTCGCGCGAGGAGGTGCTGTACGTGCTCAGCGGTACCATCCAGGCCAGCGTGGACGGCCAGGCCGAGCAGGCGTCCGCGGGTGACGTGATCCTGGTCCCGGCAGGCGCCCGGCTCGGAGTGGACAACCTGGCCGACGGGTCGGCCACTGCCTGGGTCACCACAACCGTCGGGTTCCGCGGCGTGCTGCCGGACGGCTCGTGGATCGCCCCGCCCTGGACGCAGTGACACCGCGGGTACCGCTCAGCTAAGCAGGTGATGCACCGGCTGTGACACGCCGATCAGCCCGTTCTGTGCGTCACAGCCGACTGGAGGGCTGATAGGCCGCTAACCGCCCGGACTTGGCGGCTCCGTGCCCGCGTGCGCCACGAGCCGGCATGAACCACTCAGCGCGCTCGCTGACATGCTGGGCAAGCATGGTGGACGCCGCCGATGCTAAGTGCCAGGCTCAGACATGTGGGCGGGCGTCGTACTTGACGATCCGGGCCCGATGGCCAGCCGGAAGCTGGCCGCCCCGCTGGATGTCGTCTGAGCCGGTAGTTCTCAAAGGAGAGTGCTATGAGTGTGTACAGGGTGACCGAGATCATCGGGACAAGCGGTACATCATGGGAAGACGCTGCTGCGGAAGCGATCAGGACCGCGGCTGGCACTATCCGCGATCTCCGAGTGGCTGAGGTCCTCAAGCAAGACATCCACCTCGACGAGAACGGCGCGATCACCTATCGCACCAAGCTTCAGCTCTCCTTCAAGTACGAATCTGAGCACTGATCCCGGACCAGGGCCAAGGAGTTTGTACCACGGTCAAAGCCGTGCACACGAGGTGCGGCAAGACAGGACGTTCGGGTTCACGGACTTTGTCGGTCGCGGACTACCGTGGCCGGGGATCCGATCTCGCATTCGGACGGCACGCCGATGTCACCCGCCCCGGCGTGAGGCGCCGGCCGTGTCGATGATTGCCGGGCGGGAGAGTCGCTGCGCCGCTATCCGTCGGCCTTGCCGAAGTCGGCAGACTGCCAATGCTCGGGTGTCATCTGGATCATCACGTCGTCGACACCGGGGTTGGCCGCGATGAATGCATCGCCGCCCTCGTGGCCAAGATAGCGGCGGGCGATGGCGGTCCGCTCCACGAGGCTTGTTGGCTCGATGACTGCCGGGCCCTCCACGGTCACGTACTTATACGGCGGTGCCTCATCTTGGGCGCACAGGCTGAAGCGCCCGGCTGCAGCGATGGCCCTGGCCTTGCTACTGCCTCCGCCAGTGCTCACGCTGACCCGGCCGCCGGGCTGGTAGCTGTACCAGACAGGGGTGACGAGCGGCCCCCGGCCCGGCCCGGCTGCTATGGCGAGCACGCCGACGTGCACCTCCGCGAGGAACGCCTCCCGCTCCGCGCGGCTCATATTCACCGACACGGCATATCTCCCTTCGCCTTGGCTGGTGCCCTGGCCATGCCCTCGACCATAGGACATCCCACGATCCGTCTCTGCTTCGCCCGGCCGGAAAGATGGAGGGCCTGCACGCACAATCGCCCCAGCCGGGCCCGCAACCTGAGAACCGCCGCCAAGAAAAGGGTAGCCACAAGCCGCGCGACTGCTCCGAAGCTCGGCCGGCTCAGCTGCTAGCGCAACGTCTCCATGACCGGCGCCATTCGCGGCCACGGCAGAGGTCCGGAGCAGCGGGATGAGCGCGCATTCACGCCCGGCGCTGGCGAAGCATAAACATCCGGCCTGCCTGCTTGCCTGTTCGGCTGTGCTCCGGATTCCAGCGGTGTGCAGAGGCATTGATAACCGCGCGCTGAGCTGTCGATCAGGGCGGTTCGATCGCAGCATTCTCGTGCGCTCGCGGTCGCTCGTAACAGGCGATTCTGTGGCGACGTCCGGATCGTGCTCACGTCACGCAGGAGTGCGGGTCCGGAGGGGCCCGCTAGGTTGCTCATGCGGGGCTGCTCCGCGAGGTTGCCGGGCCGGGACGGTCTTGCAGATCGGCCAGGACTAGGACCAGCCGCGTCCAGGTTCCCTCGGCGTCGGGTTCGGCGGACCGGGCGATCTGGGTGAGGTGGCCGCGCAGGTCGGCCAGCGCATCGTCGGTCAGCCGCAACGCGGCCCGGGTCACGTCGACCTCCCGGCGGCGGCCTGCGTGCTTGGCCTGGAATGCCGCCGTGATGTCCAACGCGGTGGCCTCCAGCACGGATCCGAGGAATGCGGCGGTCTCCTGCGGGCTGGCGTCGTCGCCGGGCGGCTCGACTTCGGCCGGCGCGTACACTCGCTCGGCCTTGCCCCGGGCCAGGCGCCGGTACTCGGCGACCTCGATCAGGCCTGCCTGCTCGAGCTGGCCGAGGTGGTAGTACAGACGGTCGGCGGGCAGGCCGGCGCAGTCGGCCAGTTCCCGCGCAGACCGGGGCCGCTCCATCAGCCACTCCACCAGCCGGATCCGCAGCGGGTCGGCAAGCGCCTTGTGCACGCCGCGCCAGGCCTTCGCCGCGGCCGGACGGGCCGGGACCGTGCCGCCGCCGGTGCTCACCTGTGGACAGCGGCGGCGGCCGCCGCGGCGATGATCACGATCCACGCCCAGTTCGGGATGCCGGCCAGCTGCCGCTGCGACAGCCGACCGCCGCCGATTCCGCGGCGGGACAGCAGCCAGTAGGTGACCCCCGCGGGCGGGCAAAGACATAGCAGGAGGCACAGCAGCCACGGGTCCAGCACCGTGGCCGGCCGCGCGGGCCGTACGTCCGCGCCGGGCAGGTCTGCGGTGAGGGCACGCAGCTGGTCCCTGGTCCGCGCAGCGAGGGCGGTGCCCACCCGTTCCTCGAGTTCAGCCTGGGTCAGCCGGCCGTCGGCGAAGTCACGCTGCAGCAGCGCCACCACCCGGTCCCGTTCGCCGTCGGAGGCGCGGATCGCCTGGCCGACCTGCTGTGTGATGGCGTCGCTCATTCGGGGCTCCGTCGCGGGATGCTTGGTTCTGGAGTATCTTCATTTCATTGAAGAATATTACAATCAATGCTTGCCCGTCAAGCTGGCCCGGGGCAGTGCGGTGGCGGTCTGCTGCTCCGCTCGGCCCTCGCCAGGACCTGATGCTCTGTGCCCGCCTCGCCTGGACCGGTGGAGTCATCGAATTGACGCCCGATTCGGCAAGCCGTTGAGCACGCTCCGGAAGCGGCAAAGTAATACGTTGACCGTCCCGAGCGAACTTGTATATGCATCCAAGTATTCGTGGGAGCGAGGAGAGTCGAACTCCGCCAGGTGGGGGACCTGGTCCGCGCTGCGAGCCCGAGTCAACCGGCTGCGCTTGCACTCCCAGCCTGATCGTGACCTGTGCAGGCCGAGGCCGCGAGTGGCACAGGACCTATGTGTACTAGGCACTTCGTCCTGGGCCGCCGCTTGGCGACCGTCATGACAGCTTCAATTTGAAGAGCCTCGACCTTGAGCCCGGCAGTCATACGTCCCGGCGATCCCGCCGAGCTTTCGCTGCTCGCTCGGATCATCGTCGGTCCTCCGGATGCACCGCTGCGGAGGGAAGCTGACGTTCCCGAAGGGTCCGGCCGGCTTCGATGCGGAAGGCTTGGAGACAATCTTTCCCGGGGTGTCGTATCGACGCGAGCGCGTTCGTGGAGAAAGGGAGCGGCAGCCGTCCGGGCTGCCTGTGAGCAGAGGAGCTTCAGATGGCGCTGTACCTGATCGCCTTCAACGACGAGTGGGTGCCCGACCTTACGTTGGAGGAGCTACGTGCGAGGGGCACGTCCGCTAGGGCCGTGATCGGGGAGATGACGGCCGCCGGTGTCTTCGTCTTCAGCGACGGCGGTCTGGACGCGTCGACCGTCGTGTGCAGTGTCGACCCGGGCAGCGGCACGCCCCTGTTCACCGACGGGCCGTTCGTCGAGACCAAGGAGCACCTCGGCGGCTTCGCGGTCGTCGATGTGCCCGACGATGCCGCGGCACGGTATTGGGGCGGCAGGATCGCGGTCGCGGTCGGCTGGCCGCAGGAGGTGCACCGCTTCCCGCATCGCACGGCGTTGAGCACTGACACGCAGTCTGAGGCCTTGTCTTGACCGGGCTGTTCTGATGGGCATCGCCTAGCGGACGGAGATGGCGAGGGCGGCTGACTTCACCGCCGTTGTTGCTGCGCGCACCGTCGCGTCCGCGGTTGCGAGAGGCCGTAGTTCAATCGCCACCGTACGGGACGGTACGCAGCGCAGGAGCAGCTGGCAACAGCCGCGCTGTGTTGGCCTGCCGCGGGGTCCGGACGCCAGTGCCTGGTGCCCCAGGCTGGTTGACGCTGGAGGTCTCCCACAGCGGCTTCGGGGCGTGGCTGTTCGCGGTGTTCCGCTGCGCTATCTGGGCTTCTGGGCGATGCTGGTCCGCGGCTCCGGGCTGGCGGCCGCGCGAGTGAGCGGCAGCCGTCGACTCGCGACCGCCAGTGCGACCGCGCCGGTTCCGGCGATCCCGAACGCGATGCCGACGCCGGCCGCCAGCGGCCAGCCGTGAGCCGTCGCAGCGGTCACGGCGGCTCCGCCGGTCCCAATGCCCAGCGCAGTGCCGAGTACGTCGGCCAGGCTGAGCGACGCCGACGCCCAGCCCTCTCTGCCCGAAGGTGCCGCGCGCAGCATGAGCAGCGACGTAGGCGCGTAGGCCAGGCCGATCCCCAATCCGGCGACGGTCCAGGCGACCAGGCCCAGGTCGACGGGAGTGGCCGGCAGCAGGACCAGCGCCATGGCGGCCAATCCGATCACGATGATGCCCAGGCCGCAGCCCACCAGGCGACGTGCCTCCCACCGCCCGCTGAGCTGGGACTGGAGCCACGCGCCCGCGGTCCAGGCCAGCGTCGCACCGGTCACTGCAACACCGGCCAGTGCCGGAGTGTGGTGACGGATCGTAGTGATAGTCAGCGTGACGTATGCGTCGGCGCCGAAGAACGTAAAGGTCAGCAGGCCGCGGCAGAGAATGACGGCCGAAAGGCCCGGCCGGGCGGTGAAGGTGCCCGTAGGCAGGAGGCGGCGCAGGGACGGAACGATGAGGGCGATGCCCACTGCAAGGACGCCCACGCCGCCGAGGACCTGGCCGGATCCCGCGGCCAGCGTCAGGCCCGCCAGGATCAGCCCGGCTCCCGCAGCCGCTGCCAGCCCGTCAGTGAGCCGGTGTTCGGACTCCGCCGTGCTGGCGGCGCTGCCGCTGACCGACGGTTGTCTGCCCAGCCGGAAAAGCGCCGGCAGCGCCAGCGAACCGGTAACCGCGACCAGGGGAAGGAGGCCGAGGAACACCCACCGCCAGCCAAAGAATCCCGCCACCGCCGCGCTCACCGCCGGACCAGCCAGGCCCGGTACCACCCAGGCAGTGGACAGGACAGCCATCATCCGGGCCCTCAGGTCTTCGGGCAGGCTCCGGCCGATCGCCACGTAAGCGACAGCGGGGACAGCTCCTGCCCCGACACCTTGCAGGAATCGGCCGCCGATCAGCACCAGCATGGTCGGGGCTAGGCCTGCGGTCGCGAGCCCGGCACCGAAGAGCGCGAGCCCGGCGACGAACGGCCGTCCCGGGCCATGCCGGTCCGCCTGCCGCCCGGCCGCGACAATGCCGACCACGCTGCCAAGCATGAACGCGCTGAACACCCACCCGTACAGGCTCAGACCGCCGAGATCGCGAGCTACTACTGGCATGATCGTCACCACGGCCAGCGCCTCGGAGGCGATGAACGTGATGGTCAGCACTAGCCCGGCGGTGAGTGCCCGGCGCTGCGCGGACCACAGCCCGCCAGACGCGATGGCCTGGCCAGGAGCGGCAGGACTCCGCTGTGCAGTCGATTCTCCAGCCGTCTCGGCTCCGGCGTCGGCGGTCACGCCTTCGAGCGTATGAGCAAAAGCGTCATCGAAGTCAACTCGGCCGTCGCCTCCATGAGCCATCGCACCGGTCCTGCCACTGATGGCCAAGCGCCCCGCACGGCTGGTCCTTGCGCGGTTGGACGGGTTCATGGTTGGCCTCAGCATCGCGGGCCCGCGGTCGTTGTTGATGGTCCGCCGATCGTGCGGCGGAACTGCGTGCGGGCTCGAACCCCCGGAGGCCCCGCACCCGACCCCGTCAGGAATCGAGAAGCGCCAGGCTGCCGCCGGCCCTAGCCTTCTTTCGAGATGGTCGGCATAACGCCTGGCCGTGAGCGTGGAAGGCAGTGGCTACAATGCCCGCGAATAAATCCAGGACCGGGTCCGACGGCTTCAGCGCCGAAGAACGGGCCGCGATGAAGAAGCGCGCCGCCGAGCTGCGGGCCGAGAGCAAGAAGGGCGCGAAGAGGGCTGACGAGCTGCAGGCGGCTCTCGACAGCATCGCGCAGATGGCGCCGCGGGATCGTGCGCTCGCGGAGCAGGTGCATGCGACGGTGACCGCCGCCGCCCCTGCGCTGCACCCCAAGACCTGGTACGGGATGCCGGCCTACGCGAACGTGGACGACAAGGTCGTCGTCTTCTTCCAGGACTCGGGCAAGTTCAAGTACCGATACTCGACCCTGGGCTTCCAGGAGGCGGCAAGCCTCGACGACGGGGACCTGTGGCCGGTGTCTTACGCGCTTCAGAAGTGGAGCCCCGCAGTCGAGGCGAAGATCGTCGAGCTAGTGCAGGCTGCGATCTCATGACCGGTTGCCGTCGCGAGGTGGGCGTGGTCCTGGGCAGCGGCCCCGGACGGCTCCGCCTCATCACCGGCGGGCCTGGCAGGGTCACGGACGACCATCGTCCATCGTGTTCGGCCCGCCTCGATGAGGGCCAGATACATGCTCAACGACCTTGTTACCAGCCTTGCCGAACGACCCGCGACGCAGCCCCGTGCGGACGTCAGCGCGCCGAGGTGACCCGCCATCGAGGATGACTAGCTAACGGCGCTCAAGCCGCAACCCTGCGCTCGCCTACTCCATCCTCATACCGGGCGGCGAAGTCCTGCCGCCAGGCTGGACGACACCATGTTCGTAGGCATAGACGGCGACCTGTACCCGGTCACGCAACTCGAGCTTGGCGAGTATGTGGGCGATGTGGCTCTTGACGGTGGCCTCGCTGAGGAAGAGCCTGGCGGCGATCTCGGCGTTCGACAGGCCCTGGGCCACCAGCCGCACGACGCCGAGTTCGCGTTCGCTCAGGCGGCCGGCCGCGTCCGTGGCAGGGGTGCCGGGGGCGGGGCGGCTGCAGAAGTCCTCGATCAGCCGCCGGGTGATGGCCGGGGCGAGGAGGGTCTCGCCGGAGGCTACCGCGCGCACCGCGCCGGTCAGCTGCTCGCGGCTGGCGTCCTTGAGCAGGAAGCCACTCGCGCCGGCCTTCAGCGCTTGGTAGACGTACTCATCCAGGTTGAAGGTGGTCAGCATCAGGATCCGCGCCCGGCAGCCAGCCTGGACGAGCCGGGTGGTTGCCTCGATGCCGTTCATCTGGGGCATGCGGACATCCATCAAGATCACGTCGGGGTCGCGGAGCCGGGCCTGGGCCAGCGCCTCCCTGCCGTCGCCGGCCTCGCCGGCGACGGTAAGGTCCGGCTCGGCTTCCAGCAGCATCCGCAGGCCCTCGCGGACGAGGTCCTGGTCATCGGCGATCAGGACGCTGATCACGACAGCCCGTCGCCCAGCGGCCGGCGGTGGCCTTGCGGCAGCTGGTCGCCTAGCGGCAGCCGAGCCTGCACAGCGAACCCGCCGTCTGGCCGCGGCCCCGCACGCAGCTCACCGCCGAAGATGGCGACCCGCTCGCGCATTCCGGCGAGCCCGTGTCCGCCGGCCGGTGTCTGGTTACCGGGCTTCCTCGCGCCGTCGTCGGTGATGTCGATCGTGACTGCTTCATCAGCGCAGGCGATCGCTACATCGGCGCGGGCTGGACCGGCGTGCTTGAGGATATTTGTCAGCGCCTCCTGGACGATGCGGTAGACCGACACGTCCACGGCTGCCGGGACGGCCGCGTGGTCACCGCTGATGACCAGGCTTACCGGCAGCCCGGCCGTGCGAACGCCGGCGACCAGCGCGTCCAGCTCGCCGATGCCCGGCTGCGGGCCGAGCCCGGTCTCCTCACCAGCATCGCGAAGGACGCCGAGCAGGCGGCGGGTCTCGGCTAGCGCCTGCCGTCCGCTGTGCTCGATTTTCTCCAGGGCCGCCTCGGCGGCCTTTCCGGACGCCCGAGCGCCCGCCGCCTGCAGGACGACCACGCTCAGGTGATGGGCCACGATGTCGTGCAGCTCCCGAGCGATCCGCGCCCGCTCGGTGTCGGCAGCCCGCTCGGCCTGGCGCTCGAGCGCCGCGTTACGTTCGGCCAGCGCGATGGACTGCCCGCGGGCGCGGACGAGCACGCCGACTAGCCAGAAGCCCAGGATCGGGGTGACCGAGAGGCCCGAGCGGGCGCTCAGGATCACGACTGCGCTGATGCCCAGGCCGGCCGCCGCGCGGCGCAGGCTAGCCTGCGCGCCTAGCGAGTAGCCGCCCGCGAACAACACGAACAACTCCAGGACCTGCGGCGGGTGCCTGGTGATCAGGCATTGCAGCGCGATGCCGGCCGACATCGCCAGCAGCATCAGCACCGGCGCCCGTCGGCGCAACGCCAGCGGCAGGCCCACGACTAGGGGCAGCAGCACCACCAGCCACGGCGGCCCGGCGATCCGGGGACCGGCGAGGCCCGCCGGGTCCGATGCGGCGAGGGCGATCAGCCCGGCCCCGGCGATCCCCATCCCGGCATCCAGGATCATGCCCGGGTCGCCGCCCGCAGCGCGCCTTACCGCCTGCATGCACCGACCGTAGCGCCTAGCCAGGGCACGTGCATCGTCCGTGCGGCGGTCCTGGATTCATCCGTGCGGATGAGCCGGTTCGTCCCGACGGCCGCTGACAACCAGGCCAATGTTCGGGGACTCTGGCACCACCCAGCCATCCCACCAGGAAGGTGCATGACCACGATGTCCGAACATGGCGACAGCCCGTTTCCCCGCGCCGGTGAACCCCCGCCAGGCGAGGCTGGCGACTGGGCTGTCGAGGTACACGGGCTCACCAAGCGGTTCGGCGCGCGCGCCGCCGTCGACAACGTGGACCTGCTCGTCCCGCGGGGTTCCGCGTTCGGTTACCTCGGGCCGAACGGGGCAGGCAAGACCACCCTTATCCGGGTCCTGCTGGGCCTGACAAGAGCCGACAGCGGCACGATGTCGCTGCTCGGCATCCCTGTCCCGACCGAGCGCGCGAGGGCGCTGGCCCGAGTGGGCGCGATAGTCGACGAACCCCGGTTCCATGGCCACCTCACCGGACGGCAGAACCTGACGACGCTGGCCGCTGCAAGGGGAGGAGACGCCGGAAAGCAGATCGGCCCGGCGCTGGAGCGGACACGGCTGGTTCAGCGTGCCGACGACAAGGTTTCCGCATATTCCATGGGCATGCGCCAGCGGCTGGGTCTGGCCGCCTGCCTGCTCGCCGACCCGCAGTTGCTCATCCTTGACGAACCGATGAACGGGCTGGACCCCGCCGGCATGCACGAGATGCGCGACATGCTCCGCGGCCTGGTCGATGAAGGGCGGACGGTCGTGCTGTCCTCGCACCTGCTCGATGAGGTGCAACGGACCTGCGACCAGGTAGCCATCGTCGACCACGGCAAGGTCATCCGCCAGGGCCCCATCGCCGAGCTGACGGCAGGAGCCGGCGTTGGCGTCGCGGTGGAGTGCTCAGATCCGCCCGCGGCGGCACGCGCCCTCCGCCAGGGTGCGATCACATCCAGCATCACCATCACCGAGAACGGGCTGACTGTCACGCTGACCACCGGGCCCGCCAGGGAGCAGGCGGCCGACATCAACCGTCGTCTCGTCGATGCCGGGATCGCCGTCTACGGCCTGCGTCGGACGCACGCCAGCCTGGAGGACTGGTTCCTGTCCGTGACAAGCCGCTTCGGAGGAGAAGAACAGTGACCCAGTACGACCTCGCCATCGGCGGGCGCGACTCATGGGTGCCGCCACGGCCCTTGATCAGCGCCAAATTCCTGGAGCTACGCAAACGCCGCGTCCTCATGACCGTCACGGTGGCGTTCACCGTAGCCCTGCCTGTCATCTTCTACGCCATCCGGCTGATCTACCACCTGAGCGACCCGGCTCGCTACGCGCCAGCGGGCGCCACGGGCGCGTTCGGGACGGCCGGGACCGTGATGGACGAGTTCGGGTTCATCATCGCCACCGTGCTCGGCGCCACGGCCGGGACCGCCGACCTGACCGACGGGATGTTCCGCCACCTTGTGATCACCGGCCGGTCCAGGCTCGCTCTGTACCTGGCCCGCATCCCGGCCGGGCTGTCCATCCTGCTCTGTTTGGCCGCCGTCGGCTTCACCGTGGCGTGCCTGGTGACCGCGTTCCTCGGCAGTCCGGAGCCTGCGAGCGCCGTCACAGTGTCGCCGGGCGACATGATCCGTTCCGGGCTGTGGCTCGAGCTCGATCTGGTCATCGCGTTCACAGTCGGGCTCGGCCTCGGCTCGCTCATGGGGCAGCGGACCGTGCCGGTTGTCCTGATCATCGTGCTGGAGATCATCATCACCCCCGCACTCGCCGATCACGCGCTGCCCAACTTCATCAACGCCGAGCGTCTCGTCGTCGGGGTTGCCATGGACCAGCTGAAACCGGCTGCGCTGGCCGGAGGCACCACCATCGGGCCCGGCGGCGGGCCGCGTGAACTGCACCTACCGCCCATGCCCACCTGGGCCATGATCACCGTCATCGTTGGCTGGATCATCGGCTGGTCGGCGATCGGCGCATGGAAGATGGCCACCCGCGACGCCTAACCAGCACATGGACACCTGACCAAGGAAAGGAAAACGCGGATGACCATCGCGATGGCAATTGGCCCGCACAACCTCAGTGCCGTCCCCGTCATCATCGCCGTGATAATCATCTGCGTCGCCAGTTACCTCATAATGCGGCGACTAAGGAAACCACCGAACGGTCATGACACCTGACGGGACAACCGGCCGGCCGGGTCGGACCTGCTATGCCTGGGCGTGACCGCCTCGCCGCGCCCGGGAGACCCGCGAACACCGATTCCGAAGTGATCAGTTTTCCGGATGATTTGGTAAGCAATCGGGGCAGTAGGTACGGTCGCTGAGGTGAGCGGCAATTCGGATGACGACGGCTGGTGGGACTCGTGGTACCGCGCGGCGCCCGCGGCCGCCCAGCTCCCGCCGGTCGTGGACGAGCGGCCATCGGGCGCACGGCACGGAAGGCGGGGCAGGAAGCGGCGAAAGCTTCCGTATGTGCTGATCGCCGCGGTGGTAGTGGCGGCGGCGGGTGTCAGTGCGGTGCTGGTGCTGCCGGGAGGCGGGTCCAAGCAGGCTACTGGTTACCTGCCGACTGGCTCATCGGCTCGGCAGGACGCGCAGCAGACAGTCCGCGCCTTCCTGCGCGCCTGGGACGCGGGTGACCTTCGGCAGGCGGCGAACTACACCGATCATCCGGCTGCGGCCAGGGCCGCCCTTACTGCTTTCCGCACGTACCTGCACCTCAGGAAGCTCACCAGCGTGGCCGGGTCGGCAACAGCGATCTCGTCGAACTCGGCTACCCCTCGGGAGAAGGTTGGCTACGCGGCCAGTGCCGGCGTGGCCACGTCGAACGGCGCTGCTGCGGTCAGCGGAACCTGGCGCTACCACGCGTCGCTGGTTGCCTATCGGGCGAAGCAATCCCAGTACTGGTACGTCGCCTGGGCACCCGCCGACGTAGCCCCTAACCTCACCGCGTCCACGCACCTTGCTGCCTTCTCGGTCGCCCCCCGCGTCACCTCGGTTACCGACGCCGGCGGCAACAATCTCAACAGTTACGGTGACGCCGGGCTGAACAACGTCGCCGCTGGCCTGGAGACCGGCGCGCCCCCTGGGTACGGATCCCCCGGCTTGAACGTCGAGATTGAGAGCAGGACGGGCAAGCCCCTCGTCAACACCCAGGCAGTTGTGGTCGCGCCGAGGGACGTCTCCGGACTCGCCACGACGATCAACGCGGCAGCGGAGCAGGCAGCCCGGTCTGCTGTCGGCGAGCACTTTGACAGCTCGATGGTCGTCATCCAGCCATCGACCGGCAAGATCCTGGCCGTCGCCAATAACGCTGGCTTCAACGACTTCGCGCTGACCGCAGCGGTGGCACCCGGCTCGACGATGAAGACCGTCACCTCGACGGCGCTGTTCACCGCGGGAGTGCTCAGCCCGAGCAGCCCCGTTCCATGCCCGAAGACTTTCACGATTCAGGGGATCACTTACCACAACGACCAGGGCGAATCCGAGCCGCCATCGACGCCGTTCATCACGGACTTTGCCCAGTCCTGCAACAACGCGTTCAGTACGCAGTGGGAGCATCTGACCAACGGCCGCCTAGCCCAGACAGCCAGGCAGTATTACGGGCTGGACCAGAAATGGGACATCGGCATCGGCAGGCTGTCCGCGAGTTACTTCAACGCCCCGGCGTCGGCTTCCGGCTCAGAACTGGCCCAGGAAGCCTTCGGCGAAGGTTCCCTGACAGCTTCACCGCTGGCCATGGCGTCGATTGCGGCCACCATCGCCAGCGGGCGGTTCCGGCAGCCCTACCTGGCAGCCGGCGGCCCGCGCGTCACCGCGCAGCCGCTGCCAGCCACGACCGACGCCTGGCTGAAGGAGATGATGCGGGCCGTGGTCACTAGCGGCACGGCCGCACCGATCGGATTCGGTGCGGATGTCTACGCCAAGACGGGTACCGCGGACATCAACGGCCAAGGTCAGCCCAACAGCTGGCTGATCGCTTTCGAGCCGTCGAGGGACGTCGCCGTCGCCTGCCTGGTAGTCAACGCTGGTTATGGCGCCCAGGTCGCTGGCCCCGAGGTCAGGGCCTTTCTCGACAGCTACTGACCTCGCCTGCAGCTCACGACTCGACATCCGTGGAGGTAACGTTGGCGGAGCCGGGGCGGGTGAGCGCAAGGGGGTTGACGACTTTGTTGAACAGGTCCTCGCTGACACCCTTGTCGAGAGCGGCCTGCTTGAGGGTCAGGTTCTTGTCGATGGCGTAGTAAGAGATTGCCGCCGCCTTGTCGTAGCCGATAACCGGGGACAGCGCCGTCACCATCATCACCGAGCGGTCGATGTTCTGCTTGATCTTGGCGTCGTTGACTTCGGTGCCTTCAATCATGAATTCACGGAAGTGGTCGCACATGTCGGCCAGGATCAGCGCGGAGTGCAAGTAGTTGCTGATCAGCACCGGGCGGAACGCGTTCAGCTCGAAATTGCCCTCGGCACCGGCCATGGTCACTGAAACGTCTGATCCGATGATCTGGATAGCGACCATCAGCATCGCCTCGGCCTGCGTCGGGTTGACCTTGCCGGGCATGATCGACGACCCGGGCTCGTTGGCCGGGAAGATCAGCTCATGTATCCCGGTGCGCGGTCCGGATCCTAGCCAGCGCAGGTCGTTGGCGATCTTGAACAGGGTTACGGCCGCGGCCTTGAGGCCGCATGCGCGCGGACCATCCGGTCCAGAGTGCCTGACGCGGTGAACGCTCTGGCTGCCCTCGCACGTGCCGCGTCGGCCGCGAGCCGCCGGCGCCGCTCGCCGAATCCCGCCGGGGCGTTCCAGGCCGGTGCCGACCGCGGTAAGCACGACGCCTTGGCGACTGCTTGGCCGCAAGAGCCGACCGGGTGGTGCGGCTCGACCTCGCGATGGCGATCGTCGAGTGCGCCGGCTAGCCGGACCACTCCTGGCCGACGGTCAGCGGGGTGGCGTCCTGCCAGGTGCGTCCGGCCGATCTTGACGACGTCAGCCCACTGCGTGGATTTCCGTTCGATGGCATCCCGGAGCCGCTTCAGCGCCGGGAGTGTCTTCTCGGCGGTCATCGTGTGGGCGGCGATATGCATGGCCGTGGGGAATGTGTCATTGCTGGACTGGCCCATGTTCACGTGGTCGTTGGGGTGGACGGGCTCCTGCGAGCCCAGTGTCCCGCCGACCAGCTGGATGCACCGGTTGGAGATGACCTCGTTCACGTTCATGTTGGACTGGGTGCCCGAGCCGGTCTGCCACACGTACAGCGGAAACTGCGCATCGAGCGCGCCGCTGATCACCTCGTCGCACACACGCTCGATCAGGTGCCCCTTCCACTCCGGCAGCCGACCGGCCTGAGTGTTCACCACCGCGGCCGCCGATAGCGGGGACAGCGGGGACAGCGGGGACGGACTGGGCGGGCGGCGAGTCCGGTGACCGCCGGAATCCTTGGCGTTCAGTCGCCGGCTTAGGTGCGTCCTGGTTGACGCGCGCGACTATAAGGCCTATGCCAGGTATTATCCCTGGCGGGCCGAGCCCCCCTGCTCCCTGGAGCGTCAGATGAAAGCTGCGATCGACCTGCTGGCACCCGCGGGCGACACTTCGCCGCGCCCCGCAAGGGAGTCGCGTCTGCCGTCGCATGGCGAGCGCCAGGTAGGCATGATCGAGCAGGTTTCCATGGCTGGCGAGCGCTAGCACGTGAGACTTCACCGAGGCGACCTTCGGCAGGCGGCCGTGGCGATAGCGGGCGTGGCCATCCTGGTGTTGCTCGCGGCCTGCACGGCGGGCCTTCCGGCCCAGCGGAACTGGCAGCAGACCCGGTCTGTGCGCACGCCGATCGATGCGGCGGCCGGTCGGTCGGGACCGTACGTACCAGTCAAGGCGTCATCAGCCCCGGTGGTCGAGCGGTCGTCAGCCGCGGTCGTTAATGGATCATCAGCTTCGATAGTCGAGATGCCGGTACCAGCGCCCGAAGTCACCGGGTCGTCAGCCCCGGTGGTCGAGGTGCCGTCAGTAGTTGAGCACTGGGGGTCTTTCTTCGGTGCCCTGGCAGGCGAAAACGACCCGGAAAGGTCGCCTGTCGCGGTGACCGTGCCCGGGACGGTAGCCGAGGTCGGGACGTCGAATTCGACCGAGTACGCGCTCTTGACCGACGGGAGCGTGTACGCCTGGGGCCTCGGTACGCGCGGCGAGCTAGGTGACGGCAGCACGACGAACTCCTTCACCGCCCCGGTACGGGTGCTCTTTCCGGCCGGTGTGCACATCGCGTGGATACCTGGCGATGCCATGCCGTACGACACGGCGCTGGCCGTCGACACCGACGGGCGGGTCTGGGGCTGGGGGGAAAACGGTGGGGGCGAGCTCTGCCTGGGGAACACGCGGCCCTACGCCACCCCGGTCGAACTGCCCTTCTCCCAGGTGACCGCCCTGGCTGGCGCGAGCAACCACGCCGTGTACGACGCCGGTGGCACCGTGTATGCCTGCGGGCAGAACGTCGACGGCGACCTCGGCGATGGCAGCAGGATGGACACCACCACGCCGAGGAAAGTGACCGGGCTCGACGGCTCGGCGGTCACCACGCTGGTAGCTGCGTTCGCCAACAGCGGGGCGCTGCTGTCCGACGGGAAGTACTTCGACTGGGGTTACGACGCTGATGGGCAGCTCGGTGATGGGTTTGTCGGCCGCTCATCCGATGTTCCTGTCCGGGTCGAACTCCCTGCGAGGGTGACACAGGTCGCCGAGGGCGGGTCCATCTGGGTGAACGGGCAGACCCTGGTGATGCTGTCGAACGGCTCGCTCTGGGCCTGGGGCGCGGACTTTCACGGGCAGCTGGGCAACGGAACGACAGGCATGCAGGCGTCTCCGGTGCGTTTCTACCCGCCTGCCGGGGTCACCTACGAGATCCTGGCCACCGGGTCAGCTACCTCGTACGCGGTGTCAGCGACCGGCCAAGTCTATGCGTGGGGCGTCAGCTTTGCCGGGCAGGTCGGTGACGGGGCCACGCGCACAGCCACCGCTCCTGTGGTGGTCGCCTCCGGGGCCACCATGATCTCCTCGACCGCCAACAACGTGGTCATCAGCGGTCCAGGCTAGACGTGACGCAGCGCGGACAGCACGTGCCAATCCGGGCTGGTCAACCGCGGGAATCCGATGCACGCACCGAAGATGCACACACCGAAGATGCACACACCGAAGATGCACGCCGACGAACTCGATATTTCACCTGGCCTCGCGGCCAGGCTGATCGCGGAGCAGTTTCCGCAGTGGGCAGGGCTGCCCATACGCCCGGTGACCTCGCAGGGAACTGTGTACGTGATCTACCGGCTCGGCGACGACCTGGTGATCAGGCTGCCGCGCAAGCCAGCGGAAGGCGTTGGACCAGGAGTGCGGCTCGGGCTAGCGCCGTTCCTTCCGGTCGCGATCCCGGCCCTGATCGAAGAGGGCAGACCCACAGCGGACTACCCGGCCTCCTGGGGCGTGCTGCGCTGGCTTGACGGCGACACTCCCGTGGAAGGTCACCTTGCGGCACCTGGCCTGCTCGCAGCGGACTTGGCCGAGTTCATCACCGCCTTGTGGAAGTTCGATCTCGCGGGCGGTCCGTCCGCCTACCGCGGCGGCCCGCTGACCACGCTGCATGAGTTCACGCTCGGTGCCATTGAGCAGCTGCACGGACTGATCGACACCACCGCCGCCAGTGCTATCTGGGAGCATGCCGTGCACCTGCCGCCCTGGGACGGCCCGGACACCTGGATCCACGCTGACCTCATGCCCGGGAACCTTCTCACCAGGAACGGCCGCCTCACTGCCGTGATCGACGGCTCGCCGTCGGTGTAAACGATGCCACCTGGCTGCGCGGTCGGGCCCGGGCCCTGTCCATGGCCCTGGGCCACCTGCCGTACTACAAGGACACCAATCCGGTCATGGCAGACAACGCCCGCTACACCATCCGGGAAGTCCTCGCCGACCACTACGGATCCGAGCGCGGTCAGGGCGTGCGCGGGCGGTAGAGGTGGATCGCGCTGCCATCGGGGTACGTCGTGGCCGACACCAGGGTCAGCGGCAGTGCCGTGGCGAGGTCTTTGAACAGGGGAGTCCGCTGCCCAGCGCGACGGGGCGGATGATGAGGCGGTACTCGTCGATGAGGTGCTGCCGGGACAGGGCCTGCACAAACCTGGCGCCGCCGTGGGCCATGATGTCACCGCCCGGTTCGCGCAGGGTGTCGATTTCGTCAGCCAGGTCGCCGCGGGCGATGCGCGACTCGGGCCGGTCGGGGCTCGGCAGCGTCCTGGAGAAGACGACTTTCGGGATGTTGTTCATCGGCGCGGCGTACACCGACGTCGATGCGGGCCAGTAGGCGGCCATCTCGCGGTAGGTGACGCCCCCCATGATGTGGGTGCCCACCCGGCGCACCGAGTCGAGCTTCCCGCGGACATCCCGATCCTGACGTCGAGCGTGTCGACCTGAGCGAGTCGGACTTCGACGTGCTCGAGTCCGTCCGGGCGGCCTGAACTACGCGGGCACCGTCAGCCGGGTTCCGCAGCGGGCGCAAGTCCGTGCTGGTAGGCAAAGGCGACCGCCTGGGCGCGGTCGCGTGCGTCAATCTTGGCGAGCAGGTGGTTGATGTGACTCTTGACGGTGCCTTCGCTGACGACGAGTTGATCCGCGATCTCGCTGTTCGACATGCCCGTGGCGATGAGTGACAGCACCTCGGCTTCCCGCGGAGTCAGACCAGCGGGAAGTGGTGAAAGCGGCCGCCGGTCCGCAGCCGGCACTGCGGTTGCGATGGCGTCGACCACGTGATGCTGGATGGCGGGATCGATGACCGCGTGGTTATCGAGGACTTGTCTGAGGGCGTAGCGGATCTCCGCCCCGCCCGCGTCCTTGGTCAGATAACCGCGTGCGCCAGCGCGCAGGGCGGTCAGCACCGATTGGTCATCGGCGTAGGTGGTGAGCACGACGACCTTGGTCGCCGGCACGCGCTCGCGCAGCAGGCGGGTGGCCTGGACGCCATCGCAGCGCGGCATCCGCAGATCCATGAGCACGATGTCGGGGAGTAGATCGGCGGCCATGGCGACGGCCTCGGCGCCATCAGCGGCGGAGCCCACGACTTCGACGTCAGGCAGGAGCCCTAGTACCATCGCCAGTCCCTCGCGGACCACGCGCTGGTCGTCAGCGATGAGAACACGCATGGGCGGGCTCACGCGGGCACCCGCAACTCCACCCGGAAGCCGCCGCGCGTCAGCGCCGTGGTGAGTTCGCCGCCGAGCAGTTCGGCCCGCTCGCGCATTCCCGTCAGGCCGTAACCGGAGCCGTCGCTGGCCACGCGCGGCGGCTCGGAGTGCAGCGCAAAGTTCTCGACCGTCAGGCGAGTGCCGCGAGGCTCATAACCGAGGTGCACCTCCACCCGTTCCGGGCGGGCGTGCTTGGTTATGTTCGTCAGCGCTTCTTGCGCTACCCGGTACACCGCGAGCCCAGCCTCGGACGGGAGTTCGTATGCCTGGCCAGACACCGTGAACTGGCACGGGACGCCACTGACCGCCTGGAACTGGGCGGCGAGACCGGCCAGGCGTGCTGGCCCTGGTAGCTCGTCGTCGCGCAGCATCCCGATCGCCCGGCGGGCTTCCTCGAGCCCGGACTTGCCCAGGTGGTGGGCACGCTCGATGACTCCCGGCAGCCGGGGATCGCTTGGGTCATCGGCCACGAGCATCCGGGCGCCTTCAAGCTGGAGCATGAGCCCGGATAGGGAATGGGCAAGTACGTCGTGCATCTCCCTGGCCAGCCGCTGACGTTCGGCCAGCCCGGCCGCCTGTGCCTGCGCCGCACGGCTGCCATCCAGTTCGATCAGGAGCCGCTCGGCCTGGTCGTTGGCCTGCCCCAGGCGTCTTGCCAGCAGCGTCATGCCAGGGAAGCCAATAATCGCGATGGCATTGAGCAGCGCCTCGGTCGGCGAGTCGTGGCTGACGACTACCGCGACCGCTGCGAGGCACGTGATGCCGACGATGGTCAACGCGATCGGGAAACGAGCCGGCACCCGCGGGGCGAGCAGCACGAGGCCCGCCAGGAGCCCGGCCAGGCCCGGTCCATCGGGCTGCAGTCTCATCAGCGCTGCCGAACTGGCGACCAGCATGACTGCGAAGACGATGCGGACTGCCGCGCGTCGGTAGCGAGCCGTCAGAGCGCCCAGGGCGCCCAGCGCGAACCCGCCTACAGCGAGAACGGCAGCCACGTCGCGGCCCGGCACTCCCGGCTTCCGGCCGCTGGCGAACGTGACCGCCACCACCACGACAAACAGCGGCGGAGCGAGGCGGCGCAGCCACCGGAGGGCCGCCTCCTGTTGCGCCCGCGCCATGCGCAGCGTGGCGAGGGCCGGGCTGGTCGCGGGGTCCGTGCTCATCTGACGAACACTACGGCGCACCTGGCCCAGCCGGCACCAGAATCCAGGCTGTACGGGCCTGGTCCAACTCCGGGTAGATACGCTCCACCTGGGGTTAGAGCGCGGATTGGCGAAGCTGCATCCCCGCGCCGATGACGTGCCCCCCGCCCGTACCGCACACTGCACCTCAGCCCCGGCAACGCCAAGGACCCGTGATGCATCCGCCCCGCCGCCGTTTGAAGGATCTGATGACCCCCTCGTCACCGCCGTGCCCGTCCGCAGACTGCCGCTCGCGGCGGCGGTAGGGGCCGGCACATCGGATGAGCACCACGACTCTGCCGGGTACCCCCGGCAAGCTGGCCGCCCAGAGCCGCTGGGCAGTGGAGACCCACGGGCTCACCAAGCGTTTCGGGGCGAATACCGCCGTGAACGGCGTCGAGCTCCTGATCCCCAGGGGATCGGCCTTCGGCTACCTCGGCCCCAACGGCGCCGGCAAGACCACGCTCATCCGGTTGCTGCTGGGCCTGACGCATGCTGATGCGGGCACCATGTCCCTGCTCGGATACCCGGTGCCGCAGCATCGCGACGCGGCGCTCGCTCGGATCGGCGCCATCGTCGACGAGCCCCGGTTCCACGGCCATCTGACTGGCAGGCAGAACCTGCGGCTGCTCGCCGCGGCTCGCGATCCGGCCGCGCGGGATCGCATCGGGCCTGTGCTAGGGCGAGTCGGCCTGGCTCGCCGCGCCGACGACCACGTCTCGACGTACTCGATGGGCATGCGGCAGCGCCTGGGTGTCGCCGCCTGCCTGCTCGGAGACCCGCAGCTGCTGATCCTGGACGAGCCTATGAACGGACTCGACCCGGCCGGGATAGCCGAGATGCGCGACATGATCTTGTCCCTGGTGGCTGAGGGCCGCACGGTCGTGCTCTCCTCCCACCTCCTCGACGAGGTCGAACGGACGTGTGACGCTGTCGCCATAGTTGATCGTGGCTGCGTCATCCGGCAGGGGCCGATCTCCGAGTTGCTGTCGGGGGCGCCGGTCGTGCTGCAGGTCCAGTGCTCCGAACCCAGCCGGGCCTGTGCGCTGCTCGCAGGCGCCACGCTCGGTGCCCGCATCGAGGCCGCGCCCGCGGCGCTCGGCCTGGAGATCGCCCTGCCCGGGGGCACGGGGCGCGATGTGATCGCCGAAATCAACCGGATTCTCGTCGCGGCCGGGATCTCCGTCTACCGGCTCCAGCCGGTCCAGACCTCGCTCGAATCGTGGTTCCTGCAGGTCACAAGCAGGCTGGCGGACCCGCAATGACGACCATATCGGCCGGCGGCACGCCTGCACAGGACCAGCCGACGCGGGCCGCAGCCGCTAGCCACTCGCGCGACCGCCGGAATTCCCCGATTCCCACCGCCGCCATGATCGCCACCAGAGTCATGGAACTGCGGCACCGGCGCGGCCTCATGATCGCTGTCGTGGCGGTCAACATCGGGCTCCCGGCATTGTTCTTCGTCATCAGGCTGCTACTCCACGCATTCGCCGCGCGCACCAACCCGCCCGCCGGCAACGACATGATCTTCGCGGTCGTGGTGGCCGGCTTCTTGCCAACCTTCGGCTTCATCGTCGCGGCGACAGTGGGCTGCACTGCGGGATCGCGCGACCTCACCGAGGGCATGTTCCGTCACCTGGTGGTGACCGGCCGGTCCCGGCTGGCCCTCTACCTGGCCCGGATCCCCGCCGGACTGGCGATCGTCTGGTCGGCGGTCGCGATCGGCTACATGATCGTCTGCGCGGTATGCCTCTTGGCGGCACCGACCTTCATCGATGATTCGAACCTGAACGTGCCTCCCGGCCTGTCGCGCGTCGCCTTCGAGACCTGGGCAGCGGACCGCGCCGCGCCGGTCATCTGCTCATTGCCTTACAACGGCCACGTTCCGGGGAATGTTGCGTGCGGCGGCCCGGTGCCCTGGTCCAAGTCGGAAGTCACCCCCGCCCAGCCGGCGCCCGCCGCGCTGGAAGCGCTGGCGGCTAAGATCGCCAGCCAGGACTACCGGGGATACGCCAGTATTCTCCGCCGGCCGCCGATCTCCCTCATGATCAAGGCCGGGCTGTGGCTCGAGCTCGAAGCGGCCGTCGGACTCATCCTCGGACTCGGGCTCGCGTCGCTGATGGGGCAGCGGCTTATGCCGGTGATCTTGCTAATCGTGCTCCAGCAGATCCTGACGCCGATCCTTTCGCTCGTTTCCATTCCCCACCTCCTCGACCTGCAGCGATCATTCATCGGGCTGGCCATGGCACACCTGGAGCCGGCCGGCCTGCCGACGGCATTCGGGCTGCCGGGTGTTACGGGAGGCGTCGGCGGGCCCGGCATCGTACTGCTGCCCGAGTCAGTCGCTGAAGCCAGCTGCGTCATCTTCGCCTGGCTGGTCGGCTGGTCGATCCTCGGCGCCTGGCGAATGATGACCAGGGACGCCTGAGGAACGCGGTCGTCATCGCCAGCCGCCGCAGGACGCCAGGGGACGATTCAGTGCGGGCGCGGACCGATTAGAGTCACGCGATGGCGCGGGCGTCGTGCACCATTCGTAGCCCGCGCGGCACTGGCGTCGACGCTCGCCTATCGGCTACCATCGAGACATGTCGCATCGTTAGGGTTCTCCATCTGGTCGGCTCTATCTCGTCACCCGCGCTGACCTTCCACCCGGCACCCAGGCATGTCAGGCCGCACACGTGGCCGTTGAGTTCGCTCTCTCCTTTCCTGAGATCGCGGTTGCCGCTCCCGTTGTTGTCCTGCTCGCCGCCAGCGACGAGCTTGACCTCAGCCGGCTGCGTGCGGACGCCCTCACAGCAGGACTACGGATAGCGAGCTTCCAGGAGCCTGATCTCGGCGACGCCCTCACAGCCGTCGCGTTCGAGCCGGCCGGACGCCGGCTCGTCGCCGGGCTGCCGCTGGCACTCGCCGGCTCACCACCCTCTGCGAGCAGAGGGGAGGTGAGAACATGACTACTGCCACCACCGACATGCGGGCTGAGCTGCTAGAGCTGACGGCCGAGCGTGACGCGCTGCGCGCACAGCTGGCGGGCGACCTGCCTGCGGCCACGCGCTGGCTGCAGCGCAAGGTCTGGCGTCAGGCAGCTGAGCTGGACAGGCTCAATCGCCGCAGCACGAGTCAGCGTTTCGTGCTGCGAACGCTGGCCGAGCTCGGCCGGTCTCTGACGGCCGAGGAGTACCGCGCAGCGCGCGAGGCGGTCACCAACGCTCAGTTGCGCGACCGCATCACAATCGACGCGCCGTGACCTGGGGGTCCTGGTGACGGCTGTCGCCGTCACCAGGACCTGCCACCATGGTCTCAGCGCCCCTGGAGTCCGACGGCAGGGCAGCCGCCTCTAAAGCGGTGCGAGCGGGTTCGATTCCCGCCGGGGGCACTGCCCGGCTACCCAGCCACCGGCGGGTGGTTCGATCTCATGCCTCAGTTCGGCCGGGTGTTATGCCGCGGCTGGTGACCTTCGCCCCTAGCCAGGCAGAAGCGGCGGAATGATCATGTCCGAACAGAGGGGCTCGAGCATGGCCACTCCACCCGCACGGCAGCTGACGGCTGCCAGACGGCTGGTGCAAGTGCTGTCAGCCGGTAAGTCGACGGGGGTTAATGTGGCGCAACGCGTGCGTGGCTGGCGGAAGCTGGCCGGATCAACATGGGGCCGGCCGATGGACCCCCAGTTCTTCGGCGACCTGGAGCTTGACGCTGGGCCGCTGCTCAGCTTCATCGAGGAAGCCAGGCAGTCTTCCGGGGTCCATCTCACCATGACGCACCTGGTCGGCAAGGCTGTCGCGCACGGACTGGCGGCGGTGCCCGAACTGCGCATCCGGCTTGCACACGGACGTGAGTACGACCGCGACAGTGTGGATGTGTTCTTCATCGTGACGACCGGAGGCGGGCAGGAGCTGACCGGCGTGAAGATTCACGGCGCGGACCGAAAGTCGGCTGTCGACATAGCCCGCGAGCTGACCAGCCGCTGCGGTGCGATCGAGTCCGGAGATGACCCGGAACTCGGCCGGGGCAAGGACCTGCTGACGATGCTGCCCCCTCGCTTGCTGCGCGCTGCACTGCACCTGGGCGCTTGGCTTACATCCGACCTGAACCTGGACCTGAGCAGATTCGGCATGCCGCGCCAGGCGTTCGGCGGCGCCATGATCACCTCCGTGGGAATGTGGGGCGTCGGCCACGCCTATTCGCCGCTCGCGCATTACTACCGCGTTCCGGTCCTGGTGCTCGTGGGTGCTGTGCACAAATCCCCAGCCGTCGTCGACGATGAGCTGGTCATACGTCCCATGCTGACGGTGACGGCAACATTCGATCACCGATTCGTAGACGGATACCACGCGGCGAAGTTCGCCGCGGCCGTTCGCAGCTACTGCGAGGCCCCGGCCAGCTTCGAGGCGGCGCTGAGCAGCCACAGTACGCCGTGGCCGGATGCATCACCGGCTCGGGAGCGATCCGGGTAGCCCGAACCACGGCAGCACGCTGTGGTCGAAGTGAGTCATGGCATCGATCCGGCCGTCAGCGATGGTGAGCACGATGAGACCGGTCCCGTGGCGGACGCCGGCCGGGGCGCGCAAGTAGGCCCCGAACGCTGGCTGGCCGTTAGCCCGCGTCGGCATAAGGTCGAACCTGCGACCCGAGCCGAAGATGCTCGCGCAGAAGCGGGCCACGACGTCTCGGCCCTCATATTCGAACGGCATCGGAGGCATCGACATGGAGACGTTGTCCGTCAGCAGAGTCACCAGCGCGTCGAGATCGGCGGACTCGTACGCGCTGACGAACTTCGCCACGATCGCGTCCTCGGCGGCTGAGTCGCCGGCGAGAGGTGGTTCGCGGTCGGCAGTCGGTGGCCGTTGGCGCTGCAGCGTTGCGCGCGCCCGTTTGAGGGCGCTGTTGACCGACTCCACGGTCGAGTCCAGCATGTCGGCCACTTCGTTCGCGTGGAACCCAAGGACGTCGCGGAGGATGAGGACAGCCAGCTGCCGAGGTGGCAGGGCCTGCACGGCGGTCACGAAGGCCAGGGAAATGGATTCGGTCTGCTCATAGCGGGCCTCCGGGCCGAGGGGCCCGCCGACGCCCTGGAGGAGCGCGTCGGGATATGGCTCGAGCCACACGATCTCGCCCAACCGGGTCGGCTCGGGCGGCTCAACCTCGGGAATGCTCCACTCCTTAGCGGGTCGCCTGCTGGCCGAGCGCAGCGCGTTGAGACACCTGTTGGTGGCGATCCGGTAGAGCCATCTGCGGATCGGGGCGCGTCCCTCGAACCCTGCGATGCCTTGCCAGGCAGCCAGCAGCGTGTCCTGCAGTACGTCCTCGGCGTCCTGAACTGAGCCGAGCATCCGGTAGCAGTGCACCTGCAGTTCCTGGCGGTACGGCTCGGTCAGCTCCCGCAACTCGTCGCTTCATCTTGCACAGACACCGGCTGGGGGCCGAACTGGGCGGTCGGCAACCGCCCAGTTTGCCGACGGGCAGGGGCCTTGATGTGCGACGGCTCTGACGCTGCGGTCGCCAGGGATGGCAAGGCGGCGCGCAGCTGGGTCTCAGCCGTCGGCCGTCAACCATGAGGTGGGCGGCAACCAACGAGAAAGGAACCAAAGATGATGCTGGCGGACAAGGTTGCAGTGATCTATGGAGCCGGAGGCGCGATCGGTGGCGCTGTCGCACGCGCTTTTGCGAGCGAAGGGGCCGAGCTGTTCGTCACCGGGCGCCGGCCGGGGCCGGTCGACGCCGTCGCTCAGGACGTCGTCTCCGCGGGCGGATGTGCAGAGGCGGCGACGATCGACGCTGTCGACGAGCAGGCAGTGGACCGGCATCTGCAGTACGTGATCGCCAGGGCGGGCCGGGTCGATATCTCGTTCAACGCGGTCGGTGTCACGGACGCCGGGATTCTGGGCGTCCCGCTGGCCGAGATGGACGCCGGGCAGTTTGCGCGGCCGATCGCGACGTACACGATGTCCTACTTCCTGACAGCTCGCCTGGCCGCAAGGCACATGATCGCCAATAAGTCTGGCGTGATCATGACTGTGAGCGCACTCCCCGCACGGAAAGGCACCCCACTGAACGGAGGCTATGGTGCCGCGCAAGCAGCCAAGGAGGCACTCACTCGAGACCTATCCGCCGAACTCGCACCTAGTGGCGTCCGCGTGATCGGTCTGCGACCGCACGGCATGCCCGAGACAGCCACGATGAGAGACGCCTATGAGGCCCATGCGGCGTCGCGGATGACCTGGGAACAGTTCCAGGAGTACCTCGCCAGCACCACCCATCCGCGACGTGTCATGACGCTGCCGGAGGTGGCAAACGTGGCGGCCTTCATGGCATCCGACAAGGCGAGCGGGATGACGGGAACCACCGTCAACCTGACCATGGGCAGCCTGGACGACTAGCAGGCCGGCTGACCGCGCAATTTGGGTTGACCGGGACGGGGCGGTGCGGGCTAGATTCCGCCATGGCCGAGATTCAGGGTTCGTACGATGATCTGTTCGCCGCCGTGGCCGGCGCGCTCGCCACATTGCTCGATGCTGATGGCGGCGGCAGTTCGGTGGCGGTCTTTGTCGATGGCGAGCCAGTCGTGGACATCTGGGGCGGATTCGCCGACGCCGACCGCGCGATCCCGTGGCAGCGCGACACGATCGTCAACGTCTGGTCTGTCACCAAGACGATGACGGCGCTGTGCGCCCTCATCCTGGCCGACCGGGGCGAGCTCGACCTGGCCGCGCCGGTCGGCCGGTACTGGCCAGAGTTTGCCGCAGCGGGCAAGGAGGGGGTGCTGGTGCGGCACTTGCTCAGCCACACCGCGGGCCAGCCTGACTGGGACGGGCCGATGACGGCCCACGATCTCTGTGACTGGCCGGCTGCCACGGCCCGGCTCGCCGCGCAGACTCCGCGGTGGGAGCCCGGTACCGCCGCCGGATACCACTCAGTTGCCCAGGGATTCCTCGTCGGCGAGGTCATACGCCGGATCACTGGCCGGCTGGTCGGCGAGTTCTTCGCTGACGAGGTGGCAGGCCCGCTGGGCGCCGACTTCCACATCGGTCTGTCGGTCCGGCACGACCATCGGGTCGCGCTGTCGATCCCGCCGCCGGGGCAGGACGAGGACTACTTCGCCAGCGCGCGGGGGAGACACCGCGCCGCCAGCCGCCGGGATGAGGATACGGGTCCGGGACGGCAACAGCGCTGGCTGGCGTCGGGCTCAGATCCCGGCGGCGAGCGGATTCGGCAATGCCCGCTCGGTCGCTCTCGTGCAGTCGGTGCTGGCCTGCGGGGGGACGGTCAGCGACGTGCGCCTGCTGTCGAAGGCGGGCTGCGACCGCGCCTGGGAGGAGCAGTTCCGTGGCGAGGATCGCATCCTCGGCAGGTCGCTGTGCTACGGCATGGGCTACGGCCTATTCGGCAGTGCGTTCGGCTGGGGCGGCTGGGGCGGCTCCATCGTCATGATCGAGCCCGCAGCTCGCATGGTGGTGTCATACGTGACTAGCCAGATGCGCGAAGCCGGCGACGATAATCGGGGACTCGAAGTAGTCATGGCCGCCTACGACGGGATCAACGGACTGCGTGCCTAGGCGCGTTTGCGTCAATAAGGCAACGGCGGAGGTGTCCGTGCACCAGGCGCGCCGGGAAGAGCGCATACTAGAGGTGATGAAGCCGAACCGCCCAGCGCCACGGCGCATGCTGCCCGGAAGTCCCTTCAACAACCAGCCTCCGTTGCCGCCGGTGGAGACTTTTGCCACTCAGGACCTGGTGACACACGACAAGTACGGCCTCGGCACCGTGCTCGGAGTGGAAGGCGAAGTTGCCGTGCTCGTGGACTTTGGCCCGCAGCAGGTGCGGATCCCGGTCCCGTGCTCCAAGTTGTTCAAGCTCTGACGATCGTCCAGCACTGACGATCGTCCAGCACTGGCCTCGCGCCGCCAGCTCAGCTGAGTGGCGCGGGTCACTGGCTGTCGTATTTGTTGTGGCGGCACCACCCTAAGCCGGTCTCGTTGCGACCCAGCGCTGCGTGGTGGAGCCACTGGTGTATGCCCCAGGGGCGCGGGACACGGTCTCGCTTGTATGTTTGCCTGGCATGGCCGCTCGCGATTAGATTCGAACGTGTTATCGTCGCGGCGTGGTAGCTCAGCCACTGCTCAGACGTGTACCTCAAGGCGAGCTCATCGGCCTCGATCGGATGGCACCTGAGTGGTCTCACGCCGTGGTGCTCTGTGCCGATGACCGATGGCATCCCGCGATGATCATTGCCTGGTGCCGCTATGGGCGTGGCTGGGCCGTGCTTGTCCGGTGGGCTGATGGCCATGAGGACTGGCGGCGCTACGACTCGCGTCGGATCCGAAGGTCTGTCCAGCAGCTCGGTGGCTGGCAGCCGGCACAGAGCTAGCGGACCGCTCGGATTCGGCTGGAATGCAAAGGTCTGGGGTTCGTAGCCCCATAGCTCCACATAACCCCAGCGACCGACGTAAGGGTGCGGAACACTGAGCGTCGGGGCTGCCAGGTGATGGCGCCGTTGCGGGGGTCTGATGCGTTCGCTCGTGGTTCCGGTATGTTTGGCCTGGCTCGTCGGGCACCAGCACCCTTATGGTAGGTATTATCCGTTTACTGGTCGGTCCCGGCCGGGGGCGGACATGATCGACGACGTTGCCGAGGCTGGCGAGCAGTAGCAGATGGAACTTGTACGGGGCAGACTTCGGCTGGCTGGCATCGCAATGGCTGGTCTCGCCATCCTGGCGTTGATCGCCGCGTGCACGACGGGCTTGCCAGCCCAGCGGGCGTGGCCGGATCACACGCCAGCCCCGCGCAAGCACCCCGCTACCGCTGTGGTGCCAGCCGCGATTCACAAGATCAAGCACGTGATCATCATCATGCAAGAGAACAGGTCGTTCGACAGTTACTTCGGGACGTTCCCAGGCGCCGACGGCATCCCCATGAGCCACGGCGCCCCCACCGTCTGTGTGCCGCAACCCAAGGGCCCGTGTGTGCGGCCCTATCACGACACCGCAGACGTCAACGGAGGCGGCCCGCACGGCGTCCCCAACGCAATCGCGGACATCGACCGCGGCAAGATGAACGGGTTCATCTTGCAGCGCGACAAAGCGGCCAAGAGCTGCACCAATCCCGACGACCCGGCGTGCAGCGGTCTCGGCCCCCCCGACGTAATGGGCTATCACACCGCTGCCGAGATACCGAACTACTGGGCCTACGCCAAGAACTTCGTGCTCGACGACCACATGTTCGAGCCGGTGAAGTCGTGGTCGCTGGCCGACCACCTCTACATCGTCTCGGCCTGGTCAGCGAAATGCCGGGACCGGTCCCCGACGAGCTGCGTCAACAACATCGTGGGACCGTATGGAGTCAACCAGTTCGACGCCGCCGTGCAAGCCGAGTTGCGTACCGGCAAGACCTCTATCGACCTGGCCTGGACCGACATCACCTGGCTCCTCTATGTCCACCACGTCAGCTGGGCGTACTACGTGCAGACCGGGACCCAGCCTGACTGCGCGGATGACTCGGCCATGACCTGCAGTCCGGTCCGGCAGAGCGCAGCCACGCCGGGAATCTGGAACCCGCTGCCGCTCTTCGGTGACGTTCAGCAAGATCACCAGCTGCACGACATCATGCCGCTGGGCTCGTACCTGGATGCCGCCCGGGCCGGGACCCTGCCGGCGGTCAGCTGGGTCGTGCCCTCCCAGCCTGATAGCGAGCACCCGCCGGCCAGCGTGCACCAGGGTCAGGCCTATGTCACCGCGCTGATCAATGCCGCCATGAAAAGCCCGGACTGGAGCTCGACCGCCATTTTCCTGGCCTGGGACGACTGGGGCGGCTTCTACGACAACGTGCGGCCGCCGAGGGTTGACGACAACGGCTACGGCTTGCGGGTGCCGGCCATGGTCATCTCCCCGTACGCCAAGAAGGGCTACATCGACCACCAGGTCCTCAGCAGCGACGCCTACCTGAAGTTCATCGAGGACGATTTCCTTGACAGTGCCCGGCTCAACCCGGCGACCGACGGCCGGCCTGACCCGAGGCCTGATGTACGGGAAAACGTTTCCATCCTCGGCAACCTGCTCGACGACTTCGATTTCAGCCAGCCGCCCCGGCCACCGTTCCTGCTGCCCATTAACCCGCCGACCGATTCGCCGCAGATCCCGGCCTGGTTCTTCGTCCGGCCAGCGTGTCTCGGCTGCACGAGTCCACCGCCTGGGCTGTAGGGCGATGATCGTGGCGGATGATGACGCTGGTGGCATGAGGCAACGACGACAGGGACGATGCTGATGAGCACAGTCACGCCCGGCATGGCCAGGCGCGTATTCCGCAGGGCTGAGCCGATCCACGGGATGATCTACTTCACGCCGCACGGCGCGGACGCCTACGCCGAAGTCGGCATCACCCATCAGCGCATGACGTACTTCGCCTCGCGCTCGGCGGCGATGGGCCCGGTGTCGGCCGAGACGGTCATCGCCACCTTCTTCAACTTCAATCCAGTGATCATCCACCAGGCCATCCCCGCAGCCTGGGAGATCGCCACCCCGGCTCAGGTGCTCGCGGCGCGCCTGGTGGCGGTCGACCGCTCGCTGCGCCAGGCCTGGGGCGACGACGTCGGCAGTCCGCAGGTGCGCGAAGCAGCTGGCCTCGCGCGGCGGGCCGCGGAGCGGGCTGCGGGCCGGCCGCAGGGCCGGGCATTGTTCGCCGGCCATGCCGCCCTGCCGTGGCCGGACGAGCCGCACCTGGTGCTGTGGCACGCCCAGACGCTGCTGCGTGAGTACCGCGGCGACGGCCACGTTGCGCTGCTGTTCACCGAGGGACTCGACGGGCTCGGGGCCCTGATCACGCACGCCGCGACCGGCGGCATCCCCGCCGAGGCGCTGCGGACGACGCGAGCCTGGAGCGAGCAGGAGTGGGCGGCCGGCGTGGAGCGCGTCCGCGACCACGGCTGGCTCGCAGACGGGCCGGGGCTCGCGCTCAGCGAGGCGGGACTGCGCCGCCGGCAGTCGATCGAGGACCGCACCGACCAGCTGGCCGTCTACCCCTACGAGGCGATCGGCGGGCAGGGCTGTCAGCGGCTCGCAGAGCTCACCGCCACGCTGTCGGCCGCGGTGATGGCCGCCGGCCTCGGCTTCCCGGCCGTGCTGACCGCGCGGTACGCGTCAGCGAGCTGACGCGGCCGAGGTCGAGCTGCCGGTCGCTTGCGCGGGCTCCGGGCTGGGAGCCGGGCGGCTAGGTGGCGCCGGAGTAGGCGCGACGCCAGCAGGCAAGACTGGGTCTATGAGCGAGGACGCCGAGACCGACGCGCAGGCCGCCGACATTGTGGCCGGCCTGCTGGCCAGGTCGCATCTGCTGGAGCCGGGTATGGTCCCTGGTGCGATCGCCGACGCCGCCGCGCCGCTGGGCGTCCAGGCTGTCCGGATCTATCTGTCGGACCTGCAGCAGCGCTCGCTCCGGCTGCTGCCTGGCGGCGACGGGCAGCCGAGAGACGCTTTGTCCATCAATACGACGGTTGCGGGCCGCGCCTACCGAACGATTCGAGTGCAGGAAAGTTCGAGCCCGGACGGCGGGGCGGCGCGCCGCTTGTGGCTGCCTCTGGTCGATGGCACGGAGCGCCTCGGCGTCATGGAGCTTGAGGCCACCGACGCCAGCCCGGCGAAGGTCGACTGGTACCGGGCGCTGGCGTCGCTGGCGGCGCTCATGGTCGTCAGCAAGGCAAGCTACAGCGACACCTACGCCGAAACACGCCGAACCCAGGAGATGGCACTGCAGGCAGAGCTGGTCTGGGCCTTCCTGCCACCCCGCACGTTTGCCACGGACCGCGTCATCGTGGCGGCCTCACTGGAGCCCGCGTACGCCGTCGGGGGCGACGCGTTCGACTATTCCATGCTCGGTGACGACGACTTGCACGTCTCGATCTTCGACGCTGCCGGGCATGACCTTGCCTCCGGCCTGATGGCGAGCGTGGCGATCGCCTCATGCCGGAGCACCCGCCGGGCGGGCGGCACGCTCACCGAGGCCGTTTCACACGCCGACCACGCCATAACCGCGCAGTTCGGTGGCAATCGCTTCGTCACTGCGCTGCTCTGCCACCTCGACGTCGGCACCGGACTGTTCACCTGGGCCCCGTGCGGGCATCCGCCGCCGCTGCTCATCCGTCGTAACAGGGCCGTCAAGGAGCTCGACCGGCGTCAGCGGCTGCCGCTCGGCATGTCGGAGGTCGACGCGATCTACCGCAGCAGCCAGCGTGCGCCTGACCCGGCGCTGCCTGATGCTGCCGCCGGTATCGACTCGATCGAGGAATCGGCGGCCATCCCGCTGCACACCGAGCGACTCGAGGCAGGCGACCGCATCTTGCTCTACACCGATGGCATCACCGAGGGGCGGGCGGCCGATGGCAGCCCATTCGGCGTCGAGCGGCTCATCGACTTCATCATCCGGCACAGCCACGACGGAACCCCCGCGCCCGAGATGATCCGGCGGCTCCACCACGCGATCAGCGACTACCAGCACGGCCGACTCATCGACGACGCCACGATCGTCATGCTCGAGTGGATGCCCGATCGCGCGCAGCAGCGGCTGACGCCCTAGTCGACACCGGGCTCAATCTGGGTGCGCTTGTGGTCCTGGACGTACACCTGCTGGCCGCAGCCAACCGCGCAATACGGGCAGACCGACTTGATGACCTTGTCCGCAGTGCGGACACGCGGCGTCAGGGTCTCCGTCCGCGTGCTCTCAGCGTGGAGGGGGGCGTCAGCGCGGGGACTGCGCCAGCGTCAGGCCGAAGTCGCCACGCGGGTCTGTCCAGAACTGCAGTGTCTTGAGCCCGGCCGCGGCCAACTCGGCCTCGACGTTGTCCCGGCGGAATTTGGCCGAGATCTCCGTGCGCATCTCCTCCCCGGCGGCGAAGGAGACGGTCAGGCCGAGATCGCGGATCGTGACCTGCTGTTCGCGCACTGACCGAAGCCGCATCTCGATCCATTCGCTGGCCGCGTTCCAGACGGCGACGTGCTGGAACTCATCGACAGCAAAGTCGGCATCCAGCTCCCGGTTGACCACGCGCAGGACGTTGCGGTTGAAGTCCGCGGTGACCCCGGCCGCGTCGTCGTACGCGCGCTGCAGCCGCTTCGGGTCCTTCACCAGATCAGTCCCGAGCAGGAAGGTGTCGCCGGGCCGCAGCGCGGCGGCTACGTGGCTGAGGAAGGCGCCGCGGGCGGCCGGCTCGAGGTTGCCGACGGTAGAGCCGAGGAACACGATCATGCGGCGCCCGCTGTCGGCCACCGCGCCAGCGACCGCGCCCAGGTCCCGGGTGAAGTCGCCCACGAACGGCGCGATCCGGAGCCCGGGATACTCCGCCACCAGGGCCTGCGTGGCGTCGGTCAGCACGGCGGGGTCGAGGTCGAACGGCACGAACTCGCGCAGCGTGCCGCCGTCCAGCAGCGCGCGCAGCAGCAGCCGGGTCTTTGCCGAGGTGCCGCTGCCAAGCTCGATCAGCGACCCGCACTGCGACAGCTCGGCGATCTCGGGTGCGTGCCGATCCAGGATCGAGGTCTCGGCCCGGGTCAGGTAGTACTCGGGCAGCCGCGTGATCTCGTCGAACAGCTCGCTGCCGCGGCGCATCGTAGAAGTACTTGGGCGGCAGGGTCTTCGGCGTCGCGGTGAGCCCTGACCGCACGTCCGCGCGCAGGGCGTCGAGGTACCGGCCGGGTCGGGGCTGGACGCGATCGTTCGCAGGCATCAGTCATATCTCCAGGTCGCTAGGGGCCAGGTCGATTGGGGCCAGCTCGGTGATGGTCACGGTGTCGCGGGTCACGTCTACGAGGTGGTGATCGGGGACGTCGGTCCAGCGCGGGTCGTCGTCGTAGGGCTCGCTCGCCACGACGGTGCCCTCGGCTGAGCGCAGGATGCTGAGCGTGTCGTGCCACCTGGTAGCCAGCACCCGGTGGCCGTTGGTGACCAGGAGGTTGAGCCGCGCGCCCGGGTCGCGCTTGCCGAGATCGGTGACGAACTCGCCTACCCGGTCCGGCCCGAACTCGAACACGTGCGCCGCTAGCAGGGCCGAGTCGCACACTGACTCCGCCGCGGGGTGCGGCCCGAGCAAGGCGCGGTCCGCGATCCCGTTGTGCGAGAGCAGCCAGGGTCCGGACTGGAACGGCGCGGTGGCCGTCTCGTCGATGGGCATCCCGGCCGAGGCCGAGCGCACCGCCGCCAGCACGCACGTCGCGGAGATCAGCGGCGCCACCGAGGCGAAGGACGCATCGCTCCACAGCGGCCTGCTCGATCGCCAGCGCGCGGGCTCCGGGCGGGCTGGCGCGTAGAAGCCGACGCCCCACCCGTCGGCATTCATGCGGCCATGTCGCTGCCGGCGTGGCGCATACGACTGCGCCAGCAGCCCGTGCGCGGGTTCGATAACAAGATCATGAAGGGAACGGGGTCGTCCAAGCCAGGCGACGTGACGGCACACTAGGCATCCCACGCCAGCCGGACGCCCGCGAAGATCTGGCGCCGGATCGGGTGGTCCCAGTTGCGGAACGAAGGCCGGATCGTCGACGGGGCCACCGCCCACGACCCGCCGCGCAGCACCTTGTAGTCCCCGCCGAAGAACGGCTCGCTATAGGCGCGGTAGATCATCGGCATGAACCCTGGCCACGGCGCGAAGTCCGACGAGGTCCACTCCCAGACGTCGCCGATCATCTGCTCGGCGCCGTACGCCGACGCGCCGGCCGGGTAGGCGCCGACCGGCGCCGGCCGCAGTCCCGCGCCGCCGAGGTTGGCCAGCCCAGCGGTAGGCGCCTGGGCTCCCCACGGCCACGGGCGCCGGGCCGACGTGGCGGGATCCCAGGCGCACGCCTTCTCCCACTCGATCTCCGTCGGCAGCCGGGCGCCCGCCCAGATCGCAAAGGCCTCGGCCTCGAAGTAACTGACGTGCTGAACGGGCTCGTCGGCAGGTACGTCTTCCTCGATGCCGAACCGCCGCCGGGTGCCGTCGGCGGTCCAGAACTTCGGCCGTTTCAGGCCGGCCGCGGCCCGGTGCTCCCAGCCGCGTGCTGACCACAGGTCCTGGCGCTGATAGCCGCCCTCCGCCATGAACTCGCGCCATTGCCCGTTGCTGACGGGGACCCGGCCGATCCAGAACGGCCCCACACTGACGGTGTGCGCGGGGCGCTCATTGTCGAGGGAGAACGGCTCGCTCGCCGCGTCGACACCGAGCACGAACGGGCCGCCGGGGACGAAGACGCGCTCGCCGGCGATCGGCCGTCCCGCCGGCAGCGTCCCGCGGGCGAGGAGGACGGGTGGTCCGTAGCGCAGCTGCAGCGTGGCGTACATCGTCTCGTCGTGCTGCTCTTCGTGCTGCACGACCATGCCGGCGGTGAACAGGTCGTCGGCCGGCGTGCGCTCGAGCAGATCGAAGACCCGGCCGCGTACTTCGTAGTTGTAGGCCCGCGCTTCGACCGGTGGCAGCAATGGCAGCGCGGGGCGATCGGCCCGCTTGTGCTTGAAGGCGTCATACAGCGAGTCCACGTCAGCGGGCAGCATTCCCGGCCGGGACGGGTCGCCGCGGCGCAGCAGCCAGAGCTCCTCCTGCTGCCCGATGTGGGCGAGGTCCCAGACGAGCGGACTCATCAGCGGGTCGTGCTGGGCGAGCAGCGTCGGCTCGTCCAGGTCGGTGAGCTGGAGGGTGCGATCGCGAGCCAGCGCCAGCTTGCGGACGACGTCCTCATGCATGGGCTAGCTCCTCGAATGCGGCGTGCGGGCCGATCTCGGCGATGCGCTGGGCCAGCAAGTCACCCGGACAGCGGCCCGATTCGATCAGGTCGGCCAGGTCCGCGACCGCCGAGCTCAGCCCGGCCGGAGCCCGTTCGGCGGCGATTCTCATGCAGCGCCGGGCCGAGTCGGCGAGCACGGCGTCTGCCAGCCCTGCGCGGGCGGCCGTCGGCCACAGCTGAACCGTGCGCTCGGTAGCTTCGGCCGCCTTGTCGGCCGCGAGCGGGTCGTCCATCAGCGTGGTCACGACCGTGGCGATGGCCGGCCACCAGCGTGGCGCGGTCATGTCGAGGTAGCGGAGCTCGAGATAGCCGCGCAGCCGGACCGGCGGGAACAGCGTGGTCAGGTGGGTATCGAGATCGTCGGCCGTGGGCACCCGGCCGCCCAGCCGGACCGCGCCGATGGCCCACTGCCCGAACGAGACGGGCGTGCGCACAGCCGTGGCCCCATCACCCGCTGTCCGGACGAAGAGGACGGGCGCTGCCATGGCGTAGCGGGCCCAGGCGGCGGCGGGGTTGAGGCCAGTATCGGACCCGGCGCCCGGCGCCACGCAACCGGGGACCGGGCCGCAGGCTCGACCGTCCAGGCCGCTCCATGCACGCTGACGGGCGGACTTCCAGCCCGTGTCGCGGCAGTGCAGCCAGGGCGAGCTGGCCGAGATCGCGACCAGCGTCGGTCCCAGCCGGTGCGCACGCGCCACTCGTTCTGGCCACCCCTGGCGCGGCCCAGCCTGCAGGTTGACCTGCATCGCCGCCGTGGAGTTCATCATCACCGCGCCCGGCGTGGCTCGGCCGGTGGCGGTGAAGTGCTCTTCCATGGCGCGATAGCGGGGGCGCGGATTGACCCGCCGCGGTGGCCGCAGCGGGTCGGCGCCCGCGTAGGCGATGCCGAGCCCGAGCTCGGCAAGAGCGAGCCGGGTCCGCACTGCGTCGACGCGCAACTCGGTGACGGCCCGGACAATGTCAGCTGCTGGCACCCCGGACAGCTCCAGCTGGCCGCCCGGCTCGAGGGTTACCGCGCTTCGGCCGGCGGCTGCCCGGACGATGCCCGGCAACGGGTCGACGCGATCCCACGCCACCGCCTCGCCCACCGAGTCCAGGTTGACAAGGTGCGCTTCGAGCTCCAGCCCGACCGGGCCGATCGCGGACGAGTCGAGTGCCGCTTGCTGTGCTCGGTCAAAGGCGCCATCGAGAGTCAGCGGCCTCGCTGGATCGACAGCACTCTCGGCAGCATGCAGGACAGCCATGACGACCCCTCCAGGTCCGGGCCAGCGGGCTGATGTTGTCCGCTGCGGGTCGGTGCGGGGCGACTGGACTGCAGCCGTCCTCGATGGTGGCCGCCGTGGCGGCCGGGCTACATCTGCCAGTCTACGACGGCGGTAAACCTCGCCCTTCGGGCCGCCGGCTGGGCTCAGCTGTTGCGAGCGAGGCCGAACAGGTCAAATACGGCGGAGTCGGCAAACACCACGTTCCGGCTAATGCGACCACCGGTCACCGAGAACACCTGCAGGGTATGCAGCACGTGGCCGCCATCCGGGCTGCGGACGTAGGCGGCCACGGCCGGCTGGCCGTTGGCGGCAACGGGCACCATCCGCCAGTCCGGCCCGCGCAACGCGAACACGCGCGCGATGAACCGGCCGTAGTCCTCGCTCCCGGCGTACCAGTTGCGGAACGGCGGCATCTCCAGGATCACCTCGTCGGCGACCAGCCGCTTGAGGCCGGCGACATCGGCGCGCTGGAACGCCGCGACGTACTGCTCGATCACGGCGCGCCGGCTAGCGTCGGCTGGCTGGCCGATCTCGTGCTCGTCCACCACGACCGCGGCCAGCGTGGCCCTAGCCCGCTGCAGGCCGCTGTTCACGGCCGTCGGCGAGGTGCCCAGAACGTCCGCGACCTCCGCGGCGGGCAGGCCGAGTGCCTCGCGCAGGATCAGGATGGCGCGCTGGCGTGGCGGCAGCAGCTGCATGGCCGCCACCAGGGCGAGCCGGAGCCGCCCGCTGGACAGCAGCGCCGCGGCCGGGTCCGTGCCGAGCAGCGCGTCCGGGAACGGCTGCAGCCAGGGGATGTCGTGGCCGCCGGCGAGCGGTGCCTCGGGGTCATCCCAGGCGGTCCCGAGCCCGGACGGCAGCGGCCGGCGGCTGCGCCCGGTTAGCGCGGACAGGCAGGCATTCGTGGCGATCCGGTACAGCCAGGTGCGCAGCGACGCGCGGTTCGCGTCGAACTGATCACGCGCACGCCAGGCGCGCAGCATGGTCTCCTGCACCAGGTCCTCGGCGTCGTGCACCGAGCCGAGCATCTGGTAACAGTGCGCGAGCAGCTCCCGGCGCAGGTGCTCGGTGCGCTGCTGGAAATCGTCGCCGGTCAGCCCCGGCAGCTGGGTCGCCATCTCGGTCATGAACATACCTACTCGGGCCCGCCGCCGGATTCATCGGTGAAAGCCCGATGAATTCGCCCTGGCCGGCCGGTACTAACTAGCGACCGATCGAGCTGCGATGAAACGAGGAACACATGACCAGAACCGCCACCTCAGCCCCCGGCCTGGACGAGAAGGCCGTCTGCACCGTCCTGGACCAGATGTATGCAGCCTGGGCGGCAGGCGACGCGGACGCGATCGCCAGCCTCTACGCGAGCGACGCGACCGTCGTCATGCCCGGCGTCTATCACGCCGGCGCGCAATCCGTACGCGACTGGTTCGCCGCGGGCTTCGCCGGGCGGCTGCAGGGCTCGAGCGCCACCGACGAGGCGCGCACCGTCCGGTTCGCCAGCCCCGATGCCGCCATCGTCATCAGCACGGGCGGCATCCTGCTGGCAGGCGAGACGAGCGTCCCGCCTGCGCGGCTGGTCCGGGCCACCTGGGTGCTCGCCAGGCGGGACGGCGCCTGGCTCATCGCCGCCTACCACAACTGCCCACTGCACACCGGCTGAGCCAGGCGGCTGCCGCTTGGACGGCCGCCGCGATGGGAAGGGAACGGGGAGTCGCTGGGCTCGCCGGAACGCCGAAGGGAACCGCCGTGTCTGCTACCGGAGTAAGCAACCTCGATCACAGCATCGAGAAGGCCAACGCGTGGCTGGCTGAGGTCGCAGGCGAATTCGGAACCGAGGACCGGCGGTTCGCCTATCGGGTCACCAGGGCCTGGATGCACGCTCTCCGGGACCGGCTGCCGGTCCCGGTCGCCGCGCATCTCGCCGCGCAGCTGCCGGAGCTCTTGCGCGGCGTCTTCTATGACGGCTGGAACCCGAGCCATATGCCGGATAAGTTTGACGATGCGGAATATGTCCGTCGGTTTGCTCGCGACGCCAACATCCACAACACCGAGGTCAAGCAGGCGGCCAGCCTGGTTACCAAGGTGATGCGGCACCACATGTCGGCCGGGGTCATCGACGAGGCGATGGACGCCCTGCCGACGGACATCCGCAAGATAGCGGCGTGACCCTGCCATCAAGGCGCCGAGACGTCGGACCGTCGAACTACGAGGGCCGCCGATTACCCTGATCATCTTTGCGGTCATGAGCTCGCGCCAATCGCGCCGGCAGCCGGTCCGCGAAGTCGTCACCCGTTCGGCCGGGTCCGTAGGGAGCCGTGCTGGCGCTGACCCTGGGCGAACTGACCGCCTGCGGCACGGGCGGCGAGGCCTGCGTTACGGTCGGCGTAGCGTGCGCTGCAGCCGGGCCGCCTGCGTCGCGCCGGCGCTGTGGCTCGGGTCGCGATTCTCACTGATTCAGGTTGATCCAGTAGCCCTGCACGAGCGCGTAGGTCTCGTGGTAGTCGGTGATCATGTTCGCCGGATTGGCGGGCACGCCACCTGCGTCGGTGGCGATGCCGTCCCAGATCGGCACGCGCTTACTGGCCTTGCGGATCGCCGTGACCGCCTGCTTCGTCAGCGTCAGGTACGTCGCTGGGCTGGCCTGGATGGCCGCTGCGGCCCGCATCGACGCGCTGAATTCGTTGGGCAGGAACAGCCGGCTGGTGATGTCGGCGCCGCCGCGGTCGTAGGCCTTGAGGCCGACTCCGGAGAACGGTGGCAGCAGCATGGCGAAGTCGAACTCCTGTTCGCGCTGCGCTCCCTCGACGGTCTCGTACCTGACGCGGTCCTTTTCGGCGTGTTGTCCGCGCTGCCTGAAGCTGCGCCCGATGGATCGGCGACATGTGCTCGGCTCCGTCAGCCGCCGCGGCGAGGTAGCCAATGTCGAGTCGCCTTGCCGAAATTGGCGCTGACGATGATCTTCAGCCTTGTCCCTGAGGTGCCGGGCCCGCGTTCGAACTCGGGTTGGCGCGTCTCGGTCGCGGGGCCTGACACGACCAGGTTCCGTTGTCGACCGACATGATCCGCTGCCGCTGCCCGCGCCGCATCCGCTCGACGCATCGTGAAGCCGCAGACGCCTGACCGCGGCTCCGGCGTCAGGCTGGCTGTGGCCGTCGGGATCGGCCCGGCTGCGAACGCACCGGCGCGTATGTGGAGGCGTACGGCCGGCCCGGTGCCCTGCCGCATGCGATGTACGAAAAGTCGTGGCCGTAGTCGTACGTGCCGTTGTCGTCCAGCGCGATGGCCAGGTCGTTGTCCTTGATCAGTTGCAGCTTCGATGCCGCGGGCACGGTGGCGGCGCGCGCCGGGAGGACCATGAACGGCAGCCCGCATGGCAGCGTGACGGCCATGAGCAGGGCGGCGGCCACGTACATCCTGCGACAGGCCGGAGGTATGGCCCGTTCGTAGCATCACCCGGCTCATCGGCCGACCCCGTCTCGCATCAACGTGGTCATCTTCGAAGCGTCCGCGAGCAGGCGACATTAGGCCAGGGACAAACGTCCGGCGCAAAAGGGGCTTCGGGCATAAATCGCCGCAGGCCAGTGCGGACGAGCTTGCCTGGTCGAGCTGTCAGTTTCCCTGGGTCAAGCGAGACTGAGGAACAGCTTCTCCATCTGCTCCTCGGTCATCGGCGCATCGCCGTCTGCGGTCAGGCACTGCCGCATTGCCCGACGATGCCGTTGGTCTGGGTGCCGCGGGACCTTCGCCTGTAGCCGGCCCGGGTTCGGCCGCCCATCCTGACGCTATGAGCAGGCGAGTTGTGATCCTCGGTGGCGGAACGGGCGGCACGCTGCTGGCGAACAGGCTCCGGCGGGCACTCTCTCGCGACGACCTGATCACGGTGGTGGACCGTGACGGCCAGCATCTCTATCAGCCCGGCCTGCTGTTCGTGCCGTTCGGACAGGTCCGCGCCGAAAGCCTGAGCCGCTCGCGGGTGCGCCAGCTGCACCTTGGCATCGGCTACCACCAGAGCGGCGCCGACCACGTCGACATCGAGGCCCGCCGCGTCCATCTCGAGGACGGCACGGTGCTGCCCTACGACGTGCTGGTCATCGCGACTGGCGCAGCCCTGCTGCCAGCCGAGACCGCGGGCCTGACGGACGCGACAGCGCGTGGCAGGGCCCTGACGTTCTATGACCTGGCGGGCGCGGTAGCGCTGCGCGATGCGCTGGCGCTGTTCGACGGCGGGCGGATCGCGGTCAACGTCATCGACATGCCGATCAAGTGCCCGGTCGCCCCGATCGAGTTCTGCTTCCTGGCTGACGCGTACTTCCGCGAGCGCGGATCGCGGGATCGGGTCGAGCTGACGCTCGTGACCCCGCTGGACGGCGCGTTTACCAAGGCGGTCTGCAACCGCGAACTCAGCGGGATGCTGGACGAGAAGGCGATCGGCGTTGTCACCGAGTTCAACACCGGCGAAGTCGACGCCGACAGTGGCCGGCTCGTCTCGTTCGACGGTCGCGAGGTTGGCTTCGATCTGGCGGTGACCGTGCCTGTCCACGGCGGTCAGCCATACGTCGAGCGCTCGACTGGCCTCGGTGATGCGCTCGGCTTCATTCCGGTCGACGAGCACACCCTGCAGGCCAAGGCCAGTCCGGACATCTTCGCCATCGGCGATGCCGCCGACGTGCGCGCGTCGAAGGCGGGCTCGGTCGCGCACTTCGAGGGCGAGATCCTGACCCGCAATATCGTCAGCTACCTGGCCGGCCAGCCGCTCAGCGCCAGCTTCGACGGCCACACGAACTGCTTCATCGAGAGCGGCTTTGGCAGGGCACTGCTGATCGACTTCAACTACGACACCGAGCCCGTGCCGGGGCGCTTCCCCGGCCGAATCGGCCTGCCGCTGCTGCGCCAGTCCCGGCTCAACCACCGCGGCAAGCTCGCGTTCGAGTGGCTCTACTGGCACATGCTGCTGCCCGGACATGACATCCCCGGCGTGGGCGCTGACATGCCGCTGGCGGGCAAGAAGCTCGGCGCGCTCGACAGCACGAGAGGACGGCCCTGACCATGCCCACCAAGGTCTACGCAGGTACCGAGGTCAGCAGTCAGCGACGAAGGCTTCTTTGCCGACCCGTTGCAGTGGCGCGAGGACATGGCGCCGGAGATCGCCGCCGAGGCCGGTGTCGGGCCGCTGACCGAGCCGCACTGGCAGGTCGTGAAGTTCATGCGGCACGAGTACGCCGAGAAGGGCACCGGCCCGAGCGTGCGCGCGCTGAGCAAGACCTCCGGGGTCGGCATCAAGGAGCTCTACGAGCTGTTCCCGAAGGGGCCGGCCAAGCTGGCCGCGAGGATCGCCGGCATCCCCAAGCCCCGCGGCTGCATCTGAACGAGACAGGACGGTGCGTCATGGCTGACAACGGCGCCAGCACGAACGGCAAGATCGAGAAGGTCTCCATCATTGTGTCCAAGGGCTCCCTCGAGGGCATCTACCCGGCGCTGATCATGGCCAACGGCGCCCGGGCCGAGGGCATCGAGGCGAACCTGTTCTTCACCTTCTTCGGCCTCGACGCCATCCACAAGGCGCGGCACGAGCACATCAAGCTCGCCACCGTCGGCAACCCCGGCCTGCACCTGGCCACCTGGGCCGGCGGACTGCCCGGCGTGTCGTCGGTGATGACGCACTACATGGCGCACAAGATGGGCGAGCTCGATATCCCCTCGATCCCTGAGTTCGTCGAGATGATCGCCGACACCGGCGCCGGCCTGTACGGCTGCAAGGCGTCAGTCGACCTATTCGGCCTGACCAAGGATGACTTCATCGACCAGGTCAAGGACATCATCACGGTGGGCGAGTTCTACGACCTCGCAGCCGGCGGCCAGATCATCTTCACGTAACGGGGTCGATCGGCGTCGATCGGGCACGAGGGTCGATCAGGCATGGGGTAGATCAGGCCAGCTCGATCACGACCGATGGCGGGACGGCCAGCGTGTTGTGCACGGTGCAGTGTGACACCACTGCCTGCAAGGCGGGCCGCCGCTCAGCTGGCACATCGCTCGGCACCGTCACGGTGAGGCCGATCCCGCTTACCCTCGCCGGCCGGTCGGTGGCCATGTCGAAGCTGGCGGACACCGCCAGGCCATCGCGGCTGTACCCGTGCCGGGTCAGATACCGGCCCGCGTAGAACGCGACGCACGCGGCCAGCGACGCGACGAACAGCTCGGTGGGCGTCGGTGCGGTGTCTGCGCCGCCGGCGTCGATCGGCTGGTCCGTCGTTACCTCGTGCCCTCGCACAGCGATCGCATAGGACTCGCCGCCGGTGAACCGGATGTCCAGCTGATGCGTGTCCACGCCGGCGGGCCGGTCCGCAACCTGTACCTGATTCATGTCCCGAGCTCCTTAATCAACGGCGGGTGTCTCTCCAGAAGAATACCCCAGGGGGTAAGTGAACAGGTGCGATGGTCATGGAACGGCAGGCCCTTGGTCCCGGTGGCAAAGCGAGCGGCCCGATACAGTCGGCGACGTGGCTGCGGAGCACGAGACGGCGAAGACCACGGTGACACTCGCTGACGGCCGGGCGCTGATGTACTTCGGCCCGAGGCCGAAGCGGCCAGCCGACTACCCCGATCGGCGGCGGCTGGCTGCGATCCGCGTGCGGTCACAGGCGCGCTGGGACAGCCTGCTCGGCGAGTGGGTCGTCATCGCCAGCCACCGGCAGGACCGCACGTATCAGCCCGCCGCGGACCAGTGCCCGCTCTGCCCGTCGACCGTGGGCAGCCTGACCGAGATCCCGGCCCCCGAGTACGAGGTCGCTGTCCTCGAGAACCGGTTCCCGACGCTCGTCAGCGGGCCCAGCCAGCCCGGCCAGCCTGGCGAGCGCGGCCTGCTCGCCAGCGAGCCGGGGACTGGCAGATGCGAGGTCGTCTGCTTCAGCCCGCTCCATTCCGCGTCCTTCGCTGACCTGAGCACCGGCCAGGCGGCAACAGTCATGGCCGCCTGGGTGGACCGGTCCGCGGAACTCGCGCGGCTGCCTGGGGTGGAGCAGGTGTACTGCTTCGAGAACCGCGGCGCGGAGATCGGGGTGACGCTGTCGCATCCGCACGGGCAGATCTACGCCTATCCGTACATCACGCCGCGCACCGATCGGATGCTGGCGACGTGTGCCAGCTACCGGCGCGATACTGGCCGCAGCCTGTTCGACGACCTGGTCGCGGCGGAGCAGGCGGCTGGCTCGCGGATGGTGCAGGCCGGCCGCCACTGGATCGCGTTCGTGCCCTTCGCCGCGCACTGGCCCTACGAGGTCCACGTGTACCCCCGCCAGCGCGTGCCCGATCTGCCCGCGCTGTCGCTCGCGGCCAGAGCCGAGTTCTGCGAGCTCTACCTTGACCTGCTGCGCCGCTTCGACCGGCTCTTTGACGGGCCGGCGCCCTACATCTCGGCCTGGCACCAGGCGCCAGCCCGCCACCGGCGCGGCGACTTCGCGCTGCACCTGGAGCTCTTCACGGTGCGGCGTGCGCCGGGCAAGCTCAAGTACCTGGCGGGCTCGGAGTCAGGCATGGGCGCGTTCGCCAACGACATCACCCCCGAGGCAGCCGCGGCTCGCTTGCGCCAGCTCGCCCTCGCACCGGCCAGCAGGGCGTGACAGGATCGACTCAAATGCGAGGTTCGCCGGCGGCCGCTGCCGCGTTCGCCGTCGTGGCCGCCGTCCTCGTGCTCGCGCCGGCCGGCCACGGTACTGTCGCCACGACCGAGCGCGCGACCGGCGGGCCGCCGCCGATGGGCTGGAGCAGCTGGAGCTACCTGCGCAGGCACCCGACCGCAGCCAGCGTAGCGGCGCAGGCGCTCGCGCTGAAGACGAGCGGGCTAGCCGCCGCCGGGTATCGCTACGTCAATCTCGACGACTACTGGATGGCCTGCAACAGCACGGGACCCGAAGTCGACGCCTACGGCCGGTGGATACCCGCCGCGGCCGCCTTCCCGGCCGGGATCGCGGCCGTGGCCAGTCGGGTGCATGCCGACGGGCTCAAGTTCGGCCTCTATGTCACGCCCGGGATTCCCCTGAATGCCGTGCTGACCGACACCGCCATCAAGGGCACGCCGTACCGGGCGGACCAGATCGCCCGGCCCGGCGTTGCCGAGGCCAACTACAACTGCCTGCATATGGACGCCATCAACTACAGCGCGCCCGGTGCCCAGCGCTACGTTGACAGCTGGGCCGACGAATTCGCCGCCTGGGGCGTGGACTACGTCAAACTGGACGGGGTGGGTGCCGGAGACGTCCCGGACATCGAGGCCTGGTCGGTGGCACTGCGCCAGACCGGCCGCCCGATGGTGCTGGAGCTTTCCAATGCGCTCGCCGTCTCCGATGCCCCGCTATGGGCGTCGCTGGCCGACGGCTGGCGCACCACCAGCGACATCGAGTGCTACTCCTGCGAGGGTCGCGGCAGCAGCTACCCGCTCACGGACTGGGCGAACGTAGCCATCCGATTCGACGCGGTCGCGAGCTGGCAGCCCTACGGCGGCCCGGCTGGCTGGAACGACGAGGATTCACTCGAGCTCGGCAACGGCGCGGCTGACGGCCTGACGGTGCCGGAGCGGCAGACGATGATGTCGCTGTGGTCACTGGCCAGCGCGCCCCTGATCCTGGGCGCCGACCTCACCCGGCTCGATGCCACGGACAAGGCCATTCTGGAGAATCGCGCCGTGATCGGCCTCGACCAGGACGGCATCGCCGCGCGCCGCATCGTCGATGCCGTCGACGAGCAGGTATTCGCCAAGCGGGCGCCGGGCGGAGGCTGGTACATCGGCATCTTCAACACCGACCCGGCCACGGCGCACACGCTGTTTTTGCGGCTGACGGATCTCGGGCTCCGCGGTGCCATGGCGGTCACCGACGTGTGGACTGGCCGCAGGCTCGGGATCGCTATCGGCACCTACACGGCCGCCGTCGCGCCGGGCGGCGTGATCCTGATCGCGGTGCGACCGATATCGGGTCCGGCGCCCGGGCCAGGCTGGCTGCTGTCAGCTGGCCTCGGGCCATCGCCGCCCTGACGACGGGTGTGGCGTGGCCGGAACCGGGGGACATGGTGGCATGTCGTCAGTTCGCAGGCCCGGCTGCGGTGTGGTCCGGAGCGCAGGCACGCCAACCGAGCTCGTTTTGCTGGGGACGGCTGGCGCCCCGATGCCCGTCGCTAGCCGGCGCGGGATCAGCTCGGCGCTCGTGGTCGGCGGCCGTGTCCTGGTCGTCGACTGCGGCCGCGGATCGCCGTCCGCCTACATTGACGCGGGACTGGACTTCGCTTGCCTGGACGCGGTGTTCCTCAGCCATCTGCATGTGGACCACACCGGCGATCTGCCCGGCATGCTCCTGTACCCGTGGGGCATCCGGTCGGACGCGGACGGCCCGCTCCCGCCTGTCCGCGTGTACGGGCCGGGCAGGCCCGAGGTGGTGCCGACAGGCGACGCGACATTCCATCGGCAGACCACGATCCGGCCGGAGCTGCCGGCGCCGGGGACGACGGACCTCGTCCAGGGCATACTCGCGAGCTTTGCTTACCACCTGAACGTGATGCCCCTGGACGCCACCATGCCGGATGCCGGCGCGCTCGTCCGGGCCAGCGACATCGTGATTCCGGGCCGCGCTGCCGGGAGCGGCGCTGCGCTGGCGGTGGTCCTCGAGGACGAAGCCGTTCGCGTCACCGCCGCGGAGGTGACCCACGGCCGGGCGGTTCCTGCACTCGCCTACCGGTTCGACACCCCGGACGGATCGGTTGTGTTCTCAGGTGACACCTCGGTGAACGAGAACCTGATCGAGCTCGCCCGTGGCGCCGACGTCCTCGTCCACCACGTCGCGGACCTCAGCTATCTTGAGCGGCACGGCGCCACGGGTCCCGAACTGGCCCGGCTGGCGGCGCTGCACACAGACGTCACAGAGGTCGGCACCGTGGCCGAGCGCGCCGGGGTGCGCGAGCTCATCCTCAGCCACTATCTGCCGGCCGAGCCGGACGCGATAACGCCAGCGCAGTGGGCCGAGCTGGCCGGGCGCGGCTTTAGCGGCACCACCACCGCCGGCACCGACGGCCTGCGCCGCGTACTCACTCGCGGCCCAGCCCGTAGCCAGCGCTCCCGTAGCCAGCGCTCCCGTAGACAGCGCTGAAGCCCTGACGCCAGCTGGGGTAGCGCAGCGTCCAGCCGAGTTCTGCGCGGGCCCTGGCGTTCGAGGCGCCGCGGGCCTGCGTTGCCATGGTCACCATGCCGTCGCCCGCGATCAGCCGCGCGAGCCAGAGCGGGACGCGGCGTGGCGGTCTAGCGCCGAGAGCGCTGGCGAGGACCGGCAGCCAGTCACGCATGGGGGCGGGGTCGTCGTCGACGATGTTGAAGATAGCGGGCCCGGCGTACTTGAGCGCGAGCACCGTCGCCGCGGCCGCGTCGTCCAGGTGAATGAACGACGACACTCCGCTGCCATCTCCGATGATCGGGTACAGCCGCCTGCGCACGGGCCCTGGCAGCCCGTCGCTGGCAGCGCCGTAGAAGCCGCCGTAGCGCAGCGCGATGCCGCCGGCGTTGGTCACCGCCTCCTCCAGATGCCGCATTGCGGCATTCGTCTCGCCTGTGCCTTCGGGTGGGTCCGCGTCGAGCGGGTCGTATTCGGTCTTGACCGGGCCACCCTGCCGGGCGTAGCGGAAGCTCGCGAAGCTCTGGGCGACGAACCGGCGCACGCCGGCTTCTCGCGCGGCGGCCAGCAAGGCATCGGTGCCATCGGTTCGTAGCCGGTTGGTCGGCGCGAAGCTCCGGTCGAGATTCCTGGCGAAGCGCATATGCGCCAGGGCAGTGGCCTCATGGACGATCGCGTCCGGCCGTGTTTCGAGTACGGCCTCGCAGACGGCACCCGCGTCGAGCAGGTCGAGCGCAACCGGCTTCGCGCCAAGCGCCACCACCCGGTCCGCGCTCGCGGCCGACCTGAAGGTGCCGATCACCTCGTGACCGCGATCGATGAGCTGGGGAACGAGCCGGGTGCCGATAGCGCCACTCGCCCCCACGACCAGAACTCGCATGGCGTCCTCGTCTCCTGCCTGCCGTCACATCCGCCAGCTGGCGGGTGTCAGTTCTGATGACACGCGGCCGCGAGAGGATGTGACCGATGGCCGAGAGCGAATGGCTGGCGGAACGCTTCGAAGAGCACCGAACCCGGCTGCGGGCGGTCGCCTACCGGCTGCTGGGCTCACTCGCTGATGCCGACGACGCGGTTCAGGACGCCTGGCTGCGAGCCAGCCGCGCCGGGGTGGGCGAGGTCGAGAACCTCGGCGGCTGGCTGACCACGATCGTCGCCCGGGTGAGCCTGAACATGCTGCGGTCGCGCAGTACGCGCGGCGAGGAATCCCTGGAGGTCCGACTGCCCGACCCCGTCGTCAGTGCGGATGGAAAACTTCAGCCGGAGGACGAGGCGCTGCTGGCCGACTCGGTCGGCCTTGCCCTCCAGGTCGTGCTCGAGACCCTGCCGCCGGCTGAGCGGCTCGCGTTCGTGCTCCATGACATGTTCGAGCTGCCGTTCGAGGACATCGCGCCCATAGTAGGCCGGACCCCCGTCGCGGCCAGGCAGCTCGCCAGCCGGGCGCGACGCCGGGTGAAAGGGGCGGACACGCCACCGCCTGACCGCAATCTGGCCCGCCAGCGCACGGTGGTGGACGCGTTTTTCCGTGCCGCCCGGGCAGGCGATTTTGACGCGCTCCTCGCGGTGCTGGACCCGGGCGTGGTGCTGCGGATCGATGCAGGTGCCAGGCACCCTGCGTTCTCCATGACGGTACGTGGTGGGCCCGCCGTGGCGAGACAGGCGCTCACCGGGCTCAGCCGCGCAGTCCGGGCCGCCCGGCTGCACCCGGCGCTGGTGAACGGCGCGGCCGGGGTCATCATCACGCGGAACGGACGGCCGGTCACGGTGATGGGCTTCACGATCGCCGATGGCAGGATCGCGGCGATCGACTCGATCGCCGACCCGGGCCGCGTCGAGCGGATGGCAGCCGAGGTCCTGGCCGTGGAGTAGTCCGCGGCTGGGCGGCTACCAGGAACCCCACGCCAGCGCGGGCGCGGGCAGCTCAGGCGGGGTGCGGAAGGCGGGCGGTGCGGACAGGTCAAGCGCCGCCAGCGGCGCCGTCGCGGCGGCGTCGCGGCACGTCAGGGCCGGCAGATTCCACTTTTCCTCAACGAGCTTCAGGACCGAGGTGTGGTCGAAGACGTCCGATATCACGCATTCGGGGCGGGCATAAGGCGACACGATCACCGCCGGGACCCGGAAGCCATAAGTGTCGTACCGGAGCGGCTCGCACACCAGATCCTGCGCGTGCCGGACGTAACCGGGAAACAGCGGCTTCAGGATGGTGTGCAGCCAGGACGGGTGCGCGACCAGGCTGCGGCCCTGGACATCGTCAGGCGGTATCGCGTCCGGGGGCGCCACGTGATCGTAGTAGCCGCCGTTCTCGTCGTATGTCCAGATCAGCAGCGTGTCCGCCCAGGCCTGGCCATGCATGACCCGGTTGATGATCTCGGCGGCAAAGCTCTCGCCCTTGCGGACGTCCTGCGGGTTCTCCTCGGAGTACGCGCTGAAGTCCGGATCGACGATGCAGAAGTCCGGCAGCGTGCCGGCCTCGGCATCGGCAAAGAACTGGTCGATGCCGCGCACGTGCGCCATGTACCTGGCCATCCCGAGCGGGTACAGGCTAGCCGTGAACTGGATATCTCGCTTGATTCCGGTCGTCACGCGCTGGAGTGGCCGGCCGAGCGTCCGTGCGTGGTGCCGGGACCGGCGCCGTTTGTACTGCAGATAGCCCCGGACCTGGGACTGGTCGCCCCCGTCCGGACGGTAGTTCACCCAGGACCTGCCGTACTTGGTGAGCATGTCCAGGATCGTGCCGGCCGGGGGAGAGTCGAGGATGTTGACCGGCAGGTCGTCGATGAGCCCGTGCGCGGTTCCGGCCAGCAGGAACCGCCGGTTGGGGAACGTCGGGCCGAGGCACGAGCTGAACCAGCGATCGGCCAGCGGGAAGGTCCGGGCCAGGCCGTGGTAGAACGGCAGGTCCTGTTCAGTCCAGTAGCCCATTGCCACCGTCTTGTCGGCGGCTGGCGACGCCGTCTGGGTGGCCGTCACGAAGCCGTTCATCTTGCCGCCCGCCCACTGCGCGTGCGCGGCACTCCAGCTCTGGCACGGCACGCCGACGTCCTGCGCTGTCGAGGTGAGGTGATGGGCACGGACCGCGTGCCCGGACGCGTCCGGATTCTCGGCCGCTGGCTGCCCGTCGTCGCCGAGCGTGAAGCCCTCCCCGCGGCCGGCCAGCGTGCCGAGATAGTTGTCGAAAGAGTGGTTCTCCATCATGAGCACCACGATGTGCTTAATCTGCGGGAGCCGGTCCGTACCGGCGGGCTGCGACGGATCGGGTCGCTGGCCGTGCTGGGCACGCTCCATGCGGGAACTACGCCGCCGCACTCCCTGTCGCTCAACGCCTTCCCACACAGCCGCGCCGCGCACGCCTGGCCGCTGATCCACGGCCCGCGACCGGCCGTGGGCGCCGATGGAATGTTGCACCCAGCCGCCTTCCAGCTCATGACCACGACGGCCCGCTAGTTGCCCAGAATCAGCGCTCGCAAACCAGAAAGCAGGTTCGCCAGCACCCGCTAGCGCTCGGATCGCAGCGCCGCAAGCAGCGGAATCGCTGCGATCTTCGCCTCGGTGAGGTCATCCCAGCAGATGCCTGCGGCTGCCTGCGCGACCTGCTGGCCACGGCAGTCGATGATGCGCTCCGGCGTGATGACGAAGTCGACCGGCACGTCATGGCCGGTCAGCGGGATCGTCCCGGCCTGCCGGACCTGGATTTCGTGGACAGTCGTCACGCACGTGGTGTGTGGACCGATCAGGCCCGCCGTCACCGCCAGCGCGAACTCCAGGTCGGCGAACCCGCCACCTTTGCCCAGCCGGGCGCCATCCGCACTGGCCGCGACCGATCCCATCACCACCAGATCGACGGGGGATAGCTCGGTCAGGGTGACTCGCCGGGCCGACCGGGCCGCGCCGCTGATGGAGGCGGCCTTGCGCGGTGGCTCGGCCAGGTGGTCGGGGTCCAGGGCAAAGAACGGCTCCGGCGCGGCGAGCCGCGGCACTGCCATGTAGACGACCTTGCCGTCCTCGAGCGCGCGCTGGCGCACCGGCAGCTGTGCGGAGTCCGGGTTGGCCTTCAGCGTGCGTGCTGCCTGCCACTGGGGCAGGGCTCGCAGCCGGTCGGCCGCGGCCTCCGCACCGGCGAAGTTCGGGATACGGCCAGCTGCACCGGGGAACCGCGCCACTTTCGCGGCGCGCATCGCGTCCCACACCTCCGCACGCAAGGCCGCCTTGGCGGCCAGCACTTCGGCCGGGCCGCCCGCATCGCGGTCGTGCCGGGGAGCAGGGCGAGGCGGCCGGGCCTGGCGCGGCGAATCGGGCATGAGCACATCCTGCCCGAGCCTCGCGGCTAGCTGCGCGCGGCCAGGTTACTGAGTAGCAGCGTCTCGTTGACGCAGCACCGGCCGAGTTCCTCGAGATGGACGCTCTCATTCTCGCCGTGCGCCTTGCTGTCGGGGTCCTCGACGCCGGTCAGCAGGAGTGCCACGTCCGGGTACGCAGCCGCGAGCGCGGCCACCAGGGGCAGCGAGCCGCCGGTGCCGGGCTCGACCGGCCGGCAGCCCCAGGTGTCGGCGCAGGCCTGGCGGAACGCCTCGAACGCATGCCCGGATGTGTCGATGCGGTGCGGCTCACCCTCGGTGCGGAGCTCGACGGACACCTCGGCGCCCCAGGGCACCCGCTTGCGCAAGTGCGCCTCGACGGCGCGGAATGCGCGCTGCGTATCGTCGCCAGGCGCGAGCCGGACGCTGATCTTCGCGCGGGCGATGGGTACCAGCTTGTGCGCCGAGTCCGCCGTCGGCGGAGCATCGATCCCGAGCACCGCGATGGCCGGCCGCATCCAGAGCCGGCGCGTCAGCGAGCCCCGGCCGAGCAGCCGCACGCCGGGTCGCAGCCCGGCTCGCCGGCGCAGGTCTTGCTCCGCGACGGCGAGCGCGTGCGCGGGACCCGTCCGCAGGCCGCGCACGGCGACGGCGCCCCGGCGGGTGTGCAGGGTGGCGATGAGCTTGCACAGCGCCGTGAGAGCGTCCGGAACGGGCCCGCCGTACATGCCGCTGTGCACGGCGTGATCAAGCGTCCGCACCTCGACGATGCAGTCGATGATCCCGCGCAGCGAGGTCGTGAGCGCGGGCTGGCCGATCCGCCAGTTCGCGCAGTCGGCAAGGACGATGGCGTCCGCAGTCAGCAAGCTGCCGTACCTGGCGAGGAACTCGGGCAGGTGCGCCGAGCCGACCTCCTCCTCGCCCTCGATGAAGGCGGCAACCGTCACCGGCGGCCGCCCGTCGAAGGCCTGGAGTGCGGCGGCGTGGACGGCGATGCCTGCCTTGTCGTCCGAGGTCCCGCGCCCATACAGCCGTCCGTCCCGCTCGGTCGGCTCAAACGCGGGCGACATCCAGAGCTCGGCCGGGCCTGGCGGCTGGACGTCGTGGTGGGCATACAGCAGGACCGTCGGCGCTCCGGCTGGCCCCTTCGTCACGCCGAATACGGCCGGATGGGCGCCGTCGACCTCGAGCAGGCGGACGCCCTTCAGGCCGGAGCGCCCGAGCCAGTCGGCGGTCCGCTCGGCCGACTGCCGTACGTGCCCGGCATCGAATCCGTCGGCGCTGACGGACGGGATCCGGACGAGCTGCTCAAGCTCTGCACGGATGCGGTCGAACGACGAGGCCACCGCGATGCGCGCAGCTTCGGGACTCAGCGCTCGCGGCAATTGTCAGTCCGTCGCGGTTGACCGGCGGGCGTAACGGGCTCACGTCGCAAAGTCCCCGCCACGCATCGCACGATACGGAGACATCAGGCGCTAGGCAACGCCCTGCCGATTGCTATCTCGGGAAGCGAAAGAACTACCGTGCCAGGTACGTGCCGGGATAGTCGACGGTACAGACTAGAGCGTCCCGCACGGCGCCTCGGCCGGGCGGCGGCTCGAGCGGAGTCGCCCCGTGCTTGAACAGCTTGTCCTCGAAGATCATGATCTGGCCGGGATTCAGCTGCTGCCGCAGGATCGGGTCGGCGATCGGGTCGCGGCCGTCGGGTACGGCACTCGGGTCATACAGGTAGGTGTGTGCGCCGCCGCCGATCCGGTCGACGACGTACAGCAGGATGTACTCCTCGCGATCGTGGTGCGGCGACGTGACGACGTTCGTATAGGTGCGGAAGAAGTTCACGCCGAAGGTGCCGTCGGCGCGCCGTCGCTCGGGCGGCACCAGGCTGAGGAAGGCGCGGACGAGTTCGGCCGCCTGCGGGTCGCTCAGCACCCTGACCCGTGCGTGGTCGCGCGGGCCGGAGATGCCACCGCGGTCGCGGATCGTGATGGTCTCGAATTCGTCGAGCTCAAGCTCGCCGTCGTGCCACTGGTAGCGGATCACATCACGCGCCCGCTCGCGATCAGCCGGCCAGTCTCCCTCGTCGTGCCTCAGGACCTGGTCGTTGAAATACGTCGGGCCAAAATTCTCGCGGAACTTCGGCGCAAGGCCGATGGACTCGTCGTCAGTTACCGCATAACCCCAGCTAGACAGCGAGTCCCAGATACCGTCGAGCTTGGCTGCCGCAGACCAGGCCGAATCGTCGCTCACAGTGGACACTCACAAATGGGACGTCACACAAAAGGGAGATGGCCCGGTAGTGGTACCGGGCCGGGGCGGGTCGGGCGGAATGCGCCCGACGGCGCCTTACGTTACGCCTGTTGCCACAGACGCGAACTGAGAAACCTAAATTCTTGGCCACGGCCGAGCGGGCGGCCGGACCCGTTGCCGGGCCTCGCTGCACAAGCTTCCTAGCCGCCATCCAGCTCGTCCCTGACCGAGCGGATGAGCGCGCGCGAGTCTTCTTGCGACAGCGAGGCAGCCACGAGCGCATCGTGAGCCGCCTGATACCGCGCCACGTGCGCCACGTCCTCGATGACGAGGAAGCCGGCGTGAGTCTCGATGTGCACGATGTCCTGGTCCAGGCTGTCGATGTCCTGATACTCGAAGTACGCATACATGCACGTCATGGAAAAGACGGGTGCTGCGGTGAACGGCAGCACGTGCAGGCTCACATTCGGCCGGAGCGGTGGGTCGGCCAGCGCGTCTAGCTGCGCGCGCATGATCGCCGCAGAGCCGATGACCTGGCGGAGCGTCGCCTCGTGCGTGACCGCGACGAGCTCTAGCGGCGGCAGGCCCTCCCGGCTGGTGAGCGCCGCCTGCCGGATCAGCCGGACCTCGACAAGCTGACGTACCTCGTCCTCGGGCCGCCGCTCCATGTCCCGGAAGATCGCCGCCGCGTAGTCGGCGGTCTGGAGCAGAGCTGGCAGGAACGGCAGCGTGTAGGTCCGCTCGACCGTGGCGTCCGCCTCGTAGGCGACGTGGGCGTCCAGACCGCCGGCGCCGAGCAGCACGTCGAAGTCGGTCCACCAGCCGGCCCGCTGCGCATCCGCCATCCACCGCTGGAGCCTGTTTGCCAGCGGTGTCCCCTCGATGTCGTAATACCGGATGAGGTCCCTGATGTCCCGGGCGAGCGGCTTGCCCTGCGCGTTCTCCAGCCGCGATAGCTTGCTCCGGGATATCAGCAGGTCGTCCGCGACATCGCTCAGATTCTTGCCCGCGTCCTCGCGAAGCTGCTTGAGCACTGTCGCGATCGCCCGCCGCGGCGCTAGCGGTCCGGTCACCTTGCGTTCCGGCGGCACGTGGCTTCCGGTTGGGAATCCCACAGCGCAACCGTACTCGCTAAGGCTGCCAGGTGCAGGCCGACACCCCGGCGCCGTCAGGAACCGAGCAGGTCCCACTTGTTGCCGGCGATATCGAGGAACACCGCGACCCGGCCGTACCGCTCCGATCGCGGCGGCCGGGCGAACCGTACCCCCGCTGCCACCAGGCGCGCGTACGTGGCGTCGAAGTCGTCGACCTGGAGGAAGAACCCGACCCGGCCGGCTGCCTGCTGGCCGATGACCGCCGCCTGATCCGCACCGTCGGCGCGAGCGAGCAGCAGGCCGGTTACCGCGCCAGGGGGCCGGACGACGACCCACCTTTTCGGACGCCCATCAGTCGTCTGCGCGGGGTCATCGGCGGTCAGCTCGAAGCCCAGGACGCTGGTGAAGAACTCGATCGCCGCGTCGTAGTCGTCGACGACGACAGTGATGAGGCTGAGGTGCACGGCGCCAGCCTAGGGTCGCTGCGCAACCACGCGCCCAGAGTTCCCCGCTGCGAGCGATTCGTTGTGCGGTGGGCGATTACGTCCTACGCTGCGAGTCAACGACCGGGAGGGGTGCGCCGCAATGGCTGAGATCGACGGTAGGTGTGCCGGGCAATTCGACGCGGTGCGGCGCGAGCTCGACGCGTGCCTGGATGCTGGCGAGGAGCTCGGCGCCTCCATCGTCCTGGACCTCGATGGCGACGTCGTGATCGACATGTGGGGCGGGCATCGGGACCAGGCGCGCACGCAGCCGTGGGTGGCCGACACGATCACGAACGTCTGGTCGTCCACTAAGACGGTGACGAGCCTGGCCGCGCTCATGCTGGCCGACCGTGGCGAGCTGGACGTCGACGCCCCGGTCGCCCACTACTGGCCCGAGTTCGCGGCCGCCGGCAAGGATGGCGTCCTGGTCCGGCACCTGCTCTCGCACACGTCCGGAGTGTCCGGACTCGACCAGCCGGCGGTCGTCGAGGATCTGTACGACTGGGATAAGTCGACGGCCCGGTTCGCCGCGCAGGCGCCGTGGTGGGAGCCCGGCAGCGCATCGGGCTACCATGCGCTCAACTTCGGCCACCTGGTCGGCGAGGTGGTGCGGCGGGTCACCGGCAAGCCGCTCAAGCAGTTCGTCGCCGAGGAGATCGCCGGGCCGCTCGGCGCCGACTTCCAGATCGGCGCGGTCGAAAGCGACTGGGACCGGATCGCGCCGGTGGTCCCGCCGCCCCCGCTGCCATTCGATCTGGCTGCCTTGCCCGCCGACAGCCCGACGGTCAAGACGATGACCGGACCCGTCGCGGACGCCGACAACGCCAACACGCCCGAGTGGCGTCAGGCCGACATCGGCGCCGCGAACGGCCACGGGAACGCGAGGTCCGTCGCCCGCATCATGTCGGTCGTCTCCCGTGGCGGCGAGGTCGACGGAGTGCGGCTGCTGCGCCCGGAGACGATCGAGCTGATCTTCCGCGAGCAGGCGAACGGCATCGACGTCGTGCTCGGCGTGCCACTGCGCTTCGGCATCGGCTACGGCCTCCCGCAGCTCGACATCCTGCCGTACGTGCCGGACGACAAGATCTGCTTCTGGGGCGGCTGGGGCGGCTCGGTCATCATCATGGACGTCGGTCGCAAGATGACGATCTCGTACATGATGAACAAGATGGGCCCCGGCATTGTCGGCTCCGAGCGCAGCGAGAAGTACGTGTCGGCGATCTACAAGGCGCTCGAGGGCTAGCGTTCGCCGGCCACGCCCGAGTCCGCGGCCAGGCCCGAGTCGGCGAGGCCGAAGACGGCGGCCAGGTATCCGGCCAGCATCACGGCGGCAACCTGCCCGACCGCGTCGTCGGCGGGCAGGAACCGCGAGTGATGCAGGCTTACGTCCGTGCCGCTCCCAGCGAACAGCATCACGCTCGGCACGATGGCGGAGTAGTAGGAGAAATCGTCAGCGCCGCAGGAGCGGAACTCGGTGTCGACGCGGAAGCCGGCCTGCAGCAGCAGCGCCTGGCAGGCTGCGGTCAGCCGCGGGTCATTAACGAGCGCCGGCTCGGCGGGAGTGATCGTGACGGTGCCGTCGCAGCCGCTGGCGCGGCAGGTGTCAGCGACCGTCTGCGCAACGGCTGCGCGCAGGAACTCGCGGTCGGCGGCGGCCAGCGTGCGGATCGTGCCCGCGGCGGTCGCCGTGTCCGGGATGACGTTGGCGGCCTGCCCGGCCCGCAGCGCCCCGACCGAGACGACCGCGCCGTGCGTCGGGTCGACGCGACGGCTGACGAGATGCTGCAGCGCCACGACGGACTGGCAGAGCGCGACGACGGGATCGGCCGCCAGATGCGGGTAGCCGGCGTGCCCGCCCGTTCCGGTCACGGTGATCTCGAAGTCGTCGGTCGCCGCGTTGACGGTTCCGCTCGCGGCCGCCACGGTGCCGGCCGGGAACTGGTGCTGGAGGTGCACGCCAATCATCGCGGCCGGCCGCTCGGCCAGGAAGCCAGCGGCGCTGGCGATCTCCTGCGCGCCGGACGGCGAGGTCTCCTCGCGGGGCTGGAGCACGGCGAGCAGCGCCACCGGTAGCTCGGCCCGCCGAGCGGCCCGGCCGAGGGCCGTCAGCGCGGCCAGGTGGACATCATGACCACACGCGTGCATCGCGCCGGTCGCCGACGACCACGGCACGCCCGTCTGCTCGGCGATCGGCAGCCCGTCCAGCTCAGCTCGGATCGCGATGACCGGCCCCGCGGCCGGCCCGATGCGGATCAGCCGCCCGGTGCCCGCGATCGCCGGAGCGTCCGGCGCGCCCAGTGCCGTGGCGACCGCTGCGGCTGTCCTGCCCTCGGCGCCGGACAGCTCCGCGTGCCGGTGCAGGTCATGCCGCAGCTGGACGGCGGCCGGCAACTCAGCCGCGAGCAGCGCAGTCAGCACGGACCGGTGTTCGCGGGCCGACCCGGTGTCGCCGGCCGGTCCGATCACGCAGTGCCTAGCTTGTACACCCGCCGGGCGTTGCCTGCGCCGATCATGTCCGCCACCCGGTCGGCGTCGGCGGCCGACCACAGGCCATCGGCTACGAATTCGCCGGTCACCGCGGCGATGTCGCGCCGGAAGCCGACTGCGGCCAGGTAGTGCAGCTCCGGCAGGCCGAACGCATCGGAGGAGTACAGCATTTTATGGAACGGGGTGAGTTCCAGCGCCTCCGCCAGTACGGCCGCGGACCTGGCCCCGACATGGTTGAGTGCCACGCCGACGTCCATGTACACATGCGGGAAGAGGTTGGCCATCGTCCCGGCCTGCCGGTGGTAGGGGTAGCAGTGCAGGAGCATCACCGGTGTGCCAGCCCGCTGGCTCGCCAGCAGGAAGTCGTGCAGGAGCGCCGGATCGGACCTGGCGAGGCGCGAGTCGGTGTCGCCGAAGCCAGCGTGGAACTGCAGGGGCAGCCCAGTGTCCAGCGCCGCCCAGATGCCGTGGCGGATCAGGACCTGATCCTCGAGCCTGACCGGAGATCCCGCCTCGATGTCGCGCAGCCAGCGGCCCGCTGCGGCCGTCACCGCCGCGGACGCTGGCCGGGCCGGGTCGAATTCCAGGCCACCGCGGTAAGCGACCACGGTCTTGAAGCCCACGACGTCATCGCCTTGTGCAGCGTGCACGGCCGAGGTCACGGCGTCGGCGTAGCCGTCCGCAGCGATGCCCGACTGGATCACGCGCTCGGCGATCGACTCCAGCCGGGCAACCTCCCGCGCCGGAGCCCCGCTCAGGTCGGCGAGCTGGGCCGGCGTCGTCACCGCGTCGCTCTGGTACCCGGTGTCGACGAGCCACGTGTCGGCGGCCGCGCCGGATAGGAAGCGGCGGGCCGCCTCGGCGCTGCCGAGCCCGATGCGCCTGCGCACGTACTCATCGGCTGGCGCCAGCGGCTCCAGGTCGAGCACCGGTGCGCACCACCGGCGGACGGCGAAGCCCAGCTGGGTGTCGAACGCCGAGGTCCCCGGTGGCGGCGGGGATGAGGACTCCATCAGCCCAGACTCGATGGCGGCCGCGTCGAGGTCGCCGGACAGGATGCCGTGCACGTGGTGGTCGATGAGCGGCAGGGCCTTCATGGTCGATAGCACGGTCAGATCACCCACCGGTAGTGGGCGATGACGTCCTCGTCCTTCTTGCCGTCGGACAGCGCGAGCTCGGCGCGCCGGGACGCGGCAAACGTGCTGATCAGCTCGTCGCCGGCGGCGGCGCGCAGCACATCGCTGGCGGCCAGCGCGGCCAGCGCCTCGGCCAGGCTGCCAGGCAGCCGGACCGCCGTGCTGGCCAGCGGGTGGCCGGGCGCGGCCGGGTCGCCGGTGACTTCATCCGGCAGGCTGTGCCCGCGGCCGGCGCCGTCGAGCGCCACCGCCATCACGGCACCGACCAGCAGGTACGGGTTCGCGCTGAGGTCAAAGCACTTGACCTCGACGTTGGCCGCACCGGGATCGCCGCCGGTACCGGCGACGAACCTGATGCCCGCCTCCCTGTTCTCCCGGCCCCACACCTGGAAGGCGCCAGCCCACCGCGACGGCTGCAGCCGCAGATACGACGACGGGGCGGGCGCGCCGATGGCGAGCAAGGCAGGCAGGCTGCCGAGCAGCGCCGCCATGATCGACTCGCCGGGGCGGGTCAGGCCGTGCCGGCCGGTGCCGCCGGCCAGCAGGTTCCGGCCGTCCTGCCAGAAGCTGGCGTGCAGGTGGCCACCGTTGCCGACGTTGTCGCTCACGACCGCCGGGGCGAACGAGGCCCGCAGCCCATGCCGCGCCGAGACGGCCGCGATGACGAGCTTGACCAGGACGTTGGTATCGGCCGCCGAGACGGGATCCTGCGGCGCGACCGACACCTCGAACTGAGCAGGGCCGTACTCCGGGTGGATCTGCTCGACGCGCACGCCGGCGGCTTCCAGGCTGGTGAGCACGTCGCGGACGTAGTCGGTCCCGTCGAGGAACCGGCTCAGCCCGTAGCCGGTGCCGCGGAAGGCAGGCTCGAAGTCGTCGGTGTCGCGGCCAACCATCCACTCCATCTCGATCGCCATCAGGGCGCTGATGCCCTGGGTGAGGCCGGCGGCTACCTGCGCCCGCGCGAACGTGCGCTGGCAGTTGGCGTAGACCGTGCCGTCCTGGTGGAAGCGGTCGCCGGGCGCCCACGCCCAGCCGTCGGGATCGCGCAGGACGACGAGCTGGTCGAGGTCAGGCACGAGCCGCAGGTCGCCGTCAGGCGTGTCCAGCGGTGACGCGGGATCGATGCTGCCGTCGCTGATGAAGGCGTCGATGACGGGTGAGAAGCCGACGCCGGATCGCGCGGCCTTGGGCAGTGCGTGCAGCGGCACGACCTTAATCCGGGCTGCCCCGCTGTGGTCGACGAAGGTGATCGCCACCCCGCAGACCCCGTGGCCGAGCCGGCCCAGGTGTTCCTGCACGCGCTGCTCGTCGGCGTCGCGCTCGGCGTCGCCGCGCACCGGGCTGAACGGTCGGGGCATGCTCGGACGCCTCCTTGCCTGGGTGAACGCGCCGTGACCAACGCAAATGCGACTCTAGGACACGGCACGCCCCAGCGGAAGTGGCCGTGATCAGGGTGGACACTGGGGGATGATCTGCGTCCTCGGTGATGCCCACCTCGATGTCGTGGTCCGGCTGACGGGTCCGCTGACAGAGGAGACGGACACCCCGGCGGCGACCTCAGTCGGCGTGGGCGGTCAGGGGGCCAACGTCGCTGCCTGGGTGGCGGCGCTCGGCGGCCGGAGCAGGCTGATCGCCGCGCGTGGCAGCGATCTCGGCGCCGGCCTGCTCACCGCGGAGCTCGCCGACCGGGGCGTGGAGCTCGTTGGCCCGGTCGTGCTGGCCGGCACTGGCGTCGTCGTGTCGCTGTCCGATGGCGGTCATCGGCGCTCGATGCTGACCGATCGCGGCGCCGGCGCCGAGCTCGCCGCAGCGGCGATCAACCCGGACTGGCTGGCGGGCTGCGACTGGCTGCACGTCAGCGCCTACGCGTTCGCGCGCGAGCCGATGCGCGGCGCGGCGCTGGCCGCGATCCGCGCGGCCCGCGCGTACTCGGCGCGCGTGAGCGTCGACCTGGCGTCTACCGCCCTGATCGAGGCTTACGGCGCGGCGGCCTTCGGCGCTCTGATCGCCGTGACGGAACCCGATGCCGTGTTCGGGACCAGGGCCGAGGCGGGCCTGCTGGGCGGCCTGCTGGCGGCCGACCGGCTGATCGTTAAGCTGGGCGCCGAGGGCGTGCGCGTCGGCGGGACGCACTTCCCGGCACTGCCCACGGTCCCGGTCGACGCGACCGGGGCCGGCGACGCGTTCGCGGCCGGATACCTGGTCGGCGGAGTCGAGCTCGGCCTGGCGGCGGCGGCCCGAGCGGTAGCGAAGATGGGGGCCATGCCGTGACGTTTGCCCCGCAGGTGACCGAGGAGGTCACGGCGGCGCTCAGCGACGGCCGCGCCGTCGTCGCCCTCGAGACCACGCTGGTGTCGCACGGATTCTCGGCCGGCCGCGGCCTTGCGGCCGCGCTGGACTCGGAGGAGCGTGTCCGCGCGGCTGGTGCGACGCCGGCCACCGTCGGCGTCCTGGACGGCGCCGTTCGGGTCGGCCTGACGGCCGCGGAGCTGACGCGCTTCGCCGACGCCGGCCTTGCGGCCCGCAAGGTGGGCGCGCGCGACCTGGCCGCCTGCGTGGTCCAGGGTGCGCTCGGCTCCACGACGGTTGGCGGCACGCTGGCGGTCTGTCGCGCCGTCGGCATCCGGTTCGTCGGCACCGGCGGCATCGGCGGCGTGCACCGCGGCTTCGCCGAGACGCTGGACATCTCGGCCGACCTGCCACAGCTGGCCCGGACGGCCGCGGTCGTCGTCTGCTCGGGCGCCAAGTCGATCCTCGACGTCGCTGCGACCGCGGAGCTGCTGGAGACGCTCGCGGTCCCCGTGCTCGGCTGGCAGACGCAGACACTGCCGATGTTCTACACCGCGGCCGGCGGCCCGCCGGTATCGGCGACGGTCTCGCAGGCGGCCGAGGTCGCCGCCATCGCGGCCGCGCACTGGCAGCTGACGCCGTCCAGCGGCCTCATCCTCGCCCGGCCACCGGCGGGCGGCCTGGACCTCGAAGCGCTCATCACCGAGGCCGTGGACCGGGTACGGCGAGCCGGCATCACCGGCCAGGCGGTCACGCCGGCCGTGCTCGCTGCGGTCGAGGACCTGAGCGATGGCCGCAGCGTCGAGGTCAACCGCCGTTTGATCGCCGACAACGCCGAGCTGGCGGCGCAGATCGCGGTCGCCTACGCCGGCCTGCCGCCGAGGTCGACGATGGCGGCCACCGGGCCGCCGCCGTCGGGACCTTGATGGGCCGCTGATACCGAGACAAACACCGCCGGGTCGCCGGTGACGGCCGCGGCGACGCCACCGACGCAGGCCTTGATCTGGCGATGCCAGTGCACGTCGGAGTCGTCCAGCATGGCGTTGCGCCAGCCCCTGACCTGGCCGTCCTGGCTGGCCTCGCACTTGAGGAAGATATTGACCAGGCGGCCGTCCAGGTCGCGCGGGTGCGGCCGGTCCGGCAGGTCGAGCCCGGCCGCCCGGATCCCGGCCCAGATGCCGTCGGCGTCCAGGGCGTCGTGCATCACGCCGTGGCCGATGCGGTACCGCCCGCCGATGCCGCGCACGTTCCCCGCCACGACCACCTGCGCGCGGTCCAGTTCCACCCCCGAGGAGCAGGAGGCAACCGACGAGCACAACGAGCGGTCACGCATCACGTCGGCGTCGGCCGGCATCGCGATCTCGCCGAGCGCGACCGCGATGCCGAGGGCGGCGGTGCCATTGGACACGTCCATGGACTCGCCAGTGTTCTCCGTCCACACGCTGTGACCGCGGCTCCTGGCGTCTCCGATGGTGTGAATGGTCAGGAGCGGCGTCTTGGTCTGCACGTAGTGCACGTCGGCCGGGTCGCTGATGCCGGCTTGCGCCATCGCCTCGCCGACCGCGGCAGCGACCTTGGTGATCATCGCGGTCCGGCCGATGTCCTCGGGCAGCAGCACCTCGCTCATCGCGTATCCGACCGACAGCCGAGGCTCGTCGGTGACCTCGGCGCTGGCCCCCGGCACTGTCGCGAAGATCGTGGCGTGCGGGCTGAGGACGCCGTCGGTCCCGCCCGACCAGACGATCGGGATCTGCGCGACCGCGTCCGCGCTACGACTGCCCTTGGCGGCCAGCACCTCACGGAACGCCCGGTCGGCCAGGATGCGCGTGTAGTCGTTGACGCCGCCGTTGCCCTCGGTCTTGCCGATGACCGCGACGACGCGGTCGGCGTCGATGACGCTGCCGTCGATCAGCTTCGCCAGCTCGCTGGCGTCGGACACGTGATGCAGCGGGACCTTGCGGACCTCGATCGGCTCGGGCACGGGCTTGCCTCCTCAGCTAGCGGCCTACTCATGGGTCAACGACCGTGCCAGCTTTACCTGCCAGCGCGTCGGCAATGTTGCGCAGGGAGGTGATGATCGCGCGGCCGCCAGACTCGGCGAACCTGCAGGCGGCCTCCACCTTGGGCCCCATGCTGCCGGACGGGAACTGGCCACCGCGGGCGAGGGATCGCATCTCCGCTGCTCGCATCTCCCCGAGCGGGCGGGCCTGTGCCGTTCCCCACCCCGCCAGCACAGTCTCGACGTCGGTGGCGATCAGCAGCGTGCGCGCGCCCAGCTGGCGCGCGAGCACGACGGCCGTCAGATCTTTGTCGATCACCGCTTCGACGCCACGCAGCCCGCCGGCGTCGTCCCGGATCACGGGAACGCCGCCGCCGCCCGCGCAGACGACGACATAGCCGGCCGCGAGCAGGGCAATCGCGGCCGGTGCGTCAAGGCACTCGAGCGGCTCGGGTGAGGCAACGACCCGGCGCCAGCCGCGCACGCCGAAGTCGCGCCACGTCTGTCCGTGACTTATCAGGACCGCGGCGTCGGCCGCGGGCAAGTATCTCCCGATCGGCTTGGTCGGCTCGGCGAAGCCGGGATCGTCGGCCGCGACCAGGGTCCGCGTCACGACCACTGCGGTAGGCCTGACGATGCCACGTCGGCCGAGCGCGGCATCCAGGGCGTTCAGCAGGAGGAGGCCGATCGTGCCTTGTGTCTGTGCGCCGCACCAGTCAAGCGGCACCGGTGGCACGACCGACGCGGCGATCTCGTTCTTCACTAGCAGATTGCCTACCTGCGGCCCGTTGCCGTGGGTGAGCACGACCTGCGTCCCGGCCGCGATGACGCCCGCGACCGACTCAGCCGCGACCTCGATCGCCGCCCGCTGGTCGTCGGGACGGGCGCTGCCATCGGGTGCGGTCATCGCGTTGCCGCCGAGGGCTATCAGCACGGTCACAGCCAGTCCACCTCCGCTGCGGTGGCGCCGCCGGCGAGGACCGCGTAGCCAGGTCCTCGGTCGAAGAATGGCTGGCCCGCTGGCCGGGCTGCGCGCTGGTTATCTCGCAGCGTCCTGGTCGCCGTCTCGTCGGCGACCAGGTCGTCGGCTGGCCCGGCGAGAACCACACCGTAGTCTGCGGCCGCGGCCGCGGCTGACACCTTGCCCCACCGCACGTCGCGCGCTACCAGGGCCGGATCGCGGGCTAGGGGGTCGCCCCAGCCGCCGCCGCCGGTGGTGCGGATCCGGATCAGCGTCCCGGCCGGCACGAACTCGCCGTCGGCCAGCGCCTCCACCTCGCGCTCGGCGGGTCCGCCCGGATCGATCGTGACGGCGAACGGCCGGCCCGCTCGGCCGCCGTTCACGCCCCAGCAGGACAAGATCGAGCGGTCGGCGATCGACATGAAGTAGCCGTCCGCGCGCATGCGCAGCACCTTCTCGTAGCCGAGGCCGCCGCGGAACTGGCCGGGACCGCCCGAGTCCACGGCCAGCCCGAGCCGCTCGACCAGCAGCGGGAACCGGGCCTCGGTGAACTCGGCCGGCAGGTTCCGCGAGTCGGGCACGACGTGGATGGTGTCCTCGCCGTCGGCGTAGTACCGGCCGCCGGAACCGCCGCCAAGCACTTCCCGCATCAGGTAGGGCTCGCCAGCTGCCGTTTGCCCGTAGACGCCGGTATAGCGGATCGTCTCCTGGTCGGCGGGCATCCGGCCGCCTACCGCCTTGGCCAGGACGCCGGCGAACACGCCGAGCAGGCGCAGGATCACGAACGTGCGCGCGTTCGTCGGGGCCGGGAACACCGGGGTGAGCAGGGTGCCAGGCGGCGGGAACCGCATCTCGATCAGGTCCACGATGCCTTCGTTGACATCAAGCTCGGCCGCGCGCTCCGGGGTCTCGGCGAGGTTGCGCAGGATCGGCGCTAGCCACTTGGCGAGGAAGTTGCCGTCTGCGTAGTTCGCGCAGTGGTTGATCGGGCCCTTGGCCTGCGGGCCGGTACCGGTGAAGTCGAGGATGAGCCGCGGCTGCGCCTCGTCGGTCCGGGTGAGCGTGATCCGCTGCGTGTGCAGTCGCGGCTCGTCGACGCCGTCGTGCTCGGCGTAGTCCTCCCACGTCCAGGTCCCGGCCGGGATCTTCGCCAGGATCTCCTGCCGGTACGTCCGGGTCGTGCTGGCCACGATCTCGTCGAAGCACGCCTCGACGTCGGCCTGGCCGTAGCGCTTGAACAGTTCGGCCAGCCGGCGCGCGCCAAGCAAGCAGGCCGAGCACTCCGCGTCCAGGTCGGCCGCCAGCGACTCGGGCATCCGCGAGTTACGGGTCATGATCGTCAGCGCCGCCTGATTCGGCATGCCGGCCTCCCACAGCCGGATCGGCGGCACCATCAGGCCCTCGGAGAACACGCTTGTGGCGTGGCTCGGCATGGAGCCCGGCACGGCCCCGCCGATGTCGTCGTGGTGCCCGAAGGCCTGCACGAAGGCCACCACCTGGGGCCCGTGTGGCCCGCCCGTGGTTGGCCCGCCCGTGGTTGGCCCGCCCGTGGTTGGCCCAGCCGCGAAGACCGGCACGGTGACGCACAGGTCGGGCAGGTGGCCGATCCCGCCTTCGGACAGGTACACGTCGTTGTGGAAAAACACGTCGCCGGGCCGCATCGTCGCCAGCGGGAAGTCACGGACGATGGGGTGGACGAGCGCACTGTAGGAGCGCCCCGTCAGCTTCCGCAGCAGCCGGTCGTGGATCCCCGCCCGGAAGTCGTGGGCGTCCCTGATCATGGGCGACCTGGATGTCCTGGCGATCGCCGTCTCGACTTCCTTCTCGATGGCCGCCAGGCTGCCCGCGATGATCTCCAGCAGCACCGGGTCTACCGGGCCGCGCCCGTCGGTCAGCGACCGCCCGGCCAGCGGGCGCCGGTTTTCCGTCGGCGCCGTCATGCCGCACCCACCAGCAGGTTGCCGAACCCGTCGACGCGCGCGGCGTAGCCAGGATGCACCGGCACGGTTGCCCCGTACTCCTCGATGATGGCCGGGCCCGCCACCACGTCCCCGGCCGCCAGCGCCGGGCGCCAGTAGATGGCGGCATCCGCGGGCCCGAGCGCCCGGCCGAATACCACCGGCCGGCGGCCGGTCTGCGCACGCTCCAGGTCGCCGTCACCAGGCGGGAACGTAGCCAGGGCAGGCCGGCGGATCGGGCCGACGCCAGTGACGCGCAGGTTGACCCACTCGACCGGCTGTCGCGGGTTGCCGCGGAAGTCATACCCGTACAGCGCGCGGTGCGCCGCGTGAAAGGCGTCAGCCGCTGCCGTGGCCAGCACGGGGCCGAACGGGCCGGACGCCACTGGCACCCGAACCTCGAACGCCTGCCCGAAGTAGCGCACGTCCGCGGTGCGCACGAGCTGGTGCTCCGGCGGCGCGAAGCCCTGCGCGGTCAGTGCCTCGTGCGCCTGCGCCGTGAGGCCGGCGTAGACCGCCTCCACCGCCGCGTAGTCAAGCTCGGACTGGCGGGCCACGAAGGTGCGCACGTAGTCAGTGCGCACGTCGACGGTCAGCAGCCCGAACGCCGACACGTTGCCGGGGCTCGGCGGCACGAGCACCCCGCGCACGCCGAGGATCTCGATCAAGGGGCAGACCAGCAGCGAGCCCGAGCCGCCGAAGGTGACCAGCGTGAAGTCGCGCACGTCGAGGCCGCGCTTGACGGTGATCTGGCGAACGGCGTTGGCCTGGTTCCACGCCGATACCTCCAGGATCCCGGCGGCGCAGTCCGCGGCCAGCATGCCCAGCTTCGCCGCGAGATCGGCGAGTCCCGACCGCGCGGCGGCGGCATCCAGCGGGATCTCCCCGCCGAGCAGGTGCGGCGGGATGCGGCCGAGCACCAGGTGCGCGTCGGTCACCGTGACGTCGCGGCCGCCCTTGCCGTAGCACAGCGGCCCTGGCTCGGCGCCGGCCGAGCGCGGCCCGACCTTGAGTGAGCCCTCGGGGGACACCCAGGCCACGGACCCGCCGCCGGCTCCGACGGTGACGACGTCCACCATCGGGATCTTGGCTGGGTAGGCGCCGACCGTGCCCTCGGTCGTCAGGGCCGGCTCGCTGCCGACGACGACGGCTACGTCGGTCGAGGTGCCGCCGCCGTCACAGGTCAGCACCGCGCTGATGCCCGCCTGGTGCGCGATCATGGCCGCGCCGACCGCGCCAGCGGCCGGCCCGCTGAGCACGGTCGCGATGGGCCGCCCGATCACCTCCGCGGCCGTCGCGACGCCGCCGCTGGACGTCATCACGTGCAGCGGCACGCCGTCGCCGCGCAGGTCCTGAAGCCGCGTCGCGATCGCGGCCAGGTACCGCGCTACGCGCGGCTTGACCGCGGCATCGACGAGCGTGGTCATCGAGCGCTCATACTCCCGGTACTCCGGCAGTACCCGCGACGACAGCGAGACCACGGCGGCCGGGTGCTCGCGCGCCAGCACCCGCGCCATCGCGTCCTCGTGCGCGGGGTTGGCGTAGGAGTGCAAGAAGGACACGCCGATGGTGGTGATGCCGTGCGCGGCGAACCACCGGGCCGCGGCCACCGCCCGGTCCTCGTCGAAGGTCCGCAGCTCAGCGCCAGTGTGGTCGATCCGGCCAGGCACGGTCTTGACCCGGTCCGGCGGTACTATCCGGTCCGGCTTGACCCAGAAGTAGGAATTGCCGTAGCCGTCGGGCACCGACTGGCGGGCGATCTCGAGCATGAACTCGAAGCCCTCGCTGGTGATGAAGCCGAGCTCGCCGACCTCGCCTTCCAGCAGCTGGTTGGTCGCGATCGTGGTGCCGTGACTGATCGAGCTGATCCGGTCGGGATGTGCACGGGCCAGGTCGAGCACCTTGGCGAGGGCGGTCATGAATCCCAGCGCCGGATCGGCGGGTGTCGACGGTGTCTTGGTCACCGTCAGCGCGCCGGTCACCTCGTCCAGGGCCACCACGTCGGTGAACGTGCCGCCCGTGTCGATGCCGATGCGCAGGCGTCCCGGCGGCGCCTGCGGCCCGGCAGCCGCTGTCAGCGTGCTCTCCGTCCGAAGATGCCGCGGACCGCGACGCCGGCCAGCGTCACGGCCGCGCCCACCAGGGCGCCGCCGACGAAAGCCGCCGCGGGCTGCGGGGCAGCCGGAACCGGCGGCCGGTCCGGCACAGCGGGCGGTGCGGTGGCGGGAGCGGCCGCGTCCCCGCTCAGCACCTGATCGACGGACATCAGGAAATCGCCGATCAGCAGCCGCGCGACGCTCGCCAGCATGCGCTGACCGACGCCTGCGATCGGGCCGGCGATCGCCGCGTCGGCCTCGTAACTGACCTCGGTCGTGCCGCCGCCGGCCTCGGTCAGCGTGATGTGGATGGTCGTGGCGATCGTGCCGGGGCTGCCGGCGCAGCCCGCGGTCAGGACCAGCGAGGTCGGCTCGCGCTGCTGCGACAGCGCCACCTCGCCGATGTAGGTGCCGCGGATCGAGGCCACGCCTGCGGTGAGGGTGAACAGGTAGGAATCTGGCCCGGCAGGTTCCAGCCGCTCACAGCCGGGGATGGTCAGGACGAGCACGGCCGGATCGGTCAGCGCTGCCCAGACCCTGGTGGCTGACGCGCCCATCGTGGCGGTGCCGCTGAGCTTCACGACTGCTTCCTGGTCACTGGCTAGCCTCCCGCGGCTGGCGCTGGCGGAGCTCGAACAAGTCCGACGGCGATATCGGCATGGACCGGATCGGGAAGCCCTCGGCATCCTCGATCGCAGCGGCGAGTACCGCCGCACCCGGGATCACCCCGGCCTCACCGGCGCCCTTGACGCCGAGCGGGTTCAGCGGCGACGGCGTCTCGAGGTGGTCGATCTCGATCTGGCGCGGTACCTCGCTGACGTAGGGCATCAGGAAATCCATGAACGAGGCGTTCAGCAGCTGGCCGGTCTCGTCGTAGACCATGCGCTCATACAGCGCTCCGCCGACGCCCTGGGCGACGCCGCCATGGATCTGTCCCTCAACGATCTGCGGGTTGATCAGCGGTCCGCAGTCGTGCACGACGCAGTACCGCAGGATGGTGACCTCAGCGGTCTGCGGGTCCGTCTCGACGATCGCCGCATGCATGCCGCTGGCGAACGTCGAGCGGATCGGCGAGAAGTAGGCGCGGCCCTCGATGCCCGGTTCGTCGTCGTCAGCCACCGGGGGCTTGTCCGGGTCACCGCTCCCGGCGAACTGCGTGGCGGCTGCGGCGGCCGCATCGAAGGCGTAGCGCAGCGGGTTGGCCAGCACCGCCACCGTGCCGAGGCTGATCCCGCTGTCCGGATCTCCCTTGACCTGCACGATCCCGTTGGTGATCTCCAGGTCGGCGACGGCGACCTCCAGCGCCTCGGCGGCGACGCGCAGGGCCTTCGCCTTAGCCTTGCGGGCGGCCAGCGTGACGGCGGAGCCGCTCATCACGGCGGTCCTGGACGCGAAGGTGCCGACCGCGTAGCCGAACCGCCGGGTGTCCCCGGTGACCACGGCAACGTCGTGCAGTGGCACGCCGAGCTCGTCGGCGACCAGCTGGGCGAGCACCGTCTGGTGGCCCTGGCCCTGCGTGGTCAGGCCGGTGGCGACCTTGACCTTGCCAGAGGTCTCCACCACAACGTGGCCGCCCTCATACGGGCCGACGCCGGTGCCCTCGACGTAGCAGGCCAGGCCGATGCCGATCCGGCGGCCGGCGGCCGCCGCCTCGGCCTGCAGCGCCGGGAACGTGTCCCAGCCGATCAGGTCCTTGAGCATGGTCAGCAGAGCCGGGTAGTCGCCGGAATCGTAGATCAGCGGCCGGCCGTCCTGGAAGATCAGGCCCTGGTCGTACGGCATCTCGGCGGGCTGGATGAAGTTACGCTCACGGACCAGCGCGCGGTCGAGCCCGAGCGCCGCCGCGATCGCATCCACCGTGCGCTCCATGACGAAACAGCCGTGCGGGCGGCCGGCCCCGCGATAGGGCGTGACCAGCACGGTGTTGGTGTACAGCGAGTCGAACTCGACGCGGTAAGCGGCTGGCTTGTACGGCCCGAGTAGCTGCGTCGAGGTCACGATGGGCACGATCAGCCCGTACGGCACGTAGGCGCCGTTGTCATGCCAGAACCTGACGTCCAGCCCGAGGATCCTGCCGTCGTCGTCGTAGCCCACCCGCACGTGGTGCTGCTGCGCCCGCTCATGCGCGCTGGCGATGAAGTGCTCGCGCCGGTCCTCGGTGAACTTGACCGGGTGGCCGAGCAGCCGCGCCGCCCACGGCACGAGTACTTCTTCTGGCCACGGGTGCACGATCTTGACCCCGAAGCCGCCGCCGACGTCCGGCGTGATGACGTCGACCTGGCTCAGATCCAGGCCGAGCTTGGCCGCCACCGCGGCGCGCACGCCCGTCGAGGTCTGCGTCGAGGTCCACAGCCGGAGCCGGCTCGCGTGCGCGTCCCAGTCCGCCAGCACGCCGCGGCCCTCCAGCGGCGTGGACGCGGACCGCTCGATCTCCAGGTCGAGCTCCAGCACGTGCTGCGCCGCAGCGATCGCGGCCGCGGCGTCGCCGTGCTCCTGGACCGCGTTGGCGGCCACGTTGCCGGGGACGTCGTCGTGCACGAGGTGGCTGGCGGCGCGAGCCGCGTCGATGCCCACGACCGCGGGCAGCGGCTCGTAGCTGACGTCGATCAGGTCGGCGGCGTCCTCGGCCAGGTACCGGTCGGCCGCCACCACCATGGCAACCGCCTCGCCAACGTGGTTGACCTCGCCGCGCGCCAGCGGGTACGGCGTGCGGCCGTGCGTGAGCGCGGGATGCGGGATGAGCAGGGGGAGCGGCTCGGCCAGCCGACCGGGCAGATCCTCGTAGGTGTAGATCGCGACCAGGCCGGGCACCTCGACCGCGCCGCTGACGTCGATGTCGGTGATGCGCGCGTGCGCATGCGGGCTGCGCACGAAGGCGGCCGCGAGCGCGCCAGTGCCGAGGTCGTCGAGGTAGGCGCCGTGCCCGCGGATCAGGCGGTCGTCCTCGACCCGCTGCACGCGGGCGCCGAACAGCGAGCTCATGGGCGCTCCCCGGCAGCGCCGGGCTCGCCGGCCGACCCGGCGCGGTCGCGCGCGATGGCGGCCGCCCGGTGCACTGCGGCCACGATGTTCTGGTAGCCCGTGCACCGGCACAGGTTCCCGCCGATCATGTCCCGCGCTTGCTCGTCGTCCGGGTCGGGAATGGCCCGCAGCCCAGCCGTGATCGTGGTCAGGAAGCCGGGCGTGCAGAAGCCGCACTGGAGGCCGTGGCACTCGGCGAAGGCCTGCTGGACCGGCGACAGCGTCCCGTCGCCCGCGGCCAGCCCCTCGACCGTCGTGATGTCAGCGCCGTCGACGCTGACGGCAAGCAGCAGGCAGGACCGCACCGGCGCGCCGTCCAGCAGGATCGTGCAGGCGCCGCAGACTCCGTGCTCGCAGCCGACGTGAGTGCCGGTCAGGCGCAGGTCGTGGCGAAGGCAGTCGGACAGCAGGCGGCGGGCCGGCACGCGCGCTGTCATGGCCGCGCCGTTCACGATGAGGCAAACCTCGTACAGGTCCTCGGCGCTGGTCATGCGTCTATCGTCTCGCGCGCCTCGGCGAGCGCTGCCAGCAGCGCTCGCTCGGTCAGCACGCCGGCGAGCTGGCGGCGGTAGCTCGCGGTGGCGTGAATGTCAGCAGTCGGCCGGAGGCGGTCGCTGGCCAGGCTCGCGGCGGCTGGAAATGAGTGGCCGTCGGCCGTGGCGCCGGCCACCGCGTCGGTGAGATCCAGCACCACGGGCACTGGTCCCACGGATAGGTACGCCGCCGTCGCGCCGCCGACGCGGCCGTTGGCGGCGAGCCACGCCGAGGCCGCCACGCCGCAGATCGCATAGTCGCCGCGCCGCCTGCTGATCTCGGCGAAGCCGGTGCCAGCGCCCTTAGCCAGCGCGGGGAACTGCGCCTCGACGGCCAGCTCGCCGGGCTGGACGGCGGATTCCAGTGGCCCGAGGAAGAACTCGCTGGCCGGGATCGTCCGCTCAGCTGCCAGGCTCGCGACCCGGACCGTCCCGCCGAGCAGTGCCAGCACCGCCGGCATCTCGCCGGCCGGATCGGCGTGTACCAGGCTACCGACGGTGGTGCCGCGATTGCGGATCGCCGGGTGCGCGACGCAGCGCAGGGCCTTGCGCACGAGCGGCTGGGCGGCGGCGGCCGCCGGGCTCGCCAGCACGGCCGCGTGCCGGGCGAGCGCGCCGACGCGCACTAGTCCGTCGGCCGCCTCGACGTAGCTGAGCTCGGTCAGCCGGTTGATGTCTACCAGATGCGCCGGCGCGGCCAGGCGCATGGACAGCAACGGGACCAGGGACTGGCCGCCAGCCAGCACCTTGGCATCGCCGTCGGCGTCGGCAGCCAGCAGCGCGAGCGCCTCGGCGACAGACGCAGGACGCGAGTACCGGAATGGCGACGGCTTCACGGCGCCTCGCGCTCCGCTGCTCGCGCAACCGCCGATACGCTCATAGCGCGACGTTACGCTGCCGGGGTGACGGAAATCATCTTCTGCTACAGGATGGCGAGGTGTGAGACTCACCGCCGGGGCCAGCAGTAGCCTGCGGGCCGTCCTGGCCGGGCCGGCGCGGCCGGCGACCTGGCTCGGTGCCACGCCGTCGGCGCTGTACTTGCAGATCGACGGCGAGCCTGGCGTGCTGGCGCTGCTGGCTCATGACGCAGTCAGGCTGCCGTGCGCGCTCCTGCTGCCCACGACGCGAGCGGAGCTGCCCCTCACGTCACTCGCACCGCCTTGCATCGCACCGCCCGGCACCTGCCCGCCCGGCACGGACGCGGCTCGCGAGCTCCTGGTCGGCGAGCCCGTGGTCGGCGACGGCGGGCTCGCCTGGACCGGTCCCGCGGGCCCGGTCGTCGTCCGCGCCGTCCGGGAGTGGGCGCCGCCCGCAGTGCGCCGGGGCGCCGTCGCGGCCAGCGCACTCGCGGCTGCTCGCCAGGTGCTGCCGTTGCCCGCCGCGGCCGGAATCGACGGTGACTGCCTCCCGCTGCTCGCGGCGGACCCGCCTGCGGCGGTAGCCCGGCTACTCGGCTACGGGCCCGGTCTCACCCCAGCCGGCGACGATGTGCTCGCCGGCTTCCTGGTCGGGGCGGCTGCGTTCGGTCTCGACGCTCGCAGGATGTGCGCGGCGATCGCGGCGCTCGCGCCCGCGCGCACCACGGCGTTGTCAGCTGCGCTGCTCTGGCACGCCGCGCGCGGCGAGTCCATCGACGAGGTCGCGGCCGTCGCGGCGGCGCTGACCCGCCACGGCCTGCCCGGAGCGGGCCGGACCGGAGCGGGCCGGACCGGACCCGGCCAGACCGGACCCGGCCAGACCGGCCTCGGCCAGACCGGACCTGGGCTGACCAACCACGGCCTGCCCGGACCCGGCTTTAGCGAGCACAATCCCGCTCAAGGCGGCCGAACGCGGCACCAGGAACTGGAGCTTGCCCTCGGGCGGCTGCTCGCCGTCGGCCACACCTCGGGCGCGGCCCTGGCCGTCGGCCTGGCGACAGCGGCCGCGGCGGCTGCGAACGTCATCGCTGGAACCCCGCTGACGCTGTATCAGCAGCAGGGTTCCAGCCATGCCGTAACCCGGCTGCCGACCGCGCCGGAGGCGGCGTGAGCGCCGAGCACGTCGAGGCCAGGCCCGGCGCGTACGCGGACTCGGTCACGCTGATGCGCATCAGCGCGGACGTGCGGCAGGCCGACGGCGTCCAGGCGGCCCTGATCGCCATGGCGACGGAACTGAACCGCGGGCTGCTGCCAGGCATGGGGTTCCGGCCGCTGGACGGCGCAGGGCCCAACGACCTGCTGATCGCGGTCCGGGCAGCCGGCCCGGCCCAGCTCGATGCCGCACTGGCCGCGGTCGACGCCGCGCTGACCGCGCGTCCCCCGCTCGACTACGGCGCGGCCACCACGGGGCTGCCGACCACTGAGCCGCGGACCACTGGGCCGCGGAGCACGGGGCCGCGGAGCACGGGGCCGCGGACCACGGGGACCGCGGCGCGGGCGAGCGGTCCCGGGCTGGCGCTGATCTCGGTGCCGGGTCAGCATGCGTTCGCCGAGGCGATGGACGCCCTGGACGCTGGCTGTGACGTCATGATCTTCTCCGACAATGTCCCGGTCGAGCAGGAGATCGTGCTCAAGGACATCGCAGCGCAGCGTGACCTCCTCGTGATGGGCCCAGACTGCGGGACCGCCGTGATCAGCGGCGTCGGGCTTGGCTTCGCGCACACGCTCGCCGCCGGGCCTGTCGGGCTGGTCGCCGCATCCGGCACCGGCGCGCAGCAGGTGCTCTGCCTGCTGGACCACGCGGGCATCGGGATCAGCGCAGCTCTCGGCGTCGGTGGCCGCGACCTGTCGGCCGCCGTCGGCGGCCGGTCATCCCGCGCCGCGCTGGCCGCGCTCGACGCCTATCCGGCCACCGAGCTCATCGTCGTGGTATCCAAGCCGCCAGACCCGGACGTGGCGGCGGCGCTGCGCAGCTACGCGGCGGCGCTGGCGACGCCCGTGCAGTTTGCTTTCGTCGGCGTTGGTGCGCCTGATCTCACCGCGGCGACCGAGGCGGCGCTGCGAGCTGTCGGCGCGCCGGTCCCCGCCTGGCCGTACTGGCCTGGACCGCCTGCCGAGCCGCAGTCCGGCCGGCCGCGGGCCGGGGCGCTGCGCGGCCTGTTCGCGGGCGGCACGCTGTGCGACGAGGCCATGGTCATCGCGACGCAGCGGCTCGGGCCGATCCAGTCCAACATCCCGCTCCAGCCACAGCTACGGCTCGCGCCGCTGGCACCCATAGGCGGAACGCCCATGCCTGCAACTACAGCGACCGGGCACGCCATGATCGATTTCGGTGACGACGAGCTGACCGCGGGCCGCGCGCACCCGATGATCGACCAGTCGCTGCGGCTCGAGCGACTGGCGGCGGAGGCCGCCGACCCGGCTGTGGCCGTGCTGCTGCTCGACGTCGTGCTCGGTCACGCCGCGCATCCTGACCCGGCCGCCGAGCTCGGCCCGGCGATCTCGGCTGGCCGGGCGCGCGGGGGAGTGGCCGTGGTCGTTTCGCTGATCGGCGCCAGGTCCGATCCGCAGGGCCTGGACCGGCAGGCGGCTGCGCTCCAGGCTGCGGGCGCGCACGTGTTCGGCTCCAACGCCGCCGCCACGCGGTTCGCCTGCGACCTGATCGCGGGTGTCTCATGACCGCCTTGCTGCGGCGCGAGCCGCATGTGATCAGCGCGGGCCTCGGCCTGCTGGCAGACGCCGCCGAGCGGCAGGCCGTCCGGGTGACGCGCGTCGACTGGGCACCGCCGATGGCGGGGGTCGAGGACGACCTCGTTCCCGTCCTGAGCGACCCGCGACGGACCGCAGCCAATGCGCTCGCCGTCGAGCGGATGCTCGGCGTTCGGGCGCAGCTCGTGGACGTCGTGCCGGCCAGCGCCGCGCTGGACCTGCAGGCTGGCGAGTTCCTGCACGCCGGGCCGCCGATCGGCTGGGAGCGGGCAGCCGGGCCGCTGCGCGGCGCGCTCATGGGGGCGGCGGTCTTCGAGGGGCTCGCCGACTCGCCCGACGCGGCCGCGGCGCTCGCTGAGCGGGGCGGGCTGACGCTCGCGCCGTGTCACTCGCGTGGTGCGGTAGGCCCGATGGCCGGGGTGATCTCGCCGTCGATGTGGCTATTCGTCCTGGCGGACCCGGCGACGGGGCAGCGCTCGTACTGCTCACTCAACGAGGGACTCGGCCAGGTGCTGCGGTACGGCGCGTTCTCGCCGGCTGTGCTGGAGCGGCTGGAGTGGATGTCAGCGGTCCTCGGTCCGCTGCTCGCGGCTGCGGTGCGCGGCCACGGGCCTGTCGACCTGACCGCGATCCTGGCCCAGATGGTGCAGATGGGCGACGAGGCGCACAACCGGAACCGCAGCGGCACCCTCATGCTGCTGCGTGACCTGCTGCCGTCGATGGTCGAGTCCGGCTTTGCCGCCGCCGACGTAGCCAGGGCCGCCGCGTTCATCGGCGGCAATGACCACTTCTTCCTGAACCTCGCGATGCCAGCATGCAAGCTCGCGCTCGACGCGGCCCGCGACATCCCCGGCGCGACCATGGTCGTGGCGATGGCCCGCAACGGTACCGACTTCGGCATCCAGGTGTCCGGGACCGGGGACACGTGGTTCACCGCGCCCGCCCTGACTCCGCAGGGCCTCTACCTGGGCAGCTTCGGGCCTGACGACGCGAGCCCGGACATCGGTGACTCGGCGATCACCGAGACGGCCGGCCTTGGCGGCTTCGCGATGGCGGCGGCGCCGGCCATTGCCCGGCTCGTCGGCGGCAGCGCCGCCGACGCGCTTGCGACGACCCGCCGGATGTATGAGATCACGCTCGCCGAGCATTCGATGTACCAGGTCCCGGCGTTGGAATTCCGTGGCACGCCGGCTGGAATCGACATCACGCTGGTGGCCCGCACTGGAATCCTGCCGCAGATCAATACCGGAATGGCCGGCAAGGTGGCCGGCACAGGCCAGGTTGGGGCCGGGCTGGTAACGCCGCCTTCGCACGTTTTCCGGGCTGCGCTGCAGGCCCTCGCCCGTGCGGCGACCTGACGGCGGCCATTCCGCGTTGATAACAAATTGGCACACCATCGACGTGTAGCCATATCCTGTAACCCAGAAATCCTCTTCAATCGTCATATGGCTCGGGGAGAACTGCGAATCCCGGCATTTCCGGAAGCCATTGAGGGAGGATTTTGTATGACAAAGCGGTCATATCCGTTCACTCATCGGGGTTGGCTTAGCAGAGCGCTCGTGGCGGCAGTTGGCGCTGGTGCGCTAGTCGCCGCGTTCGTGCCCGCAGCCACCACAGCATCGGCGGCCGTCCAGGCCTCGAAGCCCCACATCGTGAAGGCCGGTGGCGGCACCGTCACGATGCACCGGCTTGGGACCGTCAACCTGATCGCGCTGGCCAAGAAGGACGCTGGGCGCAAGGCGAAGGCGGCAGCCACGGCGCAGGCGAAGGGCAAGGAAACGCCCCTGCGGGTGCCGGCCAGCGAGGTTAAGGCTGGCGCCAAGGCCAGCAGCCGGGCGGTGTCCGGAGCCCGCGTGACCGCGAAGTTCGCGGGCAACGTGAAGGGCGCGCACGGCTTTGACGGCATCACGTCCGCCATCAACGGCGCTGCGAACTCGCCGGACACCGGCGGCGTCGGCGACGTCAGCCCGCCCGACCAGGCCCTCGCCGTCGGTCCCAGCACCGCGGGCACGGCGATCGTGGAGTACGTGAACGACTCGCTGGTCATCTACTCCCCGAAGGGCAAGACGCTTCTCGGTGCGATTCCCGGCTATCAGATCTACGGCCTGCCTGCCAGCGCGTTCCTGTCCGACCCGCGCGCTTACCGCGACCCGCAGACTGGCCACTGGTTCCTTACCCAGTTCATCTTTGGCGACGGCGTTACCTCGCCGCTGAGCACGCAGTTCATCGCGGTCAGCCAGACCACGAGCCCGTTCGGGCCGTACACGACGTTCAGCATCGACACGTCCGACAGCAGTAACACCGCAGGCGGCTGCCCGTGCTTCGGCGACTACGACCAGGTCGGCATGGACAACAGCGGCTTCTTCATCGCCACGAACCAGTTCTCGGTGGACGGGCCGAACTTCAACGGCACGGTCATCTACGCGATGTCTAAGAGCGCGCTGATCAGCGCGGCGCGGAGCTTCGGTTTCCCGGTGCCGGTCGTGCAGACCTACACCGTTTCTGACCTAGTCGATCCATTCGCCGCTTATCATCTGTCGCCCTCCGCTGTGACGCCCGGCTCCGGCGCGCCGAACACCGAGTACTTTGTCGAGTCCAACTCCAACCTCAACTACGGCACCGGGCTCGAGGTATTCGCACTGCTGCGCACTCAGCGGCTGAACTCGGGCGGTCGCCCCACCTTCGCGGAGACCTCGGTCAACACCGAGGGCTACTCGTTCCCGCCCAACGCCGTGCAGCGCAGCGGCCCGACCCCGTATGGCTGCTCGGTCGGCTTCTGCGGGACGGCGTCACTGGAGACTGACTTCAACGCGGTGCAGGAAGTCACCTACGCCAGCGGCCGGCTGTACGCCGAGCTCGACACTGGCTTCAACTTCGGCACCGGCCAGAACTCAGGCGCGGCCTGGTTCGTGCTTAAGCCGTCGCCGCACTTCAGCTGGCTGTCAGCCAGCCTGGTCAGCAACGGGTACGTGAAGACCGCCGATGACATGCTCTACCCCGTCATCGGCGTGAACAAGAACGGCCAGGGCTACCTCAACTTTGCCATCTCTGGCTCGAAGCGGTACCCGAGCACCGCGTACGTGGCATTTGAGGGAGCCAAGGGCCCGGTCGGGCCGATCCGCATCCAGGCGACTGGCGTCGGACCGCTGGACGACTTCACCTGCTACCCGCCGTTCAGCAGTGGGCAGTGCCGGTACGGCGACTACTCCATGGCGCAGTACTACAACGGCAAGATCTACATGGCCTCGGAGTACGTGGCGCCACAGCCACGCGACATCCTGAGCAACTGGAGCACCAGGGTCTGGTACGCCCCGGTGCCCTAGTCCGGCCGCTAGATAAGTAACTGCTGGCGGGAGCGCTTGTCGCTCCCGCCAGCAGTGCGTTTCCTGCGGTCAGATCCCGGCCGGGTGCCAGACGGTCTTGATCTCCAGGGTCGCCAGCAGCCGCCGCGTCCCTGGCGGATCGCTCCACCGCTCGCCGTCGCGATCGGCGACGACCCGCTTGAGGTTCCCGGCCGCGGCGCGCTCCAGTGCCGCGCGGTCGGCGGCCGGCGCGCCGGTCAGGTCGATCGCGTTGACGTCCATGTGGTCGGCCGCGACCGGCGCCACCTCGGCGGTGCTGCCGGTCAGCACGTTGACGACGCCCGGCGGCACGTCGGAGGTGGCGAGCACCTCTGCGAGCACGACCGACGGCAGCGGGCGGCTCTCGCTCGCGATCACGACCACGGTGTTGCCCGTCACGATGACCGGCGCCAGGACGCTCACGAGGCCGAGGAGGCTGGAGTCCGCCGGCGCGAGCGTGACCACGACGCCGGTCGGCTCCGGCACGCTGAAGTTGAAGTAAGGTCCGGCGACGGGGTTGGCGGCGCCCGCCACCTGGGCGACCTTGTCGCTCCAGCCGGCGTACCAGACCCAGCGGTCGATAGCCGCCGACACGACGGCGTCAGCCCGGCTCGGCCGCAGGCCCTCGGCGCGGGCGACCTCGGTCGCGAACTCGGCCGCCCGGCCCTCCATCATCTCGGCGACCCGGTACAGCACCTGGCCGCGGTTGTACGCGGTCGCGCCTGACCAGCCTGCGAACGCGCCGCGGGCCGCGACGACGGCGTCGCGCAGGTCCTTGCGAGATGCCTTGGCCGCGTACGCGAGCAGGTCGCCGCCGTGTCCGAGCACGGGATACGACCGGCCGGACTCAGAGCGCGGGAACGCGCCGCCGATGAAGAGCTTGTAGGTCTTGCGGACGTCAAGCCGGGCCGACGCCGGACGCACTGGCGTCTCGGCTGCGGGCGTCTTGGGCGCGAGCGTCTTGGGGGCGGGCGTCTTGGGCGCGGGCGTCTTAGACATCGAGGTACGCGGCCAGGCCGTGCCTGCCGCCCTCCCGTCCGTAGCCAGACTCCTGGTAGCCACCGAACGGGCTGGCCGGGTCGAACCTGTTGTATGTGTTGGCCCACACGACGCCCGCGCGCATCCGCTGCGCCAGCCACAGGATCCGGCTGCCCTTGTCTGTCCAGACGCCAGCGGACAGGCCGTACGGCGTGTTATTGGCCTTGGCGACCGCTTCGTCCGGGGTGCGGAACGTCAGTACCGACAGCACCGGGCCGAAGATCTCCTCGCGCGCGATCCGGTGCGACTGGCTTACGCCAGTGAACACAGTTGGCGGGAACCAGAAGCCGCTTCCCGGAAGCCGGCACGGCGGCGACCACCGCTGCGCGCCCTCGGCTTCGCCCGCCGCTGTCAGCTCAGTGATCTTGTCGAGCTGCTGCGCGGAGTTGATGGCGCCGATGTCGGTGTTCTTGTCCATCGGGTCGCCGAGGCGCAGCGTCGCGAGCCGTCGCTTGAGCCGGTCCACCACCGCCTCGGCCACCGACTCCTGCACCAGCAGGCGTGACCCGGCGCAGCAGACGTGACCCTGGTTGAAGAAGATCCCGTTGACGATGCCCTCGATGGCCTGCTCGACCGGAGCGTCATCGAAGACGATGTTGGCGGCCTTACCGCCCAGTTCCAGCGTCAGCTTCTTGCCGGTGCCGGCCGCGGCGATGGCGATCTGCTTGCCGACCTCGGTTGAGCCGGTGAAGGCGATCTTGTCGACGGCGGGGTGCGTCACCAGCGCGGCCCCGGTGTCGCCGGCGCCCGTCAGCACGTTGACCACGCCAGGCGGCAGGCCCGCCTGCCGGCTGACATCGGCGAGCAGCAGCGCGGTCAGCGGCGTCGTCTCGGCCGGCTTGAGCACGCACGTGTTGCCTGCCGCGAGCGCGGGCGCGAGCTTCCACGCCGCCATCAGCAGCGGGAAGTTCCACGGGATCACCTGGCCGGCGACGCCGAGCGGCCTCGGCGCCGGGCCGAACCCGGCGTGCTCCAGCTTGTCAGCCCAGCCCGCGTAGTAGAAGAAGTGCGCGGCGGCGAGCGGGATGTCGACGTCGCGCGACTCGCGGATGGGCTTGCCGTTATCCAGGGTCTCCAGCACGGCGAACTCACGGGCCCGCTCCTGCAGCACGCGCGCGATGCGGAACAGGTACTTGGCCCGCTCGCTGCCTGGCATCGGGCCCCACACCTGCTCGTAGGCGGTGCGCGCCGCCTGGACCGCCGCGGCCACGTCGGCGGGCCCGGCCTCGGCCACGTCGGCGAGCTTCTCGCCGGTGGCCGGGTTGATGGTCGCGAACGTACCGCCGTCGGCCGCGGGCCGGAACTCCCCGTTGATGAACAGGCCATACTCCGGTGCGATGGTGACGATGTCCCGCGACTCGGGTGCGGGCGCGTACTCCCACGCGAGGCCTGCCCGGTCGGCCTGGCCGCCCCGGTCCGTCGGCCTGGCCAGGCTAGCCCCAGCCTGTTTCTTCCCGGACGCCATCAGTGGCCTTCCCGTAGCTCTTCCATGATCGCGAAAGATTCGACACTGCCCGCTGTGTCGAATCCTTCGCCAAAACGACGCCGCCAACCAGACTGGCGCATCAGTCGATCGTGACGTAATCGGGGCCCGAGTACCGGCCGGTGCGCTGCTTCGTGCGCTGCATGAGCAGGTCGTTGAGCAGCGTCGAGGCGCCGATCCGGAACAGCGCCGGGGTCAGCCAGGCCTGGCCGGCGACCTCGTTCACGAGCACCAGGTACCGGATCGCATCCTTCGCCGTGCGGATGCCGCCCGCGACCTTGACGCCGACCCGCCGGCCTGAGGTCTGCTCGAAGTCGCGGACAGCGCCCAGCATCACCAGGGCGACGGCCGGTGTCGAGGCCGGCGTGACCTTGCCGGTGGATGTCTTGATGAAGTCGGCACCAGCCATCATGGCCAGCCAGGACGCGCGCGCGACGTTGTCGAGCGTGGCCAGTTCGCCGGTCTCGAGTATCACCTTCAGGTGGGCCGGCCCGCACGCCTCGCGCACGGCCCGGATCTCGGCGTAGACCTGCCCGTAGTGCCCGGCCAGGAACGCGCCGCGGTCGATGACCATGTCGATCTCGTCCGCGCCCGCGCTCACCGCGTCCTGGACGTCGGCGAGCTTGACCGCGAGCGACGCGCGCCCGGACGGGAACGCGGTGGCGACGGAGGCCACCGCAACGCCGCTGCCCGCCACGGCCTGCTTCGCCACGGCGACCAGGTCGGGGTAGACGCACACGGCCGCCACTGATGGCGAGTCCGCGTCCGGGTGGCGCGCCTTGGCGCACATGGCGCGTACCTTGCCCGGCGTGTCGGCGCCTTCCAGGGTGGTCAGATCGACCATCTCGATGGCCAGGTCGAGCGCGGCCAGCTTCGCGCCCTTCTTGATCGACCGGGTAGCGAGGGCGGCCACCCGCTCGCCGGCCCCGACCTGATCGATGCCCGGCAGCCCGTGCAGTACCTGGCGCAGCCCGGCATCGGATGTGGCCACGTCGGCCACGTCGAACTGCCAGCGGCCGGGCGCCTGGCGCTCCAGCGACTCAATCCCCACGATCCAGACGTTACCTCAGTGTGCTCGCACGTCAGCGCTGCTGGGCGCGGCGTCAGCCGATCCGGTCGAGGATCAGGGCCGCTGGCGCCGGCGGCTGCGGGCCAATCTCGACCGCCCCGGCGAGCGCCTCGAGCGCGCGGGCGAACCTGGCCGGGTCGTCCCCGCGCAGTTCGAGCACGGGCTGGCCGGCCTCGACCGGCTCGCCCGGCTTGGCCAGGCAGATGACGCCGGCCGCCGCTGACACCGGGTCCTCCTTCCTGGCCCGCCCGGCGCCGAGACGCCACGCGGCGACTCCGACCGCCCGCGCATCCAGCGCGACGACCCAGCCCGCCGACTCAGCCCGTACGACCTCGGTGTGCTCCGCCGCTGGCAGCGGTGCATCGGGGTCGCCGCCCTGCGCGATGATCATCGCGCGGTACCGCTCGAAGGCTCGCCCGTCGGCCAGCGCGGCCGCCGGGTCGGCGTCGAGGCCAGCCAGCGCGAGCATCTCGGTCGCCAGCGCCAGGGTGACCTCCACCAGGTCGGCTGGCCCGTCGCCGCGCAGTGTCGCGACCGACTCCTGCACCTCGACGGCGTTGCCGACGGCGCGGCCGAGCGGGGTGTCCATGGCGGTGAGGAGCGCGCTCGTGCGCACCCCGTGGGCGTTGCCCAGGTCGACCATGGTGAGCGCGAGCTCGCGGGCCGAGGCCAGGTCGGGCATGAACGCGCCGCTGCCGACCTTGACGTCGAGCACAAGCGACCCCGTTCCCTCGGCGATCTTCTTGGACATGATCGAGCTGGCGATCAGCGGGATGGACTCGACCGTGCCAGTGACGTCCCGGAGCGCATAGAGGCGTCGGTCGGCTGGGGCCAGGCCGTCGCCGGCGGCGCAGATGACGCAGCCGGTGTCGGCCAGCACCCGGATGATGTCGGCGTTGGCGAGCGTGGCGCGCCAACCGGGGATCGACTCCAGCTTGTCCAGCGTGCCGCCAGTGTGCCCGAGCCCGCGCCCCGACAGCTGCGGTACCGCGGCGCCGCAGCTAGCCACCAGCGGAGCCAGGACGAGCGACACCTTGTCGCCGACTCCGCCGGTCGAGTGCTTGTCCACGGTGGGCGCGGACAGGCCGCTCAGCTCCAGCCGCTCGCCGGAACTGATCATCGCCCGGGTCCAGGCGCGCAGCTCGCCAGCATCGAGGCCGCGGAAGTAGATCGCCATCAGCAGCGCGGACATCTGCTCGTCCGCGACCGCGCCGGTCGTGTAGGCGTCGATCAGCCAGCGGATGTCGGCCGATGCCAGCCGGCCGCCGTCGCGCTTGGCCAGGATCAGGTCGACGACGTCAGGCATCGCGGCCGACTTCTCCGCGCCGGCTCGCCAGGTCGCCGGCGGTGAAGGCGCCCGGCAGCAGCTCGCCTAGGCGCTGCGGCCCGCTGTCGGCATCGAGCAGCAGGCCGGGCCCGCCAGCTTCCAGCAGCAGCTGCCGGCAGCGGCCGCACGGCATCAGCGGGGCGCCGTCGGCCGCGACGACGCTGACTGCCACCAGTGGCCCCGCGCCCGCCGCGTGCTGGGCACTGACCAGCCCGCACTCCGCGCACAAGGTCAGCCCGTACGACGCGTTCTCTACGTTGCAGCCAGTGACGATCACGCCGTCGGCGGCCAGCCCGGCCGCGCCGACCTGCAGCCCGGAATACGGCGCGTGCGCGCGCGCGGCGACGGCCGTGGCGGCGGCACGCAGCGCCGGCCAGTCAATGTCCATTCAGTCGGCCCTGACTCCTGTTGGTGAGATGCTGGCGGGTCACGCCTTAACGTACGGCTCCCCGTCGGCCTTGGGTGCCCTGACCTTGCCGACCAGTCCTGCCACGGCGATGATCGTGGCCACGTAGGGCGCCATGTTCATGATGGGCGGCGGCAGCGCCGAGTTCACGGTGGGCAGCACCAGCGCGAGTTCCAGGCAGAAGCCGAACAGCAGCGCGGCAGCGAGCGAGCCGAGCGGGGTCCATCGGCCGAAGATCAGCGCCGCCAGCGCGATGTAACCGAAGCCGGAGCTGATGTCGGGGTTGAAGGTGCCCACCGAGCCGATGGTGAGGTACGCGCCGCCGATGCCGGCGACCAGGCCGCCCAGGATGACATTGCGGTAGCGAGTCCACAGCACGCTGATGCCGACCGTGTCGGCTGCGGTCGGATGCTCACCGACCGCCCTGACCCGCAGTCCCCATCTGGTCTTGAACAACGCGACCTGGATTACGATGATCACGACATAGGTGATGTACAGGAAGATGTTCGAGTCGAAGAAGATCGGCCCGATGACCGGGATGTGAGCAAGCACCGGGATCTTGATCGAGCCGAACGTCAGCCCTGAGTTGTAGTTCGGGTTCTGCGCCATCAGCCGGTCGTAGAGATAGTCCGTCATGCCGAGGGCGAGCACGTTGAGCACGACGCCGAGGATGATCTGGTTCACCAGGAAGGTGATCGCGAAGACGGCGAGCAGCACGCCGACCAGCCCGCCGGCCAGCGACCCGGCCACGAGCCCGGCCCACAGGCCACCGAACGCGCTGGCCACGATCGCGGCGGCGAACGCACCGAACAGCAGCTGCCCCTCGATGGCGATGTTGATGACGCCGGAGCGCTCGCACAGGCAGCCAGCGAGGGCGCCGAGAATCAGCGGAATGGACGCAATCAGCGTGCCCTGCATAATGTTGATGACGTTCAGCGGGATCGCGCCGGCGTCGGCCCAGCAGAGCAGCGATACCAAGAAGCACAGCAGGACAGCCGCGATGGTGAGGCGTCTGATCCGCAGGCTCAGCTCGGTAGTGGCGCGGAGCACGGCCAGGCCGATAGACACAGCGCCAAGCGCGAAGCAGACCGGCGCGGCGGGCACTCGGATGACCGGTATCTGGATTCCAGAGCCGGCCTGCGACAGCCTGAAGGCGGCATCGCCGGGATGCGCCAGCAGCCCGAGCACCAGAATGTCGATCAGCCCGAGGACACCGAAGGTGACCGCGGCCGTGTACCTGCGGTTGACCGCGAGCGGTGCCCGCACCGCCGTAACGATGGCTGTCACCCGTTCCACCCCTTCGTGACGGCCTCCATGCCAGTACCGCTCGTCGCGCGCAGCCGGAAGACGGCCCGGATCAGCGCTGGCGCGGCGACGAAGAGCACGATGAGCCCTTCGAGTACCTGGACAATGTCGGCCGGGACCTGGCCCAGCGTGGCAGCCTCGACGTAGGTGCCGCCCACATGCAGCGCGCCGAAGAGCAGCCCGGCGAGCACGACCCCCATCGGCTTAGCCCGTCCGAGCAGTGCGACCGTGATGCCGTCGGGTCCGTAGGTCCCGTAGCTATTGAAGGTCAGCTGGGTGTTCGTGCCCTGAATCACCGCCGCCGCGGACAGGCCAGCGAGGCCGCCGGCCAGCAGCATCACCAGGATCCAGGACCGCTCGACGTTGATGCCGGCGGTGCGCGCGGCGCTCGGGCTGGCACCGACGGTGCGGAACTGGAATCCGGTCGTCGTGCGGGACAGCAGCCAGGCAACTGCCACGGCGGCCGCCACGGCGATCAGGAAGCCGATCCCGGCCTGCGGGGGTGGCCCGCCGACGTGCGCCAGGTTGGCGTCGTTCGCGATGTACGGGGCGATCTGGTTGGGCTGGCCCGGCAGCTGGAGGAGCGCCGGATGGGACAGCAGATACGAGAGCAGGTCGTACATCACGTAGTTGAGCATGATCGTGACGATGACCTCGTGCGCGCCGGTCTTGGCCTTGAGCAAACCGACGAACCAGCCGATCACAGCGCCGCCGACGAACGCGCCGAGCACGCACACGATGACATGGATCACCGGTGGCAGGCTCACGCCGAAGCCCAGCCAGGTCGCCACGATCGCGCCGCCCACCCACTGGCCGGCCGCGCCGATATTGAACAATCCGGCCCTGAACGCGATCGCGACGGACAGGCCGGTCAGGATCAGCGGTGTGGCCTGGGCGCACGTCGACGACAGCGGGTAGAAGATCGCCGCGACCGAGCCGCCGTGGAAGGCCGCGCTGACCGTGGTCGGATTCAGGATCGCGCCCTCGAACATCTGCGAGTACGCGTAGGAGACCGCGTCCCAGGTCTGCCCCAGCGCATATCCCGGATCGGCGAAGAACGAACTCCAGGCCCGCGTCACGACCGGATCGCTGAAGATGATCAGCACGCCGCCGACCACGAGCGCCAGGAAGATGGCCAGGATCGTGATGACAGCCGAGCTGCCCTGCGTGATCGCCTGGATGATCACCGGGCCGGTGAGCCGCGCGCGCGGTTTACCCTGACTCGCAGCCCCGCCCGGCTCGTTGTCGTCGGCGCCGCCCGCCGGGTCGGGCACAGTCGGCGGGATGTCACTCACTGCTCTGGCTCCTGGGCTTGCGGATCGGCCGGATCGGCCTGGTGGTCGTCTGGCAGCTCCAGGATCTCGTCGGCGGTCAGCTGGTGGGGTCCAGCTCCATCGCCGTCCTGCTCGGCGCCGCCTGCGCCAGCCATCAGCAGGCCGAGCTCGTGCTCAGGGATGTCAGGCGCGCAGAAGCCGACGATCTTGCCTTCGTACATGACGGCGATCCGGTCCGACAGGGCGTAGATCTCGTCGAGCTCGGATGAGACGATCACGACCGCCACTCCGCGGTCGCGCTGCTTGACGATCTCGCTGTGCACGAACTCGATAGATCCGACGTCCAGGCCGCGGGTCGGCTGGCTGGCCAGCAGCAGCTTGATTCGCCGGCTGAGTTCCCTGGCGACGACGACCTTCTGCTGGTTTCCGCCGGACAGGGTTCCGGCCTCGGTGAGCACCGACGACGTCCTGACGTCGTACTCCTTGACCAGGCGGACCGCCGCCGTCCTGATCGCATCGGCATGCATGGCGATCCCGGCCGCATAAGGCGGTCGGTCGTAGACGTCGAGCACGAGGTTGTCGGCGACGGTGAAGCCGCCGACGAGGCCGTCCTCCTGCCGGTCCTCGGGAATGTAGCCGATGCCGGCCCGGAGCCGGTCACGAGTGCTCGCCGCCCCGATGTCCGCGCCGCCGAGCACTATCGAGCCGGTCGACGGCCGCAGGCCCATCAGCGCCTCGCACAGCTCGGTCTGCCCGTTGCCCTGCACGCCCGCGATCCCCAGGATCTCGCCAGCCCGCACGTCGAAGGAGATCGACTGCACGGCTGGCTCGCCGTGCTCGCCTGGCACGCTGAGGTCGCGGACGTCGAGTACGACGTCGGCGGGGCTGGCTGCCTGCTTGCTCACCCGCAGCTGCACCGAGCGGCCGACCATCAGCGCGGCGAGCTCGGTATCGCTCGTTGTCGGCGGGCGCTCGGCGACCACCTTGCCGCGCCGGATGACGGTGATATTGTCGGCGATCGCCTGCACCTCCCGCAGCTTGTGCGAGATGAAGACGATGGACCGGCCGCTATCGCGCAGCTGGCGCATGATGTGGAACAGTTCTTCGGTCTCGCCTGGCGTCAGCACCGCCGTGGGCTCGTCGAGCACCAGGATGCTGGCGTCGCGCAGCAGCGCCTTGATGATCTCGACCCGCTGCTGCACGCCGACCGGCAGGTCCTCGACGTAGGCGTCGGGGTCGACGCGCAGCCCAAAGCGCTCGGACAGCTCCCGTACCGAGGCGCGAGCCCGCCGCCGGTCCAGCAGGCCGGCCACGGGCAGATTCAGCGCAGGTACGTGCACCGGGCCGAGATTCAGCTCGGGCAGCGCGAGCCGGCGGACAGACTCCGCACCGAGCGTGACGTTCTCGGCGACAGTGAAGACCGGGACCAGCATGAAGTGCTGATGCACCATGCCCACCCCGGCGCCGATCGCATCCTTCGGCGACCGGACGTGGACACGCTGGTCGTTGATCAGGATCTCGCCCTCATCTGGCTGCACGAGCCCGTAGAGGACGTTCATCAGCGTGGTCTTGCCGGCGCCGTTCTCGCCGAGCAGCGCCCGGATCTCGCCGGGCTGAACGACCAGGTCGATGTGATCGTTGGCCACGAGACTGCCGAATCGCTTCGTGATGCCGCGCAGCTCAAGCTTCACCCGCCCGCCCTCCGCTCTAACTGGCTGCGGTCAGCTGCCCGGGACCAGGCCCGGGCAGCTGACCGGCTCAGACGGTACCCGCTACCACATATCCGCAGAACTCGAGTTCTCCGGGCTTACACCGGATTCTTGGTGTAGGGGGTGATCTTCCCGCTGATGATGTCTTGCTTCAGCGTGTTGATCTCGGCCTGCACCGAGGCAGGAATCTTGCTTGCGTAGTCGTGGTAGGGGGAGAGGACCGCGCCGCCGTTGGCGAGAGTGCCCACGTACGTGCCGCCCTTGAAGGTGCCGCCGGCCGCGGCCAGGACCGCGGTCTTGACGGCCTCGGTGATGCCCTTCGTCACGCTGGTGAGCATGTACTGGCAGTACTGGGCGGCACTGACGCAGCCGTCGGTGTCGACCCACTCGATCGAGATGTTCTTGCCGGAGCTGTCCGCGGTCTGGACCGCCTTCGCGGTGCCCAGGCCGACGCCGCCGGCCACCGGGAAGATGACGTCTGCGCCGTCGCCGATGAACGTGTTGGTGAGGGCCTGGCCGGCGCCGAGGTCGGTGAAGTTGCCGATGAAGCTGCCCTTCTGGGTCTTCTCGTTCCAGCCGAGCAGCTTGACGTTGGCGTGCATCTGGGTGTTGTAGTAGTTCACGCCGTCCTGGAAGCCGTCTTCGTAGATGGTGACGGTGCCGAAATCCTCGCCACCGTACGTCGCCACGACGTGCGTCTTACTCGTGGCCGCCGCGAGGTAGCCGCCGAGGAATCCGTCCTGGACGGTGTTGAACACTAGCTGGTCGATGTTGTTGACCTTCTTGCCGCTCAGGCAGAAGGAAGCGTACGAGCAGTCGACGATGGCGAATTTTTGCTTCGGGTCGGCCTTGGCCGCGGCCTCGGTGGCGCCCGCCATCAGGAAGCCGACCGTGACGATGATCCCGCAGTTCTTTGCTTCCAGCGTGCTGATGTTCGACGCGTAGTCCGCCGTCGTGGTGGATGGCAGGTAGGTGACGCTGATCTTGGACGGATCGGCGGCGGCGGCCGCCTGCATGCCCTGCCACGACGACTGGTTGAATGACTTGTCGTCGATTCCGCCCGTGTCAGTGACCATGCAGCCCAGGAACTTGCTCGCTGTCGTGCCGCTACTGGTCGATGAGCCGCTACCGGATGGCGAGCTGCCGCATGCAGCGGCGAGCAGCGCAACGGCGCTGAGTCCGACGACGGCCCTCAATGTTCTTCTCACGGAACCTCCTCTGCAATGGCGGCGTGCAGCCGCCCACAAGGACCGCCGGCTCGGTTGCCCGGCCCCAGCCGGCTGGGGTAAGTCGTCCCGGATGCCCCCCCGGGATTGCCCGAAGGCTAGTCCCGGCGCCACCACCCGGGAAGCGTGAATCAACGCTCCTGAGTGGGATGTTGCGGAATCGAGACCTCTGGTCTTTCATCGCCCTCAGCTCGGGGCGTGGCCAGGGGACTCCGGCCTAAATGGCAGCCCGCGCGGAACCACGAATGGGCGTCACAGTGCGCAGCCGGGCGGGCACGACCTGAGTCAGGTTCCGGGGCGGCGCCGCAGGCGCTGCCACCGTCGGGCCCGGCCAGCGCCGACCCGGCCAGCGCCTGCCCCGCCAGCGTCCTCGCCACTGGCGCCTGGCGGCGCGGACGCAGGCGGTGCGGACGCAGGCGGTGCGGACGTAGGCGGTGCGGACGCGGGCGGTGCGGACGCGGGCGGGGCCGGCGGATGCGCGTCCTGCCACGCGGCCACCATCGCGTCCTCGTCGACTAGCGGGACGAAAATCGGCGGCCCGACCGGGATCCGCCGCCACTCCTTGATCCGGTGGTTGAGCTCGGCAACGGCGTCACGCACCTCCTGCTCCGACGCCAGCGCGGGCACGGCAGCGGCGAGCCTCGCGGCTTCCTTCCGGAGCTTCAGCGGAGTCGGCAAGAGCACCTCGGTCGAGACGCCCTCCCGGCGCAGGTAGTCGCGCAGCCAGGCCTGGCCGTCGTCGGCGTCACCGCGGCGTGGTAGCGGCTGGCCGGCGCCCGGCAAGTTGTCGAAGGCGCCCCGCTCGGCCGCCTCGGCGATCTGCTGGTCGATCCACGAGGTGAAGGTCATCCCGGCGGGCTTGCGTTCGGTCATGGGCTGGCGTTCTCCCGGTTATCCAGCGTCAGGCTCTTATCAGGTTACCGACGGCCTTCTGCTCGACCTAGCCGGAGTCGCCACCGGGGTGGAGGGGCAGAATGCGGATAACTGGTTCCGGCGGTCCTGGCCGGCGCCGGGGCTGGCGGGGGCCAGCGACATGCCGGGCAAGCCAACGGGGGTGGGCACGCCATGAGCAGTGGTTACTACGGACCTGAGGGCTTCGGCTCCAGCCCGTTCGACGACTTCATCGCTCGTCTGTACGGCACCAGTGAGGGTCCGCTGCGTCCAGGCCAGCGCGTCGATATCACCCGGCTGATGAGCGCGCCAGCGCGCGAGCTCATCGGCGCGGCGGCCACGCTGGCGGCTGAGCGCGGCGGCTCCGATCTGGACACCGAGCACCTGCTGTGGGCTGCGGCCAGGCTGGAGCCCACCAGGCAGATGCTGACGCGATCCGGCGCGGATCCCGATGCGCTCGCCCGCGAGATCGAGGAGCAGCAGCGGGGCGGGGGCCCGAGCGGCCAGGCACCGCAGCTGACGCCGGGCGCGAAGCGGGCGCTGCTGGACGCGCACCGGATCTCGCACTCGCTCGGGTCCACCTACATCGGCCCCGAGCACATCCTGTTCGCGCTCGCGGTCAACCCGGAGTCCATGGCCGGCCGGATGCTGGCCGCCGAGCGGGTCACGCCGGAGGCGCTGCAGCAGGCCTACCTCGCCGGTCAGGGCCAGGGCGGCCCGCCCGGCCAGGACGGCCGGCCGTCGTCGACCCCCACGCTGGACGAGTTCGGCCGCGACCTGACCGCGATGGCCAGGGAAGGGCGGGTGGACCCGGTCATCGGCCGGGACAATGAGATCGAGCAGACCATCGAGGTGCTGTCCCGGCGCGGCAAGAACAATCCGGTACTGATCGGCGAGGCCGGCGTCGGCAAGACCGCCATCGTGGAGGGCATCGCCCAGCGCATCGTCAACGAGGAAGTCCCGCAGACGCTGGCCGGCAAGCGGGTCGTCCAGCTCGAGCTCTCCGGGGTCGTCGCCGGCACACGCTACCGCGGGGACTTCGAAGAGCGGCTGCGCCGGATCATCGACGAGATCCGGGAGCACGGCGACGAGCTCGTGGTGTTCATTGACGAAATACACACCATTGTCGGGACTGGGGCTGGCGCCGAGGGCGGCGTGGACGCCGCCAACATGGTCAAGCCCGCGCTCTCGCGCGGCGAGCTGCACGTCATCGGCGCGACCACCCTGGACGAGTACCGCAAGAACATCGAGAAGGACGCGGCACTCGCCCGGCGGTTCCAGCCCATCCTGGTGGCAGAGCCGACCGTCGAGGACGCCCTCGCCATCCTGCGCGGCCTGCGCGACCGGTACGAGGCGCACCACCAGGTCCGCTACGACGATGAGGCCCTCGTCGCGGCCGTCGAGCTGTCAGACCGCTACATCGCGGACCGCTTCCTGCCCGACAAGGCGATCGACCTCATCGACCAGGCGGGCGCGCGCGTCCGGCTGCGGACCAAGACGCCTCGCAGCGAGCTGCGCGAGCTAGAGCGGCGAGCGGAGGAACTGCATCGCGACAAGGACCAGGCGGTCGCCAGTGAGCAGTACGAGCAGGCCTTGCGGCTGCGCAATGAGATCGACGACGTGCGCGGGCAGATCGAGCAGGTCAGCCGGGAGGAACGGGTAGTGCCGGAGGTCGCGGTCAACGACATCGCCGCGGTGGTGTCGCGCTCTACCGGCGTGCCGGTCCAGCAGCTCACGCAGGAGGAGCGAAACCGGCTGCTGGAGCTGGAGCAGCATCTGCACGAGCGCATCATCGGCCAGGACGAGGCCGTCGCGGCGGTCGCCGAGGCCGTCCGCCGATCCAGGGCCGGCCTCGGCGACCCGCAGCGCCCGGTCGGCAGCTTCCTGTTCCTCGGGCCGACTGGCGTCGGCAAGACCGAGCTGGCCCGCGCGCTGGCGGAGGCGCTGTTCGGGGGCGACAGCAAGCTCATCCGGCTAGACATGAGCGAGTTTCAGGAACGGCACACGGTGAGCCGTCTGGTCGGCGCCCCGCCCGGCTACGTGGGGTACGAGGAGGCCGGCCAGCTGACCGAGGCGGTCCGGCGCCGACCGTACTCCGTGGTGCTGCTCGACGAGATCGAGAAGGCCCACCCGGACGTGTTCAACATCCTGCTCCAGGTGCTCGACGATGGCAGGCTCACCGACGGCACGGGCCGGACCGTCGACTTCAAGAACACCGTCTTCATCATGACCAGCAACCTGGGCTCGGACCTGGTCACCCGGCGCGGCGCCACGCTGGGCTTCGCGGGCGAGGGCACGACGTCAGACGGCAGCCAGGAGCGCGCGCTCGAGGAGCAGCTGATGCGCCGGCTGCGCGAGTCGTTCCGGCCCGAGTTCCTGAACCGGATCGACGAGATCATCATCTTCCGGGAGCTAGACGAGACCGAGCTACGGCAGATCACCGAGCTTCTGCTCCAGGAGACGCGGCGCCGGCTGCGGAACCAGCACGTGACGGTGCACTTCACGCGGGCGGCCGTGGACTGGATCGCCCAGCACGGCTTCCAGCCTGAATTCGGGGCGCGGCCAATGCGCCGGACCATCCAGCGCGAGGTGGACAACCAGCTGTCGCGGATGCTGCTGGACGGCCAGATTGCTCCCGGCCAGGAAGTCAGGGTCGATGCGAGGGAGGGTCACCTCACCTTCGAGACGCCCCAGTATGCCGGGATCAGCTGAGCTGACCCCGGCATACGCGGCGCCGCCCTCCAGCTTCAGCTTCAGCAGCGAGATAGCGGCTAGCTCGTTGGTGACCAGTACGTCGAGGAAGCCGCCGCGCAGCGCGCCGAGGATCGCGTGCGTCTTGTGCACGCCCCCGCCCACGCCGACGACCTTCGGGATGTACCTGAGTTCCGCCAGCTCGATGCCGCGCCGACCACGTTGTGGTCGCGCACCCGCACCAGCGCTACCGGCGGGCCAGCTTGTCGGTGTCGATCCGGCCGCGCCCGAAGGCGTCGATGTGCTTCCAGCGGCCGGGCAGATCCAGTAGCTCGAGGTTGCCGATCCACGTCGGCAGCGCCGGGTCGACGATCAGGTTGTCGCCGTTGGGCTCCAGGCCCAGGCCCGGCGCGCAGCAAGAGCAGCGGCGCTCCGGTGGACCAGGCCTGCGGGCTGCACGCGGTCGGGTACTGCACGGGATACATCGTCGTGTCGCGCGCGTAGCCGCCGAAGGCCTCGGGCAGCCGGCCGTCGAAGACCTCGGCGGCCTCCAGTATGCCGGCCACGATCTGGGCAGCCTCGGCCTTGAATCCGTACCGCCGCAAGCCCCAGGCGATGAACGAGTTGTCGAACGGCCACACCGTGCCCACGTGGTAGCCGATCGGGTTGTACCGCGCCTCGCCCTCGGCCAGCGTGCGCACGCCCCAGCCGGAGAACAGCCGCGGGCCCATCAGGTGCTTCACGACGGCCTTCGCCTTGGGGGCGTCGACGATGCCGCTCCACAGCAGGTGCCCGATGTTCGAGGTGAGCGAGTCAACCTGGCGGCCGTCGCCGTCGAGCGCGACCGCGAAGTACTCGCCGTCCTTGACCCAGAAGTCGCGGTTGAACCGGCGCTTGAGGTCAGCGGCCTCCTTCTCCAGCCGGTCGGCGAACGCCGGGTCCTGCCACACCAGCCGGGCCAGCCGGGCCCCGCGCATCTTGGCGTCGTAGGCGTAGCCCTGCAGCTCGCAGGTGGCGCGCGGGAAGCCGGGCAGATCTCCGTTGCGGTAGGAGATCGAGTCCCAGGAGTCCTTCCAGCACTGGTTCTCCAGGCCGGTCTTGGCGTTGCGGCGCTGGTAGGACACGTACCCGTTGCCCTGGCGGTCGGCGTACTCGTCGATCCAGTTCAGCGCCGCCCGCGCCACGTGCTCCAGGCTCTTGACCAGCTTGGTGTCGCCGGTCCAGCGCTCGTACTCATCGAGCAGCACGACGTAGAGCATGGTGGCGTCGGCGTTCCCGTAGTACGGCGAGTGCGGCCGCTCCTCGAAGGCCGTCATCTCCCCGTACCGCATCTCGTGCAGGATCCGGCCGGGGTCCTCGTCGCGGAAGTCGTCGATCCGGGTGCCCTGGCGCTCGCCCAGCGCCAGCAGCGTCGTCGAGGCGAGCTCACTGGTGAACGGCAGCGACTGGAGGCTGGTCAGGATGCTGTCGCGGCCGAAGATCGTCATGAACCAGGGCAGCCCGGCGGCGGGCAGGGACCGCCCCGGCATCGTGAGCGTGGAGAACCGCAGCGCCGCCAGATCGGTCATGCAGCGCCGGTAGATGTGCTCAAGCGGCTGCCAGTCACAGTCGACGGTCGGCGCCTGCTGTAGCCACTTCTCCAGGCCGCGCGCCATGTCCTCACGGACTCGGCGCTGGCCGCGGATCCAGACCGGACCCTCGCCGGGCCCCTCCGGCTCGCCCTCGGACACCACGACCTGCAGGTCGGTCTTCCACTCGTCGTGGCCGGGCACGGTGACCTTGAAGGTCAGACCCTTGTCGTCGATGTGCGCGGGCGTGCTGGCCGAGACCCAGGTCTCGCGGACATACGTCTCCCGCCAGTAGCGCAAGACGAGACTGTCGCCGACGACCTCGTTCCCGTACTGGCCCTTCTTCTTGAGCGCGTCCTTGACCTCGAACAGGTCGGCAAAGTCGCTCGCGACGTCGATCCGGATCTCCAGGTCGACTGGGTGGTTCTCGTGGTTGAGCACCCGGAGTTCCTCGTGGAAACCATCTGCGACCTCACGCTGCCGGATCACCGAGAGCTTGGAGTCGACATAGACGGTGCCGCTACCGGGCACCAGGAAGAACCGCGTCTGGAAGTACTGGAGGTCGTCGGTGGACAGGGCGGTCAGCCGCTGGCCGTTGACCGTCAGCACCCACCGCGACAGGAACCGGGTGTCAAACGAGAACAGCCCCGTCGGGTCGGTGCGGGAGGCCTCGATGTCGCCCTTGTCGTCGCTGACGACGAAGGTGTTGCCCTCGAGGATCTGGACTAGCCCGTCACTCACATCGGCCTCCGCTGTGCCATCACTGTCTGCGAACTGAGGGGCGCGACCTTGCCAGTCGAGCCAGGCGGCCCCGGCAGGCACCGCTGGAACATCAGCAGCGCGGCGATGCTGCCCTCACAGGTCAGCACGCCACGCAGCAGGGCGGCCTGCGCGTTGAGGCGGCCGGTCACCATGGCCTCCAGGTGCGGCCGCGCGATCCGCACGACGGCGTCCGCCGGCAGCTTCTGCCGGCTCACGGCGACGTCGCCGTCGTGCACGGTCACGTGCCAGTGCTCGATGGCGCTCGCGCTTTGCTTCGCGCCTTCCTTCGCGGCGACGTCGAACCGCACGGTGGCTGATTCATGCTCAAAAGTCGCAAGGTGCCCTGGCGCGGTCAGAGCAGCGAAGAAGTCGCTGATCGGATCCGTTGCCGTCGCGGTTGCCTTTGCTGACCTGCTCGTTGCTGTCGGCACAGCCACTATGTGATCAGTGCAAGCGGCGGGCAAACGGCGCCGGCCCGAAGTTTGCATGCCGGTGCTGCTTCTTGCCCGCCTGGTTACCAAGCCCCGGCGCACGCTGGCGGCCCGGTCGGGCTCGGCGGCGGCCTGTCATCCGCGGCGGCCCTGTCATCCGCGGCGGCCTGTCATCCGCGGCGGCCCGCCATCGGGTGCCGCCTGGCTACGCTGACCCCGACCGGGCCGGCAGCGAGTGCTCCCAGTCCGACAGCAGGGTGCGGATCCCGGTCACCAGCGCGATCGGCTGATCGAGCATGACGTGGTGGCCGGCGGCCGGGATCTCGATCACCGGCGCCCGCTGGCCGAGCTTGTCGTACATGAGCTCGGTCGTCTTCGGCGGCACGATGCCGTGCTCGGCGAAGAACAGCGCCACCCGGCAGTCCAGCTGGCGTAGCAGGATGAGCGCCGCGCGGCTGCGGCCGAAGACTGCCGGGTCGAACTTCCAGCTCCAGCCGCCGTCGACGGCGCGGATGGACGTGCTCGCCACGTGCTCCAGGATGTAGGGCAGGGTCGGCTGGTCGGGCATGGGATGGAACCGCGCGACGGCCGCCTCGCGCGTGGGATAGACGCGCAGCGGGCCAAAGGCGCGGGATTCCCTGGCTGCCTGCTCTTCCGGGGTAATGTCCTGCACGGGCGAGTCGATCACCACGATGCCCTCGAGGTCGGCCCCGAACAGGCCGGCTGCCCGCAGGGCCACGAACCCGCCCATGCTGTGCCCGGCGATGATGGGCGGGTCGGTGATGCCAGCAGCTCGCGCGACGGCCAGCGCCTCGTGCGCCCAGCCGTCGAGGCTGTAGTGCTCCCGTCGGCCACTGTCGCCGTGCCCGGACAGATCCAGCGCGACTACGCGCCGGTCATGGGCGAGCAGCGGAGCGATGTGATCCCACCAGCGCGCGTGCGCGGCGCCGCCGTGCACCAGCACGAGCCCTGCGCTGCTGTCCTCGCCCCACGTGCGGTAGACGATGGGCGTGCCGTCCACCGGGATAGTGCCGGTACCGACCGGAGCCGCCAGCGCCGCGCTGAACCACGCGGGCACCTGCAGATCGGGGGCTGCTGAGGCTGTCATGGATAGCAGGGAACCAGAAGCACGCTCGCTCGTCACGCGGTTGCCTCGGCCCAGGCTTGCGCCAGCACACGCGTGATCGCGTCGGCTGGCTGTGCACCGGAGATCCCGTACTTGCGATCGATGACGAACAGCGGCACGCCGGTCGCGCCGAGCGCTCGGGCCATTGCCTCATCGGTGTCCACGTGCTCGCTGTAGGCGTCGCCTGCCAGCACGGCTGCGGCCTCGTCACGGTCGAGGCCGGCCTCTGCGGCGAGGCGGATCAGCGTCTCGTGGTCGAAGACCGACTCCTCGTCGGTGAAGTAGGCGCGGTGCAGCCGCTCGACCATTGCCTCCTGCCGGCCGCGGTCCCTGGCCAGCTGAATCAGCCGGTGGGCGTCCCTGGTGTTGCCGCTGCGCAGGCTCGCCATCCGGAAGGTGAGGCCGTCGCCGGCCGCGCGCTCAGTCATCTCGCTTTGCGCCTGGCTGGCCTGCGCCGGGGTCATTCCGTACTTATCGGCCAGGAGCTCGACAGTGGGCGTCGTCGCGCCCTGCGGCGCTGCGGGGTCAAGCTCGAACGACCGGAACACGACCTGCACGTCGTCGCGGTGCTCGAACCCAGCCAGCGCCTGTTCGAACCGCCTTTTGCCCAGGTAGCACCATGGACAGACAACATCGGACCAGATCTCTACTTGCATGCCGTCCTTAACACAGGCACCTCCAGGACCCTTCCCGCCCGATCGCGCGGCTACGATGAGACATTCACCGGCCGCAACCGGGTAGCGGGATGCACATGTCAGTGAGCGTCAACGAGACCGAGGCCAAGTACGAGGCTGAGCCGGACACCGTGCTGCCCCCGCTAGACAGCCTGTCGCAGGTGGCCGCCACCACCAGTGCGCCCGAGCAGCTGCTGGTTGCCGTCTACTACGACACGCCGGACCTGCGGCTGCTGCGCGCCGGGATCACGCTGCGGCGCCGGACCGGCGGGGATGACGCGGGCTGGCACCTGAAGCTGCCGGTCGGTGGCCGGACCCGGGAAGAGATCAGGCTCCCCCTCGAGGGCCAGCGTGTCGCCCGCCACCGGGTACCGCGCGAGCTTTCCGATCTGGTCCGCGCTCGCAGCCGCGGCGGGGCGCTGGTGCCGGTCGCCAGCGTGTCGACCCGGCGGCAGGCCACGAGCCTGCTCGACCCAGCCGGCCAGGTGCTGGCCGAGGTGGCCGATGACCGCGTGTCGGCGCACCGCGAGCACGATCCGTCGTCGGCAGCGAGCTGGCGCGAGGTGGAGGTCGAGCTCGCCACTGGCGACAGCGACCTGCTACTGGCCGTCGACGATGTGCTGCGCCGGCACGGGCTGACCGCTTCAGGGCGCTCAGCGAAGCTCGAGCGAGTGCTCGGCAGCCAGCTGCCGCCAGCCAGGGCCAAGCGGCTCACCGCCGCCGATCCGGCACACCAGGTGATCGCCAGCTATCTCGCGGCGCAGGCGGAGGAGCTCACCGCGCTCGACCCGATGGTGCGCCGATTCAGGCCGGACTCGGTACACAAGATGCGCGTCGCCACCCGGCGGCTGCGCAGTGTCCTGCGTACGTTTGGTGCCGTGATCCGGGACGCCGACACCGAGCACGTCGCCGCGGAGCTGCAGTGGCTGGGCGACGTGCTCGGCCGGGCTCGCGACATCGAGGTGCTGGCCGCGCACCTGCGCGCGCAGCGAACGCAGACCGAGGCAGCGCTGCTGCTCGGTCCGGTGGCGGCGCGGATCGATAGCCACTTTGGGCGGTCGGGCGCGACCGCCAGGGCGGCAGTGCTCAGGGCCCTGAACTCGCAGCGTTACAGCAGGCTGCTCACCGACCTGGAGGCGCTGATCGCGGACCCGCCGATCGGCCCCGACGGTGAGGCCGCTGCCGGACCTGCGCTCGCGGCCGCGGTATCGCGGTCGTACCGCACGACGGCGCGCCGGATGCGCCGCGCGCTAGCGGCGCCGCCAGGTCCGGCCCGCGACGCGGCGCTGCACCAGGCGCGCAAGGCGGCCAAGCGAGCCAGGTACGCGGCCGAGGCGGCGGCGTCGGTAGCCGGCCGGGATGCAGGCCGGCTCGCCGGCCAGATGAAGAAGCTGCAGACCGTGCTCGGCGACCATCAGGACACCGTGATCGCGCGCCAGCTCGAGCGCCGCCTGGGCGTAGCCGCTCACCTGGCCGGTGAGAACGCGTTCAGCTACGGCTTGTTTTACGAGCGTGACGCGTGTGACGCGCGGCTGCTCCAGGACCTGGCCGCGCAGGTGTGGCACACGGCGTCACGGCCCCGGTACCGGCACTGGCTCAGGTCCGCCGCATGACGACGTGCGCGCATCCCCAGACGCTGGCCCGCCGCCGGACGACGGCAGGCACACCTAGCGGCGGTCAGGCATTAGTCGCAGCAGAGCGGCGGGCTGTAGCGCGCCGGCGCCGCCGCGAGCGCGGCCGCATGCGAGCTGGCCGGCGCGCCGTGGCTGGCGTGCGCGGTCCCGCCGGCCAGCACGGTGACGGCGGCGAGCGCGGCTGCGATGGCGATGCGGATGCTGGTCATGTGATGTAACCACCTATCTGGTGTCGGAAGCGGCCACCTGCCGCCTTGAGGTTCGCAGTCATGACAGACGGTCAAACTGCTACTACAATTGCACTACAGACGACGTTTGGTGCATAAGTCTCAGAGTCAAGGCCTGTCTTGACTCTGAGCAAAGTCGCCCGATAACGTCCTAGGGGCGGCAAAAGAACCGGTCGCCCCGCCGGCGGCCCGAACGGATCAGGGTCTGCGTGTGCACGTCTCACAGGTCAGGCAGGCGTCTTTCCGCGGGACGCCAGACTGGACGCGGCCGAGACTGGCGCCCGCGGGCGACAGGTTCGCCGCCGTCCGGTGGCATGACGGCGCCGCAAATGTCTGGGTCGGCGCAAGCAGATCGCCCATGCAGCTCGCATCCGACCTGCGGCCGTGGCGGCTGCGCGACTTTCACTGGGGCACCGACGGCCAGGGCCTGATCCTGGTGCTCAGCCAGGCAGGCAGCGACCAGCGCGTGCTGGCGTGGCTCGACCTGCGGGCCCGCTCGATAGCGCCGCTCACGCCCGATCTCGCTAGCGATGCCCATTATGTCGGGCAGGTCGGCGGCGCGAAGCCGTGCGTGTTGATCGCGGTGCGCCAGTCGCCGGCCGGAACCTCGCGGCTCCAGGCGGTGACCCCAGCCGGTGCCGTGATGGCCGAATGGCAGCCGCCGAGCGGACAGGCGACCCGCTGGCTGGCGACCGGCACGCAGGCCGTGGCCGTGTGCACCGGCGCCACGAGCTGCACCTGGTGGCACACCAGGCTGGACGAGCCAGCCTGGGCGCCGATCGCCGAGATGCCGGCCGCCGACAGCCGGGCCTCGCGCCCGCTTGCCTTCAGCGCCGACGGGCAGACGCTGTTCGCGCTCAGCTCAGCCGGCCGCGATACGGTTGCGCTGGTCAGGATGTCGGCCCCGGACTGGTCCGCTGAGGTCATCAGCGAGCATGAGCAGTTCGACATCACCACTGTGCTGATGTCACCCGACGGCACTGGGCCCGACCTGGTCACGACCACCGATCCTGACTATCCGCAGTGCGCCCTGACCACCAGCGCCGCAGCCGACCTGGGCCGGCTCGCGCAGGTGGCAGACGGCGCGCCGGCCACCATCACAGGGCGGAACGCCAATCACTGCCTCGCCGAGATCTCCTTCCCCGTCGGGGGCCCGGCATTCGTCACCTTCAGCCGGACCACCGACGAGGTCAGCAAGCCGATGGCGAGATTCACCGGCTTTGCCCGGGTCCGGATGCAGCCGCGTGAGCCGTTCAGGTACTCAGCTCGTGACGGCCTGCTGATCACCGGGTTCCTGACCCGGCCGAGTACCCCGCCGCCGTGGCCGACGGTCGTGGTCGTGCACGGCGGACCATGGTCGCGTGACCGGCCGCAGTTCGACCCCTGGACGCAGTTCCTGGCCGCCGCGGGCTTGTGCTGCCTGCAGGTGAACTACCGCGGCTCGCGCGGCTTCGGCAAGCAGTTCCGCGACGCTGGTGACCGGCAGTGGGCACTGGCGATGCAGGACGACCTGGTCGACGCGCTGCAGTCGGCCGATGTCGCCCACCTCATCGACGCCAGCCGGATCGCCGCGATCGGGCACGGTTACGGCGGATACGCAGCCCTGATGCTGGCCACGCAGGCCCAGGTGCCGCTCGCGTGCGCAGTGGCCGGTTCAGCGCCGACCGACCTGCCGAGCTACGTCGCCAGCCTGCTATCGCTCGGCGGCCCGGCTGGCGCCGAGCACGCGGCCCGCATCGGTGATCCGGCCGCGGACCGCCATCAGCTGATCACGACGTCGCCGGTCTACAAGGCCGCCGACATCGGCGTCCCGGTACTGCTCTTTCACGGCCGCCAGGACGCCAGGGTCCCGGTGCATCACGCAGAGGCGTTCGCTGCCGCACTCGATCGAGCCGGGAAGCGTTACGAGCTGACTATCTATGCCGACGAAGGCCACCGGTACGCCCGGCCGCAGAATGTCGTCGACTGCCGGGCACAGTGTCTTGCGTTCCTGCTGACAAACCTGAACCTCAGCGGGGCCATGCCGATGCGCTGACCCCGCCGCGGCTAGTCGCGGACGGGAACGGCGACGTCGGCACGGATCGTTGAGGCCCGCACGCCGGCGTAGTCGGCAGCCCGGCGCAGGGCCTCGACCGCCTGGTCAGACCGGCCGCGGTGGATGAGCGCCTCGGCCAGGTCTCGCCACGCCTGCGCCGCCTCAAGCTGCGAGCCCATCGTCGCCAGGCGCTCGGCAGCAGCCGCCGCCATGGCGGTGCCATCCTCGGGCTGGCCGGACAAGATGAGCGCCAGCCCGCTCACGACCTTGGCGTGCTCGCCCTCGGCGGCGCGGGATTCCTCAGACCGAGCGATCGCCTGCGCGGCGATCTGCACGGCACTGCCGTAGTCGCCCCGCAGCAATGCCGCGCGGGCCATCTCGGTCTCGCAGTTCGCCAGGTGCGGGCCGAAGGACACGTCCGCCAGCACGCCGTGCGCCCGCGCCAGCAGCGCGTCCGCCTCGTCCAGCCGGGGCGGGTCGCACCGCAGCAGCAGCCAGGCGTACATGACGCGCATGCCGGCCAGGCTGCGGTCCGGCGAACTCTCCGCCAGCAGCGCCAGTGTCTTGGCGGCGAGGTCGAGCGCGTCGGTTAGCTGGCCGCGTGCCGCGGCGACCGCGCAGGCGTTCCAGTAGGCGTTGCCCTGTGCCTGCCGGGATCCGAGCTTCTCGGCCCGCTCGATCACGCGGCTCACCAGGTGCTGGGCCGAGAACATGTCGCCTCTGGCGAAGTAGCTGCCGACCAGGGACGAGGCAAGCCTGATTTCATCCTCGGTGCCCTCGAGGCCAAGCTCGCGCACCTCGCGGACCGCGTCCTCACCGACCTCAATGCTCCGCGCAAAGTCGCCCGCCAGCCGGTAGATCCGGCAGCGGCCGATGAGCAGGTTGAGCAGGCTCGGCGCGCCTGGCTCGCCCGCCCTGGCCGCTTCCAGCAGCGCCTCCAGGTGCGTCAGGGCCTCGTGCAGGTTGCCGAGCGCCTCCTCGGTCCGGGCGAGGCCCCAGATCGCGCCGTGCCGGATCTCACTGCTGGCCTGGAGCGACATGGCACGGAAGCGATCGTGCGCCTCGTCTAGCTCGCCGTTGGCCAGGGCGATCTCGGCGAACTTGAGCTGCAGGCGCTGCTCGTTGATCTCCTCCGGGACTACCCCGGTCTCCAGGAAGAGGGAAGAGCACCCGAGCCGGTGGGCCAGGCCGGCCAGTACCTCGCGCTCTGGCGACCGCCTGTCCGCCTCGATCAGCGAGACATAGCTCGGCGACACGAGGTCTCCGGCGAGGTCAGCCTGGCTCAGTCCACGCTCGATCCGAAGCGCTCGCAGACGCTGCCCGAGCGATGACCCCATCGGTACCTCCTACCGCAAAGCCGGCATACTTCGTTCACTCTAAGCCGTCATGCCGCTGAGTCAACTCCGGCGAGAATTCCAGGTGACGAGCCATTTCCAAGATTGCCAGGCTGTCGTGCCTGGACGCGACTTTCCAGCGCCAGCGACAAGTAATTCTGACCTGCCGCGACTGTCGTCCCGACCGACAGCGGCGGCGTTATCACCCTGGTCCGGCTCGCTGGCTAGGCGCCGCCGTAGACGACGGTGACGTGCTTGTAGCCGAGTGAGGCCAGCATGCTGTCGAGCATCGCGGTGGTATTGCGCTGTGCGTCGGCGCGCAGGGCGCTGGTGCGCGCGGCGTAGTCGATCCTCTGCTGGGCCAGGATGTAGACCTCCTGCTGGCTGTTCGGGTTGCCCGAGAAGAAGTCCGCGACCTTGTTGACCAGTCCCTGCTGCTCGGCGAAGACGTAAGACCGGCTCACGTTCAGCACGGCGGGCTCAAGCTGCGCAGGCGGCAGCGTGATCGTCACGGCGTGCGCGGGCGAGACCGAGACCGCGCTGCCCTTGAGCCCGGCGAAGTTCACGTATGCGATGACCGTGCCGTCGCCAACGAACAGCGTCTGGCTGCCCGCGATGAACGACGGCAGGAACGACGTGTGCCTGGACAGGTCGATGACCACCTGGAACGTGCCGCTAGCCGCCTCGTACCTGCTCAGCGACGTGATCGATGTCAGCAGCGGCGGCTCGCTGCGCACCGTCGTCGTCGTATGGAACGGGTCGCGCAGCTGCGGCAGCAAGCGGACCGCGGACAGCACGAGCAGCAAGCCGATCACCGCCACGACGGCCGCCACGATGGCGGCAAACAGTCCGAGCAGCCGGCCTGGACGCGAGATATGCACCATGGCTTTCCTCCGCAGTTCGCCAGTCTGACCGGCAACTACCCTGCTGTCGCCAGGAGATTCCTTGCATAACCTGCCGCTGCGTGGGGATCTGGTGGAGCCATGAGCAGGCGTGACTCGGGTGGCAGGCGGCGACGGTTCAGCAGGCCCGTCGGCTGCCTCGCCTGGCTGATCGCGCTGATCGTCCTGCTGCTCCTGCTGTCCGCGCTGTTCGGCGGATTCCAGAAGGGCGCGAAGGTCGGCGGGTCACGGCCACCGGCGGTGCTAGCGAATGACGGTGCTAGCGCAGCGATAGCGACATGAAGACGTTGTGCGGAGTCGACGGATAGTCAGCGAAGGCCCCGCACTCCGTGAATCCGGCGCTCGCGTACAGGGCGCGAGCTGGCTCGAAGCCTGCCATCGAGCCGGTCTCCAGGCTCAGCAGCTGGTAACGGCGATCACGGGCGACGCCGATCAGGTGCGTCAGCATCGCCCGGCCGATGCCCGTGCCGCGGGCGGCCGCCGCCGTGTGCATGGACTTCAGCTCGCCGTGCTGATCGCCCAGGTGCTTGAGCGCGCCGATCCCGAGCAGCTGGCCGTCCCGGCGGTAGCTGTACAGGGTCACCGCGGGATCGAGCAGCCCGCCCTCGCCCAGGGCGAAGACATTCTCCGGGGGGCTCTGCGACTTCATGTAGGCCAGGTGGCGGGCGAGCAGCTCGCGGATGTCGGGCGTCCGGGGGTCGTCGGCGGTGATCAGATCCTCGGCCACCAAGACAAGTTACGTCAGCGGCGGACAGTCCGTAGAGTCTGGTAACGATGTCCATGCCACCACAGCACAGTCCGCTCACGGCGCGCCTGCGGACCGCGCTGACCGAAGCGCCGCGCTCGCGGAATCTCGTGGCCGCCGCCGCGATTCGCTCGGCCCTCGCCGCCATTGCCAACGCCGAGGCCGTGCCGCCACCCGCGCGATCAGGCTCTGGGCCAAGCGGCAGTGAGCGCATCGCCGGGGCGGTCGCCGGCCTCGGGACCGCCGAGGCGGCGCGACGCCGGCTGCCCGAGGCGGGCATCGCCGAGATCGTCGCGGCCGAAATCGCCGACCGGCGGTTCGCGGCCGCCGATTACGACCGTCGAGGCCGCGGTGACCGGTCCGTACGCCTGCGCCAGGAGGCCGACGTGCTGTCCGGCGTTCTCAACGCCTGAGCACGCCGCTAGCCGCGGTTCGCCCAGTTGTAGCGCGCCGAACCGCGCCCGAGTATGCGATCGACGGCGGCGCTGACACTGCCGTCCTCGGCCATGAGCTTGCGGATCACGAAGATCATCGTGGGAATGGCCCAGAAGTCACCGCAGATCCAGAGGATCCCGGCGCCGATCTGCTGATCGGCGTAAGCCGGCAGAGTGACGCCAGGCACGTGGTTGTACACCGAGTACCACGACGAACTCGACAGGAACCCCATCGCCATCGCGAGCACCCACATCACGCAGTTGGTGGCCAGCAGGGCGGCTGCCTGGGCGACCGTCGACATCTTGATCCGGAACGGGGCCGAGGTAATGAACTGAAGCCAGAACAGCACGCCCGCCAGGAAGAAGCTGGAGTGCATCAGCCAGATATGGACCGCCTGATTGCGCTCGGCGAGGTCGAAGGGTCCGGGCAGGTGCCAGACGATCATGACCAGGTTGAAGACCACCACGCTGATCCAGGGCCGCAGCAGGAAGCCGCCGGCGGCGCGCAGCGGCCGGGTCCAGCCCGCCGTCATGACTTCGCGCGTCGCCGCCTTGCCGGATCTGCCTGGCAGCCCGTCGAGCAGCGGCTGCCAGGGCGCCCCGGCCACGATCAGGGTCGGCGCGGCGAACATCAGCAGCAGGTGCTGGATCATGTGCACGAAGAAGTAGTCGTCGGCCCAGTAGTCGATGGGGGACTGGACCGCGATGAGCAGGACCGCGAGACCGCAGTAGAACCAGATGGACCGCAGCCGTCGCGCCCTGGTGCGGTCCGGCCGCGATCGCCTGGCCAGCCGCGCGAGGCCGATCTCGTGCCAGCCGACGACCAGGATCACGATGATCAGGAACGGGTCGAACGACCAGTGCTGGACTAGGTAGCTCACGGTGTCCTCTCAGCCAGACGTGCCGTAGGGGATAGTCACCCGCACGGTCTGCGCCGGGACCCACTGACGCGAGCCCGCGGCGAGCTGCCAGGCCGTCATCGTGTCCTGGCCAGGGGCGAGGGCTTGCAGGAGACCGCCAGGCCCAATCGCCAGGGTGGCGGTCCTGGCCGGCAACGCTGGCAGCGTGCGCCAGCCGGCCGCCTGCCAGCCGATAATGGCGCCGCTACCGGCACTGGCGCCGGACAACACGAGGCCGGCCGAGCCGTCGGCCCAGATCGAGACCGACGGCTTGCTGGCCGCCGTGACAGCCTGCCCGGGGGCCGTCAGCGCGGGCGAGAGCCGCCAGTGGGCGCCGCCGTCGGCCGACCACGCCGCGAGCACGGACGTACCGCCGGGTGTCGGCGCCGCGAGGATCGCGGTCGTCCGGCCGCCCGTCGCAGCCAGGCCGAGCACGTCGACAGCAGTACGGGCGAAGGAGGCCGGCAGCGCTGGGCCGGCCAGCCGCCACGCCCCGGCCGAGTAGGCGAAGACGCCCGCCACGCCGGCCTTGCCGCAGCTGGCGCCGACGAGCGGCGAGCCTGCTGGCGACCAGGCCGTCGCGGTCAGTGCCTGGAGTCCGCAGGCGCGGCCGGCCGACGAGGCGGCCAGTGACCGCTGCGTCGTCAGCGTGCTCCAGGCGGCGCCCAGGCTGCGGCTGGTCTCGACGTCACCGGTATCGGTCAGCGCGATCAGCCGGCCATCGGAGCTGCCCGCGAGCGCGCCCGGCACGTCGCTGAAGCCGGGGCTCAGCAGCGCGTTCTGCGACCACTGCGCCCCGGCGTTGGTAGTCGCCGCCAGCGGCGAGAACGTCAGGTCCTGGCTCGGCCGGAAGCCGGTCACCAGCGACGTCGCACCGGTCGCGGCCATGACGAGGCCGCCGTTGCTGGCGACGCCAGCCGGCGTGGCCAGCTGCCAGCTCGCGCCGCCGGCCGGGCGGACGAACAACTCCCAGAAGTTGTCGAACGAGGCAGCCGACCCGCCCATCTGGACAATGGCCCAGCTGGTGCCCGCCACACTGGACACCGAGGTGGCCAGCGCCGGGCCGCCGACCCGGGCTGGCTGTGGCCGGTGCGCGGAGCTCGTCGCGGCCGGCGTGCTGCCGCAGCCCGCTGCCAGCAGCGCTGCCGCCACCAGGGCGAGGGCCTGCGCGTCTGCCGCTCATCCTTGCCTCAGGACCTGCTGCGCGGCAGCGACCAGCTCGACCGCGAAGGACGACTTCGTGCTCGCAGTGCCGGGACCCGGGTCGAAGTTCAGCTCGGCCCTGGTGCGCCCGGCCCGGTCGATGACGTACGCCACGTCGTTGTGCGCGATCATGCCGCCAGCAGGCACGACCTGCGCCGCGATCGCGTAGTTCTTCCACGTCTGCTGAAGCTGGCTGAGCGAGCCGGTGAGGAAGAGCCAGTTCGGCAGTCGGCTGAGGCCTTCTTGGGCGTCAAACGCCCTGGTGTACGCGGCCGAGCGGTAGACGGGATTGGCGACGATGGCGACCATTTCCACGTTGCCGGATCCGGTTCCAAGCAGCTGATCGGCGGCGCGGAACTCCTGCGCGATGAGCGGGCAGTCGGAGGTGCAGACCGGGTCCAGGAAGGTGAGCAGCACGACCTTGCCGCGCAGGCTCGCCAGGCTGACAGGCCGCCCAGACTGATCGGTGAGTGAGAAGGCCGGCGCCGCGAAGTTCAGCGGCGCCGCGCTGCCGTCGATGGCCTGCGCGATGATCGGTGCCGCGTTGGGGCTGGCCTGGGCCACCGCCATCGGGCCGGCCCCAACGACGACCACCGTGGCGGCCCACATCGCGAGCACCGTGTTGAGGCCAGCCCCGGAGAAGGCGCCCGCCAGTCGGCGCAGGCGCGAGCCAGCGCTAGCGGCAGCGGGCAGCGGCGGGGCCAACCCGGCTGGCTCGGCCACCGCGGCTGGCTCGGGCACCGCGGCTGGCTCGGGCACGGCTGCCAGCGCCAGGTAACCTGCGACTGCCACGAGCGCGACGGGGATCATGCTGTTGGGGTCGGTGCCGAGGCCGCCGAAGAACCCGAAGTCCTCGATCAGTATCCAGTCGACGAGGCACACGGCGATCAGCAGCGCTAGCGCAGGTCGCACGAGCGGCCTTCGGCCGCTGAGGAACGCTGCACCGATCACCGCTAGCGCCATCACCGCGACCAGGTTGACAGCGAAGCCGTGTGCCACGTCCAGGGCTGCGAAGTGGCCCACGAGCACCGACAGGCCATGCGGCTGCGGTGTCCCCGACATCGTCGTGACCATGCCGGCCAGGGTGCCGGGCCGCCCGTGCAGCCGGCCCTGCCAGAAGCCGCGGCCTGGCCACGCCTGCAGCACCGCCATGCCCACGAGCAGCGCGCCGAGGCCTGCCAGTAGCTGGCGGCCGAGGCGCTCGGACTGCCAGTACCGCAGCGGCAGCGCGATCACCAGTCCGGCCGCGCAATAGAACGCTGCCGCGCCCGGCGCGCCGAACAGAAACGTCAGCCCGGGCGCGAAGATGCCGCCGAAAGCTTCGCCGAACATCCAGACAACCAGCCCCCAGCCCGCGCTGACCAGCCCGGCAATCCTCGATGACCAGCCGGCCGGGGCGGCGATCAGCCACGCGCCGATGCCGAGCTGGATCCACACCGCGGCCGCGCCGGCCTGAATCGGGTGGAACGACCAGGCGGTGCCGGCCCAGTTGACGACGTGCTGGACCCACACTGGTGAGCTGGCCGCCGTCGGCTCGATCACCTGCCCGGGCAGGCCGGCGGCCATCGCCGGCTGGGCCTGGAGGATCCCGTCAAAGATCCACAGGATGCCGAAGCCGATCCGCAGCAGGCGGCGACCGCTCGGCTCACCAAGGCCCGCCCAGCCGAACGCCGCCGCGGACCAGGATGATCCGCCAGCCGCCGGCCTGGCCGCGGGCACCCATTCACGCACGCCGGCCCACGCCAGGCCCAGCAGCAGCAGGAGCGCCAGCACGATCAGGCCCTGGTGGAGCAGCGCTGCCCTGAATGCCGCGACGAGGATGGGGTTAGTGTCGCTGAGGCCTGAGTTCATGCCGGGCACCTGGGCTCACCTCCTCCGCTCAGCCGGGCAGCTGGGGCGCGGACGCATGCATGGCGAGCGCGCGGATGGCGGTGTTGATCGGACCGTCGGCCTTGCTCCGCTGCGCGTTGAGGGCGGCCAGCGCCCGGTTCAGCGCTGCCTGTGCGGCGCCCGCGGCCTGCGGCGACGTCGCGGTCAGCAACCTGGCCACGTCCGCCTGTACCTGCTCGGCGTTGGGCGCGGCCCAGGCGATCAGGCTCGTCACCGACGACTTCAGGCCGAAGCTGGCGAGCGACTCGGGTACCTGGTAGTTCTCCAGGTCGTCGATCAGCTCGTTGTTCGCGGGGGAGCAGTTCGCCGCGCCCTGCTGGGCGATGCTGATGGCGTCGCTGACGTCAGTGCTGCTGCGCGGGCTCTCGGCCTGGACCTGGCGCAGCGCCGTCAGGGACTCACCGACGCCGCCAGCGCACGACTGAATGTCAGCGGTCACCTCCTGCAGCAGGCCGCGCATGTCGCTCGCCCGCTCGGCTTTTGACGGCCTGTGCACGAGGGCGACCGCGATCGCGACGACGACCAGCCCCGCCCCAGCCAGCAGGACCCACCGGGGCATGCGGCGAACCGGCCAGCCGGTGGGCAGGACCCCGGCGCGTGGCGGTTGCTGGCGTGTCACCGACACCTGTCGATCAGCCTCGATCCCGGTCCATCAGGGCAACATCCTTGACGAGCACCCGCTGAGTCACCGCACCCACGACCTTGGCCACGATGCGGTGCTGAGCATTCAGGAAGAACGTCTGGGGGAGCCCGTAGACGCCGTAGGAAGTGGTCACCGGCGAGGGGAACGGGTCAAACCCCACCGGGTAACCCACTCCGGCCTTGGCGACGAAGCGCAGCGCCGCCGCCGTCTGGTCGTTGGCGTCGATGCCGATCAGCACCACGCGACCGTGCTGGCCGGCGTAAAACCGGGCGAGCAGCGGCGTCTCCTGCTGGCACGGCGCGCACCAGGAGGCGAAGAAGTTCACGATCACCGGCCGGCCCGCGTACGCGGCGAGCGACACCGTGGCGCCTGCGTGCCCGAGCTCAGCCGGGGAGAAGTTCTTGGCGAGCGCGGGCGGCGGCGGCGCGGCCTTCTTGGCCGGAGCTGCTGCGATGGTGAGGACGAACGCGACGGCCACGAGGAGTGCCACCATCGCGCTCCAGTACGTGACCTTCCCGCGTCGGCTCAGCTGACCGGGCCTGGCGATCCGGCCGAGCCAGCCGCCTGGCCCGCGCGGGCCCGGCGTCTGTCCGCGTTCCTGCGTGATCATCGGACGCTCCTGCCCGGATCGGTGAGCGGCATGCTCGTCATCGTCGTGGCCGCCAGCGGCAGCGTGAGCTCGAACCGGCTGCCCTGACCCAGAGCACTGTAAGCGGCGACCACGCCCCCGTGCCCCTCGGCCACGGCCCGGACCAGCGCCAGCCCGAGTCCGGTGCCGCGGTGGCCGGCCGCGTGCGAGCCGGTCGCGAAGCGCTCGAAGATGTGCTCCAGCTCGGCCGGGCCGATGCCAGCCCCGGTGTCCTCGACGACCAGCCCGGCCCGGCCGGGCCGCCCTGTTCGCACGACTGACAGCCTGATGGTGTCATCCCGGCCCGTGTGCTGTACCGCGTTTTCCAGGAGCGCGTCGATGGCGAGACCGAGCCGCTCGCGATCCGCGGCGACCGTGGCGTCGTCCAGCCGGCCCAGCTGCCAGCGGCGGTTCGCCGTCGGGCGCCAGCGCGCTAGCACATCGGTGAGGAAGTCGGCCAGCTCGACGGGCTCGGGCTGGAGGAAGTCCGGGTTGGCCGATGCGGCGATCAGCAGCAGCCGCTCGCTCAGCAGCCGCAGCCGGTTGAGCTCGCCGACGACGACGTCGATATCGCGCTTGTCCTGGTTATCAGCCAGGTGCCTGGCCAGTAGCTCCGAGTGCCCGAGCGCGATCGTGATCGGCGTCCTGAGCTGATGCGAGGCGTCCTGGAGGAACCGGCGCTGCATCGCGAGCAGCCGCTCGTTCTCCTCGCTCACCCGCACGCTCTCGGCGTTGGCAGCCAGCCGCCGGCGCCCGTGCCACATCATGACCCAGAACATGGCTGCCATGAGCGGGACCTCGGTCAGCTCGTCGGCCGGCTGAGCGCCGCGCAGCACATCGAAGCCGATGGCGCCAAACGTCGTCACCACCATCGCAGCCAGCACCCACAACGTGGCGCCGGTATTGCGGACGCGGAAGCTGTAGAGCAGCGCGAAGGTGATCCAGATCAGGTGGAAGGGGATCGCCTCCCACCGCTGGAAGATCAGGATGCCTGCCAGGCCGAGCAACCACAGGACCACCCAGGCCAGGTCGATCCAGCCGGTCCAGGCACGCAGCGGCGCCCGGTCGGGCCACTGGAGGCCGGGCGCCGGCCAGCGCGGCGGATGCCACCGGATCAGGCCCGCCGGCCGCTCGGTCAGAGCCTCAGGAAGCGAGTCGATATCCTGCACCGCGCACCGTCTCGATGAGATCGAAGCCGAGCTTGGACCGAAGTCTGCGCACGCAGACGTCGACCACGTTGGAGCCGGGGTTGAAGTCCAGCCCCCAGACCGAGGCCAGCAGCGTGTCCTTGGGCACGGACTCGCCTGCGTGCTCCATCAGCTCCCGGAGCAGCATGACCTCGAGGCGAGTCAGCGGTGTCAGGCCAAAGCCAGCGTCGGCCTGCATCCGGCCGAGGTCCAGCACGAGGTTTCCCGCCCTGATCAGGTCACCTGGCTGGTGCTCGCCTGGCTGGTGCTCGCCGCGAAGCTGCACGCGCACCCTGGCCAGCAGCTCGTCTATCGAGAAGGGCTTGGTCAGGTAGTCGTGGGCGCCCATGTCCAGGCAGGCGACCTTGGTGGTCACGTCGGACAGGCAGGACAGCACCAGGACTGCCTCGTCGGGTCGCTGCCGCCGTAGGTGGCTGATGATGTCGCGGCCGTCGGCGTGCGGCATGACCAGATCGAGGATGACGAGCTGGTAGTCGCCCGCCAGCGCGAGCGACAGGCCCGCATGGCCGTCGGCAGCGGAGTCGATGGCGTATCCGGCGCCTTCAAGAGCGCGGATCACCATGCCACGGATCTGCGGCTCGTCGTCGACAACCAGGATTCGGCGTCGCGCCGATTGCGCCTGGGCCCGGCTGGTAGTCATAAGACGCCTAATACCTCAATCGATTGCAGTTCCGGCGGCTTCGGCCCAGTCGCCTCATCGGAACCCTGCCCACTGTGCGGGTCAACAGGACAGGATCTACTCCATGAGGGCGGTCTCGGTCAAGTCGCTCTACCAGAATGAAACTGTTGTATTGCGTACCAGAGAGCGCCATAACAGCAGGCGGTGATCGGCCGACGGCAGGCCGCCCCTGGGTTGACCCCGGATCAATGACAGTTTCGTCATTGAGTGCTGCCAACCTTGCTCTCTCCCACCCCGTGATCGCAAGATCAGTCTCGTTCATCCGAGGCAAGGGTAGGACGGATCGCTCTGCCATGCCAGGAAGCCCGGCGGTCCTGCCCAGGCGAAGAAGCGAGGTGATGGCCGGTGTCTTTGCCGGCCCGTATCGTTACCCTGCTGGTGGCGTTCCTAGCCGTCGCAGCAGGCGTGGCCTTCCTAGTGGTTCACTATTTCCTGGGCGGTCCGCCTACGGTGGACTACACGGCTGGCGTGACGCCTAATACCGGCGCGACGGTCCACGTCGTGATGCAGGAAGACCCGCAGAACACCGTCAGCAGTCATCCTGACTGGGTCTCCTACTTCATCCAGGACCCCAAGAGCGGCAACTGGGTGCACACCACCCTGTTCTCGGTGCCGGCCGGCAGCAAGATCGACATGACGATCTACGGCTACGACGGCTGCACGCCGCTGCGCAACAACTTCTGGGGCCACGTCACCGGCACCATCGGCGGCGTCGCGTACGTCGACGGCACGCCAGTCACGCAGATCAACTCCTGGTCGGGCTGCAACGTGGGACACACGTTCTCGATACCCAGCATCAACCTCAACGTCCCGATGGGCTCGCCAGGGCTGACCGCGAGCCTGTGCGGCACCTCGCCGTGCACTCCGAATACCCCGCACAAGACCATGACCTTCAGCTTCGTCACGCCGCGCACTGCAGGCGAGTACTTCTGGCAGTGCCGAGTCCCGTGCGGCGGCGGCTTCATCGACGGCTTCGGCGGTCCCATGCAGACCATCGGATTCATGACCGGGAACATGGAGGTGGTGTCCTGATGGCCGCGCCAGAGACCGAGGCCGGGCAGGCATCGGCGCCGAAGGGACCCAACCATGGCCTGCGGATCTTCCTGATCTGGCTGCCGATCGCGGTCGCGGCCGTGCTCGTCATCTGGATCGTCTGGAGTCCCCACCTGCCGCCAGGCAACATGTCCGATACGGCGCACAGCCAGCAGTGGACCATGACAGTTCTCGCCACCCTGGCCGCACCGGTAATGGCCTTCGTGCTCGTGTTCGCTGCCTACGCGCTGATCGTCTGGCGGCACCGCGAGGGCGACGAGGACGACGGGCCGCCGATCCACGGGCACACCGGAATCCAGGCCACGTGGATCACGGTAAGTGCCGTCATCGTGCTATTCCTCGCCGGGTTCGGGACCTTCGAGCTTGCGGCTCCTGGATTCGCCGGGGCGGGCGCGGGCGAGGGCCCGAGCGCGATCTGGCGGCCGAACGGCACGCCGCTCCAGATCCAGGTGATCGGCCAGCAGTGGCGGTTCACCTACCGCTACCCGCAGTTCGGCGGGTTCGAGACGACGGCCCTGGTGCTGCCGGTCAACCAGCCGGTGCAGTTCAACGTCACGTCGATCGACGTCATCCACAGCTTCTGGGCCTACCAGCTCGGCGTGAAGGCCGACGCCAACCCCGGTGTCAACAACATCGCGTTCACCACGGCCAAGCACACCGGCACGTTCATCGTCCGCTGCGCCGAACTCTGCGGCCTGTGGCACGGCGCGATGTTCAACAACGGGCAGGTGGTCACGATGGCGGCGTTCCAGGCCTGGGCAAGCAAGACCCGGATCCAGCTGGCTGATGCCACCGCGTTGTTGCCGCCGTACGCGACCGTCTATGACCCGACGGTGATCGCGCAGATCAACGCGGCCATGGCGAAGGCGGGCATCGCCGGCGCCAACGGCTACTACTACCCGCCGAATGACCCGGTTCAGCCGTGACGACCATGTCCGAAGCCGACGCAGCGATGAAGAGGTGACCTGATGGCCATCGAGACTCAGCCGGAGCGAGCACAAGGCTCCGGGGGCGGTGCGCCGAGAGCGGCAGTCAGCCCGCGGCCATGGTGGCAGCGACCCGCGATCCACACTGCGATCGTCGGGGCCGTGATCGGCTACCTGCTGGGCCACCTGCTGGGCAATTTCCTGGCTGGCGCCGGCAACGCCCAGTACCCGAACCTCGCACTGTCCGACTCCAGCGACTGGCCGATCGTCCTGGGTTACGTGCTTGCGATCATTGGCTGGCTAGCCGGGCTCGGCGTATTTAACGACGTGATCCGGCAGATGATCGGGCGTCCAGTCAGCCTCGCGAACGCTCAGGAGACCGAGACCCAAGGCGGGCTGGCGAAGTACTTCAGGTACGAGCTCGACCACAAGGTCGTCGGCATCCAGTACCTCGTCGGCATGATCATCTACTTCTGCACGGCCGGGCTGTTCGCGATGGCGATCAGAACCGAGCTGCTCTCCCCGACGTACCACGTCTTCACGTCGCAGGTCTACGTGGAGATCGTCGGAGAGCACGGCACGATGATGATGATGCTGATGACGTCGGTGATCCTCGGCCCGTTCGGCAACTACCTGATCCCGCTCATGATCGGTTCCAAGCGAGTGGCGTTCCCCCGGATCGAGGCGCTGTCGTTCTGGCTGACTCCGGCCGCCTTCCTGATCCTGCTCTCCGGCCTGCTGCTCGGCGGGTTCCCGTTCGGCTGGACGGGGTACGCGCCGTTGTCGATCCAGTCCACGGTTGGCGCCGACTCCTACGCCATGGCGTTCGGGCTCATGGGCGTGTCGATGATCCTCGCGGGCTTCAACATCATCGTGACGGTCATCTGCTACCGCGCTCCGGGCATGCGCTGGAGTCGGCTGCCGGTATTCGTCTGGGGCATCGTGTCGACCGCATTCCTCATGGTCTTGGCTGCGCCGGTGCTGGTCGGCGGCATGTACATGCTCCTGTCTGACCGGACTGCGCAGACCGCGTTTTTCGAGGATTCGCTCGGCGGCAGCAGTTACCTGTACCAGAACCTGTTCTGGTTCTTCGGGCACCCCGAGGTGTACATCCTGGCGCTGCCTGGCTTCGGGATAGTGCTGGATATCCTCCCGGTGTTCTGCCGCAAGCCGCTGTTCGCCTACAAGGTGGCCGCGGCGGGCATGATCGGCGTCTCGCTGCTGAGCTTCTTCGTCTGGCAGCACCATCTGTTCATGAGCGGCATCAACCCGGACATGCGACCGCTGTTCATGCTGACCACTGAGCTGATCTCGATCCCGACCGGGTTCATCTTCCTGGTGGCGCTCGGCACGCTCTGGAAGGCGAAGATCCGGTACACGGTGCCGATGCTGTTCGCGCTCGGGATGCTCTTCAACTTCCTGATCGGCGGCGTGACCGGCGTATTCGTCTCCGACGTGCCGGCCGACACCACATTGCACGGCAGTTTCTTCGTGATGGCGCACTTCCACTACACGATCATGGGCGGGCTGATCTTCGCCTTCATGGCCGGCCTCTACTACTGGCTGCCCAAGATGACGGGCGTCAAGCTCAACACCACGCTCGGCAAGTGGCAGTTCTGGATCATGTTCCTCGCCTTCAACTCGACGTTCCTGCCGCTGTTCGCGGTGGGCGCGGCGGGCCAGCCCAGGCGCGTGTTCGAGTACGCGCAGAACCTGCAGACGCTGAATGACTGGGTGTCCATCTCGTCGTTCTTCCTCGGCGGGTCGATCTTGCTCTTCGTGATCAACTTCGTGTACTCGACGGTGATCGTGCGCGAGCGCGAGGTAGGCAACCCGTGGCGCTCGCGCGGCCTGGAATGGCAGGTTGCCTCGCCGCCGCCGCCCGGTAACTTCGAGCGCATCCCGGTCGTCCTGTCCGGCCCGTATGAATACGGCACCAAGGACGCACCGCCGGTCGCCGACCTGAATCCGCCGCCTGGTGTGCTTACCGCGGCGATCGCCCAGTCATCAACAGTCCAAGCGGAGGCGTAGGCATGGCCGAGACTACGGCGCAGCCACCAGCGGCGATGTCGCCGGCGGAGGAGGAGGCGGTCTTCTACCACGAGTCCGCGCTGAACGCCTCCTGGACAGGTGTCCGGCTGGCGGTCGGCGGCCTGTCGTTCCTGTTCGGCGCCTTCGTGTTCGCGTTCTTCTACCTAAAATCGATCAACAGCCACCACCTCTGGTACACCGCTGGCACGCACCCGCAGTCGAGCTTCGGCGTCACCGTCATGGTGCTGATCGTGGTCAGCGCCGCCGTCCAGACGCTGGCGCTTCAGCGCATCAAGGCCGGAACCAAGTCGACCTGGCTGGCCGGGGCTAGCCTCGCGCTGGTGCTCGGGCTCGTCGCGATCTCGATTCAGATCTGGCAGCTTGCCGCGCTGCCCTTCTGGCCGGGTGCCAGCGGCTTCGCGAGCGTGTTCAGCGGCTTCTACCCGGTGTTCGTGGCGGTCTCGTTCTGTGTGCTGGTCTGGCTGGAGATCCTGATCGTGCGGTGCCGGGCGATCCCGGCGATCTCCTTCGTCGAGCAGCCGCCGACTTACGCCGAGGCGTTCGCCGTCCAGCGGTTCCAGGCCTCGCTGAGCTCGTTCACTGTGACCTGGAACTTCATGGCGGTCATAGCGTTCCTCTTCTGGGTCTTGTTCTACCTGGTCCACTGAGGCGAGCCAGGGTCGCCAACAAAGGTGTAGCAAGCAGCCGTGACGAGATGAGGACCACGTGGACGTAGCTCTTCAGCACTGGTCGGCCAGCTGGCCGGTGCTGATTGCCTACGTGATCCTGGCGGCGTGGCACCTTGTCGGCCTGCGCGCGACGCTGGCCGCGCCGACGACGGGCACCCGGCGCCAACTGCTCCAGGAAGCGGCGATGGTCCAGCTGGGCCTGGCGGTGATCGTGCTGGCCCTGGTGTCGCCGATCGGGTACCTGTCCGACGTCTACATCTGGGTTCGCGCGCTCCAGGAGCTCCTGGTGGCCGTCACCGGCCCCGGCCTGATTGTGCTCGGCGCCCCGTGGGCGGCCTTGCGGATTCCGCAGCGCCGGGTCGCCTGGCTGCTCGCAAAGCCCGGGCTTGCCGTCATCGCCGCGAACGCGGTCTGGCTCGCCTGGCAGCTGCCTGTCCTTTACGACGCGGTCCACGGCAGCGCCGGTATCGCCTTGGTCGAGCACGTCAGCTACATCGCGGCGGGGTTGCTGTTCTGGCTTCAGCTGATCTCGTCCCGGCCCCTCAGCCAGCGGACCTCGCCAATGCGGCGCGTCAGGCTGCTCGTGGGCACGGTGCTGGCCTCGACGGTGGTCGGCATGGTGCTCGTTTTCGGCAACGGCGTGCAGTATCCGGTCTATGCCAATTCGGCGCATCACCTCACGAGCGTCCTCTACGATCAGCAGCTTGCCGGTGCCGTGTTGTGGATGGGCATGCTGGGTCCGTTGACGGTCGCTGGGGTAGCGCTTTTGCTTGAGTGGTTTAGTAATGAAGAGTCGGCGGAACTGTCAGCGGGCCTGGACCGGCTGCTAACCTCGCGCCCGCATGGCTGGCCGTCCCGGCCGGTGAACAGGTGACCAGCGAATGACTCGTAGCAGGAGGCAGCAGTGCCTGGACTAATACTCGCGGCGGTTAGCCCGGACAACACTCCGCATGGATATAACTGGACGTTCGCGTTCCCGATGCTCCTGTTTATCTTCATTGCGCTGGTCCTGTACGCGCTGTTCAGCAGGCCGCATCGGCGCATACCCGCCCGTCCGATCTCGGCCACGCCTAGCGGCTCGCGGGTGCCGGATGCGCAGACCGCGCGTGCCGCGGCGGTCGCCGGCGGCCTGAGCACGGCTCCGGGTGGGGGCACTACCGCGTCGGCGGCCGAGCCTGAAGGCGTCCAGACCGTCGCCGGCGAGCCTGCGAGGGAGCCCGGCGGCGCGCACCTGACGGGCAGTGTCAGCCCGGACGACGAGTCCGCTAGCGAGCCGCCCGAGGGCGGCGGGGGATCCCAGGGTTCGGGGGCCAGCGAGTGACGCAGGCGATCAGCGTCCCGGCGGTCCCGGCGACAGACGCTGCCGGCGGCACCGGGCGCCGCTCCGTCGCCGTGGTGGCGCGGGCGCTCTTCCTGCTGACCAAGCCGCGCATCATCGAGCTGCTGCTGGTCACTACGCTGCCCACAATGTTCCTGGCCGAGCGCGGACTGCCGAGCCTGGGCCTGATCGGCGTCACACTGCTGGGCGGCGCGCTCGCGGCCGGCAGTGCCAACACGCTGAACTGCTATATCGACCGCGACATCGACGCGGTCATGCGCCGGACCTCGCACCGCCCTCTTGTAGCGAAGGGAACCGCAGCGACCGTCAAGCCGGTGGAGGCCCTGGTATCGGGCATCATGCTCGGCGCGGCCTCGACCCTGCTGCTAGGCCTGCTGGCCAACTGGCTGTCGGCCGCCCTGGCCGACGGCGCAATCTTGTTCTACGTCTTCGTCTACACGCTGGGCCTCAAGCGGCGGACAGCCTCGAACATCGTCATCGGCGGCGCCGCCGGCTGCTTCCCGGTCCTGGTCGGCTGGGCCGCAGTCACCGGGACCGTCGCGTGGCCAGCCATCGCGCTGTTCGCGGTGATCTTCTTGTGGACACCCCCGCACTTCTGGGCGCTGGCCATGAAGTTCAAGGATGACTACGCCGCCGCTGGAGTGCCGATGCTGCCGGTGGTTGCCCCTCCGGCTACGGTGGCTCGCAAGATTCTCATCTACTCCTACCTGATGGTCGGCGCCACGCTGGCGCTCGCCCCGTACGCCGGCTGGATCTATGCGTCCTGCGCCGCCGGCCTCGGCGGCTGGTTCCTGGTCGAGGCCCATCGGCTTCGTTCCCGTGTGGTGGCGGGTGAAGCGGCGGCTCCGATGCGGCTGTTCCACCTGTCGATCGCCTACCTCACGCTGCTATTTGCCGCGGTCGCCGTGACCGCGCTGCTGCCCTGGCGGGGCTAGGCATGGCGGTAGCCGCCGACAGGCCGGGCTCGCGCTGGCGGGTCATATTGCGGCCGCGCTGGCTGGCGTGGCATGCCTTCGCCGTGGTCGCGACGTGGGGGATGCTGTGGCTCGGCGACTGGCAGCTGCACCGCGCCCTGTCCGGGAACGAGCTGAGCTGGGCCTACACGTTCGAGTGGCCGTTGTTCACGATCTTTGGGATCTACTTCTGGGTCAAGACGGTGCGCGACGAGATTCGCATCGGGCAGCTGACCGACAGCAACGACCGGGCCGGGAACGGGGCCGATGCCAGCTCCGAGCCAATGACGGCCGATGCCTATGTCGCGCGCCTCAAGGCCGAGGTCCAGAGCCACGGACGGTGGCACGGCTGGCGGTAGGGCCGGTGCGGCCTATGCGGACGGGCGTACGGTCAGCCCTGGCTTGTCGGCCGGGTGGCCTTTTAGAATCGGGTTCTACGATTTGGAGGCCGCCGTGGCGTGGGATTTCTCGACCGAGCCTGAGTTCCAGGAGCAGCTGGACTGGGTCGCCGACTTCTGCAAGACCGAGATCGAGCCTCTGGATCTGGTTTTCCCAGGCGCGGCCTACTCGCGCAACCCGAAGGCCAAAGCGCTCGCTGACCCACTGAAGCAGCAGGTCAGGGACCGCGGCCTGTGGGCGCTCTTCCTCGATAAGGACCTGGGTGGTCCTGGCTTCGGCCAGCTGAAGCTGGCGCTGCTGAACGAGATCCTCGGCCGGTACCGGTCCGCGCCGGTGGTATTCGGCACGGCCGCGCCGGACACCGGCAACATGGAGATGCTGGCGGCTTACGGCACGCCGGAGCAGAAGGACAAGTGGCTGTACCCGCTGCTGAACCAGGAGATCTTCTCCGCCTACTCGATGACCGAGCCGCAAGGCGGATCAGACCCGAACCTGTTCAAGACCCGGGCCGACCGCGACGGCGACGAGTGGGTCATCACCGGCGAGAAGTGGTTCACCAGTGCCGGCGCTCGCGCTGACATCATCTTCGTGATGTGCACGAACGGGATGTTCGTGGTGCCGCGCGAGACGCCGGGCGTGCAGATCATGGACTACCCGGCACTGCACAACCACGTCCGCTACGACCACGTCCGGGTGCCGCTCGGGAACCTGCTCGGGCCCGAGGACGGCGCGAAGGTACTGGCCCAGCGCCGCCTCGGCGGCGGCCGCATCCATCATGCGATGCGCACGGTCGCCCAGGTCAGGCTCGCCTTCGACATGATGTGCGAGCGCGCGCTGAGCCGGGAGTCGCACGGCAAGGTGATCGCGGAGCACCAGATGGTGCAGGAGGCGATCGCCGACTCCTACGCCGAGATCAACATGCTGCGCCTGCTGGTGCTGTGGACGGCGTGGACTATCGACAACTCGAGCACGCAGGCCGCCAGAACGCAGATCGCCGCCTGCAAGTACACGATGGCCAAGGTGCTGCGCGAGGTCAGCTACCGTGCCCTGCACATCATGGGCTCGCTCGGCACCACGAACCTGACTCCGCTGCAAGCCATGTACGCCAGCGCGCCGACCATGGGCATCGCGGACGGCGTCGACGAGGTGCACAAGGTGACGGTGGCCCGTAATGTGCTCAAGGGCTACGAACCCCATGCCGGCCTGTGGCCGACCGAGTACATCCCGGCGAAGCGCGACGAGGCGCGGAAGAAGTTCGCGAGCCTGATCGAGTCCGACCCGGATCTAGCCGCGTGGGCCGACTCGGCAGTCCGCGCCACCACGAGAGGCTGACTATGGAGATTGCCGGCAAGGTCGCCGTCGTCACCGGGGGCGCCAGCGGCGTCGGCCGGTCGTTGTGCCTCGGGCTCGCCGAGCGAGGCGCCGCCGGGGTGGTGGTCTGCGACATCGACGCCGCCGGCGCGGCCAAGGTTGCGGCCGAGCTTGCGGCAGCAGGCCACCGGGCGATCGCGGTGCCTGCCGACGTCTCGATAGAAGCCGACGTGCAGGCGCTCGTCGCGGCGACTGAGGCGGCCTTCGGCCCGGTCGGGATGTTCTTCTCCAACGCCGGGATCATCGTGGCCGGCGGTCCCGAGGCGTCCGACGAGGCCTGGTCCCGGATCTGGGCCATCAACGTGCAGAGCCATATCTACGTGGCTCGCGCGGTGCTGCCCGGCATGCTCGCCAGCGGCGGGGGCTATCTGGAGATCACCGCGTCCGCCGCCGGGCTGCTCACCCAGCTTGGGTCCGCGCCCTACGCCGTCACCAAGCACGCCGCCGTGGCGTTCGCCGAGTGGCTTTCCATTACCCATGGCGAGCAGGGCATCGTCGTGTCGTGCCTGTGCCCGCAGGCGTTCACGAGCAACCTGCTGAGCACGAGCAGGCGCGAGGTCGGCGCCGGGCAGCTGCCAGAGATCAGCGCGGCGGGCGGGTCGGCGCAGGCAGCCGTCGATGGCGTGCTGACCTCGGAGCAGGTCGCCGCCGCCGTCCTGGACGCGGTCGGGACCGAGCAGTTCCTGATCCTGCCGCACCCGGATGTGGCGACCTACGAGCGCCGTCGTGCCGACGACCGGGAGCGCTGGCTGCGCGGCATGCGCCGGATGCAGGCCCGCCTCAGTGGTGTGTGAGCTCAGTGGTGTGTGAGCTCAGTGGCCAGCCTTGAGCTTGTCGGCGCGCGCACGGAGGAACCGGCGTTGAGCCTGGCTCTGCGTCAGCTCAGCGGCGGTCGCGTACTCGGCCGCGGCCTCGCCGGTCCGCCCGAGCCTCGCGAGCAGGTCCGCCCTGATCGAGTGCAGCACGTAGTAGCCGTCTAGCTCGATGTCATCGACGATCGCCAGGGCCGTGGCAGGCCCGTCGACCTCGGCGACGGCGACGGCGCGGTTGAGGCTGACGACCGGGGTCGGCGCGAGCGCGAGCAGCTGGTCGTAGAGGGCCAGGATCTGCCGCCAGTCCGTCCCTGCCGCCGTCGGCGCGTCGGTGTGCACCGCGTTGATCGCGGCCTGGATCTGGTACGGGCCCGGCTGGTTCCGGCGCAGGCAGCGGCGGACGAGGGCGTGGCCCTCGTCGATCAGCGCCCGGTCCCAGCGGCTGCGGTCCTGGTCGCCGAGCAGGACCAGGTCACCGTCGTCGGTGGTCCGCGCGGGCCGCCTGGCCTCGGTCAGCAGCATCAGCGCGAGCAGCCCGGCGACCTCCGCCTCGTCCGGCATCAGCACCGCCAGCAGGCGGCCCAGCCGGACCGCCTCGGCACACAAGTCTGTCCGGATCAGGTCGTCGCCCGAGCTGGCCGCGTAGCCCTCGTTGAAGATCAGGTACACGACCGCCAGTACCGACCGCAGCCGACCGGGGAGGTCCGCCTCGGCCGGGACCCGGTAGGGGATGCCGGCGTCGCGGATCTTGCCCTTGGCACGCACCAGCCGCTGCGCCATCGCCGGCTCCGCTACCAGGAACGCCCTGGCGATCTCGGGTGTCGTGAGGCCGCCGAGCAGGCGCAGCGTCAGGGCGACCTGAGCAGTACTGCCGAGCGCCGGATGGCAGCAGGTGAAGATCAGCCGCAGCCGGTCATCGTGCACGGGGTCGTCTCCCACGGTTTCTGGTGCCTGTGGCTGCGCCGCGGACAACAGAGCTGCCTGCGCGTATCGGTCCTGCCGGCAGGCGTCCCGGCGCGCGCGGTCGATCCCCTTGTTGCGCGCGGTCGTGATCAGCCAGCCCGCGGGGCTCGGCGGCACGCCGTCCCGGGGCCAGCGTTCCAGGGCGGCGGCGAAGGCATCCTGGACCGCGTCTTCGGCGAAGTCGATGTCGCCGAAGACGCGGACCAGTACGGATACGGTTCTGCCGTACTCCTGCCGGAAGATCCGCCCGATCTCAGCGGTCGGCAAGGAGCCTGCGGCCGCGTCAGGCTCGGTGTCGGTCATGGACCAGGCTCGGGTCAGGAACTTGTGCCGTCATGCAGCGGCCGCACCTCGAGCGGCAGCCCGGTGATCTCGGCGAACTGCCGGGCCCACTCCAGTGCCTCGTCGAGGTCGGCGACGCTGATAACGGTGAAGCCGCCGAGGTGCTCCTTGCCCTCGGTAAACGGGCCGTCGGTCAGGACGACCTCGCCGTCGGTGATCCGCAAGACCGTGGCGGTGCTGGGCGCCTGAAGCCCCCCGGTGAAGACCCAGGAGCCGGCGGCTTCGAGCTCGGCCCGCCACTTGCCGACCTTCTCCATGATGGGGCCGAGTACCTCGGGCGGCGGCGGCGCACTGTCTGGCTGGTAAACGCTGAGCAGGTACTGCTTCATCGTGATGTACCTCCGTGTCGGCGGGCCGGCGCAGGCCGGCTTGTCGCCTACTACACGAACGAGCCGGGGCCAGATCGACGTCCTGCCTACGAGCCCGCGGACAGAACCTTCCGCGGATGGCTGCCGTCTACGTACCCCACGAACGGCGGGTAGATGTTGTAGCCGAGCAGCTCCTGGAGGCGTTCGGGCAGCTGCCGGGCGGTCTCGCGGGGTACGGCCAGGCAGTGGTTCTCCTGCGGTCGCAGCCACCCGGCGGCGTACTCCAGGATCACGCCGAGCCGGGGCCGCTCGGTACGGTTCGCCCCGCCGCCGTGCCAGAGGCTGCCGAGGTAGAACAGGGCCGAGCCAGGCGACAGGACGGCCGTCTCGACGCGATCGGCAGCAGTCGGGCGTCTGCCCGGCTCCCAGGCATGGCTACCCGGAATGAACCGGGTCGCGCCGTTCTCGGGCGTGAACTCGTCCAGCGGCCACATCGTGTTGACGACGACCGGCGGATGCGGCTCGGGCAGCGGATAGATGGCGTCATCCCGGTGCAAGATCTGCGCCTGCTCGCCCGGACCGATCCTGATCCCGACAGGAGCGCTCAGCTGATAGTGCCCGAGCACCTGGTCGAGCACGCCGAGCAGCAAGGGGTCGACGGCGGCCTGGTCGAAGGTTCTGGTCTTGGCGAACAGGGCATAGATCCGCTGGGTATCGAAGCCCTCGAAGGAGTTCCGCCCGGTCCGGGTGGACTGCAAGACCCGGTCCAGGTCGGCACGGGCAGCCTGAACGGCGTCGGCGTCGAGCATGCCCGTGACGACCACGTAGCCGTCGTCGAGCAGTCGCTGTGCCACATCCTGACTCGCGGACGTAGCGGGCATCGTTGCCATCATCAGCATGAGAGTAGGCGACCAGGGGGTACCTCGTCACGATGCAGCTGCGGTATGGCATGAACCCGCATCAGGCGGCACGCGCTCTGCTGGCCGATGGCGGGCTGCCGGAGGGCCGTCAGCCGATCCAGGTGGTCCGCGGCGAGCCGTCATACATCAACCTGCTCGACGCGCTGAATGGATGGCAACTGGTCCGCGATGCCGCGGCCGCGACCGGGCTGCCCGCCGCCGCCTCGTTCAAGCACGTGTCTCCGGCTGGCGTCGCTGTCGCCGGGCCGCTCGACGCGGCCGCGCAGCAGACGTGGCTGTCCAGACGCGATCGGGGCGGCGCTGACCCGGGCCCGCTGACCACCGCCTACGTGCGCAGCCGCGACGCCGACCCGAAATCATCCTTCGGCGACATGATCGCCGTATCTGAGCCGGTCGACACCGAACTCGCCGAGTTCGTGGCCGGAGTTGTGTCCGACGGCATCATCGCGCCGGCCTACGAGGACGGTGCGATCGCCATCCTGGCCGCGAAGAAACAGGGCAAGTTCCTGCTGCTGACCGCCGATCCGGCCTATCAGCCGCCGGAGTGGGAACGACGCGAGGTCTTCGGGGTAGTCCTGGAGGAGCAGCGCGACAGCGTGCCGCTCCGGGCCGACCTGCTGCCGGTCGTCTCGGGACCTGCGCTCCCCCCGCATGCTGTCCGCGATGCCCTGCTCGGCCTCGCCGCGGTCCGGTATACCCAGTCCAACTCGGTCGCGCTGGTCGCCGACGGCGCCGCTGTCGGGATCGGGGCCGGCCAGCAGAACAGGGTGGACTGCGTCCGGCTCGCCGCCGCCAAGGCGGCAACGTGGTGGCTGCGCCGCCATCAGCACATCAGGGACCTGCCAGCCGTACCGGGCATGCTGCGCCAGGAACGGCTGAACTGGCAGATCCGGATGGCGGATTGGGACATGACGCCCCGGCAGCTGTCGGAGTTCGCCGCGCTGTTCCCCGGCACCGAGCCGTACCTCGACCAGTCCGAGCGAAACAGGTGGCTAGCCAGGCTCGACTCGGTGACGCTGAGCTCGGACGGCTTCCTGCCATTCCGCGACAACATCGACCACGCCAGCCGGATCGGGGTGCGGTACGTCGTCGAGCCAGGCGGATCCAGCCGATCAGACGAGGTCGCGGCGGCGTGCGCCGAGTACGGCATGACGCTCGTCAGGACCGGGCTGCGTCTCTTTCACCACTGAGCTTTTCACCACTGAGCCTTGTTTCTCCACCACCAGTGATCGCGGCCGCCACGTTGTACGGCAGGTGCCGCGGATGGATGAGCAGTGCCCTGGCTACCTGCCGGATCTCGAGCCGTCGCGGGATCAGGACTGCCTCGCACTGGCGCCAGGCTGCGACCTCGTCCGTGCCGTAACGTGCTGCGATGGACTGGCGGAAGCGCCGGGCGTCGCCGCCATCTTGCCGCCAGCTGCGCAGCCAGCCGCGCAACTCGTCGTCGCTGTCCAGCATGGTCCAGTTCATCAGCCGCTCGGCGAGCTGGCCCGCCGCGTCGATGACGAAGGCGTCCTTGTGGGCACCAGCGACGCCGTGCACCCGGCCCTCGCTGCGGTGCCCGTGATGAATGCTGGCCGAGCTGAACCGGGCGCCGACCGCGAGCGCGGCCATCGCATGGCCGGCCTCGTGCCAGGCCGTCCGTACCGCTGCCTGCCGAGCCGGCGCGAGACTCGGGTAGCAGCCGCAGTCGTATCGCTGGCGGACCCATCGAGGGTGCACGATCGACTCGTCGTCGTATCGGATGGCGCGCCGCAGCGCAGCGTCGATCGCCTGAGCCGCGACTCGCTCAGCAGCTGTCAGCATCGGGCCGTCCTCCCGAACGTCGGTGGCCTACGGCAGACTACGGCCTGGCACAGACACTAGCTCCCGGCGACCGGAAGGCCCCGATGGCGACCACACTGACCACGACCGGCCTGGACCAACTGCGCGCCATTGCTGAGCGGCACGTCGCCAGTAGCCAGGGACTCGCTGTTCCGGATCGCGTCCATGACCAAGCCGGTGACGGGTGCGGCCATGATGGCGCTGATCGAGGAGGGCCTGATCGGGCTGGACGAGCCGGTCGAGCGGCTGCTACCCGAGCTTGCTGACCGCCAGGTCCTGCGCGAGCTGGCCGGCCCGCTGGACGACACGGTGCCGGCGCAGCGCGCGATCACGACGCGGGACCTGCTGACGTTCACGTTCGGCTTCGGGTTCGTCGTCGAGATGTTCATGTCACCGACGCCGCTCCCGATCGTGGTCGCCTCGGACGAGGCCCGGCTGTCGACCATCGGGCCGCCCAATCCGGCGATCCAGCCCGATCCTGACACGTGGATCGCCGGGCTCGGCTCGCTGCCGCTGATCGCGCAGCCGGGCGAGCGGTGGATGTACAACACCGGCGCGTCGGTACTCGGGGTGCTGCTGTCGCGGGCTGCCGGGCTGAGCTTTGGCGACGTTCTGCGCACGCGGATCTTCGAGCCGCTGGGGATGACCCAGACGGCGTTCTGGACCAGCGAGACCGACCGGCTCGCAACCGTGTACCGATCAGCGCCCGATGCACCGGGCGAGCTGGCGGTCTGGGATCCCCCCGACGGGCGCTACAGCCGTCCGCCGGCCTTCGAGGACGGTGCTGGCGGCCTGGTGTCCACGGCCGAGGACATGCTGGCGTTCGCCCGGATGTTCCTGCGGGGCGGTGACCCGGTGCTGTCGGCCGACTCCGTGCGGGCGATGACGACTGACCAGCTGACGCCCGCGCAGAAAGGCCGCGGCGGCCTCGGCCCTGATTTCTTCGACGGGCAGTCGTGGTCGTTCTGCCAGGCCGTGTACCGCAACGGGAGCTTCGGCTGGGATGGCGGCTTCGGCTCGACGTGGCGGGTCGACCCGGTCCGCGACCTCGTGGTGATCGTGCTAACCCAGCGAATGTTCGACTCCCCCGAGCTGCCGCCCCTGCATCAGGAGATGCAGGACGGCGCGTACGCGGCGCTGGCCTGAGCTGACCAGCGCCGCGCTTCGGTCCGAACGGCGCCGCAGCCTACCTGGCGAGCGCGCCCATCGGATCCCAGGCGGGCAGCACGATCGGCTTGGTGCCAAGCGCGTCCTGCAGTTCCTTGGGCAGGGCGCTGCGCCGCGCGGCGATCTCGAAGACGTACTCGTCGAACCACGAGTCGTTCATCGTGTAGAAGCCGTCCTTGCCCCGGTCGCCACCCCAGCTGTTCTCGACGCGCCACCGCCGGGTAGCGCCGTCGAGCACGTCGACGCCGGTGAACAGCATGGCGTGCGTCATCAGCGTCTCGTGATAGGCGAGCCGGTCGGCCTTGTCGAGGTCGAACGCTGCGTCGTAGACCGAGGGGAGGTCGTAGAGTCCGGCGTCCCAGACCCCGTAGTCGTTGCTCATCATCTTGCCGACGTCGCACCCGAACCAGACGGGCTCGCCGCCCTGGATCGTCGCCGCGGCGACATCCTTGATCACGGAAATGTCGACGTTGAGGTAGACCACCGGCGGGCCGCCGAGCACGTTGCCCAGGTACTCGACCGTGAAGGTCTTCCCGACCGGGCTTGACGGCCGCGGGTCGTGGACCAGGCATACGTAGTCCTCGAGCGGCAGGTCCACGTACTTCGCGGCGAACTCCTGCGGAGTCAGTACGCCGTCGCGGTGGAACTGCTTGTCCTTGTCGGTCCACTGCCAGTCGAAGCGCTCCGGCGGCGTGCCCAGGTGGATGCACAGGGCCCGGTACACGACGCGCAGGACCTCGGCCTTCTCCGACCGGGCCGCCGCCAGGCCGTCGGCCGCCACGGCCGCCCGGACCGACTTGGCCCCCTGGCGCAGGAGGTAGCGCAGCACCGAGTTCATCCGTGCTGTGTTGGCCGAGCTCTGGGTCTCCGGCATGTAGCCCTTGGGGACCAGGCCATGCTTGGCCACGATGGCCGCGAACATGTTCCACTGGCCGCCGTCGCCCGCCACCGACTCCAGGAGGTACGCCACGGTCCGGTCGTCCACGTCCCGGTCAGCCGTCTCGATAACCGCCTCGAGGAAGTAGTTGGCGCGCTCGATCTTGTCCCAGAACATGGCGTGGTTCTGGGAGAACTCGAAGTCTTTCAGTCCCGTCTTGCGCATGACGCCGACGCGCAACAGGTTCAGCCCGGCGAATAGCCAGCACCGCCCGCTCCGCTCCTGGTTGGTGACCTTCCAGTCGTCCAGGTGGGTCGAGAGCGAGTGATCGATGCTATTGATGATCTCGCGGTTGATCGCGACGTCATCCAGTGAGACGCGGGTCACGGCGTTCTGGGCGAGACGATAGGCCGGGTTGGCCGTGAAGTCCTTCCGCAGCAGTTCAAGGTCAGTGACAGCCAGCGTTCCGTCCATCCCGGTCTCCTCTTTGCGTCTTGGTTACCGCTTCAAATTACCAGCGGTAGCCCGCCGCTCGTCGAGCCGAAATGTGCCAGGGACCGCCTGCGCCTCCGATCTGGCGGTCCGATCGGCGGACTAGCCCGGCCGGACTAGCCCGACCGGACTAGCCAGACCTAGGCCTTGCGCGCGGACGTGGCCAGGAGGCCGTACTCTTCCACGGCCCTGACTACGGCGTCGGTCGCGGCGACGGTGTCGACCCGGACTGCCGCCGCGACGCTGCGGCTTGCCGCGAGAGCTTCCTCGTCACGCCAGACCGTCTCGCTGATCGCGTGCCCCGTGCGCTCGTTGACCAGCAGCAATGCGCTGCAGAAGCCGGCGGTGTCGGCCAGCCACGGGACGGCGGTGTCGCCATAGGCCTCGACCGCGTCCTCGACCCTCGACGGCTCGACGTCCATCCGGGTGAGCCGGAGTCCGGCCCCAGCGCGCACGGGCGCTTCCAGCTCGAACACCGGGACCTGGAATCGCTCCACCGACACCGTGCCGGCGGCGCGGCGCACGGCCTCGCGGCGCTCGGATGAGACGAAGTGCTCGCTGGCCTGCATCGCGTCATCGGATGCCCAGAACGACTCGAGTATCGCCAGGCCGTGGACAGGATCGGTGTACAGCGAGGTGCCGAGGCTGCCGGGCTGGCTGTCGACCTGCGGGCGAACCTCTGCCTCAATGAACTTGACCGAGTCGCCAAGCCGATCCGGATCTGCGGCAATCAGGTTAAACCGGACATGCTGCATGGCTGCTCCCCGAGCCCCGTGATGCCCTGGCAGTGACACGACCCACGCTGCCGGGCGAGCGCCACGGCGTCAACCCCCCATGTTCGGGTGGTTCGGCGTCATGCCGTTGATCACCACTTAGAGTGCACCATCAGGAAGACTCAACGTATCGACGACAGTGGGTGCCAAGTGGCGGCCGTTATTGTGCTGGTTCTCGGACTCGCGCTCGCCACCGGAGGAATCGCGGGGCAGCGCCGCTTTCGACGGCTGGCGAGAGCAACCGGTGTGAGCGGAACGATCGTCGACTATGAGGACCGCTTCACTGGCAGGTCGGGGGCGAGCTTTCCAGTCGTGGATTTCCACACGGTCAACGGAACGGCGAAGCGCGTGACTATGCGGCAAGGCCGGCTGTTCACGTATCCCAGAGTTGGCAGCCAGGTGAAGGTTATCTACAACCCGGCCAGGCCCGATGTGGCCTACATCGACTCGGCCGGGCTTCGATACGGGCCTGCCATCTTCGTAGTTGTCGGCCTCGGACTGATAGTCCTGTCTGCGTCCCAGCTGTAGTCAGGGATGTCCTGCCTAACTGACTAGGTGAGGGCCTTCCCCGCTGTCAGCAGGGATGTCCGCAGGACTGTCGAGCGTTACAGGCGGCAGGTCCTCGACCTCAGACCGACTGATGCTGAGACGGATGCCTTCGGGTTCCATCGCGCTGACCGCGCGGATCGGGATTGCGACCTGCTTGCGGCCCCACAAGTGACCTTCCTGAAGCAGCACATGCGTGACGTGGTGGTTTGCTGGCTCAATGACCAGGCCATGAACCCGGCCTATATTGCCGTCAGTCGCATGCACGTGATCGCCGCGGCGGATCTCGACCTCATCGAGCGGTATAGCATCATATGTCACGATGTGCGGCGCCTCGGCGGCGATATCTGCGTTCATGGCGGCGCTGCCCAGGCCGTAGTAGGGCCACGCGCTCGCCTGCGTCGGTCCGTACGGGACAAAGCCGTAGTTACCCGGCAGAAACTCGGCTTCGTCAACGGCGTCGAGCAGATCAAACTCGGCCCTGGTGCAGCGGAGGCGTACCTCGCCCGGCGCAGTCTCGGCAAGCTCGATCGGGACGAGTCGGTCCAGCCCTTGCCCATGCGGTGGCCTGATCACTAGATGTGTCAGGGCGCGCGCCACCGGATCGACGATCACCCTGGTCAGGTGGCCGCAGCCGCCGTCCGTGCAGTTGGCTTGCGCGCCGATAGTGAAGGGCGCTCTCTCTGCCATGTTCGCCTTCCCTGGTAGGTGATGTTGGCGCCAATCTTGGTCCCGCCGGGATGTCCTGTGCAGCCAGTCGGCGTTAGCGGCACTATCGCAGTCAGTCTTGCTGTCGCCTTCGTAGGGGGTCGCAGCCGAACCGGTGACCTTGGTCCCTGCCGCTCGGGACCAACGCCTGCGGAACGGCCCTGCGGCTGCGCTAACGTGAATATTGCCCAAGGAAAAGGAACCCGGAGGGCAACCGAAGGGGAACCAGAAGAGGGCAACGGCCGAAGGGAAAACCGGAGGACGCCGGACGAAGGGAAACCTGAGGTAGGCGGCCGAAGGGAAGAACCCGGCGGGCAACCGGGAAACCGGAGGAAAGCCCGCAGGGGAAACCGGAGGACGTGAGGTGAGGCCCCGAACCACCCGGTGAGAGTCCGGGGATTCGGGGCCACTCGCATCTACGAATCCGCTGGCAGCAGGTCGACGTGACCTGCGCATAGTCGGCACGAGCTGGACAGTCCCGCGGCAATCGGCAGTCAAACCGCAGCCTAGGCGTGCTGTTGGCCGCTCAGTAGTAGCCGGTGCTGCCGTCGACGCCCTCGCGGAGCAGGTCGGCGTGGCCGTTGTGGCGCGCGTACTCCTCGATCATGTGGGTCACGATCCAGCGCAGCGACCAGGGCTGGCCCGTACGCTCAGACGCCTGCTTGCTGAGAACATCCAGGCTCGGGGCTTGCGCGACCACCTGCCGCGACGCGGCACACTCCTGGTTGAAGGCATTGAACGCCTCCGCCGGGTCGGCCAGGTCGACATCATTGAAGTCCGCGTCCTCGTCGGCGGACCTGTCGTACAGATCGGGCACCTCCTCGCCGAGGAACACCGCCCGGAACCAGCCGCGCTCCACCTCGGCCATGTGCCGGACCAAACCCAGCAGGGACAGGGTCGACGGCGGGACGGCGCGCTGCCGGAGTTGCTCCGCAGTCAGGTCCTCGCATTTCCAGATCAGGATTCCCCGGTGATGCTCCAGCCAGCCGGTCAGCATCGCCCGCTCGTCCGCGTTCTGCGCCGGTCGCGCCCGGTCGGTCGCCATGCAGCGACCCTCTCACGGCCAGCCCGGCCCCGGCACCCGGTTTTCAACCGCCGGCCGCGCCGTCGCGGGTGTCCGGGAGTCCCGGCCGGTGATCAGCGCTAGCGTTTGGGCGCCTGCTCGTGTGCGAGTAGCCCAGGCTCAGCTTCGCGAAGCGGCGGAGCGGGCAACAGTCATGTCGAAATAACCGAGCCAGAAGTGCAGCGCCGCAGCTAGCAACAGCAGCGATCCCCACCCGTAGCCGTAAGAGAGCAGAAAGATGGTAACGCCGACCAGGGCGATGCCAGCGGCAAAGTGCACGTACGCCGAGATACGGGGCCGACGGTATTCCCATGACGGGACCAGATACTTCATGAGGCCCGATCGCGGGGGAAAGACGTTCTCATTCGGTGCGTTCATCGGGATGCCTCCTGGACCCGCGATGCCGGCCGTCGGCGGCTGACTCCCAGGCCCGTGACCCACGTTACGCCGGTTATCCAAGCTTGCGGGCTAGCGGCGCTGAGGCCGCCGCGCTCAGGTCTTCTTGGCGCGGCTTGGCGCCACGCGCGGCGGCTCGCCTGGCTGCTTGGGGTAGACGGGCGGCCAGGGCGCGTCCAGCAGGCCGGCCGCCGTATCCCGCTCGTTCATAGCCAGGAACGGGGCCAGTGACTGCGGCTCCGCATTCATGGCGAGCCACGGGTCGCCAGTGGATTCGAGCCGGGCCGGGAGCGACGAGATCGTGAACTGGTCCGGGTGGATCTGGTCGATCTCGTCCCAGAACAAGGGCGTCGACACCTGCGCACCAGGCCGGGCGCGGACAGACCAGACGCCGAACACGGTCTTATGCGGCGCGTTCTGGTTGAAGTCGACGAACACCCGTTGGCCGCGCTCTTCCTTCCACCAGGCCGCGGTGATGAGGTCCGGTCGCCTGCGCTCAAGCTCGCGCGCGATCGCCACCGCCGCGCTGCGCACCTGGTAGGAGTCCCAGCGCGGCTCGAGCCTGATGTAGACGTGCAGGCCGCGGTTGCCGGTGGTCTTGGGGTAACCGGTCACGCCTGTCTCGGCCAGCAGCGACCGCAGTTCGGCCGCAGCCTGCTGAATGTGGCGGAAGTCAATCCCTGGCGTCGGGTCGAGGTCGATGCGCAGCTCGTCGGTGTGGTCCGGATCGGCGGCGAGGTATGGCCAGACGTGGAAGCCCAGGCAGCCGAGATTCACAGCCCACAGGACATGATCGATGTCGGCGGCGACCAGCGCCTCGGACGTGGTCCCGTTCGGCGTGGCGACGACGGTCGTCTGGAGCCAGGACGGCTTGTTCTTCGGCACCCGCTTCTGGAAGAACGACGGGCCGCCCGCCCCCTCGGGGAAGCGCTGCAGAAGCACTGGCCGCCCCCCCATCGCCCGCATGAGCGGCTCGGCCACGCGCAGGTAATGATCGGCTAGGTCGGCCTTGGTCTCGCCGTGCTCGGCGAAGTAGACCTTCTCGCCTGAGGTGATCAGGTCACTACCAGTCATGGCGAAACGCTAGCCGATCGGGCCACGGCCGACAGCGGCCACCCGGAATGCGTAATATGTTCCACCGGGCGGGCCGGGGCGGCGCCTGCTAGCCTCACCGACGATGGCCGAGGAGATCTACACCGGATACGCCGACCGGATCGACCTGCCGGACCGGAGCATGGTGCTCGACCGGCCGGGCGCCTATGTCGTTTTTTCCGGGGTCGGCCATTCCTGGGAGGCGGAGGAAGACTCGACCATCCTCGGTGTCCGGTGGCCGTCAGTGCCCGGCTATTAGCCGCCCGGTGGCTGATGGGGCCGCGAGCCACGACGGCCCCGTTCCCGCATATGGTTGTTCGCTAGTCGTGATGTCAGCAAGGAAGTAGCGGAGAAAGATGACCGGCCCGGATTTCAGTAAGCGACTCGCCGAGGTAGCCGCGCAGCCGAACGGCGGGGCGGCCGCAGCGGAGGCCGTGACCCGCTGGCTCTCGGCGGAGCAGCCGTTCGTCAGCGCGGCTGAGCTCAGGCGGTTCGCCGAGCGGGCTCCGGTGGGGCTGATCGTGGACTCGTTCCGGTGTGACATCCCGTTCGGGACGGGCGGGCGGCGCGGCCGGGTCGGCATCGGGCCGAACCGGATCAACCCGCGCACGCTGGCCCTGACCGTGGCGGGGCACTGCGAGTTCCTTCGCGCAACGTCGCCTACCTCGGGGGGCGGGGCGGTCGTCGTCGCGAACGACACCAGGGTTTTCTCCGACATCAACGCGGCGCACACGTTCATGGGGGACGACTGGTCACTGCTCGGCACCAGCTCGCGCAGCCTGGCCCTGCTGGCCTGCCAGATCTACGCCGTGTACGGGTTCGAGACATACCTGACGGCGCCGAAGGACCACGACGCCTACATGCCGACGCCAGAGCTGTCGTTCGCGATCCGCGAGCTCGGTGCGGCCGGCGGGCTGAACGTGTCGGCGTCGCACAACCACCCTGACGACAACGGCTTCAAGGTCTACACCCCGACAGGCGGTCAGTACTGCCCGCCCGACGACGCCACCCTCTCCCGGGCTGTGGAGCAGGTCGAGCTGGATCCGGACATCGAACGGCTGGTCGCCCGGTTCACAGGCGCGGCCGCGGAGATTCCCGCCGAGGTGCACCGCGCCTACATCGGCATGTACGTCGACAGGTCCGCCGCGATCTGCGCGTCGTCCGAGGCGGTGCGCGCTGATGTGCCGATCGTCTACACACCGCTGTGCGGCACCGGGCTCGCCAACGTCGGCGAGACGCTGACCGAGGCCGGGTACCAGGTCCACGTGCCGCGCGACCAGTACCCGGACGGCTCGTTCGCGCCGATCCCGCTCCGGTCGCCGAACCCCGAGATCCCCGGCGTGACCGACCCGGCGATCGAGTTCGCCGCCACGGTTGGGGCCGAGCTCGTCGTGTCGACCGACCCTGACGCGGACCGGCTGGGCGTGGAGGTGCGCCTCGGAGACGGGACGTGGCGGCACCTGACCGGCAATCAGATTGGCGCGATCATCGCGTACTTCCTCGTCGCGGATCCCGACGGGCCACGGCTGGCCGGGCCGCTGATCACGACGGTGGCCACTAGCCGGGTGCTGCGGGCTATTGCGGCGCTCGGCTCCGGCATCGAGCTGACCGACGACCTCATGATCGGCTTCAAGTTCATCGGTCAGGCGCTGGACTCGATGGCCGCCGCCACGGGGACCGCCGATCTCGTGCTGGCGTCGGAGGAGAGCCACGGCTACCTGACTACGACTAGCCTGCGGGACAAGGACGCGGCCTCGGGCGGGTACATCGTGGCGCACCTGCACGCGCTGGCGCGCAGCCGGGACAAAACGCTGTGGGACTACCTCATGGAGGTGTTCGCTGCCGTCGGCGTGCACATCGAGCTCGGCCGGTCGCTGGTGCTGCTCGGCGCCGACGGCGCGGAGACAATCAAGTCGGTGATGCGGTCGCTGCGGGCCGAGCCGCTGGCGAGCCTCGGCACCGAGCCGGTGCTGGTGCGGCACGACTTCCTGATCGACGGCACCGACGGGCCGCTGACCGAGGGGGAGCGGGCGTCCCGGGATGTGCTGGAGCTGAGCAGCGAGCACTACCGGATCGTGGTGCGAGCCTCCGGCACCGAGGCCAAGCTGAAGTACTACTTCGACTTCAAGGAAGAGCCTGCCGCCGGGGTCGCGGCTGGCGGCCCGAGCGAGGTCGTGGCGGCGGCCGCGGCTGCGCGGTACGCGGAGCTTGAGCCCGTCGTGTGGGCAGACTGCGCCGCGGTCTACGCCGATCTGGCCCGGCGGGCTGGTTACGAACTCTCGGATCGGGCACTGCAACTACCGGATGTCATGCCAGTCCAGGAGAAGGCCCTGGTTCACTGATGGCCCGGGTTTACTGACGGCCCGGCGCGACTGAGGGCCCCGGCGCAATGAAGGCAGCGGTGCGATGAAGGCAGCGGTGCGATGAAGGCAGCGGTGCGATGAACGACAGGGCGGGCCAGCCGGCCACCGAGGCTGACCTGGTGGATGTCGGCACGCTGGTGACCGCGTACTACACCGAGCACCCGGACCCGGCCGAGCCATCGCAGCAGGTCGCCTTCGGCACGTCGGGGCACCGGGGCAGCTCGCTGCGGCTGTCGTTCAACGAGGACCACATCGCCGCGACGACGCAGGCGATCTGCGAGCTCCGGGCCGCGGCGGGTATCACCGGGCCGATCTTCATGGGCCGTGACACGCACGCGCTGTCGGAGCCTGCGATGGACACGGCGCTGGAGGTCCTGGCGGCGAACAGTGCCGAGATCCTGATCGACAGCAGGGACGGCTACACGCCGACGCCAGCGCTGTCGCGTGCCATCCTCGCCTATAACGACGGCCGGACGGCTGGCCTCGCGGACGGGATCGTGGTCACGCCCTCGCATAACCCGCCGGAGGATGGCGGCTTCAAGTACAACCCGCCTGATGGCGGTCCGGCAGACGCGCAGATCACCGGGACCATCCAGAAACGCGCGAACGCGCTGCTAGCCGACGGCCTGCAGGACGTGCACCGCGTGCCGCTCGCGCGGGCCCGGACGACAGCTGGCCGGTTCGACTTCCTCGGTGAGTACGTCGCGGCGCTGCCCTCGGTCGTGGACCTCGAGGCAATCCGGGCCGCCAGAGTGCGGATCGGCGCCGACCCGCTCGGCGGCGCGAGCGTCGCCTACTGGGGCGAGATCGCCGAGCGCTACGAGCTCGAGCTGACCGTGGTGAATCCGGTCGTCGACAAGACGTTCCGGTTCATGACGCTGGACTGGGACGGCCGGATCCGGATGGACTGCTCCTCACCGAGCGCGATGGCGTCGCTGATCGGGCGCCGGTCCGATTTCGCGGTCGCGACCGGCAACGACACCGACGCCGACCGGCATGGCATCGTGACCCCGGATGCCGGGCTGATGAACCCCAACCACTTCCTCGCGGCCGCCATCGACTACCTGTACCGGCATCGCGAGGACTGGCCGGCTGGGGCCGCGGTGGGCAAGACGATGGTCAGCTCTTCGATGATCGACCGCGTCGCGGATGACGTCGGCCGCTCGCTGACCGAGGTCCCCGTCGGGTTCAAGTGGTTCGTGCCGGGCCTGCTGGACGGCAGCGTCGCGTTCGGGGGCGAGGAGAGCGCCGGCGCGTCCTTCCTGCGCCGGGACGGCCGGGTATGGACCACCGACAAGGACGGGATCATCCTTGATCTGCTCGCCGCCGAGATCATCGCGGTGACGGGCAGCACGCCAAGTGAGCTGTACCGGTCGATCACCGAGCGGCTCGGCGACCCTGCCTACGCGCGGATCGACGCGCCCGCGACTCGCGCGCAGAAGGCCGTGCTGGCGAAGCTGTCGCCCGAGCAGTTCAGCGCGGCCGAGCTGGCCGGCGAGCCGATCCTGGCCAGGCTGACCACGGCGCCGGGCAACGGCGAGCCGCTCGGCGGGATCAAGGTGGTCACCGAGTCCGGCTGGTTCGCGGCCCGGCCGTCCGGTACCGAGGACGTGTACAAGCTGTACGCCGAGTCGTTCCGCGGGCCAGGCCACCTGGCCCGGATCCAGGCCGAGGCGAAGCAGTTGCTGGCGGGCATCCTCGGCTAGGCCGAGGATGAAGTCGTGCCTGCTGACGCGCGGCTTCCGGTGCTGGTCGTCAACGTCGCGCGCGTCCGCGCCGCGCCGCGGCTGCGCCGCGCCTGCGGCCGGGCCGCCGCGGCGAGCGGGTGGCAAGCGCCGCTGATGCTGTCGACGACGCCGGACGACTCGGGATCCGGCCTGACGCGGCACGCGCTCCAGGTCGGCGCCAGCCTGGTCATCGCGGCCGGCGGGGACGGCACGGTGCGAGCGTGCGCCGAGGTGCTGGCCGGCACCGGCGTGCCGCTGGCGATCGTCGCGGCAGGCTCGGCGAACCTGACAGCGACTGCGCTCGGGCTGCCGTCCCGCGCCGAGGCGGCGCTGCGCGTCGCCTTCGGGGGCCGGGAGCGGCAGATCGACCTCGGCCGCGCCGACGGCATGACGTTCGCCGCGATGGCGGGCATCGGGATCGACGCCGCCGTGGTCGGCGCGACCCCGCCGGGGGTGAAGCGCCTGGCTGGCTGGTCGGCGTACGCGGCGACGGCGGCCAGTCAGCTGCTGCGGCCGTCGGCCACGTTCAGCATCCGGCTGGACCGTGGGGCGCCCATGATCCGGCGCGCCCGGTCCGTCACCGTCGGGAACTCCGGCGCGCTACCTGGCGGCTTCCAGATCATGCCGGCCGCGCGCCTGGACGACGGCCAGCTCGATATCGTCGTGCTGGCGCCCGCTGGCCTGCTCGGCTGGGCTAGCGTCGGCTACCGCGTGCTGCTCCGCAGCGGCCGCGACGACTCGCAGCTAGAGCGACACCAGGCCACTGCGGTCGAGATCAGCGCCGATGCGGACCTGCCGCGCCAGGTCGACGGGGAAATCATCGCTCCGGGCCGGTCGCTGACCGTGACGGCCCGGCCAGCCGCGCTGCGGGTCCGGGTACCCGGCTAGCCGTCGGCGCCGCGCATCACGATCTGGCTGAGGCCGGGCAGCGCGATGCCAAGCGAGCGGACGCTGTGGTCGCGCGCGCTGACCGCGACGAGCTTGCCGTTCGCGGTGATCACGAACAGCCAGCGACTGTCGGGCGACCACGCCAGGGTGCGGCTGGACGACGGCGGGTCAACCGCCAGGCGGGGTGTCATGACGGTGCCAGTCCGGAGGTTGACCAGGTCGAGTGCGAATTGCTGCGGGCCCCTCGCCACCGTCACGGCGGCGACCGAACCGTCCGGCGCGACGGCGCCGGGCTCGGCCGACCAGGGCCAGGTCACGACGTTCAGCCCGGCGCCCGGCAGCGACCGGAGCGCGCCAGTCACCGCGTCGACCACCACGTTGTGGCAGCGGCCTGCCTGACAACTGAGCCCCAGCCAGTCTGTCGGGCCGACCGCGACGAGCAGCGCACCGACAGCGCGCAGGTGCGCCGGGGTGGCGTCGTACTGGCGACCCGAGCCGTCGACGAGCAGCACATAGCCCCGGCCGTCGGAGGTAGCCGACTGCGCCGGATCCCGCGGCGAGAGGGCCGAGAGGCGAAGCCCGGTGACGGCGCCTTGCGGCCCGACGAGCGTGATGGCCTGGCTGCCGCCGATGTACCACTCTTCGTCCGCTCCGGGGCCCGGCAGCAACTGGCCCCCGCTGGCCAGGATCCCGGTCAGCGGCTCCGGTGGCAGACCGTCCGGAATGACGTAGCCCGGCACGTGGTCAAGCGGCCGGACGATCACGTCGTGTGGCCCCACGATGAACGAAACGGGCCAGTTGCCCTGCGACGGCGGCAACGCGGTACGGGTGATCTGGCCCCGGTCAAACCGGACCGCCACCACGCTGTTCGACGTCGTCAGCCCGAACAGTTCCCAGTCGGCGCGGACGCCGAGGATCGGGTGACCGACGCTGGTAACGCTGACGGCCGGCGGGGACGGCGCGCGGTGCTGAGCCGGGTGATAGACCACGAGCACCAGCGCCGCGACGACGAGGGCAGCCAGGAGCAGCCGCGACAGCCATCCCTGGCCGAGGCGACGCGGGCTGCCGAACTCGACGACCTCGTCATGCCCACGCGGCTGCCGCTGGCCTGCGCCGCCGTCTGACCCCGATGTCACACACCCATCATGACTCGCCCCCGGGCGAGCCAGAATCGTCCGGGAACCAGAGCGGTTCACTGACCTCGAACCCGACGCTCGTTCCCCAGGCGTTGCGATAGGCGACCTCATGCACCGGGCGGCGGACCGCGACACCCCAGCGCCCGGTCGGGTAGCCAAACGAGACGCAGCACGCCATCGTCCAGCCCTTGCCTGGCGGCACGCCGAGGATCTGCATGGCCTCGTCACCGTGGAAGATGCCGAGGACGGAGGTGATGGCGCTGCCGACGCCTTCGGCCCGCGCGGCAAGCTGAGCACTCCAGACCGCCGGAAAGATGGAGCCGCCGCTGGTGTCGCCGCGGGAGAAGGCGATCAGGAAGAGCGGCACCGACTCGAAGTGGTCGGCCAGGTGCTGCGCGGACGCCTGCACCCGCAGCATCGAGACGCTCTCCGGGTCGTCTGGTGTCGCGCGTGCCTTCTCCAGCCGCTCGCGGTAGCCCACCTCCCACAGCTTGGCGATAGCGTCGCGATACAGCGGGGCGAGCCGGGCCTTCACGTCGGGATCGTCGACGAGCAGGAACCGCCAGCCTTGCGAGTTGCCGCCGCTCGGGGCCCGGATCGCCGCGTCCAGGATGCGGGCCTGCACGTCCGCGGGGATCGGGTCCGGCTTGACGCGTCGCATCGCCCTGGTCGTGTACAGCGCCTCACGGACGTCCATGTTGTCCTACTTTCTTGAACTGTCGGGCTCGGGCTGATCATTCGTAAGATCGGCTGGCCTGAGGGCTGCGGGTATGGCTGTCATGTTGTCGCCGCTGGCATGGCCGAGGAGACATGGCCGCCCGGAGCCCGCGACGACTCGACCGCCTATTGAGAGATGCGATGCGATCGCTGTGTAGGACGATGTCGGCGAGGTCGTCTGCGGTCTGGTGACAGGACGAGCTGATGGAGGTGGCGGGTGGCCCGGATCTGGGCTGGGATGGATGTCGGGAAAGAGCATCATCACTGCGTGGTGATCGACGCGGATGGCGGGCGGCTGCTGTCGCGCCGGGTCTTGAACGACGAGGCGGTGCTGCTGGAGCTGATCAGCGACGTTCTGGCGATCTCGCCGGAAGTCTTGTGGGCAGTCGACCTCAATCACGGCGGGGCGTCGCTGCTCATTGCGCTGCTGGCAGGGCATGGGCAGCCGGTGGCGTACCTGACCGGCCTGGCCGTCCACCGGGCGTCGGGTACTTACCGGGGCGAGGGAAAGACCGATGCCCGCGACGCGTTCGTCATCGCTGACCAGGCTCGCGTGCGCCGGGACCTGGGCCTGCTGCGGCCCGGCGACGAGATCGCCGTTGACCTGCGGATACTGACCACCCGCCGCAGTGACCTGGTCGCTGACCGGACCCGGCAGATCAACCGGCTCCGGGCCCAGCTGCTGGAGATCTTCCCCGCGCTGGAGCGTGCCTTCGACTACGGCAAGAGCAAGGCCGCCCTGGTCCTGCTGACCGGCTACCAGACCCCGGCGGCGATCCGCGGCGCGGGCGTGCCTGGCATCGAGTCCTGGCTGCGCGGCCACAAGTCCCGCAACGCCGCCGCGCTGGCCCGGGCCGCCTTCGAGGCGGCGCAGGCCCAGCACACGGCGGTTCCCGGGGAGGGGCCTGGCGCTGCGGTGGTGGCCCGGCTTGCCGAGGAGGTGATGGGCCTCGATGAGCAGATCGCCGAGATCAGCGCGCTCATCGAGGCCCGATTTCGCGAGCATCCGCTCGCAGAGGTGATCGTCAGCCTGCCCGGCATCGGCCCGGTCCTCGGCGCCGAGTTCGTCGCCGCCACCGGCGGCGACATGGCAGCCTTCGGCTCTGCCGACCGGCTGGCGGCTTTCGCCGGCCTGGCGCCCGCGCCCCGCGACTCCGGCCGCATCACCGGCAACCTGCACAGACCTCGCCGCTACCACCGCGGCCTGCTGCGCGTCTTCTACCTGTCCTCGATGGCCAGTCTCAGAAGCTGCCCCGCCTCGCGCACCTACTACGACAGGAAACGCGCTGCCGGCAAAACCCACACCCAGGCCCTGCTGGCCCTGTCCAGACGCCGCGCCAGCGTCCTGTGGGCGATGATCCGCGACGGCCAGTGTTATCAAGGCTCACCACACCTCACTGTCGTGGCTTGACAACTTCATTGAGATGTCTCCTTTGACGCATCGCCCTGACCGGATCATGCCACAGGGCGACGGCATTGCGTCCTGAGTGACGTCTGTGATGCAGTGGCACCTAACGCCGGAATCCTGACGTCGGCAGCGTGATGGGAGACAGCATGCGAGGCTTCAAGAACTTCCTCTTAAGAGGAGACGTCATCGTCGTCGCGGTCGGGCTGATCGTCGCGCTCGCGTTCAGCACCCTGATCGGCGCCTTCACCACGAGCGTGATCGATCCGATCATCGCGCGAGCCGAAGGCTCCAATTCCATCGGCCTCGGCTGGCAACTCGGCGCCACGGGTAACAAGACCACGTTCCTGAACATCGGGTCCTTCATCTCCGCCGTGATCTACTTCGTGATCTTCATAGCGGTCGTGTACTTCGTGATCGTCGTGCCGTACAAGGTCGTGTCCGCGCGACGCGGGGCAACAGTCTTCGGGGACCCGCCGCCGGTCAAGACGTGCCCGGCGTGCCTGTCGGCTGACTTGCCCGCCGCGGCGACCAAGTGCAAGTACTGCGCCACAGAGCAGCCGGCCGACACGCCGTAAGCATGCGTCCGGAGCGTACGCAGCACAACTGCACGAGACTCACCGCGGCCACCGCGGATCAGGCCGGGATCGTCGCCAGGTCGCTGAGCAGCAGATCGCGGTCCTCGGCCTCGGCTATGTCCGCGCTCGCGGCCCGGTCTACGGGCTACCCCGTCCTAGTCTGAATTCTCTAGGTGAGCCTGACGCCTATCACGGTCACTGGAAGGACACCCGGATCTCGCGGTCCGGGTTGTCGGTGTTGAGGTCGACCAGGGTGATCGACTGCCAGGTGCCGAGCGCCAGGCGGCCGCCGATGACCGGCACGGTCGCGTACGGCGGGACGAGCGCGGGCAGCACATGGGTACGGCCGTGTCCGCGCGAGCCATGCGCGTGCCGCCAGCGGTCATCGGCGGGCAGCAGGTCGGACAGGGCGCACAGCAGGTCGTGGTCGCTGCCCGCGCCCAGTTCGATGATCGCGATCCCCGCGGTCGCGTGCGGCACGAACACGTGCAGGAGGCCGTCGCCGCCGGCGGCTGACTCGCGCGCGAACTGGTCGCATTCGCCGGTGATATCCCGGACAACCGGGGTGCGCCCGGTGTGCACCGTCAAGATCGTCGTCTTCATAGCCTCAGGTCCGCAGGTAGGAAGCGCCGTTCAGGTCGAGTATCGCGCCGCTCGCCCAGGCGGCCTGCGGCGAGGCCAGGTAGACGACCGCCGCGGCGATCTCCTCGGGCTGGGCGACTCGCCCGAATGGGCTCTGCGCCCGGATCGCGTCGCCGGTCTCACCCTGCAGGTGCGCGGCTGCCATATCCGTCTCGACGAAGCCGGGCGCGACGGCCGCCACCGTGATGTTGTGGGGAGCGAGCGCGACCGCGAGCGACTGGCCGAGCGCGTTCAGGCCGGCCTTGCTGGCGCCATAGGCGGGCTGGCCCGGCTCGCCACGGAACGCTCCGCGTGACGACACGTTCACGATCGTGCCGCCCCCGGCCGCGATCATGTGCTGCACCGCGCACCAGGTCACGTTCGCCGCGCCGATGAGATTGAGGCCGATCGTGTCGTGCCAGGCCTGCTGCCACGCTTCATACGAGATCTCGGCGACCGGGTGGGCAACCCGGCCGTAGCTGGCCGCGTTGTTCACGAGGACGTCCAGGCCGCCAAGCTGCTCGGCGGCGGAGTCGACCATCTGCCGCACCGCGTCCGGGTCGGCGATGTCGGCCTGCACGACGACGTGTCCGGCGCCTGGCAGGCTGGCCAGCACGGCGGCGGCCAGGTCAGGCGAGTCGCGATGATGGATGGCGACGGTGTCCCCGCCACGCGCGAACGCCTGCGCGACGGCCCGGCCGATGCCCCGAGACGACCCCGTTACCAGAATCTTGCGGTTGGTCATCCGTCGACCTTAGCGACCTGGCTCTGGTCAGCCAGCCGCGGGCAGCGGGCAGAATGTCGTGCATGACATCGACTTCCTCGGCGCCCGACGACTCAGCCGCCGACGGCTCAGCATCTGACGCGGCCACCGCCCGGCCGGTGCGCGACGCCGCGGACGGCTACGTGTGGCAGCTAGCCGAGCTCGATCCGCTCCTCGCGACCTCACTGGGGCTGCCGGTCGGGCAGGACGAGCTGCCTGACCTGTCGCCCGCCGGGCTGGAAGCACAGGAGGAGCTGAGGCGTTCAGCGCTGACCAGGCTGGCGGCGATCGAGGAGACGGCCGGGCCCGGCGGGTTCGCCGACGGCGACGAGCGACGCTGCGCGCGGCTGCTGCGCGAGCGCCTGGAGACCGAGCTGGCGATCGCAGCGACCGGGGAGAACCTGCGGGCGATGTCGAACATCTTCGGGCCGCCCCAGCAGGTCCGCGGCGCATTCCTGCTGATGCCGACCGCGACGGCCGAGGACTGGGCCACCATCGCCCGGCGGATCGGCCGCGTACCCGAAGCGCTGGCCCAGTATCGGCAGACGCTGGCAGCAGGCGCGATCCGCGGGCTGTACGCGGCGCCGCGGCAGGTGCAGACCGTGGCCGGTCAGTTCGAGGCTTGGCTATCGACGGGCGACGGCTCCGGCTGGTTCGCGGACTTCGCCGCGGGTGCTCCCACGGACAGCCCGCCCGCACTGCGGGCTGACCTGGAGGCGGCGAGCGCGGCAGCCGACGCCGCGGTGGCCGGCCTGCGCGACTGGCTACTCGCGGATTATCTGCCCGACGCGGCCGGTACCCCGGACGGCGTCGGCGAGCAGCGCTACCTCGTCGGCGCCCGGCGCTGGAACGGGGCCGAGCTCGACCTCCTCGAGGTCTACGAGTGGGGCTGGGTGCAGTTCCGGCAGATCCTGGCCGAGATGCGAGGCGAGGCGGATCAGATCCTGCCCGGCACGACGCCGTTGGAGGCGATGCACTACCTCGACTCACACGGGGAGGTGGTCGAGGGCGTCGACGCCGTCCGCGACCGGCTGCAGCGGCTGATGGACCAGGCGATGACCAGCCTGGCCGGGACGCATTTCGACCTCGCCGACCCGATCAAGGTGGTCGAGGCCAGGATCGCCCCTCCTGGCAGCGCGGCCGCCCCGTACTACACCGGGCCGTCGCAGGATTTCTCCCGGCCGGGGCGTACCTGGCTGCCGACGCTGGGCCGGACGAGGTTCCCGATGTGGGAGCTGATCAGTACCTGGTATCACGAGGGCGTGCCCGGCCACCACCTGCAGATCGCACAGTGGCGGTACTTGGCTGCGCAGCTTTCGCTCTACCAGACCAGCGCGGGCGGGGTGAGCGCGTGCTCAGAAGGGTGGGCGCTGTACGCCGAGCGCCTGATGGACGAGCTCGGCTTCCTGACAACGCCGGGTGCGCGGATGGGCTACCTCGATGCCCAGCTCATGCGCGCGATCCGCGTCATCATCGACATCGGCATGCACCTCGAGCTGCTAGTCGGGGGAGACTGGGCGCCGGGGGCCGGGCAGCGGTGGACGCCCGAGCTGGCGCTGGAGTTCTTCGTCGCCCACAGCGGGCGGGAGCGCGACTTCCTGGCCAGCGAGATCGTCCGCTACCTGAGCGCGCCCGGGCAGGCGATCAGCTACAAGCTGGGGGAGCGGGCCTGGCTCGCCGGTCGGGACGCCGCGCGGGCTGCGCGCGGCGGCAGCTTCGACCTCAAGGCCTGGCACATGGCTGCGCTGTCGCTCGGCTCGCTCGGGCTCGACGATCTGGCGGCGGAGCTGGCCCAGCTATAGCTCCGCTGACTACGGGGCTGGCTGCTGGGCCGGTTACGGGGGCTGGCTACTGGCCGATCGCCCGCTTGCGCAGATCCTCGCGCACCAGGTGACCGAGCCTGCGGGTCTCGCGGTAGTCGATCAGCGCGCCTGCCGCGGCACCGGTGAGCAGCGGTGCGAGCGCCAGCGCGCTCTGGCTCGCCTTCATCAGCAGCCGCCGCTCGAGCTTGCGGCGCAGCGGCGAGCCAACCGCCAGCGCGAGGCCGCTGGTCGTGATCCGCACGCCGCGCCGGTCGGTCCAGGAGATCAGGTAGGCGATCATGCGCTGCGGGCCGGAGCCGGGGGCCGGCATCCCGTACACCTCGTGCAGCTCGGCGATCAGCTTGAGCTCGATGGCCACCAGCGCCATGGTCTCAACGGCCAGCTCGACAGGCGCCGTCGGGATGAAGGGCACGGCCGCGGCCGCGCCGACTGCGGCTCCCACGCCGGCGGATGCGCGCGCCGAGCCGACGATGAGCGCGTCGGCAAGCTGCTCGCTGTCGAGGCCAGGATGCTGCGCCTGGAGCGTCGCGAGGCTGCGAATCGGGATCTTGGGTGCCATCTCGAGCACCTCTGCGGTCAGCCACTGACCACTCGTGCGCACGCCACGCCAGGCGACCGAGCCGCCCGCTCGCGCACCCTTGCGGGCGACGCCGCCGGTCGCCTGCGCGCCGCGCTGCGCGACGGCCGTGGCGGGCCGCACGCGCCGGGCCGCGGCGCCGGTGCCGGTTTGCACGCGCTGCCAGGCCGCTGCCCGGCTGGATCGCAGCCCGCGCTTGGTCGCCTGACTGCTGCGCGCGGCCAGCGCCGGGATCTGCCGGGCGATCCGCTTGCGGCGCGACTCGTCCTCGGCCTCGCTGAGCTCGCCCGCCAGCTCAGCGACGCGCTCGGGCAGGAGCTGGCCGTTCGGTTCGAACTGGTCGCCGGCAGGCTTGGATGAGCTCATACCTAGTCGCTACCCGCGATACGGCCGGTTATGACTCAGCCTGTCTCGTGCTCCAGGGCGCGCCGGGTGAGCACGTGGGCCAGATGGCGGCGGTACTCCCGGTCGGCGTGCATGTCCTCGCCCGGCGAGGTGCCATCGGCGGCGTACACGGCAGCCTCGGCCGGGGTCGCCCCGGCGGCCAGCGCCTCTTCCGCGGCGGTGGCCCGCAACGGCGTCGACCCCATGTTGGCCAGCGCGATCCGGCCGTCGATGGCGGCGACCCCGACGATCGCCCAGTCGTTGGCGCGGCGGACGAACTTCTGGTAGCCCCACGGCACGCCGGGGCGGCGGGGTACACGGACAGCGACGAGCAGTTCGTCTGGCTGCAAGGCCGTCTCGAAGTAGCCCCGGAAGAAGTCGTCAGCGGCGACCGTACGCGTCCCGCTCGGTCCCTGCAGCACGAGCGAGCCGCCGAGCGCCACCAGCGCCATCGGCAGGTCAGCGGCCGGGTCGGCATGCGACAGCGAGCCGCCGATCGTGCCGCGATGGCGGATCTGGGGGTCCCCGACCTGGGCCGCGGCGTAGGCGAGCAGTGGCGCCTCGGCGCGGGCGAGCTCGGAGGCGGCCAGGTCGGCGTGCCGCGTCGTGGCGCCGACCACCAGGTCCGCGCCGTCTGTGGTGACCCCGGCCAGCTCGGACAGGCCGCCGATGTCGATCAGCAGCTCGGGCGTGGCGAGCCGGAGCTTCATCATCGGCAGCAGCGAATGACCGCCGGCCAGCACCTTGGCGTCGTCACCGCGCTCGGTCAGCAGGCTGATCGCGTGCGCGGCCGAGTCCGCGGCGACGTACTCGAACTGGGCGGGGATCATGCGCTCACCTCGGTGTCTGCCTGCAGGTCGGTTGCAGCGGCGAGCACTGCCCGGATGATGTTGTGGTAGCCGGTGCACCGGCACAGGTTGCCCTCGAGCGCCTCGCGGGCCTGCTCTTCGGTCGGATGCGGGTTCTCCGACAGGAGCCCCACCGTGGCCATGACCATGCCCGGCGTGCAGAACCCGCACTGCAGGCCGTGGTTCTGCCGGAACGCGGCCTGCACCGGGTGCAGCTCGCCCGCGGGCGCCAGGCCCTCCGCCGTCACTACCTCGTGGCCGGCGGCCTGCACGGCGAGGACGGTGCAGGACTTGACTGACTTGCCGTCGAGCAGCACGGTGCAGGCGCCGCAGGAGGTCGTGTCGCAGCCGACGTTGGCGGCGCGCAGGCCAAGTACCTCGCGCAGGTAGTGCACGAGCAGCAGCCGCGGCTCGACCTCGTCGGACCGCTTCTCGCCGTTGACGGTCAGCTCGATGCGCGTCATCAGTGCTCCGATCCAGACTCGGCCGTAGCCGCCTGCTGTATGGCCAGCCAGACCCGGCGGGACGTGGCAGGCAGGTCAATGTGGCGGACGCCGAGGTGCGCCACGGCGTCGATGATCGCGTTCTGCACGGCGGGCGTCGCGCCGATCGACCCGGCCTCGCCGATGCCCTTGGCGCCGAGCGGGTTGTAGGTGGTCGGCGTCGCCATGTCCGCCAGCTCGAAGCTCGGCACCTCGGTGGCCGACAGGAACGGGTAGTCGGCCAGGCTCGTGGTCAGCGGGTTGCCATCGGCGTCGTAGACGACCTCCTCCAGGAATGCCTGCGCGGCGCCCTGGGCGATGCCGCCATGACGCTGGCCCTCGGCCAGCAGCGGGTTGAGCACGACGCCAGCGTCGTCGACGGTGATGATGCGACGCAGGGTTGCCTTGCCGGTCTCGGTGTCGACCTCGGCGACGGCGACGTGAGTGCCGAACGGGAACGTCGCGCCGGGCGCGGAGAACACGGCCCGGACCAGCAGCCGCTCGTTCTCGGCGAGCTGGGTAAGCGGGACGGCGGCGTCCGGGTCACCGGCCACTGCGAACGCGCTGCGGCTCTTGTCGAAGACAAGGTCGGCGGCGTTGGCCTCCAGCTGGGCCGCGGCGCGCAGCCTGGCCATTTCGATCAGCTCCTGGGACGCCTGCTGGACCGCAGCGCCGCCCTGCTGGAGGCTGCGCGAGCCGCCAGTGCCGCCGCCTTCGGGGATCAGGTCGGTGTCGCCCCACTTGAGCGTGAACTTCTCCACCGGGATGCCGAGCTCGTCGCTGGCGAGCATCGCCCAGGCGGTTGCGTGCCCCTGGCCGTGCGGTGAGGTGCCGGTGAGGATCGTCGCGGTCCCGTCTGGATGCACCTCAACGGTGGCGTTCTCCTGCGGCGGCGTGCCCTCGCCGTCGCCCATGCCGGTGATCTCGACGTAGCTGGCCACGCCGATGCCGAGCTGGCGGACGTCGCCGCTCACGCGGCGCCTGGCCTGCTCCCGGCGGAGCTCGGTGTATCCGGCCGCCGCCAGCGCCTTGTCAAGTGCGGCGGCGTAGTCGCCGGTGTCATACAGCGCGCCGAACTTGGTCTGGTGCGGCTCGGTGAACGGCGGAAGCAGGTTCTTGCGGCGGACATCGGCCGGGTCGACGCCGATCTCGGTGGCGAACAGGTCCATCGCCCGCTCGATCGCGGCCGTCGCCTCCGGCCGCCCGGCGCCGCGGTACGCGCCGATCGGCGTGGTGTTCGTCACCACGACCTTCGCGATGGCCTCGGCGTTCGGGATGTCGTAGGGCCCGGAGGTCATCAGGATGGTGAGGAACGGCAGGATGGCGCCGATCTTCGGGTAAGCGCCCGCGTCCTGGACAATCTCGAGTCGGTACGCGGCCACGTTCCCGTCCCGGCTGCCGCCGATCGTCACGGTGTGCTGTTGCGCCCGGCCGTGAGTCATCGCGATGAGGTTCTCGTAGCGGGTCTCGGTCCACCGTGCCGGGTGGCCGAGGTCGCGCGCGATCCAGGCGATCACGGCGTGCTCGGGATCGGCGCCGAACTTGGCGCCGAACGCGCCGCCGACGTCCGGGGTGATGATCCGGACCTGCGGGGTCTCCAGTCCGAGCAGCTTGGCGAGACCGTCGCGGGTACCTTGCGCGCCCTGGTTCGGGATCCAGGCGGTCAGCCTGCCGTCCTCGCCCCAGACCGCGGCGCCGGCCCGCGTCTCCATCGGGGCGGGCGCGACCCGCTGGTTGATGATCGTGTGGCTGACCACGACCTCGCAGCCCTCGAACAGGTCCGGCTTCAGCGAGGATGCCTCGCCCCAGTTGCCGGCGACGTTGCTCCCGGCCGCCTCGAACAGCAGCGAGCTGTCGTCCGGCTCGAAGCCCAGCACGGCCGGCAGCGGGTCGTAGTCCACCTCGACCAGCTCGATGGCATCCTCGCCCTGGTAGGGGTGCTCGGTCACGACGACGGCGACGGGCTCCCCGACGAAGCGGACCTTGTCGGTCGCCAGGAGCCGCTGCGTCATCTCGACGTTCATCAGCCCGGCCGCAGCCGGCGGAATGACCGGAAGATCAGCCAGGTCTGCGCCGGTGTAGGCGGCCACCACTCCAGGCGCTGCCAGCGCCGGGGTGACATCGATGCTGTTGATGCGCGCGTGGGCGAGCGGGGAGCGGACGAAGAACACGTGGTAGGCGCCGTCGAGACGGTCGTCCACGACGTCCTCGGTATACACGCCGCCGGTAGTGAGGAACTTCGGATCCTCTGTCCGCAGGACCCTCGTACCCAGGATGCTCAACTGACCATCAGCTCCTCTCGCCGGCCCTGCACGCGTGTCACGGGTTCCGCACATGTCGCGAACCCGGCAGTACTACCCGATATTCCTGAGGGTGCCAGCAGCGCATTCGCGGGTTACACCGGGGGTGCCTTGGCGCTGCCGGCCTGCGCCGCGCGCCGAGGGGAGGCAGCCCGGCACGAGTGATCATGCCGGGACGATGGCGGGTAGGTCAACCGCCCCGGCGCCGGCCGTAAATTCGTTTTCCGCAGTTCAGGACGCCCGATAAGATCGACAAGACAGCCCCTTTGATCAAGATCGGACGTTCGTCATGCTTGCGCGTGCGCTGCGGCGCCGTCTCGCCCTCGCCACGCGCCGCCTGCCGGTGCTCGGTATCCGGGACTTCAGGCTGCTGCTCGCCGACCGCGTACTGGCGCCGATGTCGTACGCCTTCTCGATGGTGGGCGTGTCGTTCGCGGTGCTGAACCAGACGCACGGATCCACGGCCAAGCTGTCTTACGTGCTGGCCGCGCAGATCGCGCCGTCGCTGATCTTCCTGCTGGTCGGCGGTGTCATCGCCGACCGCCTCGCACCGCAGAAGGTCATCATCGCGGCCAACATCATGATGGCGGTCGGCGAGGGTACCTTCGGGATCCTCGTACTGACCGGCCATCCGGCGCTGTGGCAGATGATCGCGCTGGAATGCCTGACCGGCACCGGCATGGCGGTGTTCTACCCAGCCTCGTCGGCGCTGCTGCCCAGGCTGGTGCCCGCTGAGCAACTGCAGGAGGCCAGCGCGGTATCGCGGCTGGCGATGAACGCCGCGCAGATGGGCGGCGCGGTGCTGGCCGGCTTCTGTATCGCGGCCATCGGCAAGAACGGCCCGGGCTGGGCATTGGCGATGTGCGGCACCGGGCTGCTCGGCACCGTGCCGCTGATGCTCGCGATCCGGGTGACGGCGCACGATCGCATGCACCAGACGAGCATGCTGCGGGAGCTTCGGGACGGCTGGTCGGAGTTCCGCTCGCATACGTGGTTGTGGGTCATCGTGGCTCAGTTCTCGGTGGTGCTGGCGGCGTGGTACGGCTCATTCGGCGTGCTCGGCCCGGTCGTGGCCCGCGCGCACCTAGGCGGTCCGGCCGCCTGGGGCACCATCACCGGCGCCGAGTCCCTGGGACTCATCGCTGGCGGCCTGATGTCGCTGCGCTTCAGCCCGCGCCGCCCGATGCTGTTCGTCGTCGTCATCGGTGCCAGCATCGCCATCTCGCCGCTGGCGCTGGCGATGTTGTGGCCGCTGCCGGTGATCTGCGTCGCGTCCTTCCTGCTCGGCATCACGCTCGAGATCATGATGGTGCAGTGGACCGTCGCGCTGGCCCGCAACATCCCGGCGGAGAAGCTGGCCAGGGTGTCGTCTTACGACGCGTTCGGCTCGGTCATGGCGATGCCGATCGGCGCCGTGGTCGCCGGCCCGATCGCCGCGTGGGCCGGGGTGTCCGCGACCCAGTACGGGGCCGCTGCGCTGATCGTCATCGTCTCGGTGTTCGCGCTGATCCCGCGCGACATCCGGACCCTGCGCGCCGACCAGCTGGCCGGCCCTGCCGAGATCCAGGGTGAGCCGGTCGAGATCCTCGGCGGGGTCGAGGTCCTAGGCGGCCCGGTCGGGGCCGGGGCGGAGGCCGCCGCCGCGAGTGCCCGCGCCACCTGATCCCGTATCCTGCCGCACATGGATGCCAGCATTGATCTCCGGTCCGACACCGTCAGCAAGCCGTCGGAGCGGATGCGGCAGGCGATGGCGACGGCCGAGGTCGGCGACGACTGGTATGGCGATGACCCCACGGTCAACCGCCTGCAGGATCGCGCCGCCGAGCTGACAGGCAAGGAAGCGGCGATCTACCTGCCGACGGGGACCATGTGCAACCAGGTCGCCCTCCACGCCTACGTCCGGTCCGGGCACTTCGCGGTGTGCGAGGCCAGCGCGCACGCCGGGCGGACCGAGGCCAACTCGGCGGCCGTGTTGTCCGGGATCGCGTTCCACTACCTGACGGCACCAGATCGCGGCCTGCTGCTCGGCGAGCAAGTCGCGGGGGCGCTGATGCCGGACCCGTATGACGTGTCGGTCGTGGACCTCGTCACGATCGAGAACACCCACCAGGTCGGCGGCGGCGCGGTCCTCAGCGTGACTGGCGTCCGCGACATCGCGGCCGTCTGCGCCGACGCCGGAGTCCCGCTGTACCTGGACGGCGCGCGGATCTTCAATGCCTGTGCCGTCGCGGACGTCCCGGTCGCGGCCTACGCCGGCCAGGTGACCTCGCTGATGTTCTGCCTGTCCAAGGGGCTCGGCGCACCCATCGGGTCGATCCTCGCGGGCGGCCGGGAGTTCATCCGGGAGGCGCGCCGACTCAAGATCCTCTTCGGCGGGGCGTGGCGGCAGGCTGGCATCATGGCGGCAGCAGGCCTGATCGCCCTGGAAGAAGGGCCCAAGCGGCTGCACGAGGACCATGACAACGCCAGGACCCTGGCCGCCGGCATCGCCGAGTTGCTGCCTGGCAGCGTCGATCCTGACCTGATCGAGACCAACATCGTGTTCGTTGACGTGTCCGGCAGCGGCCGCGGCGCGACGCAGTGGCGCGAGCGCCTGGCCGCCGAGGGAGTGCTCGTCACCATGATCGGGGGCCGGATCCGGATGCTGACGCACGTCGGCATCGACGCGGCAGACATCCAGGCCGCCCTCGCTGCCTGGCGCAACGCCGCCAAGGCTGGGTAGCCCTGGCAGCGGGCCGGCGGGCCAGCCATCGGCTCCGCCTGCCGCCGGCTTGAGCGCTGGTGCCGGGCTAGCGGTGCGTTCGCTGAACAGCGTAGGCGTGCGCGAACCGAACGGCCGTGCCTGCGGATTCCGCGGTGGCGGGCTGCTTTGCGAGGTTATATGCCGTTGGACATCACGCTGAGTAGCGATTTGAATGCTTCGGGTCCACCGACTTCGGTGGCGTAGCGGCGGCCAATCCCAACCATCAGTATCGCTGGCGTCCGGCTGGCCCTCCGAGGGTGGCGCTGCCCGAACAAGGAGGCGATAGCGCTCATGCGTACTGCGGCCTACGTACATGAGAACCACCTATCTCCGGCACACCAGTTGTTCGAGCGAGAAGTCGAGTGCTGCAGACGGCAGCTCTATCCGGCAGCGCTGAAGATGACGCGTAATCCCAGCGACGCCGAAGACCTGGTCCAGGAGACGCTGACCCGCGCCTATGCGGGCCTGCGCGGGTTCACGCCGGGCACGAACGCCGGGGCGTGGCTGCATCGCATCATGGCCAACGCGTTCGTCAATGCCTGCCGCAAGCGGCACCACGAGCTCCAGCACGTTCTCAGCCCCGAACTCGAGACGGCGCAGGCGGCCACCGCCATCCGCGCGATCGGCGGCTCGCTGGCGCACACGCCGTCGGCCGAGGACGAGGTGCTCAGGCAGTTCGCTCACTCTGAGTTCCGGCAGGCTCTCGACGCCCTGCCGGACTGCTTCAAGGCGACCATCTACCTGGCCGACATCGAGGGCTACTCGTACTACGACGTGGCTGAGATAATCGGCGTGCCCATCGGGACCGTCATGTCACGCCTGCATCGGGCGCGGAACAGGCTGCGCAAACAACTATCCGCGCAGGTTCCGGCGCAAGCCGTCACTGAATCCGTGCCAATCTAGGGTCAGATTCACCGATTCCGAGGCGTGCGGCACGTCACTCCGCAGCGCGACGGTCAGGCCACCAGCTCCGCCTCACCGGTGAAAGCGGCCCACATGGCCGCATAGGCACCATCGCGCTCGAGCAGCTCGTCGTGCGTCCCCACCTCGGCGACCTGCCCGTCGGCCAGGGCGATGATCCGGTCCGCCCGGGAGGCGGTGGTCAGCCGGTGCGCCACCAGCAGCGTCGTACGCCGCGCCGCTAGCTGCTCGGTGGCCCGGTTGACCGCAGCCTCCGCGGCCAGGTCCAGGGCGGCCGTCGCCTCGTCGAGCAGCAGGATGGCCGGGTCCACTAGGTAGGCGCGGGCGAGCGCGATGAGCTGCCGCTGGCCGGCGGCCAGGTTGCGGCCGCGCTCGGCTACCTCGTGGCCGAAGCCACCAGGCAGCCGGGAAATCATCTCGATCGCGCCGACGCCGCGGGCCGCCGCTTCCACCTCCGCGTCACTCGCCGCGGGCCGCCCGTAGGCGATGGCGTCGCGGACCGTGCCGGCGAACAGGTACGGCTCTTGCGGCACGACGCCGAGCTGCTGCCGGTAGGCCGGCAGGTCGAACTCGCGCACGTCGGTGCCGTCGATCAGCACCTGGCCGGAGGTGACGTCGTAGAACCTGGCAATGAGCTTGACCAGCGTGGACTTGCCTGCCCCGGTCTGCCCGACCAGCGCCACCGTCTCGCCTGGCGCGATCGACAGGCTGATGCCGCCGATGGCTTCCTTGCGCTGTCCTGCGTAGCCGAAGTGCACGTCGCGCAGCTCGATCCCGCCGCGCAGGCGTCCCGGCCGGATCGGGTGCGCAGCCGGGGGCGTGCTCGTCGGCGTGTGGAGCAGTCCCTTGATGCGCTGAAGACCGACGTTGGCCTGCTGATAGCCGTCGAACACCTGCGACATCTGCTGCACCGGCGCGAACAGGGAGTCCACCCAGAGCAGGTAGGCGATCAGGCTCCCGACCGTAATCGCGCCGCTGTGGATCTCGCTCGCCGCCGCGAATAGCACCACCGCGCCGCCGATCGTGGACAGTGCCTGGACGAACGGGAAGTAGACCGCGATCATGCGCTGCGCCCGCAGCCGGGACACCCGGTACGCGCCCGATAGCCCGGCGAACCTGTCGGAGTTCACCTGCTCGCGCCGGTAGGCCTGGGCGACGCGGAGGCCAGCGACGTTTTCCTGGAGGTCGGCGTTGACCGCGCTGACCCGCTCCCTCGCCTCGGTGTAGGCACGGGAGGACTTCCGCCGGAACACGACCGTGGCCACCACGAGGACGGGCAGCACCGTGCACAGGATCAGCCCGAGCCGCAGGTTGATGATCAGCATCAGCGTCAGTACCACGACAAACGTCAGCACCGAGTTGACCATCGTGATGAGACCGGTCTGGAAGAACGACGACAGTGCGTCGACGTCTGTCGTCATCCTCGTCATGATCCGGCCGGTGAGCTCACGCTCGTAGAAGTCCAGGCCGAGCCGCTGGAGGTGGGCGAAGATCTTTACCCGCAGCGTGTAGAGCAGGCGCTCGCCGTTGCGGCCCACGACGATCGTCTGGGCCCAGTTCACCGCCCAGTCGGCCAGCACGATGCCAAGGCCGATGACCGAGACCAGCGCGATGATCTGGAATCGAGCGCCAAGGCTCAGCGCCGTCCGCTCGACGCCGTTGTCGATGCCGCCGCGGACGAGCAGCGGCATTGCCGTGCTGGCGATGGCGTCCAGGCCGTCCAGGATGAGCCCGATCAGCAGCGCAATGGCGAACGGGCGCAGCAGCTTGCGGAGGGTGAAGTGCGGATCGGGCGCCCGCGCAAACGACTCGTCGACGTCGGGCGTCTCGGTCGCCGGGGGGAGCGCGTCGATCTTGGCCAGGAGCTCGGGCGAGGCTGGTACGCCGGCCAGCCAGCCGCCGCCGGTGGCACCGCCGCTCAGGGCCGCGCCGCGCTGGGCCGCGCCGCCGCCGCGGCCACCGCCAGCCCCGCTGGAGATGTGGCCACGGCCGATCGCGGCCGCCGCGGCGCTGGCGAGCTGCTGGCCGGCCGCGTCGGCCGGCGTAGCCCCATTGGCGTGGGCAGTCTGCGGTCGCGCGGGCCACAGGCTGGGCGTGATCTGGCCGGCGGCTGGCGCGGAGCGGCAGGCGTCCGCCTGCTGGTCGGCCTCGGTCCGGTAGTAGTCGAGCTCGCCGGCGTCGACGCCCTCAGCGTCGTCACCGGGTCCGGCCAGCAGCAGCCGGTACTGCGGACAGCGCCCAGTCAGCTCCTCATGCGTGCCCTGGTCGACGAGCCGGCCCTGGTCGAGGACGGCGATCTGGTCGGCGAGCTCGAGGGTCGACATGCGGTGGGCGATCAGCAGCGTGGTCCGGCCGGCCATCACCTTGCGCAAGGTGGCGTGGATCTGCGCTTCCACCCTCGCGTCGATCGCCGACGTGGCGTCGTCCAGGATCAGGATGGACGGATCGGTGATCAGCGCCCTGGCCAGCGCGATCCGCTGGCGCTGGCCGCCGGAGAGGGTCAGGCCCTGCTCGCCGACCACGGTGTCGTAGCCGGCGGGCAGGCCGAGGATGAAGTCCTCGGCCTCGGCGGCCCGGGCCGCGGCGACGATCTGCTGCTCGGTAGCGTCCGGGCGGCCGTAGGCGATATTGCTGCCCACGGTGTCGGAGAACAGGAAGCTCTCCTCCAGGACAAGCCCGATCGACGCGCGCAGCGAGTTCAGTGTCAGGTCGCGGACGTCGTGCCCGCCGACCCGGATCGCGCCCGAGCGAACGTCATAGAACCGGGGGAGCAGCAGCGAGATCGTCGACTTGCCCGAGCCCGAAGTGCCGACGACGGCCAGCGTCTCGCCCGGCCGCACGTGCAGCGACAGCCCGCGCAGGACCGGCTCGGACGGCACGTAGCCGAAGTGCACGTCGTCCAGCTCGATGTCGTGGCTGCCCGGCGGCAGCACCTGGGCGTCCGGCCGCTCGGTGATCACCGGCCGCGAGTCGATGACCTCGAACACCCGGATGACGCTGGCCCGCGCCTCCTGGCCGATGGTGATCAGGTTGGTGAGCGCGCGGACCGGGTTGACCATCTGGGCCAGGTAGGACGCAAAGGCCAGGAAGGTGCCGAGCGTAATGCTGCCCTTGATCGCCAGCCAGCCGCCGAACAGCAGCACGCCGACCTGGCCGAGCGCCGGGATCGCGCCGAGCGCCGGGCTGAACCTGGCCATCAGCCGGACGGCACGCACCCTGGCCGCATAGAGGATCTGGCTGACGCCATCCAGCCGGTCGATCTCCTGCTGCTCCTGGCCGAAGCCCTTGACCACCCGCACGCCGGTGACCGCGCCCTCGACGACGCCAGCGACTTCGCCGGCCTTCTGCTGGGCGTCCCAGCTAGCGGGGAACAGCCGCCGCCTGGACGCGATGGAGAGCACGAGCAGCGCCGGGCCGACGGCGATGGAGATGAGGGCGAGCACCGGCGACAGGTAGAACATGACCCCGATCGACAACACGAACAGCAGCGCGTTGCCCATCAGCATGGGCAGCATGGACAGCAGGCTCTGGATCATGTTCAGGTCGGTGATGGACCTGCTGACGATCTGACCAGTGTGCAGCTGGTCCTGGCGCGCGCCGTCAAGCCTGGTCAGCGAGCCGAACAGCTCGGTGCGCAGATCGTGCTGCGCGTCCAGGGAGAGCTGGCCGCCGCGGTACCGGCGGAGGTAGACAGCGCCGAAGCTGATCAGGGCCGCGATGATCAGCGCTGTCGCGCCCGGCCAGACTGGCTGGTTGTGCGCCACGATCGAGTTGTCGATGATGTAGCGCTGGATCAGCGGGATGGCGATCGTGACTAGCGTCGCGACCAGCGAGGCGCCGAACGCGACCAGGGTGAGGCTCTTGTGCCGCCAGCAGTACGCCGTCAGCCGCCGCAGCCAGCCCTCGCCGTAGCCGGAGCCGAGGGTCGGCTGCGAAGTGGAGGCTGGTCGCCCTGTCTTGATGCCCAGCTTCACCGCTGGCCCGCACTCTGAGTCGCGGCGCCTCCGCCGCTGGACAGCCGGGCGAGCCGGCGCTCGGTCATCGATTCATCGAGCTTGAGCAGGTCGGCCACGATCTGGTCGCGGCGCCCGGTGTGGTCAAGCAGGGAGCCGAACCACGCCGCGTAGGCGGCGTCGGCCTGTTCGACCGCCGTCTGACCAGCCGCGGTCAGGTGCAGCCGCACGACGCGGCGGTCGCCTGGCTCGGCCTCGCGGCAGACCAGTCCGGCCGCGACGAGGCTGTCAGCGGTCGCGGTCAGCGTCGGCTTGGCGACGGCGAGCCGCTCGGCCAGCCGGGCGGACCGCTCGCCGCCCAGCCCGATGAGCTTGAGAATCCGGTACTGCTGCGGGGAGATACCCGCGTCGATCCGCTCCAGGACGCGCGCGATCCGCAGCACGGTCAGCACCGCGCTGATCGTCACGTCCTCGTCGATGTCACCAGCCACCGCGGCCGAGTCGGCCACCAGCACCCCTTAGGTACGGTCCGTTGGTACGGCACACTTACAGTTCGCCAGTCTAACAAAGACGCCGGAGTGCCTCGCCACGACGAAAAGGCATTGACCGCGCGGCCGCCGTCGCCTAGCGTCGCCGGGGCTCCTGACAACCGTGGGGGGAGGGCTGCATGCCCAGTCGACGGCACCTGGTCAGCCCCTACCGGCTGTACCTGGTCCTCGAGTGCGGCATGAGCTTCCTGCTCGGCATCAGCTACGCGACCGTCACCGTCTACTGGGTCACTGCGGGGCGACTCAACCCGCTCCAGCTGCTGCTGCTCGGGACGTCGCTCGAGCTGAGCTACTTCGTGTTCCAGCTGCCGACCGGTGTGCTGGCTGACCTGCTCAGCAGGCGGCTGTGCGTACTGACCGGGCTGTTCATCGTCGGCGTGGCACAGGTCATGGCGAGCTTGTCGCCGTCGTTCGGCAACCTGATGGCGTCCTGGGCGCTGCTCGGCCTCGGTGCCGCGCTGAACAACGGTGCCCAGGACGCCTGGATCGCCGACGAGCTGTCCGCCGAGCTCGGAGATCACCGGATGACCGGCATCTACCTGCGCGCCACTCAGCTCGGCCTCATCGCCACCGTGGCGGGCAGCCTGCTGTCGGGCGTCATCGCGCTGGCCGGGCTCGAGCTGCCGCTTCGGGTCGGCGGTGCGCTCACCTGCCTGCTCGCCATCGGCTTGGCAGTCGTGATGCCAGAGAACAACTTCCACCGGGCTAAGGCCGCGGCCGGGGTGGGTCAGGTCGTCCGGCAGGCGGGAAGCATGCTGGCGGACCAGGTCAGGGCGACCCACCGGGCGGTGGTCGCAGTACCGGGTCTGGTACTGCTGTTCGGCATGACGCTGTTCGCCGGTATGTGGAGCGAGAGCTTCGACCGGCTCTGGGGCGCGTTCTTGCTGCGGGACATCAGGTTCCCGCACCTCGGGGGCCTGCATCCGGCCATGTGGTTCAGCCTGTTTGCGTGCGCCGCCGCGGTGCTCGGGCTCGGCGCAACGGAGGTGGCCAAGCGACGGACCGAGCGGCTAGGTCCAGACTCGATCGTCGGCGCACTGCTGGTGCTGACGCTGGCGATCGGCGCGGCGGTCGTCGGCATGGCCACCGCCCACGCCTTCGCTGTGGTCGCGGCCACGTACCTGGTCGTCTCGGTGCTGCGCCCGGTTCTTGACCCGTTGCTCTCGGGCTGGATGGTGGGCCGGATCGACCCGTCGGTCCGGGCGACGGCCCTGTCGGCCAAGGACATGTTCGACAGCGGCGGGCAGATCGTGGGCGGCCCGATCGTGGGGGCGATCGGCACGCTCGCGTCCCTGCGGATCGCCCTGCTGGCCGGCGCGGCGGCGCTGGCACCTGCCGCCGCCTTGATCGCGGCGGCAAGCAGGCGGATCCGGCCGCGCGCGGCCGCGACGGTCGCCGAGCTCGAGGCCGCCGACGTACCCATCAGTAACCCCGAGCTAGCCGATTGATCACGTCTTCGCGATTATTAGCCCTATGGCGGAAACTCCCACCCCGATCGGCGACGTGCAGGAACAGCTGCGCCGTGCCGGGTACCTGGCAGACACGGCGACTGGCACGGTCGTGCACCTGGCGCAGGCGCTGAGCAAGCCGGTGCTGATCGAGGGCCCGGCTGGCACCGGCAAGACACAGCTGGCCAAGAGCGTCGCCGCGATGACCGGCAAGCCGCTGATCCGGCTCCAGTGCTACGAGGGGCTGGATGAGTCCAAGGCGATCTACGAGTGGGACTACCGCCGCCAGCTGCTGCAGCTCCAGCTACAGGAGCGTGGCGGCGGCGCCGCCGGGACCGGCGACGAGCTGACGGCTGCCGGGATCTTCGGCGAGGACTTCCTGCTGAGCCGCCCGCTGCTGGCCGCGATCCGGTCCGACCAGCCGGTCGTGCTGCTCATCGACGAGGTGGACCGGCTGGACATGGAGGCCGAGGCGCTGCTGCTCGAGGTCTTGTCGGAGTACCAGGTGTCGATCCCCGAGCTCGGCACGGTGACCGCGCGGCACATCCCGCAGGTGTTCCTGACCTCGAACAACACCAGAGATCTCTCCGAGGCACTCAAGCGGCGCTGCCTCTACCTGCACCTGGGCTACCCGAGCATGCAGCGCGAAGCGGAGATCGTGCAGCTGCACGTCCCCGAGCTCGGCGATCACCTGGCCAGCGAGATCGCGTCGCTCGTGGCCGTGCTGCGCGGCGCCGACCTGAAGAAGCCGCCCTCGATCTCCGAGACCGTCGACTGGGCGCGCACGCTGCTCGCCCTCGGCGCCGCCGAGCTCACCGATGAGATGACCAGGCAGACCATGTCCGTCCTGCTGAAGTACGAGCGCGACATCACTCTCGCGCTCGCCGAGCTGTCCCTGGCCTGACGGTGGAAAGCACGCTCACTGCACTGGTCGACGAGCTGCGCACGATCGGCGTCCCCGTCTCCGTCGGCGAGCACCTCGACGCGGCCCGCGCGCTGGCCTCCGTCCCGCTGGCCGACACCGAGGTCGTGCGGTCGACGCTGCAATGTGCCATGGTCAAGCGGGCCGAGCACGTCGAGGCCTTCAACCTGCTTTTCGACCTTCATTTTGCGGGAACGGGGTCGGCTGAGCCCGGGCCGTTCGGCGGCCTGTCCGACGATGAGCTGGCCGCCGCGCTGCGCGCGGCCATCGAGTCGGGCGACCCGGCGGTGCTGCGGCAGCTTGCGGAGGAGTACGTCCGCCGCTTCGCGGCGCTGGAGCCGGGCGCCCCGGTCGCCGGCGTGTTCGCCATGATCGCAGCCAGCGACGCGGCCAACCTCGAGGCCATCCGGGACGCGCTGATCGCGGCCGGGCAGGGCGCCGGGGACGGCGACGGCGACGGCGCGGGAGGTGGCGGCGGGTCCGGTGGCGGCTGGAACTCGGCCGGTGCGGGCATCCGGGATCGGCTGAGCCGGGCTGACGCTGACCGCGCCGTGGACCGGTTCCGGGACGAGCTGCAGGCGGCGATCCGGCGGGCCCTGGTGGCCGACCGCGGCGCCCGCGCGGTCAGCAAGACCATGCGGGTCCGCCTGGCCGAGGACGTCGACATCGCGACCGCGTCGGCGGCGGAGCAGGAGGCGATGGTCGCCTCGATCGGGCCGCTCGCGCACCAGCTCAGCAAGATCCTCGCGCAGCAGGAGTTCCGGAAGCGGCGGCTGTCCGTGCGCCGGACGCTGCACCTGGCCATGGGCACCGGCGGCGTCCCGTTCCGCATCGGCACGGAGCAGGCCCCGCCGCCGAAGCCCGAGATCGTCGTGCTCTGCGACGTGTCCGGGTCGGTGGCGACGTTCTCCCGGTTCACGCTGAACCTGCTGATCGCGCTGGACAGCCGCCTGTCCAGGCTGCGCGCGTTCTCGTTCGTCGACGGGCTGTCGGAGATCACCGAGCTGGTCAGCGAGGCCCGGTCGGCCGGGCGCCAGCTCAGCCAGGCGGAGGCGGCGCGGGGCGCGGTCCGCTGGAACGGCAGCTCTGACTACGGCCACGTCCTGCGGGACTTCGCTGCTCAGTACGGCGGGCAGTTCTCGCGGCGGACGGTGGTCCTGGTCGTCGGCGACGCGCGCACTAACTACCTCGATCCGGCCACCGGGGCGCTGGCCGACATCGCTGGCCGGGTCGGCAGGCTGTACTGGCTTAATCCCGAGCCGCGCCGGTACTGGAACCAGGGCGACTCGGTGATGGCCCGGTACGCTCCGCTGTGCGATCAGGTCCGGGAATGCAGCACGCTGCGGCAGATCGCCAGCTTCGTGCAGTCGCTGGCCGTCCGCTAGCGCCGGGCTGCCCTAGCCGGCGGCGTTTCGGTCGTGGCGGCACCGCTCGCGCCACATTTCCCGCCGGACGTGCAGGATGATGCCCGGCTTACGCCTTTTGCGCGCACGGCAGGCGGGAAATGTGAGGGTCGCTACCCGCCGGGCACGATGAGCCCTGTCTCGTAGGCGAGTATCACGGCCTGCACCCGGTCACGCAGGCCCAGCTTGGCCAGCAGGCTGCCGACGTGAGTCTTCACCGTGGCCTCGCTGACGAACAGCGCGCTCGCGATCTCGGCGTTGCTGCGGCCGCGCGCGATCAGCATCAGCACGTCCCGCTCCCGGGCGGTGACCGAGGCGAGCTGCGACGGTGACGGCGAGGTCTCCGGCGGCCGCCGCGCGAAGGCCTCGATCAGCCGCCGCGTCACCGAGGGGGCGAGCAGGGCGTCCCCGGCCGCGGCCGCGCGGACGGCGGCGATGAGGTCGGCCCGCGGCGAGTCCTTCAGCAGGAAGCCGCTGGCGCCGGCGCGCAGCGCGGCATAGACGTAGTCGTCGAGGTCGAACGTGGTCAGCATGACGACCTTCGGGGCCGGCCGCCCAGATCCGTCGGCCGAGCGCGTGATCAGCCGGGCCGCCTCCAGCCCGTCCATCCCCGGCATGCGGATGTCCATGAGCACCACGTCGGGCTCGTGCTCAGCTGCCTGCGCGACGGCCTCCGCGCCGTTGGCGGCCTCGCCGACCACGGCAATGCCCTCGGCGGCGCTGAGTATGACGGCGAAGCCGGCCCGGACCAGCTCCTGGTCGTCGGCCACGATGACCCTGATAGGCCCGGCTGATGCGGCGCTGCTCACTTGACGCTGCTCACTTAATCGGGAGGCGGGCCGACAGGGCAAAGCCGGCCGCCGAGCTCGGCCCGACCGTGAGGCTGCCGCCGCACGACGCCACCCGCTCGGCGATGCCGGCCAGCCCGAAGCCGGACCCTGACCTGGCCGGCGGGTCGGGGCGCCGCGGGCCCGAGTCGGCGACTGACAGCGTGACGAAGCCTGGCTCGTACGCGACGGTGACCCGCGCCTGGACCGCCTCGGCGTGGCGGAGCGTGTTGGTCAGCGCCTCCTGCACGATCCGGAACGCGGTCAGCTCAATGCCGGGTGCCAGCGCCGCCGGGGTACCGGTGACCTGATACTCGACCGGCAGCCCGGCCTCGCGCACCTTGGCGAGCACGTCGCCGAGGTCGGTCAGCGACGCGGCCGGAGCGGTGGCCGGGGCGGCGGCCTGGCGCTCGGCCGGCCCGCGCAGCACGCCGAGCAGGCGGCGCAGTTCGGTCAGCGCCTGGCGCGCGGTGTCGCCGATGATGTCGACCGACGTGCGTGCCTGCTCGGGCTGTGCTGGCAGCAGCGACGCGGCGGCCTCTGCCTGCACGGCCATCAGGCTCACGTGGTGCGCCACGACGTCGTGCAGTTCGCGGGCGATGCGCGCGCGCTCGGCGGCCGCCGCCCGCGCCGCCTCCTGGTCGAGTTCGGCCTCGGCCCGCTCGGCCCTGGTCTGCGCAGCGGTGAGTGATGTGCGCTTGGCCCGGCTGAGCGTTCCGGCCGCCATCGCCGTGGCGAAGATCAGTCCCTGGAAGATCGCTTCGTACGGCTCGCTATGCCCTGGCGAGGCCAGCGAGATCGTGACGCCCACGACGACCAGCGCGGCGGTGATCGCCCGGAACGCCGGGCCGCGCCGGTCGAAGACCGTGTAGACCGCGATCGCCGGGCCAAGCGGCAGCGGCGCGAAGCCGAAGCCGATCTTGTCGTAGCTGATCCGCGCCGCGCCGATGACGAGCCCGGTGCCGACCGCCGCGGACCGCCGCCACGCCAGTGGCAGCGCCTGGCCAGCCAGCAGGAGCAGCGCCAGCCAGAGCGGGTGCAGCTGGGCCCGGTACGGCAGGACGGAGACCACGTTGACCGCGGCCAGCGCGACCGCCAGCCCGGCGTCCTGGAGCTGCTCCTGGCGGCGGCTCGGCAGCCCGGCGAGGCGATCCGCCAGCCCGCGGCGGACCGCGGTCAGCTGCGCAGCGAGCGTGATCACGCTCTGATAGTAGGTGCCCGGCCGGACCGGCGGTATCGGCCGCGAGGGCGATCGGCCGGGTCCGTCTCGAGGTGGAGGCGCGCCAGCCAGCGGCCGCCGTCCTCCGCCGGCGGGCGAGCCGGCGAACCCGCTGTCGGCCCGATGTGGGACGGCCCCGTTCCCGGTCAGGATCGCTTCATGACTACGGAATCTTTGGCGGCGACCGCCGCCGGCGCCCCGCCCGTTGCCGATCCGCGCCCGCCCCGGGTCGCGATCGCGCTGATCGCGCTCGGCGCGGTCGCGCTGGAGCTGGCCGTCAGCGCCCGCTACGGGTACGTGCGCGACGAACTGTACTTCCTCGCGGCCGGCCAGCACCTGGCCTTCGGTTACGTCGACCAGCCGCCGCTGACGCCGCTGCTGGCGCGGGCCGGCGCGGTGCTCGGCGGCAACACCGTCGTCGGCCTGCGGGTCCTGCCCGCGCTGTGCCTGGCCGCGATCGTCCTGCTCACGGCCGCGATGAGCAGGCGGCTCGGGGCCGGCCGCACCGGCCAGGTTCTCGCCGCGCTCGCCGCCGCCACGTGTGGTGAGTTCATCGGCGCGGCGCACGAGCTCACCACGACGCCGCCGGACTTCCTGGGCTGGGCGGTGACGCTGTACCTGGTCACGCGGCTGCTCACGAGCCGGGAGCCGCGCTGGTGGCTCGCGATCGGTGGCTGCGTCGGCGTCGCCAGCGAGGCGAAGTGGAACATCGGATTCCTGGTGGCCGCGCTGCTCGCCGGGTTCGCGGTGACCGAGGCGCGGTCGCTGCTGCGTAGCCGGTACCTGGTGATCGGCGCGCTGCTCGCCGCCGCGCTCGCCGCGCCCGACCTGATCTGGCAGGCAGCGCACGGCTGGCCGGGTATCCAGGTTTTCCATGCCCTCCAGCTACAGGCCGGGCACAACCGGGCTACGTACTGGCCGGCGCAGATCCTGTTCACCGGGATCGTGCTCACACCCGTGTGGGTCGCCGGGCTGATCTGGGTGCTGCGCAGTGCGCAGGCCCGCGCGTTCCGCCCGGTCGCGATCGGCTGCGGGCTGGCGATCCTGCTTCAGTTCGTACTCGGCGGCAAGCCGTACTACCCGGGTGCCGCGTACACGTTCCTGCTGGCGGCCGGCTGCGTTCCGCTCGAGCGGTGGCTCGGCAAGCGGCGGCGAGTGCTCGGTCGCGTGCCGCCTGCCGTCGCGATGGCGGGCGGCATGCTGCTCTCGGCGGCCGTTGTGCTGCCGGTCGCGCTGCCGGTACTGCCGGCTCGAGTGCTGCACACCGTGCCGCTGCAGAAGATCAACTACGATCTGGCCGAGTCGATCGGGTGGCCGCAGCAGGTGGCGCTCATCGCGCGCGAGTACAGGGCGCTCCCGACCGGGGAGCGGCGAGTGACCACGGTCCTGGCCGGCAACTACGGTGAGGCAGGCGCGATCGAGCGGTACGGCGCCGGTGACGGCCTCCCGGCGGCCTACAGCGGCGCCAACAACTTCTGGCTCTGGGGACCGCCGCCGTCGCGGGATACATCGGCGATCGCCGTGAACGTGGATCCGGCCCTGCTGCGGCGCGAGTTCCGCCACGTCAGGCTCGTCGCCACGTTCTGGAACGGGCTCGGTGTCAGCGACGACGAGGAAGGCGCGCAGATCTTCCTCGCCACGGGCTTGCGGTCATCGTGGGCGCGGGCGTGGCCGGCGTTCCGCGACTACGCCTGAGCTCCCGGCCCACCCTGTCGTCTGGGTCGTCTGGCAGGGTGGGCCTATGGCATCAGAATCCACGCACCGCACGCTGACCGTCGAGCGCGTCGGGGCCGGGCAGTTCGAGGCGGTCAACTCTCGCGGCGGGCGGATCGTATTCGGCACCGGGGCGGACGAGGAGTTCACCCCGACCGAGCTGCTGCTGATCGCGATCGGCGGCTGCACGGCGATCGACATCGACATCATCACGACGCGGCGGGCCGAGCCGGAGTCGTTCGAGATCATCGTCGACGCGGACAAGGTGCGCGACGACGACGGCAACCACCTTGCCAACGTCGAGGTCACCTACCGGATCCGGTTCCCTGCGGGGGAGGCCGGCGACAATGCTCGGGCCGTCCTGCCAGACGCTGTCCGGAAGTCGCACGACCGGCTCTGCACGGTAGGCCGGACGGTGGAGCTGCCCACGCGGATCACCAGCCGCATCGACTAGCTAGCCGGCCTGGATCGCCTGGGGGAACTGGAAGACGTTCGCCGGGTCGACGGTCGCCTTCACCAGCTTCAGCCACGGGTAGTTCGCGCCGTAGTACGCCCGCCGCCAGTCGCCGAGGTCGGGATCGATGTAGTTCTGGTACGCCTCGCCGCTGGCGTGCCGCCGGAGTGCTCGGTAGTACGAGTTCAGCCAGGCGTGCTGATTGTTCACGGCGCTGCGCTCACCGGGCGAGGTCCAGCTAGTCGAGTACTGAGCCAGGAATAGCGCGTCGCGGTGGACGAACGCCGTTGCCGCCGAAGGCACCCGGTTGACCGCGCCGCCGAGCGCGTCGAACGCCACGCTGCCGACACCGCCCGCCGCGCCCTGGATGCCGCGGATGCGCTCGATACCAGCTAGCAGCGCGCGGATCCCCTGACGTGTCAGGGGCGTGGTAAAGAAGTCGGACTTGGCGAAGGATGGCACCCGCGGCAGCTGACCGCCCGGCCCGGTGTGGCACGCCGCCAGCGGAATGGCCGAGCAGCCGGTCTCGACCAGCATCGCGTCCAGGTACGACTCCTCCTGGGCGGAGGCCGTGGCCGGGCCGGACCCGACCTGGGCGTAGAGGTGGTCCAGGTGACGGGCCAGCCCGTGGGGCGGGCCGGCGTAGCTGCCGCCCACGCTGAGTGCTGGCGCGCCGCCGAAGTCGGCGGACAGGTGAAGGGTGGACCACAGGGTGTCCGGGGCAGTCGGCGCCCATGACTGCCAGGCGCTGAGCACCCTGGCCGCTTCCGGCCACGGCCAGGTGAGGAAGAAGACGTTCAGCCTGCTGAGCTGATGCGTCCGGAAGGTCAGCGACGTCGCGACGCCGAAGTTGCCGCCGCCACCGCCGCGGCAGGCCCACAGTACCTCGCTGTTGCGCGCGGCGTCGCAGGTCAGCACGCTGCCGTCCGCTGTCACCAGGTCGATGTCAGTCAGGTTGTCGCTGGTCGTGCCGTACAGCCGGGACAGCGCGCCGACGCCACCGCCGAGCGCGAGGCCCGCGATCCCGACGGTCGGGCCGGAACCGCCGGGTACGGCCACGCCGTTGCCGGCCAGGCTGTCGTAGAAGTGGATCAGGTCCAGGCCGGCGCCGACCGTCACAGTCTGGTCGCCGAAGCGGACCGAGTTCATCGCCGACACGTCGATGACCAGGCCGCCGCTGACGGTCGACCAGCCGGCGTAGCTGTGGCCGCCGGACCGTGCGCGAACCGCCAGCTTGAACCTCCGGACGAAGCTCAGGCACGTCGAGACGTCGGCCGGGGTGGCACAGTACGCGACGCCGGCCGGCTCGATCGAGTCGAAGCGCGGCTCGAACAGGTGCCTGGCCTGCGCGTAGCCGCTGTCGCCCGGCCGGATGAGCCGGCGCGTGGACAGCTGTTTGCGGAGGGCGGCCCAGTCGGCTCTGGTCGGCTTGGTGGGCCTGGCTACCGGGCGAGTGAACGCCACCCGCGACGTGGCCGACGAGGGCAGCCTCGTTCCGCCGAGAACGCGCGTCGCGAATACGGCACCCACAGCGGCGACGCCGGCCGTCCCGACGCCGATCAGCACGTCGCGGCGCAAGGAGCCGGGTACCGTCCGGTCGACTGCTTGCGCGAGGGGTGCTTGCGGGTGGGGTGCTTGTGCGTGGGGTGCTTGTGCGTCGGGTGCTTGCGGGTGGGGCGGCGCGGCGTGGTCTTCGGGGCCGCTGGCGTCGCTCATGGCTGCCTCCCGCAACTTCTGAGAGTCCGCGAGGGGTTCGCTGGTTGCGAGCGATGGCGGCTCCCTCAGTTATCGCTGCCGCGCCGGGATAAGTTGCACCCGGTGGCGGTCTGGACGGGCGATTCAACGTGCGATTCGCGGATCCAACAGCGTGGCTGGCTATCTACTGCTGAAACAGGGTCAGTAGCGCGCCATCGATGGGGCTCGTCGGCAGCTTGGCCCGCTGCGCGATCAGGACCCGAGCAGCCCGAGCGGACTGGGTGCGGCGAATTCGATCTGCAGGACGGTCTGGCCGCTCGGCAGCCGAACGCTTCCGATGCTCATCGGGACATACGGCGGGCTCTGCGAGTGCAGCGCGCCCTCGATCGCGCTGAGGTAAGCGCTGGCGCTCTGGTTGGCTGCAGCGTCGGACTCCGCTAGGTAGGCGACGCGCATCGGCACGCCTGGGTCAGCTCCGGCGGCCACGCCGCCAAAGCCGACGATGTCGACCGGATGCTGCCCGGCCAGGAACGCGATGGTGGTCAGCAGCCGCGAGTCGATAACTCCGGACGCTAGGTCGGCTTTGGCGTCGGCAGAGACGGTGATCCGGCTGTTGCGGAGCAGTTGCGCCCCGGATGATTTCCTGGCCGCGAGGTCCGTGCTCAGCGACGTGCGGAATGCTGCCGGACCCAGGGGTGCGGTGATCCGAATGTCGATCCGGCCAGCGCCGCTGCCAAAGCTGGCGATGACTTCGGGTGCATAGACCGAGCTGAGCTTGCTTCCGAACTGGCTCCGGACGTCTGACGTTGCCACGACCAGAACGGAACCATAGGGGTCCGGCGCGGTCGGTTGCAGCACCGTCAGGTTGCTCGCGGGGAACCCGTGCGCGGCCAGACTCGAGCACATCACCGCATCGCAGGTCACCGTCACATCGCGGCCGACCTGCGCGGCGACCCAGTCGGCAGCCTCGGTGCGCACAGTCGCCGCCGTGGCGAGCGGATTGCCGGTCTGCGCAGCGCGGGCGGATGGGCCTGGCTTCGCCGGCTTGTGACTGGCAATGAGCGCAGCAACCGCGGCGATCATGACCACTATCGCCATGACCAGCCCGGCCAACTGCCAGCGCCGAGCGGGTCTGGTCGTCCTGGTACGGCCGTCGGGTCGGGTCGGCCTGAGGTCGGCAGCGGATCGCGCGCGCCGGCGGCGCCGTGTCGGCGGTCGGTCGCCTGGGTTACCTAGCCGGTCCGACCCGCGCCGTGTGGCGGCGCCCGGCTCCGGCGGCGACTTGACCGGCGGTGGCACTCGGCCCGACGGGGACGCGGGTACAGCCGATGCCGACGCGGCTGCAGTCGATGCCGACGCGGCTGCTGTCGATGGCGACGCGGGTGAAGCTAGTGACGGCGGGGCTGCGGCAGGTGGGGCCGTGGTAGCTGGCTGTAGCGCAGTGGTCGCGGCCGGCGCGTTGGTGGTCGCGGTTCGTGGGGCCGTGGTGTCTGGCGGGGGCGTGGTGTCTGGCGGGGGCGCGGTCGCGAGCGGTGGGGCAGTGGTCGCGAGCGGCGGCGCGGTCGCCGCGCTTGAAGGGGCGGCTGTCGTGGGCAGCGGCGCGGTGGTGCCAGACGGCGGGGTCGCGGCGGGACCCGGCGCGGTCGGCAGCGGCGGCATCGTCGTCGGTGCGGGTGGGGCCGCGGTGGGCGTACGTGGTGGTGAGGCCGTAATGGCGGCAGCCGCGAGCTCGGCCGCGGCCGTGGCGCGCAGCAGGCTAGCGGCCGAGGACGCGAGCGACGTCGGTGACGGCGCGCGGCTGAGCCAGTCTCCGGCAGGCGTGCTGCCGGTTGGCGCCGCGCCGGTGCCGGCTGTGCCGGCGCGCGTTGTGTGAGCCCCGATCGTGTCAGCCGGGGTTGTGTCAGCCAGCGCGGCCGACGGAGCGTCAGCCCGCCCTGGGCCTGCCAACGCCGTGTCAGTCCACGCGGTGTCAGTCCATGGAGCGTCGGTCCGCGTGGCGGCGGCGGTTCTGTCGCCGGAAGTTCTGTCGGCGGATGTTCCATCGGCGGCGACTGCGGGGGCAGCCTGGCCGGGCGGGTCGCTGCGCCGCAATGGCGCGAACCGGCGTGCGGGCGGCGTCTGAATCGCGCTGGCACCAGGTGATCGGCGTGGTAGCGAACTCCCAGGTCGCGTCCGCGGCGGCGCGGCCTGCGCGTCGTCGCGCGGAAGCGGAGGCGGTGTCGCGCCGCCAGGAGTGCGCGCCGGCAGGAAACCCCGGCGCACCTGCCCAGGCGTCAGTCCGCCCGCACCCGGCACTCGCCGCGGCAGTTCCGAGGGCTCTTCCGGCGGCGGACGGCTGTCGTCTGCCATGCGGCGCACCCCCCAGCTGGAATAAGGGCGCCTGGTCCCAGGTCAACAGCGCAACACAGGACGGCCTGCCGTACAACCGAAACCGCCCATTCCGTCGAAATAAACGCGTGGTCAGCGATCGGTTTGCGGCACGAGGCTCGCGGCCTGCGGAGCGCGTCGGCGGCTAGCTCGATGCGAGCTTAGCGACGTAGTCGTCGAAGCGGCGCAGGCTCGTCTCGAAGCCAGCACGCGCTTCGGCGCTCGCGTACATCGACGGCACATTGGTCTGGTGCGTCACGACCTCGGTCCGGCCGTCGCCAACGTCGGCGAAGGTGATCGTTGTAACCATGCCGCCTTCGACGTCTGCTTCGCGCCACACGAGCTTGTCCGGCCGCTCGACGGCGAGGAAAACGGCGTGCATCGTGTACTGCCCGCCATCGGCCAGGCTCACCATCACGGTCTCGAATTTGCCACCCGGCCGCAGCTCAACGGTGATGCCGTCGACTGGTGTCGTCGTGCCATCTGGGCCCCAGAACTGCGTGAGGTGCTCGGGCTTGGTCATGCAGTCGAAGAGCAGCTCGCGGCTTGCTTGGTGGGTGCGCCGGTAAGTGAACTCGCCTTGCTCGCTCATCTCGGGTCCTCGCTAGGGGGTGTTCGCGTCGGCGGTGCCGAGGCCGGCGGTGTCAGCGCTGGCGGCGGGGTGTCGGCGGCAGCGAGAGCGGTGGCCGCGCCAGCAGCGGAGGTGTCGGCAGTGTCGCGCAGCACCGCGAGGTGCTCGTCGAGCCGGTTGTACCGCTCGTGCCAGACTTGCCGGTGACGGCCGATCCAGTTGGCCGCGTGCTCGAACTGCGCGGGTTCAAGGCGACAAGGCCGCGCCTGCGCGACACGAGATCGCGAGATCAGGCCCGCGTGCTCGAGCACCTTGATGTGCTTGGAGATCGCCTGTTGCGTCAGCGCGAACGGCGCGGCCAGCTGCCCGACCGTAGCGTCGCCTGCCGCGAGGCGGGTCAGGATCGCGCGCCGCGTCGGATCGGCGAGTGCCGCGAAGGCGACGCTGAGCTCGTCAACGGCAGTCGCCGTCATCGAGCTGTCACCGGCCATACTCTGGACACACCGTCGCCGTCGAATAGCTCGCGCGGAATATGCCGCCCGGCCAGCAGCGGCAGCAGGTCCCGGCCGCGTCCCGCGAGCAGCGCGCCGTGGCCGGCTGACCAGCCGAGGTCGGTAGCTGTCACTGCGATGCCCGCCAGCGGGAAACCGAACAGCGTCTGCTCGCCCGGACTCGTCACCGAGTCGAGGACCATCGTCATGGCGGTCTCCGGGATCTCGTACTCCAGGGCCAGCGGCCAGCCGATGTCCAGCCCGTGGATCACATCATGGCTGAGCGCTCCCGCTAGGCCACCGCCCGGCGGGCTCCAAGGCGTGTCGGCGTTGTCGCGCAGGGCGCGTATGAGCTCGGCCGGGGGCAGGCGGCTGTCTCGAGCCGCGATCTGGTCGGAGAACGTCGTGAAGTCCCCGCTGCACCGCTGGAGGCCGGTCATGAACTCTTCGCCGGAGATCCGGAACGGCATCGTCTGGTGTGCCAGTACGTGTGCGGGTGTCCAGCCAGCGCACAGCGACTCGCCCAGCCACTGAGCCGGCGTGAGGCTGTCGAGGGCATCCGCGAGCGCCCGCCGATGTATCGCGATGAGGTCCATCATGACTGCTCCTTCTAAACTAGCCAGTTGTACAACTAGATAGTTTAAAAGAAGCAGCGCTGACCGTCAACCGGGGGGTGCGCTGGCCGATCACGTGCCGCACTTCATGGTTTCTGCGTACACTTCATGGTTTCTGCGCACACTTCATGGTTTCCACGTCCACACTTCATGGTTTCCGCGCGGATGAAGCCGACATAAGGTACGTGCGCCTCGACGAAACCATGAAGTGTCGCTGTTGGGCCGACCTGGATCGCGCCGACACCGCTCGGACATCAGCCGGGGCGGCGCGGACGTCAATCCGAGCGGTTCGGACGTCAACCTGAGCCGCCCAGCCGGGTCGGCTCAGGAGCCGAGCACCGCCGTCGGTGCCGTGATGGCCTGCGGGAACTTGAACAGGTCATGCGGGTCGTAGGTGGCCTTGACCGCTTGGAGCTCCGGGTAGTTCACGCCGTAGTAGGCCTGCTGCCAGTTGGCCAGGCTCGGGTCGGGATAGTTCTGGTATGCCTGACCGCTCGCGTGCGGGTGCACCGAGTTGTAGTACGACGTGATCCAGCTGTGCTGGCTGGCCCGGCCTGCCGCGGTACCCGGCCATCTCCACGAGGTGTAGTACTGCGCCCCGAACAGCGCGTCCCGGTGCACGAACGCGGTGGCCTGGGCCGGCACCCGGTTGACGGCGCCGCCGAGTGCGTCGAACGCGATGCTGCCGGCGCCCCCGGCGGCGCCGCGGATGTGCCGCAGTCGTTCGATGCCGCCGAGCAGTGCGCTGATGCCGGCCTTATTCAAGGGCCTGGTGAAGAAGTCGGACTTGGCGTAGAAGGGCACGCGCGGCAGGCCGCCGCCCGGCGGTGTGTCGCACGCGTGCACCGGCACGTTCGCGCACCCTGCCTCGAGCAGCATCGCGCTCAGGAACGAGTGCTCGGTCACGGTCCCGCCAGGTGCGCTGCCGACGAGGTGATAGAGCTTGTCCAGCTGCGCGTGCGCTCCTGCCACCGAGCCGACGAACGTGCCGCCGACTCCGATCGAGGGCAGTCCGCCAAACGCGGCCGACAGGTGCAGGTTGGACCACACGGCGTCCGGCTCGTGCGGCGCCCACGATTGCCAGCCGCTGACGACGCGGGCGGCCTGCGACCACGGCCAGCTGAGGAAGAACAGCACCAGGCTGGTCAGGTTGTGCGTCGCGAACGTGAACGAGGTCGCGACGCCGAAGTTGCCGCCACCGCCGCCGCGGCTCGCCCAGTACAAGGGCTCGTTACTGGTCGGGCTGCAGGTCAGTGTGCTGCCATTGGCGGTGACGACATCGAGCGAGCGCAGGTTGTCGCACGTCAGGCCGTAGATCCTGGACAGTACGCCGATGCCGCCGCCGAGCGTGAGGCCGGCGATGCCGACGGTCGGGCAGGACCCGCCGGGCACTGCCTTACCGTGCGCCGCCAGCCCGTTGTAGAAGTTGATGAGGTCGACGCCGGTGCCGACGGTGACGGTACCCGTCCCGAACGACATCGAGTTAATCTCGGACACGTCGAGGATGAGGCCATTGGTGACGCTCGACCAGCCGCCGTAGCTGTGACCGCCCGACCGCATTCGCACCGCGAGGCTGAACCGGGTGACGAAGCTCAGGCAGAGGGCAACGTCAGCGTCGCTCTTGCAGTAGGCCACACCAGCCGGTCGCAGCGAGTCGAACTGCGGCGAGAACAGCTCGTGCGCCCGGCCGTAGGCGGCCTGGCCCGGCTGATACAGCTTGTGCGTCGACAGCTGACTGCGCAGCGCGTTCCAGTCCGCCTGGGATGGCGTGACGTCCGGGGCGGACAGCCTGGCGGACCTCGCGCGTCTCGCTATCGTCGCCGCGCTGCTGGCCGGTGCGGCCAGCCCGCTGGCGACTAACGCGGCTCCGACGGCGCCCGATGCATACAAGAAGTCCCGCCGCGGCAGTGGCAGCCGCTGGGACTCTGACTCGGTTACCTGGCTGGCCCGGCTGTTGCCGAGGCTCTCGCGCTGTGTCATGACGCCCCCGTCGCACCGCTGAAACGCTGGGTAGCACAAGCACTACGCAGGGTAACGAAAGGAGCGGGGCTTTACGCGCGACGCGCGGGCGCAGCCGTCAGGTCGCGGCCGTCAGGTCGCGGCGACCCCGACCAGGATGCGCACGGAGCCGCCGTCCGCGACGGACTGGGCCGGCGCAGCCACGTCCGCCGCAGGCCGCACCGTCACGTCGACCGCGAGCGTCTCGCCAGCCAGGAACTCCGCGTGCGCGCGCACCGCCTCGGCGACCATCGCATCGGCACCGACGGTCAGCCTGATCCGGTCGGAGACCGCGAGCCCCGCGTCGCGTCGCGCCTGCTGGACGATCCTGACCACGTCGCGCGCGATGCCCTCAGCGGCCAGCTCCGGCGTGACGGCGGTGTCCAGGGCGACCAGGCCGACACCGCCGGGCAACGCCGACACCGAGTCCGGGTCGGCCGCGACCAGGCGAAGGTCGTACTCGCCGTCCGCAAGCTCGACGCCAGCCGCAACGATCGATTCGCCGTGACGTTCCCAGTTCCCTGCCTTGATCGCCTTGATGACCTCCTGCACCCTGGCGCCGATCCTCGGCCCGAGCGCGCGTGGGTTGACCGCCAGCTCAAACGCGCCGAGGCTGGCCGGGTCCGATGCGAGGGCGACGTCCTTGACGTTGACTTCGTCCCTGATCAGACCGGCGTACGGGGCGAGCGACAAGGCATCCGGGTGCGCGACGGTGAGCTGCGCCAGTGGCAGCCGAACGCGCAGCTGGCGTGCCTTGCGCAGGCCGAGCGCGGTGCTGCAGACCGAGCGCACCAGGTCCATCGCGCCGGCCAGCTCGTCGTCGGCGGGCCAGCTAGCAAGCGCGGGCCACGGGGCGAGGTGCACGCTCGGCGAGCCGGTCAGGCCGCGCCAGATCGCCTCGGTGGTCAGTGGCAGCAGCGGCGCGGCCACCCGGGTCACCGCCTCGAGCACGGTCCACAGCGTGTCGAGCGCCGCGGCGTCACCGGCCCAGAAGCGATCCCGCGACCGCCGGATGTACCAGTTGGTGAGCACTTCCAGGTACTCACGCAGTTCCTGGCACGCTGTCGGCACGTTGTACTCGTCCAGCAGCGCCGTCATGCTGGCGGCCAGTGACCGGGTCTTGGCCAGGATGTAGCGATCCAGCACGTGCTCGCTGTCGGTGCGCGGGCGAGCCTCGTACGACTCCGCGTTCGCGTACAGCGCGAAGAAGTAGTACGAGTTCCACAGCGGCAGGATCGCCTGCCGGACCGCGTCCCTGATGGCCGGCTCAGCGACCACGAGGTTGCCGCCGCGCAGGATCGGGCTCGCCATCAGGAACCAGCGCATCGCGTCCGACCCGTAGCTGTCGAACACCTCGTTGACGTCGGGGTAGTTGCGCAGGCTCTTGGACATCTTCTGGCCGTCGCTGCCGAGGATGATGCCGTGGCTCACGCAGCTTCGGAACGCGGGCCGGTCGAACAGCGCGGTCGCCAGCACGTGCAGCGTGTAGAACCAGCCGCGGGTCTGGCCGATGTACTCGACGATGAAGTCGCCGGGGTAGTGGCTGTCGAACCAGTCGGCGTTCTCGAACGGGTAGTGCACCTGGGCGAACGGCATCGATCCAGACTCGAACCAGCAGTCCAGCACCTCGGGCACTCGGCGCATGGTCGCCTTGCCCGTGGGGTCGTCCGGGTTCGGCCTGGTCAGGTTGTCAATGCCAGGGCGGTGCAGGTCGTCGGGCCGGACGCCGAAGTCGCGCGCCAGCTCGTCCAGCGAGCCGTACACGTCGGTCCGCGGATAGGCCGGGTCGTCGCTCTGCCAGACCGGGATGGGGGAGCCCCAGAACCGGTTCCGGCTGATGGACCAGTCCCGCGCGTTCTCCAGCCACTTGCCGAACTGGCCGTCCTTGACGTGACCGGGCACCCAGCTGATCTGCTGGTTCAGCTCGACCATCCGGTCGCGGAACTTCGTCACCTCGACGAACCAGCTCGACACGGCCTTGTAGATGAGTGGATTGCGGCAGCGCCAGCAGTGCGGGTACGAGTGCGTGTACGTCTGCGCGCGCACCAGGCTGCCCTGCTCGCGCAGCCTGGCCGTGATGCCGGGATTCGCGTCGAAGACATGCAGGCCCTCGAAGTCAGGCACCACCGAGGTGAACAGCGCGTGCTCGTCAACGGTCAGTACGGTCGGGATGCCAGCCTCGTTGCACGCGACCGCGTCCGCCTCGCCGTAGGCAGGCGCCATGTGCACCACGCCGGTGCCGTCCTCGGTCGTGACGTCGTCGGAGAGGATCACCCGGAACGCGTCGCCGGTGCCGAACCTCTCCGCATCCGTGAAGTAGGGCAGCAGTGGCTCGTACTTCCGGCCCGCCAGCTCAGCGCCGGTCAGCTCGCCGACGATCGCGGCACCCTCCAGCTCGCGCTCGTAGGCGGCCTGCCGGTCGCGGGCGAGGATGTAGCGCTCACCCGCCTTCTCCAGCACCGTGTAGCTGATGTCGGCGCCGACGGCGACGGCCAGGTTGGACGGCAGCGTCCACGGCGTCGTTGTCCAGGCCAGCAGCCACTCCCCGGTCTCCAGCTTGAACCGGACCGTGACCGACGGGTCCTGCCGCTCTTGGTAGACGTCGTCGTCCATCCGCAGCTCGTGGTTGGACAGCGGCGTCTCGCAGCGCCAGCAGTACGGCAGGACCTTGAAGCCCTCGTAGATCAGGCCCTTGTCCCACAGCTGCTTGAACGCCCACATGACGCTCTCCATGTAGGAGGTATCCAGCGTCTTGTAGTCGTGGTCGAAGTCGACCCAGCGGGCCTGGCGGCCGACGTAGTCGCGCCATTCGTGGGTGTAGCGCAGCACCGACTCGCGGCAGGCGGCGTTGAACTTCTCGATGCCCATGGCCATGATCTCGGCCTTGCCGGAGATGCCGAGCAGGCGCTCGGCCTCGACCTCGGCGGGCAGCCCGTGGCAGTCCCAGCCGAACCGGCGCTCCACCCGCTTGCCCTGCATGGTGCGGAACCGCGGCACCACGTCCTTGACGTAGCCCGTGATCAGGTGCCCGTAGTGCGGGAGGCCGTTGGCGAACGGCGGACCGTCGTAGAAGACGAATTCGTCGTCGCGCGGCCGTTGTGCGACGGACTCGCCGAAGGTGTCGTTCGCTGCCCAGTAGGCGATTACGCCCTCTTCTAGCTCGGGAAAGCTCGGCTGGGCCGGAACTCCGCTCGCGGTCTGGCCGGCCGCCTTAGCCGTCTCGGCCCGCGGGTAGACGGCGCGAGGGTGCGCGGCAGTGAGGTGGGCGGCAGTGGGGTGGGCGGCACTGGGATAGGCGGCACTGGGATGAACGCTCATCTGGTGGTACGTCCTTGCGGCGCTGGGTCGTCAGTCAGCGCGAGGACGACGCACCCGCTCCTGCGCGGGCGCACCGCGGTACCACCTCGCTTGCCGCCGGCCCGGATCTGCTGATCCAGCCCGCGACCGCTCGTGTGCCCGGCTGTAACGGGCCGGACCCGCCCGGGTCTAGTCAGGCCGCCCAGTCGTGAGCGCGGTGGTCGCCGCGCAGGGCTGAGCAAGGCCCTTTCTTCCGGAGGCTCCCCGGTGATAGCCGGATCATCGCCGTGTGACGTCAGTTTAGCGGGAATGAGCAACCCTCGGCTCGGCGCGCCGGAACAGCCTGGCCGGCGCTGGCGTTTTACTCCGATGGTGGCGTATTTGCCAGAGAGCGAGGGTTAGTGGTGCAGTGCATCACCTGCGGGACCGAACTGCATCCCGACAGAGCGCTGAAATACAACTACTGCGTGGCACCGGAGTGCCAGGAAATGAACAACAAAGGCCTGACCATGGTCGCCGTGGGCATGAACAAGGCGGCAGAGGAATTCCTCATCCTGGATGAGCGCACGCGGGCGGACCTGGCCAGCGGCAAGTTCCGTGACCAGCGGCGGGGATCTTTCGGGCCGCCCGCCCAGTCGGCGGGAGGGCATTCGCCGGGCGCGGCCCGACCGACGGTCGCCGGCGAGACCGGGCGTCCCGCTCGCCAGTCCCGGCCAAAGACGCCAGCACGGACGCAGGCACGGCCGCCCTGGAGCCGGTCGCAGGAGAAGCTCGCGCTGCTGTACAACCAGCAGGGACTGCGGCCCGCTGAGATCGCGCAGAAGCTCGGCGTGTCCAGTCATCTGGTCACCCAGATCATCCTCGCCGCCAAGAACCGCGGGAAGTCCTGAACCCATCGCACGATGGCAAATGTCGGGTCATGGCGGCAGTTGGCCGCCGCCGGAATGGCTACTGTATTGGTGTGTTCGCCGGTCCCCGCTTGCGCCAGGTAGCTCTGGTGGCGCGTGACTGCGATCAGGTGGCCGCCGAGCTCCGCCGCGCCTTCGGCTGGCCGCTGCCATTCTCCGATCCGGGCGTGGCACAGTTCGGCCTGGCCAACGCCGTGTTCGCGGCTGGCGACACCTTCGTCGAGGTCGTGGCGCCGGTCGAACCCGGCACCACCGCCGGCCGGTACCTCGAGCGGCGCGATGGCGACGGCGGCTACATGGCGATTTTCCAGGTCGGCGACATGGCGGCGGCCCGTCGCCGGGTGGCCGACCTCAGCGTGCGCGTGGTCTGGACGGCCGACCTGCCTGACATCGCCGGCACGCATCTGCATCCCAAGGACGTCCCCGGTGCCATCGTGTCGCTGGACTGGGCGGACCCGCCTGAGTCGTGGCGCTGGGCCGGCCCGTCGTGGACCGGGCAGGCGCCCGAGCACGCTCCCGGCGGCCTGACCGGATTGACGATCGAGGTCAGCGACCCGATCGGCGCGGCGCAGCGCTGGGCGGCGGTACTCGGGCTTCCGGCCGGCCGTGATGGCCGGGCTGCTGTGGTGGAGCTAGCGGACGCGGGCCAGCTTGTGCGGTTCAGGCCGGCGCAGGCTGATCGCGGCGCGGGAATCACGGCGGTGACCATCGCTGGCTTGCCCTGCGACGGGCCGGTGGAGATCGGCGGCGTCAGCTTCGCCCGCGAGGAAGGATGACATGATCGCGCTCGAGACCGGAACCGATGATCTGCGCGCCGAGATCGACGACGGCGTGGCGGTCATCACAATGAATCGGCCCGACCGTCGCAACGCCCTATCCGAAGCCATGGTCTCGGCCCTGTGCGCCGTCCTTGCCCAGGTGGAGTCCGACGAGACGGTCGGCTGTGTCGTTCTCACCGGTGCAGGCGGGGCCTTTTGCGCGGGCGGCGACGTCAAGAACATGGCTGCCGTCTCGGCGGAGCGCGCCGACGGCCGGGCCGCCCGGTCGCTCGACGCGCGCATCCACCGTCAGCGACTCAGTCAGCGTGCCACCAGCGGGCGCTTGTGGGCGATGCCCAAGCCGACCATCGCCGCCATCAGCGGACCGGCGGCTGGGCCGGCCTGTCGCTGGCGCTCGCGTGCGACCTGCGTTATGCGGTACCAGGCGCCGTGCTGACGACTGCCTTCGCCAAGGTGGCGCTTGCCGGAGACTACGGCGGCACCTGGTTCCTCACGCGGCTCGTCGGCAGCAGCAAGGCCAAGGAGCTCTACTACTTCTCGGAGCGGCTGAGCGCGCAGGAGGCCGAGCGGCTCGGCATCGTCAACGCGGTCATCCCGGCAGCGGAATTTGAGCAGGAGGTGATGGCGCGGGCTCGCCGGCTGGCCGGCGGGCCGTCGATCGCCTACCGCTATATGAAGGAGAACCTGAACCGGGCCGTCACCGGCGAGCTGGGTGACTGCCTGGACCTCGAAGTAACCCACCACGTCCACACCGCACTCACCGAGGACCACCGCGAGGCCGCCCAGGCCTTCGTCGAGAAGCGCGATCCGCGTTTCCACGGCCGGTAGCTCGCTCACTACGGGACCAGCACAAATGCCATGGACGGGCCACTAGGTCGGAACCACTATCTGCCCGCAGCGTTTGGTGATTACGCTGAGGGATAACTCCTTAACACCGCGTAGTCGCGCGGCGGCGGCAGGTCTGCTAGCCAGGCAATCCATTAGTTGACCGGATCTGAGAGGTCCTGGTGCCAGGCGATGAGCTAACCGGCCCTGTGCAGGGCGGAGACTATCGGCGCAGGCTGCTGCCGCGCCGTTCCGTGAGCCTGGGCGCCAGGCTCCGCCGGGCCCGCAGGTGGCTGGCTATCTTCACGGCCAGCCTCGGGCTCTTCCTGGTGCGGTTCCTCGTACCGACGCCGGTTGCTCAGGCCGACAACCGGGACGGCCCGCGCCTTATGTGTGGCATCGGCCTGGGCCCGGTGACCGATGGCCGCCCCCGGTTCTTCCGGTATGCATTCTTCGAGTACGTGCCGAGGTCTTCCTGCGTCGGGCATGTCCCTTATCCGTCGTCACAGCTAGTGCCGCTGGAGATCGGCAGGGTGCTGACCCCGATCTTTGGCCTGTCCGGCAGCCTGAACCTGATCGCGGTCGGGGTGCTGATGTGCGCGCTGGCATCGGTGGGCATTGCGAGCTTGGCAACCGGATTGCGCACCCGGCTGTGGGCGCAACTGGCAGTCGCGGCCGTCATCTGGGTGATCATGGCAGATGCGTCGTTCTTCGACACCTACGCTGGCCCGTTCAGCGAGCCGGCTGCCCTGGTGGGCCTGCTGCTTGTTGCCGCCGGTGTGCTGTACCTGGGCCGTGGCTGGCGCTCGACGGTCATCGGCCTGGCGCTGGCCGGAACTGGCGGCTTCCTCGCGATCTTGTCCAAGGAGCAGTACCTGATCATCGCCGCGCCGATCTGCCTGACGATCGTGCTGGCGAGCGCGGCGCCCGGCCGCTGGTACCGGCTCAGCCGGTTCAGGACCAAAGAGGCGGCGGCGTCCCTGCTGGTGGCGGTGCTGCTGGCCATACTGGCAGCCGGATATACCGGCTGGGACTTCACCAGCAACTACGGCAAGCGGCTGCACTACATACAAGCGGTCGACATGATCTTCACGGACATCGTCACCCACCGGGGCACCGCCCCGGCTCAGCTGCGCGATCTCGGCTTGCCTGTCAGCTGGGCCAAGTACGCCGGCCGCTACTACTGGGAGCGCGGCTCGGTCCGCACTAGCCCCGACTTCAGCCGCTACGAAGCGCACCTGGGCACGGGCACCATTGCGCGCTACCTGGTGACGCATCCCGGCAGCATCGTCAGGATCGGCCAGGCCGCCGGCGAGCAGGCGCAACTCGTGCGCGACAGTGCGCTTGGCGACTACCCGGCGGCGGCGGGGTATCCACCGGGGAAGACCGAATCCCGAGTGCTCGTCTTCACCTGGCTCATGCAGCGGCTGCCGCGGCGGCTTGGCCTGCTGTGGTACCTGCCGTTGTGGTGCGCCATGGCAGCCGTCGCCATCGTCGCGCTGAGGCGAGCGCGTCGAAGGCCGTGGCATCGTGACGGCGCCGTGCTGGTGCTGTGCATGACCGGCTGCGCCGTCGCGGCGTTCATCCCGCCGGCCTTCTTTGCTGGCATCTCGACGACCAGGCACATGGTCGGCATGAACCTGGCCACCGCGGTGGCGCTGACGATAGCGGTGGCGCTGGCCGCGTCGATGGTGCAGCAGGCGGTGAGTAGGCCGCGGTCCGCGGTCAGTCCGGCCGAGCGACTGCCCGAGCTCGCGAAACGGAACTCATAGGGCACGAGCACGGCTGGCCAGGTAGGACGCTGCCACTCCCGTCGGCACGCACATCCGCCAGGCGTCCAGGACCAGCTCGTGCATCTCGGTCACGTCGATCGCGCTCAGCCGCACGTGTACCCAGTGATAGCGCAGGTCGGACTGGCCGGGCATGAGGAACTTGTCCGGCTCGGCTGCGACCAGGGCGTCGCGCTCCTCCTTCGGGAAGCCAAAGCCCATGACCTGCTCGTCCCGAGAGAACGCCACGAAGACAATCCGCCCGACCCGGAACTTGACCCGATCCCGGACCAGTACCTCATAAGCTCGCGGGAGCTGGCTGGCGAACTCGCGCACGTCGTCGATGGTGACCACGAAGCCAGCGTGCACCATGCCTCTGACACTCTCCGCGAGACCTCCGGACCTGGCCGGCTGCGGAATGTCCAGTCGGCCGCAATAGTCTCGCAGTATGAGCGTGACGCTGCCCCTGTTCCCGCTGGGAAGCGTGCTGTATCCGGGCCTGGTGCTGCCCCTGCATATTTTCGAGGAGCGGTACCAGCAGCTCGTCGCGGATCTGCTCGACGGACCCGAGCCGCAGGAGTTCGGCGTGATCGCGATCCGGCATGGCCGGGAGACAGGGGTGGACGGCGTGTCCGCGCTGTACGACACGGGCTGCACCGCGGTCCTGCGGCAGGTCGAGCAGTACGAGGACGGCCGCTACGACCTGATCACCGTCGGCCAGCGGCGCTTCACGCTGATGAGCCTTGGCGACCAGGCACCGTACTTCAGCGGCGAGGTCGAGTTCCTGTCCGATGAGCCGGGCGATGAAGCCGAGGCAGGCGTCGCCGTCCCCGCTGTGCAGCAGGCGTTCCGGTCCTATCTCGACGTGCTCGCCGAACGAGGCGGCGCGCAGATCACGATTCCCGACCTGCCGGACGAGCCCCTGCTGCTGTCGTACCTGGTGGCCGCCGCGGTCGTCGTTGACCTGCCGGTCAAGCAGCAGCTGCTGGAAGAGCCGGACGCGCACCGCCGGCTAGCAGCCGAGCGGCGGCTGCTGGCACGGGAGGCGCAGATGCTGCGGTCGCTGACCGCTGCGCCGGCACCTGACCTGCGCTACTCGCCCTACAGCCAGAACTAGGACTTCGGCGTCGTCAGCGAGACAGCCGCCTCGCTTGTCAGCAGCTGGAACGTGAACGTCTCCTGCAGGTACAGCACGACCTCGGTGTCGGTGTGCGACAGGTAGCCGATCGACAGGTCCTGGCCGAGATGGAGACTGAAGTCGCCGCCTCTGCCGGTGAGCACCACTGCGCCCGTGATCGCGGGCGCCCAGATCAGGTCGCCGTCGAGCACGTTGCGCAGGTGCCGGATGACCGGGTAGCCGTGATCGCTAGCCTCGCTGACCGCGGTGTAGGCCTCGGCAGACAACACGGCGGTGTACGGCCCCTCGACCCCAGCGGCACGGAGCTGGCCGGCGGCCTGGGCGAACGCCATCGGGTAACCGGCGATCTCGGCTGGCAGGACCACTGGCGTGCTGCTCGCGCCCGGCACGATGCCGCCAACGCCGGCCGCCGGGTACCCGGCGAAGATCGCCTGGTCCTCGGCGAACGCGATCTGCCGCGCGGCATCCTTGGCCGGCTGCCAGTCGGAGTCCGCGGACCCGCGCGCCACATCGTCGATCTGCTCGCGGCTCAGCGTGAACGGGACCCGCAGCTCCACCAGCGGCAGCACCTGGCGCTGCCTGGCCTGGACCCCTGCCATCGGCGGGTCGATGCTCGCCAGGTGGCCGGTGCCAACGGCCGACAGCGTCGTGCCCGCCGGGCCGTTGACGTCCACGACGCGGCGGCCAGCCAGATAGCGCTTCAGCGTGCGCGTGGTCTCCTGCTCGATCTCGCCCCAGGCCTCGTCCGAGATCGGGGCGAGCTCGCGGTGCAGGTTGTTCATGTCGATGCATCTCCTCGGAGGCTGCCGATGTTCAGGGCGCCGGCACTGGCTGGCCGGGCTGCTGGCGTGTCGTCGATGTTGTCGTCCGCGTGGCTGTCGTCCGCGTGGCTGTCGGCCCGGCTGTCGGCCCGGCTGTCGGACTGACTGGGGCTGAGGCTGTCGAAGTCGTCCAGCAGCGACTGCGACGGCACGAAGAATAGCGACCCGGTCACTGCCTGGCTGAAGTCCAGAATCCTGTCGTAGTTACCCGGCGGCGAGCCGATGAACATGTTGACCAGCATCTGCTCCGTGGTCGCAGGCGAGCGGGCATAGCCGATGAAGTAGGTGCCGTACTCGCCGCTGCCGACCTGGCCGAATGGCATGTTGTCGCGCACGATGTCGATCTCCTCGCCAGCGACGACGATCGTGGTGAGGGCGTTGTGCGCGTTGGACGGCTTGACCGAGTCGTCCAGTTCGATGTCGGCGAGCTTGGTCCGGCCGATGATTTTCTCCTGCTCTTCGACCGGCACGGCATTCCAGGCAGCCAGATCGTGCACGTACTTCTGGACAATCACGTAGCTGCCGCCCGCGTAGGCCGGCTCCTCTGGCCCGATCAGCACGGCGCGGGCCGCCGCCGCACCAGTCGGGTTCTCGGTCCCGTCGACGAAGCCGAGCAGGTCCCGCTCGTCGAAGTAGGCGAAGCCGTGCACTTCGTCGGCCACCGTCACCGCGTCGCCGAGGCGCATCACGATCTGCTGGGCTAGCTCGAAGCACAGGTCCATCCGCGTCGCGCGGATATGGAACAGCACGTCGCCGGGCGTGCTGACCGCATGCCGGTTGGCTGCGCGGAGCTCGCGGAACGGATGCAGTCCGGCCGGCCAGGCCAGCCCCGTGAGCCGATCCCACGCGCTCGCGCCGACGCCGGTCACACAGGTCAGGTGCCCGTTAAGGTCGCGGAATCCGACGGCCTTGACCAGCCCGGCCACGTCCGCGCACAGATCCCGGACGGCGTCGGCGTTAGCGCGACCCGGGTTGATCAACACCACGAGAAAGATGGCCGCCTTGGTCAGGGGCGCGACGACCGCCTGCGGCTCGGCGGGTTCCGCGGGTTCGGCTGGCTGGGCCGGCTCTGCGACCACGGCGGACGCGTCTGTGCTCACGGGTACATCTTTCCGCATGCCGTCTGCTCTACTTCGCGTGCCTGGCCGGAATGGCATCGGCGAACACGTCGTTGCTGCCAGCAGGCAGACGCGGGGAGGGGCCATGACCAGCACGACCCAGGCGAGCGGCGCGAGCCCGGTGGACTTCGCGACATTCGGTGACTATGGCGACTTTAAGCCGAAGAAGGCTGCTTCGCCCGGTGCCGCCAGGTCGGGTGAGTTCGTCCGCGCCGCCTATCCGTTCCAGGGCCGCATCACGGCCGACGGCTCAAGCGGATACCAGGCCGAGCCGGGCCGCTATCACCTGTACATCTCGTGGGCGTGCCCGTGGGCCCACCGCTCGGCCATCGTCCGCGCGCTGCTTGGCCTCACCGACGTCGTCTCGCTGTCCGCGGTCGACCCGGTGCGCGACGGACGCGGCTGGGCGTTCCGGTCAGGCGACGGCTACGACCTCGACCCGGTGAATGGCTTTGCCCTGCTCCGTGACGCCTATGAGGCAACGCAGCCTGGCTACGACGGCCACGTCTCGGTGCCAGTCCTCTGGGACCGGCAGACCCGGCGCATCGTCAGCAACAACTTCCCTGACATCACCCTCGACCTCGAGACGCAGTTCGGCGCGTGGGCCAGTCCCGCCTACGACCTGTATCCCGAGCACCTGCGGCCGCAGATCGACGAGCTCAATGACCTGGTGTACGCGACGGTCAACAACGGCGTGTACCGGTCCGGCTTCGCCACCACGCAGGACAGCTATCACGAGGCGGTCGCCCGGCTGTTCGCGACGCTGGACCAGCTCGAAGCGAGGCTGGCCGAGCACCGGTACCTGCTCGGCGACTCCATCACCGAGGCAGACGTGCGGCTGTGGGTGACGCTCGCGCGATTCGATGCGGTGTACTACTCGCACTTCAAGTGCAATCTGCGCCGCATCACCGACTACCCGAGCCTGTGGGGCTACGCGCGCGATTTGTACGCGCTGCCAGCCTTCCGCGACACCACCAGGTTCGACCAGATCAAGCGGCACTACTACACCACCCATCCGCAGCTCAACCCGTCCCGGATCGTGCCGGACGGCCCGGTGCTCGACTGGACGGCCGCGCCGGGCCGCGAGCACCTGTCCGGACGCTGACGCCGCCAGCTGGGCCGGGTCAGCTGGGCCGGGTCTGCTGGGCCGGGTCTGCTGGGCCGGGTCTGCTGGGCCGGGTCTGCTGGGCCGGGTCTGCTGGGCCGGGTCAGCTAGGCCGGGTCAGCTAGGCCGGAGCGCCCCACCCGCGGGAGGTAACGTGACCAGTATGAACGAGTATGCAGACGCGGCCGGGCTGGTCGAGCGCTCGGCTGCCGCGCTGGTCAGCGGCATTCCGGAGCAGCCGGCCGACGACGGCTTCTTCGGCCCCGCGAGTGTCGCCTGGCGGATCAGCGGTGACCTGTCGGCGCCTGTCGCGGGGCTGCGGGCGCTGATGATCCAGGCGCTGCACCCGCTGGCCATGGCCGGCGTCGATCAGCACAGCGACTGGCGCGCCGATCCGGTCGGCAGGCTGGCCGCCACCTCGGCCTACCTGGCCACGATCACCTTCGGGGACCGGGGTGCTGCTGAGCGCGCCGCCGCCAGGGTGCGGCGGATCCATGAGCGAGTCACCGGCGTCGATCGCGAGACCGGTAAGCCCTACGCCGCTGGTGATCCTGACCTGCTGCTGTGGGTGCACGCCGCGCTCGTCGACTCCAACCTGGCGGCCAGGGAGATGTTCGGATCCGCGCTGACGCCAGCGGAGGCCGATGACTACATCGAGGAGATGGTGGTCGCCGCCGAGCTCGTGGGCGTGTCCGCTGAGCTCGTGCCCGATAGCCGCGCCGCGCTCGCCAAATACCTGGCCTGGATGCAGCCGCAGCTGCTGTCCACCGCCGCCGCCAGGGAGTCGATGGCGTACCTGCTCGACCCGCCGGGTCTCGATGCAGAGCTCGCCGAGATCTGGCAGGACATCAGGGAGGCGACGCTGATCTCGCTGCCGGAGTGGGCCCGGCAGATGTACGGCTACAGCGCGCCGGCGCTGACCGATGGCCGCCGGGAGGAGATCCGGCAGGCCCTCGGCGTGCTCGACGCGGTCTTCATCGGCGAGCCAGGGGTACTGGAGGCCAGGCAGCGCATCACCCTGCGGATGCGCGCCGCAGTGCGCGCATGAGGAGCTTCTGGCGGGCGCTGTTCGCGCTGCTGGCGGGTACCGCCGCGACCGTCGCCGGGCTGGCGCTCGTCCGCCGGCGCGTCGGCCGGCTGCGCTTCGAGCGCGGCGTCGCAGCCGCGCAGCTCGCCGTGCGCGGCGGTCTGCGCTACGCGGGCAGCGCGCCCCGCCTGTTCGTGGCCGCAGGCGAGAACCGGGAGAAGCTGCGCAACGACCTGGCCATGCAGACGGCCGACGACGTGACCGCGACGCTCGGCACGATGAAGGGCGTCATGGTCAAGCTCGGCCAGATGGCGAGCTACGTCGACGAAGGGCTGGCCCCGTCGGTCCGCCGCACCCTCAGCCGGCTCCAGGACAGCGTCCCGCCGATGAGCCCGCAGCTAGCCGCCGGCGTCATCGAGGCAGAGCTGGGCCAGCCGCCCGAGCAGCTATTCGCCCGCTGGGATCCCGAGCCCATCGCCGCGGCGTCGATCGGCCAGGTACACCGGGCCATCACCCGCGACGGGCAAGCGGTCGCGGTCAAGGTGCAGTACCCGCGTATCGCCGAGATGATGACAGCCGACCTGGACAACGTGTCATTGCTGCGGCGAATGCTGCGGGTGACAGCACCGAGCCAGGACGTCGACGGCCTGATCGCCGAGCTGCGCGAGCGCGTGCTCGAAGAGCTGGACTATCGCCGCGAGGCGGCGAATCAGCAGCGGCTGCACGAGTACTTCGCCGGTCACCCGACGATCAGCGTGCCGGCGATCGTCGCGGATCTGTCGTCGCGGCGCGTCGTCACGAGCGAGCTCGTCACCGGCGCGAGGTTCGCCGACGTTGTCGGCTGGTCGCAGCACGAGCGCGATCTGGCCGGGGAGACCCTGTACCGGTTCGTCTTCCGCAGCCTGTACGAAGTGCACGCGTTCAACGGCGACCCGCATCCCGGCAACTACATCTTCCACGGCGACGGGAAGATCACCTTCCTGGACTTCGGCATGGTGAAGCACTTCACCGACACCGACCTGATGCCGCTGATGCAGATGGCGCGCAACCTGTGCGTCGACCAGGACCCGGCCCGGTTCCGCGCCAGCCTCGAGAAGGCCGGGTTCCTGGTGCCAGCGGCCCCGCTGACCGATGACCAGATCACCGAGCACCTGGCGGTGTTCTATCAGCTGATCCGCGAGTCCAGGACCGTGACGGTGACGGGGGATTACGCCTCGGCCGTCGTGCGCCGTTTCTTCGACGTGCGCAGCCCCGTCGCCCAGTACGCCCGGATACCGCGGTCCTACGTCGTCTTGCAGCGGATCAACCTGGGCTTGTTCGCGCTGCTTGGTGAGATGAAGTCGACGGCCAACTGGCGCGCCATCGCCGAGGAGATCTGGCCCTTCATGCAGGCGCCGCCGACCACGCCGATGGGCGTCGCGGAGCAGCCGTGGCTCGCCAGCCGCCCTGCCTCCGCGGTCTCGCTCGCCTGAGCCGTCGTGGACCGGGCCGGTCCAGGGCCCTAAGCTAGAGTCGCAAATCAGTCGTAGTCGGGCGTAAGGGAGCAGCGTGAAGGTCCTCATCACTGGCGGCGCCGGGTACATCGGCAGCACCGTCGCCTCTGCGTGCCTGGACTCGGGCATCACCCCGGTGATCCTGGACAGTCTCGTCACCGGGCGGCGGGAGTTCGCCGGCGAGCCGCGGTTCTACGAAGGCGACATCGCCGATGGCGCCCTCGTGGACAAGATCTTCGCCGAGCACCCGGACATCGCTGCGGTCGTGCACTGCGCGGCCCTGATCGTCGTGCCGGAGTCGGTCGCCGAGCCGATCCGCTACTACCAGGCCAACGTCGCCAAGAGCCTGGAGCTGGTGCAGCACCTGCTGCGCAACGGCTGCACCCGGCTGCTGTTCAGCTCCACCGGATCGTTCTACCAGCCGGGCCCGGACGGCAGCGTCGACGAGGACTCCGCGATCGCGCCGGGCAGCCCGTACTCCCGCACGAAGGCGCTCTGCGAGGCCATGTTTGCCGACATCGCGGCCGGCACGCCGCTGCGCGTGGTGTCACTGCGCTACTTCAACCCGATCGGCGCCGACCCGCAGCTGCGCACGGGCCTGCAGGCGCGGTATCCCACGCACGCGCTTGGCAAGCTGATCCAGGCGCACGAGGCCGGCGAGCCGTTCCAGATCACCGGCACGGACTATCCCACCAGGGACGGCTCCGGCATCAGGGACTACATCCACGTCTGGGACCTGGCCGCGGCGCACGTCGCCGCGCTCGCTGCGTTCGATCAGGTCGTCGGCCAGGCGACGGCGATCGCCATCAACCTCGGCACCGGGATGGGCACGACGGTCCGCGAACTGGTGGCCGCGTTCAACAGCGTGGTCGAACGCCCCGTCGAGATCGTCGAGGCCTCTCGGCGCCCGGGCGACGTGACCGGCGCGTTCACGCGCAGCGACCGAGCCAGGCGACTGCTCAACTGGCGGCCGCGTTACTCCATCGCCGACGGCATCACCGATTCGCTGCGCTGGGCCGAAGTGCGCGATTCGTTCCTGGCTGACGGCTAGCGATGTCGCCATACTTGCACCCAACCGGGGCCATTGGGACCCGCCATCGGGAGGGGTGCAACAGTGAAGCTCACTCGACGATCTGGACGGCTGCTGGCGGCGGCCGTCGCCTGTCTTGCGATCGGAATCCCGGCCATCGCCCTGGCGTCATCGGGCAGCCGGTCGGCGGCTTCCCCGCGATGCACCGCTGCCCGCACCTACGTGTGGCTCGCGCTCAGCCCGAACGGCGCAGCCGGCACGATCTACTATCCAGTCGAGTTCACCAACCTCGGCAGCACGACATGCACGCTGTCGGGCTACCCTGGCGTCGCCGCGATCAACGGCGCTGACCACAAGCTCGGCGGCGCGGCGACCAGGATCGGCGTGACCGCGCACACGGTAACGCTCAGGCCGCACCAGACAGCGCACGCGCTGCTCGGCATCGAAGAGACGGGCGCCGTCGGCTGCCACGCCGTGACGGCTGCGGGGCTTCAGGTCTACCCGCCCAACCAGAAGGTCAGGCAGATCGTCGGCAGCTTCACGTTCCAGGCCTGCCGGCACAAGGTCTACCTGCGCGTCTACCCGGTGACGCCGGGCATCGGCGTGCCCTAGCGGTGCGCCAGGCGCGCAAGGCCCGGGCCGCTGCCGGGACTGCGGCGTTCCTGATCGCCGCGCCGGGCGTGGTCACCGGATTCGTGCCCTGGCTGCTCACCGGCTGGCAGCCGGGGCTCGCGCGGCCGCCCGCCCTCGTGGTCGTCGGCGCGCCGCGACCATCGCGTTCACGCGCTGGTATGAGGAGCCAGCGCTATCCCGCCGGTACGGCGCGCAGTACGAGGCGTACCGGCGGGCAGTCCCTGGATGGCTGCCGCGCCGGCCATCCCGCCGCGGCGGCCCGCAGGCTCGTGATCGGGTCTAGGCGCCGGTGCGGCTGCCGTCCCGGCTCGCCGCTGCCAGGTCGTTATGTTCTTCGCGCGAATATCTACGGTTCAGGGCTAGCGAACCGGATGATCTATATGCGACCGTCGCGTTAGCAAATTTTCGTTCGTAACCGCGGCTCGAGCGGCCAGGAGGGCAGGTGGCCGGCTCGATGACCGGGGCACCCGCACAAGTCCTGGCGGTCGCCTTCGCGATCGTCGGCGCGTTCAGCTACGCGCTCGCCTCGGTTACCCAGCAGCGCGCCGCGTCGCAGCTGCCATCGCGGGTCGCCTTCGACCCGGCGGTCCTGCTGCGGCTGGCCCGGCGCCGCCGCTGGCTCGTCAGCCTGATCGCCGTGATCTGCGGCTACGCGTGCCAGGCGGCCGCCCTCGCGTTCGGCCGCCTGGTCGTGGTGGAGCCGGTCTTTCCGGTCGGCCTGCTGTTTGCCCTGCTGCTGGCCGCCCGCGCGGAGGGGCGGCGGCTGCGCCACGCCGAGTGGACCGCGGCCGTCGCTGCGGTCGGCGGGCTTGCCGTCTTTCTCCTCGCGGCGCAGCCGTCCGGTGGCCAGCGGACTGCGCCGGCCGGAGCGCTCGGCCTGGCCGCGGTCGGCGCGGTCGCGATCGCGGTGGTGTGCTGCCTGCTGGCCATGAAGGCGAAGCCGGCGCACCGGGCGCTCGTGCTGAGCATCGGCGGCGGCATCGGCGCCGGCGTCACCGATGCGCTGACCAAGACGGTAGCGAGGCTGGCCGGGATCGAGCGCCTCGGCGTGTTCGGCGATGTCCGCCTGTACCTGCTGGCTGTGGTCGGGCTGCTGACGTTTACGATGCAGCAAAACGCCTTCCGGGCCGCTGGCCTGGCCGCGTCGCTGCCGGCGTTCGCCGTACTCGAGCCGGTGGTCGGTGCCTTGCTCGGGTTGTTCATCTATCACGAGCACCTGGGCGGCGGCGGCGCGCGCATCGCAGTCGAGGTAGTGGCCGTCATGGCCGCTCTGTGGGGAATCGCGCGGCTGGCCAACTCGGTGATCGCCGAGCTTGCCCGGCTTGCCGCTGCGGCCGCACCGCCGGCCGATCCTGCCGCGTAGCAGGCGGCCGCGGCCGTGGGTCGCGCGGCGATGCGCGGCGACCCCGTTCCTGTTATTCAGCTGATGAAGGAGTTCGACGTGGCTCGATACGTGCTGACCGGCGCGCCCGGGGCCGGGAAGACCGCGATCCTCCGGCTCCTCGAGCGGGCCGGTCACCGGGTGGTCGAGGAGGCAGCGACGGACGTGATCGCGCTCGAGCAGGCGCTCGGCCGGGCGGAGCCCTGGCTGCGGCCGGGTTTCGCCGACGCGATCGTGGGCTTGCAGCGCCAGCGGGAGGAGCGCCAGCGCGAGGAGCGCCAGCGCGAGGAGCGCCAGCGCGAGGAGCGCCAGCGGGAGGAGCAGGCTGATGGCACTGGCGCTGGTGCAGCCGGGGACGCGATCTTCTTCGACCGGTCGCCGGTGTGCACGCTGGCACTGAGCCGCCAGCTGGGATCGCCGATATCGGCGCAGCTTGCCGCCGAGGTGCAGCGGGTCGTGCGTCACCGGGTTTATGCGGCTGTGTTCTTCGTCCGCAACCAGGGATTCATCGAGCCGACGGCGGCCCGCCGGATCAGCTTCGAGGAGTCGCTGGTGTTCGAGGACCTGCATGAGCGGACCTACCGGGAGCTCGGCTTCGAGTTGATCGAAGTGCCCGCCGGCCCGCTGGAGTGGCGGGCGGCCCTGGTGTGCGCCGCCGCTGGCCTGCCGTTCGGCGCGGAGAACCGTCGGGACCCACAGGTGTGATAATCCGGGTGACGTAGCGGTAGTCGGGCGAAGGGAGATCAGGCTGATGGCTGGACCGGTGGCAGCTGGCGCGGAGGAGTTCGGGGCGATGCTGGCCTCGTTCGTCAAGGAGAACCGGCTCTACGGAGCGGCCGCCGGCGTTGTGCACGGCGACGATCTGTCCTGGTCGGGCGGCGCCGGAGTCGCCGACCTGGCGGCCGGCCTGCGGGACCAGATCTGCTGTACCGGATCGCGTCGATCACCAAGACCTTCACCGGCACGGCGATCATGCAGCTGCGCGACGAGGGCGCGGTCGACCTCGATGATCCGGCGGTCAAGTGGATACCCGAACTGTCGGACAGCGCGAGCCGGGCCACCATCGGTGCCGTCACGATCCGCCGCCTGCTGTCGCACGAGTCCGGCTTGGTCAGCGAGCCGCCCGGCACGGACTTCCTGGCCAGCGAGCCGCGCTACGAGGGGCGCGCTGCGCAGAACCTGGCGCGGGTGGCCGAGATCTTTACCGCGGTGCCGCCTAACACCCAGCTCAAGTACTGCAATCTCGGTTACCAGCTGCTGGGCGAGATCGTCCACCGGGCGAGCGGGAGCCCCTACCCGGAGTACGTCGCCGACCGCATCCTGACCCCGCTCGGCATGTCCTCGAGCGGATTCGAGCCACTGGAGCCAGCGCTGGCCGGGCGGCGCGCGACCGGTTACTCCGGCCGCGCGTTTTCCGACGAGCTCGTTGTCGCGCCTGCCATGACGCCGATCTGGGCGGAGGGCGGTCTGTGGTCGTCGGTGGAGGACCTGGGGAAGTGGCTGTCGTTCCAGCTCGCCGCGCACCCTGAGGGCCGCGATACGGCTGAGGACGCGGATGCCGGCCCGGTCGTGCTGGCCAGTGCGACGCGGCGGGAGATGCACAAGCCCAGGTACCTCAGCGATGAGGAGTGGTCGAGCGCCTGGGGCATCAGCTGGTACTCGGTGCGCAAGGACGACGTGACCTGGGTTCAGCACTCAGGCGGCCTGCCAGGGTTCACCTCGAACGCATGCTTTGACCGCAGCAGCCGGGTGGGCGCCGTCGTGCTGGTGAATGGCGTCGCCGATGCCTCGGCGCTCGCGATGAGCCTGGCGGCGGCCGGCCGCGGCCTCGTGGCAGCGGCAGCGCCGCAGTTCCGGACGCCTGCTCCGACGCCCGCTGACCTAACGCCGCTGCTCGGCGTCTACGCGCCCGCTGACCTGAGCTTCCTGGTCAGGCTGGAGTGGCGCGACGGTGAGCTGACATTGATCGACACGTCAGAGCCTAGCGAGAAGGCCGTGCTCAACCGGGCGGACGAGCCCGGCAGCTTCGTGGTCGCGCCGGGTGTCCGGCAGTCGGGCGAGACCGTCGAGTTCCGCCGCCTGGCGGACGGCACCGTCGCGTCGCTGGGGTTCGGCGGCGGCAGCCTGATGCGGCTAGGGCCGGTGGGCTGAGGTCAGCAGCCACTTGGCGTCAGACGAAGGCGCCGAGGCCGGTGATCGCGCGGCCGACGATGAGCGTGTTGATCTCCCGCGTGCCTTCGTAGGAGTAAATGGCCTCAGCGTCGGCGACGAACCTGCCGACCTGGTTGTCCAGCAGGATGCCGTTGCCGCCGAGCAGTTCCCGGGCCCAGCCGACGGTCTCCCGCATCCGGACCGTGCAGAACGCCTTGGCTAGGGCCGAGTGATGATCCTTTGCCTGGTCCTGATCCTGCAGCTGGGACAGCCGTACGCACAGGCAGGCTGACGCGGTGACGTTCGACAGCATGCGCACAAGCAGATCCTGTACCAGCTGGAAGCCGGCGATCGGGCGGCCGAACTGCTCGCGCTGCTTGGCGTAGGCGAGGGCGTGCTCGTAGGCGCCGCGCGCGCAGCCGGTCGCCTGCCAGGCCACACCGGCCCTGGTCAGCCGCAGCACCTTCGCCGTATCGCGGAACGTGGTGGCCTGCTGCAGCCGGTCCTCCTCCAGTACGCGGACGTTGTCCAGGGTGATCTCGGCGTTCTGGACGACGCGGAGCGCGATCTTGTTCCGCATCTTCTCGGGGCTGAAGCCCTCGGTGCCCCGAGTCACGACGAAGCCCTTGACTTGATTGTCGGCAATGTCGCGGGCCCAGACGATGATCAGGTCGGCGAAGGTCGCGTTGCCGATCCACTTCTTCTGGCCGTTGAGCACCCAGACGTCGCCGTCGCGCTGCGCGGTGGTGGTGAGGCCGCCGGCGACGCCCGAGCCGACGTCGGGCTCGGTCAGGGCGAACGCGCCGATCTTCTCCATCCTGGCCATGGCCGGCAGCCAGCGCTGCTTCTGCTCTTCCGAGCCGCACAGGTAGATCGAGCCCATCGCGAGGCCGCCGTGCACGCCCATGAACGTGGCGATCGACGCGTCTACCCGCGCCAGTTCCAGCGCGATCATGCCATCGAGCAGGCTGCTGCCGCCGGGGCAGCCATAGCCGACGCATGCGAGTCCGGCGATGCCGAGGCCGGCCAGCCCTGGAATCAGCTCGTACGGGAATTCCTCCCTGGTCCAGTAGTGGTTGATCACCGGCGCGACGGATTTCTCCATGAAGTCGCGCACTCGCATGATCAGCTGGTGCCCATCGGGATCGAGCAGCTGCTCAAGCGCATAGAAGTCGGCGTCGATGGCCGGATCCATGTCAGGACTCCCTTCCTGCCCGGGCCAGGGCGGCCAGGGCGGCCGGCGCGGATGCCTGCGGCGCGGATGCCTGCGGCGCGGCCAGGAACTCGCTGATCACCGGCGCGATCTGGGCCGCCTCGGTGACCAGGCCAAGGTGACCGCCGCGGAACACGTGCAGCGTGGAGTGGGGGATCAGCCGGTGCATGAGCCGGGCGTTGGCCAGCGGGATGATCGGGTCGTCGTCGCCAGAGACGATCAGCGTCGGCTGCGTCATCAGCGGCAGGAACGGCAGGCTGGTCCAGCCGGTCCCGGCCACGAGCTGATACAGGTAGCCGCGCGGGGAGCCAACCCGGTTGTGCGCGTTCATGGCCGCGGTCACGGCGGCGGGATCGGACCGTGCACTGCCGCCATAGAGGCGGGCGGCGTGCTGCTCCAGGTACGCGCGATCGGTGTAGCGGCGCGGCGTGATCATCGTGGCGAGCACGCTAGGCCGGGCCGGGACCATCAGCGCGCCGGTCGCGGTGCTCACCAGCACGAGGCGGCGGCAGCGCGACCGCTGGACCGCGGCGAAGTGCTGCGCGACGCCGCCACCCCAGGAGATGCCGAGCACGTCGACGGTGCCGTAGCCGAGCTCGGTCAGCATCTGGCCGATCAGGGCGCACAAGCCGGTGAATCGGTAGGGGCGAGATGGCAGCGGCGAGCCGCCGACGCCGGGCACGTCGAACCTGATGACGTCGATCGAAGGATCCAGCTCGGCGACGAACGGCTCGAGCAGCTCGAGGCTGGCGCCGATGCCGTTGATGAGCAGCAGGGCCGGGACTGCTGCGCCGCGACGGCTACGCCGAGCTGGGCGTATCGAGGTCCGCAGCAGCTGATCGCCGACCGCGACCGACCGGAGACTACCGGTCGTGAACATACGTACCGGGCGCGGCGGCGAGTACTTCGAAGCCCTTGCGGCCGGGCCTTGGCCGGCTCTTGCGGTCCGGGCCGCTGCGCGCGGCGAGCCAATCCGAATAGTGCGGCCACCAGCTGCCACTGACGGTCTGCGCGTCGCGGAGCCACTCTCGCGGATCGGGCGGGTTGGCGGCCGCTGTCTGGAACGTGGCCTTGGGGTTGCCAGGCGGGTTGACCATGGAGGCGATGTGCCCGCTGGTGGACAGCACGAACGTGACCGGGCCGCCGAGCAGCTGGGTAGTGCGGTAGCACGACTGCCAGGGGCAGAGGTGATCGGCGATGCCGGCGATCACGTACGTGTCGGTGTCGACCTTCTCGAGGTCGACCGGCGAGCCGAGCATCGTGGCAGCACCTGGCTTGGTGACGGCATTGGCGAGCGCGAGCCGGATGAAGTCACGGTGCAGGGCGGCTGGCAGCCGGGTCGTGTCGGCGTTCCAGTACAAGATGTCGAACGGCGGCGGAGTGCGGCCCTGCAGGTAGTTGTTGACCCAGTAGTTCCAGATGAGGTCGTCGGGCCGCAGCCAGGCGAATACCTCTGCCAGCGCCCGGCCGTCCAGGTAGCCGCGGGCGCTCGACGCCGCGACGGCCGCCGCTGCCGTGGTCTCGTCGATCATCGCCCCGGCCGTGCCGGCCCGCTCCTGGTCGAGCACGGTGACGCCGAGGCACAGGCTGGCCAGGCGATCCAGCTGGCCAGCGCTGCTGAGGTGCGCGGCGACCATGGACGAGACGATGCCGCCTGAGCACAGCGCGCAGATACTGGCCTTGTCGGCCCGGCTGATCGCGAGCGCCGCGTCGAGTGCCTCGACCACCGCGCCACCGTAGCTGTCCAGGTCCCAGTCCCGGTGGCGGGCGTCCGGGTTGCGCCAGCTGATCGCGAACACCTGATGGCCCTCGCCGACCAGGTACTCGATCATGCTTCGGCCTGGCGCGAGGTCGGTGATGTAGTACTTATTGATCATCGGCGGCACGATCAGGACGGGGTACGCATAGACCTGGTCGGTGGCGGGCGCGTACTGGATCAGCTCCAGCATCTCGGTGCGGAAGACCACCGATCCGGGCGTGACGGCCAGGTCGCGGCCTACCTCGAAGGCGCTGGGCTCGACCATCGCCGGGACACGCGGCGGCGCGGCCAGGTCGACGAGCAGGGCACGGATGCCGCGCAGCGCGCTCAGCCCGCCGGTGTCCACGAGCGTCTTGATGGCGGCCGGGTTGAGCATCGGGTTATTGCTCGGCGCAGCTGCCGCGATCACGTTTGCGAGTACGAACCGCAGCCGCTCGTCATCTCGCCAGTCGAGCTCCGCGCCGGCCAGCAGACCCGTGGCAGTGTGGCCGGCGGCCAGGTAGGTCTGCAGGATGCGCCTGAGCAGCGGATTCTGGCTCCAGGCGGGGTCGGCGAACCGGCGGTCCTTGCGCTCGGGGCCCAGCTGCGACGAACCGGCGACGATCTTGGCCAGCTCGGCACCGAGCACGGCGACACGCTGGCCGACAATCTGCGGCCGCTGCGCCAGGCTCGCCGCGAGCCGCAGAATCGCACCATCTGGCCGGAATCTGCGCAGCACGCCGAGCGCGCCGTCAGCGAGCAGCATGTCGAGCGCGCCGGCGAGATCTCCGGCCGCGTCCTGGCCTGGCTGGCCCGGCGAGTTCAGGTCCGTCATCACGACTCCCTGGCTGGCGTGCTTCGTCGCAGGTTTCCAGTATCCGTGCGGTCCGCGACATTTGGCCAGCGCGGCGCATGGCCAGGGTTGCGCCTGGCCAGCGTTGCCCCTGGCAGGGCGGCGCCTGGCAGGGCAGCGCTCTGGATGGGAACGGGGCCGGAAAAGCGTTAGCACTGCGGACTGCGCGCCAGCCATCCTTGATCGGCCGCCATGTCTGCCTGCCCGCCCGGACGCGGGCAAACCCGGACATCACTGAAAAGAGGGCCAGAAGTGACCGCCACGCTCGCCGAGCTGCGAGCCCGCCTGCCAGGGCTCATGCTGCGCGATCGGCACCGCCTGGCGAGGCGAGCGGACGGGGCTGGGTCCCTGCGTGATGCAGGCGCCCGCGAGCGGGCAATCGCAGATCTCGAGGCCGGGATCGCCGCCGCCGAGCGGCGTATCCAGGACCGCCGGGCACGCGTACCGGTCATCAGCTATCCGCCTGAGCTGCCCGTCAGCCAGCGCAGGGACGAACTGGCCGCCGCGATTCGCGATCACCAGGTAGTGATCATCGCGGGGGAGACGGGCTCGGGGAAGACGACCCAGCTGCCAAAGATCTGCCTGGAGCTCGGCCGCGGCATCAGCGGCCAGATCGGCCATACCCAGCCCCGCCGGATCGCCGCGCGCACCGTCGCCGACAGGATCGCCACTGAGCTGGGCACCGAGCTCGGCGCCACGATCGGCTACAAGGTGCGGTTCGCCGACACCGCCAGCGATGACACGCTGATCAAGGTCATGACCGATGGCATCCTGCTCACCGAGATGCAGCGCGACCGGCTGCTGCGCCGTTACGACACGCTGATCATCGACGAGGCGCACGAACGCAGCCTGAACATCGACTTCATTCTCGGCTACCTCAGGCAGCTGCTGCCACGACGGCCCGACCTCAAGGTCATCATCACCTCGGCCACGATCGACCCGGAGCGGTTCAGCGAGCACTTTGCCGGAGGCGAAGCAAAGCAGCAGAGTGCCGGAGGCGAGTCAAAGAGGCCGAGTGCCGGGGCTCCCATCGTGACGGTATCGGGGCGGACGTACCCGGTCGAGGTGCGCTACCGCCCGCTCGTCGCCGCGGACGAGGACGGCGCCGAGCCCCGCGATCAGATCCAGGCCATCGCGGACGCCGTCACGGAGCTGCGTCGCGACGGACCAGGCGACATCCTGGTCTTCCTGTCCGGCGAGCGCGAGATCCGCGACACCGCCGACGCGCTGGCCGATGAGCCGGGCCTGGAGATCCTGCCGCTGTACGCGCGGTTGTCGGCAGCCGAGCAGTACCGGGTGTTCCAGCCGCACCAGGCCACCCGGGTAGTGCTGGCCACCAACGTGGCAGAGACCTCGCTGACCGTGCCCGGCATCAAGTACGTGATCGACCCTGGCACCGCGCGAATCTCCCGCTACAGCCAGCGCACGAAGGTGCAGCGGCTGCCGATCGAGCCGGTCTCCCGCGCATCGGCTGACCAGCGGAAGGGCCGCTGCGGTCGCATGTCGGACGGCGTCTGCGTCCGGCTTTACAGCGAGGAGGACTACGACTCGCGGCCCGAGTTCACCGATCCGGAGATCCTGCGCACCAACCTGGCCTCGGTCATCCTCCGGATGGCGGCCCTGGACCTCGGCGTGGTCGCGGACTTCCCGTTCGTCGACCCGCCTGATTCGCGCAACGTGGCCGACGGCCTGCGGCTGCTCGAAGAGCTCGGCGCGATATCCGGCAGCGCCAGCAGCGGCACCGGCGGTGCCGTCCGGCTGACCGACACCGGGCGCAAGCTAGCCGAGCTGCCCGTCGACCCGCGCCTCGGCCGGATGATCCTCGCCGCCGGCCAGAGCGGCTGCGTGCGCGAGGTGCTGATCATCACCGCGGCGCTGGCGATCCAGGATCCCCGCGAGCGACCGGCCGACGCCAGGGAAGCGGCCGACGCGATGCACCGCCGCTTCGCCGAGCCCGGCTCGGACTTCCTGTCGTTCGTGACACTCTGGGACTACCTCCGCGAGCAGCAGCGGGAGCTGTCGTCGTCCGCGTTCCGCCGGCTGTGCCGCCGTGAGTACCTGCACTACCTGCGGGTGCGCGAGTGGCAGGACGTGTACAGCCAGCTTCAGCAGGCGGCGCGCGACCTCGGCATCGTCGTCGGCCGCCACGATCGCCGGGAGCAGGCGAGCCAGCCAGAGCGCGGGCAGCCGGACCAGGCCCAGCGGGCGCAGCCGGGGCAGCCGGACCGACGACGTCGCGGCCAGCGCCGCGGGCGCCAGCAGCCGGCCAGCCAGCCCGCCGCTGTGTTGAGCCAGCCCGCCGAGGCGGCGAGCCAGCCGGCCGCGGTGTCGAGCCAGCCCGCCGAGGCCGGCCGCTACGCCCCCGATCTCGCTGACCGGGTTCACCAGTCTCTGCTGGCCGGCTTGCTGTCGCACATCGGCATGCAGGACGCCGACCGCAAGCCGGCTGACCGGCGGCGCGGCCCGGTGGAGTTCGCCGGAGCGCGCGGCGCGCGGTTCGCGATCTTCCCCGACTCGCCGCTCGGGCGCAAGCCGCCGCAGTGGGTGATGGCGGCCGAGCTTGTCGAGACCTCCCGGCTGTGGGCGCGGACGATCGCCCGGATCGAGCCGGAGTGGGCCGAGTCGCTGGCCGGCGACCTGGTCCGGCGCAGCTACAGCGAGCCGCGCTGGGACGCCCGGCGGGGAGCCGTGATGGCGGCGGAGAAGGTCACTCTGTATGGCCTGCCCATCGTGGCCGCGCGCCAGGTCAATTACGGCGCCATCGACCCCGCGGCCGCCAGGGAGCTGTTCATCCAGCACGCGCTGGTCGAGGGTGACTGGCAGAGCCATCACCCGTTCCTGGCCCGTAATCAGCGGGCCAGGGAGCAGGCGGAGGAACTTGAGCACAAGGCCAGGCGGCGCGGCCTGGTCGCCGACGACGCGGCGGTCTTCGACTTCTACGACGCCCGCATACCCAAGACCGTCACCTCGGCGCGGCACTTCGATTCCTGGTGGAAGCAGGGCCGCCGGACCGATCCTGGCCTGCTCGACCTGAGCCCCGCGGACCTGGCCGGGCCGGCGGCTGACGAGGTCCGGCCGGAGGACTATCCGGCCAGCTGGGGCGACATACCGCTGTCGTACGAGTTCGCGCCGGGCGAGGCGGGCGACGGCGTGACGGCTGACGTCCCGCTCCAGGACCTCTTTGACCGGAACGAGCTCGGCCTCGGCTGGCAGGTGCCGGGACTGCGCCAGGAGCTTGTGACAGAGCTCATTCGCGCACTGCCGAAGGATCTGCGCCGCCATTTCATCCCGGCGCCCGATGCCGCCAGGGCGGTACTGGCCTCCCTCGGTGAGCCGCACGGCGACCTGCTCGACGCGCTGAGCGTCGCGCTTGGCCGCCTCGGCGGAGTGCGGGTCCCGCGTTCGGCCTTCGACGCGGCTGGCCTGCCGGCGCACGTGCGCGTCACCTACCAGGTGCGAGGCGACGACGGTGCGGTGCTCGCGACCGGCAAGGACCTGGACGAGCTGCGCGCGCGGCTGCGGCCCAGGCTCGCCGCCGTGCTCACGGAGGCGGCCACCGGCCTGACCCGGACCGGGCTGACCCGCTGGGATTTTGGCAGCCTGCCGCGCGAATTCACGAGCGGACGGGTGCGCGGCTATCCCGCTCTGGCCGACACCGGCACCTCGGTCGACATCCGGATCTTCGACACCGAGGCGGCGGCGCTTGCCTCGATGCGGCGCGGCACGCGCAGGCTGCTGCTGCTCGCGGTGCCCTCGGGCGTGCGCTCGATCGCCGGACGGCTGCCCATGAACGCCAAGATGGCGATGAGCCGCCATCCGTACGCTGGTGCCCAGGCGCTGCTCGACGACTGCGCGGCGTGCGCTGCCGACCAGGTCATCGACGACTCAGGCGGCCCAGCGTGGAACGCCGAGGGGTTTGACCGACTGATCGAGGCGGCCCGCGACGGCCTGGCGCCGCGCACCGCGACGGTGCTGGACACCGTGTCCCGGATACTGGCGGAGGCCCACGAGGTCGAGCTGCGACTGGCCGGTGCCGGCCCGGCGGTTCCGGCGCTGGCCGCAGCCCTGGACGACATGCGAGCGCAGCTCGCCGGTCTCATCTACCCCGGCTTCATCTCCGCAACTGGCGCCGCCAGGCTGCCCGACCTGGTGCGGTACCTGCGGGCGATCCTGCGGCGCCTGGACAAGCTCGGCGGTGAGCAGGCCAGGGACGCCGAGCGGATGGGCGTCGTGCGCGGGGTCGCGGCCGACTACGACGCGGCCCGCCGGGAACTGCCGCCTGCCGCCCGTTCGCGCGCCGACGTGGTCGCGATCGGATGGCAGATCGAGGAGCTGCGCGTCAGCCTGTTCGCGCAGGTGCTCGGCACGCCAGGCCCGGTCTCGGAGAAGCGCATCCGCGCCGCGCTGGACGCCGTCTTCGATCAGGGACCTAGCTAGCTGCGCCACGCTGCCCTGACAAGATCATGCTGCGGCGGAAGGCCGTGTTGATCGACGCGATGACGAATGCCGGGTTGTCGGTGATCTCCTGCCAGCCGAAGTGGACGACCTCGAACCCGTCCGCACGCAGGATGGAATCCCGGCGAATCTGGGCGCTGGCCCGAAGCGGATCGTTGTACTTGATGGCACCGTCGGCTTCGGCGATTGTGCGGTACTTGCGCCAGTAAAAATCCACGCGAGCTGCTGGCTCGGTCGTGCCGCCCAGCCAGACCTGCAATGCGGGCGGCGGTAGCTTGCAGTCCCGGAACGTCACCCTGGCGATCGACTCCAGCGGCGATTCCGCAAGTCCGTCCGCGAACTCTATGACGTCTGAAGCGCGGCAGACACCGCTACGCAGCGGACAGGCGGCCAGCACCGACCGCAACTCTTCCCGCGTGGTCAGCTGACGATGCAGCGCGGAATCCGCCGCGACCACGCCTGCGCGAAAGCCTAGCGAGCGGGCCAAGTCGATCACTGTCCTGGCCGGCGTCGTCAACAGCATGCCCACTTCGGATGTGACGTGCCCGGCCGGGAGAGCCGCCGCGTGCAGGCGGATTCCGGGCCGACTGCGCCAGCCGCGCTGCGGCGGGCGGGTCAGCGCAACCAGTGGATACGTAGGCCCCAGCAGATCAATGCGATGCAGCATGGCGGCCGATTGATGGCTGACCACGGCGTCTGGTCCCGTCGCAGCGGCCGCAGCAGCGATTCTGAGGAGCTGATCGCCGCCTGTCATCTTCATCAGGTCCTGGGCGCGTGTCCCGTTGGCGTAGACGCCCCGTCCAAGCGAGAGTAAATCTCCCCGCCGCGCGCGGGTCCGGATCTGGCCCGCCGACCAGCCGGCGGCGAGCAGCTCAGCCGTGGTCATAATGTCTGCTACACGGTGAAATGACCGTTGTATTGAGGAGGTCACAGTCGACAGCCTGGCTGATGTCACCGACATTCAGGCCCGGGGTGACGGAGACCCTGACGCTTTCAGTCAGGATCACGGTTGGTTCATACCTTTTATACCCACGGAACCGACAGGGTCTTGCGGGAGAGAACTGACAGGGTCTTGGGGGAGAGAATGGTCGGCGTGTCGACGGAGCAAGTTCAGGACAACGGCGGGGCTGCGCTAGACCGAGTGCTCCCGTTGATCGGCGGGACCGACGTAGTCGAGCGCCTGGTGGGGCTGAGCGGCAGCGACTTCACCACGGTGATGCTGGAAGTCGCGAGGCGGCGTGCCGCCGCCCAGACGCCTGCGACCGTACTGCGCCGCTATCGCAGCGACAGGTTCGTGCAGCCAGGGCTCACGGTGGCAGCGGCTGCGGTACACCGAGGACGTGCTCGCCGCGCACCTGCCGGCCGAGTTCGAGCTGCTCATGCTGGCGCCGCTGGCGCCGCTCGGCACGCACTCTGCGCTCGGGCCGGTCAGCCAGGACAAGGTCGTCACCGCGATGCGGGCCTGCGAGGCGGCCGCCGATCCGACGAACGCCCTCGCACTCGAGGCGGCCGTGCGCCGGATCAGCGCGCCGGACGCGCCAGTCCGGCTGGCCGCCATCCAGCGCGTGGTGCGCGCGCAGCATACGGAGCGGGCCGGTTACCTCGCGCACTTCAGCCTGCTTGGGCTGGTAACCGCGGGCCGTGACGATGGCGGTCACAGGTTCGAGCGGGAAGCGGTGGCCGAGCATGTGCGCGCCGTCGCAGCCGCGCTGGCAGCAGTCGGGTTCGCGCAGGTCCAGCTGGTGCTGACGCCGCTCACGCCGGCCGGGCAGGCGATCGCCGTCGCGGTCGGCGCGCTGCTGGCTGCCAGTCCGGTCGAGGTCGCTGTCGACATCGACCGCGAGGCGAGCCGCGGCTATTACCGCGAGCTCTGCTTCAAGATCAACGTCATGTCCAGCGCCGAGTGGTCCGAGGTCGGCGATGGCGGCTTCACCGACTGGACCGTGCAGCTGACGGCGAGCAACAAGGAAAGGCTGCTGATCAGCGGCGTCGGCATCGACCGGGTGGCCGCGCTAGGCTTCGAGGTCCCATGAAATATGTGCTTTTCTACGAGTCAGCCGACGACGTCGCGGCGACCGCGCCGGTGCACTTCACAGCGCACCAGGCCCGATGGCATGAGTTCCGCGAGGCTGGCAGCCTGCTGCTGATCGGCCCGTTCACCGATCGGGCCGGCGCTATGGGCGTCTTCACGACCAGGGCCGCCGCGGAGGAGTTCGCCGCCGGCGACCCGTTCGTGCTGCACGGCGTCGTCAGGACCTGGCACATCAGGGAGTGGCTGGAGGCTATCGCCACTCCCTGATGTCAGTCCGGCAACCTGATGTCAGCCCGGCAACGTGCCGTCCCGGTCGTCTGGCCAGCGCTGCGTCTCGGAGTGCCAGTGCGGCGTCTCGGGATGCCAAGGCGTCTCGGGGTGCCGGTGCCCGTGCGGTCCGTCGGGATCGCCGTGCTGTCGGTCGGGATCGCCATGCTGATCGTCGTGCTGGCTGCTGGCCGCGCTGCGCCGTAGCCACAAGAAGACGATCAGCGCGATCACGATCCAGGCCCCCACTGAGTGCGCGAGCGTGTGCGCGATGATCAAGGCTCCGACTATCAGCGCGGCGAGCAGCGGTATCCAGCGCATTGCCCGCCAGCGCAGCTCGCGCTCGGCCCGCCGGTGCGCGCGCTGCTCGTGCTTGAGCGCAAGCCGCTCTCGTTCCAGCTGGGCCTTCAGCATCTTGCGCTGGTGCCGTCGGCCGCCCTGCTGCGGCGGAACTGGCTCGCCGGGCAGATCCGATAGCAGGCCGGACAGGTCGCCCATGGTCTTGGCGCGCATCGCCCGGTCGAGGCGCTCGCTGAACTCGGCCTCGTCGAGCCGGCCGTCGCTGAAGTGGCGGGCGAGTCGATCGGCAATCTCGGTCCGCTCGGCATCACCGACCCGCATGTCCGCGCCTGGCCAGTTGGCCCGCCGCGACGAAGCGGTCGGCTGCGGGCTCACCGAATTGGACATTATGTGCTAGCCCCCCTGCTTAGTTCCGCCATTCGTGCATGCTGCTGGTGAATTCCGTGGCGATGGACTGCGTGGCGCCCTCCTCGGGAATCAGCAGCCAGCACGCAAGGTACAGCGGGATGCCGACACCGCCGACGACGGCGAGGACCGCGAATGCGATCCGAACGAATAGCGGGTCGACGCCAATGTACCCAGCGACGCCGGATGCCACCCCGGCGATCATTCGATCGTCCCGGTGCCGGGTCAGCGCGCGGGGCCGGCTAGCTGGCAGGTCCGTCGCCGGACGTTCGGCTGCATGGCCGCTCTGGTCCTGCTGCGGAGAAGTTGTCGTTGTGTTCATGACGTCAGACTCGCCGGTCACAGCCAGCCCGGACTATCGGGAAGAACCCTGACCGGACCCTGAACGCGGTGGGCAATCACCAGGGCGTGCCCGGATAGCGATGAGCTCGCGCAGGCGCGATGATGGGCACATGGGCGATAACGCCAACCCAGCAGCCAGCCTTGGCGCCACGGCCGCCGAGGCCATGGCCGGTGACGCCACGGTTATTGACGCGCGGGCCGCTTACGCGCGGGCCGCCTATGCGCGGGCCGCCGCGGCCAGGGCCGCTGCCAGCGAGGCCGCGGCCGTCACGCGGCCGCACGGGCCGGTCCAGGCCGACAGCCCGACTGTGCCGGGCTCATCCCAGCAGAGCTGGCACGACGATGCTCAGTCAGCGGACCAGCCGCGGCCGGGCCAGCCGCGGCCGGACCAGCCGCGGCCGGACCAGCCGCGGCCGGGCAAGCCCGGCGGCTGGACAAGCCGGCTGGAGGCGATGGGGCTGCGGGTGACGCGAGGGCCGGGCAGCGGCGGTCCGCTGCGGCGCGAGATCGACGGCGGCCTGCTCGGCGGCATCGCCGCTGGGATCGCCAAGCGCACGGGCTTCGACGTTGGCATCGTGCGGACAGTCATCGTCGTGGCCACCCTTGCCACGACCGGATTCTTCGCCGCAGCCTACGTTGTCGCGTGGCTGATGATCCCCGCCGCGGGTGCCGACTCGAGCATCGGCACCAAGGCGCTGAGCGACAAGCGGGGCATCGGCCTTGCCGCCGGTATCACCTCGATCCTCGTTCTGGGCCTGATCATCGCGTCGGCTCTGAACGCGCCGTGGGTGACCTCGCTGGCGGTCCCGCTCATTGTCTGCGCCGTCGGCCTCGCCCTGATCTGGCGTAACGCCCCGGAGGCGGAGCTTGACATCCTGCGCGGCCTCGCCGACCCGGTGGCGAAAACGAAATCCGGCACCCGCTCCCGGCGCGTCTTGAGGATCCTGCTGGCTCTCGGCCTGCTGGTGCTCGGCCTCGTGGCGCTGCTCGGCGGCCATACGAAGAGCACCGAGCTGCTGCGGCCGCTCGGCGGCATCATCTTGCTCGTCGGCGGCATCGCCACCGCCCTTGGCCCGTGGTGGCTGCGGATCGCGCGGGACCTCGTAGCTGAACGCCAGGCCAGGATCCGGGCCGAGGAGCGAGCCGAGATGGCCTCGCGCGTGCACGACTCCGTGCTGCAGACACTGGCCCTGATCCAGCGCCGGGCCGGTGATTCGCATCAGGTCGTGCAGCTTGCCAGGGCACAGGAGCGGGAACTGCGCTCCTGGCTGTTCGACGCCCGCCCGCCGGGGTCGATCGATGGCCAGGCGGCCACCGTGGCCGCCGCGGTCCGGCTCATTCAGCAGGACGTCGAGGCCCAGCACGGGATGCCGGTCGACGCCGTGACAGTCGGCGACTGCGAGCTCGACGACGACCTCACGGCCATGCTTGCGGCCGCGAGGGAGGCGACCGTCAACGCGGCCAAGTGGTCGGATGCCGACGTGGTGTCGCTGTTCGCCGAGGTGGAGCCCGACTCGGTGTCGCTGTTTGTTCGTGACCGGGGCCGCGGATTCGATCCCGCTGCGGTGCCAGCGGACCGGAAAGGTCTGGCGGAGTCAGTGCAGGCGCGGATGGCAAGGCGCGGCGGGTCGGTCACGGTCCGCAGCGCGCCGGGCGAGGGCACCGAGATTGGGCTGACGATGCCCAGGTCCGCGGCTGACCGGCTGCCGAGGCGGTCGTGACGAGCCCCGGCGGCGGCGCTGCCGGTGACAGCAGGCCGCGCGTGTTCCTGGTCGACGACCACGGGATGTTCAGGTCCGGAGTCAGGTCCGAGCTGGCCGACGAGGTCAACATCGTCGGCGAGGCCGACGACGTGGCGCCGGCGATCACGCAGATCGCGCAGTCCATGCCAGACGTCGTGCTGCTGGACGTGCACCTGCCCGGCGGCGGCGGTCAGGACGTCGTCGCGGCGGTCAAGACCGGGCATCCCGAGGTGAAGTTCCTGGCGTTGTCGGCCTCGGACGCGCCCGAGGACGTCATCGCCGTCATCCGGGCCGGCGCCCGCGGCTACGTCACCAAGACGATCTCCGGTGCTGAACTGGTGGACGCGATCCGCCGGGTAGCGGCGGGCGACGCGGTCTTCTCGCCCCGGCTGGCCGGCTTCGTGCTGGACGCCTTCGCCGCGGGGAAGGCGCCGGACGTGGATCGCCCGTCCTTCGACCCCGAGCTCGACCAGCTAACCGCGCGCGAGCGTGAGGTACTCCGCCTGATCGCTCGCGGCTACACCTACCGCGAGGTCGCCAGGGAGCTCTTCATCTCGGTGAAGACGGTGGAGAGCCACGTCTCGTCGGTGCTGCGCAAGCTGCAGCTATCCACCCGGCACCAGCTCACGCGCTGGGCGACCGAGCGGCGGCTCACCTAGCCCAGCACAGCCGGGCGATCACCGCAGCCGTGCCTCAGCTCGCAGATGCCCGGGGAGCTCATCGGGCTGCGGGCCATCGCCGCTTGCCAGCCGCAAGCCGCGCGCCGTGAACCAGTTGGCGACGTTCGCGGCATCGCGGTCGAGGAACTCGGCACCGCGCGGATTGGCGATCACATCGACAACCTGGGGCACGTCTATCAGCACGAGCTGGCCGCCGTGCACCAGCAGGTTGTACGCCGACAGGTCGCCATGCGCCAGGCCCAGCTGCGCGAGCGTGGTCATCGTGCGCACGAGCTGATGCCACAGTCCGGCTAGCTCGGCGCCGCGCAGCCCGCACTCGGCCAGGCGGGGCGCGGCGATCCCGTCAGCGGCGCCGATGAACTCAAGCAGGACCTCGGTGCCGAGCACCTGGACCGGGTACGGCACGGCCACGCCAGCCCGGTGGAACTGGCTGAGCGCGGCGAACTCGGCGGCTGCCCACTGCGCGGCGATCATCTCCCGGCCGATGGTGCTGCGGTTAGCCATGGCCCGGCTGGCCCGTGACTCCCGCACGCGCCTGCCTTCGAGGTACTCGCTGTCGCGATGAAACAGCCGATGCTCAGCGGAGCGGTACCGCTTGGCCGCTAGCAGGCAGGAGCGGTCAGTCCCTGGCACGCCTCGGCGCAGCAGGAAGACGTCAGCTTCCTTGCCGGTCTTCAGGATCCCGAGCTCGGTGTCTGTGGCCGCGAGTTCGGTGACGAGCCAGTCCGGATGCGGCCGCGGCCCGCGCTCGCTAGGCGTGGACTGATCCCAGGTAGACCATCGATCGCCGTCGGCCAGGCCGTCTGCGACGTCGAGGTCGTCCAGCGACGGCAGTGTCCGGCGGTGCCGATCGCGCTTGGCGAAGCTGAGCTCGTCGTCGAATCGCCGCTTATCGCGGCGCTGATGTACAAAGTCGGGCACGGCAGGTACTCCTCTGGCAGGAAGGAAGGCTAGGCAGCGTGAAGCTCAGGGCGTTCGTCATCTGCGTCCTCCCTTCTGCCTTGGGGCACTGTTCTGCCTTAAGGGCTGACAGGCTCGCATGCCTGCCAGCGCCGCGGCAACACGTTTTAGCGAGGCAGCTGCGGGGGCTAGGAAGCTGCGACGGCGCGCCGCGCCTGGTCCTCGGTCAGGACCCTGGCGATCCCGACGGCTGTCCAGCCGTTGCTCTCCTCGAGTTCGTCGCGGAGCATCGCGGCCTGGTACTCGATCGACACTGGGCCGATCGCGACGAGGTCGTCTTTCTCGTTCCGCATGACCAGGATGAAGTTCACGGATGGTTCCCTCTCGGTCGGCCTGCGCCTGAATCTACGCGCGCGCCGCCTTAGCGGGCGTCCGGACACTGCGGTACAGCCGGATCGCGAAGAAGGCAGCGGCGCACATCGCCGCCACCGCGAGGCTGATCGGCTGGCCAGCGCCCTGTCCGCGCCGCACGGTCTCGAAGTCGACGGCCGAGCCTGCGGCCGCGACCACGACCAGCAGTGCCAGGATGACGCCGAGAGCCTCGGCGCTGCCGATCGGCAGCGCGGTGCGGGTGCCCCGATCCTGCCAGCGCTGGCGCATGGCCCAGAACGCCAGCAGCGCCAGCACGCCGATGATGCCGGCCGCGGCACCCTGCAGGATGATGTCGCCGACGTGGTCGCGCGTCATGGCAGTCACGCAGTTGCGGGTGGCCGGGTCGCCGGCTAGCCAACGCGCGCAGTCAGCGGGCGTGTAGCTGCCAGGAGGGAACGGGGCCGTCACGAACGCGCCGCCGCGTACGGCCGCCAGCGCCCAGCTAATGGCGGCCGACATGGCGTACGCCACCAGCGCCACGCCGCCGATCAGCGAGCCGCCGAGGGCGGCGCGCCGGAGCATGGCGGCCGTTGGCCGGCCGAACTGATCTGCGCGGCCGGTGACCACACGAACCGCCCCCATCCTGGACACCGCCGACAGCTCGGCCTCGGCTTGCGTGCGACCGGCTGCCAGTTCCGCGGCAACGGCGTCGTGCAGATGCGCCTCGACTTCTGCCAGCGTGCGGCGGACGTAGCGCGGTGGTCCGCTCAGGCTCAGCAGGAGCCGGTCCAGATAGTCCTCAACTGGCTCGCCCCCGCCTGCCGCAACCGCCCCGTCCGTCATGGTGTGCCGTCCTTTCGTTGAGTCAGCTGCTCGTTGAGTCAGCCGCCGAGCACAAGCGAGACCGAGCCGCTGAACGCGCGCCATTCCCGGGCTTCGCGTGCGAGGTACTCCTGGCCGGTCCCGGTAAGCCGGTACAGCCGGCGCCGCCGCCCGGCCACCACTTCCCAGCTGCTGTCGAGAAGCCCGGCGGTCTCTAGCCGGTGCAGCGCGGGATACACGGTTCCTTCGGGCAGGTCGAACGCGCCGGAGCTGCGGTCCCGCAGCCTGGTGATGATCGAGTAGCCATGGCCAGGTCCGGCGGTGAGCACCGCGAGCAGCAGCATGTCGAGGTTGCCCTTGAGCTTCTCGGACTTCATGCCTAGCAATGCTAGGTATACGGCTGGGGCGCGTCAAGTTCGGGCCGGCGCGGCGCGCACGGTGTCGAGCCCATCTCACCAGGCGCTGTCGCCTACGGTAGGGGCATGAGAGCGCCAGGTGGCCGCCCGAGCGCCGGTCCGGGAGCGGACGACGCAGGCACGAGCGTGCTCGTCGTCGAAGACGACGCGAGTATTGCCGCCCAGCTGGTCAAGGGGCTGACCAGAGGCGGTTACCGCGTCGATCACGTGCTGACCGGGCATGACGCGCTTCAGTGGGGTGAAGCGGACGTCGTGTTGCTCGATCTCGAGCTGCCCGACCTGGACGGCGTGCAGGTGTGCCGGAAGCTGCGCGAGCGGACCGACGCCGCCATCATCGTCGTGACAGCCCACGGGGAGGAGCCGGACCGGGTGATGGCGCTTGATGCTGGCGCCGACGACTACCTGGTCAAGCCGTTTGGGCTGGCGGAGCTGCAGGCCAGGATCAGGGCAGTGCTGCGCCGGGTACGCCCTGGCGGGGACGTCGTGAAGCACGGGCCGCTCGTCGTGGACATCCGGACGCGTCGAGTGACCGTGTCGGGAGCCGAGATCGTGCTCACGCCCAAGGAATTCGACATTCTGGAGATCCTGGCCGCCGATCCCGGCCGCGTCGTGGGCCGCCAGGAGATCCTGGAGAGCGCCTGGGATGCGCACTGGTACGGGCCTACCAAAGTGCTCGATGTGCACATGGCATCGCTCCGCCGCAAGCTCGGCGTACCCGGCCTGATCGAGACGGTCTACGGCCGGGGGTTCCGGCTCGGCGAGGCCTAGATGACTCGCAGGATCGTCCTCGCGGTCCTGGCCCTAGTCGTCGCCGTGCTCGGGACCGTCGCGGTGCCGCTCGGCGTCATCACCACCAGCCAGGACATGCGTGCATTCCGGAACGAGACTGTCGTGGCCGCGGCCACGCTGGTCAACGTGTCCGAGGAGCGGCTCGATGACGGCGTGCGCGGGTCAGCCCTCGGCCGTACCGTGCGCCAGCTGGCGCACGGCGGCGACCGCGTGGCCGTGCTCAACCGAGCCGGTCGGCAGATCGCTGGCACCGCCGCTCGGCCGGCGGTGACGCAGGCCCAGCTGGCGAGGGCGGCGGCGACTGGCCGGGCGGCCAGCTATCAGGGCGATGACAACCTGCTCATCGTCGCCCCGGTGCGCAACGACACGGGCACGGACAACGTCGGCATCGTGGTGCTGAGCCGGCCGACGTCAGCGGTCGACCATCAGGCCGCGCTACTCTGGGCCGTCATCGCGGCCATCGCGACGGCCGGCCTGCTCGCCGCGGCGCTGGTCGCGATCGGGCTGGCCCGCTGGGTCAGCAAGCCACTCAGCCAGCTCGAGGTAGCCGCTCAGGAACTTGGCGACGGACAGCTCGGCACTCGGGCGTCGGCGGAGACCGGGCCGAGTGAGGTTCGCCAGCTCGCGGCGAATTTCAACTCGATGGCTGCGCGGCTCGAGGCACTCGTCACCGGCCACCAGGCGACGATCGCCGACGTATCGCATCAGCTGCGCACCCCGCTGGCCGCGCTTCGGCTGCGACTTGACCTGCTCGCGCAAGACAGCGACGCGGCCGCGGCCGCCGAACTCGCCGGGGCCCAGGAAGAGATCGCCAGGCTGTCCCGGCTCGTGAACGGGCTGCTCGCGGTCGCCCGAGCAGAGAACATCGCGACCCCCCAGGTCAACCTGCCACTCGATGCGGTGATCAAGACGCGAGTCGCGGCGTGGCTGCCGGCGGCCGACGAGCGCGACGTCAGGCTGGAGGCTGACGTCGATCGGGTAGCGGTCAGGACCGGCGAGGGGCATCTTGAGCAGATTCTGGACAACCTGATCGCCAACGCCCTGGATGTGCTGCCGGGCGGCGGCGCGATCTGGATCACAGCTGGCGCCGTCGGGGACAGAGCCAGGATCATCGTCGCGGACAACGGCCCCGGCATGAGCGAGCAGCAGCAGAAAGTGGCATTTCGGCGGTTTGCCACCAGCAATGGCGGGGGCACAGGCCTCGGCCTGGCGATCGTCGACCGGCTCACGGTCGCCAGCGGGGGGACGGCCGCGTTGTCAGACACCCCTGGGGGCGGGCTCACGGTGACGATTGACCTGCCGATGGCACGGCGGGACCGGGGCCGTGGCCGGGGCATCCACCTGTCATCAGGGGGCACGCTGCACTCCGATGCGGGTCCCCAGGAACGCCGGCCGCGGAAGTAAGGGGCGCCCGGACGCCGTGAGCTATCGTGTCGTCTCATCATGATTAACCAGTTCTGAACTTTTCCTGAACCGGTCGCCGGGGACCCGCCGGGCAAGCTGGTGTAGGCGGTTCGCGAAGCCGTGATTCTCGCACCGGTCACCACAGCCGTCAAGACCGAATTACACCCAGGGAGAGTGACACCTGCATGCGCGATCACCTGCATTTTGCGTCGGCACGACGCGATGACAGGCTGTCCCGGATCCGGAAGCTGACCCTGTGGATCGGCGGCGGCGCTGCTGCGGCCTCCCTAGGCCTCGGCACGGCGTTCGCGCACGCGCTTCCTGGTCACGCGGCCGGATCGCAGACCACAGGATCGACGCAAGGAGTGGCCGGGGCCGGCCCGGCTGGCTCGGGTTCGGCAGGCTCGGGTTCGGCCGGGTCCGGTTCCGCTGGCGGCGGCAAGCATGCCCGCCACCACGGCCACCACGAGCACGCGCTGGCCAGGCCAGCGCAGCAGCCGACGCAGGCGCCGGCGCCCGCACCGCCCGTGGTGACCTCCGGGGGATCGTGACCGCATGCTGACGTCGGCGCATGCCCCGATCGCGCAAGCGGCCAGCCATGTGCTGGCCGCTGGCAGTTCCGGACCGAGCCCGCTGTGGTACACCACCAGGGCGACCGCCGTGGTCGCACTGGTCCTGCTGACCGTCACGGTGGCGCTCGGCGTCGCTGGGACCGCACGGCTGGAGACGCAGGCGATGCCGCGGGTGGTGCGATCCGGGCTGCACCGTAATGTGTCGCTGCTGGCGGTCGCTTTCGTCGTCGTGCACGTGCTGACTGCCGTGCTCGACCCGTATGCGGGGATTGGCTTCATCTCGGCGGTGATCCCGTTTAGCTCGCCGTACCGGCCGCTATGGGTCAGTCTCGGCACTATCGCTTTCGACCTGCTGCTCGCGCTGGTGATCAGCAGCCTGCTCCGGACGCGGCTGCCGTACCGTGCCTGGCGCGCGGTGCACTGGTTGGCGTACGCGTGCTGGCCGGTGGCGTTGTGGCACGGCCTTGGCACTGGCACCGACAGCCGCCTGTCCTGGCTGCTGCTCCTGGACGCCGCCTGCGTGCTGGTCGTCGCCGCGGCGGTGTGCTGGCGCCTCTGGCTGGCGCCGCGTGCCGACGTGCGCACCGCGGGGATCGCCGCCACGGTGGCTTTCGTGCTCGCCACGATCGTGTTCGTGGCGGTTGGCCCGCTGCAGTCCGGCTGGGCCCGGCAGGCCAGCACGGGGCAGGCCAGCACCGGGCAGGCCAGGACCGGGATGGCCAGCACGAACCGCGTTGCAGTCGGGCGACAGGCAGACAGCGGACGGAGCGACGGCGAGCAGGGAACCAGCGAGCAGGGAGCCAGCGAGTGAATCTCGACACCGCGCACGCGCCGCGGCGCGTGCAGCTTGGCCGCCTCACTGTTGGCTGGCAGGAGACCGGCCGTCCCGCGACGCTTCGCCAGCACACTGCCACTTACGGACCTGTCCCGAGTGTCAGCAGGCGCGGCCTGCTCGACCAGGTCGCCGCGGCGCGGCTGACCGGGCGCGGCGGAGCGGGATTCCCGACTGGGGTCAAGATGCGCACGGTCGCGTCCAAGCGGGGCCCGGCGGTAGTCGTCGCGAACGGCATGGAGAGTGAGCCGGCCAGCGAGAAGGATCAGGCGCTGCTGGCCCGTGCTCCGCACCTGGTGCTCGACGGGATCGCGGTCGCGGCCGAAGCCGTCGGCGCGACCGAGGCGCACCTGTGCCTGCCCCGGACCAGGGACTGGCTGTTCGACAGCGTCCTGGCCGCGGTGGCGGAGCGGGAGCAGGCCGGGCTCGACCGCGTCCCGCTGTCGGTGCACGATCTGCCCCACCACTACGTCTCGAGTGAGGAGACCTCGCTCGTGCACTGGCTGAACGGCGGCGACGCGAGGCCGACGTACACCCCGCCGCGGCCGTTTGAGCGCGGCGTCGGCAAGCGGCCCACGCTGATCGACAACGTCGAGACCCTCGCGCACGTCGCGCTCATCGCGCGCTACGGCGCCAACTGGTTCCGCGAGGCCGGCCGGGCCGACGCGGCCGGGACCATGCTGACCACCGTGTCGGGCGCGGTGGCACAGCCTGGCGTGTACGAGATCGAGGCCGGCTCGAGCGTAGGCGAGGTGCTGGCGATGGCCGGGACCGACACATCCGCACTGGGAGTGCTGATCGGCGGCTACTTCGGCACGTGGCACGAGATCGGGGACGTGGCGAGCCTGCCGTTCACTGCCGCTGGGCTGCGGCCCGCCGGCGGCGCCCCCGGCGCTGCTGTCCTGTACGTGCTGCCGGCTGCGGGCTGTGGGCTGGCCGAGGCTGCCCGCATCCTGCGGTACCTGGCCAGCCAGAGCGCGCAGCAATGCGGCCCGTGCATGTTCGGGCTGCCAGCGATCGCCGATGACCTGACCCAGCTCGCGGCTGCCCGGCCGGAGGGTGACCCGCTGGGGCGGATGGAGCGGCGCTTCGGTCAGATTGCCGGGCGCGGGGCATGCCACCATCCCGACGGTGCCGTGCGCATGGCCGCGTCGGCGATCCGGACGTTCGCAGCGGACGCGCAGGCGCACGCGCGGCGGCGGACCTGCCTGACATCGCAGCGCGGACGGTCCCAGCCGGGCCAGTTCCAGCCAACACGGCTGCCGGTGCCCCGCCCGCTTGCGGAGGGGGAGTGGCGATGACCCGGAAGCTGGAGATCAACCCCATCGCCTGCACGGGCCACGGGCTGTGCGCCGACCTGGCTCCCGAGCTCGTCGAGATGGACGAGTGGGGCTACCCGATCATCCACAGCCAGGTACCGAACGACCTCGCTGTTCACGCTCGACGCGCCGTCAATGCCTGCCCGACGCTGGCGCTGCGGCTGACACGCACCCAACGCCAACGGGAGAACATCTAAGTGGGCCAGCCGGATACCGCGCGCGTCACGCCACAGCACAGGCGGCCAGTCCCCGCCGCCGGAGCCGAGGGCAACGAGAAGCTCACCGCCATGACGGGCGCCATCCTGCTCGTCGGGTTCGCGGTCGAGGGATTCACGGTCCTCCAGATCCACCGGCTGCTCTTCCTGCACTTCCTGGTGGGCCTGCTGCTAATCGGGCCGGTGACGCTCAAGATCGCCTCGACCATGTACCGGTTCGCCCGGTACTACGCCGGATCTGTGCCATATGTGCGCAAAGGACCGCCAGCACCGGTGCTCCGCGTGCTCGGCCCGCTGGTCATCCTGACCTCGGTGGCCGTGCTCGGCACCGGCGTGCTGCTGGCGGTCGCGGGGCGCGGCGGGCCGTGGCTGTTCCTGCACAAGGCGTCGTTCGTGCTGTGGTTCGGCGTGATGACCATTCATGTGCTGAACTACGCACCGCGCCTGCCGCGGATGCTGGGCGCGCGATCGGATTACGGCCGATCCGACCACGGGCGATCCGACCACGGGCGATCCGACCACGGGCGATCCGACCACGGGCGATCCGACGACGGGGGCCGGCTGATGGCCGTGCCTGGCGGCGCTGCGCGCTGGCTGCTGCTGGCAGCGTCCCTCGCCGTCGGCGTCGGCGTGGCGGCGGTGACCATGCAGCTGTCGGGGTCGTGGGGCATCAGCTTCTGAGGTCCGTGGCCCGGTACACATTGTCCCCGAAGGCCAGCCCGCCCTGCTGGGTGTACCAGGTCATGGCCCTGACAGCGAAGCGCCCGGCACGGACTGCCGGATCGTCCTCGGCCAGCTTGCGGGCCCGCGAGACGGAGCCGACCTGGTACAGGCAGATCCCGGCGATCTCGTCGTCGCCGTCGATAGGCCCCGCGATCTTGAGGTACCCGGCGGCGTGCATCTTGCGGAAATGGCCGAGATGCTGGAGTCCGAGCGCGGCGCTGGCCTCGTCGTCTAGTTCAGGCTGATCCGGCGGCCGTACCAGCAGGATGAGCTCATAGGTGTCGAACTCACCCGGCGGAGCGGCCGGCGCCCAGGCCGGCTCCATCGCCTTGATCTGCTCGTGGTGCAGTCGCAGGTGAAACGTGGCGTTGCCGTCGATGAACGCGCCGATCGGGATCGGGCCGTCCTGCACGATTGTGCCGCCATCGCGGATCACCACGTGCACCGGCGTGTCAGCCTTGGCGCCGAGAGCGTCGCGGGCGGCAGCCAGTCGCGCCGCTGACCGCTCGATCTCGCCAGCCAGCCCGGCCAGGCCGCCCACGCTGGTGGCGTACGCGGCGAGTGTCACCTCGGCGATGGTGCCCGCGTTGTCGTAGGAAACCTCGGCGCCCTCGGCCACCTGCTCCGCTGTCGCCGCGATCAGGTCGTTGTTCATCGCCACGTGCGCGGCGACCACTTCGGCGGGCCAGCCACCGTCGGTTGGGTCACTGAATCCGCCCGCCAGCAGCGAGGCGACAAACGGTGCGTACCCCGCCGCAAGGCTCTCCGATGCCATGTCTGATCCTCCAGGTGCTGCGCGTCTTCAGGTGCCGTGGGTCTTCAGGATGCCGCGCGTCCCCGCGTGCCGCGTGTCCCGCGGCGATGCCGTCGGCGAGGATCGCCCGACAGTGCCAAGCTAGCCCTCGCCAGGTCAAAAGGTCAGGGTCGCCGTGGCCGGAAGCGAGGGACCTATGTCCGGGCGCGCCTGCCAGCAGGCCGTGACCTCGCTCAGCGCAGCGCGATCAGCATGTACCCCATGGTGATCCCCATGGCGATCTCGCAGCAGGCCGCCAGCCGCGGCGACAACGGCACGCTGAATCGCGCGGCAGGACGAAGGCCGCCGGGACGAGACGTGGCGCTGGTGGTGGTGGTGGTGGTGCTGGTGCTGGCGAGGAGGGTGACCGGCGCCAGGGTCGAGATCCGGTCCGCGCTCCAGACCACGCCTCCGAGCAGCGCGATGGCCAGCACGAATCCGAGGCCCGACGCGCCAGCGGCCGGCATGGCGCCCGCAACAGTGCCGGACGCAACAGTGCCGGATGCAACAGTGCCGGACGCAACAGTGCCGGATGCAACAGTGCCGGACGCAACAGTGCCGGACGCGATGCCGGCGGCGGCATCAGCACCGCCCGCGCTGCCGATCATGGCCGCCAGCATGTACACCATGGCGCCGCAGCCGAGCAGGTGCTGGACGTCGTGGCCGGGCCGGTGCCCCGGCCGGGCCATACGCCACAGGAACAGGGCGGCGCCCGCGGCGAACAGCGCTTCCCAGCCGGCTGCCGGGACCACCCGCAGCCGGGGCACGAGCATGCCGGCCATCGCCACGCCCATGAGCACGTGCATCGCGTCGACCAGGCGATCGGTTGGTCGGCGTTCGCGGACCGCCGAGGCAAGCCTGGTCAGGCAGTAGACAGCCGTCGCCATCATGATCACCGCGAAGGCGGCTGCCAGCCAGGGCTGCCGTGTCATGCGTGCTCTCCGGTCAGGCAACTGCCCGCATCGACGGTGTGCGCGGCACGCCGCCACGGCCAGTAGGCGAGCGCTAGCAGTGCGAGCACCGGCCCGGTACCCGGGTCCGTGCCCAGACCGGTCAGCAGTCCGCCGAGGCCCTGCGCCAGCCAGAGCGCGCCGGCGGTCGCCACGGCCAGCGCGAGCACGCCACAGAACGCTGGCCGCGGCAGGTAGATGCCTGCCGCGACGACGGCCAGGGTCACGGCCAGCAGTACGGCCGCAGCCGGCCCGCGATGACCCACGAACGCCGCCACGCGAAGGTCAAGGCCGCCGAGCCACGCGGGCTGCCCGGCCGACTGGCTCGCGATCGTCACGGCAAGTGCCCGCGGCGCCCTGGTGGCAGGCAGCAAGGCGAGCCCGGCGAGGGTGCCCCACACGATCAGCCACGCCAGCCGCGCCGCGCGCCTGCCGACCGCCTGGGCGGCGACGAACGGCGCCGGGCGATCGCGCCGCGGCGGCCACAGCAGGATGGCCAGCAGCGCATAGATGATCACCGCGCCTGGCGCGCCGAGTGGGCTGCCGCGTCCGGTCAGGAGGCCGCCGAAGCCCTCGCCGAGCCACCAGACGGCCAGCGACCAGCCGATCGAGACGCCGAGCGCGATCCTGATCGTCGGGCGCCAGGCGATTCCGAGCGCGATCGCGAGCTGAATGGCGGCGAAGGCCGCATTCGCCAGCGCGTCGTGCTGCTGAATTCAGCCGGCTACTCCAGGCAATTGGCGCGGCAATCACGGCCGGATTACCCGGCGCCGCCGATCGCAGCATCGCCGCGAAACCGCGGCCGAACATGACGGACTGGAGTTGCAGTACCGCATCGAGGAGCCACAGGCAGCCGAGCGCGAGCTGCAGCGTCCGCGCTGGCTGAGCGGGCCGGCTGAGGCGGTCAGCGCCGTGGCCGAGGCCGGGGCGGGCGGCTCCGGGCAGACGCAGAACTGGCCACGTATGGGGCAAGGCCCCAGCGTGCCCCGTGGCCTGATCAGTCATCGCGAGTCCCTGCCGTGCACATGCAGCCGCACATATCCGTGGCGTGCATTGTCATACGCAAGTTGCCAACAGCGACAGACCCCGCCGGGGTATGGCCTAAACCCCGTGACGGTATGCAGAATGGCTAGAAGAGTCATGATCTTGCCCGGGCATCGGCATGGGGCATCGGCATGGGCATCGGCATGGGGCATCGGCCGGAGCGCCAGAAGGCGGGCCGGACCCTATTCGCGCCGGTTTGATGCCTGAGACGTACCATCTGAGCACGTAGGCCCTCAATCACGGGAGTCATAGTGGCCGCAGGGAAGCCCGGATCGTCGCTTCCGAACTTGCGCCTCGACGACCTCCTGGCTGAGCTACAGGCCCGGCTCCAGGCGGTCCTCACCACGCGGGATCGGGTCAATGCCCTGTTCGAGGCCGTCGTGGCGGTGGGCACCAATCTCGACATCGAGACCGTGCTCCGCGGCATCGTCGAGTCGGCCGTCAGGCTCGTTGACGCAAGCTACGGCGCCATGGGCGTCATCGGGGAGGGGGACCGGCTCGCCGAGTTCATCCCGGTCGGGCTGACCGAAGACGAGATCGGCCGGATACATCACTGGCCCGAGGGGCGCGGACTGCTCGGTGCGCTGATCAACAACCCGAAGCCGCTGCGGATCGAGGATCTCAGCCAGCACGAGCTGTCCTCCGGCTTCCCGGCGGGTCATCCGCCCATGACCTCGTTCCTGGGCGTGCCAATCCGGATCAGGGACGAGGTGTACGGAAACCTCTACCTGACCGAGAAGCGGGACGGCGGCCAGTTCGACGAGGAGGACGAGGCCGTTCTGGTGGCCCTGGCTGCCGCGGCCGGCGTCGCGATCGAGAACGCCCGGCTGTACGACGAGGCGCGCCGCCAGCAGCGCTGGCTGACCGCGAGCGCGGAAGTCACGCGGGCCCTGTTGTCCGGCGCCGATCTGCGCGACGCGCTCGCCCTCATCACCGCCAAGTCGCTGGAGATGTCCGGCGCCGACCTGGTCGTGCTTGCCCTGCCGACGGCTGACCGGACCCGGCTCCACATCGAGCACGCGGCCGGCGCAGGCGCCGACGAGGCGCTCGGGCTGGTACTGCCCGTGACGGCCTCGGCGTCCGGGCGCGTGCTCGCGACCGGCGAGCTCCTGAGCGTGGATAATTTCAGCCACGACCACCGGGTTGCCCCGGTCGCCAGAGAGCACATGCGGCTCGGTCCGGCCATCCTGGTCCCGCTCGGTGCCTCTGGCAACGTCCGCGGCGTGCTGACGGCAGGCCGTCAGCCGGGCGCCATGCCGCTTGCGCCGGCCGCGGCCGACATGCTCGTGACATTCGCCAGCCAGGCTGGGATCGCGCTGGAGCTAGCCGATCACCGCCGCCAGGCCGAGCGCGTGGCCGTCTTCGAGGACCGGGACAGGATCGCGCGCGACTTGCACGACCTCGTCATCCAGCGGCTCTACGCGACGGGCATGTCGCTGCAAGGCGCCGTGTCGCAGATCGGCTCGGCGGAGGCGGCGCAGCGGGTAAGTGTCGCAGTGGACGCGCTGGACGAGACCATCAGGGAGATCCGGTCCTCGATCTTCGCGCTGCAGACCCGGCCGGAGACCAAGCCGCCCGGCCTGCGTGCCCGCATTCTGCAAGAGGCGGACGACGCTACCGGCTTCCTGGGTTTCCCGCCCGCGCTCCAGCTCGATGGCCGGCTGGACGACGACGTGCCGGCCGACACGGGCGAGCAGCTGATCGTGGTTCTGCGCGAGGCACTGTCCAACGCCGCCCGCCACTCGGGTGCCAGCAAGGTCGAGGTGCAGGTGCGGGCTGCCGCCGACCTGGCGCTGACGGTCCGGGACAACGGATCGGGCCTGACGGACACCGGCCGTCGCAGCGGACTGGCAAACCTGGAGCAGCGCGCGAGCAAGCTCGGCGGGTCCTTCCTGATCGGCCCGGCCACTGGCGGCGGCACGGAGCTTTGCTGGCGCGTCCCGCTGCCGGCCGCAGACCAGCCCGCGGCTGACGGCTGAGCCGGCAGCGGCCGCGCCGCCGCGCGACACGCCCGGCACGGGTCGTTGGTCCCGCGGTCGCGGGCTCATGGACCCTGCATCCACCTGGCTGCCGCCGGCGACCATGGCCGCATGTCTGCTATCCACGAGCACCCGAGCTACGCCGGCCGGCTCGGCGCACCGTCGTCGCAGCACCAGACGGTGCCGTTCATCGAGTCAATACCCGATGCGAGGGTCGCGGCGCTCGCGACGGCCGAGCGCTCGTGCTGCTGTGTCGCCCGGCCTGTGGTCGTCGCGTTCATGCCGATGCGCACCGGTCAGCACCAGCAGATTGACCTGCTGCTGTGCATGCACCACTACCGCGCATCTGCGCAGCGGCTGGCCGCGAGCGGTGCCAGGGTCGTCGACGGCAGCGGCGCGCCGCTGACCGATCCCGATCCGTGGTACCGCCCCGTCCGTGCCGATTAGCCAGACGCCGGTATCGCCCGGAGGCGTCCAGGTCACGGCGGACCCGGGCGAGTCGCTCGCGCAGCTATTCCGGGACACGCGCAGCGCTCGCAGCGGTCTGTCGGCCAGGGAGGCGGCGCGCAGGCTCGAGGTATGCGGCCCCAATGAGCTGACGCGGCGCGGCGGACGGCGCTGGCCGCGCGAACTCAGCCGCCAGTTCACCCAGCCACTGGCGTTGCTGCTGGCCCTGGCCGGCATCCTGGCCTGGGCCAGTGGCACACCGCGCCTCGCGATCGCCATCGTGGCCGTTATCTTCCTCAACGCGGGCTTCGCCTTCGCCCAGGAGATGCAGGCCGAACGAGCTGTCGAGGCGCTCGCGGGCTTCTTGCCTGAGCGTGCCAGGGTGCGGCGGGACGACTCCGTCTACGAGATCGAGGCTCGCCTGCTCGTGCCAGGAGATGTCCTGCTGATCGAGGAGGGGGAGCGCGTCTGCGCGGACGCGCGGCTCATCACCGGCACGCTCGAGGTCGACATGTCCACGCTCACGGGAGAATCGGCGCCGGTCACCAGACAGCCGGGACCAGCCGATCCGAACGTGCCGCTGCTGGCGGCGCGCGATCTGTTGTTCAGCGGAACTGCCTGCACCGGCGGGCAGGCAGAGGCGCTCGTAACCGCGACCGGGATGACCACCGAGCTCGGTCGCATCGCCGCCTTGAGCCAGCGCGGCGGGCAGGACAAGAGCCCGCTCGAGCGGCAGGTCACGCGCGCCACCTGGCTGATCGCGTTCGTGGCGGTCGGAGTCGGCATCGCCTTCCTGCCCGTCGGCCTAGCGGCGGGGATGAGCGTCGCCGCCGCGGCGAGCTTTGCGATCGGCCTGCTGGTGGCGAACGTGCCCGAGGGCCTGCTGCCCACCATCACGCTCGCGCTCGCGGTCGGCGTCCGCGACATGGCCAGGCGCGGCGCCCTGGTCAAGCGGCTGTCCGCGGTCGAGACGCTTGGTTCCACCGCGGTCATCTGCACCGACAAGACAGGCACGCTGACCGAGAACAGGATGCGCGTCACGACCATCTGGACAACGGCGGGGGAGCAACAGGTCGGGACGCCGGGCCAGGCAGCGCCTGGCAGCCCGAAGGCCGGCGCCGTCAAGGAGGCGGCCTTTCGAGCAGTCGCTCAGGTGGCGGCTGCCTGCAACAATGCCGACCTGCACGACGGCGCTGGCAAGCCGGCCGGTGACCCCACCGAGCTAGCGCTGCTGACGCTGGCCGCCGGAGCCGGGATGGACACCTCGGCCGCGGCGCGCGCGGCGGGCCGGCGCGAGCTGTTCAGGTTCGACCCCAGGCTCAAGCTCATGACCACCGTGGCCGAGTGCGATGGCCGACTGTCGGTCGATACCAAGGGCGCGCCGGAGGAGGTTCTTGCCCGCTGCACCGCCATCTGGCGGGATCAGCAGCAGCTACCGATCACCGCGGCCGACCGTGCCGAGGCGTCGCGCGTGATGGCGCAGTACGCGGCCCGCGGCTTGCGCGTCCTGGCCCTGGCCACCCGCACGCTGGCCGGTGACGCCGCGCCGTCCTGCCGGGACGCGGCCGAGACCGACCTGTGCCTGACCGGGCTGGTGGCGATGCTCGACCCGCCGCGCCCGGAAGTGGCGGCGGCGATCCAGCGCGCCCACCACGCGGGCATCCGCATCCACGTCGTCACCGGTGACAACGGCCTGACCGCGGCGGCCATCGCGCGCAGCGTCGGCATCGGCGCGGATCGGATGCAGGTGGTCAGCGGCATCGAGCTCGACACCATGTCCGAGGCGGAGCTGGACGACTTGCTGAACTCCGGCGCCGAGGTGGTGTTCGCGCGCAGTTCGCCGGAGGCAAAGCTGCGCATCGCCGATGCGCTTCGCGCGCACGGCCAGGTGGTCGCCATGACCGGTGACGGCGTCAACGACGCGCCTGCGCTGCGCCGCGCCGACATCGGGGTGGCGATGGGACGGTCCGGGACGGATGTCGCCCGCGAGGCGGCCACGATGGTGCTCACAGACGACAACTTCGCGACGATCGCGGCCGCCATCGAGGCTGGCCGGCGGGTCTACGACAACGTGCGCAAGTTCATCTGCTACATCTTCACCCACGCTGTCCCCGAGGTGGTTCCGTTCCTGGTCTTCGCGCTGGCCGGCGGATCGGTCCCGCTGCCGCTCACGGTGATGCAGATCCTCGCCATCGACCTCGGCACCGACACGCTGCCGGCCCTCGCGCTCAGCCGCGAGCCGGCCGAGCCCGGCATTATGGACCGGCCGCCCCGGAGGCGGGGGCAAGGCGTCATCAGCCGGGGCATGCTGGCGCGAGCCTGGGGCTTCCTGGGGCTAATCTCGGCCACCCTGGTCATGACGGGTTTCTTCCTTACCCTCCGGCACGCCGGTTGGCATCCCGGTGCAGCCACCGGGCCCGGCACGCCGCTGCATCACGCCTATCAGCAGGCCACGACCGTGGCCTGGCTCGGCATCGTCGCTTGCCAGATCGGCACCGCGTTCGCAGTCCGTACTGACCACGCATCGCTCCGGTCGGTCGGCCTGCTCTCCAATCCGTTCCTGCTCGGCGGCATCGCCTTCTCGCTCGCTTTTGCCGCGCTGCTGGTCTACGTGCCCGCGCTGCACGGCATCTTCGGCACGGCCGCGCTCCGGCCGGCCCAGCTCGCGACTGTCGCCCCGTTCCCCTTCGTCGTCTGGGGCGCTGATGAGTTCCGCCGCCTCCTTGTGCGCCGTTACCGGGCGACGCGCGGTGCTGGCAGCGAGCTGGCCCCGTCGTGAGCTAACCGGGCGCATCCTGGTCGGCGCACCAGCGCAAGTACGCCTCGACAGCCGTCGGGAGCGTGGGGAAGATCAACTCGGTGCCGATCTTAGACGTCAGGCCGAAGGCGTCCAGCCGGGCTAGCAGGTCCTGTTTGACCCGGGCGAGCGCGAAGACCGCGCCGCGGTCGACGATCTCGGCCCGCAGCGCGTCGAGTGCCTCCAGCGCGGTGAAGTCTACTTCGACGTTCGCCTCAACATTCAGCACGAACCATCGCAGCTGACCGGCGCCGTCGGCGGCTGCCAGCGCCCGCTGCCGGAAGTCGTTGGAGTTGGCAAAGAACAGCGGCGCGTCATATCGGTACACGACCAGCCCGGGGATGGTCGCGGCTTGCGGGAAGTCATCGACATCGTGCATGCCGGCCAGGCCAGGGACGCGGCCTAGGATCGCATCGTGCGGCCGCGCCACTCGGACGAGCAGATCGGCGACTGACAGGCCGACGGCGATGAGGACCCCGTACAGGATGTTGAACGCCAGCACGGCGGCGCACGCGGCCAGGGCGATGGCGAGCTCGGTCCGGCGGAACGCCAGCAGGCGCCGGAAGGCCACGACGTCGATCAGCCGCACGGCCGCATAGATGACGATGGCGCCGAGGGCGGCGGTGGGGAAGTGCGTCAGTGCGCCGCGGAGGACAGTGAGGACAAATACGACCGCCCCGGCGACGACGAGTGAGTAAGCCTGACTGCGGTTGCCGGCCGCCCTGGCGATGGCGGTGCGGGAGGCGCTGCTGCTGACGGGGAATCCGCGCAGCAGGCTGGCTCCCGCGTTCGCGACGCCCAAGGCCAGCAGCTCGCGATTGGCTACGATCCTCGTGTCGCGCGTGGCGAAGGACCGTGCCGTCAGCACGTCATCGGTGAAGCCGACGATCACCACGGCGACGGCCGGCAGCACAAGCTCGCTCAGGACTGACAGGTGGACGTCCGGTACCTTCGGCACGGGCAGCCCGGCCGGGATCGGCCCGACCGTGCTGACGCCGTGGGCGCCCAGGTTCGCAGCCGCCACCACCAGTGTCGCCAGGATCACCGCCAGCAGCGGGCCTGGCGCCTTGGGCCATCGCGTACCGAGGAGGAACAAGAAGAGCAGCGCGCCGGCAGCCACTGCCAGTGTCACCGGCTGGGTGTGCGCCGCATTCCGAGCAAAGGAGCTCAGCTGCGCGAAGAACGACTGTCCGCTGACGGGGGCACCGGTGACATGGTGGAGCTGGTCGGCGATCATGATCAGCGCGACGCCCGCCATGTAGCCGACGAGAACGGGCCTTGACAGCAGGTCGGCGACGAAGCCGAGTCGCAGGATGCCCGCCGCGAGCCCGATGCCGCCGACCAGCAAGGCCAGCGTGGCAGCCAGCTCGCCGTAGCGCGCCGGGTCGCCGGCGGCTAGCGGCCCAATGGCGACGGCCGTCATCAGCGCCGTCGTGGCCTCTGGCCCGAGCGAGAGCGAAGGCGACGAGCCGAGCAGCGCGTACACCACCAGCGCCGGAAGCGCCGCCCACAGGCCCGTCACCGGTGGCAGGCCCGCCACGGTGGCGTAGGCCATGACCTGCGGAACGAGGTAGGCGGCCACCGTCACGCCGGCGATGAGGTCGCCGCCAAGCCAGGCTCGCCGATAGTGCGCGAGTGTCGCGAGCCCTGGGATCACGGCAGATACCTACCCAGGGCACCGGTTGCCACCGACAGGCCTGCCGCGTCGATCGCGAGAGGCGCCCGTGGCTGCGCTGGCCCCGCCTGCCCGACCCAGGCTAATCCGGGCGCATCAGCGGCCGGGTCGGGCGCCATACGTGCTCGGCGCCATGCGGCCGGATCGCGTCGAGCGCCTGCCGGATGAGCCCGCCGTTTGTGCCGCCCGCCGCGCCGCCGCGCTCGGTGTCCAGCACCACAGCCGTGGGCCAGGGCGAACCGATAGCAGCCAGCTGCCGGGCGGTTTCAGCGTCGGCGTCGGAGAGGCCAGGCGGGCGAGAGCGCAGGCGCTCGCGTGCCAGCTCGGGCGAGGCGACGCAGCGGAGCTCCACCAGGTGCGCGTGCTGCTCGCGCGCGAGGCCGGCGGCGGCCGATCGCAGCTCGGCCGACGACCACGACGCGTCCAGGATGACCGACTCGCCGAGTGCCAGGAGGTCGGCGGCCCGGCGGAGCATCTCGGCGTAGGTCCGCGTGGTCCACGACGTGGCGTAGATCCCGGCGCCGAACGCAGCCGCGCCAGCCGCACCCGGCGGGATCCCAGCGAGTTCCTTGCGGATCCGGTCACTGCTCAGCACCGTCCAGCCGAGACTGTCCGCGACGGCGCCCGCGAGCGTCGACTTACCGGTACCAGGCAGGCCGCCGACCAGGACCAGGGACACGACGCCAGCCCGCAGGTGCCGCAGCGTGAGATCGGCCAGCTGGCGGGCGTCGCGGCCGGCGGCGACAGCACCCTGGCCTGCCAGGAGGCACGCGATCTTGGCCCGGACCAGCGCGCGGTAAGCCACGTAGTGGTGGAACAGCGACGCCGGGGCCGGGTCACCGCCAAACTCCGCATACCAGTCAGCGAACTGCCTCGCTAGCTCCGGGGCACCGAGCCGCTCCAGGTCCATGGCCAGGCACGCGGCGTCGTCGAGACCGTCCAGCCAGCGCAGCCGGTCATCGAAGTCAAGGCAGTCGAGGATCCGCGGGCTGTCGTCCAGGCAGTAGATGTCGTCGGCGAGCAGGTCGCCGTGCCCGTCCACGATGCGCCCGGCGCTGATCCTGGCCGTGAGCAGCGGGCCGCGCCCGGCGATGAACTCGCGGCTTAGCCGGTCGATCTCGGCGAGGCCGTCGGCGGCCAGGAGCCGCCGGCGGCCGCGCTGGTCTGGCTGAGGTTGTCCTGCCAGCGGCCCTGCAGTGCGTCGGCGCTGCCAGCCGCGCTGATCTGCGCTGAGCGCGGTCCGCCAGCATGCACAGCGGCGAGGATCCGGGCGACCTGCCGCACCGGGCCGTCGACCGGCGCGCTCGCGCTGACCAGTGCCGACAGCCGCCGCTGCGGCGGCATCCGGCGCATGACGACCAGGTGGTCGCAGCTCACTCCGGCGGGATCCCGGACATCGGCGACGCCGAGATAGACATCGGGCGCAAACCGGCGGTTCAGCTCCGTCTCGCGCGCGCAGGCGCGCGCCCGCGCAGCAGGCGTCGTGAAGTCGAGGAATCCCAGGTGCACCGGTTTCTTGAGCTTGTAGGCGCGATCCCCGGCGAAGTACACCACCGCCGACGGAGTCTCGGCCACGCCCGCGAACGGCTCGCTCGTCATACTCACCACAGCTACCCTGCCAGCGACCCGGGTCACGCCGTCAGCGACCCGGGACCTGGGCAGGCGGGCGCGCGGCGACCTGCTATTGGCTGGCCAGGACCTCGGCTTCCGCCCGGACTAGTGGCCGGCCTGGTCGAAGACGCGGGTCGCATACGCGGCAGCCTGGGTGCGGCGCTCCATACCGAGCTTGGCGAACAGCGCGGAGACGTAGTTCTTCACGGTCTTTTCCGCCAGGTACATCCGCTCGCCGATCTGCCTGTTCGTGAGGCCCTCGCCGATGAGTTCGAGGATCTTCCGCTCCTGGGGCGTCAGCCCGGCCAGCGGGTCCTTCCGGTTCGCCTGCTCGCGCATCCTGGCCATTACCTTGCTGGCCGCCTCCGGGTCCAGCATCGACTCGCCGGACGCGACCGTACGCACCGCGCCCACCAGGTCGGTGCCACGGATCTGCTTCAGCACGTAGCCGGCCGCGCCGGCCATGATCGCGTCGAACAGGGCCTCGTCGTCACCGAACGACGTCAGCATCAGGCAGGCAATCTCCGGGTGCCGCGACCGGATCTCCCGGCAGACCGTGACCCCGTCGCCGTCGGGCAGGCGCACGTCAAGCACGGCGACGTCGGGCATCAGCGCCGGGATCCTGGCCAGGGCCGACTCGGCCGTGCCGGCCTCACCGATGACCGTGATGTCGGGCTCGGCCTCCAGCATGTCCTTAACCCCGCGCCGGACAATCTCGTGGTCGTCCAGCAGGAACACCCTGATGCCTGCGTTGCCGTGCGCGCCGTCCGTCATCCCAGTCGCCCTTCGCGTAACCGTTTAAAAAAGACATTCAGACGGGGAACGGGCTCGTTCCAGCGCGTCACTCCCACCTTAGTCGCGGCCACCTGCGCCGATGCAGGACCTTGGTCCCGATGATCACTGCCGAACGACTCAGCTTGGCTCCGGGACCATGTCGATAGCGCCGCACGGGCACTCGGCGGCGCAGATGCCGCAGCCCTTGCAGTAGTCCAGGTCGATTTCATACCGGCGGCCAGGCCCGAGCTTGACCACCGCGTTGTCAGGGCAGACGCCGTAGCAGTTGTCACACTCGAAGCAGTTGCCGCACGACATGCACCGGCGGGCCTCGAACTGGGCGGTCGACTCATCCAGGCCGCCGATGACCTCGTCGAACGTCGTGATCCGACGGGCTGCCTCCAGCTGCGGCCGGACCGTGGCCGGAGCATCGGCGTAGTACCAGGTGTTCAGCCGGTCGGCGGTGGCCAGTCGTCCCGTGGTGGCGGCGGCCGTGGTGGCGGCTGCAATGGATACGGCCCCGTTCCCAGTCTGATGGCCGCTCAGCCAGGCGTGGATGCTATGCGCCGCCTTCTTGCCATGCCCGATGGCCACGGTCACCGTGCGCTCGGCGGGCACCATGTCACCGCCGGCGAAGATGCCGGGCCGGCCGGTCATCAGGTCAGCGCCCACCTGCACCACGCCGTCGGTGATGACGACGCCGGGGACGCCGTCGAGCAGGGACAGCTCTGCCTCCTGACCGAGCGCGAGCACCACGGTGTCGGCGTCAAGCTCGGTGAACTCGCCGGTCGGCTGCGGGAAGCCAGTATCGTCCAGCGCCATCTTCTCGATGGTGAGCTTGCCCTCCTCCGCCCTGGTGATGGTGGACAGCCACATCATCCGGACGCCTTCGTCGGCGGCCTCCTCGACCTCGATGTCGTGCGCTGGCATCCGGTCCCTGGTGCGCCGGTACACGACGACGGCGTCGGTAGCGCCCAGCCGGCGCGCCGTCCTGGCGGCGTCCATCGCGGTGTTCCCGCCGCCGTAGACGGCCACGCGGCGGCCGAGCCGCGGCGGCTCCGCGCCCTCCATCGAGTGCAGCAGCGTCACCGCGTCCAGGATCTTGGCTGAGTCGCCGGCCGGGATGTAAGCGCGCTTGCCCTTCTGCGCGCCCACCGCGAGGAACGCGGCGTCGAAGCCGCCCTCGGCCATGGCTGCCTCGATGTCGGTGACCTGGCGGCCGCCCTCCCAGGTCACGTCCATGGCCAGAATGCGGCCGACCTCGGCGTCCAGGACGTCGCGCGGCAGGCGATAGGCCGGGATGCCGAAGCGCATCATCCCGCCCGCCCACACTGCCGAATCGCGCAGGGTGACCTGATGGCCGAGCAGTCGCAGGTGGTAAGCCGCCGACAGGCCGGACGGCCCGGCGCCGACGATCAGCACGCGCTTGCCGGTGTCCGGGGCGACGGGCGGGACGCTCCAGTTCTGCCGGATGCCCTCGTCGCCGAGGAAGCGCTCGACTGAGTTGATGCCGACGGCGGTGTCGACCTGCGCCCGGTTGCACGCGGTCTCGCACGGGCGGTAGCAGACCCGGCCCATGATCGCGGGCAGCGGGTTGTCCTGCATGATCTGCCGCCAGGCCGCCTCGTAGCCCCCGTTTTCGGCGGAACTGTCTTCGGCGTGGTAGAGCCACTGCTGGATGTTCTCGCCAGCTGGGCAGGCATGATTACACGGCGGCATGAGGTCGACGTACGCTGGCCGCTCGGTCCGCCAGGAGCCAGTCTTGTTAGCCAGGCTGGAGCCTGGGTTCAGGGTGATCGCGAACGGCTTGTCCTGCACGTCGTCCTCCTCAGCCGGGCTGGCCGGTGACCTGGACGTCGGTCACTGGCGGGATGTGGGCGTCGGCCGGCGGGAGCTGGCCGCTGAAGTTCTCGTCCGCGGCGCTGCCGGGGATGCTGCCGGGGATGCTGGCCGGCGTGCTGCCCGGCGCCGGCGTGCTGAGCAGCCCGAACCTGGCGATGTTCCGGTCGGCGATGTGCTGGAGGCGGGCGATGGTCGCCGCTCCCTCCGGCGACTTGAACAGGTGCGCATACCGGGTCTGCAGTCGGAGGTACTCCTCGACCGGTGCCTGCCCGCGGATGGGCGTCACGCTGACGACCTCGCCGCCGACCGCCTCGAAGACCGGGAACAGCCCGGTCTGCTCGGCGAGCCGCGCGATCTTGATGGTGTCCCCGGCTGCGCTGCCCCAGCCGAGCGGGCAGGGCACCAGGACGTGCAGGTAACGCGCGCCGCGGAACTCCATGGCCCGCTGCACCTTGTACTCAAGGTCGCGCAGGCCCGCCACGGTGGCCGTCGCGACGTACGGGATCTCGTGCGCCATCGCGATCAGCGGCGCGTTCTTGCCCTGGCCGAACGAGTTGCCCGGGTCGGGGCCGACTGCGGGCGTGGTCGCGGTCCTGGCCGCCGGGGGAGTGGCGCCCGAGCGCTGCACGCCGGTGTTCATGTACGCCTCGTTGTCGTAACAGATGAACAGCACGTCGTCGTTGCGCTCGAACATGCCGGACAGGCAGCCGAACCCGATGTCGACGGTGCCGCCGTCGCCGCCTTGCCCGACGACGCGAACGTCCTGGCGGCCCTTGGCCCGCAGCGCGGCCGCGACGCCGGTCGCGACCGCGGGCGCGTTGCCGAAGAGCGAGTGCATCCAGGGGATCTGCCAGGACGTCTCGGGGTACGGCGTGGAGAAGACCTCGAGGCAGCCAGTCGAGTTCACGGCCACCATCTGCCTGTTGGTCGCGCGCATCGCCGCGTCCAGCGCGTACCGCGCGCCGAGCGCCTCACCGCAGCCCTGGCAGGCACGGTGGCCGCAGTTGAGCGAGTTCGTGCGGCCCGGCTCGGACTGCACCGAGCGCTGGTCCGGGCTCAGCAGCCTGTTGCCGACCGCGAAGCTGCCGACCTGGTAGAACTTCACCTGCTGGACTGGCATGACATTTCTCCTTACAAGCTCAGCTTCGCGGCCGCTCATCCGATCCGGGTGGCGACCGCGCCAAGGTCGCGCAGGATGTTCTCGGCGGCGGGTCCGGACCGGCGGGCGGCGACGGTGCGCGCCAGTTCCCGCTCCACCAGGTCGGTGTTGAGGTCGAGGAACGTCAGCGGCTCCAGCCCGTCGGCGGCGGCCTTGATAAACAGCTCGCGCAGCGATGCCTTGGTGATGGCGCGGCCGCCGAGACCCGCGATGACCGTGTAGCCGTGCAGCTGGCTGCCCGCCTGTGTCGGATGCGACAGGGCCATCCGGACGTTGGCCGAGACGATGCCGCCGATGCCGACGGCAAGGGCCCGCTCCAGCACGACGACCCGCTGTGCGTCGCCGAGCGCTGCTCGCACCGCCTCCAGCGGGAAGGGCCGGAACGAGGTGATGCCGAGGGCGCCGATCTTCACGCCCGCGGCCCGCAGCTCGTCGATCGTGTCCTTGATGGTGCCGAGCACCGAGCCGAGCGCTACCACGATCGTGTGCGCGTCCTCGGTCCGGTACGGGCGGACCAGGCCGCCCGAGTCGCGGCCGAACTCGGCGGCGAAATCGGCGGCGACCTCGGGGATCAGGCGCAAGGCCTGGTTCTGCCGGGCATGGGCGAGATAGCGGACCTCGGTGAACGCCTCCGGGCCGACCATCGCGCCGATCGAGACCGGATCGGCGGGATCGAGGACCTGCCGCGGCTCGTAGGGCGGCAGGAACCTGTCCACCTGGGACTGACTCGGGATCTCCAGCCGCTCATGGGCGTGGGTGAGGACGAAGCCGTCCATGCAGACCATGACCGGCAGCGACACTTCCTCGGCGATCCGGAACGCCTGGATGTGCAGGTCGAGCGCTTCCTGGTTGGTCTCGGCGTACAGCTGGATCCAGCCGCAGTCGCGCTGTGACATGGCGTCGCTGTGGTCGTTCCAGATGTTGATCGGCGCGCCGATGGCTCGGTTGGCGACCGTCATGACGATCGGCAGGCCGAGCCCGGAGGCGTTGTACAGCGCTTCGGCCATGTACAGCAGGCCCTGGCTCGCGGTCGCCGTATAAGCGCGGGCGCCGGTCGCGGACGCGCCGATCGCCACCGACATCGCGGCGAACTCGGACTCGACGTTGACGAACTCGCACGGGGTGAGGTCGCCGGCCTTCACCTGGGTGGCGAGCGCTTCGACGATGTGGGTCTGCGGTGAAATCGGGTAAGCGCAGATGACCTCGGGCCGGCACAGGCCGACCGCCTCCGCCACGCCGCGGGATCCCTCGATCTGCCCGACGCGGCCCTGGCCCGGCGTCATGCGCTGGCTGTGTGCGGTCGCCCGGCCGTCCCCGGCCACCCGGCTGTCCCCGGCCACCCGGCTGTCCCCGGCCGGCGCGGTGGGCTGATGCTGGCCGGCGTCGCCGCTGACGCGACCGGACTGACGCAGCTGGTCCAGCGCGACCTCGTAAGCGGCTCGGGCGGCGGCGACGTTGCCTGCGGCGACGGCACCGGCGAACCGGCCGGTGATCGCGGCGAGGACGGAGTCCAGCGTCACCGCGCCGGTGAGCGCCGCGAAGGCGCCGAGCAGCGCCGCGTTCGGCACTGGACGGCCCGCATGCTGCTGAGCGAGCTCGGTGGCCGGCACCGTGACGACGGCGCCGGGCTGGAGGCGGCTGGTGAAGTCCTCGATGCCGAGGTCGGCGACCGGGCGCTTGGAGTTGATGAGCACGAGCGCGTCATCACCCGCGCCTTCGAAGAGGCTGACCTGGTGCAGGAGCGTGGGATCCTGGATTATCAGGACATCTGGGTGCATGACCGGCTCGCGGACCCGGATCGGCTTATCGTCGATCCGGCAGTAGGAAACCACCGGCGCGCCGGTTCGCTCGGAACCGAAGCTCGGGAAGGCTTGCGCGTACTTGCCCTCGGCGAAGACGGCGGCTGACAACATCTCGGCCGCGGTCACCACGCCCTGGCCGCCACGACCATGGATCCGGATCTCGTACATCCCGGCGTTACCTCCTCAGCTCTTGCGTTCAGCGTGCCCGGCCACCGGCGGATCCCGCCGGAGGCATCCGGCACCCTAAGTGGGGACCAAGGCCCCGGGCCGACCGCCGCTGTTGGTCTGTGGGCACGCAACGGAGCGGTCCCGGGGTCTGTTGGCACGCAAGGGAGCGGTCCCCGGCTGGTGTACCGGAGACCGCTCTATCAATTCCGGCCGGGCATTTCTGGCCAGGCCGGGCCCTGACACATCAACTCGGCTTGATGTGCTGGTTCTGCCGGACCGGGACCTTCCGCGAAGACTCCTCGGCGCTCTTGTCGGCCAGCCGCACTGTCACCTCGAGGATGCCATGGCCGTACACGGCATCGATGTGCTCCTTATCCGCGCTTGCGGGCAGCGTCACACTGCGCGTGAACGTGCCGTAGTGGAACTCGGAGCGGTGCTTGCCGGTCTCCTCTTCGCGCCTCTCGGCCCTGATGGTCAGAATGCCGTCGGCCACCGTGACCTCGACGTCCTTGTCCGGGTCCATGCCGGGAAGCTCGGCCCGGATGACATAGCTGTCATCCTTGACAAAGTCCTCCACTCGCATCAGATGGCCGGTCGTCGGACGCAGCAGGGTCCACGGAACCTCCAGCCAGTCGACCATGTCGCCGAACGGGCCTCGGTAGTCTCTGCGTGTCAGCGTGCTCATCGTCACGCCTCCTCTCGCTCCTGCCTTACGCCTTCAGTCCAGCCCGCCGGGTGACGCCGGGCTAGGGCCGAAAGTGCCGTCGTGCCGGGACCTTCGAGCCGAACCGCGATGCCGCCTGGCGGGGGCGGCGCCCACTACGCTGGAGCGCTGGAGGATCGTCATGTCAGGACATGGTGCCAAGGGTCGTAAACCCGCGAAGGACGCCGCGACCGCGCCGCAGCGCGTCCCGGCGAAGCTGTACCAGGCCGAGCTGCTGCGGCTCCAGGCCGAGCTGGTCAAGCTCCAGGAGTGGGTGCGAGTCGAGGGCGCCCGGCTGATCGTCGTGTTCGAGGGCCGGGATGCGGCCGGCAAGGGCAGCACGATCAAGCGCGTGTCGGAGTACCTCAATCCGCGGGTCGCGAGGATCGCCGCCCTGCCGGCGCCCAGCGAGCGCGAGCGGACTCACTGGTACTTCCAGCGTTACATCAGCCACCTGCCAGCCGCCGGCGAGATCGTGCTGTTCGACCGCAGCTGGTACAACCGGGCGGGCGTCGAGCACGTCATGGGCTTCTGCACCAAAGAGGAATATGGCAGGTTCCTGCATCAGTGCCCGATCTTCGAGCGGCTGCTGGTGGAGGATGGCATCTTGCTGCGCAAGTACTGGTTCTCGGTCAGCGACGAGGAGCAGGAGCGCCGGTTCCGATCCCGGCTGGATGACCCGATGCGGCGGTGGAAGCTGTCGTCGATGGACCTCGAGTCGATCACGCGCTGGGAAGACTACTCGCGCGCCAAGGACGAGATGTTCGTGCACACCGACATCCCGGAGGCGCCGTGGTACGTCGTCGACAGCGCGGACAAGCGGCGCGCCCGGCTCAATATGATGGCCCACCTGCTCAGCACCCTCAGCTACCACGACGTGCAGCGGTTGCCGCTCGAGCTGCCGCCGCGGCCGAAGTCGACTGGCTACGTCCGGGCGCCGCGTGACATGCAGACTTTCGTTCCTGACCACGTCGCCGCGCTGCTCGCGCGGCCGGGCAAGGGCTAGCCGGCCGCCTTACCAGGCACTGCCATCTGGCTGGCTAGCCGGCACGACGCGGGCGAAGTCGCCTGGCGAGACCATCGCGATGTGACCGTCTGCCTGCCACTTGACGATGTACGGCGGCGAGCCGTCCGCATGCGGGACGTCGATGATAAGGCCGGTCCTGGCCCTGTCTCCTTCGACGATGAGCCGGTCCCCCACATGCGCGTGCATAGCGGCTCTCCTTCCACCCTGGCTTGTCGTCGCCTGTCCGGCGCCTGACACCAGGCTGCCCGGTTGGCAGGCGGCAGACAGCGGGCATTCGGCCCGAGTCGCTGGGACGTTCGGCATCGCGGTTGCGCCGTCGGTCGGCAGGACCTAAGTCCTTCCGGCGCAGGCCCACCGGCCCTGCGTGCGGCCCGCTGACGTGCCAAGCATGAACGGAGCGTGCCGGCTCCGGCGCCCGGTGAGGAGCGAGATCGTGACCGATGAGAGGTTCATGCGCGAACTTCCCCGGGCCGCGGCCATGGCTCTGCTTGCGAGCGTGCCCGTCGGCCGCCTCGTCTTCACCCAGCAGGCGCTGCCCGCGATCAGGCCGGTCAATCATGTCGTCGAGGACGACATCATCGTGGTCGGGCTGACCTCAGGCTCGGCCATCGCCGCATCGACCGGTGCTAGCGGCTCGGTCGTCGCCTACGAGGCGGACGCGCTTGACCTGGGCAGCCGGCTGGGCTGGACCGTCATCGTCGTCGGGGTCGCCCGGCCGGTGACTGATGCCGATGTCGTGCTGCGGCACCGGGCCCGGCTGCAGCCGTGGCTCGGCGGTGTCATGACCGACATCATCGAGATCAGCTCCGAGATCGTGACCGGCTATCAGCTTGTCCCGGACCAGCCCGGAGACGAGATCGTCCGGGCCGCTCTCTAGCGGCCCGGACGATCCCTCCAGTTAGCCGGGTTACGACACGACCTCGCCGTCCTGACTCGCGGCCACGTGGTCGGCGGGGCTGACGGGGCTGACCACCTGGTCCGCTGGCTGGCTCCAGTCCCGGCGCCAGATCAGCCGGTGGACCGGGATCAGCCGGGGGACGTCACGCAGGCCCGGGATGAACGGGACGAGCAGCAGCAGGATGGTGGCGACGCCGGTCAGGTAGATCGCCCAGATGTCGACGTTGGGTGAGTTGCTGAACGGAGCGACGTGGTACCACATCTGGTAGAGCCAGAGCCACGGCTGGCCGGGGTAGCTGCCGGTCTCGTTCATCACGCCCCACTGGTCACCGGTCAGGTGCATGTTGGAGGCGAGCGTGTTGTAGTAGCCGCCGTCGGCGATGAAGAGCAGTGGCTTGGTGAAGTCCGTGCCGTAGAACTGCCGCTGCGCGAGCAGGTCGGCGTCCAGGCCGCCGCTCTTAGCCATCAGTAGCTCGCCGGCCATCATGGCCGGAACGGGACCAGCGGCCGGCAGGTTGAGGTTCCCGGCGTTGAATGGGACCTGCTTGGCGCCCGGTGCGGTTGCCTTGTCGTAGGCACTGGCCCACTTCTGCTGCTGGCTGGCCGAGGCGCCGGTGTACGTGGCTAGCGCGGCAGCCACGGCGGGACTGGACTTGGCCTGGACCGCCAGGGGATCAAGCACGAACAGCTTGGCGGCGTTGATCGGCTGGGTGATGCCGGCCACCTTCTGCCAGTTGACGGGGCCGACCTGCTGCACCGCTGCGCTTCCGTTGTTGTAAGGCGGCCCGTAAGAGGCAGCCAGGCCGCTGCCGTCCAGCTCGGTCGCCGCCGTGTTGACGAAGCCGACCTGGTCCACGGTGGCCCAGGTCTTGCACAGTGACGGGCGGGACGTCCGGTGAGGACAGCAGCCCGGCCATGAGCAGGACCAGGATGCCAGCGATGGCGGCCGCGACCGTGCCTTCCTTGAGGATGTCGTACCGGCGGGTGGCGCCACGCCACGGTGCTGCGTCGGCCGCTGCGGCGGCCTTACGGTCGGCGCGGCTGCGCCGCAGCGTGGTCCGGGACGGCAGTGGGTGGGCGACACCGCGGACCCGCACCATCAGCACGTGCGCGCCGACGATCGCGACCAGGATGATCGGGATGAGGACGATGTGCCACATCAGCATCTGACCGAAGTTCATGACGTTGAAGAAGGCACCCACACCCACGGCGTTGAAGGCGTCCTTGCCGTTGGTGGCGATCCACTGCGAGTCGAAGTTCGACTGCGACAGGTAGCCGGTGAAGCACTCCACGACCGAAGCCATGAACGCGATCACGCCGGTGATCCAGGTCAGGGCCCGGCGACCGCGCCAGGCGGCCATCCAGAACTTGCCCCACAGGTGGATGACCATGAAGGCCATGAACAGCTCGACGCTCCACAGGTGCATGCTGTTGAAGAAGTGGCCGACCGAGTTGTAGTGGTACCAGTCCGGGCCGCCGAGCGCGAGCGCGAAGCCGGTGGCGATCGCTAGCCCGAGGGTGGCCAGGGTGGCCACGCCGAACACGTAGATCCAGGAGGCAACGTAGGCCGGCTGCCGGTCTGGCAGCAGCTTGCCCGGCGGCAGCAGCCGCAGTGCGCGGCGGCGGACGCGGTTGGTCCACATGTCGGCGTCCGGGTCGTCGACGGCGGAGTCGGCTTCCGCCGGCCCGTCGTCATCGGTGGCTCCGGCGAGGGTGCCGGTGCCAGGTGCCGCAAGCTGTGCGTCGTGCCGGGACGAGAACGGCACCAGCAGGGCCAGTCCGAAGATCACCACCATCACGGCGATTACGATCAGGTTCGCCACCGAGATGTCGATGAAGGACCAGCTCAGGTACGTCCCTGGATGATCCAGGTTGATAGCCGAGGCGGCATCCGCCAGTGCGTATGGGCTCATCTATCTAGCTCCTTGCGGGACTTAAGCCAAGTGCGGCGAAAACCGCTACCCGAGCTTCGACCTGGAGTGGCGGGAGGCGGCAGTGCGGACAGTCACCAGGCTATGGGACGTTGGTCCCGAACCGCGGGACCCAAAAAACCTCCCGCCCGCGTGATCCGCGGGCGGGAGGCGCGTTGCCGAGTGCAGCCCGGCGCGGCTGCGTCAGCTGGCGTTCACGTTAACCCTGGTGGCGATGGTCGGCAGGATCTCAGCCTCCGGGGCGGTGCGCCGCAGGTGCACGAACCCGAAGATGGACAGGATCAGCATCAGCCCGGCCGCGATGAAGGACGCGATGGCGGCGATCAAAGCGATCTGGCCGAGCTGCCAGAATCCGTATGCCTCGAGCAGCATGCTGCGAAGTGTCGTGCCCTTGAACACCGTCTCCACCTGACCTTGCAGGGCAAGGTTCTTCGGCTGGGCGAGCGCCGCACCGGACAGCTGCGAGTAGGTCTTGCCGCCGCCGATCAGGAACAGGTGACGGCCGATGAAGTAGTTGGCGTAGACCTCGGCCTGCGCACCGGTGGTCATGAGCTGGCCGGCGTACGGGGCCATCGCCGCGCGGTTGGCGGCCGGCAGGATCTTGAATTCCGGACTGCTCGTGGTCGGAAAAACGATCTTCTGGGCGGATAGCTGGCTGGTCACCTGGTTGCTGGCGTATGAGTGGCCCCAGGTCAGCAGCACGCCCGCGACGACGAGAACGACCACCAAGAGCATTCCTGCCGCCGTGGCCAGTGCGTCGAAAGTCCTCCTGCGCATTTCGGTTTCCTCCTTGTAGCTCCGGACTCCCGCCCGGCCAGTGGATTTACTTAGCTGGGCTGAGCATCTCCCGGGGGTGCGGGCAGCGCGCAGGGCCGTGCGGCCTCGGCCTGCGGGACTTCGGTCCTCGGCTCGGCGCCGAACCTGATGATTACCTGCGGCTGCTCGGGCCACGGCCACCAGCCAGGCTCGTCTTGCAGATCGCGCAGCTCGATCGGCTGATAATGCAGCGACGTCATCAGGCCGTACCGGGCAGCGGTCAGCACGATCCGCTCCAGCGCCTGACCGGCGCGCAGCCAGTCGGCTCGGCCGTCGCGTACGGTCGTCAGCACTGCGAGCCGTGCCTCGCCGACGTCCAGCATGCGCAGGCTCGCGCATTCGAATCCGGCCGCCTGCTCCAGGCTGACGGCGATGGAGTCTGGCAGCCCGCGACGGCGGAGCGGCGCCGATCCTTCGAGCCGATGCTCGAGGGCCGCGAGCATGTCGTGCTCTAGGTGAGTCGCGGGACTGCCGGGTGCGAGTTCCACCGTGGCGATGAGCGTGGACTGGACGGGTTCGCCGCACTGCAGTCGGATCAGCGGGCGGTAGCCAAGGGCGCGCGCCGCGACGCGCAGACCGAACAGCGCGGCTCCGCAGCTGAGATACATGGCTCGGCCGCGCGGGTCGGTGAGTAGCTGACCCCTGTCTTGCTCGGCGTGCAGCTCCATCACGCCAGACTCAGTGAGCTGGAGCCATGGCCGGGTGTCGTTGAAGCTTTCGGTTGCGCAGATGGCGCTGACCATCTCGTGGACGAGCTCGTCTGCTGCCCGCACGTCGTACATGTAAGAACCTCCGCAGGTGCCCAGTAGGCCTGAATTAGCACGGTCCATGCTCTGGTGTGCAGGGCCGGCACCGATATGGCCGATGGGCCCGCTAGCGTCGCCGTTGGTCCCAGCCCACTCCGGGCCGATACTCCGCTGCCCGCCGTGACAAGATGTCGCTGCGATGACGCATCGGAATGAGCGGACGCTGGCGGCGGTCGGCCTGGCCCGGGTTGAGGGCGAGGGCGCCCTGCACATCCGCGTCCGCGGCGACGAGGTCGACGAGGTGCGGCTCGACATCTACGAGCCACCCCGGTTCTTCGAGGCGTTCCTGCGCGGGCGCTCGTATCGGGAGCCGCCGGACATCACGTCGAGGATCTGCGGGATCTGCCCGGTCGCGTACCAGACGAGTGCGTTCCTCGCCATCGAAGACGCCAGCGGCGTGCTGGTCGACGGCCCCATCGCGGCCCTGCGCAGGCTGCTGTACTGCGGCGAGTGGATTGCCAGCCACGCGCTGCACATCTACATGCTGCACGCGCCCGACTTCCTCGGCTATCCCGGTGCGGTAGAGCTGGCACGTGACCACCGCGACCTCGTCGAGCGCGGCCTCGCGCTCCGGCGAGCTGGCAACTTGATCATGGAGACCATCGGCGGCCGTGCCGTGCACCCGGTTAACGTGCAGGTGGGCGGCTTCTACTCGGTGCCAGGACGCCGGGATCTCGACCCGCTCGCAGCCCAGCTGCGGGGTGCGCTGGACGACGCGCTGGCGACGGTTCGGTGGGTGGCCGCGTTCGACTTCCCCGAGCTGACAGTCGACCACGAGATGATGGCGCTGCGGCAGCCAGGGCGCTACGCGATCGAGGGCGGCACCGCGGTGACGACCGGCGGCCGTGAGTTCCCCGCGGCCGAGTTCGAGCAGCATGTACTGGAGGAGCAGGTCCCGCACTCGACCGCGCTGCACGCTCGGCTAGCCGGTCACGATGGCACGTATCTTACTGGCCCGCTGGCGCGGTACACGCTGAACTCGGGCCTGCTGCCGCCCCTGGCCGCCGACGCCGCCGCCGCGGCGGGACTGGGCCCGATCTGCCGCAATCCGTTCCGCAGCATCGTGGTGCGCGCTGTCGAGGTGGTCTGCGCCATCGAGGAAGCCATTCGGATCATCGCGGAGTATGAGCCGCCGGCGGCCCCCAGCGTGGCCGTACCGCCGCGGGCCGGCCTCGGGTATGGCGCGTCCGAGGCGCCGCGTGGCCTGCTCTATCAGCGCTACGAGTTCGATGCCGACGGCACGATCCTCAGCGCCAGGATCGTGCCGCCGACGTCGCAGAATCAGGCCGCGATCGAGCGCGATCTGCGCCGGTTCGTACAGGCACGGCTGGACCTTGACGACGAGCAGCTCACCCGCGCGTGCGAGCGGGCCATTCGCAACTACGACCCGTGCATCTCCTGCGCTACGCACTTCCTGACGCTGTCGGTCGACCGAGCATGACCGGCGGGCACGCAGTCGTCGTCATCGGCGTCGGCAACGAGTACCGCGCCGACGACGGCGCTGGCCCTGTGGTGCTCGGCATGCTGCGCGATGCCGTTCCGGGTGGTGTCCCGCTGGTACCGAGTGACGGCGAAGCGACACGGCTGCTGGAGGCGTGGACCGGGGCAGCGACCGCCATCGTGATCGATGCGGTCGCCGGCGGCGACGCTCCACCCGGCACGCTGCACCGGCTGGTAGTGGCCTCGGGCCAGGGCCCCCAGCCAGACCGCGGTGCCAGTTCTCATGGCCTCGGAGTTGGCACGGCAGTGGCGCTGGGCAGTGCGCTTGACCGGCTGCCGGGCCAGCTGATCGTGCACGGCATCCAGGGTGCGGATTTCGGCCAGGGCCGTCGGCTCAGTCCGGCGGTCGCGGCCCGGATCGGTGATCTCGCCGCCGCGGTGCTCGCCGATATCCGCGCTGCCGAGCAGCCGCCGTCTGGCTCAGGCTGACGGCCGGCCCTCGGCGGCGGCGCGGAACGCCTCGGCGGCAGCGTTGAAGGTGCGGAAGACCCGGTGCACGTCGGTGCTGGTCATGCCGAGCCGCTCCAGGTGCGGGACCAGCCCGCCGGTGTTCGGCGTGGCCATCGGCCCGAAGCAGCCGTAGCAGCCGCGGCCGAATGCCGGGCAGATCGCGCCGCAGCCCGCCTGCGTCACTGGGCCCAGGCACGGTGTCCCGTGCGCCACCATGACGCAGGCGGTGCCTCGCAGCTTGCATTCCTCGCACACGCTATGACCGGGGATACGCGGCTTGCGGCCGGCCAGCAGCGCCGACAGCAGGCCGAGCAGCTGGTGCCGGTCGATTGGACAGCCGCGCAGCTCGAAGTCGACGGGGACATGGGCCGACACCGGCGTTGAGGTCGCCAGTGTCGCGATGTAGTCGGGCCGGGCGTACACGGCCGCCGTGAACTCGGCGACGTCGCCGAAGTTCCGCAGCGCCTGGATGCCGCCCGCCGTCGCGCAGGCGCCGATGGTGACAAGAGTGCGCGACTGCGCCCTGATCTGCCGGATCAGTGCCGCGCTGTCCGGCGTGCTCACCGACCCCTCGACAAGCGAGAGATCATACGGGCCCGCAATCGTGGCGCTCGTCGCCTCTGTGAAGTGCGCGATGTCCACCTCGGCGGCCAGCGCGAGCAGCTCGTCCTGCAGGTCAAGGACGACGAGCTGACAGCCGTCGCAGGACGCGAGCTTCCACACCGCGAGCTTGGGCCGGGTGCCGTTTTCGACCATTTACAGCTCCCTGATCGTCATGAGCGGCTCCGCCACGGTGTAGCTGACGACTGGGCCGTCCCGGCACAGCAGCAGCGGCCCTAGCTGGCAGTGGCCGCACTCGGCCACTCCGCACTGCATGTTCCGCTCCAGCGAGACGCGGATGCCCGCGGCCGGGACGCCGACGGCCAGCAAGCTCCGCGCGGTCAGGCGCATCATCACCTCAGGCCCGCAGATGAGTGCCGTCGTGCCTGCCGGGTCGAGCCGGGCCGGCCCGATCAGCTGCGTGACGACCCCCACCTGGCCCGGCCAGCTGGCATCCGCCCGGTCGACGGTCACGGCGACCTCGGCACCGGCATCCCGCCACGCCGCGAGCTCGTCGGCGAAGACCAGCTCGGCTGGCGAGCGGGCGCCGATCAGCACGATGACGCGGCGGTAGCGCTGACGCTCGCGCAGCGCCGAAAGCAGGGCTGGTCGCAGCGGCGCGAGACCGATCCCGCCGGCCACCAGCAGCAGGTCCTGGCCGGCCGCAGCCGCCTCATCCCAGCTAGTGCCGAACGGCCCCCGTACCCCGACGATCCGCCCGGCCGGCGCCGAACACAGGGCGGCGCTCACCGCGCCGACCGCGCGGATCGTCTGAGTCAGCGCGGCTGATCCAGCCGGACCGCTGACGGACACCGGGATCTCGCCGACGCCGTAGGCGTACAGCATCGTGAACTGGCCGGGCCGGAACGCGGCGATCGGCTCGTCGGCTGGCTCGAGCGTGATGCTGACGGTGTCATGGGTCTCCTCCCGCCGGGCGCTGATCCGGTAGCTAGCGGGGACCGCCGAGATCGTCACGACGCGCCTCCGGCGCGCGGCGGCGGCGGCGGCGCATAGAGGTCGAGGATTCGGATCCGTGCTGCCTGCAGCCGGGTGATCGCGGTGGCGAGGAGCCGGCGGGTGAGCTGATAGCCGAGCTCGTGATCGGTCTCGCACAGCCTCGTCAGCGCCGCGCTGCTGAGCTCGAACACCGCCGTGCGCTCCTGTGCGACGGCCCCGAACTGCCACTGCGCCGCCGGCATCAGCCACGATAGGCCGAGCTCATCGCCGGGGCCGAGCGTCTCCACGATCAGCCGATCGCGGCCCGGCACTCGCAGGTCCAGGGCGATCCGACCGCTCGTGATCAGCCAGAGGCTGGCAGCCCGGCCGCCTTCGTCGAACAGCCGCTGCCCGGCAGCCACGTCGGCGGCCACGGCCAGCGTGGCCAGCCGCTCGACCTGGCCAGTCGTCAGGCCTGCCGCGAACGCGTGCCGGGCAATGTCTGCTGTGCTGACAGTGCTCATCCGGGCCCGGGTCCTTCCGGCTCGTCGAGCTCGGCGCGCAACGCCGCGACCTCCTCGGTGAGGTCGATGCCGACCGGGCACCAGACGATGCAACGCCCGCAGCCGACGCAGCCGGAGGACCCGAACTGGTCGTGCCACGTACCCAGCTTGTGCGTCAGCCACTGCCGGTACCGGCTCACGCCCGATGACCGGACCGGTCCGCCGTGCAGGTAGGAGAAGTCGAGGTCGAAGCAAGACGCCCAGCTCTGCCACCGCTCGGCGTGGTCACCGCTCAAGTCGGTGACGTCCTCGACGCTCGTGCAGAAACAGGTCGGGCATGCCATCGTGCAGTTGCCGCACGTCAGGCATCGCTGGGCCACATCGTCCCAGCGGGCGGCGTCGTGGCTGGCGGCCAGCAGCTCGCGCAGGCCGTCCGCCTGCATGGACCTGCCCATCTGGGCTGCCGCCGAATCGACAGCCTGGCGTGCTCGGTGGGTGAGGTCCGTGTCGGCCGGGCGCAGCGGCAGCCCGCGCAGCATGGCCTGCCCGGCCGCGGACCCGGTCTCGACGAGGAACGCGTGCTGGTCCTCGGCGGCAAGCTCAGTCAGCCGCAGGTCATAGCCCGGTCCTGCCTGCGGCCCGGCGCCCATCGACGTGCAGAAGCACGTTTCACCCGGCTCTGTACAGTTCACGGCCACCACGAACACTCCGGCGCGACGCCTGGCGTAGGCCGAGTCCGGGTGTGCCCGGCGCGCCGAGCACGCGATCCTGGATCTGGATGGCCCGCAGGTCGCACGGGCGGACGCCGAGGAACGCGAGCTTGCGCTCCGGCTCATCGGCCGCGTCCGGTTCGTCGGCCGTGTCCGCCTCGGCCGCGGTGAAGCCCGATCCGGTAACGGCACGACGAGCCGACCACAGGCGCTCGCGTGGCGGGTGCAGGAACTCCTTCCACGACCCAGGTCCGGCCGAGTGACCAAAGGCGGCCCGATCATCACGCTCGCGAAGCCGGTAGCCGCCGGGCGATAGCGTGACGCCCCAGCCAACCGGGAGGTCGCTGGCCGATTCCAGCTCGCCCAGGCTGATGGCTCCGCTGCGGACACGCGGGCCGATGACGCGGTAACCGGCCGCTGTCAGCGCATGGTGCAGATCATCGAGTCCGGCCGCGGGCAGCTGCCAGGCACCTGTCGACGGCGTGTACTCGGCTTCGGCCATTGCCCCTCCCGCGCGTGGCTTGCCGGATAGTCCACCATGATGGCCGGCCCGGCCGCCGTGGTAGGGCCTAAGGTCGGTGTGTCTGCGCGGGCGGAACGTCACAGAGCGAGCGGACTTCCGTCCCTAGTGTGAGGATCGGTTCGCGCGGTGGTATTGCTGTGGCGGGAGGGACCGACACCTAGAGTCGCGGAGCTACTGGCCCTAACAGGCAAGCACACCGCGAAAACCGGATCCGCGAGAAGCGGGTGGCCCCTCCCGCTCAGCGTGCTTGCTGGGGATTCCGCTTCGCCGGGTCTTTGGCCTCTACCGGCCGAAGGCCCCTCGCTGGCAGGCTTAGGCGGGATCAGCGAGGAGATGACGACCATGACGAGCGGCCGAAGCTAGAGGGGAGATCACGTCGTGTCTGAAGTCGTGCTCGAGGAACTGGAAGAAGCCGAGTGCCTGCGGCTGATCGCCCCCGGCGGCATTGGCCGGCTTGTGTTCGCCGGGCGCTTCGACCTGACGGTGCTCCCGGTCAACTACAAGCTGCACGACGGCGCCATCCTGTTCCGGACCACGCAGCACGGCAGCACCGACGAGGACCTGCGGACGGGCATCGCGCACGCCGAGTACCGGGTCGCCTTCGAGGTCGACGAGTTCGACCAGCAGGCGCGGGAAGGCTGGAGCGTGCTGATCCAGGGACCGGCCCATCACCTGGACTCCGAAGCCGAGCGCGCCGAGGCGGCAGCGGCAGGCGTGGTGCCGTGGCCGGACGGAGTGCGCGAGCACTATATCCGCATCACCCCGGCCCGGATCACGGGCCGCCGTATCCGGCGCAGCGCTAGCGCCTGACGAGATTCGTGACCTCGACGACAGCAACCCAACGACAGCGGCCCAAAGAAAGCAGCCCAACGACAGCGGCCCGACGACAACGGCCCAGGACAACGGCAGGAGCAGGACACATGCGAGCGATGGTCTACGAGGGGCCAGGCCGGCGGACGTATGCAGAGGTTCCGGACCCGCAGATCACTGACGATGCCGACGTGATCGTGCGGGTCGACGCGACCACGATCTGCGGTACCGACCTGCATATCCTGGCAGGCGACGTGCCCTCGGTCCGGCCCGGCCGGATCCTCGGGCACGAGGCGGTCGGGACCGTCGAGGATGTCGGCCGGGCCGTGCGCACGATGGGCCCCGGCGATCGCGTCCTGGTGTCCTGCATCTCCGTGTGCGGCACCTGCCGGTACTGCCGCGAGGGCCACTACGGGCAGTGCCGGGGCGGCGGCGGCTGGGTCCTCGGCCACACCTTCGACGGCACGCAGGCGGACTTCGTCCGGGTGCCGTTCGCCGACACCTCGACCTACCGGCTGCCAGACGGCGTCAGCGACGAGGACGCGCTCATGCTGGCCGACATCCTGCCGACCGGTTACGAGGTGGGCGTCCTGCGGGCTGGCGTCAGCCCAGGCGACGTCGTGGCCGTCGTCGGAACGGGGCCGGTCGGGCTGGCCGCCATCATGAGCGCGCGGCTGTTCAGCCCGAGCCACGTCGTGGCGATCGATCACGCAGACCTGCGGCTCGAGGCGGCCAAGCAGTTTGGCGCCGACATCACCGTGAACAACGCGGTCACCGACCCGCTCGCCGTAGTCCGGTCACTGACCGACGGCCTCGGCGCGGACGTCGCGATCGAGGCCGTCGGCCAGCCGGAGACGTTCGAACTCGCGGTGAACCTGGCCCGGCCGGGGGCGCGGATCGCCAACATCGGCGTGCACGGCAAGCCGGCCGCGCTGCACCTGGAAGATCAGTGGATCCGGGACATCACCGTGACCACGGGCCTGGTGGATACGTACTCGACGCCCACGCTGCTACGGCTGGTAGCCAGCGGCCAGCTCGAGGCGGCCAAGCTCGTCACGCACCGGTTCGGCTTCGACGACTTCGACGCGGCGTACGAGGCGGTCTCGCACGCCGGAGATAGCGGTGCACTCAAGGTAGTGCTCACTCCGTAGGGAGGTGGCGGCCGTGACTGCGATGACTCGGCTGGTGCAGGCCGGCGACAAGACCATCGGCCAGATCTCGCGGGTGCTCGTGGGGGTCGATGACAGCGAGTCAGGGCTGGCTGCCATCGCGGCCGCGACGGACCTGGCCAGGTGTTACGACGCGCAGTTAGTGGCAGTACGGGCCTGGGCCCTCGGCCTGCCCCGGCACGGCGGACGCCGGCTGCGCCATCTTGCGCATCCGCACGTGGTCCTGAGCTTTGCCGCGACCGCGCATCGCGCGACGGCCAGGGCCCTGATCAGCGACGCATTCGAGGCTGCCGTCGGCCAGATCCCGGCCGACGTCCCGGTGACACTGGCAACTCCGGGCGGCGACCCGGCTGTCGCGCTCGTCAGCCTCGCCAGCAGGCCCGGCGACGTGATCGTGGTCGGCACCGTCGGCGGGCACCTGAAGCGGCGTCTCGTCCACGGCTCGGTGAGCAGGTACTGCACAAGGCACGCCCGCTGCCCGGTGATCGTGGTACCGACCGGGGCGTAAGGCCCGCCGCCGCAAAATCATCTGCACGGACGCGGCCGTAGCCGCGCTCGGCTCGCATGAGCAGCCGCTACCCTCAGTTCATGGCTGCCGAGCTGCTTCCGCCGTTCCCCGATGACGCCTTCGGGCGGGTGCTGTGCGTGGTGGCGCACCCGGACGACGTCGAGTACGGAGCGTCGTCAGCGGTCGCAGTCTGGACGCAACGGGGCATCGAGGTGTCCTACCTGCTACTGACCCGCGGCGAGGCCGGCATGGACGGCAGCCCGCCACCGGAGACCGCCGAGCTGCGCACCCGCGAGCAGATCGCAGGTGCCCGCGCGGTCGGCGTCACCAGGGTCGACTTCCTCGATTACCCAGACGGCGTGCTGGAGTACGGCCTGGACCTCCGGCGCGACATCACCCGCTTCGTCCGGTCCTACCAGCCTGATGCCGTGCTGGTGGGGTCCTGGGACGTGGAGTTCGTGGCCGGACTGAACCAGGCCGATCACCGGGTCGCCGGCCTGGCCGCGCTGGACGCGGTACGCGACGCCGGCAATCGCTGGGTCTTCCCCGACCTGCTCGATCAGGGCCTGGAGCCATGGGCGGTGCGGTGGCTGCTGATTGCCGGAGACTCGCGGCCGACGCACGGGGTGGATGTCACCGGCGAGCCGCTGGATCGCGGCATCGCGTCGCTGGAGGCGCATGCCCAGTACCTGGCCGGGATCCCCGGGCACCCGCCGCCGCGGCTCATGATCGCGGGCAGCACCGCCGTGCAGGGCCGCGCCATGGGTGTGCCGAATGCGGTGCTGCTGCGAGCTTTCGACCTCCAGGCACCGCCGCCGATCGCCCTGGAGGCGATGCGCATCGCGCAGGGGGGCTGACGGCGCCGTCGCAGGCCACGCACGCGTCACTTCACCTGCTGCGGGTGATGCCCTTCGTCGGCCCGGCACGCATTGTGTGGTGACAGTCTGGCCGCTGGCCGCCGACGAGATAAATGGGGGTTGCCCACTATGGGATGGCTTTTCGGGATCATCTACTTTGTGCTGCTGGTCACGCTTGGCGTCGTGTCGCTGCGGAAGGGCCACTGGATCATGTTCATCGTGGGCTTGTTCATTCCGCTCTTCTGGTTCATCGGCGCGCTACTGCCACGACGCGTGGCCAGGGCTGTAAGGTAGCCCGCCGGGACGCCAGCGCCCGTGGGGTGGCGACGACTGCGCCGCTGGGGTCAGTTTCTGGCCAGGTGAAGTCGACCTCATACACGCGGGCTATCAGGTCGGCGCAGCGGGTCCGGGGCTTCGGCCCTGGTATTCGGCGTCGGTTACGTGCAGGCCCCAGTGGGGGCCTCCCTCGGTGATGGACAGATGCGTCATGAAGTGATCGGGCCTGGCGCCGTGCCAGTGTTCTTCACCGTCAGGTGCGAAGACGACATCGCCGGGATTGAGTTCGACGATCTCCTGCCCCCGGACCTGGACGAGGCCGCGGCCTTCGGTCACGTACAGGGTTTGTCCGCCGTCATGGGAATGCCAGGCGCTGCGCGCTCCGGGTGTGAAGCGGACTGCGGCGACGTTCAGCGCCGAGGGCGGCAGTCCCGCGGGTGATCGGGTCGACCCACACGTCACCGGTGAAGGTCTCGGCAGGTCCCTGTCGCCGTGGCTGCGCTGCGGGAAATCTCCATGTGCGTCCTCCAGGTGATGGCCGGCGAGGCGAGGCCCCCGGCGGGATGTGAGGCCGGTCAGCTCGGAGCCAGTTCCCCGAAGAAGTAAGAGGCCGTGACCCCGCCGTCCATCAGGAAGTCACTTCCGGTGATGAAAGCTCCGTCTGAGCCCATGAGGAGTGCACCGACGGTGCCGACCTCGTCAGGTGTCCCGGCGCGCCGGGCCGGAGATAGGTCGATCATCCGCCGGTATCCCTCGCCCCGCGCGCCAGTCAGCTCGTCCCTGGCCAGCGGCGTCATGATGATGCCAGGGCTGATGGTGTTCACCCGGGCGCCGCGCCTGCCCCAGCGCACCGCCTCGGCCATCACCCGAAGAGAGTTCCCGCGTTTGGCGAGCTGATAGGCATGGAGGGCATCGGTGACCTCATCTGGCTGAAGCATCGGCAACGACAGCAGTTCGTCGGCTGGAGTCGTCGCAAGTGCGGCGTCCTGCTCAGCTGTCAGGGCACCAAGCCGGTGACCGGACTGCGACGCGATGACCACAGCGGAGCCGCCGGACGCGATAATGGTCCCGAACTCCTCCAGCACCAGCGCGGTTCCGTAAAGGTCGACAGCGAGGATCACCTCGGGCCTGGCCTGACTGGGCGAGACTCCCGCCGCGTGGATGACACCAGTAACGTCACCGAGCGCTGCGGCGGCTCTCGGTAAGTGCATGCACTGACTCGCGCGAGGACACATCGACGGCCGTGGTGCTTACGTCAAAGCCAGCATCGGCCAGCACTTCGGCCGCCGCATCGGCGTTGGCCTGGTGGAGATCGGCTAGAAGCACACGCTTGCCGGCGCTGACCCGGCGGGCAATCGCCTGGCCGATCTGCCCAGCTCCGATGACAACGGTGACTTCATTCATCAGTAACTCCCCTCGTCCCGTCGGCTTGGGTCCTGCTGATCGGCTTTGGCCAGTCCACCAAACCACTTCCGTCCGCGGTGAGGGAGGGCACGCTGTTCGGGGTACTAGCGCGGCCTCTTTGGCCCTACCGCCGGCCGTACCGTGGCAAGGCTGACCAGAGAGCATGAACTGTTAACCGGCCAACCCGACGTCCGACCAATCGGTGAAACGTTATGATCTGGCGGCGCTGGCGGCCGATAGCACAGCCTTGATCTGGTCGGCTATGTCCGGGCTGCCGGGCAGCAGCCCCTCGAAGATGGCGCCGCCGATCGTAAATCCCCACGCGCCGGCCGCCGCAATATCGCGTATCTGCCCGAGTGATGTGATCGAGCCGGCCACGATCACTGGCCCGGATGCGGCTGCGACCACCGCCCGAACCAGCGAGACCGGATCCGCCGAGACGTGTCGGTAGGCGAGCAGGTCAAGCCCGTCGATCCCCGGCGTCGAGGTGAGCTTGCGGGCGTGCTCGGCAATCTCGGCGATCTCGCCCTCCAGGATGCTCGGATGGTCCATCACGATGCCAGGGAACGGGCAGTATCTTGTGCCGGTGCCGGCCAGGATCTCGCGGCCCTGCTCTGGATGAGTGCCGCCCAGCACCCAGTCCACGCCGATGCTGCCTGCCGCGGAAATGCTCGTGATCTCCGCATCCTCGCTGGTCGAGACCACCTCGAGCATGACCTCGAGACCGTCATCGTGTGCGGCGCTGGTGATCCCCGCGAGTTGATCAGGCGTTGCGCCGATGTCCTTGAAGCCCACGTACCGCAGGCCGGTGCCACGTACCTGGTCATAGATCTGCCGCGCGTCGGCGACCGTGGCGTCGTGGTGAGTAAGCATGAAGACGAACTCAGGCACGTTCGAGATTCCTCCTTTGCCGCGAAGTCGCGGCGTCATGCCGGATCGGTACGCCCACCAATAGCTGGGGGAGCGCCTGGATTACGTAGTCAGGCAGCTCAGACGCCTCGGCAGCGGCGAGGTCGGACGGACTAGTGGCACCGGTGAGCACTAGGACGCCGGCCATGCCCGCGCTCCTGGCCATCACCATGTCAGTACCGAGCCGGTCCCCAACCATGGCCGCACTGACCGCCGCCACCCCCAGCCGGTCGAGCACTGCCGCGGCCATGTGCCTGCTCGGCTTTCCGACGACTGCCTCCGCGACGGCACCGGTGCAGGCCTGGACAGCGGCCAGCATGGCCGCGCAGTCGGGCAGTCCGCCGTCTGGAGTGGGGCAGTACGGGTCCGGATTGGTCGCGACCAGCCTGGCGCCAGACAACCGGACCGCCCGGTAGGCGGCCAGCAGCTTGGCATAGTCGAAGGTTCGGTCGAACGACACGACCACCACGTCCGCGGCAGAAGGCTCCGCGGTCAGGGTGAAACCGGCAGCCGACAGCGTGTCCAGGAGCAGCGTCTCACCGAGCACCAGCAATCGAGCCTGGGCGCAGGCTGACCTCAGGTACCTCACCAGCGCATGGGTGGCGGTCACGACGTCGGCCGTGGTCGCGTCGATGCCAAGGCCGCTCAGCTTGCCGGCATAGTCCTCGTCGCTGTGCAGCGGGTTGTTGGTCACGAACACGACGGGGCGTCCGGCCTGCCGGATGCGCTCGATCGTCTCGACCGCGCCGGGCAGTGCCGCGTCGCCAAGATAGACCGTGCCGTCCAGGTCGAATGCGTAGCCGTCAAACAGCGTCGGCGGCGGTCCGCGGTGCTCTCCCGTCACAGCCCCGCCTCCGCAATTCGCGATTCCGCGATTCCCGCATCCGCCAGCACCGCGTCAACATCCGTCGGCTGCCAGATCCCGAGCAAGCAAGCAAGATCAACGATCGTGAACCGGTCGCGCATCAGGTGGCAGTTCGCCAGCGCCCATCTCGTCGTCTGCGCGTCGACGGGCGGGTCGAGCTGGGCCATTCCAGCCGGCGCTCCGCTCCGCCGCAGCGCGGCGCGCAACACCGTCGGCTCCTCGAGCAGGCGGGCCGCATCGTCCAGGTGCGCCGGATCGAGCTGGTCGGCATCGCCATGCAGCTCCCGCCACCTGGCGAGCTTGCGCTGGTAATCGCGCCAGCACTCGTCGGCCATGGCACCGGAAGGGTCGATTGAACTGAACGCCCGCAGGACCGCTGGCCGCATCTCGTCCTCTGACGGGCACCGCATGAGCCGCGCGCCCGCCCGCACGCGCTGTCTGACGTGTCGCCAGACCAGCGCGGCCAGGACCGCGGCGGCTCCGACCTGGGCACCGTGATAGGCGCTCGACCGGCCTTGGCGGGTGGCCGCCATCTCGAGCAGATGGCTGACTGTGTGCTCGGCTCCGGATGCCGGCGCGGTTGTGCCCGCAATTCCCATGGCGACGCCGCTGAGCGTGAGTATCTTCGCCGTCACCTCGATGGCTGCGGCATCGGCTTCCCGCAGCAGTGGCGCGGCGCGCAAAAGCGCCGGGCCGTGCTGTCTCACCATGGTGACGACGTCCTCGGCGTACCGCTCGTCCATGCCGAGCAGACTGGCGATCCGCCAGTCTGCGGGTGCAGTGAACATCGCCAGCAGATCGCCGACGCCGGCCAGATTAAGCTGCAGCGGTGCCTCGGCCAGCAGCTGAGTGTCGGCGATGAGCGCGTCCGGCCAGCGTGTCGGCGTGGTCCGCTTTACCCCGTCGATGAGGAGCACCGACTGATCATCGGCGTACCCGTTGACGCTCAGCGCGGTCTGCACGACCACGTGCGCGGGAACGCGGAGCCTGGCGGCGACCGCCTTGCCGATGTCGGCCACGGTTCCTGACCCCACCGTGACGATGACGCGGGCGTCAGTCGCGGCGGCGGCTGCCGCCGCCACAGTTCGCTCGTCAGCGTGCACGCCAGCGGCACCCGCCAGCACCGTCACCTGGTGCACGTCGCCGGCCCTGGCCAGCAGCGACGTGACGAGCGCGGTCGCGTCCGCGCCTAGGCGTTTCTTCGGGACCGCGTCCGACAGCACGACGATGCGGTCGACCGGGGAGGCGGTGCCGATAACCCGGATCGTGTCCGGCAGCCGCAGCAGCGCGTCGGCGCCGATGTCCACCGCCCGCAGCCCGACCGGGCGGGCGGGTGTCGCGTAGCGCTGTACGTCGAATGGCGCGCTCGGAACGTAGGCCATCACGTGATCGCTTCGACGGCGTCGAAAAGCTGACGATAGCGCCGGTAGCCCTCGTCGTAGGCCTCAGATCTGTCCGGTTCCGGCTCGTATCGCTCCTCGCCAAGCAGAGCCATGTGCTCGGCGGCCTGGCCCGCATCGCGGAACACGCCCGCGCCGACGGCGGCCAGCATGGCGCCGCCCAGTGCGGTGGGCTCGGGCCCGAGTACTGGACGAACCGGCAGCCCGCACACGTCCGCCTTGGTCTGCAGCCACAGCGCGCTGCGTGCGCCGCCGCCGACCACCCGGATCTCGGTGCCGGGCAGGCCCATGGCATCGAGCCGCGTGGTGATGTCGCGCAGCGCGTAGACGCAGCCTTCGACTGCCGCACGGCTGAGATGACGGCGGTCGTGGTTCACCGACAGGCCGTGGAAGGTCCCGCGCATCCGGTCGTTCCAGCGCGGAGTCGTCGCGCCGCAGAGGGTGGGCAGGAACGTGACTCCGTCGGCACCCGGCGGTGCCTCTGCCGCCCAGGACAGGATCTCAGGCTGCCGGGCGCCGAGCACTTTCGCCAGCCAGAGGATGCTGCCGCCGGAGACAAAGCCGGGGTTCTCCACAAAGATTGCCCCGTCTAAGGCGTGCGCGTGCGTCTCCAGCAGCCGCTCACTGTCCAGGACTAGTTCCAGCGCCACCGTCCCGACCGGCTCGGCCGTCCCGGTTACGTCCGCGATCAGGCCAGGCTCGACGACGCCGGCCCCAAGGGCGGCGCCGTGGTCGTCGCCGGTGCCCACGACAGCCAGGCATCTGGTGGTAAGCCCTGTCTCGGCCGCCGCTTCGGCGAGCAGCGGCCCGGCGATCTCGTGCGAGGCGGCGATCGGCGCCATGAGCTCAGGGTCGAGGCCCGCCGCGTCCAGTAACGGCTCAGACCAGTCTCGCCTGGCCACGTCGTACACGAGGCTCGAGGACGCGTTCGCGTGATCTTGAAGCGGCCGTCTGGTCAGCAGGCCGAGGAGGTAGGCGGCAGGAGGCAGCAGCAGCGCCGATTCGCGGAAGACTTCGGGCTCCTCGTCACGCAGCCACATCATCTTGGGAGCGGTGTGGGAGGCATCGGCCACGAGACCGGTGGTCTCGAACACCGCGTCCGCGCCGAGCGCACTCACCAGATAACGGGCCTGGGCTACGGCCCGCTTGTCCAGCCAGATGATCGCCGGGCGCAGCGGCCTGAGCTTGCGGTCCACTGCCACCACGCCGTCCACCTGGCACGCCATGCCGATGTGCGTCACCTCCGACGGCGCGATAGCCGCCGTCGCGAGCAGGGTGCGGATCACGGCGCGCATCCCGGCGTACCATTCAGCCGGATCTTGCTCGGCCCAGCCACTCGCCGGGTGCGTCATGCTGCACGGATGGGATGCAGTCGCGCGCGGAGTGCCGTCCGGATCGCACAGCACGCCCTTGACACTTTGCGACCCCACGTCGATCCCGATGAGGTGCGAGCCAGGCACCGGGCTCAGTCCCGTCGCTGCGGAGGCATATCACGCTCATACATGACAGAGAAGCCCGCCGTCGACCACCAGGGTCTGCCCGGTGATGTAGGACGCGTCCGCAGAAGCCAGGAATGCCACCGCGGCTGCGATCTCTGCTGGCTCGCCTTGCCGACGCATCGGCACCGTGCGATCGATCAGCGCCGTGATGTCGTCGGCCGTCATCTGGTCGTGCTCGAACTGCGGATCGTTAAAGCCGGTGTCGACCCACCCCGGGCACACGCAGTTCACCCGGATGCCGGCGCTGGCCAGGTCGATCGCCAGCGACCGCGTCAGGTTCACGACTGCCGCCTTTGACGCTGTGTAAGCGGCGAGGGCCGGCTCCCGAACAGCCCGCTGATCGAGCCAGTGGTCACGATGGCGCCGCCGTCATGCCGCAATACCGGCACCGCCGCCCGAACGACCAGGTACATGCCGGTGACATTGATAGCGAGGATGCGCGACCACTCATCGAGGCCGGTTTCCAGCACAGTTCCGGCCCGCAGTCGCCCGGCGTTGACGTGCAGCACATCGATCGTCCCCAGGTCCGCTGCGACACGCTGCACGATCGCTGCAACGCCGGCCTGGTCAGTCACATCACAGTGGTAATAGCGGCTCTCGCGGCCAGCGTCGCTGCACTCGAGGGCGACCCGTTCGCCCTCGTCGTCGCGCACGTCGATGACGGCGACATGCGCGCCCTCGGACGCGAACCGCAACGCCGTCGCGCGGCCGATGCCGTGCGCGCCGCCGGTGACGACCATCACCTTGTCCTGGAACCTGTTCACTGTCCTCCGGACGGCAGAGTCAGCGGGACGATTGTTTGACTTCCAGTCGTCTGACCACGATACTCTGAAAAGCCGTAAGACGCACCGGAAGGCGCCGTCACGTGAGCAGCTCCGAATTCCTGGACGCGCTGTCAGACGTGAAGAGCGGTCGCGTCTCGCTACCGCAGTCCTGCGCGGATGCGATAGCCGCGGCAATCACCACCGGGGCCTATTCACCTGGAGCCCAGCTGCCCGCCGAGGCGCAGATGGCCAGCAACCTGGGCGTGTCGCGCGCCACACTGCGGGACGCGCTGCGCCAGTTGCAGGACCGCGGGCTCATAATCCGGCGCCACGGCCGCGGCACGTTCGTCGCCAAGCGTCCCATCCACAAGGACCTGAACCGCAATTTCGGCATTACGGCCATGATCCGCTCCGGCGGATACCGGCCTGGGACCAGCGGGCTCGAGCTTCGCGCCGAGCCAGCCGACCGCGAGCTCGCACAAAGCCTCGGGCTCGCGCCGGGAGAGCCGGTTACCGTCCTGGAGCGCGTTCGGCTCGCCGACGACCGGCCGGTCGTGTGGTCGAGAGACGCCTTGCCACGCCGGTTCCTTGACGCTGCCGACGCCGAGGCGATGGCGAGCGACGACGCCTCGCTCTACGGGCTGCTCTACAAGCTGCATCAGGTATCGGTGTACCGCGGCCTCGCCGAGCTCAGCCCGAAATCCGCCACCGCATCCCTGGCAGACCGGCTACAGGTCAGGCGAGGTGCGCCCCTTCTGTACATCAAGCAAGTGGACTATGACGGCAGCGGGACACCGGTCCTCTGCTCCGTCGAGTACCACGTATCCGACTGGATCTCATTCACGCTCGAACGGGTTGGGCCAGGTGCCGCGGTGGAGGCATGACCGCGACCGCCGCGTAGTCCTGAAGCAGGTACAGAGAGGAAGTGGGTCCGTTGGCCGTAACCGCTGAGACGGCGCACCAAGTCGGCCTGAAGGAAAACGCAGTCAGCCTGTGGGGTGACTTCGTCGTCTCGATCGCGAACGTCGCGCCGTCCAGCAGCGTCGCCTACACATTAGCCTTGCTCGTCGCGTTCGCAGGTCACGTCTCACCGCTCGCCGTGCTCGTGACTGGCGTCGCGATGTTCTTCTGCGCCACGGGCTATGCCAGTCTCAACCGGTGGCGTGCACACGCCGGCGCACCTTACGTCTGGGTGAGCGAGGCGGTCTCGCCGAAGGTCGGCGTCGGCACCGGCATGCTCAACGTCTTTGTCTCGACGTTCGCCAACGTCGGGAACATCACACTGGCCGGCGCGTACCTGCTGTTTGTGCTGGTTCCGACGGGCACGTTCTCCAGTCCGGTCACCTGGCTGGTAGCCACCGCCATCATGGGGATACTCGTCTTTCTAGCGATCCGCGGGATCCGGCCCACGGTGTGGCTGCAGACGGCCTTCATCGTGATCGAGTACTCCGCGATGATCTCGTTCGTCGTACTCGCCCTGATCCATGAATCGTCCGGGGCGGGCGGCGCGACGCTCCCCTCGGTGTCGGACTTCACGATCTCCCATGCGGTTGCGGGCGTCGGCGGCTTCAAGGGCCTTGCTGAGGCGGCGGTTCCGTGCGGCTTCCTGTATCTCGGCTGGGAAGCGACCGCGGTGCTCGGGGAAGAGTCGACACGCCGGAACGTCAACCCTGGCCGCGCAATGCTTCTCGGGACAGGGTTCCTCACGCTCTGGTACACCTTCCTCATCGTGGTCTTCCAAGGCGTGTCCAGCCAGGCCCAGGTGCTGTCGCTCAAAACCGACGTACTCGCGTACGCAGGCCCGCTGCTCGTTCCCGGCTTCCTCGGGCGGGCGCTCCCGCTCGCTGTGCTCATCGCCGTGATCGGCACCTGCCAGATCCAGATGGTCGAGCCGAGCAGGATCCTGTACGCGCTGGCCAGGGACAAGGTCATCCCGCGCGTCTTCGGCTACATCAGCAGGGCGCACCAGACGCCGTGGGCCGGCCTGCTGATACTGGCCGCGATCCCGCCGATCCTGCTCATTCCCTACCTGGCGAATAACTCGGCGAAGAACGCCATCGGATACATCATCAGCGCGGACGGCATGTTCGGGCTGTTCTTGTACTTCGCGATCGCCCTCAGCAGCGTCTGGTTCTACCGGGCGTACGTGCGCAGGAGCGTCGTCTCGTTCGTTGTCATGGGTGTCGTCCCGCTACTTGGCGGCCTCTTCATGGGTGCGATCTTCTTCTACGGACTGACGACGCAGACGGCGTCCGTGAGGTGGGTTGCAGTCGCCGGCGTCGTGCTGGCCTTCTTGATCGGCGCGCTCGTCGTCTGGCGGGCAGCGCCGACGTCGCCGTTCTTTGCCGAGATCGAGGAGCGGCGACAGGCCGACCGGATGGCCGAGCCGGACGCCGGGACCGACCGCGAGGAGGAGAAGGCCTAGGCAGCCAAGTGGTCGTGGTGACTCCTAGTGCGACGGCGCGCTGATATCCGGGTGTGGCCTGGTGGCCGTTCGGGTGGCCAGCTGGGGGGTAATGGCCACCCGGCGGGCGCTGGTGCGGTGCGTGCGTCGACGCGGCTGGGGCCGGCGGAGCGGGCGGCGGCGCTGGAGGCGCTGGCGGGCGGTGAGTTGCAGGTGCTGGTGGTGGGCGGGGGTGTGGTGGGGGCGGGGGTGGCGCTGGATGCGGTGACGCGGGGGCTGTCGGTGGGGCTGGTGGAGGCGCGGGATTTCGGGTCGGGTACGTCGTCGCGGTCGAGCAAGCTGATTCATGGCGGGCTGCGGTATCTGGAGCAGCTGAATGTGGGGCTGGTGCGGGAGGCGCTGGGCGAGCGGTCGCTGCTGTTGCAGCGGCTGGCGCCGCATCTGGTGCAGCCGGTGTCGTTCTTGTTCCCGTTTAGTCATCATGTGTGGGAGCGGGCGTATGTGGGGGCGGGGGTGGCGGCTTACGACGCGCTGGGGTTGTCGATGGGCCAGGCGCGGGGGCTGCCGGGTCACCGGCAGCTGACGCGGCGGGGGGCGCTGCGGCTGGCGCCGGCGCTGCGGCGGTCGGCGCTGACGGGGGCGCTGGTGTACTGGGATGCGCAGGTGGATGACGCGCGGTATGTGACGACGCTGGTGCGGACGGCGGCGGGGTTCGGCGCGCGGGTGGCGTCGCGGACCCAGGTGACGGGGTTCTTGCGGGAGGGGGAGCGGGTCACCGGGGTGCGGGCTACTGACCTGGAGACGGGGAACGGGGTGCAGATCCGGGCGCAGCAGGTGGTGAACGCGACGGGGGTGTGGACTGATGAGATCCAGGAGATGGTCGGCGGCCGCGGGTCGGTGAATGTGCGGGCGTCCAAGGGGGTGCACCTGGTGGTGCCGCGGGACCGGGTCCAGTCGGCGACCGGGATCATCGTGCGGACGCCGGTGAGCGTGCTGTTCGTCATCCCGTGGGGGCGGCACTGGATCATCGGCACCACCGACACCGACTGGTCGCTGGATAAGGCGCACCCGGCGGCGAGCCGGGCCGACATCGACTACGTGCTGGGGCAGGTCAATAAGGTCCTGGCGGTGCCGCTGACCCGCGATGACGTGGAGGGGGTGTACGCGGGCCTGCGGCCGCTGCTGGCGGGGGAGTCGGAGTCGACGTCGAGGCTGTCCCGCGAGCACCGGGTCGCTCACCCCGTTCCGGGCCTGGTGCTGGTCGCGGGCGGCAAGTACACCACCTACCGGGTGATGGCCCGCGACGCGGTGGACGCGGTCGCGCACGGGCTGGCCGGGAAGGTGGCGCCGTCGTGCACCGGCGCGGTGCCGCTGGCCGGCGCGGACGGGTTCATCGCGCTGTGGAACGGCCGGCACGCGCTGGCCCGGTCCTCGGGGCTGCACGTGGCCAGGATCGAGCACCTGCTGCACCGGTACGGCTGCCTGATCAGCGAGGTCCTCGAGCTGATCGCCGCCGACCCGGGCCTGGGCCGGCCGCTGGCCGGGGCGGAGGACTACCTGCGCGCCGACATCGTCTACGCCGCCTCCCACGAGGGCGCCCGGCACCTGGACGACGTGCTGGCCCGCCGGACCCACATCTCGATCGAGACCTGGGACCGCGGCCTGTCCGCCGCCGCCGAGGCCGCCGCGCTGATGGCCGGGCCGATGAAGTGGAAATCCCGGCAGGTCGCCCGCGAACTGGAGAACTACCGCGTCCGCGTCGCCGCCGAACGCGCCTCCCAGGAAGCCGACACCGACCAGGACGCCGACGCGATCCGCCTCGGCGCCCCCGACATCGTCCCCGTCGTCCACGGCGACACCGTCACTGCTTGAGGCACAAGGCGCGCAGCGAGCGATTCCGCCGGGCCCTTCCCGGTCTCAGGGCAGTTCGGCCTGCGTAACGAGAACCTTCGGCCCGCTGACAGCTGGCCTAAGTCCCTGCTGCCGCACGCCATGGCCAGGTGAGACTGAGCGTGCTAGGAGGCAGCCATGACTAACTTCAACGAAGTGCGACGGTACACGGACGCCGTGATCTCCATGATCAAGGAGGATCAGGGCAGCGGCCAGATTCCTCTTGACGTCTCGTCCGTCGACGAGCTCGACAACTATGTCGACATCGACGACTACTACCGGCGCATCTGCCTGCCGACCGGTGATCACGATGCGGCGGAGCTGCGTTATGCCGTTGGTGAGGAAATAGGAAGGCGCCTGGCAGCGGCTCAGGGCGGTCCTTGGCACGTCATCTGGAGACGGCCAGACGGCGGAACGCAGGACATTGGCAAGACGGTTGGGTATGCGACTCAGGCGGAGGCGCAAGCCATCGGCCGTGAGCATTTGCACGCGCACGCAGGAGGATTCCACCTGCGCAGAGACTGATGGCCGCTCGTGCGCAGTGCGACCAGGACGTCGTTCCCTGGACATGGGATCAGCAACTTGGAACTCCCGGCGCTGAGCGAATACGCGAATTTGTGGACGGGCGGCAGGTCGGATCAGGTTGTAAGTGCGATTAGCACATCGCACGGGGCCTGGTGCGCCACCGAATTTGGAATGCTTCCCAGAATACGGCGCGCGCCTTTCATGCCCTTGTTGCCAACGACAATGAGATCAGCATCCACCTCGGCAGCTATCTCGCAGATCGCGTCGGCAGGTGCGCTGGTCAGCGCATGCGTTTCCACCGCGATGCCAGCTAGCCTCGCCCGAGATGCCAGCTCAGCGAGCAGGGATGTCGCCACCGCATCCGAGCCAAGCGATTTCACATACTTGTCGATTTCCGGACTCGTTGACGAAAGCTGCTGTGGCTTATAGGCGGTCACAATGTGCAGCTTGCCTGCCGCGAGCTTGACCAATTCGATGGCCTTCCCCACTGCTTCCGCTGCCGTCGGTGAGTCGTCAGCTCCGACTACAACCGTGTCGAACACAGGGCGCCTCCTTTTACGGGCAGCGTTCACGCGGCCTGTTCATCCGCGCAGCGTGCGCGGCCTGCGATCTGGCTGACGCTGTCTGCTCCTGGTCCCACGGAACTTTAGCCCATTGGTCCGGACACGTCTCGGATTTCGAAATCGCGTGCGCTCCACTGCAGACCTGCACAAGCTGCGGACAGAGGCCGCCCGGATGCTCGTTTCTGCAATCGCTGCGACACCTCGTTCGTGGCAGCTGGTGCCGTGCCGGACCAACTGAAGACCATCACCGTATTGCTGTCCGGCTAGGTCCCGCTGTGGTGGCGCCTTGAGCGCTAGGGGTTGCCGTGTCGGTCGGTGTGCCCGGTTCGGTCCGTGACGCGATCGGGGTCCGCAGTCCCGGCATTGGCGCGTACCAGAATGACGTACTGGTGTCGTCGTCGGCGACGATGGCCACCTGCGTGTCCGTACTCATTCGCGGACCTCCGGCGCAGACGTAACCTGCGGCCGGCCGCTAGCCAGCGGGCGGCGGGACGGCCGACATGATCTGAGCCGCTTCGCGGATCATGGCCAGTTCAGCGGAGATGCCGCGCAGGATCTCCGCCAGCGCGAGCGTGGCGTGCACCTGCGCTTTGGCGACCTCCCTGCCGGACATGGTTCCGGCGCCCTGGACTGACTCTCCGACTAGTTGCTCAGCTATCCAGTGGTGATCTACTTCGGCCATGATGACTCCTCGATGGCGAGATATTCGTCAAGTGTTCCGTACACCCGTCAGCGCCCAGGCGGCGAGAACAGTGGCAATGTCGTCCTCGCCTGCGACCTGGGCCAGCTACCCAACCCGACTACGCGGCGCTCCTCACAGCCCTGACCTTCTAGCGCAGGCCGGGCCGCTGACCGTGGCACCGGGCGCCGGGCACCGCGGACAGCTTCGTGGGTCTCTAGCTGAGGTGACTGTCGATCAGCACCGCGGCGGCCAGGCGGCGCCATCATGCCTGACGCGCGCCATATGCTGCCACGGATCGCGATGAAGGGCTCGCAGTCTTACTAGGGACGGCGAAGGATGTCAGTCATTAGCGGTAGAGAGCGGCGCCTCAGGGATCTGCACGGCGATCTCCCGGCTGAGCCGGGCTTCTCCGCACAGGCGCAGATCGTCCCCGCTCCAGAACCGGCCCGCGTCATACCAGCCCGGCCGCCGGCCGCCCGGCAGCAGGCCCATGGCCTGGTAGGTGACGGCGGTGATCTCTGCGCAGTAGGCGGTTTCCAGGCTGGCGTCGCGCTCGTCGCGCCGCCGGGACGGCACCCGCCCGCGCAGCCACCCGGAGGCGAGCCGGGCCACGGACGGAAACGGGGTGCCATCCAGCCGGGCGATAGTGCGTAGCAGCGCATCCTCCATCGCGCGACCGGGCGCAGGCTCCAGCTGGCGCAGCCACGTCCGCTGGCCATACCTGGTGGCCCAGACCGTGACTGCCGCGTACAGGTCATGCAACTGCGCGCCGCGGTGGCGGCTGCCCGACCACAGGTCAGGCAGAGACTTGCCCAGCTCGGCATGCCATATCAGTGCGGGCAAGTCATCAAGAACGACGGACATGCCGACGTGGTTGACCGGGCTGTTGGTCGCCAGCTGGATAGCCCGGTCGGCCGGTGTGTGGCCGCGGAACAGCCATAGGTCACCCGTGCGGGTCAGGCCGACAGCTTCATCCAGGCCGATGCGCGTGCCAGGCACAGTCGTAGCCTAGGCAGATGCGCTGGTGGAAGATACTCGGCCTGGCAGGGTTGGCGGGCGTCGCGGCCACCGGAGTCGTGATCGCACGCGCAGAGCGCCGCCGCCGCGCCTACACCCCGGACCAGATCCGGGCACAGTTGCACGCCCGGCTCGCCGAGGCATCCACGACACCGCCGACACCACCTGCCAACCCCGGGCCATAACGTGCCGAGCCAGTGCCCGCCACAGCGCGCTGTGGCGGGCACTGGCTTATCTGCCCGAAGCTGAGTCCCGCGGCCCGATGAAGGCGGAGCAGGTCGCCTTCGGCCCGGCTGGAGTCTCGCTCACGGCGCAGTTACCGTGACTGGTGTCAGGCACGCGGAAAACGCGTCTCGGTCTAAGCTATCGATCCTTTAATCCAGGTGTCGGGACCTCCATGCTGGGCGGCTGATGCCGTTACTGGTGAATGAGCGGCTCAGATGAACTAGCGTCGGCGGCCTTGCCCCGGTCAGCTCGAGCTCGTGCAGCCCTCGCGCTCCTCATCGGCTCCGTGCTGACCGGCCTCGTCTTCGTGTTCCGCTCCTGTTACTCGGTGACGTGGCTAGGAGTCGGGATCCTCGCCATCACGTTGATCATTACTTTCCCGGTCTGGGATCCAGCCCCGCGAGCCCGGCTGACATCTGACAGGCAGATGGTCGGTCACCAGCGGCGGCGGCAAGTACTGATCCGCGCCTATTCCGTCGGCGGCACGCGCACGGACCGCAAGGGTCAAAGCCTGGCGGCCGTCGATGACTCGGCAGGCAGGCTTCGCCTGATCAGCGCTCCGCGTGCTGGACGACAAGAAGGTGGAGCTGCACTGCCGATTGGCTGACCCGGGCACCGGAACGAAGGGCCGGCCTTGCGCATGCCGGGAATTGGCCGTTGACAAGCGCGCCTGGCAGCGGGAGGCTTCTGGGCGCGGTGACCATTTCAGGAAATGGCGGGTCCGGACAGGCGCTCTGCTTGGCTTGCTCGTTCTCTCTCGGCCGGAGGTTCCAGTGACGGGATTGGGACGGGCAAGCAGGCGTCGGCTCTCAAGACTGGCCCCGCTGGCGATCGCTTTATGCACGCTCTCCTTCACGGTGGCTGTGGCCGGCCCGGCGGGCGCGTCCGGCACCGCTGCAGCGCTGCCCGCAGTGACCGCGCCCGGCGCCCCGGGCACGTTGTCGTATTTCGATCTCGCCCGGAAGGACTGCGTCGGCACTGCCCGGAACACGAACTCCAAGGTCTGGTACACGGTCGCGGGCGGCGTGCTCTCCGACGTGTACGAACCGACGATCGACAACACGAACGTGCAGACGCTCCAGTACATCGTCACCGACGGCGCCACGTTCACTGATCTGCAGACCCGCGATATGACCTACACGGTTACGGCCGACCCCTCCGGCATGGCCTGCACGGTGACCGCCACCAGCGCCAGCCACGGCTACCGGCTGGTCACCACCTACCTCACCGACCCGGGGCGGGACTCGGTGGTGATGCGCACCCGGCTCGAGGCCACGCCCGGCTCGCACACTGCCATCGGCAAGCTGCGCCTGTACGCGCGGCTGGACGCGCATGTTAACGGCGACGGCGGCGGCGGCGGCCAGAACGCGGGCGGCAACACCGGGGTCATCGATACCTCCACCGGATCCCCTGTTCCCGTCGTCTACAGCACGAACACTGTGACCCAGGCCGCCAACCGCAGCTACGCTGTGCCCACCTACCTGGCCCTAGTGTCGAGCAGCCCGTCCGCCGCGGCCAGCATCGGCTACGCGGGGACCGCGAGCGATGGTCTCACTCAGCTCGACGCCACGCACACGCTGACTACCTACGACTCGGCTCCGGACGGGCACATCACGGCGACCGAGGACGTCACCCCCCGCCGGGGTGACGAGGTGACGCTGGCGCTCGGCTTCGGCCGGTCCCAGGCCCAGGCGGTGGCCACCGCGGGCGAGTCCCTGGCCACGCCGTTCGGCCAGGTCGAGCGGGACTACCTGAGTGGCTGGGCCGGTTACGACCGCACCCTGCGCAGGCCGCCGTCGAGCTTCCCGGGCCTGTCCGCCCGGCAGGCGGCCGACCTGCGGCGCCGCTACTACCTGTCCGCGAACGTGATCAAGGCGAGCGAGGACAAGACCTATTCCGGCGCGATCGTCGCCTCGCTGGCCAGCCCGTGGGGCCAGGCGGTCGCCGCCGGAACCGCGGTGAACGGCAAGCCGGTCTATTTCGGCTCCTACCGCGAGGTGTTCGCGCGTGACCTGTACGAAGCGTTCACCGGCCTGCTAACGGATGGCGACGTTGCCACCGCGCGCGCTGCCACCCTGTTCCTTTTCAACCACCAGCAGCTACCGAACGGCCAGTTCCCCCGCAACTCCCTCGTCAACGGCGCAGCCGCCCCGGATACCGGCGGAACCCAGCTTGACGAGACGGCCTACCCGATCCTGATGGCCCTGCAGTCCGGGCTTTCCTGGAACACCTCGCTGTGGCAGCAGCACATCCGGCCGGCCGCCGACTTCCTTGTCGCAATGGGGCCGTCGTTCGGCAATGAGCGCTGGGAGGAGCAGTCGGGCTACTCACCGTCGACGATCGCGGCGGAGATCGCCGGGCTGACCGCCGCGTCTGCCATCGCCGCGGTGCACGGCGACCAGGCGCGGGCGCGGCTGTATCAGGCGACCGCGGACGATTTCCAGCGCAACATCAAGAACTGGGACGTGACCACCACCGGCCCGGACGGCGCGCGGTACTTCATCCGGCTGTCCAAGACCGGCGACCCGAACGCCGCCATCACCTACGGCCTGGGTAACGGCGGCCCGACAGTGGACCAGCGCGCGGTGATTGACGGCGGGTTCCAGGAACTGGTGCGCCTCGGCGAGCTGCCGATCAGCGACCCGGACATTCAGGCATCGCTGGGCGTGCTGGACAAGCAGATCTCGGTGTCGACGCCGGGCGGGACCAGCTATTACCGGTACGGCACCTCGGCCGCGGCCGGCAGCGCCGACGGGTACGGCGACTGCTACCAGCCGAGCCAGACATCCTGCACGACCGAAGGCGAGCCGTGGCCGACCACCGACACGGGCACCGGGCACCTGTGGCCGGTGCTGTCCGGGGAGCGCGCCGAGTCCGACATCGCCGCTGGGAATCTGACAGGCGCGTCCTCGCTGCTCGAGGCGATGGCGGAGTTCTCCTCCGGTGTGGGCCTGGTGCCCGAACAGGCGTGGGAGGACCCGGACCTGGCCGCCTCGCCGTACGGGAGCGACCCGACCACCGCGTCGATTGGCTTCACGGACGGCAAGGCCGCGGGCTCGGCGTCCCCGCTAACCTGGGCCCAAGCCCAGGAACTCCGGCTCATCTTGTCCGTCGGGGCCGGCCGCACGCTGGAGACCCCGGTCGTGACCACCCAGCGGTACGTCGCGCACACGCCACCCGGCGCGCTCGCGGTGGCGCTCACCGCTCCGGCCCCCGGCACCGCTATCACGACCGCGACCACGGCGGTGACCGGGACCACGGTGCCCGGCGCGAAAGTGGTGGTGGAGTCCCTGGACACCACGACGGGTGCCCCGTCCACGACGGGCACCACGGTGGCGGCGGCGGACGGCTCGTTTTCAGTCACGGTGCCCGTCGGCTTCGGCGACAGCGTGCTGACCGCGTCGGCCACCGCGTCGGGCAACCGGACCGGGTACGCGCAGACTTCTGTGACCAGCGAAGTGCTCAACGGGACAACGGCGCTCGACGTGCCCAACTCACTCGGAGACGGGGTCGGCGACGACAACGGGCCGGGAACTTACCAGTACCCGACCGCGTCCGACTTCCACGCTGGCGCTTTCAAGCTGACCAGGTTCCAGGTGATCAGCGACGGAACGACGGTGTACCTGCGGGCCACGCTGGCCAACCTGGACCCGACGTTCGGCTCGCCGCTGGGCGCGCAACTGCTCGATGTGTACGTGCACACCCCCGGCGCGACGACCACGTCGACGGCGGCCGCCTACGCGTCCCGGAACTACACCATCGCCCCCGCGGACGCGTGGAGCGAGATGGTAGAAGTGCAGGGATTCGCCCCGCCGCTCTGGCAGGACGCCTCCGGAAATTCGCTCGGCACGGCCTTCGTGGCCGCTTCCCAGATCAGCAAGACGATCACGATCGGGCTGCCGCAGGCCGCGTTTGGCACCCCAGGATCAGGCTGGGCTTTTGCGGTCGTGCTGACCGGCCAGGACGGGTTCAGCCCCGATCAGGCGCGCGCCTTCGCCGCGACACCTCAGCCGTACGAGTTCGGCGTGTGCGCGGTAGGCGGAACCAGCCCGATCTGCTCAGTTGACCCGAACACAGTGCCGAAGGCGATGGACATCATTACGCCGGCGGGCGTTTCCCAGGCCACCGAACTCGACCCGACCCTCGGACCAGTCCTCATCCAGGGAGTTGCCATTCCGTGAGATAGGCCGCCGCACCCGTCCGCACGGTGCGGCAGCACGGCGATAAGCGTCTTGGGTCCCACGATCGATGACGCCTGGGCTCGTGGACGAGCATGCGGTTCGTGGTCAGCCGCACCACGACGAACGTCCCTGGCCGCGCGTCGCCGAGCTAGCCGCGACCGGGCCGCACCTGCCCACCGGCCGGACCTCGAGGCCGCGGGGAACGATGACGGTGAGTTCCCATGTGGGTGTGGACGACAATCTCGACGTCCCGGTCATCGAATTCGGCTTGGCTCAGATCAATCGTCACGGAGCCCATACCTGTGTCGATCTTGGTGAGACGGCTCACTTGCCAGGCGGTCCTCGAGGTGAACCTCGCCCATTGAGGTAGAGATCTCGGGCGGCTCTCGGCGCCGTCGCGCGGGCGCGGTGAATTAGACGGTGGCGGTGGGCTACGAACCACCGAGGCGAAGTCAGCCTGGGCATGGACCGCGCTGCCACGGCTCGGGCGGACCGCCAGGATCCGCGGCGATTAAGAAGTGACTACGAGGATTTTCAGGCGGTTTGGCAGCACACTATGCACCAGCCCTGGACAACGCACCAGAGCGGGCACGGATAATGAGAGCCGTGCCTGCTGACGAATCACCACGAGCGACGTGCGTCTTCTGCGAGATCGTGGCCGGCCGGGAACCGGCCAGCGTGGTCTACTCCGATGCCGCGATGCTCGCCTTCATGGACTTGCGCCCGATCAATGCCGGCCACCTCCTGGTAGTGCCACGGGCCCACGCCGCACGCCTGGCCGACCTGGACGAGCGGCTTGGCGCGGCGATGTTCGCCGTGGGGCAGCGGCTGGCAGGAGCCATCCGACGCTCAGGGCTGCCCTGCCAGGGAGTCAACCTCTTCGTCGCCGACGGCGAGGTCGCCGGGCAGGAAGTAATGCATATCCACCTGCACGTGCTGCCGAGGACACCGGGCGACGGGTTCCGGATCGAGCGTGGGTCAGCAATCACCGGCCGGGCCGAGCTTGACCAGGGAGCTGCCCGTGTCCGGGGCGGCCTGGACCGGGCAGGCTGACTGGGTGCAGGTCGTGCGCCGCCGTGATGGCCAACGCCAGGACGAGTGACATGAGCGCGAGCTCGACACCGTCGCTGGCCGGGCCGTGGACGTGACGGGCCCGCCCAGCCTGGCGTGATGAGCCTGCTGGTCATCATGGATGCGCTGCAGGACCTCGTCGGCGTTCTGGGCTGCGCAACGGCATCATCTCGAACATGTCAAGGTCCGCGGGGCGTTGCGGCGCCGCCGGTCTTGCAGGCGGCTCGCACACCCGGTTGCCAGATCACTGCGCCCAGTACGGCACTCCAGGCTCGAGGGTCCGGAGCCGTCGCCCGATCTCGCTGAGCTGACTGCCAATGATCAGGTCGTCGACGTCGGCTGCGGTCCGCGCGCAGCGGCGCGGGTGGCCACCAGTCGCAGCGCACACGCTATCGGAGTCGACCCATCACCGGCCATGCCGCGTCTCGGACGATGGCTCAATGCGCTGCGCGGCACGCGCAACATCAGCCTCCTTCAGGGGTCCGCCGAAACATCCCGGTGCCTGACTGCGGTGCCACGGTGCTGTGGGCGCTCAACTCGGTCCATCACTGGAGCAATCGAGCGGCCCGGCTGGCCGGCGATCAGGTAGACCAAACTCGTGAGCCAAGTCGAAGCCTCGGGCTTCACCGACGTTCGCCGATATACCCTGACCGCAGGTCGCTGGGACTGTCAGCGTCGTCCGCGTTTCGGTGGACGCCTCAGCTGGCCCAGACAAGCCCTAAGCACGCGAGCGGTCCCGGGGGCAGGGCTGAGCTGCCACGCTGCGGGCACGCCGAGCAAACGCTACTGCCGGTGCGGGAATGACGGCCCGTCAGTAGCCGCCGTGCCTGATTACGCGGCAGCGGACGTTACTCAACGACGAACCGTAGCCGCCGTTATGGCTCAGACTCACGCCGCTCAACGTCACCGAGGGCGACATGCAGATCTGAGTGCTCTGCGGGCCCACCCGGCTGGCCCGACGCTCGGTCGCCCCGACGACCGCAAGTCGGCGACGTGCATGCTCAACTGGTGCGCCGAGTCAGCAGCGTGGACCCGTGCCAGTCTGGGTACATCGTCGGCGTGTCCTCCGGCTTGGGCACCGCGGGGAATGCGGCATGCCGTGGGTGAATGCGACGAGGAGGTGGGCTCATGCAGGCAGCCGTCGGGGATCGGCTCCACGTGCACGCCAACGTCGTGGGTCATCCGGGGCGGACTGGCGAGATCGTCGAGGTCCGGGGAGCGGGCGGGGAGCCGCCCTACCTGGTGCGTTTCGATGACGGTCACACCGCGCTGGTGTTCCCCGGCCCGGACGCGATCATCGAGCATCCGCGTAAGAAGGGCAAGAAGGGGCCTGCGAGAGGCTAGGCCGGTGCCCGGCGATCTTGCTCGGGACGGGTTCTCCGGCGCTGGATGGATGAGATCTTCAGTGTTGAATGCGCTCGGCTGCACGGCAACTGTTGCATGAGCCGGGCAGGGCTCGTGAAGCCGCAGGACGGGCGAATCATTGCCCGGCCCGGCGGGCACGCGGATCGAGGCCGGCGGCGCACGCGTAGGGTGCAGGCATGAAGGCCACAAGCCGTGCGCGCGCTGCAGCCCGCGAGGTACGGGAACTTGCCGCCGCGGCGCCTGGGGCGCGGGAACTTGCTGCTGGGATGGTCCGGCCGGGCGGTGGCACGGTCTTGGATGCGATTGGCAACACTCCGCTGATCATGGTGGACGGGATCTGGGTCAAGCTCGAGTACCTTAACCCGTCCGGATCCATCAAGGCGCGTATCGCGAAGTACATGATCGAGCGGGCGGAGCGGGAAGGGCTGCTGCGGCCGGGTGACACGATCGTCGAAGCAAGCAGCGGCAATACCGGCAACGCGATGAGCATGGTCGCGGCCGTTAAGGGCTACCGGATGCTCGTGGTAATGCCGAACGGGATGAGCGGCGAGCGGCTGGCGATCTCGCGGGCCTTCGGCGCGCAGGTGATGACGCTGGGTGACTTCCATGTCAATGACGCGCTGGCCAAGGTCGCCGAACTCGGCTGCCAGCCGGGATACTTCGCGCCGCAGCAATTCGATTCGGAGTGGAACGTCGAGGAGAACCGCACCTGGCTTGGCCCGGAGACCCTCGCTCAGCTGCCAGACGGCGCAGTCCCGGATGCCGTGGTCGGCGGGGTCGGCACCGGCGGCACCATCGTCGGCGTGGGTCAGTGCTTCCGCGAGCGGAACCCGTCCTGCAAAGTGGTCGCCGTCGAGCCGAACGAGTCGTGCCTGCTGATGTGCGGCGAGATCGGCCGGCACCTGATCGAGGGCATCTCCGACGGCTTCGTCCCCGGCATCTTCGCCCGGCACGGGCACATCATCGACGAGATCGTCGCGGTGGACAGCGACGCGGCGATCAGCGAGATGCGCCGACTGGCCCGCGAGTTCGGACTGTTCGTGGGCCCGAGTTCCGGCGCGCACCTGCTCGCTGCCCGCGAGCTGCGAGCACGGCACCCCGGCCTCCGCCACGTCGTCACGTTCTTCTGCGACGAGGGGGAGAAGTACATCAACGACTACTTCCTCGGCGCCGGGCTCGAGCCGGACCATGGAAACAGCGCCTGACGGCTTACCCGGCTCCTGGCGCGAGCAGCCCCGGGCAGCGGTCCCCGGACGCGGACGACCGGCGGCGTGATAACAGCAAGCACTACGCGTGATCGCCAAGTTCGTCGAGCGGCTCGGCGCGGAGCGATAGCAGCCTCGCGGCCTCAGCCGGGCTTGGATGCTATGAGCAGGAACCGGTACCCCCTGGTCATGACCGGCCAGGCGCTGGCGTCCTGGTGCAGGGCGCGGAGGCCGTCCCGGTGTTTGTCGAGGCTGTACCCCGGGATTGACCAGCTCACGGCCTTCAGGTAGTAGATGACGGCCGCGATGTCATCGAAGTAAATGCGTTCATCGGCTCGAGCAGCTTCTTCGATCACTAGTCCGGCTTCGGTGACCTGCCGTTCGGCCAGCCCGATCCAGCTGTCCGGCTCCACCGGCATCTCGATGCCAAGCATCTGGGCCAGGTCGTCGTTGTCGTGGTAATCGACCTGCTGGGTTAGGAAGGTGCCGCCCGGCGCGAGAACGCGGCTTACCTCGACAGCGAGGAACGACTCGTGCCGGTTGCATATCAGGTCCAGCGACCCATCGCGGAACGGCAGGCGGCCGCCGTCGTCAGCCCCGTCCTGGTCCATGTTGTCGCGGGCTCCCTCGTTCTGGATCAGGGGGATGCCCAGCGGTAGCAGGCGTCGCCCGGCCACCGGCACGTTGGGCGGCCATGCCTCGGTCGCGACGGTCCTGTTTCCCCTGACCGGCAGCCCGGATAGTACTTCGCCGCCCCCCGTGCCCATGTCCAGCATCGTCCGGGCACCGCCGGCCAGGACCGCGACTCGGGCCTCGTAGTCCCACGGCAGCGGTTCACTCCTCGACCGGCGGTCCAGCCAGGAGAAGTCCCAGCCGGAGAACGGCGCGGTCATCGCCTCGGTCACCAGCTCGTCGAAGTCCGCCACCCGAAACAGCCTGCCAGGATGCCCCCGCGAGTGCTACGGCAAATCCGCCGGAGAAATTCGCGAGGCAGGCAGTCGGCTATAGACCTGGCAGCGCGGCCGCTACCGGAACCGAGCCTGCCAAAGGCCACCTGGCAGAAGCCATGAGAAGCGGATGCCGCTGAAAATGGCTGGCTGAGCCGTAGGGGTTCTGGTCGGCTGGTCTTATGAATGACCATGCACTGCCTGGGGGCGAGCTGGCCCGGGAGTTCCATGCCGACGTTGTGGGACCGATGCTGACCAGGGCGATGCCCGGGCTGCGGTACGCGGCCGGCCGGCTCGGTTCGGGATCCGATGTCCTGGGCTTCGATGACGCGATGAGCCGTGACCACGACTGGGGCTGTCGGCTGACGCTCCTTGTCGATGAGGCCGACCGCGCCGCGATGCCGCAGGTCAGCCTGCTGCTGGAACGGGAACTGCCCAAGTCCTACCGAGGCTTCCCTGTGCGGTTTCCCGTCACCTGGCATCCCTCTTTCAGCCATCAGGTCGAGATCGCGACCGTGGCCGGCTTCGCGACCAGTCGACTCGGTATCGACCCGACCACCGAACTGTCGGTCGCGGATTGGCTGATTCTGACCGGCCAGAGCGTACTTGAGGTGACCGCCGGACCGATATTCGCCGACCGGACCGCTGAACTGGCGCAGGTGCGCGCGAGGCTGAACTGGTACTTGCCGGACATCGAGCGGTACGTGCTAGCCGCGGGCTGGCAGCGGCTCTCGCAGGAAATGCCGATGGTCGGCCGCACAGCCGAGCAGGGCGACGAGATCGGCTCAAGGATGCTGAGCACACGGCTAGCCGGCGACCTGATATCGCTGGCCTTCACACTGTCCCGTCAGTGGGCGCCCTATCCGAAATGGCGGGGGACGGCGTTCCGGGCACTTCCTGTCGCCGCGGATCTGGCCGGCCTGCTGACCTTGGCTGAAGCTGCACCACACTGGCGCGACCGGGAAAGCGCCCTCGCCGACGCCTGCGAGATCCTCCTGGACGCACAACGCACGCGCGGGCTGCCGGCGCCCACCTCGGCCGTGATCCCTTTCTGGGACCGGCCCTACCGCTCGGTCGATGAAGCGGTCCGCGAATCACTGCTATCGGCTATCACCGACCCAGAGGTGGCCAGGCTGCCAACCGTCGGGTCGATCGAGCAGTGGGTCAGCAGCGTCGATGTCCTTTCCAGCCCAGCCCGCAGAGCGGCCCTCCGCTCCGCTTACCAGGCCTGGATCAGCTCTAGCTGAACACGCGCGCTGATCAGCAAGATCGTAGACGTCTCGGAACTTGCGATGCGCGAGCGGACCGAGCGGAAAGCGATTCGATTCTGTCGCTGCTTTGCGCGGCCGTTCGTCATCACGTCGGCCCGGCATTCCAACGGACCTCATTGAAGCCGCGGCACTGGTGGTAGCACGGTTCCATGCGATGTCCCGACCGTGCCAGAGTTCATCACGCGTTCAACCGGCGGGTCGGCCGGCCTGCGAAGGGAGCGTTTGTGCGTGCGAGGATCCTGCTAACGCTTGGCCCGGCCGTCGTGCTCGGCGGGGGTGCGGTCATCGCTGTTCTGGCCGCGTCGTCCCAGAGACCGCCGGTTGCGCCGGCCAGGCCGGTAGTCGTCGGCCGGGTCCTGGTCAATGGCCACGGGGTGTCTGGTGCCCAGGTCACCCTCTACGCTCAGCCGGATCAGGCCGTTATGGCCAGTCTGACGCCCGGCGAGCGGGTACTGCAGATCGTAGTCGGTTCGGCGGTGTCGTCGGGATCCGGGAGCTATTCAATCGCCCCGACGAACTGGGCTGGCCTCAGGAGATCCGCTACCTACGGCAATATCAACTTCGAGGTAATCGCCACCGACGGCTGCCGCGCTTGGACGTACTTCTTCCCGCGCAAGCTCGTACGCACGGCAACAGGCTCCGCCCTTGCCGTCGACGATTCCTCCGATCCCCCGCAGCTGACACCGCAGCACGTCGATCTGAGACTTCGAGGCACCGGGAAATGCGCAGGAGGTCCCAGCTAGCGACCATGAGAACCGCCAGACGACGAACTCAAACATCCGCGGGGCGGCATTTGCGCTCAGGACTATGCAGCATGCGGTGCGATCTGGACGATGTGGTCAGCATCTAGGGCGGCGGAGATCCGGTCCAGGAGCGAGATGGCGGGGACGACGCCGCCGACTTCGAGGCGGGATAGCGCGGGCTGGGTCATGCCTGCTCGGGCGGCGACTTCAGCCTGGGACAAGCAGAGCGCCAGACGGCGTTCACGGACTGCCTTGCCGATCAGGAAGGCGCGCTGGGCTTCGGCGTGGCCCTGGCGGTAGTCGTCGCTGCGGCGGCGCTGGCGGGCAAGATCCTCGTGGGAGGCGTGGCTGGCGGTCATGTCAGGATGCCTCCTGGTCGAAGGGTGTCGTGCGCGGGACCGTGCCAGGCTTCGCAGGTCTTCTGCGCTTTGTAAGGCACGGGCTACCTCAGCTACCTCAGCTACCTCAGCTACCTCAGCTACCTCCGCTTGCCGACTTCGGGCGTCCCGGCGAGACCACCGATAACGTCGGCGTCGAACTGGCCTAACTGGCCGAACGCGGCCGCGTGAACCGGGTCAGGCGAGCGTTATGCTGCAGCGGCCCCGCCAACCGCCAGCACAACCCGTTCTGGGACCCGAGCCTGCTGTTCCGCGGACGACCGTTGCCACCTGGACGGCCAGCATTGATCACATCCGGGCGACGCCGGGGTTCCCTGCTGGCAGGTGCCCGGTGGCCAGCATGCCAATCCTGCCGGCGAGCGCCACACAGGCCAGCTCTCGGGGTGTACCGGTTTTCGCGGGCCTGTTGTGCCTTGCGACAGATGACCCGAACTCTCGCGCTAACCATGTCGATGAGGCGGCCTGACACGCCGCAGTACGCTGGTCCCATGACCGAAGTCGAGCGCCTGGAGACCTTCACGGTCATGAGCGGCTTGGCTCCGCGGTCGGTCAACGCTATCCGGCCGGACTCGCCGCTGATCGGTGACGCGCACGCGACCAACATGGCGACCATGCTGATCCGGCAGAAGGCTGGGCACAAGGCCGATTCGATCGCGCACGACCTGCGCAACCTGAGCGGCATTCGCTCCTACGAGCCGTGATCTGACAACAAGGATGCGCGTCCTCAAGCTGGCAGACCAGGAGAGCAGAGACCATGAGCGTCACTTTGATCAACATCTTCGAGGTGCCCGCAGGTGATGAAGACGCGTTTATTGCTGCCTGGGAAAAGAGCCGCGACTATCTCATGAAGCTACCGGCGCACATCGAGACCGCGCTGCATCAATCGCTGCACGACACCCGGTTCCGGTTCGTCAACGTGGCCCGGTGGACATCGGAAGACGAGTTCAATGCTGCGGTCAGCAGTGACGGATTCCGGGCAGCGGCGTCCGACCTGCGCTGGCCATTCTCTCCCGCGCTTTATCAGGTCGTCCGGACGGGTTAACGAAACGGGCCGATTCGGGCGAGGGTTACCGGGCGGGCCGCGGTGCCACTTGACGCCAACCGCGCTTAGGTGGTGATTATCGGCGACGGGCGCGCTGCTCGGCTTTCCCCTGCTTGGTGAGCCGGTGATGCCTGCGACAGCCCTGCCGATGGGGCCGGGGAACTGGCCGAGCTCGGGCACGAAGTCCCCGCTCGACAGCCCGTGCAGATACAACAGCGGCAGCACCTCGGTGATCTTCGGGGCCTTCCGCGCCCAGGCCGGCAGGTTCGCCGAGGAGAACCGCTTCCGCTCCCCGGTTACCGGGTCGGTGCGCTTGTCAGTCACCGGCGGCCGCGTCATGCTGCATGCATATGCCCGGCGAGTGCCAGGCCAGGGCCCGGTACCAGCTGCGCTGAGAAACCGGAAGGCAAGGCCAGCCAGCCTGGCCTGCCCGGCGAGTCGCTGCGCCTGGCGTTGCCAGGGTCATGCGGCGAGGCGGTCAACAAGGGCATCGACTGACGGCGGCGGCAGCATGAGGCCGCTGGCCCGCAACTCGGCCACGAGCAGCTCGCGGATCTGCTCCCGGTTCCGCCCCTGGGTCCCGGCCCGCGCCGCGTCCAGTGCGGCGTCGATCCGCCCCAACGTGACCCAATGCTCCGGCTTCGGGTCGCCGGTGGGTTCGCCGGTTTGCTAACGCCGGCGGAGCCTGCGGGTAACTGGCCAATCTGTCGGGCCATATCTTCGGGCGGTCCGGCGTCAGGCGTGAGCGTGACCTCGATGCCGTGGTCGAGATGGTCATCCCAGCAAGCGAGAACCTCGAATTTGAACTCGCTCTCCAGGTGGATGATGGCGACAGCAGATACAAGGGTCCGGCCGAGGTGGCGGGCCGGGGACCGTTGCCTCTACCTGTTTGTGTCGACGGCATGATCTGATGAGAAGAAGTCCGAGTCGCCGCGGCTCTCAGGGTGCCGTGGTACATCGATCTGCCAGCATCTGCCTCAGCGACGAAGTCCTGGCGAGGCGAGGCAGCGGGTCGGCCAGTACATGGATGTTTTGAGCCGGGACGGCGCCAGCATCATAGAGAAGCTGGATTTCGAGGGTCACGAGAAGCGCCGCGGTGCGGGAGCGGCAGGAGCCAATGATGAAGTCGTTCGATTCGGAAGTCGCCGAGACTGCAAGATGGCTTGCCGGCCCTCGATTCGTGGGCATGACGCGTTTGTATTCTGCGCGTCAGGTGGTGGAGCAACAGGGCACCATCGCTACTGACTACACAGTGGCGAGGATGGCGGCCGGGCAGTTCTATGACCGGCTCCGGCAGCTGTTCGACGAGGGCAAGCAGATTACTACCTTCGGCCCCTATTCACCGGGTCAGGCAGTGGCCATGAAGCGGATGGGAATCGAGGGCATCTACCTGGGCGGCTGGGCTACGTCGGCCAAGGGATCCGTCACGGAGGACCCGGGACCTGACCTGGCCAGCTATCCGCTCTCCCAGGTGCCCGACGAGGCCGCGCCGATTGTGCGCGCCCTGCTCATGGCGGACCGGAACCAGCGCTTCGCCCGCTCGCGCATGAGCGAGGCGCAACGTGCTGCCGCTCCCGAGATCGACCATCGGCCGTTCATCATCGCCGACGCCGACACCGGACACGGCGGCGACGCGCATGTCCGGAATCTGATCCGTCGTTTCGTCGAGGTCGGGGTACCGGGCTACCACATCGAGGATCAGAAGCCCGGCGCCAAGAAGTGCGGGCACCAAGGGGGGAAGGTGCTCGTCGGCGTGGACGAGCAGATCAAGCGGCTGAGCGCGGCGCGCTTCCAGCTGGACGTCATGAAGGTGCCCGGCATTATCGTCGCCCGAACCGACGCCGAATCGGCCACGTTCCTGGAGGGGCGCGGGGACGAGCGCGATCATCCGTTCATCCTGGGCGCTACCGGTGCTGATCTGCCGACCTACAAGGTCGGCTACCTGGCAATCTTGAGAAAGCTCCGCGAGCTGGGCGTCAACGACGCGCGTGGTCATCTGCTGTACAAGATCTCCGCTGCCGAGTACGACGAGGCCAGCGCCTGGCTCGAGCGGACGGGCGTGATGCGCATGCTCGAGGAGAGCGCGAAGGCGTTCCAGCAGGCCGACCAGTCTGTGGTCGAGGCGCTGCTGGATCGGGTCGAGACGCAGTACCTGGAGGCGTGGCAGTCCGAGGCCAACCTGAAGAGCTATCCCCAGGCGGTCGCGGACGTGATCGAGTTCCGCGCGAGCGAGGGGGAGCGCTTTGACCTGAGCCCTGACGAGTGGCTCGCCTTCGCGAACCGGACGTCGTTCCACGCCGCCCGGGCCAGGGCCAAGTCGATGGGCATCGACATCATCTGGGATTGCGAGCTCTCCAAGACAACAGAGGGCTACTACCAGATTCAGGGCGGGATCGAGTACGCGGTCGCCAGGTCGCTGGCTGTCGGCCCGTTCGCGGACCTGCTGTGGATGGAGACCAAAACCGCGGACCTGGCGGACGCTCGGCGCTTCGCCGAGGCCATCCATGCCGAATTCCCCTCCAAGATGCTCGCGTACAACCTGTCGCCTTCGTTCAACTGGGACACGACCGGCATGAGCGAGGAGGAAATGAGGCGATTCCCGGAGGAGCTCGGCAAGATGGGGTTCGTCTTCAACTTTATTACCTACGGCGGACATCAGATCGACGGCCTGGCGGCGGAAGAGTTCGCCGGCGCGCTCAAGCAGGACGGCATGCTCTCCCTGGCCCGGCTGCAGCGAAGGTTCCGGCTGGTCGAGTCGCCCTATCGGACGCCCCAGACGCTGGTTGGCGGGCCGCGTCTGGATGCGGCGCTCATGGCCTCTTCGGGCGGCACGGCGGCCACCAAAGCCATGGGCGAGGGCTCGACGCAGCACCAGCACCTAGTGCAGACCGAGGTGCCGACCAAACTGCTCGAAGAATGGCTCGCGATGTGGGCAAAGCACTACCAGATCCCGTATTCGCTGTGCGTCGGACTGCGGCCGAACACGGCGGGCTCTGAGTTGCTGGAGCTCACCCTGTCCAAGGCAAGCGGGGAAGTGGTCGCCAATATCATCTTCGATGTGATCGTGGATCGCCGGGGGCGCAACATTCTCTCGGTTCGAGACCAGAACACGTTCGACATCGCCCTGCGCCAGAAGCGCCTGATGACGCTGGCCCACCTGTTCCTCGTTCACCGCTACAAGATCTGGTCGGTTCATTACGTCACCCCGACCGACGACAATCGTTACCAGGCCCAGAAGATGAAGACGCACGGCCTCTTCAGCGACGTCCACGACGAGGTTGGCCACGTCATCGTCGCAGATGTGAGCGCGGAGGGCGTCAAGGCCCTGCTCGCCCCGGACCGGGACCGCCTGAACGCCTTGATCCAGCGGAACTATCCATATGTGCCGGTCGACGTCCCTGCGCAAATCCCACAAAGCACTCGGCTGGAAAATTGAGGACCTCGCCGACGAGTTGCCCGCCCTGCTCGGCCGTCGGGTCGACCTGGTGTCCCCGGCGGCCGCGCACCCGCTGCTGCGCCCCGGCTGTCCCCGCGGATGCCCGGTCCCTGTATGCGGCCTGACATCCTGCTCATCAGCCAGATGATCGACGCTGCCGAGCAGGCATGCCTGCTGGCCGTTGGCGTGAGCGCAACCGACCTGGGACGGGACCGGCCGTACGGAGAATGACGTGCCGGCTTGGATGTCGCTAGTGGCGGCGCGCGTGCCGCATCGCGGCAGCTTTGGTGAGCGGGCCGTGTCAAGCGGCCATGGCTTGTGAGGTGTCGCTAGCGGGGAGGCCGACAGCAGACGCCACCCGCTCTGACCAGACCTGGGTGCTGCGATGATGCGGGCCATTGTTCAGTCCGGGGGCCTTGTCGCAGGGCCGAGCACCCTGTTTGCAAGGAGTACCTCAAACCAACTACGATGTAGTCATGAGCAAGCGCGCAGCAACTCCCGTGCGGTTCGACGGGCCGGTAGCCGAGCGGCTCGCTTCGTTCGCGGCCGCCAACCCCGGCATGTCCCTGTCATCGGCGGCCAACCGGCTCGTCGATGAGGCACTGCGCGTGAGCGAGCACCCGGGCATCATGTTCCGGCCCGGTCCGACGGGGCGGCGGGCCGCGCTGGCCGGCGGCCCGGACGTCTGGGAAGTGGTCCGCGCCGTCAAGTCCGCCCGCGACGCCGAGCCCGAGCTCGCCGACGACGGCCTTCTCGGCCTAGTCGCCGATAACACCGGCACGCCGCTGCGGCTGATCCGCGCCGCTGTCCGGTACTGGGCGTCTTACCCCGACGAAGTCGACGCCGAGATCTTGGCCGCTGACGCCGCCGAGCGCGCAGCCGAGCACTCCTGGAACCGCGAGCATCAGCTGCTCGGCCGGTAACCGGTGAGCTGCCCGCTGCTGCTGGATGAGATGCTCTCCGGCACCATCGCGCAGCAGCTGCGTGCGAAGGGCCATGACGTCATTGCAGTCGTCGCAGAGCCGGCGCTGGTTTCGCTGCCCGACGACCAGATCCTCGCTCACGCCGCAGCCACCGGCCGCGCCCTCGTGACCGCCAACATCAAGGACTTCGTTCCTCTGGACGGCCAGTACCGTGCAGCGGGGCAATCACACGCGGGACTGATTCTTGTCTCAGCCAAGGCGTTCCCGCAGGACCGCAGCTTCGTCGGCGCAGTCGCGGGAGCCCTGGCTGTTCTCATGGAGAGCGACCAGATCCAGGCCGACCAGGCCATCTTCCTCGCCCGGCTCTGACTTGCGCCGGGCGTGTCTGCGTGCGTTGTGCGAGCCGGCACCGTTATGGAGGTCGGCTAGCTGAGCGACGGTTGGGAGCCCGCCCACCGCAAGCATGCGCCGCGCAGCCAGGTGGCCGATAGTCCCCCGAGTCGTTGCCAGAGCTATCGGATCAGATACTCGAACATCTTGGGCTGAACTGGTGGGCGGTACTGGGATTGAACCAGCGACCTGTTCCGTGTCCGGGAAAGCCGAGGGGTCAGGGAAAGAGCCCGTGCAGCGGGAACACCGCGTCTCGGGTGGCCATGATGGCCTGGTCCACCGGGTCGGCCGGGTCGTAGCCGGCGTCATAGCTCGCGAACTCAGCGCTCGCCCCGTCGGTCATCAGCTCGGGCGCAGGCTCGGTCGCGACCCAGTCGACGTACTCTCGCCACAGGGGCGGCGTGGGCGTGGCCGGGTCGATCGGGTGGCCACTTGCCTCGGCCAGCAGGTGAGTCCACGTCCTGGGCACGACCTGGACCAGCTGGTAGCCGCCTCCGCCGGTCAGCAGCCAGTTGCCGTCGGCCGTCTCGTGCGCAAGCTGGTGCACGAGTGCGTGCGCGGCGCGCTGCGCATCGACGCTGACCTGGAGGTCAGCGAGCGGGTCGCTCCAGTGCGTGTCGCAGCCGTGCTGGCTGACCAGGATCTGCGGCCGGAACTGGCGCAGCAGCGGCGGCACGATCGCGTGCAGCGCCCGCAGCCAGCCCGCATCCCTCGTGCCGGCCGGGAGCGCGACATTGACGGCCGAGCCGACGGCGTCCGGGCCGCCGGTCTCCGACGCACGGCCCGTGCCAGGGAACAGGGTCGCCGGATGCTCATGCACGCTGATCGTGAGCACGCGCGGGTCATTCCAGAACGCGGCCTGGACTCCGTCTCCGTGATGCACGTCGATATCGACGTAGGCGACTCGCTCCGCGCCTTGCCCGAGCAGCCAGGCGATCGCGATCGCCGGGTCGTTGTAGACGCAGAAGCCGCTGGCGTTGCCGCGCATGGCATGATGCAGGCCGCCCGCGATGCTGGCGCCGTGCTCCGCCGCGCCGGTCCAGGCGGCCCGCGCGGCGGCCAGCGTGGCCCCGGTCACGAGCGCCGACGCCTCATGCATCCCGGCGAAGACCGGGTCGTCTGCGGTGCCAAGCCCGCGCTTCAGCAATGTCGCCGCGTCGAGCCCCGGCACGTCACGGCCGGCGGCGAGCGCGCCGGCGTTCTTCACCACCGCGATGTACTCCGGGTCGTGGACGAGGGCCAGCTCGGCGTCGGTCGCGGGCGGGGCCGCCGACACCGTGACGCCGTCGCGAGTCAGCACTCCGAATGCCTGCGCCAACTCCATCGTCAGCTTGACCCTGATCGGCGCCAGCGGGTGCTCGGGACCGAAGTCGTAGCTGGTCAGCCGCTCGTCCCAGGCCACATGCAGGGTGCACGTCACGCTCGTGATCCTTCCGACGTCGTGCGGCTAGCCTGCCACATGGCCCGGTACATGCCGCCCGCCACCATCAGCTGCTCATGCGTGCCGCGCTCGGCTACCCGGCCATCGGCGAGCACGACGATCTCGTCCAGCTGATCAAGATCGTCTAGGTCATGCGTGCTCAGCAGCAAGGTCCGGCCGCGGGCGGCGGCCAGCAGGTCGGTCATCAGGGCGCGCCGGTTCGAGGCGTCCAGGTGCGCGGTGGGCTCGTCCAGGACCAGCACGGCCGGGTCGGCCAGCAGTGCCCTGGCGAGCGCGATTCGCTGGCGCTGGCCGCCGGACAGTGCGGTGCCGTTGGCCCCGACCAGGGTGTCGAAGCCATCGGGCAGCGACTGTATCCAGTCGAGCAGCCGCGACCTGGCGGCCACGTCCGCTAGCTCGTCGTCGGTGGCGCCGGGCCGGGCCAGCTGGATGTTCGCCCGGATTGTCGTGTCGAAGATGTGCGGATCCTGCGGGCAGCCGCTGACCAGCCGCCGGACGTCATCAGGCGCGTAGCGGGCCAGGTCGACGCCGTTCAGCGTGGCCGTGCCGCCGGCCAGGTCGCAGAACCGCAGCAGGAGGGAGATGACGGTGGACTTGCCCGCTCCCGTCGCACCGACGAGCGCGACGTGCCTGCCCGGTGGCAGGTCCAGGTCGACGCCGTCGATCGCCAGCGCGCCGTGTGGTGAGTACCGGACTTGCGCGCCGCGCAGCCGCAGGCAGGGCGGTGCTGACGGCAGGGGCGGCGGATCGGCTGGCTCGGAGACCGGATCGGGCGCGTCGAGCACGGCCGTGATCCGCCCGGCTGACGTGCGCGCGGCCGCGATCTGGATCGCCGCCGCTGGCAGGGCGGTGACCGCCTCGAACGCGGCAAGCGCGGTCAGCGTGATGACGGCGAGCGGCACCCGGCTGAGTGTTCCCGACCCAACCGCCGCCACGCCGAGCACGAGGACGCCCCATAGTGCCGCGCCGGCGGCGGCAGCGGTCAGGCCCATCCCGAGTCCGGCGGCGCGCGCAGTCCGGCGGGCCAGCCTGGTCAGCTCGGTGTCAGCAGCGACTGCGCGCGCCAGCACGTCGTACTGCGCACCGAAAGCATGGAGGTCAGCTGCACCGCCGATGACATCGGTCAGCAGGGCGCCCAGTTCGCCGCGGGCGGGCGCCGACCGCTGCGCCGCCGTTCTGGCTGTCACCGCGGCCATGAGGGGCACCGCCAGCCCGGCGACGAGCAGGCCAGCACAAAGCACCAGGCCGGCCTGCGCCAGCAGGGCGGCGCTCGCCAGCACTGCGCCGGCGCCGACCACGGCGGCGGCGAGCGGCGGCGCCAGGCCGCGGATGAACAAGTCCTGGGTCGCGTCCACGTCGCTGATGAGCCGGGCGAGCAGGTCGCCCGACCGGAACTCGGCGAGGCCCGCGGGGGCCAGCCGGGCGAGCCGGCGGTAGATGGTCACTCGCACGTCGGCGAGCACCCGGAACGCGACATCATGCGAGCCGAGCCGCTCGGCGTACCGGAACACGCCGCGACTGATGCCGAGCGCGCGGACCGCGACCACGGCGACCGAGATCGCGACGATGTTGGGGTGCTGCGAGGCGCGCGCCAGCAGGAAGCCGGAGATCGCCAGCAGCGCCACGCCGCTGCCGGTGGCGGCCGCGCCAGCCAGGGCTGCCACCAGCAGCCGGCCGCGCAGCGGCCGGGCCAGCGAGAGCAGCCGCAGCATGGGACTCGCGGTCCGGCTCGCAGCGGGGGCAGCCCCGGTCATGACGGCACCACGATCGCGGCTGCTGTCGTGGAGAGCGACGCGGGCCGGCGGGCGTCGCCCGCGACGCCCGCGTGAATGGCAGGTATCTGCTGCGCCAGCCGCCCGTCGGTGAGCGTCAGGACCCGGCTGCACGAGCCGACCGCCGCCGGGTTGTGGGTGACCTGGACCACCGTTCGGCCCGCCATCAGCGTCGCGAGGCTGGCCTGGAGCTCACCGGCACTGACCGGGTCCAGGTGCGCGGTCGGTTCGTCGAGCAGCAGCAACGGCGCGTCCCGAAGGAACGCGCGGGCCAGCGCGATGCGCTGTCGCTGACCAGCGGACAGCTGGAGCCCGCGCTCGCCGAGGGCCGTGTCGTAGCCATCGGGCATCCGCTCGATGAACTCGTCGGCACCGGCGAGCCGGGCTGCGGCCCGGATGTCGGCGAGCGGGCGGGGTGATTGGCCGAGCGCGATGTTGGCGGCGATGGTCGCGGTGAACAGGTGCGGACTCTGTGGCACCCAGGCGATGTGGTCGTGCCATAGATCCATCGGGATGGCGGTGAGGTCCAGGCCGCCGATCTCGATGGCGCCGGCCGACGGAGCGACGAAGCGGAGCAGCACAGCCAGCAGCGAACTCTTGCCTGCCCCGCTCGGGCCCGTGATCACGACGTGCTCGCCCGGATGAATCGTGAGGCTGATGTCGGCGAGCGCCGGGTGCGGGCGCCGCGGGTAGTGCACGGTCACGTCCAGCAGCCTGACCGGGCCCCCGAGCCGGATTACCGCGCTCCGGGGTGGGGCTGGTGCCAGGCTCGGCGGCGCCGGCGTCTGGAGTATGTCGAAGACGCGCTCGGCTGCGGCCGCGCCTTCCATGCTGGCGTGGAACTGCGCACCCACGTTGCGCAGCGGCACGTACGCCTCCGGCGTGAGGATGAGCACGAGCAGGGCTGTCTGGTAGCCGATGTGCCCGCCGAGCAGCCGGAGCCCGACCTCGACCGCGACCAGGGCGGTGGCGAGTGTCGCGGCGAGTTCCAGCACGAAGGCCGACAGGAAAGCGACGCGCAGGGTCGCCATGGTGGCGCGGCGGTGCTGGTCGGTGACGTTCCTGATCTCCGCCGCCTGCGCTGTCGCTCGGCCGAACGTCTTGAGCGTGGGCAGCCCGGCCACCACGTCGAGGAAGTGGCCGCCGAGCCGTGCGAGCAGCCGCCACTGCCGCTCCGTCTGTGCCTTCGTGTGCAGGCCGATGAGCACGGCGAAGATCGGGATCAGCGGCAGGGTCGCCAGGATGAAAACGCCAGAGAGCCAGTCGGCTATCGTCACCCGGATGAGCACGGCTACCGGGACCAGGCACGCGAGCACGAGCTGCGGCAGATACCGGCCAAAGTAGGGATCGAGGGCGTCCAGGCCCTTGGTGGACAGCGCGGTGATCTCACCCGCTTGCTGGCCGCCGAGCCACGACGGGCCGAGGCGGATGGCGTGCGCGATGAGCTGGCGGCGCAGCTGCGACTTGACGGTGGCGGCCGCCCGCAGCGCGGCCGCCTCGCTGCCGTAGCTCGCTGCCGCGCGCAGGGCCAGCACGATCGCGAGCGCGACCAGTGATCCCACGACGGCGTCGGCGCCGATGCCCCGGATGGCGCCGGCGAGCAGCCGCGCGATGAGGCCGGCCTGCACGAGGATGAGGGCGGTGACCGCGAGCCCGAAGGCGACCGTGCTTGCCAGGTAGCCGCGTGCGGCCCTGGCGTAGCGCAGCAGCCGCGGGTCGACTGGCTTCACGCCCGTCCGCCCGCACCCACCGGCCTGGCAGGGGGAACGGGGTCGGCTTCGACGCCGCCGACGTCGGCGCGCGTCAGTCGCTGCCGGAAGACCCAGTGGGTCCAGCCCTGGTAGTAGACGGTCGTGAAGCCGAGCTGCCAGCGGGACAGGTCAAGCGTGCTCATCGTGATGCCCTCTCGTGCCCGCAGCGCCCCGGCCTGTCCCGAGATCGCCAAGTCAGCGTGTGTGCCGCCAGTGGATCACCGCAGGCTGGATTGCATGAGGGTCTCCTGGCCCCGGCCCTGAGGGACGTTCGCCACTTTCGGATTGGCGCCTGGTCACGAACGATCGCGGTAAGACCAAAGGCACCGAAGGGTGCTGAGCATGCCCATCGGTCCACACCACAGGAGTCACTAATGAGCACGCCGGATAATCCAACGCCGGAGATCGAGGACATTGTCGCTGCGGCGGCGCCGGAGGCTGCCGAGTTCGCTAGCCTTGATCCGGCCGGCTTTGGCGAGTCCCTGACGAGCGTCGCTAGCCGCGCGCTGACCAGGCCTGCCGAGGTGGCGGGCGCCGTGTCGCAGTTCGGTCTTAACCTCGCCAGGATCGGGTCGGCCGCCGCGTCACTCTGGCTCGGCTCGCCGGCCGAGCCGCCGGTGCCGGTATCCGCCGACCGGAGGTTCGCGGATCCGGCCTGGTCTGGCAACCCGGCCTTCTTCGCCCTCCGGCAGGTCTACCTCGCGGCCGGGCAGCTCGTAGCTAACCTGCTGGCCGCTGGTCAGGGCGACCGGGTCGTTGACGCGAAAGCGGAGCTTGCTGCCGGGTTCATGCTGGACGCGCTGGCACCGACGAACTTCCTGCTGACGAATCCGGCCGCACTGAAGCGCGCGTTCGACACAGGGGGCGGCAGCGTGCTGGCGGGCGCCCGGAACTTCACTGCCGACGTGCTCGGCAACGGCGGCAGGCCGCGGCAGGTTGATACCAGGCCCTTCAAGCTCGGGGTGAACATGGCGGCGACGCCCGGCAAGGTTGTCTTTGCCAACGAGCTGATGGAGCTGATCCAGTACACGCCGCAGACCAGCGAGGTGCACGCCGTGCCGGTCCTGGCCAGCCCGCCGTGGATCAACAAGTACTACGTCATGGACCTGGCGCCAGGCCGCAGTTTCCTGGAGTGGGCAGTACAGCACCAGCGCACGGTCTTCGCCATCTCCTACCGGAATCCAAGCGCGTCGATGCGGGACGTAACGCTGGACGACTACCTGATCCACGGTCCGCGCCAGGCGCTCGACGTGATCTGTGACATCACGGGCGCGCCGAAGATAGACATCGTCGGGCTGTGCCTGGGCGGCGCGCTCACCGGGATGCTCGCCGCTTACATGGCCGGGACCGGGGACGACAGGCTGGGCTCGCTGACGCTGCTCAACACCATGCTCGACTACGCCGAGCCAGGCGTGCTCGGCGCGTTCACCGATGAGCGCACCGTCGCCCGGCTGGAGCGCCAGATGGCCAGCGCAGGCTATCTGGAGGGCCGCCAGATGGCCACTACCTTCGACGTCCTGCGTGCCAACGACCTGATCTTCAGCTACGTGGTGTCTGGCTGGCTCATGGGCCAGGATCCGCCCGCCTTCGACATCCTGGTGTGGAACGGCGACAGCACCCGGATGCCCGCGGCCATGCACTCCTTCTACCTTCGCCACCTCTATGGCGGGAACGAGCTCGCCAAGGGCGTCATGGAGCTTGCTGGCCAGCAGTTGTCGCTTGCCGATGTGAAAAGCGATGCCTACGTGGTGGGCGCCATCAACGATCACATCGTGCCGTGGCACACCTCCTATCAGGCCACCAGGCTGCTTGGCGGCGACGTCCGCTACGTGCTGTCCAGCGGCGGTCACATCGCCGGCATCGTCAATCCGCCGGGGCCAAAGGCGTGGCATCAGGTCAGCGACAGGTACCCGCCGGACGCAGCCGCGTGGCAGGCCGGCGCCGTCCGGGTAGCTGGCTCGTGGTGGCAGGACTGGACGGACTGGGCGGCGCCGCTGGCCGGCCAGCTGGTGCCGCCGCCGCCCATGGGCAGCGAGCGGTTCTCGCCGCTCCGCGACGCTCCCGGAGACTACGTGCACGGATAGCAGGAGCCCGCATCCTGCTTGACAAGTCGAACACTTGCTAGATATAATGAGCATGTACGAGAAAGTAGTCCAAGAAGAGTCCTGAGGAGGACGACATGACCGAGACCAAGGTTGGTCAGGAGTTCACAAGTGAGGTCCTGAACACGATTAGCAAGAGCCAGGCCGCCGTCGTCGATGCGATCGAGACCTGGGCCAGCGCGGTGCAGTCGATCAAGCCCGAGCTGCCCGAAGTGAACCTGCCCTTCGCCGACAAGCTGCCGACGCCGCAGAGCGTCGTGGCGAGCGCTTACGACTTCGCCGAGCAGCTGCTAGCTGGCCAGCGGAAGTTCGCCGAGGACCTGCTCAAGGCGACCGCGCCGCTGCTGTCCAACGGCACGCCGACCGCGAAGAAGAACGGTGCGACTGCCAAGTAGTCGTCTGGCTAGTCCCTCCCTCCGCAACGCGCGGCAGACATCGCTCTGCCGCGCGTGCTGTTGTCCGTGCCGCGAGCAGCACGCCGTGCGCCGGCGGCACAGTCGGCCTGGGATACTAGTGCGCCAGAGGGGAAGGTCATGACGAGCCAGTGGGATGCGCAGATGGAGGCCTTTGGCGCCTTCGTCCGTAGCCAGCGTAAGCTTGCCAATCTGACGCTCCGACAGCTAGCCGAGCTGACGAGCCTGTCGAATCCGTACCTGAGCGAGCTCGAGCGCGGCATGCACCAGCCGTCGGTGCGCGTGCTCAAGCAGCTCGCCGATGCGCTGAACGTGTCGGCCGAGATGCTGCTCGCGGAGGCGGGCCTGATCAGGCGCGCAGCTGGCGGCGATCCCACAGCGGCGGACTCCGGCGTCGAGCACGCGATCCGGATCGACGCCACCCTGGACGAAGCGCAGAAGGCCGCGCTGCTTGCGGTGTACCAGAGCATGACCAGGCCGCAGCCGGCGGCCGACTAGCGCCGCTGCTGGCAGCGCGACCATGGCACGACAGGCCGAAGGTCCTGTCCTGGCGGCCCTTTCGCCCGGTGCAGAACGCGCGGCTGGTCGTCATCCTGGCGGGACGGACATCCTGCGCGGGAGGCGGCTGCACTATGGCGACAACGACCAGGAGCGCCCATGAGCTGGCGGAACTGCTGTTGACCTCCCAGCCGAGCTATGCACTGCTCTCCGACGGCAGCACCGTCGAGATACGGCACGCCACGCCCGAGGACGCGGCGGACGTCCGGCAGATGCACACGGAGCTATCGCCGACCAACGCCTACTTCCGCTTTTTCAGCTACAGCCCGCAGGCGCCCGAGCGGGAGGCGCAGCGGCTGTGCCGGCCACTCGATGATGATCACGCCGCGCTGCTGGCCCGGCTGGACGGCACGCTGGTCGGCGTCGCGAGCTACGAGCCGACGGGCCGGACCGGTACCGCCGAGATTGCCTTCGCCGTGTCCGACGAGATGCACGGGCGGGGCGTCGCCACCTTGCTGCTTGAGCACCTGGTCTCGATCGCCCGTCAGCGCCGGCTCACCGCGTTCGCCGCGGAGACGCTGCCGGACAACATGGCCATGCAGCGGGTCTTTACTGACGCGGGCCTGCCGGTCGAGCGGCACTTCGCCGACGGCGTCATCGAGCTGGTGATGCCGCTGCCAGGGCACGATGGCGGTGACCTCGACCACTACCTGGATGCCGTAGCGGGCCGCGCGAGCCGCGCGGACGTAGCGAGCCTGCGTCACCTGCTCCTGCCGCAGTCGGTGGCCGTCATCGGAGCCGGCCGCCGTCGCGGCTCGGTCGGCCGCGAGATCCTGCACAACGTCGTCGCTGGCGGCTTCGAAGGCCCGCTCTACGCGGTCAACCCGCGCGGCCACTCGATGGAGGGCCTGACCTGCCTCACCTCGACGGCCGACTTGCCGCTCGGCATCGATCTCGCTGTCATCGCGGTGCCGCCGGCCGAAGTGCCAGGCGTCGCCGCGGCGTGCGGCCGCCGCGGGGTACACGCGCTCGTCGTGATCACAGCCAGCCTGGGCGGCGGCGGCGCGGATCTCCTCGCGATCTGCCGCCGGTACGGGATGCGCCTGGTCGGCCCCAACTGCTTTGGCGTCGCCTCGACGCCGGCGCATCTCAACGCCACGTTCGCGGTCGGCACTCCAGGGCCGGGCATCGCCGGCCTGGTGATGCAGTCCGGTGGCGTCGGGATCGCGCTGCTTGAGCATCTGCGCCGGCTCGGCATCGGCGTGACGTCGTTCGCGTCGGTGGGCGACAAGTACGACGTATCCAGCAACGACATGCTGACCTGGTGGGAGCGAGACGAGCAGACCAAGCTGGCCATCCTCTACGTCGAGTCCTTTGGCAACCCGCGGGGGTTCGCGCGCACCGCCCGCCGGGTTGGCCGCAGCCTGCCCGTACTGACCGTCATCGGCGGCCGGTCCGCGGCCGGTCAGCGAGCGGCCGCCTCGCATACCGCCGCCGCGGCGACGCCGCTCGTGACGCAGGAGGCACTGTTTGCTCAGGCCGGCATCATTGCCACGCATAGTCTCGGTGAGCTAGTCGAGGTCGCGGCGTACCTGTCCTGTCAGCCGCTGCCAGCCGGCCGCCGCGTGGCCATCGTGTCGAACGCCGGTGGCGCGGGCGTGCTCGCGGCCGACGCGTGCGGCGACGCCGGCCTGACGGTCGCCACGCTGGCGCCGATGACGCAGCGGCGGCTTGCCCGGCTGCTGCCACCCGGAGCTGCGGTGGCCGGACCGGTTGATACCTCGGCGACCGTGAGCGTCAAGGCGTTCCGTGCGTGCCTGGAGACCGTGGCGGCCGATGAGTCCGTCGACGCCGTGCTGGCGATCGGCGTACCGACGGCCGTGGCCGATCTCAGCGTCGCGATCCTGTCGGCGCGCCTGGACAAGCCCATCGCGGCGACGATGCTGGACCAGGCGGCGACCGTGAGCCTGCTGCCCGCTGACGCTGACGGGGCGCCGCCAGGGCCAGGCGTCGCAGGGCCAGGCGCCGACAGCGCGAACCCAGGTGGTGTGAGCGCGCCCGCTGCCGACAGCCAGGCGAAGATACCGGTCTACAGCTTCCCCGAGAGCGCGGCCTGGGCCCTCGGGCACGCCGTCCGTTACCGGGAATGGCGTGATTCGCAGTCAGGCCGGGTGCCCGAGCTTGGCGATGTCGACGCAGCCGGGGCCCGCGCCCTGATCACCGCCTTCCTGACCGCGAACCCGGACGGTGGCTGGCTGGCCGAGGCCGACGCGGCCGCGCTGCTCGCCAGCTACCAGATCGAGATGATCACCACCTGTACCGTGGCGAACCTGGACGAAGTTCGAGCGGCAGCCGCCAAGCTCGGCGGGCATGTCGTGCTGAAGGGTGAGGTCACCGGCGTTGTGCACAAGACCGACGCCGGGGCGGTAAAGCTCGACCTGCGCACTGATGCGGAGATCGCGGACGCGTACGCCGAGCTCACGGCCGACTTCGGCGCCAGCCTGCAGCGCGTGCTGGTCCAGCCGATGCTGGCAGGCGGGGTGGAGACCATCATTGGCGTGGTTCACGAGCCCGTGTTCGGGCCGCTCGTGGTGTTCGGGCTCGGCGGCGTGGCCACCGACGTGCTCGGCGACCACATGGCGCGGCTGGCGCCGCTGACCGACACCGACGCCGCGCAGATGATCAGCGGCCTGCGCGCCGCGCCGCTGCTGCTCGGCCACCGCGGCTCGCCGGCCGTTGACACCGGGGCGCTGGCCGATCTGATGTTGCGCGTCTCTCGGCTGGCTGACGATCTGCCGGAGATCGCCGAGCTCGACCTCAACCCGGTGATCGCGAGGCCAGACGGGACGCATATCGTCGACGTCCGGATCAAGATCTCGCCGGCCGATCCGCGTGACCCGTTCCTGCGCCAGCTCAGGTAGCCGCCAGCGGATGGGCCGGACCGGGACCAACGTCCCCGTTCCCTGGGCTAGATGCCCCTGCCTGTGCCTGGCCGGACACGCCAGCCTGAGGGTAGGACCGTAGGTGATCAAAGGAGCCCGAGATGAGCGAGGGACGGCAGTCGCTGGCGGAGCACCGGATCGTCGTCGGAGTTGACGGGTCCGCGTCGTCGAAGCAGGCCCTGGCCTGGGCCATCCAGCAGGCGGAACTGACCGGGGCCACAGTCGAGGCGGTCATGGCCTGGCACTATCCGATCGCCTTTGGCGGTGCGCCGTACGCGCCGATCGGCATGATGGATGCCGACTTCGCCGGCACGGCCTCGCGAGTGCTGAGCGCCGCGGTCAGCGAGACGATAGACCCAGCGGGTCCGGTGAAGGTGAGCTCGACGGTCCGCGAGGGGAACGCCCCGCAGATCCTGATCGAGGCTGCGGAAGGTGCTGACCTGCTGGTGGTCGGCAGCCGCGGGCACGGCGGCTTCACCGAGGCGCTGCTCGGCTCGGTGAGCCAGCACTGCGTGCATCACGCCCGGTGCCCGGTTGTCATCGTCCGCGGATCCGCGGATCAGTGAGCGCGGCCAGCTGAGACGGCCACGGGGAAGGGGAGCTGTCATGAATGCGACAGTCCGCGACGTGATGAGCACCAGGGTTATAGCCGTGAAGCGGTCGGCGGATTACAAGGAAATCTGCAGCGTGCTCCGGCAGTACCGGGTCAGTGCGTGCCCGGTGATCAGCGACGCGGGCAAGGTTGTCGGCGTCGTGTCCGAGGCTGACCTGCTGTACAAGGTGGCCGATCCGAACCCGCCGTCGGGGCTGATTAGGCTGCGGTGGAAGCTCGGCGAGGAATCCAAGGTCAACGCCATCACGGCCGGCCAGCTCATGACCTCGCCGGCCATCTCGATCCACCCGGACGCGCCGGTAGCGATCGCGGCCCGGGTCATGCAGGAGCGGCGTGTCCGGCGGCTGCCAGTCGTCGGCCCGGAGGGGATGCTGATCGGCATCGTCAGCCGGACAGACCTGCTCAGCGTGTACGAACGGGCCGATCGCGACATCCAGGACGAGGTTCTCAGGGACGTCATCGCGGGGGAGTTCGGGCTGGACCCGGCTGAGTTCGACGTGACCGTGGCCGCCGGTGTTGTCACGCTGGCAGGTCCGCTCGCACGGCTGCAGACGGCCCTGGAAATGCTGGCGCGCGTGCGGCACGCCGAGGGCGTGGTCGCGGTCCGCGACCGGCTCCTGGTGGCCGAGACCGCCGGCCACCTGCTGGGTGCTTAAGCCGCCGGCCACCTGCTCGATGCTCAGCCGCGAATGCGAATGCGGCGCCCGGTGATCTGGGTCGGTGACAGCCGCACGTAGACGCTCCGGTCGCCGCCAGCCCACGGCTCGATATCGAGAGCCCGTACCCGGCTCATCTCGGCGTCCCCGCTGATCACCCTGGCCGTCCCCGTGAGCAGCACGCTCCAACCCTCGCCGAGCACATCGTCGAGGTGGTCGACATCAAAGGAGACTGGCTGCTGGTGGATGCCCTCGCTGACAGCCGAGTCGCCGCTGGTACGGAAGACGACGTCGGTCCCGTCCATCCTGAAGTTGACGGGGATCGCCACCGGTCCGCGACTGGCCTGGACGAACAGGAATCTGCCGACCCCGCCAGCGGCGATCAGCGCCCGGCAGTCCGCCTCGGTCAGCTCGTACAGCGTCGCGTTCTTCGCGGCCGAGCGATGCCCTGGCGGCAGGTTGAGCCCCGCGCCCGCCAGCATGCCGGGCATGACGCCGAGGGCCGCGGCCAGGCGCGTCAGTGTCGCCGGGGTCGGGTTCGCGGCCGGGCTTGACTCGAGGTAGGTCAGGTACTGCGGCGCCATGCCGGCGTGCTCGGCTACTTCGGCGACGCTCAGGTTCGCCGCCTCGCGCTGCTCGGCGATACGCCTGCCCAGGTCGGTGCCGCCCGAACTGACACCGCCTGAACTGGCACCGCCTGAACTGGCACCGCCTGAACTGGCACCGCCTGAACTGGACTCCTGAGCCATGGTTCCTCCAGTGACGCCGCCTCGCCAGTCCACCCCGAGAGCCGGTCCTCCCCCGAGAGCAGTCTTCCCTCAAGAGCAAGCTTCCCTCGAGAGCAAGCTTCCCTCGAGAGCAGCCGGACCGCGTGCGAGGGCGGCATGGTCCGCCGCCAACTCTACGGACATCGTTCCGTTCAGGTAGGGCCGTTCGGCCCTGCCGCGCGGGGGCCATGTCGCTCACCCTGAAACGGGGTGATGACCATGACTGCGAGATCGCACCCGGCTCGCGCAGTTCCGCAGCCGCGCCTGTCCGCCGTCACCGACCAAGGGGGCCTGTACGCAGGCCGGACTATCCGGCGGTTGGACGGCCCCGCGAAAGTGTCAGCGCCGAGCGAGCTGGCCGGGCCGGGCGAATCGCTGACACCTGCCGCCGCGGCCACCGTCGTCGAGATCGCGGCGCGCGCACCTTCGGTGCATAACACCCAGCCGTGGCGATTCCGGATCGCTGACGACGTCATCGAGCTGCATGCAGACCCGGACCGGCTGCTGATCCAGATCGATCCGGCCGGCCGTGAGCTGATCCTGAGCTGCGGAGCCGCGCTGTTCGGGCTGCGGCTCGGGCTGCGCCAGCTTGGCTACCTGCCGGTTGTGGAGCTGTGGCCGGACCCAGCCCAGCCGTGGCTGATCGCGCGTGCCTGGCCGGAGGGGCGCGCGGCCCTGAACCCGGTCGAGGCCGAGCTGCTCGCCGCCGTCCCGCACCGGCACACCCACCGCGGACCGTTCACGCCGGGCGAGGTGTCACCGCGGCTGCTCGCGGCGCTCGCCGCGGACGCCGCGGCGGAGGGCAGCGAGCTCAGGTTCGTCGAGCAGCCCGACGTTGTCGGCGACCTGGCCGCACTAGTCGATCGGGCTGCCATCGAGCAGGACGCGAGCGCCGAGATCAGCGCTGAGACCCACCGCTGGCTCCGGCCGGCTGGGAGCCAGGCCAGGGACGGGGTGCCCGCGCGCGCCGCTGGCGTTGGCGGGGAGACGGGCGCGCCGCGGTTCCGGCAGCGCGACTTCGGCGGCGACGACGCGGGGGCTGGCGCGGCCGGGGCTGGCGCGGCGGGGGCTGGCGCGGCGGGGGGTGGCGCGGCGGGGGCTGGCGCGGCGGGGGGTGGCGCGGCGGGGGCTGGCGTCGCCGGCGCCCTGCGCGGGCCCGCGGATGCGGCGGCAGAAGCCGGGCCGCCGCCGGCCGCCACGGCCGTGCTGGCGACGGCGGCGGACACGCCGGACGACTGGCTGCGAGCCGGCCAGGCGCTCAACCGCCTGCTGCTGCGGGCCGCGACCCGCTGGGTGTTCGCGAGCCTCCAGTCGCAGCCGATCGAGTCGCCGCGTTACCGCGAGCAGGTGAGGGACCTGCTGGAACTGCCGGGTCAGCCACAGATGCTGCTTCAGTTCGGGCGCGCGAACACCGCGCCGGCGACACCCCGGCGACCGCAAGCTGAAGTCAGGACTAACGAAAACCTCGGGTAGGCCTTTAGTCTGCCCTCATACAGGCTTATCGGCCCTGCTCTGGACGCGGCTGATCGCAGACGGTGGAGGGACGACAGCCTGGACCGGAGGGACCTGCGATGAAGCAGCAGCGATTGCAGCGACTGCGCCGGATCGTGGCTGGTGACGACAACCCGCTGCGGCGGTATATCGACAAGCTCGAGTCGGCCGTCGTCGTCAGCCTTGTCATCGGATTCCTCGTGGCTGCGCCGCTGCTCGCGATCTTCGCCGCCAAGGTGGCCGCGGCAACTGGCGCCAGCGAGGTACGTGCTCAGAGCACCTGGAAGCCCCTGACGGTGGTCCTCACGCAGAGCGCCGGAACCGGGCTGATCGGCCTCGACGGTGAGTGGGATACCTCCTGGGTCACGGCCAGCTGGACCGCGCATAACGGCACGCATCACCGCGGGCTTGTCGCAGTCGGCCTCAACGCGCACGCTGGCCAGCGTGTCACGCTCTATGCCACGCCAGGAGGGCAGCTGACACCGCCGCCGCTGACGCGAAGCGCCGTGGTCGAGCGCGAGGCGATCGCGGCGATCGCCGTCCCGCTTGGCCTGGCCGTGGCGCTGTCGATTACGGCCTGCGGCGTCCGGGTAGTGGCTAACCGGCGGCGGATGGCCAGCTGGACCAAGGAGTGGGAGGCCATCGGCCCGCGCTGGTCGTCGCTTCGGTAGCAGGCCAGCGCGATCCCGATCAACCGGAGATGACATGCGAGCCTGGGTTGTCGAGCGGTGCGCGCCCATCGACGAAGGTCCGCTGCGACGGGTGGAGCGCCAGGAGCCACAGCCGGGCCCCGGCCAGATCCGGGTCCGGATCACCTGTTGCGGGGTCTGCCGCACCGACCTGCACCTGGCCGAGTGCGACCTGCCGCCAAGGCACCCGCAGGTCACCGTCGGCCACGAGATTGTCGGCCGGATCGACGCCCTCGGCCCTGGCACTGGCCGCTTCGCTGTCGGCGACCGTGTTGGTGTGCCGTGGCTGGGCCGCACCGACGGGACCTGTGCGTGGTGCCGCCGCGGCGCCGAGAACCTCTGCGTCGCCCCGACGTTCACCGGCTGGGATGTCGACGGAGGTTACGCGGACGCGTGCGTCGCCGACGAGGCGTATGTCTACCGGCTACCGGAGTCGCTCAACGACGAGCACGCAGCGCCGCTGCTGTGTGCTGGCATCATCGGCTACCGGGCGTTGCGCCGGGCCGAGGTGCCGGCCGGCGGGCGACTCGGCATCTACGGCTTCGGCGGGAGCGCGCACATCACCGCCCAGATCGCGCTCCGCCAGGGGCTGCGCGTGCACGTGCTGACGCGCGGTGAAGGCAACCGCGAGCTAGCCGCCGAGCTCGGCGTCGATTCGGTCGGAGATGCGGCCGACGCGCCGCCCGAGCCGCTCGACGGGGCGATCCTGTTCGCTCCGGCCGGCGACCTGGTCCCCGTCGCCTTGCGCGCGCTCGATCGCGGCGGCACCCTCGCGATCGCGGGCATCTACCTGTCCGACATCCCGGCCATCAACTACGCCGATGAGCTGTTCCAGGAGCGCCAGGTCCGCAGTGTGACCGCGAACACCCGCCGGGACGGCGACGAATTCCTCACGCTGGCCGCGCGGCTCGGCATCCGGCCGACGACGGTCCCCTATCCCATGTCGAGCGCGCCCGCCGCCCTGGCCGATCTCGCCCACGGCCGGTTCAGCGGCGCAGCGGTCCTGCACAACGACGATGGTCGCTAACCGCCTTGCTGCTCACACGAGCTGCGCGGTGGTGACGTGGTTGATGACATCCACGACGCCGTCGAGGTCCCAGATGAGGTTCACTGCCTGAACGACGGAATCACGCAGGGCGGCGGTGTCGGCCTGGCCGGACAGCGTCACGAGGCCGCCGTGCACGGCGACCTTGATCGAGCCAGTGTCGCCGGGCACGAACTCCGCGATCACTTCCCGCACCTGCCGGACGATGTCAGCATCGGGGATGCAGAACACGTTGAGCAGATCGCGCCGGCTGACGATGCCGACGAGCTTGCCCTCGGGGTCTACCACGGGCAGCCGCTTGACGTGGTTAGTGGTCATCAGCCGGGCCACGGCGGCCATGCTGGCGTCCGGATGCGTGGTCACCACCGGGGAGCTCATGAGCTGCTCTGCCGTGAGCCGGAGGTACCGGGCCTGGTCGGTGTCGTAGCGGTGCAGGCCTAGCCAGTCCCGGCGCTTGCCGGCGCGCTTGTCGCGAGCGCCGATCAGGTCGCCCTCGGTGACGACGCCGACTACCTTCCGGCCGAGCCCGAGCACCGGCACGCCGCTGATCTCGCGCTCGACGAGCAGCTCTGCGATCTCCTTGAACGGCGTGATCCGGTCGATGGTGAGGACGTCGGTCGTCATCACATCCCGGATGCGGCTGTGCAGCCGCCCGTGGTGGTGCGGGACGCGGTGATGTGCCGGGTCATGCTGCGGGCTGGCCGCGGGTACATGCGCCCCGGGCTTCTCGCCCATCTGGCTGGCGACCAGGTCCACTGCCCTAGTGACGTCGGACTTGGCGGCACGGCCGTGCAGGGAGTCGTAGTAAGCGGCGCCAAGGTGGCGCAGCATGGCATCCAGGTGCATCTCGTCGCGTGTCATCGCGGTCTCCTGTCGTGTCCGCTGGCCGTTGGCGCCGGCGCCACGCCGGCCAGCACGCGCTGATCGTGGGGAGTGACTGAGGCCGCATGCGGGTCATCGTCGTGCCGTGCGTGGCCGGTGCCCTCTGGGCCGACGACGACCACCGGGCAGTGCGCGCGGCTCAGGCAGGCCCGGATGACCGGGCCAATCGAGCGTCCGCTCACGATCCCGGATGCGGACCCGAGCACGAGGAGATCGGCACCCGCCGACTGCTCCGCCAGGACCCGCTCGGGACTGCCCTGGACGACCTCGGTCGCCGCGGTGGACGGCTGCGGGCCGAGCACGGCCCGTACCGTCGCCGCCAGCCCGGAGACCGCGCGCTCCTGGCGCCGGTCATAGTCGTCAGCACTGATCGCGGGCGCGTAGTAGGCGCGCGGCTCGATGCCCCAGATCAGCACGATCTTGAGCCGAGCCTGCAGGCGGTCCGCCTCGTCGGCAGCCCAGCGCAGCGCTCGAGCCGATGCGGGTGAGCCACTAACACCGACCACGATGGTCGGCTTCGCTGCGTTCATGACGGCCTCCTGTCCTGGTCGTGGCTACGCTCTCACGGTTCGGTCCAGCCTCACGGCTCAATCGCGACGTCGATCACGCGCGAGCCGCTGTGGTGCTCGGGCTGCGTGCCGATGCGGACCGTCAGGATTCCGTTTCGGCACGATGCCGACACATCGTGGATGTTTGCGTCAGGTGCCAGCGCGACATGGCGCGCGAAGCGCCCATACCGGAATTCGCTCTCGCTGCCCGGTGGTGCACCGTCGTGACGCTCGGCCAGCACGGTGAGCGTGCTTGCCTCGACGGTGACGGTCAGGTCCGCGGCCGGATCGACACCAGGAATCTCCAGCCGGATCACGTAGCTGCCGCCATCCGGGTACTGCTCGAGGGGGATAGGCAGCGGCTGCGCGGTTTCGTGGTGGATGGTTGACAGGGGCGATCCCGGCCAGTCCGCCGGACTAGCTGCCGTATCCGCCCCAGTTGCCTGGTGGTACGTCATCGGTGGGCCTCCTGTTCCTCTTCTCCCACTCAACCCGGAACCCGCCGCGCGGATAAGGGCCGAAAGTAAGTTCTCGCTGGTGACCTTGGGTCCTGGCGGTCTGGGAGCCAGTTCAGTTCTGGTTTGGCAGCCGTGGCGCGCGAGCAGCGGCATAGCCGGGCTACCCGCCGCCCGGTGCGGCGCTGACGCGGCTCAGGACGTCACGAGCCTGCCGGGCGATCTCGATATCTTCCCTGGCGGTGACCACCAGGCTCGGCACCGGGGTGTCAGGACCGCTGATGACCGCATCCCCAGTGGCCGCATTACGGTCGGCAGCCACGCTGATGCCGAGAAACTGAAGGCCGTTGGCGGCGGCGGCGCGGATCGCCGGGTTGTGCTCTCCGATCCCGCCCGTGAAGACGACGGCGTCCAGGCCGTTCATGGCGGCGGCCATGGCTGCTATCTCGCGCCGCAGCCGGTGCAGGTACACCTCGATGGCCAGCGCGGCGGCCTCATCGCCGCGGGCGGCGGCCCGCTGAACGTCCCGGATGTCACCGGCCGACTGCCCGGACAGCCCGGCCAGCCCGGCCGACTGCTCCAGTCCGGCCGCGACCTCGTCCAGGCCAAGCTGGCCGTGCTGCAAGAGCCAGATGATCAGCCCGGGGTCGACGCTGCCGCTCCTGGTGGCCATCACCAGGCCTTCCAGGGGCGTGAAGCCCATCGTGGTATCGACGCTGCGGCCGCCATGCACCGCGGCCAGCGAGGCGCCCGCGCCCAGGTGACAGGTCACGAGGCGCAACGTGGCCAGGTCCCGGTCCAGCAGCTGAGCGGCTCGGCCCGCCGCATACCCGTGCGACAGGCCATGAAAGCCGAACCGGCGCAACCCGAACCGCTGCGTCCACGCGGCGGGTAGTGCATACCGGGCAGCGGCGGCCGGGAGACCGGCGTGAAATGCGGTGTCGAAACAGGCAACGGCCGGGGTGCAGGGCAGGGCCCGCTGGGCCGCCGCGATGCCGGCGAGCGCGCGCGGCTGGTGCAACGGCGCCAGGTCGGTGAGCTGGCCGATGGCGCCAAGGACGTCGTCGTCGATGAGCACGGCGTGGCTGAACACGGTGCCGCCGTGCACCACCCGGTGACCCACCACCGCGGCGTCGGCGCAGGTCGTGGCCAGGAAGTCGGCGAGCTCGGCGTGATCAGGGCGCCCGTCCCAGGCGTCGAGATCGAGCGAGCCCAGTACTGCGTCGTCGCCGCCAAGCAGTCGGACCTTGAGGCTGCTCGACCCTGCGTTGACGACGACGACCCGCGTCATGACGCCGACGGAGTCCAGGTCCAGTTGCTGACCTCGGGCAGGTCATCGCCGTGCTCACGGGTCCAGGCGTGGTGCCTGGCGAGGGTGTCCACCATCCGCTGGCGCAGCTGTCCGGCCCGTTCGGCGAGGCCAGGCACCCGGTCGATGACATCCATGACCAGGTGAAACCTGTCCATGTCGTTCATCACGACCATGTCGAAGGGCGTGGTGGTGGTGCCTTCTTCCTTATAGCCGCGTACGTGGAACTCGCCGTGCGCCTCACGCCGGTAGGTGAGCCGGTGGATCAGCCAGGGGTAGCCGTGGTAGGCGAAGATCACCGGCCGGTTCGGCGGGAAGAGCCCGTTGAACTCGGCGTCGCTCATGCCGTGCGGATGCTCGGTGTCCGGCTGGAGCCGCATCAGGTCCACCACGTTGACCACTCGGACGTGCAGGTCGGGCAGCTCGCGGCGGAGTATGTCGGTGGCCGCGAGGATCTCCAGCGTCGGCACGTCACCGGCGCAGCCCAGCACGACGTCCGGCTCGGTCCCGTCCCGGTCGGAACTCGCCCACTCCCAGATCCCGGCGCCGCGTGTGCAGTGCAGGACCGCCGCGTCCATGTCCAGCCAGTCGGGATTCGGCTGCTTGCCGGCCACGATCACGTTGACGTAGTCGCGGCTGCGCAGGCAGTGGTCGGCGACCGACAGCAGCGTGTTGGTGTCCGGTGGCAGGTAGACGCGGATGACCTCGGCCTTCTTGTTCACCACGTGGTCGATGAAGCCGGGGTCCTGGTGACTGAAGCCGTTGTGATCCTGCCGCCAGACGTGCGAGGTCAGCAGGATGTTCAGGGAGGCGACCGGCCGCCGCCAGGGCAGGTGCCTGGCGACCTTCAGCCACTTGGCGTGCTGGTTGAACATCGAGTCCACGATGTGGATGAAAGCCTCGTAGCAGGAGAACAGCCCGTGCCTGCCGGTCAGCAGGTAGCCCTCGAGCCAGCCCTGGCAGGTGTGCTCGGACAGGATCTCCATGACCCGGCCGTCGGACGCCAGGTTGATGTCGACCGGTAGCGTCGCCTCTTCCCACGTCTTGCCCGTCACCTCGAGCACTGCTCCGAGCCGGTTGGACTCGGTCTCGTCCGGGCCGAAGACGCGGAAGTTCCGCTGCTCGGCGTCAAGCCGCAGGACGTCGCGCAGCATCGCGCCGAGCACCCGGGTCGGCTCGGAGACGCTCGCTCCTGGCGCGGTGACCGGCACGGCGTAGTCCCGGAATCCGGGCAGGTCCAGGTCGCGCAGCAGGACGCCGCCATTGGCGTGCGGGGTGGCACCGAGCCGCAGGGAGCCGGACGGGACGAGCGTGACCAGGTCCTCGTGCGGCCTGCCGTTCGGGCCGAACAGCTCGCCTGGCCGGTACGACTCCAGCCACTGCGCTAGCTGCTGCAGGTGCGCCGGGTTGGTCCGCACTTCGGCGAGCGGCACCTGGTGCGCACGCCAGGTGCCCTCCATTGGCAGCCCGTCGACCTCCACCGGGCCGGTCCAGCCCTTCGGGGTCCGCATGACGATCATCGGCCAGCGCTGGGGGGGCCTGGACTGGCCGGGCTCGCGCCTGGCGTGGTCCTGGATGCTGCGGATCCTGGCAATCGCCGCGTCCAGCGTCGCTGCCATTTCCAGATGGGGAACGTGGTCCCGATCGCCGGTCACGTAGGCAGGCTCGTAGCCGTATCCGCGCAGCAGCGCGTCGAGCTCGTCCTCGGGCAGCCGGGCCAGCACGGCCGGGTTAGCGATCTTCCAGCCGTTCAGGTGCAGGATGGGCAGCACGGCGCCGTCACTGGCCGGATTGATGAACCGGTGTGAGTGCCAGCTGGTAGCCAGCGGGCCGGTCTCTGCCTCGCCATCGCCGACGACGCACGCCACGATGAGGTCCGGGTTGTCGAAGGCGGCGCCGTGGGCGTGCGACAGCGAGTAGCCGAGCTCGCCGCCTTCGTGGATGGACCCTGGCGTCTCGGGCGACACGTGACTCGGCACGCCGCCGGGGAATGAGAACTGGCGGAAGAGCTGCCGCATGCCGACCGCGTCGCGCTGCACGTTCGGATAGACGTCGGTGTAGCTGCCTTCCAGCCAGGTGTTGGCGAGCGCCGCCGGGCCGCCGTGGCCGGGCCCGATCACGATCATCATCGGCGCGTCATGAACCTTGATCGCCCGGCTCAGGTGCGTCCAGATGAAGTTCAGGCCCGGCGTGGTGCCCCAGTGGCCGAGCAGGCGCGGCTTGATGTGATCCGGCCGCAGTGGCTCGGCCAGCAGCGGGTTGTCCATCAGGTAGATCTGGCCGACCGCGAGGTAGTTCACGGCCCGCCAGTACCGGTCCAGCACATGGACGTCGGCCTGCGACAACGGCGTGGCCTCGGTCACGGCCGTCATTCGGCACCGCGGACGACGACCACGGGGCAGTTCGCGTTGTTCACGCAGTGCATGCTGACAGAGCCAGTCAACATGCCGGTGAACGCGCCATGACCGCGGTTGCCGACCACGAGCAGGTCTGCAGTCCGCGACGCGTCGACCAGCACCACGGCCGGGTGGCCGTAGACGATCCGCGCGTGCACGCCCGGCGGCGTCGCGGTGCCGAAGACATCGGCCACGGCCTTGTCGAGTGCTTCCTGCATGCGGGTGCGGACCTCGTCGGAGATGGCGGGTGGCGCGATGCCGGGCGGGACTATCCCTGCTGCGGGCGGGAAGTGCCAGGACAGCACAGCGTCGATGGTCGCTCCGGTGGCCGCGGCGTAGGCCGCTGCCCAGCGAAGCGCGTCGACTGACTCAGCCGAGCCGTCGACGCCAACGACGACCTGCGGTGCTGAACCGTCCTGGTTGGCCATGGAAGTGCCTCACTATCCCGTTTCGCCGGGCAGCGGCATCACCCGCTTGCGATGCCACTGTCGGCTGCTATCCAACCGGCCACCCGGCCGGCCGGCTAGGGTCGATGGTCCTGGCAAGATCGGCTTCCATGGTTGCATCCGGCCGGTCGCAGTCCGTCAGTGCCCCGCATCGCGCGGGGGCCGGCCGGGCAGTGTGGCGAGCGCAACCAGGCTGCCGGCGACCGCGACAGCGGCAGCCACGGTCAGGCCGAGATCCATGCCGCTGATGAACGCCGCCCGCGCGGCCTGGCTCAGTTCCTGCCCGAGCACGCCACCCGCCTTGCCGGCCACGTCGAGAGCGCCGCCGAGCGAGCCGAGAATCGTGTGCGTGATAGCGGCGGGAACGTGGTACGGGGCTAGCGCCCTCGTCATCCGGCCCTGGTATCGCGTCGACAGCAGGCTGCCGATGATCGCGACGCCGAGCGCGCCGCCGATCTGCAGGAACGCGCCATTGGTCGCGGATCCGATCCCCGTGTGCTCGGTTGGCACCGAGCCCATGACCGACGCCGTCGTCGCGGGAATGGTCAGGCCCGCGCCCAGCCCTAGCATGACCATCCCGGCCACGGTGTCGAGGTAGGTCGAGCCCGTGGTCGCCATGGAGACCTGCCACAACCCGGCACCGATGATCATCAGGCCGGCTGCCGCGGTGAGCTTGGTGCCGATGCTGCGTTGCAGTAGCGCGGACAGCGGCGCGATCACGGCGATGGCACCGGCCGCTGGCAGCACCCGCACCCCGGCTTGCAGCGGCGTGTAACCGAGGTCGAACTGCAAGAACTGCGTCAGCACGAACAGCGCGCCGAACAGCCCGAGTGTGGCCAGCCCCACCGAGCCGATCGCCGCGGAGAACGCGCGGCGCCGGAAGAACTGCAGGTTCAGCATCGGGTGCGAGGTGGTGAGCTCCCAGGCAGCGAATCCGCCCAGCACCGCGAGACCTCCGACGCCAGCGAGGATCACCCGGCCGGACGACCAGCCGCGCACGGGCGCCTCGATGATCGACCACAGCAGCAGCCCGAGCCCGGCGACCGAGATCAGCGCGCCGATGACGTCAGGCCGGGCGGCGGCCGGGTTCTTCGAGTCCGGCACGAGCGGGATCGCCAGCGCCAGTCCCACGATGGCGATGGGCACGTTGATGAGGAAGACCGAGCCCCACCAGAAGTGTGCGAGCAGCAGGCCGCCGATGATGGGCCCGAGCGCGACGCCGAGGCCGGTGGTGCCGGCCCAGAAGCCGATGGCGCGCTGCCGCTCCGCGCGATCGGTGAACATCGTGGTGATGATCGCCAGCGTGGAGGGCATAGTCAGCGCGCCGCCGATGCCCATGCTGGCGCGCGCGGCGATCAGCATGCCGACCGAGCCGGAGAAGGCGGCCCAGGTCGATCCCGCCGCGAAGAGGACGAGTCCGGCGAGGAACGTCCGCTTCCTGCCGACGCGGTCCGCCACGCTGCCGGCCACCAGCAAGAGTCCGGCGAAGACAATCACGTAAGCATCGACGATCCACTGCAGCTGGGTCGTGGTGGCATTCAGATCACGAACCAGCGTCGGCAGCACGACGTTGAGCACGGTGTTGTCGATATTGACGATCAGCAGGGAGATGCAGAGCACTGCCAGCGCGAGCCAGCGTCGGCCGGGCACGCTTTCGCGGCCAGGACCGGTCGCCGCCGCTCGCGCCGCCGCGGTGGTAGTCATGTCCCGATACCACTGTCGCTCGGCGCATGCCGACAGGGCGGAACGGCCCCCCGGCAGCGCCGAAGGTCCGTAGCTGGACAGCAAGCCAGCGGGTGGTGAGCCGGCCTGACGTTGCCAACCTTCACCACCTTGTAGGTAGTCACGCGAGGGACCTTCGGCTCTGCCCGGTTGCCGTCACCGTTGGCAGGCTCGTTTCGGCAACTGCTGCGAAGGGATGTGCAATGGATGCCTGTGACGGACGAGCTGGAGCCTGCCGCCATCGAGCGCAAGCTGGCGCATCATCCGCTGCTGGCGGGCCAGGAGCGCCGCAGGCCACGCCTCGCCGTCGTGACCAATTCGACCTACGACGGCACCATGTACGACACGGGCCAGCTCGTCGCGGCTCTGGGCCAGGTCGCAGATCATGTCCTGCTGGACGAGGCGTGGATCCCCTATGCTGCGTTCCACCCTGTCTACGCGGACCACTTTGGCATGGCCGCTGCCACGACCGCCGGGCCCACGGTGATCAGCACGATGTCCGCGCACAAGATGCTGGCCGCGCTCTCGCAGGCGTCGATGATCCACATCAGGCATGGTCGGCTACCGCTGCCGCGACCGCGGTTCAACGAGGCCTTCATGCTGCACACGTCGACCTCGCCGCAATACGGGATCATCGCCTCGCTCGACGTCGCGACCAGGATGATGGCGGGCGCTGCTGGCCGTTCGCTGGTCGACGACGCCATCGGTGAGGCGATCGCCTTCCGGCGTGAAGTCGCGCGCGTCAGCGCCTCGATGGCCGACGCCGGTACCTGGTGGTTCCATGCCTTCCAGCCGGCTGGGCCGCTCGAGCTCGACCAGGATGCCTGGCAGCTTGCGCCGGCCCGCGGCTGGCACGGATTCGCCGGGCTCCGGCCGGGTCAGGCGATGCTCGACCCGGTCAAGGTCACCCTCGTAACCCCCGGCGTCGCCGTTGACGGCACGCCGGAGTCGTGGGGGATCCCGGCGAACCTGGTGTCGGCGTTCCTGCGCAGCCGGGGAGTGGTGGCCGAGAAGACCGGCTACTACTCCATCCTCGTGCTGTTCTCGATCGCGGTCACCCGCGGGAAATCAGGCACGCTGCTGGCCGAGCTCTTCGACTTCCACCGGGCCTATACGGCGAATATGCCGCTCGCCGAGGCGCTGCCCGGCGTGCACGCGGCGTTCGCCGACCGGTACCAGGGCCTCGGCCTCAAGGACCTGGCCGATGAGATGCACGAATTCCTGTCTGGATACGACACCGCGAAGATGCAGGCGGCCATCTCCGCGACGCTGCCCGAGCCGGCGTCGGCGCCTGCCGCTGCCTTCGCCAGCCAGGTTCGTGGCGAGACCGAGCTGGTGCCGCTCGGCGGTCTCGAAGGCCGCGTCAGCGCGGTCACCTGCCTGCTCTACCCGCCGGGCATCCCGGTCGTCGTACCCGGTGAGCGATTCGATGCGCAGGTCCGGCCGATCATCGACTACCTGGCACTGTTCGAGCGCTGGGACAGCCGGTTCCCTGGTTTCGAGAACGAGGTGCAGGGCGTCGTGCAGGACCGGCAGGCCGACGGTGCCGTGCGGTTCCGGATGAGCTGCGTTACGGACTAGTCAGCCGGTGTCCGCACTGCGAGTGCTGATTTCCTGGGCGCGCGTACCGGTGCGGGCCTCTTGTCCGCGGCCGCCCGGACTTTAGGCCCTACGGCCGTCGGCCGGCTCGGGGCACGATGGCCGCGAGAGCGAGCGGGCTAGGCAGGACGGCACTGGAGGACAGTGGTCATGAAGCGAGTCGTGTTGGTGTTCGGCGTCGTGGCGGTGTGCGCAGCACTGCTGGTCGGTCGGGACGATATCCGCAGGTTCCGCGAGATGCGCAGCCTGTGAGGCTGGCACGCGGGTGTACGTCGATGGCCGCCGGGACCAGGTTCCGGCGGCCATCTGCCGTCTGTCGCGGCGGGTTTCGCTACAGAGCTGCGCCCACGATCGTTGCGAGATCGACGAGCCGGCACGTGTAACCCCACTCGTTGTCGTACCAGCCGAACACCTTGACCAGGCTGCCCGCCGCCTGGGTCAGGCCCGAGTCGAACACGCATGACGCCTGCGCGCCGATGATGTCACGGGAGACTAGCGGGTCCGTGCTGTACTCGAGAATCCCGGCGAGTGGGCCGTTGGCCGATGCGCGGAACGCGTCGTTGACCTGCTCGGCGGTAACCTCCTGACCGAGGACAGCGGTCAGGTCGGTCAGCGAGCCGTCCTCGACCGGCACGCGCAACGCGACGCCGTCGAGACGGCCAGCCAGTGCAGGGATGACCAGCCCTGTCGTGCGTGCCGCGCCGGTCGATGTCGGCACGATGCTGATGGCCGCGCTGCGTGCGCGCCGCAGGTCCTTGTGCGGACCGTCCAGCAGCATCTGATCGCCAGTGTAGGCATGCACCGTAGTCATCAGCCCCTGGGTCAGGCCGAAGGCGTCATCCAGCACCTTTGCCATCGGCGCTACGCAGTTAGTCGTGCACGAGGCGCACGAGATGACGTCGTGCCGCTCCGGATCGTAGTCCGCGTCATTGACCCCGATGACGACCGTGAGGTCCGCGCCCTTGCCTGGAGCCGAGATCAGGACCTTGCGCGCACCACCCTTCAGGTGCAGCGCCGCGTCGTCTCGGCTGCGGAACTTTCCGGTGGACTCGATCACGACATCCACGCCCAGCTCACCCCAGCCGATCGCGGCCGGCTCGCGGACACTCAGGGCGGCAATGGGCTTCCCGTTGACGATGATCGAGTGGTCATCATGATCGACCTCGGCCGCGAATCTGCCGTAGGTGGAGTCGAACGCCAGCAGATGGGCGAGCGTTCGCGCGTCGGTAATGTCATTGATGGCAACCACGTCGACGTCGTCGTTCCCGAAGCTTCGCCGGACGAACGCGCGTCCGATCCGGCCGAAGCCATTGATGCCGATTCGGATAGGCACGATCGTTCTCCTTAGCTAACGAGACTCGGGCGGCTGGGCCGCCCGAGTCCTCATGGGACGCTGACTGGCTCGTTACTTGCCGGACGGCACGACCACAACCGGGCACTCTGCGTGGTGCACGACCTGGTTGCTGACGGAACCGAGCACAAGCGCACCGAATCCGCCGCCGCCCCGGCTGCCAACCACAAGCAGGTCGCTGCCCTTGGACGCGTCGATGAGCGACTGTGCGGGGAATCCGCTGATCGCCGTGACGGTCACGGACTCTGGCTGGCTGCCGCCAAGCTTGGCAGCGGTGTCGGCCACTGCGGCCTCGGCTGTCTTGCGGATCTCCGCGACCTTGTTCTGGTCTCCGGGCAGCTCAACCGGAGTGCCTGACCAGTAACTCGCGGGAACCGAGTTGACCGTGATGACCGTCAGCGGCGCCTTGCGGAGCGCGGCTTCGGTCATCGCCCACTCCAGCGCGTGACTGGCATTGTGCGAACCATCAATGCCTACGACGATGCCTGACATGTGACCCTCACTTCCCGGGCGGCCATCAAACGCCAGCCCTGTCCTTCTTCAGCTTTGTCTTGCCTCAAGGCGGCCAGGAAGGGCATTCGGTCAGTATCGGAAGGTCTTAAGTCCTGAACCGCGACTGGCGAGAATGATCGGCGCTGGCATCGCGCTCGCCTCTTGTCGGACGACTCCCGCGGGAGCCATTCCTCGTCTTAACAACGCCAGCGTCTCGCCCGCGATGTCGGGGCGGCAGTGCCATTGGGCTTGACTGGCCGGCCGTAGGTCCCGTCACGCCGGCGCGCGCACGACGACGAACGCGGCCTGGCGGCGCAGCCCGAAGCCGAGCGCCTCGTACAGCCGGATCGCGCTGAGGTTCTCCGCCGAGACATGCAGGAACGAGTTGTCGCCACGATCCCGGATCGCCGCCGTCACGGCTAGCGTCAGCCGGGTCGCGAGGCCCTGGCCCCGGAACTCCGGCGCGGTGCACACCGCGCTGATCTCGGTCCAGCCTTGCGGGCGCAGCCGCTGTCCGGCCATCGCGGCCAGCACACCGCCGCGCCGGATGCCGAGGTATCCGCCGAACTCGATCGTGCGCGGCCGGAACGGGCCGGGCCGCGTGCGTGCTGCCAGGTTCAGCATCTCGGGGACGTCGGCTCGGCCCAGCCGGACCGCGTCAGCGTCGGGGGCCGCGGCCACCCGGTCGGCCACGAGCTGAACGCCGTCAATGCGCGTCAGGACAGTCCAGCCAGGCGGCGGATCGGCAGCCACGCCCGCCGTCGACACCACGCCGGCTGGGCCGGCCAGCCTCGCCAGATCGTCCCACGCATCAGGTCCCGGCTCATCGGGCAGCGCGACGAACGGGGAGATGTCGGCCGGATAACGCAGCGCGGCGCCGCAGCGCTGCGCCAGGTGCGCCTGCGGGCCGAGCAGCGCCGCCCTGGCGGGATTGTCCAGGGGATGCGCTGCAGCCATGGCCGCAGCCTAGCTGGCGGCACCGGGCCGCCGATGAGCTCGTCAGTGCTGTTCAGCCGCGCAGTGCGGCTGTCACCGCGATTACCTCAGCCCGGTCGGGCTGCTGCGGCGTGTACAGCGAGATGCGGTCGACGACGTCGCCGAAGCGCCGCCGGACCGTCGCGGCCACGTGCGCGGGGCTGCCGCTCACGGCGAAGGCGTCCAGTACGTCGTCGGTGATGAGCTTGCCCATCTCGGCCCACTCCTGGCGCCGGGACAGCTGGTTGAGCTGCGCATGCAGATCAGCCCAGCCATGCAGGTCTAGGACGGGCCGGTAGGCGGGTGTCGAGCCATAGAAGGCGATCTGGGCGCGTACCGCGGTCTCTGCCGCCGCCCGCGCCTTCGCGTCGCTGCCGATGGCAGCTAGGACGGGCAGGCAGATGGTGAAGCCGTCCAGGCTCCCGCGCGCTGACCGGAGCGCAGGCAGCGTGCGCTCGCGCAGGTAGGTCTCGGTGGTGAAGCTGTGACAGAGCAGGCCGTCGGCAACGCGGCCCGCGACGGCCGTCATCAGCTCGCCGACGGCGGCCACGAAGATGGGCGGGTTGCCGTGCGGGTTTGGGCCTGGGTTAAAGAAGTCCGTCATCAGCGTGTGCTGGTAGAACTGGCCACGGAAGGCCAGCTTCTCGCCCGTCGCCCAGCTGCTCCAGATCGCCCGGATGGCCGCGACGAACTCCTCCATCCTGGCGGCCGGGTGGCTCCACGGCATCGAGAACCGTCGCTCGATATGCGGCCTGACCTGCGAGCCGAGGCCGAGCTGGAACCGGCCGTGACAGATGAGCTGGATGTCGTTCGCGAGCACGGCCAGATTCATGGGGTTGCGCGCGAAGGCCACGGCGATCCCGGACTGCAGCGTGATGGACGTGGTCGCCCGCGCCGCGAGCGCGAGAGACACAAAGGCATCATGCCTGGTCTCGGCGACGCCGAAGCCGTCGTATCCGGCAGCCTCGGCAGCCACGGCAGCGGCCTCGATACCGACGGGATCGTCAGAAACGTGAGCGGCGGCGTCGATCAGCATGCGCCGACCATATCCGGTACGTCAGGGCGAGACGAGCGCGTCGGTGAGCGCGTCGATGCCTGCCAGCCTGGCGGTGAGCTCCGCGCTGAGCTGATACCGGCGGGCTAGCTCAAGCGGCGGCACATAGGACACGTTCACCCGGCCGTCGTCAGCCCAGATCAGCACCTTGAGCGGCAGATCGAGCGCAGCGAGCGGGGCGGCGGCCATGACGGGCGTGCCCGCCGCCGGGCTCCCGAAGATCACCAGAGTGGTGTCTCGCAGGTCGAGGCCGGCGCTGCGCGCCGCAGCGCGCTGGTCGATGACGGCGAAGACGTTCAGGTCCTTCGCAGCAAGCAGGCTCGTCAGCCGGGACACGGTGTCGGCGAATGGCAGCGGGCTGATCTTGGTCGTGACCCCTGGCTGGCCCTTGATCGTTGCGTCACTGGTCATCGCGTGGCCTCTCTGGCTGGCGTCGTGCAGAACCTGGCAATCGGGGAGCATCGCCAGCCCGGCTGTGACGCAAATCCGCTATGGCGCTGGTCGCTTATATGCGCCATGTCATGGCGAGAACGACATGTCGGCAGCTGGTGGGCGGAGTGGCCCGGATTGCACGGACGAACGTCCCTAGGGCCTGCGCGCGGCCGTCCGTACCGTCGGAAGCCACCGGTGGTAACGGTAACCATCAGTAGTAACGGTAACCACCGGTAGGAACACGGACCTGACGACGGGGGGATCATGTTCGGGTCATTCTCTGCCGAGCAGATTGAGCAGGTGATGGCGGCGGCCGCGGCCGCGCCATCCTTGCATAATTCCCAGCCTTGGCGCTTCGCGGTCGCGGGGGAGGAGCTGACGATCTCGGCCGTGTCCGATCGCGCGCTGTGGGTAGCCGATCCGTCGGCCAGGGCGTTGTACATGAGCTGCGGTGCCGCCGTGTTCAATGCGCGGGTCGCGATCCGCGCGCTCGGGCGCGACCCGCAGGTCCGGCTGCTGCCGCACCCTGAGCATCCGTTCGATGTGCTGGCCGTCATCCGGGCCGTGCCGGGTGCGCCTGCCACGGCCGCCGAGCGTGCGCTGCGAGATTCGGTCTTTCGGCGGCACACGAATCGCGGCCCGTATACCGACCAGGAGATCCCGGCCCAGGTCCGGGTTGACCTCACGGCCGCGGCTGCAGCCGAGCACGCCAGCTTGCGCCTGCTGAACCGGGCCGACGCGCTGCAGGTGCTCGCGCTGGCCGCCGAGGCGGGCCGCGAGCTAGCGGCCAACGCGGAGCACGAGTCCGAGCTGCTCCGCTGGATCGGCGTCGACCGGTCTGACGGGATACCTGTTGAGGCGCTGCCGCCACGGCCGGCCCGCACGCCGTCGCCGGTTCGACATGGCGACTTCCTGGCCGCACGGCCAGATCGGCGTCGAACGGTGGCAGCGTACGAGCGGTTCCCGCAGCTCGCGGTCTTGACGACCGAGACCGACGAGCCGGCTGACTGGCTGATGGCGGGCCAGGCCCTCGAGCACGTCCTGCTGACTGCCACCTGCCACGGGGTGTCGGCATCCTTCCTCTACCAGGTCATCGAGCGCGACGACATGCATGGCGACGAGGACGCTGCGTCCCGGTGGCCGTGGCCAGAGCATCGCCAGATGATCCTGCGGCTCGGCTATGGCCCTCCGGTGGTGCCCGCCCCTCGCCGGGATCTCGGCGCCGTGATGTGAGGAGGCTCAGATGGTCAGCAGGTCGATGGGGCCGGCTGACCGGGCGAAGGCCGGTGGCTAGTCGTGGCGCGGCACGCTGAGCCGGTCCCGGACCGCGACGACACCCTGGACGTGCCGGATCGCATCGATGATCGCGCGGCCCGTCTGGTCCGTCTGCGCGTCACCGGTGATGGTCACGATGCCGTCGCTGACGGCCACGCTCAAGTCTTTCGGTGCTGCGGGCGTGATGCCCGGAAGCACGCGGCGCACGACCTCGTCCCGGATCTCTTCGTCGGGGCGGCTGAATACGGCCAGCACGTCGACCCGGCTGACGATACCGAGCAGCCGGCCGGCCGCGTTCACCACGGGCAGGCGCTTGACCCGCCGGTCGTACATGACGCGAGCAGCTTCTTCTACCGGGGCATCCGGGCCGATGGTCACAGCGGGCCCGGTCATCAGGTCACCGGCCGTGACGCCGGTGGCCTTGTCGTCCTCCTTCAGGTGCCGCAGGGCAGCGAACACGCTCGTGCCGTCGGCCTGTACCGCCTCCTTGACCAGGAGATCGCCCTCCGACACGACGCCGATGACCCGGCCAGCGTCGTCGAGCACGGGGAAGGCGCTGATCCGGCGGCTGCGGAGCATCGCCGCCATCTCCTTGAAGGACGCATCCTTCCGGACGGCCACGACTGATGTGGTCATGACGTCCCGGACCTTGGCGCTGATGACAATCACCTCCCGTAGACGCTGCTGCCGTCAGCATGCCACCGCAACACTCGGCGGAGTACGGCCCAAAGTCACCAGCCTCGCGCTCAGGCCTGAGCGCCGCCGCCTATGGACGACGCGCCCGCGGCGGGCGGACCTTCGGCCCTACTGTCCGGGCAGCACAGACCCGATTCTGGATAAGGACACAAGTCAGAGGTGACAGACCATGAAACTGATTACCGCGATCATCAAGCCGGACAAGCTCGATGACGTGATCGCTGCCGTCGAGCGACAGGGCGGCCACGGCCTGACCGTGACCGAGGTGATGGGGTTCGGTCAGCAATACGGACATCACCCGGCGACGGCGTCCAGCGATCAGAGCGCCCTCGTGCTACCGAAGGTGCGCGTCGAGGCGCTGGTCCAGGACGAGCAGACGGAAATGCTCACCACCGCCATCGCCAAGGCGGTCAACACCGGGTCTATCGGTGACGGAAAAATCTGGGTGTGCCCGGTCGAGAGCGCGCTGCGAGTTCGGACCGGCGAGCGTGACCGCGCTGCCGTCTAAGCGAGCGCGCACGCCCAGTGCCTAGTTGCTTGGGAGTTAGTCATGAATGTACGGCCAGGCCTAGCGGAACTGGGCCTCAGCACCGGCAAGAAGGCCCGCCTGCACCGGATTCTGCGACAGCACGGTCTCGGCAACGGCACCGCCATCTTCCTGCCTTACGACCAGGGACTTGAGCACGGCCCCCGGGACTTCTACGCCAACCCGGCTGCCTGCGATCCGAAGTACGTGATCAAGCTGGCGCTGGAAGGCGGGTTCAACGGCATCGCCATCCAGATCGGCCTCGCCGAGAAGTTCTACTGGGAATACGCGGGCGAGGTACCGCTGGTCCTGAAGCTCAACGGCAAGACCGACATGCCGGCCATCGACCCGCTGTCGCCGGTGAACGCGACCGTCGAGGACGCGGTACGGCTCGGCGCCGACGCGGTTGGCTACACGCTGTACGTGGGCTCGCCTGCCCAGGAGCAAGACTTCAGCCAGCTGCGGCGCGTCCGCGAGGATGCTGTCCGGCTTGGGATGCCGCTGATCGTGTGGTCATATCCGCGCGGCTCATACGTCGACAGCAAGGGCGGCAAGGACTCCTTCTACGCCGTTGACTACGCCGCCAGGACTGCGAGCGAGCTGGGGGCTGACGTGGTCAAGGTCAATTTCCCGCACCCGGAGAAGCAGTCCGGCGTACCGCCGGACTACATCCGGGACGTGTCGCCCCAGCAGGCGATCGACGCGGTGGTCCGGTCCGCAGGCCGCACGCTGCTGCTGGTTTCTGGCGGGGAACGGGCTGGTGATGAGGCCATGCTCGAGAAGGCCAGGCAGTCGATGGAAGCCGGTGCGACCGGGTTGATCTTCGGACGCAATGTCTGGCAGCGAAGCCATGACGAGTCGTTGCGCTTTGCTCAGCAGCTGCGGGAGATCCTGGCCAAGTACCCGTCGCCGTGAGCGTGGCATGACAGCGCAGTCCGCCGCGCCGGGCACTGGAACGCCGGGCCGGTTCAGCCGGGCAGCCAGGCGCTATGGTGCGGCCGCTGCCGCTGTCACGCTGCTCGCGGCGCTCGAGGCCGTGACGTATCCGCGCTGGCGACCATGGTGCCTGGGCTGGGGGGCGACGCCGGACGAGGTCGCGAGCGCAATGCCAGGTGACGATTTGCTCCCGCACCCGGCCATGATCTCCACGCGCGCGGTCGGGATCGATGCGCCGTCCGCCTCGGTCTGGCCGTGGCTGGCGCAGCTGGGGCCCGGCCGCGGCGGCGCTTACACCTACGACTGGCTAGAGAACCTGCTCGGCCTGGGCATGCACAGCGCCGACCGCATCCTCCCTGAGTTCCAGGACGTCAAGGTAGGCGACGCGCAACCGCTGGGGGCGCACGGGCCGGTGCTGCGTGTCGCCGTCGCCGATCCGGAGCGATCCCTCGTGCTCCGGTCCGACGATGGCAACTGGATCTGGGCGTTCTCGCTGGCGCGAGCTGGCCAACGGACGAGGCTGATCAGCAGGAACCGGATCGCCATACCGGATGCCGCCCCCGTGGTGCGGGCGCTCTACCGGTATGTGATGGAGCCGGGCAGCCTGGTCATGGAGCGAAAGATGCTGCTTGGCATCAAGGAGCGGGCGGAGCGGCTGGCACGCGAGGAGCGGTAGCGGTACGCAGGGCATGAGATGCCACTGCCCGCCGCTGGTGGCAGAGGAGTGGGGATGGCGAGCGGACACCATGAAGTCAGCGGGAAGCGGATCGTCGTCGGCGTGGACGGCTCACCCTCGGCCCAGGCCGCCCTCGTCTGGGCCATCCGGCAAGCTGAGCTGACCGGCGCTACTGTCGAAGCGGTGCTGGCCTGGCACTATCCGATCATGATTCACCGCGCCGCCTGGGCGCTGGTCACACCGCAGGACGAGGCCGATGTCGAGGGGCTCTTCGCCAGGGAACTCAGCGACGCCGTCGCCAAAGCGGTGGCGCACAGCCAGGTGCGCGTGAGCACCGCGGTTCGGAACGGAAACGCGGCTCAGGTCCTGCTGGATGCTGCCGACGGCGCCGACCTGCTGGTGGTCGGCAGTCGCGGCCACGGCGGCTTCACCGGCGCGCTCCTCGGCTCGGTAAGCCAGCACTGCGCGCACCATGCCCGGTGCCCGATCGTGATCGTCCGAGACAGCAAGCACTCAGGTTGAGGAGACGAAGATGGCCCAGCCCACAGCAGCGCACGACCGACGGATCGTGGTGGGTGTCGACGGATCGGCCCCATCGAAGGCAGCGCTGGCCTGGGCTGTCGCCCAGGCGAGGCGGACCGGGGCGGTGGTGGATGCCGTCATCGCCTGGGAGTACCCGACCGCCTATGGTTACGCGGTGCCGATCGGCGACATCGACTGGCCCGAGATCGCGGAGAGCGCGATCACGCAGGCCATCGACGAGGTCGCGAGCTCAGTCGATGGGGCTGAGATCCGGCGGCGGGTGGTGCAGGGCAACGCCGCGCAGGTGCTGCTGGATGCATCCAAGGGCGCCGAATTGCTCGTTGTCGGCAGCCGCGGTCATGGCGGGTTCGTCGAGGCGCTGCTGGGCTCGGTTGGGCAGCACTGCGTCCAGCACGCGTCGTGCCCCGTCGTAGTGATCCGCCACTCAGAGGCTCGCGCAGCGGCCTCGTGAGGCCTCGGCTGGCGCCGCAGTAGCCGACCGGGCGCCCGCACATAGCCGGCCGTCGACCGGCTCCTTGTTGACACAGTAGATTTGCAATGCAAAGCTACTGGCATAGCAACTCAAGGGGCTGCGGTCGTGGAGCGTTACGTGGATCCGGATGGCGATGACGGCCGGGCTGCGTGTTCGGATGCCGATCCGCGACCTGCCCTGGGCTCGGCCGCGCATCCGCATCCCACCGCTGGGCTGAGCGAGATCGTGCACCAGCGTCACCGGCTCGGCATCCTGACTATCACCTCGCGAGCCCGACAGGCGGAGTTCGGCTACCTGCAGCAGGCGCTTGGCTTGACCTCCGGGAACCTGTCGACACACCTGACGGTGCTGGAAGACGCGGGCCTGGTCCGGGTGGAGCGCGGTTACCAAGGTCGCCGCGCGCGCACCTGGGTGAGCATTACCAGGCGCGGCCGAACCGCCCTGGCCGACGAGATAACAGCGCTCGCGTGCCTGGTCCGCGAGCACGATCCAGACAGCAACCGGAGGCAGCCGTGACCGACAAGTCTGAGCCCGCATCGCCACCGGCAGGCCGTGGCGAGCCGGAGGCCGCGCAGCTGCTCGACGAGATCCGCGTCATCCAGCACCGGACCAGTGTCCTCACGCGTGCGTACTGGCTGCCGCTGCTGTTGTTCGGCCTCGTGATCTGCGGATCGCTGCCGTTCTACGAGCGGCTCGCGACACCGCGCCTGGCGTCCGCTCCTCCGCACCAGCTCCCGAGCACTTGCGTGCCGGGCCAGCCATGCATCGTCAATGGCGGCGCCCACTACCGGGTCGTCGTCACGGCTCTCGGCTGGTACTGGCAGGTCGCCGTCCCGGTCGCCGTCGTGCTGGCCGTGCTGTGGTATCGCCGGCGGGCGGGCCGGGTCGGGCTGCGGACCCCGGCTCGCGGGTTCCTCATCACGGGGCTGGTGCTCAGCGAGCTTGTCTTGCTGGTGTCGCTGCTGACCACGGTGCTGCAGTCAGGCCAGCCGAACCGGGCTGTCACCGACGCCCGCCATGTGGGCGCCGTGCTGGTGATCGCCGCGGTGTTGTGGGTGCTGGCGTGGGCAGAGCGCAGCAGGGCGCTGGCGATCATCGTGGCGGTGTACTTGGTCGTCGCGTTGCCCGTGGGCTTCGTGACCAGCGGCGGCATCGCTGGCGGCTCGACCGGCGCGGCCGACCTCAGCCTGGCCGCGATGCGCGTGCTGGGCCTGATCCCGGCGCTGGTACTGCTCGTGGCCGGCGCCGGGGCGTGGGTCTCGCAGCGCTCGCGGCTGCGCGCCTAGGACGGTGGGTCGATGGTGACGACCACGTTCCCTGTCTTGCGGCCGGTCTCGACATACGTGTAGGCCGCCACGATCTCAGCCCGCGGATACCGCCGGTCGATGAGGGGCGTGAACTGCCCGGACTCCATCAGCTCACGGAAATACCCCACCATCGCCTGGTCTATTTTCGGGAACGCGAACAGCACCCTGGCGCCGGGTAGCAGCGGCGAGATGAGCGGCAACGCGAGGTTCTGGTAACCGGGCCCAGGCCCGGTCGACATGTAGATGCCGCCGGGCTTGAGCAGCCGCCTGCACTGGCCGAACCAGGCCTTGCCGACGGCGTCGAAGACGACGTCGTAGCGGTGGTCGTCGGTCGCGAACTCCCCGGTGGTGTAGTCGAGGACCCGGTGGGCGCCTAAGCCGCGGACGAGGCCGAGGTGCTCCGTGGCGCAGACCGCCGTCACGACGGCGCCGATCGCCGCGAGGAGCTGGACAGCTGCGGAGCCGATACCGCCGGTCGCGCCGTAGACCAGGACGGCCTGCCCGCTGCGGATAGCCGCCCGGCGGATGTGAGAGAGGGCGTAGTGCGCTCCCTCGGTGCTCGCGGCGGCCACGTCGTAGCCGAGGCGAGTCGGCATGGCGGCGACCGGGCCATCGGCACGGATTGCCAGGTACTCGGCGTGCGCTCCGAACCTGCCCTCGCAGTACCCGAAGACCTGGTCGCCGACCGCGAAGGCCGTGACGCGTGGCCCGGTCGCGGCGACCTCGCCCGCGTACTCGGTCCCGAGGACAGTCGCGCGCGGCCGGAGAAGCCCGGACATCAGCCGCATGACCGGCGGCCTGGCGGACCGGTAGTGACAGTCCGTCCGGTTGACGGTCGTCCCGTGGACCTTGATCAGCAGCTCGCCGTCGGCCGGGACAGGCGGCGCGATCGCCCTGATCTGGACCACGCTTGGCGGGCCGTAGCTGGTGTGAACCGCGGCTTGCACGCCGGCATCGTAAGCCTGCGTCCGCGGTCAGACCGAGAGAGCCGGCCGGGCTAGGCGTTCGCCGCCGCGCCCGGCCCTAGACGATCGACGTCTGGTGACCGCTCCAGTAGGCGTCTTTGAGCAGGCGCTTGTACAGCTTGCCGGTCGGATACCGCGGCAGCTCGGCGACGAAGTCGACGGTTCGCGGGCATTTGAAATGCGCCTGCCGTTCCCGGCAGTAGCCGATCAGCTCTTGCGCGAGCTCGGGGCTGGCACTCTCTGGATCGGCCAGCTGCACGACGGCCTTCACCTCCTCGCCGAGGTCCTCGTTGGGGACGCCGATCACCGCGACGTCGAGGACTGCGGGGTGGGCGGCGAGGAGGTTCTCGGTCTCCTGCGGGTAGATGTTGACACCGCCAGAGATGATCATGTAGGTCTTGCGGTCGGTCAGATACAGGTACCCGTCCTCGTCCACGTGGCCGACGTCGCCGACGCTGCTCGCCTGGCCGTCGGCGCTGCGGCTCTCGGCTGTCTTGACCGGATCCTCGAAGTACTCGAACGCGGTTGCGCCGCGGAACCAGATCGTCCCGTCCACGCCCGGCGGGCACTGCTTCCCGTCGTCATCGAGGATGAGCAGCTCGCCCAGGATCGGCCGGCCGACCGTGCCCGGATGGGCGAGCCACTGGGCGCTGTCGCAGAAGGTGAAGCCGTGCGCCTCCGTGGCGCTGTAGTACTCGGTGATGATCGGCCCCAGCCAGTCGATCATGGCCTGTTTCACGTGCACGGGACACGGCGCGGCGGCGTGCACGATGCACTCCAGCGACGACACGTCGTACCTGGTCCGGACGTCCTCGGGAAGGCGGAGCAGCCGGGTGAACATGACCGGCACCAGCTGGCAGTGGGTCACCCGGTGCCGTTCGACCAGGGCCAGCCACTGCTGGGCGTCGAAGTGGTCCATCACCACCGTCGTGGCGCCCAGCCGCAGCGCCGCGGAGACGCTGGCCGCAGGCGCCGAGTGGTACAGCGGCGCCGGGTTGAGGTAGGTCATGCCCGGCCTGAACCCGAACATCGCCCCTACGAAGTCCATCACCGGGAGTGGCTCGCTGGGCGCGCTCGTCGGCAGCGCGCGCAGGATCCCCTTGGGCTGCCCGGTGGTGCCGGACGAGTACAGCATGGCCGCGCCGAGCGACTCGTCCGGGACCGGGTCGGTCGGGTACGGCGCGATCGCGGCCTCGTAGGACTCCCACCCGGCGGGTGGCTGGCCTGGCCCCGTGATCAGCATGCGCTCGAGGTCAGGGCAGTTCGCCGCCGCGGCCTGCGCCACCGGTCGGCGGGCGGCCGAGCTGAACAGCATCCGGGACCGCGAATTCGTCACGATGTAGGCGACCTCGTCCGGCGCCAGATACGTGTTGATCAGCGTGAAGTACAAGCCGGTCCGCTCGGCGGCGGCCTCGATCTCGAGCATCCGGATGCTGTTTTCCATGAACACGGCGATGTGGTCGCCGCGCCTCAGCCCGGCGGCGCGCAGGAGGTGCGCCGTCCGGTTGGCGCGGGCCTCGAACTCGGCGAAGGTGACGGTCTCGCCGGTCGCGCCCATGATGATCGCGGGCCGATCCGGATGGTTCTCGGCATGCTGTCGTGCGTACATGCGTCTCCTCGCCGTGACCACGGTCGTTGCCGTCGAGGCTACAGGCGCGCGCTGCCGATGGGCAGATGTGTCGTGCGGGGCCGATCTGGTGCGCTCGGGCCGGAGCCGATCAGGACGGTGATTCCCGCACGACCTCGGTGGGGGCCTTGTCATCCCGCAGGCCTTGGTAACGCGGGTGACGAAGCTGGCCGTCCGTAGTCCACTCGCTGAAGCCGACCTCGACGACCAGGCGAGGCTCGACCCAGTGCACGTGTGCCCGCGGGATACGGCCGCGGTCGAACGGCGCGCTGTCACGCTCCAGGCCGGACAGCGTGTCGTGCAGGCGCCGCAGCACGCTGTCGCTGAAGCCGGTCCCGACCTTGCCCGCGTAGGTCAGCTTGCCGTCTGAGTCGTAGTAGCCGAGCAGCAGCGCGCCCAGACCCTCGCGTGCGCCACGCGGGTCGGTGTAGCCGCCGACGACGAACTCCTGCGCGTTCTCGCATTTGAACTTCAGCCAGTCGCGAGTCCGGGCGCCTAGGTAGGGCGCATCGGAGCGCTTGGCGATGAGGCCTTCCCAGCGGTCGCGGCAGGCCTGCTCGAAGTACCGCTCCCCATCGCGTTCGCGATGCTCGGTGTAGCGCAGCGGGTCGTAGAAGGGCATCAGCCCGCGCAGGATTTGCTTACGCTCAAGCTGGGGGAGCGGGCGCACATCGCGGCCGGCCGCGTACATCACGTCGAAGATGTAATAGAACACCGGCACAGCGGTGATCAGGCTGGCGCTCGGGTGCACGAGACCCAGCCGCTGCTGCAGTTGGGCGAAGCTCGTCGCGGTACCGCTGAACGCGACGATCTCGCCGTCCAGGATCTGGCCGGGCGCTGTGATCTGGGCTGCAAGCGCCGCGGCGATGTCGGGGTAGGTGCTGGTGATGTCGCGCTGATTACGCGACATGAGGCGGATCGAAACCGCGGCGCCGCTGGCACCGTCGGCGTAGTCCGCGAACGCGAGGCACCGCTCGCCGTCCAGCTTGCGCTCGAAGATCCAAGCGGGATCGGAGAAGTGCTCTCGCGTGAGGGTCGCCAGCTGTGGCTCGACCCACGTAGGCAGGCTGTGGCGGGCGCTGGCACCTGCCCGTCCGCCTGGAGCCCGGCCGCTCGCGCTCGGACCGGTGCCGCTTGCGCTCGGACCGGTGCCGCTTGCGGTCGGACCGGTGCCGCTGCCTGTGCGCGCCCGCGCCCGGTTACCCGGTTGTCCGCTCATGGCCCTCGCCGTCGCCGCCCTCCGCCAGCTAGACCGACAGGCTAGCTCTCCGGACGCGGTGACGTCCGCGCGGGCGTCGCGGACGCCCCGCTCTGCGCCCGCTGGGCGGGGCTGATCACGCGCCGATTGCAGGAGGTTGTAAGCGCTCGGCGGCACCAAGCTGTCGATATGCGTCATATGTTCTATGTGCGAGTGGCAGGCTGAGTACGTGGACGTCATGGATGGAACTCTGCTGACGCTCTATCAGCAGCAGAGAGCCAGCGATGACGTTCGAGCCGGGCGGACCGGCCCACGCCTCACGCCGCGCGGGACTGCGCTTCGCCGCGGGACTACGCTTCGCCGCGGGACTGCGCTTCGCGCACGGGCGGGCCGGGGCTGGTGACCGGCCGGTCGCTGCCCGAGTACATCCTGGGAACATGCGCGGTCAACCTGGGAGGGCATGCGTGCCGGCCTGCGGGCAGGTGGAGCAGACCGCCGCCGAGCGGCGATACGTATGACCGGCCGGGATGCGGCTGGAGGGATGCGACCGGTACGGATGCGACCGGTACGGATGCGACCGGTAGGGAGCTGACCATGGGATTCCAGGGTGCGATCTTCGACGTCGACGGCGTGCTGGTGGACTCGCCGCACTACCCAGCGTGGCGCGACGCGCTCGCAGAGTTGATGGACGCCGAGTGGGCCGATGTCCGCGACCGCACGACGTACTCGCCTGACCGGTTCACGCAAGAGGTCTACCAGGAGGTCCTCGCTGGTAAGCCGCGACTCGACGGCGCACGTGCGGCGCTGGCGTACTTCGCTGTGCCTGACGCTGATCGCCGGGCCGAGCAGTACGCCGCGCTCAAGCAGGAGCAGTTGACGCGGCTCATCAAGTCCGGTCAGTTCAAGGCGTTCCCTGACGCGCTCCGCCTCGTGCTCGCAACCAAGAGGGCTGGCATCCCGGTTGCCGCGGCGTCGTCGTCCAAGAACGCCGACTTGATCATGGACCACGTCCAGATGGACGCCTTCGCGGCGGAGCAGCGCCTGGACAATCCGCTCATCCGGCCGGGGCTCACGCTGCTCGGCCTCCTGGACGCGGACGTGTCCGGGCGTGACTTGCCGCGAGGCAAACCAGACCCGCTGATCTTCCTGACGGCGGCAGACGAGCTTGGCGCCCCGCCTAGCGGTTGCTTCGTAGTAGAGGACGCGCCGTCTGGCGTGCAGGCGGCCAAGGCCGGCGGCATGGCGGCGCTCGGCGTAGCCCGCGTTCATGACGAGGAAGTACTGCTCAGCGCGGGTGCGGATCTCGTCGTGACCACCCTGGACGACGTATCTCGGGCGGCACTGGCCGAGGGTCGGCTGGCGCGGACGTCGGCCACGGCCAAGACACAGCACGAGTAGCAGCGGGCTACTAACTGGCCAGCGCGTCCGGGCGAATCGATACGGCTGGACGCCGACCTCCGCCACGCCGGCGCCGCCTCGGGCCCGGCAGGCGAGCCGATCGACGACGCCGGTCTGCCATCGCCAGGCTCGCCGGACGACACTCCCAACCGTCGCTGGGCTGCCTTCACTGGTGCATCTGGGAGAATGCCGCCTAGGTTGTACACCGCAGCATATTGTCCGTGTATCAGGCGACGAGGAAGGCATTACGGCTGGTGACGACCAAATCACGACGCGTGAAAGTTGGTCTGTGCGCGATCGCTGTGGCCACGACCCTGACGGCCGGCTGCGCGCAGGCCGTGCGGGTGCGTGACTCGGCGGACGTCAACGACGTGCCCACGCCGACGACCGTCGTCGAGCACTGGGGGTCCTACTTCGGGGCTAGCCGGGGCCTCTACGACACCCAGACGTCACCAGTTACGGTGACTCTGCCCGGCACGGTTACCGAAGTCGGTTCCTCGAACTCGACCGAGTACGCGCTGATGACTGACGGCAGCCTGTATGCGTGGGGCATGGGCAACGCCGGCCAGCTGGGTGACGGTAGCACCAACAACTCGTTCGCCACCCCGGTTCGGGTGCACTTCCCGCGCGGCGTGAAGATCTGGTCGATCCCAACCGACGCCATGCCGTACGACACCGCCCTCGCGATCGACACCAGCGGGCGAGTGTGGGGCTGGGGCCGTAACTACGGCGGCGAGCTGTGCCTCGGGACGACCATGGACTACACGACGCCCGTCGAGCTCCCGCTCACCCATGTGACGTCGGCCGCAGGCGCGAACAATCACGCTGTGTACGACGCCAACGGCACCGTCTACGCGTGTGGCATGAACGCATACGGCGACCTCGGCACCGGCAGCTGGCGCAACGCCGCGAGGCCGACGCCCGTCGTCGGACTTGACGGTGCTGAGGTCACCAGGCTCGTGGCGTCATGGGCCAATACGGGCGCACTGATGTCCAATGGCCAGTACTACGACTGGGGCTTCAACGCCGCCGGTCAGCTCGGCAGTGGACGCCTCGGCAAGCACTCCGACGTACCGGTCCTGGTGCATTTGCCGGCTCCGGTGGCTCAGGTCGCGCAAGGCGGATCGCTCTGGAACAACGGGCAGACACTGGTGCTTCTGTCCGACGGCTCACTGTGGGGCTGGGGCGATAACCACGCCTGCCAGGAGGGTTTCGGGAGACCTGCGGTGTCATCGCCCGTGCGGCTTCGCCCGCCGCCGACTGGCACGTACGTGGCGCTGGCTACCGGCTCGGCCACGTCGTATGCCGTTTCATCCGCCGGAGCTGTCTACTCATGGGGCGTCAGCCACGTGGGCCAGGTCGGCAACGGGCTGACGCGCACGATCTGCAAGCCGATCCCGATCGCATCCGGTGCCGCACAGATCTCTTCGACCGCGGACAACGTCGTCGTCAGCATCCCGGGCGGGAAAGCGCCCGCGACATCCTGATGGTGGCGAGCTTTGGCTGCCTCGATCACGCAGCGCGGGCAGGAGCGCGCCGAGCATTAGCGCCCCGGTCAGGGCGAACGCGGCCGGATAGCCCGTGTATCCGACGAACGTGCCGAAGCCGGCCGGACCGGCCCCGTATCCGCCGTCGTACGCCAGGTTCCACAGCGCGCTAGTGGTGCCGTAGTCGGCGGCCGGGGCACGGTCGATCATGACCGCGAAGGTCACGTTCTGGCACACGCCGAAGCCGGTCCCGAACAGGCACATGCCCGCGATGAGTGCGGTCGGCGACGCCATCCAGATGAGCATGACCATTCCGGCTGCGGCGGTCAGCAGGCCGGGGACGAGCAGGCCAGCGTGACCGTGCTGGTCACCGTAGCGCCCGGCCCACCAGCGTCCTGCCGTCGACGCGACGCCCTGCACGAGCAGCCCGAGCGCCGCGACGCCGCCGGAGACGCCGGTCGCCAGCGGCAAGAACGAGGCGACCACCCCGGCCGAGACCGTCGTCGCCGCGAACACCAGTGCCGGGCGGCGCTGGCCGGGGGAGCGCAGGCTGGCCAGCAGGCCGGCCGGCGGCGCCGGGTCAAGGTCTGCCGCATCCGCGTGCCTGGCCGGCTGGCCGCGCTTCGTGGCGCTGCCTAGCCACGGGACGACTGCCAGCGGCGCCAGGCCACACGCCGCGGTGATCACGATCACGACGGCATAGCCCGCGTGCTCGGCCAGCCAGACGCCGGATGGCAGCGCCACGATCGCGGGTATGCAGTCCACGACACCGACCATGCCGATGCCCTCGCCGCGGCGCTCCGCTGGCACGGCGGTTGCGACCAGCGCCCCGATGACGACGGTGTTCAGGCCGAACCCGATGCCCCGCGCGATGCTGACAGCAACGATCAGCGCCACCGCGTGCGGCGCGAGTAGCGCCAGCGCAGGGCCGCCGAGCAGCATCGCCCCGGCAGCGAACACAAGGCGGTCGCCATAACGGCCGATCAGCCGGGCTGAGGCCAGCTCGGCCAGCACCGTCGCCAGCATCAGCGAGGCGGTCACCAGGCCGGCCTCGCTGCTCCCGGCGCCGCTGGACTCGGCATCCATGGGCGTCACCGACAGCAGCAGCTCGAAGCTGGTGAGCGCGCCGAGGGAGGCCAGCAGCAGCAGCGCCAGCTGGCCGGTAACCAGCCGCGTCCGGGGTGCGGAGACGCCGGATGGGCCGGCCGGGAAGGTCGTGTTGGGGTGCAGCGCGGTGTCCATGTAACCGACCGTAAACAGCAAGTGGAACACTGGTAAGGTCCAATCCCATGGCTATTCAGTGGTCCGGTTTGGGTCCGGAACTTCTAGTGCGGCTCGATCGCGGGCGTGCCGAGCCACTGCGCTCGCAGCTAGAGACAGGCCTGCGTGACGCGATCCGGGACGGCAGGCTGCAGGGCGGTGAGCGACTGCCGTCATCGCGCGAGCTTGCCCGGGAGCTCGGCGTCTCTCGCGGGCTTGTGCAGGAGTGCTTCAACCAGTTGCTGGCCGAGGGCTACCTCACGAGCCGGGTCGGCTCCGCGACCCGGGTCGCGTCCGGCACCCGGGCCATTGCGGCCACAGCGCGAGGGCCATCGCAGATACCGGATCGGCGCCCGACGCTGATCGCCGACTTCCGGTCCGGGGTGCCGGACCTGGCGAGCTTTCCGCGCGGTGACTGGGCCTGGGCGATGCGGGAATCCTGCCGTCGTATTGAGACCCCCGACCTCGACTATGGCGATCCGCGCGGCAGCGCCGAACTGCGTCAGGTCGTCGCGGCGTACACGCGTCGGGTGCGTGCTGCTGCGGTCGACCACGACGCGGTCGTGGTCTGCGCTGGATTCGCCCAGGGCCTCAACCTCGTCTTCCGGGTACTCGCGCGGCGAGGCGTCCGGTGCGTAGCGCTGGAAGATCCCGGCCACGGGGACCTCGCGACGAGTGACGACACGTTCGCCGCTCGCGCCGCCGGCCTGGACGTCGTGCAGGTGCCCGTCGACGATCTCGGCCTGGACGTTGCGGCGCTCAGGGCCAGTGGCGCCCAGGTGGCCGTCGTGACACCTGCGCACCAGGCGCCGACCGGCGTCGTGCTCGCACCGGAGCGCCGGCATGCGCTCGTGGAGTGGGCCGTGCGCCACGACGGCTTCGTGATCGAGGACGACTACGATTCCGAGTTTCGCTACGACCGCGAGCCGGTCGGGGTGCTGCAAGGTCTGGCGCCCGATCGCGTCTTTGCGATCGGCACGGTGAGCAAGTCGCTGGCACCGGCCGTGCGGCTGGGCTGGGTGCTGGTGCCGCCGGACCTGGTCGCGGCTGTCGCTACGGAAAAGCGTGTCAGTGACCGCGGCTCGTCCGGCCTGGACCAGCTGGCCGTGGCCGCCTTGCTCGAATCGGGCCGCTACGACCGTCACCTGCGGCACATGCGCGCGGTGTACGCCAGGCGGCGCGCCGTGCTGATCGAATCCCTCGGCTCGCATGCGCCAGGTGTGCGGCTGGCCGGCCTGGCCGCCGGGTTTCACGCCGTGGCCCACCTGCCGGAGACCGCCGACGAGAAGGCCATCATCGCGGCGGCGCGCGAGCGTTCCGTCGGGCTCTACGGGATGGCAGCGTGGCGGTCGCCGTCAATGCCAGGTTCGCCGCAGCTCGTGATCGGCTTCGGGAACGTGACCGAGCGCGCGATCGAGTCCGGCGTGGCCGCAGTCGCTGACTTGCTCCGCTGACGTGCTCCGCTGACGGCCGTTTGCCCGCTTCTTCCCTCGTCTGGAATGCTGCCTGGATGGCGCAGCCAGTTGGTCCGATGGGAGACGAGTTGTCACGGCCGGTCTTTGATCACGTCGCTATCGGCACTCGTGCGCTGACGGATGGCTGGGATCTGTTCGCCGGGCTGCTCGGCGGATCGTGGGTCTACGGAGGTGACTCACCCGGCTTCTGGTGGGGTCAGGTCGAGTTCAGCAGGGGCCCGAAGATCGAGCTGCTCACGCCCAGCGGTGGCCCCGACGCTGCGTTCCTGGAGCGCTTCCTGGACGCCCGCGGCACTGGCCCGCACCACTTCACCTTCGTGGTCCCCGACATTCACGCGACGCTGGCGCGCGTACGGGCGGCTGGCATCGAGCCCGTCCGGGTCGGCCTCGCCAGCCCGACGTGGAAGGAAGCGTTCCTGCATCCCAAGAACGCGTACGGCATCGTCGTCCAGGTCGCCCAGACATCAGGACCGGCGCCGGTGCTGGCGCCGCCTGCCGAGTTCCCCGCCGCGGGACCGCCGTCGGCTCTCACGCACGTGGAGCACAACGTGTCCGACATTCACGGCGCCGTCCGCCTGTTCGCCGGTGCGCTCGAAGGTCAGGTGATCAGTCGGCAGGAGACTGCGCAGGCAGCAGTCGCAGAGCTGACCTGGGTCAACGGCGCGCGGCTTCGGCTGGTCCAGCCTGCTCGGTCGGCCGGGAACGGTCCGGGAGCGGCCAGCGCCGAGGAAGGTCTGCGTTGCCTGTGCTTTGCGCGTGACGGAGCGCAGTTCACTGCTGCTGACCGTAGCCGGGCGGCCGAGCTTGCCCGGCAGCTCGGGGTACCGCTGCGGCTCGGCGACGACTGACTTCGATCAGGCCGCTCCTCCCGCCCTTCGCAGCACACAGAAGCGAGATCCAGGCGATGCTGGCCTGACGATTCCGGCTGTCCGATCGAGCAGGTAAGCCGCGCCCGAGCCCAGGCCGGCCAGCTGCACCGGCCCCGCTGATGCCGCTGCGGCAGGACGATGCGGCGAGGCCACCTGCGCGGTCGGGAGGTGCCGGACGATCGCGACCGCCATCAGGAGCAGGATGACGATCACAAGCAAGCGCGGTGGCCACGGACTGGGCGCACGGTCCTCGCCCTGGCTCAGGAGATCATCCATGACGATCTCTACGCTGATGGTGACTCCTGGCGATGTCAACTCTGTGCTCGACCTGCTGCCCCTGTTGAACCTTTCGATAGCAGAGGCGAAGGACCCGGCGGCGCGTGACTTCGGCCGGCTGCGCCCGCCGCCATCAGCGGCGCAGCTTGGGAGGATGAGCCGATGACCGCGATTCTCGGCGCAGCAGCCTCAGGGCTGGCGGCTGGAGAGCACTGGAGGCCAACATGCCAGAGCAACCAATCGATCACGCAGGGCTCGAAACACTGGCGCTGGCGGACTGCCTGCGCCTGCTTGCTTCCGTGCCGGTCGGCCGGGTCGGCTTCCAGGCTGACGGCGAGCTGGTGGTCCTGCCCGTCAATCACGTCGTTGATGGCCAGGACATCGTCTTCCGAACGGCACGGGGATCGAAGCTCGCGGCCGCCGAAGAGCAGAATCTCGTGGCGTTCGAGGCCGACGATTATGACTGGCAGGCCCAATCCGGGTGGAGCGTCTTGGTCAACGGGCACGCCGAGATGGTGTACGAGGACGCCGAGCTTCAGCGGCTTGGTGGCTTGGTGCTGCGTTCGTGGGCTAGCGCCACCGAGCATCCCTTCTGGATCCGAATCCGCCCTTCGTCGGTGACCGGGCGGCAGATACCCGGCCATGGGACGTGCTGATGTCGGCGAGGTCGCCGTCGAGCCCGGTGGTACCGCGACTGCTTCGTCAGCTGTCGGACAGCATCGCGCCCAGCAGGCTGGCATAGCGAAGCAGGTGCAGGTCACCGACGTAGTGCTCGCCGATGTAAGCCTGCGCGGCTCGGCCCATCCGGCTAGCCTCGCCCTGATTGTCGAGCAGCAGGCGTACGGCCGCTCCGAACGCCTCGAGGTCGCGGGGGTCGGCCAGCAGGATGCCGGTGCCGTCGGCGATCTGGTCGATGATCCCCCCGACCGCCGATCCGACAACCGGCCGGCCCTTCCACATCCCTTCCGCGACGGTCAGGCCGAAGCCCTCGGCGAGGCTCTTCTGCACGATGACGGTGGCGTGCCGCTGAAGCGCGTTGACCATCGCGGCGTTCTCGTCGGCGTCGTCCAGGGGCAAGGTCACGAGCAGGACCCTGGCGCGGACCGCTTCCGGCAGGTCGCGCCACTGCAGCAGGCAGTCTCCGAATACCGCGGCGCCCTCAGGGTCATCAGTCACGCCGGCCACGGCTGGCCCGACGAGCAGCAGGTATCCGTCCCCGGACGGGGCGATGTAGTCGGCGAACCCGCGCATGACCGCGGGCATGTCCTTGAGCTTGTCCCACCGGGACACCTGGACGACTAGCGGATCGCCTGGACCCGGGCGGCCGTCGCCGGTAATCTCCGCTGTCCGTGAAACCTCGCCGGCACCGCCCGCCCGGCGAACGAATGACGTATGACCGGGCGCCGCAGCGCCGTTCAGCACGCCGATCCGTGCCAGAATCCCCAGCACGGTGTCGTCATCGAGGTACTGGTTCTTCGGGGAGAAGGGATCGATTGACGGCGGAATGATCGCGACCATCTCGCCGGGGATCCACGACGGGACGTACTCAGATCGGGAGAAGACGAACCCGCGCACGGCAGCCAGATGCGGCCGCAGGAAGCGCCACGCGGCCTCGGTGGCCTCGTTTTCCCAGTCCACGCCGATGTGGCAGCGCCACGCCACGAGCGCGCCCGCCTCCGTCAGGGCTGCCGCTAGGCCGGCGGTCTGCGGATCGTGCAGCAGGACCAGGTCTCCCGGCCTGATCCGGTCGACCAGTTCGGCGGCGTTCGCCGCCAGCATCCGCTCGTAGTGGGCGGCTTCGGCTCTCGTGAGAGGGCCGCCAGCGGTCTCGCCGTGGATCTGGTTATGCAGGCGCTTGGTGAGCACGAAGAACTCGGCGTCCCCGGTGATCACCATCCAGCGGTTCGGGATGCCGAAGTCCTCGACGTAGCCCAGCAGTACCTGCAACATCTCCGCGACGCCGCCGCCGACGGCCGTCGAGCTGATGTTCCACACGGTGCGTCCCGCCAGCCGCTGCCGGAACCGCTCAGCTGTCTGGACCAGCCGCTCGCGCCGCTCGCGCCCGATCACCGGCTCTAGCTGGGTGACAGGCCGGCGCACCACTGCCACGGATTCCGCCAGGCTCACGCTCGGCCCCCCTCTGCCGCCAGACGTACCTGCCCAGCGTCTTGCATGCCTCAGGGCTGTACATCACCCGCGCTGAGTGATTCGAGTGTCTTCGGCCTGGCTGCTGACGAGCTCGGCGTAGACGCAGGCGGCCGCAGGCTTCGCGCGCACCGCCGCGTCGATTAAGTCGGCATTCATCCGCATGAGGAACTGGCGCAGGCCTCGGGCGCGTGGGAGCGCGGGTCCTCGATCAGGGCCTCGGAGAAGCCCCGCACCGCGAACTTGGCGGTGCTGTAGGCGGTGTTCGGCATGCCCGGTCCGAGCGATGCCCAGAAGCCGTTCACGCTGCTGGTATTGACCAGGACGCCGGCACCGCTGGCGATGAGCAGGGCAGGAACGCGCGGGCACAGTAATAGCCCTGGCCAGCTTGCCCGTGAACGACTCCACAGCCCTGATGGTTGCTTGCCGTGCCACTGCTCGTCAATAATCGCGCTGGCCGTCGGCTGGGGGGTGGATCATTGCGCCATGGCTGGACGTCTGCCGCAGACCCGTTATGCGCAGTCGACCGGGGCGAAGATCGCCTATCAGGTCTCCGGCACTGGTCCGCCGGACCTGGTCATGGTGCCTGGCCTGGTCTCGCATCTGGACATCCAGTGGCAGCAGACCGGGTACCGCCGATTCGTCCGGGCGCTAGAGCGGGGGGCGCGCCTGATCCGGCTGGACAAGCGCGGCACCGGGTTGTCGGATCCGTCAGGTGACCTGCCGACGACAGGTGAGCGCGTGCAGGATGTCGCGGCGGTGATGGCCGCGGCCAAGTCGTCACGGGCTGTGCTGTTCGGGTTGTCGGACGGCGGGCGGGCAGCGATCGCGTTCGCTGCTGCCCATCCGCACCGGACGCAGGGCCTGATCCTGTACGGCACTTCGTATCGGGGTCCCCGAGCGGCGCTACTGCGGCGTTACCGATCGGTGGTGAACCACTGGGGGGAGACGGGAGGCCTTCGTCCTTACGGTCTGGCGAACGTTCAACGTCGGATTCACGCCGGAGCCAGACGCGCAGTTCGACGCCGCGTGCGGTGACGACGTCCGGCAAGCAGCCGAGCAGACCGCCGCTCGCGGCGCCGCACTGGCCGACGCGGCCGGATTCCGGGCACAGGCGCTGGCGGTCGAGGGAACTCCGGCCTGGAAGGCTGTCATCGACACCGCCAAGGAGCACGACGCGAGCCTCATCGTGCTCGGCTCCCATCGCCGCGCAGGCCTGGGCGGGCTGGTAGCCGGCAGTGTGGCCGGTGACGTCGCTGCCAGGTCACCGCGGCCGGTCCTGATCATCCGCGATCATGGTGGCGCCGTCGGCCATGAAGCCGCCGAGGCGCCGTCGCTCGCGGGCACGGGCCGCGGCAGCCGAACTGACGTCCGGAGTTAGCCACGAGGCTGCGCGCGCTCAGGTGCACTGGCGGCCACGACCCCGTTCCCGGCTGTGAGGTCTTTCTTGCGATTCGAATCGGATCGCGTCGCGGGCCCTAGCCCGTGCGCTAGCGATCACCGATTAGCCAGCCTGGCCTCCGGCGGCCTCGGAAGTCGGCGCCGCCTCGTGCGCCGGGTCGCGCTGCTGCCCGTCCCGTCGCAGTCGGCGGAGCACCGGCAGGGCCGCGAAATAGGATCCCGTCACGGCGATGCCGCCCACTCCGATGTCGATCGAGATCCGACCCTGCTTGGCCCAGTAGACGTCCTTGAGGTCGAGGAGCAGGGCGAACTCATCGACGATGAGCGCCAGGCCGCTTCCGTAGCTGATCGCGACAGCCGGGTGACGCCGTTGCCGCTCATCGCCACGGACGGCGACCGCGCCGACACCGGATAGCAGGCCGATGCCCCAGATGTAGTGATGCAGGTGCTCGCCGCCGACGCTGATGTTCCGGAACGGGCCCTTGCCGGCCCGGATGCTGTAGGTGAGCGCGCGGAGTCCGGCGAAGGTGCCGGTGAAGGCCAGCCAGCTCAGCAGGGCCGACCGCTGCCCACTGCTGAGTTCCTCGTGGTACGCCCGGCCGACAGCGCTAGGCGATGGGGCCAAGTTCGTCACACCGCACGACTACCCGCGGCTGCGAGGCCCCAACCCGGGAGCAGCCAGCCCACCTATGCGGGGTCGACTTCCCGGCTCACGATCCACGCGTGCTTGCCCACCTGCCGTCCCCGCGCGAACCCGTACTGCTCGAACAGTTCGACCGTTGCGCTGAACAGGAACCGGCCCTGAGCTTCGCGGCCCGTGGTGGTCTCGGAGATTGCCTCGACCATGCCGCCGCCAGCGGCGGCGATCTGCGCGAGCGCGCCCTCGACCCCCGCGCGCGCGATCCCCTCGCCGCGATGCCGCTTGTCGACGAAGATGCAGGTAATCCGCCAGCGGGCGGGAGGCGGCGGGTCCCTGCGGTACTCACGGCCGTGCTTGAGGTCGAGCTCGTCCAGGCCGCCGTACTGGCACCAGCCCTGCGCGAGCCCCTGCTCATCGAGCACCAGCGCGGCATGCGCCTGGCCCGCCCGCACCAGCTGCTCCTTCTGTGTGCGGGGATCACTGATCCCGCGCTGATACGCCGAGTGAAATGCGACGCACCAGCAGCCGCCGTAGATCCCGTTGTTGCGTTCGACCAGCTCCGCGAACGCGTCCCAGGTGGATACGTCCAGCGGCCGGATGGTGTACGGCGTGTGCCCCACCCTGTTGATCGGGCTCGCTGAGGCCGGTACTGGCTGACGGTCAGGCATCGGCCGCTTCCACGAGCAGGCCGGCAAGTTCGGCCGGCCGGGTGAACATCGGCCAGTGGCCCGACTCGATGTCGGCGTAATCGATGTGCCGGGCCTTGGACAGCTCTGGTACCTCGCCCCCGTCGATCCACTCCCGGGCCTGGGCCGGGGAGAACTCGGGGCAGATCAGCGTGACAGGGACGTCGAACCGCCGCTCGTCACCCAGATGCACGATCCCCTTCGCCACCGCCTCGGGGACCGGGATCGCTGCGTCTGCGATCCGGCGACGCTGCTGCTCGTCGAGGTCAGCGGCGTCTGCGCCGTCGAACGGCCCCCACCCGGGGAACGCCATGACACCGTCCGCCAGTTCGAAGAAGCTGGCGTACATTTCGCCATCGCCGGACGGGAAGCCCCCGATCATCGCGCCTCGCGCGACCTTGTCCGGCCGGGCATCGGCAGCCATCCAGGCGAGTGTGCAGGCGGCCGAATGACCGACGACCATCACGCTGCTGGCAGCGGCATCGACTGCGGCCAGCACGGCCGCATGCTGGTCGGCGAGCGTCGCCGTGGCCGGCGGCGCGCCCTGACCGGGCAGCCAGAGGGGCACGGCCTGATGGCCCCGCGCCTGCAGATGTGGAACAACCGCGTCCCATGCGGACCCGTCGAGCCACAGGCCGGCGATGAGGAGGATATCCATCGCGACAGCCGCTCCTTCCGTGGTGCGTGCACGCCGTAGTGCGTACACGTTGCCGGCCGGTTGCCGGCCCGGGCAGGCGCCCGCAGTGACCATCACCACGCAAGGGCCGGCTAACCCATCCGGCTCTGACCGTAACGGCATTACCGGACGATCGGCTTCCGGTTAACTGGCGATTCTCGTACGCTCATAGCGTGGCACCTAGGGTCAGCCCCACGGCTCGCGCGCTGCAGACACTCGAGATCCTGCAAATTCAGCCCGGCACGACCGCCGATCAGATCGCTGAGCGCCTCGGGGTCACAGAACGCGCGGCACGCCGGTACGTCGCGATCTTGCGAGAAGCCGGGGTGCCCGTCGAGTCCTCGCGCGGCCGGTACGGGGGCTACCGGCTCGGCCGGGGAATGCGACTGCCACCGGTCATCTTCACCCAGGATGAGGCGCTGGGGCTGGTGATGGCCGTGCTCGAGGGCCATCCGGCGGCGACTGGCACCGGCGAGCTGGCCGGTTCAGCGCTGGCCAAGGTCATCCGGGCGTTGCCAGAGACCGTCGGCCGCCAGGCCGCGGCAGTACGCGAGTACGCCGCAGCTGCTCCCGACCGCAGCGCTGCGCATCCCGATCCCGCCGTGACCAGCGCACTCGTCCTAGCCGTGGCGTCGAGGCGGCGGGTACGGCTCCGGTATCGGAGCGGGTCAGGCAGCGAATGGGACGAAGAGGTCGATCCGTGGGCGGTCGTGGTCCGCCACGGACGCTGGTATCTGCTGTGCCACTCTCACCACGCGGGCGCGGTTCGAAGCTACCGGGTCGATCGGGTCTGCATGGTCGAGCACACTGAACACTCGTTCACCCCGCCCGATGGACTGGACCCGGTCGCGGCGCTCGAGGAGAACCTGGCTGAGGGCTGGGCCTTCCCCGCCCGCGTCGTGTTCGAGGCGTCGCCCGCCGAGGTGGCGCCGTGGATCCGCCCGCCGATGGGCCGCCTCGAAACACACGCTAGCGGATGCGTGCTGGTCGGTACCACCGGCAACCCCACCATGTACGCGCAAGAGTGGCTGGCCGCCGTACCGTTCGCCTTCCGCGTCGAGGGCGGCGATGAACTCCGTGCCGCCGTCGCAGCGCTCGCGTCGCGATGTGCGGCCGCGGTCGCGGACCGGCCAGGACAGTTCACCTGACGCGCTGCCGCACGCTCACCTGACGCGCTGCCGCACGCTCACCTGACGCGCTGCCGCACGCTCACCTGACGCGCTGCCGCACGCGTTCACGCGGGCCAAACGCCGCTGGCGCCTACGCGGTAGGGCCGTCCGCCCAGATCGCAGTGCTCGAACCGGTCGTGGTGGTGGCGGGTAGCGAGCCCACGGCCCACAGTGAGGTGGTGCCAGGGATGAGCGTGATGCCGAAAGCACTACCACCAGCGCCCGAGGTGAGCTGGTGGCGCGTCCACGTCAGCGCGCCGGTGCTGGACACGGCCAGATGCACGACCCAGGACTGATTTGCCGGCGGGAGAGCCCCCGCTGTCATCCAGACTCCGCCCTGGCCGTCGGAGGTCATCGCCCCGAGATTCAGCTTGAATGGCACCGTGACCGCTGTCCAGGTGGTCCCGTGCAGGTGGGCCAGTAGTGGTGTCGATGTGCCGGCCTTGACGCCCGAGACCCAGACGTTGGTCGGGGACAGCGCCAGGATGTTGTTGAACTGCGCGCCTGTCAGGACCGCGCTGGTCACCTGCTTCCACCCGCTGCCCTGGAAGCGCACGATGGCGTCCTGCGGGTTCACGGCGCTGCCGATTGCCCAGATGTCGGACGCGGACAGTGCGCTGGCCGTGGTGATGCTGCCGCCCAAGCCGGTGACCTGAGTCCAGGTGGATCCGTGCAGGTGCCAGGTTCCCAGGCCAGGGCCGAAACCCGTGGTGCCGAATACCCAGACGTCCGTCGGGCTGAATGCCGTGACCCCGGTCACGGCCAGTCCTGCCGTGAAGGTCTTCGCCACCGACCACGAAGAGCCGTTGAAATACAGCAAGTAGCCGGTCTGGGTGCTGACGGCCCAGATGTCATTGACGGCAGGTGCACTTGCGGCTGCCAGATAGCCGGTCACTCCGGCGGGGAGCGTGGCGGCGCGCCAGGCAGTGCCGTTCCATTTCGCCGCGACCGGAGTGTTGGTCCCTGGAGCGGAGCCGATGTTGTTTCCCCCGAACGCCCAAGCGTCCGTCTTCGCGGGCGCGACGACGCTCAGCAGGCCGTTGTAGTCGGCTTGCGGGGGGTAGTGGTGACTGGCGACGATCCGCCAGCCAGGGCTTGCCGCCGCCTGTGCGCCTGGCGCTCCGGCCGCTGCCAGTACCGCGGCGGATGCTGCGGTGCCGCCGAGTACGGCGCGTAAGCTGCGGGTTCTGTTCATGGGGATCTCCGCTCGCAGACGAGGCCCTCGGCACTTCGGGCAGTAACCATGCTAGAGCAGAGCGAAAGCATCTTAAAGCTGGCAAAGCAGGTCTATTACTGCAGATCACCACCTCCCGCCGACGGGCACGTCCCGCACAGCCTCTGGACACGTCCCACACAGCCTCTGGACAGTTCCCGGACAGCTAGCGTGAGACTGTGCGACAGATCACGGGTTTTGCACGGATGCCGGATGCGGGGCGTGTCGCTTTTGCAGTGGTGGGGAGCGGGCCAGCGGTTGTGATGCCGGCGTGGTGGGTCTCGCACTTGGCCGAGGACTGGCATCTCGATCCGTTGCGTCGCTTCGTGGAGAGCTTGGCGGCCGACCGCATGGTGGTGCGCTATGACCGCGCCGGGACCGGCATGTCCGATCGGGAGCGGCCGGGTCAGACGTTCACCCCGGAATTCGAGGTGGCCACGCTGTGCGCTGTGCTTGAGGAGCTGGGGCTGGCGCGGGTGACGCTGATGGGCGTGTCATGCGGGGGATGTACGGCGGTTAGTTTTGCCGCGAGGTGGCCGGAGCGTGTCGATCGCCTGGTGCTTTACGGCAGCTACGCCGACGGGCACGCGCTAGGGCCGCCAGAGGCGCGCAAGGCCATGGCTGACATCGTGCGTTCGCATTGGGGGCTAGGGAGCCGCTTGCTAGCGGACATGTTCGGGCCGAGCTGGTCGTCCGACGATCGCGCAGCCTTCACCGCATCGCAGCGTGCTTGCGCCGACGCACAAGTTGCAGCCAGTCTGCTTGAGCTCATCTATGAAACCGACGTGCGCGACGATCTGCCTCGGGTGTGTGCGCCGGCGTTGGTCGTCCATCGTGAACGCGACCGCGCGATGCGCCTGCGGGGCGCACGCGAGGTCGCGGCGCTCCTGCCGCGGGCCGAGCTCGTGACGCTGCCTGGTGACGCCCACCTGCCGTGGCATGGCGACGGTGACGCGGTCCTGCGCGCCATCGCAGCGTTTCTTGGCATCAAGCCACCGCCAGCCCCGGTTAGCGCACCCGATGCCAAGATGCTCGGCGAGCTAAGCGCGCGCGAGCGAGAGGTTCTCGGCCTTGTCGCGCAGGGCCTGAGCGACGCCCAGATTGCCGAGCGGCTGGCGATCAGTCCGCACACCGTGCATCGCCATGTTGCGAACATTCTGGCGAAGCTCCGGCAGCCCACCCGCGCCGCGGCTGCCGCCCGCGCTGCCCGCAGCGGGCTGCTGTGACTGCCTGGCTAATAATCGCCGCGATGGCCTGATCGGGCCATCGCGAGATGGCTGGTACGTGCGATGACGTAGCCGGGGGCGAGCTGGTGGACTGTTGGCGGCTGGTCACTTGCAGGCGAACCGGAGGATGCCATGACGACCGCAACTGCCGACATACAAGCACTCAAGGACGCTCACCGCGCGACGTGGGCATCGGGCGACTACCCCCGCGTTGCCGAGCTGGTCACCCAGGTTGGCGAGCGGATCGTCGAGCGCGCCGGAGTCAAGCCTGGCTCAAAGGTGCTCGATGTCGCCGCGGGCACTGGAAACGCGTCAATCCCGGCGGCCCGTCTCGGGGCTCAGGTGATCGCGACCGACCTCACTCCCGAGCTATTCGCCGCTGGCAGGAGCCGGGCACTCGACGCGGGTGTCGAGATCGAGTGGATCACTGCTGACGCCGAGGACCTGCCCTTCGACGATGACCGGTTCGACTATGTGCTCTCGAGCCTCGGGGTGCAATTCGTCCCGCGGCATGAGATCGTCGCGCGCGAACTTGTCCGGGTTTGCCGTCCGGGAGGAACGATCGCACTAGGAAACTGGGCCGCCGATAGCTATATCGGACGATTCTGGACGATCATGGGACCGTACATGCCGGCGCCGCCCTCGTATGCCTCGCCCCCGGCCGGCTGGGGCCGCGTCGAGCACATCGAGGCGCTGTTCGCCGACTATCCGGTGCAGCTGAGCTTCGAGCGCTGTGCGCTTGATTTCGAAGCCGAGTCGCCAGCGGCGTTCATCGACTTCATGGCGGACTGCTATGGGCCGCTGCTCGGCGCCCGGAAGAGGCTCTCAGCCGATGGACGGTGGGAGTCGCTCCGAAACGAGCTCGTCGCCCTCAGCGACGAGATGAACACCGCCGATGACGGTCACTTCCGTACCTCCAGCGACTACCTCGTCACGCTCGCCAGCAAGATCAGATAGGACGGGGTCTGCCGATTCGCGTGCGGCTGACCCGCTATTCGCTGGTGAGCTGCTCGCGCAGGATGTCCGCGTGGCCGCAGTGCTGAGCGAGCTCGCGCAGGGCGTGGAGGTAGACCCAGCGCAGCGGGAGCGGGCCGCGCCGGTTGCCGTGGACCATGTCGTCCAGCCGCAGGGATGGGGTCATGCGACGTGATGATTCGCATGCCTGGAGATGTGCGCGCTGGACACTGGCGATGGTGTCGTCGTCCGGCAGAATGAAGGACTCATCTGGCGTCGCAGGAATGCCGATCTCGGCACGAGACCGGCAGGTGACGGCTTCGTCGAACCAGACCTTCTCGACGAAAGTCGCGTGCTTCACCAGACCCAGCAGCGTAGTCCTGGAGGGCACCAGTGATCGGCGCGCCTGCTCCTCGGTCAGCCCGTCCAGGCAGCCGTTGAGAGCCGCACGCTGCTCATCGAGGAACACCTCGAACTGGACCCGCGCTGGCAGATCGATGACGTCCTCCGCGGACGTCTGCGGCAGGGAAGCCATCCACGAAGCATGTCAAGGCGAACCGCCAGCGAGCAACTTGCCCGTAGTTCATGGCTTGCGTGCAAGTCCTGCGTACCCGGCCACTGGTTCTCCGTCATCGGGCGCGGCCGAGCCTGGCTGCCACCGGTGGACTTGCACCAGGCCAGGGTCTATGAGATCCAGGCCGTCGAAGAATCGTGCGACCTCGGCGCGACTGCGTAGCGTCGTCCTGCTGGCCGAGCGGGCGCTGACGCGGCGTGCCGCCTCCCCGATCTGATCAGGCAGTATGTCGCTGGCTGGGTGGAAGACTGCTAGCCAGCTGCCTGGCGGGATTGCCTCCACCAGCCTGGCGACGATCGCCCGCGGATTGTCCTCGTCGGGGATGAGCTGCAGGATGCCGATGAGAAGTAGCGCGACTGGCTGCCGGAAATCCAGTAGATCGGCCGCCGCGCTGAGAATCGTCTCGGTGTCACGCACGTCTGCGTCAAGATAGCTGGTCGCACCAGGCGGTGCGCTGGTCAGGAGCGCGCGGGCGTGCGCCAGCACCATGGGATCGTTGTCAACGTAGACGATGCGGGCTTCCGGGGCGACGGACTGCGCCACCTCATGGGTGTTGTTCGCCGTCGGGATGCCGGTACCGATGTCGAGAAACTGGCGGATGCCCGCCGGGCCTGTCAGGTACTCCACCGCGCGCGCCAAGAAGGCCCGCTGAGCGCGGACGCCACGACGGAGCCCAGGGTAGGCGGCGAGCGCCTGCTCTGCTGCCTCTCGGTCGACCGCGAAGTTGTCTTTCCCGCCAAGCCAGTAGTCATAGATCCGCGCTTGATGCGCCCTGCTGGTATCGATCCCTGCCGGAGCCTCGTACTGCTGCTCGGTTCCGGCCGCTGGCCGCTGGTCAGTCACGACAGGTTCCCTTCAGTTCAGCTTTTACCGAAAGAGCTTAGACGTGACGGCATGACGCTGTTTCGGTACGGCTGCAAGTGGATGGCAGTCCATTCGATGGAACGGTCACGCTACTGACGGTCGGAACAGGACAGGAATTCGTCCGCACGTCGACGAGGGCCTTCGAGACGGGGGCAGCGGATCGGTCAGCGGCTTCAGTGGAGCGCCTGCCGGGTGACTGGCGGCTTGCGCCCGGCGAGGATCCAGCCGGTCAGGGCGGCGGCGGCAGGGACGCCGATGATGGTGATCGCGAGGTCGAGAACTGGCACCTGGCTCAGCACGTTGATGTCGCTGCGGTGTCCGGCAGCCAGCGCCAGGTAGGCCGCGCCCGATCCGAGCAGCGTGCCTAGCAGTGCCAGCGTGCCGGCAGTCGTGGCGGTGAGGGTGCGCCGGGTCGTGCTGTCGGCTCCGATGGCAGTGAGGGTGCGCACGTCACCGGCTGCCTCGGCGCGGATCAGGCCGACCGCCATCGCCAGCACGCCGAGTGCGATCAGTGCCCCCGCGGCCGTCGCCACGGTTCTGATCGTGGCCAGCGAAGCCTGGGTGTCCCTGGACTCGATGACCAGGCCTGACTTGGCGGCCACGTCGCGTGCGGCCGCGATCTGGGCGGCTTGCAGGGGCCCGGCGGACGCGATCATCCAGCCGGACTGGATCTGTGTCCAGTGCTCACGCCGCAGGCCGTTCATTGTGATCAGCGAGGTGGGTTCGGAGCCGTAGTCGGGAACATGGATCCGCTGGACGCTGGTCGCGTCCGTGGTGGTCGTGATGGTGGTCAGGACGTCCTGCCCCGCCTGCACGGTGAGGATGCTGGCGGCCGGGTCGACCGTCGCCGGACTGATGCCGAGGAGGTGGAGCACGGCAGGCGTGGCGACATAGAGAGCTACCGAGCGATAGACCCCGGTCCGGCCGGCGGCCTGGTCCACCGGGGCGTTGAGGCTGACAACCGGCTGCTGGCCGCCGGGCTGCGGTTTGGCGGCTGGGTTCACTGGCATGTCGAGGGGGATTACGGCGGCGCCACCCAGCGAGCCGGCGATCCGATGCACCGCGGCGGCGAGGGCGCTCAGCTCGGCAGGCGCCCGGATGGGGACCAGCTGGTTGTCACCGGGCTGGCCGATCCAGATCTGCATCTGGTTGTCCGGCAGGTTGCCGGCATCTGCCGCATTCGTGGCCGCGGCCAGGCTGATCATGGTCGCCACGGCGATCCCCAGGGCCAGGCCGATCGCGGCAAGCGCCGCCGCGGAGCGGGCCTGGTACCGGGCCAGATCACGCAGGGCCAGCCGCACCGCGACCGGAGCCCGGCGGCCGGCCGTGCTCAGGACCCGGATGCTCAGCGGGCTGATAAACGAGATTCCGAGGGCCATCGCCAGCGCGCCGCAGATAATCAGCGGGCCGCTGGTCTGGTTGGCGAGGGCGAGGCAGGCCACGGACAGCACGATCAGCAGTACGCCCATGATGGCGGTGCGGCGCGCTGGCCTGGGCTTAAGCGGCCGGGCCGAGAGGGCACTGACGACCGGGACACGGGATGCGGCCCGCGCCGGCCACCATGCCGCGCCCGCTGCCGTCAGTATCGCTAGCAGCATGCCGAGCCCGACCAGGTACCAGGGAATCGCGAACCTGTCGATCCGGTGACCGGCGAATGCCTCCAGGTGCGGGGCTGTCGCGAACCACGCGGCCAGGCCGGTGATCGTGCCGGTAACGGCGGCGATGATGCCCACCAGCGCGCCGCCTGCGACCATGACCATCCGAAGCTGTCTTCGTGTCGCCCCGATGGCGGCGAGCATGCCGAGCTGGCGCTGACGCCGCGCGGCGATCACGGCGAAGGCTGCGGCGGCGACCAGGGATACCAGCACCATGAGGACTGTGACGGCGCCGAGCGCGCCGGCCGCGACAGCTTCCTGGGTGTTGGCGCCCCGCGCCTGCCACACCAGCTGGCCGTGGAACGTGTCGCGGAAGGCACCGAATGCCGCCGGGCTGGCATCCAGCAGGACCGTTATCCCTTGTGCCGGGCCAGCAGCGGCCGGAGGCACGAGCGCGAACTGGTCTTTCAGGTCGCTGGGGTTCTCCACGATGCCGGTCACCCGTTGGTGATGTCCGGGTAGCGATAGCACGGAGCCGACACGGACCTGAAGAGTCTGTGCTATCCCGCTGGTAATGGCGACCTGCCCGGCACCGGTGGGGTAGCGCCCCAGTACCAGAGCGAGCATCGGGCCGCTGTAGGGGCCGTCCGGATTCATGGCGCGGTATTCGACGGTCTGGGCCGAGCCGGGGATGGATACGAATTGGCGGCCAATCACCTGAATGGTGCCGAACGCCTTCCTGGCTGCGGTGAAATCTGCCGTCATGGTCTTCTGACCGGCCCCGGCAAACTGCAGGAGGTAGTTGGCGGAGCCGAACTGCGGATTCGGCAGGGAGGCCACGTTGTAGGCGGCGGCCACGCCGAAAGTCGCGGCCCCGACCGTCAGAGCCAGCAGGATCAGCACCAGGATCTGCTGCCGCCACTCCCGGCGCAGCAGCCGCTTTGCCCATCGGGTCATGACCCGTCGGCCAGCGGTGCCGCCACTGACGGAGCCGGAGACAACCGATCGATCGTGCAGCATCGCGCTCATCGCTGCGCGCCAGGGGTGAGCAGATTGTTCGCGCGGGGGGAGGTCTGGGTCTGATCGATGACCTGGCCATCTTGCAGGAAGACCACCCGGTCGGCGCAGGAGGCCAGCTGCGTGTCATGGGTCACGACCACGCCGGCTACCCCGCGCCGGCAGATGGCGAGCATCAGCTGCATGACCGCTCCGGCATTCACCGAGTCCAGGGCGCCCGTCGGCTCGTCGGCGAGCAGGAGCTTGCGGTCACCGACTACTGCGCGGGCGATCGCCACGCGCTGTCGCTCCCCGCCGGACAGCTCATCGGGGAAATGGTGAGCCCGCTCGGCGACACCCAGCTCTGCCAGCGCCTTCATACCGGCCGCCTGCGCCGCCTTCGCTGAGGTGCCATCGAGTTCCAGCGGAACAGTGACGTTCTCGATCGCGGTGAATCCGGCGAGCAGGTTGAAGTCCTGGAAGACGTAGCCGATGAGGCGCCGGCGCAGCCTCGCCTGATCGTTAAGTGACAGGTCCGTAAGGTCAGTCCCCATCACCAGCACCTGGCCACTCGTGGGTTCCTCCAGGCTGCCCGCGATCGTGAGCAGCGAGCTCTTGCCGGAACCGCTCGGTCCCATGACCGCTACCAGCTCACCGCGGCTGACCGAGAGGCTCACCCGCCGTAGCGCGTCCACCCGGGCCGGGCCGGTCCCGTAGACCTTCGACACCTCGCGCAGTTCGAGCACTGTCGTCGTCACTGTTTCTCCACTCTTGCCATCCGTCGTGTCGACCGTGACGGTGCCACGATCAGCGCCCCCAGCGGATTCGAGACACTGCCAACACTGCCTGCCGGGCCGGGGCCAGGTCGTCACGCCACAGAGCCGGATTGGTGGTCAGACCATGAAGGCAGTCCGGCCCGGCCACCGGCCGAACTGATACCTGGGTCTGACCACGCTGGGCTGATGCGCGCGGCCGGGAGCTACTCCCCAGACGTGTCCGATATCGGCGGCCGTTGCAGTTAACGCGCCTATACCAAACCCTCATTAATCAGTACTCTTGCCAATGCAGGCACCTAAATGAGCGCCTGATAATGAATTGCCACATAGGCCGGAGAGACGTAATGAATCAGGGGAAACTCTCCAAACTGGGGGCACGCGGATGGCCAGTGATTGCAGCTGTCGCGCTAGCCACCAGCATGATCGGTGCGAGCGCTGGCGCAGCGCAGGCCGCTGGCACGGTATGGACGGTCGCGCTAGCGCCGAACGCCATGCTGTCCGGCGGGAAGATCGAGTCTGTCTCGTGCTCGTCCGCCCACGCCTGCACCGCTGTGGGAACCAACCTCGATTCCTCCGGGATCAATGTCACCCTGGCCGAGAGGTGGGACGGGACGAGCTGGCAGCGGCAGCCGACGCCTAACCCGCCCAACAACACCGATCCTTCCGTCGCGCCGAGCTTGCTGGGGGTGTCCTGTCCCACGGCTTCCTTCTGCGCGGCGGTCGGAGGGTACACGGAGAATTTCACCGAGACGGGCCTCGCCGAGACGTGGAACGGGCAGGTCTGGACGTCGCAGCCGTTGCCGGTCCCGGCCGACTCCGCCGGGGCGACGCTGACGGGAGTGTCATGCACGTCGTCCGGCTTCTGCGAGGCGGTGGGGTCCTACCTTGACAATTCGACCGGCACCACCGTGACACTGGCGGTCACCTGGAACGGAACGTCATGGAGCCTGCAGCAAACGCCCAACCCGGCTGGCGCCTTCTTCGAACAGCTCAACACGGTGTCGTGCGCGTCGGCGAGGTTCTGCGAGTCCTGGGGCAGTGGCAACGGGGGTAGTCCTGGCCCCACGGTCGCCGAGCAGTGGAACGGTAGCTCGTGGCAGCTTCAGGCCGTGCCCTCAGACGCGACCGTGAATTCGGTGTCCTGCGCGTCAGCGGAATTCTGCGAGGCGGTCGGCACGGGGTCGGCCTACGGGTGGAGCGGGTCGCACTGGAGCGCGCAGACGATCCCGGGATCAGCTGGCTCCGGCAGCCTCGGCGGAGTGTCGTGCGCGTCGCCGCGGTCGTGCGAGGCGGTCGGCCAGTACAACAACAACGGACCCGTCGTGGGCGTAGCTGCGGCGTTTAAGGGCTCGTCGTGGAGCTCGCAGTCCACGCCGAATCCCACCGGGGCAACGTTCACGAATCTGAACGCGATCTCCTGCGTCTCAGCAAGCTCTTGCGAGGCTGGCGGCGACTTCCAGGTAGTCGTGACGGCGAACGACCCGAAGGCTCTCGCCGAAGCCTGGAACGGCAGTGCCTGGGCGCTTCAGCATGCTGTCGCGCCAGGTGGCGCCACTTACAACGCCTTGAGGTCGGTGTCCTGCGTTTCGGCCACCTTCTGCGTGGCCGTTGGCAGTCACTTCAACAGCGCCGGGAACGAAGCGAACCTCGCCGAGATATGGAACGGGACGACCTGGAAGATCCAATCGGTTCCGAATCTGACAAGCCAGTTCGGGGCGGTCGGGAATGCGCTCTTTAGCGTCTCGTGCGTCTCTCCCAGCTTCTGCGAAGCGGTAGGAACTGCCCCGGACGGGCCCAGCGCGGCGATGTGGGACGGAAGCTCGTGGACAGTTCAGCTTCGACCTGGAGCGGATGTCGAGCCACAGGCCCTGTCCTGCGCCGCCGCGAACTTCTGCATGTCGGCGGCCGGCTCGGCGGTGGACATCTGGGATGGATCGGCGTGGTCTGCTGGTCCGAGCGTCTCGGGATTCTCTCCCGTCAGCTCGCTCTCGTGCCTGTCGGCTAGCTTCTGCGAGGCCGTCGGCGGCGGCCCGCCTGGCGAGAACGCGGCGATGTGGGATGGCACCGCCTGGTCGCTGCAGCCCACTGCCGGCGGTGTCAGCGCCGCGCCGAACGCCGTCTGGTGTACGGCGGCCGATTCCTGCGAGGCCGTCGGACAGAACTTCGACCAGACCTCCGATGAAGTAGTTACTTTGGCCGAGGCGTGGAACGGATCGACGTGGACGGTTCAGCCCACTCCGAATCCCGCGCAGACGCAGAGCAGCTCCCTGGCGGGGGTGTCATGCACATCTGCGAGCTTCTGCAGCGCCGTCGGGCAGTACCAGTCCAGCAACCTCAGTACCTTCGGTGCGTTGCAGACGCTGGTCGAGGTCTGGGACGGCACAGCGTGGACTCTCCGGTCTACCCCGAACCCAAGTTCTGTACAGGACCTGCTCAGCGGAGTGTCCTGCGGTTCCAGCCAGGAGTGCACAGCAGTCGGCCAGGCCGAAGACACCGGCGGTGTCGCGGCCACACTGATCGAAACCGGGGACTGAAATCTAGGCGGTCAACTCAGGTTTGGGAGTCGAAGGTCTCTGGCCCGCCGGAGGCGGCTCGGTCATGGCGGTGCGGCCGGCCGGGTCGGCCGGCCGTTGCCGGCCAGCCGGCGCAGGACCCGCCGCCACAGCGCCGCCCAGCGGCTTCGGTGGGCAGACCGGGCGGAGACCGAGCCGCTGCCGACCCGGCCGGAGACCTTCACCCGCAGCTCAACCGGCGCGTCAGGCCCCGCCGACGGGACCACCTTGACGCTGCCGCTGCTGACTGTCACATCGTCGGCGTCCACCACGATGCCAGGCCGGGTGATGAGCTTCAGGCTGCCGCTAGCGATCTGCGCGTCGATCCGCAGCTCCGGCGCGGCGATCACTGCCCGCCGGAAGTCGAGCCGGACCGAACCGCTGCCGATGTCGATCTCCAGGCGTCGAGGCACCACCCAGGACTCTCCCCGCCTGGCGGAACCGGAGGCGCACTCGATACGCGCCAGGTCCGGCACCTCTGCTACCGCAGCGGTGGTCAGGTCAGCGAGCAGCGGCTCAAGGTCTGCCAGCGTGCGGGCAGTGAGCGCGGCCTCGAGCCGCTGGTCGAGATCGTCAGCGGTGAGCCGACCGTCACCCGCGGCCGTCCTGAGCACCTCGACAACCCGGTCCCGATCAGCGTGCGAGGCCCGCAGCTCGGTCGGCCGCGCGGGCTGCGTCGCGGCGGGGACGGCCGGCAGCGCGGCGGGGACGGCCGGCAGCGCGGCGGGAACGGCCGGCAGCGCGGCCAGGAACGCCGCCTCGACCTGGTAGATCCGCTCTGGCCGACTGAGGTCCTTCAGCTGGTGCGTGCCAAGCTCCCGCAGGTCGACGCCGTCGGGCAGCTCATCAGACAGCAGTTCCGCCGCCACTCCGGACACCAGTACCTGGCCGCCGAGGGCGACCGTTAGCAGGCGGGCTGCCCGGTTCACCGCCGGTCCGAAGTAGTCCCCGTCGCGCTCTTCACAGACCCCGGCGTGCAGGGCCATCCGCACCACGATCGGCCGGCTGGTCGGCCAGGACTGCGCGCCCAGGTTCCGCTGCGCGGCTAGCGCCGCATCGAGCCCGGCCCGGGCGGCGGCGAACGCCGCGCAGAACGAGTCGCCCGCGGTCTTGAAAACGTAGCCGCCGGCCTGCTCGATAGCGTCCCGCAGGATCTCGTCGTGGCGCCGCAGTGCAGCCGCCATCGCGTCACGCTCGGCGTCCCACAGCCTTGTGGAGCCTTCCACGTCAGTGAACAACAGCGTCACGGTGCCCGACGGCGCGCCGCTCATCGCTGCCCCGCCAGCCGGGGTCGCGTCACCGGGACCACCTCCAGACCGTCGATCCCCGCTAAGTCTGCCGGATGCCAGGACCAGACGGGCGCCGACCCGCACCCAGCGCGGCGCGAGCGTGCGCTCCATGGGATGCGGTGCTCACCGCGACCGCTGGGGAAGACCGCGTCGGCGCCGTCATGGGATGCTTGGTGCGTGGCCACGTCGCCAGTCGCCGGCAAAGCGCTGTCCGTCGCCGTCGATGTGCACTATCTGGACGATTCCACGGCACGGGTGGCGGTCGTCGCGGCAGTTGACCGGAGATTTGCCGTCATTGCCTGCACCAGCACTGCCGCGGTGGCCGTGGCGGCGCCTTATCGGCCTGGCGAGTTCTACCGGCGCGAGCTGCCGCCGCTGCGAGCGGTTATCCCGCGCGCTCGCGGGCTGGCGCTCATCGTGGTCGATGGCTACGTGGACCTGGACGCCGCAGGCCGGCCGGGGCTGGGCGCTCACGTGCACGCGGAGTTCGGCGTGCCGGTTATCGGCGTGGCCAAGACGCCGTTCAGGACTGCGACGCATGCCGCGCAGGTCTTTCGCGGGCGCTCTGGCCGGCCGCTGTATGTCACGGCGGCCGGGATGCCGATGGCCGACGCGGCGCGCCTGGTCGATGAGATGGCCGGATCGTTCCGTGTGCCGGACGCGCTCAGGCTCGCCGACCGGCTGGCCCGTGGCCTCGAACTGCCCCCGGCTCACCGATCGTGACCAGCCCTGACAGCGACGATCCGATGCGCCAGCCAGGTCAGCGAGCCTCGACCGGGTCCGTTGCGGCGAGCCGGACAGGATTGGGTCAGCCGGCACAGCGCTGAAGCTGCCATGCTGCTTCGAGGGCATCCTCGACCGCGCCGGCATCGCCTTCTGCCAGGTCAGCGACAACCATCATGTGCTTGAGGTAGCGGGCCGGGACGCTGAAGGTCTCCGGAAACTGCCGCACGATCGAGTCTCGGTAGTCGAAATCGGCGCGGATCACCAGATGGGCGTTGTCGAGCTGGCGCGCCACAAGCCTGCCGTGATACCGCCAGTGGGCCAATCCGTCCGGCCTGGTGCAGCGCACGCCCGCCAGCGCCTCAACCAGGCGCGCGACGTCCTCGATCTCCACTACGGGCCTTCACTGCTTCCGATCACGATCGCTTGTCATCATCGTAGGCGTCTTTGTGATGCTGACGCGTGAACCGCTGCCGCTTCGGGCGGACACCGACGGCGTCACCGCGCGGGCCGCTCATCCTGGACACGAATTACGCGGCTGGCGTCTAGCACAGGTAACACGACTCCGGGATGCACCCGGCGCCCGGCGGACGAGGCGCTGAGGTGGCGTGCCAGCACGGCCCAGCCATCCGGGTCGAGTTCCGCCGCCAGGGCATCGGCACACGGAAGTGGTAGTCAAGGAGTCGTTACCCAGCCGGAGCCGCTTCGTCACCGACGGCATGCAGCACTTCCCCGAGGCTGGCCAGCGCCTGGAATCCGCGCGTCTCGACCATCGCAGTGCTGATCTGCAGTGTCTGCGCGGTCTCGAGCACTGACAGGTCCGCGTAGTACCGCAGCATAATCACCTGCTGCTGGCGCCACGGGAGCTGCCGCAGTGCGTCCATCACGCCGGCGTTCCTTACCTTCGTCGGCACCGGCTCTGCCGGTGCGGCCGGCTCGGGTCCGTGCCGCAGCGCCGTCTGCTGCCGCCGCAATGCGCTGCGCGCTAGGTTCATCACCGTAATTCGCAGGTAACCAGCAGCCCGGTCCGGATCGCGGATCCTCGACCGCGAGCCGCACACCCGGATGAATGCCTCCTGGACGATGTCCTCGGCAGCCGCGTTCCCGCCGAGGATCAGCTGCGCCAGCCCGACCAGCCGGCAGTAATGCGCCACGTAGAGTCCCTCAAGCTGGACTCCGCCGAGGCGGTGTTTCCCGCTCGTAGCAGGCGCGCCAAGCCCGGATCGCGGCGGCCCGAGGTCACCAGCGTCAAGGCCATTCATCCTGACCCAGCCAGCTACCGCCGAAGTCTGCTGCGCCGCGCCCAGCGACCGCGACTTCGATGCCGCTGTCACCGCGCGCACGATTCCCGCCTTAAGATCGGTGAGCCTCCCAGGATTGGGCAGGACGCGACAACGACGGTAGGCCGGCTGACTGAGACATCCGCGTGCCGGCCCTGAGACTTACCCGGGTATTTCCTGAGTCCCTGCGCGGCGCGCAGACCCGGCGCGCATGCCGGCCGTTGCGCGCGCCTAGCGGCAACGAGAGGCATCCCCATCGCCGGGTGTCCAGTTGCTGATGCCTCCGGTCCAATACCCGCTGCGACCCTGGCGGCCCGAGCGGTCACCGACGCATCGGTCGGCGGTATGTGAGCGCGTCGTTAGCCGGGTGCACGTCTCTCGCGGCATGGCTTTGAGTGCCGAGCCAGGGGAGGATGCTGTCATGAGGTCCGGATCCGGGCTGGGGTAGGGTCAGCCGGTTTGGTTGGTCCCCATGAGGGGGTGCGAAGGTGTCGATGCTGAAGCGTCGGCGCGGTGGATCGGGGTATGGCCGACGATTCCCTGAGGCGCTACTCGCTCAGGCGAGAGCGCATCCCGGCGGCTGGGTCTATGAGATCGATGACGCCTATGACCCAGACGGCAGGGTTCCCATGGAGGGAATCAAAGGCGCCTGGAAGGTTGGCGAAGACGGCCTGCCAACAGGCGAATACTGGTCCAACGCCGAGAACGGTCCGGGCCCGTTAGGGCCATCACCGGAGCCCGAGCCGACCGGCAGCCCGCCTCGGGCGAACCGGCCGCGCAGGCTCCGGGGTCGATCCCGGACCAGCTGACCAGGCTCGCTTCCTTGCTGGCCGACGGGGTGCTCTCGCGCGAGGAATTCCAGCACGTTAAGGAAAAGATCATCGCCCAGCCCTGACGGGACTCGCTCCAGCCCGAGTCGTCCAGGTCGTCATTGCGCGGGCCGTTCCGGCGAGGTGGCGACGTCAGCCCGGCGGTGCAGCAGCTGGACGTCACTGGACTTCGAACTTGGCAGCTGCCGTTAGTCATGCGAGATGGCCGGGGAGCAGTCGTAGCGGTCATCTGAGGGTGGGACGTGAGCACACGGTCGCCCGATAGTGCTGCCGCTCTCTAGCGAGGGTGAACTCTTTCCACGGACCAGGTAAAGGCTGCGGCTGGCGCGGCATGCCTGGCATCTGACCTGGGTATCGACCGCCGCGCCGGGAGGCAATTGTGAGAGGAAAGGCGGTCCGCGTGCGGCTGAAGGAAATCAGGTCTGATGGCCGGCGCAGTCCAGCCGCCTTTGCGGTGCTGCTGTCGGTGGCTGCGCTGACCGCCGTGAGTTGTACGGCGAGTAACGCCAACGCAATCCCGCCGCCGAAGCTGATCATCTCCCCGGCTAATGGGGCGCAGGGCGTGCTGCCCGGAGCGGCCGTGAGCGTCGCGGCAAAGAACGGGAAGCTGCGGGATGTCACGGTGGCGACGGCGGCCGGGCCTGTCCGCGGTTATCTTGCTGCCAACGGCACATGGCACAGCGCGAACCCGCTGGCCACGGGTACGAGCTACACGGTGACCGCGACCGCGATTGGCACGAACCAGAAGAAGATCACTACCTCGACGACCTTCCAGACGCTGACGCCGCAACGAACATTCCAGGCGACGATCACCGCCACTGGCACGGATCAGAACGTTAGCTCGGAGATAGCCACCCGACAGTACGGTGTCGGCATCCCGATCACCGTCATGTTCAGCCGACCGATCACCAACAAGGCAGCTGTCGAGCGTGCCCTCCAACTGCGCACCTCCACGCCTGTCGTCGGTGCCTGGTACTGGCAGGACGATCAGACCGTGATATTCCGGCCGCGACAGTACTGGCCGCAGTACACGACGGTGACCGTCGATGGCAACTTCGACGGCGTCGAGGGGGCTGCTGGCGTCTACGGCAGCAAAGATGTGCACCTGAACTTGTCGATCGGCCCATCGCTGATCGTCGTGGCCAGCGCCCGCAATCACTACATGAAGGTGTACTACAAGAACCGGCTCTTCGGCAGATGGGCGATCAGCACTGGCCGACCGGGCGACGACACGCCCGACGGGACCTACCTGACGACCTTCAAGAACAACCCGCAGCGCATGATTGGTCCCGGCTACAACCTACTGGTGCCGTGGTCGGTCGACTTCACCTATAGCGGGGACTTCATCCACGACGCCTATTGGTCGGTCGGCGTGCAGGGCTTCGCTAACGTCAGCCACGGCTGCGTCAACACCTCGCCCGCGCATGCTGAGACCTACTACATGATGGCGGAGCCGGGGGATCCGGTCACGATCACCGGCAGCCCGGCGGCCGGTACGCCGGGCAACGGCTGGACCGAATGGTTCCTGTCCTGGCCGCAGTGGCTTCACGGCAGCGCCACCGGCGAGGCGGTCGAGGCTGGCTCGACCGGGAGCTCATTCGTCAGCCCCGCGTCGCTGTCGGCGGCAGCTGGGTTCTCTGCCCTATACCAGCCGCAGCCGGGCAATGCGAGGCGGAACACCTGAGGCGCATGTAGCCGTAGTAGGCAGCCGGTTTGTCGAGCTGCGCCTGCCGCGGGGTTCCACGCAGACCATCCCGCGGGGAACGCCCGCTATCGCTGGTCAACCTGTGACCGGAGCGTTGACCTGAGCATATGAAGTCGACCGGCGCGAGCGTGCGCGGTAAGTCCGGGCCGGCTCTGGATCTTGCGCGGCTGGCGAAGCGTGGTCAGGGCAGTCGCGCCGCATGAGACTTACGCCGCGAGTCCTCACTCAGCAGCTGTCATCCGCGCCCGTACGGCAAATGAGGATCGCTCCGCCGAGCGCACTGAATCTGCGATCAACGCGCCTCAGCTCGACTCGGAGACCGTTCGCGGCTAGGCGTGCAGGCGGCGTGGCGTGATGATCAGAGCTTCTGAGAACAACTCGGCGAACTGGCGAGGCGTGCCGAACATGGCCCCGATGCGCTCGGCGTACTTAGCTGCATATTGCGGCTGCTGATCGGCCGGGAGTACGCCATCAACGTGCTCTGCGGTGCCATCGATGCGGATGATGTCTCTGCCGATGTCGGTCACGTCGAGCCCGAGGGTCACCTTGGGGTTCTCGCTGATGTTGCGCAGTTTGAGCTTTTTCGGCTGGCTGTAGACCAGGATCGTCTCGTCATCGCGCACCAGGAACCACACCGGCACACTGTCGGGCTGGCCGTCGGGGCGAACTGTCGTCAGCCACGCCATCAGGTTGCTGTGCAGGCGAGCCTCGACGTGCTCGCGACGTTCGGCGGGCAGGTGCTTGGTCAGATTCACGGAGGTTGTAACCAGTGGCTTGGCCGGAGTAGTCCCAGGGTGGCGTCACGGCCTTCTGGCGACCATGGCGACTCCACGCGGATGGAATGCCGGCCTGGTAGCGACGGTGCCGGGCGGACATGCCAGAGCACAGAGCATTCTCCTCTGCGCCTGATCAAGTGGTCGACCCGCTGTCTGCGCAGCCGAGCATCGCTGCGTCCGGATCGCCGCTGCGCACCGCACGCGCAAGTCAGCGGCTCGGGATTGAGGGAATCGGGTGCGCAGGGTCTTGCAGGTCCCGCTGGCGGCTAGCCACCGCAGCGGTCGGCCGGCCCCGCGGTCCGCGGCGTGCCGGGATCCAGGGCAGATTGAAGCCGTCGGTCGAGGCGCGAATGACCTCGCGGCCCCGAGTGCGCAGGAGGATGGCGAGCTTGTCGGTCAGCGTGGTCTTGCCGGCGTCGGGCGGCGCGTCGACGGCGACCAGCAGTTGGTCCGCGGTCGCGGACTCGATCGCCTCGGCCAGCGACCAAGCCGCGCGTGCCTATGTCGGTGGTCTGCTACCCGAACCGTGTCGTGATGTCCCGTCTAGCTGACCTGATGCGGGCTGTCACACCGTGTTGCCTCGCAGGCTCAGCGTCCAGCGCTGTCGTCCAGCGCACAGAACGCTGACCGAATGTCAGCGTGCCTGAACCCTGGGATGGTCGCGCCAGGCTGGCAAGGTGGCCATGTAGTCGAGCACCTGGCGTTCGATGTCTTGCTTTGAAGCCGCCGGATCGCGGCGCGCCTGCCATGCGGCCATCCGGGCGAAGCGCTCCTCGAACGACTGCAGCGCGCCGCTTTCGTCGGTGCAGTAGCCGCAGTACCGGCCGCTCTCGATGGGCATGCCGCAACTCTCACAGCTTGGCGTCGTGGTCATGACTGTCCTACTTTCTTGAACTGTCGGGCTCGGGCTGATCATTCGTAAGATCGGCTGGCCTGAGGGCTGCGGGTATGGCTGTCATGTTGTCGCCGCTGGCATGGCCGAGGAGACATGGCCGCCCGGAGCCCGCGACGACTCGACCGCCTATTGAGAGATGCGATGCGATCGCTGTGTAGGACGATGCCGGCGAGGTCGTCTGCGGTCTGGTGACAGGACGAGCTGATGGAGGTGGCGGGTGGCCCAGATCTGGGCTGGGATGGATGTCGGGAAAGAGCATCATCACTGCGTGGTGATCGACGCGGATGGCGGGCGGCTGCTGTCGCGCCGGGTCTTGAACGACGAGGCGGTGCTGCTGGAGCTGATCAGCGACGTTCTGGCGATCTCGCCGGAAGTCTTGTGGGCAGTCGACCTCAATCACGGCGGGGCGTCGCTGCTCATTGCGCTGCTGGCAGGGCATGGGCAGCCGGTGGCGTACCTGACCGGCCTGGCCGTCCACCGGGCGTCGGGTACTTACCGGGGCGAGGGAAAGACCGATGCCCGCGACGCGTTCGTCATCGCTGACCAGGCTCGCGTGCGCCGGGACCTGGGCCTGCTGCGGCCCGGCGACGAGATCGCCGTTGACCTGCGGATACTGACCACCCGCCGCAGTGACCTGGTCGCTGACCGGACCCGGCAGATCAACAGGCTCCGGGCCCAGCTCCTGGAGATCTTCCCCGCGCTGGAGCGTGCCTTCGACTACAGCAAGAACAAGGCCGCCCTGGTCCTGCTGACCGGCTACCAGACCCCGGCGGCGATCCGCGGCGCGGGCGTGCCTGGCATCGAGTCCTGGCTGCGCGGCCACAAGTCCCGCAACGCCGCCGCGCTGGCCCGGGCCGCCTTCGAGGCGGCGCAGGCCCAGCACACGGCGGTTCCCGGGGAGGGGCCTGGCGCTGCGGTGGTGGCCCGGCTTGCCGAGGAGGTGATGGGCCTCGATGAGCAGATCGCCGAGATCAGCGCGCTCATCGAGGCCCGATTTCGCGAGCATCCGCTCGCAGAGGTGATCGTCAGCCTGCCCGGCATCGGCCCGGTCCTCGGCGCCGAGTTCGTCGCCGCCACCGGCGGCGACATGGCAGCCTTCGGCTCTGCCGACCGGCTGGCGGCTTTCGCCGGCCTGGCGCCCGCGCCCCGCGACTCCGGCCGCATCACCGGCAACCTGCACAGACCTCGCCGCTACCACCGCGGCCTGCTGCGCGTCTTCTACCTGTCCTCGATGGCCAGTCTCAGAAGCTGCCCCGCCTCGCGCACCTACTACGACAGGAAACGCGCTGCCGGCAAAACCCACACCCAGGCCCTGCTGGCCCTGTCCAGACGCCGCGCCAGCGTCCTGTGGGCGATGATCCGCGACGGCCAGTGTTATCAAGGCTCACCACACCTCACTGTCGTGGCTTGACAACTTCATTGAGATGTCTCCTCCGTCAGGTCGTACGCCATCCGAGTGGGTGCACTCGATCAAGGCGCGCATCGCGGCGTTCAGCACATCGGACTGACCCGGTGGCAGCCGGGCCATGGCACAGGCGAGCAGGTCGACGCCGAGTACCTCCCGATCCCGGCGCAAGGCCTCGTGACCGGCGGGTGTCAGCCAGATCAGTGTCCGCCGCCGATCCTCCGGATCGTTCTCGCGCTCGAGCAGACCGTCGCGCTCCAGATGGGAGACGATCTCGCTGATCACCGACTGCGCCCTGCTCGCGTGCGCCGCGGCCTCGCCGATAGTGAGCGGGCCGGCCAGCGCCAGGTGCTCCAGCACGGCTCTCGACGCGCCGGGCAGCTCGCTCCGCGGCCGATCACGACGGTGGAATGTCAGGTAGACGGCATGGAAGAGCTCGGCGAACCGTTCTGCCCGCACCAGGTCCCCAGTCACGGCAATAGCTTTCCGGCGAGGTAAATCATCGTCAATCCCGATGCATCGGGCCCACAACGCACAGGCCCAGGCCTCGGCATCGTTCCAGCGGACCTCATCCACGCGCCCGAGGGCCCCCTCCGCCTGATCTTCATTATCCGAGCAGCGGCAAGACCGTGCGTTTAGGTCCAGTGCTGACCATGCCTAAGGCTGAGGACTGGCGCCTACCTGCGGAAGCCGCACCTGGCGGCCCGCCCTCGGAAACGCCGTCGAGCGCGCGGCTGTGCCCGGGCGACAACGCCTCCGGCGGGATACCAGGCGACTCTCAGCTGAGGGCTCAGTCAGTTGCTCGGGTGAAGTCGGCGGTCCAGTTAGTCTCCCAGGTCGCGCCGTCGTCGGTGGAGAAGGCTTGCTCCCATCGGGCGCTGGTGGTCGTCATGTCCGACCAGCGGTAGCGGACAAGGACTGGCGTGCCCTGATGGGAGTCGGCGCAGATGAAGTCGCCGACGCCGTCGACGAACCGGCCGACTACCGGCGGCTCGACTCCTCCGGCACCACCGGTGACCCAGTAGATAGACCAGGTCTGGTCCGTCTCGTCGTACAGCCGCAGCGCCAGGCCCTTGTAGCCCATGACCGGCGAGGTGAGCTCGTCGAAGTTCCCTGCGCCGTCGAGCACCGGCGTGCAGTGCAGGTCCGCAGCGAACTCGTCCCACTCATCGCAGCCGGTCAGCCGCTCTCGCAGCCGCCGCTGCCGAGAATGCCAGGCGCCATGCAGGAAGTCGAAGTCGTGCCGCGCGTCGTGGTCGTGAGTCAGGTCATCGGTTGTCATGCCAGGACCCTAGTCCGGCCTACCGACATGCCGTTGTCAGTGAAGAACCAGGATGTGACTCGATGATCGTGACCGCATCCACAATATTGCCTCTAGCTGCGCCCCCAGCGGGGCGCCCACAACAAGGGGGAAGCGCGCTGACCAGCGGATATCTGCTGGTCGACGCCCGGTCACCCCTGCCAGGCTGACCGGCAGACGTCCGCAGCGCACTGAACACGCGCCACATGCCTGGGCCCTGCAGGACCGCTATCCGCTCGCCGATCTTGTCCGCGGCACCCGCGATCTGCGCGGATGCCACCAGTTCGGGCGAGTCGCTAGTGGCGGCTGGCCGTCATGGCTGCCTACTCCTCGATGGCACCGCCGATCCGCCGCAGGTGCTGCCGGAAGGTGTAGGACGGTTCGGCTGCCCGCCGCGCCAGGTATTCGCTGAAGGCTGTCTGCTGGCGCAGGGTCTGACCCGCCTGGATCTTACGGGCCTGATCCCGCTCGACCTCGCCGATCTGCCGGGCTGCGGCCAGGACCTCCCCAGCCCGCCCGGCCGCGACGAACACCACGCCGTCGTCGTCGCCGAACACGATGTCGTCGCCGGTGACCAGGCATGCCCCGAACCGTGCGCTGGCCAGCGCGGATGGTTCCTGCTCATCGAGGCGGACAGGGCCGGCCGGGCAGTGGCCGTAGCTGAATACCGGTAGGGCGATCTGGGTCAGTTCCACCGTATCGCGGTGCAGTCCCCACACCATCACCCCGCCGACCCCTGCCGCTTTCGCCTCCAGCACGACCAGATCGCCGACGCACGCCTCATCTTCCCGTCCGCCGTTGTCGACGACCAGGACGTCACCACGGGCAGCGCCGCTGAGCGCTTCCAGGAACACATCAACGCTGCCATAGTGGCGGGCCGGGAGCGCCCGCCCGGCGACCCGCTGCCCTGGGATGACCGCGCCGATTCCCGGCGGCGCGACCCGCAGCGGCACTCCCGCGCGGATGCAGGCATCGGCTACCAGCGGCGTCGAAAGGCCGCCGAACTCCGTCAGCATCCCAGCCTGTCCTAGCTCTCTTTCGGTCACACTCCCAGACGCTACCCGCAGACGCAGAAACCATCTTGAACGATGGAGCACCCCCACCATTTCCAGCCCCTCGCGCCGAGATCGCGGTGGCGCTCATTGTCAGGTGCGCGGCGACATCGATGCGGCTACGAGCCATGAGCGCGCGTTCGCGCCCGGTCCCTGTCAACGGCGGTTGAAAATTGACCCCCGCCGACACGGGGTCATTCTTCAGGCGTCGTCGACAGTCCCGACTATGAATAAACATGCGAGCTGCTTTCGTCCTGCGCCACGACACACATGGCGAGGTTCACCCTGGGAGTAGATCGAGGTCGCGCACGCAGAAACCGTGGTGCGCCCACTCCTCGTCGAGCACCACGTGGACGCACTCGAGCACAGACTTCCCCCTGGCGTACGGCGGCCAGCCTTGGCCCGCCGGCACTGGCGCGGGCACCGACAGTTGAGCCGCCGTCACGGTCGACAGCCAGCGCTCCAGCTCGGCGCCCTGCACGTCGCGCACGGCCAGCACCTCGTCGAGGCTCGGGGCCGCCGATCGATCCAGGCCCTGCTCCTCCTGGTCAGGAACGAACTCGGACGCCAGCCCGATCGCGGTGAACGGTTCGGTCGATCCCAGGCAGCAGCGACGAAACCACGAGTCGTGCACGAACACCAGATGGCGCAGAGTCTCCACCGCCGACCACTCGCCGCCGACACGCTGGTGCTCGGAATCTTTGGGCAAACCTCCGAGCCGCTCGACCGTCGCGGCCCAGTCGGCCCTCAGCTGCTGGAAAGCTTGCCGCAAGTCGGCCGGATCGGCCGAGCGGATCAGCAGCCGCACTGGATGCCGCCGGTCGAGCTCGGCCTCGACGTACGACGTCACCTCGACTCCGTTGACCACCAGATTGCTGACCAGCCCGTCGATGACGGCGTCCCGCATCACCACCCCGATCAGACGGGCGCGAGTCAAATCGCACTCCCGGAACTCGGCATCAGTCAGGTCCTGGTCCTCGAATCTCGCCATACCGGGCAGTATCCACCGACGTACCGACAGCAGCCTGCCCCGGATGCCCGGCCGGCCTCCAGAGACTCCGGTTCAGCCGAGATGTCAAAGCGGACCCGGCCTCACCAGACGCGGCACGAGCGGAAGCCGCGATGTCTTGACACTCAGTCCGCGGAGGCGGTCGGCCAGGTAATGCTGACCGCGACTCGGCCGCCGGTGAAATCCGGGCCGGTTCTGCTGGGGATTCGAGCGCCAGCCGCCCTGCACCTTTTAGTACGGTATAGGCCTGTGGACCAGCGATGCGTGTACTGACAAGGGTGTTCACTATCTGTGGCGTCCTGCTCGTGCCGTGGATCGGGGTGCTCGTCGAGCAGTTGCACGGGCATGCGGGCGAGCGCAGCTTCGCCGCTTCATGGGTAGGCCTCGACGTCCTCGAGGCATTGGGCCTGCTGAGCGTCGCACAGCTGATGCGGCGCCAGCACCGTGCGACCAGCCCGGCCGCGGCAGCCACGGCCGCGATCTTGTGCATGGACGCATGGTTCGACACGATCCCCGCGGCCCCGCAGTTGCCGTACGCCGAGGCACTTGCCATGGCCTGCTTTGCCGAGCTCCCACTGGCCGCCCTGCTGGCCTGGACGGCCTGGCACTCGCTCAAGTGGGCCGCGCCGCGGCGAGACGCGGTGACAGCGCCAGCCGACAGCCGGGCGGCACCGTAAGCCACAAGATGATGTGCCCAGGCGACTGATCTGGACCATCGGTGCACGGATTGGGCCAGGAGAACTTGCTCAGGTGAGTCCAGACAGGCTGCTCAGAACAGTCAGGGTTCGAGGTCGGCCACTCCTCGGCCGCTGAGCACGTCGAACGGCACCGAAGCCTGGTCGTGCACGATCTGCCAAGCGCCATCGAGCTTCCGGAAGCGGAACGTGACCCGGACCCAGATGCCCTTGGTCGCCGTCCCATTCATCAGCGTGCCATGGAGCCGGCCGAAGCAGTGCCCGAACGCCACGTCATCGCCCACTGCGACGCTCAGGCCGCGCACCTCGTAGTCCGCGTCCCGGAAGACCGCAAAGACGTTCGCCCAGTTCGTCAGCTTCGCTTCGACCCCGACGTGCTGCAGCGGCGGCTCGACGTCGAAGGACACGACGTCTGTCGCGTATATCGGCCGCAGGCCCTCGAGATCCTTGGCCCGGATTCCCTCGGCGATCCTGGCCACCTGCTGCTTGATCTGGGCCTCGTCCGCCTCGCGTTGGGTATACACCGCTGACATCCCTTCCTGTCCGCCCGCCGTCTCAGCTTCTCACCACCACCAGGCGGCGCCCGACAGGGCGGGCCGGGGGTGAGCACGCGTCCGGAACTCTCCCCGGGCTACTGCCCTTGGCGTCCATCTGTGGCCGCTCGATCGAGGCACCCGACATAGGCTGAGCAGGAACTACAGTGAGGCGCTGCTAGCGCAGAGGGGAGTGGCAGCCGATGACAGGGGCTCGTCCATCGAGCACCCGGCCGGACCTCCGCGAGCGGATTGCCCGGCGGTTCTTCCGACTAGTCAACCCGCTCGCCCGCCGGATGATCCCCGCCGGGGTGCCGACGGGTGCACCGAACATCCTCCTGATTGTGCGCGGGCGCCGGTCGGGTATTGAGCGCACAACGCCGGTCGCGATGCTGGACATCGATGGACACTCGTATGTCCAGGCGAGCTACGGAGCGACGGGCTGGGCCCTAAACCTTCGGGCGGCCGGCGAGGCGAACGTCGTCTATTCTGGTGGCCGTAGCTGTCCGGTTCAGGCCATCGAGGTTCCGTCCGATGAAGCGGCAGCGACTCTTCGGCGCGTGCTCGAGCCATACCGCCAGCTGGGCTTCGTGCGCAGGTTGCTCGGCTCGCGCGTTAGGCCGCCCGTCGCCCTTCTACGCCGATACCGCATACGCATCGACGACACCCCGGAGGATTACCTCGCCGAAGCTCGGCGCCATCCGCTGTTCGAACTCCGACCCGCGTAACGACCGCAACCCGCTATTCGCCGTCACCGGCCCTGCGGCGCGCCAATGCACGCCTCATCGGTCGCAGCCGCCGACGACGGGTCGAATGCTGCATCGTAATAGTCATGGTGGGCTCGGCATCCGGCCGGACAGTTGCTCAAGTCGCCGAGAGCCTCGACAACGACGGCGTCACTGAGCAGCCGGATTCACGAGAAGCAGCTCTCCACTGTGGCGTGCCAGCACTTCCTTGATCATTTCTGTCACCGCGCGTGACGAGGCTGCCTCGAAGCCTCGTTTGCGACCGCCTACAGCGCCAGCATCGCCGCTGCGACCTCATCGGCGGCCGTGTCGGGGATCGCGGTCGCGGCCTGTTCGAGCACGAGCAGCCGCGCGCCAGGGATCATCCGCGCGAGCGCCTCGCCATGGCCGACCGGGAAGATCCTGTCGCGCCGACCGTGCACCACCAGCGCCGGTATCGCGAGCGTGGGCAGGCGCTCTCGCCAGCGCGGCGTGCAGTCGAGCTTGGAGAACACCAGGCGCAACTGGTTGGCCATCTGGACCGCGGGCTGAGTGCTCGGTGTGCGGTCGAAGACGTGCGCGGCGGTCGCGCGTGCCGCGGCCGGGTCGTCGCCGAGGATTGCCGCGCGGGCGGCGGCGTACTCCGCTACGGCAGCGCGGTCGGACCAGTCAGGTGTCGGGAGCGCGAACAGTCGGTCCATCGTCGCCGCGTCGTGGTCGGGCAGGTCGTCGTCGACTGGGCCAGGTGCGACCGGTCGCGTCCCGGCGAGGGTGAGCGCCGAGAACGCGTCCGGGTGATCGAGCGCGGCGATCTCGGCGACCATCCCGCCGACACCGATACCCGCCAGATGCGCCGGTCGCTCGCTGAGTCCGCGGGCGAGCGCGGCGGCGTCGGCGGCGAGGTCGCGCAGCGTATAGGCCGGCGCCTCGGGGTCGCCGGTCGTGGATGTGCCGGAGTCGCGCAGGTCGTAGCGCACGACGTGCCGTCCGCCGCGAGCGAGCGCCGCGCAGAGCGGGTCGGGCCAGGACAGCATGGTCGTGCCACCCGCGAGCAGCACGAGGGGTGCCGCCGCATCACCGAAGTGCTCGACCCCGAGCGTGACGCCGTCGGGTGTGCGGACAGAGCGGATCGTCGAATGCATCGTCAACCTCCTGCTCAGCCGCGTCACTGCGGCACACGCTACTTTCCTGCTTCTGCCGAGTTGTTCGGTCGTAGATCCGACGAATGGGATTGTCGTGGCAGGACACTGGCGAGCGAGTTCGCGGCGTCTGCCCAGGTCAGCAATCTACGTTTTCGGCAGTCGTTATGAAACCCACGCATCGACAGATTCCAGGTCAGTCGACGCCTCAAGGGCGTACTAGGCGTCATCGATGTTCGCGAACTGCTCGGGATTCAGGTCATCCAGGGCGTCCTGGCGTGCCTCGTGCCTCGCCAGGCTCATGCGCATTCCAGCAGGGCAACCGCGCGCCGGATCAGCAGTGCGAGCTCGCCGACGCCAGACGCCTCGGCGGCGTCCACGGCGTCAGGCACAAGGTCGCCGGCTGAGTTGAAGAAATACTGATGGAACAGGCGGCAACTGAGGCGCGGTTTGACCGGGACGCTTGGCTGCGCCGACCGTGCGCCAGGCGTGGCGCGGAGGGGGCGTCCCTCTGGCCAGGACCGGTGGCGCGCGGTCGGCGCTTGGCGCCGTGTCAGGAATGAGCGGTGCCGGCGGGGCGGGCATGGTGGGCGAGCAGGGGGACCAGGATCTGGGCGTTGGGGCTGCCCCAGCCGGTGACCGGGTCCCAGCCGGGCCCTGCCTCGTAGCCAACGAAGACGCCGGTGGGCCACAGCACCGAGTTGTCGCCGGTGACCACGTCGTGGAAGGCCCGGTGGTAGGCGGGGCTGCGGGCGATGGCGTAGATGGCCGGGTTGACGAACCCGAGGTGCCGGCCGGCTTGCTGGTCGGCCAGGGCGATCACGGCCGCCCACAGCGGGGTGGCGGCGCTGGTGCCCTGGGCTGGGTAGGGGACGCCGCCGGTGAATATCAGCGACATGGCCGTGGCGGAGTCGGCGTCGGCGGAGACGTCAGGGACGCCCCGCATCCGGCCGATGCGCGGGACGCCGTCCTGGTAGGACGGCCTGGGGAACAAGGAGCTGTAGCCGCCGGCGGAGGCATTGGTGTCGGCGTTCCAGGCCATCTCGCCGTGGTAGGCGCCGGTGGCGAAGCTGGCGTCCAGGGCGGTGCCGCCCACGCCCAGCACCAGCGGGTCGGAGGCGGGCAGGCTGACCTGCTTGGGCGGGCCGTTATCGCTGATCACGCCGAGGTCCCCGGAGGAGGCGACGACCGTGAGGCGGCGGCCGGCGGCCAACCGCAGCGCCGCGTGGATACGGCCCACCTGGGCCGCGGTGAACAGGTGCTCACCATGGCTGCCGCTGATCGAGACCACTGCCGCGTGCTGGGTGATGGCAGCGTGGATCAGCCCGGTGACGGCCGCGGTGAAGTGCGCCGCGCTGGCCGTGGCGTTGGCTGGAACCAGGACCACGTCGAGGGTGGCACCGGGCGCGATCGCGTGCACGATCTCGGTGTCCTCGGTCTCCTCATGGCCCGCGACGTAGGGCGCACTGGCCCCGGCGAGGGTGGTGGTGACCTTGAGCTTGGCCGTGGGCAGGCCGAACTTCAGGTCGAAGGCGGCCAGGTCCTTGCGGATGTCGGTGTATGCGGGTCCTGGGGCGTGGGCGAGCTCGGGCATCACCACGGTCTCGCCGTTGCCGGTGATCCCGCGCTTGAGCAGCGGCACCACGCCGTAGGCCACCTGGTACTCGCGAGGGGTGTAGCACTGGATGAAAAAGCCCGGCGGCCCGCACGACACCGGGCCCAGCTTTGCGGGGGTAGCAGCCTTGGCTGTGCCACTGGTAGCAGCGCCCGGCGCGGATGCGGCCGTCAGGGCCAATAGTGTGGTCGCGGCGGCTGCCGCAGCGGCAGCCCAGCGCCAGCAGTGCGCGGCGCGGCCGCGAGGCATTGCGCGGTACGGCCACTGCCGGGAGATCCAGCCAATGTGCATCGCATGTCCTTCCGTTAGATGGCGGGCACACGGCGGACTAGCCCGCGCCATTGCAACGGCACACCCGGTGACCTGGCCTGGCTGGCCGGTGAACACCATGCCGTCCAGTGCCACAGTCAGCCCCGACCTCTTGCGAGGCCCGCCGACTGCGATCGTTGCTCCCATAAGCCACGCTAGGAACTGGCAGGTGAATAGTCGTCACGCCAGCGAGCCGTCCTCGCCTGCCGCTGCCAGGGGACACCGGCCGCAGCCCATCCCCGGCACGAGCGACGGCCGGAGGCCAGCGCAGCGGGAAGCACACCCGCTCACCAGCGACGGCACTAAGCCCCGTAGATCCGGCAGTGAACTGGCACGGCAGTACCGCGAGACCTGGCCGAAACCGCCGCTCGCCTACAACAGCCACCCGGCATCATCGCCTGGCACAACCGCCGGCCCGCGACGGACGGCTACGCCGCACCGTCAACAGAGCGAAGGTTGCTTCTGAAATGCGCTCAGGCCCGCGAGCGTCGCGTGCCTTGTTCGGCGGTCCGCGCCGGTACCGGATCTTGGTGAGGATTGTGGGCAGTGATCAAGCTGCCGCAAGCTCCTGCACGCAGGCGATCGGCCACTTCGGCACGGCTCACATAGGGCTAAGGTTCCGTGCCTGGCTCCGGAGGGCCGACCCAGCTCGACTGGATGCGCCGCCCGCTGATCCGGGTCGGCGTGATGCGCACGTACACGTCACGGGCGCCGCCTGCCCACGGCTCAAGGTGCGTCGCGTCCTCGAGGTGCTTCACTTCACGCTCATCAGTCACCTTGTGCCCGTGACCATGAACTAGGACGCTCCAGCCTTCATGGAGCGCCTCGTCGATGCGGTCGACTTCGAAGCTGACCTGGGCATCGGCGGCCAGCGCCAGCAGCGTGTCCGGTGCGGTGCGGATGATGATGGTCTTGCGCGTTAGGGCGAAGTTGACCGGCAGCATCATGATCCCGTCTGGGGACGCGAACCCGACGCGGCCGATGCCGCCCGGTTCCAGCAGGTCGAAGCATTCGGCTGGGCTGAGGGTCAGCAAGGCGCGCTGGGGGACACCGGGCTCGGGCGCCGGGGGCTCTCGGTTCGGCAAGGCCCTTAGCCCGGCCCTACTGTTCGCCGATCCTCTCCGAGTCGTCACCTATGTGCACCTCCGCCATTCGACGCCTGTTTCGTTTCCTCAGCCTTGTCTTACGGCGTCAGCGGCCGCTGCGGCCCGAGGTCCCGCTTGGCCGGGCCGTTTGGCCTTCGCCGACATCCGCGAGACCCTGGCCGAGATCGCTGTCGCAAACGCGCCGGTACTGAGCAAGGAGTCCGACACCAGGGCGCAGTACCGCCGCTTGTGTACCGAGTACCGGACTCCGTCCGGCCATTCGCTAAGGTCTAGCATCCCGGGCAAGCCACATGACACTGGCGGGCTTCCGAGGCGGCCACCGAGCTCCCGTTCCGAGCGGTCGAGTCCCTGATGCAAGCACTTACTGAGCGACGCGGTCGAGGCCCGCGGGCACTGCCACGTCGCATCGGCACGAGCGAGCCGAACGGGAACGGGTGGCCCTGGCGCTCCCAGCCTTTCCGCATAACAGCCCACCCGTGGCTGACCCGCAGCGCCTCGAAGCCAGGCTCCTGCCGACTCTAGGCATGCATGCCGACCGGCCAGGTATGGACTGGCTGTCCGGTAGCTGCGCACTGGAGATAGCTGTCGAGCGTCGCGGCGAGCGCATGCTCGCGTGCAGCGCCCTTCTCGGCGGCAGCTAGCGTTCTGCGCTGCCACGCTGAGCCCGTCTGGCCTGAGACGGCCCGCGCGGAAATCACATCCAGCAGCATGTCTATCTCAGCTTCTACCACACCTGCCTGCAGCAATCCCTGTTTGGCGGCGGGCAGAGACTGGGTGACGAGCTCGGCGGCGGAAAGCGTGAGGATCTGATCTCGGTGCGCTGATGGCCAGCTCAGCTGAGCGGCCAGCCCATACTGGGCCGCGCGGTAGAAACCCTCATCGGCGCGCTCGAACGGAAGCGCGTATGTCCACTCCTGATCCTGTCCCGCCAGCCACAGGGTCAGGCCGATCAGGTACGCCGCGTTGGCCATCATGTCGATCACGGTGGGGCCCGCGGGAAGGGCACGCATCTCGATTCGCAGGTGCCCATCTGACGCCGGGTCGTATATGGCCCGGTTCCAGCGCCACACGGTGCTCTGGTGGAGCCTGAGTTCGTCCAGTGCCGGCGGATCCTGTCCGCCGATGTACTTGGGGCTCTGCTCGCCGAGCACCGGCAAGATCGGGTCATGAATCCGGACGCTGTCATTGAACAGCTCGAGCGCCCCGCCCCGCAGCCAGCCTGTCCCGAGCGCGGTGCGGCCGGCCCGGCGGCGCGGTCCGGGCGGCCGATCCTCGACCGCTTGCTTGAACAGGGCGATGCGGGTCTCCTCCCACAGCCGATGCCCGAGAAACGTCGGCGAATTCCCGGACACGGCAAGCACGGGCGCGATGGCCAGCTGGGCGGCATTGTAGGTGCGCGTGAAGTCAGCTGGCTCGACCCGAAGATGTACCTGGAATGAGGTGTTCGCCCCCTCCAGCGCTACATTGTCGCTCTCCAGCTCGAGCGTGTCCTCGCCCTCGATCCGGATGCTGAATGGGTTCGGGCGGAGCCGCCGCAAACCTCTGCCTAGCGCCCGGTACCGCGCGGCGTCCGTGATCATCTCCGGGCCGAGGTCAGCTTGTCTCAGCGTGGGCAGGATGCCGATGAGCGCGATACGGCCAGCGTGATCGCTGGCCGCGCCAGCTACGCGGTCGAGCAGCAGGCTTAGCTCCTCGCCGAGCGCCGTGAACGGACGACCCGCCAGCAAGGTTGGCGAAGCGTTGAGTTCGAGGTTGAAGCGGTTCAGCTCGAGAGTGACCCGTGGATCGGCCGCTGCGGCGCGGATGACTTTGTTGCATGGCAACGGACGGCCTCCGCAGTCAATGAGGAAGAGCTCGAGCTCCGCACCGATGGTAGTAGGGCCGGTTCCGAAGCCGGGCACGTCAAGAAGCTGCCGGAGTTCGTGCAGGCATTCCTCTAGCCGCTGCCGGAAGATTTGATAGTCGCTGACGTCGAATTCTTCTTTGTCTATGTCCGTGCCCATGGGCCGGGCCCCATCACTGGCACCGACCGCGGCCGCCAGCAGGCCCGCAGCCGCGCTCACTTGAGGTGTTTTCGGCGACAGTAATCCGCCGCCCTGATAGCACTGCCGGCAAGATGCGCACGTAGTGCGCCTTCGTACCAGGTGCCCAAGGCTCAAGCGGCAATTCGCGCAGGCGCGCTATCTCGGCAGGGTTTGTGACCTCTGCGGCCTCGCCGCGGACAAGAACGCTCCAGCCGGCGCGGGTCTCGGCGTCGGTCCCGTCGACCTCGAAGGCGACCTTGCGGTGATTTGCGGCGTCGAGCTTTGTCCCCTCGTCCGTGCGAAACACCACCATGTGGTGGTCGAGGACGTAGTTAACGGGAAAGACGATCGGCCCGTGGTCGTCCACGACGGCCAGGCGGCCGACGGACTCGTGAGCCAGCAGGCCGAAGCATTCCGACTTGGTCAGTTCGTGCCAGCGTGCTTGCGCCGCAGGCGTTTCTGCCATGACTGATAGTGGCATGTCCGTTGCCGGGCGACCAAGCGATGGTGGTATACGACGCGCGCTGACCGGTGATGCCGCTGCTGAGCGCATCATCGCCTTCTATCAGGTCTCCCACCGGCGTCGCAGTGGGGCCAGCGTGGGTTGCATCGCTACTGCGGCCGGCCTCTGCGATGCCAGATGACCGACGATCCAGGCCAGTCACGGCTCTGGTATTGATGGATCGGCAGGTCCAGACAGGGTGGCTGGATATACGGGAGGTCCTGTGGGTCCCGCTGCAAGAAGCGGCCGCAGCGGCCGACTCGGCACGTCCGCGGGCGCCGGTGCGCGGCTGCATCCCGTTTTCTGCGCTGGGCGTTAGCTCGCTGACTGACTGGCCCCCAGCGGTCCGTCCGTGGATGTTCCGGGAGGCCGCTGGATGACGCGCACCGCGTTGGCGCATCCGTTAGCGACCGGCGAGAAGCCGCAGGTCAGGGACGTCAACCGAGCTGGCGCAGGCTCTGCGCGCACGGCCTCAGAGGCCGTTTGTCCTAGTCGCTAGCTGCTCGTTTGACCTGCGGATACGCACTAGTTCTTTCTTTGTGGTGACTTCCGATTCGCTCCGGGCCGGTTCCGGATCTCCGCGGGTCAGGCGAGGCGGACCTCAGCCATGGTCACGGGTGCGCGAGGCGCGGGGCGGCCTGGCGGTCCACGCTCGGGGTCGCGGCGGCTTCGGGCGGCCGGTGAGTGCGTGCGTGTAAGTTGCCAGAAAGCCTCCGTATATCTCATACCTCCGAGACTAGATATACTGGCTTCGGTGGGAAGAGGCGGCGATGGCCAAGACTCTGATTGACGTGGACGAGGACCAGCTCGCGGCCGCGCAGAAGATCCTGAAGACCGAGACGAAGAAGGACACCGTCAACGCTGCGCTGCGCCAGGTCACGGCGCTGGCTGCCCGCCGCCGGGATCTGCAGCGCCTCATCTCCGGCGGGCTGCCGGATCTGGCGGACGAAGACGTGATGCGCGCCGCATGGCAGCGGTAGCCAGCCATCTGGCTGACACCAGCGCGCTGGCGAGGCTGCACAGGCCGCCAGTAGCGGCCGTCTTAGGCCCGCTCATCGAGGCAGGGCTCGTGGCGACCTGCAGTGTGATCGAATTTGAGCTGGGCTGGGCGACACGCAGTGCCGCTGAATTTGATCTGGTCAGATCGGACCGCGAAGAAGGCTACGAGTGGCTTGCCACCCACGATGAAGACTGGCATCGCGCGCTTGACGTGCAGGCCGTCCTGTGGCGCAACGGGCGAGTCAGGGCAGTCGGCTTCCCATACTTGCTGATCGCAGCTGTCGCTGAGCGGGAACAGGTCACGCTCCTGCACTACGACAACGACTACGACCTCATTGCCGAGATCACCAGGCAGCCAACGCAATGGGTCGTACCGCGCGGATCCGTGCCTTGACATATGCGCAAGTCGGCGCTCCCGGGCCGTGTTCCGCAGATGTTCCTGGCTGGTTGGCTGCGCAACTCGGCCTCAGAGATCAGTGACGAGCTTGACCGGCTGACCGGTAACCCTCGCTACGGTGAAGTAGTCATGGTCGTCGCACAAAACGGTGAGGCGGTTTCGTTCGGCGGTGGCGGCGATGAGCAGATCGATCGCGCCCGCTGAACGATGAGCTCCGGCTTCGGTCAGTGTCTGCTGGACGTCGTGGGCGCGGTCGTATGCGCCCTCGGACATCGCCACCCAGCCGAAAAGGTCACTCATCAGCCGTTGCTTCTCCAGCCGGTCGGCCAGCGAGTGCGCGGAATAGAGGAACTCCAGCTCGACGATCGGGCAGACGGCGATGACACCGGCCGCGAGCTGCTCCGACCACGCCTGTCGAAGCTCAGCTTGCAAGATCCTGAACAGGCCGGATGTATCGATCAGGTAGAGAGCCGGGGTCACTTGCGGTAGGAGGTCTTGTCGCCTAGGAACTCGTCGAAGTCGCCGCGGTCGGCCATCTCCCCGAGCCTGGCGATGGCGCGCAGCCGTACATGCCGCTGACCTACCTCGCGAAGCGCAGCGTTAACGGTGTCTTTCTTTGTCTTGGTCCCCAGCACCTCGGCGGCCACGGCCAGGGCCTCTTGGTCAATCTCTATAGGCGTCTTCATGATGGTCATCAGGCCGGGCTCCTGTCCACTCCGAGGGTACCATGGGTACCTAGACTAGATATCTACGATATCCGCAAAGCTGACGTGCGAAGCCCGGTCATCTTCGGCTCAGACAGTGGGGAGTAGAACTCTCGCCGCATCAAAGAGTTGGTAGCGGCTGAAGGTGACGTTACAAGCGCGCGGGGTGTAGGTGGTGAGCTGGCTGGCCTCGTAGTAGCCGTAGCTGGTGGCGACGGCACCGGCGGTGGTGGTGCCGCGGTCGCCGCGGCCGGGGACACCAGCGTGTGGTTCGGCACGTCCGCGGCCTGCCGCGACCGGGTAGAGCAGGTTAGTCGCATTCCGTCACGCCACAGGAGGTCATTATGCCGATCGAGTTCGATGCTGTGCCGCTCGACAAGCCCGCTGACGTGAACGTCATCGTGGGCCAGTCGCACTTTATCAAGACAGTCGAGGATCTCCACGAGGTCCTCGCCGGGGTAAGCCCTTATCTGAAGTTCGGCATCGCCTTTTGCGAAGCTTCCCAGGCCCGGCTGGTGCGCCGGTCCGGTAACGACGCCGAGCTAACTGACCTTGCAATAGCGGCCGCCACCGCGATCGCGGCCGGGCACGCGTTCGTCGTCATGCTGCGCAACGGTTTCCCGGTCAACGTACTGAACCAGATCAAGGCGGTCCCGGAGGTGTGCACCATCTTCTGCGCGACCGCCAACTCGGTCGAGATCCTGGTGGCAGTCACCGATCGCGGCCGTGGCGTCGCTGGCGTGATTGACGGCCAACCGCCGGTAGGCACCGAAACAGACCAGGACGAGGCGGGCCGCAAGCAACTGCTCCGTGATATCGGCTACAAGCTCTGACCCAGAACCTTCGGGTGGGCCCTTCGGCCCTAGCCGCTGCAGCAAAGTCGGTGGCGAATGGGGCTAGAGGGAGGCACACGACGATTACCTACGGCGAGGTCGAAAAGCTGCGCAGCAGTCGGGCCGCCGACCAGTCGGTCCCTCTCGCTCTATGTTTACGTGCCGCCGGACAGCGCTGGCCTGCGCCAGCTGCCAGCGCGCGCCGTCGACCTTATTCAGGCCGCGACCGAGCTCACGCCCGACTCGCTGCACCGCAAGGATGAGATGCTGGCTCGCCGGACGGTCGGGCAGCACGCGAGGGAGTGGGGCGATCACACCCTCGCCATCTTCGTGTCCGAGCAGCTAGGCCTGCTTGATGTGGTCCCGCTGCCAGGCAGGTTCGCCGAGCGTGCCGTGCTCGCAGCCCGCCCGCACCTCCGCTGCCGCGCTCAGCGCGAGCACTCCTGCCGGGCTGCGACCGTGACGACGCGCCTCATGACGGCGTCTTTGCCAGCGCCCTGCAGTCAGCCAGGACGTCGCCCGAGATGGTCAACTGAAACGGGCTTGCCGCTGCCGCTGATCGCGGCCATCTGCTCGTTCTCGTCGGTGGTGAAGATCACCAGGTCGCGGAACAGCGGCGCGGCCCGCGTGGCGTCGTTCTGGTCAAGGTCGAGGTCAACCTGGAAGCGGGTCGCGTCGGCAAGCGCCAGCGCCAGGGTCGGGTTGGCGATCGATTTCACCCAGGCGCGCTGGATCACATAGTGATGGCAGACGGCGGCGTCGCGGCCGCCGCCGCTGTGGAGGCTGCGCTGCGGTCAGCCGGGCTGGTGGCCGAGCGCCGGGATCAGGCCTGCGGCCTGGCCGACATCTTCCCCGCTATGAGGGCTGGCTGAGTGGATCGTCACTGCAGCCTGCGGTGGCTAGACGCTACTGCGGCTGGCCTTCTTCGACCGCGGCCGCGAGCCGGCGGCCATGGACCTGCCCGGCATTCGATATCGAGGAGGTGGCTGGCTGGAAGGTGTGCCGCTCGCGGGCCGCGTCGACTGGCGAGCACCAGTCCGGCAACTGTGACGAATGGCAGAAGCATCACCTGCTTCAGGCTGTCGACCCCCGAGCGAAGTTGTGAAGTGCGGCAAGCGATGACGGCCGTGTCGGAAGAACGAGCGCGCAGCTGCTAGGTCAGGAATACGAGGAGAATCCATCCCGCTACCAGCGGGCAGCCGCCTGCCCGGACTCCCTTAAGTAAATCAGCCATACTAGTCAGACCTAAAGATCTAGGTCGGGATCGCCGGGTCCCGAGGCGGTGAAGTTTGCGCCGCCCGATGTGGCGCCCGGCTGCCCAACCCCAGCCGATTCACGCGACATCGGATGTCGTGCGCCGGTGAGTGCGCTGTGGGCAGTTCGATAGGCGTTACCGATGCCGAGGAGGGCGCGGCCCTTCACGAACCATGCGGTGCCAAATGCCAGGAATGCAACAGTCTCTGTGTAGAGCAGCCAAGGCGCGTCGCTCTTGATTGGGTGAAAACGAACTCCTGGATGAGTGCGAATGCCCCGGCCGCAACTAAGGCGACCACGCATCCCCAGTAGATTCTGTTGTTGCGGCGCTTCAGGTGCCGCGCGGCTGCGCCGCGCCGCCCGGCGGTGTTTAGGGACCGGGCCACCGGACGCGACACCCAGCCGGTTCGCGGTTCCGGGCTGGCCGCTGACCAGCAGCTCGCCGGCCAGGCGCGCTTGCGTCCTCAGTCACTCGATCGGTTGCGGTTTAGTCGGGCGTGGGCTTTGCGGTTGCGCCGGTAGAGCCCCACAAACTCCCGGAACAGCTCGGCGTAGAGCTCCTTGGTCGTCGGGTCCGGCTGGTAGCTCCTGTCCACCAGGACCCGGTCCGGGACCTGGTCGAACGTGAGCTCGCCGATCGCCACGGAAGCGAGCATCCCGGCGCCCCTGGCGTTCGCGTTCACCGGGTCGGCCACCTGCTCGATGGTCCGGTCGAGCACGTCGGCGAAGATCTGGCACCATGGATCGGAACGGGCTCCGCCGCCGATGAACCGGATCGGCTCGAGCCGCCGCCCGGTGAAATGCTCCACAGCCTGGAGCAGCCACCGCGCGTTGAGCGCCACTCCTTCGAACGCGGCCCGGACAAGCTCGTCGCGATTGGTCGACAGTGACAGGTTGTGGAATCCGCCGCGCACGAACCGGTCCTCGACAGGCGTGCGTTCGCCGTACAGCCATGGCGTGAAGATCACCCCGCCGCTCCCAGGCAGAGTGTCGCTGACCATCCGGTCGAACTCCTGGTAGGTTGCGGGCGGCGGGTCGGCAGCGAACAGGACGCGGTCGCGGAGGAACTTCAGGGCCGCCCCGGCGGTCTCCTGCTCATCGGCGACCAGATAGCGGCCCGGAATCGCGGACGGCAGCGATGCAATGTTCCGCAGCATGTCCGTCTTCTTGAACGGAACGTGGCACGTTAGCCAGGAGGACGTGCCGACGTACAGGTGAGCCTGGAAGTCGCGGGTAGCTCCGGATCCGATCGCTGCCGAGTGGACATCCGGCGTGCCAACGACGACCGGGATACCCGCCGGAACGCCGAGCGCGTCCGCCGGTCCGGGCAGGACAGGCCCCAGAATGTCCGTCGCGGCCATGAGGTCCGGGAGTTGCGAACGATCCACCCCGGCCAGCCGCAAGAGCGCCGGGTCATAGCGGATCCGGTCCGCGTGACGGTTGTCGGTCACCCAGTGCAGCGCGATCGAGTCGTAAGACGCAGCCGCCCGGCCGGTGAGCCGAAGGTTCAGCCAGTCCTTCGGCTCCAGGAAAAAGCGGGCGGAGTGGTAGGAGTCCGGCTCGCAGTGCTTGAGCCACAAGATGTGCGAGATAGGGTCCTTGCCGCTGTGCGCGGGGATCCCGGCGGTCTTGCGGATCCATCGGACCAGCTTGTCTGCCCCGTAGCCCTGTACCTGCACCGGCCCTCCGGTGACGTCGCGCGCGTACCGCGCTCCCCGGGAGTCCATCCAGATGATGGCCTTGCGGATCGGACAGCCTCGCGCGTCGACGGGCACAGTTCCCGACCACTGCGCGGTGCAGGAGATGGCCACAACCGACTCTGGCGGGACGGCAGCGTGGCCCATAAGCCGGGAAGACGCGCAGGAAATCAGCGCCCACCACTCCTCCGGATCCTGCTCAGCCCCGCCGTCTGGGAGTAGCTCGATCCGGCATTCCTCTTGCTCGGATGCGACGACCTGACCGCCGACCGAAACCAGCGCGACCTTCAGCGCGGAGGTGCCGAGGTCGATCGCCAGGATGTGGCGCTGCATTGCTACACCTCGAACATCAGGTCGAGATAGGCTCCCAGCAGTCCGCGGACGACTTCGTCGGGCAGCGAGGCGGCCATGCCGTAGATCGGGGCGAGCCCCGTGCGCACTTCGGGGTTCGCCCGGACCTCAGCGACTGACGCCTCGAGGTCCCGAAGGAACCGATCGGCGACATCGGGCAGGGTGTGGCGGAGCGTGATCGCGATGTGGACGGCGGACGGCCGCTGGAGCCCGTTCAGGCTCCATCCCCGGCGCGTCATGTTCTCCATAACCTGGAACACATCAAGGCCCTCGTCGGTGGCGAACGCGGTCACCCACAGCGGGTTGCCCAGAACGCGGAGCCCGGCGATCGCCCTGACCCCGTCGCGCACGCGCGCGCCGGTCTCGAGGATCCGCCGGGCCGCCTCAAGGTAACCGCGTTCCCCGATTGACAGCATCGCAGCCCAGCACTCGGCCGAGAGGGCCCCCGGCCGGCTCCCCTCGAACGTTGGCGATAGGTACAGGCCGCCAGGCCAGTCGGCCGTCATGTAGTACTGGAACTGCCGTAGTTCCTTCCCCCGGTACAGCACAACGGACGAGCCTTTTGCTGCGTAGCCATACTTATGGGTGTCAGCAGACATTGACGTCACGCCTGGCAGCCGGAAGTCGAAAGGCGGCACCGGATAACCGAGCCGCTCGGCCCACGGCACGATGAACCCGCCGAGGCAGGCATCGACGTGGCAGCCCGCGCCGCGTTCCGCCGCGAGCGCGGCGATCTGCGGGATGGGATCGATTACGCCATGGGGGAACGTCGGCGCCGACCCGACCACAACGGCCGTCCGCTCGGTCACGGCTTCGGACATGGCGGTCAGGTCGGCCTTGAACTCGTCGTCGACCGCGACTCGAACCAGCGGCATGTCGAAGTACCGAGCGGCCTTATCGAACGCCGCGTGCGCGGTGACCGGTGCCACGATTTCAGGCTCGGGGATGCCCCTGCGTTCACGGGCGAAGTCCCGGTAGGCCTTCATCGCCAGCAGGATGCTCTCGGTGCCGCCCGAGTTCACCGTGCCCACCACCGGGGCGTCTGGTGCGGTGTGCTCGCCGCCCAGCATGTGCGCGGTCATGGAGACGATTTCCGCCTCGAACTTCGTAGCGCTCGGCCACAGATCCGGATGCAGCGGATTGCTCTGCGACTGCGCCGCGTACACGCGATTTAGGAACGCCACGTGCGCTGGATCGCCGTGATACACCGCCCCGGAGGCGTAGCCATCGCGCCATCGGGTTTCCTCGACTGCGGCGAGGCGCTCGACCATCTCGGCTACCTCGGTCCTTGGCAGCCCGGTCTCCGGCAGGCGCGCAAACGAGGGGAACGCGTTCCGGTATGGCTTCAGCTGCTGCTCCAGGCTGGTCATCAGGTCAGCTGGATCTGTCATCACGACCTCCGTTGGTCGGTGCCGCTCGCGATTCGTGCAGGAAGCCTGGTGGCCAGCGCGACTCCTGCCAGCGCAGCTGCCGAGAGCGCACCGAGCGCCAAGTACGGGTTGGAGATAAGGCCCTGGACGATCAGTACCAGGACGACTCCGCCAAGGTTCCCGGCAAGCAGCAAGAACCCGACCGCGGCACCGGCGCGCTCGGGCCCCGCGTGAAGTTCCGACCAGTCCAGCACGACCGGAAGCGCAGCCAGCAGAACGAACCCCTCCACGAACAGCACGGCGCCGATGAAGGCCACGTTGTGCAGGGCAGCGATCGCGAGGAAAGCCACGACTGTCACGCTGACCGTCGTCAGGAGCAGAGCCCGCCGCTGGTCACGCTTCGCAGCCGCCTGCGGCACCACCGCGGCACCGAGGATTCCGGCCACGGTCATGATCGCGATCAGGTAACCGGCAGCGCCGCCCCGCCCGAAGTGGCCGAGGATCGAATCGAGCCATGTCGCCACCGCGTTGAACACGCCCATCCCAACGAACAGCAGGCCGCCCAGCACCCAAAGGAACCTGTCGGCCCGAAGCCACCCCAGCGAAACGGCGACTGACGGATCGCCATGGAATGTCGCCGGCGTGCGGACCGCGAAAAGCACCCAGACCGCCGCAACGACCGCTACAGCGGACTGCACCAACAGCAGCAGCCGGAGACCGCCAGCGTCGAATAGCGGCCCTCCTGACAGCACGGCCGCAAGGATGCCGACATACAACGCAGCGCTGCCGACCGAGATGGCCGTCGTCCGCTCTTCCGGCGGGAAGTACCGCGCGGCGACCTTCGTGATCGAGTTCAGAACCAGCGGCTGGCCTGCCGCCACCACAAACTGCCCGGCGAAGGCCCACCCATAGGACGAAGGGCTCGCGAGTCGCAGCAGCCCGCCGCCCGCAGTGAGGATTGCCCCGGTAGACAGCGCGCGCTCGAACCGGGCATCAAGCCAGCGTCCGCTGGGGAGCGCAAGGATGACGTACATGAGCGGGAAGATCGCAGCGAGGTCACCAGCTGCGCCGACAGAGACATCCATGACCTGGTGGGTCTGCGTGGTGATCGGCGCGTAGGAGAGCCACAGGAGCTGTGAGCATCCAGCGAGCAGGCCGTAGCCAGCCAGGATGGTCCACCGGTTCTTCCGCACCGACGTGATGGTTTGCGTGGCCATTAGTCACCGCGCGTGCGCGTCGGCTCGCCGGAGCCGACCTGGTCATCTGGCGCCCTTGTGCCGGCCGGGCCGTATAGGTCGAGGAGCCGGACCCTGGCCGCCTCCAGACGGTGATACATGACCTGCGCCACGCGCTGCACCAGCTCGTAGCCCAGCAGCGGATCGGCATCGCATTTCCCGCGCAGGCACGCCGAATCCAGGCATATCACGCTAGTTGGCTCCACCGCCCTGGCGTCGAACAGCCAGCGGTGCGGCGGGATCAGCCACGGCCAGTCCAGCACCTCGCCGACACCGGCAGAATCCAGGACGATGGGTCCGCTACCAGGGCGGAACACCTCCAGCGCGATACGGCCGTGCATGATCACGTAGAAGTGCTCGGCGGTGCCGCCCTCGCGGAACAGGTATGCCCCGTCCCGGACGTGCTCGTTGCGGGCACAGCCTGCCAGTTGCTGGACTGCGGCGGCGTCCAGGCCGGCAAAGAATGGGTGGGCGCCCAGGTAATCCGCGATCGGGCGTACCGTCATCAGATCCCTCCCATCGAGGGCAACCGCCGGGCCGGGAAGACCACTGGGCCGGGACGACCGCCGTTCCGCCGCCGCGGAACCATCAGCGTCCGCACGCCGACCCTGGCGGGGCCGCCATGAACCTGCCTCTCAGTCTCACCGGGCGGAAAGCCGCGGATGCCAGAGTCCAAAGTCCCGTCAGCCAGGTGGCGTCGGGGCGAGCCGCCAGTGCCAGCGAACATGTGACGCACGGCAACTGACGGTCTGCGTGTAAGGACGAGTGCCGCCATTGCGAGAGTCGGGCGCCCATAGTCGCGTCCTGCGGGTCTTGCAGGTCCCGCTGGCAGGTAATCATCGAAACGACCGGCTCGGCACGTCCGCGGGCGCTGGCACAGCAGTGCGGCTGGGCTGGGTCCTCGCTCCGCCATCGCTGGCGGACGCCGTCGCCGCCGAGAGGCTCATCGCGGAGGGAGCGGAGTTCCGGCTCGGTCAGCGGCGGCCGCGTCGTGCCCTGTGGGGCCGGCGGGGCGCTGCCTGTGCGCTGCACAGCGCCGCGCCGTTAGTTTGACCCAGTCCTAGGGCCGGTCGAAGCGGGCCTGGAAGAACCTGAGGTAGCGCGGCTCGTACGTCATGATGAGGCCTTTCGCTGACTCGCGCTGAATGTAGACCGCTTCGACTGCTTCGGCCACGATGTCCATGTGCGCCTGGGTGTAGACGCGGCGCGGGATCGCCAGCCGCGTCAGCTCGAGCTTGGGCCGGTTGTGGTCGCCGGTCCTCGGATCGCGGCCCGCCGACACGACCCCGCGCTCCATTCCACGGATTCCGGAGTCAAGGTACAGCTCGGCGGCCAGCGTCTGGGCGGGAAACTGGTCCTGCTCCAGATGTGGGTAGAACCGGCGTGCGTCCAGGAAAACCGCATGACCGCCCACCGGCTTCACGAACGGGACACCAGCCGCGCCGAGCAGCTCGCCGAGGTAGCGCACCTGCCCGACCCGGGCGCGGATGTGTTCTTCCTCGACCGACTCGGCGATGCCTATCGCCATCGCGGCCATGTCTCGGCCGGCCAGCCCGCCGTAGGTGTGCAGTCCCTCGAAGACGACGGCGAGATTGCGGGCTTCCTCAAACAGTTGCGGGTCGTTGAGCGCCAGCCAGCCGCCAATGTTGACCAGCGAGTCCTTCTTGCCCGACATCCAGGCGCCGTCGGTGTAGGAGCAGAACTCCTTGAGTATTTCCGCGATCGTCCGGTGCGTGTAGCCTTCTTCACGCTCCTGGATGAAGAACGCGTTCTCGACCATCCTGGTCGCGTCCAGGAACAGCCGTATCCCATGGCGGTCGCAGAGGACCCGAAGAGCACGCACGCATCCCATGCTCACCGGCTGTCCCCCTGCCATGTTGACGGTGCCAGCCAAACTGACGTAGGCGATCTGCTCGGCGCCCTCGCGAGTGATCAGCCCTTCCAGCTTGCCGAGATCTACGTCCCCCTTGAACGGATGTTCGCTCGACGGATCGTGCGCGGCATCAACGATCACATCTACGAACACCCCGCCAGCTCGCTCCTGGTGCACACGCGTTGTCGTGAAATACATGTTGGCCGGCACGAACTGGCCGGGACTGATGGCGATCTGACTGATGATGTGCTCTGCGCCGCGACCCTGATGGGTCGGTACTACATTTTGGTACCCGTACAACTCCCGGACCGCTTCCGCTAGCTCATAGAAGTTCCGCGAGCCGGCGTAGGCCTCGTCGCCGAGCATCAGCCCAGCCCATTGCCGGTCGCTCATCGCGTTCGTGCCCGAGTCGGTGAGCAGGTCAATGTAGACATCATCTGATCGCAGGAGGAACGTGTTGTAGCCGGCCTCGGCGGCCGCATCCGCGCGCTCCTCGTGCGTGGTCATCCGCAACGGCTCGACCATCTTGATCTTCCAGGGCTCAGCCCAGGACCGGCGGCCGAGTTGCCGTCCGGTGGTCACCGGCAAGTGCGTCGTCACGGATTCCTCCTAGCGATCGGTCGGATCATCCATGCCCCGCTCGCGCGACAGCCGTGCCGGATCGGCCCGCAGTTGCGCAGAACATTCCGGGTTCATCGAGTAGGCACATGAGGCTTCTTACGCGCGAGCCAGACGCATGCCACAGTGCCGATGGCCGACCAGGATGGGGACCTTGGGCCCGACGCTGGCGATGAGCCGGACTGGACCCTAGGTCCACAGCGGTCGCGTTCAGATCACTTATTCAGGTTGGCGACGGCCCGCACGTTCTGGTTGGGCGACGGCCCGCACGGACGTTGGTCGCGTCCTCGCCCGCACTCGGCTCTGCCTTTTTCGAGAGGCTGTTAGCCGAGCAGTCATGCCACCGCCTGGCCGGCGGACCAGCTCGTCAGTCGGCACCGGCGACGGGTGGATGTGCGTGAGCCGGGCCCGGTCCCGGTCGACACGATGGAGATCGTCCCCGGAGGATGCCAGTCCGCGAATCGCCGCTGTCGGCGGGGTCGGTGCTGCGCGTCCGGCGACGACCGTCGGGTGACACTGTTCTGGGCAGTTCGTCCGGCCGGGCCTCTGTCGCCACGAGATCAGTGCTTCAGGGCCGCTTGAATGTCCGCAAACAGTGCTATAAATAAGCTTTGTCTGCCATTTCTCGCGGGCGCTTTACTACAAGTTGCGTCATCGGATCTGAGTTTCCGGATCCGCTTTATGGCAACCGGGAGCTATCGCAATTCGGCGAGCGAACTTGAATACTTGCGCAAGTCTGTGATGCGACGCTTGAGCCGAGTCAAGTGCAGATAGGGGCGTCATTGGCCTAGACGCTTCACGGCCTAGAGAGTCATACGGCTCGCAGGGCCGTTGGCGCATTTGGTCGACCGTCTATTCGAATTATGCGCCCCCAGCAGGATTCGAACCTGCGCACACGGCTCCGGAGGCCGTTGCTCTATCCCCTGAGCTATGGGGGCTGGCGCACATGTTGGCCTGGGGCAGAACTCCCCCAGGGCCGGAGCAAGAGTATCAGGAGCACGGATCGCCGGACACGCTGCGGATCTGCGCGCATCAGCTGGCCGGAGCAGATAGCCTCGCGCCGTGACTCAGGGACTTGGCCGCGTGCTGGTTGTCGACGATGACGAGGTCATCCGGCAGCTCATCGCCGTCAATCTCACCCTTGAGGGATTTGAGGTAATCACCGCCATCGACGGACGCGACTGCCTGGACAAGGTGCAGGACGTCAAGCCCGACGTGATCACCCTCGATGTCATGATGCCGCGCCTGGACGGCTGGGTCACGGCTACGCAGCTGCGCAAGAACCCGGCGACCGCGGGCATCAAGGTCGTGCTGATCACGGCGCGCGCTCAGGAGGACGACCGGGATCGTGGCCGCCAGATCGGCGTCGACGCCTATCTGACCAAGCCGTTCGACCCGGCGGAGATGATCAGGGTCGTTCGGGCCCTGGCTGGCGCGCCGAGCAGCGCGTTCGAGTGACCGGCGGACTCACCTCCCGGCCGTAGCCTTGGGTGGTGATCACCGGAGATCTCGACCACGAACTGGCCGCCTGCCTCGCCGCCCTTGCTGTCGGCGGCGAGCTCCCGGCCGCGGCAGCGGAGTTCACTCCCGCTGGCACGTGGCGTCCTGCGCCCGGTGGCAGGCCCACCAGCTTTGCCACGTCGCTCGCGTTCGAGATCGCCCGGCTCAACGGCCGGAGCCCGGCTGGGGTGGCGGCCGTCCTGGCCGCCTCCCTGCGTGACATCCCGTGGATCCGGCGGGCTGAGTCGGCCGGCGACGGCTACCTGACGATCATGGTGACATCGCAGGCGCTAGCGGAGTCGGCCGCCCGGATGGCGGCGGCAGGCCATGCTTGCGCCCAGAGCGCGATCTTGCGCGGCACCGCGACGACGGTCCGCCCCTGGCCCGACCTGGCGGCCGCCCGCAGCTGGACCGACGCGTGGCAGGACCAGGCGGACACGATGACCGGCAGGCTGGCGCAGGCGGCCGGCGCAACCGTCACGATCAGTTCGGAATGGGAACGGGGTGTGCTTCAGCCGCGCGCAACTCGCGACAAGCGGTCGCCCGTGTACGCCGCGGTGGCCTACCTTGGCGCGAGCTCGGTCCGGTACCGGCTTGCTCGCACGCTGCCGGGCAACACAGCCCAGCTCGCGGAGCTGTCGGAGCTGAGGGCGCGCACCGCGGATCCGCTCTATCCCGTCCAGCAGGCTCACGCGGATGCCGCCTCGACGCTGCGCTGGGCGGCTGACCTCGAGCTGGACAGCCCGGAACCCGGGGAGCGACTTGCCGACCTGCTGGTCACTCCCGCTGAGCAGGAGCTGCTCGGGGTGCTGTCGTGGCTGCCGGTCCGGGTTGCGGCGGCAGCTCGGCGGCATCGCCCCGATGAGGTACCGCGCTACCTCGAGCAGCTCGCGGCCGCCTGGCTCGCCTGCAAGCAGGCTGCCCCGGCGCTGCCGTTCGGGGGTGTGGCCGCACCGAGCGAGCCCGAACTGGCGAGCGCACGGCTGGTGCTCGCGGATGCCGTCCGGGTGGCGCTTGCAGCCGGGCTGGCGCTGACCGGCATCTCGGCCACCGAGCGTCTCTAGCCGGGTCGCCGATTTTCCCACGTGTAGGACTTGAGAGAACTGCCAGGTTGAAGTAGGTTCGCGGGTCAACTAGAGGAATGCCGGGCTATGGGGGCCAGCGTTTTGTCACGAGTGTTCGGGGCCGCGGTTGCTTCCGTATAGATCTGCGGTTCAATCGTTGGCAAAGCGGGTAACGCATGGCTTGTAAGCCCCCCTGGACGTACCCAGTTCAAGCCCGCCCAGGTCTCCCGCGCCGGTGCCCCAACGCTGGCGCGAGCGTCCCCGCGGGCGAGTCGCGACTCGGCCGGGTTACTGGCGGCTGGTCACAGCGTTGCTGGCAGTGCGGCCACAGCCGAAGGAATGCCGTGGGTCATGTTGGTGTTAAGCTAGATGCTGCACCAGATGCCCCGCCATGGGGACAGGTGCTCGTTCGCACACTTTCCGGTTATCTTCCGAGAGCTCGGCGGCGTGCGATCCCGACATTCATCTGCCCATCGCGGGACTTCCTGGTCTGCCCGGCCCTAGCCAAGGACCTGGTCAACGTAGACCCTTGCGGCACACAGCCGCGACCGGGATGGCCTGCTGGCTGTGTGCTAGCAGGCGGCGATGGCAGATCAGCAACACGACAGCGGGCCATCGGCCGCAGGTGCAGCCGTGACCCGCACCCTGGGAAGGACCCCTTGTGAGCGAAACCTTGGACCTGTTCTCTGCTGAGAACGGGGATTCTGCTGACCTGTCTGGACCGGCTTCGTCCGGGTCATACAGCCAGCCTGTCGGCGTGGCAGAGTCGGCGGGGACTTCCCACGACCGGGCCGGCGCGGTACGCTCCTGGCCGGATGCCGTTGACACGGCTACAGGCAGCGGCGAGGCCAGCGCGAATCCCTCCGTCGCTACCGGCCGGGCCGGGGGATTGACGGCGATGCTGCTGCCCGAGCTCCAGCGCGTCGCCCAGTCGATGGGCATCACCGGCACCGCGAGGATGCGCAAGGGCCAGCTGATCGCGGCCATCGAGGAGAGGCGGCAAGGCGGGGCGCCGCAGGAGGCTAGCCCCAGTGGCCGTAGCGGCGGGGGTTTCCGGGCGGTGGCGGCCCAGGACCAGGAGCCGACGGCCCATCAGGCAGGGACTTCCAACAACTCAGTCCAGCGGCGAGCGCCTGCGGGAGCCGGCACTGACCGCACCTTTGAGCAGGACGCCATGGAATCGCAGACATCGACACAGCCCGGACTGGGCGGCAGCAGTGCGAGTGGCATCGGGGAGGCGTCGCGCTCGGCTGACGCCGGCATCGGTAGCGCGCCAGGTGGTGCGACCGCGATTGAGACCGGCAGCGCCGTGGTTAACGGCACGCCGCGCGACGACACTCAGCAGGCTGCCGATGGCCCGCGCACCGACCGGCGTCGTCGGTCGGCCACGCGCCGCGATGACGCCGGCGAGCAGCCGCGCGCCGCGAGCGACGGGGAGCGGGATGCTGGTGTCAGCGGCCGTGACCAGGGCGGCCGGGACCAGCAGGGTGGCCGGGACCAGAACGGCCGTGACCAGGGCGGCCGTGACCAGGGCGGCCGTGACCAGGGCGGGCGTGACCAAGGCCCGCGCGAGCAGCAGGGCGGCCGGGACCAGGGCGGCCGTGACCAGGGTGGCCGTGACCAGGGTGGCCGTGACCAGGGTGGCCGCGACCAGGGTGGCCGTGACCAGGGCGGCCGGAACGACGACGACCGGGACGGCGGCAACCGCCGGAGCCGCGACCGCTTCCGGAACCGCAACACCAGCAACCGTCGGCGCGAGCGCGGCGGCGGCGGCAACGAGGCCGAGCCGGTCATCAGCGAAGACGATGTGCTGATCCCGATCGCCGGCATCCTGGACGTGCTCGACAACTACGGGTTCGTCCGCACCACTGGGTACCTGCCTGGCTCCAACGACGTGTACGTGTCGCTGTCCCAGGTGCGCCGGTACGGCCTGCGCAAGGGCGACGTCATCGAGGGCGCCATCCGGCAGCCGCGTGAAGGTGAGCGGCGCGAGAAGTTCAACGCGCTCGTCCGCCTCGACAAGATCAACGGCCTGGATCCGGAGCAGGCGAAGAACAGGCCGGAGTTCAACAAGCTGGTGCCGCTGTACCCGCAGGAGAGGCTCCGCCTCGAGTCCGACCCGACGATCATGACCACGCGGATCATGGACCTGATCTCGCCGATCGGCAAGGGCCAGCGCGGCCTCATCGTGTCGCCCCCCAAGGCCGGCAAGACGATGATCCTGCAGGCCATCGCCAATGCGATCACGAAGAACAACCCCGAGTGCCACCTCATGGTCGTGCTGGTCGACGAGCGGCCCGAGGAAGTCACGGACATGCAGCGCACGGTCAAGGGCGAGGTCATCCACTCGACCTTCGACCGGCCGGCCGAGGACCACACCACGGTTGCCGAGCTCGCCATCGAGCGGGCCAAGCGGCTGGTGGAGATGGGCCACGACGTGGTGGTGCTACTGGACTCGATCACCAGGCTGGGCCGTGCCTACAACCTCGCCGCCCCGGCGAGCGGCCGGATCATGTCCGGTGGTGTTGACTCGACTGCGCTGTACCCGCCCAAGCGGTTCTTCGGCGCGGCGCGCAACATCGAGCACGGCGGCTCGCTGACAATCCTGGCCACGGCCCTGATCGAGACCGGGTCGCGCGCTGACGAGGTGATCTTCGAGGAGTTCAAGGGCACCGGCAACATGGAGCTGCGCCTGCGGCGCGAGCTGTCCGACAAGCGGATCTTCCCGGCCGTCGACGTGGACGCGTCGAGCACCCGCAAGGAAGAGCTGCTCATGACGCCGGAGGAGCTCAAGATCGTCTGGCAGCTGCGCCGGGTGCTGCACGCGCTCGAGCCGCAGCAGGCACTTGAGGTGCTCATGGACCGGATGAAGGGCACCAAGAGCAACGCCGAGTTCCTGCTGCACGTGCAGAAGACCACGAACGCCTCCTCGTAACGCCGACTTCCAGGGTCATGGCTGGAACTCTGCTGCGGATACAGCAGCAGTAGATAGGCAGCCATGACGGTCAGAGAGCCTCGCAAATCAGGCAAAGCGGATGGCCGGGCCGCATGACCGGCCGGGAATGTGCGGATGCCTGTGCACGTTGCAGGGTCTGGCACACTGGTAGGCCAACGAATATGCGGTTCCGGTTCACGTCGCGCAGCTCGCTGCGCAGGCGACCCGGCGGCCGCGGGAACCAGGAGTTAGCAATGAAGTCCGGTATTCACCCGGAGTACGTAGACACCACGGTGGTCTGCAGCTGCGGCAATACTTTCCAGACTCGCAGCACCGCCAAGAACGGCGTGATCCACGCCGACGTCTGCTCGAGCTGCCACCCGTTCTACACGGGCAAGCAGAAGATCCTCGACACCGGCGGTCGGGTCGCCAGGTTTGAGCGCCGATTCGGCAAGAAGGCTGCTGACGGCAAGTAGTCGGGCCACCCCGTTCCCTTCCTGATGGTCTGGAAGGGAACGTTCGGCCTGTCCAGCCTTCATCAGCAACATCAGTGGGAGGTAAGCGGTGTTCGAGCGGCTTGCCGATCTTGCCGCCGAGCACGCGCAGCTAGAGCTCGATCTTTCTGACCCCTCAATTCACTCTGACCAGGACCGGGCCAGGAGGCTGAGTCGCCGCTACGGCGAGCTCACGCCGATTGTCCAGGCCTACGCCGAGTGGCAGCAGGTATCGGCGGACGAGGCGACGGCGCGCGAGCTCGCGCCCGAGGATGCCTCCTTCGCCGCCGAGGCGCAGCAGCTAGCGGCGCGCCGTGCGGAGCTCGAGAAGCGGATAGCCGAGCTCCTCGTGCCGCGCGACCCGAACGACAACAAGGACGTGATCCTCGAGGTCAAGGCGGGGGAGGGCGGCGAGGAGTCGGCGCTGTTTGCCGGCGACCTGCTGCGCATGTACCTGCGGTTCGCCGAGCGGCATGGCTGGAAGACCGAGGTACTCGACTCCACCATGACCGGCCTTGGCGGCTACAAGGACGTCACGGTCGCGGTCAAGGCCAGGGGCGACGCGGGCGCCTGGTCGAAGCTCAAGTACGAGGGCGGCGTGCACCGGGTCCAGCGGGTGCCGGCTACCGAGTCGCAAGGCCGGATCCACACCTCGGCCGCTGGCGTCCTGGTCATGCCCGAGGCAGACCCCGTCGACGTCACGATCGACCCGGCGGATCTGAAAATCGACGTGTTCCGGTCATCGGGGCCGGGCGGGCAGAGCGTGAACACGACAGACTCCGCCGTGCGGATCACGCACCTGCCGACGGGCGTCGTCGTGTCCTGCCAGAACGAGAAGAGTCAGCTCCAGAACAAGGAGCAGGCCATGCGCGTGCTGCGGGCCCGGCTGCTGACCGTCGCGCAGGAGGAGGCGGACGCGCAAGCCTCGGCTGAGCGGCGCAGTCAGGTCGCGACCGTGGACAGGTCCCAGCGGGTCCGGACGTACAACTTCCCCGAGAACCGAATCTCCGATCACCGGGTCGGCTTCAAGGCCTACAACCTGGACCAGGTGATCGACGGAGACCTCGACGCCGTGATCACGGCCCTGGTCGATGCCGACCGGGCGGAAAAGATCGCCGGCCCCGAGTCGGCCTGATGAGCCTGGGAGCCGGCCGTGAGCCTGGGAGCCGGCCGTGAGCCTGGGAAGCGGCCGTGAGCCTGCTACTTGACGAGATCGCGATCGCCACGGCCCGGCTTGCCGAGGCCGGAGTGGAATCGCCCCGCACCGACGCCGAGCTGATCGCCGCGCACTTGCACGGGGTCTCCAGGGCTGAGCTGCACCTGGTCCCTGACGCCGGCTTCGATCCCCGGTTCTGGGACGAGATCGCGCGCCGGGAGGCCCGCGAGCCACTCCAGCACATAACCGGGATCGCATACTTCCGCTATCTGGAGCTCGCTGTCGGGCCTGGCGTGTTCGTGCCTCGGCAGGAGACCGAGGTCATGACCGGCTGGGCCATCGAGCAGCTTGCTGCCATGGACGTCGCCGAGCCGGTCGTGGCTGATCTCGGCACCGGCTCCGGGGCGATCGCGCTGTCGATCGCGCTGGAGGTGCCGCGGGCCCAGGTGCACGCCGTGGAGGCTGACCCGCTCGCCCGGCAGTGGGCCGAGCGCAACATCGCCAGCGTGGCCGACGCGTCGCCGCACACAGCGGGCCGGGTGCGGCTGCACGCGGCGGACTTCGGGTCGGCGCTCGCCGATCTGGACGGCCAGGTCGATCTGGTCGTCAGCAATCCTCCCTATATACCGGTCGGGGCCTGGGTGCCGCCTGAAGTCGGCGAGTACGACCCGGCGACCGCGCTGTGGGGCGGCGCCGACGGGATGGCCGCGGTTCGCGTCGTCGAGGCCACGGCCCGCAGGCTGCTGCGGCCGGGCGGACTGGTCGCCGTCGAGCACGGTGCGCCGCAGGGCGCGGCGGTGTACTGGGTATTTACCGAGGAGAACGGCTGGCGGGAGACGCGCAATCACGTAGATCTGGCTGGCCGTGACCGCTTTGTGACAGCGGCGCGTTTGTCGGCGCAGCCCAGCCATGAGGTGCCCGCGACGTGGCAGGATGATCAGCTATGAGCGCCTGGTTTGACTGCGCCGACGAATCCCAGCGGGTCGATGGAATCGCCGCTGCCATTACCGCGGTCCTCAACGGAGAGCTTGTCGTGCTGCCCACCGATACTGTGTATGGCCTCGGCGCGGACGCTTTCAGCCCGACGGCCGTGACGAGGCTGCTGTCGGCCAAGGGCCGGGGGCGGGACATGCCGCCGCCCGTGCTCGTGGGCACGGTCCGGGCGGCAACGGCCCTGGTCGAGGACCTGGGGCCGGACGGCCAGCGGCTGATCGACGAGTTCTGGCCGGGCGGGCTGACCATCGTCTGCCGGGCCGCCAGGACCCTGAGCTGGGACCTCGGCGACACCAAGGGCACGGTGGCGATCCGGATGCCCGAGGACTCGGTCGCGCTCGACCTGCTCCGCGAGACGGGCCCGATGGCGGTCAGCAGTGCTAACCGGACGGGCATGCCGGCTGCGACGACGGCCGAGCTGGCCAGGGATCAGCTGGGCGACGCTGTCTCGGTATACCTCAACAACGGCACGGCCCCTGGCGGCGTGGCCTCCACCATCGTGGACTTGACCGGGCCCCAGCCCCGGCTGCTGCGCCGGGGTGCGATCTCGGTCGGCAGGCTTCGTGAGGTCGCGGCCGTCTCGGCAGGAGCCGACACAGGCTCGCCGTGATCGGGGTTGCGGATCGGCGTGGTCGGCCCCGGCCGACCCGGCACAGCTGGTGCGGGCGCTGCTATAGCGCCTGGCGCCTGGCGCCTGGCTGGCGGGCCTGGGCGTCGGCCTGGTGGGCCGGGGCGCCGGCTTGGCGGGCATGGGGCGCCGGCCTGGCGGGGCCACGCCAACCCGGCGGCATCAGCAATCGCAGCCGGGCTGGTGCTCTACAGTGGCCGTGATGCTCCTTACACCTGGTTCCTCCCGCGCGGGGCAGGCGACCCCGTGAAGGACTACGTCCTGACGCTGCTGGTAGCGGCCGCCGTCACCTACATGCTGACGCCGCTCGTCCGCCGGCTCGCGCGCCGGGTAGGAGCCATCAAGCAGCCGCGGGACCGGGACGTCCACGTCACCCCGGTTCCGCTGATCGGCGGTGTCGCCATGTACGGCGGCCTCGTCGCCGGCCTGCTGGTCGCCGACCAGATCCCGCAGCTGCGGGACGACGCCTTCGCGAACACCGGGATCGTCAGCGGCCTGCTGCTAGCGGGCGGTCTGCTCGTCGTCGTCGGGATCATCGACGACCGCTGGGGACTGAGCCCGCTGATGAAAGCGGCCGGGCAGGTCGCCGCCGGAGCTGTCCTGGTAGCCACGGGCACTCAGCTGACCTGGCTGCCGTTGCCGGGCGGCAACACGTTCTTCCCGACATCGGACCAGGCCACACTGCTGACGGTCCTGATCGTGGTCGCCACCATCAACGCGGTTAACTTCATCGACGGCCTCGATGGCCTGGCCGCCGGCATCGTCGCAATCGCGGCGATTTCATTCTTCTTGTACTACTACTCGCTGACCAAGGTCATCAACTCCGGGTCGCTGGCCGCGCCCGCGCTGGCCTCGGCCATCCTGATCGGCATGTGCCTGGGCTTCCTCCCGCACAACTTCTCGCCGGCCAGCATCTTCATGGGTGATACCGGCTCGATGCTGCTGGGACTGCTGCTGGCGTACGCGCCGATCTCGAGCATCAACTCGCTGGATCCGGCGCTGCTGGCCCACAACGTCAACCGGTACCCGGAAATCCTGCCGCTGCTGCTGCCGGCGGCGCTGCTCGTCATCCCCTACGCTGACCTGCTGCTGGCGGTGGTGCGCCGGACGAGGGCAGGCCAGTCGCCGTTCGCGCCCGATCGCAAGCACCTGCACCATCGGATGCTGGACATCGGGCACTCCCAGCGCGCCAGTGTGCTGATCATGTACTTGTGGGCGGCGGTGTTCTCCGGCACTGTCGTCTGGCTGTCGATCCAGCGAACCGAGCAGCGCGGCGGCGCCAGCCATCACGGCCAGCCGGTGCTCGTGTTCGTCGGGATCACGGCGGCCGCGGTCGTCGCGCTGCTGCTGCTGGCCATGCCCAAGCTCCGGTCGCGGGGCCGTACTGCCCGGCTGGACGGGCAGGCCCCGCTTGCTTCGGCGGTCACGCGAGCTGGCGCCGCCGCTATCGATGCGCCTGAGCTGGTGCTGTCTGGGGCTATGGAGTTGCGGCGGCCCGAGGCCGCCCCCCTGGCGGCAACCGGACCCGCGGAGCCGCAGCTCGTCGCGGCGGCGGCAGTCTCTCGAATGACGCCGCTGGCCGCGCCTGTGGCGCACAACGGGTCGTCGCGAGTCGCGCCCGTCCGGCCTGACCATGACTGGGCTGACCTGGATCGGCCCGTGCCTGATACTGCTGTGCCCGATGACGCCGTGCCGGATAGTGCTGTGCCTGAAAGTGCGGGACCTGCTCGTGCTGCGCCTGATCGGGCCGGGCTGGATCGGACCGGGTGCGACGAGGTCGGGCGCGACGAGGTTGGGCGCGACGAGGTTGGGCGCGACGAGGTTGGGCGCGACGAGGTTGGGCGCGACCGGGCGGTGGGGGAGCCCGGCCGAGTCAACCCGCCGGCCGCGTCCTGGACGTTCGGCGACCGGAGCAGCGATGGCGCGGCACCTGCCTGGCGCGGCCGTGACCATGAGCCAGACGATCCGCGCCGGCACGCGCCCGTGTCGGGCGACCTGGGGCGGCACGCCCGTGCCCTGGATGATGCGGACCAGAACGGGCGTACCGGCGCGCGCTCGATCATCGGGACTCCGCCGCCCGCGGTCAGCAATCTCGAGCCGATTCTGCTGAGCGGTAACGACCGCGACTACCTGGACCGCCGGGATACGGGACACATCGAGTCCTGACTGGCCGCCTACGGTCGGAGTCGCGGGCGTTGCCCGGTGGCGGGTCAGGTGAGCGTCCGTCCGGGTGGCCGCGGGGCCGCGCCTGGTGGGCCAGGTGAGTACCCATCCGGGTGGTCGCGGGCAGTGCTTACGCCGCAGGTGAGGGCCGTCCGTGCCGCGGGCGCTGACCGGGCATCGGGCGCGCTCCAAGGGCGCGAACTGGCTCACTTTGACACCTGACTGACGCGACGGCGACGGTTCGTTGACTCGACGCGCCGTGACCAGGCTAGCGCCGTGACCTGCGCTGACGTCGGCAGGGTGATGGCATTCGTCACGTTAGGTAACCTCGTGAACTACAAGGGCGGACAGCTTGTGATATCTTTCACGAGCACCCACTCGCTGCATGCTGCGGGGCCCGTGATACGTTTCGCTCACCTGGCCACAACGGCCAGTGGCCGAGTGCTAGCGGGCACTGGTCCCCATGTACTGCTTAGCGTTTGAGCGGCAGCCAAGCTTTTCCTAAAGATCATGCGGAGCTTTCCAGACGATGCTGGCGAACATCGCCCCGATGGCGCGGCGATCCGCAGCCGTGACGGCCGTAGCGGCCGCTGTCATGGTTGCGCTGAGCGCTGCGATCGGCGGTCACAAGGGCGCGATTGCCGCTGCGATCGCCGTGGGCGTCGTGGCCGCGTTTTTTGGCCTCAGCGTGCTCGCGCTCAGTCGCGCCGCGAAGGTCAGCCCGCAGGCGATGATGCTGGCCGGGATGGGCACCTACATCGTCAAGATCCTCGTCCTGCTCTTCCTGGTCGGGCGCTTCCAGAACAGCACCGCGTTCAGTCCGTGGCTGTTCGGGCTGACAGCCATCGTTCTTGTCCTGGTATACGACGCCGCACTGGCGATCACGTTCACCCGGACGAAGATGCTCTATGTCGAGCCGGACGGAGAACGATGACCCGTGGCTCGCATACGTATCCCGGACGGCAGATTGCGGCCCGCGGGCAGTGCTGCCTCCAGCAAGGCCGCCGTGAGCATGGCTGCTTCCAGCCTGCGCCTGCAGGCTGGTCGCCATGACCACTGGGTCGCGGCGAGGCCGGAGTCGCGGACCGGATCAGCCGGGCCGGCCAGCCCAGTCCGACCGGCCCGCGCAGCCGGACCAGCCGGGTCAGGCCAACCAAGCGAGCCAGGCGCAGGAGCCAAGGCCGCCACGGGAGGCCGACGGCTGGCAGATCCTCAGCTACATGCTCGGCGGGATGCTGCTGTACGGAACGATCGGCTGGCTTGTGAGCCACTGGACCGGGATCGCCATCCTCTTCCCGCTTGGCATGATCCTCGGCATCGGCCTGTCCATCGCCATGATCATCTTCAGGTTCACTCGGTCCTGACCGGGGGGCCGGTGGCGATGGCGGCAGTTACGGCATACCCGCGTGCAAGTGCGCGATCCGGCTACGCCATGATGACCTACCTTGACCCGCAGCGGCATGCCACGGCGCCAGTCTGCACGCGACAGCCCGAAGGGGTAACTCGGTGAGTAACGTACTTGCGGCCGGGGCCGCTGGCGGCTGCCATCTGGGCTCTGGCTGCGGTTTCCCGGCACCCTCGATCGACGACTTCTACTTCACGCCGTTCTTCAAGGTCGGGAGCGTGGGGTTCGGGAAGCCCGGCCTGCTGGTCCTGCTGAGCGTAATCCTGGTGGTTTCGTTCTTCTGGTTCGCATTCCACAGCCCGAAGCTGGTTCCGCGCGGCGTGCAGAACGTCGGCGAGATGGGCGTCTTGTTCGTCCGCGACCAGATCCTCCGCCCTCAGCTCGGCAAGCGCGGCGACAAGTGGCTGCCGTTCCTGGTCTCGCTGTTCTTCTTCATCTGGGTCAACAACATCTTCGGGATCATCCCGATCTTCTACTTCCCGGCCATGGCGAAGTACGGCTATCCGGTGGCGCTGGCCGGCATGGTGTGGCTCATCTATATGTTCCTCGGCATGAAGCACCAGGGCGTGTTCGGTTACTTCAAGAACATGTCGGTCCCGGCGGGCGCGCCCTGGTGGATCCTGCCGCTGTTGGTGCCGATCGAGCTCTTCTCGAACATCCTCGTCCGGCCGTTCACGCTGTCGGTCCGGCTGTTCGCCAACATGCTGGCTGGGCACGTCCTGCTGCTGGTGTTCACACTGGCAACCTGGTACCTGCTGACGCTCTCAGTCTCCCTGCTGTACGCCACCGCGTCGTTCGTGCTCGTGATCCTGCTGACCGGCCTCGAGGTGCTGATCCAGGCGCTGCAGGCCTTCATCTTCACGATCTTGACCGCTACTTACATCTCGGGCGCGTACGAAACCGCGCACTGAGCCGACCCCAGAAGGAAAACCCGGCGGACACCCGCTGGCCAACACAAAGGAACACACCATGCATCACCTGGTGCATCTGCATCACCTGCTCTACGTCGCGTCCGGAGCACACCACCTGGTACTGGCTGCCGGGGCGCCGGGCTCGTCCTCGGGCACGCCGATCTGGTACCACATCATCAACCTGGGCGCGCTGACCTACGGTCTTGCGGCGATTGGCCCAGGTGTCGGCATCGGCCTCATCTTCGGCCGCACCATTGAGTCGATCGCGCGGCAGCCCGAGGCTGCCGGCCGCGTCACGGGCCTGATGTGGATCGGCTTCGCGCTGACCGAGTCGCTGGCCCTCATCGGCATCGCGGTGCCGTTCTTCATCAAGTAGCACCACCGGCTGGAAGGTAGCCGCACATGTTGCAGTATCTGGCGGCCTCGTCGTCAAAGAACCCCCTGGTGCCGAACTGGACCGAGGTGGTCGTCGGCGCGATCGGGTTCTTCATCGTCTTCTTCGCACTGTGGAAGGTGCTGCTGCCCAGGATCAGCAAGACCCTGGAAGAGCGCACCGAGGCGATCGAGGGCGGACTCGAGCGTGCCGCGCAAGCCCAAGACCGAGGCCAATCGCCTGCTCGAGCAGTACCGGGCGCAGCTGGCCGAGGCCAGGCACGAGGCAGCCCGGCTGCGGGAGCAGTCCAGGGAAGAAGGCGCGGCGATCATCGTTGCGATGCGCGAGCAGGCGCAGGCGGAGGCCAGGCGGATCACCGAGGCGGCCCAGGCTCAGATCGAGGTCCGATCGTCAGCAGGCGTTCGCGTCGCTGCGGGCCGAGGTCGGCACCCTCTCTGTGCAGCTGGCCAGCAAGATCGTCGGTGAGTCGCTAGAGGATGAGGCCAGGCAGAGCCGGGTCGTCGACCGGTTCCTGGCGGAACTGGACGCCAGCCGGAGTGCGTCGTCGAGCGCGCGCGCGTCTGGGGCGCAGTCATCGTCATGAGAGGCGTGAGCAGGGCATCTCTGGCGGAGGTCGAGGAGCAGCTCGAGCCGCTGACGGCCGACCCGCAGGTGGCGGCCACGCTGGCCGACGAGCTGTTCGCCATCGCGGGACTCCTGGCGACGCAGTCGGTGCTGCGCCGGGCGCTCGCCGACCCGTCCAGCCTGCCCCCGGCGCGCGACGCGCTGGCCAGGTCGCTGCTGACCGGCAAGGTGCGCGCGGAAACGGCGGACCTGATCGCGGCCGTAGCTGCCGCACCGTGGTCGGCGCCGTCTGACCTGACCGACGCGGTCGAGCGGCTGGCGGTGCAGGCACTCGTCGCGGCCGCCGAGCACGAGGGCAACCTTGATGACCTGGAGGACGAGCTATTCCGGTTCGGCCGGATCGTCGCCAGCCAGCCAGCCTTGCGGATGGCCCTTACGAACCCGTTCGTATCAGCCGAGGCCAAGCGTCAGCTGCTGAGCCAGCTGCTCGGCGGGAAGGTCACGCCCGAGGCGCTGCGGCTGATCACCGAGGCCGCTGTGAGTCCGCTCGGTCGGAGCCTTGACCTTAGCCTGGAGGAGTACGCGCGGCTGGCCGCGCGCCGTCGTGAGCGGCTCGTCGCCGAGGTGCACGTCGCGGTTGCCCTGACTGCCGCGCAGCGCAGTCGGCTGGTTGAAGCACTCTCGGCTGCCTACGGGCACGCCGTGTACCTGAACGTCGTGCTCGACCCGCGAATTGCTGGCGGTATGACGGTCCGGGTGGGCGATGAGCTGATCGACGGCAGCGTGACCACCAGGCTCGCCGAGGCCCGCCGCAGGCTCGCTTCCTGAGCACGCGCCAGACTGATCGCAAGCAGACACAACACAGCAGACACAACACAGCAGACGTAAGACAGACCGACAGACCCAGACGAGAAGGACACGAGGAAGATGGCGGAGCTGACTATCCGGCCGGAAGAGATCCGGAGCGCTCTCGAGCGTTTCGTCGAGGCCTACGAGCCCGGAACCGCCTCCACCGAGGAGGTCGGCGCGGTCGTCGAATGCGGCGACGGCATCGCCAGGGTGTCCGGCCTGCCCTCAGCCATGGCCAACGAGCTGCTGGAGTTCGAGGACGGCACGCGGGGTATCGCGCTGAACCTGGACGTCCGTGAGATCGGCGTCGTGGTCCTGGGCGAGTTCAGCCAGATCGAGGAAGGTCAGCGGGTCAAGCGCACCGGCGAGGTCCTCTCAGTGCCGGTCGGCGACGGCTTCCTCGGTCGCGTGGTCGGCCCGCTGGGCGCGCCGCTGGACGGACTCGGCCCGATCGAGGGCCACACCGAGCAGCGTCAGCTGGAGCTCCAGGCGCCAAGCGTCATCAACCGGAAGCCGGTGACCGAGCCACTCCAGACCGGCATCAAGGCCATCGACGCCATGACCCCGATCGGGCGCGGCCAGCGCGAGCTGATCATCGGTGACCGGCAGACCGGCAAGACCACGATCGCCATCGACACGATCCTCAACCAGAAGCAGAACTGGGACTCCGGCGACCCGGCCAAGCAGGTCCGCTGCGTCTACGTCGCGGTGGGCCAGAAGGGCTCGACGGTCGCCGCGGTGCGCGCGACCCTCGAGGAGGCGGGCGCGCTCGAGTACACCACCATCGTGAACGCCCAGGCGTCCGACCCGGCCGGCTACAAGTACATCGCTCCGTACACCGGCTCGGCGATCGGCCAGCACTGGATGTACCAGGGCAAGCACGTGCTGATCGTGTTCGACGACCTGTCCAAGCAGGCCGAGGCTTACCGTGCGATCTCGCTGCTGCTGCGCCGCCCGCCAGGCCGCGAGGCCTACCCCGGCGACGTGTTCTACCTGCACTCGCGGCTGCTGGAGCGCTGCGCGAAGCTGTCGGATGAGCTGGGCGGCGGATCGCTGACGGGGCTGCCGATCGTCGAGACCAAGGCGAACGACATCTCGGCCTATATCCCGACCAACGTCATCTCGATTACTGACGGCCAGATCTTCCTCGAGACCGACCTGTTCAACTCCGGCGTTCGCCCGGCCATCAACGTCGGCCAGTCGGTGTCCCGAGTCGGCGGCAACGCTCAGATCAAGGCCATGAAGACGGTGGCCGGCGGCCTGAAGCTCGCGCTGTCCCAGTACCGCGACCTAGAGGCGTTCGCGTCGTTCTCCTCGGACCTGGACCCCACAAGCCGGGCTCAGCTGGACCGCGGCGCGCGGCTGGTCGAGCTGCTGAAGCAGCCTCAGTACAGCCCGTTCCCGGTCGAGCGGCAGGTGGTCTCGGTCTGGATGGGTAACGAGGGCTTCCTGGACGACGTGCCGGTCGAGGACGTCCGCCGGTTCGAGACCGAGTTCGAGGACGAGCTCAGCCGGTCGAGCGCTGGCATCTACGACGCCATCAGGGAGACCGGCCAGCTGACCGAGGACACCCGCGTTGCGCTGAAGGACGCCATCGAGCGGTTCCGCGCCACCTTCGAGAAGTCCGACGGCTCGCTGCTGGTGTCCGACGAGCCCGTCGAGCCGGCTGACGCCGACGACGTGCAGGCGGAGCGGCTGCGGAAGTTCCCGACCGAGGCGGCCGCCGCAGCGTCAACCGGCTCAGGCCCGGCCGGCTCAGGCCCGGCCGACTCCCGGCCGGCCGACTCGGCAGACAACCAGTAGGGCGGTATTAGCCAGCATGGGAGCCCAGCTTCGCGCGGTACGGCGGCGGATCAGGAGTGTCCAGTCCACCGCCAAGATCACGCGCGCCCAGGAGCTGATCGCGTCCTCGCGGATCATCAAGGCCCAGCAGCGGCTGCACTCGGCTGCGCCGTACGCGAGGGAGCTGACGCGGGCCGTCGAGGCCGTAGTCAGCAGGTCTGAGCAGATCGATCACCCGCTGACGCGGCCGGCGGCCAACCCGACCAGGGCGGCCGTGGCGATCCTGACCAGTGACCGCGGCTTTTGCGGTGGATTCAACTCCAACGTCCTGCGCGAAGCACAGGGCCTGCGCGGCCTGCTGCAGAGCCGCGGGATCCAGACGGTTTCCTTCGTGGCCGGCCGCAAGGGCATCAGCTGGCACCGCTTCCGCAACCAAGTCATGGACGCCGAGTGGAGCGGTTTCTCGGACACGCCGCGCCAGCAGAACGCGGCCGAGATCATGCAGGCGCTCCTGGAGGCATACGAGCGCCCGACAGAGGAAGGTGGCGTGGACGAGATCCACGTCGTCTACACCGAGTTCGTCTCCATGCTGACGCAGCGCTCGGTCATCCGCAGGCTGCTGCCGCTGGAGATCGAGGAGACCGATGAGGCGCCACCCAGCGGTCCGCTGCCGATCTACGACTTCGAGCCATCGCCGGAGGATGTTCTCAATTCGCTCCTGCCGTGGTATGTGGAAAGCAGGCTGTTCCACGCGCTACTGGAGTCGGCGGCTTCCGAGATCGCCGCGCGGCGGCGGGCAATGAAGTCGGCCACGGATAACGCGAATGAGCTGATCGAGCAGCTCAGCCGGGAAGCGAACAAGGCACGGCAGGCCGAGATCACCCAGGAAATCAGCGAAATCGTGGGCGGCGCGAACGCGCTCGCCGACGCGACCAGGGAGTAAGTGAGCAGCAAGATGAGCGCTACCGTAGAGACCACCGCCGCCAGCGGGTCGGCCAGCCCGGCAGCCACGGGCCGCGTAGCCCGCGTCATCGGCCCTGTCGTGGACGTCGAGTTCGCGACCGAGGAGATGCCCGAGATTTACAACGCGCTGCACGTGGACGTGACCCTGGAGGACACGCCGCGCACGCTGACGCTGGAGGTCGCGCAGCACCTGGGCGACGACACGATCCGCGCGATCTCGATGGAGCCGACCGACGGCCTGATCAGGGGCGCGGCCGTTACCGACACTGGCGGGCCGATCTCGGTCCCCGTCGGCGACGTCACCAAGGGGCATGTGTTCAACGTGCTCGGCGATCCGCTCGACGTCCCGAAGGACTCGCTCAAGATCACCGAGCGCTGGTCGATTCACCGCGACCCGCCCCCGTTCGACCAGCTGGAGGCCCGCACCGAGATCCTGGAGACCGGGATCAAGGTCCTCGACCTGCTGACGCCGTACGTCAAGGGCGGCAAGATCGGCCTGTTCGGGGGCGCTGGCGTCGGCAAGACCGTGCTGATCCAGGAGATGATCACCCGAGTCGCCAAGAACTTCGGTGGCGTGTCCTGCTTCGCTGGCGTGGGGGAGCGCACCCGTGAGGGCAACGACCTCTTCCTGGAGATGACCGAGTCCGGCGTCATCAAGGACACTGCGCTGGTGTTCGGCCAGATGGACGAGCCGCCGGGCACCCGGCTGCGGGTCGCGCTGTCGGCGCTGACGATGGCGGAGTACTTCCGCGACGTGCAGCAGCAGGACGTGCTGCTGTTCATCGACAACATCTTCCGCTTCACCCAGGCCGGATCCGAGGTGTCCACGCTGCTCGGCCGGATGCCATCGGCCGTGGGCTACCAGCCGACCCTGGCTGACGAGATGGGTCAGCTCCAGGAGCGGATCACCTCGACCCGCGGTCACTCGATCACCTCGATGCAGGCCATCTACGTGCCTGCCGACGACTACACCGACCCGGCCCCCTCGGCCGTGTTCGCCCACCTCGACGCCACCACGGCGCTATCGCGGGAGATCACCCAGAAGGGCATCTTCCCGGCGGTCGACCCGCTGGCGTCGACGTCGCGGATTCTGGCGCCTGCGTACGTAGGCGAGGAGCACTACGCCGTGGCTCGCGAGACGCAGCGGATCCTCCAGCGCTACACCGAGCTGCAGGACATCATCGCGATCCTCGGCATCGACGAGCTGTCCGAAGAGGACAAGGTCACGGTGCAGCGGGCCCGCCGCATCGAGCGGTTCCTGTCCCACCCGATGTTCGTGGCCGAGCAGTTCACCGGCCAGCCAGGCGTCTTCGTCCCGCTCGACGAGACCATCGCCTCGTTCAAGGCGATCTGCGAAGGCAAGTACGACCACCTCCCCGAGCAGGCGTTCTTCATGGTCGGCGGGATCGAGGACGTGGAGAAGAAGGCCAAGGACATGGAGCGGTCGTGACGAAGTCGCGCGAGGCAAGCACCGTGACGAAGTCGCGCGAGGCAACGCCGTGATGCAGGTCGAGCTCGTCGAGCCGGAAGGCGAGCTGTGGGCCGGACGAGCCGAGATGGTCATCGCCAGGACGCTCGACGGCGAGATCGGCCTGCTGACCAACCATGCTCCCGTCATCGGCATCCTCTACGAAGGCAGTACCGTCCAGATCCGGCCCGAGAACGGGAACGGGGCCGACATCTTCGCGGCGGTTACCGGTGGCTTCCTGTCGATGGCGGACAACCGCGTCTCGATTCTCGCCCGGCAGGCTCAGCTCGGTCAGGACGTTGATCCTGTAGCGGCGCAGGCAGCCCTGGACCAGGCGGTCCAGGACGCTGGCCCGGCCGCCGTGGGGCCGGAAGAGCCCGCGAATATCCGGTACTACCGGGCGCTGCTCAGGGCAGCAGCCGGCCAGGTCAGCTGACGGCATAGGGCGGGTCGGGGGCTAGCGCGAGTGTCAGACCAGCTAGTTCTCGCGCTCGCCCAGGTCGCGCTAGCGCTTGTCGTGGCTGCCGCCGCTTGCCTGGTGCTGCGCCGCCGCGTGATCGCCAGGCGCGGCGGCATTGTGGAGTGCTGCCTCCGCTCTACTGCGAGCGCTCGATGGCACCACGGCCTGGCCGAGTACCGAAGCGCGCAGCTGTACTGGCATCGGTCGCTGAGCCTGCGCATCCGCCCGCACACCGCCTTCCACCGCCGCGACCTGACCGTGACCGGCAGCAGGCCGGCCCGCGGGATCCCGCCTGGCTCGGGCCCGGCACGATGATCGTGACCTGCCGCGCGCTGCTGGTCGGACCCAGGTCCCATGGCGCCTATCCACCCGGAGCCCGTCGGCGTCCGAGCCGGCCGGCCAGTGCCAGAGTCATCGAGCTGGCGATGTCGCAGGCCGCGCTGACCGGGTACCTGGCGTGGCTCGAGGCCGCGCCTGCCGGGTACCTGAGCGAAGCCTCCTAGCGCTCGCCGCCGGGCTTCCACAGCAGGTCACCGTCCGGCTCGTTCACGCACCTGGCCAGGATGAACAGCAGATCCGAGAGCCGGTTCAGGTACTGCGCGGTTAGCGGGTTCATGCTGTCGCCGTGCACCTCGAGCGCGGCCCAGGTGCTCCGCTCGGCGCGCCTGACGATCGTCCTCGCGACGTGCAGCAGCGCGGCGGCCGGACTGCCGCCCGGCAGCACGAAGCTGCGCAGGACCGGGAGCCCCTCGTTGAACTCGTCGCAGGCCTGCTCGAGGCCGGTGATGTAGCTGGCGTCGATCCGCAGCGGCGGGTAGGCGGGATCCGCGACGACCGGGTTGCACAGATCCGCGCCGACGTCGAAGAGCTCATTCTGGATCCGCACGAGCAGGGCCGAGATGTCGGCGGGCAGCTGTCCCATGGTCACGGCGACCCCGATGGCACAGTTGGCCTCGTCGGTGTCGGCGTAGGCGGTGAGCCGCGGGTCGGTCTTGCGGGCTCGGCTCATGTCGCCGAGCGCGGTAGTGCCATCGTCGCCGGTCCGGGTGTAGATCCTGGACAAGACGATCGGAGTGTCGCGGTCGGGTGACATGGACCAACCGTACCGGGGCCTGGCGTGGCTGAGTCGCCGGCGCTCGCGTTCCCCAGGCTCTGACGCGGCCTCTACGCGGCGTAGTAAATAACTTTCTTTCCGGCCGTGCTAGGGCCGTGCGTGACCGGAATCCCTTGCCAGCAAGGACTTCCGGGCTGGGTCGTCAGGCGGGAATAGTCCTTTCTTCCCGGTTGGGTTAGGCGTCTGAGCATGGGGTATTCACAAACGCGAACACGATGTGGCATCGTATGGATACTAAGAGTGATTGCAGAGACAACGCTGCGTAGCTCAGACGGAGCTGGCGGTGGGCTTTAGGTCACTTGGGGAGCTTGGGCTCGATCTGGGCCCGAAAATGAGCCGCTCAGCGGCTCGCGGCCCATCTCAGCAAGCCGGCGGTTCTCGGGGGCCCGCCGGAGTGCGGGGGTCGCAACAGGTGGGGGGAGCGCGCTCCCGGCCTTCTGGCCGGGAGCGCGCTGACGTCTGTGGCCACGTGCGGCTGGGTGGCGGTCGGTGCGCACCGCCTGTACCCGGCAGGCGTGCGTGACTTGTCCTGGAACCAGGTTGTTTCGCACGAACGGGTAGAGCTCGGCACAAATAGCTCGATACGCTTGGTCACGACAGACACGGCTCACGGCATCCGTGGCTCGGTGTCGGACGCACGCGTTCCGCCAGGCCGGTGTCAGGGTCGCTCGCGATTCCCCAGGCGAGCGGGCCGGCTGCGCAGGATTCCGGTGGACTGAGAGGACAGGCCGTGTACGACTACGTCATCGTCGGCGCTGGCAGTGCTGGCTGCGTACTGGCATCACGGCTGAGCGAGAACCCTGACTCGCGTGTGCTCCTGCTGGAAGCAGGGCCGCCAGATACCGCGGACGAGATCCACATTCCCGCTGCCGTCAACCTGCTCTTCAAGACGGCCTACGACTGGAACTACGAGACAGTGCCGCAGGACCGCGCGGGCGGCCGCTCCATCTACTGGCCGCGCGGCCGGGTGCTCGGCGGCTCGTCGTCGATCAACGCGATGATCTACATCCGCGGCAACCGGCACGACTACGACTCCTGGCGCGACGACTACGGCTGCGAGGGCTGGGGCTACACCGACCTGCTGCCGTATTTCCTGCGAGCGGAGAGCAACTCGCGCGGCGCGTCGGCCTATCACGGTGCCTCGGGCCCGCTGAGCGTGCAGGACCTCAAGTTCCGCAGCGGGCTGACAGGTGACTTCGTGGCCGCTGCCCGTGCTGCTGGCTTGCCGGCCAACGACGACTTCAACGGGCCGGACCAGGAAGGCGTCGGGTACTACCAGGTCACGCAGAAGGCAGGCCGACGCTGGTCGGCTGCTGACGCTTACCTGCACCCAGCGGCTGGCCGGCCGAATCTAACCATTCACACCGACGCCCTGGTCACCGGCGTCGAGATCGAGGCCGGGCGGGCGACGGGCGTGCGATACCTGCGTCGCGGCGTGGAGGAGCTGGCCAGGGCTGACGCCGAGATCATCGTGTCGGCGGGCGCCATCGGCAGCCCCCAGTTGCTCATGCTCTCCGGGGTAGGCCCGGCCGACCACCTGCACGAGCACAACATCGCCGTCATGGCCGAGAACCCAGGTGTCGGCAGTAACCTGTCCGATCACCCGATCGTGACGGCCATGTGGAGCGCGCCGAAGACCCGGAGTCTGTGGGAGAAGGCAGGGCCCCGCAACCTGGCCCGCTGGCAGATGACACACACCGGGCCGATGACCACCAACATCGCCGAGGCAGGCGGCTTCAGCCGCACCGACCCGGCGCTGGTCGCACCCGACATCCAGTGGCACGTGCTGCCGGTGCCCTACGTCGACGGCGGGCTCGCTGATCCTGCCAGCCGCGCACTGTCCGTCCTGATCACGCTGGTCAAGGTGGGCAGCCGGGGCAAGATCCGGCTGCGCAGCGCCGATCCGCGGTACAAGCCCTCGATCGATCCGTCGTACTTGTCTGACATCGATGATCTCGATCCGCTGGTCAAGGCCGTCGGCATGGCCAGGGACATCGCGGCGGCCCGGCCGCTCAGCAGGCAGCTCAAGGCCGAGCTCGCGCCGGGCCCGACCGTTAGCAGCGACGCCGACCTGCGGGAGTGGGTGCGCGGCAACCTGTCCACGATCTATCACCCGGTCGGCACTTGCGCGATGGGCGGCGACTCGCGGGTGGCGGCCAGCAAGCTGGCCAGCGTCGTGGATACCCAACTTCGGGTCCGCGGCGTGGAGCGGCTGCGCGTGGTCGATGCCTCGGTCATGCCGACGGTGCCGCGCGGCAACACCAACGCGCCCACGATCGCGATCGCCGAGCGGGCAGCCGACCTGATCCAGGGCCGCGCGCCGCTGGCCGCGCTCGACCCAGCCGACTCCCACCTCGCGACCGCGGGCCCGGCCCGGTAGGCCGACTTCGGTGTCAGCGTGGTCTCAGGCCGGCGCTAGATCCATCCGGGCAGCCGGATAATCCGATTAGTACCAAGTGCGGAATCCGGAGCGCGCCGCCGTCAGAAACGTGTGTGCGTCTGATACGAAATTTTCGTACCAGACGCACACACGTTGAGGCACTGTCGCTTGATCGAGGCGAAATATCCGGTTCGGCACCCCCCGGCGTGCCGCGGCGGCGGTTACTTGTAGCGGCGGCCATGCAGCATCGTCACCGCGCTGAGGATCTTCTTCATGTCCTCGTCGGTGCGGCTGAAGGATGTGAGGTTGACCAGTGGCTTCATCCGCTGCCTGGCGATCGCCTTAGGCCGGGCGAATTCGCGGAGGCCATCGGCCCCGTGGATGCGGCCGAACCCGGAGTCGCCCGAGCCGCCGAACGGCAGCGACGGCACGCTGGCAAACGAGATGACCGAGTTGATCGCGGTCATGCCACTGGTCAGCGCTCGGGCAGCGGCCATGGCTGCCTTCTTGTTCCCAGCGAACACGGTGCCGCCGAGGCCGTAGCGGCTGGCGTTGGCGCGCTCGACGCCCTCGGCGAGGCTCGCGACCTTGGCCACGGTGATGGTCGGGCCGAAGGTCTCGTCCGTGACGGCCTTGCTCTCTTCCGGCACGTCGGCCAGGATCACCGGGCCGACGAACGGGCGCCGGATGCTGGCGATGCCGCCGACGACCGGGCGGCCGCCACGGGCCAGCGCGTCCGCAATGTGCTTCTCAATGATCTCGGCCTGGCCGGGCAGCGTCATCGGCCCGTAGTCGGCCTCGCGGTCATCGCCCGGCCGGAGCTTAGTGACCCGGTCGGTCAGCTTCTCCAGGAACGTGTGGTACACGTCCTGGACGACGTAGACGCGCTCCACGCCGACGCACGTCTGGCCGGCGTTGGACAGCGCGCCCCAGGCGCAGGCGTCAGCGGCGGCATCGAGGTCAGCGTCGGCGCTGACGATGAAGGCGTCCTTGCCGCCGCACTCGGCGACCAAGGGAGTGAGGTTCTCCGCGCACGCTGCCATGACCTTCCTGGCCGTCGCCGCCGAGCCGGTGAAAGCGATCTTGTCTACGCCACTGCGGGCCAGATGGCTGCCGGTCTGGCCCATGCCCGTCACCAACTGCAGGACCGGCTGCTCGGGCACGACCTCGGCAAACGAGCTCACCAGCCAGGCACCAACCGCGGGGGTGAGCTCACTGGGCTTGAAGACGACGCCGTTCCCGGCCGCAAGGGCATACACAATCGACCCCATGGGAGTGAAAACCGGGTAATTCCACGGCCCGATCACGCCGACGACGCCGAGCGGGTGGTACTCCAGGGTCGCCGCCTGGTTGATCGCGACCAGGCCGCTGCGGACCCGGCGCGGGCGCAGGACCTTGCGCGCGTTCCTCGCCGCCCAGTCGATGTGGACGATGGCGAGCAGGATCTCCAGCTGGGCGTCGGCCAGCGGCTTGCCGGTCTCGGTATGGACGAGCTCGGCCAGCCGGCCGATATAGCGGGTCAGGTGCGACTTCCACGCCATCAGCCGCTGGCGGCGGCCGGACCAGCCAAGATCGGCCCACCACTGCGCAGCCGCCCTGGCTCGCTCGACGGTGTCGGCCACGTCCTGCTCGCCGAAAACCGGGTAGGTGGCGATGACCTCGCCTGTTGCCGGATTCAGCGTGTCGAAGGTGTCGGTCGACCGGACGAGACCGTAACTCCCGAGCGTGGCTGTCATGAGCCTTGCACCGCCGTTCTGCACGAATTGCTGCGATTGTACGCGGGAGCACCGCTGTGCGCGTTGGTGGCTGGAATCAGTAAATCACCGGCTGGCCTCCCAAGATCACGTCGGGTAGGTTGTGCCGCGTGGCTCATCCTGGCGGCTCGGACGCAGACTGGCACTGGCTGCGCGCTGCCATCGAGCTATCCGGGCGCTGCCCGCCGTCGGCGACCGCGTTCTCCGTCGGAGCAGTCCTGGTCGCAGCCGACGGCAGCGTGCTGACGACCGGCTACTCGCGTGAGCTAGACCCCGCCGACCACGCCGAGGAGGTGGCGCTCGCCAAGATCGGCCTGCCCGCGTCGGAGGTGCCGCCTTCGTTGGCTGGAGCCACCCTGTACAGCTCGCTCGAGCCGTGTGCCGCGCGAGCGTCCAGGCCGACGCCGTGCGCCGACCTGATCATCGCGAGCGGGATCGGGCGGGTCGTCATCGCCTGGCGCGAGCCGCCGATCTTCGTGCCCGGCGGCGGCGCGGCCCGGCTGCGCAAGGCGGGCCTGCGGGTGGACGTGCTGCCCGATCTGGCCAGCGCCGCCAAGGCTGTCAACGCGCACCTGCTGGCGGGCTAGGCCTGCTGGCAGGTTAGGAGGCCTTATAGCGCCCATCGCAGCGCGACGCGACAGCTTCGCCGCGGCCCCGGCGGCCCGGCTGGTGTCCTGGCGCGGCACATGCCGGCAGTCGGTGCAGCGATAGCGGCGGATCGTGATCAGCAACGTCGCCGGGCGCCACCCCAGCGGTTCGTGCGCCAGCCGCCGGGTCACGCTGTCGCGCGGCGCAGCCTCGCATCCGCAGCCGCGACACCACCGGGCGAACTCGTCGGTCTCGTCGACCGGCAGGCCAACACCGCACGACCGGGCTCGAGCCGAAGGTAGCGTGAGGCATGTCGCGCCCATCGGCCTCCGAGGCATATGAGCAGGTGTCGTCACGCTTACCGAGTCGACCGATTTCGAGGGCGTCAGCGCCAGAATTCGGTGAGCTGCCCGGCAAGGGCTCTGCCTTGGCCGTGACCGGCTCGAGCGGCGGGCGGACGCGTCGACAGATCCATCAGATTGCTGCCGAATGCGTCGCGGGAGTCGCTGTCCGGGAGGACGGTTTCGACTCTGCTGCCGGAGGCGCGTAGTTCGTCGACCTGTGCTGCTAGATGCAGGCCCCAGTCCAGCGGCGCCCGTGTTCTGCCGCCAAGTGGTGACAGCACCAGCACCCGCCCGTATCCGGCTGCCAGATCGGCATTCTCGCTGGATCGTCGGTAGCCGCCGTCGATGTATCGGCTGTCGCCGATGCCGTAGGGAGGGACACCGAAGCCGTTGGCACAGCTGGCGGCGACGGCGTCCACCAAGTCGACTCCGCTGTAGCGGTCGAACACGACCGGTTCACCGGTACGGGCATCGACAGCCACGATCAGCACCGTTCGTTCCGGCCAGCGCTGACTGGGCAGCCGAGCGGCGACCGTAGCGCGCCACCGCGTTTGCCCGGAGCCGTCCGACGCGGCATCCATCTCCAGCGCCGCCGCACCCATCTTGCGGCGCATGTCGGCCGCATCCTCAGCGGCGGCGATGATCTCGCTCGTCCTCCGCATATGGTCGGGCACCGGCCCTATGGGAACGCGTCCACCGCCGGATCCGGCCGGACTAGTCCGCTGCTGGGGCGCAGCGGCAAGGATGTCGGCAAGCAGCTGGGTCGGGCTCGCGCTAGTTATCTGGGCAGCGGCCGTCGATCCGGCCGACGTGCCGATGATCAGATCGGCCTCGGTCACATCCAGCCCGGCCTCAAACAGGCCGGCAATGACGCCGATCAACCACGCATTGCCTGCCGATCCGCCACCACCGAGGACCAACGCTCGCTGACCCGCGGCGCGCACCCGCCTTGTGGCGTCGACCTGCAGCTGATCCGGGCCGGACCCCGGCCCCTCGGCGGCCGTCGTCGAGGTGACGTGCAGAGTTGAAAAAGGTGTTTGGTTCATGGGAGTCGCCTTTCGCGAGTTGCCTGGCGGGCGCTCCCGGTGGCGACTACCTCAGTCGCGCGATCGTGGACGGCAGCGGAGCACCCACTGCGGATACTGCGTTCATGGGACTCACCTCCAGCCGATGGAGCACGATCGCCAAGACGCTAGCACGCCGCCGACGCGTCGCGCAGCCGGCATCATGCCGGTTGCCGTGTCGCTGTCGAACGCGCCGCCGACCGCTACACCCTCATCTGTGCTGGGCCGGTTAGGACTGGCTCGCGCGCTGGCGGGTCAGGTGGTAGAGCACGTGCGGCCGGACGCGATGGCCGGCCGGTACGCCCGGATGCTCGAATCTGGCGACCTCGGTCATGCCGAGCCGCCGCATCACGGCGATGGAAGGCTCGTTCAGCACGGCCGTCATGGACCAGATCTCCGCTAGCCCCGCGCCGTCGAAGGCCACGGTCAGAGCGGCCCTGGCTGCCTCGGTCGCGTAGCCGTGATGCCAGGCGTGCCTGGCCAGTCGCCAGCCGATCTCCGTGCCGCCGGCGCCCGGCACGCCAGCGGGCATTGGATTCAGGCCGGTGAAGCCGATGAACTCGCCCGTGGCAGCGACCTCGAGCGCCCACAGGCCGTAGCCCTGCTGGTCAAATCGAGCCTCGATGCGGTCGACGAACGCGTCGCTGGCGGCCCGGTCGAGCGTGCCGGGAAAATACCGCAGGGTCTCCGGGTCGGCGTTGAGCGCGGCAAAGGGCTCGCGGTCGGCGTCCTGCCAGCGCCGCATGAGCAGCCGGTCGGTCTGGATCTGCTCGAATCGTGACGTGGCCGTCATGTCGTCCTCCGCTGGCGTTCCGGCACGCCGGCCGCACCCAGGCACTAGCTGGCGGTGACCGTGACCGGGCCGGCGCCGACGGCTTCGACCGGCTCCCTGATCTGCGCGGCGTCGCCGACCAGGACCGTGACGAGGCGGCCAGCCGGGAACGCAGCGACTACCGCGGCGGTCGCCTCGGCGGTGGTCGTCGCGGCCAGCCGCCGGTACAGGTCCGCCTGGTAATCGTCGGGCAGGTGCTGTTCCACCTGATCCGCCAGCGTGCCCGCGACCGCCCCGGCGGTCTCGTACCTGAGCGGCGCAACCAGCACGAGGTTCTGCACCGCCAGGTCACGCTCGGCGTCCGTTAGCCCGTCGGCGGCCAGCGTGTCTAGCACAGTCCGCAGGTCCGCCAGGGCGGGGCCGGTCGACGCGGTGTCCACCGCACCGCTCATCGCCAGCACCGAGGCACCCGTCCCGCCAGCGGCTGCGTCCGCCGCCGGGGACCGCAGCACCTGTGCGAAGGCGCGCATCCCGTAGGTGTAGCCCTTCTCCTCGCGCAGCACCCGGTCCAGCCGGGAGGTGAGCGTGCCGCCGAGGCAGTACGTGCCAGCGACCAGCGCCGGCCAGCTCGGGTCGTGCCGGTCTGGGCCGGTGCGCCCGATGAGTATCTGCGTCTGGACCGCGCCGGGCCGGTCGACGATCACCACCCGGCTCTCGTCCGACGCGGTGACCGGTGGCACCGGCACCGGGCCGATGGCGTCACCCGTCCAGGCACCGAGGGAGCCGGTCAGCTCCGCGTCCAGGTCAATGCCGGTCAGGTCGCCGACCACGATCGCGGTCGCCGTGGCCGGCCGCAGCTGCGCCTGATAAAGCGCCCGGACCCCGGCCGAGTCGATCCGCGCGACGGTCTCGGTGGTGCCCTGACGGGGGCGTGACATGCGCGATGTTGCCGGGAACAGCTCTGCCGCCAGTTGCTTGGCCGCCCGGCGGCCCGGGTTGGCCAGCTCGTGCGGGATCTCGTCGAGCCGGTTGCGCACCAGGCGCTCGACCTCCGTTTCGGCGAACGTGGGCGCGCGCAGGGCCTCGGCGAGCAGGCTCAGCGCCCGCGACAGCCGGGACGCGGGAACCTCCAGCGAGATACGCGCGCCGGTGTAGTCGACGTGCGAGCCGAGTGTCGCGCCGCACCGCTCCAGTTCGGCGGCGAACTCCTCGGCCGTGTACGGGCCGCAGCCTTCGGAGAGCGCGTTCACCATGATGGTGGCGATCCCGTCGAGTCCGGCAGGCTCGGCGTCCAGCGGCGCGTCCAGGCAGATCTCCACCGCCACGACCTGCTGGCCGGGCCGGTGACACCGCAGCACGGTGAGCCCGGTGGCGAGGCCGCCGCGGCCTGGCACCGGGAACGCCCACGGCTTCGCGTGCCCGGCCGAGGGCAGCGGGTGCAGGTCCATGGTCACCAGGTCGTCGGTCACTGCCCGGCCTCTTCCTGCTCGGCGCTCAGCGGCTCGTATTCCAGCACCGCGCGATTGTCTGGCCGCAGCAGCGCGGCGGCGACGGCCTGGACGTCCCCGGCCGTCACGTCGAGGACCCGGCCGAGGGCAGAGAACGCGAGCTGCGGGTCGCCGAACAGCACCGCGTACCGGCACAGCTCGTCGGCCCGGCCGGCCACGGTGCCGAGCCGGTCCAGCCACTCGCGCTCCAGTCGGGCCTGCGCGCGCTCCATTTCCTCATCGGTTGGTCCGTCCGCGCCGAGCCGCGCCTGCTCCTGGTCAACTGCGGCCTCGATCTGCGCGAACTCCGCGCCGGCCGACGCCTTCACCTCGAGCCAGCCGAGAGACGGAGCGCCCACTAGCCGCATCAGCCCGAAGCCGGCCGTGATGGCGGTCCGGTCCCGCCGCACCAGCCGGTTGTACAGCCTGGATGACATGCCCGAGCCGAGGATGGTGACAGCCACGTCGGCCGCGTCGCACTCGCGGGTGCCGTCCGGCGGCATCCGGTACGCCGCCATCAGCGCGCGCGCCGGGACTTCCTCCTGGACCAGCTCGCGCAGCTGCGTGCCGATGACGTCGGGCAGCGTGCCGTCGCGTGGCGGCGCTTTGCCAGTTCCGCGCGGAATGGATCCGAAGTACTTGTCCACCGACGCTAGCGTCTGCGCCGGGTCGATGTCGCCGACGATCGCGAGCACGGCGTTGTTCGGCGCGTAGTTCGCCCGGAAGAACGCGCGCGCGTCGTCCAGCGTTGCGGCGTCCAGGTCGGCCATCGAGCCGATCGGCGTGTGGTGGTACGGGTGACCGGCCGGATAAGCCAGCCCGATCAGCCGCTCGAACGCCGTGCCGTAGGGCACGTTGTCGTAGCGCTGGCGGCGCTCGTTCTTGACCACGTCCCGCTGATTCTCCATGGACTCGTCGTCGAGCGCCGCCAGCAGCGAGCCCATCCGGTCGGCTTCCAGCCAGAGCGCGAGCTCGAGCTGGTGAGCTGGCATGGTCTCGAAGTAGTTGGTGCGCTCGAAGCTCGTCGTCCCGTTGAGCGAGCCGCCGGCTCCCTGGATCAGCTCGAAGTGGCCGTTGCCGCTGACCTGCGCCGAGCCCTGGAACATCAGGTGCTCGAACAGGTGCGCCAGGCCGGTCCGCCCCGCTACCTCGTTGCGGGAGCCGACGTCGTACCAGAGGCAGACCGCCGCGACGGGAGTCAGGTGATCCTCGGAGAGCACCACGCGCAGGCCGTTGGCCAGCTGATGCTCGGTCGCCGAGAGCCCGCTGGCGGCGAGGCCGTGTGAAGCCGTGTGACCCATAAGCCGGTTGTGCCCTTTCTCAGAACAGTCGCAGCGCGCCGTCGTCGGTGCCCCGCATCGTGTCGTAGTCCAGCGTGATGCAGCGGATGCCGCGGTCCTCAGCGAGCACGCGTGCTTGCGGCTTGATCTCCTGCGCAGCGAACACGCCATGTACCGGCGCGAGCAGCGGATCCCGGTTGAGCAGCTCCAGGTAGCGCGTCAGCTGCTCCACGCCGTCGATCTCGCCGCGGCGCTTCACCTCGATCGCCACGCTGATGCCGGCCGCGTCGCGGCACATGAGGTCGACCGGGCCGATGGCCGTCGGGAACTCGCGCCGCACCAGCCGCCAGCCCTCGCCGAGGACATCGGGCCGCGCCGCTAGCAGTTCCTGAAGGTGCGACTCTACGCCGTCCTTGACCAGGCCCGGGTCGATGCCCAGGTCGTAGGCGGAGTCGCTGAGAACCTCCGCGAGCTCGATGGTCAGCGTCTCGCCCGACTTGCCGGCGACCACCCACCGGCCGGGCTCCTCGGTGAGCCTGCACGGCGGTGACATCCAGTTCAGCGGCTTGTACGAGCCGCCATCGGAGTGGACGAGCACGGAGGAGTCGGCCTTGACGATGAGCAGGCGCGTGGCCATCGGCAGGTGTGCCGACAGCCGTCCCGCGTAGTCCACGCTGCACCGGGCGATGACGAGACGCACGAGACCCAACTGTAGCCGTGCGCGCGACCAGCCTGCGCTCTAGCGGTGCTAGCTGTCCTGCGGTGTTAGCGCTTGCAGGTTAGCCTTGCAGTGTTAGCTATCTTGCGGTGTTAGCTATTGCAGGCCGGTGAACACGTCGCCGGCCAGGTCGGTGATCAGCGCGATGGCGTCCGCCCTGGCGACGGTCACGTCGGCCGGCAGCGCCGGGACGTCCTTGCCGCGCCGGTGAGCCAGCGCGATGCAGGCGTGCAGGGCCGCCCGGCCGAGGCCGACCATGGCGGCCTCGGGCGCGGGGATCTGGCCCGTATAGGGCGGCACTGGGCGCGCCGTCACCTCCGGCCAGTCCGCCGGGTCGCGCGGCGTCTGCAGCGTCAGGACCGGCGCCACGTCGGCCGCGATCGCGTCGCGCGCGGTCAGGGGCGGCCCTAGCTGCCAGCGGTTGCGCAGCGTGGCGATAACCGAGGTGTTGCGGTACTGGCTGGTGACAACTGTCTGGTCGGGGATCCAGGCGGAGATCGCGATGGCCGGCACGCGCACGCCCGACCGGTCGAAGCCGAAGTCCAGCTGGCCGGTCGCCGAGGCCGGGTGCGGCGGCGGCGCGATCGGCGGCGGCACGTGGTCGTAGGTACCGCCGTGCTCGTCGAAGGTGACGACGAGCAGCGTGTTCCAGGCATTGGAGCCCTGCAGCGACGACGCGGAGCGGACCGCGTTGTAGATCTTGGCGAGCAGCGCCTCGCCGCCCAGCAGCGAGGACGGCGGGTCGATCGGTGAGCCAGGGAACAGCGCGTCGAACGCGGGATGCATGTCGTTGTGGCCGTAGAGCAGGTTGGGCTCGATGAATGAGTACGTCGGCAGGGTGCCGTCGGCGGCGTCCTGCACGAACTGGTCGGTACTGACGAACCTGGTGCCGAAGTACGGCCACAGCCGCGGTGCGTGGATGACTCCCGTCAGTGACAGGTGGCTCGGCGGGTCGCAGTAGACACGCCAGCTCAGACCCTGCTGGTCGAGGCGCTCGAAGATGGTCTCGGCCGTGTTGTGCAGCGGGAAGGCGTCAGCCGGGGTCAGGTTGACGACGTACCCAGACGAGCTCGCCGCGTGGAAGAACGAGCGGTTGGCGAACGTCTGCGACGGCACGTCGCAGAACCAGTGGTCGAAAGTGGCGAACCCGCGAGCCAGCGTCGAGGTGACTGGCAGCTGCTCGGGTGAGTACCCGGTCATGATCTGCGCGTACTCAGCGTAGGTCGGCGGCCGGCCGATCTCGGCGGCGAACGCGCTGATGTAGTCGGCGACGAAGCCGTCCATGGTCGGCCGCTGACGTGGGTCTGGCGGGGCGTTGAACGGGGCCACCATGTTCTCGGCGAGCACGCCGCGGTTGGCCAGCGGGTCGATGATGCCGAACAGCTGAGTATTGACGTGCTGGTACTCCTCGCCAGGATCGGGGCTCGGCGTATTCATACCGGCCGCCAGGCCGTAGCGGACGGCGTCGCCCCCGGATCGATCCGTCGCCCAGTCGGGCACCGGGTTGGCCAGATCCTTGCCGATAACCCCCTCGAACGACGCGACCTCGCCTGGCTGGTACAGGCGGCCGAGCAGATTGTCGAACGAGCGGTTCTCGAACATGACGACCACCACATGATCGAGGGCACTGCTCCGGTCGGGACGTGGCATGCGGCTCTCTCCACAGGATTCAGACGGGGCGCGACGCTCGGACTTGCTGCCATCAGCATTCCGCAGCGCGGCCCCGTGCGCATGCTCAGCCGCGCCGTTGCTGCCTGAGTTCGATGCCGGGCGCTCGCGGGCCGCGGCCGCCGCGGCGGTAGTGTCGCCGCCATGGAGATTCGCGAGGTGGCGGTCGTCGGCCTCGGCACGATGGGGGCGGGGATAGCCGAGGTGTTCGCCCGCGGCGGGATCGGGGTCGTCGCGATCGAGGTAGATTCGCAGGCGCTGAATCACGGCCTTGGCATCCTGGATGCCAGCTTGTCGAAGGCCGTAAACCGGGGCAAGCTGGATGCCAGCGAGCAGGCGGCGATCCGCGCCCGGATCCGCCCGGCGGCCGCGTTCAGCGAGGCGGCGGCTGTCGACCTCGCCATCGAGGTGGTTCCGGAGCGGATAGAGATCAAGCGGCAGATCTTCGCCGAACTGGACCGGGTCACCAGCCCGGCGGCCATCCTCGCGACCAACACCTCGTCGTTGTCGGTGACCGCGATCGCGGCCGCGACGAGGCATCCGGACCGCGTCGTCGGCATGCACTTCTTCAACCCCGCGCCCGTGATGCGCCTGGTGGAGGTCATCTCCACCGTGCTCACCGGCGACGGCGTGGCCGAGACGATCGCCGGCCTCGCCCGGCGGCTCGGCAAGACACCGGTACAGGTCAGCGATCGGGCCGGCTTCGTCGCGAACGCGCTGCTCCTGCCGTACCTCAACCACGCAGTCGGGCTGCTGGAGTCCGGCTATGCCAGCCGGGAAGACATCGACCTGGCCGCGACCGCGGGCATGGGCCTGCCGATGGGGCCGCTCGCGCTGCTCGACCTCATCGGCCTGGACACGTCACTGTCGATCATGGAGGTCCTGCACGCGGAGTTCGGCCTGCTGCGGTACACCCCGGCGCCGTTGCTGCGCCGCCTGACCGACGCGGGCCGCACGGGCCGCAAGGCGGGCCGCGGTATCTACGACTACGGTGGCGGCGCGAATGGCCAGGGTATCGAGGGTCCCGCCGTCGGCACCGATTATTCAGACCGGAACGGGGCCGACTCGAGTGCCCCAGATACGGTCACGCTGATCGGGTCCGGCGACGATGCGGAGGCCGAGCTCGCGAGCGCGCTCGCAACCGCGGGTGTCAACGTCACCAGGAACGCAGCGCACCCGACGGAACTGGTCCTGATCGCGGCACAGGCGGGGAAGCCGGTGCTGCCAGCGGCGCTTGCGGCCGGGCGGCCGGAGCAGTCAGTCGGCCTGTACCTGCCAAGCGGCCTGCACCTGCCGATCAGCCCAGGTTCGGGCAGGCTGGCCGAGCTGATCTCAACGAGCCTGAGCTCGGACAAGGCAGTGAGGGCAGGCGGCGCCCTGGCCGCCAGGCTCGGCCTGACTGTCGTACACGCGCCGGACCGGCCCGGCTTCCTGGTTGGTGCCCTGTTGTACCCGCATCTGGCCGATGCGGTCCGGATGGTTCAGGACGGCTACGCCACCGCCATCGACATCGACAACGCGATGATGCTGGGCTGCGGATATCCGCATGGCCCGTTCCAGCTGCTGGACGCGGCCGGTCCGGCCGCGGTACTGGCGGGCCTGCGGGCCATGCACGAGGCTTACGGCTATCCGTCGTTCGCCCCGCCGCCGCTGCTGGCCGAGCACGCCGCGGCCGGGATCGAGTTCCGCAGCATCGGGCGCGGCCGCCAGGACGCGGCCGCTGGCCCCGGATCGCCCGTCACTGGCAGCTGACGACCTGCAAGGCGGCGCTGGTGAGCCCACGAAAGGCGCGGCGGCTGCCGTCGGACGCGCCAAGCAAGCCGCGTCGAGCCCGGCGGACGGCACCGGCGGTCACCGCGGCTGGGGAGGACCCTGGCCGGCTAGGCCCGCCTCAGATGCAGGAGTGGCCGGACGGCGCCTTCGTGGTGCGCCAGGTGCCGGGCGCCGCCGCTACCAAAACCTACCGCTGCCCGGGCTGCGATCAGGAACTCCGGCCAGGCACGGCGCACCTCGTGGTGTGGCCTGCCGACGGGCCGGGGGCGGACGAGCGACGGCACTGGCACAACGCATGCTGGCAGCGACGGCCGCGCCGCCCGGGACCCGGCCCGCAGACGCACCGATGACGACCAGATGACCGAGATCACAGCGAGCACCGTGCTGCCCGCCCGCCGTGAGCACATCACGCTCGTGACCGCCGACGGCCTGAAGCTGGTTGGCGAGCTGGCCCGGCCGGATAGCCGACCGCCGGTCGCCACGCTGATCTGCTTGCACCCGCTGCCCACGCACGGCGGCATGATGGACAGTCACGTGTTCCGCAAGGCGTCGAACCGGCTGCCGGCCCTGGCCGACCTCGCGGTACTGCGCTTCAACACGCGCGGCACCGCGTCCGAGCGCGGCCGCAGCGAAGGGGAATTCGGGGCGGGTGAGCACGAGCGGCACGACGTGGCGGCCGCGATTGGCTATGCCGCCGACTTGGACCTGCCCCGCCTGTGGCTCGTCGGCTGGTCTTTCGGCACCGAGATCGCCCTGCGGTGGGGTAACGACCCCGACGTCGAGGGCGCCGTCCTGCTATCGCCGCCGCTGCGCCGCGCCGGAGACGCGGACCTCGATAGCTGGGCCCGGTCGGGCAAGCCATTGCTCGCACTGGTGCCCGAGCACGATGATTACCTCCAGCCGACGCAGGCACGCGAGCGATTCGCCAGGGTGCCGCAGGCTGAGGTGATCGCAGTGCCGGGCGCCAGGCACCTGTGGGTGGGGGAGCGCTACGTCCGGATCGTGCTCGACGAGATCGTGCGCCGGGTCAACCCGGCGGCTTTGCCGCTGCCCACTGACTGGGAGGACTGACTGTGAGCTTGTTCGACCTGACTGGCAAGACCGCCTTCGTGACGGGCGCGTCGCGCGGCATCGGTCGCGTCATCGCCATAGCGCTCGCGGACGCGGGCGCGGACGTTGCCCTCGTCGCGCGCAGCGCGGACGGGCTAGCCGAGACCGCTGAGGCCATCGACGCGCTGGGCCGCAAGGCCATCGTCATCCCGACGGATGTCACTAGCTACGACGCCGTCGCCGAAGCGGCCGCCGCCGCCATCGGCCAGCTTGGCGTCGTCGACATCGTGGTGAACAACGCCGGCGGGTCCAACTTCATGATCCCGTTCCGCGACTTGCGGCTGTCAGGCTGGGACAAGCTCATCCAGCTCAACCTGAGCTCCGCGGTGTACGTCTGCCACGCGTTCGCCGGCCACCTGCTCGATCGCGGGACTGGCACCGTCATCAACGTCGCGTCGGTGGCTGGCATCGCCTCCTCGCCGCTGATCACGCCCTACGGTGCCGCCAAGGCCGGACTGATCTCACTGACCAAGTCGCTGGCCGTGGAGTGGGGCACGGCCGGCGTCCGGGTGAACGCCTTGTGTCCTGGCTGGACAGCCACCGAACTGAACCGCACCCTCTGGGAAGACCCGGTCACCGGCCCGGCCACGGTTGCGACCTCCGCCATGAAGCGCTGGGCCAGCCCGGAGGAGATGGCCGGCCCGGCAGTATTCCTGGCGAGCAGTGCCTCGTCGTTCATGACCGGCCAGACGCTCGTCGTCGACGGCGGCCAGACGATCAGCGCCTGACCTGCCAGCTCGTAGCTAGCACAAACATGCTGAGGGCCCTCCCGCGTGCTGCGGGAGGGCCCTCAATCCGTCTCACCAGGCGAGCGTTCGCCAGCGCCGCTGATCCAGCTACCTCGGATCAGTACTCACTCGCGCCAGCTACTCGGTCCACCACTCGTCCTCGCCCTCGCCGGGCTTGCCGTTGGCCGATGCCTTGGCAGCGCCATCGGCCGCGGGGGCCGAGTGCCGAGCCGGGGCGGCCGCAGGCACTGCCGCCGTCACCGGTGCAGCCGAGACCGGGGCTGGCTCTGGCTCGGCCGGCGCGGCCGCGACAGCCTTCGCCGACGCTGACGCGACCGCGGGCTGCTGCGGCGGGCTGGACTTCAGCACGTCCGCGAGGCCGGGCATCGTGCCGCCAAGCAGCTGGCTGATCTGCGCCAGGTGAGCGCCGACGCTCTCCTTCTGCTTGTTGAGCTCGTCGACCTGACGCTGGGCGTTGCCGCGCACCCGGTCGGCCTCGGACTTGGTGTCGGCCAGCAGCTGATCGGCCTGCGCCTTGGCCTGCGTCAGGATGGCGTCGGCGTTCTTCTTGGCGTTGCTGACCAGCTGCTGGGAGTGCTGGTCGGCCTCGCGCCTGGTCTGCTCGGCCTGGACGCTCGCCTTGCTGGCCCGCTCCTCGGCCACCGCAGCGCGCTGCTCGGCCTCGGAGACCATCTTCTGGGTGGCTTCCTGCGCCTTGGCCAGCCGCTCGGTCTCCTGCCGCTCGGCTTCCTCGCGCCGCGCCGCGAGCTGCATCTCGAACTCGGCCTCGGCCTGGGCTCGGGCCGCCTCGCTGTCCTCGAAGGCCCGCTGCGCCTGGCTGCGCATCTCATCGGCTTGCCGCTTCGCCGTGGTCAGGATCTCGTCGCGGTCCCGCTTCGACGACGCGCGCATCTGCGCGACCTCGCGCTCGGCGGTGGTCCGCATCTTGGCGACCTCGCGCTCGTTGCCTGCGCGCTTCTCGGCGACCTCGTGGTCGGCGGTGGCCCGGAGCTTGGCGACCTCACGCTCGGTGGTCGACTTCAGCTCGTCGGACTCCCGGCCCGCCTTGGTCCTGATGGCCTCGGCCTCGCGCTCGGCGGACGACCGCTGGTCGTCGGTCTCGCGCTTGGCGACCGCGCGGAGCTCGGCTGCCTCGTTCTCGGCAGACGCGCGCGCCTCAGCGGCCTCGACCTTGGCCGCCGCGTTCATCTCGTTGGCGGCGGACCGGGCTTCCTGCACTATCTCGGTGGCCTGCTCCTCGGCCAGTCGCAGCAGCTGCTCGATCCTCGAGCCGAGGCCCGAGTAGGTCGGCCGTTCCTGCTCCTGTAGCTGTCGGTGCGCGTCGGCTAGCTCGCGCTGCAAGGCCTGGGCGTTCTCCTGGTGCTTGCGCACCTCCGAGTCGAGACGCTCCAGGGCGGTGTTGACCTGTGTCGGGTCATATCCGCGCATGACCCTCGAGAACTCGGGGATGGAGTTCTCAACAAAGAAGTTGCTGAGCTGAGCATCGATGTCGGGCTGCATGTCGCCTAATCCTGTGTAGACGGGAGGTTCGCACACCGAAGCGATCGCTTGTTGAGTCCGATTGCCGGGGCTGATTGGCGCTGCTCACAGCCGCCTCTGCCCGGCCGGCACGCAGTAGCGTTCGTCCGGTGGTGGCAGCGTACTCCCCCAGTGGGCCGTTGGCGGCCTGTTCGCGGCGGGTAGTACTCGACATACCGTTTTTTATTGATATGTAACATAGGTGCCCACGCTTCGTTACGCGGGGCGATGACGTATCCACCCGAATGACCGGGTTCGCTCCGAGCGATGTGACTGTCAGCCAGGGTGCTCTGGTCCAGGCGCCTGCACAAGTTCGGTGAGCACGCCGCCCATGTCGGCCGGGTGCAAGAACGCGATCGAGGCACCCATCGAGCCATGCCGCGGCCGCTCGTCGATGAGCCGCACGCCGGACGCGCCGATGGCCGCGAGCGCCGCTGTGATGTTCGCCACCCCGTAGCCGACGTGGTGAACGCCCTCACCGCGGCGCGCCAGGAACTTGCCCACCGGGGTGTCCGGGCTGAGTGGCTCGAGCAGCTGGATGTACGAGCTCCCAGCTGGGCCGTCGGTGACGTGCAGCATCGCTTCCTTGACACCCTGCGCCTCATTGACCTCCATGCTGGCGACGGTGAGGCCGAAGGCCGACTCGTAGAAGGCGATCTTCGCCGCCAGGTCACGGCAGGCGATGCCGACGTGATCGATTCGGGTAAGCACGGCTTCCGCACCTCCGGGCGCTTCGTGGATGACAGGTATCGTTTCAGCTATGCGTGACGCAGTCATCGTGGGCGGGGCCCGAACCCCGATCGGCCGGCTGCTCGGCTCGCTGAGCGGCTTCAGCGGCGCTCAGCTTGGCGGGCTGGCAATCAAGGCAGCGCTGGAGCGCGCGGGCGTGCCCGGCGATCGCGTCGAGTACGTGATCATGGGTCAGGTGCTGCAGGCAGGCGAGGGACAGATCCCGGCGCGGCAGGCGGCGGTGGCGGCGGGCATCCCCATGACCGTTCCGGCCTTGTCCATCAACAAGGTCTGCCTGTCCGGCCTGGACGCCATCGCGCTCGCGGCCCAGCTGATCCGGGCCGGCGAGTTCGATGTCATCGTGGCCGGCGGGATGGAGTCGATGTCGCAGGCACCGCACCTGCTGCCCGGATCGCGCCGCGGCTTCAAGTACGGCGCCACCGAGCTTGTCGACTCGATGGCGCTCGACGGGCTGACCGATGCGTTCGACCAGGTGTCGATGGGGGAGTCGACCGAGCGGCACAACAGCAAGCTCGGCATCAGCCGGGCAGACCAGGACGCCTTCTCCGCCCGGTCGCACCAGCTCGCGGCCAAGGCAATCAAGGACGGCGTGCTGGTGCACGAGATCGCGCCGGTGCACATCCCGCAGCGGCGCGGCGAGCCGGTGATCGTCGACACCGACGAGGGCGTCCGCGCGGACACCACGGCCGAGTCCCTGGCCGGCCTCAAGCCGGCGTTCGCCGCTGACGGCACGATCACCGCCGGATCGGCCTCGCAGATCAGCGACGGCGCGTGCGCCGTAGTGGTCATGTCCGCGGACGCCGCGGCTGCGGCAGGCGCGACGGTGCTGGCCGAGATCGGCGCCCACGGCGTGGTGGCCGGGCCGGACAACTCACTGCACTCCCAGCCGTCGCGCGCCATCCAGCGTGCGCTCGACAAGGCCGGCCGCACCGTCGGTGATCTGGACCTGATCGAGATCAACGAGGCGTTCGCCGCGGTGGCCATCCAGTCGATGCGCGACCTGGGCGTGGATCCGGACAAGGTCAACGTCGACGGCGGCGCCATCGCCATCGGTCACCCGCTCGGCGCGTCCGGCGCGCGGATCGCGCTGCACCTGATCTACGCGCTGCGCCAGCGCGGCGGCGGGCTCGGTGCCGCGGCGCTGTGCGGCGGCGGCGGGCAGGGCGACGCCTTGCTGCTGCGAGTGCCTGCGCCAGACCAGGGCTGAACCTGCGGTGAGCGAGCTGGGCGAGCCGTGACCGGGCTGACCGGACGGTCCAGAACGGCTGCTGACCCGGAGGCCCTGATCACGGCGGCGAGGTCCGGCGATCCCCGTTCCCTTGGCCGGCTTGTGTCCCTAGTGGAAGACGAATCCGCCGAGCTTCGCCGCGTCATGAAGGTCATCGCGCCGCTGACGGGGCACGCCCACGTCGTCGGGCTGACCGGATCGCCGGGTGTGGGCAAGTCGACGGTGACCGGCGCGCTCGTGCGCATCTACCGGGATCAGGGCCTGCGCGTCGGCGTGCTGGCGGTGGACCCGTCGTCGCCGTTTAGCGGCGGGGCGCTGCTGGGGGACCGGGTGCGCATGCAGGACCACGCCACCGATGATCAGGTCTTCATCCGCTCTATGGCCAGCCGCGGGCACCTGGGCGGGCTGTCCTGGGCGACGCCGCAGGCAGTGCGCATCCTCGTGGCGGCCGGCTTCGACGTCGTGCTGATCGAGACAGTCGGCGTCGGCCAGGCCGAGGTCGAGATCGCGTCGCTGGCCGACACCGCGCTGGTGGTCGTCGCCCCTGGCCTTGGTGACTCCATTCAGGCTGCGAAGGCCGGCATCCTGGAGATCGCCGACGTCTTCGCGGTCAACAAGAGCGACCGCCCGGGTGCGCACGACGTAGTCAGGGACCTGCGCACGATGCTGGCCATGGCCCGCTACGGCGCCAGCGACTGGAAGCCGCCGATCGTCAGCACCGCGGCCGCGACCGGCGAGGGCATCGCCGATCTCGCCGCGGCGATCGACAAGCACCGCGACTGGCTCGCGGGCACCGGACAGCGTGACGAGCGGCGGCTCCACCGGGTGCGGGAGGAGATCTCGGCCATCGCGCTCGGCGAGCTGCGCCAGCGAATGGGCGGCCTGCCCGGCGAGTCGCGACTCGACGAGCTGGCGAGCCGGGTGCTGGCGGGCGACCTCGACCCCTATTCCGCCGCCGACGAGCTCGTGTCCGGCTAAGGACGAGCTAGACCGTCAGGGCTCCTATTCGGGGCGCTCGCCTGGCACCGCGGGAGCAGCTGGGTCGCCTGCAGCGGCTGGCGCCACCGGGACGACGGCGGCGGCCGGCGCCGCGGACTCCGCCGCCGCAGCCGCCGCTGCTCGTCCGGTCTCGGGGTGAGCTTGCCGGGCGGCCGCCTTCTGGGCTGCCTCGATGACCGACTCGCTCCGCAGGCGGGCGTCGTAGGCCTTCTTGCCGCCCCGCACGCCGAAGAGCCGCTTGGTGATGACGAGGTACAGCACCAGGGCCAGGTTGATCGCGAACAGGACGAGCCCTGTCACCGAGATTTTCTTGGCGAGCTCGTAGATCTCCAGCGGCAGTCCGAGCGACGTCGCCACCATCGCGAAGTACTCGCCCCAGCGCCTGGCCAGCCACAGCCCGACGGACTCGACGAGCTCGACGACGGCATAGACGGCCAGCCCGATCGCTAGCAGCGTCAGAGTCCCGGCACTGAGCGTGAGCGCGTGGTGGAGCAGCCCGACAAGCTTGGAGTTGGCGATGTTGTAGCCAAGCTCGCGGAACAGGCTGCGGACCACGGGCAGCTCACGGTCGAACCGCTGCTCGATGCTCGCGGCCGAGTTCCGGAACTGCCAGAGGAAGACGGCGGCGACCCCGGCGACAATGGCGCGCAGGAAGCGCTCGATCGCGAACAGGCGCAGGATGAGTCTGCTCCTGATCTCCTTGCCGCGCGGCACGACCGGCGCGGTCGCGGCCGGGCCCGACAGTGCCGGCGGGCCGGGTACGTAGGCACCGCAGCGCAAGCACTGCCAGGCCGGCCCGTCGGGCAGCCCGGCGCCCAGCTGCGCGGCGAGCTCCGGCTCGTCGGGCGCGAAGGTCAGGTGGCCGCCGCGGCCGCAGGCGAGGGTGCTCCAGTCCACCATGGCAGCTTATGGCAGCGATCGGCGGCGGCCAGTGGCGCGACGCGGTCAGCTGCTGATCAGCACGCCGTCGGTGAGCACGAGCACGTCGTCGCAGGCCAGCTCCAGTGCCGCGTAGTCGCAGCCGGCGAGCAGGACCCCGCTGTCGCGGCTCAGGTCACGAATCGCGGCGGCTAACACCGTCACCTCGCGCGGGGCCAGGCCGTCGAGCAACCCGTCCAGGAGCAGGAGCTCTGGCTGATGCACGGCGGCGGCGGCCAGCCAGGCGCGCCTGGCGATCGAGTCCGGTGCGGCCCGCAGCGGCACCTCCGCCCAGGGCATCAGCGAGAGCCGGTCCAAGATGGCCGCCGCGAGCAGGTGGCGGTCGCGGCGGTCCGGCCGCGCGATCCGGGCGGCGTGCTCAACCAGGCCGCGGACCCGCAGCCAGGGCAGCGGCCTGGCGTTGCGACGCGCGACGCCAACACGGCGTCGGACCGCTGCCCGGCCGCGGATCGTGGCCATATCGTGGCCGAGCACTCGCAGCTCGCCGTAGGCCGGGCGGGCGACGCCGGCCAGGAGATCTACCAGGGCCGCCGACTGGGCGGGGTGGTCGACGAGGATGCCGAGTGCCGACTGGCCGGGTTCGGGCCGCCCGACGCGGAAGCTGGCCGCGCGCACAGCCCAGCCCCGGCCGTGCCGCACGCCGATCCCGGCGGCGAGCACGGGATCCGGGCCCATGACGGCGTGGCCGGACGGCACATTTTCCCCCGGATTTAACTATGAGTCGATCCCCCGGTGGCAATGTAACTGTCTGTAATTGACCATGTCCACGTACGCGCCGGCTGACCCGATTGCTGTTACACAGCCGGTGAGGAAAATGCCGGGCAAAGCCGGGCCACGGTACCTTGTGGCTGTGTCCAAGCCGCTTGATCTGCCGTTCGACCCGATCGCCCGCGCCGCGCAGACGTGGGAGGGCCGGATCGGTAATGCCAAGGCCATGGCGGCCGTCACGACGATCATGCGAGTGCAGCAGATCCTGCTCGGGCAGCTGGACGCGCTGCTGCGGCCGCACGGGCTGACCTTTGCCCGGTACGAGGCGCTGGTCCTGCTCAGCTTCAGCCGCGACGGCTCGCTGCCGATGCGGCTGATCGGCGAGCGTCTCATGGTGCACCCCACCAGCGTGACCAACACGATCGACCGGCTGGAGCGTCAGCACTTCGTCGTCCGCAAGCCCAATCCGCGGGATGGCCGCGGCACGCTCGCAGAGATCACGCCCGACGGGCGCGAGGTCATGCAGCGGGCGACCGCGGACCTGATGCAGGCCGAGTTCGGCATGGGCGACTACAGCGACGCCCAGCTGGAGGACATGTTCGGCCTGCTCCGCAGCCTGCGGGTGACCGCTGGCGATTTCAAGGACAGCTAGCTAGCGACCGACCGTGGCTGCCACTGCAGGCCGCCGTTCGTGGTCACGTACACCAGCCCGAGCGCGGCCTTGGCCGGGATCGCGACGCCGTTGGTCGCGTTCGTCATCCCCACGAAGCTGAATCCGCCCGGCGGCAAACCGCCAGACACGCTCGCCTGCCGCCAGAGCGCACCGTCGTTGGCGGACTGGTAGATCCCTGTGGCCGTCGCCAGCAGCACCTGTCCGGCGGTGCCGGAGGCCAGCGATGTGGCCGCGCCCGCATGCGTGACAGCCCCGGTCAGGTGCCACGACGAGCCGTCCGCCGAGGTGTACAGCAGCGTCTGGTGCGGCGTGGCCCTGCCGCCTGTGGCGCAGGCGACCAAGAGCTGCTGCGGGCTGGTCGCCAGCAGTGCCTGTGACGGCAGGCCGCTGGCCTGCGCCGGTCCGGGGGCGCACGGCGCCTTGCCGGCCAATCGCCACGTCCCGCCCGATGCCGGTCCGGTGAGCAGGTCGGCGGTTGGCGCGAGCACGTAGCCGGTGGTCCCGCTGACAACCAGTGCGGCCGAGGCTGCCTGGGTAGCCGACATCGAGCCTGCGGGCAGGCTCACTGGCGTCCAGGTCCTGCTACCGGCGACAGATGTGTAGAGGGAGAAGCTGGCGCAGCCTGCGGCGTCGTCCGGCCCGGTACCGGCACAGGTGGCGAACAGGCCGAGGGCCGGACCGTCGGCGGCCGCCTCCACGTCGATGACCCGCTGACCAAAGGTGTCTTCCTTGTGCCACGGCCAGCCGCCGCCGCTGGTCTCGTACAGAGCCGGCCCGAACGCCCAGCCGTCCCGGATATTCGCGAACCGGAGCTGGCTGACCCCGGTGCTGCCGTTCGGACCGGGCACGATCGGTGCACTGACGCCGTACCACGAGCTGCCGTAGTCAGAGGTGCCGGCCAGCGACGTGCAGACATGGGGCGTCGAGCACGGCGGTCCGGCCTGGCCGATGACGGCGCCGACCAGCGTGCTGCCGACTCCCACGAACGTCACCGATGTGGGCCGGAAATGCGGCGGCGTCGGTGCACCCGACGTCGTGGTCGACAGGTAGCTGCGCAGGAGAGAGCTGCTACTCGTGGCTGGTGCGACGCTGCTTGTCGGGCTCTGGCTGGCGCTCGACTGGACCGACGACGGGGTCGACCCGGCAGCGACCGGCGGAGTGCGGCCGGCGGGCGGATGGCTGCCGCCAACGAGCTGGGGCACGGTAACGGCGCCCGCCAGCACGACCGCGCAGCCGGCCGCAGCGAACACGGCCTGGCGGGTCTTGCGCTGGCGCGCCCGGTGCCGGATGTGGTCCAGCGAGCCTGGCGGCGGATAGAGCGGTCGCACCTCGCCGCCCAGCCACTCGTCGATCTCGTCTCGCGGGCTAGTCACGGCTGTCTCCCAGCGCGGCCCTGAGCCGGGCCCTTGCGTTGAAGAGATCCGCCTTGATGGTCCCCTCGGGGCGGCCCAGCATGACGGCCACCTCCTTGAGCCCGAAGCCGCCGTAGTAGTGGAGCAGGAACGGGCTGCGCAGTCGCTCGGGCAGTGCCTGGATCAGCGCCCGGACATCCACGTCCTGAGCCGGGTGATAGGCCGGATCAGCCGGGCCGGCGGCCGTCATCACCCTGATCGCGTTGCGCTCGCGGCCGGTCTTGCGCCAGTGATCCCTGACCAGGTTGGTGGCGATCATGTACAGGTAGCTCTGCGGATTGTCCAGCCCGGACCAGCGCGATAGCAGCCGAGTGAACGCCTCTGACGCGATCTCATGCGCCGTCTCGTCATCGTCAACAAGCCTGCGGACCCAGCCCGCGAGCCGCGGGTAGCAGGCATTGAACAGTTCCTCTACGGCTTGCTGATCGGAGGTGCGGAGCCTAGCCACCGTGCTCCTCTGGTTAACCGGGCTCCCTTGCTTGGCCGCACGCGCTGGGCCCAGCGGCCACGTTAGCTGAAAGATCCCCGAGTCTTCCAGAGGCACAAGGCCCGGACGGAGCACGGCGCAGCCCGCACCTGTTACACCGTCTTGCATGGCTCTATCACATTTCCACCGTCTGGGAGGACTCTACCGGTTAGGGAGGACAGCGACGTTCCTGCCATATTCGCGGCATGCCGGGCACTACCTAAGACGACGCAGCGCCGAGATGGTTGCGAGCCGCGCGGCCTTTTTTGCCCGCGGCGGAATGAGTACACTGGAGCGAGATAGTAGGACGTCCAACTAATTTGGGCTGGCATGGCCGGAGGAACTTCATGGACGCAGGCTCGGCGGGGGATTACGGCCGGGAGCGCTGGCAGCGCCGGTATGAAGCCGCACGCAGGCGGGACGCCGACTTCACCACGTTGTCCGGAGTCGAGGTCGATCCGGTCTACGGGCCGCCCGCGGGCGCCGTCGTCCCCGGCTTCGACCGGATCGGCTGGCCGGGCGAGTTCCCGTACACCAGGGGCCTGTACCCGGCCGGCTATCGCGGGCGGACGTGGACGATCCGGCAGTTCTCGGGGTTCGGCAACGCGGTGCAGACCAACGAGCGGTACAAGATGCTGCTCCAGGCTGGCGGCGGCGGGCTGTCGGTTGCCTTTGACATGCCGACACTGATGGGCCGCGACTCTGATGACCCGCGGGCGGCCGGGGAGGTCGGCCACTGCGGCGTCGCCATCGATTCGACGGCCGACATGGAGACGCTCTTCGGCGGCATTCCGCTGGCCGACATCACCACGTCGATGACGATCAGCGGCCCGGCGGTCCCCGTCTTTTGCATGTACCTGGCGGCGGCGCAGCGGCAGGGCGCCGATGTCGGCCGGCTCAACGGCACGCTGCAGACCGACATTTTCAAGGAGTACATCGCGCAGAAGGAGTGGCTGTTCCCGCCGCAGCCGCACCTGCGGCTCATCGGCGACCTGATGGAGTACTGCGCGCAGTACATTCCGGACTACAAGCCGCTGTCGGTGTCGGGCTACCACATCAGGGAGGCGGGCTCGACCGCCGCGCAGGAACTGGCGTTCACGCTGGCCGACGGGTTCGGCTACGTAGAGCTCGGGCTCTCGCGCGGTCTCGACATCGAGCTATTCACGCCAGGGCTATCGTTCTTCTTCGACGCGCACATCGACTTCTTCGAGGAGATCGCCAAGTTCCGCGCCGCCCGGCGGATCTGGGCGCGGTGGCTGCGTGACGAGTACGGCGCCACGACCGAGCGCGCGCAGTGGCTGCGCTTCCATACGCAGACGGCCGGGGTCTCGCTGACCGCGCAGCAGCCAGACAACAACATCGTCCGCACCGCGATCGAGGCGCTGGCCGCCGTGCTCGGCGGCACGAACTCACTGCACACCAACGCCCTGGATGAAGTGCTCGCGCTGCCGAGCGCCAAGGCGGCCGAGATCGCGCTGCGCACGCAGCAGGTGATCATGGAGGAGACGGGCGTCGTCAACGTCGCTGATCCGCTCGGCGGCTCGTGGTACCTCGAGGCGCTGACGGACAAGCTCGAGGCCGAGGCCGAGGAGGTCTTCGCCCGGATCAAGGCGATGAGCCCGGACGGCACGATGACCGGGGGAATCCTGCAGGGCATTGACGACGGCTGGTTCATGTCGGAGATCGCGGACGCGTCGTTCGCGTACCAGCAGAAGCTGGAGAAGGGCGACAAGCGGGTGGTCGGCGTCAACTGCCACACCGAGACGGTAGAGAAGCCGGTCGAGATCTTGCGGGTCAGCCAGGAGGTGGAAGTCCAGCAAGTCGCCGACCTGCGGCAGCGGCGCGCGGCCCGGGATCAGGCCGCCGTCGACAAGGCGATCGCGGCCATGCTGAGCGCCGCCCGGTCCGGCGCGAACATGATCCCGTCGATGATCGCGGCTGCAACCGCCGAGGCGACGCTCGGCGAGATCTGCGGCGCGTTGCGCGACGAGTGGGGCGGATACTTCGAGACGCCAGCCTTCTGAGGCCGCGCGCGCTGCGGCAGGCGCGCGCGGTCGCCTCGGAAGCGGGAGCTACCGGCGCAGGTGCTCGGGGTCATGCGGCAGGATGGAGTCATGAACCAGCCGCGGGACTTTTCCCTCCATGGCGCCATCGACCTGGGCGCGCGCCAGGCCGCTGCGCAGCGCAGGCAGCGCGCCGCGGAGCAGGGCTCGGCCGCCGGAGGTCAGGCGGACGCTCAGTCGGGTCTCATCATCGACGTCACGGACGAGACGTTCAACACCGACGTGGTCGCGAAGTCGCGCACGGTGCCCGTCGTGCTCGACCTGTGGGCCGAGTGGTGCGGGCCGTGCAAGCAACTCGGCCCGATCCTGGAGAAGCTCGCCACCGAGGCCAATGGCGCGTTCGTGCTCGCCAAGATCGACGTCGATGCCAATCCGCAGCTGAGCGCGGCCCTCCAGGTGCAGAGCATCCCGATGGTGGTCGCGATCGTGGCCGGCCAGGTAGCAGACGGCTTCCTCGGTGCCATGCCAGAGGCGCAAGTCCGGGAGTGGCTCGGCCAGGTCATGCAGGTCGCCGAGCAGCTGGGCCTGCGGCCGGGGGCCGCAGCCAGCCTGTCTTCCGACGGCCAGGGCGGCGCCGACGAGGCAGCTGACGGTCAGCCGCCCGGCTATCAGCCCGGTTTGGCCGACTCGGGCGCTGGCGCTGTCTTCGCCGAGGCGCAGGAGGCGATGGAGCGCGGCGACTTGGAGGCGGCGGCCACGGCGTTTGAGAAGGTCCTCGAGGCGAACCCTGGCGATCCGGTGGCCATCATGGGACTCGGGCAGGTCGGCCTGATCCGCCGCGTCGAGTCCTACGATCAGGCCACCGCCAGGCGGGACGCCGACGCCCGGCCCGACGACGTCGAGGCACAGGCCAGGGCCGCCGACATCGACCTGGCCATGGGCCGGACTGAGGCCGGCTTCCAGCGCCTGCTCGACACCATTCGGCGCACGACCGGCGAGGAGCGGGACACGGCGCGCAAGCACCTGATCAGCCTGTTCGAGATATTCCCGCCCAAGGATCCCAGGGTGGCGAAGGCCAGGGCAGCGCTGTCGAGCTTGCTCTTCTAGCCCGGCCCGGCCGGCCCGGCCTGGCTAGCCCGACCCGGCTAGCTGCTCGAGAGCGGGCAGCGCGGCCTCTAGCGCGGCGAGCTGGTCGGCGGGCAGCGTCGACAGGATGTCAGTCAGCAGGCTGGTGGCTTCGGCGCGAATGCGCTCGAGCACATCGCGGCCGCTATCGGTCATCGTGACCAGGAAAGCGCGCGCGTCGTCGGGCGCAGCCTGCCGCACGAGGTACCCGCGATCCTCGAGCACGTTGACCAGCCGGGTCAGCGTCGACGGCGCGATGCGCTCGGTGGCGGCAAGGTCGCCGAGCCGTACCGGCCCGCACACGCCGACGCTGGAGAGCGTCGACAGCTGGCTGGGCGTCAGGCCGGCCAGGTCGTGCTTGCGCAGCCGACGGGAGAGCCGCAGTACGGCGACCCGCAGCCGCGCGGCGTCGATGGCGGGCTGGCTCAGCCCAGACCGCTCGGGCTCGGCCACGCTCGCCGTGGCTGCCGCGCTAGCGGCGCTGGATCCGGAAGACACACTTGCAGGGTAACGTGCCGCCGGCGGCACCGGGCTCATCGTCGGCACCAGGCGCACTCGCCACCACGAGATCAGCCCCGCGGATCCGCCACCTCGTGTCTCGCATTGAGGCACCGCTGCGCTAGCGCTCAGGTTGCTGGCGCATTATGAGCCTATGGAGGAGCTATCCCTGAGCGGACGGGTGCTGGCCGCTAGCCCAAAACTGGGCGATCCCAACTTCCGGCGGACCGTGATCCTGATCGTCGAGGATGACACGGAGGAAGGCACCCTGGGGGTCGTTCTGAACCGGCCGACCGAGGTGCCGCTGGACCAGGTGCTCGAGCCCTGGACCCCACTGGCGACCGGCCCGCAGGTCGTGTTCCGCGGCGGACCGATCTCGCCGAACAGCGCCCTGGCGCTGGCGCTGGCCTTCGGCAGCGAAGAGCCAGTCGGCTGGCGATCGCTCGAGGGCACGCCCATGATGTCCCGGATCGGGCTTGTCGACCTGGGCGCGCCGCCGGAGTTGCTCGCGGGCGGTATCACCTCGATGCGGGTTTTCGCCGGGTACGCGGGGTGGGGGGCAGGCCAGTTGCGCGACGAGATCGATGAGGGCGCGTGGTTCGTGCTGCCGGGCGATCCGGCGGACGCCTTCGCAGCCGAGCCGGAGGGGCTCTGGCGGGCCGTACTCCGACGCCAGGGCGGTGACCTGGCGCTGGTGGCCACATTCCCGGACGACCCGGTCTGGAACTGACTCCGTCGCGCCGCTCAGGGCGCCGAGCCGCCGGCGTAGACTAGGCGGCTGTGAGCACAGAAGTCCTACCTGGCACCGACGTTCGCCAGGACGAAGATGTCCGGCCCGACTACTCGTTTGGCGACGGCGACCACGAGCGGTTTGCGCACTATGTCGACAAGGACAAGATTGTCGATAGCGCGGTCACCGGGACGCCTGTCGTCGCGCTGTGCGGCAAGGTCTGGGTGCCGAGCCGGGATCCGAAGAAGTTCCCGATCTGCCCGGACTGCAAGCGGATCTACGAGTCGCTGCCCGAGGGCGAGGACTAGGACCGGACCCGAGGGCGAGGACTAGGACCGGATCGGCGTCCCGGCGACGATGACGCCCGCCGCACGCATGGCCTCGATCGCATCGTCGGTCGTGGGCGTGCTCGCGCCCGCTGTCAGGCCGAGGAGCACGGTCGTGGCGAAACCGTTGGCGACCGCGTCCAGTGCGGTGGCCCGGACACAGTAATCAGTCGCGATGCCGGCGACGTCGACCTCGGTCACGCCCCGGTCGGTGAGCCAGGAAAGCAGCTTGTCACCGGTCGCGCTGCTGCCTTCGAACCCGCTGTAGGCAGCGCTGTACGCACCCTTCCGGAAGATCTCCTCGATCCGGCTGGCGTCGAGTTCCGGACGGAACTGCGCGCCAGCCGTGTCGGCAACGCAGTGGGCCGGCCAGGTCGCCGTGTAGTCGGGATCCGCGGAGAAGTGCGCGCCCGGGTCCACATGGAAGTCCTGTGACGCCACCACGTGGTCGTATCGGATTCCGTCCGGTCCGGCTAGGTAGTCCGTGATCGCCTGGGCAACGGCGGTGCCGCCGGCCACGGCGAGCGAGCCACCTTCGCAGAAGTCGTTCTGCACATCGACGATGACGAGAGCGCGCACGAGCCGAGCGTAGCGCTAGCCGACATCGGCGGGCATGCCGTCGGTAATGCGCACGAGCTCGTCGAAGGACGTCGGGAATACGGTATGCACGTGGCCGGCTGCGGCCCAGACGACGTCGTAGGCTGCCAGCGCGTCGTCGACCAGGGTCCGGATCGGCTGGGGATGGCCGACGGGCGCGACGCCGCCGATCCGCTGCCCGGTCGCGGCGTACACGAACTCCGGATCGGCGCGACCGACCTTCACCACCCCGAGCTCGGCGGCGACCTTGGCCGTATCGACCCGGTGCGCGCCGCTGGTCAGCACCAGCAGCGGCGCACCGTCGGCGCTGAACACCAGGCTATTGGCGATGGCGCCGACCTCGCAGCCCAGCTGCGCGGCCGCGATCGCTGCGGTCGGCGCAGGCTCGCCCAGCTCCCTGACCCGGCCGGGCACCCCGAGCGCAGTCAGCACACTGGCGACGTGCTCTGCGTTCCTGTGCATGGTAGTTAGTCTGTCACGGCAGTCGGAAGCGGTCCGCGCCGTCAGTCCCGGTCGGGCTCGAACACCGTCGGGATCGCTGGGTAGCCGCGCGACAGCTGCCGGGCGTAGGCGGGCAGCTCGGAGATGGCCCCCCGATGCCGCGCTCGCGCCGCCGCGATGGGCTCGCGGCCCACGACATCGCCGCCGCGCACGAGCGGTATCAGCAGGGGCCGGCCCTGCGCCGGGTCCGCGGGCTCGTAGTCGGTCACGAGCTCCGCTGTGGCATGCCCGGAGCCATCGAGCTGGCGCACCGCCCACTTGCGGCCGCCGCGTGACGGCTTGCCGACCGATCGCTTCGCCACCGGGCGCAGTGGTCCTGCCGCTTCGGTGTCGGCCCTGGCCACGAGCTTGTAGACCAGCGCGGCGGTCGGCGCGCCTGACCCGGTAACGAGCGACGTGCCGACCCCGTAGCCGTCCACCGGCTCGGCCGCGAGCGCGGCGATCGAGAACTCGTCCAGGTCGCCGGTGAGGATGATCCTGGTCTTGGTCGCGCCGAGCGCGTCGAGTTGTTCGCGCGCCTCCCGCGCCGCCGTGGCCAGGTCGCCGCTGTCGATCCTGATCGCGCCGAGGCCCGGACCCGCGATCTCGATCGCGGCACGGACTGCGGCTGGCACGTCGTAGGTGTCGACGAGCAGCGTCGTGCCAGGGCCGAGCGAGTCCAGCTGGGCTGCGAACGCGCGTGCCTCGTCGTCGTGCAGCAGGGTGAAGGCGTGTGCGCTGGTCCCGCTGGTCGGCACGCCATACTCGTACCCCGCGCGCAGGTTCGACGTCGTGGTGAAGCCAGTGATGTAAGCGGCCCTCGCGCTCGCTATCGCCGCGCGCTCGTGCGTCCGGCGGGAGCCCATCTCCACCAGCGGCCGGTCGTGCGCGGCCGTCACCATCCGCGACGCCGCCGACGCGATGGCGCTGTCGTGGTTGAGGATCGACAGCGCGAGCGTCTCCAGCACGACGGCCTCGGCGAACGTACCCTCGACCACGAGGATCGGCGAGCCGGGGAAGTAGCAGTCGCCCTCGGCGTAGCCGGAGATGTCGCCGCTGAACTTGTAGTCGCGCAGGAAGTCCAGCGTCGGACCATCGGCGATGTGCTCGCGCTCCAGGAACGCAAGCTCGGCGTCGCCGAACTGGAAGTGCTCGAGCGCGGCCAGCAGCCGGCCGGTGCCAGCCACGACACCGTAGCGGCGGCCCGCCGGCAGATGCCGGGCGAACACCTCGAACACGGCGCGGCGGTGGGCGGTGCCGCTGCGCAGGGCGGCGCGCACCATGGTCAGCTCGTAGTGGTCGGTCAGCAGCCCCGTGTCGGTCGTCACCAGGGCAGCCTAGGGCGCAGCCCCGGGGGAGCCGGCGGCTCGTTGGCCTCGCCGGACCGCGCTTCATGGGTTTCTCGCACGCAAAGCGGACGAACTCGGGCAGCCTGACCACTGGACGCGGCCTTCGCGGTGAATGTCCATGCGTTCGCGCCAGCCGGGAGTGGAACACTAACGTCGGTGGAGTGGGACACTTGGCTACTGGGGAGGTGACGACAGGTGGGCGTCGCGCCAGTTGAAGTTGAGCAGCCGATGACAGGCCAGGAGACGGCTCTGGATGCACCGTGGGTAACTGTCGTCTGGAATGACCCGGTCAACCTGATGACCTACGTGACGTACGTCTTCCAGAAGGTCTTCGGTTACGCCAAGCCGAAGGCGGAGAAGCTCATGCTGGACGTGCATCACCGGGGCAAGGCAGTCGTCTCTTCGGGCACCCGCGAGGCCATGGAGCGGGATGCCGAGACCCTGCATGGCTATGGCCTGTGGGCCACTGTGAGCCACGACTCGTGACCTGGGACGACCTGGATCCAGACGAGAGCGACGAGAGCCTGGGGCTGGCGGCCTCCTTTCGCCCCGTACCCGGCGGCGCGGCCGCCTACTTCGAGCAGGCCCAGGCAGGCGTCATCCGCAGCCTGGTGAGCCAGATCGCGGAGCTCGTCAGCGCCGACAGCACTGCGGCCGAGATGGCCGAGACCGGCGAGGGCGGCGACGCACTCGAGGCTGAGCTCGGCCTGTCCATGCACGCCGAGCTGCCCGACGACCCGGTCCTGGCCCGGCTGCTGCCTGATGGCTACGCCGACGATCCGGAGGCCTCGGCCGAGTTCCGGCGTTACACCGAGGAGAGCCTGCGGACCGCCAAGGTGGCGTCGGCGCAGACCGTGCTGGCCTCGCTGCCCTCCGCTGGCGGTGACGTGCGACTGAGCGAGCTGGAGTGCCAGCAGTGGCTGCGGGCACTCAACGACGTCCGGCTGGCCCTGAGCGTCCGGCTGGGCATCACCGACGAGAACGAGGACCTGTCCGAGCACCTCGCCGCCGATGATCCCCGATCGGCCTATGTCTGGGTTTATCAGTGGCTGGCGTATTTGCAGGACAGCCTCATCGAGGCGCTCGCCTGAGCCGGTCAGCTGGCGCTGGCGGCTAAGCCGGTCAGCTGACGCCGGCGGCCGCTCCGCTAGTCTCCTGGCATGCTGACGATCAGCGCCGAGCTGCGCTCGAAGATCCTGGCGCACGCCGCAGCTGACCATCCCGACGAGGCCTGCGGGGTGATCGCCGGGCCTGCCGGCAGCGACCGGCCGGAGCGGTTCATCCCGATGCTCAACGCCGAGCGCTCGCCCACCTTCTACCGGTTCGACTCGCTGGAGCAGCTCCGGGTCTGGCGGGAGATGGACGACCGCGACGAGGAGCCGGTTGTGATCTATCACTCCCACACCGCGACCGAGGCCTATCCGTCCCGGACCGACATCTCCTACGCCAGCGAGCCTGGTGCCCATTACCTACTGGTATCGACTCGGGATCCGGATCGGGCCGAGTTCAGGTCCTTCCGGATCGTGGACGGCGCCGTCACCGAGGAAGAGGTAGCCGTCGAGCCGGAATGATCGCGCGCGGCGGCCGGTTGGACCCGCTAGCGGCGGCTGCTGGCGACCCTGGCCGGCGAGCACCGCAGCCCGGCCCGTTGCGCCCGGCATGACCGGGCACCTACTCGCGCGCTTGTAACGAATAACTGGAGCAGATAGCCATGGCAATCGAGGTCCGCATCCCGACCATCCTGCGCAGCTATACCGGCGGCCAGAAGTCGATCGAGGGCTCGGGCTCGACTCTGGAAGAGCTGCTGGCCGATCTGGACGGCCGCTATGACGGCCTGCGGGAGCGGCTGGTCGACGACTCCGGGCTGCGCCGGTTCATCAACGTGTACCTGAACGACGAGGACGTGCGCTTCATTGGCGGCTTGTCCGCGACGGTCAGTGACGGCGACACGGTCACCGTGCTGCCGGCGGTGGCCGGCGGCGCGCGCTGAGCTAGCTGCGATTGGCCGGACGACATGCGGTATGAGTCCTTGCTTGACGCCCTCGGCGGCACGCCCCTGGTGGGCCTGCCGAGGCTGTCGCCGAGCCCGGATGTACGCCTGTGGGCCAAGCTCGAGGACCGCAACCCGACCGGGTCGGTGAAGGACCGGGCCGCCGCCTACATGGTCGCGGCCGCTGAGAAAGACGGGCTGCTGTACCCGGGCGCGACGATCCTGGAGCCGACCTCCGGCAACACCGGCATCAGCCTGGCCCTCGTGGCCCGGCTGCGTGGCTACAAGCTGATCTGCGTCATGCCGGAGAACACCTCCGCTGAGCGGCGCCTGCTGCTCGAGGCCTACGGTGCCTCGATCGTCGCATCGCCGGCGGCCGGCGGCTCCAACGAGGCGGTCCGGGTGGCCCAGGGGCTCGCGGCCGAGCACCCGGACTGGGTGATGCTCTACCAGTACGGCAACGAGGCCAACGCTCGCGCCCACTACGAGACCACGGGTCCCGAGCTGCTGGCGGACCTGCCCGAGATCACGCACTTCGTGGCGGGGCTCGGCACGTCGGGGACGCTGATGGGCACGGGCCGGTTCCTGCGCGAGCACGTGCCGGGGGTGCAGATCGTCGCGGCCGAGCCCAGGTACGGCGAGCTGGTGTACGGGCTGCGGAACCTCTCCGAGGGCTTCGTGCCCGAGCTCTACGACGAGTCGGTGCTGACGTCCCGGTTCTCGGTGTCGTCCGCCGATGCCCTGCGCCGGACCAGGGAGCTGCTGTCGATGGAGGGCCTGTTCGCCGGGATCTCGTCCGGGTGCGTCCTGCACGCGGGCCTGGGCCTGGCCGCGAAGGCGCAGGCCGCCGGCCAGCGGGCAGACATCGCGTTGCTGATCGCCGATGCGGGCTGGAAGTATCTGTCAACGGGTGCCTACGGCGGCACGCTGGCCGAGGCTGAGGCTCGGCTGGAAGGCCAGCTCTGGGCGTGACACAGCGGGGCGTGACACAGCGGGGCGTGACACAACGGGAGAAACAGGCCGGATGACGATCTTCGACGAGGCCACGGCGGTGACCCGGCGCGGCGACGGTCTCTACGACGCGCTGCCGGACGCCAGGTTCGCCTTGGTGGCACCGGGCGGCACGGCACCGTCAGCCATCAACGGCGGTGCCCTGCTGGCGACCGTCATGCGGGCGGTGCTCGCCGAGTCGCCGCTGCCGCACCCGGTCGCCACGAGCGCGCATTTCCTGCGGGTCGCGGCCATCGCGCCGGCGCAGGTGCAGGTGACCTGGCTCAAGCACGGCCGCACCGCCGCGACCGCGCGCGCCGCCCTGGTCCAGGATGGCAAGGTCATCCTGGACACGACCATGACAGTCGGCGAGGTGCCCGGCGCGGACAGGCCGGTCGGAGCAGGCCAGTCGGACGACGCTGTGCCCGGCGCCCTGACGTGGACTGGGCCGCCGCCAGGCTTCCCCTCGATCGAGGACTGCGTCGACCTTGGCCAGTGGCGCGGAACCACCGGGCTCGACGGCACCACCGGCTACGCCGCTCAGGTCAGCGTCCTGATGGACCCGGCCACCGCCGGCTGGCGCCGGGACACCCCGTCTGGCCTGCCGGAGATGCGCGGCTACTTCCAGCTCCGCGATGGGCAGGACCCTGACCCGTTCGTACTCGCAATGGCGGTGGACGGCCTGCCCCCGGTGGTCTTCGGCCTCGGCGCCACCGGCTGGGCGCCCACTGTGGAGCTGAGCTGGCACATGCGCGCGGTGCCGAGCCCCGGACCGCTCGCGGTCGCGGCCCGCGCTCGCCATGTCAGCGGCGGCTGGTTCGACGAGGAGGCCGAGGTCTGGGATGCCTCCGGCCGGCTCGTCGCGCAGAGCAGGCAGCTGGCTCGTGTCGGCCGCGGCCGGATGCGGGCCACGGCGAACGGATCGGCCTAGGTGTACTGACCACGGCTGACGGGACCGGCTGAGCGGGCCTACGGCACGCTCTTGATCTTCCACACGAAGATCGAGCCGAGCGCCGCGACGACGGCTGTCCCGGCGAACAGGGTCGGGTAGCCGCCGAGAATCACGAGCGGGCCGGCGATGGCGGCGCCGATCGCGGCCGGGCCGACGATCGCGATGTTGATGATGCCGAGGTCCTTGGCCCGGTCCGCGGCGGCTGGCAGTACCTGGGTGATCAGCGCCTGGTCGACCGCCAGGTACGCGCCGAATCCCATCCCGAACAAGACGGCCGCCACGAGCGCGGCGTCCCAGTTCTCGACGAACGTCAGCAGCAGCGCGGCCAGGCCCATTAGCGCGCCGGAGACGGTGACGATCATCTTCCGCTTGCCGATGCGGTCGGAGACGATGCCGCCGATGATCGCGGTCAGCACCACGAAGATCGTGTAGATCAGGATCAAGATCAGCAGCCCGGTAGCCGCTGGGATGTGCTCGTGCGCGTACAGCTTCACCTTGTCGCGCAGGAAGTACAGCAGGTACAGCGTGCCCATCGCGATGGCGAGGGAGGCAAGGAACCGGGTGATCCAGGCCCAGGCGAAGTCGGGGTACTCCCGCGGGCTGATCCAGTAGGCCTGAAGCAGCTTCTTCCAGGAGAAGGCTTCGACGTGCTTCGGGTCGAGCGGGTGGTCCGGGGTCCAGAACACGAAGGGGATGACCAGCAGGAAGAACAGCACGGCCATGATGTAGTAGCCGCTCACGACGTTGCTGCCGAGCACCAGGACGACCAGGACGGTGCCCACGACCAGGCCCAGGGCCTGCGGCATGCCCACCCAGCCCGCCACCGTTGCCCGCTGGCGCACCGGCACATGATCGGGGACGGCCGCGCTGAGGCTGGCGTACTCGCCGTTCTGGAAGGCACTGAACAGGACCCAGAAGATCGCGACCCCGGCGACTGTCGACTGGTGCGCGAGCACGAGCATGCTGATCGCGCCGAGAAGCGCCATCAGCAAGGTCCACCGGTGCCGCCGGCCGTTGAGGCCGAAGAAGCTGTAGGCATAGGTGGTCCGGTCCGACAGCGCTCCGGCCAGCGGGGTCGCCAGCACGGAGGCGACGGCGCCGACGCCGGACACAATCGCGAGCGCCTGGAGCTTGTGTGCCTTGTCGATGTTCTGCAGCTGAATCGGCAGCAGCACCTGGATCGGCGTCAGCGAGGCCATCCACATGCCCAGGCTGGCCAGGCTCAGCCCAGTGATCCAGCCAGCTTTGACGTGCACCGACGGCTCGGCCAGCGCGATCGGGACCGCCTGCTCGGAGTCGGTCGACTGGTCGGTCATGACACCTCCGCGGGCCGCAGGCTCGCCGTCGCTGGTTAGGGGTCCTTACTCCGGATCATCCGCTTTGGGGATGATAGTGGCAGTGCCGGTTTTGTCGATCCGTTTCCCCAGGCAGGCCCCTAAGGCAGCCAGGCTATCCTGAGCCGCTATGGGCACCATGTTCCGTCGTGAGCACGGTAATCGGCCGTGCAGGTGACGATCGTGGGCTGCTCGGGCAGCTTCCCTGGCCCGCACAGCCCGGCATCTTGTTACCTGATTGATACTGGCGATTTCCGCATGGTTCTCGACCTGGGGAACGGGGCCGTTGGCGCCCTCCAGCAGTACACCGGGCTCGCCGACGTCGACGCGATCTGCCTGAGCCACCTGCACGCCGACCATTGCATCGACATGCTCGGGTACTCCGTCTTCCAGAACTACCATCCGGACGGGCCGCGACCGCGGATCCCTGTCTACGGGCCTGCTGGCACGCAAGACCGGCTTGCCCGTGCGCTTGGCGCCGAGCACCTCGGCATGGCTGACGCGTTCGACTTCACTACCATCGGGCCCGGCACGATCGAGATCGGCCCGCTGCGCGTGACGACGGGACACATGAACCACCCTGTCGAGACCTTCGGGTTCCGGATCGAGCACGCGGGCCAGGTCCTGGCGTACTCGGCCGACACCGGCCCCACCGACGAGCTTGTCCGGCTCGCCGCGGGCGCCGACGTGGTGCTCTGCGAGGCATCCTTCCTCGACGGCCCTGACCTGCCGGCCGGCCTGCACCTCACGGCCCGGCAGGCGGCCGAGCACGCGGCCCGCGCTGGCGCTGGCGAGCTGGTGCTGACCCACCTGGTGGCCTGGAACGACCCTGTCGCCTGCCACGAGCAGGGCTTGGCGGCGTTTGCCGGCCCGCTCCGGCTGGCTAGCTCCGGCCTGCGGCTGCTCGGGACCGGCTAGCTCCGGCCGGATCCGCCGGGCAGCGCCGGCCAGCAGCGCTTGCGACGTGTTGTCCGACCACCGGCGCATAGACTGCTCTCCCATGCGTGTGCTCGTCACCGGCGGTGCCGGATTCATCGGCTCGCACCTCACCGATGCGCTCGTCGACAGGGGCGATGCGGTCGAGGTCGTCGACGACATGTCGACGGGCAGGCCGGGCCGGGTGCCCGAGCAGGCGGCCGTGCACAAGCTCAGCGTGACTGACGCCGATGGGCTGGCCGGGCTGGCCGCTGACTTCGCCCCCGAGCTGATCTGTCACCTGGCCGCGCAGATCGACGTCCGGTCGTCGGTGGCGCACCCGGCGCAGGACGCGCAGGCCAACGTCATCGGCACCGTGAACGTGCTGGAGGCGGCGCGGGCCGTCGGCGCCCGGGTCCTGTTCTGCTCGACTGGCGCGGTCATCTACGGCCGCGATGCGCCGATCCCGTCGATGGAAGACGTGCTGCCGCTGCCGGAATCGCCGTACGGCGTAGCGAAGCACTGCGCCGAGCAGTATGTCCTGCTGTACAACCGCCTTCACGGGACCAGCCACGCCGTGCTGCGGTTCGCCAACGTCTACGGACCGCGCCAGGATCCGGCCGGGCCAGCTGGCGTTGTCGCGATCTTCTGTGCCCTGGCGCTGGCGGCGGAGCGGCCGGTTATCTACGGCGACGGACGGCAGACGCGCGACTATGTCTACGTGGCCGACGCCGTCAGCGCCTTCCTGGCAGCCGCCGACTGCGGTCGGCCCGGCACCTGGAACATCGGTACCGGCGTCGAGGTCAGCGTGCTGGACCTCACGCAGGTGATCAGCCAGGTAGCCGGCCACCAGCTCGATCCCGTCTTCGCCGCGGCCCGGCCGGGCGAGCTGCTGCGCGGCGCGCTCGCGCCCGAGCGGGCCCGGCGCGATCTTGGCTGGGCGCCCGCGACGTCACTGGCCGACGGCATCGGCCGGGTCTACCGCTGGATCGAGGCCGGGTCGCCGGAGCGGGCTGGCTGGTAGCACTAGGCTGGCGGCTATGTCACGACCAGATGGCCGGCAGCCAGATCAGCTACGCGAAGTCAAGATCACCAGGGGATGGCTGGATCACGCCGAGGGATCGGTGCTGGTTGAATTCGGCGCGACTCGGGTGCTATGTGCCGCCAGCGTCCAGGAGGACCTGCCCCGCTGGCGCCGCGGGAGCGGGCAGGGCTGGGTGACGGCCGAGTACGCGATGCTGCCGCGGTCGACGAACACGCGCAGCGACCGCGAGTCGGTCAAGGGCAGGATCGGCGGCCGGACGCACGAGATCTCGCGCCTCGTGGGCAGGTCACTGCGTGCCTGTATCGATCCGAAGGCGCTCGGAGAGAACACCATCGTCGTCGACTGCGACGTGCTGCAGGCCGACGGCGGCACCCGGACGGCGGCCATCACCGGCGGCTACGTCGCGCTGGCCGACGCGATCGGCTGGCTGAAAGAGCGCAAGCGCACCAGGGGCGAGCCGCTGACAGCCTCGGTGGCCGCTGTCAGCGTCGGCATCGTCGCCGGCCAGCCGCGACTTGACCTCTGCTACGAGGAGGACGTCGCGGCTGACACCGACATGAACGTCGTCTGCACGGGCGATGGCAGCTTCGTCGAGGTCCAGGGCACGGCCGAGCGCGAGCCATTCGGCCGCGCGCTGCTGGACGAGCTGCTGGACCTGGCGGTCGGCGGCTGCGCCGAGCTAGCCAAGATCCAGCAGGCTGCGCTCGGCGCATGACGAGCGCGCCATTGCAGGCTCCGCCGCAGCTCGTCCTTGCCACCGCGAACCAGCACAAGCTCGTGGAGCTGACCAGGATCCTGGCGGACGGCCGTGTCGACGTGGCGCTGGCCAGCCTGGACGACTTTCCTGGCGCGCCGGATGTGGCCGAGACGGGCGCGACCTTCGCCGAGAACGCCTTGGTCAAGGCACGCGCCATCGCGCGGTTCACCGGGCTGCCTGCGGTCGCCGATGACTCGGGGTTGTGCGCCGATGCGCTCAACGGGATGCCGGGCGTGCTGTCGGCGCGATGGAGCGGCCGTCACGGCGACGACGCGGCCAACCTGCAGCTGCTGCTGGCCCAGCTCGCGGACGTGCCCGACGAGCGGCGCGGCGCGCAGTTCGTGTGCGCGGCGGCGCTCGTACTGCCGGGCGGGCGCGAGCACGTCAGTGAGGGCGTAGTGCGCGGCCGGCTGATCCGGGAGCCGCGCGGACAGCACGGCTTCGGCTACGACCCGATCTTCGTGCCGGAGTCCGCGACCGTCACGACGGCCGAGATGGCACCGGCGGACAAGGACAGGATCAGCCACCGCGGCAAGGCCTTGCGGGGGCTTGCCCCGGTAATCGCCGCGTTCCTTGGCTAATCTCGATCCTGACAATCGGAGGGAAGGGAACGAGCATGGCCGAGGTACGCCTGGCTCCTGGTGACGAGGCGCCGGACTTCTCGCTGCCGGACGCCGACGGCAACGAGGTGAGCCTGTCCTCGCTGCGCGGTCAGCGGGTCATCATCTACTTCTACCCGGCGGCCATGACGCCCGGCTGCACGAAGCAGGCGTGCGACTTCCGGGACAGCCTGGCGAGCCTGGCCGCGGCCGGGTTCGCCGTACTCGGGATCTCGCCGGACAGCCCGGCAAAGCTGGCCAAGTTCCGTGACCGGGATGGCCTCAACTTCCCGCTGCTGAGCGATCAGAAGCGCGCCGTGCTCGAGGCCTATGGCGCCTACGGCGAGAAGATGCTGTACGGGAAGAAGTCGGTCGGCGTCATCAGGTCGACGTTCGTGGTCGGTCCCGACGGCAAGATCGAGCAGGCCCAGTACGCGGTGAAGGCAACCGGTCACGTGGCGAGGCTGCGCACGGAGCTCGGCGTCTGAGTCCACGCGGGGCCGTAGCCCAACGGCAGAGGCACAGGATTTAGGTTCCTGCCAGTGTGGGTTCGAATCCCACCGGCCCCACCAAATTGGTCATTGCACGAACCGGATCTTCGGTGGTCGTGCATTGTGTGATTGCCGGGTCAGCCGGAACCTGTGGCTGGTTCGCCGCTGGCCGCTGCGGTATGCGGAAGACCGGGACGATCCGGTCAGGGGCGGTGATCTTGATCTGGGCGATGAGGGCCTCGATCGAGAGCCTTGCGCTGGCTGTGGCTGCCGGATGCGACAATGTCGGCGATGTGTTCGGCGACCTGCCGCAGGGTGGCAGCTGGCGGCGCGGTGGGTGCTGCGGCGACCTGGTCGGCGAGTTCGTCACGACGCGAGCGTAGCTGTCCTGACCGGGCCTTGAGCTGGGCCAGCCGGACCGCGAGGTCTTCGGGGTCGAGGGTGCCGTCCTCGAACGCGGCAAGGTAGCGGTCGATCGCGGCGCTCGTCCTGGCCAGGTCGTGTTCGGCCGCGGCCAGCTCGGCGCGCCGTCCATCTTGCTCGGCCGCGTAGCTCGCCTGGGCAGCGGTGATCGCGTCGGCGATCAGGTCGTGCTGGTCGCGGTAGAAGCTGGCCAGCGCGCCGATCACCGCGTGCTCGACAGCGTCGGCGTCGACCCGTGCCGCCGCACGCGGTCGGTGTCGTACCGGGTCCGCCGGTAGCAGGAGTAGTACCGGTAGTCTTGGTCTTGCCGTGGGCGCGGGTGCCGAGCATCGCGCTGCCGCACGCGGGGCAGCGGATCAGCCCGGTGAGCAGGTAATCCGACCCGCTGGCCGCTCGCTTGGCAGTGGTCCTCGCCGCGAGCGGCCAGGATCCGGTGCGCCTCGTCGAAGATGGCCTGCTCGATGACCGGCGGATGGCAGCCGGTGGCGGTGATGCCGCGGAAGGTCAGCTCGCCCAGGTAGATGCGGTTGGACAGCACGCGCAGTACCTGGTGGGCGGACCATGGCCGCCGGTGGTGGTGCGGTGCCCGCGGTCGTTGAGCAGGGTGGCGATGGCGCGGGCGCCGAGCCGGTCGCGGGTGTAGGTGCCGAAGATCAGCCGGACGACGGCGGCCTCGTCCGCGTCCGGCACCAGGTGCCTGGACTGCTGTTGTCGACCTGGTAGCCGAACGGGCGCCGCCCGCCCTTCCATTTGCCGGCGGCGGCTTTGCGTTCCATCCCGGCGATCACCCGGTCGATGATGGTGTCGCGCTCGAACTGGGCGAACATGCCCAGCATCTGCACCAGCATCCGGCCCATCGGGGTGGCGGTGTCGAATGGCTCGGTGGCCGACCGGAACACCACCCCGGCCTGGTCCAGGTCGTCGAGCAGGGTGACCAGGTCGCGCAGGCTGCGGGTGAGCCGGTCCACCCGGTAGACCAGCAGCACGTCGATCACGCGCCGACCTTCGCGCGCGGCGAGCGCCCGCTGCAGGCCGGATCGGCGGGTGGTGGCGCCGGAGGCGTCGTCGGCGAACCGGGCCGCATGACGCCAGCCCGGCTGGGAGCCGATGTACGCCGTGAGCCGCGTGTCCTGGGCTTCGATGGAGTACGGCTGGTGCTCGTCGTCGGTGGACCGGCGCACGTACACGCCGACTCGGACATCACTGCCAGGGCTACCTGGGGTGGACAGGGCTGGTTGGCCTGCCTGGCGTTTCATGATCTGGCTTCCGGTGATGCGGCACGGTGATCGCGGGGGTTGTCATGCGGCGTGGTCAGTGTGGCTCGCCGCGCCACGGAGGGGAAGCACGCTGGCGTAGTCCGCACCGGGCTTTCCGCGTCCAGGGCCGTGTAGCCCTGCCAGGCGGTGATGAGGACGGCGAGCGCGGCGGCTGCCTGCTCGCGCTGCTGGCTGGTCATCGGCTGGGTAGCCGATCCGGTCCACGCGGACTCGCCCTGGCCGGCCGCCAGTTTGATCGCTGGAAGTCGTGGCATGACTGTGTGCGCGCCCCGCGCCTGCCGCCGACCTGTCGCCACCAGAGAAATCCGGTTCTGGGGCGGGTTTTTGACGTGGCTGGGTCGGTCAGTTCGCTGACACCTGAGAAATCGCCTTCGGCGGCCGGTTTTTCACGCGCCTGCGAGGAAAGATGCGCACGGCCCGCACGCGCCCGGTGAGCGCCGCATGGTCGCGGGACGCGGCTTCAGCCGCCGAGCTCGGCGGGCGCGCCACACGTTCGCGCTGTGCGCCACGACGGCCCTGCGTGTCGGCTGACGACGGCCTGGATCTGGCCAGCGACGGCCATGCAGACCTGTCCGGTTGCGGCCACTGCGATTACTTCGTGTATTGCTGTCCATAGTGGAGGCACGCACGAAGCCGCCGTTCGGCATCCGGTCGTGAGTTGTTGATGCGCTGGCTGGCTAGCGGCAGAAGGATCGTTCTGCGCTCATTTCGGTTCACGATCATGGCCGCAAGGTTTCATTCGGGTAGTTAGCGTCCACGGTCGGGCTGGCGAAGCGGGCGCCCGTCGGCAAGATGCGTGCTGCCTTGCCGGCGAGTCGGCCGCGACGGTCGGATCCGACTGCGACTTCGCCGCCCCGTTCGCATAGCAACGAGGCCGTTCCCGCGTGAGCGATGCTCCCGGTTGGGACGATTAGCCCCCGGCTCGCAGGGCCAGTTCGGGGAGGTGTTCGCCCGCAGCGCGGCTGCTGCCGGGCTGGCCGAGACGGCTGGCGAGGGCAGGATCACGCTGGCGACAAAGCCGCAGGCCAGGGCCTCTGACGGCGAGAATCCCGGGCTCGCGGACCGCCGCCCGCCGGCCGACAGTGCCCCGGCACCTGGGTCGGCTGGCCGGTCGGCGCTCAAGCCTGTGCTCGACCAGCACTGGCCCGTTCCGGACGGCGAGGTCGCTCTCACTGTCACGATCGCGCGGCCGTTGTCCGCTGCCGATTTCGCCTCGATCGGGTCCGTGGTGGCTCAGATTGAAAAGCTTGTCGCGGGCCTGACCGGCGGTGACACCAGTGCCTGACCCCTGGCTGATCCACTTTTTCCAGCGCCACAAGGAGGATGACCCGGCGCGCCTGGTGCCCACCATCGACTTCCTCGACGGGCTGACGGATAAGGTCGCGGCTGAGATTCAGGCAGTCCTGGAGGCTGTAGCCGCGGCGCCGCCGCCATCATTCTCCGGCGGCGGGAAGTGGGAGGCCATGCACGAGGACATGGCCGGGTTCTACGAGGTGCGGGTACAGGGCGGCGGCGCTAACCACCGGCTGTTCTGCCTGCTTGACCGCAACGCCGACGACCTGGGCGGTCCCTCGATCATCTGCCTGGATGGCTTGACCAAGCCAGTGCGGTCGGCGGCGAGCCCACGCGACTACCGTCGCGTCAGGCAGTACGCCGCCGAGTTTCGGAAGCACCGGACTGTGTACGGTCAGGCGGAGCGCTGATCGTGACGTCCATCGACATCGCGCTCGCGAGGGAGATCACGGTCGACAGCGTCGGGTTAACCGGGCCAGCGCCGAGGATCCGGCGAACCACCTCGGGCCGCATGCCCGCCTGCCGGGCGAGCTGGGCTTTCGAGAGCCCGAGATTCCGGCGGCGCTCATCTAGCGCCCGCACCACGCCGTCGACGGCGGCGATGCGCGCCCGGGCGGACTCGAGGGCCTGCCGGTATTCCGGGCTCCTGGCCGCGCGCTCCTCAAAGTAACGCTCGGCGCCAGTGGGTCGTGTCATACAGGTAGCGTAACATAAAAGTCACGTCCCTGGCAGGCCCTGCCCGGGCGGCGGGGCCTGACTGGCCTGATCACTACCTCCGGTCCGTCCGCCAGCAGACTGGCAGGCGGGTTCGGGTGCTGACACCTTAGGCCCACTAAAGCCGCGGTCATGATCAGCCGGGCCGAGCAAGACATCCGGCCGCTCGACGTGGTCGCGCCCAGCTGATAGACCACGTTCGCGGCCTCGCCGCACCGTCGTCGTGAGGAGCCAGATGCCCGTGGCCGGACCGGTCGGCTTTGACCTGGACCTGACGCTGATCAACTCCAGGCCGGCGATCATGGCTGCTTGGTCAGCACTGTCCGAGGAACTCGGCGTCACCATCGACCTGGCCGAGGTCGATACGCGCATGGGCATCAAGCTGGAGGACGAGGTCGGCTACTGGTTCCCCGACGACGGGCATCAGGCAGCGGCCGACAGTTACCGCCGGCACTACGTCCGGCTAGCCCCTACCATGACCTTCCCGCTGCCGGGCGCGACCGAGGCGCTTGCCGCTGTCCGCCTGGCCGGCGAGCGAGCGGTCATCATCACTGCCAAGCACCCGGTCTCGGTGGCGCCGAGCCTGGCGGCTGTGGCGCTGGCAGCAGACGACGTGTTCATGCACGTGCACGGGCCAGAGAAGGCTGCGGTGCTGGCCCGTATCGGGGCCGCCGTCTACGTCGGTGACACGCCCGCTGACATGGCTGCGGCCGAGGCCGGCGGGGCGGTGGGCGTGGGGGTGCCCACAGGCTCGTTTGACGCAGCCGACCTGACCGCGGCAGGCGCGAGCGTCGTGCTGGGCTCGCTGCTGGAGTTCCCGTCGTGGTATGCAGGCTTCCGCGGCACTTCGAGGCAGAGAACGGGGCTCGATGACCACTGATGTCCTAGCACTGGCCGACCGGCTGTGGCGCGGCGAGGTGCACACCAGCGAGTTCCACCCGGTCGGGCATCTTGGCGGGCTCGCCGAGATCGCCGACGGCGTCGCGTTCCTGCCGGCGTTTGCTAACGTCACGGCGGTCCGGACGGCGGACGGGCTCGTGCTGGTGGATACCGGCAGCGCGTTCGTCGCCCAGGCTATCCACGACGAGTTGCGGCGCTGGACTAACCAGCGGCTGCACACGGCCGTGTACTCGCATGGTCACATCGACCACGTCTTCGGTGTCGGTGTCTGGGCGGCGGAGGCTACCGAGAACGGCTGGCCCGCTCCGGTCGTCACGGCGCACGAGGCTGTCCCGCGCCGGTTCGACCGGTACAAGATGACCGCCGGGTACAACGAGATCATCAACCAGCGCCAGTTCGGCGTCCGCGGGCTGCGCTGGCCGACCGAGTACCGCTATCCGGATCGGACCTACGCGACCGAGCTCACCATCGACGTCGGCGGCACCGCCTTCGCGCTGCGGCACGAGAAGGGCGAGACCGACGACCACACCGTCACGTGGATGCCGGAGCGCAAAGTGCTGTGCTGCGGCGACCTGTTCATCTGGGCGTCGCCTAACGCCGGCAACCCGCAGAAGGTGCAGCGCTACCCGCTTGAGTGGGCAGCCGCGCTGCGCCGGATGATCGCGCTGCGGCCTGAGTACCTGCTGCCCGGTCACGGCCTGCCGGTCATCGGAGCCGACAGGGTCGTCACTGCCCTGACCGATACTGCCGAGCTGCTGGAATCGCTGGTCAGCCAGACGCTTGCGGTCATGAATGGCGGCGGCCGCCTCGACGAGGCCATCCACAGCGTGGTCGTCCCGCGGCACCTGGCTGACCGGCCGTACCTCCAGCCGGTCTACGACGAGCCTGAGTTCATCGTGCGTACCATCTGGCGGCTGTACGGCGGCTGGTGGGACGGGAATCCGGCGACGCTCAAACCGGCGTCCGAGCGGGCGGTCGCCGCGGAGATCGCGGTGCTGACTGGCGGCGCCGGTGCGCTCGCCGCCCGTGCGCTTGAGCTCGCCGAGTCGGTGGCCGCCAGATCTCCAGATCGGCACGCCGCGCCTGAGCCCCGGACCGCTGACCCGCGGGTCGCCGGCCTGCGCGGCGGGGAGGATGAGCTGCGGCTGGCCGGGCACCTGGCCGAGCTGGCCTGGCTAGCCGCGCCGCAGGACAGCGAGGTCAGGCGGGTCCGGCACCGCGTTTTCAGCATCCGGGCGGACCAGGCGACATCCACGATGTCCAGCGGGGTATACCGGTGGGCGGCCAGCGAGTCACTAGACGACCCGCCTGCTGACCAGGTAACTGTGCAGCAACCAGATCGGGAGGGCATATGACCATGATGGACGGCATCGACCCGTCGGTTCCGCCCAGCGGGACAGGTTGCGTCGAGTGCGAGGCCGTCGGCGGCTGGTGGCTCCACCTGCGCCGATGCGCGGAATGCGGGCACATCGGCTGCTGTGACACCTCACCGTCTCAGCACGCGACTGCGCACGCCACGACGACCGACCACTCGATCATCGCGAGTTTCGAGCCGGGCGAGGAATGGTTCTACGACTACCGCACGAACGAGATCTACGAGGGCGGCCCGGCGCTAGCCCGGCCCGACTCACATCCGCTGGACCAGCCGGTGCCAGGGCCGCGAGGCCGGGTGCCCGCCGACTGGCAGTCGCACCTGCACTAGCCCATGGGCAGCCAGGATGCGCAGCTCGCTCAGACGGGGCGCGCAACGGCGGAAGAGCAGGTCAACGACCGCCTAATCCTCGTAGTGATACCGGCACTGGGCGATCCGGATTTCGTCTTCGACTACCTTGTAGATCAGCCGGTGCTCGTCAGTGACCCGCCGCGACCAGTAACCCTGGAAGCCGTATTTCAGCGGCTCCGGTTTCCCGAGCCCCTCGTTGGCATTGCGTGCGACGTCCTTGATCAAGGCGTTGATGCGCTTGAGAACCTTCCGGTCCTGGACCTGCCACCAGAGGTAGTCGTCCCGGGCGGATTTGTCCCAGGCAATCTTCACGGGTCGGCCAGCTCGTGCTCCGCTCCGCCCCCGTTCTCCAGCCGGTCGATCGAGGCCAGCAGCCTGCGAGCGTTGGCCGGGCTTCGAAGCAGGTAAGCAGTCTCTCGCAGGGACTGGTAGTCGTCCAGCGCGACGATCACCACCGGATCGTGACCCGCGCGGGTCAAGAATTGAACGTCCGCAAGAGCCTCCTGGCAACAGCCAGGTATTCCCAGCTCTGGCCCATGTTCTGAGCCTCAGTGGCCGACTGCACGGAGGATGGTGCTACCAAGCTTCGTCGAATGAGCTAATCGGCGGCCTGAACGACGATCTGGCCCGGATCGCCGCCCGGACCTGCGCCCGCTCCGAAGGCCATTGCCGGAGCTGGGTGGGACCAGTCGTAGCCCCTCTCGCCATGCTCGGCAACGTCCAGGCCGGATTCCTCTTCCGCCTCGGTGACTTTCAGCCCGACGACCTTGTCGGTGACCAGCAGGACGAGCCAGGTCATGACGAACGGGTAGACGACGCCGGCCACCGCGAGCACGGCCTGCCGGCCAAGCTGAGTCAGACCGCCAGGCTCACCAGCAGCGTTGACCGCGAGGCTGGAGAACACCCCGGTTAGGACTACGCCGATCAGACCGCCGACCATGTGCACGCCGACCACGTCAAGCGAGTCGTCGTAGCGCAGCAGGTCCTTGAGGTTCACTGCGAAGTAGCACAGCGTGCCGGCGGCCGCGCCGATGATGATCGCGGCCCACGGCGGAACGTAACCGGATGCGGGTGTAATCGCTGCCAGCCCCGCCACCGCGCCAGCCGCGATACCGGCGCCCGACGGCTTCTTCTTCCGCCACCATTCGAAGCCCATCCACGCGATCATCGCGGCAGACGCACCGAGCTGCGTGTTCACCAGGGCATATGCGGCGACGCCGCCAGCCGAGTTAGCGCTGCCGGCATTGAAGCCGAACCAGCCGAACCAGAGGATCCCGGCACCGAGCAGCACCAACGGCACATTGTGCGGCCTGTCGAGCCGCTTGGTTCGCTTCAGGTAGAACGCGGTGGCCAGGGCAGCAGCTCCAGCCAGCTCGTGCACGACCGAGCCGCCGGCGAAGTCGATCGCATGCAGCCCGCCGGTTCCGAGGATGCCGCCGCCCCACACCGCGTGCGCGAACGGGCAGTAGACGACGAGCGACCACAGGCCAATGAAAACCAGGTAGCCGCGGAAGCGCATTCGCTCGCAGAACGCCCCAGCTATCAGCGCCGGCGTAATGACCGCGAACTTCATCTGGAACGCCATGTAAACAAGCGCCGGGATGGTGGGCGCAAAGTGCGTCGGACTCACCCCGACGCCGCGCAGCAGCACGTTCGACAGGCTGCCGATCACGCCACCGTGATCACTGCCGAAGGCGAGGGAGTAGCCGATGATGACCCACAACAGGCTGATCAGTCCGATGGCGACAAAGGACTGCACCATGGTCGCGATCACGTTCTTGGCTCCGACGAGCCCGCCGTAGAACAGCGCGAGCCCCGGCATCATGAACATCACGAGAGCCGTGGACGTGAGCATCCAGGCGGTGTCTCCAGCACTTATATGCATAAAAGCCCCTTGCACGATAGTCGCGGCGGCGCTGCCGAACCCGCTCGCGGGCGAATGCTTTGCGACGTTTGGGCCCCTATACGAGCAATAGTGATCCACCGTTGCGAGCGCTAACTATAAGACTGGAATGAGCAGTTCTGGAAGACCGCGAACTTGCCGGCTTCCGGTCAGCGGGCAGCCCCGTCAAGCCGGCACGGCTCGCCGACTTGCGAGGCCATGTAAATGTCACCAGGACTCGATCAGAGGGCGCAGTTCGGCCAGCCTGCCGATCACGGCGTCGGGCTCGGTGGCCGCGTAGGGCGGCACGTCGCTGTGTGGGACGAGCACAGCGCGCATTCCGACGCTCTTCGCGCCGTGCACGTCGTCATACGGCCGGTCGCCCACGAACACGCAACGGGAGGGATCGGTGGCGCCAACGGCTGTCATCGCCGCCCGGAACGCCTCCGCGTGCGGCTTGGTCCAGTCGATCTCGCTGGTGTAGACCGCGCCGTCGATCAGGTCGAGCACGCCGTCCCGGCGAAACACATCCTCGTGCCAGCTGCGCGGCCACATCGTGTTGGAGAGCACGCCTACCCTGATGCCGCTCGCGCGCAGGAAGCCGAGCAGCGCGGGCGCGTCGGGGTCGATGCAGGTGTGCGGCGCCCAGGCTGCGACGTAGCTGGCGAGGAACGCGTCCGTGGCCGTGACGCCAGCCAGCTCGAACACGGCGCGCATGGTCGCGCTGCGGTGCTCGGCAGATGACGTCCGCCACAAGGCGTTCTCTGCCGCGTGCAGCGCCGCCGCGGTGGCGACAGCCCGGTCGGCCGGGAAGTGGGATGCGCAGACTGCCGCCCACAGTTCCGCGCCGTCAATGCTGTGCCACGGCGTCAGCGTGCCACCCCAGTCGAAGATCACTGCGTCTATCGCCACGGCGTCCTAGTTTAGACCAGCTTGCGAGCTCGGCTCAGCGACCGGCACGGTGCAGTCTGGAGCTGGATCTGCAGCTAATTACCTCGCGCGACACCAGGATGTCTCCAGAAGACCATCGACGCCTCGACTCATCCGCTATAGCGTGCGATTGCCCAGACTTCGCGCGCTACGGAATGGACCTGAGGATTGGCTGGCTTGTCGATGATTTGTCGCCGAGTGTTTGACCGGCGTGCTTAACGTCTGTGGCGGCATTGTCCGTTTACCCGCCTGCCAGGGCGGAGTACGAGGAGGACTGAATGCGACCTCAGCAGCGAGGCGGGGGAGCACGTCGGCTCCGCCTGACAGCCGCCGGCGTCAGCGCGGGCCTGGTCGGCGCGCTCTGCGTCATCGGCGGGACGTCTCAGGTGGTGGCCTCGGCCAGCACGGCGGCAGCCAGCGGTCACGACCGCGGCAACGAGTGCCACCTCGGGAATGGCATCAAGCACGTCATCCAGATCGGCTTCGACAACGTGCACTTCTTCCGGGACAACCCCGATGTCCCGTCAGACCTTCAGCTCATGCCGAACCTGCTGAACTTCTTCGCCGACAATGGCACGTTCCTGTCCAATAGCCACACGCCGCTGATCGCGCACACCGCCGATGACCTGCTGACCACGGCGACCGGCCTGTACGGCGACCGGCAGGGCGAGGGCATCAGCAACACCTACCAGACCTACAACGCGGACGGCACGACCGATCCGGCCGAGTCGTTCACCTACTGGACCGACCCGATCGACGACACGGCCAGCACGCCAAACGCGGGCCATGACACCAACCCCAACATGGTGTACTCGCCGGTGCCGCCGTCGACGGCTTCGTCGCCGGTCTCACCGACGACCGTCACGCCGGCGCCGTGGGTCCCGTACACCAAGGCCGGCTGCAACGTGGGCGAGGTCGCCACGGCGAACCAGGAGCTGGAGAGCCCTTCGTACGACATCCCGAAGGTGTTCGGGGCTGGCTCGCCGGAGGCAGCGCAGCTCGCGGCTGACTCGGCGAACGCGCCTTACTACGACAACGAGACCCGTGACTACATCGGGCTGGGCGTGCACTGCGCCAAGGACAGCGCGCTGTGCGCCAACGCGGAAGCCGTGAAGTACGGCCAGACGACGCCCTCGCATACCGCTGTGGCGGACCTGCTGCCGGACGAGCCAGGCGGCTACAGCGGCTACCGGGCGCTCTTCGGCAACAAGTACATCGCGCCTGAGCTGGGCGGCGGTACGCCGAGCCTGACGCACGACGGTGTCCCGGTGACTAATGCCGCGGGCAACCTGACCGACTTGTTCGGCAACGAAATGGACGAGTCTTACGCGTCGCCGGAGGCCGGCTTCCCCGGTTACGGCGACATCAACGCGGCGCAGTCGCTTGCGTACGCCGCCGACATGCTCGAGCAAGGCGTCCAGGTCGTGAACCTGTACATCGCCGATATCCACGGCAACCAGTTCCTGCCGGATAGCCCGCAGGTGCCCACCATGGGCACGGACTGTGGCAGCGAGCCGGACGCACTGGGCAGCGGCAGCCAGTGCTATATCGACCAGGCGAAGTACTACAACGACGCGTTCGGCGTCTTCTTCCAGCGGCTCGCGGCCGACGGCATCACGCCGCAGAACACGCTGTTCGTCCTCAGCTCGGACGAGGGTGACCACGAGGCCGGCGCCAACGTAGGCCGCGCTCAGGCACCCTCGCCGGCCGGCTGCGACGGCGTCACGGTGCCGTGCACCTACACTTCGTCGGACTTCGGCGAGATCGACGTCAACACGACCGGGCTGCTGTCCAGCGAGACAAGCAACACCACGCCGTTCAGCATGGAGAACGACACCGCGCCGGAGTTCTACCTGACGGGCAACCCAGGTCCGGATACGCCGGTGGTGCGGTCGTTCGAGCATGATGTGGCGAGCTTGACCAACCCGCTCAACACCTATTCGGGCACGGCGAACGAGAAGATCGCGAACTATCTGGCCAACCCGGTGGAGGAAGGGATCCTGCACTTTGTGGACGCAGACCCGGCCAGGACGCCGACGCTCGCGATGTTTGCCAAGCCGGACTACTACCTGCAATCGTCGCCGCTTGGTTATCCGTGCAAGGGCCAGCTCATCTGTACCGATGACAGCTACGCCTGGGACCATGGCGACTATGCAGCCGAGATCAACACCAACTACGTCGGATTCGTCGGACCCGGCGTGAAGCAGCTTGGCATCGACGGCCCTGCTGCCAGCGAGGGCCCGTCCTCGGCGGGCGCGAACAGCGGCCAGACCGTCGTCGCGGACTACCACTTCCGTGGTCCGTGGGTGGATGAGACAGACATCCGGCCGACCATCATGTATCTCGCCGGGCTCCGCGACGACTACGAGCACGACGGGCGCGTCATCACTCAGATCCTGACGGACCCGAACGGCGCACTGAGCGGCCGTGGCGTCACTAGGCTCGGCGAGTGCTACAAGCAGCTCAACTCCAGCGTGGGTGACTTCGGCGCGGCGACGCTCGTCGCCTCGACGAATGCCATCGAGAGCACGAGCTCTGGGGATAGCACTTTCACCAGCGTGGAAGGCCAGCTGCGCGCGCTCGAGGTTGCCAGGGACCACCTGGCCGACGTGATCAAGGGTGAGCTGGAGGCCGCGGCCTTCCAGGACAAGCCGGTGTTCGCGGCCGGGCTGCAGGCCCTTGCCTGTCAGGGCCTCATTCATGCGGCAGACAAGGTGGCCAGCTCAAGCTAGCTGCCTCTCGCGCCGACGCCAGTGGCCCCGGGCTTGTTGCCCGGGGCCACTGGCGGGTGGCCCGTGAGCGCCGGATAACTGGCAGCCGGCCGTGCGTAACCGGCGGATGCCTGGGAGACTGGTCCGCATGCCATCGGCGTCATGGGAGCCGTGGCACGGAAGGGGCAAGGTGTAATGGCGGAACCAGGCGGGGACGTGGAGGTCCGCGGCGCTGTGGCCGTGAACGGTGCCGTCGCGAAAGGCGATCCCGACCTTCTGCTCGCGCAGATTGAGCGGACCCGCGAGGACCTCGCGCGGACAGTCGACAGCCTGGCCGAGCGGGTGAGCCCCGCCAACAACGTCCGCATGCTCAAGGAGAAGGTCGCCGCGCAGGTGGCCAGGCCTGAGGTGCAGATCGGGGCTGCCGCCGTCGGCGCCGCGCTGGTCGGGCTGACGATCCTGCGGATCTGGGCCCGGCACCGCCGCAGCAGGTAGTCGGATCGGCGCCGCTCGGGCCGGGGCGGGCTGGCTGCCCGGTGATGAGTCCCGTTCGGCGCGCGGCTTGGCTGGTCGCTATAGGCTCATTTGCGCGCATCCCACGCGGGCATCTCGGCGCACCGTTGCTAGAGGAATGCTCGTCCTTCGCCCCGGTACGTCGGCACGGTAGCCACGACCACCTCGCCATCGACCAGGTGCAGCTCGCTGAAGCGCTCGCACAGCTCGCCAGCCTTGGCGTGCCGCATCCAGACCTTGTCACCGATCTTGAGGCCATCCGCGGCCGGTCCGATGAGCGGCGTCTGTACCTCGCCGGCGCCCTCCTCCTTGTCCAGCCTGAAGCCGGCCGGCAGGTAGGGCGACGGCACGCGGCTGGGCGCGCCAGGACCAGATGCCAGGTACCCGCCGCCGAGCGCGGTGATCACGCCGGGGCCTGGCCGCCGGACCACCGGCAGCGCGAACATCGCCGCAGGTCGGCCGGTGAATCCGCGGTAGGCGTCAAACAGCGTCGGGTGGTACAGGCCGGACCCGGCACCGATCTCGGTGACGGCTGCCTCGGCTGAGGTGCCCTCGAGGCTACCGGTGCCGCCGCCATTCACGAACTCCAGCGACGTCAGCCCGCGGATGGACGCGACAATGGCCGCGCGCCTGCCGGCGAGCTCGGCCGCCGACCTGCGCTGCATGACCCTGATGGCCCTGGCATACAGGGGCCGGCCGGGCGGGTCATCGCCGACGCCCGCGATCTGGGACTCGTAGGCCATCAGGCCGACAAGCCGAAGGCCAGGACGGCTCAGGATCGCCTGGGCGAGCGCGACCGCGTCTGCTGGAGTCCGCACCGGCGACCGCCGGGCACCGGCCCGGAACCTGCCGCCCAGAGTCTGGTAACCGGCGTCGATGTCGATGGCGACGCGCACCTGGTGTGCATCGCTGACGCCGGCGGCGGCCTTCTCGATGAGGTCGAGATGGTCGGTGCTGTCGACCATCAGCGCGATCGACGTGGCCGCGGTCGCGTCACCCGCCAGCCGGGCCAGCGCGGCCCGGTCAGCCGTCGGGTACGCGACGACGATGTCGTCGCTCGTGTCGCACGCGGCTAGCCAGAGAGCCTCGGGCAGGGTATAGGCGAGGACGCCGCGGTAGCCGTCCAACGCCAGGACCTGCTCGATCAGATGCCGGCAGCGGACGGACTTGCTGGCCAGCCGGATCGGCTTGCGTCCGGCCCGGCTTGTCATCGCGGCGGCGTTAGCGCGGAAGGCGGCCATGTCGACGATCGCGAACGGCGCATCGAGGTGCGCCGTCGCCGCGTCGAGCCGACGGAGATCGTGCGGGCTGCCGCTCCGACTCACTCTTCTTCCTTGGTCAAGGCCGCGTACTCGGCCGCTGAGAGCAGGCCGGGCGGCACTTCACCGTCGGTGTCGTCGAGGTGGACGCGGAACAGCCAGCCGGCGCCGTAGGGATCGGAGTTGACCAGGCCGGGATCGTCGTCGATCTCCGGGTTGACCTCGGTCACCTCGCCGTCGACGGGGGAGTAGAGATCGCTCACCGACTTGGTCGACTCAACCTCGCCGCACGGCTCGCCGGCAGCGACCCTCGAGCCGGTGGACGGCGCGGACACGAACACCACATCACCAAGGGCCCGCTGCGCGTGATCAGTAATCCCTACCGAGGCCGTGGAGCCGCTGATGGCCACCCACTCGTGCTCCGGGGTGTAGTAGAGCTCGCCGGGAACGGTCATGTTCGCCTCTCTTGCGCCTATTCGTTAGGTATTAGGTTCAGCTGCCGCGGTCTGGCCTCAGGCCGTGCGGCGATAGAACGGCAATTCAACTAGTGTGGCCGGCTCGGCGCTGCCACGGACATCGACTGCCAACCTCCCCGTTCCGGTCTGTGAGGCGGCGACGTCGGGCCGGACGTAAGCCATCGCAATCGGCACGCCCAGGGTCGGTGACGGTGCACCGCTCGTGACCGTGCCGCACGGCTCGTCATCCCACAGGACGGCATACCCGTGTCGCGGCACGCGGCGCGACTGGCTGGTCAGGCCGACCAGCTGGCGCTGCGGGGCAGCCTGCGCGCGTTCAGCCAGCGCGCGGCGGCCGACAAAGTCGCCGGGCTTGTCGAGCTTGACGACCCGGCCGAGGCCAGCGTCGAACGGCGTCAGGTCCGCGCCAAGCTCGTTGCCGTACAGCGGCATGCCGGCCTCGAGCCGGAGCGTGTCGCGAGCGGACAGGCCGGCTGGCACCAGGCCGTCGGCTGCGCCCGCCTGGCTGAGCTCGGCCCACAGGTGCTCGGCGTCGTCTGGCGCGGCGAAGATCTCGAAGCCGTCCTCGCCGGTGTAGCCGGTCCGGGCCAGCAGCACATCCCGGCCAGCTACCTGCGCCGGGTAGCTGGCGTAGTACTTCACTCCGGCCAGGTCAGCGCTGGTGAGGTTGGTGAGGATCGCGGCGGCCCGCGGCCCCTGGATGGCGATGAGCGCGTAGTCGTCGGTGCGGTCGGTGACGAGGGCGTCGTGGCCGCGGACGCGGTCGGTGAGCGCGGCGCCGACGACGGGTGCGTTGGCTGCGTTGGCGACGATCAGGAACTCGTCATCGGCGAGGCGGTAGACGATCAGGTCGTCCAGGATGCCGCCGTCCTCGGCGCAGATCATGGTGTAGCGGGCGCGGCCGGGCTTCAGTGCCGACGGCTCGCCGGTCAGCGCGTAGTCGAGGGCGGCCGCGCGCGCCGTCGCCGGTGATGGCAAATTCGCCCATATGGGACAGATCGAAGAGACCGGCGGCGGTGCGGACTGCGGTGTGCTCGGCGGTTTCGCTACCGTAGCGCAGCGGCATCAGCCACCCGGCGAAGTCTGTCAGGCTAGCGCCGAGCTTCTCGTGCACGCCGGTCAGTGGGGTTCGGCGGGGCGTCGCCTGGGAGTTTGTCACGACCACGGAGCCTACCGGTCCGCGGCGGGCGTTCGTGGTCCTGACCCCGCGGGCCCGTCCGGGAACTCGCGCCACGATCGCCTGCTGATCCGGGTGCCCGGCGCTGCCGATAGACAAGAGTTACCTAGTGTTGCTCATAGATCAGCATCAGTGGCGAACTGGTGCTCAATGGCGGCGGAGTCGGCGAGCGGCAGCGTCGCGACGAACTGGGAGGTGCCGTGTGGACGTGCTGACTGATGAGCAGATCGCCGAGCGGCTGGGCGGCGTGCCCGGCTGGACTCGGCAGGACGACAACATCGTGCACACGCAGAAGCTGGCCGACTTCAAGGCCGCGCTGCTGTACGTGGGCGCGGTGGCCTACCTCGCCGAGGCAGCCAACCATCACCCGGACATCACGATCCAGTGGAACAAGGTGACTCTGACCCTGTCGACCCACTCAGCCGGCGGCCTGACAGCCAAGGACTTCGCGCTGGCTCAGCAGATCAGCGGGCTGACCTGATCGGTCTGCTGGGCAACTCCGCGGCCTGCGCTAGTCAGCGTGGCCTGCCGGTCGGCGGATCAGCCAGCTGGGCTGATCCGACAGTCCCATGGGCCTTCGCCTGTGAACGCCGCCACGCCCCCTAGGGGCACATAATAACTCTTATGACCCGTTGCATCGTTTACACCCGTATTAGCCAGGACCAGGCAGCCGACCAGCACGGTGTCATCAACCAGCTCGCCGCTCGCGAGAAACACGCCGCCAGCCGGCGCTGGAACGTGATCGCACGGCTCGCCGACAACGATGTCAGCGCATCCAGCGGCGCGGACCTGAAATACGTCATCGAGATATTCGAGAAGGCCGGCGCGCGGCTGGCTTCCGTCGAAGGCGACCTTGACGGCTACACGACGAATACAGTCGGCATCCAACCCGCCGGCGACCGCGTGCCAGAGAACGCGACGCAGCAAAACCCGACGTTTGACCTCAACTACTCACAGGCATGGACCTGCAGCACGGGAGTCACCGTCCCGCAGATCAGCATCCACCTGTCGGCCCGGAGCGGCTTCCCCCGTTACCTAAACCAGACACCGGGCTACCTGGTCTCGGGAGCGTCTGGAAGTGGCGGCAGCTAGCCGCAGCCGGCTGTGGGCCGTGGCCGGGGCACTCGCCCTTGCTACGGCCCTCGGCGGCTGCGGATCGTCCGGGCTGGGGAGCGGCCCGCTCGGCCCGGGCATGGCGGACGGGCATGAGTGCGTCACCCAGCTGGAGAACGGAGTCGTCACGTTCGGGTGGCCGAGCGTCCGCAACACGACGCACACTGTCGCGGTCATCGACAAGGTGGCCCTGGTCAATCCCCACCACCTCCAGCTCATCACCACCTGGGCCGTCCCGATCACCGGCACGACCTTGTACGGCGCGGAGCCGGGTTACCCGCCCGGAAAGACGAAGCTGCCGGGCTTCCAGTGGGGCGAACGGCACACCGCGGTGGGCGCATCGGTCCGTTACACGAGCAAGATCACCCAGGTCACCAACCTGCTGTTCGTGATCCGGGTGCTCGGCCAGCGCGGCTACACGACAGGCGTGCACGTCTGGTACCACATCGGGACCCAGCACTACCTCTACAGCACGCCTTTCGGCCTGATAGCGATGAACGGTGCCGCGGGAAGCTGCGCAAAGTACTAGCCAGCGATTAGATCGCGTTTTCTAAGGAGTGCCAGCTCGAGGGCTCGCCGGTGCAGCTCACTTACGACACGCGCGGAAGGCCGGGCAGCCGGCGCTGGCTGCGCATCGATCCCGACAACAGCCACCACGACGTGCGGCTCTACTCCCTGCGGCCGCGGTAACCGAACAACACGAAGCGGCCTGGGCGGTGCGTCAACACCGATCGCGGTGATGGAAGCCAACCTGAGCCGGCTCCGCATGCTCCGCGACGAGCTCCTGTCATGACACAGGGCAGGGGCAGCGCACGGCCCCCGGCGTGCGCTGCCCCTTGCCCAGTTCTCCGTCCTGCGGAGCACTACCGCCCGAGTTCCTATGTCCATCTTTAACCCGGGTGGCAGCGCCCACAGGGCGAAAAACCTGCCGCTTGCCGCGACCCTCGTTTGCTGTCATGCCAACCCTGGTGCACCAGGGCGGCACGCAGCCGGGCGATCCAGCCGGGGATCGAACGGCCCCCAGACGAAGGTCCCCCTCCGCGACTCACGGTTTCTTCATTTCCAGCGGCGCCGTTCCCCCGTTCCGGACTGGCCGGACCCCTGAGCGTCGCGTGGGTCTCCAGTTATACACGCAGTGCCGCCACGATCACAGCTAGTTACAGGATTGCGATATGTGGTTTCCCGCACGCCAATTGAGGTGGTCCGGCTAGGCCGCCTGGCGCGCGTTACCGCGGGAGCACGCGAGGGCGAGATGACGCCGAGACGACGGTGCTCAGTCGAGCTCGCAGGGCAAGTGCTTGATGCCGTTGATGAAGCTCGACAGCAGCCGGTCAGGCTCGGCAGACGCGTGGATTCGCGGCACTCGCGAGAGCAGTTCGCCCCGACTTGGCTCACGATCATGGACTTTCGAGCGGCTTAATACGCTGACCTGCAGGTTTACTTCTCAAGTTGACGTAGGGCGCACTAACCAGGAGGTGACAGGGGCCCGCCGGGCGGCAACGTCCGGGTAGCGGCAGCCCGGCAGATTGGCACACTCGTGCCGCCTTGGCGACAATGGCGGGATGGCTGGTGATGACGGCGGGGACCGGTTGCTGCGGCGGGTGTTCTTGATGTCCCGTCTGGACGGGGTCAGGCCCTCGGGGATACCCGAATGGGTGTCCCCTGTCATCCCCGTTGTTACCCAGGCCGCCGTCGGGGCCGGGCACTGGGCCGCCGGGCGCCGGCAGCGGGCCCTGGCCGCGTGGGCAGGCGCTGCCGGCTTCGGGCTGATGGCGTGGGGCCTTGGCACCGAAGCGCCGACCCGGGCCGAGGCGGACCAGAACATCGAGCAGCAAAAGGACCTCCTGCGCGAGCGTGGCATACAGGTGCCGGCTACCGCCGGGACGACACCCATGGCCCGCCAGCTATCGCGGTACTTCCCTGCTCTCCAGGTCGCGGGGATAGTCCTCGGCGTGCGGTCGGGCCTGCGCCACCCGCGGCGGCTGACGGTGCTCGCGATCGCCGGCGAAGCCCCGACGGCCGTGTTCTGTGTCCTGCGGGTGCCCCGGGCCGTGCAGCGGCGCAGGCCGAGGATCGCCGCCGGCTCAGCCCTGGTCGTGGCCGGAGCGGTAGCCCGGCTGCGGGCAGCATCGGCTGAACCCCTCCGGTAACAGCACGCCCGCAGCGGCCACCCCGACAAGAGAACATCGGGAAACCGCGCGGCACCTGCCTACGAACCCCCATGAGCCCCGGCCACGTAGTCCGGCGTACGTTGCGCACTGACCGGAAAATCACCGACCCCAGGTGGGCGTGCGGCAGCGCCGGCGGAGCCGGCTCTGGTGGCCGCCGGTGACGGTGCTGAAGTTAGTCAGGCGGCCTTGGTGATGGTGACGGCGAAGCCGAGCGCTTCGATCTGCCGGATGTGGTTGCGGAGCTTGCGGCTGGAATCGGTGCGGGCCTGGTAGTAGCCGTAGCCGAGGTCGGTGAACCTGGCCTCAGGGTTACTGAGCAGGTGCCAGATGATGACCAGGATGGACCGTGCGACGGCGACCTGGGCCTTGGCCTTGCCGCGGCGGCGGGCGATCCGGGCGTACCGCTCGCCCAGGAAGGTGGCGGTGCGGGCCGCGCCGATCGCGGCCTGCCCGAGGGACCCGCGCAGCCAGGTGTCGCCCTGGCCTTTCTTCCCGGCCCGGGCGCGGGTGCCGGACTGGCGGGCGGACGGGCACAGCCCCGCCCACGACACCAGGTGAGCGGCGGTGCGGAACCTGCTCATGTCCAGGCCGGTTTCGGCGATGATGGACCGGGCCGTGTCGGGGCTGATGCCGGGGATCTCGGCTAGCCGGGCCACCGCGTTCAGCACCGGGGCATCCGGGCCGGTCCCGGCGCCGGGCCCGGTAGTCCCGTCCGGGTCGACGCCCCAGGCCGCGGGCATCGCCGCGGTCAGCTCAGCAGCCCGGGCACTCAGCTGGGCGATCATGGCGTCCAGGGAGGCGATCTGGTCCAGCAGCAGCCGGGCGAGCTCACCGTGGTGGTCGTCGAACATGCCGTCCAGGGCCTCGACGAGATCATCGTGCTTGGCCTTCATCTTGCCGCGGGCCAGGGCCGCCAGCGTGCGGGGGTCGCGCTCGCCGGCGATCATCGCCTTGATCATGTCCTGCGCGGACACGGTGGTCAGCTTGCTGGCCACGGCCGACACCTTGACCAGCGCGCCTTCCAGCAGCTTTTCCATCCGCTGCCAGCAGCGGGTGCGCTCGCGGACCAGCCGGGTCCGGGCCCGGGTGTAATCGCGCAGGTCCCGGATCGCCTTCGGCGGCACGAAGCCCGCCCGCAGCAGGCCCATCTCGGTCAGCCGGGCCAGCCACATCGCATCCAGCCTGTCGGTCTTGGGCCGGCCAGGCAGGTTCTTGGCCTGGGACGCCTGGACCAGCTGCACCGCCAGCCCGCACCCCTCCAGCACGAAGAACCAGATGCGCCAGTAGTCACTCGTCGACTCGAGCGTGACGATCTCGATGCCGTCCTTGCGCAACTGGCCGCCCAGCACGCGGATCGCGTTCATCCGGGCCTTCACCGTCCACACGGCGGCCCGCCGTAAGCCCGGCCGGGACGGATGCGGCGTGCGGGTGCACACCACCCCCGAGTCCTTGGCCACGTCAATCGCGGCCACCCGCTCATGGACCCGCTCGTGTTCCTCGTCATCAATGACCTGCGGTCTGCTCACTGCTACCTCCTACGCCCGGAGTGACAGGACACCAGCAGGCTGCCCGGGGGTCTCGGTCGGCGGGCACCAGGCCCGGAATACTGACCGGCGTGCTCGAGGCAACACTGCGCGACCCTCAGGTCAAGACCCCAGCGCCAGGCTAAATGACGGGTTCACGTTCCAAAGTGCGCCAGCGTCACGGGCAGCCCGCCCACACTGTCCCTCCACCCGAACCGCGACACAAACCCAGGCCCCGGGCGGCCGCAGCGACCCCAGCCCGCCACGACCCGCACCAGCCAGAATTTTCACGCAGCGCGACCATCCCTCAGATGAGACGGCTAAATGAGCCAACTCAGGTTATACACGCAGTGCCGCCACGATCACAGCTAGTTACAGGATTGCGATATGTGGTTTTCCGCACGCCAATTGAGGTGGTCCGGCTAGGCCGCCTGGCGCGCGCTACCGCGGGCGCACGCGAGGGCGAGATGACGCCGAGACGACGGTGCTCAGTCGAGCTCGCAGGGCAAGTGCTTGATGCCGTTGATGAAGCTCGACAGCAGCCGGTCAGGCTCGGCAGACGCGTGGATTCGCGGCACTCGCGAGAGCAGTTCGCCGAGCATGACCCTGATCTCGCGGCGGGCGAGATGGGCGCCGAGACAGAAGTGCGGGCCGGCGGCGCCGAAGCCGACGTGCGGGTTGGGGGACCGCGTGATGTCGAACCGGCCAGGGTCGCGGAACACCGACTCGTCCCGGTTGGCGGCCCAGTAAAACAGCACGGCCTTGTCGCCTTCGCGGTAGTCGTGGCCGTTCAGCGTGCAGTCCTTGGTCACCGAGCGACGCATCCAGATGACGGGCGAGACGTACCTGACGATCTCCTCCACCGCGGCCGGAAGCCGACCCTCGAGGTCGGCGAGCAGCAGCTCACGCTGGTCCGAGTGCTCTGTCAGCAGGTTCAGCGCGTGCGAGAGCGCCGTCCGGGTCGTCTCGCTCCCGGCGACGACGAGCAGGATGAAGAACGACCCGAGTTCGGCCGCCGTGAGCTGCTCGCCGTCGATATTCGCCCTGGCGAGAGAGGTGATGACGTCGTCCTGCGGATGCTCGGCGCGGTCTGCTGCTATCTCCGTGACGAGGTCGGCGAGGTCCTTGCCAGCGGTGAGCAGCTGAGTGATGGCCTCGTCCATGTTCTCGCTGATGAACTCCGGATCCGCACCGGACAGGATGAGATTGGTGTTGCGCAGGACCATGGCATAGTGCTCGTCACCGATGCCCATCATCTCGCAAATGATCTTCAATGGCAGCCGCGCGGAGACCTGCTGGACGAAGTCGCACGGCCCTGTGACCAGCAATTCGTCCACGATGCCGGCTGCTGTCCGCTGGACATCCTCCTCGAATTTCTTGATCATCTTTGGGGTAAACGCACGGGACACGATCCGCCGAAGCCGGGCGTGGCGGGGGTCGTCCATGCTGATCATGGAGCCGAAGTACTCGTTGAATTCCGCAGGCAGGTCCTCGATGCTGGTCGCGCCGCGGGCCGAGGAGAACAGCTCAGGCTGGCGGCTAGCGGCGGACACGTCGGCGTGCGAGACGAACGCGTAGTAGCCGTCGCCGGCCACGCTGAGCGGCCCCTCCGGCACGACGAAGTGTGCTGGCTTGCCGAGGGCCCGCAGTTTGGCAAAGTCGGCATGACGGGCGTCCAGCGGCTGGGCCCAGAACTCCAGCAAGGACAGATCGATGCCATCGACTGAGCTGGTCGGTGTGGTCATAGCGCCGCCTTCGACTAGAACCCCGTTCTAGCTTTAGTGTGACAGACCAGCGTAAGTCTCCGCCACGGTAGTGATGGCCAGATGCGAGTCGCCTGGCCCGCTCCAGCTCTGCTCGCAACCGTGCCGAGCGCATGCGCTGACGGCTCGTCCATGCTGGGACGATGACCAGGTGCCTGCCCGGACATTCCGGGTCCGGGCAGGCACCCAGCCGGCTGAGCTGGGTCCGTTGTTGGTCTCCTGGACCCGCAGGGAGTTGGCTGTCGAGCCGCACTGGTCAGGAGTCGAGGCCGACGGTAGCAAGCCGAAGCCTTCTTCCTCGATCGTGAAGGTCGACTGGCACAGCGCGGAGCTCGTGCCGGCGAACAGCCCGGTGAAAACCGGGTTGTTCGAGCTGCCGGACGTCACCTCGTTGTAGGCCATCACGTTGTAGACCTCACGCCCGCAGATATGTCTGGTACCTCGCCGTGTTTAGGTCGTGCTTACGGACGCCCCCGTCCGGCCAGAGCTCCGACGCGCATGCGCGTGCCGCCTGGTCAAGATCGCGATCGCGACCGGAGCCGAGACGCCGCTGAGCTCCACCACGGCACACGCGATGCGCGCCCGGCCGAGGGCCAACACGGCCCACCCGTCTCCCGTCGTCTGGACGACCGTCAGCTGGTTAGCGCCGCGGTCCTCGGCCATCATGTCCGCCATCGTCAGGCACGCGCCGACGGCGTCGAGCCTTGCCGCAAGGACCGCAGGCGACTCGGCTAGGTCCGCGCGCAGTTGCGCGTACGCCGCCGCCGTCCCCGGGCTCGGCTCATGCTGCCGGTGGCCAGGCTCGACCGCGGCCCAGCCGCAGGCCACCGGAACGGGCGCCCGCAGGGTCAGGACGAAGCCCGACAGGGCACCCGTGCCCGGTGCGCTTGCGGAGTTCATCGCTCGCTGTTCCGGTCCGGCATGCCTGCCGCGGCCGGAACGCCGCCCATCGCCAGGCGGAGCCTGCTGCGGAACGGCGGCTGGGCTCGACAGGAGGTCGTCCGGCTGGCCGCATGTCACCGTCACCCGCAGGCCCTCGTCGAGACCCAGGTCCGCTGCGCTGCGCTCGAGGAAGACCGATAGCAGCGTCGGGGGCCACGCCGCGTTGCGCGGCAGCGGCCCGGAGTCGTGCAACCGGACCCCGCGCCAGGCTGCGATCAGCTGCCCAGCCGCGTCCACAGCCTCGACGCTCCAGAGCTGCGGCCCCGAGGCTGGCTGACCCGCCGGAGCATGCGCAGGCTGGACGGGCGCGGCGTCGGCCGCCGCCCGCGCGGCGGACGTCACGGGTGCGGTGGACGTGGCGGGTGCGGTCGGCGGCGCGGCCCCGGCGTCTTGGCCGTTGGCGCGGGCGTAGCTGCGCCTCCAGCCGCCAGCTCGGCGGCGGTTCGGCTTTTTCCGCCGGTGGCGGGCTGGCCCAGCGCAGACTGCGGAACTTCCCACGTGTGCAGCGCTGCGTAGGACGTGCCCCCGGCGGATCCGCCAGTTCGGCGCTCGCCCTGGGCACGGCGATCGCCCTCGGTTCGGCGCCCGCCTTCGGTTCGGCGCCCGCCCCGGCGCGACTTGCGCGACTGCGGACGGCGGTCGGCGACCTCCATGTCGGCTAGTTCCTCGGGCGTCATGTCGCGAGGAGCGACCGCGGCATCGGCGCGCTTCCTGGGCGGCACTTCTTCCGCCGTCACCGACCCGCTGGTCATCTCGGCCGCTGGCGCGCTTGGCTGACCCGGCACCAAGGCCTGACTCGGCACGCCCTGAGCTCGCGCCCCGCCCTGCGCCGCCGCGACGCCGTGCGCCGCCGCGACGCCTTGCGCCGCCGCGACGCCTTGCGCCGCCGCGACGCCGTGCGCTGGCGCGACGCCTTGCGCGGGCGCCATGTCCGGCCCAGCGCTGTCGCCCGGGGCAGGGTCGGCAATCGGGACGCCACCGGCGAAAGAGTTCGCCCGGACCGGCTCCGCAACCGCCCTGATCTCAACCGGCCCGTCAGCAGTGCGCCCGGAGAACTGCACGGACTCGCACGCGGCCGGGCGGACCCGGCGGTGCGGCACGCAGGCCTGCAGCACCTGCAGCGCCGCATCGTTCAGGCCAGGACTGCCGAGGAGGAACTCGGTGTCCGCCAGCTCGCTGCTGGCCGGATACCACGGATGCTCGTCAGCCCCCCTGGCCAGCGCCCGGCCTGAGCGCGCGGTTACCTCGGGCAGCAGCGCGATCCGGCGGAATCGACCGGTCTGGAAACTGATCGGCCCGTACAGCTCGGCGCCGTCCACCAGGCCAGCGGACCCCGCGACGAGCTGATGCAGCGCGGACGAGCCAGCGGCTGCGAGCGCCGCCTCCGGTAGGTCCGGTTGGCCAGGAGCGCAGCTGAACTCGGCCTTCGCGTGGTCGACCTGGTACGAGCTGTCGGCGCAGCGCAAGGCGGCGACGATGCGGTCGCCGTCCTTCAGCGCGCAGACGCGCACAACGGCCTCGCCACCGGACGGGATCAGCACTGGTGACTCCAGCGTCACGCCCGCCGCCCGCCGAAGCGGCCGCCCGGCGAGGACGGATGCTGCCTGCGCAAGCGCTTCCAGCGCGAGCACTGGCGGCAGGACTGGCATGCCGTCGATCCGGTAGTCGGCCAGGTAGGGGTCGCTGGCGATCGACATCCTGGCCGAGCAGATGAGCTCGATGCCGGGATAGTGGACGGCGACCTCACGCACGAACCTGCCGCCCCGCCCTATCCCGGCCGCGCTGAGCTCGCCGTGCGTGATGACCGGCGCCTGCGTCATCGCCAGGCCACCGACCCGGCCATGCAGCGCGACGCTGTCGGGCAGGCCTGGCGTCGTCATCAGCTTCAGCAGCACGCGGCTCGCCGTGCCGACATCGAGTGCCGGCGCGTCTGCCGCGGCAAGCTCCGCCGCCAGCTCCGGGCGGTCGCCGAGTCCGGTCACCGACCAGGCCGGCATGTCGAGGTGCAGGTGCCGGCAGCCCACGGTGGCATCCGCGAGCTGCGCCGCGCGGCTGGCGAGCGCACCGGTGCTGAGCGCGTTCACGCTCGTCCCGGCGAGGCCGTACCGGTCCGCCACGGAGCCGACGGAAATGATCAGCTTGAGCTGGCCCGGCCGGATGGCGCCAGCCAGTAGGTCGAGCGTGCTCATCTCGTCGGCCACCTGCACGCTGACGTGGGCAGCTGTGAGTTCCAGGACGGGAACGGGGTCGTCCCCCCGAGCAGCGTGCGCGAGCGCGGTCACTTTTCCGAGGCGGTCCTCGATTCGCCGCACCGCGGCCGCCACGCTCGGCTGGTCGGCGACGTCGATGACCTCGTAGCCGATTCGCGCGCCCGCCGACCGTAGTTCCTCCAGGCCCGCGACCAAGGCGGCATCGTCGTGCTCGCCGGCCCTGCCGACGACTGCGATGCCTGTCCCGCAGCACGCAAGAACCTGGGCGAGCGCGAGCCCCGCGCCACCGGTGCTGCGGCTGATCAGGATCACATCGTCGGAACCGAGCGGAACCTCGCCACCGCCTGTGAGCGTCACCTCGGCCAGGACTGACTCGCTGGCTAGTCCGGTCCCGTCGATGACTAGCTCGCGGAACTGCCCGGCCGCGGCGGTCGCGTACCGGCGCACCGCGTCCGGGCTGACGCCCTCGGCTGGCACCCGGAGCACCGTCATGCCGAGCGAGGGATGCTCGGCGTGCAGGCTGGCGAAGAAGCCGGTGAACGCCGCACTCGCCGTCAGCACCACGAGCTCGCCGGTCGCGATCGCGTCCCTGGCTGCCTCGACCGCAACCGTCCTCGACCGCTCATCGGCCGGGTTGTCCAGGATCGCCAGCGTGCGCTCAGCGGCCGGATCGGCCGCGAACAGGCTGCTCAGGTCCGCCAGCATCGGCCTGCCCGCGGCCGCGTACAGGTGCCAGGGCTGATCGAGCGCAGGCGCCGGGGCGGGACTGGCGGGCCGCAGTCCTTCGGTGAAGCAACGGGCCCACGGTCCTAGCCCGTCGACCAATCCGGCTGCGACACCGGATCGCACCGCGATCTCGTCCGCAGCGGACCAGGCCGGCTGCTCGATCGTTGGCTGCAGGTCCGAAGACGCCTGTGCTTCCGCCGACGGCTGTGCTTCCGCCGACGGCTGTGCTTCCGCCGACGCCTGTGCTTCCGGCGATGCCTGTGGTTCCGGGGCGTCCTGCGACAGCATGTCGGCTGGCTTGACCGCGGCGGCCGCCTCAGGACTTACCTTCGGCTCGCCGAGCACTACTGGCTGGCCCAGGATCACGGGCTTGCCGACGATGGCCGGCTTGGCGTCGGCGCCGGGCTCGGCGCTGATACCGATCTTGTCCCCGTCGGCTGGCTTGCCGCGGTCGGCTGGCTTGGCGCCGTTGACTGGCTTGGCGCTGACGCCGGCCTCGGCGCCGTTGACTGGCTTGGCGCTAACGCCGGCCTCGGCGCCTGCGGCCGGCTCGGCCGCCATAACCGCGCCTGCGACCTCGGCTAGCCCGGTCTGTGCATCATCCAGTTCGGCGGCTTCGCTGTGCTCATGCGTGCCGTGCTTCGCCTCGTCGTGCGCAGGCTCGTCGAGCCCAGGCGCAGCGTGCTCGGTCACGGCGACATCGGCGCCCGCGTACCCCGCCTCGTCATGCTGAGGATCGGCCGCAGCGACGGGCGCGGCCGCCGCGGTCAGCGGTCGCACGGGCAGCCGCCGTTCGAACTCCCCCCGCTTGCTGGAGATGTGGTGTTCGGCGGCCGCTAGATCGGTCGTGGCTCTCGGCTGCGGCATAACCTCGCACGGGTTGGTGAGGAATACCTGCTCCCGCCAGATGTCGACCGGCCGCGCGGGCCGCCCGGCAAACAGCGGCTTCGGCTGGCCGAGCGCCCCGGCCGCGAACAGCGCTGCTGCGACGCGGGCGCTGTGCATCGGATCGGCGAAGCCGGACTGGAGGCTGATCGCCGGCACGCGGCACGCCTCGGCGGCCGATGCCAGGGTGCGACCTGGGCCTGTCTCGACGAGCAGCGTGGCTCCGATCGCGCCGTCGGTCACCGCGTCGGCGACCCGCTCGGCTCCAGCGAAGCCGCTGCAGATGAGGTCGATGGCGTCGTCGACTGACTCGATCTCGGCGCCGGTCAGCGTCGAGATCAGGCGCCTGCGCGGCGGCCCGAACCGGAAGCGCTGCGCGATAGCCGCTCGCAGCGCGACCGCACCGGACGGCTCCCACGGCGCCCCGGCGCTAGCCGTTCCGAGCGTCGCCGCGACCATGTCGGCGCGAGCCCCGGAGCGAAGCAGGAACTGCGCGCGCAGATCGGCGATCTCCACGACCTCCGACTCGCCGAGCACCCCCGCCCAGGCGAGCCCGGCCAACGCGCCGAGTCCGTGGCCGACGGCGGCGGTCGCGTGCACGTCCAGTGACTCGAGCCAGCGCAGTGTGTCGAGGCAGTGCGCGACAGCCGAGGTCAGCGCGACCGGCCCAGGCTGGTCAGCTACATCGCCGCCGCGGGCGGTCGCCTCGCCCGACAGGAGCAGCGTCACCCGTCCGTCGGCGTCGTCAGAGGCGAAGATGCCGGGCCGGACCACGATGATTCCCTCGGGCAGGTGCGGCAGCAGCGCCACTGCCTCCTTAGCCAGCACGGCGAGCTGCTCCTGTCGCGTCGCTACGAGCGCGACCCTGCTCCGGCCCTGTCGGCCCGGATCGCGGCCGAGCATGCAGGCCAGGTCCTGCATCTCCGCGTCGGATAGCGAAGGCCCGATGTCGGCTAGCCGCGACAGCACCGCCTCGAGGGCGAACCTGTCCGGCGCGTGCAGCAGGAACGGTGTCGGCTCGGGCTCGGGCTGCAGCCGCGGCTGCACGCCGTCCGGGCTCGGCTTGGGTGCCGGCTTGGCCAGGAACGGCGCAGACCGGATCCAGCGCTCTTGCCTGGGCCGGCCACCGGGCTCGTGCCGCAGCACGACGTGCACGTTGCTGCCGCCGATCCCGATCGCCCCGACGGCTGCCAGCCGGGTGCCACTCGGCCATTCCTCCGGTGCTTGCGGCAGTACCAGTCCGGCGTCGCCGCCGGCGATCAGCTCATGCGGCTCGTGCACGCCCGTGGTCGGCGGCACGACGCCGGTGCCGAGCGCAAGCACCGTCTTGATCAGCCCGGCTGCCCCGGCGGCGGCCTTAGCGTGGCCGATGTTCGCCTTGACGGACCCGATCGCTGCCCGCTGCTTGGCTCCGGCGCGGAGCGCACTGAGTGCACGGAGCTCGGCCGCATCGTCGGCGGATGTGGCGGCCCCGTTCCCTTCAATGAAATGAATATCTGCAGGGTCGATGGCGGCGCGCTCGTATGCCCGCCGCATGGCCAGCAGCTGCGTGGTCGCGTGCGACTGGATCTCACCGGGAACGCCGCCACCTGAGGTGCCCCAGCCGAGTATCTCGGCGAAGACCGGCAGGTCGGCTGCGCGTGCGTCCGCGGTGCGCATCAGCACGACGACGCCGCAGCCTTCGCCCGGCAGGTAGCCCGTTGGCTCCCGGTCGTAGATGCGGACGTCGCCGGTCGCCAGCACGCCCGCCTTGGCGAGCCCGATGAGCTCGAGCGGGTCAAGGCTGAGGTCCACGCCGCCGGCGATGGCAGCGTCCAGATCCCCGGCCGCGAGAGCGGCACACGCGGACGCCACCGCCTGGAGAGAGGACGAGCAGGCGCTGTCGACCGCGTGGCTGCCGCCGCGGAACCCGAAGTACCCGCTGATCGCAGTGGCGATCGTGGCCGGAATGCTGCCGGCTAGCGAGTCGGGTCCCATGGCAGGGAACGGGGCAAGATAGCTGCTCTCCGCCTTGCGCAGGACCCGGCCAGCCTGGCTGGCCGTGATCTCCTGCGTCCCGAGCGCCTCGGTGAGTACGCGCCGGACATAGGGCCACCGGACGCGCAGTGCGTTTGCCCTGGATGTGTCGCCGGCCAGCGTGTTGCCGATGATGACGCCGGTGCGGTCGCGGTCCAGGCCGCTGCCGGCCGGCAGGCCAGCGGCTGCGAGCGCGCGCGCGGTCGTTTCCAGCGCAAGCCAGTGGGCGGGGTCGGCCGCAGCGTAGGCGGCCGGCTCGATGCCGAAGGCCGCGCACTCGAACTGCCAGCCCTCGATGACGGCGGCCCTGGTGCTGTAGGTGGCATCCGAGACGGCCAGGTCGGGCTGGTAGTAGTCAGCCAGGTCGATCCGGCCTGGCGGCAGGCGTCGGAAGGACCGGCGGCCAGTCAGCACGACGTCGAGCAGAGCCGCCGGGTCGTCGGCGTCAGGGAACCGGCAGGCAAGCCCGACGACGGCGAGTGATGGGGTGGTCGTGGTCCGGGCGGCCCGGCTGGCCGCGATCGCGTCAGGCACGGCGCGGCCCCGCGGTGATTGCAGTGCCCGTGGCTACGGCGATCGGCCGGACGCTAGCTGGCTCGTTAATGCCGTGCAGTCGATTACCCGGAGTCCGCTCTGAGCAAATTCGGCGAATCAGGGATAGTAATTCCGCGCGCGAGCAAGTGTGCATTTTTCCCCCGGATAATGGCCTGTCTCCCCATGGGCCAGCCCAGCCGCGCCAGCAGGCCTAGCCGCGGTTCCGGCCCCGCTGGCCTGGTCGGCCAGCCCCTGTCCGCGATGCCCGATTGCCTATTGCCGCTGGGTGTCAGGACATTATTCGACGCCCAACCGGTGCGGTCAAGGCAGAATTCACTGACGCGTTGCTTATCATGACTGGTGGCATTTCTGGATTGCGCGATCATGTATCGGTGAATGTGGCCACCGGTAGGCAACTGTCCGGGTCCTCCGGGCGTGGGCGCTACCGGCGAGCCAGGTCCAGCAGCGCGGCGGACCGGCCAGTCCTGCACCACAGTCAGCCGGCGCCCGGGCCGCGTGCGCTACCCTGAATCCATGCGTTTCGCCGGGCTGCTCCTTACCTAGCCGCGCCGACTGTCCTGTCATTGGCGCGGCTGCCCCTCGTGATCCGGGGGGCGCTTCTATTTCCTGAAGCGCGGCGCTAGGGAAGCAGCGCGGCGTCACAGGAAGCAGGGCCGGGCAGGGGCCGATCCGGACCTCACCATGTTCGCGAGGAAAATCATGAGAGCCGCCGACACCGCGGATCGCTACGATCCGCGCGCAGTTCAGGCCAAGTGGCAGCAGCGCTGGGCCGAGCTAGACGTGTTCCGCGCCAGCGACGACCCCGCTGACCCCCGGCCGCGTACCTATGTCCTGGACATGTTCCCGTATCCCTCGGGCGACCTGCACATGGGTCACGCCGAGGCCTACGCGCTGGGCGACGCGATGGCGCGGTACTACAACCTGCGCGGTCACAACGTCCTGCACCCGATCGGCTGGGACGCCTTCGGCCTGCCCGCGGAGAACGCGGCCATCAGGAACAACACCCACCCGGCCGACTGGACGTACAAGAACATCGAGACCCAGGCGGCCTCGTTCCGGCAGTACGCGGTGTCCTTCGACTGGTCGCGGCGGCTGCAGACCTGCGACCCGGAGTACTACCGCTGGACGCAGTGGCTGTTCCTGCGGTTCTACGAGCGCGGCCTGGCCTACCGCGCTGACGGCTACGTCAACTGGTGCCCGGTCGACCAGACGGTGCTGGCCAACGAGCAGGTCATCGACGGCAAGTGCGAGCGGTGCGGGGCTGAGGTCATCCGTCGGGTGCTGACCCAGTGGTACTTCAAGATCACTGAGTACGCCGACCGGCTGCTGGCGGACATGGAGCCGTTGGAGGGCAAGTGGCCCGAGCGGGTGCTGCTGATGCAGCGCAACTGGATCGGCCGCAGCGAGGGCGCCGAGGTCAGCTTCCAGATCGAGGACCGGGACGAGCCGGTCACGGTGTTCACCACCCGGCCCGACACGCTGTACGGGGCGACGTTCTTCGTCGTGGCGGCCGACTCGCCGCTGGCCGCGGAGCTGTGCGCCGAGTCGCAGCGCGCCGAGCTGGACCGGTACGTCGCCGACGTGCGCAAGCTGACCGACATCGAGCGCCAGTCGGCCGACCGGGACAAGACTGGCGTATTCCTGGGCCGTCACGCCATTAACCCGGTCAACGGCGAGCTGATCCCGATCTGGGCGGCTGACTACGTGCTGCCCGACTACGGCACCGGCGCGATCATGGCGGTCCCCGCGCACGATCAGCGCGACCTGGACTTCGCCCGCAAGTTCGGCCTGCCGGTGCGGGTGGTGCTGGACACCGGCGCGCCAGACCCGGCGGCGACTGGGGACGCGACACCCGGCGAGGGGACGCTGGTCAACTCGGGTCCGCTGGACGGGCTGTCGAAGCAGGAGGCCATCGCCAGGATCATCGAGATCCTGGCCGAGCGCGGCCTGGGGCGCGGCGCCGTGAACTACCGGCTGCGGGACTGGCTGCTGTCCCGACAGCGCTTCTGGGGCGCGCCGATCCCGATCGTCTACTGCGACGGCTGCGGCGAGGTCGCGGTGCCCGACGACCAGCTGCCGGTGCTGCTGCCTGACCTGCGTGGCCAGGAGCTGGCGCCCAAGGGCGCCTCGCCGCTGGCCGCCGCGACGGACTGGGTAGTCACCGTGTGCCCGAAGTGCGGCGGTCCGGCGAAGCGCGACACCGACACGATGGACACGTTCGTGGACTCGTCCTGGTACTTCCTGCGGTACTGCTCGCCGTCGTTCGAGCACGGGCCGTTCGAGGTCGAGTCGGTGCGCCGGTGGTCCCCAGTCGACCTGTACGTCGGCGGCGTCGAGCATGCGATCCTGCACCTGCTGTACTCGCGGTTTTTCGTGAAGGTGCTGCATGACATGAAGATGCTCGACTTCACCGAGCCGTTCACAGCACTGGTCAACCAGGGCCAGGTGATCAACCAGGGCAAGGCCATGTCGAAGTCGCTGGGCAACGGCGTGAACCTGGGGGAGCAGCTCGCAGCGCACGGCGTCGACGCGATCCGGCTGACGATGATCTTTGCCAGCCCGCCCGAAGACGACATCGACTGGGCCGACATGAACCCTGACGCCCTGGTCAAGTTCCTGGGCCGGGTCGCGCGCGTCGCAGCGGAAGTGGCCGCCGCGGGCGGTCATGGCGCTGTCGCCAGTGGCAACCTCGAGCTGCGCAAGACGACGCACCGGACCATCGATGACGTCACCCGGCTGGTCGAGTCGACCCGGCTGAACGTCGCGGTGGCCAGGCTCATGGAGCTGGTTAGTGCGGCGCGCCGGGCCATCGACAGCGGGCCCGGCGCCGGTGACCCGGCCGTGCGGGAGGCCGCGGAGGCACTGGCGGTGATGCTGTCCCTGTTCGCCCCGTACACAGCGGAAGAGTGCTGGGAGATGCTGGGCTACGGGCCATCGGTCGGCCGGGCTTCCTGGCCTTCGGCCGACCCTGCGCTGCTGGTGCAGGACACGGTCACCTGCGTGGTGCAGGTCGACGGCAAGGTGCGAGACCGGCTAGAAGTAGCGGCCGCCATCAGCGAGGACGACCTGCGCGAGCTGGCGCTCGCGGCCCCGGGGGCGGACCGGGCGCTGGCCGGACGCGGCGTCAAGACCGTGATCGTCAGGGCGCCGAAGCTCGTCAACATCGTGTCGGCCTAGTTCCCGGTCGCGTTGCCGTCGGAGCCGCCGGGTCGGCCATGAGGTCAGCGGAGCGCTAGCGAGCGTCCGTCAGCCCTGGGTCCGCAGCCTGGTCAGCGATCGTGCGAACCTCACGGGCGTACAGCGGCCACAGCTCTCTTGGAATGAAGTGGCCCATCCCTGGGAGCACGCGCAGCCGGGCGCCGGGAATGGCGGCCGCCGTGTGGCGTGCTGCTGACGGCCGCAGCACCTGGTCGTCGGCACCGTGCAGGACGAGGGCTGGCACCCGCAGGCTGGCCAGACGCCCGCCCGACCATCTCGCGCGGCTCTGGCGCGTCTGTGCAGCGGTGTCGCCCAGGCTAAGGCAGCCGTTGAGGCGATCCCGCTCTATGCACTCGATCGCTGTCGCTTCGTCCAGCGGGTAGCCGGGCGCTGCGATGGCCCGGTAGAGGGCCAGGCCGAGCGCGACATCGCCGTCCCTGCCCTCGGGCAAGCGCAGGCGCGCCATCCGAGCGAGGAATCCCGGCCTGATGTAGCGCGCTGCCCGCAGACCGCTAGCGTCGCTGGGCAGCGCCGACGACGAGGTGAGGCTTCGGACGCGGCGTGGATGGCGGATAGCGATACGCTGCGCCAGCGCGCCGCCGAGCGAGTGGCCGAACACGTGCGCGGAGTCCCAGCCGACGGCGTCGAGCACGGCGACAGCGTCGTCGGTCATGTCCTCGGCGGTGTACGGCGATCGGTGGCCGCGCGTCAGCGCGGCAATCGGGTTGCCGCCGCCGGCGCTGGTGAAGTGCGTGGACTCGCCCGCGTCGCGCAGGTCAAATGACACGACGTGGAAGCCGCGCGCCAGCAAGGCTGTGCCGAACCCGCCGGGCCACCAGCAGCGCGAAGCGCCTAGGCCCATGACCAGTAGCAGCGGATCTCCGCCTCCGCCGCCGAGGTCCTCGAAGGCGAGCAGGACTTCCCCGTTCGGCGCGTAGCGCGTCGGAGTAGCAGGATGCGGTTCGCGCTCAGCTGTGACTGGGGTAGTTGCACCTGGGCGGTCTCTGTCGGCCGGCGCGGGTGCGCCTGCCTGGCTCGCGGCTGTGGCCGCCATGCTTGCCTCCCGGCGTCTCGCATCGCCGTTGGTATGCGAACGGCGTTCGCAATCTAGAATAGCTTTTCAGGATCACCGTTCGCAAATTGCTGAGGAGACTCGCTCGCTTGGCTGAGAGCCTGGTCAACATCTGGATGCGCCCGGAGCATGCGCAGGTCGGCAGGCCGGCCGTGCGCAGCCGCGCAGAGCTGACCGCGGTAGCCGTCGGGGTGGCTGATCGCGACGGCCTAGATGCGGTATCCATGCGGCGCGTAGCGGCGGAGCTCGGCACGGGACCCGCTTCCCTCTACCGCTATGTGGCTTCTCGCGATGACCTGCTCGACCTGATGGCCGACTCGGTCGCGGCGGAGTTTGTGGTGACGGGCAGCTGTGGCGACTGGCTGGCCGATCTTATGCATCTCGGTCACCAGGCGCGCGCGATTATGCTGCGTCATCCCTGGCTGCCTGCCATCGTCATCGGCCGGGGAACTCTTGGTCCACGAGGCGCCGACCTGCTGGAGTACGTGCTGACCGTGCTGGTGGATCATCCTGCCGACAGTCCCGCCAAGATCGAGGCATTCGCGATGCTCATGGCGGTGACGGCAGCGTATGTGCAGCATCAGGTCTCAGCGGACCAGGCAGCACAGCAGCGTCAGGTGGCCTACCTCGAGCATGTCGCGGGCGACGGGGCGCACCCGAAGCTCGCCGCGCTACTGTCCGCAATGGCGCCAGCGGCGCCCGATCAGGACCGATTCGAGGCGGTGTTGGCGCGCGTCCTCACGGGCCTGCTGCCGCCCGACTAGCCCGCTCGCTCGGCTACGGGTGCCGACCATCGGCACAGCAGGAGTCGGCTGATCAGATTGGCGGGCTGCGCGATGATCAGATCCTTCGCAGTACCGCCACAACCTTGCCCAGGATCTCGGCCTCGTCGCCGGGGATTGGCGTGTAAGCCGGGTTGTGTGGCATCAGCCAGATGTGATCGGCAGACCGCTTGAAGGTCTTGACCGTCGCCTCGCCGTCCAGCATCGCGGCGACGATGTCACCGTTCTCAGCCACCGGCTGCTGGCGCACCACGACCCAGTCGCCGTCGGCGATCGCCGCGTTGATCATCGAGTCCCCGACCACCTTGAGCAGGAACAGGTTGCCTTCGCCGACAATCTGCCTGGGCAGCGGGAAGATGTCCTCGATTGCCTCCTCGGCGAGGATCGGTCCGCCGGCCGCGATACGTCCGACTAGTGGCACGTAGGCCGCCTCCTGGGACGTGATGTCCATCGGCGAGTCATCGTCGGGATCGGGCTCGGGTCGGATCGCGGGATGGCCTGGCAGGCGGACCTCGACCGTGCGGGGGCGCCCGGCGTCTCGCCGCAGGTAGCCCTTGGCCTGCAACGTCGACAACTGGTAGGAGACGCTCGACGTGCTAGTCAGGCCGACCGCCTCGCCAATCTCCCGCATGGATGGCGGGTAGCCGCGTCGTTGCACGGACTCCCGGATCACCTGCAGGACCTTGCGCTGCCGCCAGGTCAGAACATGGCCGGGATCCGGCTTGTCAGGAAGGTCGGCCACGACGGTCGGGACGCTGCCCTTGGGCCGCCGGCCTGGCTTGCCGCGCGGTCGCTCGGCCGCTGCAGCCGTTGCGTCCGCATCGGTGATCTCGAGATCGATGGTCGAGGCCTCGCGCGCCCCGCCATCACTGGTCGCATCGCTCATCTTCGGGCCTCCGGCTCGGGTGCGGTGGTGTCGGAAATGCTGTGCCGTCGAAGCCGACGCTAACGGTTCTTGCTTCGGATCTCAAACATCTGTTCGACGACACTCAAAAATGTCGTACCCCTGCGATAGAACGGTGCCGTATCTTCGTTCGATCGAACGAGAATACGATAGAACGTAGTTGCTATCGAACTGTCATTCGTTAGATGGAGGCTGTGATGAGCGCACTGGGTGCGATCGAGACGCCGGTTGCCACCGCACCGGAGCCTCGGACCGCGGTCGGCCAGGATGTCGCGCGCGATCGGCGGGCCCTTCGCGCCGTCGGCAGCCAGGGTCATCCCGTCGTCGCGCAAGGCCGCGACGATGCCATCGGCGATAGGCAGCCGCGCTCTAGTTCGATTTTGGTAGCCGGCAGCCAGCGGCAAGCCGCACCGGCTGCCGGCCCGCGGCTTGCCCCCGGCGCGTCTGCTGGGCTGGCACCTGCCGTGGCGCGTCCGGCCCCGCGTCCGGCGTCTGCCACGGCCCCGCGCGTTATCCGGGCGACGCTGGTCGTGCCTGGCCCTCGGGCCGGCACGGCGCGGCCGAGAGTGCGGACGACGCCCGCCCTTGGCGCTGGTGTGTCGCCTACCCGCCTGCGGCTGACCAGGCGCGGCCAGATAGTAGTGAGCGCACTCGTGCTGGCGGTCGTGATCGTGGCCGTGCTGCTGATCACGCTGCTAGCGTCCGGTGGCGCACAGGCGACCAGCCATGGCCGGTCCCGGGCCGGCTATCAGGGCATGCACCAGGTCGTCGTTCAGCCGGGACAGACCCTGTGGTCTATTGCCGCAGCAGCTGAGCCAGCTTCGGATCCGCGGACCGTGGTCCAGGAGATCATGTTGGCCAATGCGCTCGGCAGCCCGGCCATCAGCGCCGGCCAGCAGTTGTGGGTGCCGTGATGAGATCCCGAGTCCGAATGTCTGATACGGCCCTACAGATGCCGTACTGAGGAGCTTCTTCGCACGTGGGGAGGCTTATGCCGGTTCGCGACGGGCGGTAGCCGCGACACGCCGGCGGATTACCGCGAATTCGAGGACGCCGTCCCGACGGGGAGCGCATCCTCTACCAGCGGGTTCTGCCCACGGCGTGACGGACTTGCCAAGCGCAGCCACGTGGACCACAATATGTAGTAGTTGCACGCTTGTAATTTTCCTATAGCTTGTGCTTTACCGAAGGACGACTCCAGGCCGCCGGGGAGGTGATCGCATGTACTGCCCCTACTGCAGGCACCCCGACAGCCGGGTCATCGACAGCCGGACTGGTGATGACGGGGCGGCGATCCGCCGCCGTCGGTCGTGCCCCGCATGCGGCCGCCGGTTCACCACCCAGGAGACCGTGATCCTGACCGTGGCCAAGCGCAGCGGCGTCACCGAGCCGTTTAACCGCGACAAGATTGTCCGCGGTGTACGGCGCGCGTGCCAGGGCAGGCCGGTCAGCGAGGACCAGCTAGCGCTGCTGGCGCAGCAGGTGGAGGACGTGATCAGGAGCCGTGGTAGCGGCGAGATTCCCTCGCATGAGGTGGGCCTCGCGATCCTCGGCCCGCTGCGCGACCTCGACGAGGTGGCGTACTTGCGATTCGCCTCGGTCTACCGCGGGTTCGAGTCCCTGAGCGACTTCGAGCAGGAGATCGCGGCGCTCCGCGCTGCCCATCTGGATGGATGGCACCCAGCGGACGCGCAGTTCCTGGCCCAGGAGGCGGAGCTGCGGCCCGAGGGGGATCGCGGGACCGCGCCAGGGCCAACCGCCGGCAGTCGCGGCGCAAGGCAGCACGGGCAGCAGCCCGCGCCGACCAGTTAGAGCGGCCGGCAGACGAAATCACTGGGAGGGCCAGCAGGCCCGGTATTGGGTCCGAGCGGATCCGCGGAGGGGGAGCACATGACCGAGACGGCAAGTGGGGCGGCGTCGCAGGGCAGCAGCAAGCGCGAAGGCCTGACCCTGCGCCGGATCTACACCCGCGACGGCGTCCACCCCTATGACGAGGTCACCTGGGAGCGTCGCGACGTCGTGATGACGAACTGGCGGGACGGCTCGGTCAACTTCGAGCAGCACGGCGTTGAGTTTCCCGACTTCTGGTCGGTCAACGCGGCGAACATCGTCACGACGAAGTACTTCCGCGGCGCCCTCGGCACGCCGCAGCGGGAGTGGAGCCTGAAGCAGCTTGTCGACCGGGTCGTGGGCACGTACGCCGCGGCCGGCCGCGAGTACGGCTATTTCGCGACGGAGCAGGACGCGGAGATCTTCGAGCACGAGCTGAAGCACGCCCTGATTCACCAGGTCTTCAGCTTCAACTCGCCGGTCTGGTTCAACGTCGGTACCTCTTCCCCCCAGCAGGTGTCGGCGTGCCAGCCGTATGACGCGCTCGTGAGCACGCCGACCGGTCCGGTGCCGATCGGCAGGCTGGTCGAATCCGACGCCGTCGGCGCGAAGGTCTACGACGCGCACGGTACGACTCGGATCCTGGCGACCAAGGCCAACGGCGTCAAGGAAGTACTGCGGGTGCACACGACCTCAGGTCACGTGCTCGACGCGACGGCCGATCACCGTGTGTGGCGGGCGACCGACCTGGAGACGGGCGAGTTCACCGTGGCCGGTTTCCTGCGGCCAGGCGACCACGTGCTGTACGTGCAGCCCGATGTCGGCGGGTCGGACCGGATGCTGCTTGATGTCAGCAAGATCGAGAATCTCGGCCCGATGGAGGTCTACGACATTCAGACCGAGAGCGGCGAGTACCTGTCGGGCAACCTGCGGGTGCACAACTGCTTCATCCTCGCGGTCGACGACACTATGGACTCGATCCTGGAGTGGTACCGGGAGGAAGGGCTGATCTTCAAGGGCGGGTCTGGCGCTGGCGTCAACCTGTCGCGGATCCGGTCAAGCAAGGAACTGCTGTCCTCTGGCGGTACGGCGAGCGGCCCGGTCTCCTTCATGCGCGGTGCCGACGCATCGGCGGGGACGATCAAGTCCGGCGGCGCCACCCGGCGGGCGGCCAAGATGGTCGTGCTGGACGTCGACCACCCCGACATCGAGGAGTTCATCGAGACCAAGGCGCGCGAGGAGGAAAAGATCCGGGTCCTGCGCGACGGCGGCTTCGATATGGACCTCGGCGGCAAGGACATCACCAGTGTCCAGTACCAGAACGCCAACAACTCCGTCCGCGTCTCGGACGAGTTCATGCGTGCGGTGGAGTCGGGCGTCACGTTCGACCTGGCTGCTCGCACGACGGGCGAGCCGCTCGAGCAGGTGGACGCTAAGACCCTGTTCGACAAGATGGCCAAGGCGGCCTGGGAATGCGCAGACCCGGGCATCCAGTACGACAGCACGATCAACGACTGGCATACGTGCCCCGAGTCGGGCCGGATCACCGCCAGCAACCCGTGCAGCGAGTACGTCCACCTGGACAACTCCTCGTGCAATCTGGCCAGCATCAACCTGCTGAAGTTCCTGCGGGCCGACGACACCTTCGACGCCGAGAAGTTCGAGCAGCTCACCGAGCTGATCATCACGGCGATGGACATCTCTATCAGCTTCGCGGATTTCCCGACGGACAAGATCGCCGAGACCACCCGCGCGTACCGCCAGCTCGGCATCGGCTACGCCAACCTGGGCGCGCTGCTGATGGCTACCGGCCACGCTTATGACTCCGACGACGGGCGGGCGATCGCGGCCGCGATCACCTCGCTGATGACCGGCACCGCATACCGGCGGTCGGCCGAGCTCGCGGGCGTCGTCGGCCCTTACGACGGGTACGCGCGCAACGCGTCAGCGCACAAGCGGGTCATCGCCAAGCACGCGACAGCCAGCGCGTCGATCAGGCCGCTCGGCAGCATCGACACGCCGGTACTCGCGGCGGCCAACAAGGCGTGGCAGCAGTGCCTGGTGCTGGGCGAGGCTAACGGGTATCGCAACGCGCAGGCGAGCCTGCTCGCACCGACCGGCACGATCGGCCTGATGATGGACTGCGACACCACCGGCGTCGAGCCAGACCTCGCGCTGGTCAAGTTCAAGAAGCTGGTCGGCGGCGGGTCGATGCAGATCGTCAACCAGACTGTGCCGCGTGCCCTGAAGAACCTCGGATACCAGCCGGAGCAGTCCGAGGCGATCGTGGAGTACATCGCCGAGCACGGTCACGTTGTCGACGCTCCTGGCCTGCGGCCAGAGCACTACGCCGTGTTCGACTGTGCGATGGGGGAGCGGGCCATCAGCCCGATGGGGCATGTCCGCATGATGGCCGCCGTCCAGCCAGCGCTGAGCGGCGCGATCTCCAAGACCGTCAACCTGCCGGAGTCAGCGACGGTCGAGGACATCGAGAAGATCTACTTCGAGGGCTGGAAGCTCGGGCTCAAGGCACTGGCCATCTACCGCGACAACTGCAAGGTCGGCCAGCCGCTCTCGATCGCGAAGAAGAAGGCTGCCGAGGCAGCCGAGCCCGCCACGCCGCACGAGGTGCGGCCGGTGCGCCGACGGCTGCCGAAGCAGCGGTCGGCGACGGTGACGCGATTCTCGGTCGCGGGCGCCGAGGGCTACATGACCGCATCCAGCTACCCCGATGACGGTGTGGGCGAGGTCTTCCTCAAGCTGGGCAAGCAGGGGTCGACGCTGGCGGGCGTGATGGACGCGTTCTCGGTGGCGATCTCGGTCGGGCTCCAGTACGGCATCCCGCTTGAGTCCTACGTCGGGAAGTTCACCAACATGAGGTTCGAGCCGGCGGGCATCACTGACGACCCGGACATCAGGATGGCCAGCTCGGTGATGGACTACATCTTCCGCCGTCTTGCGCTGGACCACCTGCCATACGAGCAGCGGGCCGAGCTCGGCATCCTGACCACCGCCGAGCGCACGGCGCAGCTGAACGGCGAGGACCCGGCGGCGGCTGCCGACGACCTCGACCCGGAGGAGCTGGCCCAGTCGGTGCCAGTCGAGAAGGTGCAGTGGACCCAGCCAGGCGGCGCCGAGCCCGCCGCGCCGAGCCCGGTGACCCAGACGGATGCGCCGCGGAGCTCGACTGAGCTGATCGAGTCACAGCAGGGCCGTGTGGCAGACGCGCCGCTATGCCTGACCTGCGGCACGAAGATGCGCCCGGCTGGCAGCTGCTATGTCTGCGAGGGCTGCGGCTCGACCAGCGGCTGCAGCTAGAAGTGAGCGGTATTGCGTCGGATGCAACATAGCAATTCGGTGCCGGAGGTCGACGAGGCCCGCTCCCGCCTCGCCGGCCGTCACGGCCCGGCCGGGCGCTAGCCCGCATCTGGCGGCAAGCAGGCCGTGCACTACGCACGCTAGCCGTGCATCACGCGGGCTAGCCGTGCACCACGTCGGTGTGGTGGCAGAAGTGCACCCGGGCCGGGGACAGTGCACGCATCCGGTTCACCGAGGCATGCCAGGAGTCCTCGTCGGTGGCCTGGCCGGGCGGCAACGGGCCGGGCTCGGGCCGGTACTGGCGGGGCGTGTAGGCGGCGTCGCCGATCAGCAGGTCCGGGCCGCCGTCCCCGGCGGCGACCAGAACCGACTGGTGGCCCGAGGTGTGCCCGGGGGTGCTGATCACCGACAAGCCCGGCCGGACCTCGGCGTCCCCGTCCAACAGCTCGAAGCTGGCGTTCTGGAAGTCGAACCAGTCATACAACGCGGGTGACTCGCGCCGGCACCGGTCAAGCTCGGCCCGCTGCACGTAGAACGCCGCGTGCTTGAACACCGCGTTCTGCCCGCAGTGGTCGAAATGCAGGTGAGTGTTGATGACCAGGTCGATGTCACCGGGGACCAGGCCCAGGCCGGCCAGGGCGTCGGCGGCGGTGACGTTGACCACCTCCCAGTCCCGGATGAGGTCGGGCGGCCCACCGACCCCGGTGTCGACCAGGGCGGCGCCGCCGGGATAGGTGACCACGAAGCCGTGCACCGGCCACGCCTCGGTGCCGCCGGGGGTGGCTCCCAGGTGCAGCCGCTTGACCTCAAGTGACACCGTCTGCTGCCCCTTTCCTCGCCTCGCTCGCGCCGTCCCATCCTGGCAGCAGCAGCCGGCCGGGTCCAGGCCCGGCCGGGCCAGGCCACCCGGCCCGGGCCCCCAGGGCCAGAGTTGGTCGCAAACCTCTCAGCGCTGTTCAACGACGCGTTGGTCGTGATCCAGGCCGGTGCTGGCAGGTTCCTTAGGTCGACGACGCCCGACGTTCGCGCAGCTTGCTGGAGCCGCACTTCATGACTGAGATAAGAGCTCTCCCACGTGGCAAATGCGGACACTGGGTGGAGTTCCTCGGAGCCAAGAAATAGCTATACTTATAGCCATATCATTATCCGAGCAGATGCCGCTCGCGAACGTCAAGAACAGGCTGTCGGAGGTTATCGACAGGCTGGAGCGGGAGCACGGCCGGGTTGTGATTACCAAACACGGGCATCCGGCCGCCGTCGTGATGAGTGTCGAGGACCCGGACTCGCTGGAAGAGACGCTGGACATCTTGGACAGCGCGGACCTGCTGGCCGAGATCCGGGAGAGCCTGTCCGAGGTCGGCGCCGGCGGCGCGGAAGTCCTGAGTAAGGTCGAGGCGCTGCAGCTGAATCCCGGCCAGTGACCGACGCCGGTTTCGCCGTTGCCTGGACTGCCACATCGCGGCGGACGCTGGCCAGACTGCCGGAGAAAGCCGCGACCGCGGCCGTCGGGTTCATATATGGCTCCCTGGCGGCAAAACTGATACCGGGCAGGCAAGCCGGTAAAGCTGGGCCTGGAAGGGCTGCACAGCGCCAGGCGTGGCGATTACCGGGTGATCTACCGCGTCGATGCTGCGTCCCGCACCAGCACGGTCATGGCCATCGAGCACCGATCCGATGCGCACCGACCCCGACAACTCTGAGCTCGCTTCGCCGCATGACCGTGCGTCACGGTATACCCAAGGCGACAGTCGTCTCGTCGGCTGATCCTCAGGTTTAGTTGCATCAGTACGGCGCTTGTTTCCGGGTTGATCTCGGCCTGCGACTCTGTCGTCACAGAGACCGATCATCGGCTACACGGCGGAGCTGGAGCGCCAGGCTTGGGACGACGAAGGACGCGAGGAAGATCGGCAGAAAGCTCTTTCCGGTGCATCGGAAGGCGACGGTTTGGCTCTCGGCGGCCTCGAAGGTCTGAGTTCGGCTGGAGTTTCGGCCGCTGCGAATTTGCAGACTGTGACGTCCAGGTTCGACTGGTATCTCGATCGTGTCGTTCATCTCGAGCGACCCGGCACGCTGACCGTCAACCACGATGTCGTACGTGCCACGTCGGACCTCGACTCCGATTGCTTTATGCGTCATCTTCAGGGTTGCTGTCATCTTCGATCTCCATTGTCTGTCGGCCGGGCCACGGCACCATCGTGCTCGCCTGAGAGGGTGCCTGCACATGATGCAGAGTCGGAGGTTGCGCGAACTTGCTCACATCGGAAGATCCGCGCGTGCACTCCTGACTGCAAATCTCCTTGTGGAGCGGCTGCATGGACCGGTGCCATCGCTGGGGCAGCAGTCGGAGAAACGCTCCTAAGCCTGAGTGGCAGCAAGGCTCAGACCGATCGACACGGAACTGATTACGCTGTCGGCACCCTAAGGCGCATCGCCTGCGGGTCAGGACTGTTGAACGAAAGGGTGACCAGGATCACACTGTAGGCATCGGGCGGGGTTTCGGACCTTCGGTCTGGAACTGGAGTGGAGAGGCCGTCATGGCCGACTTGAAGAATTCCCAGCGCGTCAGCTACAAGGCGACATACAACCAGATCAGTCCGTCGGTGGGTTCTGCCACGGACCTGATGCCGTATCAGCTGTCGCGCGCGGTAGAGAAGGCAGCCTTCATCCAGTCGCTGGCCATGGCCACGTCGGAACTGGCCACGCTGAAGGGCCAGCTCGGCGATGACGAGAGCCTGGTGCAGGCGCTCGCCGCCGCGGAGGCGCTGGTCAACGACCGTACGAAGACGTCGACGCTCAATAAGGCGGGGCTGTTCACCAGCATCGAGCCGGCCGCGCTGGTCACTATCGCGACCGCGCTCGCCGCGAACCGCGACGCGGCGGCCGCCGCGCTCACCCAGTCCGTGGCCAACGTCCTGGTCGCGTTCCGCCAATCATTGACTCCGCCGCCGCCCGCGGAGCCCCCGGCACCGCCGCCGTCGCCTGGCGCGCCCACCACACCACCGCCCACCGCGCAGCCGCCCACACGGACCAAGACAACCGCGGGAATCCCAGTCGTCACCGTCGTCACCGTCGTCACGCAGGAGCCGCCCAGCGGCCAGCCGCCCGCAGGTGCCACCGGCCAGGAAAGCAGAGGCTACAGCGGCACCGGCAGCGTCGACACCACCGCGCCCGGCTATACCGCCCCAATCTTGCTCCCCGCCGCCGGGACCGCGAGCAGCTACACACCGGGCAACGCCGAGGCGCTCGCCTGGGCGGAGAAATACCGGCCGGAACTGCTCGATGCGATCATCACCGGGCTGCAGCCGTACATGGCGGTCACCCCCGAGCAGCGCCTCGCCATCGGGAACGCCAGCGCAGTGCAGCAGACGCTGACCACCACCCTCAACGCCACCCTCGATACCTCCGCGCTGTACGGGATCATCGCCGGTTTCCAGAGTCACATGACGATAGAGCCGGTCGGAAACCTGCACCTGGAACGCATCGAGATGTACCCGGCGGGCATCGAGCGCGGTGAGCTGGTCCACTCGATACCGATGGCGCCGGGAGAGACGGTCAACGTCAGCCACAAGGAATGGTCGATCACGGAGAAGGAGTTCTCTGACATCGTCCAAGACTATTTCGAGGGGTACAGCGAGCAGGGCGTCGCCGACAAGACCGACGTGGCGATGTCCACCGACTCGCAGTCACAGCACAGCACCGCGCTGAACGTCGGTGCGTCGCTGTCGGCGAGCTATGCGTCGGTGACCTTGAGCACGAGCTTCGGCTTCAACGCGGCCTCCAACGACTCGCAGTCGAGGAAGGACAGCCGCAACCACACGATGGATATCACCAAGAAGGCCTCGGCGCGGACCATCAAGGACCACAAGACGTCGTTCACGGTCACCTCGGTGGCCGGCAGCGAAGACCAGTCGGTGCGGGTGATCTCCAATCCCAGCAAGACCGACGCGATGCGCATCGACTACTTCCAGCTCGCCCGCAAGTGGAAGTTCGACCTGCTCCGCTACGGGCTCCGTATGACTTACGACATCGTGATCCCCAACCCAGGGTCGGGCATATTCACGCTGGTCGACGATGTGATGACGCTCAGCGCGGAGATCAATACGCCGTTCTCGTTCACGCTGCCGCTGACCGCCATCTACTTCGACCCGCAGCTCACGCCGCCGTCGAACTACGACCAGGTCGCCGCGCAGTACAACGCCACGGTCAACCCGCCGCCCGACGCCATGAAATGGGTCAACGTGCACAAGGAGACGACCGAGGTCAGCGACTACGACCACGTGCATTTTGACTCGGTCGACTTCACCATCGATGACAACTATTACATCCACGATTACACGCTGGAACTTCAGTGGCAGACCAACCAGGGCGAGACCAGAGACTTCTTCAACATGCTCGGCGGCGGGTCCGTCGACGCCGGGCTGTCGCGGCTGATCGGCGAGTCCGGGCAGCTTTCCGCGGATTTCATCTACCAGTACATCTATAACTACGCGATCAATATCACCTTCACCTGCTGGCCGAAGCCTTCGGTGCTGACTGACTGGCGGCTGCAGGCGTGGGGGCAGATCCAGCAGGCGGCCCTGGACCAGTACAACGCCAACGTGCAGACGATGAAGAACCAGCTCGACGAGATCACCCAGCAGATCGCCGACTTCGACGCACTCACCCTGCGCCAGATGGAGCAGGAAGAGATCATGAAGGGCGTGCTTCGCTGGCTGTTCGGTCCCGGTTTCTATCTGGTCCCGTTCAATATCGCCGCGCTTTTCGGCCCGGACAGCAACGACCCGGAAGTCCAGGATGTACTCGACCCGAACAGCCTGACCACCTATGAATGGCTCGAGGTCATGGAGCGAGGCGAGTTCATCAAGTACGTCCACAACGCGATCGAGTGGGAAAACGTTCTGTACTTCACCTATCCGTATTTCTGGGACGACAACAAGCTGTGGGACCTGAAGAAGTTCCTTTTCCACCCGGACCCGACGCACCGCACGTTCCTGCGGTCCGGCGCCGCCCGGGTGGTGCTGACGATCCGGCCGGGATTCGAGCCGAGCTTCACCAGCCTGATCGAGACCGGCGCCTTCGGCGGGCTGCCTGGCCCGCATCCGTACGTCACGATCGCCCAGGAGATCCAGGACTTCGCGAACACCAACTATCCCGGCTTCCCGCCCGCAAACCCGGAGCAGGACGCCCGGCCGCTGCTGTACCTGGAGCAGCAGCGGGTCTGGCGAGAGATGCAGTTCGTCATCCAGCTGCTCAACGCCTGCAAGACGGCCACCGGCAGCTTCCCGCCGCAGGCGGCCGGCGACACGGTCCCGGCCACCGCGCTGACCCAGTACCTGAATGGCCCGGTCGTGCTGAACGGCACTACCTACAACGGCATCAACGACTACAACACCCAGTCGAACAACCAGGTTCTTGCGCTCGACCCGACCACACCGCAGGACGCGCTGCTCCCGGTCTATGCGCAAGTCCCGGTCGACGACCTAGTCTGGCACCGGCCGTACTTCTACATGTGCCCGGGCGACACTGGCGACTACGACCTGATCTGCTACGGCGCGGATGGCGTCCCCGGCGGTGCCGACAAGAACGCGGACATCTCGGCCAACTGCCAGGCCTCGCTGATTTCCACCTGGTATGAGTACACACCCACCAGCGCGATGGACATCGGTATCACGATGAACGCCCCGAACACCGTCCCCGCCGAGCCAAGCACGGAAATAGGCTGATGATTGTCACCGTGCAGCAGCTCAGCCAGATCGCCACAGCCGGCGGCGGCCTGGTACTCGACGCCTCCGCATGGACGTTCCCCCAGCTGAAGGAGATAGTCACCGCGGCGCAAAGCGGCCAGGCTCCGGTCACGCTCAAGACCTTCGCGAACCTGACCGCCGGGCAGCTCGAAGAACTGGCAAGCCAGGCCCCAGGCCTGCTCACGTTCGACCTCACCGCCTAAGGCGGATAGACGCCGTATCCCCGGCCTTCAGGATCCTGGGCGAAGCCGAGCACCTTGACCCACATAGTGACGTATCGGGTGAAGTCCGTCCCGTACACCTGGACGTTGCGCGGGATCAGCATCAGCGGCAGCTTGACGCCTTTCTCGTAGTCCGCGTACGTGCCGAGGAACGCGCCGCGCGCCTTGACCTGAGTGGCCTTGGCGACCGCGTTGCTGTACGAGCCGGTGACGCCGCGCAAGAAGAACTGCTTGATCTCCTTCACCGTCTTGGTGAACTTGAGGGTCTTCATCACCGTGGCACCAGAGTTGTTCACCGTGGTCTGCTGCGGGAAGAACGTGGTGTCGTCGGAGTAGAACGTGTCGGCCATGTCCTGGGTGAACTCGAACGTGATCTTGTCAGTGTCTTTCAGTGTGCCCGGCGGCGTCTTGCGGTAGAGCGAGCTGGCGATGAACCGCGCCGTGACCTGACGGAAGGAGGAGGTGAAGGCGCAGCCCCAGGTCCACCAGAACCCTGTACTGACCCAGGCCGCGCGGAACGAGGTCAGCTGAGCGGCCGTCATGTTCGGCGGTTTGAAGTCCTTGCCGGCTCGGGCATCCTTGTCGTCCGGGTCACGGGCCGCGGTGCCGGACACAGTGTTGTCGTCGCTGTTCACCAGGATCGGCCCCTCGAAGAACCCGTGGCTGAAGACGCTGACTTCGGTGAGGCTGCCGGCCGTGGTCTTGTCCGAGCCGGCATTGATCACGGCCGCGTACAGGTCGGTGATCGACATCCGGTCCGACTGGTCGGTGTCAAAGGTGGCGCCATGTCCGAGACCACCGGAATAGTTCGCCGCGGTCACCGCCGAATGCGTCGCGTTCGTGGTAACTGTCCGGATGAGGACGCCCTTGGCGTTCGGCGTCATCGCGCTGACCGAGGTCGTGCCGGTGGCCACGTTCAGCAGCGTGACGCTGATCCGCGGCGTCGCGGCGATCAGCCGCTTCTGGCGGTTCAGCGCCAGCGCGCCGAAGTCGACGCCGCCGCCCTGGTAGTCGAAGCCGGCCATGAGAATCGCCCGCGGATCGGGACTCGCCATAGCCCGACCATCCACGAAGTCACGGCCGGACACCAGAGGATGGCAGCGATTTCGCGCCGGGCGCCTAAGCGGAACCGAGGTGGCGGTACGGCTCGCCGAGGTGGAAGGCCAGGTCCAGGGACTGGGTGCGGTTTAGCCTGGGATCGCACACCGTCTCTGCGGGCGGAACCCAGACGGAGGCTAACGTGCGGATCGCGCATCTATGGTGCAACGTCGAGCGGAACACGGGCTCGTGGCACGGTCCGGAGTACATGCAGGCGAGGTTCTCGGAGGTCCTGCAGGGCACCGCGATGCCAGAGGAGATTTACCGGAAGGATCTCGCTTACCTGCACGCCAAGGTAGCTGCGAACCGGGCAAGGCTATTGTCGCGATCTACGCCTGCGAGCGCGCTGATGGCCGACTGGCAGCAACGGCCCGAGTGGGCCGAGCGCCAGGGATACATGATCATGCTCCAGATCGCGCACGGGCTGATCACGCCCGACGCCAGGTACGGTGACCCAGCCACCCGGCTCGCTGATGCTCGCTGGTCGTTCGGTGAGACGCGCTGGGACGAAAGCGTCGCGCGTATGGCAGGCAGACGGCGGCGCATGCGCACGCAGCCCAATACATGGTGGCGGTCAAGCACATGAGTGCCTTGCGTCGGCCGGCGGCCACCCGATGGGCCTCTGTGAACGAAAGGCGGAAGGAACTGTGCGTCTGACGTCATACCCGAGATTGCGCCCTGCGGGCTAGCACCGCGAGGCGGCAACAGCACCATGGCGGCACGAGAGGCCTTCCTTGTGGTACCATATCTAGTACCAGTAGGAGGACCGATGGCCATCACCGCCAGCGAGGCACGCAAGAATCTCTTCCCGCTCATCGAGCAGGTCAACAACGACCGGACCCCGGTCGAGATCAACTCCCGCCGCGGTGACGCCGTGCTCATCTCCCGCGCGGACTACGACGCCCTCGAGGAAACCGCGCACCTGCTGCGCTCCCCGGCCAACGCCCGCCGTCTCCTGGAGAGCCTGGCCCAGGCCCAGCGCGGCGAACGGGAAGAACACCCGCTGGACCGATGAGAATCGCCTTCACCCCCAACGGCTGGCAGGACTATACCTATTGGCAGTCCGCCGACCGCGCCACGCTCAAGCGGATCAACCGTCTCATCGACGACGTATTACGCGACCCGTTCGATGGAATCGGCAAGCCCGAACCCCTGCGACACGCCCTCACCGGAACATGGTCCCGCCGGATCAGCGAGGAACACCGCCTCGTCTACCTCATCGACGGCGACGACATCGTGATCTTGCAGGCCCGATACCACTACACCTAAGCCCCGCCACGCGACCCGCGGCACGAGGTTGTGTTCCTCGAGGTGGTGGTATCAGTGGTGATACCATTGGGCTATGGCGATGACGTTGAGGCTCACCGATGACGAGGCGCGGTCGCTGCGGTGCCGGGCCGAGCTGGAGGGCAGGCCTATGCAGGAAGTCGCACGGCAGGCGATCCGTGAGTACGTCGAGGGCCACAGCCGTAGCGAGTTGCTCGACCGGGTTCTGGACCAGGAGTTGCCGCGGTTCGCGGAGGCACTGGAGCGGCTCGGGCAGTGATCTACCTGACACTGCCGGAGGTACTGCACGTGGCGCAGCGGACCCTGGGAGGAGAACCGCAGGTGCGGGACATCGGCCTGTTGGAGTCAGCGCTGGCGCGGCCGCAGGCAACCGCATTCGGCAGTGATGCCTATCCTGACCTGGACTCTAAGGCCGCGGCCCTGCTGCATTCGCTAACCCGCAATCACGCACTGGTCGACGGCAACAAGCGATTGGGCCTTGCAGGGATCATTGCTTTCTACGGTGTGAACGGCCGGCGACTGACCATGACCAACGACGAAGCCTATGACCTGGTTATGGCCGTGGCCGAGGGCACGCTCGACTCGGTCGAGCAGATCGCCGTCCGGCTCTCCGATGCCACAGCACCGTGGTGAATTTGGTCCTTTCCAGCGTGTTCCACGCGGGAGCCAGATGCGGGCGTTACGAGGCTCAGCCGATGCGCTCGGCCGGCGAGACGATGATCCCTTCCGGCCCGCGGATGTAGGCCATCCGCCAAGCGCCCTCGGCGGCCGGTGAGCCCGGCACGGAGTCGGGTTGCACGAAGCTCGAGAGCTCCAGGCGGGTGCCATCGTCGGGCGGCTTGAGCATGACGATCTCGGTGCGGGAGTCGGGAATGCCGCAGACCTTGTCCAAGAACTCGCCCTCGACGAACGTCCTGCCCTCGACGTCCAGGCCCAGCGCCACGAAGAAGGCAGTCACGACGTCGAGATCTGCGACTGTGAGGCCGACGTAGAAGTACGGACTGGCCGCTCGGCCGTGCCGGAGGCGTTGACCGTAGGGCTCTTGATTTCCGCGCGGCGAGCCGGCGTTCGGCAAGGCATGTGGTCCCCACGGCCACGCAGCATTCGGGCCATGCCAGACTCCCAGCTGTTGCGGCAGGGATACGTCGTGACCAGGGGCGAATGCGAGATGAGCGGGACGAGGATGGACGAGCAAGAGCGGCCCGAGCCGCCTCGCGACAGCGACGAGGCAGTGACGCTAGTCGGTTTCCTGGACTATCAGCGCGAGACGCTCCGGCTGAAGTGCCGCGGGCTGACCGATGAGCAGTTGCGGGTGACGCTGCCGCCTTCGCCCATCACGCTCGGCGGGCTGCTGAAGCACCTGGCCTGCGTCGAGGACTCCTGGTTCACCGAGGTGGTCGCAGGCGAGCCGCTTCCCGAGCCGTGGGCGAGCGTGGACTTTGAAGCCGACGCAGATTGGACCTGGCAGAGCGCAGCTGGTGATTCCGGTGCCGTGTTGCGGGCCCTGTGGGCCGAACGAGTCAGCCGGTCTCGCGCTATCACAACGGGTCAGCTCGGCGATAATAGAGATGCGGCGCTGAGCGAGACTCACGCCGTCGTGTACTGGGGCGATCAGGAGCGCGTGTCGCTCCGGTGGGTGCTGACCCACATGATCGAGGAATACGCCCGGCACAACGGACACGCCGACCTGATCCGCGAGTCGATCGACGGTCAAACAGGCGACTGACTCTCCAGATCGACTTGGCGCAGCGGCCCGTGGCTAGGGACGACGCACCACATCGCGGCTAGATCCGGATGTTCGCCCGTGCCCGGGCAGTAGTAGCCGCGGCTGGTGAGGGCGTCCTTCGGTGCCGCCCATTCAACGGTCTCGTGGGCCGCCGACGCCCCTTCGCGTCTGCGGCTGAGAACACTAGAGGCGGGCCGGGTCAACGCAATCTCCTGGCCAGCTACGCAGGTGGTCGGCCGCGTGCAGCGCGTCAGGCGGGCGGGTCTATGGCCGGTTTGATGTCTACCACCGGCGTCCCGTCGATTGCCTCCAGGGCGTCGACTTCAACCCGCAGCCCGTCGCGCGCCACGATGCGGGCACGGTGCAAGCCGATGGGGTTCGGCCGATTGGGCGAACAGGTGCTGAACACACCGGTAAGCGGCTGGCTGATGTCGTCCTCGGGATGCGTGCTCAGCTCGTCGCGGGGCGACAGGTGAAGCCAGGTGAGCACCACAATCTCATCGCCCGGCCGCAGGTCCTTGGCACCTTCCGCGACCTGCTTATCGAAGCGGATCCACGCCCGAGGCGCGCCTTCGCGCTGGTTCGGCGCATCGTCGAGGACCCGCAGGGACGACTGCACCCACCCGATCGGCACCAGGCCGTAGCTGGTCTGCACAAGAACAGTCTGCTTGTCGGCCGCGGGCACGGCCCACACGATGCCCAGATCGATCTATCTGTAGTCGCGACTGAACCGCGCACCAGCCGCGGCAAATGAGCGCGTTGCTAGGACCGCAGTGGCGCCAGTGTCGAACTCACGGTCACGACACGTGGGCCAGGATGCGTTCCCCTGCCGTCTGGACCTGCCTTCGTGGCAGCATGATGTTGCGGATGGTGTGAGGGAGGCGGGCGGATGGCTTGGCGCGGCGGTCCAGGCGGGATGAGCGGTATGTGATGGCGACACGGGGATCGGGCACGGAGGCGGACTGGCGGGTCCGCGGCTCCTACTTCGAGGCATGTAACTGCGAGGCGATCTGCCCGTGCCGCAGCGTGGGCGGCCGCCCTGGCGGCCCATCCAGCTTCGGCGAGTGCTTTGGCGCGCTGTCATGGCACGTCCACCAGGGCCACGCCGACGGGATCGAGCTGTCCAACCTGCGGGTCGTCATGTCGATCCGTTACTTCGACCGTGTACAGCCGAGCACCCCGTGGGAGGTCGTGCTGTACGTTGACCGCGCTGCCGATGACGACCAGATGGCTGCGATAGCCGACATCTTCCTCGGTCGGGCGGGCGGAACCGTCGCGCGCCTGTACGGTCCCGCGATTGGTGAGGTTCATGTTGTGCGCTCAGCTCGGATAACGCTGGAGCATACCGAGCCTCGCAAGCGCATCGGCGTCGTCGGGTATCTGACGGTGGAGGCCGAAGGCTCTGCCTCCGCGCCCGGAGACGTCCGGTGCGGTATCCCAGGTTTCGACCACCCCGGCACGGAGCTTCACGGTGAAGGGTTGCGGTCGACCGACCCGGAACTCCGCTGGGAAGTGCGAGGACGGCGCCACGCAGCCTTCGCTACTGACTTCGACTACAGCTCTGGACCCTGAATTTCACATTCGAACTACCGCATGACCATGCGCTCGTTCAACGCGCGCACTCCGGTTGCATAGCCGATGCGGGCGTTCACGCCGGGGCAGCTGCGGAGTTAGCTGACGCGGCGATAGCGGATGTGGGTGGTCAACGGTGAGTGAAGCACCTCGGCGGGTTCGAAGCCGAAGGATTCAACTCCATCGAAGAGGCGCTCGCCCGAACCGAGCAGGACCGGTGCGATGTCGAGGGTGAGCTCGTCGATCACGTCGGCGATCAGTGCCTGCCGGACGGTCGAGGCCCCGCCGGCGATGTCCACGCCGTTGTCCCCGGCGACCTGGCACGCTGCGGAGTAGGCCACGTCGAAGCCCCTGGTAACGAAGTGGAAGGTCGTGCCGCCGTCCATCTGGATCGGGTCATGTCCGTGATGGGTCAGCACGAACACCGGTGCGTGATACGGCGGTTCGGGACCCCACCACCCGGTCCATTCCTCATCCCAGTCCCCGCGGATCGGGCCGAACATGTTCCGACCCATCACATACGCGCCCCGCGGGCGCATGAGCCACTCGGTCGCGACCTTGTCAGCATCGTTGGCTCGCGGGTCGCCGATGTGCCAGCCGTGCAGCTCGCGCCCCCGCTTGCCCAGGGGGTTCTCGCGGCTCTGGTCCGGCCCGGCGACGAAGCCGTCAAGCGAGATCGACATGTGGCAGGTGGTGTCCGGCACCGCGAACCTCCTGAGTGATTGCGAGCTCCGAGCGCTCGTGCGGACGGTAGCAGGCGACGGCGAACCGCGAGTGCCTATACAGCGATGCGCGGAGGTCAGACCAGCCGCGCTCGCAACGCAATCAACGCTGCGGTAGAGGTGATCGGCGACCGCTGGTCGGTGCTGGTCCTGCGCGATGTCATGGCCGGTCATGGCCGCACTTGGCAGGTGGGCGCATGGTACCGCCGACCATTGCCATGGGATCCACGGTGCGGCACGAGCGCGCATCGCGCAGCGCTGGCTAGGCAGGCTCGTCGAGCTCGTAGATCAGTAGCGACGCCGCTCCTCGGCTCGGTGGAGCGAGTTTCTCAAGTCGCCAGTATCTTCCTTGGGCACGTGGCGTATCCGTTTCCCACTGGATACTAGCATATACCAGTCGGCCGTCTTAGAATGGCTGCGTCGGAACGAGCCTAACTCCTCCGCGGCATGAAGGCCGAAATGTACGAGGAATCAATCGTTATAGATCTCTGGGGGCATCGATGGTCATGCTTCAGGTCGGCACCGCCGGAAATCTTCGCGCGATGGATATCAGAGGTGCGGTGTATGCTGAAGGAACGCTGATATTAGGCTATGCGCCCGGTGGCGGTGGGCGCAAGCCAATCCAGGCCAATCAGGATTGGAAGGTGATCGCCGACCCTCTCGGCTCGGAGTACCATCTCATCGTCCCACAGTCTGAACCAACTAAATTCTGTATCGGACTTGGCAACAACGTCGCTGCAGGCGCCGCCGCTGTCGACGACGTAACAGACCTTGGCGTGCCCCTCACCCTTCAAGTCCAGGAATCGATCAACAATCACTACCAGTTGTGGCAGTTCGTGCCGTCGACTGGTAGCAATGGAAACGCAGTTTTTATTCAGAATCCACAAACCGGCTATGTCATAGCGGCATTCTTTCAGGGTCCATGGTGGGATCCTATCTCTGGGGCAGCTTTGCTCATAGCGGCTCCTCGTGACATACGGAATTACTGGGCCCAGTTGTGGACCGCGGTCGATCAAAGTAATCAATTTGAGGCTCTTCCGGTCGTAACGATGGCCCCGTCCAGCACTCTGAAGGGAAACTCGCAATATGTATTCGTCGCGCCAAGCCAAAGTGACCACCTGACGGGGATTACGGTGACGCTCGACGTCATCGATGATCTTGTAGCCACTGCGTTTTCTCTACAGATCAATTGTAATACGCCTTACTTAGGCCCGAAGGACACTGAAGACTACGACAGGGACGCGCAGTGGATGCAATTCATGCTGTTCATGTCGAACAATCAGCTTACGTTGGCTAATCAAATATACCACCGGTCGGGTCCCAATCTGGCCAGCGAGTTTCCGTCCAAGACGGAGACTTCTCCCGTCCTTCTGCAGCTAGAAAATAGCACTATCAAGGCCGGGACGAAGATTATCTTGAACCTCTGTATGGATCAAGAAGACTTTGTAATTGGCCACACCGGACTGGCGATTAATACTTATAAATCTGGCGCCACTTCTGGCGCACCGATCGGCTCTCCAGTTTACTGGCCCGCAGTTGGACGCGATAGTTGGCATACGAATGTTGATGGAGGTAAGGTCCACGAAAAGGCCATGGCGCCCGTAGGCGCAGTCCAGGTCGTGTTCGTGGGCAACCCAGAGGTTAATCCGAACACGACATTCACGTCCGGCGCGGGTACGATCACTATAACGGCTAGCCCTGGAGTCGTGGCAGGAAATAGCGCGCCTAATCCTTTCGGCATAGGCACCGGAGAGAATTCAAATATGCCGTATGGTCTAGTGCCGAGTGGAAACCAGCGCTTGATCGCACAGCCATTTGGTATAGCCTCGACGTCCTGACAGGCAGGCGCTTGGAGCCTAGGTTCGCAGGTGTCTGTGGCTGCCAGATTCCGCAAGCGGCGGGTGGCGGTATGTCGTCCATCTTGCCTCGGCGGGCGTCCAGAAGGATTGGGCCGGCGAATGTTCGAACGCCGTCGATCACGGCGATGCGATGGAACCCCGCACGATGGAACCGCGCAGTAATCGAGCCTGCTGGATCGAAGCGGGCTTGATCGATTTATGCGCGGCACTGATGATGAGCTATGACGCTGCGCCCGCCGCGCTCCAAGGCGACGACTAGCAGTCGAACTGCGGCAATTCCGGATGTTCGCGGGCTTCCGACCTGGCGCATAGTTATGCGGCGTATAGCAGGCAGCCCGTGAGCTTGATCAACGCGGCTGTCCAGACCCGCCCAGCCGGAGCACGGGTGCTCCCAGGTCTCCTATGCCGGGACGAGCCGTCTTAGATTCAAGCCGCCTGCTGCTCTTGTTCCATGCCACCGAGGCTCTTGCCGCGATATGTGTACGGGGTCAGTTCCCGGAAGCCGTCGGCCCGCAAGGACCGCTTGATCTTTTCGAGGAAGGCCCGTGGGTCTGCGATGTTGGCGCGGAGAGTATCAAGGGCAAGCTCGGGTTCGGCCTTGTTATGCGCTGGTTCTGCCTTGTCCTGTGTGAGCCGGTTGACCATTGCCAGGCGAACGGTCGCCACGCAGGGCGGCGGTTCGCCGGTGATCTCACCGGTCTGCCGGAAGGACGGGCGGCCGCTGAATGTCACAGTTAGCGTGACACCTGATATTTCCAGGTGACTCTGCCGCACCGATTTCCAGGGCAGCTGGCTCTGACCGCGCGGGAGCCTCCGCAGGACCTCCTGGTAGGCATGCAGGACGGCATCTGCGCGGGTGTCGAACATGGCGGGCTCGTTCACCAGGCCTGCTAGCTGGCTGGTGTACGTGCGCCAGGCGTCGGAGCTGCGGACGCGGACGATGGACGGCAGGTCCAAGGACAGCAGTGAGGCCGTGCTGAAAGGGTCGAGATCGTCGGTCAGAGTGTCGAATGCGATCTTGGACCGGAGCGCCTTCTCGAGGTCGGCTGCTCCAGAGGCCCCTGGGTCGCGGTGTTCGGGCACGTTTTCGCGGAGGGCTGCGCGGTGGAGGGTATCTACCGGCCGGAGCGGAAGCCGGTCAAGAAACTCGGGGAGGCCCGTGTTGTACTGCAGGTCGACGAGCTGCTTAATCTCTTTCGAAAATGGCTTTGTCGGGTCGCAGCGACCTGAGGTGGGCTTGTCTCCCTCTGGCGTGACGAACTGCTCGTAGACCTCGTTTCGGGTGAGCGGATTATTATTGCTGTCCGCCGCGGCCACGTCATCACGCTCGATGGCCCACCGCCGGAGCTGCTGCAGTCGGCTGCGGAACGCATCTGCCTCATCAGCTTGCAGGCCGAGGTGGCGGGCGAACTCCGCCGCGCCTCCTCCTGCCGCCCGGCCAGCCAGGTTATGCGCAAACTCCTGGAAGGCCAGTGCAAGCCTGTAGGTAAGTTCATCGTTACGTGTCTTGTTCCAGGACAGGCGGTTCACCGAGAACTGCTCGGCTTCGCCGCAGGCCTCGCCCCAGGCCTTGAAGCCCTCTGAGATCACGTCCATGCCCGTCGGGACCCCTAGAGGAGAATCTTCCTTGTGCAGGTGCGGCACAATAGCGCCGGAACGAAGCAGTGACGCGAACGCCGATCTCGACGGCCCGGGCTCAATGTAGTCCCGGTAGATCAAGCCGTTGTTGTAGAAGTAGACGCGGTTCACCACTACCTGCTGGGCGGTTAGTAACGCGCGTAGATACTCGGCGCGCACATACCCGGCCCGCGCGCCGCTGACATCCTCCAGCGACAGGCCATCACTGGTCATCTCGGCGAGCATGGGCCGCGGTACCCACTGGTTGTCCAGGCAATGCGCCACGACCGCGACTCGTTCCAAGTCTGCGGGCTCGATCTTCCGCCATGCAGGATCTGCAGGTTTACGCGACATCCGACCCCTCCGACGGAGAATGGCACGGCCATGCAAGTGCGCTAACGGGCAGTCATGGGGGATGATATCCCGGACCTCTCCACATTTGGAGAGGCACAGAAGCTCGCTCGAGAGGTACGGGAGCCCTGTGATGGTGGACTGGACGGCCGTCACTGGCGTGACGACCGCCGCCGGGTCCATCGTCGCAGCCGGCGCCTTTGTTGTTGCGGCGCGGACGCTGGTGTCCGAAGGCCGACGCTGGCGGGCGGACCGGCTGCAGGAGGAAACCGAGCGCCACGCGGCCGAGCAAGGCCTGGCCTCGTTCGTCTCAGCGGTGACCCAGCGCCACGACGACAGCGCCGCCGTCGTGGTCGCTGCCAATGACGGCGACCGCCCGGTGTTCAACGTCCGGGTTGTCTCGGAAGGCCGAGCCACGCTTATCGGCCGATCCGACGACGCGGCTCTTGACGACGTAATCCGGCGGCTAGATGCCGGCAAGCAAGTGTCCTTCACATTCCAGACACTCTCAGGCGAGGCAGAATCCACCAGACCCGCGATCGACTACTTCGACATGGAAGGCCGCCGCTGGCTCCGCCGCGGATTCGGTCCGCCGCAGCGGCGGACCGGCTGGTGGGACGACGAGGCCAGCTCGACGCCACCTGAGCCGCTCACAGCAGGGGAGGGTATGGCAGCACGCCGGTTTCAGTGGATGCAAATCTCCGCGAAGGGAAGGCGAACCTCGTGATTGATCGTGCCGGTTACTTCGACCTAGTCAAGGCACGCCCGGAGCTGTTCCGCAATCCCGAAGGCGCCGCGTTCGCGATCCTTCTCGACGAAGCCGAGATACGTCAGGCGGAGGCTCACGTTGCCGGACAGCTCGCGGCGCTCGGAGCACCGAAGGAGTGGGCAGAGGTCGGCGTCGCGTTCAGGGACCAGTACGTCCTGCTCCTCCGCGATGCCGTCCGTTTCGCTGATGGGTCGCTTGGGACCTACATCCGCATCGTGGCGCCGGAGAACAGCTTCCAGGGAGTGGCCATCCTCCCGGTCTGGCAAGGCCAGGTGCTGCTGATCCGGCACTTCCGGCACGCAACCCGCACGTGGCATCTGGAGATACCCCGTGGATTCGGATCCGATCCCGACTTCGCGGTAAGCGCCCGCCGCGAGCTAGCCGAAGAAGTCGGAGCATCCGAGATAGAGCTCACAGAACTCGGCGAAGTCTACGCAGACGCTGGGGCAGACAGTTCCGCCGTCGCCCTGTTCTACGCCGAAGTCGCCTCGTATGGCACGCCGGAGGTCCACGAGGGCATCACGGAGATCCTCCCGACCCCGGTTCCAGAGTTCGAACGCATGATCGCTGACGGAGAACTCAAGGACGGTTACCTGCTCGCCGCCTACGCGCAGGCCAAGGCCCGGAAACTCATCTGAAGCAAAGTGGCCGCGCCACCCGAGTAATAACAGATCACCGTCCCGTGCGTCCTGACAGCGAGCTGCGAGACTAAACAGCGGATCTCAGCCTGCCGACTGGGGCCTGAGACACGACTAGTCATGCGAATGACGGCATCGTCATGCGACTCTCCAACGCGCGCTATTCGGCTAGATCCGGACCGACATCGGCGCGCAGATCGACTTGATCGGAGTGCCCGACTGATGAGCGGCGAGGGACCGTGAGCCGCACCGAACGGCGACTCTCTGCGCAGCCGCGGCACTGCTGGCGGTCACATTCGGTAACTGAGCTTGCCGCCCGGTAAATTAGCCGCCTGCTACTCGCTCGGAGCCCGCGCAGTGAGCAGATAGCGGAGTGGAACGACGTCGCCGATCGGGCGCTCTTCAGCAAGCGTCATCCGGTGGCCCGACTCCCAGGCGAAGGCTGCGGCGCCGACAAATCGAGGAGCTCGGGATCGCCGACGAAGAACGGCGCGATCACTAGCTGCAGCTCGTCTGCACGGCCTGCGGCGAGGAACTGCGTATGAATGCTTTGGCCGCCTTCCACCATCAGCCGCCGGATGCCCTGGGCCTACGTCGCTGAGAAAGTTTGACTGGCAGGTTCCGTTTCGGCGGAGCCCCTCGGATTAGTCCTGGCGGCGGCTTAGTCGAGGTTCGGCCAGTTGATGACCTGGGGGACCAGTTCAGCGTCGCCATCGATCTGCAGGTCGTGCGCGGTGTCGCGGCGATAGAACGCGAGCACCATGTCGCTCGGATCGGCAGTGACGGTGGCGGTCGGCTTGACGCCGCCGTGCTCGTCGCCCGCCAGTACGTGCAACCCCTGCGGCCCCAGGTCGAGCAGCCAGCTGCCGCCTGGCCCGGTCTCCAGGATGATCGTCGCCGGCTCGTACGGCCACGGGCCGTTGGTGGGCAGCTCGACGGTGATGTACTCGTTGACGCCGTCGGCCGCCACCGCGGGCGGCAGCGGCTCGGCGTGGCCCGCGGCCTGCTGCGCATCGAATGCATGCACGCCCGCTTCTTGTACCTGGTGCCGGGCGATGGCCTCCGAAGTATTGGGCGCGCTGCCGACTTCTTCCCACCAGGTCCAGCAGAGCCGGTTCGGGCCGGCCTCCTTGAGGGCGGCCACGAGCCGGGCCGTGGCCTCGGCGGACCACGTGAGCAGTGCGCCGTGCGGCTCCCGGTCGCCGATCACGTCGTCGGGCGGCGGGCCTTCTGCGGGACCTGCCGCAACTGTGGCAGCCCAGAACAGCTGCACCTCGCCAAGATGCGCGACCAGATCCGCGACGGTCCAGCCCGGACAGCCGGGTACCTGCGCGTCCGGTCCAGCATGGTCTGCGGCGGCCCGCAGCGCGGCAGAGCGATCGTCGATCAGGGCCAGCATGTCGGGGAAGCTGAGTTTCTGCATTTAAGCGTTGTAGCACGGGCCGCCGACAGCGAGTAATGCACGGGTGTGGCGAGCGGCTCGGCGGTCAGCCCTTGACCTTTCGCCCGGCCAGCCAGACGCCAGTGACGTGGTCGGGCGCAGCGAGGACGGAGATATCGGCGAGCGGGTCGGCGTCGATGGTGATGAAGTCGGCGTCGAATCCGACAGCCAGCTGGCCGCTGCGCGGCGCCTGGGGTCCGAGCGTACGCGGTGCGACGGCCGTGCCCGCGGCGATCGCCTGTAGCGGCGTCATCCCGAGTGCCACCAGGTGGGCGAGCTCAGATCCGTTGCGGCCCCAGGAGTTGGGCAGGTCCGTGCCCGTCAGCGAGATGTCGGTGCCCATGGCCACCGTCACGCCGCGCTCAACGGCCAGCCGCACCGCGTCGGCGTGCGTCGCCGCGAGCGCGATCAGCTTGGCTGCTGCGTACGGCGGGACGTCCCCGGGGTTGGCCAGGATGTCCTCGATGATCGTGCGCGTGGGCACCAGGATGGTGCCCGTCTCGACCATGGCGTCGCATGCTTCCTCGTCGAGGTAGGTGCCATGCTCGATGGTGGCGACGCCCGCCTCGATGGCCGCCATGATTCCCGGTTTGCCGTGGCAGTGGGCGGCCACGACCCGGTCGGCCAGGCCGGCGACCTCGACGATCGCACGCAGTTCCGCGCCGGTGAACTGCTGATGAATCGGGCTGTCCACCTCCGACAGAACTCCGCCGGACGCGCAGACCTTGATGAGCCGGGCACCGCGGCGGAGTTGCTCGCGTGCTGCGCGCGCGCACTCGGCCGGGCCGTCGGCCAGGCGCAGTGTGCCGTCGTGCCGGCCGAAGTCCGTCACGAAAGACAGCGGGTAGCAGTGCAGGTCGCCGTGACCACCCGTGGTGCTGAGAATCGCCCCCGCCGCGTAGATGGACGGGCCGTCGAGTACCCGCTCGCTGACGGCGCGAGCCAGGTACACGCCGAGGCCGCCGACCTCACGGACGGACGTGACGCCTGCGTCCAGGGCATTGAGCAGGTCGCGCGCGCACCTGGCGGCCCGCAGCGGTGTCGGCTCCTGCGGCAGCCTCGCCAGATCCAGCGAACGGGTGCCCATGAAGTGCCCGTGGCAGTCCCACAAGCCTGGCATGACGGCGACAGCCTGCGTCACGCTGGCAGCCGGGGCGGCCGGTGCGCCGCCCGCCGGTCCGGCGTAGGTGATGACGCCGCCGTCAGCCACCAGTACCGCGTCCGGCACGGGCGCGCCCGCACCAGGTATCAGCAGCCCTGCCTCGATCCGCTCCATGCAATCCCTCCACTTGACGGCCAATAGCCTGCGCGAAACGGCGGCGAGTCACGAACGCTAATGCGCCATTACGGTGCCAATGCGATGACCGGCTTGTGACGACATTCCCGCAGTATCTGATTGTGGACCTCAGGATGCAGTGTGTGATGCGCTATACAGGTCTCAGCGCGAGGGAGTGAAATGGGGTCACCGCAGCAGCAATCTTCCCTGCCCGGCCGCCAGGCCGTCAGGGGCTGGCTGACCCGTTCCCGCCAGACCGTGGCCGGCGCGCCGCTGCCCGTCAAGGTGCTTGTGGTCGCGCTTGCCTGCGTTTTCGCCCCGGCACTCGTCGCGATCGGGCTGTTCGCGGCGCTGCTCTACGGTCCGTACGCGCTGTGGCGGGCCGACCGATCGTGGCTAGCCTCGGCGGCGATAGCGCTCTGGGGCATCGCGCTGACCGCGGCCGAGGCGAAGGGCCCGGATGAGCCGAGGTACCTGCTCCTGCTGCTGCCGCCGGTGGTTGCGGGCGTCGCGCGCGTCGGGCTGCTCGGCCGGGTGCAGGTCCCCGTCCGGACTGCGGCTTGGGCGCTGATCTGGTCGCTGCCCATCGGCATCGCGGTGTTCCGCCTGTGGCACAGTCAGCGCTTGTTCGGTCCAGCCGTCGCCTGGCTGATCGCCCTCGTGGTGCTCGGCTGGCGGCTGGCTAAGGCACTCCAGGACAACAGAGAGCAAGGCAGCAGGGCAGCCATGGCCGGCGCGCTCGCGGCCCCCTACGCGATGGCAACTGCCGGGTCCGGTGCTGCGGGTTCGGCGGCCGGCGCGCATCCCGCTGGTGCAGGCGGCTCCGGCAACGGCTCGGCGGGACCTGCCTGGGCGGCCGGCGCCGCGACGGGTCCAGCCGCCGCGACCGGATCGGGTGCCGACCAGGCCGGGCTGCCGGGCCCGGGTGGCGGCCCTGGCTGGTCGGCGACGAGCGCCGGCACCAGCACCGGCGCTGGCAACGGCCTGGGCATACACGCGGCGCCGGGCCCGGTCCGTGCTGCGCAGGCCGCCCGCGGGCTTCGGGCGCTGGATGGAAGCGGCGCGCAGCCGGCCCGCCAGGGCCAGGCGATGACCGACTGGCCGGTGATCACCGTCGACGAGGCGATGGCAGAGCTCAACGCGATGATCGGGCTGGCTGCGGTCAAGGACCAGGTTCGCTCGATCACGGCCTCGGTCGAGGCGGCCAGGCGGCGCGCGATCGCGGGGCACGGCACCGAGAAGCCGATGCAGCACTTCGTGTTCCTTGGGCCGCCGGGGACCGGGAAGACCGCCGTCGCCCGGGTCCTGGCCAAGATCTTCTACGCCTTCGGCCTGCTGGAGTCCCCGGCCGTGGTCGAGGCGCAGCGCGCCGATCTGGTCGGCGAGTACCTAGGCGCCACCGCGATCAAGACCAACGATCTCGTCGATTCTGCGCTCGGCGGGGTCCTGTTCATCGACGAGGCCTACAGCCTGGTGAACGAGGGCGACGGGCAGGGTGATCGGTTCGGGAACGAGGCCGTGCAGGCGCTGCTCAAGCGCGCCGAGGACGACCGGGAGAACCTGATCATTGTCCTCGCCGGGTACGAGCGCCAGATGGAGTCGTTCCTGGCGTCCAATCCCGGCCTCAACTCGCGATTCGGCGTCCGGGTCAAGTTCCCGGGCTACTCCCCGGCCGAGCTGATGGCACTCGCCGAGACCGCCGTGCAGGGCCGGGGCGAGCTGCTCGACCCGGATGCCCGCCCCGTGCTGCGCCGGATGTTCGAGGAGATCGGCCGCCGCCGGCTGGCCGACGAGCTAGGCAACGGCAGGTTCGTGCGCAGCCTGCTGGCCAGGGCTGGACAGCAGCGCGACGTGCGGGTGATGGCCGGGCCTGCCGAGCCCACCTCGACCGAGCTGGTCACGCTCCGCGGCCAGGACCTCGAGCTCGCCTACGCCGACCTCACGACGCGGTTCCGCGGCTACACCGACACGCCGACCGTCGAGGGCGCGCTCGCCGAGCTCGACGCCCTCGTCGGCCTCGAGCCGGTAAAGCGGCAGGTGCACGAGATCGTCGCCCAGCTTCAGGTCGCCAGGCTCCGGGACCGGCAGGGGCTGGCAAGCCAGCCGCCGTCACAGCACTTCGTCTTCACCGGACCGCCTGGCACCGGCAAGACCACGGTGGCGCGCATCGTCGGCCGGATCTTCGCCGCGCTCGGCCTGCTCGTGCGGCCCGAGGTGATCGAGGCGCACCGGGCCGACCTGGTGGGCGAGCATCTCGGCTCGACCGCGATCAAGACGTCGAAGCTGATCGACTCCGCGATGGGCGGTGTGCTGTTCATCGACGAGGCGTACGCGCTGCACAACGAGGCTTACTCCGGCGGTGACGCGTTCGGTTCTGAGGCGGTCGCCACCTTGCTCAAGCGCGCGGAGGACGACCGGGAACGGCTCGTCATCGTGCTGGCGGGCTACACCGACGACATGGACCGGCTGCTACGCAGCAACCCCGGCCTTGCCTCGCGATTCAGCACCCGGATCGCGTTCCCGAGCTACAGCCCGGCAGAGCTCAGCCAGATAGCGCAGGTCATCGCCACCCAGGCAGGCGACAAGTTCGATGGCGAGGCAGTGCCGGTGCTGGACTCGATCTTCACGCAGGCGGTGGAGGCGGGGAGGATCGACGCTCTCGGCAACGGCAGGTTCGCCCGGTCGCTGTTCGAGCGCGCGTGCGCCTCCCGCGACGTCCGGGTCTCTCTGCAGGGCGACGCGGCGTCGGCCGCGGACCTGACGACGGTGCTGGCAGCTGACTTGCTGACCGCTTATCGCGAGCTAGCCCGCTGACGCCGGGCCGGGCCGGGCGAGCCCGCGGCTGACCCGGAACCTGACCTGCTGCCCCGGCCGAAGCTGCGCCGCGAGCCCGATGTCGGCCGACACCACGACGGCGATGACTGGGTACCCGCCGGTCGTCGGGTGATCGGCGAGCAGCAGGATCGGCTGGCCCTCGTGCGTGACCTGCAGGGAGCCCGCGGCCATGCCCTCGCTCAGCAGCTCGCCCGGCCGGCCGCGGCGCAGCTGCGGCCCGGTCAGCCGCAGTCCGGTCCGGTTGCTGGCCTGGCTGACGACGTAGCTGCCAGTCGCCAGCGTGTCCAGGGCGGTGGCGGCGAACCAGTCGTCGCGCGGTCCGGCGATCACGCGCAGCTCCACGGGACCTGCCCTAGGCACGGTGGTCACGGCGGCGGGCGGCCGCGATGGCAGGCGTTCATTCGGCAGGGAACGGGGCCGTCCCAGCGGCAGCCAGTCGCCCGGCCGCAGTGGCTTCGGCCCAAGACCCGACAGCGAGTCCGCCGACCTGCTGCCGAGCACCGGCGTGACCGCGATCCCGCCGTCGATCGCGACGTAGCTGCGCAGCCCGGTCGTCGGCGCGCCCAGCCGGAGCACGGACCCGGCCGGAACCGCGAACGTCGTGCCGTCCGCTCGCTCAAGCCGGCCCGCGCCTGGCCGGCCCGCGCCTAGCCGGACCGGGGCGGGCGCGCCGGCGACCGCGACCACGGCGTCGGCTTCGAGCCGCAGCGCGAGCCGGCCGAGCGTGACCTCGAGGCAGGCGGCGCCAGGTTCGTTCCCGACGAGCTGGTTCGCGAGCCGCAGGCTGCCGGCGTCGGCGGCGCCGCTCGCGGGCACGCCAAGATGTGCCAAGCCTGCCCGGCCCAGATCCTGGATGGTCGTGAGCGGGCCCGGCTGCAGCACTTCAATCCGCCGCAAGCCCCGGCTCGCCCTGGTGCCCGTCTCGGCCGTCGTCGTCGCGGTCCCCATGTCCGCCGTCGGCTGCTCGGGCACCGGCGGCACGCTGTCCACCGCGCGGAACCGGACCCGGATGCCAGGCGCCAGCAGCGCGGGCGGGTCCCGGTCAGGTTCCCAGAGCGGCGCCGAGGAGCGGCCGAGCAGCCGCCAGCCACCCGGCGAAGCGGCCGGGTACACGGCGGCCAGGCCGCCGGCGATGGCGACCGAGCCGGCCGGCACGCGCAGCCGCGGGCTGTCGAGCCTGCGCACCGCCGCCAGCATCGGGTCCAGCCCGGTGAGGTAGGCAAAGCCGGGCGCGAACCCGAGCCAGCCCACGCGGTACTCGGCGGCCTGGTGCCGGGCGACTACCTCGGCGACCGTCAGTCCGGTCAGCGCGGCCACCTCGGCCAGGTCGGGACCGTCGTAGCAGACATCTATGGTGGCGAGGCCAGGACCCGGACCCGGCTGGCCGGGCGCGGCGCGGGCCGCGAGCGCCGTCAGCCTGGCCGCCAGGTCGGCTAGGTCCCAGCTACCTGGCTCGACGCTGACCAGGACCGTCGCCGCGCCGGGCACGACGTCGATCAGGCCGGGCAGCTCCGCGGCCGTGATGACGGCGGCGATGGCGGCGGCCCCGTTCCCGTCCTGATCAGTGGCCGATACGGCGCCGGCCTCCAGGAGGAGGGCCGCGTCGCCGGCCGCTCTGACGCCTATCACGCAAAAGGCGCCAGCGTGACGCCCGCCTGCTCGAGCGCGGCGCGGATCGCGGCGGCCAGCACCGCGGCGCCTGGCGTGTCGCCGTGCACGCAGATGGAGCGCGGGCTCACCTCGAGCGCGACACCAGAGATCGTCTGGACGGTGCCGTCGACCGTCATACTGACGGCGCGCCTCGCCACCACCGACGGGTCGGTCAGGACAGCACCCGGCTGGCCGCGCGGGACCAGCGTGCCGTCGTCGCGATAGGCGCGGTCGGCGAAGGCCTCGGTGATCACGGGCAGCCGGACGTCGGTCGCCGCCGCGGCGAGCGCCGAGCCAGGCAGCGTCAGGATCGGCAGCGCGGGGTTGTAGCAGACTGCCGCGGACGCGATCGCCGCCGCCTGTCCGGCATCGGTGACAGCGCGGTTATACAGGGCTCCGTGCGGCTTGACGTAGCGGACGCGGCCGCCCTCGGCCCGCGCCACGCCGTCCAGCGCGGCGATCTGGTACAGCACCTCGGCGGCTAGCTCGTCTGGCGGCACCGCCATCTCCCGGCGGCCGAACCCGGCCAGGTCCCGGTAGGAGACCTGGGCGCCGATGGCCACCCCACGGGCGACCGCGCTCGCGCAGGCGCGCCGGATCGTGAGGGGATCGCCGGCGTGGAAGCCGCACGCGATGTTGGCGCTGGTGACGATCTCCAGCAGCGCCTTGTCGTCGCCGAGCCGCCAGATGCCGAAGCTCTCGCCGAGGTCGGCGTTCAGGTCGACCACTCGCTGCTGGTCTGTCATCTGACCTCCCCCGGAATCGGGCGCTTGGGTCAGCCGGGCTCTTCCGGGGGGAGGTCGGCGAGCGCGGCGGCGATGTCAGTCTCCCGCGGTCCGGCTGACCGCACAGTCTCGATCAGGACGTGCAGTACCTCGTGCCGATCCTCGCCTAGGTCGAGCAGGCGCTGGGCGGCATCCCAGAGTTCGGGCGGGTCGCCGCGCCACAGCCGGTCGGCCAGCACGATGTGCCGGTCTATGTGCTCGCTGCTCGCGTCCCGCTCGCCGCGGCCATGCCGGGCGTCGGCGTCATCATGGTCGGCGGCCAGCAGCGTGCGCCGGTCGGAGTGCCGGGACGGATCCAGCGTCGCCAGGTCGGTGCCGCGATAGGTACCGCGCAGCAGCGGGAAGGCGAACACCCGCCGGGCGAGCGCTTCCAGGTCGCCGTCGGGGAGCAGCCGGCTCACCATGTCCGGCTCCAGGCCGAAGGACGCCGGGTCGCGATAGACGCTCGGGAACGTGCGCATCGAGTCGAAGACCGCGTCCAGCGTGGCCGCGATCGCCGTTTCGTCTAGCCCCGACCGCGCGCCCGCCCAGCGGACCCAGGCCAGCAGGACGTGCGGCATGGCCTCCTGGTCGGCCTTGGACAGCACCACCTTGCGCGGCAGCCAGTCCAGCAGGAACGTCTCGGCCTTGGCCGGGCTTACCCGCAGCGGCCGGCCGAAGTCGCGGTCGCAGCCGTACTCCACGATGTGATCGGCGCACCGGCTCGCCGCCTGCCGGTCCGACAGATCCTCGGCCTCATCGGAGGCGAGGAACTCGGCGACCAGCATGGCCCGCCGGTCCTTGCGCCACAGCGTTCGCCTGCTGGCGGCGTTGACAGCCGGCGCCGCCGGGATCTCATCCAGACTCGGCTGGCCGGCCGGCCGGACCGGCGGCAGCGTGCGCACCCTGGCGCGGATGAAGGCATGGTACGAGGGGAACGAGGCGCTCACCGTGGGATCGGGAGCTGCCTCGGTCGCGGCCAGCGCGGCTGCCAGGATCCGGCGTGCCTGCGGCGGATCGATCTGCATGAAGCTCGGCCCGCCGCCACTGCCGTCCCGGCAGTAGTCGAGCAGCTTGGCCACCTGCGACGTCACCCAGCCGTCCCTGGCCAGGCCGCCGGCGTTGTAGTCGACGACCACGACCAGCGCGTGCTGCTCCTGGCCGGCGTAGCTGAACACGCAGACGACCTCGTCGCGGTCGCCGTAGGCGTCGGAGTTGACGTAACACTCGGCCGCCTCGACGGCCCCCACGTGCTCGGCCCAGGCCGGCCTGGCGACGCCCTGGTCCATCAGCGCGAGGGCGGCGTACTCGGCCTGGATTGCCTGGCGCGACGTGCCGAGGCAGGCGATGCCTGACAGGAGCGCCAGCGCGGCGGGGCTGCCCTGCTCCGCCGCGTACCTGACCAGGCCCTCGCCGACCAGTTCCTCGATCCCGGCCCGGCGCCGGGCGCCGCGCGCGCTGCCGGCCGCGCGGTGCCCCCACCAGGTCCCGAGCAGCTCGCTGACCATGAGTTCTGCGTCCAGCGGGCTGCGCACGGCGAGCAGCTCGCGAGCAGCGCGGAGCATCTCGGCGAACAGGGCGTTGGGTGGCGGTCCGGCGAGGCCGCCGCTGCGGCTTTGCGGTGCGCCGGAGGTGCCACGATGACCCCTGTCGCCCGCTGGATCTCGGCGTCGGCTTTGGGGGCTCACCCGTCTAGCTTCGCAGATTTCCGGAGCGGGCACGCCATGCCTCGCCATGGTTTCCGTCCGATTCTCAGGTATCCGGGATATTTCGCCGGAATCTGGTGGCAGGAAGCGCGCCAGTTCCACCTGTCTATCCGGCGAACGGCCTATTAGTCCGGTAGCGTCCTACTGAGCCATGCCCGCCCGAGCCATGCCTGGCATCCCGGACCGCTCGCGGTGTCCTGCCAGGCGAGCTCCCGCAGCCGGTCGGCCCGGTCCGGAGCGGCCGAGCGTCTGGTCGTGTCGCGTGCCGGGGGTTTGCCTGCCTTCGGGCCCGGCTGCCGCCGGCCGGAGTGGCCACGCGGGTCTGGTGCATAAGTCATAATGTAAGTATTTGGGTGTGTAAGACGTAAATCTGGGACTGGTGGAGCACGTTCGCTGGCGGGCTGCTCCCGGTGCGAGAAGGACGGCGGTTACCTCATGCGAGCAGGACTTGCGGCGATCGGGCGAGCCCGGGGGCGGGACCTACGTCGTCGCGTCCTGGGCGCTTGTGGCGCCGCGGTTGGCCTGGCCACCGTCCTGGCCGCCTGCGGGCCAGCCTCGAGCGCCACATCCGGCAGCCAGTCCGGCCTCGCCAGCGGCAACTCGGTCACGTACGCGATGGAACCTGGCGGGGCAGCCACCTACCCCTTCCCGTTCATGGCCGGGAACTACGGCGCCGACGACAGCGTCTACAACGTCAACGACTTCCAGTATCAGCTGTACCGGCCCCTGTACTGGTTCGGCAGCGGGGCTACTCCGTACCTGAACCCGGCGCTCAGCCTCGCTGACCTGCCTGTCTATCGCGGTCACCAGGTCGTGATCAGGCTCAAGCAGAATTACAAGTGGTCCAACGGCGAGCCGGTGGACGCGCAGGACGTCGTGTTCTGGCTGAACATGATGATCGCCGAGGGCAACAGCGGCGTCTTCTGGAGCCCCAAGGGGCTGCCCAGCGACGTGACGAACGTCAGGGCTGCCAGCAAGTACGTGGTCACGATGGACATCACGACGCCGCAGTTCTCGGAGTCGTGGTTCACGAACAACGAGCTCAGCGAGATCACCCCGATGCCGGCGGCGTGGGACCGGACGGCCTCGGGTCCAAGCGATTGCGCCACCACGGTCTCGGCGTGTGCCGCGGTCTATACCTACCTGAACTCGCAGGCGATCAAGAGCCCGTCGACGTTCGCGTCTTCGCCGATCTGGAGCGTGGTCGACGGTCCGTGGAAGATACAGAGCCTGACCAGCCAGGGCAAGCTGACCCTCACCTACAACACCAGGTATGGCGGTCCGGTCGCTGCGCACCACGTGGCGACGTTCGTGGAGCTGCCGTTCACGTCCGAGCAGGCCGAGTACAACGTGCTGCAGGACCCGAGCGGGAGCCAGACCATCGATGTCGGCTACCTGCCGACCGTCGATGCGCCGGTGCCGCCGGCCGGGGCGAACGTAGGCGCCAACCCGCCGTCGCTGTCCAGCTACCAGCTGAGCGCGCTCTACGCCTGGGAGCTGAGCTACTTCCCGTACAACTTCAACAACAACACCGGTCAGGCCGCGATCTTCAAGCAGCTGTACTTCCGCCAGGCGTTCCAGCACCTGGTCGATCAGGAAGGTGTCATCGCCGGGCCGCTGCACGGGTACGGCAAGTCAACGGTCGGCCCGGTCGGGACCTACCCGTCGACCAAGTACCTGTCGCCGCAGGCGCGACAGCTGGGGGATCAGTGGACCCTGAACATCCCTAAAGCCCAGCAGCTGCTCCGGAGTCACGGCTGGTCGGTGGTCCCGAACGGGGCTGACACCTGCCACTCGCCAGGCACCGCCGCTAACCAGTGCGGCGCCGGGATCGTGGCCGGGGAGCACCTGAAGGTCACGCTCATGTACGCCACCGGCACGGACTGGATCGAGTCGGCGGCCCGCGAGCTTGCCTCCAACGCTTCACTAGCAGGTATCCAGGTCAACCTCCAGGCCGAGTCGTTCGGCGACGTGGTGAACACCGCGTACGGCGCCAACGGCGAGAGCTGGCAGATGGCCGACTGGGGCTCCTGGACGTACGCGCCCGACTACCTGCCCACCGGCGACGAGTTGTTCGAGAGCGGCGTGCCGAACAACTCCGGTGCCTACAGCGACCCGCACAACGATCAGCTGATCCTCGCCACGCTGCACGCCCGGACCCCGGCCCAGTTCGACACCGCGATGTACAACTGGCAGAACTACCTGGCCAGCCAGCTGCCGGTGGTGTACGAGCCGGACGCGCCCACGCTCCTCGAGACCATCAGGGGGCTGCATATCGGTGTGCAGAACAGCGCGCTGAACATCACCCCGGAACAGTGGTACTACCGGCAGTGAGCCGACCGGGGCCAGGGAGGCCAGAATCGTGACGGCGTACCTGGCCCGCCGGCTGCTGCAGGCCATCGCTGTCGTCCTGCTCGTCACGCTCATCGTCTTCGGGCTGCTCAGGCTGGCCCCTGGCGGCGCTGCCACCGACGTCCTCGGCACCGGCTCGGTGCACCAGCAGTTCTTGCTCCAGTACCTGACCTGGCTCGGCCGGGTGCTGCACGGCAACCTCGGCTACTCCCCGGCCCGGAACGAGAGCGTCACAGCCCTGCTGGCCGCCAGCCTGCCGCGGACCCTGGCGCTGACCGGGATCTCGACGCTGATCGCGCTGGCCGTGGCGGTGCCGCTCGGACTGCTGCAGGCTGTCCGGCGCGGCCGCGGGTCAGACCACGGGCTCGCCGCGGCGACGTACCTGTTCTACGCCATGCCGACCTTCGTGCTCGGCGCGCTGCTAGTGCTCTTCTTCGCGGTCGACTGGCATGTCTTCGGCGCCGAAGGACCGCAGGCAGCGGGCATCGTCGGGTTCGTCACTGACGTACGCGACCTGGCGCTGCCGGTACTAACGCTGACCCTGGTGACCATCGCGATCTTCGCCCGGTACATGCGGTCATCGGCGGTGGACAGCCTCGCCCAGGAATACGTCGAGGCGGCCAGGGCCCGCGGGGCCGGCGAGCGCCGGGTCCTCACGGCGCACGTGCTGCGCAACTCGCTCGTCCCGGTCGTGACGCTGGTGGGGCTCAGCTTCCCGCAGATCGTCGGCGGTGCCGTGGTCGTCGAGAGCCTGTTCAACATCCAGGGCATGGGCTGGCAGATCTGGCAGGCCGTGCTGAATCACGACTTCCCGGTGACACTCGGCTTCACGCTGGTGATCGGCGTCGGCGCCGTGGCCGGATCGCTGCTGGCCGACATCGGGTACGCGGTGCTGGATCCCAGGGTCAGGTCCGTGCGGGCATGACGACGAATCAGGCGGCTGGCGAGGCCCCGGCGCGCGGCAGCCGCGGGCGGCACGCAGGCCCGGCGTCGGCCGGCCTGCAGAGCGGTGCCCAGCGGGCGGAGCTGGCCGGCCGGGCCCGGCGCTTCCTGGCGATGTGCCGGGCGAATCCGCTCGCCACCGCCGGCGGGCTGATCATCATCGCGATGGCGGCCTTCTGCTTCGTCGGTCCGACGCTCTACCACACCGACCAGACGCACGTGTTCCTGTCGGCAGCGAATCTGTCGCCGCGGGCCGGCCATCCGCTCGGCACCGACGGTGACGGCGCTGACGAGCTCGGCAGGCTCATGAAAGGCGGCCAGGTGTCGCTGGAGGTGGGCGCGGCGGCTGGCCTGCTGGCGGCCGTCCTGGGCTCGCTATGGGGGGCGACCGCCGGGTACCTCGGCGGCGCCGTCGACGCGGTCATGATGCGCATCGTCGATGCCGCGATCGCGATTCCGGCGATCGTCTTGCTCTTGCTGCTGATCTCCATCTACCGGCCATCGACGGGCATGCTCATCCTGGTGATCGCAGGAACCGCGTGGCTCAGCCCGGCGCGGCTGGTCCGCGCCGAGGCGCTGACGCTGCGGGTACGCCAGTATGTCCAGGCGGCGCGCGTCATGGGCGGGGGCAACGTGCGGGTCATCGTCCGGCACATCGCGCCGAATGCGGCTGGCACGATCGTGGTGAATGTCAGCTTCCAGATCGCCAGCGCGATCCTGCTGCTGGCCACGGTGAGCTGGCTCGGCCTCGGCGTGCAGTTCCCCTCGGTCGACTGGGGCGACATGATCGGCGCGGCGACGCAGACCATCTCCGACGGGTACTGGTGGCAGATCCTGGCTCCGGGGACGGCGATCATCGTCGTCGTGGTGGCCTTCACCATGCTGGGCGACGGCCTGCGCGACGGGTTCTCCGCTCATGGCTGACCCCGCCGAGAACGCCCCCGCCCCGTCCGGTGGTGCCCCGTCCGGTGGTGCCCCGTCCGGTCGTGCACCGTCCGGTCGTGCACCGTCCGCGGGCCCGGTCCTGCAGATCACCGATCTGCACACCGAGATCCGGCTCAGGGACGCGACCGTGCACGCGGTCGACGGCGTGAGCCTGTCCGTCGCGGCCGGCGAATGCCTCGGCCTGGTTGGCGAGTCGGGTTGCGGCAAGACCATGACCGCACGCTCGGTCATGCGGCTGCTGCCCGCCGGAGGCGTGATCACCGCGGGGTCCATCGTCCTCGCCGGCACCGAGCTGACGAACCTGTCGGAGCGCTCGATGCAGGAGATCCGGGGCAACGACGTCGGGATGGTGTTCCAGGACCCGTCGGCTTGCCTCGACCCCACCATGACGATCGGCCGCCAGATCACCGAGTCCGTCGTCCTGCATCAGGGGGCGGACCGGCAGACGGCGGTGGCACGAGCCGTGGAGATGCTCGGACTGGTCCGGATGCCAGAGCCGGAGCGGGTCACCGGTCTGTACCCGCATCAGCTGTCTGGCGGCATGCGCCAGCGGGCCATGATCGCCGCCGCCCTGGCCTGCAAGCCGCAGCTGCTGATCGCGGACGAGCCGACTACCGCTCTCGACGTGACCATTCAGCGCGAGATCCTCGAGCTCATCGACGACCTGCGCGGGCAGCTCGGGATGGCCGTCATCCTGGTAACGCACGACCTCGGCGTGATCGCGGGGCGGACCGAGCGCGTCGCGGTGATGTACGGCGGCAAGATCATCGAGCACGCAGACACCGCGGCCCTGTTCGCTGGCCCGCGGCACCCCTACACCGAGGCGCTGTTCGACGCACTGCCGGAGATGGCAGGCCCGGCCGCCCGGTCGCTGTACAGCATCCCCGGCCGGCCGCCCGACCTGAGCGTCCGCGCGCCGGGATGCAGCTTCGCGCCGCGGTGCCGCTACGTGCGCGACTGGTGCGAGAGCCACGAGCCGGTCCTGGACGGCGATCATCCCGGCCACACCTACGCGTGCTCATTCCCGCTCGCCCTGCCGGGGCCAGGCGATGCAGGCGCACCGGCCGGCCAGGACGGCCCGCGGCCGGTGAGCGCCTGGGCGCGCGCACAGGCCACACCAGCGCGCAGCGCCGCCGGCGACGACTCGGCCGACCAGGGCGCTGGCCGTGGCGGTGACGCGCCCAGCGGCGCTGGCGAGCCGCTGCTGCGCGTGTCGGGGCTGGTCAAGGACTACCACTCCGGGCGCAGCCTGCTCGGCCGGCCGGGCGACGTGGTGAGCGCCGTCGCGGGCGTGAGCTTCGAGCTCCAGCCAGGTCAGACGTTCGGACTGGTGGGGGAGTCCGGCTGCGGCAAGACCAGCATCGCGAGGCTCCTGGTCGGGCTGGAGCGGCCGACTGCAGGGTCGATCGTGTTCAGTGGGACCGAGCTTGCGGGCATGTCGTCGCGCCAGCGCAGGCGCCAGCCGCCGGGTATCCAGCTGATGTTCCAGGACGCGTTCGCCTCACTCGACCCGCGGATGCGGGTGCGGTCGATCCTGCGCGAGCCGCTGGCGATCCAGAAGACGATCCGCCGCCGCGGCCATCGCCGCCAGGTGGCCAGGATCCTCGACGAGGTCGGGCTGCCCGTCGACGCCGTCGGCCGGTACCCGCGTGAGTTCTCCGGCGGGCAGCGTCAGCGGCTGGCCCTGGCCAGGGCGCTGATTCAGCGGCCGGCGCTCATCGTCGCCGACGAGCCGGTGTCAGCGCTCGATGTCTCCGTGCAGGCGCAGATCCTGAACCTGATGCGCAAGCTCCAGCGCCAGTACGGCCTGAGCTACCTGTTCATCTCGCACGATCTGTCGGTGATCAGGTACATGGCCGACACCATCGGCGTCATGTACTTCGGCAAGCTAGTCGAAGTCGGGCCGGCCGAGGATATCTGCACCGCCCCGGCGCATCCCTATACCGCCGGCCTGATCGACGCTGTCCCGGCCGTGACCGGTGCGCCGCTGCGGCGCACCCCGCTCGGCCGGCATCACCGGGGACGCCGACCGCATCGGCGGCTGGCCGGATGGCCGGGAGCGACATCGGGCCGGCCGGGCCCACGCGGCCGCCGGGCGGCTGCCGGTTCCGGTTCCGCTGCGCGTTCGCGGCCGACATCTGTGCCGAGCAGGAACCGCCGCTTCGGCCGCGGTTGGCCACCGGTCAGCTCGTGGCGTGCCATTTCCCGCTCGGTCCGGGCGCGCCCGACCGTGAATCCGGCCGCGAGATTCGAAGTATTGCCTAAGCCGCGCTGCGCCGCTCAGCCATCGGGCGGCGGACCATTCCGGCCCCATCCGCGTTGGCGTTGTGCCTGGTCAGCGGCCGCAAGAGGGGCTGACGGCCGAAACCGGCTGTACGCCACGGCAATGGCTGTCGCCTCGGCCAGTTGTTGCTGGCCCCCTTCTTGTGTCCGTTGTTGCCGCTAGCCTTCTTGTGTCCGCAGTGAGCAGGAAGGAGCCGCTCGATGGCGCGCGATCGGCCCATGTCGGGGTGCCTGCGATGAGCACGGGCATGTCGGTACCTCGCCCTCGACTGCCCGGTGTCGATGTTTCTGACTCTGCGCTGCTGGCCTCGCTCCTGCATGAGGCCCCGCTCGGCTTCGCCTTCATCGGCCCGGACGCCCGTTTCCTCCGCATGAACCCGGTGATGGCCGGCCTGACGGGCACGGCCGATGCGGACCTGGCGGGCCGCACGCCAGCCCAGGTGTGGCCGCCGGATCTGGCCGCGGCGGCGCAGGCCGCCCTGCGGCGCGTCGCCGCAGGTGACCGGCCGGTTCCGCAGACTGCGCACGCCATCGCGACCGCCGCCGCTGATGGCGGACAGCAGGAGCGCACCTGGTCGTTCTCCTGGTTTCCGTCCAGCGACGGCGAGGTCAGCGGCGTCGCGGCCATCGCGATCGACATCACCCCGCAGCATCTGGCGGCCGAGGCGGTGCGCCGCAGTGAGGAGCGCTACCGCTCGCTAGTGCAGGCCGGCGCCCAGGTGGTCTGGGTGACCACGCCAGACGGCGAGATTGCCGAGGACTCGCCTGAGTGGCGCTGGATCACCGGGCAGACCGCTGAGGAGTACCTCAGCAAGGGCTGGCTCGAGGCGATCCACAGCGACGACAGGGAGCGCGTAGAGGCGGCCTGGCGCGACTGCGTGCGGTCGGGCAAGGTCTTTGACAGCCGGTACCGGGTGCGCAGCCGGACCGGCTCCTACAAGCACTACGACGTCCGCGCCGTGCCGATCGAGCGCGACGGCAAGATCATCGAGTGGATGGGCGCGAGCACGGACGTCACCGCGCAGCGGGAAGCCGAAGAAATGCGCGGACGGCTCACCGAGCAGCTGTCCGCCGCGGCGCTGCGCACCGCCCGCCTGCAGCAGGCCACCTCGATGCTGGCCGAGGCGCTGACCGTCGAGCAGGTGGTGCAGGTCATCACCGAGGTCGGCCGCTCGGCTATCGGGGCTGAGCGGTCCGCGGTCGCCATCCTGGATACCGACAGGCTGCGCCTGCGGACGATCAATCCTGACGGCCTGCCCGGCAGCCCCGGCGCTCCTGGCGGCGACATCCCGCTATCGGTCGCCAGCGTGATGACCTACGCCATCAGCACGCGCAGGCCGGTGCTGCTGGAGAGCCCGGAAGCGCTGCGCCGGCACTTCGACGCCGAGGGCGTCGATGTCAGCCTGTTCCTCGAGCACAGCGACGAGAAGGCCTGGGTGGGCCTGCCGCTGCTGTCGTCGGGCGCTTCGCTCGGCGCGCTGCGCTTCTCCTTCACCCGGCCGCGGCAGATCACCGAGGAGGAGCGGGTCTTCCTGGAGGCGCTCGCCGGGCAGTGCGCGCTGGCCCTGGAGCGGGCCACCCTCTACGAGCGCGAGCACACGACCGCGGAGACACTCCAGCGCAGCCTGCTGCTGGACACGCTGCCGACAGTCCCCGGCATCATCCTGGAGGCGCGATGCCTGCCGGTGACCAGGAACATGGAGATCGGCGGGGACTGGTACGACGCCTTCCGCCTGCCCGACGGGCGCCTGGCGGTGGCCACCGGTGACGTCATGGGCAAGGGCCTGACCGCGGCTGCCGGGATGGGCCGGGTCCGCAATGCGCTGCGTGCGCTGGCGCTCACGGACCCGCGGCCGGCCGCCGTGCTGGCCGGGCTTGATCGGCTCTTCCTCGCCACGGAGCTGGCCGAGCAGGTCACCACGGTCGCTTACCTGGTCGTGGACCCGCTGACCGGCGAGGGCGTGGCCGGGAACGCCGGGCACCTGCCGCCGCTGCTGCTGTCGCCTGACGGCCCGCCGCGGCTGGATCCAACCGAGGCCGGGACGCCGCTTGGCTGGGCCAGCCCGCGCCATCAGTACGCGTTCCGGCTGCCGCCTGGCAACACGGCCGTGCTGTATTCCGATGGACTCGTGGAGAACCGTAAGCGCGGCCTGGACGCCGGCCTGGACGAGCTCGTGGCCGTGGCGGCGCAGGCGCCAGCCCCGGTCGCCGCCGACCCGGCGCAGCTGCTTGATTACCTCGTAGACCGGATGCTGACCGGGTACGAGCAGGATGACGACGTCACCGTCCTGGTGCTGCACGTCCCGGCGCAGGGGGACAAGGCCGGCGGCAGGGGGCGAGCCGGTTCAGTGAGGAAGGGGAGGGCATGAGGAATGCGGGTAACATTCCCGAGGTTGTGCACTCAGCCCGGTCGAGCCAAGCAGGGTCGCTCCAAGCTCGGTTGCTCCAAGCTCAGGCGCTCCCAGCTCAGGCGCTCCTAGCTCAGGCGCTCCAGGTCCGGGCGTTGCTGGCGCGGCCAGCACGGGAGGGCAGCGGCGCTCTCCCGCAGCGGTACGACCTACCCGCACACTGCGCCTAGTGTGGTGGGCGGGAGAGAACCTCGGGCAGGACAGGCTTTCCTGCCGCGGTTCCCGAGCTTCCGGCACGGTCAAGGGAGCGGGATTCTCGCGGTAGGGTCCGATGCTTACGACAGAGGTATGCCGGAGAGGGTGGCAGTGTCGCCTGCGAGTTCGAACAGCCGGGTGCTGGTCGCGGCATGGCGGCCACCATCCAGCGAGGGAAGGGGTGACCGCGGTGGCTAGCGCTGCAGGCTCGGCGGCGCGGCGGCAGGCTCGGCCGCCAGCGCAGGACGCACGCGTTCCGCAGCAGGCCCGTGGCGGATCTGCCGACGGCAAGGCGCACGCGGCGGACCAGCCGGTAGCCCTGGTGCCGGGCGATGGAGTCCCGGCTACCAGGCGACCCGCGGGCAGCCGCGGCCGCAAGCCGGCCGCCAGGTCCGCGACCTCAAGCAGTATCAACGGCACCAGTGCGGACGATCAGGTTTCAGTAGGCAAGAGCCGTAACCGCCCTGGTGCGGCTGGCGCCAGAGGCAGGCAGGGAAAGAAGGCCGCCAGTGAGCTGCCGGGCAGGGGAGAGCATCGTGACAACGGGAGCATGGACGTGACGGCGGATCCCGACCTGGCCGCGCAGGCCGAGGTGGACACCGATCAGGACCTGGTGGAGACCGGTGGCCTGGACGCCGATCCCGATCTCACCGACGTGGCGGACATCGACGGCGACCCCGATCTCGCCGACGTGGCGTTCCTCGACGTCGACGCCGAGCTCGAGGAACTCGAGATCCTCGAGGCTGACGACGGCGATGCTGAGGAAGCGGACACCGAGGAACTGGCGGGCGAGGCTGAGCTGGTCGAGGCCGGCCCGCTGGCAGCCGATACAGCCGACGACTCGGAGGAGGCGGCCAGCGTCACCGGTGTCGTCGCCCAGGCGGCCGACGCCGCGACGACCGCCGAGGATTCCGAGGACGACGCGTTCGTCTACGGAGACGATGACGAGGACCTGCCCGCCGCCCAGGTAGCGGTGGCCGGCGCGACGTCCGACCCAGTCAAGGACTATCTCAAGCAGATCGGCAAGGTGCCGCTCCTCAACGCCGAGCAGGAAGTTGAGCTCGCGAAGCGGATCGAGGCGGGCCTGTTTGCGGAGGAGAAGCTCGCCGATAACGCCGGCACGCTGCGCCCCGAGACCAGGCTGGACCTGGAGTGGATCGCCGACGATGGCAGGCGGGCGAAGAACCACCTGCTCGAGGCCAACCTCAGGCTCGTCGTCTCGCTGGCCAAGCGTTATACCGGCCGAGGCATGCTCTTCCTGGACCTGATCCAGGAGGGCAATCTCGGCCTGATCCGCGCGGTGGAGAAGTTCGACTACACCAAGGGCTACAAGTTCTCGACGTACGCGACCTGGTGGATCCGGCAGGCCATCACCAGGGCCATGGCGGACCAGGCCAGGACCATCCGGATCCCGGTGCACATGGTCGAGGTCATCAACAAGCTGGCCAGGGTGCAGCGGCAGATGCTCCAGGACCTGGGGCGCGAGCCGACCCCGGAGGAGCTGGCAGCTGAGCTCGACATGACCCCGGAGAAGGTCATCGAGGTGCAGAAGTACGGCCGCGAGCCGATCTCCCTGCACACCCCGCTCGGTGAGGATGGCGACAGCGAGTTTGGTGACCTCATCGAGGACTCCGAGGCGATCCAGCCGGGCGAGGCCGTCAGCTTCACGCTGCTGCAGGAGCAGCTGCACTCGGTTCTCGACACCCTGTCGGAGCGCGAGGCCGGCGTGGTCTCGATGCGCTTCGGGCTGACCGATGGCCAGCCCAAGACGCTCGACGAGATCGGCAAGGTCTACGGCGTGACCAGGGAGCGGATCCGCCAGATCGAGTCCAAGACCATGTCCAAGCTCCGCCACCCGTCACGGTCGCAGGTGCTGCGGGACTACCTGGACTAAGGCGAGCCCCGCTGGCGGCGACGGCGCGGTGCGCGGCGCCGCCGGCGAGGCCCTGACGGCACGTAGGGCGGCCTGAAGCCGCCCGGCCCGAGCACTACGCCGGGTACCGCACTAAATCGGCCCCTGACCAGCTGAGCTGGTCAGGGGCCGATGTTTAGTGGCTTGGGAGGTCAGGAGGCCGCGTCTGACGGCTTGCTTGCGAGCCTGCCGGTCTCGTCCTGGATCTCAACTGCGATCTTGGCCAGGGCCTCGGCGTGCTTGCGGTTGTGGTGAGCGCAGAACAGCAGCTCGCCCGAACCGGGCAGAAGGACGCGTACGTACGCGGGCGCCCCACATCGATCACACAAGTCAAGGGCGCTGAGCGGCCTCGTGGGGGCTATAGCTCCGGTCATAGTCGCCTCCTCGCCTCGAGGACGGTGCCGGGGGTATCCGGTGCCGGGATGCCCCGGCCCTGGCGGCCACGTTGCCGACAGTCCGTCCAACCTGTGATCTCCTACGCATCACAACACTCGGGCTGGTCGTTTGTCATCCCCCGCGGGCCACCAGTATGCCGAGGGCGAACAATCGGCTATGCCCGGCCGCTGTCGCCCGGGCCGGTATGAGTAGTTATAAGAAGTTCGCGCCTCCGAGCGTCATATGTCCCCCGGCGTGGTGGCGCGAGGCTGGGGGTAGCGGCGGCTAGTCTGCCCTCAGGGCCTAGTCAGCCGGCCAGGAGCGCTGCCGCACCGCCGGGAGCGTCCGCTGGCAAGCCGCGGCCCGCCGCGCCGCGTCGTTGCCCAGGGGAGCCGCTGTGACCGCCGTCAGCACCGAACCCGCCAGCCCCGTGCCGGTAGGTCGCGAGCCGGCTGGCCGAGGAACAGCTGATCGTGGCCGGTCAGCCGGCCGCCGGTCAGCCGGGCACGCATCGCCTGCCGTCGGCCCGGGGGACGCCAGCGCAGGTCACGCTGCTGACGGCTATACCGCCCGGCACCTCACGGTGCTCGAGGGCCTGGACGCTGTCCGCAAGCGACCTGGCATGTACATCGGCTCGACCGACGGCCGCGGCCTTGCCCAGTGCCTGGGCGAGATCTTCGACAATGCAGTCGACGAGGCGCTCGCCGGGGCCTGCAGCCGCATCGACGTGACCTTGCATGCGGATGGCTCGGCCGAGGTGATCGACAACGGCCGCGGCATACCGGTAGACAACGAGCCCAAGACGGGGCTGTCGGGCGTCGAGCTGATCATGACCAGGCTGCACGCGGGCGGCAAGTTCGGCGGTGGCTCCTACACGGCCTCGGGCGGCCTGCACGGCGTCGGCGCCTCGGTCGTGAACGCGTTGTCCGGCCGGCTTGATGTCTGGGTCGAGAAGGCCGGCTACGAGTGGGCCATGAGCTTCCGGCGCGGCGTGCCAGGAGAGTTCGCCGGGGATGGCCCGGACGCTGCCTTCACGCCGGGCTCTGGCATCCGCAAGGGCCGCAAGGTCGCCAGGTCCGCCACCGGAACCCGGATCCGGTTCTGGCCGGATCGGCAGATCTTCGTCCCCGGCGCGGAGTGGACGTTCGGCTGGCTGGCGCAGCAGGCCAGGCAGACCGCCTACCTCGTGCCAGGCCTGAGCATCAGGGTGGTCGACGAGCGGCCGCCACGCGAGCACGTCGAGGAGAGCCGGGCTGACGACGACCGGCCCGACGAGAGCGTGACCGGCCGGGTGGCGGAGTACAGGTTCGCGGGCGGGATCAGCGAATTCTGTGCTCACCTGGCCACGGGCGAGCCGGTCACCGACGTGCTCCGGATCAGTGGCAGCGGCATGTTCACCGAGACGGTGCCGGTCCTCGATGACGCCGGCCACCTGACCCCGACGGAGGTCGAGCGCCAGCTGGAGGTGGACGTCGCGCTTCGCTGGGACAGTGGCTACGACACGCGGCTGCGGTCGTTTGTCAACGTCATCCCGACTGGCAAGGGCGGCACGCACATCACCGGCTTCGAGCGGGCGCTGGTCCGGACGCTGAACGACCAGCTCAAGGTCGCGCGGCTGCTGAAGGTCGGCGACGACGCGGTGATCAAGGAAGACGTGCTGGAGGGACTGACAGCGGTCATCTCGGTCCGGCTGCCCGAGCCGCAGTTCGAGGGTCAGACCAAGGAAGTGCTCGGCACCCCGGCCGCGGCCAAGATCGTCAGCCAGGTAGTCGGCACCGAGCTCGGCAACTTCCTGGAAGGCCGCGTCCGCGGGAGCAAGCAGCAGGCCAGGGCCGTGCTCGACAAGGTCATCTCGGCGGCCAGGACCCGGATCGCCGCGCGCGAGCACCGTGAGAACCAGCGGCGCAAGTCGGCGCTGGCGACCTCGGCCCTGCCGGCCAAGCTGGTCGACTGCCGGTCCGCAGACGACCGGAGCGAGCTGTTCATCGTCGAGGGCGACTCAGCCCTCGGCACCGCGAAGAATGCTAGGGATTCGGAGTTCCAGGCCCTGCTGCCAATCCGCGGCAAGATCCTCAACGTGCAGAAGGCGTCCCTCGCCGACATGCTGAAAAACGCCGAGTGCGCCGCGATCATCCAGGTGCTCGGGCCGGCTCGGGGAGCGCGTTCGACCTGGACTCGGCGCGCTACCAGCGAGTGATCTTCATGGCCGATGCGGACGTCGACGGCGCGCACATCCGCACGCTGCTGCTCACGCTCTTCCACCGGTACATGCGCCCGATGGTCGAGGCCGGGCGCGTCTTCGCCGCCGTGCCGCCGCTGCACCGGATCGAGCTGACCAACCCGCGCAAGGGCCAGCAGAAGTACATCTACACCTACAGCGACGCCGAGCTTCACCGCACGCTGCTGGAGCTAGAGCGCAAGGGGCAGCGCTTCAAGGAGCCGCCGCAGCGTTACAAGGGTCTCGGCGAGATGGACGCGCACCAGCTTGCCGAGACGACCATGGATCCGCGCCGCCGTGTCTTGCGCCGGATCAGGATCGAGGACGCCGAGGCTGCCAGGGAGATGTTCGATCTGCTGATGGGCACCGAGGTAGGACCGCGCCGCGACTTCATCGTCGGCGGTGCGACCGAGCTGGATCCTGCCCGCATCGACGTCTGACGCCAGCGCGCCGCGGCAGTGCCGCGCGGCCACGGGGAAAGGCCGCACGGCACCGCCTGGTGCTGGCGAGCCGCCTGGGCAACGGCGCGCCAGCGGGATCTACGAGCCGGTCGAGCCGCTTGAGCTGGCGCCAGCGGAGCTGCCAGCGCCGCCCGGGCTGCCCGAGTCGCTGCCCATGTGCGTGCACTTGTGCGTGCCCGTCGATCCCGGCATGGTGCTTGCCGGCTTGGTCCCCGTCGACGCCGACGAGGACGGTGACGATGACGGCGATGAGCTCGGCGATGCCGAGGACGTTGTCGTCGTTGTCCTCGATGTCGTGGTGGCCGCCCCGGAGCCGCCGGTCGACGCGAGCGCGACGCCGGTAGCGCCCGCCCCTACCCCGGCGGCCACGATGCCGGTGATGATGAGCCGCCGGGCACGGCCGCCAGTTCTGGAAACCATCGGGTTCCTCCCTTCGTGACGGCCGCCCGCATCGCGCGAACGGCTCGTCGTCAGGGATCAGGCTGCGTCGCCGGCCTGGCTGGCACCCGAAACCCGTCTCTCAGCGCGGTATGAGCCCAGCTGCAATGTCATCGTTGCCCCGCCCCTGCGGCTACAGCAGCTGTCGGGACTGGACACGACGGCGCAGCCCGCGCTACGTCGCGGTACCGCCGATCGCCGCCAGCGGGTGGCGGACCCGCTCGCCCGAGCCATCCCGGCGCCCGACCGGCGGCGGCAGCTCGACCGGGGTGCCCGCCTCGGTGGCGCCGCGGGCCGGGCCGGGTCCCGCCCAGGCCAGCACCAGGACGTCCTCACCTCTGAGGAAGCGGTGACACCGGACGCCGCCCGTTGCGCGCCCCTTGGGCGGGAACTCAGCGAACGGCGTGACCTTCACGGTCGCAGCCGTCGCCCCCGGCAGCGCGCCAGCGGCACCCGCCACGGTGACCACTACTGGCCCTGCGGCCGGGCCCGCTGAGGCAGCGTCCTGCACCCCGGCGGCCGGGTCGACCGCGCCGAACCAGATCACGCTGGCTCGCGGCGAGAGCCTGATGCCCGCCATCCCGCTCGCGGCCCGGCCCTGCGGCCGCACCGCCGGCGCCGCGAACCGCAGCAGCTGGGCATCGCTGGTGATGAACGTCAGCTCCTGGTCATCGTCTGTCAGCTGGACCGCGCCGATCACCCGGTCCCCGTCCTTCAGCGAGATCACCTCGAAGTCCGCGGCGTTCTGCGGATAGTCCGGCGCCACGCGCTTGACCACGCCCTGTGCGGTGCCCAGCGCCAGCCCCGCGCCATCGGCATCGGCCGCCACGATCCCCACGACCGTCTCGCCAGGGCCGGTGGTCACGAACTCGCTGATGGGGGCGCCGCCCGACAGCGCGGGGGAGTGCGCGCTCGGCGGCAACGCTGGTAGCTCAAGGACGCCGAGCCGGATCAGCCGCCCGGCCGAGGTCACCAGGCCGATGGTGCCCCGCGCCGTGGAGCTGACCGAGGACACGATCACGTCGTGCGCCGCACGCTGGCCGCCCGAGCCGCGGGCGGACCGTGATGGCGGGCTACCCCGTTCCCTGTCCTCATCGCCCGTTGGCAGGATGCCCTGCCCGCCGGTGGCCGGACGCGCGGCCGTGCGGGCCAGCAGGCCCGCCGAGGACAGCAGGACAGTGCAGGGCTCGTCGGCGACCTCCAGCGGCACCGCGGCGGTCCTGGCCGCGCCTGTGCCCTCCAGCAGGACCGTGCGGCGCGGCGTCGCGAACTTGTCGCTGACGGCGGCCAGCTCGGCCGACACCAGCTCGCGAAGGCGCTGCTCGGAGTCCAGGATCGCGGTCAGCTCGGCGATCTCGGTCACGAGCGTCTCCCGCTCTCGCTCGAGCTCGAGCCGGTCGTACCGCGTCAGCCGGCGCAGCGGGGTGTCCAGGATGTACTGGGCCTGGATCTCGCTGAGATCGAAGATCTGCATCAGCCGCTCCTTGGCGGCGGCCGCGTCGTCGCTGGTGCGGATGACCTGGATGACCTCGTCGATGTTCAGCAGCGCGATGACCAGGCCGTCGACCAGGTGCAGCCGGGCCTCGCGCTTCGCCCGCCGGAACTCGCAGCGGCGCCGGACGACGTCGATACGGAAGTCGACGTAGATCTGCAGCAGCTCACGCAGCCCGAGCACCTTCGGCTGTCCGTCGACGAGCGCGACGTTGTTGATGCCGAACGTCTCCTCCATCGGGGTCAACCGGTACAGCTCGGCCAGCACGGCCTCGGGCACAAAGCCGGACCGCACCTCGATGACCAGGCGCAGGCCGTGCTTCATGTCGGTGAGATCCTTGAGGTCGGACACCCCGTTCAGCTTCTTGGCCTGGACCAGGTCCTTGATCCGCGTGATGACCTTCTCCGGCCCGACACCGTAGGGCAGCTCGGTGACGACGATGCCGTTCCGCCGGGGGGTGAGCTTCTCGATCCTGGCCGCGGCCCTGGTACGGAAGATGCCGCGGCCGGTTTCGTAGGCGTCCCGGATCCCGTCCAGGCCGATGATCTTGCCGCCGGTCGGCAGGTCGGGGCCGGGCACGAACCGCATCAGAGTCTCGAGGTCGGCGTCCGGATTGGCGATCAGGTGCCGGGCGGCCGCTACCACCTCGCCGAGGTTGTGCGGGGCCATGTTGGTCGCCATCCCGACGGCGATGCCGGCCGCGCCGTTGACCAGCAGGTTCGGGAAGGCGGCCGGGAGCACCTCGGGCTGGGTCTCGGTGCCGTCGTAGTTCGGGATGAAGTCGACGGTGTCCTCGTCTAGCGAGTTCGTCATCTCCATGGCGGCTGCGGCCATCCTGGCCTCGGTGTAGCGGTAGGCGGCCGGCCCGTCGTCCGGCGAGCCGAAGTTGCCGTGCCCGTCGATGAGAGGCAGCCGCATGGCCCACGGCTGGTGCATCCGTACGAGCGCATCGTAGATCGCCCCGTCGCCGTGCGGATGCAGGCGGCCCATCACCTGGCCGACCACCTGGGCGCACTTGACGTAGGCACGGTCGGGCCGCAGCCCCATCTCGCTCATCTGGTACAGGATCCGGCGCTGTACCGGCTTCAGACCGTCCCGAGCGTCCGGGAGCGCGCGCTGGTAGATGACCGAGTAGGCGTACTCGAGGTAACTGGCGCGCATCTCGTCGGTGACGTCGATGTCGACGATGTTTTCCTCGAACTCGGCGTCATCGACGTCGGTGCTGTCGCCGCCGCGGCCGCGGCCGCCCCCAGCGGGAGATGTCGTGGTGCGTCTGGCCATGACCGCCATTGTGCCGTCCCGGCGGGGCAGATGCGCAGGCCGACGCGCCGCGCGCGACAGCTTGACGGCTGCCTCAGGTCGCGGAGAAGCCGCCGTCCACCCGGATGATCTGCCCGGTCACGAAGTCGCTGGCCGCGCTCGCCAGGAACACGGCTGGTCCGGCGAAGTCGGCGGGCAGGCCGTTGCGGCCCACCATCGTCCTGGCGGCGAGGGCCGCCAGCCGGACCGGATCCGCCGACGCCTCCGCCGTCAGCGGCGTGACCACGAAGCCAGGGCAGATCGCGTTGCAGCAGACGCCCCGCGCCGCCCAGGCCTCCGACTGCGACCGCGTGAGCGCGGCGACGCCGCTCTTGGCCGGGCCGTAGCCGCCGCTGTTGCCGAAAGCCCGGTCGGCCTGCTGCGACGTGATGTTGATGATGCGGCCCCAGCCGCGCTCAGCCATCACCGGACCGAACCGCTGACCTAGCCGGAACGGGGCCGTCAGGTTCACCGCCATCAGCTCGTCCCACTGGTCTGCGGTCAGGTCGGCGAGCGGCGGGCGGATGTTCAGGCCGGCGCAGTTCACCAGGATGTCCGGCGGCCCGAACGGCGTGGTCGCGTCGGCCGCGGCGCGATCCAGGGCCCGCCGGTCGCCGAGGTCCGCCGCTACGCTCGCGGCCGCGCAGCCGGCGGCAGCCAGCTCGGCCACGGTGGCCCGCAGGTTCTCCTCGCCCCGGGCGATGACCACGACCGCCGCGCCGGCCTGACCCAGGGCCATCGCGATCGCGCGGCCGATGCCCGAGCTGCCGCCCGTGACGACGGCCACGCGGTCCCGCAGCGAGAAGATCTGATCGAGGTAGGCTCTCATGTTTCTGCATTCAGGCTGGGAACGGGGTCGGACTACGCCGGCGTGGGCGGTGACAGCCGGTCCGGATCGGGTCACCAGGGTAGCCGTCGATCTTCGCGTGCTGGCCTGACAGGCAGATGCGCTGGGCAGCCCGAGCCGTACCGCGGCGACGAGATTTCACGGCTGGCGTGCGCACAAAAGCGGCAAGTCGGTCGCAAAACTGCACGGCAGGCGTGAAATGTTGTGCGCGTTAACCACGGGTAGCCGGCTCTCGCCGAGAAAGCGCGGCTGTGCGCAACGTTTTCGGCCTTTTTGCGGTTGGCCGGCGCCCTAGAGCAACGGGCGGGCGCCGACGAGGCCGAGCGCCTTGGCGGCAAGACGGCAGCCGCCGGCTAGGCACTCACCGGCCGGCTTCTTGTCGAGCCAGGCAGGCAGGAAGCCGGCAACGAACGCGTCGCCCGCGCCGGTGCCATCCACGATGTGCTCGAGCGGCGGGGCGCTGACCCGGACCGGCTCGGAGCGCCCGCCTGCGTACATCATCGCGCCGTCGGCGCCGAGCTTCATGACCACGTGCGGGTACCAGGCGTTCAGCACCCTGGCCGCCTGCCCGGGGTCGTCGCGGCCCGTCAGCACCTTGCCCTGATCAGGGTTGACGAAGAGCAGCGTGGCGCCGTTGGTGAGCTGGAGGAACGGCTCTGCGCCCACCCGCGCGAGCGGAGCGGACGACGCACCATCAACCGAGATCGTCATGCCGGCCCGCTGTGCGTGCCCGAGGGCCGTCAGGACGGCCTGCCGTGAACCGCTGTTGAGCAGCGTGTAGCCGGACACGTGCAGGTGGCTGCCGGGAGTGAACAGGTCCTGTGGCAGGTCGTCCGCGGACAGGGCCGCGTTGGCACCGGGGTCGGAAAGCATCGTGTGATCGCCCTTATGGGTGATCATGACGACGCACGTCCCGGTCGGCCGCTCGGGATCCATGACCAGGCGCGCGTCGACGCCGTAGCCCATCAGCTCCATGTCCCGGTTGCGCCCGGCGATGTCGGCGCCGCGTCGGCCGACGAAGGCGACCTCCGCTCCGTCCACAGCCAGCCAGGCGGCGATGTTGGCGCCCGACCCACCGCCGTGCATGGTTACCGTGGCCGGCGTATCGCTGCCCCTGGCCAGGGGGGCGGTCGCGTGCGCGACCGTATCCGTCATGAGATCACCAACGACGACAACGCGCGTCAATGTCGTCACCACCTTGATCAACAGGCTTCGTCAGGACCTGCGGGGGAGGGTTAGTCCTGATCAGAGCTAGCGCTTAGAACTTAACAGCTTCGCAGACCCATCTCGTGCCGTTCGGGGTCGCAAGCTGTGGTTGGTGGTGGTTGCGATCAGCCTGGGAGCGTTGCCACTCGCCCGGCTACGACCTGCAGATTTAGCTCAGATTCGGCCGCCAGGCGCTGGTTCAGCCAGCCCAGCTGGTCGCGGAAAACCCGGCCGGCCGGATAGGCGGGCACGAGGCCAGAACCGACCTGATCGGTCACGGCCACCACCAGCGCGCAGGTCTGGCGCCAGGCAGCGACGAGCTCGTCGATCCTGAACTGGACGACCGCGGCCGGATCCGGGTTAGTCCCGCCCTGATCGCCGAGAGCTGGGCCAGGCGATTCCTGGGCGGCCCACATGCCCGCTTCGTCGAGGACCGCGGCCAGCCAGGTGCCAATGCCGTCGATGAGCAGCACGCGGTCGTTGCCGCGCAGGATCCCGGCGAGATCCAGGCTCTCGACGGTTCGCCACCAGGCTGGCCGGCGGGCGCGGTGGACGGTGACACGGCGGGCCCACTCAGAGTCCGGGTCGCCGTCCGGCCCGGTCCAGGACTGGTCGCCATCCAGCCCGGTCCAGGACTGGCCGTCGGCTGGCCGGCCCCTTCCGGCCAGCCGTGCGGCGCCTCGTCCTGGCTCACGGGCGGGAACGGGCCCGCGGCCACATACGTCACCTGCGGCTCGCCAGACAGCCGGAGCTCGGCCTCGGTGGACTTGCCGGACCGCGCGCCGCCGATGATCAGCGTCCGGTGTGGCCGGGCGGTCGCGACCGGCCTGTCGGCTGCGGCCGGACCGGTGATCAGCTGGCCATCGTGTGCCTGGTCAGCCCCCCACAGCTGGCAGCGGCGGGCCATCTCCGCGGGCGAGCTGACCCGGTGATCGGTGTAGAGCGCGGCCACGGCCGTGCTGTGGTGCACCAGCCCGCTCGCGCGCAGGCGGCCGAGCTGTGCGGGGCTGGCCAGCAGGTCAAGCAGGGCCAGGTCGTACGCGCCGGCGCCGGGCTGCGGCTCTGGCACCTCGCCTGGGCCGGCCGCAAGCAACAGCCGGGTGCCGTCTGCGCTCGTGATGTCGAGTCCGCCGGGCAGCCGCTGGATGTGCAGGGCGGCGGCCCGAGACGGCCCCGTTCCGGGCAAGACAGGCCCGCCAGGAACGACCTCGAGCCAGTCATCGACGAGCACCCGGCCGGGAGCCCGGCGCACCCCGGCCGACCGGGCCCGCATGCAGGACGCGCAGCGGCAGCCGTCCTCCGGCCAGCCGCGGGCGCCGCCGGTTCCGATCACGAGCGCGTCCACTGGCCTGCCTGATGATCTCGGTTGGTTACGATGGCGGCCTTGATCCTAGCTATCGAGGCGAGAGATGACCTGGACCTGGCAGTTGGAGAAGGAAGACGGCACGGTGATCGCCGCCCGTGAGCTGACCAAGGAGACGTTCCCGAGCCAGGGCGACGCGGAGAGCTGGCTCGGCGAGAACTGGCCCAGCCTGCTGAAGGCGGGTGTCGACCAGGTCACGCTTACCGAGGACGGCCGGGTGGAGTACGGCCCGATGAGCTTGCACCCGGCGCAGGAGTAGCCGGCCCGCGCTGGCCGCCGCCTAGGGGCGCTTGCCCGGGCTCGCCGTGAGGGCTGGATCGGTGACGATCTGGTCGCCCAGGATCTCATCGATCTGCGCCAGCACGGCCGGGTCGAGTCGCACGCCCGAGGCCTTGACGTTCTCCCTGACCTGCTCGGGCCGGGTCGCTCCGACGATCGCCGCCGAGACGTTCGGGTTCTGCAGCGTCCACGCCACTGCGAGCTGTGCCATCGTCAGGCCCGCCTGCTCGGCGACCGGCCTCAGCCGCTGGACCCGGCTGAGGATCTCGTCGGCCAGCAGGCGCGAGATGAAGCCCGAGCCCTGTTGATCGGTGGCGCGTGACCCGGCCGGGGGAGTGGCGCCGGGCAGGTACTTGCCGGTCAGGACGCCCTGGGCGATCGGCGACCAGACAATCTGGCCGATGCCTTCCTTCTGGCTCAGCTCGACGACCTCGGACTCGATGACGCGCCACAGCATGTTGTACTGCGGCTGGTTGGAGACGATCCGGTCCAGGCCCATCTGATCGGCGATCTTGAGCGCCGCCGCGATCTCTTCGGCGCGCCATTCCGAGACGCCGATGTACAGCACCTTGCCCTGGCGGACCAGGTCATCGAAGGCGCGGAGGGTCTCCTCTAGCGGCGTCTCGTGGTCATAGCGATGCGCCTGGTACAGGTCGATGTAGTCGGTCTGCAGGCGGCGCAGCGAGTTGTGCGCCGATTCGATGATGTGCTTGCGGGACAGGCCGCGGTCGTTCGCGCCGCCGCCCGTCGGCCAGAAGACCTTGGTGCAGACCTCCAGCGACTCGCGGCGGACGCCGTGCAGCGCCTTGCCGAGCACGTCCTCGGCCCTGGTCCGGGCGTACACGTCCGCCGTGTCGAACGTGGTGATTCCCTCATCGAGCGCGGCGGCTACGCAGGCAAGCGCCGCGTCCTCTTCAACCTGGGATCCGTGCGTAATCCAGTTCCCGTAGGCGATCTCGCTGACTTTCAGGCCGCTGCGGCCGAGGTGACGATGCTCCATATCGCGTCAACCTAGCGAAGGCCGGGCCTGGCGCGGTTGCGCGGGCCGGCTTGGTAGTGCGGTGCGCTCTGGGGATCAGACTTTGTCGCCGCGGTTGACCCTGGGCTTCGGCACCCGCATGCGGCGCATACTGATACCGCGCATGACCGTGTACATCATGACGCCCTGGGTGCTCTGGCCGGGGAAGCGTTCGGCGGCGAGCCGTTTCACCTTGCTGCCGACGAACCACCCCTCGGCGATGATGAGCAGGACCAGCGCGCCCACGACAGCGTCGGCGACTACCTTCGTGGACTGACTCGGCAGCACCAGCAGCACGATGAGGGCGAAGACCATGATCATGTAATACTCGCCGACGCCACGCCGGGAGTCGACGACGTCGCGGGCGAGAGCGCGCACGGGACCCTGATCCTTGCGCGGCAGCGCCCACTGCTCGCCGCGCTGGAGCGCCTGGGTCTTGCGCAGCCGGTCCTCGCGACCGCGCTGCTTGGACTGTTGCGCAGCGGCCTTGCGGTCGGTCGGCGCCTGGTAGGGCTGCCGGCGGTTGGCCTGGGCGTCGCTGCGCTTGGGCGTCGGCGCACCCTTCGGGGGGGTCTGGCCGGGCCGAGCCGGGCGGGCCTGCTCGTCATCGGTAGTGCCGGCCGCTGCCTGATCCTGATCGAGCAGCCCGGATGCGTCGCTGGAACGTCGTCGGAACACGCCTACAGCCTACCGGGACGAACGGCGCAGATCTGTCTGGCGCGCTGCGCTCTGTCTGGCGCTGCGCCAGGCTCCGGCCGGCCACAGGCGCGGGCGCGGGCGCGGGCCGGCCGGGTGCGCGTGTGCGCGCCGGGCTCGGGCGGGACGTCGAGTGCGCCTGGCGAGGGTTCAGGCTCGGAAGATCAGCGAGCCGATCTTGGTCCGTGGTAACGGTTCTGGCGCCCACGTCGTAGGCTTGAGCCGAGATCTGCCAGCAATATGTCCGTTGCTTTCAACGGCGACAGTCCGTGACCCCGGATGCGCTGCGGCAGCAGGACTTTCGATCGAGGGGATGGTCGCGCCCATGGGCGTCATGAAGCGGGTCACGATGGTCTTCCGCGCCAAGGCCAACAAGGCGCTCGATCGGATGGAAGATCCTCGCGAGACCCTGGATTACTCCTATCAGACCCAGCTGGAGCTGCTCCAGAAGGTGCGCCGCGGGGTTGCCGACGTGGCGACCTCGCGCAAGCGCGTCGAGCTGCAGGTCAACACGCTGCAGCAGAACTCCGCCAAGCTGGACAGGCAGGCTCGTGACGCCCTCGCCAACGGCCGCGAGGACCTCGCCCGCGAGGCGCTGACCCGCAAGGCCGGCCTCCAGACCCAGCTGGAGGACCTGCAGACGCAGTACGCGGCGCTGCAGGGCGAGGAGGAGAAGCTCACCCAGGCCTCGCAGCGGCTGCAGGCCAAGGTCGACGCGTTCCGGACGCGGAAGGAGACCATCAAGGCGACCTACACCGCGGCCGAAGCGCAGACGCGCATCAACGAGGCGTTCACCGGGATCTCCGAGGAGATGGGCGACGTAGGCCTCGCCATCCAGCGGGCCGAGGACAAGACCGCGCAGATGCAGGCGCGGGCCGGCGCTATCGACGAGCTGATGGCCTCTGGCGCGCTGGACGACATGGTGAGCGGCCCGCGTGACGATATCCAGGCCGAGCTCGACCGGATGGGTGCCGGTCACGGGGTCGATCGTGAGCTCGAGCAGATGAAGGCCGAGATTGCCCAGAGCGCGCCGCGGCAGATCGAGGGCGCGCCGGCTGACTCGAGCGACGGGGCTGCGGCACCCGCAAGCGCGGCCTCGGCCGCCGATCAGGCGCAGGCAGGTGAACCGGAATGATCGTCCGCATCCTCGGCGAGGGTCAGCTCGAGGTGCCTGAGTCGGCGGTCAGCGAGCTGAACGAGCTCGACGGAGCCCTGGAAGCAGCGGTCGAGCATAACGACGATGCAGCCTTCCGGTCCGCGCTGGCGGCGCTGCTGGCCAGGGTGCGGGAGGTCGGCTCGCCCACCGCGGCCGACGACCTGCGGCCGTCTGAGCTGATCATCCCCCAGCCAGACGCCTCCATGGGTGAGGTGCGGAAGCTGCTGTCCGACGAGGGCCTCATTCCTGGCTAGCGTCCGGTCTCTGGTCCGTCCGGTCTATGGGTCTAATCCTGGCCATTTGCCTGGGTATGAGTGGATCCTGGTATAGCTCGTTAAATGGCATTTAGTCGGGCGGGAACGCGCGAGGGCTCTTTGCCGTTTACTCAGTAGATGCTGAGGCTCCTTGGAGTCGGCGGCATGGCAGTCTAGGGCAGGGTAAGACCCTGCCCTCTCCACTGCCCGGCATCAGGTGTAATGAAGTAACAGGGCGGCACTGCAGCCGCTCAGATAAGGGAGGCGGCGCCGATGGCGCGCACTCGCTATGCGTCCGACCCAGGACTGATCGCGCGTATGGGCGCGACTATGTTCCTGCTCGGGCTGGTTTTCGCCGGATTCGCGACCGGTCTGGTGTATCTCATCGCGTACTACAGCAGCCATCGTCATGGCGCTAGCGGCGGTATGGCTAGCACCGATGTCCTGATCTTCTTCGCCGCCGTCATCGGCATCGGCAGCGCTGTCGGCTCGTACTACTGGTCCGACAAGATCGCGCTGCGGACCTCCGGCGCGCGGCTGGTCAGTCCGAATGACGGACCGGACGCCGCACGGCTGCACGGCATCGTCGACCGGCTGTGCGCACTAGCCGACATGCCTAAGCCGAGGATCGCGATCGCGCCGACTCAGATGCCGAACGCCTTTGCGACCGGGCGCAACAGCAAGGTTGCCGTGCTCTGCGCGACTTCGGGCATCCTGGACCGGAGCAGGCTGACCGACGAAGAGCTTGAGGGAGTGCTGGCGCACGAGATGTCGCACGTCGCCCACAAGGACGTCGCCGTCATGACGATCGCCTCGTTCCTCGGCATCATCGCCGCGCTGATGGTGCGGTTCGCGTTCTACTCCGAGCTGTTCGGCGGCCGTGGCCGCAGCAACAACAGCCAGAGCCAGCTGCTGGTCATCCCGATCATGCTCCTGAGCATCGTCGTGTACGCCGTCAGCTTCCTGCTCATCCGGCTGCTGTCGCGGTACCGCGAGCTGTCCGCTGACCGGTCCGGCGCGCTGCTCACCGGGCGGCCGGCGGCGCTGGCCAGCGCCCTGGTGAAGGTGACAGGGGACATGGGCCGGATCCCCGTGAAGGACTTGCGCGAAGCCGAGCCGCTGAATGCGTTCTACTTCGCCCCGGCGCTGAGCCCCGGGCAGAATCTGGCCACGATCTTCTCCACCCACCCGTCGCTGAAGAGGCGGCTAGCTGAGCTAGACAAGATCTCCAAGCAGCTGGGCCAGTAGTCAGCCGATAGCCGAGACGGGGAGGTCAGACGGTGGGGTTCCTGGACGCCTTGCTCGGTCGGACCAAGCCGGTGCCGGCCAACCTGGATCAGTTGTTCGCACTGCCGGGCGCCGCATTGACGCTTGAGGCCGGCACGGACTTCCGGCCGACTGGCTCAGGCTCGGTGTGCTTCCGTGCAGTGGAGGGCAAGGCGTTCGGCGACATCGAGAAGGACGTCCAGGAGCTGCTCAACATGGACAAGGACACCCCGCCGGTGTCGGTGTCCACCGACAAGTACAACTTCACCTGGCTCGTCTGCAAGCACTCCCCGGACGACCCTGAGGGCCTGGTCACCGACCTGCACGCGGTGAATTCCTCGCTGGAGAATGGCGGCTTCGGCCCGCAGCTGCTGTGCACGATCATGGGATTCCGCGACTCGGGCGGGCGATCGCTCGGGCTCGTCTACCTCTACAAGCGCGGGACGTTCTACCCGTTCGCCCCGCTGTCCGGCCAGCAGCGCGATAACGCCCTGGAGCTCCAGATCAGGGGCACGCTCGGCGCCGACCTCAAGATTGAGCCGGACCTCGGGCGCTGGATGCCGATCTGGGGCGCGCCTGGCCTGTAGGCCAGGCCCGCGGCCGACGCCAGCCCCGCGGATCAGGCCGCCGCTGCGTCCGCGTCCGCCGTTAACGGCAGCGCAAGCATCTGCTCCAGCGCGGCCCTTGCCTGGTCCGCGGTCTGATCGTCGACGGTGATCTGGTTGACCAGCTGGCCGCCGGCTAGCGATTCCAGGGCCCACACCAGGTGGGGCAGGTCGATCCGGTTCATCGTCGAGCAGTAGCAGACGGTCTTGTCCAGGAACACCACGGACTTATCCGGATTCGCATGGGCGAGGCGCTGCACCAGGTTGAGCTCGGTTCCGACCGCCCACGCTGAGCCGGATGGCGCCCGCTCGATGGTAGAGATGATCTTCTCGGTTGAGCCGATGTAGTCCGCCGCCAGCGCGACCTCATGCTGGCACTCGGGGTGAACGATGACGTTCACGCCGGGGATGCGCTCCCGGACCTCCGTGACGCACTCGGGCGAGAACCGGCCGTGTACCGAGCAGTGCCCGCGCCACAGGATCATCGTGGCGTCGCTGAGCTGCTGCGGGGTCAGGCCGCCGGTCTCGCCTGGCGCGTGCGGGTCCCAGACGACGCAGTCAGCCAGGCTCATGCCCAGTTCCAGCACTGCGGTGTTGCGGCCCAGGTGCTGGTCAGGGAGGAACAGGACCTTGCTGCCCTGGCCGAGCGCCCACTTCAGGGCCCGGCTGGCATTGGACGACGTGCAGACGGTGCCACCGTGCCGACCCGTAAAAGCCTTGATGTCGGCCGAGGAGTTCATATACGTGACCGGGATGACCTCGTCGGCGATGCCGAGGTCCTCCAGCGCGTCCCAGCACTGCTCGACCTGGTTGTAGGTGGCCATATCCGCCATCGAGCAGCCGGCCGCGAGGTCAGGCAGCACGATCTTCTGCTGGGGCGAGGTCAGGATGTCGGCCGACTCGGCCATGAAATGGACGCCGCAGAACACGATGAACTCGGCGTCCGGCCGTGCCGCCGCGTCCCGCGCCAGCTTGAAGGAGTCTCCGGTTACGTCGGCGAACTGGATGACTTCATCACGCTGATAGTGGTGACCGAGGATGAACGCTCGGTCGCCGAGTGCCCGGCGGGCTGCCCGTGCCCGCGCCACCAAGGCTGGGTCGCTGGCCGGCGGCAGCTCGCCGGGACAGCTGACGCCCCGCTCGGCCGCCGGGTCAGCGCCCGCGCCGAGTACGAGCAACGGCAGCGAGCGGCCGGTCCTGGTACCTTCGGCATGGTCTGTCTGGCTGGGCGACGTGGTCATAGCAACCCCGATCCCTCGAACTTATCGTCTGAGTGACGATACTTCATTCATCTTAGCCGAGCCGGCCCGGCCCGACATCCGCTGGGGCCCGCAAGGCGCGCTGAGCGGGAGGGCCTGGCGGTCCGCTTCAACGTCCGGAGCCCATTTGTCCGATTTCCGGTTCCGAACGGGCAGCGCGCAAGCCAGTCGGGTGATCCGGAATCACTGGGCGGGGACTATCGTTGTCAATGCAGGACGGCCGCGCGGGAAGGGCAGCGGCCACCCCGGTCACGGCCGGGGCCTACCCGACGCAGGAGCTAATGCAGATGACAGTTCAGGACGAAGCGACTATCAAGGGCATCGTTCTCACCGAGGCGGCAGCCGTCAAGGTGGGCAACCTGCTCCAGCAGGAGGGCCGCGATGACCTGCGGCTGCGCATCGCCGTGCAGCCCGGAGGCTGCTCCGGCCTGCGTTATCAGCTCTACTTCGACGAGCGCGACATGGACGGCGACGTCGTCAGCGAGTTCGGCAGCGTGCGGGTCGTCACTGACAAGATGAGCGTCCCGTACCTGAGCGGCGCGACCATTGACTTCGTGGACACGATCGAGAAGCAAGGCTTCACGATCGACAACCCGAACGCCAGTGGCTCGTGCGCCTGCGGCGACTCGTTCCACTAAGCACAGACTGTCGTCACTGCCGCCCTGGGCCGCGCTAGCAGGCGCGCCCCGGGCGGCAGTTGCATGTCAGGCGGCAGTTGCAGGAGGCCCGGCTCAGCCTGCGACCCATCCCACGGCACCGAGCGTCAGCGCCAGCCGTTCCTTGACCGCGTCGCGGTGTGGCAGCTGCTCGGCAGCACCGCCCGGCTCGGCGCGAACGCCTCGATCGGCCAGCAGGTAGACCACCCTCAGTGTTCGCATCGTGTTGCTCGCGTAGGCCGGGACAGGTCCGGCCTCGCCTGTGGCGAATCTCTCATCGACCGGCTCCAGCCAGTCCATCGATTGCTTCGCCGTCAGGCCAGGCCGGCCGAGCGTGCGGGCAATGGCGTGGCCGAGCCGGTCGTCTTCCTGGTCACGCCAGACGAAGTCGGTATCGGCGATCATGCGCCGCGCGGCGATCGCCAGCATGTGCTCCGCGCTGACCTGCGGCTGTCGTCCGAGCACGCCAAGCAGGTCGGCGCCATGCGCGACGGCGTGCAGCCAGCCGAGCGCCGGGTCGTAGCCGCGCAGGTCCGTCTCGGCCGGATACCAGCGCTCGAACGCGTGCAACCACCGCTCGTCGTAGCCGCCGCGCTCGACTACCCAGGCGAGCACGAGCGGCGCGAAGCTCCGCGCCTGCACTCGCGGATCGGTGAATCGGGCCGCCATCGTCTCGCCAAGGCCCGCTAGCTGGGCATCGAGGACGCCGCGCTCCAGCCAGGTCGCGAGAACGGCGTAGGCAGGTCCGTCCCGGACGGCTGGATCAGGGTCGGCCAGTGCCTCCGCCAGCTCAGCGACGAGGCCGTTGACGTCAGCATCAGCTGGCACGGCGAACCCGGCGTCGGAAATCTCCCGCCAGTCAGTCACGCGCTGCACCTTAGCTCGCTCGCGGCCCCGGCCCGCCAGCTGGCCGGCTCGCCAGGCCCCGCCAGCTGGCCGACCCGCCCGGCTCGCGCGCCGGTCGGGCCGCCGGGTCGGCTCGCCGGGCTCGCACGCCAGCCTGGCTGTGCGTGTAGCCTGTGGCCCGCCAGCGCCGACAAGCCAAGCGCGGACAAACGGAGCCTCTCAGATGCGCATTGCCGTCACCGGATCGATTGCGACCGATCACCTGATGACCTTCCCTGGCCGGTTCACCGACCAGCTCATCGCCGACAAGCTCGACAAGGTCTCGCTGTCGTTCCTGGTCACACGGCTTGAGATCCGCCGCGGCGGGGTGGCGGCAAATATCGCCTTTGGCCTCGGCTGCCTCGGCCTGCAGCCGCTGCTGGTCGGCAGCGTGGGCAGCGACTTCGGTGACTACCAGCAGTGGCTGGAGGAGCACGGCGTCGACACCAGCCTGGTCCGCATGTCGACCAAGTTCCACACCGCGCGGTTCGTCGGCACGACCGACGCTGACCTGAACCAGATCGCGTCCTTCTATCCCGGCGCCATGAGCGAAGACGTCAGCCTCGACCTCAGTGGCCTCGCCGGGCTCGCCGACCTGGTCCTGATCGGCGCGGGCGACCCGGCCGCCATGCTCAGCCTCACGAAGCAGTGCCGCGCGAACCAGATCCCGTTCGCGGCCGACACTTCACAGCAGCTCGCCGTCCTGGACGGTGACCAGATCCGCGAGCTCGTCGCCGGCGCGGCGTACCTGTTCAGCAACGAGTACGAGGCGTCACTCACGCAGCACAAGACCGGCTGGACCGCCGCCGAGGTCGTCAGCCAGGTTGGCGTCAGGGTCACGACGCTCGGTGCCGACGGCACACGCGTCGACCAGGACGGCGAGTCGCCGGTGCTCGTCGGCCCGGTCAAGAACGTCCACCCGACCGACCCGACCGGGACCGGCGACGCGTTCCGGGCCGGCTTCCTGGCCGGCGTCGCCTGGGGGCTCAGCCTCGAGCGCTCGGCGCAGCTCGGCAACCTGGTCGCCGTCCACGCGCTCGAGACCACCGGCCCGCAGGAGTACACCGTGGAGCCGGCCGAGCTGCTCGAGCGCTGCGCCGTCTCGTACGGGCAGGATGCCGCCGACGAGCTCGGCAAGCACGTCAACTGATTTCATGACCGGAACGGGGTCGCTCCCGGTCTACCTCTCCGCAGGCCGCGCGGTAGCGTGACGAGCATGCTCGCTGCGCTCGCCACCGGTTATCACGGTCCGCCGGAACTGACGTTCGCGCGGGCGTTCACCTCGTGGCGCGTCGACCCGTGGACGGTTGCCGCGGTCGTCGTGCTCGGCCTGGCGTACCTGGTCGGCGTGCGCCGGGTGCGCCGCGGCGGCACGCCGTGGCCGGCTGGCCGCAGCATCGTGTTCTGCGGCCTCGGCCTGGGGTTCGCGGTCATCGCGACCATGTCGTCGATTGGCGTGTACCAGCCGGTCCTGTTCTACATGCGGTCGGTTCAGACAATCTTGCTGCTGCTCGTCGTGCCGCTGTTCGTCGCGCTCGGGCGGCCGCTGACGCTCATCATCGCCGGCCTGCCGCGGTTTGGGCCGCGCCTTGAGTCCGCGATCCGATCCCGTCCGGCCCGGCTGCTCACGTTCCCGGTCATCACGACGTTCGTCCTGGTGCTGACGCCGTTCCTGGTGTACTTCACGCCGTGGTACGCGGCCGGCTTCCGGTCGGTGCTCGTCGCGCAGGTGACGCACGTCGCGCTGATCGTGCCAGGGTTCGTGTTCTTCTGGACGCTGCTGCGGGTGGACCCGGTGCCGAAGGCATACCCGTACGTGGTCGCGCTGTGGATCACGGCGGCCGAGGTCATCGGCGACGCGGTGCTTGGCCTGGCCGTGATCGCGGATACGAGCCTGATCGCCGGGCCCTACTATCACGCGCTAGCCCGGCCGTGGGGCCCGAGCCTGGCGACCACCCAGGTGCTCGGCGGCGGCGTGCTCTGGATCCTCGGCGACATCGTCGGCTTGCCGTTCCTGGCCGCTCAGCTGATCCAGATGATCCGCGAGGACGAAGCCGAGGCGAAGGTCATCGACGCCGAACTCGACGCCGCCGGCGCACCTGAGCCTGCGCAAGCTGGCGCGGCTCAGGCCGGGCTTGCTACGGCCGGGTCGGCGGGGGCATACCCGGGGCAGGCGGGGTCGGGGCAGGCCGGTGCGCAGCGACCCTGGTGGGAGACCGACAGCCGGTTCGCGGACCGATTCCGCGCCGTCGACGATCCCGAATAGGCCAAGAAACATTACAGACCGGGCATTTCGGGCTGTCATGTGGTCCCGGCAACAACATCGCTGCCGTTCTACTGCGGATACAGCGTCAGCGGGGTTCCAGCCATGATGTATGCGGGGTTGGCTGCCGCGACGGGCGGTCGCGGCCGACCGACCGCAGCGCGGCAGCTGTGTGGCGGGCGCGGTGTTAGTAGCTGCGGCGGACCAGGAAGGACCAGCCGACGGGCAGGTCGGCCGCGCTGACGAACTCCTGCGACTTCAGGGCGCACCACGCGGGCAGGTCGGTCTTGGCGGCCGGGTCGTCGGCGAGTACCTCGATCGTCTGGCCGACCGGGATCTCCCTGATCTTGTCCGCGAGCATGATGATCGGGATCGGGCACTTCTTGCCGAGCGCGTCGAGCGTGAGCACTGGCGGCGGTGGCGCGCCTGGAGTCCGAGCCGGGAAACGGCCACCAGGGCCGGAGCCGGGGACGCTGGCGCCAGGTCCGGCGCCCGCGGTGCTGGCGGCGCGGCGCTGGCGGGTCACTGGGTTACCTCCACGCCCTGATCATGGCACGGCCGGGGAGTTCGTGGCCGCTCTGACGGTGTCGCGTACTCCCGCCACGATGCGCGGCAGGACCTCCAGGAACTCGTCGACCGATCGGGCGCCGATCCCACGCGGGAGCGATACCCGCACATTGCCATGGGTAAGCGCGCCCATTGCCGCGAGCACGTGACTTGGCTGCCGGGTATCGGCGACGCAGGCACTACCCGACGACACCGAGAAGCCGGCCCGGTCCAGCTCGGTCACCAGCGCCTCGCCGTCGACGTACAGGCACGAGAACGTCACGATGTGCGGCAGCCGGGCATCCGGATCGCCGTGCACGACAGAGTCCGGCACTGTCTGCGGAACGGCGGCGCGGATCCGGTCGACCAGAGTGCGGAGCGCGGCGTCGGACTCACCCCGTTCCCTGCTCATCGCAGTCAGGGACGCGGCAGCGGCGAGTATGGCCGGGACGTTCGGAAAGCCGGGGACACGCCGGTTCTCGCGGTCGTCGGCCGGGAACGGCTCGCGCCACCGGGTGCCCTTGCGGATGGCCAGCAGGCCGACGCCGGCCGGGCCGCCCCACTTGCGGGCGCTGGCCGTCAGCAGCGACCAGCCGGGGGGCACCGGCATCCGGCCGGCCGAGGCGCCGGCGTCGACAAGCAACGGAACGCGGTGACGCTCACACTCAGCCGCGGCAGCCTCGACGGGCTGGCGGGTGCCGACCTCGTGGTTGGCCGACTGCAGGCAGGCCAGCAGCGTGCGGTCGTGCTGCACGGCCGCGGCGAACTCGCCCATGTCGGCGCGGCCGAGGCGGTCCACGCCGGTGAGGGTGACGGCGGTTCCGGTGACCCGCGCCAGCCAGTCGGCCGCGTTGAGTACCGCGGAGTGCTCGACGGCGCTGGCGACCAGGTGGCCTGGCCCGCGGGCGGCCGACTGCCGGGCCTGCACGGCGCCGAGGACGGCCAGGTGGACGGCCTGCGTGCCGGAGGTGGTGAACGACAGCTCATCGGGCCGGCAGCCGAGTTCCGCCGCGACGGCCTCCCTGGCCTGGTCGAGCAGCAGCCTGGCGCGCCTGCCTTCGCGGTGCAGCCGGGCCGGGTCAGCCCAGCCGTCGTCCAGGCCCGCCAGCAGTGCCTCGCGGGCGCTCGGATGCAGCGGCTCGGCCGATGCCGCGTCGAAATACGCCACGTTGCTGACTCTAGGTGGTGGGTGCCGATAACGAAGTCGCGCCGGACGTCGGGGGTACCCCGTGTCATGGCAGGCAGGCGTTGTACTGTTTTCCACGACAGACTGTAGGACGTCTTACTCACACCGGCCGCTGACGCCGGGACTTAGCTGCTGGGAAGGCCATAAGTGAGTCCCATCCACCGGGCCGAGCGGCCCCGTGCCGAGCAGCACCGTGCCGAAAATCGGCGTGCCGATAATCACGGGGCCGACAATCACGGGGCCAGCCGGCAAGGGGCCGACATGGACGGGGGCCCGCGAGGCGGGCTGAGTGCGCGGCTGGTTCGGCGCTGGCTGCCGCGTGCCGCCCTGGCGTTCGCGCTGGTCACCCTGACGGCCGGCTGCAACTCCACCACGGTCGAGCGGCTCGGGCTGCGCAATCCGCTGACCACGCAGGCCAAGCTCATCGTGGATCTCTGGCAGGGTGCCTGGATCGCCGCGCTCGCGGTCGGCGCCGTGGTCTGGGGCGGCATCCTGTGGGCCGTCGTGGTCTACCGCAAGCGCAGCGACAAGATCCCGCACCAGGTCCGGTACAACCTGCCGATCGAGATCATGTACACGGTGGTCCCGTTCATCATGGTGGGCGTGCTGTTCTACTTCACGGCGCGGGACGAGAACAAGATCACCGCGTTGTCAGCGCACCCCGATGTGGTCGTGGACGTCACCGGGTTCCAGTGGAGCTGGGAATTCCAGTACCCCCAGTACCCGGTGAAGAACTCGGCGGCTGGCGTGACCGAGGTCGGCTACATGTGGAACGGCGAGCTCGGCAAGGCCAATAACACGAACGAACTGCCGCTGCTGGAGATACCCGATCACGAGAGCGTCCGGTTCAACCTCAGGTCCAACGACGTCATCCACTCGTTCTGGATCCTGCCGTTCGACTTCAAGCGCGACGTCCTGCCTGACCACCCGAATCACTTCGAAGTGACGCCGACGGCCACGCTGTACAGCGGTCCCGACACCATCGGACGCTGCTCGGAGCTGTGCGGGCTGTACCACAGCCGGATGCTGTTCCGGATCAAGATCGTGACTCCGGCCCAGTTCAAGGCCTGGATCTCCGCGCAGCAGAAGCTGCAGGACACCTCTGGGGGTGCTCAGTGACCACGTACAACCAGCCGGCCCCTGCCGGGTCGGTGGCTGGCGGCGCGGTTGCGGTGCAGCGCCCGTACCGCAAGGGCTCGATCCTGGCCGACTGGCTGTCCTCGACCGACCACAAGGTCATCGGTCACCTGTACCTGATCACCTCGTTCGCGTTCTTCCTGATCGGTGGCGTCATGGCCATGATCATGCGGGCGCAGCTGATGGGCCCGGACAACCACATCGTGTCCGACCAGCAGTACAACGAGCTGTTCACCATGCACGGCACGATCATGCTGCTGCTGTTCGCCACGCCGCTGTTCGTCGGGTTCGCGAACGAGATCATGCCGCTGCAGATCGGTGCCCCCGACGTGGCGTTCCCGCGCCTGAACCTGCTCAGTTACTACATGTTCACGTTCGGCGGCATCATCCTGCTGTTCAGCTTTATCACCCCGGGGGGTGCGGCGTCGTTCGGCTGGTACGCGTACTCGCCGCTGACCAGCGCCACGTACTCGCCCGGCGTCGGCGGCGACATGTGGATCATGGGCCTGACGATCGCCGGCCTGGGCACGATCCTCGGCGGCGTCAACTTCGTGACCACGATCCTGTGCATGCGCGCGCCTGGCATGACGATGTTCCGGATGCCGATGTTCACCTGGAACATCCTGCTGACGTCCATGCTCGTGCTGCTGGCCTTCCCCGTGCTTGCCGCCGCCCTGCTCGTGCTCGAGATCGACCGGAAGCTCGGCGCCCAGGTCTTCTCGGCCAACAGCGGCGGCGCGATCTTGTGGCAGCACTTGTTCTGGTTCTTCGGCCATCCGGAGGTCTATATCGTGGCGCTGCCGTTCTTCGGCATCGCCACCGAGATCCTGCCCGTCTTCTCGCGCAAGCCGCTGTTCGGCTACAAGGGCCTGGTCGCGGCCACGATCGCCATCGCCGGCCTGTCGCTGACGGTCTGGGCGCACCACATGTTCACCACCGGCGCGGTGCTGCTGCCGTTCTTCTCGTTCATGACCTTCCTGATCGCGGTGCCGACCGGGGTGAAGTTCTTCAACTGGCTAGGCACGATCTGGCGGGGCCAGATCACGTTCGAGCCGGCCATGCTGTTCATTCTGGGCTTCCTGATCGTGTTCCTGTTCGGCGGCCTGACCGGCGTCATTCTCGCCTCGCCGCCGCTTGATTTCGCGGTCAGCGACTCGTACTTCGTGGTGGCACACTTCCACTACGTGCTATTCGGGACCGTGGTGTTCTGCATGTTCGGCGGGTTCTACTTCTGGTGGCCGAAGTGGACCGGCAAGATCCTGGACCACCGGCTCGGCCAGTGGCACTTCTGGAGCGTGTTCATCGGCTTCAACCTGACGTTCCTGGTCCAGCACTGGCTGGGCCTCATGGGCATGCCGCGCCGGATCGCGAACTATCCGGACCTGCCGCACCTGGCGACCACGCTGAACGACATCTCCTCGATCGGGTCGTTCATCCTGGGCGCGTCGACGTTCATCTTCCTCTACAACATCTACATCACGTGGAAGCGCGGCGAGCAGGTCACTGCCGACGATCCGTGGGGCTTCGCCAACTCGCTGGAGTGGGCGACCTCGTGCCCGCCGCCGCGGCATAACTTCACCTCGATCCCGCGGATCAGGTCCGAGCGGCCAGCGTTCGACCTGCACTACCCGCACATCAGGTCGGGCCGGGATCGTCATCTTGACCATGAGCAGCGGTCGATCGGAGCTGGATCGTGAAAGTAGAGGCTTACCTCTTCCTGGGGTGCGCCACCTTCTTCGGCGGGTCTGACATCGTCTACTGGTACTTCTCGAAGGACCCGACTGGGACGACGGCGCTGGCGCTCGCCGTCTGCCTGGCGTTCCTGACCGGCTTCTACGTGCTGTTCACCGGGCGCCGGCTGCCCGAGCGCCCGGAAGACACGCCCGACGGCGAGATCGACGAGGGTGTCGGCGAGCTGGGCTTCTTCAGCCCGCACAGCTGGTGGCCGCTGTTCGTCGGCCTCGCCGCCGCGCTCGCCTCGCTGGGCGTAGCGATCGGCTGGTGGCTGTTCCTCATCGGGGCGCTCGCGACGCTGTTCGCGGTCATCGGGTTCGTCTTCGAGTACTATCGGGGCCACTACGCGCACTGACCTGTGTGTCCCGCCGATCTTCGCGGCGGACGTGGACTGATGTGAGCTCGCTCACGGTTTTGCTCATCCGGGTCGGGTAGCGCTACCGCACACAACGACCTCGGAGGGATTGCCGTGCGCACGGGCGACAAGCCCGGCCCGGCCATGACGATATGCGCAGTGTTCTCGCAATCACCCCGCTCACGGATGTCAGCGTCTGGGCCCGCGGCAAGGGCCTGGAGATAGTCCTCTTCATCATCGGCGCGATCCTGCTGACGCGCCTGGCCACGTGGCTCCGGGACCGGCTCACCGACAGGATCGAGGCACACGCCGGCGGCACCGACACCGTCCTGCGTGATGAGGGTGCCAAGCACCGGCACGCCGTGGCCCAGGTCGTCACGTGGGCCGTACTGGTCCTGGTGTACTGCCTTACCGCCGTTCTGGTCTTCGAGCGCCTTGGCTTGCCGCTGAGCGGCTTCGTGGCGCCAGCCACAGTCGTGGGCGTCGCGCTTGGTTTCGGCGCGCAGCGGATCGTACAGGACGTCCTGGCGGGCTTCCTGATGGTGGCCGAGCGGCAGTACGGGTTCGGTGACCTGGTGCGGCTGCAGGTCGCCTCGGTGTCGCAGCCGGTGACCGGCACGGTCGAGGAGGTCACGCTGCGGATCACCAGGGTCCGGTCGGCTGACGGTGAGGTCATCACCACGCCGAACGGCCAGATCGTCCAGGTCACCAACCTGTCCAGGGACTGGGCAAGGGCAGTAGTCGACGTCCCGGTTGCCGCGAGCGCCGACGTATCGGCGGTCAGTGATGTGCTGGCGTCGGTCGGCAAGCAGGCCTATGAGGATGAGGAACTGCGCGGTCTCATGCTCGATCCGCCTGCCGTCATGGGCGTCGAGAGCATCTCGCTCGACCAGTTCAAGATCCGCATGGTGGCGCGCACCCAGCCAGGCAAGCAGTTCCAGGTCGGCCGGGCGCTGCGCGTTCGCATCACCAGCGCGCTGCTGCGCGAGGGCATCCGCGTGCCCGCCGCCGTCGAGGCGGCCGAGCCGACGGGGACGCTGTGATGACCGGCTCTGGCCCGGCTAGTCCTGGCCCGGCTAGTCCTGGCTCAGGCACGGGCCGCTCTGGCACGGGCCGCTCAGGCACGGGCCGCTCTGGCACGGGCGGGCCGGGCGTGGGCCGGTCCGGTGCTGGCCGAGCGGGCCGGCGGCGGCCCCGGCTGCGGTTGCGGTTGCGCAAGTCGACGATCGTGCTGTCCGTCTTCTTCCTGATCACGCTCGCTGCCTATGTGTACCTGCGACCGGCGCCGACGGCCACGGCGGTGCCGCCTGTGCACCATTCGGCGCCCTCAACGGCACCGCAGCCACCGGCTTCGGCGCCGACGACGCCGCGATCGACGGCATCCGCGCGGCCAAGCTCGGCCGGCGGTAGCAGCACGCGCCCGCCGTCGCCGTCGCCGACTCCGTCGCGGTCCCAATCACCGACTCCGTCGCCATCGCCCACCTCGACCGGGACGGGCGCGACGTCGGCGAGCCCGCTGCCTGCCTAGGTCGGCGGCGCATGCGGCCAGGTAGGCCCGCGCGGCAGGGTGGCTTGCTGCCGTATGCGCGGACGGTGACGACCGAGTCGGGGTTGACGACGGTGCATCGTCTACTCCTCGCGGCGCGGGTCGCTGGCATTCTGGCCGGTGTCGGAGGGCATGGAGCGGGCGGCGGCCTGCAGCTCGGCGGCAGCGGCGTGGGTGAGCGGCTCGCCGTGCCCGAAGCATGCGACCGCGGCGTCGAGGTCGGCCAGCCGGCGAAGCGAGGCTGCTGCCTGGGCGCGGTTGACGTTGAATACGCCGCAGATGACCTTGCCGTCCGGGCTGCGTGCCGCGGCATCGCCGGCGAACAGCACCCCGTGCCGGGGGAGGTAGAGCGCCACGCTGCCCGGTGTGTGGCCGGGAACGGCCACTGCCACGGCGCCGCCGCCGAAGCTGAGCTTGTCGCCGTCCTCGATCTCGCGGTCGATCCGCGGCGGGATCACCGGCTCTGCCGGCAGCTGACTCATGACCTGGTCGTAGACGGGCCGTTCCCAGCCGGCCAGGTCCGGTGCCGGTCCGGCCGCCCCGGCGCGGATGAACGGCGCATCGGCATGGTGGGCAAGTACCTCCACTTCGCCCCAGTCGGCGATGTCGGCCGCAGCCCCGATGTGATCGGCGTGGAAATGGGTCAGCACCAGCCGCCGCAGGTCTGCGGGCTGGTATCCGCTGTGGCGGATCGCGCCGGCGATCAGCGGAGCGGACCCAGGAAGACCAGTGTCGATGAGGGTGAGCCCGTCGGGATCGTGCCACAGGTAGGCGTGCCCGACAGGAAAGCGGATGAAGCGCAGGCGCGGCAGGAGCTCGATGACGTCCATGCGGCAACGGTAAGCAGCTCCGCGCCGGGCCCGCCCGCGCCTCTGCCGCCAGCAGAACGGCTACCGTCGCAGTGTGGCCTTTCCCGTGGGCACAGGTCTCATCGACTTAGCTCAGGGCCACGGATGCGCCCGGCGGCGCGCCCGGTCTGATTGGCCTCACCGCGGCCGGCTAATCGCAGCAGGCTCAGGCCCGGCACCTCGCAGGTGCCGGGCCTGGATCGAGCGTCTTAGTGCTCGTCGCCCTCGCGAGCGTCGTCCTGCGACGAGCTGGCGCCCGCCGGGATCGCGGTGTGGCCGTGGCCGTTGCCCTCGGCGGCGTGGCCGTTGCCGTCGGCGCCGTGCCCGTTCCCGTGGCCAATCGCGTGCCCATTCGCCTCGGGCAGCGCAGTGCTCTCGGTGACCACGTTATACAGGCGCTCGCGCACCCGGCCGAGGCCGCCGCGCATGCCCGTCGGCGGCACCTCGGTCTCCGCCGTCTCACCGGCAGGCAGCGCCGGGTAGTTGGTTCGCGACAGCAGCACTGCCATGGAGTCCTCGTCGACCGGCCTGGTCTCCTCGATGAACTCGCCACCGGGCAGCTGCCTGATAATGCCGGTCTCCACGCCGTGCTCGATCAGGTGGTTGTCCTTGAGCTGGAGGCCGAGGCAGATGCGCTTGGTGATGATATAGGCGATCACCGGACCCACGAAGATGCCAACTCTGGCCGCCCACGTGATCCAGTAGAGCGGGACATTGAGGAAGTCGGCGAGGAGATCGTTCGCGCCCTCAGCCCAGAGGATGCCGTAGAAGACGATCACCGCGATGCCGAGCGCCGTCCGCGTCGGAGCGTTGCGCGGCCGGTCGTTGACGTGATGCTCCCGTCTGTCACCGGTGATCCACTGTTCGAGGAACGGCCAGATGGCCGCGAGTGTAAACACCAGGCCGAGCGGCACGAGAGCGGGAATGAACACGTTGAAGGCAAAGGTGTGCCCGAAGAAGACCCACTGCCAGGCCGGCATGACGCGCAGCGCGCCCTCGAGCATGCCCATGTAGAAGTCGGGTTGTGAGCCGGCTGACATCGCGACCGGATTGAACGGCCCATACAGCCAGATGGGGTTGATCTGTACAAAGGTCGCGGCGACCGTCGTGGCGCCGAAGACGAAGAAGAAGAACGCACCCGTCTTGGCCATGAAGTACGGATACATAGGCGCGCCGACAACGTTCTGGTTCGTCCGGCCCTTACCCGGCATCTGGGTGTGCTTCTGGAAGAACATGAGGAACAAGTGCGCGCTGACCAGTGCCAGGATCAGTGCCGGGATCACCAGGACATGCAGGATGTACAAGCGCGGGACAATATCGTGGCCGGGGAACGGGCCGCCGAACAGGAAGAACGCTATGTACGTCCCGACGATGGGGATCGACTGGATGACGCCCTCGAGAATTCGCAGGCCAGCGCCCGACAGCAGGTCGTCGGGTAGCGAGTAGCCAAACAGGCCCTCGAGCAGACCCAGGGTCAGCAGGGTGATGCCGATCAGCCAGTTGATCTCGCGTGGCTTGCGGTAGGCACCCGTGAAGAACACCCGCAGCATGTGCGCGAAGATCCCGGCCATGAACAGGTCGGCGGACCAGTGGTGGATCTGCCGGATCAGCAGGCCGCCGCGCACGTCGAAGCTGATGTTCAGGGTCGAGGCATAGGCCTCGCTCATCCGGACGCCGCGCAGCGGGACGTAGGTGCCGTGATAGATGACGTCGGTCATGCTCGGCTGGAACCACAGGGTCAGGAACGTCCCGGTGAGCAGCAAGATGATGAACGAGTAGAGGACGACCTCGCCCAGCAGGAACGACCAGTGGTCGGGGAAGACCTTCCTGAGCAGGACGCGGACGCCGCGAGCGCCGTGCAGCCTGTCGTCAAGCCAGCTGCCGGTACCTTCAAGCGCTCTGTCGACGCTCATGACCGCTCCCAGAAACTCGGGCCTACGGGCTCGTGGAAATCGCTCGTCGCGATCAGGAAGCCCTGCGAGTCCACGCTGATCGGCAGCTGAGGCAGCGGCCTGGTAGCAGGGCCGAAGATGACCCTGGCTCCTTCAGCTGCGTCGAAGGTCGACTGATGGCACGGGCACAGGATGTGGTGCGTCGTCTGCTCATACAGCGCCGCCGGGCAGCCCACGTGCGTGCAGATCTTGGAGTACGCCACGATGTCGCTGACGGTCCAGTTCTCGACGACCTTGTTGGGCACGGCCTGGTTGGCCGAGGTGAACTGCAACTCACCGGGCCGGAACTTGATGATGATGACGGCGGCCTTGGCCATCGCGTCGTCATCATCCTGGAAGCCTTCGGGCGCGACGCTGATGATGCTGCCTGGCGAGCTGAACTCGGCCGGGGTGATCGGCCGGCCCGTGCCGTACACGACGAGCCGCAGCCCCTTACGCCAGACGGTGTGGTCGAGGCTGTCGCCCGGCAGCGGGCCGAGGTCGCGCAGCAGGAAGACCGGCGCCACCGCCAGCGGCAGGGTGGCAGCGATCAGCGTGCGCCGGATCAGCGGTCGCTTGACGAATTGGCTGGTATCCGCGCCTTCCTCGAAGGTCTCTTTGAAGGCGGCGCGGTCCTTCGCATCGGATCGCAGCAGGTGCCGCTGCTCGGTGAGTTCGACGTCTGGCATCAGGTGCCTGACCCAGATCACGGCACCGACGCCGAGCAGCAGGAAGGCGATGGACAAGGTGCCGCCGAGCGCCAGGTTCGAGTGCAGGGCCGTGGTGATCGTGCCGACGCCGATCGTCCCGTAGGCGACGAGGAAGGCCAGACCGGCGAGCATCGCGATGAGGAAGCACGCGGCGACGATCCGCTCAGCTTTCTTGGCCCGGACCGGATCCGGCGGGTCGGCAGGCATCTCGCGGACCGGCTCATGATCGCCGTCGTCGCCATGGTCGGGCAGCATGGTGCGCGCGGCCGCTGGCGGCGGCGTGCCGATGACGCGATGCGGGGCAGCGTGACCTTCGGGCTGGGCCGAGCCCGGACCAGCCGGGCCGGCGCCGGCCGGGCCTGCGCCGGCCGAGGCGCCGCCGGCCGACGCCGACGAGTGGCCCTCGGCTCCGGTCAGGTACTCGGGCCAGCTCCGCTCGCCGGAGTCTCCGGTGCCTGGCTGTCCTGGAGGGTTGTTACTCATGCGCCTTCCCGTGCCTTGCAGTGATCCAGAGAGCCGCCAGCACCATGAACAGCAGCAGACCGAGGAACGCCACCAGGCCCTCGGTCACCGGCCCGACCCGGCCCAGGCTGAAGCCGCCGGGGTTGGGCTGCGCGCGCACAGTGGTGACGTAGGCGATGATGTCCCGCTTCTCCTGCGGGGTGACCGTGAGGTCGTTGAACACCGGCATGGCCTCGGGGCCGGTCAGCATGGCCTCGTAGATCTGCGTCGGTGTCGAGGCGGTCAGCGGCGGGGCGAACTTGCCATAGGTGAGGGCGCCGCCCGCGCCGACGAAGTTGTGGCAGGCCGCGCAGTTGGCCACGAAGAGCTGCTGGCCAAGGCCAACGTTGGCGCCGGCCGAGCTGACCTGAGCCGCGGACGGGATCGGCGGGCCGCCGCCGAGCGACTGGATGTAGGCCGCGACCGCGTGCGTCTGGGTCGGGTTCAGGTGCGGCGGCTTGCGCACGTTCTCGGCACCGACCTCGGCCGCGGGCATGCGGCCAGTGCTGACCTGGAAGTCGACAGCGGCGGCACCGACGCCGATCAGGCTGGGGGCCTGGCCCGAGACGCCCTCGGCGTACAGGCCGTGGCAGGTGGCGCAGTCCTCGACGAACAGGCTGCGGCCTTGCGCGATCTGCGCCGCGTTGGCCGCGACCGGCGAGGACGCCGAGGCGTTCCCGCTGGTGATGACGGCGTAACCGACGCCGATCAGGACGAGCACGAAGGCGACGACGGCATACCCTGCGGCCGGGTGGCGGCGCCTCGCGGTGATCCAGCTCACAGCTATCCCCAAGTCCCGGTCAGTGGATCAGGTAGATGGTGGTGAACAGCCCGATCCAAACCACGTCAACAAAGTGCCAGTAATAGGACACGACGATGGCGCTGGTCTGCTGTTCGAGCGTGAACCTCTTGGCGGCGAACGTCCGGCCGAGCAGGAAAAGGAACGCGATCAGACCGCCGGAGACGTGCAGCCCGTGGAATCCAGTGGTGAGGAAGAACACAGAGCCGTAGTTGCTCGACGACAGCGTGACGTGCTGCTTGCGGATGAGGTCCAGATATTCATAGCCCTGCCCGGACACGAAGTACAGGCCCATCAAGAACGACAGCACATACCACTCGCGCAGGCCCCACTTGGGGAAGTTCCAGATGCGGCCGGCCCGCCGGATCTGGTGCCGCTCCACCGCAAAGACGCCCATCTGGCAGGTCACGCTCGACAGCAGCAAGACAGTGGTGTTGATCGAGGCTAGCTGCAGGTCAAGGTGGGCTTTGGGCCACGCCTGGCCGAGGCCCTTGTCGACCGAGCGGATCGTGAAGTACATCGCGAACAAGGCCGCGAAGAACATCAGCTCCGACGACAGCCAGATGATCGTGCCCACGCTGACGAGGTTGGGCCGGCTGGTAACTCCCCTGGGAGCTACCTCAGTAGATGCTGTGACCACGGAGTCATTATTACGACACCGCGTAGGCGTGCGTAGCCCGACCCCCCGGGTCGGTAGCATCCTTTGCCATGAAGGTTGTCGTGTATAGCCATGATGCCGACACTCGGGGCAGGGTGCGGCTCGCCATCGGTCGCCGCCCCGCCCCGGACGTGCCGGAGGCGGAGATCATCGACGTCGCTACCGAGCCCATGCTGTGGCGCATCCTGGACGCCGGCGGTGCCGATGTGCTGGTGCTCGACGGCGAGGCCCAGCCGGCGGGCGGGATGGGCGTCTGCCGCCAGGCCAAGGACGAGATCCACAACTGCCCGCCAGTGCTGCTGATCATCGGCCGTGCCGACGACGGCTGGCTGGCGACCTGGTCACGGGCCGACGCGGTGGTCAGCCACCCGATCGACCCGATGGCTCTGGCCCGCGAGCTGGCCGGGCTCATGCGCCAGCGCGCCACCGCAGGCAGCGGCGTCGTTAAGGCCTGACGGGCCGTGTTGGCCCTGCCTTCCATCAGAATGGGAACGGGGTAGTTCCCATCCGCAGTAGCTCGGCAGCCGGATCCGGATTGAGGTGGCCCTAGATGGACTCGCGCGCAAGCTGGCCCGCCTTGATCGGCGCGCTCATCAAGGGCGAATCGCTCACCGCGGAGGAGACCGCCTGGGCGATGAACGAGATCATGGAGGGCGCGGCGACCCCGGCCCAGATCGCCGGCTTCGGTGTGGCGCTGCGGATCAAGGGCGAGACGGCCGGCGAGGTTACCGGCCTGGCGCAGGCCATGCTCGATCACGCTGCGCCGATCTCGATCCCCGGCCGGGCTGTCGACCTGGTGGGCACCGGCGGGGATGGCGCCAGGACGGTCAACATCTCGACCATGGGCACGATCGCGGCGGCGGCCGCCGGTGCCCGGATGGTGAAGCACGGCAACAGGGCGGCGTCGTCGGCGTGCGGCACGGCTGACGTGCTGGAGGCACTCGGCGTCGTTATCGACCTGCCCGCGCCCGCCACCGAGCAGCTGGTGGCGGAGATCGGCGCGGCGTTCCTGTTCGCCCCGCTGTATCACCCGGCGCTGCGGCACGTGATCGTGCCGCGGCGCGAGCTGGGCGTGCCGACCGTCTTCAACGTCCTCGGACCGGTGGCCAACCCGGCGCAGCCCGCGGCGCAGGCGCTCGGCGTCGCCGATCCGCGGATGGGGCCGATCCTGGCTGGCGTGCTCGCCGCCCGTGGCTGCTCGGCGCTGGTGTTCCATGGCAGTGACGGCCTGGACGAGCTGACCACCACAGCGCCGTCGGCGGTCTGGATCGTGCACGACGGCACGGTCAGCGAGACCGCCTTCGACCCGGCCGAGCTGGGGATCCCGCGGTCAGTGCCCGCTGACCTGCTCGGCGGCGACCCGGCGCACAACGCGGGGGTCGCCCGAGAGTTCCTCAGCGGCAGGCAAGGCCCGGTGCGCGACACGGCGCTGCTCAACGCGGCCGCGGCGCTCGCCGCAGATGCTGGGGTTGCTGGTCCGGACGCGCTCGTCGATGCCCTCGCCGAGGGGTACCGCAGGGCCGCGGCGGCGGTCGACTCCGGGGCGGCGGCCGGCCTGCTCGACCGCTGGGTCGAGACCAGCAGGCGGCTCGCCGACCGCTAGCCCGCGGTGCTTAGGCGCGATCGCCCGGCACCAGGCCGCTGCCGGCCGCCGGTCGGCGTGGTCGGGCAGCACTTCCCCGCCATGCAGTCAGGCCCGCGGCCTACGACTCGGCGTAGCCGATCGAGAAGGCGGCCTCGAGGTCGTGCCGCGAGTAGGTGCGGAACGCGATATGGGTCTCTGTATGCGTCACGCCGGGCACCTTGTTGACCGTGCCTGGGATGACATCGCTCAGTTCGTCGTGCGCCCGGACCCGGACCATGGCGACCAGGTCGAACTCGCCGGTCACGGAGTACACCTCGCTCACCGCGGGGATCTTCGCGATCGCCTCGGCCGTCTCGGGGATGCGGGCCACGTCGGCCTTGATCAAGACGATTGCGGTGACCATAGCTCGCCTCCTCAGCCGACCGGGAACGCGCGCCCCAGCCGCGCCAGTAGCGTACCGCCGGATCAGCTGGCGATGCTGATGAGCCTCGCTGGGCGCGCGGGCCGGATGCCGGCCGCCAGCCCGAGCAGCCCGCTGAGCACGTCAGCGGTCGCCTTGGCATCGGCCAAGGCGCGGTGACACGGCGTGGTCTTGGCAGTGAAGTAGTCAGCGAGCGTGCTGAGCCTGCAGTCGGGTACGTCGTCCGGCCGGAGGAGCAGCCTGGCCAGCACGGCGGTGTCAAGTACGGCAGCCGGTGGCCATGAGATCTGGCAGTCTGCGCAGGCGCCAGTCAGGAAGCCCAGGTCAAATGGCGCGTTGTGCGCGACCAGCACGCAGTCGGCCGCGAAGGCTAGGAACGCACGCAGGGCCGCGGCGGGCTGCGGCGCCCGACCGACCATCTCGTCGGTTATGCCAGTCAGGGTCGTAATGTCAGCCGGGATCGGGCCGCGAGGGCGCACCAGGGACGAGAACTCGCCCGTGACCTGACCACCGGTGAGACGCACCGCGCCGATCTCGGTGATCTCGCCCTGCTCATGCAGCCACCCGCTGGTCTCGACATCGACCACCACGAGGCTGAGGTCTGCCAGGGCTCCGATCACGATTTCACGCTAGGACTAGGTGCTGACAGTCCGCCTCAGGCGCGCCGTGGCCAGAGAAACACAGCGTGAGAGTGCGCGAAGCGGTTGAATCCACCCTCCGCGCGCCACTAAGGTCATGGACCGAGCCGCATCGCTAATCAGTCGCCATCCGGCGGCGGCGAGCGGCCGCAGCCGAATCTCCTGAGAGCAGGCTCGTGTGGCCGGCCGGGAGAACCGGGGACCCACCGGACGGTGCGCGTAGTGCGGCGTCGCCCAGGGGTGAATCGGCCGGGACAACAGCCGGGCCGTAGGGCAGACTTCCACAGCCCGAACCCGTCAGCTGACCCGGTAGGCCGACAGTGGAAGAAGGAGCGTGTCACGCAGGTGCATACGCCGCCGTCGGTTCGAAGGATCGTCAGGCAAGGTGTTGCGGCTGTGACCGTCTCGGTCTTTGCCGCTGGACTACTCATCGGCGTCACGGCCAGCGCGACTGCGTCGCCGACCCCCACGCTCAGCCAGGTCCAGGCCAAGCTGTCCAAGCTCCAGACCCAGCTGCAGAAGCTTGACCAGCAGTACGACCAGGTGAAGCAAGAGCTCGCGGCCACCGATCAGCGCCTGGCGCTGATCAACAAGGAAGTCGCCGCCTACGGCCTCAAGTTCGTGACGCTGCGCGCGGAGATCGGGCGCATCGCGGTGACGGCCTACGAGGACGGCAACCTGAACTCCTCGGTCGCCCTGCTGACATCGGGCAAGCCGCAGCAGATCCTGAACCAGTCCTCGATCCTGCTCGAGCTGTCCGCGTCCAATGCGGCGCAGATCAACCAGTTCCTGGCGGCCGCTAAGCAGCTCACGTCCACCCAGTTGCTCGCCAAGCGGACCCAGGTCGGCATCGAGCAGCTGCAGAGCGGTCTCAGCAAGCGCAAGCAGGCGATGCAGAAGCTGGTCAACTCTGAGCAAGCGCTGGTCAACCAGCTCACGCCGGCGCAGCAGGCAGCCGTCGGGCCCACCGGGGGGACGACGGCGCCGGTGAAATACACCGGCCCGACCGCTACCCAGGCTGAGAAGGCGGTCGCGTTCGCCTACAGCAAGATCGGCTGCCCGTATGTGTGGGGTGGCACGGGCCCGTGCGGGTCCGGTTATGACTGCTCGGGCCTGACGATGTCGGCCTGGGCGTCTGCGGGCGTCTCTATTCCGCGCACCAGCGAGGAACAGTGGGCCCAGTTGCCGCACGTCAGCACGGCCAACATGCAGCCGGGTGACATCATGGTCTTCAACGGTGCTGGCCACGTGGGCATCTACGTCGGGAACAACAAGCTGATCGACGCTCCGCAGCCAGGCATGGATGTTGAGCTCATATCCTTCAGCGGCTGGTATCAACAGACCTTCGACGGTGCTGTCCGGCCGTAACCCGAGTTAGCGGGGCCAGCGGTAACGGGCGCTGCGGGTGGGTACTATCTGAGCTTTCGCCCGCTCGCAGCAGCCACCTGACGGTGCCTGGGTGGCGCCGGAGGAGCCAGATGACCAAAGTGCTGGTCGTGACGAACGACTTTCCGCCGCGCAGCGGCGGCATCCAGTCATTCGTGCACGCACTGGCTTCCCGGCTTCCGGCTGACGGCGTCGTGGTTTACGCGCCAGCCTGGCAGGGCGCGGCCGAGTTCGACGCACGCCAGCCGTTCCCGGTTATCCGGCATCCGGGGTCGCTGATGCTGCCAGTCCCTTCGGTCCGCTCGCGGGCCTGCGCGCTGCTGGCCGAGCATGGCTGCGACAGCGTGCTGTTTGGCGCGGCGGCGCCGCTCGGACTGCTGGCACCGCACCTGCGCGGAGCCGGCGCCGAGCGGATCGTCGGGCTCACCCATGGGCACGAGGCAGGCTGGGCCGCGCTGCCCGGCGCACGCTCACTGTTGCGGCGCATCGGGGATGAGGTCGACACGCTGACGTACCTCGCCGAGTACTTCCGCATCCGGATGGCCAGAGCGCTGTCACCCGACGCCGCGCGCCGCATGGTCAAGCTGACACCAGGTGTGGACCCGCTGGAGTTCAGGCCGGGCGCCGGCGGCATGCAACTCCGGCGCGATCTCGGCATCCCGGCCGATCGGCCCGTCGTCGTGTGCGTGTCCCGCATGGTCCCGCGCAAGGGGCAGGACCTGCTCATCAAGGCGTGGCCGGCGGTCCGGGCGAAGTCAGCCTGCGACCCGCTGCTGATGCTGGTCGGCGACGGCCCCTACCGGCCGCGCCTCGACAGGCTCGCCAAGCGGGCTGGTGCCGCAGACTCCATCCTGTTCACCGGGCCGGTCAGCTGGGACGATCTGCCTGCGTACTACGACGCAGGCAATATCTTCGCGATGCCGTGCCGCACCCGCCGGGCTGGCCTGGACGTCGAAGGCCTCGGCATCGTCTACCTGGAAGCATCCGCGACCGGCCTGCCGGTCATCGGCGGTGACTCCGGCGGCGCGCCCGACGCCATCCTCGACGGCGAGACCGGTTACGTCGTACCGGGGCACAGCCAAGAAGCACTGACAGACAAGCTGGTCCAGCTGCTCGCCGACCCAGCCGGCGCAGCCGCGATGGGCGATAAGGGCCAAGCCTGGATCGACCGCGAATGGACGTGGAATCTAGTGGCCGAGCGCCTGGAGCACATCCTCCTGGGCAAACTCGGCTAGCAGCGCGAATGAGGCGTCAGCGGGTGTACAAACCCTCGATGTCGGCGGCGAAGTCTTCTGCTACAACGGCCCGCTTCACCTTGAGCGATGGCGTGATGTAGCCGTTGTCCGTCGTGAAGTCCACTGGCAGGACGACGAACTTGCGGATGGATTCGGCTCTCGAGACCGCCTTGTTGGCGTCGTCGACAGCGGCCTGGAGCTCGGCGAGCAGGTCAGGGTCGCTGGCTAGATCTGCCGGGGTTGCGCCGGCCGGCTTGCCGTGCTGCTGCTTCCAGGGGTCCAGTGCCTCGGGATCGAGGGTGATCAGGCAGGCGATGAAGGGCTTGTTGTCGCCGACCACCATGACCTGGCTGATCAGCGGGTGGGCACGGAGCCGGTCCTCGAGCACGGCCGGCGCGACATTCTTGCCGCCTGCCGTGACGATCAGCTCCTTCTTACGGCCAGTGACCCGCAGGAAGCCTTCGTCGTCGAGCGAGCCGAGGTCGCCGGTATGCAGCCAGCCGTTGTCGTCGATGACATCGTTGGTGGCGGCCTCGTTACGCCAGTAGCCCGTGAAGTTGATGCCACCGCGGAGCAGGATCTCGCCGTCGTCGGCGATCCTCGCGGTCACGCCGGGCAGTGGCTGGCCGACCGTGCCGACCTTGTTGCGACTGGGCTTGTTGACGGTCGCCGCGGCAGAAGTCTCGGTCATCCCGTAACCCTCGAGCACGGTAATGCCTGCGCCGCGGAAGAAGTGGCCAAGCCGTTCTCCGAGTGGCGCACCGCCGGAGACGGCGTAGGTGACCTTGCCGCCCACGGCCGCCCGGAGCTTGGCATAGACCAGCCGATCGAACAGCGCGTGTCGCAGCCGCAGGCCTGCGCTAGGTCCGCCGGAATCGCCCGCCTGGCTAAAGGCGATAGCGGCGGCCGCTGCTGCCGCAAATATCTTGCTCTTGGCGGGGCTCGCCGATGCCTGCTGCTGGGCGGTGTTGTAGACCTTCTCGAACACGCGGGGAACCGCGAGGAGGAAGGTTGGCCGATACTCGCGCAGTCCCTCGGCGAGGGTGCCGATGTCCGGCCAGTGCCCGAGCACAACGCCGGACTCCAGGCAGCCGATCTCGATGATCCTGGCGAATACGTGCGCCAGCGGCATGAACAGCAAGGTGCTGCCGCCTGCGACTTCGAAGAGCTCGGGCAGTGCCCCGTGCACGGCATTGCGCGCCGCGGCGAGCAGGTTGCGATGGGTCAGCTCGCAGCCCTTAGGCCGCCCGGTGGTGCCCGAGGTGTAGATGACCGTGGCCAGGTCCGCCGCGCGGCGGCTCGCGCGGCGCTGGCGCAGCTGATCATCGGTGACGTCGGCGCCGGCGGCGGCGAGCTCATCCAGGCCTGAGATCCGCCAGGCCGCCGACAGGTCGGGCAGCTCGTCCCGCAGGCCCGCGATGATCTCCGCGTGCTGGTCGGTCTCGGCGATGGCCGCGCGGGCGCCCGAGTCGGTCAGGATCCACTCCACCTGCTCGGCAGAGGAGGTCTCGTAGACCGGTACCGTGACCGCGCCCGCTGACCAGATCGCGTAATCGGCAAGCGTCCACTCATAGCGAGTCCGCGACAGGAGGGCAACCCGGTCGCCGGGCTCGATCCCCGCCGCGATCAGGCCCTTGGCCAGGCCGGCCACCTCGGACCGGAACTGTTCTGCGGTGATGTCCTGCCAGCCGCCGCCGGCCGCGCGCCTACGCAGCATGACCTCGTCTGGATTGGCCGCAGCCCGGCTGAAGACGGCATCGGCCAGTCCGGCATCGTCCGGTACCTCGATGAGAGCAGGGATACCAAATTCGAGCACGGAGCCTCCAAGGACTACCACGTTCCCATCCCGATCTTCCTGGACGTTACCCCGTCCGCGGGCGTTAGCCGGTCGCGGGCCGGCTAGGCCCGCGTGCCGGACTTGCCTACTGTAGGTGGATGCGGGTGCATGCGGTGAGCGATGTACATGGCCGGGCGGACGCCCTGGGCGAAGCGGGGGCCGGCGCTGACGCGCTGATCTGCCTCGGCGACCTGGTGTTGTTTATCGACTATGCCGATCACAGCCAGGGGATCTTTCCAGACCTGTTCGGCGCCGAGCAAGCACGACGGCTGGTCGATCTGCGGTCGGCCGGCCGGTTCGACGAGGCGAGGGCGATGTCGGGCGAGTTGTGGGCGCAACTCGGCGGCGATCCGCGTCAGCACATCGAGGCCGCGGTATCGCGGCAGTACGCCGCGCTCTTCGCGGCGATGCCCGTGCCGTCGTACCTGACCTACGGGAACGTCGACCTGCCGAAGCTCTGGACTCAGCATGTCCGGCCCGGCCAGCACATCCTGGACGGCCAGCGTATCGAGCTGGACGGCTGGACCTTCGGCTTCGTCGGCGGCGGCTTGCGCACGATGTACCGGACGCCTAACGAGCTTGACGACGACGTGTTCGCGGCCAAGGTCGAAGCCATCGGCGAGGTCGACGTCCTGTGCGCGCACATTCCGCCGGCCGTGCCTGAGCTGCTCTACGACACTGTCGCCCGCCGCATGGAGCGGGGGAGCGAGGCCCTGCTCGCGACGATCAAGAAGACCCAGCCGCGTTACGTCCTCTTTGGCCACGTGCACCAGCCGCTGCAGAGCCGGATCCGGATCGGCATGACCGAGTGCATCAACGTCGGCCATTTCCGTGCTACCGGGGCGCCCTACGTCCTGCAGTGGGACTAAGCGCGCCGGCCTGGCAGGTCTGGCGCGAGCCGGACCTAGAGGTACGCTCCGAGTCATGGCGGACAGGACTTCCTCGAGCATCACGGTAGCGGTGGGACGCTCGAAGATCATGAACATCATCGCTGACTTCGGGTCATACCCTGACTGGGCGACGGGAGTGCGGTCTGCCGAGGTCTTGGCCACGGCCGCAGACGGCCGCCCGCTCAGCGTACGGTTTGGCCTCGATGCGGGCATGATCAGGGACAGCTACGTGCTGGCCTACGAGTGGGACGGTGACGCAGCGGTGCGCTGGCACCTCGCCGAGGCCGGCTCGATGGTGACCGAGATGTCCGGCGCCTACCTGCTCGCTGAGGACGGCCAAGGCACGAAGGTGAGCTACGAGCTTGCGGTCGGGACGAGGGTGCCGATGATCGGAATGCTCAAACGGCGGGCCGAGAAGACGATCATCGAGACCGCGCTCAAGGGCCTGAAGTCGCGGGCAGAGTCCATCCCGTGAGTCGGGACAGACAACGGGGATCAGGAAACGGTGACACCAATGAGTGACCAGTCCGGGCGCAATGACCAGCCGGATCGGCCCGGTTCGCAGCGGCCGCGGCAGGCTACGCCCGCCGACGTGCTCAGCGACCTGCAGCGCTGGCTGATCCGGTCAGGCGCCAAGAGCATGCGCAAGGAGATCGGCGGCCAGGTGCGCCGGACGTTCGGTGCAGGTCAGCGGACCAACACGGCCGACGTCTGGGACACCGTGACCAACGAGATTCCTCCTGAGGTGGGGGAGTCGCCAGAGTGCCAGTGGTGCCCAATCTGCCGTGCCGCGAGGCGAATGCGTGAGTCAGGTCCTGGCCTCGGCGGGCAGCTGTCCGGCGCTGGCGACGCCGTCGCATCTGCCGTCTCAGACGCGATCGGCGCGCTCGACTCGATCTTGACCAAAGCGGGCGGCAATGAGCCGCGCGGCGGCAGCGCGGGGCGCGGCGGCAGCCAGTCGCCTAGCGGCGGTCAGTCGCGCGGCCCCAGCCAATCGCCCGGCAGCAGCCAATCGCCCGGCAGCAGCCAGTCGTCGGGTGCGCCCAGCGACATCACGGCGGGGGACATCAAGCCCGGGGACAACAAGCCGGACGCCACCCGGCCGGGTGCCGCGGGCGCTGGCGGTGCCGGGATGGCTGACCTCCACGGGTCGGTCGCCGGGGATCACGGCCCAGGCGGCTGGAAGCCTGGCGACCGGCTGGCGACCGAACATTCCGTCGACCCGGACCCGTGGGCCGGCGCTACGGAAGCCGACGACGGATCGGCAGACAGGCCACGCGATGAGCAGCCCGACGTGTTGGGAAGGATAGCTGAGCCTGGACAGCCAGGCGCGCAGGAGGGACAGGCGGACGGGCGGGGGCATGAGCCTGACGATCGGGGTTGACGTCGGTGGCACCAAGGTCGCGGCCGGCGTTGTCGACGAGCACGGCCACATCGTCGCGAAACTGAAGAGGTTCACCCCAGCGGCCAGCCCTGGCGGCACGATCGGCGTAATCGCCGACACGGTGAACGAACTGCTGGCCGAGTACGAAGTGGAGGCTGTCGGGATCGGCGCCGCGGGTTTCGTCGACCAGACGCGCTCGACTGTGCTGTTCGCGCCGAACCTCGCCTGGCGCGACGAACCGGTGCAGAAGCTGGTGGAAGAGCGGATTGGCCGGCCGGTCGTAGTGGAGAACGACGCCAATGCGGCCGCCTGGGCCGAGGCGAAGCTTGGCGCGGCCCGCGGACTCGAGCAAGTGCTGCTCATCACCGTCGGCACCGGCATCGGAGCCGGCATCGTCGTGGATGGCCGGCTCTATCGCGGTCGCTTCGGCTCGGCTGGCGAGCCCGGTCACTATCGCGTTGTGCCCGAAGGCCGGCTGTGCGGCTGCGGTAACCGCGGCTGCTGGGAGCAATACGCCAGCGGCAGCGCTCTGGTGGCCGAAGCGCGCGAATTCGCCCGCAGGTCGCCCGATGCTGCAGCTCGCCTTCTCCAGCTTGGTGGCGGCACCGTGGAGGGGATCGACGGACCGGCAGTCACCAAGGCTGCGCAGGAAGGAGACGTCGGCGCTGTCGAGTGCTTCGACATCGTGGGCAAGTGGCTCGGCGCAGGCCTAGCCGACCTGGCGGCGATCCTCGATCCTGGCTGCTTCGTCATTGGCGGGGGTGTATCCGAGGCCGGCGAACTGCTGCTCAGCCCCGCTCGCACAGCGTACGAGAACGGCCTCACGGGCCGTACCCACCGGGAATTCGCCGACGTCAGGCTCGCCGAACTAGGCCCCGATGCTGGCCTGATCGGCGCGGCCGATCTGGCCAGGATCGGCTGACCTGACCAGGGTCGGCTGACCGGCAACGCTGACCGGCCACGCCTTCCATGAGTGATGGCCTATCTGCCCCGCATCGCCACCATCGTCGCCGTGTGGGGAACTGTCGCTGGACAGGCACAGGCGTGGCGCGCCTGCAGTGACCGGGTTACGCCTGCCGTGACGAGCCTGGGCCTGTCGTGAGCGTGCCCGTCGTGACCGGGCCTGCCGTGAGCGTGCCTGCCGTGAGCGTGCCTGCCGTGACCGGGCCCGGCATCGCCGTCCCGGTCTCACCGTGACCATCCGGCCGACGGTGGCGCGAGCCATTCCCGCCGCTGCGTCGGCGCGACCTGCTATACGACGGCCCCGTCGTCATCGTCGTCGCGGCCCGAGCGATCGCCGAGCTTGACGACCAGCGTCACGAAGCCCGCCACGAACGCAGCGACCGCTACCAGCGCCGCCCCTGCCGAGATGGTCCAGTGCAGGAACATGCTGGCGACCAGCAGGTAGCCGGGGCCGCCGATGACGCCGACGAGCGCCGCCTGGGTCAGCGAGTCCAACTTGGCCGGAGGCGGCAGCGGCTCGGGCACGAACGGCTCGTCCTCTTCCTCCGGCGGCGTGTAGGAGCGCGGGTCGCCAGCAGCCCGAATCACGCGCGTGCGATCTGGCGGACTCGAGAAGCTCGCCACCGGCCTCGCAGGCAGATCTGGGAAGCCGACGATATCTGGCCCCGCCCGTGGTTCGCGCGGCCCAGCAGTCCCCTGCTCGGCTCGGCGCCCGACCTGCTCATCCGCTCCGGTGGTGCCCGTTGCCTGGTCCCCGCCCTGCTCGCCTGGACTCGCGACCTGCTCGGTGGCGCTTGTCCGATGCTCGCCTGGGCCGTTGCGGTGCTCCGCCGGCCCGCTGCGGTCCGGCGGCCCGCTGTGGTGCTCCGCCGGCCCGCTCCCGTGCTCGGCTGGGCTGCTCCCACGCTCGGCCGTGGTGGTGTCGTCCGCGCCGGCGCCTGGCTCTGGCAGGTCCTCGCTGGCGGGCCAGGGCACGCCCGCACTAGTCCGCTCAGCCGGGTCATCGAAACGCGCGATCAGATCACGCCACGCGGCCTCGTCGCCGCTGACTTCGCCGTCGATGTCCCCAGGTCCGCTCATCCGCCGTCGATCCCCGCTTGCTGGTGTGCCGTCTGCTCGCCTGTTGATTCCCGCCCCACCTGGCTATGCATACGCACGAACTCCAGGCTTCCCGCAAATATTGCCTCAGCATCGTGATCAAGCGTAGCCACGTGGTAACTATTGGCCAGTTCTCGAACTTCTAGCTGATCAGCAGGCAGTACCTGTCTGAGCAGCTTCAGGCTGGCCGGCCCGACCACGTGATCCGTCGTGCTGTGGAACGCCAGCACCGGCTGTGTCAACTCGCCAAGGTGCTGCTGCGTCGTCTTCCACAGGCCAGGCAGCGTCGCCGCGGCCTTGACCGGGGTCCGGTCGTACCCGGCCTCGGTTGCAGCCGGATCCTTGATGTCGCTGGCGATGCCTTTGACCGATGGCACCAGGTACTTCAAGGCCGGGATGAGCGCGAACAGCAGCCTGTTGTCTGCCGTCACCGACGGATTGACCACGACGAGCCCCCGCACTGCGGGCCCGCGAAGCTCCGCCAGCCGGAACGCGAGGCAACCGCCCATGGACAAGCCCATCAGGAAGATCTCGTCGGCTCGCGCTTGCAGTTCATCAAAGGCTCGATCCACCTCGGCGAACCAGTCTTCCCATCGTGTCCTGGCCATCTCCTGCCAGGTCGTGCCGTGGCCAGGCAGCCGCGGCAAACTGACGCTCAGTCCGGCGGCGGCGAGGTATTCGGCCCACGGTCGCAGCGACTGGGGACTGCCGGTGAAGCCGTGGCAGAGCAGTACTCCGGTCGGGCTGCCATCGTGAGCAAAGGCCTCCGCACCTGGCATAACGGGCATGTACTGCATCCTTTCGGTCTGCCGGACCGGTGGGCGCGGCTACTCCATGCCTCGAATCGTCGCATGCCCTGCTTGGAAGCGGCACTCAGTTCGAGTGCTCGGCCTGGCAGACTCTGGTGATCGCCGGATCGCGCGTGACGTGGGAACATATGACCGTGTTCTACTGGGTGGTCAAGGCGATACTAGGCCCGTTCCTCCGGCTCATCTTCCGGCCGTGGGCGGAGGGGGCGGACAACGTGCCCCGCGAGGGCCCGGTGATCCTGGCTAGCAATCACCTCTCGTTTTCAGACCACTTCTTTGCGCCGCTGCCGCTGCCGCGGAAAGTTGTCTTCCTCGCGAAGTCTGAGTACTTCACTGGTCGCGGCATCAAGGGCCTGTTCAGCAAGGCATTCTTCCGCGGCGTGGGCCAGATCCCGATAGACCGGACCGGGGGAGCGGCCAGCGAGCGAGCGTTGCGAACTGGCCTGCGGGTGCTGGCTGCGGGCGAGATCCTCGGGATCTACCCGGAAGGCACCCGGACCCCGGACGGCCGCCTGTACCGGGGCAAGACGGGCGTGGCCAGGCTTGCCCTCGAGGGGCGTGCGCCCGTCGTCCCGACGGCGATGATCGGGGGATTCGAGTTCCAGCCGCCAGGCAAGCTCGCGCCGCGGCTTACCATCAGGCCCGGCGTGCGCTTTGGCAAGCCGCTGGACTTCTCCCGTTACTACGGCCTTGAGAACGACCGGATCGTGCTGCGGGCGGTCACTGACGAGATCATGTACGAGCTGATGAAGCTATCCAGCCAGGAGTACGTGGACGAGTACGCACAGCGGGCCAAGGGCAGGGTGGCCCAGGCACTGCGCCATGAATCGCGCGATAGGGCCCGCGATCCTGAGGCCGGCCTTGGCAACGGAGCGGTGGGCACCGCCGATGCCGACGAGTTTGAGGACGTGCAGGACTAAGCCAACGGCACCGTGCGGAGATCCGCGATCGGCGCGCCGGCCTGCAGCGTCGCCCTGATAGTCGCGACAACCTGGTCTGGCTCAGCCCGTATCCGCCACGGCGTGAAGTGCAGCACTCGGATTCCGACCGCCGTCATTCGGGCATGCCGTTGCATCGTGCTCTCCCAGTCGGCCTCCGCGAAGTGATACTCGCGCGAGTCGACCTCGGCCGCGACGCCTGCCGCTTCCCACCAGGCGTCAGGCTTGGCCAGGAAGACGTCGCCGATGTACAGGCTCGGGTTGTACACCGGCGTGGGCAGGCCGGACCGGTCGACGAGATCCATCAGGTCGCCTTCCGGCGCGGACCGAATGCCGCGCGCCACGTCTGCGATCACCGAGCGGAGCATCGCTCCGTTGCGTAAGCGGCTGCGCCCGAGCTCAGCGGTCAGATCCTCGGGCGTGCACCGGCCGCGGTCGACGCCTACGGCGACGACTGCTCGCATGTCGCGCAGGCTCGAAGCGCCGAGCGCTGCGTCGGTCACCGCTCTAGGAATCGTGGTGAAGCGGATGGCCCCCTGCGTCATGAACCTGGCCGGCAGCCTCCGGGTCCGATGGATCCTGACGTAATCCAGGTCGGAGGGCCGACACCTGGCTGGCACAAGCACGTCGGTGCCGCTCGCAGCCGTCGGCAGGATGCCATAACGCCGCAGCGCCGCCCGTCCTGTGAGAAGACTCTTGCTGCCCGCGTAGAGCAACGCGGCCATGTCCAGCTGATCCACTGTTGGGCTGCCTCGATCCGTTAGGTATACGCCCGGAAGGATCCGCTGCCATGGTCCGCCTGATCGGATCCGGTACTGGATGGTGCTCATGGCGACGCCGAGTGCAGCCGCTTGCCCGCATGAGAGCACGCCGTTCTGCTTGGTCAGCAATCTGCCTAAGGAATCACGGGTTCGGTCCCTGCTCGGCCGCGTCATCGGTGCCGATGGCGGCCGTCTGTCGGGCTGGGGTGTTGCGGTCACGCGAACAGGGTTGCACCGGGTACCGACAAACTGCCTATCTCGGGCGTACGCAACGGGGAATGCTCGGGGGTGCCTCAAGTCGCGCGTCCAACGCGTGTACCTGCGGTACGAACAGTTCGTACCGCAGGTACACGCGTTGGATCGAACGGATCTTGAGCCCGAGCGCCAAAAGAGCTAAAGGAACATTACGGGCAATTCGAGCGCCGGTTTTGGTCGCCCGAGGCGCCCGAGGCGCCCAAGGCCAACCCATGCGCCTGACAATGCCCGTTCCGGGCATTCGCGGCCAGGCTCAGCGGGCCCAGCCCCTCGTCTGCTCGACCGCGCTGCGCCAGCGGGCATGGGCGGACTCATCGCGAGGCTCTGGCGTGAACCTGCGGTCGAGCTGCCAGATCGCTGCCAGCTCTGCGCGGGAGGACCACACTCCGGTGGCGAGGCCAGCCAGGAAGGCGGCTCCGAGCGCGGTCGTTTCCGCCACCACGGGCCGCTCGACCGGGCGCTGTATCTGGTCGGCCTGCAGCTGCATAAGCAGGTCGTTGGCGCTGGCGCCGCCATCGACGCGCAGGACGGGGCGCTCCGCGTCGGCCAGCGCAGCGCTTTGCGCACCGGTCACGCCTGCCGCGCCCGCCGCACCCGCCGGGCCTGCCGCGCCTGCCGGTCCTGCCGCGCCCGCCGGGCCTGCCGCGCCTGCCGGGCCTGCCGGGCCTGCCGGTCCTGCCGCGCCGGCCAGCGCCGCACTCTCGCCGTCAGCAGCCCGCGCCGACTCGGCGGTCATGACGTCGACGACATCCCTGACCTCGAACGCGATGGCCTCCAGCGCCGCCCGGATCAGATGGGCGCGGGTTGTGCCCCGTGTGAGGCCGAACATCGCGCCCCTGGCATCGGGATCCCAGTCGGGCGCGCCGAGCCCGGTGAGCGCCGGGACGAACACGACCCCGCCGGAGTCCGGCACCGAGCGCGCCAGCGCCTCGCTCTGCGCTGCGTCATCGAGCAGCCCGAGCCCGTCCCGCAGCCACTGGATGGCGGCACCGGTCACGAACACCGATCCCTCGAGCGCGTACGTGAGCCCCTCCGAAGGCGACAGCCACGCCACCGTCGACAGCAGGCCGGCCGACGACCTGACCACCTGGGACCCCGTGTTGACCAGCACAAACGACCCAGTCCCGTACGTGCACTTCGCGGATCCGGAATCGAAGCACGCCTGGCCGAACAGCGCCGCCTGCTGGTCCCCGGCGATCCCGGCAATGGGCACCGACAGCCCGAGAAAAGCTGCCGGGTCGGTGTGCCCGACGACGCCAGTCGACGCCACCACCTCCGGCAGCGCATGCGGCGGAACGCCGAACAGTGCGCACAGCTCCCTCGACCACTGCCCGGCTTCGATGTCGAACAGCAGCGTCCTGGACGCGTTCGAGGCGTCCGTCACGTGCAGCCGTCCGCTGGTCAGCCGGGCAATCAGGTACGAGTCGACGGTCCCGACCACGACCGAGCCGTCCGACACGCCCGCCCACACGACCGGGTCGTTCTCTGCCAGCCAGGCCAGCTTCGTCGCCGTGAAGTACGGATCGATCCGCAGTCCGGTCAGCTCTGCCACCCGCGGCTCGGCACCAGCCGCCCGAAGCCGCGAGCAGATCTCCGTGGTCCGGCGGTCCTGCCAGACGATGGCGCGGCGTGGCGCGGCCAGCGTGGCGCGGTCCCAGAGCACCGCGGTCTCACGCTGGTTGGTGATGCCCACGCAGCTGACGGCCGGCGCGCCTGCCGCCGCGAGAGCCTGACTGCACGCGGCCAGCGTCGCCTGCCAGATACCCTCGGGCAGGTGCTCAACCCAGCCGGGCTGTGGGAAATACTGCCGGAATTCCTGGTATCCACGACCCGCGAGGGTGCCCTGGTCGGTCACGATGAGAGCGGTCACGCCGGTGGTCCCAGCGTCGATCGCGAGCACTGTCATGAGCACTAGTCTGGCGTCAAGGAAGGCGAGAGGAAGCACGCATGCGAGTCGGAGTCCTCACCGGAGGCGGAGACTGCCCAGGGCTGAACGCGGTCATCCGGGCTGTCGTCCGGACCGGTATAGCTGAGCACGGCACGGAGTTCATCGGGTTCCGGGACGGCTGGCGCGGCCCGCTTGAGGGCGACACGATGGTGCTTGATGTCAACGCCGTACGTGGCATCCTCCCGCGCGGCGGCACGATCCTCGGCTCGTCGAGGACCAACCCGATGGCCGAGTCCAACACCCTGGACGGCAAGACGGGCATCGAGCGCGTCAAGGAGAACCTGGACAGCCTCGGTGTCGATGCCCTCATCGCGATCGGCGGCGAGGACACGCTCGGGGTCGCCAGCAAGCTGAGCGAGGCCGGCGGCAAGGTCGTCGGCGTGCCCAAGACCATCGACAATGACCTCGGCGCGACCGACTTCACCTTCGGCTTCGACACCGCCGTGAACATCGCGATGGAGGCGATCGACCGCCTGCACACCACGGCCGAGAGTCACCATCGGGCGCTCATCGTCGAGGTCATGGGTCGCAGCGCCGGCTGGATAGCGCTGCACGCCGGGATCGCCGGCGGCGCGAACGTCATCCTCATCCCGGAGAAGCCGTTCGACATCGACCAGGTCTGCGAGTACGTGCAGCACAGGTTCCAGACGCGGTACGCGCCGATCGTTGTGGTGTCCGAAGGCGCGCACCCCAAGACGGTCGACGAGGCTGTGGCTGACGACAAGCGGGACGCCTTCGGGCACGCCCGGCTCGGCGGGATCGCCCAGCTCCTCGCCGACGAGATCGAGCACCGCACCGGCAAAGAGGCGCGCTGCACGGTGCTCGGCCACATCCAGCGCGGCGGGACGCCGACCGCCTTCGACCGCGTCCTGGCGACCCGGTTCGGCGTGCACGCGATCCGCGCGATCGCCGACGGAGCCTTCGGCACCATGGTCGCGCTGCGCGGCACCGACATCATCCGCGTGCCGCTCTCAGAGGCCACCACCGAGCTCAAGCTTGTGCCGCCGGAGCGCTACGCCGAGGCCGAGATCTTCTTCGGCTAGGGACGGGCAACAGATCAGGACGGGAACGGGGCCGCTTGCCCGCGTCTCGCCCGGAAGGCCGCGGCCTTGACCCGGTTCTGGCATGACGTTGAGCAGAACCTGCGCGTCCCGTTCCGGGACACGTCCACGTAAACGCGGTCGCATCGGGGCGCGGTGCAGACGCCCAGCCGGTTATACAGCTCGGTGCCCAGCACTACGGCTAGCCCGGTCGCGCATCCGGCTGCCCAGCCCTGCGCGAGCGTATCGGTGCGGCCGTGGAAGTGCAGGTGCCAGGGTTCGCCGTCGTGGCGGTCGAGCTGAGGCCGCGCCCCAGTCGCCGCGAGCAGTGTGTTCACCTGACTCGCTGCCGCATCGACGTCGCCAGCATCGACGGCGGCGAAGACAACGCGCAGCTGCGCGGCCGTCTCGGCCAGGTCAGCCGCTTCGCCGGCGGTAACGGCCCGCGCGGCCAAGCGCCCTGTCTGGAGCGCGGCAGTGACCGCCGCCTGCAGGTCAGCCCCTGCTGGCGGCAGGTAGCCGCGGCCGCGTGACTCACCGGGCGTTAGCGCGTTGACGAGGCTGACAGCCACCGTGACCACCGTATCTACGTGACTAGTGAAATTCACTTGACCAGGTACGCTCTCATCGTTAGTTTATGACTGTCCAAACCATATACGACAGTGACGCATGTGCGGCCATGACACACGGAGGTTGAGCATCATGTCGGGAGCAGGCAGTGACACGGCGGAGTTCGCGATAAGCGCCGAGGCGGCACGCGACTGGATCGACCGCTGGGACGGCCAGCAGCAGGCTTACCTGCCCGACAGGGAGGACCGGTTCACCGCCATGCTGGACGCCGTCCAGGAGGCGGCGGGCCGGCCGGATCCGCTGATTCTCGACCTCGGCAGCGGCCCAGGGTCGCTCGCGGTGCGCCTGCTGGAGCGCATGCCGTCGGCCACGGTGGTGGCGCTGGATGCCGATCCGCTGCTGCTGGCACTCGGCAGTTCAGCCTGGCGCGACGTGCCGGGCCTTCGGTTCGCCGACGTCGACTTGCGCACAGCGGGCTGGTCCGCGAGCCTCCGCCTGGACAGGCGGCCGGACGCGGCGGTGAGCACCACCGCGCTGCACTGGCTGCCCCAGCCTGCCCTGGTCGCGCTCTACGCCGAGCTGGCCACGCTGCTCCGGCCGGGCGGCCTGATCCTGAACGGCGATCACCTCCGCGAGGAGCCTGACGCGCCGGTGCTCGGCCGTCTCGGCCGGGCACTGCTCGAGCGGGAGGAGAGCCGCCGGTTCCCAGACGGTCAGGCCGAGACGTGGACTGGCTGGTGGGCCGCCGCCTCGGCCGACCCAGCCCTGGCTGCCCTGTATGCCGAGCGGCAGGCACGCCTTGTTGAGTCCGAGCACCACGGCTCGCCGGCCGGTCGGCTTCGGGTGCATGTCGAAGCGCTGCGAGCCGCCGGCTGCACCGAGGTCGGGACGCTCTGGCAGCGCGGCGAGAACCGGTTGCTCTGCGGTGTCCTGCCTGGCTAGGAGCAGCTGTGGTAGGAGGCCTGATAACCCTGCGGCGGCGCCGCCAGCAGATACCGGTGGCCCTGCCGGATCAGATAGAGCGAGATTCGCCAGGCGGTGCAGGACGATTGCGTGAGGCTGCCGGCCGCTTGCTGGTGACTGGTGAAGGTCACGACCGCTTCAAGCTGGCCGGCGCCGGGCACGCCGATGCTCTGCAGGGTCTCGGCTGAGTCCCGGCTGGTGCCATAGCCGGCCATGAACGTCGCTGGTGACAGGCCGCTACGCAAGGCCGGACTGAACAGCCTCTCGTAGGCGCCATAGGAATGGCTGTTGATGGCACTGAAGTAGCGGTCCAGCACGGCGACAACGGCGGCCTCGTGCGGCGCGGCGGCCGCGGCCGGTTCGACGGTCACCGCGCCGCTGGCAGTCGGCTCCGGCGTCGGAGCTGACGCGGAGGTTGTCGGCCTCGCGCTCGTCCTCACCCTGCCGGGCTGCCCGGCGTGGCCGCCCGCGCCGTGGTGGCCGACGAGCACAGCGGCCGCGGCGGCCGCGACACACACGACCACGGTCGACACCGCTATCGGGATCCAGCGCCCGCTAATGCCGCCCGCCGGACGGGGGCGCTGGGCGGGCACCTCGCGGCTGCCGGGGACGGATCGCCTCTGGTGCGGCTGATTGGACCGGGACTGGCCGGGGTCCGGCTCGGGACGCCAGAGCGGATCGGCACCGTCGCGGTCGTCGGTCCAGGGTTGCAGGGAGGGCGCGCGTGCCTCGGTCCAGGCTTGCTGGTAGTGGGTCGGCGATGGCGCGCCGTAACCGCTGGCTGGTAAGTAGGCCGAGTCAGACCGAGCCCCGACGGACGAGTCATGTACGTAGCCGCCGCAGGCGAGGCAGAATTCCGCGTCAGGTTCCGTCTGCTGACCGCACCTGGCGCAGAGTGCCATGAGATCGCGTCCTTATGCCGACCCGGCTCGGAGTGGTACTCACCATCAGTATCTGGGCAGACACTTTCGGACGCTACCGAGATGAGCATTATCGCCAGCTAGCTCAGATGGCAGACTGTTGTGATGTCCGTGCTGCCTGTTGCCCGCAAGGCCGACCACGATGAGCCGGGCGACCAGCATGAACCGTGCGTCCTGCTGAAGCTCGGCGAGATCGTGCTCAAGGGTCGCAATCGGCAGCAGTTCGAGCGCCTGCTGCACGAGAACATCAGAAGGGCCGTGCGCGACCTCGGCATCGAGATCCGGGTCTGGCAGCGCGAAGGCGTGATCGTACTGCGCGTCGTGGGCGCGGAGGCTGGTGGCCTGGTGGCCGAGGCGGCCGTCGACCTAGTCGCCGAGCGCATGAGCTACGTGATGGGCCTGGCCAGGGTCTGCCGGGCCGTCCGGGTGGCCAAGGAACCGCAGGCCGCGATCGCCGCCGCGGTCGAGCTGGCGGCCGGCTGTCCAGGTTCGTTCGCGGTGCGGGCCCGGCGGCGTGACAAGCGCTTCCCGGTGACGTCGGCGGAGCTAGCAGTGCAGATCGGGCGACGGATCCAGCAGGAGTACGGCTACCCGGTGAACTTGCGCACGCCAGATACCACGGTGTTCGTCGAGGTCGATCAGCGCGAGGTGTTCGTCTTCACCCAAGGCTGGGCCGGGCAGGGCGGACTGCCGGTTGGCATGAGCGGCCGCGGGCTGGTGCTGATGTCGGGCGGCATCGACTCGCCGGTCGCCGCCTACCGGATGATGCGGCGCGGTCTGCGCTGCAACTTCCTGCATTTCTCGGGTATGCCGCTGACCGGTCCGGAGTCGGTCTACAAGGCGTATGGCCTGGCCCGTCAGCTCGACCGGTACCAGACCGATTCGCGGCTGTTCGTGGTGGCCTTCGGCAACGCGCAGCGGCGACTGGCCAGTTCCGGGGCCGGGAAGCTCCAGATCGTCGCGCAGCGGAGGCTGATGCTGAAGACCGGCGCGGTGCTGGCCCGGCGCCTTCGAGCCGCCGCGCTGGTCACTGGCGACTCGCTGGGTCAGGTCAGCAGCCAGACGCTGACCAACATCACCGCGCTCGACGATGCGGTCTCCCTGCCGATCTTGCGTCCGCTGATTGGCCTGGACAAGTCGGAGATCATGGCCGAGGCGCGCCGGATCTCGACGCTGGCTATCTCGGAACTTCCAGATCAGGACTGCTGCTCGCTGCTGACCCCGCGCCAGGTGGAGACCAAGGCACGCATCGAGGACCTGCGCAGGATCGAGGCACGCCTGGACGCCGACGATCTTGCTAAGGAGCTCGCCGCGGCGGCCCAGGAACACAACCCGGGACAGGGCTGACTCCGTCCGCCTTACAAGTCGGCGTCGTCCGGGTCCGGGTATGTCCTGGCGAGCGGGCCGGTCCAGATCGCGGCATCGCCGCCAAGGCGTGTCAGGATGCCGCCGGTAGCCCATAGCGAACCGGTCCGGGGGGCGAGGGCGACATCGGTGACGCCGCTGCCCAGGCCGGACTGGACGACGATGGTCGCCCCCCAGCCACCGGGGGAGGCATGCAGGATCAGCCCGGTCGCGGCGGCGTCGGCTGGCGTAGCGGTGACCAGGACATCGCCGTGCGGGCCAGGCGCTAGCCGCCGGCCCATGCCTGCAGGCCGCTGACGAGCCTGGACCAGGCGGTCCCGTTCCAGTGCGCGAGCACCAGGAGCGCGCCGCGGTGAGGGCTGAGCTTGTCACCGACGACCCAGACGTCATGATCCGAGGTCGCCAGGATGTCGCGTGGCTGAACGCCAACCAGTACCCGGCCGGTAACGACTCGCCGCCACGTCCGGCCGTCGAAACGCACGATCACGTCGCCGCCGCGGTTGGCGGCGATGGCCCAGATGTCTCGATGCGAGATAGCGCTCGCCCGGTAGACAGAACGCGCCGAGCCGGTCACGAGAAGCCACGACGTGCCGTCGAAATGCCAGGTGCCCATGCCACGTGACCCAGTGACGGTGGTGCCGAAGGCCCAGACATCGCTTGCGCTGACGGCAGTCAGTCCGGTCAGCTGACCATGCCGCCAGTGGCCCGCGACGAGCCAGCGGCGGCCGTCCCAGTGCAGAATGTAGCGGCCGTACTGGCTGCCAGCCCAGATATCGCTGGGCGCGGGTGCGCTGGCTTCGCTGATGAAGCCGGTCAGCCCGCGCGGCAGAGCTACGGGCGTCAGCGTGCTGCCGTTCCACTGCGCCGCGACGGGGGTGCTCGGGCCGCCCGGGTCAGTGCCGCCGAAGGCCCACGCGTGCCGCGCACTGGTCGCGACGATGACGGAGTATCCGGATGCATTCGCCAGCGGGCCGTAGTGCATGGTGACCGCCACGCGCAGGACCGCAGTGCTGGCCTTGGCCGGAGGGTTCGACTTCGCGGCGGGCAGGACGGCGACAGCCGGGCGACCCACGCTGGTCGAGGCGGGGATCGGCCGGGCGCCGGCGGGGCAGGAGAACGCGCCCACGGCCACTGCGACGGCAGAGATCAGCCCCGTCAGCGCAGCGGTAGGGCGGAACTTCACCATCGATGTCTCCGCGCGGTGATAGTGCAAAAGAGCTGCGTTGTTCGCGGGTGCGCAACGTTCAGGTCAAGGCTTTCCCAAGATACCTGGAAGCAGGGGGTGCCGCAGGGCGGATTACCGGACGTGGGGCGCGGTGCCGGTGTGGCAAGCTTGCTGCCGAGGTGATAGACGTGCGAATTGGCTTGCAGATTCCGGACTTCAACGGGGCCGGCGGCGCGCCCGAACTGGGACGCCGGCTCGCTACCGTCGCCCGGACCGCCGACGAAGCTGGCTTCGACAGCATCGGCGTGATGGATCACTTCTTTCAGATTTCCATGATCGGCCCGCCTGAGCAGGACATGCTCGAGGCGTATACAACGCTCGGCTACCTGGCCGCATGTACCTCCCGGGCCCGGCTGCTCACCCTGGTCACGGGTGCCGTCTACCGGCACCCCGGCATCCTGGCCAAGATGGTCACCACGCTCGATGTGCTCTCGGGCGGCCGGGCGTGGCTGGGCATCGGCGCGGCCTGGAACGAGCAGGAGGCACGGGGCCTCGGCGTCCCGTTCCCGCCCCTGGCCGAGCGCTTCGAGCGGCTCGAGGAGACGCTGCGCATCTGCCTGCAGATGTGGCAGGGCGACGAGGCGCCGTTCCGGGGCAGGCACTACCAGCTGGAGCGACCGCTGAACCATCCGCCGGCCGTGTCAGCGCCGCATCCGCCGATCATGATCGGCGGCTCTGGCGAGCGCAAGACGCTCCTGCTGGTGGCGCGGTACGCGCAGGCGTGCAACCTCTTCCCAGGGCCAGAGCTCGGGCGGAAGCTGGAAGTGCTGCGGGCCCACTGCGAGGCGGAGGGCCGGGATTACGACGAGATCGAGAAGACGTGCATCTTCCGGTTTGACGTCGGCGAGCGCGGCGAGCGCGCCGCAAAGCTCGTGGACCAGCTTGCTGGGCTCGCCGAGCTGGGCATTGACATGGCCATCGGCGGCGTCGCTGGCGTGTGGAGCCTGAAGCCGCTGGAGGTCATGGGCAGCGACGTGATCCCGGCGGTGGCTGGCCTCTAGGCCGTCCACGCTGGGCTGGCTGAGCTAGTAGGTTGTGACCGCGCGAGCTTGGCCACCGCATCGTTGGGGTCGGCTGCTCGCGTCTGCGCAGGTCAGCCGATGGTGATGGGCTGAATCGCCGGGGTCAGGGTGCGGCCGAGCAGCTGCGGCAGGGTGCTGACCATCGCTCCGAGGTCCCTGATGTCATCGCCCGTCAGTGCCTGGTCGCCGTCGCACATGGCGGCAGCGGGATGCGGGTGCACGTCCACGATGATGCCGTCCGCGCCGACCGCGATGGCGGCCCGGCTGAGCGGCAGAACCAGGTCGCGGCGGCCGCCCGAGTGCGACGGGTCCACGATCACCGGCAGGTGCGACAACCGCTGGGCCACGGGCACAGCGCTGATATCCAGGGTGTTCCTGGTTGCGGTCTCGAATGTCCTGATGCCGCGCTCGCACAGGACTATGTCAAGGTTGCCGCGCTGCGCGATGTACTCGGCGGCCATCAGCCACTCCTCGATAGTCGCGTTCATGCCGCGCTTGAGCAGGACGGGCTTGTTGGCCGAACCAACGGCCTGGAGCAAGGTGAAGTTCTGCATGCTGCGGGTGCCGACCTGGAGCATGTCGGCGTAGGAGCAGACAAGGTCGACCGATGCCGGGTCGATGACCTCGGTGACGACGGGCATGCCTGTCTCTGCCCGGACGTCGGCGAGGATTCGCAGGCCGGCCTCGCCAAGCCCCTGGAACGCGTACGGGGAGGTCCGGGGCTTGTAGGCGCCGCCACGCAACAGTGAGGCACCGGCCGCCTTTGCCATCTGCGCCGCCGTCAGGGTCTGCTCGGGCGTCTCCACCGTGCAGGGACCCGCGATGACGGTGACATTGTCGGGGCCGATCGGGACGCCGCCGACGGTGATCGTCGACCGGTGTGGATGATTCTCGCGGCTGACCAGCTTGTACGGGACGGAGATGCGGACGACATCACTGACGCCGGGGTAGCTGCGCAGGTTGAGCCCGCCGAAGTGCTCGACATCGCCGACCAGGCCGATGATCGTACGGGACACCCCGCGGCTGACGAAGGCCTCGCCGCCGGCAGCGCCGACCAGGTCAACTATCTCGGCAATGTCTGTCTCGGTGGCCTCGGGGGCCATCACCACCACCATCGCGTCCTCCTCGTCTCATCATGACGAAAAGCCCCGGACCGATCTGGCCCGGGGCTCGAAGTAGGTGTCGCCTTGCGTCAGCGCAGAGTCTGGCGAGCGACCGTCCCAGGGCCGGGCCGGTAGCCAAAACCAAACCAATACTCGCTACGCACGTTCGGTAGCTTAGCGCACGGTCGGGGCTGCCCGCTGCGCGGTGGGTGCGGCTCAGGCACTTTCGGCGGGGTGGCAAGATGGCTGCACCTGCGGGGGACAAGGGTCGACGTCGCGGCTGGGTGCGGCGCGCATTCGGGAAGGGGCAGGTCAGCGGGACATGGCGCAGCCCGACACTGGTGCGCGCGGACGTGGCGAGCGCGGCGAGCGCGGCCTTGGCGTGCTGGCGAGCGGACTAGCCGCCCCCATGCTTGACGACCGGCGACAAGCGGGCGATTGCGCGGCCGCTGGCGCCCTCGGCTCAGCCGCAGGCGCTGCCGCGGCGGGCGAGACCAGTCCGGTGGGCGGCCCTGGCCGGGCCGGCGACCTTGGATCGGGTCTGGCGGGCGACCCTGGCCTGGCGGGCGACCCTGGCCTGGCGGGCGACCCTGGCCTGGCGGGCGACCCTGGCCTGGCGGGCGACCCTGGCCTGGCGGGCGACCCTGGCCTGGCGGGCGACCCTGGCCTGGCGGGCGACCCTGGCCTGCCGGACGACGCTGGCCGGGCCGGCGACGCCGGGTCGGCGGACGGCCTCCTCAGCGCGGCCGGTGACGCCGCTGCGGCAGGCCAAGACGGCTATCAGCAGCCTGTGCTGCCGCCGGGTCAGTACATTCCGCGGACGCTGCCGGTCCTGCACTACGGCCCCATCCCGGCGTTCCACCAGGACACGTGGGATCTGCGGATCTACGGGGCAACGGAATCAGGCGCCGAGGTCAGGCTGCGCTGGGATGACGTGGCGGCCATGCCAGTTGGCGAGGTCGTCGCGGACTTCCACTGCGTGACCAAGTTCACCGTGCCCGCCGTCCACTGGCAAGGCATCCTCGCCTCCGAGGTGCTGCGCCGGTACCCGCCCGCGCCCGCGGTGACGCACGTGATGATCTGGGCTGACTTCGGCTACAGCGCCAACATCAGGATCGCCGACTTCGCGGCCGAGCACACCATGCTGGTAACTCACCGCGACGGCGACCGGCTCACGCCTGAGCACGGCTACCCGGTCCGGATCGTCGTCCCCCACCTCTACGCATGGAAGAGCGTGAAGTGGATCCGGGCGCTTGAGTACCTCACCACGGACCGGCGCGGTTTCTGGGAAGAACGCGGCTATCACAACACCGCCGATCCGTGGCGCGAGCAGCGCTATTCCTATCAGGAGACGGAAGGCGAGGGACCGCCGCTCTAGCCGGCTGAGAAGCCGAAGCCCACCGTGATCGTGATGGTGGATCCCTGCGGCTGCTGGCCCTGCGGCCCGTAGGTGACGACGCGGTGACCTGGGCCGATCTGATTGACCGACACGTTGAATCCGGCCGCGGCGAGCGCTGCCTCAGCCTGGTTGATGTTCAGGCCGGTTACGTCGGGGACGGTCACCTGCGCGGGTCCTGACGACACCCAGACGGTGACGACCTCCCCACGCGTGATCGGCGTGTTGGGTGCGGGTACCTGCTTGACGATGATCCCGGGCGGCTGCGAGCTGTTGGCGTCCGGCTGCTGGCTGATGCTGAAGCCGTCCACTGATGCTTCTGCTGCCGCTACGGCCACCTGCTGGCCGACGAAGTCCGGCAGCGGCGGCCCGTTGCTGACGATGAGGTGGACGGGCTTGTTTTCAGCCCAGGTTGTGTAGGCCGCTGGGATGGTGGCGATCACGAGTCCATATGGGATGCTGCTCGACGTCTGGAGCGTGGGCCGGGCCGGGGTCAGCCCTGCGCGCTTCAGCGCCAGGTCAGCCTGAGTGACCGTCTGGCCGGTAACCGACGGCATCTTGACCATGACCGGGCCGAGCGACAAGATCAGCGTCACGGTGCCGCCATGGGTGATCCGTGCCCCTGCCGTCGGCTCGGTCCTGATCACGTCGCCAGCCGGCACGCTGTCGCTGTGGCGGGCTGGACCGGACGCGGCGACCAGGCCGGCGTTCGACAGGTCGGCGCGGGCGCCGCTGGCAGTCATCCTGGTGACGTTCGGCACCGCGCCGTACTGGCCATCGGCGATCCACCAGATGATCCCGGCGACAACCAGGGCACCCAGCACGATGAGGATCCGGCGGCTGAACAGCCAGCGCTGGAGGAACGGATCGCGGTAGTCACGGGACCGCCGCCGTGACGGGCGTGCCGGGTAGCCGCCGCCGGCGAAGTCGTCGTCAACGCCGGTCGGCACGATCATCGTGTGGTTGGCGCCTGCCGGGCCGCTCGCCTGCGCCCCATAAGGCCCGCCCAAGCCGGCGTAAGCGGCGGTCGCGCTCGGCCCGCCGTAGCCTCGATCCCGGAACGGGCCGGTATCGGCCACCCCAGTCTCGGGCGCTCGGCCGTTAGCCGGGCCCTGGGCCAGCGCAGCCGCGATCGCCGCGGCCTGGTGACCGTCGTCGTCCCCGGCAGCTTCAGTGCGGGTGGCGGGCGGCAGCGGCATGCCACGGCGGACCTCGGTGATCGCCTTCAGGTAGTGCCGGGCGTCCGGTGGCCGCAGCTCGGGATCGCGACTCGTGCCGAGGGCGACGAGCGCATCCAGCGCGGCTGGCAGGTCTGCGTTCACGCTCGATGGCGGCGGCACGACCGAGTTAACGTGCTTATAGGCCACCGCCAGCGGCGATTCGCCGGTATGCGGCTGCACGCCCGTCACCATCTCAAACAACATCACGCCGCAGGCGTATACGTCGGTGCGCTGGTCCGACGACCCGCTGGCCACCTGCTCCGGAGCGAGGTAGGCGGCTGTCCCGATCAGCAAGCCCGTCTTCGTGTGGCGGATCCCGGCCGCAGCCCTGGCCAGGCCGAAGTCGGCGACCTTGACGGATGTCCCGGTGCCCAGCAGCACGTTCTCCGGCTTGACGTCCCGGTGGATGATCCCGGCGTCATGCGCGGCTGCCAGGCCAGCGAGCACCCGCTCGATGATGTCCAGTGCCTCGCGCGGGCTGAGACGGCCACGGGCGACGAGGAGCTCGCGCAGGGTCGGACCGGGCACGTATTCCATCGCGATGTAGTGCAGGTCGCCGGTGGAGCCCTGGTCGAAGACCGCGACCACGTTGGGGCTGGATAGCCGGGCCGTCGAGCGCGCCTCGCTAATGAAGCGCGCGATGAACTCCTGATCGCGGGCGAGCTCGGGATGGGCGATCTTGAGCGCGACAGTACGCTCAAGCCGCACGTCGCGAGCGTGATAGACCGTAGCCATGCCGCCACGGGCGATCTGCGACTCGACGAGGTAGCGGCCGTCAAGCAACTGCCCGATCGGGGCCGACAACGTCGTATCCATCGGGAGAATTCTAGGGGCCCTGTGAGGTTCCGCGCCCGGTAACGATATGGCTGGATGGCAGTTCAGGGCCCTAGGGCCGGTCCCGATCGCGGGCCGGCGGACATCTGGCGCCCCGGGCCGGCCGCGCCGCCGCAGCTCAGGTCAGCCCGATGCTCACCCGACTGGCGGCGACGAGGCGAGCGCGAGCCTGCGCCGTGGCACCCGGCCCGCCAGGTAGGCGAGCCTGCCGCCGCCGACGGCCAGTCGCATGGCCTCAGCCATCAGCTCGGGGTCTCGCGCCCTGGTCACGGACGTTGCCAGCAGCACCGCGCTGCAGCCCAGCTCCATCGCGATGGCAGCGTCGCTGGCGGTGCCGATGCCGGCGTCAAGGATCACCGGGACGCCTGCGGACTCGACGATCAGCTCGATGTTGTGCGGGTTGCGGATGCCGAGACCGGAGCCGATCGGGGACCCGAGCGGCATGACCGCGGCGCAGCCCGCCTGCTCGAGCCGCCGGGCCAGCACGGGGTCGTCGTTGGTGTACGGCAGCACGGTGAAGCCGTCCGCGACGAGCTGCTCGGCCGCGATGAGCAGCTCAAGCGGGTCGGGCAGGAGCGTGCGCTCGTCCGCGATGACCTCCAGCTTGACCCACGCGGTGCCGAGCGCCTCGCGGGCCAGCCGGGCGACCCGGACTGCTTCCACCGCGGTGAAGCAGCCGGCCGTGTTGGGCAGGACGCGGATGCCGCGCTCGGTCAGCAGGTCGAGCACCGACCCGGCCGCGGCCGGGTCTACCCGGCGCATGGCAACCGTCGTCAGCTCGGTGCCGGAGGCAGCCAGCGCGCGGTCGAGAACGTCCAGGCTGGGCGCGCCACCAGTGCCCATGATGAGCCGGGAGCTAAATGCCTCCCCAGCGATCAGCAGCGGGTCGTCCACTCTCAGCCTCCCTGCACAGCGGTCAGCACCTCGACCTCGTCTCCATCGGACAGCGGCGTCGCATCCCAGGCGGTGCGCCGGACGACGTCGCCGTTGACGGCAGCCGCCACGCCGGTCTCGGCGTCGGTCAGCAGCGCGACCGCCTGGGCTAGCGACAAGGTCGCGGCTGCCTTGTGCGGCTTGCCGTTGATGACTATCTCCATGTCGTTGCCGTCTCCCGCGGGCCAGCCTCGGCCAGCTGCGTCGGCGTCGGCTGCGTCGGCGCCGGCTGGGCCTTCGCAGTCTGTCCCGATCGCCGGGCCTGAACGCCGCGGTCAGGGAAGCGCCCGGGCGCGAACGGCCGCCAGCTTGGATCCGGCGTGCCGGTGCGCAGGAAGGCGGCGACAGTATCCGCCGTGACCGGCGCCAGCAGCACACCAGCGCGAAAGTGTCCGGTCGCGAGCACCAGGCCGGGCAGCTCGCTGGGTCCGATGATCGGTGCATTATCCGGCGTGCCAGGCCGCAGGCCCGCCACGATGTCCGCGATCTCCAGCTCGGTAATGCCGGGCACGAGCGTCCGCGCGTCGCGCAGCAGCTCCCACACGCCGCCAGCGGTGACGGTCGTATCCGAGCCCAGTTCCTCTTGCGTCGCGCCCACGACCAGTTCGCCGCTGTCTCGCGGCACGAGGTAGACGCTACAACCGCGGACGATGCCCCGTACCGTCCGCCGGAGCAGGCCGGCTGGCAGGCCGGCCGCGTCCGTGGTCGGCGTCGTGCGCAGGCGGATGATCTGGCCCTTGACTGGCCGGACGGGCGGCGCACTGCCAGCGGGCAGGCCGACGATGCCGGCCGACTGCCAGCCCGCCGCCAGCACGACCCACGGCGCTTGCACCACCGAGTCGTCAGCCAGGCGCACCCCGTCGGCGCGGCCCGCGGCGCAGCCGATCTCGGTGACGCGCTGGCGTACGAGCCGCGCGCCCGCGCCTTCGGCGGCCTGGAGCAGGGCTAGCGCGAGCAGTCGCGGATCGATTGAGCCGTCGCCGGGAGCGAGCAGCCCGGCGCGCACCGACGGGTCCAGCATGGGCTCACTGGACCGGCATTCGCGCGCGGTCAGCTGCTGCAGGTGCACTCCGAACGACTCCTGGAGCGCCCTGGTCTCGGTGAGCATGGCAAGGTCGTCACTGTCGTAGGCGACCTGGAGCGTGCCGTCCTGGCGGAAGCCAGTCGGCAGGCCGGTCACGCCCTGCAGTTCGGCGACGAAGTCCGGGTACCGGCGCAGCGAGTCCTGACCGAGGCCGAAGATCTCGCGCTCGGCGTACGCCGCCTCGGCGATAGGCGTCAGCATCCCCGCGGCGGCGTGGGTGGCACCGAACCCTGGCTGGGGATCGGCGACGACGACCCGATGTCCCTGCTGGGCGGCGCGCCAGGCGATGCTGAGGCCGATGACGCCCGCGCCCACGATCACGACATCTGCGGTCTCGCTCTGAGCGCTCATGTCCGCTCCCTTCGCCGGCATGACCCGGATCAGGTTCCTGCGGTCGGCGGCTCGCCAGCCGCCCTCTCAGTCCGGTCAGCACCGGACTCCCGCGCGATAGGGGCTAGCTTATCGCCGGCGGCAGCTGTGCTGGCCGGGTCAGCCGAGCCAAGGCAAGAACGACGTCCAGTCATGCCCAGAATCCGAGGTCCGGAACAGCCTCGCCGCCAGGGCCGAGCCCGCGCCAGGGAGCCAGGCGAACCCGGTGGCCACGCTGACGAAATCGAACTCTGCGCCGTTCAGGCGGGTGCCCTGCGGCACGGCGGTCCAGCTCAGGCCGCCATCGGACGTGACGTAGAAGATCTTGCCGACCGAGCCCTGGGCCGAGGCAGACACCGCGATCCCGTCGGATGGGCCGAAGAGCCGCACCCGCGGATAAGGCCCGGCACCGCCGGGCATCACAATCGTTCGCCAGCTGGCGCCACCATCCGTGGTCACCAGCAGCAGCGCGTCGTCCGGGTAAGCGCTGAGTTCCAGGAACGTGGTGCGTCCGGCGAACTGTGGCTCGGGAACCTCGCAGCCGCCCTGCTGACACGCCGATGGCGGGATGGGCAGCGGCTGGCTCGCCCAGTGCGCCCCGCCGTCACGGGACACGAGCACCGCGCCATACAGGCCGGCACACGAGCTCGTGATCCAGCCGATGCGGGCCGAGCTAAAGGCGACGCCGGTCTTGTCGCATCCCACCGGGAGCCCGCTCCGACTAGGCGGATCGCCTGGCATTCTCGCGCTCTGGGCGATCAGCGACCATGACCGGCCGCCATCCGACGAGCGGAACAGCCGCACCGGATTCTGGTTCATGGCCGCGCCGAGGCTCGCGAGGAGCCAGCCGCGGTCTGGGCCGGCGAAGTCGACCGCGACGGGCTGCCCGGCCGCGATCGGCTCCGACCGCCACCAGGATCGCCCCGCATCAGCGGTCCCGAAGACCACTGAGTCGTGGTCAGGAGTGACACCAACAACCCAGGCGCGTTCGCCCGAGACCGCAGCCAAGATCGCTTGCCCTTGCATCAGCGCCCCGCGAGCCGCCGGCGGAGTTGCCAGCGCCCAGGTCCGCGCACCATCCGTCGTGCGCGCCACCGCGAGCACTGAGCTGTCACTCGGGTTCGAGGTAGAGATCAGCGCCCACCCCTCCGAGGCCGAGATCATCTGAAGCGACTCCACCCAGACGGGCCCACGCGCAGGGGACAGGACTGGCAGTGATGCAGTGCTTTCTCTGCTCTTCGCTGCGTCACTGCCAGTTCGGGCGCCGGCGGAGGCGCAGCCGCTCACTGATATGACAATCACCAGAGCGACCGCGATGGACCTCATGCTGTGATGACGGTCGGGTGCCACGTGTGGTTGCGGCGGACGAAAGGAAGGCGAGCATGGCCGAGCCGGCCAGGGTGGTCGTGGTAGGAGCGGGCCTGGCCGGGTTGCGCGTCGTCGAGGAACTGCGCACTCGCGGATACGCCGGGGCAGTGACGCTCATCGGAGCCGAGAGCCGGCCGCCATACGACCGCCCGCCGCTGTCGAAGAAGGTGATGACAGGCGAGTTCGACGACACCAGCCTGCGGGCCGATCTGGAATCGCTGTCCGTCGATGTCCGCCTGGGCGAGGCAGCCACCGAACTCACCGACCATGTCGTGTGCACCGACGCGGCTGACTACGAATGGGACGCGCTGGCGATTACGAGCGGGGCGTACCCGATACGGCTGCCAGGCGACGGGCCGCAGCGGGTGCTGCGGACCGCCGACGACGCGCTGGCGCTGCGGTCGCTGCTCACGCCCGGCACGTCGCTGGCGATCGTCGGGGCCGGCTGGATCGGCGCCGAGCTCGCCACGGCCGCGGCCGTGCGGGGCTGCGAGGTCACGGTGCTGGAAGCAGCAGAGACGCCGCTCGCTGCGGCGATCGGTACCGAGGTCGGCGGCATGACGATTGCCTGGTACGCCGAAGCGGGGGTTGAGCTCCGGCTGAGCGAGGCCGTGGCGGCCATCGAGCCGGGCGGGATCGCGCTTGCCGACGGCGGCTGGGTGCCTGCCGATGTCGTCGTGACCGCCGTCGGGGTCCGGCCGGCCGTGTCCTGGCTGAGCGGATCGGATGTCCGGCTGGCGAACGGTATTGCCGCCGACGGGCAGCTGCGGACGAGCGCCGCCGACGTGTTCGCGGCCGGGGACTGCGCTTCCTTCTGGTCGGCGCGGTATGAACAGCAGCTTCGGTTCGAGCACTGGGATGTGGCGTTGCACGCGCCCGAGGTCGTGGCCGCGAACATCCTGGGCGGGAGCGCCGACTACGACCCCGTTCCGTACTTCTGGTCGGAACAGTTCGGCCGGATGGTGCAGTATGTGGGCTGGCACGGCGGTGCCGACCGGATTATCTGGCGCGGGCAGCCAGCTGAGCCTAAGTGGGCGGTGTGCTGGCTCGCGGGAGACCGCCTCCAGGCGGCGCTGACCGTGCGGTCGCCGCGCGACCTGATCCAGGCGCGCAGGCTGATCGAGGCTGGTGGTCTTGTCGACCCGGCCAGGCTGGCCGATCCTGGGATTGCGGTCCAGGACTGCGGGATCGCTGGCTGACACGCCGGACTTGGATGCAATGGGGTAGGTTTCGGCGGCGGCCCGATGTGGGAAGCTCCTCACGTGGCACAGATCGACCCCCCGACCGACGCCATCGTCGGTGACTGGCTGAGCGTGCCCGACGTCGCTGACAGGCTCGGCCTGCCAGTGAGCCGGGTCAAGCAGATGCTCCGCGATCGCAAGCTGCTCGCGGTGCAGCGTCCAAGCGGCGAGTTCGCCGTCCCTGCCGGGTTCCTCGACGGCGACCAGGTGATCCACGGCCTTGGCGGCACGCTGACCCTGCTTTTTGACTGCGGGTTCACCGAGACCGACGCGCTGAGCTGGCTGTTCACCGCTGACGACTCGCTACCCGGCACGCCGGTCCAGGCGCTGGCCGAGCACCGCCGCACCGAGGTGAACAGGCGGGCGCAGGCACTAGCCTTCTGAGCTGTGCCTGCAGACCAACACCGCCCAGACGATCACCTGCGCGACCGGCTGGCCGCCGCCCGCTTGTACCTGTGCACCGACGCCAGGGAGCGCCAGGGCGACCTGCCGCGGTTCCTCGATGAGGTGCTCGGCAACGGCGTGGACATCGTCCAGCTCCGCCAGAAAGGCCTGGAAGCTAGCCAGGAGCTTGGGTACCTGGAGGTGTTCCGGGCGGCGTGCGCCGCGCATGGTGCCCTGCTGGCCGTCAACGACCGCGCCGACGTGGCCTATGCCTGCGGCGCTGACGTGCTCCATCTCGGCCAGGACGACCTGCCGGTACCGGTGGCGCGGCAGATCGTGGGACCGGGGCCGATCATCGGTCTGTCGTCCCACGCCGAGGCTGAGACGGCGGCGGCGAGTGCTGAGCCCGGCGCCGACTACTTCTGCACCGGTCCGGTATGGCCGACGCCGACCAAGCCCGGACGCCCGGCGCCCGGGCTGGACCTGGTGCGTTACACGGCCGGGCTCGGGACGGCGCGGCCGTGGTTCGCGATCGGCGGCATCGACGAGGGCAATCTGGACGAAGTCCTCGCGGCCGGGGCGACCCGCATCGTCGTCGTCCGCGTCCTCACCGACGCCGAGGACCCGGCCGCAGCCGCAGCCCGGCTCGCCGCGCGCCTTCGCTAGCGCCTGCGGCTCTGCCGTCCGGGCGTGCTGCTGGGGACATTTCCCGTGCTGCGTGCACTTTCGCGCCCGGCTTGCCGCTTTTGCGCGCACGGAAGCCGGGAAATGAGGAGGAGTGATTGCGCAAAACGCGTGAATCGGGCACCGCTAGTGGAAGCCGCGGCCGGCAGAGGGTTATTCGTCGCGGTCGGTGGCCATGACGGCCAGCTCGGCAAGCGCCGAGTGCGCCTGCTCCGGGATCGGCGCGCCGTCGAGGGCTGAGATGGCCTCCTTCACGCTGGCGGCGATCAGGGCCTCGCACTCCGCGACGGCGCCGGTATCGGTGAGGACTGTCTTGACCTGCGCCGCCGCCGCCGCCGTCAGGCCGCGATCGCCGAGATGGCGGTCCAGCACGCGGGCCTGGCTGGCGCTAGCCCGCTCCCGTGCGATGGCCATCAGCACCGTCCGCTTGCCCTCGGAGATGTCGCCACTTACTGGTTTGCCCGTCCGCACCGGGTCACCGAATACACCCAGGATGTCGTCGCGGAGCTGGAAGGCGATACCGAGCGGGATGCCGTACTCGGTGCAGATTTCCTCGATCGTGGCGGCGGCACTCGCGTCGGCATGCGCCGAGCCCGGCCGCAGCAAGCCAGGGTCGGCCGCCGCCGCCCTGGCACGGGCCGCCCTGGCACGGGCCGCCAGCGCGCCTCCCGCTAGCGACGCCCCGAGCAGGAGCGGCCGCTCGATGGTGTACTTCGCCGTCTTGTAGGTGACGACGCGCAGGGCGGCCCGGACCGACGTGCTGTGGCTGACCTGGCTCAGCAGGTCGAGGTACTGCCCGGCGGCGACCTCGGTGCGCATGGCATTCAGGGCAGGCTGGCCCTGGCTCAGCACGTCGGGCTCGAAGCCGCTGGCGTGGTAGAGCTCGTCTGTCCAGGCGAGCAGCATGTCCCCGATCAGGATCGCCGCACCAGTGCCGAACTGCTCGGCCGAGCCCTGCTGGCCCGCCGGGCCGAGCTGCCCAGCAGCGAAGAGGCTGGCGAACTGCCGGTGCACGGCTGGCTTACCGCGCCTGGTGTCGCTCGCATCCATGACGTCGTCGTGCACGAGGGCACTGGCCTGCAGCAGCTCCAGGGACGCCGCAGCCGCGTAGATCTCCGGGCAGTCCTGACCGCCCGCCGCCCGCCAGCCCCAGTAGCAGAACGCTGGGCGCAGCCGCTTGCCGCCAGCCAGCAGGCTCTCCATCACGTCCAGGCAGGGCAGCAGGTCGTCGCCGATCACCGCCAGGTCCGCCCGCTGGCGCGCCAGGAACAGCTCGAGAGCTCGGGCCACCTCGGTGCGGATCCGGCCGAGGCTGGCCTGGCTATCTCTGGCTGGTGCGCTTGCCATGCTTGTCGAGACTAGACCCAGGCAGCCAGTGCTGGCGGCGGTCGTGGCAGCTGGTGAGGTGCCGACACGGCTCCGTTCCGATCGAAACGGGTAGCCTACGATGCATGCCAGTCGGTGCCGCGCCAGCGATCAGGGACCTGCTTGCCGCTGGGCGGCAGTCGTTCTCCTTCGAATTCATGCCGCCGAAGACAGAGGCGGAGGAGGAGCGGCTGTGGCTGTCCATCCGTCAGCTGGAGCCACTCCGGCCAACGTTTGTCTCCGTGACTTACGGCGCCGGCGGCTCGACCAGGGACCGGACCGTTCGCGTTACCGGCCGCATCGCGGCCGAGACGACGCTGACGCCGATGGGCCATCTCACGGCGGTGAACCACTCGATCGCTGAGCTGCGGCACGTCATCGGCTCCTACGCTGACGTCGGCGTCCGGAATGTCCTGGCCCTGCGCGGTGACCCGCCTGGTGACCCCCGGGCTGACTGGGTGGCCCATCCGGACGGGCTCGCGCACGCCGACGATCTGGTCCGGCTGCTGCGGGCCTCGGGCGACTTCTGCGTGGGGGTAGCCGCGTTCCCGGAAGGGCACATCAGGTCGCAGAGCTGGGAGTCCGACGTCGACTTCCTGGTCGGCAAGGTGCGAGCTGGCGCCGACTTCGCGATCACGCAGATGTTCTTCTATCCCGAGGACTACCTCCGCCTGCGGGACGCGGCCGCGGCGCGCGGCTGCGACGTGCCCATCATCCCCGGCATCATGCCGATCATCAGCGTGCCCGGCATCGAGCGTGCCGTGCTGCTGTCCGGCTGCAAATTCCCGCCGGAGCTGGCCGAGGACCTGCACGCGCACGCAGATGACAAGTCGGCCGTGCGCAAGATTGGCGTCGAGTTCGCGGCGGCGATGTGTGACCGGCTGCTGGCCGAGGGCGTGCCGGGGCTGCATTTCTACACACTGAACGGCTCCCGGGCGACCCGCGAGATCTACCAGGTGCTCGGCCTCGGCCGGGCTGCTGCGTCGTAGCCGCGGGCTCCAAGCGGGCCGGGCCATGCCGTTGCCTGGCCGCGTCTCCTCAGCCGACGCGACCGGCCGGGGCCGGCCGCACCAGCGGGAGCTCTGCGCCCATCACGGCATAAGGCGGCCCGCCGCCCGGGAACAGGAATCCAGCCAGCAGATCGGTGAAACCGAGGCTGCGATACAGGTGCCTGGCTGGAGTCTCGGCGTCTCGGGTGGACAGCAAGGCCGTCCGCTCGCGGCGGCCCGCGGTCAGTGCCAGCACCATCTGGCGGCCGATCCCGCGCGCCTGAAAATCGGGGTGAACGTGCACTTCGGCGATCTCCAGCACGTCGTCAAGCCATGCATCGGTGGCCGCTGCGCCCGAGCGCGCTGTGATGCCCGACCGCACCACGTCATGCCACCACTGGCCAGACTGGCCGTGGAAGCCATAGGTAAACGCGACGATGCGCGGCGACTCGCCGTTGTTGACCGCCAGGGCGCGAAAGCCGGGATTGCCCGCGTGCCGCTCCATAATGGCGCGCCGGGATGGCAGTTCGTCCCGTGTCGCGCCCATTGCGGCCGCGTAGATCGCGAGGTAGTCCTCGACGCCAGCAAGGAAATCGGAGCGCGACAGCTCGGCTATCCCTATGGCGTCCTGCACCAGCACAGCCTAGCCCGCCGCCGCTGGCCTGCTGCGCGACCGGCGGCGGCGTGATCCGGGCCGACCGCGGCGTGATCCGGGCCGACCAGGCCCGCCACTGAAAGGCTGTCGTCAGCTGCTGAAAGGCGGGGCCAGCTGCTGAAAGCGCCCTGGACGCCGGCCATTTTGTCAGACCCTCCCTGTAACTTCGAACGCAGATGCAAGAGCTAGACAGGCGAACGAATATATGTTCGAATTACGTTGTGCGAATGAGCGCCGGGCCCCCTCGGTTGCTCGCCTCGGCCGGGTGAGGCGTGGGGAAGCGCCCCGCCCGGCCGGGCACAGCGAAGGAGGAGCTTCGATGAGCCCGATCGTTCAGGTGAGGCCGGGAGCGCACCGGCAGCAAGCGAGGATCGCGTCGTCGGCGCTGGCCCTCATGGAGTCGGCCCGGCACGGACTTGCTGCTGCCGAGGACGAGGTCGCTCCTGGCGCTCGGTACGTCAGCGCGCACCTGGCTGCGCTGCGGGCGGCGGCGGCGGTCGTCGCCGCCCGAGCCGAGCCCCCCGGCGGTCGGCGGCGGCGGCCACAGAGCGTGTGGGAGCTGCTTCCGAAGGTCGAGCCGGCGCTGCGGGAGTGGGCGGCCTTTTTCGCGGCCGGGGCCGCCAAGCGTGCTGCGGCAGAGGCAGGGCTGCCGCGGGCCGTCAGCGCTCGCGAGGCCGATGAATTGCTGCGGGATGCCGAGATCTTCGTATCGCTGGCTGAGGGAGCGCTAGGCATTCAGGGTCGTCAGCCGCTGCTGCCCCTGCCGACGGCCGGCTAGCAACGCGCAAAGACCGGGCAGGCCATGGTGGCCTGCCCGGTCTTGACGTCTAGCGAGGTACGCAGCTCAGAAGGCGTCGATCGCGCCGCGGGCATCGGAATCCAGGATGCCCCAGCTGATGAGCTCCTCGGTGAGGTCAGACGGCGTCTTGTCATAGATGACGGCCAGGGAGCGGAGGTCTTCCTGGCGGATCGAGAGCACCCGGCCGTTGTAGTCACCACGCTGGCTCTGAATCGTGGCAACGTAGCGCGACAGCGGGCCTGCCTTGTCCTTCGGCAGTGACGCCATCCGCTCCAGGTCGATGACCAGCTTAGGCGCCGGTGCGATCAGAGTCGGCATGACATCGCCAGGCAGCAGCTCCGATACTGGGACGCCATAGAACTCGGCAAGCTCCGCAAGCTTCTGAACGGTGACAGACCTGTCGCCTCGCTCATAGGAACCAACCACGACCGCCTTCCAGCGGCCGCGCGACTTCTCCTCGACACCGTGCAGCGAGAGCCCCTGCTGGGTGCGGATGGCGCGCAAACGCGCGCCGAGGGTCTTGGCGTAATCAGATGCCATAGTTACGGCCCCCTGGCCTGTCATAGCTGAAAGTAACGGTTACGGACAGTGACGGTAAGCCCCGCAGAGCGCAAGGTCAAGCCGATTGGCAAAAAGCGGATGAACATACGCGCCTCACCTCATCCCAGGCCGGCGCGGCGGCTATCGGTCGTGTCGGCGGCGACTGTGCCAGAAACCCCGTAGCCGTCGGGGATTCTGTCGCCTCGCCGCGGTTGCCCGGCGCTGTTGAGGGCCTCGGTATTCGCTGACTAATCCAGTTATCTTGTGACTCAAATCACTCACGGCGTCGCGTTGCGGACCACTAACAGAGCGTAGTTGCCGAGGTCGGCGCGCCGCATTTGACGTGAATCAGGGCATTGCGAGCGACCGATCGTGACGGCGACCGCTGGGTGGCATGACGCTGGGTGCCGTGACGCCGGGTGCCGTGACGCCGGGTGCCGTGATGCCGAGTGCCGTGACGCCGGACGACTGGTGCGAGCAGGCGCGCGCGGGCTGCGCGGTGCGCCTGCGGGCTGCTGATACGGTTGTGCAGACAGACGTCCTTTAAGCCCCGTCCTGTGAGGCGGGAAAGGGGGTCCTTGTGACGCATGCGCTTCACCCGGGCGACGCTGACGCCGTCGCCGGGCCGACCGCATCGGGACAGCCCACATCGGTACAACCCGCATCGGTACAACCCACATCAGGCCCGATGCGCGCGGCGGCGCTGCCTGACGGCAAGATCGTTCTTGGTGCCGACGAGATTGGCCGCGCGCTGACCAGGGTCGCGCACGAGATCCTTGAGCGCACTAACGGCGGGCAGGACGTCGTCCTGCTCGGCATTCCGACCAGGGGAGTGCCGCTGGCCCGCCGCCTGGCCGCCAAGCTGACCCAGGCCGAGGGGCGCCACGCCCCGGCCGGATCGCTCGACATCACGATGTACCGCGACGACCTTCGGCTGCGACCAGCCAGGACGCTCGGCCACACCGATGTCCCGGCGTCCGGCATCGACAACAAGATCGTCGTGCTCGTCGACGACGTGCTCTACTCAGGCCGGACCGTGCGCGCCGCGCTTGATGCACTCAGCGACCTCGGCAGGCCGCAGGCAGTCCAGCTAGCCGTCCTGGTCGACCGGGGGCACCGGGAGCTGCCCATCCGGGCCGACTACGTGGGCAAGAACCTGCCGACTTCGCAGCGCGAGGTCGTCCAGGTGCTGCTAACCGAGACCGATGGCGAGGACTCGGTCGTCCTCGGCCAGGAGGGCGGGCGATGAACCGGCATCTCATCTCGGCGGCCGACCTGAGCCGCGATGACGCCCTGCTGATTCTCGACACGGCTGACGAGCTGTCCCAGGTTGCCGACCGGCCGATCCGGAAGTTGCCGACGCTGCGCGGCCGCACCGTGGTGAACCTCTTCTACGAGGACTCGACCCGGACCCGGATCTCGTTCGAGGCCGCCGCCAAGCGCCTGTCGGCCGACGTCATCAACTTCTCCGCCAAGGGCTCGAGTGTCGCCAAGGGCGAGAGCCTCAAGGACACGGCGCTGACGCTGGAGGCGATGGGGGCGGACGCGGTCGTCATCCGGCACCAGGCCTCGGGCGCTCCGCACCGGCTGGCCCGCTGGGTCCGGGGCAGCGTAGTGAACGCCGGCGACGGGACGCACGAGCACCCGACGCAGGCGCTGCTCGACGCGTTCACCATGCGCCGCCGGCTCGGCCGCCTGGACGGCCTGCGAGTCGCCATCGTCGGCGACATCCTGCACAGCCGGGTCGCCAGGTCGAACGTGCTGCTGCTCCGCACGCTCGGCGCGGACGTCACGCTCGTCGCGCCGCCGACGCTGCTGCCAGTCGCCGTGTCAAGCTGGCCCTGCGAGGTCAGCTACGACTTCTCCGCAGCGCTGCCCAAGACTGACGTGGTCATGATGCTGCGCGTCCAGGCGGAGCGGATGAACGCCGCGTACTTCCCGACGGTTCGCGAGTACAGCCGCCGGTACGGCCTGGACGCCAGCCGGATGGCCCTGCTGCCCGACCACGCCATCGTCATGCACCCCGGTCCGATGAACCGCGGCGTGGAGATAGCGGCGGAGGTCGCCGACTCACCCCGTTCCACGATCGTTGAGCAGGTAGCGAACGGGGTCAGCGTCCGCATGGCGGTGCTGTACCTGCTGCTCGGCGGGGCCGAGCTCGGCGAAGCCGAGCTCACCACGACAGCGCCCGCCACGACAGCGCCCGCCACGACAGCGCCCGCCACGACGGCGCCCGCCACGATGAATGCGGAGGTGGCCAGGTGACAGGCGAGCGCCAGGCCTGGCTGATCCGGGGCGCGCGGCCGCTCGGCGGCCCCGTCATTGACCTGCTTCTCAGCGACGGCCTCATCACCGAGGCCGCGCCGGGCCTGACCGGACCCGCGGGGGCGCAGGTACTCGACGCGACCGGCCTGGTCGCGCTGCCGGGCCTGGTCGACCTGCATACGCACCTGCGCGAGCCAGGCCGCGAAGACGCCGAGACCGTGGAGTCCGGGACCGAGGCCGCCGCGCTAGGCGGCTTCACGGCCGTGCACGCGATGGCGAATACAGATCCCGTCGCCGACACCGCAGGCGTGGTCGAGCAGATCTGGCGGCTCGGCCGCAATGCCGGTCGGTGCGACGTTCAGCCTGTCGGCGCGGTCACCGCGGGGCTCGGCGGCAGCCGGCTCGCTGAGCTCGGCGCCATGGCCGACTCGGCGGCGCGGGTCCGGGTCTTCTCCGACGACGGCCGGTGCGTTTCCGACGCTGTGCTTATGCGGCGGGCGCTGGAATACGTCAAGGCCTTCGACGGCGTCATCGCGCAGCACGCGCAGGAGCCGCGCCTGACCGACGGTGCCCAGGTCAACGAAGGCGAGGTCTCCGGCCTGCTCGGGCTGACCGGCTGGCCGGCGGTCGCCGAGGAGGCCATCATCGCGCGGGACTGCCTGCTGGCCGCCCACGTCGGCTCCGCGCTGCACGTCTGCCACGTGTCGACCGCGGGCTCGGTGGAGATAATCCGCTGGGCCAAGTCCAAGGGCTGGCGGGTCACCGCGGAGGTCACGCCCCATCACCTGCTGCTCACCGACGAACTGGCCGTCAGCTACGACCCCGTCTACAAGGTGAACCCGCCACTGCGCACCCAGGCCGACGTGGCGGCGCTGCGCGCCGGGCTCGCCGACGGGACCATCGACTGCGTCGCCACCGATCATGCGCCGCATCCGGTGGAAGACAAGGAGACCGAGTGGCAGGCCGCGGCGTTCGGGATGACCGGGCTGGAGACCGCGCTGCGGGTCGTGCACGCGGCCATGGTCGAGACCGGCCTACTCGACTGGGCCGGCGTGGCTGACCGGATGTCGGCCCGCCCGGCTGCGATCGGGCGGCTGGACGGCACCGGGTCGCTGGCGGGCAGCGGGTCGCTGGAGGCCAGCGGCGCGCCGCTGCACGGCCGGCCGCTCGAGCCCGGATCCCCGGCGAACCTGGTCCTCTACGACCCGGCTGCAGCCAGCACGGTCGATCCGGCCGGGCACGCCTCGCGCAGCCGTAACAGCCCGTTCGCCGGGATGGAGCTGCCCGGCCAGGTGGTCGCCACGTTCCTGCGCGGCACGCCGACCGTGCTCGACGGGAAGCTGGCCAGATGACCGGAGCGGCACTGGCAGGACGCGCACGGCCCGCGATCCTGGTGCTCGAGGACGGCCTCACGTTCCACGGGACCAGCTTCGGCGCGACGGGCGAGACCTTCGGCGAGATGGTCTTCAACACGGGCATGACCGGCTACCAGGAGACCCTCACGGATCCCTCGTACGCGCGGCAGATCGTCGCGATGACGGCGCCGCACATCGGCAATACCGGCGTCAACGACACCGACCGCGAGTCACGCCAGATCTGGGTCAGCGGCTACGTCGTGCGCGAGCCCGCCCGGATCGCGTCCAGCTGGCGGGCGCAGCGGAGCCTTCAGGACGAGCTGGTGACCCAGGGCATCACCGGCATCGCGATGAACGGCACGAGGGCGCTGACCCGGCACCTGCGAGACCAGGGTGCGATGCGGGCCGGCATCAGCGCGGTGACGGCAGACCCGGCGGAACTGCTTGAGCGAGTCCTGGCCAGCCCCCAGATGACCGGCGCCGACCTGGCTCGCGAGGTCTCGACGCCCGAGCCGTACGCGGTACGTCCGCCGGCCGGGGTGCCGGTGCGGTACCGGGTGGCGGCAGTCGATCTTGGCATCAAGTCGGCGACACCGAGAGCGATGGCCGCGCTCGGGTGCGAGGTGCACGTGCTGCCCGCCACCGCAACGACGGCCGAGATCCTCGCCGGCGGCCCCGACGGGGTGTTTTTCTCCAACGGCCCGGGCGATCCCGCGGCGATCGGCTACGCGGTGGATGCCATGCGCGGCGTGCTCGCGGCCGGCCCGCCGGTATTCGGCATCTGCCTTGGCAGCCAGGTGCTCGGCCGGGCGCTCGGCCTTGGCACCTACAAGCTGCGCTTCGGCCACCGCGGCGTGAACCAGCCCGTGCAGGACGTCCGCACCGGCAAGGTGCAGATCACCAGTCACAACCACGGGTTCGCGGTGGAGCTGCCAGCTGGCGCTGGCGATGAACTGGCCGGCGGCGTTTTCGAGACCGACTTCGGGCCGGCCCAGGTCACGCACGTCAACCTCAATGACGGCGTGGTCGAGGGCCTGCGGCTGCTGGCCGCACCGGCGTTCGGCGTGCAGTACCACCCGGAGGCCGCGCCGGGCCCGCATGACGCAGCCGGCCTGTTCACCGAGTTCTGCGAGCTGATGGAGGCCCGGCATGCCTAGGCGCGAGGACCTCAAGTCCGTGCTGGTCATCGGGTCGGGGCCGATCATCATCGGGCAGGCGTGCGAGTTCGACTACTCCGGCACGCAAGCCTGCCGGGTGCTGCGAGCCGAGGGCATCCGCGTCAGCCTGGTCAACTCCAACCCGGCCACGATCATGACCGACCCGGAGTTCGCCGACGCCACCTACGTCGAGCCGATCACGCCCGACGTGCTGGAGAAGGTGATCGCCAAGGAACGGCCGGACGCGATCCTGCCGACCCTCGGCGGCCAGACGGCCCTGAACGCGGCGGTTGCCCTGCACGACAACGGCACGCTCGCCAAGTACGACGTCGAGCTCATCGGGGCCGGCATCGAGGCGATCAGGGCCGGGGAGGACCGCAACCAGTTCAAGCAGATCGTAATCGGCGTCGGTGCCGAGGTGCCGGCCAGCCGGATCTGTCACACCCTGGCGGACTGCCGCGCGGCCGCCGACGAGCTGGGCTACCCCGTCGTCGTGCGGCCCTCGTTCACGCTCGGCGGGACCGGATCCGGCATCGCGCGGACCGCTGGAGACCTGGACCGGATCGCCGGTGCCGGGCTGGACGCAAGCCCGGTCACCGAGGTGCTCCTGGAAGAGTCCGTGCTCGGCTGGAAGGAGTTCGAGCTCGAGCTGATGCGCGACAAGAACGACAACGTCGTGATCGTCTGCTCGATCGAGAACATCGACCCGATGGGCGTGCACACCGGCGACTCGGTGACGGTTGCGCCGGCCATGACGCTGACCGATCGCGAATACCAGCACATGCGTGACGTCGCCATCGCGACCGCGCGGGCCGTTGGCGTCGATACCGGCGGCTGCAACATCCAGTTCGCCGTGCACCCGCAGACGGGCCGGATGGTCGTCATCGAGATGAACCCGCGCGTGTCGCGTTCTAGCGCGCTGGCGTCGAAAGCGACCGGATTCCCGATCGCGAAGATCGCGGCCCGGCTGGCGATCGGGTACACCCTGGACGAGATCCGCAACGACATCACCGGCGAGACGCCGGCGAGCTTTGAGCCGTCGCTGGACTACGTCGTGGTCAAGGTGCCGCGGTTCGCGTTCGAGAAGTTCCCCGGCGCCGACCCGGTGCTGACGACCCACATGAAGTCGGTTGGCGAAGCGATGGCGATCGGCAGCAGCTTCGCCGAGGCGCTGCAGAAGGCGCAGCGCTCGCTGGAGCAGGCCGGCGCCTCGTTCAGCTGGACTGCGCCGCCGGGAGACAAGGCCGAGCTGCTGGCAGCCTGTGCCGTACCCCACGACGGACGCCTGGCAACACTGCACCAGGCGCTCCGCGCGGGCGCCACGGTCGGTGAGGTGTCGGCGGCCAGCTCGATCGATCCATGGTTCGTCGACCAGATCGCCGCGATCGAAGAGCACGCCCGGCACATCCAGGACGACGGGATCGGCGTCGGCGGCCCGTCGAGCGCGCGGGCGCTCGCTGCTGCCAAAGGGCTGGGCTTCTCGGACGCGCAGCTCGGCCAGCTCACCGGCAAGACCGAGGCGCAGGTCCGCGAGCTGCGGCAGTCGCTCAGCGTCCGCCCGGTGTACCACATGGTGGACACGTGCGCAGCCGAGTTCGCCGCCCACACGCCGTACCTGTACTCGACCTACGACATCGAGACCGAGGTCCCGCCGGGTGACAAGCCCAAGGTGATCATCCTTGGCAGCGGGCCGAACCGGATCGGGCAGGGCATCGAGTTCGACTACGCGTGCGTCCACGCCTCGTTCGCGCTCGCCGACGCCGGCTACGAGACCGTCATGGTCAACTGCAACCCGGAGACCGTGTCGACCGACTACGACACCTCGGGCCGGCTGTACTTCGAGCCGCTGACGCTCGAGGACGTGCTCGAGGTCGTCCACGCCGAGCTGGCGACCGGCCCGGTCGTCGGCGTGATCGTGCAGCTGGGCGGCCAGACGCCGCTGGGGCTGGCCAGGGCCCTGGAAGCGGCGGGCGTCACTGTTGTCGGGACATCTCCGTCGGCGATCCACCTCGCCGAGGACCGCGGCGAGTTCGGCCGCGTGCTGGCCGAAGCCGGCCTGCTCGCCCCCCGGAACGGGACCGCGACGTCGGTGGCCGAGGCGGCGGCCATCGCACACGAGATCGGCTACCCGGTGCTCGTCCGGCCTTCGTACGTGCTCGGCGGGCGCGGCATGGAGATCGTGTACGACGACGCCGCGCTGGCCGACTACGTGCGCCGGGCGACGGAGGCGTCACCCGAGCACCCGGTTCTCATCGACAGGTTCCTCGACGACGCGATCGAGATCGACGTCGACGCGCTGTATGACGGTGCGCAGCTGTACCTCGGCGGGGTGATGGAGCACATCGAGGAGGCAGGCATCCACTCCGGCGACTCTGCCTGCGCGCTCCCGCCGATCACGCTGAGCCAGGAGTACATCGAGCTAATCCGGACCTCGACGGAGGCGATCGCACACGGCGTCGGCGTGCGCGGCCTGCTGAACGTCCAGTACGCGCTCGCCGCTGGCGTCCTGTACGTGCTCGAGGCCAATCCGCGGGCGTCGCGGACGGTGCCGTTCGTGTCGAAGGCGACGGCGGTGCCGCTGGCCAAGGCAGCCGCGCGGATCATGCTCGGCTGGTCCATAGCCGATCTGCGGGCGGAAGGCATGCTGCCGGCCGCCGGCGATGGCGGCACGCTGCCGCTGGACGCGCCGATCGCGGTGAAGGAAGCGGTGCTGCCATTCAGCCGGTTCGCCGACGCGCAGGGGCAGGGCGTCGACACGGTGCTCGGGCCGGAGATGCGCTCGACTGGCGAGGTCATGGGCATCGACGAGGTGTTCGGGACCGCGTACGCCAAGAGCCAGGCCGCGGCCTACGGGTCGCTGCCGGTCAAGGGCAGGGCGTTCGTCACCGTTGCCGCGAAGGACAAGCGCTCGATGATCTTCCCGGTTAAGCGGCTTGCTGACCTGGGCTTCGAGATCTGGGCTACGCGCGGCACTCAGGAGGTTCTGCGCCGGAACGGGGTTCATGCCACGATCGTCCGTAAGCACAGCGAGGGTCGCGGGCCCGATGGCGAGCCGACGATCGTCGAGCGGATCCTCGATGGCCAGGTCGACCTGATCGTGAACACGCCGTTTGGCGGGCCCGGCCAGTCCGGGTTCCGGCGCGACGGGTACGAGATCCGGACGGCGGCCGTCCGGCGAGCGATCCCGTGCATCACGACGGTCCAGGGCCTGTGGGCTGCCGTGCAGGGCATCGAGGCTATCGACAGGGACGAGGTGGGCGTGCGGTCGCTCCAGGAGCACGCCGCGCGCCTGCGCGGCGCGCCCGCGGCGGCACCGCGCAGCGCACTCGGGGCGCCGCGGCCGCCCGGAACGCCAGATCGCGGGGCGTCATGACGCCGGGCGACATGGACGCCCAGGCCGGTCCGGTGCAGGTGCGCGGGACCGTGCTCACGGTCCGCCGGGTCGACGCCTATCACGCAATGACGCTGGTCGCGCCTGCCATCGCGGCCCGGTTCAAGCCCGGTCAGTTCGTGACGCTGGCCGTCGGCGGTCCCGATACCTCGATGCTGCTGAGCAGAGCGTTCTCCATCCACGACGTACGGCCCGACCACGGCGGCACAGTGGAGTACGTGTTCGCCGTGCACGGGCGCGGGACGCAGTGGCTAGCCGAGCGGCGGGCCAGGGACGTGCTCGATGTCACCGGTCCGCTGGGCAGGCCATTCCCGCTGCCGCGCGACCCGGTGAACTGCTTGCTCATCGGCGGCGGGTACGGCAGCGCGCCGCTGTTCTCGCTGGCCTCGAAGCTGCGGGAGCGGCGCTGCGAAGTTGATTTCCTGCTCGGCGCCGGCAGCGGCGACCGGGTGTTCGGCGCGCTGACGGCACGCCGCACCGGGCGGTCGGCGACGATCACGACCGAGGACGGCTCGCTCGGGTCACGCGGGCTCGTAACGGACATGCTCGACCAGGTCATCCACGACGGCAGGACCGACGTGATCTACGCCTGCGGGCCTATGCCCATGCTGCGCCAGGTCACCGCGCTGGCCCGGCGCTACGACATTCCGGTCCAGGCGGCCGTCGAAGAGGCGATGGCCTGCGGCATCGGCGTCTGCATGACGTGCGTCCTGCCAGTGATCGGGTCGGACGGGATCACCCGAATGGTCCGGTCCTGCGTCGACGGCCCCGTGTTCCGCGGCGAGTCGGTGCGCTGGGACGACGTCGGCACCATCCCGTTCGACGCGTTCGGGGCGCCAGGCTGGGAGCCGCGGTCCCGCCGGGCCGCGCAGCTGCAGCGTCAGCCCGATCAGGACGGGAACGGGGCCGCCCGCGATCTCGGCAGCATCTCCGGCGCGCCAGGCGTGACTGGCGCGGCGCCGGGCAAGGGCCAGTCTGGCAAGGGGCGCGGCGGGAGGCAGGGACATGCCAGTTGACCTGCGGACCAAGCTGGGTCACGTCGAGCTGCCCAACCCGATCATGACGGCATCCGGATGCGCTGGTGCTGGCCGCGAGCTGGCTCAGTTCATGGACGTGTCCAAGATCGGGGCGATCGTCACCAAGTCCGTCATGCTGAGCCCGAGATCCGGCAGGCCGACGCCGCGGATGGCTGAGACGCCGAGCGGCATGCTGAACTCGATCGGGCTGCAGGGTCCCGGCGTTGATGCCTTCCTCCAGCGCGACCTGCCCTGGCTCCTCTCCAGGGGAGCGCGCGCCGTCGTCTCCATCGCGGGCGGGACAGTGGCGGAGTATGCCGACCTCGCGGGCCGCCTATCCGACGCGGCTGGCGTCACTGCGATCGAGGTCAACATCTCGTGCCCCAACGTCGAGCATCGCGGTCAGGTATTCGCCTGCAACCCCGACTCGTCCGCGTCGGTCATCGAGGCTGTCCGGGCCCGCGCGCGCTACGACATCCCCGTCTTCGCCAAGCTGTCGCCCGACGTCACTGACATCGTGACGATCGCCAAAGCGTGCGTGTCGGCCGGCGCCGACGGCCTGTCGATGATCAACACGCTGCTGGGCATGGTGATCGACACCGACACGATGCAGCCGCACCTGGCCGGCCTGACTGGCGGACTGTCCGGTCCTGCGATCAGGCCGGTGGCCGTGCGCTGCATCTGGCAGGTCCGTGAGGCGCTGCCCGGCGTCCCGATCATCGGCATGGGCGGCGTGCGGACCGGCCGGGATGCGCTGGAGCTGATCCTGGCCGGCGCGTCGATGGTGAGCGTGGGTACCACGATCTTTCATGATCCGTCTGCCTGTGCTCGGATCTTGCGCGAGCTTGAGGAGGAATTGACGGCTCGCGGGATAGAGCGCCTTGCGGACGTCGTCGGGCTCGCCCACCAGGCTCGCGCCCTGACCGGACGCACGATGAGCCCGAACGCCAGAGTGAGGAGAAGCTGATGGCTGGCCAAGCACCCATCGCCGTCGCGCTGGATGCGCCTGACCTGGAGACAGCGGCCCGCTGGGCCGCGCTGGTGACCCCCCACGTCAGCACTGTGAAGGTCGGCCTCGAGTTGTACCTGCGGTACGGCCCGGATGCCGTCGCGTCCGTCCGCGGCGCGAGCGGGGTACAGGTCTTCCTTGATCTCAAGCTGCACGACATCCCGGCCACGGTCGCCGGAGCGGCCAGGGCCGTGGCGCGGCTGCGCCCGGCGCTGCTGACCGTGCACGCTGCCGCTGGCCCGGCGGCGATCAGGGCGGCCGCCGAGGCGGCACCGGGCACCCGCGTCGTGGCCGTCACGGTGCTGACCTCGCTGGGCGAGGCAGACCTCAGCCGGATCGGCCTAGCCGGGCCAGTCAGTGACGCGGCGCGCCGGCTCGCGGCGCTTGCCGTCGAGGCGGGCGCTCGCGGGCTGGTGTGCTCGCCACAGGAGGTCGCGGCGCTGCGGGCCGAGGTCGGTGACGACATTCTGCTGATCACGCCGGGCGTGCGGCCGGCGGGCGCCGAGGTGAACGACCAGGCGCGCGTGGCGACCCCGGAGGAGGCGCTGCGGTCGGGGGCGGACCTGCTGGTGATCGGCAGGCCGATCACGGGTGCCGCGGACCCCGGCGCGGCAGCGGCCGGGATCGCAGCCTCGCTGCGCCGGGCGGAGGTCCTGCGGAGCTAGCTCGTGTAGGGCTAGCCGGGCGGCCGTTGCGGCGCTGACGGCGCCGGGCCGCCAGGCAACGTCGTGGCTGGCGAGCTACTGCGGATACAGCAGCAGCGAAGTTCCACCCATGATGCAATCGGCCGGGTCTGCGGCGCCGGGACCATAACGCCGGGCTCAGCTCAGTTGGCCGGGTGCCCATGATGGCGTCAGACCGGTACGACTAGGCTCAACGGCGCCAAAGATCGGACCGATGGGCCCGGACTGATCCGCTGGTCAGGGGCCTGCGATATGTCGCAGAGAACCGGAATCCTTGTGCTACCTGGGAAAATACAACTACGCTGGGTGCACGAACTTGTACGGGGCGTCATATTGGCTAATTTGTGCCGATGCAAACGGGGGTTTGCGTTGCCGAGCCGGGCGTAACTCGCTAGTTTCCCCTCGCGGAGCGACTTTTTCGATACGAAACCCGAGGTGACCTCGCGTGGCTCTTCCTCCACTTACTCCCGAGCAGCGGGCAGCGGCGCTTGTGAAGGCGGCCCAGGCCCGTAAGGACCGTGCGGAAGTAAAGAACAGGCTCAAGCATGGCTCGACGTCCCTGCCCCAGGTCCTCAAGGAGGGGCAGACCGATGATGTAGTGGGCAAGATGAAAGTGTCGGCACTGCTGGAGTCCATGCCGGGCGTCGGCAAGGTACGGGCCAAGCAGATCATGGAGCGGCTGGGCATCGCGGAGTCGCGGCGCGTTCGCGGCCTGGGCGCCAACCAGCGCAGTGCGCTGGAGACCGAGTTCGGCGGAGACATCTGAGCGACACTGACGAAGCCAGGGAGGGGACCGCGGGAAGCATGCTCGCAGCCGAGCCGCGCGGGCTGCGCCGCGGTGCCCCTGTCCCGGCGCGCCTGACGGTTCTGTCCGGCCCTTCTGCGGTCGGGAAGAGCACCGTGGCCGCGCGCCTGCGCAGCAAGTGTCCCTGGATCTGGCAGTCGGTGTCGGTCACGACACGGCCGCCGCGCCCTGCCGAAATCAATGGCCGGGAATACTTTTTCGTCTCGGATCAGGAATTCGAGACAATGGCCGCCCGCGGCGAGTTGCTCGAGTCAGCGCAATTCGCAGGCAACCGTTACGGCACGCCGCGCGGGCCCGTGCAGGAACGGCTCGAGCAGGGCAAGCCCGCCTTGCTGGAGATCGACGTTGCTGGTGCCCGTCAGGTGCGCGCGGCGGTGCCGGGGTCCCTGCTCATCTTCATGGCGCCGCCCTCCTGGGAGGAGCTAGAACGCCGCCTGATCGGGCGGAACACCGAGTCGCCTGAGGCGATCGGCCGCCGGCTAGAGGCCGCGCGCGCCGAGCTGGCCGCGAGCGACGAGTTCGACATCACGCTGGTCAATACTTCTGTCCGGGACGTCTGCGAGCAGCTGGTAGCCTTGATGCAGGCCCAGTATGGCAATGCCGGGCAGGACCTTGCTGAGCAAGGCATCCGCTGAGCTAGGCATCCGCTCCGCGAAGGCACCTACTGAGCAGGCAATCCACTGCGATCCGATCCGGAAGGCACACGTTGGCAGCGACTCCGTCCACAGAGGGCATCATCAACCCGCCTATCGACGACCTGCTCCAGGTCGTGGACAGCAAGTACGGCCTCGTGATCATGGCGTCCAAGCGGGCCAGGCAGATCAACGCCTACTACGCCCAGCTCGGCGAGGGCCTGCTGGAGTACGTCGGCCCGCTTGTCGAGACCAGGGTGCAGGAGAAGCCGCTGTCGATCGCGCTGCGCGAGATCAGCGAGCGGCTGCTGACCGCGGAGACCCCGGAGGTCTGAGCAAGCGCCGGCATCCCGATCAAGCCTGCACGCCCAGCACGTAAGCCCGGAGGGTGGCATGCGCATCATCCTGGGCGTCTCGGCCGGGATCGCCGCTTACAAGGCATGTGAGCTGCTCCGGCTGCTGACCGAGTCCGGTCACCGCGTCCGGGTCCTGCCGACGCCTGCGGCGCTCAATTTCGTTGGCGCCGCCACCTGGGCGGCGCTGTCCGGCCAGCCCGTGACTGTCAGCCCGTGGGAGTCCGTGCACGAAGTCCCGCACGTCCGGCTCGGCCAGGAGGCCGACCTCGTCATCGTGGCCCCGGCGACCGCCGACGTCATGGCTCGCGCCGCTACTGGCATGTCCGATGACCTGCTGACCGCGGTGCTCCTGACCGCCCGCTGCCCGATAATCTTCGCGCCCGCCATGCATACCGAGATGTGGGAGCACCCGGCCACCCGCGCCAACGTCGCGACTCTGCGCAAGCGCGGCTGCATCGTGCTCGAGCCGGCATCCGGGCGGCTGACCGGAGCGGATTCCGGATCGGGCCGGCTGCCGGAGCCGGCCGAGCTGTTCGCTACCGCGCAGCGCGTGCTAGCCAGGGGCGGCGGCGCGCTCGCGCCAGACCTGGCGGGCCGGACCGTCGTGATCTCCGCGGGCGGCACCAGAGAAGAGCTCGATCCGGTCCGCTACCTCGGCAACTGGTCATCGGGGAAGCAGGGCTATGCGCTCGCCCGCACGGCCGCGAGCCGGGGCGCGAGGGTGACGCTGGTTGCTGCCAACACCGAACTGGCTGACCCCGCCGGAGTGCACGTCATCCGGGTCAGGTCCGCGGCCGAGCTGCGCATGCAGATGCTGGCGGCAGCCGCGTCAGCCGACGCCCTGGTGATGGCCGCCGCCGTCGCTGACTTCCGGCCGGCCGCCCGCAGCGACACCAAGATCAAGAAGTCAGGGGCGCTGCCCGACCCCATCATGCTGGCCGAGAATCCCGACATCGTGCGTGACCTCGTCGCCGCGCGGCAGTCGCCGGGCCAGCTGATTGTCGCTTTCGCCGCCGAAACGTCCGACGCCCTCGCCAACGGCCGCGCCAAGCTGGCGCGGAAGGGCTGCGACTTGCTGGTGGTCAACCGGGTAGGGAACGGGCTCGCCTTCGGAACTGCTGACAACGAGGCCACGGTGCTCAGCGCTGATGGCACCGAGGTCAAGCTGCCGCGCGCGCATAAGGACGAGATCGCCGACGCGATCTGGGACCTGGTGGCTGCGAGGCTCGGCTAGCAGGCATTAGCCGGAGGTCCGTGCCGGCGCTGGAGTTGCACCGGTACAATTCGGCGAAGATCCTTGGGGTCCGCAGTCGGCGTCAGCCCCATCATCAACTCAGCTGAAGAAAAGGTGTCGCGTGGCTCGTCGTCTCTTCACATCCGAGTCCGTCACTGAGGGGCATCCCGACAAGATGGCGGACCAGATCAGCGATGCGATCTTGGACTCCATGCTCAAAGGTGACCACCGGAGCAGGGTCGCGGTCGAGACGCTCATCACGACCGGCCAGGTCCACGTGGCCGGCGAGGTGACGACGGACACCTACGTCGACATCCCGGGCATCATCCGGGAGAAGATCCTGGAGATCGGCTACGACTCCTCGGCAAAGGGATTCGACGGATCGACCTGCGGCGTGCAGGTCTCGATCGGCTCGCAGTCCCCGGACATCGCGCTCGGCGTGGGCGAGGCCGTGGAGCACCGCGAGGGCGAGGGCTCCGACGAGCTCGACCGTCAGGGCGCAGGCGACCAGGGCCTGATGTTCGGCTACGCGTGCCGCGACACCCCGGAGCTGATGCCGCTGCCGATCACGCTGGCGCACCGGCTGGCCCGGCGGCTGTCCGAGGTGCGCCGGAATGGCGAAGTCCCGTATATCCGCCCTGACGGCAAGACCCAGGTCACCATCGAGTACGCCGGCGACCAGGCTGTCCGGCTCGACACCGTAGTGGTGTCCACGCAGCACGCGCCCGCCATCGACCTGGCCGGCATGCTGACCCCGGACATCCGCGAGCACGTGGTGGAGCCCGTCCTGGCCGGTCTGGAGCTGGACACCACCGGCTACCGGCTGCTGGTCAACCCAACGGGCCGCTTCGAGATCGGCGGTCCGATGGGCGACGCCGGGCTCACCGGCCGCAAGATCATCATCGACACGTACGGCGGGATGGCCCGGCACGGCGGCGGCGCCTTCTCCGGCAAGGACCCGTCAAAGGTCGACCGCAGCGCCGCCTACGCGATGCGCTGGGTCGCCAAGAACGTGGTCGCCTCCGGCCTAGCCGACCGCTGCGAGGCCCAGGTCGCTTACGCGATCGGCAAGGCCAAGCCGGTCGGCCTGTTCGTCGAGTGCTTCGGTACTGAGCGCGCGCCGATCGAGCGGATCCAGGACGCCGTGCTCCAGGTGTTCGACCTGCGGCCCGCAGCCATCATCCGGGACCTGGATCTGCTGCGGCCGATCTACGCCCAGACGGCGGCCTACGGTCATTTCGGCCGGGAGGAGCCCGACTTCTCCTGGGAGCGGACGGACCGCGCCGAGGCGCTCCGGTCAGCGATCGGCTTCTGACCTGGGTCTGCGGTGGACCGCCTGCCGGCTGCCAGTCCGTGCGCGCGGCTTCACCGACTGAAATATCGGATAATTTGTAGTTATCCAGACAATGTTGTGGTGCTGCCGTACCATCTTGAGCACTATCGAAGCCGATCTAATGCTGGCCTGGTGAAGGATGTCGTCTGATGGCACCGGCCCGGCTGGTGAGGCCGCGACGACCGCCGAGTCCGCGAACGGGGCAGCCGGGGCGGACGCCGGTTCCGCCGGACGGGTCAGCTCGGATCAAGCCGAGCTGACGGATCCGTGGTTCGCACCCGGACCCAAGGCAGCCGTGGCGGACCTCGCCGCCAGTGGTGATGCGGCTGACGGGCACGCAGCCAGGCAAGCCGAGTGGTTCCTGCGGACCGGGCGAGCGGGCCTCCTGCCTGACTCGATGACGGTCGCATGGGACGACGACTCTGCCGCGAGCCCGCCCGCAGCTCATGAGGCCATAGCGGCGGGCGCCCCGCCGTGGGCCGGCGAGTCGGCCGACGCCCTGGCTGGTACGCCGCCGCCCTGGGAGACCGGGCCATGGCCGGGCCCTGGCGGACTCGATGCGGCTGCGGGCGCCGGCCCGGCCGCGAATGGCAGAACCGCAGGCAGCGGGGCGGCCGCAGGTCACGGTGGCGCAGCGGACGTCGATCGGCGCTACCCGGCTGGCGGCGCCTCTTCGACGGCCGCGCAGGGCCGCTGGCCCGCCCGCACTGTCGTGACGGCGGGGCTGATACCGCTCGTCGTTCCCGGCCTGGTGCTCGGCTTCCTCAGCCTGCGCCAGTCAGCCGGGCCCGCGCTCCGCAGGGCGTCGTGGCTGGCAATCGGCGCGTCCGTCGCGTGGGCAGTGATCATCATCCTGATCGTGGCTGGCATTTCGAGCGGCCCGGCAGGTACGTGCGCCGCCTACCCGGCCGCGGTACACGAGGCCTACCAGAAGGCGATGGCCGACCTGAGCGATCACGCGTCTGCGCCGGCTGAGGCCGCGGATCTCGGGGCCGCCGCCGACCTGGCCAACGCCTCGGCCGCCGCGGCCGGACAGATCCCCGTTCGCACTGCCCTGTTCACGATGGCCAACGACATGGCCGAGGCCAGGGCCGACATCGTGGCACAGCACCCCGTTCCCGCTACGCTTCGCCAGCAGCTCGTGCAGGACGGTGCCGCGCCGACGGGATCCTGCGCGGGCTGACGCTGTCGTTGACGGCCGGCCTGGCCGGCCTACCGCGGCGTGCGCTGCCCGTCGGCATCCTCTGGTAGGACAGAAGCGTGTCGGGTCAGGCGCCGCAGACGGCGCGCACGCGTGGGCCAGCGAGCCGGGCCGCGCGGCAGCCAGCGGCTGAGCGTCCGGTGGCGCGGGTCACCGTCGATATTTCCCTGCCGCACCTGGACCGGCCGTTCGACTACCTGGTCCCGGCGGCGCTCGCGGAGCTTGCCGTGCCCGGCAGCCAGGTGCGAGTCCGGTTCGCCGGCCAGCTCATCAGCGGGTTCGTGCTGGCGCGGCTGGCCGAGAGTGATCATCCGGGCAAGCTCGGCTTCCTCGAGCGAGTCACAGCGCCTGAGCGCGTGCTGACGCCGGAGATCGCCGCCCTCGCCAGGGCGGTCGCTGACAGGTACGGGGGCACGCTAGCCGATGTACTGCGGCTCGCTATCCCGCCGCGGCATGCCAGGGCCAGCAAGGCCGCGCCCGGCCAGGCTGATCCGTCCGGTTCGGTGACCGGTCACGGCTCGGCGATGCTGGCGGGTGGTGCCGGTGAGGACGGCTCGGCGATGCTGGCGGGTGGTGCCGGTGACGATGGCACGGCGATGCAGGCAAGCGATGCCAGTAACGGCAGCCCGACCGCAGCAGACGGTGAGCGCGCCGGATCATGGCGGCGATACCAGGCAGGTCCGTCCTTCCTCGCGGCACTGGCCGCAGGCCGAAGTCCGCGTGCGGTGTGGTCTGCGTTGCCAGGACCGGCCTGGCCTGAGGAGATCGCGACGGCCGTGGCTGCGGTGGCCAGGTCGGGCCGCGGTGCCGTCATCGTGGTACCGGACGCGCGTGAGCTGACTCTTGTCGACGCCGCGCTAGGCCGCCAGCTCGGCCCAGGTCGGCACGTCGTGCTGGCGGCAAGCCTCGGGCCCGCCGAGCGGTACCGGCGATGGTTGTCGGTCGCCAGGGGCGAGATCGCTGTCGTGGCCGGGACGCGGTCGGCAATGTTCGCCCCGGTGGCGGATGTTGGCTTGGTCGTGCTGTGGGATGAAGGCGACGACCTGCACGCCGAGCCGCGCGCGCCGTATCCGCATGCGCGGGAAGTGCTGGCGCTACGGGCCTATCTCGCTCACAGCGGTGCGCTCATCGGCGGCTACGCCAGGACGGCGGAAGCTGCGCTGCTGGTGTCGAGTGGCTGGGCCCGGCCCCTGGCCGCGGGACGGGCCGAGGTACGGAAGCACGCGCCATCCGTCCAGCCAGCCGGCAGCGAGGCCGAGCTTGCCAGAGACGAGGCCGCCCGGTCGGCCCGACTGCCCAGCATCGCGCTGCGGACGGCGCGGGCCGCGCTCGATGCGGGTCCGGTGCTCGTCCAGGTGCCGAGGCGTGGCTACCTCGCGGCCGTGGCGTGCGAGCGGTGCCATGCCCGTGCACGCTGCAGCTGCGGCGGGCCGGCCGAGCTTCCTGGCCCGCAGGCGCCACTGCGCTGCGGCTGGTGCGGCTCGGCTATCGGCAGGAGTTGCCGCCGCTGCGGACACCAGGGGCTGCGCGCGGTGCTGACCGGCGCCAGGCGGACGGCCGAAGAGCTCAGCCGGGCGTTCAGCCCGCTGCCTGTGCTGACATCCGGCGGCAGCGACGTGCTGGACAGGGTCGGCAGCGAGCCCGCTGTGGTGGTCGCGACGCCCGGCGCGGAGCCCGTTGCCGATGGCGGGTACCGCGCGGCCATTCTGCTGGACGGGTGGGCCATGCTGGGGCTCGCCAGCCTGCGTGCAGCCGAGGAAGCACTGCGGCGGTGGCTGAACGCGGCCGCGCTGGTCCGGTCCGCGGCGGACGGCGGCAGCGTCGTCATCGTCGCCGACGGGAGCCAGCCGGCGGTGCAAGCCCTGATTCGCTGGGATCCGGCCACGTTCGCCGACCGCGAGCTCGCCGAGCGGGAGGAACTGCGCTTTCCCCCGGCCGCGCGGATGGCCTCGGTGGCGGGTCCGGCCGCGGCCGTCGATGCCCTGCTCGCTATCGTCCAGCTCCCGCGCGGCGCCGAGGTGCTCGGCCCGCTGCCAGCAGCGCCGGGGCAGCCGGGCAGGACGACGTCAGAGTCAGCCGGCCAGGCTGCAGATGGCGCCGGATCGGGCCCGGATGCCATCCGGTACCTGGTCCGTGTGCCCAGGTCAGAGGGCACCGAGCTGGCGCTATCGCTGCGTGCTGCCCAGGCAGTGAGGACAGCTGCCAAGGAACCCGGCCCGGTGCGTGTCCAGCTCGACCCAGCGGCGCTGATCTGACTACATTCCGTCTAGGCCGTAGGGTACTTGGGTGACCAACTCACCCGGCGGCCAGCACACGGGTCCAGCAGCGGGCTGGAACGCCGCGAGCGACGCCCGGCGCGAGCGCCCGCGGATGCCGCCAGTCCGGCTCGCGCCGCGCGACGAGCTGGCCGCTGCGGCCAGGGTCGCGCCGCTGCTGCGGGCCGCCCGCGACCTGGGTGCATGGGCCGCCCAGCACCCGGAGGTGTCGCCCAGTCAGGTGCTGGACGGCAGCTGTGCGCGTGCGGCCGGCGATGCGCTGGAGCTCACCCTCGACGAGCTGGATGCGGCCTGGCAGGTGGTTGCTGCCGCCAGCGAGATCGCAGGCCCAGGTCAGCCGGAGCCTGCGCCGCTCGCCACCGCCGCGGCCGAGGACGTACTGCGCGAGTGGGACGCCGCGCTGGCTGCTCTGCTCGCGGGCGAGGAACTGGACGGGCTGGCGACCGCCCTCTACACAGTCGGTGCGCCGGTCCGGATCGACGCGCTCTTCGACGCTTATTCGGCGGCGGCGGGCACCAGGCGGCTGTCGGGAGCCAGCGACGGCGCGCCCGACAAGGATGCCGACAAGGACGCCGCCGACAAAGATGCGGCCGACAAGGCCGCCGATCAGGGCCGGGCGGACAAGGGCCGGGCGGACAAGGGCCGGGCGGGCGAGAGTCGGGCGGACAAGGGCCGGGCGGGCGAGAGTCGGGCGGACAAGGGCCGGCCGGGCAAGGACCTGGCCGACGCCATCGGGACCGGGGCCAACGGCCCTGCAACAGAGGTGACCGGACTGGCTGGCGGCGCCGATCCTGGCCGCCCCGGCCAGCCAGCTCACGCCTGGGCGCCGGATGCCGATGAAGCGGCTGCGCTGTCGCACGCGCTGGAGACGCTCGCCGATCTCGGTGTCGTCGAGCTTGGCACCGAAGAACATGCTGGCGGCCTGACCGTCGTGCTGTCGCCGCTCGGGGTCTGGGGCGTGCACCGACGACTGCTCGCGCAGGGCTGGCACGTCCCCGTGCTCGGCGCTGCCGACCGCCATGGCGCCGTGGGCCTGCTGATGACGCTGGCTAGCTGCGACGCCGAGGACGGCGAATCGAAGATCAACGAATGGCTCGTCGGCAGGACTGAGGAGCAGGCAGCCGCCGAGCTGATCGCCGCGGCGGCGACGGGCACGCCCGGCCTGCGCGGGGCCGCGTTCGCCGTGCTCGACCGGATCGGCAAGGTGGCCACCGAGGAAGTACGCGCCGCGCTCGACGAGCCCCTGCTGCGCGCGCACGCCGCCGTCTGGCTCCACGAGCACGGCGAAGATGCCGAGCTAGGGCCGGCCGACCGCACCTGGCTGCTGGTCGACCTGGGCGCCGGCCTGCTCGAGGAAGCCGACCCGCGCGATGTCGTCGCTGAATTGCTGCCCGAGGTGGCACCGGAGGCGCAAGCCGAGATAGTGGCCGGCCTCTGGCAGGTCAGGCACCCCGGCGTGATCGACCTGCTGACGACGCTCAGCGAGCATCACCCGGATCCCGGCGTGGCGCGCGCAGCGCGCAAGGCAGCCTTCAAGGCCCGCTCGCCGGGTGCCGGGGCAGGGCCGCGAGCTTCATAGACTTGACCGGCAGCGGCCTGTCCGTCGGGCTGCTGACGATAGTGCTCTTGCCTGGAGGAATGCAGTGAGTATCAGGCCGATCCGCTTGTTCGGTGACCCGGTCCTGCGCACGGCGGCCGATCCCGTGACCAGCTTCGATGCTGAGCTGCGCAAGCTGGTCAAGGACCTCACCGACACGATGATGGATGCGCCTGGTGTCGGCCTCGCAGCTCCGCAGATCGGCGTCGGCCTGCGGGTGTTTACCTACAACATCGATGACGTGCTCGGGCACGTGATCAACCCCACCTTGACGCTGTCGGAGGACACCGAGGTCGACGACGAGGGCTGTCTGTCGTTCCCCGGCCTTGCGTACCCGACCAGCCGGTCCTTCCGCGCCGTCGCCACGGGCTTCGACATGCACGGCGAGCCGATCACCATCGAGGGCAGCGGACAGCTCGCCCGGTGCGTGCAGCATGAGACTGACCACCTGGACGGCGTCCTGTTCATCGACCGCCTCGATCCGGCCCAGCGCAAGCTGGCGATGAAGGAGATCCGTGCGTCTGAGTGGTGGGGCGAGCCAGTCCCGCTGGTCAAGGTGTCGCCGCACGCCACCAACGGCAAGGCGTTCTAGGGCATGCGCCTGGTCTTCGCCGGGCACGCCGGCCACCGCTGTCCCGTCGCTGGACGCGCTGCTGAAGTCCAGGCACGAGGTGGCTGCGGTGATCACGCGGCCGGACGCCAAGGCCGGCCGCGGCCTGAAGCTCGAGCAGAGCGCGGTCGCCCAACGTGCCGCCGAGGCCGGGATCGAGATCCTGCGGCCTGGCCGCCTGGTCGACGAGGAGTTCCTCACCAGGCTCCGCGAGATTGCACCTGACCTCTGCCCGGTGACCGCCTACGGCGCGCTCATCCCGCAGGTGGCGCTCGACATCCCAGCCCGCGGCTGGGTCAACCTGCATTTCTCGGTGCTGCCGGCCTGGCGCGGGGCAGCCCCGGTCCAGCACGCGATCCTGCATGGCGACGACGTCACCGGCGCCACGACGTTTCAGATCGTCCGCGCTCTCGACGCAGGCCCTGTCTACGGCGTGCTGACCGAGGCGATCCGCCCGGCCGACAACGCCGGGGACCTGCTCGAGCGGCTGAGCATTGCGGGCGCTGAGCTGCTCGTCGCGACGCTGGACGGCATCGAGGCCGGCGAGCTTGAGGCGCGCGAGCAGCCCGCCGACGGCATTAGCCTCGCGCCGAAGATCACGCCAGCCGACGCGCGCGTCGACTGGCGTAACCCCGCGATCGCCATCGACCGGCAAATCCGCGCCTGCACGCCCGAGCCGGGGGCCTGGACCGAGCTCGACAGCGCGCGGGTCAAGCTATGGCCGGTGGCGGCTCCCGGCCGCGGTCCCGGCGACCCCGGCGGTCCCGGCGACGAGATGCTCGCGCCTGGCGAGCTGCGTGTGCTGCGCGGTTGCGTCCTCGCCGGGACCGGGACGACGCCTGTGGAGCTCGGTGACGTCCAGGCTGACGGCAAGCGCCGGATGCGCGCCGCTGACTGGGTACGCGGGCTGCGTCTGGATGGCCAGCGCGGTGCTCGGCTGAGGTGACCGACACTCCGCGTCCCGGCACCGGGCAGGGTCGGCCGAGCCGGCCGGGCCAGCCCGGCCCACCCCGGGACCAGCCGGGCCCGCGGCAGGGTCAGCCGGCCCCGCGTCGGGACCAGCAGGGACGCCAGGGCCAGCGACGCCGTCACCAGCAGTCACGTGATCCGGCCCGGCGAGTCGCGCTCGACGTGCTGCTAGCGGTGGCCGAACGGGACGCTTACGCGAACCTGCTCCTGCCGCAACTGCTCGCGCAGCGCGAGCTCAGTGGCCGGGACGCGGCACTGGCCACCGAGCTGACTTACGGGACCCTGCGCGGTCGCGGCACCTACGACGCCGTGCTGGCCATCTGCTGCGACCGCGATCTTGACTCGCTCGATCCGGTGGTGCGTGAGGTGCTACGGCTCGGCACCCATCAGCTGCTCGCCACCAGGATCCAGCCGCATGCGGCGGTGGCGACGTCCGTGAACCTGGTGAAAGACGCGGCGGGCCAGCGGCCGGCCGGCTTCGTGAACGCCGTGCTGCGGCGCGTTGCCACCAGGGACCTGGCGGGCTGGCTCGACATCGTGGGCCCGCCCCGAGATGCCGACCCAGTCGGGCACCTGGCGGTGCGGCACAGCTATCCGGGCTGGATCGTCGAGGCATTCGCCGCAGCGCTCGGCGAGACCCCAGGCGACATGCGGCAGACCGAGGCGGCACTGTCCGCGGGCAGCCAGCGCCCGGCCGTGCACTTGTGCGTGGTGCCGACGCTGGCCGATCGCCAGGAGCTGGTGGTCGCCGGCGGCACCCCGGCTCGCTGGTCGCCGTTCGGGGCCTACCTGGCGGATGGGGATCCGGCAGCAGTCAGTGCGGTCGCCGAGGGCAGGGCCGGCGTCCAGGACGAGGCCAGTCAGCTTGCCGCTGTCGCGCTGACCCGAGTCGGGCTGGACGGCGCCGACGGCACCTGGCTCGACATGTGCGCCGGCCCTGGCGGCAAGGCGCGCCTGCTGGCGGGCCTCGCGGCCGCTGCGGGCGCCCGGCTGGTCGCCGCCGAGATGCGCGAGCACCGGGCGCGGCTCGTCCGCTCGGCCGTGACCCCGGTCGGCTCGGCCGGCGTCGTGGTCGCCGACGGCACCATGCCCGCGTGGCGCGGTGCCGGGTTTGACCGGGTGATCGCCGACGTACCCTGCTCGGGCCTCGGCGCACTCCGCCGGCGGCCCGAGGCGCGCTGGCGGCGCACGCCGGCGGACGTGCTGGCTCTCGGGGGGCTTCAGCGCGGCCTGCTGCTGGCTGCTCTAGACGCGGCACGGCCGGGCGGCATCGTCGCCTACGTGACGTGCTCGCCTCATCTGGCAGAGACTCAGGACGTGGTCGCGGACGTGCTCGCTGCGCGCCATGGTATCGAGGTACTCGACGCGCCCGCCGTGCTGGCCGAGGTGCCCGACCTCAGCGCCGGGCCGCACGGCCGGTACGCGCAGTTCTGGCCGCATCGGCACGGCACGGACGCCATCTTCCTGGCGTTGCTTAAGCTGCCCGAGTCGCCGCCGGCCTAGCCGAGCGCCTCACCAGCGGCGGCAGCTTCGGCCGCGGCGGCTGCGCCGCCGCGGCGCGGTCGCCGCGCGGTCGCGTTATCGCGCGGCGCCGGGCAGTGCATGGGTGCGCTTGGGCCCGACGCGGCCCGCGCCTATGTCGGCCCGCTTGCCCTGCGCGTACCCGGCGCCGTAGCCGCTGCCGGTATAGGTCACCCGTGCTGTCCTGGTCACCGGGTAGGCGCGGGCCACGCTCTGCCGGATGACCATCGAGCGGTCGGCGAGCACCAGCGAGGCGCGCGACGCCGCGCCGGCGTGCTCAGCGACGGTCGCCGCCTGCTCGGCGCGCTGCTCGGCCTCCCGGACCTTGGCGATGACGGCGGCGGTATAGCCGAGGAGCCAGCTGCGCCGCCACGCGCGCACGTTGTCTGCCCTGGCCGGGACCTGCGCGGCCACCAGCCCGTGCCACATCTGCACCAGCACAGAGGTGTAGAGCACGTCCGCCCGCTCGATGTCGGATGCATAGCCGAATACGTGCACACGCTGGCCCTCGCTGGCGGGCAGCAGGATGCACTGGCAGCGCAGCGCGGCCGCCAGCCCGCACAGCAGGTGCGCCTGCACCCTGGCCCACGGGTTGTAGATCTCCACGATCCGGTTATCCGGCTTGTCGGTCTCCGGCCGGGTGGCGGCGAGCAGCGCCCGGTCGATGCCGTACTTAGCCATGAGCTCTGCCGCCTTGGCGGTCAGTGCCTGTGCCTCCTCGACCGTCACGCCCTCGGCCTCAGCCTTGGCCAGCAGCTTGCGGACGCGGTCAAGCAGCCGGGCAGGTGCGTCCGTGCTCTGTGCAGTGGTCAACGACGGCCTCCTCGACACCATGGCTGCGTGCGCGTCCGAACCTAGCGGGCCGGTACGACACTCCGCACACTCCGCGCCAACCCCGGGACAACGAGCCGGCCTAGAATCGGGCGTGAGATGAAGGTGCAGATAGCGCCGAGCTTGCTGGCGTCGGACTTCGCCAGGCTGGCCGACGAAGCGTACGCGGTCGCTGCTGCGGCCGACTGGCTGCATGTCGACGTGATGGACGGTCACTTCGTGCCGAACCTCACGATCGGCCTGCCAGTCGTCGAGGCGCTGCTGCGGCATGCTCGGCTGCCGCTGGACTGCCACCTGATGATCGAGGACCCTGATCGCTGGGCGCCCGGCTACGCGGAGGCCGGCGCGCAGAGCGTCACCATTCACCTGGAGGCGGCGAGCGCCCCGATCCGGACGCTGCGCGCCATCCGGGCGGCCGGGGCGCGCGCAGGCCTGGCGTTCAATCCGGGCACGCCAATGCTGCCAGATGGTGACCTGCTGGCCGAGGTGGACATGCTGCTGCTGATGACGGTTGAGCCAGGCTTCGGCGGCCAGCCCTTCCTGGACGCGGTGCTGCCGAAGCTCCACCGGGCGCGCGAGCTCATCAATGCCTACGGCGGGGACGTGTGGCTCCAGGTCGACGGCGGCGTGACCGAGGAGACGATCATCCGCTGCGCTGAGGCAGGTGCGGACATGTTCGTGGCCGGTTCCGCGGTGTACGGGGCAGAGGATCCGTCGGCCGCGGTCAAGGCGCTGCGTGAGCTGGCCGTCGGCGCGAGCGCGCCAGCTGAGCGCGGCTGATCCGGTGGCGGCCAAGAACGATCAGGGCGAGGAACGGGCTGGCGTTCGGCTCACCAACCTCGACCAGGAACTCTTCGACGGTGCTGACGCCACCAAGCGGGATCTGGTCGACTACCTGGACGCGGTCAGCGACGTCTTCATCCCGGTGCTGGCCGACCGCCCGCTGTCGGTCGTGCGCGTGCGGCCCGGCCAGGCGCCGTTCATGCAGAAGAACGTGCCCAGATACACACCAGACTTCGTGCGGACCGTGACGGTCTGGGCCGAGAGTTCCCGTCGCGACGTGGCGTACGCGCTGTGCAACGACCGGCAGACGCTGTTGTGGTTCGCCAACCAGCGAGCCGTCGAGTATCACCCCACGCTGATGCGGGCAGGCAGCTGGGACAGCCCGGAGTTCCTGGTGCTCGACATCGACCCGCCCTCGGGCGAGGCCTTCGGCCAGGCGGTGGCGGCGGCGCGGCTCGTCCGCGCGGCGCTCGACTCGGCGGGCCTGGCGGGTGCCGTCAAGACCAGCGGCGCCAAGGGCGTGCACGTCTTCGTGCCGCTGGCACCGGGACAGACGAGTGCGGACGCCGCTGCCGCGACCAGGGCGGTAGCAGCCATGGCGGAGCGGCTGGATCCACAGCTGGCGACCACGGCGTTCATCCGGGAAGACCGCGGCGGCAAGGTCTTCCTGGACGCAACCAGGGCCGGCGGCGCGACCGTCGTGGCGGCCTACAGCCCGCGGGTGCGGCCGGGCACGCCCGTGTCGTTCCCGATCGCCTGGGCCGACCTTGACAGTGTGCGGCCCGCGGAGTTCACGGTCCGCACCGCAGCGCGGCTGCTGGCCGGCCGCGACTTGTGGGCGCGGCTGCTGCCTGACCCGCAGCAGCTGCCGCCGGACCTCGTAGCCGACGGACATGACATCCCGATCGCCAGGGTTGCGGCGATGCACGAGGGCAAGCGCCGGGCCAGGGCGCGCCGGGCACAGCCCTGACGATCGCGGCGTCAGAATCGGCGGCGGTAGCTGACAGGTGGCACACCCAGAGTGTGGATGAATGCCCGCCGCATGGCTTCCGGCGTCCCGTAACCGCAAGCGCGGGCGACCTGCTCAATGCCTAGCTGGGAGTCTTCCAGGAGCCGCCCGTGGCCGCTGAACCCTGCGCGGTCGCGTAGTCCGCAGCGGCCGCGAATACTTCGGGCGGGCCGGTGACGTCCAGGCTCTGGACCCGTCGAGCAGCAGGATGACGACGAGCCGGGCGTGCATGCGTTCATCCTGACGGCTGGCTGCCGTGGCAGCAATGATGACCGCCCTATCCGGCCATCGTGATCTCGTCCCGGCAAGGTCCTGCGGCGCCCAACGCCACCAGCGAAGACCGCGGCCAGCACGGGGTGCGCATCACAATCCGTCCAATGCCAGGCAGCGCCGGATTGTTACACACAGGGCGGGGACTTTCGTCCCTTGATTTACGCGCCCTTGATATCTAATGTCACACGATCAAGCAAACGTACGGAAGAGACATGTGTGCTGTATGGTTCCCCGCATCCGCTCTTTCGGGCGTCTTCTTCTGGATAGGTGAAAGGGGTTTGGGGGATGCATAAAAGTAAGGGAGGGCGGCGCTCTCGCTCGCTGCGCCCGGTGGCCTGGGTGAGTTTGGCGGCGGTTGTCAGCCTGGCGGCTGCGGCCTGCGGCTCGTCGTCACCGTCGTCGACTAGCACGTCAAGCGGCTCGAACACGATTCCGAAGGGGCTGAGCATCAGCTCGTTTACGGTCAACCTCGAGTCGACGATGTCGAAGCTCAAGCCGCTGGCTCAGTTCGCGACCAAGGGAGCGAATTCGCTGCAGGTGGGTGTGATCCTGCCGGACACCACGTCGTCGGTGCGGTGGGTGGACTTCGACCAGCCGTATCTGAACGATGCGTTTGCCGACGCCGGCTACACGCAGGCGCAGTACCGGATCGACAACGCGCAGGGCAGCGACGCGACGGAGCTGAACGACGCCACCGCCGACATCAACCTGGGCGCCAAGGTCCTGATCATGTGCCCGCTTGACGGCCCGACTGGCGTGGCGATCGCGAAGCTTGCCGAGTCCAAGGGCGTCACGCTGATCAGTTATGACCGGGCCACGTTCCAGGGCTCGAAGACGTACTACGTCAGCTTCAACAACGAGTTCGTGGGTCAGCTGATCGGTCAGGGCTTCGAGGCCTGCGTCCAGTCCTGGGGGATCTCCAAGCCTCAGGTCTTCGTCCTGAACGGCGGCGAGGACACCGACCCGAACGCCATCTCCTTTGCCTCGGGTTACAACAAGGTGGTCTGGGGTCAGGCGGCCAAGTCGGTCAATGCTGGCGCGACGAACAGCGCGGGCATGTCGCTGGTGGGCGAGAACTTCGCCCCTGGGTGGGACAACACCAAGGGCGGCACGATCTTCCAGCAGGAGTTCACCGCTCATAAGAACATCAACGCCACGATCGAGGCCAATGACGGGCTCGCCAACGCGGTGATCACTGACCTGGTCGCGGATGGGGTCAAGCCCAAGAAGATCCCGACTACCGGGCAGGACGCGACGGCGCAGGGCATGGCCTGGATCCTCGAGGGCTACCAGTGCGGCTCTGTCTACAAGGCGGTCTACAAGGAGGCGCAGGACGCCGTGGCCATGGCCACGATTCTGCTGGCCGGCGACACGCCGCCGGCGGCGCTGATGAACGGGACGACCACTGACCCGGCCGACTCCAGCATCACCGAGCCGGCGTCGCTGCTGACCCCGGTCTGGGTGAACGCGGCCAACATGGAGTCGACGGTGGTCAAGGACGGCTTCGACACCGCGTCGGCCATCTGCGCCATCGCCGGTGCGACCGTCTGCACCGCAGCCGGGATCCAGTAATCATCTGACCTCCGGAGCCGGGCTGGCGGACCCACCACCACGGTGGGTCCGCCAGCCGCGGCCTGGGAGCACAATCTAGGGCTGGATCTGTGCGTTGGTAGCCGCGAATGTCTCGGGGGTTATCTACCTGACCCCGTAGAGGTGCTCGAGGGCGAGCTGGTCGAGGTGCTCGAAGGCCATGCCGCGCTCCGCCAGCGTCGCGACATCGGGCACGAACCCGGCGACGTCGCGCCAGGTCTCCCCTGGTGTCAGTGTCGGGTCAGCGAGCTGGTCCACGCGGGCGGCCTGCAGCGCCTGCTGCACGTCGGGGTCGGCGCGGAACGCGCGCACCTTGTCGCGCAAGATCAGGTAGTTGCGCATGCACGCCGCCGCCGAGTCCCACACGCCGGCGTCGTCCTCGGTGCGGGGCGGCTTGAAGTCGAAGTGAACCGGCCCGTCGTAGCCGCCGGCCTCCAGCGCGTCCACGACCCAGAACGCGCCGCGGGCGTTACCCGCGCCGAACCGCAGGTCCTGGTCGTAGCGCGGGCCGTGCTGGCCGTTGAGGTCGATGTGGAACAGCTTGCCGTGCCACAGCGCCTGGCTGATCCCGTGCGCGTAGTTGAGCCCGGCCATCTCCTCGTGGCCGACCTCCGGGTTGAGGCCGACCAGCTCCGGGTGCTCCAGCTCGGTGATGAACGCCAGCGCGTGCCCGGCCGTCGGCAGCAGGATGTCGCCGCGCGGCTCGTTCGGCTTGGGCTCGATCGCGAACCGCAGCGCGTACCGGTGGTCGATGACGTACTGGCCCAGCACGTCGAACGCTTCCTTGTACCGGTCCAGCGCCGCCCGCACGTCCTTGCTGGCCCCCGACTCCGCGCCTTCCCGGCCGCCCCAGCACACGTACACCCCGGCGCCCAGCTCGGCGGCCAGGTCGATGTTGCGCATCGTCTTGGCCAGCGCGAACCGGCGGACCTCCCGGTCGTTCGCGGTGAACGCGCCCTCCTTGAAGACCGGGTGGCTGAACAGGTTCGTCGTCGCCGTGGTCACCACCAGGCCGGTGTCGGCGAGGGCCTGCCTGAAGTCGGTGATCCGCTTGCCCCGGTCGGTGTCGCTGGCGTCGAAGTCAAACACGTCGTTGTCGTGGAAATTGACCCCGTAAGCGCCCAGCTCGGCCAGCTTGCGGACAGCCCGGTCGGCAGCCATCGGCGGGCGCACCGCGGGACCGAACACATCGACCCCCTGCCACCCCACCGTCCAGATGCCAAACGAGAAACGGTCAGCCGGAACCGGCACGAACGCGTCTGCGGTCATGGTCATCGTTCCTTTCTTCCCTCGCGGACTGGCAGGCCTCCGGCCCAGGACGACGTCGCCGCGCGCAAGGCCGCGAAGCGCTCCCGCACGCGTGGCTGTGGCTCGCCGGAATAGCGCCGTGCGGGCGGCCGTGGCCAGTCTGGCGGCTGCGGCGCACCGATCAGTACCCACGCGGCCTGCCGTGCGGCGCCGAGGGCGACGTACTCCTGCGGCTCTGGTACGTAGACGTCCGCGCCGAAGATGCCCGGCGCGAGCGCGCAAACGGCTTCGGAGCGTGCTCCGCCGCCGATGAGCAGAATCCGGCGTGGCTCGACTCCGAGCAGCTCCACTGCGTCAGCTAGCGAGCAGAGCACGCCCTCGACCGCCGCTCGCGCCAGGTTCTGCGCTGTTCCGTTCGTGGTCGTAAGCCCGGTGATCACGCCCGTGGCCAGCGGCAGGTTGGGCGTCCGCTCTCCGTCGAAGTAGGGCAAGAGGGCGACGCCGGACGCGCCAGACTCGGCGGCCAGAGCGCGGGCCGCCAGCCCGGCCAGATCCGTTCCGGTCATGGCGGCTGCGGCCGCTAGCACCAGGCCGGCGTTGATCGTGCACACCAGGGGCAGGAAGCTGCCGGTCGCGCTGGCGAAGCCGGCCACCGCGCCCGAAGGGTCGGCGGCTGCGACGTCCGTCACCGCGAATGCCGTGCCAGACGTGCCCACAGAGACCGCCACGTCGCCGGGCTCCAGTCCCAGGCCAAGCGCGGCCGCCATGTTGTCGCCGGTACCCGGCGCGAGTACGGCACCACTGGAGGTGTGCCCGACCACCTCGCATGGTGCCGCCACCCGCGGCAGCGCCGGCTCGTGGCCCAGTGCCGCAGCGGCCACGTCGGGCAGCCATTCGCCCTTCGCCGTCGCCAGGTACCCAGTCCCGGACGCGTCGCCGCGGTCGGTGACCGGCTCAGTGGCGCCGAGCTGCATGGTCAGCCAGTCGTGCGGCAGCAGGACACGGGCGACGCGCGCGGCGTTATCCGGCTCGTGCTCCGCCAGCCAGCGCAGCTTGGTGACGGTGAACGACGCCGTGGGCACGCTCCCGGTGGTATCGGCCCACCACCGCGGCCCGCCGAACTCTGCGACGAGTTCCGCAGCGGCCTCGGCCGACCGCATGTCGTTCCAGAGTAGGGCCGGACGGATTACCGAGCCGTCAGCGTCCAGGAGCACGGACCCGTGCTGCTGACCCGCGATCGCGACGGCAGCGGCGCGGCTGAGCAGGCCGGCGCCAGCCTCGCGCAGCGCGTCCCACCATGCCCGCGGGTCAACCTCGGTACCCGCCGGGTGCGGCGCACTGCCGGTACCGACCACCGTGCCGTCCGCGGCGTCGCACAGCACCACCTTGGTCGACTGTGTCGAGGAATCTATCCCCGCGACCAGCATCCGGCGCCTCCGAACAAGCGGCATCGCTCAGTGGTCAGGCAGGCCAGCGCGCCGTTCCACAGGCCCCGGCGCGTGCCGGGACTGCAGCGTTCGGCGACGCCAGCCATTAGCGGGGCTCTGATGCCGTGGCGAGACTGAGATAACCCGTACCGCTCCGGCTTGCGGTCGCCGTGTCCAGCACCGAGGCAAGCTCGCTCATACTGAGAGCCTCGATGCTCGCACCGCCGCCGCCCAGCTCATGGAGTCCGCCAAGCAGGGCACCGGTGAAGCTGGCGTCGAATCCGGTCGCTGAGGCGGGATGCAGCCCCGACCGGTGGAGGGCGATCCCGGACTTCCTAATGGCGATCAGACCATCGGAGCCGCAGGTAATCACGACAAGCCCGGGACCCTTGGCCAGCCAGAGCCGCGCAACGGCCTCCGCTCCGCGGCCTGGGTACAGCCATGAGATGTCCTCGAGGCTTGTCGTTACCAGATCAGCTGCCTTAACTGCCCGGTCCAGCAGCAACTGACCACGTGTGGCCGAGCCCATCACGGCAGGCTTCGCGGTCACGTTGAGGCACACGATCGCACCGCGCTGGCGCTGGCGCGCTGCGGCCCGCAGTATCCAGGTAGATCCTGGCAACATACAGCAGTCGAGCAAGTCCAGATTTAGGACAGTCGTGCTGGCCGGGATCCAGCCCAGTTCGGCTGCGCTCCACTGCCAGCTCGCCGTGTCGCGGAAATACAGGCTGTCTGTCCTGACCGCGCCTGCATCGGAAGAGACGACGGCGATCATGGTCGGCTCGTCAGCCTCGGGCGAAGCGCTGACGTCAAGACCGTCAATCTCCGCATGCATGCGCAGGAACTGCCCCAGCGAGTCACGGGATAGCCGAGCCATCAGCGCGGTCGGGTAGCCAAGTCGCGCGGCGGAGATCGCGGTAGTGAAGGCGCTACCTGCCGGTGATGCCTGCATCAGACCGGAGTCAGGAGCAGGCGTGAGCGTCACCATCGCCTCGCCGATCACAGTGATCACGGGGTACCGGTCCTGCCGGGCCAGCGCGCCGTCGCCAGGGACGTGTCGCCGCCTGCGCTCCGCACGAGGCTGGCAGAGTGCATCGCGTATAACTCCTTCGGAGGTGCTGCCGCGGGGGTTTGTTTAGGTCCTCAACAAACTGAAGTGCAACCGAGACTACATATGTTTCGCTAGGGCAGTCAACGGGCTCGCCCGGCCGGCTCCAGCCCGCCGAGCTGGAGCTCGCAGACCGCCGAAATTCGGCCCTGGTCGATGTCCGCCCTCGCGCGGCCATCAACCAGCAGCCCCGGCTGCCGCGCGCGCCGCGGCCGCGAGCGCTGCGATGCGACTGGCGTCCGGTGGGTGTGCCTGCATAGTCTCGGCGTGAGCTCAGCGGGCGGGGGACTGATCCACTAGCGGCACCTTGGCACCTGAGCCATTCTCTCCGTCAATGGTCCGGGGGTGACGTAGCTCCCGAACTGAACGAAGCTTCAGACGTTAGGCGGAATGGCAGAGGATGCTGCGCGGTGGCGAGATGAAGGAGGAGCGGGTGAAAGAGCCCCCCACGCACACGCTGCCCGCTCGCGCAGACCATACGGTCGTTCGGCGCAACAACCTCGAGCTCACCCTGCGGCTGCTGGCCCTGACGCCAGGTCTGTCGCGCGCGGATCTCGCCGGCGGCACTGGCCTGACCCGCGCGACGGTGACGCGTCTGGTCGCCGAGCTGATTGAACTCGGCCTGGTACGGGAGGGCACGGTCAGCTCGGTGCGCCGGGTAGGGCGGCCGGGTACGCCGCTCGATATCGACGGCCGTCACGTTCTTGCGATCGGTCTCGAGGTGAACGTCGACTATATCGCGATCTTGGTGAGAGATCTTGGTGGGCGTGAGGTCCACACGGATGAATGCGCCTTCGACTCGGTGAGCGCCGGCCCGGAGGGGAGCGTTCGTGCCGCGATCGACCTCTGCCATCGTGCAATTCGGCGCGTCCGTAATCGCCGACACGATCGCCAGCCAGTCATCGTCGGAGTTGCGGCCGCAATCGCCGGACTGGTGGACGTTCGCGATGGAGTCGTTATCGAAGCGCCGAACCTTGAGTGGCGGGACTACTCATTCGGCGCGGCGCTGCGTCACGGTCTCCGCTTGAACGGTGCTCCTGTACTAGTTGGCAACGATGCGAACTTCGCTGCGCTGGCCGAGTTCCGAATAGGAGCATGGGCCGGTACCGCAGACCTCATTTATGTCACCGGCGAGGTCGGCATCGGCGGCGGAATCATTGCCGGGGGCCGACCGCTGCTGGGTAGTCGAGGCTTCGGTGGTGAGATCGGTCACATGCGCGTTGACCCCGCAGGTCCGCTATGCCACTGCGGTCGGCGCGGATGCTGGGAGGCGCTCATCGGATTGTCGGCGGTGCTGCGGTCCGCAGGCATCAGCACTCCCGCTGGAATGCATCCCCGCACGATGCTCAAAGCCCTCGTCGGGCAAGGTCGAGAGGGCAATCAGCACGCGCTCGACGCAATTGATCGTCTGGGCAGCGATGTTGGCGTGGGTGCCGCGATGCTCGGGAACATTTTCGATCCCAGCGTGATCATTCTCGGCGGCTACTTCGTTGCGCTCGAGGAGTGGATCCTGCCGCGGGCCCGACGTGAGCTCACGAAGGGCATGCTGGGACGCCGGGACGCGCCGCCCGACCTGGGTGTGTCGGGTCTGGGCTTCACCGCCGCTGCGCGCGGCGCGGCCCTGCACGCCATGGATGCCGTGTTGTCCGACCCAGCCGCGCTGCTCGCATCTCCGCTGCAGTAGTGCGGCTGCAGTAGTGCGGCGTCGCGCCTGCTAGTAACCGGCTGACGACACCGCCCTGTCGGCAGGGATCGGGCGATCGACGCAGGCTACAGGCCTCTTTCCGTTATCAGGATGAGACTTTCGGGCGGACATGTGTGCTGTATGGTTCCCCGCATCCGCTCTTTCGGGCGTCTTCTTCTGGATAGGTGAAAGGGGTTTGGGGGATGCATAAAAGTAAGGGAGGGCGGCGCTCTCGCTCGCTGCGCCCGGTGGCCTGGGTGAGTTTGGCGGCGGTTGTCAGCCTGGCGGCTGCGGCCTGCGGCTCGTCGTCACCGTCGTCGACTAGCACGTCAAGCGGCTCGAACACGATTCCGAAGGGGCTGAGCATCAGCTCGTTTACGGTCAACCTCGAGTCGACGATGTCGAAGCTCAAGCCGCTGGCTCAGTTCGCGACCAAGGGAGCGAATTCGCTGCAGGTGGGTGTGATCCTGCCGGACACCACGTCGTCGGTGCGGTGGGTGGACTTCGACCAGCCGTATCTGAACGATGCGTTTGCCGACGCCGGCTACACGCAGGCGCAGTACCGGATCGACAACGCGCAGGGCAGCGACGCGACGGAGCTGAACGACGCCACCGCCGACATCAACCTGGGCGCCAAGGTCCTGATCATGTGCCCGCTTGACGGCCCGACTGGCGTGGCGATCGCGAAGCTTGCCGAGTCCAAGGGCGTCACGCTGATCAGTTATGACCGGGCCACGTTCCAGGGCTCGAAGACGTACTACGTCAGCTTCAACAACGAGTTCGTGGGTCAGCTGATCGGTCAGGGCTTCGAGGCCTGCGTCCAGTCCTGGGGGATCTCCAAGCCTCAGGTCTTCGTCCTGAACGGCGGCGAGGACACCGACCCGAACGCCATCTCCTTTGCCTCGGGTTACAACAAGGTGGTCTGGGGTCAGGCGGCCAAGTCGGTCAATGCTGGCGCGACGAACAGCGCGGGCATGTCGCTGGTGGGCGAGAACTTCGCCCCTGGGTGGGACAACACCAAGGGCGGCACGATCTTCCAGCAGGAGTTCACCGCTCATAAGAACATCAACGCCACGATCGAGGCCAATGACGGGCTCGCCAACGCGGTGATCACTGACCTGGTCGCGGATGGGGTCAAGCCCAAGAAGATCCCGACTACCGGGCAGGACGCGACGGCGCAGGGCATGGCCTGGATCCTCGAGGGCTACCAGTGCGGCTCTGTCTACAAGGCGGTCTACAAGGAGGCGCAGGACGCCGTGGCCATGGCCACGATTCTGCTGGCCGGCGACACGCCGCCGGCGGCGCTGATGAACGGGACGACCACTGACCCGGCCGACTCCAGCATCACCGAGCCGGCGTCGCTGCTGACCCCGGTCTGGGTGAACGCGGCCAACATGGAGTCGACGGTGGTCAAGGACGGCTTCGACACCGCGTCGGCCATCTGCGCCATCGCCGGTGCGACCGTCTGCACCGCAGCCGGGATCCAGTAATCATCTGACCGGAGGAGCCTCAACGGGGTTACCCGTCGAGGCTCCTCCGGAGCCGGGCTGGCGGACCCGCCAAAACGCGGCCCGCCAGCCCCGGCGCTGTCGAGCCCAACCAAGGCAACGCTATTGACAGGTCTTCACCATGACTGACACGAACGAGGCCCACAACAACGCGAGCAGCGGCGGAGACGCGGTCGAGCCCCTGCTCAAGCTGCGGGGCATCGATAAGCACTTCGGGCCGGTGCAAGCGCTCTACGGGGTGGACTTGGACCTGCCGGCGGGGGTGACCGGCCTGTGCGGGGACAACGGTGCCGGGAAGTCTGTGCTCACCCGCTGTATTTCCGGCGTGCACCAGCCGGACCATGGCCAGATCTACTTCGAGGGACGACCGGTGCACATTCGGAGCACCAGGGACGCCTCCGCGCTGGGGATCGAGACCGTCTATCAGGATCTGGCGCTGGCCGACAACCTGGACATCGTCCAGAACATGTTCCTTGGCCGGGAGCGGCTGCGTCACCGCTTGCTCGATGAAGACTCGATGGAGAAGCAGGCGGCCGAGACCCTGAGCACCCTTCGGGTGACCACGGTGCGCTCGATCCGACAGCCGGTCGCCTCGCTGTCGGGAGGTCAGCGGCAGGCGGTCGCGGTGGCCAAGGCGGTGATGTGGAACTCCAAGCTGGTGCTACTGGACGAGCCCACCGCGGCGCTCGGGGTGGTGCAGACGCGGACTGTGCTGGACCTGGTCAAACGGCTCCGGGACCACGGGTTGGCGGTCATGGTGATCTCCCACAACCTGAACGATGTCTTCGAGGTCGCGGACCGGATCGCGGTGCTCTACCTGGGCCGGATGGTAGCGCAAGGGCCGGCTGCGGACTTCGACCGGCAGACCGTGGTGGAGTACATGACGACGGGCGCTACCGGCGGGCGGCCGTTCGAGCCTGCCGGATCTGCCAGTGGCGAGGGCTGAGCCCATGGCCTGGACCGGGAGAGCCCGATGACCGCGGACGCCAGCGAGACCCCGACCGGGTCGGCGGATGCCGCGGTGGTGGTCGACCCCACCGCCGCCGCCGAGGCCGCGGCCGACGTCCCGCCGGAGCTTCTCGCCCGGTCGCTGGGCCAGTACGTCCGGGCCTGGGGGCTCCAGATCCGCAGTGGCAACAGCGGTGTCCTGCCGGTGGTCTTCGCCATGGTGCTGGTCGCCGTCATCTTCGAGGTGATCACCCCCGAGCACGCCTTCCTCCGGCCGAGCAACCTCGTCTACATCTTCGGGCTGAGCACTGTCTACATGGTGCTGGCGATGGCTGAGACGGTGGTCCTGCTGCTGGGCGAGATCGACCTCTCGGTCGGCGCGGTCGCGATGATCGGCGGGGTGATTGCATTCAAGCTCGTCCAGCAGCCCGGGCTGGACTTGCCGTGGTGGGTAGCCATGGTCGCCGCGCTCGCCTGCTGCGGCCTGATCGGCGCCCTGCAAGGGACGCTCGTTGCCCGGCTCAGGATCCCATCGTTCGTTGTCACCCTCGGCGGGTTCCTGCTGTTCTCGGGAGTCCTCGTCGTCGTTCTCGGCGGGGCCGACGGCACCGTGAGTCTCAATTCTTCGGTGGCCAACCAGCGCGTCATCTACGACCTGGTCCAGGGGCTGATCGCGCCGGTTGTCGGCTGGGTAGCCCTGGCGGTGGTCGTCGCCGCCGCCGGCGCGGTCCTCTGGCTGCGTGCGGCCGCGAGGCGACGCCAGGGCCTGGTGGCTCCGCCCGCCGGCGTGACCGCCATCAGAATTGCCCTCGTGGCGATCGTCGGGATAGTTGTGGTGCTGATCTGCAATGGCAACCGCGGAACGTCGCTGGTGAAGGTGGAGGGCGTGCCGTGGGTGATCCCGATCGTCCTGGTCCTCCTTGGCGGCCTGACGCTGCTGCTGCAGCGGACCCGCTTCGGCCGCTACATCTACGCCATCGGTGGTAACCCCGAAGCGGCCAGCCGGGCCGGCATCAGCCTCGCCGGTATGCGTACCTGGGGCTTCGCGTTGTGCTCAGCGACCGCCGGCCTCGGCGGCATCCTGCTCGGTTCCTTTTTCTACGGCGAGTACAGCACCAATACCGCAGACCCGGGTCAAGTCGTCCTGTACGTTGTTGCCGCCGCTGTCATCGGCGGGGTCAGCCTTTTCGGTGGCCGGGGTAAGGCACTCCACGGTGTTCTCGGCGGCCTCCTCATCGGCGCCATCGCCTATGGCGTGTCCCTGCTGAACCTGGGTCAATTGGCTACGCCGTTGGAATACATCGTGCCGGGCGGCGTACTCCTCGGCGCAGTGCTAGTTGACGTGCTGTCACGGCGCGGGACTGGAGGCGTGACCCGTGTCTGACATGCCCGTGTCTGACATCCCCGTGACCGCAGACCCCGGCGTCCCGCCGGAGCTTCTCGCCCGGTCGCTGGGCCAGTACCTGCGCGCCTGGTGGGACCGGGTCCGCGGCGGCGACAGCGGTGTCCTGCCGGTGGTTCTGGGCATCGTGGTGGTCGCGATCAGCTTCCAGATCGCGAACTCGGCGTTCCTGTCGTCGCAGAACCTGGTCAACCTGTTCGAGCAGAGCACCATCTACATGCTTTTGGCGATAGCCGAGATCTTCGTCCTGCTTCTCGCGGAGATCGACCTGTCCGTCGGCTTGGTCATGGCGCTGAGCAGCGTCATGGTGGCCGAGCTTGTGCAGCCAGGAGGCGCGGACTGGCCATGGTGGGCGGCGATCATCGCGGCACTGCTGGCTTGCTCTGCGTTCGGCGCCATCCAGGGATGGTTCGTGGCCCGCCTGAGGATGCCGTCGTTCATCGTCACTCTGGGCGGGCTGCTCATCCTGGAGGGAGTGGCGATCATTGTCCTCGGCGGGACGCTGGTCGGCATCGGCAACTCCCACTTCACTAACGAGGTCGTGCTCTACGACATCTTCTGGGGCCACTTCAGCCCGGTTGTTGGCTGGATCTTGCTGGTCGTGCTGGTAGGAGCCATCGGTACGATGCTCTGGCTGCGGGAGGCTCGTAAGCGCCGGCACGGCCTGGAGAGTCCGCCGCGAAGCCTCACCGCGCTGAAGATCCTCCTCATGGCGGTGGCGGGAGTTGTGGTCGTCGCCATCTGCAACGTCAACCGTGCCCACTCCGGGACGATTGAGGGCGTTCCCTACATCATTCCGATCGTCCTGGTCGTGCTTGGAGCCTCGACGGTCCTGCTGCAGCAAACACGCTTCGGCCGCTACGTGTATGCCATCGGCGGCAACCCGGAGGCGGCGCGGCGAGCCGGAGTCAGAGTTCCCGCCGTCCGCATCTGGGGCTTCGTCATCGCCGCTCTGATCTCTGGGATCGCCGGCGTGCTGTTCGCCTCGTGGCAGGTGTCGTTGACCACCAACATCATCAAGGCCGCCAACAGCTACGTACTGCTGGCGGTGGCCGCGGCGGTCATCGGTGGTACCAGCCTCTTCGGCGGCCGGGGCAAGACGATCCACGGCGTGCTCGGCGGCCTCGTCATCGGAGGCATCTACAACGGCCTCTACCTGCTAGGCGTGTCGAGCCAGTTGATTCAGATCGTGGTTGCCGGAGTGCTACTCGCGGCGGCGCTCGTCGATGTCCTCTCACGCCGAAGCGCGCCGCACCGAGCGTGACCCCAGCGGTGGCTCGCGGCGGAATACCCGGCATGGCACACTAGTTATCGCAGCTACGCGTGCTCCGGGGTCGGTGAAAATCCGAGCCGGCGGTGATAGTCCGCGACCCGGCCGAAGCCATCGGCCGGCTGATCCGGTGGAATTCCGGGACCGACGGTCAAAGTCCGGATGGGAGGCAGCACGTGCGCGGCAGTGGCTGGCGCTGGCCCGAGGGCCGGCTCCCGGCGGCGAAGTCGCGTCTGCGCCTGTAGCGCACCCCCCGGAGCCCGTGCAGGGCAGCGGTTCCGGAGGAGGACACGGTGTTTACCGGCATAGTGGAAGAACTCGGCGAGGTCGTCGGCATTGACCTGACCGGCGACTCGGCCCGCATTAGAGTGCGCGGACCACTCGTCACGGGGGATGCGGTTCGCGGCGACTCGATCGCGATTAACGGAGTCTGCCTGACCGTCACCGGCACGGACGCCGGTGAGTTCAGCGCGGACGTCATCGCGGAGACACTTGACCGCTCCAGCCTGGGCGCGCTGCGCGCCGGCGCCCTCGTCAACCTCGAGCGGCCGATGCGCCCCGACGGCCGCCTCGGCGGCCATATCGTCCAGGGCCATGTGGACGGCACCGGCACCATCCTCGCCAGGCAGCCGGCCGGAGCCGCCGAGACCGTGCGCATCTCGATTCCGGCCGGTCTCGCGCGCTATGTGGTCCTCAAGGGCTCGGTAGCCGTTGATGGCATCAGCCTGACGGTCTCGGGGCTGCACGACGGCGCCGGCGGACCGTGGTTCGAGGTGAGCCTGATCCCCGAGACCCTGGCCCGCACCACGCTCGGCCGAAAGCAGCCTGGCGAGGTAGTGAATATCGAGGTCGACTTGATCGCCAAGTACGTGGAGCGCCTGCTCGCCGGGGGGGTCCAGTGACCCGGCACAATGGCGCGGTGCAGGACAGCACGCGCCTCGACGACGTTGCCCGGGCTGTCGCCGACATCGCGGCGGGCAAGCCCGTCGTGGTCGTGGACGATGCCGACCGGGAGAACGAGGGCGACATCATCTTCGCCGCCAGCAAGGCCACCCCCGCCCTGCTGACCTTCATGATCCGGCACACCAGCGGCGTGATCTGCGTGCCGATGCCGGGCGAGATGCTCGACCGCCTCCAGTTGCCGCTTATGACCCACCAGAACGCCGAACGGATGCGGACTGCGTACACCATCAGCGTGGACGCGCTTAACGGCGTCACGACCGGCATCTCGGCAGCTGACCGAGCCAAGACCATCCGGACGCTGGTCGACTCGGCCACCGAGCCGTATGAGATCGTCCGGCCGGGACACGTCTTCCCGCTCCGGTACGCCCCTGGCGGCGTGCTCCGCCGGCGCGGCCATACCGAGGCCGCCGTCGACCTGGCCAGGCTCGCCGGGCTGACTCCCGCGGGCGTCCTGGCCGAGATCGTCAACGACGACGGCACGATGGCGCGGCTGCCGAGGCTGCGCGAGTTCGCGGACGAGCACGGGCTGGCCCTGATCTCGATCGAGCAGCTGATCTCCTACCGCCGCCAGCATGAGCGGGTGGTCACGCGCGTGGTCGAGACGCAGGTGCCCAACGAGTTCGGAGACTGGCGCGCGCTCGGCTACCTCAACTCAGTCGACGGCACCGAGCATCTCGCTCTGGTGCTCGGTGACCTGACCGCAGCCGGGCCGGACCTGCTGGTACGGATGCACTCGGAGTGCCTCACCGGCGACGTGTTCGGGTCACATCGGTGTGACTGCGGCACCCAGCTGGAGGCAGCGATGGCCGCCATCTCCGCCGAGGGCCGCGGCCTGGTGCTGTACCTCCGCGGACACGAGGGCCGGGGCATCGGGCTGCTGTCCAAGCTGCGGGCTTACGAGCTGCAGGACCGCGGTGCCGACACAGTGGACGCCAATACCGAGCTCGGCCTGCCGGTGGACGCCCGCGAGTACTCCACGGGCGCCCAGATGCTGACCGACATCGGCGTTCACTCGTTGCGGCTGCTGACCAACAACCCGGCGAAGGTGGCGGGACTGGCGGGCTACGGGCTGGAGATCACCGGCCGGGTCGGGCTGCCCTCGCTGCCCACGGCGCACAATCTGCGCTACCTCACGGCCAAGCGGGACCGCCTTGGTCACCAGATCGACAACCTGCCGGCCGCCGGGGAGACGCGGCCCGGTCCGTCGGCATCGGCGGCGGGCCTGCGGTGAGCGGCGCAGGACGCCCGGACGGGCAGGTCGTCGACGCCGCCGGGCTCAGCCTGGCCATCGCGGCCACGCGCTGGCACGCCGAGATCACCGACCAGCTAGTGGACCGGGCGATCGCGGCGGCCCGAGCGTGCGGAGTGCCCGAGCCGATCGTCGTCCGCGTTCCTGGCGCCGTGGAACTGCCGGTTGTCGCCGCCGCGCTGGCCCGTGATCACGATGCTGTCGCCTGCCTCGGCGCCGTGCTCAGGGGCGGTACCCCGCACTTCGAGTACGTCTGCGACGCGGTGACCTACGGGCTGACCCGGGTCTCGCTCGATGCCGGGACTCCGGTTGGCAACGGGGTGCTGACCTGCGACTCGTACGAGCAGGCGCGCGATCGCAGCGGCGCGGCAGGCAGCGCCGAGGACAAGGGCTGGGACGCGGTCGTGGCGGCGCTGGAGACAGCGCTCGTCCTCCGCGCACTGCGCGCCTAAGCGCTACGCAACCGGCGGCGCGCGATCTGGCTACTGTCAGTCCGCCGTGCCGGGCCGACGCGGTAGTGGTAGCCGTGATGGACGGTGAAGCCGAGGCGGCTGTACACGGCCCTGGCGGCAGCATTGCCGTCGGTGACCTGGAGGAAGACCGGGGGAGCCGCGCTCGGCCGCCTCTGCCGCCAGCGCCGCGGTGATCGCGGCGGCCAGGCCGCGCCGCCGGTGCTGGGGATCGACCTCGACGGCGGTGAGACCCGCCCAGTCCAGGCCGGCACCCTGACCGCTGCCAGCCACGCGGCCGATCGCGATCGTCTCGCCGTTCTGGCGGATGGAGCCAAACGCCTGCCAGGGCGCGGACATCAGGAGCCGGACGGCGACCGGCGGCAGGTCCTGGCCGCGTAGTGATACCGACCGAGCCAGGCGGCATCCGGTGTCGAGTCGATGTCCACGTACGCGCTAGCACCCGGCGCCTGCTCGGCGATGTCGGCGGTCGCGGCCGTCATCACTGTGGCTGCGTCCGCCCGGATCGTCCAGCCCAGGCGCGCCAGCAGCTGGTCCAGGTCGCTGCGCTGCGGCTGACCGGCCGGATAAGGCACGGCGATCATCGCCGGCCGGCTCCGCGCCCGGTACCAGCGGGCGACGGCTTGAATCGCGGCCGTCAGCGGCAGGTCCGGATCGCCTGCGGCGAGCGCGCTATTCGCGCGGCCGGTGAATCCGTCGGCCGCGCGCAGCAGCCAGTGGCCCAGCCTGTCTTCCTCGGGCGCACGCCAGGATGGCGCGGCGGCGTGTTCCAGGTCCGTGATGGAGATCGTCACCGCGGCAGTCTGCGCCAGGGGACGCCGCCAGGGCAACGCGGCTGGCCGCGGGCAGGCGCAGTGCGCACCTCACTCATGCGCCAGGATGGTGGGCATGGCGACGTTGTCAGATGCTGCCGCGGTCGGCAGCCGGGATGGGTACCTCGCGGTGATCTCCACCGCCAGGGCCGACGGAACTATTCAGTCCTCGCTAGTGAACGCAGGAGTACTGAGCGACCCGGAGTCCGGGCAGGACGTCGTGGGCTTCGTGACCTACGGCAAGGCCAAGCTCGGCAACCTGCGCGCCCGGCCGCAGATCACCGTCACTTTCCGGGCAGGCTGGCAGTGGGCCGCGGTCGAGGGGAGGGCCCGGATCATCGGCCCGGATGACCCGCGGCCCGGCGTCGATGAGGAGCGGCTTCGGCTGCTGCGCCGGGAGGTCTTCACCGCGGCCGGCGGCACTCACGATGACTGGGCAGAATATGACCGGGTGATGGCGGCCGAGCGTCGCGCTGTCGTGCTGGTGACTCCGACGCGCGTCTACAGCAATCGCGCCTAGCGCGCCCAGGCGATGACGGGGCCGCGGGCGCGGACGTAGACGGGCGCGCCAGCGGGCAGCTGCGGCCCGCCGGCAGTGCGGACGATGACGTCCTGGCCGCCGGGCTCGCCGTCCGGGCGCACCCGGACGACAGCGTCGTGCCCGTAGTACTCGCAGGCGACGACGTGCCCGGCCAGGCAGTCCGGCTGCCTGCTGCTGGCGTCCACCGAGCCAGCCGTCATGATCTCGAGTTGCTCGGGCCGTACCAGCACGGTGACGGCACCTGTGCTGGCGGCCGGCGCACTGGCCGGCTCGAGCGGCAGCCTGCCGAGGATGGTGTCGACAGCGCAGGCCAGCCCTGCCGTAGTGGCGGGCTCGTCGGCCAGCTTCCCGTCGAGCAGGTTCGCGTCGCCGACAAACCGGGCCAGCTCGGGATCGGCGGGCCGGGTGTACAGGTCCTGCGGCGCCGCGTACTGCACGATTCTGCCGTCGCGCAGGACCGCGATCCGGTCGGCCATCGACAGCGCCTCGTCCTGGTCGTGCGTGACCAGGACGGCCGTGGTGCCCGCCGTGCGGCAGATGCGCTGCACGTCGGCGCGGACGCTGGCGCGCATGTGCGCGTCGAGGGAGGCGAACGGCTCGTCCAGCAGCACCACCTCCGGCCTGATCGCCAGCGCCCTGGCCAGCGCGACCCGCTGCTGCTGGCCGCCCGACAGCTGATGGGGGTAGCGGCCGCCCATTCCGGTCAGGCCGACGGCCGCCAGCAGCTCGTCGGTGCGCGCGCTGCGGCGCTGCCTGGCCGGCAGCCCGAAGCCCACGTTGGCGGCGACGCTCAGATGCGGGAAGAGCGCCCCTTCCTGCGGCACGTAGCCGATCTGCCTGCGCTCGGGCGGTACATACCCCGCGCCGGGCCCGTCGACGACCCGGTCACCGATCGCGATCGAGCCGGCGTCAGCCCGCTCGAAGCCAGCCAGCAGCCGGAGCAGGGTGGTCTTGCCGCTGCCCGACGGCCCGAGGATGGCGGTGAACGATCCGGCCGGCACGTCGAGGTCCAGCCCCGTTAGGACTGGATGCGAGCCAAATGCCTTATGCAGGCCGGTGACCGTCAGCTGCCTCATGTTCCTATCCTCGGGCCTGCGTCGATCGGTTGAAGAAGCGTCCGAGCGCAATGCTCGGCACCGCGGCAACCGCGATCATCACGAGCGCGAACGGTGCCGCCTGGGCGTACGAGAGGCTGCTCTGGTACTGCCAGAACTGGGTGGCCAGCGTCTCCACGCCGGTCGGCACCAGGATCAGCGTCGCCGTGAGCTCGGTCACGACCTCCAGGAACACCAGGCAGAACGCTGCCATCAGGCCTGGCGCCGCTAGCCGCAGCGTGACCCGGCTGAACGCGGCGAGCCTGCCTTGGCCGAGCGACCTGGCGACCTCGTCCAGGCTGGCCGGAGCGCGCGCGATGGCGGCCTTGACGCCCACCAGTGCCAGCGGGAAGAACATGATCGCGTAGCAGAGCACGAGAAGCGGGGCGGTCTGGTAGCCGAAGCTATTGGCGTACTGCTCGGTGAAGTACGTCAGGGCGAGCGCGATGACGACGCCGGGCATCGCCAGCACCAGGTACGTGCTGCGCTCCAGGAAGTGCCGTGCTGTCCCGGTGTGGCGGATGGCGAGTACGGCCACCGGCAGCGCCAGCAGCGTGTCGATGGCGGCAGCGCCTGCGCCGTAGCCGGCCGTGTGCAGGGCTGCGCTCAGCATGGAGACGCTGACCGAGCCGGACACGGACGGCACCCCGCCACGGACGATCCAGTAGATGCTCGCCCCTACCGGCAGCCCCAGCGCGGCAAGCGTGAGCAGGCTGGTGCCGGCCAGCGCTGCCGCCTTGGTGGCGGGCCGCAGCCGCAGCGGCGGCATGACCCGCTGTGCCATCGGACCTGACCTCGCTATCCGGCCGCCGCCGCGCAGCCACCCCTCGCCAGCCAGGACCACCAGCCCGATGGCGACCAGCACGAGTGACAGCGCGCAGGCGACTGGCACCTCGGTCGGCAGCTGCAGGTCGCTGAAGATCTCAGTCGTGAAGGTGCGGTAGGCAAGCATCTCAAACGCGCCGTACTCGGCCAGGAGCACGAGGGTTACCAGCAGGCAGCCGCCGAGGATGGCGCCTCTGGCCTGCCCCAGCGTGATGCGCAGAAAGGTGCGCAGCCGGCCCACGCCGAGACTGCGCGCTACTTCCTCCTGGCCGGGGTCGGCGGCCCGCAGGCTGGCCGCGACCGGCAGGTACACAAGGGGGTAGACGGCGAGTGTCATGACGATCACGGCACCGCGGAATCCCTGCATCCAGATGAACAGCGAACTCCAGCCGAAGCTGACGACGAAGTCGGGGATGGCGAGCGGCACGATCAGCAGCACCGCCCAGATCCGGCGTCCTGGCAGGTCGGTCCGTTCCACCAGCCAGGCGGCCGCCGTGCCGATGACGGCGCACGCCAGCGTGACCACCACGGTCAGCCGGACCGTGTTCCAGAGCAGGGTGGCGGTGAGCGGGCGGAAAATCTGACTGGCCACGGTGCCAAAGCCGGCCCGGTGTGACTCGATGAGCAAGAAGATCAGCGGAACGGCGAGGAGCACCGCGATGGCCGAGCTGACGACGAGCAGCCCGACAGGCCGCCGCGCTCGCCTGGCCGGCACAGCCGGCGCGGCGACCGAGGCGGAGCGTGCCGGGATCGTGTTCACCAGGCGCCTGGCATCAGATCAGCCCTGCCTGGCGCATCAGCGCGACTGCGGCGCTGCCGTCACCAAGCTGGGTCACGCTGATCGGGTACGGCTGCAACTGGCCGAACGGGGGCTCGCCCGCGCGCGTCGTTACGCCCGCGGCGATCGGGTACTCGAAGCTGAGCGACTGGCCAGTGCCCGTGCCCGGCGTGGCGATGATCTCCTGGCCCTGCTTGCTGACGAGGAACGCGACGAACTTCTGCGCTTCCGTCTGATGCTTGCTCGACTTCAGCACCGCGGCGCCGGACACGTCCAGCACGTAGCCGGGATCGCGCGGGGCGAAGAAGGCGATCCTGGAGTGCATGTTGCCGGCCCCGATCTCGGCCCGCATCCGGTACCAGTAGTACTGGTTAATGATCCCGAACGCCGCCGCCCCGCGGTTCACCTCGTTGGTGACTGTCTCGTTATCGGAGTAAAGGTGCCCGGCCGCGTTGGCGCCAATCTTCTTCAGCCAGGTCAGCGTGGCCGCAGACCCGTACGCGTGCTGGTAGGCGGTCACGATCGGCTGGAAGTCGGTCTCGTCAGGCGCCAGGGCGAGCTTGCCCTGGTACTGCGCGCTCGCGAGCTGGCTGATCCCGGTGGGCAGCTGGCTGGCCGAGATGAGGCTCGGGTTATAGACCAGGACGCTGACCCGGGCCGAGACGCCGACCCAGTCGCCCTGCGGCGAGTTGAACTGGCCGGGCGTGCTCGCCAGGGTGGCCGGACCGAGCGCAGCCAGCAGCCCCTTGGCCTGCAGGCTCTCCAGCGGCGGCGAGTTCTCGGTCAGGAAGACATCGGCGGGGGAGTGCGTGCCCTCGGCGGCGATCTGGTCGGCTAGCACGGACTCGTCGTCGAGGCGCACCACGACATTGATGCCTGTTTTGTGCTCGAAGGCCGTGACCAGGCTCTGGGTAGTCTGCTCGTGCTGGCCGCTGTACAGGGTGATCGTTGGCCCGCTGCCTGAGCTGCCGCCGCCGCAGGCAGTCACGGCCGCCCCGGTCGCCAGGATCGCGATCGCCGCCAGGGCTGCGCGCAACCGGCTCAACACGCCTCCATGAGCCCGACGATCGCGGCACGGTCGGCGGCAGATGACATGCGCAGGCCCTCCAGGCGTCTGTGCTGGGGCCGCAGCTTAGGCTTACCTAACTGACAGCCAGATTAGGCTACCCTAACCTGGCGGCTCAAACCGGGCATGTGTCGGGTGTCACATCAGGCGCGATGATCGCGTGCCGGCCGCCACGCACGTAGGCTGAGGAAACATGGCCGACGCCGGGATTGTTAGCGCTGTCAACGGCCCATAGATGCCACGAGGTGACCGGCAGTGCGCGACATTCTTGATCCCATTACCCAGTGGTGGGACGCGAGCGAGACGTTCGGGCTGGCCACGGTCGTTCAGACATTCAGCAGCGCGCCGCGCGAGCCCGGTGCTGCGATGGCCGTGTCGGCGACCGGCGAAGTCGTCGGCAGCGTGTCGGGCGGCTGCGTCGAAGGCGCCGTCTACGAGCTTGCCGCCGAGGTCACCGCGACTGGCCAGCCGGTGCTGCGTCGGTATGGGATCAGCGACAACGACGCGTTCGCCGTAGGGCTCACCTGCGGCGGCATTATCGACATTTTCGTGGAGCCTGCCAGCCGCGAGCGGTTCGCCGCGCTGGGCGAGATCGCCGCCGCCGTGCGCGCGGGCACGCCGGTCGCCGTGGCGACCATCATCGAGGGTCCGGGCGAGATCGGATCCAGGCGCATCATCTGGGAGGGCGAGCGCTCTGACGGTACCCTCGGCGCCGGGGACCGGCTAGACGAGGCCGTCGACGACGACGCGCGCGGCATGCTCGCGCAGGGACTCACCGGGGTGCGCCGGTACGGCCCTGATGGCGAGCGCCGCCGCGACGAGCTAGCGGTCTTCGTCCAGTCCTTTGCGCCCGCGCCGCGGATGCTGGTGTTCGGCGCGATCGACTTCGCCGCCGCCGTCGCCAAGGCCGGCAAGTTCCTCGGATATCGCGTGACCGTCTGCGACGCCAGGCCGGTGTTCGCGACCGCGTCCCGGTTCCCGGACGCCGACGAGGTCATCACCGACTGGCCGCACCGGTACCTGTCGGGCATCAGCACCGACGAGCGCACGGTGATCTGCGTGCTCACGCACGATCCGAAATTCGACGTGCCGCTGCTGGAGGTGGCACTCCGCCGCCCGGCCGCCTATATCGGCGCGATGGGCAGCAGGCGCACCCACGAGGACCGGCTTGCCCGGCTCCGCGAGGCGGGGGTCAGCGACGCCGAGATCGCCCGGCTGCGCTCGCCGATCGGGCTCGACCTCGGCGCGCGGACGCCCGAGGAGACCGCGATCGCGATCGCGGCCGAGCTGATCCAGCTCCGCTGGGGCGGCACCGGCCGGCCGCTGACCGCGACCAGCGGCCGGATACACCACGGGCAGCTGCCAGGTGACCGCTTGTCCGCCGACGTGCTGGCTGAGCGCACGGCTTGACAGCACAGACCGGGAACGTGGCCGGCATCCTGCTCGCCGCCGGCGACGGGAGCCGCATCGGCCAGCCCAAGGCGCTCGTCATCATCGGCGGTCAGTCGCTCGCGCGCCGGGGCATCGGGATGCTCCAGGCGGGCGGCGCCAGCCCGGTCGTCGTCGTGTCGGGCGCGGTCCGGCTTGATGTGGAGCTGGGTGATCTGGTGCGGCCTGCGGCCGGCCCCGGGACCGGCATGAGCGACCGCGGACTGCCTGACGTGATCAGCGTGCACAACCCCCGCTGGCGGACCGGCATGGGCTCGTCGCTGGCAGCAGGGCTGGCCTCGGTTCCGGCTGACTGCACGGCGGCCGTGCTGGCTCTGGCCGACCAGCCGCTAGTCGGGCCGGAGGCCGTGCGCCGGCTCATCGCCGCGCACGCGGCGGGCGCTGCCGTGGCGGTGGCCTGTTACGACGGGCGGCCGCGTAATCCGGTGCTGATCGGCAGGGAGCACTGGGCCGAGGTGGCGGCGCTAGCCGTCGGCGACGTGGGCGCACGCCCATTCCTGCGGGCGCACCCTGGCCTCGTCACGCAGGTCGAGTGCGGCGACACCGGACGGCCCGACGACATCGATACGGCGGAGGACCTGGCGCGCGTCGCGGCGCTGCTCGAGTCGGCGACCCCGTTCCCGTCCTAAGCCTTTCCATCCCTGGGGAAGGCCGCCGCGCGGTGGCGGGGTGTGCTGGCTGGTCGTCGGGTTCGGGCACGGGGCGGCAGGATGTGAGCGGGCTGCCCGTGACGCCGGCGCTTTCTGGGATATGAGCCCGTTCCTAAGCCTGGCGCTGGGGCCTTGACCTGAGGGTCGCTTCTTGTTGCCGTGAGCACGACGGTCAGTATTTCGGCTGTTGCCTGACCGAGGCCCCCGGGCAGCCCGCTGGTTGACCCATCGGGACAAGCATAGGAGGCCGCGGTGAGCAAGCCGCAGGTGATCGAGGATGAGGAGCATGAGCGGATTTTCGAGCGGGTAGCCGCAGTCGATGTGGCCAAGGCCTCGGGGATGGTATGCATGCGGGTGCCGCACCCGTCGCGGGCCGGCGTCCGGCAGTCCACCGTGTGGATGGTGCAGGCCACCATGCCCGCGGTGCGCGGGCTGGCCGGGCAGCTGGTGCGGGAGGGGATCGAGAAGGTGACGCTGGAGTCGACGTCGGGCTACTGGCGGATCTGGTACTACGTGCTGGAGGCGGCCGGATTAGAGGTGCAGCTGGTCAGCGCCAGCCAGGCCCGGCAGCTGACAGGCCGGCCCAGGGCCGACAAGCTGGATGTGATGTGGCAGGCCCGGCTGACCGAGAAGGGCCTGCTCCGGCCCTCGTTCGTGCCGCCGGCCGAGATCCGGGCGCTGCGGGATTACACCCGGGCGCGCACTCACCTGACCCGGGACCGGACCCGCTGCTGGCAGCGGCTGGAGAAGCTGCTCGAGGACGCCCTGATCAAGATCTCGGCCGTGGCCAGCAAGCTGACCACGGTCTCGACCCGGGACATGATCAAGGCGATGATCGCCGGGGAACGCGACCCGCTCGTGCTGGCCGGCCTGGCCCGCGGCCGGATGAAAGCCAGGCACGACGCCCTGGTCGAGGCGCCGACCGGGATGTTCGATGACCACCACGGCGAGCTGGCGCAGCTGCTGCTGGACCAGATCAGCTTCCTGGATGCCCGGATCATCTGGCTCACCGCGCGGATCGAGGAACAGGTCGCGGCGATTCCCCTGGCCCGCGGCATCGACGCCGACGGCAGCACCGGGCCAGGTGCCGGGTCCGGCGCGGACGCCATCGTGCTGCCGGCGATTGCGCGGCTGGATGAGATTCCCGGCATCAGCGCCGAGCTGGCCGCCTCCATCATCGCCGAGACTGGCCTGCAGATGTCCCGGTTCCCGACCGCTGGCCACCTGGTGGCCTGGGCCGGGCTGTGCCCGCGGGCCATCCAGTCCGGACCTCGCACCCGCCAGGGCAAGGGCCAGGGCAACACCTACCTACGCGGCTACCTCGGCCAGGCCGCGATCGGCGCCGCAGGCACCGCCACGTTCCTCGGCGAGCGGTACCACCGCATCGCGCGCCGCCGCGGCAAAGCCAAGGCCCAGGTCGCCATCGCCCGCTCTATCCTGGTCATCATCTGGCACCTGCTCCATAACCCCGAAGCCCGCTTCGCCGATCTCGGCGCCGGCTACTACGAAAGCAAGATCGACAAGAACAGGAAAGCCCGCAACCACATCCGGCAGCTCGAAGCCCTCGGCTACACCGTCACCATCGCCCAGGCTGCCTGACCGGATACAGCACTCACCGGCGGGCCACAAAGCCGGCTCCGCCGGCGCTGCCGCGCGCTCAGCTAAGGCCCCCTATTTTCCGGTCAGAGATCGTGGCGTGGACGCCCCATCGGTAGGCCACGCTGGCGCCGGGCTCGACCGTGGCGACGTCGATCCCGGTGACGAAGGCGTTCGGCGGGCAGGTCATCGGCTCGATCGCGACCGCGCGACGCCGGGCGTCTGGCCCGAGCGGATCACCAGTGAAGACCTGGAGCCAGCGGTAGCCGGGGCCAAGCCACATTGCGATCCGCGCGGACGCTCCGGCAAGCCGCACCCAGGCACGGCCGTCGGCGTCGGTCGCGAGCGAGGTCAACGCGTGATCCAGGGCCGTGCTGCCGATCTTCCGGCCCGCCCGGAAGTCGAAGTCGGAGCCGGTCACATCGCGCGGCTCACCGGCCGGGATACCGCGGTCGTCGGCGGGCTGCCAGCGCGCCGCCGGCAGCTCGAGCTCGCAGTCGTCGACCAGCCCGGCGCTGGCCACGAAGTACGGGTGCGCACCGGTGCCGAACGGTGCCGTCCGGCTGCCGGAGTTGCGCGCTGTCACGCTCACCTCGAGGCCCGCGTCGGCGCTCAGCCGGTACGCCGCGCGCAGCTCAAGGCAGAACGGGTAGCCCGTCCGGCCGAGCAGGTCAAGGCCGAGCTCGACGTGATCGGCGGCCTGCGCCGTGACGCGCCAGCTCGCCCACCTCGTCAGGCCGTGGATGGCGTTGTCGCGGGCCGGCTCGGAGATGTCGAGCTGATAGGAGACGCCGCCGACGGAGTAGCGGCCGTGGTCGACCCTGTTCGGCCAGGGCGCTAGCAGCTGGCCGGCGCCTGCCGGCGGCAGGTCGTCTGCTGCGTAGGTCCTGATGAGCTGGCTGCCGCCCAGGCTGAGTGCGCGCAAGCCAGCGCCCAGCTCGGTGACCGTGGCCTGATAATCGCCTGCCGCGATGTCGTACTGGGCGCCCGTGATCGGGAGCGTCGGTCCGGACTGCGCTGGCTCTGACTGCGTTGGCTGCGACCCGGCCGGCGCTGACTGCGTCGACTCTGACATAGGGTCCATCTTGCCCGGCCCGCGGCGGTAGATGCCGGCGGGGCTGCTTGGGGAGCGGGGGACCTTCAGCCCCGCCGGCACTTTGCACCCTAGCTGTCGCGGCTGTCCATCCGTGCGAAGTTCGGGAAGCCCGCGGCGACTTCTCGGGCTTACTGCCCCAACTATCAGGAGCTGACCTGCAGCCGCCCGGCGTTACCGATAACTACCGACATAGCTAGCGAAAGCCACCACGTTGCCGAGGTAGTGCCGCGTGCGCTGGTCGAAGACACCGCCGCAGGTGATCAAGCGCAGCGTGGGCCAGCTGGTGTAGCCGAACACCCTGCTTGTCGGGAACCGAGTCTTGTTGTAGAGCGCGACCGAGTACGTCTCGAAGACGATGGTCTGGCGATCGCGCAGCCGGACGTAGATCTTCGCGCCTGGCCTCAGGTTGCCAAGATCGTAGAAGACGGCCGGCCCGACCGCGTCGACATGGCCGAGGATGGCGGCGGCGCCGGGCTGACCAGGTGCCGGGCCCTTGTCGTACCAGCTGGTCACGCCGGGATGGCTGAGCGGCGGGACGGCTAGCGTGCCGTTCGGATTGAGGCCGAGCGAGATGATCTTGGCGTGTACCTTGATGGCCGGGATGCTGAGGCTGACCGGAGTTGACCGGCTCGGCCGGCTGCCGGTCGCGTGCTGCGGAACTGAGGCCGCGGCGTGACCGGCGGGCACGCGGTCAGCGGCGGCCCAGGCTGGCGGGACCGGGGGAGGCGCCCAGCGCAGCGTGTCGTGGCCGACGAAGGCGATCACTATCCCGGTCACGATCACCGCGATTGCGGCCACGTTCAGCCAGGAGATTCGGCGCACCGAGGAGATCACGCTCCCTGGGCGTGGTCATCCTCGTCGGCTCGGGCAGGCTTGGCTGACGCCATCGTCTTCCCCCGTTCTGCGGCGATCGTCGCTGTCTCACCTTCCCGGCGGTCAGCCCGGTTATGCCGCAGCGAGCGAGGGTGCACGGCGCCTCGGCCGGATGTCGACACAGTGACAACTGCGGTGCTATATCCGGTGGTCCGGCGGCGCGCTGTGTCCCCAGCGGCGTTAGCCGGTCCGGTGGCGGGAGGGTCGGCGGGGGCGTCAGCTGGTCTGCGGCTGCCCAGGACCGAGGCCAGCCGGGACCGGGATGCGCGCCAGCGACCCGTTCCGCACGGCCTCCGCAGCCAGGACGCCGAACAGGTAGAAGCACGCGGCTTCTTCGCTGACGAAGACCTGCAGTTCGTGCCGGGCGTCGCCAGCGGAGTGGAAGACCTCGAACCCGTGCTCGGTCTGCACCAGGCAGAGCGCTCCGTCGACCGCCTCGCCGACCGCGTAGGAGTCAGCCGGGATCCCGGCGAGGGTGGCGAGGTCGGCGAACAGCCGTTCGGTGGCCATGCGCCGTCGTGCCCCGCGGCTGCGGCGTGCGGGTGCCGGCGTCATGGCTTGGCCCGCGGCTACTGGCGGCATCGGGGCGCCTGCGGCTACTGGCGCCGCGGCGAGGCCCGGCGACACAGGCGCGCCGGCAGCGGCTGGCGACCCGGCCGCATTCTGGGGTGGTGCCTCCGCTGGCGATGCCGCGGTGGGCGCCGGAGCTAGGACCGCTGGGATGCGCTGCGGGGCCTGTGGCCGCCGAGACGCCGATGCGGCTCGCAGGGCCTCGGCCTCGAGCGGCAGCGGCGCCGCCGCAGGGGCCGGCAGCGCCACCCCGGTGCTGCTGTCCGGGACGGGCAGGTACGCGGCCGCGACCGGGAACTGGCCACTCTGGCGGGCCCGGCCGGGCTGGGGTTCACCGGTCGGGGCGGTGTACTGACCGGACTGCCGCTCGGGTCGCTGAGGGAGTTCAGGCCCAGCTGGCGACCGGTAACTGCCAGATCCCTGATATCCGGCCGGGTCTGGACTCGCGACTGGGCTCGGGTACCCGGCTGAGTCGGGTCGTCCTAGTCCTGGATAGCTCGCGGGCCCAGGCGTTGCTGGCCCCGATGCGGGCGGGGGCAGAACTGGGTGAGGCGCGGTGACGCGCGGGGGCGCTACGGTCGGCTGCAGCGCTGTGACCGGGCGGGGCGCCGTGGCGGGGCGCGGATACTCGGTCCGCTCCTCGAGGATGTCGGTGACGTCGGCTCGGGGCGCTACGAGCTCGAAGACGCCCCGGTCCACCTGCCAGTAGCCAAGCTGCTCGGCCTTGAAGCCGTCATGACCCAGGTATCCGATGTGCAGCCGGTCGCCGAGATCGTCGAGCACCATGCAGCGCTCGCCCCGAAACGTGCCGACGGGCCTGGACTCCCAGACCGCCTGGACATCGGCCACCCGGAGCTGTTTGCGCCAGTGCCCGGTCGCCGGCTCGAAGCCGAGCTCCTCGGGCGGCGGGCACGCGGCGAACAGGACGATGTCTCCGTCCGTCGGCCCGATGCCGGCCTCGAATGGGGATCCTTGATACGTCGCCATCAGCCGGTAGCGCACAGTTCGGGCCCTTCTGCCGGACGCAGCCATACCTGGCCGTCGTACCGGGCGATGAAGTCGGACTTATCCGTACTAATACGGTGGATCTCGGCGCCGACGGGTACCGGGATCGGATCAGTGAAGTACTCGGCTACCGCCTGATTCTGGCCGGCGGTGAATCCCGTTCCGGTAAACGGCGGCTGCATGGCCCAGTCGCCGCCGTTCTCGGCCGAGTAGGGGACGTGATACCGCTCCGTGCCGACCGCGCGCCAGCGGAGCACATAGATCTCGGCCATGTCGGGACTGAAGTCCGAGCCCTCGTAGCCGAGGCCGAAAGCCTGATGCAGGTCACGCGGCGTTGCGGCGCGTGTGTCCGCGACTCGATGCACGAATCCGGAAATGATCGACCGGCGGCCGGTCAGGTACGGCTCAACCATCCGCGGTGGGATCGCCTTGTGCATGAGCGTGCCAGGTTCCACGGCCTCGGGCCCCTGGCTCACTAGTTCACGCTGTCCTTTGTAGTTGGCATGCTCAGTGCGTTGATGCTCGGTACGGAACTGCCGCCGTTAGCGCCGCTACGCTGCGACAACTCACCGGCAGTCCCACGAGACTCTCATATCGCGAAATGCGTCCTCAACTGCTTCGGCCCAGCTAGTCGGTATCGGGCGCAAGGTTACCTGCTAGGCCCCGGCCGCCAGGTCGTCCAGCCTCGCCATCCGATGGCAGCGGCTACGCGCGCACGACGTCGACCGAGGCCAGCACTACAGTGACGCAATGGCCGAGCTGAGCGCGGGCGACGCGCGCTACCGCGACGATCATGGTGTCGCTGACCAGGCCGTCGCGGCCGCGCTCGCGGCCTTCGCGGCCGGGACCGGTGGCGAGCATGCCGTGCTGACCGCATTGACCGGGAGCCGGCTGCTCGTTCCGGTGGTCGCCGTACTGGCTGACGACCTGGTCGGCGCCGAAGGATCAGCGGCCGGCACCTCTGTCGCTGACACCGGCGCGAGCGCCGGGCGCGAAGGGCCAGGCCAGACCGTCCTGGGCGGCGGCGAGAAGGCCAGCGAAATGGCCATGCCGAAGATCGTCGGCCGCGACGGGAGGCAGGCACTGCCCGCGTTCACCTGCCTGGATGCGGTGCAGCGGTGGCGACCGGCGGCCCGACCGGTTCCGGTGCCAGCGGCTGGCGTGTGGCAGTCCGCTGTGCAGGAGTCGTGTGCCGTCGTGATTGACATCGCCGGCCCCGTTCCCTTCGTTGTTGAGGGCAGTCGGCTGGTGGCGCTTGCTGGTGGCGGTTCGGTGCCCGGCATGCACGAGGACGCTGACGTGTGGCAGCAGGTCGCCGCCGCGGCGGCCGAGATCGCGCCCGGCATCCGGGTGCGGCTGAGCGAGCCGAATGGCGGCCTGGACTTTACTTTGGAGCTCGCTCCGCCTCCGGGTTCGGCCGGGCTGGTGCCGGAGGAGATCGCGAACCGGATCGCGCACGCCGTGCATGACCGGTTGCCGGGCCGGATCCGATCTGGCATTGCGGTGATGCGCCGTCCCGGCTAGCGGGCCGGCGGGCGGTGGCGGTATTACGATCATGACTTGTGCAGTCAGTCAGCGTCGCTGAGGTGGCCGACGAGCTCTATTCGCTCGCACCGGCGGAGTTCACTGCGGCCCGGGACGAACGGGCGCGGCAGGTGCGCGCCGCAGGCCAGCGGGACGAGGCCGCGGCCATCAAGAAGCTGGCCCGGCCGACGGCGAGCGCGTGGCTGGTCAATCGGCTCGCGCGGGCCGCGCCCGAGCGGATGGCCCGCCTGTATGAGCTAGGCGATGAGCTGCAGGAGGCGCAGCGCACGCTGGCCGGGGACAGGCTGCGGGAACTGTCGGTTCAGCGCCGGCAGGTCATCAACGACCTGCTGCCCGCCGCCACCGACCTGGCCGGGCAGGCGAACCAGCCCGCCAGCGCCACCGTGCTGGGCGAGGTACGGGCGACCCTGGAGGCCGCGCTGGCAGACGCTGACGCCAGAGCCGCCGTTCGGTCAGGACGGCTGACTAAGGCGCTTGCCTACGCCGGGCTCGGCGAAGTCGATCTGACCGCGGCGCTGGCACTGCCCCCTGAGCCGCGCGCAGGCAAAGGACGGGCCGCGCCGGTAGGACGTTCGGGATTGTCGCGCGGTCCGGGCAAGGCCAGCTCGGCGACGCGCAAGGGGCCGCGCCAATCCACCGCGGGCGGCGAGCCGCACCACCAGGGTGGCGGGGCAACCCGCGAGGCCGACGCAGCGCAGCGAGCCGCGGACGCCGTGGACGCGGCGCAAGAGGCAGCCGACGAGGCCGCTGCCGCGCTCGAGGAGGCCGAGCGTGCGGTGGGTGGGGTTGCCGAGCAGCGCCAGTTCTTGCGCCGGCGGGTCAGCCACCTGGAACGCGAGCTTGCCGAAGCGCGCGCGACCGACGCGGAGCTGGCCCGCGAAGCCAAGCAGGCCGAACGCAGCCAGGCTGGCGCCGCGCGCCGCCTCGCCAGCGCGCAGCGGCGGTTGGACCAGGCCCGGCGCCAGGCTGGCGAGACCGGCTAGCCGGGCTGGGCCGTCTGAGCGGCCCCAGGGGGCATCGCGTCAGCCAGTGCGCTGCAGCAGCCGTATGAAAGTGACTTAGGTACGGCTATAGCCGTAGTAACTCCACAGCCATGAAGATCCGTCAGCTCATCCGCCGGCGGCCGGGTCAGGCTTACCGGGCGATACCGTCATGAATGTGAAGTTGCTGATGGTATATCCCAGCACGTCACAGCGCGGACGACGGGTTTCCGAGGCGTCGAGGCAGCGCGGGCTACGCCTGGCCGATGTTGACCAGCCACGGCACGCCGAACTGGTCGACGCACATGCCGAATTCGTCGCCCCAGGCCTGCTTCTGCAGCGGCATGGTGACGGTGCCCGTGGCTGCCAGCTGCTCGAAGTAGCCCTGCAGTGCCGTGCCGTCGTCGCCGCTGATACTCACCGACGCGCCGGCCATCGGGTGGTATTCCATGTCGCTCGTGGCGTCGGCGCCCATGAGTGTGTATCCGGCATCGGTATCGAGCTGAGAGTGCATGACCCGGTTCGCGTCCGGGCCTTCCATGCCGAACTCAGCGAACGAGGTGATAGTCAGCTCGCCGCCGAAGACTTCGCGGTAGAACTCCATCGCCTGGCGTGCATTGCCGTTGAAGTTGAGGTACGGGTTCAGTCGAGACGTCATCGGCTCCTCCTGGCGGATGCTGGACGGACACTGCCGAGGCTAGTCTCGCCCTGCTGGCGCGGGCGGCCGACCCTGGGTATCCGGGCGCTCGATGGCCGGATTGGTGTGGCAGACGACTCAGTCGCGCGAGGCGTCGACCGCGCGCTGCGCCTGGACGAGTACCTGGGTCACCGCGTGGCCGAACCTGACGTCGCACGGGTGGCTCACTCGTCCCGACCTGGCGTTGTCAGCAAGCTCGGTCAGGGCGACCCGCAGCGCGATGGTGGGGTCGTCAGCCAGCGAGGGTACGAACCTGCGCCCGTGCTCGCCCCACACCATGAGATCGAAGCCGTCGGCGGCCTCGGGCGCGCCGAGCGTCAGCGTCGCCGTGCTGGTCGCACCGCCCTGGTGGTGCAGTACCAGATGCGTAAGGTCACCGCGACCGGCGTCGGCGGTGACCGATTCCACTGGCCCGAGTATCGCCCACAGCAGCGAGATCACGTGCGGGCCGAGGTCCCACAGGGCGCCTTTGTCGCGGCGCCACGGGGTGTTGAACGGGCTGGATTCGGCGTAGACAGAGCCGAGCCAGGTCGCGTCTCCGCCAGCCCAGCCGCCGGCGTTGGTGACCTCGTCCAGCCACGCCCGCGCGTCAGGCTGGAAGCGCGAGATGAAGAACACGACGGAGGCGATCCCGGCCGCCTCGACCGCGGCGACGAGGGCCCCGCTCGCCTCGGTGCTGAGCGCCAGCGGCTTCTCTAGCAGGAGGTGCTTGCCTGCGTTCGCGGCACGCAGCGCCAGCTCACTCTGCACGTAGGGGGGGACGGAGAACGCGACCGCGTCGACGTCCCCGAGGAACGCGTCGAAGCTGCTATCTGCCGTCGCGCCGAAAGATGCCGCGAGCGTCCCGGCAGCTTCGTGGTTGCGCCCCCAGACAGCCGCGAACTCGATGCCCGGCGTGTCGGCGAGAGCGCGCGCGTGCGCGACCCGCGCCCAGTAGCCGGTGCCTACCAGGCCGAATCGCATGGGCACCCGCGACGGCGGAGCACCAATGCCAGCCGGAGCAGCAACGCCAGCCGGAGCGCCAATGCCAGCCGGAGCGCCAGTGCCAGCCGGAGCGCCAATGCCAGCCGGGGCGGCAACGCCCGACGGAGGGCCGGCGGTTTCAGATTCAGCTGTCACGGGAGCCACCATGCCAGACCGCCAGTGATCCCGCGTCACGGCCAGCACGAGCATGACCCGGCTGAGCCACGAGAGCTGCACCCACCGGGCTCGGAAACGTACCAATGATCATCCACTCCGCGCGCATGCCGTCACCTGCATTATGGCGTCCGCGGCACGGGTGGACAGCAGCGCTCCGGCCGCCCAGCACACGGCGGCCGCTGACCAGCCTGCAGGTCTGAGGCGATGACTATGCTCGGGAGTCGGCCGGGCAGCCCCGGCCGCGAGAGACGCGGGGAGAACGGATGGACGTGGCGGGCGAGGCGGACGCCGCGGTCGTGGCTGCCGGGCAGGCCGCGAGCGCGGGCGCGCGGTCACTCCGGGACATTTCCGCAGATGGCCTGGACGCGGCCCTGCGAGCTATCGCGACGCACCTGCTCCAGCGCGCCGACGCCGTGATCGCCGCCAACGCCGACGACGTCCGGGCCGCGAAGGCCGGCGGGCTGGCCGACGCATTCGTAGACCGGCTAACACTCGACGCGAGCCGCGTCGAGGCGATGGCTGACCAGCTGCAGACGCTGGCTGGCGTACCGGCGGAGCCGGCGAGGTCCTACATCCGCGACCTTCCCGACGGTCTTGAGCTGCACGAGTGGCGGCGGCCGGTCGGCGTCATCGGCGCGAACTTCGAGGCTCGTCCCAACGTCGTCGTCGACATCGCCTCCCAGCTGGTCAAGTCGCGCAACGCCGGTGTGCTGCGCACCGGCTCGAGCGCCATCGGATCGGCCGCGGTGCTGATCGACGAGGTCGTCGGTCCCGCGATGACGGCTGCCGGGCTGGATCCGGCGGCGATCCAGCTGCTGCGCGTTCCCGGCCGTGACGCCGCCGCAGCCCTGGTGCGCCAGCCCGCCCTGATCCCGCTGGTGATCCTGCGCGGCAGCGGTGACAGCACGCGCGCCCTCGCCCGCGAGGCGGCGCTGCACGGCGTCCGCACGCTCGCGCACGCAGACGGCGGCGCGGTGATCTACGTCGACCAGTCGGCCGACATCGACCTGGCACTGCGTCTCATCGAGCGCAGCCTCGACCGGCTGGGCGTCTGCAACCGCCTGAACCTGCTCCTCGTCCAGCGCGCCAGCTGGGACGATGTCGTGCCAGCGATCACGGCTGTGGCGGACAAGCTCGGCATCGCGATCTCGCTGCCGCCCCATGCGCACGCGCTCGGCCATGAGTGGGCGCTGGACGCCGGGGCTGAGGCGACGATCACGCTGGCCCCGGCGCAGGACGCGCAAGACGCCGCCGACATCGCCAACCGCGAGACGTCCGGACTGGCCGCGGCCATCGTGGCAACCGACACTCGCGCCGCCAGCCAGTTCCTGGACACCTACGCGGGGACGGGCGCGTTCTGGAACGCGACACCTCGGCTGCTCGACGGGTTCAAGCTGCTCTCGCTACCCGAGACCGGGATCAACATCGACGTGGTGCCGGGTCCGCGCGGCCCGGTGACGTTCCGCGACCTGCATCTGCGCCAGTACGCGGTAGTGCCGAAAGGTGCCCGTTAGACCGGGTAGACCACCAGCGACTCACGGTGGACCGCGTGGATGCTCCGGACGACCCGGCGTGCGGCCGGATCGGTAGGCACCTGACCGTGCAGGAATCCCCTGTTCAGCAGGAACGTGGTCGCGAGCTGAGGCTGCGCCAGCATCAGCGAGTCGGCTAGCTCCGCGACCCGATCGGCCGAGAAGCCTGCGAGCTGGGCGAATGCTTCCTGGCTGGCCCGTGAGGTGCTACTGGCGAGTTCCCGGCAGTCCTTGTAGACGTCCGGATCGACGAGCGACCCGGCATCATCAGCCTCGCCTGCGTCGTCGTCTGGGGTGCCCGCGTAGCGAAGCCGCAGCAGGATGGAGACGACGCAGGCGACTTCCTGCGGCGAGAGCGCCCGCAGGAGGCGCAGCAGGCTCGACGGCAGCGCGACGGAGCCGCGGCCAAGCAGCCGCTCAGGATGGCGAACGTCGAGCAGTTCGACCACTGAGCCGGCCGCGAACTCACCATCGACGCGCTTGACGCCGGACAGAAAGAGCGTGCTCCCGGTGCGCAGGCTCTCTTCGGCGTCGCGGTTCACGTGCACGGAGCCCTCGGAGTAGGCGATGCCGCCGATCCAGCGCCTGGCCGGCTCCAGCTGAGTTCCCGCCGCGCGGACGACGGTCCCCATCCGGGCGCGTGGGTTGAGGCTCCGCGCGACGACGTCGGGCTCGCGAGCCGAGCCGATGGTGCACTCGACGCCGCAGCACGCGGCCCTGGCGGCAGCGCTCAGCTTCGAGCCCATGCCGCCCCGGCCTGATCCGCTGGCAGTGACCCGGACCGCTCGCGCTTCGGCCGGGGTGAGCCGGCCGATCCGCTCGCTTAGCGAGGAGTCGCGGTACGCAGCGCGCACGTCGGTCAGGAACAGCAGCCTCGATGCCTCGGCCGCGACCGCGACCGCGACCGCGACCTGATCGTTGTCGAGTGCCGCCAGCGGGTCCGTCGCGTCGTTGCCGTTCACGATCGGCAGCAAGCCGCGGCCGGTCGCCTCGCGCAGCACCTGGCCGAGGTCACCCATCGCCCGCGCCGACGCCAGGTCACTGCGCGAGACGAGGATCTGGCAGACCTCCACCCCGACGGCGGCTGCTAGCTGGCGGTACAGGGCCATGAGCGCAGGCTGCCCGACGGCGGCCGGCAGGGCAGTGTCGACGGATTGCGGCGCGTCGGCCGGGGCGTCGGCCGGGGCCTCATACCGTCGCAGTGTCTCCGCCAGCGACTCGACGAGATGGTCATAGCCCGCCGCTGCCTGCAGCGACGAGCGAACCGCTCCGACGAGCGCCTGCAGCGCGGCCGCCGCGCCAGCAGTCGGGCCCTCGAACGCGAGCAGGCGGCGGCCAAGGCGCGCGGCGCCAGAGGTGACGAGGATGATCTCGTGGCCTGCTCGCTGCGCGGTGGCGATCTGGCTGACCAGGCCGGCGATGACATCGAGGGCGAGTCCGTCCCGGCTGGCGATGGAGCTCGAGCCGAGCTTGATTACCTGTCTGGTCACGGATAACTCACGACGATCGCGCTGCTGCGAGTGGAGACGGCGAGACAATGGAATCCCGCACAAATGATCATCTCCGACGCTATCACGGCCCGATCATCGCGGCGCAGAACGCCGGAGCGCCGGAGCGCCCGAGCGCCCGAGCGCCCGAGCGCCCAGACCGCAGGCCGCCTTGGGTGCTGAGCGCGGCCGGCCGCGCTGCAAAAGCACGGGACCGGACCGGGGCGCCGCCGCGCTTAGGTCAGGAGCGAGTCCCCGACCGGCGGCGCAGCGCGATGCCGCCCGCCACCGCGCCGACGGCGATGAGCACGAGGCCGGCCGCGGACAGGCCGGTGTCCGTCGCTGTCGAGGTCGTCCCGTCACCGGTCTGCGCGCCTCCGCTGGGCATCGTCGTGACGCGCACCCTGGCCGTCGTCGAGCTTCCGTCGCTGCAGTCGATGGCGGGACTGTAGGTGCCCGGCCGGATGCTGCTCGGCAGTGTCACGGTGACGCTGAACACGCCGCCGCCTGAGCCCTTGTTCATCGGGATCTGCTGTGGCAGGCCGAGCGTAGTCCCGAACAGTGTCGCCGACGTCGCCTGCAGACTTCCGCACGTCACCTGGAACGTGACCGCGGTGCCCGCTGTCACCGTCGACGGAGTGGCGAAAGCGACGGCACTCCCTGGCGGGCTGGAGGTCGCCGCCAGCGCCGGGCCAGACGCTAGTGCCGGGCCGACCACAGTGGCTGCCACGACACCAAGACTCAGAGCGGCCGAACCGGCCAGGCTAGCGATCAGCCCGCCTGGAGCGGCAAATCGCCTCATTAGGCGCATGAACGTTCCTCCCCCGAAGACCGCATAGCACCGCGTCGGCGGATCTGGCCGACGGCCTGGTCCGCCGACGCCATGGTGTTCACAAAAGCCACTGCAGACGGCCCGCCGCCCGGCAGGCGGCAGGTGCAAGATCGACGATTCCCCCGTATTGCGATGCCTGAATACCCGGTGCCCTGGCGGGCAAACGAACGCCGCGGTTCCCGGCATGGCAGGATCGGCTCCATGCTGCGCTGGCTGACCGCAGGGGAGTCACACGGCGCTGCCCTCGTGGCCGTCTGCGAGGGCGTCCCCGCCGGAGTGCAGATCACCACGGCCGATATCGCGCACGCGCTGGCGCGCCGCCGGGCCGGTTACGGCCGTGGCGCTCGGATGAAGTTCGAGCAGGACGAGGTCGAGCTCACTGGCGGGGTCCGGCATGGCGTCACCCTCGGCAGCCCCGTCGCGGTCCGGATCGGCAACACCGAGTGGCCGAAGTGGGAGACCGTCATGTCGGCCGACCCGGTCGACGCGGACATCCTGGCGGCGCAGGCCCGGAATGCTCCCCTCACCAGGCCCAGGCCTGGCCATGCTGACCTAGCCGGGATGCAAAAGTATGGTCACGACGACGCCAGGGCCGTCCTGGAGCGCGCGAGTGCCAGGGAAACCGCGGCCAGGGTCGCGCTCGGCGAGATAGCCAGCCGGCTGCTCCGTCAGGTGCTGGGCGCGGAGATCATCAGTCATGTGGTGAGCCTCGGCGCCGTCCGCGCGCCTGACGATTACGTGCCCGAACCGCACGACCGCGACCGCATCGACGCCGACCCGGTGCGGTGCCTGGACGCCGCCGCGAGCGCCGCGATGCAAGCCGAGGTGGACGCCGCGCACCAGGACGGCGACACCCTCGGCGGCGTGGTCGAGGTCGTCGCGTACGGCCTGCCACCGGGCCTTGGCAGCCACGTGCACTGGGACCGGCGCCTGGACGGCAGGCTGGCCGGCGCGCTGATGAGCATCCAGGCGATCAAGGGCGTCGAGGTCGGCGACGGCTTCACCACCGCGCTGCGGCGCGGCTCCCAGGCACACGACGAGATCGAGGGCAGCGACGGCCGTATCCGCCGGACGACAAACCGGGCCGGCGGGATCGAGGGCGGCATGAGCACGGGGGAGCCGATCCGGCTGCGCGCGGCCATGAAGCCGATCTCCACGGTGCCGCGCGCGCTCGCCACCGTCGACGTCCGGACTGGCGAGCCAGCGAAGGCGATCAACCAGCGTAGCGACGTGACTGCAGTACCCGCGGCCGGAGTCGTGGCCGAGGCGATGGCCGCCCTGGTGCTGGCCGACGCCGTCCTGGAAAAGTTCGGCGGTGACAGCGTCGCCGAGACCGCGCGCAATGCCGAGGCCTATCTGAAGGCGCTGGTGATCAGGTGACCGCGGACGAGGAGACGGCCGGCACGCAGGCGGCCCCGTTCCCGCCTGTCGTGCTCATCGGGGCGCCGGGAGCCGGCAAGACGACGGTCGGTGCCGCCCTGGCGGCGCGGCTCGGGGTCGGCTTCACCGACACCGACGCCATCGTCGAGGCGGTCGCGGGCAAGCCGGTCAGCGAGATCTTCATCACCGACGGCGAGCCGGAATTCCGGCGGCTGGAGCGGACCGCGGTCGCGGCGGCGCTGGCCGCGGACGAAGGCAGCACTAGCGCGGGCAGCGCCGGCGTCGGCAGCGCCCGCCTGGGTGTGGTCGGTCTCGGCGGTGGCGCGGTGATGGACGAGCACACGCAGGCCCGCCTCGCCGGGCACCGGGTGGTGTACCTGGAGACCGGGTTCGCCGAACTGGCCAAGCGGGTCGGCCTGGACCGGGCCAGGCCGCTGCTCATCGGCACCAACCCGCGCGCCCAGCTCAAGGCGCTCCTCGAGCAGCGGCTGCCCGTCTACGACCGGCTGGCCTGGCTAACAGTGAGCACCGATGGCCGCGACCCGGACGAGATCGCGGCGGAGATCGCGGTCGTGATCGAAGGGGGCGCCATCGAGGGGGGCGCCAATGGTCGCGGCCTCAACGGCGGCGGGCATTGACGGCGACCCGGATCGCGGTCGGCGGCGAGCGGCCGTATGAGGTGGTCGTCGGCACCCGCGTGCTGACCGAGTTGCCGTCCCTGATGGGTGATCAGGTCCGGAACGTGGTCGTCATCCACTCGGCAGGCCTGCCTGGCGTCGCGGCCCCGGTCTGCCAGGCACTAGCCAGCGCCGGGTACGCGGTACGGCCGGAGCCCGTGCCAGACGGCGAGGCGGCCAAGGAAATCGGTGTGGCCGCCACCTTGTGGTCACAGCTTGCCGCGGCCGGCGTCGGGCGCACCGACGCGATCGTCGGCGTCGGCGGGGGAGCGGTGACGGACCTGGCTGGCTTCGTCGCCGCGACCTGGCTGCGAGGCGTGCAGGTCGTGCTGGTGCCGACCACGCTGCTCGGCATGACCGACGCCGCGATCGGCGGCAAGACGGCAATCAACACGGCTGACGGCAAGAACCTGGTCGGGGCGTTCTATCCGCCGGCCGGGGTACTCGCCGACACCAGCGTGCTGGCGAGCTTGCCGTCGGCCGAGTACGCCAGCGGTCTGGCCGAGGTGATCAAGGCCGGGTTCATCGCCGACCCGGTGATCCTCGACCTCATCGAGGCCGATCCGGCCGGCGCCGCTAAGCCGGGCGGCCCGCACGAGCGCGAGCTGATCGAGCGGGCGATCGCCATGAAGGCTGCCGTGGTGTCGGCGGACCTGCGGGAGGCAGGCGTGCGGGAGACGCTGAACTATGGCCACACCCTCGGCCACGCCATCGAGCGAGTCGAGGACTACTCGATGCGGCACGGCGAGGCTGTGTCGATCGGCATGTGCTTCGCGGCGGCCGTTGGCCGCCTGGCCGGCCGGCTGGACGCGCCGACGGCGCAGCGTCACCGGGCCGTGCTGACCTCGGTCGGCCTGCCGGTCCGGTACCGTGCCGACGCGTGGCCGGCGGTACGGGCAGCCATGACTGTGGATAAGAAGACGCGGGCGGCGCGGCTGCGCCTGGTCGTCCTCGACGGGCTGGCCCAGCCCGCCATCATGGCCGACCCGCCGGAGGAACTGCTCGAGCTCGCCTATGCGGAAGTGAGCTGATCACGTGACCACCGTGCTCATACTCAATGGCCCGAACCTCGGCCGGCTCGGCTCTCGCGATCCCGAGATCTACGGGTCGGCCACGCTGGCCGACATCGGGGCCGCGTGCACGGAACTCGGCGCCGAACTCGGCCTCGAGATCGCCCTGCGGCAGACCGACGACGAGGCCGAGCTGATCGGCTGGGTGCATGAAGCGGCGGAGCTGCGGCTGCCCGTGGTGATCAACCCGGCCGCGTTCACCCACTACTCCTACGCGCTGCGGGACGCGCTCGCGATGCGCACGGCGCCGCTGGTCGAGGTGCACCTGTCCAATCCCGCCGCGCGTGAGTCGTTCCGGCACACCTCGGTCGTGTCAGGGGTCGCCGACGGCACGATCGCCGGCTTCGGGCTGGGCTCGTACGAGCTGGCGCTCCGCGCGATCGCGCGGCTGCTCGCCGTCGCCGGCTAGCCGCGCAGCAGTCGCTTGATCTCGGCGAGGAGCGGCAGGTGCAGGCTGGCCAGCAGCTTGCGCCCGTAGGCCAGCGCGCCGGCCCGCGAATCGGTGGGCACGGGCGCCTGGTTCGTCTTGGGCTGTGCCGTGCTGACCAGGGTTGGCGCCGGTGATGTCCTGCAGGCGGTCGCGAGCAGCGTGCACCCGGCCGCGGCGGCAGCCGGGATGACCAGGCGCAAGCGGGGCCGGCGTGCCCGGGTTCCCGAACTGTCCATGTAGCGCTCCGGTGCGGATCGCGCGCAAGTAGCCAACCGGTGGTGGCTTGCCCGAAGCTAGGGCGCCGCGCGCGCCCGACCGGTTCCCGCTAGCCCAGGCTGGCGGCTGTCCGTGACTGGCCCCGGCAGTTACGATTCATCCCTAACAGGGAACGGGGCCGTCTGGCCAGCTGCAGGCCGCCAGTCGCGGTCATTGGGGCGCGAGAGGGTACTGCATGCGCATCGGGATGGCTCTGAACTACGCGGGCGGTTTCAAGGAGACGGCTGCCGAGCTGGCCGACTTCGAGAAGGCGGGGCTGGACATCGTCTTCGTGCCAGAGGCGTATAGCTACGACGCCGTGAGCCAGCTGGGCTACCTGGCGGCCGTGACGCAGCGGGTCGAGCTCGCCTCCGGCATCATGCAGCTGTACTCGCGCACGCCCACGCTGACCGCGATGACCGCCGCGGGCATCGACTTCGTGTCCGACGGCCGTTTCTCGCTCGGGATCGGCGCTTCCGGGCCGCAGGTCATCGAGGGCTGGCATGGCGTTCCGTACGACGCGCCGCTTGCTCGCACAAGGGAGACGATCGAGATCTGCCGCGCGGTCTGGCGCCGTGAGCGGCTGGAGTACAACGGCAAGCACTACCAGATCCCGCTGCCACCGGGCCAGGGCACGGGTCTCGGCAAGGCACTGAAGCTGATCAACCATCCCGTTCGCGAGCGGATCCCGATCATCCTGGCCGCCCTCGGCCCGAAGAACGTCGAGCTGGCCGCCGAGCTTGCCGAGGGCTGGGAGCCGATCTTCTATTACCCCGAGAAGGCCAAGGACGTCTGGGGACCGTCACTGGCGGCTGGCAAGGCCAAGCGCGATCCGTCGCTGCCGCCGCTCGACGTGTTCGCTCAGACGGCGCTGGCGATCGGAGCGGACGTCAAGGGCCTGATCGACCTGATCCGCCCCGTTCAGGCCCTGTACATCGGGGGCATGGGTGCTCGGGGCAAGAACTTCTACAACAACTTGGCGGTCCGGTACGGCTACGAGCAGGAGGCTGCCGCGATTCAGGATGCCTATCTCGCTGGACGCAAGGAGGAGGCCGCCGGGCTGATCCCGCAGGAGCTGCTCGAGAACGTGTCGCTGATCGGGCCTAAGTCGTTCGTGGCCGAGCGGGTCGCGGCCATGAAAGAGTCCGGCGTGACCACGCTGAACGTGGCGCCGATCGCCGCGACGCACGCCGAGCGCATCGCGCTGATCGAGCAGATCAAGGAGCTGGCCGGCTGAGATCTCGCGGCCGTCGGCGTCGATCTGCTGGCTTCGTTTTGGGCGCTGAACTGCGGGCAAGGTGCACGGAAGCGCCAATGTGATGGGAGCGTGATGCGAGCCAACCCGCGCCGGGCGGTGGACGGCCCGGAAGTCGTGATCATCGGTGGTGGCTTCGCCGGGCTGTCCGCCATGCAGGCCCTGGCCCGGACCAGTGCGCGGGTGACGATCGTCGACCGTAACGTCTACAGCACGTTCCAGCCGCTGCTCTACCAGGTCGCGACGGCCGGGCTGACGTCCGCGGACGTCGCCTATCCGCTGTGGACGGCGGCAGGCCGGCGCGGAGCCCGCTTCCGCAAGGGCGAGCTGACTAGTCTCGACCTCGATCGGCGGACGGTGACGCTGGCCGCGGGCGATCAGCTCCACTACGACTACCTGATCCTCGCCACTGGCGTCAGCGCTGCCTTCTTCGGCGTGGCAGGCGCGGCCGAGCACAGCATGAGCCTGTACACGCGCCGTGACGCGGTCGCCCTGCGCAACGCCCTGATGGATGCGCTGGAGCGCCGCAACGAGGGGCTGACGGAGCCGGAGCTTGACGTGACCGTCGTCGGGGGCGGCGCCACCGGGGTCGAACTCGCTGGCACCCTCGCTGAGCTGCGCAACGTGGCGCTGCCCGCCGTGTACCCGCAGATCGACCGAGCCATGTTCCGCGTGCGCCTGATCGAGATGGGTCCGGCGCTGCTGGCGCCGTACCGGGACAGCCTGCGCCGGTATACCCGGCAGCAGCTAGTCGACCGCGGCGTCGAGGTTGTGCTCAATACGGCGATCAAGGAGGTCAGGGACGGCTCGGTGCTGCTCGCTGATGGCGTTGAGCACCGCAGCGACATTACGGTCTGGGCCGCGGGCGTTTCCGGGCCAGATGCAGGCTGGACAGCTAGCCTGCCGCGCGGCAAGGGCGGGCGGATCGAGGTGGGTGCCGATCTCAGGGTCACCGGGCAAGACCGCGTCTTTGCCGCTGGCGACGTCGCCGTCAACCCCGGCGAGCCAATCGCGCAGCTGGCCCAGCCTGCCCTCCAGGAAGGCAGGCACGCGGGCGCCCAGGTGGCACGGCTCATCGCCGGTCAGGCGACAGAGCCGTTCCGGTATCACGACAAGGGCACCATGGCCACGATCGGCCGCCGGTCGGCCGTCGTGGAGCTGCGCGGCGGCCTGCGCCTGCGCGGGACGCTGGCCTGGCTGGCCTGGCTCGGCCTGCACCTGATCTACCTGCTGGGCAACCGGAACCGGGTGGTCACGCTCGTCAACCTATCCTGGCGGTACCTGACCTGGAGCCGCGGCGGCGGCGTCATCGTGGGAGATGACGTGCCTGGGCAGGACTGACGGCGGCTCGTCCTGCCCCGGCCCGTGCTCAGGAGTTGCGCAGATACGAAATGCCTGCGAGTGAGGTGTAACCCTGCGCGAGTGACGGCGGATTGCTCGATGCGATGCCGAACGACGGCGCGAGCGTGATGCCGCCGGTGCTGCCGGCGTAGGTGTAGACCTGCCGGATCAGCTCGTGCACCGACTGCGCAGCCTTCGGGATGTCGGCGAAGACCGCAGAGCCGCCAGAGGTGTAATGCATCGAGCCGGACAGATAGGTGACTGGTCCGCTGACGGCGTACTCGGGGTCGCCGGTCCGGTACGTGCCCTGGCTGGATGACCAGGCCGCGGCGAGCGTTAGCTTGTGCCACCGCAGGTCCGCGCCCGCTGTCGGGAACGACACGCCGTCGAGCGCGGTCTGAGCATTCGCCGTGGCGCCGAAGGACTCGATCGCGCCGCTCGGAAAGATCACGACGTCCCCGGCCGCGCCGCCACTGTTGTACACCGAGATGTACAGAATGCTGACCGGACGCGCGTTCCTGCCGAGCTTTGCAAACGTCCGGCTGCTGGCGTTGCCGAACAGTGAGCCAGCCAGGTACACGATCGCATTCCTGACCGTATAGGCAGGGCTGCTCGTGTGGAATGCGGCCGCTCCCGACTGCCAGCCGGTCCTGAGCGTCATCGTGGTCCAGCGGCCGCCGGCGGCCGGATAGGAGACCGCCTCGAGCGAAGTCAGCAGCCGGCTCGACCCCGCAGGCGAGGACGCCGTCATGACACCGTTCGGCCTGATTTCGACGGTGCCAGGCACGCCGGCCGCCGTTCCGGAGAACACCGTGAGATACACCGTGCGGGCCGGGCGCGCGGTGCGCGGCAGGATGGCGAACTCAGTCTTGGCCCCGCTTACCTGATGCAGCGAACCATCGAGGTAGACGATGCCGCCGCTGACGGCGTACGACGGGTTGGCGACGTCGTAGACAGGCGAACGCGCGGATCTCCACCCGTTACGCAAGGCCAGCCGGTGCCAGGCGACCGCCGTGACGGACGTGGCGGTCGCGTGCTGTCCGGCAGTTGCCCTGGTGGTCGCCAGGGCTGTCCCGGCCGTGAGCCCGCCGATCAGGGCGGCGGACACGGCCAGCGCGAGTGGCCTGCCCGCGATGGAGAGACGGCGCATCTTTCTCCTCGGTCCGTGCGCATTGATGACACCGCTGCTGCGGTCATCGTCAGCGGTCATCGTCAGAGAGTAGGGAAGATCAACCCGGTTTCTCCCGTGTACTGGGTCCCGATCGGGTCTCGCCTTCGTCTCAGCGAGCCCGGTCACTAGAGTCCACGTATGGCCGAGATACACGCACACCGCCGCGCTAGCGCACAGCAGCACATCCAGGAGTCGGGTGCGGACGCGGCCTTGATCACTGCCCCGGCTAACGTCCGCTATCTATCTGGCCTAGTCAGCTCCAATGCAGCCATCCTGCTGCCAGCCGCGGGCGCAGGCGTGCTGGCCACTGACTCTCGCTACGCCGAGGCAGCCGAGCGGGACTGCCCCGACATTGAGATCGCCTCCGAACGGGACATCGAAGTAGCCCTGACCCAGCGCGCGGCTGGGCTGGACTGGCGCACGCTGGCATTTGAGGCCCAGGACATGACGGTCGAGCGCCACGCTGTTCTTGCCGCCCTGCCCGGCGGCCCGCGGCTGGTTCCGCTTGGCCACGTGGTCGAGAGCCTGCGCATGGTCAAGGACGAGGCAGAGATCGCGCTGCTGGCTCGTGCCTGCACCATCACCGCCGAGGCCTTCGCTGAGATCCTCGGGTCGATCGTGCCCGGCCGCACCGAGCGCGACCTCGCGGTGCAGCTGGAACGGGTCATGGTCGACCTCGGCGCGGAAGCGCCAGCGTTCGACACAATCGTCGCAAGCGGCCCCAACGGCGCGATTCCGCACCATTCACCCGGCAGCCGGGCATTCGAGCGGGGTGACCTCATCACCATTGACTGCGGCGCCCGGCACGCCGGCTATCACGCCGATATGACCAGGACCGTCGCGCTGGGAGCGCCAGCCGCCTGGCAGCGAGAGATCTATGAGCTGGTGTCGACTGCCCAGCTGGCTGGCGTTGCGGCCGCGATTCCCGGCGCTGGTGTCAGCGACGTCGACGGTGCCGCGCGAGACATCATCGATTCAGCCGGTCACCGGGATCATTTCGAGCACGGCCTCGGCCACGGCGTGGGCCTCGAGGTCCACGAAGCGCCGCTGATGGGACGCGGCCGGACAGGTAGACTGGCGGACCGTGTTCCCGTCACCGTCGAGCCTGGGGTCTATCTGCCCGGCAAGGGCGGAGTCAGGATCGAGGACACCCTCGTCGTCCGGGCCGGCGCCAGCCGCGCTGACCCGGGGCAGGCGGGTCCGGCGGGGATACTCACCACGACCACCAAGGAACTGCTCGTCCTGTGACGCGGGCACAGCAGTCCCGCTCGCATGCAGGAGACACGCAGACGTGGCGACCACGAACGACCTGAAGAATGGCATGACGCTCAACATCGACGGCGCGCTGTGGAGCGTGGTCGACTTTCAGCACGTCAAGCCCGGTAAGGGCGGTGCCTTCGTGCGCACCAAGCTGAAGAACGTGTTGTCGGGCAAGGTCGTCGACAGGACCTTCAATGCTGGCGTGCGGGTTGAGGTCGCCAACGTCGACAGGCGCGAGATGCAGTACCTGTACCGCGAGGGCGAGGACTTCGTCTTCATGGACACCACCGACTATGACCAGCCGCACATCCCGGCCGCGGTCGTCGGCGACGCAGCCAACTACCTGCTGGAAGAGCAGACCGCGACGATCGCCTTCAACGACGGCACCCCGCTCTACGTCGAGCTGCCGGCCGCCGTCGAGCTAACGGTCCAGCAGACCGACCCCGGCCTTCAGGGCGACCGGTCGACCGGCGGGACCAAGCCGGCCACACTCGAGACAGGCGCGCAGATCCAGGTGCCGCTGTTCATCACCACCGGGGAGAAGATCCGCGTGGACACCCGGTCTGGCGACTACCTCGGCCGGGCCTGAGCTGGCAGTCACGCGAACTGACCACCGTCATGGCTGCCCGCAGTAAGGCCCGCAAGCGGGCGCTGGATGTCCTGTTCGAGGCGGAGGTACGCGGGGAGCCTGTGCTGACGCTACTGGCTGAGCGGACCGCTGCCGCGGACCCGCCGGTCTCGGATTACGCGGCCGAGCTGGTCCGCGGCGTGCATGAGCACGCTGAGCAGATCGACTCGCTGCTGGCAGCCAACGCCCACGGCTGGACTCTGGACCGGATGCCTGCCGTCGACCGGAACATCCTGCGCATCGGCACCTTCGAACTGCTGTGGAACGAGGCCGTGCCGGACGCTGTCGCCATCAGCGAAGCGGTCGTCCTCGCGGGTGAGCTCTCCACCGACGATTCATCCTCCTTCGTGAATGGCCTCCTGGCCCGGGTGCTGGCACTGAAGCCGACGCTGACCCTGTGATGCCTCCGCTGCCACGGCAGCGCCAAGATGACCGATGGCTCCGTCGCGTTTGCCGCGGCCTGGCTGGACTGTCGGCAGCTGGCGCTACAGTCAGGCACGGGTGTCGTGTAATGCGGATGCTGGCAGGTGGCAGATGGGCAGGCAGGCTCCGTCACGGGTGACCGGCAGGCCCGGTGCTGGCGCTGCGTCTAGGACTGGCACTGCCGCAGCTGCTCCCGGTGTCCTCGCGGACGCCGGTGATCATGACGCCGGTGATCATGACGCCGGTGATCATGACGCCGGTGATCATGACGCCGGTGATCATGACGACAGCGGCTGCCACATCCTGCATGTTGACATGGACGCTTTCTACGCCAGCGTCGAGCTCAGGGACCGGCCCGAGCTGACGGGCAAGCCCGTCATCGTCGGCGGCCTGTCCGGCCGGGGCGTGGTGCTGTCCGCGACCTACGAGGCGCGGGCGTTTGGCGTGCGATCGGCGATGCCGATGTCTCGGGCCCGTCGGCTTTGTCCGCAAGCCCAGGTGATTCCGCCCCGGCACGGCCTCTACGGTGCCGTGTCGAAGGAGGTCATGGCCATCTTCGCCGCGGCGACTCCGCTGGTGGAGCCGCTGTCGCTGGACGAGGCGTTCCTCGACGTATCCGGCGCTGCCAGGCTGCTAGGCTCGCCCGTCACGATCGGGCAGCGCATCCGGCGGCAGGTCGCCGAGCAGCAGCAGATCACCTGCTCGGTCGGCATCGCCGCCAACAAGTTCCTGGCCAAGCTTGCCTCGGTGCACTGCAAGCCCGACGGCCTGCTGGTCATCCCGGCAGACGGCGCGCTTGAGTTCCTGCATCCGCTGCCTGTCGCCGCGCTGTGGGGCGTCGGGGAGCGGACCGGTCAGGCGCTCGCGAGGCTCGGCCTGCGGACGGTCGGCGACATCGCCGCCACGCCAGTGAGCGCCCTGGAGGCAGAGCTGGGCAAGGCGGCCGCCGCGCACCTGCACGCGCTGGCCTGGGGCCGTGACAGCCGGGTTGTTGAGTCGGCGGTGAACGAGAAGAGCGTCGGCGCGGAGGAGACCTTCGATGTCGACGTCACCGATCCCGCGCAGATCCGGCGAGAGCTGCTCCGTCTGTCGCGACGGACGACCCGCGCGCTCCGCTCGTCCGGCTATGCGACCCGCACGGTCGTGGTCAAGCTGCGCAAGGCCGATTTCACCACTATCACTAGGTCCAAGACCCTGCCCGAGGCCACCAGCGAGACCCAGCGGATCTATGCGACGGCCTGTGCGCTGTACGAGGCGTCTGGTCTCAGCGGCCAGGCGCGGCTGCGCCTGGTTGGCGTCCGGGCTACCGGGCTGGTGCCAGCCGGATCGGCGGCTACCCAGCTCGCACTCGGTGAGCGCGGTGCGTCCTGGCGGGACGCGGAGTCCGCACTCGACCGCATCACTGGCCGGTTCGGACCGGACGCGGTTCGGCCGGCTACGCTGGTAGATACCGCCCAATCCGGACCGACCGACACCCGTGGCGAGGCCGTGCCGGGTCGTCGTCAACTCGGCAAATAGGGATTGACGGTAGTGATCATGTACCGGATTCGCTCCTGCGGCCATGTACCCTTCCACAGGGCGCCCTGGCGCTCGTATTCTGGGCGTAAAGCAAAGGCCGTTGTGCGGTTAGCATGGGCCGGAGTCGTTGGGAGGCACAGTGCCGCTCTCTGAGCACGAGCAGCGCCAGCTCGAGCAGATTGAGCAGGCGCTCTATGCCGAGCATCCGCGACTCGCTCGGGCAATGCGGGCTAAAGATCCTAAAGTCCACTACCGGCGCCGCGTGGTCCAGGCTGCGGTCGGTTTCCTTCTTGGCGTGGGCGCTCTGGCGGCAGGCTTTTACCTGAAGTACAACTGGCTCGCCGTGACCGGATTCGCTGTCATGATCATCGCCAGCGTCTGGGCGGTGGCTAGTTACCGCCGGATGGCCGGGATGACCCTGGATCGCCCGAAGCGGCGGGACCGGCGGGCCGCGAAGGCCTCGGCGGCCAACGGCGGGCTCATGGACCGTATCGAGGAACGCTGGCGGCGCCGCCAGGAAGGCAACAACCGCTAGGCCCGGTGCGTGACGGCCCGCTGTAGCTGCCGCCGGACGGCCGGCCAGGACAAATCCAGCCAGCTGAGGACGCCGCTGACCTGTTCGAGCAGGTGCCGCGCCGCGGTGAGGGTCGAAGTCGGCAGGAGCCAGGCCCGCACCCGCTGCCCGCGGCGTACTGAGGCGGCAATGGCCCGCCGGACAGTCCGCACATCAGCGGCAAGCCCGGCCGCGGGCATAGCTAGCCGGGCGTAGCGAGCCCGTTCCTCGGCGGTCGCGATCCTGGTTAGTGCCTGCGCAGCCGACGCCTCGAGGCGGGCCTGCTGCGTGACGCGCCGTGCGAGCGCACGCGCCGTCTCGCCGGGCGCCGACGGCAGACCGAGATCGGCTAGGTCGTCGGTCAACTCCCGCCAGGCAGCACGGGCGAGCCCGACATCGCCGGAGGCCGTCAGCCAGCGCCGCCGCCGAGTCAGCAGCCTGGTCAGGGCTGGCCAGGTGAGCAGCAAGAAGACCAGGACCGGGATGCCGATGGCGAGCCAGAGCCCAGCGTCGGACTTAGCCGTGGCGCCGCCGGCCACGCCGGGCTGACCGTGGGTTAGGCGATTGAGCGCTGAGCTCTTCTTGCCGTGTCCGGCCGAGCCGCCAGGACTGGTCTGGGTCTGGGATGGACCGCCGGGCAAGGGAGCGCCGGATCCGGTGGACGGGCCGCTGGCGTAGCTGGGCACGGTTGCCGTCCCCTGGTCGCCGGCGCCGTGCGGTGTCGGCTCGAAGCGCAGCCAGCCCTGGCCAGGGAAGTACAGTTCGGGCCAGGCGTGCGCGTCCGCCGTTGTGACCTGCCAGCTGCCGTGCGGACCGGCCGAGCCGCCGGTGTAGCCGACCGCGATCCGGGACGGGATCCCGGCCAGCCTGGCTAGCACCGCGAAAGCCCAGGCGAACTGCTGGCAGTAGCCGCGGCGGTCCGTGGTGAGGAATCTCAGCAGCCACTGCGATGTCGGCAGATCCGGCTTCAGCGTATAGGTGAACGCACGGGAGTTGAACCAGTTCTGGAGGTCGATCGCAGCCTGGAGGAGTGTCAGCGCGCCCCGGGTGTGCTGACGCGTGATGGCGAGGAGTCTGGCCGCGTCGGGGCCGGAATAGTTCCCGTACTCATTCTGGATGCTGCCAGGCACGAACTGGCCGTCGGTGTTGTTGACATCGGCCGGCGTCGGATCGGCCTCCCGGCTCGTGACCGTGTAGTCGAGGCCAGACAGGCCCTCCACCGGGCTGAGGATCATCAGCGATCCGCCCAGCTCCTGCCAGCCGGTACCGCCGATCGTCAGCTTGTCGGGGGCGTACGGCACCGGCAGGTAGGCGGTCGGTCCGCCCAGGCCTGGCGCCATGTGCACAGTGGTGGTCACAGTACGGACCGGGGTGGTCGTGAGCAGCCCCGGCGCACTGTACGGCAGCGCCGGGCCGAGGATGGGCTGCGACCCGACGACGCCGAGCGGGAACAAGGGGAACCAGGCGTTTCGCGCGGTGTTGTAGTTCAGCGAGAAGACCTGGAAGTACTGCTGGGCGGCATCGTCGGCGTCGCTGGTGTATGACAGCACCGGCGTCGGGTGCTCGGTCAGGTCGTGCTGCACACCGAGGAAGGCATCGAGCCCGCCGCCGACCCCCCGCGGCTTGCCGTTGTCGGTGGTGCCGAAGACATCGCGGGCGTGCACGGCCGGCAAGATGATCGGGATGATCACGGCCAGGCATACCGCTGCCAGCCCGATCCGTCGGCCCGAGGCCGCCAGTTCCCTGGTATCGGGCCCGGCGCCAGCCTCGTCGGCGGGTTGGACATACCGGAAGGTGACGAGCCTGCCCCACATCCGCAGCCGCACCCTGCCGTCCGCTGACAGCAGCGCCAGGAAGCCCGCCAGTGCCGCGCCGAAGGTGACCGACTGCAGGACGCCGAACGTCTTGAGGTTGCTCGCGACCGGCACGCTGAACAGCACCAGCAGCGGGACCCCGGCGACGGCGGGCCGCCGGAGCCGGACGGCCACGATGTCCACGATGATCGCTATCAGGCCAATGCCGGCCGCGGTGACCAGGCTCACCGGCCGGGTATCGGGTACCGGCGGTGAGAACCTGAACTGGTCGAAGGCCTGCGGCACCATTCGGCCCAGTACCGAAACAGATTGATAACTCGGGATGATCCGCGCGAACGAGGCCGCGTTGGCGAATACCAGGTTCAGGTAGATCAGCAGGGCGGCCAGGTAGCAGGCGACGACCGCGAACGCGCGGAGCACCCGCCAGCCAGTCGCGCTCGCGGCGGTCACCGCTACGATTACCAGCCCCGTGGCACGCACTGGCCAGGTGGGCGCGAAGAACAGCGGGATGACGCCGATAAGGACGACTGCCGCTGCCGCCAGCGCGGCGGGCAGGTTCGACAGCCTGGTCGCGATGCCGGCTCCGGCGATCACGATCACCGCACCGATGCCAGCCGCCAGCCAGCCGTTGCCCTGGAGCACGGCGTTGAGCGAGAGCGACGCCAGCAGCACGGCCACCGCCGCAGTAACGCTGATACGCAGGTTCATACCCGCTGTCCGCTCTCCGTGCCGACGTCAGCCGTCCCCGGATAAACCGTGGTCCCGGTAGCAACCAGCATCTCGGCCGCTCGCGGCAGGCGCTGCCAGGCGGTAGCGAGCGGGGTGCTGGCGTCGATAGTCGTGACGTGCCAGCCAGCGCCGCGCAGCAGGGCTGCCGCTGCCGCTGACTCGGCCGCCGACCGGCTCGAGGCCGATCGGCGGGGGCCGGCCGGTTCGCTCCGTCCGCAGTGCCGGTGTCGGCCCGAGCGTCGGCGGCCAGGCCGTCGGCGGCGGCGAATGAACCGGCACTGCCGGCAGCCGGGACCTCCGCATCGGCCGCGTCGAGCCTGGCCTGGTTCCCGCCTGCCACGGCATTGCTGAGCGGGCCGGTTGGGGCCCCGCCTCCGGCCAGGTCGGTCGGAGCGGCACGGCGGGCCGCCTCCGCCCAGGTAGCGACGTCCAGCAGGAGCGCGATGCCCTGACTGCCCTCCGTGCGACAGGCGGCCAGCTGGCGCGCCTCCGCGGTCGACATCTTGCCCATGACCGCGATGATCACCCCGGCACCCGATATCTTCAGCTCCTTGAACGCGCGGTCCATGGTGCGCGCGCTAGACGGCCGGATCACTGCGAGCGAGTCGAGCAGCGAGTCCTCGAAGAACGGGCCGCCTCGGACCACATCGCTGTCGGTGATGAACTGCCCGGTCAGGCCCTCCTGCGAGACATGCACGCCGACCGATGCCGCGGCGCTGACCGCCATCTCGAACGACGACCCAGCCCCGGTACCCATGTGGGACATCGACCGGCTGTCCAGCAGCACGGTCGCTCTGTTCCGCCAGCGCTGCTCCTCCCGGCGCACCATCAGCTCGCCGTACCTCGCCGTCGAGCGCCAGTGCACCCGCCGCAGCTCGTCGCCGTCCCGGTAGGCGCGCGGGATGACATCGTCTTCGCCGGCCATCGATGTCAGCCTCGCCCGGCCCTCGCCCTCGCCCGCCCAGGACCGGCTGATGACGGTCCGCGCCAGCGGGACGACGCGCGGGGTCACGATAAACATGGTCCGCCCGGACAGCGACCGGCTGACCTCCACGAGGCCGAATGAGTCAGCCACCCGCAGCTGGAGCGGGCCGATCTCGAACTTGCCGCGGACGTCCGAGCGAAGGGGATAGGTAAGCTCCCTCGTTCCGTTCCGTTCGATCTTGTCCAGTACGTACCGTGGTCGTGCCCCGAGCGCATAGGGCACGGCGTCCTCGGCGAGCAGCAGCCCCGTGGCTGCTCGGGACGCGTTCTCCAGCCGGAGCGTGACCGTCGCCGTGTGTCCGGCCGGCACGCGCGGCGGCCTGATGATGCGGCTGGTCCCGAGCCGGTACTGACCGCGGCGGACCGCCGCGGCCGCCAGCAGCGGCAGCGAGACAAGCGCGATGCCGACGCAGAGCAGCCCGCGCTCACCGAGCAGGTAGCCCGTGAACGCCGCAGCGACGCCGGCAGCCAGAAACGAAGAGCCGCGGGTCGTCATCCCGGCGAGCAGCGAGGTCCGCATGGTCTGATTCCTTCCAGCTGCCCCTGCGGTGAGTCTAGGCCTAACGTCCCGGCAGCGGCAGTCGCCGGACGATGGCGGATAGCACCTGATCAGGCAATTCGCGCCCGACCATGGCCTCGGCGCTTGGCAGCAGGCGGTGCGCTAGCACGGGCACCGCGAGTGCCTGGACATCATCGGGAATGACGAAATCGCGCTCGTCCAGCGCCGCGAACGCCCGGCAGGCTCGCAGCAAGTGCAGTGCGGCCCGCGGTGACGCGCCGAGCCGCAGCTCCGCCGACGTCCGCGTGGCATTCACCAGGTCGATGATGTACTGCCGGATCGAGGCCGAGACGTGCACCTCGCGGACGGCGGCGACCAGCGCCCGGATATCACTCGCGTGCGCCACCGGCTTGAGCTCATCCAGCGGCGAACTTGAGCCGTGCGAGTCGAGCATCGCGAGCTCCGAATCGCGGTCCGGGTAGCCGATCGAGATCCTCGTCATGAACCGGTCACGCTGTGCCTCGGGCAGCGGGTAGGTGCCCTCCATCTCGACCGGGTTCTGGGTGGCAATCACCATGAAGGGGCGTTCGAGCTGGTAGGTGCTGCCGTCGACGGTGACCTGGCCCTCTTCCATCGACTCGAGCAGCGCCGACTGCGTCTTGGGCGATGCCCTGTTGATCTCGTCGCCGAGCACGATGTTGGCGAAGATCGGGCCAGGCTTGAACTCGAACTCGCGCAGCTCCTGGTTGTAGGCGCTAACCCCGGTGATGTCGCTCGGCAGCAGGTCTGGCGTGAACTGCACGCGCCGCACGGAGCAGTCGATGGATTTAGCCAGCGCCTTCGCCAGCTGAGTCTTGCCCACGCCCGGCACGTCCTCGATGAGGACGTGGCCCTCGGCGAGCAAGACGGTCAGCGCCAGGCGGATCGCGCCCGGCTTGCCGGAGATCACGGTCTGCACCGCGGAGCTCACCTGCCTGGCGATGCCTACGAGCTCATCCAGCGATCTATCAGCCTGCTGGTCGGTGTCCGTGACCACGTGCCCTCCTGGCGGCCATTCCCCAAATTCGCTGCGCTCACTGCTCATCAGGCACTTCAGTGCCAACTCACCACACAGGCACTGTCGCGGCGTTAAGAGCCGTGCGTTCAGACAGTACGTCTTTCCACTTCTGTGAGCGATTCCACTCCCATATCGGGGGCGTAACACTGCGGTGACTAACTGGCCTCGCGGCGCGGGCCGGGCTCGCCAGCGCTGCAGTCGCACAGGTGCCTGTGCCGAGTTGCCTCCATTCTGCTCCACCTCCCTGACCTGGTAACTCCCCAGGCGGTTGCGCGGTTCAGGGGTTTGTTGTGATTGACGGTGGGGGAGAGTGGAGTACAGTGGTGATCCGTGGGGCGAGAATGGCCCCGGCGGGACACGATGTGGGGGACCTGGGGAGGTGAGGCGGGTGTTCCTTGGCACCCACACGCCTCGCCTCGACGACAAGGGCCGGCTGATCCTGCCCGCCAAGTACCGCGAGGAGCTGTCCGCAGGCCTGGTGCTCACCAAGGGCCAGGAGCGATGCCTGTACGTGTTCCCCGTGACCGAGTTCGGCCGGATCACCGAAGCGCTCCGGACTGCACCGGTTACCGCCAAGGCGGTCCGGGATTACAGCCGGGTGTTCTTCGCCAGCGCATCCGACGAGGAACTCGACAAGCAAGGGCGCATGACGATCCCCCTGAGCCTGCGGGAGTACGCGGGCCTGCAGCGCGACTGCGTGGTGATCGGGGCGAACACCCGGCTGGAGATCTGGGACGCAATGGCCTGGACCAGCTATCTAGAGCAGCAAGAGGACGCGTTCTCCGACGCATCTGAGGAGGTACTGCCAGGAGTTCTGTAACGGTGCGCTGGATGCCCGGCGAGGTCTCCACCCGTGCTGGAGGGCCGACGGCCCGGCTGACGTCACTTCCCCGGCGTCAGAAGGCCACCGTGACCCGTCAGTGCAGTGGCGCGGATGGGGACCTGGCCGGGCATCTCGGCAGCCGGCATCTGGGCAGCGCAACGCAGCGAGCGAGCAGTAGCGAGGGGGCGTGATGGGAACGGCCGCGGCCGCACACCTGCCGGTCATGCGTGACCGGGTGCTCGAGCTGCTCGCGCCCGCGCTCGAGCCGCCCGGCGCCGTGCTTGTCGACGCGACCCTCGGCCGCGCTGGTCACGCGAAGGCACTCCTGGCCGCTCATCCTGGCCTCAGCCTCATCGGCATTGACACCGATGCGACCGCGATCGAGGAGTCGCGTCACGCCCTGGCGGGCTTCGGCGACCGGGTGACCCTCGTCCAGGCCCGCTACGACCAGATGCCCGAGATCCTGGCGGGCGCCGGTCTCCGCGCCGTCCAGGGCGTGCTGTTTGACCTTGGGGTGTCGTCGCCGCAACTGGATGATCCGAGCCGCGGATTCGCGTACGCCGTGGATGCTCCGCTCGACATGCGGATGAACCAGACGGGCGGGCTGACAGCAGCGGACGTGCTCAACACCTACCCGGCCGACCAGCTCACTCGGGTGCTGCGCGATTACGGCGAGGAGCGGTTCGCCCGGCGAATCGCGGACGCCGTCGTGCGCGAGCGGGCCACGGCGCCGCTGACCAGTACGTCGCGCCTGGCGGAGATCGTCAGGGAGTCGATTCCGGCGCCCGCCCGGCGCACGGGCGGCAACCCGTCTAAGCGCACGTTCCAGGCACTGCGGATTGAGGTAAACGGGGAGCTTGACGTGCTGCGGCGGGCGCTGCCCGCCGCGCTCGACAGCGTGGCCGTCGGCGGCCGGATTGTTGCGCTTGCCTACCACTCGCTCGAGGACCGCGCGGTGAAGCGCGCGCTGGCCGCGCGGACGGCCGACACGACGCCGCGGGGGCTGCCTGTCTCGCTGGAGGAGTCGCGCCCCCAGTTCCGGCTGCTGACCAGGGGCGCGGAGCGGCCGGCTGCCGACGAGCTGGCGGCGAATCCGCGCGCCGCGTCGGCCCGGCTCCGGGCGGCCGAGCGGGTCAGGGCCGCGGCATGACAGGGCCGCGGGCCACCGGACTGCGTGAGAAAGAACCGCGGGACACAGGGCGCGTCCGGGTGGGGAGCCCGGTGCCCGGGGAGGGACGGCCAGACCGGATGGAGACCACCACTCGAAATCGAGACCAGCTGCGGTCACCTGCGCCGCCGCCACCGCGCCGCGGCAGCGGTCCGTTCCGCGGCGACCCCCGCCGCGCCGGTGCCGAGCGGGCAGCGTCAGCTGCCAGCAGCGCGACTCGCCGCACCGCCGCCGAGAGGCCGGCCGGGCGGCCGAGGCTGCGGCCGGTGCCCGATTCGTCCCGGCGCGCAGCATCGGCGCTGCAGGCACCGACTCGGCGGCCGGCCCCGGCGGCGCCATCACCACGGCGATCGAGCGGCACGACGGTCGCCGCCGCGCAGCCCCTGCCACGTCGCCTGCGCGAGGCTGGCCGCGTTGCGCACACCCCGCTGCCACGGATGCCGTTCGTCCTGCTGGTGCTCCTATTGCTCGGCGGCGGACTCATCTGCCTGCTGGTCATCAACACCACACTCGGGGCCACGAGCTTCCAGATCAGCCAGCTGCAGCGCACCAGCGCCACCCTGACGACGCAGGAGCAGACACTTCAGCAGCAGATCGCGGCGGCGCAGTCGCCCGCGCAGATCGCCCAGCGTGCCTATCAGCTCGGTATGCGGGTCCAGACCAATGGCAACATCCTGGACCTGCGGACTGGCCGGTCCTACGAGCTGCCAGGTCAGGCCAGCGTCATCGCCTCACTCGGGGCCGGGAGCACGACGAGCCAGCCCGCAGCGACTGCCCAGGCCAAGCCCCCCGTCAAGGCAGGAACCGGCAAGACTGACGCGAAGCGCAGGACCGGCAAGGCCTCGCATCGTCGCGGATCGCGGCGGTGAGCCGCGCAGGAGGGCGTGACGGCGACGCCTCCGAGCCGCGGCCACGGCGAGCGCGGCCGTCACCGGGCGGGTCGCGGGGGCCCGCGAGACCGCCGCGCACACCAGGCTCGCCCGGCCGGCCGGGCGAGACCGGGCGGCGAGCGGCCAGGCCAGGTCCGGGCCGCGCAGGCCGCGGCGAGCCGTCCCGACACGCGCAGGGGCAGGGATGGCGCGTCAGCTCCGGCGTCAAGGCTGGCCGCCCGGCCCGCGGCCAGCCCGGCACCAGCGGTCCGATAGCGCAGCTGCCGGTACCAGCGCGGCGGCGCGGCAATCCAGGCAGGCGGCTGCGGATCACGCTGCTGTGCATGGCGTTCGCGCTGTCCATCTTCGCCGGCCGCCTGGTTCAGCTCCAGGGACTGGACTCGGCGGCCTACAAGACGGACTCAGCGCACATCCTGCTGAGGAAGATCTCCATACCGGCGGTCCGCGGTGGCATCACGACTAGCGACGGGACAGTGCTAGCGATGACCGTGCAGACATACACGGTATACGCCGATCCGGTATTGATCCCGGTGCCGTCACGACCGACCGTGGCTGCCAGGCTAGCTGGCCCGCTCAGGCTGGCCGCCAGCGCGATCATGACGATGTTCGACCACCCGTCGAGCCGGGAGTATCAGGTGCTGGCCAGCGGAGTCTCGGCGACCACGGCTAACAAGATCAGCCAGTTGCAGTTGCCTGGCATCGACATGGACCCGAGCTATACGACCGAGTACCCCAACGCTGACCTCGCCTCGGACATCGTCGGCTTCACCAGTAACCAGGGGAACGGCGCCAGCCTCTACGGCGCGCAGGGCCTGGAGAACGAGTACAACTCCGTCCTGGCCGGCCGGCCAGGCAGCGAGTACGTCGAACTCGGCGCCCATCAGCAGCCGATCCCGCTGACCGAGGTCAGGCTCACGCCGGTAGTGCCGGCGCGGAGCCTTCGGCTCACGATCCAGGCGGATATCCAGTACGAGGCCGACCAGGTCTGCAAGGAGCGCGTGGCGCAGACCCACGCACGGAACTGCTCGATCGTCGTGATGCAGCCGAAGACAGGCGCGATCCTGGCGATGGCCCAGTGGCCGACCTATAACCCGTACGATCCTGTCTCGTACGCCAGCACGACCAACATCAGTACTGCGAACGTCTTCGCGCCGGGCAGCACGCTCAAGCCGGTCACCGTGGCAGCCGCGCTGGAACAGGGCGGGCAGACGCCGATGAGCGCCTACACCATCCCGTACCAGATCACGATGGACGGGCTGTACACCTTCCACGACGCCGAACTGCACCCGACGGTGCGGTACACGATCGCCGGCATCCTCGCGCACTCCAGCAACGTCGGCATGGTCCAGGTCGCCCGTCACATCACGCCGCAGCAGCAGTATGACTACCTGCGTGCGTTCGGACTCGGCTCGCTCAGCCTCGGCATGACTGAGGAGAGCCCCGGACTACTGCCGCCGCCAGGAACGGCTGGCTACTGGCCGGACAACCGGTACGAGTACGCCTTCGGCCAGGGCCTCGGCGTCACGGCGATCCAGATGGCCAGCGTGTACGCGACCATCGCCAACGGCGGTGTGCGGGTGCAGCCCACCCTCATCGCCGGCACGACCAGCTCGGCCGGCACGTTCACCCCGGCGCGGGCGGCTGCCTCCAGGCGCGTCGTTAAGGCCCAGACTGCTCGCGAGCTGATGACGATGCTTCAGCAGGTACCCCTCCTGAACGCCCAGGCCGGCGAGCCCTGGGGGCTGATCAACGGCTACACCGTGGCGGCCAAGACCGGCACGGCCCAGGTTGCGGAGCCAGGCCAGAGCAAGTGCCTTTGTCAGTATGGTTCCAGCTACATCGGCATCGCCCCGGCTGACAACCCACAGCTGGTCGTAGCCGTCAACATTCAGGATCCGCACGGCAAGTACTACGGTGACGAGGTCGCCGGGCCGGCCTTCTTCGACGTGATGAAGTTCGCCCTGCAGACCATGCGGATCGCACCGGACTATGCCAGAGCGCCCTATATCAGGCTCACGGCGCCGTGAGGGGAGGTAACCTCTGCCCGTGCCAGCGGCCTTTCGCCCAGATCACGTCCGCCCGCGCCCGCTAGCCGGGCTCGCGGCGCTGCTCGGGCTGCGGCCAGCTGACGGCCATCGCGATCCGGGTCCGCCCGGCCAGCCAGGCGGCCTGACTGGCATTACGCACGATTCCAGGTCGGTGCGCCGCGGCGACCTCTACGCCGCGCTGCCGGGCAGCACGGTCCACGGGGCCAGGTTCTGCGCCGCGGCCGCCGCGGCCGGGGCGGTGGCCGTGCTCACGGATCCGTCGGGCCGCCAGGGTGCCATCGCCGCCGGGCTGCCCGTCTTCGTGGTCGGCGACCCGCGCGCCAGGCTCGGCGAGGTCGCCGCGTGGATATACGGCCGGCCGTCGGAAAAGGTGCTCCTGATCGGCGTTACTGGCACGGCCGGCAAGAGCACGACGACGTACCTGCTGGAGTCCGGCTTGCGGGCCGCTGGGTATCAGACCGGGCTGATCGGCGGCGTCGAGACCCGGATCGGCGATGCCACCGTGGTGAGCACGCTGACCACGCCGGAAGCGACCGATCTTCAGGCGCTGCTGGCCACGATGGTCGAGCGCGGGGTCGGCGCCGGGGCGATGGAGGTATCCAGCCACGCCCTGTCGCTCGGGCGGGTGGCCGGCACCCGTTACGACGTCGTGGTCTTCACCAACCTGTCCCAGGATCATCTGGACTTCCACGCGAGCATGGACGAGTACTTCGCGGCCAAGGCTGAGCTGTTCACGCCGCACTATGCCAGGGCTGGCGTCGTCAACATCGACGACGCGCGTGGGCGAGAGCTCGCCGCGCATGCACCGATCCCGGTCACCACCTTCTCCGCGGAGGGCCGGCGTGCGGCTGACTGGCGGGCCGTCGACGTGCGATCGGGCGCCGATGGCTCGACGTTCCGCGTGATCGGCCCTGGTGGCGTCGAGGCTGACGCGTCGGTAGCGCTGCCCGGTGGCTTCAACGTCGCCAACGCGCTGGCGGCCATCGTGGCCCTGGTCGAGGCCGGCACGAGCCTCGCCGCGGCCGTGGCCGGCGTCGCGGCGTGCGCCGGGCCGCCGGGCCGCCTCGAGCGAGTGGACCGGGGCCAGGATTTCGCCGTCCTGGTCGACTATGCGCATAAGCCTGGTGCGGTGGAGGCGCTGCTGACAGTCATGCGCGAGGTCACCCAGAGCAACCTGGTGATCGTGCTCGGCTGCGGCGGGGACCGCGACCGCGGCAAGCGCAGGCTCATGGGAGCAGCGGCCGCCCGGCTCGCCGACGTCGCGATCCTGACGAACGACAACCCGCGCTCGGAGGACCCGCTGGTGATCCTTGCTGAGATGCTGGCAGGTGCCATTGATGTGCCGCGGGGCGAGCGTGCGCAAGTGGTGCTGCAGCCTGACCGGGCTGCCGCCATCGGCATGGCCATCGCATCGGCCGGCAAGGGCGACGTCGTGATCATCGCGGGGAAGGGCCACGAGCAAGGGCAGTATGTCAGCGGGGCCGTGATCCCGTTCGACGACCGGGAGGTCGCCGCGGCGGCCCTCCTGCACCGGCGGGCAACTGAGGATGCAACGATGACCGGCGGCGCTGGCGCCGACGACCTGACCGAGCTCTACCCGGAGGACACGTGATCCCGCTGTCGGTGGCGGAGATAGCGGCGGCTACCGGCGGGCAGCTGGCGCAGGTGCCGGACGCGGATGTGCTGGTCACCGGTGCTGTCGTCATCGACTCGCGCGCCGTCGCGCCGGGCGGGCTATTCGTGGCCTTGCCCGGCACGCGGACCGACGGGCATGCCTTCGCGGCCGCGGCACTGGCGGCCGGCGCGGTGGTGGTCCTGGCCGCCCGGCCCGTCGGCGGTCCGGCGATCATCGTGCCCGACGTTCAGGTCGCGCTCGGCAGGCTCGCCAGGGCGGTGATCGACCGGGCGCCCGAGCTCACCGTGATCGGCATTACCGGATCGGCTGGCAAGACCACGACCAAGGACCTGGCGGCGCAGCTGATCGAGGATCTCGGCCCGACCGTCGCGCCGCGCGAGTCGTTCAATAACGAGATCGGCCATCCACTGACGGTGCTGAAGATCACCGCACAGACCCGCTACCTGGTGTCGGAGCTGTCAGCGCGCGGGCTCGGGCACATCACCGAGCTCTGCGCGATCGCGCCGCCCAGGATCGGCGCCGTGCTCTGCGTCGGTCATGCCCACGCCGGAGAATTCGGCAGCCTAGAGCGGATCGCGGCCGCCAAGGGCGAGCTGCCGGCGGCGCTGCCGGCTGACGGCGTCGCCATCCTCAACGCCGATGACCAACGCGTCGCTGTCATGGCGGCGCGCACAAGGGCGAGGGTCGTCCTGTTCGGCCGGTCGGCCCACGCGGGCGTGCGGGCCGAGCAGGTGCGCACCGACGACCTCGGCAGGCCCGGCTTCAGGCTCGTCACTGCTGGCGGCGCGGCGCCGGTCCAGCTCCAGCTGTACGGGGAGCACCACGTACACAACGCGCTGGCCGCAGCGGCGATCGCCGGGGAGCTGGGCATGCCGGTAGCCGACATCGCCGCCGGCCTGTCGGCCGCAGTCGCCCGCAGCCGGTGGCGGATGGAAGTCACCCTGCTGCCAGACGGCGTCACCGTCATCAACGACGCCTACAACGCCAACCCCGACTCCGTTCGGGCCGCGCTGGCCGCGCTGGCCACGATGGCTCGCGGCCGGCGCGGTTTCGCGGTGCTCGGGCACATGACCGAGCTGGGCGACGACGCTGACCGGCTGCACGAGGAGATTGGCGCGGCTGCGGCCGCGGCGGGTCTCGCCGGACTCATCGTGGTAGGCGAGGACGCGGCGCCGATACTCGCCGGGGCGAAGGGCGTGCCTGCCTGGCAGGGCGAGCTCGTCCACGTCCCGGACGTCGCCGAGGCCGTCCGGGCAGCGCGCGAGCGACTGCGGGACGGCGACTTCGTGCTGGTCAAGGCCTCGCATTCGATCGGCCTTGAGCGGGTAGCGCTCGCCCTGACTGGCGAGCAGCGGGCGGCCGATGAGGGGCCGCGCAGTTGAAGACCATCCTGGTGACCGGGGCCGTTTCGCTCCTGCTCGCCTTGTTCGGCACGCCGATGATCATCAGGCTGCTGCGCCGGAAGGGCTACGGACAGCCGATCAGGGTGGAAGGCCTGAAGTCAAACGAGACCAAGCGGGGGACGCCGACCATGGGCGGCGCCGCCATCGTGCTCGCGGCGCTCATCGGCTACCTCGTCGGGCACGTGGTCACGCACGACCCGATGACGACGTCGGGCGTCCTGATTCTGCTGCTGATGGCGGGCCTGGGCCTGGTCGGCTTCATCGACGACTTCATCAAGATCTTCCGCCAGACCAGCGTCGGGCTGCGCAGCGGGGCCAAGCTCGCGGGCCAGATCGTGGTCGGCGCTGTCTTCGCGCTTGAGGTACTCCAGCACCCCGACGCGCTATCCATCACACCGGCCGACGCGCATATCTCGTTCCTGCGCGACTTCGGGCCCGCGATCGGCACCCTGCCGTTCGTAATCTGGGCGATCATCATGATCGCGGGCACGTCGAACGCGGTGAACCTGACCGACGGCCTGGACGGGCTGGCCACCGGGGCGACGATCCTCGTACTGGCTGCCTATGTGCTGATCGGGATCTGGCAGGAGCGCAACGACTGCACGCTGTTCCTGTCCCGCCAGTGCTATACCGTGCGCGACCCGCTCGACCTGGCGGTCGTGGCCGCCGCCGTCCTCGGCGCCTGCTTCGGGTTCCTGTGGTGGAATGCGCCGCCGGCCCGGATCATCATGGGTGACACCGGGTCGCTCGCCCTCGGCGGCGTGCTGGCCGGGCTGGCCATCTGCACCAAGACCGACCTGCTGCTGATCATCCTGGGCGGACTGTTCGCGGTCATCACGCTGTCGGTGATAATCCAGGTCAGCGTCTTCAAGGTGAGCAGGCTCAGGACCGGGCGAGGGATACGGGTCTTCAAGATGAGCCCCCTGCATAATCATTTCGAGCTGGTCGGCTGGGCCGAGACGACCATCGTGATCAGGTTCTGGCTGATCTCCGGCCTGTGCGTCGCTCTCGGCCTCGGCATCTTCTACGCCGAGTGGCTTCAGACGTAGCATCATGACGGCAACGGACGACATGACCCAGCCGGCCAGCATGGCCGGCCAGCAGGTGCTGGTGGCCGGCCTCGGCATCACCGGGCAGTCCGTCATCTCGCTGCTGGTCAGCCACGGCGCGCAGGTCACCGCTGCCGACTCGCGCGACGATGCCGAGCGCCGGGAGCTGGCCGGGCGGCTGGCACAATACGGCGTCACGGTCCGCCTAGGCCCCGCCGAGCTCGGCCCCGGCGCGACGGTCCCGGCGGGCACCGGGCTGGTCGTCACCTCGCCTGGGCTGCGGCCGGACACGCCGCTGCTCGCCGGCGCCGTGGCGGACGGCATCGAGGTGATCGGCGACATCGAGCTAGCCTGGCGGCTGCGACCACTGCTTGCCGGCGGCGGCCGCCAGCAGTGGCTCGCCGTGACCGGCACGAACGGGAAGACCACGACCGTCCGGATGCTGGCCGCCATGCTGGCCGCGGCCGGGCACCGCAGCGTAGCCGCCGGGAACGTCGGCACCCCGATCCTGGACGTGGTCACCGACCCTGAGCCCTATCCGGTCGTCGCGGTCGAGCTGTCCAGCTTCCAGCTGTACTGGAGCGTCACGATCGCACCGCTAGCCGCCGTCGTGCTCAACCTCGCCGCCCACCACCTGGACTGGCACGACGACCTGGAGTCGTACGCGGCCGCGAAGGCCAGGATCTTCGCAGCGGGCACGATCGCGATCTACAACGCGGAGGACGCCCGATCGGTCGCGATGGCCGAGGTCGCGATGGCGCGCGGGGCCAGCCGCCTGGCTGGCTTCCGGCTCGGGGAGCCCGGCCATGGCGAACTCGGCGTGGCCGGCGGCTGGCTCGTCGACAACGCGTTCGGCAGCTCCGTACGCCTGGCCCGCGAGGAACTGGTGCGTCCGGCCGCACCGCACAACGTGGCCGACGCCCTCGCGGCAGCGGCACTGGCCCGTGCCTACGGCGACCGGCCCGACTCGATCGCGGCAGGCCTGGCCAGGTTCGTACCCGAACCGCACCGGATCAGCCTGGTGGCCGAGCTGGACGGCGTCACCTTCATCGACGACTCCAAGGCCAGCAATCCGGCGGCGGCGGCCGCCTCACTTGCCGCGTTCCCGTCCATTGTCTGGGTCGCCGGCGGGCTGTTCCGGGGGACCGATGCCGATCTGGACGCCATCGTGCGGGCCGCGGCACCGCGGCTGCGCGCCGCTGTGCTTATCGGTACCGACCGGGCCAGATTCACCCGTGCACTCGCGCGACACGCACCCGATGTCCCCGTTACGGAGCTGAGCAGCACCGACACTGGAGTCATGGATCAGGTAGTGGCGCAGGCGGCGAAGGTCGCCCGGCGCGGCGATACGGTGCTGCTGGCACCTGCCGCGCAGTCGTGGGACATGTTCCGTGACTACCCGGCGCGCGGGGAGGCGTTTGCCGCAGCAGTCACCAGGCTGGCGGATTCACGGTGAGCCCGCCGTCGGCCACCACCGGGGCGGCCGAGGCCGACGGCGCAGAGCTGGCCGGCGGCGCGCACCTCCCGGACCGGGATGCCGCACTCGCAGGCGCCGCCGACCGGGCCAGGCGGGCGCGTGACGGAGCGCTCCGGCTCAAGGCTCTGCTCGACCGGCCTCTTGCCTCGTACTATCTCGTTCTTGGCAGCTCGCTGCTGCTGCTGGGCGTCGGCCTGATGATGGTGCTGTCGACTTCGACGGCTTACGACCTTGACCAGGGGCTGCCGGCGTACTCGATGTTCGAGAAGCAGCTGCTCGGCGCGGTGGTGGGGCTGGTGCTGATGGCGGTGGCAGCCAAGTCGCCGCCCCGGCTGTTCCGTGCGTTCGCCTATCCGCTGCTGCTGGCAGCCATCGGTGGCCTGGCGCTCGTGCTGCTCTTCGGTCCGGAGATCGACGGAGCCAAGCGGTGGCTCATAGTCGCTGGCACTCAGGTGCAGCCATCGGAGTTCGCCAAGCTGGCACTCGTGGTGTGGGGCGCGGATCTGCTGGCGAGGAAGGAGAAGCTAGGCCAGCTAGCCGACTCGCGGCACATCCTCATCCCGCTGCTGCCCGGCGCCGCTCTGCTGGCCATGCTGGTCATGATCGGCAAAGACCTCGGGACCACGTTCCTGCTGCTGGTCATCTTCCTGGCGCTGCTGTGGGTGATCGGAGCGCCGGGCAGGCTGATCGTCGGCATGGTGGCCCTGCTGGTGTTCGCCTTGCTGATGCTCGTCGCCGTACATCCTTATGAGCTAGCCCGGCTTACTAGCTTCTTGTCGTCCTCGTCGCCGAAATGCCGCAGCCTGACCTGCTATCAGCTCATTCAGGGCAAGGACGCGCTCGGCTCGGGTGGCCTGTTCGGCGTGGGCAGCGGCGCCAGCCGGGCCAAGTGGGGCTCGGTGCCGGAGAGTCAGTCCGACTTCATTTTCGCGATCCTCGGCGAGGAACTGGGGCTTGTCGGCACGCTCTGCGTGGTGGTCCTGTACGGCGGGCTCGCGCTCGCCGGCCTGCGCATCGCGCGCCGGGTGCCGGACACCTTCGCGCGGCTCGGGGCCGGCGCGATCACGGTCTGGCTCACGGTGCAGGCGCTGGTCAACATGGGCGCCGTGCTCGGCCTCCTGCCGATCACCGGCGTGCCGCTGCCGCTGATCTCGCAGGGTGTCTCCTCGCTGATCGTCACCATGGTGGCGCTCGGCATGCTGATGTCGTTCGCCCGGGCTGAGCCGGGCGCGGCGCAGGCGCTGGCGGCGGCTGGCCCGAGCCCGCCGCGACGGCTGCTTGGCTGGCTCGGGATCGGGCACGGGCTGCGCTGATGGCCGGAGAAGCCACCGGCAAGGCGCCCGGCCGGGCAGCATGGCCGGTGCCGTCGAAGTAAGGTGGCCCGGTCGAGGAAGGTGAGGCGGCATGAGCGTCAGCGTCGTGATCGCGGGCGGCGGCACCGGCGGGCACATCGAGCCTGCCCTGGCGCTCGCGGACGCGCTGCGCCGGTCCGCTCCCGACACCGCGATCACGTGCCTCGGCACCGAGCGCGGCCTAGAGACCAGGCTGGTGCCGATGCGCGGCTATGACCTGGCGCTGATCCCGCCGGTGCCGCTGCCCCGGAAACTGACGCCGGCGCTGCTGTCCGTGCCGGCCCGCATGCTGGGTGCGGTCGGCGCTGCTGCCGCCGTCCTTGAGCGCACGAGGGCCGACGTGCTGGTCGGCTTCGGCGGCTACGTGGCGACGCCCGGCTACCTCGCGGCCCGGCGCCGTAAGGTCCCGATCGTCGTGCACGAGGCGAACGCCATGCCTGGGCTGGCGAATCGCATCGGCGCGCGGCTCACCAAGCACGTCTGCACGGGTCAGCCGGGCACGAGGCTGCCGCATGCGCGTTACCTTGGCATCCCCATCCGGCGCGAGATCGCCGGCCTGGACCGGCTGGCGCTGGCCGACAAGGCGCGGGCACACTTCGGCCTCCAGCCCGACCTGCCGGTGCTGCTGGTCACCGGCGGCTCGCAGGGCGCCGCGTCGCTCAACCGGGCCATGCTGGGCGCGGCTGGCGCGGTGCGTGCGGCGGGCGTCCAGGTGCTGCACGTGGTCGGTCCGAAGGCCGGCGACGTCGAGGTCGCGCCGGGCCCGGCACCCTACGTCGTGGTGCCGTACCTGGACCGGATGGACCTCGGGTACGCGGCGGCGGACTTCGCGCTGTGCCGGGCGGGAGCGATGACCTGCGCTGAGCTCACCGCCGTCGGGCTGCCGGCCGCGTACGTGCCGCTCCCGCACGGCAACGGCGAGCAGCGCCTGAACGCTGACCCCATCGAGCAGGCGGGCGGCGGCCTCATCATCGACGATGCAGACCTGTCGCCGGAGTGGATCAGCTCGACGCTGCTGCCCATCTTGCTGGATGACGAACTGGTTGCTGCCATGGCCCGGGCGGCTGCCGCCAGCGGGAACAGGGACGCCGACGCGGACCTGGCTGCGCTGGTGCTGTCGGTCGGCCGACGGCGGCCAGGACGCCGACGGCTACCGCGCTCGGCGCGGGCCTCGCGCGGATAGGGAGGTAGTGGCGTGGGCCTGGTCACCCCGGTTGATCCGGTGCCGGTCGGCGAGCTCGGCGCGGTGCATTTCGTCGCGATCGGCGGCGCGGGGATGTCCGGTATCGCCAGGATCATGCTGTCCCGCGGCGTCACTGTCTCCGGTAGTGACTCGGCGGCGTCGGCGCTACTCGAGGAACTGGCCACCGCTGGCGCGCGGGTCGCGGTTGGGCATGCGGCAGGCAACCTCGGCAACGCCGACACTGTCGTGGTCTCCACCGCCATCCGGCCGGACAACCCTGAGCTAGTAGAGGCGCAGCGGCGCGGACTGCGGATCCTGCACCGGGCTGCCGCGCTCGCCAGCGTCATGCTCGGCCATCAGGGCATCGCCGTGGCGGGTACGCATGGCAAGACGACAACGACGTCGATGATCACCACCGTGCTGCTGCACAGCGGCGCAGATCCGTCCTACGTCATCGGCGGGATCCTGGCCGAGACCGGGCTCGGCGCTGCGGAGGGCGCTGGGCCGGCCGTGGTGGTCGAGGCCGACGAGAGCGACGGCTCGTTCCTCATGCTTGCGCCCGACGCGGCGGTCGTGACGTCGGTGGAGGCCGACCACCTGGACAACTACGGGACGCTCGCGGCCATCGAGGAGGCGTTCGCGGCATTCGCCGCGCGCATCACCGCCGGCGGCCTGCTGGTGGCGTGCGCCGACGACCCCGGCGCGCGAGCGCTCACCGCGAAGGTGCCGCCGACCGTGACCGCGCTCACTTACGGCACGGCGGCCGATGCCTCCTACCGCGTGACGCACATCCGGCCGCGAGGGATGCGCACCGAGTTCACCGTGACGGGGGGACCGGGCACGATGCTGGCCGGTGCCGGGCCAGTCGAGCTGGAGATAGCAGTCCCAGGCCGCCACAACGCACTCAACGCAACCGCGGCGTTCGCGCTGACGGTGCAGCTCGGCGTGTCCGTCGCCGAGGCTGTCGCGGGCCTGGCGGCCTATCGCGGCGCGCGCCGGCGGATGGAGCTCAAGGGCGAGGCCGATGGTGTCCAGGTGATCGACAGTTACGCCCACCACCCGACCGAGCTCGCCGCCGACCTCGCGGCCGCTCGTGACGTGGCAGCCGGCGGCCGGGTGATCGCCATCTTCCAGCCCCACCTGTTCAGCCGGACGAGGATCTTCGCCGCGGAGTTCGGCGCTGCGCTGAGCCAGGCCGACGAGGTGCTCGTGCTTGACGTCTACGCCGCGCGCGAGGACCCCGAGCCTGGCGTCACCGGCAAGCTGATCAGCGACGCGGTATCCGGCGGCGGCGCCATGTTCGTCCCGGACCGGGCTGCCGTGCCCGGTGTCGTCGCTGGCCTGGCCAAGCCCGGCGACCTGGTGCTGACCATGGGGGCTGGTGACGTCACGGCCCTCGGGCCGCTGATCGTCGCCGCGCTTGGTGACCGGGCGGCCCGGCTGTGACACGGCACCCGCAGGCCGGACCCGTGGCCGGGCATGACGACGGAGCTGGGTCGGCGGCCGGTTTGGGTGAGCCCAGCCCAGGTGGGCGTGGCGGGAACGGCCCGGCGCGGACGCGCCGGCGCCACGGCGACCCGTGGCGAGCCGCGCTCTTCGGCGTGCTCATCATGGCGATCCTCGCAGGCGCCGCCTGGGCACTGCTCGGCTCGAGCCTGCTGGTGGTGCGGCACGTCAAGGTCAACGGCAACCGGCTCGTGTCGGCGGCGCAGGTACGCGATGCGGCAGAAGTCCGGGTGGGCCAGCCGCTCGCGCGGGTGAACACTGGCGCGATCGCGCGCCGGGTCCAGCGGATTACGGCTGTGCTATCGGTCAGCGTCGGCCGATCCTGGCCCGACACGATCGTGATCACCGTCCGCGAGCGCACTCCGCAGCTGGCCGTCGCCGCGGCCGGTGGTTACGACCTCGTCGACGAGTACGGCATCACGGTGCGGTGGGCCGCGCGCAAGCCCGCCGGGATGCCGCTGCTGACGGCACCGCCTGCTGTGCTGCGCGGCAGCCCGGACGTGCGGGCCGCCGCGATCGTGCTGCGCCAGCTGCCGTCCGTGCTGCGCGAGAAGATCGTGTCGGTCTCCGCCGTGTCGGCGACCGCTGTCACCTTGCACCTGATCCGCGGGGTCACCGTGCTGTGGGGCTCGCCGGGCCAGGCGGCGCGGAAGGCTGCCGAGCTTGAATTGCTCCTGCGCACGCATGCGCGCTTGTACGACGTCAGCGATCCCAGCACGGCCGTAACGCAAGGCTGACGGCGTGGCAGGCAGCTGCAGTGTGCCAGGGGAGCGGGGGCCAGCGACCAGCGCGCCGGGCATCAATCCGGCCCGCAGCGCGACACGCCGGGCTGGAAGGCTGACAGTGATTGACCTGGGCCTGCGCGCAACCCTACTGTCCCTAACAGTCGGCAGCTTGACATAACTCTAAATCTCAAGTTGAGGGTGAGAGTTGCTCAGCCAGATTCCGCAGGACCAGCGGCGTTGATTGGGGCCAGGGTGATCAGTGCCGGGCAGCTCGCCACGGCGCCGATGAGCCTGGGCCGATGGTACTGGGGGGAGTTCGCGGGCAGGAGGACCGAGACCGGGGCGACCCCGTTCCCGGCAGCCGGAACGTAGCCGCATCTGCGGCGCAGGTCCGCGGCACATCGTACGAGCGGAAAGGTTTGCTCCTCGTGGCAGCACCGCAGAATTATCTGGCGGTCATCAAGGTCGTCGGTATCGGCGGGGGCGGCGTCAACGCCGTGAACCGGATGATCGAAGAAGGACTCCGAGGCGTTGAATTCATCGCGATCAACACCGATGCCCAGGCGCTGCTGATGAGCGACGCCGACGTGAAGCTTGACGTCGGCCGGGAGCTCACCAGGGGCCTGGGCGCTGGCGCGAATCCCGACATCGGCTCGAAGGCGGCGCAAGATCACCGTGAGGAGATCGAGGAGGTACTCAAGGGTGCCGACATGGTCTTCGTCACAGCCGGCGAGGGCGGCGGCACGGGCACTGGCGGTGCACCGGTTGTCGCGGAGGTAGCGAGGGCGCTCGGCGCGCTGACCATCGGGGTCGTGACCAGGCCGTTCGGATTCGAGGGCAAGCGCCGGGCGGCGCAGGCCGACCTCGGGATCGAGAAGCTTCGCAGTGAGGTCGACACCCTGATCGTGATCCCGAACGACAGGCTGCTGTCGATCTCGGATCGTCACGTGAGCGTGCTGGACGCGTTCAAGGCCGCCGACCAGGTATTGCTGTCCGGTGTCCAGGGCATCACCGACCTGATCACCACGCCCGGCCTGATCAATCTCGACTTCGCCGATGTGAAGTCCGTCATGTCCGGGGCCGGCTCGGCCCTGATGGGCATCGGCACGGCGCGCGGCGACGACCGTGCCGTGGCGGCAGCCGAGATGGCTATCTCCAGCCCGCTGCTCGAGGCGAGCATCGATGGCGCTCATGGCGTACTGCTGTCCATCCAGGGCGGCTCGGATCTGGGCCTGTTCGAGATCAACGAGGCCGCGCAGCTCGTGGCTAACTCAGCCGCCCCCGACGCGAACATCATCTTCGGGGCGGTCATCGACGACGCGCTCGGCGATGAGGTCAGGGTCACGGTGATCGCTGCCGGGTTCGACGAGCCGCAGATGGGCCGCGCGCGCCCGCGGACGACCGCCTACAGCGCGGTATTGCCGTCGGCTGAGTTGGCCGGCGGCGCAGGCGCCGGAACGACGTCTAGCGCGACGGCTGACTGGCGGCGGTTCCAGCTGACCGATACCAGCCAGGGCACGCCGACAGCCGGGTCGGCCGCCGCGGCGGCAGGGACGGCCGGTGCCAGCCGGCCGGAGCAGCCAGCCAACGGCAGCACGACAGGCGCCAGCGTGGCCGGCGGGAGCGTGGCCGGCGGGCGCGTGGCCGGCGGAAACACGGGCGGTGGCGGCAAATCGGCTGATGCAAGCGGCGGGGCGAGCGACGGCGTGCGGATCGACGGCATACCGTCGCCGCGCCCTGGCAGCCCGGACGCCGGCACAGGCCAGCCGGCTAAGGAGGCCGCGCCGAACGGCACGCGGCCGGCCACCGCCGTGCGCCCCGCTGACTCGGCCGGCACCCGGCGCAAGTCGGTCGTGTTCGAGGAGGATGACGAGCTCGACGTGCCCGACTTCCTGAAGTGAGCGCTTTGATCCTGGCAAGCACTGTCGTCCCGGCGAGCTCTGTCGTCCCGGCGAGCGCTGGCACCTGACGTGAGCGCCGGTCCCTGTGATCAGCTGATCACGTCCGGCCCTGACCTGGGCGGGGGCGTGCTGACGGCCTTTTCCGGCCGGTCCGGCGGTGTCAGCAAGCCTCCGTACCAGGAACTGAACCTCGGTCTCGGAGTTGCCGACGAGCCTGCTGCGGTGCTGGCCAACCGGGCGGCGCTGGCACAGGCGTGCGGTCTGGCGCCAGCCAGCCTGACCTTTATGCGGCAGGTCCACGGGGCCGACGTCTGGTATGCCGCGCCAGGCTCAGTCGAGCCGCCGGTGCCGGTCGACGCGATGTTCACCGACGTGCCGGGCCGGGCGCTCTGCGTGCTGGTGGCTGACTGCGTCCCCGTGCTCGCTCGCCGATCCGGTGGCACGCATCGTCGGCGCCGCGCATGCCGGCCGGGAGGGACTTGTCGCCGGCGTCGTGCCAGCACTCGTTGCGGCGATGACGGCGGCCGGGGCGAGCCCGGCACGGATGCGTGCGGTGACCGGCCCTGCCATCTGCGGCGGCTGCTACGAGGTCCCGGCTGAGATGCGGGCCAGGGTGAGCGCGGCAGTCCCGGCCGCGAGGTGCGAGACGTTCACGGGTACGGCCGGGCTCGATATCGCGGCTGGTGTGCGTGCTCAGCTCGCCGCCGCCGGCGTCGGCTCGATCGCCGCCGACGGACGGTGCACACGCGAGTCCGGCGAGCTGTACTCCTACCGGCGGGACGGCGTGACCGGCAGGTTCGCCGGACTGGTCTGGCTAGCGCCCCGGTGAGCGCGCCTCAGGACGGCGACCGCCGGGCGGAGGTAGCAGCGAACCTCGCGGCCGTGCGGGCCAGCATCGCCGAGGCGTGCGCGGCGGCAGGCCGGACTACGGCCGAGGTCCATCTGATCGCCGTGACGAAGACGTTCCCCGTTCCGGACATCATGCTGTTGCATGAGCTCGGCATCGATGATGTGGGGGAGAACAAGGACCAGGAAGCGGCGCCTAAGGTCGCGGCGTGCGCGGCGGCCGGACTGGCCCTGCGCTGGCACTTTGTCGGGCAGCTGCAGGCAAACAAGGCCGCGAGCGTGGCGAGCTACGCCTACATGGTGCACTCGGTGGACCGGATGCGGCTGGTCGAGGTGCTCGGCCGCCGGGCCGTCGCCGGGGGGCGCCAGGTGCGCTGCCTGGTGCAGGTCAGCCTGGATGGCCAGGCCGGCCGGGGCGGCGCCGACCCGGCCGAGGTGCCCGGCCTCGCCGACGCGATCGCTGAGCGTGACGGCCTCCTGCTGGCGGGTGTCATGGCCGTGGCGCCGCTCGGCCAGCCGGCCAGGCCCGCCTACGCCCGGCTCCGCCAACTGGCCGAAATGGTGCGGGCCGCCCATCCCGCCGCGCAGGTGATTTCGGCTGGCATGAGCGGTGACCTGGGAGAGGCCATTGCCGAAGGCGCGACACATGTGCGAATCGGTACGGCGTTGCTCGGCGGCCGGCGAGCCTTCGTCAGGTAATGTCCGACGCGTGGGACCCGGCCAGTGAATCCTGCTCTGAGCTGGGCCGCCTGGCGTGTACGACGGAGGACAGAAGATGGCCAGCGCTATGCGCAAGATGGCGGTCTATCTCGGCCTGGTAGAGGACGACCACCGCTTCGATGATCAGTACCAGGACGAGTTCGGCGACGACTATGACGAGTACGGCGCCGAGCTGGTGCAAGAGGACGACCGGCAGGACGTGCAGCTGCCCGAGGGTCCTGCCAATGGCAGGCTCAGCGACCGGCGCCCGGTCGGCCAGGTCCAAACGACCGATTTGGCCAGGATCACGACCTTGCATCCGCGCACGTACAATGAGGCACGTACGATCGGAGAGCACTTCCGAGAGGGCACTCCGGTGATCATGAACCTGACCGAGATGGTCGACAGTGACGCCAAGCGTCTGGTCGACTTCTCCGCCGGACTGATCTTCGGATTGCGCGGGAGCATCGAGCGAGTGACTAACAAGGTGTTCCTGCTGTCCCCGGCCAATGTCGAGGTAGCGGCTGAGGACAAAGCCCGGATCGCGGAGCGGGGCTTCTTCAACCAGAGCTGACCCAGCAGCCCCCGGCTGCAGGCCAGGCAGGACGAATTACCTGCATGACCGATAGGTAGACGCGCGTGAACATATTCAGGGATGTCGCCTTCTATGTGCTGTCCGTCTACCTGGTCGTGCTCATCGCCCGGATCATCTTGAGCTGGGTTCAGATGTATGCCAGGTCGTGGAGCCCCACTGGCATCCTTCTTGTGATAGCTGAGGGTGTTTACTCCGCCACAGACCCGCCACTGAGATTCCTAAGGCGCTACATTCCCTCCGTCAGGCTCGGTAGTGTGGCTCTTGACCTCAGCTTCATGCTGCTGTTCCTGGTGGTCTACGTGCTCTGGCAAGTCGCGCGGTGACGGTAAGGTCATCAGGTAGCGTCCATATGGGACAAAGCTCCAGGGAGAAGAGATGCCACTGACGCCCGCGGATGTGCGGAACAAGCAGTTCAGCACGACCAGGCTCAGGCCGGGCTACGACGAAGAGGAAGTCGATGCTTTCCTCGACGAAGTAGAAGCAGCGCTTGACGAGCTCATCCAGGACAACGAGGAGCTGCGGGCCAAGCTGGCTGAAGTGCTGCGCGGCAAGCCGCCGGTCTCGCTGACCCCGCAGGCCGAGGTCCCGGAGATCATGCAGCCGGAGCCGCTGCGGCATGAGCCCGAGAGTCGCCCCGAGCCGGTGATGATGAGGCGGCCGGCCGAGGACAACATGGACACGGCCGCCAGGGTGCTTGCGCTTGCGCAGCAGACTGCCGACCAGGCCATTGCCGATGCCCGGCGCGAGGCCGACGAGACCCTCGGTCGCGCCCGGCGCGAGGCCGACGACATCCTGACCAAGGCGCGCCGCCAGGCCGAGCAGGTCACGAGCGACGCTCGGGCCAGGGCCGAGAGCCTCGAGCGGGATGCGCAGGAGCGCCACCGTCAGGCCATGGGCTCGCTCGTCCAGTCCCGCGAGGAACTGGAGCGCCGGGTCGACGACCTGCGCGCGTTCGAGCGCGAGTACCGCAGCCGGCTCAAGGCGTACCTCGAGGGTCAGCTCCGCGATCTGGAGGCAGGTGCCGCCGACAGCGGCGTCTTCCCGGCCGTGGGCTCTGGCCAGCAGCAGTCGCCCGTTGGCGCCGGCGTCGGCCGCCTGGACATGCGCAATGGCGGTCAGAGCGGCGGCTACCAGGGGATTCCCGAGCCAGTGGCACACAACGGCGGCGGCTTCCACCCGTCAGACGCGGGCCAGCACGACCGTCGGTAGCTCGACTGGCCGACTGCGCTTGCTACCCGATTAACGGAGCCTTCAGGTGATCCGGTTCGGCGCAATCGTGTCCGTCGTGGCGGTCGCGGTCGGCCTGCTCATCGCGGGCGCGGTCGCAGGCCAGCTGACGCTGGTGTACGTGTCCATTGGACTGGCGGCACTGGCACTGCTCATGCTGATCGTCGGCGTAGCCATCTGGCGGGACGAGGTATTCGGCGCTTCGGCAGCCGCGCAGCCATCGACCGCTGGCCAGGCGTCTGGGGTGCGGTCGGCCTCGCCGGTAGGGCTTCGCTCGCCGGCGGGGAAGGCCTCGCCGGCGGGGAAGGCCTCGCCGGCGGGGAAGGCCTCGCCGGTCGGGCAGGACGCAGCGGCGGAGCCCGAGCTGGTAGGCGCGCAGGCTGGCCCGGCCGAAGCCGGGCGGTCCGCCGACCGGTCAGCTGAGGCCCTTGCCGACGTTGGCCGGGCGGCGAACGGCAAACAGGCTGCTGCGTCCAGGTCCTCATCCCAGAGCTCGAGCGCTCGTTCTGGCTCGGCCGCTGACACGCGCGTGGACCCGGCAGTCGGCCGCGGCAGCGCCAGGGGCGACCGGTCTGCCGGCCGCGAGCCGGTGACCGCCGAATCAGTGGGTGGCGGCTCCGCCTCCACCCAGGCCGGCTCGGCCTCCGGCCGGGGCGGCTCGGCCACTGGCCGGGACTGGCGCGAGCGTGCGGACCAGCGGGACCGTGAGGAGCGCCGGGACCGTGAGGACCAGCGCCAGCCCGCGGCAGCAGCTACCGGCACCGCTGGAGCGGTACCTCCGGCGAGTACTGCGCCTGCCGGCAGCGGGTCGAGCGCCGGCAGCGGGTCGCCCGCCGGGAGTGCGGCGCCTGCCGGGAGCGCGGCGGCTTCAGCCGGTCCTGCGACGAGGGTCGAGACGCGCGTCGCCCGTTCGCCTGACCCGCTGACCGGTCCGCCACCGACTTCGTCGCCGCGGTCGGCTGGCTCGCCGCCCAGCGCGGCCGGTTCGTCGCAGAGCCCGGCTGGTTCGTCGCAGAGCCCGGCTGGTTCGCCGCGTCCGCCAGCGGCGCCAACCGTGGCCGCATCTGTGCAAGCGCCGCCTAGCCCGACGCAGGCTAGGCCGCCGTCAGCAAGTACGTCGTCGGCCGCCGCCGAGACTGCAACGCCGACGCCCGGCTCCCCGGCACCCGGCTCAGCGGCGACGTCTGCATCAGCGAGCCCACCACCATCGAGTCCGGCACCATCGAGTCCGGCACCATCGAGTCCGGCACCATCGAGTCCGGCACCATCGAGTCCGGCTCCGGCAGGCACTGCGTCTCGTGACCCTCGCCCAGCCAGCCCGGTACCTGCGGGCGGCGAGCGCCCCGGCGGCACGACCGCGCGCCCTGGGTCCTCCGCTAAGCCATCGTCGGCCGCGGGAGACGCTAACGCCTTGTCGAGCGCGACCGGTTCGAGGCAGACCGCTGGTGGTTCCACGTCCGCCGCTTCCGAGTCAACCTCAGCCACTACGGCATCCACGGCGGCCAGTTCGAAGCCTGCGTCCGCCGATGCAGCGCCGACGGCGTCCGGTTCAGTGCCGCCGACGCCAAGTCCTCAGTCCGGGTCAGCCGGCCCGGCGCCGACCACGCCCAGCCGTAAACCCGCGTCAGCTAGCCCAGCGCCAGCCACGCCCAGCTCCAAGCCCACGGGGGCTAGTGCTGGTTCCCCGACTGGGTCTGCCCCTTCGGTCGGTAGCACGGCAGTCCAGTCGAGCCCGGCAGCGACGACACCAGCCGGAGCGGCAGGGGAGAGCGGCAGGAACCGCCAGGAGTCCGCAGCAACGGCCGACAGGGTTTCGATCGTGCCTGGCATCGCCCGCTATCACAAAGCCGACTGCATCCTGATCCGGTTCCTAGGCGCTGAAGACCTGGAGACTATGACTCACGAGGCAGCGGAGGCAGCTGGCTGCGTTCCGTGCCGGGCCTGCCGTCCGTAGCAGTCGGGCGTCACTGCCCACGGAGGCAGGACCCCTGGGCTCTACTGCGTAGGACCACCACCTAGCGCCGTTGGCCTTCGCACTTCATGGTTTTCTGGCGCATACTTCATGGTTTTCTCGACCGCAAATCCGACAAACTAGGACTCAAGATCGCGTGAAGCCATGAAGTCTCAGTCCGCGACGGCTCCGGGCATGACGCACGGCTCACAGCCGGGCAGCTGACGCCCCGCGCGCTGCGGCACGACGCAAGAATCTCGCAGCGGATGCCTGCCTAGCGCGCGGCGATCCAGAAGGTCAGCCCGAGGTCGAGGTTCTCGTGCCGGTATACCTGGCGCGGGCGGGCCTCCGCCGACCCGGCATCGTCTGCACCAGCGCCCACGTCGTCGAGACGCTCGACCGGGGCGCAAACCGGGGCGTCAACCGGGGCGTCGACCGGGGCGCCCACCTCGAGACGCTCGACCGGGGCGTCAACCGGGGCGTCGACGGGGGCGCAGGTCGAAGCGTCGCCATCGGCGTCAGCAACCCCAGGCTCGCCGGGGCCGAAATCGACGGCGAGCACCTCTCCGCTGATCAGCCCCCGGTGCTCACCGAGAGCATCGGCCAGTTCCGGGTCAGCGCTCGACCAGCGCACCGAGATGCGGTCGCTCACGTCGAACCCGTCGGTCTTGCGCGCGTCCTGGACCAGCCGGATGACCTCACGGGCGAGACCCTCGCGGCGCAGCTCTGGCGTGATAGTGACCTCGAGCGCGACCGTCTCGCCACCGTCGGACGCGACGGCCCAGCCGGCGACAGGGGTCTGCGTCACGACCACGTCATCCGGGCCGAGGCTAACGACCTCGTCGGCGACCTCGACCTGTGCCGCGCCTGTAGCCCGAAGCTGAGCAGCCAGCGCGCCAGGATCTGCGGCCGCGATGGCGGCGGCCACCGCCTGGGTCCCGCTGCCAAATCGCTTGCCGAGTGCGCGGAAATTCGCCTTCACCGTGTGCCGCACCAGCGAGCCGTCGGTGTCATCCAGCGGCTCGATCTCGCGGACGTTTAGCTCGTCGGCGACCTGTGCCCGCAGCTCAGGCGGGAGCGACGCGAACCCCGGCGCGGCGACCAGGGCACGCGCCAGCGGCTGCCGGACCTTGACAACCGCGCTGGCCCGCGCTGACCTGCCGAGTTCAACCAGCCGCCGGACCAGTGCCATCTGCGCGGCCAGCTCGGTGTCGATGAGCGACTCGTCCGCCAGCGGCCACGCGGCCAGGTGCACCGACTCCGGCGCGGCCTCGTCGCGCAGCACGTCCCAGATGTAGTCGGCGATGAACGGCGTGATCGGCGCCATCAGCCGGGTAACCGTGTCCAGTGCCTGCGACAGCGTCGCGAAGGCAGCCGCGCCGTCAGGCGTCGCGGATCCATCCCAGAAGCGCCGCCGCGACCTGCGCACGTACCAGTTGGACATGTCGTCGATGAATCCAGCGACCCGACGTCCCGCGGCCGCCGGGTCAAAGGCCTCCAGCGCCGCCGTAGCCTCGCGGACGACGAGGTTCAGCTCGCTGAGCAGCCACCGGTCGAGTGGCGGCCGGGCGGCGGGCGCCGGCGCGCTCACTGGCGTCGCCGTGCTCACTGGCGTCGCCGTGCCGGCCGACGCATTGGCATACAGGACCAGGAACGAGGCCGTATTCCAGTAGGTGAGCAGCACCTTCCGGACGATTTCCTCGAGCACCCCAGACCCGATCTTCCTGGTCGCCCACGGGGAACCAGACACCGCGAAGAACCAGCGCACGGCGTCCGCGCCGTGGGTCTCCATCAGCTGCATCGGCTCGAGCACGTTGCCGAGGTGCTTGCTCATCTTCCGGCCGCGCTCGTCAACGAGCAGGCCGAGGCAGACCACGTTCTCGTAGGCGGACCGGCCGAAGACGATCGTGCCGATGGTCATCAGGGAGTAGAACCAGCCCCTGGTCTGATCGATGGCCTCGCAGATGAACTGTGCTGGGTACGACCGGTCGAAATCCTCAGCGTTCCGCCATGGCGCACCGAACTGGGCGAACGGCATGGCCCCGGAGTCGAACCACACGTCGATGACCTCGGCGACGCGCCGTGCACTCGCCCCGCAGTCCGGGCACGTGATCACGACGTCGTCGACGAACGGCCGGTGCGGATCGACGCCGGTGAGATCGGTCCCGGCGAGCTCGGAAAGCTCGGCAAGCGATCCCACGCAGGTGGCGTGATCAGACGGGCACACCCAGACCGGCAGGGGCGTGCCCCAGTACCGGGTCCTGGACAGGGCCCAGTCGACGTTGTTCCGCAGCCAGTCGCCGTACCGGCCGCGCTTGATCGTCGGCGGTTGCCAGGTCGTGGCCTCGTTGGCCGCGAGCAGCCGGTCGCGGACCGCGGTCGTGCGGATGAACCAGGACGGGAGCGCGTAGTAGAGCAGTGGCGTGCCGCATCGCCAGCAGTGCGGATAGCTGTGCTCGTGCAGATGAGAGCTGAAGAGCTGGCCGCGGTCGGACAGGCTCTCGATCAGGCGCGGATCGGCGGCCTTGAAGAACATGCCGCCGACCAGGGGCACGTGCTCCTCGAACCGGCCGTCTGGCATGACCGGGTTGACCACCGGCAGGCCGTGAGCCCGGCCTGCGGCCATGTCGTCGGCGCCGAATGCAGGCGCCAGGTGCACGAGGCCGGTGCCGTCCTCGGTGGTCACGAAGGTCCCCGTGACGACCCGGTGCGCGTCCGGGATCTCGATGAGGTCGAACGGCGGCTGGTAGGTCGCCCCGGCGAGCTCAGCCCCGGTGAACCTGTCGGTGATGTGCCAGCCATCCCCGAGGACGCGGGCGAACAGGGCATCGGCGACGATCACCCGGTCACCGACGCCTGACTTGCGCGCTAGTGCATAGGTCTCGTCGGGGTGGACAGCCACGGCCGTATTAGAGACCAGCGTCCAGGGGGTCGTCGTCCACACGAGCAGGTCGGCGCCGGCCAGCTGGGGAGGCGCCGATGGCGGCAGCGACCTGAGCGGGAACCGCACGATCACCGAGGGGTCGGCGACGGTCTTGTAGACGTCCGGCTGACCCATTTCGTGGTCGGACAGCGGCGTCCCGCAGCGCGGGCAGTAAGGGCTGATCCGGAAGTCCCGGACCAGCAGGCCCTGGCCGTAGATCTGCTTCAGCGACCACCAGACCGACTCGATGTAGCTGGCGTCCATCGTGCGATAGGCCTGCGACAAATCGATCCAGTAGCCCATCCGGCGGGTGAATTCCGCAAAAGCATCGACATGCCGCAGGACGGACTCGCGGCAGCGAGCATTGAAGGCGCTTATCCCATATGCCTCGATATCGCGCTTGGAGGTCAGTCCGAGTTCTTTCTCGACCGCGACCTCGACTGGCAGTCCGTGACAGTCCCAGCCGGCCCGCCTCGGCACGTGAAAGCCCTGCATGGTCTTGAAGCGCGGGAATGCGTCCTTGAGCACTCTGGCCTCGATGTGATGGACGCCAGGCATGCCGTTCGCTGTAGGCGGACCTTCGTAGAAGATCCACGGCGGCCCGCCTGCGGTCTGGTCGAGGGAGCGCTCGAAGATCTTGCCCTCTTGCCAGCGGCGCAGGACCTCGTGCTCAAGAGCGGGCAGGTCAGCGCTGGTTGGCAGCGCGGAATAGGGGCGCGGCATGATCGCATCAGGATAGCGGACCAGATGCCAGCCGGACCGGCTGCGGCCGGTCCGCGCGAGCCCGTCAAGAGCCTCAGCCGCCCTCGAATGCGCGGTTGGCTCCCGCCCGGCGGCGGGTATGTTTGCGGATTGCGCCAGTCACCACTTATCCTCCGGTGACTGTTCGCATAGATGACCAAAGCCCAGGCACCGAGGGAGGCGGAAAATGACCGCTACCGCGCATTCTGGCGCTGCCGCCCTTCCGGTGCGGCACGGGGAAAAGCGCTGGACCGAAGCCGAGATTGCCGATCTGCGCGATGAGCTGGCCACCGAGGCCGCCGCTCTGCGTGCCGACATCGAGCGCGCCGAGTCCGACATTGCCAGCAGGCTAGGCGACGCGGTGGGCGACGCCGGTGACGATCAGGCAGACGTCGGTGCCAAGACGTTTGAGCGCGAGCATGAGCTGGCGCTCACCCACAACGCCCGCGAACTGCTGGCGCAGAACGAGCGCGCCATCGCGAGAATCGAGGCGGGGACGTACGGGACATGCGAGTCGTGCGGCGAGGCGATCGGCAAGGCCAGGCTCCAGGCGTTCCCGCGCGCAACCCTGTGCGTGTCCTGCAAGCAGCGCGAGGAGCGTCGCTGACCCGCCCGGTGGCAGCCGACCAGCAGCCCCAACAGGGCAAGTCCGATGTACCGGCCGGGCTTGAGGTCGGAGTGCCACACCGCCGGATCGGTGCGCTGCTCGCTATCGCCGTCATCGTGCTCGGGCTCGACATCGCGAGTAAGGTCGCGGTCGTCGCCAACCTCACGGGCAAGCAGCCAATCCGGCTGCTCGGCGGCTTCCTGAAGCTCCGCGTCGACCGCAATCCCGGCGCGGCGTTTAGCTTCGCCCAGTCGCTGACCATCGTCTTCTCGCTGATTGCTATCACCGTGATCGTGGTGATCCTGCGCTCGTCCCGGCGGATCCGCAGCCTGCCGTGGGCGATCACGCTCGGACTGCTCCTCGGGGGCGCCAGCGGCAACCTGGTCGACCGCATCTTCCGGTCCCCCGGAGTCTTTCGCGGCTGGGTCGTGGACTGGATCCAGGTTCCGCACTGGCCGGTCTTCAACCTGGCCGACTCCGCCATCGTGTGCGGCGGGATCCTGGCGGTGCTGCTGTCCGCCCGCGGTATCCGGCTGGACGGGCAGCGCGAACCTAGATGACGACGGCAGGCGCCCGACGCGTCCCGGTGCCGGACGGACTCGACGGAGAGCGCCTGGACGCTGCGCTGGCTCGCATGTTCGGGTTGTCCAGGACGCAGGCTCAAGATCTAGTCGGGAACGGGGCCGTCCTCGTCGGCGGTAGCCTGGCCGCCAAATCGGACCGGGTGCGAGCGGGAGACTGGCTCGACGTGACGCTGCCCCCGCCGCCGGTCCCGGTACTGGCGAATCCGGAGCCGGTGCCAGGTCTTCGCATCTTGTACGAGGATGCCGACATCGTCGTCGTGGACAAGCCGGTGGGCGTCGCCGCGCACCCTACGCCGGGCTGGACCGGGCCCACGGTGCTCCAGGGCCTGCTCGCGGCCGGGCACACCGTCGCTACCAGTGGCGCTGCCGAGCGCCAGGGCATCGTGCACCGGCTGGATGCGGGTACGACCGGCGCGATGGTCGTGGCCAAGAGCGAGCACGCCTACAGCGTGCTGAAGCAGGCCTTCCGGGACCGCGAAGTCGATAAGCGCTACCACGCGCTCGTGCAGGGGCATCCCGATCCGCTCCGCGGCACCATCGACGCGCCGATCGCGCGCCACCCGTCAGGTGATGGGCGGTTCGCGGTGGTCTCCGACGGGCGCCCGTCGGTGACGCACTACGACACGCTCGAGGCGTTCCGGGCCGCGAGCCTCCTGGAGGTGCGGCTCGAGACCGGCCGGACGCACCAGATCCGGGTGCACATGCAGGCGGTACGGCATCCATGCGTCGGCGACAGGCTGTACGGCGCCGACCCCGTGCTCGCCAAGCGGCTTGGCCTGTCCCGCCAGTGGCTGCACGCCGTGCGGCTCGGTTTCGCGCATCCGGCAGACGGTCGGCACGTCGAGTTCACCAGCCCGTATCCGACCGACCTGGCGGCCGCCCTGGCGGTACTGGAAGCCGAGGCCTAGCCCTTCGCGTTGGCTACGTCACATGGCTGCGGGCCGAGGCGTCAGCCCCGGCCCGCAGCTAGCTAGGCGTTGTTACTACTTCTTGAAGTGGCTTGCCCAGTAGCCATAGCTGATGGGCTCGCCGGTGGCGGGGTCGAGGAACAGCCTGGGATTCGACGGACCTGCGTGGAAGTTGAACATGTCCTGGATCGAGCCCGCGAGGGTGTCGGCCGCGCCGTTGCCGAGCGCAGGCAGGTGCCAGTTGTACTCGATGAACTTCACGATCGAGCTCTGGTCGATGAGCGCGCTGGACACGTAGTTCGACTTTGCGAACGGCGAGATCACCAGGAACGGCAGCCGCGGGCCGAGCCCGCACCTGCCCTGCTCCGGCTGGTCGGCCGAGTTCATCGGCACCTGCGAGGCGCTGCTGCCGCACAGGCCCGCGCCGGTCAGCGCGTCGATCGAGCTGACCTGAGACTGCGTCTCGAGCGGCCCGAGGATGCTGTCATACCAGCCGTCCGAGTCGTCCCAGGTGATGATGACCGCGGTGGACTTCCAGGTCGGCAAAGCCTGGAGCTGGTTGATGGTGTCAGCAAGCCAGGTCTGCTCGTCTAGCGGGTCGGAGTTGTTGCCGTGGCCGTCCTGGTACCGGGGCGCCTTCAGGTAAGACACTGCCGGCAGGTTGCCGGAGTCGGCGGCGGCCCAGAAGTCGGCGATGTCGTACTGGTGGTTCGCCTGGTCAGTGCGGCCGACCATGGCCACGGACGTCGGCGGCAGGTGCATCGGGTTAGCGGTGGAGGCGTAGTACTCGAACGGCTCGTGGTGCGGGCTGTAGTCGGTCTCGAGGACGCCGCCGACGTTCTGGTGCGCCTCGGAGCAGATCTGTGCCGTGGTCGGCTGGGTCTGGCCGGTGCCGGGCACATAGCCGTTGTCAAAGCCGCCCTCGAACCAGCCCCAGGTCGTCTTCGCCGCGGTCAGCTCGTCGCCGATGTTGGCGCCGCCCATGGTGATGGTCCCAGCTGGGGTGTCACCGTCGCCGCGGTCGGCGCTGGGCAGGTACGAGCAGATGTCATAACTGGGGTCGTCGTCACCGATGACGGTGCCCGGCCCGGCCGGCTGCGCCGGACCGGCCGTGATGTTGGACGCGGCGGGGTCGGTGGTGTTCAGGCCGGCTGGAGCTATACATGCCGGGGCGTTGATCGACGACCCATCGGTCGGCGACGCGCAGATCGCCCCGTAGGTCTGGGCCGATGTCACGTTCAGCGCTCCAGGCGTCGACGGGCCGTAGGTCGTGCCGTACATGTTGTCGCTCATGGCGTACTGCTGCGCGTAGTTCCACAGGCCGGTCACGCTGTTGCCGTCGTAGTAGTCCATGACGGCCTTGTTCGAGCTGGGGGTGCCGGCCGGGACGGTTTCTTGCACGCCCTGGTACGTGTGACCGCTGAGGCACTGCGCGAGCGTCAGGTTGCCACCAGTGTTCGCCGGGTAGGCGTCCTCGGCGCCGTGGTCGGCCGCTAGCTGCTCAGGCGTGTAGTCGTGATCCTGGTCACACGTCTCCGGGTCGTTGTGGTCCAGGCGGACGGGGTTGGATCCGTTCGGGTTGTTGGTCAGCAGCGGGCCTACCGGGCCGGCCTTGGTGATCGCGTTGTACAGGCCATTGACCTCTGGGGTGCCCGGCTTGGCGTGGAAAGCCGGCTCACCAGGTGGGTTGGGTGCGTAGGGATACGTGCCGAAGTAGTGATCGAACGAGACGTTCTCGTCGAAGATCACCACGACGTGCTTGATGGGTGTCGCCGTGTCGCTGTGGCCCCCGCCGTGGGGCGCGCTGACGGCCGCCCCGCTGGCGACGGCGCCCGTGACGCCGAACGCCATCGCCGCGAAGAGTCCGGCAGCGGCCGTTAGCGTCAGTGCCCTGACTGGTCGTCGCATCCGCGCTTCCTTTCGGTTGCAGATCGTGCTCTGCCCTGCCTGGGTCGGATTGCCAGGCCTTCGGGTAGGCTGCGCCGCCGATGTTAGGACGGCCAGGAAAGGACGTGATGATGACGTGGAAGCCATTCTCATAACAGTTAGTAGGCACTAGGTGAATTGCAAGGTGTCTGATCGGTACAGGAGCTGCGGGGTTCTGGCCCCGCCAGCGGGTCGGCGGGCCGGTCCGGCCGGGCGCGTGTCGCGGGGACCTGCTGTCAGAGGTCAGCGGTAGGGTCGGCAGATACCCAAGCGAGATGCCCGGAGGGGCGCGGGCGCCGGTTCGCCGGTCGCCCCGCTCTGGCTCGTGGCAGCATGCCTGAAGGAGGCGGTGCTTCATGGCGGCAGGCCAGGCGAGCGGGGGATCGGAGCGCTCGTTCGTGCACTTGCACGTGCACACCGAGTACTCCATGCTCGACGGGGCCGCGCGCCTGAATGACCTCTTCAGCGAGTGCGAGCGGACCGGGATGCCGGCGGTCGCGATCACCGACCACGGCAACGTCTACGGTGCGTACGACTTCTGGTCTAAGGCGCAGGCCGTCGGCATCAAGCCCATCATCGGCATCGAGGCGTATGTCGCGCCTGAGCATCGCGGGCACAAGCAGCCGGTGCGCTGGGGGACGCCAGCGCAGAAGGACGACGACGTCTCCGGGGCGGGCGCCTACACCCACATGACGCTGCTCGCGCAGACCACCGAGGGCATGCACAACCTGTTCAAGCTGTCCTCGCTGGCATCGCTGGAAGGCTACTTCCGCAAGCCGCGGATGGACCGGGAGCTGCTGTCCCGGTACGGCAAGGGCATCATCGCGACCACTGGCTGCGTGAGCGGCGAAGTCCAGACCAGGCTTCGGCTCGGCCAGTACGACCAGGCGCTGGCGGCGGCTGCAGACTTCAGGGACATCTTCGGACCGGAGAACTTCTTCGTCGAGCTGATGCATCACGAGCTGGACATCGAACGCCGAGGCGCGGAGGGCCTGCGACGGCTCGCGACCGAGCTGCGCCTGCCCTACCTGGTCACCAACGACTCGCACTACACACGCGAGGCGGATGCAGCCGCGCACGAGGTGCTGCTGTGCGTGCAGACCGGCACCAACATGGCAGACCCGAGTCGGTTCAGGCTTGAGGGCACCGGCTACTACCTCAAGACGCCGCAGCAGATGCGGTCGCTGCGTAGCGACGAGGACTGGCAGTCTGGCTGCGACAACACGCTGCTGATCGCCGAGCGCGTGGACGCGGGCTTCACCAAGAGCAATCTCATGCCCGTATTCCCGTTGCCCGCCGGTGAGACCGAGGCCAGCTGGATGCGCCAGGAAGTGTGGCGCGGGATGGACTGGCGTTTCCCGGACGGTTACGACGAGCAGCGCCGCCAGCAGGCCGAGTACGAGATGGGCGTCATCGAGACGATGGGGTTCTGCTCGTATTTCCTGGTCGTGGCCGACTTCATCATGTGGGCCAAGCGGAACGGGATCCGGGTGGGGCCGTGCCGCGGATCGGGCGGCGGATCGATCGTGGCGTACGTGCTCGGGATCACCGACCTGGACCCGATCTTCCACGGGCTGGTCTTCGAGCGGTTCCTCAACCCCGAGCGCATCTCCATGCCCGACATCGACGTCGACTTCGACGAGCGTCGGCGCGGCGATGTGATCAGGTATGTCACCGAGAAGTACGGTGACGACCGAGTCGCGCAGATCATTACGTACGGCACCATCAAGGCCAAGGCCGCCGTGAAGGACGCGGCCAGGGTCCTGGGTTTCCCGTACGCGCTCGGCGACCGGATCACCAAGGCGTTCCCGCCTGCGGTGATGGGCAAGGACATCCCGCTCGCGGGGATCTTCGACACCGATCACCAGCGCTACGGCGAGGCGGGGGAGCTGCGGGCGCTGTACGAGGCAGAGCTCGAGGTTCGCCAGGTGATCGATACCGCACGTGGGCTGGAAGGGCTGATCCGGCAGCCCGGCGTGCATGCAGCCGGCGTGATCATGAGCAAGGAGCCGCTGCTCGACCACATCCCAGTCTGGCGGCGCGAGGCCGACGGGGCGATCATTACGCAGTTCGACTATCCCTCGTGTGAAGACATCGGCTTGCTCAAGATGGACTTCCTCGGGCTGCGCAACCTCACGGTGCTTGAGGACGCGGTCGCCGGCATCAAGGCCAATCGCGGCATCGAGATCGACCTCGACCACCTCGCGCTGGACGACAAGCCGACCTACGAGCTGCTGGCTCGCGGTGACACCCTCGGGGTGTTCCAGCTTGACGGCGGCCCGATGCGGGCGCTGCTGCGCGCCATGCGGACGGACAAGTTCGGCGACATCTCGGCGGTCATCGCGCTGTACCGGCCGGGCCCGATGGCGAGCGCTCCTGTCTACGCCGATCGCAAGACCGGCCGGGCGCCGGTCACGCCGATTCACCCCGAGCTTGCCGAGCCACTGGCGGACATCCTCGGCGAGAGCTACGGCCTGCTGGTCTACCAGGAGGACGTGATGTTCGCCGCGCAGAAGCTGGCCGGGTACTCGGCCGGAAGCGCGGACCTGCTGCGCCGGGCCATGGGCAAGAAAAAGAAGGAGATCCTGGACAAGGAGTACCAGCCGTTCGCGGCCGGCATGAAGGCCAACGGCTACTCCGATGCGGCCATCAAGACCATCTGGGACGTCATGGTCCCGTTCGCCGGCTACGCGTTCAACAAGGCGCACGCGGCCGGTTATGCGCTGATCTCCTACTGGACCGCGTACCTGAAGGCCAACTATCCGGCCGAGTACATGGCTGGCCTGCTGACATCGGTGGCGGGCGACAAGGACAAGTCCGCGCTGTACCTCAGCGAATGCCGCCGGATGGGCATCAAGGTCCTGCCGCCAGACGTCAACGCCTCCAACGCCATCTTCACGCCGGTGGGGGCTGACATCAGGTTCGGAATGGCGGCCGTGCGCAATGTCGGCACGTCGGTGGTGGAGTCGGTCGTGGCGGCGCGCACGTCGAAGGGCGCGTTCACCAGCTTCTCGGATTTCCTGCGCAAGGTACCGGTCAACGTCTGCAACAAGCGCGTCATTGAGTCGCTGGTCAAGGCCGGCGCGTTCGACTCGTTCGGGCATCCGCGCCGCGGCCTGATGCTCATCCACGAGCAGGCCGTCGACGCGATCATCGACGTGAAGCGCAACGAGGCCATCGGACAGGACTCCCTGTTCGGTGACGACTCCCACGACGACGTGACATTCGACGTGCCGATCCCGGATGGCGAGTGGGAGAAGTCCACCCTGCTGGCGTTCGAGCGGGAGATGCTCGGGCTCTATGTGTCCGACCATCCGCTCCTCGGCGTCGAGCATGTCCTGGCGGCCGCGACGGACTGCACGCTCGCACAGCTGGTGGGCTCGGCCGACGACGAGCCGGACCGCGGCTCACGCGGTGACCGGGACGCTCAGGTGGTCACGGTCGGCGGCATCCTGTCCGGGGTTCAGCGCAAGGTCACGCGGCAGGGCAGTACGTGGGCGGCCGCGACGCTGGAGGACCTGGAGGGCGCCATCGAGGTACTGTTCTTCCCCGCCACCTACGCCCAGTGCATGAGCCAGATCATCGACGATGCCATCGTCGTCGTCCGAGGCCGCCTGGACCGGCGCGAGGAAGTGCCGAAGCTGGTCGCCATGGAGGTGAGCACGCCGGATGTCACGGCGGGCGAGACTGGCCCTTTCGTAGTGTCGATGCTGGAGGGACGGTGCGTCCCGCCGGTGGTCGAGCGACTCAAGGAAGTCCTGCGGACGCACCCTGGCCCGACTGAGGTGCACCTGCGCCTGGTGACCGGCAACAGGATCAAGGTGCTCCGCCTTGACGACAAGCTCCGGGTCAAGCCATCACCTTCGCTGCTGGCCGACCTCAAGCAGCTCCTCGGCCCTGGCTGTGTCGGCTAGCCAGGCGGGGTGACCGCCACGGTGCCTGGACTGCGTCGCGGTCCGTCCGGGTAGCATCCTGTCCAGAGGTGAGCCGGGAAGCCTGGTCGGCGTCCGGCCAGCGGTAGGAGGCTCACCCATGGTCAGGGCAGCAGGGATAGTCAGCACCGGGGGCGGGGGCCAGTGATCCGCAGGATGCTGCGGGGGTCTGAATGGCGCCGCGAGGTGCTGCGGACCAACCTGTGGCTCGTGCCTGCCTTCGAGGTGCTCGCAGCGGTTGGCCTGTTCGCCATCACCTACGCGCTTGACCGGGCTGCCTACGACGGGGTGTTCCAGGTACCGGGCTGGGCCATCAGCGGCGGCCCGGATGTGGCCAGGACCGTGCTCATCGGCATCGCGGCGGCGGTCATCACCGTCGTCGGCGTGGTGTTCTCCATCGTCATCGTGGCGCTCACGCTGACGTCGACCCAGTTCGGACCCCGGATGCTGCGCAACTTCATCCGGGACCGCGGGACCCAGCTGACGCTGGGCACGTTCGTGGGCACTTTTGTCTACGCGGTACTGACGCTTGGCTCGGTCGGCCAGGACTCGCACGGGAGCTTCGTGCCGCATATCAGCGTCACCGTGACCCTCGTGCTGATGCTGGCCGACCTCGCCGTGCTGATCTACTTCCTGCACCACATCACCATCCAGATCCAGCTTCCGCAGGTGATCGCGGGCATCGCCGGCGACCTCCAGAGCGCCATCGAGCTGCAGGCCGGCGACCCGTCCGAGGGTGCCGACGCCGAGCTGGCCAGTGCCCTGATCGCGAACATGGACGGACAGGGCGGCGTGGTAATCGCGCCCCGCAGCGGCTATCTGCAGTATCTCGAGCACAGGACGCTTGTCTCGATCGCGACCGAGGTGGATGCGGTGATCCACGTGCTCTTCCGGCCCGGCCACTTCATCGTGCAGGGACAGGAGTACGCGACTGTGTGGCCCGCTGAGGCTGCCGACAGGGTTACGCGCGAGCTCGCCGGCGCGCATGTCACGGGTCCGTACCGGACCCTCGCGCAGGACGTCTCGTTCGGCATGGACCAGCTCGTGGAGATTTGCATCCGGGCTTTGTCAGCCGCCGTGAATGACACCTTCACGGCCTTGACCTGCATCGACTGGATCGGCGACAGCCTGTGCAAGGTGACCGGCCGGTGGCAGCCGACCAGGGTCTACCGGGACGCCGACGGCGCCGTCCGGGTGATCACGACCGAGACCACCTGGGAGCGGCTCGTGCAGCGCGCCTTCGACAAGGTCCGCCAGGCCTCTCGCGGCATGCCGGCCGTCATGATCAGGCAGCTCGATGCGCTAGCCAAGATCATGGAACGGACGACGACGGCGCCTGACCGGCAGGTGCTCATGGACCAGGCGGACATGATCGAGCGGCTGAGCGCGGGCACGGTTGACGAGCCCGCCGACCGGTTCGACATCAGCCGCGCCTATCAGCGCGTAGTGGCATCGAGCCACGTGGCCCTCGCCTCGCCCGCGTCGGGCCAGTCTGGCGGCGTCAGCTAGTCAGCTCGCCGCACCAGACCGGCCGGTCAGGCGTCGCGGCGCTTCAGCAGGTAGGCGCCGGCGGCCAGCAGCAATGCTGTCCAGGCGCAGAACACCGCGAAGCCCTGCCAGGGCGTCAGCACCTGGTCTGGCTGCTGCTGGACACGGGTGATGTACTCGCCAGCCACGGTGGGGAACCAGTCGTGGACATGCTTGCCCCAGTCGTAGCTATCGAGCAGGCCCAGCAGTGGACCCACGACGAGCACCAGGCCGATGACGGCCGCGATGGCGCCAGCGCTGTGGCGGATAAGCGATCCGATCGCGAGGGCGAAGAGGCCGAGCACCGTCAGATACAGGCCCGCGCCGATCACCGCCCTGGCCACCCCCGGCTGGCTCAGCGTGACCTCGACCACAGGGTGCACGAGGATCTTGCCGACGAAGAAGGAGCAGAACACGACGATCTCGGCGATCACGAAGATGAGCCCGGCGAAAACTGCGCACTTGGCGGCCAGCACGGGCAGCCTCTTGGGCACCGCGAGCAGGGAGGCTCGGATCACGCCCGTCGAATACTCGGTCGTCATCGTCAGGACGCCCAGCACGCAGATCGCGAGCTGACCGAAGCCGAGCCCGGTCTGGAGAATGAAGGACACTGGATCGCCGACGAGGTCAGCCGACCGGCGGGGGGCGCGTCCGGTCTGAATCGCGTGCACCGTGAGCCAGGTAAGCAGCGCCGTAAGGCCGATGGTGAGGACCACGAAGATGACCAGGGACCAGATCGTGGAGCGGACTGAGCGGATCTTGGTCCACTCGGCGAGCATCACATGGCCGAAGCCGGCCGTGCGGCCGCCGTGCGTTGCGCCGACCTCGACCTGGCCGGGTGCTGCTGTGGCGCTCATCGGGCGCTCCCGTCGGTGGACTGGACGGGCTCGGCCAGGTGGCCGAACTCGAGGCTGTCCGAAGTGAGCTCCAGGAAGGCATCCTCGAGCGACGCGAGCTGCGGGGTGAGCTCATGCAAGACGACTGAGGCTGACGCGGCCAGCTCGCCGATCCGGGCCGCGGGCATGCCGGTGACGGTCAGGAGTGGCGTGTGGTCGGCAGATGCTGACTCGCCGTTGCCGTTGCCGCTGGGAGCGGCCAGCACAGCCTGACCGCCCGCCGCGGTGATGAGCTCGGTGAGGCGATCCGGCGCGGGCGTTCGTACTCGCACCGACTGGCCAGATCCGCGGGCGATAACCTCCTCGGTCGCCGCGTCAGCGAGGAGCTTGCCGCGGCCGATCACGATCAGGTGGTCGGCAGTAACGGCCATCTCGTTCATGAGGTGACTAGACACCAGCACGGTCTTCCCCTGGCTGGCCAGGTGCTTCATGAGGTTCCTGATCCACAGCACGCCCTCAGGGTCGAGCCCATTGACAGGCTCGTCGAGCAGCAGTACCTGCGGATCACCGAGCAGTGCGGCCGCCACGCCGAGCCGCTGGCTCATGCCGAGCGAGAAGCCGCCGGCCCGCCTCTTCCCCACCTCGCGCAGGCCGACGAGATCCAGCATCGCGTCGACCCGGCTGCTCGGCAGGCCCTGAGTCTGGGCCAGGAACAACAGGTGATTGCGGGCACTGCGGCCGGTGTGCACGGACTTGGCCTCCAGCAGCGCGCCCACCGTCCGCAGCGGGTTGGTCAGGTCGGCGTATGCCTTGCCGTTGATCGTCGCCGACCCGCTCGTCGGGTGGTCGAGGCCGACGATGATGCGCATCGTCGTGGACTTGCCCGCGCCGTTGGGCCCGAGGAACCCCGTAACTCGGCCAGCCTGAACGCTGAAGGACAAGTGATCCACCGCGAGCTTGTCGCCGAACTTCTTGGTGATGTCTCTGGCTTCGATCATCGGTGTCTCTCATCCGGCGAAGCTGGCGGTTGCGTCCTATCGCGTCGTGAGGGTATCAGAGCTAGCTGGGCACTGGCCGACCCCGTTCCGGGAAAAAACGCACGCAATGGGCCGACGGTAAGCTGTAAAGATCATGAGAGAGGGCCGGTCGATATCCGGGCCTGCAGGAATGTCCCGTACGCTGCTACGAAGCCATGACCGATAACAGCATGCTCACGCCGGCCGGCGGCCCGGCATCGCGGCCAGGACCGCCGGGCCCCGCGCTGCTTTGTGCTGTCCTGATCGTCGCCGGCAGCGTGGTGGTTGGCCTGGCTGGCGGGGCGATCTGGGCGGCCGCTGCGCCGCGCGTGCTGTACCAGGTGTCCAGCCTGAGCCCGCCGACGGCCTTCGTCACGAACTCGGAGACCAGCGCTTTTATCGCCGCTGACGGGTGGTATTGCTTCGTCGGCGTGGCGGGCGGCGCGCTGATTGGCCTGGTCGGCTACCTGTTCGGGGTGCGGCGCTACGGCCCGGTGCCCATGGCCGGGATCGTCGTCGGCTCGGTCGGGGCGTCGTTCATCGCCGCCTGGGTTGGGCATCAGCTATCCGGCGCACCGGGCTTCGACCATCTGCTGGCGACGAGCAGGCTGGGAACGTACCTGCACGCGCCGATCTCCCTCGGCTCGCAGGGTGCACTTGGCTTCTGGCCTCTGGCCGCCGGCGGGGTCGCGGGCGGCATCGAACTGCTCGGTGTGCTCAAAGCGCGCCGGCGGGCCGCCTATGTCGACGTGCCGATGCCCGGCATGGAGAAGTTCGGATCCCGGCCCTTCCCGGAGCGGCCGTACCCTGGCCCCAACAGTGCCAGCCAGGGCAGCCAGGGCGCGGCCGGTCAGGGCGGGGCCAGGCGGCGGCAGGGCGGGGCCGATCCAGGCGAGGCGGGCCAGGACGGGGCTAGCCAGCCGCATATCCCACGTGGTCAGGATCTGCGCCGTGCGCCTGGCGCCGCTGATCCGCGCGAGGGCGGCTCCGGTCGGGTCGCGCCCTAGTCTGCTGGCTGCGGCCGGCTGACCTGCTGGTCCCCGCGTTGGCCGATCGCGGCTCCGGCCGGCTCGCGGTCAGACGTGTACCGTGGCCCGGCCGTGGGTCGCGCCGACGGCCATGGCCGCGCCGACGATGCCCGCGTCGTTCTGCAGCGCGGCGGGTACGACCTTGGCCCGCAGGCCGGTCAGCAGCGGCAGGAACTTGTCGGACTTCCGGCTCACGCCGCCGCCGATGATGATGAGCCCAGGCGATATCAGCGCTTCCATGTAGGCGAGGTACTCGTCGACCCGGCCCGCCCATTCGTCCCAGCCCAGGCCATGCTCATCTTTGGCGTGCTCTGATGCGCGCTTCTCGGCATCCTTGCCGCGGATCTGAATGTGGCCGAACTCGGTATTAGGCACCAGCACGCCGTCGGTGAACAGCGCGCTCCCGATCCCGGTTCCGAGCGTCAGCAGGAGCACCGTCCCGGTCACGTCGTGGCCGGCACCGAAGCGCATCTCGGCGACGCCAGCCGCGTCGGCGTCGTTGAGCACCGTGACCGCGAGTTTGGTCTCGGATCCGAACAGCTTGACCGCATCGACACCGATCCAGGACGGGTCGACATTAGCTGCCGTCTGAATGACACCGTCGACCACAACACCCGGGAACGTGATGCCCGCCGGGCCAGTCCACTCGAACGCGCGCACAAGCTGGCCCACGACCTTCGCAATCGCCTCTGGCGTGGCCGGCTGCGGTGTCAGTAGCTTCTGTCGCTCGGCCATCAGCCGGCCGGTTGCCGTGTCCACCGGCGCGGCCTTGACGCCGCTGCCGCCAATGTCGATGCCGAGCACGTGAGCCATTCATGCCTCCGGAGGGGGACCGACGCCGCAGCCCGTCGCGGACCGACCTCATGGCTGCCGGGCGCGCTGAGCCTACGTGACCAGCCTAAGGCCCAGCGCCCAGCCCGCCAGCCGCCCGCAGTCCTCAGGTCGACATGCGCTCGCCGCGGATCGCGGCGAAGGTCACGTGCTCCGCATGCCGGCGCGCTGCGGTCGTGTCCCGATCCTTGGCGAGCTCGCCGCCGCCTGCCCCGGTCATGTGCTCGCCGTGGTCTTCGTCGTCGAGCTTTGCCGGGTCGTCGAGTTCGTCGAGGTCATCCAGCTCGTCGAGGTCGAGGTCGTCCGGGTCGTCGAGGTCGTCCGGGTCATTGAGCTCCTCGTCGTCCTCGGCCGGCCTAGCGGTCGCCAGGCCAGGCTTCTGCCGGTAGGTGTAATCGGATCGGATTAGCTCGCGTAGCTCGGTGCTCGTGTGTGCACGCAGCTCATCGGCCGAGGTGCGGTACCTCGCCGACCAGATGTCGCCGTCGAGGCCGATGACGTACGCCTCGTCCCAGTGCATCTGCAAGTCCGCAAGCGCAGACGCGTCACTCCTGTCCATGTCGCCTCCACTACCGGCCCCGTCCGGGCGCCCTGTGCGCACCTCGGGAGCGACAAGACCGGCTTCGCAATCATCATAGCGCGGTATAGAGCGCTGTAGAGCAGTAGGCCGCGTCCTGCCTGTTTCCGCAGTTCACGAGCGTTCTAGGGTGATCTTCGTGGTCAAGGTGCCTAGGTTCGATGCCAACGCCCTCGGGCCGGTCTATGTCTACATCGGGGTGGCAGACCACATCGCGGCGAGGATCGAGGCCGGCGAGTTGGCAGTCGGGGCGCGGCTTCCGGCTGAGCGTGACCTGGCGGCCGACTATCAGGTCGCGGTCGGCACCGCTCGCCGCGCAGTCGAAGAGCTCCGTCAGCGCGGGCTGGTCGTTACCCTGCCCGCCAAGGGAACATTCGTTACATAACGTTCCCCGAGCGTCGCGGGCGCCGACTGCGAACGCACCGTTTCGCGGCGACAAGCCCATTTGGGTCGGCAAGCCGTGCACTGAAGCACGCCGGTCAGATGAAATAGACCCTTACGACCCTGTTATCCGGGTCGTCCTTCCGACTCGAACCTCGTGGCTGGAACTCTCCTGCTGCTGTATCCGCAGCAGGTCGGCAGCCATGACGTTCGCAGCCGTCCCAGGCGCGATCTGGTGCGGCCGCCCGGCGGGCTCGAGGCGTTCGCGCGGCCGACTTAGCCAGCCGTGGCTCGAATCTCATCCGCAGCCTGTTCACGAACTGCCCATGCAGGCACGATTGACTGGTCGTGGTCGTCGGCGGGGGAGTGCTGGGCACGATGCACGCAGTGCAGGCGCGCAGCCGCGGGATGGATGTCGTGCATCTAGAGCGGGAGGCGGAGACACAGTTATGCGGGACATCACGGTGGTGTGCATGGACATGGCTGGAACGACGGTCGCCGACGACGGCAGCGTGATGGCGGCCTTTGGCGCCGCCGCCGCTGAGTTCGGGCTGGTACCGGGTGCCGCCGGATACGACGACGCCATTCAGTTCGTCCAGGACACCATGGGCCAGTCGAAGATCGAGGTGTTCCGGCGGCTGCTCGGCGGCGAGGACCGCGCCCAGCAGGCGAACCGCGTCTTCGAGGCCACCTATGCGCAGTCAGTGCAGGCCGGGATGGTCGCCCCGCTCGCTGGGGCGGTGGAGACGATGACGGCGCTGCGAGCGGCGGGCATCAGGGTGTGCCTGGCGACCGGGTTCGCACCGGTGACCAGGGACGCGCTGCTCGACGCGCTCGGGTGGCGGCCGCTGATCGACCTGGCGCTCTCGCCGGCGGACGCTGGCCGCGGACGTCCATGGCCCGATCTGCCGCTGACCGCCCTGATCAGGCTAGGTGGCGGCGCGGTCACCGAGCTCGCCGTGGTCGGCGACACCGCCAGCGATGTCGAGTCAGGCCTGCGCGCCGGTGCCGGCCTGGTCGCGGGCGTCACCACCGGGGCTGCGAGCCGGGAAGCGCTGGCCGCGGCGGGAGCGCCGCACATCCTGGACTCGATCGGCGAGCTGATCCAGCTCATCGGCCTCGGCGTCGCGGCCCCGCAGTAGCTAGCACGACGCCTCGAGCACGCGCGGACCGCGCGGCTACGGCACGGTCGACGGCGGTCGGCTGGCGCAGAGCTGACGGCAGGACCCTGGGTGCCCGGTCAGCCCGACTCGGCTACCGCCTTGACCCGCTCCAGCGTCGAGCGCATGCCGCTGACGTTGGTACGCATCCGCCAGCGACCTGCCAGCTTCCAGTACAGGCGCAGGAGCGCCATGTCGGCCAGCTCGAACGACTCGGTGACGTCCGTGCCGTCCGGGCCGGGAGCGAGCCGGTAGCGCCAGGTATTGACGGTCCTGCCCTGGCCGCCGCCGACACTAAAGGCGAACTCGCGGCCCGGCTCGCTCGCCACGACGGTGCAGGTGGTCCAGTAGACCGGCCCGCGGCCATTGCGTCGTACGTGACCGCGGAACCGCGCGCCGACCTCAGGACCGTGCGCACCGCTCAGCCACTCCGCCTCGAACGTTTCGGGGCTGAACTCGCCGATGCGGGTCACGTCAGCCACCAGGCTCCAGATCCGGTCAGCGGGCGCCGCTATGTGCACCGTTACCGAGCCTCTCACAATCGCAGGATAGGCCCCCGGATGCGCGCGGGGGCAGACTGAGCCGCCGCCCACACTGGGCCAGCGGCGCCCCGGGACCATAGGCGGATGACCGCTCGCCGCCTGATCACGCTGGACGACGCGCCTGCCCTGGCCGAGCTAGTGCGGGTGAACCGGGAGTTCCTGGCTCCGTGGGAGCCCCTCCGCGACGAGATTTACTTCTCCGAGGCTGGCCAGCGCGCCGACATCGAGCTTGGCCTCGCACGGCACAAGCAGGGGAACGCACTGCCGTCGGTGATTCTCGACCAGACCGGCGCGGTCGTCGGTCGCATCACGCTGAATGGCATTGTCCGCGGCGCGTTCCAGTCATGCAGCGTGGGCTACTGGGTGAGTGCGGCAGCAGGCGGGCGCGGCCTGGCCACAGCCGCATTGCGGGAGACCATCGCGGTCGCCTTCGGTGAGCTCGGGCTGCACCGCATCCAGGCGGAGACGCTGCTGGGCAACGTGGCGTCGCAGCGGGTACTGGACCGGACCGGCTTCGTCCGCATCGGCATGGCGCCGACCTACCTCAAGATCGCCGGACAATGGCAGGACTGCCTGCTGTATCAGCTGATCAGCCCCAGCGGTCGGGCCGTGGAGTCGGTTAGCGCAGGCTGACCTGACCCGGAGCCCGCGGCCAGTCGATCGCGAGCACGACGTTGCGATCGGTGACAGCGCCGGCTCCGGCCCCGCCGTCCGGAGTGATCTCGTCGCGCACCTGCCAGTCGTTGGCCGCAAGTTCACGGGAAAGGGCGGCCAGGTCAGCCGGATCGGCGCTGCCCTGATAGGTGGCCGCGGCCACCGTGTCGATGACCGTGCAGGCGATGACGAGCGAGGCATCGGTCGCGAGGAACTCGATGATCCTTGCCTGCTGCGGCCAGTCGATGTGTGACGCCGTGGTGACCTGCCAGAATCCCGCGCGTCGCCGTCGCCGTCGCCGTCGCCGTCGCCGTTGGTGACGGCCGTGACGGCGTGCACGTGGGTGTGCCCGTTGAGCCACGCGACCACGCACGGATGACGCATCAGCACCGCGCGCAACTCGTCGGCCAGCACGCGACGCTCCGCGCCGGGCGGCCGGTTGTCGTTGACAAGTGTCTCCAGCGGGTGATGGCTGAAGAGCACGACCGGCCTGGCGGCGCTCGCCGCGAGCTCGGCCTCCAGCCAGCGCAGCTGGGTCACGTCGACAGAGCCCTGCCAGCCGCCGTGATGGTTGACGGTGTCCAGCACGACGCACCGGATCGGACCATGATCAAAGGCGTAGTAGGCGGTGCCGTCAGCGAGGTTGCGGGCCGAGTAGCCGTGTCCGGCTGGCGTGCCCGCCGACCTGAAGTGCTCCCGGACGTGGTCGGACCTGGTGACCGGGACACGGCCGGGATCGGGGGTCACGGCCAGCTGGCCGCCGCGCGCGAGTTCGGCCAGCGCGTCTCCGTCGGCGCTATCGAACCGGGCCAGCAACTCGGCGGCGTCGACGTCGTCCGGCGGGGTGACGAGCTTGACGGCTCCGACCGGAAACTCGCGCAGCCAGCCAGCCGGCGAGACCGTGCCCTGGAGCATGTTGTCGTGATTGCCATGGACGGCATACCACGGCAGCCCGAGCCCGGTCGCCCGGAACGGGTGGCGCGCCGCGGCCAGGATGCCGGGTGCGGTCGGGAAGCCGTATCGCGTCCTCGGCAGATCGGCAGTGCCGCCTTCGGGATGCCAGTAACGCTCGTCCTCCACCGCAGGCGCCGCCACGCCTTCATAGTTGTGCGGGTCACCGGAATCGGGCACGACGTCGGCACCGTCGAGCAGGTCGATGTAGCTGCGCAGCTCGTTGAGCTGGCAGTTGTCGGTGGCGTCACCGGTCACGACGGCGAAGTCGAGTGGCGCGGCCGAGACTGGAGCCGCGGCGCTACGGCGCACCGCCCGCACCATCGCCTCGGCCACGTGATAGGTGAAGAGCTCGTGCGCGCGATACGTGCCGATGACGCCGACGGTGGTGCGCAGCGGCGAGTCCGGATCAGAGAACCGGTCCACCAGCTCGGCCCGGCCAGGCGACTGGTGGTCCATGACGTGGGTATCCGACAGGTGCGCGAGAGCCAGCAACGGCGTAGCCGATCGCTGCCAGCCGGCCGGCAGGCTTCCGCCGCACAGCTCGGTTCGCACCGTGTGCTGCTCTCCGTCAGTGGCTAGCAGCCGCCGGTATCCGCCCTCGCCCGCCGGGCCGGGCACGAGGCGGCCCGCCGCTGTCGATTCAGGGGTTGTCACCAGCGCCTTGCTTGCCGGAGCGTGTTGTCAGCATGCACGGGCACGACAGTATCGAAGCCGGCGGAAACTTGCGGCGCAGCTAGCTCTCCTGCATGGTGTGCACACATAGGCCTGCGTCGCGGCGCGGTGGGCTGACTCTAACGCTGGAGCTAGACGGACGTGACAGCGCGGGAAACGCCAGAAGCGGCTGGTGCCGAGCCGACGCTCAAGCCAGTCGGCATCCGGGACGTCGCCAAGCTGGCCGGCGTGTCGGTCGCGTCAGCGAGCATGGCGCTCAATGGCCAGCGCGGCGTTGCCGATGTCACCCGTAGCCGCATCGCAGCCGCGGCCGAGCGCCTCGGCTATCGCGCGAACCCGCAGGCCCGGGCCCTGCGCAGCGGGCGCAGCACGATGTACGGGTTCGTGGTACGGAATCTGGCCAATCCCTTCTTCCTCGAGGTGATGAGTGGCGCTGAGCAGGTCGCGAGCGAAGCCGGGGCCACGTTGCTCGTCCTGGATTCCCAGTACTCGATTGAACGCGAAGCCGAGCACGTCCGGAATATGGCAGCGCAGCGGCTAGCCGGGCTGGCGATCGCGCCCGTCGGGCTGGGCGCCTCGATCCAGCTCTGGCAGCAGTTGCGTCCGGGCACGCCCGTGGTCGCGCTGAACGCCTCGCTGCCAGGCGTCACCGGTCTCTCGCTCGTATCACCCGACAACGCCGCGGCTGTCGCACTGCCGATGCAGCGCATAGCGGAGCTTGGTCACGCGTCAGCCGCGTTCATCACGGCACCACGCGGCCTGATGGCCGATGCCGACCGGCTACGGCACTTCCGGCGGCAAGCGTCCCGGCTGGGCGTGCGTGGCCGCGTGGTCTACTCGCCGCTGACCATGGAGGATGTCAGGTGCGCCGCCATAGCCGTACTGTCTGGTGCAGGGCGGCCGACGTCGATCATCACGAACTCCGACTACACAGCGCACGCGATCTACAAGGCGGCGCGGGAGCTTTCGCTGTCGATCGGGCCGGCCATCTCCGTCATCGGTCACGATGATCTGCCTACCTCGGAGCTCCTTGACCCGCCGCTTGCAACGATCCGGGTGGACAGGCGACAAATGGGGCAGGCGCTAATGGCACGCTTGCTGGCCGGGGCGCCGCTCGGCGACTTTCTCGCACCTGTCGAGCTCGTCGAGCGCGCATCTCTTCAGCCGCCCGTAAGTGCCGTGCAGCATCCCGCCTACCTGCGCTGATGGCCGGCAGATGGCCGCGGGGCGTCAAGTCGGTAACGATGCTTGACACGTGTATAGAGCCTGCGCCAGCATGCCAAAGGCTAAACGTTTCAGACATTTGGACGTCTCCGTTCGCGGATAGGCGCAGAGCCGTCAGCGAGCGTGGAGTTCGCCGATTTCTGGCCGGCGCTTGTCCGGTCAACCAGGTGGGGAAGCCACAGGAGGCAGTAGTGAGAACTCCGTACCGACTTGGACTCGCCGGACTGACAGCGCTGACGCTCATGGCAGCTGCCGGGTGCGGGTCATCGTCGCCATCGTCATCGTCATCGTCAGGCGGCTATAACTGGTCGAAGGCCACTTCGGCGATGTCGGGCGGCGGGATGTCCGCGCTCGTGACCGCCGCGAAGAAGGAAGGCACGCTCAACGTCATCGCACTGCCGGCGGACTGGGCAAACTACGGCAACATCATCAAGGACTTCACGGCCAAGTACGGCATCAAGGTCAACTCCATCGCGCCGTCCGACAGCAGTGCGCAGGAAGTGACCCAGATCCAGCAGAAGAACGGCACCTCGCTGGCAGCGGATGTGCTCGACGTGGGCGGCAGCGTCGCCACGGCCAGCACCAGCCTGTTCGCGCCGTACCAGGTCGCCACCTGGTCATCAATCCCGGCTGGCCTGAAGGACTCCAGCGGCCTGTACGTCGGTGACTACGGCGGCTACATGTCGGTCGGCTACAACTCCGCCAAGTTCGGCACCATCACCTCGCTGAACCAGCTGCTCGGCAGCAAGTTCAAGAACGATGTCGCGCTCAACGGCAATCCGACGCAGGCCAACGCCGCGCTGAACGGCGTGATGATGGCCAGCCTGGCTCAGGGTGGCAGCGCGGGCAGCATCGCCGCTGGCGTGAACTTCTTCCACAAGCTCAAGCAGGCCGGCAACTTCAACACCACGCAGGCTACCCCGGCGACCATCAAGGCCGGCACCACGCCAGTGGTGTTCAACTGGGACTACCTCAACACCGCGGCCGTCGTCGGACAGTCTGCGTCCACGTGGAAGGTCTTCATTCCGGCCAACGCCACCCTGGGCGGCTTCTACTACCAGGCCATCAACAAGAACGCGCCGCACCCGGCGGCAGCGCGCCTATGGGAAGAGTTCCTGTTCTCCCAGGCCGGGGTCGGCGGGCAGAACCTCTGGCTGGTCGGTGGCGCCCGGCCAGCTGAGCAGATCGCGATGACGAGCAACGGCTCGATCGACAAGTCGGCTGCCGCGGCGCTGCCACCGGTGGCCGGGACGCCCATCTTCCTGACCCAGGCTCAGGCCACCGCAGCCGCCACCTACCTGGCGGCGAACTGGCCCAAGGCCGTCAGCTAGGCAGCGGTAGTGTCCATCGCTGCTGCGACGGAAACCGGCGCCCGGCCCGCACGGGCCGGGCGCCGGCCTCCGCTTGCCTGGGTCGGCACGGTGCCGTTCCTGGCTTACACGGGGATCTTCCTGCTGCTCCCCACCGGCATCGTCGTCTGGAACGCTTTCAAGGGGAATGCCGGGGGCTGGACGCTCGCCAATATCACCGCCCTCAACACCGGTCCGGTGCGCAGCGCCTTCAAAGGCTCGCTGGAGCTCTGCCTCATCTCCTCGTTGATCGGTGCCGCCCTCGGCGCGATCCTGGCCTACGCCGTAGCCTCCGGTAGGCCCGACGGGATGATCCGCAGGCTCTATCTGGCGGGCTCGGGCGTGCTCGCGCAGTTCGGCGGCGTCACGCTCGCCTTCGCGTTCCTCGCCACGATCGGCCCGGCCGGGCTCGTGCTGCACGCAAGCTGGTACAGCAACTTCCCCTGGGGCATCGGCCTGATTTATTGCTACTTCCAGATCCCGCTCATGGTGCTGGTCTTCCTGCCGGCGATCGACGGCATGAAGATCCAGTGGCGGGAAGCGGCGGAGAACCTGGGCGGATCGACCTGGCAGTACTGGCGCTACGTCGCAGGCCCGCTGCTCGCGCCGGCGTTCACCGGCGCCTCGCTGCTGCTATTCGCCAACGCGCTGTCCGCCTACGCGACCATCGAAGCGTGGGAAGACCAGATCAACTACGTCGTGCCGCAGTCGATCGGCGGCTCTCTCATCAGTGAGGTCGGCCTCCAAAGCGTCCACGAGGGCGATGCTCTTGCGCTGGGAATGATCGTTGTGGTGATCATCGTCATGTCCGGGTACTTCCTGCTGCAAGGGCGGGCGGCGAAATGGCAGCGGTAAACCCGCCGCTGGCCGACCTGGCCGCGGACCTGACGGGACGTCCCGCCGCGGCCCGGCGACCTAGCGGCCTGCGCGCCAGCCAGCGCAGACGACTGAACGTCTTCAGGTACGTGACGTTCACGATCTTCGGCCTCTTCTTCATGGTGCCGCTGCTGGCCATGGTCAGGTTCTCGCTGGAGGGCGCCACGCCCGGTACCTGGTCGGTGGCTGCCTGGACGCAGATCGTTTCCTACCCTGGGCCGCCCCCGCTGTTGTCGTCTATCGAGATCACGCTGGAGCTTGCGGTCATCACCAGCGCGGTGCTGCTGGTGCTCGTGGTCCCGACCATGATCTGGATCCGGCTGCGCGCGCAGTGGTTCAGCCGCCTCATGGAGTTCATCTGCCTGCTGCCGCTGACCATCCCGGCGATCGTGCTGGTGGTAGGGCTCGCCCCGATTTACAACCGGATCGAGCGTGTCAACGTATCGACGCTGATGCTGTTCCTTGCTTACGTCATCCTGGCGCTGCCGTACGCCTACCGCGCGCTGGCCGCCGGCCTGAACGCCGTTGACGCGACGACCCTGTCCGAAGCAGCGCGAAGCCTCGGGGCGCGCTGGCCCACCGTCATGTTCCGGATCATCGTCCCGAACATGTGGCAGGCAATACTCAACGCCTTGCTCCTGACCGTAGCCCTGGTGCTCGGCGAGTTCACCGTTGCCTACCTGCTGACCTACGTGAACCTGCAGGTGAATCTCTTCGAGATCAGCCGCAGCACGGAGAACGCCGGCGTGCTCTTCTCGGCATCGGCCGCCACGCTGGTGTTCGCGTTCGTCCTGCTACTAATCCTGTCCTTCGCCGGGCGCCGCCTGCGCCGCGGCCGGCCATGAGGTGGAATACGTGAGCTCGCCAACGACGAGTACCCAAGCCGACGCGACCAGGACCGCGGTCGAGGTGCGGATGGAGGGTCTCAGCCGGCATTACGGTCCGGTCGTCGCGCTTGACAATCTCGACCTAACCGTCCAGCCAGGCGAGCTGATCGCGTTGCTCGGCCCCTCGGGCTGCGGCAAGACCACCACCCTCCGGCTGCTGGCTGGCCTGGAGGACGCGGACACCGGCCGCATCAACGTCGCCGGCCGGGACATCACTCGGCTGCCCGCGAGCAAGCGAGACATGGGGATGGTGTTCCAGGCCTACTCGCTGTTCCCGCATATGACGGTGCGGGAGAACGTGGCGTTCGGGCTGCGGCTGCGCAAGATCAGCGCGGCGAAACGCGACCAGCGAGCGCTGGAGATGCTGGAACTAGTGGACCTGGGCACGCAGGCCGACCGCTATCCCCATCAGATCTCCGGCGGACAGCAGCAGCGTGTCGCGCTGGCCAGGGCGCTCGCCATCGAGCCGCAGGTGCTGCTGCTCGACGAGCCGCTCTCGGCGCTGGATGCCAAGGTCCGGGCGCAGCTGCGGGACCAGATCCGCCGGATCCAGCTCGAGGTGGGCATCACCACGCTGTTCGTGACCCACGATCAGGAAGAGGCCCTGGCGATCGCGGACCGGGTGGGCGTCATGAGAGCTGGTCGGCTTGAGCAGCTCGCGCCACCCACTGAGGTCTACTCGCGGCCGGCTACGTCGTTCGTGGCGGAGTTCGTCGGCTTGAGCAACCGCCTCGCAGGCACGGTGACCGGGTCAACCGTCACTGTCCGCGGTCACGATCTGCCGCTCGTGGACTCGTCAACTCCGGCCGGGCCCGTGACCGCGATCGTGCGGCCCGAGGCTGTCACGATGGCGTCGGATGACACAGGCGTATCGGGACCGATGAGCGGGACGGTCATCGCCTCGACGTTCCTCGGCGCTACGAGTCGCGTCACTGTCGACCTCGGTGACACCACGATCATGGCCCAGCTGCCGACTGTGGAGGCGACGAAGCTGCCGGCGGGCAGTCGGGTGACGCTGACGATCAGGCCCGACCCAGTGCTGGTTTCTGCTGACGCTGTCGCGAGTGAGGAGTGAGCGGAGGCCATTCCCTGCTCACGACGAGCCGTCGGCTCGCTCCCGGTGCGGTTCGGCGCACCGGCTCGCTCGCGCCGTATCGCGGTATTCAGGTCATCGAGGGCGAGCCGCACCTGATCCGCCCTGACCTAGGCGCGGCATATGGCGGTCGGCGCGCTGCCCTGCGGCCGCTGCTCTCCCTGGTCCACCTCACTGACCTGCAGCTTGCCGACGTCCAGTCGCCGACCAGGTTCGAATTCCTCAATCGACAGTTCGCCGATCCGAGATACGCCGAGATCATTCCCGTCCAGCGGCCTCAGGAGGCGCTGACGGCGCACGCCGTTGACGCGATGCTACGTACCGTAAACTCCGCGGTTGGACCGGTTACCGGCGCTCCGCCACAGCTCGCGGTGACCACTGGCGACTCGATCGATAATGCACAGTGGAACGAAGTGCAAGCCTTCCTGACGCTTTTCGACGGCGGCCGGGTAGTGATCAATTCGGGTGGCCGTGAATATACGGGTGTGCAGTCACTGGACTGGCCAGACGACATTTTCTGGAAGCCCGACGGCGTCGCCGGGAGCGGGCCGGACCTGTTCCGCTCGGCATTCGGGTTCCCGCACTGGCCGGGCCTGCTCCGCCGTGCGATGGAGACATTCACCGCACCAGGTCTGGACATGCCGTGGCTGTCGTGCTTCGGCAATCATGAGGCACTTAACCAGGGGGTCGGAGCGACGACCGATGACCTCGCGGCCGCTCTCGTCGGTGACGTCAAGCCATGGGCGCTGCCGGATGACTTTGACCACGACCGGGCGCTGGAAATCTTCACGCACCACCCAGAGATGCTGATGGCCGGACCGTCGAGGAATGTCCTGGCAGATCCGGGGCGCAGGCCGGTGACTCGCCATGAGTTCGTGGCGTCACATTTCGGGCCGACAGCGCGGCCGAGCGGCCACGGCTTCACCGAGCGGAATCGCTTTGATGGCACGGCCTACTACGTGCACGACACTGCTGCCGTCCGGCTCATCGCGCTGGATACGAACTGCCTGGCCGGCGGGGCGGCCGGCTGCGTGGATCACGACCAGGCGCGCTGGCTCGAAGCGCGCCTTGCTGAGGTCCACTCGAGGTATCAGGACGCGGCCGGGACTGACGTGCACGCCCCGCATGATGATCGCCTGGTGGTGATCTTTTCTCACCATGGCGTCGAGAGCCTCGTCCATCCGCGGATCCGGCACGCAGGCCCAGATGGCCAGCCGCTCCTTGGCGGCGCCGACGTCCTGGCGTTGCTGCACAGGTACCCGAACGTCATCCTCTGGCTGAACGGACACACCCACCTCAACGCGGTCCGCCCGCGACGGGACCCGCGCGATCCCGCGCATGGCTTCTGGGAGGTGACAACCAGCAGCATCGTCGACTGGCCGTGCCAGGCGCGCTTGGTCGAGGTCGTCGAGGTCGCCGGCCAGCTATCCGTCTTCTGCACGATGATCGACCATGACAGCCCCATCGGTCCCACGTCGCTTGCGGCCGTGTCCGACCTCGCCGCCCTGCACCGCGAACTGGCCGCCAACATGCCGTTTGCCGGGATGGATTCCACCAGGCCGGGAACTCACGCCGACCGCAATGTCGAGCTCAGGGTGGCGGCGCCGTTCCCGCTTGAACGACTGACCGGACGGTAGGCCGCTGCGGGCGTCCGGGCATCGACGCGCTATGGCCGCCAGTGATCCGAGCGCAGCGCGGCTACGTCCGCGTCCGCCCCGTCCAGATGTACGTCCGCGACGCCGGTCCGGCCCATCGTCCACAGCGTCAGCTCGACCGGGTCCCCGGTGACCGTCACGACGGGCGTGCGGGCCTTGGCGGTGATGCGGACGCGGCCGTGCGCGGCACCTGGCGTCGCGGCGCCGCCCTGGCTAGAGTCCGCGCGGACAAGCTCCACGCCGACCGGTGCCTTGCGGAGCATGAGCCTGGCCAGGCTGAGCCTGTCCCACAGCAGGTCAGCGACGGCACTGTCGACCTTGCGTGGCTGCCAGTCAGGCTGAGCCCTCAGCACGTCCTCGTGGTGCACGAAGTACTCGACCGCGTTGAGCTTCTCGTCCGCGCCGGGGAGACCAAAGACAGACAGCCGGGGCGGGCCGGTCCTGATGAGCTCGATGAGCCGGTCGAATGAGTACCGATCGGTGAGGTGTGCTTGCACCCGGCGGGTGTACCTGGCCACGGGGCCGCCCATGACGCCAGCGCCCGCGTCAGGACGCCGCTCGCGCAGCACCAGGTGCGCGGCAAGGTCCGCCGTGCGCCAGCCTGAGCACAGGGTCGGCTTGTCGGGGCCGACTTCTGCCAGCAGGTCGCAGAGGGCGCGGCGCTCATCCTGGGCGTGGGTCACGAGTTGCTCCTCATGTCAGCCGGTTTGACTGATCATCGCGACGGCTTGTCGCCGTGCTGGCTAAGGGGGGATTGCGGGACGGCGAGCGTGACACTGAGGCGATCGTAGGTGATTGGCGCGCTCGCCGCCCGTCGCAGGGCCACCCCGGCTACCGCCGGGGGCCGCGCCGGGCGCCGCTAGCAGCCGCCCGGCCGCCGCCAGCAGCATCGCCGGACGCCCGGATCACGGGCAGGCGCGATGGCGCTAGCCTTCATGGGGAACTCGTCAACTTGGAGGCAGCGCATGACCAGCGGCCGTGTGAGCCGGTCCGGCGGTCTGCGCACGGGGCCTCGCTCAGCCCGCCAGGAACTGATCCTGACCATGCTGCTCGGCGCCGCCGGGGCAGGCCTTGTCTTCCTGGCCAGCCGGCCGGGCTGGGCGCAAGTGCGCACGATCCCGCCGAAGCCGCTCCCGGCCAGCCGCGTGACGGTGACCGGTGCCGCACTCGTGCCGTACGCCGACGCTCTGGCGCTGGCTGGCCTGGCCACGCTCGCCGCAGTGCTGGCCAGCCGCGGGCTCGCACGCCGGCTGACGGGCGTCCTGCTGGCCTTGCTCGGCGCGAGCCTGGCCGCGTCCGCCTTCACCGTGTCCAAGGCTGCGGCCATTACGGCGGCGAACTCGAACGTCGGGCCGGCCACCGCGGGCGCAGGCTCGGTCACCGATGGCAGCGGCTCGGCGGCATCGGCCGTGCCGAACGTGGCCGGCGCCACTCCACACGTGATCTTCAGCGCGGCCGGCTGGCAGGTCGTGGTCGTGGTCGGCGCGATGGGGATGATCGCCGCCGGCGTCCTCGTCGCCTGGCGGGCTGGCCGGATGGCCGTCATGTCAAGCCGGTACGACTCGCCGGCGGGTGCCGCCCGGCGGGCCGCCGACGGAATTGCTGCCGGTGCTGGCCCTCGCCCGGACCAGGACAAGCAGGCCGCAATGACCACTGCGCTGCCCGCCGACTCGGCGTCCATGTGGGAGGCGCTTAGCCGGGGCGACGATCCGACTGCGGCAGCCCGCCCGAGGCCGGGTACCTGAGACCGGATACCCAAGACGAGGCGCCCAAGAAGGGACAACTCACGCGGATGAGCAGATAGCGGGACGGCGGCGAAGTAGGCTGGGCGCCTATTACGAGCACCTATATATCTGCGAGAGGCGGCCGGGACATGGCGTGGGAGCGCGACACTGTGCTGCCGACGCGCGGTACGGCCGGCCGGCGGGCGCAGCCGGACGCCCTCGTCCGCCTCTCGAGCAGGCTGCTGGTAGCGCAGGCGGGCGCGTCGGCGGCCATCGGCCTCAGTTACAGCCGCCGGCACGTGGCGTGGCTGGTGCTCACGATCGTGGTCGCCGCAGCCCTGTGCGGCCTGGCCGGTCTGGTCCGGTCGGGTAGCCATGCGGCCTGGCTGGGCGCGGTCAGCACCGAGTCCGCGCTGGTGGCAGCCGGATTGTTTCGGTTCGTCTACGCCCGGTATATGGGCGGCACGCTGCTGGCCATTGTCGCGCTCGGCACGCTGCTGCATCCGGCCGTGGCCGCGAGGTTCGCCGGAGTTCAGCCTCGGCGAGCCGCCATGCATGACCATCCCGTGCTCGCCGACGGCGGGACCGACGCACTTCAGGGCCCGGCGGTCGGCTAGCCTCCAGCCAGGCCAGATCAGGGGGCGGCAAGCCAGCCGATGACGCCCTCGCTACTCTTTTGAGGCAAGGCATCCCACCCGAGGGGGCGGCATTACCGCGTGAGCGTGCTTGACGACATCCTCGACGGAGTACGCGCCGACCTGGCAGCCCGGCAGCAGGAGACCCCGCTGGAGCGGCTCAAGGAGACGGCCGCCAAGAAGCCTTCGCCCAAAGACGTGATGGCCGCGTTTGCCGGCACCGCGATCACTGTCATCGCGGAGGTGAAGCGGGCCAGCCCGTCCAAGGGGGCGCTCGCCGCCATCGCGGACCCGGCGGCGCTGGCTGCCGACTATGAGGCCGGCGGTGCCCGGATCATCAGCGTGCTCACAGAGCAGCGCCGGTTCGGCGGCAGCCTCGACGATCTGGCTGCGGTCCGGGAGGCCGTGCAGGTACCGGTGCTGCGCAAGGACTTCATCGTGAGCTCGTACCAGCTGTGGGAGGCCAGGGCGTACGGCGCTGACCTCGTGCTGCTGATCGTCGCGGCCCTCGAGCAGAACGCGCTCATCTCCCTGGTCGAGCGCGCCGCCTCGATCGGGCTGGTGCCGCTCGTCGAGGTGCATACGCTGGCAGAACTGGAGCGCGCGATCGACGCAGGCGCCACTGTGCTCGGCATCAACGCCCGCAACCTGGCCACGCTGGAAGTCAACCGTGGCGTGTTCGCTGAGCTCGCGCCGCGGGTGCCGGAGGGCGTCATCAAGATCGCAGAGTCGGGCGTGCGGGGTCCGCACGACCTGCTGGCCTACGCCGCCGCGGGCGCGGACGCCGTGCTCGTCGGCGAGAGCCTGGTGACCGGCAAGAACCCCCGGTCGGCAGTCGCGGACCTGGTGACGGCCGGGTCGCACCCGGCGCTGCGCTCCGGTCGCGGGCACAGCCCCACTGACGGAGGACAGGAATGATCAGCACGCCAGCGCAGGCCGCATCGGCGGACGCGGCGGTCCCAGACGCCTTCGGTCACTTCGGCGAGTTCGGCGGCCGCCTCGCGCCGGAAGCGCTGATGGCGGCCCTGGACGAGCTGACGGCTGCCTACCTCGAGGCGAAGGCGGATCCGGCGTTCCAGGCCGAGCTGACGGCGCTGCTGCGCGGCTACGCGGGCCGGCCGACGCTGCTGACCGAAGTGCCGAGGTTCGCGGCGCAGGCCGGCGGCTGCCGTGTCTTCCTCAAGCGCGAGGACCTGGCGCACACCGGGTCGCACAAGATCAACAATGTGCTCGGGCAGGCGCTGCTAACCAAGCGCCTCGGCAAGACGCGCGTCATTGCCGAGACCGGAGCCGGCCAGCACGGCGTGGCCACCGCGACCGCGGCGGCACTGCTCGGCCTCGACTGCGTCGTGTACATGGGTGAAGAAGACACCAGGCGGCAGTCGCTCAACGTGGCCAGGATGCAGATGCTCGGCGCCGAGGTGGTCCCGGTGCGGACGGGCAGCCGGACGCTCAAGGACGCGATGAACGAGGCGTTCCGCAACTGGGTGTCCACGGTCGATAACACGCACTACTGCATCGGCTCGGTAGGCGGACCGCACCCGTTCCCGGTCATGGTGCGCGACTTCCAGCGGGTGATCGGCGTCGAGGCGCGCGAGCAGATCCTCGCCGCGACTGGCCGGCTGCCCGACGCGGTGGTCGCCTGCGTCGGCGGCGGCTCCAACGCCATCGGCGCGTTCCATGCGTTCATCCCCGATGCCGGCGTCGCCCTGATCGGCTGCGAGGCCGGCGGCGACGGACTGGAGACCGGTCGGCACGCGGCCACCCTGACCGCAGGCTCGGCTGGCGTGCTGCACGGGATGCGGACCTTCCTGCTCCAGGACGCCGACGGCCAGACCCTGGACACGCACTCCATCTCAGCCGGCCTGGACTACCCGGGCGTTGGTCCCGAGCACGCATGGCTTCAGCAGACCGGCCGGGCGAGCTACCGGGCGATCACCGACACCGAGGCGATGAGCGCGTTCTCGGTGCTGTGCCGCACCGAGGGCATCATCCCGGCGATCGAGTCGGCGCACGCGCTGGCCGGCGCGCTTCAGCTGGGCCGGGAACTCGGGCCTGACGCCGTCCTGCTTGTCAGCCTGTCCGGCCGCGGCGACAAGGACGTGGACATCGCCGGCCGCTGGTTCGGCCACCTGGGCAGCCAGCCCGGCAATGACAACCCTCAGAACGGGAACGGGGCCGCCCGGTGACCGCCGTCGGCGACGCGTTCGAGGCGGCCGCCGCGCAGGACCGGGCCGCGCTTGTCGGCTACGTGCCGGCCGGGTTCCCGTCTGTGCCCGGCGCGATCGAGGCGGCGATCGCCATGGCCGAGGCTGGCGCGGACGTCATCGAGATCGGCTTGCCGTACTCCGACCCGCTGATAGACGGGCCGGTCATCCAGGAAGCCGTGCGCCGCGCGCTGCTGGGCGGGACCAGGGTCGCTGACGTGCTACATACGGTTGAGGCGCTAGCCGCGGCTGGCGTGCCGACGCTGATCATGACCTACTGGAACCCGATCGACCGGCACGGCGTCGAGGAGTTCGCGCGCGACCTGGCCGCGGTCGGCGGCAGCGGCCTGATCACCCCCGACCTGACGCCGGAGGAAGCTGGCCCGTGGCTGGCCGCGGCCGCCCGGTACGACCTCGACCCGGTCTTCCTGGTGGCGCCGAGCTCGTCCCGGCAGCGGATCGAGCTGGTGACCTCCGTATGCGGCGGATTTGTCTACGCGGCCTCGCTCATGGGCATCACCGGCACCAGGGAATCAGTCGGCAGCCAGGCGGCAGGCCTGGTGAGCCGCGTCCGCGACGCCACCAAGCTCCCGGTGGCCGTCGGGCTCGGCGTGCGCGACGGCCGGCAGGCGGCCCAGGTGGCCGGCTTCGCCGACGGCGTCATCGTCGGCTCAGCCTTCGTGCAGCGGCTGCTGGCCGCTGATGACCTGCGGGCCGGCCTCGCTAGCGTTCGGGCGCTCGCGGCCGAGCTCGCCGACGGCGTCCGGGCTGGCCGGTGACGAGCGGCACGGATGATTACGCCCCGGCTGGGCATGATCGGTGCCACGCGGGCCTGATCCCGGCGGGATCCCTTCGTTATACTGCTGGCTAGTGCGCAGGGGGCGCGAGCTCGCTCGGTGCCCCGCGACCGCACAGTAGGGCCAGTGTTGTCCCGCGTGACAGGGCCAGTGTCGTCCCGACCCCACTACCGCTCCATTGGCGATGGCGGCGGACGAGACGACAGGAGCGCTCTGGATGGCATCTGCCTCCCAGCCGGCTGGGACTGGAACGGTTACCGGGCAGCACGGCACCGGGCAGCACGGCACCAGGCGGCCCGGCACCAGGCAGCCCGGTACTGGTCTCTACGACGGCCAGTACGAGCACGACGCCTGCGGCGTCGGCTTCGTCGCTGACCTCACCGGCGAGCGCCGCCACGACACAGTCGCGAGGGCGCTGACCGTCCTGCGTAACCTGGATCACCGCGGGGCCAAGGGCGCGGATCCCGATTCCGGCGACGGGGCCGGCATTCTGACCCAGATGCCGGATGAGCTACTCCGTTCCCGTTGTGAATTTGATCTTCCTGCGGCCGGGAATTATGCGGCCGGGCTCACATTCCTGCCGTCTGGCCCAGACCGGGCGCTGGCGCAGGCGGGCGTGGCGCGAATCGCCGCCGCTGAGGGACTGGCCGTGCTCGGCTGGCGCGATGTTCCGCACGACCCCGGCTTTTGCGGGAACGAGGCTCGCGCGGTGCTCCCCGAGCTTGTCCAGCTGGTCGTGGCCGGCCGCGCGGGGGAGTCTGGCCTAGCGCTCGACCGCAAGGCGTACTGCCTGCGCAAGCGGGCCGAGCACGAGCTGGGACTGTACCTGGCCAGCCTGTCCAGCCGGACGATCGTGTACAAGGGCATGCTGACGGCGCTCCAGCTGGAGCCGTTCTTTCCCGACCTGTCTGACCCGCTGTACTCCTCGGCGATCGCGCTGGTGCATGCGCGGTTCTCCACCAACACGTTCCCGTCCTGGCCGCTAGCGCATCCGTACCGGCTGATCGCCCACAACGGGGAGATCAACACCATCCGCGGCAACCGGAACTGGATGCGCGCCCGCGAGGCACAGCTCGCGGCCGACGTGCTCGGCACCGATTCGGGCGGCCGCGGGATCGAGCGGCTGCTGCCGATCATGCCGGAGTCATCGAGCACGGGTGCTGCCAGTGACTCCGCCAGCTTCGACGCGTGCCTGGAGTTGCTGCACCTCGGCGGCCGGTCGCTGCCGCACGCGGTGCTGATGATGATCCCGGAGCCGTGGGAAAACAACCCGCACATGGACTCCGCCCGGCGTGAGTTCTACCGCTTCCACGCCTCGCTGATGGAGCCCTGGGATGGCCCGGCGCTGATCGCGTTCACCGATGGCACGGTCATCGGCGCCGTGCTGGACCGCAACGGGCTGCGGCCAGGCCGGTACTGGGTGACCAGCGACGGCCTGGTGGTGCTGGCCAGTGAGGTCGGGGTGCTGGACATCGACCCGGCGCAGGTCGTGCGCAAGGGCAGGCTGCAGCCCGGCCGAGTCTTCCTGGCCGACACCGGTGCGGGACGGATCATCGAGGACGAGGAGGTCAAGTCGGCGCTGGCGGCCGAGCATCCGTACGCGGACTGGCTGCACGCCGGCATGATCCACCTGCGCGACCTGCCGGACCGGGCCCGCGAGCTGCCCGACAGCCGGGTCCTGCTCGTCCAGCAGCAGATGTTCGGCTACACCGAGGAGGACCTTCGCATCCTCCTTGCGCCGATGGCCCGCACCGGCGCCGAGCCGCTCGGCTCGATGGGCTCGGACACGCCGCTGGCCGTGCTGTCGGACCGGCCGCGGCTGCTGTACGACTACTTCAGCCAGCTGTTCGCCCAGGTGACGAACCCGCCGCTGGACGCGATCCGGGAGGAGCTCGTCACCTCGCTGGGCACGGCGACCGGGCCCGAGCACAACCTGCTCGAGCCGGGGCCGGCCTCGTGCCGTCAGGTCGTGCTGCCGTTCCCCGTGATCAGTGACGAGGACCTGGCCAAGATCGTGCACATCAACGACGACGGCAACCTGTCTGGCTTCGCAGCGCACGTCGTGGACGGGCGGTATGAGGCCGCGGGCGGCGGCGAGGCACTGACGGCCCGGCTGGCCGAGATCGGGGCCGAGGTCTCGGCCGCGATCGCCGGCGGTGCCCGGATCATCGTGCTGTCTGACCGCGGCGCCGAGGCGGGCGGCGGCCAGCCGGCCAGCGCCGGCGAGATCGCGGCCGACGATGCGCGCCTGGCCCCGATCCCGTCGCTGCTCCTGACCGGCGCCGTGCACCACCACCTGATCGCCGAGCAGACCAGGACCATGGCGGGCCTGGTCGTCGAGTCGGGGGACGCGCGCGAGTGTCATCACATCGCGCTGCTGCTCGGCTACGGCGCGGCCGCGGTCTGCCCGTACCTGGCCATCGAGTCGGTCGAGGAGATGGTGCGCCGCGGCACGCTGCGCGATGTCACCGAGCGGCAGGCAGCGGCGAACCTCGTCAAGGCGCTCGGCAAGGGCGTGCTCAAGATCATGTCGAAGATGGGCGTATCGACAGTCGCGTCCTACACCGGCGCGCAGCTGTTCGAGGCGGTCGGCCTCGGTCCCGAGGTGATCGGGACCTGCTTCGCCGGGACGTCGTCGCCGCTGGGCGGCGCCGGGTTCGCCGAGATCGCGGCCGAGGTCAGCCGCCGGCACGCGGTCGCGTACCCGGCCCGCGGCGGCCGGCCGCACCGGCGGCTGGAGACCGGCGGCGAATACCAGTGGCGCCGCGACGGTGAGCCGCACCTGTTCAGTCCGGAGGCCGTGTTCAAGCTGCAGCACGCCACCCGAAGCGGACAAGACAGCGTGTTCCGCGAGTACACCAGGCTGGTCGACGACCAGTCGGCGCAGCTCATGACACTGCGCGGGCTGCTGCGGATCCGCGGCATCGACTCCGGGGCCGGCCCGCCCATCCCGATCGACGAAGTCGAGCCCGTCGCCAGCATCGTCAAGCGGTTCGCCACCGGCGCGATGTCCTACGGCTCGATCTCGGCCGAGGCGCACGAGACCATCGCCATCGCGATGAACCGGCTCGGCGGCCGGTCTAACACCGGCGAAGGCGGCGAGGACGCCCGCCGGTTCGTGCCAGACGAGAACGGTGACCTGCGCCGGTCCTCGGTCAAGCAGGTCGCCAGCGGCAGGTTCGGCGTAACCAGCGAGTACCTGGTCAACGCCGACGACCTGCAGATCAAGATGGCGCAGGGCGCCAAGCCGGGCGAGGGCGGCCAGTTGCCGGGGCACAAGGTGTACCCGTGGATCGCGGCGACTCGGCACTCCACGCCCGGTGTTGGCCTGATCTCCCCGCCGCCGCATCACGACATCTACTCGATCGAGGACCTGGCACAGCTCATCCACGACCTGAAGAACGCCAACCCGCTCGCGCGGGTGCACGTCAAGCTCGTGGCCGAGATGGGCGTGGGCACGGTCGCCGCTGGCGTGTCCAAGGCGCACGCCGACGTCGTGCTGATCTCCGGCCATGACGGCGGCACTGGCGCTTCGCCGCTGACGAGCATCAAGCACGCCGGCGCTCCATGGGAGCTTGGCCTCGCCGAGACGCAGCAGACGCTGCTGCGCAATGGACTGCGCGACCGGATCGTGGTCCAGGTTGACGGCCAGCTGAAAACGGGCCGGGACGTGATCGTCGCCGCGCTGCTCGGGGCCGAGGAGTTCGGCTTCGCCACCGCGCCGCTGGTCGTTGCCGGCTGCGTACTCATGCGGGTCTGTCACCTGGACACCTGCCCGGTCGGCGTCGCCACCCAGAACCCCGAGCTGCGGCGCAGGTTCACCGGCAAGCCGGAGTTCATCGTGAATTTCTTCGAGTTCCTGGCGCAGGAGGTGCGCGAGTACCTGGCGCAGCTCGGCTTCCGGACGCTCGCCGAAGCCGTCGGCCGGGCCGAGCTGCTGGACACATCCGCGGCCGTCGGCCACTGGAAGGCGGCCGGGCTGGATCTCGAGCCGGTGCTCCACGTGCCCCAGCTGCCGCCGGGCGCTGCTCGGCACTGCGTGTCCAGCCAGGACCACGGGCTGGACAAGGCGCTAGACAACACCCTGATCCTGCTCGCCGAAGGGGCGCTGACCGAGGGCACGCCGGTCAGGCTGGAGCTCCCGGTGCGGAACGTGAACAGGACCGTCGGCACCATGCTCGGCAGCGAGCTGACGAGGCGCTGGGGCGGGGACGGGCTGCCGGACAACACCATCGAGGTCGTGCTGACCGGCTCGGCCGGCCAGTCGCTTGGCGCGTTCCTGCCACGCGGCATCACGCTTCGGCTCTACGGCGACGCTAACGACTACCTGGGCAAGGGCCTGTCCGGCGGCCGGATCATCGCCGCGCCGGACCCGGCCGCCGGTTTCGCGGCCGAGCGGAACGTGCTGGCCGGGAACGTAATCGGGTACGGCGCGACCAGAGGCGAGATGTTCCTGCGCGGCGTGGTCGGCGAGCGGTTCTGCGTGCGCAACTCCGGCGCGACGGCGGTGGCCGAAGGCACCGGGGACCACGGCTGCGAGTACATGACAGGCGGGCGGGTCGCCGTCCTCGGCCCGGTTGGCCGCAACTTCGCGGCCGGCATGTCGGGCGGCATCGCCTACCTGCTCGACCCGGATCCGCTACGGGTCAACACCGAGATGGCTGACCTGGAGCCGCTGACCGCCGAGGATGGCGACTTCCTGCACGAGCTGGTCCGGCGACATCAGGCCGAGACCGGGTCGGCGGTCGCGGCCGCACTGCTGGCGGACTGGACCGCGGCGCTGCCGAGGTTTGCCCGGGTGATGCCGCGCGACTACAAGCGGGTGCTGCTGGCTGCCAGCCGGGCCGAGCGCGACGGCCTGGACGTGAGCGAGGCCGTGATGGCCGCGGCGACTGGCTGAGGGAGCGCGACATGGCTGACCCCAGGGGCTTCATGACCACGCCGCGGCAGCTGCCCGCCCGGCGACCGGTCGACGTGCGCATCTCCGACTGGCGCGAGGTGTACACCGAGTTCGGGCCCGACAAGCTCGAGCGCCAGGCCGGCCGGTGCATGGACTGCGGTATCCCGTTCTGCCACTCCGGCTGCCCGCTCGGCAACCTGATCCCGGAGTGGAACGACCTGGTCTATGCCGGCGACTGGCGCGCCGCCGCCGAGCGGCTGCACGCGACCAACAACTTCCCCGAGTTCACCGGGCGGCTCTGCCCGGCGCCGTGCGAGTCCGCGTGCGTGCTCGGCATCAGCGCCGATCCGGTGACGATCAAGCAGGTCGAAGTCGAGATCATCGACCGGGCCTGGTCGGAAGGCTGGGTACCGCCGCGGCGGCCGGCCCCGGCGGCGCTGGCGGCTGGCCGCAAGGTGGCGGTGATCGGTTCCGGCCCGGCCGGCCTGGCCGCGGCGCAGCAGCTCACCAGGGCCGGGCACGCGGTGACCGTGTTCGAGCGGGCCGACGCGCCGGGCGGCCTGCTGCGGTACGGGATCCCTGAGTTCAAGATGGAGAAGCGGCACCTGGACCGCCGGCTGATCCAGATGCTCGCGGAGGGCACCGAGTTCCGCTGTGGCGTGGAGGCAGGCGTCGACGTCAGCGCGGAACAGTTGCGCGAACAGTACGCCGCGATCGTCCTCGCCTGCGGTGCCACCGTGCCGAGGGGGCTGCCCGTGCCCGGCTCGGACCTGGCCGGCATTCATCAGGCGATGGAATACCTGCCGCTGGCCAACCGGGCTGTTGCGGCGGCCGAGGGGGCTGGCGGTGGCCGCGCAGGAGATGGCCGGCGTCAGCGCGCTCCGGGCCGGGTCGCTGATGACGGCGTCGCCAATGGGCGCGCCGCTAGCGGCGGCGCCGTGAACGGGCGCGGCCTCCATGCCGCCGGTGCCGCAGCCGCCGGTGCCGCAGCCGCCGATGCCGTCAGCGTGGCTGGCTACGCGGTGGATGGTCGCGAAGGGGCTGGCCGTGCGGGGGCTGGCCGTGCCGGGGGATGGCCCTGCGGGGGATGGCCCTGCACGGGGTGGCCGGGCAGGGGCCAGGGGCCGGGCGGACAGCTGCCTGCCTGCCGGCGCCGTGTGCGTGCCAGAAACGGCGATCTCGGCCCGCGGCCGCCATGTCGTGATCATCGGTGGTGGCGACACTGGTGCTGACTGCCTCGGGACCGCGCATCGCCAGGGTGCCGCCTCGGTGACGCAACTGGAGATCCTGCCGCGGCCGCCGGGCCAGCGGCCAGCCAGCCAGCCGTGGCCCATGCACCCGGCGATCTTCCGCGTCTCCAGCGCGCACGAGGAGGGCGGCGACCGGGTCTACGCAGTGTCGACGCAACAGTTCCTCGGCGACGAGAACGGCCGGGTGCGCGCCCTGGTGCTCGTGCAGGTGGAGCCGTCGGGCGGCGGCTTGCAGCCAGTACCTGGAACCGAGCGCGAATTGCCCTGCGACCTCGTGCTGCTGGCCATGGGCTTTACCGGCGCCGAAGCCGGCCCTCTGGTGACAGACCTTGGCGTCGAATTCGACAGCCGGGGCAACGTCGCCAGAGATGGCGCGTTCACCACGTCGGTGGACGGCGTGTTCGTGGCCGGAGACGCTGGCCGCGGCCAGTCGCTGATCGTGTGGGCGATCGCCGAGGGCCGTTCTGCCGCCGCCGCCGTCGACACGTACCTGTGTGGCGACACCAGCCTGCCGGCGGCCATCAGCCCGGCGACAGCACCATTCAGGTAGCGGCGCCGGCCAGGCATGGCACCACTCCGGGAGCGGCGCCGGTCCGGCAGCGTCCCGAACCCATAAGGCGCGAGTTCGCTAGCGACGCCATCGTTGGGCACACTAGCTAGGTGCTGCCTAATGGCTGGCCCCGTCAAGCCGGGCAAACTGGCTCAACCGGGGCCCGATGCCAGGTAACGTCCTGATCATGCCGGCGGCATATCTACCGAGCCCGGCCAGCGCGATCTGGCATCTGGGCGCGATCCCGGTCCGGGCCTACGCGCTGTGCATGGTGGCCGGCGTGCTAGCAGGCCTGTGGCTGACCGACCGGCGGTACCGGAAGGCTGGCTATCCGCCTGGCGTGATCCTGGATATGGCCACGATCGCTGTCCCCGTGGGCCTGCTCGGAGCTCGCCTTTACAGCGTGCTGACCAACTTCGGCCGGTACTTCGGGCCCGGCCGGGACTGGGCGGACGTACTGCGCGTCTGGGATGGCGGCATGGGCGTCGCTGGTGCTGTTGCGGCGGGCGCCCTCGCGGCCTGGGCTTACTGCCGCCGGACTGGCATCGAGGTCGGGCCGGTCGCGCTGGCCGCGGCGCCGGCCCTCGGCGTGGCCCAGGCGCTGTCGGTCTGGGGCAACTGGTTCAGCCAGGAACTGTACGGTCGGCCCTCCGGCCTGCCGTGGGCGGTCGACATCGCGCCGCAGCATCGCGTGGCCGGCTTCCAGTCTTATGCGACGTTCCAGCCGTTGTTTCTGTACCAGTCGCTGTTCGATCTCCTGATCGCCTTGATCGTCGGCTACGCCATCCGTCGCTTCTTGCTGTCCGGTGCCAGCGCCTTCGCGCTCTACGGCGCCCTGTGGTCGGCGGGCAGCGCCACGATGGAGATGCTGCGGATCGACTTCTCGCCGAGGATGTTCGGGCTGCGGACGAACGTGGTGGCGATGGTGGTCGTGTTCATCCTGGCCTGTAGCTACCTGATCGCCGTGCGCCGCCGCCAACGGCTGCGCGTGGCTATCCAGCGGACTGGACCGCCGGCCAGGCAGCGGGTGCTGCGACCGCGCTCGAGCCGGGCCGCGTCCGGCAACGTCGGCCTGGACGCTTCCGGCGACCAGGCCGGGCCCGCCCCCGGCACGCGGTTGCAGCATTGATCTTCGTCGGAGCCGATCTCGTGCGGCGCTGATCGTGAGCGGCGCTGACGTGCCAAGTCCCGCCACGGCAACAACTAACCAACGGTCCGGTAACCATTCGCGAGGCCCTCTCCCGTCGCAGCAACTTCGGACATACCCTGCCAATTAGGGGACCAAGCCGGCACAGTGATCGTCGGCGCATGACGAGAGGGCACTGGCGGGCATGCTTCGACCGTCGTTCCTCCTGCGGAGGATGGGCTCGGCATGGGTTCTGGTCGGCTGCCTCATGCTGTCGGTCTTGATCACTACCGCGCTGGTCACGGCCCTGCTCAGCTTCTACTCGGCCGCGCTGCCGGCCACCGTGGGCCAGGAACTGACCAGGTCAGGCGCGCTGTCCATCTCGATCAACGATCAGGTCACCGGGCCGCTGGCCGGGGTGACCCGGCTGGTCAGCACCAAGACGCGGGCGGCCTTCGGCTCGATCCCGTACCAGCTCTACCAGGCGGTCTGGTCAGACGACATCGCCCTGCCCGGCGCGCATACCGGCGGCAACGTCCCGGCCCTGCAAGCGGCTGCCATGGGCGGTCTCAGCGCGCACGCCGACCTGACCAGCGGGCACTGGCCGGGCGCACCGCTGGCGAACCAGCCCATCCCGGTCGCGCTCCCGGTCAAGGCCGCTGCTGACCTGCGCGTCGGCGTCGGCTCCGTACTCAAGCTGCGCTACCTGGGCAGCGGGTCGCGGGTCAGCTTCGGGGTGACCGGTCTGTTCCGGCCTCGTGATCCGGCGGCGGCGTACTGGCGGCTCGACCTGATCAGCCCGGCCGGCCTGACGGTGAGCAGCGGCTTCGCCAGCTACGGTCCCGCCGTGGCCAGCCCGGCCGCGTTCAACGCAAGCGGTGGCCGGCCAGCCGTGCTGCAGGCGAACGTTGCCTCCTTTGAGGTCGTGCCGACGGTCAGCGGGATCGGGGCCACCGATCTCGACGGCCTGGCCGCCAGGCTCGATGCGGCGATCTCCGCCTGGCAGAACGACGGAGTATCGCTGGTCAGCACGACCATGCCGCTGACCCTGGTCAACGCGGCCGAAGGGCTGGCAGCAGCCAGGGCCTTGGTCCTGATCAGCGGGCTTCAGTTGCTGCTGCTCGCGGCTGCGGCGCTGGCCCTGGCCGGCCGCTGCTAGCCAGCCAGCGGGATGAGGAGACCGCGCTGCTCGCCGCCCGCGGTGCGGCGCGCTGGCAGCTGATCAGGCCCAGCCTGACGGAGGGAATAGCCGTCTGCGCGGTTGCCGCTGCCGCCGGCGCGATCGCTGGCGTCCGGCTGGCGGCGCTGCTCCTGTCGAGTCTGCTCGGACGTGGCCTGCACCCAGTTGCGCTCAGCCACGAAGCCTGGCTGGGGGCGGCAGCGGTCTTGATCTTCTGCCTCGCCATCGCCTTGTGGCCGGCACTGCGGCCGGCCGGCATCGGCGCGGTCAGGATTCGGCGCGGACGTCAGGCCGCTGTCGCCTCGGTGGCGGCCGCGGGCGCTGACGTGGCCGTCATCGTCCTGGCGCTGCTGTCGGTTCACGAACTCCTCACCTACAAGGCCGCCTCCGCCTCCGGAACGGGCACTGACATCGTCATCGCGGCCGCGCCTATGCTCGCACTGGCCGGACTCGCGCTCATCCCGCTCCGGCTGCTGCCGCTGGCCGCCAAGGGCCTGGAAAAGGTCTCCGCGCGCAGCAGGCGCTTCGGGACGGCCATGGCTAACTGGGAGATCAGCCGCCGCCCGGTCCGCCAGAGCGGCCCAGCCCTGCTCGTGATCCTCGCCGTCGGGACCAGCACGCTCGCGCTGGCGCAGTACCAGAGCTGGCAGCAGTCGGTGCGCGACCAGGCAGCGTTTACGGCCGGCGCGCAGGTACGGGTCGATCTCGCCAGCGCCGAGCCGATCTCGGGCGTGGCCACGCTGACCCGGCTGCCTGGCGTCACCGACGCTATGCCTGCGAGTGAGCAGCCCGTTGGTCCCGCGGGCCAGCTGCTGGCGATCGGTGCCCCGCAGGCCGCGGGCATCGTCACCATGCGCTCCGACCTGTCCAGACAGATCCCGTTGCCGCACTTGTGGAGCTACCTGGACCAGCACCAGGGACCCCGCGAAGGCGTACCCATCCCAGGGCACCCGGCCCGGTTGGCGATCATGGCCAGCATGGCCGGGGGACTCGCTGGGCAGCTCGGGCCAGTCTCGGCAACGGCGGTGGTGCAAGACGCTTACGGCCTGGCCTATTCGCTGCCGGCTGGCACGATGCCCGCCGACGGGCACACGCACGACCTCGTCGTGCAGCTGGGCACGTCGGCCGGAGTCGCATACCCGCTACGCCTGCTCAGCATGTCCCTGACCTACAACATGCCGCTCACGAGCGCCCGGACCCGGGTGGCTGCCACGGCCGTGATCAAGATCAGCGCACTAGCGTCCAGCGCCACCGCGGCGGGCCAGTTCGGTGCGCCCTTTGCGGCCGGTCGCGTGCTCGCCGGCTGGCGCGCGCGCACGAGCGCACCTGGGCTGGACGAGGTCAGCCGGCTGCTGCAGGGCCAGACTGACAAATCGCAGAAGCCGGTCATCGAGCACCGGGGTGCGTCCGGGCACGATTATGAGCTCACGCTGGCACCCGGCAGCGGACCCGTCCTGCCTGCCGGGTCTCCGCCCGACTACCTGGCCCGGAACGGCTTTCGCACGCTGCCGGCCCAGGTGCAGCTCACCATCGGCCCGCCGCCGCTCGGCGTGCCGCTACTGGCCACGCAGGGCTTCCTGCGCGCCAACGGCTTCAGCAACGGGTCGGACGTACCGATCAATATTGGCGGCACCGCCATCGCGGGCTATGTGCTGCTGACCGTCTCGCAGTTCCCCAGCATCACCACAGGCGACGCCGTCATCGCCGACCAGGCAACTCTTCAGGACGCGCTGATCAGCGCTGGCGGCGCCCCGCTGCCCGCGACATCGTGGTGGCTGAGCACGGCTGACGGCGCGTCGCCGCGCGGCCTGCCGCCCGGCTCGGGCGTTGTCAACGCCGCCGCCATCACCACGGCACTTCAGCACGACCCAGAATCAGCGGCGCCCATCAAGGCGGCAGTGGCGGTTGCTGCCGCCGCGGCCGTGCTCGCCGCGCTCGGATTCTGCATCAGCGTGGCGGCGAGCGCGCGGGCCCGTCGCGTGCAGCGGGCCCTGCTGGCGGCGCTTGGCGTGCCCAGCGGCGCCCAGGCCAGGCTCTTCTGCCTGGAGGAAATCATGATCAGCGGTCCGGCCGCCCTCGTCGGACTGGCGCTCGGGGTCGCGCTCGCGCACCTGCTGATCCCCGCTATCACGCTCACGGCCACAGCGGGCGTGCCGATCCCCCCAGTGCTGGTCCGGCTGCCGCTGGCATGGGTCGTGTTCATTGCGGCGGCGGTCCCTGCGATTCCCGTGCTGGCGGCGGCGATCACGGCGCTCCGGCAGCCTGATCCGGCGGCTGAGCTGCGGACAGCGGAGGCAGCAGCGTGACGGGCAAGCACGAGCAGACGCACGCGCCGGAGGTGCACGGCACCCCTGCGCCGGCTGGCGTGCCTGGGTCCGCGCGGCTTCGCCTCGGCCTCGTCAGCAGATGGCGGCTCATCACCGGCTCGGCTTCGGCCACCGCCGTCGCCTTCTGCGTCGTGGCCTTTGCGTGCTCGCTGGTCGCGCTGGCCGGGCCACGCGCGGGCGCGCAGCTGCGCACCAACGCCTTCCGGCAGATAGTGGCGGCGACGCCGGCTGCCAACAAGACCGTCGTGGGCACGCTCGACGCCAACACGGCCAGTGTGGCGATGAACGAGCCGGTGGGTGCTGCGCAGATTGCCGTGCTCGAGGCCAGGCTGCGGCAGAACCTGGCCAAGACGCTGCCGCTCGCGCCAGCCGGCACCGACTGGGGCGGGCTGACGACCCCGTTTACCGGCTTTGCCGACAAGTCTGCGCTGGTCGGGTCGGACGGTACGCAGCTCGAGCTGGCCTACCGGGGAACTCTCGGCAAGAACGTTCGCGTCCTGGCCGGGTCGTTGCCGACCGGCAGTACCGGCGGTGTCCCGGCTGCCACTCTTCAGGTCGCGGTCACCCCTTCGACGGCGAAGATATTCGGCCTGCGTGTCGGCTCGCGTGTGCGGCTGGGCAGCACCGGGCTCACACTGCAGGTGACGGGTATTGTCGCGCCGGCCGACCGCGGCGCGCCATTCTGGACGATCGATCCGGTCGCGACGGCCCCCGTGCTCGTGGTGCCGCAGCAGGGTGAACCGTACTGGCAAGGTGGGGCGTTCGTGTCTGCCGCAGACGTCGCCGGGCTCTCGAACCGGTTCACTCCCGCCGGCATCCAGCTGACGTGGATGTTCCCGCTCGCCCTCGACAACCTCACCGCCACGCAGGCCACCCGCTTGTCATCGGCTCTGCCGGCTGCGCTGTCGACCGCGGGCCAGCTAGTGTTCCGCAAGTTCGGCAGCGTTGCGCAGGTCAGCCTGAGCTCAGGCGCCCTGACCCTAGTCGACGAGTTCAACGCGCAAGAAGGCGCCGTCGGCAACCTGCTCAACCTGATGGCGGTCAGTCTCGCGGTGGTCGGGGCGACGGTCGTACTGCTAGTGGCCTGGCTGATGGCCGAGAAGCGGCGCGAGGAGTTCGCGGTGCTTCGAGCGCGCGGCGCGTCGCGACGTCAGCTTGCCGCTGCCGCGCTGTGGGGCAGCATCGTCGCCGCGCTACCGGGCGTGGCGATCGGCGTCGCGGTGGCGGTGGCGGTGACACCGGGTGCGAACGCTCCGCTCGGCTGGTGGCTGGCGGCGCTGGCGGTCCTGGTGGCCCTCGCCGGGCCAGTACTGATCACAGTCCGCGCGCACCGCGGTTACGCCGCCATGAGCAGGCCGGAGCGGCCGGTCAGCCGGATGTCATCGGTTCGCCGCCTCGTCGCCGAGGTCGCGCTCGCGCTCGGATCGGCTGGTGGCCTGGTCGCTCTCCGGCATCAGAGCGCCGCATCGGTCGGCAGCGACCTCTACGCGAGCGCTGCGCCAATACTGGCCGCCATCCCGGTAGCCATCGTCATGCTGCGGCTGTATCCGCTGCTACTGCGCCCGATCCTGCGGCTAGCCGCCCGCCGTGCGGGCGTGACGGCCTTCCTCGGGCTCGCCAGAGCGGCCCGGGTATCGGCCACAGCGGTGCTGCCCGCGTTCGCCATGGTGCTGGCGTTGTCGCTGGTGTCGTTCGCCGGAATGGTCCGCGGTGCCGTGGTGCGGGGCGAAGTCGCGCAGGCGTGGCAGGAGACCGGCGCGGACGCGGCGATCAGCGCGCCCGGCTCGATACCGGCGGCGCAGCAGCGCGGCATCGCCCGGGTACCGGGCGTGCAGCACAGCGTGCCGTTCGCCATCAGCATCGCGGAGTTTGGCGCGAGCGCGCTGTCGGTCGCGTTCGCCGATCCCGCACAGTACGCCGCGCTGCTCGCCGCCACGCCTTTCGGACATGTGCCGGCCAGCTTCGCCACCTGGCGAGGCGCCGCGGGCGGCGATCGAGGACCGGTCCCGGTGCTGGTGTCACCAAGCCTGGCGACCCGGCTGCTGCACAAGACCATCACGCTGAACCTTCAGTACGGGCAGCGGCTGCGCGTTCAGGTCGTCGGCGCGGGCCCAGCCATGTCGCAGGTGCAGCCGTTCGCTGGGCCTAATGTGAGCGGCTATGTCGTGGCGCCAAGGTCGGCGGCCAGCTCGTTCGCCCCAGCGCCGAGCACGATCCTCGTGGTCGGCTCCGGCCTGGACAGCGCCGCACTGACCGCGGCCGTGGCCAAGTGGCACACCGCCGGGGTGGCCGTCGTGCTCAGGTCGCGGCAGCTCGCCTCGCTGGAGAGCGCGCCGCTGCAGCGTGGCGCCTACGGCGAGCTTGCCTTCGGCGGCGATGCTGCCGCTATCGGGTGCATGCTCGTCCTGCTGCTGACGCTCATGCTGTCCGGCCAGTCCCGCCAGATGACGCTGGCCAGGGCCAGCACGATGGGCTTGTCAGCGGCGCAAGGCCGGGGTCTCGCGCTGATCGAGGCGCTGCCGCAGATCCTGTCTGTCGTGGTCGGGGGGTTGGTCAGCGCCCTGGCGCTGGTGCCGCTCGTCGGCCCGTCGCTCGGCCTGTCAGTCTTCACCGGCTCGGCGGCGAGCGTATCGGTGCGGATCGAGCCTGCTTGGCTGGCAGGCACCGCGATAGCCCTGCTGGTCCTGGCGATCGTGACGCTGACCGGCCAGATGGTGCTTGCTAGCCGTGGGGCACCCCGTTCCCTTCGGATTGGTGGATAGCGCACGTGAGGAGATCGGCATGACAGTGCCGTCGCAGGGCGGCGTGGCCGCCGCCACCGGGATCGCCGAGCTAGGCGCCGAAGCGCAGCGGGCGCGGACGTCCTACGGCGAGGGGGCGCTGGTCGTCTGCGATCAGGTGGTCCGCATCTACACCGGGGAAGGCATCGAGGTCCAGGCGCTGCAGGGGCTCGACCTGCTGATCGCCCAGGGTGAGCTGGTCGCGATGGTCGGCGCGTCTGGCAGCGGGAAGTCGACGCTGATGAACATCCTGGCCGGGCTCGACACGCCGACCGCTGGCCGGGTCCGGGTGGCCGGGCAGGACCTCGGTGCGCTCAGCCCGAAGGAGCGCCTGATCTACCGGCGCCAGCAGGTCGGATTCATCTGGCAGCAGACGTCGCGCAACCTATTGCCGTACCTCACGGCGAAGCAGAACGTCATCACGCCGATGCGCTTCGACGGCTACCCGCGGCGACAGCGGAACGCCAGGGCGATGGATCTGCTCGAGATTCTCGGCGTGCAGCACTGCGCCAACCGGGTGCCGTCCCGCATGTCCGGCGGCGAGCAGCAGCGGACGGCCATCGCGACCGCGCTGGCCAACGATCCGAAGGTGCTGCTAGCCGACGAGCCAACGGGGGAGCTGGACAGCCGGACGGCGCAGGACGTGTTCCGTGCGCTGCAGACCGCCAATACCGAGCTCGGCGCTACCGTGCTGGTGGTGACGCATGACCCGGCCGTGTCCCACCAGGTGCAGCGCACGGTCGCGATCAGGGACGGCCGGACCAGCAGCGAGACGCTGCGGCACGACGCGGCTGACGAGCTGGGCAACACCGTGCGGCACGCCATCGAGTACGCCGTGCTCGACCGAGCCGGCCGGGTGCAGCTGCCCAGAGAGATGACCGAGCAGCATCAGATGCGTGACCGCGTGCTGCTGGTGTCGGAGGATGACCACATCGGGGTCTGGGCCGATGAGGCGCTGGGATCAGGCCAGGTCGAAGGGAATCAACGGCGCCACGCCGCTCCCCGGCACAGAGCCAGCCAGCACGGCTCCGGTCAGCCGGCGGCCGGTGAGCTTGGGGCTGGTCAGCGCGGGGCTGGTCAGCGCGGGGCCGGTCAGCGCGGGGCCGGTCGGCACGGGGCTAGCGAGGAGGGCCGATGACGGAGCCAGTCTCCGCCGGTGCCGCAGCCGCCGGTCCTGCAGCCGCCGGGGCGGCAGGTCGGCCGATCACGCAGGCTACCCACGCCCGGTCGGCGGGCGTCGCACTCCGCGACCAGTCCGTGATGGTCGAAGCGCGCGAGGTGTCCCGAACGTTCGGCCACGGGGCCACGGCGGTGCACGCAGTGCGCGGTGCCTCGTTCACCATCCGCCGCGGGCAGCTTGTGGCGCTCGTGGGGCGCTCAGGGTCGGGCAAGACCACGCTGCTCAACATCATCGGCGGGCTGGACTCGCCGACCAGCGGCGAGGTGTTCGTCGCTGGCAAGAACGTCGCCAGGATGCCAGCGCGCGAGCGCACGCTGCTGCGCCGGAGCACGGTCTCGTTCATCTTCCAGTCGTTCGGCCTGATTCCGATGCTCACCGCGGCCGAGAATGTGGGCATTCCGCTGCGCATCACTAACACCCCCCGAGCCGCGCGGGAGGAGCGCGTGCGGCTCCTGCTGAGCGTCGTCGGCCTTGACGGGCACGCGCATCAGCGCCCGAACGAGCTGTCGGGCGGGCAGCAGCAGCGCGTCGCGATCGCGAGGGCGCTGGCAGTTCAGCCGGAACTGCTGATCGCCGACGAGCCGACGGGGCAGCTGGACTCCGAGACGGGCCGGCAAATCATGCGGCTGCTGCGGACCGTCGTGGCCGCCGACGGGATCACCGCTCTCGTGGCCACGCACGACCCCGCGCTGCACGAGCTTGCCGACGACGTGCTTTCGCTTGAGGATGGCCGGCTGATCTAACTCGTTCCCGGCCGGTCTGCAGCCTGGCGCGCGGGGCTTGGCGGGCCGGCTACCGGCTATCGGGCCGCTGAGGCCAGCAGTTCCCTGGCGATGATGAGCTTCTGAATCTCGCTCGTTCCCTCATAGAGGCGGTATAGGCGCGAGTCCCGGTACATGCGCTCCACCACGGTCGAGCTCATGTAGCCCAGCCCGCCGTGAACTTGTACGCCCCGGTCGGCGACCCTGGAGACCATCTCGCTGCAGTAGAGCTTGGCCGACGACGGCCCGGCCGCCACGTCTGTGCCGGCGTCGTAGGCGGCCGCGACTGCGACCACCAGGCTGCGCCCGGCGGCGATCTCGGCATAGGAGTCCGCCAGCATCGCCTGGACCAGCTGGTAGTCACCGATCGGGCGACCGCCTTGCTTGCTGCCGGCGGCGTGCGCGACCGACTCGTCCAGGATTCGCTGCGCAGTGCCGACGCACATGGCGGCGATGTGCAGGCGGCCGCGGGCCAGCACCGTCATAGCGCTGCGGTACCCGCGGCCCTCGGCGCCGATCAGGCGGCCGGCCGGGACGCGGACGTCGCTGAAGTTGACCTCGGCGGTCCAGGCGCCGCGCTGTCCCATCTTGTGGTCGCGCGGACCTATGGTCAGGCCCTCGCTGGCGGCGTCGACCGCGAAGGCAGAGATGCCGCGGCCTGCCTCGGCCTCCGGATCGGTGCGCGCGAACACCACGAACAAGTCGGCGAGCGGCGCGTTGGTGATGAAGCGCTTGGTTCCGGACAGGATCCAGTCAGTGCCGTCGCGTCGCGCTGAGGTCTTGAGCCCAGCCGGGCTGGAGCCTGCCTCGGACTCGGTCAGCGCAAACGAGGCGATCATGTCCCCGGCCGCCAGCGCCGGGAGGAAGGCCCGCTGCTGGTCAGGGGAGCCGAACTTGGCGATCACCTGCCCGGCGATCCCGTTGTTGGTGCCGAACAGGGACCGGAACGCCGGGGTGGTGTAGCCGAACTCGAAGGCCAGACGCACATCCTGCGACATCGTCGCGCCAGCGCCGCCGAACTCTTCCGGGAGCGCGTAACCGAAGAGGCCGAGCTCGGCAGTCGCGGCCCGCAGGTCATCGGGGATCGCGTCGGTGGCCTCGATCTCGTCCTCGCGCGGCATGACCCGGTCGCGAACGAACCGTCGTACCGCGTCGAGCACCTGATCAAACGAGCTCTCGTCCACCTGCGCCTCCTGTCGAGTGCTGCCCCCGCTTGCGAGACTAGATCTGAGCGTTCCACCGGCTGGCGCGCGCCGTCCGCATCAGGGCCGACAATCTCAAACCCCGTCAGCTCGCAGCAGCGCTGAGCGGCGTTGGCGTCAGTACTTAGGTCCGACGAACTCGTCCAGCCTGGCCACGGCCTCCCGCCGGGCTACTGAGATGACGTTGCGACGTGAGTAACGCCAACGGACCTCAAGCTGGTCGAGTGTCTCGCCGCACAGGGCAAGAATGTCGGCTGATTCATTGGAGAAGAAGTAGCGTGAGTATTCGTACCAGCGATCGCCATCGACGCAGCGGCGCCTTACCCGGTTGATGACTCGACATCCATCCGAGTGGATCAAGCCACGGGCAAAGGCGCCAGGAAACGCTCGGACGATCGCCTGCTGCCATGACTCCAGGGCAATCCTGCGCTGGTGCTTCCGGCCAGCGCCGTGCTGGGGAAATAAACACGGCCAGTGTTTCGACGTGCTTTTGATCTGAGTGCACCCAACTCTGCGAACGGCGCAGACCTTGTTGGCCGGCATTACGGCCGACATCGCCTCCCTGGCCGCGACGATAAGACCTGGCCAGGCGTCGCTGCACGCCAGGGTCAGTGCGTAGACGTCCCGCCGACCGCGAGCGATGTGGCCATCGCCCAGATACAGACCCAGAAGATAGGCATACGCCGGCTCATCAATGGGCCGTCCGTCACAGCGCGGGCAATTCAGTGGCGCGCGACGCCCGCTGCTACGTCGAGTCCCGTAGCGCCAGTGCCTGACAGCGCGGATCGACACTCCACAAATGACTGCTGTCTCCCGATCTAAGACGCCCGCGCCAGACAGCAGTAACGCCACGTCTACCGTGCTGCGCGAATACATGGGCAGATTCTCGCGCGGCCCGCTGACACTCCTGCTCGATAAAGGACTAGTGCCGAGAGCGGGACTCGAACCCGCATGTCCTTTCGGACAGATGCTTTTGAGGCATCCGTGTCTGCCTATTCCACCATCTCGGCATTTTTTATGATAACTATTAGTTTGTCCGTCTTCGAGCCTATGATGCAAATATACCGGCGAGTCATCCGCTCGTCACTATCCGGCCTGGAGGGTCGGATCAGCATCGCAACCGCGACGCGCAGTTCCGCGCTCCTCGACTGCGCGCGATACCCGTTGCCTGCCAGAGCCGAGTGGCCACCGGGGAGCCGCCGAGCGCCAATGTACTGGGTTTTCGGTACGCTCGCCTCGTGAGCAAGACCCCTTTCAACGTCGTGATAGCCGAGGACGAGGCGCTGATCAGGCTTGATCTGCGCGAAATGCTGGAGGAGGAGGGCTACGTAGTAGCGGGCGAGGCTTCTGACGGCGAGACCGCCGTGCAGCTGGCCGAGCAGCTCAAGCCTGACCTGGTGATCATGGACGTCAAGATGCCCGGCCTGGATGGGATCTCAGCGGCCGAGCGGATCACCGCGAATCAGGTGGCCCCGGTGATCATCCTGACGGCGTTCTCGCAGCGCGACCTAGTGCAGCGGGCAAGCGAGGCCGGTGCGATGGCCTACCTGATCAAGCCGTTCACCAAGGCTGATCTGGTCCCGGCCATCGAAGTGGCGGTGAGCAGGTTCGCTGAGATCGCAGCGCTGAACACCGAGGCTGCTAGCTTGCGCGACCGTCTTGAGGTGCGCAAGATCCTCGACCGGGCCAAGGGTGCGCTCCAGGATGGCCGCGGCATGACCGAGGCGCAGGCGTTTCGCTGGATCCAGAAGACCTCGATGGACCGTCGGCACACCATGCGCGCGGTTGCCGAGGAGGTTCTGGCGGAGGCAGACAAGGCTGCCGCAGACGCGAATGCGGAGGCTGGGGCCGACGCTGCAGACTCAGGCAGCTGACGTTCGCATCACTCTTCCTGCTGATTCCTCATCGCAGTTCACACGGACCCAGCCCGGCGCGCCTATCGTGCGCCGGCCTGCTCGCCAGTACAGGCGACAGTGCCCTGGAGGTCTGCCAGATTGTGCGATGGCGCGCTAGTGGGTGGCAAGCAGGCGGGGCCGGCCACACAACCCCCGTTGTAACCGGCGCCCGCCGCCTGCGGCCGCCGGACGCCGGAAGCGGTCGACGGTCATCGAGCTAGTGAACCTTTGGTGCCATGTCGGCCTTCCCCGGGCCGGCACGTTCTCTACTCGGTCGCCTTGCTCTGACCCCACGTTAGCGACGCGCGGCGGGGCCGCGCAAAGACACGGGGATTCCCCTGCCGGTATGAGGGAAACATCCCGTCGGCGTGCCCGCCGCTGACGTCCCGATGGCCTAGTTCGCGCCCCTTAGCGAGGAGTGCCGTGCAATCCCACTCAACGGCCCGAAGTCCTGGACGCCCGCCTTGTGCTGACGGCCGCGGCGGCGCTCAGCCTGGGCTCATGCTCGACGCGGCGCGGGCCGTCTCGACGCGACGCGGCGCGGCTCATGGGGCGTCGAGGCCCTGGCGTCACGCCTGCCGGGACTCTGGCGTCACGCCTGCCGGGACTCTGGCGTCACGCCTCGTGGGCCTTGGTGCCTCGCCCGGCGTGCCGACGACATGGGCTGGCTGAGAATCGCGGAGCAGCGGGACTACGCAAATCCACACGAAACTCGCACCGAAAGGCTGGCAGCACGCCGCCTCGCGCCCTGGCTGCGCCCTGCCGCCGAGGCGCGGCCGTCCTCGGCCACTCTTCATGGTTTTCTCGACCAGACTTCATGGTTTCCGCACCCGCAAAGCTGACAAACCGGGACTCAAGATCGGCTAAAACCATGAAGTGCCAATCGGGACTCGGCCACAGCGCCCAGGGTGGACGGCCGCAGCGCCCGATGCGCGGGGCCGCAGCGCCGAAAGCGCCGCCGAAGTAGCGCGGATAGCGGATGGCCGCAGCGCCGAAGGCGCCGTCCGTTTGGCGCGCACCACTTATCGAGTAGCCGACGTTATCCGACTAGCACGCGCCACCCGCGGTGCATCTGTTCCAGCGCTAACCGGGCCTGGACTCGCCTGGGACCGCGTCCCGGTGCAGGCAACTGAGCCTGGCAGTGCAGATGCGCTTGCCATCCTCGTCGGTGATCACGATGTCGAACGTGGACATCGTCCGGCCCCCGTGAGCGAGCGTCGCCACACCAGTGACGAGCCCGGTCCGAGCCGACCGGTGATGGGTCGCGTTGATCTCGATACCGACCGTGAACCTGCCCGGGCCGGCCTGCAGCGCCGAGCCGAGTGACCCGAGGGACTCCGCCAGCACGCAGGAGGCGCCGCCGTGCAGGATGCCGTATGGCTGCGTGTTGCCTTCGACCGGCATGGTGCCGACGACGCGTTCCCTGGAAGCCTCGAGGATCCTGATGCCCATCCGCCCGGCCAGGGTCTCATTGCTCTGGCTGTTGAAGACGGCCTTGATCTGCTCCTCGCGCTCCGACAACTCGGGCACCGATACCTCCACGTTCCCTGCTTATGCGCTTTTGCGGTCGGCTGCAGCCAGCGTAGGGGTGGCCATGATCGCCTGCCCAGGCGGGCGGCAAGGCCCGGCTAAATGACAGACCTGGGCACTAAACTCTGGGCGTGGCAACGAAGGACACGGAGTCAGCGGCATCGGCGGAAGCGAGCCTTGCTGAGGAGGCGCCGGCCGAGGCGGCGTTCACGGCAACGGTCGAGGAGCCGTCAGCCGAAGCCCAAGAGGCCGAAGGGACACCGGGCGGAGAGACGCAGGCCGAGACCCTGGCCGGGGAGACCCTGGCCGGGGAGACCCTGGCCGGGGAGACCCTGGCCGGGGAGACCCTGGCCCAGGAAGCAACGATCGAGCAGGCGCTGGCAGACGACCAGTCCCCAGCTGACGCCCAGACGCCCGCCCGCCGCGGGCGGCTGCTGCTCCTGGACGGGCATTCGCTGGCCTACCGTGCCTTCCACGCGCTGCCTCCCGAGAACTTCTCCACCACGACCGGGCAGCCCACCAACGCTGTCTACGGCTTCACCGCCATGCTCATCAACGTGCTGCGCGACGAGCAGCCGACGCACGTAGCCGTTGCCTTCGATCGCGCCGAGAAGACCTTCCGGCACGAGCAGTACGTCGAGTACAAGGCGACCAGGAAAGAGACGCCGTCCGACTTCCGCAGCCAGCTGAGCCTGATCTTCGAGGTCCTGGACGTGCTGGGCATCACGCGGCTATCCGTGCCTGGCTACGAAGCAGACGACATCATCGCGACGCTCGCCACCGAGGCTGAGCCCGACATGGACGTGCTGATCGTGACCGGCGACCGAGACCCCATCCAGCTCGTCACAGATCACGTCACGCTGCTGTACACGATGCGCGGCATCAGCGAGATGGCCCGGTTCACCCCGGAGTCTGTGGCGGCCAAGTACGGCCTGACCCCGGCGCAGTATCCCGACTTCGCCGCGCTGCGGGGCGACCCCAGCGACAACCTGCCCGGCATTCCCGGCGTGGGCGAAAAGACCGCCACCCGCTGGATCGCTGAGTTCGGCTCCCTGGCCAACCTCGTCGACCGCGTCGACGAGGTCAAGGGCAAGGCCGGGGACGCCCTGCGCGAGCACCTGGCCGGCGTCCTGCGCAACAGCCAGCTCACCCAGCTGGTCCGCGACGTCGCGCTCGAGGTCGGACCCCCCGACCTGCGGCCCGTGCCGTGGGACCGCGAGCAGATCCATCAGCTGTTCGACACGCTCCAGTTCCGGGTCCTGCGGGACCGCCTGTACTCGACGCTGCCGAACGGGATCGGAATGCTCGCGGCCGCGGCCGACGTGCCCGCGGCTGATGCCGCCGCCTTCGACGTGGCCGCTGTGATCCTCGGGCCCGATGATGTCTCGGCTTGGATTGACGGGAACGTGGCTGGTCCCGGCCGGTCCGGCCTGGCCGTCAGCGGTAGCTGGGGCCGGGGGACCGGGAACCTGACCGGCCTCGCCATCGCTGCGCCTGGCGGGGTTGCTGCGTTCATCGATCCGACCCGCCTGACCGAGGCCGACGATAAGGCGCTCGGTGCCTGGCTCGCCGACCCGGCCAGACCTAAGTCCCTGCACGACGCCAAGGGACCGATGCATGCCCTAGCTGCGCGCGGGTTCGAACTGGCCGGTCTCACCAGCGACACGGCCCTCGCGGCCTACCTGGCCCTGCCCGGACAGCGCTCGTTTGACCTGGCGGATCTTGCGCTGCGGTACCTGAACCGGGAGCTGCGCGACGCCGAGCCGGCTTCTGGGCAGCTCACGCTGGACGTCGCCGACGACACTGAGGTCGCGACCGCGCTGGCCCAGCGGGCGCAGGCAACCGCCGAGCTGGCCGACGCGCTGGACCGGGATCTGGCCGAGCGCGGCGCCACCGAGCTGCTGGCCGAGGTCGAGCTGCCGCTCGTCCGGGTACTTGCCGACATGGAGCGGGCCGGGATCGCAGCGGATACCGACCATTTCGCCGATATGTCGGCCAGCCTGGGCGGCGAGGTCAAGGCGGCCGAGCAGGCGGCGTTCGCGGTTACCGGCCACGAGTTCAACCTAGGGTCGCCCAAGCAGCTCCAGGAAGTCCTGTTCACCGAGCTGGGGCTGCCCAAGACCAAGCGGATCAAGACCGGGTACACGACCGACTCCGAGGCGCTGACGAGCCTGCTGGCGCAGACCGAGCACCCCCTTCTCGCGCATCTGCTGCGGCACCGCGACGTCGCCAGGCTCAAGAGCATCGTGGACTCGCTGATCCCGATGGCGGACGCCGACGGCCGGATTCACACGACGTACAACCAGATGATCGCGGCCACTGGCCGGCTCTCCTCGACCGACCCCAATATGCAAAACATCCCGATCCGTTCCGAGGAGGGCCGCCGTATCCGGCAGGGCTTCGTCGTCGGGCCGGGTTATGAGTACCTACTGACGGCCGACTACAGCCAGATCGAGCTGCGGATCATGGCACATCTGTCGGGGGACGAGGCCCTAGCAGCAGCGTTCTCCTCCGGGCACGACTTCCACGCTGCGACCGCTGGCCGGGTGTTCGGCGTGGCTCCGGAGGACGTGACACAGGAACTGCGCAGCAAGGTCAAGGCAATGAACTACGGCCTGGCCTATGGGCTATCTGCCTACGGGCTGTCGCAGCAGCTGCGGATCTCGCCGGAGGAGGCCCGCGGCTACATGGAGGAGTACTTCCAGCAGTTCGGCGGCGTCCGGGACTATCTGCGGGATGTGGTGGCCAGGGCGCGGATGGACGGTTACACCCAGACAATGCTCGGCAGGCGCCGCTACCTCCCGGACCTCACGTCCGACAACCGGCAGCGGCGGGAGATGGCCGAGCGCATGGCGCTGAACGCGCCCATCCAAGGCTCAGCCGCCGACATCATCAAGGTCGCTATGCTCACGGCCCACCTTGAGCTCACGGCGGCTGGCCTGCGCTCCCGGATGCTGCTCCAGGTGCACGACGAGCTGCTGTTCGAGGTGGCTCCTGGTGAGCTCGACGCCGTGCGGGAGATGGTAACCGTCGCGATGGGCGGCGCTGCCGACCTGTCCGTGCCCCTGGAGGTATCCATGGGCTGGGGCCGTAGCTGGGCGGATGCCGCGCACTGATCTACGGCGGTCCGCTTGCCCCAGGGCCTGGGTGAACCGACGGCCTGGCGAGGCTTACCGCCTGATCAGCAGGCCGCAGCTGGCTGAGAGCACTAGGCACCCGGTTGATTTCTGGTGTCAGCGGCTCGTTCCTTGGCGGCGGGCGCTAGGGCCTGACCCAAGATTGACCGGTCGGCCAGGCTCTCATATGCTGGTCGCTGCACTGTGTTCTGGTGCAGTCCGCCAATGGTCAGGCAGCCCGCGGGGCAGTCTCACTGCAGGCCGCGGTCGGTCATGCTGACCAGGCATGTCACGCAAACCATGGCTTTCCTTTGTCGGACACGCCGCGCACGGTACTGTCCAGCAAACCCATCCCTGTCCGTAGTCCGGAGTCCACCTACACATGACGAGTAGCACAGAGGCCACCTCGACCCCCAAGGTAGCGGTCAACGACATCGGTTCCGAGGAGGCCTTCCTCGCCGCGATCGACGAGACCATCAAGTATTTCAACGACGGCGACATTGTCGAGGGGACCGTCGTCAAGGTCGACCGGGACGAGGTCCTGCTCGACATCGGCTACAAGACCGAGGGCGTTATCCCGTCCAGGGAACTGTCCATCAAGCACGATGTCGACCCGCATGAGGTGGTCAAGCCAGGCGAGCACATCGAGGCCCTGGTTCTCCAGAAGGAGGACAAGGAAGGCCGCCTGATCCTGTCCAAGAAGCGCGCGCAGTACGAGCGGGCCTGGGGCACGATCGAGAAGGTTAAGGAAGAGGATGGCGTCGTCACCGGCACCGTCATCGAGGTCGTCAAGGGCGGCCTGATCCTCGACATCGGCCTGCGCGGCTTCCTGCCCGCTTCGCTAGTCGAGATGCGCCGCGTCCGCGACCTCCAGCCTTACGTTGGCAAGGAGATCGAGGCCAAGATCATCGAGCTGGACCGGAACCGCAACAACGTGGTCCTGTCCCGCCGGGCCTGGCTGGAGCAGACGCAGTCCGAGGTCCGCCAGAATTTCCTGAACACCCTCCAGAAGGGCCAGATCCGCAAGGGCGTCGTGTCGTCGATCGTCAACTTCGGTGCGTTCGTCGATCTAGGCGGCGTGGACGGCCTCGTGCACGTATCCGAGCTGTCCTGGAAGCACATCGACCACCCCGGCGAGGTCGTCGAGGTCGGCCAGGATGTCACCGTCGAGGTACTCGACGTCGACATGGACCGCGAGCGTGTCTCGCTGTCGCTCAAATCGACGCAGGAGGACCCCTGGCAGCAGTTCGCCCGCACGCACCAGATCGGCCAGGTCGTGCCCGGCCGGGTCACCAAGCTGGTGCCCTTCGGTGCGTTCGTGCGGGTCGAAGAGGGCATCGAGGGCCTGGTGCACATCTCCGAGCTGGCTGACCGCCACGTCGAGATTCCCGAGCAGGTCGTGCAGGTCGGCGACGAGATCTTCGTCAAGATCATCGATATCGACCTGGACCGGCGCCGGATCAGCCTGTCGCTGAAGCAGGCCAACGAGGGCGGTGGCGCGGACGTCTCGGGCGAGGACTTCGACCCGACCCTGTACGGCATGCCGGCCGCCTATGACGACCAGGGCAACTACCTCTATCCCGAGGGCTTCGACCCCGAGTCAGGGGAGTGGCTCGAGGGCTTCGACAGCCAGCGCGAGGAGTGGGAGCGCCAGTACGCCGAGGCGCGAGCGCGCTACGAGGCGCACCAGCAGCAGGTCGCTGAGGCGCGGACCAAGGCCGATGCGGTAGCCGAGGAGGCTGGCGAGGAGGGCGACGCGCGCGAGCACCACAGCTCGTCGAGTGCCGACTCCGACCGGGCCGGGACACTGGCCTCGGACGAGGCGCTTGCCGCCCTGCGCGACAAGCTGTCCGGTGGTCAGAGCTGACCGCTGCTGGCGAGTACGTGACGATGGCGGGCTCCGGGTGCACTGCGCCTGGGGCCCGCCATCGGCTTCTCCTAGGCCCACGGCGACGCTCGATCGGTGGCTGACGTGCTTCGGGTAGGCCTGACGGGTGGCATTGGCGCCGGTAAGAGCGAGGTATCGAAGCACCTGGCCGCCCAGGGGGCTGTGATCATCGACGCTGACCTGATCGCGCGGGAGGTCGTCGCGCCGGGCACGGACGGTCTCGCCGCTGTGATCGAGGCGTTCGGCCCTGACGTGCTCGGCGCTGACGGTGGGCTGGACCGGGTCCGCCTCGGGGACATCGTGTTCGCCGACGAGCGCAAGCTGGCGACGCTCAACTCGATCGTGCATCCGCTAGTCGGCGCCCGGATGCGTGAGCTCGAGGAGGCCGCCGGACCTGGCTCGGTGGTCGTGCACGACGTGCCGCTCATCGCCGAGAACGGGCTGGCGAGCGCCTACGACCTGGTCGTCGTGGTCGACGTACCGCCGCGGGTCCAGCTCGACCGGCTAGTGCGGCTGCGCGGCATGACCCGTGAGCAAGCCCACGCGCGGATCAGCGCTCAGGTAAGCCGGGAGCAGCGTCTGTCCATCGCCGACATCGTCGTGGACAACTCCGGATCTCTGGCCGAGCTGGATCGCCAGGCAGGCGAGCTGTGGAGCGAGCTTCGCCGCCGTGCGCTGATCGCCTCGGCCGATCAAGCCAAGGCCTGACCCCTTACCATCAGCCCTGGTGCCGCTCCCGGACATCGATCCTGCCGAGCATCGCGCGCGTCGGTGCGCGGGTGGTCGGCGGCCAGGCCGTGCCGGCCGAAAATCAGTTTCTATCGGGTCCGGGGCACGGCAGGCTGCCAGACGTACGAAGCCTCGGCGCGGCGCCGGGTACGCTACCGCCGAAGGAGGCGCACCGTGACTATCCAGTCCGCCCGCCTCGATATCACGCGTCTGCCTGTGCGGCGGCTCGGCCCGGCGGATCTGGCCGGTTGTGTCAGGCTAGCCGCTGACCGCGGCTGGCCCCCGGAGCAGAACAAGTGGCGCCTCATGTTCGCCGTCAGCGAGGTATACGGTGTCGATGAGCCGGCGCTGTCTGGCTGGCGCGGTGGGGCTGACCAGGTACGGAACTGAGCTGGCCGCCGTCGGCATGATGCTGGTGGCGTCCCGGCACGGGCGGCAGGGCCTCGGGCGACGGCTGATGCGGCACGTGCTCGAGGCGGCTGGCGGGGCAGTCGTCTACCTGACGGCCACGGCCCAGGGGCGTCCGCTCTATCAGCAGCTGGGCTTCCGCCCTGTTGACACCTCGACCAGCTATATCGGCATATTCAGTGCAGGTGAGTTGGACACGGCGCCTGGACGTCATCCAGCACCGCCGGGCCCCCGGCTTGTCGCAACCGCCGGCCTGGGCGCTCTCGGCGCACTCGACCTGGCCGTATTCGGCGCGGATCGAGGTCGCGTGCTCGCGGAGCTGGTGACGTTCGCCGACCGGTTCGTGGAATGCGGCGAGCCGGTCAGTGGTTATGCGGCAGCGTGGAGGAACGGCGACACGATGATGATCGGGCCGCTGGTCGCGGCTGACATCGCGACCGCGACGACGCTGATGAGCGGCCTCGTTGGCGGCTTGAGCCGGCCGGTGCGCGTTGACATCGCCGGTCGCCACGCAGGTCTAGCGCGCTGGGCGGAGGCTCGCGGCTTGCGCGCCCATGGCGAGACGACCCTGATGGTGCGCGGCGGTTCGCTGCCGGGCGACCGGGCGCGCCTGTTCGGGCCGGTCAGCGTCGCGATCGGCTGAGGTGCCCGGACTGTCGGCAGGTCGTCCTACAGTGAGAAGCGAGCGGCGAGCAGAGGAGATGTCATGCGGCCTGTGACCGACCTCCAGCGGCGCGTTGCCCCATTTGAGGTCGTCACGGAGATGGTTCCGGCTGGCGACCAGCCGCGGGCAATCGCCGAGATGGAGCGGCGCATGCGCGAAGGCGCCAAGGACACGGTGCTGCTGGGCGCGACCGGGACTGGCAAGACCGCGACCGTGGCGTGGCTCGCCGAGCGCCTCCAGCGGCCCATACTCGTCATGCTGCCCAACAAGACCCTTGCCGCGCAGTTTGCTAACGAGCTGCGCGAGATGCTGCCTAACAACGCCGTCGAGTACTTCGTTTCCTATTACGACTACTACCAGCCGGAAGCGTATGTCCCGCAGACGGACACCTATATAGAGAAGGACTCCTCGATCAACGACGAGGTGGACCGGCTCCGGCACTCGGCGACTAACTCGCTACTGACCAGGCGCGACACCATCGTGGTGGCGTCGGTGTCGTGCATCTACGGCCTCGGCACGCCGCAGGAGTATGTCGACCGGATGCTGAAGGTGAAGGTCGGCGACCGGATGGACCGGGACGGCCTGCTGCGCAAGCTCGTCGGCATGCAATACGCCCGCAACGACCTCGCGTTCACGCGCGGCACATTCCGGGTGCGAGGCGACACGATCGAAGTGATCCCGCAGTACGAGGAGCTCGCGGTCCGGATCGAGATGTTCGGCGACGAGATCGAGCGACTGATGACACTGCACCCGCTCACCGGTGAGGTCATGAGCGAAGACGACGAGCTTTACATCTTCCCGGCGTCGCACTATGTAGCAGGCCCTGAGCGGATGGAGCGGGCGATCGCGGGCATCGAGTCCGAGCTGGAGCAGCAGCTGCCTGAGCTGGAGAGGCTCGGCAAGCTGCTCGAGGCGCAGCGCCTGCGGATGCGGACTACCTATGACATCGAGATGATGCGGCAGGTGGGCAGCTGCTCGGGTATCGAGAACTATTCGCGCCACATCGACGGGCGCGAGCCTGGCAGCCCGCCGAATACGCTGCTCGACTACTTCCCCGAGGACTTCCTGCTGGTCGTCGACGAGTCGCACAACACCGTGCCGCAGATCGGTGCGATGTACGAAGGCGACGTGTCACGCAAGCGCGTTCTGGTCGACCACGGGTTCCGGCTGCCGAGTGCGATCGACAACAGGCCACTCACGTGGGACGAGTTCGGGGACCGGATCGGCCAGACCCTGTACCTGTCGGCCACGCCGGGGCCATACGAGCTGCGGCAGACCGGCGGCGAAGTGGTCGAGCAGGTCATCAGACCGACCGGCCTGGTTGATCCACAGGTGATCATCAAGCCGACGAAGGGACAGATCGACGACCTAGTCGGCGAGATCAGGGAGCGGGCCGAGCGATCCGAGCGTGTCCTGGTCACGACGCTGACCAAGAAGATGGCTGAGGACCTGACCGACTATCTCCTCGAGCTCGGCATCCGGGCCAGGTACTTGCACAGCGAGGTGGACACCCTGCGTCGGGTCGAGCTGCTTCGAGAGCTGCGAATGGGCGAGTACGACGTGCTTGTCGGCATCAACCTGCTGCGTGAGGGTCTCGACCTGCCCGAGGTCTCACTCGTGGCCATCCTGGACGCAGACAAGGAGGGTTTCCTCAGGTCCGGGACATCACTGATCCAGACCATCGGCCGCGCCGCCAGAAACGTATCCGGGCAGGTGCATATGTACGCCGACAAGGTCACGCCGTCGATGCAGCGGGCGATTGACGAGACCAATAGGCGGCGTGACCGGCAGATCGCCTACAACCGCGAGCACGGGGTCGACCCGCAGCCGCTGCGCAAGCGGATCGCCGACATTCTGGATCAGCTCGCCAGGGAGGACGCGGATACCGAGCAGCTGCTCGGCGGGTCGGGGCGGCAGCAGAGCCGGGGCAAGGCACCAGTCCCCGGCGTCTCGTCGCGGGCGCGGGCGGCCGCGGCCGCGGCAGGTGACACGGGCGGCGGCCCTGCGCGTGCCGACCTGGCCGCGCTGATCGCCGAGCTGACCGAGCAGATGCACGCCGCCGCCGGGGAGCTTCAGTTCGAGCTTGCCGCGCGCATCCGTGATGAGATTCGGGAGCTGAAGCACGAGCTTCGCGGCATGCAGGCGGCCGGGGTCTAGCGACAGTGCTTCGGGGTGTGCGGCAGTGCTTCGGGGTGTGCGGCGGCCGGCTCGACGGCAGGTAGCGGGGGCGAGGTCAGGACATGGAGCGAACTGTGCGAGTGTTGCTGGAGCTATCGGAGCGCGTGCTCGTTTACGGACGTTGGGCTACCGCTAAGCAGACGTCTAGCGAACGCCCAGCTTGGGTCCTGGCGTAGGGTCTGAAACATGCTGGTGAGCCTGCTGGCCGCGCTGCTGTCGGCCATTTGCTACGGCATTGCCGCCGTCATGCAGGCCATCGCGGTGCGCGCGGCCAGCAACCGCACGGCCGAGGTCGCTGGCGAGGCGGGGCAGGGCGTCGACCCCGGGCTCCTGGTGCGCATGCTCCGCCAGGGCCTGTTCCTGGCGAGCATCGCGATCGATCTGCTCGGTTTTGTCGCGCAGCTGATTGCCTTGCGCAAACTGCCGCTTTTCGCCGTTCAGGCCATCATGGCGTCTAATCTCGCGGTCACCGCCGTCTGCGCGGCTTGGCTCATAAAGATTCGCCTGGACCTGCGCGAGTGGATGGCCGTCGGCGGCGTTGTCATCGGTGTCGCGCTGCTTGGCTTGTCGGCAGGCGCACAGGGAGCGGCCAAAGTCGGCTCAGAATTCCAGCTAGGCCTCATCGTGGCCGTGGTCGCCGTCGGTGTAGCCGGGTTCGCGGTGGCGCGGCTGCCCAACCCGGTGCGGACGCCCGCTCTCGGCGCGATCGCTGGCCTCGGCTATGCGGTACTGGCCGTGTCAGCAAGGATTCTGCCGGGCTTCGGCCCGCTGCAGCTCATCAAGAATCCAGCGAGCTACACGCTCGCTGCCGCCGGGATTGTCTCTTTTCTGCTCTATGCAACGGCCCTTGAGGGCGGCAGCGTCACGACGGCGACCGCCGGTGTCGTGCTGGCCGAGACGATGCCGCCCGCGGTGGTGGGCGTGCTGTTCCTCGGCGATACCACCCGGCATGGCCTTGCGGCCGTGGCGGTCCTGGGCTTCATCCTCGCCGTCGTGTGTGCCGTGGCGCTTGCCCGGTTCGGCGAGGCAAGCGACGGAGGTCATGCGGTGCCGGAAACCGGCGAACCCGACCAGGTCAGCGAGCCCGCCAGCCGCCGCGCAGCGTTACGGCGCCGCGAGGTGCCGGGCCATTCCTGACGGCCTGCGGCCGCACGGGATTGAGTGGCGGCCGAGCGCACCTTTCCGGCAGAAAGGCGGCTAGCTGCGCAAATCCGGACGGTAGGCCCTGGCCGGACCGCCGTGTCTTTACCGCCAGTGGAGCTGGGTTTGATATTCTGAGACCCCGTGGGCGAGCGGGATGTCCGCCGAATCTGACCACGGGAGCCTCATTGGCGATATCAGGACATACGTCACGACCAGTCACGACTAGACATCTTTTCGTCACCGGGGGCGTCGCGTCGAGCCTCGGCAAGGGACTGACCGCTTCGAGCATCGGCCGGCTGCTGAAGCTGCGTGGCCTGCGGGTGAGCATGCAGAAGCTGGATCCGTACCTGAACGTCGATCCCGGCACCATGAATCCGTTCCAGCACGGCGAGGTCTTCGTTACCGACGACGGCACGGAGACCGACCTGGATGTCGGCCACTATGAGCGGTTCCTGGACATCAGGCTGCCTGGCTCGGCCAACGTCACGACCGGGCAGATCTACTCACGGGTCATAGCCAAGGAACGGCGCGGTGACTACCTCGGCGACACCGTTCAGGTGATCCCGCACATCACCAACGAGATCAAGGCACGGATCCGGGAGATGGCCGGCCCGGAGACCGACGTCGTCATCACTGAGGTCGGCGGCACCGTCGGTGACATCGAGTCGCAGCCGTTCCTTGAGGCCATTCGCCAGATCCGCCACGAGATCGGCCGGGACCGCTGCTTCTTCCTGCACGTATCCCTGCTGCCCTACATCGGCCCGTCGGGCGAGCTGAAGACCAAGCCGACGCAGCATTCGGTCGCCGCGCTCCGCAGCATCGGCATCCAGCCGGACGCGATCGTCTGCCGGTCCGACCGGCCGATCAGCGACGGCTTGAAGCGCAAGATCAGCCTGATGTGCGACGTGGATGAGGAGGCTGTTGTCTCCGCGCCCGACGCCCCGTCCATCTATGACATCCCGAAGGTCCTGCACTCCGAGGGCCTGGACGCCTACGTAGTGCGCAGGCTCGGCCTGCCGTTCCGTGACGTCGACTGGAGCGACTGGGACGACCTGCTCCGCCGAGTGCACCGGCCGGCCCGGACTGTCACCATCGCGCTTGTCGGCAAGTACGTGGACTTGCCCGACGCGTACCTGTCTCCGGCCGAAGCCCTGCGGGCCGGCGGGTTCGCCCATGATGTGCGGGTCAACATCCGGTGGGTGACCAGCGACGACTGCCAGACGCCCGAAGGCGCCGCGCGGCAGCTCGCGGACGTCGACGGCGTGCTGATCCCGGGCGGCTTCGGTGTGCGTGGCATCGAGGGCAAGATCGGGGCCGTCCGGCACGCACGCGAGCACGGGATCCCGATCCTGGGATTGTGCCTGGGCCTGCAGTGCATGGCGATCGAGGTCGGGCGGGACCTGGCCGGACTGGCCGGCGCCAACAGCGCCGAGTTCGATCCCGAGACCGAGTTCCCGGTCATTGCCACGATGGCCGACCAGGAGGACGTCGTCGCGGGGGAGCGAGACATGGGCGGCACCATGCGGCTCGGCCTGTATCCGGCGGTCTTGGCGGAGGGCAGCCTCGTCCGGGAACTGTATGGCGAGGTCGTCGTGCAGGAACGGCACCGGCACCGGTACGAGGTGAACAACGCGTATCGAGACAAGCTGGAGGCGGCTGGCCTGATCTGTTCGGGTCTGTCACCGGACGGCCGCCTCGTCGAGTTCATCGAGCTATCGCGGAGCGTGCACCCGTACTTCGTCGCCACCCAGGCGCATCCAGAGCTCCTGTCCCGGCCGACCCGGCCGCATCCGCTCTTTAGCGGGCTAGTCGCCGCGGCACTGGAGCGCAGCCGGGCGGTATCGGCCAGCGAGGCTGTCGCTGCCGGGGCCGGACGGTCGGCCGCGAGCGCCTGAGCGTGGCCGACATCAGGGACGAGAAAGGCAGCTGGCCGATCCGGCAGTCGTCAGTGCTGGCCCGCGGGCACATCGTGACCGTGCGTAGCGATTTGGTCGAGCTACCCGACGGCGAGGTCATGACCAGGGAGGTCGTCGAGCATCCCGGCGCCGTGGCCGTGCTGGCCCTGGATGACGAGGATCGCGTGCTGATGATCAGGCAGTACCGTCATCCCGTCGGCGCGACGCTCTGGGAGATCCCGGCCGGGCTCCGCGACGTGGCGGGGGAGCCCCTGCTGGAGACCGCTCGGCGGGAGCTGCTGGAAGAAGCGGGCTGCCACGCCGCGAGGTGGCACGTCCTGGCTGACTACATGTCATCTCCTGGCATCACGACCGAACGGCTGCGGGTGTTCCTGGCTCGGGACCTGACCGTGGTTCCGCCCGAAGAACGCGAGTATGTTCCTGAGCATGAAGAGGCCTACCTGACGGCCGCGTGGATCCCGCTTGCGGATGCGGTCCAGAAGGTCCTGGCAGGCGACCTGCACAACGGCGTGGCCATTGTGGGTATCTTGTCCGCGTATGCGGCGCAAGAGAGCGGTTTCAGCGCGCTTCGTCTGGTTAGCGAGGCCGAGACCTTGTGAGCACGTCCGTCGGTATGACAAGGGGCTTGCCCGGCAGCAACCGGCTCAAGTCCGAAGGCGAGGAAGGAAACAAGGCCAATGAAGGTCGGCGTTCCTAAGGAAGTCAAGAATCACGAGTACCGCGTCGCGATCACGCCTGCCGGGACGCACGAACTGGTGCGGTTCGGGCACGAGGTCTACGTCGAGCAAGATGCTGGCGAGGGATCCTCGATCCCGGATACCGACTTCGTCGAGGCCGGCGCGAAGATCCTGCCGACTGCCGACGATGTCTGGCAGACCGGTGACCTGATCCTCAAGGTCAAGGAGCCGGTCGCGGAGGAGTACCACCGGATGCGCAAGGACCAGGTGCTCTTCACCTATCTGCACCTGGCGGCGAGCCGCGCCTGCACCGACGCGTTGCTGGAATCTGGCATCACCTCGATTGCGTACGAAACCGTACAGCTGCCGGACGGTTCGCTGCCGCTGCTGGCCCCCATGTCTGAGGTCGCCGGGCGGATGGCACCCCAGGTGGGCGCTCACCACCTCCAGCGTGACGGTGGCGGCCGCGGCGTACTGATGGGCGGCGTGTCCGGCGTGTACGCCGCGAAGGTCGTCGTGCTCGGCGCGGGGGTGTCCGGCATGAGTGCGGCGGCGATCTCGCTTGGCATGCAGGCCGAGGTGCTGCTGGTCGACAAGAACATCGCCCGGTTGCGCCAGGCCGACGCCATCTACCAGGGCCACTGTCAGACCGTCGCGTCGAACGCCTACGAGATCGAACGCGCGTGCATTGACGCGGATCTGGTCATCGGCGCGGTCCTTGTGCCGGGCGCCAAGGCGCCGAAGCTCATTTCCAACGAGCTGGTTTCGCGAATGAAGCCGGGCTCGGTGCTGGTCGACATCTCGATCGACCAGGGCGGCACGTTCGAGGACAGCCACCCCACGACCCATGCCGAACCGACCTACCGGGTGCACAACTCGGTCTTCTACTGCGTGGCGAACATGCCTGGCGCGGTGCCGCATACCTCCACCTACGCGCTGACAAACGTGACGCTGCCGTACGTGCTGGAGATCGCTAATAAGGGATGGCGCCACGCGCTGACCCATGATCACTCGTTCGCCCTCGGCCTCAACACCCACAGGGGCGGCGTGACCTGCGCGCCGGTAGCCGAGGCGCACGGCCTGCACGCGGTGCCGCTGGCGGAGGTGCTCAGCTGACCACATTCGCCCGAGCCATCGGGCGCTATCTCGACCACCTAGCCGTAGAACGGGGCCTCGCCGAGCACACCCTCGAGGCGTACCGGCGCGATCTCGAGCGCTACGCCACGACAATAATCGGCGCCGGGCGGACCGAGATCGAGGACGTCAACACGCAGGACGTTGCCGACTTCCTTGGCGGGCTGCGGGAAGGTGACGAGACGCATCCGCCGCTCGCGGCCAGCTCTGCTGGCCGGGCCGTCGTCGCGGTCCGCGGGCTGCACGCGTTCGCGCTGGCCGAGGGGCTGACGACGCAGGATCCAGCGAGCGTGATCCGTCCGCCCGCCCCGCCGCGGCGGCTACCCAAGGCGATCTCGGTCGCCGATGTGGAGCGCCTGCTCGACGCGGCCGGAGTCGGCCAGTCGGCTTTGCGGGACCGAGCGCTGCTCGAACTGCTCTACGGCACGGGCGCCCGGATCTCCGAGGCGGTGGGGCTGGATGTGGATGACCTGGAGCTCTCGGGTGACTCGCGGTCCGCGGCGGTCGCTGCTGTCGTCAGGCTCAACGGCAAGGGCGGCAAGCAGCGGCTAGTGCCGGTCGGAAGCTTCGCGAGGAATGCTGTCGACGCGTACCTCGTGCGCGCCCGACCTGCCCTGGCAGCCGCGTCCGGCCGAGGACAGCCGAGCCCGGCGCTCTTCCTGAACGCGCGCGGCGGCCGGCTTACCAGGCAGGGTGCCTGGGGCGCGCTCCGTGCGGCGGCCGACCGAGCCGGCCTCGCTGAGGTGTCGCCGCACGTGCTGCGGCATTCCTTCGCTACCCATCTGCTCGACGGCGGCGCTGATGTTCGCGTCGTACAGGAACTGCTCGGCCATGCATCCGTTACGACGACACAGGTCTACACGCTCGTGACGGTCGACAAGCTACGTGAGGTCTACGCCTCCGCGCACCCGCGCGCGATCGGCTAGCAGCGGTCCGCTCTGGATTCGCCGTTCTGCAGACGGCCATCGGTCTACCTATGTAGAGTTCGTGGCTATGGCGCCACGTTCCGGCTTCTGCGCGCGGACCCTGTCGGTCCTAGCGGCACTGTCCTGGCTGCCGTCGCAAGGGCAGCATCGTAACGGCGCAGGGCGCAGCGGCACAGACGGCGCAGGGCGCAGCGGCACAGACTGCGCAGAGCTCAGCGGCGCGGAACTTGGCATCAAGACGAGCGCAGGTGCGATGCGGAGCCTGAGCCGAGCGGCGGCCGGCTGGGCTGCGTGTCTCTAGCCGGCGCAGCGGCGCGAACTGGGCCGAGGCGATCTGGGCCGAAGCCCACGAGGTGGCGTGGCGCGCGGGCGGCAGCGGGCTGATAGCAACGGAGGCGTAGATGGCGCGCAGGGTACGGAACTCACTCTTGTTCGCGGCGGCCGCGGCGTGTCTGGCGTGGACAGCGGTGCCTGGCACTCCGTCCGCATTCCTCACCGCCTATATGTGGCTTCGGACGATTGCCACCATCGTGGTGCTGGCCGCGCTGCCATGGCTCATGCGCCGCTGGCTGGGTCCGGTCATCGACGGTCGGCTTGCCCGGTGGCTCCGCGCGGGCACGTTCGCGGGAATCATGGCCCTGATCGTGGCCATGGCAGAGTTCGACCACGTCAGTGACACCCCGCGCCGACTGGCGGCGGCGGGGCCGTTCAATCAGCCCTCGATCGGCCTGCTGTTGCCGTGGCTGGTGTTCCTTGTTCTCCTTGCTGGCTACGCGGCCACCATCCTGGCTGTCACCGCGCAGCGGTCGTGGGTGACAATGCGAACCCTGTCCATCGGCACCGGCGCGGGCGTCGCCCTCGGTGTCGTCATGTACGCGATCATGCCGCTCGGCGTAGGCAAGTTCGCCACCGCTCCGTGGCTGCGGGGGTCAGCCATTGATGCCCTCGTGGTCGTCGCGTGGGGCCTGCTGGTCGGCGGACCGCTGGCGGCGGCTTTGCTTGCCGGCTGGCAGTGCCGCGCAGCTGCAGGCCCGCTCGTGCTGGCCGAAGCCAAGATCCGCCAGGGTCTGGCGGCCGGAACATTGGCGACCGTTGTCGGCTCGCTGCTGGTCTGCGTCCTCGGTCCGGTGACGATGGCGCTGCTGCCGCGCGCAGGCTGGCTGGTGCACGTGCTGTACGCAGGTCAGCACCTGAGCGCAGCGGCTATTGCCAATCTGGTGAGCGGCTATTTCCCTGCTGGCTACTTCCTGATCTGGCTGGCCTTCCCCTTGATCGGACTCACCGTCGGAACCATGACCGCACTCTGTGCGTGGGGCAATCAGGCCGCCCGGCAGCAAGGCCAGGGACCTGGCGGCGGCCCTGGCGGTCCACTTCCCGCACCCGAGCCGCCGCCAGCGGGCTTGTCGGCTGACACCGAAACCGAGCCGAGCAGCGTGGCGATCGGCCTCTACGCCTCGGCCCGAGGTTTCTAGCGTGCCGGCCCGCCTTGACGCCTGCGAACTGGCAAGCGGCACTGGCCGGGTGTAGCCCCGTTCCCGTCATCGGTAGCAGCCGGTGTGCTCCGGTCACTATTCGCATGCGGTTCATTTGCCGCCTCCCGGTGCGTCGGCTTGCCGGCGGGTATGCCAGCGCCTAGAGTCGCCTGGCAGTGAGCGCATTTCGCGCTAGCCGCCGGGAGGTGCGGTAGCTGTGTCAGCATCCCAAACCCTCGAGGTCAGGCCCGGTCTGTTGGGACCGACCGGGCGGCCACTGCCGGTGTTCCCCAATGCCGAGCCGCTGCTGGTCCACGGCCCGGCCCGGATCGCCGCCATCTGCAACCAGAAGGGCGGCGTCGGCAAGACCACGACGACCATCAACCTGGGCGCGGCGCTGGCCGAGCAGGGCCGGCGCGTGCTGCTCGTTGATTTCGACCCGCAAGGGGCGCTGTCTGTCGGGCTCGGCGTGCAGCCGCACGAGCTCGATGCCACCGTCTACAACCTGCTCATGGAGCGCAACCTCACTGCGCACGACGTCATCATCAAGACCCGCGTCAACGGCATGGACCTGCTGCCGAGCAACATCGACCTGTCCGGGGCCGAGGTCCAGCTTGTGCACGAGGTCGGCCGCGAGTTCGTGCTCGGGCGGGTGCTGCAGCCGGTGATCCCCGATTACGACATCATCCTGATCGACTGCCAGCCCTCGCTCGGCCTGCTCACGGTCAACGCCCTCGCCTGTGCCGACGGCGTCCTCGTACCGCTGGAGTGTGAGTACTTCGCCCTGCGCGGCGTGGCGTTGCTGATGGAGACCATCGAGAAGGTCGCCTCCCGGCTTAGTCCGAAGCTCGGGATCGACGGCCTGCTGGCCACCATGTATGACTCGCGTACCCTGCACACCAGAGAGGTCCTGGCCGGAGTTGTCGAAGGGTTCGGCGACCGCGTCTACCACACGGTCATCAGCCGGACGGTGCGCTTCCCTGACTCTACGGTGGCCGGAGAGCCAATCACTAGGTTCGATCCTGCGTGCAACGGCGCTAGCTCCTACCGTGAGCTGGCCAAGGAGGTACTGGAGAGGTGGCGTCAGGGCGTTCCCGCGGGTCCCGTCCGCGCCGGGTAAGCCTGCCTGGCGTCGCGGAGATCCTGCGGTCGCAGGCCCGCAGTCCGGCGGCCGATACCGAGCGGCAGGCAAGCGGGAGGGAGAGCCACCCTCAGAAAATTACGGTCTATATGTCGGGTTCCGAGCTTTTCGACCTGGAGCGGGCCCGGCTCGCGCTGCGGTCGTACGGGATCTCGGTCGACAGGGGTCGGATTGTGCGCGAGGCACTCGCGGTCGTGCTCGCCGATCTGGACCAGGCAGGGGAGGATAGCCTGGTCGTCCGGCGGCTGCGCGAGATCACCCGTGAGGCCAAGTGAGCGAGAGCGCGTGAGCGAGACTGCGTGAGCGAGTCCGGTAATCTGCCGATAACGATCATGACGACCGGCGAATCAGATGAGGCTGTCCCGGCGACAGGCGGATTCCAGGTGCACCTGGACGTCTTCGAGGGCCCGTTCGACCTGCTGCTGGCGCTGATCTCCAAGCACAAGCTCGACATCACCGAGATCGCGCTGTCGAGCGTGACCGACGAGTTCATTGGCTACATCCGCGCGCTCGCCGGAGGCTGGGACCTGGACCAGGCCAGCTACTTCCTCGTCGTCGCCGCAACCCTGCTGGACCTCAAGGCAGCGCGGCTGCTGCCAGCCGGGGAGGTCGATGACGAGGAGGACCTGGCGCTGCTCGAGGCCAGGGACCTGCTGTTCGCCCGGCTGCTCCAGTACCGCGCATACAAAGAAGTCGCCGATGTATTCGCCGGCAAGATCGCGACGGAGGGCCGGCGGTACGCGCGTCGGGTGCCGATGGAGCCGCGGTTCGCCGAGTTGCTGCCCGAGGTGCTCATCGGGATCGGGGCGGCCGAGTTCGCCGGGATCGCCGCGCGCGTGCTGGCACCGCGCCAGCTGCCCGTCGTCTCGACCGCCCATCTGCACGTCCCGAAGACCTCGGTACGCGAACAGGCTGAGATACTGCTAGCACGGCTGCGGTCGCTGCGCCGGGCCACGTTCCGGCAGCTCATCGCCGACTGTGCTGGAACCTACGAGGTCGTGGCGCGGTTCCTGGCCGCGCTGGAGCTCTACCGCGACGGGCGGATCAGCCTTGATCAGGTAGCTCCGCTTGGCGACCTGTACCTGTCCTGGACCGACCAGGGTGAGCTGGGCATTAGGCATGATCACGAGGAATACGATGGATAACTGGCCAGTGTCATCCGGCCGGGAGCCGGATCAGGCCGACATGGGCGTGCCGGAGGCAGCAGCGCCGGGAGCCGAAGCGGCGGGAGCCGAAGCGCCGCCAGCGGAAGCGCCGGAAGCGGGGGCGCCGGAGGCGGAAGCGCCGCCAGCGGAAGCAGAAGGCGCCGGGGCTGCCGATCCTGACGTGCCGGACTTGCGGATGAGCCTGGAAGCAGTGCTGCTGGTCGCCGACGAGCCGGTGTCCGAGGACGTCCTGGCTGAGGTCACGCGGCAGCCCGCTCGGGAGGTGGCGGCGGTATTGCGCACGCTCGCCGAGTCCTATACGGCCGAGCAGCGCGGATTCGACCTGCGCGAGGTCGCTGGCGGCTGGCGGCTCTACACCAGGGACGAGTGCGCGGCGGTCGTCGAGCGGTTCGTCAGTGACGGCCAGGAGATCAGGCTGACGCAGGCGGCGCTCGAGACGCTCGCTGTCGTGGCCTACCGTCAGCCGGTCAGCCGCGCGCGTGTATCGGCGGTCCGTGGCGTGAACTGCGACGGTGTCGTTCGCACGCTGGTGCTGCGCGGCCTGGTCGAGGAGGCAGGGTCAGATCCCGAGACCGGAGCCATCCTGTTCCAGACGACGGGTTATTTCCTGGAGCGGCTCGGCCTGGCCCGGTTGTCGGACCTGCCGGACCTGGTGCCGTTCCTGCCTGATCACCTCGACGAGGAACTGGACCTCGGCTATGACGCAACCCGGTAGCCGTCCCCGCCGGCCTGGTACCGGTGCCGGTCGCGGCGCCGGCGCCGGTCGCGGCGCCCCTACCGATCGCGGCGCCGGTACCGGTCGCGGCGCTGGCACGGGCCGCGGCGCCGGTGCGGGCCCCGGCAGCGATGCGGGCAGCCGCCTGAGCGCCGCGGACCTGGCCAGGGCCAGGGCCGCAGCGGCGAGCCTTGGCCCTGACTTCGATCGGGATGACGACTTCGACTCTGTCGACGAGGCGGGCTTCGAAGAGCGCGACTCGCTCACCGACGTGCCAGGCGGCGTGCGCCTGCAGAAGGTGCTCGCGGCGGCCGGGGTGGGCAGCCGCCGCCATTGCGAGGAGCTGATCGGCGCGGGCCGCGTCGAGGTCGACGGCGAGATCGTTCGCCGCTTCGGGGCGCGGGTCGACCCGCAGCGCCAGATCATCCGCGTCGACGGCCGTCGCATCCCGGCCAGTGAGGACCTGGTGTACATCGCCCTGAACAAGCCCACCGGAGTCCTCACCTCGATGTCGGACAGCCGCGGCCGCAAGACGATGGCGGATCTGCTGGGTGACGTCGACGAGCGCCTGTTCCACGTCGGCAGGCTCGACTACGACACCGAGGGCCTGATGCTGCTGACCAACGACGGTGAGCTGGCGCACCGGCTCGCACACCCGAGGTTCGGCGTCCCGAAGACCTACCTGGCCGAGGTCACCGGGCCGGTACCTAAGGACCTCGGCCGTCAGCTCATCACGGGCGTCGAACTGGAGGACGGCGTGGCGAGCGCGGACAAGTTCCGCGTCGTCGAGCAGGTCGGCGGGCGCGCGCTGGTGGAGATTACGCTGCATGAAGGCCGCAAGCACATCGTCAAGCGGATGCTCGCGGCCGTGGGCCACCCGGTGAGCCGGCTGGTGCGGACCCACGTGGGACCGGTCTCGCTCGGCTCGCAGCGGCCGGGTACGACACGGCGGCTGACCACGAAGGAAGTCGGCGACCTGTACGCGGCCGTCGGCTTGTAGCGGTCCGGCAAGCCAAGAGCAGGGCACGAAGGAGGAAGCTAACGTGGCCGTCCGTGCAGTCCGCGGCGCCGTTCAGGTCAGCGGGAACGACCGGGCCGAGATCCTGGCGGGCACCGCCGAGCTAGTCACCGAGGTGATGAGCCGGAACGAGCTCAGCACCGACGACGTGATCAGCGTGATCTTCACGGCGACGCCCGACCTGACCGCGGAGTTCCCGGCTCTGGCCGCGCGCAAGCTCGGGTTCCAGGAGGTGCCGCTGCTGTGCGCCGCCGAGATCGGCGTGCCCGGCGCGATGCCGCACGTCGTCCGCCTGATGATGCACATCGAGACGACCAAGCCGCGCGGCGCGCTCCAGCACGTCTACCTGCACGGGGCTGCGGCGCTGCGGCTGGATATCGCGCAATGACCGAGCTCGCCAGCGTGGTCGTCATCGGCACCGGGCTGATCGGGACCTCGGTGGCACTGGCGCTGCGCGAGCGCGGCGTGACCGTGTGGCTGGCCGACCACGACGACGAGGCGGTCCGCCTCGCCGCCAACCTCGGTGCTGGCCTGCCGCTGCCGGCCGACGGCCCGCCCGCCGGCCCGGCTGATGTTGCTGTCCTCGCCGTGCCGCCCTCGGCAGTCGCCGCCGAGCTCAGCGCCGCCCAGGGACGTCGGCTCGCGCGCGCGTATACCGACGTCGCGAGCGTGAAGGAGCTGCCGCTCGCTGGTGCCCGCGAGCTGGGCTGTGAGCTGGCCAGCTACCTGCCCGGCCACCCGCTGTCCGGCCGCGAGCGGTCCGGGCCCGCCGCGGCCAGGGCGGACCTGTTCGTCGGCCGCCCATGGGTGCTGTGCCCGCAGCCCGAGACCGACGAGACAACCATCAGGCTGGGAACGGGGTTGGCTGAGGCCTGTGGCGCCCTGCCGGTCGCGGTGGCGGCGGCGGAGCACGACCAGTGGGTCGCGCTGGTGTCGCATGCACCGCACCTCGTGGCGGCCGCGATGGCCGCCCGGCTCGAGCACGCGCCGCCGACCGCGCTGGCGCTGGCGGGTCAGGGCCTGCGAGACGTGACCAGGATCGCCGCGTCCGGCGCGGCTATGTGGCTGCAGATCCTGACGGCGAACGCCGGGCCCGCCAGCGCGGTGCTCCGGGACGTCGCAGCCGATCTGACCCAGGCAGCCGACGCCCTGGACAGCCTGGCAGCAGGCGACGAGCAGGCCGTCAAGCAGATCGCCAACCTGCTGGAGCGCGGGATCGACGGGGTGCACCGCATCCCCGGCAAACACGGCGGGCCGACGCGCGACTTTGCGGCCGTGCAGGTGGTCATCCCGGACCGGCCGGGCGAACTGGCCCGGCTGTTCCAGGCCGCCGACGACGCCGGGGTCAATATCGAGGACGTCAGCATCGAGCACTCGCCCGGTTTGCCGGTGGGCGTGGCCGAATTGTGGGTGCGGCCGGACGCCGCTGCCACGCTCTCGGGAGTGCTGGCTGCCGGAGGATGGCCCGTCCGCCGGTAGCATCGCCTAGTGACCGAATCAGCCGCCAGGATGGTATCGACCGGCGTGGACGAAATGCAGCGTTATGGCGGTAGCCCTGGCCTGGTGATCGCCATGGACGGTCCAGCCGGGTCTGGCAAGTCGACGGCGGCCCGCCGCGTCGCCGTTGAGCTTGGCCTGCGCTACCTCGACACCGGTGCCATGTACCGGGCACTGACCTGGTGGCTGCGCCAGCGTGGAGTGGACCTGACCGACACGGCCGCCGTGCTGGCCCGCATCAGGGAGCCGCGGATCGCGGTCGGCACCGATCCTGCCGCGCCGCAGATAACGGTGGACGGGCACGATGTAGCCGGGCCGATCCGCACCAGGGAGATCTCCAACTCGGTCAGCATCGTCGCCGCGATACCGCAGGTGCGCGCTCTGCTCATCGGGATGCAGCGGGACATCATCGCTACCGCCGCGGCCGGGCCGGGGATCGTCGCCGAGGGCCGCGACATCGGCACCGTGGTCGCGCCCGAGGCTGCCGTCAAGGTCTACCTGACGGCGAGCGAAGATGTTCGCGCCCAGCGCCGCAGCGCGGACCTGGCCACCGACCCGGCGGCCACCGTCGAGGCCACCAGGCGCGAGCAGGCCCGCCGGGACCAGCGCGACGCTGCGCAGATGGTCATGGCCGACGACGCGCTCGCGGTCGATACCAGCATGCTCAGCCCGGACGACGTGGTGGCCATGGTTGTCGGCTTGGCGAGAGCGCAGCAGGCGATCTCTCGTGGCTGAGCCTGCCGAGGGGACGCCAGAGCCAGTCGGGGCTGCGCCGGTGCTCGCCGTCGTAGGCCGACCGAACGTTGGCAAGTCCACGCTGGTCAACAGGATCCTCGGTAGCCGGCAGGCAGTGGTGGAAGACACCCCAGGCGTCACCAGGGACCGGGTGACCTACGACGCCACCTGGCGTGGCCGCGCGTTCACCCTGGTCGACACGGGCGGCTGGGAACCTTCCGTGGAAGGCACGCCGGCCCTCGCCGCCCGAGTTGCCGCGCAGGCGCGGATCGCGGTAGACGCAGCGGACGCCGTGCTGTTCGTGGTGGACGCAGTCGTCGGCGTGACCGATGCCGATGCCGCCGTGGCCGCGGTGCTGCGCCGGTCGCGCAAGCCGGTCGTGCTCGCCGCCAACAAGGTCGACGACGCGCCGGGGGAGCCGGACGTCCACACGCTCTGGTCGCTCGGGCTCGGCGAGCCGGTCCCGGTCAGCGCGCTGCACGGCCGCGGCAGCGGCGATCTGCTGGATGCTGTCCTGGGCGCGCTGCCCGAAGCGCCGGCCGAGCGTGATCCGGCCGAGGGCGGTCCGCGGCGGGTCGCGCTCATCGGCCGGCCAAACGTCGGGAAGTCGAGCCTGCTCAACAAGCTCGCCGGCACCGAGCGCGTGCTCGTGGACTCGGTGGCCGGCACCACCCGTGACCCGGTCGACGAGCTCATCGATCTCGGGGGCAAGACCTGGCGCTTCGTCGACACCGCCGGCATCAGGCGGCGCGTGCGCGAGACGCAGGGCGCTGACTACTTCGCGGCGCTGCGTACCGAGCGCGCGCTGGAGCGCGCCGAGGTCGCTGTGGTGCTGATCGATGCCAGCGAGCCGCTGGCTGAGCAGGATCTGCGCATCATCTCGATGGTCATCGACGCCGGCCGGGCCCTCGTCATCGCCTACAACAAGTGGGATCTGGTCGATGCCGATCGCCGCGAGTTCCTGGACAAGGAGATCGACCGCCAGTTGCACAACGCCCGCTGGGCCCCCCGCATCAACCTCTCGGCCAAGACAGGCTGGCATGTGGACCGGCTCGTGCCGGCGCTTGAGCGCGCGCTCGGCAGCTGGGAGACCAGGGTGCAGACCGGCAGGCTCAATGCGTGGCTGACGGCGCTGATCGCGCAGACGCCGCCGCCCGTGCGCGGCGGCAAGCAGCCCAAGATCATGTTCGCGACGCAGGCGGGTATCAAGCCGCCGCACTTCGTGCTGTTCACCAGCGGCTTCCTCCAGGCCGGCTACCGGCGCTTCATCGAGCGCAAGCTCCGGGAGGAGTTCGGCTTCGCCGGGACTCCCGTGAATGTCTCCATGCGATTGCGGGAGAAGCGATCCGGCCCATCCGGCCGGGCAGCGCGCGGACCCGGCCGCAGCTAGCTCGCGACGGGCCCGGCGCTGGGGCCGAGCCAGAACCACACGGTGGTGCCGCCGTCGCGGACGTACCCCCACTGGTCCGCCAGCGTCTGCACGAGGAACAGGCCGTGCCCGTCGGATGCGAACACGTCGCCGCGGACTGCCGGTGCGCTGAGATCGGAGCCGTCGTCGGCCACCTCGATCCGCACGCCGCCATCGGCTTCCAGGACCAGAACCGTGATGGTGCCGCCAGCGCAGCGCGAACTGCTGTGCATGACGGCGTTGGTGACGAGCTCGGATGTCAGCAAGACCGCGTTGTCGAGGCCAGGGTGTAACTCGCCCAGGGCCTTGGCGACAAAGCCGCGCGCCTCGCGGACGTGCTCGGGCCGACCGGGAATGGTGAGACTGCCGAGAACGGCGGCTCCCGCCATCGCCGCGAAATCCTCGCTGGCGTCGCTCGCCCGAGCGGCGAAAGCTGCCATCTCGGTCGCTCCCTCCCGCCCGGACCCGAGAACATCCAGCTCGAGAACGGCGAGTCGTCCAAAAATGCCAACATTGGCGGCACCACCCGAGCCACAATAAGGCTGCACAGGTAAGACGCCTTCTAAGCTTCAATCATGAAGTGATGATGCACGCCACGCAAGTGCGTGACACAAATCGCGGCCACGAGATTTCATGTGGGATCTCACGACTCCTACGCATTCGTGTATCGTGATCGACAAGTGAGTGACAGGCAGCCAATCTCCTGTGCCTTGAACCATTGGGCCGCAAAGGTTGGCCGCGAGCTTCCCTCAGAGGGGGCGAGTGCAAGTGTCGGTCGGGCCCACCGTTCGCCGCCGTCGGCTCGGCAGCGAGTTAAGAAGGCTGCGGGAGTCGCAGTCGATCAAGCTTGAAGAGGTGGCCGAGCGGCTCGGCCTGGCGCCCTCCACGCTGTCCCGGATCGAGACCGGCAAGGCGCCGACGCGGACTGCCTACCTGAACTCCATGCTCGAGCTGTATGGAGTCGACGATCCGGGGCAGCGCCGGGTACTCCTCGAGATGGCCAGGGAAGGACACCGCAAGGGCTGGTGGGCGATCTGGGACGGGGTGCTGCCGACCGGGTTCGGCATCTACGTGGGCCTCGAGGCCGAGGCCGCCTCCCTGCGGGTGTACGAGGCACAGGTCGTGCACGGCCTGCTTCAGACTGAGGACTACGCCAGGGCGGTGATGTCGACGGTCCGCAGGCGGCAGACCCCCGATGAGATCGACAGGCTAGTCAAGCTTCGGATGCAGCGCCAGGACGTGCTCGTGCGCGCTGATCCGCTGGAGTTGTGGATCATCCTCGACGAAGCTGTGCTGCGCCGGCTGGTCGGCCCCTCCCAGGTCATGCGCGAGCAGCTTGAGCATCTCTATGAAACCAGTCAGTGGCCGAACATTACCCTTCAGGTGCTGGCATTCGGCAGCGGACTGCACCCCGGCATGGGTGGCCCTTTCGCGATTATCGAGTTCCCCGAACGGTTCGACCCGGACGTCGTTTACACGGAGGGGGTGACTGGGCAGGCCTATATGGAGGAGCGCGACCGCGAGGTTCGCGCCCGTTCGGAAGCCTTCGACCTCCTTCGCGCGACTGCTCTTCCCCCGGCCGACTCGGCGCTTCTCATCCGATCTCTCTCGGAAGGATCCGAAGTATCCACCTGAAAGGAACACCGCATGTCCGAATACGACACTTCCAATGCAGCGTGGATCACCAGCCGCGCTTGCAACAACTCGGCCTGCGTCCAGGTCGCACACCTGCCCGGCGGCATGGTCGCACTCCGCGACTCCAAGGACACCACCAAGCCAGCGCACATCTTTGACGGCGCAGAGTGGGCCGCATTCCTGACTGGCGTGAAGGCCGGCGAGTTCGACTTGCCGGTGAGCTGACCCGGGCGGGGCAGAGACTGACTGGCCCTCGGATAGCTGGCCAGATACCAGCATCCGGGGGCCGTCAGGTACCCAGGCACTGGAGTGCCGGGGGCCTGTCGGGGGTATCCGGTGGCTGGCTGTTCGGGCCAGCCGGGGTTGCGGGCCGGGCTAGTCGGCCGAGGCCACGCGCGACGGCGGCGGACTGACCTCTACCCCGTTCCCCGCTGAATCGGGATCGACCAGCGGCAGCGCGAACACGTGGCCCAGCGGCTCGGGGCCGACGTACTGCTGGCACCGGCAGTCATCGACCGCGCAGGCGCCGGTACGCGGGTTGTGGAAGCTCAGGTGATGGCTGCACCCGCAGATCGGCTGCGGCTCCGGCGGCGCGCTGAGCGACGCGCTCTGGGTCTCGGCTAGCTTGCCCTTGGCGGCGAGGATCGCGAGACGCCGACGATGGTGCTTCTGCAGACTGCCGCCCAGGACCGGCGGGATGATGAAGATCAGCCACCAGTAGCCTTCGATGAAGTTCGCGAAGCTGTGCATCACCGGTCTATCTTCCCGCAGGGTGTGAGCCGGAGCAACGTCAGCCAGGGAGGCCGAACTCGCCGTCGCGCGCGCCGCCGAGGAACGCATCCCATTCGCGCCTGGTGAAGACCAGCGCCGGGCCGTCCGGGTGCCGGGAGTTGCGCATGGCGACGTCGCCGTTGGCCAGGAACGCCACCTCCACGCAGTTCCCGCCGGTCGGGCCGCTATAGCTGCTCTTGACCCAGGTCATCTCTGTCGTGCTGGCACTGATGTCACGGGCACTGGTCCCGGCGCTGCTGCTCACTCGGATCCCTCCAACTCCCTGAGCATGGAACGGATGAGGTCGGTGGTCTGCTCCGGTGTCGTGCTGGTGGCCACGATCTGAGCCATCGCCTCGGTATAGCGGTCCACGTCGACGCGCTTGTCCAGGTAGAGGGCGCTGGTGAGCTGCTCGACGTAGACGACGTCAGGCAGGTCGTCGGTCGCGAACTGAAGGATGCTGAAGCTACCTGGCGCCGCGTAGGACGCACCGGTCAGGAACGGGCACACCTGGATGGTGAGACCGGGACGGTTGGAAATGTCCAGCAGGTGCTCAAGCTGAGCACGCCGGAGCGCAGCGGTACCGACCGGCCGGCGCAGGGCCACCTCGTCGATTACGGCCCAGAGCCGCAGCCCACCGGAGGCGAACCGCCGCTGCCGTTCTTTGCGCAAGTAGACGAGCCGGTGCGTCTCCGCGCGCGAGTAGGCCCCGAGCTGGATGACCGCGCTGGCGTAGTCCTCGGTCTGCAGGAGGCCGGGCACGAACTGGGCGTCGAAGCTGCGGATGGACTCGGCTGACTCCTCCAGCCCGATGTAGGACTGGAACCACGTCGGGAGCACGTCCTGGTATCGATGCCACCAGCCCTGCTGGTTGGCCTGACTGGCCAGAGTCAGGAGCTGCTCGCGCTCGGCCATGTCGGTGATGCCGTACAGGTTCAGCAGATCGGCGATGTCGACCTCGCGGACGGCGTTGCGGCCCAGCTCGATCCTGCTGATCTTCGATTCCGAGCCGCGGATCGCCTTAGCTGCGTCCTGGGCCGAAATGCCGCGGGCCTCGCGTAGCCGCCTTAACTGCGTGCCTAGCAGGATCCGCAGGACCGTGGGCGCGCCCGTCGCGTCGGTCGTGACCCGGACGGGAGTGGCCGGGCCAGCGGCCTGGCCAGGTGCCGTGCCGTCGAGCCTGGTGCCGTCAGACATCAGCCGCCCTCCCTCCCAATGCGCCGCGTGGATCTTACTATCGTGTCACGGCCGAACGCGCGGCCATAAAGATATGAACCCGCCCGCCCTTATTCGCGGGCATTCGATATGCATACGCGAAATTGACACGGCCTATCGCCACTTCGCTGATGATATCGCAGATGCGATTTCAGGCTAGTCCGCGAGCGGTGCAGCCGCCATGCCATTATGGCTGGTCGGCGGCCTCACCAGGCGGAGGTGCCGGCGCCAGCGGGCCGGTCGTCGCGTACCTCGGTAACATCGCGAAGGTACGCCACAACCCTCCCCGTGAAGGCAGGACGCATGCGGTACAGGCCACTGGGCAATTCCGGGCTGCAAGTCTCGGTCGTCGGGCTCGGCTGCAACAACTTTGGCCGTCGACTGAACGTCGAGCAGACCCGCTCAGTTGTCGATGCAGCGATCGACGTCGGCATCACGCTGCTGGACACGGCCGAGACGTACGGCGGCGCCGGACGCTCGGAGGAGATGCTCGGTGAGGTCCTGGCCGGCCGCCGCGACCGGGTGGTGCTGGCGACCAAGTTCGGGTCCCAGGGCGGTGACATGGGCTACGGTCCCGCGGCCGGGGCCAAGGGCGGCCGCGGCTATATCAGGCGGGCCGTCGAGCAGTCACTGCGCAGGCTGCGCACCGATTACATCGACCTGTACCAGATCCACACGCCCGACCCCGTCACGCCGATCGAGGAGACCCTCTCGGCCCTGTCCGACCTCGTCCGGGCTGGCATCGTGCGCTACATCGGTCACTCGAACTTCTCCGGGGTGCAGCTCGCCGCCGCGGCGGCGGCGGCCCGCGACGTCAGCGCCGTGCCGTTCATCTCGGCCCAGAATCACTGGTCGCTACTGGAGCGGCAGGCCGAGCTCGATGTCGTGCCGGCCGCCGTCCAGTTCGGACTGGGGGTGCTGCCGTTCTTCCCGCTTGCCAATGGGCTGCTGACCGGCAAGATCCGGCGCGGGATTGGCCCGGCCGAAGGAACCAGGCTGGCCGGCCGCGACGACTACATCACCGAGGCCAAGCTGGACAAGGTCGAGGCGCTGGCCGAGTGGGCCGACCAGCACGGCCGGAAGCTGCTGGAGATCGCGATCGGGGGGCTCGCGGCCCTGCCGGGCTGCGCGTCGGTCATCGCCGGCGCGACGTCTGCTGAGCAAGTGCATGCCAACGCGGCAGCTGGGCAGTGGGAGCCGGGTGCGGCTGAGCTAGCCGAGATCGACAAGATTGTGCCGGTCTTCGGCTGAGGCGACCACGCAGGCAGGACCGGTGCGGGAGGGTGTCGATGACGGCAGCGGCACGAGTGCCGCGGCGATGGCAGCCCGATGAGAGCACCGCGATGAGAGCAGCCCGATGAAAGCAGCCCGATGAAAGCAGCCCGATGAAAGCAGCCCGATGAAAGCAGCACTGTACGAGCGATACGGGCCCGCAGCCGAGGTGCTGCAGGTCACCGACATCGAGCGGCCTGAGCCGGGTCCGGGCGAGGTCCGGGTCAGCATGCAGCTGTCCGGGGTGAACCCGACCGACTGGAAGTCGCGCAGCGGTAGTACGCCGCGGCCCATCGACGAATTCCAGATCCCGCATCACGACGGCACCGGCATCATCGACGCCGTCGGCGAGGGAGTCAACGCGGATCGCGTCGGCCAGCGGGTCTGGACCTGGCTAGCCGCCGCGAGCCGGCGCTGGGGGACAGCCGCGCAGTGGTCGGTGCTGCCCGGGCGGCAGGCGGTGGCGCTCCCGGACGAAGCCTCCGATGAGCTGGGCGCGTGCATCGGCGTGCCGGCTATGACGGCACACCGGTGCCTGTTCGCTGACGGCCCGGTGGAAGGCAAGAACGTCCTGATCGCGGGCGGCGCGGGCGCGGTCGGGCACTTCGCCATCGAGCTGGCCAAGTTTTTCGGTGCGCGTGTCGTCACCACCGTCAGCGGCCCGCACAAGGCTGAGCTAGCCCGGCAGGCAGGCGCCGATCTCGTGGTGAACTACCACGACGAACACGCCGTCGACCAGCTACGTGCCTTCGCCCCGACCATGGACCGGATCGTCGAGGTGGCGCTCGGCGCCAACCTTGAGCTCGACCTGGCCGTCGCTGGATCCGCAACGCATATCGTCGACTACGCCGCCGAGCCGGCGGATCCTGTGCTGCCCGTGCGTCGGTGCATGAACGCCAACCTGACGCTGCGGTTCGTGCTCCTGTACGGGATACCCGGCAGTGCCGCCGACCTGGCGGTAGCCGACATCAGCACCGCGCTGGCGGCTGGCGCGCTGACCGCGCTGCCGCTGACCAGCTTCCCGCTGGACCAGATCGTCGCGGCCCACGAGGCCGTCGAGGCGGGGGCCGTCGGCAAGGTCGTCGTCGAGATCCCCTGACGCGCGGTCTCATGTTCTGTGGCCCGGTACTGCACGGCTGCGCCAGTCTCCCGCCCGGTCACGGGCTGAGCCGGTGCAGGTCGCGGGGGAACAGGGTCACCTGCCGGATGTTGGCCGCGCCGGTGAGGCGCGCCGTCCACCGCTCCAGTCCGATCGCGAAGCCGCCGTGCGGCGGCATGCCGTGCTCGAACACCTGCAGATAGCCCGCGAATGGCGCCGGGTCCAGCCCGCGCGACGCGAGCGCTGCGAGATAATCCTCGTGCCGGTGCAGGCGCTGGCCGCCAGTCACGATCTCGGTGCCGCGGAAGAGCAGGTCGAAGCCGTTGGAGTAGCCCGGCCGCGCCGGGTCCGGGTGGGTGTAGAACGGCTTGCTCGCGAGCGGGTAGCCGGTCACGAACAGCAGCTCGCTGCCGTGCTCGCGCTCGGCCCACTCGCACAGCCAGCGCTCGTGCGCGGGCGCGAGGTCGTCCTCGCCGGTGACGTCCGCACCGGTCGCCGCGGAGATCATCGCCATCGCGGTCGTGAAGTGGATGTGCGGAATCTCGGCTGGCACCGTCGGCAGCGTCACGCCGAGCAACTCCAGGGCCGAGCCACCCCGTTCCCGTACTGAGTCGACCATGCCAGCGACGGCGTCCCGGCAGGCCGGCATCACGTCGAAGTGGTCGGTGATGAAGCCAAGCTCGGCGTCCAGGCTCGTGTACTGCGCCAGGTGGCGGCCGGTGTCGTGCGGCTCGGCCCGGAAGACCGGACCGACCTCGTACACGCGCTCGAACACGCCGACCATCGCCTGCTTGTAGAACTGGGGCGACTGGGCCAGGTAAGCGGGCCGGCCGAAATAGTCGATCCGGAACACGTTCGCGCCGCCCTCGGTGGCGGACTCGACGATCTTCGGGGTGAAGATCTCGGTGAAGCCGGCCGCGTCCAGCGCGGCCCGAAAGCCGGCGGTGCTCGCCCCGGCGATCTGGAAGCCCGACCGCAGCAGGGGATGCCGGAGCGTCGTGGGCGCGTGGTCCAGGATCGTCGGCAGCGTCGCGGTCAGGGCCGGCCGGTACAGGTCGAACGGCGGCGGCTCGGCCGGCCCCGACAGCTGGGTCAGCGTCGGCTCGATGAGCTCGGCGCCGCCGGGCGCCTGCGGGTTGGCGACGACCAGGCCTTCGACCTGCAGGACCGTCTCCTCGCCAGCGGCTTCGGCTCCGCTGGCGCTGGCGGGCTCGCCGGCCGGCAGGACCACCTGGGCCAGGCCGGCCCGGTCGCGGATGACGAGGAAGGTGACGGATTTGAGCTCGCGGCGGCGGTGCAGCCAGCCCGCGATCGTGACTCGGTGGCCGATGTGCTTGGGCAACTCGGCGGACAAAACTCGTGAGATCATCACAGCTCCCGCAGGGATTGTGGCGACCCCTTGGGAGTGCGGGCGATAAGGGAACTCGCGGTGCCACCGCACTTTTGCCGTCTGGAGCGCGCCGCCGTAGCGGCGGGGCCCGGGACGACCTCGTTGGGCCCGATGACGGGGGCTGGCCGGCGGGGCATCAGGCTGGCCGCTGGCGGCGGTCGCCGTTCCTCCCCGCGCTCGGGAGTGTCTTCGCGGCCGGGCGCGAGGCCGCCATCTCAGCTTCCGGCGGCTCTCTGCTGCTCTGGCCCCTCGTGATGACGGACCTGGCAGGTGCTCACGTGATCCGGCGCTACTTGTCTCCGTCAGCGCGTTGCGTCCAGCATAAGGGGTCCGGCGCGACAGGTGGCAACCGGTTTGTCCGCCCGCCTACGCTGTGGACATGTACCTCCCGCGCCACTTCACCGTCACCGACCTGGCTGAGATCACTGCGTTTGTCGACGCCGCGCAGTCAGCCAACCTCGTCACCTTCGACGGCGCCAAGCCCGTGTCGACGCTGCTGCCGGTGATCTGGGACCGGCCTGACTCCTTCGGCGCGACAGCGGCTGCCGAGATGGCAGACAGCGACAACGGCCGGGCCGCCGGGGCGGACCTGGCTCGCCCGGACGGACCGGCCAGCTACGGCCGGCTGCTCGGCCATATCGCCATCGCAAACGACCAGTGGAAGACCGCGCTGCCCGGTGCGCAGGCGCTGGCGATCGTGCACGGGCCGCAGGCCTACATCTCGCCGAGCTGGTACGAGAGCAAGGCCCGCCATGGCCGGGTGGTTCCGACGTGGAACTACGAGGCCGTCCACCTGACCGGTTCGATCGAGTTTCATCAGGACACCGAGTGGCTGCGCGGCTTCGTGACCAGGCTGACCCGGCTGCACGAGGGTGGCCGCGCTCATCCGTGGGCCGTCACCGACGCCCCGCCGGAGTACATCGACGGCCAGTTGCGGGCGATCATCGGCGTCGAGCTCACCATCACGGCTGTCGAGGCCAAGCAGAAGCTCAGCCAGAATCGCAGTGAGCTTGACCGGGCGGGCGTGGTGGCCGGGCTTGACGGTGAGCCGGGTGCCGGTCCGGCCGCGATCGCCGCCGCCATGGCCGCGCAGCTGGCCGGCGGGGGCGGCGCCTAGGCCGTCGGCACGCCGATCTCCACGGGCTCGCTGTCGTCAGCGGCGCAGGCGCTCGGGCAGCAGTCCGCGTCGCCCTGCTCGCCCGCGGCGATGGCCGTGCAGATCAGGGCCAGCTGTGTCACCTGCTCGGGGCTGAGTCGGTCGAACAGCGATCGCCTGACCTGCTCCACGTGGGCGGGCGCGGCCGCCGCGAGTGCCCGGAAGCCAGCGTCCGTCAGTCGTGCGACCTGACCGCGGCGGTCGGTCTCGCAGTCCAGCCGCTCGACCCAGCCGCGCTCCTCCAGGCGGGCGACGGCGTGCGAGAGCCGGCTCTTGCTCGACGTGGAGGCCTCAGCGAGCTGGCTCATCCGCAGCGCCCGGCCCTCAGCTTCGGACAGCCGGACGAGAATTTCGTAGTATCCGTGCGGAATGCCGGATTCCCGCTGTAGCTGTGTCTCGACAGCTGAGAACAGCGTCTGGGTAGCGGACAGGAAGACCCGCCACGCGCTCTGCTCCTCGGCGGACAGCCACCGAGGCTGGAAATCGGCCATGGCATCATCATACCCCAGGTAGTTGAGCGTTTGACAACAGCGCCGGGCCGTGATATTTTTCTTGAGTACTCAACAAATTCGCTTTCAACAACATGCAATCGGGAGTGATCAACAGTGACCTCAGCAGCGACTGAGACGGCCATCCCCGGCTACGAGGCCGCCACCTGGAATATCGACCCCATCCACTCCGAGGTGGGCTTCTCCGTTCGGCACATGATGGTCAGCAAGGTTCGCGGCCGGTTCACCGCCTTTAGCGGCCAGATCGTCACGGCCGAGGACCCGACGCAGTCCTCGGTTACCGCCGAGATCGACCTCGCCTCGATCAACACCGGGCAGGAGCAGCGCGACGAGCACATCCGGTCCGCTGACTTCTTCGAGGTCGAGACCTACCCGACGATGACCTACAAGTCCACGGGCGTCCGGGTCGAGGACGGCGAGTACATCGTCGACGGTGACCTGACCCTGAAGGGCGTCACCAAGAGCGTGCCGCTGCACCTCGAGCTCAACGGCTTCGGGCCGGACCCGTTCGGCGGCGTCCGCGCTGGCTTCACCGCCACCGGCGAGATCAACCGGCGCGACTTCAACGTCAACTTCACCGCGCCGATGCAGAACGGCGGCGTCGTGGTGGCGGACAAGATCACGCTGAACCTCGAGATCGAGGCCGTCAGGGCCTGATCCCGCTCACGTCGGCATCCGGGCAGGCCGCCGGGCGCCAACACGATGGCGCCTGGTGGCCGGCCCGCTGCTTGGCATGCGGGCAGGCCGCCGGGCCACGCCGGGCCAGGCCGTGGTCGGATCGGTCAGCGGGATGCAGCGGCCCAGCGATCGAGCAGTTCCGCCTCCCGCTCAGCCGAGATGCCGACGCCGGCCCGGCCGGTTCCGGGCGCTCGGTCTTCCGCGCGGATGTCGGCGACCGTGTCGCGCAGCGGCCGCGGCGTGAGCCCCGCGGCGTACGCCGCGGCCGGGTTGGCCATGCTCATGTTCGCGCTCTCGCCTTCGCCCTCTGCCCACAGCGGCAGCATCTCGCCGTCGACCCCCTGCTCCAGCAGGAACTCGCTGCTGGCCCACGTGAGCTGCGTGCCCGGCGGCGCGACCTCGGCCGCGATCGCCTCGAGCATCTGGCCGAAGCCGAACGGCGGCGCCGGGCTCACCGTGTGGAATGTCCCGGTGATGGACCGCTCGAGCAGCGACACGGTGAACGCGGCCTGATCACGCGCGTCGATCAGCTGGATCGGGTCGTCCGGGTCACCTGGCGCGAGCACCGTGCCGCCCCTGGCCAGCCGGTCGACCCACCAGGTGAACCGGTAGCTGCGGTCGTACGGCCCGATGACGTACGTCGGCCGGATGATCGTCGTATCCGGTCCGAACAGCTCGGTGCTGAGCTGCTCGCACGCCACCTTCAGCCCGCCGTAGTTCTCGTTCGTGACCTCCGTCGCGTCCGGATCCGCGACGGCCGCCAGCGGCGCGCTCTCGTCGTAGTTGGGCGGGACCGAGGGACTGTAGGCGGAGACGCTGGAGATGAATACGTACGTGCCGCCGCGGCCGCCAAGCGCCGTAGCGAGAGAGCGCACCTGCCGCGGGAAGTACGCGCATACGTCGATGGTGGCGTCCCAGCGGCCCGCCGCCAGCGCGGACAGGTCCTCGTCACGGTCGCCGCTCAGGTGCGCGGCCTGCGGGAACAGGTCGGTACCCGTCTTGCCCCGGTGGAACAGGGTGAGCTCGTGACCAGCATCGAGCGCCGCCGCCGCGATATGCCGCCCGACGAACGCCGTGCCGCCGATCATGAGGATGCGCATCAGGCGGCCTTGAGGGAGGCAAGCTGGGCCGAGATCGTCTCTGCGGTCGGGAACGTCAGGCCCACCAGCGTGATGTGCTTCCAGCGCAGGACGCCATCGGCATCGATCACGAACACGGACCGGCGCAGGCCCGCGCCGCCAAGCGTGATGCCGTACTGCCGGGCGACCGTCAGTCCCTCGTCGGCAAGCAGCGGGAACGCCAGGTCGTACTTCAGCGCGAATCGCTCGTGGCTGGCCAGGCCCTGCGGGCTGATCGCCCACACGGCGGCGCCAAAGCCAGTGAAGCTCTCCAGGCCCGATGTATAAGAGCACAGCTGCCGGGTGCAGACGGCGGTGTTGTCGCCGGGATAGAAGGCGAGCACGATCGGCCTGCCGCGCTGCTCGGAGAGGGTGTAGTCGCCCTGGACGGCCTCGCCACCGGTGAGCTCGATGCCGGGGAGCGTGAAATCGGGGGGGACCTGGCCGGTTTCCGGTGTCTTAGCCACGCGGCGTCCTCCTGGCTGTCATGTGCGGGCTCCGCTGCACAGGTTATGCGGTGAACTCGCCGCCCTGAGCGCCGGCGGACGGTCCCGGGGTGATGATGGGAAGATGACCGGAGCGCTGAATGGCTGAGCCGGGCGACTACAGCCTGTACGAGGAACTGGCGCAGTGGTGGCCAGTCATCTCGCCGGCGGCCGAGTACGCCGACGACGCCGCGGTCATCGATGGCATCTTCGCCGCAGCGGCGCAGCCCGTTTGCAGCGTGCTCGACCTGGGCTGCGGCGGCGGGCACGTCGCGCTGTACCTCAAGGACGACAGGTCGATGACGCTCCTCGACCTGTCGTCCGCGATGCTCGCGGTCTCCCGGCAGCTGAACCCGGACTGCGAGCACGTCCAGGGCGACATGCGCACCATCCGGCTGGGCCGTCAGTTCGACGCCGTGCTCGTGCACGACGCAGTGGACTACGTCACCAGCCAGGATGACCTGAGCAGCGTGATCGCCACGGCGTTCGCGCACTGCCGCCCTGGCGGGCTGGCCGTCTTCGCCCCGGATCACACGGCCGAGACCTTCCGCGCCGGTCGCGGCGGAGGCGGCGGCCATGACGGCACCGGCCGCCAGGCGAGCTTCCGCGAGCGGACATCCGACCCCGTTCCTGGTGACGACTGGATCCTGGCGGAGTACGAGTTCACGCTGCGGGACGCCGACGGCACGGTGCGGGTTGTCCCGGAAATGCACCGGCTCGGGTCGTTCGGCCGGGATACGTGGCTGCGCCTGCTGCGAGCAGCCGGCTTCGCTGCGGAGGCGCGGCTTCAGGACCGGAACGGAGCCGGAACCGCCAGGGTAATGTTCATCGGCCGCCGCGATCCGGGTCCGCGATGACGCGCCGTCGCCCCAGGCCGGAGCCATGGGAGCGCGGCGGCGGCATTCCGGGATCACTGTCGGGACCGCCGCTGGCGCCCGAGGCGTTCACCGGCGCCGGCGGCAGGCGCATCCGCCAGCGGCGGCACGCGCGGTCGGCTCGCTCGGGTAACTGGCACGCACCAGCCTGGCTTATCGCGGCGATTTTCTTGTGCATCCTGGCCGCGCTGGTCATCACGATCATCCTGACCGCCTAAACCAGGCGAAAACGCCGCCGACGCAGGGTCTGCCTGCCGTCGTCGAACGCCCGCGCGTCCGGGCCGCACGTTGCGCCTCGGACGCAGGCGTTCGTGCAAGCTGACATGCCGGAATCGCGCCGGGTAGCGCAGTGACGACGGTTGGCGCGGTGACGCGTGTACCGGAGGTACGAAGGCTTCGTACCTCCGGTACACGCGTTCCCGCAATAGCGACCGAGCCGAGGGCGCAAAAGTTACTAAGCAGGCGTTTCGGGCGCAGAGAGCGGCAGCCAGACCCGGAAGCGGGTGTCGCCGGGGACCGATTCCACGCGCAGGTCGCCGTGATGGCGGGTGACGACGATGCGGTAGGAGATGTCGAGGCCGAGCCCGGTGCCCTGGCCGACGGGCTTGGTGGTGAAGAACGGCTCGAAGATCCGGTCGCGGATGTCTGGCGGCACGCCGGGGCCGGTGTCGCCGAACTCGACGAGCAGCTGATCACGGTCGAGTGCCGTGCGGATGGTCAGCGTGCCCGATCCGTCCATCGCCGACACCGCGTTGTCGATGAGGTTGGTCCAGACCTGGTTCAGCTCGCCGGGGAAGGCCGGGATGCGAGGCAGGCCGGACCCGTAGTCGCGGACCACCGTGATGCCGTCGCCGATCTTGGTGGCGAGCATGGTCAGCGTGCTGTCGAGGAGGTCGTGAATGTCGACGACCTGGTAGGGCGCCCGGTCGAGCTGCGAGTACTGCTTGGCAGCGCCCACCAGGCTCGAGATGCGTCCTACCGAGTCGGTGATCTCGGTCAGCAGCAGCTCGGTCTCGATGGTGTCGGCGAGCCAGCGCAGGGCGCGTGCCAGTTCGTCGTCGGTGTCGGCGCTGCTGTCGGCCGCGTCGGCTACGGCCGCGGTGATGCGGTCCAGCTTGTCTGGGCCGATGGCCGCCTGCACGAAGGCTGGCGCAAGCTCCCAGCCTGCGCTGATGTCGTGATCGTCGAGCCAGTCGGTGACCGCGTCCTCCAGGTCCGAAGCCTCGAGCGGCCCTAGCTCTGGTGCGCTGGCGACGCGCCCGGCCGCATCGTCGAGGATCTTGACCAGCAGCGCTAGGACCGCGCCGTCATGATGCGCCGCAGCGACCGCGGGGAGCTTGCGCCGCAGTGTGACGATCTTCTCGCGCAGGCCCGCGGTCGCCCGCACCGCGGCTGCGGCCGGGTTGTTGAGCTCGTGCGTCAGCCCGGCTGACAACGCGCCAAGCGCCAGCAGCCGTTCGCGCTGCCCGATGGCTTCCTGGGTGTTCCTGATGCCGAAGAACAGGCCCTCCAGCAGGTGCACCGCCATCGGGAACCAGTCGCTCATCAGCTGGGCGAACTTGGCGGCGTCGAGCACGTAGAAACGGGAGCGCTCGGTCACCCGCATGGAGTTGTTATAGACCTGCGGCACTCGGTCGCCGAGGTAGGCGAAGAACGCGCCGGAGTAGACGCCGGGATTAGATGCCCTCGTCGTCTCGACGTCGTCGGCGCCGATCTGGCGCGACAGCACCACGGTGCCGGACAGCAGCACGTACAGGGCCGTGGCCGGCTCGCCCTCGGCGTAGACGCGGCCAGGCTCGGCGACGATGACGCGGCCCTCGCGGCAGAGCCAGGCGAGCTGCTCGTCGGCGAGCTTCTCGAACAGGAATAGGCCGCGCAGCTCGTCGGCGCTACACCGGGCGTCCGCGCTCGACACGACGGTGCCCGTGGCCGGCGTGCCCGCGGCCGGTGTGCTCGATGGCGGCGTGCTCGGCGCCGGTGCGCTCGCCGCCGCGTCGGTGCTCACAGCTTCTCCAGGTAGCGATGCACCAGCATGACCGCCATGGCCCCCTCGCCGACCGCCGAGGCGACCCGCTTCGCCGACTCGGCGCGCACGTCGCCGGCCACGAAGACGCCCGGCACGCTGCTCTCCAGGTGATACGGCGCGCGGTCGAGCGGCCAGCCGGCCGGCACCTGACCGCCGACGACAAGGTCGGGGCCGGCCAGGACAAACCCGTGGTCGTCGCGCACCACGACGTCGGCGAGCCAGCCGGTCAGCGGTGCCGCGCCGATGAAGACGAACAAGTACTGGGCGCTGACCTTCTCCGTCTCGCCAGTGTTGCTGTTGCGCAGCGTGAGCTGCTCCAGGTGGTCCGTCCCGTGTGCCTCGACGACCTCAGTGCATGTCCGGACCTTGATCGCCGGAACGTTGTCGACCTGCTCGATCAGGTAGTGCGACATCGACTTGGTCAGCGACGGCGCGCGCACGAGAATGGACACCGAGCGAGCGCGCTTGGCGAGATACACGGCGGCCTGGCCTGCCGAGTTGGCGCCGCCGACGATGTAGATGTCCTCGTCGATGCAGCTCGACGCCTCTGTCAGCGCGGAGCCGTAGTAGACGCCGCGACCGGTGAGCTCAGCCAGGCCTGGCGCGGTGAGCTGCCGGTAGGCCACCCCGGTCGCCAGGATGACCGTGTGCGCGCTGATGGCGGTGCCGTCGGCGAACCGGATCGTCCGGGCCGACCCGTTGACTTCCAGGCCGACGACCTCGCGGGTAGTGAGGATCTCGGCGCCGAACTTGGCGGCCTGCCGCCGCGCCCGGTCGGTGAGTTGCGCGCCCGACACACCATCGGGGAAGCCGAGATAGTTCTCGATCCGCGAGCTCTGGCCAGCCTGGCCGCCGGTGGCGGTGCGCTCGACCAGCACCGTACGCAATCCTTCGGATGCGCCATAGACGGCCGCGCCGAGGCCGGCCGGGCCGCCGCCGATGACGATGAGATCGTAGAAGTCGGTGGACGGGTTGGTCGCCAGGCCCACCTTGGCGGCGAGGTCCGGCTCGGACGGCTCGACCAGCACGGTGCCATCGGGCGCGATGACGACCGGCAGCGCCTGCCCGTCCTGGTTCGCTGCCTCCAGGAGCCGGTGACCCTCGGGCTCATCGGTGGAGTACCAGCGGTAGGGCACCTGATTCCGGGCGAGGAACTCGCGTACCTCAGACGAGCGCGCCGACCATCGATGCCCGATGACCTTGGTCTCGGGCACGGGCCGGTGATCCGACGACAGCCAGGTCTCGAGCAGCGAGTCGACCACCGGATACAGCTTCTCTTCCGGCGGGTCCCACGGCTTGAGCAGGTAGTAGTCGAGATCGACCACGTTGATGGCATCGATAGCGGCCCCAGTGTCGGCGTAGGCCGTGAGCAGCGCGCGCCGCGCACCCGGGTAGATGTCCATCGCGCGCTCGAGGAACTCGATGCCGTTCAGCTGCGGCATCCGGTAGTCGGCCAGAATCATCGCGACGAGGTCGCCGCGCAGCTTCATCTGGCGCAGCGCGTCCAGGGCCGCTTCGCCGGACTCTGCGCGGACGATCCGGTGCTGCTCGCCGTAGCGGCGCCGCAGATCCCTGGCGACAGCGCGGGACACATCCGGATCGTCGTCTACGGTCACGATGGCCGGCCGCGGTCGCGATTCCTGCGCCGCCGATGATGCGGCCGCTGCCGTTGCTACGGGATTGTCGCGCGACTCTGCCGGTGCTGCCGGTGCGTCTTCCATCTGCCCATCGTAAGATCCCGGCGGTGCGTCGCCTCGCGCCGGCGGCGACTGCCGGCCTGTGGCCACGAGCGTTCCGGCGGCGATTCGCTCTAGGCGTATTCGGGATCAACGTGGCTGTGCAGGCTATAGCTCACAAAGTCGGCACTAGGCGACCGTCGATTGCGTACGCAGCGCCGGTGATGTTCGCGGCTCGCTCGCTCGCCAGGAACAGGACAAGATCGGCGACTTCCTCGGGCGTGGTGAAGCGCCCGGTGACCATCTGGCTGGCCGCCTGGCCGGCGACGTCCGTTGGATCCGCGCCAGTCGCCGTTGGATCCGCGCCAGTCGCCGCTGGATCCGCGCCAGTCGCCGCGCCGACGGTGGCGGCGACGCCGCCCGCGCCGAGCCAGCGGTCTGTACCGGGTACCCGGGACGCTTACGCGGGCCGGGACCCATTCATGCCCGAGCTGGCTGCGGTACGAACTGCAGCACCTTCTCGAAGTGCACAGTCGTACCGTGCTTGCTGTTGCCGGTCAGGCACAGGTCATCGACGACTGCGTCGATGATTTTCAGGCCCCGGCCGCCCTCGGCCAGCAGGCTGTCCTTGGCGGCTGGGAAGCTTGGTGTGCTCGGCATCTCGGGCGGGCCAGCCGCGCCATTGTCCAGCACCTCGATGATGCACCGGCCGTCGCGCGTGCTGGCCGTGACCTCGTACTCGCGACCTGGCCCGGCATGCTGGATGACGTTGGCACATGCCTCGCTGAGGGCCAGGGCGATGTCGGCGCGCGTGTCGGCCGTCACGCCGAGCGTGTCCAGGCAGCTATCGAGCAGCTGCCTGGTGACGGGCACGCTTGCGGCGTCGCGGGGCAGGGACAGCGCGACCTTGATCTCCAACGGGGCCACCTCCGGACTGACGTGATCGATGCACATGTCAGCTGCCCTGCGGTGAGCGCTCGTAACCTTGCCCGGATGCGGCAGCCGACACGCCGCGGCATCCCCGCGTCGGCTTACCATGCTGGCCATGAGGCAGACGGGGCGGGCGAGCGTGCTGGTCACGGCGGTCGCGATGGCGGCGGTCGCGGCTGCTGCGGGTGGCTGCGCGGGGTCAGGTGCCCCGTCCGGCAGCGCCGCAGCGGCTGGGCCGACGCAGGCTGCCACAGCGACGCCAGGCTCGCACTCGCCGGCGACGAGCCTGACCGCGTCACCCACGCCGTCGCCGTGGCCGATGGTCGTCCCCGTGCCGGCTGTCCGTGCCGGCCAGCATCAGACCAGTACGCGGCCGCCGGCGCAGAGCACGGTGTTCCAGGCCGAGATGACCGACCTGTGGGCGGGCGTGGTGGCTGGCCGGCCGAAACTCGCCATGCCGGCCTTCTTCCCGCTGGTCGCCTACGAGCAGGTCAAGGCCATCGCAGATCCGGCCGCCGACTGGCAGAACCGTCTTGTGGCCGAGTTCGGGGCCGACGTGATCGCCGCCCATGACCTGATCGGCGACCGGGCCCGGCACGCTACGCTGCTGCGGGTCATCGTGCCCGAGCAGCAGGCCGACTGGATCAGTCCCGGGGTCTGCGACAACGGGGTCGGCTACTGGCACGTGGCAGGCGCGCGGGTTGTGTACCGCGTCGGCGGGCGAGTGATGTCATTCGGCATCGCCACGCTCATCTCCTGGCGCGGCCGCTGGTATGTCGTGCACCTAGGCGGCGAGTTGCGAACGAACGCAGGCGGGATGATCGATCAGCCATCGGCGGGGCCAGGCGTGCCCGGTCCGCCTGGCGGCTGCTAGCGCGCGGTCGCGCGTCACAGGGGGACGGCGCCTGGCCCGTCGGCGCCACCAGTGCGGGCTGCGCTCAGATCGACGGCGCGCCAGCAGTACCAGGCGACGATGGTGCGATACGGGCGGTACGGCTCGCCGAGCACGTCGAGCTCCTTGGCGGTCGGTGTCGGTACGTCCCAGGCCAGGGCGTAGCCGCGGCGCACGCCGAGGTCTCCCGTGGGCCAGACGTCGAGGCGCCGCAGCTGGAACATGAGGAAGATCTCGGCAGTCCACCGGCCGATGCCCCGCACGCTCGTCAGGCGCGCGACGATCTCGGCATCGCTCTCGCGCGCCAGCCGCCGCGGCTCGAGGATCACCGTCCCGTCGAGTACCTTGGCCGCGAGGTCGCGCAGCGAGGCAGTCTTGTTGCCCGACAGGCCCGCGGCGCGCATGGCCTCGTCCGAGAGCGCGAGCAGCCGATCGGGCAGCACCTCGTCGCCGAGCGCCGCGATCAGGCGGCCGTGGATGGCCCGCGCGGCGTTACCAGCCAGCTGCTGGTAGGTGATCGCACGGACAAGCGTCGCGAAGTGCGTCTCCGCTGGCACCGGCAAGGACGGCAATCCGGCCTCGGCCACCAGCCGCGCCAGCACCGGATCGCGCTCGGCGAGCTGCCGGGCGGCGTCTCGGGGCGAGAGTCTCCGGGATCGCTGGACAGGCTCGGCGGACATGGGCGGCGTTCCTTTCGCGAGCTTCTCCTGCCGATGATGGCGTGCGGCACTGACAGTCAGCCGGTTCCCGTCGTGGCGCGCCTAGTTTGCGACCTTTGCCCCGACGCGCCAGCGTCGCGCCCGCTACCGTCCGCCGGTGACGTCCAGGATGCTGCCGGTGCAGTAGGCGGCGTCATCGCCAAGTAGCCAGACGGCGGCAGCGGCGACTTCCTCGGCCTTGGCTGCGCGGCCCAGCGGGATCGTCGGGCCGAGGAGCGCGACACGATCAGGCTGATTGCTGCTGGCATGAATCTCCGTGTCAACGATCCCCGGCCGCACCACGTTCACCCGGACGCTCTCGCCGGCGACCTCGCGGGCCAGGCCAAGGCCCAGGCTGTCGACCGCGCCCTTGGACGCCGCGTAGTCGACGTACTCGCCAGCCGACCCCAGCCTGCTCGCCGCCGACGAGATCAGCACGATCGAGCCGCCCTGGCCGCCGTGCCGGGTGGATAGGCGCAGCACCGCCTCGCGGCAGCACAAGATCGTGCCGAGGACATTGACCGCTAGCACTCGTCCGACGCGGGCCGCGGTCATCTCGTCGACCCTGGCCTTCGCGGCGACGATGCCAGCATTGGCGACGAGTCCGCCAAGGGGGCCGAGCCGGTCGGCCGCCGCGAATGCTGCGAGCACGTCGTCCTCGGCCGAGATGTCGGCCTGCACTGCCGCTGCGGTCCCGCCTCGGCCCTCAATCTCCGTCACGACCGCCGCGGCCGCCGCCGCGTTGTCCCGGTAGGTGATGCAGACTGGCCAGCCGGCTGCCGCCGCCCGCAGCGCGACGGCCGCGCCGATGCCGCGGCTGCCTCCAGTGACGAGCACGACGCCGGGCATTAGCTGGCGACCAGAAACTCGCAGGCCCCGCGGAGCCTGGTGCGCAGCTTCGCCTGCGTCGCACGACAGTCCAGCCGGACGTCGAGTGGCCGGGCCTGCCCGCCGCTCGCCTGGAGGCCGGCTGGCAGGCGTGCTTCGTCGAGGCCATCGCGGCGCGCGATCAGGCAGCCCAGCTCGTAACGGCTTAGGGCGTCGGGGCCGGCGACGTTGAGGATGCCGGCCGAGTCAGCGGCGGTCAGCTCAAGCAGCGCCGAGGCCAGGTCGCCGACATGGACCGGACACCGGATCTCGTCGCTGAACAGCACCCCGTCGCGTCGCCCGGCGGCCAGCTCGTGCACCGCGGTCTCGTGCGGGGAGCCGCCGCCGACGATGAGTGACGTCCGCACGATGGCCGCGCCCGGGTGGATCGCCCGGACCGCTGTCTCCGCCGCTGCCTTGGCGGCGCCGTAGGAGTACACCGGATCGGGGACGGCGCTCTCGCGGTAGGGCGGCTGCGAACCGGAGAACACGGCGTCGCTGGACATGTGCAGCAGCCTCGCCCCGATGGTGACCGCGGCCAGGGCGACGTGGGCAGCGCCATCAGCGGTCGCCTGCCACTCGCCGTATCGGTAGGCCGTGTTGATGATCACCTCCGGCCGGAAGTCCGACGCGGCGGCCAGCACGTCGGCCCGCTGCCGCACGTCCAGCTGCCGCCACCGGACCCCGGGAACATCGCCGGCCTGCCGGAAGTAGGTCGCCAGGACGTCGTGACCGGATTCTGCGGCGAGGCGACCCAGCACTCCGCCGAGATACCCGCTACCGCCAGTAATCAAGATCCGCACACGGCCGGACGCTACGGCGGTCAGTCAAGCCCAGTCAAGAGCAACGGACTGACGCCGGCAGCGCAACGGTCGCGGTCGGGCCTATCGTGGTGAGCTGGTGCGCCGGGAAGTCTGGTCGGCAACCGTAGCGAAGTGGCGCCTGCGGGCGTGTCGACTGGGAGCCTGGCGATAGCGTCGAGCGTGAGCATCCACGATCCCGCGTGCCTGCGGTAGCCGCGTTCGCCGCCGGGGCGGTCATCAGCCTGGCGACGAGCTGGCTCCTGGTCTCGCGGCTCGAGCGCATCGGCGAGCGACTTGGCATGTCCGAGGCGCTGCTCGGGATCGTGGCGGCGCTGGCAGCTGACGCCCCAGAGATCTCTGCCGCGGTGAGCGCACTGACCAGCCATCAGCAGAGCGTCGGCGCTGGAGTCGTGCTCGGGTCGAACGTGTTCAACCTGGCCGCGCTGCTAGGCCTCGGCGCCGTGGTCGCCGGCCGGATCGCCGTGCACCGCAAGGTCGTGGCCTTGAGCGGCGCGGTCGCGCTGTGGGTCGCTTTCGTCTGCCTCGGCGTGGTAACCGGCCTGCTGCCAGTCGTCGTTGGCCTTGCCCTGGCCGTGGTCGTCCTGGGCCTCTACAGCGTGCTGCTCGGCACCGAAGGACAGGGCATGCGCCGGGTGCGCTTGCCGGAGCGCTGGTGGACCTGGCTTCGGTCAGCGGTAACCGAGGAGGAGATCGAACTTGAAGACGCGATCCGGCCGCAGCCTGGCCGCTGGCCGGACGTCGCCGCCGCGAGCGGCGCCCTGGTTGTCGTGGTCGCCGCCAGCGTGCTGATGGAGCGGGCCGCATCCGATCTCGGCCAGCGGTACGGCATCCCGCAGATCATCGTTGGCGGGCTGATCCTGGCGGCGGTGACAAGCCTGCCGAACGCGGTGGCCGCGGTGTATCTGGCCGGGCGGGGTCGAGGCGCCGCCACTCTGAGCACGGCGCTCAACAGCAACGCGATCAACGTCGTCGTCGGTCTGCTGCTGCCTGCTGCGCTCCTGGGCCTCGGCCGCCCCTCCGGGCAAGCCGTCATGGTGACCGCGTGGTACCTCGCGCTCACCCTCGTGGTGCTGGCCGTCGCCTACCGGTACCGGGGGCTGAGCCGGGGCACGGGCAGCCTCGTGATCATCGGGTATCTCGCGTTTACCGTCTCGCTCCTGGTCAGCGGACGCGGCTAGCGGCCGCACATCTCGCCGAGGAAGTCGTCGAGGATCGCCACGTAGCGATCGATGTCGGCGGTTACATGGGCGAAGCCGGCGTGCGGCCCGGATGTCGAGATAGCGTCCCAGACGCCCCGGTTGGCGAAATAGACGCGGCGGGTATCGGCGAAAAGCGGGTCGAGGCTGGCATCCGCTTCCCGCGCGGTTCGCGGCAGTTCGGGCCCGAGGCAGTAGCCGCTTCGCGCACCGAACCGGTGGGCCCGCCAGTCGAGCCCGTGCCCGGCCGCTGCGGCCTCGATGCCGTCGGCCAGTCGCGCGCCGAGGCCGGCGATCCGCTCGTGCTCAGCGGGGGTCATGAGCTCGGTGAGCACGGCCTGAGCGCACGCCAGTGACAGGGCGTTGCCGAAGAGCGTGCCGCCAAGCGCGATGCCGACTCGGTGCCCCGTCTCATCGCCGAGATTCTGCTCGACCAGAGCGGCCAGGTCGCTGGTCATGCCGTAGACGCCGATGGGAATGCCGCCGGCGATCCCCTTGCCGCCGGTGACCACGTCGGGCGTGACGTCGTAGTGGGTGACGGTGCCGCCGTAGACATCGAACTGGGTATGTGTCTCGTCGAGCACCAGCAGCGTGCCGTGCCGACTGCAGGCATCCCGGAGTCCGGCCAGGAAGCCAGCGTCGGGGAGTACGGTGCCGTGGTTGGTCAGCACGCCCTCGGTCAGCACCGCCGCCGTCTGGCCCAGGCTGAGGATGCGCTCGACGGCGCCGAGATCGTTGAAGTCGACCACGGCCACGGCAGCCGGAGCGGGGGAGCTCACACCCAGGGCCTCGGGCACGAGCCCGGCACCGTCGTCTGACCAGAGTGTCTCGTCCAGCATGCCGTGATACTTGCCGCCAAACATCAGCACGCCCGGGCGGCCTGTGGCCACCCGAGCGATGCGAAGTGCCTCCGTGTTGGCCGTGGCTGCGGAGGTGGTGAACTGCCACTTAGGCAGCCTGAATCGCAGCCGCAGTTGCTCGCATACCGCCAGCGCCGACTCGACTGGCAAGAACATCTGGACGCCGCGCGCGGCCTGCTCGGCGATCACCTCGGTCAGGCGTGGGTGGGCATAGCCGAGCACCGTAGACATGTCGCCCACGTTGAAGTCGAGATAGCCATTGCCGTCGACATCGGTAAACGTCGGGCCCTGACCATGCGCAACCCACAGTGGCGGCGTGCGGTAGAAGCCGGCCATCCAGGCCATCGGAACGCCGCTGGGCATGGCCGCCCGCGCGGCGGACCCGAGCGCCAGCGAGGCTGGGATCCGAGCCCGGAACCCGGCCTCCTCGCGCTGCCAGATCCGGCTGAGCTGACCGCGGTGCTGCTCGGTCAGGCCGGTCGAGTTGTCCATGTGCCTGCTTCCTGCCAGCTTCGATGCCAGCTTCGGGTCCAGCGTAAAGCGCTGGCCGGTGGTGGCGGGGCGACGTGTGGGGCTCGGTGCGCAGTCACGACGACACCCGTGACCATGATGAGCAGGGAGATCACCTCGCCGATGATGCCCGCGGCCGAGCCGTTGAGCTTCTCGTTCAGCCAGAGGGCGCCGAGGGCGATCGAGATGATGGGGTCGCAGACCGTGATGATCGCGAGCACGGGAGCGATCAGCGTGCCCGCCTGGAAGGCGTTCTCGTTCAGCAGGAAGCCCAGCGGTCCAACCACGGCCAGCGCGTAGATCGGCCAGTCGGTGAGCAGCCCTGACAAGCCGCCGTGGACATCCGAGACGACGAGCTTGACCAGGAACGCGGCGACGCCGTAGTTGATGCCGCAGGCGAGCGCGAGTGCGAGTGGCCGCAGGGTGCTACTTCGCCGGGCCACGGCCAGGCAGCCCACGACCGTCGCAGCGAGGCCCGCCGCTAGCGGCAGCACGACATGGAAGCCAACGCTTCCCTGGCCTTCTGTTGGACTGGCGATTACCAGGAAGCCAGCCACGCCGGCGGCGGCGGCGATCACCCCGCCGATCAGGACCGAGTCCCAGCGTTTGCGCAGGTAGGCATTGATGAGGACGGCGAAGATCAGGCCGCAGACCAGCAGCGGCTCGACGAGGGCGAGCGGCCCGAATCGGAGCGCTAGGACCTGGAGCGCGAAGCCCATGAGGGTCCCGCAGATCGAGGCCAGCCAGAGCGGCTGCCGCATCAGGTCGAGGAAGATCCGCGGCGATAGCGGCCCCCGCCGCTTGACGCGCTTGGTGCTGCGCTGATCCGCCACGGAGGCGATCCCGAAGACCAGCGATGCGGCGATGGCGAGCACGATGGCTAGCAGTGGGGACAACTGTCCGTCCTACCCCCGGAGGCGTCATGGCGGGCCCGGTTGAACCACGTCCGCCAGCACATACCCAGACGATGGCAAGTTCCATCCTGACCAGGTGGCAAATCGGCCGGAAATGTGCTGATCAGGCAGTTGACGATCGTCGTCCGCATCGTCAGGGTGGTGGACTAGCAGCTGGTGCGGAAACCTTTCCGCACGCAGCTCAGGGAGTAAGCCAATCTGGGGAATGAGGCGCGCCTTGGCGGCCGATCTACGGCAGGTGGCACTGCGCAGCGGGGTGTCAGTCAGCACGGCATCGCGGGCCCTGAACGGGTCGAGCAGAGTGAGCCACCACACCGTGGCCAAGGTCCGGGCGGCCGCGCTGGCGCTTGGCTACCGGCCAAATGCCAGCGCCCGCGCCCTGCGCACCGCGCGCTCGCAGTTCATCGGCCTGGTGGTGACCAACCTGGTCAACGCGAGCTTTCACACGATTGCCGAGGTCGTGCAGCGGGAACTGGCCCGCCGCGGCTATCAGCTCATGCTGTCGGTGACCGGCGGTGATCCGGTTCAAGAGCGCTCAGCACTGCACACGCTGGCTGATCACAGCGCGGCCGGCGTGATCGTGGTCGGCTCGGACAGCGAGGCCACTGACGAGCTGCGTGAGCTTGGCACGCCCGTGGTGCACCTCGCGCGCCGGCCGCGCTGTCCAGCAGGCGACTGCGTGCTCGGTGACGAGATCGCCGGCGGCCGGACGGCCACCGACCATCTGCTGGCCCTTGGACATCGCCGGATCGCTATCATCGCAGGCCCGCGGGACGTGCAGTCGGGCGCTGAGCGAATGCAGGGCTACTGGCTCGCCATGCAAGCGGCTGGCCTGCCGATCATCGATGCGCTGACGGTGGCCGCTCCGCTCACTCCGGCTAGTGGCGCGGAGGCGGTCGAAGCCCTGCTCACGCTGCCTGCTCGCCAGCGTCCCACCGCGCTGATCGTCGCGAACCACGAGGCGTCGTACGGCGCGCTGCCCGCGCTGCGCGAGCGTTCGGTGCCCATACCAGGCGAGCTCTCCGTGATCTGCTACGAGGACTCCCAGCTGGCACGCTGGTGGCATCCGGCGATTACGGTGGTCGACAACAATGCCCGCCAGATGGGCGAGCTCGCGGCCCGGCTGCTGCTTCAGCGCCTCGATTCCGCCGACGCCGACGCCGGTGAGTTCAGTGAGTTCAGGGTCGGGATCCGCCTCATCGAGAGAGGATCGTGCACGGCGGTTCGCTGACCAGGCCGCCGGCGCGGCGCTAGCCGGCGTCCATGTCGAGGTCGGCCAGCTCGTCGGTCAGGCCTAGCAGTTCCCAGCGCAGCAAGGCGATCGGCACGTTGCCGTTCACCCACAGGTCGTCATGCAGGCGTTGCAGGTCAAGGTGCGGTCCGCGCACGCGCGCTGCATCGGAGATCAGCCCGATGAGCTGAGTCTTGCCGACCTGATACGTCAGGGCCTGGCCCGGTGTCTCGGCAAAGAAGGCGGCCTCGTCGTTAGCGGTCCCGCTGTCCATGGGAACACTGGACTCGAGCTGCCTCGCGGCGGCTGCGATCGACAAGGTACCGGTAGCAAGCCCGATATCGACTGTCGCCCGCAGCGCCCGCAGCCGCATGAAGTTGCACAGCGTCGTGCGGGTGTGCGGCGCATCATCGACTAGGCCGCTGACGAGCAGCATCTCCTCGTTGTAGAAGGCGATGCCCTCATTGGCGGCGGAGTCGTAGTAGTGCCGCCGGACCGGCCGGGGATTGCGCCACGACAGGGCTAGCTGCTGGTAATGCGCACCTTCGTGGACGATTCCGGCGCGGGGGTCGCGTGCGTTCGCAGCGTAGAAGTAGGGCAGCCCCGGCGCAGGCGGCGGGAAATAGGCCACCGCGTCCTCGGTCAGCCGGCCGGGTCCGGTCAGGTCGTCGGCCATGCCGAGGAACTGCAGCGGCTCGAGATACGCCGGGATCGGCGTGGTCAGATACCGGCGCAGCCAGGCTGGCTGCGTCAGAAGGCCGTGGTCGGCATAGAACCGCCGGACGTCCTGCTCACCCTGAGACTGCTGGCGCATTTGCTCAGCAGCATCGGCCGGCAGCGAAGGCTCGGGCAGCTGCCGGTTGCGGGTGGCGTGCAGCAGCTCAAGCCACACGGCCCGGTCGTACTCGCGACGCCCGATGTCGGCGATCGCCTCGACGGTCAGCGGGACGCAGGCCACTTCCCGCAGGAACCACTCGTACTGTGCCCGGCCGATCGGCCGGGCCGAAGGCAAGGTCGGCATCGCGGCCTTGAGGTAGCCGCCGAACTGCCGCAGCGCCGCGCCGGCGTCGGCAGCGGCGGAGCGAAGATCGGGCGCGGCCGCCGGATCGATCCGGGCCAGGGCATCTGCGCAGGACTCGACGCGCGCGCCGACGCCGTCGAGCTCGCTAAGGGCCAGCGCCGCGAATTCCCGCGCTGGCCGGGTCAGCGCGGCGGCCGCGGGCGACAGGGTCAGCGGGACAGCGCGTAGCAGTCGCACGACCTCGGCGACCCGGCCCGAGTCCACGCCGGGTCGCAGCAAGGCGTCATAGACGGGTCCGAGTGCCTGGTCGATCCAGTACCGGGGGAGCTGCTGGACCTGCAGGATCTCGTTCTCCCACTCGACCCGCGCCATCGCTGACCGCAGCAGTCGATGGTCCACCCGGTCGGCCACGGCACTGGCCCGGAGGCGGGTCAACTCGGCCTGGAAACCCCCGAGCTGCTCGCGCCTGCGGCCTGCTAGCCGCGGGTCAACTTCCGGTAGCCAGCCCGGTGGCCGGTCGAGGCGCGGTATGTCGTCGCGAGTGCGTGGCTGCTGGCGAGCTCGCCACGCCCAGAACCGCTCTGCGAGTTCATCGAGCTCGCGCACCATCCTCCGATCTGAGCGTCAGCCTGGCGATCTGAGCGACAGCCTGGCGATCTGAGCGACAGCCTGGCAGAGCCCGGCGGGCTGCCGGAGCCGGAGGCCCGGTCGCGGCGGTGGCTACCGAGCGTGCCAGCTGAGGGAAACGTTTGCACAACGCGCCGACTGGCGCAGCACGGTGACTGACGGGATCCGCAACGCGTTTGTATCTGAGCTGAAACCTAGGACGCTTGACCCGATGTGCGTGTCGGTGGGAACGTTTGCCTACTCTGCCACGATAAGGGGAAGCCCTATGCAACTACGCCGGCCGCTTGCATCAGGATGTGTACTCGCTGTCGTCGCTGGCCTAGCTGCCTGCGGCAGCAGCGGCAGCGGCGGCTCGGCGCCTGCAGCGTCGTCATCGCTGGTAGTCGAGACGTCCTTCGTGCTGAAGACGCTCGATCCCGGTCGCATGTTCGAGCCCACCGGGCTGATGATCGACCACGCGATCTACGACACGCTGCTGACATACAAGGGCGACAACGTCTCGACGCCGGTTCCCGATCTGGCGACATCCTTCACCGCCTCGGCGGACGCCAAGACGTACACCTTCACCTTGCGCAACGGCGTCAAGTTCGCCAACGGCGACCCGGTGACCGCCGCGGACGTCGTGTTCTCGCTGATGCGCACCAAGAACATCAACGGCAACCCGTCCTTCCTCATGGCTGGCATCACGGCGACGGCGCCGAACCCGGACACTGTCGTGCTGACGAGCTCGACGCCCAATACCGCGATTCCCGCGATCCTCACCAATCCCTCGCTCGGCATCCTGGACGCCAAGAAGGTCGAGGCAGCCGGTGGCACGGACGCCGCTAACGCAGCGACGGCGGACAAGGCGGAGGCGTCGCTCAACGCGACCTCCGAGGGCAGCGGGCCGTACACCCTCACCAGCTACAGCACGACCACCCAGGTCGTGCTCACCGCTAATCCGCATTACTGGGGACCGAAGCCGAAGTTCTCGAAGATCGTCATCCGCAACGTGCAGGCGAACGTCCAGAAGCTGGACGTGCTCAAGGGTGAGTCGCAGATCGCCGTCGACCTGTCGCCTGCTCAGGCCCAGGGCATGTCCGGCGTCCAGATCGTCAACGGCGCCTCGCCGAACCTGTTCTTCGTCCTGACGAACGACAACCCGAAGGTTTCCAAGATCACGTCGAACCCGCACTTCCAGCAGGCCGTGCGCGACGGCATCAACTACCAGAGCCTGGTCCAGCTGGCCGGCCAGGGCGCAGTGCAGGCCGCTGGCATCATTCCGAGCATGTTCCTCGGCAGTCTGCCGACGACGGCGGCGCCCGTGTACAACCTGGCCAAGGCCAAGGCCGAGCTTGCTGCCTCGGGTCTCGGTCACCCGACCGTGACGATGGTCTTCCCGAGCGACATCCAGGTGAACGGGATCAGCTTCGGCGACCTGGCCGCCCGAGTGCAGCAGGACCTGCAGCAGGTCGGGATCAACGTGCAGTTGCAGGGCCAGTCGGTCCAGGTCGCGCTCAACAGCTATCGCGGCGGCCAGGAGCCGATGGGCCTGTGGTACTGGGGACCGGATTTCCCCGACCCGAGCGACTACCTCAACTTCATGCCCGGTGCTCTGGTCGGGTTGCGAGCTGGCTGGGTCAAGGGCGCGGATCCGTCGCTGGAGGCACTCGGCACGACGGCGGCCAGCACCACGAACTCCTCTCGAGGCGCGTTGTACCAGCAGATCCAGACCTCGATGAACAACTCCAGCCCGTTCATGCCGCTGATTCAGCCCGCCCAGATCGTGGTGGGCGCGAAGTCTCTGAAGAACCTGCAGTCGAACGCACTGTGGCTCGTCGATCTCAGTGAGCTCGGCTAGCGCCGCGGCGCCGGCGGTGCCCCGCCTCCGTCGCGGGGCGGGGCACCGCGACCTGCGCCGGTTTCTGCTGCGCAGGCTCGGGACTGGCTTGGTCTTGTGCATTGGCATCACGCTGGTCGCGTTCGTCGTGACGCACCTGGTACCCGGTGACCCTGCCGCCGCCAACCTCGGCCAGCGGGCGATCGGCGATCCCGCCGCGGTGCAGGCGTTCCGGCACCAGTACGGGCTGGACCGCCCGCTGCCGGTCCAGTACCTGCTGTACCTGAAGAACCTCCTGCACGGCAATCTCGGCATCTCCGAGCAGAGCCACCGGCCGGTGCGCACCGACCTGGCCGAGTACATCCCGGCCTCGATCGAGCTGGCGCTCTTTGCCATCGTCTTGTCGATGGTGATCGGGGTCGGCCTCGGCGTCGTCGCGGCGGTGTTCCGTGATCGCTGGCTTGATCAGGTCATCAGGGTCGTCAGCCTCGCCGGGGTGTCGATGCCGGTCTTCTGGATCGCCCTGGTCGCGTTCTACCTGCTTTTCTTTAAGCTCGGCTGGCTGCCGGGTGGCGGGCGACTGGATCCAACCCAGAACGCGCCGACCCACCTGACCGGGATGTACACCATCGACGCCGCGGTGCACGGTCAGTGGACGCTGTTCTGGTCGGCGCTACGGCACCTGGTGCTGCCGGGGCTGGTGCTCGCGATCTACACGGTCGGGATGCTGACGCGCTTCACCCGCGCGTCAATGCTCGAGATCATGGGCAACGACTACGTCCGGGCGGCTCGGCTCAAGGGACTGCCCGAGCACGTGGTCGTGCTGCGTCATGTGCTGCGCCCCGCGCTCGTGTCGATCATCACCGTGGCGGGAGTCGCCTTCGGCAGCCTGCTCTCGGGCACGGTGCTGGTGGAGAACATCTTCTCCTGGCCCGGCGTCGGGCAGTACGCCTATCGCAGCGCCATCAACCTGGACCTGCCGGCCATCATGGGCGTGAGCCTGTTCGTCGCCCTCGTGTACATCGTCGTCAACCTGGTGGTTGACCTGCTGTACGGGGTCATCGACCCGCGAATCAGGCTGTCATGACCATCTCAGCTCGGGCACCGCTCGACCCGCCATCGGCTGCCGTGAGCGTGGACGCGGTCCGGCGGCGCCGGTTCCGGCCAGGTACGCCCGTGCCGTGGCGCAGGCCACTCGCCCTCGTCGGCTTCGTCATCCTCGGGGCATGGGCAGTGATCGCCATCTTCGCCCCCCTGATCGCGCCGCAGAACCCGCTGCTGCAGAAGTTCGCGATCCTGGCAGGCCCGTCCGGGGCGCACTGGTTCGGCACCGACGAACTCGGCCGGGACGTGTTCTCCCGGGTACTGTTCGGCGCCAGGATCACCCTCCCGCTGGCCGTGATCCTGGTCATCGCCGCCATGGTCATCGGCGCCGTCCTTGGCGGTATCGCGGGATTCTTCGGTGGCTGGGTGGACAACCTGATCATGCGGCTGGCCGACTTGGTCTTCGCGTTTCCCGGCATCATCCTCGCGCTGGCCATCGCGGCTGCCCTCGGGCCGCAGCTGCGGAATGCCGTGATCGCGGTGATCGTGGTGTCCTGGCCGTCCTATGCGCGGCTCGTCCGCAGCCTGGTGCTGTCGGCGCGCTCGGCGCAGTACGTGATCTCCTCCCGGCTGCTCGGGTCCTCCGGGCTGCGCGTGCTGTTCGTCGACGTGCGGCCGAACGCGGCGGGCCCCGTCCTGGTGCTGGCGGCGCTGGACATCGGGAACGCCGTGCTGCTGCTGTCCGGGCTGTCTTTCCTCGGCCTGGGCGCGCAGCCGCCCACAGCCGAGTGGGGGGCGATGGTGGCGGAGGGCGCGCAGAACTTCAGCAACTGGTGGGTCGGGATGTTCCCTGGCCTCGCGATCCTGACCGTCGTCCTCGCCTTCAACTTCATCGGCGACGCCCTGCGCGACATGCTCGACCCTCGCACTGCCCGGGCGGTGCGTCCCTGATGGACGCGCTCCTGGCGGTCGATCGGCTCAGCGTGGCCTTGCCCACCCGCTCTGGCTATCACAAGGCGGTGGACGACCTGTCGTTCGCCGTGGACGCCGGCGAGGTGATGGGCATTGCCGGCGAGAGCGGCAGCGGCAAGACCATCACGGCGCTGTCATTGTTCGGGCTGCTGCCGCACGGCGCGAAAGTGACCGGCTCGATCCGGCTCGACGGTGCCGAGCTGCTGGGCCTCGGCAGCAAGCAGCTGCGGTCGATCCGCGGCCGGCAGATCGCGATGGTGTCCCAGGATCCCTCGACCGCTTTGCACCCGATCCTGCCGATCGGGACCCAGCTGACCGAGCACATGCGGCACCACCTCGGGGTGAGCAAGACGGCGGCGCTATCCCGCGCCGTCGAGTTGCTGGAGACTGTGCGCATCCCCGATCCAGAGCAAGCACTGCGCTCATACGCCGGGCAGTTCTCTGGCGGCATGCGGCAGCGCATCGCGATCGCGATCGCGCTGGCCGCCGAGCCGCGGCTGCTGGTCGCGGACGAGCCGACAACGGCACTGGATGTCACGGTGCAGGCAGGCATCCTCCGGCTGCTCGACCGGCTGTGCCGCGAGCGAGGGCTGGCCGTGATTGTCATCACCCACGATCTTGGCGTCATGTCGGCGACGGCGCGCCGGCTGTGCGTGATGTACGCGGGCAGGCTCGCTGAGGCAGGCCCGACTTCTGAGCTGCTCGCCAGCCCGCGGCATCCCTACACCAGGGGATTGCTTGACGCCCTGCCGCATCCGGAGGCCGGCGGCGCGCCACTGGTGCCGATTGGCGGGAGCCCGCCGTCGCTCGGGCGCGTGCCCGCCGGCTGCCCGTTCCATCCACGATGCAAGTACGCCAGGCCGACGTGCGCGACCAGCCGGCCAGATCCAGAGCTGATCGAGGCTCAGCACTTGCTCGCCTGCCCGCCAGATCCGCTGCGAGCGGCGTCATGACTGCTCCCGTCCTCCAGCTGTCCGAGGTGGCGGTCGACTACGGCCGCCGCGGCCGGCGAGTCCGCGCGGTCGATGGCGTCGACCTGAGCGTTGGACGCGGCGAGATCGTCGGCCTGGTAGGAGAATCCGGCTGCGGCAAGTCGACGCTCGCGCGCGCGGCGGTGGGCCTGGAGCCGCTGGCTGCCGGGACCGTCACGTTCGAGGGCAGGCCGGTGACGGTCCTCGGACGCCGGCGCCGACCCGGTTACCTTCGCGGGCTGCAGCTGGTCTTCCAGGACCCGTACGAGTCGCTGAACCCGCGTCGCAAGGTCGGTGAGCTGATCGCCGATGGGGTCACCCTGGGCGGCGGCAGCCGCAAGGACGGGCTGCGGCGTGCCGCCGAGCTGCTCGAGCACGTCGGCATGCCGGCTGCTGCGGTCGACAGCTACGCGCACGAGTTCAGCGGCGGCCAGCGGCAGCGGATCGCCATCGCCCGCACGCTCGCGACCCAGCCGTCGTGCCTGATCGCGGACGAGCCGATCAGTGCCCTGGACGCGTCCGCGCAGGCGCAGGTCGCTAACCTGCTCAGCACGCTGGTCGACGACGACGACCTCGGCCTCGTCCTGGTCTCGCACGACCTGTCAGTGGTCCGGCAGGTCGCCGACCGCGTGGCCGTCATGTACCTGGGCCGGATCGTGGAGATCGGCGACACCGAGGCCGTGTGGGCCGACCCGCAGCACCCCTATACCCGCGCGCTGGTGGCGGCCATCCCGCACGCCGATGGCGCTGGATTGCTGCCAGCCGACTTGCCTGGCGACGTGCCTGACCCGGCCGATCCGCCGGCCGGCTGCCGGTTCCACCCGAGATGCCCGATCGCCGAGGACAGCTGCTCCGAGCTCGATCAGCGGCTGGAGCCGGTGGCTGGGCGGGAGATCGCTTGCAACATCCGCGTCGCGTCGCTCGCACGCAGTGCCCAGCCGGGCGACGACTGACCCGCCGGGCCGAGACAGGAGACCAGTTCGATGTGGTTCGTCAACGCCCGCGTGGTCGACGTGCTGGCCGGCGAGGTGCTCTCCGGACAGTTTGTCGAGACCAGCGCCGACGGGACTGTTGTGCAAATCGCGGCTGCGCTGCCGGCCGGGCTGCCGGACACCGAGATCGTCGATGTCGCTGGCCGGTGGCTGCTGCCTGGGCTGATCTCCTGCCACACGCACCTGTCGGTGGTGTTCCCGTTCAGCGACACCGATGAGGCCGAGAACCCGGCGATCACCGCCTACCGGTCCGGGACCCGAGCGGCGGAGGCGCTCCGGGCCGGGATCACCACGATCCGGTGCGTTCACGAGCAGAACCGCGCTGACCTGCTGCTGCGCACCGCAGTCAGCCGCGGGTGGTTCACCGCGCCGCGCATACTCGGTGCGGGCCGGGCTATCTCCACGCCGAGCGGACACGGCCAGGGCTCCGGCTGTGCCTACGCCATCGGCGAGCAGGAGTTCTACGAGGCGGCCCTGGCCGAACTTGCGGCCGGCGCCGATCACGTGAAGATCTTCATCAACGGCGGCCTGGCTGGCGCGAACGAACACTACGCGCGGCCGGAGATGACGGACGAGGAGATCCGCGGCGCGGTGCGCGCCGCCGGCGAGCACAGCACCTACGTCGTCGCGCACTCCGGCGAACCGGCTGCGATCCGCCAGGCACTGGCGGAGGGTGTGCGCTGCTTCGAGCATGCCTACCGTCTCGACGCCGAGACAGCAGCGCTACTGGCCCGGCCCGGAATATTCCTGACGCCGACCTTGTGCGTGACGCGCTCAGAGTCGTGGATGCGCGCACGGGGCTTCGAAGAGCACTCGATCCGCAATGCGCTGGAAGCCGCGGATGAGCACCTGGCCAGCATCCAGCACGCTATCCAGGCCGGCGTCACCCTCGTCAACGGCACCGACTATCCGCCTGGTGACCTCGTTGACGGTGTGCCGGCCGCGGTGCACGAGGTGCAGCTGATGGCTGCGGCCGGCTTGTCACCGCTGCTCAGCCTGCAGAGCGTGTCGGTGAATGCCGCCCGGCTGCTCGGAATCAACGATTACGTCGGGCAGGTCCGGCCCGGCTATGCAGCCGATTTCGTCGCGGTGGCCACCGACCCGCTCGACGACGTCGCGGCGCTGCGGGCGATCTCGCTGGTGGTGCAAGGCGGCCGGGTCATCCGCGAGGAGCTCGCATGACCGAGGACATGACACACACGCGCCGGTTCACCGATGACTCCGGCTGGCAGCAAGAGGCGGGATACAGCCGGGCTGTCCGGCGCGGAAACCTCATCGTGGTGAGCGGGACCACTGCCCACGGCCGCGACGGCGCGGCCCTGCACCGCGGCGACACCGGTGCCCAGGCCCGGCTGTGCCTCCGCCGGATCGAGACAGCGCTCACTGCTCTCGGCGGCTCCCTCCAGGACGTCGTCCGCACCGGGATCTACCTCGCCCCAGGCGCGAGCTGGGAGCAGGCCGCGGACGTGCACGGCGACGTGTTCGGCGCGATCCGGCCAGCCAGCACCATGCTGTACGTCGCTGAACTCATCGGGGATGGCTTCCTCGTAGAGATCGAAGCCCAGGCGGTCGTGGCGTAGTGAAGTTCTCGGTGCGGGTAAACAACGACCTGAGCTTTGATGAGCTGCGCGCGGTCGCCGCCGGCGCGGAGCGCGCGGGCTTCGATCAGCTGTGGGTGTCTAACGACCTGTTCCTGCGCTCGGCGCCGGCCCTCGTCGGCGCGCTGGCCGCCCACACGACCAGGATCGGCCTCGGCATCGCGGTCATGAATCCGTACTCCATGCACATCAGCGAGCTGGCCATGGCCGCCGCCACCTTGCAGGAGATCAGCGGCGGCCGGTTCTTCCTCGGGCTCGGCGCCGGCTCGGAGCAGTTCCTCGGCTGGGCCGGCCTCGCGCGGGCGCAGCCGCTGGCGGTGACCAGGTCGGCCCTGGTCGCCTTGCGGGCGCTGCTTGGTCACGACGACGTGGACACCGCTGCGCTGCCCAGCTGGTTCGGCGCGCAGGCCGTGCTACGGTTCCCGGTGTCGCGCCCCGTTCCCGTCTACGTCGGGGCGATGGGACCGAAGATGCTGGAGATGGCCGGCCGGCATGCCGACGGCGCGCTGCCGCTGCTCTACCCGCCCGAGCGCTACGCGAGCGCACGTGCCCACGTGCTCGCCGGGACCGCGCACGCAAGCCGGGACTTCGACCTGCCGGCGTGCTTCTGGGTCTCGGTGTCTGACGAGCCTGTCGCGGCCCGGACGGCGCTAGCCGAGAAGCTCGCCTACTACGGGCCCTCTATCTCCGCGCCGATGCTCGCGAGCGTCGGCCTGCAGCCACATGACTTCGCCGCGGCCGCGCGCCTGGCCCACGACGGGCGCGCGGCGGCTCAGCTGATCGACGATCGCATGCTGTCTCTCGGCGTGGCCGGAGATGCTGGTGACGTCATAGCCCGGTGCCGGGAACTACAGCGGCTCGGCGCGCAGCACCTGTCATTCGGGCCGCCGCTCGGACCCGATCCAGTGGCGGCGATCCGCCTCCTTGGTGACCAGGTGGTTCCGGCGCTGGCCGAGGTCGCCGAGGGGACGGCATGACGGAGCAGGACCGGCTGCCTGCGCCGGCCGGCGAACCGGACGAGCCGGACGAGCCGGACGAGCCGGACGAGGCGAACATCGCAGACATGGAACTCTACGACTTGCGTGTCACCGTCGAGTCGATCGAGGGCCGCTCAGTCTGCGGCCTGGCCGTCGGCGACTACATCGAGGTGACCGAGAGCTCACGCCTGTGCATACCCGCGGGCAGGCATTTCTGCCTGTACGCGCTGGCCGCCGTGCTGCCACTGCTGCCCGCCAAACAGCGGCAGCTGCCCGCCGCTGACTGGCTTGAGCGTGATTCACTCGTCGCCTGCCCGGATCCAGACGAGCGACTCGTCATGCGCATCTCCCGCGGTACGCGGCGCTCGATGCGCTCGTCCGAGCTCACCTGACTGTGCCCGACCTGACCGCGGCCGAGATCGGCATCGCGTTCCAGACCGACAAGCCGGCCCGGGCGTATGGCGAGCTCGCCGCCGCCGCCGAAGCCCACGGCTTCGACGTGGTCAGTGTCTTCGCCGACCTGCTGTATCAGCCGCCGCTGCCGGCCCTGCTGGCGATGGCCCAGGCGACGTCGCGGGTCCGGCTCGGCGCGGCGTGCCTTAATCCGTATACCCAGCATCCCTACGAGATCGCCGGATCGGTCGCAGCGCTCGACGCGGCCGCTCCCGGCCGCGCATATCTCGGCCTGGCCCGCGGCGCGTGGCTGGAGTCGCTCGGGGTCAAGCAGCGTCGTCCGCTGGCCCATCTGCGGGACACCGCGGCCATCGTGCGCGCACTGCTCTCCGGCGACGACAGCGGCTACGTCGGCGACGCGTACCGGCTCGAGCCCGGGACCAGGCTGCGATACCGGCTGCCGGACCGGCCGCCGCCGCTGCTGATCGGCGCCTGGGGTCAGCGCGGCGTCGCGCTGGCCAGCGAGATCGCCGACGAGCTGAAGGTCGGCGGCACCGCGAGCCCGGCGGTCGTGCGGATCATCTGCGAGCGCGTCACCGGCGGCTGCCTGGCCGCGCACCGACCGCCCGACGCCGTACGGGTGGTGGCGGGTGCCGTCACGGTGGTGGACGAGGACGGGGCTGCGGCACGGCGGCGGGCGCGGACCGAGGTCGCAAAGTACGTGGCTGTCGTCGCGGAGCTCGACCCGGCCGGCGGGGTACCAGCTGACCTCGCGGGGCAGATCCGCGACCTGCTCGGGGCAGGCGATGAGCTCGCAGCGGGCGAACTGATCCCGGACGAGGTGCTCGACCGATTCGCGTTCTCCGGCACGCCTGAGCAGGTCGCGGCGCTGGCCCAGGCGGTGCTGGAGGCCGGCGCAGGCCGGATCGACTTCGGTACGCCGCACGGTCTGTCGGACCTCGGCGGCGTCCAGCTACTCGGGACCAGGGTTCTGCCGCTGCTCCGCCGTCATATCACCTGGAACGGGCGAGGCGAATAGCTCGGTCACTGGGCAAAGGTGAAAGTGGAGGGGTGCCGCTTGAGTCAGGCCGCTCGACGTGGAGTCCTGGGCGGCGCCCGCAATCTGGAGCGGTTATGCGCAAGGCTGCGATCACCTGCGGCGTCATCGGGATCGTCCTGCTGGTTGCCGGCGGGCTGCTGGCCTGGTGGATAACTCCGACATACATCGCGCGCTTGCCCAGCAACTACAACAAGACGCGCACCTATACCGGCACGATCCGGTCACTGGTTGATCCCGCGGCGCTGGCCAGGGGCAATCTGGCGAGTGCGATCAAGACCGGCCTGCCCGCCACCCTGTCGGACACAGTCCGGACGCTACAGACGTCGGGGAACACCGCGCTCATCCTGGACAAGCGGGTGATCACCACGTCGGGCCGGCCGATCGCGACCACCAGCACGCAGTACGCCGTCAACCGCCAGACCCTGGCGGCGACGACGAGCCATCCGTCGAACTGGCACGTGACCCCGGCCACGGGCATCACGGTCAACTGGCCACTCGGCGCGAAGAAGCAGAATTACACCGGCTGGTCCTATCTGACCGACACGACCACCCCGCTGGTGTTCGTCAAGCAGCAGCAGCAAGGCGGGACCAACACCTACGAATACCGCGCCATGATCCGGCCGACGCCGATCAAGAATCCGCAGGTCCTGGCGCCCCTGCCCAAGTCGCTGCCGGTCGCGCTCCTGACTCGCATCAGCGCCGCCGGTCTGATCACGCCGGCTGATCTGGCCGCTCTCGGCCGGGCCTTCCCGCACGCGACGTCCGTCCCGCTCGGGTACACCTACCAGGCCGCGAACACCTACTGGGTGGCGCCGAGCACCGGGCAGGTCGTGAATGTCAGCACGAACGAGACCGAGATGGGCGGCATCAAGCTGCCGAACGGCACGATCGTCCCGATTATCCCGGTCCTGTCCGACACCTACCACGCCAGCCCGGCCAGCGTCTCAGCGGCCGTGTCCGACGTCAACAACGGCAGCGGCACGATCACGACGTGGGGTGTGGCGGTGCCGATTGCCGCGGCAGCGGTTGGCTTCCTCCTGGTTGTGGCCGCGATCATCCTGTGGATGCGGGGCCGCAGCAGGGGCCGTCCGGTCGACATCACTCCCGGCCAGCGGCATCCGAGCCCCGCTGGCACGATCAGATAGCAGATCGTCAGCCCGCGGCGAAGGGATCAGCACGACGCTGATCCCTTCGCCAGCTCTGCGCGGGGAGCTGCAAGCCTGCGGTAGCCGGCAATGAGCAGGGGTACGCCGGCACCAGACAAATTCAGGGAACGAGGAGTATGGTGCGCGACTCGGTATAAAAGGCTCGCGCTGCCATCCCTTGCTCACGGGGCCCGTAGCTCGATTCCTTCGCCCCCCCGAACGGCGCCTGGAAGTCGACGCCGGAGGTCGGGGCGTTGACCCGGATCATCCCGGCCTCGAGCCGCCGGGTCAGCCGCATCGCGGCACCGAGATCGCTGGTGAACAGGGCGGCGACGAGGCCGTACCGGACTGCGTTGGCGATGGAGACTGCCTCGTCCGGCGACTCGGCCTTGATCAGGGCAGCGACCGGCGCGAAGACCTCTTCGGTAGCGAGCGGGCCCGTCGGCTGGTCGAGCTCCACCAGCGTGGGCGCCAGGTAGTAGCCGGGTGCGTCGAGCGCGGCGCCGCCGGTAATCACCCGGCCGCCCGATGCGCCGATGGCAGCCAGCGCTGATGCCCGGGAGCCGTCGTCGATGACCGGGCCTACCAGTGTCTTGTCGTCGGCCGGGTCGAGCACCTGGAGCGTCTGGACCGCGGCGGCCAGCCGATCGCGGAACTGCGGATAGATCGAGCTCGCCACGATCACCCGGCTAGTGGCGGTGCACTTCTGGCCGGCATACCCCATCGACGCATAGGCGATCGCGGTGGCCGCGCGGTCCAGATCGGCATCGGCCAGCACGATGGAGGGGTTCTGCCCGCCCATCTCGGCCTGCACCCGGCAGCCGCGCTCGGCTGCCCGGCGGCTGACCTGACGGCCGACCTCGGAAGAGCCGGTGAAGGAGATGGCCGCGACATCGGGATGATCGATGAGCGCGCCGGCCGCCGCCGCACCGCCGAGCACGACCTGGAACACATCGGGCGGGAGGACCGCGCCGAGGATGTCCGCCAGGGCTAGCCCCGTGGCGGCGGCCGCGCTAGACGGCTTCAGGATCGTCGCGTTGCCGTAGGCGAGGCTCGGTGCAGCTTTCCAGAGCGGAATCGCGACCGGAAAGTTCCACGGCGTGAGCAGTGCGGTGACGCCGACAGGGACGTGGCGCGCCATGAGCAGCTGGTCAGCCGCGGCCGCCGGGATCGTCTCGCCGTCGGGGAGCAGCGCGGCCTGCGCGTAATAGCGCAGGATCGCAACCCCCCGCGCGACCTCACCGCGGGCCTCCGACAATGGCTTGCCGACCTCGCGGACGACCAGGCTCGTGATCTCCGCTGACCGCTGTTCGAGTGCGGCCGCCGCGTCCGACAGCGCCGCGGCGCGGCCCGCGCCCGGGGTCTCCCGCCACCCGGCGGCCGCCTTGACGGCGCGGCTGACGGCGGCCGCTGCGTCGGCCGGTCCGGCGGGCTGCCACTCGCCCAGCACATCAGCCGGGTCGTGCGGGTTCACGCTGGTGAAGGTCATCGGTCGTGCCTCTCCCGTGTCTGGTTACTGGCGTGCGTGCCCCGTCAGCAGCTGGCGTGCTGCCTCGTGGGTGGCTGGCGTGCGTGCCGTCGTCGCGGTCAGGCCATGCCGATCTCCAGCAGCACCTTGCCCCGCGGCCCGTTACCCCGCCGTCGGTCGGTACCCCGCAGGCAGGCGATCGCCTGCTCGAAGTCCGCGAGCGCGAACCGGTGCGTGACGAGGAACCCCGGGCTGATCAGGCCCGCGTTCAGCAGCCGGACCACATCGCGCCAGGCTGCCGTGGTGTAGCTGAAGCTGCCGAGGATCGCCAGGTCGTTGTTCACGACGTCGTCGACGCTGAGGGCGGCGGTCTGCCCGTGCGGCGGCAGGCCGAGCAGCAGGACGGTGCCGCCGCGCCGGGCGGCTGTGAACGCGACGGCTGCCGCCTCGACGGCGCCGGCCGCCTCGACGACAAGGTCGTAGCCAGCACCAGCGGCGTCCGGCGTTACCTCAAAGCGGGCCGCACCAGCCTGGCTGGCGAGCTCGGCCTGCGCTTCGCGCCGCCCGAGCAGCACGACCTCGGCGGGCGACCACAGCTGCAGCAGGTAGACGGCGAGCAGCGCGATCGTGCCGTCGCCGATCACCAGGACCCGGCCGCCAGGGCTGACGGCTGCCCTGGTCAGGCCGCGGTAGACGACGGCGGCAGGCTCGGTCAGCACCGCGTCCTCGGCGGCAACGGCCGGCCCGATCGGATGGACTAGCGCTGCCGGAACCGCGACGAGCCGAGCCGCCGCGCCGTCACGCGTGAAGCCGAACTCGTCATAGGTCTCGCACAGGTTCGTCTCGCCGCGCGCGCACCGCGCGCAGTGGCCGCAGGCCACGACGCCCTCGACGACGACGCGGGAGCCCGCGACCGGTGAGTCGCCGGTGACGATGCCGGTCCATTCGTGGCCGAGCCCGATCGGGTAGCGGATGAACGCGGGATCGACCTGCACCGCCAATGATCTCCAGGTCGGTGCCGCACAGGCCGACCAGGTCGGGCCGCACCAGCACCTCGCCGGGCGCCGCAGCGGGCGCCGGGCGATCGGTGAGGACGACGGTGCCCGGCTTGCTGACAACTAGCGCCAGATCGGTGTCGGTCATGCGCTCTCCGGACCCCGTTCCCTGTCGGCGTATCGCTGTCGCGGACCGCCCAGGATCTCGCTGACCCGGTCGGCGGCGCGGCGTACGGCCTGGCCGAGCTCGTTGACTCGCCAGGCGGGCAGGTCACCCTTGATGCCGGTAACGCTGACCGCGCCCGCGACGGCGCCGTCGTGGCCGAAGATCGCCGCGCCGAGGCAGAAGATGCCCTCGGCGTCTTCCTCGTCGTCGATGGCGAAGCCGTGGCTGCGCACCAGCTCCAGGTTGGCCAGCAGCGAGTCGACATCAGTAATGGTGTGGCCGGTGCGCCGTCGCAGGCCAGTCTGGGCGCACATGTCGCGAACCTGCTGCTCGGTCATCGTGGCCAGGATCGCCTTGCCGGCCGCCGACGCGTGCGGCATCTCGCGCTGTCCGAGGGGCGTATGAAACCGGACGCTGCCCGGCCCGTCGACCCGCTCGATGAAGACTGGGAACCCGTCGTCGCAGATCGCGAGCCGGGAGGTCATCTTCGTCAGGTCGGCCAGCTCGACGAGCAGCGGTCGGCTGAGGTCACCGAGCGGGAGCTGGCCGCGCGCGATGTCGCCCAGCCGGATCACGGCGGTGCCGAGCGTGTAGCGCGGACCGGGCCTGCCGTCGCGCAGCATCCCGAAGGCCGTCAGCGTCCGCGCTAGCGCGAGGGTCGTGCTCTTCGAGGTGCCGAGCTCCCGCGCCAGGTCGCTGAGCGTCAGCCCGTCGGCCGGGCCGTCGGCGACAATCTGCACCAGGCGCATCGCCCTTGCGACGCTGCGTACTGTGTACCTGCCCGCTACGTCGCCCCCGGCGGCTTGCTGCAGTGGCGTTTGCTGCAGTGGCGTTTGCTGCAGTGGTGTTTGCTGCACCGGCGTCACGCGCCCGACCTTCCGCATCTGTTCGGTAGAACCGAACCCAATGTTAGGAACTGGTAACGAACCTTGACAGGCACCCCAATGTCCGGTTTCGTTGCCTAGGTGATTCTATATCACACAACAGCGTTCGGTACAGCAGAACGCCAGATGCGAAGCGTGGCTCGCGCACAGGCAGCCGCGCAGCGCATCGACGCCTGGCTGGCGGCCGGCGAGCCGGTCAGTCGCCCGGCCGGCCTGGTGCTGACCGGCCCAGCGGCCGTGGCGTGGGCCTGCGGCGGCGTAGCCCCGCCCGTCGACCGCACGGCCGCCGTCGACCTCGTGTGGGCCGTGTTCGCGCCGTCTGGCGCGGCCCTGATCACGACGAACGTCGAGGCCGACCGGATCGAGGATGAGTACGGTCCGGCCGCCCACGGCTTCACCGACCTCGTCGCCGTGCCGTGGCAGGACTCCGCCGCTTTCGAAGCGGCCGCCGAGGAGCTGACAGGCGCGCCGGCCGCCCAGCTGGCCGCCGACGGTCATCCGGCGTTCGGGCTGGATGCCAGTGACGACCTCATCGCGCTGCGGCTCGTCGCTGTCGGCGCCCGAGCAGGAGGACCTCGCCGAGCTCGGGCTGGCAGCGGCGGACGCGCTGCAGTCCGCCCTGAGCTCCTGGCAGCCGGGCGAGCGTGACCTGGACATTCAGGCGCGCTGCGCGGCCCAGCTCGAGGCCGCCGGCGCCGATGCCCCCGTGCTGATCGTCGGCGGCGATGACCGGCTGGCGCGCTACCGCCACCCGATGGCCGTCGGCGCGCCGGTCAGCCACCTCGTCATGGCGGTCGTCGTGGCCCGTCGCGGCGGCCTGCACGTGGCGGCTACCCGGTTCGCCACCGCGAGCCCGCTCGATGCCAGCTACCGTGACCTGCGCCGGCGCGTGCTGGCCATCGAGGACGCCGTCCTGTCGGCCAGCATCCCCGGCGCGACATACGGTGCCGCCCTCGCTGCGCTCGACGCCGCCTACGCGCGGGCCGGGGCGCCGGGCGAATGGGCCGGTCACTACCAGGGCGGCCCGATCGGCTTCGCGCAGCGTGAGTTCGAGCTGGCCCCCGGCCAGGTGGGGTCGCGCTGGTACCGCGAGCCGGTCGCGCCGGGCCACGCGGTCGCCTGGAACCCGAGCCTGCCAGGCGGCGCCAAGGCGGAAGACACCTACCTCGTGACCGGCGCCGGACAGCTGGCGCGAGTGACGCATGCGCCGGGGCTGGCCGGCGGATCCCGACGACGGCCGGCAGTTGCCGCGCCCCGCTGTACTGGAGGTCGGTACGTGACCGATGGATCGCAGACCCTGACTCTCACGGGCGCAGGTGTGCTCGCCGGCCGCGGCCTGACCGCCGAGCCGGCTGCGCCCGCGAGCGAGGCGCGCTTCCCCGATGGAGCCCACTTCCGGGTCGAGATCCCGAGCTGCGAAGGGCCGGACGTGCTCCGCGCCGTCGTCGACGAGGCGGCAGCGCGGGGAGTCACGGTTAACCGGGTATCGCAGGGCAGCGGCGCGATGCTGCAGTCCGAGGCTGAGCTAGCCGAGCTTGCCCGGATCGCAGCCGACAACGGCATCGAGGTCTCGCTCTTCGTCGGCCCGCGAGAGGAGTGGGACATCGGCCGCGCGGCCGCATCCGCCGACGGCGCGGTGTTCGCCGGCCGCCTGCGCGGCACCCGGCAGCTCCGGTACGCCATCGAGGACATCCTGCGCGCGGCCGAGCAGGGGATCCGGGGCTTCCTCATCGCCGACCCCGGACTGCTGCAGCTGGTCAGCGAGATGCAGGCCGCCGGGCAGCTGCCTGCCTCGATCGTCTGGAAGGTGTCGGCCGTCCTGGCGCCGTCGAATCCGCTCGCCTTCGGCGTGCTCGAGCGCCTCGGCGCCTCGACCGTCAACGTGCCTTCTGACCTGACTCTCGGCCAGGTCGCCGAGATGCGGTCGGTCAGCACGCTGCCGATCGACCTGTACGTCGAGACGCCCGACGCCATGGGCGGCGTCGTCCGCGGGCACGAGGCGGCAGACCTGATCGCGGTGGCGGCCCCGATGTACGTGAAGTTCGGACTGCGCAACTCCCGCCCGCTGTACCCGAGCGGACTGCACCTCGCCGCCGACGCGGCTGCCATCGCGCGGGAGAAGGTGCGCCGGGCTCAGATCGCGATGGAGTGGATAGCCCGCAGCGGGCTGAAGCTGTCGCAGTCCGGTCCCGGCGCGGCCGGGCTCGGCGTCCCGGAGCCGGTCCGGTGACCGGGCGACGCCTGCGCAGCCAGGCATGGCTAGCAGGCGACGACGAGGTCGCGCTTGAGCACCGCGTCGCGCTCGCGAGCGCGGGCCTGACCGTCAGCCGGGCCGCGGACCGGCCGGTCATCGGGATCGCGAACTCGGCCAGCGACCTGAATCCCTGCAACCTGCCACTGCGCGACCTGGCCGCTGAGGTGAAGGCCGGGGTGACGGAGGCCGGCGGCATCGGCGCGGAGTTCGGCACCATCTCTCTCGGCGAAGACCTGATGAAGCCGAGCGCGATGCTCTACCGCAATCTGCTCGCCATCGAGATCGAGGAGATGGTGCGCGCCAATCCGCTCGACGGGCTCGTCGTGCTGGCGAACTGTGACAAGAGCGTGCCCGGCGCGCTGATGGGCGCCATCAGCGCGAACATTCCCACGGTCCTGGTCACCGGCGGATCCCGGCCGGTGGCGCAGTTCCGCGGACGGCCGGTTGGCACCGGGACGGCGTTGTGGCGGATGTGGGACGAGCGCCGGGCCGGGCGGCTGGACGATGCCGGCTGGGCTGAGTTCGAGCGGTGCCTGAGCTGCGGCCTCGGCGCGTGCAACACGATGGGCACCGCCTCCACGATGGCCGTCCTGTCTGAGGTACTCGGACTGATGGTGCCGGGCTCCGCCTCGATACCGGCAGGGCAGGAACGGGGCCGTGCGGCCGCGCGGCTGGCCGGACGGCTCGCGGTCGGCGCGGTGCGACGCCGGCCTGCGGCCGCAGTCGATCCTCACCGAGGACTCCTTCGCCAACGCGATCGTCGCGCTGCACGCGATCGGCGGCTCGACCAACGCGGTCATTCACCTCGCGGCGATGGCGGGCCGAGCCGGCGTGCCGTTCCCGCTGGAGGAGATACGCCGGCTTGGCGCCACCGTCCCGGTGCTCGCCGACGTCGAGCCGTCCGGATCGGGCCTGATGCCGGACTTCGACAAGGCAGGCGGAGTTCCGACGTTGCTGCGCGAGCTCGCCGGTCACCTGAAGACAGGGGCGCGCACGATCACTGGTGGCTGCATCGGCGACGTGATCGACGGCGCCGCGCCGGCGGCCGGGGCCATCAGGCCGGCCAGCGCCCCGCTGCGCGAGGGCGGTGCCTTCGGCGTCGTCCGCGGCTCGCTCGCGCCCGACGGGGCCGTCATCAAGACCTCGGCGGCGACGCCAGAGCTCCTGCGGCATCGCGGTCCCGCGGTCGTGTTCCGCGGCTACGACGACATGCTGGCGCGGATCGATGACCCGGCGCTGCCGATCACGCCGCAGACCGTCCTGGTCCTCGTCGGCTGTGGCCCGGTCGGCGTCCCCGGCATGCCGGAGTGGGGCATGATCCCGATCCCGGCGCGACTGGTCCAGGCCGGGGTAACGGACATGGTCCGGGTCACGGACTCGCGGATGAGCGGCACCAGTTTCGGCACGGTCGTCCTGCACGCCGCTCCGGAGAGCGCCGTCGGCGGCCCGCTCGCGCTGGTCCGCGACGGCGACGTGATCGTCCTGGACGTGCCGGCCGGGACGATCGATCTCGAAGTCAGCCCGGCGGAGCTCGAGCGCCGCCGGGCCGACTGGTCGCCGCCGCCGGGCACGCACCTGCGCGGCTGGCCGGCCCTGTACGCCAGGCACGTCCTGCAGGCCCCCGACGGATGCGACCTGGACTTCCTCCGGGCGCCGACTCCGGCGCACCGGACATTCGTGGAACCAACAGTGGGCCGTTCATGAGAGCAGTCCGCATGAGAAGGGAGAGAGCCGTGAGGCGATGGAAGATTGCGGCAGCAGCAGCTGCCGCCGCGCTGCTCGCCGCAGGGTGCGGCAGCAGCTCCGGGAGCGGCGGCGGCAGCAGCAATGCGCCGGTGACGCTGACGATCTGGCACAACTACGGGACCGAGCAGAATGCGACTGCCCTGGTCAACCTCGCTAAGGCATTCCACAAGCTGCACCCGAACATCACGGTCGACGTGGTCAGCCAGCCGGCCAGCAACTACTTTGCGCTGCTCCAGGCCAAGGCCATCTCGCACAACGGCCCGGACCTCGCGGTGATGTGGACCGGCCTGTTCACCCTTCAGTACAAGGGCTTCCTGCAGAACCTCAAGGGCCTCGTCCCGGCGTCGGCGCTCGCGCAGGTCGACCCGGACGCGCTGAAGTGGACCTCGGACAGCTTCAACGCGGCCAATGGCCCGTACGTCATCCCGCTGGAGAACCAGTTCTACATTGGCTTCTACAACAAGGCTGACTTCGCCAAGGCCGGCGTCACGTCCGTGCCGACCGACTGGTCGCAGCTCTACGCGGCGTGCAGCAAGCTGAAGAAGGCCGGCTACACGCCACTGGTCTACGGCAACGGCGGCCAGCCGCTCGGCGCCACCTTCTACCCCTGGTACGACATGAGCTACATGATGATCGGCGCGTACTCGGTGTCGCAGTGGCAGGGCCTCTACAGCGGCTCGACCCCGTGGACATCACCCACCATCGCCGCCCAGCTGACCAAGTGGAACCAGCTGCACACCATGGGCTGCACGAACCCCGACGTGGTCACCAACACCAACAACCTCGGTCAGTTCGAGTCCGGCAAGGCCGCCATGATGGTCGACGGCACGTGGGACACCCAGAAGTTCACCAGCGCGCTCGGCAGCAACGTCGCGGCGTTCGCCCCGCCGTTCTCCACCACCCCGATCAAGGGCGTCGTCGACTTCGCCGGTGATGGCCTGTCGATGATGAGCTACTCGCCGCACAAGACGCAGGCGGCCGAGTTCCTTACCTTCATGACCACCAAGCAGGCCGCGACGATCATCAACGCTGCCGGCCTCATCCCCGCGATCGAAGGTACGTCGACCAGCAACCCCGTCAACCAGGAGATGCTGAACTTCGTCGGCCAGGGAGGCATGACGGCTTATCCGATGCTGGACAACGTCGTGCAAGGCAACATCGTCAACATCGGATCGAAGTTCCTTCCGTCGGTGCTCGGCGGCAGCGAGTCGATCAGCAAGGCGCTGCAGGCCATGCAGACCACGCTCCAGCAGCTGCCGGCGAGCCAGCGCGGCAACACCTTCCCCTAACCCCCGACGAGCCAGCTACCTGAGGAGCGGGACGCGCCAGCGCCCAGCCGGCGCGTCCCGCTCGCTCACCGCCCCACTAACCCCCGGAGTCCGCTCGTGAGCCTTACCGCCGACCCGCCGGTCCGGCGCCCGGGCCGCAGCAGGCTAGCCCGCCGTCGCCGGCGCGCTGGCCTGCTGCTGTCGGTCCCGGCGATCCTGCTCGTCGGCGCCCTGCTGTGGGCACCGATCGTGCAGGCGATTCGCTATTCCATGACGACCTGGGACGGATACTCCGCGCCGGTCTGGATCGGACCAAGCGCCTACGTCTCCGCACTTAGCGACCCGATCGTCCACCGGGTGCTGGAAAACAACGCGCTCCTGCTGCTGGCCGTGCCGGTCGCCATCGGGATCCCGCTGATCATCGCGGCGCTGCTGCACGAGCACGTCCGGGGCTGGCGTTTCTTCCGGTCCATCTACTTCCTGCCGACGGCGATCTCCTGGGTCGTCATCGGCATGGTGGCGCTCCAGTTCTTCGCTGCGAATGGCATGCTGAACCAGTTCCTCGCCGACCTCGGCCTGGGCTCGGTTCACACCGACCTGCTGGCCTCTGAGTACAGTGCGCTGGCGGCCCTGGCCATCACGTTCATCTGGTCCATGATCGGCACGAACACGATCATCTTCCTGACCGGCATGGCCACGCTCGACCCGACGCTGATCGAGGCGGCCCGCGTCGACGGCCTCAGCCGACGGCAGATCTTCTTCCGCGTGACGCTGCCGCTGCTGACCAGGTTCGTCCAGTTCGCCTTCGTGATCACGGTCATCAGCGCGTTCTCCGCGCTGTTCAGCCTCATCTTCGTGATGACCGGGGGCGGGCCGGGTCTCGGCACGACCACGCTTGAGTTCTTCGTGTACCAGTCCGGGTTCTCGCAAGGCCAGTTCGGAACGGGTGCCCTGTACGGGATCATCCTGTTCGTCATCATGATCATCGTCGGGATCGGCCAGCTCCGGCTGATCAGGCCGCAGGACGGGGAGGGCTGACAGTTATGGCCACCGCATCCGCGCCCCCAGCTGAGGCGCCGAGCGCGCCGAGCGCGCCCGCCGTGTCGGCCAGCCGCTGGCAATCGGCCCGATTCCGCCGCCGCGTGACCGCCGCTGCCATCTTCGCGGTCATGGTCGTGATCGCGGTCGTCATGTTCTACCCGTTCTGGTACATGGGCGATAACTCGTTCCGCAGCCAGGCCCAGTTCGACCGGCAGAGCGGTCACTCGCTGACGGGCTGGACGCAGCTGTTCCGCGATCTGCCGGTCGCGCACGAGCTGGTCAGCTCCACCCTCGTCTGCGCGGCCGCGATCGCGATCATCCTGATCGTCGCCACCACGGCCGGCTTCGCGTTCGCCAAGCTGCGGTACCGGGGGAGCGGGCTGCTCTTCCTGCTGATCGTCGCGGCGATGATGGTGCCCCTGCAGTCGATCATCATCCCCGAGTACGTGAACCTGGCGAAGTTCAGCCTGACGAGCAACTACACCGGCGCGGTCCTGGTGTACGCCGCGCTGGGCGCGCCGTTCGCGACGTTCCTGATGGCGACGTATTACCGCGGCATCTCCGACGAGCTGATCGAGGCGGCCGTGATGGACGGCCTCAGCTACGAGCGGACATTCCTGCGGATCGCGCTGCCGCTCTCGCTGCCCGCCATCGCGACCGTGACGGTACTGCAGTTCATCCAGATCTGGGACGACCTGCTGGTCGGTTACCTGTTCCTGCCGACCAATGACCGGACGATCACCGTTGGCCTCGCGGTGCTGTCGTCGGGCCGCACCACCGGCATCCCGCCGCTGATGGCCGGGTCGCTTGTCAGCGCCATCCCGGCGATCATCGTCTACCTGATCTTCCAGCGGTACCTGATCAGGGGCCTGACCTTGGGCATGGGCAAGTGACCAGCGCTGCGACCGGCACGCAGCTGACGTGGGAGGTCACCGCGGCGCCCGAAGTCGAGCTCGGTGAGCGGCCGGTCTGGGACGCGGCCAGGGGCGGCCTGATCTGGGTCGACATCAACGCCGGGCAGGTCCATCAGCTGGCTGCCGACGGCGACAGCGTCGTCGCGGCCGCCCCGGTCGCAGTCGGTGCCGTCGCGCCCCGCGGCCGCGGCGGCTACGTCCTCGCGGCGGCCGACGGGTTCCGGCTGATCGCAGCGGACGGCGCGGCCGCCGGTCCGCCGCTGGTCCCGCCGGGCATGCCGGCGAACGTGCGATTCAACGACGGCGCGTGCGATCCGGCCGGGCGGTTCTGGGCCGGCACCGCGGCCACCGACGGCCGGTCCGGCACCGCGTCGCTGTACCGGCTGGATCCAGACGGCTCGGTCACCGAGGTCTTCGGCGGGGTGACCGAGTCGAATGGCCTCGGCTGGAGCCCCGACGCGGCCACCTTCTACTACACCGACTCTGGTGAAGAGCAGTCACGGGTGCGGGCCTTCGGCTTCGATCTGCGAAGCGGCGAGCTGGCCGATGAGCGTGACCTGATCCAGTTCGCGCCGGAGGACGGAATCGCCGACGGCCTCGTCGTCGACGCGCAGGGGTGCCTGTGGATCGCCATGTGGGATGGCGGCTGCGTCCGGCGGTACTCAGCCGAGGGCGAGCCACTCGGGCTCTACCCGGTCCCGGTGCAGCCGGCCTACCTGCCCTGGCTTCGGTGGCCGGGGTCTGGATGAGCTGTATCTCACGACCGCCTGGGAGGGCCTGGACGAGAAGCAGCGTGACGCTGAGCCGCTGGCCGGACATCTGCTGCGGGCCCGGCCGGGCGTACGCGGGCAAGCACTGGTTTGTTACGCCGGATAGGAGCAAGTACATGTCCCGGATCGTGCTCGACGCGGTCTCCAAGCAGTTCCCTGGCGGGACCACTGCGGTCAAGTCACTGGACCTCGAGGTCCTCGATGGCGAGCTGCTCGTGCTCGTCGGCCCGTCCGGCTGCGGCAAGACGACGGCGCTGCGGATGGTCGCCGGGCTCGAAGAGGTGAGCTCCGGGACCATCTACATCGACGGCCGCGCGGTCAACGACCTGGAGCCGCGTCATCGCGACATCGCCATGGTCTTTCAGGGCTATGCCCTCTACCCGCACCTGTCGGTGTACGACAACATGGCGTTCAGCCTGAAGTACCGCAAGGCCGTCTCGAAGGCCGAGGTGAAGAAGCGGGTCGATGAGGCCGCGCGGATCCTGGAGCTCGAGCCCTACCTGGAGCGCAAGCCGCGGCAGCTGTCGGGCGGGCAGCGCCAGCGGGTGGCGATGGGCCGCGCGATCGTGCGCCAGCCGCGCGCCTTCTTGATGGACGAGCCGCTGTCCAACCTGGACGCCAAGCTCCGGGTGCAGATGCGCGCCGAGATCGCGCAGCTGCAGCGTTCCCTCGCCATCACGACCATCTACGTCACCCATGACCAGACCGAGGCGATGACGCTGGGCAGCCGCGTCGCGGTTCTCCAGCACGGCGTGCTCCAGCAGATCGCGGCGCCGCAGGAGCTGTACCGGCGCCCGGCCAACCTGTTCGTGGCCGGCTTCATCGGGTCGCCGCCGATGAACCTGATCGATGCCAAGCTCGAGCGCGGCGGCGACGGCTCGGGTGGCCCGCAGGTGGTCTTCGGCGGTCACCAGCTTGGCATCCCGGCGCAGGTCACGGCGGATCGGCCGGGCCTTGACCGGTATCTCGGCCGGGACATCGTGCTCGGCGTGCGGCCGGAGCATCTGGCGGACGCGGCGCTGATGCGTGACGTCGAGGCCGCCTCGGTGATCGAGCTGCCGGTGCGGCTGCGCGAGGAGCTCGGCTCCGACGTGCAGATCCACTGCGGCATCGGCGCCGTGGCCCATCACTCGGAGGCGGCGGCGCAGGATGTTACGTCGCTGGCCACCATGGTCGCCCGGATGGATCCGCAGACGGCACTGGCCGAAGGCCAGAACGCGCGCGTTCACGTCGAGACCAGCAAGCTGCATTTCTTCGACGCCAGCACAGGCGCGGCGATCTGGGACTGATGCAGCTGCCACTAGTGCCATGCCGGTTGTCGACGTGGTCGCGCGCAGGTGTGGTGCCCGGCAGCTGAGTCGCATCAGGGGGACGCGGCGGGGTCCGCTCCCGAGCCGGGGCCGAGGGCTGCGCGCACCAGGTCGCGGAGCTCCTCATCGGCTAGGCCGGCCGCATCCTGCGGCCGGAGCCTGATGGTGCCCGTGCTCGTCTTGAGCTCGGGGTGGCGCTCCACGAATCCGGCGTCGCGCCCTTTGTCCCAGCCGTAAATCGATACCCCGTGTTTCCATGCGCCCACGTAGAGGCGCCGGCCGCCGAGCTTGTAGGTGGGCATCTTGTACGACAGCACGACGGCTGCGTCGGGGTAAGCGGCCACGATCAGCCCGTGGATCCGGTCGAACAGCGCGCGATGTGCGGCCGGGACGGCCGCGATGTAGTCGCGCACTGCCTCGTCCACGGGTCTGCGCTCGATCCGGTCAGGCGACGCGGGGGAGTGGCTTGGTCGTCGCCGCGGTCGCGCCGCCCGTGCCGACACTGCGCGCCGTCGCGGACATCACGCTGGCCGCCGGCGTCGGCTCCCGCTCCCAGCCGCTGCTGACGGGACCGGTGCGAAGGGAACGGGGTGAGCGACGGCCGGCCGCCATATCAAGGCCGCCGTCGACCAGGGCCTGGATCCGGCTCTGGCCCGCCCGCACGATGCGCACCGGCAGCGATGGCGCGGCATGCCGCGGCCGATAACGATACTGACGGGCAGTGCTGACATCAGCTAACGCACTATCGGCGATCCAGAGGATTCCCACACCAGCTCCCGCACTGCCGCTACGTGACGCACGGTAGCGTAACACGCGCTCTACGTATGAGTCTGATCTGTCGGGAAAATACGATCATGGCGAGCTGACTCCCGCGGTCGCCTCGGGGCGCGACGGGCCACCCACCCGGCCGGGGCGACCGCCGGCGTCCGTTAGCCTGGCCCGGTGAAGGCGCTGCTCCTGGAGAATGTGCACCGCGAGGCTGTCCGGCTGCTCGAAGAGACCGGGCTGGAGGTCATCCAGCGGCCGGGCGCGCTCGGGGAGCCCGAGCTTGCCGAGGCGCTGCCCGGCGTGGTGCTGGTCGGCATCCGGTCGAAGACCCGGCTCAGCTCAGCGGTGCTGGCCAGCGCGCCGGATCTCCTTGCCGTGGGGGCGTTCTGCATCGGTACCGACCAGATCGACCTAGCGGCCGCATCGGCGCTCGGCGTGGCGGTATTCAACGCGCCATACTCCAATACGCGCAGCGTTGTGGAGCTAACCCTCGCCGAGATCATCGCGCTGACGCGCCGGCTCACCGAGAAGGACCGGGCGATGCACGCCGGCGTCTGGGACAAGTCGGCCAGCGGCGCGCATGAGGTCCGCGGCCGCACGCTCGGAATCGTCGGATACGGGAACATCGGCGCGCAGTTGTCGGTCGTCAGCGAGGCGCTCGGCATGCGCGTCCTGTTCTACGACACCGCCGACAAGCTGGCGCTCGGGAACGCGCGGCGCTGCGTCAGCCTGGACGAGCTACTCGAGGCGTCCGACGTGGTGAGCCTGCACGTAGACGGCCGGCCGTCCAACAGTTCCCTGTTCGGTGAGAAGGAATTCAGCCGGATGCGGCGGGGGGCCCTGTTCCTGAACCTGTGCCGCGGCTTCGTGGTCGACCACGATGCCCTGCGCACTCACCTGATCTCCGGGCACCTCGCCGGGGCGGCCGTCGACGTCTTCCCTGAGGAGCCACATGCGGCCGGCGAGGGATTCGCGTCGGTCCTGCGCGGCCTGCCGAACGTGATCCTCACCCCGCACATCGGCGGGTCAACGGAGGAAGCGCAGGCCGACATCGGTGCCTTTGTCGGCAGCAAGCTGGCCGACTTCGTCGCCGAGGGGGCGACGTCTCTGTCAGTGAACCTGCCGCAGGTCGCGCTGCCCCCGGCCACCGGGACGCACCGGCTCGCGCACCTCCACCGGAATGTGCCCGGCGTGATGGCGGAGATCAACTCGGTGCTGGCCGCGCATGGCGTGAACGTCGAGGCCCAGCTGCTCGGCACTCGCGGTGAACTCGGATACGCGCTGACCGACATCGGCATCGACTATCCGGACGAGGTCGTGGAGCGGCTGCGGGAGATGACTCCGACCGTCCGGCTGCGGGTCCTGTCTTGACGCTGGAGGCGGCGCTCCGGGCGGCTGTCGGACCCGAGCATGTCCTCCTCGACGCTGACCTGCGAGCGTCGTACGAGACCGACTGGACCGGCCGGTTCTCCGGCCAGTCACGCGCGGTCGTGCGCCCAGCCTCGACCGTGCAGGTCGCGCGCGTCCTGACCGCGTGCGCCGCGGCCGCGGTCCCAGTCGTGGTGCAGGGGGGCAAGACCGGCCTGGTGGGCGGCAGCGTCCCGGCGCCAGGGCAGACCGAGACGCCGGTGGTGCTGCTGACCACCCGGCTCACCGAGCTCGGCGAGATATCCCCGATCTCCCGGCAGGTTACCGCCGGTGCGGGCGTGACGCTGGCAGCGCTGACCGCGCACGCGCGGGCAGCAGGCCTCGACTTCGGTGTCGATCTCGCCGCTCGCGACTCGGCCACCGTGGGTGGCATGGTTGCCACTAACGCCGGCGGCATCCGCGTGCTTCGGTACGGGAGCATGCGCGACCAGGTCGCCGGCGTCGAAGCCGTGCTCGTCGACGGGCGGATCGTGTCCCGGCTGGACGGCCTCGCCAAGGACAGCACCGGATACGACATCGGGCACCTGCTGGCCGGGTCCGAGGGCACGCTCGCGGTCATCACCCGGCTGCGGCTGCGCCTGGTCCCGGCCGAGCCAGAGCGCGCCGTCGCGCTGATCGCGGTAGGTGGTACGGCCGACGCCGTCGACCTGCTCGCGGCGCTGCGATCGCGGCTGCCCGGTCTCAGCGCGGCCGAGCTCTGCTTTGCCTCTGGTCTCGCGCTCGTTGCTCGCCACCTCGGCGTACGGGCGCCGCTGGCAGGGGCAGGCGAGGCGTATGTCCTGGTCGAGGTGGCGGCCGCAGCCGATCCCCTGGACGACCTGCTCGCTGCGCTGGAGACGTGCCCGCAGGTGCTCGACGCTACCGTCGCCTCGTCCGCCGCCGACCGGGCCCAGTTGTGGGCGCTGCGCGAGCGGCATACCGAAGCGATCAGCTCGGTCGGCGTACCCGTGAAGCTGGACGTGTCGGTGCCACTAGGCCTGCTGGCCGAGCTAGTGGAGCGGCTGCCGACCGTGATCGCCTCGGTCGAGCCGGCCGCCCGGCTGGTGATCTTCGGCCATCTGGCGGAAGCGAACCTGCACGTCAACGTCATCGGGCCGGGCGACGGCGAGGACGTCACTGTCGCTGTACTGTCGCTGGTCGCGAGCATCGGCGGCTCGATCAGCTCTGAGCATGGGATCGGCCGAGCCAAGGCGCCCTGGCTGGGCCTGTCTCGGAGTCAGGCCGAGATCGACGTCATGCGCTCGATCAAGGCCGCATTCGATCCGCTCGGGCTGCTCAACCCTGGTGTCCTGTGGCCAGTGGATCTACCGGACGGCCCTGCAGGTCGCGGACGCGGCTAGCATCTCGCAGGCCGGACCGATACAAACGGCAGTAACGCCGCAACCGGAAGGGACATTGCCGGGATGAAGCTCGGGCTGATGGTGGGCTACTCAGGTGCCAGGGTCAATGTGCCGATCGAGTTGGTCAAGCTAGCCGAGAGGCGAGGATACGACTCGGTGTGGACGGCCGAGGCGTACGGGTCGGACGCGATGACGCCGCTCGCCTGGATCGCGGCGCAGACGTCGCGGATTCGCCTGGGGACGGCGATCGCGCAGGTAGCGGGGCGGCCGCCGGCGATGTGCGCGATGCAGGCCATGACGATCGACGGCCTGGCCGGCGGCGGACGGATGATCGTCGGGCTGGGAGTCTCCGGCCCGCAGATCGTCGAGGGGTGGTACGGCCAGCCGTGGGGCAAGCCGTACTGGCGCGTGCGCGACTACATCGAGATCATGCAGCAGATCTTCCGGCGCGAGGGCCCGGTGTCGCATGAAGGCAGGGAGATCTCCCTTCCTTTCGCGGGGGAGGGGGCCATCGGCCTGGGCAAGCCGCTCCAGTCGATCCTGCATCCGGCCGGCAAGATTCCGATCTACCTGGGCAGCGGCTCGGAGCCGATGCTCCGGTTGTGCGGCGAGCTGTGCGACGGAGTGCTCCCGCTTCGGTTCGTGCCACGGGAGATGCCGCGGTTCCGGCGGGCCATCGAGGAAGGCTTCGCGCGGGCGGGTAACGGCAAGTCGTGGGACAGCTTTTCCTTTGACGCGCTCGTCGGGGTCAGGGTCACCGACGACGTGCAGGAAGCGCTGCAGGCCATGAAGCCGAACATCGCGTTGTATGTCGGCGGCATGGGTCACCCGACGATTAACTTCCACAAGCGCGCGATGGAACAGCAAGGGTACGCCGACGCAGCGGCCAGGATCGAGGAGCTGTTCCGCGCGGGCCGCAAGGCCGAGGCCGCCGACGCTGTGCCGGACGAGTTCGTGGACGAGCAGGCGCTCGTCGGCTCGCCTGGCCGCATCCGCGAGAGGTATGGCGCCTGGGCCGACTGCGGCATCACCGGAATGCTGGTCGGCACCACTCAGGCGGCCGCCGTCGAGCTCATGGCGGATATCGCCGCCACGTCCGAGCCCGCCGGGCCGGCCCGGTGACGGCGCCAGCGCGAATCCGGATCAGGGTGCCCTGACGACAGGAGTTGGGAGGTCGCCGCGACATGGGACGACTGGCTGGCAAGTGCGCATTGGTGACCGGGGGGACGACGGGCATCGGCTTCGGTATCGCCGAGAGGTTCCTGCGGGAGGGCGCGATGGTCGTCGTGACGGGGCGAAACCAGGACCTGGGCGGTCGTGCCGAAGCCGCGCTCACAGGGTCAGGCCAGGCCTGGTTCGTGGCGGCTGATGCCGCCGACCCGGCCGCCGTGACCCAGTCCGTGGCGACGGCTGTCGAGCGGCTCGGGGCCCTCGACATTCTGGTCAACAATGCGGGCATCGGGGTCGAGGCGGGGTTGCTGGGCACGCCCCTGGCTGACTACGACCGGGTGATGGACGTCAACGTGCGGGGCTACTTCCTGTACGCGCAGGCCGCGTACCCGCAGCTCGCGCGCAGCCGTGGGGCCATGATCCACATCGCATCGGACGCAGGCGTGTGGGGCGAGGAGTCCATCGGGCTGTACTCGGTTTCCAAGGCGGCCGTGGTCATGCTGGGGAAGATGCTGGCCCTGGAGGGAGGTCCAGACGGCGTGCGCTCGAATGTGATCTGTCCCGGCGATACGTGGCCGGGGATGCGCCATCTGGCCCCGCCGGGGCAGGACGACCGGCCCGAGAGCGGTGACTGGCCTGTGCCGCCGATCGGCCGCATCGGCGAGGCGCGCGACGTCGCGGCCGCTGCCGTCTTCTACGCCAGCGAGGAGGCGGAATTCATCACCGGGACGACGCTTCTGGTCGACGGCGGCATGACGGCGGGCTATCACCAGCGCGAGCGAAGCACGCCGCCCGCTACGGAGTCGTAACCACCGGGACGCGCCCGGGCTTAACGCGCGAGGGAGACCCTGCTGAGAGGGGTACTGTCAGGGACTCCCTCCGCACGTGAGTCCTCGTAACCTCGTGAGTACGGCAGCCGCTGACCGCGTGCAGCGCCGCAAGCGCCCGAGCGTCAGCGAAGAGGAGTTCTACGATGCAAAAACGCACACTCGGGACCAGCCTGGAGGTCTCGGCCATCGGCCTTGGCTGCATGGGCATGAGCCAGAGCTACGGGCCACCACCCGGCGACAGGCAGGAGATGATCTCGCTGCTGCGGTTGGCGGTCGAGCGCGGCGTCACGTTCTTCGACACAGCTGAGGTCTACGGCCCGTTCGTCAACGAGGAACTGGTCGGTGACGCCATGTCGCCGTTCGGCGGGGACGTGGTCATCGCCACGAAGTTCGGGTTCGAGTTCGACGCGGCGGGCCGCCAGGTCGGCCTGTCCAGTCGGCCGGACCACATCAAGCAGGCTGCCGACGCCTCGCTCCAGCGGCTCAGGGTCGCCGCGATCGACCTGTTCTACCAGCACCGCGTCGACCCGGACGTGCCCATCGAAGATGTGGCCGGAGCGGTGCGAGAGCTGGTCAAGGCCGGGAAGGTGAAGCACTTCGGCCTCTCCGAGGCAGCCGCGCTGACGATCCGCCGCGCGCACGCCGTGCAGCCGGTCACGGCGGTGCAGAGCGAGTACTCGCTGTGGTGGCGACGCCCCGAAGCGGACGTGCTGCCGACCGTTGAGGAACTCGGCATCGGCTTCGTCCCCTACAGCCCGCTCGGGAAGGGCTTCCTGACCGGGCGCATCGACGAGACCACGACGTTCGACAGTTCCGACATCCGCACGACCATCCCCCGGTTCACGGCGGCGGCGCGGGCCGCGAACCAGGCGCTCGTCGACCTGCTACGCACCATCGCCGGACGGCGGAATGCCTCCGCCGGGCAGGTAGCGCTGGCCTGGCTGCTCGCCCAGCGGCCCTGGATCGTTCCCATCCCCGGTACCCGCAGGCTGGAACGGCTCGATGAGAACATGGGGGCGGCGGACGTGGCGCTGACATCGGGGGACCTCCAGGAGATCGAGGATGCCGCCGCGAGGATCACCGTGCAGGGCGCCCGCTACCCCGAGGACCTCGAGCGACTGACCGGCCGGTGACGGCCCGGCAGCAGGGGTCGCCAGGCCGGCTGACGCCCTGACATGAGGCCGTTGTTAGCCTGATGTCGGGCCGAGGCGGGGGCGTACCGGCCTAGCGAATGTGGACAAGTCGGTCTCCTTTGGGGGGAGGAGTTGCGGAATGTCTCATCACCTCGATACGCCGCTGGCAGGTCAGAACGGCCAGCTGTATCTCGATGATCTGTACGTGTTCCCTGGCGACCACAGCACGGTGTTGATCATGGATGTCAACTCCACGATCACCGGGCCCGACGTACAGCCGGGCTTCCACCCGGAGGCGCGCTATGAGTTCAAGGTGCACTTCGACGGAGCTGACGTCGAGACGCTGACCTACCGCGTCTCCTTCGGCGAGCGAGACTCGGGCGGACGGCAGGCCCTGCAGGTGCGTGCCCTGACCGGGGACGAGGCCCGTGATGATGGCGCGACGGGCGCGCTGGTGCTCGAAGGCCGCACCGGCGAGTCGGCGAGCCAGGATGACACCCGGATCTGGGCGGGGCGCATCGCGGACCCGTTCTACGTTGACCTCGACGAGCTTTCGGTCATCAACGCCGCCGTCAGGAACGGCACCGTCGTAGATCTGTCAGCGTGGCGCGCCGGCGGCGCGCGGAACAGCTTCGCCAGTACGACCGTCGAGTCGATCGTGCTGGAGGTCTCCCACCAGCACCCGCAGCTGCATGCCGGGCAGCGTACCGGGATCTGGTGCGCCACCAAGCTCGCCACCGATGCAGGCGGCTGGCGGCAGATCAACCGGTTCGGCCACCCCATGATGTGGCCGATCTTCTGGCCCGATGACACTGACTTCGCTAACCCCGCCAACGACCGGCACCCGTCTGCCGACATGAACGCGGAGGGCAAGTCGATCGCCGATCTTATCGCCGCGGTCGTCGCGGCGAATGGGACCTCAGCTGACCCGCACGGATACGGGCAGACCGTGGCCAGGACGCTGTTCCCCGACGTCATGCCGTACACGGTTGGCACGCTGGCGACGTACGGGTTCGCGGGCATCAACGGCCGGACACTGGCCGACAACGCTCCCGAGGTGATGTTCTCGCTCGTCCTCAACACGGCCACCACCTCCGGCCTGAGGCCGTCGGTGGCTGCCAAGCTTCGAGCCGAGAACTTCCCGTACGTAGTCGCGGGCTAGCGCAGGTGCGCCTGCTCGCGGCCGTGCCCTCGCGTCAGGGTGTCCACTTGCCCACCGTGAAGGTGGGACCCCACAGGCTCAGCGGCCAGAAAAGGACCGAGACAAAGTACTGAACCCAGCTGTGCAGCCCCGTCAGAGTGGCGGGCGATCCCGGCAGGTGGGGAGACGCGGTATTGACGAAGACACCGATGAGAATGTAGATCGCGATGAGGATGCCCGTCGTGCTGAACAGAGTCTTCAGAAAGCTCACGTCAGCTCACCTCCGCTCGGACAGACATAACGTGGCACTTGCGTCAGGTTAGTTCATAGACGGCCGGCCGCAAGTTCGACACTCCGGGCGATCCAGCTGAAGCCGGATTGGCGCAGCGTGCTGGGATGCTCCTCGGCGCACCGACACTGGGTGTCGGCTGAATAGTGCCTGCATCCGGAGTGCTTGAATGGTGACAACCGCCCGGCCGGCCCGCAGGTGCGGGACCGGCAAGGCGCCGGGGGTGTAGTCATGGAGATACCAGCTGATATTGGCTCAGCCGATCCAGGTGCCGAACTCAGGGAAGCCGCGACGACAGTCCGGCAGCGTTATCGGAGAGGGTCGCCCGCGTACGGGTTCTGGCGTGTGACCGCTGGCATCTGGGAAAGGTGGGCCGAGCGCGTCGAGTTGGGCGTCGAGCTATCCCCGGTCGCGCAAGCCGAATTTCAGGCAGCGCTGTTTAGCGCCCGCAAATACATGGAACTGCGGCACGGCGGGTCCGAGCGTGTGGAGGCCGCTGGCCCGCTCTCGTGCGCGGGCTGCGGTCAGGTGTTCGCCTCGTCCGACAGTCAGGCCATGCCCGCCACGGAGTTGTCCGCGCGACTGCTCGGGCATGTGTGCACCGATACGCCGCAGCGCCGGTAGCTCGCGCGGCGGCTGCTGGCCCACCGCACCCCGTTCCCCTAAGAAGCTGATTCGAGCAGGAAGTAGATGTCGGTCCGCACCTTGGCGGGATCTTCGTCCCAGTCGCCGTAGACCTCCCAGGTCACTCCGGCGGCGCGACGCCCGTTCGCGGTGATCCACTGCTCTAGTGCTGCGTAAGCGCCTGCCATCTGGGAGTAGTCGCCGTAGTGCGATGCAGTCGCTACCGCGCCGGGCGGAGTGGACGCGGCGCGGACCTGACCGCGCTCGCTGAACGCGGTGAGCGTCTCGACGCCAGCTTCGATGGTGAGCGTGCCGTCTGCGCCGCCGCCGTGGTACACCACGACGTTGTGCCCGGTACCGACGCCTTGCTCGCGCAGGACCGGCCAGACCAGGTCGAGCAGTCGCACGATGTCGGCGCCGAGTTGCTGACGGGTGGTCGTTGCGCGTACCGCGGCGAGCGCGCGCGGATGTGCCTGCTCGGTCCGCACCTCATAGGCCACGAAGGCGACCGTACCAGCGGTGGTGCCCTGCAGGCGCCCGGCCAACGCATCTCGGGTCCGGATGGTACGGAGGACGCTGCCGGGGCACGCTTGCAGTCACGGCGACGGCCTTTGGCTGAAGGGAGGTCTGAGATGGTCAGCGGCGGCAAGGCGCGCGGATCTCGGACGGCGGCAGGGCAGGTCCTTGTCCGGCGGGTGTACGAACTGCCGGACAAGACCGATGGAGTTCGTGTCCTGGTCGATCGGCTCTGGCCCCGCGGGCTGTCAAAAGACGCCGCCGACCTGGATCTGTGGCTCAAGGACGTGGCGCCGTCGACCGAGCTGCGCAAGTGGTACAGCCACGACCCGGCCAAGTTCGCTGGGTTCTCCTCGCGGTACCGGCAGGAGCTTGCCGAGCCCCCGGCGGCCGACGCTCTCGACCAGCTCCGGGCACTAGCCGCCGCCGGCCGTGTCACGCTGCTGACCGCGACGAAGGACGCTGCGCATAGCGAAGCAGCGGTGCTGGCCGAGGTGCTGACCCAGGCCAGTCACGATCACCGATAGCTGAGCCGAGTGCCGGGCTGATGAAGGTCACGCGGCTTCCTCGAGGGTGAGCAGGGCACACCCGGGCCGATATGCGGCCCGGAGCTTCGTCTACCCGAATTGTCCCTCCCGTCGTAGGATGCGCGTGGCGCTTCAGCGAGGGATGGCACAAGAAGGCCTCGTGCCGAGCACGTGGCCGAATCGGCCGCGGCGGGCTGCGCCGAAAGGGGGGTGTGGGCCGATGCGCGGTGACCGGCTGCTTCGTACGGCGAGGGCGTCGTGGGTGGACATTGCCTGGGTCGTGTTCATAGGGCTGAATCTGCTGGCCATGCGCCTGCTCCCCGGCTGGCAGACAGTCCCGTTCCTCATCATCTGGGTGAGCCTGACGGCGATCTACGGCTTTCGGCTGTGGCGCCTCGGATCGACGCTCGTCACCGTCCTGACAGTGACCATCGCTACCGGCGGCCTGATCGGCTGGCAGGTCATCGCGGGGAAGCAGGACGCGGACTACCTGGCGGAGGTCCCGTTGCTCGCCATGATGTTCGTGGTCATGGTCTGGCATTCCCGCAGGCGGGTCGCGGCACTGGACGCCATGAGGCGCGTCTCCGAGCACAACCTGCTCCTGCTGGCTCAGCAGCGGCGGTTCCTGCAGGACGCCTCCCACGAGCTGGGCACGCCGATCACCATTGCCCTTGGTCACGCCGAGCTGATCGAGCAGGCAGCGACCGACGAGACGATCGCCAAGGACGCACGCGTGGCCGTGGATGAGCTGCTTCGGATGCGCCGGCTGACCAGCCGGATGCTGCTGCTGGCCTCGTCGGACGGCCCGGACTTCCTGCGCACCGCTCCCGTGGACATCGCGGACCTCGTACTCGAGACAGTCCTGCGATGGCGGCACGTCCACCGGCAGTGGACACTGGGCGCACTGGCGGAGGGGACGATGCCAGCGGACGGGGACCGGTTGACCCTCGCGCTCGATGCGCTCATCGAGAACGCGGTCACTCATACCGACGTCGACGGCCGCATCGAGCTGAGCGCCCGTCGCGAGGGCGAGACCGTGGTCCTCGCCGTCACCGATTCCGGCTGCGGGATCGCGGCCGCCGATGTCGGCCGCATCTTCGGCCGGTTCTCCCGGATCGACTCTGGTCGGGAGCGGGCGGTCCGTTTCGGCCTCGGCCTGGCCCTCGTCAAGGCGATCGCCGAGGCCCACGACGGCTCGGTTCGGGTCGAGAGCAAGGTCGGCGAAGGCTCGACATTCGAGCTGCGCCTGCCAGCGACGGCCCTCGCGCCCCTGGGGGAGAGGCTGGCGCCGTCGCGAGCCGCTGGCAGAACATCGGCGGCCGGTGCATGACCCTCGTCCTACTCCGGCAGGACAAGTCGTCCTGACGAGTTGCGGCTTACGTCGATGACGGCAGTGACGGCGTGCGCAGGCACGGCGCCGTAGATATGGGGATAGCTGTCCGCACCCGGCTCTGGCGCCTCGTACCGTACCTCAGCCTCGAGCCGCGCCTCGTCGATGACGAGCACCACAAGATCGTCAGCATCGCCGTAGACGAACTCGGCGACGCCGCGTAGCTGGTGTCTGAGCGAGCAGTGAATCAAGCCCTCCTCCGCCAGCGTCCGACCGCGGGTGGACATGCGGTACTCGCCTTCGCGCGCGGCATCAAGCCAGGCCGCCCGCTCGGTGATGTGAAGCAACTCCGCCATGCCGCAACCCTAGTGACCGCGCTGGCGCGGTGGCGGGATCCGCCCTGCGCTGAGGGCGACCTGCTCGTCGTCGATGGAAATGCGGAGGACTACGTCGGCCGCCGCAAGCTGCTCGGGCGTTACCTTGGCCGCCAGCGCCCGGTTGAGCCTGGCGATCACCTCGGTGATTGCGCTGGCATAGGCGTGGCCGGAGGCCGTGAGGATCACGTTCAGCTTCCGGGCATCATCGGCGTCCGGCTCCGTGCCGGCGTAGCCGCGCTCCTGCAGGCCGCGGACTACCTTCCGCGCTGCCTGGCGGGTAACGCCGAGGTCCGCGCCGAGCTGGCCGACCGAGACTGGTGCGCGTCGTAGCCGGCGCATGACAGCCGCATCAGCGATCCGGTAGTCGATGAAGCCGCGATCGGCCAGCTCGCTGGCCATCTGGCGAATCCAGCTCTGGCGGGCGAGTGCGAGCAGGTCGCCGAACCGGTAGGGGTTTGCGTTCGGAGCCACTGACTCGTATCGTAGCAGATATGCAACCAGGTTGCATATCTAGGCGAGGGGATAACCAATGGCCGGTACGTCGGTCCGCCGAGGCTGGATCACCAGCCACCGGTTGCCGATCGCCAGGACCGGCGCTGCGCTCCTGAGCTCGCGGCGGCGCGGCCGCAGCCTCGGCCTAGGCGTGGCGTTACTGCTGGCGGCTGGCCCCATCGCGGGCTGCGGTCATGCCGGGGCAACGGCAGCACCGGCCACGGCGGGGACCCTGCCGCCCGCCGCGGGGGGTTCGGGCTGCGGACATCACCGGGCCACGGGGTCACTGCAGTACAGCGTGACGGTCAGTGGTCACAAGCGAGTCGTGATCGTGCACGTCCCCGCGGGGTACACGGGATCTGCGAAGGTCGCGCTCGTTCTCAATCTTCACGGCAGTGAGAGCACAGCCCGTGCGCAGCAGACGTTCAGCGGCACGGACACTGCTGCTAACGCGGACGGCTTCATCGTCGCCTACCCACAGGCGCTGATCGCGGACGGGACCGGTTATGACTGGAACATCCCCGGCGTGCCGCTCATCAACGGCAGTCTCCCGGCAGCTAGCGATCCCAGTGACATCACGTTCCTGACGAGCCTGGTGACGGACCTGGCCGGACGGTACTGCATTGACCTGCGTCAGGTATACGCGACAGGCGTGTCCGGCGGCGGGCGGATGGCCAGCCAGCTGGCGTGCGACGCGGCCGGCACCTTCGCCGCCATCGCCCCGGTTGCCGGGTTGCGGATTGCCAGCCCGTGCCCGGCCAGCAGGCCGGTGCCGGTGATCGCCTTCCACGGCACCGCCGACCCGATCGACCCCTTCAACGGCCACGGGGAGCCGTACTGGACCTACTCCGTGCCGACCGCCGCCCGGCTCTGGGCGGCGCAGGATCGCTGCGCCGCAAGCCCGCAGGTGGCCTCCGGCAGCGGCTACAGCCTCACCAAGTACGCCGGCTGCGCGGGCGGCGCCGTGGTCGAGCTCTACGCCATCCGCGGCGAAGGCCACGAATGGCCCGGCGGCCCGGCAATGCCCGCGGAGATCACCGGTGTACTCGGCCCCCAAAGCGATGCGCTGAACGCCAACTCGCTCATGTGGGCCTTCTTCATGGCACACCCGCTCCCATGACGCCGGCGGCGAGTACTCGGTACGGTTCAGGAGAGCCTGGGGCAGCAGGTGGAGGCCGGAATGACAGGTAGGAGCGCGGTCGTGCCAGCGGATGGCCGCGATGGTGGCCCGGCGGACGAGACGGTGCGCTGGTTGCCTCGCCATCACGAGCGCACGCGCACGCGAGCCTGACCGTGCATGCCGCGGAGATCGACGTTCCTGACAGAGCCGAGAAGGGAGTCGATGTGATCCCGGAGGGCATCGGTGCGTGGCCCAGGCGCCGCGCGGTCAAGTCGGCCGGGCGCACGGCGATCGTCTTCCGCGACAGCGCGGTGACCTATGGCGAGCTCGCCACGCGCATAGACCGGCTCGCGGCCGCCCTGCAGGAGCGTGGCGTGCGCTTCGGCGACCGGCTCGCCTACCTCGGCAATAACCATCCCTCGTTCGTCGAGACGCTGTTTGCCTCGACCCAGCTCGGCGCGATCTTCGTCCCGCTCAACACCCGGCTGTCGGCTCCCGAGCTCGCCTATATGCTCACCGACTCGGGGGCAACCATGCTCGTGCATAGCGCAGCCCTCGAACCGCTGGCGGTGGCAGCGAGCGCCGAGCTCCCGATCGCGCGGATCGTGGTCGGCTCCGCCGGATCGGCCGATCCGGTAACTACGGATGGCACAGCTGAAGACTACGAGGGTGTCATCGGTGCCGCCGGGGTTGGCAGGGCTAGCCCCCGCGAACCCGCGCGAGTCAGCCTCGCCGACCGCGCGGTCATCATCTATACGTCGGGCACGACCGGCCGCCCGAAGGGCGCCGTGCTCACCCACGGCAACCTGACGTGGAATGCGGTCAACGTCCTCGTGGACTACGACCTCGTCAGCTCGGACCGCGCGCTGATGATCTCGCCGCTCTTCCACGTCGCCGCCCTCGGGATGGGCTGCCTGCCGGTGTACCTCAAAGGAGCGACGCTGCTCCTGGCCGAGCGCTTCGTACCAGGGGATGCCCTGCGGTCGATCGAGCAGCAGCGCGCCACCATGATCAGCGGCGTCCCCACGACTTATCAGCTGATGCTGGACGACCCGGCCTGGGAGTCGGCCGACATCTCGTCGCTGCGGCTGCTCACGTGCGGGGGTTCGGCCGTCCCCGACCGGGTCCGCGACGCCTATGAGGGCCGGGGCCTGTCGTTCTCCGGCGGCTACGGGATGACCGAGACCTCCCCTGGGATCACCATGCTGCCGCCGTGGTACTCGCGGGAGCGTGCCGGCTCAGCCGGGCTCGCGCATCACTTCACCGAGTTCCGCGTCCGAACTGGCGCCGGAGTGCTGGCCGGCCCCGGTCAGCGCGGTGAGATCGAGGCGCGCGGCCCCAACGTCTTCGCCGAATACTGGGACAACGAGACCGCTAGCCGCAGCGCCTTCACCGACGATGGCTGGCTGCGCACCGGCGACCTCGGCTATACCGACGAGGACGGCTTCCTGTACATCGCCGACCGTGTCAACGACCTGATCATCTCCGGCGGGGAGAACATCTACTCGGCGGAAGTCGAGCAGGCGATCGCGGCGATCCCCGGCGTCACTGGCGTCGCCGTCATCGGCGTGCCGGACGAGCGCTGGGGCGAGGTGCCGCACGCGGTCGTCACCGTGGCCGCCGGGTTCACCCTCGATGCGGAGTACCTGGCGGGATGCCTGTCTGGACAGCTCGCGCGGTTCAAGGTGCCACGGACCGTGGAGGTGGTCGATGAGCTGCCGCGCACCGCAAGCGGCAAGGTTCAGAAGCAGCTGCTGAGGGTGCGCTATCAGGCGCAGGCGAGTGCCGACGACGGCACGGCGTCGGCGTCGCCGTCCGGCTACTAACCACGTGCCTGGAATGGCTCGCTGAGCTGCCTGAGGAGAAGCAGCGCCGGCCCTGCGGAGTCGTCCTGCTCGACGGGGACCGGCCGGCCGTTGAGGCCGGTACGGCCGACGCCGTCGCTCCGCGCGGGGAATCTCGCGCGACCGGCCAGGACGTCCCAGATCGTCAGCACGACGCCGAGGTTGACCTGCTGAGTGTCCGGCGCGTGGTGCAGGCGGTGGTAGGCAGGGCTCACTAGCACCCGGCCGACCGGGCCGAAGTTCCAGCGGAGATTAGCGTGCTGGAGAGTGCCGATGCAGACGTAGATCGTGATGAGCACCGGGGCGATCGGGCGGGCCGGCATCAGGACCACAACCGGGATAGTGGCCAGCAGGAAACCGGTCGTGTGCATGAGCGGGTGCGCACGGAATGAAGTGAGGATGCTCAGCTCCTCCTGGCTGTGATGCAGGGCATGAAAGCGCCACAGCGCGCCGAGCCGGTGGTCGGCATAGTGGGCCAGCCAGTTAGCCCCGTCCATCGCCACAACAGTGAGGGGGATCAGCAGCCAGCCAGGCCAGTGCTCAGTCGATCGCAGCTCGAGCCAGCGCGCATGACCACCGATCAGCGCTGCCGAGCCGACGCTCAGCACGGTCATCAGCGGGATCACGACGATGGCGTGCACGGCCACGAAGCACGCATCCTGGACGTGACCGCGGGCCAGGAGCGGGCGACGCTCAGCCGGCCATATCTGCTCGCAGACACCTACCGCGATGACCAGCGCCACCAGCAGCGGCGCAGCCAGCTCCGCCCAGCCTGCGGCCAGCACCGTCGTCAGGCCGCCGCGCTTGAGCAGGCCGGCGAGGCCGACCCAGGCAACAAGGACCGTCAGTCCGGCCAGGACCAGCGAAGAGGGACACAGCCGTCGCCACGACGCCGGCCGAACTCCCGAGGGGCCGCGCGCGGCGGCCGGGTCGAGGCCCGATCCGCGCAGTGGCGTGCGACCCTGCGCCGCCGCTGGTGCCCGCGGCTGGACCTGCAGACCGGACACTGAAGCTCCTTAAGCCGTGCCGTGCTTGCGCGAGTGCCGACGCGTCCTCGGTTGAAGCGTACGACGAGCGGCGTCCGGCTGCAGGCCGGCGACCTGCGGCGAGCGGAGCCGCAGCGATGCTGCCACGACTCGGGTGCCACGCGGGCTTGACACGTCCATTCGTTCGTGGCAACTTACGGTTCGTGGAAACTTACGAAGCAGTCCTGGACGCGCTAGGCGATCGCACCCGGCGGCATATCATCCATCGCCTGCGAGCCGGGCCCGCGTCGGTGGGCGAACTCGCCGCCGCACTGCCCGTGAGCCGCCCTGCCGTATCGCAGCATCTGACGGTCCTGCGACGCAGCGGCCTGGTCAGCTACGACGAGCGCGGCACGCGCAACGTCTACCGGCTCGACCCGGCCGGACTCACCGAGCTGCGGACCTGGCTGGATAGCTTCTGGGAGACCGCCCTGGACCGCTACGCCGACCGGGTTCGCAACGACAGTTCCGGCAGCCGAGCGCGGCCCAGGCGCGAACAAGAGAGCATCCCCGATGCCTAGCGACATGACCTCAGCCGAGCCCGTCCGCAAGTCCGTCACCGTCGCTGCAGCCCCGCGCCGCGCCTTCGAGCTGTTCACCACATCCATGCACGAATGGTGGCCGCTAGCGACGCACTCGGTCGGCTGCGAGGAGGCGGTCAGCGTTACCTTCGGCCAGGGGATCGGCGCCGCGATCGTGGAGACCCTGGCGGACGGCACCACCGTCGTGCGGCTGACCCACTCGGGCTGGGAGCGCCGCCCCGACGGCGCATCCGCTCGCGATAACTACGAATCCGGCTGGGATCCCGTAGTCCACGCCTTCGCCGCGGCCGCCCTCCGGCTCTTGCGCTGAGAAGCCCGGCTGGCGCGAGCCGCCGCCGCAGTCTGGCTGCGCGGGCCCGTCCGCTGTCCGCTAGACAGCTAGTGCCCGGCGCGGGCAGCACCCGTCTCGGCGCGGTGCATCTTGATGATCGAGTCGAAGTCCGGGTCGGCGCTCAGGCCGAGCCTCGCGGCCCGGTCAGCCTGGAACCTGGCGGGCCAGCTTGTCACGATGGCCGCCACTGCCGGATCCGGGACCCAGTCGATCAGGGCGCTGACCGCTGGCCCGGCCACGCGCTCGAGCGCTGCGACCATCTCCGCGATAGTGACAGTGAGGGCTGGCAAGTTAACCGCGGTCCGGCCACCCCAGGCCGCTTCTGATGCGCTGGCGGCGCGCAGGAGCCCGTCGATGGCCCTGGCCGGCGAGGCAAGCGCTACTTCGGTCCGCGGGTCGACAGGGCAGATCGCACGCTCGCCCGCAAGAGGTTCCCTGACGATGCTCGACAGGAAGCCCGACGCCGCCGCGTTGGGTCGGCCAGGGCGCACACTGACGGTCATCAGGCGGACAGCACGTCCGCGCAGGAATCCCTTGCGTGTGTAGTCGGCCACCATCAGCTCGCCGATGACCTTCTGCACGCCGTAGCTGGACTGCGGATTAGGCAACGTTTGATCGTCCACAATCGCTGGGATTGGGTGCTCGCCAGATGCCCCGAAGACAGCGACGGAGCTGGCGAAGATCACGATGGGGTTGGTGCCGAGCGCCCGGCACGTCTGAAGCAGCGCCTCCGTGACGCGGAGGTTAGCCCGCACCCCGAGATCAAAATCCGCTTCGCACGCGGCGCTGACTGCGGCCGCGAGATGAAAGATCACCTCGGCGCCGACGAGTGCCCCCCAGGCAGTACCCGCGGGACGTAGCAGCTCCGGCTCGCCGAGGTCGCCGCCGATCGGGACGACGCGCTCGTCGTCGGCCAGATCCGGCGGGACCGGCGCAGCGTCGATCAGTGTCAGCTGGCCAAGCTGCCGCGCCGCGCCGCCGGCCACCTGGATTGAGCCCGCGGCTAGCAGCTCCCGGGCGAGGCGAGAGCCAAGGAAGCCTGCGCCGCCGGTGATGACCACGTCCGCCACGGCGTCTCCCGTCTGGAGGCAAGCACCGAGCTCGAATAGGGTGATCGTACGTCCCGTCGGCCCTCAGCTGGCTTGGGGAGAGGTCGTATTGCTGCGCGACGAGCCGCCATCGGCGACCAGCGTATTCGCCGGACTACCCCAGGCCAGGCCGGATGACGGTGTCCTCCGGGCGTCGATTCGTGCCATCCGGGCCGCCGATGGCCTGCTACTTGGCGTGCTCGACGACGACCCGACCGGATCGCAGGCGGTGCACGACGTCCAGGTCGTGACTGTCCTCGACGAAGACGTCCTGCAGGCAGCGCTCGACAGCCCGGCTCATGTGTGCTTCGTCCTGACCAACACGCGCAGTCTCGGCGAACCGGCAGCCACCGAGCTGACCACTCAGGCCGCTTGCGGCCTGCTGGCTGCAGCCCGAAGCCGTAGCGCGCGGATGCAGCTGATCAGTCGGAGCGACTCGACGCTGCGCGGCCACGTACTGGCGGAGGTGGCAGCGATCCAGGCTGCGCGCCGAGATGGGCTCGGCAGCGGTTTCGACGCTGTCCTGCTGATTCCTGCCTTCCTGGAGGCCGGGCGGCTGACCGCTGCCGACATCCACTGGGCGCGAGTCGGCCGTGACCTGATCCCGGTCGGCCAGACAGAGTTCGCCCGAGACGCCGCGTTCGGCTACAGGTCGTCGAACCTGCGCGACTTCCTGGCCGAGAAGAGCGGCGGCCTGATCGCACGTGATGACGTGCGCAGCATCAGCCTCGCGGACATCAGGATCGGCGGCGCGGCCAGGGTCAGGGAGCTGCTGGCCAACGCGCAGGACGGCAGGTGGATCGTCGTCAACGCCACCGAGTACTCCGACCTGGAAACTGTGGCCTACGGGGTGCTGCTGGCCGAGCGCGCAGGCCAATCCTTTCTCTTCCGCACCGGGCCGTCGTTCGTGCGCGCCCTGATCGGACTCGAGCCGAAGGCTCCACTCCGGGGTCTGGAGATCAGGTCGGCAGCCGCGCCGGGCACGCATGGCCTGATCGCTGTCGGCTCCCACGTCGGCCAGACGAGCCGGCAACTTGCCGTGCTCCGCAGCCATGGCGGCACGACCAACATCGAACTCGACGTTGCCGCCATCCTGAGCGGAGCCGACGCCGTGGTTGCCGACACGGCACGTCAGGTCGCCCGCGCGCTGCATGAGTCAGATGTCCTGCTCTACACCAGCCGCACCGTCACTCAGGGCCATGACGGGGCTGACAGTCTGGCGATCGCTCGCAAGGTGTCCGGAGCGATGTCGGGCACGATCCGCGAGGCGCTGGCCGCGAGGCCGGCCTGGATTGTCGCCAAGGGCGGTATCACCTCGCACGACGTCGCGGTGCACGGCCTGGGCATCCGCCGCGCCGAAGTAGCCGGCCAGCTGTTTCCCGGCTTGATTTCGGTTTTCCGGCCCCTCGATGCGGCACCAGAGGTGATAGGCGTGCCTTACGTCGTCTTCGCCGGCAACGTCGGCGATGACGAGACGCTCCGACACGTCGTGGATCTGCTGACAGGTGAGCGAGCGCCGGGGTAACTGCTTGGCTCAGATGGTGATGGCGACCTTACCGCGCGCCTTCCCCGCTGCCAGGTGACGCATGGCATCGGGTACCTGGTCGAGCGGGTACGAGCGATCGACGCTCGGCGTCACCTTCCCCGCTTCGATAAGTTCCGTGAGTCGTTCGAGGTCGGCGGAGCGCTCCTTGCAGAGACAGCTGGTGAGCCGCTGGCGTCCGAACAATGAGAGGGCCATGGCCCGCAGCTGCCGATCCATGCCGCCAGTCCAGGTGCCGCCGGCCTCGCCGCCGACCATGACCGCGGTTCCGGCAGGCGCGAGGGCGCGGCGCAGCCGTGACGGAGCGGGGTTCCCGGCGATGTCCAGGATGAGGTCGTAGCTGAGCGGGCCATCGGCGAAGTCAGTAGTGCTGTAGTCGATGACATGATCGGCGCCGAGGGATCGCACCAGGTCGAGTTTGGCAGTGCTGCACACGCCGGTGACCTCGGCTCCGAAGGCCTTGGCCAGCTGGACGGCGTAGCTGCCGACGCCACCGGACGCGCCGATGACCAGCACCTTGTCTCCCTGCTTGACCCGGCCGGCACCGGTAAGGGCCTGCAATGCGGTAAGCGCTGATACCGGGACCACGGCGGCCTGCTCGAAGCTGGCGTTCGCCGGCTTGCGGGCGAGCTTGTCCTCCCTGGCCGCTGCGTACTCGGCGAAGGTGCCGCGGCCGACTCCGAATACCTCGTCCCCTGGCGAGAACCTGGTCACCGCCGAGCCAATGGCGACAACGGTGCCGGCCACCTCCCGCCCGCGCACCCGGTTCTTCGGCTTGCCGAATCCGGAGCCAAGGCGGATCAGGTAGGGCATGCCTGTCATCAGATGCCAGGCGCCGCGGTCCAGGCCCGCCGCGTGCACCCGCAACAGCACGTCGTTGGCGCCGATCTCGGGACGTGTGATCCGCGCCAGGCGCAAGACGTCAGCGGAACCGTAAGCATCCTGAACTACTGCCTGCATCGAGCTGTCCGCCATCGGCGAACCATTCGCGTCCTCGCCCGTCGCAGGTTGCAGCGGCGTGGGTTGCATGACGGCTCCTTCTGCCAGCGGCACCGCGCGGCCTGGTGACCGTACTTAGTACGGCGCCTAGTACGAGACGCTACAGTACTAAGTACGAGATGGCTATCGATCGGGGACAATGGTGGGGGAGCGAGCAAGCGAGCGCCCTGCTCGACGCGCCCTGCTCAGCCGGGAGCGGGTGCTGCGAGGCGCGGTTGCAATCGCGGACGCGTCTGGTGTCAGGGCGCTGACGATGCGCTCCCTGGCCAGGGAGCTCGGAGTCAAGCCGATGTCGCTCTACTACTACGTGGCGAACAAGGACGAGATCCTCGACGGCATCGTCGATCTCGTCTTCAGTGAGATCGACGTGCCATCGCCAGGTGGTGACTGGCAAGCCGAGATGCGCCGCCGGGCTGACTCCGCGCGTCGCGTTCTCAGCTCGCACTCCTGGGCGATCGGGCTCATGGAGTCACGGGCCAATCCCGGTCCCGCGACGCTGCGCCATCATGACGCGACCCTGGCCACCCTGCGCGTGGCTGGCTTCTCGATCGCGATGACCGCTCACGCGCAGGCCCTGCTCGACAGCTACGTCTACGGATTCGCCCTCCAAGAGGCCGCTGTCCCCTTCAACTCCGCCTCCGCCGCCGCGGTCACCGAGGTCACCGAGGTCACCGAGGTCACCGAGGTCACCGAGGTCACAGAGCCGCACGCCCGGCAGTCTTCCGTCGACCAGTACCCGTACCTCGCCGAGATGGCGACCTGGCACGTCTTGCAGCCTGGGTACGGCTTCGGCAGGGAGTTCGAGTTCGGGCTCAGCGTGATCCTGGCCGCGCTCGAGCGGTCGATACCTGGCTACAGCGAGCACCACCGCATGGCAGCACAATAGGAGAGACCTGAGGCCGGGCGTGCCGACGCCGCCCAGCTCGGCGAGAAGAGCTCAGCGCGCTGCAGCTGGGAAGGAACCCTTGTCCGATGACACAGACGGAGATCTCGGTGATGCTGGCGGTGTCCTCCGCGCCCACCGCTGCTGACTGGTACAAGCGCGCTCTGCGCGCCACTGAATTGTGGAACCTCGGCAGCGTGGTCGGGCTCGAGATTGACGGTGCCCCCTTCTTCCTGCACGAGCGGACGGGCTCGGCGTTCGACAGTCCTGCGCGCCTTGGCGCGACAACGGCGCGGGTCGAGGTGTTCTGCGACGATCCAGACGCGTTCATTGCCCGGGCTGTCGCGGCGGGCGCGGACGGATCCCAGGACGACGTCAGGGATCATCAGACTCCGTGGGGCGTTCACCGCCAGGGCGGATTCACCGACCCATTCGGCCACGTCTGGCTCGTCGGCGACAAGTCCCCGCTGACCCCGTTCCCTGACTAGCAGGATCGGCAGATTCGGTCAGCTATCGGGCTGCGGGCCGGATTCGTACGGCTTGGCGAGGCGGAGAATCAGGAATCCGGGCTCTCTGCTCAGCTTCTCGTAGTCGTCGGGATAGCGCCCGCGCATGGTGTCGACCGGGAGCGGTTCGATGACGCGCTCGATCAGGAATCCGGCATCGGCGGCGTAGCCGCATAGGGCCGACAGCGGCTCGCGCCAGAACCGGACCGGCTGGTCGCCCGCCTGGGTGTGCCAGACGTCGGTTTCCAGCCTGATGTCGAAGTAGGACCCGCCCTTGCGCAGCCAGTCCGTGGTCGGATGCTGAGTGGATGCCACGACAGCCCCGCCGGAACGCAGGACGCGGAAGAACTCAGTAAAGGCGGCGGCCCGATTATCGGCGTAGTGAATGGCAAGGGCGCAGACGATGAGGTCGAAAGCGCCATCGGCGTAGGGCAGCGGCCTGCCGAGAACGGCTTGATTGACCTGGGCTCGGTCTCCGATCCGCGTCCGGGCGAGGTCCACCATCACCGGGCTCGCGTCAAAGGCCGTCACGTCGGCGCCGCGCGCAAGCAGCTCTTGCGAGTACAGCCCTGGCCCGCATGCCGCATCCAGAACGCGCTGGCCACCGACCGGTCCTAGCGCAGCCAGAACCGCCGGACGGTCGTAGTGGGCGTTGTATGCGCTATCGGCGGCGTGCCGCTGATACTCGCCGCCCATTGCGTCGTAGGCCGCCCACATTTGCTCATCCACTCAGGCACCTTAGCCTGCGTGCGCGTCAGTCCCACCGTTGAGCGTTGGCGTCGTGGAGGGTCCCCGCGGGCTCTGGGATGACGCAGAACAGCAGTCCGGCCGGGTCGCGCATCACCCACCAGGTATGCACGGGCTGCACGCGCTCAGCGCCGAGGCGCTCCAGCCGAGCGACCTCGGCGGTCAGGTCATCGGTGTGGATATCGACATGTACGCGGGCGCTGCCCTCGCCAAGGCGCTGCACCAGTAGGCAGAAGTCCTGACCGTGGAGCCTACTGCCGTGATACTCACGGAAGCCGAGCTCCGGCAGCGGGCGGCCGGTTGCCGCTTGCCAGAAAGACAGCTCGCGGTCGTGGCTGCTGGCGGGTACATCGATGACAACCTTGAACAGCCTGCTGAAGTGCACCACAGCAGCAACCTACGCTCGCACCACCCACCGGGTCGCTGCTGGTCGGCCGGATCGTCAGCGCTTGGCGTAGTCGGCGAAGCCCTGCCAGTCGACGACCACGCAGGGCTCGTCTCCGACGGTCCATGCGTCGTGTCCTGGCGGGATGATCGCAAAGTCACCCGGACCGTACTCGGTCTCCTCGCCGTCATCCATGACGACCTTCATCCGACCGGACACGTAGTAGCCCATGTGCGGTGCCTGGCAGCTATCGGTCTGGGCGAGCGGCTTGACGTGCCTTGACCATTGCCAGCCAGGCTGGAATATCGCCCGGCCAACCGGGCCTGCTGCGGAGTTTACAAGATCTACCTGACCCATCCCGGCTTCAAACGGGCGGGTCTCGTCGGGTGCGTCCAGGCTCTTGCGAGTCAGTCCTGCCATCGCTGCCACCCCCCGGCTAGCTACGTTCCCGATGGCCTTAAGCCTCACACTAACGCCGCGTTCGTCCGGTCCCATCAGCACCCCCGAAGCGCCGGACGAAGCTTCGTTCAGGCGCCCGGCGGGCCTACGCGTCAGTCGCCATTGAGGCTGTCTGCCGCCGTCACCGGCTGGCCATCGGGGTGCTCGGGCGTGCGGTTGGCCAGCCGCCGCGGCTCGAACGGTCCCCAGGCGTGGCGGCGGGGACCTGACCAGCGCGCCGGGACTGCGTCCAGGCCCGCCGCGAGCTTGTAGGCAGCCGCCTCGTAGTTGACGCGCCAGCCGCGGAAATGTGGCCAGGCCTCCTCGGCTGTCCGTTCGACCGGGAATCCGACGGCCGTCAGCCGCTGCCAGCCTTCGAGGAATTCATCCCACGACAGCTGGACCGGGTCGTCGGGCCGTGGGTCGTCGTCGACCGGGATCCGGAGCGTCCGGGTCAGCTTCCGCAGGCAGTTGAAGCCCATCTGCACGCACAGCCTGGCAGCGAGCGGAGCGGTCGCCGGGCATGCCGCCAGGTGGAGAGCGCCAGCGTCCAGAACGGCCAGCTGTGACACGATCCACGAGCTATGTGGTTCGGGTGACCGGAACCGCATCAGCGACGGGTAGCTCGAGTGCGACTCCGCGACGTCGGCTGACCAGCGCTCCCAATCCTGGTAGAGATCCGACAGCTGCTCGATGCCGTGCGCCATCTGGGCTCGCGCGAGGAGCTCCGGTCCCCATGCCGGGCTCCCGGCGCGCGGACCAAGCAGCGTGACTGTCGTTTCCCGCCGGTTGTAGGCGGCGTACAGCGTCGGCAGGTAGGCGATTTGAAGGGCGACGATTACCAGTCCCGAGGCAGCCGCCAGGAACTCGGCAGTGCTCGGCTCGCCGCCGCTCCTGGCGGCGAACCCCAGGGTGAACAAGGACGAGCCTGCCTCGCGAAGGGCACCGGGGAAGCTGCCTCCTGGTAGCCACAGCAACAGCCCGAAGCCGATCAGGAACCCGGCAAGCCAGGTGACCAGCAGCAGTCCTAGTGCGGCGACGGGCTGGCTGGCGAGCAGGGCGTCCCGCCGTTCCCAGGTCGGCACGAGGCGGCCGACCGCCGTATACACCTTGTCAACGAGCCGGTCGACGACCTTGATGAACCCGATGCGGCCACGAGGGATGACCAGGGTGATGGCCACGTTCACCCAGACCGCGCCCACTATCAGGACACCGAGAGCTGCTCCAGCGACGCGCACGGACCTGATGCTAGAGCCAGGGCGCGGGCTCGGCGCCATCATCCGGCCTCGGCGCGGCCTTTGAGCATTGCCGGGGACCAGGCTCACCTGATCCTGGTGATGCAGGATCACCCGCCTGGGATCGACTATGGGTCTGTGGACACGGCACGGAAGGGCGTGATGGACATGACAAGTGGCAGTACGCCCCGTTATGTCCTGGGAGCGGCAACCGTGTCTCGGGTGGGTTTCGGCGCGATGCAGCTGCCTGGCCCGGGGGTGTTCGGGCCGCCGCGCGACCGCGATGAAGCTATTGCCGTTCTCCGTCGCGCCGTCGAACTCGGCGTCGACCACATCGACACCGCCCAGTACTACGGTCCCGATGTCGCGAATGAGCTCATCCGGGCAGCGCTGTACCCGTACCCGGCGGGTCTCGCCCTAGTCAGCAAGGTTGGCGCGCGCCGCGACGAGGCGGGCGCAGTGCTGCGGTACGACCAGCCTGCCCAGCTCAGGCAGGGAATCGAGGACAACCTGCGCAGCCTGGGAGTTGGCCAGCTCGCTGCGGTCAATTTGCGACTGATGGACGGCGCCGAGCCCGACCAGCGGTTCGACGACCAGCTCGCCGCCATGGCGCAAGCGCGCGACGACGGGCTGATCGGCGGCGTCGGTCTGAGCAACGTCACCCGCGACCACCTGCGGCACGCGCTCTCGGTCACAGACATCGCCTGCGTGCAGAATCCGCTGAACCTCGCGGACCGGGCCGCCATGCCCGTGCTCGAGGAGTGCTATGCGCTCGGCATTGCCTTCGTGCCCTTCTTCCCGCTCGGCTCGGCCTTCACCCAGGGCAATCCCGTCGTCGGCGACCCGAGGGTCATCGCTATCGCGGCACGCACCGGCCACACACCGGCCCAGATAGCCCTGGCCTGGCTGCTCAGCCTCCGGCCGAACGTGCTGCTGATACCCGGCACGTCCTCGACACGCCACCTGCAGGAGAACATGGCCGTCGCGAACATCGAACTCGACGCAGAGGCACGCGAGCTGCTGGCGTCGACGGCATAGAACGGGGGGAATCGACTATGAATGTGACGCTCACTGGTTCTACGGGGTTTATCGGCTCGCACATACTGGCTGACTTGCTGGGGCATGGTCACGAGGTGACCGCGGTGGTCCGCGACGTGAGCGAGGCGGATCGGGTCGCTGCGGTGGGCGCGACGCCGGCGGTGGTGGACCTGTACGACCGGCCGGCGGTCGCGAGCCTATTCAGCGGCGCCGGCGGGGCGGTTCACACGGCCAGTCCGGGCGACGCTTCCAGCGCGGATCTGGACTCGGCGGTAGCCGGCGCGGCGACCGCCGCGTTCGAGGGCACGGGCAAGCCGTATCTGCACATCAGCGGCGACTGGATTTACGGGGACAATACCGCCATCACCGAGGAGTCGCCGGTGAAGGCCCCGGCGATGGTGGCGTGGCGGGAGCCGATCGAGCGCCGGGTGCTCGACGCGGCTGGCATGCGCGGGGTCGTGATCGTCTCCAGCGTCGCTTACGGGGACGGCGGAGGCGGGGTTCCGGGGCTGCTGCTTGGTTCCCCGCGTGACGAGGCCGGCAACCTGATCATGCTCGGCACCGGGCGGCAGCACTGGTCCACGGTGCATGCCGCGGACCTGGCCGACTTCTTCCGGCGCGTCCTGGAGGACGACTCGGCCCGCGGCCGCTACGTCGTCGGGGACGGCTCGAACCCGGCCGTTGCCGAGCTGACGGAGGCGGCCGCTGTCGCGGTCGGCGCGCCAGGCGCGGTCGCCGGGTCCGACGAGGAGTCGCGGGCACGCCTGGGCGACTACTTCGCCGAAGTTCTTCTGCTCGACCAGGGCACCGACGCGGCCAAAGCCCAGGCCGAGCTCGGCTGGCATCCATCCCATCCGGGGCTTGCCGACGATTTCCGCCATGGCAGCTACCGAATGAACGGAGGCTGACCGAGAAGGTTGCTCAGCCGGACACCCGCAAGGGTATGAACCCGCCGCCGCCATCGGGGCATTCGGCCAGGGCTAAGTCTGTCGGCGACTCAGCAGGGCAGCCAATCGCCGGGCACGATCCTCAATGCCTGCCGGGTCGCCACGGGTGAGGTCACCCCCGACACCCACGGCCATCGCGCCGGCTTCAAGCCACCGCAGTGCGTTGTCCGCGCTGACGCCGCCGGTAGGCACGAACGGCACCTGCGGCATCGCTGTCGCGATGGAGCGCATAAAGCCGATGCCGAGCGCGTCGGCGGGGAAGAGCTTGACCGCGTCCGCGCCGAGTTCCATCGCTGATTTAATCTCCGTCGGAGTGCACGCCCCCGGAATCACCGCGACACCGTAGCGCTGGCCGGCTCGGAGCACGTCCTCGGCGACAACAGGCGAGACGAGGAACTGGGCGCCGGCGCTGACTGCCGCGAACGCCGCCGCCAAGTCCAGCACGGTGCCCGCACCCACGACCGCATCTGGGCACTGCGAGCGCAGCGCCGATATAGCGGCTGACGCATTCGGCGTCGTGTAAGCGATCTCGACGACAGAGAGTCCGCCCGCAACCAGGGCCTTGCCCACCGACGTCGCCTCAGCCGGGCTGTCAGCGCGGACGATGCCGATGCAACGCGCTTCAGCGATCGCCGCGCACGTCATCCAGCGGTACACCGCGTCTGTGTCTCCTTGTCCGGGTCTCAGCGACCTGACGTTAACTCGGCCACTCGCGGCTTCTGCACGACCCGCTCCTTAAGTACGGCGCGCGTCGGACGGATGCAGCAACGCCTTGACCGGCTGCGAGTCCCCGTTCATCAGGCTGGTGAATACCTCTGCGCCAGCCGCTAGCGGGTACGCAGTTGTCCAGGTCAGGTCCCAGTCGCTGAGTAGCTCCATGGCCTTGCTGAAGTCGTCGTCGGTGTAGGCAAAGGAGCCGACTACTTTCTTCTCGGCGCGCACCAGGGCCTGAGCGTCGAATCCGGCCTCCCGCTGGGCCAGGCCGATCCAGACCGCGACACCTCCCGGCCGCTGGTGTCGAACCGACTGTGCATGGGTCTCGGCCGTCCCCGCCGCATCAATGATCAAGTCGTACTCGCCATTGAGGGTCGGCTCGGTGCGGGACGCGCCAAGCCGACCTGCCACTTCCGTTCTGGCCGCCGACAGGTCCGTGACGTCGACCGTGCTCGCCCCGTCCGCGAGCGCGGTCAGCAGGCACAGCAGCCCGATCGCGCCGCAGCCAAGGACAGCGACCCGCATCCCTGGCGCGCCCGCACCCACGGCCCAGGCGTGCACCGCGCTTGCAGCCGGCTCGGCCATGGCTGCGGCGTCCCAGCTCAGAGATGCTGGCAACAGGCGTAGCGCGGACGTCGGCACGGCGACACGCTCGGCGAATCCGCCGGGCCGGCCGATGCCGACAATGACTCGTTCCCGGCAGAGCTGCCGGCTCCCGCGCTTGCACTGATCGCAATCGCCGCAGGACAGGATCGGGTTGACGGTCACCGCATCGCCGGCATCGGTGACCCCGGCGAACTCATGACCCATGATGAGGGGAGGAACGCGGAAGCCCGGATCGCGGACGCCGTGCAGTTCGCTGCCGCAGATCCCGACGGACGCTACGTTGACGACGGTCTCGTCCGGACCGGCGTCGGGATCGCCGACATCGAGCAGTTCCACCTCGCCCGGCGCGGTGAAGACTAGCGCGCGCACCGCATCCGCCAGGCGTTCGTCATCTGGCCAGCTGCAGCGATCATCATGACTCGGCCGGTGCTGTCGGCTCCGATGGCAGCACGGCCACGCAGTCAATCTCGACCTTCATCCCGGCCAGGGCGGCGCCGACAGTTGTTCTGGCCGGCAACGGATCCGGAAACGTCCGGCTGTACACCTCGTTCATCGCGGCGAAGTCAGCCATGTCTGCGAGGAAGACGCCGCATCGCACGACGTCAGCGAGCCCGGCTCCGGCCTCGGCGAGCACCGCGGCGACGTTCTCGAGCACGACCGCCGTTTGTTCGGCCGCGGTCTCGCCAATGATCACGCCGTTCCTGATCGGCCCCTGCCCGGACACGTAGATGAACCGGCCCTCGGCCAGGATGCCGGGGGAGTACGCACCGCCTGGCCTGGTACCTCCGACGGCTCGCTTGCTCATATGCGCCACCTCTCGGAAGGCCATTCCGCATCCTAGAATGCTGTCCTTATCGCGGAGCCTGCCAGCCGGGTGCGGCACTGTCAACGACACTGTCAGCTCGCTACTGCTCAGGCACCTTCGACCAGTCGGCTACCACGGCGCGCAGGTACTCCCCGAGTTCGTTCAGGCGGCGCACTTCGGCGCGCGAGCCCAGCACCGTGATGCTGACCGCGGCGGCCGGCGTCGGCCTACCGAGGAAGATCGGCACGGCTGCGCAGCGCACGCCGACCTCGTTTTCCTCTACATCGACGGCAAAGCCCTGGGCGCGTACCTTTGCAAGCTCGGCTGCCAGCTGGGCAGCCGACCGGACGGTCCGCCTCGTCGGCCGTGGCAGCGGCTCCCACTGAGCCGCCCAGGCACGCACGGCCTCGTCGGTTGGATACGTCCAGGCGAGCAGTGCCTTGCCGACGCCGGTGGCGTGCGCCGGATTCCGGCCGCCGATGACCGAGGACAGCTTGATCGAATGCGTGGCCTCGATCTTGTCCTGGTACACGATTTCGGCCCCGTCCAGGATGGCCATGTGCATGGTCTCGTTCAGCTCGGCGCTGAGCCGCACCAGCAGCGGATGGACAAGGGCCCGCAGATCGAGCATGTCGTGGAATCTGAACGCCGTTGCCAGCAGCTCAGTGCCGAGGAAGTATGCCCCGCCGATCTCCGGCTGGGATACGAACCGGCGGAACTTCAGCGCGGCCAGAATCCGGTGCAGCGAGCTCTTAGGGATACCAAGCCTGGTCGCTAGCTCGTCAAGCGAGAGGCCAGTGGCCGCCCCGCCGATCAGGCCCAGGATCCGCAGCGCCCGATCCACGCTGGCCACCGGCGACTCAGAAGAAGGTGTGGATGGCATCGATGACCCGGTCGTCGTCGTCCAGCACAGGGATGACCCGCCACTTGTCGAAGGTGGTGCAGGGATGCGAGATGCCCATGCAGACAAGGTCTCCCGGAGCGAGCGGCGAGTCCTCGGGCAGCCGGAGGTAGGCATGCTGATCGTCTAGAGCACTCACGTACATCCCCGCGGGGTCGGCAGACAGCCCCGCTGCCGAGCGGATCCGCAACGGGACCGGCAAGCCCTGGTCGAAGGCGACATGGTGGCGTCCGGCCCCGAGGATCGCGAGACCTGGCTCGGGCCTGGACAGCACGAGTGCCCACAGCTCGAACGCCGGTACCATGGCAGGCCCGGGCCGCGCCGGCGGCTGCCCGGCGCAAGGCGTTCATAAAAGCCATGATCATGGGTGACGTACGCACCGCTGCGCAGCACGACGGTCGGCGCGTCACTGCCATCGTCAGGAGCGGTGAGCTCTCGGACGACAACATCGAAGAATGCGCTGCCGCCTGCGCTGAGCAGGTAACCCTCCTCGCAGCCGGGGAACACCGTCAGCAGCTGGCCCAGCTGGCGGAGATCCCGGCAGAACTCGGCGATGGCCGCCAGCGTCGCGTCGTCGTCATCGTGGCCGATGCTGCCCTCATAGCCCGCTGCGCCGGCCAGCCGGAGCGCGGGGGCGGCGGCGGTCGCCTTGGCTACCGCGACTGCCTCGTCGACGCTGCGGCAGCCGGCCCGGCCGCCGGGCCTGCCGAGCTCGACGAGGACCCGTAGCCGCGGTCCGGCGTCGGCCGCACCGCGCCCGGCGGCACTCGATCGCAGCGCGTCATCGAGCAGTGCGATGCCCGCGACGCTGTCGGCGAAGCAGTAGCAGTCGAATTCGGGGTCGGCAGCTAGCTCGCCGGCCAGCCACTCGAGGCCGGCTCGGTCGGTCACCTCATTCGCGATCACGATTCGCTGCACGCCGAAAGAGCGGAACACCTGAACTTGGCCGATCGTGGCGGCCGTAATGCCCCAGGCGCCGGCCTGGAGCTGACGGGCGAAGAGCTGCGGCGCCATGGTGGTCTTCCCGTGCGGCGCCAGCTGCACTCCGGCTGCTGCGCAATAGCCCGCCATCGAGGTGATGTTGGCGGCCAGCGCTGATTCGCGCAGCACCATGAGCGGCAGGAGAAAGTCTCCGCCAAAGAGCGACGGGCGGCTGCGTGCGAGGCTCGCCGCGCTCACGGCCGCCGACCAGGCCAGCCGCCCGAAGCCCTTGTCAGTGACCGTGACCGGCCTTTGCTCGAGCTCGCTCACTGCAGCGCGAAGCCTGACAGGAAGAACTGAATCCATGGCGCTCCTGTCCGCGGCCGTGTGAGCGGCCAGCTCAGCCGGCCGGAGGCGTGTCCTCGGCCAGCGGGGGCACGTCAGGCGCCGCCGCCCCGCCGTGCCCGTGATGATGGTGCCCCAGTTCCGGTATCCCGAGGGTGCGAGTCAGGCCGTCGCCCATCCTCTTGGCCAGGTGCGGAGCGAAGATGACGACAGCGGCGCCGATGACAAGCCAGGCCAGCGTGATGTAGGGAAAGAGGTTGTACGGATGGGCTGGTGCCGGGACCAGCTCGTTATACAGCGTGTAGCCGACCGCAAGGGCCGCGACTATGGGCACGATGGCCTTCCATCTGGCTATCTGCAAATTACCGTTGAGCGCGGCCCGAGCTGCGGCGATACAGACCATGGCGTATCCGACCAGGATGGAAAGCGTTCCGAGCGTGCCGAGGTACTGCCAGATGGTGAAGCCGCTGACGCCCACGAACTGGAAGATCAGGAGCAATACGACGTTCACGCCGATGATGAGTTCGACCGCACGTCGCGGCGCCCCGGACGGCATAGAGATCCTGGCCAGCGGCGAGGCCGGGGTCCCGTCCCTGGACAGCGCCAAAACCAGCCGGGAGCCGGCCATGGCCTCGCTGACGGCTGCACCGAACGCGCTGAATGCCGCGCCAATCAGGATGATGTCGCGGACGACCGAATTGATGTAGATGCTGGAGAGCTGGAAGAGCGGGCCGCTCGATGCGGCGAATTCAGCCGACCCTGACTTGGTCGCGCCAAAGCCGAGCGACTGCACGGCGATGCAGGCCACGTAGAAGACGGCCACCGCGAGGATCGATACTCCGATCGCCCGAGGGATTGCCCGGCCGGGGTTGACGGTCTCCTCGCCGAGCGCGCCCGCCGCTTCGAATCCGGTGAATGCCAGGAACCCGAATACGGCACCGAGGACGAGGGCGTGCACGTTGACGCCCTTAGGCGGGCTGAAGATGTCCAGCGTCAGTTTCCCGCCGTTGATGCCATGACCGGAGCCGACCTTGACCAGGATGACGATCATCAGCACCAGGATCAGCACGACGGTGACGCTCTCGATCGACAGCAGGGTGCGCGTGGAGTGCCGAGCCAGGCCTGAGGCGGTCAGCCAGATGATGACGGTGATCGGGATCGCGAAGTAGATGAAACTGGCGCCGTGCCACCAGCCGAGGTCGTTGAACAGGTCGGCGATGAAAAACCCCGAGGCGGCCGCGGAGCCCGGCGTGAACACGAAGTACATCAGCATCATCGCCCACCCGGCGAAGAACCCGGAACGGGGTCCTATCGACGCGCCGACGAACCCGTAGACACTTCCGGCGCTGTTGTACTTCCTGGCCAGCATCATGAACGCGTAGCCGATGAAGATGCAGGTGACTGCTGCGAACAGGAACGACAGGGCAGCAGCGCGGCCGACGAGGGCGGCAACTCCGGGGCCGGAGAAGGCCATGGCCAGTGCGGGCGAGGCGCCGGCCACCGACAGCCCGATGCCCTCCCAGACATGCAGCTCCCGGCGCAAGTGAACCGGGCCTGGTTTCGTGGTTAGTGACATGCTGCCTTCCTCCCAGTTGCCAGGGCTACTTCGAGATTCCGCCTGCTTGCCGCGCTGACATGACCGCTGCTCAGAACACTGCGATGGGATTGACTGGCGTGCCGGTGCCGTGGCTGAGGACGAGCGGAGCCACCGTGAGCAGAACGTCCCGCCGGCCCTCCGCCGCGCAGGCCTGAGCAGTGCACGTGCGGGCCGCTGGGGGCTCAGTCATGCACACCACCAGAACGGCGTTCCGGAATACGGAATTGCTTTCCTCGCAAAGCGTCCGCCCGGGCCAGGGCCGTGTCAAGACTTTCCTGGCAGCCGGCGGGGGCTACCGGTTGGTCTCGAGGTTGTTGGCGCGCCGCTCCTGCATCTCGTGCGAGTACGGCAGTCCTTCGATGTCGCCGCAGACCTGAATGCTGAGCCCGGCGGCCAGGTTGCCGTCGTCGACGCACTCGGCCACTTGCGCACCGCGCAGCCACGCGCACAGGAAGCCGGCATCGAAGGCATCTCCGGCGCCGATCGGGTCAGCCGGATGGACCGACAGCGCTGCGCCGTGGTAGCTCGTGCCGTTGCAGACGCCGAGTGCCCCGTCGGCGCCTAGCTTGATGGCGACCATCGTGACGCCGTGGTCGGCAAACCACTGCGCTGCCGCATCCGGTGTCTCCAGACCTGTCAGCAGGGCCGCTTCCGCATGCCCGGCCAGCACAATCTGAGACCGCTCGGCTATCGGGAGCAGCGCGTGCTGCGCGGCGGCCATGTCCGGCCACAGCCGGCGGCGGATGTTGGGGTCGAAGCACACGGTCACGCCGGCGTCGGCCGCGAGCCTGATGGCTTCGGCCGTCGCCTCGTAGGCGGCCTGGCTCAGTGCCGGCGTAATACCGGTAACGTGCAGCACGCGGGCTGAGCGAAGGTAGGCCTCGTCGAGGTCGGAACTGCATAGCCGGCTTCCGGCGGAGCTGAGTCGGGCATAGACGACATCGATGCGGCGCTCGGCATGTGTGTCCCGTACCAAGATGCCCGTAGGCGCGGCGTCGTCGACGATGGCATGGCTCACGTCGACGCCTTCGCCGCGCAGCGTATCGAGGATCCCCAGCCCGAGCGGGTCATCGCCGACGCGGCCGAACCAGCCGACGCCGCAGCCAAGGCGCGCCAGGCCGACCGCGACGTTCGATTCGGCCCCTGCTATCGACCTGGTGAACCGGCGCGCGGTGCGCAGCGGCTCGGCCGGATCCGCGCGGAACAGCGCCATTGACTCGCCGAACGTAACCACATCAGGCATGGCTAGCCACCGGGGGCTGCGTAGTCGAGATCGCGTCCTCCTCGGTGGGCAAGTCAGTAGAACTCGAAGTACTCGCGCATCTCCCAGTCACTGACTTCCTGTCCGTCGGGTGGCGGATTCTCGGCGACGGCAGCCTCGTAGCGGGCTACTTCCGATCGCTTCATCTGCAGCAGGTAGTCGACCAGGGTGTCGCCGAACGCCTTGCGGAAGAACCCGTCCTGCTGCAGCGCGCCGATCGCGTCAGCGAGGGACGCCGGCAGCCGAGTGTTCTCGCTCGCGTACGGGTCCGCCTCGACCGGCGGGGGTGGGTCGAGCTCGCGGCGGATGCCATCGAGCCCGGCGGCGATGTTCGCTGCCATGTACAGGTACGGGTTGGCAGCCGGCTCGCCTATCCGCATTTCCACATGGCTGTTGGCGTCGCCAGGCGCACCCTGGACCCGAACGAGCGCCCCGCGGTTCTCCAGTGCCCAGCACACCCGGTCGGGTGCGAACGAATACGGCCGGAATCGCTTGTACCCGTTGACGGTAGGCGCCGCGAACAGGCTCATGGGCAGCGCGTGGTCCAGGAGGCCGGCGACGAACTGGCGGCCGGTCGCGGAGAGGAAGTCGTCAGCGCAGGCGAACTCGTTGCGCCCGTCCGGCCGGGTCAGCAGCGACTGGTGCAGATGCCAGCCGGAGGAGAAGAAGTTCGGGAGTGCCGGACGACACATGAATGTGGCGAGAAGGCCGCGGCGCTGGCACATCTGCTTGACTGCGGAACGGAAGAGGACGACCGCGTCGGCAGCTGCCAGTCCGCTGATCGGGCTGAAGCTGAACTCCATCTGGCCTGGTCCCCACTCGTCTTCCATCGAGCGGGGCGGCAGGCCGACGGCCGCCAGGCCATCGCGGAGCACCTCGAGGGTACTGGTCACGCTGTCGAGCCGGACCTCCGACAAGTACTGGTAACCGCGCTCGAAGACACTGACCGGCGGCGGTGGTGCTACGACGCCTGCGTTCTCCGGCGTGAGGTGGTCGGAGTCAACCTTGACGATGTAGTACTCGACCTCGATGCCGGCCAGGTAGTCGTACCCGGCGTCGGCGAGCTCGGCGAGCGCCCGCCGCATGAGCCCGCGACCGTCCAGCGGCATCGGCTGCCCGTTGGAGAAGTAGACGTCGCATAGCATCCAGCCGGTCCGGTCGGCCCACGGCAGGATGCGGAACGACGAGGGGTCCGGTACCAGCATGACGTCAGGAAAGCCGGTGAACTCCTCGATGCCGAATCCGCCGCCGGGGGCGAAGGCCGGCACGAACACCTGGTTGCCGGTATCGAGGCTGTAGATGGCACCGGAGAAGTCGAGGCCGCTGGACAGGGCGGCGATCGCGACGTCCGGCGACAGCGCCTTAGCGCGCGGCACGCCGTGCTGATCCACGACGACCAGCCGGACGGTGCGCAAGCCACGGCCGCGGATCTCGCTGGCGACCGCCTCGGCCGCGGCGGCCTGCCCGGAGGTGTAGAGGCCATGCCGGGCGACGAAGCCGGCCTGGCCGACGCCGTTGACGGCATGCTGACTGCCGTCCGGGCCATTGCCTGTCACCTGGCTGTCCTCCGATCCGGCCGTCTCACGTCTTCTTGGCCTCGCTGCGGCGCTGGCTCATCTGCGCCAGCATCGCGGCGGTGAAGTTGTCGGGCTCGACGTCGGCAAGGGACAGGAAGGTTTCGGTCCGCTGTACGCCGTTAATCTGGAAGATCTCGGCAAGCAGCAGCTCACGCAGGTGCGCGTGATCCCGCACCCGGAGCCGGACGAGCAGGTCGAGGCCGCCGGTAACGACGCTCATGTCCTGCGCCTCGGGCAGCGCCTCGATGGCCCGGATGATGTCGCTCAGGTCCATGCCCGGTCCCGCGGTGACCGCCAGGTAGACGACGACCGGATAGCCGAGCGCTGCCCAGTCGACCTCGACCCGGTAGCCGCGGATAGCGCCGCTGCGCTCCAGGCGACCGAGGCGGTCGGCAACGGCCGGCGGTGACATCTCGATCTGGCGAGCCAGTGCGCGCTGCGACTGCCGCGCGTCAGTGGCCAGGGCACGCAGCAGGGCCAGGTCGAGGTCGTCCAGCTCAACCTTGGGGGCTGCCGCTGAGCAGACCTCGGCCAGCCTCGCCAGGGGCGCAGAGATTGCCGTCATATGCCAGCCAACCCATCGTCAGATCCTGCGATCTGAGTTATACTAAGGGTGCGAATGTTACCTCTGTAAATCTAGTGTGCCAAAATTCTTACATTTGTAAGTTGGGCTGTCAAGAGACGGAAGCACGAAATGACCGCAGCGACTGAGCAGAGCGCGCCGAGTGCGGCACAGCGCGACTGGGCTTCCCGGCTGGCCGGGCGCACGCAGGCCCTGGGCGGCGGGGAGATGACCGCGATCCTGGCGCTGGCCGGCGCGTCGGACGTGATTACGTTCTCCGGTGGATTCCCCGACCCGGCCACGTTCCCTGCTCATGTTCTGTCCGGAATCGCCGCCCGGCTGATTACCGACGACCCCGGCGTGGCGCTGCAGTACTCGGCGACCGAAGGGCTGGCGGGGGTACGTGACTACGTCACCGGCAGGCTGGCGTCCGTGCAGGGACAGGCGCCCGGCGCCGGTGAGCTGATGATCACCAGCGGCGGCATCGACTGCATGGAGCTGGTCGCCAAGAGTTACGTGGACCCGGGTGATGTCGTGGTCGTCGAGGCGCCGACGTACCTCGGCGCGATCATGGCGTTCCGCGGCTACGAGGCGGACGTGCGCGGGGTGCTGGTCGATGACGACGGGATGCGTGTCGACGTTCTCGCCGGCCAGCTGGCTGGGGGACTGCGGCCGAAGATCGTCTACACCATCCCCGACTTCCAGAACCCGACCGGCCTGACCATGAGCGCCGAGCGGCGGCACGATCTGGTCGCGCTGGCCCGCCGGTACGGGTTCCTGATCCTGGAGGATGTCGCCTATTCCGAGCTCGGCTTCGACCGCCCGCCACCGCCTAGCATGTGGTCGATGGCCCCGGACGTAGTGCTGCAAGCAGGGACGTTCTCCAAGACGTTCTGCCCGGGCGTGCGGATGGGCTGGGCGGCGGGGCCGGCTGAGATCATCAGCCAGCTGGGGGTGGCGAAGCAGAACTCCGATCAGTGCTCGGGCGCCCTCGGCCAGCGGATGCTCGAGGAGTACGGCCGTGGCGGTTACATGGACCGGCAGCTCGTCTCGTCCCGTGCGCTCTACGCCCGCCGGGCCGCGCTGATGACGCAGGCGCTGGCCGCGCACATGCCGGACGGCACGACATGGACAACACCGGCCGGCGGCTTCTACATCTGGCTGACTGCTCCCGATGGCCTGGACACGGTGGCTCTGTCAGCGGCGGCCAGGCAGCGGAAGGTGGCGTACGTGCCCGGCCGGCCGTTCTACCCTGCCGAGCAGGGCACAGCGCAGATCCGGCTCGCCTATAGCCGCGTCGCCGACGATCTCATTGACGTGGGGATCAGCCGGATCGCCGAGGTACTCAGGACCGCTCTGGAGGCGAAGTGAGCGATGTGACCGGTCCGGACACCACCGGGTCATGGGGCGACGCTGACAGCCACTTCACTACGGAGGCGCGAGGCGAGCCGGCCGGCGAGGGGCGGTACGTCAACGTCGATGACATAACGCCGGTGGAGTTCCTGCCGGGCCTGGGGTTCCGGCCGGTGCTCGGGCAGCGGGCGATGACGAACTTCGTCAGTTTCGAGCCAGGGGCCGAGGCTCCGCGCCACGTGCACGAGGAAGAGCAGATCGTCATCATCCTCGACGGCGAGCTGGTCTTCGATCTGGACGGTGACGAGCGCACGATGCGCAAGGGCGATGTCGCGGTCATTCCGGCCTGGGTTCCGCACGGCGCGTGGACGACGGACAGTCACTGCCTGGAGATTGACGTGTTCTCCCCGCCGCGTGAGAGCCTGCTCAAGCTTGCCCGCGCGGCGGTGGACGGGACTGATGCCGCCCGCGCGGTGGTGGACGGGACTGATGCCGCCCGCGCAGGTGACCTGGGGAGCGAAGCCTAAGTGGACCTTGGGCTGGCCGGCCGCAAGGCGATCGTAACTGGCGGGTCCAAGGGTCTTGGCCGGGCCATCACTGCCGAGCTCATCGGCGAGGGCGCGGCCGTGGTGATCTGCTCCCGGCATGCCGACGAAGTGGCAGCAGCCGCTGCGGAGCTGACGAAAGAAGCTGCCGCGCGTGGCTCGGAGTCAGGCACTGTCGTCGCGATGACGTGCGATGTCACGCACCCCGATCAGGTTGCCGCGTTCATCCAGGCAGCCGTGAGAGCCATGGGCGGGCTGGACATCCTGGTCAACAACGCCGGCGGCGCCCGGCCGGGCCAGTTCGGCACGCTGACCGATGACGACTGGCACGCCGACATCGAGGTGAAGCTGCTCGCGCAGATCCGGTGCACGAGGGCGGCGCTGCCACAGCTGCGGCGCAGTCCGGCACCACGCGTGATCAACATCAATGCCGTCTACGGGCGGTACCCCGATCCGGCGTTCCTGGCCTCGTCGGTGAACCGGGCATCCTGCCTCAGCCTGTCCAAGGCACTGTCGATCGAGCTTGGCCGCGAGGGGATCCTCGTCAACAGCGTGAACATCGGCCTGGTCGAGACACCACAGTGGGAACACATTCACCAGCGCCGCGCACCGGAGATTCCGGCCGAGCAATTCTTCAGCCAGCTTGCGGCAGCTGAGGTGCCACTGGGCCGGTTCGGCCGGCCCGACGAGGTCGCCGGGCTAGTCGCTTTCCTGGCCAGCGATCGGGCGAGCTACATCGCAGGCGCGTCGATCGATGTTGCTGGAGCAATGGGCAAATTCCTTTAGGGAACGGGGTGGCTATGTGCCGGCTGCTCGGCTACTGCTCGGGTGGTGATGCGTCGCTGGAAGACCTGATCGGTGCCGATGGCCTGAGCGATTTCAGCGGCCTGTGCGCACTGCACGGCGACGGGTGGGGGATGGCCTGGTTCGAGGGCACCGAGCCCGTCATCCGCAAATCGCCGCTGCGCGCCGACAGTGAGCCTGAGTTCGCGAAGCTGGCTTGCGAGCCGCTTGGCGGCCTGGGCATGGTGCACCTGCGCTGGGCGACACCGGGCCTAGGCATCAACGAGCGCAACTCTCACCCGTTCCGGTGCGGGCCATATGTCTTTGCCCATAATGGCGCAATCCACCCTCAGGACCGGCTGCCCGAGATGCTGCCGCCGGCTTCAGAGCGCGAGCTTGTCGGCACGACGGACAGCGAGCGCTACTTCCTGCTGATCATGTCGCGGCTGGCCGCGAATGGCGGGGACATGGTCGCCGCGATTACAGACGCTGCCGCAGACATCGACCGCAGATTCGAGCCGAACAGCCTGAATGCAATCCTGCTGTCGCCAGACAAGCTCTACGCGGTCAGCTGGTATGACCGCGGCCGGGTGCCGGAGACCAAGCTGCGCTCGCACGGGTACAGCCGGTCGGACGAGATCGCCGCGTACTTCGACCTGGCCTACCGGGCAACAGCCGATACGGTGATCGTCGCCAGTTCCGGCTGGCCGCAGGCAGGCTGGACACCACTGGAGAACCGGCAATTGCTGGTGGTCGACCGGCACACCGTCAATGCCCAGCTGCTGTCACTACAAGCCTGACGGCAACCGCGGCATCTGCGCGCGGACCGGACCGCGCTAACCTCGGCTCAATGGTTCTGAAAAATCGTCGGAATGTCTTTGGTCTCGGAACCGAATAAGTCGCGTGCCGGCGGGTAGCTGGCGGCCATGGCTAGAGCGAGAAGTGTAGCGGGGTATGCCATCCCCGGCATCATCGTGTTCTTCTTCTGGGTGGTCGTCGTCATTCTGGCCATCATCTTGCTGGCATTCATCGTGCACTGGGCCGGCGGCGGACTACTGAACCTGAGGATCGGGCACTTCGTCCTGAACGTGGGCTTCACCTGATCCGCAGCTACCCCCCCGTCATCGGTAGCGCCTCCGGCATCCTGGTGAAGGGTTGTCGGTCCAATGGCTAGAATCGTCGGGATGCCAGGGCCGATCGCAGGATGCGCCGGAGCCGTGGGTAGGGCCCGCACACTCGCACAGGTGTACCGGCACTTCGGTGAGGTTGACGCTGCCGAAACATCGCCGCTGTACGAGCACGTCGCCGTCGCCCTGAGTGAGTCCGATGAGGCGCTGCGCGCCATCGAGTCGGCGCCGGCGCGCAAGCGGCACCCCACGGTGATCCTCGCCGCGCTGCACGACCTCGCCCTCGCCGGACGCGCTCCGGCGCTCGCCGCGGCCTATGCCGCTGCGGACGGCGACGCTGCGGCTGGCGCGGCGATCGACACGCTCCTGCGAATGACCGACTCGGTCGTGGCCATCGCCGTGCGCCGGCCGACGCGGACCAACGAGACCGGACGCTGCGCCGTGCTGTATCCGGCCATTGCCGAAGCGGCGCGCCGGGTAGGCGCGAACGCGGTTGGGCTGATCGACGTGGGTTGTTCGGCCGGGCTCAATCTCAATGTCGATCGCGTTGGCATCGCGTACAGCAACGGGCAATCGCTGGGCGATCCGTCATCACCGGTGCAGCTGTCGTCTTCGATCGTGGGAGACCGGCCCATCCCGACCGGGGCGATACCCGAGGTCGTCGCCCGGGTCGGTGTCGACCTCGATCCGGTCGACGTGACCGACGCGGATGACGCCCGATGGTTGCGCGCCTGCCTGTGGCCGGATCAGCCGGAGCGAGTCGCGAGGCTCGAAGCGGAGATGGCGTTGGCGGCAACGGCCCCTGCGCTGCTGCTGCCAGGTGACGCCGTCGAGGTGCTGCCCGACGCCTTCGCCCGTGTGCCCGCGGACGCCCTGCCTGTCGTCACCACGACGTGGGCGCTGTCGCACTTCCCGCTCGAGAGGCGCCTGCGCTTCCTGCACCGACTCGACGAAGCGGCAGTCGGCCGGGCCGTGGCGTGGGTGTCAGCGGAGGGGGTCGGAGTCGCGCCGACGATACCGACACTTGGCGATCGCCGCGCCTCTGGCCACAGCATCATCGGCCTGGCGGTGTTCGACCGGTCGGCTCTGCGCGCCGAGGCCATTGGCCGTTGCTGGTCGCAGGGCCGCTTCCTGGCGTGGCTGGCGGACTCCTAGTGCCCCGTCTAGTGCCCCGTCGATGCGCAAACCCGCGTGCTCAGACCCGGCCAAGGCAAGTCTTGCGATAGCGTGGCGGGTCTCCTTCGATCAGACGTCGTCGGGACGTTACCATCGCCTGTCAGCCTGGCGGAGCATCGCGTCTTGTTCGGGGTCGGGCAGGAGCTCCCGTACGTCTTGCGCACAGCGGCACGCGGCGGCGATCTTGGCAGCCCACGCCAGCGCGTCGTCGCGTGAGGGCACGTCGACGACCGCGAACCCGCCGACGACCTCCTTGGTTTCCGGGTAAGGGCCGTCGGTGACCGTCCCGTCGATGGCCACGACGCTTGCCCTCTGACTTTGGAGTCCGCCGCCGAAAACCCAGACGCCGGCGTTCACGGCTTCCTGGACCACCGCGTGCGCGGCCTTGCCCACGGCAGGCCCGTCCTCGTCGGGGATGTGGTCCATCGCGCCGTCGTCGAACGAGATTAGGTACCGCGCCATCCGATGACTCCGTTCCCGGCGGCCTACTCCGGCTGCCTCTCGCCTCATAAACGAACGACTCGCCCCCGGTCCGACACTCTGCGTAAGAAAATCTCACTGGATCCCCGCCGTTCGGCCTCCGCGAGCGTCGTGGCCGGGCGCCGCTTCTGCCCGGGCGTTCGATCGGGATTCGCGGGCGCTACCCCAGCTGGTCGCGGCGGCGTGTCAGGTAGGCGGTCTCGGCGGTGTTGCCCGCCAGCTCGATGGCTTTGTCGTACGCCGCGCGCGACTTCTGGCTGTGGCCCAGCCGGCGCAGCAGGTCGGCACGGGCCGCATGGTAGGCGTGATAGCCGGCCAGCTTGTCCTCAAGACGGTCGACGACCGCCAGTGCTACCTCCGGGCCGTCCAGCTCAGCGACCGCGATGGCGCGGTTGAGGGCGATGATCGGCGAGGGGTCGAGGCGGACAAGCTGGTCGTAAAGGGCGACGACCTGCGACCAGTCGGTGTCGCGTATGTCGCGGGCTGAGGTGTGGACGGCGTTGATCGCTGCGAGGATCTGGTAGCGGCCAGGAGCCACCCGGGCGGCGAGGCGCTCGCGCACCAGGCGGTGACCCTCGGCGATCAGCGCGGTGTCCCAGGTCCCGCGGTCCTGCTCGTCGAGGGTGACCAGTTCGCCGTCCGCGGAGACCCGGGCGGTGCGGCGTGCCTCGATGAGGAGCATCAGCGCCAGCAGCCCGGCCACCTCACCGTCCTGCGGCATGAGGGCACGGATCAGGCGGGTGAGCCGGATCGCCTCGGCGGTCAGGTCGTGACGTACGGGATCGGTGTCGGGGCCGGTCGCCAGGTAGCCCTCGTTGAAGACAAGGAAGAGAACGGCAAGTACGCCGGAGACGCGTGCGGGGAGATCCTCCGCCGACGGCACCCGGTAAGGGATGCGAGCCGCCTTGATCTTGGCCTTCGCCCGGGTGATCCGCCGCCCGATGGCGGTCTCCTGTACCAGGAAGGCACGGGCGATCTCGGGCACGGTCAGACCTGCGACCATGCGCAGCGTCAGCGCGACGCGGGTCTGCATCGCGAGCGCCGGGTGACAGCAGGTGAAGATCAGCCGGAGCCGCTCGTCGTCGATGGCGCCGAGAGGCCCGGGCGGGTCGTCGTCGTACATCAGCTGAGCCTCCTTCTGCTTGTCGTCGCGCTTGGTCTCGCGCCGGATCCGGTCGATGGCCTTGCGGGTGGCGGTGGTGGTCAGCCAGGCGCCGGGGTTGGGGGGTACGCCGTCGGCCGGCCACCGCCCGACGGCGGTCGCGAACGCCTCGGCCGCCGCCTCCTCGGCAACGTCAAGGTCACCGAAACGCCTGGTCAGGGAGGCGACCACCCGCGCCCACTCCTCACGGTGGGCCCGGCTGATTGCTTCCCGGACGTCGATCACGCTCACTGGAACGGCCGCACCTCGACCTTCCGGTTGCAGGCCTTCGACCCCTCGGCGGCGAGCTTGAGCGCCACGTCGAGGTCGGCAGCCTCGATAATCCAGAAGCCGGCGAGATACTCCTTCGACTCCAGGAAGGGCCCGTCGGTGAACATCGGCTCCTCGCCTCGGTTGTCGATGACGGTGGCCGAGCTGGGCGCCGCGAGGCCGCCGGCGAAGACCCAGTGACCCTCCGCCTCGAGCCGGTCGTTGAAGGCGTTTATGGCCGCCATCTCGTCCGGGGTGGCGAGGCCGGCCGTGTCGTCGATCACGGAAACCAGGTACTGCATCACTCGGATCATCTCCTGTGCTCTTGGGACGCCCCTTTCGGGCGGCCGCTCACCCCTGCTACGAACACCTCTGCCCCGATTAGACAGCGCCGACCGGATCTCTCTGTTGAAGGACTTTCTGGCGCGCCGGTAGCGAACGATCCGACTCGTCGAAGCCGTCGCTGGACATCTGCGCCGGCTGCAGGGGCGGTGCGGTCGTCGAGTCCCAGCAGCGGGGCCGATCCGCGCTCATATCCGTGCCGCGGTTGCCGTTGTCGAGGGCGAACCGGTTGCTCAGGTCGGCGCGTCCCTGCTTGCGGGCTGGGCAGGTGCGGCCGGCCGGGCTGGACTTGATTCAGGCTCGGCTGATCCGCACGCGGCTAGGTAGGGTCGTATTTCATCGGCCAGACTGGGGTCCAGCTCGGCTGCCGTGGTGAGATCGGCCAGGGCCTCCCCGGGCTGACCCATGGCCAACCGCGTCTGGCCTCGGCCGGCCAGGGCGTCGGCGTCCTCGGGATCGGCCGCCACGAGCCGGTTGTAGTCGGCGAGCGCTGCCTCGTGCCGACCCATCGCGAGGTGGGCGTCGGCCCGGCCCGCTAGCGCCGCGTAGTTGTCCGGGTCGCGGCTGACTGCCTGGTCGTAGTCGGCGAGTGCCAGTTCGTATTGTCCCAGGCCGTGGTAAGCGCTGCCCCGGTGCTGCAGAATGTCGGCGTCGCCTGGATCTAGGCGGAGTGCTCGGTCATAGTCGGCGAGCGCCCGGTCATGCGACCCGAGGATCTCATAGGACTGCCCGCGCAACAGAAGCGGGAACGCCTGGCCAGGCTCACTGTCGATGGCGGCGGTCAGGTCAGCCACCGCCTCCTCGTGGCGTTGCATGGCCTGGTTGGTGAGGCCCCGGCCAACGTAGTCGGATGTCCTCCAGGCCGGGTCGGCGGGAAGCGCGAGTGCACGGGTGAACTCAGCTACGGCTTCCTCGTACCGGTCGAGCTGCATGAGAGCCCCGGCGCGGCGCTGACGATGCTGTGGTGGCTGGCTCCAGGTTGACAGCGCGGTCGAAGTCAGCAAGCGCCTCCTCGTGCCGGCCGAAGAATGTCAGGGTCTGGCCGCGGCCCAGCAGGGCGAACGCATCGGCCGGCTCGAGGCTAAGGGCAGCGTTGAAGTCCGCCAGAGCCTTCTCGAACCGCCCGGCACACCGGTTCAGGTCGGCGCGCCGGGCCAGTGTCCATGCCGAGGGCTCCAGCTCGATCGCCCTGCTGAAATCGGCGAGCGCGTCGTCTTCATGCTCCGCGAGCCGGTGTGCCTCGCCCCGGTAGTTGATCGCCCACGTCCAGTCCGGGCGCATTTCGATCGCCCGCGTGAAGTCCGCTACCGCGTCCTCGCACTGGCGGAGCTGCAAGTGACACTCACCGCGCGAACCGAGCGCCCAGTCGGCATCGGGATTGAGGACGAGCGCCTGGCCGTAGGCCACCGCGGCTTCCTCATGACGGCCCAGGTCCTGCAGAGCCCTGGCGCGGCCGGCAAGGGCCCAGGCTGCCGAGGGGTGAAGCTCGACGCCCCGGCTGAAATCGGCCAGCGCCTCCTCATGCCGCCCGAGCAAGCTGTAGATCTCTCCGCGTACGCCAATCGCCCACGGGGCGAGCGGATTGTGCTCCAGCCGCCGGGAGCAGTCGGCCAGCGCCTCGTCGTATCGGCCCATGGCCCGATACGCGCGGGCTCGCCGGCACAGCGCCCACCAAGCCTGCGGATCGGAGTCAAGAACCTGGGTGCTGGCAGCTATCTCGGCCGCGAGCTGGCCCTGATCCGGCGGACCCGGCGCGACATCGGGGTGCCCGCCGGGAGCGCCCGGCACCGCCCGCTCCAGCGGATGGGCGAACGAAGATGCGTGCATTCCCGCTGCGAACCAGGACCTATCGGCCTGAGCTACGTCCGGATCGACATCCTCCGCGAAGTCCGCGGCGGTCATGGCCTGCGCGAAGAGCTCCTGCACCTCGTAAGGTCCGATGGACCACTCGGCGAACAAGCGATCAAGGACGGTGACCACGATCTCGGTGTGATTCAGACCGGCGTCAATGTCACTAACCAGCCCCAGCTCGCCTAGCGACATTCGGATCAGCAGCTCAGCCTCGTGGGCCGGGAAACCTGCCGAGGCATCACCACCGGCAGCCCAGCCGGCGCGCCTGACGAACGCGGATATCTCATCGGCATCTGGCCTCGGACCGAACCTGCGGTCCACCGCGGCAGCGAACAGCGTGACCGTGAACACCGGATTCCGGTAGCACGCCCACCGGACCGCATCGCTAACCGCCTCGCCGCTCAGCAGCGCGGCCCGCAGCCGACTCACCGCCTCGGCCTTGACCGCATCCACGTCGCCCGCCATCGCGCGCGCCCCTTCCCGCACCAGCGCGGCCGGGCAGCATGCCCCTGACCGAATGACGCGGCTCATGCCCTCTTCCAGCGCAATCATGACCGCCATCACGTGTGGCGGCAACCAGTCGCCGCGCCAGCCGACCCGCTCCGCTACCGTGCCCTCGTTATGGCGATCGTCGCCGTGGCGGTGGCATTCAGCCCTTCTGGCGGCAAGCCGCCGCCACCTGGGGTCGCGGAGCTACCGGTAGGAGTCGGTTGAAAAGCGCAGGGTCTTGGCCTGGTTTCTGTCATGACCGTAGATCATCGAAGCGCTCTCGCGGTCGGCCTTGTCACGCAATGCCAGGGCACTGGTGCGTGCCGTCTCCGGGTCGGCTTGCCCGCCCCACGCGTCGTGGTCGTAGTTCTCCTGACAGTAGACAGCATCGCCGCAGATGATCATGTTGCCGCTTGCCGGCAGCCGCAGCAGAACCGACTGGTGCGCTGGCGCGTGACCAGGCGTCGGGATCACCTCGACACCGGGGAACAGCGTGGTCTCGCCGTCGAGGAGTTCGTAGCTCAGGGCCGGGAGGTTCCAGTACTGGTTAGGGAAGGCGGGATTGTCCTTGGCGTACTCGTAGTGCTCGCGCTGCACAAAGAACGTCGCGTCCGTCAGCAGGTCGTTGTTACCCGCGTGATCGAAATGCAGATGCGTATTGATCACGTACTTGATGTCTGCGGGCGCGATGTCCAGCTCCGCCAGTCGCCACAGCAAGCTGTCCTCGCGCCGCATGTCCGGCACCAGCAGCTCCGTCAGGGGTGTGCCCCGCCAGGTGAGCTCGGGATCAGCGATGTGCAGACGGCTCATCCCGGTGTCGATGAGCGCGAGCGAATCATCATCAAGGCGAATCAAGAACGAGGGCACCGGAATGTGGATGCGCTTGCCGTCGGCGATGCCCGGCGCGATGACCTCGTAGTTACAGCAACAGCTGCCAAGCGGCAGTATGTACAACTGCATCATGCATCTCCTGCCATGAGCGCCGTGGTGTCCTTGATCTTGGACCGTCGCATCGCGGGTTGCAACGGCGCCCATCATCGTCCAGAACCTGGATTACAGCCAGTGCCAAGCTTGACCTTTGTCGACGAATACCGACGTACCGGAAAGTCCTTGAGGGAAATCCGGGAGCCGGTGTCGGATCGGGGCAGTGCTGTTCGTAGCAGGGCGAGTGGTCGCCCACGAGTGGCGCCACCAACCACAGGAGATGGTCAAAGATGGAGCCCGCCGCCCGCCGCTTGTACCGGCTCGTGGAGCCGATCCACCTGGTCACCTACTTCTCCGACGAGCCGACCGATGCGCTCATGGCGCTCGGCCTCCGGAACTACTGGGACGGCTACTTCGCCGGACGGGCGGCACCGCTGGGCCGGGTTCCGGCCGAGGTGGTCCACGCGATCTTCTACAACTTCGCCGAGGGCGAGGTCTCCCGCCACATTCCTCGAGTGTGGGACACCGCCACTCCCGAGGATGCGCTCGCTGCTCGCGAGCGGGGCAGCGTCGCGGCGCTGAGGCGGATCCTCGATGACCTTGCCGACGCCCCCGCTCTGGCGCGTGCCGCCGAGCTCGCCACCAAGGCGGCGACCGGCGCCCCGATGGGGGGACGGGTTTTGTACGCCGCGCTCCGCGCGCTCCCCGTCCCCGAGGAGCCCGTGGCCCGCCTCTGGCACGCGGCCACCCTGCTGCGCGAGCACCGCGGGGACGGTCATATCGTCGCTTTGGTCGCCGAGGGGATCGGCGGGACGGAGGCCCATGTGCTGCACGCACTCTCCGAGGGCATCGCCGCGGAGAAGTTCGGCAGAGTCCACCACCTCCCCGCGGTGCAGCTGGCCGCGGTTGTGGACGGGATGCGCGCCCGCGGCCTCATCGAGGCCTCCGGCTGGCTCAGTGACGCTGGCCGGGAGAGCAAAGAGCGGATCGAGTCGCTCACCGACGACCTCGCGGCACCGGCGTACGACAGCCTGACGCCGGGCGAGCTCGACCAGCTCATCGCGGACCTCGGGCCTGTCTCCGCAGCGCTCGACGCTGCCGGTTCGCGGTAGATCCCACCATGTCCGAGCCAACGGCGACGTCGCACCGCGCCAGACGTAGCGCCCTGAGGGCGCTCAGCTGATCCCTGATCCCGCGGGTGAGCCGAACGATTCCTCTGGCCCAGCCGAGGTAGTCAACGCAACGCGATGCCGATGACTGGTCTGTGGCCAACCCGTCCCGCGGGCAATGCGGGCCTACTGCCCTGACCATCCACGACCTGCTCGGCGGCGAACTGCTGCTCGCCGAGGTGCGCCGGACCGACGGCAGTCGCCAAGGCGTGCACTACTGGAATCTCCTGCCCGACGGAACCGAGATCGACTTGACCCGCGAGCAGTTCGTCAGCGGCGAAGTGATCCAGCCACCTCGCATCGTCCGGCGTCCCGCCGGATTGCCCAAGCGCGGCACCGAGCAGTACCTGACGATGAAACGCCGGGTCCTGACCACTCTTGGCATCGCTGCGGCTGACGGCACGAAGTAGCGACGATGATCAGCTCGACTACGAGGTCCGATAGCCGTGCCGGCACCATCGAATACCGGCCAACTTAGGTAACAGGCGACCGGAGCCGGGCGGTACCAAATCGACGCGCAGCTCTCGGCCGCGCGCCGCCGGTGGGGAAGCACCGGGAACGTGCCGAACATCGCTTGGCTCATGCCCAGCCAGACGCCCCACCCGTGAAGGCGAGAAGCGCCCGTTTGCCCGCGCGCGGCGAAGTGGAGTCTGGTTAACAGTGAGCCGTGCCCCCGCTGCTCTCGCAGACCTGCGCTGGCTGGAGGTCGCGGACCTCGGCTGCGTGAACGGCATAGATGATCCCGCCGACGATGCTAAGCGCCACGATCACGCCCGCGAGCCACGCTAGGAACACGACCGCGCCCCTGATCTTGCGAAGCTCGGCACGCGCCTGGCGGGACTCGGCAAACGCCATGTTGACTACCCGCTCAGTGATCAGAGCTGGTGTGTTGTCTGGCTCAATGCTCATCGTGCATCCCAACGCACAACGCCCACGTCTGGCCGCCGAAAGTCCGGAGCGGCTTCACACGTGCCCTGGTGGCCCGGCTTCACTACGAGGTCGCGGAACTGGCGTTTGAACGCTTCGGTGCCCTCCCGCGTGTCATTTGTGGCGACCACCTCGCCGGTCATCAGTACGCCGCCCGGCCAGTGCGCCGGAAGATCAAATAGCCCGTTGGCTTGTTCTTGTGGATTACGAACGTGCATTGATCGAGTCGCCATCCTGCCGCCTCTACTGCCTCGATCACTTCCGCGAAGTGAGGGATGCTCCGGGTTAGGTTGGCGGTGAACGTAACCCCGGCCCATAGCTGGACGGCAAAGACCGTGCGCCCTGCCGCGACGGCGCGTGCGCGCGTCGCTAGCGACTCCCGCAGACTTGTCGGTCTTGACACCGCTCCGGTCGGTCGGGTTGCCGCGCATTGCCCGCGTGCCCCGGTTCATGCCGCGCCGTCAGACAGCGCGGCCATGATTGCCCGGTATGGCTGACTGCTCGCCGCCTTGCCGCTGCGGTCCCTATGCGGAACGGCCAGGATTGCCGTAGAGCCGTCCGGCAGGGTCAGGGTCAGCATGAGCCGACCTTGGGGGTTTAGCCACGCATCCCCGGTAACCGGAATGTGCTCGACGCTCATGCTGTACGCCCTAGCGAGACGAGGGGATCGGCCCCTGTGCCCGCTCGCATGACTCGATCTCGACTCGCCGCATGTCCCCGTGCGGTTTGTGTAGCGCCAGCACTTTCTGTAGAGCGCTCATCGTCCCCATACCCTTCTGACAGGTGGCCAGTAGCTTGCGCACTACTGCGTGCAGCCGGCATGGCCGGCGCCCAGCGGAGCAGTCAGGGCGGTGATGCGGCTGCCCCCATTGCTCCCGTCGGGCGGCAGGTCTTGCGAGTTGGCGGAGCCTGCCCGGCGCCCAATGCCCGACATCGACATCGGGCAGGCCCTCGCCGCCCCCCTCCCGGGAACCCACTTGTAGGCTTGTCAGGTCGTCCGTACAAGCAGGCGAGCCCGACCGTATCCGAAAGCTGACACCAGGGGAAGGCAACGATGTCGCAACGTGACGAACATCACCTCACGGTCGAGGACCAGCGGGCAGTTGACGGTGTGAGCGACATCATCGACGTCTCTGTCATCAACCCCCGGAGCATGCTGCCCGCGTATCTTCAGCTTGCCATCTACCTGCGCGGCGCGATCATCGTCCGGCAGCTCCCGCCCGGATCGGCACTGCCGTCCGAGCCCGAGCTGGTGGACCGGTACAGGGTGAGCCGAGACACGGTGCGGAAGGCGATGCAGGCTCTCCGCGAGATCGGCCTGGCTGAGACGCGGCGAGGCGTCGGCCACTTCGTGACGCGCACTCCTGAGATCCACCGGGTCTTCCTAGCTCCGGGCAGCCGGGTGATCGTGCGCATGCCTCAGCCGCACGAGATGGGCGAACTGCTCGGGCTGACCGTGTTCGTGGTGACCGAACCCGGCAAGCGTCCCGTCGCTTACGACACAGCGCAGACGGTGCTGGTGTGCCCATAGGCCGCCTGTACCCGGCGCCGTTCAGGCATGGAGGCGCGGAGCGAGAAGGACCACGACTCCGTGGCCACCAACAAGAACCAGCGAGCCCATAGCGCTCACGTCCGGGCTTCGGCCACGCAGGCAACGACCACGACGCGTGCCTGCGGGCTGCGTGTCACGGGGAGGGCTGCGGGACTATGCGTGGACCGGCGGACGGCGGTCCGCCCACGGTGCCGCTTGCTCGACCTGTGCCGCGACCCTGATCAGTAGATCCTCCCGGCCGAAGGCCGCGACGAGCTGCACGCCTACTGGCAAGCCGGCCGACGTCGAGTGCAGCGGCAGGCTGATGGCCGGCTGGCCAGTCATGTTGAACTGCGCCGTGTACGGGATGAAACCGACGACTCGCAGGCCCTCCGACTCGGCTCCGTCGGCGGTGAACCAGCCGAGTTCGGGCGGCGGCGCGCCAACGGTGGGCGTGACGAGCAGGTCATACTCCGTCCACCAGTCGGCCATCCGCCTGGCCCAGGTGCCAAGCCATGCCCGGCTCTGCAGGTAGGTGACCACCTCCAGGGTCCGGCCGATCGCCCGGTAGACCGCATTGCGCGGCTCGATCTCGTCATCCTCGATCGGCCGACCGAGCGCAGTCTCGAACGCGCGCATTGATGTCTCGGTGTCGGCGGCGATGATGAGCCTGAAGTGGCTGATGAATTCCTCGTCGAACATCGCCGCCGGCCCCGAGGCCTCGACGCCGTGGCCGAGCGACTCCAGCAGTCGTCCGGCGCCCGCTACCGCAGCGCGGCAGTCCGGGTGGTCAAGGAAACCCTCGCCATCCGGCCGGTCGAGCAGTCCGATGCGCAGCCGGCCTGGGTCGGCCCCGACCTCCTTGGCCAGCGGACGAGGCCACGGCGGGGCGTAGTAAGGCTCGCCAGGCAGCCGGGCACTGATCGCATCCAGTACGGCAGCGGCGTCCCTGACTGAGCGAGTCACAGCGCCATCGATCGTCGCGCCTGCCCAGCCTTCTCCTATCAGCGGCCCCTGGCTCACCCGGCCCCGGGTTGCCTTGAGCCCGACGAGCCCGCATTCGCTCGCGGGGATGCGGATGGATCCGCCGCCATCGTTGGCGTGTGCGACCGGCACCATCCCGCTGGCGACTGCTGCCGCCGAGCCGCCGGACGAGCCGCCGGTTGAATGGCCGGTGTGCCAGGGATTGCGGGCGGGCGGGAAGCTGCGCGCCTCGGTAGTCACCGTCGTGCCGAGCTCGGGCACATTGGTCCGGCCGAGATGGATGAAGCCAGCCGCACGGAACTGCTCTGCAAGGTAAGACGTCACCGGCCAGGCCAGGTCGCGAAGTGGCCCGAGGCCGAACGATGTCGCCTCGCCGGCCACCATGCAGCCAAGATCCTTGAGCAGCATCGGCACGCCGCGGAACGGGCCATCGGGCAGGTCGCCGGCTGCCTCAGCGCGCGCCTGGTCAAATCGGGTGCGCAGCACAGCTTCCAGCTGAGGATTCACTGCCTCAATCCGGGCGATGGCCGCCTCGACGAGGTCTTTCGGGGTCAGCTCGCCCCGGCGTACAAGGTCAGCCTGCGCGGTTGCATCCAGCCAGGTCGTATCGATCACATCGGCCATGTCCGGGACGGTACCGCTTCGTGCCGGCTGAGAACAGAGGTTGCAGCTAGGCCCGCGGTGTGTCGAGGAGTGGATGTCTTTATCAGCCGTTCGGCTGATGCGCTCCTCCGCCGGACAGCGTTCCGGTATGGCCACGCGGCGCCCGGCGCCAGCTGATCGCTAAGGCCTTCTTCGGCATCGTGGGGCCGTCAACGGGGCCGGCACTCCGAACGACCACCACTGTCGAGTGCGTCGAGGGCCTGCGCACCCTGCGCCCCGACCCGCCTGGGTGAACGTCGACAGACCGTTACGCCTTGAGCGCCGGCCCACCCTAGGTGGAGCAACGGTTGTGGGACCTGGCGGCGAGGGCACACGGCCCGTCCTGCTCGACGTGATCCATCTCACATCTGACTTCCCGCGGATATAGCGGGCCCTGCCCAGCGCTGGTAGCACTTGACGACGTGAAAAAGCGACCTACCATGAACCCACCCAAACCAGGTAGATTGTCCATTACCGTCATCACGGTGGTAGGCCGCGACCTCGATCACGCTCACCCGAGGTTCCGCATCGGGCGGTGGTACACGATCAAGGTCACGCAGAGAGGCGACGCTATTGCTGTGAGCGTGGACGGTAAGGCACTTCTGCACTTCACCGACTCCCAGCGGCCGTACCGCAGCGGTCGCCTCGGTCTCTACTGTGAGGACTCGTCAGCGAGCTACCGGGTCTGACACTCAAGGTCAGAGTTTAAGAGCTTAGGACGCTGGTCAACCTCGCCTTCCGACGTCGTCCGGGGCTCGAACGGCTCCGGCGATGAGCCCAGCTGGAACATGTGCTCGATTGCGCTCACCGTGCGGCACGCGGCCCGGCCGTCGCCGTAAGGGTTCACTGCATTGGCCATGGACTTGTAGGCGCTGGCACTAGTAAGTAGCTCGTCGACGGCCTGGAACACATAATCGGGATCCGTGCCCACCAGTCGTGCCGTCCCAGCTGACACGGCTTCTGGGCGCTCGGTGGTGTCGCGCATGACGAGTACCGGCTTGCCGAGGCTAGGCGCCTCCTCCTGGATACCGCCGCTATCGGTCAGGGTAGATTGTCCGTTACCGTCATCACGGTGGTAGGCCGCGACCTCGATCACGCCCGCGACGATCCCGGCGGTGGTGCGGACCACCCGCGACGATCCCGGCGGTGGTGCGGACCTCCTTGAACCCGAACAGGCCGATCCAGACCGTCAGGAGGTAGCCGCCCATGGTCGCAGCGGCGAATCCGGCGCCCGCCGCGGCCGCGAGTCGGCTCCCGGACGCGAGCACGACGATGGCCAGGCCGAACGCGGCGATCACCTGAAATAGGAACAGCCAGCCAATGACCGGGATCAACCGGTAGCAGGTTAGGTAGAGATCAAGGTGGATCGCCCCGGCTGCGAGAAGTAGCCAGCCCCGGTGAGCCGCAATCCGAGCATCAGCTGCCGAGGCACCGGCGGCCGCGCCCGCTGCACGCCTGTGTGCTCGCCGGCGGTCAGTAGCCGCCTCCGCCGGAGCTGGATGAGCTACTAGGCGCGGGCGCCGCCGCGCCGGACGCAGTCACTTCGTGCCACACGCCGCCGGACAGGTTGAGACCGTTGCCCTTCGCCTGGCCAGGAGCGGTATCACCGACGTAGGTGTATAGGGGGTGCCCGTTATAGGTCGCCTGGGTCGAGCCGTCGGCGCGCTTGATGGTGCCGAGCTTGCCCGTGACGCCGGCGCCAGCTGTCGCTGGTCCCGCCACGGGCGGCCAGTACGTGGTACAGGACCCGTTGCAGTTCGACTTCGTTGGCGTGTCGATGGCGAACCAGTACAAGGTGAAGCCCTTGGCGTTGGTGAGCACCGTCACGCCGCCAATCTTCGTGGTCTTCAGGACCGCGCTGGTGGAGGCAGTGCTCGACGAGGTAGCCGAAGTGGCCGGTGCAGCGGACGTGGACGGGGCCGCCAAGCTACTGGAAGTTGCCGGTTTCGCCGGCGACGAGCTCCCGCAGCCGGCGGCAAGTAGCGCCGCGGCTGACAGACCTGCGGCTGCCCACCGCCAGCCTTGTGGGTGCCTTGGCGGCCGCTCGCTAAAGCTGCTGCCCCAATGCTGATATGACATCGCTTTCCCCCGTCGGCTTAGCACATAGCGTCATAGGTCACGCTCGACGGCTCAGGATGCCCGTGAACTAGCCGAGCCGGCCGCAGGCGGTGAGCGTTACGTGTCAGTCAAGGATTGGAAGCTCCCCTGCGGCCGGGCTGGCCAAACGTCACGGATCGCTTCGATCAGCTCGTGTGCTGCGCCTGCGCAAAGACATGCACTATGGAATCCCCACCAGCCCGCTGCAGGACTAACGATGGACTCGGCTGATGCCGGCATGGCGCGCAGATCCAGCTAGTTTGCGCACGGGAGATAGCCGCGTGACAGTGTCAGCGGAGTTTTCCGTGATCGGGGAGAGTCACATCAGCGATGTTCACGATGGCGCCGCCGGCACCAGGCCCGCGCCCGCAAGTCCCACCGTCAGCAACGCCAGTGCTCAGCCGCCCTCAAGTCCCGGCCGCGGACATCTGCCGGAACCGTCGTCAACCGAGCTGGTAGCGGAGCATGTCGGTGACGGCCTGGTATCCGAGCCGCTGATAGACGGAGTTGGCGACAACGTTGTTCACGTCGGCGTTGAGCACGCAACGCAAGCCCTGCGCGAGGACACTGGCGGACAGCGCCGCGACGGCCGCACTCGCATAGCCCCGCGCCCGCTGTTCAGGCGGTGTGTTTACGGCCTGGATCCGCGAGACTCCGGCCACCGCCTCGGTCCGCGCGGCCATGGACACCGGACCGTTGTCATCCCAGATCCAGACGTCGCCGGCTGCCAGCCGGCGCGTGACGAACACCGCCGCCGGATCGGAACTGGCCCAGTCGGCGCCGGCCTGGAACCCCGGCAGCCACGAGTGCAGCAGCCATCGGTCGGCCTCGGCCGCGCGGCGCAATGTACCGTCCACGCCAGCCGGAAACCGCAGGTCCCGGACCTCGTAGAGCCGCTCCGCCGACGTCTGTACCGCGGCGACCTTGCGCCGCCTGGCCCACACCTCGGCGAAGCGGGAAGCGGTCCCGGCCGGGCCGAAGAGGCCTGGCAGCGTGACGCCGTCAGTATCGACGGCATCGACAATTGCCGCGACAACTTCGGCGGGCATCGGCGCCACGGCCAGTGGCGAATCTGCCGACTGCTGCACGGCAACTCCGGCCGGGACCCCGTCAAGCAGCCCGATCCAGTACCGGCCGAGCTCGTCGTAACGGATCGCGTCCGCCAGCTTGGTGCCGACCAGGTTAAGTCCCACCGGGTCACCGGCCAGCAGGTCACCAATCTCGCCGATCACCAGCCTGGGATCACTACTGGGAAGGATCGCTATGCTCACCTGAGGCTGGACCTCCGCCCCTAGCCAAACCTGTACGTGAGCCCGTCGCAGACACGGCCGCCCGTAGACCGCATGCGGCACCGGGCTGCCCGGACCGGTCTAGGACGATACAGCGCTGGCCCTTCGGCCGGCACCGCCGGGCAAGCTCCGCGGCCGCCGGAGTGACCTCGCGGCAGGCGGGCCGCTCACGAGCGTTTCGGTCGTATGTCTCGTCGCCAGCGAGCCGGTGGCGTGCCGTAGCGGTGCTTGAACGCGCGGCTGAATGCCGCCTCCGACGTGTAGCCGACGTTCTCCGCGATGAGCGTGACCGGAAGGGAGGTATCGCGGAGCAGGTCGGTCGCGGCGTCCAGGCGTACGTGCGCGAGATAGGTGGCTGGCGGCTTTCCGACGCGAGCGACGAACCGCGCAGCGAACGCCGACCGGGAAAGGCTGCACGCTCGGGCCAGATCGTCGACCGTCCAGCCGTGGCCGGGGTCACGATGGATAGCGCTCAAGGCCAGACCGATCTGCGGGTCGAGCGCACCGGCCAGCCAGTTCGGCTCGGCGTCCGTGCCGGCGGCCGAGGCGCGCAGAATCTGGATGAAGACCAGATCGAGGATACGGGCGACCATCACCGCCGATCCTTGAGAGGGCGATTGCATCTCGAATAGGAGCATCCTGCGGGCCACTTCGAGCCCTTCGAGCGCTTGGCCGCGGCCGCCGCGCAGGATGATCACGGCCGGGAGGCTCGCGAGCAGGTGGCTTGCCTGCGGGTCGCCGATCGTGAATGTTCCGCAGAGCCAGCGCGCTGGCTCGGGTGCGGACGCGTCGTGCTCGGACGCGCCGGCGGGCACGGTGGCGTGCGCGCGCTTGCCTGCGTCGCTGATGTGGTGCGGGTCGCCGCGGGGGAGCAGGATGACATCGCCGCGACTCACGCGCTCGACGTGCGGATCGCCGTCGATCCGAAGCACGAGTTCGCCCTCTTCAATGATGTGCAGGGTGCCGATACCGGCGAAGCTGATCGAGAAAGGCCGCACCGGAGCGTACACAACGATCCGTTCTCCGCTCAGACGGACGCTCCGGAGCAACTCCGAGAGCAAGTCGTGCGGCTGGCCATATACATCGAGGCCGAGCGCGGCGTCCTCGAGCGCTCGAGGATCGGCAAACTCTCGCGGCGGTCGGAGCAAATCGACTGGCGTTGCTGGACGATCGGCAAGATGTTCCGGCGGAGCGGTCATTGTCTCTACGTATTCCTCGGACTACGTTCGACGAGCAATGAGTGGAGCGACCAATCGGACGGGCTTGGGACCAGGCTGGGTCGCCCTGTGAGGTGTCAATTCCTTCCATTGGCGAAGCAGCCGCGCCATCGGAAGGTCGCCCGACATTCTCGTCCAGGTCTGGGTTCGATCGCTTGCATCAACGTTATTGCACCGGACAGACGTAACTCGACCAGAAAGGAACAGAACCCATGACATCGAGAGCTGGCGAAGCTGGGCAAGACAAGCCGACCAAGATCAGCTTCCTCTATTCCAACCCTACCGACCCGGCCGCCTTCGAGGCGGCTTACCCCGAGCAGCTCGCGCTGGCGCGGAAGCTCCCCGGCCTGATTCGGCTGCAGACGTCGAAGGTCTGGCCTAAGGAAGACGGCAGCCCGACCCCGGCATACCGAATGTTGGACCTGTACTTTGCCGACTACGCGGCGGCCAGCGTCGCTGCCGCGGAGGCGGGTGCCCTTGTCGGCGCTACCCTCAAGCACGCCACCGGAGGTGTAGTAATCGCATTCGCGGAGGTCCTCGACGAGGCCTAGACCGACGCGAGACAGATTCCAGTCCCGCCGTCACTGCAGCAACCAATTACCGGGAGGGCACAGGTCCCCTCCCGGCCACGACCGGGTGGCTCGTGACGTCGACCCAGATCTCGCCGGATCGTTGATCAGGGCGAGCTTGCCTAGCGGTGGGCTCTGGCTGCGGCCCTTTCCGCGCGGCCTTCTGCGGCACGCCCATGGGGCTTTGCATTGTTAGGAAGGCCCCAGCCGGCCGGTGGCTCGTCCTGCACATCGGATCGCGGGCGACGTCGGCCTGTCGTCAGTAGAAGTGTCTATCGCGTCGGGAAGCTGGCTGCGTGACGTGATCCCATGTTGGCGCCTACCACCAGCTATTCCAGATCGAGAAGTCATCCCGGTAATCAGCAGGAGGACCGGCACGGATCGGGCGGCGTGATTCGGGTGGGCGGAAGGATCTGGGCAGCGGCGTGGGCCGGGCCGTTCGTGACAGTCAGCGCCGTGGCGGTAACCCCAGCCTGCGAGGCCAGCGTCAAAGCTACGGCGGCGACCGTACTAGCGATGGAGTGCTTTCGGGTTTTCCTGTTCATGATCTCCTCCTAGGTGCCCTTACCAGCCATTGTCCGTGCGATGCGACGGGTGGACAGGAGTGGCGGCACCACGGTTCCTGTGCGGCCAGCACCACGATCGCCCTGATAACTGGCCTGCAGACAAGCGCTGCGGCGGAGTGGTCTTGAGCAAGAAGCCCGCCGCTCCGGTGTCGGGACTCCCTGGTACAGCGGCGGCTAGCACGGGGCCGAGGCCGGGCCAGTGTTGCCGCGGATCTCTAACTCCGATTGCCTGGTGTAGGCCTCGATCATCTCCAGGACAATCCGTTCCGACTGGGGGCGCCCAACTTGCATGTCGCGACGCAGGAGCTTCCACACGAGCACGTCGGTGGCGATGACGAGGGCGGCAAGCCGCCGCTCCCTGGAGGCGGGCGGCAAGCCGGAGAGGACCGGCTGAAAGACCCGGCTGGCCCAATCGCGGTGATAGTCCCTTCCCTTGTCGGTCATTTCCCGGACCGCCGGGATGCGGTCCTCCTGCGAGAGCATGCGCAGGATCGCGGTTCCGTGCGCCTCGTAGTGGTCGAACACGTTGGTTACGGCCTCGGGGAAGCGACCAACGGGCGCTGCGTCGCGGCGTGAGATCTCCCTTCTGCCCCACCAACGATATGCGGCGGCAAGCAGGGCGTCCTTGGAGTGAAACCGGGCGAGAAGTGTCTGTTCGGTGACGCCCGCGTCGGCGGCGATCTCGCGCAGGCGGACCTCCTCGTAGGCCCGAGTGCCGAAGTGCTTCCAGGCAGCCTCGAGCAGCCGCTCGCCAGTCGCGGCGGCGGCCTCGGCACGGGCGGACATCCGGTAAGGGCGTTTGGAACTCGAGGCCGTTGACATATTCGTCTTAGTGTAGCCAATATGAAAGTATGAAAGTCTTCCAGACGCTGCTGGCGTTCAGCGGCAACGCTCCACCGCAGCTGGCGCTCACGCGGGAGCTCGTCGGCCGGGGTCACGAGGTCCGGGTACTGGCCCATCGCGCCGCACGCGAGCGGATCGAGGACACGGGGGCAGAGTTCGTCGCCTTCAAGCAGGCGCTCCCCGACCTTGACATCACGCGTCCGGAAACCGACTCGATCCGCGACTGGGAGGCGCGGACGGCACTCGGCGGAGCGAAGCGAATGCGCAACGCTGTGATCGCGCCAGTGCCCGATGCGGCCCGCGAGATCATCGGACTGCTCAACGGCTGGAACGCCGATGTGCTGGTGTTCGATTGGCTCTTCGTCGGTGCGGCGGTTGCTGCGGAGCGCGTGGGCGTACCAGCGGTCGCACTAGTTCACTGCCCTTACCCCCTTCCGGCGCCCGGTGCGCCGCCGCTGTTTAGCGGCCTGAGGCCAATGGCGGGTCCGGTCGGCGCCATCCGCGACCGCCTGCTCAATGGCCTGATGCATCGCTTCTCGGCGACCGGGCTGCCCGTGCTGAACGAGGTTCGCGCCGAGCACGGGCTCGCGCCGCTGCCGAACTGGAACGACCAGGTCCTCGGCGCGCGAGCGATCTATGTCATGACCGCGCCAGAGCTCGATTTCTCAAGCAGAGCCGAACTGCCGGCCAATGTTCACTACGTCGGACCCGCATTCGAGCCATTCGAGACGGACTGGGAATCGCCCTGGCCGGCGGAGAACACCGATCCGCTGGTTCTGATCAGCTTCAGTACCAGCTACATGAACCAGGGCAGACTCGCGCAACGCGTCCTCGACGCGGTCGCGGGGCTCAAGGTGCGCGCGCTGCTGACAGTTGGGCCAGCCCTCGACACCAGCCAGCTGCGGATCCCCGAGAACACGTACGCCGTGGCCTTTCTCGCGCATCGAACCATCCTGCCGCATGCGTCGCTCGCCATCACCCATGCGGGATGGCAGACCGTCAACGCGGCGCTCGCCGACGGCGTTCCGCTCGTCTGCGTCCCCGACGGTCGTGACCAGCCCGACAATGCTGCCCGTGTTGTCGTCGTCGGCGCTGGCGTCCGCGTGAGCAAGAAGAGCTCCCCTGAGAAGCTGCGCCGCGTGATCGTCAGGGCGCTCGAAGATCAGTCCCTCAAGCATGGTGCCGTCGTTATGGCCGACGCCCTCGCGCGCAAGAACGGCGCGACGACCATCGCCGACGAACTCGAGCGCCTTGCGGCGCACAACGCGGTCCAGGCAACGATGCCCGCTGGATCCTCCTCAGGAACGTGACAACGGCTCGACCCGGGCGCCCTCGAAGAACCGCGGGCACAGGACGCCACCGTGTAGGACGCGGAAACGCGGAGCCCTGCGTCGATCTCGCGATGCAGTGCCTGGAGCTTGTCCCTGACTTCGGCCTTGGTCCGGCCCGGACTTTCGGCCGGGTCCGCTGCTAGCCGTCGCGCAGCGTGTGGTCCCCAGCTGATCGCCACGGGAGCACGGCGAAGCTGGCTCTAGCAGCGGCATCGCTGGCGATCACGCCCATCAGCGTGCAGAGTGTCCGCACCGTCGCGCGCCTCGGGAATTGTCGGCTTGCCTGGCCACGACCGACGGTCAGTCGTCTCCCTTAGTTGTGAGCACACCGTTTCCCTAACTCATTAGGTAGCGTCATGCGGCTAACCTGGCCGAACGCGCTATCCGCTCGGCTTCGGGAAGCGATAGCGGATCGAAGGGACCAGTCGTGGGTCAGCGGGTTGGCATGGTCAGGATGCCGCGGCTGACTCGCGATATGGGGGTGAGCTGGAGACCCGGATCTTGCGCGTATCCGAAGCGCCCACGGCACAATGTATGCATTCGCTGCCAGAACGTGCTGCTGTCGCAGGTTGGAGAAGTCAGTGCCTAGCATGCAGAGTCCGACGGTGCGACGCCGCCGTCTCACCTCCGAGCTCCGGCGGTTGCGCGAGGCCGCGAAGCTAACCTGCGAGGCCGTCGCGGAGCGGATGGAATGCTCAGCGTCCAAGATCAGCCGGATCGAGACCGGGCGCGTCGCGGTATCGCCGCGAGATGTCCGCGACCTGTTGCTGATATACGGCGTGACGGGCAGCCAGCACGACAGCCTCATGCAGTTGGCCCGGGAATCTCGGCAGAAGGGCTGGTGGCACGCCTACGGCGACAGCGTGCAGCCACATCTGGCGACATACTTGGGGCTCGAGAACGCCGCTTCCGAGATGAGAGTTTACAGGGTCAACCGCATTCCGGGCCTACTGCAGACTGAGGACTACACGCGGGCACTCCTGGATACCGGCAAGGTAAGGACGCCGCGTCCGGACCACGGGCAGCAGTTCGCGTTACTAGCAGAGCGCAAACGGCAGGCTGAGGCCAACCCACCGACTGCGTGGGTCGTGCTTGACGAAGCGGCGCTCCGGCGTCAGGTGGGCGGACCGGAGGTGACACGCGCGCAGACCGAGCACCTGATCGAGCTCAGCGCGGCGCCACACATGTTCCTCCAGGTGATCCCGTTCAGCGGCGGGGCGCACGTGGCGATGGATGCGCCGTTCGTCATCCTGGCGTTCCCCGATCGAGCAGACCCCGACGTGGTCTGCGTCGGGTACGCGACCGGGATGCTATGGATCGAGGACGTCACGGAGGTCCGCAACTACAACATGATCTTCGATCACCTCCAGGCAGCGGCGCTGTCGTTCGACGAGTCCGTGGCGCTGATGATCTCGGTGCTGAAGGAACTATAGAACTCGCCCAGCCATCACCCGAGCAAACCCGCGCTTGCCCGGCAGCGCTCCTGCACGTCAAGCACGGTATGCGCCGTGCCGTGAGCGGGGAAACGCCGTGGTCGTGCGATATCGCGCATGGCGTGTGGTCCCAATTGGTCCCCAGGCACCGTGTTGTGGACCAGGTCGGAGCCTGTCTCGCCAGGTCACGCAGAGCTAAGTTCCGTCATGGTGCGGCGCCCCAGCGGCCAGGTGGTGCCGCTGAGCATTAGATCGCTGGCAATGTGGGAATGATCGAGATCCGCCAGCAATCTGAGCTTAGGGCGGGCCATGGTAATCCGTTCCTCGGGGGAGCGTAATGCAACGGGTCGATGTACGGCTGGAGGATGACCTCACTGGCGGCCCAGCTGACGAGACAGTCGAGTTCGGCATCGATGGCCGCGCTTACGAGATCGACCTCAATGCCCGGCATGCCGCCGAGTTTCGCCGGCAGCTCGCGCGTTTTCTCGAGCACGCAAGCCTGGTCCGCCCGGCGCATCGACGCCGATCGGTCCGGACGCTGGCAAGCCGGGAGCGCAGTCGCCAGATACGTGCCTGGGCCGAAGAGCAGGGCCTGGATGTCTCCGAGCGCGGGCGGCTGCCCCGCGAAGCTATACAGCAGTACGAGAACGAGCAGCGCGAGATGCAGCAGGCCGGGCGGACCGCGCGTCACCAGGGCGCTCGGCGCCGCAAGTGACCGCCCCGGATCGGGGCGGCAATCTGTGCCACCATCTCATCGGCCAGCTTTAGCCGGCAGCGGTGGGGCTGCACGACAGCCAGGTCCGCCTACAGCGAATCTTGACTAAACGCGGCGACCCGCAGGGCTTACGGCACAAGGGACCCGGCCGCCCAATCGCATGGTCGCTCGTCCAACGCTAGGCCCTGGCAGGTCGCGACCACCAGCAACTGCTCGGCGGGGCGGTGCTCCAACCACCATCTCAACGACCGGGAGCTGGCTACGCCAGGAGTCGGCCGTTGTGGCTGCTGGTGTATCGATGCCGGCAGTTCCGCCAGGCTTGCCCGCCGCGATGGTCGCGGCGGCAGGCTTAAGCCCTTTACCTCCCGGCGCCGCGCCGCTGAGCCGTTCACCGGCGGCGCCTGGCTGTCCTGACCGACCCCAAGGCAGATACTGGGGCGATGAACGACAACCTCAAGAGACTGCCAAGCAAAGACACGAAGGCGACTCTGCGGCTAGCGTCACAAGAGGCAGAGCAGGCGATGCTACGGCTGGTCGGCATATGCAGGCCCGAGCTATTTCCGGCCGACGAGTTCGAGACGCTGCATCGGATCAACCGCGAGCTGGAGGACGTCTCGACGGTCTTGTACGCCATGGCTGTGCGTGGGACCAGGGAGGCGCGCGAGCTGGACTGAACTCATTTCGGAAGGCCTAGGCCGCAGCTCGCACATCTGATCTCGGGCGTAGAGCTAGGAGACTGGACATATGGCAGCATCCGATCACCGGAGGGCTAGCCAGGAGTGAATCTGGGCAACATCAGCCCGTGACACTCGCCGCAGTCGATGCGATCTCTGCCATGGTCGCCCCTGTCGTACTGCTGACCGTGGGAAGCCTGATCTCCAACGGGCTGCTCACGGTGTACAACTCAGTCAACGAGCGCGCTCGGCAGATGACCCGCGAGCGCATCGAGATCCTGACCGGGCCAGCGGGCGAGAAGCTCGACGTGGCCGTCGCCGTACTCGGACTCAGCATCGTGGAGCGCACAAGCAAGCTCGGCTAGTCGCTGACCTCGACCTGGGCTCACACCGATGATCCGCATCCAACCTGTGCGATGGTCTCAAAGTCGGCGGCGGTGGATGCTGGCTCTTGTGGACATGAGCCCCAGCGGTGACGGCGACGGACCCCCCGCCGTTCCAGCTGTGTACCGCGGAACAGAAGGAAGGCCTGGGCCGGTGTTGTTCAGCCTCGACGTCGATGGTGAGCGGTTCGCCATTCGCCGGGCTGGAGACGGCACCGCATACGACTGGCTGAGCGGGCCTAACAAGGGCTACGGATTCGCGTCGGGCGGGACGCCGAATCGGTCGGTCGAGGAGCACGAGGAGAGCATCCGCGTCTTCCTCGCCATGATCGATCCCAATACGGGCTACATCGGGGACGACTGAGGGAACCCTAGACTCGGCAGGCTGCTCGCGGCGGCTGGCCTTGCCTTATCCAGCTCGCGGTTGTCGGCATGGGCGCGCGGTAGACGTAGGCGCGGAAGACTTAGGCCCGGCGGATGTCGCCGCCCTGGGGCTGGTCTCCTGCCAGCGCGGTTGTGGTGACTGCCCCGGCGGAGCTGCCCTTTAGCCAGGCTGACCAAGACTCCTGCCAGTAGCCCCAGCCATTGTCCCAGGCGAGCACGCGCGGCGTGCCGGTGATGGTCACCGGGTCGCCGCGGTACGCGGTGTGCCGCCACCAGGCAGCGCCGTCGACAGTCATCCGGACGCAGCCGTGGCTGCAGTTCTCGTGGCCCAGACACCAGAACCCGCCGGGGCTCTGGTGCATGTACTCGCCGCTGTCGGAGATCTGCACGTCGTCGTAGACGAGTTCGTGGTAGTACCCGGGCTGTCCCGGCTTGATGTTAGGAGAGGTCATCCATACCGAGTCGTAGCTGCCCATGGTGAGATGAATGCCGCCGGTGGTGTAGAAGTCGTTGCCGAAAGAGTCGTAGCCGCCCATTCCGCCGCTGACCGGAATCGTCTTGACGAGCGACCCGTTGGTGTAGAAGTGGGCCCAATCGGTCTTCAGGTTGACCTTGACTACGTGCGAATCGCCGATCTTGAACGAATGGCTGAGGTCGCTGCCGCCCCACAGGCCCGGGCCGCCGGGGACGCCGGTCAGGTGCGCGGTGAGCAGCACATGCTCGTGGGCCGGCCAGAAGCTCTGCGTACGGAAGACAACCTCGCTGCCTGAGGCCCAGAACCACGCGCCGGTGACCGGGATGTCGCTGCCGACCTCAAGCGCCTGCTCCACCGCGGCCCGGTCCGAGCGGGACACGTCGTAGTTGAAGTCGACGATGATCGGCATGCCGATGCCGACGGTCTCACCGGAGCCGGGAGTAATGCCGCTGATCTGCAGGATGCGGGCCGCGCTCCTGGTGCTGAAATGCGTGACCTCGGTCGTCGCGGCGCCTTTGCTGTTCCTGGCGACGGCGGTGACGGTGTAGGAGGTGGCGGGCTTCAGCCCCCACTGCGTCGACCAGCTCATGCTGCCCGGTCCGTACTGCCCGGTGACGGCGGAATTGCCGGACGCTACCGTGACCTGGGTGAGCGTGCCTCCAGACGCTGTGATCTGCACCTGAGCGTCGGGAGCGACCTTCGCCGCGCCGCCGGCCGGCGTCACGGTCACGACCGCGGGCGGCGTGGGTTTGCTGACTGGCGGTTGTGCGACCGGATGCTCCGCCGCGGTCACCGAGCCCGTCGTCGCCACATACACAATCACGCCCGCCAGTACGACTCCGCCAACTCCCGCGACCAGCCATCGTCCGTTCCGCACTGCGGGCCTCGCCATCCACGAAGGGCCTGAGATTTAGCGGAATCGTACCGGCTTCAGGCGTCCTGTGCCCGCCGGCGTTGCTGGCCACCTGGTCCTAAAGCAGCTGAAAATGGTCGGATTCGGCTGCGGTTTCGCGGTCGTCGATGCTCTCGACACCGACGACGCTGAGGCACGGTATTGGGCCGGCAGGAACGCGGTCGCGGTCGGGTGCAACTGCGACCGGTGGATTCGCGGTGCTCATAGCCGCCCGCCGGGCCCGTAGCCCGCGGTCGCGCTCTCCGGTTCGCTGACCCAGGCCGAGAACACCGGGAGACCAACGCCACGGCCCACCGCTGTCCGTGATGACCGCGACCGCGGCATACGGATGCCCGAACCGGAGCGTGACCTCACGATGAGCGGCGGAGTGGTACGTAGCCGAGCGCGCAATCAGGGCGTTGGCCGCCGCCGCCTCGAACCCTGTGGTCGTGTACCGCGCCATCGCCTCCTGCAACGCCTGCCAGGGATCGTCGTTCCGGACGAGCGCGTGCCCGGCCGCGTCGAAGCCGAGGCCTGGAGCGCTGAGGTCAAGCCTTGACGCAGCCGACCAGGCGGGCAGCACCGCGGCGCGGCGGCCGCCCTGACCTCGCGCACGGTCCGCAGCGTGCTCGCCCGGCGTCAGGTCGGCCAGTTCGCGGGACTCGATCGGTGCGGCAGTGGCGTGCCGCCCGGCGATATCGTACGCGGCTGCAAGGACGCGGCCGGGCGGCACGTCCGGCATCGCCGCGACCGAGACAACGTCCAGGCCACCAGCCGCGTCGGCGATATGCGCGATGACCTCGCCCGCCTCGGCGGCCGTCGTGATGAACGCGGCGTGGCGGCCGGACCTGGCCTTCGGAGTTCGCAGGACGCGGTCGAGTGTGTCTGCCCACGGGCTTGACGCGCCGAGGCTCGCGGCCGGCGCGTGGTCGAACGGGACCTGCCAGGACACCTTGGTCGCCAGCGCGGTCGCGAGTAGGGCATTACAGCGTCTGGCTGATCCGGTCACACGAACAATCAACCGCCACTGGCCCCGGCTTCCCGCCGCGGCGACACCGGAATGGCTGTTCTGCGTGCTCACGGGCTAGGCGGAGGCCGTACGACGGTGATGCCGAACCGCCGCGATGGCGCACACGGCGGTCTGCGGTTACTGTGAGCCGATGAGGCAGACCACGGGCTTTGCGCGGCTGCCGGATGGGCAGCGTATCGCCTTTGCCGTGGTGGGGAGCGGCCCGGCGGTGGTGCTGCCGGCGTGGTGGTGCTCGCATGTGGTCGAAGACTGGCATTTTGCTCCGCTGCGCGGTTTTGTTGAAGGCCTAGCTGCCGGGCGCATGGTCGTGCGCTATGACCGGCTCGGGACCGGCTTGTCCGATCGGGAGCGGCCGCCCGGGACGTTCACGCCGGCATTTGAGGATGCGACGCTGTGCGCGGTCCTTCACGAGCTTGGGCTCGCGCGTGTGACCCTGATGGGCATCTCGTGCGGGGGCTGTATCGCCGTGAGCTTCGCCGCCCGGCGGCCGGAGCGCGTCGATCGGCTCGTGTTGTACGGTAGCTACGCCCAGGGGTCCGCGCTGGCCCCGCCGCAGGCGCGGACCGGCATGATTGACCTGGTGCGCTCGCACTGGGGGCTGGGCAGTCGCCTCCTGGCGGACGTGTTTGGCCCGAACTGGTCTGCCGAAGACCGGGCGGCCTTCACCGCCTCGCAGCGCGCCGCCGCCGACGCCGAGATCGCTGCCGATCTGCTCGCGCTGATCTATCAGACCGACGTGCGCGACGACCTCCCCGAGGTCCGGGCGCCAGCACTGGTCGTGCATCGCGAGCACGACCGCGCGATGCAGCTGAAGGGCGCACGTGAGATCGCCGCGCTGCTCCCGCAGGCCGACCTGGTGACGCTGCCGGGTACTGCGCACCTGCCGTGGCACGGTGACGGGGACGCTGTCCTGCGCGCCGTCGCACCGTTTCTCGGGATCCAAGGCCCGCCCGCGCCGGCGAGCGCGGCCGCCACCGATGCGCTGGCTGAGCTCAGTGTCCGGGAGCGGGAGATACTCGAGCTGATCGCGCACGGTCTCAACGACGCGCAGATTGCTGCACGCCTCGTGATCAGCCCACATACAGTGCATCGCCACGTGGCGAACATCCTGGCCAAGCTGCGGTTGCCCACGCGCGCCGCGGCCGCCGCCGCCGCCGCGCGTATCGGGCTGCTCAGACCCTAGCGGCAGGATGGCCGGTTCCGGCCATCTGAAGATGGCTCATACGCCTGATGCCCCGCGGGCGGCGCGGTGGTGGACTTGAGCTATCCACCACCGACATTCCGGAGCTCCGAAGCCCCTCCGAAGCCCTTCATCAACATCCGGCCTATCGAGGAGGTCAAGAGCGGCCACTGGGCCATCGGCGGCCGGCCGGTGGCGACCGAAGCCGTTCACGCCCTTGCCCGCGCGACCTGTCGCTGCCCGTCTGACTAGAGCGCTCACGTCGCCGGGGGCCTTGGAGAGAGATCGTATGCGCACGAGCACTCCCGACGTTGTTGTCGTCGGAGCTGGCATTGCAGGCGCGTCAATCGCCGCTGTTCTTGCCCGCGGCGGGCTCGAGGTGCTGCTCATGGAGCGGCAGCGCGCCTACCGCGACCGCGTACGCGGTGAATACATGGCACCGTGGGGAGTGCTGGAAGCGCGCGCCATCGGGCTTGAGACCGTCCTGCGCGGCACGCGTGCAGTGGATGCGCGCTACAGCGTGGCCTATGACGAACTGCGGGCGCCATCTGCCGCTGAAGCGGCCAAGGGCGACGCCTCAACCATCATCCCAGGCGTGTGCGGCCCCCTCTGCGCATCCCATCCCGAGGCGTGCCAGGCCCTCGCCGATGAGGCTGTCCGCCTGGGCGCGAAGCTGGTGCGCGGTGTCACCGAAGTACGCGTCCAGGCAGGCACCCGGCCGTCGGTAACGTGTGTTAACGGCACTGAGATGCACGTGCGGCCACGCCTGATCATCGGTGCCGACGGCCGGACCTCGACGGTACGCAAGCAATCAGGCATTCAGATCACGAGGGCCCCGGCCACTCACCTGATCGCTGGCTTGCTCGTCGAGGGGGCGTCGAGGTGGCCATCCAACCAGTACAGCATCGGGGTCGAAGCAGACCTTCAGTTCTATGTCTTCCCGCAGGGCGGCGGCCGGCTACGTCTGTACACCTGCCACGCCAACGAGCAAGCGAGCCGGTGGGCCGGACGCACCGGGCCGCAGCGCTTCCTGCAGGCATTCTCACAGCTTCAGGCGATCCCAGCAGCACGGGGGCTCGGTGACGTCACACCAGCAGGGCCGTGCGCAACGTTCAGCGGCGAGCAAACGTGGTGCGACCAGCCCTTCGCCGACGGAGTCGTGCTCCTCGGCGACGCCGGGGGATACGACGACCCGGTCGACGGGCAGGGCCTGTCCCTGGCGCTGTGCGACGTGCGGCAACTCTCCGAGTTGCTCCTCGCCGCCGACGACTGGACAGCGGCCGCACTAAGGCCATACGGCCAGCAGCGCGCTGAGCGGCTACGCCGCATGCGCCGCGTGTCCAGCACGTTCGCGGCTTTGATGACGACCTTCACCGTCGATGGCCGCGCCCGCCGCGGCCGCTACTACGCCGCGTCGGGAGCCAGAAGAGAGGAGGTCCGGCTGGCACTTGGCGCGATCCATCTCGGCCCGGACCGCTTGCCGGCAGAGGCTTTCTCAAACCAGCTCCATGAATCTCTGTTGGCCTGACCATCGAGCGTGCATCAATTTGGCTGACGCACTCAGGCACGAGTAGGTATGCGAGTGCCGCATGACCGTGCGGGCAGTCAAGGCCCGATATTCGGCAGAACTGTGTGAACACAGGTTGGTGCGGCGAGCGCCTGGCGGCTGTGAAGAGATTGGACTGCCGGGTCGGTGAGATCGCGCTGACGGCATCAGCCAGGGACGGAACCGCGCAGCGTCAGCGCGGCGCAGTGCAGCCGTGACGGCTCCCTCAGGTCGGCTGCGGCACGCCTTCATCACCGCCGCCCTCGACGCTGGCGTGCCCTTGCGGGACGTGCAGGAAGCCGCTTCCCACGCCGACCCACGGACAACCATGAGATACGACCGGGCCAGGGCATCCCTGGACCGGCACGCCACCTACATCGTCGCCGCCTACGTCGCAGGAGCCGCCCGCTAGGCAACTGCAGGCCTTCCGTCCGGCCGCCCGTGTGCCAGCCGGGCGGAAGCTCGCGTCACGCAACGTGATCCCGAAAGTAACCCGCGAGGCATCGATCTGTACGCCGGCGGCCACCCGGGCTGGCCAGTGGCCGTGCCGAATACCGGGTTGTTCTGTTGCCGTGGCGATCCTCGTGGGGCCGCCTGGGACTTGGATCGCGTAGTCGAGCCTCACGTTGCCGATGACAACCACCACACTGCTCGCCGGCGTTCGTTTGCGCCGCCGGGCGGCCTGCCGTCCCGACAGCCTCGATGACGATCTCGGGCTGTTCGCCGATCGTGGTGGCGTCGGCGCGGGCGGAGGTCGGGTTGGTGGCTGGTCCCCGGCGAGCTTCGCGGCCCGGGTCAGCCTGCGGGTGGAGATCGGGTGTCAACCCGGACTCCCACCTGTGGGCCGGCGCGTGGCATGGGTGCTGGGCGGCACTGTTGCGGCATGAACATGAACATGTACCTGATCAACGCAATCCTCGTCCTGATGGTGGTCCGCCAGATCCGCGAGCACCGGCTTGACCTGCGGGCCCTGGCTATTCCGGTGCTGGCGGTGGGTGCTGCCGCTGTGTTCTTCCTGCACTCGGTGCCCGGCGGCGGCAACGACATCGCGCTGGAGCTGCTGGGCGTGCTGGCTGGCGCGGCGATGGGCGCGATCGGCGGCCTTGCGACCCGGCTGCGCCTGGGTGCCGACGGCCGGCCGGCCGTCCGTGCGGGCTGGCTGGCGGCCAGCATGTGGGTCGGCGGCGTCGGCGCCCGGATGGCCTTCGCGTTCGCCGCCACCCACGGCGCCGGCCCGGCGATCGGACGGTTCAGCATCGCCCACCACATCACCAGCTCCGACGCCTGGGTGGCGGCGCTGGTGATGATGGCGCTGGCCGACGTGCTCACCCGGCTGGCCGTTGTCTACCTGCGCGGTCGCCGGCTCGCCGCGAGCCCGGCCGCCGCGCAGGCGCGCGTCCCGGCGCACGCTCATGCCTGATCTTCCGCCCCCGCCCGCCGCGGGCCAGACTGTGACCATGAAGGCACAGTTGGGCGCGGCGGGCCTTCTTCATGCCGCCGTGCGGCCTGATCCGCCTGCCGCGCCCGGCGGCGGCGAGGCCATTTCGGCCCGGGTCGCGGCGGCGCGGTCGCGGGCCCGCGAGCGCGGCGACCGGCAGCGCCAGGCGCTGCTGCCGCTGGGCTGGGTGTTCATCGCGGTCGTGGTGACGGCCAGCGCGCAAGCTCATCCCGCGCCCGGTCTGCAGGGCGCTGGCCTGGCCGTGCTGGTCCTGCTGCTGATATACGCGGCGGCGGTCGCGACCGCGATCACCGCCGGCTGGGCGCGGCGCGGCCTGGCCGCGCAGGCCGTCGTGATCGGGCTGATCGGCGGGGCCGGGGTGGCGCTAGCCGCCGTCCAGCCGCACGGCCCGGCCGAGCTGGCGGCGCCGGTGGGCGTGTGGATCGCATCGGTCCGGCTGACGCCAGGCCCGGCCGTCGGTACCGCCGCAGCGATCACTGCCGCGCTAGCTGTGGCGGTCGGCCTGACCGAGCGCCCGGCGGTCCAGTCGGCCATCACCGCGGCCCTGGTGTGCCTGCTGCTGGCAGTGACCGGCCAGTTCATCCGCCGCGGCCGGGAGGGTCAGGACCGCACCGAGCTGCTGCTGGCCCAGTTGCAGGACGCCCGCGAGGCGGAGGCAGCCGCCGCCGCGCTGGCCGAGCGCAGCCGCATCGCCGGCGAGCTGCATGACGTGCTCGCCCACTCGCTGTCCGGGCTGGCGATCCAGCTTCAGGGCGCACGCAAGCTCGCCGATCGGGAATCGGCCGGCGCTGGCCTGCGCGCCGCGATCGAGCGGTCAGCCGAACTGGCCAGGGCAGGACTATCTGACGCGCGGCAAGCCGTCGGCGCGCTGCGCGGCGACGCTCTGCCCACCCTGGACCAGCTAGCTGCCCTGGTCGCCGATTTCCGCCGCGACACCGGCGCAGATGCCACCCTGGCGATCGACGGGGCCCGCCGGCCGCTGCCGGCCGAGGCCAGCCTGGCCCTGTTCCGCGGCGCCCAGGAAGCGCTGACCAATATCGCCCGCTATGCGCCCGGTGCCACCACCTCTATCACCGTGCGCTATGAGCCGGACCGCACCCTGCTCACCGTCGAGAACCACGCCCGCGGCCCCGAGGCCACCAGCCCGGCCGTCCCGCGCCGGCCCTCCCTGCTCGCCGAGGCGGGCGGCGGGCACGGCCTGACCGCAATGGCCGAGCGGGCCCGGCGAGTGGGCGGCACCGCCCGGGCCGGGCCAACCGGCGACGGGTGGCGGGTCGAGCTGGAGGTGCCCGCGTGACGGCCGCGCCCCAGCCAGGCCCGATCCGGGTCCTGATCGCCGACGACCAGCGGGTGCTGCGTGAGGGGCTGAGCATGCTGGTCGCGCTCATCGACGGGGTCGAGGTCGTCGGCACGGCCTGCGACGGAGCCGAGGCCGTGCGGCTGGCCGAGGCGCGCAACCCCGACGTGATCATGATGGACCTGCGCATGCCGGGCACCGACGGCATCACCGCGACCGCGGACCTGCACCAGCGGCTGCCCTCCGCCCGGGTGCTGGTGCTGACCACCTACGCCGACCAGACTGCCATCCTGCCCGCGCTGCAGGCCGGCGCCCGGGGTTACCTGACCAAGGACGCCAGCGCCGAGCAGATCGAAACGGCGATCCGCGCGGTCCACGCCGGCCAGACCCATCTCGACCCCGCCGTCCAGGAAACCCTCGTGGCCGCGGTCACCAGCCAGCCGCCGCCCGCCGGCGCATCGGGTGCCGGCCTCAAACCGCCCGCCGGGCTCACCGCCCGCGAAGCCGAGGTGCTCACCCTCCTCGCCTCCGGCCTGAGCAACGCCGAGATCGCCCGGCGCCTCTACCTCAGCAACGCGACGGTGAAGACCCACATCAACCGGATCTTCGCCAAGACCGGCGCCCGCGACCGCGCTCAAGCCGTCCGGTACGCCTACCAGCACGGCCTGGCAACCCCCACTGAGTAGACGGCCACCACGCCGCACAACAGCCCACGACATCTGTTAACGCGCACACTTCCGCCGTTAGGAGCGGCCGAACCGGTGCAGTTCAGCGACGCGCACCCGGACGAAGATCCGGTCGATCTGCGCAGCCGCCGCTCGAGCGCTCATGCATGAAAGTGGTGCGTTGCCACACCAGGCCGTGCTTGGCGATCAGGCGCACGGCCGGACTACGTGCTGACGAGCCTGTCTGAGCTCGCCGATGTTCTTGCCGCCGAGGTGTAACGCCAGGCGCTCAGGTAGGGACTGTAGGTGCGCGCGACAACGACACCTTAGGGAGCAGAGCCAGTGAAATGCAGTAAGCCTGCTTTAGGAACCGTACTTCTCGCCGCTGTCAGCGTTGGCCTGCTCGGGTTCGCGGCTCCTGCCGTGGCGGCTCCGGTCCTCGGAGCCAGCCCGGCGGCTGCCGCCGGAACGTTCGTCAAGGCGTTTTCGGCCATCGTCAGCAAGTCCCAGGTCAACCTGAGCCCGGTCGATGTGAAGGCGACGTCGGACGGCGGCTCCGTCGCGCTGTCGCAGACCGAGACAGCCAAGGGCCTGGGCGTGGACTGGCTAGTCAAGCTCAGCTCGGCTGGCACCCCGCAGTGGCAGGAGGAGGTTGGCTGCTCAAGCCCGCATGGCGCGCCGGGCGACTACGCCGACGGCGTGTCGGTGCAGCAGACATCCGACGGCGGTTACATCGTGGGCGGCGGGACCATCGACTGCGGGTCGGGCAGCACCTGCCCGCCGCTGAGCGGGCAGTCGTGCGCCCTGGTCGAGAAGCTAAGCTCGGCGGGCAAACTCACCTGGGCCCGCGCGTATGCGGCGGGTCCGGATGGCAGCGAAATCAATCAGATCAGGCAAACCGCCGACGGCGGGTATGTCGCGGCCGGCAGCGTCACCGAGTCGAGCGGGGAACCGGCGGCGGTGATCCTCAGGCTCGACAGTTCAGGAAGCGTGCAGTGGCAGCAGGACCTCGAGCCGGCCGCGGGCACCAGCGGGGCGGTCTTCAACTCCGTCCAGCAAACCTCGGCCGGCGGCTACGTCGCGGCGGGCACCTATTACCTGCCCAACAGCGAGGGAATCCCGGAGGGCCAGGTGCTGGTGGCCGAGTTCGGCTCGGGCGGCAGCCTCAGCTGGCAGCACGGCTTCGCAACCGTCAGCAACGGCACACCCACCAGCGACTCCAACGCGACCTCCATCATCCAGACCGCAGACGGCGGCTACGCCGTCGCCGGCGGCTGGTCCAACCGCACCTTCAACGGCGGGAACGGGGCGCAGGGCGCCCTGCTGCTCAAGCTCGACTCCAGCGGGAACCTGCAGTGGGAGCAGGCCTACAGCGGCGGCCTGTACTACGGCACCGTCATCGGGTCGTACGCCTACTCGCTGCACCAGACCAGCGACGGCGGTTACGTGCTGGCCGGCGACGAAGACATTGAGCAGCCCGAAGTGACGATCGAGCCATGGATCGCGAAAGTAAGCTCCAGCGGCAGCCTGCTGTGGCAGCACCTGTACTACCAGGTGTACAAGCCGACGGGCCTGCCGCTGTCTGAGGATTTCTCCGGCGCGGCGATGACCTCGGCCGGCGGGTTCGTGGCTGTCGGGCCGACGGAAGACTACAGCACCGGGAACGACGAGCTGTATGTCGCCCAGACCGACAGCTCCGGGAACGCCGGAACCTGCGCCGACGAGCACGCCGGCACGCCGCTGCAGGCCATCAGCCCGCAACTGACCGCCGTCGCGCCGTCGCTGCCCGTTCAGACGGCCACCACCTCCGCGACCAGCTCGCCGATCGCGGCAACGGCGACCTCGATCAGCACCCAGACCGACTGCTGACGCCATCGCGGCCCACCCGCGGGCCAGCTGTCAGCCCGGCAGCCTGATCCGGGCCCGGCCCGCCCGCAGGTCCGCCGTGCCCCGTACTGTCGGGGCCCGCGCGGGCACCTCCGGTGCGCGGCGGAACAGAACTGCTCGTTCTGAGCGGCATCGCTTCCGCTACCGGATCCGATGCTGCGCGCGCCGAGTGGGCAGGCGCGTCCTGCTTAGGGGCACCGTCCGGCAACTGCGGCCTACCGTTAGGAGCTGCTCGCCGGCACGGTCACTGAGGCCGTCCATCGAGACGGCCGCGAGATGGACGTCTTCTCCCTCATCGCCTCCGGCATGTCCAACAGCGAAATCGCCGCGACTCTGCACCTGTCCGAAGGCACCGTAAAGGTTCACGTCGGCCGGATACTCGCCAAGCTCAGACGGCGCGACCGTGTCCAGACCGTGGTTCTCGACTACGAATCCGCCCTGATAACCCCGGGGACTCTCCCGCCACACCAGCCTCGGCACTTGCAATGACCAGCACGCCTGCCCGAAGCGGATCAGGGCCGAGCCGGCCCTGCGCGCTGGCGCTGGACGACAGCCTGCCGACCCAAATCCCGTCACACGCGACGGATCTGCTGCCACACGCCCGACTCGATGTCGCTACTGGTGCGTCGGCCGGGCCTGCCGCCCCTGATCATGGTCGCGGACGTGACCTGCAACGCCCACCTGCTCGAGACCGGCCACGTACCCGGATTCGGGAGCCGGCGCCGGCTGCCGGAAGCCACCGCCTTTTTCGACCAGATGCGCCAGCTCTCTCCGGAACTGGTGATCCTGCCTGCCCATGACCGTCGGAACTACCTGGTCAGCTGGACATGACGGCAAGGCCGCGCTTGGGCGCGTAGGCGGCGAGTTTCTGGCGGAGTTTTCTACGGCCGCGGTGAAGCCGCGACATGACGGTGCCGATTGGCGTGCCCATAATCTCGGCGACTTCCTTGCAGGCGTAGCCTTCGACGTCGGCGAGGTAGATCGCCGCCCGGAACTCCCGCGGCAGGTCGCGCAGCGCGCCTAGAATCTCGGAGTCGGCCAGCTGCTCCAGTGCCTCGGCCTCCGCGGACCTGGCCGGCGGTGACAGCCGGCCGGTGCCGATCTGCCAGTCATCCTGAAACTCCCCGCCGAGTGCCCGGGCGGGCTCGCGCTTGTTCTTCCGGCAGGTGCTGAAGAAGGTGTTGGCCAGGATCTTGTGCAGCCAGGCGCGCAGATTACTACCCGGACTGAACTGGTGGAACGCGGCATACGCCTTGGCGAGGGTCTCCTGCACCAGATCCTCGGCGTCACTGGCGTTCCCGGTCAGCCGCAGCGCGGCACGGTGCAGCTGGCCCAGGAACGGCACCACGTCCTGCTCGAATCGCGCATCACGGTCTGGCATCGGATCTACTGGCCTCATCATCGTTCCGCTTCCTCCTTGCCTTCCGACGTGGGCGGGGCCAGCGCTGCTGCTACCAGCCCGAAGAGGCGACTGCCGCCCCGACCCATGCCGCCGGCTTGAACCCGTCGGCGAGCAATGCTGGCGTGGTGCAGCCGCCGTGAGCGGCGAACACTGCGGCCAGGGCCGCGATGCCGAACGCGCCGCGCATCGCGTTGAATGCGCTGTTGGTGCGGCGCCCACGCGCACGTCGACGGGCGGCACCGAAGCAGCTACGGCATTGACGACGGCGGGAAAGCGCATCGCGAAGCCCACCGCGGCGACCAGCGGCAGCATCCGCAGCATCGCGCCGCGGCGCAGCTCCAGCCGCAGCAGCCGTCCCGGAAGCGACGGGCCACCCGCCCGCCGGGCCCTGGGCCGCACAGGACTGCGGCGGTGCTCACGACCGCGCCTACGCCCGCGCTGCGCTGTGGCCGCTGGCTTCCGGGTCCGTGACCGCTTGCCAGTCGGCTTCTGGACTCGCGCCGGTGGTCGTCATGGTTCCAGCGTGCCGCCGCGGGGCCCGCCTGGATATCGGGATCACCCCCCATCCAACCCTGGTGCTGAGCCCAGGCCGGATCAGGGTCAGCCCCGATCGCCTGCCAGCGTTGCGCCCCGGGAGAAGAGACCCAGTCACCGGCCGTGGCCAGATTGCCAACGGTGTAGCTAACTCGCGATAACCGCGCGCCGAGCGAGGACAGGCGGAAGCCCAAGAGGACGGCTATGTTATGTCTCGTGGCGGCGTCAGACGACTCGCAGATGGCGACAAGCTCTCACATGGACGGTCCTGGGGATCCGAGCCAGGCGTGGCCGGGACTCGCTCCAGACTACGAGCGGGCCCGAAGCAGGGAGGACTCGCTGGATCGGCTTGTCGAGTGGCCGGCGCAGCGAGACCTTCTAGGCGATGTCACCGGACGGTCGGTGCTCGATGTCGGTTGTGGCAACGGCGGCAAGCTTGCTGAGCTGGTTGGAGACGGCGCGACCGCCTCGGTAGGTGTCGATGTCAGTGGCAACTTCCTCAGCGCACCGCCGCCTGGGTTGGAGCTCATCCGAGGCGATCTCAATGAGCTGGATTCGATGCCAGGGCTTGCCGGTCGCACGTTCGACCGGATCTTGTTCCTGCAGTCTTTCGGCTACGCGAAGGATCCAGTTCGAACCCTGCAGACAGCGCGAGCGATGCTGGCCGGTAATGGATTCATCCTGCTGACCAAGACGCAACCGATCCGGTACGCCGTCGAGCGGGCTGAACAGAATGAGACCTCCTTGGGCGAAGAGTATTTCTCCACCGCCCGGTTCTCCTACCTCAGCGGCTGGAACGACCAGATCACACTCACCAAACGTCCCTACACCATCTCTGACCTGATCAACGTGTTCAGTGCTGCAGGGCTGTGGATCGAGACCGCGATCGAGCCTCAACTATCCGAGGACGCCCGACGCCGATACCCGCATAAGCAAGCGTGGATGAACAAGTACCTCGGCATCCTGATCTTCAAGCTCCGGCCCCATTCCGGCCAGTAGCCGCGTCCTGAGTGCTTGCTACGGGCTACTGATGCGTCTGCCGGCAGACGCACTTTTTTCGGCATGTGCGCGAGTTGGTGCCAGCTTCGCCGCGTACAGGTCAGGCGGTGCCGCGCGATGCCAGCGATGGCCCAGCGTCCACGCGGCTCAGCGTGCGTGTCGATCCGGCCATCGCTGTCGACGCCGGTGTGCGTTGCGGTCACTGCCTGCGTGCGACGACGTCAGACCTGGCTGCAGCCCGGGCAGGTCCAAGTCGGGGAGCGGGGTGGTGCAGGCCGGCCGGGCCCGGCGATCTTTGACCCCTTGACGGCGATCAAGGGGTCCTTGCTGAAGGGAGATTGGCTCCCTTTTTGGCTCCCTTTCGACGTATCCGAATTCGAAAAACACGCTTTGCCAGTCGGGACGTCGGGATTTGAACCCGCGACCCCTTGCGCGCTGCCGCCTTTGCCACGGCAAGCGGATCATCCGCACCCGGCTGGCGCACAAGGTCCGTAAGTGCCCCCGCTGCCGCGGCGCCGGGCGCGCCTACCGCCTCGGCGCAGTCCTCACCCACTGGGCCGCCTGGTCACTGCTCGGCGACCACGCCCGCCGCTGGATCGGCGATCGGCACAACAGGACGGAGGACCCGCGATGAGAGGCACGTGGCAGACAACTGGCGGCAGCGGCGCCGGCGGCTCACTGCTCATTGCCGTCGTGGTGGTCGCCGTGTTCGGCGCGGCGTTCGCCGGGCCGGTCGTGCACGCGGCCGAGGACCTCGTGCGGATCGTGCTCATCACCGCCGCCGTGCTGGCTGTGCTGGCGGGCACCGGAATCGGCCTCGCCGTGCGCTACCGGCGCCGCACGCCGCCGCCCTGGACCGTCCAGGTCCAGCAGCCCCCCGACGCGTCTCAACGCGTCCTAGAGGTACCTGCCGCGGCGCAGCGCATCCCGGCGCCGCAGATCCATCTCCACCTGCACGGCCCCGTCTCGGCCGCCGACGTCGCCGAGCTGATCGCCCGCCAGGGCAACCCGCAACCCGCTATCGAGGAGGACAGTCAATGATCACGCTCATCGTCGTTGCCGTCGTCGTCTACATCGCGTTTCCCCTGGGCGCCGGGCACACTCACCCCCGTTACCGGAAGGCCCGCGGGCTCGCCCCCAACTGCTACTGGAGCTCCATCTGCGGCCCCAGCGCCAGCGTCCGGCTGCCCGGCGGGTTCCGAGTAGGTCACTGGCTCTGACCGGTCTGCCTTTCGATCATCCCCATCGCGGCCCGCCCGCGGGAGCTTGGCTCGGCGGGTGAAGAACCACTTTGCTGCGCCGACATTCCCGATTCGGTCACGGCGCTTGACATCGTCTATAGCCGTCTCGGCGTACAGGGTCAGGAACAGCGACGCTCCGATAACCGCCGTCACTGACACTGGTGTCGTGAAGTCGCTGCTGCCGGAACTAAAAACCGCGGCAGCCCCGATGGCCCCGAAGACCACTGCGCCGCCGACGTAAAACCAGAAGCAGACGAACGCCGGCAGCCGGATCCATCGGCGGAAAGCATCGGCTGCGTCCTCGAACGGGATCCTCTCAGTCAGGAACCCAACGAGGAACGCCAGGGCGAGGCCATCGAACAAGTGGTTGCGCAGGAACCCCGAGATTCTGACGCCCGTCAGCAGCGCAGCCGCCAGGTAGCATCCGTAGGCCATCGCACCGTAAACCGCGGACGGGAAGCGGATCCTCGCGGGGTCCTTGTGAGCCTCGCGCCTCGACTGGTGGACCACCACTAAAACAGCGGACGTCACAATGCCGATGTTTACGACAAAGATCAACACGTACACGGCCGCGGTCTGCTCTGCGGCTGCGCTCATGCGGAACAGAATGTCAGCAGTAAGGGGCGGCGGCTAGGTCCGGGAACGCCGGTCGCGTCACGGACCAAGCGCGGAATGCCTGGCGGCTCACGAGGCGGTCATCGTCTGGCGGCAGGAACCAACCTGACCATCCCCACGCATGGACCGGATCAGAGCATCATCAAGCAGTTCGGCAGGATCAGCGTCTACCTAGAGTGTGGCCATGACCGGAAGCCAGCCGGCCATGCCAGCACCCCTGCTGCCGGGGTATGCGCGTTCACCCGCTCGACAAGCCGGTTGTGCTGCCGAACAAGTACCTGAGGAACGCCAGCGATGAGCAGCTCGCCGCGCACTACTCGCGGTCGATGGGCGACACCGCGCACGACGAGGCGGCACGCGACCAGGTGCTCCACGAGATGCAGCGACGCGACCGGATGCAGGAGCGCCGCGAGGCGACCGAGGAACGCCGGTGGCAGCGGTACACCGCCCGGCGGATGCAGCGCGCCGAGGCGATCGATTCGGCCTGGCTCGCCGCTGAGACAGGCACTAAAGGCGTCATGCTCAACCAGCGCGGCCGCGAGGCGGGCGTGAATGAGCGGACGCTCTTTACCGGGCCTGAGTCGCGGGCGCGGAAGTACGCATCTGAGGAATTGCTCAACTGGTGGGAGACGCACTCACGGCCCACTGAACGGTTCTTTCAGGGCGAGGACACGCGCATTGGCTACGGACACGTCTACGGCGTCCGGAAGCGGATCACCAGCGAAGACCCGGCTTGGCGCGACCGCTACGAGCGCATCGAGCATGAATGGCAGGAGGTCGCCGCTTGACGCCGCAGGCGCTGTCTCATGGCTTGGGTGGTTCGCTGACGACTGGAATCGCTGCCTCATCGGAACCAACGGGCGGCAACTTGAGCACCCATGGCGGACCGGCGCTGTGCGCATGCAGCTCAGGCGGATGTGTCCAGTCGGCAGGCCCGCTAAGGTCCACTATCCCGCCAGAGAACCCACGCCCGGGTCGAAGACCTGGCACTCGCAGCCGAGGCGCTCGGCAAGATCCACAACCCCGTGTGACGTTTCCGTGACTGTTGATCTTGAAAACGGGCCTGCTGTAAGGTCCGCCAACTGAATAGCGCGGCCCTGGCCTGCGAGAACTTCAGTCGGGACGGCGGGATTTGAACCCGCGACCCCTTGACCCCCAGTCAAGTGCGCTACCAAGCTGCGCTACGTCCCGGCACTGCCGACCCGCCTGGTCAGCGGCGGGCCCCACTACCTTAGCGCAGAACGGCCACCAGCTAGCGCGCCGATCCGGCCGACGCCGACGGCTTCGCCTGGTCCGTGGCGGCCTCCCGGCTGGCGCCGCAGAGCCAGTCCGCTGTTAGTGTTCGGCCGACAAATCGACGCCGGCCGGGACGACAGGGGAGCGCGCACGCCGATGGATGATCGACTGGGCAGCCTGATCCCGCAGCCGGTGTCGGTCCGCCGCCGGCCGGGTGCGCTGACGCTGACTGGCCCGCCGGACATCCGGCCCGACGGCGACGGCGGCCGCGCCGCGACGGAGCGCGCCGCGGCGGCAGTCCATCACCTGCTGAGCCGCCTGCCCTGGCCGGAGTCCACCCCACTACAGTCCGCCCGACAACGGTCCACCCCACAACGGTCCACCCCACAGCACTGCGCGGTCAGCATCGACCCAGAACTCGGCCCAGAGGCCTATCGTCTCGCCATCGAGCCCGACCGCATCAGCATCGAGGCAGGAGATCCGGCCGGGGCGAGCTACGCGGCGCAGACGATTCGCCAGCTGCTACCCGACGACTCCTGGCGGGCCGCGTCGCCGACCGGCGCGAGCGACTGGCAGCTCCCGTGCGCCGAGATCGACGACAAGCCGGCCCTGAGCTGGCGCGGCGCACACATCGACGTGGCCCGGCACTTCGTGACCAAGTGCGAACTGCTGACGCTGATCGACGCTCTCGCCGCCCTGAAGCTGAACAGGCTCCATCTCCACCTCACCGATGACCAGGGCTGGCGCATCGAGAGCCGTCTGCACCCGCGGCTGCACGAGATCGGCTCGCACCGGGCGCGGACCAGGATCAGCCTCAACGACGAAGAGCCCAAGGTCTACGAGGACATCCCGCACGGCGGCTACTACACGCTCGCTGACCTCGCCGAGATCGCCGCGTTCGCGAGCCTGCGGGGGATGGCGCTGGTACCCGAGATCGACCTGCCGGGCCACTGCACGGCGCTGCTGGCGGCGATGCCCGAGCTCGGCTCCGGCCCGGTGCCAGCCGGCGGTTACCAGGTCAGCCCGGACTGGGGCATCTTTCCGTACCTGCTCGCGCCGCTGCCCGACTCGATGAGCGTGCTGCACGACGTCTTCGGCGAACTGCTCGGTGCCACCGGCTCCCGCTTCGTCCACATCGGCGGCGACGAGTGCCTGCTCGGCCGCTGGCGCGACGATCACCGGATCGAATCCGCCCAGCGCGACCGCGGCCTGGCGACGGCGGAGGATCTGCACGCCGCGTTCCTCCGAAACGTGGCTGACATGCTGGCGGCAGACTTTGCCGCCCGGTCGGTGGTCTGGGACGAGGGTTTCACCAGCTCCGGCGGTCGCGCCGGGATGCTGCGGTCCGACACCGTCGTGATGGCCTGGCGCGGCATGCAGATCGCGCGCCAGGCGGCCCTGGCCGGACACGAGGTCGTGGCGGCGCCGGTGCTGCCTACCTATTTCGATTATTACCAGGAACGGGGTCCGACAGAGCCGGTCGCCATCGGCGGCCCGGTGCGCCTTGCGGATGTGGCCGCGTTCGCGCCAGTGCCAGCGGACTGGCCGCGGCAAGCGCGCGAGCAGATGATCGGCACTCAGTTCCAGGTATGGACCGAGTACATCCGGGACGGCCGGTCGCTGGAGTACATGATCTTCCCGCGGGCGTGTGCGCTGGCCGACGTCGCCTGGTCCGGCGGCCCGGTGCCGCTGGCCGACGCAGAGCCCGCTCGGCCGGCGCTCGCGGACCGGATCGCCGCACATCTGCGCAGGCTGGACGCGGCGGGCCTGGAATACAGGCCGCTCGACGGGCCGCGGCCATGGCAGCAGGGAGGCGCCGGCCCAAGGCGCTACCGGCCCGGCTATCTCGTGCAGGACGTCGCCGTTCACCTTGATCAGCAGGCCGCTGCGGATGGCCGCTAACGAGGCTTACCGCGTGCTCTGGAGAGTCGCAGTTGACCCGGCAGTATCCGCGTGCCTAACTTAAGACCGACCGGCCGGTATGATACTGGACGGAGACGAGTTACCCCCGGAGTGTGCGGCATGGCGGTGCGGTCGAAGGAGTCTGGGCGGGCTGCCGGCAAGGCCCCCCGTCCGCCGGTAAAGGAACGGCTGCTGCACGTGGCGACCAGGCTCTTTGCTCGTCATGGCTTCGAAAGCACCTCGGTGCAAGACATCGTGGATGCGGCCGGGGTCACCAAGGGCGCGATGTACCACTACTACGGCTCCAAGGACGACCTGCTCTACGAGGTCTACCACCAGGTGCTGACCATGCAGACGTCGCACCTGGAGGAGATCGCCGCCGGGCCGGGCACCGCGGAGGAGCGGTTGCGGGCCGCCGCCGCCGACGTGGTCACCACCAGCCTGGACAACCTCGACGACATGATCGTGTTCTTCCGGTCGCTGCACATGCTGCCCGATGACAAACAGACCCAGGTGCGAGCCGAGCGGCGTATCTACCACGACAAGTTCAAGGCTCTGGTGGACGAGGGAGTCGCCGCCGGGACTTTCCGCGGTGACATCTCCGCCGACATTGTCGTGCACTACTTCCTCAGCGTGGTGAACCAGCTGGGCTCCTGGTACAAGCCGGACGGGTCGCTGTCGCCGGCTCAGGTCGGCGACCTGTTCACCGAGCTGCTGATCGGCGGCCTCGCGGCCCGGTAGGTGCGAGCCCGGGCCGCGTCCGGGCGCAGGTACTGGCCGACCGTGGCGGATGGCCTGGTCGGCGCGCTGCCACGACTATTCTCGGCTGCATCAGGGCACATCAACTGCCAGGTCCAGGCACTTCGGGAGCCACGGCGCCGTTGGCCTAGTCGATGGAGCGGGCTTTCTTATGCAGCGGGCGGTGCGGAGTGACCAGGCGTCCCCGCCATTGCCTGGCGCCGGCGGCCGGACGGGCCGCGAGCGGGTATGGCGAGCGGCCCGCAGGCTCGGGCTGGCGTTCCTGGCGCTGCTGCTCGTGTGTGCGCTGGCGTTCGGCCTGCTCCTCCTGATCACCCCGTCGACCAGCAATGCCAGGGGACTGGCCAGGGCCTTCGACCGGTCACACGGCGCCGACTACCCGGGTGTCGTGGTGCCGTTCCGGTTCGCGACCTCACTGGAGGCGACCGAGGACCACCGGTTCGCCTCAGAACCTGGGATCGATCCGATCGCCGTGGTCCGGGTGCTGTATGGCTACGCCTCCGGCCGCGGCGACCAGGGTGGCGCGACGCTCTATCAGCAGCTAGCCAAGATGCTGTACACGCCAGGCAGGACCGGCATGGCGGCCGAGGCGGAGCAGGTAGCGCTGGCGGTCAAGCTGAAGTACACCTACACCGGACCTGAGATCCTGCGCCTGTACGCGGATGTCGCCTACTTCGGTCATGGCTTCTATGGCCTGGAGAACGCAAGCTGTGGCTACTTCGGCGTCCGCCCGGACCAGCTGACGTGGCCGCAGGCGGCCCTCCTCGCGGGCCTGGTGCAGGGCCCGACCTCTGACGACCCCATCAATCACCCGGCCGCGGGCCTGGCCCGCGAGCAGCACGTCATTGGCCGGCTCGTGTCGGTCGGCGCCATCAGCCCGGCAGCCGCGAGCGCTTACCTGGCGATTCCGCTTCGCACGCTGCTAAGCCATGCGGGCGGGTGCCAGGGCTAGCCAGCGGATCGCGGGCGGGCGATCGGGCGCTATCGGGTGCGGCGGTGCGAGGCGGGAGCGCGGTGGGTAGCCGGCGTCCGGTGCGCCGCCGGGCCGCGGTGCGAGGCCGAGGCCGAGCCAGGGGTCTGAGCCGGCGCCGTCGGGTCGTCGTGGTGGGTGAGCGGGGCAGCGCCGACCACGGCGGCGAGGTCTTCCGCCAGCTCCTCGGGTGGCTCTGATGGATCCAGCACACGCACGTCCGCTGCCACCCAGACCCACTTGCGGTAGGACCAGAAGCGGAACAGGGTACCGAGGCCGGTGCCCACGACCAGGGCAATGTTGTACCAGAGCTTGCTCTTGCCGAGGCCAGCCAGGTCAGTCAGCCCGATGCAGCCGTAGTAGATGAGCAGGCCGATCCCGTTCAGCACGAAGAAGACGATCGAGTCCCTGGTGGTGCCCTGGCCCTCGCGGTGCTTGAACGTCCAGTAGCGGTTGCCCAGGAACGTGAAGACAGTTGCCAGGATGGTGGCGATCGTGACCGCTTTGTACCTGCCGACGCCGTGCAGCGCGTTCGCCACGACGAACGTGATGACGGTGCCGATCGCTCCGATGACCAGGAACTTGGAGCCCTCGTGGATCAGGTGGCGGAACCGCTCGTAGAGCCTGCGAACGCTGCTCACCGCTAGATCCTGCCTCCTGCTCGTACACGGCTCAGTGTGACCTTGTGAGAGTACCGCCCCGCCGGTTATGGCGTGCCCAACTGGGCAGGCAAATCACCCTCTCCGGCCCAGATATTCGTTCGGAACTGACAGACCCTCCAGGTAGTGTCGCGGGCGTGCCTGAACCTGAGATCCTTATTCACGCTCACGGCCTGACGAAGCGCTTCGGCGATTTTACCGCCGTGGACGGGGTTGATTTCGAGCTCAGGCGGGGTGAGGCGTTCGGCTTCCTCGGCCCGAATGGGGCAGGCAAATCCTCGACCATGCGGATGATCGGGTGCGTCTCGCCACCGACCGGGGGCGAGCTGTCGGTGCTCGGCATGGACCCGCGGACCGACGGCCCCGCGATCCGGGCCAGGCTCGGCGTCGTGCCGCAGGAGGACACCCTCGACGTGGAGCTGACTGTCCGGGAGAATCTGCTGATCTACGGCCGGTACTTCGGGCTGCCGCGGACCCTGATCGCTGAGCGCACGGCGATGCTGCTGGACTTCGTCCAGCTGGCCGAGCGGGCCGACGACCAGGTCGAGCCGCTGTCAGGCGGCATGAAGCGGCGCCTGACGATCGCCAGGTCGCTGATCAACGAGCCCGAGATCCTGATCTTGGACGAGCCGACGACCGGCCTGGATCCGCAGGCCAGGCACGTGGTGTGGGACCGGCTGTTCCGCCTCAAGCAGCAGGGCGTGACTCTCATCCTGACCACGCACTACATGGACGAGGCCGAGCAGCTATGCGACCGGCTGGTGGTCATGGACGGCGGCAAGATCGTGGCGGAGGGCTCGCCGCGCGAGCTGATCGACCGGTACTCCACCCGTGAGGTCCTCGAGCTGCGGTTCCATGTCGCTGACCACGAGCAGGCCGCGGGCAAGGTCGCCCACGTGACCGCTGACCGGATCGAGGTCCTCGCCGACCGGATCCTGCTGTACGTGGACAACGGCGACGCGGCCATGGCGACGGTGCGGGGCCTGGGCCTGGAGCCGGTGACCTCACTGGTACGCCGGAGCACGCTAGAGGACGTCTTCCTGCGGCTGACCGGCAGGCGGCTGGAGGACGGATGACCGCGTCTACGCTGCCGGCCAGGACCGGCCCGCCCGGCACTGGCACACCGGGCTCGTGGGCCATGGCGGTCCGGGCCTTCCGGTGGTGGCTGGTCAATTACCGGCGCACCTGGCGCGGATCGATCTACTCCAGCGTCCTCGGCCCGGTCCTGTACCTAGGCGCCATGGGCTTTGCTCTCGGCAAGCTAGTGGATCAGCACGGCACCGCCAGCCTGGGCGGAGTTAGCTACCTCACCTTCCTGGCTCCTGGCCTCATGGCGGCGAGCGCGATGCAGACCGCAGTGGGCGAGTCGCTGTACCCGGTCTACGTATCGGTGAAGTGGCAGCAGACCTACCAGGCAGCGGCCGCGACGCCGCTGCGACCAGGTGACATCTACCGCGGGCACGTGCTGTTCACGGCCATGCGCCTGGTCATGAACATGACGATCTTCCTCGGCGTCATGGCCGCGTTCGGCGCGATCAGGTCGCCCTGGGCGGTGCTCTGCCTGCCGGTCGCCGTGCTGACGGGACTGGCGTTCGCCACGCCCCTCGACGCGTTCGCGGTGACCCAGTCGAAGACCGACCAGGCCTTCAACATGATCTTCAGGTTCGGCATGATCCCGCTGTTCCTGTTCAGCGGGACATTCTTCCCGATCACCCAGCTGCCGGCCTGGATCCGGCCGGTGGCCTACGCCACCCCGCTATGGCACGGGGTGGCGCTCTGCCGCGCACTGAACCTCGGCACCGCGGACCTAGCCGGCGCCCTCGGCCATGCCGGCTACCTGGTCCTGCTGACGGTGCTCGGCCTCTGGGCTGGCCATCACACCTACCGGCGGCGCCTGCATGTCTGAGCGGTCAGTATCTGAGCCGGCCGTGTCTGAGCCGGCCGTGTCTGAGCGGTCGCTGTCTGAGCGGTCGCTACGGCAGCTGCCGCTGCGCATCCTGCCGGCGTCCATGCTGCTGGCGCGGCACGGCGGGCTCGGCGGCCGGGGGAGCGCGCACCTCATCGAGCGGCACGCCCGCGTGTACCGGCGTACCTGGCTTGTCCTGGCCTCGGGCTTCTTCGAGCCGCTGTTCTACTTGCTGTCGATCGGGATCGGCATCGGCGAGCTCGTCGGCAAGGTGACCTTCGCGGGCCACCCCGTCGGCTACACCAGCTTTGTGGCGCCCGCGCTGCTGGCTACCTCGGCGATGAACGGCGCGATCTTCGACTCCACCTTCAATATCTTCTTCCGGCTCAAGTACGCCAAGCTGTACGACGCGACGCTGGCGACGCCCATGCGCTCGGGCGACGTGGCACTGGGGGAGATCGGCTGGGCGCTGATCCGCGGCGGGCTGTACGCATGCGCGTTCATGGTCATCATGCTGGCGCTGGGCCTGGTGCACTCGGTGTGGGCGGTGCTGGCCATTCCCGTCGCGCTGCTGATCGGCTTCGCGTTCGCCGGCGCCGGCATGGCCGCGACCACCTTCATCCGCAGCTGGCAGGACTTCGAGTACGTCACGCTCGCCACGCTGCCCATGTTCTTGTTCTCCACGACCTTCTACCCGCTCAGCGTGTACCCGCGGCCCGTCCAGCTGATCGTGGACTGCACGCCGCTGTACCAGGGGATCGCGCTGCTGCGCAGCCTGACCCTCGGCTATGTCGGGCCTGGACTGCTGTGGCACGTGCTGTACCTGGCGGTGATGGGGGCAGGCGGCCTCGCGATCGCGGGCAGCCGGATCAGCAGGCTGCTGCTGCGCTAGCGGCGGCGCGCGCCCCAGCTACTGCCTGATCCGGGCCGCTAGCCGCGCCACGCGCTCGTGCAAGACCGGCACGTAGGTCTCGTGCTCAGGTTTCATCAGCACGCTGCGCAGGATCCGGGCCGCGCCGGAGTCCGCGGCGATGCCGGAATGGCGGCGGCCAAGGGCCTCCGCGGTGACGCGCAGCGTGCTGAGGTACACCGGATTGCTGTGGTCGGTCATGCCAGCCTGCAGGATCTGTGCCGAGGCTGCATCGATGGCCGACATCGCGTCCGCCGCGGGGAAGTAGCAGACGATGTCGAGCTCGGGCGGCTGGTACAGCGCCAGGCTCTCGGCCGCCGCTAGCCCGGCCCAGTCGAGCGCGGCGCGGCGTCCGGCGGCGAGCACCTGGCCGAGACCATCAGGCGACAGCGGCAACAGCCGGAGCGTCAGCCAGAGCGCGGCGGCCGCAGCTCCGGCGCGCGAGCACTCGAGGCTGATCTCGCCCAGATGCAGATCGCCCGAGGTGAAGTACGTGTAGGGCGAGTCATGCAGATAGAACCGGCCCACACCGGGATCGGCGAACAGCACGGCGCCGCAGCCGTACGGCTGCAAGCCGTGCTTGTGCGGGTCGACGACGACCGAGTCGCACGCCGCGATCGACCGCCACGGCGCGGGATCAAGTCCGGCCGGGCCGTCCTCGCCGGCCAGCAGCGTGAAGAAGCCGCCGTAGGCTGCGTCGACGTGGACCCGTACGCCATGACGCCGGGCGACAGCCAGCACCCTGTCCACCGGGTCGATGGCACCGAGGCCGGTGGTACCCGCGGTCGCGACGACAGTGCCGATCCGTCCCCCGGCCAGGAGCCCGTCGAGCTCGTCGAGATCGATGCGGCCTGCCTCATCGACGCCCACGGCCGTCCCGGTCATGCCGAGCACCCCGCACATGCGGCCGTGGGTGTAGTGAGCCTCGGCGCTGTAGGCCACGCCTCGACCGGGGTGCAGTTCCCGGGCCACGTACAGGGCTTCGAGGTTCGCGATCGTGCCGCTCGTGGTCAGGTGGCCGAGGTTCGATCCGAACCCGAACATCACGGCCAGCTGGCTGACGACCTCCTTCTCCATCGCCGCCGTCGCAGGTCCGCCGTCAAGCGCGTGATTGTTCGGGTTGATGAGCATCGCGGCGAGGTAGCCGACGACCGCCGCCGGGTGCGGCGGCTTCAGCATCTGACCGGCGTAGGCGGGATGGAAGAAGGGATAGTTGTCGGTCAGCCGGCCTGCGAACTCCGCGAAGGCGGCGCCGAACTGCTCATCGCTGACATGGACCGACGGATGGATGTCGTAGCTGCCGAAGCTCTGCTGCCAGTCGGCGACGGCGTCGGCCGCGCGGCCGAGCCAGTGATCGAGATCCACGAGTTCGCGATCCGTCCGTTACGCGCTGTGGCGGGCTAGCGGACCACGCGGAAGGCCAGCTTGCGGTTGCCGCCGGACTGCTGGACGAGCGCGAACCACAGCGGCAGCACGCCATCCACGGTCCTCGCGGCGCTTGCGTCACCGACGAACGCCGGCTCCAGCCCGGTTGCGGTGATCAGCTCTTCCACCGCCGGGCGCGCGGCGGCATCTGCGGCGAAGAACAGGCAGGCACCCTCCGGCGGCGTCACGAAGTTCTCCCACCCCAGCGTGCTGAAGGCACGGGCGTAGTGCGCGTCCGGTGCGCTGGCCGCCACGGCGGCATGGGAGTTCACTTCCTGCGCCCCGACGTTGTTGGTGGCGTCGATGATGATCTTGCCGTTGAGGGCAGCGGCATTGGCAGTGACGAGATCGGCTGCGGCCTTTCCCGGCACTGCCAGCAAAACGACGTCGCTGTCGGCGAGCGCGTCCGGGATCGAGACCACTGGTGCACCGCCAGGCCCGTCTGCCGACGCGGCTCGGCCGCCAAAGGTCACGTCGTGCCCGGCGGTGCGCCACTTCGTGCCGAGCGAGCCGCCGATGTTGCCGGTGCCGATGACTGCGATTCTCATATGCCCATCCAACTCCGGAGCAGTCTTGCCGGTGAGGAGTTCGCCAAAGGCCTGGCGGCACCGGCGAGACCAGGCTCGCACTCGCGACGGCGGATGCCCCACCCAGGGGGCTATGAAGACGACGCGGGCTGGATCGAGCTCGCAGAACTGGCGTGATAGACAAGCAGGCGTGAATATCGGCGTCGTGTTCCCCCAGACCGAGATCGGACCCGACCGCGGCGCCGTGCGCGCGTACGGCGAGCGAGTCGAGGAACTCGGCTTCACCCACATCCTGGCCTATGACCACGTGCTCGGCGCCGACCCCGCGATTCACCGGCCGTGGACCGGCCCGTATGACATCGACACGACGTTCCACGAGCCGCTGGTGATGTTCGGCTACCTCGCTGCGCTGGTGTCGGTGGAACTCGTCACCGGCATCATCATCCTGCCGCAGCGCCAGACCGCGCTGGTGGCCAAGCAGGCCGCCGAGGTCGATCTGCTGACCAACGGGCATTTCCGGCTCGGGATCGGCCTCGGCTGGAACGCGGTCGAGTACGAGGCGCTCGGGAAGGACTTCGGCGACCGCGGCCGCCGGCTGACCGAGCAGGTCACGCTGCTGCGCCGGCTCTGGACCGAGCGCTCGGTGACCTTCACGGGCGAGCACGAGACCGTGACCGGCGCGGGCATCGCGCCCAGGCCGGTCCAGCGGCCTATCCCGATCTGGTTCGGCGGGCAGTCCCGGCCCGCCTACGTCCGGATCGGCCGGCTAGCCGACGGCTGGTTCCCGCAGGTGCCACCGGACGGGCGGCTCGACGAGGCCAAGGCAGTCGTCGATCAGGCAGCGGTGGAGGCCGGCCGTGACCCGGCGCAGATCGGCATGGAAGGCCGGGTCAGCTGGACCGAGGCGGGCGCCAGCAAGCTCGTCGATCACATCGGGCGCTGGCGGGCGGTCGGCGCCTCGCACCTGTCCGTCAACACCATGGGAGTGGGGCTCGGCGGAGTCGACGGCCACCTCGCCGCGCTCGAGCAGGCCGCCGCAGCCCTGGAACTCGCCCCAGCTGGCCCCAGCTGAAGACCCTGACGGTTTCGTGGGGGCAAATGCCGCATAGCGACCGCGATCATGCCCGAAAACAACAGGGTCTCGCGTTGCGGCCGCCAGACTCGCGCCGGACCGGGCCCGCACCCGTGCGATATCGTCCGATATCGCACGGATACCTCGGCTAGCCGCCGAAGTACCGCCGCGGATTATCGACCAGCATGGTCTCGATCTGAGCCTCCGTGACGCCCCGCGACCGCAGCGCCGGCAGCACGTCATCAAAGAGATGCTCGAAGTGCCAGGCGGGCGCGAACAGCGGGATCACCTCAGGCGGGAACCAGTCGATATAGCAGGACGCGTCGTGCGACAGGACCATGCTGCCGGCGTACCCGCGCTCGCACATCGCCGCCACGGTGGCGACCCGGTCCTCGAACGGCGTGATGATGTCCAGGCCGAACCGGTCCATGCCCAGCAGGCAGCCCGCGTCGGCCAGTTCCGACAGGTAGTCCAGGTCGGTGGTGTCGCCGCTGTGACCGAGCACGACCTTGGTCAGGTCCGCGCCTTCCTCCACGAGCACGCGCACGGCATCCCGCCCGGTGCCCGAGTGCGGATGCGTATGCACCGTGACTGGCGCGCCGGTCACGGCGTGGGCGCGGCCGACGGCCCGAAGTACCCGCTCCACGCCCGGCGTCAGGCCCTGGTCGTCGATGGCGCATTTCAGGAACGCCGCCTTCACGCCAGTCCCCGAGATCCCAGTGACGAGATCCTCGACGAACAGGTGCGTCATCGGGTCAACGCCGTCCGGCCCCGGCGTCCGGAACTTGAAGTACAGCGGCACCTCGTTGTAGGTGTACAGGCCCGTCGCGACGATGATGTTGAGCTCGGTGCCGTCCGCGACCCGGCGGATCCGGTTGATGTCGCGGCCGAGGCCGAGCACCGTGGGGTCGACGATCGTCTGGCATCCGCGCGCCGCCAGGGCGTTGAGCTTAGCGATCGCGTCGTCGACGCGGTCGTCCTCGGACCAGCCCGCCGGGTAGTTCTGCCGGACTTCCTCGTTGAGCACGAACACGTGCTCGTGCATGAGCGTGGGGCCTAGCGAATCGACATCGACAGGGCCTCGAACAGTCTCGACCTGCGCCATGGGAGCACCGTAGCGTGGAGTCCGTACCGACCGGTAGGTAGCATTGTCCGGACTCGTCAGGGCGCAGGAGGCAAGCAGATGGATTTCGCATACGACGCGCGCACCGAAGAACTCCGCGGCCAGCTTCAGGCCTTCATCGACGAGCAGATCGTGCCAGCCGAGAAGATCTTCGAAGAGCAGGCGGCCAAGCTGGCCGCCGAGGGCCGCGGCTGGGAACGGCCGCCGATCATGGACGACCTGAAGGCCAAGGCACGTCACCGCGGGCTGTGGAACCTGTTCCTGGCTCACCATCCGGAGGGCGCGGGCCTCACGAATCTCCAGTACGCCCCGCTCGCCGAGCTGAGCGGCCGGTCATTCCTGACCCCCGAAGTGCTGAACTGCGCGGCGCCCGACACGGGCAACATGGAGGTCCTGGCCGAGTTCGGGACCAAGGAGCAGCAGGACCGCTGGCTCCGGCCGCTGCTCGACGGCGAGATCAGGTCCGCCTTCTGCATGACCGAGCCGGACGTGGCTTCGTCGGATGCCACCAACATCGCCACGAGCATCGTCCGCGACGGCGACGTCTACGTGATCAACGGCCGGAAGTGGTGGTCATCGGGGGCGATGGATCCGCGCTGCCAGATCCTGATCGTGATGGGCAAGAGCAACTCCGAGGCGGACCGGCACCGGCAGCAGTCGCAGATCCTGGTCCCGAGGGATACGCCGGGTGTCGACATCCAGCGCGGCATGAACGTGTTCGGCTACACCGACGGCACGCACGGCGGGCACGCCGAGGTCGTGTTCACCGACGTCCGAGTGCCGGTCGAGAACGTGATCTCCGGTGAGGGCGAGGGCTTCGCGATCGCTCAGGCCAGGCTCGGGCCCGGCCGGATCCACCACTGCATGCGCCAGATCGGTGCGGCCGAGCGGGCAGTCGAGCTGATGTGCCGCCGGGTCACCGAGCGTGTCGCGTGGGGCAAGCCGCTGGCCGAGCAGGGCGTCATCCAGGACTGGATCGCCGAGTCCCGGGTCCGGATCGAGGCGGCCAGGCTGCTCGTGCTCAAGACCGCCTGGCTGATGGACACCGTCGGCAACAAAGGCGCGCACACCGAGATCCAGTCGATCAAGATCCTGGTGCCGCAGATGACCGAGTGGATCCTGGACAAGGCGATCCAGGCGCACGGCGCCGGGGGAGTGAGCCAGGACTTCCCGCTCGCCGCGCTGTGGGCGCACGCCCGGACGCTGCGGCTGGCCGACGGGCCGGACGAGGTGCATAAGCGCTCGCTCGCCTACCGTGAGCTCAAGAAGTACCGCTAGACCATACGCATGCGACCCGGACAACATCAGCCCAGCACTAGACCAATCAGCACAGCAGGAGGAACTACATGTCAGAGGCGACCCAGCGAGTAGCCGTTGTCACCGGCGGCGCACGCGGAATCGGCGCGGGTACGGCCAAGCGCCTGGCCGCCGACGGCCTTGCCGTTGCAGTGCTCGACCTGAAGGAGGGCGACTGCGGAGCGACCGTCGACGCGATTACCGCGGCCGGCGGCAGGGCCCTCGCCGTGGGCGCTGACGTGAGCGATGCCGACCAGGTGCAGGCCGCTGTCGACAAGGTCGCCGCCGAGCTCGGCCCGCCCGCAGTGCTCATCAACAACGCGGGCGTCATCCGGGACAACATGCTGTTCAAGATGACGGTCGACGACTGGGACACGGTGCTCGGCATCCACCTGCGCGGCTCGTTCCTGATGAGCAAGGCCTGCCAGAAGCACATGGTGGACCAGCGGTTCGGCCGCATCGTCAACCTGTCGTCCAGCTCGGCCCTCGGCAACCGCGGCCAGGCGAACTACTCCGCCGCCAAGGCTGGCCTGCAGGGCTTCACCAAGACGCTGGCGATCGAGCTCGGCCAGTTCGGCATCACGGCCAACGCGGTAGCGCCCGGCTTCATCGCGACCGACATGACCGCGGCCACTGCCGCCAGGATCGGGATCGGCTTCGAGGACTTCCAGAAGGCGGCCGCCGCCAGCATTCCGGTGCGCCGCGTCGGCACGCCCGACGACGTCGCGCACGTGATCTCGTTCCTGGTCAGCGACGGCGCGGGGTTTGTCTCGGGGCAGGTCATCTACGTGGCGGGCGGGCCCCTGTGCTAGACGGGAACGGGAACGGGAACGGGGCCGTCACCGACGCCGCCGCACTGAAATCTCAGATAGCCGAGTTCCTCGCTACTCATGACCCGAAGAGCGGTGAGCCGCTGGACTTCCTCCGGGCCAGGTTCGACGCCGGGCTCGCGTGGGTGCATTACCCGGCCGGGCTTGGCGGACAGGGACTACCCCGTTCCCTGCAGTCGGCTGTTGATCGTGAGTTCGAGGCGGCCGGTGCGCCTACCAACCACCCGGAGCGCAGCGGCATCGGGCTCGGCATGGCCGCGCCGACCATCCTGGCGCACGGTACGGCGGAGCAGAAGCAGCGCTGGCTGCGGCCGCTGTGGACGGGCGAGGAGATCTGGTGCCAGCTGTTCAGCGAGCCGGGCGCCGGGTCTGACCTGGCCGGGCTCGCGACGCGGGCAGCCCCTGACGGCGACGTCTGGACCGTGAACGGGCAGAAGGTGTGGACCTCGGTCGCGCACATCGCCAGCCGCGCGCTGCTGGTCGCTCGCACCAACCCCGATGCGCCAAAGCACGAGGGACTGACGTACTTCTCGCTCGACATGACGCAGCCCGGCGTGGAAGTCAGGCCGCTGCGCCAGATCAGCGGCGAGGCCGAGTTCAACGAGGTGTTCATCACCGACGCCAAGATTCCTGACTCCGACCGGATCGGCGCGGTCGGGCAGGGCTGGACCGTGTCGATGTCGACTCTGATGAACGAGCGGGTCTCGATTGGCGGCAACGCCATGCCGCGCGAAGGCGGCATGATCGCCTCGGTCGCGCGCACCTGGCGGGACAAGCCCGAGCTGCGCACGCCGGGCCTGCACGACCGGATGCTTCGGCTGTGGGCTGACGCCGAAGTGGCGCGGGTGGCGGGCACCAGGCTGCGGCAGCAGCTCGCCGCCGGGCAGCCTGGCCCCGAGGGTTCGGCCGCCAAGCTCGTCTTCGCCCGCCTGAATCAGGAGATCTCCGAGTTCGAGGTGGAGGTGAACGGCGCCGACGGGCTGCGGTATGACGACTGGACGATGCGCAGGCCGGAGGGGGCGAACTTCTTCGGGCGCAACCCGGGCTTCCGGTTCCTGCGAGCCAAGGGCAACTCGATCGAGGGCGGTACCTCGGAGATCCTGCGCAATATCGTGGCCGAGCGCGTGCTCGGGCTGCCGAAGGAGACCCGGATGGACACCGGCCCGTGGAAGGACCTGCCGCGATGACCAGCCAGATCGTGAGTGACGCAGACAGTGAGTGAGGCAACCGTGACCGCGGCAAACGCGACTGGCGCACAGGCCAGGGCCCGCCCGCTGGACCTGCTCTACGGGGAGACCGAGACCGAGCTGCGCGCGGCCGTGCGTGACGTCCTCACGGACAAGGCGGCCTGGCGTGACGTGCTGGCCAGGACCGAGACGGCGGAAACGTACGACGCTGCGCTGTGGCACACGCTCGGGGCCGAGATCGGTGTTGCCGGGCTGCTGATTCCCGAGTCGCTGGGCGGCGCCGGGGCGAGCTACCGGGAGGCTGCGGTCGTCGCCGAGGAACTCGGCCGGGCGATCGCACCGGTGCCGTTCCTCGGCAGCGCCGTCGTGGCGACAGCGGCGCTGCTGTCGGCCGGGGATACCGAGCTGCTGACCGGGCTAGCGGCCGGAGCGGTGACCGCAGCGCTCGCGGTCCCGTTCGCTGCCGGGCCGGGCAAGCTGCCGGTGCCGACCGTGCGCCTCGAAGGCGGGCAGCCTGGCGACGGAGCCGGCCTGTACCGGCTCAGCGGCCAGGTACTGGGCGTGGCCGACGCGCTGCCAGCCGACGTGCTGCTCGTTCCCGCCGATGGCGTGCCGTACGGGCTGTATGCGGTGCGCCTCAGGGACGCCGGCGTAGGCCTGGCCCCGGTCGTATCCCTGGACCAGACGCGCCAGCTTTGCGACATTACGTTCGCGGGCGCTCCGGCGACGCAGGTGGCCGCGGGGCGTGCAGCCGAGGCGGCGGTAGCTGCGGCGCTCCTGGCCGGCGCGGGCGTGCTGGCCTCCGAGCAGTTCGGCCTGGCGGAGCGGGCGCTGGAGATCACGGTCGCCTACGTGAAGGAACGGCGCCAGTTCGCGCGGCCCGTTGGCGGGTTCCAGGCAATCAAGCACCGGCTGGCCGACCTGTGGGTCGCCGTCACCCAGGCGCGCGCCGCCGCTCGGTCCGCCGCCAACGGGCTGGTGACTGGGACCGATGCGGAGCTCGCTGTCGCGCTGGCCAAGGCCGCGTGTTCGGACACAGCGCTCAAGGTGGCGCAGGAGATGATCCAGCTGCACGGCGGCATCGGGTTCACCTGGGAGCACCCGGCGCACCTGTTCCTGAAGCGAGCCAAGGCGGATTCGATCGGCCTCGGCACTGCTGATGCGCACCGGGCGTCGCTGGCGAAGCTGGCCAACCTGCCGCCTCCGCCTGCTCAGTAGGCCGAGCGGCTAGGCAGCCGAAGCCTCGTCCGAACGTCGTGGTTGGAACCCTGCTGCTGCTGTTTCCGCAGCAGGACTCCAGCGATGCCGTTGAGGCTGAGCCAAGGGCGCCGCATGCGCCCCCGCACGGCCAACGGGCTCCGCGTAATGCAACGGTGGCCTCCGGAACGGCGACGGCAGCCTCCAGTTAGGCTGGCGCGGTGCAGAACGTAGCGGGTGCTGGCGTCGTCGTGACTGGTGCGGGTAGCGGTATCGGCGCGGCCCTGGCCAGGAGGTTTGCTGCCGAGGGCGCTCGGGTCGTGGTCAACGACATCGACGCCGACGCAGCCGCGGCGGTTAGCGCGTCGTGCAGCGCGGGCACCGTCACCGTGCCCGGTGACGCATCCACCGAGACTGGCGTGGAGGCGCTGATCGAGGCCGCGCGCAGTGCGCTCGGCGAGATCGATCTGTACTGCGCCAACGCTGGCGTCGCTCGCGGCGGCGGTACGGAGGCGACGGAGGAGGACTGGGCCGACTCCTGGCGGGTCAACGCGATGGCTCATGTCCGCGCCGCGCGGCTGCTGATCGGGCCATGGCTGGAGCGGGGAAGCGGGCACTTCATCTCCACGGTCTCGGCCGCGGGGCTGCTGGCGATGCCGGGCAGCGCGCCGTACTCGGTGACCAAGCACGCGGCGCTGAGTTTCGCTGAGTGGCTCGGCTTCACCCACGCTCACCGCGGCATCACGGTTCAGGCCATCTGCCCGCTCGGGGTGCGCACGCCGATGCTGCCTGGCGATGACGGGCTGGCCGAGAAGCTGCTCGGCGACTCTGCAATCGAGCCCGAGGCGGTGGCGGATGCGGTCATTGAAGGGATAGCGGATGGGCGCTTCCTGATCCTGCCGCATCCCGAAGTCGCCGCGATGTACGCGGGCCGCGCGGCTGACCCGGATCACTGGCGTCACGGGATGAACAAGATTCAGCAGTTCCTCGAGCAGCCCTGACGGCTGTCAGCCGGCCGTTGGAGATGCATTCGGGAGGAAACCTGCGCAAGCTGCTGGCGCGCTTGGGCAGGCTGGCGGGCGACGCTTAAGAAATATGGCGATGCGCTCTTGACCTTGACCCTGGGTCAAGGTTCGAGCATGGATCGCATGAGCACGCTAATAAACCAATCCGTCCGAGCCACGTCGGCCGCCATCACGGCGAACGGCTTGCGCAAGGCTTACGGACACAAGGTCGTCCTCGATGGCGTCGACCTCAGCATCGGGGAGGGCGAGGTCTTCGCACTGCTCGGGCCTAACGGCGCCGGCAAGACCACGACGGTGCACATCCTGTCCACGCTGATCCCGGCGGATGCCGGCACAGCGAGCGTCCTCGGGCACGACCTGCGCAGCGAGGCCGACGCGGTGCGAGCGAGGATCGGGGTCACCGGCCAGTTCTCTGCGGTCGACAACTTGCTGACTGGCGAGGAGAACCTGCTTCTCATGGGCCGTCTGCTCCACGTGCCGGCTGCCGAGCGACGAGCGCGCGCCGCGCAGCTGCTGGAGCGGTTCGACCTGGCCGAGGCGGCGCGGCAGACCCCAGCCACTTACTCCGGCGGCATGCAACGGCGTCTCGACATCGCCATGACACTGATGGGGCGGCCCCGGCTGATCTTCCTCGACGAGCCGACAACCGGCCTTGACCCGCGCAGCCGCCACACCACCTGGCAGCTCATTCGCGATCTGGTGGCCACCGGCGTCACGATCCTGCTGACCACGCAGTACCTGGAGGAGGCCGACCAGCTCGCTGATCGCATCGCGGTCCTAGATCATGGCCGCATCGTGGCGCAGGGGACGCCGGAGGAACTCAAGCGGCGCATCCCGGGCGCGCATATTGAGCTGCGGTTCGCCGATGCGACATCGCTGGACGCGGCCGCCACGGCCCTCGGCGAGGGCACTCGCGATGACGACCAGCTCGTTTTGCGAGTGCCTCACGAAGGCGGCGTCCGCTCGCTACGCGAGGTACTCGCGCGCCTCGGCGACGCGGCCGCCGTCGAAGACCTGTCCATCCACACGCCGGACCTGGACGACGTGTTCTTCGCCCTGACGGGCGGACCCTCGGAGGCTCAGACCACATGACCACGCTAACCGTCGCCGCCCAAGATTCCACCACCATGCTCGGGCGCGAGCTCAAGCACACCATCCGGTACCCCATGCTGCTCATCGGCTCGATCCTCGTGCCGGTAGTGTTCCTGCTCTTGTTCGTCTACATTTTCGGCGGTCCGATCGGTCACGGGCTCGGCAGCGCAGCACGTGGCGCCCCGTACGTCGACTTCCTCGTGCCCGGCATCCTGATGATGACCGTGGCGGCAGGCACCTCGACCATCGCGATCAACGTGTGCCTTGATGCAACGGGCGGCATGATCGACCGGTTCCGCACCATGGCGGTCAGCCGCGGCGCCGTGCTCGCCGGGCCTGTTGGTGCCAACGTCTTGCGTGCGCTGGTCACGACGGCCGTCGTCACCGGCGTTGCGCTGCTCGTCGGCTTCCGGCCGGAAGCCTCGCCCTGGGACTGGCTCGCGGTCGCCGGGATCGTGGTGGCCTTCTCCATCGCGCTGGCCTGGATGTCCGCCGCCTTCGGCCTGGTTGCTAAGAGCGTCGCCGGCGCGAACAGCATGACCCTGCCGATCCAGTTCCTGCTGCCGTTCCTGTCCAGCGCGTTCGTCCCGGCCAACTCGATGCCCGCCGGCATCCGCTGGTTCTCCGAGCACCAGCCGTTCACGCCGGTAGTCGACAGCCTGCGCGCGCTGCTCACTGGCGGTCCGGTCGGCAACACCGCCTACCTGGCGCTGGCCTGGTGCGCGGCGATCACGCTGGCTGGTTACCTGTGGGCACGAGCACGGTTCCGGCGCGGAGCGCGGTGACATGATGATGGTCGCGCGCAGTGAGCTGGCCGAGAGGGGGGCTCAGCACATGATCACCATTGGCCAGCTCGCAGCGTATGCGGGCGTCACGATCAAGGCGGTTCGTCACTACCACGAGCGGGGCCTGCTCGAGGAGCCGCCGCGCGACTCATCGGGCTACCGCCGCTACTCGGCCCAGCACGCAATCGATCTAGTCAAGATCAAGACGCTCGCCGAGGCCGGCGTGCCGCTCGCCCGCATCAAGGAGCTGCTGGTCGCGAGCCCTGGTCAGTTCGCCGCCGCGATCGCCGGCATCGACCGCAGCCTGCAGGCGCGGGCAGAGGAACTCATCCGAACCCGCGAGCGGATTGCGCAGCTCAGCGCTGGCGACAGGCTGTTCGTGTCGCCGGCCGTGGCCGACTATCTCGACCGGCTGCAGAAGCTCGGCGTGAGCGAGCGCACGGTGCAGATGGAGCGCGACATCTGGATCCTGATGCAGTCAGTTTCGCCAGCGGAGGCGGCCATCTGGTTCGCCGACAAGTGCGAGGCAATGCGCGATCCCGAATTCCGTGCCCTCTACCTCGAGTACGACGCGGCGTACGACTGGGCCCCGGACGACCCGCGGCTGGCCGCGCTGGCCGATCGCACGGAGCGGTGGATCCTCAGCCAGCATGACGGGCGCCAGCGCGAACAGTGGCCGGCTCAGGATCCCGCCATGGCTCAGTTGATCGCGTCATCGCTGAATCTGGCCTCGCCCGCCTGGGACAGGCTTGCTGAGATCGCACAGGAGCGCAGGAGCGGCCACTAGCCGGCCAGCGCCTTCGGCGCTGTCCACATCCGGCGCTGCCGGATGTGCGTGCTAAGGACTGGCTTGGCTTATTCGTGCAGTTAGCAGGGAAAATCTGGATTAGATGCCGTAACGTGGTCGTTTTCGGAGGATGCGCCCTGACGAGACGTAGCCGCCAGGTGACAGCGGGAGATTCCCAGGGACTCGGGTATGGCAGAGACGAAGGCAGCGGCCGACCAGCAGCAGGTCGGCGCGGGAGCAGGAGTTCAGTCGGCGGACCGGCCCGTTACCGGCGCCATTCATCACGTGGAGCTCTGGGTCCCTAACCTGGATCGGGCGATCGTCAGCTGGGGATGGCTGCTGACCTCGCTGGGCTACCGGATGTTCCAGGACTGGCCGGGCGGCCGGAGCTGGCAGGCCGGGCACGCCTACGTCGTGGTCGAGCAGTCGCCCGCCCGTACAGCTAGCCGTCACGACAGGTGCCGACCCGGCCTTAATCACCTGGCGTTCCACGTCGCCAGCCGGCAGCTCGTCGACGAGCTCACCGCCGAGGCGCTGCTCCACGGCTGGAAGCTGATGTTCGCTGAGCAGCACCCGTTCGCCGGAGGGCCGCAGCACTACGCGGCTTACCTTGAGAACGCCGACGGCTTCGAAGCCGAACTCGTGGCGGACTAGGGCCACATAGGTTTCCTCAAGTCGACTTGACTCATCTTCTTGACTCCGCAGACGGCCCATGACTGCTCTGAGTCATGACCCAGAAACCGAGTGATCGCACGTCATAGCGTGGGCGTATCCAGGTTGGTCACTAGGCGCTGCGAGCCGCTGTCAGCACTAGGCTGACCTGCGGGTATGAAGCTCACTACCATTGACGAGTCCCTTTTGTACCTTTAAGATCGCATTATCGGCGGCTACGTGGAGGAAGCGTGAGTTCTCGGCTCACGCGCGGAGAGGTGCCGGAAGGGTTGTGCCATGAGGGTCATCCGCGCTCGAGTCGGCGTCGCTGTGGCTAGTCTCGGCCTGCTAGCTAGCGGCTTCGGCTTGACTGTGATCATCGGCAGTTCGGCACCGTCAGCAGCCGCAGTCACGGCTAGTGCGCAGTCGGTAACTCCGAGCCCCAATGCGACGCTCATCGATCCGTGAATCCCCGCGCCACCACAGGGCTGACGACAGGGGGCGAGTTGCCAGTCTTAGAAATCCATACGCTCCAAGTGCCTGCAGTCCCAATCAAAGGAGTAGCTCTGCCTGCGCATCTCCCACAACGCCGCATTCCAACACTGTTGGGCCGCTCGGTAGGCTGAGCGGGCTGAACTGGACTCTGGTGCGGGATAGCGGATGCCACGTAGCAATGCGGCACGACCGAGTGGGCGGAAGGCTGCGTCCGACTACCTGCAGCAGTTGTTGCTTAAGCCAGGCCGCTACCGACAGGCCTGGGAGCAGTACGTATCGCGTGAGCGCAGGGGCACCATCAATCAGCTAGCCGTTGCGGAGGTCATCGCCCGGCACCTGTCGTCCGCGCCACGCAGCCCTGCCGACGTCGACGTCACTCCTCATCAGCTCAAGGACACGGTCTCTCGTGCCCTAACTGGCCGGTTGCTCAGCCGTCCGGCGCTGTCGCTGTTCATCGACGCGTTTGGATTCTCCGAACATGAAGCGGCTCGGCTCTGGCGGCTGTGGAATGGGTCCGTCGCTATCAGCGTCATGTCTGGAAGCCACGCCATACCAATGGATGCCGAGGAGGACGTCAATCGGTCCCTAGGACCTCGGCAGCATCAGACGCTGTCACTTCATGATCATGTCTACGTCGGGCATGATGGTCGCATCGAGCACGCTCGCACGCTATGCGTGATAGAAGCGATTGTGCAGGGCGTCGACCGGATCCCTTTCCTTTGCGACACGAACGTCCTCACCCTGGAGGTCGGTCAGGGAGGCAAGGAGCTTACCGGGGATGTCCGCAATATCGGCGATGACGTCTTCTTCACCGAGATATTGCTCGCCCGGACTCTTGATCTTGGCGAAACGATCACGCTCGAGTACCGGATCACCTACCGATACCCCGGCGACGACACGGATCCAAGCGAACGTGAGTTCCGCCGTGCGGTGATGCGTCAGGTTGACAACCTTGACATGCGTGTGGAGTTCCATCCGGACAGGTTGCCAGCCCAGATCTGGTGGGCTCACTGGGATGGCATCGAAGGACGCGTGCTTGAGCGCGAGGCAGTTACCCTCGACAATCAGCACTCCGTGCATCGATACCTTCGTTCGCTGGAGAAGCACAGTGGCCGGCTTCTACTGGCAATGGGATGCGCGCGAGGGCATCTAGCCACTAGGAACCGTTTGAGGATCATGACCGGATGGCCTGGACGGCCAGAACGACGATGTCAGCAAGGACGATCTAATGTGTGGCAAGCTGACCCAGCGCGACCTTACGGTCAAGGCAACCGCGCAGCCCGCTCGTCGCGCGGATGACTCCAACGCCCGGCGTGACGACGCCATCGATGACCCGGCCTGCCTCGTCCCTGGGCCGTGATGATCGAACGGCTTCCGGTCGCCGCCGGTCTCTCCTACGGCCCTTCTGGGTCCGCTGCCCGCAATGCCCCAGGACATTACGATTGCACTTCAGGATCCAGTGGCGACACTCAGAAAGAGCACGCCGGTGAGAGATGTGACGCAGACCGAAGGTCAGCGAGCGGCAGCCGAGTACCTGCGGCAGTTGCTGTTAAAGCCCGGTCGCTATCGGGACGCTTGGCAAAGCCGCGTTGCCAGACCTCGGGACGACGTCATCAACCAGATGGCCGTCGCCGAAGTGATCGTAGGCCAGCTTCGATCTGCTCCCGGTCGATCCGGGAGACGCCCAGATGATGCCCTATCAGCTTCGGGAGACTGTATCTGGCGCGCTCGCGGGTCTACAGCTCGGCAGCCAGACTCTTGAGCTGTTCGTTGACGCGTTCGGGTTCTCCGAACACGAGGCCGAACGCCTGCGGCGGCTGTGGGCTGGCACTGCGCGAATTAGCGTTCTATCCGGTAGCCACGCTGTGCCCACGCAGGCGGAGCGCGATGTCGATTACGCGCTTGGGCCCCGAAAGCATCAGACAATCTCGCTGCATGATCATGTCTGGGTTGGCTCGGATCGCCGCATCGATCGGGTCCGTACGCTGCAGGTGATTGAGGCAACCGCGAACGACCTCGAGTCGCATCCCGTTTCTGTGCGACTCGAATGTGATGACCATCGATGTTGGCCATGGCTGTAACCGTTTGGCTGACGAAGTGCGCCAGATTGGCGAAGACATATTCGCTACAGAGTTCATCTTGGCCAGATCGCTCAATCTTGGCGAGACTCTGACGCTTGAGTACTTGGTTTCGTACCGGTATCCGGGTGATATGTCCGATCCAGCGGAACGCGAGTACCGGCGCGCGGTTATGCGGTCAGTCGACAACCTGGACATGCGAATCGAGTTTCACCCAGGCAGGCTCCCGGCTAAGGTGTGGTGGGCGCACTGGGACGGGATAGAGGGCGACATCCTGGGCCAAGAGACTGTCACGCTCGATAGCCAGAATTCAGCACATCGATTCCTTCGTTCACTCGCTCGCACGGTTGTTGGTTTTCACTGGGTATGGGATTAGATCCGTTGTAACGGCTGCGCAACTACGCGGTAATGGGCGGCGAGCTAGCGTCCGGTCATGGAGGCGTTCTCTGATCCGCCCACATCCGGCGAGGCTGACCATGACGCCGACGCTGCCCCGGCGCCCGTGGACGAGCTTCCGACCCGGCTAGCCGCGCCGCGTCGCACGCGTGCCCATCCCGCGCATCGCCTAGATGATCCTGAGCTACTTGAGCGAGTTCTCGTCAGCTTGCTCGACCTGCCATGAGCGGCATCGTTCCCGTTCGTGTGGGCTGGCAGGCATCCACGGCAGCCGCCGCCTTGGTCTCGGCATCAGCGACGCCTGCGCGCTCGAGGATCTGGCTTACTTCTCGGACCTGAGCGGCCGCGCCGGCACGGTCCCTATCGGCTTCGTTGCAGGCGGCGAGCATGCTGCGCGCCAGAATTTCCTCGATCGCCAGTCCGGCGATCTTGAAGCTATCGGCCGCTGCTCGCAAGCTGTCTGCCGCCACCTTGTGATCGCCATCGCACTGACGAGCGCGGCCGAGCAGAAGCATGAACCTGGCCGCCGTCACATCGCTGCCGTACCCACGCGCTAGCTGGATGCCGTCGCTGCATGCGTTGATGGCCGCGGCGTACTGGCCGCTGATAATCAGTGCCTGGGCCAGCGCGTTGATTGCATAGGCCTCGTAGGCGGGCTCCCGCAGTCGCCGAGCTTGGGTCCGCGCTTGCTGGCAGTGCTCTAGCCCGGCATGCACGATGCCAATTCGAGCAAACGTCAGGCCAAGGCCGGCCGTGGCGCAACACCGCGCCAGGTCGTCAGCAGTGCCAGCGAGCCGAATGGCGTGTCGGACCGCCCGGATCGCAGCCGCGTGCCGGCCGTTCGCGCTGGCACAGCGGCCGAGCAGGGAGTATCCCATCGCCGCCAAGTCGACGCGCTCGGCTCGTTCCAGCTCGGGCAGCACGGTGGTCAACGTCGCGGTCGCCTCGCCGACGTGCACATGCGACTCGACCTGGGCGACCGCCAGGTAGTACTCGGCCGTTGCCTCGCATTCCGCATCGTCGGCCAGGGCCGCTGCGGCTGCGACGGCGCGCCATGCCCTCATGGCATCAACGTAGGCACCCGTAACGCACTGATAGGTCATGAGCCTCCCGGCTAGCGCAAGCGCGCGGCCGACGTCACCTGTTGCAGCCCCTTCGTCGACTGCCGCCAGCAGATTGGGTCGCTCGCTGTCGAGCCACGCCCGACCGGCCTCCACGACGGACTCAGGCAGCGGTGCATGGGCGAGGGCGACAGGACGTCCGACAAAGGGCACCGCCGGTAGGCAAGCCACCGCCCGGTCAACGCGATGCAGCCAGCCGTCTCGCGTGCGCGCCAGCACTTCCGGACTACGCCCGGCGTGGTCCTGGCCGCGCTCGCGGGCATAGGCCCGGACCAGCGGATGCATCCGGTACCGCTGTCCCAGCAGCTCAGCTGGCGCGGGCGTCAGCAGGCCGACGCCCGTGATCCGGTCCGCTAGGGCGCCATCGCCCTGAGCCAACTCGGTCATGGCCCAGGCGGGTATCTCGCCCGGCACGGCGGTCGCCGCGAGCGACAATGCGGCGCGCGCCGGCTCCGGCAGTGCGTCGTAGCTGGAGCCGATCGCCGCGCGTACCGAGCTGTCCTCCGCCGCGAGCACATCGAGCACGCGGTCGGGTCCGCAGTCAGCGGCGAGCCTGCTCAGGGTGAGGCCGGGCCGCGCCGCCAGTACGGCCCCGGCTAGCCGGACGGCCAGTGGCATGCCTGCGCAGGCGGCAACCACGCCGTCGGCAGCCTCTGGTTCCGCGGCGACACGGCCACCGCCTGCGGCCAGATCGAGGAGCGTAAGCGCGTCCTCGTCGGCGAGGTCGCCGAGGCTCACCGGCCGGGCACCAGCCAGCCCGCTGAGGCGGCTACGACTGGTCACGAGCACAGCAGCGCCGCCTGCTGCCGGGATCAGCGGGCGGACCTGCGCGGCGATCGCCGCATCATCGGCGATGACAAGCACTTTGCGTCCCGCGAGCACCGACCGGTACATGGCTGCCCGAGCCGGACCGGCCGCTGGGATGGCGTGAGCCGGGACTCCCACGCTCTGCAGAATGTCAGCCAGAACTGCCTGCGGATCGCGTGGCTGTGCTACACCGCCAAGCTCGGCGTACAACTGGCCGTCGGCGAAGCGGCGCCGCAGCTGGAGGGCTGCCGCCGACGCCGCCGCAGTCTTGCCCATGCCCGGGCCGCCGGTGATCACTACAACCGGGACACCCGGACCGCTGAGGTAGTCGACGATCCTGGCGATCTCGCCTGATCGGCCAGTGAAGTCGGCAGGCGGTGGCGGAGCCTGGGAACCAGGAAGAGTCAGTCCGCCAGCGCCGAACCTCGTCAGGGGCGCGGGCCGCTCCGTCGTCAGCTCCTCGGCCAGGATCCGCTGATACAGAACCGCGAGCACCGGTCCGGGCTCGGCACCGAGTTGCTCCAGCGTTGCCTGCCGCGCCTGCTGGTAGACGTCCAGCGCCTCCGTTCGCATGCCCAGCGCGTGATAGGCGCGCATGAGCTGCGCAGACGTTCGCTCGCGGCCAGGCGTGGCGCTGACCGCGGCCCGGAGCTGGCCGAGTACTTGATCGTGCTCGCCTGCGGCCAGGCGCGCGTCGATGAGTGCGTCGATCGCCGCTTGGCGCTGATTCCGGAGCCGCGCGACCGCAGCCGCGATGACCTCGGTGTCAGGTAAGTCAGGCAGTGGCGGATCGCCCCATAGCGCCAGCGCCTGGACGTAGGACGCAGCGGCCGCGGCCGCGTTGCCCATGTCGAGCTCCGCCTGGCCTTGCGCGACCAGGTCAGTGAACTCGTCGACGTCCAGCTCGCCCGGACGCACCGTCATCAGGTAACCGCGCTGCTGCCGGTGCCCCGGTGCGCGACCGCCTGGCGGGCCGACGCTGTCGAGCCGGGCAGCGCAGTCACCGAGGCAACGCCTGAGCCGGCTGATGCACACCCGCAGGGCAGCGTCGGGCGAGCCCGGCGGCTCGGTGCCCCAGAGCGCTTCGATCAGCATGCTGCGCGGACAAGGTCGGTTTGCCCGGAGCAAGAGCACCGCCAGCGCGGACTGGAGCAGGGGCTGGCTGATGACTGCCGGGCCCGCCCCTGTGCCGGCGTCAGCGTAGAGCGGACCAAGGATCCGGAACTCCACTAGCTGCCTGCTTCCGACGGGAATGGCGCAATAGAAGTCTCTCGTGCCGATATCTAATGGCTGCGGACCGGATCGTCAACCCCGCCGGCCTGGGGCGGTTACGCCTGAGCAATGGACCGGTAATGGCCCCGTCGTTATGGTCATCAGCGCAAGTACCCCATCTACTGACCTTTCACCCGGACCAGGGTCTGAGCGCGCAATCGGAGCATCACCATGATCTTCCGCCTGCCCTTGCAAGCACGGCCGGTGATCGCATGCCGGGATGACACATGATGGCCGCCCGCGGCCAGATCGGCCCGACGGCGGACCTGGCGACCCCTGTGCCGGTGCGCGCACCGCTGCTCCGCGTACTGCCGGGGACGCCGCAGTCGGTAGGCGCGGCACGGCTGATCGCACGCCAGCTCCTGGGCGATGAGCATCCGGCGACGGAGACAGCCGTACTGCTCCTCAGCGAGCTTGTCACTAACTCAGTCATGCACAGCAAGTCGGGCGAGCCCGGCGGGAGCGTGACCGTCGCGCTGTGCTCAGGACCAGCGGGAATTCTCATTCAGGTCCGCGACGACGGCGGCCCGTCGGAGCCGCGGGTGACCGAACTGTCGGCCGACGGCGCGGAGCACGGCTACGGGCTGCTGTTGGTCGACATGCTCGCCGAGAGGTGGGGAACGATCTGCAGTCCGGAGGGCCGGATCACCTGGTGCCGGGTTAGCGACAACGCCTCGGGTGGCCGCGCACAACCCCCGACAGGGCAGGACGGGAGCGCGGCAATGCCCGGCGGATGCGACCGCGAAACAGCCTCGTGGCGCCCCGAAACAAAGGTTTAACAATGCATGCGGCCCTACGACGCCTTGTGCGGCCGGCGTAACGGTCGCGAAACTTCCCGGTAACGAGCGCATGGGAGACATGAACCGTACCTGACAGAACCGAAGCGGTCGGCTGGGACCGTGCTGGTCGCCGACGCCTGGCTACCCGGCAGCCCTTCGCTTCAGCCCTGGAGGCGGAGAGTGAACCCGTACGCAAGCTTTCTGAGCTCAGGCGATAACGCCTGGCAGATGACAGCTGCAACGCTCGTCGGACTGATGAGCATCCCCGCGCTCGCCGTTTTGTATGGCGGGATCGTGCAGCGCAAGTGGGCGGTGAACACCATGATGATGGTGTTCGCCGCGTTCGGCCTCACCCTGATCGTCTGGGTACTGTGGGCCTTCAAGATGGGCTTCGGATCGCCCTTGTTCTCGAGCTTCGCCGTTGTCGGCAAGCCCGCGACAGTCGTTGGCGCGTCGGGAGAGCAGGCGCAAGCCAATATCCCGTTGCTCGACGGGCTCATGCCGAAGTTCAGATTCCCTGAAGGCTCGCTGGTCTATTTCCAGTTCGTCTTCGCCGCCATCACGCCGATCCTGTTCATCGGCAGCGTGGTCGGCCGGATCAAGTTCAAGGTCTGGCTGATCTTCGTGCCGCTGTGGATCACCTTCGCCTACGCGGTGAACGCCTTCTTGCTCTGGGGCGGCGGCTTCTGGGCCGGCAAGGGCGCGCTGGACTTCAGTGGTGGCTACGTCATCCACCTGGCGGCAGGCGTCTCCGGCTTCGTGGCGGCGGCCATGGTCGGGCCTCGGCTGGCTCGCGACCGGGAGAAGGCAGTCCCGAACAACCTGCTCTTCATCGCGGTCGGCGCCGGCATCCTGTGGCTTGGCTGGAACGGATTCAACGGCGGTGACCCGTACTTCGCCGGAGCGGACGCGACCGCGGCTGTGGTCAACACCAACCTCGCCACCGCTGTCGCGATGATGACCTGGGTCTTCATGGACATGGGCTTCGGCAGGGAAAAGAAAGCCACGTTCCTCGGTGCCGTCAACGGCATGATCTGCGGCCTCGTCGGCATTACCCCGGCAGCCGGGTACGTCAACGGGGTCGGTGCCATCGTCATCGGCGCTGTGACCTCGGGCCTGGTGTGGGTGCTGTTCGGCTACCTGCCGCGGAAGGTCTGGCCGTTCAACAAGGTGGACGACGCGCTCGGCGTGGTCTACACGCACGGATTCGCGGGCCTGTTCGGCGGTCTGCTCGTCGGCCTGCTGGCCGACCCCAAGATGATCGTCTACCTGGGTCTCGGCAAGAATCCCAACTCGGTCACGTCCGGACTCTTCTACGGGCACCCGAGGCAGTTGCTGATCCAGGCAGGCGCGGCGCTAACGGTCATCGTCTGGGATGCCATCGTCACCTACGTCATCCTGCGCGTGATCAAGTTCTTCACACCGCTGCGGTACTCGGACGCTGAGTTGCAGGCCGGAGACATCATGGTCCACGGCGAGGTGGCGTACCCCATGGAGGAGCCGGAGGTGGCCACGGTCATGGTGGGCGACGGCACACCGGATGGACAACTCCAGCATGAACAGATGGTCAGTGACTGACGGAGGGCTGCACAGGGCGTAGGCAAGCCCACCCCAGCCGGTAGCCGCGGAGCCAGCGCTTCGCGGCTACCGGCTACCCGGCGGTCCGGTTCCCCGGCGATCAGCTTCCGCGGCAGGCTCCGCGGCGGTCACGCTCCCCGCGGCTAACGCCAGCCTGGCCGAGTCGGCAACTCAGTGGCCGCGGAAAGCCTCCTCGAGCCACCACGCGCCGCGCTCCGCAGTGACCTTGGCGTCGATCAGGATCGGCCGCGTCGGCCCCGACTCCAGCCACTCGCGAACCGGCCCGAGGTCCGCAGGCGCCCGCGCTGTCACCGCCGTGCAGCCAAAGCCGCGTGCGATGGCGGCGATGTCCGCTGCCGGGAATCGCACGGTCTCCAGCGGGTACCCGTCAGGCCCGAAATGATGGACCTCGGCGCCGTAGGCCTCATCGTCGTACACGACGATGACCATCGGCAGCGACAGCCGCACAGCGGTCTCGAGCTCGCTGATGCCCATCAGCGCGCCGCCGTCGCCGAGCGCCGCGACCGTCAGCCGGTCCGGCCGCGCGATGGCCGAGCCGATCGCCGACGCGAGCCCGAGCCCGATCGACTGGTAGGCCTGAGTGAAGCAGAATCCATCCTGGTCAGGCACGGACAAGAACATGCTCGGATAACCCATGAAGTTGCCCGAGTCGACGGCGACGATCCGCTTGGCCGGCAGCATGTCATCCAGCGCAATAGTCAGGGAACGGGGATCGATTCGATCGCCGTCGCTCGTATCGTCGAACGGGACGTCGCGCCAGCGGACCTCGGCCGCGAGCCGGTCGCGGAGAGCTGCCGATCGATACCCCGTTCCCAGTAGTCCGGTGGGAAGCGGGCCGGCGGTTAGCGGCTCACGTGGCTCGTGCTCGAGCAGCGCAGCGACAGCGTTCGCCGTCAGGACGACATCGCCGGTGACGCCCAGGTGCACCCGACGCTGCCTGCCGATCGCCTTCTCGTCGCAGTCGACCTGAATGACGCGTGCGTCCGGACCGATCAGGCTGCCGTGGCGAGTAGTCCACATGGTCAGTGAACAGCCCCACGCGACGATCAGATCCGCGCTGCCGATCAGCTCGGCGGCGGCCGGCGAGGCGAAGCCGCCGCTGACGTCCAGGTCCCACGCGCTGCCACGGAACAGGCCCTTGGCGGCCGCCGAGGTCGCCAGCAGCGCGCCGCAGCCATCGGCGAGCTTCTCCAGCGCCGTCCTGGCGGCTGCGCTACGAGCCCCGCGGCCGGCGATGAAGACCGGCCTGGCAGCCGCCGCCAGTGCCGTCGCCAGCTCGGCCGCCTGCCGCTCCGATGGCGGGCGAGCAGCGACGCCGCCAGGAGCGGGCGCGCCGGGCCACGTGCACTCTCCTGCCTGGACATCCAGCGGCAGCGCGAGCACGACGGTACGTCGCTCGTCGCGCGCTAGCCGGAAGGCCCGCGCGGTGTCGTCGATGGCGAAGCCCGCGGACCGCAGCCGGGCCGGTGTCGCGCCGACCGCCGTGGCGGCAGCCGCGACGTCGATCCGGAAGTTTGACGTCACAGCGCGCGAGCTGACGTCCGCGGCGAGTACCAGCAGCGGCGTCCGGGCCTTGGCAGCCTCGGTGATCCCGGTCAGCGCGTTCGTCAGACCGGGTCCCTGGTGCAGGCTCAGCACGCCAGGCCTGCCGCTGAGCCGCGCCCACGCGTCGGCCATGCTCGCCGCGCCGCACTCGTGCCGCGCGGCGATGAACCTGGCGCCGTGCGCGATCAGCGCGTTGGTGACGTGGAAGTTACCGCTGCCGACGACGCCGAACACCGTGTCGGCGCCCAGGCCAGTGAGCGTCTTGGCGATGGCGTCGGGGACAAGCATCAGGACCGCTCAACCAGCGCCAGGACCCGGGCCGGACTACCTGACCCGCCCACGATCGGCAGCGGCCCGGCGAGCACGACGGCGCCGGTCGGCGGCAGCTCCGCGAGATTCTGCAGCTGCGTAAGCCCGTACTTCCCGGCGCCGAGCAACGCGGAATGGCACGGGAACGGCGGCTCGAAAGAGTGCGCCGCACCCGCGTCGGTGCCCACGGTCTCAACGCCGATGCCGATGATGGGCACCTCCTCGGCGAGCCACCTCGCGCACTCGACCGAGACGCCGGGCGTGTGCGGCCCGGTCTCGTTGGCGTTGAGGAAGTCCTGTTGGCTGTTGGACCTGGCGTCCCAGCCCGTCCGGTAGAGCAGCCAGCCGCCCGCCGGCAGGGGTCCGTGCTGTGACTCCCACTGCCTGATGTGGCCGGGCTCCAGCAGGAAGTCCGAGTCCGCCGCAGCTTCCTTGCTGAAGTCCAGCACGACGGCGGGTGCGATCAGGCTGCGTACCGGGATCGCAGCGATGTCCTCGCCGTCGCGGCCGCTGATCCAGTGCACTGGTGCGTCGAAGTGGGTGCCCGTGTGCTCGCCTGTGCTGATGTCGTTCCAGTACCAGGCAGGCCCCCGCTCGTCATAGCGACTGACCTCATGCAGCGCGAAGGGCACGGTGTTCGCGAAAGGCGGCGGCAGCTGAATCACCGGGGTCGTGGATTCCAGCCTGGCGGTCAGATCGACCACCTCGACCTCGGCGGACCGGATCGCTGCGACGAGCTGGTCGAGCACTCCCATGATCATCTCCTGAGCGGCAGGCGGGCGTTCTGGGCAGGCACCAGCCTGCCGCAGCCAGGAGCGGCCAGGGAAGACCTCGCCATCAGAGCAGCAGTATCGTCCCGCAGAATAGGGGCATGACGAAGGCCGTGGCGAAGGCAGAGACCCTGGTGACCGATGATGGCGTGCCGATCGAGGCCGTGCATCTTGCCGGAGACCGTGGCCTGGGTTTCGTGCTCGCGCACGGCTTCACCCTCAACTGGCAGTGGCCCCACGTCTGGCGCGTTGCCAACAGGCTCAACCTGCACGGCGGGGTCGTCGCGTTTGACTTCCGGGGTCATGGCCGCTCCGGCGGGGCCACGACCCTCGGGGACAAGGAGATCAACGACGTCGACGTAGCCGTACGGCACATGCGCGACCTCGGATATGAGCAAGTTGTCACCGTCGGCTTCTCCATGGGCGCGTCGATCGTGCTCCGCCACGCTGGCCTGATCGGCGGGGTAGACGCGGCCGTTTCCGTCAGCGGACCTGGCCGCTGGTACTACCGCGGCACGCCGTCAATGCGCCGGGTGCACTGGGCCGTCGAGCACAAGCTCGGCCGAATCCTCGCGAAGAGGTTCATGAATACGCGAATCAGCCAGGGCCGCTGGGATCCGGTTCCGCTGCCGCCGGCCGAGGCGGCTGCGCTGATCGCACCGACGCCGGTGCTGATCGTCCACGGTGACCGGGACGAGTACTTCCCCGCTGACCACGCCGAGCAGCTATTCGACGCGGCCAGCCAGCCGAAGGAGCTGTGGATCGTGCCGGGGCTCGGGCACGCGGAGTCGGCAGTCAGTGCCGCGCTCATCGACCGGATCGCCAGGTGGGCGCTGGCGGCCACCACGGTCGCGGCCAGTCCCAACGCTGTTGCCTAACCGCCGGCGAAGCCCCAGTTCAGCAGTCGCTCGGCGGCGGTGAAGCGCATCGCCGCGTCGGTGTTCGTGCTGTCCAGTACCACGCCCATCAGGTCGGTGCCGCCACGTTTTGCCTCGAACAGCAGGCAGTAGCCCGCGGCCGTGGTGTAGCCGGTTTTGATGCCGATCGCGCCGCGGTAGTGCATCAGCAGGAGGTCAGAGTTTGTCCAGTAATAGCGATGGTGCTGGCTCGTGGCCCTGACCAGGTAGCTGCGCTGACCGACGATCAACGCGAATCCCGGCACCTTCATCGCCGCCTCGCCCATGATCAGCAGGTCACGCGGGCTGGAATAGGTGGCGGTGGGCGTAGGCCAGGGCAGGCCGTCGAAGTTAGCGAAGTGGGTCCTCGTCATGCCGAGCTTGCGAGCCTTGACGTTCATCGAGCGCACGAACGCATGCCAGCCTGGACCGTAGGAGTTCGCCAGCAGGTACGCGGCGTCGGCGCCGGACGGCAGCAGCAGGCCCTCGAGCAGTTGCCGGGCTGTCAGGACGTCCCCGACGTGCAGCCCGGCACTGCCGGCCCGGTTGGCCACCGCGTACTGAACGGCTGCCTCGGTGACCCTGATCTTCCGGTTGAGGTCACCGTCGGCGAGGACGACCATCGCGGTCATGACCTTCGTCAGGCTCGCGATCGGGTGCCTGGTGTCTAGCCCGCGGCTCCACAGCTTCTTGCCTGACGCGGCGTTCACGAGGTCGCCGGCTACAGCTACTACGCCGGCCGGGGCTGCGGCCGAGCGGTGGACGACAGACGCCTGCGCTACGGCAAGGCTGGCGCCATCGATAGCGGCCAGTGCACATGCAGCGGCTGAGAGTACGGCAGCCAGGCGGCAGGCGCGGCGCATCACGCTCCAGTCGATGTCGGAGGGCCGTAGGACAGCGTAAACCGGAATGACAACCTAAATCATTGCCAATCGGCTTATGGCAGTGCGGCGCTTGCTCCCCACGTTGGTACGCCGACGCGCCATCAATAGACAAGAGTTGCCTACTGTTGCTCATAGATGAGCATCAGTGGCGAACTGTTGACCTATAGCGGCGGAGTCGGGCCCGGCGGGGGAGTCGGGCCCGGCGGGGGAGTCGGCCCGGCGGCCCTGAGTATCGGCGGCGTTACCAGCCTGTCGGCATTGGCAAGCCTTCCGCGTACCCGGCGGCGCCCTGGATTCCGACGACAGCGCGCTCATGCAGGCCGTCGAGATTGTCGGCACCCGCGTACGTGCAGGCACTGCGCAGGCCCGCGGTAATGGTGTCCAGCAGATCCTCGACTCCGGGCCGGTGCTGATCCAGGTACATGCGCGAGGAAGAGATGCCCTCCTCGAACAGCTCCTTCCTGGCCCGCTCGAACGGCGAGTCCGCTGCGGCCCGGAGACGAACGGCACGAGCCGAGGCCATGCCGAAGCTCTCCTTGTACAGCCGACCGTCGGCGTCGCGGAAAACGTCGCCAGGTGACTCGCAGGTGCCGGCGAACCAGGAGCCGATCATGACGCTCGCCGCGCCGGCCGCGAGCGCCAAAGCGACGTCGCGCGGGTACCGGACACCCCCGTCAGCCCACACGTGCCGGCCGAGGCGCCGGGCTTCAGCGGCGCACTCGAGTACCGCGCTGAACTGCGGCCGGCCCACTGCGGTCATCATCCGCGTGGTGCACATGGCGCCGGGCCCGACGCCGACCTTGATGATGTCGGCGCCGGCCTCGACCAAGTCCGCGACACCGGCCGCAGTCACCACGTTCCCGGCAGCGACCGGTACCGACGGGCTGAGCTCCCGGACGGCCCGCAGCGCCTGGATCATCTTGTCCTGGTGACCGTGCGCGGTGTCGACAATGAGCAGGTCCGCCCCAGCGTCCAGGAGCAGCTTGGCCTTGCCGGCCACGTCTCCGTTGATGCCCAGTGCCGTGGCGATCCGCAGCCGGCCCCGGCTGTCGACGGCCGGCTGGTAGAGCGTGGCGCGCAGCGCGCCGGTGCGGGTCAGGATGCCCACGCAGCGGCCGTCGGCGTCGATCACCGGCGCGACGCGGTGGCGGCCGTCGTGGAGCAGCCGGAAGGCACGCTCTGGATCGGTTCCGGCGGGCAGGGACAGCAGTTCGGTCGACATGACCTGGCTCAGCTGAGTGAAGCGGTCAACGCCCGTACAGTCAGCCTCGGTGACAACGCCCATCGGCTTGCCGTCATCGTCGACGATCACGATGGCGCCGTGTGCGCGCTTTGGCAGCAGGCTGAGCGCGTGGCCAGTCGTGGCGGTTGGACCTAGCGTGAGCGGCGTGTCGTGGACAAGATCGCGCGACTTGACCCAGGAAATCACCTCAGCGACGACATCAACGGGAATGTCTTGCGGCAGTACCGTAATGCCGCCTCTCCTCGCGACAGTCTCAGCCATCCGCCGGCCGGCCACGGCGGTCATGTTGGCGACGACGATCGGGATCGTGGCGCCGCTGCCGTCCGTGGTCGACAGGTCCACGTCGAGCCGGGAGCCGACACCGGACCGGCTGGGCACCAGGAAGACGTCGCTATAGGTCAGATCGTGGGCTGGCTCGCTGAGGAATCGCACGTACTCGATTGTCCCTCACTGGCCGTAGTGGCACGGCCCCGCCCGCTGGCGGGCCATGGTCAGCGGCGATCAGGACCCGAGTACCTGGCGCAGGTAGGCATTGCCGAAGCGGCGATCGGCGTCGAGGTGATCGCGCAGGGCGACGAACTCGGACATCCGCGGATAGGCGCCGAGCAGGTAATCGGCGTCGCGCGTGTGCATCTTGCCCCAGTGCGGCCGGCCGCCGACCGAGGTCATCAGGGCCTCGACGTCGTCGAAGTACTGCTCGTGCGGAGCGGAATGGAATACGTGGATGGCGATGTACGCGCTGTCGCGGCCGTAGGCCGTGGATAGCCACACGTCCTCGGACGGCGTGACCCGCACTTCGATCGGGAAGCTGATCCGCCAGTCCCGCCGCTGGAACAGCGAGCGCACCTCGGCCAGCACGTCGGAGAGGGCCGCGCGCGGGATCGCGTACTCCTCCTCCTTGAATCGCACGCGCCGGGGGCTCGTGAAGACCCGGTAAGCCGCGTCGGCGTAAGTGCGGGAGCCGAGCGCCTTGGCGGCCACCGAGTTGATCGTCGGGATCGTTGCCGGGGCCAGGCGGCCCAGCTGGTTGGTCAGGCCGAATACCGAGTTGGACAGGAACTCGTCGTCGAGCAGGTAACGCCACCGCGGCAGCGGTCGGGCGGGTCCGTCGGTGCGGTTGTTCCGCTTGGTCAGGCAGCCCTCGCTATGGGGGAACCAGTAGAACTCGAAGTGCTCGTTGTCTGCGGTGAGCTCGTCGATATGGCTCATCACCTGTGTCCAGCTCATCGGCTCTTCACGGGCCTCGAGCAAGAAGGCCGGGACGACGCGGAATGTGACCGACGTGACGATGCCGAGCGCGCCGAGCCCGACCCGAGCGGCGTCGAGCAGCGAGGCGGGCGCACCGTCCGGTCCGGTCAGGCCGCCGTCCGGAGAGTCAGCCGAGCACGTGACGATGCGGCCGTCGGCGAGCACCAGTTCCAGCCCGGCTATCTGGGCTGCCATGCCGCCGACGTCTCGGCCGGTGCCATGAGTGCCAGTCTGGGTTGCGCCCGCCACCGTCTGCACCTGGATGTCGCCCATGTTGGCCAGGGACAGGCCGCGCGCGAGCAACTCCGCGTTCAGCACGTGGAGCGGGCAGCCGGCCTCGACAGTCACGGTCCCGGCGGCCGGATCCACCGACCTGATCGCAGTCAGCCGGTCCGGCCGGAGCAGGACGCCGTCGGCGACTGCCGCAGGCGTGAAGGAGTGACCGCTGCCCGTCATCCGGATCGTCTGGCCGTCCTCGGCGGCCCTCCTGACCTCGGCAGCCACCTCGGCAGCCGAGCCAGGCGACGCGACACGGCGGGGACGCGCCGTGACGTTGCCCGCCCAGTTGTGCCAGGCCCATCCCCCGGATCCGGATTTACTCTGCATCGACCCAGTCTGTCGCTTCTGCATCAGACGTCGCACGCAACCTCCCCAGCCCCACAAGGCATATGGTGACAGTGATCACCCCGCAGCTGGCAGCGAATCCGTAACCCCACCGTGGCCCTGCGTAATCAATGATCCGCCCGCACGCGGCCGAGCCCACCGCGACACCTACCGAAATCGCCGACGACAGCCACGTCATCGCCTCGGTCCGGCGTGCGGCAGAGCCCTGCCGCTCGATGAGGCTGTAGCCCGCGATCAGCGTGGGGGAAATCGTCAGGCCGGCCACAAGCATTCCGGCGTCGAGCGTGATGAGCGCGGGCTGCGCCCAGAACGTGGCGACGCCCGCTACCGTCAGGATCAGCGTGAGCGCGAACCTCCGCTGCACCGGCGCGCGCCACGTCCGTGACCCGTACCAGAGGCCGCCGATGGCGCTGCCCAGCGCGTATGTGCCGAGGATGAAGCCGGCGAGGGGCTTGTGCCCCTGCCGCTGCGCGAAATCGACGGTGCTGAGGTCGATGGAAGCGAACATGGCGCCGAGGCACAGGTACAGCGGCGCCATGGTCAGCAGTCCAGGCGCAGGCAGCCGGCCACCTGCGGCGGGGCGACTAGCGCGCTCGCCTGTCAGCGGGGTCGGCAGGCCGCTGGCCGGCGGATCGGCGGCTCGGTCTGTCGCTGCGCTGCGAACAGTAGCGTCCCGGCAACGGACAGCACCATGCACAGCAAGACCCCGGCCGGCGGGAGCGCCGTGGCCAGGACGGTCACCAGGGCCGGCCCGATGACGAAGATCATCTCATCGACCACGGACTCCAGGGCGAACGCCGAATCCAACGCCTGCGTGCCGTCGAGTAGCACGCTCCACCGGGCGCGGACCATTGAGCCGAGCGATGGCATCGACGATCCGGCGACGCAGCCTGTGATCATCAGGACCCAGATCGGGGCTCGCAGCTCCGCGCAGGTGACGAATACGACGCAGCTGACGGCGAACACGGCGACGAGGGGCCGGAGCACTCGCTGCTGCCCGAACTTGTCGGCGAGCCTGGCGACCTGGGGTGCAGCGATCGCGTAGCCGATTGATCCGGCCCCCGATACCAGCCCGGCCAGGCCGTAGTGGCCCGTGCTCGCGGCGATCAGCAGCACGGTGCCGAGCCCGAACATTGACATCGGGGCGCGGCCGATCATGCCGGTCACGCAGAACCGGGCCGCGCCGGGCGTCCGTAGCAGCGCGAGGTAACCGGAACCGGGCTTCGGGCTCACGCCTGCAGGCTCGATGGGCTCACGCTGACCAGCGTCGAGCCCGGCGGGAACTTTCATCGGGTCCGGTACCTCCGCATTGACCGTATCGCGTGGCAGCGACATGTCAGCGCTCACATAACGGGGCAGGCCAGGCTCCTATGTAGGCCTGCGCGGCCAGCCGGGTAAGACCAGCCCTGCTGAGTCCTGACCAGGCGATTCGGCGGCAAGTGCCGAATGCTGTTAACGGCATGTTCGCGCTCTGGCCTCGTGTGCCCGATGATTCGGGAAGTTAGGGTAGTAAGCGTTATGAAATGGTTCCTGGGGCCGGCGCACAGGAGAGCCACAGTTGTCCGCCAGCCTGCAGCCGGCAGCGTGGGCGTCGGCGGCGTTCGCGCGGTCGGCCGCCGCGGTGGCCGCCTCGCCTTCTGCGTTGCGGTTCTTTCCGCGGTCGCGATGCTCGGGTTCGCGCTGACCGCGGGTCGGCCAGCGGATGCGGCCGGAGATGGCAGCAAGACGGCGGGTCATAGCGGGACGGCGGCTCATCCGGCCATGGCCACGCCCGTCCAGCCACTCGGACGGCCCGGGCCCGGGGGAAGTACAGGATCGGGGTCCGCGGGGACCGCGGGTTCGGCCGGGACAACGGGTTCGGCCGGGACAACGGGGTCGGCAGGCACCACGGGGGCGAGCCAGGTCGCGCTTTCCAGCCGGCACGGGTCTGGGCAGCCGCACCGCAGCGCGTTCGGTCAGATCATCCTGCCTGACCTGCTCGTCGTGGCCCCGAGCGGGCTGACTGCCGATCAGATCGCGACGCTGCGGAAGATCGCTGGCGTGCGGACCATGATCACCTTCGACGGCGCCCGGATCACAGCGGGCGGTCAGTCGGTGAACGTGATCGGCGTGAATCCAGACACCTTCAGGTCGTGGGTGCCGCTGCGGACGGCGTCGAACCAGGCCTTCTGGACAGCGCTGGCGGACGGCGATTTCGTGGCCGCGTCCGGGGCCGCCAAGGCCCTGGAGCTCAAGCCCGGCGCGTCCTACCGACTCGTCGGCTCGGCTGCGCAGGTCGTCAGGTTCGGCCTGGCGGCAGGCCTCGGGCTGTCAGGCGTTGACCTGCTGGTCAACCCGGCGACCTCGGCCCGGCTTGGCCTGGTGCGCCAGGTGGCCGGCCTGATCAGTGCACCCGGTGTCAGCATGACGACGCTGACGAGGAAGGTCTCGAAGGTGCTGGGGCCGACCGGCCGGATCGAGGTGCTGCGAGGCCAGCTGCCCGTCGCGGCAGTTCCGTCCGGAACGGTGCCGACCGACTACATCCAGCTCTTCAAGGCCTCGGCCGCCGAATACTGTCCGGGCCTGTCGTGGACGGTACTCGCCGCCATCGGGCAGATCGAGAGCGCGGACGGGCAGAACATGGGGCCGTCGACCGCCGGCGCCCTCGGGCCGATGCAGTTCCTGCCGTCGACGTGGGCGGCGTGGGGCATCAACGGTTTCGGCCAGACGGGCGCGCCCGACGTGCTCAATCCGTATGACGCCGTGCCGTCCGCGGCCAGGCTCCTATGCGCCGATGGCGCCGCGGCCGGCGGCAGATCGCTCTACAACGCGATCTTCGACTACAACCACGCGAACTGGTACGTCAACGAGGTCCTGGCCCTCGCGGCGGAGTACGCAGCCGACTACCGATAGTGCTGGCCGGCTGGCGCGATAGCGTCGTCGGCTTGGTTGGATAGAGGCATGTCCCCCTACGACGCGTTTCTGCTCGTCTCCTTCGGCGGCCCGGAGCAGCCGGCCGATGTCATTCCGTTCCTGCAGAACGTGACGGCCGGCCGCAACATCCCGGCTGAGCGACTGGCGGGCGTTGCCGAGCACTACTACCGGCTCGGCGGGAAGAGCCCCATCAATCAGCAGTGCCGCGATCTGGTCGCGGCGGCGGCGAAAGACTTCGCGGCGAGGGGCGTGCACCTGCCCGTGTACTGGGGCAACCGGAACTGGGACCCCTACCTCGCCGACACGCTGGCCGCCATGGCGGCAGCCGGCGTCAGCCGCGCGCTGGCGTTCGTGACCTCGGGCTACAGCTCATTCTCCGGCTGCCGCCAGTACCTCGGCGACATCGAGGCCGCGCAGCGGCAGGTCGGCGCCGGCGCGCCCCAGGTAGACAAGATCAGGCAGTACTACAACCACCCCGGCTACGTCGGCGCGTTCGCCGCCGCGGCAACCGAGGCCATCACGTCGCTGCCAGACGGTACTGGCAACGAGTTCGACCTGATCTTCACCGCGCACAGCATCCCGCTGACCATGGCCGATGCCAGCGGGCCGGCCGGCGGTGCGTACCAGGCTCAGCTCGCTGAGGCGGCCAGGCTGGTGGCGGCCGAGATCGGCTATCGGCGGCCGTGGCTGCTTGGGTACTCAAGCCGGAGCGGACCGCCGTCCCAGCCGTGGCTCGAGCCGGACATCAACGACCTGCTGGCCGAGCGGGCGGCTGCCGGATCGAGGGCGGTCGTCGTCGTTCCCATCGGGTTTGTGAGCGACCACATGGAGGTCAAATTCGACCTCGACATCGAGGCAGCCGAGACCGCACGGGACCTCGGGCTCGCATTTGCCAGGGCGGCGACTCCAGGTACTGACCGGCGGTTCGTGTCGATGATCACGGACCTCGTCTGCGAGCGTCTCGATGGCACGGCGCCGCTGGCGCTTGGCTCACTGGGCGCTGGCCCCGACTCGTGCCCGGTCGGCTGCTGCGGGTCGGCTCCGGGCAGGCCGGCCGCCCGGTGAGCGAGTCCGGACCGGCTGTGCAGCCGTCACCAGACACGGCAGAGCTGGTCGAGCTGGCCAGATCCATCGCGCACGAGGCTGCTGACCTGCTGCTGACCCGGCACAGCCAGGCCGCCGTCGTGCAGGTCAAGTCCAGCCCGACTGACATCGTGACGCAGCTGGACCAGGCCGCCGAGCAGCTGATCCGGGACCGGCTGCTGGCCGCCAGGCCGGCGGATGCGATCCTCGGCGAAGAAGGCGGCCAGACCGGGCACGGCAGCGTGCGGTGGATTGTCGACCCGCTGGATGGCACGGTCAACTACCTCTACGGGTTGCCCGACTGGGCAGTGAGCATCGCGGCGGAGGTCGATGGCGCCGTCGTGGCCGCGGCCGTGTGCGTGCCGCTTCGGCGCAGCATGTTCACGGCGACGCTCGGCGGCGGGGCATGGCTGGAGTCTGAGTGGCACTCCGGCCCGCAGCGGCTCGCGTGCAACTCAGGCGTCGCGCTGGCGAGCGCGCTCGTTGCGACCGGCTTCGGCTACGCGGCGGCGCAGCGAGCGGTGCAGGGCCAGGTCGCCGCAGCCGTGCTGCCGCAGGTCCGGGACCTGAGGAGAACGGGGTCGGCAGCGAACGATCTGTGCTCGGTCGCAGCCGGGTACGTCGATGCTTACTACGAGCAAGGCGTGCACGAGTGGGACGTCGCTGCCGGCGGCCTGATCGCGCGCGAAGCCGGTGCCGTCATGGGCGGCCTCGGTGGCCAGCCGCCGGCGAGGCGATGACGATAGCCGCGGCGCCGTCGCTGTTCCGAGCGCTGCAGGATGTGCTGGCGGGACTGGATGCAGATCGGGTGCCGAGCTAACGCGGCGCTGATTGCATCCCGGTGGCCGCGGTCGTGCCCCGATTAAGTTCCCTGGCGCGCGAGGGTGCCAGAGGCGATCGGGCCGTTGCTATGGAAGCTGAACCAGATCTTGTTCGTGCTTGTCAGGGTGATCGTGACCTGGCCGTTCTCGCACTTGGACTGGCCCTGGATGATGCCCTGGCTCGCGATCAGCCTGCGAGTCGACACCTGCGTGAGGGCCAGCGCGCCCGAGCAGCTGAAGTTTGTGCCGGCGTAGCTGACGGTCCCGGCGGCGGCCCCGGCCGTGAACGTGACGGTGACATTGAAGGTATCGGTTGGCGGCTGCGTGACGACGCCGGTCCAGGCGCCGTCGAACGTGGCCGGGGTGACCGGGCCGTGGCTCGGCGCACTCGACGCAGCCGGTGATGAGCTGCTGCTGTTAGCCCCGGTGTCTGCCGACAGGCGGCTGTTGCTCGCGTGACCGGCGCCGGCCAGTAGCGTTCGCGCGAGGATCACGCCGACGACGAGCACGGCGACGATGGCGGCAGCGGCGAACCAGCCACCCCCGCGCCCGGTCGGCCAGCGCCGTGCGGGCCCGCTGGCCGGGCCGGCGGTGGCGGTCCCGGCTCGCCTGACAGCTGCCGCTCCGCTTGCATACTCGGCAGGCTCGGCCTGGGCGTGGATCGCTGGCGGGCGGGCAGCGGCCGTGCCGCTGCTTGCCGGACGGTGCCGGTCCCGGCGGTCGTCGTAGCCGCCGTGGGCGGACCGGATGGCGCGCCTGGATCCTTCGGCGAGTACGCCAGCCGGCGGGTCCTGGCTACCCAGCAAGCTCTGCACGACGGCACGGGCGGCGGGGCGTCCGGCCGGCTCGGGATCCAGGCAGCGCTCCACGGGGCCGCGCAAGTGGTCGGGGAGGATGTCAAGATCGTCGAGCGCAGCCGGGGGGTGGCCGGAGGCGGCGAAGACGACCGTCTGAGCCCAGGCAAGCATGTCGGCTGACGGCGTTGCTGCGCCGTAAGGCGGCGTGATGCCGAACTCCACCACGCGCGGTGATCCGTCGGCCGCCATAATCACGAACTCCGGTCCGAAGCTGCCGTGGACAAGCCCGGCCTGATGGACCGAGGCCACGCCGGTGGCCATGCCCACGGCGACCGCCTCCAGGTCGTGCCCGCGCTGGACTCCCTCGGCTGCGACCAGCTCTAGCAGCGACTGGCCACGGACGTACTCGCTGACGAGGTAGGCCTGCGAGCCGTCGAGCCCGGCATCAAGGACGCGCGCGGCGCAGAACGGCGGCACCCGCTTGGCCACGGCAGCCTCTGCCGCGAATCTGTCCCGCGCCGCGGCATCGAGCGCCCACTCGCCGCTGAGGACGGTGATCGCGACTTCGGTGCCGTCAGGGCCGGCGCCGATGAAGATCGGATCGTCAGAAGGGATACCGTCAAGCCGACCGGTCAGCTGATACCGCGCGACCCGCCTGGGGTCGCCGGAACGCAGTGGTACTTCGTGAGGCATGGACCGGGGACTCCGCTAAGGCATGCAGTGCGCGACCTGTGATGCGGTTCGTACCATACGCACTTTGTGCATCTCGGTGGGTTGAATCGACTAAGTTACTTCGCAGTAAATAGTGACGCAAGTGTTCAACCCTGGCATCGCAGGGTATAGATTGCCCCGCTACAAGGGGAATTGGGGGGCCGGGGGTGCCGACACGCTTCAGTTAAGCGGGCATGGTAGGTGTAGCGACCCTCCGGACGTGGCAGAATTCCCCGCCGGATTCGGGCACAACCGAGCCGTCCCGAGCGTTACAAGCGCGCGACGAGGTTAGTAAAGATGGAGGGGTAAGGGCCGAGATGGCTACCGACTACGACAGCCCGAGGAAGACCGACGACGACGTTACCGAGGACAGCCTGCAGGAACTGCAGGCACGGCGGATGGACAAGTCCTCGACGGCGATTGACATCGATCCTGATGACATCGCCGAGTCGCTTGAGCTACCTGGTGCTGACCTTTCAAACGAGGAGCTCTCGTTCCGGGTGATTCCGCGACAGGCGGATGAGTTCACCTGCTCGAGCTGCTTCCTCGTCCACCACCGCAGCCAGCTTGCCGACAACCGGAGCGGCCAGCCCGTCTGCCGGGAGTGTGCGGCCTAGCTGCGCGTTTGCTGATGTCGGCGAGGAGGCCGAATCGTCAGTTGATGGCAGGGAATGAGGCGGCCTGTGCCGTCTCCGCCTGGCGGGGCGCGGCCGCCCGCGGTTGGCGGCTGTCCCGAGCGTGCCGACGGCATTAGCCGGGAGCAGCCTCGTTCCCGCCTGGAGCGTTAGGAGAATGATCCAGGGCGCGGATCCGCGCGCGGACCCCGCCGACGCTGGTAGCGCGGCCAATCTGGGTTCGGCGCGCCCACAGTAGCCGCATCAGGTGGCGCCGCCCCTCTGGCGGCAGCCGCCGGATGTCGCGGACAGCCCGGAAGGCCACGGGCATCAGCAGGAGCCCGCACAAGATCGCTAGCGGTATGCTCCCCGCCAGGGCCGCCAGCACTATGCACGCCGTGCCGGCTGCCATCAGCGTTGCCGAAGTCACCAGCCGCAGCGCGACCCGGCCGAGCGCCAGCTCGGTATTGCGGCCGAAGACGCCGGTGCCAGGTGATGTCCTGGCCGCCCGCAGGAAGTGCTCGGCGGCGGCGACCGCGTCGCGCGCCCGCAGGCTGATCCGGCCGAGCTCGTTGATGGCGCCGCTATGCGTCGGCTCGATCGCCAGCGCCGACTCCTGCCACCGTCGTGCTTCAGCCAGGTCACCCCGGCCGAGCGCGGCCTTCCCGGCCGTGACGTGGACATCAGCCACCTCCGGTGCCAGGGCGAGCGCCGTCGCGGCGGCCTGAGCAGCCAGTTCGTGCTGACAGTCAGCCGTGGCGGCCTGCGCGAGGCACACATGTGATCGCCAGAAATGCGGCGCCAGCTTGCGCGCTTCTTGCGCGGCGAGCACTGCATCAGCTGTCTGGCCCATCCCGATCAACGCGGTGCTGACCAGGCGATATGGCCAGTCGTCGGCCGGATCAAGCGCGCTCGCCCGAGCGGCGGCCGCGACGGCCTCGGGGGCGTTCCCGGCGCCGAGGTGAGCGCGCGACAGCAGGCACCAGCCGCGGCTGCTCGCTGGCGCGCTGGCGAGCACCCCGGCGAGCAAGCTGGCCGCGTCGCCATAGCGGCCAAGGTCGATCATCACGCTAGCCCGGCTGAGGTCAGCGGTCTGGCGGTCAGCCACGGCACCCACTGCTGGCGTGGCGGGCGCCGCGCGGTGCGCGGCCTGTCACAGCAGTTTCCGCTGCTTCAGGTAAGCGGCGAGATCGTCGTAGCTGCCGCCTTCGTTGGCAAACAAGGCCACGTTGCGCGCTGAGTCGAACCAGGGGGCGAGCGACGGCCGTACCTGGGCCACGGCCGCGAGCATGTCATCCGGCCCGATCATGCGGACCTGGCCGGTCCGTGCCGAGTCGAGCAGAGCTAGTTCGGCGGCGCTCTCGCAGATGTGCGCGATGTCAGCCGCGGAGAAGCCGTCGGTCCTGGCGGCCAGGCTCGCCAGCTGGATGCCGGCCACCGGCCGGCCACGCAGGTGGTACCGGAACACGGCCTCGCGGGCCTCCTCATCGGGGGGCAGCACCAGAAGCGTGCGGTCCAGCCGCCCTGGCCGGCGCAGCGCGCTGTCCACGTCCCAGGGATGGTTGGTGGCAGCGAGAACGAAGACGCCCTCGTTGGCACTGGTCACGTCGTCGAGCTCGAGCAGGAGCTGGTTGACGGTGCTGCGCATCGGCGTGCTGCGCAGCTGGCTGCGTTTCTGGCCGAGCGCGTCGACCTCGTCCAGGAACACGACGCAGGGCGCGTTCTGCCGGGCGGTGGCGAAGATCTCCTGGATGTTCCGCTCGCTGGAGCCGATGTACATGTCGACGACGTCAGCAAACGAGATGGCCATGAAGCGAGCGCCTAGCTCGCCAGCGACGGCGCGGGCGATGAACGTCTTGCCGCAGCCGGGCGGCCCGTAGAGCAGCAGGCCACCGCGCAGGCTCTTGCCATACAGCTTGCGCAGCTCGGGATTGCGCATCGGGGCCAGGAACGCCGCCTCGAGGCGGGCTTTGACGTCAGCCATTCCGGCTACGTCGGCGAGGTGGAGAGCCGAGGGCTCGGCGTCGTAGGCTGCCGCCTCGGCGGTCGCGTCGAGCGGGCGCGCACCGGGGGTCTGCTCGGCCGCACCCTCTGGCGTGACGAACATCGGCGGCAGCACATCGCGCAGCTCGGCCTCGGCCTCGGCCCAGTTGAACTCGGCTGGCTCCGGGTTGGCACTGGCGGGTGCTCGGGGAGCATCGGAGCCGCCGGCCGCTGCGTCCGGGGCGCCGGCCGCTGCGTCCGGGGCGCCGGCCATTGCGTCCGGGCCGCCGCTCGTCGCTTCGGGACCGCGCTGAGCGGCCGACGGGGGAGTGGCGGGCTCCGCGGCGACCAGCAGGCTCATCGCCCGCGCATTGCCAGGATCGGCGTGCAGGACGGCGCCGAGGTGGGCGACCGCCTCGTTCCGGTGGCCGGCGTCGAGCAGCAGGCTGGCCAGGTGCATGCGGAGCGCAAGATCGTCTGGAAGCGCGGCTACAGCGTTTCGCAGGCTCGCGATCACGGCATGCTGGTCATCCATGCGGCTACCCCGGTGCTGTTCGTCTGCTTAGTGCGATCTTGACGAGTTTATGTTGCTTTAAGATCGCGTGAGGGCTAATCAAGACGCTGTTTGTCCGGCCCGGAGCGCGCCCGCACGGAGCGCGCCCGCACGGAGCGCCCCCGCACGGAGCGTGCCCGCACGGGGGCGATGGCAGTCGATAACGCGGGCGAGTGACTCAGACGCTCGCCAGCCGCGCGATGCATTCAGGCTGGCCGCAGGTCCGGCCTGAGCCGCAGCAGATCCGCCCGCACGAGCAGCGGGCTGCCCGGCTGGCCAGCCACGCCTCGTGGTCACTCAGCACGAGGCTCCCGTCGGGCTGCTCGATGCTGTAGACCCGCTTGATCGCGCCGCCTGGCAGGGCCACGAACTCGCGCGGGATCAGGGCCATACCTCTAGTGTCGCGCAACAGGCCGACCACCGAGGTCAGGCCGGGCAGATCAGGCGGGCCAGCTGGCACGCTCGTCGGCGCGCGGGTCGAGCACGACGGCCGGCCCGCCGGGCGCGCCGAACGTCATTACCGGGCAGGTCGCGTCGAAGGGCTGCCAGCCTGGATCGCCAGTCGCCGCAAACCTGATCCATGCCGCGTGCATCGTGGCTGCCAGGTCAGCGGGCGGCTCGGTGCCGATCGCCGTCTGGGCATCAGGAGCGGCGAGGTTGTCGAAGACGAATGGAATCTCGATCGCATGCGCGGCGCCAAGCCCCTGCACCGGGCTCGGCCAGGCGAACTCGTATAGGTACGTCTGGGCGGCACCGCCTGCCGCCAAGCGGGCCTGCGCCGCGGCGAACGTCGGGTTGCGGAAGAACCTGTCCGTCACGAGGGCGCACAGCACGTCGCCGGCGCTGGCGCTCGGCCGGTTCGCCTCATAGACGGCCGCGGTCTCCGGGCTGATGCCGAGCGCGCCCAGAAAGACCGGCAGCGTCCCAGTCGTCACCATGGCCGCCATCCCGTTCGGCACGAAGAACAGCCGGAACTCCTCGGTATTCGTGCCCGCCATCAACGTCACGTCAGACCCCTGGCCGGCCGCCAGGGCAGCTAGCGGGTGAACGGGCAGGACGTCACCGTCGATCACCGGGATGAACGCCATGGACGTCGCGACGACGCTCTCACCCCACCTGGCGGGGTCCGGTGCAGCCGCCATGGCGTCGCGAACGGCCGCTTGCGCGCCAATCAGCTTGTCCAGGTCCAGGTCTGCCAGGGTGGCCGCCGAGGCCTCGAAGCCAAGGATCTGGCTGAGCTCGCCCGTTACCAGCTGAGCGTCTCGCGGGTCGGCGCCGACCTGCGCCGCACCGCTCTGCGCGATGACCTTGCCGAACAGGCCGCGGGCTCGCGGCATGCCCAGCAGGGTGCTGACGCTCATCGCGCCGGCGGACTCGCCAAAGATCGTGACGTTAGCCGGGTCGCCGCCGAACGCGGCGATGTTGTCACGCACCCACTCCAGCGCCGCAACCTGATCTAGCAGGCCGCGATTCGGCGGCGCGTCAGGCAGCAGCGCGAAGCCGTCGATGCCGAGCCGGTAGTTGATGCTCACCAGGACGACACCGTCGCGGGCAAAGGCGTGCCCGTCGTACATCCGCACGGCGGAGTTGCCGTTGCTGAACGCGCCCCCGTGGATCCACACCATGACCGGCGCGCTGCCGCCCGGGTCTGGCGTCCAGACGTTGAGCGTTAGCCAGTCGTCGCCGGGAACGTTCGGCTCGGGCAGCAGGGTGTCGAACGGAGCCACGTAGTCCGGCTTCGGAGGCGTCGCACCGAACTCGGTGCACACCCTGACTCCGTCCCACGGCGCCGGCGGTTCCGGGGCCTTGAACCGCAGCGGGCCTGTCGGGCTGGCTGCATAGGGGATGCCCAGGAACCTGGTCACGCCGCCGGTGGAGTCGCCGCTCACTGTGCCGTACCTGGTAGTAACCGTGGTCATGCGGGCACTGTGCCACAACACCCGCGCCCGAGGCCAGACCTGGCGGGCAGAATCCGACTGGCTGGTATGGCCCAGTGCCCGGCGCTTGCGGACTCACCGCGCGGAGTAGGCTCACGCCCGTGACAGACGACAGCGCCGCGGCAGGCGGCGGGGCGACGACCGATGACAACGACTGGCGCGTTAGCGTCCGCCTGCACGCTGGCGGTCAGGCGGGCAAGGCAGTCGAGCACCTGAGCACCCACAAGGTCGAGGACGAGGTCCATGCGCGCCTCGGTGGCCGGGTGGTGGTCGGCAGTGGTGGCGGGGACGAGCTGTTCTTGTACACCCACACCCAGGACGCGGCGGCCGCTGCCCAGCAGTCGGTGCGCGATCTGCTGTCCGGCCATGGCCTGGCCGCGGATTACGCGGTCGAGCGCTGGCATCCGGTGGCGGAGGAATGGGAGGCTGCCGACGCGCCGCTGCCCGTCACGCCGGATCAGGTCCAGGCCGAGCGCGAGCAGCTGGACGCGGAGGAGACCAGCGAGTCGGTGACCGGCGGAGTTGCCCTGTTCGAGGTGCGGGTGCAGCTGCCGTCGCATCGCGAGGCAGTCACGCTCGCGGCCCGGCTGGCGGACGAGGGCTACTCGGTCGTGCGTCGCTGGCGGTTCCTGGTGGTCGGCGCGAACAATGAAGACCAGGCCGGGGAGTTCGCTGCCCGGATCCGGTCCGAAGCGCCGGCCGATGCGGTCATCAGCACCGAGGAAGTCGGCCCGGACCGGCCCTACACGGTCTTCGAACTGGCAGCCGGATCGGGGCTGTAGGCCACAGGCGCCGCTTACGCCTCAGGCCGGCTGCGGCGCAGCTGATGTAGCATCCAGCCACTCCCCGCCGGGTCGAGCGGACGGGTGTGCTCGGCGAAGATCTCAGCCGCCCGCCGGTATGACATTCGTCCACGGCCGCTGAGGGCGCAGATGTCCGCCTCGAGGGTTCCTGCCGGAGCGCGGCGGTCGGTGAGGAACACCGGCCCGTGCCGTCGGCCCGCTAGCAGCCAGCCAAGCAGGTCGTTGGTACGGACGCTCCACTGGACCGGAGCACCGCTCGCGATCCTGGCACGCGCCCTCGCCAGGTCAAGTGCGCCGGCGTCCAGCTTCAGCGCGGTCCCGGCCGTGACGCCGCTATCGCGGAGCAGATGCCACAGTGCCTGCTCCCGCAGGCTGGCCGGCAGCCGGAACAGCGCGTCCGCCTCGGCCTCGGTCAGCGCCAGCGCGGCCAGCGGACGCTCACCGGGCCCGGCTAGCGCAGCAGTCGGATCGCCCGCTATCCACTCCCGCCGCCGCCACCAGCCGATCGCACCCCGCAGGGCGGATAGCTCCCGGTGTACCGTGCGCACCTCGGCCTGGCTCAGCCGCGACGCGACGGCGGCGGCCAGCCGGCGCCCTGCGTCCTCGTCGTCGAGCACGGCCAGCGGGACGACGGGCGGCACCGCCCGCCGGCGGCTCACGCCGTCCGGCCGCGCCTTGCCGACGAGTGGCCAGGCCCAGCCAGCCAGCGATATCCGGTAGACCCGGCGAGAGCCGTCGGTGAGCTGAGCTTCATCCAGGTACCTGTCCACAGCTACGGCATATTCGACAGGTGCGACTCGCGCGGCCGCCAGCATGCTCATCCGCACTCCTCTCGAATTTAGCTCGCAGTAAATCACCGATCCGGTCAGCTCAGATCATTCTACCGCGCCCGGCCATCAGCTCACTGACGCCGTATTTACTGCGACAACGCGCCGCTGGCCTGGCACTCTGCGGAACTTTCGGGTAATTCTTATTGTCAGCCTCGCGCCTATTCTGGCAATGTGAAGTTCGTGTCAGAATTTGATGCGCCAGCTACTGATAATCGCAGTAAATCGAATCCGCATGCACCGTCAATGGTTACTAGCGAGCGCAGCGATGGTAATTCTTTGCGCCCATCCGATTCATGGCGGCGCTGGCTCGGGCCACTGACCGAGCGGAACTTCCGCGTCTTCGCGGCCGGCTACGCGACGTCGCTGCTCGGGACGGCGATGTCCCGAATCGCGCTGACCTTTGCCGTCCTCGATAGCGGCGGCAGCGCGGCAGACCTTGGCTATGTGTTCGCAGCGAGCGTGTTCCCGCAGGTGCTCGTCATGCTCGGCGGGGGAGTGCTAGCCGACCGCGTGGGCAGGCGGCCGGTGATGCTGATCACCGACTCCGTCCGCCTGGCCGTGCAAGGCGCGCTGGCTGGCGCCCTGTTCGCTGGGCGCCCGTCGATCTTGGTTTTCGCCGTGCTTGCCGCCTTGCTTGGAATCGGCGAGGGCTTCTTCAACCCCGCGCTCGGTGGCCTGCGCGCGGAGATCGCGCCGCCAGACCAGCTGTCCGACGGCAATGCCCTGCTCAGCGTCGCCCAGTCGGCGGCCACCGTCGCCGGGCCAGCGCTCGCCGGCATCGTGATCGCGCTCACGAGCCCTGCGGTGGTCATCGCCCTAGACGCGCTGAGTTTCGGCGTCAGCGTGCTTAGCCTGGCGCTGCTGAAGATTCCGGCCGCGAGCCCGGCCACGCAGTCGCCATGGCGCGACCTGGCGGAAGGCTGGGCGCAGTTCCGGGCGCAGTCGTGGCTCTGGCTCACCACGGTGCAGTTCGCGCTGTTCAACCTGCTGACCTGGGCGCCGTACCTGCTGCTTGGCCCGATCCTGGCGCGCCAGTACCTGGGCGGTGCGCAGGCATGGGGCGTCATCGCTGCCGCGTATGCGGGCGGCTCGGTTCTGGCCGGACTCGCTCTCGTCGGCCGCAGGCCACGGCGGCCGCTGGTGGTTGCCGTCGCAGGCACCTTCGGCTACGCGCTGCCGTGCTTGCTGCTGGCGTTGCGCGCACCGCTCCTGCCGGTCGCTGCCGCCGCGCTTGCGGCCGGATGCGGCAGTACGGTGTTCGGCACGTTCTGGACGACGGTGATGCAGCAGCGGGTCGCGCCGCAGATGCTCGGGCGCACGACCGCGTTCTCGACGACCGGGTCGTTTGCGCTCGGATCGCTCGGGTGGACGGTGATCGGCTCGGTCGCCGCCGTTGTCGGGCCCGCCCGCCTTCTCGGCTTCGCCGCCGCGTACGCGACCCTCAGCAGCGCTGTCGTCCTTGCCACCCCCGCCATCCGAGCTGTCAGATGGCAGGACCGCCCGGCCGTTGCCATGATCGCGAAGGATCCGGGCGCGCCGATGCCCACCTGAGCGCAGTAACCGGCAGATGCCGGTGAGTGCGACATCGCGGCCGTGGTAAGGGTTGTCGGAGACGCAACTGAGAGGCGGACGTGCATGGGGCAGCAGGCAGAACTGGTCTTCGCCGGCGGGGCGGTCTATACCGCCGATGCCAGCGGCCGGCGGGTGGTCCCGGCCACCGCGGCCGACGGCGTTCCGGCCAGCGCGGTCGCGGTCGTCGGCGGCCGGATCGAGGCCATCGGGAACGCCGCCGACCGGGACATCCGGGACCTGATCGGCCCGGCCACCGAGGTCGTCGACCTGCGCGGCCGGGCGCTGCTGCCCGGCTTCCAGGATGCGCACGTGCATCCCGCCTTCGCCGGCATCACGATGATCGGCTGCAACCTGATGGGCGCGGCGAGCCTGGCCGAAGCGCTGGCCCGGATCAGCGACTTTGCCCGGCTGCATCCCGACCGGGAGTGGATCGCGGGCTCCGGCTGGCGGATGGAGTGGTTCCCCGGCGGGTCCCCGGACCGGCAGACCCTGGACGCCGTGACCGGCGGCCGCCCCGCGTACCTGTCCAACCGCGACGGCCACGGCGCGTGGGTCAACTCGCGCGCCCTGGAACTCGCCGGCATCGACGCAAGCACCCCGGACCCGGCTGACGGGCGGATCGAGCGCGAGCTGGATGGCGGCCCCCAGGGCACGCTGCACGAGGGCGCCGCGAACCTGGTCGGCACCTTGCTCCCGCAGCTGACCGTCGAGGAGCGGCTAGGCGGGCTCCTGCGAGCGCAGGAGCATCTGCACCGCCGCGGCATCACTGCCTGGCAGGACGCCATCGTGGGGGACTACCTCGGCAGCCCCGACCCGCTGCCGGTGTACCTGGCGGCCGCGGCCAGCGGTCAGCTCACCGCGAGGGTTGAGGGCGCACTGTGGTGGGATCGGACCAGGGACGGCGAGCAGCTGCCCGACATCCTCGCGCGCCGCGAGCGGGGCCGGGCACCCCGGTTCCGCGCGAACACCGTCAAGATCATGCAGGACGGCGTCGCCGAGAACTTCACCGCCGGGATGCTCGAGCCCTACACCGATCCGACCGGCTGCCACGACCACGGCAGCGGCCTGTCCTACGTGGACCCCGAGGCGCTGCGAGGCTACGTCACCCAGCTGGACGCGCTCGGCTTCCAGGTCCACCTGCACGCGATCGGCGACCGCGCCGTGCGCGAGGCCCTCGACGCCATCGAGGCCGCCCGCACCGCGAACCGGCCACCCGACGGCGCAAACCGCACCGACAACCGGCACCACATCGCCCACCTGCAGGTGGTGCACCCGGACGACGTACCGCGCTTCGCCGCGCTCGACGTCACCGCCAACATGCAGGGCCTGTGGGCCGCGCACGAGCCGCAGATGGATGAGCTGACGATCCCGTTCATCGGCCCGCAGCGGACCGAGCGTCAGTATGTCTTCGGCGACCTGCTGCGCAGCGGCGCACGCCTCGCGGCCGGCAGTGACTGGGCGGTCAGCAGCGCGAACCCGCTGCGTGCCATCCACGTCGCAGTCAACCGCTCGCTGCAGGGCGCGAGCGGGGCCGAGGCTGAGCCGTTCCTGCCGAGTCAGAGCCTGGACCTGGCCGAGGCGCTCGCCGCCTACACGATCGGCTCGGCGTACGTGAACCACCTCGACGACGAGACCGGCTCGATCGAGCGCGGCAAACTGGCGGACCTCGTGGTCCTCGACCGCGACCCGTTCGCGCACCCGAAAGAAGAGATCGGCAGCACCGGCGTGCTCGCGACCTTCGTCCAGGGCGAGCCCGTCTTCCTCGCCACGAACGGAGGCTCTCGTGCAGCTCACTGAGCTCGGCCGCGGCGGCCCGCGGGTATCGCGGGCCGGGCTCGGCCTGATGGGCATGTCCGGCATCTATGGCCCGGCCGATGAGGCCGAGAGCATCGCGACGATACGGGCCGCACTCGACGCCGGCATCACGCTGCTGGACACCGGTGACTTCTACGGCATGGGTCACAACGAGCTGCTGCTGCGCGACGCGCTGCGCGGCATCGACCGCTCCAGCGTGTTCATCCAGGTCAAGTTCGGCGGTCAGCGGGACCCGAGCGGCGCGTTCGTCGGTCACGACGCAAGTCCGGCCGCCGTGAAGAACTCGCTCGCCTACACGCTGACCCGGCTCGGCACCGACTACGTCGACCTGTATCAGCCGGCCCGGCTGGACCACCGCGTTCCTATCGAAGAGACAGTCGGTGCGATCGCCGAGATGATCCAGGCCGGCTACGTCCGCTACCTGGGTCTGTCGGAGATGGGAGCCGAGACGATCAGGCGGGCCGCCGCGGTGTATCCGGTGGCCGGCCTGCAGATCGAGTACTCGCTGATGAGCCGCGGGATCGAGGCTGTGATCCTGCCCACGGTGCGCGAGCTCGGCATCGGAGTGACCGCGTACGGCATTATGTCCCGCGGGCTGCTGTCGACCGACAGCGCGCGGGCGATCGGGCCGGGTGACCCGCGGGCGAGGTTCCCCCGGTTCCAGGGCGACAACCTGCGCCGCAACCTGGACCTGCTGGGCGCGCTCGAGGAGATCGCGGCTGCTCGCGGCGTGACCACGGCCCAGCTGGCCATCGCGTGGGTGCTGTCGCGCGGACGCGACATCATCCCGCTCATCGGCACCAAGCGCCGGGACCGGCTCGCCGAGGCGCTCGGCGCCCTCGAGCTGACCCTGAGCGCGGACGAACTTGCGGCGCTCGAGGCGGCGGTGCCCAGCTCGGCGGTGGCTGGCGATCGGTACGACTCCGGCGGGATGGCCTCACTCGACAGCGAAAATCCCTAATACCGGAACGGGGCCGACCTCATCCGCCCGAGCTTGCACGCTCGGCTCAGCCGTAGTGAGTCGTCGCGACCGCAACGAGCAGGAATCCAAGCGCCACGAGGAGTACGAGGCCGATAGTGCCGACGTATCCCAGGATCAGGCCGGTCAGGGCCATGCCGTCGCCCTGCTCGCCCGTCTGCCGGATCTGCTGCCGTGCCTTGTGGCCGAGGATGATGGCAGCGATCCCGGCGAAGGGCCCGGCCGCAAGCTGGCCGATTCCGCATACTAGCGCGGCGATCGCCATGCTGTTCGTGTGCTGCTGAGCCGGCGGCTGCGGCCAGTACGGACTCGCGGGAGTCGGCTGCTGCGGGATGACGAACCGCGTGGGCAGATCCGAGGTGAGCTGGGCCAGGTCGCTATGGGTAACCGGGCCGGCCAGGGCAGTTGCCCGTTCGTCCCATTCGTCACGGGTGAGGCGACCGTCAGCGAACGCGTCGTTCAGCATCGCCTGCACCTGTGCGCGGTCATCATCTGATGCCCGGATAACGCCCGGTCCGGCTGGCCGGATAGCGCCTGGTCCGTCGCCCGCTGCCATGGTCCCCCTGCCTGCTGCCTGCGCCGCTCAGCACCCGCGCTGCGCCGCTCAGCACCCGCCACCCAGTCTAAGGCGTCCGATGGGCCAGGCCCGAGCCTGTACTGACCGTCACCGCCTCGGCCGATAGGTGAGCAGGACGTTGCCCGAGCCGAACTGCCGGATGCCGATCCGCTCCAGCGCCGCCGGCCGGCGCCGGCCAGCACGGGATGGCCAGCGCCCAGAACGACCGGATTCACCATGATGCGGACCTCGTCGATGACGCCAGTGCCGAGCAGGCTCGCGGCGGCTGACCATGATGAACGCGAAGATCTTGCGCATCTGCCTGCCCCTCAGCTGTCCGCGCGCGACTCGAGGTACTTGCCGAGGTTGTCGAGCAGCCAGATGGTGCCCTCCTCGCGTGCCTCTGGCTTGTCGATGCCGTCCAGGAATACGCCCTGCTCGGTGTAGGTGAGCTTGGTCCCGGTCCGGACGGGCACGATGTCGACGGTGGCCACCGACACCGACATGCGGTCGTCACCGGCATACATCTCGTAGCAGTACACGATCCGGCGGTCCGGGACGATGTCGTAGAAGGTGGCGTCGTAGCGGTAAGAGCTGCCTTCCGGGGTCAGGCCGCCGAAGCGTTCGTGGCCGCCGACGGTGAAGTCCATGTCGGCCTCGGTCCCGTCGGACTTGAAGTCCGGGTCGTCCATCCAGACGGCCTTGGCGGCTGCGTCGGCCCAGGCGCCGAACACCTTGGCCGGGTGCGCGGGGTAAGTGCGCTCGATGACGAAGGTGGCGTGGTTGACAGAACGCTCGGTCATTTCTTCTCCTCAGGCTGATCGATCGGGCCGCGGCCGGTGTCTGGCTCGCGGGGTGGTGGTCCACTCGTGGCGGCGTCGCCCAGGTAGTCGCCGAGTCGGTCCAGGCGGCGCTCCCACAGGGAACGACGCTCGGCTATCCAGCCCTCGGCTGACCGGAACGCGGCCGGGTTGATGGAGCACGTCCTAGTCCGGCCGATCTTCTGGGACCGGACGAGTCCGCTGGCCTCGAGCACCTGGACGTGCTGGACCACTGCGGCCAGGGACATGGCGAGCGGCTTGCCGAGTTCGCTCACCGAAGCCGGTCCCAGGCTCAGCCGCTCCACCATGAGGCGCCGGCCGGGGTCGGCGAGTGCCTGGAACACCCGGTCCAGGTCGGCCACTTGGTTAAGCATGTGCTTGAGTATGCCGCTTCTGACGCCGATAGTCAAGCGGATCCTTTACCATCCGGCGGCGCGCGAGCCTGGTCGGCCGGAGCCGAACAGCATCGTTGCCTATCTACTGCTGCTCTATCAGCAGTAGAACGGCAGCGATGACGTTCGATCCGCTGTCGGCGCCGGCTGGAATGATGGGCTGAGCGGCTAACCGGGTTGTCGCGCGGTACCGAGGCGCGCGGTACCGAGGTGCGCGGTACAGAGGTGCGCGGTACCGAGGTGCGCGGTACAAAGGTGCGCGGTACTGACGCGAGGTAACGGGACGCGCGGCGCTGAAGCGCCGTTGCGGCAAAGGGAGGTGGTTGTGCCGACCGAGACGGTCCAGCGCGAGCGCGCCGGTCAGGACCGGCTTGTCCAGGCACGGCGCTTTGCGGCGCAGCTGCTGTCGGGTGAGCCGGCCCGGAGCCCCGTGGTGGTCGCCGAGCGGCTGCTGGCGATCCAGGGCCAGGACGCACGCGGGGCGCGGCTCGCGGTCCGGTCCCGGACAGCCGGGCTGACCGCCGCTGACGTCGACCGCGCACTGACCGACGACCGGACGCTAGTCATGACGTGGCTGAACCGCGGCACGCTGCACTTGATCCGCAGCGAGGATTACTGGTGGCTGCACCGGCTGACCGCGAAGCCGCAGTATCAGGTCGGTGCCCATCGCAACCTGGCCCGGCTCGGCGTGTCGGTCACGGATGCCGACAAGGGGGTCGCCGTCGTCCAGCAGGCGCTCGCGGCGGACGGGCCGCTGACCCGGCCTCAGCTCGCCGAGCGGCTCGCCGCAGCTGGACTGGCCCGCGATGCCGGGGTGGCGCTGCACGTGCTGATACTCGCGAACCTGCGCGGCATCGCCGTCCGCGGCCCGATGATGGGCGCTCAGCACGCCTACGTGTCCGTGCGGGACTGGCTCGGTCCGCCGCCGCGCGAGTTCGATTACGACGCGGCGCTCGCCGAGCTGGCGCGGCGTTACCTGGCCGGACACGGGCCTAGCTGCGACCGCGATCTGGCCAAGTGGGCTGGCCTGGCGCTCGGGCAGGTGCGGCGCGGCCTGCACGCGATTGCTGCTGAACTACGCGAGCGTTCCGACGGCCTGGCCGAGCTGACGTCGGCGCCGCGAGATGACGCGAGCCTGCCGCCGCCACGGCTGCTCGGCGCGTTCGACGCCGTGCTGCTGGGCTGGGAGTCGCGCGAGCCGGTCCTGGCTGGACATCAGGGCATCGTGACGGTGAACGGGCTGTTCCGCCCGTTCGTCCTCGTCGCCGGCAAGGCGGTGGGGATCTGGGCCTACTCGGGCGGCCAGGTGCTGCTGGAACCGTTCGCTGCGCTGCCTGATGACACCCAGGCTGCCATCGCGGCCGAGGCTCGCGATGTGCAGCGCTTCCTAGCCGGCTCGCCGCAGCCAGGACAGGACCGCGATGAAGCTTCCTGACCTCGCCGACCTGCCATATGCGTCGGCCCTGATGCAGCACGACGGCGACATCCAGGCAGAGCGCGAGTACGACACCGTGCTGTTCGAGCGCGCCGAGTTCGACCGGCCGCAGCTGCCCAACGCGCACTTCCTGGAGTGCGCGTTCCGCCAGGTCTCGATCACTGACGGCAGGCTGCCGCGGGCGAGCCTGCGCGACGTCTGGCTGCGTGACGTCCGGCTGACCGGGACTACCTTCGCGGAGGGCACCTGGCTCGACGTGACGGTGATCGGATCGTCCCTGGCCGGCGTGCAGGTCTTCGGCTCGGAGCTGGGGCGCGTCGTGTTTAGCGGCTGCAAGCTGGACTCGGTGAACTTCCGCGCGTCCCGGCTGAGCAGCGTGACGTTTCACAACTGCGTGCTGCGCGACGTCGACTTCGCCGGCGCCACGCTGACCCAGTGCTCGTTCCCCGGCTCGGCGCTGACCCGGGTGGACATGAGCAAGGTGACGATGGACCGGACCGACTTGCGCGAGGCCGAGCTCGGCCTGATCATCGACGCCGACTCGCTGCGCGGCGCGATCATCAGCTCAGGTCAGCTTGCGACCGTGGCGCCTGTCCTGGCGGCCACGCTCGGCATCGTCATCGATGACGAGCGGCCATAGCCGACTCGTCTGCCAGCCCCGGATCGGCCGCTGCCGCTGCTGTCACCCTGGTGGCCATGAGGCGTCTGACCAGGCCCTGGACCGCCAGCACGAGAGCCAGGATGGCCGCCGCGGCGACGCCATCCAGCCAGAAATGATTGGCGGTCACGATCACGGCGAGCGTGGTCATCGCCGGGTAGAGCAGGGCTAGCCAGCGCCATCTCGACTTCGCCGTCGTGATGACGGCGATCGCCACCAGGATCGCCCAGCCGATGTGCACCGACGGCATGGCTGAGAGCTGGTCGGCATTGAACCCGGCGACGTTGGCGTAGACCGACTGGTGGTAGACAACCGCGGTGTCGACAAGGCCAGTGCCGGGCAGCATGCGCGGCGGCGCGACGGGGATGAGCTGCACGAGCAGGCTGATGCCGGTGAACGCGGCCAGCGTCGTTCGCCACCGGCCGTAGCTACCGCGGTGCCAGCAGAAGAGCCAGATCAGGCAGGCGATCAGCACCGGGAAGTGCAGCGAGTCGTAGTACAGGTTGAAGAACTGGATCAGCAGCGGATGCGGCAGGAAGAACCGCTGGATCGCGGTCTCACTCGGCAGCTGGATAACGCGCTCGACGTGCCAGATCCAGCGCCCCCGGCCGATCGCCCCGGCCGGGCCCATGACGGAGAATGACCCGGCGTACTGCCACAGCGCAAACAAGCCGAGCACCAGCGCGGTCTCCTGCGTGAAGACCGCGACGGATGCCAGCCGCGGCTTGCGCGCCGCCCGCGACGCGACCGTAGCGACCGCCAGGCCGGCCGCGGCACCGGCAGCCTGCTGCCAGCTCAGTTCGAGGTGAATCACCTGCGGGGGCCCGCCAGGCTCGCGTTCTGGATGGGCAGGATGCTCACCCGGCCAAGGTTACGGCCAGGTGGCAGCGACCTGTCCAGCGCACTCCAGCCAACCGAACAGCGCTGGGAACGGGGCCGACGCCGCACCTGCCGTAGCGCGACCGCCGCCGAACACGCCGCTGATTGCGGCACAATCGGCGCATGCGGTTCGCAGACCAGCCCTGGACCGAGACTGACGCGTATGGCGGCGACCTGAGCGCCGGCCGCGATCATCCGGCGAGGTCGGCCGATCTGGCTGCCCGGCTGGCTCGGCTGGCCGCCGGGCACCCGTCGGCCGGAGCAGACGATCTGGCCGGCCCAGACGATCTGGCTGGCCCAGACGATCTGGCTGGCCCCGACGATCTGGCCCGGAGCGACCTCGGCGAGGACGACAGTCCGGACCGCGATGGCGATGGCGATGGCATTGCAGGGCCGGACGGCCGGCAGCCGCGCCGGGTCGGCAGCGCGGCGGGCTGGAGCGAACTGGCGGCGCCGTCGGCCCGGAGCCCGTACCGGCCCTGGTTCGGCGCGGACGGCGCGAGCGATCCCTGGTTCGCGCCCGACCGGGCCGACTGAGAGGCACGGCCGCGCGCCCCCATCCGCCGCCTTGAGCCGACCGACGCTGGAGCCGGCTCAGTCGCTGCTGAACGAGGCCAGGTCGGGGTACTGGCGCGGCAGATTGACCTCGGCGGAGACGTCTGCAGCCAGCCGGACGATGTCACCATCGGCCAGCCGGACCGCGACGCCGGGCAGCACCCGGTCGCCGTTGACGAACGTGCCGTTTGTCGAGTTCTCGTCCCGGATGCTGGCGTGCCCGCCGTCGTCCATGCTGACCGTCGCATGCCGCCTGGATACGTTCTCGAAGTTAGCGAAGGCCGCCGCTACCAGGGATTCCGCTGGATCACGGCCAAGGAGCAATGTCGTGCCAGCTGGGACTTCCACGTTCCCGGTTGGGAAAGAGAGTCGCAGGACGGCGGGGGAGATAGAGCCAGGTTGCTCTTCGGGCCGCAGGTATTCCTGCATCACGGTGGTGGGCGCGGGGTAGTCGTCGTCCCTGGCGCTGGTCCGCGGCAGGTTGGCGCCGCAGGTGAAGCAGATCAGGTCGCCGGGCTTGACCTCGGCCGCACAGTTGGGACAGGTAAGCGTCGCCATCACGTCCTCCTGGACTCCTTCGCCTGCGGCCCCGGCCAGCATCGCCTTCGCAACCTCCGCACGAGAGACTAACGTGCGCGCCACCGGTCTTGGTGCCAGGGCCACTGAGGATGTCCTCGAACGGCTCGCTGACCTGGGCTTCGTGGCGACCATCCGGCCGGCTGTACGATCCAGAGATGATCGGCTTCACGCTCAATGAGGAGCAGGAGGCGCTTCGCTCCACCGTGGCGGAGTTCGCTCGCGAGGTGGTGGCACCCGTCATCGGTGGTTACTACCAGCGGGGCGAGTTCCCTTACGACATCATCGCCAGGATGGCCAAGCTGGGCTTGTTCGGCCTGCCGTTCCCTGAGGAGTACGGCGGCATGGGTGGCGACTACTTCGCCTTCTGCCTGGCCCTCCACGAACTCGCCAGGATCGACGCCTCGGTCGCGATCACGCTGGAGGCAGGTGTCGCCCTCGGCGCGATGCCGATCTTCCGGTTCGGGTCGGCCGCGCAGAAGGATCGCTGGCTACCTGAACTCTGCCAGGGCGAGCGCCTCGCGGCCTTCGGACTGACCGAGCCCGGCGGCGGCTCGGACATTCCCGGTGGCATGCGCACCAGGGCCAGGGCCGACGGCGATGAATGGGTGATCGACGGCTCCAAGGCCTTCATCACGAACTCGGGCACATCGATCACGTCGGTAGTAACGGTCCTCGCGCTCACGGGCGACAGGCAGTCGGCCGGCGACCCGTCAGGTGGCGGGGCGTCAGGTGGCGGGGCGTCAGGTGGCAGGGCGTCAGGTGGCAGGGCGTCAGGTGGCAGGGCCGCGCGTCGCCGGCCCGAGATCTCGGCGATCATGGTGCCGTCAGGGACGCCGGGCTTCACCGTCGGGCCTGAGTACTCCAAGGTGGGGTGGTGCGCCTCTGACACCAGAGAGCTGGCCTTCTCTGGCTGCCGGGTCCCGCGGGAGAACCTGCTCGGCGAGCCGGGCCGCGGCTACGCGCAGTTCCTGCAGACACTCGACGAGGGTCGGGTGGCGATAGCCGCGCTGGCGGCCGGGCAGGCTCAGGGGTGTGTCGACGAGTGCCTGCGGTACGCCGCAGAGCGGACGGCGTTCGGGCACGAGCTCGGGCACTATCAGGCCATCCAGTTCAAGATCGCCGACATGGCGGCGCGCGCGCATGTGGCGATGCTGGCCTGGTACGAGGCGGCGGCGCGGCTCGTAGCCGGGGAGCCAATCAAGTCGGAGGCCGCGATCGCGAAGCTGACCTGCTCGAACGCCGCGATGGACAACGCCAGGGACGCGACCCAGATCTTCGGCGGCTACGGCTTCATGAACGAGTTCCCCGTCGCGAGGTTCTACCGGGACGCCAAGGTCCTGGAGATCGGCGAAGGCACGTCGGAAGTGCAGCGCATGGTGATCGCCCGGCAGCTCGGACTGGCCTAGCTGCGCCGCACGAGCCGGCCGAACCTGGTCTGGTCCAGCCGGGCCTGATCTAGCTGTGCGAGTTCAGCTGAGCCCGATCAGCTGTGCACGATCATGGGCGCGACGGCCGGGGCCTGCAGAAGCGGGATCATGTTGAAGTTCGCCATCAGCCGCACCACCCGCTCCAGGGTGTTGGCGCTCGTGGAGGTCGGGTAGCTGCCGATCGTAATGAGGTCGGCGTCCTGGGCGCTCATGTGGGTTGCCGACGGCAGCAGCGCCTGGACCTGGCCCGTCAGCGCGGCGTCGCCCTGGGCTTTGGCCAGCGCCTGCTGGAAGTCGGCCACGGCCGGCCCGTTGTCCTTGATCCACGCGCTCATTGCGACGTAGCCAGACAGCGGCAGGCCCGAGGTGGAGCCGCTGCACGCGTCCAGCACCTCGACGGCGCCGACCTGGCTCTCCGCCTGGTAGATGTACGGCTCGCTGACCAGGATCGCCTTAAGGCGGTGCTGCTCGAGGGCCCGGACTTCCTGCGCCTGTGGCATCGCGTCCCACTGAACTGACTCAGCCGCGTTGCCGACGTAGTTGGTCAGTACCTGAGTTGCGGCGGCGGCGTCCAGGCTGAGCGGGCTGCCCGAGCCCTGCAGGTTAGTCAGCACACCGTCGCTCGGCAGGCCGATCTTCTGGTTGGCGAGGTCCAGCGGAGACTTGATCGTGGACCCTGGGAGGGTGAGAACCTCGAGTACGCCGGCCCCTGCGTCGTAGCCATCGGCCAGGATCCGCAGGTCGTGTGACTGGGCTTGCTGATAAAAGATGGTGCCGTAGTCGCTCGCCGCGATATCGGCTTGCGCGCTCTGGAGCGCGCTCAGCTCAGCAGACTCGCTGCTGTATGTCTTGATCACGACATTCTGGAGGCCAGCGGCCGCGAACAGGCCTTCCTTCTTGGCAAGGTACAGGGGTGCGTTATCAACCCCCGGCACCGCGGCGATCGTGATGGTGCTGGACACGGTGCCGCCAGCGCTGGCGGATCCGGCGCAGCCAGCGGCGAACAGGAGGGCTAGCCCGGACACTGCGGCCAGGAGGCACCGGGCTCGAATGGCTCGGCGGCTCCTATTCGCCAGCAGGTTTCCGGCCGGGTCAAGCCTCATGACTCTCCTTGCTCGGTCTGAGTTGCGCGGGTCGTCCGGCGATCCGGGCGGAGAACCGACCGGTTTCTTAAACACGGACGATGCGGCAGAGAGTACCCTATTACTGCCAGGAGGCCCGTCAAACGTCACGTTACATCGGTTTTTCCGATTCGTGTATGTATTGACGCACGTAACCCGGTTACCGGCTAGAGTTGCGCTGGCTGTGTGACTGACTGCACCCGATGAAGAGCCGTTGTCTGGGAGGTTTGCCTTGTCGGTATCGCCCTGTGCCGCGATGGCGTGTGCCCAGCGCGCGGCCGCCAGGTGAGGGGTTCAGAGACTGTGCCGTCCCGAGACAACAAGGCCCGCACTGCCGATCCGGCCGCCGCTAGTCCGTCTCCCGTCCGCCCGGCCGCTGCCCCAGGGGCCGACACTGCCAGCCCAGGACAGGCGCCGAGCGGCAATCAGACGTCCAGGCGGTCGCTCAAGAACTGGCGCGTGCGATCTCGGCTGCTGCTGCTGATCATCATCCCCACGCTGACCGCGGTCGTCCTCGGCGGCTCGCGGATCGTGACGTCGGTGCAGAGCGCGCTCAGTTACCAGCGCGTCGAGCAGCTGGCGAACATGAGCTACGACGTAACTGGCCTGGCCGCCCACCTCGAAGCCGAGCGCGATCGCACGCTGCTGTACATCGGCTACGGCTCGGCGGGACGGGCCGGGACGCTTAGTCATGACAGCGCTGACGGCGCGCCGCAGAACCTGGACCTGGTCCAGCAGGCGCAGAGCTACTCCACGCCGTGGGTCAAGAGCGTCCGGGCGGACGCGGCCGGCATCGGGACCGGTTATCCCCAGCAGGTCCAGGCAGATGCGCGCAACATCGGCGACTTGCTCAGGCTGCTGACGCCACTGCGGACCGCGGCCACTGCGACGCAGCTGCCCGCCACCCAGGTGCTGACGCAGTACGCCTCGATGATCGACCAGCTGCTGGCCATCGACGACAACATCGCGCTGGACAGCGGTGACCCCACCCTCAACAACGACGTCCGCGCGCTTAACCTCGTCTCCCTGATCGCCGAGCAGGCCTCGGAGCAGCGCGGCCTGATCGCCTACATCTTCGCCCAGGAAGGCACCGTCGACCCGCAGGTGCTGAGCGCGGTGACGACGGCGCTCGCCGAGCAGAACGCGAACTTCGCCGAGTACGAGCGTGTGGCGACGCCGCAGCAGGTGGCGCTCTACACCAGCACAGTGGCGGGCAGCCTCGTCGACTTCGCCAGCAGCTATGAGCAGCAGGCCATCCAGTACGGCGAGGAAGGCAAGCCGCTCAGCCTTGCCCCCACGACCGCTGAGCAGTGGTTCGGTGCCATGACGACAGGCACGATGACCTATATCGACGAGGTCCAGCAAAAGCTGGTGGCCACGACGATCTCCCGGGCATCGTCGCTGCGCCGGCAGGCGATCGAGACGGCCAGCCTCGTCGGCGCCGCGGTCCTGATCGTTCTGCTGCTGGCCCTGCTGCTCACCACGGTTGTCGGCCGGTCGATGGTGCGGCCGCTGCGCCGCCTGCGCTCAGGCGCGCTGGAGGTAGCCGGCGTCCGGCTGCCGGAGACTGTCCGGCGGATGAGCGACTCCGACGGTGCTGGCGTCCCGCTGGAAGTCGAACCGATCGACGTGGACTCCTCCGACGAGATCGGCGAGGTGGCGCGGGCATTCGACCAGGTGCACCGGGAGGCGCTCCGGCTGGCTGCCAACGAGGCGGCACTGCGCGGCAACGTCAACGCGATGTTCGTCAACCTGTCCCGGCGCAGCCAGTCGCTGGTCGAGCGGCAGATCCGCCTGATCGACGACCTGGAGCAAGGCGAGCAGGACCCGGACCGGCTGGCCAGCCTGTTCCAGATGGACCACCTGGCCACCCGGATGCGCCGCAACTCAGAAAACCTGCTGGTCCTCGCGGGTCACGACGCGACCCGGCGGTGGAACCAGCCGGTCGCCCTGGTCGACGTCCTGCGTGCGGCTGTTTCGGAGATCGAGCAGTACGAGCGCGTCAACCTCAACGTCCAGCCGGGGATCGCCGTCCGCGGTCACGCCGTCAACGACGTCGTGCACCTTCTCGCCGAGCTGGCAGAAAACGCCACCTCGTTCTCCTCGGCCGAGACGCCGGTGGCCGTGGCCGGTCACCTGCTGAGCAGCGGGGGTGTCCTGCTCGACATCACGGACCAGGGCGTCGGCATGGGTGCCGAGGAGATGGCGCACGCTAACTGGCGACTGGACAACCCTCCTGTGGTGGATGTGGCCGTGTCCCGCCGAATGGGCCTGTTCGTGGTCGCCCGGCTGGCGGCCCGGCACGGGATCCGAGTCCGGCTGCGCCCAGCGCCAGCAGGTGGCCTGACCGCTCTGGTCTGGCTGCCGGACGAGGTAATCAGTCACGAGTCGGGCACCGGTGCGCCCGGTATGCGCGGGTTCGACGTATCTGCGGCAGGTGCCGGGCTTGCCGGGGCGGCAGCTGGGGGTGCCAGCTCTGCCCAGGCCGGACTCAACCTGGTCGTCAACGGCAGTGGGGACGGCGTCGCGTCGCCTGTCGAGCAGGAGATCAACGCCGCCCGCACGCCCAGGTTCGGGTCGCAGGACTCGTCGCAGACCGCGGAGTCGGCCAGCGCCCTAGGACCGCGCCGGGTACCCGGTGCGGGACCACACCCCGGCAATGTGGCCTGGGGCGGCGCGGCGACCACAAGCCCGCTGCCTGCCGTCGGGTCCGAAGCCGCCGAAGCCGCCATCGCGGCGGCGGAGGGCCGTGCCGACGCGATGTCCGGCTCGTACTCGCCGGGCGAGACGTATGGCAGCGGGCCCATGCCAGTGGTGGATCTGGCCGGACCGACTGTGGAGTTCACTGCGGCGCCGGCGTCCGCACCGGCTGTCGAGCTCGGACAGCCGAGTGTCGTAGGCCAGCCTGGCGGTGGCGGGCGGACTGATGACCTGCCTGAGAGCGATCGGGGCGGCTTCAGCTGGGATGGCCCGCCAGGCCGGAATGGCGCCCACGGCCACGGCGACCTTGGTGGTGACCCGCTCGGCACGGCCGCTTCGGCTAGCTCGCCTAGCGGGGTGGTGGTGCCGGCTGCCGAGCATGTGGCGACCGAGAACCGGCTGCCGATCTTTGAGGCTGTCGAGTCTGACTGGTTCCGCCGCGGGCGCAGTGGCGTGGCCGCCGGCACCGGGCTCGGCGGGTCCGCCGGCCTGGGCGCTGGCCCCGGTGCGGGCAGCAGTTCCGATAACTGGCCTGCCGCGCCGGCCGTGGCCAGCGAGCCAGAACCGGAGGTCACCTGGGCGGCGTCTGCGGCGGACCGGGGATGGGAGGCGGCTGCGGCCGTGAGCTCGCCGGCGACTGGCGGTACCACGACCGCGGGGCTGCCCAAGCGGGTACCGCAAGCAAACCTGGTTCCCGGCACGGCCTCTCCCGAGCCAGTCGCGTCTGTCCCGGCTCGGTCGGCTGCGGCTACCAGGGACCGTTTTGCGAGCTTCCAGCGCGGTGTCCGAGAAGGGCGCGCGGTGGTCGCAGGCGAGGATGCACACTCTGATGAGGATGACGGTTCTCGATGAGGGTGACACGATCTTGGTCAACTGGTCATGCTTAGCCTGGGAACGTGGATACGCCGCCAGCCGGTAACTCCGCGACAAGCCACGGCGCCACCGGGTCCGATTGGACCTAGTGCGAGCCGCGAGAGGAAGGTGCACCTGTGAGTCCGCTTGTGCGTCCGGCTCAAGATCTGAACTGGCTGATCACGAACTTTGTCGAGCGGGTCCCCTCGGTGGCCCACGCGATCGTGGTCTCCGCAGACGGACTGCCGATGGCGTTCTCGCATGGCTTCCCGGCTGACAGGGTTGACCAGCTTGCTGCAGTGACATCGGGGCTGACGAGCCTGACCCAGGGCGCGGCGCGTGTCTTCGAGGGCGGCGCCGTGACCCAGACCGTCGTGGAAATGCAGCGTGGGCTGCTCATCATCATGGCGATCAGCGACGGTTCCAGCCTCGCTGTCCTGGCCGCGGCTGACTGCGACATGGGCCTGGTGGCCTACGAGATGGCCCTGCTCGTCGAGCGGGTCGGCAGCGCGCTCACGCCCGAAGTGCGCGGCGGCCACCCTGGCTGGGCCGAAGGCGGCCGACAGTGACAGGAGGCTGCCGTGTTTGGCCGCGGCCGCGATGATTGGGATGCGGGCGAGCGCCTGTACCCAGTTAGTCGCGATGACCTCGATGCCCCGGACTTTGACTACGCCCCCGGTCACGCTGCAGCGCCTCGCGATCCCTGGCTGAACGACACGGGACCGCGGGCGGTCGAAGAGACCAGCGCCCTCGTCCGCCCGTATGCGGTGACTGGTGGCCGGACGAAGCCCCGGTATCAGCTTCAGATCGAGGCAATGGTCGCGGCGTCTCACTACGAGGCTCGCGACTTGTCTGTCCTCAGCCCCGAGTGCCAGGCCATCCTCGGGTTCTGCCGCGACTGGCGGTCGGTCGCGGAAATCTCAGCGGTGCTGCGGATGCCGCTGGGTGTCGCCCGTGTCCTGATCGCGGACATGGCGATGGAAGGACTAGTCCGGGTCCACCAGCTCGACCATGCACAGGGTCGCCCGGACATCAACCTGCTCGAAAGGGTACTCAGTGGACTTCGGAAGCTCTAGGACCGTCCAGGCGACGGCCGCAGAGGCCGCGATGACATCGGTGAAGATCGTCGTCGCGGGCGGCTTCGGCGTCGGCAAGACCACGTTTGTGGGCTCGGTCTCCGAGATCACGCCGCTCACCACCGAGGCCGTCATGACCACCGCTAGCGATGGTCTCGATGACCTGAGTCACACGCCGGACAAGACCACGACCACTGTCGCCATGGACTTTGGCCGAGTGACACTCGACGCGGGACTGATCCTCTACCTCTTCGGCACGCCAGGGCAGCACCGGTTCTGGTTCATGTGGGACGACCTGATCCAGGGCGCGATCGGCGCCGTCGTACTCGTGGACACCCGTCGGCTGGCTGACTCGTTCCCGGCGGTCGACTACTTCGAATCGGCCGGGCTGCCGTTCATTGTCGCGGTCAACGGCTTCCACGGCGACTTCCCGCACGCGCTGTCCGACGTGCAAGAGGCGCTGTCGATCAGCCCGCGCGTCCCGATCATGCAATGCGACGCCCGCGGCCGTAACTCCACGAAGGCGACGTTGATCGCTCTGGTCGAACATGCAATGGAGATGCAGCTCAGCGCCAGGTGAGCTGGCGCCGGCTCGGCCTGGCGAGCCGGCCGCAGCCTTCTGCTGTAATGGTGGCACGGTCCAAGGGGCGGTAGCTCAGCCGGTCAGAGCAGCGGACTCATAATCCGCCGGTCGTGGGTTCGAGCCCCACCCGCCCCACTGTCCTGAAGTCCTGGTCCTGTGCCTCTGACCTGCAGGTTCGACTCCGCGTCGTGATCTTTGGCAGTGCTGTTGATGTGCGGCTGTATGCGGTCGCGAGTGGCCAGATGCAGGTCGCTGTGCCCAATACGTGCCCAAGTTCAGCCCTGGCTCAGCGCCTCGGAGATCCGGCGCTTGGCGGAGCTCGTCCTGGCCGACGACGCACTTGGCGTAGATCCGCAGTAGCACGTCGACGCTGTGCCCGGCCCATTCGGCGACCTGGGTTGGGTAGACGCCTCCGTTGAGCCACGTGGACAGAGATGCGTGGCGCAGGTCGTAGGGCCGCCGCGCCGGGGAGAGGCCTGCTCCGCTGGTGTGAGGGCCGCCTGGCGAGGTCTAGCCGAAGGTGAAGCAATATGCCTGGGCGCCTGGATCGGGGAAGGTGATCTCGAAGGTGCGGTCGGTGACGGCGCCGGGCTGGCGGATGAGTTGGTATACCCGCTGCTGTCCGAGGGTGCCGTAGCCGACGGCATCGGCGTCGGCCCCGTGAGCCTCGCCCGGCGGCTGCCCGTCGATACCGACGCGGAACCGCACCGCGGCTGCTGGTGTTGCCGGTCCCATGACAAGGTTGAGGTCGCGGGCGTGGAAGCGGCAGGCGATCTGCCCGTTCGCGGCCGTCAGCGTCGCCGCCTCTTCCCCCATAGCGGCCTCGCCGGACAGGGCCCACTGGTTGAGCCCCAGATGTGCCGGGATGGCATAGTCGTGCCGCGTGCCCGGCAGCGGGCCGCCGGGCGAGGCGAACCCCTCGGTGCGGGCGTACCCGGTGTAGTTCTCCGCCGAGCGCAGGCTGGCCCAGTCGGCCGGCGCCTCCACGCCGACGGTGTCGACCGGCTCGATTTCGTGCTCATGGTCGGTCGTTCCCGCCTCGGCCAGAAGCTGATGGATGACCATTTCCGACTGGTTGTATTCACCCTCGCCGAAGTGATGATGCCGAATACGCCCCTCGGCATCGGCAAAGTAGAGGGCGGGCCAGTAGTGGTTGGCGAAGGCCCGCCAGACTTCGTAGTCGTTGTCGATCGCGACCGGATAGGTAATCCCCATCTCCTGCACGGCCTGGCGGACGTTGGCGAGGTCGTGCTCGAAGCTGAACTCGGGGGTGTGCACCCCGATCACGGTCAGCTGATGATCAGCGTATTTACCGGCCCAGGCGCGCAGATAGGGCAGCTGGCGTAGCCAGTTGATGCAGGTGTAGGTCCAGAAATTCACGAGAACGATCTTCCCGCGCAGGTCTGCCGCCGTGAGTGGCGATGAGTTGAGCCACCCGGTCGCGGCGTCGAAAGACGGCAGCCTGCTCTCGACGGGCAGCCGGGCCGATGTCGTGTGCAGTCCGGCGGGTGCTGGCGAGTGTGCCGTCATGACAGGTCCTCGCAGTTGCTGTAGTGAGACCGGACTCCGGGTGGACGTGGCCCGACCGGCAGGCCGGGTGCCCGGAATGAATCCACCCGGTCCTGCCGGGGCGGGAAGGTACGGACGTCCGGGATAACGGCTGGCTAGCGCACTGACCGGAGACCAGCGCGCAGCTCCTCGGCGAACAGCTCTGGCTCTTGCCAGGCGGCGAAGTGGTTGCCCCTGTCAAGCTCGTTGAAGTAGATGAGGTTGGGGTAGGCCCGCTCCGCCCAGGTGCGGGGCACCTTGTAGATCTCATGCGCGAAGGTGCTCACGGCCGCCGGGACGGACACGTTCTTGACGTCGAAGAAGCCGACCTTGTTCTCCCAGTAGAACCGGGCGGAGGAAACCCCGGTGTTGGTGAACCAGTAGTACGTGACGTCGTCTAGCACCTGGTCGCGGGTCAGGTCGCCGACAGGGTGCCCGGCGAAGGCACTGGCGATGTCCTGGTAGCTGTCAGCGTCATGGTTGATCATCCACGACGAGAGGGTAACGGGCGAATCCGCTAGGCCATACATCGTCTGCGGTCGCGTCCCCATTTGGACTCCGTAGCCGACGCCCTGCAAGAAGAAGTTGTTGAGCTGGTCGTACGTGGCGCTTTCCTCATCGGACAGACCGGATGGCTTCGGGCCGCCAGCCCCGAAGACGTTGCGGGCTAGTTGAGCAAACACATCGGGCGGAACGACGCCGGCCATGTTGCTGTGGATGCCGGCCAGCCCCGGAGGTGCCTGCGCGCCCATCAGATCAGTGATGACTGCCCCCCAGTCGCCGCCTTGCGCCATGTACCGCGTGTAGCCGAGGCGCTTCATCAGGACGTCCCAGGCGCGTGCTACGCGGTCGGGGCCCCAGCCGAGATCCCGTGGCTTGCCGGAGAACCCGTAGCCAGGTATCGACGGGATCACCACGTCGAATGCGTCTGATGCGCTCCCGCCGTGCGCGGTTGGGTTGGTGAGCGGGTCGATGACGTTCAGCAGCTCGATGACCGAGCCGGGCCAGCCGTGCGTGATGATGACCGGCAGAGCGTTCTCGTGAGGCGAGCGGACGTGAATGAAGTGAATGTCCAGCCCGTCGATCTCGGTGATGAAGTTCGGGAGGGCGCTCAGCCTCTTCTCATACCTGCGCATGTCGTAGTCTGTCGCCCAGTAGCGGACGAGTTCCTGCATCACCCCCTCCTGCACGCCCTGGGAGAAGTCCCCGACGAGCTCCGGGTCGGGCCAGCGGGTGGCCGTGATGCGCCCGAGCAGGTCCTCGAGATCCGCGTCGGGGATGGTCGGAACTGTGAACGGCCGGATCGCGGTGGCCGTTGCAGTTTCGGTCGCGCCAGACATGTGGCCCTCCTCGTGGATTTGGCCTGGTGGTCGATGCCGGTCAGGCCGCCCTGGGCGGAGCGAAGAGACTTCCATGATGTGCACGCAGGCGGAAGATCAGCCGCCAATCCTGGCACACCGTCTTTTGACGTTGCGCCCGCTGGACCGCGCTCGTGCTACCCACCAGGCCCTCATTTAGTCGCGTACCCGCCCGCGAACCGCGGACACCCAACGGGTGGGACAAATCTTCAGGCCCGAAACACCCCAGCCGGGCGTCACGATGAGGACCACCGGGCTGGATCGGACCGAAGGCCTTCCGGCCCGTCAGCGCGCTCACGTCATACGCCGGCGCGAGATCCCCGCTGACCTGCTCCAACGACCCCGTCCACGTGTCGTCAACGACGGCGAAACTATAGGCGCCTTCCCAGTGCCAGGGCAGATAGCGAAGGGCGGCTTCATCCGCCGGGTTGAGCATGGTGGCTCCTCGTAGGTCGAGCCCCAGACCGGGCGCAGTCAGAGCTTCGGCGATCTCCGCGTGGGAAAGCCCGAAGTAATACCGCAGCGCAAGCACCCCGCGCTGGCGGGGAGAAAGCCTGGCGCTGCGCGCCCCGTCTAAACGGCCGCGCGGAGGTACATCGGCGCCTTCTCAGGGTTGCGCAGCCGCGGCCAGGCCCGGTAGAGGCCGATGAACGCGTCGTGAACCGCAGCCTGGGGCGCGCGGCCGACTCGGGAGCAGCGGCTACTGGCGGTCTAGCTGGCCGACCAGGTCGCAGCGCTGGCCGCGAGTCATTCAGTCGAGCGCTGATCCGGTCTCACGCCGAGTGCCCTCGGCAGCCCGAGTGCCCGCTGCAGGAAGTCAAGCTGGTGCAGTAGCAGGTTCTCGGTGACCGCCTGCTCCGAAACCAGGTGCGTGGCGCCTGGCAGCGGCAGCACCTCGTGCGGGCGGCCCGCCGCGAGCAGCGCGGCGGACAGCCGCAGCGTGTGCGCAGCGAACACGTTGTCGTCGCCGAGCCCGTGCACCAGCAGCAGCGGGCGCCGCAGCGATGCCGCCTCGAGCAGTAGCGAGCAGCGGTCGTAGGCGTCCGGATGCTGATCTGGATGACCAAGATGGCGCTCCCGCCAGTACGTGTCGTAGAGCCGCTGATCGGTGACCGGCGCTCCGGCGATCCCGGCGTGGAAGACATCAGGCCGCCTGAGCACGGCGAGCGCGGCGAGAAAGCCGCTGAACGACCAGCCGCGGATGGCCACTTTGCCGAGGTCGAGCGCGCCTGACCTACTAGCGGCCGCTTGCAGGCCGGTAACCTGGTCGGCCAGCACCGGCGCGGCGATGTCCAGGTAGATCGCGCGCTCCCAGGTAGGCCCGCGGCCGGGCGTGCCGCGACCGTCGATCACTAGCACCGCGAAGCCCTGCTCGGCGAACCACTGCGAGACGTAGTCGAACCAGTACTGGTCAGCGAGGACTTTCGCCGCGGCTGGCCCCGCGTAGGGATCGAGCAGCACCGGCAGCGGTCCGTCACCAGCTGAGTACCAGGACGGCAGGAAGAGCGCCGTGCGCAGCTCACTCGGGCCTAGCGACATCAGCTCCATCCGCACGTCCAGGACCGGACGCTCCGCGTGCGAGGCGATCTGCTGGCGCGGTCGGCCATCGGCCAGCCCGGCCATGCTGACGGTGACGTTCTGGCCTGGCCGGTTAGGCGCGCCGGACATCAGGACCGTGGTGTCCGCCCGCTGCACGCCGACATGGACGCCGATCTCGTCGGACAGCTTGACCAGGCCATTGTCGGTGTCGTAACTCCACAGGTGCAGTTCGGTCGGCTCGTCCGACGCGGTGAACAGCACCCGCTCACCGTGCACGCTCGCGACCGCGTCCAGCTGCAGGCCGGGCGGGGTAACCTGCTCCCCGCCAACGGTCAGCCGCCGGGTATCGGCGCCGTCCGTGCTCGACACCAGCAAGCCCGATGCGGTCCTGGCCGGCAGGCCCCGCACCAGCGTGATCCAGGCGTCATCGCGCTGCTCGGCCAGCACACTGGTCTGCCCGGTGGCCGCGTCGATGCCGAGGATCTGCAGCAACTGCTGGTCCCTGCGCTCCACGGCGGCGTACGGCCCTGTCTCGTCCCAGCCTGCCTCGGTCAGGTACTCCATCGCGCGGTTATCCCAGTCCACCGCGATCAGCGCGGGTAGCTCCGTCGCTGCGGCCAGGTCGGCAATCCACAGGTCGACCACGGCGTTCGCGGTGCCGACCGACGGATACGGTATGGCCCGCGGCGGCTTGGCCGGATCGGCCGGATCACTGATGTACCAGCGCTGCACCTGCGAGTTGTCCACCCTGGCGATGAGCAGCGCGCTGCCGTCAGGCGCCCACCAGTAGCCGCGGTATCTCTGCATCGACTCGGACGCCACGTGCTCGGCCAGCCCGTAGCTGATGTCCTGGTGCTCAGGCGTGGCCACCGCGCGGTCACCTGTGCCGTCGGCCTCGACCACCCTGAGTGCACCGCCGCTGACGTAGCCGATGCGTGTTCCCGTGGGGTCTGGCCGCGGGTCTATGACCGGCTCAGCCGCGCCGAGCATTCGCACATCGCCATCGCCCGCACTGACTGCCCAGAGCTGGCCAGACAGCGCAAACGCGAGCAGTTCACCTGCGTCGTCAGCCGCGTAGTTCACGATGCCTGCGCCGAGCTGGCGGGTTCGCTCCCGGCGGGTCTGCTCCTCGGCCGACACCTGCTCGGTTGCCCCGGCCAGCAGAACCCGCGGATCGGCCAGCAGTCGCTCCTCACCGGTCTCGCAGTCCTGTGCCCACAGGCAGGTCACCGGGTCATCGCCAGCCTTGCTGCGCAGGAAGAAGACGGTCCTGCCATTCCGGCTCAGGGTGAATGCGTTCGGCGCGCCCATGCTGAAGTGGTACGTGCGGGCAAGCTGGCGGGGTAGCCCGCGAAGATCAGCGGAAGTTGGCTTTGGCACGCCTGCCACACTGTCAGCCCTGCCGGACCTGCCGCACCTCGATTTCCTCCGCGGGCCGGGTGACCCGATACGGCAGTATCCGGCGCGGCGTGCTGACGTACAACGATCATGTACCTGGTGTTCTCCCCCTACAGTTACCCGTGCGCGCCGCTCCCCGGCACCGTGCTCGCGGCGGCCGGCTTGGCGGCGGGAGTTGTCCCCCTGGCGTCCGGGGCGTCCGGGGTGCACCGGCGCGTCGGCGCCGGACCGGACGGGGTGCTCGAAGCCACCGGCAAGACAGCCGGAACGGGAATCGGCCGCTGCGCTGTTGTGGGTGGCGCCAGTGGATCTGCGGGCAGGGAAGGGATTCTCGCTGCTGTCGTCAGGCGCCGCTACGATTCGGGCCGAAGGCTCGGCTGGGGGATCGAGGACCTGGCTGACGAGCCCTCCGCACTCCTGGGACGGTCGGTGGAGTGGTGTCCGGCGGGCGCTCCATCCGTTGCTGCGGCCAGGTGTTCTCGCTAAGGCCAGGAGCCTGCATGCGGCGTGACGAGCGGCTGGTAGCGTTAGCACACAACACTGATTCTGGCTATACTTATGGCTATGACGATCAGCGAGCAGATGTCCCTGGCGGATGTGAAGAACCGGCTGTCCGAGGTCGTGGGCCTGCTGGAACGCGAGCATGGCCGGGTGGTGATCACCAAGCACGGGCGTCCGGCGGCGGTGGTGCTGAGCGTCGGGGATCTGGAGTCGCTGGAGGAGACGATGGACATCATGGCCAGCGAGGACTTGCTGGAGGATATCCGGGAGGGCCTGGCCGATCTGGCGTCTGGCGGGGCACAGGTGCAGACCAAGGATGAGGCGCTGCGGCTGATCCCGGGCCGGTGACCATTGGCGGATTATGCGGTTGGCTGGAGTGCTCCTGCCCGCCGTGTGTTGTCCAGGTTGCCGGAGAAGGTCGGCGCGGCCGTGGTGGAGTTCTGCTACGGGTCGCTGGCCGCGAACCCGCAGCGGGTCGGCAAGCCGCTGAAACTTGCCATGGAAGGCCTGCACAGTGCGCCGCGCGGCGACTACGGCGTGATCTACCGGATCGACGACGATGCCCGCAGGGTCGACATCGTGGCGATCGAGCATCGCGCCGACGCCTACCGGCCCCGCCATCTGTAGCCGAGGTTTGCTCTATCGGCGCGCCGATGAGTTTGCCAATGGACTCGTCGCCGATTCGGGGGAGTGGTGACGCGATTCCGGCTACGTGCGCGCAGGTAGCAGGCGTGGCGAGAAGGGGGGTGGTACCGTCCGGGCCTCACCTGCCTTGCGTAGTTGCCGGTAGCGAGCTGGTGATGTCGCTGAGTTCCATCGTGAGGCCAGCGGCAAAGTTATGTGCATAGGTGCAGGTCAGGACGTGTTGCGAGTCCGTCTGGCTGCTCGGGCAGAGCTGTAGGTGGCGTCCACGCGCTGACCGGCGGCCAGGGCACCGCCATAATGCGCTGCGGGCGCCCGATGGCAACGCGGCCTGCGCATCGGCCACGATCACGGTGACCGTGAATCCTGGCGACAACCTGCCGCAGCATGCGGTCAATAACGGGACACCTGTCACCGTCTGTCGCCGGCCGGAGCCTTGTCAGCAGACCCAAGCCGCCAGCGCATGGCTCGTCGGGCTGGGACGAAGTTTCGTTCGAGCTGCACGCCGTGGAGCGGCGGGTAGCCGACGGCCTGCACGCGCTCGGGCAGGGTTATCCCCGACAGGCCGCGGTGCTGCTGCGCAAGGCGGAGTCGCTGTGGACGGATTCGGGAAACAGCCAGCCGGATGCCGGCTCTGCCGCGATTGTCCTGTCTGCCTCCCGCTAGCCCGGCAACAGCAGGGTGTCAGCTAGCAGTGGCCGGGACGCGTCCGTGCAGCCTGGTTCCTTGCCCGGGGGACGAGGTGATCTGGACAGTACCGCCAAGCGCTGCAATCCGGTCACAGATGCCCTGGACGCCACTGCCCATGCGCGTTGTCCTCTGGTCGAAGCCATTGCCGTCATCGGCGACCGTGAACGCCAGCTCCTGGCCATCGTGGCACAGCGTGACCTTGGCCCTCGATGCCGCGGCATACTTGGCGACATTCTGAAGTGCCTCAAGAACGGAGAAATACAGCGCTGCCTCCACGTCTTGGGAGTACCGGGCCAGGACTGGTGCCTCGACGGTCACCGGGACAGCGGCCTTGCGTGCCTGAGCCTCCAGCGCCGCGCGGAGGCCCAGGTCGGCGAGCAGCGGCGGATAAATGCCATGCGCAAGGTCGCGCAGTTCGGCAAGAGCCTGCTCGGCCTGGCGTTCGGTGTCGGCTAGGAGGCCGTCAATCTCATCCGGTGAGCTGGCTGCCACCTGGCGGGCCAGACCCAGCGTGATCTTCAGCGCGACCAGCTGCTGCTGCGCGCCATCATGCAAATTGCGCTCTAGCCCGCGGCGTGCCTCATCGGTGGCACTAACGATGCGCTGCCGAGATGCCCTCAAGTCCTCGATCAGGCCGACATTGTGCAGCACCAAGCCTGCCTGCGCCGCAACGTCCCGGACCAGCCGCTCACCGGCTGGCGTCAGCGGCTCGCGCAGCGAGCTGGTGACGCACAAGGCCCCCATTTCCTCGCCGCGATGGACCACCGGAAATGACCTGGTGCGGCCGCGCCGGTCCGCGCTTTCCATTCCTGCCGACCACCGCGCGCGGTCCGGCGCGGCATCGGTGCCCGAGCCGGGCGGAACAGTCGGCCACGCCGCCTCCAGCCGCTCGATGCCATCGGTGCGCAGCCACACCTCTGCCCGCTCGGCGCCGGTAGCCTCGGCGACCATCCGGGCCATGCTCGGCAGCACATCCTCTGTCGAGTACGTTCCTGCGATCTGCCCGGCGAAGTCCGACAGCACCTCGTAGGGCGTCGCGCGCTTGCCGTAGATCAGCCAGTCGGCGACCAGCCGGGCTCGCGCGCGAGCCGGCTGGAGTACCAATGCCGCGATCGCCGCCGCCGCGAAGGAGAGTACGCTCTTGTCCGACCCGCCGGTCGCGGCGCCGATTCCTACGACCACGAGCGCGTAGATGGCGGTGAAGGCCGCGGCTACCAGGCCCGCTACGACAGTCTTCTTGACTACGACGTCAAGGTCGTAGAGCCGGTACCTCAGCACCGCTACCGCGCAGGCGACCGGGATGCCCGCAACAGGCGTCAGGATCATGAGACCCCAGATCACCGTGCCTGCGACGGTGTCGCCGGTGCCGAGGATCAAGCCTTCCAGCGGCAGCATGGCGGTCCAGAACACGGTCAGCGCGCCGGCGTAGGCCAGCCACGCGAGCTGCTGCCGCACTTCTGCCGTTCCGCGGCGCCGCCGTGCGAAGACTGAGGCGATCGTCAGCACGACCGAGGCGATCGCGACAACGGCCACTACGGCGAGCAGGGCACTGAACCAGCCATGCCGCGGGAACAGGTCGCGCACGGGTTCGCGGTAGGCGACCCCGGCCGCCGCCAGCGCGTTGCTCATCCCGCCCTGGACGATTGTGCCGCTCTGGAACTGCTGGGCGGCACCGCCGGCCAGTGCCAGACACATACCCCACAGGACGGGCCGCCACCGGCGCGACAGCAGGCGGCCGTCGGGAAATACCAGGACGAGAACGACCAGCTGAATCACCGCGAGGACAGTCAGCCCCCCGGCTAGCGCGCCGACGTACTTCACCGCGGGCACCGAGCCAGGCCTGGTGGCCAGTCCGAACAGGGAGTACTGCTCGCTGAACATGCTCGCCGCAACCGTCAGGCCGACAACGCACAGCAGCCACCCGATGACGTTGCCCGGCACCCGCCGCGCGATCAGCCCGCCAATCACCGCGTAGCCGATGACAGCAAGAGCGGCGGCCGCGTAGAAGAGAATGCGGCCGCCTGTCATTTCTTCAGAATTCAGCCCGACGAACACGAGGGTGGCAGCCAGGACGACCAGGGTCAGCCCGGCAAGCGACCCGGCGGCAGCGGGAATCCGGCGACGGCCGGCCAGGACATGCATCCGTACACTCTGGCGCTTCGCAGATCATAGTGGAAGGGGGCGAACTGCCCAGATATGGTTCGTGTTACCCTCCCCATGCAGCGCAGGCATCGCAACATGCACGGGCCGCGCGGCCCCGCGCTCGCAATGCTCGCTTGCACGAAGTCGGACTGTGAGCGTGTCCAGCGTGGACGGGAGACCGTCTCGTTGCAGTCGTCCCGGATAGTGCGGGCGGCTGAGCCTGATGGCCGCCTTTGACGATGACCTCCTGCTTGGCGGACAGACGGCCTACCACTGAATACAGTCCGTAACGGGTCGCTGGTCGGGTTCGGCCGCCCGTCTCCCGGCTCACATTGCCCGCAGCAAGGCCGCTGCCAATGAGCGTGCCAACGGGAATCACGCGAAACCGGCGAACGAGGGGAGTGCGGACGCGATTGCCCGGACGTTAGCGCTGGCAGACGAGCGGGGAAGCGATGCGTAGTTCTCATGAACCGCCGGTCGTGGGTTCGAGCCCCATCCGACCCAGTGTTCGAAAGCCCTGGTTCCGGCGGCCCTGAACCGGATGAGCTCGCCTGTGCCGTTTCTGGGCACGGCGCGCTTGCCGGAGACTGAGCGGTAGGCAAGTCCCGGCTAGCGTGAACCCAATGCCTGCGCGAAGGCGCGGCGAGTCGTCCCGCAGGTAGTGCCGTTGCGATGTTGGTCGAGACACAGATCGAGGTCGTCAGTGAACCCGACACAATGCTGCATCGGTTCATGGAACGGGCGTTCGAAATGCAGCAAGTAGACAGGTTCAGTAAGCATCGTACTGCTCCAATCTCGGCTCAGGCTTGGTATCATCCGGCTGTTCTACGATCGGGTCGTCCAACAGCAGTAGCATCGAATCGTGCGGAAGCTCAGGTCTCGGCTTAATCGCCTGCCACTGTGGCTATACGGCATGATCATCTACGCTGTCGGCTTCGGCGGATGGACCGGCGTTGTGTACCTCGACGCTTGGCGGACTGAAAGGCAACGCGCGCATATAGGACTGCCTCGTGGCCAGTTCTCCCTTCTCGATCCCCTGATCGACGGGGCCGTCTTGATGGTTTTGGTGGTCAGTATCGAGTGGCGGCGTCGAACTCGACAAGAACGCAAAGGCCAGTCATCAGCGAACCCGACGTAGCTGACCGTCAATCAGTCCTTGGTCTGAGCGCAGGTCTGTAGCTGGCTGATTTAACAACGATGCCGAACAGGCCCGGCCGATAGCGGTCTGCGCGACGGCGATCGGCCCACGTCAAGCACAATGACGAATACCTCAGCGCCGGGATTACCGGGCGGATCTGGAGTCTGAGGTCATTCCACTCGTCGACGCTGGGTGGTCGACGCTCTCAATGTGGCGTCGGCTGACCGGCATGCTCTTACCGACAAGGTTCTGGTTGCGGTTGAGGACGACGTGCCACAACCTGCTGTCCTCCAGGATCGGGCTCAAGTCGTCCGAGCAGAGCACGCAGCGCATATTGACCACGGTGCCCGGGCCTCGCTGCGCTCTCGCTCATAGTCTCGTCACGTTCGCAGGATGTTAGTCCAGGCACTTGTGCGCCATTACGGCACCGGTCCCGTGCAAGACGCAGCACAGCAACGATCTTGCCCTCACGTTGACGGTCAGCGACCGACTCTGCCCGTCAGCTGCACTGATATCCGTCAACGACGGCACCGCCAGTAGTTTGCAGACGCAGGCCGAGCAGCCAGGCTGCCGCCTCATGCCTGCGGCAGCGGCGGCGGCGGCTCAAGTGGGATCGGCGGCGGCTGCGGCTGCCCGAACGCTGCCTCGGCCGCTGACATGGCGCCGTAGTCGGTCGCAAGGTTCGCGTAGATCGAGTAGATCAGCGTGATGAAGATGCCGAGCTTGACCCAGAGCGTGGGCGTGAAGAAGAACAGGCAACAGATCAGCGGGAAGTTGATTAGCCAGTAGATCGCGCCCCACATGTGGACCTTGTACTGGGTGTGCGGGTTGGTGGACAGGTCTTTGAAGAGCAGGTTCATCCAGCTGTGCCGGACCTGCACCGCGGCGTGCAGCCTGGCGACGTCGGCGCGCAATAGGCGGATCTCGGCGATCAGGGACTCGGTCTCAGTCATAGCACCAGTATCAGTGCGCGAACGCGCAAGATCCTCTGTATCTAGGCGGTGGACCATCATCATGCCAAATGCATTCCGGACGGCGGTGGCGGTGATCGCGCCAACATGCCTTTGCGCAGGTCAGTCGTGATGTCTGCCAATGCAGGAGGTCTGTGGCCTATCAGGGTTTGTGATAAAGGACAAGTGCGAGATCGGGTACCTGCTCCGAGAACAGCCCAGCGTCGGCCGCTGCGGCCAAATGCGCTCGAAGATCGTGCTCAAAATTCCGCAGCCGGTCGCCAAACAAGTGCGGCGCACTGCCGGAGAGCGAGAAGACGTGGGCCACCACGTCATCGACGGTTCGCTCCAGGACCTGCCGGCCAGTCACGCGGATCGACACCGGCGCCTCGAAACCGGCCGCCTGCAGGACATCGCGTTCGTTACCTGGTGTCCCGTGCAGTAGTACTCCCTGGCCGGCTCGCGGCTCGGGCCCAAGGTACGACTGCGCGAGCCGCCGGATGTCGTCCGCTGGCGGCGATGGATGTGGAAGCGGTTGTTCGGGGGTCTGGATCTCCTGACCGCCAACGTGAACGAAGGCGCCACCGGGCTCTAGCATGTCGAAGACCTTGCCGGCTACGTGTTCGCGCTCCATCCAGTGGAAGGACTGGGCGAACGTCGCGTATCGGAAAGAGCCCAAACCAGCAGGGAGTTCCTCCGCTCGCAGCCGGACCCACCGAGCGTTGGTCACGTTCTGTAGTGCGGCCGCCCGGATCGCCTCCTGGATCATGCCCGGATCGGCATCCACACCGACGACCTCGGCGAACAGATCGACCAGCCGAAGCGCCACCGTGCCCGGACCGCAGCCCACGTCGATCAGACGAGGCGACCCGCGCAGGTCAGCCACGGCAGCGAATGCGTCGTGCAGTCCCGGTGGGTAGGGAATTCGGCCACGGTCGTAGAACGCCGAGCTGCCGGCGAACAAGCTCTCATCCCAGACCCACCCCTCCGGCATCCGTCCCCCTCCGGTACAGGCGAAAGAACAGCAGCCACACTGCGGTGGGCCAATGCTGGCATGCGGCGATCTCTTTTGCGCTTGCGTGACAGGCGGGTCAGCTGGCGGCAGATTCGGGAGAACATACTCCGTGCCTACCGACGAGATGATCTCCGCGTGGTGCCGGAGCATACTCGGAGCACCGCTTGATCGTGTGCTTTTGTTCGGCCAACCCTGGCGTATCAGCCTTCGAAGCGACGCGTCTGCGGGGCCGCCACCGCGTCGACGGCGGACTGGAACGCTCCGAAGCCGGAGTTCATCTGGAACGCGGCCAGATTACCGTTGTCCACCGCCTCGCAGCCGGAGTCGTCCCACCTGAGCGCGGCCTGCCCGCCTGCCCGATAGGAGAACCCGAGCAGGGTCACCGACCAGGTCCCCGCCGGGCAGTCGATGGGATCTGAGGGAGGCTCGCTCCGGATGGAGTCGGCGGCGGAGGCTATCGCCGAGGCGGGGACGGGACCGAGACGGACCTGACGGTACAAGACCGTCGATGGTCCTGGCTGTCCCGGCCCATAGCGGCAGATTAGGACGGCGAGAGGGTGGAGAGGCACCAACCGCGTCCCCGAGCCACCCCCGCCGTTCGCGACTGTGTCGAAAGGCGGCAAGCGATCGGGACAGCCCCGGCTCACCCGTATCGCCAGCCGGTCGGGCCCGAATCCTGGGTGCCATCCGGAGGGCTCGAGCGCGCGCCAGGTCCAGATCCCTCCGCCCACCACCACAGCAGCGGCGATCAAGTAGGTGAGCCGCGTAAGGCGTCCGGGATGGATCATGCCGATTTGGACGCTCCATCGCGATGGCCGGTTCCCACCCCCGCTGCGTCCAGCGGGGATCGACGAGCGTGTGGGTACATACCAGCGGTGATGGCTGGCTCACGATGATCCGAATGTGGGGTGTGCGCCGGATGGGGACAACTACGACGCCAGAAGTCCGCTTTCAGACGGTGGACGGGGTCCGGATCCGGTATGCCGACAGCGGCGGCTCGCACGGGCCGACGGTCCTGCTGACCAGTCCATGGCCGGAGAGCGTGTACGCGTTCGCGCCGATGTGGGCGTCGCTCGCCGAGCACGCCCGGCTCTTCGCCATTGACCTGCCGGGCTTCGGCGCTTCAGAACGCAGGGAGGACCTGCTGTCCCCGCGAGCGATGGGCGAGTTCCTGAGCCAGCTCATCGTCGACGTCGAGCTGGGCACGCCTCACATCGTCGCGCCGGACGTGGGAACCTCGGCCGCCCTGTTTGCCGCGGCGGCCCATCCGGAGCGAATCGCCGGTGCGATCGTGGGCACCGGCGCGACGGCCGTACCGCTGCAGCTGGGCGAGCCGCTGGCGTCATGGGTGCTGGACCCCGACCTCGACAAGTACCGCAAGATGGATCCGCACGCGATCGTCAGCGCGGCGGTGGATACCGTCGCCGGCGGAGTGCCCGGCGACATCCGCGTCGATTACCTATCCTGCTACGAAGGCGACCGCTTCGCAGAATCCATGCGCTACGCCCGCCGGTATCCCGAGGAGCTACCCGAGCTCGCTGAACTGCTGCCACAGATTCCGACGCCCGTCACGATCATCACCGGCCGCAACGACCGCGTTGTTCCGCTGGCCAACGCCGAGTTCCTTGACCGGCGGTTGCCTGTCAGCCGCCTTGAGATCATCGATGCAGGGCACTTTGTCTGGGAAGAGGCACCCGCCGAGTACAGCTCCATCGTCCTCGACTCCGTCACAGCCAACTATGGGTGACGCACGCCGAGCTGTGGCGCCTGCTCATGAGTACAGTCACAGGGATTCGATTCGGTAGCCGAAGTCGAGTTCGGCGGCCGTCGAGATTCAGACGAGCTTGGTCGGTGCTGTGAGGGCGAAGAAGCCGGTGAGCAGTTGCGTGACGCGTTCGGGTTCGTCGTGATGCACCCAATGCGATGCGTCGGCCAGGCGCTCGACGTGGTTTAGGTTGGGTACGTCATCGTGATCGGGCTCGGCTAGCTCTGGGCCAAGGTAGCGGTCGCGTTCCCCCCAGATGACCAGCGTGGGCGCCTGGATGGGGCGAAGCTGCGCCTCGGCTTGCTTGGGCGACTGCCTGACCGAGGACCGGTAGTAGTTGATCATGCCGGAAGCCGCGCCTGGCTGCGACCATGCCTCGATGTAGCGTTCCATGTCCTGCGGTGTGAAGGCACCCGGCCGGGCATCGCGCAGGAAGTGCCGGAAGAACCGCCAATGGTTGGCGTGCACGACGCCGCATTGAGGATGGCCAGCCGGTCCACGACCTCCGGGTATTTCATCGCGGTAGCCCAGGCGACGGATCCGCCCCAGTCGTGACCGACGAGCAGCGCAGACTCGGCGCCGCGTTCGTGGATCAGACCGCGGATATCAGCGGTCAGTTTGTCAGTGTCGTAAGCAGCAACACCGTCCGGCTTCGACGACAGGTTGTAGCGGCGCATATCAGGTGCAACGACGCCCTTCACGAAGTTCGCGTAGTTCGTCCGCCATCGTTGCCCCCGTGGCTAGCTTCCTACGGCCCTGAGCCCCTGCCCGCGGGCGGGCTGCTTCAACCCGGCCGCGCCGGGGACTAGCGGCCAGGATCATGGCCACCTACGTGCCCGTTCAGGTCTGGCTGGCTAGCACCGGCTGCAGGTAGCCCCGATTACCGCCGACGTCGCCCTGCCCGGTATAGGTTGCAGCATGCGCCTTGATCTGCCTATCTGCCGGACCTGTGGCGTCCAGTACGCGAAGCCGCGCGAGGATTGCCCTATCTGCGAGGACGAGCGTCAGTACGTCGGCTGGAACGGTCAGCAGTGGACGACGCTCGCCGATCTGCAGGCGGCCGGTCATCAGGGCCGTGTCGAGGAGGAAGGCCCGGGCGTCATCGGAATCGGTGCCGCACCTGCCACTGCCATCGGGCAGCGTGCACTGCTCGTCCGCGCTGCGGGTGGCAACGTGCTATGGGACATGATCACCTACATCGATGACGACCTCATTGCCCGTGTCACGGACCTCGGCGGCATCAGCGCGATCGCGATCAGCCATCCGCACTACTACGGCACGATGATCGACTGGGCGCACGCGTTCGAGGCTCCGGTCTACATTCATGCCGCCGACCGCCAGTGGATCGCCCGGCCGGACGAGTCGGTTGTCTTCTGGGAAGGCGATGCCAAGGTCATCGGCGACGGGCTCACCCTGATCAACGCAGGCGTCCATTTCGATGGAGGCCAGGTGCTGCACTGGGCGGATGGCGGGGACGGCAAGGGTGCGCTGCTTTCTGGCGACATCCTGCAGGTGGTGCAAGACCGCCGCTGGGTCAGCTTCATGTACAGCTATCCGAATCTGATCCCGGAACGGCCCCGAACGATTCGCCGCGCCCTCTCGCTACTCGAGCCGTACGTGTTCGACCGGGTCTACGGCGCCTGGTGGCAGCGGGTCGTCTACGGCGATGGGCGCGCCGCTGTCCAGCGTTCGGCCGACCGGTATCTCGAATTCGCGCTGGACGATACCGCCCGTGACGGCGTCGACGACGCCGACAGCCGCTGAGCGAGCCAACAGCAGCACTGCGCGCGCGCTGTCCGACGTCGTTGCCGGCGTGCTGCCGCTGCCGGGCCTTTGACCTGCATAGACGCACGCTGGCCTGACCGAGGAGTCAGTGAGAGGATAGATGCGTGAAAGACAGCAAGGATACGCAGCTAGCCGATGCACTGGCCGAGGCCGGCCGCCGGGTCGGGCAGGCCATTACCGATGCCCTTGAGCGCTTGCGGCCAGCTGCCGACGCCCTTGCTGACGTCGTCAACCGCCCTGAGGTCCAGGCGGTAATCAAGCAAGCGGAGCGAACCTTGCGACGCAGGCCGTGCCTGTGCTTCTGCCTGCGTGCTCACCCAGACGACCACGGCATCTGCGAGACGTTTGACGCGGTCGTCACGGGCCAGCACAGCTCGGACCTGCTCGGCGATATCCAGGTGCCGCTGTGTGCTCCCTGCGCGGCAGCGAGGGCAGCGCGCGAATTCGCTCAGTGATCCGGCGAGCTTGACCGGCGGCTTCGCCAAGCGGGTTGCGAAGCCGCCGGTAATAGCCGCGACCTACATGTTGTACATGCGTACGTAACGCTGGATGTCGCGCTTGCTGACCAGCAAGAACGTGCCGACAGCGACTGCGCCAGTGGCGGCAGTCCACTTCAGGACCTTCATTGCACCCCCCGATGAGCTCGGCCGAGGCGCACACCCGCGCCGAGGAGCATCTCACCTGAGTGGAACATTACTCGCGCGGCTGCCTGCACATCTCACACGGGCCACTGCTCCTGGCGATATCCCATGTCCCAGAACATCCACTCGTAGCGGCTCGTCGTGCGGAAATGTCGCTGGACGCGGTCCCGCTCGACCGTGGCGAGGCCGGGACCGAGCTGGTCGGCGACGGCGATCACCTCCAGCGCCTCGGCGCCGAACTCCTCCGCGCCATAGGTGTCGATCCACTTCTGGTAACGCGGGTTGGGTGACCCCTGATCGAGCAGGTGCTTGCCCACCTCCCAGTAGATCCAGTAGCACGGCAGCACGGCCCCAACGCCCTCCGCAAAGGACCCCCCGCGGACGGCGGCCAGCAGGTAGCTGGTGTACGCCAGCGTCGTGGGAGCCTCCTCGGCCGCGTCGACAGCGGTGGTGTCTATATCGAGGTCAGCTAGCAGCGACTCGTGCAGGCTCATTTCGACGTCGACGATGCCGGCCGCATGCCGGGAGAACATCTCCGTCCCCGCGGTATCGGGCGCGCGGCTGCCCACCGCGGCGAGAGCCTGGGCATACCACCGCAGATACAGCGCGTCCTGGATGACGTAGAAGCTGAACGCCTCCTGCGGCAGGCTCCCATCGGTCAGCCCGCGGACGAAAGGGTGCGCCAGGATGGCGGCGTAGATGTCGGCTGTGCTGTCCCACAACTTCGCGCTGAAGCTGTCGCCCATCTGTTGCTCCCGGGTCCGGCGTCATCTTGGTGTCAGCGAGCCGCAGCTTATCGTGACATGTCCTGCGGATCAGCAGCTGCTGCTGACGCCGCTACCCGGCTGACCGGCGCTGGCCAGCGCGCGGAACGGGAAGTACGGATTGTCAGGACGCAGGAACCCGGTCTGGACCGTGACCGGCCACACGACAGCTAGCTCCGCCGCCACGGTCGTGATCAGGGCCTCGATGTCAGCGGCTGCCGACTCGTGCATCGCCTCGCCGACGATCAGCACAGTGGTCGTGGCGGGCGACACAGCCGACAGCGCGCTCTGCCGGTTCGTCCACCGCCGCGCGTGCACGTTGCCGGCCTCGTCGGCGAAGATCACCTCTCCCGCGTACGGCTGCTCTCGCTCGCCCGAGAAGGCGAGATAACTCTCCGTGCCGTCGGCATAGCGGACCTGGAGCGAGCCGACGATCTGATCGACGTCGAGCACGGCCACCGGGATGGCAAAGGCCAGTGAGATGGCGTTGCACAGGTCCACTAGCGGGTGGATCGATGGCAGCGAGCGCTCCTTCTTGTAGCGCCGCAGCAGCGCCTCGGATGCGCACCTGTATTGCGTCGGCTTGAGTCCCATCCGGGCAAAGGCCCGGCGCCACGCCTGCGTCTGCGGCAGCTCTGCCTCTGACGAGGCCGCGAGGTGCACATCGGCTGCTGCGTAGAACCGTCCCACGCGGCCGTGCACCACGCTAAGAGCGCCGTCGCTGGGCGTGATGCCGGTCGCGACGGCGACCCCCGCGGCGAGCTCGGGGAAGTCCGCCCAGATCCGCTCCGCATGAGAGAACCTCATCAACCAAGCCTCCCACCAGCACGCGCGGCTACGCAGCCTGCTGGCTCGCGAGGTCCGTCCGGAGCGGGGCGGCCCCGACGGGACCACAGCCCGGCCCCGAGCCCTGTCAGCACTACGCCGATCCCGGCCCACATAAGCAGGCTCGGTGCCTTGCTGCCGGTGGCGATCCCGGTCAGGGCTGCCGCGACGGGCGCAATGCCGGTGAGCAGGCCGACCCGCCCCGGTCCGAGCGCGGCGACGGTCGAGTACCACAGGAGGAACGCCGCCACGGTCACCAGACCGGCTAGGTAAGCGATAGCGCCGAGATCGGCAGCCGAGAGCCTGGCGGCGGCTCCAGGACCCTCGGTCACCAGGGCAAGCACGGTGAACATGACGGCACCGAGCCACACCGAGTGGACCGAGACTCCCCATGCTCCGTGCCGTCCGAGGACAGGCACCGCCAGCAGCGTGAAGGCGGCCTCGGTGGCGAGCGCCACCACCGCCCAGGCAATGCCCGCCACGCCACCGTGGCCGGTGCCCTCGACGAGTACCGCCCCGGCGGTCACGATGACGGCCGCCACGACGATCCTCCGCTGCGGCGCCTGGCCCTGCAGCAACGGCCCGATCACGCCGAGCGCCACCGGCGCGCACGCGACCGCGACGGTGATCATCGCCGGCTGAGCATGCGCCACGCCACGCACCACCGCGATGTTGAACAGCACAAGGCCGGTGACAGCGATGCCAGCGAGCCACAGCCACTCGCGGCCGCGGGGCGCCGCGATCGGGATGCGCATCGACCGGGCGAGCGCGACCAATGCGACGGCGGCCACGCCGTAGCGGATGGCCTGCGCGATCAGCAGCGGAGCCGTCGTCAGCGTCGCGGATACCGCGACGCTGCTGCCGACGAGCACCATGCCGAGGACGCCAGGCGCGATGGCGCGCGGTCCCGGCTGCGCCGGGCCGCGCTCGACGAGGGTGGTCACGGACGCGACTCTGCCGGAATAATGGACCGAGAGAAAGATCCAATGGCGGGCGAGATTGCAGGTCCATAATGGGAACGGACTTTCTTCAGCTGGATCGAGACTCGGCGCCGTCGGGTGGCTTGTCGGACTGGCTGACCTCGCAGCTGCGTGGCGCCATAGCCGACGGTCGCCTACCGGCCGGCAGCACCCTGCCCGCGAGCCGAGTGCTGGCGACAGAGCTGAGCGTGTCGCGCGGGGTGGTCACCGAGACCTACCGCCGGCTCGCGGAGGAGGGGTATGTCGCCGGGCGCGGCCGGGCCGGGACCACCGTGGTCGCCGCACCGGTTGAGGCGGCCAGCACGACGGCGGATTCGCGGGCCGGCTCTCCGCCGCTCGCGGAGCGACCGAGCCGCAGGCACGCGCCCGGTGCCGGAGTCTTCGATGCCCTCCGGGCTGCTGACTGCCGCATCGACCTGTCTCCGGGACTGCCCGATCTGGCTGCGTTCCCGCGATCGGCCTGGCTGCGTGCCGAGCGGACGGTGCTGAGCGAGCTAGCGCCGGCCAGCTTCGGGTACGGCGACCCGCGCGGGGCGCCCGCCTTCCGTATCGCCGTGGCCAACTGGCTGGCCCGTAATCGCGGCATCCGCGCCGCCCCAGACGAGGTGATCATCACGGCCGGCGTCGCGCAAGGCCTGGCGCTGCTCGCTCGATCGCTGCGCCAGGCAGGAATGTCTGAGGTCGCGGTGGAGGACCCTGGCTCACTCGGCGCGCGGCAGCAGTTGCAGAGCTGGGGCCTCGCGACGCCGCCGGTGGGTGTCGACGACCGCGGCCTGCGCGTCAGCGATCTGCGCACGAGTGGCGCTGCGGCCGTCATGATCACCCCGGCGCACCAGTTCCCGATGGGCGTTGTCCTCGACGGCTCGCGGCGCCGCGACCTGCGGCAGTGGGCGACCGGAGGGGGGCTGGTCATCGAGGACGACTACGACGCGGAGCATCGCTACGACCGGCCGCCCGTCCCTGCCCTGCACGCTGTGCTGCCCGACCGGGTCTGTTACGCGGGCAGCGTCTCCAAGCTCCTCGCGCCTGCGCTCCGGGTCGGCTGGCTCCTGGTCCCGCCGCTGTTGCGCGAGGCCGCCGTGGCCGCCAAGCGGGACGCCGACCTCGGTAATGCCGTCCTGCCGCAGCTCGTCCTTGCCAGGCTCATGGCGTCGGGCGACCTGGAACGGCATCATCGCCTGCTGCGCAAGCGGCACGTGCGCCGCCGCGATGCCATGATCGAGGCAGTCCGTGCGCACCTGCCGCACGCGCGAGTACACGGCGCGGCCGCCGGGCTCCATCTGACCCTCACCTTCAGCGACCTGCGATCGGGCCTGTCGGACGCCGATCTCGCCGCTGCCGCACTCGAGCGTGGTGTCAAGACGCAGCCGCTTTGCTGGCACCGCCAGCAACCGGGGCCGCCTGGGCTTGTCCTCGGCTATGCCGCCAGCAGTCCGGTGCAGATCGCCGACGGCATCGCGGTCATTGCCGGCATCCTGCGGCGACGCCATCGGCCGAGCTGAACTTGTCTCGGTGTGCGCCCGCAAGCTGATAGCGGCGCGCGCGAGCGGGGAAGGGGGAGTGGCGTGGCTGGCCAGAGCGCGGCTGGCCAGGGCGCGGCTGGCAGGGGCGCGCGGCGGGCAAGCGGTGGCTGACGCAGGCGTGGCGGGCAGGGGCGTGAGTGATGCAGGCGTGGGTGGATTAGCTGGTGCTGCGGTACCTGCCTGGGCGCGGATCGCCGGAAGGGTCCCCGTTCCCGGCAAAGTCGGCGGCGGGGCCGCCGATCGCGCGCGGGGCTGGCGCGCCGGCAGCTGCCTCGGCGGCCGTGCGCATGTCGTCCTCGCCATCGATCAGCTGACTGTGGCTGAGCGCGGTGACGCCGGCGACGAGCAGTGCCAGCGCGAGCGCCTCGACGGCGAGGTCGCCGCGGTCGGCCTGGAAGTGCTCGCCGAACAGGAACAGCCCCAGCAGGCTCGCGGCCAGCGGATCGAGGATCGTGAATCCGGGCTGCGACGCCGCGAGCGGCCCCGCCGCGAGCGCGTGCGAGGCCAGCAGCAGGCTCAGCGCGCCGGCACCGAGCAGCACGTAGATGGACCAGTTGGAGAAGATCGCGGCCGCGCTCCCGCCGAGGTGCGAGCTGAATTCCTTGATCACGGCCGCAACGAAGCCCCAGGCCACCCCGGTCACCGCGCCGAGCACGGCAGCGCGCTGCGCTGCGGACGCCGCTGACCTGCGGTGCCGCAGCCCGAAGGCGGCCGCGAGTCCAGCGATCACGACGCCGAGTGTGACCAGGCCGGCCAGCAACCACAGCGCCGCTGGCGCGTGCTGCCGCCCGCCCGATGGCGACGCGGCGAACAGGAACAGGCCGAGTCCGGCCGACATCGCGGCTGCGGCGAGCCAGTCGCGCCTGCGCACGGTCCGTGAGCTCAGCACGGCCATGTACCCGAAGACGAAGAGCAGTTCCAGCGCGAGGATGGGCTGGACAAGCGCCAGTGCGCCGTAGTGCAGGGCCGTCAGCTGGAATACAAACCCCAAGATCATGCTGGCAATGCCGGCGAGCCAGATGGGACGCCGTGCCAGCCGGAAGAGGAGCCAGACGTCGAGACTCGTCGCGTTAGTTTGCCGCGCCCCGAGGCGCTGGCAGACCGAGGACGTGGCTGTACAGACACTCGCCAGGAGCGCGAGCGGGATTGCCTTCTCCATCTCCCTCCAGCCTGTTGCGCATTCACACGATCCCGCATTGAGCGCCGACAGCATGGCCAACCGGCCACACTGCCGGGGCCGCGCTCGGGACAGACCGCAGTTAGCGTGCTTTCCCTGGGCATAGCGAGCGGCCGGCACTGTCTATTCCGCGGCACTGTCTATTCCGCGGCACTGTCTATTCCGCGGCGTTACTCACTATGCGGCAGTTCTACTATGCGGCACCACCGATCCAGGTTCGTGACGAGGCGGTGCTAGAGACAGTCTGACCCGGTCCTCGTCGGTCACGCTATCGACGGCCCGGCAGTCCCCCCGCGCCCGCGGGCCGAACCTGGGCAGATCGACCCGCCCAGAGCGCTCGTCGGCTACAGCGTGGCGAGGCCGCGCTGCACGCGGAGCAGGTACTCCCGCCGGTCGAGCGGATTGTGATCGGTTCGGCGCCGTACCGGCGGCGTACCCCTGACCGGCTGGTACCGCGCGAACTCCGATTCCAGCGTCCCCTCCCCTCGGGTCAGGGACGGCAGCTGCTGCTGCAGCTCGTAGACCTGGCCAGCGGCGATCTCGCCCGCGACGACGTAGGTCTCGCCAAGCAGATCCGGCGTCTGGCGTGCCGCGCGCAGCCGGCCGAGCGCGGTCAGGACCGCGGGCAGGCAGTCAGCAGGGACCTCGAGCCGGAAGCTGCTGACCGGCTCGCAGACCACTGTGTTGGCCTGCCGGAGCGCGCTCATCAGCACCAGCGGCGTGAGGTTGCGGAAGTCGCCTGCTGAGCTGGACCACTTGCTCCAGCCGTACGGCGGCGGTGGCACAAAGCCGGTGTGTGTCAGGGTCACCACGCAGTCGAGGACCTGCCAGCCCTGCAGGCCCTGCCGCAGCGTCTCGCGAGCGGTCTCCTCGACCGCCTTGATGAACGCGAGCGGCATCGAGCCAAGCTCCACCGCCAGCCGGAAGGACGTGCCGGATCCAGCCGGCCCTGGCTCGACGCGCAGCCCGACGGTCGCGCGGAACGGGTTGCCGTCTGCATCCATCTTGTCCACGGCCGCACCGGCCCCGAGTACCTGCTCGGCGCAGATCGTCGTGCTCTCGCGGAACTCCACCCGCAGGCCGTACTCGTCGGCGAGCGTCGCCTGGATGACCTCCTTCTGGACCTCGCCGTACAGAGACACCATCAGTTCGCGCCGCACGTCGTCCTGGCGCAGGTTGATGAGCGGGTCCTGCTCGGCTAGCTGAGTGAGCGCGGCGTGCAGGGCTGGCCTGTCGGTGGCCGTGGCCGGGACCACAATTGTCTCGAGCGTTGGTGGCGCGAACAGGTGCTGCCGTGCGGCCACGGCAGCAGGTCCGATCCTGTCGCCGATCTGCACGCCCGCCAGGCCAGCGACCTTGGCGATCTGCCCGGCGGTGACGGACGCGCTGGGGACGGCGGGGCCGCCGGACAAGACGCTGAGCGCCGTGACCTTGCCGTCGCTGCTGTCGCCGTATGGCACCGCTTCCCTGGCGCGCAGGGTGCCGGAGAACATGCGGACGTAGGCAACCTTCTCGCCGCCGGCACCGCGCTCGACCTTGAACACAGTCCCCGCCGCCGGCGCATCGGCGTCGCCGTCGGCCCTCGGGAGGAACTCGGCCAGGGCCGCCGTGAGGTCGTCGACGCCTGCCCCGGTGATCGCGGAGCCGAAGTAGACCGGGTGCACGAGGCCCTGCCGCGCCTGGGCGGCCAGCGTGGTGCGCAGGGTGGCGTAAGGCAGCGCGTTCGGGTCCTCGACATACGCCGTGAGCAGTTCGTCGTCGTGGTCGGCTAGGACGTCGGCGAGCCTGATTGCGTGTGTGGCGTCAGCGGGCCCGAACGGGAGCCAGCCGGCGCCGCGAGTGCCGGGGTCGGACACCGTGCCCATGGCCGCGACTGCCGGGGTGAGCCGTGTCTTAATGTCGGCCAGGACGCTATCCGGCCGGGCGCCGCTACGGTCGATCTTGTTGACGAACAGCAAGGTGGGCAGGTGCAGCCGCCGCAGCGTCCGCATCAAGATCCTGGTCTGGGCCTGGACGCCCTCGACCGCAGAGACAACGAGAACGGCGCCGTCGAGTACACCCAGCGTGCGCTCGACCTCTGCGATGAAGTCCGGGTGACCTGGCGTGTCGATGAGGTTGACGACGAGGTCACCAACCTTGAACGAGACGACGGCGGCCTTGATCGTGATGCCGCGCTGGCGTTCGAGCGCGAGCGTGTCAGTCTGCGTGCTGCCGTCGTCGACGCGGCCGATCTCGTCGATGATCCCGGCGGCGAACAGGAGCCGCTCGGTGAGGCTGGTCTTGCCGGCGTCTACATGCGCCAGGATGCCCAGATTGAGCGATTGCACGAAATGTCATGTCCTTGGGATAGGCGGTATCTGCCATCGGTGAACATGAGCGCTGCTCGCATCTCGCTCTCGCCTCTCGGTGTGCTGGTAGTCGTGCCGCCGTTGGAAGTAGACCAGGGCGTCGTCGGGATGCGCAATTGGTTATCCAGCGCGCGAACCCGGCGGCTGGCCCGGCGCGGCGACTGGAATCGGCGGACTAGGCGCATTATGTCGGGAGTCAGGGCAGCGCGCCACGGTAGCAGGTGCGGCCCCGTTCCTTTCCGGATCGCCGGCCCCGCCTGCGGAGAGCTATGGGAGGGTGGGAGGCGTCGCATCGATCGGGAGGTGACGCTGGTGCCGACGCCGTCGCGATGGGGGCTGACGCCGCGGCAGAGCACCGAGATCGAGTGCGCGCGGCGCGGTCGCGATCAGGTCGTCGACGGATGCGTGGCCTTGCTGGGCGGCCGGGATGTCGACGACGACCTGATCATGGCCCTTGGCGGCCCGAATGGCCGCAACGTGATCCACGACGGGCCGGCGCAGCGCAATCAGTACTGGGGCCGGGTGTGGGGTGCCCGTGGGCTGCTGTACGTCTTCGACGAGCGAGCTGCCGACGCGATCATCGCGGCGCTTGGTGATGAGCACTGGCGGGTCCGCGAGATGGCGGCCAAGGTGGTCGCCCGACACAGAGTTGACGCCGCGTTCGCTGCTGTCGCGGGATTGCGTGACGACCCTGTCCCGAGGGTCCGGGCCGCCAGCGAGCGTGCCGTGGTCGTGCTGACCGCGGCTGGCAGCTAGGGCCCGTACGCTGCCTGCCAGCCGCGCCGGCCTGGTCCGGCTGCGCCCCGGCCGGCTGCGCCCCGCCGGCTGCGCCCCGCCGGCTGCGCTGGTATCGCCTGGCTAATCTGAGGTTCACGACCGGGTCATAGCAGGGCTTGCCGCCCTGACCACGCTCGCGGTCCTGGGTTACCGTGGCCCGTGCGGATTGTTCGCTCAGCCGATCGGCGCCTGCTGATCGCGGGGGCGCTGGCCTTCGCCATCGCGGCCGGGTGCTACTGCGCCTTCGTCATCACGCATCCGATGGACCGCTGGCTGTCACCCGTTGACCTGCAGGTCTACCGGCTTGGCGGCGAAGTTGTCGCCCAGCTAGCGCCCGGCTACCACGCGGGGCTGGCCGCGCCGCTGTATGACTGGCCTGGTTACGGGCTGAAATTCACTTATACGCCGTTCGCCGCGATCGTCTTCATGGTGCTGCTGGCGGTGCCGGCCTGGGGCATCGTCGAGGCGCTGTCCGTGATCGTCAACATCCTCGCGTTCGTGGCCACGATCTGGGTGACTCTGGGCGCGATGGGCTATCGGGCCGCGCTGCCCAGGGTGGGTGGCACGCTCCTGCTTGCTGCCGTCCTGTTCTGGACCGAGCCGGTCCAGCGCACGATCTACCTCGGCCAGATCGAGCTCGTCCTGATGGCGCTGATCATGTGGGACATGTGTCAGCCTGATCGGCGCTGGTGGAAGGGCGCTGGCGTCGGCATCGCGGCGGGCATCAAGCTCATCCCGCTGATCTTCATCCCTTACCTGCTGTTCACCCGGCGGTATCGGCAGGCTGGCATCGCGGCTGGGACGTTCGCCGTCACGGTGGCGCTCGGCTTCGTCATCCGGCCAGCCGACTCCAGGGCCTGGTGGCTGCAGGGCTTGTTCGCCAGGGGCAGCCGGACTGGCTTCATCGGCTGGGAGGGCAACCAGTCCCTGCCGGCGATCATTACCAGGCTGTGCGGCAGCGTCGCCGCTGGACAGCCGATCTGGCTCGCCGCGGCCGGTGTCACCCTGCTGTTCGGACTGGCGTCGGCAGCGGCGCTGAGCCGGGCCGGTCACCCCGCGGTTGGCGTCCTGACCTGCGCGCTGACTGGCCTGCTGGTCTCGCCGATCAGCTGGGATCACCACTGGGTGTGGATCGTGCCGCTCGTTACGGTCCTGGCCTGCTACGGACTGCGGGCACGCGGCGCGGTGCGGTGGTCATGCGTGGCGGGCGCCACCCTGGTCGCGGGCCTGTTTGGGGCGTGGCCAGGGTTCCTGTGGGGCCAGCCGATCGACCTTGGTGCGTTCTCCGAAGGATTCATCTGGGCCCCGCCGAACTCCACCCCAGGGACGTTCGCGAAGCTCGGTGACCAGGCATCCTATGCGGAGTACCACTGGTCAGGCTGGCAGCTCATCGCCGGCAACCTCTACGTGCTGACGGGGCTGGCGATCTTCGTGGTGATCGTGGCGCTCGCCATTCGCAGCCGGGTCGTCCGCCGTCCGGCGGCCGCCGAGGCGGCACCGGCCGACAGCCCGGTCCCGGTGGCGAGCCGCTAGCTGGCGGTAGCCGGTGCGGGCGGTAGCCGGTGCAGGCGGTCAGCCGCGAGCGGGCGGTCAGCCGCGGGCGGGCTGCGAGCCGCCGTGAGCAGGATGCGAGCCGCGGTGAGCAGGATGCGAGGCACCGCCAGCGTGCTGCGAGCCGCCGTGAGCGGGCTGCCGGTGCTGAGCCGGCCCAAGGCCGTCGGCAGGTGAGCGCGGCCGTGTCCGGCGTCGCTCGGTCAGGCAGAGCACGATCAGCGCGGCCAGCGCGGTCACCAGCACGATGGGAGCTACCAGGGTCAGGTCGTCGGCGCCGATCCTCCCAAGATCGCGAGACTGCAGTGGGGAGGGATTACCGGGCATCAGCGCGATGGTGGCTGCTGTCAGCCGGGCGATGACGAGCCAGTCGAGCCAGCACGCGGGCACGAGGATCAGCAAGCAGATGACCATCGCCTCGTAGGAGGGCAGCTGGTACTGCCAGGTGAACAGCCAGGCCGTGCTCAGGGCCAGTGCGGTGTAGATGGCCGGCGGTGCCACGGTCCGGCCTGGCAGGTGCGTCAGCGTGACGATCGCCGCGCCGACTGCCAGGACGGTAGCGATGGCGGCCACGTGGTGCATCAGGAAGCCATGCTGCGAGGAGCTGAACAGCTGGTAGAAGTTGTCGGCCGTGACGCGGTTGCCGCGGCTGACCAGAGACCGGAGCGCCGGTGGCCCGAACCAGGCATAACTGGGCAGCAGGACGGCCAGCATGGCGCAGGCGCTCGCGAGGCATGCCGCCGGAGAGCGGCGGAGAGCCCAGGCCAGACCGAGGCCGAACAGGACAAAGTTGATCTTGATGTCGGCCGCCAGGCCGATGAGCGCACCGCCCGCCAGGACCCGGCCGAGCTGGGGGCCTGGCTGCGGTCCGTACTGCGGGCCTGGCTGTGTTCTGGCTGCGGCAAGGGCAGGCCAGCCGCCCGCGATCACCAGCCCGAGCAGGCCGGCGGCCGTGGCCAGCACGTCGAGGTGGGTGGCGGCGATGAGCTGCCAGATCAGCAGCGGGTTGATAGTCCACAGCAGGTGCGCTCGCAGCCGTGCGGCCGGATCTGACCGCAGCAGCCTGTCCGCCGTGAACGCAACCGCGCCGAACGCCACCGCGTTGGCCACCTTGAGCCAGAACACGATTCGCGCCGCCGAGGCGCCGCCCAGCTTGGCTGCCACGAATTGCTCCACTGTCGCCGCCGGGCCATACGGCGTCGTGACCTTGGCCCACTCCCAGGGGATGGACACAGACACGGCGTCGTGCGCCAGCCTGAGATCCCTCGGCACCATCACGTACGGGCTGTGGCCCAGCGCAACGATCCTGCCGAATGCCATGTAATCCAGCGAATCTGTCGAGCCAACCGGCGGCAGGACCGTCAGGACGGCGATCACCAGGACCGAGGCCCCGATCAGCAGCCGAACGGGCGGCCGGGCACCCCGGCGCACGGCGAGAAGACCGGCGGCGACGCCGATGCCGCCCGCCACCGCCGACAGCCACAGCGCGACAGCCATGTCGTCCAGCGGGATGTGCCAGCTGCCGAACTCGAATGGCGGACCGCTCCTTGGCATCGGCAGAGCCGGGCCCATCCAGGAGGCCCGCGTGAGCGATGCGACGGTCATGACGACCAGGGCGGCGCCGATGCCGGCCGCCGCGAGCCAGGCATATACCCGGCCAGATCGCATCGCGGGCGACCCTAGGGGGGCCGAGCCCGGCTGAATCCGCGCACGCCCATGCACGTCAAAGCTCATGCGGAAGCTCAATCTGCCGTTACCGGAGGAGTCGACTAAGCCCCTGATACTCAAGGATGGGTAGTTGCTCCCTACCCCGCGCGCAAAGTGCCAAGACCCGGCCGCCAGCGCTAATTGACCTTAATTTAGCAGCGGCCGCGATGACACCTTCGGTCACGTTGCCGAGGCACGACCGGGTAATGCGTACGCTTTTCTCTGTCGTTGCCGGATAAGGACGCTACCTACCACGGCGCCGGTGATGAGCGCGGTCAGGTGCCCGACTGCGGCGAGTTCCAGGTGGCTGAGACCGGCGAAGATCTGGCCGACGAAGATGAGCAGCGCGAGGTCCAGCGCCGCCGCTGCACGGATCCGCCAGGATCCCCACAACAGGCCAACCGCGATGGCGGCGACGACGATGTAGGACGGGCCGACGTCGATCAGGTGGCGGTCTGCGGCCGGCAACGCACCGTCCGCGACCCGGTAGGCAACAATGCCCTCGCTCACCAACGTCCCGACGACGTGGCCTGCGGCGCAGGTCAGGAATGTGCGCCAGTTTCCGAGCAGGTGATTGGCCCCGAACATGGCCAGCGCGATGAGGAACGGCCAGGTGGCCAGGAAGCCGGTCGGCAGGAAGGCGGACAGGACCAGGCAGCCGGCCGGGTGATGCTCCAGGTTGTGCACGCTAGTGCTCGCCCAGCGCAGCACGGCGGCCTGATCCCGGTCCGGCAGGAGTACGGAGATCAACTCGGCTGCGCAGAAGCCAGCGAGGTAGAGCCACGTCACTGCATACCGCCTGAAAACAGGACCGATGGCGTGGCGCGGCATGCGGATCAGACTAAGGCAGCGCATATGCGCGGGCGGTGTCGGCAGTTGCTTCAGTCAAGCCGGTGGTAATTCAACCGGCGGTACAGGGTGCGTCAGAAAAGTTCTTGCGCCGCCACGAACGAGTCGAGGACAGAATTAACTCGAGCTGACCTGCCGGTCGTCAGCCCAGCTGGCGGAAATCGGGCGTAAGCCAGATTTTCTCGCGCTTGTACTGCCTGACCTTGGCGATGTATCCAAGCGCGGCAGGCGTCCGCCAGCGGCCGGCGAACCAGCGCCCGACGCATCCCCACACGTCGCCCTTCGCGTACCGGCCGCCTCGTGGCAGCCCAGGGGAGTTGAGCCAGATCTCGTAGCCGTCGTAGCAAGCCCGCCAGATCGCGTACGCGGCATCCGCGTTCATCGCCGTGGACTGGGCAATGGCTGGCCAGCCGCCGTTCTCGTAGGGATAGCGGTTCTGGAGGATCCCGTAGCTCTGGGGGCACTCACCGGGCGTGCCGTCCTGGCCGATCTTGTGCCCTGGCAGGCACGCGGCGGCATCCGTGCCGAAGTCGCCGAGGGTGTCCTGCTGCCACCAGCTCTCCACCGCCGCCTGCGCAAACACGATGTCCTGGTCGATGCCCCACTTGCAGGCGGTCCAGCGAAGTATGTCGATCGTCGTGCCGGTGAAGTCACCGTTGATCCGCGGCGCAAGCGTCTTCTCGGCGAGCGGATTGTCTGAGCCGGGCGCCGTCGGGAAGAACTTCGCGCCGACGTGCGTGCCCTTGCGCCGGTTATAGGGCCTGTTGGCGGCCTTGACCTCGGCCCGCGGCGCGGCGTTGACGAGCTTCGCGCACTGCGCACCGCTGGGCAGCCTGGCGCCCGGCGGGAGTGTGTGGAAGTAGACGGCCTTGGCAGCCGGCGCGCTTGGGGCGGCGGGCCTGAGGGCCGTCGTCGCCCCGGCGGGTGTTGAGCCCGCTACTGAGATCGATACGCAGGAGATCAGCACGAGCGGCGTGATCATCCAGACCTGGCGGCGCAGGCGGTTACTCAGGCCATCACCCATGACACGAAGGTCTACTACGACGGTGGGGCCGGAACACGCTGTTCGGCATTATTCGGGCTGTTTGCGGCGCGCACTGAGGGTGTCGCCGGGCAGGTTGTAGGGGTTGAGCGACTTTTCGTGGGCATTTTGCGAAGATTGCGGGCGCCGAACTCCTACAACGTCCGGATTGTCGCACCTAACTCCTACAACGTTGGCGTGCGCCATTCCTGCAAAGACCAGCGGGCCAGCGCCGCGCGGCCGGGCAGCGGCGGGCCAGCGCCACGCGGCCGGGCAGCGGCGGGTCGGCGCGCACAACCTCGGCCTAGGCCTCGTCCGCACGCGGGAAACCGAGTTGCCGGGTCGTGCGGGCGCTGCCACGCTGACGGCGTGGTCGATCGCCATTACGCAGATCCGTCGCTGGCCGCACTGTATGAGCTGTTCTGCCCGTGGGATCCGCGCGGTGATTTCGGCTTCTATCTGCCGCTAGTGATGGCTGCCGACAGCGTGCTAGACGTCGGGTGCGGCACGGGGATGCTGCTGCGCCGGGCCAGGGAGGAGGGCCACCGGGGGCGGTTGTGCGGGCTCGATCCGGCGGCGGCGATGCTCGATGTGGCGCGCGCCAGGAGCGACATCGAATGGATGCTTGGCGATCTGTCGAGCTTTCGGTGGGACCAGGAGTTCGACCTGGTCGTCATGACCGGCCACGCATTCCAGGTCCTCACCGAGGACGAGCAGCTGCGTGAAGCGCTGGCGGCGGTGCGGGCGGCGCTGGCGCCAGCTGGCCGGTTTGCGTTCGAGACTCGCAATCCGCTGGCGCGGGAGTGGGAGGAGTGGATCCCGGCGAACGCTGTGGAGGTCGCCGATCCGGGCGGCACCGTCGTGCGGATGGCGCACCAGGTCGAGCTGCCAGTGCGGGGGGACCTCGTCTCGTTCACGACGGCCTATTCGAGCCCTGGCTGGGAGCGGCCGCGCGGCAGCCGCAGCACGCTCCGGTTCCTGGATGCGGGGACGCTGTCTTCATTTCTGACGGGCGCTGGCCTGGAGATCGCGGTGCAGTGCGGCGACTGGGACGGCGCACTGCTCGGTCCGGCGAGCCCCGAGATCATCACGATCGCGCGGCGTCGTCAGGTCTGAGACCGGTCGCGGGATAGCCGGCGGATCCTCGGCGGCGAGCAGTTGACAGTATCGAATACCTGTTCGATAGTAAGAGGATGGTAGCGGAGATAGCGCAGGTCATCTCGCTGTCTCCGGTGCGCCATCGGGATGACGTGCTGACCGGCGAGGGCCTGCTGCCGGTCCTCCCGGCGCTGCGGGACCTGCTGCCGGGCGGCGGTCTCCAGCGCGGATCAGTGGTGACATCGGGGGAGTGGGGGCTGCTGGCGCTGGCGCTGACGGCCGGAGCCGTTGCGGACGGGGCGTGGTGTGCGATCGTCGGAGTGCCGGCTGCGGGAGTGCGGGCAGCGGCTGAGGCCGGCCTGGATCTGGACCGGGTGCTGCTGGTGTCCGAGCCGGGGCCGAGCTGGCCGCAGGTGGTGGCGTCCCTGCTGGACGGCTTCGACATCGTGCTGCTGCGTCCGCCGGATCAGCCGTCGGCGCAGCTGCGGCGCAAGCTCGAGGCGGCGGCCCGCCGGTACGGCAGTGTGCTCATGGTCGCCGGGGACTGGCCAGGCGCGCAGTCTCGGCTGCTGCTGACGGACGCGCAGTGGATGGGGATCGGTGCCGGGCACGGGCGGCTGCGGGCGCGCAAGGCGCAGGTCGTGGCGTCCGGGCGAGGGGCGGGAGAGCGGCCGAGATCGGCGTGGCTGTGGCTGCCTGGCCCGGACGGGGCGGTCACGACAGCCGTCGGCGTCGCTGGCCTGGCTGATGCGGGCTTGCCCGGCGGGAACGGCGACTACCGGGACGGTGACTACCGGCGTGACACGGCTTACCGCGATGCCACGGCTTACCGCGATGACACGGCTTACCGCGATGCCACCGTGCAGCTGGTGAGTAGCGGATGACGAGTCACGCCGCCGGGCCGCGGCGCGTGCTCGTATTGCGCTGCCCCCAGTGGCTAGAAGGAGCGCAGTGGCTGGAGGGAACGCAGGGACCTGACAGTACGCCGAGCCCGGACAGCGACGAAACGGCGCGGGCGTTCGAGCCCGTTGTCGCCGTCATCGAGGAGTTCTGCCCGCAAGTCGAGGTCCTGCGGCCAGGCGTGTGCGCGATCCCGACGCGCGGCCCGGCGCGCTACTTCGGCGGGGAGGCACAGCTGGCCGCGAAGCTGGCCGACGCCGTCTGCCGGGCCGGCTTCACCTGCCAGGTCGGCATCGCCGACGGCTTGTTCGCCGCCGGGCTGGCGGCCTGTACCGGGCCGACGGGTCTGCTCGTGCCGCCGGGGGAGGCGCGGGAGTTCCTGGCCGCCTTCCCCGTCGGCGTGCTTGGCCTGCCTGAGCTGTGCGAGCTGCTGCCCCGGCTGGGCATCGAGACGCTGGGCCAGCTGGCCGGGCTGCCCCCCGCCGAGGCTGCCAGCAGGTTCGGGGCAGACGGCAAGCTCGCCAGCCGGCTGGCCCGCGGGCTTGACCCTCGCCCGCTGATCCCGCGACCGCCCGCAGCCGACCTCTCCGTCCAGATGGAGTTCGATCCGCCGGCCGAGCAGTCTGAGCCGGTCATCTTCGCGGCCAAGGCGCTAGCCGACGCAATGCACGACCGGCTGGCAGCTGGCGGATTCGCCTGCGTGCGAGTGCAGGTGGCAGTGCACTGCTCGGATGGTCAGGAATTCAGCCGGCTATGGCGACATGACGGGCTGCTGTCGGCGCTGGCGGTGGCCGAGCGCGTTCGCTGGCAGCTCGACGGCTGGCCGGGCACGGCCGGGATCACGCTGTTGCGGCTGATCCCGGACCAGCTGGTCCGTGCCACCGGACGGCAGCTGGCGCTGTGGGGCGACAGCGTGATCAGCGACCGGGTAGCCCGTGCGGCTATCCGCGTGCAGGCGATGCTTGGCCATGATCAGGTGGTCCGGCCAGTCCTGGCCGGTGGCCGTCGGCCGGCCGAGCAAGCGCTGCTCGTGCCCTTCGGCGACGCCAGGGAACCGCAGCGGCCCGCTGACCGTCCCTGGCCGGGCCAGCTCCCGGCGCCGGCGCTGGCGACCGTGTACCCGGTGTCACTCGCCGCTAACGTGACCGATGAATCGGGTGAGACCGTGTCGGTCAGCGGCCGGGCCGGGCTGTCCGCGCCGCCGGCCTGGCTAGCCGCCGCAGGCAAGCCTGCCAGGGCAGTCACGGCCTGGGCCGGACCGTGGCCGGTGACCGAGCGCTGGTGGGATCCCCGGCACGCGCGTCGGCAAGCCAGGTTCCAGCTCATCACCGACGACGGGAATGCCTGGCTAGCAGCGCTCCAGGATGGCCGCTGGCTGATCGAGGCCAGCTACGACTGACGGCACCGCGCGGGCCCTCCTGACCGCCGGCACTGACCGCCGGCACCGCCGGCACGCGGCACGGGCACGGGCAGGCCGTTAGCCAGCCTGCCCGTGTTGACGTCGTGCTAGTAGGTGTACGTCGTGTCAGCGGTTACGTGGTGTCACCCGTTGACGTTCTGTTTACAGCGACCGGTTACGGTGCTCGTGGGGTGTGGCCCGCCCCCGGTAACCCGGGGGCGGGCCCGCTTAACCCGCAGCGTTACATGCGCGGGCTGAGGTGAAGGATGACTACTTCATCGGTGCCGGCGCCAGAGCCGGAGTTGGTGCCTGTCGGCTGCCCCGTCTCGTACGGGTTCTGCTGAGTCGGCCAGCCAACCCAGTGCTGAGAGTTGTACTCGAACCACTCCGACGCCGTCGTGATCGGGATGACCGGCAGGTTCTGGGCGACGAAGGTCTCGATCGGGGCGAGGTCAGCGGTCTGCTGCGCCACGGTCGAGTCGCCTGCCAGCTTGGACAGGGCTGTGTCCATCGCTGCGTTCTTCAGGCCCTCGTAGTCGCCGGTGTTGGACTTGCCGTTGTCCAGCGCACTGTTCAGCCAGTTGTCATACAGGTTGTATGGCGTCAGGCCGTTGTTGGACCAGTGCTCGGCCAGCTGGAAGTCGCCGTCAGCCATGTCGGCATTCCAGGAGTCCACGCTGATGCCCTGGAAGCTGGCGTTGATGCCGGCTGCCTTGAGCTCCTGCGCGACCATGGTGCCGACCGCGGCGTAGTCGGTGTAGGCGGCCGGGCTGATGAGCTGGATCGTGACCTCCTTGCCGTTGAGGGCGTAGTAGCCGCTCGAGTCCTTCTTGTAACCGGCCTTGACCAGCACCGCAGCTGCTGCGCTTGCACTCCCGGTGGGAGAGACGGTGTCGGATGCAGCCGGACCGGCCCAGGCAGAGAACGTCGGCAGCGTGATGCCGCTGGTGTTCGTCACCGGGTTCTCCAGGCCAGCCTCGCCCTCGGAGGCGAGCAGGTTGCGGTTGACCGCCAGGCTGACGGCCTGCCGGACAGCGAGCTGGTTGGTCGGCCACTTGCTGAGGTTCGGCATCAGGGCGTTGGTGCTGCCTGGTGCCTCCCAGAAGTGGTGGTAGGCGGGACTGGTGGAGACGAACTCCTTCTGCAGGCCGGGGATGAAGTTACCGGTCCAGTCGATCGCCCCGGAGTACAGCGCCGATAGCGCGCTGGTGTTGGAGGTGTAGACGGGGAAGTAGACGTTCGGGACCTTCACCATCGAGGCCTGCCAGTAGGACGGGTTCTTCGTCAGCGTGAACCCCTGGGAGGTGAACGTCTTCAGCACGTACGGCCCAGTGCCGACGGGCTTTGTGTCCGTGAACGTGGTCGGGCTGCTCACGCTGCCCCAGACCGACTGCGGCAGGATCGGCACGCCAGCGATCTCCTGCAGGTTGAGGTACTGCGGCGAGCTGAAGTTGATCGTGACGGTGTTACCGGCAGCGGTCGCGCTGGTGATCGGCAGACCGGCCAGGTTGATCGCGGCGTTCTTCATGACGAGGTTGTAGGTAAAAGCGACGTCGGCCGGCGTCATGGCCGTCCCGTTGTTCCACTTCACGCCCTGCCGGATCGTGAAGGCGATGGTCTTCCCGCCGTTGGACCAGCTGTAGGCCGTGGCCAGCCAGGGGTAGTACTTCGGCGGCGCGGCCAGGTCGAACTGGAGCAGCGGCTCGTAGATCAGGCCGGTGGCGCCCATGCCCTGCGGCGCAGCGGTCGATACGAACGGGTTGAAGTCATCAGTGATGGTGGTTTCTGGAGAGCTCTCCATGACCAGGGTGCTCGACGCGGTCGACTTGGTCGACGAGCCGCCCGAGCCCGACTTGCTCGACCCGCACGCGCCGAGTCCGATCGCTAGCAGGCCGACGGCCGCGACGGCCGCCAGCCCTCTATATGCCAGGTGTGTACTACTCATTTCTGCCTTTCCTTCTCGAACTCTTCCTCTGCCGAGGTAGTAAGGTCTCGCCTGAAATCGGGGGCTGTGAGCTAACTCGTAAGGTCCCCACCCCCTTCTCGCCCGCTGTAGACAGAAGGGGCTGCAACATCGAGGCGCCAGCAGGCGGCGGCTCTCGACGAGGAGATCTGGAGTAGCGGCGGTACTTCGGAGCGGCACCGATCCACCGCGAACGGGCAACGGGGGCTGAACGCGCAAGCGCCGTCGGGTGCCGGGCCGGCCGTCGTGGTGAGGACCCCGTTCCCGGCATTTTGAGTGCGGTTGCGCAGCGCACCGCCGAGGTTGTCGGGATCGGGCGCGGAGCTGACCAGCAGCTGCGTGTACGGGTGCGCAGGCTGCTGCGTCACCTCCTCGGCCGGACCGCGCTCGACGATCTGCCCTGCGTACATGACGAGGGCCTCGTCGGCGAAGTAGCGCGCCGAGGCGATGTCGTGCGTGATGTAGAGCATGGCCAGCTGGAGGCGCTGGCGCAGGTCGTCGAGCAGCGCGAGCATCTCGAGCCGGATCGAGACGTCCAGCATCGAGACCGGCTCGTCGGCCAGCAGCACCCGCGGATTGGCCGCGAGCGCCCTGGCGAACGAGACCCGCTGCCGCTGCCCGCCGGACAGCTCGTGCGGGTACTTGGCCAGGTACTTGTCGGCCGGGCTGAGGCGCACCTGCTCCATCAGGTCGGCCGCTTGCTGGCGGAACTGCTGCCGGGACTGCCGGCCATGATGCAGCCGCAGCGGCCGCTCGATGTGGTAACGCACCGTGTGGGCCGGGTTCAGCGACGCGAACGGGTCCTGGAAGACGTACTGGACCTCGCTCTTGTACTGCCGGAACGCGCGGCGGCCCGACAAGTGGACCACCTGGTCATCGAGCCAGATCGTGCCGGCCGAGGGACGCTCCTGCCCGGCCAGCAGCCGGGCCACGGTCGACTTGCCGGAGCCGCTCTCGCCGACGAGCGCGACGACCGCGCTGCGGTACAGGCTCAGGGAGACGTCCCGGACGGCGTGCAGCACCTGGCCGCGGCCCAGCCGGAAGTCCTTGCCCAGGCCTTCGGCCGCCAGGATCAGCGAGCCGCGTGCGGCGGCGGCCGATTCGACGACACCGGCGTGCTGCGTGTCGGGAGCCTGGCTGCTCATGACGTCACCTCTGTCGGGCCGGCTGGGCTGCCGGCAGTTGCGGCTCCCGAGTGATCGGCGCCCGCGACCAGCGGACCGGCCGCCGCGATCGACCGGTCGATCCCGACTCGGTAGCCGGCGTCGAGGCTGCCCTCGGTGCCCGGCGCGTCGGGCAGCACGAACGGGCAGGCCGTCACGTGGTCCGGATCCGCCGACGTGGCGACCTTCGCGAGCCGGATCTCGATCGTCGCGCAGGCATCCGTGCCCTCGATGCAGCGTGGCAGGAACGGGCATCCTGGCGGCGGGTCCAGCAGGTCCGGCGGGGTGCCGGGGATGCCGGTCAGGTCTCGCCGCGGGCCGCGCAGTGACGGGAACGAGCGCAGCAGCCGCTTGGTGTACGGGTGTGCAGGCTCGTGGTGGATCTCCACGGCAGTGGCGATCTCCATCAGCTGGCCTGCGTACATCACCGCGATCCGGTCGGCCAGCTCGAGCAGCAGCGACAGGTCGTGGGTGATGAACAGGATCGCGAAGCCCAGGCGTTCCTTCAGCTCCAGGATCTGGCCCAGGATCTCCCGCTGCACGACGACGTCGAGGGCAGTCGTCGGCTCGTCCATGATGACGACTTCGGGATCGGTGGCCAGCGCCATCGCGATCATGACTCGCTGGCGCATGCCGCCCGACAGCTCGTGCGGGTACGCGCGCAGCCGCGACCGCGGGATGCCGACCAGGTCGAGCAGCCCGGCCGCCTTGTCCGTGGCCTCCTGCCGGGACAGCTGCAGGTGCGCGTGGATCACGTCGGTGAGCTGATCGCGGATGCTCAGGACCGGGTTGAGCGCGTTCATCGCGCTCTGGAAGACGATGGCGATCTCCCGCCAGCGCAGGCTCGTCAGCTGGTCCGCGGTCAGGTCGAGCAGGTCGGTCGGCGTGTCCATCCGGCGGCCCTGGTACCGGACACTGCCGCCGGTCACGAGCGCCGGTGCCCGGAGCAATCTGGTGGCCCCGTAGGCGAGCGTGGACTTGCCGGAGCCGCTCTCGCCGACCAGGCCGATGACCTCGCCGGCGTGCAGGTCCAGGCTCACCCGGTCGACCGCGCGCACGTCGCCGGCAAAGGTGCGGTAGACGATCGAAAGATCGCGAATCGACAGCACGGGGTCACCGGAGAACCTCCCGTGGCCGGCGGCTCGCCCGCGGCGGGAACGTGGTTGCCCAGGTCAGACTTCATCGCTGCCCCTCGCTCGGCTTCGGTGCGCCAACCCGTGGTGCGACGGCGCGGGCCGTCACAGCGCGTGCGGTCCCGGCTCGCGTCGCGCGGTCGGCGAGGTAGGCACTGCGGGAGAACGAGCGGACGAACGCTGTCACCGCGCTTGGCCGCGGCGCTGGCGCGGCGTGCAGCACCGGGGTGGGATCGGCAGTCTGCACTCGGCGACCGTTCACCTTGGCCCGCTGGTTCGCGTCACGCAGCCGCGGATTGCCGAGCTCGTCGATCCCGGTGTTCAGCAGCACCAGCGCGGTGCACATCAGGGCGACCGCGAGGCCCGGCGGAACGAACCACCACCAGGCGCCCAGGGACAGCGCTTCCTGGCTCTCGGCCCAGTACAAGATGGTGCCGAGGCTCCAGTCGGCGGTGTTGGTAACGCCGATGAACGCCAGCGCGACCGACGCGCCGATCGCGTACAGCACCGTGTTGACGAAGTTGGCGGCGATGAGGCTGACCTGGTTGGGCACGATCTCGAACGCGATGATCCGCAGGCCGCTCTCGCCGGTCTCGCGGGAGGCGGCGACGAAGTCACGGCTGCGGATTGACAGCGTCTGGGCCCGGATCACGCGTGCGCCCCAGGGCCAGCCAAGGCCGGCGAGTACCAGGATCGTCGCGGTCTGCCCGGTGCGCGGCAGATAGCCGAGCAACACGATGAGCAGTGGCAGCGGCGGGATCACCAGGAAGACGTTGCTGAGCAGCGACAGCAAGTCGTCCGAGATGCCGCCGAGGTACGCCGCGGAAACTCCCACGAGCACCGACAGGAAGGTGGCGATGACGCCAACCAGCAGGCCGAGCTCGAGCGTCAGCCGGATGCCGGTCAGCACCTGCGACAGCACATCCTCGCCGGCCTGGGTGGTGCCGAGCAGGTGCGCGGCGGACGGCGCGGCCAGCGACAAGGCCGGATTCGGGTTCTGGTAGCTCGGGTCGTACGGCTCGACCATCGGCCCGATGATGGCGGCCACCACGAACAGCCCGAGCAAGACCACGCCTGCCTTGGCCTTCAGCGGCAGGCGCCGCCATCGGCCGAGCTGGCGGGCCGGCGCTGCCAGCCCGGTCGGGTCGGTGGCGATCGTGAGCGCGGTGGTCATCAGGCTGCCTCTCTCGTGCGTACCCGCGGATCGAAGGCCACGATGATGAGGTCGACGATCAGGTTGGCGAGCAGGACGGCAAAGGTGATCACGAGGAAGATCGCCTGCGTCAACGGGTAGTCATTCGACTGGACGGCGCTCAGCAGCAGCAGCCCGACGCCCGGGTAGGAGAAGACGATCTCCATGATGATGGCACCGGAGACGACGAAGCCGAGCGCCATGCCGAACCCCTGCAGCTGCGGCAGGAACGCGTTCCGTGCCGCGTAGTTGAAGATCACGCGCCGATTCGACAGTCCCTTCGCCTGCGCGGCCAGCACGTAGTCCTCGCCGATCGTGGTGATCATGACGTTCCGCATCTGCAGCATCCAGCCCGCTAGCGACGTGATGACGATGGTGAACGCCGGCAGCACCGAGTGCCAGATCGCGCTGGTGATGAAGGCCCAGTGCCAGCCAGGCACCAGCCCGCCGGCGTAGCCCTGCCCGATCGGGAAGACATGCAGCACCTTCACGGCCAGTAGCCACAGGAGCACCAGCGCCAGGAAGAAATAGGGGATGGCCTGCACGAACATCAGCCCCGGCAGTAGCCGGTCCAGCCAGCCGCCGTTGTGCCAGCCGGCGAAGATGCCGAGCAACGTGCCGAGGAAAAAGGCGATCACCGTCGCGGTGCCGACGAGGATCAGCGTCCACGGGATCGTCTGGACGAGCAGCGATGACACGCTCGCCGGGTAATTGGACACGGAGGTGCCGAAGTTGAGGTGCACGACGTCGCTGAGGTAGCTCACGTACTGGTGCCAGAGCGAGCCGGGATGGCCGACGCCGAGCATGGCTTCCAGCGCGTGGTAAGTCGAGGGCTGCAAGTTGGGGAACTTGGACATGATGGCCTCGACCGCGTTGCCTGGCATCGCCCGCGGCAGGAAGAAATTGACCGTCAGCGCGACCCAGGCGGCGACCGCGTAGAAGGCCACCCGGCGGAGGATGAAGGGCATCGCCCTGCTCCTAACTCTCGGAGGTCGGACGGGCGTGGCGGCGGCCCCCGGTACCGGGGGCCGTGGCAGCGCGGCTGGCAGAAACTGGCTCGGCGGCGAGTGTCCGGACACGCGGGGCGAGCGTCCGGGCGGCGGTGCCAGGCGGGCAGCCGCAGCTCTTGCGCAGGACGAGCTCGGTAGGCAGCAGCTCAACCTGAGTAGGCAGGTCGGGTCTGGCGATCCGATCCAGCAGGCGGGCGCAGGCGCGCTCGCCAAGCATCCGCATCGGCTGGTGCACGGTCGTCAGCGATGGCTCGAACAAGCTGCCGGGGAAGATGTCGTCGAAGCCGGTGACCGACAGCTGCTCGGGTACGCCCACGCCGCCTCGATTAAGAGCCTGGAGTACGCCGATCGCCATCTGGTCGTTCGCGCAGACGACGGCGTCCGGGAGGTTGGCTCGGTCGGCAAGGATCTTCTCGCCGGCCTCTTCGCCGCTCTGCACGCTGAATCGGCCGCAATGAGAGCCGACGAGCGTGATGCCGGGATGGGACGCCACGACCTGGTTGAGCGCGATCCTGCGCTCCTTGGCGTCCGGGGCGCTCGGGGGTCCGTCCACATGGAACAGCCGCCGCCTGCCGTGCTCCTCGACCAGATGCGTGACAAGAGCTGCCGAGCCTGACCGGTTGTCGGCCGTGACGACGTCGGCAGCCAGCTCGGTGGGGTCGCCCGCGACGACAACAACCGGGAGCCGCTCGGCCAGGCGTGCCAGCTCGACCGACGGGACGATCCCCTCGCCGATCAGGAGGCCGTCGACCTTGCCGGACAGCGACTGCAGCCGGGCGAGGTCGACGTTGTTTTCCTCGCGCAGGTAGGTAATAAGAAGCGACCAGTTGTGATCGCGGATGCGGGCTTCGACGCCTCGCAGGATCTCGTCGTAGAAGAGCAGGCTCATGCTCTCGATGTCGTACTGGTGCGGTGCGAGGCGCTCTACGCAGACCAGGCCGATGACGCTCTTTTGCCGGCGTGACAGGCTCTGCGCCGCGCTATCCGGCACGTAGCCGAGCTGATCGATGACCTCGCGCACCCGTGCTCTGGTGCTGTCCCGCACCCGGTCCTGGCCATGCACGACCCGCGACACCGTCGCGGTAGATACGCCCGCCAGCCGCGCCACGTCGTAGAGCGTGACGGCGCTGGCGGCCAGCCGCCCGGCTTCGGCCGCGAGCGGGAACTCGGGCACCTGCGACCCGGACAGCGACATGTCTGACGGTTCGTGCGCGGGCGGCAGCGCCGTCCCGTCCGGCGCGCCGGAGGCGTCAGGTTCGCGCACGTCAGAACCGGTCATCCGAGGCTCGGGTGGCGCTGACTGCCGGTGTCTGGAGCCATGAACTGATCCCCTACTGACCGGGGCTAAAAGCGTCTAGATCTGTAAATCTAAGCGCTTACATTGGCCGATCTAAGCGCTTACACTAGGACTCGCCTTCAGGGCCGTCAAGGCCTTGGATTTAAGACGGACGCAACGTTCTGGTAACACAAGGAGTGTCAGATGACCGCAGCGGGGACCAGTGCCAACGGTGCCCTTTCCTTTCCGCCGGGCTTCACCTGGGGAGCGGCGACTGCCGCGTACCAGATCGAGGGTGCGGCCAACGCCGACGGACGAGGAGCGTCTATCTGGGACACCTTCAGCCGCGTGCCAGGCAAGGTCCGCCGGGGCGACACCGGCGACGTGGCCTGTGACTCCTACCATCGCTACCCCGAGGACGTCGCCCTGATGGCGTCGCTCGGCCTGCAGGCCTACCGGTTCTCTATCTCGTGGCCGCGCGTCCAGCCAGGCGGATCGGGACCGGTGAACCACAAGGGCCTTGACTACTACCGGGCTCTGCTCGACGAGCTCGCGAGCAAGGGCATGGATGCGGCCGTCACGCTGTATCACTGGGACCTGCCGCAGGAGCTTCAGGACGGCGGCGGCTGGGCGGTGCGCAGCACCGCCGAGCGCTTCGCTGAGTACGCACTCATCGTTGCCGAGCACCTCGGTGACCGCGTCTCGCGCTGGATCACGCTGAACGAGCCGCAGGTGTCCGCGGACCACGGGTACCGGACGGGTGTGCACGCACCTGGCCTGGAGGACGACGCCGCTGCTGCGGCGGCCACGCACCACCTGCTGCTCGCACACGGCCTCGGCGTCCAGGCGCTGCGCAGCGTGGACCCGGCGACGCCGGTCGGCATCACGCTGGACATGCATCCGGTCCGGATCGCCGAGGGCACGCCGCCGGAGCTTGTCGAGGCGGCCCGGCTGGCCACCGACGCCGAGCTCAACGGCCTCTTCCTCGAGCCGGTCCTGCATGGCCGTTATCCCGAGCACGTCCGGACCTCGCTGCTGCCGCCGCCCGAACTGATCGCTGACGGCGACTTCGAGACGATCCGGCAGCCGATCGATTTCCTCGGCGTCAACTACTACTCGCCGGTGTTCTTGCGCAACGGCGACCCGGACGACCTGCGGCGCGACGAGGAGCCAGCGCGCTGTGAGCTGCCGGGCGTGGTGGAGTACGAGCCCGCCGACCTGGAGCGGACGCCGATGGGCTGGCTCGTCGACGCCGACGGCCTGTATGACCTGCTGATTCAGCTCGCCGACGCGGCCCCGGGGCTGCCGCTGTACATCACCGAGAACGGCTGCGCGGCCGAGGACTACGTCGACCCTGACGGTGTCGTCAAGGACGTCGAGCGGGTCAGCTACCTGCACCAGCATCTCGATGCCGCCGCGCGCGCGATCAAGGCCGGCGTGAACCTGGCTGGTTATTACGTCTGGTCGCTGCTCGACAACTTCGAGTGGGGATGGGGATATCAGCGCCGGTTCGGAATCATCTTTGTCGACTTCGAGACGCAGCGGCGTATCCCGAAGGCCAGCGCGCACTTCTACTCCGAGGTCGTGCGCACGAACGCCGTCCCGCCGTACTCCGAAGCGGACTGACGGATCGGAAGGAGACGCTGACGCCGCAGGGCGGACGGACCCGGCGGCGGACGGTGAACGCTGACGGAGGTCGCTGGCATCTGGCAGCCTTGGTTGCCGCTGTGTCCGGCGCGCGCGAGCGGGCGCGACCCAGGCGGGCGCGACCTGGGCTCGGGCGGGCGCGGCCGCGAGTCGGGCGGGCGCGAGTCGGGCGGGCGCGAGTCGGGCGGACTCAGGTGTTGGCCGCGCAGTGGCGGAGGATCGTCTCGGCGACGAGCTTGGGTGCACGGACAGTCGGGTAGTGATCGACGCCGGGCATCCTGATCAGTTCACAGCCAGGGATCCGGCGCGCGGCCTCCTCGTTGCTCGCGATCAAGGCGGGGTCGTCCTGATCGCCGACCATCAGAATCGTGGGCGCCCGCAGCTCGCCGAGCCTGTCAAACGTCGGCTCGCCCTCGCGCTCGAACTGCTCCTCGCCTTCCCAGGCACGCATGGCCGAGCGCATCAGGTCGGTCACGAGCGGGTCCTCGCCGGCCCGGCCCCAGACGTCGAGCAGGAGCCGCATGATCCCCTCGTCGTCGCCCGCCGCGGCGAGCGCATCGCACGCGGCGTCGAGTTCCGGTGTCTCGGGATAGGGGTAACCGCCGATGCCGGGACATAGCAGCACCAGTGATCGCACCCGGCTGGGGTCCGCGAGGGCGAGCTCGAGTGCGGTACCCCCGCCCATGCTGCACCCGGCCACGTGCGCACTGCGGACGTCGAAATGATCAAGGACAGCCGTCAGGTCGGCGAGCAGCGCGAATTCCTCTGTCGCGGCCGGTGACCGGCCGAACCCGCGCTCGTCGTAGCGGATCACCCGGCAGGCGGACGTCAGGTCAGGCCAGACTGGATCCCACATTCGCGAGTCGCCAATGCCCTCGTGCACCAGCATTAGCACCGGCCCCGAGCCGCCCGAGTCCTCGGCCCAGATTTTGTCGGCACCTGCGGGCAGCATGATCTCCATAGTCCCGACCGTAGTGCCGACCGCCGCGTCCGGCACCCGAATATCCGGAGGCCGCCATGACCGAGGCTGACGAGCTTGCTGGAAACGACCAGGCTAGTCACGCGTGCCCCGGACTCGAGCCCGGCGCAGCCGCCAGGCTGGCCGAGTTGATCGTGACTGAGCCGTGGATGTCGCGTGCTCTTGGCGCGGTGGCTGACAGCGGCCTGCCGGATGCCTGGATCGGCGCAGGCGTCATTCGCGACCTCGTGTGGGGTCAGCACCACGGCGGGTTCAACCCGGCCGTCGTCAAGGACGTCGACGTCGCGTACTTCGATCCCGGCGACCTCACGATGGAGCGCGACATCGCCGCGCAGGAGGCGCTAGCCCGGCTCGCCGACCTGCCCTGGGAGGCGACCAACCAGGCGGCCGTGCACGTCTGGTACCACCAGTATTTCGGCGGTCCGCCGGTCGAGTCGTTCGCCAGCGTGCACGAGGCGATCGCGACCTGGCCCGAGACCGCTACCTGCGTCGCTATCCGGCAGCGGCCAGACGGGCTCGAGGTCTGTGCGCCCCACGGCCTCGCGGATCTGCTCGACGGTGTGTGGCGCGTCAATCCGATCCGGGTGACGCCAGCGATGTCGCAGGCGAGACTCGCACGACAGCGCGTGCGGGTCAGGTGGCCGCGGGTCCGAGTGGTACTGCCGGGGTGACAGCCGGAGGCCGACCTGATTGGGACACTGCGCGGATGCGAGGCGACGGGACCAGGGGCGACGGGACCAGGGGCGACGGGACCAGGGGCGGCGGGACCGGGTACGACGAGGAGGTGGCTCGGCAGGGACGGGCGGCGGCGCTCGCGCTTGCGCGGCGGCTCGCTCTCCCGGCCGATGGGCCGGCGGTGCTGTCCAGCCGAGGCAACCTGCTGTTGCACCTGGCACCAGCCCCGGTCGTCGCCAGAGTCGCGACACTGTCCGCCTGGTTGCGCCGTGATCCGCAGGCGTGGCTCGTGCGCGAGGTCGCTGTCGCCCAGTACGTCGCCGCGCGCGGCGGACCGGTGGTGCGGCCGGCTCCTGCGGTCGATCCCGGTCCGTGAGCTGATCAGCGACGGGCTCGACGTGCTGGAGCAGGAGTCGGCGCTCGACGCCGTCACCGTGTCCGCGCTGAGGGCGGCGCACGCCGAGGTCCTCGTCGCGCTTGACGAGGCTGGGCCTGAAGGGCGAAGCGGGTTGCCCGGCCAGATCGTGCTGCATGGCGACGCGCATGACGGCAACCTGCTCAGCGACGCCGAGCGCGGCTGGGTCTGGGCCGACTTGGAGGAGACGTGCCGGGGTCCTGCGGCGTGGGACCTTGCGACGGTCGTCAGCCGCTATGACGCGACGGCGAGCCAGATCGCGCTGCGTGCCTACGCATCCGAGGCGAAGACCGCGGTGCCGGATGTGGCCGAGCTAGCGCATTTCAGCCACGCGCGGAAGCTCGAAGGTGCCGTCTGGTCGCTGTGCATGGCGCAGCTTTATCCGGCGCGTTACGCGGCGGTGGCGGACTGCCTGCTGAGCGAGGTGCTGGCTCGCTAGCGGCGATGTCTGGTGTCTTAGGGTAGAGATGAGGCCTCGGTCCGAGGCCGGGCCAGCGTGTCTGACTGGCCGCCAGCGTCCGCATCGGTGCCGAGCGCGGTTGGCCTGCCTCGGCGGTCAGGCAGGGAGGATTCCCATGAGCGACAGTCCTAGCGCTGCGGCTGCAGGGACGATCAGCATCGGCGGCGACCTGACGGTCAACCGGATGGGTTTCGGTGCCATGCGCATCACCGGTCCTGGTATCTGGGGACCGCCACCGGACCGGGATCGGGCAAAGGCGGCCGTGCGTCAGGCGGTCGATCTCGGCGTGAACTTCATCGACACGGCCGACGCCTATGGCCCGGAGGTCAGCGAGGAGCTGATTGCCGAGGCCTTGCATCCCTATCCCGACGAGCTGGTCATCGCTACCAAAGGCGGCCTGGTCCGGCCGGGTCCTGGACGCTGGGATACCGACGGGCGTCCTGAGCACCTTCGGGCGGCGTGCGAGGGCAGCCTGCGCCGGCTCAAGCTGGATCAGATTCCGCTGTACCAGTTCCATCGGCCGGACCCGAGGGTGCCGATCGCCGAGTCCATGGGTGCCCTGGTCGAGCTCCGGGAGGAGGGAAAGATCCGGCACATCGGCGTCTCCAACGTGTCCGAGCAGCAACTGCGCGATATGCAGAAACTGACACCCGTGGTGTCCGTGCAGAACCGGTACAACCTTGGCGACAGGTCGTCGGAGTCGATGGTCGACCTGTGTGCGCAGGAATCGATCGTGTTCCTGCCGTGGGCGCCGATCCAGGACGCCGACAAGCTGGTGCCGGTCCTGACTGCTGCCCGTCGACTCGACGCCAGCACGCATCAGGTGGCGCTGGCCTGGCTGCTTGACCGCTCACCGCAGATACTCCCGATCCCGGGTTCGGGGTCGCCCGAGCATGTCGTGGAGAACGTCGCGGCTGCATCCTTGCGGCTGGCCAACGACGAGGCGAACGCCATCTTCGAACTGGCGCAGTGAGCCGATAGCCGTCCGCGGCGCGACGCCGCCGCGCCCGCAGCATCTGCGCGTCGTCTGGTCGATCCTTTCCCTGGCTACCGAAACTTTATTCGAGTACAGAGCTAGACTGTCAGAGTGGATCGTTACGCTGATCGAGTGAGGTGAATGGTCCAGTAGAGGTGCTCAGGCAAGGCAAGGGTCCCTCAGGTAAGGCAAGGGCCCTTCAGGTAAGGAGGCGGTGCTCGTGGGCTGGGACAACCCGCCAGTGCCCTGGCGCGAGTTCGAGCGCCGCCTGTCCTGGGGCAAGGGGACTGGGCAACCGCCGGAAGGTTCTGGCGCCGAGCTAGCGGAAGGCCGGGGGACAGGCCAGGAAGCCGCCGAGGCGGATGCGGCCCGGACGGTGATCCGGCTGCCAGTCGGGCCTGCCTCGCCAGCCTGGGCGGAGCTGCACTGCCACTCGTCCTACAGCTTCCTCGACGGGGCATCGAGCCCGTCCGACCTGGTGCTCGAGGCGGCGGCGCGCGGCCTGTCGGTGCTGGCCATCACCGATCACGATGGCATGTACGGAGTGCCGCAGTTCGCGCAGGCGGCGGCGCGGCTGCGGGACGGCGGCGTCAGCCTGGGCACGGTGTTCGGTGCTGAGCTGAGCCTCGACCTGGCGCGCAAGGCGAAAGGACGGGGCAGCAGGCTGCCGCGGGGCGGCGCCCCGGCTTCGCTTGACGGGACCGGGACCGGGACCGGGGCCGCGTCCGCCGGGGTCGTGTCATCCATCGGCCAGGCGCCTGGCCGGTCCGCGCCAGGCGGCAGGGCCGGACCCGCCGCAGTGCTCCAGCGGCCTGCGGGGACGGCGCGGGCGGGCGTCCCCGATCCGGCCGGGCGGCATCTGCTCGTCCTCGCTCGCGACCCCGAAGGGTACCGTCGGCTCTGCCGGGTTATCAGCGCCGCACAGCTCGCGGGCGGGGAGAAGGGCCTGCCGATCTACGACGAGCCCGCGCTCGCTGATGCCCACGATGGGCACTGGGCCATCCTCACCGGCTGCCGCAAGGGCGCGGTCCCCGCTGCGCTGGCGGCGCACGGGCCTGCGGCGGCCGCGCGGGAGCTCGCCCGGCTGACCGAAGCGTTCGGCACGGACAACGTGAAGGTCGAGCTGACCATCGGCAATGACCCGGCCGACGACGAGCGCAACGACGTGCTCGCTGCGCTGGCCGGCGCGGCGGGCGTCGGCGTGGTCGCCACCGGCAATGTCCACTACGCGGCGCCGCAAGACGCCAGGCTGGCGCAGGCGCTGGCCGCCATCAGGGCCCGGTTCAGCCTCAATGAGATGGATGGCTGGCTAGCCGCGTCCGGCGGCGGTTACCTGCGGTCCGGCGCGGAGATGGCAGCCCGGCTGCGCCGTTATCCCGGCGTGCTGGAGCAGACGGTGGGGCTCGCAGCCGACTGCGCGTTCGACTTCCACGTCATCGTGCCGCGGCTGCCTGACTTCCCGGTTCCCGACCAGCACACCGAGGCCAGCTGGCTGCGGGAGCTGGTCGCGCGCAAGGCGCCGTCTCGCTACGGCAGTCCGGAAGCCGAGCACGTTCCCGGCGCCTACGCGCAGATCGCGCGCGAGCTGACCGTGATCGAGCAGCTGGACTTCCCTGGCTACTTCCTGATCGTGCACGAGATCGTGGAGTTCTGCGAAAACGAAGGCATCCTGTGCCAGGGCCGGGGCTCGGCAGCCAACTCGGCGGTCTGCTACGCGCTCGGGATCACCAGCGTCGATCCGGTCCGGCACGGCCTGCTGTTCGAGCGATTCCTGTCTGAGGGCCGCGACGGACCGCCCGACATCGACCTGGATATCGAGCATCGGCGTCGTGAAGAGGTCATCCAGCACGTCTACCGCGAGTACGGCCGGGAGAATGCAGCCCAGGTCGCCAACGTGATCAGCTACCGGCCGCGGATGGCGATACGCGATGCCGGCCGTGCGCTCGGCTACGAGCCGGAGCAGCAGGACGAGTGGTCCCGCCAGGTCGGCCCCCGGCAGTACGGGCCAGGACAGCCGGTCCCGCCGGATGCGGGCGTCCCCGACGCGGTAGTCGACCTGGCCGAGCGGATGCAGCGGCTCCCGCGGCACCTCGGCATCCACTCCGGCGGGATGGTGATCTGCGACCGGCCGGTGGGGGAGGTGTGCCCGGTCGAGTGGGCCCGGATGCCGAACCGCAGCGTGCTCCAGTGGGACAAGGACGACTGCGCCTACGCGGGGCTGGTCAAGTTCGACCTGCTAGGCCTTGGCATGCTGACCGCGCTGCGGGACTGCTTCGAGCTGGTGGAGCAGGCACACGGGGTGCGCTGGAGCCTGCACTCGATCCCGCAGGAGGATCCTGGCGTCTACGCGATGCTGCAGGCCGCCGACACCGTCGGGGTCTTCCAGGTCGAGTCGCGGGCGCAGATGGCGACGCTGCCGCGGCTGCGGCCGGAGAAGTTCTACGACCTCGTGGTCGAGGTCGCGCTGATCCGACCTGGCCCCATCCAGGGCGGCTCGGTGCACCCGTACATGCGGCGCCGGCACGGCGACGAGGAGCCCGACCTGCCGCACCCGCTGATGGAGCACGCGCTCGGCAAGACGCTCGGCGTCCCGCTGTTCCAGGAGCAGATGATGCAGATTGCCATCGACTGCGCCGGATTCAGCCCGACGGAAGCAGACCGGCTGCGCCAGGCGATGAGTTCCAAGCGGGCACCGGAGCGGATCGAGGAACTGCGTGAGCGGCTGCTCGCCGGGATGACCGAGCGGGATATCCCGGCCGAGGTCGCGGAGGACATCTACGTCAAGATCCTGGCGTTCTCCAGCTACGGCTTCCCCGAGTCACACGCGATCAGCTTCGCCTACCTGGTCTACGCCAGCGCCTGGCTCAAGTGCTACTACCCGGCCGCGTTCACGGCAGCGCTGCTGCGCGCCCAGCCGATGGGCTTCTACGCACCGGCGAGCCTGATCAGCGACGTGCGCCGGCACGGCGTCACGGTGCGCGGCGTGGACGTGAACGTCAGCGGCGTGCTGGCGACGCTGGAAAAGACCGAAGACCCAGAGCTTGGGGTCGTTCACGCTGACCCGCCCGCCGGCGGCGCGCCCGTACCGGGCCAGCCAGTGATCAGGCTCGGGCTGTCAGAGGTTCGCAACCTCGGTACGAGCGTGGCCGAGGAGATCGTGGCCGGCCAGCCGTACGCCGACCTGGAGGACTTCGCCCGGCGCACGGCAGTGCCTGCCGCCGCGCTGGAGGCACTGGCGATGGGCGGGGCGTTCGGCTGCTTCGGCGTGAGCAGGCGCGAGGCGCTCTGGGCGGCTGGCGCCGCGGCGACCATCAGGCCGGGCCAGCTGCCAGGTACGACACTCGGCATGACCGCGCCGCCGCTGCCGGCGATGACCGCCGCCGAGGAGACATTCGCCGACCTGTGGGCGACTGGCACCTACGGCACGCACCCGATCGAGCACATCCGGTCGATGCTCACAGAGCGAGGCGTGCTGCCGACGGCGAGGCTGACAGGAGCGGAGAACGGCCGGACCGTGCTGGTTGGCGGCCTGGTCACGCACCGGCAGCAGCCAGGGACGGCACGCGGGGTGGTATTCCTCAGCCTGGAGGACGAGACGGGGATGGCCAACATCATCTGCCCGCCGAATGTGTGGCAGCGCTTCCGCAAGATCGGCGTCAATGCCAACGCGTTGCTGGTGCACGGCCGGGTCGAGCGGCTAGACGGCGCGGTCAGCCTGCTGGCCACCCGGCTGGAGCGGCTACGAGTCGTAGCGGCGGCGCGGAGCAGGGACTTCCGCTGACGGCGATGACGCGCGAGGTCCCGGGATATTGCCTGGCCCGCGTCGGGCCGGCCATGTCACCATACGCTGGTGCGGAAGGCCGATATTACGGTCGAGCTGGTATCGCGGCTGGTCAGGACACAGTTCCCGGAGTGGGCTGAGCTGCCTGTCCGGCCGGTCGACGTCGACGGCTGGGACAACGCGACGTTTCGCCTAGGCGAGACGATGTCGGTTCGGCTGCCCAGTGCCGAGCATTATGCCGAGTCGGTCGAGAAGGAGCAGCGCTGGCTGCCGATCCTGGCCGGCCAGCTGCCACTGCCGATACCGCAGCCCATAGCGCTGGGCGCGCCGGGATGCCGCTATCCGTGGCCGTGGTCCGTCAACCGGTGGATCGACGGCGCGCCGGTGACGGCCGAGGCCATCGCGGACCTGCCCCAGTTTGCCGCTGACCTTGCCGATTTCCTCTCGGCCCTGTACCGCATCGACCCGACAGGCGGGCCGCTGCCGGGGACGCACAACTTCTTTCGCGGCGGGCCGCTGACGGTGTACGACGTGGAGACGCGCGAAGAGCTCGACGCCCTCCGGGGCCACATCGACACAGCGCTCGCGGCCGAGGTCTGGCAGGCAGCGCTCGACGCCAGCTGGGAGGGCAGACCGGTGTGGCTCCACGGCGACGCCCAGCCGGGCAACCTGCTGCTCAAGAACGGCAAGCTCAGCGCGGTCCTGGACTTTGGCGGCTGCGGAGTGGGCGACCCCGCCTGCGACACGACGATTGCCTGGACATTCCTGGCTGGTGACAGCAGCCGCGTCTTCAAGGAACGACTGCCCGTCGACTCGGCGACCTGGGTCAGGGGACGCGGCTGGGCCATCTGGAAGGCCATGAAGATCCTCCTCCGCGCCCTGGACAACGACCCGCAGGACGCGGCTTTCACGATGGACGTCATCGAGAAGATCCTGGCTGACCACCTGGCCCAAGCGTAGCCATGGCGCGCCCCGGCAGGCCGATCGGCGCCGGGCCGATCAGAGTGGCCCGCATGCGGATTGCCGGCCGTCAATTTGTACGATCATGAATATGTCACCGCGAATCCGTCCCCGCAGGTGGCGCGGGCAGCCCGCCGTCCTGACGAGCGCAGTCAGCGGACGCCCGCGACTTCGCAGGGAAGACGGGCAATTCGTCTGTCCGTGCGCGAAGATGGTCGACACGGCGCGACGGCTAACCGCTGGTGACAGGCTTGCGGCCGGCCAATGCCCGGCAACGCAGAGCAGAACCGCAGTGCAAGGAGCAGCATGCCCTTCGATGTAGCCCGCACGTTCGCGGAACGATCCGGGGAGAACTTCGCGCTGCACGAGCGGTATATGAATCACCAGCTCGCCAGGACGCTCAGGACTCTTGGGTTCGACCGTAACTACATACGCGGCGAAGGCTGCTACCTCTACGACGACACCGGAGCTCGCTACCTCGATTTCCTCTCCGGCTTCGGCGTCTACGCCCTCGGCCGCAGCCACCCCGCAGTCAAGGCCGCGCTACACCAGGCGCTCGACCTTGACTTGCCCAACATGGTTCAGATGGACTGCGCTCTGCTGCCCGGCATTCTCGCCGAGCAGCTGGTCGCCCGCACGCATCCAGGGATCACCCGCGCCTTTTTCTGTAACTCCGGAGCCGAGTCGATCGAGGCGGCCATCAAGTTCGCGCGGCACTCGACGCAGCGGCCGAAAATCCTGTACGCCGAGCATGCCTTCCATGGGCTGACGACGGGCGCGCTGGCCCTGAACGGCGGCAAGGAGTTCCGCAAGGGCTTCGGCGACTTGCTGGAGTCGGCCGCCGTTCCGTTCGCTGACCTGGGCGCTCTCGAGCGCGCCCTACGAAACCGGGACGTCGCTGCCTTTATCGTCGAGCCCATCCAGGGCAAGGGCGTCTACTGCGCCACGCCGGAGTACTGGCGGGCCGCCCAGGAGCTGTGCCGCCGCTACGGAACGCTCCTGGTCACCGACGAGGTGCAGACGGGCCTCGGCCGGACAGGCAAGTTCTTCTGCCACGAGCACTGGGGACTTGAGCCCGACATCATCACCATCTCCAAGGCGCTGTCCGGTGGTTTCGTGCCGATCGGCGCCATGCTCACGACGGAGAAGATCTTCGCGAGCGTCTACGACTCCATGGAGGACGCGCTCAAGCACTCGACCACCTTCGGCCGCAATCAGCTGGCGATGGTGGCGGGCCTCGCGACGCTGGCGGCGTTCGATGACGAGGACATCGTCGGCCGCGCGCAGCGTACCGGGGCCGACCTGCAGCAGAAGCTGCGCGGCCTGGCTGAGCGCTACGAGCTGATCCAGGACATCCGCGGGCTCGGTCTCATGGTCGGCATCGAGTTCGGCCAGCCGGAGTCCGGCTCGGCCGGCCGCCGGTTCCGGACCCTCGAACGGCTCCGCACCGGCATGTTCTCGCAGCTCGTGGTCGTGCCGCTCTTCCACAGGCACCGCATCATCACCCAGGTAGCCGCAGACAATGTCAACATCATCAAGCTGCTGCCGCCGTTGATCTGCGGTCCTGAGGAAGTCGACTACTTCGTGCAGGCGCTCGATGACGTAATGGCTGATGCGCAGCGCGGTTCCGGCCTTACCTACGAATTCGGCCGGACGATGGCGCGCGGCGCACTGCGGCGCAAGTCCCAGCGCAGCGTAGCCAGCGCCACCCCAGTCGCGCCCCCGGCGCTGTCAGCCAGCACCGCACTGCCCGCCAGCACCGCCCTGCCAGCCGGCACCGGCGCCGCCGGTGCGGCCACCGGGTACGTCCACGCCGAGGACCGGAGGCCCGCCGCGACGCCTGGTCGGGGGAGCACGCCGGGATCGGCGGCAGATTCCGGCTACGTCCCGGCGGTCGCCTCGATCGAGCCCGGCGACCGGGTCGTGATCACTGGTGCCGCCGGCTTCATCGGCTCCGCTGTCACCCGGGCCGTCCAGGCCAAGGGCGCGCAGATCGTGGCCCTGGTCGAGCCAGGCGCCGACGCGAAGAACCTGCAGGGCATCCCGGACGTCGAGCGCGTCACGGTCGACATCCGCGACGCCGGGGCGGTCAGGTCGGCATTCGAAGGCGCCAGGTACGCGTTCCACCTAGCCGCTGTCTACCGCCTCTGGGCCCGCGACCCTCGGATCTTCCACGAGGTCAACGTGGGTGGGACGCTTAACGTCATCGACGCCGTGCGCGCCGCCGGGTGTGAGCGCCTTGTGTACACCTCGACTGTCGGAGTGCTGGGGCTCAGCAAGACTAGAAGAGGCGAGCCAGCCGACGAGACCTGCTATGCGGATCTCGCGCACATGTTCGGCTACTACAAGCGGACGAAGTTCGCAGCCGAGCATGAGGTGCTCCGCGCGGCGGCGGAGGGGCTGGACGTCAGCATCGCGATGCCGACATTCCCCCTCGGCCCTGGCGACGTCGCACCCACGCCGACCGGCAAGTTCGTCCTGGACTTCCTCAACGGCAAGATGCCGGCCTTCGTCGATACGGCCATGAACGTCTGCCACGTGGACGACCTGGCCCGGGGGCACGTTGCCACGCTCGAGCACGGGCGGACCGGCCGCAGTTACATCCTCGGCGGCGAGAACATGTCGATGCGTGAGATCCTCCAGGCGCTGGCCGACTGTTCCGGGCTGCCTACGCCGCGCCTCCAGGTGCCGCGGCAGCTGGTGGTCACGGCGGGCATGGCGTCTAGCCTGGTAGAGGGCCGGCTGCTGCGACGCGAGCCCCGCGTGCCCCTGGAAGGCGCCCGCATGGCGACCACAAAGATGATCTTCAACGACGATCGGGCACGAGCGGAGATCGGCCACAAGTCCCGCCCGGCGCGCCTGGCGATCGAGGACTCGGCGCGCTGGTTTACCGACAACGGTTACGTCTCGGCAGACCGGCTGGCCACGATCCGCTGGCGAGGTTAGGCCGGCTGGCGCACAAGAGTCCGGCGCAGACGCGACGCTGCGGCGTAGTGCCGCCGTAGTCGACCGCGGTCGCGGGTCAAGGAGGATGGCATGACGTCGCGTGAGGTCGGGGTCGGGCTGGTCGGCTGCGGATTCGTCGGTCAGGTGCATGCGGAGGCGTTCTCGAATTCGGCCGTCGCGTCGGTCCGAGCGGTGGCGTCCCGGTCGCCTGACCGTGCTGCAGGTTTCGCAGCCAGGTGGGGCATTCCGGCGTGGCATACCGACTACCGGGAGCTTGTCGGCCGCGCCGATGTCGATCTGGTGTGCGTCGCCGCGCCGAACTGGCTTCATCGCGACATCGTGGTCGCGGCGGCGGAGGCAGGAAAGCATGTCGTCTGCGAGAAGCCGCTGGCACGAACGCTGCGGGAGGCCGACGAAATGATCGCGGCCTGCGGTCGGGCTGGGGTCAAGCTGATGTATGCCGAGGAGCTCTGCTTCGCGCCGAAGTATGTCCGGGCCAAGGAACTGGCCGACGAGGGTGCGCTGGGCGAGGTCTACCTGGTCCGGCAGTCGGAGCAGCATTACGGGCCGCACTCGGATTGGTTCTGGGATCCGGAGCTGGCCGGCGGCGGGGTGCTGATGGATATGGGCTGTCACGGCATTGAGTTCGCCCGCTGGATCTACGGCAAGCCGGCAGTGCGGTCAGCGTCGGCTGAGGTGGGCACCTTCGTCCATCACCAGCGCACCAGGGCCGAAGACCATGCCATCGTGACGCTCCGGTTCGACGGCCGCCGGGCAGCTGTCATCGAGGCAAGCTGGGCCAAGCCAGGCGGCATGGACGACAGGGCCGAGATCCTGGGATCTGCGGGCGTGACTTACGCCGACCTGCTCCGCGGCTCGTCACTGACCACGTTCAGCGATGTGGGTTATGGATATGCCGTGGAAAAGGCCCCGGATACCCGCGGCTGGACCTTCACGATGTTCGAGGAGCTGTGGAACTACGGCTTCCCCCAGGAGATGGACCACTTCGCGCGCTGCGTCGCTGAGGACGCGGTCCCCCGTGAGACCGGCGAGGACGGCCGCGCGGTCCTGGAGATCATCTACGCCGCCTACCGGGCGGCCCGCCACGGCCGCGTCGAACTCCCGCTCCAGCTCACCGACGAGGAGGCCGCTCTGCCACCATTCGCGCAGCTCGGCCCAGACGGAACCGGATAGAGGATCAGGGCACGCCCGAGCGTGGCACGAACACGAGCGGATGATCCGGTGAGAGCACACTCGGTGGGTGAGCGGGATGGTGCTGCCGGACGATGTGGTCGGCGTGCTGGCTTCCGATGCCAGGATCCAGCACGTGGAACTGACCGGGTCACGGGCGCGCGGCGCAGCTACGGCGCTGTCGGACTGGGATTTCACGGTCATCGCCGCCGACTTCGAGGCCGTCCGGGATGTGTTGCCGTCGCTGACCGCGCCGCTGCGGCCGGTGGTCGCGCAGTGGGACCGGCTGAGCCGGCACTGGTGCTTCATGATGATCCTCGGCGGCCCGGCGAAGGTCGACCTCATCTTCGGCCAGCAGCACCCGGTCGCGCCGCCGTGGCTGGTGACTGCCTCGACTCTGACGTCGATTGATGATCACTTCTGGGACTGGGCGCTGTGGCTGGGGTCCAAGCAACTCGCTGGCCGCGGCGATGTCGTGGCCGCTGAGCTTCGCAAGCTGCATGAGCACCTGCTCGCCCCGCTAGGCGTCGCCGCCGCGCCGCGCAGCCTCGGCCAGGCGATCGCCGAGTATCGGGCTGCCCGAGAGGAACAGGAGACGGTACTTGGGCTGCATGTACCACTGGCTGCGGAGACGACTCTGCTGCCCACTCTGCGCGAGCTGACCAGGGGCCTCAAGTAGCCGGCATGTACTTCTCGAACCAGGTCACGAGCCGGGTCAGGTAATCAGTAACGGCCGGGAAGCGGCTGACGCCGTGTCCCTCCTCCGGGTAGATCACCAGCTCCGAGTCGACGCCGTGACCCATCAGCGCCTGGTAGAACTCCCTGGCCTGACCGGCTGGCGTGCACCGGTCCTTGGCGCCTGCCGTGAGCAGCGTCGGCGTGCTGGCCTTGCTCGCGTGCATAACCGGGCTGCGCGTGTGCACTTGGTTGCCGATCTCCGCGGGGTCGGCGTTGTCCAGGAACCACAGTCCCCAGCGGGGGATGTTGGTAGTGAACGTGAAGCTGTACCACTCCGTCACCGGCGAGCCTGCCACGGCGGCCTTGAATCTCTGGTCCTGGGTCACCAGCCAGGCCGACATGAACCCGCCGTAGCTGACGCCCATCGTGCCGATCCGCGCCGGGTCTGCGATCCCGCGCTCGATCATTGCGTCAATTCCGGACAGGTAGTCGTAGGTGTCCGCGCCACCCATGTCGCCGACGACCGCCGCGGCGAACTCCTGACCTCGTCCGGAGCTCCCGCGCGGGTTCGGAAGCAGGACGGCATATCCGCGAGAGACCAGCAGTGGCACCGCGTAGTCGCGCATCATCCAGCGTCGCTGGTAGGCCCCGATCGGGCCGCCGTGGACGTGCAAGACCAGCGGGAACGGCCCGGCTCCGGGAGGCGTGCACAGCAGTCCTTCGATCGGTGTCCCGTCGGGTGAGCTCCAGCTGACATTCGTGGCAGAGCCCGCGACCGATCGGATGTAGTCGGTGCCAGCATGGGCCAGGGAGGCCAGTACCTGATCGGCGCCGGTGCCACCGACGACGGCGATCTCCTGCGGCAGGTCGTAGTCGTCGCGGATCACGACGACGCGGGCCTCGGACGTGAAGGCGCCGCCAGGGTAGAACCAGCTGGCCCAGGACTGGCCGGATGCGACCAGCTCCTTGGCGGTAATCGACTCCGGCAGGGGTCCCTCCCCGGCCTCGGCGATCCCGGCCACGCTGTCCAGATGGCGCTGGCCGATGTAGCCGAGCCGCGTTCGGTCGATCCACTCGACCGCAGTGACATCGGTCCCGGCCGTGTCTACGGCGCATGTGGTGCCGGTTACTAGGTCCAGCAGGATCAGGTCGCCCGCCACGATCCACCGATCGCTGCATACGGCCTGTACGACGGCGGCCCTGCTGCCGTCGGACGTGCCGGCAGGCAGCCCTAGCTGGACGTCACTGCGGAGCAGTTCGGTCGCCTCACCCGTCGAGATGTCGAGTCGGCTGAGTACCGCGGAGTACCAGTCATCCTCGCTAGGCAGGTCGCTGGTGATTGCCAGCGCATGTCCGGGACCGGACCAGGCCGCCTCCCAGACGTTCAGTCCGTCGGGCGAGACCTTGGCGAGCTCGCCGGAGGCCGGGGTATAGAGCCACAGGCTGCGCCAGGCATCCTCTGGCGCCCCGGCTTCGACTTCGGGGTACCAGGATGGCAGCCCGGACTCGCCCGAGCCGGCCGTTCCCGACCCCTGGGCGTCAGCCATCTCGGCTTCGAGCCCAGCGACGCCTAGCAGGATCCGGGTGCCGTCCGGTGACCACGCGAGATACTCGACCGTGCCGGGGACAGCCGGTGCAGGCCTGGCCTCGCCGAGCTGCCCGTCGGTCAGCAGATAGAGCTGGAACACCTCAGCTTTGGCCCGGTCGGACAGGAAGGCGAGGGCTGACCCGTCCGGCGCAAACCGGCCAGCCTTGGCTGACCCGCTACCGGAGGTCAGCGCGCGCAGTCCGCCGTCCCGTACTTCGTAGAGCGCCGTGCGTGGCAGCCCGTCGAGTTCGTCATAGACCGATCCGGTGACAACGATCCGGCGGGCATCGGTCGTCGTGACAAGGTCGCTGACATGGTGCGGCTTGCCGAAAGCCGGCTCGTGCAGCCGCCGGACATGGTCGGCGACCGCGGCGTACTCAGGGGAGTCTCGCAGGTCTTTGCGCATAGTCCGGGATGGTCTCATGCACTACGGATGTGCCGCCAGCGGCTATGCCACCTCGGCCGACAGGGGTCGTCGCGCCAACCCCTATGCCTGGCCGCTTAGTCGAACTCGGGCTTGCGGTCGCGGGTGCGCTTCAGCTCGAAGAATCCATCGGTCTGCGTGACGAGCGCCAGCCCGTCGAAGAGCCGACCGGCAGCCTCTCCCTTGGGCGCGGGCGTAACGACTGGGCCGAAGATTGCGTTGCCGCGGATGCGGATGACCGGAGTACCGACATCGAGTCCGACCTCGTCGAACGCCTCGTGATGCGAGGCCTTGATAGCCTCGTCGAACTCGGTACTGTCCGCCGCGCCGGCCAGCGACTCCGGCAGCCCGACCGCGGCGAGCGACTCGGGTAGTACTGCCGGGTCAGCCCCACGTCCCTGGACGTGGAAGCGCGTGCCCATGGCGGTGTAGAGCGGCAAGAGTACGTCAGAGCCGCGGTCCGCCGCCGCCGCCGCGACAACGCGAATTGGTCCCCAGGCCTTGGCCATCCGCGCCACGTAGTCCTCGGTCAGGCCCTTGCCCTCGTGCTGGGTGAGGTTGAGGTAGGCCAGCGACATGACCCGCCAGTCCGCTCGGACTGGCCTGACCTTCTCCACCTCGAGCATCCACCGCGAAGTGATCCAGGCCCACGGACAGACCGGGTCGAACCAGAACTGCACGGCTTCGGCGCTGTCGCCCTGTGCTGGCGAACCCTGTCCTGCTGCATCCCACTGAGCTGTCACAACGGCTCGGAACAGCAGCCAGCGACCGCGTATTCCCGCTGGCGGCGCGCTGGCTGCGGCCCCGTTCCCTACGGCAGTATGGCCCCATGTGCCCTGACTGCGGGAGTGGCGGCTGATGCCGGCGCCGGGTGTCTTCGCTGACCTGCAGGCGCTGCGCGCCTGCTGGCATCCGGTCGCGTTCGCAGCCGACCTGCGCGACCAGCCCGCCCACGCCGAGCTGGTGGGGGAGCCGCTCGTGCTGTGGCGCGGACGTGACGGCAGCCCGCGCGCGATGTCGGATGTGTGCATTCACCGCGGGACGGCGCTGTCACTTGGCCGGGTCAGCGGCGATGAGATCGTATGTCCGTATCATGCCTGGCGCTACGCCGCGGACGGCCGCTGCACCGCGATCCCGCAGCTGGAGGATCCGACGCGAGTGCCGGCCAAGGCCCGCGTCGCGGCGTTTCGGACGCTGGAGCGCTACGGCCTGATCTGGGTCGCGCTGGCCGAGCCGCGCTGGCCGCTGCCGGACGTGCCGGAGCTGGAAGACGGCTCGTGGGCTGTGGTCACCGCTGGTCCCTATCGCTGGCAGTGCGACGCGGCGCGTCAGGTCGAGAACTTCACCGACTTCGGCCACTTCCCGTGGGTGCATCCCGGCTTGCTCGGCGACCCCGACCGGCCTGTCGTACCGCGGCACGAGGTGCGCACCGACGGCCACGTGCTGCACTACACGATCGTGCGGCCGGAGGCGCCGAACCCCGACGACTTCCCGGTCTTCGGCAACGAGCAGGCGGGCCCGCCGGAACGGCGCAGCAGGTATGAGCTGCACCTGCCGTACACCATCGCGCTGCGCCTCGGCTGGGGCGGTGAGCGCGGCATGGTCTACTTCTTCGCGTCCCAGCCGCTCGGGCCGGACCGCTGCGCCGGTTACGTGGTCATCGGCCGCAATTACAACCTCGACCAGAGCGACACCGTCATACAGGATTTCGAGGACACCATCTTCGGCCAGGACCAGGTCGTCGTGGAGTCTCAGCGTCCCGACCGGGTGCCGTTCGACCTGGCGGCGGAGCTGCACCTGAAGTTCGACGCCGTCGCGGTCGCCTACCGCAAGGCGATGCGGGCCGCCGGCCTGGCCGCCGACGCCCCGACCGGCGTCGAGGCCCGGTGACGGTTGGCTGACGGTTGCGGTCGGCTGGCGGTCGGCTGGCTCAGCCCTGGATTGCGGCCAGCTGGCTTCGCATGAGCTCGATGAGCTTCTCCAGTCCGCGCATCGGCCGCACCATGACGGTAAAGCTGACCAGCTTGTCGGCTGAGTTCCAGCGCAGCATGTCGATGCCCTGGACGTAGACACCGTCCAGCTCGGCCTCGAACTCCAGGACAGCGCTGGCGTCGTCGTGCCATTCGTGGACGTAGCGCAGTGACGGTCCGAGGACTCCGATCGCGCCGGTCAGGTACATGGTGGTCAGCGCCTTGCCCTGTTGCGGCCGGAACACTGCCGGCGAGCGGAACTCGACGTCGTCGGCCAGCAGGTCGGCAAGGAGCGCGGGATCGCGGGACTGCGCCACGGCGTGCCAGGCACGCAGGGCGGGGGGCTGTTCCGGCATGACAGCAGTAAAGCAGGCCTGGCTGGATGCACACGGCGGGGCAATGCCGTACTCGGTGAGCCGAGCACGCATGTGCCTGCGTGTATCAGCCGAGCGCGCTGCGAGGCCGCTGGGTGGCATGCGGCACAGTTGCCCGTGCTCGCCTCGCCGATCGGCTGGGTGCTGATCGATCTAGCGCCACTGCGGAGGGCTTAATGAACAACGTGACAGCGGTCAGCCAGAGCGCCGCGAACAGCATGCCGCCGAGGACGTCGGTCGGGTGATGTTCGCCTCGGTAGATCCGCGATATCGCGACGAGGACCGGCATCGCGATCGCAGGGATCAGGAACAGCCATCGCCACCAGCCTCGGGAGAGGCCGATGACCAAGATAGCGATGCCCGCGTACAGGCAGCAGGCGGCGGCGGTGTGGCCAGACGGGTAGGCGGAGGTGGGCAGGTGCTGGTCGAGATGCGGGACAGGTGGCCTGGGTCGCTTGACGATCGCGGCGGCTGCCAGGAATCCGGTGATCTCGCCGGCCATCAGCGCCCCGATGTAGACGACGGGCCGCCACCGACGCGTGATCGCCAGGAACACGACGCTCGCCACCAGGGAGGCGATCACAATCCCGGCCGCCCCGCCGAGGGTGGTGAAGATCAGGCTCCAATGCGTGCCGGCCGGCGTGCGATGCGCGGCGAACCAGCGTGGGACTGTGCGGTCGCCTAGCTCATTGCCGGTTCCGTACTTGGTGATCAGTTCGCCGAGCCCGACGACCACGCCGAGGATCAGCACCCAGCTGACGAGGATTCCGGCAGCGATACGAGCGTGGCTGCGCGCGCGCCGGGCCGGACTGGACGCAGTGCCTTCCGGCTCAGCGAGCACAAGGTCCCGCTGGTCCTCAGGCTCCAGCCCCTCGCTGACCGGATCCGTTACCCGCTGACCACCTGCTGACCTTGTCAGCTCGAAGGCGATTGCCGTAATGCCAAGCCAGATGACCCCGATCGCCCAGCCACCGATGACGTCAGACACGTAATGCACGCCGAGCAGAATGCGGCTGACTCCGACCATCAGAATGATCGCGGCCACGACCGCGATGAGCATCGTCCGCCACCGGCCGCGAGCGGCGGGCAGGAACACTAGCAGAAGCGCTCCGTAGCAAACCATCGAACCAAGCGCGTGCCCGCTCGGGAAACTGCTGCCGGTGCCATTCGCGATCGGGTGCGCCAGGACTGGCCGAAGACGGCCTACCAAAGACTTGAGCACCGGATCTAGTACCAGCGCACCCGCACCAGCCACAAGCAGATACAGCGCGACCCGCCACCGACGGCGGATGGCCAGCAAGATAACTGCCAAGCCGACCACGATGCACAGCACTGCCGTGCCGCCCATCAAAGTCACCGCGTTCAGGATCGAGATCAGCGCTCCGTGATGCGCGACTAGGTTGTTCAAGTCAACGGCGGAGATGCGGTCAGCGGATTCCAGCGGAGCCCAGTGCAGCCGGACGAAGATCAGCAGGAGCGTGAATACCGCTGCGGCGATGGTCACTGCGGTCAGTGGCGCAAGACGCCGCCAGTCCAGCCTGCGAAGTAGCACCGGCGCCAACTGCCCGGGATCCAGGAGTTCACGCATGCGGCAGAGTCGCTGGTCGCTAGCTGCCGGTGCGCTCGCGGTGCCTGCACCCTGGCCAGCAGCAAGGCCGACGCTGGCCTTCCTCCAGTTCCTCCTGGGTCCGGCGGATGCGGCGTGCTCTGGTCATTCCCTGCTTGGCATCCTCGACCTAGCAGATGAACTCGTTTCGGGCCAGCGGCGTGATGTCCTGAGCCAGGCATGGCTACTGGGCGGGCCGCCTAGCACGGTGCGGTCGCCTGGGTCAGGTTGTCAACCAGCGGCCCCGCGGTGCTGCCGAGTGAGCCGTGCTGGTACTGCGCGAACGAGCCATTGCCCAGCAGGTGCGGCGGCCAGCAGCCCTAGCTTCCGCGGTTCTCGTCGCTGAAGGCGGTCAGTGACCTGGAGCCGCTAGCCAGCACCGTGGAGGTCAGTGCTCGCACGGCCGGACGCTGCGCGGTCCGGGGATTGGTTAGCAGGACGAGATCGATGGTGCCGAGATCCGGCAGCCGGTGTCCGGGTCCGAGTGTTGCGAGCTGAGCCGGCACGAGGCTGGCGGCCAGCGCCGAGACGCCGATGCCGGCCGCGACGGCGGCGATGAGGCCGTTGACGCCGCGGCAGACACACGCGCTGCGGTACGGCAGGTGGACTCGGTTCAGTGCCCGGCGCATCTCCGTACGCGAGATGCTCGGCGCCGGGTAGACGACCAGGGGCAGCGGCCTGGCCAGGTCGAGCTTCGTCGACGGAGTACCCACCCACACCAGGCGGTCCCGCTTGACGAGCTGGCCCCGCTGCTCGCCGCTCGGGCGCTTGCCGATGAACACGTCGAGTTTGTCGCCTTCAAGCTGCTGGTGCAGCAGGCCGCTCTGGTCGACCGTGAGGTCGAAGTCAACGAGCGGATTGTCACGGCGGAAGTCGCGCAGGATCTGGGGCAGCCGGGTCAGGGCAAGGTCATCCGAGATGCCGATGCGCAGGCGCCCGCGAGGCCGCGATCCGCTGAAGTAGGCGGTCGCCTGCTCGCACGCGGCCATGATGTTGCGCGCAAATCCGATCATTGCCTCGCCGTCGGCTGTCAGCGAAACCGAGTGGGTGTCCCGGAGCACGAGCGTCCGGCCGGTCTGCTGCTCCAGGCGCCGGATGTGCTGGCTGACGGTCGGCTGCTGGATGCCGAGCCGGGCCGCCGCGCGGGTGAAGCTGCCGGTCTGCTCGACGGCGAGGAACGTGGCCAGTAGCTGCGGATCGTAGATGGTCATAAGAGATCTCAATAACTGTTAGACAGGAAATTGCTGTTCATTATAAACAGCCATCGGCCGAGAATGGCGAGGGACATCCGGCAACCGGAAAGGCCCCTTCGTGACCACCGCCGAGGCAATTCGGCCACCTAGAGGCGCCTTCGCCGCCCTCAGTTCCCGCGGCTACCGGATCTACCTCGCTGGCCAGAGCCTCGCCAACATCGGCGCGTGGATGCAGAGCATCGCCCAGGACTGGCTCGTGCTCGACCTGACGCACAGCGCGACCGCCGTCGGCGTGACGATGGCACTGCAATTTCTGCCAATGCTGGCATTCGGCGCGCACACCGGCGTGGTGGCCGACCGGCTATCGAGGCGGCGCATCCTGCTGACGACGCAAACGCTGAACGCCGCGGCCGCCGGCGCGCTCGCCGTCATCACCATCGCTGGCGCCGTCCGCCCCGCTGCCGTATACGCGTTCGCGCTCGTGAGCGGCCTGATCTTCGCGTTCGACGGACCAGCACGACAGGCATTCGCAACAGAGGTGGCCCCCAGCGGGCAGCTGCGTGCAGCGATCGCGCTGAACGCTGCGGTATTCCAGTCGACCCGGCTGATTGGCCCGGCGATCGCGAGCCTGCTCATCGCCAGCGTGGGCACGGGCTGGGTGTTCGCCGTCAACGCCGCCTGCTACATCGGGCCGACGATCGGCCTGCTGCGGCTGCGGCCGTCCGATCTCATGCCCGCTCCGGCCACCCGGCGCGAGCCCGGAGCCTCGCGAACGGCCGCGCGTTACCTGCGCGGGCGCCCCGACATCCTGTGGACAATCTTCCTTGTCGGGATGCTCGGAACCTTCGGCCTCAACTTCCCGATCGTGCTGACCGCGATGGCCAAGACAACGTTCCACGGCAGCGCGAGCACGTATGGCCTCTTCAACATTGTCCTGGCGATCGGGTCTGCGTCTGGGGCGCTACTGGCCGGTGCAGTCGTGCACCCCAGGCGCCGGGCTCTCGTCTTCTCGGCGGCGGGGTTCGGGCTTGTCGAAGCGGCCGCGGCAGTCGCACCAGGCATGGCCATGTTCCTGACACTGCTGGTCGCCATGGGTGTGCTCAACCTCGCGTTCCAGTCCATGGCGAACGCCACCGTGCAGCTCGCCGTCGATCCCGAACTGCGCGGCCGCGTCATGGGCCTGTACATGCTGGCCTTCATCGGCGGCACGCCGATCGGCGCCCCGATCATCGGCGCCCTCACGAATCACTTCGGCGCCCGGATTGGCATGGCCATCTGCGGGGCAGTGCCGGCGCTTGCGGCCGTAGTTGTGGCCGCGGCGACGACTCGGCGGTCGGGCGAGGAGCAAGCCGCCGCGCACGGGACGAATACCGTCCGTGGCCCTTGTCAGCCGGTGCGCGAGCACTGAACCCGTCCTGGCGGGCCAGCACTGAACCCCGGCCGCGGCACGCTAGCCAGGCCCCGGCCGGCCGAGAAAGGCGGTCAGCTGCTGGCTCGCGCTGGCCCCGGCACCGCCGCTGGCTGGCACCGGCGCTGCGAAGAGCGGCGCTGCGAAGAGCGGCGCTCGGTCCGCGTCGGTGACCAGCAGCGGCGCGATTTCGAGCAGGCTGGCGGCCAGCGACGGCGGGATCGGCAGCAGCGATCCCGCTGACTGCGCGATGTCCCAGCCGTGCACGGCGATCTCGAGTGCGCCGGCCGCGGCGACGACATCGGTCGCGAGCGGCCAGCCGCCGACGGCGACAGCCTGGCGACCGTTCGCGGCGCCCCAGCTCTCGAGCAGCGAACGGGCGCGCGCGATGAAGAGCACGGCGGGCCCGGCCTGCACGCAGCCGCCCTCGACCGCCAGGCCGTCGACCGCCAGGCCGTCGACCCTTGTGGCGTCGACCCCCGGGCCGACGCACGTCGGGCCGTCGGCCCCCAGGCCGACCGGGCCGACGCATCCGCTGGCGAAGCCTTCCTCGAGCGCGGCGAGGGACTCACAGCCGTGGTACAGCAGCATGCGCAGATCCCAGCCACGGCACGGCGTGGGCCGCGCGAGCAGGTCAGGCGTCACGACCTCGACGTTGCCCAGCGCATAGCTGACCGCGTCGGCGAGTAGCCCGCCTGCTCTCGCCACGGCGGCCGCCGACATGATCGTCACCCGCCGCGCGGAGCCGTGGATAGCCGGCCGGTGTAGCGCTCCGGCAAGCCGAACGCGGGGAACAAGCGCCCGTCGTTGAACGACACGATCCGCCTGATGCGCCCGCCACGAAGGTCAAGGACCTGGATCGCGTGCGCGTGATAGTGGCCGTCCTCGGCGCGCTCGTAGGCCGCGAACGATGGCTGACCATTGGCCGTCGTTGTCGTCATGGCGAAGTCGCCGGGTCGGACGAGCACCCGCCGCGCCAGGAACCGGCTGACCCGGTCACGGCCGGCGAACCAGATCGCCATCGGTGGCATCTCTAGCACCGCATCCGCGCGCAGTAGCTCGGTCAGCCCGCTCACATCGGCCGTCTCGAACGCGGCGGCGTAGCGGGCCAGCAGCTGACGGACCTTCGGATCGTCGGGTTCGATGATGTCGTCCTCGGTCGGCGCCAGGCTCGCGATCTGCGCCCGCGCACGCTGCAGCGCGCTGTTGGCGGCCGCCGGCGACGTCTCCAGCAGGTCGGCGACCTCCGCGGCGTGCCAGCCGAGCACGTCCCGCAGGATCAGCACGGCGCGCTGCCGCGGCGGCAGGTACTGAAGGGCCGCGATGAGTGCGAGCCGGGTGCTCGCGCGGGCCGTGACAACCGCGGCCGGATCGTCTGCGCCGCTTCCGGCGACCGCATCAGGGAAGGGCTGCAGCCACTGCACGTCCAGAATCGGGACCGGAACGGGGCCGTCCGGATCCTCGGCCGCCTCGCCGAGCCCGGACGGCAGTGGCCGCCGGGACCTGGTCTCGAGCGCGCGTAGGCAGGTGTTCGTGGCGATCCGGTACAGCCAGGTGCGCATCGAGGAACGGCCCTCGAAGTCGCCGTACGACCGCCAGGCCCGCAGCAGCGTCTCCTGTACCTGGTCCTCGGCGTCGTGCACCGATCCGAGCATGCGGTAGCAGTGCGCCAGTAGTTCGCCCCGGTACGGGTCCGCGAGCAGCGCGAACTCCTCGCTGCCCGGTGCTGTACTGCCGCTGGCTGACATAGATCCTCCCGGCTGGGACGCTCCTCACCCGATAGATCCGCGCCGAGGTCCAGACTCATCGCCAGCCCTGGCGATGACTTTGCCGGCGTGCGCGGATCAGTACCGGTGAGGCGCACGATGCGCCCAGCGCAAGTTCACCACGCCAGGGAGACACAGATGACTACGCAGCAGCTAGCGGGCCGGACGGCCGTCGTCACCGGGGCTAGCCGGGGCTTCGGCCGCGCCATCGCGACCGCGCTCACGGAGGCGGGCGCGACCGTTGTCGGGCTTGCCCGCGACGCAGACCGCCTCGCCGAGTTGCACCAGAAGCTCGGTGACTCGTTCACGCCGCTGGTCGCCGACGCCGCCGATCCGGTTCGCGCTGGTCAGCTACTCGACCAGTTCGACCCCGACATCCTGGTGCTCAACGCCGGCACCGCGCCGCTCTCGCGCCCCCTGCACCAGCACACGTGGGAGTCGTTCAGCCGGGTCTGGGAGGTCGACGTCCGGCAGGTATTCGGCTGGACTCGCGAATCCTTGCTCCGGCCGCTGCGGCCGGGCAGTGTCGTCGTGGCGATGTCTAGCGGCGCCGCGCTCTTCGGCTCGCCGCTGAGCGGCGGGTACGCGGGGGCTAAGGCGACGATCCGGTTCATCGCGTCCTACGCCGCCGCCGAGTCGCAGCGCAGCGGGCTCGGCATCAGGTTCGTCTCCGTGCTGCCGCAGCTCACGCCGGCTACTGAGCTCGGCGCGGCGGCGGTCGCCGCCTATGCGGCCAGGGAGGGCATGTCGGTCGCCGAGTTCGCGCAGAGCCGGGGACCAGCACTGACACCGGAGCACGCGGGCGCTTCGATCGCGCGTCTCGTCATCGACCCTGCCCTCGATCAGGCCAGCTATCTGCTGACGGCCGAAGATCTCAGCCCGCTGTCCTGATCAGGTGGTCGGCGAACTGAAAGCCGTTCCCCGTGCGTGGCGATCGCTACGACCTACCGTCGTGCGCGCATCACCGCTCGCGGCGTGCCAACGGCGGATACTGGTCAGGCTCGCCGGTCTTTGTAATGGTCGCCGCCGCACTTGGGACAGGTTCGCAGTTGCCTGACTGTCTCAAGCTCCTGGTCAAACCCGGAGCTCGCCTCGGCCGCCCGTTCCCAGGCGATCTCCTGTCCCGTCTGGCCGCGAGCGCCTACGGCGAAGCCGGTGTGGCGGCTTGCGTGCATGCGGGCAAGGCTGGCTTCGAGTGTCCACGTCTCGCCGCAGTCCAGACACGTGCGCTGCACCGTGCGCGAGCGCCGAGGGAACCATCGCATGAATCGAGCATACGGAATAATCCGAAATTCGGCTTATAACCATATCGCCGTTGGCTTCAGCCAGCGGGCTGCGGCCGGGCGATGTCGAGTGGCTCGAGGAACTCCAGGCGGTTGCCGTGCGGGTCGCTGGCATAGAAGCGGCGCATGCCGGGGAACTGATCGTCGAAGCTGACCGGGTAGCCGGCCGCCGTGAGCCGCGCGGCCCACTCGTCGAGCCTGGTGACCAGCACGCCCGGATGCGCCTTGCGGGCAGGCCGGAAGTCCGCTTCCACGCCGAGGTGCAGTTCGACGCCGTGGCCACGGAACCAGCAGCCGCCCTTGTCGACCAGCGCGAGGGGCTTGTCGATCTCGGCCAGGCCGAGCACGCCGCCATAGAAGGCGCGCGAGGCGTCCTCGGATCCTGCTGGACAGGCGAGCTGCACGTGATGGATCACCCGTGACCTCCTCGTGTAATACATCTTGATATCAAGACACATTACACGAGCCAGGCGCCACGCAGCAGGGCCTGATCAGGACTCCAGGTAACGCAGCACGGCCAGCACCCGGCGGTGATCAGCGTCTGACGGGGCCAGGCCGAGCTTGCTGAAGATGTTCCCGACGTGCTTCTCAACGGCGCGCTCCGACACCACGAGGATCCCTGCGATCGCACCGTTGGACCGGCCCTCGGCCATCAGAGCCAGCACGTCGCGCTCCCGGCACGTGAGAGATCCGAGCCCGTCGGTCCGGCGACTGGCGCCAAGCAGCTGCGTGACTACCTCTGGGTCGAGCGCGGTGCCGCCGGCCGCTACCCGGACTAGCGCTTCGACGAACTCACTGACATCGGCGACCCGGTCCTTGAGCAAATACCCGACGCCCGCGGCACCGCCACCGGACGCCGCGCCCAGCAGGTCGGCGGCGTCGCGGCGCGTGCCCGGCCGTTTCGGGTGCGCCGTAGCGCATGTGATCGGATGGAGCCATGAAGGTACGGATCGGAGTCAGCCTGGGCCAGGCCGCGACACCACAGGGCCTGGCCGACGGCGTCGACCTGCTAGAGCAGGCGCAGGTTGACTCGCTCTGGCTCAGTGAGGTCGTCTACGGCGACCTGGTCGAGCCGTTCACCGGGATGACGTACGCGCTGGCCAGAAGCAGTCATCTGAAGGTCGGCACCGGCGTGGCCGTCTTGCCGGGGCGTCATCCCGTCCTGGTCGCCAAGCAGCTGACCTCGCTCGCGGGATTGGCTCCAGGCCGGGTCCTGCCGGTCTTCGGGCTGCGGCCGGCACGGCGGCCCGAGGCGGCGGCGTTTCCGGTGAGCGGCAGCCGCGCCGCTGTCTTTGATGAGTCTCTGGAACTGCTGCGGCTCCTGCTGGCGCAGCCAGAGGTGTCATTCTCCGGCCAGTTCTTCACCGTCGACGGGGCGAGCACTGGCCCGCCGCCGGCCAAGCCGCTCGACATCTGGCTGGGCGGCAGCGCGCCTGAGGGCCTGCGCCGGGTCGGCAGGTTCGGCGATGGCTGGCTTGGCAGCTTCCTGACGCCCGCCGAAGCCGCGACAGCCCGCGAGCAGATCCAGGCCGCGGCCGCCGAGGCCGGCCGGGAAGTGGACCCTGAGCACTTCGGCATCAGCATCGGCGTCGGTCCGCTGACGCCGGATGTGACGCGCGCCATCGAGCGCCGTCGGCCGGGCATCGATCCCGCGATGCTCTCGCCGGTTACCTGGGCGGACGCTCAGCAGATGATCGGTGCCTATGTCGAGGCGGGACTGAGCAAGTTCGTCGTCCGGCCCACGTCCCTGCCTGGCGCGGATGGTCTGGAGCGGTTCGTCGATGAGTTCGTGGCCGAGATGATGCCCCTTCAGACCTGAGTGACGAGCCCCCGGCGTGGCCCGCGGGCCTAGTCCTTGCCGCCGGTCAGGGCGAGGCTCGCGCCGATGCCGATCATTACCAGGCCGCTCGTGCCGCCGATGAGCTCAAGCCGGCGCGGCGAGCGGGTGAACCAGGACCGCGCCGTGGCCGCGGTCAGCGCCCACATGCTGTCCGAGACGAGGGCGATGCTGACGAAGATCGCGCCAAGCAAGAGCAGTTGCAGCGGGACGTGGCCCGCAGCGCGGTCGGCGAACTGTGGCAAGACTGCGGCGAAGAAGACGATTGCCTTCGGGTTGGTGAGTCCGACGACGAACCCGTCTCGCAGCATGCGGCCGGTGCTCGCGGGCGGCGCCGTGCCGAGGAGAATCGCCGCCAGTGACCTGCGGTGCCGGATTGCCTGCACGCCGAGGACGATCAGGTAGGCCGCACCCGCCAGCCGGACGACAGTGAACACGGCGACGGACCGCTCAACAATGGCGCCGACCCCGAACGCGACGGCGATCACCTGGAGGTAGACGCCCGACTGGCCGCCGACCACCGCGGCGATGCCCGGAAGCCGCCCAAGCTGGAGCGAGCGGCTCACCACGAAGAGGATGTTAGGCCCCGGCGCGAGGATCAGCGCGTACGAGAGCAGCGCAAACTCCAGCAGCCGGTGGGCGGGGATCATGGCTGCCACGATAACGAGGCTCACGGAGACTGACGACCGGTTAACGGGGCCGGATCTCTCCGCCGGGTTAGTCAAGAGTTACCTACTGGTGCTCAAAGATGAGCAACACTAGGTAACTTTTGACGTATGAGGACGGTGGCTGACGCGAGCGACCGTCAGCGCGGCAGGCGATCGGCGCGCCAGCACAGCGAGAGCATGGGCACGTCGATCTCAGCGGCGCCGGGGAACAACTGCGCGAGCGCCGCAGCAGCCCGGGCCCGGCCGGCTGCCTTGACTTCGTCGCTTGCCGTAATCACTCGGCTGTAAGTGGTCATCCAGCCGATAAGGTCGGGCACCGAGATGCGTCGGCGGAATCGGAACGTTGTCGTCTCGATACTGTCGAACGTCGCTGGATCGGGGAGCCGGACGTGGCGGCCATTCCACTGGAGACCGGCACCCGCCGCCACGTTCCCTTGATTGATGCCGAGGAACCACTCATCGACGCGCAGCCATGGCGTGGCCGGGTCGCGGCCGGTCCAGATGACGCCGAACCGGCCGCGGTCGCGCAGCACCCTGGCTATCTCAGGCGCGGCGCGGTCAGGATCCATCCAGTGCCAGGCCGAGGAGATGAGCAGGGCGTCCGCGACGGCGTCCGGTAGCGGGATGGCCTCGCCGCGGCCTGCCAGCACCTGGACGGCGGGGGAGCGAGCGGCCAGGACCGCGCGCATCCGGTCGTCCGGCTCGACGGCGATCACGTGCCCGGTCCGGCCGGCCAGCGCCCGGGTCAGCAGGCCAGTGCCGGCCGCGAGGTCGACCGCGACTTCGCACCGGGCCGGGAGTAGCCAGTCCACAGCCTCGGGCGGGGGGGCCGGACGCACGCGGTCGTAGTCTCTGGCGATCGCGCCGAAGGACATGGAACGTTCTGCGCGGGTGGCCACTGTCGTCGCCTAGCTCGGGCCCGCGGCTGCACCGCGGCTCGCGTCAGGTCCGGTCAGCGATGGGGCGGTCAGCGATGGGGCCGTCAGCGATGGGGCGGGGAGCGCTGGGGCGGGAAGCGTGGGGGCGGCTGCCGCCGGCGATCGGAAGCTGTCCAGCAGGTGATCGAGCATCCCGACCTGGCGCTCCGGCGTTACCCGGTTCGGGTACAGCACGCGCTGCGCGGACAGGCCGTCGATCAGCACCACCAGCTGGTGGGTCGCGAGGTCGAGATCGCAGTCGCCGACGAGCTCGCCGCGTTGCGCTGCCTCGCGCAGGTGCCCGCGCAACCGGTCGCAGAGGCGGTCGAACTCAGAGTGCTGGAGGTCACGCAGCCGCGCGTTGCCGAGCGCCCGGCCCCAGAAGCTGATCTCGATCTGGGCCTCGAGATCGCGGCGGTCGTCCAGCGGCAAGGCCTCCAGCATGACGACGCGCAGCGCTGCCAGCCCGGTCAGTCCGGCCGACGCGCGTGCCATCCGGGCGCCGACGCGGCGGTGAGAGAGGACTAGCGCCGAGCCGAGTATGTCGGCCTTGTCGTCGAAGTAATGGCCGAGGATGCCGCGCGAGCAGTTCGCCTCCTTGGCGATCGCCCGGATGGTTGCGCCGGTGATCCCGTCGCGCGCGATCACCCGCCACGTGGCCGACAGGATCTCGTCCCGCCGCTCGTCCCAGTCGACGATCTTGGGCATCGCACTCCGCTTCGAGTAGGCAGTAATTCGGGTCTGATCGATCGGGGCTTGGCTGCCCGGTTATTCGAGCCAGTCAGTGATTTGACGTCTATTTTTTTGTCGGACGTCCGTCTAACATCCGTTGTAATGCATGCGAATGCTGAGCTGCAAGCGGCTCGTGAGCAGCTGGTCAGCTACTGCGGGCGCCTGATCGCGGACGGGCTAGCCGTCGGCGCGGCGGGCAACATGAGCGTGCGAGTGGGCGACCTGGTCGCGATCACACCGTCCGGCGTTCGCTACAGCGAGCTGATCCCGGCCGACATCTGCATCGTCACGATGGCGGGCGAGGAAGTCGAGTCGCGTGAGACGCCATCCACCGAGCTGCCCATGCACCTGGCGGTCTACGCGGCGACGCAGGCGGCCGCGGTCGTACACACGCACTCGGCCGAGGTGATCGCGCTGTCGGCGACGAACGACGAGCTGCCGGCCGTGCATTACGCGATCACGGGCCTCGGCGGGCCGGTCCGGGTAGCCGCTTACACCAGGTTCGGGTCGGCTGGCCTGGCGGACGCGGCGGTCAGGGCGCTGACGGACCGCAGGGCCGCCATCCTCGAGAACCACGGGGCCATCTGCTACGGCCGAACGCTGACTGAGGCTTATGACCGGGCGCTGCTGCTGGAGTGGCTGGCCCGGGTGTTCCGGCTGGCGTGCAGTTACGGCCAGCCGCGGATCCTGACGCAGGCCGAGCTCGACGAGGTGTCGGCCGAGGCCAGGCGGCGCCGTTACGGCGAACGGCGCCAGCAGTGACAGTGCCGACGTCGGCCCGGTCACCGTGCCGGGGTCGCCGGTCCGGCGCCGGCGGGCCGCCGGTCACTGGGCCGTCCGTCAGCGCGCCGGAGGTGAGCGGGCCGGCCAGGCCGGGACGGCGAGTTGCTGTCATCGGGCCGCATATCGTCGACGTGCTCGGCCGCCCGGTCGAAGTGATCCCGGCAGGCCAGGGCAGCGCGCGGCTCACCGAGATCAAGGCCACTGCTGCGGGCACGGCGGCTGGGACCGCCGTGGACCTGGCGAAGCTGGGCGCCAGCGTCCGGGCGTTCGGCGCGATCGGCGCCGACCTGCTGGGCGACATCCTGCTCGCCGCACTTGCTGGCCACCACATCGATACCAGCGGGCTGGTCAGGAAGACAGGCGTGCAGACGTCAGCGACCATCCTGCCAATCCGCCCGAACGGCGAGCGGCCTGCCTGGCACGTGCCCGGCGCGACGCCGCTGCTGAAGCTGGCAGATCTGTCCCTGGCCCGCATCGGCGACTGCGACGCGATGATGCTCGGCGGCCCGGATGCGCTGGCCGGGCTGACGGCCGGTGACCTGACGTCGATCGTCGGCGCGGCGAAACAAGCCGGCGCCCTGGTCGCCGTGGACGTGCTGCATCCGGGCAGCCAGCGCGACTTCGCGCGGATGAGCGGCGCGCTGGCGGGTGCCGACTGGTTCTGGCCGAATAGTGACCAGCTTCGGGCTCTGACCGGACATGCGGACCTCGACCTCGCGATAGCCGACGTGCTCGCGCTCGGCACCGGCGGTGTCGCGGTGACACTCGGTGCCGACGGCTGCCTGGTCACCGGGACCGGCGGCGGTCTGACTCACATCCCGGCTATCGACGTTGCGGTGGTGGACACGACCGGCTGCGGTGATGGGTTCAACGCGGGGATGCTGACCGGCCTGCTGCTCGGCTGCAATCCGGTGGACGCCGCCTGGCTCGGGGCGGTGTGCGGCTCGCTGGTGGCGACCGGGCTCGGGTCCGACGCCGGACTGACGAGCCTGGCGGACGCCGTGGACGTCCTGCGCACCGCCAACGCGCCCGCGGCCGCCCGGATCGAGGCGGCAGCGGCACCGGCTCCAGCACCGGCACCAACTACAGCAGTGCTCGGCACGGCAGGCCCGGGCACGGCAGGCCCGGGCACGGCAGGCACGGGCACGGCAGGCACGGGCACGGCAGGTACGCGCACTGGGGAGCACGTCGCATGACAGAGCAGTTGACACCGGCGACGACCAGCGATCACCGACCGCGCAGCGCAGACGGGCAGCTGCGCGGCCGGGCCAGGGCGGTTATCCCCGGCGGCATGTACGGGCACCAGTCCGCGGGACCGCTGCCGCCGGAGTACCCCCAGTTCATGAGGCGCGGCCGGGGCGCGCGGATCTGGGATGTCGACGGCAACGAGTACGTCGACCTGATGTGCAGCTACGGCCCGATCGTGCTCCGCCACCAGCACCCGGCCGTGGAGGCGGCGGCCAGGGCGCAAGCCGAGCAGGGCGACTGCCAGAACGGGCCTGGCGAGGTCATGGTCGAGCTGGCCGAGCTGCTGGTTGCCACCGTGCAGCACGCCGACTGGGCCATGTTCGCCAAGAACGGCACCGATGCGACCACGATCTGCTGCACGATCGCCAGGGCCCAGACGGGCAGATCACGAATCCTGGTCGCGACCGGCGCGTACCACGGCGCGGCGCCGTGGTGCACGCCGCGGCTGGCGGGCGTGACCAGCGCGGATCGGGCGAACCTCGGCTACTACACCTTCAACGACCTGGCATCGGTGACAGCTGCCGCGCGTGCGGCCGGAGCCGACCTGGCGGCCATCGTGGTAAGCCCGTTCAAGCACGACGCGGGCTACGACCAGGAGATGGTCGATCCGGCGTTCGCCCGCGGGCTGCGCGAGCTGTGCACGCAAACCGGCGCGGCGCTGATCCTGGACGACGTGCGCTGCGGCTTCCGGCTGCACCTCGGCTCAAGCTGGGAGCCGATCGGTGTGCTCCCCGACCTGTCGGCCTGGAGCAAGGCGATCGCGAACGGACATCCGCTGGCCGCGGTGCTCGGCTCGGGTGCCTACCGCGACGCGGCCGCGAGCATCTTCGTGACCGGGTCGTTCTGGTTCTCGGCGGCGGCCATGGCGGCGTCGATCGCGACCATCGGCGCGCTGCGCGAAGAGGGCGCCATCGAGGCCATGGACCAGCTTGGGACCGCGCTGCGGGCCGGCATCCTCGAGCAGGCGAGCGCGCGCGGGATCGAGATCAACTACACCGGCCCGGCGGTGTGGGCCCGTTCCACGCGGCGGACAAGGTCGTGCTCTACGGCGCCGGCCTCGCGCTGCTGTGGTACGTGGCCGCGCTGGTCTGGCGGCTGCGACGCGGCGTAGCCGGGGTGAGACCAGTGGAGGAGCTGGTCGACTAACGGACCGGATCCGGCCGGGCCAGGCCGGCCGGGTCGGGTGCGCAACAGCATGGCTGGAACCCTGCTGCGGATACAGCAGCAGCGAAGCTCCAGCCATGCTGTTGCGCGTGGGTGACTGGCTGTCGCGCGTGCGCTGGCTGGAGTCTGCCGCGCGCTGACCGGCGCAGGCCGGGCGTGACAGGAACGGCGGCCTGCTCAGGCGTTCCCGTTCCGCGTCCTCTTGTGCAGTTAGGGTTTGTTTAGTAGGTTTCCTAACGAATTCCCGGCCGTATCAGTAACGAGCATGGAGGCCTGGTCTCGTGCGCATACGACGATGCCTGCTCACCGCGACCGCGCTGCTGGCCGGGGCCCCGCTGCTGGCCACCGGCGGCGCGGCGCAGGCGACAGCGACCGCATCTGCCGCGGCGAAGACGGCCGCCGTCAGGCCGCCCGCCGAGGTCCGGGTGAACCAGGTCAGCTACCCCGCCGACGGCCCCAAGGTCGCCTACGCCATGCTCTCCGCCAAGGTCGCCAGCGTCGCGTTCACTGTGTGGGACGGCGCCACCGCGGTGTTCCGCGGCCGGTCCGCCATCGACGTCGGTGGCTGGAACTCGCGCTACCACGCCGTCTACGCGCTGACTTTCTCCGGACTGGACCGGCCGGGCGCCGGCTACCGGATCCGGATCTCCGCTGGCGGCCAGACGGCGCAATCGCCGGCGTTCGCGGTCGGGGCGTCGGACGCGTCGGCTGCGTCGGCTGCGTCGGCTGGGTCCGACACGTCTTACGGCCGACTGGTAACCAACGCGGTCCGCTACTTCACCTCCGAGCGCGACGGCCCGGACGTCGTGCACTCGGTACTGAGTCGCAGGCCTGCCAACCTGACCGACGAGCGCGCGAACGTGTACGGGACGCCGAAGTACGACAGCAACGACAACCTGCTCGGGAAGTTCCGCAAGATCGGCGGGCCGGTCAACGTGGCCGGAGGCTGGTTCGACGCCGGCGGTGGCTACGAGAAGTTCGCCTACACCGCTAGCTACGCCGATGGCCTGCTGGAGATCGCCCAGCGTGATTTCCCCGGCCAGTACCCGACGCTTGGCCCCGAGGCGAGCTTCGGCCTGCGCTGGCTGGAGAAACTGTGGAATCCGCGCCGCAAGGTCATGTATATCCAGGTCGGGATCGGCAACGGCAACGCGAGCAACACGATCCAGGGTGACTACAACTTCTGGTTCCTGCCGCAGGCTGAGGACCGGATGAACGTCCGCAAGGGCGGCAACCCCGGCCCGACCGCCTACTACGTGAAGTACCGCCCCGTCTTCGAGGCGGCCCCACCCGGCAAGCCCGTGAGTCCCGAGCTCGCCGGCCGCTTCGCCGCTGACTTCGGGCTGGCGGCCCAGCTGGATGCGCACGCGAGCAGGCCTGCCGCGCTGCACCTGCTGTCGCTGGCGCGGGGCGTCTACGCCATGGCGCAGACGACGCACGTCAGCTCCATCGTGACGACGTTCCCGCATGACTACTACGGCGGCACCGAGTGGAAGAGCGACATGCTCTGGGGAGCTGCCGAGATCGCGCTCGCCGACGAGGCGCTCGGCGCGCCAGCCAGCCAGGTGCACGCGGACCTGCTGGTCGCGAGCAGGTGGGCGCGGGCCTACATCGCCCAGGGACACCCGGCCGGCGGCGACACACTGAACCTGTACGACAACGGCGCGATCGGGGAGGGTGAGCTGCTGCGGGCGCTGCGGCACGCCGACGCCGGCTGGCCCGGCGCCCTTTCAGACCGGAACGGGGTCGTCGCCGTTCGCCCGCTGCTGTCCGACCTCGCAGCCCAGCTGCGACTCGGCGAGAGCGCGGCCAAGGGTGACCCGTTCGCGCTCGGTACCCAGCTGGGCCAGAGCGATGCGACGCCGCACGCGTTCGGGCTGTACATCACCAACGCGATCTACCGCCAGTTCGGCGGCGGCTCTCAGTTCACCGCGTTCGCCCAGCAGCAGCTGAACTTCACCCTCGGTGCCAACGGCTGGGGCAGCTCGTTCGTGGTCGGCGCGGGCAGCACGTATCCGCACTGCATGCAGAGCGAGATCGCCAACCTCGCCGGGTCGCTCACCGGCACGGGCACGATCCAGCTTGGCGCGGTCACCGATGGCCCGAGTAGTCCGCCGAATTTCGCTGGCCTCGGCACCGTGAGCGGCATGCGGGCGTGCAGCGCCGGTCACTTCGGCCCGTTCAACACCAAGACGGCGAAGTACGAGGACAACGTCGTGGCCTGGCCGTCGGTCGAGCCGGCCGACGACTACGTGGCGAACTCGCTGCTGGCGTTCGCCTTCGCGGCCGGCGGACGGCATTGACCGCTTCGACCGCCTAGCTGACGAGCTCGGACTGCGGCTGCGGCTGCTGGCTGGAGTCGGTCGCCGGCCCGACCTGGACACCGCGGAAATACCTGGCGCTGAGGATCGCGGCCACCACCACCGTGACGGCGGCGCCGAGCGCGGCCGCATTGAGACCGTGGGTGAAGGCCGTCCTGGCCGCCGCCAGCAGTTCGCCTCCGAGCCGGCCGGGCAGGCTGGCCGAGACGCCCAGGGCACCGCCAAGCGTGCTGCGTGCCGCGCCGAGCGCCGCGGCGGGCACGTGCGCGGGCGCGCCGGCCGCCAGGCTGGACCGGTAGACCGCGATGCCGACGCTGCCCAGCACCGCCATGCCGAGCGCGCCGCCGAACTCGGATGCGGTCTCCACGACCGCTGCCGCGGCGCCTGCGCGCTCCGGCGGCACCGCGCCCATGATCAGCTCGTTGCCGACGGTCATGGCGCCGATCACGCCGCCTGCGTAGACGCTGGCGCCGACCAGCACGAACCACAGTGGCGAGTGCACCCGCACCTGGGTGAGCAGCCCGTAGCCGGCCGCAGCCACGAGCAGCCCGGCCGCCGCGACGTAAGCGCGGTCGACCTTCTGCACGAGCACCTGGCTGAGCGGCACCGCGACACCGGTCCCGGCCATCGGCACCATGGACCACAGGGCCGCCGTGAACGGGCTCATCCCGAGCACCGACTGCAGGTACTGCGTGGCGAAGATGGCGAACCCGACGACAGCGAACATCGCCACGAGGCTGAGGGCCACGGCCCCGCTGAAGCCGCGGCTTCGAAACAGTGTCAGGTCCATCATCGGGTGGGCGCGTCGCGCCTGGCGCACGACGAAGGCGACTGCGACGGCTGCGCCAGCCGCGATGGCGGCGATCCGGCCCGGGTCTGCGCCGCTCGCCGCGATCTCCTGCATGCCGTAGATCACCGGTAGCACCGCGCCGAGCGACAGCAGCGAGCTGACGAGGTCAAACCGGCCCGGCTGCGGCGCGCGGAACTCAGGCACGAGCGCTGGGGCCAGGCCGAGCAGCATGATCATGAACGGCACGTTGATGAGGAAGACCGATCCCCACCAGAAGTGGTCAAGCAGGAATCCGCTGAGCACCGGCCCGAGCGCGATGCCGCTCATCGTGGCCGCGGTCCAGATGGCGATGGCCGTCCGCCGCTGCCTGTCGTCGTGGAACATGTTCCGGATCAGCGCCAGGGTTGACGGCATGAGCGTCGCCCCGGCGATGCCCTGGACCGCGCGGGCCGCGATCAGCTCGGCCGCGGAGTGCGAGTAAGCGGCGCCGAGCGAGGCGAGGCTGAAGGCGAGGGCGCCCACGAGGAGGAGCCTGCGTCGCCCGACGCGGTCGCCGAGCGATCCCATCGTGATGAGCAGGCCGGCCAGGATGAAGCCGTACACGTCGAAGATCCACAGTTGCTGGGCGCTGGTGGGCTCGAGGTCGCGGCTGATGAACGGCACGGCGAAGTAGAGCACCGAGACGTCCATCGAGACCAGCAGGAGTGGCAGCAGCAGGACCGCGAGCCCGGTCCATTCCCGGCGGCCTGCGCGGTCTGACGTGCTGGACTGAGCGCTGGGTGTCGTGCTGCTGGTCATGGCGTGTCCTCTCGTCGGCTCCGGTCGGATTGCCCGCTAGACAGGACTGTACAAGTGTCTAATACAAGCGTGCAATACGTTTGTCCAAGACGTTTGTGTGAGACAACGGAGTAAGCTGCCGGCCATGGGAAACCGCGAGGATCTGCTCGCCGGAGCAAAACGGTGCCTGATCGAGAAGGGGTACGCCGCCACGACCGCGCGCGACATCGCGGCCGCTTCGGGGGTGAGCCTGGCAGCGATCGGCTACCACTTCGGCTCCAAAGACGAGCTGATGAACCAGGCCGTGTTCGACTCGGTCGGGGACTGGGCCAAGGAGCTGCAAGACGCGCTAACGGCTGACGGACCGCTGGCGTCGCAACAGCCGCTGGAGCGCTTCGAGGCGGTCATGCGCCAGACGCTTGAGTCGTTTGCGGGCCCTGGCCGCGGCCTCTGGCTTGCGCAGCTTGAGCTCGTGACCCTGGCTCAGCGCAACGAGGACCTGCGCGCCTTCCTCGCGGGCATTCAGGAGTTCGCCGGGAGCGGTCTGGCCGAGCTGTTCCTTGGCATCGATCCCGCCACCGAGCCGGAAGCGGCGCGGACGGCGGGCGTCGTCATGCACGCCATCTTCATGGGCCTGATCGCGAAGTACTTCCTGGACCCTGAACATGCGCCGTCGGCACCCGAGCTGGCCGACGGGCTGCGCATCATCGCCCAGCGGGCCACCGCATCCTGATCATGCCGGACTACTCGCCGGTCCGCCCCGGCACACCCGGGCGGAGCGGCCGCCCCGTGATCACCCCGAACTGGGCGCTGTCCGGCCGGTGCCGGGGCGGAAGGGCCGGACCTCGATCATCCCGAACCTGGCGACCGGATGCCGGGCGGCGACCTGGATCGCCTCGTCCATGTCCGCGCACTCGATGACGTCGAAGCCGGCCATCCACTCCTTGGTCTCGGCGTACGGGCCGTCGCTCACCACGATCTCGTCCGCGCGGACCCGCACGGTGGCCGCGTTGGCCGGCTTGCTCACCTGACTCCCGAAGAGCCGCCCGCGGGTCTCGCTCAGCCACGGCTTGATGTCCTCGCCCTCGACATCCCAGGCGGCGATCTCCTCGGGGGTCTCGAACGCGGGCACTGGTGGCTCTTCCACGCAGACCAGCAGCAGGTACTTCATCGGGCTCTCCTCACTGTGTGCGGACGTCCTGGGTCCGGACGTCCTGGGTCCGGACTCGTCATCACCACGACGTACGGGCCAGGCCGACATGGACAGCCAGACCAAGCTCGGCCGCGAGCCGGGCTGGCGGCTAGTGTAGGCGCGGTGCGGATCGCTACCTGGAACGTGAACTCAGTGAAGCAGCGGGTGCCGCGGCTGCTGCCCTGGCTGGACCAGCGTCAGCCCGATGTCGTCTGTCTGCAGGAGACCAAGCTCGCCGACGATGCCCTCGTCGACTTGCTCGGCGCTGACCTGGCGAGCCGCGGCTACAAGATCGCTGCGCACGGGGAGCCCCGCTGGAACGGCGTGGCGATCTTGTCCAGGGTCGGGCTCGATGATGTGGTGGCGGGGCTGGCCGACGGGCCGGGCTTCCCGAAGCCCGAGGCCCGCGCGATCGCCGCCACCTGTGGTCAGATCCGGGTGCACTCGGTGTACGTGCCTAACGGCCGCGAGCCGGACTCCGACCACTACCGGTACAAGCTCGCCTGGCTGGCGGCCCTGGAGCAGGCGGTCAGATCCGGGCCGGACGCGGCGGTGGTCTGCGGTGACATGAACATCGCGCCGACCGACAGCGACGTCTTCGATCCCGCCGCGTACATCGGCCAGACCCATGTCACGGTGCCTGAGCGAGCGGCGCTGGCCAGCCTTCAGTCCGCCGGGCTGCATGATGTCGTCCGCGATCACTGGCCCGACCGGCGCGTGTTTACCTACTGGGACTACCGGGCCGGGATGTTTCATCAGGACCTCGGCATGCGGATCGACCTGGTGCTGGCCACTGACAGCGTGGCCAGCCGGGTCATGGCCGCGTGGGTCGACCGCCATGCCCGCAAGGGCACCGGCCCGAGCGACCACGCCCCGGTCATCGTGGACCTGGACGAGGCACCCGATGGCGACATCGGGCCGGTCGTGCCGCCGCCGTCAGCAGCGGGCGGCCGCAAGGCTGCGTTCAAGCTCCCGCAGTCTCGCGATAACTGAGTCCCGGTACCTTTCTTGCTGTGACGGATGCACCAGTAGAGACGGCTGCACGAGTAGATCCGGGTCCGACCGCGTTTGTGCAGGGGCGGTACGAGGTGCCGCCAGGTGCGACCGACCTGCTCCTCGTGCGGCACGGCGCGTCGCAGGCGTATGTCGATGGGACCCCGTTCCCGCTCGTCGACGGTCACGGCGACCCGCCGCTGTCGGCCGACGGCGAGGTGCAGGCCCGTCAGGTGTGCGCCCGCCTCGAGGCCGCCGGGATCGATGCGATCTACGTGACCACGCTCCGCCGTACCGCGCAGACGGCCGCGCCGCTGGCCGCCCGGCTTGGCCTGGCGCCTCGGGTCGAGGCTGACTTGCGCGAGGTTCACCTGGGCGAGTGGGAGGGCGGCCTCTTCCGCAAGAACGTCGCTGACGGTCACCCGATCAGCGTCCGGATGCTGGCCGAGGAACGGTGGGATGTCATCCCGGGCGCCGAGTCCAGCGCCGTGCTGGCAGGCCGCGTCCGTGCTGCCATCGAGCGCATCGCGGCGGCGCATCCGGGACAGCGCGTCGCGGCCTTCACGCACGGCGGGGTGATCGGCCAGGCCATGGCCCTCGCGAGCGACTCCCGGCCGTTCGCGTTTCTCGGCGCCGAGAACACCTCGATCTCGCGGCTCGTCCTCACCACCGAGCGCTGGAACGTCCGTGGATTCAACGACACCGCCCACCTCGACGGCGTGGTAACGGCGTGAGCGGCCAGCTCGGCCCGTCAAGCCAGCTGCGCCTGGCCCGCCCGAGTCGCGACCTTGGCGCCGCCGAGCGCTTCTGGGTGCAAGGTCTTGGCCTCAGCGTGCTCCTCCGCCTCGACGACTCCGCCGAGGGCGGCCACGCCCTGCTGATGGTCGGCTGGCCGGGCGCCGCCTGGCACCTGGAGCTTGTCGCCGACCCGGCCGGCGAGACGCCGCCCGCGCCGACCGAGGAGGACCTGCTGGTGCTGTACCTCGACGGGCCCGTCGAGGACGACGTGGTCAGCCGCCTCATCGAGGCCGGAGGCACGCGCGTCCCGGCCCGCAACCCGTACTGGGATGAGTGGGGCGTGACGATCGCCGATCCCGACGGCTACCGGCTCGTGCTGTGCACGCGGGCGTGGGGCTGACGCGCTAGGGCTAGCTCGTCGTTGGCGGTGGCAAGCCCAGCATGTCGCGTATCACCTGCACGGCGTCTTCGACCGGCACGTTGGCCGCGGTCAGCCGCCGCTCATACGCACCCACCTGGCCAATCGACGCTGACGTAGCGGCCTGATCGGTGAGCTCTACCCGGGCCTGGTTGGCGCGGACGAGGAGACCGGCGATCGCCTCGACGGCCGGCGGCAGGCGCAGCGTCAGCAGGCGTCGATCGAACAGCCGCTCCGTCGCGGCGGCGTCCCGCAGGTAGGCGCGCGCCGCCGCGAGATCGCCGTGGTCCGCGCTGAGGCCGTCAAAGTCGGTCTCCAGCTGGCGGTTGCCTGCCCGCGCGATCACCAGGTACTCCCTCGCCAGCGGGCTCGCCGGCGGGCTCGCCAGCGGGTCTCGAGCAGCGGCCGGCGGCGCCAGGCTCGTTGCTGCGGGCGACGGCGACGGTGGCACCGGCGATGCTGCCGGCGCCGGCCGTGACGCTGGTGCACCCGGTGACCAGCAGCGCACCGCAGCCGACCGTGCCGGCGACGGTCCGTCGCAGCACGCCGCTCCGAAGTCCAGTGCGCATCCGCGGACGGCACTGCCTAGGCCCCACGTGCTGGGAACGGCAACCGGCCCGCCATGGTTCGATCGGCGCCTAGCGCCCAGACAGCAGGCTGGTCAGCGCGGCGGGTATCTCGGCCAGGCTGCGCACCGGCTGGCTGATGCCGCCGCCGAGCCGGGCTAGCCGCTCGGCCGCGAGCAGCGACTCAGGATCGGGCTCACGACCGGGCGGCAGTGGGCACAGCACGTCGAGGCGGTCGATCCCGGCCAGGGCGGCCGCCGGATCGCCGCCGGTCGTGCTCAGGCAGTCCGACAGCAGCACGACGCACCGCTCGGCCGATGCAAGGCCTGCCAGCTGGCCAGCCGCGGCGCGCAGTCCGGCGGCCAGGTCGGTCATGCCGTGCCCGCGCAAGCCGAGCAGCCTGGCGACGGTCTGCTCGGGCTGCTGCCGGTGCCCCGGTGGCTGGAGCACGGTGACGGAGCCGGAGAACGCCAGCGCGCCGGTGTCGAGGCGCGCGTCGGCCGCCAGCAGCACGCTGGCAGTCGCGACCGCGGCCATGGCGAGCGCCAGCCCCGACATCGAGCCACTGGAGTCGACCAGCAGGCAGACCGACCTGCGGTGCGCCTGCCATGACCTGGTCACGACGTCCTCGGCCGGCGGCGGCCAGGAGCCGGCCAGCCGGTCGATCGTCCGGTCGAGGTCGACGTCGCCGTCGCCGCGTACGACCGAGCGCATCCGCTTCGGGCCGCGTGCCGACTGGCGGCCGGCGGCACCTAGCTGGATGAAGATCCGGGCCGCGAGGCGGCGCGCCATGGCGCGCAGTGACGCGTCGGTGGCCTGGCTCAAGTCCGCCAGCAGGGCAGCGGCTGCGTCTGGATCGGCTGCCAGCAGCCTGGCCAGCGCGTCCGGGTCCAACTCGCCGGCCTGCGGCGAGACATCGGCGAAGCCGGCGTGCCTGCTGGCCAGCTCGGCCCGGCTGACGGTGCGCCGGGCCGGTCCCTGGTGTCGCTCGCGACGCAGGCTTGACTGCGATCCCGCGCCGCGAAGGCCCGCCTCGCCGGGCGGGCCGTCAGCTTTTCCCTGGCCGTCCTGTGCCGCCTGGTCCGGTGCGTCGGCGGAGTCGGGCGCGGTTGCTGGCGGGGCCGGCGCATCCAGCGGCCACAGGTCGGCGAGCAGTTCGTCAAGGACGGACTCGGCGCTGCGGTCGCAGCCGTCGGCGATCCGGATCCGCCCGGACAGTGCGGCGTGCGCCGCGTCCCGCGCCGTCTCGCGGGCCATCGCGGGCTCGCTGCGCAGCCGGGTCAGCCCGTCCAGGAGCAGCACCAGGTCGATAGCGCCGCGCACGGACGAGCCCATCCGCACGTCGCGGTGCGAGCGAGTCGCCCGCGCGAACGACACGGCGAAGTCGACAGCCTGGCCGTTGTGTCCCGTCACCGCTGTGGTGATGGCCCGCTCTGCCGCGGCGTCCTGGTAGCCGAGCACGACGCGGCAGATTCGGTCGGCGATCGCCTGGCTCACCCGGGCGGTGCCAATCGCGTCGAATGGGTTCATGGCCGCGATGAGCCGGAACTGCGGATCGGCCTGCACGAGCCCGAGGCGTGGCACCGCGATCTCGCCCTCGGTCAGCACGGTGATGAGGACGTTGAGTGTCTCCTCGGGTACCCGGTTGAACTCCTCCAGGTACAGCAGGGCGCCGGTGCGCATCGCCTGCAGCAGCGGCCCGTCGGCGAAGCTCGCGGTCAGGTAGCCCTCGGCGAGGACCTGCGCCGGGTCGTACTGGCCGATGAGCCGTGCCGGGGTGAGCTCCGCGTTGCCTTCCACGAAGACAACGGCCTTGCCGAGCTCGCGTGCGATCGCCCGCAGCAGTGTCGACTTGCCGGTGCCGGGCGGTCCTTCCAGCACCACGTGCCGGGCGGCCTGGAGCGCCACCGTCAGCACCTCGCGCTCCCGGCGGAGGCCGATGACCGGCGTGCTGCCGCCCACCGGCCCCGGCCGGGAAGACGCCGTGGGTGACTCAGCTGCCATGCAGGATGAGGCCCCTGATGTTCTTGCCGTCGAGCATGTCCTGGTAGCCCTGGTTGATTCCGTCGAGGCTGTAGGTGGTCGTGATCAGCTCGTCGAGCTTCAGGTCGCCGGACCGGTACAGCTGCACCATCATCGGGATGTCATGGAACGGGTCACCCGAGCCGAACAGGCTGCCCTGCAGGCGCTTTTCCATCAGCGTCAGCATCGAGCTGTTGATCTGGATGTTGTTCGAGACCAGATCGCCCAGGCCGGTCACGACCACGGTGCCGCCCTTGCGGATCGTGTTGAACGCATCGGTGACGACCTCCGTCGTCACCACGCCGACCGTCACGATCGCCTTGTCGGCCATCACGCCGCGGGTCAGCTCGTGGATCAGCAGCGCGGCTTCGCCCGCAGTCGCGCAGCTGTGCGTCGCGCCGAGCTGCTCGGCCGTCTCGCGCTTCATGGCGACCGGATCGATCGCGACCACGTTCCGGGCGCCAGCCAGGGCCGCGCCCTGGACCGAGTTGATGCCGATGCCGCCGATGCCGTAGATCGCGATGGTGTCGCCGGGCTCAACCGCGGCCGCGTGCACGGCCGAGCCCCACCCGGTGGGCACGCCGCAGCCGATCAGCGCCAGCTTGTCGAGGGGGAGGTCGTCGTCGACCTTGACGCACGACAGCTCGGAAACAGTCGCGTACTCCGCGAACGTGCCCAGCATGCACATTCCGCCGACGTCCTCGCCATCGGCGGTGTGGAACCGGTACGTGCCGTCCGGCAGGCAGCCGTCCAGGATGGTGGCACCGAGGTCGCACAGGTTGGAGTGGCCCGTTGAGCACCAGCGGCAGTGCCCGCAGACCGGCAGGAATGAGCAGACGATGTGGTCGCCGGCCTTCAGGCGGGTGACGCCTGGCCCGACTTCCTGGACGACGCCGGCACCCTCGTGGCCGCCCACGATCGGGAACCGCGGGGTGAGGTCACCGGTGCGGATGTGCTCGTCAGAGTGGCACAGGCCAGAGGCCACGAACTGGACCAGCACCTCACCGACCTTCGGGGGATCGAGCTCAAGCTCCGTAACCTCCCAGTCCTGGCCCGTTCCGCGCATGACTGCTGCCCTGGTCTTCATCCGCTCTCCCGAAGAGTCGCCGAACCACCTTTGTCGTAACACTAGGGCTGCTGGCCGGCAGACGGCTAGGGGCAAGCAATCGCTTGCTTGGGACTAGAACGTGGCGATCCGGTCCCGCGTGCCGGGAACGGGGTTATCCGGGCAGGCGGAAGATCCGCGCTGCGTTGCCGCCCAGCGCGAGGGAGACCTGGTCGTGCGTGGCGCCGGTGTCGAGCAGCACCTTTTCCATTGCTCGAGCGTTGCGCTGCACGCCGGGCACGCCCGGCCAGTCGGTGCCGAACACCATCCTCGGCGCCAGCCGTGACAGCGCCGCGCCGTAGTAGTCGGGCAGCCGGGCCGGCGGCAGCCCGGACACCTCGAGCCAGACGTTGGGCCGCATGAGGGTCAGGAACGCCGCCTGGTCATACCACCAGCCGCGGCCGCCATGGGCCAGCACCACGGTGAGGTCGGGGAAGTCGCGGAACACCGGGTCGAGCAGCACGGGCGCGCCGTAGGCGTTGACCGACCCGGAGAACGTCGAGGTGCCGCAGTGCACGATGACCGGCATACCCCGTTCCTCACACCACGAGTAGGCCGGATACAGCATGCGATCGGCCGGCTCGAAGCCGCCGTGCACCGGATGGATCTTGCAGGCGATGGCGCCAAGGCCCGCCTGGCGCGCGAGTTCCGTCCGGACTGGGTAGTGCAGGTGCGGGTTGATGTTGGCGACGGGATGGAAGCGGGCCGGGTTGCGCTCAACGAGCGGCAGCACGTCCTCGATCGGCTGGATGCCGGTCGCCTTGGGGCTGTGCTCGGTGAACAGGAGCACGTGGTCGGCGCCCTCGGCATCGAAGTGGGCGTCAAGCGCCGCCGGAATGGGTACGCCGTCGCGGTCGTACAGCTCGGAGATCGCGATCCCGCCGCCGAACGTGGTGACCCAGTCCTGCCAGTCCCTGGACAGCGTCGGCAGCCTCGCCACGTGCACGTGGGCATCTACCAGCAGCCGACCGTCGAGCACCCGTGCACCTCCGCCACGCCAGGTCGCCGGCCCGGCCGGCTGGCCGGGCCGTTAGCAGATCACCCCGGCCAGGATGGCACGGCTCGCGAGAACGGCAAACCAGGACTCACGATTGCGCGACCCGCCAAGGGCGCGGTCAGGCCTGGACTAAGCGACGGCGTCGGCGCTCGGGTTGCCCCAGTTCGGTCTGCTTCGGGTCCGGCAGGCGCTCGGGCCGCAGCCCGAAGAACATGCCGAACATGACGCCAAGGTCGAGGATCGCGACCAGGCCGCCGATGTAGGGACCCGGACCGCCGAGCCACGCGAGGTAGCCGCAGAACGAGAGCACGATGATGAGCGCGCCAAGCGCCCGCGGCCGGCCAGACTGCGCCAGCCGCTCGGGCACCTCATACGGTGCGCGCTGCACGTAATTGGCCGTCGCCGCCTTGTCCTTGGCGATCTTCAGCCAGAGGTCGTACATCTCCGGAGCCTGCTCGCGCAGCGCGATCGCCTGCGAGACCGACGGGATGTCGGCCTGCTGGCCCCGGCTGTCGGTCACCTTGTCACCGATCCGGTCGACGACTGCCTCGGCGATCTCCGCGGCGCCGGCTTCCGGCTGTCTGGGGGTTGGCGCCTGCGTCGGCTGACCGCCCTGGTCCTGCGGGCTCGTCGGCGACGGCGTGGGCGCGCGATCGGTGCTGGTCATGCGGCTAACGTCTCACCGCTCTCATCACGCGCACGACCGGCTGCCTCGCGGTGCGCGGCCGTGATCGTGCTCATCGCCGACAGGAACGGATCATCATGATCGTCCTGGCACGGCGGACTGGGCGGAAGGACTGGACGCATCGTCTGGTAGACGGCCATGCCGGTCAGGTCGAATATCGCGGCGATACCCATGACGCTAGACAGAACCCGGCGAGCTGACCTGTCCGTCGGCATGTGGATTTCGTGCCCGTTGTGTTACCAGCCAAACACGAGACTGTCACGTACCGCACTAATCGGAACCTCTACGCAACGGGCACTTAGCGGCCAGTATCGCCCGGCGGCCGCGGCCGGCCCGGACGAGATCGTCCGTGCTAGCCGGGGGCTCTAGACTGACGTCCTCCGCTGAAGTGCCCGCTACGGCACACTCCAGCAACGCAAACCCTGCACGCAACGAAGAGGCTTCCACTCATGCGCTGGTCACAGCTGCACATCCCGACCCTGCGAGAGGACCCGGCGGACGCCGATGCGGCGAGTCACCGGCTGCTAGTACGGGCCGGGTTCATTCGCCAGCTGATGGCAGGTCATTACTCTCTGCTGCCGCTTGGCATGCGGGTCCGGGCCAAGGTGATGGCCGTGATCCGGGCGGAGATGAACGCGATCGGAGCGCAGGAGTTCCTGCAGCCGATCATGCACCCGGCCCAGATCTGGGAGCGGAGCGGGCGGCTGTCGATCATGGGCGAGGAGATGTTCCGGCTCAAGGATCGCAAGGGCGCGGACCTGGTCCTCGGCATGACGCACGAGGAGATCTTCACCACGCTCGCGCTCGAGCTGTCCTCCTACCGCGAGCTGCCGCAGTTCTGGTACCAGATTCAGACCAAGTTCCGGGATGAGCCCAGGCCCAAGAGTGGCCTGATCAGGGTCCGCGAGTTCACCATGAAGGACTCCTACAGCTTCGACGTCGACGAGGCGGGCCTGGACAAGTCCTTCAACGCGCACCGCAGCGCCTACGAGCACATCTTCGCCAGGCTCGGCATCCCGGCGATCGCAGTCGAGGCGTCGAACGGCACGATGGGCGGCAGCGACTCGATCGAGTTCATGTGCCCGTCCGACGCCGGCGAGGACCTGGTCGCGACGTGTCCCCACTGTGACTACGCGGCCAACCTCGAGAAGGCGACCTCGCAGCTCGCCGCCATCGAGGACCAGCCGGGCCCAGCCGCGCCACAGCGGCTGGACACGCCAGCCGTGCGAACGATCGAGGACCTGGCCGTCAGGTACGGTATCGCGGCTGACCGCCAGGTCAAGACGCTCGTGCAGGTCATCAAGGGCCAGCCGACGCTAGTCCTGCTACGCGGTGACCACCCGCTCGCCGAGCAGAAACTGGTCGACGCGACCGGATCGGCCGACATTCGCCCGGCGCAGCCCGACGAGATCCGCGCTGCGCTCGGCGCGTCGCCCGGCAGCCTCGGAGCGGTAGGCGTCACGAGCCTGCCGGTGATCGCCGACCTGGCGCTGCGCGGCCGGAAGGACATGACCACCGGCGCCAATACCGACGACGTCCACCTCACCGGCGTCGACGTCGACCGCGACATCGTGGTGGGCCACTGGGCGGACCTGCGCGAGGTGTCGGCCGGCGAGCCCTGCCCCCAGTGCGGCACGCCGCTGGAGCTCGTGCGGGCGATCGAGGTTGGTCACATCTTCAAGCTGGGCCGGAAGTTCACCACGGCGCTCGGTGTCTCGGTGCTGGGGCCGGACGGCTCGTCCATCGTGCCGATCATGGGCTGCTACGGCATCGGCGTCGAGCGCGCCATGGCAGCAATCGCCGAGGTGCACCACGACGACGCTGGCCTGACGTGGCCGGTCCAGGTGGCGCCGGCCGACGTTGACGTGGTCATGGTGTCGGCCAAGGACGAGTCCGTGCGCGCGGCGGCGGAGGCGATCTATGCCGCCCTGCAGGCAGCCGGCCATGACGTGATCATCGATGACCGCGACGAGCGGCCGGGGGTGAAGTTCAAGGACGCCGAGCTCATCGGCTTCCCGTTCCGGATCAGCGTCGGCAGCCGCGACCTCGCCGAAGGCGTGATGGAGGTCGTCAGCCGCGAGAGCGGCGAGCGGGAGCGCGTGCCTGTCGACCAGGTCGTCAAGCACGTGCAGGAACTCTTGCCGCCGGGCCGCTAGGACCCCGGCGGGTAGCCCGACCCGGCCAGTCTGGCCGTGGCCTGTTGTTACGCGGCGCCTGCGACGAGCCGCATGCCTGTCACGTTGTGGCGTGAGCTGGCCAGCCTGAACAGCGGATCGGTGTCGCCCGCGAGCCGCTCGCTCTGGCTGGCCAGCTCAGCCCACTGCGCCCGGGCGGCCTTGCTGGCATGATCCGTCGAGCCACATCCCGATTCGCCAGCCGGGATGACCCGCTCGTGGTGGCTGGACAGCTCGGCCCACCTACCGTCGCTGCTCGACATGCGTCCTCCCGTGCGCCCGCACCTGGCGGTAGCCCCTGCGACACCGCCTGGTCCCTCACTCTCTTAGACACGACCGAGAGGGCATTTGGTTAGCCACAAGGCGGTTACAAGTGCATAACTTCGCGGGCAACTGGCCGACAAGTGAGACAGACGGAACAGAAGAGACGGCGGATGCCGGAGTTACTAGATCTTGGTCCAGGCCTCGGTCAGCACGCTGCGCAGGATCTGCTCCATCTCGTCGAAGTGCTCCTGGGTGCACGTCAGCGGCGGCGAGAGCTGGATGACCGGGTCGCCCCTGTCGTCGGCACGGCAGATCAGGCCGGCGTCGAAGAGCGCGTGGGACAGGAAGCCCCGCAGCAGCCGCTCGGACTCGTCGTCGTCGAAGGTCTCCCTGGTGGCCTTGTCCTTCACGAGCTCGATGCCGTAGAAGTACCCGTCGCCGCGGACATCGCCGACGATCGGCAGGTCGTTGAGCTTCTCCAGGGTGGCCCGGAACGCGCCCTCGTGGGACCGCACATTGCCCAGCAGGTCTTCCTTCTCGAACACGTCGAGGTTGGCCATGGCGACCGCGCACGACACCGGATGCCCGGCGAAGGTGACGCCGTGCAGGAACGTGGCCTGGCCGGAGGCGAACGGCTCCATCAGCCGGTCGCTGACCAGCATGCCGCCCAGCGGGGCGTAGCCGGACGTGACGCCCTTGGCGAAGGTGATGATGTCGGGCTTGTACCCGTAGCGCTCAGAGCCGAAATAGTGGCCCAGCCGACCGAACGCGCAGATTACCTCGTCCGATACGAGCAGGACGCCGTACTTGTCGCAGATCTCGCGGACACGCTGGAAGTATCCGGGCGGCGGCGGGAAACAGCCGCCAGAGTTCTGCAGTGGCTCCAGGACGACGGCGGCGACCGAGTCCTCGCCCTCGCGCAGGATCGCCCGCTCGATCTCGTCAGCGGCCCAGGCGCCGAACGCGGTCAGGTCGTCGGCGACGAAGGACGGCGCCCGGTAGAAGTTGGTGTTGGGGACCCGGACGCCGCCGGGCGGCAGTGGCTCGAACGGCTCCTTGATGCCGGGCAGCCCGGTGATGGCGAGCGCGCCCATGGACGTCCCGTGGTAGGCGATGGCCCGGCTCAGCACCTTGTACCGGGACGGCTGGCCGACGGCCTTGAAGTACTGCTTGGCGAGCTTCCAGGCCGCCTCGACGGCCTCGGACCCGCTGGTGGTGAAGAAGACCCGGTTCAGATCGCCGGGCGCCAGCGTGGCGAGCCGATCGGCCAGCTCGATGGCCTGCGGATGCGCGTATGACCACAGCGGGAAATAAGCCAGCTCGCTTGCCTGGCGTGCGCCGGCCTCGGCCACCTCGGTCCGGCCATGGCCAATCTGGCTGACGAACAGGCCGGCGAGCCCATCCAGATACCGCCTGCCGTTCTGGTCGAAGACGTACTGCCCCTCGCCGCGCACGATGACCGGGACCTCGCTTCCGGCATAGGACGACATCCGGGTGAAGTGCAGCCACAAGTGGCGCCTGGCCTTGTCCTGGAGGGCAGCGATCTCGTCTTTGCTATATGCCGTACTCATCTGGTCCCCCAGCTGTAGGTCTGCTTGCAGAGTCTCAGGTAAACAAATGTCTCAGTCGTCGTGACGCTCGGGATGGCGCGGATCCGCCCGAGGATCTCCAGGAGCTGGTCGTCGTCCTCGCACACGACCTCGATCAGGATGTCGAACGATCCGGCGGTGATCACGACGTAGTCGATCTCCCCCATACCCGCCAGGTGACCGGCAACCCGCTCTAGGTCGCCGCCGCAGCGGATGCCGACCATCGTCTGGCGCGGAAAGCCCAGGGTCATCGGGTCGGTCACCGCGACGATCTGCATGGCGCCGACGTCGATCAGCCGCTGCACCCGCTGCCGCACTGCTGCCTCAGACAACCCGACAGCCTTGCCGATCGCGGCATACGAGCGCCTGCCGTCTTGCTGGAGCTGCTCGATTATCTGCTTCGACAAGTCGTCCAGGACGATCCGGCTATCGGAATCACGGCCTCCCGCCGGCGTCCGGCCCCGAGTGGCCGACGTGAGCGGAGTCACCGGCGTGTGCGCCATGCATCAGCCTCCTTCGCAAGCCCCATGCTGCCAGGTTATCGTTGTCTGTCAACTAATTCCGTAGATCATTGACTAGTTTGTTACTGATTCACTTGTGTGGCACCGCTTTCTCTGTCAGGGTCGTAGCTGGCTCGGTATCGGCTCAACGGGAGGATCGTGGTGGCGTCGCTTGCCAACTTCGTCGGCGGGCAGTACGTGCCCAGTCAAGACGGCCGGATGAGTGAGGTGATCGACCCGAGCACGGGCGAGCCCTACGTGGCGGCGCCCGTATCGGGTCCCGCCGACGTCGATGCCGCGCTGCGCACGGCCGCCGCAGCGTTCGAGACCTGGCGCGACACCACGCCGGCGGAGCGCAGCCTGGCGTTGCTGAGATTTGCTGATGCCATCGAGGCAAGGACCGAGGACCTCGTCGAGGCAGAGTCACGGAATACCGGCAAGCCGGTGGCTCTGACCAGGGCCGACGAAGTGCCGCCGCTCGCCGACGAGCTCAGGTTCTTCGCCGGAGCGGCCAGGCTCCTCGACGGCAAGTCGGCCGGGGAGTACCTGCGCGGCCACACCTCGATGATCCGGCGCGAGCCCGTCGGCGTCTGCGCCCAGGTGGCGCCCTGGAACTACCCGATGATGATGGCGGTCTGGAAGCTCGCGCCCGCGCTGGCGGCCGGCAACACGGTGGTGCTGAAGCCGTCGGACACCACCCCCGTGTCGACGCTGCTGCTGGCCGAGATCGCGGCCGAGTTCTTCCCGCCTGGCGTGCTGAACGTGATCTGCGGGGACCGCGACACCGGCCGGGCCATGGTGTCGCACGATATCCCGCAGATGGTGTCGATTACGGGCTCCGTCCGGGCTGGCATCGAGGTGGCGCAGGCGGCGGCCGCCGGCCTCAAGCGCGTGCATCTCGAGCTCGGCGGCAAGGCGCCCGTGATCGTGTTCGACGACGCGGACATCGACATGGCGGTGCAGGGCATCACCGACGCCGGCTACTACAACGCCGGCCAGGACTGCACCGCCGCCACCCGGGTCCTGGCTGGCCCCGGCGTCGGCGCCGATCTCACCGACGCGCTCGTGGCGCGCGCCGCCACCGTGCGGACGGGCGGGCGCGAGGACACCGAGGCGTACTTCGGGCCGCTCAACAACCCCGCGCAGCTCGCCCGGGTTCAGGGTTTCCTGGAGCGCGCACCTGCGCACGCGACGATCGCGACCGGCGGACACCGGGTGGGCGAACGGGGCTTCTGCTTCGCCCCGACAGTGGTAACGGGGCTGCGTCAGGACGACGAGATGATCCAGGACGAGGTGTTCGGCCCGGTCATCACGGTGCAGCGGTTCGGCACCGAAGACGAGGCGCTGCACTGGGCGAACGGGGTCAAATACGGCCTCGCGGCCAGCGTCTGGACCCGCGATCACGGCCGGGCGATGCGGGCTGCCCGCCTGCTGGACTTCGGCGCCGTCTGGATCAACACGCACATCCCGTTCGTGTCGGAGATGCCGCACGGCGGGTTCAAGCACTCGGGCTACGGCAAGGACCTGTCCGGCTACGGATTCGACGACTACACCCGTATCAAGCACGTGATGAGCAATATCGACGCCTGATGGGGCTCATCTCACTTCAGTTGCGTTACCGCGATTTAGCGACGGATTCGGTTGAAAATAGCCTTTTGCTCTGCGAGGATCGGTCACCTCGTCTCGGGCGGACTGGTCAACAGACTGGTCCAGCGGGACGGCGCGGGAGGGTGACTGCTGATCATGACCGACGGGCAAGCGGCCAGCCCGGCGATCGAGCTAGACGGCGTGGCTAAGGAATTCCACGCCGGCGGCGAGACCGTCCCAGCTGTGCGCGGCATCGATCTGGCCATCCGTCAGGGCGAGTTCTTCTCCCTCCTCGGCCCCTCCGGCTGCGGCAAGACCACCACCATGCGGGTGATCGCCGGGTTCGAGGATCCCACTCGCGGCACGGTCAGGCTGGCGGGCCGGGACGTAACCAACGTCCCGCCGAACAAGCGCGACGTGAACATGGTGTTCCAGTCCTACGCGCTGTTCCCGCACATGGACGTGCGCGAGAACGTCGCCTTCGGGCTGCGGCGCAAGAAGGTGCCGTCGGCTGAGATCACCAGGCGGGTCAGCGAGATGCTCGAGATCGTCGACCTGGCCGGCCGCGAGAAGCGGCGGCCGCGTGAGCTGTCCGGCGGCCAGCAGCAGCGGGTCGCGCTGGCCAGGGCTCTTGTCAACCATCCGGCCGCACTGCTGCTGGACGAGCCGCTCGGCGCACTCGACCTCAAGCTTCGGCAGGCCATGCAGGTCGAGCTCAAGCGGATTCAGCGCGAGGTCGGCATCACGTTCGTGTACGTGACGCATGACCAGGGCGAGGCGCTCACGATGTCCGATCGCATTGCGGTGATGAACGACGGCGTGGTCGAGCAGCTCGGCTCGCCGGAAGAGATCTACGAGCACCCGGGGACTCGGTTCGTGGCGGGCTTCATCGGCACCTCCAACCTGCTGGCCGGCAAGCTGACGGCGGTCACCGCTGGCGCCGGGGTGATCGAGACAGGCCAGGGCGAGCGCATTGTCGTCCCGCTGCGCGGCCTGCCACTCGCGCCTGGTGACCAGGCGGAGCTCACCGTCCGGCCGGAAAAGATCTCCCTGGCCACCGAGCCGGGACACGCAGGCTGTGCGCTGCGCGGCACCGTCTCGGAGGTCGTCTATCTCGGCACCTCGACGAGCTTCACGATCGTCACCAGCACCGGTGCGGACATGGTCGTCTTCCAGCAGAACTCGGCGACAGCCGGCGCGATGCCGGCCCGCGGTGCGGCCGCATGGCTGTGCTGGGAACCCGAGCACTCGTACTTGATCAAGTAGAGGAGCACATATGACGCGCCAGTCCGATCGCGAGCCGGCGGGGAGCAATCCCGACCTCGATCCTTCGATCATCCGCGGGCTGAGCAGTCCGCGGATGTCCCGCCGGCAGCTGCTGTCCGCGGCCGGCGCGGGCGCCGGGACCCTCGGCCTGGCGGGACTGCTCGCAGCCTGCGGCGTCAAGGGAACCGCGGCTATCAAGCCGTCCGTGTCGACTGGCGGTGTCGGCAGCGCCGCGTGGTGGGCGAAGCAGCAGCTCCACCACACGGTGAACTTCGCCAACTGGCCGTACTACATCGACGTCCTGAACGGCAAGCACCTGACCCTCGAGCACTTCACGCAGACCACCGGGATCAGCGTCAGCTACTCCGAGCCGATCACCGACAACCTGCCGTTTTACGCCAAGATCCGCCCGTCACTCCAGGCCAAGCAGTCCACTGGCTACGACATCATCGTCATGACGAACAACAGCCCGCCGCTCGGCTATCTGATCGAGTACGGCTGGCTGACGCCGCTTGACCGGTCGATGATGACGAACTTCAACTCCTACGCCGGACCGCTGGTCAAGAACCCGTCGTGGGATCCGGGCAACAAGTACACGATGGCGTGGCAGTCGGGCTGGACGGCGATCGGCTACAACTCCAAGGCCGTGCCGGACCCGGGCACGAGCGTCGGCATCCTGTTCGACAAGAAGTACGCGGGCAAGGTCGGCATGATGAGCGACCCGCAGGAGCTCGGCAGCGTCGGGCTCCTGGCGATCGGCGTGGAGCCGGCGACCTCGACTGAATCTGACTGGCAGAAGGCCGCCACGTTCCTGAAGCAACAGAAGAGCAACGGGATCGTCCGCAACTACTACGACCAGAGCTATATCGACGCGCTGAAGAACGGCGACATCCTGGTGTCCCAGGCGTGGTCGGGCGACATTTTCCAGGCGGATCTCAACAGCAAGTACCGCGACCTGCACCTGCTCATCCCGAGCGAAGGCGGGATGTTCTGGACCGACAACATGTGCATCCCGATGGAGGCGCAGAACCCGAAGGACGCCATGACGCTGATGGACTACTTCTATCAGCCGCAGGTCGAGGCCGTCGTGGAGTACTACAACGACTACGTCTGCCCGGTGCCAGACGCCAAGCAGGTGCTGCTGAGCCCGAGCGGCTGGGCTGCGACGGCGCTGAAGCAGATGAATTCGGAGGTCGGCCTGCCGACGTCGGTTACCGCCGACGCGCCGCTGGTGTTCCCGACGGCGCAGTACATCAAGAACTCCAGGAACTACTACCAGTACAAGAGCCAGGAAGAGCTGACTGCGTGGAACAACCTGTTCGTGCCGATCACCGAGGGCTCGTAGCTCCGCGCGGCGGCGGCCGGGCCAGGCTTGGCAAGGCGCTCGCGCCGTACCTGCTGAGCCTGCCCGCCGGGTTGTGGCTCCTGGCCCTGTTCCTGGTGCCGCTCGTCACCATGCTCTCGCTGTCGCTGCAGAGCTGCAATCAGGCGACCGGCGCCTGCGTGATGACCTGGCACTGGGCTGAGTTCGGCCAGCAGCTGAGCCTGTATCACTCCCAGCTGTGGAAGAGCTTCGAGTACGCCGGCGCGGCCACGGTGATCGACCTGGTCATCTCGTTCCCGATCGCCTACTGGATCGCGTTCTACGGCGGCCGGAGGAAGAACTTCTTCCTGCTGATGCTGCTAGTCCCGTTCTTCGTCTCGTTCGTGATCCGCACCGTGGTCTGGGAATTCATCCTGTCCGACCAGGGCGTCATCCTCGGCCCGCTCAAGCACGCGCACCTGCTGCCGCAGAATTTCCACGTCCTGGCGACCGGCTACGCGGTGATCGCCGGGCTGGCTTACAACTACCTGCCGTTCACCGCGCTGCCGCTCTACGTGGCGATCGAGCGCATCGACAAGCGCGTGCTCGACGCCGCCTACGACCTATACGCCAGCCGGCGCGAGGCGTTCAGCCGGGTGATCGTGCCGCTGGCGATCCCCGGCGTGTTCGCGGCGTTCCTGCTGACGTTCGTGCCGGCTCTTGGGGACTACGTCAACCAGCAGATCCTCGGCGGCACCGGCGACACGATGATCGGCACCGTGATCCAGAACGCGTTCCTGACCAATCTCGACTACGCCGGCGGCTCGGCCTTGTCGGCGGTGCTGCTGGCCGTAGCACTGATCGGCATCTTCGCCTACGCCCGGCTGCTCGGCTCGCGAACCATTGAGGATTACCTATGACCAGCACGGTGGCGACTGGCCGGGCTGGCGACCTGGAGGCTGGCCAGTCCGGCGCGGTCCGGCGCCGCCGCCGACCGGGCCGCTTCCTGCTGCCGGTGTACTCCTGGCTGGTGATCGCCTACCTGGTCTTCCCGATCGCCGTCATGATCCTCTACAGCTTCAACAAGACCGGGCCCGGCCTGCAGCAGGTGAGTTTCAGCTGGAACGGCTTCACCACCGAGTTCTACCGGCAGTGGGACAACGTGCCGCAGCTGAGCTCGTCGTTCTGGCTGTCGATCCGGCTCGCGGTGACCAGCGCCGTGCTGGCGACGGTCGTCGGGACGCTGCTAGCCCTGGCGATGGTCCGGTACCGCCCGCCGCGCTTTCGCGGCCGGTCGCTGGTCGAGCAGGTGATCTTCCTCAACATCGCCGCACCGGAGATCGTGCTCGGCGCCTCGCTGCTGGGCTTGTTCGTGACCCTGAACCTGGCCCGCGGCTTCGTCACATTGGTGCTGGCGCACGTGGCATTCTGCATTGCCTACGTCACCGTCACCGTGCGCGCCAGGATGTCCGGTTTCGACACCTCGCTGGAGGAGGCCGCCAGGGACCTGGGCGCTGGCTCCTGGGTCACCTTTCGGGCCATCACGCTGCCGCTGATCATGCCCGGCGTCCTGGCCGGTGCGCTCATGTCGTTCGCGCTGTCCATCGACGACTTCGTGACCTCGAACTTCGTCGGCGGGACCAGCGTTCCCTTCCCGGTCTGGGTCTACGGCGCCACCAGGATCGGCATCCCGCCGCAGGTCTTCGTGTTCGGGACGGCTATCTTTGCCGTCGGCATCTGCTGCGCGCTGGCCAGCATCGTGCTCAGCCGTCGGCAGGCATGAGGGCTCGTAGCGGACGTTCGCGGGGATTCCGGCGCCAGCCGGGCGTATTCGGCATCCTTGAGCCGAATTTCGTCGTAAAGTCCGGGTGCACCCCTCCTCATTTCTGCCACCATCAGGTATCCGACCTGCGGAAATGAGATCGGTGCTGACGAGGAGGCCGCCATGGCGCAGGAAGAGCAGCGTGACTCCGCCGTCGACCCTGCGCTCTGGCGCGGCCTGACGGGCCGGCGCGTCTCGCGCCGCGGGCTGCTGCGAGCTGGCGGTCTGGCCGCCGGCGCGGCCGCTGTCGGCAGCGGCGGTCTGGCCGCCCTACTGGCCGGCTGCGGGACTACGCCGCCGGCGGCCGCGGTGACCGACACCGTCGGCAGCACGGACTGGTGGCGCAAGCAGCGGCTGCACCACACGGTGAACTTCGCCAACTGGCCGGACTACATCGACGTGCTGAATGGCAAGCACCCGACGCTGCAGCACTTCACGGCCCTCACCGGCATCAGCGTCGACTACAGCGAGCCGGTCAGCGACAACATGACGTTTTACGGCTCGATCAAGTCGTCCCTCCAGCGCCACCAGTACACCGGCTACGACATCATCGTGACGACCACCAACAGCCCGGCGCTCGGGGAGCTGATCAACAACAACTGGCTCATCCCGCTGGACCAGACGATGATGACGAACTTCCGCAAGTACGCCGGACGGCTGGCAGAGAACCCCCCGTGGGACCCGGGCAATACCTACACCATGGCGTGGCAGTCCGGCTGGACAGCGATCGGCTACAACTCCAAGGCCGTGCCCAACCCCGGCACCAGCGTCGGGATCTTGTTCGACAGCAAGTACGCGGGCAAGGTCGGCATGATGAGCGACCCGCAGGAGCTCGGCAGCGTCGGGCTGCTGGCGATCGGCGTCGAGCCGGCCACCTCCACCGAGGCCGAGTGGCGCAAGGCGGCGACGTTCCTGCAGAAGCAGAAGAGCAACGGAATCGTCCGCGGCTACTACGACCAGAGCTACATCGACAAGCTCAAGGCTGGCGACATCGTCGTCTCGCAGGCCTACTCCGGTGACATCTTCCAGGCCAACCTGACCCAGCAGTACCGGGACCTGCAGCTGCTGATGCCGGTCGAAGGGGGCATGTTCTGGACCGACAACATGTGCATCCCGATGTCCGCCCAGAACCCGAAGGACGCCATGACGCTGATGGACTACTTCTATCAGCCGCAGGTCGAGGCCGTGGTGGAGTACTACAACGACTACGTCTGCCCGGTGCCGGGCGCACAGCAGGAGCTGCTGCATCCGACCGGCTGGGCGGCGGCAACGCTCACGGCGATGCAACCGGAGATCGGCAAGCTGCCTTCGTACACCGCCAACTCGCCCCTGGTGTTCCCGACGCCGCAGTACCAGGCGCGATCCAGGAACTACTACCAGTTCGAGAACCCGGCCGAGCTGGCCGCCTGGAACAGGCTGTTCCAGCCGATCGCAGCTGGATAGCCGGCCGATGCTCGCATGACGGACACGCATGCTGCCGGTGCACAGGCAGCGAGCGCGCAGGCGGCCGGCGCGCTGGCGGCGGCCAGACCGGTCTCGTACTGGCTGGATCAGCCGGACGCGCCCGCGCCGCAGCCGCCGCTGGCAGGCCGCGACTCGGCCGAGCTCGCTGTCGTCGGCGGCGGATTCACCGGGCTCTGGACGGCGCTGCAGGCCAAGGAGGCCGACCCCGGCAGGGACGTCGTCCTGCTCGAGGCTCGCCGGGTCGCGTGGGCCGGCAGCGGCCGCAATGGCGGGTTCTGTGCAGCGAGCCTGACGCATGGCCTGGGCAACGGCCAGGAGAGGTTCCCCCGCGAGCTGGCCACGCTCGAGCGCCTCGGCCACCGGAACCTGGACGAAATCGAGAAGGCAGTCGCCCGGTACGGGATCGACTGCGACTTCGCCAGGACGGGCGAGCTCTCGGTCGCGACGCAGCCCTGGCAGGTCGAGGGGCTGCGTGAGACCGCGCAGATCGCCGGGCGGCTGGGCAAGCACGTCCGGCTGCTGGCGGGCGACGCGGTGCGGGCGGAGGTGCACTCGCCGACCTACCTCGGCGGGCTGTGGGACCCCGACGGGTGCGCCACGCTCGACCCAGCCCGGCTCGCCTGGGGCCTGCGCCGTGCGTGCCTGGATGCTGGCGTTCGCATCTACGAGGGCAGCCCGGTCCGGTCGCTGGCCGGCGAGGCCGGTGCGCCCGACGGTCTCGCCCTGCGTACGCCTGGCGGCCAGGTCACCGCCCACCGGGTCGCGCTGGCCACCGGGGCGCTCGCGCCGCTGCTGCGCCGGCTGCGCTACTACCTGATCCCGGTCTATGACTACGTGCTGATGACCGAGCCGCTGTCGGCGGCGCAGCTCGCGAGCATCGGCTGGGCGCACAGGCAGGGGATCGGCGACAGCGCCAACCAGTTCCACTACTACCGGCTGACGAGCGACAACCGGATCCTGTGGGGCGGCTATGACGCGATCTACCACTACGGCAGCAAGGTAGCGGCGGCGCAGGATCAGCGGCCGGCCACGTTCGGCAAGCTGGCCGAGCACTTCTTCCAGACTTTCCCGCAGCTGGCGGGCGTGCGGTTCAGCCACCAGTGGGGTGGCGTGATCGACACTTGCTCCCGGTTCTGCGCCTTCTTCGGGACCGCCCACCAGGGTCGGCTGGCGTACGCGGCGGGCTACACCGGACTCGGCGTCGGTGCTAGCCGATTCGGCGGCCGGGTGCTACTGGACCTGCTGGGCGGTGAGCCCACCGAGTTCACGGAGCTGGAGCTGGTGCGGACCAAGCCGATCCCGTTCCCGCCCGAGCCCTTGCGCTCGGCCGGCGTGCAGCTCACTCGCTGGTCCCTGGCCAGGGCCGACCAGCATGAAGGACGACGCAACGGATGGCTGCGCGCGCTGGACCGGGTGGGACTCGGCTTCGATTCCTGAGGTCGGTAGCCTCCTGGCGTGTCGGCGAGGGCTCGGCTGTGCCTGGTCGAAGGCTAGGCTGTCGTCGCCACAGACGGTGCCGCCTCGGGTGGCGACCAGGGCCGCAGCGCCAGCGCCACAGCCGGGAAGATGAGCACCGACAACAGCGCGGCCCCGACGAGGGCCGCCGACGTAGCCGATGTCAGCAGGCCGAGACTCCGGCCGACCTCCGCGACGACCACGGGGAACGTCAGCGTCGTAGCCTGGAGCAGGCCAGCCGCGACGGCCGGCCTAGCCTCTAGCTTGCGGCGGTACAGCAGCGCCGGCGCGGCCCGCACGATGAGGATGCCGACGACGATGGCTGGCATGAGGGCCAGCGAGGCAGGGCTGGCAACCAGCGACCGGACATCGAACTCGACGCCCGTCACGATGAAGAAGACCGGGACGAGGAATCCGTAGCCAATGGCGCGCAGCTTGCCGTGGTAGCGCTCCTGGCTCGGCCGGTCGTCGCTATCGGCGATATTGAGCACGACGCCGCCGACGAACGCGCCGAGCAGGGCATCAACCCCGAACTCATGCGCGATCGCGGCGAAGGTCAGCAGGATCACAAAGCCGCCGCGGACTCGTAGCTGGGACGTGGACTGGTCGGTCGCCAGCAGGTTCCGTCGCAGCCACGGAGACCGCCACATCCGGCGCAGGACGATGGCGCCGATCACGGCGGCTGCGCCGAGCGCCGCCACATAGGCGACCTGCTCCCAGGTGGGCTCGGGCTGGGCGGAGAACAGCACGGTCAGCAGCAGCAGCGCGCCGAACTCGCCGACGGAGCCAGCCATGATCGCGAGCTGGCCAAAGTCGGTCGTGACCTCCTTTGCGTCGCGCAGCACTGGCACCATCACGCCGAGCGAGCTTGCGGTCATCGCGAGCGCGAGCAGTCGAATGTCGGCGCCAGTCGCTATCAGGCGCAGGATCAGGGCGACCGGCACGGCGACGACGAGGCTGAGCACGAAGCTGGCGCCAGTGAGCCGGAACGTCGGTCCGCGGAACTGCTTGACCTCGATCTCCTGCCCGGCGAGGAAGAGAAGGAAGCCGAATCCGAGCAGGTACAGCACGTAGACCCCGCCCGTCGGCTGCACCAGGTTGAGTGCCTGCGGCCCGATCGCCAGTCCGGCCAGGACCTCCAGCACGACCGGCGGCACGAGCCGGCCTGGGATTGCCCTGGCCGCCAGCGGTGCGATGAACGCCGCGACGGCAAGCGCGAGCAGCCCCCCGAACTGAACGCCCACCCCGACATTGCCTCCCGGCGCTTCTTACCCCGGCCGCCGGGCCGCCATGCGGTTGCGGCCATATCCGCAGGCCAGCGCCGTTATTCCCGGCTAGGGCAACAGTGACAAGTGCCATAACGGGGGCCCCGATGGATGCGCGGGACCCGCGTGGTCAGTTGTACCTGCGGTAGTGCCCCCGACCTAGTCCGCATCAAGTCACGCCCAACACTGCTAGTCGCGCATGCCGCGAAGCGCTGAGGGCGGACGGAGGAGGCCAACCCCTCCCATGAAGATCTCACAGCTCGCCGCCGCTACGCTCGTGCCCGCCACCCTGGCAGGCGTCGTGTTGACCGCAGTGCCGTTCGCCCAGGCCGCCCCCGCCGGGGCCGCCACGCGCGCTCCGCACCACGCCGCGCCGGCCAAGCCCGCCAAGGTGACCACCGTGACCAAGCCGCGTCACCCGGTCCACCACGCTCACGCCCACGCTGCGGTGCAGCAGGCCGCCGCCGGTACGGCCGGTGCCGCGTCGCCGGCCGGCCAGGCTGCCGCGGCGGCTCAGGCCGCTACGGCCAGCCAGCCGCTGACCGCCGGCATGTCATCGTTCGAGCAGTGCGTCGCCTGGCACGAGAGCGGCGATAACCCGACGGCGTCCTCGGCCGGCCTCTTCGGCATCCTGCCGGCGACGTGGGCGCAGCTCGGCTACTCGGGCACCGCCGGTCAGGCATCGGTCGCACTGCAGAAGGTCGCGTTCCAGCGCCTCTACGCCCAGGACGGCACGTCGCCATGGGCGCCATATGACGGCTGCTGATCCTGGCCTGACCTGAGCCCACCGGGCCCGGCCCCGGCGGATCCGCGCGGCGGTTCGCCGGGGCCGCTGCCGCTCCGGTGCCAGCGCCGGTGTCAGTGCCCGCCGCTAGCATCGCGTGCATGCCAGCTGATCTCGACTACGCAACGGCCGGGCCGCTGACGGACCTCGGCGGTCTGAGCCCGGCGGCGCTCGCGGGGCTTGCCCAGGTCGCAACCGACCCCGTCGGCATCTGCGCTCAGGTGCACAGCCTGGTGATCCAGCCGCACGACGCGGCGGCCCTCGGCGTCCGGCCTGACCGGCTCGCCGAGCGAGATATCCGGCCGGCCGCCATGCTCGTGGAGATCCTGACCGCACTCGATCCCGGCCCGCTGCACCTGCCGCGCGCGGCGAGCGCACGGGTCGTCGGCACGTGCCGGCATTTCGCCGTCCTGAGCTGCGCGCTGCTGCGGTATCGCGGGATCGCGGCGAGGGCGCGGTGCGGCTTCGCCACGTACTTCCAGCCGGGCCTTGGCCTGGACCACTGGATCATCGAGTACCGCGACCAGCCAGCTGGCCGCTGGGTCCGCGTGGATACCGAGTTGCTTGGCCTGTCCATCCTGGCGCGTCCCGACGATGTGCCGCCGGTTGCGTTCCTGACCGGCGGCGAGGCGTGGTCGGCCTACCGTCAGGGCCGCATCGACGCCGCAGCCTTCGGCGTGCACGGGACCGAGAACTTCGGGCCCGCCGAGATACGCGGCAACGCGATCCGCGACCTCGCCGCGCTCAACAAGGTCGAGACGCTGCCCTGGGACGAGTGGGGTCAGATGACCGCGTCGTACCGCGGCGAGACGGGGGCGGACTACGACGAGCTCATCGACTCCGTCGCGGCCGTCTGCGCGGTTGCCGATCCGGCTGCCGTTGCCCGGCTCTGCGCCTGCGACCAGTTGCGAGTGCCCGCCGAGCTCAGCCGCTGACCGGGCCGAGCGTCAGCCGCAGCGGGGGATAGGGGCGAAGCCCTCCCGTCAGCAGTCCGAGCAGCTGGTCCCGATCGAGGTGGTCGGCAATCAGGTCGGCGAGCCGGTCGAGCTGGGTATCCCGGATGGCCTCAAAGCAGATATCGGGTGCGCCGGTGAAGCGACGTCCTGCTACCCGCGCGACGTAGCTGAGGTACTCGCGCCGGAAGCCATCGTTCTCCAGCAGTCCGTGCCAGACTGTCCCGGCCACGGCCCCGACCCGGCATCCCTCGTCGGCGAAGAACGGCTCGCCGCCCTCACGGCTGAGCACGCCCTGGTGGATCTCGTAACCGTGGACCACGACCCCGTCCGCGAGCGTGCGCGACGGCCGGGCGAGCACCTTCTGGTGTCCGAAGGTGGTCTGGACGGGGAGCAGGCCGAGGCCAGCCACCTGGCCGGCCTCGCTCTCCACCTCGTCGTCGATCAGCGTGCCGAGCATCTGATAGCCGCCGCAGATGCCGAGCACTGGCAGGCCGCGTGCCGCGTGACGCATGATGGCCGCGTCGACGCCGCGCTCCCGCATCCAGGCAAGGTCGCTGACGGTGGCGCGGGTGCCGGGCAGCACGATGAGGTCCGCGTCAGCGAGCTCGGCCGCCTGCCGCGTGAAGCGCACGACGACGCCGGGCTCGCACGCCAGCGCGTCCGCGTCATTGTGATTACTCATCCGCGGCAGCGCCACGACGGTGACGCGCAGCACGTCGGTGCCGAGCGGCGGACCGCCTGATCGCAGCAGCGCCCAGTCAATCGCGTCCTCGGCGTCCACCCCGACGCCGTCAGCGAAGGGCAGCACTCCCAACGTCGGCCGCCCGGTGAGCTGCTCGAGCGCGTCCAGGCCGGGCTTCAGCAGGCTGACGTCGCCGCGGAACTTGTTGATCAGGAACCCGGCGATGAACGCCTGATCGGCGGGGTCGAGCACGGCAAGCGTGCCGACGAACGAGGCGAACACGCCGCCTCGGTCGATGTCGCCGACGAGGACGGCCGGCACGCCGGCGGCGCGGGCGAAGCCCATGTTGACGATGTCGCTGTCGCGCAGGTTGATCTCGGCCGGACTGCCCGCGCCCTCGCAGATGACCATCTCGAAGCGCGCGGCCAGGTCCTGGTACGCCCCGACCACGATGTCGAGGAGCCGGCCCTGACGCCCGTCGGTCCAGTAGCTGGCCGCGTCGGTCTCGGTGACGGGGGTGCCGAGGACGATCAGCTGGCTGCGCATCCCGGTGCCGGGCTTGAGCAGGACCGGATTCATCGCCGCCGTCGGCTCGATGCCGCAGGCACGCGCCTGCGCCGCCTGCGCCCGGCCGATCTCCTCGCCGCTGCGCGTGACGAACGAGTTGAGTGACATGTTCTGGGCCTTGAACGGCGCGACCGAATGGCCCTGACGCGCCAGCCAGCGGCAAATCCCAGCGGTAACGACAGACTTGCCCGCATCTGAGTTGGTCCCGGCGACCAGCAGCGAACCCACGAGCCGCACACTAAGTCACGCTGGCCGGCGGCCGCGCGGCAGGTCCCGCCAGCGCCTGGATCACCGCGGCGCGCCCTCCTGGAGGCGACCTCTAGCTGCGGGTCCCGGCACCCAGGGCGAGCAGCGCGACGTGCAGCGACAGTCGCGACTCGGCTGGCTCCAGGTCGACGCCGAGTACGGCCTCGATCTGCCGGATCCGCTCGTACATGGTCGGCCGGGCCAGGTGCGCCCTCTTCGCGGCCGCTGCCATGCGCCCGCCCGCCTCCAGGTAGGCGGTCAGCGCGGCCACGAGCTGGGTGCCAGCCGCGTCGTCGTGGAGCAGCAGCGGGCCCAGCTCCCGTTCGGCAAACGCCTGGAGCCGGGGATCGTCGCGAAGCAGGTGCAGCAGTCCGCGCAAGCGCAGGTCCGGTAGCCGGTAATAGGGCTGACGTGGCTCGCCTATCGGTGCGGCCGCGGCGACGTGGTCGGCCTCCAGCAGCGACCGCTGGACGGCGCCGACCGAGTCGACCGGCGAGCCAGCCCCGATCACGTCGTCGTCGTGCAGCATCGGCCGCAGCTCGCCGGCCAGCCGCATCAGCACCGCGTCCGGGTCTGCCCTCGGCGGCAGCGCAAGCAGCGCGGCGACCCTGTCGTCGTCCAGCGAGCTGACCAGGGCAGGTACCCGCAGCTGGCGGCACGCCTCGGCCAGGGCGTCGGCGATCCCGGCGGCCGCAGCCGTCGCCGGCGCCCCGAGTGCGGCAAACCCGGTGTCCCGGCGACCCGCGGCCACGCGCACGACCACAGCGACCAGCAGCCGCCCCGCCACCGGCACGCCGAGGGCCCGCGCCCTGGCCTCCGCCTCGGCCTGATCGCCGTACCCGGTCCCGAGGAACGCGGCCAGGATCGTGCGGTGTGCCTGCCGTTCCAGGCTCTCGCGCTGATGGTCGAGCAGGCGGCCGAGCGCCAAGGTGGTCGCGGCCCGCTCGATCAGGGCCTCATCTCCAGCCGCCGCCTGCGCGCCGCGCACGAGCACGAGCCTGCCCCAGTCCTGGCCGCGCGCCCCGACGGTGGTGACGAGCCAGCCCGACGTCGGGTCGAAGCCAGTCCGGCCAGTCACCCTGGTCGCGCGGGACCGGCCAGAGAACCCGGCGAGCAGCCGCGACGCGTCCTGCCCGAGCGGGGCGCAGGCGAGGACCTGATGGGCCAGGTTCGCGAGGATGACCGGGCAGCCCGCAAGCGTCGCGGTCTGCGCTACGACCTCGTCGGCCGGGGCGCCGGACACGGCGAGCTCGGTGAAGACCTGATGCATCCGCTCGGCCGATCGCAGCTCGGCGAGCTGCACGTCGATGATATGAGCGTGCACGGCCTCGGTGATCTCGATGAACTGGGTCTCCCGCTCAAACGCGATGAGCGGCAGCTCGTGGTCGGCTGCGGCCGCGATCAGGGCTGCCGGGAGGCTGCGCGCATAGCGCGAGCCCAGCTCGACCGCTAGCGCGCTGACCCCGACGGAGGCAAGGTCGGCCACGTACCGGGCAAGCCCGGCCGCATCGTCTGGCAGCGCGATGCCGGTCGAGAGGACCAGCTCGCCGCCGCGCAGCAAGTGCGCGGCCTGGGCAAGCTCGATCACGTGGACCCACCGGACTGGCGCATCCAGCCGACTGGCGCCGGCCAGGACCCGCGGCGCTCCGCTGCGGACCGGGTCGAGCGCGAGCACCTCGGCCACCGTCGGCAGCACGACGCTGGACAACATGGCGACGCTCCCTGGTCTGCCGGGGCTTGGTTCCCCGGAGGCTTGGTCCCCCGGAGGCTTGGTCAGCCGGAGGCTTCGTCGGTCGGGGCCCCGGCGCGCTCAAAGCCCCGCCCGCTGGGCAACACACTGTATGCCAGCGGCCCCGTTCCCTGACAGAGCGTAACTTGGCACGGCGGCGAGCCCGCGACAGACTGGGGCAGGGGAGACGATGGCATGGACGACCCGGACGCCAGAGCCCCGGACGCCACAGCCTCGGAAGGCAGCGCAACGTCATGGATCAGGTAAGCACGCACCGCACACACTGGATCAACGGCAAGCCGTGGACAGGCGAGGCGGCGACCCGCGGCGACATCTACAACCCCGCAACGGGCCAGGTCAGCGGCACGGTTGACTATGCCACCGCGGCCGAGGTCGACGCCGCGGTCGCGGCGGCTACCGCGGCGCTGCCCGGCTGGCGGGAGACGTCGCTGGTCAAGCGCGCCAGCGTGATGTTCGCATTCCGCGAGCTCGTGCGCCAGCGGCAGTCCGACGTGGCCGCGCTGATCACGGCCGAGCACGGGAAGGTGGCCTCCGACGCGGCGGGCGAGGTCGCCAGGGGCCTGGAGGTCGTCGACTTCGCGTGCGGCATCCCGCACCTGCTCAAGGGCGGTTTCTCCGAGAACGTCTCGACCGGCGTCGACGCCTACTCCATGCGCCAGCCGGTGGGCGTGGTCGCCGGGATCACCCCGTTCAACTTCCCGGCCATGGTGCCGATGTGGATGTTCCCGATCGCGCTGGCCTGCGGCAATACCTTCATACTCAAGCCATCGGAGAAGGACCCGTCGGCGTCCCTGCTGCTCGCCGAGCTGCTGGCCGAGGCCGGGCTGCCCGACGGAGCCTTCAACGTCGTGCACGGCGCCAAGCCGGCCGTCGACGCGCTCCTGACGCACCCCGGCGTCCGGGGTGTCAGCTTCGTCGGCTCGACTCCGATCGCGCGGTACGTGGCGGAGACCGCGACCAGCCATGGCAAGCGGGTCCAGGCCCTCGGCGGGGCCAAGAACCATATGGTCGTGCTGCCCGACGCTGACCTGGATCTGGCCGCGGACGCGGCGGTCAACGCCGGCTTCGGCTCGGCAGGCGAGCGCTGCATGGCGATCTCCGTGCTGGTGGCCGTCGACCCGGTCGGTGACGAACTCATCGCCAAGATCAAGGACCGGATCGCCCGCCTGACGGTCGGCCCCGGCGACAGCGCCGACTCCGAGATGGGCCCGCTGGTGACCAGGGAGCACCGCGACAAGGTCGCCAGCTACCTGGACTCTGGCGTCCAGGACGGCGCGTCGCTAGCCGTCGACGGCCGCGAGCACCCGGTGACGGGGGACGCGGCCAACGGATTCTGGCTCGGCCCGACGGTGCTTGATCACGTCACGCCCGAGATGCGCGCCTACACTGACGAGATCTTCGGCCCCGTGCTCTCGGTCGTCCGGGCCGCGAGCTACGACGAGGCGCTCGCGATCATCAACGCCAATCCGTACGGCAATGGCACGGCGATCTTCACCAACGACGGCGGCGCGGCGCGCCGGTTTACCCACGAGGTCGAAGTCGGCATGGTCGGCGTCAACGTCCCGATCCCGGTCCCGATGGCGTTCTACTCCTTCGGGGGCTGGAAGTCGTCGCTGTTCGGGGACACGCACGTGCACGGCACCGAGGGCGTGCACTTCTACACCCGCGGCAAGGCGGTCACGTCCCGCTGGCTCGATCCGAGTCATGGCGGCGTGAACCTCGGCTTCCCGGTGAACCAGTAGAGCCAATAGAGCCAGCAATCCGGTAGGAGAGTCACAGCCACATGAGCAGCTACCAGCCAGACCCAGACCGTGGTGCGCGGGTGTACGCCATGGACCGGGCGCACGTCTTCCACTCCTGGTCCGCGCAGCGAGCGCTGACGCCGCTGGCAGTCGCCGGCGCCGAGGGATCCTACTTCTGGGACTTCGACGGCAACCGTTACCTGGACTTCTCCAGCCAGCTGGTGAACACCAACATCGGCCACCAGCACCCCAAGGTGACCGCGGCCATCGCCGCCCAGGCGGCCAGGCTCACGACCATCGCGCCGCAGCACGCGAACGAGGCCCGCGGCGAGGCGGCGGCCCGGCTGACCGCGCTTGCGCCCGATGGCATGGCGAAGGTCTTTTTCACCAACGGCGGCGCGGACGCGAACGAGAACGCCATCCGGATGGCGCGGCTGCACACTGGCCGGACGAAGGTGCTGAGCTTCTACCGCTCCTACCACGGCAACACCGGAGCGGCCATCAACTCCACTGGCGACCCGCGACGCTGGCCAAACGAGTTCGCGATGGGGCACGTGCACTTCTTCGGGCCCTACCTGTACCGGTCGGCGTTCTGGGCGAGCACGCCCGAGCAGGAGTGCGAACGCGCGCTCGCGCACCTCGAGCAGGTCATCCAGATGGAAGGCCCGAATACGATCGCGGCCGTCTTGCTGGAGTCGATCGTCGGCACCGCAGGCGTGCTCATCCCGCCGCCGGGTTACCTCGCCGGCGTGCGCGCGCTGTGCGACAAGCACGGCATCGTCTACATCGCCGACGAGGTCATGTGCGGCTTCGGCCGGGCCGGGCGGTGGTTCGCGTTCGAGGACCACGGCGTCGTCCCGGACCTGATCGTCTTCGCGAAGGGATCCAACTCCGGCTACGTCCCGGTCGGCGGCGTGATCATCTCGGATCCGATCGCGGCTACCTTTGACGAGCGCGTCTTCCCCGGCGGCCTCACCTATTCCGGTCACCCGCTCGCGTGCGCGTCGATCGTGGCGACCATCGACGCCATGCAGGAGGAAGACATTATCGGGAACGGGGTCCGCATCGGCGAGCAGGTGCTCGGCCCCGGGCTGCGTGCGCTAGCCGAGCGCCATCCGGTCATCGGCGAGGTCCGCGGGACCGCGGTCTTCTGGGCGCTCGACCTGGTGTCCAACCGGGAGACACGGGAGATGCTGGCGCCCTACGGGGGCGCGTCTGACGCCATGACCACGCTCGTGGCCGAGTGCAAGGCACGCGGGCTTGTGCCGTTCACGAACTACAACCGCCTCCATGTAGTGCCGCCGTGCACGATCTCGGAATCCGAGGCTAAGGAAGGCCTGGCGATCCTGGACGAGGCCCTGGCCGCGGTCGGGCGGTTCTACCAGGGCTAGCACCGATCACGGCGACGGGCTGGGCTTGCGTGCGGCGGCCGCCTCAGCGGCGGCGGCCGCCCGCTTTGCTTCCTGCTTGCCCCGCTCGACAGCGTAACGGCTGTACTCGTCCCGGATCTGGGTCAGCATGTTGCGGTCGTAGGGGTCCGTGGCGGTCGCCAGGCCCTTCTCCGCGGTGGCGATCTTTATTGCGATCTGGTCGAGCGTGAGCGTGTCCATACCCGTGAGGCTAGCCCTATTTACTCGAACTGGCGCCAGCCGAGTCGCTGACGCGGTCGAGCGTGCGCTGGATTGCGGCACTCGCGGCGGCGCGACTGCCGCCGGGCGCCAGCGGATCCCGGTTATCGGTCAGGACTATGTCGTGCCGCTGCGCGTATCTGCTGATCGTCTCGGCGACGAACCGGGTCTGGGCGGGCACGACCGTCAGGACCGGTACGGACAGCGCGGCGAGGCGGTCGAGCCACTGCCCGCGCGCCTCGAGCCGAGCGAGCTCCGCAGCGGCTGGCTGCGGGCGTTCTGCCGCGCAGGCCGCGGCGAACGCCAGCATCTCGGCTCGCATCTCGGCGGCGTGATCACCCGCGATCGCCGCGGCGAGTTCCACCTCGGCCGCCGCCGAGCCCGGCGGCGCTGTCTGCCGAACCACGTCAGTCAGCAGGGCGCGCCACCGGTCCGGGTCCGCGTCGTCCATGGCATCGGCTAGCGCCTGATACGGCGCGAGGAAGTCGGCGTCCGGCGAGTCCAGGCCGAGCTCGACGTCGTCTGGCACGCGATCGAACGGAATCTCCGGCGCGAACAGCACGACGCCGCGGGCGAGTCCCGCGCTCGCCAGGGCAACGGCGAACGGACCGCCATGACCCGCTGCCGCCACCACGTCGCAGCCATCGCGCGGCAGCACGCTGCGGGCGATGCTCACGATCGCGGCGTCGCCCGTGTCCCACGGCAGGGCGCACTGCTGGTCCAGGTGGATGACTTCGGCGCCAGTGCCGAGGCGGTCGTCGATGCCGGCCCAGCTGCGGTGATCGGAGAACCGGTCCGGAACGAACACCACCCGGCAGTTGCTCATCGGTCCGACCCCCGATCGTCTATCTGAACCTAACACTGGCTGGGTTTCGCCGGACCTGACAGCACAAGCCGTGACCATGTGTTCACGCTGCGTGCTGACGGGGTACAGGTCTGACTTGCGCTCATCTGTTCGACCGATCACGGGCTCGAAGGAACCATGACCGATTCAGTCCGGCTTCAGCTCCCGGCTACGACCGCCGCGAACCCGCCGGGCGCGGGCAAGCCCGTGCGCCTGCTCGGCTGGCTGGCTACCGGCGCCATCGGCGCTGCGACCCTGATCATGATCGGCGCGTCATTTGTCCGGCAAGACTGGATGTATCCGTCAGTTCCGGTCCCCGCAACCGGGCCGCCATTCGAATTCCACCAGCACATTCCGAGCAGGCTTGTCATCGTCGCGCTGTGGGGCGCGGCGCTGCTTGCTCTGATCGGCATCGTCGCCGGCCTGGTGGCAGCGCGGCGCGGTGCCCGCGCACCTATTCGGCTCTTGCTGATCGGCGCGGCGCTTGCCGTGCTGGCACTGACGCTGGCGCCGCCGGTGGGCTCGACCGATGCGCTCGACTACGCCGCTTACGGCCGGCTGGCGTTGCTCGGCCACAATCCATACGTCGCGACGCCCCTCTACCTGAAGATCACCGATCCGGTCTTCGGTCAGTCCATCCCGGTGCACTGGCAGCAGCAGGCCAGCCTGTACGGTCCGGCGGCGACCATTGAGCAGTATGTCGCGGCCAAGCTGGGCGGTGATTCGATCGCCCGCGTGGTGTTCTGGCTCAAGCTGTGGAACGCCCTCGCCTTCGCGGCAGTCGCGGTTGTGCTGGACCGGATCTTGCGGCACAACCCGGCCGCGCGCCTGCGTGGGCACCTGCTGTGGACCGTCAATCCGCTGCTGCTGTGGGACCTGATCGCGGCCGGTCATGTCGACGTCGTGGCCGCGGCCGCCGGCTTCATCGGCCTGCTCGCCGTCGGCCGTCAGCCGGACGGTGTCCAGCCGCGGCTGTGGCGTGCCGTTGCGGCCGGCGCGCTCATCGGGCTTGCCGCTGACATCAAGATCGACTTCGCCCTGTTCGGGATCGGCCTGGCCTGGGCGCTGCGCCGGTCAGTGCCTGCGCTGCTGGCGGCGGCCGTCGGTGCGCTGGCCATCCTGGCGCCCACCTACGCATGGCTGGGCAAACCGGCGTTTCAGGCGCTGGAAGCCCGACGCGACAAGACCACCCAGGACAGCTTCTACCTGTTCGCGCACCTGACGAACTGGCGCTACCTGATCGTTCTTGCCATCTTGCTGTTCATCTGCCTGGCCGTGCTGCTGCTGCGGCGGATGCCGCCAGGTGACCGGCTGCGCCCGGCCATCCGCCCGGCGCTGGCCATCAGCCTGGCCTGGCTGGTGATCTGGCCGTACCAGCTGCCGTGGTACGACGCCATGATCATCTGCGTGCTGGCGCTGTACCCGGCCTCGCGGCTTGACTGGCTGGTCCTGGCCCGGCTCGGCGCTGCCACGATGGCGAACATACCGGGTAACCCCGACGGCATCTCGGGCGGGCGGATGCGGACGCTCGACATCTTCCTGGTGCACGTATTCACCCCTGCCGTGCTGCTGGCCTGTGCGATCGGGGTCGTGGCGCTCGCGGTCACGGGCCGGTGGGGAGTATCCGCGAATTCCAGCGAATGTCGTTCAGTAGTCGTACGATTACCAATCGTGACAGCTACTACATTTGACCACCTGGCAGTGACCCAGACGCCGGACGGATTCCAGATCGACGGGTTCGTCAGCGGCAAGACTCAAGCACGCATCGCGTTCACCCGTCGCGGCGAGCCGATCGAGATCATCTGCACCACGGAGCAGCTCGCCTGCACTCAGCTCGCCGTCCTTGAGTCGCTGCGCGGCTGGCAGCTCGTGAGCGCCGTACTGGAGCCGCTTACCTACTCAGGCGATGCCGAGCCCGGTGAGCGCACGGCCGGCGCTGCGTAGCCCGGCGCTGCGTAGCCCTGCACGACAGGTGCCCGCTGGCCGTGGCCGGCCAGCGGGCAGACAGCGCAAGATCGCGGCTGGCTACCCGGCGGCCGCGGCGAACGCCGGCTCGTACCCGTCTGCCTGGCCGGCCGCCGTCGGGTGGTAGGACTCGCCGATGTCCAGGAAGTTGACTGAGTGCAGCCAGCTGCTGGAGTCGCAGATCTCGTGGCCAGCGAACGCACCGCGGACGTCGGCGAAGACGTCACCGTGCCGGCTGGCTGCCGCGTGAATCTGACCGTCGAGATCGTCGGCAGCCGCGTTGAGGTCCTTGCGGTCGGTCGTGCTCAGCCCGATGCAGGTGCCTGACTTGGACAGGTCGTAGAGCTCGGGATAGCCGAGCACGACCACGCGAGCATGCGGCGCATCGGCGGCAATGTCGCCAAGCACCGCGTCCAGCTCGCCAGGCAGCTTGCTCGTCATCTCCGCTTCCGCGGTGTCGATTGCGCTGACGCACGTGCCGGTCGACGACAGCACGCACGTCTCCATCACGCTGCTGAAGCCGACGTCGTTGCCGCCGACGGTGATCGACACCAGCGTGGTGGCGCTGCTCAGGGCTGACAGCTGGCTGCCGATCACAGATCCGGTCGTCGCGCCCGAGCAGGCGACGAACGTGTACGCGGCCGGGTGGTGCGTGCCGGCCCACAATTGCGGGTAAGACCTGGTGCTGCGGTCACACGAGCCGCTGGAACTGACGTAACTGCCTGCGCCCACGCCCGCGGAGTAGGAGTCACCGAGCGCGACGTAGCGGACAGCCGTCTGGGCGCTGGCCGGGGTTGCGATCGAGACGGCAGCCAGGGCCGTCAGGCCAGTGGCGATGGCCGCGAGCGCGGGGCGGGAATGACGGGCACCCGGCATCGGCATCGGCGCTCCAGCTACGCGGCGAAAGTTGTCCACCTTTGAGTAGCATTGGCGGCTAACGGCGGTCAAGGGGAAGGGCGGGCCGGTGGCACTGGAGATCAAGCGGCTGACGCTGGCGCACCTGCGCGGAGTGGACGGCCTCACCTGGCCCGTGCACGGGTTCGTGGTCAGCTTCCCCGGCGGCGCGGCCCTGGTCGACACCGGCGTCGGCGGTCCGCAGCGGTGGCTGGACGACTGGCGGGTGGTGAACCGGTCGGTGGCTGACGCCCTGGACGAGCTCGACATGACGCCGGGCGACATCGGCCTCGTCATCAACACTCACCTGCACTTCGACCACTGCGGGCAGAACGCGGTCTTCAAGCATGCGGCGTTCTACGTGCAGCGAGCCGAGCTGGACCGGGCGCGCGTCGAGTCGCCGAAGCTCACCGACTGGTTCGACTTCATGAACGCACGGTTCGAGCTGCTGGATGGCGACGCCGAGGTGCTGCCAGGGCTGCGCGTGATCGCAACGCCTGGTCACACGGCCGGGCATCAGTCGGTGCTCGTCGACTCGGCCGACGGGCAGTCCGATGTGCTGGTGGGCGACGCCGCCTACACCCCGCGGCAGTACCTCGAGCCGGGCAGCGCGGATCTGCCGGACGGGCAGGCAAGCGACGTGGACGCGTGGCGTGCATCGGTGGCCCTGATCAGGTCGGCGTCGCCTGATCGCGTCCACTTCTGCCACAACACTGAGGTCATTCACTCCTAGGCGACAGCCACCGGCATGAATCGGCCGTTGGCCGGCGTCGGCTCACAAGGTCGCGAAGGCGTCCTCCAGGATGGACAGGCCCTCGGTCAGCAGGCTCTGGCCGATGACCAGCGGCGGCAAGAACCGCAGGACGTTGCCGTAGGTCCCGCAGGTCAGCACGATCATCCCGGTGGCGTGGCAGGTCTTGGCTATCTTGGCGGCTGCGGCGCTGTCAGGCTCGAGCGTCCCCGGCCGCACTAGTTCGACAGCCAGCATCGCGCCCCGCCCGCGTACGTCGCCGATGACGGGGTTGGCCTCGGCGAGCTTCTGCAGGCGCGGCAGCATGATGGTCTCGATCGACCGCGCGGCCGCTGGCAGGTCCTCCTTCTCCATCGTCTCGATCGCGCCGAGCGCGGCCGCACAGGCGACGGGGTTGCCGCCGTAGGTGCCGCCGAGACCGCCGGGGTGCACTGCGTCCATCAGCTCGGCGCGCCCGGTGACGCCGGCTAGTGGCAGCCCGCCGGCGATGCCCTTGGCGGTGGTGACCAGGTCTGGCACCACCTGCTCGTGGTCGCAGGCGAACCAGTCCCCGGTCCGGCAGAAGCCGGACTGGATCTCGTCCGCGATGAAGACGATGCCGTTGGCCCGGCAGTACGCGGCCAGCGCAGGCAGGAAGCCGTCCGGCGGCACGATGAAGCCGCCTTCGCCTTGCACCGGCTCGATCACCACGGCGGCGACGTTCTCTTCGCCGACCTGAGCGTGGATCAGGCTGGTCACGACGTCGAAGGCTTCCTCGGCGCACTTGACCGGGCCGCCGGGCCAGCGGAACGGATAGGCCATCGGGACCCGGTAGACCTCGCCGGCGAAGGGCCCGAAGCCCTCCTTGTAGGGCATGTTCTTGGCCGTCATGGCCATCGTCAGGTTGGTCCGGCCGTGGTAGGCGTGGTCGAAGACCACGACCGCGTCCCGGCCGGTGGCGTGCCTGGCCACCTTGACCGCGTTCTCGACCGCCTCGGCACCGGAGTTGAACAGCGCGGACCGCTTCTCGTGTGTGCCCGGCGTCAGTCGGTTGAGCTGCTCGCACACCTCGACGTAGCCTTCGTACGGCGCCACCATGAAGCAGGTGTGGGTGAACTGGGCGACCTGCTCGATCACCCGGCTGACGACCTGGTCGGCGCTGTTGCCGACCGAGGTGACGGCGATGCCGGAGCCGAAGTCGATGAGCGAGTTGCCGTCCACGTCGACGACGACGCCGCCGCCCGCCGCGGCCACGAAGACCGGCAAGACGTGGCTCAGGCCGCGGGCAACGCTCCGCTGACGGCGCTCGAACAGCTCACGGGACAGCGGGCCGGGGATCTCCGTGACGAGATTGCGGTGCTGGGGCAGGGACGGGCCGCCGTGCGGTACAGGTTGCGTGCTCATACCAGCGACAATAACGCCCGGGCCGGCTCGTCGGCGTGGTGGTACCTGGACGAATCAGCCCGACGGGCCGCGTGCTAGAGGCGGCGCGGCCGGCGCGTGATCCGGAAGTGGATGAAGAAGCTGGGCCACGACTGCCAGGTCCGCGCCGGGAAGCCGGCGTAAATGCGCGTCCAGTCATATCCGTTGGCCTCGGCCAGCAGATGCTGCTGGGAGATCACGATATAGCTGCCGTGCGGTCCGACCGCTTCGACGACCGCGACGTGACCTTGCGGACCGATGCCGTAGGCGAGCCCTGGCCAGACCGCGACTGCGCCCACGCTCGGCGTCCTGTCGACCCGAACGCCGTGCGTGGCCGCGCTGGCCGGCCACTGGTATGCGTTGCCGAGCGGGTAGCGGGGCGTCGGCACGCCGAAGATGCGCGACTCGACGTAGGCCACGTAGTTCGTGCACTCGTCCCCGGCTGTCATCCGCCAGTACGAGATGCCGCGGTTGCGGCCGTATCGGTAGCTGCTGTAGTCGTGCCGGTTGCAGCCTGCGTAGCCCGAGCACAGGACGGCCGACGGCACGCGGCCCGACGCGGGCACGATGATGGCGGCGGCCGCCGGGGTCGCGACGGCGGCCAATGCGGCGGCGATCAGCGCTATCGTCGCGGCTCGCCCGCGTGACACCGCTAGCCTGCCCGTGCCGGTGTGCGGCCGGCCAGGCTGGTGCCCGGGCACGCGGCGCTGCGATGATGCACTTGTGACTGAAACATCCCTTCCGTCCGGCGATACCGGGCCGCGGTCGTGGCGAGCCACCCGGCGGCCGGTGATCGCAGGTCTTGGCATGACGCCGCTCGGCAAGGTCTACGGGCCGACGTCGGCGCAGTTCGCCGCCGAGGCCATCCGAGCGGCGGTGGCCGATGCCGGGCTGCGCCTGGCCGACGTGGACGGCCTGCTGACGTCGTCGGGCGTGAGCGGCGGCATCTCCATCGACCTGCAGCGTGACCTGGGACTGGCCGATCTGCGGCTGCTGTCACATATGCAAGCGTACGGGTCGACCGCGGGCGCGATGGTGCAATTCGCGTCGATGGCCGTGCAGTCGGGCATGGCCAGCGTGGTCGCCTGCGTCTTCGCCGACAGCCCGCTTCAGCCGGAGCGCCCGGCCGGCGCGGTGTACGGGTCCCGTCGAGCGCCGGCCGGCTGGTGGGGTCTGCTCGGCGCGAGCGGCGTCATCGGCGCCAATCCGATGTACGCCCTGGCGGCCCGCCGCCACATGGAGCGCTATGGGACGACGAGCGAGGAGCTTGGCCACATCGCGGTGGCTCAGCGCGCGTGGGCGGCGCTGAACCCGGCGGCGCAACTGCGCGAGCCCATTACGCTGTCCGATCATCAGGCGTCCCGCTGGATCGTCGAGCCGTTCCACCTGCTCGACTGCTGCCTGGTCTCCAACGGCGGCATCGCGGTGATCGTGACCACGGCTGAGCGGGCGGCCGCGCTCGCCCAGCCGCCGGTGCACGTCCTTGGCTGGGCGCAGGCGCATCCCGGTCACTACCTGCGCCGGGATCCCGACTTCGGGCTGGTGTCGGGAGCGGCGTCGGCGGGCCCGGCCGCCCTCGCGATGGCCGGGCTCGACCTGGCCGACGTGGATGTGGTCGAGTTGTATGACTGCTACACCTTCACCGTGCTGCTGACGCTGGAGGACTACGGCTTCTGCGCGAAGGGGGAGGGCGGGCCGTTCGTCGCGAGCGGCGTCCTTGGCCCGGCCGGCAAGCTGCGCCTCAACACCGGCGGCGGCCAGCTGTCTGGCTACTACATGTGGGGCATGACCCCGCTGTCGGAAGCGGTGATCCAGGCGCGCGGCCACGGCGGGGCGCGTCAGTCGCCGGCGCACGACGTCGTGCTGGTATCCGGCAATGGCGGCGTGCTCGACCATCACGCCACCCTGGTCCTGGCCGCCGAGGCGGCCGCGACATGAGCGTCGGGCCGGTGGTGCGGGACGAGGCGAGCGCGGAGTTCTTCGACGGCGCGGCAGCCGGCCAGTTCCTGCTGCGGCAGTGCGCCGCTGGTCATGTCAGCGAGCCAGCCGCAGCGCAGTGCACGACCTGCGCGGCGACCGCCCTGCACTGGGTCCCGGCCGCCGGCGGCGCCACGCTGGTGAGCTGGGCGGTCAGCTGGACGCGCCCCGCGGCCGGCGAGCCGCCGCGCCAGACGGTCCTGGTGATCGGCGAGCTGGACGAGGGACCATGGTGGTGGACGCAGCTGGCCGGGGACCCCGAGCCGGCGGTCGGCGCGCTCGCCGCCGGGCGCCGGCTGCGCATCGAGTTCCAGCGGGCCGATGCCGAGCACGAGGCGGTGCCTGTCTTCGTGCTGGCCTGAGCTTTGCCTGGTCCGCCCCGGCCCGCCGTCCGTCCCGGCCGCCGTCCGTCCCGGCCGCCGTCAGCCCCGGCCGCCGTCAGCCCCGGAGCATGTCCCTGGCCGCGTCCTCGATGGCCGCCTCCGATAGCAGGACCGCGGCCGTGGCATCGCCCAGCGGCAGGAAGCTGTCCTGACTGGCGACCCGGGCGATTCGGCCGGTGAATCCGGCGTCGACCAGCGTCGTGATGACGCTCTCGGACACCCCGCCCGTGCGCCGGGTCTCGTCCGCGACGAGAACGCGGCCGGTGGCGGCTGCCGCGCGCAGCAGGTCCTCGTACGGCAGCGGAGCCAGCCAGCGCAGGTCAAGGACGCGGCAGGCGATGCCATCGGCGGCGAGCGTGCGGGCGGCGCGAAGGCTGAGCCGTACCCCGTTCCCGAACGAAATGATCGTCAGGTCCTGTCCAGTGCCGTAGAGGCGGCCGCGGCCGAGCGGCACGTGCGTCAGGGCCCAGCGGTCGGCCGGCTCGTAGCCGGCGAGCCAGCCGCCGTCGCCGGCCTCGTACAGGTCGCGCTCGTGATACAGCGCGATGGGCTCCAGGTAGATACAGACCGCGCCGTCAAGCTCGGCGGCCGCCAGGCAGGTGCGCAGCATCGCCGCCGCATCGTCGGGCCGGGCTGGGCACGCTACGACCAGGCCGGGAATGTCGCGCAGTGCCGCCAGGCCGTTGTCGTTGTGGAAGTGACCGCCGAAGCCCTGCTGGTATGCCAGGCCGGGCACCCGTACGACGAGCGGATTGCGGTACTGGGCGCGGGAGAAGAACGACAGCGTGGCGGCCTCGCCCCGGATCTGGTCGGCCGCGTTGTGCAGGTAGGCCAGGTACTGGATCTCCGGCACGGGCAGCAGGCCGGCCAGGCCGGCGCCGAGCGCCATGCCGAGGATCGACTGCTCATCCAGCGGCGAGTCAAAGACCCGGCCCGAGCCGAACGTGCGCAGCAGTCCGCGGGTGACGCCGTAGACGCCACCCTTGCGGGCGACATCCTCGCCGAACACGAGCATGCCCGGCCGGTAGGCCATCTCGTCGGCCAGGGTGCGGTTGATGGCCTGCGCGAGCGTGAGCGGGCCGCTGGTCTCGGGTGACTGCACATCGCGCGCCGCCGCCAGCCCGGGCTGCACTTGCCAGGACTGTGCTTGCCTGGACTGGTCCGGCCTGGACTGGTCCGGCCTGGACTGGTCCGGCCTGGACTGGGCCTGCCTGGGTGAGGTGCCTCTCGAACGGGCCGCAATGTTGGCCGCGAGGATGGCCGGCCGCGCGGCGCGATGGACGCCATGACCTGCTCGGCCGTCGCCAGGCGCGGTGCGCCGGCGATCGCGCCGGCCATCGCCAGCACGCGAGCGCGGCACTCTTCGTACCGGTCGAGGACGTCCGCCGGGCTCAGCGCGCCGGCACCGACGAGCAGCCGGGCGGTACCGAGTAGCGGGTCACGCGCGGTGTCGGCGGCTATCTCGGCCGGCGTGCGGTAGGCCGACTCGACGTCGGTGCCGGCGTGGCCGCCCAGGCGTACGGTACGCACGTGCAGGAACGCCGGCGCGCGGTGCGCCCGGACCCAGTCCGCGGCCGCGACGGCGGCGTCGTACGTCTGCGCCAGGTCGGCTCCGTCGGCGGCGAAGTACTTGATGCGCGGCCGGCTTGCGCTGATGGACTCGATCCAGCCGGCCGGGGTCCTGACGCTGATGCCGAGGCCGTTGTCCTCGCACACCAGCAGCAGCGGCAGCGGCAGGCCCTGGTACGCGCACCAGGACGCGGTGTTCATCGCGCCGACTGCGGTCGAGTGGTTCGCCGACGCATCCCCGAAGCTGGCCACTACCAGGCAGTCGCGGGGCCACGGGGTGTCGAGCCCGAGCTTGGCGGCGCGGGCGACCGAGAACGCCAGGCCGACCGCCCGCGGCAGATGCGAGGCGATGGTCGAAGTCTGCGGGATGACGTGCAGCTCTGGATGACCGAAGACCTTGTGCCGCCCGCCGGCGATGGGCTCGGCCGCCGCGGCGACCAGGCCGAGCAGAACGTCGGTCACGCCGTCTCGCGGCGGGCTCGCCTGGGCGGCGCGAACCAGGTAGAAGGCGCCAGAGCGGTAGTGCAGCAGCGCGGGATCGGTCAGGCGCACCGCCGCGGCGACCGCGGCGTTGCCCTCGTGACCCGCGGAGCCGATCGTGTAGTACCCGGCGCCGCGAGCGCGTAGCCACCGGGCCGCGAGGTCAAGATGACGGCTCGCCAGCTGCGCGTCAAAGAGCTCCAGTGTCCTCGCTACCGACAGGCCGCTGCCGGCCCGGATGGCGTCGTAGGGAGCCGGCCCGACTGCGGGCTGGGCTGGGCTCAGCTCGCGGATCGCGCGGGCGAGGCGCTGCTCGGCCAGGTCCTGTCCGGCGGCCGCGTCGGCCGACGCATCCGCATCGGGCGCCGGTGCGTCGGCGCCCGGCCCGCTGCGCGGCCCGGCCTGCCCGGCGCGCGGGCCCCGCTCAGGTCCTGCGGCGGCCTCGGCACTCATCTTCCGACGGTATGCCACCAGCGCCGGGAGCGCACGGCCTGATGAGTAGCGCGCAGGTGAAACCACGGTGACGAGTGCCGTGGTGACGCTCGCGGGGGGCCACGCACGGCCACGCTCGGGTGTCGGTGGTGTGATGGGGCCGTCACCATCACGCCACTGGATCCCGGAGGCCCCGTGCTGCCATGGTCTGCGCCGCTGGCCGGAGCGCTCAACGAGCATGTGATCACCAGCGACCTGCTGCGCGGCAACCCGCTCGGCGACCCGCACGAGCGGCCGCTGTGGGTCTACACCCCGCCCGGCTACGCCGACGAGCCGGACCGGCGGTACCCGTCCGTCTACGTCATTCAGGGCTACACCGGCTATGTAACCATGTGGCGCAACAGGTCGCCGTTCCGCCAGCCCTTCCCGGAGCTGGCCGATCAGGTGTTCGCGTCCGGCCAGGCGCCGCCGGCGATCCTGGTCTACGTGGACGCCTGGACCAGTTACGGCGGGAGCCAGTTCGTGGACTCGCCAGGGACTGGCCAGTACCACTCGTACCTGTGCAACGAGATCGTGCCCTTCGTGGACGGCCGCTACCGTACGGCCGCCGACCGGGAGCATCGCGCGATCACGGGCAAGTCCAGCGGCGGGTTCGGCTCGATGATCACCCCTATGCTGCGGCCGGACCTGTTCAGCGGACTGGCCACGCACGCCGGAGACGCCCTGTACGAGCAGTGCTACCTGCGCGAATTCGGCGCGGCCGTGCGGCTGCTCCGGGACTTCGACGCCGACATCTGGGCGTGGTGGGCGGACTTCAGGTCGCGGGTCGCCTTTACCCACCCGGCCGACGCCACGCTGCTTGGCATCCTCGGGGTCGCGGCCTGCTTCTCCGCTCGCGACGACGGCACCGTGGACCTGCCGTTCGACCCGCGCACCGGCGCGGTCCGGCCGGAGGCCTGGCAGCGCTGGCTGGACTGGGATCCAGTGCGGATGGCGCCGGCGTACTCCAGTGCGCTTGGGTCGATGCGGTCGATCTGGATCGACGCCGGCACGAGAGACGACTATTTCCTCGATGTCGGGGCCGAGGCCTTCCGGGCCGAATTGCGCGCTATCGGGGTCGCCGACGATGTCATCCGGTATGAGCTCTTTGACGCGACACATGCGGGCATCGACTACCGGTACCCGATGTCGCTGGCCTGGCTGTGCCAGCGGATGCCCGCGGTCGACAGCGGCTGACATGAAAGTTCAGGTGAACGTTCCTCGGTCCGGCTACGTAGTGGGGGTTAAGGAAGGTCCCAGCTAACGAGGAACGGAGACTAGGCCATGCGCAACCGATGGTGGGCGGCGCCGATCCTGGCAGGCGGAGCAGCCCTGCTGGCGGCGTGCGGTAGTTCGGCTGCCCCTTCGACGAGCGCGTCGACTCCGGCAACAAGCGGGGCGGGCTCGAGCGCGGCGACGTCGCAGCAGAGCAACTCCAGCGCCTCGACGACGATCATGACGCACAGCACCAGCAAGGGCACGGTGCTGACCAATGCCCAGGGCAAGACGATCTACTGGTTCGCGATCGACACGGCGACGATGTCGAACTGCAACGGCTCCTGCGCGTCCTTCTGGCCACCCGTCCTCGGGAAGGCCGTCGCGGCATCAGGCACCTCACTGCCGCATGGCTTCGGCACGATCACGAGGTCCGACGGCAAGGTGCAGGCGACCTACAACGGGCACCCGCTCTACACCTACGTGGGCGACACTGCGGCCGGTCAGATCAACGGCAACGGTAAGAACCTGTCTGGCGGGCTGTGGTGGGCGATGACGCCGTCAGGCGCCAAGCTAGCCGCTGCCCCGTCGTCCGGCTCGTCGTCGAGCTCCAGCGGAGGATACGGCTACTAGGACAGCGACCTCGCGAGCGGATCCCCCTGGTGGGTGAGCCACCCTCGCGTGACAGTGCGGCGCGAAGAGCTTCCCGGCAGGCTGCCGGGAAGCTCTTCTCGCTATTCGGGTAGATATCGCGAATGACGGAATCACCGGAACCCGGCGCCACGGCCGCTCCCGGAGCCGCGGTCAGCCCGCGCGGCGGGCTGGCGATCATCTTCACAGCCCTCATGCTGGCCATCTTGCTCGCTGCGCTCGACCAGACGATCGTGGCGACCGCGCTGCCCACCATCGTGGGCGACCTGGGCGGGCTCAGCCATCTGTCCTGGGTCGTGACCGCCTACATTCTGGCGACGACCGCGTCGACGCCGCTGTGGGGCAAGCTGGGCGACCAGTTCGGCCGCAAGTCGCTGTTCCAGGCGTCGATCGTCATCTTCCTGATCGGCTCCGTCCTGTGCGGCCAGTCACACAGCATGATCGAGCTGATCGCGTTCCGGGCGCTCCAGGGTCTCGGCGGCGGCGGCCTCATCGTGCTCGCGCAGGCCATCATCGGTGACGTGGTCCCACCGCGCGAGCGCGGCCGCTACCAGGGCGTGTTCGGCGCGGTGTTCGGCGTGGCCAGCGTGGCAGGCCCGCTGCTCGGCGGGTTCTTCGTCGACAATCTGAGCTGGCGCTGGGTCTTCTACGTCAATCTGCCGATCGGCCTGATCGCGCTCGCTGTCATCGCGGTCGCGCTGCCCGCGACGCCGACGGGCCAGCGGCACCAGATCGACTACCTCGGGTCTTTGCTCCTCGCGGGAGCTGCCACCTGCATCGTGCTGCTGACGTCCTGGGGAGGAACGCAGTACAAGTGGGGCTCCCCGGTCATCATCGGCCTCGGCGTCCTGGCCGTGATCCTGGCCGTCGGCTGGTGGCTGGCCGAGCGGCGCGCGGCCGAGCCGGTGCTCCCGCTGCGCCTGTTCAGGAACCCGGTCTTCGCCGTCTGCGCTGGCATCGCCTTCGCAGCGGGCTTTGCGATGTTCGGCGCGCTGGCCTTCCTCCCGTTGTTCCTGCAGGTGGTACGCGGCGTCTCGCCCACGGTCTCGGGCATCTACCTGCTGCCGATGGTCCTCGGGCTGCTGCTGACGTCCATCGGCAGCGGCCAGCTGATCTCCAGGTATGGCCGGTACAAGATCTTCCCGATCGTGGGCACGGCCCTCTTGGTGGTCGCGCTCGTCCTGCTCTCGCGCTTGTCCGAGCACACCTCGGCGCTGGTGATGAATACCTACTTCTTCATCCTGGGCCTCGGCCTCGGGCTGATTATCCAGGTGCTGGTGATCGCCGTGCAGAACTCCGTCGCCTATTCCGACCTGGGTGCCGCTACCTCGGGCAACACGTTCTTCCGGTCCATCGGCGGGGCGTTCGGCGTCGCCATCTGCGGATCAATATTCTCCAACCGGCTGGCCACCGAGCTACTGCATGCCCTGGCCGGAACCCGCCTGCCGGCCGGCTTCAATGTCGCGGCCGCGCAGGCGAACCCGGTGCTGCTGAAGCGACTGCCGCCGACGGTGCGGACCGGAGTGCTGCACGCCTACGCGCAGTCGATCGACCGGATCTTTCTGTTCGCGGTCCCGGTCGCCGCCGTGGCCTTTGTCCTGTCCTGGTTCCTGAAGGAGGTGCCGTTGCGGAAGACCGCTGGCGCGGTCGACCTCGGCGAGGGCCTGGGGGCCGGCTCGGCGCAGCGAACCTCGGTCGAGGAGATCGAGCGCGCGCTGCTCCGGCTGGCCGACGGCGATCTGCGCAAGAAGGGCTACGAGCGAATCGCGGCCCTCGCCGGCCTCGACCTGCCGGCCGGCAGCTGCTGGGTGCTGGCCCGGCTGGCCAAGCACGGCGACGTAGCGGGCGTTGAACTCGCCAGGGAGGCCGGGGTGAGCGTCGAGGCAGGCCGGCCTCACGTGGATAAGCTCGTGGCCCTGGGCATGGTCCAGCGCGACGACGGCATGCTCCTGCTCACGCCCGCCGGGTCGGCGGCGGCCGACCGGGTCTTCGCTGCCCGCCGCGATGGTCTCGAGCGGCTTCTGGCGGACTGGTCGCCGGAGCAGCATGCCGATCTGGCACAGATGCTCGACCGGCTGTCGCACGCGCTGCTCGGCGAGGACGCCGACCGGCGGCTGCTCAGCACCTAGCTCGATGAGCACCTAGCCCGACGAGCACCTCGTCAGCGCTCGGGCGCCTCGGCAGCGAGCGGCGTGCTCAGCCGGCGCCCGGCGTGATCGCCGTCAGCACGCCAGCCAGCACCCGGATGCGCAGCGGGGTGCCGGCCGCGAGCGGCGCGGCGAACGGCAGTGTCTCGCCGTCGGCGGCGACCGGCATCGCGCGGTCCACGGTCAGAGTCACCTCGGTTTCGCGCTCCAGGCTGACCTCGGCGAGCGACGTATGCGAGCCGGTCTTGATCTTGGAGAGTGCCCGCACGAACGCGAGCTTCGGCCCGTGCCGCATCAGCACCAGGTCAAGGATACCGTCGTCGATGCAGGCGGGCGGCGCGACCATCATCCCGGCGCCGAAGTATGCCGAGTTGGCCACGACGACCGCGTAGCCGGAGAAGTCGTGCCGGCCGTGTCCGCCGGCGATCTCGAACCGGGCCGGTCGCCAGCCCGCCACTGCGCGCAGCGCCGCCACCGGATACACCAGCGGGCCCTTGAGCCAGCGCGCGGCGTTGGCGATCTCGCCGGCCACCGACGGCACGCCAAGGTAGACGCTGCCGGCCACGATGATCTCGGGCTCACCAGGCGCGGCTACCGCGATGAGATCGATCTGCCGGGTGACGCCGCCGGCCAGCGTGGTGGCCGCCATGGCCGGCGCGAACGGGATGCCGAGCACGCGCGCCAGGTCGTTGCCACGCCCGGCCGGAATGATCCCGAAAGTAGCGCCGAGCCGGGCCGACACGCCGGCCAGCGCGCCCGCCATGCCGTCGCCGCCGACGGCGACGACCACCCGGCCGCCGGCCGCGGCCTGCGCTGCAAGCTCGGTAGCGTGCTGCAGGCTGGCCGACAAGCGCACCTCGTAACTCGCGCCAGCCTCGGCCAGCGCGGCCGTGGCGGGCGGCACGACCCGGCTGGCCCGGCCGCGGCCAGCGGCCGGGTTCACGATCAGTGAGAAGCGGTGCATGTCGCCTCCGTCGCGTTTCGGCGGCACAAAAGCCCCGCTGCTGTGCAGCACAGGTTACTGGCGCGGCGCCGCGCCCGGCGGGCGTACGATCAGGCCATGCCAGCGCAGCGGCGTACGGCGGGCACCGAGCCACAGTTCCTCCAGGTGCAGACCACTACCGACTCGCGAGCCGAGGCGGTGGAGCTTGCGCAGGCCGCTGTCGAGGGGCGGCTGGCCGCGTGCGCCCAGGTCGCCGGCCCGATCGCCAGCACCTACTGGTGGGAGGACGGCCTGGAGAAGGCCGAGGAGTGGCTGATCATGCTGAAGCTGCCGGCGGACCGATTCGATGATCTGGCAGAGTTCCTGGCCGAGCGGCACAGCTACGACGACCCGGAGATCATCGCCACGCCGATCGTGGCCGGATCCCAGTCCTATCTGGACTGGGTGGCGGAGGAGACGAGGCCACAGTGACAGACCGGCCCGGACAGGCAGACCCGCGCGACAGCGGGCTGTTCGGGCCTGAGTCGGTGACATGGCGGGTCCTCAGCGAGCCGGTGATGTGGATCGCCGGGCTGCGGGCCATGTACCTGCAGGCCCTGCATCCGCGCGTGATGAAGGGCACCTGGCAGAACACTGCGTTCGCTAAGCCAGACGAAGCCTGGGGCCGCTTCACTCGTACGGTCGAATTTGTGCGAGTACGCACGTACGGAACGTCGGCCGAAGTGGACCGGCTGGCCGCGCGGCTGCGCAAGGTCCACGCGTCCCTGCGCGGGGTGGACGGGGACGGCGTCGAGTTCCGCCTGGACGAGCCCGAGCTCCTGCTCTGGGTGCACTGCGGCGAAGTTGGTTCTTACGCCGAGATCGCGCGCCGCAGCGGGGTGCACGTCACGTCGGCCGAGCTCGACGCGTTCGTCGACGAGCAGCGGCGCAGCGCGGCCATCGTCGGCCTGGACCCGGCCATCGTGCCGGCCAGCATGGCCGAGCTCGACGCCTACTACGCGCGGATGCGGCCCCGGCTGAGCGCGTGCGCGGAGGCCAGGCACGCCCTGCGGCTGTCCTTCACGCCGAAGCTGCCGCCGGGCTTCCTGGCGCTGCGCCTGCTCGTCCCGCCCCTGAACGTGCTGGGCTACGCGAGCCTGCCGCGGTGGGCCCGCCGGATGTACGGCACCCCGGCCATTGGCCTCACCGATGGCGCGGTCACCCTGGCGCTGCGGGCCGCCTTCGAGTCCACCACCCGGATGCCGCCCCAGGTCTTCATGCTGGCGGGCGCTGCTCAGTCTCGCGGATCCCGCTCCGCCGCTGCCTGACCGCGTCCGGACCGGCGCAAAGCGCGGTGGTTCCGGACCGCCCGGTCGGCCTCGTCCGGCGCAGACGCGTGTACCGGAACGACGAAGATTTCGTACCTCCGGTACACGCGTTCCCGCAATCGGGTGCGCGTCTGGCACGGAATCTTGGTCCCGGATGCGCACGCGCCGGCCACGTGTGCCGCCTGGCTACTCACCGACCTCGCCGCCAGCCAGTTCGCATACGACATCGAGCTGACCGACGTGCCGGGCGTACTCCTGGACGAGGTGGAAGAGCACGCGCTCGAGCGAGGCCGGGTCTGCGCCATCCCATCTCGCACCGGGCTGCCCGACGTCCGCCAGGTCGTGCGCGCCGACGATCCTCCTGGTACGGGACGCCTGACCGGTCAGGGCAGCAATGAGCTGCGGCAGAGTCTCGTCAGCGGTGACGTGCCACCGGCCGTCCAGCTGATCAGCCCACGGATCGCCGACGTCGCTGCCCTCGAATCCCCACTCCAGCCAGCGCAGCTCCACGTGGCGCAGGTGCTTGATCAGTTCGAGCGGCGTCCAGCCCGACGGGAGCAGGCTGCCCCGCAGGTCGGGGTCCGGCAGTGACTCCAGCTTGCTGACCAGCCTGGACCGGAAGTAGTCGAGGTAGCCGAGGAAGACCTCAGCCCGCGAGGGGACGGGCAGGGTCGGTTCGGGGAAGGCCGCCGTCATCGCGTCAGCCGATGCCGTCGGGCGCTACGTTCCAGGCGCAGATGACGTGCTCGCCGTGCTCGAGTCCCAGCAGGCTGAGCGTGCCAGTGTCCAGCCGGAACAATCGCCCGAAGGCCGGCTCCAGGCCGAGCCAGCGCGCCGCGAGCACGCGCAGCAGGTGGCCATGCGCGACCAGCGCGACGTCGCCGCGGTCCAGCAACGGCGAGGCGCGGGCGAGCACAGCGTCGGTGCGGGCCGCGACCTCGTCGGCCGTCTCGCCCGGATGATCGCTGTCACCGGGGACGACGCCGTCGCGCCACAGGTACCAGCCAGCCCGGCGCGCGCGGATCTGCGTAGTGGTCAGGCCCTCGTAGCCGCCGTAGTCCCATTCCTGGAGGTCGGGATCGAGCTGCGGACTGGCCAGCCCGGCGAGCTTGGCGGTGTCCGCGGCTCGGCTGGCCGGGCTGCTGAGCGTGGCGACGATGTGCCGCCCGGACAGCGCTCCTGCGAGCCTGGCCGCGGTCGCCCGGCCGGCCTCGGTCAGCGGCACGTCGGTGCGGCCGGTGTGCTGACCGGACCTGCTCCATTCGGTCTCGCCGTGCCTGATCAAGATCAGTTGGCCCATGTGGCCATCATGTCATCGTGCCGCTTTCAGGCGAGAGCGCCATCAGCCACCCGGCTGGGGGCGACCTGGGAGCTAGGTATGAGAACGCCACGAGCTCGGTAAAGAACTGGTCGGACGGGTCGATACCGGCTCACCTACTGCAGTCGCCGGGTTACAGTTGCCGCAGTCGGCTGACCGGCGCTCCCTGCCCTGGGCGCGGGAGCGGCCTCTATCCGGTGACAGCTTCCCGAGCCAGAGAGCAACCATGCGCCTGCTCCCTAGCCCTCCCTGCCCAGCCGACGTCCGGCCACGCCGCGCACGTCGTCCGGTCGTCGAGCGTCTCGCCTGCTGGAGCGCCCGCCATCGCAAGACAGCGGTAGCCGCTTGGCTCGGGTTCATGGTGGCAGCGTTCATCGGCGGCCAGTTCGCCGCCGGCTCCGGCGTCCAGCAGTACGACCCTGGCCAGGCTGGGCGCGGCGAGCAGGTGCTTACCAGCCTCGGCGTGGTGACGCCGCCGACAGAGAGCGTCCTCATCGAGGCGCGGGCCAGCGAGCGGCGCCTGGCCGCCGACGCCGCGGCCGAGGTGCGCAAGGTCACACTGGAGGTCGAGGCCGCGCTGGCGGCGCGACCGCAGGCGGCCGCCAACATCCACACGCCCTATCAGCAGGGCAGCCGCGGCCTGCTGGCCCGGAACGGCACTGTCGCGCTCGTCACCTTCAACGTCGCTGGTCCCAACGCAGACGCCGATACGACCGTGCTTTCCGACCTGGCCGCCGTGCGCAAGATCCAGGCCCACAACCCGGATCTGCTCGTCCGCGAGGCGGGCTCCGCCAGCACTGACCGGGTGGCCAACGCGCTGCTCGGCAGCGACTTCCGGAAATCCGAATGGACCTCGGTCCCGCTGACGCTGATCCTGCTGCTGGCCGTGTTCGGCGCGCTCATCGCGGCCGGAATCCCCGTCCTGCTCGCCGGGACCGCGGTGGTGACGGCCGTCTCCTTGCTCGGCGTCGCCGGTCGCTGGTTCCCCGTTGGTTCTGGCACCTCCGAGCTTGTCCTCGTGATCGGGATGGCCGTCGGGATCGACTACTCACTGTTCTACTTGCGCCGCGAGCGCGAGGAGCGGATGAACGGGCACGACGATCAGGCCGTGGTCGGGATCGCCGCGGCCACCTCGGGACGCGCCATCCTGGTCTCCGGGCTGACCGTCATGGTGTCGCTGGCGGGCCTGTTCCTGACCGGGATCGACATCTTCACCGGCATCGCGTTCGGCACCATCATGGTCGTCGGCGTGGCAGTGCTCGGCTCCCTGTTTTTCCTGCCTGCGCTGCTGTCCTGGCTCGGGCCGTGGGCTGACCGGCTCCAGCTTCCTTATCTCGGCCGACGGCTGACCCATCCGCAGCCGTCCCGGATGTGGGCGGGCCTGGCGCGGCGGGTCGTGCGCAAGCCGCTGCTGTATGGCGGCATCGCCGCGGCCGCGCTGCTCGCCCTCAGCGCGCCGGCGCTCGGCATGCGCCTCGGGAACCCGTCGGTGGACCTGCCGAGCAACCTGGGCGTCGTGCAGGTGCTGGCCGAGATCCAGCATGAGTTCCCGGCCAAGCCGGCCCCGGCCGACGTCGTGGTGAGCGGTTCGAACCTCGAGAGCCCGGCCATGCAGAAGGAGATCACGGCGCTGCGGGCGCGGGCTGCGGCCGGCGGCGCGATCCACGGCCCGGTCAGTGCCAGCGCGGTTGCCAACGGCAAGGCGCTGGTGATCCAGGTCCCGCTGGCGGGCGACGGCTCGAGCAAGGCGTCCACCGACGCCGTGCTGACCCTGGAGAACCAGATCCTGCCCGCGACGATCGGCAAGGTGCCAGGCGCCAGCTTCGCGGTGACCGGTGACACGGCGTCCAACTACGACCTGCGGTCCACGCTGCACTCGCGCACCCCGATCGTCTTCGGGACAGTGGCGCTACTGGCCTTCATCCTGCTGATGCTCGCGTTCCGCAGCCTGGCCATTCCGCTCGTCTCGATCGCACTCAACTTCCTGTCCGTCGGCGGCGCATACGGGCTGGTGACCCTCATCTTCCAGGACGGGCATCTGCAGTCGCTGCTCGGCTTCACGTCGTTCGGCGCGCTGATCCCGTGGGTGCCGCTGTTCACGTTCGTGATGCTGTTCGGACTGAGCATGGACTACCACGTCTTCATCCTGAGCCGGGTCAGGGAGCTGTGGTCGGGCGGCGCCACCGCCAGCGATGCGATCGTCGACGGTGTCGGTAAGTCAGCCGGCGTCGTGACCAGTGCGGCCGTGATCATGGTCGCGGTGTTCTCGATCTTCGCCACGCTGGACATGATCGACGTGAAGATGCTGGGCGTCGGGCTGGCGGCCGCGGTCTTCATCGACGCCACGCTCGTGCGCGGCGTCGTACTGCCGGCCGCGCTAGCGCTGCTCGGCGAGCGCGCCTGGTACCTGCCAGCCTGGCTGAGTTGGCTACCAGGCCGGAGCCTGGCCTGCGAAGGATCGTCGATCCCGGATCCGGTGCCAGCGCCGGGAAGACAGGTGCCGGGAAGACAGGTGCCGGGAAATCAGGTGCCAGGAAGTCAGGCACCGGGCACTCAGGTGCCGGCCGCGCAGCCAGTGCCGGCGCCCGCAACGGTCTAGGGGGCCAGCAGCTCAGGGCTGTGTTAGCCAGGCGCTCAGGGCTGTGTCAGTATCTCGTAGCCGTCGCCGGTCACGACCAGCGTGTGCTCGAACTGCGCGGTCCGCTTGCGATCAGCGGTGACCACGGTCCAGCCGTCTGGCCAGATGTCGTACTCCACGGTGCCGAGCGTCAGCATCGGCTCGATGGTGAACGTCATGCCCGGCTCCATGATCACACCGACCGACGGGTCGTCGAAGTGCGGGACCACCAGCCCGGAGTGGAACGTCGCGCCGATGCCGTGGCCGGTGAAGTCCCGGACGACGCCGTAGCCGAACCGGCGCGCGTAGGACTCGATCACCCGCCCGATCGCGTTGAGCGGCCGGCCGGGCGCGACCACCCGAACGCCACGCATCATGGCTTCCTGAGTCCGCTCGACCAGCAGGCGCGACTCCTCGTCCACGGTCCCGGCCAGGAAGGTCGCGTTGGTGTCACCGTGCACTCCGCCGATGAACGCGGTGATGTCGATGTTGATGATGTCGCCGTCGGCGATCACGGTGTCATCGGGGATACCGTGGCAGATCACCTCGTTGAGCGACGTGCAGAGCGACTTGGGGAAGCCCCGGTAGCCGAGCGTGCTCGGATAGGCGCCGTGGTCCAGCAGGAACTCGTGGCCGATCCGGTCCAGCTCGTCGGTGCTGACCCCAGGTGCGACATGCTTGCCGACCTCGGCGAGTGCCTGCGCGGCGATCCGCCCGGCGACCCTCATGCGCTCGATCGTCTCGGCGTCCTTGACGTCGCTCTCGCCCAGGCGCGGCGCACGGCGGCCGACGTACTCGGGGCGGGCGATGTGGGCGGGGACGTCGCGCAGCGGGGAAACCCGGCCGGGCTGGAGGGTAGCAGGCATCATCTGGAATTGTAGTAGCCATGGACGACGACAAGAGCTGGTGGTTCTGCCTCAAGCATCACGTCGTGGAGCAAGGACCGGGCTGCCCGGGTAAGGATCGGCTTGGCCCGTACCCGACGCGCGACGCAGCCGAGCACGCCCTTGAGACAGTGCAGCGACGCAACGAGGAGTGGGAAGCTCAGGAGAAGTGGCCCGGTGAGGCCTAACCGGCTGTCATGGCGCCGGTCTTGTAAGGTGAGGCCAGCGGCGCAAGCGCGACAAGGGGGCGCAGATTGACCGTGGAGCATCCGGGCAACGACCTGCCGCCTGCCGCCAGGGCGCGGCTGGCCGAGATCCGCGCCAGCGGCACGTGGGGCTCGGCGCTGACGACCGACGAGTTCGCCGCGATCAGAAGCACCGGATTCGAGCCGGTGGGGCAGGTTCTCGGCGCCGCCGTCTACAACGTCGGCTACACCGGCGGCTACAGCTGCCCGGCCTACGGCGGCGGGTACGGCATGGCGCGCCTCGGCGTCTACGGCGGCGTGCCGTACACCAGCGTGACTGCGACGTCGGGCAGCGGCTCCCTGGGGTCCTACGCACCGCTCGTTCGCACCATGTACCAGGCGCGCCGGCAGGCGCTCGGCCGGATGACGGAAGAATGCCAGGCGCTCGGCGGTCACGGCGTCGTCGGCGTCCGGCTCACCATCGGCAGCTTCCCGGCCGGCGGGCTTGAGTTCAAGGCCATCGGGACCGCCGTGCGCGCGCCAGGCGCCGTGACGCTGCGCGAGCCGTTCACCTCCGATCTGTCGGGCCAGGACTTCGCGAAGCTCCTGATGGCCGGGTGGGTACCCGCCGGGCTGGTGCTCGGCATCGCGATTGGCGCCCGGCACGACGACTGGATCACCGTGACCCAGACCCGGTGGGGCTCGGGCAACACCGAGGTTCAGGGCTACACCGACCTGGTCAACGCCACCCGGCACGACGCACGCCACCAGCTGGAGCTGGATGTCGTTCGCCACGGCGCCGATGGCGTGGTGCTCCAGGAGATGGACGTCCGCGTCGGCGAACATGAATGCCCGGTCCAGGAGGGCCGACGGGACCACGTGCTCGAGGCCACGATCATCGGCACGGCGATCGCGCGCTTCGGGCGGCGCGCCGCACCGCCGCCTCCGCTGGCGATCATGTCGCTGGACCCCCAGCGGCGCCAGGCCGCGCGCGTCCGGCTCGGGCCCGAGAGACAGTAAGACTCACATCTGAGGGAGCGCCATGAGTGACCAGCAGGGCACCAATCTTGAGGTGCTGGGAGTACCGCAGGACGCGATGCGCAGGCTGGCGGAGCTGCGGCCCGGCCAGCCCGGCTCCATCTTCACCTCTGACCTGTCGGTCAACGAGTTCCTGCTGGTCCGCGAAGTCGGCTTCCGGCCAGTCGGCCTGGTCCTCGGCAGCTCGATCTACCACGTGGGGCTCCAGTTCGGCAAGTGGGGCCAGAGCCAGGAGCTGGACGTGCTCTCCACGGCGATGTACCACGCGCGCGAGCTCGCGATGACCCGGATGGAAGCCGAGGCGCAGGCGCTCGGCGCGGACGGCATCGTGGGCGTGCGGCTAGACGTCGAGATGAAGGAGTTCGGCGCCGACATCGCCGAGTTCATCGCCGTCGGCACGGCGGTGGTGGCCGAGCCCGGTGCGGGCGGCGGCGGCGTCACCAACTGGCGCAACAACAAGGGCATGCCCTTCACCTCAGACTTGTCCGGGCAGGACTTCTGGACGCTGATCCGGGCGGGCTACGCGCCGCTTGGCATGGTCATGGGCTCGTGCGTGTACCACATCGCCCACCAGAAGCTCGGCAGCAAGATGGGCAACATCGGCCGGAACGTCGAGCTCGAGCAGTTCACCCAGGCCCTGTATGACGCGCGCGAGCTCGCGATGAGCCGGATGCAGGCCGAGGCCGAGGAACTCGCGGCTGAGGGCATCGTCGGCGTGCAACTGCGCCAGCACAGCCACACCTGGGGCTCGCATACAACGGAGTTCTTCGCCATCGGCACCGCCGTGCGGCCGCTGCGGGACGACCACATCATCCAGACGCCGACCATGGTCCTCAGCCTCGATTCCTGACGGAGATGGCGACACCGGGCCCGCCTGGCCGCGATCAGTCGGCCCAGGGGATGCCGCCAGCCGCCGCGGCCCGGCTGGCGGAGATGCGGCAAACCCGGACGTGGGGCTCGACGCTGGGCGTCGACGAGTTCGCGGCCATCTCCCGCGTCGGCTTCGTGCCGGTAGGCCAGGTGCTGGGCGCTGCTGTCTACAACGTCGGCGACGCCGGCGACGAGGCGTGCCCGTACGGGCTCGCCGTCTACCGCGGCGAGGGCACCCCGGCCTACCGGCCGCCGGGCAGCGGGCTGCGGTTCACCGGGGGCTCGGTCGCACCGGTTGGTGCCGCGGCGATCGGGGCGGCCCGCCCGCTGGTCTCGACCATGTATCAGGCGCGCCGAGCCGCGATCAGCCGGATGACGGCAGAGTGCGCGGCGCTCGGCGGCCTCGGCGTCATCGGCGTCCAGCTGACCGTCGGCTCCTTCGGTGACGACGAGGACATCCTGGAGTTCCGCGCGCTCGGGACGGCCGTGCGCGCACCAGGGGTGACGAGCCGGGCACAGCCCTTCGCCTCCGACCTGTCCGGGCAGGATTTCACCAAGCTGGTCGCGCACGGCTGGGTGCCGGTTGGCCTGGCGCTGGGCGTTGCCGTCGGGTACCGGCACGATGACTGGCTGACCAAAGGTCAGACCCGATGGACGGCCGGGAACGTGGAAGTTGACGGTTACTCCTATCTTGTCCGGCAGATGCGCACCGACGCGAGGAACGAGCTTGAGCTTGACCTAGTCCGGATGGGCGCACAGGGCGTCGTCGTCCGGGAGATGGAGACTCAGATCTCCGAGCGCAAATGCCCGATCGTGCCCTTCGGCAAGGATCACGTCGTCCAGGCCACCATCGTCGGCACCGCTATCGCCCAGTTCGCCCAGATGGTGCCGCCTCCGATCTACGGCATCCGGCGGCTCGACGGCCGGCGGCCGGCCCCGCCGCCCCAGCAGGCGTCCGTCAGCATCGGCGGCGAAGCGCAGAGCGGGGAGGCCCAACGCGACGACGATCGCGACGCGCCGCCAGGCCAGGGTGAGCCCGGCGCGGACAAGCGCGAGCAGGGCTAGTCGCCTGCTGGCCCGCTGACGGTGTCGAGCAGCTTCGCCAGCCTGGAGCGCAGCCGCCGGTCGGCGGGGGACCGAAGCGGCCCGGCGGCCTGGCGGCCCGTATCCGCCGTGATCGCGGAGCTGACCAGGTGCTGCGCTCCGTCGAAGGAGACCGGCGCGACGGCCGGGCTGACCGGCAGTGACTCGTGCGCCAGCCGATCAAGCTCTGGGTCGTCCTCGTCGAGGGCGAAAATAGTGGCCCCGGCTCGCCGCACGTCCTGCACCCGCTCCAGCAGTTCGGCCGGTGCGGCCTGCTCGCTGACCACCAGCAGCGTCTCGGCCCGTCCGGCGGCGCGGAGCCGGTCGAGGCCGACGGACAGGTGCGGTGGCGCGCCCGGCTCGGGTGCCCATCGCACCAGCGTGGGCGTGAGCTCAGGGATCCCCGCGTACCTGCTCTCGTCAGCTAGGTGAGCCGTCATGTGCCACGGCTCGTCGTCCGCGGTGCCCACGATGAGCAGGCCGTTCGGGCTCCTGGCGCTGCGCCGCAGTGCCCGGGCGAAGGAGGACGTGCGCTCTAGCCACCCAGTAGGAGCGAGCAGCGCCCGCAGGGCCGCGACCTGATCGGCGTTCATAGCCCACATCGTGCCTGACGCAGCGGCCGCCCGGCGCCAGAACGGCCCGCGCCACTACGGCAGCCAGCGCCGGTGACCTCCGGCCGGATCTGGCAGGATCATGCGCATGACGGCTGACCCCACGGCCCCCGCGCAGACGGGCCGGCCTGCAGACTTGTCCGGCCCGGTCATCGGCATCCTCGGCGGCACCGGCGACCAGGGTCGCGGACTAGCGCGCCGCCTGTCCATGGCCGGACACCGGGTCATCATCGGCTCGCGTGACGCCGGCCGGGCGAAGGCAGCGGCGGCAGACCTTGGCGGCGGCCCGCTCCTGGACGGCGGGCTAAACCACGAGGCGGCCACCGAGGCAGACATCGTGATCGCGGCGATTCCCTGGGACGGCCACGCCGACCTGCTCAGCGAGCTCGCCGGGCCGCTGGCCGGCAAGATTGTGATCGACTGCGTCAACCCTATGGGGTTCGACTCGCGCGGCGCTTACTCCATCGGCGTGCCCGAGGGCAGCGCCGCCGAGCAGGCGGCGTCGGTGCTGCCCGGCAGCACCGTGGTCGGCGCGTTCCATCACGTGTCGGCGCAGCTGCTGCTTGACCCGGAGGTGGACAGCATGGACCTGGATGTGCTGGTGCTCGGCGACGACCGCGCCGCCACCGACCTGGTCATCGGGCTGGCGGCGGAGATCCCTGGCATGCGCGGCGTGTACGCCGGACGGCTACGAAACTGCGGCCAGGTCGAGGCGCTGACGGCGAACCTCGTCTCCATCAACCGCCGGTACAAGGCGCACGCCGGCATCCGCGTCACCGACGTCTGACCCGGCCGAGGTCTGCCCTCGGCTCGCGGCGAGGGCGGCGGCCAGCGGCTGGCGGACTCGTGTGTAAGGTCACTGATTGTGATGGACCGAGCACGCATGGGCGGTTCTCAGGCGGGCGACGACCCGGATCGCTCCGCTGTCAGCCTGCCGTCGCGCCGCCCTAGCCCGCTGGTGGCAGTGCTGCGACGGGCGGCCATCGCGGTGGGCCTGCTCGTGCTCGCGACGCTGATCGTCTACCTGGGTCGCGATGGCTACAAGGACGCCGCGCGGCCGGGTCAGCCGCTGGATTTCCTCGCTGCCGCCTACTACTCGGCGGTCGCGCTGTCGACGACCGGCTACGGCGACATCGTTCCGGTCACGTCGTCGGCACGGCTGGTGAACACCCTCGTCATCACCCCGATCCGGGTTATCTTCCTGATCGTCTTGATCGGCACCACCCTCGAGGTGCTGACCGAGCGGACCAGGGCAAGCTGGCGCATCGCCCGATGGAGATCGAAGATGGCTGGTCATACGGTCGTGGTCGGATATGGCACCAAGGGGCGCAGCGCGCTGAAGACCCTGCGGGAAGCAGGCGTCGGGACGACGTCGCTGGTGGTCGTGGACTGCATCCCGCACGTCGTCGCCGAGGGCAACCGAGCCGGCCTGCCGGGCGTCATCGGGGACGCAACCAGGCGCGACGTCCTGACGAGCGCGCAGGTTGAGACGGCCGATCGGATGATCATCGCCGTCAACCGGGATGACACCGCTGTGCTCATCGCGCTGACCGCCCGCCAGCTGAGCCCCGGCCTGACGATCGTGGCCGCAGTCCGGGAGGCAGAGAACGAGCCCCTGCTGCGGCAGAGCGGGGCCGACCACGTCGTAGTGTCTTCGGACGCGGCCGGACGCCTGCTCGGCCTGTCCACGATCGACCCGCGCGCCTCGCTTGTCATGAACGAGCTGCTGGACCGCAGCCGCGGCCTTGACCTGACCGAGCGGCTGGCAGCCCCGGCCGAGCTTGGCCACCCGGCCAAGGACGCGTGCGCCGACGTGATCGCGCTGCTGCGCGCGGGCCGGGTGCTGTCGCTCGACGATCCGGGCGCGAGCGCGCTCGAGGACGGCGACCGGCTGGTGCTGCTCTCCGGCGCGCCGCTGTCCCCACGGCGGCGCTAGCCACACCGCGTCAGCGGCGCTAGCCACACCGGGTCAGCGGCGGGAGCACCGCGTCAGCGGTAGGAGTACTCCGGCGTCGGGAAGCTACCGCCGACCACCTCGGCGGCGAATGCCTCGGCCGCGCCGCGCAGAACCCCGGCGACGTCGGCGTAGCGCTTGACGAACTTCGCGGTGCGCGGCGACAGCCCGGCCATGTCCTGCCAGACCAGCACCTGGGCGTCGCAGTGCGGCCCGGCGCCGATGCCGATGGTAGGGATGTCCAGGCTCGCAGTGACCCGCTCGGCAAGCTCGGCCGGCACGCACTCGAGCACGACGGCAAACGCACCCGCCGACTGGAGCGCCTTGGCGTCGTGCAGCAGCCGCTCGCCGTCCTCGCCGCGGCCCTGGACCTTGTACCCGCCGAACGCGTTCACTGACTGCGGGGTGAGGCCGAGGTGCGCCATGACCGGGATCCCGGCCGCGACGAGCTCCTCGACCTGGCGGATGACCCGGTACCCGCCCTCGAGCTTGACAGCCTGGGCGCCGGTCTCCTTCAGGAACCTGATGCCGGCCTCGAGTGCCGCCGCGGGGGAGGCCTGGTAGGAGCCGAACGGCAGGTCCGCGACGATCAGAGCACGACTCGTGCCGCGGACGACGGCTGACGTCAACGGGATCAGCTCGTCCACGGTGACCGGAATAGTGGAATCGTGCCCATAGACGACCATTGCCGCCGAGTCGCCGACCAGCAGGACCGGGATGCCGGCCGAATCGAATACAGCCGCCGTCAGCGCGTCATAGGCGGTGAGCATGGGCCACTTCTCGCCGCGGGCCTTGGCCGCCGCGATGTCCCGGATGGTCAGGCGCCGGTTGGCCTGGCCGCCGTACAGCGGCTCTGGCGTCCCGGCTGGAGAGGCTGTGCTGGCTGGAGAGGCTGTGGTGGCCGGCGTAGCGGGCGCGAGCTGGCCCTGGTCAGCAGTCATTGCATCCTCCGCGTCTCGTTGCGCCCTTGTGGCGTCCCCGGACCATCTGATGATCGCATGACCGCCCGGCAGGTGACCAGGGGATGATTCAGGCTCGTTTCATGTCCCGGAAGCGCCCGCTTGAGCTGGCAGCGATACCCCTATTTGCGATACGATCATGTCTCGTATCGTTTTTGGGGCCACTAACCAGAACACCTGGGACCCGGCACCCGCTTCCCGAAGGCAGGCATGGACAGCACGGCGATTCACCGGCGGCGCTGGGTCATTCTCAGCGTCCTGATCATCAGCCTCACCGCGATCGTGCTGGACAACACGGTCCTGAATATTGCCCTCAAGACCATCGCCGAGCCGCGGTCCGGGCTCGGTGCCAGCCAGAGCCAGCTGGAGTGGGCGGTCAACTCCTACACGCTGGTCTTCGCCGGGCTGCTGTTCACCTTCGGCGTGGTCGGCGACCGGATCGGCCGACGGCGGATGCTGATCATCGGCATGGCCTTGTTCGGCCTGTCCTCGCTCATGTCGTCGTACGCGCAGACGCCCGACCAGCTCATCTGGGCCAGGGCGGCCATGGGCCTCGGCGGCGCGGCCGTCATGCCGCAGACACTCTCGATCATCACCAACGTGTTCGACCCGAAGGAACGCGCTCGCGCCATCGGGATCTGGGCATCGGCAGTCGGCGTGGCCATCGCGGTCGGCCCGATCGTCGGTGGCTTGCTGCTCGATCACTTCTGGTGGGGCTCGGTCTTCCTGATCAACGTGCCGCTGACGGCTGTCGGGATCGCCGCGATCGCGGTACTAGTACCGGAGTCCAGGAGCCCGAGTCCTGGCCGGGTGGACTACCTAGGCGTGCTCTTGTCCATTGCGGGGCTCGTGCTGATCGTGTACGGGATCATCCAGGGCGGCGACACCGGTTCCTGGCTGCGCGGCGATGTGCTCGGCCCGGTAGGGGCCGGCGTCGCGGCGCTGGCGGTGTTCGGCTGGCACGAGGCCCGGACGGACCACCCGTCACTGGACGTGCGGCTGTTTCGGGATCCGCGACTGTCGTCCGCCGCGGCCGCGATCGCTCTCGTCTTCTTCGCCATGGGCGGCGTGTACTTCTTTATCAGCTTCTACACCCAGGACGTGCGCGGCTTCAGCCCGCTGCACGCTGGCCTGCTGACGATTCCGCTGGCAGTAGGCCAGCTCGTCTTCGCGACCCGCAGCGCTCGGCTGGTGCGCAGGTTCGGTGCCAAGGCCGTGTGCACGACGGGGCTGGCGGTCATGTCCTGCGCGCTGGTCGGCTACCACTTCCTCGGCGTCAGCACGCCGGTGTGGGTACTGCTGCTCACGTTCCTCATCCAAGGCAGCGGCATGGGGCTGGTCATGCCGGCCGCGACCGAGGGTGTCATGTCCGTCGTACCCCGTGAACGTGGCGGCGCGGGCTCGGCGATCACGAATACGTCCCGGCAGGTGGCGGTCGCGCTCGGTGTCGCGGTGCTTGGCTCGGTGCTGGCGCAGGCCTACCGGGCGCGGCTACAGCCCTACCTGGGCGTGCTGCCGGCCAGCGCACGTCACAGTGCGACCCTGTCGATCGCGCAGACGCAGGTCATCGCGACGCACCTCGGCTCGGCTGGCGACCGGCTGCTGACGGCGGCGAGTTCCTCGTTCGTCGGCGCCATGCACGTGACCGCGCTGATTTCCGTGCTGATCGCCGCGGCGGGCGCGGTCACCGTCGCGATCTGGATGCCGGGCCGGGTCGCCACCGGTGAACCGGAACTGGCCGCTCAGCGCCAGCCGACCCTCGGGGCGGCCGACGCCATCACTGCCACCGGAGCCGTCGATGCCTAGCCGTCAGCGAACTGCGCTTGCGCCGGTGCAGGACCCGCCGCCCGCGACGAGTGTGCCATCCGAGCCGCGCCGCCCGGGCCGTCCCCGCAGCGAGCAGGCTGATCAGGCGATCCTGTCGGCCGCCCTCGACCTGTTCGCCGAGTGCGGCCCCGACGCGCTGTGCATCGAGCAGGTGGCAGCGAAGGCCGGCGTCGGCAAGGCAACGATCTACCGCCGGTGGCCCGGCAAGGAGGAGATGCTCGTCGACGCGGTCGGCGGACTCGGTACGCACCTGCCGGTGCCGCAGGGCAAGTCCGTGCGGGCCGACCTGATCGCGCTGCTGGACGCGATCTGCCGGGAGGCTGCTGACCCGCGCCGGGCCAGGCTGTTCGCACTGCTGCAAGGCGAGGGCGCGCGCTATCCGCGGCTGCTGGCTCGGTACCTCGAGACGGTGGTGCAGCCCCGCCGCGACGTCGTCAGGTCTGTGCTGCGCCGGGGCGTGGCGACGGGCGAGCTGCGCGAGAACACTGATATCGACGCGGCCACGTTCCTGCTCAATGGCGCGGTGCTCGCCAGCATGTACGGGCAGGGACACACCGATACGAAATACGCCAAGCGAGTCGTCGAGGAACTGCTGCGCGGCCTGGCCGCGCGCTAACGGTACGCTCGCCTGATGCTGCTCACGAAGTTCGGCCATTCGTGCGTCCGGCTCGAGAAGGACGGCGCCCGCCTCGTGCTCGATCCCGGCATCTGGGCTGGTCCTGACGTGCTCGCCGAGGCGAACGCCGTGCTCGTCACGCACGAGCATGTCGATCACGTCGACGACGAGTCGGTCCGCGCTGCCCTGACGGCCGACACCGACCTGCGCCTGTGGGCCAGTGAGACCGTGGCGAGCCAGTTTGCCGAGTTCGCCGGCCGGGTCCAGACGGTCCATCATGGCGACACCTTCGACGCGGCCGGATTCGAGGTGCACGTCTACGGGTCTGAGCACGCCGTGGTCGACCGGACCATCCCAATCGTGCCGAACACCGGCTTTGCGATCGACGGCGAGATCTTCCACCCGGGCGACTCGTTCACCGTGCCCGAGGACAAGATCCCGACGCTGCTCGTCCCCGTGAGCGCGCCGTGGCTCAAGTTCAGCGACATCGCCGACTACATCCGGGCGTACGCGCCGGAGCGCGGGTACTGGATTCATGACGCCCTGCTCAACAACAAAGGCGCCAGCCTGACGACGAACCTGCTGAATCTCGTCCCGACGGCAGCCGGGCCGGCCAGCTTCCTGGTGCCCGGCACGACGATCGAGCTGTAGCGTGCGCCGGCAGCGTGCGCCGGCAGCGCACGTAGGACAGCGCACGTAGGACAGCGCGCGCGGGACAGGCTCCTGGGCGCGCGGCCGTGCTCGCTGCTTACAGACTCTGGACGTAGGCCTGCCTGAGTATCTCGACGGCTTCGTCGTCGAACTCTGCTGCCGCTGTCAGCGGCAGGCGGAGGTTGAGTCCGCCGCCCGCAGTGTTGCGGCCGTCGAGCAGCCGGCCGCCGACATCCACGCCGTCCAGGCGCAAGGCCAGATCGACCCGGGTGCGTGTCGTTGGCCGGACTGCCGCGAACGTCCGTCGCGGGGTCAGCAGGCAGGTGTAGGTCTTGCGAGCCTGCACGTCGAGGGGACCGAAGGTGGCAGCGGCCGCCACGACGGTGTCCAGGATCGGCCGCAGCTGCGCCCGGTCGCCATACTGCTGGTCCAGCAGTTCATCGGCCGAGGCGAGCAGGAAGTCGGGATAGCCGAATCGCTCCATCACCAAGAGCATCTGCTGGTACCCGGTAACCCCGTGGCCTTGCAGCCACTCGCGCAGCGAGGCCTCATCGCCGGCCCCGGATCGCTGCGCTATCTGGTCATTCCACCAGCCGACATCGTGGCCGGTCTGTCGCAGCAGCCGCTCGGCGATCGAGACCCGCATCTGCTCCCAGGTCCGCACTGCCACACCTCCTGGCTCGCGGCTGCTGAACGCTGACCATTCTGCCGGGTCTTCACCTGCCGCAGCCACTCGCTGGGCCCGCACGAGCTCCGGGCAAGCAGCATCCCCATCCTGGGGCAAGGAGCGGCGCGATGGCAGCGAGTAGCGTGGAGCCAGCACCGCCAGCCGAACGGAGACGCCGATGACCCGGTCAGCTGCCGATCCCGATGTCGGACGCTTGCTCGGCCGGGGCCTGCTCACCCTCGCCAACGTGATCACGGTCGCGGCGCCTATCGCCGCTGACTGGAACGACTCGCACATCTTCAATAAGCGCTGGCCCGCGCACGCGCGTTTCCACGGCGTGACGGCGCTGGCCATGGCCTGTTCGCTGGCTACCGCCAACATCTGGTCGGTGTGGTCTGGCGCAACAGACCGGAGCACAGCCCGGTTCTTCGCCGCCGCCGTTCCGATCGCTTACTGGGTACCATTCTTCCTGGCACCGCTGGTCCCCGGCACCGCCGTGGACGACCCGCCGAGCCCGGTCCCGCGCCTGGCAGGCGTGCCTACCAATATTCTGGGCGCGGCAGCGACTACTGCCACAGCGGCCGCCGGCTGGCTCCTAGACCGGCAGTCTGCGGCCGCCGCTAGCAGGTGACTGCCGGTCGGCCGACTTTGCCGTCGAGAACCAGCGGAGTTACATCAGCTCGACGTTGAAGACCTCGGTCCTGGCGATGGCCCGGTCGCGCTCATCGGCCAGCGACAGCCGCCGCTCGTCACTCATGTAGTCGCTAACGCCAGCCGCCGACGGGAACTCCAGCAACTGGATCTCCAGCGGCTGCCCGTCGCTGCCGTTGGTCCTCGCCCGCTGCAGCACCCTGCCGCCATGCTCGGGCACCAGCGCCAGGACCCGGTCCTCGTAGGCGACGAGGGCACTCTCGGCATCCTGCTTCGCCCAGAGCAAGACGCACATGGTCACGCTCACAGGCGAGATCCGGCCCGGCTCCGCTGTCATCACCGCCCGACCGTATCGCGCCGCGCCAGCCGCCTATCGCCGGGTCGCAGATTCGTCCGCTTCCCGCGGTCGCCTGCCAGGCCGGCCAAAGCACGGCATGATGTGTGATTGCTCCAGTGTTCGGGCTACCGAGTAGGACAACGTGATTGCCTGGGCATCCGGGCTAGCCGCGTGCACCGTGGCGGCCGCGTGCCTTGCGGCCGCACCGGCCGTCGGTGGCCAGCCGGTCCACGGGCAGCCCGTTCCCGGCACGGCCGCAGCCAAGGACCCGCAGAAGGGCGTCGCGGCCTGGACCTTCGGTGGCGTGGACCAGGCGCTCGCCAGGTCGGGCGCCTCCTGGTACTACACGTGGGCGCCGGCCCACCCGGGCATCACGGCCCGCGCGGGACGAGCTTCGTGCCCATGATCTGGGGCGCGGGCAGCGTGACGACGGCGACGCTGCGGCAGGTAAAGACCGATGGCCGGTATCTGCTCGGCTTCAACGAGCCGGACAACGGCGGCCAGGCGAACATGACCGTGTCGCAGGCGCTGAGCCTATGGCCGCGGCTGATGCACACCGGCATGCGGCTCGGCAGTCCCGCAGTCGCCAGCGGCGCGGCGACGCCGGGCGGCTGGCTCGACCAGTTCATGGCCGGCGCCAAGAAGAGCCACTACCGGGTCAACTTCATTACCGTGCACTGGTACGGCGGCGACTTCGTGACCAGCGCAGCCGTGGCGCAGCTGCGGCAGTACCTCCAGGCGATCTTCGCTCGCTACCACCTGCCGATCTGGCTGACCGAATTCGCGCTGATCAGGTTCGGCGCCACCGAGACCTTCCCGTCGCCGAGCAGGCAGGCGGCGTTCCTGACCGCGGCTACCCGGATGCTGCGTCGGCTGAGCTACGTGCAGCGCTACGCCTGGTTCGCGCTGCCGGCGACAACCGGGGCGACCGGGGATGGCAGCGCGGGCCTGTTCCGGCCGGGCGCGGCGCCCACGGCGGCCGGACGCGCGTTCGAGGCTGTGCCCTAGTACCGCAGGGTGGCGTCAGCTGGCGGTCGCGTAGAGTGACCGTGCTATGGCCGTGAGTAAGGACGGTCGCCGCCTGCCTGACCTGGCCGCGACGAGCGACGAGAGGCAGGCATCGGGGCGCGCTGCGCGGCGGCGAGCACGGCGCGGCGGCCTCGGCAGCTGGCCGCCGTCCGACCGCGGACACGACGCGCTGGCGACGATCCTGGCCCAGAACCAGATCAGGGTCCCGGCGCTCGTCCCGATCCGTCATCACCGGATGGCTGTCTCGCCGTGGAACTACTACCGCGGTGCGGCCGCCGTCATGGCGAGCGATCTCGCCGCCCAGCCCGACAGCGGGCTTATCGTGCAGTTGTGCGGCGACGCCCATGTGCTGAACTTTGGCCTGTGGGCGACGCCGGAGCGGAACCTGTCGTTCGATCTGCGCGATTTCGACGAGACCTTGCCCGGTCCGTTCGAGTGGGATGTCAAGCGATTCGCCACCAGCATCGTGGTGGCCGCGCGCCAGAACCGGATCAAGCCGGCTAGGGCCGCTGCGGCGCTGACAGCCGGGGTGGAGGCTTACCGCCGACGGATGCGCCGGTACGCGATGATGTCCGAGCTTGACATCTGGTACGACGGCATGCGCGCTGATGGCCTGATGGGCTACTTCGAGCCCGCCGATCGCGGGCGTGTTTCGATCCACATCGAAAAGAAGCGCGAGCGCCGTACGAGCCGCGGCGCGTTCGCCAAGCTGACGACGATGGCGCACGGCCGGCCCCGGATCACCGAGGAGCCGCCGCTGCGGGTCCGAATCGGCGACGACGAGCAGGCCGAACTGGTCGGCCAGCTGCTGGCGCAGTACCGGCTGACGCTCCAGGAGGACCGGCGCACTCTGTTCGACCGGTTCACCGAAGTCGATTCGGTCCGACAGGTCGTCGGCGTCGGCAGCGTCGGCATGCGCGTCTACCTGGTGCTGTTCGAGGGGCGTTCCGGCGCCGATCCGCTGTTCCTCCAGGTCAAGCAGGCCGGGCCAGCGGTGTACGAGGCCCACACCGCGTCCAGCCAGCATGGCAGTCACGGCGAGCGGGTGATCAGCGGCAAGCGCCTGGTTCAGAGCGCGACGGATATCTTCGTCGGCTGGGGATCGCTGCGCGGGCACGACTACTACGTGCGTCAGTTCCGCGACATGAAGATCATCCCGACCACGGAGCTGATCGCCCCGCGCCTGGCCGAGTTCGCGACCGCGTGCGGTGCGACCCTCGCCAGGGCGCACGCCCGCACCGGGGACCCGGTGGCTATCGACGGCTACATCGGAACAGGCCCGAACTTCACCACCGCGATCAGCCGGTTCGCCCGCCGGTACGCCGATCAGAATGAGCGCGATCACGCGCAGCTCGTCAGTGGGATCGCGGGCGGCACAGTCGAGAGCACGCCAGGCTGACGCGTGCTGCCGCGCCGGGAGCCTCAGCCGGCCACTGGCAGGGTGACTGCCGAGGGGTGCTCCGGGTCGTGGTATACAAGCTGATCGGCCGTAACCAGCCTCGTCGCGGTTGCCGCCGGCTCGCCGGTGCCGGGGTTGCGCGCGAACCGGGGATGTGCCCCGCTCGACACCTGAAGGCGGAGCCGGCTGCGCGCGCCGAACCGGTGCGCGACCGGCCACAGGTCGAACACGACGCGGCGGCTGCCGTCGGCCGACGGCTCGGGCTGGCCAGGGGACAGCCGCAGCAGGCCGTCGCAGATGTTCACCGAGCGGCCATCCGGGTGCACCTCGCACAGCCGCGCGAAGATGTCAGTGTGCTCGCGATCGGATGCCGCGTACAGGTCGACGGCGGGGACCCCGATCACCTCGAGGTCGGTGTCAAGCGGCTCGCTGGTATAGGTCAGCACGTCCGGCCGAGCTTCGAGCACGCGGTTGTCGACCCTGGCAACACCCTGGTTACCCACCGGCCCGGCCAGATTCGGGGTGGGATCGGCCGGGTCGTAGCGGTACGTATCCGGTGCGCTCGGGCCCGGCAGGACGTCAGCCAGGCGACCCTCCGGCTGCAGGTACCAGGTGTGCGGAGAGATAGCGGGCGGCCAGGCCGGCAGGTCGCGCCATTGCTCGGTGCCGGTCACGAAAATGCGAACGGGGCTGCGCCGCGCCGGCGAGCCGCCTGCCTGCTCGCCGAGCGTGCCGGTCAGGAACTGCAGGCTCTCGTGCAGCCACACGGCCGCCGCGTCGTTGTCGGCGTGGCGCCACGGCCCGATCGTCAGCCTCGGCTCGTGTCCCGCCGCCCGCAGCGCGGCGTAGTCGCGCAACTGGGCCGGCAGGAAGATGTCATGCCAGCCGCCGATCATCGCGACCGCCGCGGTCACTCTGGCCGGCCCGGCGGAGAAGGCGTGCCGCTGCCAGAACTCCTCGTCCTGACCTAGCCAGGACTGCCAGTACGGCTTCGTCGACCCGGTCGCGAGCCGGTCCAGGTCACCGAGCGGCAGGCGATCGTAGAGCGAGCGGAGGGCGCGGGCGCGCAGACCCTGACGGAACATCGCGCCCGGCCGCTCCTGCCGGGCGACCTGGTCGGTCCACTCCAGCATCGTCTGCAAGGCGAACGACCCGCCGCCCTGGATCAGCTCGCGCGGCCGGGTGCTGCTGACCTGGACCGCCATCGCCTTGTGGTCCGGCAGTCCCTCGCAGGCGAGCGCCCACTGCGTGATGCCGAGATAACTCGGGCCCCAGGTGCCGAACGCGCCCGGGTACCACGGCTGCCCTCGCAGCCACGCCACTGTGGCGGCGCCGTCGGCCTGCTCGGTCACGCCGAGCGGGTCGAGCTCACCGCCCGACCCGAACGTGCCGCGGCAGCTCTGCACCACGGTCTGGAAGCCGCGCTCGGCGAGCAGCCTGCCAGCCATCATCCCGAACGCCCCGCGCCGGCCGTACGGGCAGCGGACGAGCACGAGCGGCGGCCGCCCGGCGCCCCTGGCCACGTACCTGTCCGCCAGCAGCGTGACGCCGTCCAGCATCGGGACTGGCAGGTCGCGCTCCACCCGCAGGTCGCGCGTCTGCGCCGGCGGCAGCTTCATCGCGCGCTCGAAGAACCGGCTGAGGACGGTCACGGATCACCACCGCCTGGTAGGAAGTCAGACGCCTTTCGGGCACGGATAGAACATCGTGCCGTCGAGGTTCACGTCAAACTTGACCGCCGCGAAGCCGTAGGGCGGCGCAAAGACCGCCCGGCAGAATGCGGCGAACGACCGCCGCCCGGTACAGGCCTGACCCGGGTTGCAGACGTAGTTGTCGTCGGAGTACTCGGCCTCGCCCACCCACTTGCCGGTCGGCTGCTGCGCGGTCTTGTCTGTGCTGAAGTCGTCCCAGGCGCACGGCGTGCGGCCGGCCAGCCTGCTGCACGTGATGCCGTACTGGGCGCTCCCGCGCAGCTGCGAGGCGAGGCACTGCCGGTAGACGTAGCACTCCTCGACGATGGCACCGTCCGCGTAGTGGCGGCCCCACCAGGTAAGGAACGGGGAGTTCTTCCACAGTCCGGTCATGCCATCGCGGTGGATCTGGTTGAACGCGTACGCGAGGAGGTTCTGCGCGTCGCCGGGAGTCAGGTGGAAGCCGGTGGTCGAGGGCGGATCGAAGCTGTCGATGTCGTCGAGCTCGACGGCGTCGAAGCCCTTGCGGGCGCACATCGCGATGCGCTCGTCGAGCATCGGCTTCAGGGCGTCCAGCTGGCGGAAGTCGACCCAGCGCTCCTGCGGATAGCCGTAGTAGATCGCCCCGAGCGTGTCGGCCGGGAACACCTGGCCAGGGCTCGCGTCCGGCCGGTAGTCCTCCCAGGCCAGGTCCAGATAGCAGATCAGTCTGGGGTGCGGCAGCGTGGCGGCCTGCCAGCTCGCGTGAATGCGCGTGACCTCAGCGCGCGTGGTCAGGAATCCGTCGACGTCGTAGATGTCGACGGCCCGCCTGCCCGTGCGCTGCAGTGGAGTGACGCGGCCGATCTGCCAGTCCCAGCGCGTAGGCGTCCCGGCTGAGTTCAGGTGCTGCGGATACCAGCAGACCTGGTCGTGACGCGGCTGGCAGGGCACTGGTGCTGGCATCGGCACCACCTGCCAGCTGAACCGGATCATGCTGGCGCCGGCGCCGTTGGCAGTCCGCACGGCGACCTGGTGCCGGCCGACGGCCAGCAGCCCGGTGTAGAAGACCCGGTTCGACGGGAGCTTGCGCCAGCCGCTGTCGTCGACCTGGTACTGCTGCACCGGCGTCCCGTCGACGGCAGCGAAGTGCGGGGAGCTGACCTGGAAGTACTCGGCGTCCGATGCCGTCTGGCGCTCGGGCGTGCCGGTCACGTGAATTCCGTCGCCGGCGGCCGGCCTGCCCGGTAGCCGCGTACCGGATCTGGCGTGGTGTAGCTGGCGGACGCGTGCACCACGCTGAAGGCGAACGTCGCCGGGTCCGTCTCGACCACCTCGGTCGCCGTCTCGGTCACCTTGAGCCGCTTGCCGGTGTTGCCGTGCCCGACGACGTACCGGCTCGCCGCGAACGGCGTCGCGGTCGTGTCGGCGGCCGTGACGCAGGTGGCCGCGCAGGCTCGCCATGCGTAGGCGACCTCGAAGCTCAGCAGCTTCTCCGAGCGCGGGAGCGACCCAGGTCGCCAGTAAAGGCCGGCCGCCCGGACGGCGCCGCCGTCGCGCAGGTGGCCGGTGATCGAGAGCCTGCCCTGCGCCGTCGGGGCCGGTATCGACGGCTTCGCCGCAGCCGATTGCGCGGTGACGGCAGCGACCGCCCGGGCCTGGACCGGGGATGGCCACCCCGTTCCCGTCCAGGTGACGGCGAGAGCGGCGGTGGCGATCAGGATCAGGGGTCGCGTCGCTCGCATGGCAGTTGCTCCTTACCGCAGACCGGGCGGCATCAGGTGGGAATGCGCGGCCAGCAGCTCGTCGCACATGGCGACCGTCTGGCTGGTGGTGAGCGTGGCCGCAGTATTCGGGTCGAGGAGCGCGGCCTGGTAGACATGCTCGCGGCGGCCCGTCAGGGCGGCGGCGACCGTCAGCTCGACCACGTTGAGGAAGGTGCGGTTCAGCGCGGCGAGCTGGACGGGCAGCGGGCCGACGGGCCGCGGCGTGGCGGCGCCGAGGGTGAGGTCGCACGGCACCTCCACGCAGCAGTCCGGTGGCAGGTTGGCGATGAGCCCGTCGTTGCGGACGTTGACATAGATCTCGCGCTCGGTGCCCGTCTCGACCGAGTGGATGAACTGCGACGCGAGCTCGTCGGTCGGCGTCAGGTCCAGCTCGGCGCCGGCGGAGAGCTGACGCTGGAGCGAGTCCAGCTCGGCCAGATTCTCTTCCGACCGGGCCAGGTAGTCGCCGACGAAGATCCGGTACTGCTCGACCTGGTCGGCGTGGCGCATGAACCAGGGCACGTACTCGGCCGAGTGCTCGCTGGACTCGGTGGGGAAGTAGCCGAACCGCCGGAACAGCTCGACCCGGACCCGCCGCTGCAGCTCCGGCTCGGCGTCGACTACCTCGGTCAGCCGCGGGTACAGCGACTCGCCGGCCTGCTCGAACCGGAGCACGAACGCCTGGTGATTGAAGCCGGCCGTGGTGAAGTCGACGGCAGCCGGATCCGCGCCGACCAGCCCGGCCAGGAACGCGTGCGTGTCGCGGACCGAGTGGCACAGTCCGTAGACGTTCTGAAAGCCAGTGCCGGCGTAGACGGCCCACGGCAGCATCGCCATCGGGTTGGAGTAGTTCAGCAGGTACGCGTCCGGGCAGTGTGCCAGCATGTCCGTGGCCAGGCCCGTTACCACCGGGATCGTCCGCAGGCCGCGGAAGATCCCGCCGATGCCGAGCGTGTCGGCGATGGTCTGGCGCACGCCGTAGCGGGCCGGGATGTCGAAGTCAGCCCGGGTCGCGTCGTAGCCCCCGACCTGCACCTCGTTGATCACGTAGTCCGCGCCCGCCAGCACCTCGGCCCGGTCCGCCGACGCGCGCACGACCGCGGTGGCGCCCGTCTGCCCGACGATCTGGCGGGTCAGCGATGCCGCGAAGGCAAGCCGGTCGGCGCTGATGTCGTGCAGCGCGAGTGTCAGGTCCCCGGCGAGCTCGGGGTAGCTGCACAGATCGGTGACGACGTTTCGAGTGAACTCGACGCTCCCGGCGCCGATGAATGCCACGGTGACCACGCTCGACAGTGTTGCATCAGATTGCTGCAATCGATATCGCTTCGAGCAACATTGCGCAGGGCAATTCGCAACTGTTGTACGGTCATACCCCAAGAGAGCCGCATTAGGGGGTTGACACCAGCCCAGAACGCGGCGCAATGATGTCTGAAACTCGCAGGAATCGCGCAAGACTCGTCGCAGTGAGGTCGCCATGAGAGGTCGTTGGCTGGGCGTCGTCCTGGCGTCAGCGCTTATCGCGTTCGGGCTCGCGGCCTGTGGCACGGGCAGCGGCGGGACCGGCAGTGGGCTCCAGATCTGGGAGGGCTACACCGGCGCCGAGGCCAAGGCGTTCAAGCACCTGCTGACCGTGTGGAACAAGGCGCATCCGACGGAGCAAGTCAGCAGCCTGTTCGTCAACAACGACAACTCGCTGCCCAAACTGCTGACAGCGGTCAAGGGCGGCAGCCAGCCCGACATCGCCTACGTCTACGGTTCCTGGGCCCCGAACGTCGCGCAGATCCCGCAGGTGGTCAACCTGACCAAGGTGGTCCAGCAGCCGAGTGTCGACTGGAGCGACTTCTGGGTCGGCGAGCGGGATGTCGCCACCGTGCACGGTAAGGTCATCGGCATCCCGGCCCTGGTCGATAACCTCGCGGTGGTCTACAACAAGGCACTGTTCGCGGCCGCGGGCCTGGCGCCGCCAGGCCCGACCTGGACGTGGACTCAGTTCATGACCGACGCTCAGCGCCTGACGAACCCGGCGAAGAAGCAGTTCGGTACCGCGTACGTGACGCCTGGCAGCGAGGACACCGTCTGGCACTGGGAGGCCCTGCTGTGGGAGGCCGGCGGCCAGATCCTGAACTCCTCGAACACCAAGGCCGCCTTTGACTCACCGGCCGGCTTGACGTCCCTGACCACCCTGCGCACCATGGCGGTCACCGACAAGTCCATGTACCTGGATCCCACCGACTCCGAGTACGCCAACCTGTTCAACTCCGGCAAGATCGGCATGCTGGTCACGGGGCCGTGGGACCTGTCCGCCTTCCCCAACGTGAAGTACGGCGTGCAGATCATGCCGTCGTTCCAGGGCGCGGCCGGCGGCCACCAGACGATCTCGGGCCCGGACAACTGGGTGATCTTCAACAACGGCGCCCAGCACGTGGCCGCCGCCGAGAAGTTCCTGCTCTGGATGACCGCCACGCCGCAGGCGACCTACTTCTCGCTGGCGACTGGTGACCTGCCGATCCGCGCGTCGGTGGAGAACTCGCCCGGCTTCCTGACCAAGATGAACCAGGCGCTGCCGGGCGTCGATACCTTCGTCACCAACCTCGGCAACGTCAAGCAGGCGCGGCCGCAGCTACCGACCTACCCAAAGATCTCGACCATCCTCGGCCAGATGATCGTGTCCGTGCTGCTCGGCAAGAGCCAGCCGCAGGCGGCCCTGACCAGCGCTGCACAGCAGGTGAACCAGGCCCTGGCCGGTGGCTCGGGCTGATGACGTGACAGCCAGACCGTCCGCAGGCCGCTCCGCGCTGCGGCGCCGTCCCGCGCTGCGGGGCCGGCCGTCGCCTGGGCGCGGGCGTGCGACTAGGCCGAAGATCGGCGAGCAGGCCGCCGCCTGGGCGTTCATCACCCCCGGCGTCGCGGTCATCGGGCTCTTCGGGGTGGTTCCCATCATCTGGTCGGCGATCATGTCGTTCCAGCGCAACGACCTGTTCTCGCCGAATACGCCCTTCGTCGGCCTCGCCAACTACAGGCAGATGCTGCACGACCCGGTCATCGGGCAGGCGATCGAGCACACGATCGTGTACACGGCGCTGTTCGTGCCCGGCACGATGCTGGTCGGGCTGTTCCTCGCGATCGCGATGAACCGCAAGATCCGCGGCATCTCGATCTACCGGACCGCGGCCTACGCGACCATGGCCATCTCCACGATCAGCGAGGCGATCGTCTTCATCTGGCTGTTCGACCCGTCTTACGGCGTCGTCAACTACCTGTTCAGCCTCGTCGGCATCCCGCAGCAGCAGTTCCTCAGCTCACCCAGCCAGGCGCTGTATGTCATCGTGATCATGACCATCTGGGGCTGGACCGGCTTCGCCGTGGTGATCTACCTGGCCGCGCTCCAGGGCATCCCGCAGGTCCTGACCGAGGCGGCTGCCATCGACGGGGCAGGCCGGTGGGCGACGTTCCGGCGGATCACGCTGCCGCTGCTGAGCCCGGCCTCGCTCTTCCTGATGGTGTGGCTCACCATCAATGCACTCCAGTTGTTCGACGAGGTCTACCTGAGCACCGCAGGCGGCCCGCTGAACTCGACCACCGTGCTCGTCTACTACCTGTACGAGCAGGCGTTCGGCGGCGCGAACTTCAACTTCGGATACGCCTCCGCCATCGCCTACTTCCTGTTCTTGATCATCATCTTGGTCACCGCCGTCCAATTCCGGGTGGGCCGCCGGCTCGTCCACTACAGGTCCTAGCCATGGCCATTCCCGTCGCCGCCCCCTCTGGCGTGACGCCGTCCGGCGTCGCATTGCCTGTCCGCCGTGGCCGCAAGCTGCCGTTCAGTCCCTGGCACTTCGTGCTGATCCCGGCGACGATCATCCTGATCTTCCCGTTCGCCTGGATGCTGATCACCTCGCTGGAGACACCGGCCGAGGCACTGCACTTCCCGCCGATCCTCACGCCGCACCACCTGGACTTCGGCAACTACCCGCAGGCACTGCAGGCCGCGCCCTTCGGCGGGTTCTTCCTCAACAGCACCGTGACCGCGGTCCTTACGGTCGTCAGCAACCTGGCGATGTGCGCCGCGGCCGGCTACGCGTTCGCGCGCTACCGGTTCTTTGGCCGCGGGCTGCTGTTCGCGGTGATCATGACCACCCTGATGGTCCCGTTCCAGGTGACGATGATCCCGGAGTACCTCATCACCAAGTGGCTCGGCGTGAACCTGCTGGCCTCGGCCGGCATCAACCACCTCGGCGCGCTGATCCTGCCGAACGCCGCGACCGCCTTCGGCATCTTTTTCCTGCGGCAGTTCTTCCGGACGCTGCCGATCGAGTACGAGGAAGCAGCCAGGGTCGACGGGGCGAGCAGGCTGAAGGTGCTGATTCGGATCGTGCTGCCGCTGTCAGGCCCGGCGCTGTCGACGCTGGCCGCGCTGACATTCCTGGACTCCTGGAACAACTTCCTCTGGCCGCTCATCGTGATCAACCAGACCAACAAGATGACGCTGCCGCTCGGCCTGGCGACGTTCCAGGGTGCACACACCACGGAGTGGACCCTGGTGATGGCTGGGAACGTGATGAGCCTGATCCCGATGCTGATCATCTTCTTCGGCGCGCAGCGCTACTTCATCCGCTCGGTGGCCGCAACCGGCCTGGCCGGCACCTAGGGAGCGCGGCTAGTCAGCCCGCGGCCCTGGCCGCAGCACGGCCAGCAGCCGGGCGACCTCGGCCGCGATGGCGTCCCGGCCGGCCGCGCTGTAGGCACGCGGGTCGACAAGCACCGGGTTAGCGGCGAGCCGGTCGCGCACGGCCGCGGTGTAGACCTTGTTCAGCTGGGTGGCGATGTTGATCTTCGTCATGCCCGCGCGAACGGCGGCCGTCAGCATCTCGTCCGGCACGCCGGACGAGCCGTGCAAGACCAGCGGCACCGAAACGGCGCGGTGGATCTCGGCGATCAGCGCGAGGTCCAGCACGGCGTCGCGGCTGAGCATCGCGTGCGAGCTGCCGACCGCGACGGCCAGCGCGTCCACGCTGGTCGCCGCCGTGTAGCCGGCGGCCTCATCCGGCCGCGTTCGCGCGCCCGGCGCATGGACGCCATCCTTGCCACCGATCTCGCCTAGCTCGGCCTCCACCCAGATCCCGCGGTCGTGGCACCACGCCGCGATCTGCGCGGTGGCTGCGACGTTGGCGTCGTGCGGCAGCGCCGACGCGTCGAACATGACGGACCCGATGCCGAGCTGCACGGCCTCGTGGACCAGCGGCTGCATGGTGGCGTGATCGAGATGCACCACGACGGGCACGGCAGCGGACCTCGCGATCGCGAGTGCCGCCAGGGCGATCGGCTGTAGCGCGCCGTGATACGCAACGCAGTTCTCGCTGATCTGCAGCACGACCGGCGCACCTGCAGACTCGGCTCCGGCGACGATGGCCTCGGCGTGCTCGATGCCGATCAGGTTGAAGGCGCCGAGGCCTCCGGTCGTGCGCGCGATGTCGGCCATCGCCGCCGCGGTCATGACCAGCCCGTCAGGCTGGAGGCAGGGCCGCTCGCCAGGATCCGGTCGTACTCGGCGCGGTCGAACTCGCCGGCCACTTGGGTCGCCACGGTCGCGGCCCCCAGTGCGGCGGCGTGCCGCAGCCGGTCGGGCCAGTCCATGCCGGTCGCCAGGCCGAGCGCCAGCCCGGCCACGACGGCGTCGCCGGCGCCGGTCGGATTGCGCACCGGCACCGCCGGCGGCACGACGTGCCACCGGCCCGAGCCGATGAGCGCGAGCAGGCCGTCCGGTCCGAGCGACACGACAGCGGCGTGCGCGCCGGCCGCCAGCAGGTCACGTGCGGCCGCGGCGACAGCAGCCAGGTCGGCATGGTCCGCGCCGTCCCGCAGGCTGCGGCCCGCGGCTTGCTCGAGTTCGGCGAGGTTCGGCTTGACGATCGCCGGGCAGGCCGCGGCGCCGCGGCGCAGCGCCTCACCCCCGGCGTCTAGCACGGCCGGGACGCCCGCCTGCGCCGCCTGCCGGATGAGGTCGGCGTAAGTGCCAGGCGGCAGGCCTGGTGGCAGGCTGCCGGTCAGCACGACGACCGCCGCGTCGGCGAGCGCCGCGGTGTAGTCAGCCTCGAACGCCGCGAACTCGCCGCCCGTGATACGAGGCCCTGGCTCGTGGAACGCCGCCGTCTGCGCCCGCTGCACGTCCACCACGGTGAACGTCCGCCGGGTCTCGCCGCCGATGAACGTGAAGGTCGCGGGCACGCCGTCCGCGGCCGCGGCGTCCCGCAGCGCAGCCCCGGTGCTGCCGCCCGCCAGCCCGGCGACACGCACGCTCACGGCCAGCGCCGCCAGCGTGTAGGCCACGTTCAGGCCTTTGCCGCCGGGCCGGTCCTGGACGCTCGCCGGCCTGTTCACGCCTGCCCAGTCGACGCTGGCGAGGTGATGGGTGATGTCGAGCGCCGGGTTCAGCGTGACGACGAGAATCGGGCGAGTCATGCGGCTAGTGCGCCAGGATGACCGAGCGGGTCAGGTTCCGCGGCTGGTCCGGGTCGAACCCGCGCGCCCTGGCCATGCTGGCCGCCAGCATGTGCACGCGGACTAGCTCGGCCATCGGGTCGCGCTCGCCTTGCCACGCGAGGCCGCCGGCGGCGCTGACCTCAGCGGCCAGCCCATCCGGAGCCGGGCTGAGCAGCCAGACCACGCTGCCGGGACCGGTGACCGCGATCGGGCCGTGCCGGTACTCCATCGCCGGGTAGGCCTCGGTCCAGAACGACGCGGCCTCGCGGAGCTTGAGGGCGGCCTCGGCGGCCAGGCCCACGGTCCATCCGGTGCCGAGGAACGTGAACTGAGTAGCATCGGTCAGCACCGCCGGAACGGGCTGCGCCAGGATCTCCTCGGCGTCGGCCGCGGCGCGCTCGATGTCGTGACCCAGGTGGGCCCGCAGCAGCGCCAGCTCGGTGGTGGCGAACCTGGTCTGCACGATGGACGTCTCGTCGGCGAAGTCGAGGAGGATGACGTGGCGCGCCGCCGACGCGACCGGGCTGTCCGGCACTGCCGTGATAGCTACCGTGGGCGCGGCGCCGTCCAGTCTCGCCAGCAAGTCGATGACCTCGGTGGTCGTGCCCGACCGGCACAGGACGATGACCCGGTCATAGGCGCGGCGGACTGGCATCTCCGAGGCCGCGAACGCGTCAGTCTCGCCCTGGCCGGCCCTCTCGCGTGCGGCGGCATAGGACTGCGCCATGAACCAGGACGTCCCGCAGCCGACGGCGGCAACTCGCTCGCCCGGCGCTGGCAGCAGGGCGCGCACATCCGGCACGAGCCTGGCGGCGCGCCGCCAGAGGCGTGGCTGCGACGCGAGCTCCGCGTCGATACCGCCACCCCCGTCCGCGCCAGCCCCGTCCGCGCCAGCCCCGTCCGCGCCAGCTCCGTTACTGCCAGCCTGGGTCACGTCGCCGCCTCCTACTGTGCTTGAACGCCACTGTGCGTGAGCGCACACGGTTTTGCTCACTTGTGCTTGATATATACCAGAAACAATCGCCCATGGACAGTAACATCGGGTCTGGACTAGGCGCCGCCCTGCCATGCTGGTGACCACGTCCGCGCCAAGGGGAGGATAATGAGCAGGTACCGCCGCTGGAACGATCTGCTGGAGCTGCTGGCCGCCGAAGGTCAGCTGCAGGTCGAGCGCGCAGCCGAAATGCTCGGAGTGTCCGCGGCGACCGTCCGCCGCGACTTCGACGAACTGGCACAGCAGCAGATGCTGCGCCGGATTCGCGGTGGCGCCGTAGCCCAGGGCGTGACGTATGACCTGCCACTCCGTTACAAGAGCGAGCGCCATCCATCGGAGAAGCAGCGGATCGCCGCCGCGGCGGCGCACCTGGTGCTGTCAGGTCAGGTGGTCGGCCTGAATGGCGGTACGACGACGACCGAGGTCGCGAGGGTGCTGGCGGTCCGGCCTGACCTCGTTCCCAGCCAGACTGGGGCCGCCATCACAGTGGTCACCAATGCGCTCAACATCGCCGCCGAGCTGGCGGTCCGTCAGCACTTCAAGATCGTGGCAACCGGCGGCGTGGCCAGGCCCCAGTCGTACGAGCTCACCGGCCCGCTGGCCACCGGCGTACTGGAGCAGGTGACGCTCGACGTTGCCATCCTCGGAGTGGACGGCATCGACCCAGCCGGCGGCGCGACCGCCCACCACGAGGGAGAGGCCAGCACGAACCGGCTCATGGCCGCGCGTGCCCGCCGGGTCGTCATCGCTGCCGACAGCTCCAAGGTCGGTCGGCGCGCGTTCGCCAGGATCTGCCCGGCCGCCGACATCGACGTGCTCGTGACCGACGAGGGCATCGCCAAGCAGGCCGCGGCGGAGTTCGCCGACCTCGGCGTCGAGGTGATCGTCACCTAACGCCGCCTAGCCGATGCGGGGCTCGCGCCAGCGGCTGGTGATAGGCAGCCGGCGGTCGCGGCCGAAGTTCTTCGCGCTGATCTTCGGACCCGGCGGGTACTGGCGGCGCTTGTACTCAGCCCGGTCGACAAGCTGGATCACGCGCTCGACGAGCGCCGGATCGTGGCCGACCGCGACGAGCTCGGCCGAGCCCATGTCCTTCTCGACGTAGTCGTCGAGGAGCCGGTCGAGTACGCGGTAGTCGGGCAGCGAATCGGTGTCGAGCTGGCCGGGTGCGAGCTCAGCGCTCGGCGGCTTGGTGATCGAGTTCTCCGGGATCGGCGGAGTCTGGCCGCGTTCTGCTGCCTGCCGGTTACGCCATCGGGCCAGCTCCCAGACCAGTGTCTTGGGCACGTCCTTGATCGGCGCGAAGCCGCCTACTGAGTCGCCGTAGAGTGTCGAGTACCCGGTAGCCAGCTCGCTCTTGTTGCCGCACGCGAGCACCAGGTGACCTTCCTCGTTGGACAGGGCCATCCAGATCGTGCCGCGGATCCGGGCCTGGAGGTTCTCGGCAGCCAGGCCGTGCAGGTCCAGGCCGGATTCGAAGCCGTCCATCATTGGCTTGATCGGGATGACGCGGGCGCGGATGCCCTGGCGCCGAGCCAGGTCCTCGGCGTCGGCGACCGAGTGCGAGGAGGAGTAGGGGCTCGGGTTGAGCACGACGTGCACACGATCGGGTCCGAGCGCGTCGGTCGCGATCGTGGCGACGAGCGCCGAGTCGATACCGCCGGATAGCCCCTGGATGACCGAGCTGAACCCGTTCTTGCGCACGTAGTCACGGACACCGAGCTCGAGCGCGCCGTAGATCTCGGCGAGGTCCGGCAGTCGGGGCCACACCATCGGCGCAGACAGCGGCGCATCCGGATCAGGCCCCGGCAGCGGCGCGAGCTCGATCCGCTCGATGGTCATCGTGGTGCCATCGGCTGCGTTGGCTCGCTGCCGGCCGGCGGGCAGGCCGGGATCGGCGGCCGGCAGGTCCAGGTCGGCGAGCACCAGCGCCTCGTCGAACTGCGGACCGCGGGCGAGCAGCGAGCCGTCCGGTGCCACGATGATCGAGTCACCGTCGAACACGAGCTCGTCCTGGCCGCCGACCATGTTGGCGTACGCGAGCACGGTCCCAGCCTCGCGGGCTCGGCGCTGACAGAGCTCAAGCCGGACGTCGTCCTTGTTGCGCTCGTAGGGAGAGGCGTTCGGCACGACGAGCAGGCTCGCGCCGGCCTGCCGGGTGACGGCAACCGGGCCGCCGTCCTGCCACAGGTCCTCGCAGATCGCGACGGCGACATCGACCTGCTCGCCGCCGCCGGTGGTCAGCCGGAACACCGGGAGCGTGTCGCCAGGCACGAAGTAGCGGAACTCGTCGAACACGCCGTAGTTGGGCAGGTGGTGCTTGGCCGACGTGATCGTGACGGTGCCGCCGTGCAGGACGGCTGCGGCGTCCTGCGGGGCACCCGCCGGCACGCCCACCCGCGGCTGCTGGTCGGCCCGCCGGTCCAGGTAGCCCACGACCACGGCCACACCATCCAGGCCCTCGGCCGCCAGGTTGTGCGCGAGCCCGTGCAGCGACGCGATGGAAGCGTCCACGAACGACTTACGCAGGGCCAGGTCCTCCACCGGGTAACCAGTCAAGACCATCTCGGGGAAGACGACGACGCGCGCGCCCTGCTCGGCGGCGCGCATGGTCCACTCGATCACCTTGTCGCTGTTGCCCGCCAGGTCGCCGACCGTCGCATTGACCTGGGCCAGTCCGATTCGAAGCTGCGCCACGCCTGCCAGCCTAATCGGCGCGGACCGGCGCGGCGCCCAGGCAGCAGCGCCCGCTTGAAGCGGCCACTTGACGCAATCAGCCGGTTGCCATAATGTAGCAACCAGACAGTTGCTACTGAATCGGAGGCTCCCATGGCGTTCCCGGATCGCATCGAGCGGGTCATCGAGATCGCCCACCCGCCGGCCAAGGTCTGGACCGCGCTTACCACGGCCGATGGTCTGGCCGGCTGGTTCGGCAATCAGGCGACCATCGACCTGCGGCCCGGTGGCTCGGCGCGGATGACGTTTGGCAGCACGCACACCGCCGACATGCGTGTCGAGCGGGTCGAGGAGCCGACAGTGTTCGGCTTCACCTGGCACATCTACGGACTGCCCGATGACGATCCGCGCCGGACGTACGTCGAGTTCACGCTCGAGCCGACCGGCGAGGGCACGCGACTGACAGTGGTCGAGTCAGGCTTCGCTCAGCTGCCTGACGATGCCCACCACACGGCCTACGACGGAAACACCGGGGGCTGGGCGAGTGAGCTAGGCGAGCTGGTCGACTACCTCGATGCCGCCTGACATCGAGGCTGTCGCGGAGCAAGTCTTCGTGGCGCTAGCTGACCCCAGCCGGCGGGCCATCCTGGCCGCGCTTGCTGCTGGTGGTCCGGCGACGGCCACCGACCTGGCCGGCCGCTTGCCCATCACGCGGCAGGCAATCGCCAAGCACCTGGCCTTGCTGGCCGACGTGGGCCTGGTGACGGCCGAGCCTGGCGAGCGGCGACGGGTGCGGTACCGGCTCCGGTCGGCTCCGATGCAGCTGGCGCAGCAGTTCCTCGCCGCGCTGGCACGAGACTGGGACGGCCCGCTCGACGCGCTGCGGGACCACCTCGGCCGGTGACATTGCGCTACGCACACCGCGAAACGTGGAGGGACAAAATGAGTGACATCACTTCGGCCGCTGTCATCCGAAGTCGGCCGGCCGCGACGAGAGCAGTGCTGACGGTGCTCCTGGTGCTGGCCGCCGGATGCTGGATCATTTCCATCGGTCAGATGAACGGCATGGATATGGGCGTGGCGACGCGGCTCGGCTCACTCGCCTTCTTCGCTGCGCTGTGGGTGCCCATGATGGCGGCCATGATGCTGCCTGGTGCGGCGCCTGCGGTCGTACGCCGCGTTCAGGCCGGCGGCGGTCTGCGCGCTGCGCCGACCTTCGTCGTCTCGTACATCGCGGTCTGGGCACTCGTCGGCGTCGCGGTGTACTTCCTCTACCGGCCGCACGGAGCTGTCGCGGCCGGTGCCGTCGTGATCGCGGCGGGCAGCTACGAGCTGACACCGATCAAGCGGGCCTGCCGGCGGCGCTGCCGCGAGAGCCGCTCCGGCCTGGAGTTCGGGCTGTGCTGCGTCGGCTCGAGCGTCGGGCTGATGCTGATCCTGGTGGCGCTGGGATTGATGAGCATCACCTGGATGGCAGTCATCACCATCGTCGTGCTGGCCCAGAAGCTTCTACCGGCTAGGGCGGCGTTCGACGTGCCCATCGCGCTGGCGATCGTTGGCCTCGGATTCCTCGTCATCATCGCGCCGTCGGCGATTCCCGGGCTCATGCCACCGATGTAAACCCAGATCTTCGAGCAGACGAACTTGGACCAGACGAAGGAGAGAACCAATGCCTAGTCACAAGACCGGCACGCGCGCGGAGTGGCTCGCCGCCCGGCTGGAACTACTCGACGCCGAGAAGGCGCTGACACGCCGCAGCGATGAGCTGGCCCGGTGGCGGCAGGAGCTGCCCTGGGTCCGGATCGACAAGGATTACCGTTTCGAGACCGACGGCGGCGCCGCATCGCTCGCCGATCTCTTCGCCGGTCGCTCGCAGCTCCTGATCTACCAGTTCATGTTCGGACCCGACTACACCGGCGGCTGTCCCTCCTGCTCGGCGATCGCCGATGGGTTCGACGGCTCGGTCGTTCATCTCGCCAATCATGACGTGACCCTCTGCGCGGTCTCCCACGCTCCGCTGGCCAAGCTGCAGGCGTACAAGCGACGGATGGGCTGGAGCTTCCCCTGGGCGTCGTCGTTCGGCAGCGACTTCAACTTCGACTTCCAGGCAGCGCATACCAGGGAGCAGGAGGAAGCCGGGCCGATCGAGTACAACTTCCGGGAGAGCGACTGGCGGCCGGAGCAGGAGCCAAGCCCGGACGACCCCTGGGTCGCCGCGATGGCCGGGCCCACCGGGACGGACTGGCGGACGTATCGCCTTGAGTCGCCTGGCGTCAGCGCGTTCGTGCTGGAGGACGGCGTCGTGTATCACACCTACTCGGCATACGCGCGGGGCCTGGATGGCCTGTGGGGGATGTATCAGTGGCTCGATCGCGCGCCACGCGGGCGGAACGAGACCGGGCCTTGGTGGCGCCGCCACGACGAGTACGACAGCCAGTAACTGGTCGCGGGAGCCTGTGGCTGGGCGAGCCTGTCGGCCCGCCCAGCCAGCTCCCGTTGGGCGCCCGCGGGTCGGCCGGCCTGGAGGCCCGGTAACAAGCAGGAAACATAGGCCGGGCAGACTGTGTCGGTGGACAGGCAGGAAGAGTTCGTGCTGCGCACGCTCGAAGAGCGTGATATCCGGTTCGTCCGGTTGTGGTTCACCGATGTGCTGGGTTTTCTCAAGTCGGTCGCGGTGGCGCCGGCCGAGCTGGAAGGCGCGTTCGCCGAGGGCATCGGTTTCGACGGCTCGGCGGTAGAGGGGTTCGCCCGCGTCTACGAGGCCGACATGCTGGCCAAGCCCGACCCGTCGACGTTCCAGCTGATGCCGGTCGGCAACGACACGGCCGGGACTGGCCGGATGTTCTGCGACATCCTGATGCCGGACGGATCGCCGTCCTACGCCGATTCCCGGCACGTGCTCAAGCGGTCCCTGGCCAGGGCGGCCCACCTCGGCTTTACCTTTTACACGCACCCGGAGATCGAGTTCTTCCTCCTCCGGGAGAAGCCCGAGCCGGGCGCGCGGCCCCGGCCGATCGACTCAGGCGGCTACTTCGACCACACCCCGCACGGGATAGCCCACGACTTCCGCCGCGAGGCGATCACGATGCTGGAAGGCCTCGGCATCTCGGTGGAGTTCAGCCACCACGAGGGCGCGCCGGGGCAGCAGGAAATCGACCTGCGTTACGCCGACGCCCTGACCACGGCCGACAACGTCATGACGTTCCGGCTGGCGATGAAGGAGGTGGCCCTGCAGCAGGGGGTGTACGCCTCGTTCATGCCGAAGCCGTTCACCGAGTACCCGGGCTCGGGCATGCACACGCACATGTCGCTGTTCGAGGGCGACCGCAACGTCTTCTACGAGCCGGGCGGTGAGTATCAGCTATCAAAGGTGGGCCGCGCGTTCATCGCCGGCCTGCTACGTCACGCGGCCGAGATCACGGCGGTCTGCAACCAGTGGGTGAACTCCTACAAGCGCTTGTGGGGCGGCACCGAGCGGATCGCTGGCGCTGGCGGCGAGGCACCCGCCTACATCTGCTGGGGGCACAACAACCGGTCCGCGCTCATCCGGGTGCCGATGTACAAGCCGAACAAGGGCAACGCGACCAGGATCGAGTTCCGCTCGATCGACCCGGCCTGCAATCCGTACCTGGCGTTCGCGGTGATACTGGCCGCCGGCCTGCAGGGCATCGAGAACGACTACGAGCTGCCGCCTGGCGCGGAGGACGACGTCTGGGCGCTGACCTCGACCGAGCGCCACGCGCTCGGCATCGCGCCCCTGCCGCAGAATCTGTCCGAGGCGATCACCGTGATGCAGGGGAGCGAGCTAGTCGCCGAGACACTGGGGGAGCAGGTCTTCGACTTCTTCCTGCGCAACAAGCGCGAGGAATGGCAGGAGTACCGGCGCCACGTCAGCGAGTTCGAGCTCGAGCGCTACATCGGGGTGCTCTAGTCGGCGGCTGACCAGCCGCAAATCGGCACATAGCTTGCTATAACTCTCAGGTTGCATGCTGAGTCGGCCGGCCTGGGGCTGTTCGAACGTCGTCGCTGCCAACTTGCTGCTGCTCTAGCAGCAGCAGGGTTCCAGTCATGCTGTTCGTCCGGGCAGTTGTGCGGCCGCCCCAGGCTTGCGCGTCCAGCGGCCGTAGCGCCAAGCTTGCGACCGTGGCGACAAGCTCGCATTCGTGGCGGCTCGCCGGGCCGTGGCGACTCCGGGCCACCGCGCCGCGGCTGGCCGTCACGGCTTGGGTGCTCGCCGCCCTCCTCGCCGCCCTCCTCGCCGCCCTCCTCGCCGGCTGCAGCGCCGCAAGCTCAGTCGGCGGCGGCGAGATGCGTGGCTCGGTCACTGCCGCCCGGCCGCCGGGTCTGCCGTCGGGCAACCGCGCGGAAGGCAATGCCATTGCTCGCGCGCTGCTATCCAGGCTGAGCCTGCCGCCAGGTAGCCGGCGCCTGCCGATCGCGCCTGCCACCCTGCCACCCGGTTACCCAGCAGGTTCGTCAAGCACGGACCTCGACCGCGGGTTCTTCGTGCCGAAGGCGCTGGGCGGCACGATGGCGTTCCTGCTCGCACATCCCCCGGCCGGCGTCCGGCCCGATGGCAACGGCAGCCTCGGTGAGTATGACAACCAGGAGGTGTATTTCTACAACTGGGCGCAGCGCGTGCTGCCGCGCGGCATCTCGAGCGTCGAGCTGCAGGCAGCAGCCGAAGCCACCCGCGGCGGCACTGTCGTACGGTTCGACGTCCTCGTGGACTGGGATCCGGCCAGGCCTGCCGCTGAGTTCATGACGCCTGCCGCGATCAAGTCGATCACCATCCGCGGCACGACGCTCGGTGCAGGCCCGCTGCGTCACTTCACCCGGACGATCAGCTCGCCGCAGGCGATCGTGAAGCTCGCGCAACTGTTCAACAGCCTGCGCGGGGCCGGCGGGTGGGCTAGCTGCCCGCAGCCAGACGTCGTCTATTACCTGGACATCCCGGCGGCGGGCGGGCGGCCCGGCTTCCAGGTCGTCGCCGCGAACTGCCACAGTGACTCGATCGAGATGACCGGCCGGCCGATGTTCGTGCTGTGGGACCCAGGCGACCGGCTATCGGCGCTGATCGCGGCCCTCACCCGCTTCGCCCGCTAGGTGGCTAGGTCGTGATGCCGGGCCTGTGGCAGCAAGGTGCCACCGCCTGGCTAGCGACGATTGCGCCGCGATTGGCTACCGTTCTTGGGTGAGCATGCCGCGCGGGACACTCGCTGGTCAGCTGGCCGCGATGGGCTTCGGCGATACCGCGCGCGCTCAGCGGCTGCTAGCCGAGCTTGGCATCGACGCGGCAAATGGCGCCCCGGATGGCGGTCCCGACTGGCCCTTGCTGCAGGCGCTTGCCGGTGCGGCCGATCCGGACCTGGCAGTCGCCGGACTGGCCCGGATGGCGCCGGATGCAGAGCTGCGCGAGGCCCTGCGCGCGGACGCGGGCCTGCGGGACCGGTTGGTCAGCGTCCTCGGCGCGAGCGCAGCGCTTGGTGGTCACCTGGCCCGGCATCGGGGGGACTGGCGGCTGCTGGCCGAAGACACCCCGTTCCCGGATAAGGGCGGGTCGGGGGAGCTGCGGGCCGAGCTGCTGGCCGCGGTCGGTGCGGGCGACAGCCAGGACGCGGCGGGCGCGGGCGGTGGCCCCGAACCGGTCGCTGACCTGACCCTGGTCGAGGGCTGCGATCCGGCGACGCGGCTGCGCATCGCCTACCGGCGGCGGCTGCTCCAGCTGGCAGCGAGAGACCTGACCGGCGTGGATGGGCTCGAGGATGTCATGGCAGGGCTTGCCGACCTGACGACGGCGGCCCTGGACGCGGCGCTGGCGATCGCCCGCGCCGAGCTGCCGCCTGGCTCGGTGCCGGCCCGGCTGGCGGTGATCGCCATGGGCAAGTGCGGCGCCCGTGAGCTGAACTACGCCAGCGATGTCGACGTCATCTTCGTGGCGGGCGGCACAGGGGACGAGGACGGCGGTGGTGCCGACGTCGGCGCGCTGCGCACCGCGACCGCGCTGGCCAGCGGGATCATCCGGGTGTGCACGCAGAGCACGCCCGAGGGCCCGCTCTTCCCGGTCGACGCGAACTTGCGGCCCGAAGGCCGCGACGGCCCGCTCGTGCGCACCGTCGCCAGCCACAAGGCGTACTACGAGCGCTGGGCCAGGACCTGGGAGTTCCAGGCGCTGCTGAAGGCGAGGTTCGCCGTCGGCGACGCCGAGCTGGGCGCGCAGTACCTCGCCGCCGTCACCCCCCTGGTCTGGCAGGCCGCGCAGCGGGACGGCTTCGTGCCAGAGGTGCAGGCGATGCGGCGGCGCGTGATCGCCAGCCTGCCTGCCGCGGAGGCGGGCCGGGAGCTCAAGCTCGGTCCGGGAGGGCTGCGCGACATCGAGTTCGCGGTGCAGCTCCTCCAGCTCGTCCACGGCCGCGCTGATGAGTCGCTGCGCGATCCCGGCACGCTGCCTGCCCTGTCCGCGCTAGCCGCGGGTGGCTACGTCGGCCGGGCCGATGCGGCCGCGATGGCGGCGGCGTACCGGTTCCTGCGGCGGGTGGAGCATCTGCTGCAGCTGCGCCAGCTTCGGCGCACGCATCTGCTGCCGGAGGATCCCGTGGTCCTGCGGGAGATCGGCCGGGCGCTGAGCCGGATCCAGGCCGAACCAGACGAGACCGGACGGGACACCCGGAGTCGGCGCGACGCCGGCGACCCGGCCGCAGCTCTAGCCGCGCAGTGGCGACTCCACGCGAGCCAGGCCCGGCAGCTGCACGAGAAGCTGTTCTACCGGCCGTTGCTCGACGCGGTCGCGCGGCTGCCTGGCGAGGTGACCCGGCTCACCCCGGAGGCCGCACGGGACCGGCTGGAGGCGCTCGGATTCGTCGACCCGGCGGGTGCGCTGCGGCATATCGAAGCGCTGACCGCGGGCATGTCGCGTAAGGCGGCGATGCAGCGAACGCTGCTGCCCGTGCTGCTCGGCTGGCTGGCGGACGCACCCGAACCGGACCCGGGGCTGCTGGCGTTCCGCCAGGTGAGCGAGGCGCTCGGCGGTTCGCCGTGGTACCTGCGCCTGCTGCGTGACAACGCGGTGGTAGCCCAGCGGATGGCCCGGCTGCTGGCCTCGAGCCGGTACGCCACGGGCCTGCTGCTGCGGGCGCCCGCGGCCGTCGCGATGCTGGGCGATGATGCGCAGCTGACCGCCCGCCCGCCCGCTGATCTGCTGGCGGAGGCGAGCTCGGCGACGGGCCGGCACGAGAACGCCGCCGACGCCGCCCGCGCCGTGCTTGCGATCCGGCGCCGTGAGCTGCTGCGGACGGCCGCGGCGGACGTGCTAGGCCTGTCCGGCATCGAGGCGACCGGCGCGGCGCTGACGACCGTCGCGCAGGTGACCATCGCAGCCACGCTGCGAGCGGCGATCGCCGAGGCCGAGCACACCGGCGGGCCGATGCCGACGCGGCTGGCCGTGATCGCGATGGGCCGCTTCGGCGGCCACGAGATGGGCTACGCCAGTGACGCGGATGTCCTGTTCGTCCACGACCCGCTGCCGGGCGCTGGCGACGAGGCAGCGACCAGGGCAGCGCACGCCGTCGCCGAGCGCATGCGCGCCCTGCTGAGCCTGCCCGGGCCTGATCCCGCGCTGATGGTCGATGCCGGGTTGCGGCCGGAGGGCCGGCAGGGCCCGCTTGTTCGCACGCTCGCTTCTTACCGGGCCTACTACCGCCGGTGGTCGGTGGCGTGGGAAGCGCAGGCCCTGCTGCGGGCCGAGTTCGTTGCGGGCGACAGCGAGGTCGGCGCGGCGTTCATGGCGATGGCCGACGAGATCAGGTATCCCGACGGCGGGATCGACCAGGCCGCGATCCGGGACATCCGCCGGATCAAGGCGCGGATGGAAGCCGAGCGGATGCCACGCGGCGTCGAGCCGGCGCTGCACCTGAAGCTCGGCCCTGGCGGCCTCGCGGACGTGGAGTGGGTCGCCCAGCTCCTGCAGCTACGGCATGCGCGCGCACTACCGGAGCTGCGGACGACGCGTACGCCGGCCGCGCTGACGGCGGCGAGCGCGGCCGGGCTGATCTCGGCGGACGATATGCGGACGCTGATAGCTGCCTGGCTGCTGGCCAGCCGGATCAGGGACGCGGTCATGCTGGTGCGCGGCCGTCCGTCCGATACGCTGCCCACCTTGCCGGTCGATCTCGCCGTGGTCGCCCGGCTGCTCGGCTACCCGCCCGACGGATCGCAGGATCTCGTCCAGGACTGGCGCCGGTCGGCCCGGCAGGCTCGGGCCGTCGTGGAACGCATTTTTTACGGGTAACGGGGCGGGTTTCGTCGCAGCCGCCACGAACGCGAGGGAGGTTGCGTGGCTGAGGACGCCGACGCGGCTGCGGCCGTGGTGCGGCGGGCGGCCGACGCTGTCGAGGCGGCGTCGGCAGCCCTGGGCAGGCCGCTGACCGAGCCGGTCGCGCTGCCGGGTGGCGGCGACTGGTCGTTGGTGCTGCGCTGCGGTGACTCGGTCGGCGGCACCGTGATCGTCAAGGCGTACCCGCTGACCGCCGAGGGCAGAAGCAGCTTCGCGGCCGAGGCAGCGGGCCTGGCGACCGCCTCGGATAGCGGGCTCACCCCGGATCTCCTCGGCGTAGACCGGCGTCGGCAGACCGTGGTCATGTCCGACCTCGGCTCGGGCGGCAGCCTGGCGGACGCGCTCCTGGGTGATTCGGCGGACACGGCGCGCTCAGCCCTGCTGGCGTGGGCGGCGGCGTGCGGCCGGCTGTCCGTCGCGGCGGCTTCGCGGCGGGCCGCGTTCGACCGCGCGCACGCGCGATACCTGGCCGGGCACCCCGATGAGCGACACGCGGCCGGCCTGCCCGGCCGGGTGCTCGCGGCCGCAGACCAGGCGGCGAAGATCGGTGTGTCGCCGCCCGCCGGGCTCGATGACGAGGTTGCGGAGGTCGTCGCCGCGGTCACCGATCCCGACCGGCACGCCGTCTTCTCGCCCGGCGATGTCTGCCCTGACAACAACCTGCTGACCGGGGACGGGATCCGGTTCCTCGACTTCGAGGAGGCGGGGTTTCATTCGGCCTTCCTGGACGCGGCCTACATCCGGATGCCGTTCAGCACGTGCTGGTGCGTGTTCCGGTTCCCGCCAGACGTCGGCGCCGCGGCCGAGGCGGCCTACCGGGCGCAGGCCTGCCTGGCCCGGCCTGAGCTCGCTGACGATACCGTCTGGGCAGATGGCATGCGACGGGCGGTGGCCGCGTGGACTCTGTCGTCGACGTCGTGGCTGCTGCGCCGGTCACTGTCCGCGGACGTGCCGATGAATCCGGGGGCGGAGTCGCCGCACGCCCGGCAGCTCGTTCGGCATCGCTGGCTTGCGCTCGCGGCTGACCTGGAGTCAACCGGCGAACTCGCCGCGGTGGCCGCGCTGATGCGGTCCCTGCTGGCGGCGACAGTCGGATGGCAGGCTCCTGACCTGCCGCTCTATCCGGCGTTCCGGGCCCGGTAGGCAGTCATCAGCCGGTCGCGCTGATCGGCAGGCAGCCACTTGACCGCCTCCCGCATGGTGACGCCAGAAGCCCGGCCTGCCCGCGGGGCGAGCCACGCGGCGACGAGATCCGGCTGGCGCTTGCCGGTCTCGCGGAGGACCCAGCCGATGGCCTTGCGAATGAAGAACTCGCGCTCGCCGAGCATCGCGTCGGCGTACCGGGCGAACCGCTCGAACTGCCTCGGGTCACCGCGCCGCAGCGGAACGAGCAGCGCCAGCAGCGCCGACCTGCGGATCCAGAAATCGTCGTCGGCAGCCCAGCGGTCGAGCGTGGGCAGCAGCGCGGGGAACCGCTCGACGAGCGATCCCATCACGTCGGCCGCCAGGCTGTCGACGAGCGCCCAGGTGCCGGAGGTGCGCAGGAACTGCTCGATGAGCGCCGCATCCTCCGGTCCGAGCAGGGCGCGCCGGTCGGCGAGCAGAATGATGGCCGCCAGCTTGCACTCGAACACCGGTCCGTCCCATAGCGCGGCGGCCAGCGCGGTGAGCCGCGAGCCGGTCAGGTCGGGATGGGCGCGCCGCCACGCGGTGACGATCGTCCTTGTGGCCGGCACCGCGGTACCGCTGAACTCGAGCGTGCTCTTGAGGTAGTTCTGCTCGCCGGCGGCGCGCGACGCCGACCCGGCCGCGCGCAGGTCGGCTGTAATCTGAACCGCATCGGGATCGGCGCTGAAGCTCATCCGGACAGGATTCTGCTACGAGTTCTGACGCGGCCTCACAGCAGCTTGCCGCGCCGCTGGCCGGCGGCACCCGCGCGGGCTTCAGCACGCACCTTGGTGTCTCGGTGAAAGAACTGCGCGCCCCAGCGCCGGTGCCTGCCCTGGCCGCCGCAGCTAGTGCACATGCGGTTCCCCCACGCCCAGACCGCGCCCGAGTGCCGGCCAGTGCCAGCGCAATTGCGGCAGTTGCGATGCGGGTGGAACTGAATAGACAGCAGGTAGCTGCCCACGACGAAGAATGCGACCAGCGCGCTGACCACCGGCGGTACGGCGAAAGCAAACAGGCCTGAGCCGATGAGCCACCAGATGCCATTCTTGCGGGTGATCACAGGAATTAAAATGACATATTCGATGTCCGGCGTCCATCAGCGACAGGCCGCGTCGCTCAATTAGCCGTGCGCTGCATCACGTGCGCCTGGCTGGTTCCGCGTCGCGCACGAACTGTAGCCAGGTCGCCTGCGGCGAGCGAGAGTCAGCCGCATAATGCCTATCGTGGGATGGTTCATTCACCGGGCGCTGCCCGTCCTGCTCGCCGCAGTGATCGCACTGGCGATGCTGGTTATCGTCCTGTACGTAATGTTCGGCCCCAGCCAGTGCGCAGCCGGGACATCCCCGGCCGCAAGCTGCGCGGCGGCGCCGTTCTAGCGTCGGCCAGCAGCGCTGCGATCGGCCGCATGATCCGTCCTGCGTGCACCGACCTGGTCGTCATGAACCACGACCAGGTCAGCGCCCGCGGGCTGGCTTACACGTCGTAGTACAGCTCGAACTCGTGCGGGTGCGGGCGCAGCCGGATCGCGTCGAGCTCGTTGGTCCGCTTGTAGTCCAGCCAGGTCTCGATCAGGTCCGGCGTGAACACGCCGCCCTCAAGCAGGAAGTCGTGGTCGGACTCCAGGTTGTTCAGCACGGCCTCCAGCGAGCCCGGCACCTGCGGGATGGCCTTGGCCTCGTCCGGCGGCAGCTCGTACAGGTCCTTGTCGACCGGCTCCGGCGGCTCGATCTTGTTCTTCACGCCATCGAGGCCCGCCATCATCATGGCGGCGAAGGCCAGGTACGGGTTGGCTGACGGGTCAGGGACACGGAACTCCAGCCGCTTGGCCTTCGGGTTCGGGCCGGTAATCGGGACCCGGATGCAGGCAGAGCGGTTGCGCTGGCTGTAGACCAGGTTCACCGGGGCTTCGAAGCCGGGCACGAGCCGGTGGTAGGAGTTCATCGTCGGGTTGGTGAAGGCCAGCAGCGACGGCGCGTGCCTGAGCAGGCCGCCGACGTAGTGCCGGCCGGTGTCCGAGAGCCCGGCATAGCCGACTTCGTCGTAGAACAGCGGCGCTCCGTCCTTCCACAGGCTCTGGTGGCAGTGCATGCCCGAGCCGTTGTCGCCGAAGAGCGGCTTGGGCATGAAGGTGACCGTCTTGCCCGCGGCCCTGGCGACGCTCTTGACCACGTACTTGTACAGCATCAGGTTGTCTGCCATGCGCAGCAGCGTGTCGAACTTGATGTCGATCTCGGCCTGGCCGGCCGTGCCAACCTCGTGGTGCTGCATCTCGACGGTGATGCCGACCTCGATCAGCTTGCGGGCCATCTCCGAGCGCAGATCGGTGTAGTGATCCATCGGCGGCACCGGGAAGTAGCCGCCCTTGTAACCGGGCTTCGCACCGAGGTTGCCGCCTTCCTCTTCGCGGCCGGTGTTCCAGGCGCCCTCGATCGAGTCGATGTGGTAGAAGCCCTCGTTCGAGCTGGTCTGATAACGCGCCGAGTCGAAGATGTAGAACTCGGCCTCCGGCCCGAAGTACACCGTGTCGGCGATGCCGCTGCCGCGCAGGTAGTCCTCGGCCTTGCGGGCGATGTTGCGCGGGTCCCTGGTGTAGGGCTCGCCAGTCAGCGGGTCGTGGACGAAGAAGGTCAGGTTCAGGGTCTTGTGCGTCCGGAACGGGTCGAGGACCGCGGTGCTCGGGTCCGGCAGCAGGAGCATGTCGGACTCGTGAATCTGCTGGAACCCGCGGATCGACGAGCCGTCGAACATCCTTCCCTCGGTGAAGACATCCGCCCCGAAGGACTCGGCGGGCACGGTGAAGTGCTGTACGGTGCCGGGCAGGTCGCAGAACCGGACATCGATGAACTGCACCCCCTCGGACTCAATGAACCGCAGAACCTCATCGCCGCTTGTGAACATCAGCTCTCCTTAGGCGCAGCCGCGGTGGTCGCCGCGGGCGCAGTGCTAGCCGCCACCCAGTTAACTGCCACCCAAGCTGAAACGCACGGCGTACCAACAAGCTCGGTCCGCGCAGCACACCGCCTCACGCCACAGTCGGGGGCGATTGTGACGCTATCGCCGGACAGTTTCCTGGCCGTGTCCCCGATGTTTCGCCGGTGTTACGCGGGATGCACGGGGCGTGGGTCACTCGCTCCCAATAACCCCACAATGTCAAACGACCGGATGGGCCGGCCCAGCGCCCCGTGGTAGCAGCGCCCGTGCTAGCAGCGCCCCGTGCTGGCAGCACCCGTGCTCGCCGCACGGGGTGAGCGGATACCGTTGGGCTGTGAGCAACCAGCAGGCGGCCGCCGACGGCGGTTTCTATCCGGGCCAGGATCTCGGGCTGCCGGAGTTCGGCGCGGGCTCGGTGGCAGGCTGGAGCCGGCGACTCGGCGCCTTGATCATCGACTGGCTCGCGTGCAGCATCATCGCGATCGCGTTCTTCTATCACCCGCAGGCCGGCCACACTGCCGCCGTGCTCACCCAGCCGAGGCTGTGGACGCCGGTCGTCTTCGCCGCCGAGGACTTCCTGCTCACGGCCCTGACCGGGGTCACCATCGGCAAGCGCCTGCTGGGCCTGCGGGTCGTCCGGCTCGACGGCCGGCCAGTGGGCCTGTGGGCGCTAGCCCGCACGCTCCTGCTCATGCTCGTCGTGCCGGCCATGATCATGGACCGCGACCTGCGCGGGCTGCAGGACAAGGCGGCTGGCACCGTCGTCGTGCGCAGCTAGCAGACGGGCGTGGCGCCTAGCGCGTCCGCGGCCGGGGCGCCTTCGGCATCCGGGCCGAGCGGGGCACCGGGCCCTTAGGCATCTGAAGCTGCTGGGGCAGCATGCTGAGCCGGAAATTCAGGTCCGCCACGTCCTGGCCGCGCAGGTTGCGCGGTAGTTTCATGATCTTCTTGTTGAGCTGGCGGATCGGGATCTGACCCTCGGCGTCGCCGACCTGGAAGTCGTAGATCGGGACCTGGCTGGCGATCCGCGCGATCCGCTTCTTCTCCGCCGCGAGCAGGCTCGGCAGCCGGCTCGGGGAGCCCTCGCCGACCAGGATGACGCCGGGCTTGCCCACCGTACGGTGCACGACGTCCATATTGCGGTTCGCCGCGATGGCCGGCGTGGTCGTGAAGCCGCCGCGCAGGCCCTGCAGGATCGCGGCCGCCGCGCCCGGCTGGCCCTCGACCGCCGCATACTGGGCTGCTGTCGCGAACCTGCCGAAAACCACCATCGCCACCACGACGCCGCTCAGGATAGCGAGCGGAATGAACAGATAGATCAGGCCGATGAAGTACCCGATCAGGATGACGACGGCTGCGGCGCCGACGCCGGCCAGCGCGACCAAGGGCAGCGCCTTACGGTTGCCCTTGTGCACGATGCCCGCGACCATGCGGATCTGCTTGATTCGCCCCATCGACGCGGGATCGGCCGGGTTCGTCGGCTCAGCGCCGGACTTTTTCACCATGATGGCGAGGATACCGGGCCGGCGCGCCGTTCCATTGCCTGGCGGTACAGGCGACCTGCTCGGTATGACGAGCGAACCAGCGGTCCGGACTGCACGCCGGCGAAGCCAAGCTCGGTGGCTTCCTCGGCGAGCTCGGCGAATTCCTCCGGCCGGACCCACCGGTCGATCGGGTGATGGCGCACCGACGGCCGCAGGTACTGGGTAATCGTCAGCAGCTCGCAGCCGACGGCACGCAGGTCGGCCATCGCCTGGCTGATCTCGGCGCGTTCCTCGCCCATCCCCAGGATGAGATTCGATTTGGGAACGAGGCCGCCCTCGCTCGCCAGGCTGAGCACCTCGAGTGATCGCTCATAGCGAAACCCGGGCCGGATCCGGCGGAATATCCTCGGCACGGTCTCCAGGTTGTGCGCGAGCACTTCGGGCCGCGCCGAGAACACCTCAGCTAGCTGCGCCCGGTCGGCGTTGAAATCAGGGATGAGCAGCTCCACCCCGCAGCCCGGCACCCCCTCATGGATCTCGCGGCAGGTCTGCGCGTACAGCCAGGCGCCGCCATCTGGCAGGTCGTCCCTGGCGACGCCGGTGACGGTGGCGTAGCGCAGGCCCATGGCCGCGACGGACTCAGCCACCCGCCGCGGCTCGTCGGTGTCGAGGGGCGGCGGCTTCCCGGTCGCGATCTGGCAGAAATCGCATCGCCGGGTGCACTGGTCGCCGCCGATGAGGAAGGTAGCCTCGCGGTCCTCCCAGCACTCGAAGATATTGGGGCAGCCTGCTTCCTCGCACACGGTGTGGAGGCCCTCGCGCCGGACTAGCTGCTTGAGCTCGGTGTACGCCGGTCCGGTCCGGAGCCTTGTCTTGATCCACGGCGGCTTGCGCTCGATCGGGACCTGACTATTGCGGGCCTCTAGGCGGAGCAGCCGCCTGCCATCGGGAGCTAGTACCACGCTGCAAGCCTATTACGGCTGGCCAGACGCTCGGGCATGGCCATCTGATGGTTTCCAGAGCAAACGCTAAGGATGGGCCAAGGAGACCGAGAGCTAACGGTCAGGGAGTCGCAAGGGGTGCCTCAGCGGCCTGGCCGACCATCGAACTGTAGGTAGAGCGAGGCGACGTGCCGAAAGATTCCGAGGGGACAGGTTCTGATGACCACCGAGCATGGCCCGCACCACCACCAGGACGGCGAGCAGACTCCGAACACTGAGCGCGCCCAGCAGGCGGAACATGCCGGGCAGGCCCCGTACGGCAGGCAGCCCGCTTATGCGGGCCACCAGGCGTATGCCGGCCAGGCGGGCTACGGCGCCATGCCGCCGCCCCCGCCGCCCCCGCCCGCACTGTGGCCAGGCGCTGCCGGTTCGGGTGGCTACGCCGGCCCGGCACATGCGGAGGGCTACGAGGGCAAGCGCAGGTCCCGCCGTGGACTGGCAGTGGCCGCCGGGCTGTCCGCGCTCGCGGTCGCAGCGGGCGGCACTGCCTGGGCGGTGTCCGGCGGTGGCACTCTGACCACTGCTCAGATCGCGAGTCAGACCAGCCCCGGTCTGGTCGATGTCATCTCCACGCTGGGCTATTCGCACGCGACGGCCGAGGGCACGGGCATGGTGCTGACCGCGAATGGCGAGGTGCTGACCAACAATCACGTGGTTGACGGCGCGACGTCGATCAAGGTGCGCGATATCGGCAACGGTCGCACCTACACCGCGACGGTCGTCGGCTACAGCAGCAGCAACGACGTTGCCGTGCTCCAGCTCAACGGCGCCTCCGGCCTCAGCACGGTCACTATCGGTAACTCGAGCAGCGCCGCCGTTGGCCAGCAGGTCGTGGCGCTCGGCAACGCCGACGGCAAGGACGGCACGCCCTCAGTCGCGACCGGGAAGCTGACCGGCCTCGGCACCTCGATCACCGCGCAGGATCAGGGCTCAGGCACCGCCGAGCACCTGACGGGCATGATCCAGACCAACGCGGATATCCAGCCGGGCGACTCGGGTGGCCCGCTGCTGAACGCCAAGGGCGAGGTCATCGGCATGGACACGGCCGCGTCGAGCGCCAACTCCAGCGGTTTCGGCACGACGGCCGACGTGACGACGGCCGCGTTCTCGATCCCGATCAACAAGGCAATGGCGATCGCCGACCAGATCGAGGCGGGCAAGGCGTCGGCTGCGGTGCACATCGGCGCGACAGCGTTCCTCGGTGTTGAGGTCGCGTCGGCCAGCGCGGGCGGCGTTGGCCAGGCCGGCGGCTCGGGTGTGCCGGTCGCTGGCTTCGTCGACGGCACGGCCGCGGCTGCGGCTGGTATCGGCAACGGGGACACGATCCTGTCGGTCGGCGGTACTGCGGTGAACTCGGGTTCGGACCTGCAGGCCGTCATCGAGGGCCATCACCCAGGCGACAAGGTGTCGGTCAGCTGGTCGGATGCAACGGGCCAGACCCACACCGCGACGGTGACGCTGACCGCCGGACCTACCGGCTGAGGTAGCGGGCATTGGGCCGCGGCCGGCACCGAGGAGGGAACCGGCCGCGGCCCGTCGCTATCCCGGCGTGACCCGAGCCAGTCCAGCTTCATTTAGAGATATATCTTGTCTTCGCGGCCTGAGGCGATATATCTTAACCGCGCTAGCTATCCGCGATCAAAACCGGGAGCCGGGCAGGTGACAGAAGCGATTAGAGCCGAAGGTCTCGTCAAGAGCTTCGGCAAGACTACAGCGCTCGCTGGCGCGGACCTGGCCGCGCAGGCGGGCACGGTGCTCGGCGTGCTCGGACCGAACGGGGCCGGCAAGACGACAGCCGTGCGCATCCTGACGACGCTGCTGCTGCCCGACGGCGGGCACGCCGAGGTCGGCGGCTACGACGTCGTCAGGCAGGCGCATCGCGTCCGCCAGCTCATCGGCCTGACCGGCCAGTACGCCTCCGTAGACGACGGCCTGACCGGCACGAACAACCTGATCATGATCGGCAGGCTGCTCGGGCTGAGTCGGCCTGCTGCCAGGGCGCGCGCGGCCGAGCTACTCGGCAGATTTGAGCTGTCCGAGGCCGCTGGCCGTCCGGTGAAGACGTACTCGGGCGGCATGCGGCGCAGGCTTGACCTGGCCGCCAGCCTTGTCGGCCAGCCGCAAGTGCTGTTCCTGGACGAGCCCACGACTGGGCTCGATCCGCAGGCGCGCAGCGACGTCTGGGACATGATCCGGCTGCTGGTTGCCGACGGCGTGACGGTGCTGCTGACGACGCAGTACCTGGACGAGGCGGACCAGCTCGCAGACGACATCGTCGTCATCGATCACGGTCGGGTGATCGCGACCGGAACGCCGGACGAGCTGAAGGCGAAGGTCGGTGGCCAGGTGCTCGAGGTGGTACCGGCCGATCCAGACCGGATTGCCGAGGTGGCGGCGGTGCTGGCGCATTGGACCGGCGACGAGCTGGTGACCGAGCCAGGTGCCCGGCAGGTCACCGCTCCGGTGCCCAGCGCTGCGCTGCTGCCCGGCATAGTGCGCCAGCTCGACGAGAGCGGCATCGAGCTAGCCGAGTTCAGCATGCGGAAGAGCAGCCTGGACGAGGTCTTCCTGACGCTGACGGGGCACCATGCCGAGGGCGACACAGGTGCCGCCGCTTTCGAGGAAAAGGTGACACGATGACCGCGGCGACACTTGGCGGGTCCCCGGCCCCAGCCCGGCGGCTGGGCACGGTGACGGGCCTGCGGAACTCCTTCACGCTGACCTGGCGCAGCGTGCTGAAGATCAGGACCAACTCCGAGGACCTCATCGGGCTGAGCCTGCAGCCGATCATGTTCCTGCTGCTGTTCACGTACGTATTCGGGGGTGCTATCGCGCATGGCAGCACGCACCAGTATCTGCAGTACGTGCTGCCGGGCATCCTGGTCCAGACCGTGCTGTTCGCGACGCTGGGTACCGGGCTCATGCTGAACCAGGACATCTCGGCCGGCATCTTCGACCGGTTCCGCAGCCTGCCGATTGCCCGCTGGGCGCCGCTCGCCGGGGCCATCATGGGCGACGTCACCAGGTACGTGATCTCGGTTGTCGTCACCCTGGGATTCGCCATGGTGCTCGGCTTCCGGGTCACCACCAACCCGATAGCGGCGGTTGCAGGCTGCCTGCTGGTGCTGGCGTTCGCGATGGCGATGTGCTGGGTGTCGGCCCTGATCGGCATGCTGGTGAAGAGCCCGCAGGGGGTGCAGACCTTCGGGTTCACCGCGATGTTCCCGATCGTGTTCGCCAGCGGGCTGCTGGTGCCCATCCAGACGATGCCAGGCTGGCTCCAGGCATTCGCGAAGGCTAACCCGATGACACTGCTGGCTGCGGCGTGCCGCGGCCTGATGACCGGCGGTCCCGTCGCGCTTTACGCGGGCGAGTCGATGCTCTGGGCGCTCGGCATCCTGCTGGTCTTCGCGCCACTGGCGGTGCGGGCCTATCGGCACCGGACGTGAGGTGAGCCGATCGTGACCGAGCAGCAGCTGGCAGCGAGCGGGGGAACGCCGTCACTGGTAGCGCAGGCCTACGCCGTCGCCCGGCAAGCGCGCTTCCCGCTGACCCGCCAGGAGGCAGGAGCGGGCCGGCCGTCGGCATGTCTGCCCGGCGTCGGCAGGTTCCTCGCGATGCTGGCCGCGGGCTGCCGCGGCGGCGTGATCGCCGAGCTGGGGACCGGCGCGGGCATCGGCGCTGCCTGGATGGCCAGCGCGATGCCCGCTGACTGCACGCTGCTCACGGCGGAGCTCGACGCCGGCCTGGCCACGGCGGCGGCCGGCCTGCTGGCGTCGGATCCGCGAATCCGAGTGCTGGCCGGCGATGCGGTGGTGATGCTGGCGCCGTACGCGCCGTTCGACCTGATCTTCGCCGACTGCGGCGTGCGGGATGGCGCCGCTTTCGCTGGCCTCTGCGAACAGCTGCGGCCTGGCGGCCGCATCGTGATGGACGACCTGACGCCGGTGCTCGCGCTGCCGTCAGGCTCGCCGCTGCGCCAGTTCGACGTCAAGCGCCGGCTGTTCGCCGAGCATGTCGGCCTGATGTGGACCGAGGTCGTGCTGCCCGACCTGGCCAACTCCTTGCTCGTGGGCACGCGCCGGGCGGAGTGAGCCGGCGGGCCGATGTGACGAACAGGCCTGTCATCGGCGACCATGGGGGTCATGCCGAGCCAGTTTGATCCGCCGTCAGGGACGCGTGACTTCCTCGCCGCCGACGTCGAGCGGCGTGAGCACGCGTTCGCGGTGATCCGGTCAGTCTTCTCGCGCTATGGCTTCGAGCCTCTCCAGACGCCCGCTTTCGAGCGGCTGGACGTGCTGCTCGGCAAGTACGGCGACGAGGCGGACAAGCTCGTCTTCAAGATCTTGCGACGCGGGGAGCACGAGGCCTCCGGCGAGGCCGACCTGGCGCTCCGCTACGACATGACGGTGCCGCTGGCGCGCGTCGCCGCTGCCTACGGCAGCCAGCTGCCGATGCCGTACAAGCGCTACGCCCTCGGCCCGGTCTGGCGCGCCGACCGGCCCGGCAAAGACCGGTACCGCGAGTTCGTCCAGTGTGACCTGGACACGCTCGGGTCGACGTCGCTGCTCGCCGACGCCGAGACGCTGAGCGCGCAGCACGACGCGCTGGCCGAGCTTGGCCTGCCCGACTTCACTATCCAGCTGAACTCCCGTCGCGTCCTGGCGGGCATGCAGGAAGCCTTCGCGATCCCGCCGGACCTCAGCGCCGGGGTGCTCACCTCACTCGACAAGCTGGACAAGCTTGCGCCGGGTGAGGTCGTCGCGGAGCTCGCCGGCCGCGGCTTGGCGACGGCGCAGGCCGGCGAGCTCGTCACCACGCTGACGGCGGCTGACGCAGTAGATCGCGTCCGGGTGGCCCTGACGAAGACGGACGAGGGCGCAGCCGGGCTCGCCGAGGTTGACACGGTGCTATCGCTGCTGTCGGGGCACGTACCAGCCGGGCGCGTCGTCTTCACACCGCGCATGGTGCGAGGACTCAGCTACTACACCGGGCCGATCTGGGAGGTGGTTGCGCCTGGCGTGGCCGGGTCGATCGGCTCAGGCGGCCGGTACGACCACCTGATCGAGCAACTCGGCGGCCCTGACGTGCCGGGTACCGGCACGTCGACCGGCATCGAGCGGATCCTCTCGCTGCTGCCAGGAGCGAGCGCTGGCCCGCCGGGCCGTATGGACGTCGCCGTCACGGTGATGCGGCCGGATCTGGACGTCGAGTCGTTCGGATTCGCTGCCGCCGCACGCGCGGCGGGCCTGCGCGCCAGCGTGTATCTGGGCTCGTCCGGCAAGCTTGGCAAGCAGCTGAAATGGGCCAGTGACAGCGGCGCGCGGTGGGCGGTGATCTACGGCGAGCAGGAGCACGAGGCCGGCGTGGCCACGGTCCGCGACATGCGCACCGGCGAGCAGATCCAGGTGCCGGCCGCTGATCTGACCGGTTTCCTGGCGCGGGCCGCCCGCGCGGACAGCTGACTGCGTTGCCGCCCGAGGGCTTCGTCGAGCCGGTGACCTGGCACGCCAGTCTGCCCGGCGTCATCGTGAGCGCGGGTGCACTGATTGGCGACGGCACCGGGGGAGTGCTCGTGGTCAAGCCCAACTACCGTGACCACTGGACGCTGCCTGGCGGCATCTGCGAATTCGGCGAGTCGCCGCGGGCTGGCTGCGCAAGGGAGGTGACCGAGGAACTCGGCATCGAGCAGGAGATCGGCGCGGTGCTCGCCGTCGACTGGCAGCCGTCCCAGGAGATCTACGGGCCGACGGCTCGTCCAGTGGTCTTCTTCATCTTTGCTGCTGGCACCCTGGCGAGCCTGGCCGGCATCTGCCTCCAGGCAGCGGAGCTGGACGAGTGCCGGTTCGTGGCAGAAGCCGAACTCGACGCGCTGCTGCTGCCCGCGGCGGTGCCGCGGGTCCGCGCGGCGATCGCGGCGCAGTCCGCGGGCTGCGTCCGGGCCGGGCCGGGCCTGTCAGCTGACCAGCCGGGCCTCGCTGCACGCTAGCGAGCTGGGTCAGGCGCTCGCGGCCAGGGTCGGCAGGCCAGCGATCCGCGTTACGTTAGTGGCACGCAGCACGCGCGCGAGCTCCCGCTCCGCGACCGGGAGCACGTCAGCTACCGCGATCGGCCGTCCGGCCTCGGCCGAGAGCGACGTGACGGTGGCATCGGAGATGCCGCACGGCACGATCCGGTCGAACCAGGAGAGGTCGCAGTCGCAGTTGAGCGCGAAGCCGTGCATCGTCACGCCCCTGGCCACGCGTATCCCGAGGGCCGCGATCTTGCGGTCCGGTCGGCCGGACTCGTCGCCCGGCAGCCAGGCGCCGCTGCGCCCAGCGACCCGCACGGCTGTCACGCCGAAGGCCGCGCACACGCTGATCATGGCGTCCTCGATGAGGCGGACGTAGCCGACGACGTCGATGGGCTCATCGAGCGCGACGATCGGATACCCGACGAGCTGGCCAGGTCCGTGCCAGGTGATCTTGCCGCCACGGTCGACGTCGATGACCGGGGCGCCCGGATCACCGATCGGCCGGTCAAGCGGGCTGGTGCGCTTGCCGGCCGTGTAGACGGGCTGGTGCTCGAGCAGCAGGCAGGTGTCCGGGATCCGGCCGGCGACGCGCTGCTCGTGCACCAGGCGCTGCAGCTGCCAGGCCTCGCCGTAGGGGACGGCGTCGGCGCCCATGCCCAGCTGTGCGACTACGAGGTCACTGTGCACAGCGTCAGCTTAACCTGCGGTCAGCTTAACCTGGGCTGCCAGGAGTCAAACGCGATATAGCTTGACACTCAGACGCGATGGTTCTTATCGTCAGAGCGACCGGCAGCGACGAGGGGAAGCCGATGGACGCCACGGAGATCTTCACCGCCCTGGGCACGCCGGCCGGCCGTGCCGATCCGTATCCGCACTACGCGGCGCTCCACGAACTCGGCGAGGCAGTCAGCCTCGCGCCGGGTGCCGTCGTGATCGTCGGCTACGACGCGATCAGTGCCGTGCTGCGCGATCCGGGATTCGCCGTGTCGGACGAGGCGAGCTTCGACGCCACCTACCCCGGCTGGCGGGCAAACCCGGTGTTCGTGCAGGCGATGGACTGGATACTCAACCTCAACGGGCCGAAGCATGCCAGGATCCGCAGCCTGGTCGCGCGGGCGTTCACCGCGCGGCGCGTCGCCGGGCTTGAGCCCGCGATCGCCCGGATGGCCGAGGATCTGCTGGACGTGATGGCTGATCGCGGGTCGGACGGGTCGCCCGTCGAGTTCATGCATGACTTCGCCTACCTGTTGCCGGTGACCGTCATCTGCGAGCTGATCGGCATCCCCGAGGCTGACCGGGAGAGCTTCCGGCCCGTCGCCCGCGACCTGGCCCGCGTCTTCGAGTTCGACGACGTGGCGAGCCTGCCAGCCATCAACGCCGCGGCCGTCGAGCTACTGGCGTACTTCACCGGTCTCGCGGCCATCCGCCGCGCCGATCCTCGCGATGACCTGATCAGCGACCTGCTGGCGATCAGCGACGCGGCAGATGGCAGGCTCACCGACGCGGAACTGCTGCACAACCTCACCCTCCTGCTGGTCGCGGGGTTTGAGACGACGACGAACCTGCTGGGCAACGGGCTGCAGGTGATCCTCGACGAGCCGGCCGCGGGCGCGGCCGTCCGCGACGGGTCGGTGCCGGCCGACGCGTTCGTGGCCGAGGTGCTCCGCTACGACTCGCCGGTGCAGCTCACCAGCCGCACTGGCTACGAGACCAAGATCGGCGGAGTCGCAGTGGCCGAGGGCGACGGCGTCACGACGCTCCTCGGAGCCGGGAACAGGGACCCGCGGCGCTTTGCCGAGCCCGATGCGTTCCGGCCGCTGCGCGCTGACGGCGGCCCGCTGAGCTTCGGCGGCGGCTCGCATTTCTGCATCGGAGCAGCACTGGCGAGGCTCGAGGGCGCCGTCGCGTTCCCGCGGCTGGTACGCCGGTTCCCGAAGCTTGCCGCGGCCGGCCACCCGGTGCGCCGTGAGACGTTCCTGCTGCGCGGCTACGACGTCCTGCCCGTCAGCCTGGCCTAGCGTGCCAGCCACTTCGTGCGGCGCAAACCGTGCAGTCGCTAAACCGTGATCATCGCCTGGGGCATGGGGCGCAGGTAAACGGGGCACAAAGAAGCGGGAATGCGCAGCGCTGCGCCACCGCTAGCGTCAGCAGGAGGTACGCGCCTTGTACGACGAGGACGAACTGCGCCGCCTGACCTCGCAGCAGCGCTCTGCAGCTGAAGCGCTCGCTGGCTGCGATCGACGAGCAGGATGTGGCTGTCCGGACGGCAGACCGGCGCCGGGCGATCCTGCTGGGCGTGATCATTATCTGCTGCATCGGCCTCGCGGCCTGGACCGGCTTGCTGGCGGCGACGCTGCCGCGGTACTACCGGTCAGGCGGCTGGCGCGGCGCCTGGGTGGGGTTCGACCTGGCGCTGCTGGCTGCGTTCGCCGCGACCGGCTGGGCATCGTGGCGCCGGCGCCAGATGCTCATCATCTGCCTGGTAGTCCTCGCGACGCTGCTGTGCTGCGACGCGTGGTTCGACGTCGTGCTGGACGCGCACACCAAGGGCTTCCAAGCCAGCCTGCTCTCGGCGCTGCTGATCGAGCTGCCCCTGGCCGCGCTCGCGATCCTCGGCGCCCGGCGCCTGCTGCGCATGACGAATGCCGTCATGCTCCGCTACCGCGGGATGTCCGGGCCGGTGCCCGACCTGCGCAAGATTCCGCTCGTGGGCGTCGAGCCTGGCCGCCCGCTCAGCGACCTGCTGGCCGAGCCGGAGGCGCAATTGCCGAGCGTCAGCGACCCGAACGCGGCCAGCACCGAGATCGACTCGAGCCGAGGCGTGCGCTGACGAGGCGTCCAGGCTAGCGAGCGACCGCTGCGGCCAGGGCCGGGCCGATCGTCGGATGCTCGAAGGTGAATCCGGCGGCCTCGAGCCGGGCAGGCACGACCCGAGAGCTGGACAGCAACTCGGTTGACAGCTCGCCAAGCGCGACCCGGATCAGCCCGGCCGGCACCTGCAGCACGGCCGGGCGATGCACCGCTCTGGCCAGTGCTCTGGTCAGGTCCGCGTTGGTCGCGGGCACTGGTGCCGTGAGGTTGACCGGACCGTCCAGGTGCTGGTCCGCGAGCAGGAACTGCACAGCTCGGATGTGGTCGATCAGCGTGATCCAGCTCAGGTACTGAGTGCCCGACCCGATCTTGGCGCCGAGGCCGAGTCGGAACGGGATGAGCAGCGGGCCGAGCATGCCGCCCCGCCTCGAGAGCACGATGCCCGAACGCAGGTTCACGACTCGGATGCCGGCTGCGCCGGCCGGTGCGCTTGCTTCTTCCCAGTCGCGGACCAGCGTGGCGAGGAAGCCCGAGCCGTTCGGCGCGCTTTCGTCGACGGCCTTGCCGCCGGTGTCTCCGTACCAGCCGATGGCGGACCCGGCCAGCAGGACTGGCGGCGGCTTGCGAGCCGCGAGCATCGCCCGCACGACGGCAGCCGTGCTGCCGATCCGGCTCGCCCGCAGTTCCTGCTTGCGGGATGCCGTCCAGCGACCCCTCGCGATCGGCGCGCCGGACAGGTGCACCACCGCGTCCACACCATCGAGCGCATCGGCGTCGAGGCCGCCATCGGCACTGGCGGGGTCCCACTGCAGCTCCGCTGCGCTGGCCGCAGGACGCCGCACGAGCCTCAGCACGTCGACGCCGTCCGCGCTCAGGATCCCGGCGAGCGCGCCGCCGATAAGACCGGTCGCGCCCGTGATCGCAACCCGCACTGCCGTCCCCCTCACGTCGCCCGACACGCCATTCTCGCCTATGGCATACCTGGCAGGGCAGGCGGCGCCGCGCTAGTCCGGGGCTGGCAGTGCGGTCAGTGCGTCCGCCACCTTGCGTGCCATGCCGCCCTGCGCTCGGCCCCAGCTGAAGCGCTGCACGGTGCCGTCGATGGTGATCTGCATCGAAAGGGTCAGCGCGCCGGAGTGCAGTGGCTCTGCGCTGATCTGACCACGCGGGATCGCGGCCACCACCTTGCCAACCAGTCCGCGCCGGTTCTCGATCAGGAATAGCCGCTGACTAGTCAAGACGAGATAGAAGGCGGCGGGCTTGAGGTGGACGATCAGCGCGCCACCCGTCGCGATACTCGCGGCCAGCTGCGTCGCCACCTGCTTCTTGGCTGACACCGTGCCGATCTGCGCCGCCTCGGTAAGCTCGATCGTCTCACCTGGGCTGAGTGAGGACGCGACAAGCTGCTGGCAGGCGGCAGTGGTCTTCTGGTTCATGAGCGCTACAGGCCGAGCTCAGTCTCGAACGCGCCCTCTTCCAGCCGCTCCTTGATCGTGACCAGGAACCGGACCGCGTCCGCGCCGTCGACGAGGCGGTGATCGTAAGTCAGCGCCAGGTAGACCATCGACCTGACGGTGATGACCTCGCCGAGCGTCGGGTCCTCGACCACGACGGCGCGCTTCACCACGGTGCCGGTGCCGAGGATGCCGACCTGCGGCTGGTTGATGATCGGGGTGTCGAACAGCGCGCCTCGGCTGCCGGTGTTAGTGAGCGTGAACGTGCCGCCGGACAGGTCGTCCGGGCTCACCTGCCCGGCCCGAGTGCGCTGCGCGAGATCAGAAATCTTGCGCGCGAGGCCGCCGATGTTGAGGTCGCCTGCGTTCTTGATCACCGGGACCATCAGCCCGCGCTCGGTGTCGACCGCGATCCCGAGGTGCTCGGCGTCGTGGTACGTCACCTGGCCGGACCCGGTGTCGATGACCGCGTTCAGCTTCGGATGGACCTTGAGGGCCTCGACCGCCGCGAGAGCGAAGAACGGCAGGAACGAGAGCTTCACGCCCTCGCGCGCCTCGAAGGCTGCCTTGGCGCGCTGGCGGAGCCTCGCGATCGCCGTCACGTCCGCCTCGACCACGGTGGTCAGTTGGGCCGAAGTCTGCAGCGACTCAACCATCCGCTGGGCGATGACCTGGCGTGCTCGAGACATCCGCTCGGTGGTGCCGCGCAGGCTGGACGGCACGATGGCCGGTCGCCTGGCGGTCTCGGACTCGGCGTCCGCGACGGCCGGCCGAGGTGCCGCCGCCTGGTAAGCCGGCACTGGCTGTGCGGGCGCCGCTGCTGGCCCTGACGCTGCTGGCCCTGATTGGGCCGGTGCCGGTGCCGGCTGGGCTGACGCGGCGGGGCGCTGGAGCGCGGCCGCATCCAGGATGTCCTGCTTACGGATCCGGCCGCCTACGCCGGTGCCGGCGACGGCGGCCAGGTCGATGCCGTGCTCGGCGGCGAGCTTGCGCACCAGCGGTGTGACGTACGGGCCATCGGCCGCCTCGGTGAACTGGGCGGCGGCAGGCGCCTGGCCATTTCCGCCCTCAAAGTCGCCAGCTGCGGGATATGCCGCGGCCACTGACTGGTACGCGGGCGGCGCCTGCTCGGCCGCGGGCTGCGGCACGACGGCGGGCGCTGGCGGCGGATCGGCGGGCGTCACCTCCGCCTGGGCTGGCGGTGCGTAGCTCGGTGCCGGCGGTTCGTAGCTGGGTACGGGCGGCTCGTAACTGGCCGCCGGCTGCTCGTACGCCGCGGCTGGCTGCTGGTAGGCAGGCGGCGGGGCCTCGGCGGCAGGTGCCTGCTGGGCTGGTGCCTGCTGGGCTGGTGCCTGCTGGGCCGCGGGTGCCTGCGTAGCCGCACCAGCCGCGCCGTCCTCCTCGATGATGGCCAGCTCGGCGCCCACGGCGACAGTCTCGTCCTCTGCGACGGTGATGCCGCGCAGGATGCCCGAGACCGGGGACGGGATCTCGGTGTCGACCTTGTCAGTCGATACCTCGAGGAGCGGCTCGTCGGCCTGAACGTGCTCGCCCTCCCGCTTGAGCCAGCGGGTGACTGTGCCCTCGGTAACGCTCTCACCGAGTTGTGGCATCGATACGGAGACCGACATCGCTTCCCGTAACTCCTTCTTCGCTTATCTGTGACTCTAGCTCGCGCACCTCGCTGCGGAAGGGCGCACTGCAGGTCATCCGTGGTTGTGAAGTGGCTTCCCGGCCAGCGCGAGGAAGGCCTCGCCGATGGCCTCGGACTGAGTGGGGTGCGGGTGAATCAGCTGCGCCACGTCGTTCGGCACCGCCTCCCAGTTGACGATGAGCTGCGCCTCGGCGATGAGGTCCCCCACATGCCCACCCACCAGGTGCACGCCGAGCGTCGGGCCGCCACCCGCGGTGACGATGATCTTCGCCGCGCCGCTGGTCTGCAGGATCTGGCTCTTGCCGTTCCCGGCCAGGTCGTAGGTGAATTCGGTGAACTCGATGCCGCGGGCCGCGGCCGTCGCCGACGTGATGCCGACCGAGGCGACCTCGGGATGGGAATAGGTGATCCGCGGCACGCCGTCATAGTCGATCGGCACAACTGGCAGCCCGGCCAGCCGTTCGGCCACCATGATGCCCTCGGCGAAGCCGACGTGCGCCAGCTGGAGTCCCGGCCGAAGGTCGCCGACGGCAGAGACCGTGGGGATGTTCGTCCGGCACAGCTCGTCCACGAGCACGAAGCCGCGGTCCATGGCGACGCCGACCTCGTCGTAGCCGAGTCCCGCCGAGACCGGCCCGCGGCCGACGGCGACGAGCAGCAGCTCTGCGTCGATAGTCGCGCCGCCCTCCAGCGTGACCGTCACGCCATTGCCGGTGTCCTTGACGCTCTCGAACTTCGTACCGAGCTTGAAGCCGATGCCGCGACGGCGGAATGCCCGCTCCAGCAGCTTCGAGCTCGACTCCTCCTCGGTGGGCAGCAAGTGCGGCAGCATCTCCACGATGGTGACCTCGGCGCCGAACGAGCGCCACACGCTCGCGAACTCGACGCCGATCACGCCGCCGCCGAGGATGACCACCGAGGCAGGCACGTGATCAAGCTGGAGCGCGTCATCGCTGGTGATGATGTGGTTGCCGTCGGGGACCAGGCCAGGCAGGCTCCGGGTCTGCGAGCCGGTCGCCAGTACGACATGCTCGCCCGTGACGACCTGGTCGGCGACCTGCACCGCGGTGGGCGAGATCAGCTTGCCGTGGCCCTCGATGACCTCGATCTGCCGGCTGGCCACAAGTCCCGTCAGGCCCTTCCAGAGCCGGGTGACGACCTTGTCCTTGTAATCGTTGACGCCGTTCATGTCGATGCCGTCGAAGCTGCTGCGCACGCCGAAGCTCGGCCCCTCGTGCGCGTGATCGGCTATCTCGGCGGAGTGCAGCAGCGCCTTGGTGGGAATGCAGCCGCGATGCAGGCAGGTGCCGCCGACCTTGTCTTCTTCGATGAGGGCGACTCGCTTGCCTAGCTCGGCGGCTCGCAGCGCACAGGCATAGCCACCGCTGCCGCCGCCGAGAATGACGATGTCGTAGCCGCCACTGCTGGCGTCGGCACTGTCGCTCACGTCTGTACTCCTTGTCAGATGTCCTACGGGGTAAGCGCCGTTGCTTACCGCCGCGCTACAACCGCGAGGTCAGAGCCGCCCATCCGCGACATCGGTCGCGACCTGGACAAGCATCCTTACCGCGGCGCCGGTCCCGCCCTTCGGCGTGTACCCGTATGGCTCGCCTTCGTGGAAGGCAGGGCCGGCAATGTCCACATGTGCCCAGCGCACGCCATCTGGCACAAATTCCCGCAAGAACAGGCCCGCCACCAGCATGCCGCCGTACCGCTCCCCGGCCACGTTGGCGATGTCGGCGACGGCGGAGTCCAGGCCCTTACGCAGCTCGGCAGGCAAGGGCATCGCCCAGGCCTGCTCACCGGCCTGGCGTGCGGTCTCCGCGATCGCGGCCGCCACGTCGTCGTCGCTGCCCATCACGCCGCTGATGCGCGGCCCGAGGGCGACAAGCTGGGCGCCCGTGAGCGTGGCCACGTCGACCAGGAGGTCGGGGGAATCTTGCGCTGACCTGGCCAGCACGTCGGCCAGGACCAGGCGGCCCTCGGCGTCGGTGTTGAGCACCTCGACGGTCTTGCCGCCGAAGATCGTGATCACATCGGACGGGCGCTGCGCGTGGCCACCGGGCATGTTCTCGGCCATGGCCAGGTAGCCAACGACGTTGATGGCCGGCTTGAGCGCGGCGACCGCCTGCAGCGCGCCAAGCACGGCAGCTGCGCCGCCCATGTCGGACTTCATCGCCTCCATCGACTTCGGCGGCTTGAGCGAGAGCCCACCGGAGTCGAACGTGATGCCCTTGCCGGCGAAGACGACGGTCTTGGTCGCCTCCGGGTGGCGGTAGGCCAGCCGGACCAGCCGCGGCGGGTGATCCGAGCCCTGGCCGACGCCGGTGAGACCGCCGTAGCCGCCACCGGCCAGCGCGACGTGGTCGAGCACCTCGATCTCCAGGCCCGCCGCGACCGCGACGCGCTGCGCCTCGGCGGCGAACGTCTCCGGATAAAGGTCCGCGGGGCTGGTGTTCACCAGGTCGCGCACCAGCGTCATGGCCTCGGCGAGCACGGGTGCGCGCCCGGCCGCCGCGCCGACCGAGGACAGCACGATCAGGTCCGGCCCGCCCGTGCCGTTAGCAGCCGAGCCGTCCGCACCACTGCGGTACCGGGTGAAGCGGTAGCGGCCGAGCAGCGCGCCAAGCGCCACGGCCTCAGTCTCGGCCTCGTCACGAGCGGGCAGCGATAGGGCGACCGAGGCGGTCTTCCCGCCGGTCAGCGCTCGGACTGCCGAGCCCGCGGCCCGACGGAGCGACTCAAGCCGACCCCGTTCCCCGCCCTGATCGGCCGGGCCAAGCCCGACCGCGACGATGAGGGGGGCGGCGATGGCCCCGGCGGAAGCGATCTTGGTGAGCTCGTCCTGCTTGCCGGTGGCGCCCAGGGCGGCGAGGGTGGCGGCGAGCGTGCCGCCCAGCGCAGCGTCGACATCCTCCGAGCCGTGCGCAGGAACGGGGCCGTCTGGACCCTCGGTCACCCCGATAATGAGGGCGTCTGCGGCGGCGCTGCGCGCGTCTGCGGTCCTGACAGTCAGAGGGTTCGTGGTCACGGGTCCTCAGCCTAGTGCCTGTCTGGCCTGCAGCCGATCTTGCGGTCAGCCGCCGGTAACGGCCGTCATCTAGTGGAAGTGACGGCTGTTACTATGACTAGGTCATCCCCGCCAATCGTCACCTGGAGGACGCTCATGAGTGCCGCTGGCAGCGCGCTCTTCATCGCCGTTTTCCTTGCCTGCGCGGTCGAGGCGGTGGAGGCAACCACCATCGTGCTCGCGGCCGGCACAGCTAGGGACTGGCGGTCGGCGGGCATCGGCACAGCTGCCGCGCTCGTCGTGCTCGCGGGCGTCGTGGCGGTGCTCGGTCCTGCGGTCTCGCACATACCGCTGACTGCGCTGCGCGTCTTTGTCGGCGCCCTCCTGCTCGTTTTCGGCCTTCAGTGGCTGCGGAAGGCGATCCTGCGGGCAAGCGGCCTGAAGGCCCTGCACGACGAGGAGAAGCTGTACGCCGAGCACCTGGCCGAGGCCAAGGACCAGCAGGCCAGGCGGTCGTTCCTGGCCCCGGACTGGTACGGCTTCACGCTCGCGTTCAAGGGAGTGCTGCTTGAGGGGCTGGAGGTCGTGTTCATCGTGCTGACCTTCGGGGCGAACGCCAAGAACATTGGCCTCGCCACCATCGGCGCTGGGTGCGCGATCGTGCTGGTCGTGGCCGCTGGATTCGCGGTCAGGGCGCCGCTCGCCAGGGTTCCGGAGAACACCATGAAGTTCGTGGTCGGGATCATGCTGACGAGCTTCGGGGTGTTCTGGGGCGGCGAGGGAGCTGGCGCGCACTGGCCAGGCTCGGACGCGGCCCTGCTGGTGATCATCCCGGCGATCGGCCTCTTCGCGGTCGGGCTGACCGCGCTGCTGCGCCAGTCAGCGGGCAGCTCGGGCGGTGGTGGTGCCGAGCTGCGTGAGCCGGCCGGCCAGGCCGCGCACTAAGGAGCTTGCTGTGATCTCAAAGCTGCGCGCGTTCGGCGCGTTCTGGTACGACTTCGTGATCGGCGACGACTGGCTGGTGGCCGCGGGCGTGGTGGCGGGCCTGGCGGGCACGTACGGGCTCCACCGGGCCGGGGTCACGGCATGGTGGCTGCTGCCGGTACTCCTCGTCGTGCTGCTGCCGGTCAGCCTGTCGAGAGCTGTTAGTGGCCCTCTGCTTCCTCGGCGTACACGCGGGCAGCGTAAGCCTCCAGCTTCTCCTCACACTCCGCCAGCGAGCTGACCGCCTGCTGGAGGCCGGCCGCGCCGAAGACATCGCGCTCCCGGATCCGCTGGAGCCAGGTGCGCAGCTTGACGAGGTCGACCTCGTTCTCCTCTAGCTCGGCATAGCTGAAATGGGCTTCCCGGTACTCCTTCTCGATGCCCGCGATGAAGTCAGCGCACTTGTCGACGATTTCCTCGTACTCATCGTCCCGCGCGTCCTGGAACTGAGCCCGGATGTCGGCTTCGCCGGCGAGTACGTCGCAGGACAGCAGCACCGCGGTCCCGGCCATGTCCAGGATCTCGCTGCGCAGCTTCCGCAGTGCCCGCTCGGCGGCGGTGCTGGCGGGCAGCGCGGCGGCAGAGCTCTGCAGGTAGATGGCGCCGAGGCTCTTGATGCGGCGCCAGACCGTGGCCCGCAGCCTGCTCGGCTCCGACGGCACCCGGTACACAAGCAGCAGCCACCGGCCGGGCGGCAGCTGGCCCGCTAGGTCGATAGGGGCCGCGTCGCTGCTGGCCGGATGCCGGGCGGGCTGGCTGACTGGCACGCTCGCCATTGTGCCAGTCGGCTCGCACTGCGCCAGTCAGGCAGCACTAGGCCAGTCAGGCAGCACTAGGCCGGGCGGCCACGACCTCACTGGCGTGAGTACGGCTCTCCGCTCTCGGCCTGCCGGCGGGCCTGCGTGGCGCGGCTAATCGCCGATCCGGGCAGTCGCGGCGGCGGCAGCACCATCGGCGACTCCGGGCTGGCGATTTTGCCACCCCGGACATCCTCGATCCGCTGCATGAGCGCGGCGTCAGCGCGCAGCTCCTCGTCGGTCGGGGACAGGGCCAGCGTCGCGGTCATGATGAAGGCCAGGATGCTGATCCCGATCAGGAGCGGGAGCAGGAAGTTCTCCGCAGTCGCGCCGCTGCCGGCCATCTGCATGCCGCCGCCGGGGCCAGGGCGGAACAGATGCATCGCCGCCATGCCGGTGTAGTGCATTCCGCTGACGGCGACACCCATGATCATGGCGGCGCCCAGGGTGGCACGCAGGCCGCTCAGGTTCAGCGCGGCCCAGAGCGCGGCGGTGGCCGCGACGACCGCGATAACAACGGACAGGGCGAATAGCTCCGGGCTATACGTCATCCGGGCGGGCGTCCGCATGGCCGCCATTCCGGTGTAATGCATGGCGGCCACGCCGATACCGGTGAACGCGCCGGCGACCAGGAGATTGCGCCAGTTCCTGGCTCCGAATCCGACAATGAGCAGCCCGATGCCGACGACGACAACCGCGATGAGCATGCTGCCGATCGTGACCAGGACGTTGTAGTGAATGACCTGACCAGGAATGGTGTAGCCAAGCATGGCGATGAAGTGCATCACCCAGATGCCGGTGGTGCCGATCGACAGCGCTCCCAGCAGCAGCCAGCGGAGCCGCTCACGCCCCGTGCACGCCATCGCCCGTGCCGTGCACCTTAAGCCGAGAAACGCGCCCAGGCACGACATGAGGTATCCGAGCGCGGGCGTCACGAGCCCGTAAGAAAAGTTCTCTACCGTCAGCATGGTGCCGTTCCGCTCCAATTGGGATGGAGAGGAGATTACCCGGCGGACGGTGACGACGGCGTTCATTTCGTCATTCTGAGACAGCAGATTGCCTGGCTCGTCCGGCCATTGTGAACTGACCGACTAAACAGTCTGCATCGGTGCTCGGCAGGGCGAGGAGGTCAGGGGCGCTGCCCGGCCCGCACCAGGCCATGCTCGTAGGCGTAGACGACGGCCTGGACCCGGTCGCGCAGGCATAGCTTGGCCAGCACGCGGCCGACGTGAGTCTTGACGGTGGCCTCCGAGACGAACAGGCGCTGAGCGATCTCCGCGTTCGACAGTCCCTGGGCCACCAGGGCGAGCACCTCGCGCTCGCGGTCGGTCAGCTCGGCGAGCTCCGCCGGGTTAGCCTCGCCGCCGGGCAGCAACGCGGCGAACTGGTCGATCAGCCGCCGGGTCGTCGACGGCGCGACGACGGAATCACCCGAGTGCACAGCCCGGATCGCGAAGAGCAGTTCCGCCGGCGGCACGTCCTTGAGCAGGAAGCCGCTCGCGCCTGCCTTGAGCGCCGCGAAGGCGTACTCGTCCAGGTCGAATGTGGTCAACATCAGCACGTGCGGCAGGTCTCCCGCCTGCCGGATGCGCCGGGTTGCCTCGACGCCGTCGAGCCGCGGCATCCGGGCGTCCATGACCATGACGTCGGCGTGCAGCCGCCGCGCGAGGTCGATGGCACCGAGCCCGTCACCGGCTTCCCCGACGACCTGCATGTCGGGCTGGGCGTCCAGCACCATTCGGAATCCGGCCCGAACGAGTTCCTGGTCGTCCACCAGGATGATCCTGATCAGGGTGCCGCGGCCGGCTGCTGGGTCGGTCACCGGACGCCGCCAGCCAGGCTCGACCCCGCATTGGCGGCCGCTTCCGCAGCGGATGTGGCATCCGGCGCGATCACGGCCCGCCGGGTAAGGCCCGGGTCGTCCGCGAGCACACTGTCCTCGGGCAGCGACTCGCCGGCCCGGCTCGCCTTGGGGGTCACCATCGGGCATGGCAGCCTGGCCGTCACCCCGAACCCGCCGCCCGGCAGCGGCCCGGCCCTGACGGTACCGCCGTACAGGGAGATCCGCTCTCGCATGCCAGCCAGGCCAAGCCCGCCCGTGTCCGCCCCGCTGACGCCGAGCCCGTTGTCGGTCACCTCGACTGTCAGGCCGTCCGGCTCATAGCGCAGCGTGACGGCGGCCGTGGCCGCCAGGCCAGCGTGCTTGCGGGTATTGGTCAGTGACTCTTGCACCACCCGGTAGGCGGCCAGTTCGGCGCCTTCCGAAAGCTCACGCGGCGTCCCGGTCAGCGTGTAGGTGACCTCGAGCCCGGCCGTTCGCGCCTGGTCGAGTAGTTCCCTGAGCTCGCCGAGGCCAGGCACGGGCGCCAGTGTCGCCTGCTCGCCGGCCGACCGCAGGACGCCGAGGAGTCGGCGCATCTCGGTGAGTGCTTGCCTCCCGGTGCCGGCGATGGCCTGCAGCGCCGCCTCGGCCCGGTCCGGGTCGGTGTGCAGCGCGTATCCGGCGCCGTCGGCCTGCACGACCATGACGCTGACGTGGTGGGCGACAACGTCATGCAGCTCGCGGGCGATCCGGGCGCGCTCAGCCGCGGCTGCGATCTTGGCTTGCGCGTCCCGCTCAGCTTCGAGGCGCGCGGCCCTGTCCTCGAGGGCGGCGTAGTAGCCGCGACGGTAGCGCATCGAGTCGCCCAGGATCCACACCGCCAGCTCGATGCCCCCGAACACGCATGCTGAGAAGACCAGCCGCAACAGCAGCTGCGAGGCGGACAGCGATGCGGGACCGCCGGCCGAAGCCTGCGTCGGTCCCCACTCCATGACCGCGACGGTGGAGCCGACCAGGCACACCAGCAGCGCCATGATCGACGCCCGCCGGGGGCGGTAGGCGGCCACGGTGTAGAGCAGGACCACAACGGCGATGTCGGCAGCGCTCGGCCGCGCGGTCGTGACCTGAATCGCCCCGCCGACCGCGGCGATGCCGAACGCCGTGATCGGCGCGCGTCGGCGCACCGCCACGGGGATGACCAGCAGCAGCGTCGAAGGGATCTCCGCCCACGGCCCCTGCACTAGCTGCGCAACGCCAAACAGCAGCAGCACCCCGGCCAGCACGCTGTCGACCAGCACCGGGTGCCGGCGCAGCCAGGCGTAGAGAGCGGACACGCGTCAAGGTTATGCGGCAGCTAGGCGGCTCACGTCAGCCTGCAGGCTAGTCCAGGTCAGACCCGAGACGGACAGGCGTCCTGTGCCACCCGCGCTAGGCCGATCGGAGCGCAGCCAGCGCAGAGCACGTGGGCTAGGCCAGCAGGCGGGCCGGCAGCGGCACCTCGGTGACGCCGCCGGCGCCGTCTGGCTCGACCCAGTAACCGGCCGCACCTGGCCGGTCGGCGACGATCGCGTCGAGTTCATCGCCGGCGAAGTGCGCGCCTGATCCGTCATCGCAGGCGATCCCTGGCTGCAGGGTGCCATCGGCGACGAGCGCCTGGTAAGCAGGCCGCCTGGTCGGCTCGGCGCTGTAGTGGGGGCAGTAGCTGCCGGCCAGGAAGCGCAGGCCCGCAGTGAACGGCCGCAGCGCTGGGCCGAACGAGTCGGTCGTCCCGCCACCGAACCAGCAGATGGCGCCGGCGCTGACGCCCGCCAGCACGATGCCGGCCAGCCAGGCGCGGCGCAGGACGTCGTCGAGCCCGTGAACGCGCCAGACGGCCACCATATTGGCCACACTGCCGCCCCCGACGAAGATCACGTCCTGGGACAGCAGCAGGTCCTCGGGGTCGGCGACGTTGGGCATCGGGAACAGCTGGAGATGGCTCGGCCTGGCGCCATGCTGCGACAGCCGGGCGTACATCCGCACGTAGGCGGCCGGGTCGTCGCCATTGGCGGTATTGAGCACGCAGACTCGCGGCGACGCGGCGCCAGAGAGCGCCAGTGCGTGCGCGATGATCGCGGGCAGGCGCTGGTCTTGGTCTGGCACCGGGCTGATGCCGCCGATCGCCAGTATGTGCCGCCGTCCGTCAGCTGCCATGCGGGCAGGTTATCGTCCGTGCAGGAGCACTGGGTCAGCGAGGGAACCAGGGCCAGCAGGAAGGTAGTGCCATCAGCGACTGCGTGTTCTGCGACATCGCCGCCGGGCGGGTACCGGCGCACATCGTGCTCGACGACGATGACGTGATCGCGTTCCTGGACGCCAGGCCCGTCTTCAAGGGTCACGTCCTGGTGGCGCCGCGCGAGCACGTGCCGACTCTGCCGGACCTGCCGGCGGCCGCCGTAGGCCCGTTCTTCCTGCGTGTGCAGCGGATCAGCGCGGTCATGCCCGCCGCGCTGGCCAGCCAGGGCACCTTCGTGGCCACCAACAACGTCGTCAGCCAGAGCGTGCCGCACCTGCACGTTCACGTCGTGCCGCGGACCAAGGGCGACGGGCTGCGGGGTTTCTTCTGGCCGCGCCAGCGATACGCGTCCGACGCGGAGGCCGCGCAGTACGCCGACCGGATCCGGTCGGCGCTCGGTGCGCCGCCTGGCTGATCCTGGCTAGCCAACGGCGGTGACGAGCAGGCACACCGCCATGGTCGTCTCCGCGACAGCACCGAGGACATCTCCGGTGATGCCGCCGAGCCGGCGCACCGACCACGCGGTGAGCGCCACCGAGACGACCAGCCCCGCGGCCACGGCGACCGCGTAGATCCAGCCGAGCGCGGCCGCGCCGCCGATGGCGACCAGCACCAGGGCAGCGGCGGCCACCGGCTGGACACTGCCCGCAACGAGGGCGCCGAGGCCACCTGGCCTCGCGGCCGGGACGCCGCGGCGGCACGCGAGCATGACGGCCAGCCGGGCCGCCACGGCCGCCGCCACGATAGCCAGCGGACCGCGGCCGGCCTCGTCCGCCCTGGCTAGCGCGCTGATCTGGATGAGCAGCGAGAGCACGAGGGTGACCACTCCGAACGGCCCGATGTCTGACCGCTTCATGATCTCCAGGGCCTGGTCGGCAGGCCTGCGGCTGCCGAGGCCGTCGGCCAGGTCGGCGAGCCCGTCCAGGTGCAGGCCCCGGGTCAGCGCGGCCAGCACCGCGATCGCCAGCACCGAGGCGAGCAGCGAGCCGGTGTGGCCGGCCCGGCATGCCAGCAATACGCCAGCCGCAGCCGTCCCGAGCACCAGGCCGATGAGTGGCGCCCAGTACAGCGCGGCCGCGGCAGTGCGGCGTCCAGGTGTCTCGGCCGACCCGCCAGGCAGCGGCACGGCAGTGAGCAGCGTGATCGCCAGCCGCAGTCCAGCCAAGGCCATGACACCCGAGCCTACGGCGTTGGCTAAGTTCGACTGGACGACGTCAGGAGGTGACCTGCCGGTGCCCGCTGAGGTGCCCGTGCCCGCGGCCACTGGACCTTTGGCTACTGGACCTTTGGTTACTGGACCTTTGGTGACTGGGCGACCGCACGTGCTGCTGTCGGCGGCGATGTCGGCCGACGGTTACATCGGTGACGCGGCAGGGACCGGGCTGGAGCTTTCCGACCCGGCCGACTGGGATCAGGTCGACGAGATCCGGGCCCGCAGTGACGCGATCATGGTCGGTGCCCAGACGATCAGATCAGACAACCCCCGCCTGCTGGTCAAGTCCGAGCCGCGACGGCTGGAGCGAATGACCCGCGGCCTGCCCGCGAACCCGCAGAAGGTGACCGTCACCCGCAGCGGCGAGCTGGATCCCGACAGCCGGTTCTTCGCCGCGGCCGATCAACCCGCGCTGGTGTACACCTCCGCCGTGGCGGTCGAAGGGCTCCGCGCCCGGCTGGGGGCGGCGGCCGTGATCGTCCCCGTTCCCGGCTCTGATCGGGTGGATTTGCCCTGGGTGCTGGCCGATCTAGCCGGCCGTGGCGTCACGCGGCTGATGGTGGAGGGCGGCGCGCAGGTACTTCACCAGTTCCTGGCGGCGGGCCTCGCCGATGAGTTCCGGCTCGCAATCGCGCCGCTGGTCGTGGCTGATCCGGCGGCGCCGCGGCTGCTGACTCCGACGGGATTGGCGAGCACGGGGTTCGGCGGGCTGCAGCTGGCTGGCGTCACTCAGGTCGGCCACATGGCCGTACTGCGGTACCTGGCGAGATCGCCACGAGCGGGCTGAACTCTGCCCCACGTGGTGAAGGACAGACCCAAGACGGTGCAGGATGGGGGAATGAGCGATACGAAGGCGGCTGCGAGTGGCCTGCAGTCCGCGATCGAGCGAAGCGGCTACTATCCCGGCCTCGTGTACGACGCGGTGTCATCGGCGGTGGGGGCAGAGCCCGTCGTCTCGTTCGTGGTGGTGCATGACGCTCACTTCGATCCGGGCATGGAGGTGCGCCGCCACGTCACCGTGATGGCGCTGACGCCGACGCGGCTGGTGTACTCGCACACCGACGAGTACCCGGCCGACGACGCCGATCCCGAGTCCAGGCCGCAGGCCGAGACCAGCACCGAGGCGGTCCGCCACGCACGGATCTCGTCCGTGGCGCTGACCCGCGTGATTCCGGATCCGGCCTCCTACGTTCCGGGCGTGACCGCGCCGAGTGAGGTCGTGCTGACGATCGGCTGGAATGTGCTGTCGCACATCGAGATCGAGCCAGCGCACTGCGGGGACGAGAACTGCGAGGCCGACCACGGGTTCACCGGCACGATGACCGCTGATGATCTGACCGTCCGCGTCAGTGAGGCCGCGGACGGCCCGGCGGCCGTCGAGCAGGTGGTCTCGTTCGCGCGTGCGCTGACCGAGGCGACCAGCCGTCCGTGACTGTCGAGGTGGACACCGGGGAGCAGGAGCCGCTGCTCCCCGCATATGGGCGCAGCACGCTAGCTGACCTGAGCCGGTCCGTGCTGGCTTCCCTCGGCGTTCCGGGCGAGGACAACGCGCTCGGCCTGCCGCCGGTCCGGCGGGCTTGCCTGCTCGTCGTCGACGGCCTCGGCTGGGACCTGCTGCGTACGCATCGGGCTGCGGCGCCGTTCCTGGCCGGGCTGGCCGAGACCGGCTGCTGGCTGGCGGCAGGCTTCCCGTCGACGACGGTAACCAGCCTGGGCTCGCTGGGCACTGGCCGGCCGCCAGGCCAGCATGGCCTGCTCGGCTACCAGGTGCGCGTGCCGAGCACCAGCCGGCTGCTGAACGCGCTGCGCTGGGATAACGCCGTCGACCCCATCTCCTGGCAGCCGGGATCGACGATCTTCGAGCGGGCCGCCGCGGCTGGCATCGGGGCGTTCCGCGTCGCGGCCGGGGGGTTCCGCCAGACGGGTTTGTCAGCGGCGGCCATGCGCGGCGCGGATTACCGTGCCGCCGACACCCTCGGCGCGCTGGTGGCCGCGACCGCGACAGCACTCGCGGCGGCGCCGCGCGGCCTGGTGATGGTCTATACGGGTGACCTCGACTCCACCGGGCACGCCTGGGGTTGCACGTCGCCGGCGTGGCGATTCCAGCTCGCGCATGTGGACCGGCTGGCTGAGCAGCTCGCGAGCGTGCTGCCAGCGGGGACGGCGCTGCACGTCACGGCCGACCACGGCATGACCGACGTGCCGCCAGCCGATCGCATCGACGCCGATCTGATCCCGGCGCTGCGCGAGGGTGTCGCACTGCTCGGCGGGGAGGCGCGGGCCCGGCACGTGTATGCGGCGCCGGGCGCAGCGGCGGACGTGCTCGCCGCCTGGCAGGCTACCCTCGGTGACCGCGCGTGGACCGTCAGCCGGGCGGAAGCTATCGAGGCGGGCTGGTTCGGGCCGGTGGAGCCAGCCGTCGCGAACCGGATCGGCGACGTCGTGGCCGCAGTCCGGGGCACGTCCGCGGTGGTCGCCACGGCGGCCGAGCCGCGCGAGTCACGGCTTGTCGGCATGCACGGATCACTGACGCCAGCCGACCAGCGGGTGCCGTTGCTCACTCACGTTGCGTGATGACAGGTCCGCCGGCGGGCGGTGTTTATCCACAGGTCCGCAGGGGAACCACACCGGCCGCTGGCCACTTGTGCACAGAAATAGCGAAGTTATCCACAGGGAGGATCGACGGGATGCCAGTGGCCGGAAACGCGGGCGCCGGGGACAGCCCGCTGATGAGCGTCGCCGAACTCGCCGACGCACTGGCCGGCCAGGAGCCGCCGACGCTGATCGACGTCCGCTGGCGTCTTGGCGGTCCGCCGGGCATCGAGAGCTATCGGGCCGGGCATCTGCCGGGTGCCGCCTATGTCGACCTGGATGCGGAGCTGGCCGGCCCGCCCGGTGCCGGCGGCCGGCACCCGCTGCCGCCGACGACGGACTTCGAGGCGGCCATGCGCAGGGCCGGCGTCCAGGCAGGCCGCGATGTGGTCGTCTACGACGACGCAGACGCAACGATCGCCGCGCGCGCGTGGTGGCTGCTGCGGTACTTCGGCTTCGGCCGCGACGGGACCGCGGGCCGCGTGCGCGTACTGGACGGCGGCTTGCGCGCCTGGCAGGCCGCCGGCCAGCCGGTCAGCACGGCAGAGGTGACGACCGCCCCCGGTGACTTCGCAGCCAGGCCTGGCTACCTGCCGGTGCTGGATGCCGACGATGCCGCCGCCGTCGCCAGGTCCGGGGTCCTGCTCGACGCGCGAGCACCGGCCCGGTATCGCGGCGAGGCCGAGCCCGTCGACCCGGTCGCTGGCCACATTCCCGGTGCACTGAGCGCGCCGACGGCTGAGAACGTCACCGCGGGCGGCTTGTTCCGGTCCGTGGCTGACCTGCAGGCCAGGTTCGCCGCCCTCGGGATCGGAGCGGTGCAGCAGGTCGGCGTCTACTGTGGCTCCGGCGTCACGGCCGCGCACGAGGTACTGGCGCTGGATCTGGCTGGCATACCGGCGGCGCTGTACGTCGGATCCTGGTCTGGCTGGATCACCGACCCCGCCCGGCCGGTCGCTACCGGGCCGCAGCCCGGCCGCGCTACCTGACTGCGCTCGTGACGGCGGCGAGCTCCTGCTACCAGCGGCCCCGGTGCTCGGGCACCAGGAACACCAGTGGCAGGACGGCGATCAGCGTCGCCGCGAAGACGACGAACACGTGAGCCTGGGCCAGGCCTGGCGCTGCGCTGCGCGCCACGATGGCGGCGGTAATGGACACCGCGGTGATGGCGCCAGACTGCCGGAACATGCCGCGCAGGCCCGCCACCGCGGCGGCGTGATCAGGAGCGAGCTGCAAGGTCGCGTTGTTGGACGCCGGGGTCGAGATGCCCATGCCGATCCCGCAGATGCCGGTCATGACGGCGAGCCAGGCATACGTCGAGAGCACATGCGGACTGGCCGCGCTCGCGAGGAGGCCGAGCGCGGACAGACTGAAGCCGACCGCGATCGGCCACCGGTAACCGGTGCGGCGCAGCAGGTAGACCGACAGCCCGGCAGTCGCGATCATGCCGACGGCCCTGGCCGTGAGCAGCGTCCCCGCCGCGAGCGCGGGCAGGCCATATCGGTCGTGGGCGTACAGCGGCACCAGCGGGGCGAACCCGAGCACGGTGCAGCCGTACAGGAAATTGATCAGGTTCATCACGCCGAAGCCGCGGCCGGTCAGGAACCGCAGCGAGATGAACGGGGACTCCGCTCTCGCCGAGTGCCGCACGAACGCGATCGCGGCCGCGATGGCCAGGCACTCGGGCGCCAGGAAGTACGCGCTGATCGGATCGCTGCGGGCGCTGCCGAGATACCCGATCCCGAGCATCGCCGACAGCAGCGTGGCGCCGAGCAGCACGACGCCGCGAACGTCGAGGTGGCGGTCCGGCCGCCGGGCGATGTTGGGGATGACGATTGCGCCGAGCACCACCAGGACGATGCCGACCGGGATGTTGACGAGGAAGATGCCACGCCACGACCAGTACGTCACGAACACCCCGCCCAGGATCGGCCCGATCATCCCGCCGATGGGAAAGATGCTGGCGAATAGCCCGACCGCGCGGTCGCGGTCCTTCCCGAACAGATCGGTGACGATGCCCGTCGCCGACGGCATGAACGCGCCGCCGCCGATGGCCTGTACCCCGCGCAGCACGATCAGCAGGTAGATGTTGTCGGCCAGCCCGCAGCACAGCGACGCGGAAGTAAACAGCACGGCCGCGCCGAGGAAGATCTGCTTGCGGCCGAACTGATCGCCGATCTTGCCGGCCAGCGGCATCACCATGACCTGGCCGAGCGCGTACACGGTGATAGTCCAGCTACTCCAGTTCACTGGTGCACCGAGATCGTGCTGGATCGCGGGCAGCGCGGTCGCCACGATGGTCTGGTCCACCGAGGCCATCATCAGCGCGATGGACACGACCGCGAAAATGACGACGCGCCCGCGTGCGGAGTCTCCAGCGACCTGCACGGGGGCGGTGTCGGCGTGCGCAACCTGGTCAGCCACTGCCTGCTAACGCTACACTGCTTGCCGGCAGGCAACTAGTTGACGGGCGGTAGGATCTCGCCATGGATGACGAAGGCGCTATCCGCCTCCGCCGGGTCATCATCAAGGTCGCCCGCCAGCTCAACGCCTCGTCGACCGGGGAAGGCCTGACACCGTCGCAGGCCTCCGTTCTCGGCCTCATCGTGGCGCGCGGGCCGATGAGCCTGCCTGACCTCGGTGAGCTCGAGGGAATCAACCCCACGATGCTGTCGCGCGTCATCGGCAGGCTCGTCGACATGGGGCTGATCGACCGCATCCCGGACCCGGCGGACCTGCGCAGCGTGTCCGTCGTCAGCACGGCGGCCGGCGGCCGCGTCGACCGGCAGATCAAGGCGCGCCGCGCGGCGGCGGTCTCACAGTGCGTGGAACTGCTCCCGGCTGCCGACGTCGCGGCCCTCACCGACGCGCTGCCGGCGCTAGAGAACCTGGCCGAGACCATGCGCCAGGTCAGCCACGCCGACCGAGCCCAGCCGGCGGCCGTGCCCGACCGGCGCCGGGCGCGCTGAGCCGTGACCAGCCGAGCCGGTCCAGTCCTGGTCCTTGCCTCGGGATCGGCGGGCCGCCTGCGTGTCCTGCGCGACGCCGGGTTCGATCCCGACGTCGTGGTCAGCGGCGTGGACGAGACCGGCGGCGCCCATCTGGCTACGGCGGAGCTGGTGTCGGTCCTGGCCGAGCGCAAGGCCGCGGCCGTCGCGGCGCTGCGGCCCGGTGCGCTCATCGTCGGCTGCGACTCCATGCTGGACCTAGACGGAAGGCCGTTCGGCAAGCCGGCCACGGCGCGCGAGGTCGTCCAGATGTGGCGGCTGCTGGCCGGGCGGACCGGCACGCTGTACACCGGACACTGGCTCATCGATAGTGCCGCCGGTCGGCACGCGAGCGGCGTCGCCGCGACGACCATCAGGTTCGGCACGCCGAGCGAGGCCGAGATCGCCGCCTACGCCGCGACGGGCGAACCGCTCTCGCTGGCCGGTGCGTTCAGCATCGACGGCCTGGCGGCGCCGTTCGTCGACGGTATCGACGGCGACCCGAGCAATGTCATCGGACTGTCGCTGCCGCTGCTGCGCCGACTGCTGGCAGAGCTCGGCGTCGCGATCACCGACCTGTGGCGGGACACGGGGCGCGCAGGCTAGCCACTGGGCAGGGCGCGCTCCTCGAGCTCGTGCTGGAGCTGGCGCAGGCAGTCATCGGACATCCGGCCGCTATCGCGCCAGCGGAGCAGTTCCTCGCGCTGGGCGTCGATGACGACGTGCTGAGCGCGGATCGCGGCCTGCAGCTCCGGCGTCCAGCCGATCTCGCCGTCGGAGTCGGCCAGCATGCTGTACCGCGCCCGGTGCCGGTCGGCCCGCCGTTGCAGCGCGCCGCGCATCGAGTTAGCGACGGACGCCGGGATGTCCCGGCTCGCCTGCATGTCGTCTACCGCGGTGAGGGCCGCCTGGATGGCGGCCAGCCGCGGTCGGGGCCGGGCCGCGGAAACGCCCGCAAGCATGACGTCTGGTCCACCGAGGCCGGGTTAGCTTGCCGTTTCCCGAGCCGTCATCGGGCCGCCATGGGGCGTGCCTGGTGACGATATCGGCTTTTGTACAGACTGACTTTATGCTGACTCGTCGCACCGTTCTGCAGCTCATGGCGGCCTCCACCGGTCTCGCGCTGACCGGCACGGAGTTCCTCGCTCAGACGGCGGCCAGCGCCGCCCCGGCCCTGTCTCCGAACGGCTCCGAAGGTATCGGGCACGTCGTCGTGCTCATGATGGAGAACAGGTCGTTCGACCACTTCCTCAGCTGGCTGCCCGGTGCGGACGGCCGCCACGACCTGATCTACCAGGCGACCGACGGGAACTACTACCCGAACTACCCGCTCGCGCCCGACTTCCAGGGCTGCGGGTACTCAGACCCCGACCACAGCTGGGAAGGCTTCCTCGTCCAGCACAACTACGGCCGGATGGACGGTTTCCTTCAGCGACCGACAGCCCCGGCGGACAACCCGGGCGTGACCCTGGCGAAAGCCAACACGTTCCCGATCGGCTACTACACCAACCGGCATCGCGACGGCTCCCGCAAGGCGGCGCCCGACCTGCCGGTCATCGGGGCGCTGGCCGAGCAGTACACGGTCCTGGACCGCTACTTCTGCTCGTTCGCGGGCGAGACATTCCCGAACCGCTTCTACCAGCACGCAGCGCAGACCGACCGGGACCACAACAGCTCCGCCTTGTCGACCCTGCCGACGATCTGGGACCAGCTCTCGCCCGTGCCCAATACCAGCGGAATCCCGACTGGCGGCTACTTCTTCCGTGACCTGCCGTTCCTGGCCCTGTGGGGGGTTAAGTACTTCCCGTTCTGGCATCCATTCGCCGCCGGTGACACCGACGCGCTCGGCATCCCCGTCACCACGCCATCGTTCATCGACACGGTCGCCGCGGGCAACCTGCCGAACGTCAGCTTCATCGACCCGGCCTTCGACACTGAGGGCAACGGGACTTCTGCCGACGACCACCCGCTGGCTGACATCCGCCTCGGCGAGCGGTTCATCGCGGATGCCTACCACGCGCTGGCGGATGCTGGGTACCTGGACGACACCGTGTTCGTCGTCACCTTCGACGAGTGGGGCGGCTTCTTTGACCACGTGCCGCCGCCACATGTCATCGACGACACCAACCCGGCGAACGTCAGCCACGCCGGTGACGCCACGACGCCAACCGACGGGCAGCTGGTCCCCGACTACACCCAGCTCGGATTCCGGGTGCCGGCCATCGTCATCTCCAGCCTGGCCCGGCCGCGCGTGGTTCACCACGGCCCATTCGAGCACACCTCGACGCTCAAGCTGATCGAGAGGACGTTCGGCCTGCAGCCGCTGACGGCCAGAGACGGCAACGCGCTCGATCTCGGGCTGGTGCTCGATGACCATCCGCGGCGGGGCGGGCCGACCGGGGCGATTCCGACCAGCGCCGAGGTACCCGGCCCGGCGAACGACGCCGCCGCGGTGTGCAGTGCCACGAGCGTCCAGTCGGTCTCGCCGCCGCCCGCGCGGGCCGGAGACAAGCCCGGTCAGGCGCACTCGTACGTACGGTCCGGCTGGCCGACGGGGTCCGGCATGGTTGGCCTCGGCAGCCAGCTCAAGGGCGAGCTGAAGAAGACCTAGGGTGCGTTCCTAGATCGGCGCTTTCCTAGATCGGCGCTTTCCTAGATCGGCAGGGCCCGTCCGCAGCAGCCAGGTCAGCGCCCCAACGACGACGGCGCTGGCCGGCTGCCAGCCCGCAGCGGCCACGGCCAGGCTGCTGACAGCGGCGACGGCAAGCACCCGCAGCGCGAGCTTTAGCGGGAACCGGCTGGCGACGACCGCGGCCATCCTCGCCAGCCGCACCCGGACGGGAACGGGGTCGCCTGACCCAGTGCTCTCTGACACCGCGCTGCCTGACCCAGTACCGCCTGACCCAGTACTGCGGGACCGCTCCTCGCCGAGCGCTTCAGCTCGGGCGGGCCCGGTCCGCAGCAGCGTGTACGCGGCCGCCGCGGCCACGAACGCAGCCGGATCACCTCCGTCAGCCCGGTCCGGATGAGTCGCCGCGGCCTGCCGCCGCCACGCCGCGCGGACCTCGTCGTCGGTCAGGTCGGCGCTGGCGGGCAGCCCGAGTACGCCGAACGGGCCCGTCACCGCGTCCCTCCGAACGCCTCGTCCAGGAACGCCGACACGTCCGGCAGGTCGGCCTTGAGAGCGGTCGCCGCGACCGGTGTCGCCCCGGCCGGACTCGATGCCACGGCCGGACTCGCTGGCACGGTCGCCGTCGCATGCGCCGATGCCAGCGCAGCCGGGCCAGCGACGAGGCGCTTGACCTGGATGAAAGTCGCCCCGCCGCGATACAGATACGCGGTCTGGCCGACGTCCAGGCCGCGGATCAGGTCGGGATCGGCGACCGGCGCAGGGGCGACGCGAGACGTCCCCGTCCGGCTCCAGCGCAGGCGCCCGGTGAGCTGCCGGGTGCTATCTACGCGCCAGCGCTGGCCGGCGAGTGCCACCACCGGATCGGGGTGCGGCGTGCGGAGCAGCCAGATGCCGCCTTCCGCAGTCGCGGCAAGCCGGTAGCGGTCGTCCTCGCGTGCGGCGAGGCCGTGCCACGACTGTGCCGACACCTGGACAGCGAGCCCGAGCGACCGCGCGCGCTCGTACAACTGCCAGATGGGCAGCCGCCGGGACACGGCGCTGAACTCGTCGACGGCGAGCAGGACCTGCCGGTGCTGGCTGGTGCTGGGCGACGGGCTCGTCCGCGCGACGTAGCTGGCGAGCAGGTCGACCAGCGCGCGGGCCTGGGCCTCGGCGACGGATATCTCCGCGGTTCCCTCCAGGATGCAGTACCAGGCGTCGGCGTCGGCGAAGCCGCCTGGACCGTCCAGCCCGGTGCCGAGCCGGCGAAACAGCGTGCGGAACCGCAGCGCGATGTCAGGCACCTGCCGGGCGGCCGACCTGGCCAGGGCCAGCCGGTCCTCGTCGCCGAGCCAGGCCAGCGCGAGCCAGCCAGGGTCTAGCCGGGCAAGGAAGTCCGCGGTGCTGGCCGGCGGTCCGGCTGGCGCTTCCACTGCCAGCGCGACGACGGCTTCCATCACGTCGGCGTAGTAGGCGGCAGCGCCGGTGCCATGCTCGATGAGATCGACCAGCGTCGTGACGAGCTGCCGCACCGGCAAGGCCCAGATGCACAGGCTGGCTTCATCGGGCCAGACGGCCACGTTCCTGGCTCCTGACTCTCGCAGCACCCGGCGACAGCGGTCAGCGATGCGCCGTGCGTCCGCACCGCCCTTGCAGTCCAGCACCACGAGCAGGGGCGCCGGTGCCTGGCCCGCCGCGTGCAGCCGCAGGCCGGCCGCCATGAACGCCGCCCACAGCCGGAGCAGGAGCGTGGTCTTGCCGGTGCCGGTGCCGCCGATGACGATCTGATGCGAGCGGAGCTTGCTCGCGGGCAGCCGGGCGAGCGGCTGGTCGCGGTGACCGACCGCGCGGATGACGGCGCCGACCACGAAGTCGCCGCTCCTGGTCAGCAATGGAATGGCGCCCGGCGCCGCGATCCTGGCCTGCGCGCTGCGGACCTGGTGGCGCCACTGCCGCCGGTCGAAACTGACCGCAGCGCCGGGTGACCGGCCGCCTGCCCGCGCTGCCATCGACCGCAGTCGCCGTGACCAGGCCCAGCCGCCAGCCAGCAAGCCGGCGGGCGCAGCGACGGGCAGCACGAACACGGCGGCGGCCACGTAGTCGCCGCGCTGGACTGCGAGCCAGACCGCGTGCGGCACGGCTCCGATCCGGGTGCCCATGACGGCCAGCCACACGGCCAGCATGGGCAGGCACCAGGCCGCGGCGCGGTACAGGCGGACGGGCTGCCAGCCGCGCGCCCAGGCGATGGCGACGCCGATCGCGGCGACGACGGTGACGGGCAGCAGTCCGGCCGCGACGACGACGGCGAGCAATACTGCGCCCGTGCGCCAGCTGCGGCGCCCGCGCCTGCGGTGCCTCATGTCGGGACCTGCGCACCGGCGGGTAAGGCGCGGATCTCGATCCGGGCCGCAAGGCTGCCCACGGCGGTGCGTGCGCGGGCGACCGTGCTGGCGGCCGCCGGGGCACACACGTAGATCGCCCTGGCGTGACGCGGCGCCACGCCGGGCACGCGAGCCTGCGCGGCCGGACAGCCGTAGTCGCCCGTCCTGGTCAGCAGCTCGCGCATGATGGCGGTGGTGCGTGCCACGGTCTTCGGCGTCAGCTCGGCTTCGATGGCCCAGCATTCGCCGGCCCAGGCCACGGGCGCGCTGTCGGGCCAGTGCACCTCGCCGTCCGGCAGGTGGTCGCGTGCGCGCGCGGCCAGGCGGCCGCGCAGATGCCGCTCGCTTCGCCAGTGCGCGCTGGCGTCGCGGTAGGCAGGAACCGCCTCCATCGCAAGCCGGATGGCGGTGACCGCACGGATGTGGGCAAGCCGTGCGAGGGCGGGCTGGGCCACCGCGTACCGAGCGCCACAGGCCGTGAGCCCGGCTCTGCTGAGCCAGACCCAGGCCGGTCCGGGCCCGAGCACGGCAGAGTCGGCAAGGCCGCGGCCGGACCAGCGGGTGACGACGGCGCGCGCCTGCCTGTCGGTCAGGCTCAGTAACGCGGCGAGCTGATCGAGCTGCAGCCCGTACATCTCGGCGGTGAACGTAAGTCCAGCGGCGTCGCGGCTGGCCAGGGCGCTCCGGTCGGCCGTGCTCGTCACTCTTCCATCAGAACACGGCGGGCGCCGGGACAGTAGCGGCATATCAGCCGGCAGCTCGCCGTGGCGCAGCGGTGGCGCGGCGGTAGCGCGTTATCGTCCGGCGCGGCGCGGCCGGGTGGTGCTGGTGCAGCGGCCGGCTGTAGTGCACAATGAGTCGCGGAAGATCGCCAGGACGGCACGTGGTCCTGCTGGCATACGAGGTCGTTGGGGAAGACGCATCCTCGTCTGTCGCAGGGAGGTCTGGGTGTCCGTACGAGGCGTGCTGCAGGTGCACTGTGCACCCCCGGCGCTATGCCCGCACATCGAGTGGGCCGTCGCCGGGGTACTTGGCGTGCCCGTCAGCATGCCGTGGGTCGATCAGGCCGCCTCGCCCGGCTCGGTGCGCGCCGAGTTGCTGTGGAACGGCAAGCCGGGCGCGGCCGGGGCGATTACCTCGGCGCTGGCCAACTGGAACCTGGTCCGGTTCGAGGTGAGCGAGGACCCGAGCCCCGGCTGTGATGCAGTCCGGTATAGCTGCACCCCGTCGCTGGGCACATTCTGCGCCGTGGTGGCCGCCAACGGCGACGTCATGATCCCGGAGAACCGATTGCGGGCCGCGATGGCGCTGGCTGCCTCGGCGGCGAAGGCTGACAGCAGGCTCGGCGACCTGCGGGACCTGCACGGGCCACGGCATCCTGCGCTCGGCGGCTCACTGGAGGCCGAGCTAGCGCTGCTGCTCGGTGAGCCATGGGACGCAGAGCTTGAGCCGTTCCGGCGGGCCGGGGACGGGGCCCCGGTGCGCTGGCTGAACGCGACCGGGTAGTTCTGCGGGCCGCGTATCGTGTCCACGTGCACAATCCGGTTCAGATCCCCTCCGGCACGGTGACGCTGCTCTTCACTGACATCGAGGGATCGACTCGGCTGTGGGAGGCCGAGCCGGAGGCCATGACCCGGGGCCTGCGGCGGCACGACGAGATCCTGCGCAGCTCCATCGAGCTGGCGGGCGGCTACGTATTCAAGACGGTCGGCGACGCGTTCTGCGCTGCCTTCTCGACCGCCGAAGCGGCACTGGACGCCGTGCTGTCCGCCCAGCGGGCGCTGGTCGGGCAGGATTGGCCGACGACGCAGCCGATCCTGGTGCGGATGGGCCTGCACACCGGCGCCTGCGAGGAGCGCGACAACGACTACTTCGGGCCGGCCGTCAACCGGGTCGCGCGGCTGGAGTCTGCCGCGCACGGCGGTCAGGTCCTGCTGTCGGGAGCGACGGCCGAGCTGCTGTCGCAGTCGCTGCCGGACGGCGTCACGCTGCGCGATCTTGGCCCGCACCGGCTGAAGGACCTGGGCCGTCCTGAGCAGGTGTTCCAGCTGGAGGCGGACTTCCTGCCGTCGGCGTTCCCGCCGCTGGCCTCGCTGGACAACCCTGATCTGCCCAACAACCTGCCCGGCCAGCTCAGCGCGTTCATCGGCCGGGAGCGCGAGCTGGGCGCGGTGCGCACGCTCGCGGCGACTGCGCGACTGGTCACGCTCACCGGGTCAGGCGGTAGCGGCAAGACCCGGCTGGCGCTGGAGGCGGCGGTCGAGCTACTGGACGTAGCGCTGGATGGCGTCTGGTTCGTGGACCTGGCGGTCGTGACCGACGGCGAGCAGGTACCCGGCGCTGTCGCCGCGGCCCTGGAGCTGCCCGATCACTCCGGGCCGGCCGTGCTCGGCTCGATCCTGGAGGTCCTGACCGGGCAGGACGCGGTGATCCTGCTGGACAACTGCGAGCACGTGATCGACGACGCGGCCCGGTTCTGCGAGCAGGTCATCCGGTACTGCCCGCGGGTCAGGTTCCTTGCCACCTCCAGGGAGCCGCTCGGCATCGAGGGCGAGCGGGTGTACCCGGTGCCGCCCATGTCGCTGCCGCCACGCGACGCGATCAGCGCCGCCGACCTTGCTGGCTCGGACTCGGTGACGCTGTTTGTCGAGCGGGCGCGGTCGCATGAGCCCGGATTCGTGCTCGACGACGCTGCCGCGCCGCTGGTCGCGACCATTTGCCGGCGCCTCGACGGCATCCCGCTCGCGCTGGAGCTCGCGGCGGCCCGGCTGTCGTCGATGTCGCTGTGGCACCTGAGTGAGCGGCTGGACCAGCGGTTCCGGCTGCTGACCGGCGGCAGCCGGAACGCACTGCCCAGGCAGCAGACGCTCCAGGCCACCGTCGACTGGTCCTTCGACCTGCTGAGCGTGGCCGAGCGGGAGACCCTGCGGCGGCTGTCGGTATTCGCGGGCGGGTTCGAGCTGGAAGCGGCCGAGGCGATCTGCGCAGCGGGCGTCATCGACGCCATCGACGTAATGGATCTGCTTGGCTCGCTGGTCGACAAGAGCCTCGTGGTCGCGGAGCGGACGACGCTGGAAGGCGCGGAGCAGGTGCGGTACCGGCTGCTGGAGACGGTCCGGCAGTACGCGGCGCAGGAGCTGTTCAAGTCGGCCAGCGAGGACGAGCTCACCGCCATCAGGGACCGCCACGCCGAGTTCTACCTGCGGGTCGCGCAAGAGGCCGGCCCGGCGCTGACCGGCCGCCGGCAAGGGCACTGGCTGCGGCGACTCGACGGCGAGTGGGAGAACCTGCGGGCGGCGTTCGGCCACCTGGCCGCTGGTGGCCGCACCGACGAGGTGCTGCGCCTCGGCACGGCACTGCAGCGGTTCGCGGTGAGCCGGGCGCAGCCCGAGGTACTGAGCTACCTGCGGGCTGCCGTCGATGCCGACGACTCCGGGGTCACCGAGCTGGCCGCGAGCGCGCTGCTGGCGACCTCCAGGCTGCTGAGCATCCTGCTGCAGGCCGACCCGAGCGCCAGGGCAGCGGCCAGGGGCTATGCCGAGCGCGCGCTGGTCATGGCGGAGATCCTCGGCGTTCCGGCGCTGCGGGCGCGGGCACTCGGCCAGCTCAGCGAGCTGGTATTCACTGAGGGCGATCTCGACCGGGTCCGGGAGCTGGCCAGCGAGGCCGTCGCCATCGCCCGCACGACCGGCGACCGCCAGCTGCTCGGGGAGATGCTGAAGTGCCTGGCGTCGGCCGAGCCGGACAACCGGCGCCTGCGAGCCGAGGCGCTGGACTGCTTCCGCCAGTCCGGCGACGAGCTGCTCGCCGCCAACGAGCTGCACATGCTGTATGCCCTGGACATCGCCGGCGGCGGCGTGCAGGAGGCCCGGCTGCACCTGGAGGCGGCGATCGCCGCTGCCGAGAGCCTGGGCGACGAGATGTACCTGTATTTCTTCCGCGAGGACCTGGCCATCTTGCTGCTGATCGAGGACCGGCCTGAGGAGGCGCTGCCGCTGGTGCGACGCTGCCTCCAGGTGGCGCGCCGCAGCGGCATCCGCCTCGACGTCTGCGAGGTGCTCTTCGGCGCTGCCTGCTGCGCCGCCTGGCAGGGCGACCTGCTGAAGGCAGCCCGCCTGCATGGCGCCGCCGACGTCCGGATCGGCTATGCCCTGGCTGACGGCAGCATCAGGTGGTCGCCCATCGAGGAAGGACTGCGGCAGGCCGAGCAGGGCAAGGTCCGCGATGTGCTCGGGCCGGCCCGGTACGGCGAAGCCTACCGGCAGGGCGCCGGCCTGTCCCGGCAGCAGGCCGTGGATCTGGCCCTGCGCTGAGGGCGTAACCGGCGGCCGCGTCGCACTGACCTGCGCCGTCCCGGCCGGGCTGCGGATTCCGTCGCCGTTACGGATGTTGCTGGAGTGGCCCTTGTTGACATGACGTTGTGTAGCGGTTTAAATACATCGAGTTCACACGTAAGTGGTGGCGGCGCGCTGACCCCCCGTATCCGCGACGCCTAGCTTGTACTAACAGCAGTGGGGCACCCCCGGTCCCGCGCCATTGACCCTGCGCGGCTCGCTGTGTGCTGGGTCGGCGATAGCTGTCGCCTCATGAGGAGGCGATCGCACTCATGGTAATGAGCGCACACGCATCTGAAGATCATCGGATCTACGAGAAGGAACTAGCAGGTCACCAGCGTGACCTGTACCCGGCGGCACTCCGGATGACGCGGAACCCCAGCGATGCTGAGGATCTGGTCCAGGAGAGCATGGCCCGGGCATATGCCGGGATCCGGCACTTCACGCCGGGCACTAATTCGCGCGCCTGGCTGTTCCGGATCTTGTCGAACACCTTTGTCAGCGGGTATCGCAAGCGTCAGCGTGAGCCAGTGCACGTGCTCGCCGCGGAGTTTGACTCGCTGTCGGCGGCTTCAGGCGCCGCGGACGAGGGCCCAGCCAGGGCTGCGCCGTCGGCCGAGGACGCCGTGCTCGGCCAGTTCGCCTACTCCGACGTACGGACGGCACTGAGCGAGCTGCCCGAGTGCTTCCGGGCGACCGTGTACCTGGCCGACGTGGAGGGATATCCCTACCGGGACATCGCGGCCATGCTCGACGTGCCGATCGGGACTGTCATGTCGCGGCTGCACAGGGCCCGGGCGATGCTGCGGAAGCGACTATCTGCGTATGCTCCTGCAGGCTAGCGGTCCGGCACCCGGCCGGTCCGGCCCGATTGGTGAGCTTGATCACAACGGCTTTGGCCTTTGCTCGACGGACGCGTGTACCTCCGGTACGAATCTTTCGTACCGGAGGTACACGCGTTGTCGGCCTAGGGGGCTGCTGGTCTGGACGAGGCCCGGCTGGCTGTCCGTGCGGTGGCTGCGGTAGACCGTAGCTCGTGGATCCCATCGAGGCGCTGCGGCAGATTGCATTCGAGCTGGAGCGCGCCGGCGCGCCGACGTACCGGGTCCAGGCGTTCCGCCGGGCCGCCCAGGTCGCTGCCGACCTGCCCCGCACCGAACTGGACGAGCGGCTTGCCGTCGGCAGCCTCCAGGAGCTAGCCGGCGTCGGCCCCGCGACCTCGCAGGCGATGACCCAGGCCGCGGCCGGCCACGAGCCGGACTACCTCACCGCGCTCATCAGCGAGCGCGCGGCGCCAGCCCCGACCACCATGCGCGCCGCGCTGCGCGGCGACTGTCACACGCATTCGACCTGGTCGGATGGCGGGAGCCCGCCGGAAGAGATGGCGGCCGTGGCCCGCTACCTCGGCCATGAGTGGATCGCGCTGACCGATCACTCACCGCGGCTGACCGTGGCGAACGGGCTGTCGCCCGAGCGGCTCGAGCAGCAACTGCGGCTCGTCGCCCGGCTCAACGCTGAGCTAGCCCCGTTCCGGATCCTGACCGGCATCGAGGTCGACATCCTCGAGGACGGCGCGCTTGACCAGCGCGAAGACCTGCTCGACCGGCTGGACGTAGTCGTGGCGAGCGTGCACTCGAAGCTGCGCATGCCAGCAGAGCCGATGACGCAGCGCATGCTCGCGGCCGTGGCCAACCCGCATGTGGACGTGCTCGGGCACTGCACCGGCCGGATGGTGACAGGCCGCCGCGACCGGCCCGAATCGGAGTTCGACGCCGAGGCGGTGTTCACTGCCTGCCGCGAACACGGCGTCGCGGTTGAGATCAACTGCCGGCCCGAGCGGCAGGACCCGCCGGACCGGCTGCTCCAGCTGGCCGCGGACATCGGCTGTCAGTTCGCCATCGACACCGACGCGCACGCCCCAGGCCAGCTGGACTGGCTCGACAGCGGCTGCCTTCGGGCCGAGCAGGCCGGCATCGGACCCGAGCGGGTGATCAACACCAGGCACGCAGCCGACCTGGGCGCCCGCTGAGCCGCTGACGGCGGACTTGGCTACTGAATCAGTGGCCGAATAGACTGCGGGCAACTCATTTCGTGCCAAGGGACGTGATTTATGCCCGAGACCGGGCTCTCGGTGACCGCTCGGACGCAGCACAAGCGGCTACGCGAGCAAGGCCGCGCCGACCGGGCTGACCTGATGGCGGTACTGCGGGCCGGCTTCATCGCGCACCTGGGCGTGCCGACCGACCATGGTGTCATGGTGATCCCGACGGTGTACGGCTTCGACGAGCAGCACGCCTACGTGCACGGCTCGGTGGCGAGTCGCAGCCTGGCAGCGGACATGCCCGAGGTCACCCTCACGATCACGATCGTGGATGGGCTGGTCCTGGCCAGGTCTGTGTTCGAGCACGCGGTGAACTACCGCAGCGCGATGATCTACGCCCAGCCGCGCGTCGTCGACGACGCCGAGGAGAAGCTGGCCGTCCTCCGGCTGGTGTCCGAGCACCTGGCACCCGGCCAGTGGGACTACGTCCGGCAGCCGAGCCGCAAGGAACTGGCCGCCACCCGGCTCCTCGCCCTGTCCCTCGCGGAGGCCTCGGTGAAGGTCCGCACCGGGCCGCCCGACGACGCCGACAGCCCCGACGCGGCGCTCGGTCTGTGGGCCGGCGAACTGCCGCTCGACACGCGCTGGGGGACCCCGGTGCCAGATCCGGCGCTGCCGGATAGCCTCCCGCCGCCAGCGCATATCTCTTCCAGGACCGGGAACGCGGCACATCTCCGCTAGTCCCGCCCGGCAGAACTCCCTATCCTTCGTGATGTGACCAGGCCGGAGCAGATCCCGACAGGTACGGTCACCCTGCTTTTCACCGACATCGAGGGGTCGACCCGGCTGTGGGATGCCGAGCCGGAGCCGATGGCCATCGCCCTGCGACGGCACGACGCGATCGTGCGCGCTGCGATCGAGGAAGCGGCGGGTTACGTCTTCAAGACCGTCGGTGACGCGTTCTGCGCTGCATTCGAGACGGCTCAGCTCGCCGCGGCGGCCGCCGTGGTGGCACAACGAGCGCTTGGCGCCGAGCCGTGGCCCACGAGCAGGCCGATCCGAGTTCGGATGGGCATGCACACCGGTGTCTGCGAGGAGCGGGATGGCGACTACTTCGGGCCGGTCGTCAACCGGATCGCCCGGCTTGAGGCCGTCGCGCATGGCGGGCAGGTGCTGGTCTCCGGCGTCACCGCCGAGCTGCTGTCGGACGCTGTTCCGGATGGCATCAGCCTGCGTGACCTGGGCCTGCACCGGCTCAAAGACCTCGGCCGGCCAGAGCACGTGTACCAGCTGGAGGCGGACGTCCTGCCGTCGGCGTTCCCGCCGCTTCCCTCGCTGGACAACCCCGAGCTGCCGAACAACCTGCCGAGCGTGCTGAGCGCCTTCATCGGCCGCGAGCAGGAGCTCGCCGAGGTGCGCGATCTCGTCGGGTCGGCGCGACTGGTCACGCTGACCGGGGCCGGCGGCAGCGGCAAGACCAGGCTGGCGCTCCAGGCCGCGGCGGAGCAGATCGGCGTAGCCGCTGACGGCGTGTGGCTCGCTGACGTCGCCCCGCTCACCGAGGACGAGCAGGTGGCGCGGGCGGTGGCCGCCGTGCTCGGGGTGCCCGAGCAGTCCAATCAGGCCGACGCGGTCACCGACGCGCTGGCGGGCCAGGACGTGCTCATCCTGCTGGACAACTGCGAGCACCTGATCGACGCCGCGGCGAAGCTCTGCGACCGGGTGATCCGCCTCTGCCCCAGGGTGCGGCTGCTCGCGACGTCGCGGGAGCCGCTCGGAATCGATGGCGAGCGTGTCTACCGCGTTCCCTCTCTGACGTTGCCCGGCAGCGACGCGATGTCTGCGGACGACCTTGCTGGCAGCGACGCCGTCGCGCTGTTCGTCGCGCGGGCCCGCATGCACGATCCGCGGTTCGTGCTCGACGACGGTGCGGCGCCCCAGGTCGCGACCATCTGCCGGCGACTTGACGGCATCCCGCTCGCGCTGGAGCTGGCCGCCGCGCGGCTGTCATCGATGTCGCTCGCGCAGGTCGCGGCGCGGCTAGACCAGCGATTCCGGCTCCTGACCGGCGGCAGCCGGAACGCGATGCCGCGTCAGCAGACACTGCTCGCGACGGTGGACTGGTCATTCGGCCTGCTGAGCCAGGCGGAGCGGGACGCGCTGACCAGGATGTCGGTGTTCGTCGGCGGGTTCGAGCTGGAGGCCGCGGAAGCGATCTGCAGTAGCGCTGGGGTCGACGCGCTGGATGTGATGGACCTGCTCGGCTCCCTGGTGGACAAGAGCCTGGTCGTCGCGGATCGCGGCAGCGAGTCGGTCCGCTACCGGCTGCTGGAGACGATCCGCCAGTACAGCGCCCAGGAGCTCGTCCGGGCCGCTGGTGAGGCAGCGGCGATGCGGGTGCGGGACCGGCACGCCGGCTATTACCTGACCCTGGCCGAGGCGATGGCGCCGCGCCTGACGGGGCCGCTGCAAGGCCGGTACCTGCGCCGGCTCGATACCGAGTGGGGCAACCTGCGGGCCGCGTTCGCGCACCTGCGGGCCGATGCGCGGGACGGCGAGGTGCTGCGCCTCGGCGTGGCTGTGGGGCGGTTCGCGCTGAGCCGCGGCCACACCGAGATCATCAACTACCTGGGCGCGGCGCTGGCCGCCGCCGACCCCGCGCCGGCCGACGCGGTGCCGGCCGGCGCGGTGACAGCCGATGCGGTGACAGCCGACGTGACACCTGGTGACGTGACACCTGGCGACGTGATACCCGCCGAGCTGCGGGCTCGCGCACATCAGGCCGTCGCCCAGCTCACCACCCTCCTGCTGCGCAAGGAGCCGGCCGAACTCTCCGGGGCGAAGCGGCATGCCGAGCGGTCGCTCGAGCTCGCCCGGATGACCGGCAACGCGGCGGTGGAAGCCAGGGCACTCAGCGCGCTGTTCGCACTCGCCTTCATCGCCGATGACCAGGAGCAGGCGCAGCGCCTGTCGGCCGAGTCCATCGCCGTCGCCCGGTCGACGGGCGACACGCAACTGATCGGCGAGCTGCTGACGTTCGCCGCGGTCGACGCGTTCGGGGACGAGGCACGGCGAGCGCACGAGGAGGCACTGGCGAACTTCCGCGCGTCCGGGGACGTGCTCTTCGCGGCGAACGAGCTGCACAGCTTGTCCGGCTTCGAGCTTGTCGCCGGGCGGACGGCGGCCGCCAGGGCGCAACTCGAGCAGGCGATCGCGCTGGTCGAGGAGCTCGGCGACGAGGTATTCCTGTTCGGCTTCCGCAGTGACCTCACCACCATGCTGCTGATCGACGGCAAGTACGAGCAGGCCGCGCCGATGCTGCGGCAGTGCCTGCTGGTAGCGCGCCGGACGGGCATCGTGCTTGATGTGTCGCAGGTGATCTTCGGCTCCGCGTGCATCGCCTCGTGGCAGGGGGAGCATCGGCTGGCGGCGCGGCTGTTCGGCGCCGCGGACACCGATCTGCGGGCCGCCATGGCCGACGGCAGCATCCAGTGGACCGAGCCAGAGCAGCAGCTGACGAGCCGGGAGCACGCCAAGCTGCGGGAGCTGATGGGCGATGAGCCATTTGACGAGGCGTTCGCCACGGGCGCGAAACTATCCAGGATCGCGGCGGTGGAACTGGCCCTCAGCCGGGACGCCGCGCAACGATTGGCGGTCAATTCACGATAACGGTGGTACGCGCCGACCCCTTGACTGCTGGACAAACCGGCTATAGTGCGGCGCAGGTCAAAGCAACCAGCTGCGAGATGGAGTCCACGTGTTCCAGACGGTAGTCGTGGGTGCCGATCAGTCCGATACGGCGACTGAGGCAGTGCGGCAGGCGATCGAGCTGGTCAAGCTGACGGGCGGCCAGCTGCATATCGTGTCCGCTTACCGGCCCCAGCAGTTCAGCACATCGGGTGGCGAGGAGCAGGGCCTGGAGTCGGGCGACCTGGCCGAATCCGTGCTCGCCGATCACGCGTCGAGGGCCAGGGCGGCCGGGATCGAGGTGCAGACGCACGCACGGAGCGGGGCGGCCGCCGAGTCCATCTGCGACGTCGCCGACGAGGTCGGCGCTGACCTGATCGTCGTCGGCAACAAGGGGATGGCCGGCGTCCGCCGGGTACTCGGCAGCGTGCCGAACTCGGTCGCCCACCACGCGCCCTGCTCGGTCCTGATCGCCGATACGACCTGATCATCAGCCGGGCGGCTATTAATCGGGTGGGGACTGTCTGACCTACCTGGGATAATCGGTGTGTGCTTGATAGCGGGCAGGGTCTTGGCGGACAGGGTGTCGGCGGACACGGGTCTCTCGTTGGCCGGGCCGCCGAGCTCGACCGGATGCGGGAGCTGCTGGCCGATGCCGAGGCTGGCCAGGCCATCGTCCTGCTGGTCAGCGGCGATGCAGGGGTCGGCAAGACCAGGCTGCTGACGGAGCTGGCGGCCGAGGCCGCCGATCGCGGTTTTGCGATCCTGTCTGGCCGGTGCGCCGAGCTGGCCGAGACTGTGCCGTACCTGCCGCTGGCCGACGCCCTGCGCAGCGCAGCTGGCGGGCCACTGGCGGACGCACTCGCGACTCGGCCGGTGCTCACGCGGCTGCTGCCCGACCGCGAGATCACCCGGCAGCCAGGGGACTTGCCCGGACTCGCGCAGCAGCAGCTGTTTGGCGCCGTCGTCGGCATGCTGACCGAGCTGGCCGAGGCACTGCCGGTGCTGCTCGTGCTGGAGGACCTGCACTGGGCCGACCGCTCCACCCGCGACCTCGTGACGTTCCTGAGCCGGGTGCTGCGGCAGGAGCGGATCGCGATAGCGCTGAGCTACCGGACCGATGACATGCACCGGTCGCACCCGCTGCGGCCGGTCGTCGGCGAGCTGCTCCGATTGCCGAGCGTGACTGCGATCGACGTCGGCCCGCTGGAGCCCGCGGCGATGGCCATGCACCTGACCCAGCTGGCGGCCGGGCTGCAGGACGCGGCCGCGATCGACCGCGTCATCGAGCGCGCCGAGGGCAACGCGTATTTTGCCGAGGAGCTGCTGGCCACGTCGTCGGCCGGCAGCGCGCTGCCGACCGGCCTGGCCGACCTGCTGGTGGCGCGCACCGTCGACCTGTCACCGGCGGCCCAGCAGGTGCTGCGGGCTGCCGCCGTCACCGGCCGCCGGATCGACGACGACCTGGTCATGCAGGCAGCCGGGCTGCCGACGACCGACTACGAGGCCGCCGTCCGGGAGGCCGTCGCCCAGCAGCTGCTCGTTCCCGATGGCGCAGCGGGCCTGGCGTTCCGGCATGCGCTGCTGCGCGAGGCCATCTACAACGATCTGCTGCCGGGCGAGCGCAGCAGGCTGCACGCGAGGCTCGCCGAGCTGCTGTCGGACCGTCCGGACTGTTCGGCGGCCGAGCTGGCCGTCCACTGCCTGGCCAGCCACGACATCCCGGGCGCCTTCGCGGCGTCGGTGCGGGCGGCGCAGGAGGCCTGGCGGCTGGCGGCGCCGGCGGAGGCGCACCGGCACTTTGACCAGGCGCTGTCGCTGTGGGACCGGGTGCCCGAGCCGGAGAAGCTCAGCGGCATGAGCCGCGGCAAGCTGGCCTTCAAGTCGGCCCTGAGCGCTGCCGATAGCGGGCAGGTACTGCTCGCGGTCAAGCAACTGCGGCGGCTCGTCGGATTCGTGCGCGAGCAGCCGGAGCAGGATCTCGTCCTGCTGTGTCGCTCCCAGGAGCGGCTCGCGTACTTCCTGCTTGACATAGACGAGGACGCCGAGGCGATCGAGACCGCGAGCGCGGCGGTCGATGTGCTGCCGCCAGAGCCGCCCACCTGGGAGCGGGCTCAGGCCCTGGCGACGCACGCCAAGACGCTGCTGAGCTTCACCGATACCGGTCCAGCGCGAGCGCGCGCCATCGAGGCGGAGGCCGCCGCGCAGGCCGCCGACGCACCGTGGCTGGAGGCTGACGCGCTGGCGACGCTCAGCTCGCTGAGCGAGCGTGCGGGCCTGCTAGCCGACGCGAAAGCTACCGGCGCCCGCGCCCTCGGGCTGGCGAGCTCCGCCGAGATGCCCGGCGTGGAGCTGCGGGTCAGGACGCTGCTGGCGCGGATCCAGCTGGAGTCGGGCGACCTGGCCGCGGCAGGCGGGACTGCGCACCTCGGTGTCGAGCGCGCTGCCGAGACCGGCCTGAGCATGGCGCCGTACGGGACAGACCTGCAGTACCTGCACTACCTGGCGCACTACAACGACGGGAACTGGGATCACGCGCAGGAGATCGCCGACGGCTTCCCGGTCCGGGTCACCAACGTGTCCGAGGCGCGGCTGTCGGCCATGGCGCTGTTCATCGACGTCGCCAGGGGGAGCCCGCGTGTGGCCGAGCGGCGGGCCTGGCTCGAGCCGTACATGGCCACGGACTCGCTGGCTGAGTACATCGCCGAAGGGCTGTTTGCCGAGGACGCCTACTGGGCCGGCGACCTGACTGGCGCACTCACGGCCGTGAAGGCGACGATTGGTGCCGCGACCGCCTGGGGCGGTGACGAGTACGGCCCGCAGGTCATCCGGCCGGCCGCGATCGGCATTGCGGCGCTTGCCGATCAGGCCCGGCTCGCGAGGGCGGCGGGCCAGTCCGCGGACGCGCTCGTCGCCGAGGCAGCCGACCTCGCCACGATCGCGCGCAAGGGCCTGGACAGCAAGCGCCGCGCCGCGGCCGGGATCGGCGTCGACGGACGTGGCTGGCTGGCCAGAGTCGAGGCGGAGCTCAGGCGGGCCGCTGACGACAACGCGCCGGACAACTGGCGCACGGTCGCGGACACGTTCGGCACCGGTTTCGCGTATGAGGCGGCGAGGTCGCAGTGGCGGCTAGCCGAGGCGCTTGCGGAAGCCGGCGACCGGGACGAGGCACAGCGGCAGTGGCAGCTTGCCGTGACGGCGGCCGACAACCTCGGCGCGATGAGACTCCGGGCCGTGCTCGCGGACCTAGGCAGACGGGCCCGACTTGGACCGAGCTCGAGGGCAGTTGCGGGCAGTCCGCTGAGCGTGCTGACTAGCCGTGAGCTCGAAGTGCTGCAGGCCCTGACCGCCGGCCGGAGCAACAAGGAGATCGCGGCCGAGCTCTTCATCTCCGGCAAGACGGTCAGCGTGCACGTCTCGAACATCCTGGCCAAGCTGGGCGCGGCGAGCCGTACCGAGGCCGCTGCGATCGCGCACGACAACGGCCTGCGCGCCCGCTGAGACGCTGGCTCAGTTCGGCGTCGCCGGCGTAAGCGAGCGCTGCCGGATTGCCTTCTGGACGGCCGACTTCTTCGGCGGCTTCGGCGCGGTCTGGACGGCGATCGCGACCAGGTCGGTGTAGCTGTCCTGGCGCAGGCGCTTGAGCATCGCCTGCGCCGAGTTCTTGAGCGAGCCGGTGATGCCAGCTAGCGAGAGGCCGGCCAGTGCCAGGACGCCCGAGGCGGTCTTGGCCCAGGCTGCCGCGCTGCCGAGATTGACCAGCACGAGCAGTATGACCAGGAATCCGAGGCCGACGGTCGCCGCGACTAGCTGGGGCCAGAAGATCTGGACGGCTCGCGCGAGCGTCCGGTAGCCGTTGATGATCGCGTTCGGACGGATGAGCGTCGTCGGGTCCTGGCCCAGGACCAGCAGCTCGAACCAGCGGCGGGTCTGCTTATAGAGATCCTGCTGGGCGGCGTGGCGGTCGCCGAGCCAGGCCGGCGACTTGACCACGTCCTTCCAGACCTCGACCGAGCCGGCGATCGCCGCCGCAGAGTACTCGCTGAGGTAAGGAGACAGCCGGCCGACAAGCCGGGACAGCTCGTTACAGCGCTGCTCGCCGAGCAGGAACGTCCAGCTTGTCGAGCTGCCGGTGGCATCGGGGTCGAGAGCCCAGTAGGACTCCGCCAGGCCGCGGCCGAGCTGGTAGGCGATCGCCTGGGTCTCGGACGCAGCGGTGAGGCTGTCCTGGAGATGCGCGTCAAAATCCCAGAGCAGCTGGGCGAAGCCGGCCCACAACTTGTCGGCCTCGGCCGCGATAGCGCGCTGGTGCTGCCGGATGGCGTCGATGCCTGCACTCGTGCTGTCGTTCTGCTCGAGCGTGGCGACCACCTGATCGAGCGCCTCGAGCGCGCGTGCCTCGCCGGTCACGGTGTCGAGGTCGACCTGAAGCGCCGTCGCTGCCCGCCGTGCGGCCGCGACGGCGTCCTTCTCCTCGGCCGGGTGGCCGACAACCTCCCTGAGCAGCCGGTCGGCATCGGCAACTGCGGCGCGGTCATCGGCAACCGCGCGCATGCGTGCTGCCACGACATCACGCTGCGCGGCAACGCCGGTCCGGAGCACCGCCAGGGCTGGCGCGACGGAGTTCGCCTCGCCGCCAAGATCCGCCTGCTCGGCCGGCATCTCGAGGAGGGCCAGCGCCTGCCGCAGTGCCGCGGCCGCGGTCGGCGCGCGGACGTGCGCCAGGACCTTGGCGCTGTCATCGAGTGCGGTACCGTAGCTGGCGCACTCGGCCGAGTGGTCGACGTGCAGTTCTTGCGCCAGCGCGGCCACGACCGCCTGCGCCTCGATGCGCAACTCGGCCTCGCTGCGCTCGATGCGCAGCGGCAGGGCGTTATCGATGTGATCAGGCATCTGCGCGGAATCGCCCGGCGGCCCGTCAGGCCGGTTGCGACCGCGAAGCTCAGCGAGGCTCCAGCCGAGGCGCAATGCGCACATCGCTTCGTGCGCGTCAGCTGGTATCGGCATGACCCTCCAACCCAGGAGAGAACCACACGCGAGTAGCGAACCATGCCGACCCGCCCTGGAGCGGCATTCCGGGCTCAGATTGCCGCCGCGTGTCGCGCTCAGGCTGACACGGCGTCGCCCACCGTGAAGGCACCGGCCTGCCGTACGTAGCCGCCGATCGCCATGCACACCGGGTTGTTCGCGCGCTTGCCAATCGTCTTAAGCACGTCCGCTGATTCGCCGAGCCCTGGCTGAGCCATGCCGACCATGACGCATCGCATAAACACCCGGTCGAAGATCGCCTCGACGGAACCGATCCGAACGGGTCGACCGACCCATGCCTCCTCGGCGAAGGGCACTTCCGTACGCACCACTATGTTGGGCCGCAGCCGGCGCGCGTCGACGGCCACAGCCACCTGGCTGGCCAGCCAGTCCAATGTGGCGGTCCCGATCAAGCTGACGGGCACTTCGTCGAAGTGCATGATCCCGGTATCCCGGCGCACGTGCACCGGCCGGCCACTGAGCGCCTGGAGGTACGCATCTGCTGCGCCAGTGGCAACAGGATGCTGACTGCCGTCCGGCGCAAGGACGATCGGCGATTCACCTTCGTCGTCATAGCGGCAGGTCAGGCCGAGCAGGCCCAGGACTCGCGTGAACCGGCGGCTGTTCTTGCCCGAGCCGAGCTTGCCCGCGTCGTCTTGCACTGCCCACACCCGGTCACCAAGGAGCCCGCGATCGTCAGCGACACTCGTCTCGAGCCGTTCGCCGCCTATCGACTTGATCGGATAGCGCCAGATCTGCTCGACGACAAGGCTCACCTACTCAACCTAGCCGGGCGAAGCCGAGTTCACGCAGCCACGGGAGGCGCATGACTATGGAGTGTGCGCTGCCCGTCTGGTGACGTGGCCGTCGTAGTGCCGTCCGGGTTGAGTATCAGCGTCCAGCCCCACCGATGAATCGCCACCAGGTGATTTAACGCGCACAACAGCGTGCAGTTCGTGAGGCTCGTCGGGCCGCCCTGCGAGCGCGGGATCAGGTGGTGCACGTGGCAGGTGGCGGGCGGTTGCTCACAGCCAGGGAACCGGCAATGCCGGTCACGGCGTGCAACCGCACGCCGCAGGTGCGGCGGGATCGTCTCGGTCGCGGTGCCGACATCCAGCGGCATGCTGACCGAGCCCGCGAGCCCCGACAGCTGGCGTGTGCGCAGCCAGCCAGCCAGCCCGGTCGGCCCGGACAGCACCCGGATGGCCTGAGCCGCGGCGGCCTGCCTGGCTGCGCGCTCGGCCAGCTCCATCACATCTGCCTGCGTCCCAGGGACGTGCGGCCCCGGAGCCGGGTCTGGGTCGACGTCGCCGCGGCCGCCAACAGGCCGTCCCGTGAGTCCGCACCCGGAGAGCAGGCCAGCTGCCAGCTGATCGAGCAGGTCGTCGTTGATGGTGCCGGTCACGACCGGCGTGATGCTCGCGTCACAGTCGGCGCCCGGTGGCGCTTGCGTACCGTGAGCTGCAATCCACGCGGTGAGCTCGTTGTCCGCCTCCGGCTGGTCAGCGAGCTGGCTCAGGGTCATGTTGAGCTGGAACTGGACCGGCTGGCCCGCCCGATCCGGCAGGCTGCCTGAGGAGATCAGGCGGCGGCATGCTTCCTCCAGCGCATCATGGTCGCGCTGAGCCCTGGTGCGAACGTCCTCGGGACCGGTTCGCTTGCCCAGGGTGTCTAGCACGGCCTGCAGCGCCGTTGCCGCCTGCGGTGTCAGGTCGGCGTCCAGCCGGGCGTTGCCCTGGAAATGTGCCTGGAGGTTCAGTCGGCGCTGAGCGAACCGGTCGTCGCCATCGTCAGTATCCGGCCGGGCGCACAGGGCCCGGATCCGCTCCCATGCGAGCCTGACGTCGGCCAGCTCAGCGCAGCCGGCCGCGGCGTTGACGAGGATCTGGTCGGCCTTGGCTCGATCATCCTCGGGGAGTAAATCGCACCAGTCACAGATCGCTCGCGCCCACGACGGCGACAGGGGGGCGGCGGCCAGTCCTTCGGCCACGGCCGGATGCGCGGCAAGCCGCCGCATCCACGCGGTAGCCGCTGTCGCGGCGGCCTTCGTCACTCGGGTCTGCCAGCGCAGCCACGGGCGGGCCGAGATCTGCCCGTAGGCCGCATACCCGTTCGCCGCGTCGAACGCGGCGAACATGCGCGACGCCGCGACGAGGTGCACCGACTCGGTCGCGGCCAGGTCGCGAATGCAGTCGGCCAGCTCCGCCGTCGTGAGCTCGGTCGGCTCGGCCGCCGCGAGGTACTCAAGACCGGCGCGGACGGCGGCGAGCGCCTGTGCGGCATTGGCTGGCGCGAAGCATGCGGCATCAGTCAGAGCCACAGCCGGGTCACCTCCTCCCGAGGACGTGATCGAATCTATGTTCGATACTATCGCGCCGCACTGACATTTTCCCCGGCTGCGCGTCTGCGGGCGGTCCGGGACGGAGCTGGAGGGCGCGAGACCGAGGAGCAGCGCGGCGGGGCAGGCGGCGACCAGGGACAGGCGGCGAGCGGGGACAGGCGGCGAGCGGGGACAGGCGGCGACCAGGGACAGGCGGCGAGCCTTCAGGACGGGGGAGGGACGCCCGTGCTGAGCATCAGGTGGCCTGACGCCAGGCGTCCGCCAGCGCCGCGTAGCTGGCCTTGCGCCGCTCGCGGTCCAGGCTGGGCGTCACGATGACGATCTCGTCGACCTGCGCCGCCTGCTTCATCTCCATGAGCCGTTCGACGACGGCCTTGGGCTCCCCGGTCACCATTCGGCCGTCCTCATTCCGGCTGGCGCGGAAGTCGGGCGAGCCGGCGAGTTCCTTGACCTTCTCCGGCGGCAGCGGTTCGCGTACGCCGCGCCTGATGTTCTGGATGGTGAGTGTCCACGCGGCCTCGAAGGCGAGCACCGCGTCCGGGTCCTCGCTGCCGAAGGCGAGCACCGACATGGCTGAGTATGGCTCGGCGCCCGGCGAGCGCGGCTGGAAGCGCCGCCGGTAGTCGCGCAGCGCCTCGATCGCGAGGTCGGGGCTCATGTGATGGGCGAACACGGCGGCGAACCCGTTCACCGCCGCGAACCTAGGCCCGTACGGGCTCGAGCCGAGCACGAACAGCTCGGGCCGCTCTTCGATCAGCGGGGCCGCGACCAGCGGCTGGTACGGGTGGCCCTCGGGGAACCCGTCGCCGAGGAATGCCAGCAGCTCCCCGACCTGAGCCGGGAACTCCGCCGCGGCGTCGGCGACCATCCCACGCCGCAGCACGTGCGCGGTCAGCGGGTCGGTGCCCGGCGCCCGGCCGAGCGCCAGGTCGATGCGGCCCGGATACATCGCCAGCAGCGTGCGGAACGTCTCGGCGACCTTGAGCGAGGAATGGTTCGGCAGCATGATCCCCGCGGCGCCCACCCGGATCCGCGACGTGAACGCGCCCACATGCGCGATCAGCAGCTCAGGCGCGCTGCACGCCAGGCTGGTCATGTTGTGGTGCTCGGATACCCAGTAGCGGCGGTATCCGGCGGTCTCGACGGTCTGCGCGATGCTGACCGCTCCGGCCAGCGCGGCCGAGGCGCTTTCGCCGTACTCAATCCCGACGAAGTCCAGCACCGCCAGCGGCAGCGATCCGCTCCCAGGTTCCATGGCTAAGGTCAGCGCATCGCCGGCGTCGCGCATTCCCATGGCGGGAACGGGGCCGATTCGGCATCCGGAGGACCCTCCGGTACGATGTCGCGTATGCAGACACGACACCTTGGATCACTCGAAGTATCCGCGATCGGCCTCGGCTGCATGGGGATGTCGGAGTTCTACGGCCCCCGCGACGAGGCGGAATCACTCGCAACGATCCAGCGCGCCCTCGAGCTTGGCTGCAACTTCCTCGACACCGCGGACATGTACGGCCCGTTCACGAACGAGGTACTGGTCGGCAAGGCAATCGCGGGATGCCGCGACGAGGTGGTGCTCGCCACCAAGTTCGGGAACGAGCGCCGCGAGGACGGATCCTTCGTCGGTATCAACGGCAGGCCGGAGTACGTCCGGGCCGCGTGCGACGCGTCGCTGTCCCGGCTCGGGACTGACCGAATCGACCTGTACTACCAACACCGCGTCGACACCAGCGTGCCGATCGAGGACACCGTGGGCGCCATGGCCGAGCTTGTGCAAGCGGGCAAGGTCCGCCACCTCGGCCTGTCGGAGGCCGGGCCGGAGACGATCCGGCGCGCCAGCGCGGTGCACCCAATCAGCGCCCTGCAGACCGAGTACAGCCTGTTCACCCGCGATGTGGAGGCAGAGATCCTGCCGACGGTGCGCGAGCTTGGCATCGGCTTCGTCGCCTACAGCCCACTCGGCCGGGGCATCCTGACCGGCTCGATCAAGAGCGCGGAGGACCTGCCGGAGAACGACTCGCGGGCCGGCCGCTTCCCGCGGTTCTCCAGCGCGAACCTCGACAAGAACGTGGTGCTGGCGGGCATCGTCGAGCAGCTGGCCATCGCCAAGGGCTGCTCGCCCGGCCAGCTGGCGCTGGCCTGGGTGCTCGCGCGCGGCGAGGACATCGTGCCGATCCCCGGCACAAAGCGGCGCGTCTACCTCGAGGAGAACCTCGGCGCCGCCGACGTGACGCTCACCCCCGACGACATCGCCTGGCTGGACGAGAACGTCGGGCAGCCCGTCGGTGACCGCTACGCCGATATGGGCACCGTCAACAGGTAATCAGCGGCATGGCGCCGCGGTGGCAGCTTAGCCGCGGCGCCTGGCCCGCAGCACAGTATCGGCCAGGTGCACGATGTCGGCCCGCTGCGCAGTGTCGGCCCGGTGCGCTGTGTCGGCCCGGTGCGGACCCGCCGCGTCGGCGGCGTCGCGCTTGACCTCGCCCGCCACCAGGATCTCCCACTCGGCGGGGTCAAGAGCGGGCGTCAGCTGCTGCGCTGACCACGCCATCTCCGCGACCGCGGCGTCGTTAACATGCAGCTGTTCGGCGTCGTGACCGACCACGAGCAAGGTTCCGCCTGGTCGCACGGCGGCTGCGAGCCGGGCGTGCATCTCCTCGAACGCCGGCCGCGGCAGGTACATGAACTGCGCCGAGACCAGGTCGAACGCCGCCTCGCGTGGATGCCAGGAGTACATGTCCGCCTGCTGCCAGGTGATGCGGTCAGCTATCGCCGCGCCTTGCGCGGTGGCATGGCGCGCCGCGCGCTCGAGCGCCACGATCGACACATCCACCCCGGTCACACGCCAGCCGCGCGAGGCCAGCCAGATCGCGTCCGCGCCCTCACCACACCCCACGTCTAGCGCGTCACCTGGCGACAGGTCGGCGGCCTGGGCGACCAGCTGACCGTTCGCCCGGCCGCTCCAGAGCTGGTCGGCTGACCGGTATCGCTCGTCCCAGAACTCGGGAGTGAACTGGATCTCGCTGTACTGGCTCTCGCCGTGCTGACTGTCGTTATGCGTGTGTTCGGTCATGCCGGATAACCCTGATGGCAGCCCGCCGCCTCCGCAACCTAAGTTGCCAGAATGGCAAGTTCAGCACCGGCAGTTACAGCGGGATGTTGCCGTGCTGACCCCGCCCGCACGGTGCCTGCGCGATCGCGTCGAGGATCGCCTGCCGGGTCTTGTCCGGCTCGATGACCTCGTCGATGACGCCGACAGAGACGGCCCGCGGCAGGCCGCCCACGATCTGCTCGTGCTCGCCGGCCAGCCGTGCTTCCACCTCGTGGCGATCTTCTGGCGAGGCGGCAGCCAGCGTGCGACGGTGCAGGATGCGGACCGCGGCGACCGAGCCCATGACCGCGATCTCGGCACCCGGCCAGGCGAAGACCTTGGTCGCGCCGAGCGCGCGCGAGTTCATCGCGATGTAGGCCCCGCCGAAGGCCTTGCGGGTCACGAGGGTTACCCGCGGCACCACGGCCTCGGCGAACGCGTGCAGCAGCTTGGCACCGCGGCGGACGACCCCGTCCCACTCCTGGCCGACGCCCGGCAGGTAGCCGGGCACGTCGACGACGACGACTAGCGGCACGCCGAAGGCGTCGCACATGCGCACGAACCTGGCCGCCTTCTCCGCCGACGTGGCATCCAGGCAGCCGCCGAGGCGCAGCGGGTTGTTGGCGATGACGCCGACGGTGCGGCCGCCGAGGCGGCCTAGTGTCGTGACGATGTTGGGAGCCCAGCGGGGGTGCAGCTCGATGCCGGGACCGTCCAGCAGAGCGCCGATCAGCGGGTGCACGTCGTAGGCACGCTTCGGCGATTCGGGCAGCAGCGTGCCGAGGTCGGTGTCGGGCAGCTTGGCATCCGCCGTCGTCACCTGGTGGCCGAACAGGACGATGAGCTGGCGCGCCTTGTCGAACGCGTCGGCGTCGGTGGGAGTGACGATATGCACGACGCCGGACCGGCGGCTGTGCGGCTCGGGACCGCCGAGGCGCTCCATGTCCACGTCCTCGCCGGTGACGCTGCGCACCACGTCCGGGCCGGTCACGAAGATGCGCCCCTGGTCGGACAGGATGACCAGGTCGGTCAGCGCCGGCCCGTACGCCGCGCCGCCGGCCGCCGCGCCGAGCACGACGGAGATCTGCGGCACCTTGCCGGACGCCCTCGTCATGGCCGCGAACACCATGCCGACGGCGTGCAGGCTCTCGACGCCTTCGAGGATCCGGGCGCCGCCAGAGTGCCACAGGCCGACGATCGGCGCGCCGATCTCGACGGCGTGGTTGTACGCGGTGACGATCGCCTCGCAGCCGTCGATGCCCATGGCGCCGCCCTGGACGCGCGGGTCGCTGGCGAACGCCACGGTGGTGATGCCGTCGATGCTCCCCGTTCCGGTCAGTACGCCGCCGTCGTCGGCGGGCAGCAGCAGGTCGAGGGTGCCCGGGTCAAACAGCGCCTCCAGGCGCGACTGCGGATCGCGACGCGGCCCCGTGGGCGCGGTCGCCCGGCCGGCTGCCCGCACGTGTGGCGGGGCGGCCTCCGGCGGCGTGGCCACCGCCACTCGCCCGCCGTTGCCGGCATGTGAACGCACATGCGCGGGAGTCCTTGAGTCCACGATGGTCACGTCGATCTCCTCGGGGGGGACGGGGGCGTCCTGCTCTGGGGGTACGCTCGGCACGCTCGGCAGTGGGGACAACGGCTCAGGCTCCGGTGAAGGCCAGGGCGACGTTTGCGCCGCCGAAACCGAACGAGTTGTTGATGACGGCCATCGGGCCGTCGGCGCGCGGCGCAAGCTGCTGCGGCTGCGCGGATATCGTGAGGCCCGCGTCGTCGTCGGGGTCCTCCAGGTTGATCGTCGGCGGCGCAACCCGGTCGCGCAGCGCCAGGATCGCGGCGACCGACTCGACGGCGCCCGCGCCGCCGAGCAGATGCCCGGTCATGGACTTGGTGGCCGACACCACGACGCCCGGTGATGCATCGCCGAGCGCGGTCGCGATGGCCTGTGCCTCGACCACATCCCCGGCCGGGGTCGAGGTGGCGTGCGCGTTCACGTGCACGACCTGCTCGGGCCTGATGCCCGCGTCGGCCAGCACGCGGCGGAGCACGAGTTTGAGTCCGATGCCCTCCGGCTCGGGCTGGGCGATGTGGTGGGCGTCGGAGGAGTAGCCGACGCCGGCCGCGATCGCGTGCACAGTCGCGCCGCGCGCGGCGGCGTGCTCCTCCGATTCGAGCACGACCATGCCGGCGCCCTCGCCGAGCACGAATCCGTCGCGGCCCTTGTCGAACGGCCGGGACGCCCGCTCGGGCTCGTCGTTGCGGGTCGACAGCGCGCGCATCGCGGCGAACGCGGCGATGTTCAGCTGGATGATCGCGGCCTCGGTGCCGCCGGCCAGGACCACGTCGGCGCGGCCAGACCTGATCATGTCCATCCCGTAGCCGATCGCCTCGGCACCGGACGCGCACGCGCTGACCGTGGTGTGCACGCCCGCCCGCGCGCCCAGCTCGATCGCGATCCAGCCGGCCGCGCCGTTCGGCATGAGCATCGGCACGGTAAACGGAGACAGGCGCTGCCAGCCCTTCTCCTTCAGCGTGTCGTAGGCCGACAGCGTGGACGCCACGCCGCCAATGCCGCTGGACACCACGATGCCCAGGCGCTCCGGGTCCACGTCGGGCGAGCCCGCGTGCGCCCAGGCTTCGCGCGCGGCGACGATCGCGAACTGCTCGCAGCGGTCCAGCCGGCGGGCCTGCACCCGGTCGATCAGGGTGGCCGGATCGGCCGCCGCCCACGCCGCGATCCTGGCCGGCAGCTCCGCGGCCCAGTCGTCAGTCAGCTGGCGCACGCCGCTGCGTCCGGCCAGCATCGACTCCCAGGTGGTCGCGACGTCTGCGCCCAGCGGGGTTATCGCGCCAAGGCCGGTGACGACGACGCGTGTCCGGTCTGTTCCCACGATCTTGCACTCCTCGAGTTGGGTGACCCGGCGTACCCACGGGGGACGTCCCCCGTGGGCTCCGAGAGTCCTGACGGTCCCGGTCTGGCAGGGCAGTGTCAGGCAGTGTCAGGCAGAGACGTCAGCGCGGCGGACGTAGTCGATGACGTCCTGCACGGTCTTGAGGTCCTTGAGCTGGTCGTCGGGGATCTCGACGCCGAACTTGTCCTGGGCCGCCACCGCGATCTCCACCATCGACAGCGAGTCGATGTCGAGATCGTCGACGAACGTCTTGTCCGGCGTTACCTGGTCAGCCGGCACGCCGGCCACCTCGTCGATGATCTCGCCGAGACCTGCCAGGATTTCCTGCTCCGTCATGGCCATTGGTCTTCCGTTCTCCTTGTGCGACTAGCCGGTTATCCGCGTAGGTGCGGTTGGTGGATCGCCCCGACGGGGGCGCGGGTCAGGGTACCGTGATCACCTGTGCGGCGTAGCACATGCCCGCACCGAACCCGATCAGCAGCGCTTTCGAGCCGGAGGCGATCTCGCCCCGCTCGATCATCCGCGACAGCGCCAGCGGGATCGAGGCGGACGAGGTGTTGCCGGCGGTGACGATGTCGTTCGCCACTACCGCCTGCGGCGCGCCGAGCTTGCGCGCGATCGCCTCGACGATGCGCAGGTTCGCCTGGTGCGGGATGAACGCCGCGATCTCCGTCGGCTCGACCCCGGCCTTCTCGCACGCCTTGCGCGCGATCGGGGCCAGTGCGCTGGTCGCCCACCGGAATACCGCCTGGCCCTCCTGGACGATGAACGAGTTCCGGTCCTTGATGTAGATCTTGTCGGCCAGGTCACCGTCACTGCCCCAGTGCACGGGGCCGATGCCAGGTGCGTCGGCCGGGTCGGCGACCGCGCCGACGATGGCGGCCCCGGCGCCATCGGCAAAGATGATGCAGGTGGACCTGTCGGTCCAGTCGACCCACTGAGACAGCTTCTCGGCGCCGATCACCAGCACGTTCCTCGCGGTGCCGGTGCGGACCGCGTCGGAGGCGTTGGCGAGCGCGTAGCAGAAGCCAGCGCACGCGGCATTCAGGTCGTAGGCGCCAGGCGCCACGATGCCGAGCCGCTTGGCGACCGAGGCTGACACGTTGGGAATCTGCGCCTCAGGCGTGCACGTCGCGACGATGACCAGGTCGACGTCGGCGGGGGAGAGGCCGCTGGCGGCCAGCGCCTTGCCGCCCGCCTGGACGGCCATGTCGGCTACTGTCTCGTCAGGCCCGGCGATCCGCCGGCTGGCGATTCCGACCCGGCTGCGGATCCACTCATCGTTGGTCTCGACGGTCGCGGCGAGGTCGTCGTTGGTGACGATCCTGGCGGGCTGGTAACCGCCGAACGCCAGCACTCGCGCGCCCGCTTGACCCTCGGTGAGTCGCATGTTGTGCCTTTCGCCGTAGCAGTTGTGGCCGTAGCAGTGGCCGTTCCAGTTGTCGCGGTTGCAGTTGTCGCCGTTGCAGCTGTCGACTGGCTTAGTCGGCTGGCTGGAGCCGCACGAGCGGCTGACCCGCGCTGACCGGGTCACCGTCCTCTACCAGCCACTCGATCACCGTGGCGGGGAACGAGGCGGAGATCACGTGGCTGCCGCCGCGCATCTCGACGTGACCGAGGTCGGTACCCAGGCCGACCGCGATGCCCGGGCCCGCGGTCACCGGGTGACCATCAGGGGCCCGGAACGTGCCGCCGGCGGGCGCCACCAGCAGCCGCCACTCCGGCGCGTGGCTGTCGGCGTGGCTGTCGGCGTGCTCGGCGACGATCGCGTGGGCCGCGGCGAGATCGTCCGGCGTCTTGAGGCTGACCAGCTCGATACCGCGCAGTGCCCGCTTAGCCAGCCCGGTGAGCGTGCCCGCGGGCGGCAGCTCGATGAGCGCCGTCACGCCGAGCGACGACATGGTCTGCATGCACATGTCCCACCGGACCGGCGCACTGACCTGGTTGATGATGCGATCCAGCCAGTCCGGGCCGGACTTCACGACGCTGCCGTCGCGGTTCGACAGCAGCGGCCGGACCGGATCGGCGGCCTGCACGGTGGCGGCTGCGGCCGCGAGCGCGTCGGTGGCCGGGGCCATGTGGTGGGTGTGGAAGGCGCCGGCGACCGCCAGCGGCCGCAGGCGGCACCCGGCTGGCGGACTGGCCGCGAACGCGGCGAGCTGCGCCATGGTGCCAGCCGCCACGATCTGCCCGGCCCCGTTCACGTTGGCGGGAGTCAGGCCGCAGGCCTCGATCGCGGCCAGCACTGTGTCCTCATCGCCGCCGAGTACGGCGGTCATGCCCGTCTCCTCGGCCGCCGCCGCGGCCGCCATACCCTGGGCCCTGACCCGGACCAGGCGCATCGCGTCTTCCGGTGTGATCACGCCGGCCAGCACGCCAGCGGCCAGCTCGCCCACGCTGTGGCCGGCGACGCCCACTGACTGGCGGCTGACGGGATGAGCGCCGGTCACGACCTGGTCCAGCGCCGCGGCGATCGCTGCGGCGACGAGCAGCGGCTGAGCGACGGCTGTGTCCCGGATCTCGTCCGCGTCCGCGGTGGTGCCGCACCGGATGAGGTCGCAGCCAGCGAGCTCCGACCATGCCTCGAGGCGGGCAGCGAAGCCCGGCAGCTCCAGCCAGGGAGTGAGGAAACCCGGTGTCTGGGCACCCTGACCGGGAGCTGCGATGAGGAGCATGCCCCTAGCCTGCATTGTAGAAGTCCGCCATGCCTATGCCGAAGTAAACGAAGTTTCTGCGGGAGGCTATGTCGGAAGTCTACAAGTCATGTTCGCTTGTGCGCCAGGCGGCCCAGGACGACGGCGGTCCACAGCGCAAACCCGCCACGGCCGTCACCGGGCGTGATCCCGGTCAGCTCGGTGACCCGGCGCAGCCGGTAGCGGACCGTGTTCGGGTGGACGAACAGCAGCCTGGCGGTGGCCTCGAGCGAGTTTCCCTGCTCCAGGTAGGTCATCACGGTGTCGAGCAGCGCCGTGCCGCCGCGCAGCAGCGGCTCGTAGACATCCGCGATGAGCGCGGTGCGGGCGGATTCGTCGCCATCCAGGGCGCGCTCCGGCAGCAGGTCGGCCGCGAGCACTGGCCGCGGCGCGTCCGGCCAGCCGTCAGCGGCGCGCAGGCCGGCGAGCGCGGCGCCAGCGGAGATCACAGCAGACTGCAGGTCGGCTGCCGCCGGTCCGACGACGACCGGGCCTGGGCCGAACCGGCCGACGAAATGCCGGGCGGCGTCGAGCGGGTCCGTGCTGCCGCCGACGATGAGGACCAGGCGGTTGCCGTGCACGCCCGCGAGCAGGTCCAGCCGGGCTCGGCGGGCGAGGATCCGGAACTCGTCGATGAGCCCTTCGGCGTTGCCCGCGGTCGCGCTGCCGTCGGCGGACCCGACGATCACGGTGACCGGGCTGAAGGACCAGTTCAGGGCCGAGGCCCAGGACTGGAGGCCGTCGTCTACCTCACCGCGGACCAGGGACTCGACGACCAGTGCCTCGAGCCGGGCGTCCCAGGCACCGCGGGCCTCGGCTGTCCGCGCGTATACCTGGGCGGTGCCGAACGCGATCTCCCTGGTGTAGCGCAGCACAGCCTCGCGCAGCTCAGCTTCGCCGCCTGGGGCGGCCAGCTCGTCCACCTGTGACTCGACCACGTCGACGATCACGCGGACCATCTCGACCGCCTGCTGGAGCGTGACCGCCCTGGCCAGCTCGCGCGGCGCGGTGCCGAAGACCTCGCCGGCCACCGCCGGCCTGGTCCGCTCGGGATGCTTGATCCAGTCCACGAACGCGGCCACGCCCGCCTGGGCGACCAGGCCAAGCCACGACCTGTTCTCCGCTGACATGCCGCGGAACCACGGGAGCCGCCGGTCCATCGCCAGCATGGCCGCCGTGCCGAGCGCGCCCATCGAGGCTTCCAGCCGGGCGATGGTGTCATCGCGGACCCGGCCGCGCGCGGGCAGACGTGCCGGCGGCTGTCCGTTGCTGGCGGCTTTCCCCGCGTTATCCGGGTGCCCCACATTCTCAGGGTGCACAGCCATGCCCTCAGCGTGCCATGCCGGGGCGGCTGGTCAGCACTCCGCCGTGCGGCGGCCCGGCAGCGAGGCCTCATCGCGAGCCGTGGTGTCGTCGCCGGCGGCCTCGCGGGCGAGTATCGCCCGGACGAACCCGGGCGATCGCCAGGCGACGAGGACGCAGATCACGGCGAGCGCCAGCGCCGCGCTGACCGTCGTCCAGCCCACGCCGATGTGGTCGGCGACCGGGCCCTGGGCCAGTGCGCCGATCGGGTAGGCGACGCCGAGCGCCACCAGGAAGAAGCTGAGGACCCGGCCCCGGTAGGCAGCTGGCGCGTGCAGCTGCGCGGCGGTCTGCAGGCCGGACAGGACGCCCATGTAGACGAGGCCGACCAGGAACAGCGTTGCGACGGCCAGCCATAGCGACCGGACGGCGCCGTAGCCGATGAGCGCGGCCGGCAGCAGCGCCAGGCTCCAGGCGAGCGTCTGGCCACGGCCGATCCGGACCGCCAGGGCGGGCAGGATGAGCGCGCCGGCGACAGCGCCCGCGCCCTGCGCCGTGGTCAGCGCAGCCGTGGCGGCGGCCACGGACGACGCACCGCCAGCGGACGCACCCCCGCGGGTGAGGCTGAGCGCAACGGCCGGCACCAGGGCGATGAACGGCGCGGCCAGGAACGCCACTGTGCCGATCGCGATCGTGGCGGCCCGGCAGGACGGCTGGGCCCAGGCGGCTCGCAGGCCCTCGCGCATCGAGCTGAGCAGGCCGTCGTGGCCGCCCGGCGGCGGGGCGAGGCGGACGAACAGCAGCGCGATGACCACTGCGAGGAACGAGACCGCGTTTGCGGTGAAGCTGGCCGCGAAGCCGAACGCCGCTACCGTGGCACCCGCGAGCGCCGGGCCGACGATGCGGCCGGCGTTCCACTGGGCCGAGTTCAGCGAACTGGCCGCGAGGAACTCCGACCGCGGTACCAGGTCCGGCAGGATGGCCTGGCTGAACGGCCCGATCAGGCCGACGACCGAGCCCTGCAGCGTGACGAGCGCGAGCAGCGCGTACGGAGTCGCGTGGCCGTCCGCGACCAGGACCGCGATCACCGCCGCGATGAGCCCGGCGGCCAGGTTCCCGGCCGCGATCACCGGCCGCCGCGGCAGCCGGTCGGCCAGCGCGCCGCCGAGCGGGCGAGAGCAGGCCGATCGGCAGGAACGCGCCGGCCGCGACGAGCACCGCCCAGCTCGCCTGCCCAGTCCGGGAGATCACGAGCGCACCGACCGCGACGGTCTGCATCCACGAGCCGATGTTGGAAATCAGGCTCGCGGTCCACAGCACGGCGAAGTTCCGGTACCGAAGTGGGCGGAGGGCTGCCGATGCGTTGAGGCTCATCGGCGGGCCGCGTGAGCGACGGTGATCACGGCGCTAACCCTAGGCGATCGCGCGCCGCGGCCATGCTTGACTCAGGCCAGCAGCACCGGCCCGGACTCGGCCAGCCTGGCCGTGAGCGTGAGCCGCCCGCCGAGCGCGCGCACGTAGGCCGCCGCCTCGTGCACCTCAGCGTCGCGCAGGCCACGCGCCTCGATGTCGCGCAGTCGCTGCTCGCTGATGCCGGTCTTGCTCGACAATCCCGCCAGGCTCATGCCGCCGCGCAGCCCGGCCAGGGACCGCGCCGCCCCAAGGTCGGCGGCGCGCGTGGCGATGGCGCCGGTGTCCGCCGGGAAGAACCGGGCGAGGAACGTGGCCGAGTCGGCGAATGTCACCTCGATGTCCGCGGGCGCGTCGGCATCAGCTGGCGGCCAGGCCCCGGCCCGGATGTCGGTGAGCAGGTCCCCGGCCAGCTCGATCGCCTGCGCGCGGTGCTCGGTGATCGCCTCCTCGCCGTCCAGCACGGCCAGCACGGTGACGGCGTCCGCTGGCTCGACAGCGAACAGCAGGCGCACATCGCGGCCGAGCGGGTCAGCGCGCAACTCGAGCAGGCCGGCGACCGGATCGCGCGGCGGCTGGCGCTGGTTCTTGTCCGAACCTGCCTCGATGATCTTGCGCAGTATTGCCGCTGCCTGCGCCGCCACGGCGTGCAGGTGCGCCTCGGCAGCCTCGACCGCCTCGCGTTGCGCGGCCTGCTCATCATGCGCAGGCGCAGGGCTCTCGGTCGTCGCGGTCTCGACCGCGTCCTGGATTCGCAGCGTCGCGTCGGCGGCCGTGTACATCGCCTTGGCCGTCTCCTTGGCGGCGCGGAACGCGTCGACTTCGTCGCGGAGGCGCTGGCTTCGCCGCGTCAGGTCGCGCTGGCGGCCCTCCGCCTTGGCCAGCCGCTGACGCAAGTAGGCCAGCACGTCATCGGGCTGGCCCGCGGCTTCGGCCGCCGCGATCTGAGGTGCCCAGTACCTGCTCTCGGTCGCTGCCTGAGCGGCCTCCCACCGTACTGGCTGGAGCGCCGCCAGCATGTCCTGGTAGAGCTGATCGACGACTTCCCGCGGGTCGGTGGGGCCGGACACTGGCGGATCCACGAGTTCCAGAGTGGATGGGTCGGGCGCGGTCATGACCACCGTGAGGGCGGCGGCCACTTCGGCGGCGCTGGCTGGCTCGGAGGTGCAGAGCTCGTCGAGCCAGTCGCCGAGCTCTGCGCTCATCCGCAGCCGGTGGGCCATCGCTACCGTGCCACCTCCTACAGCGCCGCTTCCTACAGTGCCACCTCCTACAGTGCGTCACTCACCGCGAGGTCGAGCCTGTATTTCGCGATGGCCTGTGCGACGATCTCCGGCTTGACCTCGCCGAGGCGGGCAAGCTCCGCGAGTACGGCGACCGTGATCGACTCGGCGTCCACGTGGAAGAACCGGCGGGCGGCCGGGCGGGTGTCGGAGAAGCCCCAGCCGTCGGTGCCGAGCGAGGTGAACGGTGCCGGCACCCAGCGCGCGATCTGGTCGGGGACGGCGCGGATCCAGTCGCTCACCGCGACGACCGGGCCGGGGTGCCCGTCCAGCGCTCGGGTGACGTAGGGGACCCGGTGCTCGGCCTCCGGCTGGAGCATGTTCCATTCCTCGCACTGCAGCGCCTCGCGCCGTAGCTCAGTCCAGGACGTAGCCGACCACGTTCCGGCCCTGACGCCCCAGTCGTCAGCCAGCAGGCGCTGTGCGTCCAGCGCCCACCGGAGCCCTACCCCGGACGCGATGATCTGAGCCTGCGGGTGCTCGCCGGTGGTTGACGCCACCGTCGTGGCGGTGGCGCCCGCGGGCGGGACAGCGTCAGCCGGCAGCTCGGGTGGCCCTGAGTAGCGGTACAGGCCGCGCAGGATCGCTCGCTCCAGCGCCGCGGAGCCGCCCTCGTAGTCGGCCGGCTCGGCAGGCTGGACGTAGGGCTCGTTGTAGACGGTGAGGTAGTAGAAGATGTCCTCCCCGTCGGGATGCTCGGCGCTCGAGCCGTACATCCGGCGCAGTGCGTCCTTGACGATGTACGCGAGCTCGTAGGCCCAGGCGGCGTCGTAGCTCACGCAGGCCGGGCTCACCGAGGCGAGCAGGACCGAGTGCCCGTCGTTGTGCTGGAGGCCTTCGCCGGTCAGGGTCGTCCGGCCGGCCGTCGCACCGAGCAGGAACCCGCGGCCGAGCTGGTCGCCAAGCGCCCACATCTGGTCGCCGGTCCGCTGGAAGCCGAACATCGAGTAGAAGATGTAGACGGGGATCATGTGCGTGCCGTGCGTGGCATAGGACGTGCCCGCGGCCGTGGTCGACGCCATCGCGCCGGCCTCGCTGATGCCCTCGTGCAGGATCTGCCCGCGGCTGGACTCCTTGTAGGAGAGCAGCAGGTTGCGGTCGACGGCCTCGTAGGTCTGACCTTGCGGGTCGTAGATCTTGGCCGTCGGGAACAGCGAGTCCATGCCGAACGTGCGGGCCTCGTCGGGGATGACAGGAGCGAAGCGGTCGCCGATCTCCGGGTCCTTCATGAGGTCCTTGAGCAGCCGGACGAACGCCATCGTGGTGGCGACCGGCTGCTTGCCCGAGCCGCGGCGCAGCTCGTCGTAGACCGTGTCCGGGGGCAGGGCGAGCGGCCTGGCCCGTACTACCCGCTTGGGCAGGTAGCCGCCGAGTGCCGCCCGGCGCTCGCGCATGTACTGGATCTCGTCGGACTTCTCGCCGGGGTGGTAGTACGGCGGCAGTTCGGCCTCCAGCGCCGCGTCGGGGATCTCCAGGTAGAGCCGGTCGCGGAACTCCTTGAGCTCAGCCACGGTCAGCTTCTTCATCTGGTGCGTCGCGTTCCGCGCCTCGAAGTCGGGACCGAGAGTCCAGCCCTTGATCGTGTGGGCCAGGATCACCGTCGGCTGGCCCACGTGCTCGGTAGCAGCCTTGAACGCGGCGTAGACCTTGCGGTAGTCGTGGCCGCCACGGGAGAGGTTGCGGATCTCGTCGTCGGTCAGGTGCTCGACCATGGCGCGCAGGCGCGGGTCGCCGCCAAAGAAGTTCTCCCTGGTGTAAGCGCCGGACTCGACCGCGTAGGTCTGGAACTGGCCGTCCGGCGTTGTGTTCATCTTGTTGACCAGGGCACCGTCGGTGTCCTTGGCCAGCAGCGGGTCCCAGTCCCGGCCCCAGATGACCTTGATGACGTTCCAGCCGGCGCCGCGGAATGACGCCTCGAGCTCCTGGATGATCTTGCCGTTGCCGCGGACCGGGCCGTCCAGGCGCTGGAGGTTGCAGTTGATGACGAAGGTCAGATTGTCGAGTTCCTCGCGGGAGGCCAGGCTGATGGCACCGCGCACCTCGGGCTCGTCGGTCTCGCCGTCGCCGAGGAAGGCCCAGACGCGCGACCTGCTGGTGTCCTTCAGCTCACGGGCCAGCAGGTACCGGTTGAACCTGGCCTGATGGACAGCGTTGATCGCGCCGAGGCCCATCGAGACGGTCGGGAACTCCCAGAAGTCGGGCATCAGCCGCGGGTGCGGGTATGACGGCAGCCCGCCGCCGGGATGCGACAGCTCCTGCCGGAAGCCGTTCAGCTGCTCCTCGGTGAGCCTGCCTTCCAGGAAGGCGCGCGCGTAGATGCCGGGCGCGGCGTGGCCCTGGAAGAACACCTGGTCGCCGGACTCGCCGTGGTCCTTGCCGTGGAAGAAGTGGTTGTAGCCGACCTCGTACAGGCTGGCCGCTGAGGCGTAGGTGGCGATGTGCCCGCCGACGCCGAGGCCAGGGCGGTTGGCGCGGCTGACCATGATCGCCGCGTTCCACCGGATGTAGGCCCGGATGCGGCGCTCCACGTATTCATCGCCGGGGAACCAGGGCTCGTGCTCGGGCGGGATGGTGTTGATGTAGTCGGTGCTGCGCAGGCCGGGCACGCCGACCTGCTGCTCACGGGCCCGCTCCAGGAGCCGGAGCATGACATACCGGGCCCGGGCCCGCCCGTGGGTGCGGACGACGTCATCGAAGGACTCCACCCATTCCCTGGTCTCGTCCGGGTCGATGTCCGGCAGCTGGGTGGGCAGTCCGTCGCTGATGATGGAGAAGCGCTGGCGTCCGGAGGCCACGGGTGATTCCTCGCATTCCGGCGGGCGAGCAGTGCCGGCTCATGCATCCGGCTGTAGCTGCGCGCCGCGTCATAGTCGGACGCGGCCGCCGTCGGCCACGTCCAGTCGGGTGGTCCTGCTCTAATCCTCGTACCTGATGCCAGTTAGCGCATCTCTACCAGTTGGTAACTGGCCTGGCCGGCCGTCGGGGCCGGCGCCCGGCGGCGCCTGCTGGCGCCCGGTGATGCCTGGTGATGCCGCGGGATTGCGCCGGAAGTGGCGCTAGTCACATAAAGCGCTTATCGCCTATAACGGCCCCGCGACGCCTCTTGAAGGCTATCTGGATGGTCCAGTGGGCAGGTAATTCGTCGTGCGCGCTAATTGTGACTTGCGCACCGCGCCGACCCAGTGTGAACTGTGCGATCAAGGACAGCGACAAGCTGCGGCTGTGTAGCCGGAACCGGACCTGGGCATGTGCCGAGTTTAGGGATCTGTTCGGTCGGCCAGGCCAGCCGGGGCGGAAAGGATCAGGAGGATTTCAGTGAGCGCGACCGCGGGCCAGGCGCAGGACCAGCGTGACCTGGCTGAGCGGCTTGGCATCAAGCCAGGCCACGTGGTGCAGGAGATCGGATACGACGATGACTGCGACGAGGCGCTGCGCGACTCTGTCGTGGCGCTAGAAGGCGCAGAGCTCGTCGATGAGGACTACGACGATGTCGTGGACGGCGTCCTGCTGTGGTGGCGGGACGGCGACGGTGACCTCGTCGACGCCCTGGTGGACGCGCTCACCCCGCTTGCTGACGGCGGCTATATCGTGCTGCTCACTCCTAAAACAGGTCGTGACGGGCACGTCGAGCCCAGTGAGATAGGCGAGGCCGCCCCGACCGCGGGACTATCCCAGACCTCCACTGTCAGCGCGGGGCGCAACTGGTCGGCCAGCCGCCTGGTCGCGCCCAAGGCTCGCCGCTGAGACCAGCTGTCCGGACTGCCTCGCCAGCCGGTTTCCTGACACGCGCCCGTGTGCAGGCGCCCGGGTGATGGCACACTGAGTGCGTTCGGGAGTCGCGGCGCACACAAGAGCGCCCCGGTCCCCGCGAGCCGCTCCTGGCGGCTCCCGTCCCCAACCAAACCTCGCGCTGAGAGGATCAGTAATGGCGGTTGAAGTCGGCGATCAGGCCCCTGACTTCGAGCTGAAGGACCAGCACGGCACGCCGGTCAGCCTGGCCAGCTTCCGGGGCAGCAAGAACGTGGTGCTCGTGTTTTACCCGCTGGCCTTCAGCGGCGTGTGCAGCGGCGAGCTGTGCGCAATCCGGGACCAGTTCCCGGAGATCACGCGGGACGACGTGGAACTGCTGGCGGTTTCGGTCGATTCGACGTTCGTGCTACGGACGTGGGCCGAGCGGGATCATTTCGATTTCACATTGCTCGCTGACTTCTGGCCGCATGGTGAGGTAGCGAAGGCCTACGGTGTCTTCGATGACAGGATGGGCGTTGCTACCCGCGGCACGTTCATCATCGACAAAGACGGCGTCGTGCGGTGGAAGGTCGTTAACCCCATCCCGCAGGCACGAGAGATCGCCGACTACCAGAAGGCCCTCGCCGAGCTGAGCTAGCTCGCGTGCTCGTCCAGCCACTCGGCTGGCACAGCGCCTTCTGGTTGCTACGGCAGAATCGGGACAGGCTGGATGCCCTGCTATCGGTGCGGTACACGGCAGGTGGACCCTGACCGGGGCGAGAGTCCCTGGCGCCGGGGGGTGCGCGGAGACCGGCAGATCCTGATCTGCCCGGACTGCCAGGCAGCGATCGACTGGACCAACGAGCTCGACCGGTGTCAGGTGTGCGGCAGCGTGCACCTGGTCCGGCGGCTCGGTGAGGTGGAGTGCCGCGACTGCGGCGCCGTTGGCCAGCCGGCCGGCGCTGGGCTGGACGACAGCGGTGTCGTGACCGACGCCGCCGTGGCCGACCTGGCTGACGAAGTCGAGCGGGCACTGGCAAAGGTGCTCGGCCCGAGCAGGCAGCGCCCGCCGTACGCGATGTCGTGATCTGGCGCACCGGTTCCGCTCTGTTCGCTGGTTCCGCTCTGTTTGCTGGTTCCGCTGTGTTCGCCGGTCGGGTCCTGAGCGCGGCGGTGGCCGGCCAGTGACCGACGTCGCGGTAATCGGCCGGCTGCTGGACGAGTACCACGAGCGGGCGGTACCGCCGTCGGCGATTCACGTCGCGGCCGGCTCGGTGCAGGAGGCGCGGATCAGCTATGAGCTGACGTTGGCCGACGGGTCGCGTCAGCTGGTCCGGGCGTTCCGCGCCGACAGCGGCGTGCCCGTGCAATGCCTCGGACCCTTTACCGAGACCGTGCCCGACTGGCTGCTCGGGCGGGCCGAGACGCTGGCCGCGCTCGCCGCGGCGGGATATCCGGCGCCGCGCCCCGTGCTAACGCGGACCGGTGAACTGGTTGCCGTGGCCGGCCCGTGGCTGGCATGGGCGACAACCTATGTTCCCGGCACCGTCATCGAGCCGACGCTCAGCCAGCTGCACGCGCTTGGCGCGGCCCTCGGGCGGCTGCACCGCGTCGTGGCGGGCGGCGGCGGTCGTCGCCTCGCCGCGCGGCATCCCGCTATCGCGGTGCCGATGACACTCGCCCGGCTGGACGCGGCCGCCGCCGCGATGCCCGGGGAGTGGATGCCGATGGCAGCGGCGTTCCGGCGCACGGTGCTCGCCGTCGAGGCGGCCGCCGCCGCGGTGCCAGAGACCGTCGTGCACGGCGACGTGTGGGCACGGAACGCGGTGGCGACCGGTGCTGACGGTGCGGTCGTGCTGATCGACTGGGAGATGTCCGGGCTGGGGCTGGCGGTGCTTGACCTCGGCAACTGCCTGCTGGAGTGCCAGCTGGACGCGGCGGTCCCCGACCTGGATCCGGAGGCCTGGCTGATCACGCCGGACGAGGACCGGATCGCCGCTGTGGCGCGCGGCTACACCGGGGTGCGCAGCCTGAATCCAGCCGAGCTTGAGCTGCTGCCCGCTGCCGTGCGGTACACAACGGCAGTCGTCGGGGCCATTCACTGTGAGCTGGCGCTGACTGACGGTGTCACCGGGCCGACCATGGACGCGCGGCTGACCCGGCTAGAGAACCGGCTGAGCGTCGCTGACGAGGTGGCCGCGATCGCGGTGACGTACCTGAGCTAGTCCGCAATCAGCCGTCCGGCATTGCCGTTCAGTCCGCGGGCCCTGCGAGTCCAGCTGCCTGTGCATCCTCGATGCGAGGCCCTGTCAACCCTTGGACGCGCTTGCCAGCATCACGGCCGCCTGAGTGCTGGCGCCTGGTTCGCTGGTGATGGTGAGGTCGCCGTGGTGCGCCCGGACCAGCAGCCGGCGTGTGCTTGAGCGCGTTTGTCAGCGGGTCTGCTGTCACCTCTCGCATCCGGTCGTAGTCACGGAGGGCGATTGCGCTCGCGAGGCGCGTGGTTAGCTCACCCCGGCCGTCTCGAACAGCTCGGCCATGCTGGCCGCGGTGCCGCAGGTCCCAGCCTGCCCCAAGTCTCAGCCTGCCCCAAGTCGGCTTATTGATTTATCGATTTTTTGCCAGAGTCCGGGCTTGGTTGTGAGCTGATGCGGCCTGCTAGCTGGCGGCGCGCGAGCCGCTGGGGACCGGTACCCTTAGGCTCGGTCGCGCGCGGTCGCGAGCGGGCGCATAGCTCAGCGGTAGAGCACTCGCCTTACAAGCGAGGGGTCACTGGTTCGATCCCAGTTGCGCCCACAAGAAGTACCAGGTGAGGATCCCGATCTGGCTCCATCCAGGCGGATCTCAAGATCGTCTGACCGTCATCTGACCGTCGTGGTGGACGTGGATCGCTGGCATTCGGCAGCACTGACTGACTGTCGATGGCCCGCTGAGCCCAGGGTGCGAGCGGTGCTCGTTGAACAGGGCTCGGAACAGCGCGAGCGGGCTGCGGCGTCACCGAGCGGCCGCCCGGGCAGCAGGTGCGACGGCTGGCGGGGGCCTGCGTGAGGCTGTCCTGGCGCTGGTGGAGGTGGTCTGTCCGTCCACGGTGTCGATCGACCCGGCGGTCACGCCGGTCATGCCCTGGACGCGGGAATCCGCGCCTGCTGGGGGTGGAGTTGGCTGGCACCCAAGACCGCCGCTCGCTCTCGAGCGGCGGCCGGTACACCACCTGCACCACGCCCGCGGCCGGCTCGACCCGGCGCCGCGTTGCCCGGCCCTTCGCGGTCGAGCTGGACCCAGCCGGCCTCGCCCGCCGCGCAACCTGAATCGGGCCAGGCCAGGCTGGGCGGGCCCTTCGCTGATCTGGCGCTATACAACCCTCAGTGCCGTCACTCCGCAGCGAGCCGACGGCCGGAAGCGGCACGTTGGTAGGCGCTATTACTCAGCGATACAGGAAGTCAGGGAGAACGCACGCCGGGCCGCGGCTCTGGCCGCCGACTCGCCATGCGTCAGCACTCGCCATGAGGCCCGCAGGTCTGGGCCGACTGCGTGTGTCACGTCGCGTGCCGGCTTGGAGGAGCACTTCGCGCAGGCCAAGCTCTGATCTGCTGTGCTCGATAGTGGCAGACCTTCGCCCAGGCGCTGACGAGCGCCGATGTCGACACGGTCGGCGGTCAGCGCTGCGACGAGCAGCACGAGCAGGCGCGCCGGGCTAGTGATGAGCCAGGGCGCCGGGCGCGAGTGTGCCTTACTAGCCTCCGGTGAGCGGTGATCTGCGGGCCGGTGCCGCAACGACACTGGGGCGGAGCGGCCTTGGGCGAAGCGATCAGCTTCGTCTTGAGTCGCCAGCAGATGAGGGATGCGCGCGAGCAGCCGGTGCCGCGGGTGAGCATGGACGAGATAAGCGCTCTCGCCCGCGCTGCCCACGCGTGATCCACCACCTGCTCAACGTCCTCCGCGCCTCGCCAGTCCGCGCCATCCCGCACCTCCTGCACTGGTCAGCATGGAGACGACGGCACCAGCACCGCGCCGGACCAGCCACGACCAAGACAGCGCGCACGAACATGAAGATCACGAAGCCAGGCTGCCGTACTCCAGGCTGCCGTACTAGGGCGAGATTGGTCGCATGCCGTCGGTCAGGACGGCATGCGTTCGTGATCCAGCGTGCGAGCGCCTCTATCTGCGCGGCCGGCCATGCGCCGTCGCCGGCATGGTGCCGGCTCGAAGCCGGGCCAGGATTGCCTGAGCGTTGGAGCTGGCGTCCGCTAAGACCAGAGGTCGAACGCGAAGAGCATGGAGTGCTGATCACGTTCGTCGTTCGCGGAACATTGTCCTGATATGCCGGACGAAGCTCGGCGTCTCGCTGTCGCCTGGCAGGACGGCCGGCAGGTCAGCGGTCGGTACGGGGCCTCGTGCGGAGACGCGGCTGCCTGGCGGGCCGGCCGCAGTCCGCCAGCTCCAGCACGGCATTGGCATGTGCTGCGGCGGATGGGAGTCGGTCTGGGAGTTCTCGACCGCCAGCCGTGAGCCCCATTCGATATAGGAGCCGAACACCGAGCGGAACTCGGGGTCGTTCGGCAAACCGGCCGCACGGGCGGCCGCGTTCAGCAGCTCGACCCACCGTGCCCGGTGCGCCTCGTCGATGTGCTTGCCGAGGTGCTGCGCGAGCATCCGCGGATATCCGCCATAGATGCTGCTGTATTGCTTCGGACCCCTGAACACCTCCCCCAGCCAGGCCGCGACCCGCTGCGGGTGCTCGGGTGACATGTTCGCGAACAGCGGCGCCAGCAGATCGTCGGCCGGCACGAACTTCTCGTAGAACAGCCGCGTCATCCGCTGCAGGGCGGGGAACCCGCCCATCCACTCGAAGATTGTCGGCTGGTCCGGTGGCGGCGGGTCGTGGAAGTCGACGTACCAGTGCATCCCCGAACAGAAGGGCTTGTTCTGTGACTGTCCGCACCGGCACATCGCGCAGTGCTCTCCTGATGCCCCCTGCGGCCGCTGCACTGGCCGCAAAGCACCGTCGACCACGTCGATACCACCGGTCAACCGGTACGGGCCGTCGGCCGTGACCGTGATAGTGGCAGACCGGCTCCCGTTCCAGTCGACTTGCCGGCGAGCCTCCACTTCGTCGATCCCGTAGGACAAGGCTCCGGAAGGGCAGTCGCGCACCGCCCGCACGATCTCGTCCATCCGGCCACCGCTCGGAGCGACGAACGGCTCCGAGCCGGCGTGGAAGACGGCGGCCAGCCGGTCCGTGCACAGACCTGAATGCTGGCAGATCCCCCGGTTGTCGAAGACCGTGACCTGCTGGCCGGTGTAGGTATCGCGCCGGTCCGGAACTCTGTCCGGACTCTTCGCGTCATCGAAGCCCGTACGGATGCACGCCGTGTCGCAGATGGGCTTCGCCGCCGACTGACAGCACCGGCACAGGGCGGTTTCCCGTCGTGATCGACGCCAACGCCGAGATGGTCACTGATAACCACCGGGCCGAGCACCAGGTAGGGCCCGTTGCGGATCACGACAACGGTCGCCGTCGCTGGCGCTTGCGCCGGTTCGCTGCTCAGCAGGGTGATGACGCTGTCCTGCCAGCCCGCGGTTTGCCGACGGCTGCGATGTCGCAGAGTGTGGTCATGAGGTCGGCTCCTTCCGCGATTCATGAGGATTGATTTGTGACCGGCAGGTGATCGAGCTGCCGCCGGACCTGCCCGGCGCTGCCTTCACCCGGATAGCTGATGACCGGGTCAGGAGCCGAAGAGCCGGCGATCGCGGCGATCCCGGCCGCCGCGCGTTCGGCGACCCTCCGGTCTTCCGCTCCGGTCATAGCGCCGGCGGCACCGATGCCCGCGATGACGACGCCGTCGACGACGACCGGCAGACCGCCGGCGATCAAAGCGACCCAGGGCCGGTTAGCGAAGCTCGCGACGGCCGCCGGGTCGTCTTTGATTGCCTGGAAGAAGTCGTCGGGCGCCATGCCGATCGCCACTGCCGCGTACGCCTTGCGGGTCGCAGTCTCGATCGAGATCAGCGGTGCGCCGTCCGTGTGTGAGAGCAACTTGATGGCCCCGCCCTCATCCAGCACAGCGACCGTCACCGGGACACCCATCGCCGACGCTTCCGCCTGCGCGGCGGACAGCGCGGCAGCTGCCCCGGCTGAGGTCAGCGCAGTCGTGCGTGCCAGGCGCGGACTGGTCATCGGTCCACCTACTTTCGCGAAGCGCAATCAGTCGTCCCAGCCTGGGCTGTCTTCGCCAGCGGTGTCCAAGACACATTTCCCCAGCTACCCATCTGCCGGCTACCCATCTAGCAATGCGGCGCAGCCGGCCGGCTCGCGTCTGCTCGCCCCGCCGCCGGTGACGGGATGGTGCGTGGGCAATCAATTCGGGTAGCGGGCGTGCCTGCGTCCCGCTACCCGGAGGGTGCGGGAGCGCGTCAGCGTGTCAGCCGCCCGGCGCGTGCTAGCACCCGCGTGATGAGGACGGTGCCGGGGATGGTCACGATGATGGTGGCTGCTTTCTCGAAGAGTCCGGCGGGTCCGTGGGGGGTTGCCATCGCGAATCCGAATGCGGCGAGCAAGGCCATCATGAGGATCGCGGTGCCGCGCAGCCAGGTGGCCCAACCGCGCCAGCCTGGTTCGGCGGCCAGCCGGCTTGCCAGCACCAGCAAGAATGCGACCGTGGCGGTCAGGCTGACGAATGTGGCTATCAGGTGCACCATGCCGTGCATGGTCGCGGTGGTGGGACGCGCCACGCCGACCGGGTATCCGGCCGAGGGGTCTTCGGCGAAGACGCCGGCGGAGATCATGCTGAGGCCGGCGACGGCCTGCAGGACGGGGGCCCAGGTGGCGCCGCGGCCGGGAGCCAGCGTGGCGCGCAGGGCGAGCGCGAAACAGATGCCGAGCACCCCAAAGACGATGAAGTTGGTCATCTGGACCCAGCCCCCGGGCCCGAGGCTCAGTGCGCTCATGGGCTGGCGCAAGGCGTCATAGCCGGGCCGGACGGCGCCCGCGATCCAGATGGTGGCGTTGAATAGCAGGCCTCCGATCAGGGCACAAGCCAGCAGGGCGCGGTGGGTGCGCGAGCCGGGCGTGACCAGGTGCCGGACGGCGCTGGCGCCGGGCGGATTCGGGGCGGTGGGGCGGTGAAGGGCCGACGCGGTCATGGCAGTTCTCCAATCAGGGTGGATGCGGGACTGAGCTTCCGGGTCGGCGTAGGGATGGTCACTGGCGCGGGACGTGCGGGCTCTCGCGGAGGATGATCAAGCGGGCGACGGCCTGGTCTGCCATCTCCTCGAGTGGAGCGGGCCAGGGGAAGTCGGGCAGGTTCATCCGGAGCAGGACCAGCCCGTGCAGGGCGGCCCACACCTGGGCGGCCAGGCGGGCCGGATCGTCGAAGGCGAGGGCTGCTCCGGCGTCCTGGCAGCGCGCGATGGAGGCGGCCAGCGCCTGGATGGCCGCGGGGCCGCCGCTGGGCCGGTCCGGGTCGGCGGGGGGCGCCTGGTGGCTGAACATGAACCGGTACGGGCCCGGGTTGTCCATGGCGAACTGGCAGTAGGCGCGCGATCGGGCCAGCAGCGCCTCGGCCGGATCGGTGATCTTCGCGCTGGCCCTGGCGCGGGCCGCGGCGAAGGTAGCGAAGTTCCGTTGAACCACCGCCATCTTCAGGTGCTCGGCGTCGGGGAAGTGCCGGTAGATCGAGGGGGCGGCGATGCCGATCTTCTTGGCCACTGCGCGCAGCGACAGCCGGTCGGCATCGCCGGATTCGGCTATCAGCTCGCTGGCCGCGGAGATGATCTCTTCCCGCAGCCGGTCACCCTGCCCGCGAGGGTTGCGGCGGCGCGCCTCCGGCTGCTCCTGCTGCGTCGTGGCCACCGCTAGCTCCTCCTCTTACGATGTAAGCTTTCGTCGTAAGCTTATGTGTAGAGCTCAGGATGTCAAATGCCGGCGAAGGGTTGTTCGGGAATCTTCGGCCACGGTCTCGTATGCGGGGTTGGCTGGCTTGCCGGCGTTCAACCCAGACCAGGGTGAGAGCGTCGCGGAAGCCGTGGCCGACCTGCGGCGGGAAAACGCGGCGGCAGACGCAGTGCTATTTAGCACGCCCGAGTACAAAGGGAGCCAGGGCGAGGACCGCAGGCGACAGGCCGCGCTACTCGCCGGTCAGGGAGAGAGCCCGAGTGCGATGAGCACGGCGAGAACTCGACGGTGCTGGTCCTGGGATGGCGGCAGGTCGAGTTTGGCCATGATGTTGCTGACGTGCTTGACGACGGTGGTCTCCTGGATATGCAGGTCGCGGGCGATGGCGGTGTTGGTGCGGCCTGCTGCGAGTAGAGCGAGGACATCTCGCTCGCGATCAGTAAGCGCTTCGGCACGCGAGACGTTGACTCGCCGGCGCAGCAAGGCCGCGACGACCTCGGGATCAATCACCGTTCCCCCAGCCGCGATGCTGGCCGCAGCGTCGATGACGCTGGAAGCCTCGCCGACCCGGTCCTTCAACAGGTATCCGACGTAGCCATCGGCGGAGTCGGCGATCAGTTCGCTTGCGTAAATCGTCTCGACGTGCTGGGACAGCACCAGGATGCCCTGGGTGGGATAAGCGCGGCGCAGAGCGATTGCGGCCCGGATTCCCTCGTCGGTATAGGTGGGCGGCAGCCGGATATCGACCACTGCCACATCGGGCCGGTGCGCTGCCACCTGGTCCAGGAGATGTTCGGCCGTATCGGAGGTGGCCACGATGTCATGCCCGTAAGCCCGGAACAGCCGGGCGATGCCGTCGGCGAGCAGCGCATTGTCCTCGACCAGGATCACTCGCATGGCAGGCGTGCCTCGATCCGGGTAGGGCCACCGGGCGGACTTGAGACCATCATGACGCCACCGGCGGCGGTGGCTCGGTCGGCCAGCCCGCGCAGACCCATGCCGGCCGGGTCGGCCCCGCCGCGTCCGTCGTCGGTGACCAGCAGGTGCAGGACATCTGCGCGCTCGTGGAGGACGATCTGGACGGCTCGGGCGTCGCTATGTTTGGCGACGTTGGTCAGAGCCTCGGCGATGATGAAGTACGCCGCCAAGGCCACAGCCCCTGGTAGCTCGCCGTTGATGTCGGCGCTGATGCTGACGGGCTGCGGTGCCTCAAGGGCAAGACCATCCAGCGCGCCGACTAGGCCGCGCTCGCGAAGCAGGGGGGGCGCGATGCCATTCACGAGGTCACGTAGCTCCGCCAGGGCGCCCTGCGAGCTGGCCTGGGCTTGTCGCATAAGGCGCTCGCGCTCGCCCTCGCTCTGCGCGTGCAGGGCGAGGTTGAGATCCAGTGCAGCCGTGACTAGCCGCGCCTGGGCGCCATCGTGCAGGTCACGGGCGAGCCGTTCGACTAGTTGCTGCTGGGACCGGACCGCCGCCTGCCGCGCTGCGACCGCGCCGCTGAGACGCAGTCGCGGGCTCCCGGCGAGCAGGGCGCGCATGAGTAGAGCCTCCGCGCGGCCGAGACCTACGGTGAGCCAGGCACTGACCCAGATCAGCGCGATGCCAGCGGCGGCGTAAGGGAGGGCAGCGCCCGCGGAGCCGATGACAAAACGCTGCTCGTGCGGGCCGGAGATCAGCACCGCATGGTGCGCTGGCAGCCAGCGATACCAGACCGGCAGTGTGGTCGCCGCCGCCGCGGTCAGCCAGGACACCGCGGCCGCGAGTCCGGCGGCGATGCCCACCGGCCCGGATAGAAGCAGCCAGGCCAGGTCGCGGAAGGCAGCCGGCTCGCGGGCCCGGTCGGCCAGACGGCCGAGCCACGAGCGGTGCGGGGCATCAGCGGGATAGGGCGACGCGACGACCGTGCCGGTCCACCCCAGGCGCCGACGCTCCAGGTTCGCGAACATCCGCAGGCTCCCGAGAAGGACGAGCACGACTGGGATGCCCACGAGCGTGAGTACCAGGAAACTCGCGGCGAGCAGACCGCAGAAGCCCGCGGTCAGCGCGACGATGCCGACTACCAGCCCGGCGAGGCAGAACCACGCCCAGACCCACGTGTCCGCCCGGAAGGGGGCCAGGATCAGCCAGGTGCCCGCCCGCGCGCTCCTAGGCGAGGCCGCACTCTTTGCGGATGGGTTCTGCGGGGTGGCGCGCTGTGCGGTCATCTGCGCACCAACGGGAGGATCAGCACGATGATGCCGAAGCTGTTGGCGAAGGCATGGACCACGTAGCCGACCCAGATCGTGCGCCAGCGATACACGGCGAGGCCGAGCACGATGGCCAGGCCAGCGATGAGCGGCCAGTTCTGCGGCTGCCACAGGTGCTCAACCGCGAACAGCGCCGCGCCGGCGAGAATCGCCACGCTGCGGCGGCCAGGGGTGCGAGACAGGAGGTAGCCGCGGTAGTACACCTCCTCGACCCAGGGCATGACCAGGCCATTGATCAGCAGCAGGATCCCGCCTACGGCGAGCAGCCAGCCGCGAGCCTGGGGGACTTTGGTCCAGTTATAGTCCGAAGATAGGAAGTTCGGGAGGAAATGAAACGGGCCGGCCTCCAGGGCACTAGTGAGCGGCAAGGTGAGCAGGAGTAGCCCGAACGCGACGACTGTCAGCAGCAGCGCCCGGACCAGGAAGCGCGGCCTGCTGGTCGCCGCGCGAAAATCGACACCACCTGCGAGGGTCCATCGTCCCGTAGCCCGGTGCGAGGCGCGTAGCGCCCGGCCTAGCTCTACCGGAAGCGCGAAGAGCGCGAATCCGGCCGCCAGCGCCAGATCGGCGGGCTGGTGGTGATGCTGCAGCCAGCGCCCGCCGAACATGTAGAGGCTCATGACGAGTATGCCGGGCGAGAGGTACATCCACAGTGTCCGCGGCCAGGACATCACCTCGCCTGCCGGCTCGTAAGGTTGCCTGCCGGGGCTTGCCTCGATGCTTACCTGCGTATTTGCCATAGCCAAACGATCTCGCGAACGAGACGCCGGACCCAGCCAGCTAACTACTGCTTGCGCGTGCCAGTTAGCTAGTAGAGCGCGTCTCAGTGATCGACTGCTCGTCGAGATGCTCTGGCGGTGATGTTCGCGTGGCCAGCGTGCCTCGCCGTCTCCTCGATTTGCTCGACGATGTCACGCTCGTCGACGCGGAAGTCTTCGATATCCATCTCGTGTTCTGGCATCTCGATCTGGGGCCATTCGCCCGGAAAGATACGACCAGCCACGATGATCTGAAACCATCTGCGCTCCCACAACGCTGAAGTGCTTGAGCAATCCCAGCAATGACAACGAACTCGCTGTCGGGGCCATGCGGGCGTCCGCATCATCGGCACCCTCCACCTTCCGGATCAAGGCCGCACGCTGCAGGTCAAGAAACCCGCACACGGCTTCCCGCTCGGTAGAGGAAGCGAACTCCCGAGTCGTCATGCCCGCCGACGCTACCCGATCATGCTCAAACCCTCCGGCCCTTTAAGTCCTGATCCTCAGCGTGGCAGGCTGGCCGCGACGCCGGCGCGACCAGGCCGCACCGAATACCGGCCGACCGGACAGAAAGCAGCCACTCAGTGGGAACTCGCCGAGCGTGACGGCCGCCGGCAGACGATGCTCGAGGCAGGCCTCGGCGTATTCCTTGACCGCCGCCATCGTCTGGGATGTTTTCCTTGTCGAACCGCTGACGATCAGTCCGCCCAGCGCCCTTGGGTGTTCGGCGGCTCTGCGACCGCCGTGCCAGCGGCGGCTCGTGAATGACCGCGTGACAGACGCCTGGGTCTCGGTCAGGCGGTCAAGATTCGGGCGCCGTTGACAGGCCGGCTACTGCGTGACCATCGAGATGACCACTACTCGGGCGGTCGGTTGTGCGCGCAGGGTCTGTGGCCCGATTGTTATCGTGGCGCCGAGCGGTCGATGCTGCTAACGGTGTGCCGGTGCCTGTGCGGTTACTCAGGAAGCGGATGGGGCCAAGGTCAACGGCAGCTACGTCCGCGACCAAGACGATGTGGTGGCGCGCATGAAGGCTTACCTCGACCGCGCAGACCACGTGCGGGCCGTCTGAGCAGCCGCCCTTGACGTCCTCCGGTCATACGGCTTCGACGAAGAGGCCGCACGCAAATGGCTACAGCGGCGTAAACCTGAGGAGGCCATGGACGCGCGGCCGCACCGTCCGCGACCGTAGTACCAGCTATGGACTGAAGCCAAGTTCACCGGGTCTGGGCGAAGCATCAGGCCATCACCGGCCCGGCCCGCCTGGCCGCCGCCACGGCACTGCGGCAGCACCGGGCGGTGGTGCTGCGGCCGGTCATCGAACCCGAGGTCGAGCAGCGGCCGCTGTCGGGTTACGACACCATGTTCGGGCTGACCAGCGGGGCAGCCGGGTGACCGCCGCGAAGACCGCAGCTGGGCGGGACCGTTAGCAAGATCAGCTGGGACAACCGGCTTGATTTGCCGGTCGGCAGGTAATGGGAATGGCTCAGTGGTGCGTTGTATGGGCGTGGGAACACCGCAACTGGACTTCGCGGAGTTTTATCGCACCGCCGCCGATGAGTGCCTGCGGGCTGTCCTGGTCAGCATCGGTGACCAGGACACGGCACGGGAGCTTGTGGACGAGGCGTTCGCCCGCGCATGGGCGTCCTGGCGCATCGTGAGCAGGCATCCCGTACCGAAAGCATGGGTGGTGCGGACCGCGCTCAACGCAGGCATCTCCCGGTGGCGACGCCGCCGCTGGGAGGTACCCGTGCCCGATCCTGGCAGGGTCGCGGACCTGCACGCGGTCAGCGGGACACCGGCCAGCCTGGTGGACCCGCAGATCATGGCGGCGCTGATGCGGCTGCCCGCCAGGCAGCGGCAGGTGGTCGCCCTGCGGCTGATCCTCGACCTCGACACCGCCGGCACCGCAGAAATCCTCGGTATCGCCCCCGGCACGGTTATGGCCCACCTGGGCCGGGCCATGGCCGCGCTGCGGCTCGACCTCCAGCCCGAACTGCAACGGGAGAACCAACCATGAACGACAACGAACTGAGCACCATGGTGCGCGAGTGGGTCACCGATGTTCACTCGGCCACACCCATTGCGCAGATCATCAGCCGCGGCCGCGCAGTCCGGGCCAGGCGGCGGACTGCCGCACTGGCCGGTGCGGGCGCCGTGGTGGCCGGGACCGCCCTGGCCGTGACAACGCTGGTGCCGTCCGGCCATCCGGGCAACCCCCTCGTCGACGTACGGCTGGCTGCCTGGACGGTGGCCAAGCAGGCCAACGGCGACATCGACGTCACTATCAACCAGCTGCGAAACCCGGTGGGCCTGCAGAGCACGCTGCGGGCTGACGGGCTGCCCGTCCGCGTCTCCTACTCCAGCCACCCACTGCCCGTCACGCGCAGCGGCTCATACCGCGGGCGCCCGGTCTTCTTTGTCGGGCCTATCGGGGTCGGGCCTGCTTACCACGGCCCACTCCGCCAGGACGGCCAGGCGCCCCAGCTGCCATGCAAGTTCTACCCCACCAGCACGGACGTTCTGAATGCGGTCGTCAATTTCCCCGGCGGCGGCACCAGCCCGCACGGAAGCACCGTTTACCTAGTCATCAAACCGTCCGCCCTGCCCGCCGGCGCTGGCCTGGCCATGTTCGTCGGCGGAAGCATTGATGACATCCCCGTGCCTAACTCGGAGCCGCCCGGCACCGCCTCGAGTGTCGGCGAGACCTCGATGATCACGTCCAAGGACGGCCACGTCCCCGCGGTGGATTATTCGGTGACCGTCAGTCCGGTTTACGCCAGCCAGCAGTGCACCGGATAGCAGAACCGCCCGGCAGCTGATCACCTGGGGCACTAGTCACGTGACGAGCCGCGAGCTCCCCCGGCTGTGCCGGTTGCGATCACGTCGACTGTAACGACGATCCGCGGGTTCATGGAATTGCGGAAGGCCCGCAGCAGGTCGTCGGGTTTCCCGTCACGCATCCGATGAGTGAGCTTGGTGGCGAACTGGTTGCCCTTCCCGAAGACCTCGCGCACGATCTGAACGATGTCGTCTGCGTGCAAGTCGTCTTTGGCGAAGATCAGTGTCTTGGGGACTGTTTTCCGGCCACGGAATAGCTCGGTAAACAGCCGAGGCCGGGGCTGAGCTGCAGACGAGTACTGATCTCGTAGCGGGCCGCAAGTGGGCGGGCGCCGCTCGCACCGCCCCGATCAAGTCTGAGGAGCTAGGGCTTGAACGGAACCGCCAGGATCGACGAGTCGACTACGAACTCTCTGGCAGGCGCATCACGACGTCGAGCGCCGGCCACGGCGGACCTTCGCGCAGAGCGCTGAGGAGTTGGCGTGCTGCTTGTCGCCCGTTCGGGAACTGGTCGCCCTGATCCCAGCGCCACGCGGCGACCATGGCAAGAACAAGGACCCGGCAGTCACTGAGCAGTTCTTCATCAGCGTCCGCATAGCGGTCGCTGACATCTTCGGGGACATGGGCGAGGTCGAATTCGACGGGCCCGCGGCAGCACGTCTCGAGATCGATGAACAACAGTCCAGTCTTCGTGCTGAGCAGGTTGCCCGGGTGCGGCTCGCCGTGCAGCAGTTGCTCGGGAGCGCAGCGGGCGCCGATCGCTTGTCTCCGGCTCTGGAGCGTGTTGATCAGAAGCTTCCGGTCCGCGTCGGCAAGGTCCGGAGTGAGGTTCCCGTTCTCCGCAAGCTGCTGAGCCTCTTCCACTCGGTCGGTGAAGTGCGGCGTCCGGACATCGAGTTTGCGCATGCCGGCATGCAGCCGCTCAAGCGCGTTCGCATAGTCGGCCGCCGAGACTTCCCGAGGTGTCACAGGCTCGTAGTAGGTCCACAGCGTGACGACGAAGCCATCACGCTCACAAGCGCGCGGCTCTACCCGGCGCTCCAGAGTACCCACCGGGCTCTCGGTCTCGGCGAGCCGTTGGGCAAGCTCGACCTCGAACTGTGCGACCTGATGCGCTGCCGGTGCGACTCGGGCAAGAACGTCACAAGGCAGCAAGCGCACAGCGAGCCTGTTCGAATCGTGAAGAACGATCGCGTCGTCGACGGTCAGGTCAAGCGCCGAGGCGGTCAACTTGGCCGCGGCCACCGCGCGCTGACTCTCAGATGGCTGCATCCAGTTGATCTTCTCACCGCTCCGGACCTCCACAGGCGGCTTCCACAGATGCCTAAACATCAGCTGCCTAGATCCATTTGGTCCTTGCCGGCGTAGCCTCGGCAGGCCGGGAGATCTCGTCGGCTGCCTGCACGGCCACGGCGATGAGTGGCCGCCTCCCGTCGTCTACCTGCATTAGGTCCCCCCTGCGCTGATGGCTAGGCCGGCTCAGCGTGGTGCAGAGGGAGGCAAGAAGAAAGTACGACTGGTGGTTTCTCGTCGAAACGGCTGGCTCGGGTGCGAGACGTGCTCTCTCGTCACCTCGACGCGGGCTTCGTCCCGGGTGCGGTGGCTGTGGTCGCCCGCCGCTGCGAGGTCCATATCGAGGCAATGGGCAATCTGGCCTTCGAGGGCGCGGGCCCGAGGACGCCGATGGCAGCCGACACGATCTGCCGCACGCTCCGGCCGTGGACACCAGTGTTCATCCACGGCGACCTGCAGGTCGACCATTTGTTCGTCGACGGTGACGAGGTCACCGGCGTGATCGACTGGTCCGGGGCGTCCCCGGGCACGCGCTGTTCGACCTCGCCAGCCTCACGCTCGGACACCAGGAGCACCTTGGCGATGTCGTCGCCGGCTACGGCACCGACGTCGACCTCGACGTGATCCGCGCCTGGTGGTCGTTGCGATGCCTGCGGGGGGTCCGCTGGCTGATGGAGCACGGCTTCGACCCGTGGCAACCTGGGTGCGAGGTCGATGTGCTGACATACCGGCTGTGAGGCTGCCCGAGCCCGACGGCTACGAGTGCCGCTCAGCCGGTCAGCGCTCCTTGCCCGGCGGGCGGCCGACGATTACTACTCAGCATGCTCAGGGAGCGCCATGCTCAACCGGCTTCGGCCGGCAACGCCGATGCCCACTGCGTCACGGTGCGGGCGAACAAGGCTGGATCGGCGCCGTGCATCGAATGCGGCATCCGGGGGAACGACTGGTATTCGAATGGCTGTCCCGTGCTCTCGACCAGCTCCCTGGCCCGGGCGGCCTGCAGATCGGAGAGGGCGCCCATCAGCGCCCCGGTTGCCTCGTCTATCTGACGGAAATGGTGGGTGAACAGGATGGGTGCCTTGACGTTCGCCAGCATGAGCGCGTTGTCGCAGCTCGCTGCGACGGTGCCAGTCCAGAACGCCCGGCCCCACTCGGGGTCGTACTCCTTCAGGTTCTGCGGCGGCTCGGCTAGGTTCGCGGGTTCGCCGCCATTAGTCGCGGCCATCGCCACCAGCGCGGTGACGATACGCTCGGGCAGCTCGCGAGGCGCGGCGGCCAGCATTCCCGGCCAGTCCCCGATTGACCACTGGTCACCGAGCCATTTGTTCCACATCGCGAACATGGGACCGATCGCCTGCCGTATGGACTGGCCGCAGGCCGGGTTGATTTCGGAGGAGAAGAGCGGCGGGTCCTCCCACACCGCGCCGCGTACCTGACCGGGCTTGGCGTACGCGGATAGCCACGCGGACAGGACTCCGCCGGACGACAGGCCGCTGACGACGGTTGGCCGGCCGATGACGAGGTCGATGAAGCGGACCAGGTCGTTGCCGATGTTGTCCAGTGTGTAACGGCCCGGCGTCCAGGTGGACCGGCCCTGGCCGCGCAGGTCGGCAGCGTGGACGTGGAAGTGCTCGGCCAGCAGCGGCATGGCCGCCTCGTAGCCCCACCATGACTCCGACTGCCCGGGAATCAGCAGCAGCGCGGGCAAGTGCGGCTCCCCAGCTGTGCTGTAATTCATTCGGATCTCGCCGAGATCTGCCAGCGTCTCGGGGAACGCGTGGGGCACGAAGATGTGCTCCCGATCTGCGGCCTCAAGCCCGGTCATAGCATTCGGCATCAGTTGACCTCCTGTTGTGTCGTGTCGGCGGGCGTGCCGAGGACGAAGTCGGCGATCACCCGCCTGCGGTCAATGTGCGCTTGGAGCAAGATGACTGAAAGGTGATTGAGTGACTCGCCGACGACCCGGCAGTTCAGAGAAGCCGGACGAGGGGTTCCGACGGCCTCACTCAGGTCAGGACCCGCACGGACATCTCGCGCATCTCAACCTTCCGCATTCCCCGAGCGTCAGGAAGTTCAACATGACAGCCAGCTTGAGATAGGAATTATAATACTAACTCATCCTTAAATGTGCGGTGTTCTGACCACAACCGGCCCTGGCGCGAGGCCGTCCTTGTCAGCTGGCTCCGCCGGGGCCGGCAGCAAGCATCCGCGTGAGCTCGCGCAGGTCGGTCAGGCTCTCGCCAGGCCGCCCGGCCAGCACCAGCAGGCCAGGGTAAGCCTGGGCGAGCTGAGCTGCCTCAACGGCACCTCGCTCTGCCCCTTCTTCTGTCACGGCCGACAGCACTACCAGGCGAGCGGCGACGTCGTGGGCTAGCCGGCCAACTTCGTTGGCGGGCAGGTCGGTAGCCAGGTGCTGGACGAGCCAGTGGTCCTCGCGGAGAGTGCCTGCGGCCATCAGGGCGGGCAGTCCATGCCGCTCTCCGCGCGGGGTCGCTGTGATCGCGACTCCACGCGGGCGGCCCCTGGGCTGCCGTGCCGCGAGCGTCGCGATAAGGCGCTCGCAGATTGCACTGGCCCGGTGCTCCACAGCGATCGTCACGTTGCCGGCTGCCCACTCGTCGCCGATTCGGCGCAGCGCCGGCGCGACAACCCGCTCACAGAGCTCGATGAACGATACGCCCGCGGCGACCCGTTCCAGGCGCGTCTGGGCCAGCCGCTCCTCGCCGGCGACGATCGCGTCATAGAACCGGTCAGCCTGCAGCTGCCAGTTGCGTACCCGCAGCTCAGGGCGAGGCGGCGTACCGGTGGCGCGCTGAGCGCCGAGCGCATAGACGTCGGCGACGTTGACCTGGTAGCTTCGGCCGGCCTTCGAAGCAGGCAGCAGGCCCTGACGGACCCAGCCATAGGCAGTCTGGTAATGAACGCCGAGGAGGTCAGCTGCCTCCCGCAGCGGCAACACCCGCTGTGCTCGTGCCATACGATCAGTATACTTTAGTGTTAATTTTCTCGCGGCGAAGCCCTGGCCCGTGATGGCCGGACGGCCGGCTGGACAGGCAGGTTGCCAGTCGATGACACCGCGCTGGCCGTGACCGACACCGGCAGGCCCGGATGCCCCGTCGTCTACCTGAACGGCCGTATGTCGACCAGTCGCCCTGGCGGCTCGTCATCAGCGAACTCGGCGATGACTACCGGCACATCACCTACGACGAGCTTGCCCGTGGCAAATCGAACGACTATTCGTTTGACGCGTGCGTCCGTGATGTCGGCGCCGTGCTCGAGGCCAGGTGCGTGGCGCGGCCGATTGTCGTGGGCTGGTCCTACGGCGCGGCGGTGGCCGCGCACTGGGCCGACCGGAACCCGGACCGCGTCCTCGTAGTGGTGGAAGTGGACGGGTCTGATCCCTACGGCCTTACCGGCGAGGAGGCGCGCGAGCGGATCCGGAAGCTGTTCCGCCGCGTGCGGCTGCTGCTGCCGCTCGTGCGCCCGTTCGGCCTGGCCGCGGGGATGACCGCCGACCAGCACGCCGAGATCAACATTGAGCTCAACGAGATCCCGGCCGCTATCTGGCCGGTCCTCGACCGCCTGACCTGGCCGGTGCGGTACGTCCTGGCTACCGGCGCCAGCCTCGGTCGGGCTCAGGAAGAGATGGAGCAGATGCGCGCCTCACTCGACCCCGTGCTCGCCCGCAACCCCAACCTCACGGTCAGTGCCAAGGTGTCCAGCAACCACTCCGAAATCCTGCGCAAGGACTCCCGGGCCGTCGCCGACGCGGTGCGCCAGCTTGCTGCCACCCGCAGCCACGCCGACAGCTGAGCCGCGACGGCCCTACGTACGGCGACCAGGAAGAACCGCCTGACAAGCGAGCCGGCGGGAGCAGTATTCGGTTGCCGCCGACATCTACCTGCTCTAACGTCACCCGTGCGCCGATGGCCAGGGTGGACACGGCGCGGAGCGAAGGAGGCAGCGTGGAGCGCACAGTTCGCACCCCGGACGGCCGGACGCTGGCTGTCGAGGAGGCCGGCGATCCCGCTGGCCGACCGGTCCTCGTCCACACGGGCACGCCAAACTCCAGGCACCTCTACGGCCCGAACGTACGCGATGCCGCCGCCCGTGGGCTGCGGCTCATCAGCTACGACAGACCAGGCTATGGAGGGTCCTCGCCGCAGCCGGGGCGCACCGTCGCCGACTGTGCCAGCGATGTCCGGGCGATCTGCGCTGAGCTCGGCATCGATCGGCTAGCGACGTGGGGCATCTCAGGCGGCGGCCCGCACGTACTCGCGTGCGCTGCCCTGCTCCCGGACCTGGTGAGCGCCGCTGCCTCGCTCGCCTCACTGGCCCCATACGACGCTGACGGCCTTGACTATTTCGCTGGCATGGGCCAGGAGAACGTGGATGACATTCGCCTCTTCCTCACCGACGAGGCTGCGGCCAGGCTAAAGACGGACCAGGACCGGGAGGAGCTCCTGGCCACGTCGCCAGCGGATGCGGCCAAGGCGATTGAGTCACTCCTCACGCCGACAGATGCCGCGGCCCTGCACGGTGAGCTGGCCGAGTACCTGACCTGCTCCGCGCAGGACGGCTTGGCGCCTGGCAGCCAGGGATGGTGGGACGACAACTGCATGGTCAGGCCGTGGGGATTCAACCTGTCCGATATCACCGTCCCGGTCCTGTTGCTGCACGGCAGGCAGGACATGTTCGTGCCGTTCGGCCACGGCGAATGGCTGGCCGCGCACATTCCTGGCGTCGAGGCGCGGCTGCTCGAAGAGGATGGGCACCTGACGCTACTGCAGAATCGCGTACCCGAGGTGCATGCCTGGCTGTCAAAACACTTCTAGCGCGCCCTGGCTTGGGTGACTTGGGGCTGTGCGGCTGGTACTCCCTCGGAGCTCCGATGGTGCCCGACACCAGCCGGGTCAGCAGCGTGGCACCGGCCGGGTGTAGCCCGTCTTGTTGAGGCTCGAGACGTAGTAGTCCGTCACCCAGCGGCCGTTGGTCAGCTTGTCCCAGACTGACGTTGTGCCGACCCTGCCGCCGGCCTGCTGGCAGGTGACCCAGGCCAGCGCCCCGCTGGCCAGCGAGCCCTTAACCGCGTATGACGTACCCGGCCCGGCGCGTTCGCTCAGTTTACCGGTCGCGGTGACCTGGAACGGGTAAGTGCAGCGCGGGAGCGGCGCGCTGTAGCGAGTGTTGGACGGGGTGCTGACGTAGTAGTCGGTGACATAACTGCCGTTGGTCAGCTTGTCCCAGATGCCGGTGGTGCCGACCTTCTGACCAGGTGCCTGGCAGCTGACGGCCAGCGCCGCTCCGCGGGCGTAGGAACCGGTGACCGGATAGCTGGTAGCCGGGCCGGAGCGAGCATTAAGCGCACTGCTGCTGGTGACCTTGTAGGCGTAGGCGACACTGGCGACAGGCGCGTTGAGCTGATCGCTGTCGATGTTCAGCGTCACGCCGGCGTAGGTTTCGTCGTGACCGGCGCGATACTGCTTGCCACGCTGGATCTGGGCCCAGTAGGAGTCAGGAATGCCCGCCCATCCGGTCAGGCTGGGGCTGCCGTCATAACGCGCGATCCAGAGGGCGTCGGGCCGCGCATAAGAGGCCGATCCAAAGACTCCGGACAGGTCGGCAGCGCCAGAGTAGAGCTGAGCGTAGACCCCAGCTACGTAGCCGCGGCGATGCAGCTCGCTGGTCCAGCTGGACAGGAAACTCAGCACTGCAGCACGGCACGCGGTATTCCCTGTCGGGTAGGCCTCCATGTCGTTATAGATCGTGCTGCCAGCTAGCATGCCGAGGCCCTTGCCACTGGCGACCGCGTCGCCGGCTGCGGCAACGCCCTGACTGCTGGCTGTGGCGGGGTTGATCTTGTGGTCGGCGCTGCCGCACGGTGCCTGCAGGCCCTTGTAGATCGGGATGAGCCGCCAGCCCTGCACCGACACTGCGGTAACCCACGATGCGGTCAACTGGGGCTGGGTGCAATGCCTGTCGATGCCGCCGATATAGATGCCAACCGCACGATAAGGCGATGCCTTCCAGGCCGCCATCGTGCTGAGCGGCGGAGCGGTGCACGTGTCAAAAGCGGGCCCGGTGTAGGTAGTTGCGCTCGCCCCGCCGGGGTACCTGGCCGCCGTCGCCGGATTCGCTGCCGCGACTCCGCCAAGTACGAGCGCGAGCAATCCGCCACTAGCGATCGCAACCGTCGCCCTGACCAACCACCTGCGCTTCGGCATCTGGCGCCTCCTTGCATCGCTGCGACGCACCATCGTCAACTGGACCGGATTGGCCGCGTAGGCCCGGACGTCCCGTCCGCTAGGGCCGAAAGTCTGTCCGGGGGCCTAACGTCCTCCTCGCTCTCAGCTGATGGGCCATAGCGCCGTCCAGCCATGCCCGGGGCCGGTGTGGCTGTCGGCGATCTGAGGATGTCAAGATCTTTGTGTCTGGTGCGCGATAGGCCGGAGGAAACGGCAGATGGGCTCCGACGGCAGCGTCCCGGCTCCGGTCAGTGACCTTGAGGTGCTCGAGCCTCGGAGCCGGCTGCTGCGTGATCTGAAGACGAGCGAGCATGGCCTCAGCTCTCGCGAGGCAGCACGCCGCCTCGCTCAGTACGGCCCCAACGTGCTGAGCCGCCGTGGGCATGTGCGCTGGCCGCGTGAGCTGGCGCGCCAGTTCACACATCCGCTTGCGCTGCTGCTGTGGGCGGCGGCGACGCTGTCCTTCGTTGTCGGCAGCGACATTGTCGGCGCCGCGGTAGTGCTGGTCATCGTGCTGAACGCAGCATTCGCGTTCGTGCAGGAAATGCAGGCCGAGCGTGCTGTCGAGGCACTTGCGAGTTACTTGCCGCCGCGCGTGACGGTGCTCCGCGATGGCGCGCCTAGCGTAGTCGAGGTCACCGACCTAGTGCCCGGTGACGTCGTGTTGCTCGAGGAAGGTGCGCGCATTGCAGCCGACATGCGCCTTCTGTCGGGAGCGGTAGAGGTGGACATGTCGGCGCTGACTGGTGAGTCGGTCCCGGTAACACGTTCCGCTGCTGGTGACGACCGTGGGCTTCCTCGCCTGCAGGCGCATGACTTGGTGTTCAGCGGCACGATCTGCACGGGGGGAGAGGCGCGCGCGGTGGCGTTCGCGACCGCGATGCATACCGAGCTTGGCCGCATCGCTGCGCTGTCCGAGCGCGTCAGGGAGGATCCGAGCCCGCTAGAGCTGCAGGTGCGACGCGTCGCTTGGCTGATCGCGGCGATCGCGGTGGCGATGGCCATTGGGTTCGTGCCGGTCGCGATCTTCGCAGCGGGCTTGTCGGTGCACAACAGCGTTGTATTTGCCGTCGGGCTGCTGGCCGGCAACGTCCCCGAAGGTCTGCTCCCGGTAATCACACTGGCGCTCGCGGTAGCGGTCAGGCTGCTTGCGCGACGTGGCGCCCTCGTCAAGCGGCTGAGCGCGGTCGAGACGCTAGGCAGCACGGACGTGATTTGCACCGATAAGACTGGCACTCTGACCGAGAACAGGATGCGACCGGTCGAGGCATGGCTATGCGGGCAGGCGGTGCGCCTGGATGCCGGAGCCGGGCCTGATCCGCTGCCGACCTCTGGGCTGAGGGCGCTGGCGGATGCGGCTGCTCGATGCAATAACGCGCGACTCGGCGCCGATGGCCACGCGACGGGTGACCCCACTGAGATGGCGCTGCTGGCGGCCGCCCAGTACCTGGCCGCGGATGTCGACCCCGATCACCGCGAGGAATCTCGTCTCCAGCAGTACAACTTTGATCCGCAGCTCAAGCTCATGAGCACAATCGACGGCGGGCTGGACGGTGGTTGCTGGCTGCACACTAAGGGCGCTCCGGAAGCAGTACTCCCGCGCTGCGTGAGCCTGCTGTCTGCTAGGGGGACTGAGGAGCCGCTGCAGGACGGCATGCGCGCGGAGATTACGCGTCAGGTCGAGGCTTATGCCCATCAGGGCCTCCGGGTGCTCGCGCTCGCCCGCCGGGCTGTTCCTGCCGAGCCGCCGCCCCCCGACGCGCCTCGGCAGCCCATGCCGCGCGAGGACGCGGAGCGAGATCTCTGTTTTCTCGGGCTGATCACGATGTTTGACCCGCCGCGGCCCGAGGCGGCCGATGCGATCAGCCGATGTCACACGGCGGGCATCCGGGTCATAATGATCACCGGCGATCACCCGATGACCGCCGCTGCGATCGCCCGGCAGATCGGCATCGGCGCCGGAGATCCCCTTGTCGTCGTAGCCGAGCGCTTCGACCACCGGCACGAGGCGGAGATCAGGGAGATCCTGGCGCGAGGCCGCGAGGTTGTGTTCGCGCGAGCATCGCCGGAAGCAAAGCTGCATATCGCTGAGGAACTGCGGGCCGAAGACCACGTCATCGCGATGACAGGCGATGGCGTCAATGATGCCCCGGCACTGCGCTGCGCCGATATCGGTGTCGCGATGGGCATGTCGGGAACGGACGTGGCACGCGAGGCAGCGACGATGGCGCTCACAGACGACAACTTCGCGACGATCGTTACCGCGGTCGAGGCAGGCCGCATCGTCTATGACAATGTACGCAAATTCATCGTCTACATCTTTGCTCATGCCACACCCGAGGTCGTGCCGTTCCTCGTCTTCGCGCTCGCCGGCGGCGCGGTGCCGCTCCCGCTGACTGTGCTGCAGTTGCTGGCCTTCGACGTCGGCACTGAGACCCTGCCATCGCTCGCGCTAGGCCGCGACCCTGCTGAGCCGGGCATCATGAGCCGCCCGCCCCGCCAGCGAGCGGAAGGCGTGATCCGCGCGCCGATGCTGGTCCGCGCCTGGCTGTTCCTCGGCGTGATGGTCGCTGGCTTGTCAATTAGCGGATTCTTCTACGTCCTTGTCAGCTCGGGGTGGCATGCTGGCGATCCCGTTGGCGTCGGTAGCCGCTTCCACCATGCATATCTCCAGGCCACCACGATGACCTTCCTCGGCATGATTTTCGGTCAGATTGGGACCGCGTTCGCGGTACGGACACAGCGCGCCTCGTTGCGGTCAGTAGGCGTGTTCAGCAATCGCTACCTGATCCTGGCCGTGGCCGGCGAGCTAGCGATAGCTGCTGTGCTGGTCTTTGCGCCGCCGCTGCAATCGCTTCTGGGCACTGCCGCGCTGCCGGCTCGTTACCTGGTAGTCCTGCTTCCGTACCCGCTGATCGTCTGCGCCGCCGACGAGCTACGCAAGTTCTTCATCCGCCGCTACAAGGCCGCCACCTAGCAGCTCTGCCATATCTCCCGGCGCAGGCCGAGGTCCCAGGTCAGAGTGACGTTTGGCCCTCGATCCTCGACCCCGGCCGCGGGGTAATGGGAGCAGTACGCAGACGACAACGGCGAACAGCGCGAAAAGTCACGCAGGGGGCGGTATGACACGTCGAGACGCGCACCTTGATGCCATGGTTAGGCATCTAGGCGCCGCGTATTACCAGGCATTGCGCGGAACGGCGTCCGCAGCGGACGTGACCAAGGCCGTGGCGGAAGTGGCAGCGGCTGCCGGCGACGGTGCCCCTCACTCGCTGCTAGCAGCCGAGGGCGCCTCGGGCGGGACGCGGCGGACGGGCCAATGGCGAGTTAGCGACGTCATGACGACCAAAGTCGTCTCCGTGACCAGGAACGCTAGTTACAAGGGGATCGCCAGGCTGCTGCACGAGCATCACCTCACGGCACTGCCAGTGCTCACGCCGGAAGGCGGGGTGGCCGGGGTGGTGTCCGAGGCAGATCTGCTACGCAAGCAGGAACGACACGAGCGCTCCGGGCACCGGCCCGGCTGGCAGCTGCACCCGGAGGTTCGCGCCAAGACGAAGGCCAGGAATGCTGCCGGACTCATGACAGCCCCCGCCATTACTACCAGCCCAGACGCGGTGCTGGGCACCGCGGCGCGGCTGATGAGCGCGCACCAGATCAAGCGGCTGCCGGTGGTGGACGCAGACGGCAAGCTGATCGGCATCGTCAGCCGGACGGATCTGCTGAGCCCGTTCCTGCGCCCAGACGCAGAGATCGCCGCAGAAGCGTCGGCGGTGCTGACCGACGTCCTCTTGGTGGACCCCACCGCCGTTCACGTCACCGCGGACGACGGCGTGATCACGCTTGCCGGGCGGCTCGCCAGCCAGGAACAAATTCTGGCCGCAATGCGTCTGGTCGAGGGCATCGACGGTGCCGTGGCTGTGATAGACAAGCTGCACGCACCGCCGCCGGAGAACTGGCCCGGCGCCGGATATCACATTCCGGCCTAACCCGGCGCGGGAGCGCAATGTGAACTGCGACGCTAGGGCCGCGGGCGGTGGCCGCCTTTGGCAGGCCTGGCAGCGGGCCTGGCCGTTGCTGGCGATCGCGACATTCGGTCTCGCGGTGTTGACCGGACCTGACGCTGCCGTGACCGCGACACTCCTCGGACCTACGGCCGCGGTCTGCCCGCGGCCAGCCGCAGCCTGGCGGCGTCGGCACGCTCAAGCTCCTCGATCGTGAAGGTCACCTCTGCCAGCGCCTGCTCAAGGCGCGGAATCCAGCGGTCCTGGATCGCCCGCAGCCGGTAACGGGTAATCCTGACTTCGCTGTCCACCGCTCGCACCGCCGCGCTCGCGGCCGCGTGCTGCGCTGCTGCCGCGAGGGCGGCGCGATGTGCCAGGCGCACCCTGGCCACGACCGGACCGTCCCAGGTCGCGGCCGGCGGGATGGTGCACATGGCGCCGCTGGGGTAGCGGATGCCCATGGTCGCCTCGTACGTGACCCGCACGTCCGCCGCCTGGCCGTCGTCGGACAACCGGATAGCGCGCTCGCCGCTCAGCAGCGCCGCTCGCAGCAGCCAGGCGCGCGCGTCGGCCTGGCACTGATCCCACTGTGCGGCGGTCTGGGCAGCCGCGGCCTGCAGGCCCGCTAGTTCGCCCTGCAGGATCCGCAGCTTGCGGTCGAGCAAGTCAGCGCCGCGGCGTGCGGTCTGGAGGCGCCGCACCAGCCAGATGCGTCCGGCCCGGCCCGGCGGCGCAGCCAGCTTCGGCGGTGTCACAGCGGGTCGCCGCCGGCCGGCCGGGTGGCCGGATAGTAGGCGTCGAGCGCCGCAGCCGACAGCATCGTCAGCTCGCGCCGGGGCAGCAACCCGAGCGCCTGCCAGGCCCGGCCGAGCGTGTCATCGATGGAGCGGTTGTCGGCGCGTCCCTGGCTGATCACCCGGCTGGCGAATGCCTCGTCGAAGTCCTGGTAGCGGCGGTCGGCCGCGCTGAGCGCCGCCGCACCGACCAGCTCGGCCAGCTCGGCGGCCCGGCGGGCGGCGGCGAGTGCGGCCAGCGTCTGCGCCGCGACGTCCAGGTGATCATCGCGAGTGCGCCCAGGGCCCGCGCCGTGCCGCATCAGCCTGGACAGCGAGGACAGCGCGTCTACCGGGGGATAGATGCCGCGCGCGTGCAACTCCGGGGACAGCACGATCTGGCCTTCGGTGATATAGCCGGTCAGGTCGGGGACCGGATGCGTGATGTCACCGCCGGGCATCGTGAGCACCGGGACGAGCGTCACCGAGCCAGGCACGCCGCGCATCCGACCGCAGCGCTCATACAGCGACGCCAGGTCGCTGTAGAGGTAACCGGGATAGGCGCGCCGGGCCGGGATCTCGCCGCGCGCGGCGGAAACCTCGCGCAGCGCCTCGCAGTAGTTCGTCATGTCCGCCATGACGACGAGCACGTGGCGGCCGAGCGTGAATGCCAGGTGCTCGGCGACGGTCAGCGCGATCCGCGGGGTGAGGATCCGCTCGATCACCGGGGCGTCCGCGAGGTTGAGCAGCAGCACGAGCTCGGCCGCGGCCGACCGCTTGTCGAGCACCTTACGTACCGTCGCCGCGTCCGCGTGGGTGAGCCCCATGGCAGCGAACACAACGCAGAACGGCTCACCGGCGGCCGACGCCTGGGCGGCTACCTGCGCGGCCAGGTCGAGGTGGGGCAGGCCCGCGACCGAGAAGATGGGCAGTTTCTGCCCGCGGACGAGCGTCGTCAGGCCGTCGATGACCGAGACGCCGGTGAGCACCGGCTCGGCGGGCGGCTCGCGGACCACCGGGTTCATCGGGAATCCCGTCACGGCCGCGGTCGTGTCGCCGGTGACTGGCGGGCCGCCGTCCATCGGCTCGCCCCGCCCGGTACATACCCGGCCGAGCCAGTCCGGGCCGACCGGGACGCGCAGCGGCGTACCGCTGAATCCGACCCGAGTGCCAGCGGCGCCGAGCCCGGCCGTGCCCTCGAGCACCTGGACGACCGCGAGGTCGTGATCGGCCTCCAGCACGAGCCCGTGGCGTTCCCCGCCGGTCGCGTCGCGAATCGTCGCGAACTCATCCCAGCCGACCCCAGCCACCCCTCGCACCACCAGCAGCGGGCCGCGCAGCTCGGCGATGTCGGTGTACTCGCGCCGTGCCCATTGCGTGGTCATGCCGCACTGCCCTGCTCTGCCCTGTCCGCAGGTGACGGAAGGCCCAGCTGATCGAGGATGGCGAGCATGGCCCGCTCGCGGTCGGCGACCTCTGCCGGGCTGGCGGCGTCCTCCCGCGCGCGCAGGATCGGCGAGAAGTCGGCCTCCTCAATCTCGGCTGCCTGCACGCCGGCGCGAGCAAGCTCCAGGCACCGGTCGGAGGTGGCGAGGATCGCGCTCGCCAGCGCGGCTGCCCTCGCGCTGTCACACGACGCGTCGGCGTTGCTGAGCGCGCTCTGCTGCAGCAGCCCTTCCCTGATGAGACGGCCAGCCAGGATCGTGGCCCGCTCCGGCGACGGGAGCGCACTCACGCCCATGAGCTCCGCCAGCGAGCCCAGCCGGTCTGCCTCGGCGAGCAGCGCGGCCAGCCGGGCCCGGCGCTTCTCCCAGCCAGGATCGCCCTGGTCGGCGTGCCAGGCGGCCACAATGTCGTCGTCGCGCGAGAACGACCCGGCCCAGGACACGGCCGGGTAGTGCCGGGCGTATGCCAGGTCGCGGTCCAGCGACCAGAGGCAGCGCACGAACCGCTGTGTGTAGGTCGTCACCGGCTCGGTCATGTCGCCGCCCGCCGGGGAGATCGCACCGATGATCGTCACCGACCCTTCGCGTCCCTCCGTGGTGACGACGCACCCGGCCCGCTCGTAGAACGCGGCTAGGGCCGAGGCCAGGCTCGCCGGGTAACCCTCCTCCGCCGGCAGCTCGCCGCTGCGCGACGCGAACTCGCGAAGCGCTTCGGCCCACCGCGAGGTGGAGTCGGCGATGACGACCGCGTGCAGGCCCATGTCCCGGAAGTGCTCAGCCACCGTGGCCGCGCTGTAGATGCTGGCCTCGCGGGCCATCATGGGCATGTTCGAGGTGTTGGCGATCACGACCGTGCGCTCGGCCAGCGGGCCGCCGGTCCGCGGGTCGGTCAGCCCCGTCAGCTCGTCGAGCATGTCCGCCAGCTCGTTGCCGCGCTCACCGCAGCCGACGTACACGATCACGTCGGCGTCGCACCACTTGGTGATCTGCTGGAGCAGCATCGTCTTGCCGGTGCCGAAGCCGCCGGGCACGGCGGTCGTGCCGCCGCGCGTGACCGGGAACAGCAGGTCGATGACGCGCTGGCGGGTGATCAGCGGTGCGTCGGCGTCGCGCCGCTCACGGTAAGGCCGGGACCGGCGGACGGGCCAGGTTGACGTCAGGCGCACCGGCGTCCCGCCGACCGTCGCGATGACCGCCCGGAGGGGAACGGGGCCGCCAGGGCGGATGTCGGCGACCGGTCCGCTGAGCCCGGGGGGCACCAGGACGCGGTAGTCGACGCCCGCGGCCGTTGGCACGGTACCGAGCGTGGTGCCGCCAGTCACGATCGTCCCGTCCGTCACCGCTGGCGTGAACGTGAACTCACGGTCGGCTGCGGACGTTGCGGTAACGCCAGGCTCAAGCCAGGCAGGCGCTCCGGTCAGCGGCCGCAGCAGGCCGTCGAAGATGCCGCCGAGCAGGTGCGGGCCGAGCAGTGCCGACAGCGGCTCGGCCAGTGACCGGGCTGGATGGCCCGGCGCCAGGCCGCCGGTGTAGTCGTAGGCCTGGACTGTCGTCACGTCACCGCGGACGGCCACCACCTCGCCGGGCAGCCGGTGCTCGCCAAGCTCGACGACGTCAGACATCGACACCTGGGGGAGGCCCGTGACCTCGACGAGAGGGCCGTTTACCCGGACCACGCGGGCTTGGTCCGCGGTCATGGCACCCACAGTTCCCTGATGGCGGCGCCGAGGTTGGCCACGGCGAGGTCGGCCAGGCGGCCGAGCGAGCAGTCCACGATGACGCCCTCCGACCGGGCAACGACGCCGCCGCTCGATGGCGACGTGACCTGTGCTCGCGGGCCCGCCGCCTGCTCGGCGAGGCCGGTGATCCGGTGGATAAGCCGGTCGTACCCTGGCTCGTCTGGCAGCGAGGCGACGGCGGAGCGTACCCGTCGGCGCAGATCGTCGCACGCCTCGCGCTGGGCTGCCAGCACGGCCGACCGGGCGGTGTCACGGGCACGTCGCAGCTCGGCGTCGGTCAGCGGGACTGCGGTCGCGGCGGCCTTCGCTGCCGCCGCGACGAGCGCTGCGGCCGCGTCCTCGTGCGCGTGCCGAATGATCGCGGCCGCCTGCTCGCGGGCGGCCGCCCGCAACTGGGCCGCCTCCTGCTCGGCGTCGTGCCGCAGGCGCCGGCGGACCGGCTCGAGTGCCGCTTGCGCGGGTGCCATGGTCATGGCCGCATCACCGCGGTGAGGATGTCCGGACGCTGCGGAAGCCGGTCCGCCAGCCACGCCGCCGCCCTGGCGGTGATGATGACCAGGGCCGTGTCGGGCGGGAGCGCCTCCCAGGCAGCGCTCGCCTCGGCCGGGCTGTCTGCGGCATGCACGATGGCGCCAGCCAGGGCATACCCCTCGACCTCAAGCGCCTCGCCAATCACTGCCGCCGTCGCCACGGCGGATCACGCCTTCCCGACCAGGATGATGCCGATGATCAGGCCGTAGATCGCGATGCCTTCGGCTAGCCCGACCACCACCATGGCCCGGCCGAACAGCTCCGGCCGCTCGCTCATGGCGGCCAGCGCAGCCGCTCCGGTGTAGGCGACCGCAATGCCCGCGCCGATGGTCGAGCCTGCCACCGCGATCGCGGCGCCAATGAGCGCCGCCGAGTTACCGCCCGCGCTGGTGCTAGCCGCGTGCGCTGCGGCCGCCCCGGCGGACACGCCGGCCGCGCTCGCTGGCGCGCCGCTCAGCGTCAGCACGAGGAGCACGGTGGCGCCCACCATAAGGAGCGCACCGGCAGCCGCGAGAATGATGGCGCCGCGCTGTGGCCGGCGCGCCGCCAGGCGAGCCAGCACGGCGGCGGGCACGGCGACCACAGGCAGTCCCAGCAGCCAGGCTGCAATCATGGACGAGCCACCTCCGCATCGAACCGGCGAGCTAGGTCGCCGGTCTGGTCTTCGGGCGCGCTCCGCGCCACGGGAACATGCCACGGCCGGAATGGCTCCCCCTGTCCGGTGAAGACACGGGAGAACAGCTCGTAGTACTCCAGCCTCAGCGCCTGGATGGCCGCAACGAGCGCCTCGAGGCTGAAGGCGAGCGCGGTGCCCGCCCCGAACACGACGATTCCAGCGACGGCCAGCAGGCCGCCCCGGTGCCACAGGGCCCGGGTGGCATCCCAGACCAGGAGGCCGAGGGCGGCGTGCGTCAGGCCGAACGCGGCGAGCCGGGTGAACGAGACCACATTGGAGCCCAGCCGGACGACGAGGTCGAACAGCTCGACCACTGCCTGCGTGATCGCCGTGCCGCCCCGGCCAGCCTCGGCCAGGAATCCGGCGGTGGCAAGTCCGAGACCGGCGATGGCGACAAGACCGCCGGCGGCCAGCCACCAGCTCTGATGGAAATGCCACCCGGCGGCCCCCACCGCGGCGCCGAGAAACACGCAGCTTCCGGCGATGCCAGACGGCGCGTACAGGGCGGCACGCCAGCCGCCTTCCCGCCATCGGTTGATCGTGCCGAGCGCGTAGGCCCCGGCGAGCAGGATCGCGCCGAAGCCGACCGCCGCCAGCAGCAGGGTGACCGGCTGTGCGAGCGGGCTGAGCCAGAGGACGGGCACCAGGCCGGTCGGGCCGAAGCACTCCCCGTACAACAGCCCGAAGGCGGTGGCAGCCAGGCCTGCGCCGCCGACGAACGGCCAGGCCGCGCGGAACCTGCGCAGCCACCGCGGCCAGCCGAGGCGGAGCGCCACGGCTGCGCCGACCATGAGCACGCCCTGACCGGCGTCGCCGAACATCATGCCGAACATCACGACGTAGCTGGCCCACGCCAGCCAGCTCGGGTCAACGTCGGCGTACGGAACCGTGCCATACGTCTGCACCAGGGGAGTCAGCTCGTGATGCAGCCCGCGCTCGGCTAGCAGTGTCGGAGCCGTCGACCAGGCCGGCCGTGCCAGCGGGACAACGGCGCCGCCTGCCGCTGCCAGCGCCTCAGTCACCTCCGGCAGACGGCTGACCGGTATCCAGCCGGTGAGAGCTGCCGCGTCCGAGCGGCGCAGCGCTGCCGCCGCTTGGCCCTGTAGCTCGGCTTCGCCGGCCAGCAGGTCGTAGCGGCGGGCGCGCTCCAGTTCCCGCAGGTCGGGAGGGCGAGCAGAGATCAGCGGCGGGGCTGGCTGCGGCACCAGGCCGCGCGTCGGCCGGTCGGCCGCGCTGGCCGACACACGCGTGTGGCCGTCGTGGTCGATCTGCATAGCGGCCGCGTCAGCGATCTGCACGAGCACATCGCGCAGCGCCGCGCTCGGCGCAACCAGAGCGACCCGCTGCATGCGCACCGGCACAGCAGAATCACGCCACCGCATCGTAGGCCTCCAGCGCCAGGCCGCCGCGCGCTGCGCAGGCAAGGGCGGCGAGCACCCGCCGGGCATCGGCCGCCATCACCACCACCGCGCCGAGCACCGGGCCGCTGTCGGACGCCGAGGACCGTAGCAGTACGCGGCCGTCCGCTTCCACCCGCCGCCACCAGTCCGCCTCGGCGTGCCACGACCACGCTGTCTGGTCGTCTGCCGCGGACGATCGCGGCCGGCCCGGCAGGGCCTGGCCGCGCCGGCCAGGGTTCGTCAGCCGCGTCCGTGCCGATGGCTGGCTGCTCGAACGGTCGCGGGTCGTCGCGGCAGCGGAGTCTCCAGGTGGCTCAGCCGAGTGCAGCAGCCCTGTGGCCGCGGTCGCCCAGGCCCGGGCCGGGTCACCCAATGCTGCGACGCGCGCGGCCCAGCGCGCTCGCATCGCCAGGCGGATGTCCCTGGCCGAGTCCCCGCCCGGGTCACCCCAGGCGGAGGCGGCGAGGGCGTGGCGGAGCTCCACCGTGCTGCGGGCCTCGCTCAGCCGCGGCCACGCCGTCGCGAGGGCCCCGAGCTGAAACTCCGTGTCCGAGGGCCTGCCAGCCAGCGCCTGCAGTAGCTCATCGACGTTGGCGATCTCGAACCAGCCCGCCAGCAGCCGTAGCAAGCTAACCCCGTCGCGCGGCAGCCAGCCCGCGAGCACCCGCAGGTCCCACAGGATGGTTTCGGCGACCGCGTGCTGGGCTGCGGCGAGGGACAGGCTAGCCTCAGCCGCGCCGCGGAACGATGTCTGCTGCAGCATCAGCTGCGCCTGCGGTAGCGACCGGCTAGCGGCCAGCTGCCGCGCCGCCTCGGCGCCGACCACGCGCCTGGCCATGGCCCGGGCTCGGACCGAGCCGGCCACCCACCCCGCGGTCATGTCGCTCTACCGAAGTCGGCAATGTCGCGAACCAGAGCTAGCGCGCGGTCGGCGAGTGCGGGAAGCCTTTGCCTAGTGCGTTCCCTGATAGCCGCCGCCTCAGCGGCTCCGGCGGCTCCGATCGCGTCCGCCTCCGTGCGCGCCGCCGAAACGGCCTGCCGCACTAGCTCGGCGACGCTGGCCGCAGCTCGTCGGCGGGCGGCCGACACGATGGCGTCGGCCTCACTGCGAGCATCGCGGACGATCTGCTCTGCGTCCCGCTGTGCCGCCCTGACTATCTCCGTGCACTCGGCGCTCGGCCCGTCCAGCAACATCAGCACCGGACCGAGCTCGGATTCCAGCTCCCGGCGGCGGTCAGCAGGCACTGCCGCCCGGCCTGCGCCTGGAGCTCCGGCCGCGCGGAACCGGCTGAGGAAGTCCCGCACGTGCGGCACCGGTCCAGCCTCCTCAGATGTTTCGCATGGAGCCCGCCGCGGCCAGCGCAGCTCCTGGCACCCTTGTCACTACCCGGTTGAGCAGCGCATAGAGCTCAAGATCCCACGAGCTCCCGCGCCGACCGCCAGTCGGGTTTGCCGTCAGCTAACGCGCGCCCGCCGGATGGTGCTCGACCACGCTGTCGGCCGCGGGGAAGAACAGGCTCTGGTGGTCGTCCTGCCACCGCACCACATAGGGCGGTTGGCCGTCCTTGCCATGGACCTCGATGATCTTGCCGCGCCGGTCCGATTCGCCCTGGTGGGCCGCCCTGACCGTAATGTTGTCACCCACTGCAGCTTGCATCGCCGTGCTCCTCTCGTCATCAGCGATGGTCTGTCCTCCGCGAGTCGCGGGCCAGGGTCAAAGGTCCGCGCTGCAGGCGGCGGCAGTCCCGGCTGGGCGGCCGTAGGCTCCGGGGCTCGAACGGCCAGCTGCCTATGCTGTGCCTAACGGATCTTGACTTATGCGGAGATGTCGGCCGCAGCTAATCTGCTTGATCACCGGACCGCTGGGGCGCACGCTTCGCACCGCCGGGTCGCTTGGCGCTTCGCGGTGTCTGGCGAGCTGTGACTTTTGCCCCTGCCCGAGGTCGGTACCGCACCTGGATCCTGATGACGTGAGGTGCGAGTTGCATACGGGCGGTGGGGAGGCCCAGGCCGCCGGCGGGTCGGACATCGGGCCGGGGTTCTTCCGCGCGGTGGCGGTCGATTTTGACGGAACGCTCACCGAATCTGGATGTCCGGGCCCCGAGGTGCTAGCGGGTCTTGATGAGGCACGGGCAGGCGGTCGGCGCGTTGTCATTGTCACCGGACGGATCCTGGGTGAGCTGGAGGCGGTGTTTCCCGCCGTCGGCGCGCATGCGGATCTGATCGTCGCGGAAAACGGGGCGGTAGTGGCCCGTGCGGGCCGCCGGCGGCTCCTGGCCGCGCCGGTGCGCGGCGAGCTGGCCGACGCGCTGACCGCGCGGGGCGTGGCCTGCCGTCGGGGTGAGGTCTTGCTGGCCTGCAGCGGAGCGGACGACACCGCGGTGCTGGCGGAAGTGCGCAGGCTCGGCCTGGAATGCCAGCTGATCCGTAACCGTGCCGAGCTGATGGTGCTGCCAGCGGGCGTCTCCAAGGGCGCGGGGCTGGCTGCCGGGCTGGCCGAGCTGGGGATCTCGGTCCACAACGCCGTCGCCATCGGGGACGCCGAGAACGATCACTCGCTGCTGGCCGCCGCGGAGCTGGGAGTCGCGGTAGCCGGCGCAGTTGCCGCGCTGAAGGCAGACGCCGACATCGTCCTGGCCGACGCGGACGGGGAGGGAGTGGCGTCATTCCTGCGTGGGCCGGTGCTGGCCGGGCGGGAGCGGGTGCACTCGCGGCGGTGGCGGATGATCCTGGGCACGCTTGCCGACGGCGCGCCCGCATCGATTCCCGCATCCCAGGTGAACGTGCTCGTGACGGGCGTCCCGCGGCGCGGCAAGTCCTACATGGCTGGGCTGATCGCCGAGCAGCTGATCCGGCTCGGCTACTCGGTGATGATCTTCGATCCGGAAGGCGACCACGTCGGGCTCGGCCAGCTGCGGAATGTGATCGTCGTCGGCGGCGGGAACTTGCCGTCAGCTGCGGACCTGGGCCGCGTCGTGCGGCACCATTCCGGCGGCGTCGTGGTAGACCTGTCCGCGGCCCCGGCCGGGGAGCGAGCCGGCTACCTGGCGGCCGCGCACCGCGAGCTGGAGGCGGTGCGCCTCGCCACCGGCCTGCCCCACTGGCTGATCATCGATGAGGCGCAGGTGCCACTGGCCCGCGACGCCCGGGCGTTCTTCGAGCCGGCGGCGGCCGGCTACTGCCTGGTCACTCATCGTCCCGAGGACCTGCGTCCGGAGGTCATGCTCGCCGTCGACGTCCTTATCGTCCTGCCGGGTGACGACGCCGCGGTTAACCTCGCTGAACTGGTCGCAGCGGCCGGGAAAATGTCTCATGCAGCGGCGACCGCGCTCATCGGCCAGGCCGGGCCAGGCCAGGCCGTGCTCGTAGACCGCGAGCATCCCGGAACCGGCGTGGTGTTCGCGGTCGGCCAGCGGGAGACCGCGCACATTCGGCACTGGCATAAGTACTCCGGCGGCCACCTGGAACCGGAACGCCGGTTCTACTTCCGCCACGACGCGGATACCCCCGCTGGCGTTACGGCCGGTAGCGCCGGGGAACTCCAACAGCAGTTGCGAGCTTGCGACGACGCGGTCATCGTCCACCACTGCCGGCACGGCGACTTCTCCCGCTGGGTCGCCAACGTCCTTGGCGACCCACCCCTAGCCGCCGCGATAGCCGCTGCCGAGGATGCGGTCCGAACCGGCACGGCCACTACGGCCGACGGGCGGGCCAGCCTGATCGCCGCAATTGGCCAGCGGCACACCGGCGCCTGACCGGCTGCTGCCTTGTCGGTTGCTCGCATCGCAGCTGCTATGCCACCTCGCAGGGCGCGACCACCTGGCGGTCGTGGGTCGAGTCGGCGTGCGGCCCTGGCGCCGGGTCCACCCGGTCCTGCTCCGCAGTCAGCCGCCGGCCGAGGCTGAACCCGATGGCGACGGTCGCCAGGCAGCCCAGAGACAGCAGTCCGATCCAGAGCCCAGCCAGCCCGGCAGCGATCAGGCCGGTGGAGATCGTCGGAGAAACCACGAAAGCGAGCGAGTACACCCCCGTCGACAGCGCGTTGGCGCGGCCCCGTGTCCGGTCGTCAGCAAGGCTATTCACCAGCGGGGAAATGGTCGGCGCCATGAAAGTCTCGCCCAGCCCGAACAGCGCAGCGAACGCCAGAATGCAGGCGATTCGCGCTGCGTGCGGCAGGCCGAGCCCGGCGAGCCCGAATACCGCCCAGGACACGGCCCAGATCAATCCGATCATCGCCAGGGCCCGACTCCGTCGCAGCCCCCGAACCAGGCGCAGCACGAATAGCTGGGCCGCCACGATCAATCCGGTGTTGGCCGTCAGCGCTAGCGCCACAACGCGGACCGACACGTGCGCCTCTACCGTGGCAAAGGCCGGCAGCCCGGCGTCCAGCGCTGCGTAGCCCGTAAATGCCAGGACGAGTGTCGCGATCACGACCGCACGCAACGGCCGGTTGGCCAGCACATCGCGGTAACCGACCTTCGCGGCATGTGCCGCGCGCGGCGGCCGCATGTCCGGCAGTTTTGCCAGTACCACCGTGAACAGCAGGCAGCACACGGCGTTGCCCAGGAACATCACCTGAAATGAAGCCGGGTGGTGAACTGATGCCACTGCGGCACCGATCCCGCCGCCAATCCCGATCCCGGCGTTGAGGACCGTGAAGTTCACCGCAAACGCGCGCTGCTGCTCAGCGGGTCGGGGACTCAGACCGGCTAGCAGGGTCATGAACGCGGGAAATCTCGGTGCCATCGAGGCGCCGAAGATGATCATCACTGGAACGGCCGTCAGCACGCTGTGCGTCCAGGCGAGGCCAGTAGCCCCAACCGCCTGGCCGATCAGGCTGCCCGCTAGCACCTTGCGCGCGCCTATGCGGTCCATGAGCGCGCCTGAGAACGGGACAGCAACGAGCCCGACCGCGGCCTGCATCGCCAGCAAGATGCCGACGACCGGCAGCCGGATGCCACGCACCTGGTGCAGGTAGATCAGTGTCAGCGGCAAAATCAGGCCGGTGCCGAGCGCCGCGACGCCGTCGCCTGCGATGACGATCTTCGCGGGCCGCGGTATCCGGATTGTCGCCACGTCCTCAGCCTCGTTGCTCGCCCTGCCCGAAGTCGAGCGGTTTATCTGCCGGCGACAGGCGGTGGGCTTAGTCCCGGCGTGCGCGCAGGACGCCAGTCAGCATGGGCAGGGTGAAGTCGCCACCGGAGGTCTCCGGCCTGCGCGCCAGGTAGCCGCCGATCCGGCCGAGCAGGGCGGTCCTCGCCTCCTCATCCATGACGAGGAGCCTGGAGTGCGTCGCGATCGTGGCTAGCAGCGACTCGGCGGTGCGGGGCAGCCGCTCCGCCGAAAGACGACCCGCGAAAGACCCGTTCGTCCGCTGCCTCGACGGTAACTCTAGCGGTCGGCCGGGCGGGGACTGCTCAGACGGAGCGGGGGCCACCGTGGAGTGCAGAAACTCATGTGGGCCGCGACGTGGGCGTGGCCTGGATCGTTTGCTGGATCAAGATGCCGCGCATTACGCGGCTCAGCACGTTCAACGTCGCGGCCTCACTAGCGTGGCGCGGGCCAAGCAGCCGGTTCGCATGCATGTGGGCGATGGCCGAGGCGATTCTCGGCACCGATTGCGTGAGGGAACCGTTAGCTTCCAGGCGCCGGAGCCGCTCCGCGGCGGCGGCTATGGCGGTGGCGCGTTGCTCGAAGAGAGCGTCGACCGAACTTGCGGCCGGCCAGAGCGATGATCGCCCGTTCACGGCCCGAACTGAACCAGCCAGCACGCGACGCAGCGCTGCGCCGTGGGCTCGGTACAGCGTGCTGCCGAGCTCCGTGTCAGTGACGGCCGAGCTGTAGAACGGCCAGCGGTCGGCAGCAGAGAGCCCGAAGCAGGCGAATATGTCGTCGATCCCAGCAGCTAGGACTACGATCCGCTCCGCCGGTAGCAGCCTGCGGTGGTCCAGATCCACCAGGCTGGCGACCAGCTCGCTGTCGGCATGGAACACCCGTTCCGCTGCGTCGATCGCATGGGGGCCGCCGTAGCGGTCGACCTCGGGAAGGTAAGTCTCCAGCGCCACCCGGTCGCAGTAACCGTCCTTTCGCAGCGTGTCGGCCCACGCCAGTGCCGCCCTCAGCAGTGCCTCGGATGTCGCCGCCGGTGAGCACCGGAACCGCACGCGGAGCTGTTCTTCAGGGTGGGAGTAGCGGACGAAGAACCAGCGGTCGGTGAGCTCGCGCAGATCGTCCGGCAAGCTTGCGAGCCTTCCTACGAGTTCCTCTCGGCGGTCCGGCCCGGTGGTCAGCGTGAGGTACGCCCATCGTCCGCCGGGCGGCTCGACCACCGCCGGCCAGGCCGCTACCGCAGCCGACGGCGCGGAATCTGCCGCGCTCCTGATCGGCATGGCTGGTGGTCGCGCCGCAGCGGCCTCGGCCCTGTGCAGTTGTACGCAGACCTCCGCCACGTGGGTGCCGAGCGGGCTGCTGAGCCACGCGTGCCCCCGGTGCGGGAGGGCTTCGGACAGCACGACGTTGCTGGGTTGCTTGCGCAGAGTTCTTCTCACCTCCTCGACATGCTCGCGGTCTTCGAGGTCGAGGGGGACCCACCGATCGGCATCCATCACGTGCACCTGAGGCGGGACGTCCCAGCGTTCTCGCCAGGCTGAGAGCCGGTCGAAGAAACTCGCGGGGCGCTCTGGCTCGAGCGCTAGCCGGGCAGAGGGCGTCAGATGCCACTCGGCCGCGCGAAGAATAGTGCGCCCTCTTTGCACGCGCGGCAGGGCGGGGAGCAATTCGGCGACACCCCAGTAGAAACGCACGAGCGACGGGTGACCATCATCTGCGAGGTAACTGAGCAGCTCAGCTACCGGGGGAGCCGAGGCGGGGACCAGTCGGTGATTCGCGACCAGCCGAACCTCCCGTGCGTAACGTGGCCACCACAGCCGCAGGCGCCGGCCATCGCTGACGAGGCGGAGCTCGGCGGGCGGGATAACGCGTTCCGGCGGCAGACACGATCGGACGCCCAGGGCCAGCTCCCATTCGCCGATCATCGGACGGCGAACCAGATCAGCGCCTTCTGCCGGTCCGGGCAGGTATGAGAACTCAGCCCAGATAGCCTCCGGATGAGCGGCCCGGTGCCGGTCCAGAACGTCCTGGAGGAGCTGCACCGCCCGCGGACCAAGCGTGTCGGCGAATCGCGCCAGGCTTCGGCCCGCCGGGATGTCGCCGGGGCTGGGTCCCAGCAGCAGTTGATACAGGCCCCGGTCAATGTCGCGCGGGCTTGCGGCGAGTATTGCGGCGATGAGTTCGACCGTGTCGGGTCCGGTTTTGACCGCCGGATCAATAATCAGGCGACTCAGCAACTCGTCGTCCAGCAACAGCAACCGGTTGCTGGAGTGGAGGGACTGCTCCGCCAGGTCCACTAGTAGTGCGTCGCGTTCAGGTTTGTGACCCAGAACCGGGAGGTGAGGTGGCGCCCCAGGGCCGAACTCGGGGTGAGTCGCCACGGCCAGTGGGACGAAGCGATCAGTTCCGAAACGCGCATCAAAGGATTCTCGGTAGAGCTCGGCCTGGCGGCTGCCGTTAGGAAACGGGCTCAATCGCAGCAGAGTTGACGCGGCATCGGCCAGATCGGCGGCGATCGACCGGGACAGCGTTCCATCGAGCGTCAACCGGGTATCGATGAACAATTCGGCGCGGGCCGGCGGATCCGTTCCGCCAGCAGCATCGCCAGGACCTGCCGGTCGGTGGTCCGCAGGCCCGGGCGCCTCTCCGCGCCAACCTTCAGGTGCAGGCTGGTTCCAGCGGTCGGCCTCCTGCTCGGCCTGCCGTAGCACAACCTTCACTGGCTCGGCTGCGGCTATGCCGACTAGCCGATCAGCGAGTGAGGTCGGCAGTTCTCCGGTCAGGCTCGGACGCAGGTGGCTGTGGAGGAATCCCAGGCGGGTTAGCTGCGCTACGAGGTCAGCGGCCCGCCCGGGAGCGGCTCCGGCGGCGCCGGCGGCGGCGGCGAGCACATCAAAGGACTCTTCGTGCTCGGCTGCGGAGAGGATCGCCAGGACTGCCCCCGATGCCTTGACCGAGATCGGAGACTCGTGGGCGGGCACATCAGGTTGCATGCGGCTGCCCAGCCACGCTCGTCCAGCGCGCAGAAGAATCAGGGGATCTGCTATCAGGCGGCAGTGGGCCAGGACCGCTGGATCGGCCTCCAGTTGGTGTACCAGGGTGGCGATGGTTTTCATCGGCACATGCGCCGTCGGCTCAGGGACGCGCGTGATCGTCAGCGTCGTATCGTCACCCCAGGACGTCATGCCGATACCGGCGAATAGCCCGAACGGAGTTGCGCGCAGCGCCATGCGAAGCCGGTAGTTCCGGACGGCGCGCGCGAGCCTAGGGTTGTCTTGCCCAGCCGCGAGAGCCGCAGCGAGCGAGGGACTGGCCACGGCGATCGCCCGTTCTGCCAGCACCTGGACGACCTCAGGCAAGGTAACTTGGCCGGCCGGAGAGGTCGGCGCTCTCACGGCGGCAGCTGAGAACGGCTCATATCTGAAGCCCGGCGGGTGCGCCGAGTGGTCGATTGTCACGACAGCAGGAGGATGCGGTCCCACTCGGGGAAGCCACCAGCCGATAGGAGAGCCAGGCTGACGCCGGCCGTACCTTCCAGCAGGCCAGCCGATCCAATCTCGTCCGGCACGCCGTCCTGTTCGACACGAGCGGCTAGGTCGGACGCCAGGTCCACCAGGGCCTCGCCGACGCCCGGCCGGCACGCTCCGGTGCGGCTGCGGGCCAGCACGGCGACCACGCTGGCCTTCCCGTGGCAAAGTCCCCACCCGAGGGATCGCCAGCCGCCGCGCAGCCGCAGGCAGGCGCCGCCCAGTGCGTCGGCGGCGACTAGGGCGACGTCATCCCGGTGGAGCGCGGCGGCCGCGATCGTGAGCGCTCGGCTCACCCCGAGGTTTCCGTAGCACCAGGTGTCCTTGGTGCCCTTCCCGCCGGGATCATCAACGTCATCATGGTGGCTCCACATCGGCCAGACCACTCCGTCGTCGGTCGGTCTGGAGCGGTCGACTAGCCAGTCGATTGTGTTGTTGATCGTCCAGGCGAGGTCGGGCACGTCAACGTCGTGCAGGAGAGCTATGGACGCAGCGGCCAGAGCGCCAGGAGTCCCGTGCGCCATGCCAAGGCAACTGGCTCCGCTGCGCACTTCCGGGCGACCTTCTTCGTCGAGATAGGGCGACGGGAAGCGGATGTCGAGTACGCCGCCATTCCGCCGGGCCACATCGACCATCGCCGCAAGTATGCGTCGACAGTGGTCGTCCGCCAGCTGAAGCGGTGCGCGCGCCAGCCAGTACCGCAGGATCCCGGTTGCGCCGGAAATGACGTCGGCATCGAGGCCGAGATGAGCGGCATGCCGACATCGATCCTCAAACGATGACGTCGCCGCCGCGAGTGCATCGTCCGCGTTCGCTAGCAGCCGCGAATAGCCGGAGCCGGCACCGCCGAGCTCCATAGCGGCCATGCCAAGGCCCGCCAGTCCGCTGAACAGCGCTGCGGGCACGACCGCATCGGCAGACATCGCGCGAGCCGACTGCACGAGCCAGCGGTGCCCGGCTTCACTCCAGCCAGCGCCCGGATCAGCCTTCTCGCATACAGCAGCCATGACGGCAAGGCCCAGAGTTCCGCCAGCCAGAGTTGGCGGAAGATCGCAATCAAAACCAGCGGCGGTACGCGCACGCGAGGCCAGCGACAGGGCACTCTGGCAGAACTGGCTGTCCAAGGCTCAAGATGCGCCGCGAACCGGGGCGAGCAGTGCTAGCGCGGGTCTTGGACCGGGGCGTCGGGTCCGCTCGTGCAGGTGGCACACGACGAGTTCGCGTTATTCGACCCCGGAGTATTACACGCACGCCCAGCCGGATCTGAAAGCGTGACCGGCTCGAAGCGCACGTCGAGATCAAAGTCCAACGCGGAGTCGACCTGAGTGAGTGCCATCGGCGATCCTTACTTCTCGAAACGAAACTAAGCCGGACAATAACACGATGCGGCTCTTCTGTTGCCGTTTTTCTACCGCGACATCAAGTCTTTTCCGGCGAGGAAGTTACCCCGTCTGCGCTGCCACGGCAATTAGGGGAGAGGGCACCAGTAATAGCGCTATTGTAGGTCTTCGTGCCGCCCAAATCATCATCAAAGTAGACTCACTATTCCGCGATTCTGGACGCTTCGCCGCATCGAGACGCGGCGCTAGCGGGGAGTCGGATGGGTGACCATGTTTGAGCCTTGGCGGCAATCAGGGTGAGCCTAAGAAGCGAGAGTCACCGGTTCGGACGGTATTCCGGACGCGGACTGTCCGCAATCTTGTCTAGAGTGGGGCATGATCGAGCCGAGCGCTGAGACCGATGCGAAGCGGGAGTTGGCATGAGCGAATACACGATCAAGCCGCTGGGTCCCGACACCTGGGCCGATTTCGCAGCGCTCGCCAGACGGCACAACGGAGTCTGGAACGGCTGCTGGTGCACGTGGTTCCACACGCTCTACGCCGACAAGGACAAGGACCGGACCGCCGAGGACAACTGCGCCGTCAAGGAGCGGCTCGTCAAGGACGGCCGGGCACACGCTGCGCTGGTCTTCGACGGTGATCTAGCGGTGGCTTGGTGCCAGTACGGAACCCCAGCCGAACTACCGAACATCAACCACCGCAAGGAGTACGAGGCAGGTCTGGATCGGTTGCCTGACTACCGGCTCACTTGCTTCTTCGTGGATAAGAAGTACCGGCGTAAGGGGGTCGCAGCGGCCGCCCTTCGTGGTGCCCTCGAGTTGATCGCGCAGGCCGGGGGTGGCGTGGTGGAAGCGTACCCGCAGGACACCGACGGCCAGAAGGTCTCGGCATCGTTCCTGTACAGCTGTACGCGGAGCCTTTTCGAGCAGGCCGGCTTCAGCTATGACCGGCACAAGGGCAAGAACCACTGCGTGATGAGCAGGACGGTCCCGCCAGCCTAGACATTGAGCGCCTAGCCAGGTGCCGGCTGGCTCGCGGTGGCCGAGCGCGGCTAGATCGGAGTCACGATGACCAGCAACCCGGCGCTTGCGCGGTTGCAGTTCCTCGTCGGCGGCTGGGACATGGAGCTTTCCGATGCCTCGTTCTTGCCCAACCCGGCGATGACGGTCCGTGGGCAGGTTACTTTCGAGTGGATCGGCCACGGCGCGGCCCTGGTGATGCGAATGGGCGATGCAGGGACACCCACGGCGACCTGGATCATCGGCTGCGATGACGCGGAGTCGGACTACTACGTCCTGTACGCCGATGACCGCGAGGTCTGCCGTGTCTACCGGATGAGTCTGCTCGACGGCGCGTGGCGTATATGGCGGGACACGCCTGAGTTCTCTCAGCGGTTCGATGCCCAGATCAGCGCTAACCTGGCGGAGATCACCGGCTCTTGGCAGAAGTCAGTTGATGACGGGACGACCTGGGAGCACGACTTCAAGGTCCGCTATAGCCGCCCGGGCACGGGGTGACTTTCGCCGGCGGACCGGCATGACAGTGCATGTGGCTGGTCTCGCGTCGGCAGCATCGCCCATCAGTCGGTGAGGACCTTACGCAAGGTAACGGCGAACGAGTCCGCATCGCCCATGGGGCCGTCTTCGCCGCCGCGGAATCCGTCGTGGCCGCCAGGGAAGGTGACGGGCTCGGTCCCGAGCTGTTCGGCTACCGCTACCGCAGCCCGGCCGGCTATGGCGTTGGCAGAAAGCCTGCCGACGGCGATGACGATGCGGGTGGATGCATCCCGGAGCGCACCGAAGTCGTGCCGGTAGGCAGGGCAGGACGGCATATTGAGGCAGAGGAGCGCGTCGTCGCGGGAGCCGTCGTCCACGGTCGGCAACCCGAAACTGGCCGGATCGGGGCCCGGCTGGTCAGCGAAACTGGCCGGGATCGGACCCTGGTGGCTGGCCAACGCGATGAACTTCGCCATCGCCGGGCCATACCCCTCGCGCAGGTAGGTCGCTTTGATGGCCTCGCACACCGCCAGCACGGCCTCGCGGTCCGGCAGCTCCTGGGCGGCGGGCGGCTCGTGCGCCACCAGGATCCGGACCAGGTCCGGGTGCCTGGCCGCCAGGGCCAGCGCGTTGACGGCGCCACCGCTGCTGGCGAACAGGTCCACCGGCCCGCCGCCCAGCACGTCGATCAGCCGGTGCAGATCATCGGCGTGCTCCCCGACCGCGGTCTGCGAGGCGCCGTCGGTGCGCTTGCTGCGCCCCACTCCGCGGGGATCGTAGGTCGCCACCGTGCGGTCGGTGAAATGCCCAGCCAGGGTGACGAATCCAGCCGCGCGCATAGGCGAGCCAATGAGCAGCAGGACAGGCTCGGCGCTGGCGTCATTGCCCCGGACCTCGTAGTGCAGCACAGCGCCCGGCGCGTCCAGCGTATGAGCCTCCGGCTGAGTCATGACCGATCCCTTCGGCGGGTCTTCGCCACGCTAGCGGTCGTCGCGACCGGTCAGGTGACCACCCGGACGGCCCGGCTTGAACGGAGACGGCCTAGCCTGGCTTGGTGCGCGCGTCCGCGATTCGCAACCGTCAGCACCGGAGGTGCTCGTGGCTACGCCAGCTGTCACCAAGACAGACATTGATCTCAGGCTAGCGGGCGAGCTAGCCCAGCAGCTTCGGGTTGACTCCGTCCGGTCGAGCACGTCCGCCGGCTCGGGTCACCCGACGTCGAGCATGTCGGCCGCGGACCTGCTGGCCGTCCTAGTCGGGCGGCACCTTCGCTATGACTGGGACGATCCGGCCAACCCGGCCAACGATCACCTGATCTTCTCCAAGGGCCATGCGTCCCCCCTGCTGTACTCGGTTTACAAGGCTGTGGGGGTCGTCTCTGACCATGAGCTCATGACCGGTTACCGTCGCTTCGGCTCCCGGCTTGAAGGTCATCCGACCCCCGTGCTGCCGTGGGTGGATGTGGCGACGGGCTCGCTCGGCCAGGGCCTGCCCGACGCCGTGGGGGTCGCGCTGGCCGGCAAGTACCTCGACGAGTCCCCGTTCCGGGTGTGGGTCCTGTGTGGTGACAGCGAGATGGCCGAGGGGTCCGTATGGGAGGCCCTGGACAAGGCATCGCACTACAAGTTGTCCAACCTCGTCGCCATTGTGGATGTTAACCGGCTCGGGCAGCGCGGTCCGACCGAGTTGTCCTGGGATCTGGAGACCTATAGCCGCCGGGCGTCGGCCTTCGGCGCTCGCGTCTTCACCGTCGACGGCCACGACGTGGCTGAGATCGACCAGGCCATGGCACACGCGAGCGACACCGCTGCTGACCAGCCGACTGTCATCCTCGCGCGCACGCTGAAGGGCCGCGGCTTCTCCGAGGTCGAGGACCGGGAGGGCTGGCACGGCAAGCCGTTGCCGCCGGAGATGGCCGAGCGGGCGATTATCGAGCTTGGCGGCGAGCGCGACCTGATCGTGCGCGGCCCGAAGCCCGATCAGGCCAGCGCAGCCGCTCGCGCGGCTGCGGCCAGCGCGGAGGTGAGGCTGCCGGGCTACACCGTCGGGGACAAGGTCGCTACGCGCAAGGCATACGGCCAGGCGCTAGCCGCTCTTGGCGCTCGCCGCGACGTGGTGGCGATGGACGGTGAGGTGAGCAACTCCACCTTCGCCGACGAGTTCGCGCAGAAGTATCCCGAGCGGTTCTTCGAGATGTACATCGCCGAGCAGCAACTGGTGGCCGCCGCCGTCGGCTTCAGCGTCCGGGGGTACCGGCCGTTCGCCTCGACGTTCGCGGCGTTCTTTACCCGCGCCTACGACTTCATCCGGATGGCCGCGATCTCGCAAGCCAGTATCCGCCTGGTCGGCTCACACGCGGGCGTCGAGATCGGCGCGGATGGACCCTCACAGATGGCTCTGGAGGACCTGGCGATGATGCGCGCCGTGCAAGGTTCGACGGTCCTGTATCCGAGTGACGCCACCAGCGCCGCCGCCCTGGTCGCAGCGATGGCAGACCGAGACGGCGTCGTCTACATGCGCACGACGCGCGGCGCCTACCCGGTCCTGTATGCGGCCAGTGAGGCGTTCCCGGTCGGCGGCGCTAAGGTTCTGCGCGCCGGTGACGCCGACCAGGTCACCCTGATCGGGGCGGGCGTGACCCTGCATGCCTGCCTCACCGCTGCCGACCAGCTCAAGGCCGAAGGGATCGGCGCACGCGTCATCGACGTGTACTCGGTCAAGCCCATCGACACCAAGACCCTGACCGCCGCGGCCGTGGCCACTGGCGGCAGGCTGGTAGTCGCCGAAGATCATCACCCCGAGGGCGGCCTGGGATCCGCGGTCGTCGACGCGCTGACCGGTGCCGGGCACGCCGACCTGACGATGCGGCACCTCGCAGTTTCCGAACTTCCCGGGTCGGGAACCAGCGAGGAACTGCTCGACGCGGCAGGCATCAGCGCCGGACACATCGCCGCAGCCGCACGCAGTCTGGTCGGCCAGGAACACGGCGTGCAGTGACCGCCGTCTGAGCGGAGGTCGCCCGATACCTCAGCTGGGTCTAGGTCGCACGGCCGGTGGCCTTCTCCACGACTATCCGTCCGACTACGCGGACGGCGCCGGGCCGGTCCTGGACAGGGTCCTTGCCTTCGTATTTCCACGACAGCTGGGTGTCGACCTGACGGCCGATGTCGGGCGTCATCGACACCTGGCCCCGCAACTCGACATAGATCTCCGGGTCTGACCAGTCGATCACCGTGATGCTGACACGCGGGTCGCGCAGCATATTGCGGTGCTTAACGCGACCCTCCACAGTCGAGAACAACACGTCGTCACCGTCACGGCCAACCCACACAACGGACGTCTGCGGGCTCCCGTCCGGATTCACCGTCGCCAGTACCGCGTAGTTGCGGCCTTCGATCAGCCTGATCGTGCCCTCGCTGAGGTGGATACCCATGGCGGCACGGTAGCAGCGAAACCGCCATCGCAGACCATCCGATCCTGCCCGTGAATCGCTACGGTGGGCGCTATGACGAAATTTGGCGTGCAGCTGCCCAACTTCTCTGGAGTCGATCCGGCCGACTTGTTCGATCACGTCGCCCATCTCGCGGCGAGCGCGGAAGAAGCCGGGTTCGACTCCGTGTTCGTGATGGACCACTTCTACCAGCTGCCGCCGCTGGGCGGTCCGGACCAGCCGATGCTGGAGGCCTACACGCTGCTAGGAGCGCTCGCAGCGCGCACTCGGCGGGTGCAGCTCGGCACGCTTGTCACTGGCGTGACCTATCGCAGCCCGGCCATCCTGGCCAAGATCGTCACGACGCTGGACATCATCTCGCGGGGCCGGGCCATTCTCGGCATCGGCGGCGCGTGGTACGAGGTTGAGCACCGGGGGCTGGGCATCGACTATCCCAGCGACCGGGTACGCCTGGACATGCTGGAAGAGGCCGTGCAGGTCTGCCGGGCCATGTTCACCGGCGACGACGTGAGCTTCACCGGCAGCCACTACCGGCTCGATCACGCGCGTAACGTGCCCCGGCCTGTGCAGGCAGGCGGGCCGAAGATCATGATCGGTGGCGGCGGCGAGAAGCGGACGCTGCGGCTGGTGGCGCGCTACGCCGACAAGTGCAATGTCACTGGCGATGTCGAGACCCTGGCCCGCAAGATCAGCGTCCTCCGCCAGCACTGCGCCGATGTCGGCCGCGACCCGGCCGACATCGCGGTGACCTGGATGACCCCCCTGATCCTGACCACATCCGACCAGAACACTGCTGAGGTGCGGCAGATGCTGACGGCCGCCGGATCTGCCGACGAGACCGCCGGGTTCACCGTCGGGCAACCACATGAGATTCCCGGCCTGGTCGCCGGTCACATCGAGGCTGGTGCCGACGAGGTGATCTTCAGCTTTGCCTTCGCGGACGCCGCGGGAATCGCTGCGGTCGGCGAGGCCCTCGGACTGGCCGGCCACTAAGACCGAGCGGTGCTGCAGTAGCTTGGCAAGCTGAGGTTTCGGCTCGCCCGAGACTGTCCGGACCGGAGGCGTCATGGCTGGTTACTTCGTTGCGAACTACACGATCACAAACCAGGCCGAGTACATGGAATACGTTGCGGCAGTCGGGCCCATCCTGGCGGCCCACGGCGCCGAAACCATCGCCATCGATCGTGACTCCGTGCTGCTCGAAGGATCGGCCGGGCAGGTCACGGTCGTGCTGAGGTTCGCCACCAAGGCTGCGGCCGAGGCCTGGTACCAGTCGCCGGAATATCAGGCCATCAGGCATCTGCGCACAGACAACACCGAAGGCGTCGCCGTCATCGCGGCGGGTACCTAGGCGCGAGAGTCACTACAGCCTTCGACTCAGCCAGACCGGGCAGGCGTCTGCCGGCCGAGGTACAGCGGGCAGAAGTAAACGGCAAGCGGCAGCGGCGCGTGCCGCGCGGCGGCCTTCCTGCTGACGTCGATGCAGTGGCGGGCGATCCAGACAAGCCGCGGATCGGTGGTCTCCGGCGCCTGCAGGAAGGTCGCGACGTCGCCGGTGCCGATCAGTCGCTGCAGCGTCGCCAGGGTCGGCTCCCTGATGGTGCCGGTGAAGCCGCCGATCGGCAGTACCTCGCGCCCGCTGGCATAGATGAACGGCGCGGCCAGCACCGCGGTCTGGGTCGCCATCAGGTAGGGCAGCGCCGCGTTCGCCCGCTCAAGAGTGGTGAGGGCCTGCCTGATCTCGAATCCGGCCGACAGGAACGCGGTGATGTGCGCGGTCTCGGTGGCGGGCTCGAACGGCGTCTCGAAGGGGCCGAGCCCGCTGGTCACCACGGCCGCCGAGGCGACCGCCGGCACCGTCAGCGCGGCCACGACAGTCAGCACGATGGCGATCGCCGCCAGCGCGGTCGCCCGTCGGCGCCACGCGGCTACGGCGAGACAGCACGCGGCGGCCACGGCGAGGCAGACGATGGCTGGCCGCAGCCAGGCGGGCTGGCCCGTGCCCGTGCTGGGCAGCAGCCACTGCGCGTACCCGGCCGTCACCAGCACGACGACGGCGAGCACTAGCCAGGACCAGACCGCCGCTCGATGCCTCCAGGTCAGCACGATCCCGATACCGAGCAGGCCCGCGACGGCGGGAGACAGCGCGGCCGTGTAGTAAGTATTGATCGTCGTGGCGGCACAGAAGGCGACGAACAGTGTCAGCAGCCATCCACCCCACATCAGCAGGCCGGCCCGGATCAGGTCGGTGCGCGGCTCCCGCCGTCGGGCCGCCAGTCCCGCGAGCAGCGTGATGGCCACGGCGGGGACGAGCCATGCGGCATCGCGGCCCCACTCGCCCGTGAGCAGCCGGTGCCAGGACGGGGGCGGCGAGATAGCCAGTCCGAGCCGGATGGTCCTGTTCACCAGCTGATCGGGAGTCGCCTGGTCGAGCCGGCCGAATCCGTTGTAGACGAAGACCTGCTGGAAGACCGAGTTGCTGGTGCTCCCGTCGATGTAGGGCCGCGAGCCGGACGGCCACACCGTCACCAGGCTCATCCAGGTCAGCGAGATGACCCCGGCCGTAGCCAGCATCGCGGCGCAGCGCGCCGCTCGCTGGCGCCAGTTGCCCGGCGCCGCAGTCAGGTAGCAGATCGCGAACGCGGGCAGCACCAGCCAGGCTTCCATCATCTTGGCCTGGAATGCCAGCCCGACCCAGACCCCTGCCAGCAGGAGCGGCCGCCAGGTGCCTGTGCTGACGGCCGTGACGACGCAGTCGGCCGCGAGCACCACGAGCAGGATCATCAGCGTGTCGGAGACATTGCCCCGGTCGAGCGCGACGCTGGCCGGCGAGACCGCGAGGACGACCGCCGCCATCAACCCGGCCGCCGGGCCCGCGATGCGGCGCATAACGCGGTACAGCACGAGCACCGTGAGCGCGCCCTCGATGACCTGCGGCAGTACCAGGGCCCAGTTGTGTGCACCGAAGACGCCAACGGACATGGCCTGCAGCCAGAACGCGCCAGGCAGCTTGTCGGTTGTCACCGTTCCGGCCGGGTCGAACGCCCCGAAGAAGAAGTTGGACAGGCTCATCGACATGCTTCGGACGGCTGCGGCGTAGTAGATCTCGATGTTCACCGGACGAGTTGCGCGCCACGCATACGACGAGCCGGCCGTGGCCGCAATGGCGAGCAGCGCAGGTCTGGCCCAGGCCGGCTGCGGTCCGGCTGCCTGACCTCGGGAGCGGACCACTACCAAGGCGCGCCTGACGACCTCGCGCCAGAACTGCGGCCAGGTGGCCGGCGGCGGCCGGTCCGTTACCGGGGTATGCACGCCCGGACGCTATCGTCCAGTGCCTTGATCGTCAAGGCGCTTGACTAAATTTGGCGAGGCATCAACGCGGCCCGATAAACTGGTTTGCCTGCCAAGCGCCGATGGCACGAGCCAGGCGACTCTAGCTCGCCAGTCGGCGGGTCGTACACTGCTGCTCAATCGGGCGCATGCAGGCGCCAGCCGGCCTGCACAGGGTGTCGGGGGAAGCGATGAGCACGGGGGATGCCATGGCTCAACTGCGTCAGCTGCGGACAGACGGCGCAACTGGAGGCTGCAGCTCATGAGCAGCCCGGCGACCGTGCTGGTCAGCCGCCGCGAGTCCTTTAACGCAGCACACCAGCTGCGCGACCCGGGCCTGTCCGATGACGAAAACCGGCGCCGCTTCGGCAAGTGCGTGAATCTGCATGGACACAACTACGTCCTGGACGTCGTCGTGGCCGGCAAGATCGATGACGCCAGCGGCTACGTCTGGGATTTGAAGGACCTTTCGGACGTTATCTGCCGCCGGATCATCCACGATGTGGATCACAGCAACCTGAATACCGATGTGCCCTGGCTGGAGGGACGGATCCCGACCGCCGAGAACCTCGCCGTCGCCTTCTGGGAACGGCTCCAGGAAGAGCTGCCCGGCGGCCTGCTGCGGTCGGTGCGGGTTGCGGAGACCGACAAGAACTGGGCCGAGGTGGGCGATAACGTCTGAGCGCGCGGAGCGTCTCGGACGCGAGCTGCGCAGTCGCTACACCAAGGCCGACCTCGCAGTGCTCACCTCGGCGGAGGCAAGCCGCCTCGTTCCCGCCGGTGGTGACCCGCAGTCGGACCCCGTCCTGGCGTGGGAGCTGCTGTACCGGCTGGAACCTGAGCTCTATGACCGGCTGGCCACTGCCGAGCGCCTCCATCCAGGCATCGTGCGCTGGCTGCCTGCCTGGGTGGACAAGATCGTCGAGGTAGGGGCAGGCACCGGACGGCTCACTCTGGGACTGCTCGATCGCGGGCGCGAGATCGTGGCGGTCGAACCCGTGGCGGCGTTCCGCGAGATTCTCGAGCACAAGCTCGCCGTGGTCGGCGATGCCGGTCGGGTGCGGGTAGCAGCCGGGTTCCTCGATGACGTTCCGGTCCCCAGCGGCACTGCCGACCTGGCCATCGCGTGCTCGGTGCTCACGCCTGCCGCGGCCCACGGCGGCGAGCGCGGGCTGGCGGAACTAGAGCGAGTCTGTCGTCCTGGCGGGCGCGCCGTCATCGTCTGGCCCAACCACATCGACTGGCTCGCCGCCCACGGCTACCACTACGTGAGGTTCGAGGGGCCGATGTCGGTGGACTTCGCGAGCTACCGGGAAGCTGTTGAGCTCGCCGAGATCTTCTATCCGGACGCGATCAGCGCGGTCCGCCGCCTCCGCAGCGCACGAGTCCCCTATGAGGTACTGGGCTACAACCCGCCACGCGACCTCGCGTTCAAGGTCATCGCCGCATGAAGATCGCGATCGTCGCGCCGCTTGTCTCCGCGATCCGCGAACCACAGGCAGGCGGCTCGCAGGCGTTTGTCGCCGATCTCTCCCGTGGCCTGGCCAGCCGGGGACACGAGGTTCACGTCTACGCGGCCGCCGGCTCGCAGATACCAGGAGTCACGGTGATCGACACGGGCGTCGATCACCGGTCCCTCGAGGCCACGCTGTATCGCGCCAACACCCGGGCGACCCGAGGTCAAGGCGCGGCCGCAGCTGCTTTTGCCCGCGTCTACTCGATCCTCGGGCAGTCGCGGTATGACGTCGTGCACAATCACGCATTCGACGCGCCAGCCATCGCGCTGGCCAGTTCGCTGGCCGCTCCCGTTGTGCATACGCTGCACCTGCCACCCGAGCCGGCCGTCGCGGCCACCCTCCGCGACGCGGTGAGGGGACCGCAGCCGCCCGCCGTCGCCGCCGTGTCTGCCTTCCAGTCGAACGCGTGGAGCCAGGTCGTCCGCGTCGACGCGGTCCTGTCGCCTTATGTGCCGACTCGCGGCATACCCTGGTCACCTGCCGCAGGCAGCGGCGCGCTCTTCGCGGGCAGGCTGAGTCCCGAGAAGGGCGTCGCCGAGGCGATCGACATCGCCCAGCTCGCGGGGATAGAGATCGACGTGTACGGCGACAGCTATGACGCGGCCTACGACCGAGAGCAGATCGGCCCGCGGCGTGAGACGGCCGGTGTCCGCGTCCATCCGGGAGTGGCGAGATCCGCGCTCTGGACCGCGATGGCTCGCGCGGCGGTCGTCCTGTGTCCGGCGCACTGGGACGAGCCATTCGGGATGGCCGCCGCCGAGGCGCAGGCCTGCGGGACGCCGGTCGTCGCGTTCCGTCGCGGCGGGCTGACCGAAGTGATCGCGGACGGGGTCACCGGCTTCCTGGTCCCAGCCGGTGACCTCCGGGCAGCCGCGGACGGCGTACGCCGCGCCGCCGACATGTCCCGCCCGGCCTGTCGCCGCCATGCCGAACGTCATCTTGACCTGGAACGGAGCCTGGATGCTCATGAGCACCTCTACCGGCGCGTCGTCAGCCCCGGCGCAGGGATCGGAGTCGGCGCGTGAACGGCACTGGCTAGCCGGGCGAGTGGCCGTCGTGACCGGCGCCAGCCGGGGGATCGGAGCGGCCACCGCGGAAGCCGTGGCCGCCGCTGGCGCCCACGTCGTGCTCGCCGCCCGCGATCGCGAGGGTCTGAACGTCGTCGCCGAGCGCATCCGCAACGCTGGCGGCACCGCCACGGCGGTGCCGGCGGACGTCGGCAACCGCGGCGACATCACCCGGCTCTTTGCCGCGACGGCAGCCGCGGGCACCGTGACGGCGCTGGTGTGCGCGGCGGCTGCGCTAGCGGTCGCCCCGTTCGCCGAGATCACGCCCGACAGCTGGGAGGAGACACTCCGGGTCAACCTGACCGGGTCCTTCCTGTGCTGCCGGGCCGCGTTCACCGTCATGCGCCAGGCTGGCGAGGGTCGGATCGTCACCCTTGGCTCCCTGTCCGGTGTCTACGGAACGGAGAAGTTTGCCGGACTGTCCGCTTATAACGTCTCCAAGTACGGCGTCATCGGGCTCACCGAGGCGATCGCGGTCGAGGGCAAGCCGCACGGCATCAGCGCCATCTGCGTCAGCCCCGGTGCCGTCGACACCGACATGCTGCGCCGCGCCAATCCTGACCTGCGGCCCGGCCTGACCCCGGTCGACGTCGCGACCCTGATCGTCGCGCTGCTCGACAGCCCGCTCACCCCGGCCAGCGGGGCGAACATCCCGCTGTTCTCCAACGTTGCGCCAGAGCAGACCTGAAGCTAGGCCTCGGGCGCCAGCGACCACAAGTCAACGTGATCGTCGGCAAGCTGACGGCTGGTCGGCCGGGCCTGGCCGGCTACCAGGCGGGCGCTGGCCGCCATCTCCGACTCGTGGTCCAGCTCCGGGTCGCCGCCGCGGTCGACGCCCACGGCGGCCTTGACGACGCCGGCGGTCACGTAGAAGCCGATGAACTTGCCGTCATCGAGGCTGCCGCGGACCACGAACTCATCCCAGGTTGCCGCGTGGCCGACGTACTCCAGCTTGTGGTCGTACTGATCGGACCAGAACGAGTACAGGTAGTCGTACGGAGCGTCCGAGCCGAGCATGGACCTGGCCGCTGCGCCGCCCTGTTTCTCGGCGTTGTTGTAGTGCTCCACCCGCACCCGGCCGAACAGCGGGTGGAGCTGGTTCGCCACATCACCGGCCGCGTAGACGTCAGGCGCGGTAGTCCGGCAGAGCTCGTCTACGAGCACGCCGTTGTCGAGCGCGGCCCCGGTGCCGGCGAACTCGGGCACGACCGGGTCAATCCCGATGCCCGCTACGACGAAGTCGCAGGCGATCCGAGTGCCCTCGGCAGTCACGACGGCCTGCACCGCACTGGTCCCCTCGACGTCGGCGACGTGCTGTCCGGCCAGCAGCTCGACGCCGTTCGCGCGGTGGAACGCGCCGATGACCGAGCCAACCTCGGCGCCGAGGACGCGCTCCAGCGGAAACTTCCCCGGATAGACGGCGGTGACCTGCACGCCGAGCTGAGCCAGCGAAGCCGCCACCTCGCAGCCGATGAAGCTCATCCCTGCCACGACCGCGCGCAGACCGGGGCGCGCCGCGCGCTTGATCGCGTCACAGTCGGCGACTGTGCGCAAGTAATGGATGCCGGGCAAGTCGGCTGATGACAAGTCGGCTGATGACGGGAGCCGCAGCTGGCGGGGGCGTCCGCCGGTCGCTATCAGCAGCTTCTGATACGGCAGTTCCTGTCCCGAGGTCAGCAGGATGGTGTGGCGAGCGGTGTCAACGCTGGCAGCTCCGATCGGCCCGGGCCGATCGACGTCGTTCTGCTCGTACCAGCTGGCAGGCTTCACACACCAGCCGTCGAGGCTCTCCTCCGACCGCAGATACGTCTTAGACAGCGGCGGGCGCCCGAACGGGACTCCCGGTTCGGAGGTGATCAGCGTGACCTGGCCTCGGTAACCCTCCTGCCGCAGGGTCACGGCGGCGTTGCCCCCGGCTATTCCGGCGCCGACGATCACGATCGGGCCCGCGCGGGCGCTCTCAGTCATTGCGCATCTGTCCTGCCCGGCCGCCGGGAGCGAGAAACTCAGGCACATCGATGCTGGTGGCCGGCTGGCCGTTTGCCGCCGAGATGCCGCGGGGTACAGCTATCGAGGGACGCTCTGTCCCAGATCAGCCCGGATCGGGCTGCGCCTCGATGGGAGGTCCGAATGCCCGCGGTTACGGTCGATGATCTGGCTGCCCTGCCGAGAATCACTGTCCCGGAGCCGTTGCTGGCGGCGGAGCGGCCGGTCGCCTCGGTGACCACCGCGCCGGCTGGCTTCGAAGGTGAAGGCTTTCCGGTCCGCCGGGCGTTCGCCGGGATGAGCCTGCAGGCTCTGGACCCGTTCGTGCACATGGATCAGATGGGTGAGGTGGACTACGCACCTGGTGAGCCCAAGGGCACTCCGTGGCATCCCCATCGCGGGTTCGAGACGGTGACCTACATGATCGACGGGACCTTCGCCCACCAGGACTCCCACGGGGGCGGCGGCCTGATCACCAACGGGGCGACGCAGTGGATGACCGCCGGCGGCGGCATCCTGCATATCGAGACGCCGCCGGAGGATCTGGTTGTCTCGGGCGGGCTGTTCCATGGCATCCAGCTATGGGTGAACCTGCCGGCTAAGGACAAGCTGATCGCGCCGGCTTACCAGAGCCTGGAAGCCGGCCAGGTGGCCCTCCTCTCATCTGCCGATGCCGGCAGCCTGGTGCGGGTGATCGCCGGCCAGCTAGGTGAGCACCGCGGCCCCGGCTCAACCCACACCCCGATGGCGCTGATGCATGCCAGCGTGTCGCCAGGGGCGCTGCTTCAGCTCCCGTGGAACCCGAGCTTCAATGCGCTGGTCTACGTCCTGGCCGGATCCGGCCGGGCGGGCACCGGCGGGCGGCCCGTGCAGAGCGGCCAGCTGGTTGCGTTCGGGCCAGGGGAGTGGCTGGGGATCCGGGCCGACGACACCCAGGATTCCGGCGCTGAGAACTTCGAGCTTCTCGTGCTGGGCGGTCAGCCTATCGGCGAGCCAGTCGCGCACTTCGGGCCGTTCGTGATGAATAGTCGCAACGAGGTCATGCAGGCACTGGAGGACTTCGAGGCCGGCCGGTTCGGCTCGGTGCCACCGAACGCGCTGATGCCGCACGTACCTGATCCCGATCCGGTCCGCGCTGAACACACCGGGATCTGACGTCACCGGCTATCCACGGACCGCCGGCGAACTGGGCGTCGAGTGCCGCGTGCGCCGCGTGCGCCGCTGGGCGGGCAGGCATTGCGGTTACTATGGCCTACCTGCGTCCGCGGCCGGCGCCTCGGCCGGCGCTGCTGACTCCCGGAGATCATTGCGTGCCCGCTGACTATGACCTGATCCGTGCGGAGAACGTCGCGCGCTACGGCTGGGACACGGCCGTGCTTGAACTGCTCGGCCAGCTTTACAGCGAGCGCACGCACTTTATCTTCGAGCTGATCCAGAACGCCGAGGACGCTGGCGCTACTGACCTGACGTTCACCCTTTTCGACGATCGGCTAGAGGTCGGCCACGACGGGCGTGACTTCACCGTTGCTGACGTCCGCGGCATCTGCGGCGTGGGCCAGGGCACCAAGGCAGACGACCTGACCCAGATAGGCGCCTTCGGTATCGGCTTCAAGGCGGTCTACGCGTATACAGACAGCCCGCGGATCCACAGCGGTGCGGAGAACTTCCGGATCGAGCAATATGTCCGGCCCTATTCCGTGGACCCGCTGAGCGATCCCATGGCGGGGACGGTCTTCGTGTTCCCCTTCGACCGCCCCGAGGTGCCGGCGGCTGTCGCCGGTCAGGAGATCGCTGCGGCGCTGGCCAGCATCGGCGTTGAGACGCTGCTGTTCCTGCGCAACATCGAGCGTATCCGCAGCTGCGGACTTCGAACGGGAGATGTCGTGCTGGAACGGACATCGGCCGCGCGCGCCTGCTCCGGGCGGCGCGTCTCGCTGTCCAGCGGCGGCCCGCTTGGCCGCGGCGACGAGGAATGGTTCGTCTGGGAGCGGCAGCTTGACGGACTCGGTCAGCCACGCCAGCGGGTGGAGATCGCGTTCATGGCGCGTGCCGGGATCGACTCCAGCCAGCTGATCAGGCGCGAGACTTCACCGCTGGTCGTGTACTTCCCGACACAGAAGGAGACATTCCTCGGATTCGTGCTCCAGGGGCCGTACCGGACCACACCGGCGCGGGACAACGTTCCCGAGCACGACGAGTGGAACCAAGCCCTGGTCCACGAGACGGCCAGCCTGCTCACGGACGTCCTGACTGGCCTGCGGGATGAGGGGCTGCTGACCGTCGAGGTGCTGCAGGCGCTGCCGCTGGACGCCGCCCGCTTCGGGCCGGAGACCATGTTCCGCCCGCTGTTCGAGTCTGCTCGCGCAGCGCTCGAACTCGAGGAGATGATTCCGGCTGCGGATGGCACCTTTCGTCCGGCCCGGCTGCTGAAGCTGGCGAGCGGGGCAGGCCTGCGCGAGTTGCTGCCGCCAGACCTGCTGGCCGAACTGTGCGGCGAGGACGGCATCGCGTTCGTTGCTGACGCGATCTCGGAGATCACGACACCCGTCCTCTGGCGGTACCTGCGCGAGGAAGCGGGCCTGGCAGAGCTGACGCCAGCAGCCGTCGTGGCCCGCATCACCGCCGACTTTATCGCGGCTCGCCCGGATCAGTGGATCGTCGGCCTCTACTGGTTCCTCTACCAGCATCCGGCGCTGTGGCAGGTGCCGAGGCACGAAGGCGACCTGGCGGGGCCCGCGCGGTCGACGCCGATAATCCGGCTCGAAGACGGCGCGCAGGTGACGCCGTTCGATGCCAGCGGCAGACCGGCCGCGTACCTGCCGGGGCCCGCAGAGACGGGCTTCGCGACGGTCCGGCGGGCCATCGCCGCCCAGCCGGAAGCCCGCCAGTTCCTGACCTCGCTCGGCTTCGATGAGCCGGATGTCATCGCAGAGGTACTGGACCACGTGCTGCCCCGGTATGAGGACGCGGATGTCGCGGCGCTGGATGCAGCCCAGCACGCGGCCGACCTCGAGCTAGTGGCGCTCGCGCTGGACGGGGCGTCGCAGGCGAGCCGGGCGCGGCTCCTTGAGGCGCTGCGACACACCCCCTTCCTGGTAGGGGAGAACGCGGCGACCGGTGACCAGCAGCTGATGCGGCCAGGCGATCTGTACCTGCGGACCAAAGCCCTGGAGTGCTATCTCGACGGCAATCCCGACGCGTGGCTCGCAGCCGATGGCTACGGTCCCTGGCTGGCTCAGCTGCGCGGGATGGGCGTGCGGGATGCGGTGCGGCTGGACGCACGCGCGCCGGACGAACTCGGCTACGTGCGCATCGCCGAGGAGTTCGCTCGGCATGAGCGGGGAGTGGCGGGATTCGATCCGTCGGCCACGATCGAGGGGCTGGAGTACGCGCTCAGGAACCCGAATCATGCCCGCTCGGAATTCGTCTGGAACGCGCTGCTCGTCCCCAATCGGCACCTGATCGCAGGCGTCGTCGAGACGTCACACCGACTGGAGTTCGCCGACGCCCGCCGCGAGCACATGCTGTCACCTATCGGCGAAGTAGCCAGTGCCGCGGTCTGGCTTCCGGCCCCGGACGGGACGTTCTGTCGCCCGGCTGACCTCGACATAGCCGATCTGCCACAGTCCTACGAGCGGGACGATGTGCTGGCGCAGGCCCTCGCGATGACGCGGCCGGTGCTCGAGGAAGCCAGCCGCCAGCTAGGTGTCCCGGCTGATTTCCTCCGCAGGCTGAGCAGGCATCCCGACCTCGTTGCTTCGATTGAGCAAGAGCTCAAGGCGCGCGACGACCGCCCGTGACAGCGCTGGCGGGGTGACAGAGCTGGCAGGGTGACAGCGCTGGCGCCTCGGGACGGTCAGTGCTTTGCCGGATCGGTGCCGGTGCCGGTGCCGGTGCGGGTGCTGCCGTCGGGGACGGCCTGGCCCTGGTCGATGTCCTGCGACAGCCTGGCCCTGGCGGCGAGTGCTCCGGGGTCTAGCACGCCGGACCCGGCGGCGCGGGAGATGGCGTCGCCGCCGCGGCCGCGCAGCACCATCGCGCAGCCGACGGCGATCAGCGCGCCGGCCACCGGCCCGGCGAGGTACACCCAGTAGCTGGTCCAGTCGCCGCTGGCCAGCGCCGGGCCGAAGGACCGGGCCGGGTTCATCGACACGCCGCTGACCGGTGCCGCCCACAGGCCCGCCAGGGCGATGTAGCCGCCGACGCCGAGGGCGGCGATCGCGCCGACGTTCTGCGCGGCGGACGCGGTGCCGAGGATGACGCTGACCAGCAGCGCGGTGAGCACGATCTCCATCAGCAGGGCCTGCCAGTTCCGGTAGCCGGGGCCGGGCAGGGTGGCGCCGAGGTGCTCGGTGTTGCCGAAGATCCAGCGCAGGAACAGGGCGGCCAGGGTCGCGCCGATGAGCTGGATGATGACGTAGCCGGGGACGCGCTTCCACGGGAAGTCGCCGCGCAGCGCGAACGCCAGCGACACCGCCGGGTTGAGGTGCGCGCCGGAGATCGCGCCCATGAACAAGATGATCGCGGTCACCATCAGCCCGGGGGCGACGACCGCCGCGGCGAGGCTAATCTGCCCCTTGCCGTGCAGCAGCCCGCCGCCGGCGGCGGCCAGCACGAGCGCGAAGGTGCCCAGCAGCTCCGAGAACAGCCGCCGCCACTCCTGTCGCGGGTCGTCGAAGTCGTTGCGGTTCCCGAACTCCAGCCACAGCACGTGGTGCGTGCGCGGGAACGCCGTGCCCAGCTCAGCGCGGACCTGCCCGGTCGGCGCACCGCCGCCGGACCCGGCGCCCGCGCCCCGCTGCCCGGTCGGCCTGGCCGGGCCACCAGGCCCACTCTCTGGCCCGCCGCCTTGTCCACTGTCAGGCGCGCTCCCCGTCATCCTCAGGTCCTCACCTTCCGGCTAAAACCGTTGAAAGGCTTAGCAATGCTGGAATAGGTACGGAAGCGGCCGGGCGCTCCGTCAGCCCCGGCCGCGGTTGCCTGGCTACAGTCGCAGCCACGCCAGGCCCTCGCATCACCCGCACTGGATGACCTGCACACTGGCTGCGGGCGACGTGGCCGAGCGTGTCTCCTCACTCCGGGTGCAGGATGAGGAGGAACTCGGCCGTGCCCTGATCGGCCAGTGAGCCGAAGAATCCGAATCCACTAGGTCGCTTGATGCCCCATGCGGGGAACGGCACACGTATCGATCCAGCCGCTTGCAGGACTAGCCCATCGCGGCGGGCTGAGATTCTGACCTGGACCATGTGTGTGGTCCCGTCCATCGTGAGCGCGCCGACGGCAGTGATGGTAACTGCCGAGCCGGAAACGAAGGCGGCGCCTAGTGTCACCGGGCGGGTGAGCACGAATGTTGCGACGGGGAATCTACCGGTGTCGAGGCTGCTGGCCAGCTGCGGCGCCGCCTTGCCGCCAACCTTGATCCCGGTGACGGCGATGCGGATGGAGCCACCGGTGACCCGGTCGCCGGACACGATGACAGTTCCGTTGACGGCCGTCGTCCGGCCGACCGTGTCATTGCTGAAGCCGAGGGCGCTCTCGGCGACGCGGAAGCCTGCGACCGATCCAGCTGCGACCTGCCAGGTACCGCCGATCAGCCCTGACGGCGGGCTGGCAACGCTCGTCGGCAGCGTGAGCCGGGGCGCGGCCGGCTGCTCAATGAACACCGCTACTGCCGCCACGACGAGCGCCACGAGCGCCACGACACCAGCCAGCGCCCACCGCAGTGCGCGGTGCCGCGCTGGCGGGCGGTGCCTCCGCATGCGGGCCATGAGTCCTGTCTGGTCAGTCATTGCTGATCGCCGCCTATCTCGGAGTGCCCGGGATCCGAGCCGTCGCAGTCCTCGCTGGGTTCCGCGCTGGTCTCTTCGTGTCGGGCGACCCGGAAGACCGGGTACTGCCGCGCAATGGTCTGGAACTGTGACACTGGGACGTGCCGATCGATTGGAATATGCGGGCGGGCGCCCGGCACCGTCTGGAGGTAGCGCCTGATGATCGGGGCACGTTCGGCGGCCGGTACTTCGACGAGCCGGCATGATCTGGCCCGCCGGTGGCGCAGTACTGCGCGCCCGTCCGCCGCGCGCACGTTCTGGACCCAGTTGCACTGCTCGCCGAGCATCGACACCAGGTACCACTGACCGTTCCAGTCGGCCATTCCGAGCGGGAAGCGCACCGGCCGGCCGGACCGACGCCCGGCGACCTCGAGGGTGACCCAGCGCTTGGGCGCTAGCCCCAGGGCAAAGACGCTGGCCCACAGGTGCGCGAGACGCCGCGCGGTGGCGTCGGCGTGGCCTGCCGGGTACATGGCTCGCAGGTCGGCGGCTGAAAAGTGTGGCCAGATCCTCATGTCGTGCTCCCGCATGCCATGGCTTGTCTAGGGCTAGACTGAGGACAGCAAATACGGAAGTTGGAATATAGAGTCCAAAGTCCTGAAGGCTGGACGAAGCGATGAGAGACGACGCGCAGGTAGCAACAGGCCTGGCACGCAGGAACCGCAGGCTGCCAGATCGGGAGACGGAGCGGCGAATGCTCCAGGCGGCCGTGGCCATGATCCACCGCACCGGCCTGACGGTCAGCCTGGAGCACATCAGCTTCGAGGACGTGATCCGCGACGCGGACGTCTCACGGAGTTCGGTCTACCGACGCTGGCCGTATAAGGACTTGTTCTTCAGCGACCTGGTGAAGGAGCTGGCCAGGGATGCCGCGCCGGCGATCGTCAGCGACGAGCTGGCACTGATCAAAACCATCGTCGCGGGCCACCTCGACTGGCTCAGTACACCTGAGCTCCGCCGCGGCCTGATCGTCGAGCTGTTCCGGCAGCTGGCGCTATTCGACTTCCAGGCACTCTACGGGTCGACCCAATGGCGGACCTACGTCGCATTGCACGCGACGTTTATGGGCCTGGCCGATGGCGGCCTGCGCGAGGAGGTCCGGCTGGCACTGGCGGCATCCGAGCGGGGGCGGATTGCCCGCATCGCGGGCGCCTGGCAGCAGGTAGCAGACCTGTTCGGGTACCGGCTGCGCCCGGAGCTCGGTGCGACGTTCGAGACCGTGGCCACGCTCATCGACGCCACGATGCGCGGACTGGTCATCATGGCTCTGTCTATGCCGGACATCGCCGAGTATCGAGCGCAGGCACGCCCGTTCGGGGCGGCCAGCACAGACGAGTGGTCGATGCCGGCCGCTGGCCTCGCCGGCATCGCGACCGCGTTCCTCGAGCCAGACACCACGATTCACTGGGACGACGAGCGGATCGCCGGCGTCCGCCGCGCGCTAGCCACGCTCGACATTCCCGGCGCGTGATCAGGGCCGCAGGACCTTTGTCATGTCCGGCTGCGACTTCGGGCACTGCCCGGACCGGTCCGGCTGCAGCGACGCTGTCTGGGATGTGAGAGTGGTGAGACATGTGACCGATGAAGCGACCTTCAGCCGGGTCCCGATCACTCCCGATCAGGTGCAGTACCTGATCGCCACCGCGGCTCGCGCGCCGTCGATCCACAACACTCAGCCATGGCGATTCCGGGCCAGCCAGCATTCAGTCGAGCTCTATGCCGACCCGGGCCGTAAACTGCGCGTCGATCCGCTTGGCCGGGAGCTGCTGATCAGCTGCGGCGCCGCGCTTTTCGGGCTGCGGCTCGGGATGCGGTCGCTTGGCTATGTGCCCGCGGTCGAGCTCTTCCCTGACCCCACGCGACTTCGCCTGCTGGCCCGCGTCAGTGCGGGCGAGCAGGACCCAATGAATGTCGCGGAGCGCCGGATGCTGGAAGCGCTGCCGCACCGGCACACGCATCGCGGTCCGTTCACGCCCGGGCCGCTTCCGACCGGCCTGCTGGCCGGCCTTCAGCACGATGCGCTCGTCGAGGGAGCGACATTCGCGGTCCTGGACCGCGCCCACGCCTATGAGCAGCTGGCTGACATCACGGCCGCCGTGACGCGTCGGCAGGATCTCGACCCGCTGGCGCGTGCTGACATGAGGGACTGGACGCGACGGCCGGCCTCGCACGCACACGACGGCGTGCCATCAAGCGCTTTCAGCGCAGGAGGTGATCAGCACCGCGGCCGCCTGCCGCAACGCGACTTCGACCTGGGCCGCGGCGTGGGACTGCTCGACGCCGCTGGACCGCCGCCGGCCGCGACCGCCGTGCTGCTGACTCCAGGCGATGGCCGGGGCGACTGGCTCTGCGCTGGGCAGGCCTTGCACCGCGTGCTGTTGCACGCGGCGGCAGGCTGGGTGTTTGCCACCATGCACACACAGCCGCTGGAGGCCGCGGCCATTCGCGAGCTGATCAGGGACCGGCTCTCGCTGCCGGGCGCTCCGCAGCTGATCCTCCAGCTCGGACTTGCCCGGACAACGCAAGTCACTGCCCGCCGGCCGCCAGCTGAACTGATGGAGCCCTGACACTGGCACCAGGCCGCTGCATCGCGGTCTGGATAGGGTGGCCAAGTGGCGGAAATTAGCACGGAACGACTGTTCATGCGCGGCTGGCGGGAGTCGGATCTAGTCCCGTGGGCGGCGATGAACGCTGATCCGGAAGTCCGCCAGTACCTCGGCCCGCTCTTGACGCTCGAGCAAGCCGCGGCCTGGGCGCTCAACTACCAGGACGATCTGGACCGCCATGGTTATGGATTCTGGGCTCTCGAGGTCCGCGCTTCCGGCGAGTTCATCGGCTTCACTGGGCTGCGCTCATTGGCTGAGGAGATGCCGTTCACGGGTGTGGAGATGGCCTGGCGGCTCGCGCGGCCTGCGTGGGGCCATGGCTACGCGACAGAGGCGGCCCAGGCCGCGCTGGACTACGGCTTCGACGCCATGGGGCTCCCGGAGATCGTGGCTGTCACCATGGCAGTGAACCTGCGCTCCCGAGCGGTCATGAAGCGGATCGGAATGATCAGCGACCCGGCGGAAGACTTCGACGATCCCGATGTCGACGAGGTCCCGCTACGCCGGCACATGGTCTACCGAAAGCGACGGGACCCGCAGGCCGACCGGACGCCGTCGCCCTCGACCGCTCGCTGAGTGGCCGGTTACTCGCGGCTGGAGCTGTTTAATCTCTGTCTCGCGAATGTTGGCGGAAGTGAGATTAATGGCGTAGTCTCCTGCCGTGGCTGACTCCGCGGACCTGCTGCTGCACCCGGTTCGGCTCCGCATCGTGCAGGCGTTCCTCGGGGACCGGGCGCTGACCACGTCGCAGCTGAGCGGGGAGCTGGCCGACGTGCCGGCCGCCAGCTTGTACCGGCACGTGGCAAGGCTCGTCAACGCCGGCGTCCTGCAGGTCGTGGCCGAGCGCAGGGTACGCGGCGCGGTGGAGCGGACGTACGTGCTGCGGCTCGCGGCAGCCCGAGTCCAGCTAGCCGAGGTCGCTTCGATGACCGCCGACGATCACCGCCAGATGTTCATGGCATTCACGGCCGGACTGCTGGCGGACTTTGACCGCTACCTGCGACGGCCTGGCTTCGACCTGGTACGCGACGGCGTGTCCTACGCCATCGACGCCATGTGGCTGGATGACGCCGAGTACCGGGACATGATGCTCGAGATCTACCAGGTACTCGAGCCCCGGCGCGCCAATGCGCCTCGGCAGGGCCGCAGGCGGCGCATGATCGCGTCGGTGCTGCTGCTCGCCGACGAGGCTCCTGTCCGCGAGGACAAGCAAGACGCACGACCGCGCACACGGCGACCGGACGGCGCGGCGCCCACCGCCGAGCAAGATATTTAGGGAACGGGGACGCGTAATGAATGTCGTGCTGACAGCCGGAGCCAGCGTCGGAGCCAGTCACCCGCGGCCTTCTCATCAGCTGGTGTTCGCGCTGCTGCCGATAGTTGTGCTGGCCATCGTGTTCGACGTGTACTGCCTGACCGATCTCGTCCGGGCCAAGTCAGTCCGTCACCTGCCGAAGACTGTCTGGGCGATCATCATCCTGGCCAGTGCCCCGTGGGGCGGGCTGCTCTACCTGTTCCTCGGCCGCGATCGGGGCCGGGGTGCGGCGGTGCCTCGGTGACCGCGATGGACCAGACGGCTTCGCTGCCGAGCCGCGGCCGCCCCGGCACTAACGGTGCCGCTGCTCAGCGCGAGGCGCCGCTAGGTGCCGCAGGCGGTGCATTCGGCGCATCGACCGAGCCGGCCGTGACGACGACGGAGCTCACAAGGGACTACGGCGGGGTGGGCCTGTTCGACGTGAACCTGATCGTGCCGCGCGGCTCGGTCTACGGCCTGGTCGGGATGAACGGCGCAGGCAAGACGACGCTGCTATCCCTGCTGTCCGGACTGCGACGGCCAGACCGGGGCACGGTCAGCATGCACATCGAGCGCCACCAGGTCGCGGTCTGCCCCGACGTCTCCGACTTTGACGACTGGCTCACGGCCTACGAGGCGGTAGACCTGGCCAGGTCGCTCGTTGCGCCCGGCACGGACAGGCGGGCGGTCCAGTCGGTACTGGCTGCCGCGGGACTCGGCGGCTCAGCGAGCCGGCGAATCGGCGGGTTCTCCCGCGGCATGGTCCAGCGGCTTGGCCTCGCGTGCGCGCTGGTCGGCGACCCGGCACTGCTCATACTCGACGAGCCGACGTCGGCCCTCGACCCGGCGGGCCGGGCGGAGATCCTCGGCCAGGTCGCGGCGATGCGCGGCCGCCGGACTATCATCTTCTCCAGCCACATCCTGGCCGACGTTCAGCGGATCGCTGACCAGGTTGGCATCCTGCGTGACGGCCGCCTGCTCTACCAGGGCGGCACGCAGGACCTGATCGATACCTACCTGACGCCCACCTGGGTGGTCCGAATCGCCGGGGACACGGCGCCAGTCGTCGCGGCAGCAACCAGCGAGGCGTGGGTCGTCACGGTCGAGCAGCCCGATCCTGGCACTCTGCGAATCGAGGCAACCAGCATCGAGGCAGGTGAGCGCGGGATTCCTGCCGTCATCGCCGGCTGCGGCGCGCGGCTGATCTCCTTCGAGCCGGCCGACGCCGACCTTGAGTCGGCGTTCCTGGCCCTCACCGGCTCCGGCTCTGGCTTCGCGGAGGCGAAATGACGACCGCGCCAACGCTTCCCGCCACGCCGGAGGTCAAGGTCGGTCAGATGAGCCTGTGGCGGCTCGAATGGCTGCGGCTGACCCGAACCCCGCGGGCCATCGCCATCTGCGCCGTCTTCCTGTTCATCGGTTTCATCGAGCCGGTCGCCACCAACTACGAGAACGACCTGATTAGCCACCTCGGCCACGCCGCCCGGATCTCTCTCCCGCCGCCCACGCCGGCCGACGGCCTGAATAGCTACGTCGCCGAGATCACGCTGGTCGGCCTCATCGTCGTCGTCGCGCTCGCGGCTGGCGCGCTCTGCTTCGACACTCGCCATGGGCTGTCCACGTTCCTGCGCACCAGGGTCAACGGCATGTGGCAGCTCGTGGTCCCGCGCTTCGCCGTCTCGGCGGGCGCCGCGGTGGTGGCCTACGTGCTGGGCACACTCGGTGCCTGGTACGAGACGCAGGTGCTGATCGGCGCGCTTCAGGCTGGCGCGGTCTTCGGCGGGATGCTCTGCGGTGTCGTCTACATGATCTTCGCGGTAGCGCTGACCGCCCTGGCAGCATCACTGGTCCGCAGCGTCGTGGGCACGATCGCAGCCACGCTGGCCATCCTGGTCGTGCTGCCCATCGCGAGCGTGTGGCACGCCATCTCGGACTGGCTGCCGAGCGCCCTGGTCAATGGGCCAGTCGACCTCGCTGGCGGCACGCAGCACCTGTGGCACTTCGCTCCCGCGCTCACCGTCAGCGTCGCCGCGAGCGCCGCCGCGCTCACCGTCGCCGTGCGGCGACTGAGTACCAGGGAGATCTAGTGCGCCGTCCCTCGGGGGCTACGCCTCGTCCTCGATGATGAGATGCACCGCCGCTTCTTCTGCCGTGGCACCGCCACCGTCGATCCCCGCGTCGTGGGCGACGTAGTCGGCGCTGGCGATCGGGACCGAGCCTTCCTCATCCGCGGTGAGGCGACCGGCCCGCGGATCTGGCCCCGTCTCCCGCGCGAGCCTGACGACATCCTCATCGGTAACGTTCTCGTCCCAGCCATCCTCGGCCAGCCCGTCTGCGGCAGGTTCAGGGCTAATGTCCGGCTCCTCCGCCGCTAGCAGTTGATCTAGTGACTGGCCCGCCTCCTGCTCGGCAGCGGTGGCGCCGAACTTCATCGCCGCCGACCAGCGCTCCGGTGGAATCACGCCGCGATCGAGTGGATCGTCGCCAGGGGCGCCAGCGAGGGTGTCGGCCGTGCCGAGAACCTCGAAGTCCGCCAGGTCTTCCGACTCGTGGCGCCACTCTTGCGGCATGTCTCATCTCCTCTCACCCCGCGGCGGCCTGCACGCCGTTGCGTCCAAGCTACCCGCCTGCGCTGGCCTGCCTGGAGGGGGATAGGGACGGGCCGGCCGTCACGGCCAGCAGGCGGCCCGGATGCCGGCTCCGCCTGACCGCTCAGCCCCTCGCAGGGCCTCGTGGCTAAACTTGTATGATTCGTTTTCTTGTACGATTCGCGTTTGGTGAAGGTAGGTTGGCGCTATGGCTACGCCTAGGACACCGACCGCCGCCGAGGAACTGCGCGGCGCGGGCCTACGGGTGACGGCCGCTCGCGTCGCACTGCTCGATACCGTCCGGGAAGGTGATCACCTCGGCGTCGAGGCGATCGCGTCCGGCGTGCGCCAGCGCGTTGGCCATGTCTCCTTCCAAGCCGTATATGACGCCCTCCACGCGCTGACCGCGGCGGGGCTGGTGCGGCGCATCGAGCCGGCCGGCAGCCCGGCCCGGTTCGAGGGACGCGTCGGGGACAACCACCACCACGTCGTGTGCCGGTCGTGCGGCGTCGTCGCTGACGTCGACTGCGCGGTTGGTGAGGCGCCTTGCCTGACCGCCTCCGACGACCGCGGCTTCGTGATCGACGAGGCGCAGGTCATCTACTGGGGCCTATGTTCCGACTGTTCCACCGCCGGCACTCCCTGAACATCGTGATCCGTCTAGCCCGGAAGGATTCCCATGACTGAAAACCATGATCCAGTAGTCGTCGAGAACGCGACCCCGGAGAGCGGGGAATGTCCGGTCGTGCACGGCGGCCTCACGCACCCCACGATGGGGGACGCCAACCGTGACTGGTGGCCGAACAAGCTCAACCTGAAGATCCTCGCCAAGAATCCCGCCGTGGCCAACCCGCTCGGCGATGAGTTCAACTACGCCGCAGCCTTCAAGACACTCGACCTCGCGGCCGTGAAGCGGGACATCGCGGCGGTGCTGACGACCTCGCAGGACTGGTGGCCGGCCGACTTCGGCCACTATGGCCCGCTCATGATCCGGATGGCGTGGCACAGCGCGGGCACCTACCGCATCAGCGATGGTCGCGGCGGCGCGGGCGCCGGTCAGCAGCGGTTCGCGCCGCTCAACAGCTGGCCGGACAATGTCAACCTCGACAAGGCCCGGCGGCTGCTGTGGCCGGTCAAGAAGAAGTACGGCCAGCAGATCTCCTGGGCCGACCTGATGATCCTCACCGGCAATGTGGCACTGGAGACGATGGGATTCAAGACCTTCGGCTTCGGCGGCGGCCGCCCAGACGTGTGGGAGCCGGACGAGGACGTCTACTGGGGTCCGGAGACCACCTGGCTCGACGACGAGCGCTACTCCGGCGACCGGAAGCTTGAGGAGCCGCTCGGCGCGGTCCAGATGGGCCTTATCTACGTCAATCCGGAGGGCCCGAACGGCAACCCGGACCCGCTCGCCGCGGCGCGCGACATCCGCGAGACATTCCGCCGGATGGCGATGAACGACGAGGAGACGGTCGCCCTGATCGCGGGCGGTCACACATTCGGCAAGACCCACGGCGCGGGCCCGGCGGAGAACGTCGGCCCGGATCCCGAGGCGGCCCCGCTCGAGCAGCAGGGCCTCGGCTGGAAGAGCACCTACGGTACTGGCACCGGCGGTGACGCGATCACCAGCGGTCTTGAGGTCACCTGGACGCCAACGCCGGTGAAGTGGGACAACAGCTTCCTTGAGACCCTGTACGGCTACGAATGGGAGCTGACCAAGAGCCCCGCCGGGGCGTATCAGTGGAAGCCGAAGGACGGCGCCGGAGCGGGCGCCGTCCCGGACGCCCACGACCCGTCGAGGAGTCACCCCCCGACGATGCTGACAACTGACCTCTCGCTCCGCGTGGACCCGGTGTACGAGCAGATCTCACGGCGCTTCCTCGAGCATCCGGCCGAGTTCGCGGACGCCTTCGCCCGTGCGTGGTTCAAGCTGACCCACCGGGACATGGGCCCAGTGGTGCGCTACCTCGGCCCCGAGGTCCCGGCCGAGACGCTGCTGTGGCAGGACCCCGTTCCGGCGGTGACGCACCAGCTCATCGACGCGGGCGACATCGCCGCGCTCAAGGCCCAGGTCCTTGCCTCGGGCCTGTCGGTATCTCAGCTGGTGTCGACCGCGTGGGCGTCGGCCTCGTCCTTCCGTGGCAGCGACAAGCGCGGCGGCGCCAACGGTGCGCGCATCCGCCTTGAGCCGCAGAGTGGTTGGGAGGTCAATGACTCCGACCGGCTGGCAACGGTGCTGCGCGCGCTGGAGCGGATCCAGGAGGCATTCAACGCGGTCCAGACCGGTGGCAAGCAGGTCTCGCTCGCCGACCTGATCGTGCTCGCTGGCGGTGCGGCGGTCGAGCAGGCCGCCAGAGAGGCGGGCGTCGACGTCCAGGTCCCCTTCGTGCCGGGTCGCGCGGACGCGTCGCAGGAGATGACCGACGTGGAGTCGTTCGCGGCTCTCGAGCCGACCGCCGACGGGTTCCGCAGCTACGTCGGCAAGGGTAACCGGCTGCCGGCCGAGTACCTGCTGCTCGACCGCGCGAACCTGCTGACGCTGAGCGCCCCCGAGATGACGGTCCTCGTTGGCGGCCTGCGCGTCCTGGGCGCGAACCATCAGCAGTCGCCCCTCGGCGTCTTCACCGCCACGCCGGGGTCCTTGACCAACGACTTCTTCGTCAACCTGCTCGACCAGGACACGACGTGGCGGGCGACGTCGCAGGACGCACACACGTTCGAAGGTCGCGACGCGGCCACGGGTGACGTCAAGTGGACTGGCAGCCGTGCTGACCTCGTCTTCGGGTCAAACTCGGAGCTTCGCGCGCTCGCCGAGGTCTACGCGAGCGATGACGCGAAGGAGAAGTTCGTGCATGACTTCGTCGCGGCGTGGGACAAGGTGATGAACCTCGACCGGTTCGATCTCGCCTGACAATGACGTCCAGGTCGGCCCGTGCTGGCCGACCCCGTGCTGGCCGACCCCGTGCTGGCCGACCTGGACGTCCGCGATCGCCGCATGCACTCCGGGCTAGGTAGTCTCGCGGCGATATCGGTCGCATTGCCGGTGAGCCCCGCCCGGCAGCGCGGGGCGGTCCCGGATCGGGCCGGTCGGCTATGCGATGCTCGTTCGGGTGACGTCGACGAAGCGGCACGTGCCTGGCGCACTGGCGGTTCTCGGGATCTTCGCGGCTGTCGTGCTCACGCCGCTCGCGGCGCCCACGACGGTGCTCGCCAGCCCGGCGCAGGTCCAGGCAATAGGTCAGGCCCGGTCGGCCGCTGCGGCGAGCGCTCGCGGGGCATCCCCCGCGGCCAGGACCGTCGTCAGCTTCTCCTGGGGCGGCGGCTTCAGGAATCAGCTGGGCGCGCTGCCGGTCTACCGGCAATACCGGATGCACGCGACCTTTTACGTGCCCTCCGGCCTGGTCTGCCAGTCCGCGGCGGATCCCGGCTGCGCGGGCTCGCCGTACCTGACGCTGGACCAGGTGCATCAGATCGCCGCGGACGGCAACGAGATCGGCGGCTTGTCCGTAGAGCACGTCCCGCTCACCGGGATTCCCGCCGCGGAGGCCCAGCGCGAGATTTGTGACGACCGGGTCAACCTGACCCGATGGGGCTTCCGCGTGACCGACTTCGCCTACCCGTTCGCGCTGACCACGCGCGCTCTGCAGGTCCTCACTCGGCGGTGCGGGTACAACTCCGGACTTGGCGCGGGAGAGCTGCGCGGCGCTGGCCTCTGCCGGCGGTGCGGCTGGGCCGAGACCATCCCGCCACGCAATCCTTACCTGGTGCGGGCCCCCATCGAAGTGGCGTCGGTTGGCACTCTCTGGTCAGCTGCCACCTTCGAGAACATCATTACCGATGCCCAGCGCCACGGTGGCGGCTGGATTGTCTTCACCATCCACGATGTCTGCCCCCGGGCGTGCCCCCTGGGCGTAACGCAGCCCGAGCTGAGCAGCGTCCTTGCCTGGCTATCGCGGCAGTCAGCGCACGGAGTGAGCGTGCGCACCGTTCGCCAGGTAATCGGCGGTCCGGTGCGGCCGCTGGTGGCCGGTCCCCGCTCGCCGCGGATCCCACGGCCGGGAGTGGCCAACTCCCGGTTGTCCGCTGTGACCGCCGCCGGACTTCCGCTGTGCTTCCAGGCCAGCCGCTACGGCACTAACCGCGCCACGTTCCGCTATCGTGCCCACGCGGGGCCGGGCGGGGCCGGAGCGGAGTTCATCTCCGTGACGCAGCGAAGATCCGGCACGGCCCAGCTCCTGCCAGCACTAGATCTGGGCGCTTGCGCGCCAACGGTGTCGGCGGGACGCAGTTACACGCTAGGCGCCTGGTATCAGTCGAGCCAGCCGGTGGTGTTCAACGCCTACTACCGGACGGCAACCGGCGGGTGGACGTACTGGGTGACGAGCCCGGCGTTGTCCGCATCACGGAGCTGGACGCAGGCGACCTGGGCCTCGCCTGCCGTCCCGGCGGGCGCGAGCGCTGTCAGCTTCGCCCTGGCACTGCGCTCGGACGGCACGCTGGCTACCACCCGGTACAGCCTGGCCCCGGTGCACTACAGCTACACCCGGCTGATTGTCTTTTCCGCCGTGGTCGCCGCGCTCGTGGTCGCGGTGGTCGCCGCCCGCAGACGGCGTCGCAGCCAGGGCCCGTCCGCACCCGGCCCAGGCCGAACCGAGACCGGCGTCCCGGCCGCCCGCCGACTGGACGAGTCTCCGTTGTCCCGAGATTGATGTCGGATGTGAGCTGAACTCGCCCCACGGGCTGGTTTCCTCAGTGCTCACGGGTGGGTGCCAGGCGGGCCGGCGTCTGGTGTTACGTTGCTGGGAAGGGCGGCTGGTCCATGCCGACAGCCGCCTGGCGGGTCAAGATCGGGCAGTGGAAGTCGGGCTCGATCGACCTGCATGACGAGGACGGCGCAGCGGCCCAGCGGGTCGCTCGCGACAACCGGCCAGTGCGACGGCCCGTCGTCAGTTAGGCACGGGCCATGCGGGCCACGCCTGGGGGACGCCTTGGACTACCTGGTCACGATGACCACGCACGTGCCCGCCGGGACCCCGGAACAGGCCGTCGAGGACGTCAAGGCTCGAGAAGCGACCCACTCGGCTGAGCTGGCGGCGCAGGGACATCTGCTCCGGCTCTGGCGACCGCCACTTCGGCCAGGCGAATGGCGCACGTTCGGGTTGTTCGCGGCGGCCGACGGCGCTGAGCTGACCAGCGTGCTGGAGTCCATGCCACTGCGGATCTGGCGCACGGACGAGACCATGCCGCTGAGGCCGGATTCCAACGACCCCGGCATCCAGGGGCGGGCCCCGCTGGCCGACGAGTTCCTGATCACCATGACCATCAAGATCCCGGCCGGAACGCCCGCTGCGACCGTGGCGCAGACCAGGAAGCTCGAAGCCGACCGGGCCCGTGAGCTAGCCGGCCAGGGCCACCTCATGCGGCTATGGAGCGTAGGCGCAGGCCCCGCTGAAGAGCGCACGCTCGGCCTCTGGAGCGCCAGCGACGCGGCCGCCATGGAGGTGGTCGTGCAGTCGCTGCCGCTCTACGGCTGGATGAAGGCTGAGGCGACACTACTGAGCCCGCACCCGAGCGACCCGGCCCTCGCCAGGCTCTGATCGCCTGGGCCGCAGTTCCGCGGCAGTTGTCCTGTCTGTCGTGCCCCGCGTTGGAGCGAAAGGACCGTCATGAGCCAAGACGAGACCAGGGTGGCCATCATCACCGGGGCCTCTGCGGGCATCGGAGCCGGCCTTGTCGCCGCGTACCGGGGACAAGGCTGGTCGGTTGTCGCTAACTCACGCACGATTCAGCCGTCCGATGACCCACGGGTGCTCACCGTGGCGGGCGACGTCAGCCGGCCGGAAACCACAGACCACATCGTCGACGCAGCAGTGGAACGTTACGGGCGCATCGATACGCTCATCAACAACGCCGGCGTCTTCATCTCCAAGCCGTTCACGGAGTACACCGCCGAGGACTACGGCCTCGTCGTGGGCGTCAACCTCACTGGCTTCTTCCATCTGACCCAGCGCGCCATCGCCAAGATGCTGACGAACGGCGGCGGTCACGTGGTCAACATCACCACAACGATCGTCGACTACGCGCACTCGAGCGAGCCATCTGTACTGACATCGCTCACCAAAGGCGGTGTCGCGGCAGCAACTCGATCGCTGGCGGTCGAGTACGCCTCACGCGGCATCCGGGTCAATGCCGTCTCGCCTGGTGTCATCAGGACGCCTCTGCATGCTGCTGACAGCTACGCGACAGCAGCCAAGCTCGCGCCGATGGGACGCGTGGGCCAGGTCAGCGACATCGTCGGCGGCATCCTGTTCCTGGAATCAGCGCCGTTCGTAACAGGCGAGGTCCTGCACATCGACGGAGGCCAGATAGCCGGTCACTGATTACCCGCGGGCAGGCACGCGTCCTGGCTCTGGTAACTCACCGGTGCAGAAGGAGGCCGTGTGATCGCCGCAGTGGCTGACAACGGTCGCGTGGACGTACCTGTCCGTCTGCTTCGCATGCGCGGGTGCCATCGCTTACGACATTGCGGTCAACCACCGTCGCCAGTCCACGGGGGTAATGAATGCGGTCTACCCCCTCACGGCGCTGTATTTTGGTCCGTTCGCGCTAGCGTTCTACCAGCGGTGGGGGGACGAGCCCGCGGGCAGGTCGCCGTGCCGCCAGGTCCCGGCAGCCAAGACAGGCCGTGGTGGGTCATGATGGCGACCGAGGTCAGTCACTGCGGGTCCGGATGTGCCCTTGGTGACGTCATCTGGATGGCGATCATGGCGTTCGTGCTGTTTCCCGCTCCGCACCAGCTAACAGCGGGATCGGCCGCATTCTGGTTTCTGATGCAAGTCGGCATGATCATCGGGTTCTTTACCTCCTGGCGGGCAAACGCGTGGCTCGTCAAGCGCGGCATCAAAGTGCCCATGTGAGCGCTCGCCACGCTCGCCTGGACCGCAGCGCTCAGCGCGAGCGCACGGGTGGCGTCCAGTAACCGCGGCGGGCAGCGGGAGTTCGGCATTGCGCTCGTCGGGGAACAATCGCGACGTCGGTCACGCCAGACCCGCGCGCTGTCGACCCGATCGAAGGGACATTTCTGATGCCCGCCGAGAATCGGTTCTTTCAAGGCTCCTTCGCGCCGGTGACCAAGGAGGTTACTGCCTTCGACCTGCCGGTAACCGGCCGCGTACCTGCCGAGCTCAACGGCCGCTACCTGCGCAACGGCCCCAACCCGCTCGGGCTCGACGACCCGAACTACCACTGGTTCCTTGGCGCGGGCATGGTGCACGGCGTCCGGCTGCGCGACGGCCACGCTGAGTGGTACCGCAACCGCTGGGTTAGGTCCAAGACGGTCGCCGAGGCGCTGGGGGAGACCTGGCGGCAGGGGCCCGTGCACTCCGGGATGGACTTCGCCGCCAACACCCACATCATCAGCCATGCCGGGCGCACGCTAGCCACGGTGGAGGCAGGCCCTTTGCCGTATGAATTGTCGGAGGAGCTAGAGACTCTCGGGCCGTGCGACTTCGGCGGCACGCTGCCAGGCGGGTACGCGGCCCATACTAAAGCCGATCCGGGTACGGGCGAGCTGCACGCCGTCGCCTACTTCTGGGCCTGGGACCACATCCAGCACGTGGTCGTCAATACGGCAGGCAAGGTGAGCCGCACGACCGACATCGCGGTTGACGACGGCCCGATGATGCATGACTTCGCGCTTACCGAGCGCTACATCGTTCTCTTTGACCTACCGGTCACTTTCAGCATGGATGCGGTGTCGGCGGGGCGCGAACTGCCCTACTCCTGGAATCCAGCCCATCAGGCCAGGGTTGGCCTGCTGCCCCGGGACGGGGGTGCCGCCGGGGTCAGCTGGCTGGGCGTCGATCCTTGCTGGGTGTTCCACACCCTTAACGCCTATGACGACGGTGCGTCGGTCGTGGTCGACCTCTGCCAGTACCCGCAGCCATTCGACGTCGCCACCTTGCGGGACGGGCACGGCCCTGCCACCCTCGATCGGTGGACCATCGATCCGGTCGCTGGCACGGTCGCGCAGCAGACCCTCAACGACCGTGCGCAGGAGTTCCCACGCATCGATGAACGTGTCCTCTCGCGGCCGCATCGGTACGGCTACAGCGCCATGATCGGCGAGGTCGGCCGGGCCATCACGCCACTGACCGGTGACTTCGCTGACCAGGCCTTCACCAACGGACTGCTCAAGCACGACCTGACGCAAGGCACAGCAGAAATGCACGACTTCGGACGCGCCGCCACCGCTGGCGAGGCCGTGTTCGTGCCCGCCGCAGCCGGAGCGGCGGAAGACGACGGCTTCGTCTTCGCCTACGTGCACAACCCGGACCGCAACGCTTCCGACCTGGTCATCCTCGCCGCACAGGACTTCAGCGCGGAACCTGTCGCGCGCGTCCACCTGCCCGCCCGGATTCCGCTCGGATTCCACTGTAACTGGGTGCCCGACGAGTGACGCAGCCCGACTACGACGCTTACGCGGCCGCCGCAGTAGCTGCCCTGCAGAGGTGGTACTGCCGGTGGACCGGACGCTGGCGCACAACTGGCTGGTGGAACGCGGCCAATGCACTGACGGCGGTTATCGACTACACCGCCCGGTCGGGGGACCAGACGTACCGCCAGGTGGTTGACCGGACGTTCCGGGCCGCCGGGCGTCGTCACACAGATTTCGTCAACCGCTTCTTCGACGACAACGGCTGGTGGGCGCTGGCCTGGATCAGGGCTCACGACCTGACCGGCGAAGAACGCTACCTGGACGCCGCGCGGCGCATCTTTGTCAACATGACGACCGGCTGGGACGATGCCTGCGGCGGCGGGGTGTGGTGGAACGAAGACCGGACGTATAAGAACGCGATCACGAACGAGCTGTTCCTCACCATCGCGGCGCGGTTGCACCTGCGCTCGCCTGGCAGCCAGCGCACGTATCTGGACTGGGCGCTGCGGGAGCACGAGTGGTTCATTGCGAGCGGCATGATCGGCCAGCAGCAACTCGTCAACGACGGGCTCACGCCGGACTGCCAGAACAACCGCAGGCCGACCTATACCTACAACCAGGGCGTGATCTTGGGCGGCCTGGCTGACCTGCATGAGATCACCGGCAAGGATGTCTACCTGCGACAAGGCGAGTCCATCGCCGATGCAGCGCTGCGCGAGCTGACCAGCCCTCCGTCTGCTGCGCCGGCGGGAATCCTCATCGAGCCGGGTGAAGCTGGGATGGTCGGGCGTCGCACCGACGGAACGCAGTTCAAAGGCATCTTCGTCCGCCACCTGTACGACTTCCACGTGCGCTGCCCGCGCGCACGATACGGGGACTTCATCGTCCGCAACGCACAGTCGATCTGGGCGAACAGCAGGACCGCCAAGAATCAGTTCGGGCTGCGGTGGACAGGACCGTTCGACGTGGCCGACGCGAGCAGGCAGAGCTCGGCCCTCGAGGTTTTCAACGCCGCCATCGGCGTGAGCCAGGCCGGATAGGCGTGCCCGCGATCAGCCGATGAGGTATCTGTCCCGGCACCGCGCCTGGCCACCGCACCAGGATGCATATGCCTGCAGGCAGTGGTGCGAGCAAAAGTGCGGCCTGTAGGCAGACGCCTCATCTGGCCGGGACCCGTAGCGTTCCAACTGGCCGAGATAATCGGCTCCGACCAGGCTGGAGATGCCAAATGGACAACGCTGCCCGAGCGCGCCAACGGGTGCTCGCCCTCTTCTTGCCCCTCGCCGCAGTGCTCTATGTGAGTGCTGAGGCCCTCGATCCCAAGGGCACCGACAAGGTCATCTCGACCATTCCCGAGGCGCTGAAGGTACTGCCCATCGCGGCGGCGCACCCGGCTCAGCTCTACCTCGCGGGCTCGCTGTCACTGCTCGCGCTAGGAGCCCTGGCAGTCTCATATGCCGGGATCGCCACGCTGGTCCGAGGCAGCGGCTCGGCGCTGGCGACCGTCGCGGCACTCCTCGGCGCGCTTGGCGCATTCTGCGGAGCCCTCGTGAACGTCCTCGTTGGCGTCAACCTCGCGGCCGCGGCCACCGCACATATGACCCAGCATGCGGCTGCGCGCTTCCTCGTGACGTCCTTCAATTCCGGGTTCGAGCACGTGTTTTCTGGCGTGTACTTCGCAGGCATCGTCGTCGCGCCGATCCTGATGGGGGTGGCACTGTGGCAAAGCAGGAGTGTGCCCCGCTGGCTGGCGGTCCTCTTCGCTGCTGGGCTGGAGGTCGCCCAGCAGGCATCCTCCGCCGGCCCTGTCCTCGTCGCACTGCTCATGCTGCCGTTCGCGGTCGCGATGCTGCTGCTCGGGGCCAGGACGTGGCAGGCGGCTACGAAGTCGGTCAGCCGCGGCAATGTGGCGGTGGCAGTAACGACGCCGGGTCGCCAGGTCAAGGACGCCGCGGCCTATGGCCGGTGATCCGACGTCGCCTCGGCAGGCCGGCCTCTTCATCCCCCGGGAGAGGCCGGCCTGCGGACGCGTGAACTGCGAGGAGGATGGAGGTGTGTCTTACTGGCAGCCGGCTGAGAGTCCGCTGACGCGGCCACCGCGATCATGGGCCTTCGACATCGGCTGTGCCGTCGTCGCTGGCGCAGCGTCGCTCGCGCACTTCTCGTTCGGCCAGGAAGCGCGCCCTGCTCACCTGTCAGTGGCCACCGGTGCGATCGTCGTGGTCGCCACGGCGGGGGCGCTGCCGCTGCGGCGAGTGTGGCCGGGCCCGGTGTTCGTGTGGACCGTGCTCGCTGCCGTCATCGTGGCGCAATGGCCGGACCGAGGCGCCCTGTTCCCGGTGGCACTCGCGATCAGCCTGTACACCGTCGCCGCGATGATGCGACGTGTTGAAGCGCTGGCTGCGGCTTCGCTCGTGGTCGGCGCCATCCTCCTGGTAGCGGCGGCGGACGGCACCCCGCACTGGGCAGTCGCGGTGCCGAACGCTGCCGGGTTTGCGGCGGCAGTGCTCATCCTGGGCCTGTACGTCGGCACCCGCCGGGCCTACCTCGCCGCGTTGCGCGACCGGGCTCGCCAGCTTGAGCGCGAACGGGATCAGAGCAGCGCACTGGCCGCGATCGAGGAACGGAGCCGAATCGCCCGCGAGATGCACGATAGCGTCGCCCACCACCTCACGGTGATCGTGGCACTGTCGGACGGGGCCCTCCGCGCGGTCATCCGGGAGCCCGAGCAGGCGGCCGATGCGATCCGGGACGTGTCGGGCACGGCTCGCGAGGCGCTGGCCGAGACCCGCAGGCTGCTGGGCGTGCTGAGAGCCGATCCAGGGGATCTGCGCCAGCCCCTGCCGGGCCTGGCTGATCTGGATGAGCTGCTCAGCCGAGTCCGCGCGGCCGGCCTGCCCGTGCAGTACGAGCGCAGCGGCACCAGCGGGGATGTTGCGCCGGCTGTCCAGCTTGCGATCTTCCGGCTGGTCCAGGAAGCGCTGACGAACACGATGAAGCATGCCGGCCCGGCAGCGAGCGCAGCGGTCCGTCTGCAGCTCGCTCCAGCCGAAGTCCGGGTGGAGGTCGAGGACGACGGCACCGGAGGCAGCTCGAGAGCGGGCGCCGCTGGCGGCGGCCTGACCGGGATGCGGGAGCGGATCGGAGCGTTCGGCGGCGAGCTCGATTTCGGCCCGCGTCGGCCGCGCGGCTGGCGCGTCACTGCCCGACTCGACCTCGATCCGACGGCCCCGTCATGATTTCCGTGCTCCTGGCCGACGACCACGCCCTGATCAGGAAGGGCTTCCGGCTGATCCTGGCTGCCGAGCCCGATATCGAGGTGGCAGGCGAGGCGAGCGACGGGACGATGGCGGTATCCATGGCATCGGTACTGTGTCCCGATGTCGTACTCATGGACATCCGGATGCCGGGCCGCGATGGCATCGAGGCGACTCGTGACATCGTCGCGGCCGGGTTGCCGTCGAAGGTGCTGATCCTCACCACGTTCGACCTGGACGACTATGTCTATGCGGGGCTACGCGCGGGCGCCAGCGGCTTCCTCCTGAAAGACACCCAGCCTGACGATCTGGTCAACGCGATCCGCACCATCGCGGCCGGCGACGCCGTCCTTGCGCCGGGCGCCACCAAGCGCCTCATCCGCCAGTTCGCCGCACAGCAGCAAGAGCAGCCCGCGCAGCTCGGGCAGCTCGCCGCCCAGCGTGCCGAGCAGGTCCGCCAGGCCCTGACCAGCCGCGAGCTGGATGTCTTTGCCCTGATCGCGACCGGCATGTCCAATAGCGAGATCGCTGCCAGGCTGCACCTGTCGGCCGGCACCGTGAAGGTCCACGTCGGCCGGATACTCGCCAAACTGGGCCTGCGCGATCGCGTCCAGGCAGTCGTGCTCGCGTACGAATCCGCCTTGATAGTGCCAGGGGCAAGCCACCCCGCTGGTCCTGAGACAGATAAGTAGTAGAGTATTTCCTGAAACACATTGCTAGTGTTGTGCTACGTACGTAGCCTCGAGTTATGGCCGGGGCGCGGCTGCCGAGGACGGTCCGCCGCTATCCGGCCGAGATAGGGGAGGCTCACATGGAGAGCGGGAACGGTACGAAGACGCTAGTCCGCAGCCGCCAGGGTCGCGTGATAGCCGGGGTCTGCGCGGGACTGGCCGATTACTTCGGCATGGACGTAACCCTGGTCCGGGTGGTCGTGGCCGCCATCGCCGTTATCACGGGAGGCACGGGCGTCCTGGCCTACCTGGTGGCGTGGGCGATCATCCCCGACCAGGGCGAGTCCGACTCGATCGCGGAGCACCTCGTCAGTAAGAGTTCGCATGGTTCATCCGGCTGATGCGCCGATGACCAGATTCGGGCCATGCCTGACTCGGCCAGCTTATTGACGCCGGAGGGCGTACGCCGCGTCGCGCTCAGTAGCCTGTTGTGGGATGCCAGCATCGCTGGGATGGGCTGACTGGAGCACCGTGTCAGAGTACGTACTTACAACGGCGGCTCACCCTGGGCCCTGTACTGGCAGCAGACCGTCATTCAGCTGCGACCTCGGCTCGAGGCGTCCGGCGAGCTAGACGGCCGAGCCATCGACGCCTTTTCTCGCGCGGTGTGCCGATCCGGGGTGGTGGACGCAGACCATCGCCGTCACCGCCGTCTACGGGCGGGTACCGCCGCAGTAGCACAGGCGGCCGGACAGGCCTCGCCTCACAGCGCGATGAGGCAGCCGTCCCAGTAGGCCTCGATGCGGGGTCGGCGTCGCCCGTGCATCGCGATCTCCAGGACGTCAGGACCGCGGCCCGCCGGCGCGCGGAACCAGATCTCCAGGTCGGCCGAGGCAACTGGCACGGTGCGGAAACCGGACAGCGCAGCCGGCCGCTCGGTCGCCGCGTGCATGTAGGCGGGCGTGCCCGAGCAGCACATCCGCGGGTGAGCCGCCCAGACCCACAGCCGACCGCCGTGGGCGCGAACGAAGTCGCTCGCCTCGGCGCTGATATCGATCTGCATCGGCTCCTCCGAGCTTCACTATCCTCCGGCCGGGGGTGGGCTGGTAGCCCCGCTGTGCGCGGCTGGCGAGCCGTCGGCTGGCTGCAAGATCAGCTGCGGGCCGACCGCGGCGATCGCCGCCCAGTCATAGCGCATCGGGACGAGCTCACACCTGGACCAGGCGTCGTGCTGATCGACGTAGTGCGGGCTAGCCGGATCGCCTGACGCGCCGCCGACCACGATCCAGGCGCAGTTGTCCCAGTTGCCGACGTCGAACACATACCGGGCTACAGCGCCATAGACAGCCGCAGTCCCGGATTCCGCCCGGCATCCGGTCGCCCAGACAGTCTCGTTATCGCCGCCAACTCCAGCGCCGCCGGGACTGAGCGCGGCCGGCGCATCCGGCAGCAGCGGGGTCAGCGGATGCGTCAGCGCTGTGGAATGGATCTGCTGCCAGGGAATGTCCGACGGTGCCGCGGCGGCCGCCTCGAGCGCCTCGGCCAGCAGCTCGGTCCAGGAGCTGCCGCCCGTGAGGGCAACGTCGTCAGACCGCAGCAAGGTCGGCAGTACCCACCACAGATGGCTGACTGCAGACACCCCGCCAGGCAGCTGCAGCAGGCCGGCACCGCTCGCGGCGAGGCCAGAGCGGACGGCGACGATCCTCGCGAGCGCCCACCGCAGCCGCGAATAGCAGGCCGCCCCAGCCGAGTCGGGCGACATCCGCGCGTCCCAGCCGAGCACGCTGTCATGCACGGCTTGAGCAGCTGCGCTCGCCGGTGCGACGTCCATCAGGGCCGACTGGAAGAGCCGGGCAGGCGCGCTGACGTCATCGCGATGGATCGCCGCCATGTCCGCCGGTGCGGCAGCCCCGAGACTGGCGATGAGCTGCTCGATTCTCCTGGCGCGGTAGGGCGGGAGGGCGTCGGTGCAGAAGTAGTCGCCGGTAGCCGGGATGGAGGTCACGACCCGGTTGTTGGCAGTCACGAGATAGCCGCGGCCCGGATCATCCACGCGCGGCATCTGCTCCGCCGGGATCATGCCGTCCCACTCGTACTCGCCCGTCCAGCCCGGCACCGGCAGCCACCCGTTGATCGCCCGCCGGCGCGGCATGACCGCCCGGACCAGGTGGCCAATGTGCCCGCCGGTGTCGGCGGCGACCAGGTTGTGGTCGACCAGACCCCAGCCCCGCACGGCCTGGAAAAGCGTGTCCACCGAGCCGGCGCGCAGCATGGGCAGCAGGCAGTCGAATGAGCGGTCGAGGTCGAAGAACTGCACCGACTTGAGCGTCACGGCGGCTCCCTGCGCCGGATCGCCGGCGACGACGGGGCCATGCATCGTGGTGACGATCGGGACCCTGGCCGGCTCTTGCCCGCGGATCCTGATGTCCTCGGTCGTGGTCTCGGCCTGCAACCAGTGGCCCCGATGCAAGTACCGCGACGCATCGGCGGTGTCGAACTGCTCGACGTACAGATCATGGATGTCGGCGAACGCGTGCGTGACGCACCAGGCCACCTGGCCGTTGTGGGCGAAGTGGGGGAAGGCCGGCACACCGGGAACAGTGAAGCCGATCGCGTCGAACTCGTCGCAGCCCAGATGCATCTGTGCGTACATGCCCGGCAACTCGAAAGCGCGGTGCGGGTCGCCGGCGAGGATCGGCCTGCCGGTGGCCGTCCGGCTGGGGCTCAACGCCCAGTTGTTGCTGCCGCCGTCGATGTCAGCGCTCGCGCCCAGCAGGCTCAGCGCGCGGATCGGCTCGCGCAGATCAGCCAGGGTAGCGACCCACCGGCTGGCGTCAGCGCCTGGCGGAATGCAGAGCAAGTCAGATCCGTCGTCGTCGTAGCGCAGCTTGGCGAGGTCCGTCGCGCTCAGGACGCCCACCGCCGTCGCCCGCCAGAGCTTGAACCAGAGTGAGCCCATCAGGTAGCCGCGCTGCCGCATGGCCGCGATGCAGTGCCAGGCCTCCCAGGGCTCTGGCGCGCTCGGCAGGATCTGGTACTCAGCGGGCGCCGGATGCGCGCGCAGGTATGCGTTCACGCCGGTCGTATACGCGTCCACCATCGCCCTGGCATCCGCGCCGAGCGCCTGGTAGTCCCGCACGGATGCAGCGGCGGCTTGCAGGCGCCGGGCGAGGCGGTCAGCCGGCACGCCCGCGGCGCCAACCCACTCGGCCCACCGTCCCTCCATCTGCTTGCGACTCGCATCCATCTGCCAGAAGCGATCCATGGCGTGCACGTATCCCTGCCCGACGAACGCATCGTGCGCCGAGTGCGCGCGAACGTGCGGGATTCCCCACTCGTCGCGGTAGAGGTGGACTGGGCGCTCGACCCAGTGGCCAGCTCGCAGCACGTCTGCGGCAGCATCAGCATTCGGGCGGTTCATCGGCGCCAATCGCAGTCAGCGAGCGATACCAACACTTGCAGATTAGTAGTGAGCGATGATGCGGCCCGCCGGTCCGTCGACGGTGATCATTCCGCCGTAGGGAAGCACCCACTGGGGATCGGTGTGCCCGAAGTCGACGTTGAACACAGCCATCGCATCCGGGTTGTAGCTGCGCAGGGCATTGAGTATCGCGGCTTGCTGGTCGGCCCGGTACTGTTCTCGTTCCTCGGGCGCCTTATGCTCGTGCAGGCTGCTGGCTTTAGCGGTGCCGACCAAGATGGCAGGAAACTGGGCCAGCAGGCCGCGTTCGCCGGCGTTGCGAAGCATGCGGAAGGTGTCCTCGGCCGACGGCATCTCCTCGGACGTTTCCAGCAGGAGGACACATCCGGCGTAGTCATCGGGTGGCCGGATCCACCTGCTCGCCGCGAGGTTCCAGTGCAGGATCTCGAGGTTGCCACCCCATGTCGGCGCTGTCACCACCCGGTCGGGCTGGTGCCACCGCCAGCCGGGGCTGGGCTGCGTCGGGGCCGCGAGGTCGAGCGACCGCGGGTCGCCCCAGTTCAGCTCGTCCTCGCTGAAGACCTCTACCGGGTGCAGGTCAACGTCGCCGCCTGTCAGGAGCGCCGCTCGCAGTGACCCGGCTGAGACAGCGTGCAGGCCGCCACCACGACCGAGGTGGACCATGGTGGATCCGCCGTGATAACTGATGATCCCCAGGTTCCACAGCCAGTTGAGCAGGTTGGTGTTGTCGCTATACCCGGCGAACGGCTTGGGGTTGGCGGCCACCACGTCCGGGTCAAGGAACGGCAGGACCGTGATCTGGTCGTCGCCGCCGATGGAGGCCAGCACGGCCTTGATATCGGGATCGGCGAAGGCGGCCATCAGGTCGGCCGCGCGATCCCGCGGTGAGGCGCCCAACTGCGCGGTCGTCGGGAACTCAACTGGCTCCAGGCCGAAGTCGGCGCGTAGCCGCCGCATGGCCAGCTCGTGCACTGCGGGGAACATGCCCGGCGCGGCGAAGGAGGGCGAGACAATCGCCACCCGGTCCCCCGGAGCTAGCCTGGCTGGCTTCGTGAATGTGGGACGCATGCCGCCCATTGAACAGCACCGGTCAAGCAAAATAGCCGGGACACCGCTGCTGTGGTCAGCTCCGCAGGGCCAGCGGATCTTCGCCAGTGCGCTGTGCAGTCGTCGGTGCTTCGATCCGCTCGGTGTGCTGGGTAAGCGCGATCAGCCCGGCGATGACGCCGAGACCGGCGAGCCCCGCGAGCACGTACAGGTCGCCGACTACCTGCTGGAAGCCGCTCATGGCCGTGCCGTCCGCAGCGCGCGCCGATACCGTCCACAGCAGCCCGGAAAACAAGGCGACGACAGCAAGGGCACCGAGCCAGCAGGCCCGCCGCGCCCGCGGAGCCGCCGCTAGCGATGGGCGCGTCGCCAGGTCAGCGAGCACCACGAGCATTGGCGCAATCCATACCCAGTGGTGCGACCACGAGACCGGTGAGATGAGCAGGCCGGTCAGCGCGCAGACCAGGATGCCGATGACCTCTTCGCCGCGGCGCGATGCCCACGCGGCGAGGAAGAGCCCGCCGGTCCCGACCACCGCCGCTGCGGCGAGCTGATACGGCCGTGCCTCGGCAGCGCTGCCGAGCAGGCGCTCGATCGCACCGTACAACGACTGGTTACCGATGTAGCGGACGTTCCCGACCCGGTTCGGGTCGAGGAACAGCCCATCGGACCAGTAGTGCTCGGCCGCCGCTGGCAAGATCACCGCCGAGCTCGCGATCGTCAGCGCAAAGGTGGCCGTCGCCACTGCCGCGGCCCGGAATCGTCGTGTGAGGAGCAGGTAAGGGACGAAGATCAGCGGCGTCAGCTTGAAACCGGCAGCCAGGCCAACGCCGACGCCCTTCCACCGGCAGCTGTCGGGCAGGTACAGGTCGGCCACGATGACGAGCATCAGGACAAGGTTGACCTGCCCGAAGGTCAGTGTCTGTCGGACGGGCTCGAGCCAGACAGCCACCGCAGCTACGGCAAGCGTGGCACCAAGCCGCCGCCGCGAATCCCAGCGTTCGAGTGCCCCCCAGGTCAGCCACAGCACGGCAAGCAGCGAGACTATGCTCCCGGCCGCGACGAGACCCTTGAGCACGTGCGGACTGATGACGGCAATCAGCGCGAAGAAGCCCGCCGCCATTGGCGTATAGGTGAATCGCAGCCCCGACTCGTAGGTCTGCGAGTACGGATCCGACGAGTGATGCAGGATCGAGCCACCCCACAAGTACACGCGAAGGTCCAGCATCGACCACGGGTGCCTGGAGAAAGCCAGGAACACTGTGACTAGCACCGCCATAGAGACCGCGAACAGGAGGGCCGCCGCCGGTGTTGCCCACCTGCGCCCCCGCTGCCCGTCGCGTTCGCCCACCGTCATCGTTATGTAGCCGTCTTGCTAGTCAGCCGGGATAAGCCGGAACTGCGTCGGGTCTTAATCAAGGTCATGATGACGCTGATCCCGAGCGCGCCCGCTGGAACGACGGTAGCCAGGTCAGGCAGCTGGTATCGCCAGGAGAACACGAAGAGGTCCGAAATCAGCGTCAGCGAGACTGCGCAGGCGAAGAACAAAAGGCTGGCCAGCGCGAGCTGCCGGGTCGGCCCTGCCATCCGTCTGCGCAAGACGAAGGCTGAGCCGACGGCGCCAGCCAGCGTCATGAGCAGCAGGAGTGGTCCGGGCGTGTAGCCACCGTCGAGCTGGTAGGACCGAAGGAAGGCGGCGACGGGCCGCCACACGACCGGCGTGCCGCCGCCGAAGCGGTCAGCGGCGCTCCTGACGATCGCGGGGGTGGCATGCGACGAGAAATACGGGAACGTGGTCTGGAACTGCCAGCGGCCGATGGGCGGGTCGCCAGGAGCGGTGACGCGGTTCACGGCGAACACCTTCAGTACGTCGCGTCCATAAGCATCGAGTACGCGCAGCGGCTGCTGAGCCAGCACGCTGTGGCTGAAGCTTGTGACCAGGTTGTCGACTTCTGCTCGCGGCAGGGTCCGGTAGTAGTGCTGGACGGGCGCATACGTGCCGAATTCGAGCCAGTCGTTGCCCCTGGCCTGCTGAGCCTTGGTCGGGCACAGGCCCCGCTCCGGGGGAGGCAGCCTGATGGTGGCGCAGTCGACAGCCGACGCCGTCCGGCCGTACAGCGACGTGACGCCCTGATGCGACAGGAAGAAGCCCCCGGTGGCTAGATAAGAGCCCGTGCAGTACACGAGGATGGGCACCGCGCAGGCCGCGCACAGCGCTGCCGCCTTGCCGATGGCCCGCCGCCAGCCGCCGCCGGCCGCGAGTACGAAGATCGCAGCGGCGGGGATCAGGGCCTCGCCCACCTGCGCGACGGTGGCCGACGTGCCGAGGACGATACCGCCGAGGACGACGCGCCGCCAGCTCAGGTCTGGCTGCCAGAGCAGGATGGCGACGCCTGCCACGATGAGGGCCTCGAACCACGTGCCCGGCATGATTGTCTGCTCGTTCTGCAACTGGTAGGCGTCGAGCAGCACCGGCGCGACCGCGAGCGCGGCCAGCCAGCGGGGTACGCCGCGTCGCAGCAGCAGGACGTAGAGCAGGACGGCCATCGCCAGGCCAAGGAGGTGCTGGACGGCAACGACGGTGTTGAGGTTGGCGACCAGCAGAATCCCTCGCAGCGGGAGCTTGTAGCCCTCGGGATCGTTGCCGTCGGAGTTGTACAGGTACTTGACCGAGTCGATGTAGAACAGCGCGGGGCGGTAGGCGAACTGAGCCAGCAGCCGCAGGATCAGACCCGCCGTCAGCAGCAGCGCGACCAGCCAGTGCTGTCGCAGCAGGCCGAGCCCGCCTGCGTGGCGATGAGCGGTCTCGGCTGGTGCGGCCTGGTCTGTCCGGCCGTCAGCAGCGGCCGGCGCTGCCGACTGTGACGGGCCGGCGGACTTCACACGGCCCCTGCGGGTCCGGCGCCCTGTCCGCCGCCAGAGTGCCAGATGGCGAGCAGCACCGTGACGATAGTCAGCCACCGGGTCAATCGGTTGCGCGGAACCTGGGTCAGTGCGGCCCACGCGATGGCGGTGTACCACGGGAAAACCCAGGGGGCGACCAGGACCCAGGCGAAAGTCAGGGCGAACGGCGCTACCACTTCTCGCGGCTGATCGGAGGAGATCCGCCGGTGGATAAGCCACGCGACCACGATCATGGCGATCGGCCAGAGAAGGCTGATGACAGCCGTCATGGTGGCCGGTTTGGCGCCCGCCGACTCGCCCGCGATCTGGAAGAGGCGCCACGGCGATGGCAAGATCACCCATTTCGCGCCCCCGACGATTGGCTTCACGGCTGCCAAGCCGTAGGAGCTGTAGAGCACGGCGAGCGTCACCAGCGAGACCAGCACGATCCGGGTGATGCGCATCCACTCGCGCCGCTGCAGCATCGGCCAGGCGAGCCCGATGGCGACAAGAGCCGCGTTGATCTTGACCCCGCAGGCGACGCCGATCAGGATTCCGATGAGGACATCGCCCCACTTGCCCGAGACGCGGCGCGCTACCTGGATGGCGCAGATCGCCGCCGCCGCCACGAACGTGTCTAGATGGCCGCCGCTGACCAGTTGCTGGATGAGGACGGGATTGGCCGTCCAGAGCAGCGTCGCCCGGACCGGATCGTCCGACGTCCTGAGCAGCAGCCAGCCGACGCCGATGAATACCAGTCCATTGAGGATCATCAGGACCCAGATGGTGGTGACGACGTTCGCTCCGCCGATCGAGGCCGCGAATCTCTGGACCCAGGTGGCGATCGGGCCGTAAACGGACGGCTGGCTCTTCCATACCGAGCCGACGACCTTGTAGTAGGGCAAGAAGGACGGATGCCCGAGCAGCCACGAATGCGGACTTTCCGTGTATGGATTCCCGTGCTGGGAAGTTATGCGACCAAATGCCGCATAACTGGCGGTGTCCGATGATCCAACCGGCGTCAGGCTGACCATGACCGCGACGACGGCCGCGCTGACCAGGACCAGGTGACGCGCGTTGGGGCGCCAGCCCTGGCTGTGCGCCCACAGCATGCCGGCCAGCCCCAGGCAGGCCAGGATGTCCCCGGTGATCAGGATGGTCAGGGTGAGGGCGTTGTAATGGTGCAGCGATGGCAGCAGCGACAGCGGCAGCTTGATCTGCAGCGTCGCGGTGTTCGGGGCTGTCGCGCCGACGATGATGCCCAGCAGCAGGCCGAGTCCGGCTACAGTGACCGCAATCCTGGGGTTCGCCAGGCGGCTCCAGGCGAGCTTGCGGATCACCGTGCTCATGACCCGCTCGATCGGACCGGTCGGAGTGGGCAGATCGACGGCCCCGTGCGTCCCGGATCCGTCAGCCGGCTCGGCCGTTCCGGGCACTCCCGTCGGATCGGCCGAGTCGATGGATGCCCGTGTCACCTCGGCCATACCTCCGTCAGCGGACGTGCGGTCCTGATGTCGTGGCAGGAATCGCCGCGCCGCACGGTCTTGGGCCCCTGCCGCCCTCGCTTCGTCCCGGCAGGCCCGGCTTGCACGTCTTCGCTCAGCGTAGGGCGACACGCGAAGGCTACATGCCAGATTAGGTCAATCGTGACAGGAGCTTGACCTCGGGAGCCGCGTGTTCGGCGCTGGCAATCTACCCGCTGCCAGGACGGGAAACGCGTCGGGGCCGGCTGATCTGACCCCCGGCAGGCAAGCAGCTGGGTGACCCAGTCGTCCACATCGTGACCTTCGTCACGCTCCTCACCGGCCCGCTCGACGACGACGGCGCCGGACGATAGCGCGGATGACGAGCGCGGCGACTGCCACGGCCAGGACGATGAGCAGGTACAGGGAGTACCGGGTTACCGTGTTGTAGATCGGCATGAGGTTGCTGCCGGCCAGGTAGCCCACCGAGGTCCAGACGGCAACCCACAAGACCGCGCCGAGCGCGTTAAAGGCGAGGAACCGGGGCCACGCCATCCGGCTGATCCCGGCGACGATCCCGTTCGCCTGCCGCAGTCCCTCGATAAACCGTGCTCCGGCGACCACGACACCGCCATACCGGGCAAAGAAGGCCTCAGCCTTATCCAGTCGCTCGCCGGTCAGCCGCACGTACTTGCCGAAGCGCAGCACCAGCGCCCGGCCGCCGAAGAAGCCGACCGCATAGCCGATGTTGTCGCCGATGATCGCGGCGAGCATCGCCACCAGGCCCACGACGAAGATGTTGAGGCGGCCGGCGCCCGCGTAGGCGGCCGCCGCTATCAGGATCGTCTCGCCAGGTACCGGGATGCCGAAGTCCTCAAGCGTGATGAAGCCGCCGACGGCGAGGTAGCCGTAGTGATCCAGCACGGGCGCCAGGTTCGCCAGTACTCCCGGCAGCGGCTGCGCTGACATTGGTCCAGGGTGGCACAGTGAGCGAACGCCGCCGATCTTGCCCAGGGTCGCCGCTAGGTGATCACAGGCCGGGCCTGGGGCCCGGCGGCGGAGTCACTCCGAGCGGATGTCGTAATCGTCGGAATCTACGACGTGCATGGCCGCCTCTTCCGCGGTGGCCGCGCCGCCGTCGATCCCGGCATCCCTCGCGACGAGGTCGGGGTCGATATCTGCGTCTGAACTCTCGTCCTCGGCCACAAGCCGGCCCGCTCGCGGATCGGGACCGTCGTCGAGCAGCATCCCGTCGACGTCTTCGTCGGCGGCGTCAGGATCGATCTCGATGTCGGCACGACGCTCGTCCTCCGCGGGGTCGCTGATGTCCGGCTCCTCCTCGGACAGCAGCTGGTCGAGTGATTCCCCGTCCTCTTGCTCCGCACCTGTGGTACCGAACCGGATCGCGGCCGACCAGTGCTGCGGCGGGATCACGCCCCGATCGAGTGGATCGTCCCCTGGGTCCCCGTCGAGGGTGTCAGCGGCGTCCTCGACCTCGAAATCGCCGAGGTCGGCGGCTTCGTGCTGCGAATTGTCAGGCATCTACCGAGCCTAACTCCGCCGCGCGGTTCGCTCGCCAGTGCCCAGCAGGCCACTGCGACGGCCCGCCTGTGTTGCCAGTGTGATGCACGTCATAGGAGATAATCGACTGTTTCGGGTGCCACTGGTATGTTTTAGGCGTCCACTAGCTGTGACCGACAGTACCTAGGCGTGTGACTTTCGCCCCCTGGGCACCGCGTCGCCCTGATCCGCGTCGCATCCGCGTACTGGGTCACCGCTCGGCGCCCTCGGCGCCTGACCTGAGCTGCTTGTGCCCTCTCATCGCCGTCCGCCACAGCGCCGCTTGCGCCGCGCCCACGCCTACCGGCGCGGGCCTGCTCGCCTGACACTCGCCGTAGCCGCTGCGACGATAGCCGTGGCCGGAGGCGTGTCGGCCGGTGTAGCCCTCGCGGCGGGTCCGCCTGCTGGGCCGACGCAGGCCGGGCAGGCGCAGGTGGCCGGCTCCGCGGCAGGCGCGGCCGACGGCTCACCTGACGGGCACGTGCCCGAGCGCGACAGCGAGCAAGCCGTCCCCAGCAGGCCGGCCACGGGCGGGCCCCCGGCTCAGGCGCGCCACCCGGCGGTCCCGGCCCGCCACGCGGCATCGTCGGCGCGGAGCACGGCGAGACCGGCTGCCGTCACGCAGCCGTACCTGGTCTTCGACTCCGTCCTGCCCGCCGTCTTGCCGAGCGGTCACGTGATCGCGACGTACGCCACTGGTCCGTACGCAGTCCCGTCGGCCGACCTCGCCGGGCGCGGGCCCGTGCTGTGGATCGACGTGCGCGGCACCGACCCGGCCGCCCAGGTCCTGGATGTTGAGCCCGGCTGCGCGACTCCGGCAGCCGCACCTGGCTGGATCACGCAGCGGCTCAGCGCCAGCCCGAGGGCCCTGGCGATCATGTACACATCGCGGGCGGAGTGGCCCCTGGTACAGGCGGCCGTCGCGCCACTCCCCGCGGCAATGCGCGCCCAGATCCGCTGGTGGATCGCCGACCCGACGGGCTACGCACATCTCGTGCCAGGATCGGACGCTACCCAGTGGTACTGGGGATCCAGCTACGACATCTCGACCGCGACCCCGCGCTTCTTAGCTCGTCGATTCATTTCCGAAGCGAACCACCCAGACCGGATATTCACCCACGCACCGGCATAGTCCGTTGCGACCGCGCGGTCCAGCTGGGCGAACTCACTATCGCCGGTGAGATCGACGACATGCCACGCGGCAGGCGTTACCGGAGCTCCCGGCGGGTAGGGCAAGTTCGAGTCCAGGACGCTGCCGCCGAGCGATATCAAGGCCGAGGATGTGCAGGCCAGCCTCGCCGGTGGCGCCCCGCGGTCAGCGTGCCGAAAGTCGGAGGCACCGGGCCGCACCGCATCGAGTCCAGCCAGCGAGATGGCGGCCAGTCAGGCGGCGACACCCGGCCGACGGCCGGTAGCCAGTCAGCAGTTCCGGCTCGGCCAGGGCAGCTAAGCAGGAGGTCTAGCGATGGCAAGGGCAGTTGGCATCGATCTTGGCACGACCAACTCGGTGATCGCGGTGACGGAGGACGGTAAGCCGACGGTCATACCCAACGCCGAAGGCTCACGGACGACTCCGTCGGTGGTGGCCTTCACCCCGCAGGGCGAGCGGCTCGTCGGGCAGCTGGCCAGGCGTCAGGCGATCTTGAACCCCAAGGGCACGATCTACTCGGCCAAGCGCTTCATCGGCCGCAAGTACAGCGAGGTAGAGAGCGAGATCAACGCGGTCTCCTACGACGTCGAGGCCGGCCCCGACGGCGCCGCGCGCTTCAGCATCAGCGGCCGGCTCTACGCCCCGGAGGAGATCTCCGCGCTGGTGCTGCGCAAGCTAGCCGAGGACGCGGCCAAGTTCCTGGGGGAGAAGGTCACCGAGGCCGTCATCACCGTGCCGGCCTACTTCAACGACGCGCAGCGGCAGGCGACTAAGGACGCCGGCCGCATCGCCGGACTGGAAGTACTGCGCATCATCAACGAGCCGACCGCCGCTGCCCTTGCCTACGGCCTCGACAAGAAGCAGAGCGAGACGGTCCTGGTGTTCGATCTCGGCGGCGGGACCTTCGACGTGAGCATTCTCGACATCGGCGATGGCGTCGTCGAGGTGCGCGCGACCGCCGGGGACACGCACCTTGGCGGGGACGACTTCGACCGGCGGATCGTTGACTACCTCGCCGACGAGTTCCAGCGAGACAACGGGATCGACCTGCGGACCGACCCGCAGGCGCTGCAGCGGCTCTTCGAGGCGGCCGAGAAGGCCAAGGTCGAGCTGTCGTCGGTCACGCAGACCACCGTCAGCCTGCCATTCATCACCGCGGACGCCTCAGGACCGAAGCACCTGAACGCGACGCTGATGCGCTCGACGTTCGAGCAAATCACGGCCGACCTGGTGGAGCGCACCGTCGGCCCGGTCAAGCAGGCGCTGGCGGACGCCAAGCTAACCGAGAACGACGTCGACGAGGTCATCCTCGTCGGCGGGTCTACCCGGATCCCGGCAGTGCAGAATCAGGTCCGGCGGCTTACCGGGGGCAAGGACCCGAATATGACGGTCAATCCCGACGAAGTGGTCGCGCTCGGAGCCGCAGTCCAGGCTGCCGTGCTCAAGGGCGAAGTCAAGGACGTCCTGCTGCTCGACGTCACCCCGCTGTCTCTCGGCATCGAGACCCTCGGCGGCCTGATGACCAAGATCATCGAGCGGAACACCACCATCCCGGCCCGCCGGACCGAGGTCTTCAGCACCGCGGAGGACAACCAGTCGGCAGTGGACATCGTGGTGCTCCAGGGCGAGCGGGACCGTGCCGCGGACAACCGCGTGCTCGGCCGGTTCCGGCTGGAGAACATCCGGCCCGCGCCGCGGGGCATGCCGCAGGTCGAGGTCACCTTCGACATCGACGCGAACGGCATCCTGAACGTGTCCGCACGGGACAAGGACACCGGCGCCGAGCAGCGCATCACCATCAGCGAGTCGTCCAACCTAGATCAGTCCGAGGTGGAGCGGATGGTCGAGGACGCCGAGCGACACCGGGACGACGACCGTCGGCTCCGCGAGCTCACCGACGCCCGCAACGCCCTCGACGCCGCCGCCTACCAGGTGGAGAACCTGCTGGCCGAGCGCGGTGACGGGGTGCCCGTGCACGAGCGCGCGCGGGCCGACAACCTGGTTGGGGAGGCGCGGCAGGCACTGAAAGATGACACGCCGGTCGACCGGCTCAAGACCATGACCGCGGAGCTACAGCAGGTCTACCAGAGCATCGTCGCGGCCGGCCAGGGCCAGCCAGCCGGCCAGGGACCTCCGCCAGGCAGCGGCGAGCAGGGCAGGAGCGGCGACGACGACAACGACGTCATCGATGCCGACTTCACCACCCATGAATAAGCCAGGCGGCCCCGCGACGGGTAATACATCGCGCGACAACGTGGCGGGCAATGGCGGCACGGGCAATGGCGGCACGGGCAACGCCGGCCCGGGCAACGGCGCTGGCGACGGGCCCGCCGTCGCGGACCTGACAGCGCGCGTCGCCGAGCTGGAGGACCTGCGGCTCCGGGCGCTGGCCGACCTCGACAACTTGCGGAAGAGGTGCGCCGCGCAGGTCAGGACCGCCGAGGCGGACGCCGTCGCGCGGGAAGCCGCGCAGTGGCTGCCCGTGGTCGACAACCTGGAGCGTGCGCTCGAGCATGCGCAGGCCGACCCCGGCAGCATCATCGAAGGGGTCAGGGCGGTGCGGGATCAGGCCACGAGCTTGCTAGCTCAGCTCGGCTTCCCGCGCCGGGACGACCTCGGCGTCGCGTTCGATCCGGCACGGCATGAGGCCCTCGCCGCCCGGCCGGACCCCGCCGCGCCGGAGGGCTCGGTGGTCGAGGTCGTCAGGCCCGCCTACGGCGATGACGACCGCCAGCTGCGGCCAGCTCAGGTGATCGTCGCCAAGGCGGACTGATGGCCGACCGGGATTTCTACCAGACCCTCGGCGTATCGCGGACCGCCAGCCAGGAGGAAATCCAGCGCGCCTACCGCAAGCTGGCCCGCGACAACCATCCCGATGTCAACTCCGACCCCGCCGCGGAGGATCGCTTCAAGGACATCTCCGAGGCCTACAGCGTGCTGTCCGACCCGCAGACCAGGCGCCGTTACGACGCGTTCGGGCCTGACTTCCGGCAGGTGCCCGATGACATGGATCCGGAGACCTGGCGGCGTGCCACCGCCGGCGCCGGTGCCCGCAGCCGGGCCGGCGCTGGCGCCAGGGCGAGGCCTGGCGCCGGACAGGCCGGCCGCGGCAGCTTCGGTTTCGGCGGCGAGGAGATGGACCTCGATGACCTGCTCGGCGGCTTGTTCGGCGGCCAGGCCGGGCGCGGCGGCCGGGGCGCCTGGGGACCGATTCCTGGCGCCGATCAGACCGCCGAGATCGAGCTGACGGTCGAGGATGCCTATCACGGCGGCCACCGGTCGCTAACGGTCGGCAGCGGCAGCGTCCAGCGCACGCTGGAGGTGACCATCCCGGCCGGCGTGACTGACGGCCAGCGGATCCGGCTCGCCGGGCAGGGTGGCCGCGGCAGCGAGGGGGCCCGTTCGGGCGACCTCTACCTGGTCGTGCGCATTGCGCCGCACGGGATCTTCCGGCTCGAGGGCCGCGACATCTATGTCGAGCTACGGCTCGCACCATGGGAGGCGGCCCTCGGCACCTCGGTCGCGGTGCCCACCCCGGACGGCGAGGCCAAGGTAACCGTCCCGGCCGGCACGTCCAGCGGCAAACGGCTCCGGCTGCGTGGCCGCGGTATGCCGAACCCGAAGGGACAGCCAGGCGACCTGTACGCGGAGGCGCGGATCATGGTGCCGAGCCCGCTCAGCGACGCCGAGCGCGAGCTGTTCGAGCAGCTCTCCGCCGCGTCCAACTTCGACCCGAGGAGACGCAGGTGACCTATGCCGTGGTCCGCGCCCCGCGGCTTGATCTCGACGAATTCGCCGCCGCGGCCGGTCTGCACCCGCAGCTTGTGCGGCGGCTGGTTGCCCTCGGCATCCTCGACGCCAGCCTGGACACGGCGGGCCGCCTGTGGTTCGCGCGTAGCCAGCTCGGCCGGGTCGGCCGGGTCCAGCGGCTGCGCGCCGGGTTCGCGCTCAACTACGCGGCGACCGGGCTCGTCATCGATCTGCTGGACCGGATCGCGGTGCTCGAAGCGGCCACGCGACGCAGGTCGCGGGCTGGGAGGTAATCATGGACCCGAACCGGCTGACCCAGAAGTCACAGGAAGCCCTGCACGACGCCCAGACCAAGGCCCTGCGCTTCGGGCATCCTGAGGTTGATGCCGAGCACCTGCTGGATGCGCTGCTCGACCAGCCCGAGGGCATTGTGCCACGCCTCATGAGCCAGGTCGGCGCGGATCCCGAGCTGCTGCGCAAGGAACTGGAAGCGGCGCTCGAGCGGCGCCCGCGGGTCAGCGGGCCCGGCGTCGCTCCGGGCCAGGTCGCCGTCACCCGCGAGCTCTCCCGGCTGCTCGACGACGCCGAGCAGGAGGCCGGCCGGCTGAAGGACGACTACGTCTCGGTCGAGCACCTGATCCTGGCGACGCTCGCGCTCGGGCCGTCGACGACGGCAGGCCGGCTGCTCCAGGACCAGGGCGTCACGAGAGCGGCGTTCCTGGCGGCCCTGTCGCGGATCCGGGGCAATCAGCGGGTCACCTCGGCCATGCCTGAAGCGGCGTACGAAGCCCTCGAGAAGTACGGCCGGGACCTGGTAGCCGACGCCGCCGCCGGTCGGCTCGACCCGGTCATCGGCCGCGACGCCGAGATACGCCGGGTCATCCAGATCCTGTCAAGGAAGTCCAAGAACAACCCGGTCCTGGTCGGCGATCCGGGCGTGGGCAAGACCGCCATCGTCGAGGGCCTGGCCCAGCGCATTACCCGCGGTGATGTTCCAGAGGGCCTGCGGGACAGGGTTGTCTTCAGCCTGGACATTGGCGCGCTGCTCGCGGGTGCCAAGTACCGCGGCGAATTCGAAGAGCGGCTGAAGGCAGTGCTGGCCGAGGTCAAGGCCTCCGACGGGCGCATCCTGCTGTTCGTCGACGAGGTGCACACCGTGGTAGGCGCCGGGGCCGCCGAAGGCTCGATGGACGCAGGCAACATGCTCAAGCCGATGCTGGCGCGCGGTGAGCTGCACATGATCGGCGCCACTACGCTCGAGGAGTACCGCAAGTACATCGAGAAGGACGCGGCGCTCGAGCGGCGGTTCCAGCCCGTCATGGTGGATGAGCCATCGGTCGAGGACACCGTGTCGATCCTGCGCGGCCTCCGCGAGCGCCTCGAGGTATTTCACGGCGTGAAGATCGCAGACAGCGCTCTGGTCGCCGCGGCCACGCTGAGCCATCGCTACATCTCCGACCGGTTCCTGCCAGACAAGGCTATCGACCTCGTCGACGAGGCCTGCGCGGTGATCAGGACGGAGATCGATTCGATGCCGGCCGAGCTCGACGAGCTCACCCGCCACGTCATGCGCCTGGAGATCGAGGAGACAGCGCTCGCCAAGGAGGACGACCAGGCGAGCCAGGCTCGCCTGGCAGACCTGCGCAGGGAACTAGCTGACCGCCGGGCGGAAGCCGACGCCGTGCGCGCAGAGTGGGAGGCCGAACGGCAGGCCCTGCGCCGGGTGCAAGCGCTGCGCGAGGAGATCGAGCAGGTTCGGCAGGAGGCCGAGCAGGCCGAGCGCGACTACGACCTGAACAAGGCTGCCGAGCTGCGCCTCGGCAAGCTGCCAGACCTGGAGCGGCGGCTGCGCGGCGAGGAGGAGCGCCTCAGCGGCCGCGGGGACGGCCGCCGGCTGCTACGCGAGGTCGTCACCGACGACGAGATCGCCGCGATCGTGGCCCGCTGGACCGGGATCCCGGTCAGCCGCCTGCAGGAAGGCGAGCGAGAGAAGCTGCTGCGCCTGGACGAGATCCTGCACGAGCGGGTGATCGGCCAGGATGAGGCTGTCCAGCTGGTGACCGACGCGATCATCAGGGCGCGATCGGGAATCAAGGATCCCGGCCGTCCGATCGGGTCGTTCCTCTTCCTCGGCCCGACCGGTGTTGGCAAGACAGAGCTAGCTAAGTCGCTCGCTGCCGCGCTGTTTGACAGCGAGGACAGCATGATCCGCATCGACATGAGCGAGTACCAAGAGCGGCACAGCGTCAGCCGTCTCGTCGGCGCGCCGCCCGGCTACGTTGGGTACGAGGAGGGCGGCCAGCTCACCGAGGCAGTCCGGCGCAAGCCCTACTCGGTGGTGCTATTCGACGAGGTGGAGAAGGCACACCCGGACGTGTTCAACACGCTCCTGCAGGTCCTCGACGACGGGCGGCTGACCGACGGGCAAGGCCGGACCGTCGATTTCCGCAACGCGGTGATCGTCATGACCTCCAACATCGGCTCCGAGTATCTGATGCAGACCGACGCGGTTGCAGGCGGCGAGCTCACGGCAGATGTTCGTGATCGCGTCATGGCCACCATGCGCGGGTACTTCCGGCCCGAGTTCGTCAACCGGCTGGACGACATCGTGCTCTTCAAGCCGCTGACCGAGGCGGAAATCGAGCGCATCGTCGAGCTGATGTTCAACGACCTGCGTGACCGGCTAGCGGAGCGCCAGATGACGCTGGAGATCTCCGCCGCGGCCCTGCGCTACATCGCCGAGCAGGGCTTCGACCCGGTGTATGGCGCCCGGCCGCTGCGCCGGTTCATCGCCAGGGAGGTCGAGACGAAGATCGGGCGGGCGCTGATCGCCGGTGACGTCCGCGACGGTGCCGTCATCCGGGTCGACCTGGAACAATCGGACCTGACCGTGAGCTACCAGAACCCAGCGTAAGGCGACGGACAATGGCCGACAGCGCCGTGATCACATGCCCGAACTGCAGCCGCAAGAACCGGGTGCCGGCGGCGGCCGCCGGGACGCCACGATGCGGCAACTGCCACCGGCCGCTGCCGTGGATCATCGATGCGGGCGACGACGACTTCGCCGAGATCGCGGAGCGGGCGTCGGTGCCCGTCGTCGTCGACCTCTGGGCGCCGTGGTGCGGGCCCTGCCGGATGGTGAGCCCGGTGCTGGCGGAGCTGGCGGCTGAGTTCGCCGGCCGAATGAAGCTGGTGAAGGTCAACGTGGACCAGGCGCCCCGGCTGCAGAGCCGCTTCGGCGTGCAGTCCATCCCGACCCTGCTGCTGCTGGACGGCGGGCAGGTCAAGGCCACTCAGATCGGCGCACCGCCGCCGCCAGCCCTGCGGTCCTGGCTCGAGCAGGGCCTCGCGAGCTCCGCCCGGCGCTAGCATGTCGCGGATGGTCCGCGTGACGAATGACATGCAGCCGGTCGCCGCGGACCGCGCCTAGACCCAGATGTCGGCCAGCACCCGGTAGATGTTGCCGCCGAGGACCGCCCGTATGTCGTCGTCGGTGTACCCGTTCTGCACGAGCCAGTCGCAGATGTTCGCGAAGTTCTCCGTCGGGTTCTCTAGGCCGTCGACGTAGTCGACCGGGTCGAAGCTCGGCCCGCGGAGCGCGGCGAGGCTCAGCAGGTGCGCAAAGGTCGTGTGCAGCGCGACGTGGTCCCCGTACAGGGTGTCGGGGCCGAACGCCAGGTGCTCGATGCCCACAAGCTCGGCGCAGTAGCGGAAGTGGTCCATCACCGACTCGATGGTGTGGCGGGAATGTGCGTGCGACAGGGTCGTGTGCGGTGCAGCGGACATGCCGATCACGCCGCCGGTGTCCGCTACCGCGCGCAGTACCGCGTCCGGCTTCATCCGGGCGGTGTCCCACACGGCGCGCGCCCCCGCGTGGGTGATGAGCACTGGCTTGCTGCTCTGCGCGCACGTGTCGAGGGCGGTCCGGTCGGAGGAGTGGGACAGGTCGATGGCCAGGCCCAGCTGGTTCATCCTGGTGACCGCCCGGCGGCCGAACGATGTCAGCCCGCCGTCGCTGGGCTCGCTCAGCCCGCTCCCGAGCGTATTGGCGTCGGAGTAGGCGATCCCAATCTGCCGGATGCCGAGTCCGTACAGTACGTCGAGCCGGTCGATCTCGTTCTCGATCGGGGTCGCCGCCTCAAGCCCGAACACCAGGCCGACGCGTCCGGACGCCGCCGCCTGATCGATGTCGGCCAGCGTGCGCACGACCAGGAAGCCCGGCGCGTGCGCTAGGTCGGCCTGCCGCATCCCGAGGTCGGTGATGATGTCGTGCCAGCGCCACGGCGCGTTGCCCGTCACGCACGCCGTGCCGTCCATCATGTTGTCGAAGATGACGTTCAGCCCCGAGGCGAGCATCCCGGCATACGCGGCGTGCTGCCGGCCGGTCCGGTTGTACTCCGGTGTCTGCGCCATGTCGAGCGGGAACCGGACCGGATGATCGTGCAGGCTGATCACCAGGCTGTCGCGCAGCAGCGCCCGGGAGCGCGCCGCCTCCTCCGATGTGAGGCGCGCGCCTGCGTACGACGGCACCCGGCCGAACTCGGGCGTCAGCTCGAAGCCGGGGAACGAGCCAGGCGGCAGGTAGGAGTAGGCAGTGTACGGAGTGTCAGTCATCGGCGTCTCCTGTCGTAACCAGCCGGTGCGGTCCGGCGGCGAGCAGCCGCCACAGCACCTCCCAGGCGCGCATGCCCTCGCGCAGCCTGCGGATGCGCAGGAACTCATTAGGTGCGTGCAGCTTCTCGTCGGCGGTGGAGAACGAGAAGAACAGCGTCTTCGCGTGGAGCACGCGCTCGAACAGGTACGTCGCGGGCAGCGTGCCGCCGATGGACGCCAGCAGCACCTCCTGGCCCGGATACACCGCCGCGAGCGCCGCGGCCGCCGCCCTGATGGCCGGGTGATCAGCGGGGATGGTGTAGGCCGGGACGCGCGCGTCGTCGGCGCACACGGTGACCGACACCCCCGGCGTGTGCCGCCGGCCAACGTGGTCGGCAATGGCACGCAGGACCGCATCCGGGCGCTGGCCCGGAACGAGGCGGCATGACACGTGGCCGACCGCCCTGCGCGGTATCACGGTGTACTTACCGCCGCCGGTGACGCCGTTGATTTCCAGCGTCGGGCGTTCCCACAGCCGCTCGAGCGTGGTGTAGCCGGGCTCGCCGTGTGCCTCGGCGAGACCGAGGTCGGCGAGGTAGCCCGCATCGTCGAACGGCACCCGGCCGATCTCGCCGCGCCGCTCGTCGGTCAGCGCCGGAATGCCGTCGTAGAAACCGGGCACCGCGACCCGCCCGTCGGCGGCGTGCAGGCTGGCCAGGATCTGGCCGAGCGCATGCAGCGGGTTCGCGACTGTGCCGCCGTACCGGCCGGAATGCAGGTCGGAGCTAGCGCCCTCGGCGACGATGTCCATCGACACCAGGCCCTTGGAGGCGAGCGAGAGCGACGGCTCGCCGGGCCGCCACATGGCACCGTCGGCGGAGATGACCAGGTCGGCAGCCAGCTCTGCGGCGTGCGCCGTGACGTAGTCCGGCAGGTGCGGGCTGCCGATCTCCTCCTCGCCCTCGAACAGGAACTTCACGTTCAGCGGGAGCCCCCCTTCCTGCGCGAGGAAGGCCTGGGCGGTCTTGAGGACGATGTAGACGGGCCCCTTGTCGTCGGTCGCGCCGCGGCCGCGTACGACGTCGCCGTCGACAGTGAGCTCGAATGGGGGAGTGCGCCACTCGGCTTCCGCGCCCGTGGGCTGCACGTCGTAGTGCCCGTAGACCAAGACGGTGGGCGCGGCGGGGGCACCGACCCACTCGCCGCGGACGACGGGGTGGCCGGCAGTCGCCTCGACCCGCCCGCCGGCGAACGACAGCTGGCCGGCCAGCCACTGCGCCGCGGCCGTCATCGTGACGGCGTCGGCGTCGCGGCTGATACTCGGCACGGCGACGAACTCGCTCAGCTCGCGCACGTAGCCGTCGTCGCCGGCGTCGAAGGCCAGTGCCGGCACCGGCACCGCCAGGTCGCTGGCCGCCCCGGTCCCTGGTACGCCGGTCCCTGGTACGCCAGTCACTGGAATGCGCTCCCGCCGTCGATGGCGATGACCTGTCCGGTCACCCAGCCCGACCGGGGTGCGGCGAAGAACTGCACGCCGTTGGCGATGTCGGCCGGCTCGCCGAGCCGCCGCGTCGCGATGCCCTGGATCAGCTCGCGCTGTCCGTCGGGGCCGTAGCTACGCCACTGAACCTCGGTGGTCGGATTCGACAGGATGAAGCCGGGAGCGATGCAGTTCACGGTGATGCCGACGGGGCCGAGTTCGTGGGCCATCTGCCGGGTGAACCCGATCAATCCGGCCTTCGCGCTGGCGTACGCCTGGATGCCTGTCTTGCTCACGGTAAGGCCGGCCGCGGAGGAGATGTTGATGATCCGGCCCCAGTGGCGCTCCTTCATGCCCGGCACCACGGCGCGCGTGCAGTGGAACGCGGTGGTGAGGTTAGCGGCGACGACCGCGTGCCAGTCGGCGTCGGGAACCTCCTCCAGCGGATGGCCCACCTGGCCGCAGACGCCGCCAGCGTTGTTGACGAGGATGTCGACGGCGCCGACTGCCGCAAAGAACTGTCGCACCGCGGCAGCGTCGGTCAGGTCCACGCTGTGCTTGTCCACGCTGTGCGTGGCGACGCTGTGCTTGTCCACGCTGGCCTTGTCGACCTCATGCACCGTCGCGCCGTCGTCGCGCAGCGCGCTGGCGATGGCGGCGCCAATGCCGTGCGCGGTTCCGGTGACGACCGCCGTCTTACCTGCTAGTGCTGTCGGCATGCGGACTCCTGTCGGATCATGGTGGCGGCGCCACCGAGGCGCGCGGCACCAGGAACATCGGCGCGCGGACGAGCACGTCCGCCGCCGGAACGCCCGCCACGGTGCTGCCCTCGATGCGGGCAATGAGGGCGTCCACGGCGGCGGCGCCGAGCTCGGCAAGCGGCATGCAGACGCTGGTGACAGGGACCTCCAGGAAGGCCAGGCACTCGTCCTCGTCGAAACTGACCACTGAGACGTCGTCCGGCACCGACACGCCAGCGTCCCGCAGCGCAGCCAGCACGCCGAACAGCTGGTTGATGCTGCCGACGCCACACGCCGTCGGCAGCGGGCCAGCCCGCAGCATGTCCCTGGTGGTGTCCCAGCCGCCTTCCTCGGTGGCGGGCGCATGCCGGATGGTGACCGCCAGCCCCTTGGCGGCACCGTGGCGACGGGCGGCACTGACGCGGCGGTGCACGGTATCGACGGCGCGCGGGCCGTCGATCAGTACCATGCTGCGGTGGCCGAGGCCGGCCACGTGGTCGATGAACAGCCGCATCGCGCCGGTCTCGTCCATGACCACGTCGTTGCCCCGATCGGGACCGCGCCTGTTCACGTAGACGTGCGGGATCTCGCGCACCCCGGCGTCGGGACCGGTCAGCCGCAGCGCGGTCGCCAGCAGCAGCCCGTCGGCGCGGCTCTCCTCGACCAGGTAGCGATAGGCGCCGGGCGGCTGGGGCGCTTCGGTCGGCTCTTCCATCATCATGACGACGTAGCCGCGTTCGCCCGCCCGCTGGAGAGCGCCGCGCTGCAGCCGGACCCAGATCGGGTTGCGCAGCAGCGGGACGACGAACGCGAACGCGCCGGTGCGGTCGCGCTTCAGCGCCCGCGCGAGCGCGTTCGGCCGGTAGCCCTGGGTGCGCGCCGTGGTCAGGATGCGCTCGATCGTCTCGGGCCGGATCGACAGGCCAGGATCGCCGTTGAGCACCCGCGAGACGGTGGAGACGTGCACGCCCGCCGCGCTGGCGATGTCGACAAGCCGGGCGGCCCGGCGCGAACCTGCTCCGGCCGCCGACCGCTGCTTCGGTACCTGCCCGTCCGGCTCCTCGGCGCGGCTCATCGGCCTCGTGCCCGATACATGATCAGGCCGTCACCCCGCCGTCGACCATCAGCACGGCGCCGTGGACATAACTGCCGCCCGGCGAAGCGAGGAACGCGACAGTGTCGGCGATCTCGCCGGCAGTGCCGATACGCCTGGCCGGAATCGTGCCGGCCCACTGGGTCAGTGCCTCCTCGTCGAGGCGGATCCAGTCCGCCATGGATGTGTCGATCAGGCCGGGGCACACGCAGTTGACGCGAACGCCGTCAGGGCCGTGGTCGATCGCCAGGCTGCGGGTGAGCTGGATCAGTCCGCCTTTCGACGCGCAGTACGCGGCGCGCCGGCGCCCGCCACGAACGCCCGCAGTCGAGGCGACGTTCACAACGCACCCGGCACGGGCGTCGATCATGTCAGGCAAGAACTCGCGGCAGGTCAGGAACGGGCCCTTGAGATTGGTGTCGAGAATCCTGTCCCATTCCGACTCCGCCAGCTCGGTGATCCGCTGGATGCTGAACACGCCAGCGACGTTGACCAGCAGCCACGGCACGCCAAGCTCGGCCCGGATCCTGGCGCCAGCAGCAGCGACGGACGTGGCGTCACGCACGTCGACGGCCAGCCCGATGGCCTGCGGCAGCCCGTCGGCCAGACGCTTGACCTCGGACTCGGCCACGTCCAGGCAAGCGACGGCGAAGCCGTCGGCCGCGAGGCGACGGCACACCGCGCTGCCGATTCCGCCAGCGGCGCCGGTGACCACCGCGACCCTGGCGCCGGCGGTTGGCGTCACACGGCCTCCGCAACCGAGCGCGTCAGCAGGATGGCCGCGCAGAAAGCGCGGTACGTCGCCAGCCGGTCGGCGCCGTGAAAGCGCAGCTCCCGCGGCCCGGTCTGGTCGACGCCCCGCACCCAGCTGGCCGCCTCAGCGATGTCAGCAGTGCGCACCAAGACCTCCAGCACGCCGGGATCTAGCGGCGGCGGCGCGGTGCTCGGGGCCGCGCGCATAGCTGCCTCCGCGCGCTCGCGGATCAGCGCGCACGCCACCTCTGGGTGCAGGTTGTGAGCCGCAAGCCGGCTGACGTGCTCCTTGACCACGGCCTGCTGCACGGCCGGGATCAGGGCGGAGGTCTCCTCGCACGCGCAGCGGTCACCGGTCACGAGCACGACGGGAACGCCGAAGTGCGTGGCGACAAGCGCGTTGATGCCGGCCTCGCCGGTGACGGTGCCGTCGATGCGCGCCTCGACGACGGCGCGTGGGTTATAGGTATGCGACAGTCCGGCGGGCGCGCCGACGGAGCCGTGGTAGGAGATGAACATGACGGCGTCAAAGCTGTCGTCCAGGCCTTGCATCATGTACAGCGGCTTGTGGCTGCCGGAGATATAGGACGCCAGGCCGGCCAGCTCGCCCGGCGGGAGGTTGCGCATCGTCGCGTGCGAGTCGTTGACCACGATCTCGGTCGCGCCGCCCGCGATCGCGCCCTCGATGGCGGCGTTGACCTCGGCCAGCAGCAGCCGGCGCCCGGCCGCGGCCTGCGGCCCGTCCCCGACGCACTGCTCCCAGTCCACCACGCCGGCCGTGCCTTCCATGTCGGTGGAGAGGAAGACCTTCACGGCGTCACCGTCCCGTCGGCGCCGTCCGGCGTCGTCCCTGGCTGGCCGGCCCCAGCCTGGTCGGCCGCAGCCTGGTCGGCGGGCACGCGTGGCGGTGGCACGGTGGCGAACGCGAAGTGGCACGCCGCGCTGTGCGCGGGATCGCTGGCCGCGCTGGTCAGCGCCGGGTCTTCGTGCTCGCAGATCGCCTGGGCCAGTGGGCACCTGGTGCGGAACCGGCAGCCGGACGGGATGCGCAGCGGGCTCGGCGGGTCGCCTTGGACAGCCGGGGCGTCGCCTTCAGCGGCGAACGTCATGCGCGGGATCGCCGCGAGCAGGCCGGCGGTGTATGGATGCCGGGGCCGGGCAAACAGGGTCTCGGTCGGCGCGACCTCGATGATCCGGCCGAGGTACATGACGGCGACCCGGTCGCACAGGTGCCGCACGACGGCGAGGTTGTGCGAGATCAGCAGGAGGGTGAGGCCGAGCTCGGCGCGCAGGTCCTGGAGCAGGTTCAGGATGGTGGCCTGCACGCTGACGTCCAGCGCCGAGACCGGCTCGTCGGCTATCAGTAGCTCAGGTCGCAGCGCGAGGGCCCTGGCGATGGCGACACGCTGGCGCTGGCCGCCGGAGAACTGCCTCGGGTAGGCGTGGACCGCCTCCTCGGACAGGCCCACGAGGCCGAGCAGTTCCCTGGTGTAGGACTCGACCTCGGCCCCCGCCACGATGTGGTGCACCCGCAGCAGCTCGTGCAGCATGCCCCCGACCGTCATCCTGGGGTTCAGGGACGAGTACGGGTCCTGGAAGACCATCTGGATCTTGCGCTGGTCGGCCCGGGAGCGGCGGGCCGGCAGCAGCTTGCCGTCCATCTTGATCTGGCCGCTGTCCGGCCGCTGAAGGCCGGCCAGCGCACGCGCGAGCGTCGACTTGCCCGATCCCGACTCGCCGACGAGCGCGAGCGCCTCGCCGCGCTCGATCTGCATGTCGACGCCGTCGACGGCGTGCAGGACGTGCGCCTCGTGCCGCATCCGCGCCATGAGGGCCGAGCCGAGCGAGAAGCTCACCGACAGCCCGGTGGCGTCCAGCAGCGGACCCGAGCCGGCCGGGGGCGAAATCTCGGCCGTGACGGCTTGCTGAGTGCTCATCGGTCGGCTCCCTCGGTTCGCACGGCCTCCAGGCAGCGCTCGAAGTGCAGGCACGCGGTCGAACGTCCACCGTCGAGCAGGCGCAGCGGCGGGTCGGTCACCGTGCAGTCCTCCTCGGCGAACTTGCACCGGGGGTGGAACCGGCAGCCGGACGGGGGGCTGATGAGGCTCGGCGGCGAGCCTGGGATGGCGACCAGCGACGAACGCGGGTGGTCGACGTCAGGCGCCGAGCGCACCAGCCCCAGCGTGTACGGGTGGCACGGCTCGGTCAGGACTTCCTGCACGGTGCCGTTCTCGACGATCTGGCCCGCGTACATGACGGCGAGCTGGTGACACACCTGCGCGACCACCGGGAGGTCGTGGGTGACGAAGACCAGGCTCGTGCCAGACTCCCGGCACAGCTTGGCCAGCAGCCGCAGGATCTGGTCCTGGATCGTAACGTCCAGGGCCGTTGTCGGCTCGTCGCAGAGAATCAGCGACGGTTCGCATGACAGTGCGATCGCGATCATCACGCGCTGCCGCATGCCGCCGGAGAACTCGTGCGGGAAAGAGCGGAACCGCCGCTCGGGATCGGGGATGCCGACCCGCCGCATGAGTTCCAGGGCCCGCTGCGCCGACTGCGCCCGGTTCATGCCGAGGTGAACCTGGGGTCCCTCGGCGATCTGCTGCCCGACTCGCATAACCGGGTTGAGCGCGCTCATCGGCTCCTGGAAGATCATCGCGATCTGCGGTCCGCGGATCTTGTTGAGCTGGGCGTTGGTCAGCTGCGTCAGGTCGACGCCGTTCAGGACGATCTGACCGGCCGTCACGTGCGCCTCGGGCGGCAGCACGCCGAGGATCGCGCGTAGCGTCATGCTCTTGCCGGAGCCGGACTCGCCGACGAGGCCAACGGCCTCGCCGGCCGGTACCTGCAGCGAGACGCCGTCCACGGCGCGGACGATGCCGCGGCGGGTAGCGATCTGCACGCGCAGGTCGCTGACCTCGAGCAGCGGCTGGCTCCCGCCGAACTGGCCCCCGCCGAACTGGCTCATGCCGGGCTCGCCCATTACTGGCCGGGCCGCAGCAGGTCAGCGAGCCCGTCACCGATGAGCGACAAGCCGAGACCGGTGATCACGACGGCCACGCCGGGGATCGTGGTCAGCTGCCAGTGCGTAGTGAGGAAGTTCTGGCCGTCGGAGATCATGGTCCCCCAGTCCGGTGTCGGCGGCTGAATGCCCAGGCCCAGGTAGCTCAGCGTGACGATGGCCAGGATGTCCTGCACGATGTCGGACATCGCGTAGATGATGGCCTGAGTGATGACGTTCGGCAGCAGGTGCCTGCCCATGATGCGCAGGTTCGACAGGCCGCCCGACTGCGCGGCGAGCACGTACTCCTGCCGTTTGGCGACGAGGATCTCGCCGCGGATGATCCGCGCGTACGAGACCCAGCCGACCAGCGTGATGGCGATGTAGATGCTGCGCTGGCCCGGCCCGAGCACGAACACCAAGGCGATGATCAGCACGAAGAACGGGAACGCGACGACGATGTCGACCAGCCGCATGATGATGATGTCGACCCAGCCGCCGAAGTAGCCGGCCACGCTGCCGAGGATTGTGCCGAGGACAAACGGGAACAGGACCGCGATGAAGGCGACCTGCAGGTCGATCCGGCCGCCGTACAGCAGCCTGGTGAAGGTGTCGCGCCCTGTCTGGTCGGTGCCGAGCAAGTGCTGGCCGCTGAAGCCGGCCAACGTCGCGTTCAGGTTCTGCGTATCGGGGTTGTAGGACGTGAACAGCGGCGCCCCGATGACCAGGAAGAGGATGACCGCGATGATGGCCAGGCCGGCGATCAGGGCCGGCTGCCGGTACCACTGCCGCCGCCGGGGCCGCGCCCGCTCGGCGGTACCCGCCTGGGGCGAGGACTCCGGCGAGCCCGCGGTGCCGGTAATCGAGATCGCGCTCACCGGTCGAACCTCACTCTCGGGTCGAGGGACGCATAGGCCACGTCGGTGAGCAGGTTGACCAGCACGACCATGATCCCGAAGAGCAGTGCGATCGCCTGCACGACCGGGAAGTCGCGCTGAAAGATGGAGTTGATCATCAGGTAGCCGACCCCGTCGACGCTGAAGACCTCCTCGATGATCAGCGTGCCGCCGATGAGGAAGCCGATGTTGATGCCCAGCACGGTGACCGCGGGGATGACGGCGTTGCGCAGCACGTGCCGGATGAACAGGCGGCGGCTCGGCACGCCCTTGGCCCGCGCGGTGGTGACGAAGTCGGCGCCGAGCACGTTGAGCATGCTGGCCCGCAGGCTGCGGATGACGACCGGGCACAGCGCGATGGCCACGGTGAGGGCCGGCAGGAACATCGAGTGCAGGTGGCCGATCGGCCCGGATCCGTAGCCGGTGACCGGGAACAAGCGGAACTTGACCGCCAGCAGAGTCTGCAGGATCAGCCCCAGCCAGAACGCCGGCATACCGAGCCCGAGCAGCGGGACCGCCCGGACGATATGGTCGCGAACGGCGTCCTTGCGGCTCGCCGCGATCATCGCGAGCGGCACGCTAATGATGACGGCCAGCACGGCGGCGTAGCAGATCAGCCACAGGGTCGGTGGGAGGTGACTGGTGATCAGGCCCCAGACCGGCACGTTGTAATACAGGCTGATGCCCAGGTTGCCATGCGCGAGCCGGTCCATGAACAGCCAGTACTGGCTGGCGAGCGGCCGGTTCAGGCCCCACTGCCGGTGCAGGATCGCGATGGCGCGCGGAGTGGAGTGGATGCCGAGGATTGTCCTGGCCGGATCACCAGGGATCAGGTGGATCATGAAGAAGGCGATGATCGTCACGCCCAGCGCTGTCGGCACGAGCAGCAGCAGCCGCCGGAACACGAAGGTCATCCGGCCCATGAGAACCTCGCTTCAGCCGGGGTCGGGCGGATGTACCGGGCACCCGCCAAGGGTGCCCGGTACATCCGTCGGGTTGATCACGCCGCTGCGACTACTTGCTCAGCCAGACGTCTTGCATGTGGTAATTGCCGAGCGGCGTGACGTAGAAGCCATGCACGTTCGACGTGGTGACGTACGGGTACGGCGAGTAGTACAGGAACGCCATGAAGGCGTCCTGCGCCGCGTCCGTCTGGACGACGTTGTAGAGGGACTGCCGCGCCGACGGGGTGGTGATCTGCTCGGCCGCGTGCACGTCCTTGACCACCGTGGGGTTGTCGTAGCTGGTGAAGAAGGACTTGGCGCCCGAAGTCGGGTCCAGGCCGAAGGTGGCCAGCTCGTCCGGGTCGGGGATGTCCATCGTCCAGAGCGTGAGGCTCATGTCGTACTTCTCGGTCTGGAAGTTGGCATTCGCCGTGTTCGGGTCGAGCGTCTGCACCTTCACCGTGATGCCGAGCGGCTTGAGCTCGGCCTGCACGATGGTGGTGATGGTGGCGTAGTCCGAGTTGCCGGACGGCAGCAGCATCGTGGTCGTGAATCCGTGCGGGACGCTGGACTGGGCCATCTGCGCCTTAGCCGCCGCGACGTCGTACTGGTAGCCCGGCGTGGTCGGGTCGTAGTACGGCACCTGCGGCGGGAACAGCGAGTTGGCTGGCTTGCCGTTGCCGAACAGCACCGCCTTGATGATCGCGGCGCGGTTGATGGCCAGCGAGATCGCCCGGCGCACGTGCACGTCCTGGAAGGGCTTGATGTTCTCGTTGAAGGCCAGGTAGTTGGTCTCGGTCGAGTTGAACAGGTCCATCGCGACGCCCGGCGTGCTCTTCAGCGTGCCGACCGTTGACCACGACGGGAACTGGTCGATCTGCGCCTGGCCGCCCTTGATCTGGAGCTCCCTGGTGTTGTCACTGGGGACGTCGGTCCAGGTCACACTGTTGAGGTAGGGCAGGCCCTTCTGCCAGTAGTAGGTGTTCTTCACCAGCTTCAGCGCCTGGCCCTTGTGCCAGTAGTCCCACTTGAACGGCCCGGTGCCAATCGGGGCCTGGTAGAACTGCGCGGCGGTCTTGCCGCCGAAGTTGTTCGGCACAATCCCGTTGGCGAACAGCGACAGGTCGGCCAGCAGCGGCGCCCACCGGTACTTCAGGTGCAGGACCACGGTGGAGGGCGTCGGGTCGTCGACCGACGAGATGGCCGCGTCAATGTAGCCCCAGCCGGCCGAGGCCGCCATAGTCTGCTCGAGCGAGAACTTCACGTCGGCAGAGGTCATCGGCTGGCCGTTGGAGAACTTCACGCCCGGCCGCAGCGTGAGCGTGTACGTCTTGCCGTCCGTCGACTCGGTGTAGCCCGTCGCGAGCCATGGCATGACGCCCTTGCCGTTGGCGGTCACCGTGTAGAGCGGCTGGGTGATCTGCTCGAGGATCCAGATCGAGTTGTTGTCGAAGACGGTCGACTCGTCCATCGACTGGGCGTCCTGCGGGTTGTTGAAGACGAGGTTGCCGCCGTGGATCGGCCCGCTGGAGGTGGTCGAGTTGGACGACGGCGTGCCTGAACCGCATCCGGCGAGCACCGCGAGGGCGCTGCCGGCGATCAGGGCTTTCGTGAGGGTGGTTCTGTGTCTCACAAGCAGCTCCCGGGGGTTATGTCCGGGCGACGGCACTGCCGCCGCATTGGTGCTGGCCTAGCTTGACCGGGTTTGGGGTATTCCGGCCGGGGGAGGCACGCCGTTGTGCCTGTACTGGTCCAAGTGCGCAAACCTTTGCCTAACCAAATGTGAGGGACCGGTTAGCCGGTTGTAAATAGCGGCCTGGCGCTGTTTACACAGCTTTACTGTGTTGTAACGTTCACGCCGTGCGATATGTGGTTCTCGGCTGCGGCGCGATTGGCGGCACGGTGGCAGCCGGACTGGCTCGCGACGGACACGACGTGCTCGTCAGCGACGCCGATCCGGCGGTCGTCAGCGCCGTCAATACGGCCGGGCTGCGGATCGAGGGCCCGGTCGAGCAGTTCACCGTGCATCCGAGCGCCGTCTTGCCTGCTGACCTGCCCGAGCGCATCGACGCACCGGTGCTGCTGGCCGTCAAGGCGCACCAGACCGCGGCAGCGGCCGCGGTCCTGACGGGGCGACTGCACGGCGACGGGTTCGTCGTGTCGCTCCAGAACGGGCTCACCACCGACGTGCTCGCCAGCGCCCTCGGGCCGGACCGGGTCGTCGAGGCCGTCGTGAACTTCGGCGCGGACGTGCTGGAGCCAGGCGTCGTGCTGCGCGGCAACCGGGCGACGTTCATGATCGGCGAGCTAGACGGCCGTCCGAGCGAGCGGGTGGCAGCGCTCGCGGCCGACATCGCCGATGCCCGCGCTACGACCGACGTCCTGCGCTACGCCTGGGCCAAGGAGGCGTACGGGGCGACGCTGTTTGCAACGGCGGTCAGCGATCTGCCTATCTATGCGGTGTTCGAGGATCCGGCCTACCGCCCGCTGCTGACCTCGGTGGCCACGGAGGTGCTCGCGCAGGCCCCCGTCGTCCCGCTGCCGCTCGACGGCTTCGACCCGGCCGACATCGAAGGATCCCTGGACCGGCTCGCTGACTTCAACCGGCAGTCGGCCAAGACGCATTCGGGGATCTATCGTGACCTGGCGATACGACACCGCCCCACCGAGGTCCGGGCGATCCTCGGTCCGCTGCGCGGCTTCCTGCTGCGCCGGATCGAGGAGCTCATCGAGTCGATCGAGCGAGGCGAGCGGACGTGCTCGCGCGCGAACCTAGACCTGCTCGCCGCGTACGAGCGACTAGACCGGCTCGGGCGGCCGCTGAACGCCGTGGCCGGCATTGCGGGTGCGCCCGCGCGATCGGCGTCTGGCCCGCTGGCCGGCCAGCCGGTCGCCGTCAAGGACATCATCGCCGTAGCGGGCTTGCCGACGCGCTGCGGCAGTCCGGCCACCGGCACCGCGCCGGCCGACGCTGACGCAGTCCTGGTGGCACGGCTGCGGGAGGCCGGGGCCGAGGTGTTCGCGACTTCGCAGTGCCTGGAGTTTGCCGCCGGCTTCGCCCACCCTGATGTCGGCGACACACGCAACCCCCGCGACCCGTCGCGCACCTCGGGCGGCTCGTCGGGCGGCTCCGCCGCACTGGTCGCGGCTGGCGTCTGCGACCTGGCCATCGGCAGCGATACCGGCGGCTCGATCCGGATTCCCGCTGCCTACTGCGGCATCGTGGGGCTGAAGCCGACCTACGGCCTCGTTCCGCTCGATGGGGTCTTTGCCTTGTCGCCGAGCTGTGACCACGCCGGCACGCTGACGGCAACCGTCGCCGGGAGCGCCGCGCTCCTGTCGGTCATCGCCGGCGCGCCTGGCGCGCGCGCCGGCGGCTTTCCGCCTGCGTCGGCGACGGTCGGCGTGCTCGCGGCCCAGCTGGCCGATTCGTCGGTGACCCCGGAGGTTGGCAGCGCGGTGCAGGCTGCCCTCGACACGCTGGCAGCGGCCGGCTGGGAGATCCGCGAGATCCCGGCGCACTGGCTCGACGACCTGCCGCGCTGGGAGCGGGCGCTGGCCGTGATCGTCGCGAGCGAAGCCTGGGACGTGCACCGGTCCCGTGACCTGACGCACTACGCCGCTGGCACGAGGGCCGTCCTGGACTTCGGCCGGACGGTCACGCCCGAGCAGTACGCCAGCGCGCAGGCCGACCGCGCCGAGTTGACGGCCGCGGTCGATGCCAGCCTGGACGGCGTCGAGGTTCTCGCCGGCCCCACCGTCGGCTACTGCGCGCCAGAGCAGGACCCGCCGTTCGGCGTGGGCGACGACAACGCCGAGGGACGATTCACCGGTCCCTACAACCTGACAGGTCACCCCGCGCTATCGCTGCCGGTGCCCGTCCAGGGCCTGCCAGCCGGGCTCCAGCTAGCCGGCCGGCGCGGCAGCGACCAGGCGCTGCTCGAGGTGGCCGCGGCCGCCGAGCAGCTGCTGATCGCGACGCAGATTCGCTGAGATCACGAGGAAGGACGAGCCAATGCCGCCGACGGTTGTGCGCCGCACCATCGAGCTAGCCGGGATTGCCGTGCCGCTGATCGAGCTGACCGGGTCAGCTGACGGGCCGCTGCTGACGGTGGTGTCGGGCGTGCACGGCTGCGAGTACGCGTCGATGGCCGGCGTCCGGCGCTGGGCGCGCGACCTGGCGGCGCACGAGCTGACCGGTCGCGTCCGGGCTGTCCCGGTGCTGAATATGACGGCGTTCGCGGCCAGGGCTCCGTTCGTCGTCCCGGAGGACGGCAAGAACCTGAACCGGTGCTTCCCCGGCGACCCCGGCGGCACGCTCGCCGACCGGCTCGCCTACGACGCCTTCACGCAGCTCATCTCTGGCTCCGATGCGGTGATCGACGCGCACTGCGGCGACATGGTCGAGGCCCTCCAGCCGTTCGCGCTGTACGAGGCCGGCCCCGCTGAGGAGCGCGCCCGCGAGCTGGCCGCTGCCTACGGCCTGCCGTACGTGATCCGCCAGGAGACCGGCCCGGACCGGGCCGTGTACGGGACCACGAGCGGAGCAGCGGCCGAGGCCGGCATCCCGGCTATCACGGCCGAGGCCGGCGGCTGCGGGCTCGTCGAGGAGGACGCGGTTCGGATGCATGTCGCCGGCCTGAACGGCGTCCTTCAGGCGCTCGGCATGGCCGACGCGTACCAGCCCGCAGGCGGCGGCGACGGGCCGAGCTACCTGAGCCGGTTCCTGTGGCTGCGGTGCCAGAACGCGGGCTGGTGGGAGCCCGCCGTCGGCGCTGGCGACGTCGTCATCGAGGGCCAGATCCTCGGCACGGTGAGCACGCTGGACGGCGCTGAGGTGCTGGAAACCATCTTGTCGCCTGCCGACGGCGTGGTGATCTTCCTGACCAGCTCGCCGGCCGTCGCGGACGACGGACTCCTCCTCGGCCTCGGCGCGGGCTGAGCCGCGAGCTGATCCGCGGTCGCCTTCGCCGAAGGACGGACAGCAAGTAGCGGCCTGGCTACTGAACGTGATGGGGATCACGCAACGTTGTCGTGGGTGAGGGCGTCGAACTCGCAAGTAACTTGAACCTCCCAAGCTTTCCGGGATGCTGCGGCCCTCGCTGGGCCGTTACACCCAACATGCTCTTCACTCGCATATGCCACCAGGGAGGCACATTCTCATCGATCGGGGGATCGAAATGATCAGGCTGAACGCCAACGACGAGCGCTGCGAGGCACTATTCGCCTCGGCGCTCCAGCGGTCAGACAAGGTGACCGCCGAGGCGGTCAGCGAGGCGATCAGCCGGACCGTCCAGCAGCTTGGCAGCAGTGGCTGCGCCAGCCGCATGGCACAGGAGTTCGGCGACCACCCCGAGGCTGCGAGCGAGCGGATGCGGTGGGCCCTGGAGATTCTTGGCAATCTGCCCGGTTCCCCGCCCTCCGCACCCCGCGCCCGGTCCGTCAGCCGCGTCCGCCCCGCCGCTTGACAGTCCGCAATGCGCTACTGCCCTACGGAATTGTGACTCCGCCCGAGGTCATGAGCCACCACCTGACCATGACCTCGCCGCTGAGATCGGCCGAGCCGTCCGCTTAGTCTGTTCCGCCCGTTTGCGACCGGCCCCGCTGACACCACGCGTGCGCGTCTGGCACGAAATCTTCGTGCTCGATGCGCACGCGTCTGTCGTTGAGCACGCATTCAGCGCCCGAAACGCCCGCTTAGTAACTCTTGCGCCCTCGAGTCGGTCGCGATTGCGGCAACGCGTGTACCGGAGGTACGAAATCTTCGTAGCTCCGGTACACGCGTTACTCTGCCGGCCGTCGTCACTGTGGCCGGCTTCCGCGGCGCAGCCCGCTGCGGACGCCGGCCGCTGGCATGTCGGGCCGCCGCCGCACTACCGTGTGCATTTCACAACGGGAACGGGGCGGTTCGTGGCTGATCAGGTCGACGTCCTCGTGGTCGGCTTCGGCATCGCCGGCGGATGCGCTGCGGTCGAAGCGGCCGCGGCGGGCGCGTCGGTGCTCATCCTGGAGCGGGCCGCCGTCGCGGGCGGCACGACCGCCATGGCGGGCGGCCACTTCTACCTCGGCGGGGGCACTGTCGTGCAGCGCGCCACGGGGCACGCCGACAGCCCGGACGAGATGTACGCCTACCTCATGGCCGTCACTCCCGAGCCAGAACCAGACAAGATCCGCGCGTACGCGGACGGCAGCGCGGCGCACTGCGACTGGCTCGAGAGCCTGGGATTCCAGTTCGAGCGCAGCTACTACCCGGACAAGGCGGTCATCCAGCCGGGCACGCAGGGCCTGATGTACACCGGCAACGAGAAGGTCTGGCCGTTTCGCGAGCTCGCGGTCCCGGCGCCCCGCGGCCACAAGGTCCCCGTACCCGGTGACACGCAGGGTGCCCGGCTCATCGTCGACTTGCTCGTGCGCCGCGCTGCCGAACTCGGCGTAACCGTCCGGTACGAGACAGGCGCGGCGCAGCTCGTGCTGGAGCACGGCCGGGTGACCGGAGTGCGGTGGCGCTCGTTCGCCGAGACGGGGGTCACGCTGGCCCGCAGCGTCATCCTCGCGGCGGGCGGCTTCGTCATGAACGCCGAGCTGGTCGCCAGGTACGTCCCGCAGCTCGCGGAGAAGCCGTTCGTGCTCGGCACCAGCTACGACGACGGCCTCGGCATCCAGCTCGGCCTGTCGGCGGGCGGCCAGGCGCTGCACATGGACCAGGCGTTCATCACCGCACCGTGCTATCCGCCCGCCACGCTGCTGACCGGGATCATCGTCAACCGCGAGGGCAGGCGGTTCGTCGCCGAAGACAGCTACCACTCCAGGACCTCGGGGTTCGTGCTCGAGCAGCCGGGGAGCGCGGCGTACCTCATCGTCGACAGTGAGCACCTGGCGTACCCCGAGCTGCCGCTAGTGCCGTTCATCGACGGCTGGGAGACCGTCGCTGAGATGGAGGCCGGGCTCGGCATCCCGGCGGGCAACCTGGTCGCCACGCTCGATCGCTATAACGCTGATGCCGCCGCGGGGGAGGACCGCCAGTTCCGCAAGCACCCGGACTGGCTGGCACCTCAGGACCACGGGCCGTGGGGCGCCTTCGACCTGACGCTCGGCCGGGCCATGTACGCCGGTTTCACCCTCGGCGGCCTGCGCTGCACCGTCGACGGCCAGGTGCAGCGACCCGACGGGAGCGTTATAGCCGGGCTGTACGCGGCTGGCGCATGCGCGTCGAACATCGCGCAGGACGGCAAGGGCTACAGCAGCGGCACGCAGCTTGGCGAAGGCTCGTTCTTCGGCCGCCGGGCCGGGCGGCATGCGGCCGCGCAGCGCCCTAGCACCCCACCGGGCCCGGTCGGGCGGCCTGATCCCGGATCCAGCGGCTGACCACCCGGTCCAGCATGACGAGCGGCACCGCACCGTTGCCGAGGATGACGCCGAGGAATGCCGCCGCGCCTTCGGCCACCGCGCCCTACGTTCCGGCAATGACCAGCGCCAGCGCGTCCAGGTCGAGAGCGTGCCGTGCGTGCCGGCTAGCCATCGCCGCGAACATCTCGTCGCCGCGCGGTGTCTGCTGCACGACCATCGCGGCGATGACGTCCATGATGATGCCGCTAAAGGCGTGCCGGCGATACCCGTCCCAGCAATCGCCCCAGGTCAGCGTCACTCCGCGGGCGGCGAGGATGGAGTGATACAGGCGGACGAGGGCTGCCTCGTGCTGCTGCCGGAGGGGAACGGGGAGGCTGGAGCCGAGGAAGTAGGACAGGTCGCCGGTGCCCGCGCCAAAACTCGCGGTCTGCCAGTCGAGCACGACCGGCCGGGGCGGACCGAACAGCAGGTTGTCCGCCCGGAAGTCGCCGTGGACGACCGTGCGGGGCTCGTCCCGGTCGGCCAGATAGCGGTCGATGTGCGGCAGGAAGGCCTCGATGAGGCCGAGCGTGCCCGGCTCGAGGCGGTCCGCGTAGCGGTCCCGGAAGCCGGGATACAGGTCAGTGACGACGGCAGCCATCAGCGCGGCGGCCTCGGGGCTCGACCTGTTCAGCCACGACAGCGCAGCCAGGTCCGCGCTGCCCCACCCAGCCGCGTGCAGGGCAGCCAGCTCGGCGATCGCCGCGGCCGCGTCGTCGGGCCCGAGGCCGGCCAGCTGGTCGCCGGGCTGCGCCGGCGCGAGATCGGCGAGCAGGACGACGTACTCGTCGGGCTCTGCGTCGTAGGCGGAGTAGAAGCACTGCGGCACGGCCACCGGCAGGCCCGGCGCGAGCTGAGCGTAGAAGCTGGCCTCGATCTCATATGTCCGGAAGGCGCGGGCGGCGCCGCGACTCGCCGGGTCAGCGGCCGGGACCTTCGCGATGATCGTCGCGGGCAGCATTGTGCGGCCGCCGTTCACCGGGTCCTCGCTCACCGGGTCCTCGCCCCGCGGCCCTCCGCTGCCGGCGCGGTCGTAGGTCAGGCACAGGCGGTAGGTGTCAGACACCTGGCCCGTGCCGACGCGCACAGCCTCGACTGCCGTGACAGCGGCATCGCCGAGCTGGCCGGCCAGCGCCCGAGTCAGGAATCCGGCGGTCAGGTCGCTGCCGCCACCGACTGCGCCGGTCATCCGCTGTCCGGGGCAGCCTCGGCGAGGTAAGACCAGCCGTGGTCGGCCCAGCCGGGCGGCTGGTTCCACTCGGTCCAGCCGTATCCAGTCCGGCCGTCGTCGGCAGTGAACCGGCACAAAGCACGCGGGAAGTGCGACACGCGCCCGTCGGGCGAGGTCATGGCGACGGGCGCGAATGCGAGTGGTTCGGCCTGCATCGGTGCGCCTGGCATCAGCAGTCGGGACCGCACGGGGAAGCCGTCCAGGCCAAAGTCCGTCTGCGCCGCGAACCCGCTCCGGTGGCTGAGTTCGCCGGCCGGGGTGACGGTGAACGACGGCCAGCCGATCGCGAAGCCGATGTTGGCCTGCATCCCGTGGAACGCGGTGCCGTCGTCCAGCCGACCCGAGGTCCACAGCCAGGACACTTTCCACCAGTCGCGCTCGCCCCAGCTGTGATCCCGCTCGCCCCACCCGGAGATGGTGACGGTCTCGCCGCCGAGCCGGGCCGTCCCGGCCACCCGGCAGGGGATCTCGTAGCGCGGCAGGTCCTTGTAGGGGTATACGCCACCGACGGTCCGCCACTCCAGGTCAAGGCCAAGGCTGAGCTGCCCCGCCGAGCCGAGGTCGGCATAGGCTGCCGCGGCGTCGGGCAGGATGGCGCCCGTCGCGTCCAGGCGGAGTCGGGCCGTCCGTAGCGGATCGGTGATCTCCTGGGTGGCGCTGATCGAGGCTGTCCGTATCTCGGTGCCACCCCCCGGCAGCGGGGCCGCGTTGTCGGCCACGAGAATGGCCGGCCTGCCAGGCCGCACGAGACAGGCCCAGTACCAGGCGCGGTCCCAGTTGGGATACAGGCCCAGCCGGACATAGCCGCCGATCGATCCGTCCGCGGCAGCGAAGTCGAAGTAGTAAGACTCGTTCCACAGCAATTCCGGACCAGCCCGGTGCAGGTCCTCGTCCGACGCCGCCAGTTGCCAGGTCCCATGATCGACGATCTCCACGACCCGGCGGCCTCTCCTGACGCTGATATGGGCTTATTGCGTGGAGGATGGCACAGACTTGACCGGAGGTCCAGAATCGGCGGCCAGCCAGACGTCAGGACGTCGGCCAGGCTGCGACAGCCTGGCCGACGTCGCGTGACTTCTGGACCCGGTAGTGGCTAGGCGCGGTGGCGGCTTGACCGTTGCCGGCGTGGCGCTGCGACCAGGGCCCAGATGATCCAGACGTCGATGGCGATCAGGATGATCGACCAGAACGGGTAGTACGGCAGGAACATGAAGCTCGCGATCGCGCTCAGCGTCGCTAGTATCACGCCGACGACGCGTGCCCAGACCATACCGAGCAGCACGCAGACGCCGGCGGCGAAGACCACGGCGCCGAGGGCCAGGTGCGTCCAGCCCCAGTCCGTGAGGTTCCAGTGGTAGACGTACGTGGTGTTGACGGGCACGAAGAATGACTTCTTGATGACGACGGCGAGCCCGGTCAGGAATCCCCAGATGCCGCCGACGATCATCAGGACGCCAGCGAGCACCGTGCCGGCCGCAGTCCCCACGCTGGGCGGCGCCTCGACCGGGTAGCCCGCCGGTGGCTGGCCTGCCGGATATCCGGCCTGCTCCTGGTATGCGGCCGATCCGGCGCCGTACTCGTAGCCGCCCCCAGTGGTCTGGCCCCCAGTGGTCTGGCCCACGGTCGGCTGCCCACGTGTATTGCTCACAGCTGCTGCCCCTCTCGTCGAGCCTGCTGCTGGTGCCTTAGTAAGCACGCTAGGGACAGGTGCGGCGCGGTCGCATCATCCGGTTCGGGTGAACAGCGATCACGGCGCTCTGGCCACGGGCTCACGACAGCAGGTGCAAGATGCCTACAACAGCGAGATAGGCGCCCAGAAGGATGCAGATCCACGCGATTAGCGCGGTCACGTGCCCGGCCAGCCAGGCCTGGGCTCGCCGGAGCACGTCCGCCGTGCGAGCGGGCCAGATCTCCAGGCACAGCCACGGGATGATGATCAGCAGGAACTCGATGATGACGAAGACGAATATCCCGACGACCTGCGTTGCGGTCGAGTAGTGGCCGGCCCGCAGGTTGTGCAGCGCTGTCAGGTAGGACGCACCGGGCAGGCCGCAGATGACGCCGATGAGCACGGCGATGCCGAGCCGGGGCTCACGAAGCGCCCGCTGCGCCCAGTTGTCCTGAGGATTCGCCAGCTTCTGCTGCTTCTTCGCGGCCCGCTTTTCCGAGTGCGGCCGCTGTTCCCAGACCCGAGCCATCAGGCCCGTCATCAGCAAGCCGCCGATCACCAGCAGGATCAGGCCGAGCGCCAGGTCAACGCCTCCGCTGACCTGACGCTGGCTCTTTTCCGCAGCCCCGCTTACCACCAGGACATCGATCAGGCCAATGACTACGCCGGTCGCGAGGCCGCCCGCCAGGATGCTCGCGAACATGGCCCGCGGCCGCCGATTCTCGATCAGCAGCAGGTCAAGGGCCAGGAGCTTAGGGTTCGCGGCCGCGATAAAGGCGAGCGCGAAGAACATGCCGTTCACGACTGCTCTGTGCGCATGCGCCCCCGCTATCCCCGTCCCCTGACCTGCGATCCTTCCCGAATCCGGCACAAGTGAATCTGACGGGCAGCCGACGGCCCTCCCATGGACCGCGGGCGCTCCGGGCCGGCTACGTGACAACAGGCAACGGCCGCCCAGTGCCCGTGCGCTGGCTCGCTCGTAGGCTTCAGTCATGATCAAGCAGCCTGAATTCAGCCTGGAGCCGTGGTCGCTGCGAGAGACGGAGCTGGCCCTGGACCGCCTGGCCCAGACCGAGTCGGTGTTCGCCTTGTCTAATGGTCACGTGGGCTGGCGCGGCTGCCTGGACGAGGGCGAGCCGCACGGCATGCCAGGCAGCTACCTCAATGGGGTCTACGAGGTTCGCCCGCTGCCCTACGCCGAAGCCTCCTACGGCCGGCCCGAGTCGAGCCAGACAGTCATCAACGTCGCGAACGGCAAACTCATCCGGCTGTTTGTCGACGACGAGCCCTTCGACGTGCGCTACGGCACGCTGCTGTCGCACGAGCGGCTGCTCGACTTCAGGTCGGGCCTGCTGACCCGGCGGGCTGAGTGGGTCTCGCCCGCCGGGGGATCGGTCCGGATCACCTCGACCCGGCTGGTCTCGTTCTCCCACCGCGCGGTCGCGGCGGTCAGCTACGAGGTCGAGCCGCTTGAGCAGAGCGCGCGGCTCTCGGTGCAGTCCGAGCTGCTCGTCAACGAGCAGCTGCCGACGTCGGACGGGGATCCCCGCGCTGCGGCCGTGCTCGACCACCCGCTGCTGCCCGAATATGACAGCGCCCGCGATCTCGCTGTCATCGTCGTGCACAAGACAGCTAGCAGCGGCATTCGAGTCGGCGCCGCGATGGACCATCAATTCGAGGCGCCAGACGGCATGCAGACCGAATCGCGGTCCTATGCCGACGGTGGCCTGGTCACCGCGTCGGCGGTCTTGCATCCAGGCCAGCGGATGCGCGTAGTCAAGCTAGTCAGCCACGGCTGGTCGAGCGTACGGTCCCTGCAGGCGGTGCGGGACCAGGTGTGGGCGGCGCTGAGCGGCGCCAGGCTGGCGGGCTGGGACGGCCTGGTCACCGAGCAGCGTGCGTACCTGGACGATTTCTGGGATCGGGCCGACGTCGAGGTGGCGGGTGACATCGAGATCCAGCAGGCCGTGCGGTTCGGCCTGTTCCATGTGCTGCAGGCCGGCGCGCGCGGGGAGGACAGGCCGATCCCCGCGAAGGGCCTCACCGGTCCCGGCTACGACGGGCACGCCTTCTGGGATACCGAGAGCTTCGTGCTGCCCGTGCTGACGATGACGGCGCCTGACGCGGCGGCGAGCGCGCTGCGCTGGCGGCACAGCATGCTGCCGGCCGCCACCAGGCGCGCGGCCCAGCTTGGCTTCCAGGGCGCAGCGTTTCCGTGGCGGACAATCGCGGGCGAGGAGTGCTCGGGGTACTGGCCGGCCGGCACCGCAGCCGTGCACGTCAACGCCGACATCGCCAACGCAGTCATCCGCTACCTGGATGTCACTGGCGACGAGGACTTCGGCAGCAGTCACGGAATGGACCTGCTGGTCCACACTGCTCGGCTGTGGCGGTCGCTCGGGCATCATGACGGCGAGGGCAGCTTCCACATCGACGGCGTGACCGGGCCAGACGAGTACAGCGCAGTTGCCGACGACAACATCTACACCAACCTGATGGCAGCGCGGAATCTGACCGCCGCCGCCGCTGCCACGGAGAAGTACCCGGACCGGGCCCGCGACCTCGGCGTGGACGCCGAGGAGTCAGCCGCGTGGCGCGACGCCGCGGCGTCCATGTGCATCCCGTACGACGAGTCGCTCGGCGTGCACGCGCAGGCCGCCGGTTTCACCAGGCATCAGCTCTGGGACTTCGCCGGGACCCCGCCCGATCATTACCCGCTGCTGCTGCACTATCCGTACTTCGACCTGTATCGCAAGCAGGTCGTCAAGCAGGCGGACCTGGTGCTCGCCATGCACCTGGCTGGTGCGGCGTTCACCGCCGAGCAGAAGGAACGGAACTTCGCCTATTACGAGGCGCTGACCGTCCGGGACTCATCGCTTTCGGCCTGCACGCAGGCCGTCCTGGCGGCCGAGGTGGGCCACCTGGACCTCGCGTTCGACTACCTCGGCGAAGCCGCGCTGATGGACCTGGACGACCTGGAGCACAACACGCGCGACGGCGTGCACATCGCGTCGCTAGCCGGCACCTGGGTTGCGCTGATCGCCGGCTTCGCCGGCCTGCGTCACGCCGACGGCGCCGTTTCGTTCTCGCCCCGGCTGCCGCACGGCATCACGCGGCTGGCGTTCAGTGTCGTGGTGAGATCACGCCGCCTGCGCGTCGAGGTCACGCACCCCGCGGCCCGCTACCGGCTGGCCGACGGCGATCCGCTGGACATTTCGCACTACGGCACGCGGCTGCGGCTCGCTCCCGGCGACTGGCAGGAGCACGCGATACCGGCCGTGGCGCCGCGGCCGCGGCCGAGCCAGCCGCCGGGCCGGGCGCCGGCACGGCGCCTGATCAGCGAGCAATCGAGCTGACGACATTAGCTCCTGGCTACTGAGCTACTGGCTACTGTCGGCCTGCTGCGGCACTACCGGCTCGGGATGATGAGGTACTTCTGCCCGGTGGCCTGGCGTGAGTACCCTGCGATAGCGTCGAGACCGAGGGCGCCAGCCAGCGAGACCTCGTCGGTGTAGGTGCTGGCGAAGGTGGTGCTGAGTCCGGCCGCGACCCGGCTGCGCAGTCGTACCAGTCCGTCCAGCCCGATCCGCTGGAGGAACGGCGTGAGCAGCCAGCCGCCGACGCCCCAGGCCATGCCGAAGTTCCGGGTAAGCTCCGTCGGCCCGCGGTCCAGCGACCCGTAGATGTAGACCTGCTTGTGCACCGTCGACCCGTACCGGCTGTAGCTCCCGGCGGCCGCGCTGGCGGCAGCCTCCATGCACGTCAGGATCTGGCTTGCCAGGCGGCCGCCGCCGGTCGCATCGAAGGCCAGGGTGGCGGATGTCTCCGTCAGCGCGGCCGTCAGGTCGGCCATGAAGTCCGGCGCCGTTGAGTTCAGTACGTAGGCAGCACCCGCGGCCCGCAGCAGGTCCGCCTGGGCTGGCCTGCGCACGATGTTGACGAGCGGCACCTGCTCCTCGATACACAGGCGGTTCAGCATCTGGCCGAGGTTCGAGGCGGCGGCCGTGTGCACCAGGGCAGTGTGATTCTCCATGCGCATCGTCTCGACCATGCCGAGCGCGGTCATCGGGTTCACGAACGAGGACGCGCCGTCGACGGCGCGAGCACCATCGGGTAGCTCGAGGCACAGGCTGACGTCGACGCAGCGGTACTGCGCGTACATGGCGCCCCCGGCGGCGGCGACGGTCTTGCCGAGCAGCGCCTGCGCGGCCGGGGACGAGCCCGCTGCCACTACCGTGCCAGCGCCCTCGTTGCCGACCGGCATCGGGACGCCGACTCGTGCTGCGACGGCCCGCATAGCCGCGTCCGGCAGTGGCGCCGTGACGACGGGCCGGTCGGGCGGCCCGCTGACCACCGCGGCCGTCGCATCGGCGCCCGCCAGCAGCAAGCCGAGGTCGGAGGGGTTGATGGGAGTCGCCTCGACGCGGACGAGTACTTCCGTCGGGCCCGGCTCGGGTACCGCGACAGTGTCCAGGGACAGCTGGACCGCCTGGTCGGCCGTCACCAGCGACCGCAATTGCAGCGCCGTGGCAGGTACGTGTGCTGACATGGGAGCGGCCCCTCTCGATGTGCCCTGGCGCGATCCTAATCGGCCTGGATGCGAGAATTCCAAGATCTCATCCGCGCGGGGGAGGCGGCGATGGCCACGATGATGGCGCTGCGGGCGCACGCCCGCGGCGGACCAGAGCAGCTCACGTACGAGCAGGCACCGGTGCCCGGCACTCGGCCAGGCGAGGCACTCGTCGCCGTGCACGCGGCCGCGATTACGTTTGCCGAGCTCAGCTGGGACCTGTCCTGGACCACCAGTGACGGCCAGGACCGCACGCCCGTGATCGTCTCGCATGAGGTGTCCGGCACCGTCGCAGCCGTCGGGGACGGCGTGACCGGCCCGAGCGTCGGGGACGAGGTCTTCGGCCTCATCGACTTCGACAGGAACGGCGCGGCGGCCGAGTTCGTCGCGGTGCCCGCGTCGGCGCTCGCGGCCAAGCCGCAGACCGCGTCCCACGTAGAGGCCGCCGCGCTCCCGCTGGCGGCACTCACCGCCTGGCAGGCGCTCGTCGATCACGCGCACCTGCAGCCCGGCCAGGAAGTCACCGTGCAAGGGGGCGCCGGCGGCGTCGGGGTTTACGCGGTCCAGCTCGCGGCTACGCTCGGCGCGGAGGTCACGGCGACCGGCGCGGCGAAGGATGGCGAGTTTGTGCGCGAGCTCGGTGCGCGGAACTTCGTGACCTCCGCGGCCGGCTCGACGCTGCCCGACGCGTCAGCCGATGTCGTCATCGACACGGTCGGCGGGGCAGTGCTGGCTGACTCCTATCGCCTGCTGCGACCCGGCGGCCAGCTCGTGACGCTCGGCGCGCCGCCCGATCAGGACCTCGCCGCCCGACACCAGGTGGCGGCGAGCTTCTTCGTCGTCACACCCGATCGGGCCGAGCTGGTGAGGCTGGCACAGCTGGTGGACGAAGGACTCCTGCGCCCGGTGATAGCCCAGACGTTTCCCCTCAGCGACGGTCAGCGCGCTTATGCCAGCGGCGGCGAGCCGCGGCCGCCAGGCAAGACGGTTCTCGTGGTCCGGTGAGCCAAGGCCGCGGGGTGCTCGCCGCGCCTTAACAGGCCGATATAGGTCCGGAGGCGTAGGACAGCTGGACCAGATCGAGCACGAACGCGGCGCTACTGCCAGGGACCGCGATGAGCACCATCGGCTGATGGTGCGCCGCCAACTGCGACCGCACCTCGAACAGCGCGCGGACGCCAGCGCTCGCGAGCTGGCTGACGCCGGTGAGGTCGACCGTGAGTGGCAGCGTGCCACCGCGGCTGGCCGCCAGCAACTCGCGCGTCAGCTCTTCGGCGCTGAAGACGTCGACAGCGCCGTACACCTCGGCGCGCGCGGCGGCACTCTCGCTCTCGGCGTCGACGCTGAACGGATCCTCATCGCAGCATAGGCCGGCCGGGCAGGAAGCAGGCGACAGGACCGGCGGCCGGGTCAGGCGGTGGCGCAGGGTTACCATGGTTCCCCTGGTGCCACGCGGGCTGCCAGCTACCTGCGGCGGGTGGCTGATCACGACGTCGTCCAGCAGGTGCTCGACCAGCATCAGCCCGCGGCCACGATCGCTTGCCGTGCTGGGCGCCCGCCAGGTGCCGTGGTCTGCTACCCGGCATTCGACATATCCGTCGTCGTGGAGCACGCACGTCAGGCCGATGAGCCCGCTGCCATCGGCTGGGTAAGCGTGCTCAGCGGCGTTGAGGATCAGCTCGGCGATTCCCAGCTGAATTGCCGAGCGATCGGCTGCGACGGCGCCGACCTGCAGAAGCCACGGGGTCAGCGCGCGGCGGGCCATCCGCAGCGCCGCGAGCGTCCCTGGCAGCTCGAGCTCAAGCGCGGGCATAGGCTCGGCCAGCCGATGTGCTGCCAGGGCTAAGACATCATCGCCGCACCCGCCGCGGCTCGACAGCTCGACCATCAGCTCGCACAGCCGGTTGGCCGGTGTGTGTGCGCAGGCGGGCGGCGCGTGGCCGACCGCCGCGTCCGCGGCGGCAGCCGCGACCTCGGCCATCGTCTGGCCAGGCGCCTGGCCGGGCCGGTTGAGCAGGCCGTTGGTAAACAACAGCACGAGTTCGTCGGGACCTAGCAATCCCGGCACCAGCATGGGTGCCGCGCCGGTGCCCAGCGGACCGCCACGCGTCGTCGGCAGGAACCGCGCGCTACCGTCGACCGAGAGCACTAACGGCGGCGGATGACCGCAGGTGGCATACCAGAACTTGCCGCTGGCCGCGTCCAGCGCGAGCACCGCCAGCGTGGCCGAGCGCAGGCCTGGCGTCCTGGCCGCGTACCCGTCCGCCTCCGCGAGCGCGTCTCCGAGATCCGGGTTGGCGGCCAGCCGGTCATTGAGCACCGCGCGCAGTTGGCCCATGGCGGCCGCCGCTGCCACGCCATGCCCGACTACATCGCCGACGACCAGGGCCACCACGCCGCCAGCGAGCAGGATCGCGTCAAACCAGTCGCCGCCCGCTGTGTCGGCATGCCCGGCCGCCCGGTAGTGCGCCGCCAGCCGGGCCTGCGGGAGAACCGGGAGCGCCGACGGCAGCATCGCGCGCTGCAGCGCCAAGGTGGCGTCTACGCTGTCGTGGCACGCGCGATCTGACGCGAGGCAGGTCTCAGGGCCGGGGCCTAAGCCGCCGACACTGCCCGCCGACACCGGCCGTTCGCACACCGCTTCCCTCCAGCGCACCAGGCCTGCACCGGAACCCACCCGGACGGTACGCGCGCGTCGGCGAGTGCGCCGGCCATCGCGCCAGCGGACCCGCCTTGACTCGTGCTCTTTTCGCCCTGATCAGCGCCCCGGGGACACAACATCCGACAAGTTGAGATCAGCGTGCCAGCTGACGTCAGCGCCGTCCTCCGGTTCCGCATCTTCGCTGCGAACGATTGCAGCGGGTGACGGCACCGTGTCGCGTGTAGTTGGCGACGCAGTCCGCAGGCCGGCCCAGGATTCAGGCAGCGACCAGCTCGGAGGGCTCGGCGATCACGTCGACGAGAGCACCATTGCGCATCACGGTGATGGCAAGCGGCCGACCGATCGCCTCGCTGAACATCAGCTTCTGCAGATCCTGTGCTCGCGTGACCGGGCTGCCGCCAGCCGTGATCAGCAGGTCGCCAGCCCGCAGGCCGGCTCGCGCCGCCGGGCCGCCGGGCACGACCTCGGCAACGCGAAGGGCACTGGTCCGGCCGAACCTGGCCCGCAGCTTCTCCGGCAGGGGAGCGGGAACGCTCACCACGCCCAGGTATGCGCGGCGGACCCGGCCGTCACGCATGAGCGCCCCGATGATCTTCCGCGTCGTCGCGTTGATCGGCACGGCAAGACCGAGGCCCACGCCGGCCACCGCTGTGTTGATACCGACGATCCGGGCGGCCGCATCGGCGAGCGCGCCACCTGAGTTGCCGGGGTTGAGCGCGGCGTCGGTCTGGATCACGTCCTCGACCAGGCTGGCCCTCGCGCCGACGCTGGTGGGCAGTGACCTGCCGAGCGCGCTGACGACGCCAGCAGTGACCGAGCCGGTCAGTCCGAGTGGGCTGCCCACCGCCACGACAAGCTGGCCGACGACAAGCTCGTCCGCCTCGCCGAGCACGGCCGGATCAAGCGTCGGGCCGTCCGCCCGCACCACGGCGAGGTCTGAGAGCGGATCAGCGCCGACGACGCGAAACGGCGCGCTCGTGCCGTCAGAAAACAGCGCGGTGCCGTGCTCGGCGTGGCCGACGACGTGCGCGTTGGTGAGGAGGAACCCGTCAGGCGTATAGCTGACGGCCGAGCCGAGCCCCTCGCCCTGGTAGCGGCCACCGCTTCGGTGCGGCACCCGCAGGCTCGCGACGCGCGGCGTCAGCTCAGCCGCGACCCCCGCCACGATCTGCGAATATGCGTCCAGCGGTGCATCTGGAGTCGTGTTCCCTGCCATCGTGATTACAACATTACATCGACTAGGGAGGTTGGCCAAGCGGGCGAGCGTGGCTCGGCTGGATTGGTCGGCTAGCCTGATTCGCCGAGGGCTCGTCAAGAAGGGAACGCGGATGGCAATCGTCGTCCTGATCGTCTGGGCCGCCGCCGCCGCGGCCGGCGTCACGTTGCTGCGAGCCGGGGGGGCGGCTCGCCGCACAGCGCAGGAGGCCCACGCCGAGGCGGCCATCGAAGTGCCGGTCCGGATTGGCGCAGTCCCGCTCACCGCGGAAGGCAAGCCGCCGCCAGGCCCGCACGTCAGGGTCACGAGCCCGCCGGGCGAGCACCCGCTCCTGGAGTTCTGCCATCCGGCCCTCGCAGTCACGGGCATCGCCTGCTGGCTGATGTTCGTGCTGGTCCACTACCAGCCGTTCGCGTGGATCGCCTTCGCCATTCTCGTCCTCACGCTGGTAGTCGGCCTCAGCTGGCTGACGGTGAACCGGCGGGCAGCCGATCACGGCGCAAGCGGGGTGTGGGCGTTCCCGCCACGGCTCGTCGCGCTGCACGGCGCAGTGGTCGCGCTGGCCATCGCGCTGACCGTGCTGACGGCCATCACGGCGAGCCGCGGCTGACGGGCCGGCTCCCGTGCCATCCCGCCGGTAAGCGCCTAAGGTCAAGGGCATGAAACCGGCCGGGAACGAGGTCGTCTGCGTCACGGTAGCGGGCGGCTCGCTGGCGGTCGAGCTAGGCACAGCGGCCACCGATCCCGTACTCGCGACCCATGGCATCAGCAGCCGGCGCAAGCTGCGGAACTGGCTGCGCGCCGCCGACCCGGCCCTCAGCCTCATCGCACCAGACCTGCGCGGCCGCGGCGACCAGCAAGACCGTGCCGACCAATGGGACCGTGCCGACCAATGGGACCGTGCCGACCAATGGGACCGTGCCGACCAATGGGACCGAGCTGGCTGACATGACCGGCGAAGGCAATCACGGCGTGCTGATCGAGGCGCTCGGCCGCGGCCTGAACACCGATCGGCTCGTTCTGGACGCCGACGTCCTCGCGACCTTGTCGCATGACGACGCGGAGTGGGCGGCCGCAGGCAGGGCAGTGGCAGCGGTGCGCGCGCGCACCGAGGCAGACGTCCAGCACGTAGTGCGCACCTGCGCTGAGCTCGGTGCTCCGGTCGTGCCGCGAGGCGCTGGTACCGGCCTGTCTGGCGGCGCAAACGCCGTGACCGGGTGCGTCATCCTCGATCTGTCGAGGATGGCCGCGGTGCTCGAGATCGACCCGGACAACCAGCTGTGCGTGGTCCAGCCGGGCGCCATCAACAACGACGTCAAGGCGGCAGTGGCCGAGCACGGCCTGTGGTACCCACCGGACCCGGCCAGCGCCCCGTGGTCGACGATCGGCGGCAACGTCGCTACCAACGCGGGCGGTCTGTGCTGCCTCAAGTACGGCGTCACCCGCGACTATGTACTCGGCCTGCGCGCGGTGGTCGGGGGACCGGTCGCCTACGGCGACGCGGTCCGGCTCGGCCGGCGCACCACCAAGGGTGTCGCCGGGCTCGACTTGGTCGGCCTGTTCGTCGGCTCCGAGGGCACGCTCGGTGTCGTGACCGAGGTCACCCTCCGGCTGCGGCCGGCGCCGGCCGGAACGCCGCGCACTGTCGTCGCGGCGTTTGCCGACCTCGTCGCCTGTGGCGAGGCGGTCGCGCAGATCACCCGCCGCGGCCTCGCGCCTGCCGTGCTCGAGCTGCTCGACCGGGCCTGCCTGGAGGCAGTCGAAAGCTGGAAGCACCTCGGTATCGAAGCCGATGCCGCCGCGCTGCTGCTGGCGAGGGTCGACACGCCGGGAGACTCCGGCGCGGCCGAGGCCGCCGGGGTCGCGTCGACGATGGCAGCCGCCGGGGCAATCTGGGTCGAACAGTCTACCGACGACGCTGAGGCCGAGGCACTGTTTGACGCCCGGCGGCTGGCCTACCCCGCCCTCGAGCGGCTCGGCCCGGTGCTGACCGAGGACATCTGCGTGCCGCGCTCGGCGGTCCCGGTCATGCTCGCTCAGGTCAGCGCTATCGCGGCGCGGCACGGCGTGCAGATCGCGACGATCGCGCACGCGGGCGACGGCAACCTGCACCCGCTGCTGATCACGCCGCCCGGTGACATCGCCGCGCGAGAGGCGGCGCAGGCTGCATTCGAGGAGTTCCTCGACGCTGCGATCGCCCTCGGCGGCACGGTGACGGGCGAGCACGGCGTCGGCCTACTCAAGCGGGACGGCATGCGCCGGGAACTCGATCCGGGCTCGCTCGCGCTCCAGCTGGCCATCCGCGACGCGCTCGACCCGCTTGGGCTTTTCAACCCTGGCAAGGCCTGAGCGGTCACGTACTGTATGTCGGGCGGTACGACCTGCCTGCTCAAGGAGATAGACCAAGCGTGGACGATTTCACCAGACCGCAGGTGGCGCCGGACGATCACGTGCGCGGCCCGGCCGACGCGCCGGTGACCATCCTGGAATACGGCGACTACGAGTGCCCGTACTGCCGTGGCGCGTTCCGCGATGTGCACCGGCTCATCGACCAGCACCCGACCCTGATCCGGTTCGTATTCAGGAACTTCCCGATCACGCAACTGCATCCGCACGCCCAGCAGGGGGCCGAGGCCGCCGAGGCGGCGGGCGCACAGGGCCGGTTCTGGGAGATGTATGAGCTGCTGCTCCAGCCGTACTCGCATCTCGACACCGACTCGCTCGCCACCTATGCGGAGGTCGTCGGCCTCGACATCGCCCGGTTCCGGCGCGACCTGACCGATCACGCCTACGCCGGCCGGATCGAGAGTGACGTGCAGGAAGGCATCAAGAACGGTGTGAACGCGACGCCGAAGTTCTACGTCAACGGTGACCGCGTGGATGGCAAGGTACCGCTAGAAAACCTGGCCGAGACCGTCCAGCGCGCGCTGGCGGTGACCCAGGAGCAAGCGCCACAGGGCCCAGCAACACAGGATCCAGCAACACAGGATCCAGCGCCTCGGGCCTAGCCGCTCACGGCTAGCGACTCAGGGCCAGCACCGCAGCGGACACGTCCTCGCGGCCGTGGCCGGCCTCGACCGCCGAGTGCCAGCTCCGCGACAACGCGGTGAGCGCGGGCAGCGTGGCCTCGCCGGCCGCCGCCAGCGCGAGGTCGACGTCCTTGAGCGCCCACTCCAGCGGGAACTCGGGCGAGAAGTCGCCGCGCTCCATCTTGTGCAGTTTGGCGTCGGCCAGGGGGGCGTCGAGCGGACCGCCTTCGATCGTCGCGCTGAGCTTGGCCGGGTCGACGCCGAGGCGGCTGGCCAGCGTCATCGCCTCCGCCACGCCCTCGATCAGTGTGGCCAGGTAACCGTTGACGGCCAGCTTCATCCGGCTGCCTTGGCCCGCCTCGCCCAGCCACATGGTCGTGCGGCCGATAGCGTCGAAGACCGGTCGGAGGATGTCCGTCGCGGCTTCCGGCCCTGATGCCAGGACCAGGAGCTGGCCCGCTTCCGCAGGTCCCCTCGTACCGGAGACAGGCGCATCGACAAACAGGACGTCCGGCCGGATCTGGCGAACATGACTGGCGAGAGCATCCGTCGCGGCGACGCCGATTGTGCCCATCTGCGCCCACCCGGCGCCCGGCCTCAACGCCTGGATAACGCCGCCGTCCAGCACGACGGAGTTCACTACCTCGGCCGTCGGCAGCATCGTGACCACGACGTCCGCGCCTTGCACGGCCTCCGGTGCCGATGCGGCCGAGCGCGCGCCAGCCTCGGCGAGCGGAGCGAGCGCGGATGGCGACCGGTCCCACACCGACGTGCGCAGTCCGGCTTTCAGGAGATTTCGCACCATTGCGGACCCCATGATTCCGGTCCCCAGCACCGCAGCCGAAACGGCGGGGCGCGTGTTGCTGGTAGCAGTCATGTGAATCGGTGTCCCCGCTCATCAGCCGGAGACACCCGATCGGACGGGTCGTTCGACTGAGGGTCTGAACGACCAGGGGGACTGAACGGCGCGGAGCCTATGCGGCGCGGTGACTCAACGGCCAGAGGAATCAACGGCCCGCGGACTCAACGGCCCGCGGACGGGGTAGCCCAGCGCGCTGCCCTGCGCCGGGGGCTGCGCGGACGGGCAGCGGGCCGCCGGGCCATGCCCGGTCTCTGGGACGCCAGGTCGCGGTGGCGATCGCGAGATCGCCGCCGGGCTGCGTCCCGGCTCGCGGCCAGAGCCGTCGGACCGACGGTGCCCGCAGGCCGCTGCCCCGGCTGGCCTGCGGTCTCGACCGCCGAGCCACCTGCATCCGTGACCCACACACAGCGCCCCACACATACGGCGCCCCATACATACAGCGCCCCACACTCAGGGCCCCACCCAGGGCCCTGCGCAGGCCCCCCGCGCGCAGGTGGTGGCCATGCCTGCCGAGGCTGGCACCGCCCAGCAACCTCCCCCTAGCCTGCTCCGCAGGTCTGCCGCCGTTCCGTGCCACCATGGGAACGCACTTTTGTGCAGGCCAGCTGCCGACGGCATGTTCAGCATGTGGAGGACCGGCGGAGTCGGCTCCAGCCCGCGAGTTGCTCACCGGCAGCCGGGGGTATGAACCGGTAGCCGGTGACACGACCGGAATACGGCGACCCGGAGACGAGCGGCGCGGGCCGGGCTTGGCGAGGTGCGCTTGGCATGCGATGGGGGGCACGATGTCAGCGATGCCGACGCACGAATCGCATCCGACACCGGGCGGAAGCCCCTTCGCGCCGAGGCTGCGGCCGCGTCGACGACGTCGTGGGCATCGCGCGGTACAGAGGGCCGCTGCGGCCCGTAGCAGCGGGCCGGCCAGACGGCTTCTGTAAGCTGGTGGCAGATCGCGACAGCTACTTGCTGTTCGGAGCGCATGTGCTCGGCGAGTACTCGGCCGAGACCGTCCAGACCGTGACGGCCTGCATGACCGTCGAGCACGTCGCCGATCTGCAGTTTGCCGTCCCGACGTTCACCGAGGGCGTCAGCATGGCGGCGCAGATGATCTGCCGCGACATCGGTATCGGGCACTTCCCGCCAGCCTGGAGTTACCTCGGTGCCGACGAGGAAAAGGACTGAGCAGCCATGGCGGCGACAATCCTGCTCGTCGAGGACGAGCGCAAGCTCCGGGACCTGGTCCGCTCCTACCTGGAGCGGGCGGGCTTCACCGTGCTGTCGACCGCGTCGGGCGCCGAGGCTCTCAGCCTGGCCGCGTCGGCCTCGCCCGACCTCCTCGTCCTGGACCTCGGGCTGCCCGATGTCTCCGGCGAGACGGTGGCGCGTGAAGTGCGCGCCGCCGGGACGATTCCGATCCTGATGCTGACCGCCAAGACCGGCGAGGAAGACCGCGTGCGCGGCCTGGAGCTCGGCGCCGACGACTACGTGACCAAGCCGTTCAGCCCGCGCGAGCTGGTCTTGCGGGTGCAGGCGATCCTGCGGCGCGGCAGGCAGCCTGCCGCGGAGCAGGGTACAGCGAGTTACGGCGATGGTGCCGTGATCATCGACGAGCCGCGACGCACGGCGACAGTCCGCGGCTCCGTCGCCGAGCTGACACCGACCGAATGGGGCATTCTGGTGGCGCTGGCCAGCGTGCCCGGCCGGGTCTACTCGCGATTCGAGCTGATCAACCGGGTCCGCGGTTACGAGTTCGAGGGCTACGAGCGCATCATCGACTCTCACGTTAAAAACCTGCGGCGGAAGATCGAACAGGACCAGGGCAGCCCTGAGATTGTGAAGACAGTCCTCGGCGGGGGGTACCGGCTGGGCCTGACCCGCGATGACTGACGGCGGCAGCACGCCGAGGCGATCCGGGCTGCCGGATGCCGCGGAACCGCGCGGCGACTCGCTGCGCATGCAACTGGCGCTCGGCTTTCTCGGCGTCGCGCTCGCCGCCGTCGCCCTGCTCGGCGGGCTCACCGTCGCCTTCGCCGCCGCCGACGTGTCGCATCTGGTGACCCAGCAGCGCACAGATCTCACCAACGCGGTCGCCGCGGCAGCGGGCGCAGGGTGGGATCGCAACAGCCGCAGCTGGGACGGTGCGGACCTGTCCGCGGCACTCGACCTCGCCTCGCGAACGGGCGCGGATGCGCAGATTGTCAATGCGGCCGGAGGGCGCGTCGCGTCGTCACCTGACTTTGCGGCCGAGGCCGGAATGCCGCAGTTCAACGCCAATGTCGTGGTCCGCGGCCAGCAGGTGGGCAAGGTGATGGCCCGATTCAGCGGATCTGGTCTCGGCACGGCAGACCATGCGCTGCGGGCTGCGCTGATCCGCGCCGTCGCCGCCGCCGCCGGCCTCGCCGCCCTGCTCGCGTTGCTGTCCGGCGTGGCCGTCGCCCGCCGGATCACCCAGCCGGTCGGGCAGATCATCTCGGTGCTCAGAGCACGCGGCAGCGGCGAGCGCTCGGCTCGCGTCGGACCGGTGCGCGGTCCGAGCGAACTTCGCGAGATGGCAGCCGCGCTCGATCAGATGGCCGTCATGCTGGACTCGCACGAGCGCGTGCGCCGCGACCTGGTCGCTGATGTCGCACACGAGCTGCGGACGCCGGTCGCGGTCCTTCAGGCGGGACACGAGGCACTGCTCGACGGCGTCGTCGAGCCCACACCCGAGCAGCTGGCGTCGCTGCGCGACGAAGTCTTGCGGCTCGCGCGGATGGTCGACGATCTGCAGACGCTCGCCGCCGCTGATGCCGCGTCTTTGCATCTGGCGCGCCTGCCTTGCGACCTAGCCGAGATCGCCGGAACTGCCGCCGATAGCCTGGCGGGCCGCTTCGCCGCGGCGGGCATCGCGCTGGAGCGGCAGCTGGAGCGAGCCGACATCCTGGCCGATCCGCGGTGGCTTCATCACGTGATAACGAACCTGCTCACCAACGCGCTCAAGTTCACCCAGCCTGGCGGCACGGTCGCGATCAGCACCGGCACCGCCGGCCGCGGCACTGCGGACGCCGCGGCCGTCCTGCAGGTGACCGATACCGGCATCGGCATCCCGGATGCCGAGCTGCCGCGTATCTTCGACAGGTTCTGGCGCGGGCGCCAGGCAGCGCAGACGTCCGGAAGCGGGATAGGCCTGGCCGTCGCCGCCGAGCTAGCCCGCGCGCACGGAGGCATCCTCAGCGCCGAGAGCGAGCACGGCGCGGGCACCCGGATGACGCTGCGACTGCCGCTCGCCTGACGGCCCAAACAGCGCAGCGCGGCACCCGGATGACGCTGCGACTGCCGCTCGCCTGACGGCCTAAGCCGCGCAGCGCGGGCAGTACCTCAGCTCAGGCATGGCTACCAGCCGCATGGCCGGGATCTCGCCAGCGCAGTCCTCGCATCGGCCGAAGATTCCGCCGCCGAGACGGCGCAGCGCTGCGTCAGTCTCGGCCAGCGCCTGCCGCGCAGCCACGGCACGGCGCATCAGGCGGCGCATTGACGGGTGCGCCTCCGCCGCCTGATGCGGCGAGGCTGCCTCGTGCAACGTCACGCACTGCTGCGTGAGCTCCTGGAGCCGGTCCCGCCAGCGCGCCTCGAGCACGTCACGCCACTGGGCATCGCTTCGGGCAGCCTGGCCTCGGTCGGTCCGTACGGCGGCGGATCGTGGACGTTCCTGCGTCAGTGTCATGCGTCGCGCTCCTCCGCTGGCTCGCGCAGGCGAGAAGATCTCACGCGTGGCTCCAGGCATCTCGGGGAACCGGAACGAGCAGCTCCCTGCTCGGCAGCGGCATCCCAGTTCGCGACCGAGGCAGCGACGGCCACTGCTGCATCACAGGCTCGTGGCGGACCGGACGCGGCTCGTGGCGGATGCCGCGCTGCGCCGACTCGGCGGCGATCGCGGCTGTCACCTTGGCCGCGAGGTGTCCGGGCAGTGGCGGCGTGGGCTGACTGGCCAGCAGCGCAGCCACGTCCGCTGGCGTCAGGGCGGCCTGCACGGCCGGGACTCTGGCTCCTCGCCGTCGCTGATCGGCGTCTGCGTGATTGCCATCTGAACTGTGCATTGGTCTGATCCTCTCGGCCTGCGGCCCGCTGAACTTGCCTTAGATAACAAGGCCCAGGTGAAGGCCGCGCCCAGTCGCTATGTGGATCAGGTGGAGACGCGATTGCGTGACGGCACCGGTCAGGTGGACGTCGAGGAAGGCAGGCACCGCGCAAGCTGACCGTCATTGCGGGCAGGTCGGATGGAGAACATGTGGAGACGGCGTGAAGAAAGCCGGCGGCTCGCACCCGAGCGCGGTCCCTCAGCCCTGGGCGAAGACCCGCTCGAGATTCCCGGGTGTCAACCGCAGGAAGGTCGCGTCCGCCTGCACCGTCACGTGGCCGCCGGCTGTGACGGAGGCCGACAGGTGCAGCTTGCGTCCGTCGATGCGATCCAGGTGCGCAGCCACCGTCAGGGGCACCCCGAGCGGGGTTGGCCTGACGTATCTCAGCGTCAGCTGGACGGTCATGGCGGGCCGGTCCGGCCTGTTGTTGGCCACGTATCCCATCGCGTGATCGATGAGCAGCGCGATGATCCCGCCGTGCACGAGCCCAGGGCCGCCCTGGAACACGGGGCCGACCACGACATCGCCGACCGCGCCGTCGTGCATGCGCGCCAGCGTCAGCTGCGGCGCCACCGGATGCGACAGGCCGCCCACGAGGCTCATGTGCGTCCGGTAGGAGTCGGGGGTCACGGCCGGGTCTTGCCGCACGACCGAGCCCGCCAGGCTGGCGGTGACCTGGTCGATGGCGGCCGCCGCGGCGCTGAGCTCGGCCGGGCTGGCGCCTGTGGTCACGACGACGTCGAGGAGGCTGCGTATCGACTCGGCGAGGGCGCGCCGCTCATCAGCACTGGCCCACTGCGCCGGCCCAGGTTGTGTCACCACAGCTGGGTCACCACGGCTGGGTCACCACGGCTGGGTCACCACTGCTGCGCGTCCAGGGCGACCGGCTGCTCCGGCGCCGGGCGCGTGAGCTGCGTCTGCATGAGCGGCACATTTCGGGACATGTGTCCAGACAGTAGTTTGGCGCCGAGGCGCGGTGCAAGACTCGGCGGATGCCCCGATATCTCGCGCTCCTGCGCGGCATTAACGTCGGCGGCCGCAACAAGGTGGCCATGGCGGACCTTCGTGACCTGGCGACCGCACTCGGGCACACCGAGGTCGCAACCTACATACAGAGCGGCAACATGGTGTTCACCAGCGCCAAGACCAGCGTGACGCAGCTGGCAGACGCGCTCGAGGCCGAGATCACCAGCCGGCTCGGGGTGCGGCCTGCGGTCGTCGTGCTCTCCGCGCCTCAGCTCGCGCAGGTGATCGCGGACAACCCATTCCCGGACGAGACCAACCCCAAATACCTGCATGCCGTATTTCGCCGTGATGTAGTCGACGCCAGTGGCATCGCCGCGGTAGCAGCGGCAGTGGAGCGAGCCAGGGACTCGGGCAGCCGGGACGAGGCCGCCGTCGTCGGACGGACCCTGTTCCTGCGCACGCCAGACGGGCTCGGCCGCAGCGAGCTGGCCGCCCAGCTCGCGCGCTCGAGCGTCCAGTCCACCGGCACCGCTCGCAACTGGGCGACCGTGACCAAGCTGATGGCAATGCTCGAGGAGTAAGGCATGGGTGGCGGGAGATGATAGGCCCATGAGTCCCATATCACGCGGCTTCCACGGCCGTCACCGTGAATCCGACGTCGACACCAGCAGGGTGCCGCCGGGCCAGTACCTCACGACGGACTTCCCGGTGCTGTCGGCCGGTCCCACGCCGCATACGCCGCTGGACAGCTGGTCGTTCTCGATCCGGCAGGCAGGCGACACGAGCAAGTCGTGGACGTGGCAGGAACTGCAAGCGCTGCCTGCCGAAGACGTCACCGCCGACATTCATTGCGTGACTAAGTGGTCGAAACTGGATACACGGTGGCAGGCCGTGTCGATCGACACGTTGCTGGCCCAGGTGAACCACCAGGCGCGATATCTGCTGGCGTTCTGCGATGGCGGTTACACCACGAACCTGCCGCTGGCCGACGTCACCGGCGGCCAGGCCTGGATCGCATTCGGCTACGACGGCGAGCCGCTCCAGGCCGAGCACGGCGGCCCGGCCCGCCTGCTGGTCCCGCACCTGTACTTCTGGAAGAGCGCCAAGTGGGTTCGCGGCCTGGAGCTGCTGGCGGCGGACGAGCCCGGCTTCTGGGAGCGCTACGGCTACAACAACTACGGAGACCCGTGGCGGGAACAGCGGTACGCGGGCGACTGACCTGGCAAGTCGCCACTGTCGGAGCGGTGACCGACGAGACCGCGTCGGTGCGCACGATCGAGCTCGAGGTTCCCGACTGGGCCGGCCACCAGGCCGGCCAGCACTTGGACGTCCGGCTGACCGCCGACGACGGCTACGTGGCCGAGCGGTCGTACTCGATCGCATCGGCGCCAGGTGAGCCGGTCGCGATCACGGTCGAGCGGCTGGACGACGGCGAGGTCTCGCCGTACCTGACGGAGGAAGTCCGGGCCGGCGACGAGATCGAGATTCGCGGCCCGATCGGCGGCTACTTCGTCTGGCCTTGGCACGACGCCGATAGCCCGCTGCTCCTGCTGGCGGGCGGCTCGGGCGTCGTGCCGTTCCGATCGATCCTGCGGCACCGGGCGCGGACTGGCAGCGCCACGCCGACCCGGCTGCTCTACTCGGCCAGATCGCTGCCGGACGTGATCTACCGCGCCGAGCTGCAGACGCCTGGCGCCGGCGTCGAGGTGATCTACACCCTGACTCGGCAGCAGCCGCCGGGCTGGACCGGTCACGCCGGACGGGTCACCGATGCTCTGCTGCAAGACGTCGCGTGGCCCGCCAGCGAGGGTCCGATCTCCTACGTCTGCGGGCCGACGGCGTTCGTGGAGCGCGCCGCGGCGGGACTTGTCGGACTCGGTTATCCGGCGGACCGGGTCAAGACCGAACGGTACGGCGGGGTGGGAGGCACCTGATGGACGCCCTCGACGGCAACGCGATCGGCGGCCTGCTGCACGAGATCTTCGGCACCGAGATGACGACCGCCGCCGGGACGTGCGCGACCTGCGGCACGACCGGGCTGGTAGCCGAGGCCGTCGTCTACCTCCAGTCGCCGGGCACCGTGATGCGGTGCCGTACTTGCAGCGCCGTGCTCATGGTCGTCATCCGCCGCGACGACGTGAACTGCGTCGACCTGCTGGGCCTGGCGTCGCTCGAGCCCAGCTCGCCGGCGTAGCCGGCCAGCTGCTGCCACGCGGCAAGCGCCGCTGCTGACCACTGCGCGTGCCGGCGCCGGAAGATCGCGGCAGCCTCCGGCCGGCGCCAGTGTGGCGGCAGCAGTTCGCCGGGCAGGTCGGGGTCGGTCCACGGGAACCGCCGCCAGGCGTGCACCAGGCCGATCACGCTGGCCAGCGGGTCGGATGGGCTGGTGGCGGCGAAGGTCGCGATGAACTCGTCGTACAACCGGGAAATCGCGGCGAGATCCCAGGCCTGGCGGACCAGTACGGGCAGCTGACCGTCGGCGTGGGTGCCGCGGAAGATCTGCGCCTCGCCCGCCAGCCCTGCCTCCGCGAGTGCTCGCTCCACCTCGCCAAGCCGCTCCGCGTGCGTGCTGATCCAGACGGCGGGTGCGGGGCTGCCGAAGCCAGCCCAGGTCAGGCGGCTGCGCAGGACGTGCCTGGCCGCGCGGTCTGCCTCGGGCGTGCGCGCCAGCACCAGCAGCCAGCTGCCATCCCAGCTATCCCGATGCGAGCCGAAGCTGTAGATGCGCTCCGTGCCGTCGGTGAGCAGCCGGTCGCCGCTCGACGTGAGTCGCCACCGCGTCCGCCGCCCGACCCGCTCGGGCGTGAGCCAGCCGTCAGCGGCCGTGCGCATGAGCGCCTGCCGGGTGGCCTTCTCCGCAACTTCGAGGCGGCCCATCGTCTCGATGATCGCCGAGGTCCAGGTCGCGCCGCCGTCCGGCAGGACGTATTCGCCCAGGATCGTGAAGATCAGGCCACGGGCGCTCAGCGATCCCGCCGCGTGCCGGCGGGACATGGCGGCGCGGCCAGGGCCGTCGGCCGGATACGCGGCGTCGGCGGCCGCCGGGCCCGGACGCGGCTGGGCTAGGACGGACATCGCTCCCTCGGGCTAGACCAGGTTCTGCGGCAATATGCTACGTCATCGTTGCGTGGACATACATTAGTGTAGAGCTTAGACTGGCCGACGTGGGTGTGATGAGCGATCAGGCACGCGTCGACTTCCAGGTGGATCCAGCGCGCTACCGGCACTGGCAGCTCACGGTGGACGGCCAGGTCGCCACGCTGGCGCTAGCCGTCGACGAGGATGGCGGCCTGATGCCGGGATACGAGCTAAAGCTGAATTCGTACGACCTCGGCGTCGACATCGAGCTGTATGACGCGGTGCAGCGGCTGCGGTTCGAGCACCCAGAGGTCCGCGTCGTGGTGCTGACCAGCGCGCGAGACAAGATCTTCTGTGCCGGCGCGAACATCAAGATGCTCGCGGCCGCGTCGCACCCCTGGAAGGTCAACTTCTGCAAGTTCACCAACGAGACGCGCAACGGGATCGAGGACGCGAGCGCAAACTCGGGCCAGGTCTGGCTGGCGGCCCTGAATGGGACCGCTTCGGGCGGGGGCTACGAGCTGGCGCTGGCGTGCGACCACATCATGCTCGTCGACGACCGCTCGTCCGTCGTGTCGCTGCCAGAGCTGCCGCTGCTCGGCGTGCTGCCCGGCACGGGCGGGCTGACGCGCGTCACCGACAAGCGGCATGTCCGGCGCGACATCGCCGACTACTTCGCGACGAGGGCCGAGGGCATCGGCGGCCGCAGGGCCGTGCAGTGGCGGCTTGTCGACGAGGTGGTGGCGCGGCCATCGTGGCAGGACGCGGTGGCGGCGCGGGCAGCAGAGCTCGCCGGACGGTCTGGCGACGCGGTCGCCGCTGACTCCGGGGTTTCGCTGACCCCGCTGGCCAAGGTCAGGGACTCTGGCGCGATCGAGTACCGGTTCGTGACCGCGCGGCTGGATCGCCGCGCGGGCGTGGTCGAGATCACCGTTCGCGGACCCGACGCGGCCGCGCCGGCCCACGTCGCCGGCCTGCACGAGCTCGGTGCCGGGAGCTGGCCGCTGGCCATGATCCGTGAGCTCGATGACGTGATCCTGGACCTCCGCACGAACGAGCCCGAGCTCGGCACCTGGGTGCTGCGCACGGCTGGCGATCCCGACCTCGTGCTCGGTTACGACAACCTGTTGCTCGGCGACACCGGCGACTGGCTGGCGAACGAGATCGTGCATTATTACAAGCGCACGCTGAAGCGGCTGGACGTGACCAGCCGGAGCCTGATCGCGCTGATCGAGCCCGGCAGCTGTTTCGCTGGCTCACTACTGGAGCTGGCGCTCGCGGCCGACCGGTCGTTCATGCTCTCGGGCATTTTCGACGACGATCTCGCGCTCGACAGCGACGGCGCGGCGACCAGCGACAGCCCGCCGCACGGCCCCGTTCCCGCCGTGATCGTCATCGGCCCGGCCAACCTCGGACCGTTGCCCATGGGCAATGGGCTCAGCCGGCTGGCGACCCGCTTCTACGGTGACGAGGCGGGCCAGGCCGCAGCGCAGCACCGGGCCGGTGAGCCGCTGGCCGCCGAAGATGCCGAGCAGCTCGGGCTCGTGACGTTCGCGCCCGACGACATCGACTGGGCGGACGAGATCCGGCTGGCGATGGAGGAGCGGGGCAGCTTCAGCCCGGACGCGCTGACCGGGCTGGAGGCGAACTACCGGTTCGCTGGCCCGGAGACGATGGAGACGAAGATCTTCGGCCGGCTCACCGCCTGGCAGAACTGGATCTTCAATCGCCCGAACGCCGCTGGCCCGGACGGGGCGCTGCGCAGGTACGGCACCGGCCAGCGGGCGGACTTCGACAGGAAGCGAGTCTGAGCGATGACAACTGGACCGAGCGGCACTGGCGCGGATTACACCGAGAAGATCCCCAACAACGTCGACCTGCACGATGACCGGCGGCTGCAGCGGGCGCTGGAGTCGTGGCAGCCCAACTTCCTCAACTGGTGGCAGGAGATGGGACCGACGCTGCCGACCAGGGATGTCTACCTGCGCACGGCGGTGAACGTCGGCCGCGAGGGCTGGGCGCACTTCGGTCACGTCCCGATGCGCGACTACCGGTGGGGCATCTTCCTGGCCGAGCGCGACCCGGGCCGGCAGATCGGCTTCGGCCAGCACATGGGCGAGCCGGCCTGGCAGCAGGTGCCGGGGGAGTACCGGTCGGAGCTGCGGCGGCTGATCGTGATCCAGGGCGACACCGAGCCGGCCTCGGTCGAGCAGCAGCGCAATCTCGGCGCGACCGCGCCGAGCCTGTACGACCTGCGCAACCTGTTCCAGGTCAACGTCGAGGAAGGCAGGCACCTGTGGGCGATGGTGTACCTGCTGCACGCCTACTTCGGCCGGGACGGCCGCGAGGAAGCCGAGGAGCTGCTGCATCGCAACTCCGGCAGCGCGGACGCGCCGCGCATCCTCGGCGCGTTCAACGAGGAGACGCCGGACTGGCTGTCGTTCTTCATGTTCACTTACTTCACCGACCGCGACGGCAAGTACCAGCTCGGCACGCTGAAGGAATCGGCGTTTGATCCGCTGTCGCGGACGTGCGAATTCATGCTCAAGGAGGAAGCGCACCACATGATGGTGGGCACCACTGGCGTGGACCGGGTGGTGGAGCGGACCGCGCAGCTCATGGTCGAGCACGACAGCGGCGAGGTTGCCGCGCGCGGCGCCATCCCGCTGGATGTGATCCAGAAGTACCTGAACTTCCACTACTCGGTGTCGCTGGACCTGTTCGGCGGCGAGACGTCGACGAACGTGGCCAACTACTACACCGCCGGCCTCAAGGGCCGCTGGTCGGAGGACCGGCGTCGCGACGACCACAAGCTGGCCGACGACGCGTACCTGGTCGACGCGCTGGTCGACGCCGGAAATGGCGAGCAGAGCATCGGCCAGGCCGAGGTGTCCGCGCTTACCGGGCTCAACACCGATCTGCGCCGGGAGTACATCGCCGACTGCCAGAGCGGCGTCAACCGGTGGAACAAGATCCTCGCCGAGGCAGGCCTGCCGCAGCGCCTCAAGCTCCCGCACATCGCCTTCAACCGCAAGGTCGGCGCGTTTGCCGGAATCGAGGCCAGCCCGGACGGCGAGATCCTGTCCGCCGGCGAGTGGCAGCAGGCCAAGGCCGCGTGGCTGCCGACCGACGTCGACAAGACCCACGTCCGGTCGCTGATGCAGCCCGTGCACGAGCGCGGCAAGATCGCCGCCTGGATCGCCCCGCCGCGCAACGGAATCAACGGCAAGCCGTTCGACTACGAGTACGTCCACCTGGCCTGAGACATTAGTGTTTCATCGAGTTCTCACCACCGGTCGACCAGCAGGACCGGCGCGTCTGCCAGCCAGCGGTCTACGCCGCCGAGATGCCCTCGTCCCGCCCGCACCATAGTCGCGGGCGCGGTGCCCGGCGCCTCGATCGAGCCTTCCGGCGCCAGCTGCCAGCTGCGCGCGGAGTAAAAGGACACCAAGTCAAGCTCGCAGAACAAAATTGCCATCTCGGCGTCGCTGCCATTAATGAGCTCACCGACCGCGTGCATAATGGCTGATGCGTGGCGTTCACCGCGATAAGGCGGGAACGTAAAGACGTTACTCAGGCCGAGCACGCGCACTGGCACGTCGGCGCGCATCGCCGTCACCCGGAGCACCTCGGCGTAGCTGAGCAGCACATCGCCGTCGGCACGCGCCACGCACCACGCGTCGTCGGAACAGAACGGCCGTGCTCGCAGTCGACCGTCCCCGGCAAAAAGGAACGGCCACTCGCACCGCAGAAAAGACAGCGCCTGCCAGGTCAGACTTTGCGGAAGCTCGCTGGCTGAATAAACCCGGGTCGCAACTGTCACTGGCGGATCGTCGCATTTCAGGCCCACGCATTTCAACTCCTTGTCTGCGCATGCTGGTGGCGCGAGATACTGAGAACGTGGATCAGGTGCACCGCTGTCCGGCCACGATCGCTGGGCGGCTCGCGGCGGACCTGGGCGGGGTGGCCGGTGGCAAGCTGGTCGCCGTCTACCTGCACGGCTCGGCGGTGCTCGGCGGCTGGGTGCCGGGCCGGAGCGACGTCGACGTCCTCATCGTGGCGGCAGACGACACCGACGCCGCGACCGCGGACTCGATGGCACGGCTCATCGCCGCGACGGGGCCGCGCTGCCCGGGAGCGGGATTGGAGACCAGCATCGTGGCGGCGGCGGCCGCACGCGACCCCGGCACGCCGTGGCCTTACCTGCGGCACGTCGTCGCGGGCCCGGCGGGCTCGCGCGTCGTCGTGCCCGACGAGACGGCGCCCGGCGACCGCGACCTGCTCATGCACTACGCCGTGTGCCGCGCGGCGGGACATGCTGTGCGCGGTCCATCGCCGCGCGAGCTCATCGGGGCGATCCCGCGCGCCGAGGTGCTGGCCTACCTGGCCGACGAACTCGGCTGGGGACTCGCCAACGCCCCCGAGCGCTACGCCGTTCTCAATGCGTGCCGGGCCCTGCTCTACCTGGCCGACGACGCGATCGTTGGCAAGATCGCCGGGGGCGAGGCCGCACTGCGCCGCGGCCTCGGCCCGGCCACGGTCGTGACCCGCGCGCTCGCGCAGCAGCGCGGCCGCGCGGCAGACCAGCCGCCAGCCGCCGATGCTAGGCAGTTCGTGCTGGCCGCGGCGGCGGCACTGCGGTCGGGCTCGGGACCGCCGGCATCGGTCCTGGCCCCGCCTGGGCGACCGAGCCGATAGCCGGGCCGGTGCCGCGGCCGTGGTAGAACCGCCGTGGTAGAACCAGAGCATGACCACAGCGGACATCCCGGACCTGGCCGACGTCCTGGCGGCGCGTGACCGCATCGCCCCGTACCTCCGCCCCACGCCCCTGTACCGCTACCCAGCGCTCGACGCGCTCACCGGCGCGCGATTGCGGGTCAAGCACGAGAACCACCTGCCGGTCGGGGCCTTCAAAGTGCGCGGCGGTGTGAACCTGATCAGCCAGCTCGGCGCCGCCGAGCGTGCGCGCGGCGTGGCCTCGGCCTCGACGGGGAACCACGGCCAGTCGATCGCTTACGCCGCCGACCTGTTCGACGTCCGCGCAACCATCTTCGTGCCCGAGGAAGCCAACCCGGTCAAGGTCGAGTCGATGCGCGCGCTCGGCGCGCAGATCGTCTTTTACGGACGCGACTTCGACGCGGCTCGCGAGCAGTGCGAGAAGCAGGCTGCCGAGCACGGCTACCGCTACATCCACTCCGGGAACGAGCCCGATCTCATCGCCGGCGTCGGCACCTACGCCCTGGAGATCCTGGCCGAGCGGCCTGATACCGAGGTCATCGTGGTGCCGATCGGCGGCGGCAGCGGCGCGGCCGGCACCTGCATCGTGGCCAAGGCCGTGCGGCCGTCGATCGAGGTCATCGGCGTCCAGTCGGCCGCCGCACCAGCCGCGTACCGGTCGTGGCAGGCCGGGACCCTGGTGGAAGACAGCACGAGCACGTTCGCCGAGGGCCTGGCCACCAGGACGGCGTTCGAGCTGCCGCAGCGGATCCTGCGGGATCTGCTCGACGACTTCGTGCTCGTCTCCGACGCCGAGCTAGCGCAGGCCACCAGGGTGATGATCGAAAAGACGCGCAACCTGGTCGAGCCGGCTGGCGCGGCCGCGCTCGCAACGGTGCTCGCCGACCCGGCGAGGTTCGCCGGGCGCAACGTCGCAATCGTGTGCAGCGGCGGCAATATCAGCCCTGCTCAGCTGACCGCGCTGTGGGCGGCACCAGCCGCTCACGGCCGCCAGTAGACAGCCTTGACCCAGATGGTGGCGAGCGCGTCCAGGGCACGCTCGTCGTCGAACGGCACGTCCTTCTCGCCGCCCTGGCCCAGCCAGATGTAGCAGAAGTGCTCGAGCATCGCCGACAGCGCGGACGCGGTGAGCACCGGATCGACGCCCGGGCAGAACCCCTCTGACTGCGCGCGCCGGACCTGCGCGGCGATGCGGCTGACGGCCTCCCCGCGAATCTCCAGCCACCGGTCCCGGAACTGGCCCTCCACCATGGCCGCCTGGAAGATGCCGATGAGCTCGCCCCGCCGCTTGGCGTAGGTGCGCCAGAAGCCGGCCACGGCCTCGCGTAGCGCGTCCTCGTGCGACAGGCCCGCCCGGTAGGGCAGCACCGCCATCGCCGTGGCCTCGGCGTGGAACTCCTCGGCCAGCGCGATCAGCAGATCCGCCTTGGTGTCGTAGTAGTTGTAGAACGACGCTACGGACCGGCCCGCGGCCGCCGCGATGTCGCTGATCCTGGCGTTCAGGTAGCCGTCCCTGGCGAATACCGCACGCGCCGCGGCCCGGAACGCCTCGTCGGTCTCGCGGCCCTTCCGCGTCGCCTTCTCGGTCCGGCCGGGCGGCACAGTCGCGGCGCGACCCGGCGGCACAGTCACAGCGCGACCCGGCGGCTCAGTCGCAGCGCGACCCGGCGGCACAGTCACGAGACCCGCCGCTCCCGGCCGGCCCAGAACGGCTCGCGCAGCGCCGCGCGCAGCACCTTGCCGGTGGCGTTGCGCGGTAGCGCCTCGACCATGGTCACGCCGGTCGGGCACTTGAACCCGGCGAGCCGCTCACGGGCGAAGCCGATCAGCTCGGTGACGGACAGTCCGCCGCTGCGGGCGACGACCACGGCGTGCACGGTCTCGCCCCACCGCTCGTCCGGGACTCCGATCACCGCCACGTCGGCGACCTCCGGGTGGCGCGCCAGCACTGCCTCGACGTCGGCCGGGAACACGTTCTCGCCGCCGGTGATGATGAGGTCCCGCAGCCGGTCGACGATGGTCAGGTAGCCATCCGCGTCGATGGCGCCGACGTCACCGGTCCGGTAGAACCCGTCCGGCGTCAGCGCGTCCTGAGTCGCCCGCGGGTCCGCCCAGTAGCCGGGCAGCGGCGCGGCGCTTCGCACCTGGATCTCGCCGTGGTCGCCGAGCCGCACTTCCCAGCCCAGTGACGGGCGCCCCGCGGTGCCGAGCCGGCCGAGCGCGGGGTCATGGTCTGCTGGCGACAGCGAGCTGATGGGCAGCGGCCCGGTCTCACTGCTGGCGTAGTTCTGCCGGAACCGGCAGCCCAGTACCCGCACCGCCCGCTCGAGCAGGTCGGCCCGGATCGGCGACGCCCCGTACACGATCTCGACGAGGCTGCTCAGGTCCGGCGGCACGGCGCGCGAGCTGACCTCCGCGGTGACCGCGTTGATCAGGGTCGGGACGAGCTGGGTCAGCTGGATCCGCCGGGCCGCCAGCTCGTCGACGAACCCGGCCGGCTCGAACGCGCCGAGCACGTGCAGGTGGCCGCCGGTGAACAGCACGTAGCCGAGATTGGCCAGCCCCGCGACGTGGAACAGCGGCAGCGCGCTCAGATGCCGGGCACCCGGCAGCGCCTCGGCGACCTCGAGTTTCATGAAGGTGGCCGCCATGATCAGCTGCTGATGTGTCAGCGGCACCAGCTTCGGCCGGCCGGTCGTCCCGCTGGTGTGCAGCAGGATGGCGGGCTCCGACCCGCGTAGGCGGCCGACCGGCCGGCCGGGCGGCAGCCACGCACCCGGCGGCGGCACCGGATCGTCGACGATCGTCAGGACCGGAACGGGGTCGGCCAGCCCCCCGGCTGCCTGCCTGGCCGCGGTCGCGCAGTCCGCATCGGCGACGACCGCGGCCGGGCGCAGCAGCGCCAGCAACGCCGTCATCTCCGGCGCCGCTAGCCGCCAGTTGACGGCGGCCGGCCGTGCGCCCGCCCGGATCAGGCCGGTCATGGCGGTGACCCAGCCGACCTGGTTGCGCGCGACGATCGGCACCACGTCGCCCGGCCTAACCCCCGCTGCGGCGTACAACGCAGCGCGCTCGTCCGTCACGGCGGCGAGCGCCGCGTAGGTCAGCTCGGCGCCCAGGTGGTCGGTCAGCGCCACCGCGTCCGGCGTGACCGCCGCCCGCCAGTCCAGCACGTGGATGAGCGAGAGCAAGCGTCAGACTCGCATGCCGGTCCGGTCCGCGGCGGTCTTGGGCTCGTGCCGGACGTCACCCGGCTGCCCCATGACACGGCGCCAGCACGCGAACTCCAGCAAGATTCCGTCCGGATCCTGGAAGTAGAACGAGCGGACGAACACGCCCGGATGCAGCTCGCGCGCCACGCCGAGCTCGCTGTCGTCGTGGTCAAGGATCGGGCTCACCCGCACGCCCTTGGCCTTGAGCTTGGCCCGGTACTCCAGGAAGCGCTCCTCGGGCACGTTGAAGGCGACGTGGTTCATGGAGCCGACGGCGCTGGTCCACTCGCCTAGGCCTGGCACGGTGACCGGCGCGGACACCCCTGGCACCGCCTCGGGCGCGTCCGGGAACCAGAAGAACGCCAGCGCGTTGCCGCCGCCCATGTCGAAGAAGAAGTGCTGGCCAGAGCCGGCCGGCAGATTGATCGTCTTGATCAGCCGCATGCCGAGCACGCGGGTATAGAAGTCCACGGTCTGCTTCATGTCCGAGCAGACCAGCGCGAGGTGATTGACACCGCCGAGGTCGAACTCCTCGTTCCGCCAGTCCATGACGACCTCCTGGTTCGGCCATTCCGCAAAAACATCGGGCCTGGTGCTCAGCCCGGAACTAAATCTAAACTCAGTTTCACTTCCACGCCAGGGCTTGGGGGCTCGCGCCGAGGAGCGGGCCCGCAGGCAGAATCGGAGCGGCCGGTGACCGAGATCCTCAGGGAGTTCGTCGGCCTGCCGTCGCCGATCGTCGGCCGGGCCGGGGCGGGCGGCCACCCCTGCCAGGGCATCTACCACCGTCCGGCGGGCACCCGCCCGGCGATCGCCTTCATCGCGACGCACTACAACGTGGACTTCTCCGAGCACTACCTGGCGAGCTACCTGGCCGAGCGCGGCTTCGGCTTCCTCGGCTGGAACACGCGCTTCCGCGGCAGCGAGGCGCACTTCCTGCTCGATCACGCGCTCGCGGAGATCGGCGTCGGAGTGCGCTGGTTGCGCGAGGCGGCGGGCGTCGATCAGATCGTGCTGCTTGGGAACTCCGGCGGCGGTTCGCTCATGGCCGCCTACCAGTCACAGGCCGTCGAGCCGAACGTCCAGCCGGCGACCGGGATGCGGCCAGTGCCGGCGATCGACAGCCTGCCGCCCTGCGATCTGTTCGTCGCTCTAGCCGCTCACTCGGGCCGTCCCGAAGTGCTCACGAACTGGCTCGATCCATCGGTCACCGACGAGACGGACCCGCTATCGGTCGACCCGGCCCTCGATCCGTTCAACCCCGACAACGGACCGCCCTACAGCACCGAGTTCCAGCGCCGCTACCGCGCCGCGCAGCAGGCCCGCAATGAGCGCATCACCGACTGGGCCCTCAGCCAGCTCGACACGCTTGCGACGACGCGGGCTAGGGACCAGCTGTTCCTAGTCCCGCGGAGCTGGGCGGACCTGCGGATGATCGACCCGGCGATCGAGCGGTCGGACCGGCGGCCGAACTGGTGCTACCTCGGCGACCCGCAGAAGGCCAACTACGGCGTCTTCGGCGTCGGCACGGTCAGCACGCTGCGCAGCTGGCTGTCGATGTGGAGCCTGCGCACGTCGCAGTGCATCGCCGCGCCGCACCTCGCGCGGATAGCGCTGCCGTCCCTGGTGATCCACGCGACCGCCGACGCCTGTGTCTACGACAGCGACGCACGCGCCCTGTTCGACGCGCTGGCCGCGCCCGACAAGCGCCTGGAGTTCATCAAGGCCGACCACTACCTGCAGGAGCCCGACGGCGCCCGGACGCAGGCTGCCGACCTGGTCGCGGACTGGGTCGCTGGCCACTAGCGCCTGTCGGACACGGCGCGTTATCTGCGACTATTGCCACCGGCGGAGGAAGGACGCGATGCAGAGCTGGATCCACGTGCTCGAGTGGCGCGCCACTGTGCATCCGGACGTGCTTGCACTGGCCGATGACAGGGGAGCCAAGTACACCTACGCCGAGCTGCGCACCGAGTTCGAGCGGCGGGCCGGCGGCTGGTCGGCGCTCGGGGTCGGTCCTGGCGACATCGTCGCGATCGTCGCGAAAAACAGCGCGGACTTCCTCGTCCAGGCATTCGCCCTGCTGCGCGCCGGCGCGACCCCCGCCTTCGTGAACTGGCGGCTGGCACCACGCGAACTGGCCGAGGTACTCGCGCTGGTCGAGCCGGCGGCGGTGGCGGCCGATGCCGAGTTCACCGGTCTGGTCGACGCTGCCGTGCCGGTGCCTGTGGTGCGAGCCGCGATCGGCGGCGGCGGTCCGGTGCCACCAGGCTGGCTGGACGGCGAAGCGCTCACCGGCCCGGTACCGCCGCGGCCGCGGTTGTCCGGCGATGACATCCTCGCTCTCGTCCACACCAGCGGCACGACCGGCAAGGCGAAGGCGATCCCGCTCCGGCACGCCGCGCTCATGACGAGCGTGGCCGACTTCGCGATCGAGATCGGCGACCAGGTCGCCGGGTCAGGCCATCTGCAGATCCTGCCGCTGTTTCATCTAGGTGGATTCGGCCAGTGCCTGCAGGCCCTGCTGACGGCCGGGACCGTCCACATCCATACCGCCTTCAGCCCGGCGGCCGTCATCGATGCGATCGCCCGGCACCGGATCGAGTTCTTTACCGCCGGACCCTCGCTGATCGACATGCTGGTCGCCGAGATCAGGCAGCGTGAGAATCCTGATCTGAGCAGCCTGCGCGAGATCGCCTACGGCACGGCGCCCATCACGCCGGCCTCGCTCACGGCCGCGATCGAGGCGTTCGGCTGCCGGTTCCGGCAGATCTACGGCAACACCGAGAGCCAGAGCATGATCAGCCTGCTCGCGCCGGAGGATCACGCACCAGGACACCCCCGGCTCGCCAGCGCCGGCCGGGTGTCGTTTGGCTGGGAAGTCCGGATCGTCGACCCGGACGGCCTCGACCTGCCCGTCGGTGCCGCCGGTGAGCTGCTCATCCGGGGCGAGTGCCTGTTCGCCGGCTACTGGCGTGATCCGGAGGCCACGGCGGCGGCGTTCACCGACGGCGGCTGGTACCGCACCGGCGACATCGCGAGCCTGACCGCGGACGGTTACCTCTACATCCTGGACCGGGCGACGGACATGATCATCAGCGGCGGGGAAAACATCTATCCGGCCGAGGTCGAGGCCGTACTCGCGGAGCACCCGGCGGTCGCCGATGTCGCGGTCGTCGGCCGGCCCGATCCGACCTGGGGCGAGGCCGTGCACGCCGTCATCATCGCGGCGGACGGCGCGGCGCCATCGGCCGCGCAGATCTCCGACTGGTGCCGGGCCCGCCTGGCCCACTTCAAGTGCCCGAAGACGATCGAGTTCACCACGGCGCTGCCGCGCACGACGACGGGCAAGGTACTCAAGCGCGAGCTGCGGTCACGGCTCGCCGACAGCGAGCAGGTGCTGTCGTGACGACCTCGCTAGGCGAGACGGCCGGCGCGCTAGGGCTGTCGATCGCATCGCACAGCGGCCTGCCAGCCGCGGCCGTCGGCCAGCTCGCCGCGGCGGCCGAGGCGGCCGGGTTCGGCTCGGTGTTCGTCGCCGAGGGACACGGTGACGCGATCGCGCTCTGTCACCCGGTCATCGCGGCGACCAGCCGGGTCCGGGTCGGCACGGCGATCGCGAACGCGGCGCTGCGGCCGCCCGTGCTCGCGGCCAAGACCGCGGCCCAGCTCGATCAGGCGTCCGAGGGCCGGTTCCTGCTCGGCCTTGGCGTGGCGAACGATGTGATGAACGGGCGCTTCGGGCTTACCCCGTTCCCGCCCCTGGCGATGGTGGCCGAATACGTGGCCGTCGTGCGGTCGGTGCTGGCAGGTGACCCGGCCGGCTATGCCGGCCAGCTGTTCCGCACCGGGATGGTGCCGCTGGACAGCCTGCCCGTGCGCCGGGAACTGCCGGTCTACCTGGCGGCGCTCGGGCCGCGGATGCTCGAGCTGGCTGGCCGGATCGCCGACGGCGTCATCCTGAACCTCATGTCACCGGAGCAGGCCGGGCAGGCGGCCAGCCTCGTGCGCGCGGCCGCCGTAGCCGCCGGACGGGACGCCGCGGCGGTGGAGATCACCTGCGTCGTCCACACCTGCCTCGCCGATGACCCGGCGGCCGCCGCGATGGCCGCGCGCGAGGTGGTGCCGCGGTACATCTTGCATCCGTCGGCCGGCCGCCTGTTCGGCGCGTACGACCAGGCGGGGGAGCTGGAGACAGCGCGCCAGCGTGCCCTGGCTGGTGACCGGACCGAAGCGGCGCGGCAGGTGCCGCAGCAGGTCGCGGACGCGTTCGTGGCGCACGGCGACCTGGACGCCTGTGCGCGCCGGCTCGCCGAGTACCGCGCGGCGGGGGTGGACCTGCCGGTCGTGTTCCCGATGCCGGTGGCCGGCGACTGGGGCTACGAGCGCGTCATCGCCGCACTGGGCGCGCAGGTCCGCGCGCTGAGCTGATGAGGGCTGAGCTGATGAGGGCTGAGCTGATGAGGGCTGAGCTGATGAGGGGAGTGTCGTGAGCGAGGAACTTGTCGTCCGCTTCTTCACCGCACTGGAGGCTGGCGACATCGACATGGTGCGCGCCATCTACGCGCCGGACGCGCTGATCTGGCACAACGACGACCTGATCGAGCAGTCGGTCGAAGACAACCTGAAGGTGCTCGCGGGTCTGCACCGCGCGGTTGCCGGGCTACGCTACGACGTCATCAGGCGCGCGGTGGTCGACGACGGCGTAATCCAGCAGCACGTGCTGCGGGGGACGCTGCCGAATGGCGTGGAGGTCGAACTGCACGCTGCCATGTACCTGCAGGTTCGGGACGGGCACATCACCCGCATCGAGGAGTACCTGGACTCAGGCAAGCGCGCTAGCATCCGCGCGGCGCGCGAAGCGCTCGCCGCCGCCGACTGACGGGTTACCCGGCGTGCCCACTCGCGACGCCCAGCCGCGGCGCGCCCAGGCTCGCGGCCACGGTCGACCAAGGCTGGCGGCCGCGGTCGACCAGGCTGGCGGCCACGGTCGACCAGGCAGCCGGCCGCAGCCGACACTTCATGGTTTCGCGCGATCTTGAGTCCCGGTTTGCCCGTTTTGCGGGCACGAAAACCATGAAGTCTGCGCGAGGAAACCATGAAGTCTGGCGGGCTGCAACTCAGTTCGACACACGGGGCAGTTCGACACGGGCCGACTCGTCTTAGGCATGGCGGCGCGGCGCAGCGGGCCCGGCTAGGACCGCCGGGCCCGCTGCGTCTACCAGTAGTGTCGCCGACCGCCGACCGCCCGGCCCATAGAACCGAGCAGCATCAGGATCAGGCCGGCTGCAAGGACGATGATGCCGAGTGTCCAGACAATCGCGATATGGGCAAGGAAGCCAATGAGCAGCAAGATGATGCCGAGGACGATCATGGAGATCCCTTTCGAGGTTGCGTCCGCCGGCCTTCGCCGGTGCCGCCAAGCTGCCCAGGGAATGGCGTTTAATGCATGCCGCGCGGCCCATCCCGCCGTGTCCAGGCTCGCGCACTCGCCGCGTACCCGACGTCCTCAGCGGAATCCGATGAGGACGGGCCTAGTCGTTGCTAGCGTGGCTGCGGTCTAAAGGGGCTCGCTGAAGTACCAGCGATGGCCTTCGGGATCGTCCACCGTGTAGCTGCGGGCGTGGCTGGCCCGGATGCCGATTTCGGACACGCTCGCTCCGGCGGCCTGTGCGCGCTCCCGGTGGGCCGGGACGTCCGTGATGGTGATGCACTGCAGCTGGGTTACCTCACCGAGTCGTGCGGGTCCGCGGAAATCAGCCCCAGGGGACCCCAGCATGATGACGCCGCCGTTGTCGAGCAGGAGCTCTGCGTGCCGGACGGTCCCATCGCTGTTTCGGTCGCGCGCCCGCTCGGTGAAAGCAAAGATCTTGATCAGCCAATCCATTGCCGCGCCGGCATCGGCATACAGGAGATACGGAACGACCTGCGGGTCTGGATTGTCCTGCGGCATGGCAGCAACGTTACCGCCGGCACGCCGGGCTTCCCCAGGTCAACTAGCCGCAGCAGAACATGCGGGTAGCCGCACTACCTGCTGCGGCGATCGCCTGTGACATCCGGGCGACCGGATCATGGCTGGCCGGTGCGCGGGCCCGCGCCCGGCAAGGTCGCTCAGCGCACGCGTGTCCGCTCAGCGAGAAACAGCCCGGCTGCCATGTACTGCTCCTTCGGCAAGGCGGAGAATGAAGCGTGTGGAGCGACAACACCACCGACGGGCTGGCGCGATCACGGTTGTCTGGATCGCGCTGACTGCTCCGGTCCGGTGGGCCAGGGACCGGCTGAGGCGCCCGCGGCAGCTGCCGCCCGAGGCCGGCGTCCGCGAGCCGCGCCGTCCGCGGCCGACCCTCCCGGCAGCGGCGATAGCGCTGGCCGAGCCGCGCACGGAGGTCCGGCGCTGGATCCGGCTGGGCAGCCGGCGCGGCCAGGACTAGGCGCACCAATCCCGCTGGCCGCTGCGCTACGGCGTCGCGTGCGCGCCCGTCATCATCGCCGCGAGGTCGTCGGGCTGCAGGAACGAAGGCGGCGGCGGCGGTCCCCACGCGAACAGGCCGCGCGCGCCTTCGAGATCCTCAGGCGTCCAGAGCTGGTCGTCCACGATGCAGTCCATGTCGGAGTAGTACTCGGAGAAGTTGCCCGCCGGGTCCTTGAGGTACCAGAAGAAGTTGGAGCCGGCGTAGTGCCGCCCGAGGCCCCAGATATGCCGCTCCGGATTACCGTCCAGCATCGCGTAGGCGCCCCGGCCGACGTCGTCGATGTCGTCAACCTGCCAGGACGTGTGGTGCAGGAAGTTCACCGGCGCGCCGAGCACCAGCACGTTGTGGTGATCGCTCGAGCAGCGCATGAACGCGCCCGCACCCTTGATCCGGTCGCTCACCTTGAAGCCGAGTCCGGCGGTGAAGAACGACGCACTCGTCTCGTGGTCGGTGCTGCCGAACACCGCGTGCCCGAGCTTGCGCGGGCGCACCGGGTACTCGCGCAGGAAGCCGGGCGCGCGTACCGCCGGACGGTCCACGCGGCCCGGTCCGTTGTACGGGGTTGGTGCCACCGGCTCCTGGGCCAGGCGCGGTGCGATCTCCACGCGCACCCGCATGCCGGTCACGGGCTCGGCCGTGTCCAGCGCCGCCGCGCCCAACTCGGCGACGACGCCGAGCCGGGCCAGGCTCGCGGCAATCCGCGCGAGATCGTCGCCATCCTCAGCCGCGACCCGCATCTCGACGAGGCGGCGGGTGGGCGCGGGCACGATGTGCAGCTGACGACCGCCGTCGGTGGTGGCGAGCCAGTTGCCGTCTTGTGGTGTCAGCCCGAAATCGGCGTAGTACGCCGCAGTCTGTTCGACATTCGGCACGCCGATCGTGACCGAGAGCAGTCCGTGCAGGCCCATCGATGTCTCCTTACCCGGCCACGAACGTGTGGCGCATTTCGCCGATGCCTTCGATATAGCTGGTCAGCACGTCACCGGGCGCAAGCCAGCGCGGCGGCGTGCGGCCCATGCCGACGCCGCTCGGAGTACCGGTGAAGATCAGGTCGCCCGGCAGCAGCGGCGTCACGGCCGACAGCTGCTCGATCAGCTCAGGCACGCTGAAGATCAGCTGCGACGTCCGCCCCTGCTGCATCTGCTCGCCGTTGACGAGGCAGCCGAGCTCGAGGTCGTCAGGGTCGGCGAGCTCGTCAAGCGTGACCAGCCACGGCCCGACCGGCCCGAAGCCGGGATAGGACTTGCCGAGGCTGAACTGCGGGGGAGTGGTCGCCATCTGCAGGATCCGCTCCGATACGTCCTGCCCGATGGACAGGCCGGCCACGTGGCGCCACGCAGCGCTGGCCGGCACGCGCGCCGCCGTCCGGCCGATGATCACGACGAGCTCGACCTCCCAGTCGGTGTGGCCGCCGAGTGGCAAGGTGATCTCGCCCTGCGGACCGGTGATGCAGGACGCAAACTTGGTGAAGACCGGTGGGCAGGTAACGGGCTGGGCGAAGCCGGACTCGGCCACGTGCTCGCTGTAGTTCAGGCCGATGCCGTACACCTGCCGCGGCACGGGGGACGGCGAGCCGAGGGAATCCGCCGTGAAGGGCACCGGGTCCGGCAGCGCAGCGGTCGCAGCCCAGTGCGTGAACTCCTGCCAGCGGGGATAGATCGAGGCCGGTGCCGCATCGAACAGGCCGTTACTGGCGGCCTGCACGTCGACGGCCCCAACGTCGGTGATCAGGCACAGTCGCTGGCTGACGGTGGCGATGCGCATGACTGCCTACTTCCGTGTCGCGGCGGGCTCGTGCTCGACGCCGCCGCACCAGATCCGGCTGATGGCGCGCGTGCCCGTGATGTCTGCCAGTGGATCCGCCTCGATCAGTATCAGGTCCGCGCGCAGGCCTGGTTCGATGGCACCGCGATCGGTGAGGCCGAAGTAGCGGGCCGGCCGGGCGGTCGCTGCCAGCAGCGCGTCGCGTGTGCTAAGGCCCGCGTCCACCAGCAGCTCCAGCTCGCGGTGCAGGCTCTCGCCGTGTGGCACTCGGGCGGGGGTGCCAGCCGAGTCGTTGGCGTCGGTGCCTGCCAGAACGGGCACGCCTGTCTCGCTGAGCACGGCCACGCTGGCACGCGCGTTCGCGTAGTCAGCGCCCGGCGGGGCGAGACCAGCCACGATGGCGGCCATCATGGTCAGCGTCGGCACGACGATTCGTCCGGCCGCAGCGAGGTCGGCCGCGACCGCGGCGGCGAGCACCTGGTCGAGCGGTGCGTGCGTCAGGATGTCAGCCCCGGCGTGCTGTGCCTTGCGTACCGCGTCGGTATTCGACGCGTGGACCACCACCAGCTTGCCCTGCTCGTGCGCGGCGGCGACCAGGGCGTCGATCGTGGCCTGGTCGTGATCGGCGAAGGGGCTGCCCACGACTATCTTGATGAAGTCCGATCCCTCGGCTATCCGGTCGGCGACGAAGCTCTTCGCCTCGGTGGCACCGGAGACCAAGCCGCGCTGGCCGATGCCGGGGAAATGCGAGTGCAGGCTGCCCGGAGCGATCGCGGGAATGCCGGCGCTGCGAATGTCGGTCTGCCCGGCCAGCCCGCGCAGCTGGGCCGTCTCTTCCGGCACCGATGCCATGTCCACCGCGGTGGTCACACCGTAACTGGCCAGCGTCGTAAGCCGGCCTGGTCCGTCCAGGTGCACGTGCGCGTCGATGAGTCCGGGCAGCAGCACGGCGCCGTGCCCGTCGATGACGTGCGCCCCGGCAGCGTCCGTGCCGATGGTGCCGCCGTCGATGACAACCGTGGCGCCAGCGACCAGGCCGACGCCGTCGAACACGCGCACATCGGTCACTGCGAACCTCGATGGCTGGCTAGTCATGCAGCGGCCCCGTTCCCTTTCTGCCGATCACTAGGTCCAGGTCGATAGTGGCCGGATCGCCGGTCCGCCAGGCGATGTGCTGGTCCGGCCGGACCAGCAGGTACTCATCGCACCACGGATAGCCCGGCGGCGCCTCGCGCCTAGTCAGCGGGATGCCGCGGGCGTGTGCCCGCGCTGTGACCTCGTCGGCTTCCGGGCTGGCCGGCCCGAGCAGCGTGAGCCCGCGGCCGAGCAGGTCGAACAGCGACTTGCCGTCGGGCAGCCAGGCGTGCGGCAGCCGCCGGCCGGGGTCGGCGGACGGCGTATACCGGCTCATGTCCGCTGGCGCAGGCGCGGCAGCAGTCGTCCTCGCCCTAGGCAGCGGCTGGACGACGGGCGAGCCTGCGTAGGTGTAGCCGAGCACGAGCCCGAGGCTGTAGAACTCGGCCCGCTTGGCCGCCTGGATCACGGCCGGGTCGGTGGGCAGATCTCCGGCCAGGCTGCGCATGTTGGCGGCCGCGTTCGCGACGGTCTGCTCGACCACGCCGCGTCGTTCGCTCTCGTAGCTGGCCAGCAGTCCCCGCGTCGCCCAGCCCTGCTCGACCGCAGCGATCTTCCACGCGATGTTGACGGCGTCGCCCACGCTGGTATTGAAGCCGTGTCCGCCCCAGGGCGGATTCACGTGCGCGCTCTCCCCGACCAGGAACACGCGCCGGTCAGCGAAGCTGTCGGCGACGAGCATCCGGGCCGTCCACGGGTCAGTCGCCAGCACCTTGTGCTCGGCCGGCGCGCCGATCAGGCCGCTGATGAGCTCGGAGGCGTGCGCGGCGCCGTAGGCCGCGTCGACGCCGGGAAACCCGGCCCACCAGGTTCCCGTCAGATTCAGCCGGCCGAGCAGTCCGGTCGTGGCTCCGCCGACGACCCAGTACTGCACGGCCGGCCCGAGGTGGGTGTCGAGTCCGGGCGCGCAGAAGACGACGTTGAAGTTCGGCCTGGGATCGGATCTGCCGACGTACCGGGCGCCGATCTGATCCCGGACCACACCGCTAGCGCCATCGCAGCCCAGCACGTACCGCGCCTGAAGCTGGTACTCGGCGCCGCCGTCACGGCAGATCGTGACAGTGACGCCGTCCGCGCCCTGAGTCAGCGCGGTCGCGGCGTGCCCGAAGCGCAGGTCAACGCCTGGCTGGCCGGCCAGATGTGCGCGCAGCACCTCCTCCACTACGGGCTGCGGAACCTGCTGGCCGCCCTCGGCGAACCGGTCGTCGCGCTTGGTCGTCAGGCCGAAGGCACCGTCGAAATCGGTCAGGCGGCGGCCGGACAGGGACTCGCAGAACGTGACGCGTTGTGACCACGACACCGGGAGCGGGGCGGCCGCGCGTAGCAAGTCCGCGACGCCCCATCGGCGCAGGTGCTCCATGGTGCGCACGCTCGTGGTCTTGGCCCGTGGGCGCCGATGCGAGACCTCCGCGCGCGGCTCGATCAGCACGCAGTCGACCCCGTGCAAGCGCAGTTCGGCCGCCGCTGCTAGCCCGGCCGGGCCGCCGCCGACGATCACCACGGGGCTGACAATCATCCCTGCATCCTGAGTGCTTCGAGCCCGCAAGGCCAGGGTAGTTTCATTGACTGAAACCACCGGAAAGTGGGTGACGAATGTCCGATCCGGCGCTTGAGGTGCTGGCCGCGCGGGGCCGCCGGCCCACGCAGGGCGAGCCGCTGCTGGACAGGGCATTCCGGATACTCACCGCATTCGGCCCCGACCACCGCTCCCTGTCCCTGACCGCGCTCAGCCTGCGGGCCGGGCTGCCAAAGGCCAGCGCGCTGCGCATCATCAGGAAGCTGGTGGAGTGGGGCGCGCTGGAGCGGGCGGAGAACGGCGAATACGTGGTCGGCCTGCGTCTGCTCGAGGTCGCCTCGCTGGCTCCGCGCGGCCACGGCCTGCGCGCCACGGCGCTGCCCTACCTGGAAGACCTGCACCACTCGACGGGCCAGCACGTGCTGCTGGCGGTGCGCGAGGGGCGCGAGGCGATACTCGTCGAGCGGCTGTCGGCGCGCCTGGCCGGCCGGGTGCTGTACCGGGTCGGCGGTCGGATGCCGCTGCACTCGACCGGCGTTGGCCTAGTGCTGCTGGCCTACGCCCCGCCGCAGATCCAGGCCGAAGTGCTGGCAGGCGATCTGACTCTGCAGCCGGAGAATGCCTGGCGATCGGATCAGGAGCTGCGCATCCAGCTCGCCGAGATTCGGCGGCAGGGTGTCGGCGTCGCATCCAGACAATGGCCGGAGCCGGTGACGTCGGTAGCCGTGCCGGTCACGGGCCCGCGTGGCAGAACCGTCGCCGCCATCTCGGTCGTCGCCAGCTCCGAGCACGTCGAGGCGGCAACGCTGCGACCGGCCGTCGTCGCGATCGGGCGGGCCATCTCGCGCGCCATGTCCGCGGGGCCACTAGCGGACAGCGTGCCCGCCGAGCCTGACACCGCGCCGCCGATGGCCCAGGGATAGCCCATGCCAACCGGCCGCGGACTCGACGTAGCCGTGCTGGTGAGCTGGCTGGCTACCGAGGCCCTCGGTGGCATCATGCTGCTCGGCTGGCTGGCGCGCGGCGGATCGCTCGGGGTACGGCGCCGGCCCGGCCAGCCTGAGGGGATGTCCTTGCCGATACTGGCCGCGCACGCCGGGCTGAATCTCGTCGGCCTGGTGTGCTGGATCCTGTTCCTGCTTTCCGGCGAGCACGTGCTGGCGTGGGTGGCGCTCGGCTTCATGGCCCCGGCGATCGGCCTTGGCATCTCCACCGTCACTATCTGGACGCCGTATCCCGGCGGCCGCCCGAAACCGGATGACCCGTCTGCGGTCGTGCCTGACGACCTCATCAAGCGCGCGCTGGAGGACGAGGTCCTCGGCCAGCGGCTAGTCGACCAGCTACTCGACCGCAACCTCGGCCAGACACCGCCCAGGAAAGCCGGCCTGAGCTTGCGTCCGTTGATACCAGCGGGGCATGGCGTCCTGGCGATTCTCACGTTCCTGCTCGCGACGCTGGCCGCCGTTACCGCGCTCTGAGAGTGCGGCGACACTAGCTAGATGAGCGAGCGGATACGCGCCGCGGCCCAGGCCGACGTCGCCGCGATCACCGACCTGGCAGCCAGCCGCCGCGAGCAGTACGCCGTGGGTAACTTCGGATCTGCACGCCGAACCGTGACGCCCGCGTCCCGCGCTCAGGCGGCCGTGGGTGGAGCGTTGCTGTGGAGGGTGCGCCAGCCGCGGGGATGGACCGCGGTTTTGCTGCCGTCGGGATTGAGGGACAGCTGCCAGCCCCAGCGGTGCACCACGATGAGGTGATGGAAGCTGCACGCCAGGATGCAGTTCTCCAGGCTGGTCGGGCCGTCGTCGGCGCGCGGGACGATGTGGTGCACGTGGCAGTACTCGGCCTGGACCTGGCAGCCGGGGAAGCCGCAGTGCTGGTCGCGCACGGCGACGGCCTTACGCAGCCAGGCAGGCACGGTCGGGGTAGGCCGGCCGAGGTCGAGCGGCAAGCTGGCCGAGGCGGCCGGGCCAGTCAGCCGCGAGGCACGCAGCCAGGCGGCCAGACCCGCTGGGCCGGACAGCAGCGCGACGGCGTCGGCGATCAGCAACTGACGCGCCGCCCGGCCTGCCATCCCAGCGGTAGCGCCAGCCGCACAGGTGCCCATCGCACGACCGTCACTCGCGCCGCGGTCAGCCGCGCCGCCGTTGCCCGCACGGCCGTCACTCGCACTGCTATCACTCACGCTGCTATCACTCACCCTGGACTCGGTCGCACCGCGATCACTCGTGCCGCGGCTGGTCCCGGCGCCCTCGGTTGCCTGGCTCTGCGGCCCAGCCGGCGGGCTGGCAGGGTAAGCGCGGGCGGCCAGGCGGCGGAGCAGATCCTCATCAGGGGTACCGGTCACGATCGGCGCGATGACCGCGTCGCAGTCCGTGCCGGGCGGCGCCGGGGTGCCGGTGGCCGCGATCCGCGCGGCGCCGGCCGCGTCGGCCTCGGGCAAGCCCAGCAGCTGACTGAGGGTCATGTGCAGCTGGATCTGCGTCGGCTGGCCCGCCCGAGTCGGCAGCCCGCCCGCGACCAGTCGGCGGCACGCTTCCTCGAGCGCGTCATGGTCACGCTGCGGCTGAGTCCGCTCGTCCTCGGGGCCGGCCTTGCGACCGAGGCTATCCAGTACGGCCCTGACGGCGGCCGCAGCCGCCGGGGTGAGGTCGGCGTCCAGCCTGGCGTGCCCCTGGTAATGCGAGGTCAGTCGCAGGCGGCGGTTGGCGAAGGAGTCGTCGCCGTCATCGGCGTCAGGCCGCGCACACCGGCGGGAGATCTCCTCGGCTAGCGCCGACAGGTCACGCAGCTCGGCCCCGGACCGGGCGGCGCTGGTCAGGATCTGGTCAGCGTCGCTCTGATGCTCACCGGGCAGCGGGTCGGTCCAGTCCAGGATCTCCCGGGCCACCGATGGCGCGATCCCGCCTGCGGCTAGCCCGGCTGCCACCGCCGGGTGCGCGCGCAGCCGCCGCATCCACCGCGCTGTGGCGCCCGCCGCCGCGCCGGTCGCCCGGGTCTGCCACCGCAGCCACGACGTCACCGTGACCTGTCCGTCGGCGGCGTAGCCGCCGGCAGCATCGAACGCGCCTAGCACCCGCGCCATGGCCGCCACCTGTACCGACTCGCAGGCAGCCAGCCCTCGGACGCAGTCAGCCTGCTCGGCTGCCGTCAGCGCCGTCGCATCGACCGCGGCTAAGAACTCTAGCCCCGACCGGACCGCCGCCAGCGCCTCGGCCACCGTCGCAGGCCCACGCTCCGTGCACACTGGCGCCCTCCCGACCTGGCCATCCGATCGAATACATGCTCGATTCTATCGAGCTGTACTGACACTTTACCGATCGCTCCAGGCTGACCATGTGCGACTAAATGGGCGCACCTCCTAGCCGAGCCGGGGCATCACCTCGGCGGCCAGCCGGGCCGCCTGCTCTGACTGGTCGAACATGGTCGTGAAAAGGATCAGCTCGGCTCCGGCCGCCGACACCTTGGCGACTTCCGCGGCACAGTCGGCCGGGCTACCCGCTATCGCCGCAGCTTCGATGTCAGGGACCCGGCGGCCATAGAGCCGCTCCATCGCGGCGTTGATGCGCTCGCGGGCCCGGGGCTCGTTGTCGTCGATCGCGATGTAGACACGCTTGGCGATAGGGAAGTCGGCGGCATCGCGACCGGACTCGGCCAGCGCCGCCCGCACGATCTGAACCTGCTCGGCGAACTTCTGCGTTGGTGACGAGCCGGCGCCGAAGAAACCGTCGCCCAGGCGGACCGCCCGCCGCAGCGCCGGCTCGCCGTTCGCGCCGAACCAGAGCGGCGGATGCGGTCTCTGCACAGGCTTCGGCTCCATCGCCGCATCGCGCAACTGGAAGAAGTCACCGTCGAACGTGACCCGCGGCTGCGTCCACAGCGCCTTCATGAGCTGCACGCCCTCGGTGAACCGGGCTGCGTACCGCTCCGGGCTCATGCCGAACGCCGCGAATGGCCGGTGCTTGCCGCCAGTGCCGACGCCGACGTCGATCCGGCCGCCGCTGAGCTGATCGAGGCTCGCGATGCTCTTCGCCAGGTGCACCGGCAGGTGCAGCGTCGACACGAATACCACGCAGCCGAGGCGCAATTGCTCCGTGCACGCCGCTGCGTATGTCATCGCCTCCAGGGGACTGAGCTGCGGCGATGGGCTGAGCACGTTTTCCTGAGCCCAGGCGCTCTCGAACCCGAGCTGCTCGACCCCGGCAAAGTAGTTACGGAACTCTACCGGATCGAATTCACCATCAGCGTAGAACTGCGGAATCGAGATAGCGAAGCGCATAAGGGGCATGGTAGCCCGGTCGCCAGCACCAGACTGGCGCCGGTCCAGGGTGATGCGACTGTTCAGGCGTGGCAGGACAGCGGGCGGCCGCCGTTGTAGGCGACCATGTCGGTCAGCGCCACGAACAGGTCGACGTCCGGTCGCTGCGGCTCCAGGTCCCGGTAGGCCCGGTGCAGGTTGCCCACGATCCGTTCGCGGTCCAGCCACGTCGCGTACTCACCGAGGTCCGCCTGCCGAGCTGCCTCGAGCGGCGACAGCCCGGCGCTGATGCCCTGCCGGGCCAGTTCGAGTACGAAGCGCAGGTATGCCAGCGTCGTGTCGATCAGGTCGCGGCCGCACGGGTCGCCGTGTCCGGGCACGATGGTGGCCGCGGGGATCGGCACGAGCACCTCGGTCAGCACGTCGATCGCGCCAGTTACCGAGCCCATCAGCAGGAACGGCGTGCCGCCATTGAAGAGCAGGTCGCCGCAAAACAAGACCCGGTGATCGGGCAGCCAGACGAGACAGTCATTCGTCGTGTGCGCAGGCTGCCCGACATAGCTCACCTCGATCGGCATGTCGTCGGACCAGACGCGCAGCCGATCGGTGAACGTGACCGTCGGCGGCGCGACCCGCAACTCGCCCCACTCGACCGGCTCCCAGATCCCGGTGTTGCCGAGCAGGCCCGCGCTGATTACCTCGGCGCGGCAGCGCTCGTGACCGATGATCGTCACATCGCCGAACTCGGCATTCCCGTACGTGTGGTCGCCGTGATGGTGCGTGTTGATCAGCGTGGTGACGGGCGCCGTCGTGACCGACGCGATGCGATCCAGGTACGCGCGAGTCCGCCGCTGCGTGGAGCAGGCGTCGACGCTCACGACCGAGCGCTCGCCGACGACGAAGCCGGTGTTGTTGATCCACCAGGAGCCGTCCGGCTGGCAGTAAGCAAACACGCGGTCTGCCAGCTCGATGAGCTGGGGCGGGCCGAGATCCGGATGGTCGTGCACAGACGAGCTCACTGGTCCTCCTTACCTTTGGCCAGCGCACGCGTTGGACGCACCACCGCACACGCGAGCCGGGCTCGTAATTGTCTTCTATCGTGATAACCATGAACAGGCGAACCGACCGCGTCGCGCCGAGCAGGCTGCCCCCGCGCTCTGGCATGCGGCTCCTGATCAGGCCACTGGTCTACCGTCACCTCCGCGGCTTCGGGATCGGCCATATCGCCGGCGGCAGTGTCCAAGCCGCCGCAGGCCTCGTGTGCCTGGCGTACGACGTCGACGACTGGGCGGCCTTCTTCTTCTCCATCGCGGCGTTGAATCTCGCCGGCGGCTACTGGTACCTCACCATCGACGCCGCCGCGACTGCCCCGGCCTAAGCCCAGCCGGGCGCCGCCCCCGGACCTGGCCAGCAGGTAGCCGATGTGAACCGAGTTCCTGGCGCCCTACGCCGCGGCGGGCTGCACGGAGTTCAACCTCATCCCGCGGTCGCCTGACGCGGCTACAGCAATAGACGGGGTTGCCGAGGTCGGCCGGCTGCTGGCACGTTGGTGACGCGCCTGCGACGTCTGCCGCATCGGCGCCTGCGGCACGCCATGGCCCGAGTCCCGAAAGGCGGCGACCTCATGCGCGTCACCTCCGAGACGACCGCCGACGGCGTCGTCCAACGCCTCTTCACCGTGGGCGAGGTGCCGGGCGTCGCCTGGTCAGCCGCCGACGCGGCCGGTACCGCGCCCCTGGTGCTGCTGGGCCATGGCGGCGGTCAGCACAAGACGGCGCCAGGCCTGGTCACCCGCGCGCGCCGCTACGTCACTGCAGGCGGCTTCACGGTGGCCGCCATCGACGCGCCCGGCTTCGGTGACCGGCCTCCGACCGAGCGTGACGAGCAGTTCAGGGCGGACGTCGGCGCCCGGCGCGCCGCGGGCGAGCCGGTCGGCTTGCTGATCGCCCAGGAGAACGCCGACCGGGCGGCGCAGGCCGTGTCCGAATGGCAAGCCGCCGTGGACATCCTCCAGGCAGAAGTCGGCATCGGCCCGGTGGGGTACTGGGGCGTATCGCTCGGCAGCCTCATCGGCGTCCCGCTCGTCGCGGCCGACCCGAGGATTGTCGCCGCTGTCTTTGGCCTCGCGGGTCACGAGACGCTGGCCGAGGCGGCAGCGCGGATCACCGTCCCGGTCGAGTTCGTGCTTCAGTGGGACGACGAGCTCGTGCCGCGCGAGTCTGGCTTGGCGCTGTTCGACGCGTTCGGCTCCACGGAGAAGACCCTGCACGCCAACCCTGGCCCGCACGCGGCGGTACCCGCGTTCGAGGTGGCGAGCTCCGAGCGGTTCTTCGCCCGGCATCTCGGCTGCGACGCCCGGAACTAGAGCCAGGCTCGCGGCCCCGTTCCCGGCCCGATACTGTCGCGCCGTGACCACGCCAGCTCCGGCCTGGATCGTGGCCGGCCCGCCTGGCGCCGGCAAGACCACGGTCGCCCGGATCCTCCTCGCAGCCCTGACTCCGCCGCCCGCGCTCCTCGACAAGGACACGATCTACGGCTCGTTCGTGACCGCCGTCCTGGCCGCCGCGGGCCGCCCGCCGGGCGAGCGCGAGGGACCCTGGTACGACGGGCACATCAAGGTGCATGAGTATCGCGGCATGACCGCGACCGCGCGGGAGATCCGGTCGGGCGGTTGCGCGGTGCTGCTCTCGGGGCCGTTCACCCAGCAGATCCACCATGCTCGCCAGTGGTCGGCGTGGGTAGCCGATCTCGGCGGACCGCCCGTCCACCTGCTGTGGGTGCGCTCGGATGCAGCCACGCTGCGGCAGCGGCTGACCGATCGCGACCTGGCGCGGGACGCGGCAAAGCTCGACCAGTTCGCTGAGTTTGCCGTCAGCATGCGGCTGGACTCGGCCCCGGCGGCGCCGCACGTCACGGTCGACAACAGAATCAGCGCCGCCGCGCCGCTCGATGCGCAGGTCGCCGCCGTGGTCGCGGCGATCGCCAGCGGCAGCGCAGGCTGACCGGGTACGCACTCGGCGGCCCGCGCTACCCGGCGGCGTGCTCCTGTTGGCGCCGGGCGCTACGCCGTTCCGGACAGGCGGACGTCGTAGACGCTGGCCTCGAACGTGCCTGAGTTGTCAGGCGGCAGGCTCGTGAACCAGATCAGCACGTACCAGGCCCGGACCGGGACGGTCAGCCGCATGGTCAGCGCACCGCCGGCATTCGTGGCGCGCGCCACGACAGGCAGCTCCGCCAGCGCCGGTGTGTCCCCGGCCCGCAGCTCGACCGTGCCGCCGCGCGACGGACCGAGTTCGAGCGTCGCGCTCGCGATCGTGCCAGTCCTGCCCAGGCTCAGCAGCAGCCCGGTGCCCGACTGCAGCCCGCCGAGCTGCGTGGTCGTATACCAGTCGGTGTGCCAGGCGGTGCTCGCGCTGCCGTCGATGGCCAGCGCCGCGCCCCGCGGGTCATCGCCCTGGCTCGCGCCGGCCGGACCGAACGCCGCCGCGGCGATCACCGGGAGCGGACCGGCTGAAGCCGCTGGACTCGTGCCCCCAGACACTTTCCCGCCCGCGTGGTGGGCAGCGGCGGCGGCGCTGTGGTGGACCTTAGGTTTCGCCGGCGGCCGACCGTGCGCCGTGCCGCCGGAGACAAGCAGGTAGATCACGACGCCGGCGGCGGCCAGCACGATCAGGACGAGCACGCCCGTGCGCCGGGGCCGGCGGCGCTCGAAATCAAGGGGCAGGCCGGGCCGGAACGCCTCGGCAGCCGTGATGCCGCGAGGCCCGGCGGGCCGGACCTGGGCCCCGGCTGGGGCACTCGTGCCGTCGGCGGCGCTCGTTCCGGTCGGACCGCTCGTGCCAGTCGGACCGCTTGTGCCGGTCGCTCGGTGCGTGGCCGGGACCGGGTGCGTGGCGGGGTGCGGCTCCGCCGCACCGCCGATCCTGGACCTGACGGTCCCAGCCCAGCGCTCGGCCGACCGGCGCAGCCCTGGCCATAGCGGGCCGGGCAGCCCGAATTCCAGCGAGCCGCCATCGAGCAGGTTGGGGTTGGTGTCAGCGTCGGGATCGACTCGGCCAGCATGAGACCCGGCCGCGCTTGGCTCGGCTTGATCGGGCGGCGGCATGCGTGCCGCGTCGTACTCCTCGATCAGCGGAACCGGATCCGTGCCGACCACGCGGGCGATCGCGCGGATGTGGCCGCGCGCGTAGAAGTCTCCGCCGCACGCCGTGTAATCGTCGCGTTCGATATCTCGGATGATCGTTTCCCTGATGCGGGTGCGCTCGCTCACTTGAGTGATGGTCAGTCCGGCTTCGCTGCGCGCCTCTGCCAGCGCCCCGCCGATGTCCACGTGTCACCTCCGCGCGGTGTGGTGTGAAGTCCTGGTTATGGCCAGTATGCCGCCAGCCATGCCGCGTACGGGAGGCTGACTGCCGACCAGTTGGGTGCGAGCCGGGGTGCGCGCCGAGACGGCCGCTGCGACATTCGCGCGGACCAGCCGGCCTGCCCCTGTCTGAGCTGGCACGACCGGCCTCGGTATCGTCAGCGACGTGACCCATCCGATGCCGGCGGTCGACGGCGAGCCCGCCGCGGCACCCGTGCTGACGCTGAGCGGCAAGAGGCTGCCGCTGCCTGGCCGGGCGCGCGTCTACGCCTGCGGCATCACCCCGTATGACGTGACGCACCTCGGTCACGCTGCGACGTTCGTGTGGGTCGACACGCTGGCCAGGATCTTGCGCTCGGCTGGCACCGAGGTCATCTTGTGCCGGAACGTCACTGACGTCGATGACGTGCTGCTCGCCGCCGCAAACCGGGCCGGCTCGCCATACGACCGTTACGCCGCTATCCAGCAGTTCTATTTCGATCGCGACATGGCCGCGCTCGGCGTCACTGAGCCGGCCCTGCAGCCTCGCGCGCACGCGTTCATCGGCCAGGTGATCGCGCTGACTTCGGGGCTGCTGGCGCTCGGTGCGGCCTACGAGCGCGACGGCACCGTGTACTTCGCCGGCGCGGATGCCGCCCGCCAGTCCGGGCTCGATCGAGACACTGCGCTCCGGCTAGCGGCGGAGTACGGCGACCGGCCCGACGACCCAGCCAAGGACGATCCCTTCGACGTCATCCTCTGGCACGCAGCTGACCAGGGCGAAGCGGGCGTCGAGACGGTCGCGTGGCCAAGCCCCTGGGGGCCGGGGCGCCCCGGCTGGCACGCTGAGTGCGCCGCGATGGCGCTGCATGCGTTCGGGCCGGCTATCGACGTGCACGCGGGCGGTGGTGACCTGCGCTTTCCTCACCACGCCTACCAGGCCGCGCTCGCCGAGGGCTTCACCGGCGTCGCGCCGTTTGCCCGCGCCAGGCTCAACGTCGGCGTCGTCACGATCGGCGGCGCCAAGATGGCCAAGTCGACCGGCAACCTCGTCCTGGTCAGCGACCTGCTGGCGCATCACTCCGCCGCCGCCGTGAGGCTGCTGATCCTGAACCGTGCCTGGCACGCGGACTGGGACTACGTGCAGGCCGGCCTCGATGCCGCGGCCCGGCGCCTGGAGATGCTCCAGATCGCCGCTGGTCAGCCGGAGAACTCGGCAGCGGCCGTCGCCGCCGTGCGCGGTGCGCTCGCCGACGACCTCAACGTGCCAGTCGCGCTGGCCATCGCCGAGGAGGCAGGCGGGCAGGCAGCCCGCGTCCTCGGCTCGCTGCTCGGTCTCTGGTAGCTCGGCCATCGGTCGATCACCCTGTCGAATCTCGCATGCGCACGACTAACGACGCCGCCACCGGCCTGGACGAGGTGAGACTTGGGCGCGACTAGGACGAGAGTCTGGCTGGGTCAGATCTAGGCGTATCGGCCACTCGCAGAAGTATGATCCGGTTAGGAGTGACCACGGCGGCCGCGAGCGTCACATTCCAGGCATAGGGGAGAGCTTTCAATGGGACTTCTGAACGAGGCTCGCCGCGAGTTCATCGCAGCGCCTGACACTGCCAAGGGCCAGATCGTCTATAAGTGGCCAGACCAGAACATCCGCAAATTCACCCGCGCCATCGTCGAGCCAGACGCCGTGGCGGTCTTCATGAGCCAGGGCCAGGTCATGGGCGTGCTCGTACCCGGCCAGCACACGCTGGACGCCAAGGAACTGCCCTTCCTCGGCATGTTCGTGGACTGGGCGTCGGGCGGTAACGCCTTCAAGGCCGAGATCTACTTTGTCGGCACGCGCGAATTCCCCAACAACCGATTCGGCGGCCGCCTCGACGAAGTGCAGGATCCGCAGACGGGCCTGATCGTGACCCTGCGCACTTTCGGCGAGTACGCGCTGCGCGTCAATGACCCGACCAAGCTCATCCTCAACCTGGTCGGCACCGTCGACGTGACCAACAACCAGTCGGTGACGGGCTGGGTCACCCAGCAACTGCTCAAGGTCACCCGCACTACCGTGACGACGCAGCTGATGTCGGGTACCTGGCCAATCCTCGGCCTGTCTATGCACAGCCCCGAGATCGAGACGCAGTCGCTCGAATCGGCCAACCGCGAGCTGGCCGATTATGGCATCAGCCTGACCCGGCTCGGCAACGTCGATGTCAATCTCGACGACGACGACAACGCGCGGCTCAAGAAGCTCGCGGGGGACACCGCCTACAGCCGCCTGGCCGGCGGATTCCTGCAGGCCGCCCAGGCCGAGGCGCTTCAGGGCGCGGGCCAGGGCATGGCGCAGGGCGGCGCCGCGGTGACGCCGATGTTCATGGGGATGGGCATGGGCATGGCCGGCCAGGTGCAGCAGGCGCCCATGCAGGCGCCGTACAACCCGCCCCCGCCAGGGCCCGGCTTCGCCGGCGGCGGTCAGGGCTACGCGCAGCAGGCAGCAGCCGCCGCCCAGCCAGCCGCCCAGCCAGCCGCGCCGCCACCGGCGCCGGCTCCCGCAGAAGCTCCGGCTGCTCCGGCTGATCCGGCCATGATGGCGTGCACCAACTGCCAGAGCCCGGTCCAGGTCGGCGCGAAGTTCTGCCCAGAATGCGGGACCGCGACGTCGAAGCACTGCACCAACTGCAACGCGAGCCTGAGCCCGACGGCGAAGTTCTGCGCCGACTGCGGCACGGCTACCAGCCCGCCCTCGGCATAACCAGGAGCAGCGCGGCGGCACTCCGCTACGATCACAGCCACTATCAGCCGCTGTGTCCGCACCTCGGGCAGCCGTGTGCTCCGGCAGGCGAACCGGCGGGGAGGCGAACCGGCGGGGAGGCGAACCGGCGGGGAGGCGCAACCGTGCCCGCACGCTTGCTAGTAACAACTGCTCCCATAACACCGACCGACCAGCAGGACCCACCGCAGGATCGACTGACCCCGCAGTATCGACTGACCCCGCTGTATCGACTGATAAGCCCCTCGAGCAGAAAGGCCTGCCCGGATGGACAGGATCGAATGTCAGTGGTGCAAGGCTCAGAACGAGCCGGAGCGGACAAGCTGCACGACCTGCGGCGCCCCGCTCGACAAGAAGAACCTCGTCTCTGACTCGGGCTGGGCCGAGGCCCCGCGGCTGCGGGACATGACGGAGTTCCGGTTCTCCAACTCCACCTGCCAGATCGAAGGAGAGATCGTCCCGGTCGCCGAGCTCGCGCTGGCGCCAGGTGACTCGGTGTTCTTCGAGCACCACGTGATGCTGTGGAAAGAGCCCGGCGTACCGCTGTCGGCGCTCAACACGCCGGGTGGCACCCGCCGGATGATCGGCGGCATGCCGCACATCATGAGCGTGGCGCACGGCCCTGGCCGAATCGCGCTATCGAAGGACGCCACCGGCGAGGTCGTGGTCCTGCCGATCCACCCGTCGCACGAGATCGACGTGCGCGAGCACGCGTTCCTGGCCGGCACGCACTCGCTCAACTACTCGTTCGTGCGGATCAAGGGCCTGGCCAACGTCCTGCACGGTGGCAGCGGTATGTACATGGACAGGTTCGTCACCGGCGGCGATCCGGGACTGCTCCTCCTGCACGGGTACGGGAACGTCTTCCAGAAGACGCTTCAGCCTGGCGAGAAGATCCTCGTCGAGCCCGGCGGCTTCCTGTACAAGGACTCGTCGGTCACCATGAACACGGTCCAGCAGAAGTTCAAGACCGGCATGATCGGCACGCATAGCATGTACCTCGCCGAGATGACCGGCCCTGGCCGGGTCGGCGTTCAGTCGATGTACGTGCACCACGGCAGCGAGTAGGGCAGCGACATGTCGACTCCTACCGCAACCTACATGTGCCCGTACTGCCGCATCCCGAGCGACGCTACTGGTACCACCTGCCCGCACTGCGGAGCCCCGACCGACGTCCGGGCGCGGGTGACCAAGTCCGGCTGGGCCGAGCAGCCGCCGATCCGGGACATGGCCAGGATTCGCTTCAACCGGTCCACGTGCCAGATCAGCGGCAAGTACGTGCCGGTGGCGGAGATGAAGCTGGACCCGGAGGACTCGGTCTACTTCTCCCACCACGTCCTGCTGCACACCGAGCCGACCGTCCAGCTCGAGATGATGAAGATGGCGGGCGGCTGGAACCGCCGGCTAGCCGGGATGCCGCTGATCATGATGACGGCGCGCGGCCCCGGTCACATCGCCATCAGCGCTGACCACCCTGGCGAGACCCTCGCGGTGCCGTTGCCGGCGAACCACGCCGTCGATGTCGTCGAGCATCGCTTCCTGGTCGCGACGGCCAACGTCGGCTATCACTGGGAGCGGGCTGGCGTCTGGTTCGTCACCAGGAACGGCGACGAGCAGGAGTACCACTACCCGCTCGGAGCCACCATGGACAGGTTCACCGCGCAGGGCGGGCCAGGCCTGCTCCTGCTGCACGCACCGGGCAACACCTTTATCCGCGACCTCCAGCAGGGCGAGCGCATCCTGGTCCAGCCCGGCGGGCTGATCTGGAAGGACCGCTCGGTGCGCATGTTCCTGCATTTCGAGTACCCGCGCGGCAACTACTGGTTCAGCTCGGCCCGTTGGCAGGCCAAGTCGGTGTGGCTGGTGCTCCAGGGACCCGGCCGGGTCGCCGTCCAGTCGGTGTTCGAGCGGCCGGAGACCGTCGGCGGCATCATCAACAGCTCGGGGGCGACAACGCAGTACTGGTAGCGCAGCCGGCGCTGCAGCCAGTGCGGGCGATTCTTGCTGGCAGCCACAACAAACCTCCAGATCAGGGAACGGGGTGAAGACGGAACGGGAACGGCGACAGGCCGCCTGGGCCTGAGCGCCGCAAGCCTGCCCGGCCCCCTGGCCGCTAGTACGTTTGTGCCAGGCTGGCGGACCAGGACAGGTGAGGGATCGGCTGTGGAATTCAGCGAGGACGCAGAGCACCGGCCCGTACGCGAGGCCATCAGGGAGATCTGCGCGCGGTTCCCGGACGAGTACTGGGCCGAGGCGGACGCGACCCACACGTTCCCGTGGGCGTTCTACGAGGCCATGGCCGAGGGCGGCTGGATCGGGATCGCCATCCCGGCCGAGTACGGCGGCGGCGGGGCCGGGATCACCGAGGCGTCGATTGTACTCGAGGAGGTGGCCGCCTCCGGCGCCTGCATGAACGGCGCGAGCTCTATCCACTTGTCGATATTTGGCATGCACCCGGTCGTCAGGCACGGCAGCGCGGAACTCAAGCAGCGCTACCTGCCGCAGGTCGCGAGCGGCGCCCTGCACATCGCGTTCGGCGTAACCGAGCCGGACGCCGGCCTGGACACCACCGCAATCCGCACCCGCGCGGTCCGCGACGGTGACGGCTACCGGGTGACCGGACGCAAGGTCTGGACGTCCAAGGCACTGGAATCTGACCGCGTGTTGCTGCTGACCCGGACGACAGCGGCCGAGGAGTGCGCGCGGCGCACCGACGGCCTCTCCCTGTTCGTCGCCAGCCTCAAGGATCCCGCGGTTGGCATCAAGCCGATCCCCAAGGTCGGCCGCAACGCGGTGGCCTCCTGCGAGGTCACCTACGACGGACTCTATGTGGCCGCGGCCGACCGTGTCGGCGCGGAGGGGCGCGGCTTCCACTACCTGCTGGACGGGCTCAATGCCGAGCGTGTCCTCGTCGCCTCCGAGGCACTCGGTGTCGGCAAGGCCGCACTGCGCCGCGCCGTGAACTACGCCAAGACTCGGGTGGTGTTCGGCCGGCCGATCGGCGCCAACCAGGGCATCTCGTTCCCGCTGGCCGAGGCGCATGCCCGGCTGTCTGCCGCCGAGCTCGTCATCCGTCAGGCCGCCTGGCGGATAGACAACAATCTGCCGAGCGGTGAGCAGGCGAACCTGGCCAAGTACCTCGCCGCCGACGCCGGCTACGCCGCTGCCGACGCCGCGGTCCAGACCCACGGCGGCTTCGGCTACGCCACTGAGTACCACGTCGAGCGGTACTGGCGGGAGGCGCGGCTCATGCGCATCGCGCCAGTCCCGCAAGAGATGGTGCTGAACTACCTCGCCGAGCACGTCCTCGGCCTGCCGCGGTCGTACTAGCACGCCACCAAGGAGGCTGGTTTCATGACTAAACCGACGATCTTGCCGCTGGACTCGATCGACCACGGGCATTGCGACCTGGCGGCCGGCTGATGAGCGCTGCGGAGCTGCGCGCGCTCACCCTGCTGGACGGCCTGACCGACGGACAACTCGCCGAACTGGCGGCGGCCAGCACTGAGGTTCGAATCGTGCCAGGGGTGATCCTGTTCGGCGAGGGCGAACACGCGGACTTCTGGTGGGTGCTGCTCGACGGCGCCATCGACCTGCTGCGCCATGTCGGCCGCGAGGACACCGTGGTCGGGACGATGGACGTGCCGGGCAGGTGGGCCGGCGGTTTCCGGGCCTGGGACGAGCACGGCGTCTACCTCGCGACTGGCCGCGGAGCGGCCGACGGGCGGGTGCTCCGCGTGCCGGCCGAGGTGCTGCGGGAGCGGGTCGGCGCGTGGTTCCCGTTCGGCAAGCACCTGATTGAGGGGCTCTACCGGACCGCGCGTTCGATCGAGTCGACGGCGCGGCAGCGCGAGTCTCTCGTTACCCTCGGGACGCTGGCCGCCGGCCTGGCGCACGAGATCAACAACCCGGCGGCTGCCGCGACTCGGGCGGTCGACGCCTTGCAGGAGGCATGCCAGACACTGCTGTCCGCACTGACCCGGCTTGCCGGCGGCGAGATCTCGGCCCGCCAGTTCACCGCCCTTGACCAGCTGCGCCGCGAGATCGAGCCGCGGGCGGCAGTCCACGACCCGCTGACTCTAGCCGACCACGAGGACGTGCTGTCGTCGTGGCTGAGCAGCCACGGCGTCGGTCATGACTGGATGATCGCGCCGGCGCTCGCCGCCGCCGGAGTCGATGCCGCCTGGTGCGAGCGCGCGGCGAGTGTGCTCGACGGGCCAGCCCTGGAGCCGGGCCTGGAGTGGGTCGCGAGCACGCTGTCGGCCGCGGCGCTGCTCACGGAGATCAAGGAATCGACCCGGCGCATCTCTGAGCTCGTCGCCGCCGTGAAGTCCTATTCGCAGCTGGACCGCGCGTCGTTGCAGAACATCGACGTGACCGAGGGGCTCGAGAGCACCCTGGTCATGCTCGGACACAAGCTCGGCGGCGACGTCACGGTGGTGCGTGACTACGGCGCTGAGGTACCGCGTGTCGACGCCCATGCTGCTGAGCTGAATCAGGTATGGACCAACCTCATCGACAACGCCGTCGACGCTATGGATGGCGAGGGCACGCTGCGGCTTACGACGCGGGCTGACGAAGACGCGGTCATCGTCGAGGTTGGCGACACCGGCCCTGGCATGCCGCCGGAGGTCGTGGCGCGCGCGTTCGAGGCCTTTTACACGACCAAGGACGCAGGCAAGGGCACCGGCCTCGGCCTCGACATCGCCCAGCGCATCGTGCTCGAGCGACACGCGGGCTCGATTACCATCGACTCCCGGCCAGGGCAGACCGTGCTGCGGGTCCGCATCCCGCTGCGACCGCCGGGGCGTCCGCGCGCACAGTGACGGGACGAGTGCCAGCAGCCAGCCCGGCCGCCATGATCTGCGACAACCTAGGTGGGAGGCTGGCAGCGTGCCGACCGTCATTGCGTTTCATGCCCATCCTGACGATGAGGTGCTGCTCACCGGCGGGACACTTGCGCGGCTCGCCGCCGAGGGCCACCGGGTGATCATCGTGGTCGCGACCGATGGCATCGTGGGCGCTGCAGATGGCCCGGACGGGCAACGACGTATGGATGAGCTGCGGGCGAGCGCTGCGGCGCTCGGCGCCGCCAGGGTCGTTCATCTGGGCTACGCCGACAGCGGCCACGGGCCGCTGCTGTACCCGGATCCGCCCGATCGCACGCGGTTTGCTCGCGCGGATGTCGGCGAGGCGGCTGGCCGGCTGGCCGACCTGATCCGCGAGGAGCGAGCCGACCTGCTGCTGAGCTACGACCCGCGCGGCGGCTACGGTCATCGTGACCATGTCAAGGTGCATGAGGTCGGTGCGCTCGCCGCGCAGCTAACTGGCATCCGAGTGCTCGAGGCGACCCTGCCACGTGAGCTCGTCACCGTGCTGTTTGATCCGCTGCGCCTGCTGCGCCTCGTGGTGCGGCATCCGCGGGCCGAAGCTCGCGCCGGGTATACCCCGCGCGCCGCGATCACGCACCGGGTGACAGTTCGCCGCTACGCACGGCAGAAGCAGGCCGCACTCGCCGCACATCGCTCGCTCCCGCAGGCTAGCGGTCGCGTGGCGCGCCTTGCCCGCGTGATGGTCGCGCTGCCCGCGCCGGTCTTCGGGCTATTGTTCGGGCGGGAGTGGTTCGTCGAACCTGCGCGCAGCCGCGATTCGCGGCTGACGGTCAACGGGCCGACCACGTGTTAGCCGATGTTAGCCGCCAGGTCTTGATAGGGCGGGACGAGCTCGTCCCACCGCGACTCGGTGCCGCCGCGCTCACGCCCGGCGAGGTAGGCGGCGAGATTTTCGGCATGGATCTGCCATCCGGCCCCGTAGAAGGCGACCGCATCCAGGGGCATGCCCTGGACCTCGATGACCAGGATGGTCTGGTCGCCGTCGGCGGTCAGCGTGGCCTCGGCGACCTCGTCGAATGGCGGCACGCCGTTGCCTTCTCGCCAGGACTCGTCCGACTCCCTAGTGATCACCAGCAGCCGCCGCGGAGGCTCGCAGGCTTCCACGCGCCCGATGGCGTCGATGCCGGCGTCGTCGACGTGCAGGCGGAACTCTCCGCTCGGCCGCAGGTCGCCGTCGACCTGGCCGTACCAGCGGGCCAGCCGGCCGGGATCGGTGAGTGCTGACCACAGGTCGTCGATATCGGTGTCGTAGCGGTCTTCGATGCGCACGACGCCCTTGCCGTTTGCTGATCGCAGGCTGCCCAGGATGCGGGTGCCAGGACGTGCATTGCCGGTCATCTGGTGCTCCTTCGTTCGCGTTTACCCCGGGCCACCTCGGTGTGCAGGGCGTCCAGCCGCTGCTCCCACAAGCCCCGGTACCGGTCCAGCCAGTCATCGACCTCGGCCAGCGGCTCGGGGCGAAGACTGTAGATCCGCCGCTGCGCATCCTGCCGGACCTCGACGAGGCCCGCCTCCCGCAGCACCCGCAGGTGCCGCGATACCCCCGGCCGGGCAATCGGCAGCAGGGCCGCCAGCTCGCCGACGGTGGCCGGACCGCCGGCCAAGGTCTGCAGCATCATCCGCCGGCTCTCGTCCGCCAGTGCCCGCAGCACAGCCTCCACGGCATTAATGTACCAAGCCAGTTACGTAACTATCAAGGTACATAAGAGACCGCGAGTGCGCATGTGCCGGCGGGCCGGGTCGGATAGCGTCGGGCTCGGAGCAGGTGATGGCGTGATGGAGACTGTCGCGAAGGAGCAGGACGATGCCGGCTGATCTGGCTGCCCTGGTCGGGGACGTCGCCGCCGAGACCGCGGCCCTCCAGGCGATCCTCGATCCGCTGCCCGATGCCAGCTGGGGGATCGCCACCCCCGCCCCCGGCTGGGCCATCGCCGACCAGGTGAGTCATCTCGCCTACTTCGACGAGGTCGCCATCATGTCGGCGAGCGACCCAGCTGCGTTCGCGGTCGAGCTGGCTCGGATCAGCGCCGGCGGCGGCGTGGACCCGGACACGATCGCGGCGCAGTACCGGCAGCTAACCCCGGTGCAGCTGCGTGACTGGTTTGGCCGCGCTCGCGGCGACCTGCTGGCGGTCTTCGCCGGCCTGGATCCCGCCGCCAGGGTGCCGTGGTTCGGGCCGCCGATGAGCGTCGCGTCGTCGCTGACCGCCCGGCTGATGGAGACCTGGGCGCACGGCCAGGACATCGCGGATGCCGTCGGCGCGCAGCGCGAGCCGACGCACCGGCTGCGGCACGTGGCGCACATCGGCGTCGGCGCCCGTGCGTTTAGCTACGCCATGCACGGACTGGCGGTACCCGCCGCACCGGTCCGGGTCGAGCTTGTCGCGCCGTCCGGTGACCTGTGGACCTGGGGGCCGGTGGCGGCCGTCGACCGGGTCACCGGGCCCGCGCTCGACTTCTGCCTGCTCGTGACCCGGCGCCGGCACCGGGCTGATACGGCCGTGACCGCGCAGGGACCGATCGCCGACCAGTGGCTGACGATCGCCCAGGCGTTCGCCGGCCCGCCCGGCGCCGGGCGCACGCCGGGCCAGTTCAAGGCCGCCGGTGGCTGACGCCTCGGTCTGCTCGCTAATCCGCATCGCATACTCCCGGCTGCGCCGGGCAGCCTCCTGGTGGCCGACCAGGCCGAGGAGTATGGCCCGGACGGACGCCGGCGCTGCGTCCAGCGCTACGATCTGCGGAGCCTGCGCGCGGTCGGCTTCGTGCTGACGCGCTCGCGGCTGACGAGCGAGGAGAACATGTGAGCACCATCCGGGCCGCTTTTGCCGCCGCCACAGACGCCGAGCAGCCGCTCAACGCCCTTGCGGTCGGCACCATCGAGGAGCCCGCGCAGCCAGCCGAGGACTGGGTCCGCGTCGAGGTCCGTGCGAGTGCCCTGAACCACCACGACCTCTGGTCGCTGCGCGGCGTCGGTCTCCGGGAGAGCCAGCTGCCCATGGTGCTCGGCTGCGACGCGGCTGGCATCGGGCCCGATGGCGCCGAGGTCATCGTGCACGCGGTCATCGGCGACCCCGCCGGAGGCGACGAGACGCTCGACCCGAAGCGGACCCTGCTGTCGGAGCTACACCCCGGCACGCTCGCCGACGTGGTCTGGGCGCCGGCCCGCAACCTCGTCGCCAAGCCCGAGCAGATGAGCTTCGTCGAGGCGGCCTGCCTGCCCACGGCGTGGCTGACCGCCTACAAGATGCTGGTGCGCAAGGGCCGGCTCCAGGCCGGGAACGCTGTGCTGGTGCAGGGCGCCGGGGGCGGAGTTGCCACGGCCGCCGTGGTGCTCGCGCAGGCGCTCGGCGCCCGGGTGTACGCGACCAGCCGCAGCGCGACCAAGCGAGACCAGGTTGCTGCGCTCGGCGCCACGGCCGTTGAGCCCGGTGCGCGGCTGCCCGAGCGTGTCGACGTCGTGATCGAGACCGTCGGCACGCCGACCATCGACCACTCCCTGAAGAGCACAGTGCCTGGCGGTCGTATCGTCATCTGCGGGAGCACCGGTGGTCACCTGGCCGAGATCGACCTGCGACGCGTGTTCTTCCTCCAGCTTGAGCTGCTCGGCGCGACGATGGGCACCCGCGACGAGCTGGCCGACCTCGCTACCCTGATGGTCGCGCGCGGCATCAAGCCGGTGATCGACTCGGTTTATCCGTTCGAGCAGGCAGCCGCCGCGTTCGCCCGGCTTGAGTCAGGCGATGCCTTCGGCAAGGTCGTCCTGGATCTCGGGAAGACAGCGTGACCAGCCCGAGGCCGGCGTCAGGCTGATGGCGAGCGCCGATTAGGGGGTGCCGTGTCCGGCTGGTTCCAGGTGCAAGTCGTGCATACCGGACGGCTCCCGTTGTTCTGCTTCTTCGTGGCATTCGTGGCCGGTTTCGGCTGCATTCGCCTGTCGGTGCGACTTGTCCGCGCTCAGGTCCGCTGGTGGCCAGGTAACTTCAGGGCCGGCTCGGTGCATATCCACCACATGGTCTTTGGCGTGGTGTTCATGGGTGTCGGCGGAGTGGCCGAGCTCGCGGCGCCGCTGCACTCGCTAGCGTGGCGATCAGTCCCGGCCGTGGTGTTCGGGCTCGGCACGGCCCTGGTACTCGACGAGTTCGCCCTCATATTGCACCTGCGCGACGTGTACTGGACGAACGAGGGCCGGATATCCGTCGACGCCGTGTTCGTCGCCATGGGCGTCACCGCGCTGCTGCTGATCGGGGTCAGCCCGGTCGGGGTCAGGAACGTCGCTGACGACTACGTCGTACCCGGCAGCGCGGCCGCGACCGCCACCGTCATCGCGACCGTGATCGTGCTGTTCATGCTCGCCGGAGTCACGCTGCTCAAGGGCAAGATCTGGACCGCCCTGCTCGGCCTGTTCGTGCCGCCCGTGTTCGTCGTCGGCGCCATCCGCCTCGGCAGGCCAGGCTCGCCGTGGGCCAGGTGGCGTTACCAGCAGCGGCCGGGCAAGCTCGCCAGGGCCACCCGGCGCGAGCAGCACCTGCGCCAGCCGGTGATCCGCGCAAAGATTCGCGTCCAGGATCTGCTCACGGGCAGCCACAACGAGCCAGCCCGCTGGGGCGAGCCCGAGCCTGCGGTCGCGCACGAGTATCCGGCTCCGACCGCGCCGCCGCTAGCCGATCAGGGCCCGCGACACTATTGTCGCGCTGTGAGCCGACTTAGCGATCTGCGCCGTGATGACCTCAGCCCTGCTGGCCGGGAAGTCTGGGACAAGATAGTCGGCAGCAGGAGTGAGCAGCTCGTCGGTGCCGATGGAGCGCTGGTCGGGCCGTTCAACGCGTTCGTGCACGCGCCCGACGTCGGCCGCCGGCTGTCCTCGCTCGGCGCTGCGCTCCGCTTCGGGACGTCGATCGAGCGACGGCTCACCGAGGTCGCGATCATCACCGTTGGCGCCCGCTGGAAGGCCGAGTTCGAGTGGTGGGCCCACGCGCGGATGGCCCGCGAGCACGGCGTGCCCGAGTCCGTGGTGGCAGCGATCGGCCGGGGTGCGGAGCCGCCGTTCGCCGCCGAAGACGAGCGCACTGTGTATACCGTTGCGCGCGAGCTCGCCGATGTCGGTCAGGTCGGCCAGGCCAGCTACGACGCCGCTCGTGATCTGCTCGGCGAGGCGGGCATGGTCGAGCTCGTATCGCTGTGCGGGTATTACACCCTGATCTCGTTCCTGCTGAATGCCTTCGCCGTGCCCATCCCGCCCGGCGCCGAGCCAATGTGGAGAGATGACGTCCGCGGCTGACGACGCCACCGGCGACTACCTACCCGCCGAGGCGACGGGCGCAGCTCCGGGCCGCGGTCGGCTGACCGGCCGGCGTGTGCTCGTCGTTGGTGCTGGCACCCGGCCGTCACCGGACCCGGACGCGCCGCTCGGCAATGGCCGCGCGATCTCGGTCCTCGCCGCCCGGGAAGGTGCCGCTGTCGCCTGCGCCGACCGCGACCCGGGCGCGGCCGAGGCGACGGCCCGGCTCGTGCGAGCCGAGGGAGCTGCCGCCGAGGTGCTGATCGCTGACGTCGCCGATCCGCTTGCCTGCGCGCAGCTGGTCGCGGACGCCGATGCGGCACTCGGGGGACTGGACGGCCTGGTGCTCAATGTGGGCATCGGGCTCGGCCGCGGCATGGCAGGTACGACCGCGGAGCAGTGGGACGAGACCTTCGCCGTGAACACACGCGCGCACTTCCTGATCGCAGCCGCGGCGCTGCCGGTGCTCGACCCACGCTCGGCCATCGTCTTCGTTAGCTCTGCCGCCAGCCTGCGGGCGGCGACCGGCATCCCGGCTTATGACGCGTCCAAGGCCGCGCTGCTCGGCATCTGCCGCCAGGCCGCGCGGGAGGGCCTGGCCAGCTGCATCCGGGCGAATCTGGTCGTGCCGAGTCTGGTGGACACGCCGCTCGGCCGGGAGGCGTCCCGCCGCAATCCCGCCCGGACGGCACGCCGGCTGCCCTTCGGTCGCCAGGCAACCGCGTGGGAAGTGGCGTACGCGACCATCTGGCTGCTGTCCGCCGAGTCCAGCTACGTCAACGCGCAGTCGCTCGTGCTCGACGGCGGCGCCCTCAGCATGGGCTAGCGCGAGCCACTTCGCACGGTCGCGCCACGATGGCCCGCCGCCACGACCGCCAGCACCACGGGCGACGCCCGCAGCTTGACGGTCATTAACATAAGCAAGTAATATAAGTCCGTTATGGAAACACGCGCACATCCGCAGGCCGCGGACGTGGCGGCCGGGCTCGAGCGCCTGCTGGCCCTCATCCGCTGGCTGAGCCCGCCCGGCCTGTCGCTGACCACCGCCGCCACGCTAGCGACGCTCGATCGGTCCGGGCCGTGCAGGCTCACTGCGCTCGCCTCGAACGAGGGCGTGACGCAGCCGGCCATGACGCAGCTCGTGGGGCGGCTGGCGGAGGCGGGCCTGGCCATCAGGAGTGCTGACCCGGCCGATGGCCGGGCGGTGCACGTGCAGATCACCGACGCCGGCCGCGAGTTGGTGGCGCGCCGCCGCGCCGCCAGGGCCGAGCGGCTATCCGCGCTTGCTCAGCCGGCTGAGCCAGGCCGATCAGGACGCGCTTGCCGCCGCGCTGCCGGCGATCAACGCGCTGGCCAGTGCCGAGCGCGACGGCTCGCTGGCCACTGCATAGCTGCACAAGATTAGGACGCTGGCAGAGGAGATTGGTGCATCGATGAGCGGGACTGCCGTCAGCCCCTTCCGGCAGCCGAAGGCGGTCTTCGCGGTCGCCTTCGCCTGCGTGGTGTCGTTCATGGGGATCGGGCTGGTGGACCCCATCCTGCCCTCGATCTCGCATCAGCTGCATGCCTCGCCGAGCGAGGTGACGCTGCTCTTCACCAGCTACATGGTCGTCACCGCGGTGGCGATGCTCATCACCAACTGGGTCTCAAGCCGCCTGGGTGCCAAGCGGACGCTGATCGCCGGCCTCGTGCTCATCGTCGTGTTCAGCGCGCTGGCCGGGGCGTCGCCGTCCATCGGTGGCATCATCGGCTTCCGGGCCGGGTGGGGCATCGGCAACGCGCTGTTCATTGCGACGTCCCTCGCGGTCATCGTCGCGTCGGCTAGCGGCGGCTTCACTGGCGCCATCGTGCTGTACGAGACCGCGCTCGGGCTCGGCATCGCAGTCGGCCCGCTGCTCGGCGGCGTGCTGGGCGAGATCAGCTGGCGCGGTCCGTTCTACGGCGTCTCTGCGCTGATGGCCATCGCCATGATCGCCACGATCACGCTGGTCAAGCCCACGCCGCTGCCGGCGAAGAAGACATCGCTGTCGGCGCCGCTGCGGGCGCTGCGCCATCGCGGGCTGCTGATCATGTCGCTGACCGCGCTGTGCTACAACTGGGGCTTCTTCACCGTGCTCGGCTACGCGCCGTTCCCGATGAACCTGAGCCCGATCAAGCTCGGGCTTGTCTTCACCGGCTGGGGCGTGCTCGTCGCGATCTTCGCGGTCTTCGGCGCGCCGCGGCTGCAGGCCCGGTTCGGCATCGCCAGGAGCATGTACGCCAATCTCGCCGCGTTCGCCGCCGTCATCCTGGTGATCGCCATCTGGACCACCGACCGCGCGGTGCTGATCCCCGCGGTCATCGCCTCGGGCATCTTCATCGGCGTCAACAACACGATCACGACGCAAGCGGTCATGACGATCGCGCCGGTCGAGCGTCCCGTCGCCTCGGCGGCCTACAGCTTCGTCCGCTTCATCGGCGGCGGCCTCGCCCCGTACGCGGCCGGCCGCCTGGTCCTCGCCCTGAACATCCACGTCCCGTTCTTCATCGCCGCGGGCGCCGTGGTGGTCGGCATCGCGATCCTGACGACGGCGCACCGCATGCTGGCCGACGCCGAGCGCGTGCAGGCGGAGGAAGTGGCCGCGCACGCGCCGGTGACCGAGCGGGTCGTGGCCGTGCCGGGCGAGATCGCCGCCACCGAGACGCCGGGCATCATCGTGGCCGCCGTCGACGACTCGCCGATCGCCGGAATGGTGGCCGAGGCGGCCGCCAGGATGGCCGCCGAGAGCGGCCGGTCCGTGCACGTCGTGCACGCCAGGGAAGCAGCGATCGGCGGCGACGTGGGCCTGGACGGCGAGGACCTGGACGCGGCCAGGGCCGTGGTCCGCCGCCACCTCGACCGGCTCGCGGCCCACCGGGTACCTGGCGAAGGCCAGATCCTGCTGCACGCGACCGACCACGGCGCCGCGGGACGAATGATCGCCGAGTACGCCAACGGCGTCGGCGCCAGCACGGTCGTTATCGGAGCGCCGACCCACGGCGGGCTGCCCGCGCTCGTCGACGGCAGCTCGAGCCGCGAACTGCTGCGGCTCACGAACAGCGACGTGCTGATCATCAACCCGGCCGCGCCAGCACAGTCTGACCTGCCGCTGGCGGCCGAACCGGCGGGAGCACGCTAACCGAGGTCTAGCCAATGTCGGCTTCCCGCTCGAGGCGGCGGCGCGCGAACTCGGCCTCGTTCCCGCCCGCGACGCGCGCCTGCTGCTGCCCTCCGATTGCGTGCACAACGCCGGCCCGGACCCACGCTCGTTTGGCCGCGCGACTAGCGCGGCTCGACCTACCATGACATCGCGCCCGCGCTGAGCGCGGCCTCCGCTGGCTAACGAGAAGGAGAGCTCATGTCTGTCGTCGTCGTCGCCACCGTCGTGCCCCTAGCAGAGCACCGGGACGAGGTCATCGCCGCGTTCACCGAGACAATCGAGCAGGTGCACGGCGAGGACGGGTGCGAGCTGTACGCGCTGCACGAGGCGCCAGACCGGCTCATCATGATCGAGAAGTGGGCGAGCCCGGAGGCGCTTCGCGCGCACAGCAAGGGCGCGGCGCTGACAGCGCTGAACCCGAAGCTGGCCGGCAAGGTCGCGGGTGCGCCCGAGGTGGTCGTGCTGCAGCAGTTGCCCGCCGGCGAGCCGGCCAAAGGCGCACTGTGACTGAGGCTGACCAGGGCTGACCTGGCCTAAAACCGTTTGCGGCGGACGGTCGCCGCTGCTGGAGTGGGCTCTATGACCGGGACCAGCCACGCGATTGGCGACGCCGAGCGAGCCACGTTCCGCCAGCAGGGCTTCGTGGTGGTTCCCGGTGTGCTCGACGAGCGGCAGCTAGCGTGCGGACGGCGTACGGTGACCGCGATGCTCACGGCGCAGCCGCCGCCCGCCGGACATTGCGGGCCCTACTTCCTATGGCCGCGGTTCGATTCCACGGGGCTGCCGGGGGAGGGCGGGCACGATCACGGTCTGCTGCGGTTCTACCGGGCGAGCGCCATCGTCGACCTGGCGGCCGGGCTGCTGCGGCCGGACCTGCCGCCGCAGGAGCCCGCTTTCGCCCAGCTCGCCGCCACCATCCCGCCGTGGCCGCACCGGCCGGGCGGTCCGCACGTCGACGGCATCAGCCCGCCGTTGTCCGATGGCACGCCGGGCACGTTCTCGCTGCTGGCCGGCGCGTGGCTGACCGACCACCGCGAGCCGGACCAGGGGAACCTCTGGGTGTGGCCGGGCACGCACCTGCGGTTCGGCGCCTACCTCGCGCTGCATGGCGCCGATGCACTGGCCCGGCTCCAGCCAGAGCCGTATCCGCCGATCGAGCTTGGCGAGCCGCAGCAGGTAACCGGTCCAGCGGGCAGCGTGCTCCTCGCGCACTACTTGCTCGCGCACAACATCGGTGGTTACGACGGCCCGGCTAGTGCGCCCATGCGCCAGGTCGTGTACTACCGCATCGAGGCAGCCATGCACCGACGCCGCTGGCGTGCGGCCGTGACCGACCCGCTGCTGGAGTTCCGCAGCTAGAAGTGGAAGCTGGTGCCGACGGCATTCGGGACGTAGGCCTCGCCGAACCTGGCTGACATCGCGTGCTGGGCCCGCCAGCCGGTGCAGTGCGCTGGGACCAGCCAGTCTGGCCCGAGGGCAGCGAGGTCGTCCAGCACTCGGGGGATCAGCGGCTCGAACAACGGCCCGTTCAGGTGGAAGCCACCGACGATCGCGTGCAGCGGCTCGCCGCCAGTGAGGACCCTGGCGTAGCGCGTGATGTTGACTACGCCGGCGTGACCGCAGCCGGTGAGCACGATCAGGCCCTTGCCCGCCACGTTCAGGATGAGCGCCTGGTCGTCCAGTACCAGCGGATCCGGCTCCCAGGCGCCGCCGAGCCACGCCTGCTGCGGCGGGAAGCCGGGTTCGTAGCCTGTCACCCGCGGCACCTCACCGGTGACCAGCACGGAGCCGCCGAACAGGAAGCTCGGCTGCCCCTCCTCGATGATCTCGAAGCCCGCCTCGGTCAGAGCGCGCTTGCTCGTCGTCGGCAGCTCAATCGGATCGCGGCCCGGAAGCACGACCCGCCGTTGCCGCCAGAAGTGCGGGTGAATGAGGACGGGCATGTTCACCCGGCCTACCGCGCGGATCAGGCCGTCGATCCCGGTGGTGTGATCGAAGTGGCCGTGACTGCACACGATTGCCTCGATCGACGATGGGTCGATCTGAAGCCGGCGCATGTTCTCGATCAAGCCGTCGGGGGTGGTCCCCGCGTCGAACAGGAAGCGGTGCTGGCGGCCGCCCTTGGTGACGGTGATCAGGACGGCGAATCCGTGCTCGGCCACGAGCGCGTCCGGCGCCCTGCCGCGTTCCATGACGGTAGCTGGCCTGGTCGGGCCGGGGCCCGGCTGGACTCGCCGGGCCGGGCCTTGGTCGGGCATGAAGACGTCGGTGACGTTGTCGATCAGCGTCGTGATGACGACCGAGTCGACTGGCTCGAGCCGGATCGTGAGCTCCGGCTCTGCGTCGGGGTGCAGGCCGCTGGCGATGACCGGGCCGACATTGTCGTCTGTGCACACATGCCCACCTGCTCCGGTCTCGCTAGGATCGCCTGGTTCTGGGCACGATATCCCCTGGTGGAGGAGAATGCGATGCGGGTCGACGGGCTGGACGGCTACTGGGTCAGCGACGACCCCGCGCTGCTGGACCTCGCGCGGATTCACGCGTGGATGAGCGAGGAGAGCTACTGGGCGCAGGGCCGCACATACGCGGTGATGGCCCAGGCGATCGAGCACTCGCTGTCGGTCGGCCTGTACGCACCCGATGGCTCTCAGGCCGGTTACGCACGCCTGGTTACCGACCGCTCGACGTTCGCCTGGCTGTGTGACGTGTTCGTGGACGCCGCGCACCGCGGGCACGGCCTTGGCAGCTTCCTGGTAGCGCACGCTGTCGAGCATCCCGACGTGGCCAGCATCCGGCAGGTACTCATGGCTGAGCCGGGGCGGTCCATCTATCGCCGGTTCGGGTTCGGCGACCTCGCGCGAACCGAGCGCTGGATGGAGCGCCCCGGCAGCTAGTCGCGAACTGCATGCGAATCGAGGAGGGCCACGGTGCCGGTCACGACATCCCGCTACGACGGCCTGGCAGACTGGTATGACAGCTGGAATGAGCCGAATGCCACGCATAACGCTGCTGACGTGCTTGACCTGCTCGGCCCGGGAGCTGGCCGTTGCCTGGACCTTGGCTGCGGCACTGGTCAGTATTTCGACGTCCTGACAGCATCCGGGCGCACTGTAGTAGGGCTGGATCGCTCAGCCGATCAGCTGCGCATCGCCCGCAGGCGGTGCCGCCACCTCGTGCAGGCTGACGCGGCCGCCTTGCCGTTCGCCGACGGGACGTTCCCGGCAGTGACGACGTTGTGGATCTCCACTGACGTCGACGACTTCACTGCCGTGCTCGCCGAAGCTGCCAGGGTCCTGGTCCCAGGCGGGCTGCTGGCCTTCTACGGCGTCCATCCGTGCTTTAACGGGCCGCACACCCAGTGGATGGACGACGGCGGGATCCTCGCCCATCCCACCTACCGGATTGCCGGCTGGCATCAGGAGGCCCCGTGGTGGGGCTACAACATCCGCCGGCGATTTGGCATGCGCCATCACCCACTGGCAGAACTGCTCAGCTCGTTCATCAGCAGCGGCCTGGTGATCGAGCACGTGGCCGAGCCTGGCTACGAGCGGCCCGTCCCGGTCATCCTTGCGATCCGCGCTCGCCGGCCGCCGGTACCGGCGTAAGGCTCCTGGTGGCTGGACGAAGTGCCGCGCTACTGACCTGGCGGCGGCTGGTCGAGTGCGGCGAATAGCAGGCCGCCGATCATGGCCAGGTTCTTATGGAACTGGATTCGCTGCAGCTTGCGGACCGCCGGATCCTCGACCGCCCAGTACGAGTGTCCGGCCAGGGTGGTAGGGATCAGCGAGCCGGCGAGGGCGACGGCAGACAACCGGGGCGCTATGCCGAGCGCTAGCAGTGTGCCGCCCAGCACCTGCACGCCGGCGTTCGCCCGCACGACCAGTTCGTCATCGGCGGGCAGCGGGACCACCGTACGAATGGCGCCTAGCACCGCGGCGGCCTGATCGACTCGGGCACCCGGCGCCTGCAGGGCGTCAAAGCCGAGCAGCGCATAGGTAGAGCCAGTGAGGATGCGGGCGGCCGGGCGCAACGGCGCCAGCATCCGGTACAGAGTGGTCATGGGGCCTCGATATGGGTCCGGGGGAATCTGGCTGACAGGACTGTACGCGTCGGCCCGACGACGGTCCCGGGTTGGTCCGTCATCGCGGTGTAATCGGCTGGCGGCGCAGCCACTGCAGGAACGACCGGCGCGGCGGCCGGACCCGCACATTGCCGCCTCGTATCTCGCCGGAAACCTCTACCGTGAGGATGACTGGTCCAGCTTGGGTCGGGCGGACGGCCACGTGCCCACCGACCATCGCCACTTCACTGGCATCGACGAGGATGCCGGGCCTGGTAATGATGAGCAGCCTGCCGCCGCGGACGTGCGCGTCGACCTGCAACGTGGGCTCGGTGATCACGGCCTCAGTAAAGTCGAGCCGGACACTGCCGCCTACGACCTCGAGCTCCATCCGCTTCGGGACCACCCAGCTGCCCACCTGACGGACGCCGCCGCCGCGGCGCTGGAGCCGCATCACATCTTTGGGCGTCGGCGCGACAGTGCCCGCAGCCTGGCCGGTGACCGCTGGCAAGTCAGCGGTCAGCACAGCCAGCTCGCGGTAGGTGCGCGCGGTGAGCGCCGCCTCGAGCCGCTCGTCGAGTTCTTCCGGCGTCAGCCGTCCATCGCCGGCGGCGACCCGAAGCTCCTCGACTACCCGGTCTCTGTCGGCATGTGAAGCGCGCAGTTCCGACCGGGCTTCGTCGGGTCGTCCAGCAGGGGACACATCGCCAGTCACCCGACATACTCTAGGCCGCCAGACCCGCTCGTCATGACGTGAGCGCGCGGGTGACGTCGGCGATCTCGCCGGCAGGTCAGCTGGCCGCGAATGCAAGGGCTTCGACCTGTCGCCACGTCGCCGTCGAATACATGGCGACTCCGCCTGTCCGGGATGCGGCAGCAAAGTGTCAGTAGGTGCCGATATTATCGAACACGTAAGCGAGTGAGTTGCAGCCACTGTCGTAGCTGCAGACACCGTCGTAGCTGCAGCCACTGTCGTGGCCCGGCCACGTCTTCATTGCCGGCCTCCACCACGCCCATCACCGCATGGAGTGATTCTGTGCACTAACCGGGGCCGTAAAGTAGCTCGGTGCCGCATGTAGCAGCGGTGAAGACAGCTTCAGGCGCGACCGCGTAACCGGCTGGAAAGGATCTGCCGAATGCCCAGCGATTACATCGCGATCGAGGTCAACGGCCACGCAGCCGACGAGGCGGCCGCGTCCCTTCTCGAACACGAGGGGTGGGGCCATTTCACCGCCATGCAGGTGCGCCGGGGCCGGACGCGCGGTCTGGACTTGCACCTGTCGCGACTGGAAGCGGCGCACCGTGAGGTGTACGGGCGGGCACTTGGCGGCGAGGAGGTCCGGGCCGGCATCCGGCATGCTCTTGGCGGCCGCCTAGACGCCAGCGTTCGCGTCTACGGCTACTGGGCCGGCCTGATCGTCACCGTTCGCGAGCCGCAGGACATGCCGCGCCGCCCGCAGTCGATGACTGCCCTCCATTTCCAGCGGCCCCTCGCCCGGCTCAAGCACGTCGGCAGCTGGGGCCAGGGCCGGTTCCGCGAGATCGCGCTGGCCGCAGGCTTTGACGAAGGCCTGCTGGTGGACGAGGCGGGCACGATCTCGGAGGGCACCATCACCAACGTCGGGTTCTGGCAGGACGGCACGGTGATCTGGCCCGACGCGCCGAACCTGCCGGGCATCACGATGCTTCTCCTGCGGCGCCAGCTCACGGCCGCCGGCATTCCGCAAGCCGACGAGCGCGTCCGGGTGCAAGACCTCGCCAGCTACGACGGGATGATGCTGTGCAACGCGCGTGGCTGGGCGCCGGTCAACCGCGTCGACAACCTGATGATCCCCCAGGACGAGGCGTTCATCGGCATCATTGCCGCCGCAATCGACGCATGCCTATGGGACGAGATCTAGCCGCCTGGCAGGAACGACAGCGAACTCTAGAAGACCCCTGCCCAGACTCTCGACCGCGTCCACGGGCGTCTAGATCTTTGGGCGCACTAACGCGTCACAAGTCAGGTCAAAGTCGTGCCCGCCTCGGGTGCGGGAGATCACGCCATGGCGTGGTCTGGATGCCTTTGGGCAAAGGAGCTCTGGGTGCCCACGCCGCTGTGACCGCCAGGCCGATACCCTCACCGAGGCAAACCGAAGCTTGGCTGCTCTGCTCGCGAACTCGTGCTATTACCGGTGCGGGGAGCGCCGGGCATCCTCGCTCCTCAGCACCGATGGCGACCTTTGGGGCAGCGTGCAGTTGATCTTGCCTTACCCTAATCGCCCCTCAACCCCGACGGCACCACCACCGCCATCAGCCCCGACGGCAGCAAAACACTCCGCAGCCACCCGCCGCCAGCCAAGATTGCATGACTGACCGCCCCGGCGTGTCCGGAGCGCGCGTTGGCGGATAGCAGCAACTGCGGTCACACGTGCTCGGGCGGTGTCTCCCACAGGTCAGTTGCCTTGCTGGATGCATCGATGATGGCAGCGCCATCGAGCGTTGCTGATCCTTCGATTGAACCGACGGTAACCGTGAAAGCCAATTTTTCGGGGGGCGGCAAGGCCGGAATCCAATACTCCCTACGCCACGAGCTGCCTCCGGGCCCGCTCGAAGACTCGCCCCCGCAGGGAACCAAGCGTTCGCCTGGCGTGTATGGGTACTCCGCCCACGTGCGGTTGTCCGAGAAGCGGACCGCGATTTGGGGTTCGGCGTTCGTGACCGGGCCCTCCTCGCTGGCCTGCTCGGTGAAAGCTGTGAACAAGAAGCCGTTTGGATAGGCGCTGATACGGCTGATGTAGGCGACAACGTCCGACTCGCGGATCATGACCGGTTGTTCCGCTACTAGCCCACCGAGGTAACCGGGGTACGGTCGACGCCAACTGGACTGCTCCCAGCGCGGATTCTTCGGCATGCTCCGAGTCTGCCAGCCGCGCAAACGATCGACGCCTCCGTTCCGCAGAGCTAACGCGGCCGGGGCCGACGGCGCCGCAGCCGGGCTACCAGCCCTCGCAGCCGTCCATCGGCCGGGCGACCACCGAGAAACTGCTCAGCATCGCGACTATTTTGTTCATCTGCTGAGGGCCGTTCGCGCTCGCCAATGTCCTGCCCGCGATAACGAGCCCGCTGATCCGGCGGCGGGACCTGCCTGCCGCCGTCAGGCAGGTGAGGGTAGGTCATTCGCTCACCGTACTCTCAGGACCTTGAGACTCTCTAAACCATGACGCGCGGCAAGCTCGCCGCCTGACGCGCTACCGGCGAGCCGCGACGACCCGGTCTGCCCACTCGATGAGCGAGCCGATGACCTCGGCTGAGTTGATCTCGTTGAAGATCTCGTGCCGACCTTCGGGATACGTGACGACCGTGACATCGGTCAGGCCGGCCTCCTTGAGCCGGTCGACCAGCGGGTGCAGCAGCGTGAGGCCGCCGTTGACCGGGTCGCTCTCGCCTACGGCGATGTAGACGGGCAGATCGTCGCGCAGGGCTGCGACCTGGTCCGGGTCGGCCAGCCGGCGCGCCCCGACAAACATGGTCTTGGCCGACGCGGTGTCGATGCCGAAGCCGCACAGCGGGTCCGCAACGTAGGCATCGACGACCGCCTCGTCGCGCGATAGCCAGTCATAGTCCGTCCGGGCCGGCTGGAACGCCGCGTTGAACATCGTCAGGTCAAGCGGCTGGTCCAGGTCCAGCGCTGGCTCCAGCAGGTCGATGACCGCGGTGCCGGTGAGGACAACCGCAGCGACGTCCGCGCTGTGGTCGAGCAAGTACTGCTGCACCGCGAACGATCCCATGCTGTGCCCGAGCAGGATCAGCGGCAGGCCCGGATGCTCGGCCCGGACAACGGCGCTGAGAGAGCCGATGTCGTCGACGAGCGCAGTCCAGCCGCCCGAGCCCAGGTTGCCCAGATCGTCAGAGCGCGCGCTGGCGCCATGCCCCCGGTGGTCCTGCGCGTACACGACGTAACCAGCGTCGATCAGCGCCTGCGCGACATGCTCGTACCGCTGGGCGTGCTCGCCCATGCCATGCGTGATCTGCACCACGGCCCGCGGCGGACCAGCCGGGTCCCACCGGTAGGCCGCGATCTGAGTGCCGTCGGCGGACGGGACAGTGAAGCTGCTCGTGGGCATCGGTCGGTCCTCTCTGTGCCTCGGGCTAACCTAGCGGTCTCCGCGACGACGGGACAGCCCGCCGCCGCGGAGACTCCGCCATCAGCCGTGCACCTGCTCGCGAGCCAGGCGGGCTCACCGGCTTCACGGCCGGCCCGAATACCCGATCGTTGCCGCCAGCGTCCGTATAGCGGAACGGGGCCTCTTCCGTTACTGGACCGCGAGGACGACCGAGCGCAAGCAGACCTCCACCGACCGGCCCGTGCACGCAGCGAAGCTGGCCTGTCAGGCCGGGCTGAGCAGCGGCAGTACGACTCGGGCCTGATGCTGCGCGTCGGCGAAGATCTCAAAGCGGCAGCGTCGCGTGGCGATAGCGGCGCCGAACGGCTCGCCGGTGCCATGGTTGCGCGCGTACCTGGGGAATGCGCCACCGCTCACCTGCAGTCGTATCCGGTGCCCGGCATGCAGCCGGTACGCGGTCGGATACAGCTCAATCTCGACCGCTAGGACGCCATCTGCGTCGACCTCGGCATCGTGACCGGGGCTGAGCCGCCTGATGCCGTCGACGACGTTGCGGGAGACGCCCTCCTGGTCGACGTCGCAGAGCCGGACGAAGACGTCGGCGTGGTCCAGGGACGGGCGAACGTAGACGCGGGCGCTGACGGGGCCGACGACATCCTGATCGACGGCGAGCGGCTCGCTGGTGAAGGTCAGCACGTCCGGCCGCACCTCAATGGCGGCATTGTCGACCTGCTTGCCCGGCGGCTGAAGTACGGGCCCGCCTGCCGTGGGCGTCGGATCGGCCGGATCGTAGACAAAGGAGACAGGCAGGGCATCGCCCGGCTCGGCGTCTGCCGCCAGTCCGCCATCCTGGCGCAGGTAGTAGGGCGCCGAGGTGGCGGGCGGCGGCCATTCCTCGAACTCGAGCCAGGTATCAGCCTGCTGGAGGTATACGCGCACCCGCGGGCCGGCCGGCGCCGGGCCGCCCGAGAGGTAGTGCCGGAGCCACGCGACATCAGCCTGGGTGATGGCCCTCAGCTCGCCTGGCTCGGCGTGCAGCCACGGACCGACGACGAGCCTTGCCTCGACACCAGCCGCGCGGATCGCTGTGTAGTCGCGCAGCTGCTCGGCCACGAACAGGTCCCACCAGCCCGTGACCATGCTGACCGGGGGCAGCCGGGTCAGGTCGGCGCGGTCATGATCGGCCACCGCCCAGAAATCGTCGCCGGGGTTGGAGTGATCGACGAAGTCACGCCAGAACGGCACTGGCCCGCCTGCCACCGCCACGTCAGCCGCTTGCAGCGGTGTCTTGCGCAGCGCTCGCCGCATGGCCGCCAGTCGCACCGGGTTCGGCACGAGGGGCGGCAGCACGCCGCGCTCCTGCAGACCGATCTGGCCCGTCCAGTTCAGCGCGTTCTTCAGGCCTGGCGCGCCGTGCTCGTAGAACGCGGACGTGATGTGCGCGGCGGTGATGTTCAGCGACACTGCCTCCAGCGGCGGGTCCACATACGGCGCGACCGCCCACTGGGTATGCCCGAGATAGCTGCCGCCGGTCATCGCGACACGTCCGTCACACCACGCCTGCTGGCGCAGCCATGCGACCGTAGCCAGGCCGTCGTCGTGCTCGTGCAGGAAGGGCCGGAACTGGCCGCCCGAGCCGAAGGTGCCGCGGGTGCTCTGGATGAAGACCTGGAAACCGCGGCGGGCTAGCGGCGCGGCGAACACCGAGCCTGCCAGGCCCGCCCGGCCGTAGGGCGAGCGGATCAGCACGACCGGGAGCGAACCGCGATCGCGGGCCGGCCGATAGTGGTTGCCCAGCAGGACGACCCCGTCGGCCATCGGGACTCCGACGTCTCGCCGAACGACGATCGGCTCATGCGGCGCTGACAAGCCCAGCGCCCGGTCTACGGCCAGGCCGGCGAGGCGCGCAAGTGGGTTCATTCGGCAGTCTCCGTTCAGGGTGGCCGCAACCCAGGCAAACTGACCGCGGCAAGTAACGTTAACTATTCCAGGGCCGCTAGCCGGGGAGGCGTTCCTCCGTCGCGGGATCCGCGGCCCCGCCAAAGTAGTGCTCCAGCACCTGCGCGAAGACCTGCTGGTCCGGGTCGGCCTGCCGGAACAGGGTCATGGAGGACCTGAGCTTCTGCGCGTCGATGCCGCCGAAGATCTGCTTGGCCGTCCGGCCGGACTGCCCGAGGAGGATCGACGCGCACTCGACGAGCCTGCGGCCGAGCACCGGGTGCGCCAGATATGCCCTGGCCTCGGCGAGCGAGCCGATTGCGTACCGCCTCGATGTTTCGCTAGAGCCGAGACCGGCGATCTGCGGGAATACGTACCACATCCAGTGGCTGGTCTTGCGGCCACGGCGCAGCTCGGCGGTGGCGTCCTCGTAGCTGGCGTGCTGAGCCGCGGTGAAGCGCTCGAGATGGAACGGATCTGGTGTCATCTAGCCATGATCGAGCCGGCCCACCTGGGTGAGCGGCACAGCCTGGCTGATCCACGGCGCCCGCCCGGCCCTGAGCTGCGCGTCGTGCGCCGGACACAGCAGCGCGACCTGCTGGCTCACGCCCTGGGTGATCTGCCACGCAGTGGTGCCCAGGCTCGTGCACGGCGTGTGCCACGCGGTCACGCTCATCATGTCCGGGCAGATAATCCGCCGGCCCGCTCCGCACATACCGGTGAACTCGCTGCAGCCCGAGCAGAAGCCAAGCCTGATGGCGACCGGGTCAGAGGTGGTTAAGCCGCAGTCCGGACAGGTCCAGCCGGACGCTGCTCGACCCCGCCGCAAGAAACCGCGGCGCGGATTGGCTGGCTCGGGTGCGCGGGAAGTGCTGGAAGACATCGATCGCTGGCCCTTCGCACACCGGGCATGCCCCCCACTGGTCAAGCTCCGGTGATGACAGCACGTTACTGGCTGAGTACCCAGGCGGACGTCCTCTGAATGATGTAGCCGGATATGTATCTCCGGGCGGTTCTACACTGCGTTTGTGAGCAATCTGACGAGGGTCGTGACCGGATACGACACGAATGGCACGCCCGCCATCCTCTATAGCGGCCCGCCGCCTACCGTCATTCATGCCGGGCGATACACCACAACCGAGCTATGGGTGTCGGGCCGGGCTCCGCTGGCGGCAACCGGTGCCGATACATCCACCACGGAGTGGGCACTGGAACCGCCGCCCGGCGGCGCGTGCTTCCGGATTGTGGAGATCGCTCCGGGTGCGGACACCGATCGTGATGACGCAGAGCTGGACAGCGCAGAGCACAGCGAGTTTCAGGGCGCTCATGCGACCGAGACTCTCGACTACGTGACCATCCTGCGCGGCGAGGTGACGCTCGTGGTGGGGGACACCGAGGTGCTGCTCCGGCCTGGCGACTCAGTCGTGCAGCAGCCTGGCGTCCCGCACGACTGGCAAAACCGCTCCGGCGAGAGCGCGGTCATGGTCGGCGTGCTCCTCAGCGCGATATGACAGCGCCGGAGATCAATCTCATCGACCCGGACACCTACCAGCGCGGTGGGCCGCCACACGACCAGTTCGCCTGGCTGCGCGAGCACGATCCCGTCTTCTGGCACGCCGACGGCGGTGAGCCTGGCTGGCCCGGCTTCTGGGCCGTAACCCGGCATCGCGAGATCGGCTACCTGTCCCGGCACCCGGAGACCTTTTCCTCGGCCAAGCGCCTGTCATTGTTCGGGGAGGTCCCCGAGGCGCAGATCGAGCTGCAGCGGCTGATGATGCTCAACATGGATCCGCCGCAGCACACCCGGCAGCGCGCGTTCGTTAACCGCGGCTTCACGCCACGCATGATCAGCCGTCTCGAACAACACGTCGCGCAGATCTGCCACACACTGCTCGACGACGTCCAGCAGGCCGGCCTGGCCGACTTCGTGACCGACATCGCCGCGCCGCTGCCGCTGTGGGTGATCTGCGAGCTGGTGGGTGCCCCAGTCGAGGACCGCGGCCGCCTCTTCGAGCTGTCGAACCTGCTGATCGGCGCGGCTGACCCGGAGTTCCAGCTTGAGCCGCAAGCGCAGCAGCACGCGGCAGCCGAGATCTACGCCTATGGTGCCACCCTCGCCGAGCGCCGCCGTGAGCAGCCGGCCGACGACATTATCACTCGACTGCTCCAGCCTGATGACGCCGGCGAGGCGCTGACGAGCGACGAGTTCGATCTGTTTTTCCTGCTCCTGACCGTGGCCGGGAACGAGACCACGCGGAACGCGGCTGCTGGCGGCATGCTGGCCCTGTTCGAGCACCCGGATGAGTGGCAGCGGCTGCTGGCTGACCCGTCCCTGATTCCCACTGCTGCCGAGGAGATAGTCCGCTGGGTCAGCCCGGTGAACCTGTTCCGTCGGACGGCGCTGCGGGACACCGAGCTGAGCGGCCAGCCAATCGCGGCGGGAGACAAGGTCGTCGTGTTCTACGCCGCCGCCAACCGCGATGAGTCGGTGTTCGGCGAGCCGCAGCGATTCGACGTGGGCCGCGATCCCAACCCGCACCTGGGGTTCGGTGGCGGCGGCCCGCATTTCTGCCTCGGCCGGCACCTCGCGTCGGTCGAGATTCGGGTTCTCCTGCAGGCGCTGACGGAGCGCATGCCACAGATCCGCCTCGAGGGGGAGCCGAGCAGGCTCCGCTCGAACTTCATCAACGGCATCAAGCACATGCCCGTAGGCTTCTGAGGATTCCGACCATGGGCTATGAGTATTCTCCGCGCTGGCGCGGCCTGACGATCGTCGTCCTGCCGCCGCTGCTGCGTGCCGTGCTCAGGCGGGACTGGCAGGGCAGGCAGCACGTGCCGCGGGACGGCGCCCTGATCGTTGCGGCCAATCACATCTCTGAGGCGGACCCGCTGGCGGTCTGTCATTACCTCCACGCCAGCGGCCGCTATCCGGTATTCATCGCCAAGTCGTCTCTGTTCGGACACGGATTCGTCGGCAGAATTGTGCGGGGCACCGGCCAGATCCCGGTCGACCGCGACAGCGGCGGCGGCAACGCGGTGCTGGCGGCCGCACAGGACGCCCTGGCGGCCGGACAGTGCCTGGTCGTTTACCCCGAGGGCACCTGCACCCGAGATCCGGACTTGTGGCCGATGACCGGGCAGACCGGAGCGGCGCGACTCGCACTGGCCACCGGCACGCCGGTCGTTCCGCTGGCGTCATGGGGGGCGCACGAGCTGCTGCCCTACCCCAAGGGCGAGAAAGGCGGCCTCGCCGGATCGCTCAAGCCCGGCCTCCACTTGTTCCCGCGCAAGAAGGTCCAGATCATCACCGGCCCGCCGGTGGACCTCACCGCTTACAAGGGTCAGCCGCTAACCGCGAGCACGCTGCACGCGGCGACCGCAGACATCATGCGCGCCATCGCGCTGCTGGTCGGCGAACTTCGTCACGAGGACCCGCCGGACCAGCTCTATGACCACCACAAGGCGATCGAAGCACGACGGCAAAAGCCGGCCAGTACCTAGCGCCGCTGCCACCCGAGGAACGCCAGGATCTCGGCCGCTACGACGCCGACGGGGCGATCGTTCGCGATGGCCACGTCCTCGAGGCCTACGCCCTCACCAGCCACGATCGCCGTCAGCGCGACGGCGAGGTCGCCGGCGCGGCCGCTCGTGATGTCCGCCGCGAGGCGCCGCTGTAGCTCGCTCGCCGCCAGCTCGAGCCGCACCACCTGCAGCGGCACGCCGACGGCGGCGCGAATGCGCTGAAGCTCGCTGTCGTCGCGGACGAAGTACGCCAGCACGAACCGGGTGATCCCGGCGGCGGCGTAGTTGGCGGCGACCGCGCAGAGGTTGCGTTCCAGCAGGGTCAGGTCTGGCTGGTCGCAGTGAGCCCAGCTCAGGTAGTCCAGATCCAGCAGAGCGAATCGCTCGTCGCGCTGCTCCAGCACGTAGGCGATCTCCACGGCGACCGAGCTCTTGCCTGCCCCGTACACGCCGGTGATGAGAACGGCTTCAGCGCCGGGCACGCGCCCAGCCTACGGCCGCGCGGCGTCGGAGGCCGGATACTCGACCAGTGAGACGATCCGGCTCGCCATGAACCGCGCGGTCCTGACGGGCGTGCCGGTGCGGGTCACCTCGGTGACCTCGACGAGCCCGCGTCGCGTGGCGACCTCGATGCGGCGCCCCGCGCGCGTCGCGCCAACCTCATACGTACGCGTGCCGTCGCCGACGTCGACGACGATCTCGACACGATCGCCTTTCATGCCACTCACCCTGCCAATCGAACATCAATTCGATACCCCGTTCGCGGGCGAGCGAAACGCCTTTCCGTTCCTGACCAGGCGGTGTGGTCGGACCCGCGATTTCGTGGACAGCCGTGGCGTCTGGGGTGGACAGTGGCCCTGGAAACATCTTCAGCCAGGGAGGGGGACCGTTGTGCCACGGTTCATGGACTATCACGATGACCTGAAGCTGCCGGCCGAGGCCATCGAGCAAATCGCGCAGGGGACCCGCGAGGGTGCCACCGACGAGTTCGGCGTCCGCCAGATCGAGCTGTACCACAATCCCGACGGCAAGGTTTACTGCCTGCTCGAGGGCCCGGATGAAGAGGCGATCCGCAACCACCACGCGGCCCTGAACGTGCCGTGCGGAGACGTTCACGAGGTCAACGGCTTGCTCTGACCCGTATCAGGGTACCTACCGCGGCATCAGGCCGACACCGCCAGTTAGCCTGGTTGCTGGATGTGGCTGACGGTAGGGGGGCCCTGATGCCACGCAAGATCGGCTACTGGCTCGCGATCAGCGTCGCGGCTGCTTGCGTCGTGCGCGTGGCCTGGTCGGGCGCGCCCGGCAATCCGGCCACGCTGATCGACCGCGTCAGCGCCCTGGTTGTCGCTGGCCTGATCGCGTTGCTCCACTGGCCAGTGCGGCGCAGGTTCGGCCCCATTGGCACGAGCTGGACAGCGCGGATTGTGCGTGTTGCCGGGTTCGTCCTCGTAGGCGCGCTCATCCTGGTCAAGGCGGCGGTCGAGCGGCACGAGTTTGCCCGGCTCGGCGGGCGTCCCGCGCTCACCGGGGTCTGGGCTGGCGAGATCGCCTTCCTGCTCGTCATCGCCGCCTACCTGACCGGGCTCCTGGCGATCACGGCGCGACGGCCGCCTGCCAGCCGGGCCACGATCGTGATCGGAACCGGCACCGGCGTGCTGCTGGGCCTAGCCGTCTATGTGCTGCGCCCGCTGGACAACCCAATGCACATCACCGACGGCTCGCTCAGCGCCCTCTTCCAGATCACCAAGGTCATGGCCGTGCCGGCCGTGTTCGCAGCGGCCACCGCAGCCGTGGTCATGGCAGCCCGGCGGGCGCCACGGCGCGACCAGGACGGTACCGTCCCGCCGACACAGATCCGGACCCGGCAAGCAGTCGCGGCCGGCCTCTGCGTCGGCATCACCTGCGCCCTGCTGGTGTCCGTCCTCGGTATCAGTACGATCGCAGTCGCGCCACACGCCGCCAGCAGCATCCAGTGGACGATTCCCGGCGGTGACCCGCGCTCCAACTCGTTGTACGCGTTCGAAGTCGCCGCCAGCCACGCTGTGGCCGGCTACCTGCTGATCCTGATCATCTTCCCGTTCCTCGGCGCTGGCATCGGCGCCTGGGGCGGACTCTTCGCGGCGGGCAACCGGGGCCTGCGGCCCGGTGGCGGAGGCGGCGGCGGCACGAGGCCGCCGCGCCCGAAGACCCCGAGGCCGAGCGGCGGCCGAGTGCTCGACGGGAGTCCGCGGCCGGCGCTGCTCAACGGCGCCAGCTTGCTGAGCCTGCCTGAATGGGATCCGGCCACTGGCGGGCCGCGCACGGAGCCAGCCGAGCCAGCGAGGGCTCCTGCCGCTCGCTGAGACCGCTAGCTGCCGAGACCGAACGCGTAGACCTTGCCCACGTCGGACACGGCGTAGACGACGCCGTTGGAGACAGCCGGCGAGGCGTACACGCCTAGCCCGGTGTTATAGGACCACAGCTTCTTCCCTGTCTTGGCATTCAGCGCATACAGGTAGCCGTCGATCGAGCCGACGTACATCACCCCGCCGGCCACCGCGGGGGAGGACTGAACCGACCCGTGCGTGGTATAGCTCCAACGCTTCTTGCCCGTCGCTGCGTTCAGCGCGTACACGCTGTCGTCTTCGGAGCCCACGTAGACTGTGCCGCCGACGACCGCCGGCGATGATTCAACGGCACCGCCCGTGGCATAGCTCCACAGCTGCTTGCCTGACGCGGCGTTGAGCGCATACACCCAGTAGCTCGCGCCCACGTACACCACACCGCCGACGACGGCAGGCGAGGAGAACGTGCCCGCCTTGGTGGCGAAGCTCCACTTCTGCTTGCCTGTAGCGGCGGAGACGGCGTAGATGCGGTGCTTGCCGCCCCCGAGATAGACCACGCCGCCTGCCACCGCCGGGGATGACACGAGGTCGCCGCCTGGCGTGAACTTCCACTTCTGCTTGCCAGTCTTGGCGTTCAGCGCGTAGAGGCTCCCGCCCTGGCCGTCGATGTAGACGACGCCCTGGAGGTATGCCGGTGACGCCGTCACGCCCGCACCGGTGTTGAAGCCCCAGACCTTAGCCCCCGTGCTGGCGCGCAGCGCCAGCACGCCCGGCTTGCTGGACTCCGAGCCGACGTACACGATGCCGTTCGCCACGGCGGGCGAAGAATCTACGCCCTTCGCCGAGATGAGATGAGCCCAGATCTGCTTGCCAGAGCCGGCGTGCAGCGCGAACAGGTAGCCCTGGCCATTGGGGGAGCCGACATAGACGACGCCACCCTGGACCGCCGGCGACGACTCGTCAAAGGTCGACACGCCAAAGCTCCACAGCTTCTTGAGCTTGTGGACGCTGCTCACGGTCAGGCCATCACCGGCCGGGTTGGCGCCGGCATGGTCGGCGGCGAACCGGAACTGGGCCCAGTTGTAGTACACGGCGGCAGGGCTGGCCGCAGCGACCGCACCCGGTGCGGCAGCAATTGCTAACCCGAGTGCCGGAACCAGTGCAAACGCGAGGATGCGGCGGCGTGACGATGGCCTCATGGCGCCTAACTAAAGCAGCCACTCAGCCAAATGTCAGGCTTTTCCAGGAGCTCCCTGGTCCTACTGGCTAGCTACCCGCCGAGGCCGCCGCGCGCGATCAGCTGCGCGGCGATGACATTGCGCTGGATCTCGTTCGTGCCCTCGCCAACAATCATCAGCGGCGCGTCGCGGAAATAGCGCTCCACGTCAAACTCGGTCGAATAGCCATAACCACCGTGTATGCGGACAGCACTGAGGGCGATCTCCATCGCCGCCTCCGAGGCGAACAGCTTGGCCATGCCTGCCTCTAGATCGCAGCGCTCGCCTGCGTCGTACCGCTCAGCCGCGAACCGGACAAGCTGGCGCGCGGCTGTCAGCTTGGTCGCCATGTCGGCGAGGTACGCGCCGATCTGCTGGTGCTTCCAGATCGGCTGGCCGAAGCTCTCCCGCTCGCGGGCATACCGCAGCGCGTCGTCGAACGCGGCCTGCCCGACCCCCACGGCCCGCGAGGCCACCTGGATCCGCCCGATCTCCAGGCCCTTCATCATCTGCGCGAATCCGCGTCCTGGCTCGACGCCCAGCACCGCGTCGGCGGGGGCATGGTAATCGGCAAACGACAGCTCGCAGCTCTCCACGCCCTTATAGCCAAGCTTGGGCAGATCGCGCGAGACCACGAGTCCTGGACCGTGCTCGACGAGCAGGATGCTGATGCCCGTGTGCCGGGGCGTGGCCGCCGGGTCGGTCTTGCAGAGCAGCGCGATCAGCTGCGAGCGGCGGGCGTTGGTGATCCAGGTCTTGGCCCCGTTGATCAGATATCCATCGCTGACCTGCCTGGCGATGGTCGTCATGGCCTGCAGATCGGAGCCGCCTCCTGGCTCGGTCAGGGCCATGGTGGCACGCACCTCGCCGGTCGCCATCCGCGGCAGGTACCGCCGTCGCTGGGCCTCCGTGCCGAACTCGAGTAGGAGCTTGGCTACCACCGTGTGGCCGCCCATCGCGCCCGCCAGGCTCATCCAGCCCCGGGCCAGCTCGGCGGTCACCTCCGAGTAGCACGGCGTCGACACCGGCGCCTCCCCATAGGGCTCGGGGATCGCCAGCCCGAAAATGCCGAGGCCCTTCATCTGGCTGATCAGCTTCTCGGGATACTCGTTAGCGTGCTCGAGCTCGCGTGCCACCGGCCGGACCTCGCGGTCCACGAACGCCGCGACGGTGCTGACGACCGCCCGCTCTTCCGCCGAAAGACCGCTCACCTTTTAAGCTCCCTTGGGGCTGACCACCACGTTCCGATCCAATCGTAGTTAAGAGCGCCGCCAAGCAGGCGGCGGCCGAGGGAGCATGCCCGATGTCAGCTATGGCCGGCCGGGGGCCGTTCTTCGAAGAACTGACCGTCGGCCAGGAGTTCAGCGCACCCGCGATAACGATCACGCAAGGGCTGGCCGCGGCGCATCAGGCAATCACCGGCGACCGGCTGGCACTCACGCTCGACCACGAGTTGTGCCACCAGGTCACCGGCGGCGGCCCGCTGGCCCCGCCAGGGCTGGTCTGGGACGTGGCCATCGGCCAGTCCACCGTGGTAACGCAGCACGTGAAGGCCAACCTGTTCTATCGCGGGCTGGCCTTCCGGCGCGCGCCGCTGATCGGCGACACCCTGGCGACGGTGACGCAGGTCGTCGCCCTCCGGCAGAACAAGCAGCGCGACGGCCGGGCCGCCACCGGCCTCGCGGCGCTGCGGATCGTCACGACCGACCAGGAGAGCCGTCCAGTTCTGGACTTCTGGCGCTGCGCCATGCTGCCGCTGCGCGATGAGACGGCGCAGACCGGGCACGCCGACGACCTCGATCAGGTCGGCCAGGACGGCCCGCCGCCGAAATTCGAGGGGCTGGTCAGCGGCTGGCGCCTGGACAGGTTCGCGCGGCGGGCTGCCGGGCCCCGGCCAGCCGAGCTGACGGCCGGGCAGTCCGTCGAGGTAGCGGGCGGAGACGTCGTCTCCAGCGCACCCGAGCTGGCCAGGCTGACGGCCAACATCGCCGCCGTGCATCACGACTCCTCCGCAGCTGGCGGTGAGCGGCTCGTATACGGCGGTCACACCATCGGGCTGGCGCTGTCGCAGGCTGCCCGCGCGCTGCCGTCGCTGGTGACGGTGACCGGCTGGCACGGCTGCGAGCACCTGGCACCGGTGCGCGAGGGCGACACCCTGCGCAGCGTGATCACTGTCGAGCAGGTCGACTACCTGCCCGATGGCGGCGGTCTCGTGCACCTGCGCTCACTCGTCCGCGCCGACGCGCCGGATGCGCGCGACGTGCTGGACTGGCGGTACGTCGCGGTCCTGGCGTGACTAGCCGGGCTGCAGGACGGCCGCGATCCGCTCGATCATCATGGCGAGGATCGGCTGCGGGGTCGCGAAGTTGAACCGGAAGGCGCCCGCGCCACCGCTGCCGAACGCGGGCCCGTCCACGACCGTGACATTGGCCTGCTCGGTCACCAGGGCACCGGGTGAGTCCGGCAGGTCCAGCGCGCTGCAATCAAGCCAGGCGAGGTAGGTTCCGTCGGGTGGCCGGTACCGAACCTGCGGCAGGTGGCGGCTGATCAGGTCAGCGAGCTGGCGGCGGCTGTCGTCGAGGTAGGCGACGATCTCTTCGAGCCATGGCTCACCATGCCGGTAGGCAGCGATGTTCGCGACGACACCCGGCGTACTCGCGCCACGGGAGGCGAGAAATCCCAGCTCCTCCCAGTGCTCCCGGTCGGGCTCATTGGTGAGGATGACCTGAGCGCACTTCAGACCGGGCAGGTTCCATGCCTTGGAGGCGGACGTGGCGGTCAGCGTGTGCGACGCGGCGACCTCGGACGTTGATGCATACGGGACGTGGCGTGAGCCCGGGTACACCAGCGGCGCGTGGATCTCGTCGGCGAAGACCCGGCCGCCGTGCCGATCGACGACCTCGGTCAGCTGCGTGATCTCCGGCTGGCTGAAGACCCGGCCGAGCGGGTTATAGGGATTGCAGAAGACGACCAGGTGGCCGCCCGCCCGGAAGGCGTCCTCGATCCCGTCGAGGTCGAGAGTGAAGAAGCCGGTGTCCGCACGCATCTGCACCTGGATGATCTCGCGGCCGAGGAAGCCAGGCACGGAAAGGAACGGCATGTAGGCGGGAGTCGGCAGGATGACCGGCGAGCCCGGCCGCGAGAAGTGCGTGATCGCGATCTCCAGTGCCTTGATCACGTCCGGCACCGGGTGGATCAATGCGGGATCGAGTTCCCAGCCGTAACGGCGCTGCCCGAAGTCAGCGCACGCCGCGGCGAGCTCGTCGGCCAGCGGCGTCGGCAGGTAGCCGAAGTTCGCCTCGGCAGCCAGCCGGGCGAGCGCGTCCAGGATCGGCGGCGCTGCGCCGAAATCCATCTCCGCCACAGCCGCGCCGAACCCGTCCGGACCCGGCGCCGTCCACTTGAAGCTGCCGCGGGCGCGCAGCTCCTCGACGGTCGTCGCGTCGATGACCTGGCGAAGACTTGCTGGCACGCCGCTACCCGGCGGCCGCAGGTGCGGCCGGCCGGTAGCCGCCGTAGATCACGCTCTCCAGCCGCTTCCAGTAGACGTCGGTGCCATGGAAGCCAGCCGAGCGGAGGTAGGCCAGCTGCTGATCGAGCGGGATGATGTAGCGGATGTGATTCTCCCAGCGGGCCTGCTGCTCCGGAGTGCGACTCAGGCGCTTGGCCGCCGCCTCCGGGTCGTCGTGGTCATTGACCCGCTCCCAGGTGGCCGCGACAGCAGGATCCGGCGGGCGCACCGGGTCGAAGTTGAAATACCAGCCGCCGGGTGCAAGATGGTCGAAGACCTCGGCGAACAGGCCCTGCTTACGTTCGTCGGTCAGGTGGTGCACGCACATCGAGGTCACGATCGCGTCGATCGCCGCCGGGATCGCGGCGGGCCACTGCCCGGTCGTCATGTCGAACTCGACGTAGCGGTAGCGCCCGGCGAACGGCTGCATCTCCCGCTCACCAGCGCGCATCATCTCGGCCGAGAAGTCAGCGAGTATCGCCGTGCTGCGCGGATACATGTCGAGGATCACGCGCGACGCCGCTCCTGTCCCCGCCCCCAGATCGAGGAACGTAAACGCGTCCTGCTCGCTGAACGGCAAGAGGACAGCCATGAACCGCCGCTGCGCCGACCGCTTGCGCTCATGTGCTTCCGCTTCTGCCACGAAGGCCTGCACGATCTCCCCGGACTGCCAGATCGCGGCGTTGGTGTCCATCTCCATAACCGCAAGGCTACTGAGCCACCGGGGCTGACGAGGCCGGCCGCTGCCAGGTGAGCAGGGATACCACTCCTCCCACGCATTCGTGGTGGCGCAGGGCGCGCGGCTCAGCTACTCGGGCTACCTGCACGCCTGGGCCGAGGAATCGGAGCGCCTGGACGCCCGCAGCGACGGCGATGACAGCGAGTTCTCGATGCAGGAGGTCGCGACTGCGGTCCTTGCGAGGGTCTTGCGCCGCGAGCCGCAGCCGGCCCAGGCCGAAGCACTAGCCCGCGCCTACGTCCGCGAATGGAACACCGCAGTCGTGTACGCGCCTGACATGGCCGCACTGGTCGCGACCCTGGCGGCTCGGTTCCGGCTAGCCGTCGTATCCAACACCCATCAGTCCGACCTGGTGCCCAGCCATCTCGCCGCCATGGGCATCGCGCACCACTTCGACGCGGTCATTACGTCCATCGACGTCGGCAGGCGCAAGCCACATCCGTCGATCTACGCCGAGGCCCTGCGCCGCCTGCGCATCACCGCTGCCAGCGCCGTCTTCGTCGGCGACACCTATAACGCCGACTACGCCGGTCCCACCGCAGCCGGCCTGACGGCATTCCTGATCGACCCCGCCCACCGGCACGATATCTCCGCCCGCCAGCGGCTCTGCTCGCTCGCCGACCTGCCCGGTCGCCTCGCTCAGCGCTGCAGCCCGTCCCATGACCAGCGCGGAATGCTCAGGCCATCAGGGACGTCGGCAGCAGACTCGTGGTAACGCGCCATGGTCGTCGTGGTGGCCCAGGCAAAGTAGTCGTGCAGCACCTGCCGGAGCGGACCAGCCGTGTCGAGGCCGACGTCCTGCATAGCCTGGTCGAAGCACGCGATCGCCCGGCGGTCCAGTTGCGAGTGCTCGCCGTTACCGCTATGGATCCGCACGACGGAGCTCTCGTCTCCGTAGCTGCCTGAGTATGCGGTCGGACCACCAAGCGCTTCGGCCCAGTAGGCGGCGAGCCGCTCGCTGTGCTCCGGATGGAACCCGTGGCTGAACGCGTGACTGACCTCCTCGTCGGCCATCACCCGCGAATGCCACGCCTCGGCCAGGCGCAGCATGCCCTCGGCGCCGCCTGCGGCCTCATACACGGTCTGCATGGCATCAGACGATACCTGCGCACGCGCGAGCGAGCGGAGCAGCGTCTGGTCCACGCGGCGGCGCGGCGAGACGAGCTCGCCTAGCCTCGAAGGGTCGTGATCGTGGCCTGATGGCTTGGCAGACCGGTGCGCTCAAGCGGTCTGCCGGGCCCAGTGACGACCTGAGGGAGGCCGTTGCCGGGCGGCGACTGCCGCCTTGGACACTTCCAGCTTCTGCAGCAGCGAGGTCAGCATCCGGACCTCCTCCGGCTCCCAGTCCGCCACGAATAGGCCGAACCGGTCCAGGCCTTCTTCGGTCAGAGCGTGCAGCTCGTCGGCACCGGCAGGAGTGAGCGTCACCCGGCAGGAGCGCCCGTCCGCCGCATCGGCCGTGATCTGCACCAGGCCCAGGTGCTCAAGCTCCCGGACCTGCCGCGTCACCTGGGAGGGATGGACATCCTGCGCACTGGCGATCTCCGAGGGGCGGATCCCCGGGGCGGCGGCGATGACTTGCAGGAGGCTGAGGGTGCTCGCCCCCTTCTTCTGCCGCCTGGCCCGGTCGAGCGCCGCATTCGTCACGAACAATGCGGTTACCATCGCGCGGACCTCGTCCCGGCTCGCTTTCACACTGGCCATGCTACATTAGTTGATAGACGCAATCATCATTGCGCGGAACTGGAGCCCGTCATGAACCCCATCGAGAAGGTCATGATCAAGAGAAGCTCACACGTCAAGCTGGCCCTGGCCGTGATCGCACTGGTGCTGGTCCTCTGGGTTACGGGGTCGTCGCTCCAGTCGCTGTGGATCACCCCGGTCATCATCGTCGTGGCGTGGATCGCCATCCAGCTCGGGCTGAGATACCGCCATCGGCACCACGCCGCGTAACGCCATCGGCGGCTGGATGCCGCTACAGGCGCACCCGGAAGTACATGGTCGGGTGCCAGAACGCGTTCATCCGGTGGAACCCGATGACCGTGCCCGTTTCCTGCGCGCCGAATGTCCACGGACCCCGGACGTAGAGCTCGACGTGACCGGTGCCGAAGAACGCCAGGTCGCCTCGCCGCGCCTGCGACTTAGGGATCCGGACGAGGCGCCAGCTATCCAGCATCTCGTAGGTAGTGCGCGGCAGCCTGATGCCGGCCGCGAGGTAGGCCGCATAGACCAGGCCGGAGCAGTCGTATCCGAACGGGCCGGTACCGCCCCAGATGTAGGGCTTGCGGCGCTGCGATAGTGCGAAATACCAGGCGCTGAGGCGCATCCGCCGGGTTTCTTCGGCGACTCTGCTCGGCCTGCTCAAGGCCGCTGCCGCCCGGCTCGAAGCTGCTGCCGTCCGGCTCGAGGCCACCGCCGTGGTGGTCGTGGCGTGCGCTGTTGCTGGTGCGGCCAGTGCCGCTGATACTAGAACTACGATCATGACCGCGAGCGCGGCTCGCGTGCTGTTGCGCACCCGGCCCAGGAGACCGGCGAGTTCGCAACGACGGATGCATTCGTACAAGTCCGACTTTCTGACGCAGGTGCGCCCGGACGCGACACAGGCGCCTGACATGGACTCGGGCCCGCGGTGGCGAGCCCGCTCCGTGCAGGTAGATCGGCCGCGGTTTGGATTACGAAACCGGCTGCGAAAGTAACTTTGCGCCGAAATAGCGGCGGCGCGATTGATGCTTTGCCATCCCTAGCCACTAACGGCCTAATTCAAAATGCCATCGGGCCGTTCCGAACACTTCTTTTACACTATTGCCAGCACTAGCTTATCGTATTTTATCTGGATATTGCGATGCGATCACAGCTCACTCGTCGCGCGCGATATGAAAGTCGATTCCCGCATGTCAAGGTCGGACTCGACGGCCGCTACGATGACGAAATGATCACCGGCTTGCATGCGATCGTGTTCTCGCCCGAACCTGACAAGGTCCGTGCGTTTTTCAGCGACGTGCTCGCCCTGCCGTCAGTCGACGCAGGCGGCGGCTGGCTGATCTTTGCCATGCCGCCTGCCGAGCTTGCTGTCCATCCGGCTGACGACAGCCGCCACGAGCTCTACCTGATGTGCGACGACATTCACACGACGCTCGCCGAATTGCGCGGCAAAGGCGTCGAGATAGCGCAGGACGTCGCCGACCGGGGCTGGGGGTTGCTTGCCACCATCCTGCTTCCGGACGGCTCAGAGCTTCCGATCTACGAGCCTCGCCACCCGTCACCGCTGCAGTCCTGACAGCAGTTGCTCGAGCCTCGCTGGATCGGCACCACCGACCTCGATGACCTTCGTCCGACTCGTCGCGCCGGCTATCAGCGTCACCTCGCGAGGGCGGACGCCGAACGCAGCGGCGACAGCGGCGAGCGCGGCCGCCGTGGCCTTGCCGTTGACGGCGCGTGCGCTGACGCGGACCAGCAGCGCGCCGTCATGCTCGCCACCCACGCCCGGGCTAGCCGAGCCGGGCCGGACGCGGATGGTGATGCGCATACTCAACGGGGCGGCGAAGTGACCGAGCCAGCCGGCGGGATGGTGCCTGGCCCCCTCAGCTCGCAGGCCAGTGCGCCCAGCGGATCGCTAGCCAGCAGCGGCTGAGCTAGCGCGGGCGGCGTCAGGAAGGCAGGCTGCTGCAGGTCGAGCATGTCCAGCATGGCGTTGGCGTTGGCATCCCGGCGGGTCATGGCCGGCAGGTTCCACTTCGCCTCGACCAGCGCGCAGATGCTGGTGTGGTCGAAGATCTCATGCGAGACGTAGCCGGGTCTGGCCCACGGCGAGACGACAGCGCACGGCACCCGGAACCCGTACTGGGCGAAGCCGCTGTAGGCAGGCACGCCGGCGGGCGTGTCCGGCGGTATGTCGTCGGGGACGATGGCCGCCGGCGGCGGCACGTGATCGTAATAGCCGCCATGCTCGTCATAGGTCCAGATCAGCAGCGTGCGCTCCCAGTCCGGGCCAGCCATGACCGCCTCGATGACGCTGGCTGCGAAGTGTTCTCCGACCGCGATGTTCTGCGGATCTTCCTCGGACCCGAGCAGATAGTTCGGCTCCACCAGCGAGAACCCCGGCAGCCGTCCGGCAGCGGCGTCGTCAAAGAAGTGCTCGATCCCGACGACATTCGTGCCGACGTTCCTGGCATAAAGCTCTGGGTACAGCTCGGTGGTCGAGATGACGACCCCGAGCGTGGAGCAGTAGTCCCGCCAGCTGATCCCGGCGTGGTCGAGCCGGTCGAAGATGGTCCCGTTCGGCGGATAGGCAGTAAAGCCCGGAACGGTGTCGTTGATCATCCCGAGCGACGTGGCGGAAATCAGGTAGCGCCGGTTGGGAAACGTCGGACCGAGTAGCGAGCAGAAGTACCGGTCCGCGATCGGGAACTGGCGCGCCACCGAGTAATAGAACGGCTGATCGGCCTCCTGCCAGTAGCCCATCGCCACAGGCCCGCTGCCTGACTCGACGAAACCCGTATTGCGGCCGTCGGCGAACTGGGTGTGGCTGTCCTGCCAGGTCTGGCTCGGCTTGCCCAGCAGCTGGCAGGTGGTCGGCATGGCGAAGGCATGCTGAACGTCGCCATTGGCGTAAGGGTTGGTCGCCGTCGGCTTCCCGTCAGCGCCTAACTTCAGCCCGTCGGCGCCGGCCCGCCCCAGCATGCCGAGCTTGTTGTCGTAGGAGTGGTTCTCCATCATCAAGACGACGATGTGCTCGATCTTGGGGATCGTGTCCGTGCCAGCTGGGCGGTCCGGGTACGGCAGCGAGCCCGGCTGACGACGCAATTCCGGAACGGCAGGCTGCTCGGTCACGAAGACCTCCTGAGGATGGGAACTGGCATCAGCTAACAGCATGCCGGGGAACGCTGTCGATGGCGAGCGTGGTCTCGCACGCTCCTGTCATGGCGGTTAGGCTGCGGCTCGTGACCGCGCGAGACCTGACCGGCCCAGACCTGACCGGCCCAGACCTGACCGGCCCAGACCTGACCGGCACAGCGTGACCGCATACTTCGCTGACGTCTCCGAGCTTGACCTCGCCAGCTACATCCGGGCTGGCGACACCGTGGCCTGGGGGCAGGCCTGCGCCGAACCGCTCACGCTCACCCAGGCGCTGGCCGAGCAGCGCAAGGAGCTTGGCAGCGTCCGGTGCTTCACCGGCATCTCCAGCTCGTCGGCCCTGAGACCGGAGCACTGCGATCACCTGTCCTTCGTCTCCTACACCGCAGCGGGCGCCAACCGGGCGCTGGCCAGGGCGGGCGCGCTGGACATCCTCGCCACTCACTACTCCGAGCTGCCCGCGATCCTTGGCGCGGACGGCGCTGGCCCGCTGCGCGTCGACGTCGTCTTCCTGTCGCTGCCACCGCCGCGGCCCGACGGCACGTTCGGGCTTGGCCTCGGAGCCGACTACATCGCCACCCTCATCAGCCAGGCCAGGGTGGTGATCGCCGAGGTCAACGACCAGGTGCCGGATCTCAGCTGCGATCGGCGGCTGAGCCCGGCCGAGGTCGACGTTGCGGTTCATGTCTCCCGCCCGCCGGCCGAGTACCCGGCGGCCGCGCCGCGAGACATCGAGGACACCATCGCGGGCCACATCGCCGGCCTGATCCCGGATGGCGCCACCATCCAGCTCGGCATCGGCAGCATGCCCTCAGCCGTGGCCCGGCGGCTACGCGGCCACCGCGACCTCGGTGTCCACTCCGGGATGATCACCGATGCCGTGGCGGAGCTGATGGAGGCCGGCGTCGTCACCGGCGCGTGCAAGACAGCCGATCGCGGCCTGGTGGTAACCGGCTTCCTGATGGGCACGCACAAGCTGATCCGGCTCGCTGCCGGGGATGCTGCCATCACCCTGCGTGACACGCGCTACACCCACGACCCGGCGGTCCTGGCAGCCCAGCACCAGCTCATCGCCATCAACTCGGCGACCGAGGTCGACCTGACCGGTCAGGCCAACACCGAGACGGCGGGCGGCCAGTACGTCGGCGCCGTCGGGGGTGCCGTCGACTTTGCCCGGGGCGCGGCTCGCTCGCGCGGCGGCGTCCCGATCATCGCGCTGCCCGCTACGGCCGGCCGTGCTGGCCATATCGGGGCCAGCCGCATCGTGGCCAGGCTCCGCGGGCCAGCTACCCTGGCCCGCGCTGACACCGGGGTCATCGTGACGGAGTATGGAATCGCAGACCTGCGCGGGCTGACGCTGGCGCAGCGACGCGAGCGGATGCTCGCGATCGCCCATCCAGATCACAGGCACGCGCTTACGGCCGAGCCATGGACCGCCGCCAGCGACGGACCGGAAGGAGCCTACCCATGACATTGCGCCGAGCCGCCATCGTGGCACCGTTGCGCACGCCTGTCGGCACATTCGGCGGCAGTCTCCGCGATGTGCCGGTCGAGGTACTCGCCGCCACCGTCATCAAGGCGGTCATGGCGCGCACCTCGATCGACCCCGATCTCATTGACGATGTGTCCTTCGCTCAGTCCTACTCCAGCGGCGAGACCCCGTGCATCGGCCGGTGGGCAGCCCTGCAGGCCGGATTGCCGGTGAGCGTGCCCGGCTTCCAGATCGACAGGCGATGCGGCGGCGGCCTCCAGGCAGTCATCACGGCGGCCATGATGGTGCAGACGGGCGCGGCCGACATCGTGCTGGCCGGCGGCGTCGAGAGCATGAGCAACGTGGAGCACTACACCACGTCGATGCGGTGGGGCGCCAGGTCCGGGAATCAGTTCCTCTACGACCGCCTTGATCGTGGTCGCGAGCGGTCACAGCCCGAATGGCGGTTCGGCAAGATCTCGGGGATGATCGAGACCGCCGAGAACCTGGCGGAGCAGTTCAGCATCACCAGGGATGAGGCCGACGCGTACGCCGCCCGCAGCCACCAGCGCGCCACGGCCGCCTGGGCCGCCGGCCTGTTCGACGCCGAAGTCGTGCCGGTCGAGGTACCGCAGCGGCGCGGCGAGCCGGTGACCGTCGGCAAGGACGAGGGCGTCAGGCCCGACTCCACGCCGGAGTCACTCAGCAAGCTCCGCACGATCATGCCTGGCGGCACCGTCACGGCCGGCAACGCCAGCCAGCAGAACGACGCGGCGGCCGCGTGCCTCGTCGTGGGCGAGGACAAGCTTGAGTCGCTCGGCCTGGAGCCGCTCGGCTACCTCGTCGGCTGGGCAGCGGCCGGCTGCGAGCCGGCGACGATGGGCATCGGGCCGGTCCCGGCGGTCGCCCGGCTGTTCGACCGCACCGGCCTGGATTTTCGCGCCATCGACCTGGTCGAGCTCAACGAGGCGTTCGCGGTCCAGGTCCTCGCCGTCTTGTCCGGCTGGGCCTGGAATGACCCGGACAAGCTGAACGTCAACGGCTCGGGCATCTCGCTCGGCCACCCGATCGGAGCGACTGGCGCGCGCATGCTCGCGACCGGCCTGCGCGAACTGCGGCGGCGTGACGGGCGGTATCTGCTCGAGACCATGTGCGTCGGCGGCGGCCAGGGAGTCGCCGCCATCTTCGAGGCAGCCAGGTAGGCCTCAGGTCGTCGTCGGCGTCGGCGTCGGGGTCGGGGTCGGCGTCGGGGTAGGCGTCGGGGTGGGCGAGGCCGACGGCGACGTGGAACTTGACGAGGGCCAGGGCGACGGCGATGTCGTCGGGTTCTTGGATGTCGTCGTCGGCTTCGGGTGCGGCTTGCGGGACGGGCGCGGGCTCGGGGCCGGCAAGATGGGCAGGACATGCCCCGCTGCCCGCTTCTTCGGGAACAGGGCCGAGTTCGACAGATGCGGCGTCGGGCTCGCGGAGCCTGTCGGCGACGTGCTTGGGCCAGCCGGGCTCTGCCCGAGAACCGCGCTGATCGCGTGCGAGATGGCCGGCGGGGTGCCGAAGATGCTGAAGGCGATCGCGCCGACCGCGGCGGGTGCGAGCAGCAGCGCAGCGAGCAGTGCCGACGACAGCAACAGCTTCTTGCGCGGCGGCGGCGGCGGCTGCTCCGGGAGCGGGAAGCCGTCGGGCCCGAACTCGCCGGCGCTCGCGTCCAGCGACCCGCGATACGCAGCAAGCTCGGGATCGAGCACGACGCTGGCGGTCCGGCGCCGCACCGATGGCGGCAGCGGCACGAGCGGAATCAGCGATATCGCTCGGACCGGCACCCCCCGCGGCGGCTCAGTGTTTTCGTGCGCGCTGTTTTCGTGCGCGCTGTCTTCGCCCGCGCCGTCTTCGCCCGCGCCGTCTTCGTGCGCGCCGTCTTCGTGCGCGCTGTCTGCATCTGCGCTGTCTTCGAACCCGGTAGCTGCGGCCGTCAGCAGGGCCTCGGCGCCATCGGCGGTCATGGCCAGGACGGCCGGCAGCTCAGCCGGGCTTAGGTAGTGCCGGTAGACCAGGTCCAGTGCTTCCCGCTCGGCGGCCGGCACCTCAGCGAGCGCGGCGGCCGCGGCCCGTGCCTCGCGCCCCGCAGCCTCGATCTGAGCCAGTCGTAGGTCCTCGGTATCGGGCTCGCCGCTGTCCGCCGCGGTCCCGTACGCGTCGGCCAGTCGAGTTGCCACCGGATCAGCCCGCTCAGGGGCCGAATACCAGGCTGGCTTCGGCAGCGCCGCTCGGACCGGATGCTTGCTGAGGCACTCCCGGCGGGCCAGCGCGAACAGCCAGGGACGCAGCCGGCTGGCGTCCTGCAGACGGTCGATGAGGGAATAGGCCATCACGAGCGTCGCTTGCGTCGCTTCGGCGGCGTCCTGCCGGTTGGCGAGCAGCGAAGCGCAGTAGTCGAACAGATGCGCTGCGTGCGCCTCGAACATGGCAGCAAAGCGGCCGCCGTCACCCGGCGCGGCCGGGTGCGGGTCAAGATCTGGCGTCCGCGGGCGCTCGACCTCCGCTGACACTGCCCCTCCTAGCGACGCAGGCGCTCCCTAGCGCGCCCGGCCCTCCGTAGTGATACCGGTGCCTGACGATACCGGTCACCGCCCGCGCTCAACATCATGCAGCCGCATCGGTAGTACAGGACGTTAGTCGAGGAAAGGCCGCAATCCCAGCTAATGGCCGTAGATCTGTTGGCCTGAACCGGGTACCACCAGGCCGGACTCGTAGGCGGCGATGACCGCCTGCGTCCGGTCGCGCAAGCCTAGCTTGTGCAGCACGCGGCTGACATGTGTCTTGACCGTCTCCTCGGTGACGACCAGCCGGACGGCTATCTGCTGGTTCGACAGGCCCTCGGCCACCAGGCTCAACACCTCCGTCTCGCGGGGCGTGAGTGTCGCGAGAGCCGGGCGCGCGGCCGCGGGCACCGGCCGGAGCCGGGTGAACTCGCTGATGAGCCGGCGGGTCACGGCAGGCGCTAGCAGCGCCTCGCCGGCCGCCACCACCCGGACAGCATCGAACAGCCGCTCGGCGGTCACGTCCTTGAGCAGGAAGCCGCTCGCTCCCGCGCGCAGCGCCTCGAACACGTAGTCATCTAGGTCGAAGGTCGTCAGGATCAGCACCCGCGGCCCGCCGGACAGGCCAGGCGCGACCTGGCCGGCGCAGAGTTGCCTGGTCGCCTCGATGCCATCGGTGCCCGGCATCCGCACGTCCATGAGCATCACGTCGGGGCGCAGGTCGCGGCCGAGCGTTACCGCCTCGGCCCCGTCGCGCGCCGTGCCGACCACGGTGAAGTCCGGCTGCGTGTCGAGGAGGGCGGCGAATCCCGCGCGCACCACCTGGTGATCATCGGCGACGATGATCCGGATCATGTCGGCCATCACGCCACGTCCTGTTCTGCCTTCGCCGGGAGCGTGGCCTGGACGAGGAAGCCGCCGCCCGGCGCCGGGCCGGTACGCAGCGTGCCGCCCACAGCCACGGCCCGCTCGCGCATCCCGAGCAGCCCGTGGCTTGCTGCCACTCCGTCAGCTACTGCGCCGCTGTCCGCCGGACTTACTGGCCCGGGGCCGTTGTCGCGGATTCGCAGGTGCAGGCCGTCGCTGGCGTACCGCAGCTCGACGTCGACAGCGGCGCCCGGCGCGTGCCGTCGTGCGTTGGTCAGCGCCTCCTGCACGATGCGGTACGCGGCGAGCTCGACGCCGGGGTCGAGCGGCAACAGCCAGCCGCTCACGATCAGTCGGGTGCCAGCGCCGGATGCCTCCCTGGCCTCGTCCAGCAGATCGTTCAGCTGCTGCAAGCCCGGCTGCGGGTGCCGCTGCGCAAGCTCGGCGGCAGCGTCCTCACGAAGCACGCCGAGCAGGCGGCGCATCTCCGTCAGCGCCAACCGGGCAGTGTCGCCGATGGCCAGCAGGCGCTGGGCGCCTGCGGCAGGCATGTCCTGCGTGGTCAGCCGCGCGGTCTCGGCCTGCACCGCGATCATCGAGATGTGGTGCGCCACGACGTCATGCAGCTCGCGCGAGATGCGAGCCCGCTCGCCGCGCACGGTGTGCTCCACCAGCGACCCGGCGAGGACCTCGTGCTGCGCGGTCCTGGTGGCCGACTCCGCGCTGACCCGCCGGGCGTAGCCAGCCCAGGAAGCGAGCGGCGTCGCAGCAGTGAGCAAGATCAGCAACGGCCGCGCCGGGCTCGCGGCCGATTGCGCCAGTGCCAGCACCAGACATGCCAGTGCGATGCAAGCGGCCAGCGGCTGCACGCGCAGGTAGCCGAGCCGGTACACGACCGCGACCAGCGCCACTAGGCCGGCCACGGTCGAGGTGTGCACCAGCCCGAGCGAGAGCAGGTCGGCGACCGCGATGATGATGGCCGCCGTCCGGGGCTGCGCCCACAGCACGCCGAGCGGGAGCGTGGTCGCGAGCGCAATGAGCACCAGGAAGATCTTCGCGGGCGCTGGTGTCGAGCCCAGGGCGCCATGATTCGGCAGCGGCTGCGCGGCCACCTGGAGCACGGCGGCGAACGCGAGCACCAGGCCAGCCACTGTCGGCGCGCGCCGATCCAGGACGGCCCGGGTTGCGGCGCTACGCAGATCGCCACCGGTCATGCATCCCATTGTCGTCGCCAGTGGCCTTCGTGGCGTCCCCTGGCCTGGGAGTCCGGCGTCCCTCGTACGGGGGACGCCCAGCCAGCCGTCCCTCGTAGCGCTCACGGCAAAGAGGGCTCTGCGGCGTGACGACCGCGCCTGTCCGGCTCCGTAGCGTGTCCACCATGGACGCGACTATCGACGTAGCTGGCCTGCGCAAGCACTTCGGCCCCACGGTGGCCATTGACGGCCTGACGTTCCGGGTAGAGCCCGGCCAGATCACCGGGTTCGTCGGCCCGAACGGGGCCGGCAAGTCCACCACTATGCGGGTCATCCTCGGCCTCGACAGCGCCGACGAGGGCAGCGCGCTGATCGGCGGGCAGGCCTATGCCAGCCTCCGGCACCCGCTCAGCCATGTCGGTGCCCTGCTGGACGCTAGCGCGCTCCAGCCGAGCCGCAAGGGCCGCGACCATCTGCTCTGGCTGGCGCACTCGCAGGGCCTCGGCGCGCGGCGTGTCACCGAGGTGATCGACCTGACGGGGCTCGGGCCAGCGAGTCGACGCAGGGCGGGCGGCTACTCGCTGGGCATGCGGCAGCGTCTCGGGATCGCCGCCGCGATGCTGGGCGATCCGCCGGTGCTGATGTTCGACGAGCCGTTCAACGGCCTCGATCCGGAGGGGATGGCCTGGATGCGGGCGTTCCTGCGGTCGCTGGCCGGCGAGGGCCGGGCCATCCTGGTGTCGAGCCACCTCATGAGCGAGCTTCAGGGCAACGCCGACCACCTGCTGGTCATCGGCCGCGGCCGGATGGTGGCCGATACCAGCGTCGCGGACCTCCTGGCGACTGCGTCGAAGGATCGCATCATGGTCCGCACGACGGCTCGCAGCGAGGCGACCACCGTGCTCGCGCAGGCCGGCGGGACCGTGGCGGTCTCCGACCATGACCTGCTGGCGGTGTCCGGGCTGGAGGCGGGCCGGATCGCCCGGCTGCTCGGGGACGGCGGCGTGCCGTTCACCGGGCTGGCTCCCTACCAGGCCTCGCTCGAGGAAGCCTACATGGAGCTGACCAGGGACTCCGTCGAGTTCCGCGGCCAGCCACCTGTCGGCACAACCGGACCGGAGCTAGCGCGATGACCACGATGCAGACGACGCCGTCGTACCAGTCCGCTCAGCCTGCTGGGCGGGACGGATTCGGCCAGGTACTGCGGGCCGAGTGGACCAAGCTGCGGACAGTCCGGGGCTGGGTGATCGCGCTTTTCCTGGCCGCGGTCCTGACTGCGGTGCTCCCGATCGCGCTGGCCGGGACGGCGACCTCGAATGACCCAGTGACGTGCGCGCACGGGATCTGTCAGGCCGAGGGCCAAACCATCGCGACCGGGCCATCGGGCGGCGCGGTCATCGATAGCTTCTACTTCGTGCACCAGGCGCTTGCCGGGAATGGCAGCGTCACCGCGCGGGTCAGCGCGCTGCACGGTTCCGGCCCGCATCAGCCGACCCCGCCGGGCTTCGCCCCGCCGCCATCGACAGAGCCATGGGCCAAGGCGGGCCTCATGATCAAGGCCAGCACGAAGCCGGGAGCTGAATACGCGGCCGTCATGCTGACCGGGGACCACGGGGTCCGGATGCAGTACAACTTCACCCACGACGTCGCCGGCACCGCAGTGTCCGCGTCCTGGCTGCGCCTGACCAGATCGGGCGACTCCATCACCGGATACGAGTCCGCCGACGGCCGGCACTGGACCGCGATCGGCACGGCAGTGCTCACCGGCCTGCCGGACACCGCGCAGGCCGGGATGTTCGTCGCGTCGCCGGACTTCCAGGAAGCCATCGGCACGGGCGACGGCACCCTCAATGACGCGACGCAGGCGACCGCGACGTACAGTCACCTCGCACTGACAGGTCCCGTCAGCCGATGGGTGGGCACGGCAGTCGGCGCGCAGTCGCCGGGTTCTGGTCAGGGCAAGGTCACGCAGTACTGCAATGGCGTCAAGTGCGGGCGGTCGGGCGCGCCGGGCGGGTCGGTGCACGCGGCGGGCGGGGCCTTCACGGTGACCGGCTCGGGTGACGTCGCGCCGTTCGAGCCGATCGTGGACCCGCTGCACGTCACGTTCTTTGGCACCCTCTTCGGCCTCATCGCGCTCATCACGCTCGGCGCCTTGTTCGTGACCGCCGAGTACCGGCGCGGCATGATCCGCACGACCGTCACCGCAAGCCCGCGGCGCGGCCGGATTCTGGTAGCCAAGGCTCTCGTGGTCGGCGTGGTCGCCTTCGCGGCCGGCCTCATCGGCGCCGCCGTCGCGCTCCCGATCGCGGAGCACAAGCTATACGCCAACGGGTGGCGGCCGCCGGTCTGGCCGGAGCTGTCGCTCACCAGCGGGATCGGACTTCGGGTCGTGCTCGGCACGGCCGCGATCGCGGCGATCGCGGCGATACTCGGCCTGGCGGCCGGGGCGATCTTCCGGCGCAGCAGCGGAGCCATCATGGCGACAACGGGCGTCGTGGTCGTCCCGGTGATCCTGGGTGTCGTCCTGCCGCTCGCGCCGGCCACCTGGCTGCTGCGGATCAGTCCGGCTGCCGCGTTCAGCCTGCAGGCGAGCGTGCCGCGATATGCCCAGGTCAGCAACGTCTGCGCGCCCTACCATTCGTGCTTCCCGCTGTCGCCGTGGTCTGGCTTCGCCGTGCTGTGTGCATGGGCTGTGGTTGCCCTAGCCGGCGCCATCTACCTGCTGCGCAGGAGGGACGTATGAAAGACGCGGTGCACGCCGAGTGGACAAAGCTGCGCACGGTACCCAGTCCTGCCTGGCTGCTGATCGCCGTCATCGCGCTGACTGTGGGGGCCAGCGCGATGGCCACCGGAATCGTGAAATGCCCGGCTACCTGCGGCGCCGACACCACCAAGCTGAGCCTGACCGGGGTCATGCTGGGTCAGGCGGCAGTCGCTGCCATCGCCGTAGTCGTGGTCACGGCCGAGTACGGCACCGGTATGATCCGGGTCAGCCTGGCCGCCGTGCCGCGCCGGTCGGTGCTGCTGGCGGCCAAGGCCATCGTCGTCACCGCGGTGGTGCTGGTGGCAGGCACGATCTCGGTGCTCGGCTCCGTGCTGGCGGGCCGGATCCAGCTGCCTGGCAACGGCTTCACCGCGGCCCATGGCTTCGAGGCGCTCTCGATCCTGCACGGCCCGACCCTGCGCGCCGCCGCGGGCTCCGTGCTCTACCTGGTGCTGATCGGCCTGTTCACCCTCGGGATCTCGACAGCCCTGCGCGACGCCGGCCTCACCACGGCCGTTGTGCTGGGCTTCCTGTACGTGATCCCGCTGATCAGCTACGTCGTCATCAGCCCGCTCTGGCAGCGCCGGCTCGACCGCTGGACACCGACGAACGCGGGCATGGCCATCCAGGCGACCAGGAACATCGCCAAGCTGCCCATCGGGCCCTGGCCAGGCCTCGGGGTGCTCGGGGTGTGGACAGCTGCGGCGCTGGCGGCCGGCTGGGTCGTGCTGCGGCTGCGGGACGCCTGAGCAGCGCGTTTCGCCGGATGCGAAACCGCTTCCCTGGCCCCGGCCGGCGTCGCTACCCTGACGCCATGTCGGACCGGCACTCCTGGCCGCTGCTGCGGACCACGCTCGGCGACGTGCTGCGGCGGATCCGCCTCGAGCAGGGCCGGACCCTGGCCGACGTAGCCGCGGCCGCCAGGATGTCCATGCAGTACCTGTCCGAGATCGAGCGCGGGCGCAAGGAGGCGTCATCAGAGATCCTGGCCGCGATCTGCGATGCGCTCGACGTCGACCTGCCCGACGTGCTGGCCGAGATCGGCCGTGACCTGACTGCGGCCGGCGTCCAGCAGCAGGCCACAGTGCTGCGGCTGGGCACCGGTCCGGAGCGGCTAGCCGACTCGGCCCCGTTCCCGTTCCGGTCCGGTGATGTTCTGAGCCTGCTGGCCGCCTGACCTGCGCTACCCGGCCAGCCTGGCCGGTCCTGCCTTGCGGCTGGTCAGAACCTCGTCGGCGAGACCGTAGCTGACCGCCTCAGGCGCGCGGAACGTCTTGTTGCGGTCGGTGTCCGCCCGGATCTTCGCCACCGGATGGCCGGTGTGCTGGCTGAGGATCGCGTCCACCTCGTCCCGGACCTTGATCAGCTCCTTGGCCTGGATGGCAAGGTCGGGCAGCGTGCCCTGAGACTGGCTCGACGGCTGGTGCAGCAGCACCTTGGCGTGGCTCAGCACGCGCCGTTTGCCCGGCGCGCCGGCCGCCAGCAGGACCGCCGCAGCCGACGCGGCCTGTCCCATGCAGATCGTCGCGACGTCCGGCCGGATGTACTGCATCGTGTCGTAGATCGCGGTGAGCGCGCTGAAGGAGCCGCCAGGGGAGTTGATGTACAGGCTGATCTCCAGGTCCGGGCTCGCCGCCTCGAGGTGCAGCAGCTGCGCCATCACGACATTGGCCACGCCGTCGTCGATCTCGGTACCGAGGAAGATGATCCGCTCGGACAGCAGCCGTGAGTAGATGTCGAACGCCCGCTCGCCGAGGGCCGTGCGCTCGATCACGGTGGGAATCGTGTACTGGCCCATCGTCACAGCCTCGCCATCCGGCCGACGACCGCGGGCCGGATGTCCTCGACGCGCTCCAGGATGTGATCGATCATCCCGTACTCCAGCGCCTCGGTGGCGCTGAACCAGCGGTCGCGCCGGCTGTCCTGCTCGACCCGATCTCGCGGCTGCCCGGTGTGCTCCGCGGTCAGCCTGATCATGAGGGCGCCCGTGCGCTCGAGCTGAGCGGAGTAGATCTCCACGTCCGCCGCCGTCCCGCCGAATCCGGCCGAGCCTTGATGCATCAGCACCTGCGCGTGGGGGAGGCTGAATCTCTTGCCCGGCGTCCCGGCGCACAGCAGGAACTGGGCCATGCTGCCAGCCAGGCCCATCGCCAGCGTGCTGACGTCGTTCGGGATCAGGCGCATGGTGTCGTAGATCGCGAGGCCTGCGCTGACCGAGCCGCCTGGCGAGTTGATGTACAGGCTGATGTCGCTGCGCGGGTCTTCAGCGGACAGCAGCAGCAACTGCGCGCAGAGCCGGTTGGCGACTCGGTCGTCGACTTCGGTGCCGAGCACGATGATGCGCTGGTAGAGCAGCCTGGCGATGAGCTGGTCATCGAGCGTGCCCGTCATCGCGGCCGGCTCGGCTACTCCGGTGTACCGCACTGCACTTGTGCTTCCTATGGCGGTGTCCATGATCTCCCCGTGGTTGTCGGTTGGCTCCTCACCTCCAACGATGGGCGGCCGAGGGGCGCCAGGCCAAGGCAATCTGCGGACAGCAGAGAAGATCGCCGCCGACGCAGGCACCTTGGTCTCGCCGCAGAAACCGGGCCGGTACTGTCCGCCGGTAGCCTCATAGCCATGCGGGATCACATCGCGGCAAACCTGGCGGGATTTGACCGCATCGCGCTGCTCAGGCCCGAACTGAAGGCGGCGTCTGTCGCCGTGTGCATCACGTCGTCACGAGCAGGCGACAGCCTGCTGATCACCAGGCGGGCGCGCGGCCTGCGCAGCCATGCCGGGCAGTGGGCCTTGCCAGGCGGTCGGCGCGATCCCGGCGAGTCGGTCGAGGAAGCGGCGCTGCGCGAGCTGCGCGAGGAAACTGGCCTGCACCTCGGCGCGGACGCGGTACTCGGCATCCTCGATGACTACGTCACCCGATCGGGCTACGTCATGACACCGGTGGTGGTGTGGGGTGGCACCCCGCCGGGCAACCTGGCGGGCGCCGCCAGTGAGGTCACCCAGGTGTACGAGGTTCCGCTGGCCGACCTGGACGTCGAGCCCGAGCTGATCAGCATCCCGGAGACCGACGCACCCGTGATCAGGCTGCCGCTCTTCGACCGGTTCGTGCACGCGCCGACGGCCGCCATCATCTACCAGTTCTGCCAGGTGGCGCTCCACGGCCGACAGCAACGGGTCGCCCACTTCGAGGCGCCCGTCTTCGTCTGGAAGTGACGACCTACCACGCCGGGGTGACGGCCAGCACGACCGAATGGCGCCGCGGACGGCCCGGATGCAGCGCCGACTGGACGGCACGCAGCGGCCGGATGACGAGCAGATCGAGGCGGTACTTGCGCGCCATGAGCCGCTCGGCGGCCTTGACGCCGGACTCGGGCAGCACTTCCGCCGTGCCCGCGACGAGCCGGGACCGGAGCCGCCCGCTCGCGGTGCACAAGGCGACGCGCACCGCCGGGTTATGCCGCAGCCGCTTGACCTTGCCGGAGGCGCCATCGGTGACGATCAGCAGCCGGGCGCCCTCCTGGACGAACCATACCGGCGTCGCCACCGGGCTTCCGTCGCGCTTGAAGGTAATGAGGCTGACGTACCGTCCGCCGAACGCAGGCGCTGCCGATATGACCGTCGTATGCAGATCCGCGATGTCTGCCATCGCCTTTGCTCCTGTCATGCTCGTGATCGGGGACTCGATCAGGTCTTCTTCTTGGTCTTCCTCGTGGCGCGCGTGATCGCGCCAGCGGCGGGTGCCACGGTCAGCCACAGGCCGATCGTTACCACCATCGAGGTGAGGTAGCCGAAGGGGCGGATGCCGACATCCGGACCGGTGATGCCGGCAAAGAGCATCAGGATCCACGAGCTGACGAAGAACGCCGGGCCCGCAGCAACGATTCCGAAGAAGTCAGTCATGAAGGCACTCCTGTCTGACTGCACAACCCGTCCTGCCCAACTCATCCTGCGCCACGGGTCCGCTATCTGACTCTGGCGACGATGTGGGCCCGGATGACAGAGCACATGGTCCCGTTCGGCTGGGTCCGTCGGCCCGACCGGAGCGTGCCGAGATCCTCGACTCGCAGGTAGCTGGCGTCGGACGAGCTGACCGCCGCTGGACAATGGCTACCGTACTGGGACAATGACGCAGTACGCCGCCAGCCTGCCAGCAGGCACAGCCAGCAGATACAGCGCAGCCAGCACATACAGCGCCAGCACATACAAGGGAGATGATCCATGTCCGACGTCAGCAGCGCCCAGGAAGCAGCGGTCGAGGTCGCGCTCGACAGCCTCAGCCTTGAGTCGAAGGTGCGCCTGCTCTCGGGTCAGGATGTCTGGACGCTGCCCGCGCTGCCGGAGATCGGGCTCGCCTCGATCGTCATGTCGGACGGCCCGGTCGGCGTCCGCGGCACCAGGTGGACCGCGGCGGATCCGTCGATCGCGCTGCCGAGCCCGACCGCGCTGGCCGCGACCTGGGATCCGGCGCTCGCCCGCCGGGCCGGGCAGCTGCTCGGCCAGGAAGCGCGGCGCAAGGGCGTCCACGTGCTGCTGGCCCCGACCGTGAACTTGCACCGCAGCCCGCTCGGCGGTCGTCACTTCGAGTGCTACTCGGAGGACCCGCTCCTCACCGGCCAGATCGGGACCGGTTACGTGACCGGCGTGCAGGATCAGGGCGTCGCCACGACGGTCAAGCACTTCGTCGCCAACGACTTTGAGACCGAGCGCTTCACCGTTAGCGTGCAGGTCAGCGAGCGGACGCTGCGCGAGCTGTACCTCGCGCCGTTCGAGACGATCGTCCGGGAGGCCAGTGCCTGGGGCATCATGTCCGCGTACAACAGCGTCAACGGCGTCTCCATGACCAACAACGCCGCGCTCCAGCGCGTCGTGCTGAAGGACGAGTGGGGATTCGACGGGGCGATCGTGTCGGACTGGCTGGCCGCGCGTGACACCATCGGGGCGGCGGTCGGCGGCCTGGACATCGCGATGCCCGCGATGGGCAGCCCGTGGGGGGACAAGCTCGTCGCCGCCGTGCGGGCCGGCCAGGTCCGCGCTGAGGTTGTCGACGAGCAGGTGCGCAGGGTGCTGCGGCTCGCCGCGCGCGTCGGCGCGCTCGCGGGCGCACCCGAATCCGTGCCGCCGGCGAGTCGCCCCGCCGTGATCGACGGCGCGGCGCTGTCCCGTGAGGTCGCGGCTCGCTCGTTCGTGCTGGCCGAGAACTCCCTGCTGCCGCTGGATCCGGCCGAGGTGTCCAGCGTGGCCCTGATCGGCGCGCTCGCCAGGGACGCCCGCGTGCTTGGGGGCGGCAGCGCAACTGTGTTCCCCGCCCATATCGTTTCCCCGCTCGAGGGCCTGACCGCGGCGCTGCCAGCCGAGGTGAAACTGTCGTTCGCGCTCGGCGCCGACCCGCGCACGGACAAGCTCGCTCCAGCCACAGCGCCGCAGTGGCACGGCCTGCGGGCTACCTTCCGCGACCAGGCCGGCGCCACCGTCTACCAGACGCCGCTGGCAACAGGAGCCGGCCGGTGGATGGAGATGCCGCCGGGCGTCGACCCGGCCGCCCTCGCCTCAGCCGAGATCTCCGGCACCCTGACCGCCGAGGTCAGCGGCACGCATCAGCTTGGGATCCGCGGCATCGGCCAGTTCATGCTGGCCGCGGCTGGCCAGACGCTCTTCGACGGGCTGCTCGAACCGGAGTCCGACGACTTCGCGACCGTCTTCCTGGCGCCGCCCGAGCAGCGGGTCTCGCTGGAGCTGGCCGCCGGCGCGCAGGCCGAGGTGTCCCTCGTCCAGAACGTCCGCCTAGTGCCAGGCTTCGCCGTGGTGTCACTGTCGCTGGGTTATGGCGCTCCGGTCGGGACGACCGAAGAACTGCTCGCCGAGGCCGAGGCCGTCGCACGAGCCAGCGATGTCGCCATCGTGGTCGTGGGGACGACCGAAGAGGTGGAGTCGGAGGGTTTCGACCGCACCTCCCTGGAGCTGCCCGGTGAACAGGACGAACTGGTCCGACGCGTGGCTGCGGCCAACCCGCGCACTGTCGTGGTCGTCAACGCAGGCTCGCCGGTGGAACTGCCGTGGGCACCGGACGTCGCGGCCGTGCTCCTCGCCTGGTTCCCTGGCCAGGAGGCCGGCCACGCACTCGCTGACGTCCTGCTCGGCGTCGCTGAGCCGGGCGGCCGGCTCCCGACGACGTGGCCCGTGGTCGCCGCCGACTGCCCCGTCCTGAGCACGACTCCGCAGGACGGCGTCCTCGCCTACGACGAGGGGGTCTTTATCGGATACCGCGGATGGCAGCGAGCGGGCGTCGCCCCCCGGTACGGCTTTGGCCACGGACTCGGCTACACGACGTGGGGCTATGAGGCCATGACCGCCGACGCTGACACCGTCACCGTCACCGTGCGGAACACCGGCCAGCGCGCCGGACGCGAGATAGTCCAGGTCTATGTCGGCCCGGCGGCGGCGGACGACAGCAGGCCGCGACGCTGGCTCGCCGGCTTCGCGAGCCTCACCGCTGACCCTGGGTCGAGCGCGACCGCCACCATCAGCCTGCCCGCGAGGACGTGGGAAGTCTGGGCCGACGGCTGGTCCGCGGTCGCCGGAGAATATGTCATCGAGGCAGCGCACAGCCTCGACGACGTCCGCCTCAGCGCTGCCATCACCGTCGGCTGACCGGCACCCAGCCTGACCGCCGGGGACGCGCGGATGACACAGACGGACGTGGTGCAGCCGGGCGCCGCTGTCGGCCGGGCGTTCCGTCGGCTCCTGGTCAGCCTCGGCATCGCCGGCGGCGCGCTGTCTGCCATGTACGCCGGGGTCGGCACGATCTTGCTGCCGCTCCAGATCGAGCGCATCGATCGCGCGCACAAGATCGCGGTGCTCGGCGTCGTGGCAGGCGTGAGCGCGGTCTTCGCCCTGGTCTTCAACCCGATCGGCGGCGCGCTGTCGGACCGAACCCGGTCCAGGTTCGGGCGTCGCGCGCCCTGGCTCATCGCGGCCTCCGCGGTGCTGCTGGTCATGCTGGCGCTGCTCGGCCAGGCCGGCACGGTGCTGCTGGTCTTGGTCGCCTGGTGCCTGGCGCAGGCGGTGGCGAATCTCTACCAGGCGCCGCTGACAGCCGTGGTGCCGGACCGGGTCGCGCCCGCCCGGCGTGGCGTGGCATCGTCGGTCGCGGGCGTGGCCTCCGTCATCGGCGGCGTCGCTGGCGTCGGGCTGGCCAGCCTGTTCTCCCGGCACCTGGCCGGGGGATATCTTGCGCTCGGCCTAGCGCTGGTGCTGTCCGCGTGGTACTTCGTGCTCACGACGGTCGACTCGCCAACGGCTGACTTGCCCAGGCCGCCGCGCGACACCCGCCCCGTGCGAGTGCGGCTCGCAGACTTCACGTCTGCGCTGCGCCACCGGGACTTCGCCCTGGTGTTCGCCAGCCGGGCGGCGGCCATTCTCGGTTACTTCCTGGTCATCAGCTACGAGCTGTACATCCTCACCGACTACATCAAGCTGCCCGGCGCGATGAAGCCCGCGCAGGGCGTGACCGTCCTGGCGGCGATCAGCGCTGTCGGTGCCATCCTTGCGGCGGCGATCGCCGGGCCGATGTCCGATCGACTCGACCGGCGCAAGCCGTTCGTGGTCCTGTCCTCCGCGATCGCCGGGGCTGGGTGCATCCTGCCGGTCCTGTCGCCGACGTTCACCACCATCGAGGTCTTTGCCGCGTTCGCCGGCCTCGCCTTCGGCTGTTATCTGTCAGTCGACGCCGCGCTGGTCACGCTCGTGCTGCCGCGCAGCGAAGACGCCGCCAGGGACCTTGGCGTGCTCAACATCGCCAACGCCGGACCGCAGGTGATCGCGCCGCTGTTCGCCGCGCTGATCATCAGCCACCTGGGCGGCTACCGGACCCTGTTCATCGTCGGCGGCTGCTGCGGCATCGTCGGCGCCGTCGCCGTCATGGGCGTCCGCTCAGTCCGCTAGCTCGCCGGGCGGCTCGATCCGGGCCTCGATTAGGCTGGCGAGGTCATGGACGACCGCACTCAGGCGTGGTTCGCCCGCCGCACGTCGCGCTGGCAGGACTGGCCGCACGACCGGCTGCTGGCGGCCAAGCAGCGCAGCGGTGCCACGATCAGCGTCGTCATCCCGGCCAGGAACGAGCAGCGAACTGTGGCTGCCGTCGTCGGCGCGATCGCGCACTCACTGGTCGAGGCGGTACCCCTCGTCGACGAGCTGGTCGTGATGGACTCCGACTCGAGCGATGCGACGGCGGCGGCGGCAGCGCGGGCCGGCGCCGAGGTGTACCGCACGGCGGACGTGCTGCCATCGGCCGGCAGTTACCCCGGCAAGGGCGAGGCGCTGTGGAAGTCGCTGCACGTCACCAACGGCGACCTGCTCGTCTTCATCGACGCCGACCTGACCAGCTGGGGTCCGCACTTCGTCTCCGGGCTCGTCGGGCCGCTGCTGGCAGCACCGGATGTGCGGCTGGTCAAGGGCTTCTACACCAGGGTGCGGACCGAGACGGACGGCTCGACCTCGACCGAAGGCGGCCGCGTCACCGAGCTGGTCGCGCGGCCGCTGATCAGCTTGTGGTGGCCCGAGCTCGCCGGGGTGGTGCAACCGCTGGCGGGGGAGTGGGCCGCCCGGCGCGACCTCATGGAGTCGCTGCCCATCCCGGTTGGCTATGGCGTCGAGCTCGCGACGCTGATGGACACCGTGGCCCGGCACGGACTCGATGCCGTCGCGCAAGTGGACCTCGGCTCGCGCGCCCACCGGCACCAGGCAAATCACGACCTCGCGCTCATGGCGGCCGAGCTGATGGTCGTCGCCGACCGGCGGCGGGGAGGTCAGTCCGGCGCGGCCGAGCTTGCGCAGTTCGTCCGGGACCGGGCCGGCGCGGCCCGTCAGGTTACCCGGCCGATCCCGGTCGCCGAGCGGCCGCCAGCGGCCACGGCACCTGGTGCAAGCGGCCGCGATGAATGACGCGGCTGATGCCGGTCGCGCAGGCGGACTGCGCGCCCAGGGACTACTTCGGCTGGGTCGTTCCGCGTTCCCTCCCTCGCAGTCCTTGATCATGGGCATCGTCAACAGGACCCCGGACTCGTTTTTCCGACCCGGCCTGACCTGGGACGAGTCTGCGGCGATGGCGCGGGTCGACCAGGTCATCGCCGAAGGCGCCGACATCGTCGACGTCGGCGGCATACCGGCCGCGCCCGGTGCCGAGGTGGACGCCCGGGAGGAGATCCGGCGGACGGCAGGGTTCATCGGCGCGATCCGCGCCCGCTACCCCGACGTCGTGATCAGCGTGGATACCTGGCGGCACGAGACCGGACGGGCCGCCTGCGAGGCGGGCGCCGACCTGCTGAACGACAGCTGGGGCGGCTATGACCAGCGGCTTGCCCACGTCGCGGCGGAGTTCGGCGCGGGCCTGGTGTGCGCGCATGTGGGACCGCAGCGGCCGCGCACCCGACCGTTCCGGGTCGCCTACGCCGACGTCATGGCCGATGTGCTCGAGCACACCACGCGCCTGGCCCGCCGGGCGGTGGCCGCCGGCGTGCAGCCAGAGCGGATCGTCATCGACGCCGCGCACGACTTCGGGAAGAACACCTGGCACTCGCTGGAGGTGACCAGGCGGCTGGCGGAGATGACCGAGACAGGCTGGCCGGTGCTGGTGTCGCTGTCCAATAAGGACTTCGTCGGCGAGACCCTGAACCTGCCGCCCGAGCAGCGCCTGCCCGGCACTCTGGCGGCGACATCGGTCTGCGCGTGGCTTGGTGCCCGGATCTTCCGCGTGCACCAGGTCACCGAGTCTCGCCAGGTCGTCGACATGGTCTCGGCCATCCGAGGCGACCGGCCGCCCGCCAGGGCCGTCAGGGGCCTGGCCTAGCCAGTGATCACGTCAGCCGCCCTGTGCCCGGCGCCGCCGCTGCTCGCGCGCGAGCTGACCGGCGCCGACCCGGTCGTGCCGGAGCTGCGCCGCGCCTGCCTCGACGCGGCCGCCGCCCTCGTCGCGGACGAGCCCGACCTGATCGCGGTCATCGGCGCAACCGGACAGACCCGCGCCTGGTCGCCAGACGGGCGGCTCGACCTATCGGCGTACGCGCCAGCCCTCCGGGCTAGGCCGGTCGAGGACGGTGCCGGTCGCGCCGGGGACTGCCACGAGCCGGACGTGCTGCCGTTGGCGCTCGGCCTCGGGGCCAGGCTCCTGGACCAGGCTGGCTACCCGGGCCACCGGGAGCTGCACGGGGTAAGCGACCAGGATCCGCCCGCTGCGTGCGCGGCGCTCGGGGCCCGGCTTGCGAGCACCAGCGCGCGGGTAGCACTGCTCGTGATGGCCGACGGGAGCGCCCGGCGCGGGCTCAAGGCGCCGGGTTACTCCGACGATCGCAGCCGCCCGTTCGACGCCGAGGTAGAGCGGTGCATCCGGACCGGGGACCTGAGCGCGCTCCTGGCGCTGGATCCGGTGCTGGCGCGGGACCTGATGGCGACCGGTCGGCCTGCCTGGCAGGTACTGGCCGGCGCCATGAACGGGCGGCCTGCCAGCGTGATCAGGTACTGCGACGATCCGTTCGGCGTGGCGTACCTGGTCGCGTCGCTGCAGGCCGCGGTCTGAGGTAGCCGGGACGAGCTGGAGATAACGAGGGGAATCCATGCCAGACAAGGGGTACGCCGGCCGTGACGTGCTGGTATTCGGGGCGGCGGGCGCGCTGGGCGCTGGTGTCGCCACGGCCTTCGCCAACGCCGGTGCGTCCGTGATCGGCGTGGACCGGACCGAGCCGTCTGCGGGCCGGCAGCTGGCGGGCGTGACGTACCGGGGGGTTGATGTGCTGGACGACGACGCCATCGCGGCGCTATTCGATTCGCTCCCGGTGCCCTGGGCCGTCATCAACACGGTTGGCGGCTTCGCGCCGAAGCGACCGCTCGCCGAACTGGATCCTGCTGAGCTGCGCGGCCAGCTGGAGGTGAACCTGGTATCCGCGGCCGTGATCACCAAGCACGCGCTCGGAGTCATGACGTCTGCTGGCCGTGGCCGGATCGTGCACACCGCCTCCCGGGCCGCACTGGTACACGCCGGGTCGGGGTTTGCGTACTCCGTCAGCAAGCTCGGCGTGCTCCACCTGGTCGCGATGGCCGCCGCCGAGGTCCGCGGTACTCACGTCACCGTCAACTGCGTCGTCCCGAACATCATCGACACCCCAGCCAACCGCGCGATGTTGCCGTCGGCGGATCACGATGCATGGCCGAAGGTGCCCGACATCGCCAGGACCTACATCTACCTGGCCAGCCCGGACGCGGGGCTGGTTAACGGCGCTGCCGTGCCGGTCTAGCCACAGCCTGACGCGGCACGCAGCCCTCGGCGCGCGACAATCGCGTTCATGGGCTCGCTGATCGTGGTGACCGGCCCGCCCGGCGCCGGCAAGTCGACCGTCGCCCGCGCGCTGGCTCGCGAGTTCGAGCGCAGCGTGCTGGTGGCGGGCGACGCGTTCTTTGCCTTCGTCGTCAATGGCGCCATCGAGCCGTGGCTCGCCGGCGCTCACCACCAGAACGAAGTGGTCACACGGGCGGCTGCCGCGGCGGCCGGCCGTTACTCAGCTGGCGGCTACGACACCGTCTACGACGGCGTGGTCGGGCCATGGTTCCTCAAGACGTTCCTGGCCGCCGCGGGCGTCGGGTACCTGCACTACGCGGTGCTGCTCCCGCCCGTGCAGGAGTGCGTCGCCCGGGTCGCAAGCCGGACGGGCCACGGTTTCACCGACGAGGCGGCGGCGCGTCACATGCACGCGCAGTTCGCGGAGGCCGGAATTGCCGCGCGCCACCTGCTGACCAATGCGGCCGCCCCGGCTGCGGAAACGGCGGGGGAGATACTCCGGCGGACCGGCACCGGGAGGCTGCGCTACCCCTAGCCTCGCCAGGTCACTATTACCCAGATACTGTAGTTAACTACGTTTGCTTTTTGGCCTGCCTGGGGAGCCAGCGGGCGGCACCCTGGAGGGTTACATGCGCGACGCGGTCATCGTGGAGGCGGTCCGGACTCCGGTCGGCAAGCGGAAGGGGGGCTTGTCGGAGGTTCAGCCGGCTGACTTGTCGGCGCATGTGCTGAAGGCGGTGGCGGAGCGGTCGGGGATCGACCCGGCGATCGTCGAGGATGTCATCTGGGGCTGTGTCGGGCAGGTCGGGGAGCAGTCGATCGACATCGCGCGGAATGCGGTGCTGGGCGCGGGCTGGCCGGAGTCGGTGCCGGGGGTGACGGTGGACCGGCAGTGCGGGTCGTCGCAGCAGGCGGTCAGCTTTGCCGCGGCGGGCGTGATCGCCGGCCACTACGACGTGGTGGTCGCGGGCGGCGTCGAGTCGATGAGCCGGGTGCCGATGGGGATGTCGGTGGCGGGGCAGTGGCCGTTCGGGGAGGGCTTCCGCACCCGGTATAACGGCATCGCGCCGAACCAGGGGCTGGGCGCGGAGATGATCGTGGACCGGTGGGGGTTTAGCCGGACCCAGCTGGATGAGTTCAGCCTGGGCTCGCACGGCAAGGCCGCCGCCGCGCAGGATGAGGGCCGGTTCGCCGGCCAGATCGCGCCGGTCATGACTCCGGCCGGGGTGAAGGTCGAGGCCGATGAGGGGATCCGGCGCGGCGGCACGCTCGAGTCCCTCGCCGCGCTGAAGCCCGCGTTCCGGCCCGACGGCGGCACGATCACCGCGGCGAACAGCTCGCAGATCTCCGACGGCGCCGCCGCGCTGCTCATCATGACGAGCGAGAAGGCCGCCGAGCTCGGCCTCACCCCGATCGTCCGGGTCCACACCGCGGTCGTGACCGGCGACGATCCGGTCATCATGCTGACCGGCCCGATCCCGGCGACCGCGCTGGCACTGAAGCGCTCCGGCCTGTCGATCGGCGACATCGGCGCGTTCGAGGTGAACGAGGCGTTCGCGCCGGTGCCGCTGGCCTGGCTCGCCGAGACCGGCGCCGACCCCGCGCGGCTCAACCCCAACGGCGGCGCGATCGCGCTCGGCCACCCGCTCGGCGGCAGCGGCGCCCGGATCATGACCACCCTGGTCCACCACATGCAAGCGACCGGCACCCGGTACGGCCTGCAGACCATGTGCGAGGGCGGCGGCCAGGCCAACGCCACCATCCTCGAGCTCCTGTAGCGTCGCTGGCGGCGCTCGGCGCGCTGGCGGCGGATCGGTGCGCTGGCGGTGCTCGGTGCGCTGGCCGCGATAGGTGCGCTGGCGGTTTAGTCCGGTGCGTTGCCCGCCGACTCCGCTGCTGCTAGCCGCGCGCGCTCGGGCTCGCTGAACGGAACCGGCTGCCGGCTGACGGGATCCCAGCGGACCGTGACGACGCGCGCCTCGGCCGCGATGTCGCCGGCCGGGGTCTCGATCGTCTCTCGAGTCGTGAGGCTCGTCGTGCCAAGGCGCTCGACGGCGACTCGCACCGTCACCTGCCGGTGCTCGTACCGGACTTCCGCGCGCAGGTCGACCTCGAGGCGCACGACGACGTAGATCGGATCACTGCCGAGGATCAGGGCGTAGAAAGCATCGCGCGCCTCTTCCAGGTACGTGAGGAAGACGGCGTGATTGACGTGGCCCAGTGCGTCGGTGTCGCGCCACCGGACCAGCACAGTGCGCTCGAACGCCGCGCTCATCTGCGGGCCGCCTGGTCGGCCGGCAGCTAGCGCCTGCCCAGGGACTTAGGAGTGTTGATCTTCTCGGGCTTGATGGTGTAGATGACCCGGCCGTCTGGGCCAATGGGGTTGGCGTAGTCCCGGCCGACGTAGCGGCGGGACAGCTTGTCAATGTGGTCCCTGGCGGCCTGGCCATCCGTCGTCGCCACGACGCGGCCGCGTACCTCGGCCCAGTCCCACGGATCGTCGGATGAGTGGAGGAGCACGGTCACGCGCGGGTCGCGGCGGATGTTCCTGGATCGCTGGCGCTGCGGCTCGGTGTTGACGAGCAGATTGTCGCCGTCGGTGTCGATCCAGGTCAGCAGCGCCTGCGGCTGGCCATCGGGCATCAGTGTCACGACGGTCGCGAGAGTGGGGGCCTTGGCAAGACGGACAACGTCGGCGTCGAGAGGCATGCGTGAACTCCTGCGGGCTAAGGCGGCTGATGCCGTCAGTATGTCAAGACGGCTGCGTGTCCAGACACCAGCACGTCCAAACCGCGGGCAACCGTGCAGGCCCCTGCATTTCAAGACGGTACAGGACCGTAATTCGCGAGGCGCTTAGTCTGTGACGTGCACTGTCCGCGGGACCATGACCAGCACACGGAAGGCGGAGCTGAGATGACGCGACCACTGGCTGGCCCACTGGATGGCGCAGTGAATGGGCCCGTGGATGGTCCGCTGGATGGCACTGTCGCGCTCGTCACCGGAGCATCGAGCGGCATCGGCGCTGCGGCTGCCGCCTCGCTCGCCGCCCGCGGCGCCTCGGTGGCGCTTGCAGCCCGTCGCAAGGACAGGCTGGAGACGATCGCCGCCGAGATCCGTGCCCGCGGCGGCACAGCGCTGGTTCTCGAGTCAGACATCACCAGCGAGCAGCAGGCGACGGATGCGGTCGAGCGGACCGTCGCCGAACTTGGCCGCCTCGACACGCTGGTCAACAACGCCGGGGTCATGCTGCTCGGCCCGGTCGCCGGCGCGCCACTATCGGAATGGCAGCGGATGGTCGAGCTGAACGTCCTTGGCCTGCTGTACTGCGCACACGCCGCGACGCCACATCTGCTGCGCGCCGCCGAAAGTGACCCGCGCCGGGTCGCCGACATGGTGAACATCAGCTCGGTCGCCGGGCGCGCTGCCCGCACTGGCAACGGCGTCTACAGCCTGACCAAGTTCGGCGTCGGCGCGTTCAGCGAGTCCATGCGCCAGGAGTTCGCCAGGCGATACGTGCGTGTCTCGCTGGTCGAGCCCGGAGCGACCGATACAGAACTCGCGTCACACAACCGGCCGGAGGTCCTCGAGAGCATCCGCAGTCAGATCGGCCAGCGGATGGCAGCTGAGGACATCGCCGATGCCATCACCTACATCGTCACCAGGCCACGGCACGTGGCAGTGAACGAGATCCTGATCCGGCCGACCGAGCAGGAGCGCTAAGACGTGGATCTCGGGCTGACAGGCAAGGTCGCGCTCGTTGGCGGTTCGAGCAAGGGACTCGGCAAGGCGTCCGCGCTCGCGCTCGCCCGCGAGGGCGCGCGGGTCACCATCTGCGCCCGCGGGCAGGCAGACCTGGACGCCGCCGCCGATGACATCCGGCGCGAGACCGGCGCTGATGTGCTCGCCGTCCCGGCGGACCTCGCGACGGCGGCCGGTGTGCAGACCGTGGTGGCGGCGACCATGGCGCGCTTCGGCGCGGTTGACGTCCTCGTGGCCAACTCCGCAGGCCCGGCGCTCGGCAGGTTCGCCGACTTCACCGATGACGACTGGCAGCAAGCGTTTGAGGCCGTCACGCTCAGTTTCGTCCGGTTCGTCCGCGCGGTCGTCCCGCATATGCGTTCCCGTCGCTGGGGTCGGATCGTCGGCATCCAGTCGAGCTCGGTCAAGCAGCCTGTCGCGGGTATCGACCTGTCGAACGGACTGCGGCCGGGCATCGCCGGGCTGATGAAAGCGATCATGCCTGACCTGGCAAAGGACGGCATCACGATCAACCTCGTGCTGCCGGGGGCGTTCCTCACCTCCCGCATCAACCCCGAGGCGGGACGCAGCGCAGCACATGACAAAGAGCTCCAGGCGCAGCTGGCACCGCTCGCCGCGGCCATTCCAGTCGGCCGCTTCGGTGACCCGATGGAGCTTGGCAGCCTGGTTGCGTTCCTCGCGTCGCAGCAGGCCTCTTACATCACCGGCGGTGTGTATCAGGTCGACGGCGGCGCCATCAAGTCCAACGTGTAGCCGTCGCGGCGGGGTCGCCGGAGACGGCCAAGCGAGGCCGCGCGCAAAATTCGTTTGCCAGCCTTGTCAATCTGCGACCGGGCCGTCCGTAGTACTGAGTGTCAGGTCCCGATGCCGGCCGCAGACTGCGGCCGGCGCAGCGCGAGGAGAATTCAATGGCGAAGTTCGTCTACGTCTACACCGGTGGCCAGATGGCCGATACGCCGGCAGCGCAGGAGGCAGCGATGCAGGCGTGGGGCGCGTGGTTCGGCACGCTCGGCGACGCGATTACCGACCCTGGGAACCCGTTCGGCGGCTCGGCGACCGTCAGTCCGACCGGCGTCGCCGACGGCGGCGCGGCCGGTGCTGGCGGCTACTCCATCGTGACGGCCGACTCCCTCGATGAGGCAGCGGCGCTGGCCAAGGGCTGTCCAGTCCTGACCGGCGGCGGGAGCGTCGAGGTGTACGAGGCCATCCCCATGTAATGCAGACCCCTGCTAGCTGCGGGTCCCGCACCCGGCGGCGACCGTGCATGCGGTGGCCGACCCGCCGGGTTCCGGGTCTGGGTGTGGCGGTGCCCCGCCTCCTGGTGGGGGCGGGGCACGGCCGGCGGGGGCGGGGTGGGGGTGGGGGGTTACATGCCGGAGTCGGGGCGGGCGGTGGTGATGTCGTAGTTGTGGCCCCAGTACCACTGGGTGGCGGAGGCGCCGGGGACGATGTGGGGGACGCCGGTGGGGTCGGCGATCCACCAGCGGATCTGGTGCTGCATGGTGGCGGGCAGGGTGTGGACGGCGGCCTGGGTGGCGGCCCATTCGGAGCGCATGGTGTAGATGATGGCGACCTGGCCGGCGGCGTTGTGGAGCTTGTGCCAGGCCCAGGTGGCGGCCTGGCTGGGGGTGGCGTCGCCGGGCTCGACGTCGAGGGCGGCGGCGCGGGGGTCGGCGCCGGAGGTGTCGATCCACAGGACGTGGCCGCGGCTGGCGACCTGGGAGGGGGCGACGGCGTAGCCGCCGTCGGCGTAGGTGGCCAGCCGGGCGCCGGCCGGGACCTGGGACGGGGTGACCGAGTCGTAGACCTCGAACGGCCGGGCCGGCGCGGCCGGCCGCGCCGCCACCTTCGCACCCGCGGAGGTCCTGGCAACGGCAGTCGCAGCGTGCTTCACAGGCGCGGCGTCCGCGGCGTGCTGGACAGGCGCGGCCTGAGCGGCAGCGGGGTCGAGGCTGGTGGCAGCGGGGGCGGCCAGCACGGCGCCGGCGCCGTGCGGCGCGCCGGCCAGCACTCCAGCGGAGGTGGCCGCCGCGACAGTGCTGGCGGGAGCAGCAGTGTTGGCGGGAACAGCAGTGTTGGCGGGAGCGGGGGCGGCAATCGTGGCGGCGCTGGCGGTGCCCGCGCCGGCCAGCACGGCAGCGCCAGCAGCCACTGCGGCAACGGCCTTACCGCGGCCGGCCAGAGCACTGGTCAGTCGGGTGATGCGGGGCATGGCGGGTCCTTCCGTAATCTGCGTCCCGGCCGGCACGGGGGCGCCGGCGGGTGTCACGGTGAGTGACGGAAGGTTCGACGGGCGGTCATGACGGCCCGTTCCGCAATGAGACGTAGCTCACTACTAGCGAGTAACCAGTGAGACCCAGGTCACTACCAGCCAGTAAACAGATCCCCCTCGAAACATCGCAGAACAGCGCGAATGCCGCCCGCCCGAGCCGGCCCGCCGGCTCGCCGCCGGCTCCCGCCGGCCGCCGCGGCGAACCCGCCCCGCCGCTAGCCCGCCCGGTCCGCGACCTTTCATGGGTTCCCGGCCCGCACTTCATGGTTTCGCCCGATCTTGAGTCCCGGTTTGCCCGTTATATGGGCGAGAAAAGCATGAAGTGCCATCTCGCCCGGGTGGGGCGGTCGCGCTGCGGGAAAATGGGGTGCCGGTGCGGGCTGGCGGCCGGCCGGGTGGCTGATGCGGCGGTGCGGGCGGGGCGTGCGGGCCAGGATGGTGGCGGGCTGCCCGTGACGCCGTTGCACAGTGGGATGCGAGCCCGCTGAAGTGCCTGGCGCCGGGGCCTTGACCTGAGGGTCGCTTCTTGTTGCCTCGAGCACGACGGTCTGTATTCCGGCTGTTGCCTGACCGGGGCCCCCGGGCAGCCCGCTGTCTAGCCCATCGGCTCAAGCTCAGGAGGCCGCGGTGAGGATGCCGCAGGTTATCGAGGATGAGGAACACGAGCGGGTTTTCGAGAGGGTCGCCGCGGTCGACGTGGCGAAGGCGGCCGGGATGGTGTGCACCCGGCTGCCGCACCCGGACCGTCCCGGCGTCCGCCGCAGCACCGTGCGGGAGGTGCCGGCCACGATGAACGCGATCGGGCAGCTGGCCGCCGGCCTGGCCGCGGAGGGCATCGAGAAGGTGACGCTGGAGTCGACGTCGGACTACTGGCGGATCTGGTACTACGTGCTGGAATCGGCGGGCCTGGAGGTGCAGCTGGTCAATGCCAGCCAGGCGAAGAACCTGCCGGGCCGGCCCAAGACCGACCGGCTCGACGCGATCTGGCTGGCCCGGCTGACCGAGATGGGGCTGCTGCGGCCCTCGTTCGTGCCGCCGGCCGAGATCCGCGTGCTGCGGCACTACGCCAGGGCCCGCACTCACCTGACCCAGGACCGGACCCGGTGCTGGCAGCGGCTGGAGAAGCTGCTGGAAGCCCTGATCAAGGTCTCCGCGGTGGCGAGCAAGCTGACCACCCGGTCGGCCAGGGACATGATCCAGGCGATGATCAACGGCGAGCGAGACCCGCAGGTGCTCGCCGGCCTGGCACGCAGCCGGATGCGCGCCAGGCACGACGCCCTCGCCGAGGCGCTCGCCGGCATGTTCAGCGACCACCATGCCGAGCTTGCGCAGATGCTGCTGGACCAGATCGACTTCATCGACACCCGGATCGCCCGGCTCACCATCCTGCTGGACGAGCAGCTCGCCTCGATCCGCGGCGCCTGGGGCATCGACGCCGACGGCGCCACCGGCCCGCACGCCGGCACCAGCGAGAACGCGATCGCGGCAGCCGCGGTGACCCGGCTGGACGAAATTCCCGGCATCAGCGCCGCCCTCGCCGCCTCGATCATCGCCGAGACCGGCCTGGACATGTCCCGGTTCCCCACATCCGCGCACCTGGTGTCCCGGGCCGGGCTGTGCCCGCGCGCCATCCAGTCCGGCCCCCGCAGCCGCCAGGCCAAGGGCCAGGGCAGCGCCTACTTACGCGGCTACCTCGGCCAGGCCGCCACCGGCGCGGCCGGCACCGCTACCTTCCTCGGCGAGCGCTACCACCGCATCGCCCGCCGCCGCGGCCGGCCCAGAGCCCAGGTCGCCGTCGCCCGATCCCTCCTGATCATCATCTGGCACCTGCTCGCCGACCCCGAAGCACGCTTCGCCGACCTCGGCCCCGGCCACTACCAGAACAAGATCGACGCCAGCCGCAAAGCCCGCAGCCACGTCCGCCAGCTCCAAGCCCTCGGCTACACCGTCACCATCACCCAGGCCACCACCTAACCCCACCCGCCAGCACCCGGCGAGCCAAACCCAGCCGGCTCCGCCGGCGCTGCCGCACGCCCAGCTCAGGTCCCCTATTTTCCGGTCTGCGCGTGTCACGACCGCCGATCCGCCCAAAGAGGCAGGCGGAGGCGGCTGATCGCCGCGCCGGCTACCAGCAGCAGTTCACAGCCGGGCGTACTCCTCGATGTCCTGCTCGAACTGCGCGACCATGTCCTCGGTCAGCGTGCGCCGGGTCTGCTCGATCCCGTGGAGGATGTCCGATGTGGTGGTCAACTCCGCGCCGTGCTCGAACACGACCCGCTCGAACACCAGCTGGGCCGTCCGCCGGGCGGCGAACTCTATATCGGCCGGGGTGAACAACCGGGATCGATCGACTATCGCGACAAAGTCCACGTCCGCGTGCGGCATTCCGGCCAGGTACCGGTCCCAGATCGCCTGCCTGGCCTGCTCGTCGGGTGGCCCGACCGGGATCAGGTAGTCGAACCGGCCATGCCGCAAGAACGCGGTGTCCAGGTCACGGACCGAGTTGGTCGCGCAGATGAGCAGCCGTTCGTCCCGCTCGCGGAACGGCGGGATCAGCTTCAGCATCTCGTTGGTGACGCCCTGCGCGGTGGACACGGTCCCCGGCTGCCGCAGCCCCGCGATCTCCTCGACCTCGTCGATGAACACGACGACCTTGTCCAGTTCGGCGATCATGGCGAACGCCTCGCGCAATGCGGACGCCAGGCCTGCGGGCGAGTCGGCCGCCAGCCGGGACGGGAACAGCTCCACGAACGGCCAGCCCAGTCGCGAGGCAGCGCCCTTGGCGAACGTGGTCTTGCCGGTTCCCGGCGGCCCGAACAGAATGACTGCCTGCGGCGGCACCAGCCCCAGCCGTCCCGACAGATGGGAATTGGCCAGCGGCAGGATGACCCGTCGTTCGATGAGCTCCTTCTCCTTAGCCATCCCGCCCAGCTGGCTCCAGGTGTCGGCCCGCAGCATCCGGCCACCCAGCTGCCCCAGAATGCCGACGTCAGCGGGCCCGACGGGCTCGAGCTTCTCGTACAGCAGCATGCCGCCGCGGGCAGCGTACCCGCAGTGCTCCAGCGCGGCGGCGCCCATTTCCCGGGCGTCGCCCAGCAGGCAGCTGACCCGGTGCATCCCGGCCGCGACCAGCCGCCGCTCTAGCTCGGTCAGCATGCCGCTGCCGATGCCCTGTTGTCGCCAGCCAGGGGCCAGGCTGATGCGCAACACGAGCGCCCGGTCGCCGCTGAGCGTCGCGACGACAGCGCCGACCACGTCCTCTCCGGCCACCGCGACGACCGCAGGGGATCCGGCGCGGACGGCCGAGATCAGGTCCGAGACGCCGAATACCGGCGCGGCCGTACCCGCCGCGGGATCGTCCCAGAGGCGGACGGCCGCATCCAGGTCGTCCTCGTGAAAATCACGAATACGCCAGGGCGTCACCTGACAGAGTCTGCCAGCGCCCAGGCCGGCGACCAGTGATCGGGGGACCGGCAGCCAGGGATCCGGACCCGCGACTGCCCGCCGCGACGAAGGCGGGCCTAGGCCAACGCCGGCTCGACGGTCTCCATGCTCGACGTGATCATCTGACGCAGTTCCGGCGTGTCCTGGTGACCATGCTTGGACACGGCGTGCGCGACGGCTGCATCGAGAACCTCGTCTTCGGTCCCCGCAATCGTGAGCGTGCAGTTGATGTCGCTGGGTACTTTGCGGCAGTCCACCATCTTTCGTGACATAGCGCACTCTCCCCGAGATCGAAATCAGTACGGCCACGACACCACCCGGGCCGGGATCTCGGGTGTGCGGCGTGTGTAGGCGAGGTGGAGAAGCTGTGGAGCCCTCGGCATGGGCCTCGGAGCCTAGACGCTGACCAGGTCGAACTCGTTGCCCTCCGGATCGGCGAACGTGGTCCACCGGTGCTTGCCGTCCGCCTCGAACACGTTCAGGACGCTAGCCCCGAGGTCCTGCAGCCGACTGATGTCGGCTGCGGCGCCTGGTCCGGGTCACCGATGGCGATGCGGGCCGATTCTGCGGTAGCGCCCGCGGCGACTGATCGCCCGAACGCAGCGGCCCAGAAGTCCGCGAGCTTCGCGGCGTCCCCGCAATCGAAGCTGATGGCGAGCAAGCCGGCTTTCATAGTGAGCTCCTTCGGGATGGGAACGGGGTCGATCAGATCGCGGTTCGCCCGCCGTCCGCCGCCAGCACGGCACCAGTGATGTGCCGCAGCAGTGTCCATCCTGGCCGGCTGTCTTCGTCGTAATGATGACTGGCACCGATGGTCAACATGCGAGTTGGCCGATGACCCACAGCGAGGAGAGAGCGATGCACCCCACGATCGCTGAGCAGCTAGCCGCCCTGCATCGCCAGGACCTGGAGGACGACGCGATGATGCCATACGACACCTACAAGCTTTACCAGATCGAGCGGCCGAAGACCGCCACCGAGATCCGGATCGCGGACGAGCGCGCCGGGCGCCTGGCTGCCGCTGCGGGGAGCCTGATCCGGCAGCTCACCCGTATCGGGCAGCCCAAGCCAGCGCCGCCACGGCACATGGCCGCAGGCCGGCGGCAGGCGTCGCGCGATGCCAGGATGGCGACAAAAATAGAGGTCCGATGAGGTTCCTGCTGATTCATTACCTCCACGAGAGTGATGTCGACTGCTCCGCCGAGTCAAGCTCGGCGGAGCAGGACGAAGCCGACGCCGAAGAACGCGAGCTGGCGGACTGGGTTACCGAGATGGAGGCCACCGCCGTCAAGCTCTACGGTGGGCGGCTGCGCCCGGCGCGAGAGGCGGTGACGCTGCGGATCCGGGCGGGGGAGCAGCTCCTCACCGACGGCCCGTTCGCGGAGACGAAGGAACAGATCGCCGGCATCGACGTGCTGGAATGCGACAGCCTGGCGGCAGCGATCGAGGTGGCGTCGCGTCACCCGACGGCTCGATCGGGCACGTTCGAGCTGCGGCCGTTCTGGGAGTAGCGACTAGCGGTCGCGCGGGCCTGATAGCAGGTCTCGGGCGCCGACCTCGTCAGCCCTGGCCAGCAGCTCGCTCGGATCCGCATACACGCGGTACGCGCCAGCCCGCTCGAGCTCCTCGCGCCCGTAGCCGCCCGACAGCAGCCCGATGCCGAGCGCACCCGCCCGGCGGGCGGCCAGCAGGTCCCACACGCTGTCGCCGACAACCCAGGCATCCCGCGGATCAACCCCGATCAGGGCGGCGGCGGCGAGGAACAGGTCCGGATCGGGCTTAGCGTGCCGGACCATGTCGCGCGTCACCATCGGCGCGTCGTCGGGCAGTCCCAGCATCGCCAGCGCCTTCTCGGCCATGACCCGGCGGCCGCTGGTAGCAATCGCCCACGGCACGCCATGGGCGGTGAGCTCGGCCAGCAGCTCGCTCGCACCGGGAAGCGCGCGGACCGAGTCCACCTGGGCGAGGTACTGGACCGCATGATCCTGCTGAAGCGCCTCGATGTCGTCCTCGGACAGCGACCGGCCGGTCTCGCGCAGCAAGGCCGAGACGAATAGCCCGCCGCTCATCCCGATCCGGCGGTGGATCCGCCAGACGGACAGGTCGATGTCGAGCCTGGCCAGCGCGTGCCGCCAGGCGATCACGTTCTGGTAGACGCTGTCGATCAGCGTGCCGTCAAGATCAAACAAGAACGCGGGAACGGGCGGCTGCGCGTACTCGGCCCTGCTCGTCATGAACGACACGGTAGACCGGCCGGAGGCGTTCATCGGCAGCCGCCCTGGGCAAGCTGTGCAAGGAGGCTAGCCGCGAACGAGCAGGAGCGACGATGAAGGCGATCTTGGTCAGCGAGCCGGGCGGACCCGAGGTGCTGCAGATCGGCGAGGCGGAGATCCCGGAGCCTGGGCCCGGCGAGGCACTGATCCGGGTCCTGTCGGCAGGCGTCGGACCCTGGGACGTCGCCGTGCGCACCGGGCAGCTTCAGGCCCCGGCTCTCCCGTTCATTCCCGGCGCGGAGTTCGCCGGCCTGATAGTGGGCGATACCGGCGCCGACGCGTCTTTTGACGATGGTGAGCCGGTTTATGGCTATCCCGCGATGACCGGATGCTACGCCGAGTATGTGACCTGCCCGATCGAGCAGCTGGCGCCGGTCCCGGCTGGGCTGGACGTCGTCGAGGCGGGCGCTGTGCCGGTCGACTTGCTCACTGCGGAGCAGGGCCTGACCGACATTCTCGGCCTTGGACCCGGCGACGTCGTGCTGATCACCGCCGTGGCCGGTGGTCTTGGCCACTTCGCCGTCCAGATCGCGCGGGTGCTCGGTGCCCAGGTCATCGGAACGGCGAGCCCGCAGCATCATGAGTTCGCGCACCAGCTTGGCGCGACTGTCGTCATCGACCACACGCAGCCTGACTGGCCCGATCAGGTGCGCACCCAAGCGGAAGGCGGTGTCAGCCTGGTTCTCGCCTGCGCCGGACCCACCCTGGAAGGCGCGGCGAAAGCCGCCGCAGACGGCGCGATCATCGCGACTCCAGTTCACGCCGATGAGTTTCCCGACGGCGACCGGGTGCGCTGGCACCAGTACGACGGACAGCCGCGCGGCCGCCGCCTCATCCGGATGGGACCGTGGTTCGACGACGGGTCGTTGTCGGTCCACATCGCGCGCCGGCGCTACCTGGCCGACGCGTCTGCCGCGCATCGCGAGGCGGCTAACGGCCACACGCGCGGCAAGCAGCTGCTGGTCGTCGACGAGGATGTCGCAGCTCAAGAAGGAGTCTGAGCGACGCGGCCATATAGTTCTGGCCGCCGGTCGCCGAGCACATCGTTATTCGGGCTGACGCCCTTGTCCAGTGCCGCGCGCAAGTCGCAGTCAGCCAGCAGCGTGGCCGGCTGCCCGGACGCCGAGCCGCCCGCGAGCGGCCAGCCGTCCGCGTCGACGATCACCGAGCCGCCGACCCAGCCGACGCCGCGCTCGGGGCCGATGCGGTCACAGGCCGCGATGAACATCCGGTTGATAGCCGCGCCGGCCTGGACGCGGACGACCTCGGCGGGCCTCTCACCGTCCGGCCGCGGGTACGCGGGCCAGTTGACCGGGGCGCACAGCAGCTGGGCACCGTCGAGTGCTGGCAGCCTGACCCATTCGGGGAACTCCAGGTCGTAGCAGATCATGACCGCGATCCGGCCGTGCTGGGTCGTGACGACGGCCGGCGGCGCCGCGCCGCGCGCGAACCATCGCGGCTCGGCGTCCCACAGATGCGCCTTGCGGTAGACGCAGCGCAACCCGGTCGCGTCGACAAGCGCAGCGCTGTTGAACACCTGCTCGCCCGCAAGCTCGCAGAAGCCGCCGACGATGACGAGATCGCGCTCGGCCGCCAGCTGAGCCCAGGCCGTGACCGTCGGGCCGTCTGGCCGCTCCGCCAGCGCGCCCGCCTCGGCCTGGCTCTGGAATACGTAGCCGCTGGACATCAGCTCCGGCAGGACGACGATGTGCGCACCCTGGCCGGCCGCGGCCGTGATCGCGGCGGCGGCGAGTTCGCGGTTCGCCTGCGGGCTGCCCAGCTGCGGCGCAAGCTGACAGCACGCGACGACCGTGCTCATGTCGCAGGCTGCGGTGAGAGGTGCTCATGCACAGCGACCCAGCTGCCATCGCGGCGCCGCCGGAACACGATGGACTCACGCTCCCGGACCGTCTCCTCGCCCGCCCTGGTGTGCACGACCGTGGTCACGTCGTGGCTGAAGATCGCGGCGTCTCCGAGGACCTGGACGACCTGCCCGGCCGAGGCGCAGGACAGCACGCGGAATTCGTCCTGTCGCTCCCAGTCCGCCCACAGCCGCTCGTACTCCGCCCTGGACGCGAGCCTGGCCGGCGTGGTGTAGAAGATGAACGTCGCCTCCGGCGCGAAGCAGTCAAAGTAGGCGGCCGTATCGTGCCGGGCGAACGCCTCGACCAGGTGCCTGGCGGCGGCCAGGACCTCCTCGGTCGTGCTCATGGGCCTGCTTCCTGCGCGTGCACGGCCAGCGCCGACAGAAGCTCGTAGCCGACGTGCGCGGCCGCGATCCCGGTGATCTGCGCGTGATCGTATGCAGGCGCGACCTCGACGATGTCCGCGCCGACGAGGTTCAGCGTAGCGAACGACCGCAGCACGCTCAGCAGTTCGCGGCTGGTGAGGCCGCCAGCCTCAGGCGTGCCGGTGCCGGGCGCGTGCGCCGGGTCCAGCACGTCGATGTCGACGGACACATACGCAGGCCGGTCCGCCACGCGCGCGGCGATGCGCTCCACCATGCCGCGCACGCCGAGGTACTCGACGTCGGGCGCGCTGATCACCTCGAAGCCGAGGCCGGCGTCCTGGCTCAAGTCGTCGCCGGAGTACAACGATCCGCGCGTGCCGACATGCAGGCAGCCGGAAGAATCCAGCAGGCCCTCCTCGGCAGCCCGGCGGAACGGGGTGCCGTGGGTGTACGCGGCGCCGAAGTACGTATCCCAGGTGTCGAGGTGCGCATCGAAGTGCACGACGGCGATGGGTCCGTGCCGTGCCGCGACGGCGCGCAGCAGCGGCAGCGCGATCGTGTGGTCACCGCCGAGCGTCAGGATGCGGTCGGTCCGCTCGAGCAGGCTTCTTGCGCCCTCCTCGACGGTCCTGATCGCCTCCTCGAGGCTGAACGGGTTGACAGCCAGGTCGCCGGCATCGGCGACCTGCTGACGGGCGAACGGCTCGGTGTCGAGCGCCGGGTTGTACGGCCGCAAGAGCCGGGATGACTCCCGGATGTGGCCGGGCCCGAACCGGGCGCCAGGCCGGTAGCTGACGCCGCTGTCGAATGGCACGCCGAGCACCGCCACGTCGGCGCGGTCTACCTCGTCGAGGCGCGGCAGCCGGGCGAACGTCGCCGGACCCGCGTACCGCGGCACGACCGTGGCGTCCACCGGCCCGACGGCGTCCCCCGACGTGACGCGCGGGTAAGGCTCCGTCATCTAGCCTCCGCGTCGATCACCCTGAGCTGCGCCTCGCTCGCCTCGATGGCGGACCGCTCGGAGCCGAGATCCAGTGTCCGCGCGCACAGCAGGTAGACCACGCCCGACACGACCAGCCCCACCAGCCAGGAGTAGTCCACGCCGTTGGTCAGGTGGTTGGGGAAATACCCGGTGTAGGAGAAGCCGGCGATGGGCGGCAGCACCATAAACGGGATCTCCGCGATGAAGCCGGCGGCGTACGCGGTCAGGCCGCGCCAGCCCCAGGCGCCGTAGACACCATCGGACCGGAATATGTCCGTGATCGCATAATGACCCCGCCGGACGAAGAAGAAGTCGACCAGGTTGAGAGCGGTCCACGGCACCAGCAGGTACAGCATCAGCGTGAGCGAGCTCAGCACGGCATTGACCGCAGTGTTGGACGAGCTGGTCGAGATGCCGGCACCAATTGCGTACCAGATGAGCGCGAGGACGACGACGGTTACCGCCCGCCACAGCCTGCTGGTCTTGATCTTCTTGAACGAGTCGATGCCGGTCAGTACCGTCAGCATCCCGCCGTACGCGTTCATGCCCATCGTCGCCAGCAGCGCGACCGCGGACAGGAACGCGGTGATCGAGCCGAGTGGTGCAGCGACCTTGTCGCCGACTTCCTGCAGGCCGACCAGGCCGTCGGACACGCCGAGCCTGGTGGCAAGCCACGCGCCGAGCGCGATCAGCCAGACTGCCGAGCCGGACGCGCCGAAGAATACGGCGCCGATGATCCCGCGTGCCGAGGTGTTGCGCGGCATGTAACGGGAGTAGTCCGACACGTAGGGAGCGTATGTGATGTTGTACGCCGCCGCGACGGAGAACTGTGCCATGAAGGCCGCGAAGACAAAGCTGCCGGCGTGATGCGGGGTGGTGCCGCCCGCGTGCCCGATCAAGATGGCGATCGAGATGATCGCGTAGCACGGGAGCGAGATCACCAGCAGGAACCGGAACACGCGGTGCACCCAGTCATAGCCGAAGATCGCAAGGGCGGCCGCGAGAACGGCGGTGGCGACGGCGACGCCGCCGGCGCTCCAGCCGAACGCACCGTGCAGCCCGCTGGCCATCAGCACCTGGTCGGCCACGTTGAAGGCCATGTAGGTGAACAGGACTGCGAACAGGGCGACGATGACCCCGCGGTAGCCGAGCTGGGCACGGGTCTGGATCATCTGCGGCAAGCCGAAGATCGGCCCCTGGGTAGCGTGGAAGGCCATGAAGAGCGTGCCGAAGCAGATGCCGAGCGCCCCGGCGAGGATCGACCAGCCGAGCGACAGGCCAAGTGACGGGCCGACGAAGCCGATCGGAATCGTGAAGTACTGGAAGTTCCCGAGGAACCACAGCATGGTCTGCTGCCACGTCTTGCCGTGCCGCTCGGGATCCGGGATCCAGTCGATGGAATGGACCTCGATCTGGCCGAGCAGGCCGCGCTCGAGCTCCTCGATCGCAGTCTGGGTGGGGGACTCAGCAGCCACGACGTCCTCCTCGCTAGCTGTGACGGGTGTCACCAGTTAGAATCACGACGAGTTTCCTCTTAGTCAACCCTTGTTTCATAGAAACTTCGGAGCGAGTTTTGCGGGCCAGGCGCCGGGCCGGGAAGGGGACGCGAGTGGCGGCCAGCAGTGCTCACGGTGAGGCTGACCGAGCCGGCGACGCTGCAGAAGCAAACGCAGCGCCGGCCAACCCGGCTGTCGGCCCGGACGGTGTCCGCATCGGCGCCCAGCTCAGGGCAGCACGACTGGCCGCGCGCAAGACCATGGCCGAGGTCGCCGACGAGGCCGGCCTCACCAAGGGGTTCGTGTCCAAGCTGGAACGCGACCTGGCAAACGTCTCGGTCGCCTCGCTGATGCGCCTCTGCGATGCGCTCGGGGTGTCGATCGGCTCGATGTTCCAGGCGTCCAAGGGCGAGATCGTCCGCCAGGGGGAGTATCCGCCGATCGACTTCGGTGGCACTGGCATGCGGGAGTACCTGCTCACGCCGTCGGGCGAGAAGCGGGTGCAGGCCATCCTCAGCGACATCCAGCCTGGCGGCGGCAGCGGCGATGAGGCCTACTCGTTGCCGGCTGACGTGGAGTTCGCGTTGATCCTCTCCGGCCGTCTCCATATCACCGTGGCCGGCGAGGAGGTGACGCTCGACCAGGGTGACGCCTTCACGTTCCCGGCCGACGCGCCGCACACGTTCCACTCCGTGCACGCGACTGGCCGGACGCAGGTGCTGTGGGTCGTGTCCCCGGCGCTGCCCGATGGCGGCTGGCAGCGCCCCCACCCGCCCTGATGACCCACCCGCCCTGATGACCCGCCCGCCCGAGCGAGGAGTGCCTGTGACCGATGTAGTGGAATACTCCGTCGACGATGGCGTGGCGACGATCACGCTGAACCGGCCGGACAGGCTGAACGCGATGAATGGCGAGATGTACGCGGGCGTCATGGCGGCGCTGGATGAGACTGACGGCGACGACCGCGTCCGGGCGGTCATCGTTACCGGTGCGGGCCGGGCGTTCTGCGCCGGCGCCGACCTGAGCGGCGGGGCCAGGACGTTCGACTACGGCCAGGCCGCCAGTGATGCGGCGGCGCACCGGGACCGCGGCGGGATGCTGGTGCTGCGGATCTACCGGTCGCTCAAGCCGGTCATCGCTGCGATCAACGGCCCCGCGGTCGGCGTCGGGATCTCGATGACGCTGCCGATGGACATCAGGATCATGGCCGACACCGCCCGCGCCGGGTTCGTGTTCGCCGCGCGCGGCATCGTGCCCGACGGCGCGTCGTCGTGGTTCCTGCCCCGCATCGTCGGGATCAGCCAGGCGCTGGAGTGGTGCCTGTCCGGCCGCGTGTTCGGCGCGTCGGAGGCGCTGGCCGGCGGCCTGGTCCGCACCGTCTGCCCGGCCGACGAAGTGCTGCCGCTCGCTACCAAGCTGGCCCGGGAGATCGCGGCCAGCGCCGCGCCGGTGTCGGCGGTCATCACCCGGCACCTGCTGTGGCAGATGCTCGGCGCCGATCATCCGATGGTGGCGCACCGGATCGACTCGCGGGCCATCTACGACACCGGGCGGATGGCGGACGCGGCCGAGGGCGTCGCGGCCTTCCTCGAAAAACGCCCGCCCAACTGGACACTGGCACCGAGCACGGACCTGCCGGACTGGTTCCCCTGGCGGCCCGAGCCGCCCTTCGCCGGGTAAGCGCGCCTCGTCAAGCCAGTCGACCCACTGACCCGACGGGTGCGCGCGAGCCAGCAGGCGCCCGCCCTCGGCCCCCTGGTCAAATGTCCGGGCGCCGAGCACGGCGAACACTCCGTGCTGCTGGTAGTCGGCAATCAGGGCCTCCGGCACCACCAGGCCCTGGACGCTGTCGCGGCCAGCGGGCCCGAGTGGGACGAGGGGATCCAGCGACAGCCAGGTCACTGGCCTGGTGCTGCTTAGGTTCGACAGGGTGGCGACGAGCCTGGCGCGCTGCGCTGGCGCCAGGAACACCGCCAGGTAGGCGTCGGTGACAATGGCGGGCACGCCAGGCGGCAGCCGGTCCAGCACGCCAGGCAGCGCGTCGACCGCGTCACCGGCGACGATCGTCGCCGGATACTGCCTAGCCACTTCGATGGCCGAGTCCAGCCTGGCTAGGGCGGACGCCTCCGGGGGAGCGCAGGCATACAGCCACGCGCGTGCCGCCGAGTCGCCCAGGTCGACGGGATTGAGCTCGATGCCGGTCCGGCTGGCGATCGGCGGCAGCTCAGGCGGTGGTGGCCGGCGCTCGCCCCGCAGCTCGCAGGTCAGGACGAGACCAGCTGCGGCCGGCCCCGTTCCGATCTTGTCGATCTCGTATCGGTAGCGGTCGAGGTGGAGACCGAGGCCCGCCCCCGTACCCAGGTCGACTAGCCCGATCGGGCCGCCCGCCTGAACGGCGGCGACGCCGAGCGCGATCTGGGTGCAGCGGGCCACCTCGTTCATCTGGTAGCGGCGGCGCGCGCAGACGCCGAGGATGTCGGGCAGCCGGGCCGAGACAAATGCGGCAGCCGCCGCTGCGAACCGGTCGTCGAATGGCGGCTGCGGGGCGCCGGGCGCAGGGAAATAGCGCGCCAGCGGCTCGGGCCGGTCGCGGCGGACGAGGGCGGCGATCGCGGCGCTGGCGAGCAGCGCGGGCAGCCGGCCGGCCGGCAGCACGGACAGCGCCGCGAGCAGCTCGTCATGCCCGGCGATCATGGTGAACAGCGCCGCCGTGAGCCGCCACGACTCGGGCTGATCCGGTGGCGACCAGCCGGCCGCCACCTCGAGCGCCTGCGCGCGGATCTCATCGACGTCGGTCACGCGTTCCCCCGGCACGGTGCGTCCGATGGCACTGTGCTTCCCCCGGCAAGGGGCCGGCAACCCCGACGTGAGGCTGATGCCGGATCAGACCCGTGGCTGATGCGCTGGCCCGGCAGGGCGGCACAGACTGGCCGCGTGCGTCCTGACCCCGCGTCTCAGCGCGCCCGCACCTGGCCTGCCGCGCTCACGCTGTTTGTGCTCGCCGGCCTGATCCCCGAGACGGTCGCGACCTTTAACTCGCCGCCACGGCTGCTGCTGGCGCGGCCGGCGGCGTTGTTGTTCATCTGCGCGTTCTATGGCTCGGTGGCGCTGCTCGTCCGCGAATACATGCGCCGGCGAGCGCCCGGCTGGACCGGTGTCTTGTTACTGGGCGCTGCCGCGGGCGCCGTCAACGAGGGCATCATCGCCGGGACCTGGTACAAGGTCCAGTACCCGGGCTACGCGCTGGTCGGCGGCTTCGACCCGGCCGTCGCGGTGGGCCTGACCGTCTTCCACGCGCTCGTCAGCACCGTGCTGACCATCTTGCTCGTCGAGATCATCTTGCCGGACGTCGCCGCTGCGCCCTGGCTGCGGCGCCCCGGTGTGCGCGGCTGCCTGTTGTTGCTGGCCGTCGCCACGGCCAGCGGATTCGGGTCGGCCGCCGATCGCGATCGGAAGGTCGTCGTCCTGGCCGGGGTCGTGGCCGCGGTGACCGCGGCGCTGTCACTGGCTGGACGCGGAAATTCCGCTCCGATGACGTCACTGCGGCCGGCGCCGGGCATCGGCCGGCTGCGCCTAGCCGGAGCCGCGGCGATGGTGACCTTCTACGCCCTGTTCGCGGCGGTGCCCGGCCTGATCGAGGCCGGCATCCCGCCCGCCGCTCGCGGGCCCTGGCAGCTGGTGCCGGTGCTCCTGATGGCCGGGTTCTGCTGGGAAGTCGTCAGTGTCGGCCGCGACTGGGCGGGCCGGCCTGGCTGGGCCGGCCGCAGACGCTGGCGGTCATCACCGGGGTCCTGCTCCCGACGATCGTCGCCTCGGTGCTGCTGCCCGCGGCGCGCCAGTCGCTGGAGCCGCTCGTCACGATTCCCGTGCTCGGCCTGCTGGTCTGGCTCAGCCTGCGGAATCAGCAGGCCGCGCGCCTAGCGGCTGGCTGCGGTTAGAGCGGTCTGGTACAGCGCGGCCATCCGGGTGCCGAACCTGGCGGCGTACGACACCGAGGGCGTGTCGCCGCCCTTCTGAAAGCCGCCGATGACCCCGATCACGGTGTCCGCACTGCCGGCCGAGCCCGAGCTGGCCAGCATCGGGCTGCCGCTCGTGCCATCGGTGAAGCCGCCGCAGTCGAACTGCAGCTGGGTGGGGCTGAAGTCCAGCACCGCGTTCTCACAGGCGATGGGCGCGTCCTTGCCGTCGGGGTAGCCAGCCACCCGGACCGTCTGCCCGGCGGCCTCGCCGATGCCGAGCACCTCGCCGCCGGTCAGCGACTGGAGGGTCACGCTCGATCCCGGCTGATCCACGACCAGGAAGGCGAAGTCGTCGTCGGGGTCCGCCGACGACAGCCACTGCTGGTCCGCGATGATCTGGCTGACCGTCCAGACCCCGTACGGCTGCTGGCCACGGGAGTAGCCAGGGACGAAGGCCACCTGGCTCGGCACCAGCCCGGCGATGCAGTGCGCAGCCGTGATCACCAGGTCACCCGCTGGGCTGTCGACGACACTCGCCGTGCAGAAGTGGTGCGTGAGCTGGCCCGAGGCGGCGCGGCTGAACAGTGCCCCGACCATGGCCGTCTGCCCATAGCCGCCAGCGCTGATCGGCATGCTCGCGGCGGGCGCGAACGACAGGCTTACGGACACGACCACGGCGATCGCCGACAACGCCAGGACGCCGGGCCTGAACCTGCCCAGCGACCGCAGGAAGCGCGGCCTGAACCAGCCCGGGCCCATCCGGCCTCCCTCTGCGTCTAGTCCATGGCCCGGCCTCTAACCTGGGCTTTTTAGTCCGCCGATACCAGAATAAGGCGCAGTTTTGGGTTGTCAGTAGGCAAGCAGCTGCGAGATTGCTGAGCCCGCGGACTCAGCTGGGCTGATTTAGCTGGGTCTGCCAAGCGACGTTGGTTTAGATTCAGTTCTACTCACTTGACTTTCTAAACTACTAGGTGAAGTATCTCAACTGTGAGTAGCCGCAGGAGGAGGTACGCGATGTCACGGCAGATCATCAAGGACCACAACATCGAGGCGCTCAAGGTCGCGGCCAGCTGGCCGGGCGCTGACCGAGCCACGCTCGTCACGCTCGCGACCGTGCTCGCGGGGACCGGCGCCGACCAGGAGGGCCAGGGCTACTTCGAGGCACTGGCCGCCAGCCAGCCGGACCAGGTTCTGCCGCAGGCGCTGGCCGGATACTTCCGGGTCCGCGCGGGCGAGGATGTCCCGGCGGGCGTGGCCAGGCTGAACGACGCCGCCAGCAGGGATCTCGGACTGGCGCAGTACTACCGCGGCCTCGCGCTCGCGGCGCTGCCCGCTGCGGCCGGGCAGGCCGGGCAGGCTGTTGCCGACCTGGAATTCGTGCTCGCCGTCCGCGACCAGTTCCCGAGCAATATGATCCGGGCGGTCTACCACGGACTGGCCGCCGCGCATGCCGCCATGGGCCAGGACGACCTGGCAGCCAAGGCCGCCGCAGACTCGGGCCTGTCGTCAGCTCCGGCCGAGGCGAGGCTTGAGTTCGGCGGCGGCTGGACGAACGCGGCCGACGGCTACCATTTCGGTTCCCCGCGGATCCTCGAGGTGGCGCCGGGCGTCCGGTTGGCCCAGGGCTACGACTTTGCCGACTTCGCCTTCGTCGGCACCAACAGCGGCGTCATCGCGATCGACGCCGGCACGGCCGAGTATCGGGTCCGCGGCGCCCTGGCTGACGCCAGCCTGCGTGCTGAGGACGTCAGTCACGTGATCCTGACGCACGCTCACTACGACCATGTTGGTGGCATCGGCGCACTCGCCAGGCAAGGCGCTCAAGTGATCGCGCAGGCCCGATTCCCGTCCGAGCTGCAGCAACAGCGCCAGCACGTGTTCCCGTTCGGCTACTTCACGGGCACCGGCGCCGGGTCTGGCGATGCGGGCGCCGCCGTCGGACCTCCCGAGGTGGCCGTGGACCAGCTGATCGCCGGGCCAACGCCGGTGTCGATCGGCGGGATGGACCTCATTTTGTATCCGACGACCGGCGGTGAGACCAGCGACGCGCTCATGGTGTACCTGCCGGCTGGCGGGGTGCTGTTCACAGGCGACGTGATGATGCCCTACCTAGGAGCGCCTTTCTTCGCGGAGGGATCACCCGACGGAATGCTGGCGACGCTCCGGCTCATTGCCGAGCTCCGCCCGAGCGTCCTGGTGCACGGCCACACAACGCTGACCGAGCTGTTCACTGCCGCCGCCGTGCCCGGCCTGCTGGCTGCGCTCACCGAGCTGCGGGACCAGGTGCTGGCAGGCATCGGCCGAGGACTGACGCTGAGTCGGCTGCTGGCGGCCAGCGTGCTGCCGGAGGTGCTGCGCGAGCACCCGTTCGCCGTAGGTCCGTACCTGGTCATCCGCGACCACTTTGTGCAGCGGCTGTACCACCAGCACTCGGGGTACTGGCAGCCGGACGGTCAGGGCCTCGAGCCCGTCGACGCGGCCGACCGGGCGGCCGCCCTCGACCTGCTGGCCGGCGGCAGGCCCGAGCTGTTCGCCGCGGCCGCACGGACCCTGCTGGCCCAGCGCGACGCGGCCCTGGCCCTGGAGATAGTCACGGCGGGCCTGGTCAGTCACCCCGCGGACGCCGATCTCGCCCAGCTGCGCCAGCAGGCGCTCTACCGGCTGATGGAGCGGCATCAGCTTCAGGACCCGTTCCGCTTCCTCATCTACGCCGAGCAAGCGGGAGTCGAGATCGGCGCGGTCGCCGCAGGATGACGTCCGTCGTCGCTCGAGCCTCGCGGGAGAGCACGCGAACTCGTTACTCTCATCTAGGCCGGGATTACTCATGAGGATGTGGTGATGAAGCTCGGGTCGACGGTCGGCATGCGGGACAACCCAAGCTCCTTTGCCGCGCATCTGCGGACTCTGGAGGACGCGGGCGTCGAGTACCTGTGGTGCGGCGAGGCCTACACCGCTGACGCCGTCTCGACGATGGGCTTCGTCGCCGCGGTCACCAGCAGGGCGCAGATCGGCTCGTCGATCCTGCCCATCTACACGCGGACGCCATCGGTGCTGGCGATGACGGCGGTCGGCCTGGACCTGCTGTCCGGCGGCCGATTCAACCTCGGCCTCGGTGCCTCCGGGCCACAGGTCATCGAGGGCTTCCACGGCGTGCCGTATGACGCGCCACTGGCGCGCACGGAGGAGATCATCGAGATCTGCCGCTCCATCTGGCGCCGTGACCGGCTGGCACACTCCGGCCCGAAGTACCAGATCCCGCTGCCCGAGGGCCAGGGCACTGGCCTCGGCAAGCCGCTCAAGCTGATCACCCATCCCCTCCGGGAGCGGATCCCCGTCTACATCGCGTCGCTCGGCCCGAAGAACGTCGAGATGACGGCCGCGATCGCCGACGGCTGGCTGCCGCTGCACTACTGGCCAGATGGCGCCGACCGGGTATGGGCGGAGCCGTTGCGGGCCGGCCGGGCAAGGCGCGCCGAGGGCCTGCGACCATTGCAGATTGTCGCGGGCGGTGCCCTGGCCATCGGCAAGGACGTCGGGCACCTGCGCGAGGCGGCGCGGCCACACCTGGCGCTCTACTTTGGCGGGATGGGCGCGCGGGGTCAGAACTTCTACAACGACGTGCTCAGGCGCTACGGCTTCGAGCGGGCGGCCGAGCAGATCCAGGACGCCTACCTGACCGGGGACAAGGACCGGGCCGCGGCGCTGGTGCCCGCCGAGCTGGTCGAGCAGATCTCGCTGATCGGCGATGAGGGCTTCGTGCGCGACCGGATCGCCGCCTACCGCGACTCGGGCGTCACCATCCTCAACGTGCAGGCCGTCGGCCCGAACGGCGTTAAGGACATCGAGACCGTGGCGAACTGGCTGAGCTGACGCCGCGCGACGCCCCGGAGGCGGTCCTCGCCGCGTGAACTCGCCGCGTGAACTCGCCGTGTGCCTTCGGACATAGACAGGCTGAAGCACACGCAACGAGGAGGTGTCGTGACGTCAGCCCCCGCGGACGGCGAGCTGATCATGCGCTCGCGATCTGATCCGGCGGCGTTCGCCGGGATCTTCGATCGCCACCATGCCGAACTGTATCGCTATCTGCGCCGACGGGTGGACGCTGGACTGGCCGCTGACCTGGCGGCAGAAACGTTTGTCACGGCGTTTGCCCGCCGCGCGGCCTACCGCGCGGACACCATCGACGCCCGGCCCTGGCTCTATGGCATCGCGCACAACCTGCTGCGCAATTATCTGCGAGCTGAGCGCAGGCAGCTCGCGGCGTTCGCACGGCGCGGCGTCGACCCGCTGGCTGACCCGGACGCCGCGGCCGCCTTCTCGACGGCCGATGCCCGCGCCGACTCGGCGGCCGTGGGAGCGAGGCTCGCTCAGGTCCTCGCCGCTATGCCCGGCCGGGACCGCGACGTGCTGCTGCTCTTTGCCTGGGCCGATATGTCCTATGCCGAGATCGGTCAGGCCCTGAACATTCCTCTCGGCACCGTCCGATCCCGGCTCAACCGGGCCCGGCGCCGGCTCCGCGGACTGGCCGCCGACGGATCACTGAACTTCATGGAGACACAAGCATGGACGAGCTGACTGTGGTTGCCGAGTTCCGGTCGAACACGCCGGGGCCGACGGCCGCCGAGACCACCGCCGCCAGGGACCTGCTGCTGGCGGCCGTGGATGACATGCCATCGAGCACAGCGGGCGCGGGGGTGCGACCGAACCGGGCGACCGCCCGCAGGCGGGCGGTGCGCCTGCTCCCGGTGGCCGCGCTGTCGTGCGCGGCCGCGGTCGGGGTCGCGGCCGCCCTCACCACACCCGGCCCGCGAGCATCGCGCCCGGACGACAAGCCTGCCGTCCTGACGGCCGCGGTCGTCCTTCGCAAGGCGGCGTCGGCCGCCGCGAGCCAGCCAGCCGGGCACGGGCGCTTCTTCGTCTCGGAGTCGGAGTACGTAGACCCCGGCAACGGCCACAATGCTCCGGCCAGGCGCGTCATCTGGATCGGGGACGGCGTCACCGGCCGGCTCCTGGATCACGGCTGGGGTGCCGGCCCGACGCCCATACCGCCAGGCATCTCGTTCGGCCAGCGCGTCATCACCTGGCGGCAGCTGCTGAGCCTGCCCACCGCGCCCGGCCCCCTGCTGGCCGAGATCGGCGCGGTGTCCAGGAACGACGGGCAGCCACTGGTGCAGGCCGAGTTCGGCACCATAGTCGGGCTGCTCTACGAGTCGCCGACCTCGCCAGCGCTGCGCGCCGCGCTGTACCTCACCGCATCCCGGCTGCCAGGCGTCACCCTCATACCCGATGCCCACGATCTGCTCGGGCGCCCGGCCGCCGAGGTGTACGTGCCGCCAGGGTTCACCGGCAACGGCGGCGAGGTCCTGTTCTTCGACCCGTCAACCAGCGCAGTCCTCGGGACGGCGACTCTCGTCGGCTCGAAGGTTCAGTGCCCGCCTGCCTGGGAAGCCGCCGTCCTGGCGTCCGGATATGTCAACTCGAGGTATCAGCTCCCCCCAGGCGCCCCGCGTAACATCAGGCCGGTCAGCTGGCCACGCAGTTCGCCGGGCTGCCCGGGGCCGACGAGCGGACAGCCGACCGCCGGTCCGTCGCCGCGCTCGTCGGGCGGCGCGCCCAGCGCGTCTTCGACGCCCTAGTGGCCGGGCCAGGAGGCCGCCGCCACCGCCAGGATCTCGGCCCTGTCGTCAGCGAGCAGGAAGCCGGCGTCAATAGCCGCGTCGAGGGAGGACTCGAACCTCGCCAGATAGTCGGCCAGCCCGCCTGGATACAGGCGGGCCAGGTCGGCGTCACTGAGTCCGGTCGTCGTCCCGAACAGGAACGCGAACATCTCGCCGCGCTGCCCCGTTCCCGACAAGACCGCCACCGGCACATCGGTCCAGGGCGTGCGGATACCCCCGGTGGCGATCCCCAGACTGTCGCGACACAGGTCGCGGCCCGCGACGTCCAGTCGCGGCGCGGACGGCGGCTTGGCGCGGCCGGCCACCCAGGCGTCGAGCTGCTCGAAGGCCGCGCACTCCACGTAGTGGTGCTGCAGCCCGCTGTTGACCGGGACCGCCGTAGTGCCCATCAGTATGTTGGTCGTCGGCTGGATCAGCTCGGCGAGCCGCCCGGGCGGCAGCGCACCGTCGTCCTGGCCGCTCGCGAACAGGAGGTAGGTATCGGCGTGGGCCGCGCCCGCGATCTCCCAGTTGCGCAGCAGGTCGCTGTCGGGCTGCTCCGCTAGCCCGCTGCCGAGCAGCGTCACGTCGGTCTCGGTTTGCAGCACGATCACCGGCACGCGCAGGTCGTCGCGGATCCGCTCGCCAACGGCCTGGGTAGTGGCACCCGGCCTGAAGCCGGTGTCGAGCGCCGCGCCGGCGCCGGTGCGGCCGTGCACGAGGAATCCATCGAAGACGGTGGCGAGCGGATCGATCGCATTGACATAGGTGACCAGGAACGCGCCCGACTGGGAATGGCCCGAGGCCAGCAGGCGCGCGGCCGTCAAGCCGAGGCTGGCCTCGGCCCGCAGCGCCCGGCCCGCCCGGCTGAAGATGTCGAACGACCAGGCATCGCCCGGATGCGACAGCGCCGCGTACCGCTGCGGATGGGCTGCCTTCAGGTGCATGCCCTCGACCATGCCGCCGCCCTCGATCCCAGCCCGCTGCGCCGACACGCCAGCCCAGGCGTGACCGCGGCGCATGAGGTGGGTGTGCGCCAGCATCCAGTCTGGCGCGGCATCCAGCCCGCCGGAGACGTTCAGCCACTCGACCACGAGGGTGCCGCTGAAGTCCGCGTCAGCGGCTGGCCGGCGCAGGATCACCCGCGTGGTAAACGGAGCACGGTCGGCTGACTCGGCGCGCCAGCGCCCATCCGGTGCGCGCTCGCTCGTCAGGCGGTAGCTCTGGGCCGTGCCAGCCAGCAGGAACTCCTGCTCGGTGTAGCCGAGCACCTCCAGGTCATATGCACCAGCCGGGTCCGGGATCGGGCCTGCAATCGGCGTCAGTCGCGCAGTGCCGGACACACCGCTCATGCGGCGGACTTCTCGAGTATGTGGATGGCGCAGGCGCTGCCGAGGCCGATGACGTGGGTGAGGCCGACCTTGGCGCCCTCGATCTGCCGGTCGCCCGCCTCGCCGCGCAGGTGGGTGGACACCTCGTAGATGTTGGCGATGCCCGTCGCGCCGAGCGGGTGGCCCTTGGAGAGCAGCCCGCCAGACACGTTCACCGGAATCTGTCCGTCCCGCCACGGGCCGCGCTTGTCGATCCACTCGCCGGCCCCGCCCGGCGGGCACAGCCGCAGGTTGTCGTAGTGCCGGAGCTCGGCGGTGGCGAAGCAGTCGTGCAGCTCGACCAGGTCGAGGTCCTGCGGGCTCACGCCGGCCTGCTCGTAGGCCTTGTCGGCGGCCTGCCGGGTCAGGGTGTTCACATCGAACTGCACCGACCCGCCGTCGACGTACGGGTCAGACGTCAGCACCGAGGCCGACACCTTCACCGCGCGGCGCTGCACCTCCGCGGGCAGCGACGTCAGCCGCTCGCCGCTGCACAGCACCGCGGCGGCCGCGCCGTCCCCGGTCGGGCAGCACATGAGCAGCGTGTTCGGGTAGGCGATCATCTCCGCGGCCATCACCTCCTCAAGCGAGAAGGCCTTCTGGTACTGCGCCAGCGGGTTCAGGGTCGAGTGCGCGTGGTTCTTCTCCGCCACCTTGGCGAACTGCTCGAACCCCACGCCCTCATGCTGGTAGGCGTACTCCATCCCGGACTGCGCGAACGTGCCCGGCATCAGGCTCGTACCCAGGATCCCCTCGACCGGGCCGACCGCGCCGTACCGCCCGGCCGGCTCGTACGGCCTGTCCTTCTTGCCCGGCGAGGCACCCAGCAGGCCGAGCTTGCCCATCTGCTCCAGGCCGACCGCCAGGCCGATGCTCGCCTCGCCCGCCTTGATCGCCATCGCCGCGACACGGAAGGCCGTGGCGCCCGTCGCGCAGGCGTTGGTCACGTTGTAGACCGGGATCCCGGTCTGGCCGATCTGCTTTTGCAGCCGCTGCCCGATCCCGTTGGTGTCATACAGGCAGCCCGCCGCCAGAATGTCGGCGTCGAAGATCGTCAGCCCCGCGTCCGCCAGCGCCGCCGTCGCTGCCTCGCTGCCGAGGTCGATGAGGTCCTTGTCCTTGTACCGCATGAACTTCGTCATCGCCACGCCGATGATCCACAGCGAGTCGGACATGCCGGGCCTCCTGCCTTGTAAAACGAAGCTACTAGTTTTCTACCGGTGCGCTGCTCATGGCGCCAGTAGCTGCACCGGATGCAGCGGGCTCATCTGTTGTGATACATGGGCGGGCGGCGCCCGACGTAGGACGCCATCGCCTCGCGCGCGTCCTCGGTCGCCGACGTCAGCACCTGCTGCCGGTTCTCCACTTCGACCATGGCGTCGAAGGAAGGGATTTCCAGCGCGAGCCACATGCCCTGCTTGGTGAGCGACAGCGACAGCGGCGGTGCCTGGAGCAGCGCGTCGATCGTGTCGTCCACCTTGGCGGCAAGCTCTTCCGGCTGGGTCACCTCGGTGACGAGGCCGATGCGCAGGGCCTCGGCCGCGTCGAACCGCCTGCTGGTCAGCATCAGCTCATGGGCACGGGCTGCGCCGACGAGCCGGGGCAGCAGCCACGACGTACCGATGTCGCAGCCAGTCACGCCGATCCGGATGAAGGACGTCGCGAAGACCGCGGCTGCGGACGCGATCCTGATGTCGCTGGCGCATACCAAAGCCAGCCCGCCGCCGGCGGCGGGCCCGTTCACCGCCGCGATCACGGGCTGCGGCAGGCGGCGGATCTCCTGCACGAGCGCGGCGATGGCGCGCTGCGTCGCCCACGTCTGCTGGCTGCGGCCGAAGTCCTCGGTGCCTGGCATCGTGCCGAAGCCGCCGAGGTCCAGCCCGGCGCAAAAGCCCCGGCCAGCGCCGGTCAGGACGACGACACGGCAGCTCAGGTCGGCAGCGAGGGCGCGCAGGTGCTCGTGGAACTGGGCGACCAGCGGCTGGGTCAGCGCGTTCAGCTTGTCCGGCCGAGATAGCGTCAGCCGCACGACGCCTGGCCGAGGCTCGGATCGCTGGACAAGATCATCAGTGCGCGCAGTCATTCGGACGCGGTCTCCTTCCTTAGCGCGGCCACCAGCGCGGGCTGCCGCTGTGCGTCGGCCTCGTGCTGGCCCAAATGTAGCGATCCAGGCATCCATGCAACCTGGCCGGCCGCTGGCCAATCTATCTGGGCGATCGCAGCCGTCCCGGCGGCTCGGCATCGGATTCGGGGAGCGCACCGGCATTGACCGCAGCGGACGACGCCTTCGCGGCGGTGCCGGCCCAGTCGCAAGCCTCCGGAAACTTCGGGACGGTTCAATTCCGAGTGCGACCGTCGTCTTGAGCGTCGCATCGAGCGCCAGGAAAGAACTCACCAGTCTGCCGGGTGCCGACCCTGCGGCGGCCTGGTGACTGCAAGAGCCAGGACGCCTGCACCGCGGGGCTCGGCTTCGGGGGCGCGGCGCGGATCCACGGCGAACGCGGCCGCTACCGGCTGTCGGCCGGGTGCGACATGGCTTTGCCGGGAAGTCGCTGTCGGGCGAGGTGCACGCCGGCCCCGCGAAACGAGAGGCTGAGTCCGGGCACAGAACCGTCATAATTGGCGCATGATCGACGCGTTGATCGAGCGCATGACCGAACTCCTCGAGCCCATGGAAGCCGCCAGCGATCCGAAGCGGATCTTCCACGCCACCTACTTGCGGACCACGATCGCCGTCGCCGAGGAGATTAAGCGCCCGGGCGGCTTTGCCGACCCGCAGTGGACCGAGCGCTGGGACGTCGCGTTCGCCGACCTGTATCTCGAGGCGCTGATACAGCTTCAGGCCGGAGAGCAGCCGTCGCGGCCCTGGGCGATCGCCTTCGGCGCGCGGCCCGGGCTGCCCGTCCTGAACCGGCTGCTGCTCGGCATGAACGCGCATATCAACTACGACCTGCCGCAGGCCCTCCTGGCAGTGATCACCGACGACGAATTTGACGATGCGGAGCTGATTGCCAGGCGCGAAGCCGACCACAAGGCGATCGACGACATCCTCGCCTCCCGGGTGTCGGCCGAGGGCGACGAGCTGGTCAGCATCGACGGGCCGGGATCGCTGCTCAACCGGCTGCTTGAGCCGTTCAATCAGAGCGGCACCAGGCGTTTCCTGCGCGAGGCGCGCCAGAAGGTGTGGGCCAACGCGATCAGTCTGAGTCAGGCCCGGCGTTCCGGCGCCGAGGCCTACACCACCCGGCTCGCCGAACTCGAGGAACTCAGCGCCGGCAAGGTAACCGAGCTGCAAGCACCGGGACAGGTCCTGCTCAAGCTCGCGGTCAACGGCTTCGGCGTTCGCCTGCCCGACCACCGGGGAGCAGCTGGCTGACTGTGGCGTCCAGCTTCGCGAACCAGGACCTCATCACGTCCGCGACGGGCCTCATCTTCTCGTCATTCCCGGCGGGTGACGTTGAGACGCAAGACCACCTCGACGGTCGCGCCCTCCGCGATCGCCTCCGCTCGCTGCACCGCCACCTTGACGGGCACTAGGTAGCGGCCGTCCCTGGGAAACAGCGCAGTGGTGAACTCGGTATCGCCCAGGGTGACGTGGACCGGCACCTGGCCCCAGTAGATCAGGCCGCGCGCTTCCTCCCTGAGATCCTCGCTGTCCTCCGGCGTCATGGCCACGAAAAGGTACGGCGCCGGTCCGCGCCACTCGATCACCTCGCCGGTGAAGGCCCACTCCATGCGCCCATCATCGGAGATGCGCCACGCATCGGGGAAGCGGGGAATAACGCTCACAGGCCGTCGAAGTGCCACCAGGTGCCCGACTGCCAGGTACGGTCCTGCCAGACGTCGAATTCGGCACGGCGTGGATGGGCTTCGACACGGGGCTCAGCGGTCAGGATCATGGTGAGCTCGTCGACGCGGTCGAATCGCTCCCACGATGGCAGGCGCGCCGCCGACGGCGCCTCGCCGCGGGCGAACGCCGCCCACGAATCCGCCATCGCGAGGCACAGCCGCGCTTGCGCGTCGCCGCCCGCAGGCGGTGCGAGGCTGTCGGCGGCCCACACCGCCAGCATGTCCAGGCCGTGACCGCCGGCGAGCTCGGCGGGCAGGCCCGGCGGCAGGCCGTCATACCGGTATCGCCAGACTGGCGCGTGCGCGGACTGCACGAGCGCGAGCCGCTGCGTCGGCACGCCGTAGCGCTCGTCACCGAGAACGGCTAGCCGGATGGCAGTCTCGTCCAGCTCAGGCCGGGCCGCCGCGTACCCCGCCAGCATCGACGCCGCGGCTGCTGGCCCGAACAGATCCGCGAGCACCCTCGGCGCCTGCGCCGCGGCCGTCGGATCCATCAGCTGGTAGCTCGCGCCCTCGTTGCCGTTGCTGCCGATCAGCAGCGGCACCGCGGCAGCGGCGGCGGCCGCGATGGCGTCGATGGGCAGCGCCGGCAGGCCGCTGCCGCCGAGCACCGGCCGCCAGACCCACGTGCCCGCGGCGCCCGCTGCGATCATCTCCTGCGCCGCCACCAGGTCGGCGGGCGACGCGTCGAGCAGCAGCCGCAGGCCAGTTTCGTCGTCAGCCAGCCCGAGCTCGCCGAGCAACCGCCGGCGTACCCGGGCGGCCTGATCGGGACTGGCGAGATGCTCAGCACCGCCGCTGCTGGAGATCGCCCGGCGGATCAGCCCGGTGGTGAGCGGCGAGGCGAGCAGGTTCGCGACGCTCTTGGCACCAGCGGACACTCCGTAGACCGTCACTCGGCGCGGATCGCCGCCAAAGGCCGCGATGTTGCCATGCACCCAGCGCAATGCAGCGACCTGGTCGAGAAAGCCCGAGATGCCCGCGTCAGCGTAGTCGCCGGCCAGGTCCGCCAGCTGCAGGAACCCAAGCGCGCCGACCCGGTAGGCGAACGTGACGACGATCAGTCCCCGCCGCGCCAGCGCCTGGCCGTCGCCGACCGGCTCGCCAGACCCCGTTCCCTGCACGTAGCCGCCGCCGTGCACCCACAGCAGCACCGGATAGCCCGCCGGATCCGGCGGCGGATCTACCGGCACCGTCACGTTGAGGTACAGGCAGTCCTCGCTGCGATTCAGCTGGGCCGGCACGCCCGTGACGGGGTCGACGGTCTCGGCCTGCCAGGCCACCGGCCCGAACTCGGCGGCATCGCGGACGCCGGCCCACGATTCTGGCGGCTGCGGCGGCCGGAAGCGCAGCGGCCCGGTGGGTGGCAGCGCATACGGGATGCCGCGCCAGGCGCGCAGGCGATCGAGCTCGACGCCGCGGACGACGCCCTGGGCCGTCGCGACGACGCGCGGATCGTCGTTTGTCACTGCGTATGTCACGGGGACTGGGCGAGCGGCCCGGCGCGCGCGACGCCCGGCCGGAACAGCGTCTCCTGCGCGATGCCGGCCGCCAGCGTGCCGTCCCGGCCGAAGATCCGCCCGGTGTACGTGCCCCGGCCGCCCGAGGTGGACTCCGGCTGCAGGTCCATCAGAACCCAGTCATCGAGAGCGACCTTGCGGTAGAACCAGACGGAGTGATCGATGCTGGTGAGCGGGCCGGCAATGGTGATGCCCGGCGCGGCCGCCAGCCCGGTGAACATGTCCGAGACATAGGCCAGCGCGCAGACGTGCGTCATCTCGCCGTCGAGCTTGTGCCGGGACCTGATCCACATCCGTGACGGCCACTGCTGACCCGGCTGCGGCTGGCGGGGGAGCCGGATCTCGACGCCGTGCATGCGGTGCCAGCGCTCGTTGTCGGGCAGGTCCTCGGGCGCCTCGACATCCGGCGCCTGGTGCGCCTGATAGTCCGACCCGTCCTCGGACACGTGGAACGACGCCGCCATGTTGAAGATGACCTTGCCGTTCTGCACGGCGATCACGCGGCGGTTGGAGTACGAGCCGCCGTCCCGGTCCCGGTGCACGGTCAGCAGTACCCGCCGCGACGCATCACCGCGGCTGAGGAAGTAGCCATGCAGCGAGTGCGGATGCCGGCCGGCTGGCACCGTCTCGGCGGCCGCCCGCAGGGCCTGCGCCGCAACCTGCCCGCCGAACAACCCGGCCGGCTCGGCGTTCACGACCACCGTGCGGAACAGGTTGTCCTCGATCCGCTCGAGCGACAGCAACTCGGGCAGTCCGGTGTCCGCGGAGCCGATGACAGGGTCAGCCAGACTCGACATGGCCCATTGATATCACCGCATTGCTACCACGGGGTTCATCAGCCGATCAGATGCCTGAATTGTCGGTAGGCTGCGCTCACCGCAACGACGAAAGGACCGCGAATGGGCGCGCTTGACGACCGGGTCGCCGTGATCACCGGGGCAGGCCGTGGCCTCGGCCGCGAGCACGCGCTGCTGTTTGCCGCCGAAGGCGCCAAGGTCGTCGTCAACGACCTGGGCGGCGGACCAGACGGCTCGGGGAGCGACACCACCCCGGCCCAGCAGGTCGTCGAGGAGATCCGCGCGGCCGGCGGCCAGGCGGTCGCCAGCGCCGACGACATCACCACCGCCGAGGGCGCCGACCGACTGGTCCAGCAGGCGATCGGAGCGTTCGGCGCGCTGCACGTGCTGGTGAACAACGCCGGCATCCTGCGGGACCGGACGATCATCAACATGACCGATGGCGAGTGGGACGACGTGATCCGTGTCCACCTGCGCGGGCACTTCATGCCGCTGCGCGCCGCGGCCCGGTACTGGCGCGAGCAGTCCAAGGCCGGTCACGTCCTGCGGCCGTCGGTCATCAACACCACGTCGACGTCCGGCCTCTATAACAACCCTGGCCAGGCCAACTACGGCAGCGCCAAGACCGGCATCGCGACGCTGACCGTGATCGCCCAGCGAGAGCTGCAGCGCTACGGCGTGAAGATCAACGCGATCGCGCCGGCCGCCAGGACGCGGCTGACGCTGGCCACGCCCGGCATCTCAGCGGCCATCCTCTCGACGCCGGACGAGGGCTTCGACCCGATGGACCCGGCGAACGTCTCGCCGTTCGTCGCCTACCTCGCCACCGCGGACTGCCCGATCCAGGGCCGGGTCTTCTTCGTGGCCGGGGGCGGCATCCACTTGTTCCAGCCGTTCGCGATCATCGACAGCATCACCAAGGACGGCAGGTGGACGGTCGAGGAACTCGCGACGCACGCCGCCCGGCTGGCGGACGTGCCGTTCGAGCTCGGGCAGCCGCGGCTGTAGGCCCCAGCCCCGGCAGGCCAGCATGCAGGGCCGGCCCGGCAGGCCGGGCCGGGGATAGTCAGGCCGGCTGGTACCCGAAGCTGACAGCTTCCGTTCCCTCGGAGTCCGTCCCGATCGGGAACGTGGTGAGGGTCACTTTCATCCCGAGTGACACGCTCGCCGGGTCGGGGTCAATGCCGACGATGTTGGCCTTCACCACGCCGCCGCCATCGAGGTCGACGATCCCCGACACGTACGGCACCGTCACGTCGGGGGTGGCCCGGTGCACGATCGTGAACGCGCGCAGGACGCCGTCGTTGGCCAGTCGCCTGGTGCCGAAGTCACGGGCACCGCAGCTCGCGCACGCATTGCGCCGGTCGAAGAACAGCGCCCCGCAGGAACTGCACTGGTTCGCGACCAAGTGCGGGTCGTCGCCGAGGCTGAGATAGCCGACGTAGGGCACCTGTCGCGCCATCCTGTCCTCCTGCGGTCCCGGTCTGCGGCGTTCGTCAGGATCAAGCTAATCGCTGCCGCCTGGTCCGCGTCTAGATGGCGTATGTGGTCGCTGCCTCGGTGCCGTAGCGCGCCATGACCGCCTCGATGGCTCCCGCGGTCATCGGCTGTCCCGCCGCGATCATGTCGCGCAGGTCACGGAAGTACTGCACGTACTCATCGGGCGTGAACGTGTTCAGCAGGACCACCGGCTCGTCGCCGGCGTTGGCGAACGTGTGCGGTGCGCCTGGCGGGATCATGACAAGCGTCCGGGGCGTGGCCAGATGGCTCTGCTCGGCGACGGTGAACTCAGCGGTGCCGGACACGACATAGAAGCCCTCGTCGTGGCGGGCGTGCCGATGCTGCGGTGGCCCGGCGGTGTGCGGGGCGATCGTGATCTCGGCGATGCCGAGGCGGTGCCCCGTCGTGCTCCCGTCCTCCAGGATGCGCAGCTGGATGGGCCCGGCCAGGGCGAGCTCGCCCGCGCCAGGACCGACGATCGAGATCTCGCTCATGCCGTCGCGCTCCCGGCATCGACGCCCGCGGTAGCGGCGCGGCTGCCGGCGAAGTCCCACACCGCCGCCAGCAGTTCCGCGGGAGTCTCCAGCTGGGGCAGGTGACCGGCGTGCGTGATCAGCCGGAACCGCGCGCCCGGGATCGCATCGGCGTAGGCATGGCCGTGCTCGGACGGGATCATGCGGTCGGCCCCGCCCCAGATCACCAGTGTCGGAATGCTGATGGCCGGCAGCCGGCCGGCCAGGGTGGGGTCTCCCATCGCCGTGCCCGCGTACGCCAGGAGCGTTGCCCTGTTCCCCGCCTGCGCCGCCTTGCGCTCCTCCGGCAGCGTCGCCGGATCGATCCGGAACTTGTCCGGGCTGAAGTAGCTCAGGTCGAACACCTGGTCCAGGCTCAGCGAGAAGAAGTCTGGTACCGGCGCGGCGTCCATCTGAAGGCCGGCGGCGTCGACCAGCACGACCGAGCTGACCCGGCGGTCCGGCGCGGCGCTCTCCGCTAGCGCGAGCTCCGCCGCGATCCAGCCGCCGATCGAGTTGCCGATCACGCACACGTCGGTGAGCCCGAGATCGCGCAGCAGCTGCGCGTAGACGGCGGCCAGCGACGGGATGCTCGCCAGCTGCTCTGGTCGTGGCGTGCCGTCGAAGCCAGGATGTACCGGAGTTATGACGCGGGCCGGCTCGGTGGATGACAGTAGCTCGCCGAACCCGGCCACGGAGAACGGGCCGGCGCCGCCGTGCAGGAGTAGCACGGGCCGACCGCTGCCGGCGCCGCTGTCAGTGAAGGTAACCGGCACGGACCCAAGTCCGCCGGCGGTCAGGGTGGTCGTAGTGGAAGTCATCGGGTCTCCTCAGCTGGCACACGGTTCGTAAGAGTTAACTCTCACGAAGATGACTCTAGGCGAGTCGGCCTGCTTATGCAAGCTGACTCTCATAACAAGACTAGACTTGACTAATGAAGCTGCACCCTACACAGTAGGCACATGACCCTTCAGGCACGGGCCGGGCGCGTGAACCAGAAGCAGCGCACCAGGACAGCCATCGTCGCCGCGGCAAGGGGACTCATCGGCAGCGGCAGCGAGGTCACCATGCCCGCGGTGGCCAGCGCGGCCCTGGTATCGGAGGCCACCGCGTACCGGTACTTCCCCGATCTGGTGTCGCTCCTGCGCGAGGCCGTGGACGGGACATGGCCGAGCCCGGCGGAGGCACTGGCGCCGGTCGATCAGTGCGATGATCCGGTCGAGCGGATCGCGTTCGCTACCGAGCAGCTGCTCCGCCACGTGCAGCGCTACCAGAGCGCAGTCCGGGCCATGATCTCCGCGTCGATCATCAGGCCCGGCTCGGCTGCGATGCGGCCCGGGCTCCGCTTCGGCCTCATCGACTACGCGCTGGGCCCGCTTGAGTCGACCGTGGGGCAGCAGCGCCCCGAGGTTCTCCGGCAGCTCAAGCAGGACCTCGCCGTCGTGATGAGCGCCGAGGCGCTGTTCACGCTCACGGATCTGTCCGGGCTGTCACCAGACGACGCGATCGCGAGCGCTGTCCGCACCGCCCGCACTATCACAGCCGCCGCGCTCGCTGACCAATAGGACGACCAACTCCTGGGCTTGCCTTCGGATAAGTATGCCGAGTATTATGCCCGGCATGATACTTGACATAGTGATGTCATGAGTGTCCCGCACGTGCTCTTGGCGCTGCTGGCCGAAGGACCCAAGTACGGGCTGCAGCTCCGGGAGGAATTCGAGGCCGGCACCGGTGAAGTGTGGCCGCTGAACGTGGGTCAGGTGTACAAGACCCTGGGTCGGCTGGAACGTGACGGGCTGGCTGAGTCCGACGGTACCGGACAAGACGGACCGCAGAAGCGGTTCCGGATCACGCCCAGTGGTGAGGAGGCGCTGGCCGCCTGGCTGCGCACGCCGCCGGACCTGACCTCCCCGCCCCGCGACGAGCTGGTGATGAAGGTGCTAGTGGCCGCGCGGGTGCCCGGTACCGACGCGCATGAGGTGATCCAGGCGCACCGGCTGTACCTGCTGGAGCTGATGCAGCAGTGGACGAGGCTGAAAGAGGGCGAAGCCAGGGATGATCTGGGCCTGGCGCTGGTCGTGGATGCCGAGTTGTTCCGGCTGGACGCGGTGATCCGGTGGCTGGATACCGCCGATGCTCGGCTCAGACGGGCCGCTGCCGGGCCTTCCCGGACTGCCGCCGTCCCCGCTCCGGTTCCGCAGCTTCGCCGGCTGGGGGCACGGCGGTGAGCCGGCCGGGACTAGGCGGGGAAGGCGGGAGCGCGGCAGTGAGCGTGCTGCAGCTGCGCGGCGTATCCAAGACCTACGGCCAGGAGCCGACCAGGGTGCAGGCGCTTGACGCAGTGGACCTGTCCGTGCAGGCCGGGGAGATGGTGGCAGTGATGGGGCCCAGCGGGTCGGGCAAGTCCACGCTGCTGACCATCGCCGGCAGCCTCGAGGAACCGACCAGCGGGGACGTGCTGGTCTGCGGCACGGCGCTGGCGGGGATGCCGCCGGGCCGCAAGGCCCGGCTGCGGCGCCGGGTGATCGGGTATGTGTTCCAGGAATACAACCTGCTGCCCGGGCTGACCGCCGCCGAGAACGCCGCCTTGCCGCTGGAACTGGACGGCGTCGCGGTGCCGAAGGCGCGCGCGGCCGGGCTGGCCGCGCTGGAAGCGCTCGGCGTGGCTGACCGGGCTGGCTGGTTCCCCGATCAGCTTTCCGGCGGCGAGCGGCAGCGGGTGGCCATCGCCCGCGCGGTGGTGGGGGACCGCCGCCTGCTGCTGGCCGACGAGCCGTCCGGCGCGCTGGACTCGGTGAACGCGGACGAGGTGATGCGGCTGCTGCACGAGGCGTGCCAGCGGGGTGTGGCCGCGGTGGTAGTGACCCACGACGCGCAGCTGGCCGCCTGGGCCGACCGCGTGGTAGTCCTGCGCGACGGGCGGGTGACCGGCCAGACCACCCGGCCGCCCGGCCCCGAATCCCTCCTCATGCCAGAGGAGATCCGGTGACCGTCGCGCTGCGCGAACCCCCCGACCTGGATGCGGCCGCGGGCAGTGGCATCGTCGCCCGCCGCGCGGTGTTTCGCTGGGGCTGGCGGCTGTTCCGCCGCGAATGGCGCCAGCAGCTGCTGGTGCTCGGATTGCTCACCGTGGCGGTCGCGGCGACGGTCTGGGGCGCAGGTGTCGTCACGAACGCGCAGTTCCCGAACCCTAACCAGGTCACATACGGGACTGCTGCCGCGACGGCCACGCTACCCGGCAGCGACCCGAACCTGCCCGCCGACATCGCGACCATTCAGCGCCGTTGGGGTGCCGCGGACGTCATCGAGAACGAGAGGATCGCCACTGGCACGACCAAGTCGGTATACCTGCGGGCCGAGAATCCGCACGGGCACTTTAACGCTCCGCTGCTCAGCCTGGTCAGCGGTGCGTACCCCGCTGGCCCCGGTCAGGTCGCGCTGACCAGCCAGCTCGCGACCCTGTACGACACGCGCGCAGGCGGCACGTGGCGGGCTGCCGGGACGACCTGGCGGGTGACTGGCATCGTGCAGGACCCGAGCAACCTGTCGGACGAGTTCGCGCTGGTTGCCCCGGGCCAGGTCGCGCACCCGAGCCAGGTGATCATGCTGCTCGGCCCGGCCGCGGCGCGGCTAGCGACCAGCAACGGGGACGTCACGCTACCAGGAGTGCCGGCGGCGGCACTGGCCGCCGCCAACGAGAATGTGAGCGGATTCCCGCAGGCCACGCTGATCCTGGTGGTCGAGATACTCGGCCTGGCGTTCATCGGCCTGCTGTCGGTTGCCAGCTTCTCCGTGCTGGCTCAGCGCAGGCTCCGTGCCCTCGGCATGCTCAGCGCGATCGGCGCGACCGAAGGCAACCTCCGGCTGGTCATGATCGTCAACGGCCTGGTAGTCGGCGTGGTCGGCGCGCTGGCCGGGGTGGCGCTTGGCCTCGCGGCCTGGTTCGCCTACGCGCCCACGCTCCAGCGGGATACGGGCCACGTGGTGGACCCAGCCAGCCTGCCGTGGTGGGCGATCGCCATCGGGGGCCTCTTCGCGATCGCGACGTCGGTGCTGGCGTCCCGCAAGCCGGCTACGACGATGGCCGCAGTCCCGGTGGTGGCCGCGCTGTCCGGCCGCCCAGCGCCGCCGAGGGCGGTACACCGATCGGCCGTGCCGGGCGTCATCGCGTTCGCGGTCGGCCTGATCGTCCTGGCATTCGCCGGCGGCCAGGCCGGGCCGCCGGGCGGGGGCGGCGGCCCCGGCAGCGCGCTGCCCTTGCTGGTCGGCCTGGTTGGCGTGATCGTCGGCATCTTCCTGCTCGCCCCGCTGGGCATCAGCGTACTGACAACCGGCGCCGGACCGCGGCTGCCGGTCGCGATCCGGATCGCGGTGCGCGACCTGGTCCGCTACCGGGCCCGGTCCGGTGCCGCGCTGGCCGCTGTCACGTTCGCCGTGTTCCTGGCCACGGTGATCTGCCTCGTCGGCAGCGAGCGGACCGCCAACCCGCTCAGTCCATCCGGCCCCAGCCTGTCCAGCAGCCAGCTCGTCGTCACCGCGGGGCGGAGCCCGTCCCCCAACATGATGATGCCGCTCACCAGCGTCCAGCAGGCCAGCCTTGGCAGGCGGCTCACTAACCTCGCCGCCCGCCTGCACGCGGGGTCGGCGGTGCCACTGGAACACGCCGCCGGCCTGGACCAGGCGGGCACGTCACCCCGCAACAATTTCACCGGTTCCGTGTACGTCGCCACCCCGCGGCTGCTCGCCACGTACGGGATCACGGCCAGCCAGATCGCACCCGGCACCGACATCCTGACCTCGCGGCCAGGACTGGCGGGCCTGCCGCACATGGAGATGATCTGGTCCGGCAGCGGAAGCGAGCCCGACGGAAGCCAGCCCGCTGGTAACGGCGGTCCGTCCTGCACGCTGAGCAACGACTGCCTGGCAAACCCCGCGATCCAGACGATCAGCAGCCTGCCCGGCGGCACCGACGCGCCAAACACGCTGATCACCGAGTACGCACTGCACAAGTACCACCTGCGAACCTCAGCTGTCCGGCTGGCTGATCCAGGCACCCGTCCCGCTCACTGCCGCGCAGATCCGCGCCGCGCGACAGGTCGCTCTCGCCGACCAGGCCCCGCTCGAGATCGCCTCAGGCGGAACGGATTTCGGCGAGATAGCCGACGTCGGCACGGCGCTCGGCATCTTGATCGCGCTCGGCGTGCTGGCCGCGTCCGTCGGCCTGATCCGCAGTGAGACCGCGCCGGACCTGCGCACGCTCACCGCGACCGGGGCCAGCGCCACCACACGGCGGACGATCACCGCGGCGACCGCGGCCACGCTGGGCCTGCTCGGCGCGGTCCTCGGCATGACTTTCGCCGTGATCGCAAGCCTGGTCTGGGCGCACGCCAGCCTGTCCGCCCTGTTCGGCGACGTGCCACTGGCCGACGTGCTGATCTTGTTGATCGGACTGCCGTTGGTCGCCACGGCCGGCGGCTGGCTGCTGGCAGGCCGCCAGCCGCCGCTGATCGCCAGGCAGCCGATTGAGTGAGGCCCGCAGCCGGCCTGAGATCTACGTCCGTACCGATGACCTGCCGAAAACCTGTCCGGAATGAGCGCCGGCTACCGCGCCGCTCATTCCCGCCATTTCCGACGCGCCCTCAGCCGGTGTTCTGCAGCCCTGCGGCGACGCCGTTGACCGTCAGGAGCAGGAACCGCTCCAGCGCCGTCCGCCCGGCCGCGTCCTCGGTGGCCCGCAGCTCCGCCAGCGCGCGCAACTGGAGGTGCGACAGCGCATCCACGTACGGATCGCGCAGCGCGACCGCGCGGGACAGCACCGGACGGCCAGCCAGCAGGCGGTCGTGCCCGGTGACCGTGAGGACTAGCCGCCTGGTCAGGTCGTACTCGGCCAGCACCTGATCGGTCAGCTGGTCGCTGCCGCCGACGGCCAGGTAACGGGCGCCGACGCGCCGGTTCGTCTTGGCCAGGCTCATCTCGGCGTTGTCGAGCAAGACCGCCAGCAGCGGCCAGTCACGGTAGGCGCGTTGCACTGCGGCCAGCCCGCCTGGCCCGTCGATGGCCGCCGCCAGCCCGCTGCCCAGGCCATACCAGCCCGGCAGGTTGACCCTGGTCTGCGCCCAGGCGAAGACCCAGGGGATCGCGCGCAGGTCGGCGAGCCCGACGGGCGTACCCAGGCCGCGCCGGGCCGGGCGCGAGCCAAGCCGCATGCCGCCGATCTCCGCCAGCGGGCTCAGCCGGGCGAACCACTCGGCGAAGCCGTCGGCCGTCACGAGCGCGCGGTAGGCAGCCAGCGCCCCGGCCTCCAGGGCGTGCGTGACGGGCGCAAAGGCGGCGGACGGATCGCCGTCGCCGGGCCGCGCGCTGGCGGACGCCAGCAGGACGGCGGATGTGACCTGCTCGAGATGGCGCTGGCCGATCACCGGGTGGCCATATCGGGCGAAGATCACCTCGCCCTGCTCGGTGACCTTGAGCCTGCCGTCGACCGAGCCGGGCGCCTGCGCGAGCACGGCCCGGCCAGCCGGGCCGCCGCCGCGGCCGAGCGCGCCGCCGCGGCCGTGGAACAGCACGAGCCTGATGTCGCGGTCGGCCGCCCAGCCGGCGAGCTGGAGCTGTACGTCGAACAGCCGGAGCGTGGCGCTGACCATGCCGAGTTCCTTGGCCGAGTCGGAGTAGCCGAGCATGACCTCGAGGCGCCGGCCGGTCTGCGCCAGGCGCCGCGCCACCGGTGCGAGCGCGATCATGTCGTCGAGCGTCCCGACAGCCCCCGCGAGGTCGTCCCCGCTCTCGAATAGCGGCACGACGTCGAGCACGGGGGGCTGGTCAGCGCAGGCGTACCGGGCCAGCTCGTGCACGGCCGCGATGTCAGCGGCCGAGGTGGTGAAGCTGACCACGTACCGCCGGCAGGCGTCGACACCGTGGTGCCGCTGGATAGCCGCCATGGCCGCCACCGTGTCGAGCACCTCGCGGGTCTGGGCCGAGAGCACGGTCTGGTCGCGCCGCTCCCGCAGTTCCCGCAGTGCCGCCGCGTGCACGGCGCTGTGCTGGCGCACCTCAAGCTCGGCCAGGTGGAACCCGAACGTCTCCGCCTGCCAGATGAGGTGCTGGAGCTCGCCGTACGCCTGCCGCGCCGCGCCAGCCGCCGCCAGCGCTTGCTGGACCAGGCGCAGGTCGGCGATGAACTCCGCCGCCGACCCGTAGGCCAGGCTCGGGTCGGCGGCGATTCCGGCGGCGACGGCGGCTGCGGCATCGGATGCCGGGTGGCCGCCCTGCGCGAGCCGGGTCGCCTGCAGCCGCTGCGCCGTGAACAGCAGGTAGGCGCGGAACGGCTCGCCTGGCGAGCGTGAGCTCAGCTCGCTCACGAGCGCCGGGTGATCCCGCGCTGCCGCGGCGAGCGCCGCCAGCAGCTCGGCGGTGGCCGGAATGCCCGCGAGCCCGCCCGGCTGCGAGCCAGTGAGCAGGGTGGCGTCGATAGTCAGCGAGCGCCCGATCCGCGTAGCCGCGTTCTCCAGCGCCCGCAGCGCGTGATCAGCCTGGATGCGCGCGGTCTGCTCGGTGATGGCCGCAGTGACGAACGGGTTGCCGTCCCGGTCCGCGCCGATCCAGCTGCCGAACCGGAGGAAGGCCGGTGCCTGCGGCGCGACCGAGCCGGACGACTCGCCTTGCAGCGCCAGGTCGAGCGCACGGTACACACTCGGCGCGAGCCGGAACAGCGTCTCGTCGAATACCGCGGTGCCGGACCGCACCTCGTCCAGCGGCTGCATGGCCTGGCTGCGCAGTGCGGAGGTGCGCCACAGCAGGTCGATCTCCTCGCGCAGCCGGCGCCGTGCCTCCGCGTGCGCGGCGGCGCCCTGGTGAGCGGTGTCGATGACGTCAAGCTGCGTGCTGATGCGGCGCAGCGCCTCGGTGACGGCACGCCGCCTGGCCTCGGTCGGATGGGCCGTCAGCACCGGGTGCACCTCGAGGCGCTGCAGCAGCGCACTGCGTGCGCAAGGGCCGAGCGAATCGCCGAGGCTGGTCATGGCCGCCGCGAGCGACTCGCGCACGGGCTGCGCGCCGGTGTCGCGCTCGCGCAGCGTGCGGATCCGCTGATGCTCCTCCGCCAGGTTGGCCAGGTGGAAGTACACAGTGAAGGCACGCGCCACGGCCTCGGCGCGCGGCAGCGGCCAGCTGGCCACGAGCGCGGTGATGACCTCGTCGGCCGGCGCGCCGTGCCCGCCTGCGTCCGCCCGGCGCGCAGCGATCACGCGGTGGCGCAGGTCCTCGACGTCGTCAAGCAGATCCTGGCCGCCGGACTCGCTGATGACCTGGCCGAGTATCTGGCCGAGCAGCCGCACGTCACGGCGCATCGGCGCGGGCACGCTGCGCGAGTCAGCGTCCCTGCTCGTACTGGTCGCCACCGCGCCAGCGTAGCGAGGGACAGTTACGGACTGGTTTCCAGTTCCTTCTCGAACCAGTGATGGGCATAGGCCTCGGCGTTGAAAGCCGCGACCTCGCGGTAACCCGACGTCCGGTACATGGCGATGGCCTCGGTCAGGTGCCGGTTCGTTTCCAGGCGGACAGCGCGGACGCCGCGTGCGCGCGCGTGGCCTTCGAGCTCGGCCAGCAGCCGGCGCCCGAGCCCGAGGCCTCGCACCGGCTGGCTCACCCACATCCGCTTGATCTCAGCCGGCTCACCGTCGTGGAGCCTGAGCGCGCCGCAGCCGACCGGCTCGCCGCGCAGCGAGGCGACGAGGAACAGGCCGGCTGGCGGAGTCAGCTCGGCGTCGGCGACCGGGGTGCTGAGCTGCGCATCAAAGCCGCCATCGAAGCGGCCGCTGAGCTCAGCAAAGTAGGCCCGTAGGGTCGCCCGGGCAGCAGGGTGCTGCGGGTCCGCAGGGCCGACGGTGACCATCGAGGCCAGCAGCAGTCGCTCGACCGCGGCCATCGCCGCGACGAGTCCCTCGCGCTGGGCAGTGGGGAGCGGACCGAGAATCGCCCGCGCTGCCTCATCTGAGCGCTGGTCCAGCTCGGCCCGCTCGGCCAGCCCGCTAGCGGTCAGCCGCACCGTCCGAATCCGGGCGTCGCAGCCGTGCTGGACCACCGTGACAAGGCCGTCGCGCTCGAGCGACCGCAGCAACCTGCTCAGGTATCCCGAGTCGAGGTCCAGCCTCGACCGCAGCAACCGGACATCGCTGCCGTCGGCGCCGATCTCCCACAGCAGGCGAGCCTGGCCAAGCGGCCGGTCGCGCGCCAGGAAGTCCTCTTGCAGTGCACCGATCCGCTGGGTGACGGTCCGGTTGAAGCTCCGGACCTGGCTAATCATGGTCGCATCCACCCTCTGACTTTAGTCAGAGGGTTTCGTCGAAGGTGCGTTGATTTCGCGCTGGGCACGCCGGGGCCCGCATGTACGCTCTTCGGCGACGGTGACAGAGTGGAAGGCACATGAGTCAGCGCGCTGTGGCCCAGCACGCCGCGGCCCGCAGCCCCGGCGGTTCTGGTGGCGCGCGGGGTCAGGCCGCCAGCCCATGGTGGCGGGTGTCGTGGTCGCAGCCAGCGGCGCTGCGCGCCGTCCGGGCGACGATCGTCATCCCGTGCCTGTTCGCGCTGACGTTCAAGGTCATCGGCGATGCGCAGATGACGCTGTTCGCCGTCTTCGGGGGCTTCGCTCAGCTCGTCACCGTCACGTTCGGTGGCACTCGGCGAGATAAGGCCGCGGCCCACGTGCTGCTCGCCGGGGCAGGTGTGCTGGCCGTCACCATCGGCACGCTGGCCAGCGGGTCGGCCTGGCTCGCCGGGATCGTCACGATTCCGGTCGCCTTCGCGATCTACTTCGCAGGCTCGGCCGGGCCGAATGCCGCCGCGGCCGTGACGCCGTGCTTGTTCGCATTCGTGCTCCCCATCGCCTCCGCGGGGACGGTGGGCGTGCTTGCCTCTCGAATCGAGGGCTGGCTGCTCGCCTCGGCCGCGAGCACGCTCGCGGTGCTGTTGCTGTCGGCGCGCCCAGCCGGTGACCGCCTCCGGGCGCAGGCCGCCCGGCTTGCGGCCCTGCTCGCTGACTGGCTGGACGGCGCGGTCAGCCGCCGGCCGCCGCCGCCGACAACGAGGCAGCGTGGGCGGCCACGCATGAGCTGATCAACGCCTGGATCGCAACGCCATACCGGCCAATCGGGCTCGCTGCGGCCGACCAGGGCCTGGCTAGCGTGATCCACATGCTGGAGTGGTGCACGTCGCTGATCGGCGACGCGGCCGACGGACACCTCGATCTGCGCGCGGCGGCCGGGGCCGACCGGACGCTGCTGACCGACTCGGTGCAGGTACTGCGTCAGGTCGCAGCCGTCCTATCAGGCGAGCAAGTGAGCATGGACCTGGAGCCGGTCTACCAGGCGCGGCTTGCCAGCGCCCGGCAGGTCAACGAGCCTGCCCGCGATCCCGCGATCGCCATCCGGCGTGCTGACTACTCCTTCCACGCTCAGACCATCGCGATCGCCGCGGCCGCGACGCTGGGCGATGCGATGATCGCCGCCCGACGCGCCACTCCCGCGCAGGTCACCAGCCAGCGCGAGAGCTGGCTAGCCGGGCTGCCAGGCAGCGGGCCGGTGACGGCACTGCCGGGACTTATCACCGCGGCCGGGGTGATCGCCGCCGACGCGAGCCTGCGGTCGGTCTGGTTCCGCAACAGCGCCAGGGGAGCCGTAGCGCTGGCCGCAGCGGTGGCCGTGGCGAAGGTCAGCGGGGTCCAGCACGCCTTCTGGGTCGTCCTCGGCACCTTGTCGGTGCTGCGGACGAGCGCGACCGCCACTGGCCAGACCGCCCTGCGCGGGCTGGCCGGCACGATCGCAGGCTTCGCCGTCGGTGCCGCCCTGCTCGTCGGCATCGGCACCGGCCCCACGGCGCTGTGGATCGCGTTCCCGCTGGCCGTGCTGGTCGCCGCGTATACGCCGGGGACCGCGCCGTTCGTGGTCGGCCAGGCAGCGTTCACGGTGACGATCGTCGTGCTCTTCAACCTGCTGGTGCCGGCCGGCTGGCGAGTCGGGCTGCTGCGAGTCGAGGACGTCGCGATCGGCTGCGCGGTGAGCCTCGTCGTCGGGTTCTTGTTCTGGCCGCGCGGCGTCTCCTCCGTCGTCGGCGACAACCTCGCTGACGCATTCCGCAGCGGCGCCAGCTACCTCGGCGACGCCGTCAGCTGGGCGCTGGGCGACCGCGAGCAGCGACCCGAGCACGGCGCCGCGGCGTTCGCGGCCGGCAGTAGGCTCGACGACGCGCTCCGCGGATACCTGACCGAGCAGGGTTCCAAACGACTGAGCAAGTCCGACGTGTGGGCGCTGGTCATGGCCGCCTTGCGGCTGCGGCTCACTGCGCACTCGATGTCGAGCACGCCGAGCCGGACCGACCCGCACGACGACGACGGCGGGCTGCATGCGGCGCTCGGCCGGCAGGTAGCCGAGCTCGCCGGCTTCTACGACAGCCTGGCGGGCTCAGTCGCCAAGCCCAGCCGGGCGGGGCCGATGCCGCCACCCGTCCAGCTGCCGCGAAGCCGCATCCACTCGGCGGCACTAACGCCGTGCGGGCATGCCGCCGCGTTCCGGTCGGACGCCCTGTGGGTCGGTCACCACCTTGATCACCTGGAGGCGCACGCGGGCGACCTCACCGAGCCAGCCGAGCGGCTCGCCATCGTGCGCCGCCGACCGTGGTGGCGCTAACCCCTAGCCATCGGCGTCGGTCTCGACGGCAGCAGCGGCGGCAGCGTGCGGTCCGGTGCCCGCGCTGCCAGCCGACCCGGCTGGCGGGGTCGCCGCGGTCGCGGCGTGCGGCACGATGGTGAGCTCGTCCGGCCGCCGTTCCGGCACTGGTCTGCCGACAATCCGGTAGACCTCCGCGCCGTCGACGGTCTCGGTCTCCAGCAGCAGCGACACGAGCTCGTTGAGCTCGTAGTGATGGGCGCGGATCGTATCCACCGCCGCCGCCTCTGCCTCGCGCAGCAGCCGCGCGACCTCGCCATCGATCTTCGCCTGGGTCTCCTCGGCGAACGGCCGGCTGGACAGCCCGGAACCGCCGCCGCCGAGGAATACCGAGCCACCCTCGGGATAGCCGACTGGTCCGAGAGCGGGCGACAGCCCGAACTCCCGCACCATCTTGGTCGCCAGGTCGGTCGCCGACGCGAGGTCGTTCGCGGCGCCTGTCGATCCCTGGCCAAGCTCGACCAGCTCTGCCGCGCGGCCGCCGAGGCGCACCGCCAGCGACTCGGTGAGATAGTCCTCGCCGTACAGGTGCCGCTCGATCAGCGGCAGCTGCTGGGTTACGCCGAGTGCCTGCCCGGCCGGCAGGATCGTGACCTTGGCAACCGGATCGGCATGGTCGGACAGGGCAGCGACGATCGCGTGGCCAGCCTCGTGGATCGCGACAGCGTGCTTCTCCTCCGGCAGCAGGACGTTCGAGCCCTCCCTGCGTCCGAGCAGGATGCGGTCTCTGGCGTCGTCGAAGTCGGCGGCCGTGAGGACGTCGCGGCCGTCGCGCACGGCGAAGATGGCCGCCTCGTTCGCCAGGTTGGCCAGGTCGGCGCCGGAGAAGCCGGGCGTGCCGCGGGCCACCACCTCGAGGTCGACGTCAGGACCGAGCTTCTTGCCGCGGCAGTGCACCTGCAGGATCGCCGTGCGCTCGGCCAGCGCCGGCAGCGGGATGACCACCTGCCGGTCGAACCGGCCCGGCCGCAGCAGCGCGGGATCGAGCACCTCGGGCCGGTTGGTCGCGCCCAGCACCACGATGCCGGAGGAGACGTCGAAGCCGTCCATCTCCGACAGCAGCTGGTTGAGCGTCTGCTCGCGCTCGTCGTTGGCGACGGCGGCGCCCGACCCTGCCCGGCGCTGGCCGATGGCGTCGATCTCGTCGATGAAGATGATGGCCGGCGCCTGCTTGCGCGCCTCGGCGAAGAGGTCCCGCACCCGCGCGGCGCCGACGCCGACGAACATCTCCACGAAGCTGGAACCGGTGACCGAGAAGAACGGCACCGACGCCTCGCCCGCGACGGCGCGCGCGATCAGCGTCTTGCCGGTGCCCGGCGGCCCGACCATGAGCACGCCGCGCGGCGCCATCGCGCCAGCCCGCTGGTAGCGCTCTGGGCTGCGCAGGAAGTCGACGACCTCGCTGATCTCCGCCTTCACGCCGTCGTAGCCGGCGACATCGCTGAACCGCGTCTGCGGTCGCTCGGCGTCGAAGACCTTCGCGCGCGACCGGCCGACGCCCATCACGCCTTGCAGCGAGCTGCCGGTCGTGCGTGCCATCCGGCGGAACACGAAGAAGATGATCGCGAACGGCAGTACCACGAAGATCACGATGTTCAGCAGCAGGCCGCCGAGCGAACTGGCGGCCGCCTGATAGGTGACGTTGACGTGCGCGGCGCTCAGGCTGTCGGCAAGCGGCGATCCAGGCGGGATCGGCGGAGTCACGGCGGTGAAGGCCTTGCCGTTGCTCAGCGTGCCGGTCACGGTCACATTGGCGTCGGCCGCGCTCGGGCTCGGGATGTCGACGCTCTTGACCTTGTGGGCGGACACGTCGCTCTGGAACTGAGAGTAGGTGAGACTGAGCGGCGAGCTCGTGTGCACAAAGCTCGGCAGGATGTACAGCAGGGCGATGACCAGGGCCAGGAGCCATAGCCAGTGCCGCCAGGCGGGCGGCGGCGGCGGCGCGGTCCGGACAGGCTTGTCACCAGGCGGCGGCGCAAGCGGAGTTTTGCTCATGAGTCATTCTTACGCGACTCCGGCACCGCGGCAGACCACAGCCGCCGGCGCGCCCACGCGGGTGGCCGCAATGCAGCGGCGCACCCGCGCGGGCCTTGCAGTACAGCGCCGGGGGAGCACCGTACCTGGCGCCCGACCTGGCGCCCGACCTGGCACTCGACCTGATCAGGCCGCGATCGGCAGATCGTCCGGCGCTAGCGCGAGGGCTGGCGCCGGCCTGTCCAGTGGCACGGCCGCCGGCTGCGCAGCCCGCCTGGCGGCCACGGTCTTTGTGGCCGGGCGCAGTGTCGCGCGCAGCATCGCGCGCCCGCGATGAAGGCGTGACATCACGGTGCCGACCGGAGTGCCCATGATGTCGGCTATGTTGCTTTGCTGGAGCCCCTGAATGTCGGACAGGTAGAGCACCGTCTTGAACTGCGGCGGCAGTCCGGCCAGGGCCTGCATGACGGGCGAGTCGCCGAGCACGTCAAGCGCCTCGGCCTCGGCAGACCGGGACTGTGGGACGAGCCCCGCCTGGCTATCGGCGCCCTGACCGCCGGCCGCCAGGTGCAGGTCGGCCGCGAGCACTTCGGCTGGCTTGCGGCCGCGCTTGCGGCACGTGCTGTAGAAGGTGCGGAACATGATGCAGTAGAGCCACGCCCGCAGGTTCGTTCCTGGCTTGAACTGATGGAACTTGACGTAGGCCCTGGCGAAGGTTTCCTGGATGAGATCCTCGGCGTCGTGCCGGTCCTGCGTGAGCCGGTACGCCGCAGGGAACATCTGCCGCATATAGGGGATTGCGTCAGTTTCAAACCGAGTCTCAAGCTCGGCATCGGGGGTGGTGCCATCGCAGGTGGCCGCGACCACGGCGGCGTCGGCAGTCACTAGTCCTCCTTGCCCGGCTCCCGATGGGTCAGCCAGCCCGCAGCCAGGCAGGGGTCAAGGCTCGGGAGCGGCAGGACTGGCGGGGGAGCCAATGCGGTTGTTGCCGGGGGTTGAACAGCTAGTCAGTAGACTCGCGGATTCGGGCGATCGGCGCATCGGGCGCAACCTGAGCTAACGTTGGCCACCCGCCTGAGTTAAGCAACCTTGGCCTTACCAGCCACGACGGCCACGCGCCGCACTATCGGCGCAACTGCATCAAGACCGGGCGAACCGGGCAGCGTGGGCGACAAGCTCGCGTCGGCCGCCCTGCCCCGTCTTGGCGACGAGGTTCGCCACGTGGGTCTCCACCGTCTTCGGCGAGATGAACAGGCGGCCCGCGATCTCGGCGTTCGAGCAGCCCTGTGCCACCAGCAGGAAGACGTCCATCTCGCGGCTGGTCACGCCGAGCCTGCGCATCTGCGCCGGCACCTGCGCCTGGCCGCGGCCTGAGCGCGGTACCCGCTCGCCGGCCTTGCGCAGGATGCCGCGGCAGGCCGAGGCCAGCTTGTCGTGGCCGGTGGACTCGAACCCGGCCGCTGCGTCGCGCATCCAGGAAACCGGGTCGCCCCAGCCGTCGGCGCGGGCGGCCGGGGCGACGAGGCGGCGGGCGAGCTGGTTCCACCAGGGCGCAAACGGCGCAAACCATGCGCTGCCCTGATCGGCGAGTGCCGTCGCGAGCGCACCGTGACCGGTCCGGCCTTCCAGGACGGCCTCGGCGTAGGCGAGGCAGCCGCGATTCCAGCTCACCGCGGCGCCTGCGGTCTCGGCAACGGTGATCGCGCCCCGGATATCGCCGCCGCTGGCGGCCTGCACGAGTGCGTACAGGCCAAGCGACCGGCCCCTCGCGATGAGCGGGGCCTGCGACGGTGAGTAGAAGCCGCGCGCGCGGCGGGGCGCACGCAGCGCTTTGTCCACGTAGGCCTTAGCCGCGGCGCTGTCCCGGACCGCGCGGTCGATGTCGTCCCGGAAGAGCGCCGCGACGACGCGCACCTGCCCGAGGGTGGTCGCCAGCACCTCCGGGTCACCGGGCATGATCGCCTCAGCACGCTCGGCCTCCTGCTCCGCTGCGTGCGCATCGCCCTTGATAGCGGCCACCAGGGCTTGCAGGCAGATCGCCATAACCTGGATGCGATGCGCGCTGATCTGCGTCGCGCCGCGCTCGCACTGGCGGGCGGTGTCGAGCGCGCGGTCGAGATCGGTGCCGAGGCTCCACAGATTGGCTAGCTGAAGGTCAATGACCGTCGCGATCGATAGGACGCCGGCCTCCTGGGCGAGCTTGCGGACTTCGAGCAGCGCGATCGTGGCCCCGTCGGTCAGCATGTCCACCGTGGCCAGTTCGTGCAGCGTCCGGATGCGCCAGACGCCAAGCGCGTGCTTGTCGGCTATCTTGTGCGCCCGCTCGAACGCCGCCCGTGCGACACCGAGGTCCCGCATGCGCTCCCGGCGACCGACGACGTCCAGCGACTCGACCGCAACCTCGGCGGCCCAGCCGCGGAGCCCGGCCGCCTCGGCCGCGGCGAGCGACCGATGCGCCAGGTCCTCGGCCTGGTCCAGCTCGCCCGCCACGAGGGCATACCGGGCGCCCACGGCGTCGATCCGGCTTGCCAGCTCCGGGTCATCGAGCCGTCTGGCGAGCGTGTTAGCCGCTGACAGGTGCGCGGCGGCTCCGTCCGGATTATCTTCCGGCCGGGTACTGGCCGCCCTAATCCGGACGAGGGCTTGCCGCCGGGGATCGGAGCCGACCGCCTCCAGCCGCCCGATGAGGCTCTCGGCCAGCAGGCCCAGCTGTCGGTAGTCGCCTGACAGCCCAAGCGCCTCCGCGAGTGCCTCGTCGACTTCGATGTCGAGCATGGAATCGGCGGTGCCAGACTCGGCGAGCAGCCTGCGCGCGTCGCGCAGGACAGTGATAGCGCTGGTGAGCGCGCCCTGAAGCAGCGCGCGGCGCCCGGCGGTGAGCAGCAGGCGGGCAGCGCCGACTGGCTGGCCCGCTGCGGCCCGCAGCTCGGCGACCAGCTCGCACCAGGCCCCGGGCAGGCCGGGATGCGCTTCCTCGATCGCGGCCGCGGCGCGCGCGGACCGGCTGGCCAGCTCAGGCGGCAGCAAGTCGGAGACGATCGCGTCGCGGGTGAGGCTGTGGCGGAACCGGAACGTGCCGCCGTCCGCGCTGACCGGCTCGATCAGCTGCACCTCATGGGCCTCGTGCAAGGCATCCAGCGCCTCGGATTCGCCGACGTCTGCCACGCTCGGCAGCAGCGTCCAGTCGAACTGCCGGCCGAGCACCGCCGCCGACACGATCACGTTGCGCGCCTGCCGGCCGAGTGCGGCGATGCGATTGCGCACCGACCCCACGATCGACGAGGGCACACCCGTGACGACGTCGTCGTTGACGTGCCAGCCTGTGCTGCCGTGCACGAGCTCGCCCGAGGAGACCGCCGCGGCCAGGATCTCCTCGACGGCGAACGGCAGACCGTCGCAGTCGGCAAGCAGCCTGGTGACCGAACGCGGCACGTCGCTGACGTCGAGGCACGCCGCCGCCATCTGGGCGACCGCCCGCTGTGTCAGCCGCGGCACGTGCACGCACGTCGCGGCCCGGCGCGCGCTGACGGAGTGCAGCAGGTCAAGGCCGGCCGATGGCTCGGTGTCACGGAGTGTGGCCAGGCACAGCACGCTGGCCGTCGCGATGTTGTCGGCGAGGTACTCGACGATCGCGAGCGTCTCCGGGTCCGCCCAGTGCAGATCCTCAAGTACCAGCAGGCCCGCCGGCCAGCCGGGTAGCGCCAGCATCCGCAGCAAGGCCTCGCCAATGATGACGGGAGACACCTCGGCGTCGCCGTCGCCAGGGCGGCTCCACTCCGGGACCAGGGTGCCGAGCGCAGCCCGGTAGTCAGCGATCCCCGGCGCGTCTGGCACGAGGCCCGAGCGCGCCGCGCCCATCAGCGCCTCGGTGATCGGACGGAACGGGACGGGCACCGCTGATTCGGTTGCGCGCCCCGTGAGTACGAAGTAGCCGCGTGAAGCGGCCAGCGCGATGGCTTCCCGCGTGAGCCGCGACTTGCCGACGCCGGCATCGCCCGTGACAAGCACGGCGCCACCGCGGCCCTGCCCTGCCGCGTCCAGTTCTCCGGTCAGAGCGCGCATTTCAGCGCTCCGGCCGATGAGTACGGGGCAGAGCATCGACTCCATCGGCCAGATACTACAAGAGCGATTAGGCCATTACTATCGGTCATACACCCAGGTCCGGGGTACCGGCCGCGCGCCCAGTTACGGCTCAAGCGACCGTGCGCAACTCGTCCGGATCGCTATGTCTGGCTATGTCGATAAACAATCAGACACCCCCGTAGCTCCGTGCGGACTCGGCGCTAGTGCGGCACAATCGCAGGAAAATCCACGACGTGGGTCAGCGTTCGGGACTGCTAGGAGGAGTGCGACATGGCGACGCGAGCGGACATCCGGTGGGGCGACCTTAGCGACGGCCAGCGCCGGCTGGTGATCGCGGCCGCCGCGGCCGAGGCGTCACTCAAGATCGCGGCGCTCATCGACATCCAGCGTCGGCCGGCCGACCAGATCCGCGGCCCGAAGGCGCTGTGGCGGGCCGCCATGGTCGTCAACCTGCTCGGCCCGCTGTCGTACTTCACCATCGGCCGCAAGCGAGCCGCCTGAGCGTCTGGCGCGTTAGGTGCGGCCGAGTACCCAGATGGCCGACGCGGTCCCGGCCACCCGGACTGGCACCTGCCGGCGGACCCGAAGGGTACCCGGCAGGTCTGTCCGGACCAGCGCTGGTGCGAGCAGCACCACCGAGCCGCCGCTGCGCGTCACCCGGCTCAGCTCCGCGAGTGTGGCCGACAGCCACGCTCCGCCTGGCCCGCCGGACTGGGTCGGACCCGGCAGCCTCGTCACGCAGGCGCCAGCGTAGTCATCAGGCAGCAGCAGCTCGCGCGCATCACCCAGCTGGACGCTTGCGGCTGGCGCGGCCCGGGCCGCCGCGTCGACGGCGGCTACGTCGATGTCGGTACCTTCGGCCGCCCAGCCTGCGGTCGCTGCCTCGGCCAGGATCACGCCAGTGCCACAGCACGGGTCCAGCAGTGTCCGCCCGGCCGCGCCAGGGATTCCGGCCAGCTGCACCATCGCGGCCGCCAGCGTCCGCGGCAGCGGACCTTCCCCCGCGGCCGCGCGGCCAGCTTGCCCGCCCACGCTGCCCCCGCCCAGCCGCAGGCCGACGACGTACTGCCCGTCGTGGAATTCACTGACGCAGATCTCCAGCTGCGCCGGGTCGGCGAACCTCCACCGGGGCTTGTCCCGGCTGACCAGGGTGGCCAGGGCCTTCCGCAGGTCCGTGCGCTGGAACCTGGCCTCGCTGAGTACCCGGGTCGTCACCCGGAACGTCATCGAGCTTGCGAGCGGCTGCACTTCGTCGGCCCACGCCGACAGCGCGCGCTGGACGGCATCGCCGCGCCAGGCCATGCTCGCTACCGCGGCCGCGCCGGAGCCGCCCGCGCGGTTTGCGCGGCCGATCTCGGCGAAGACATCCTCAGCCAGGCGAGACCGGAGCGCGCCGGCCCGGCCGGTCCGGTCGGCCTCGACGAAGACGATGTCCGCGTGCCCGTCGAAGCCGGTGCCCGTGACGTCGATGCCGTCGATGGCGTCGAGCTGGCGGCGCAGCATCCGGCCAAGGCCAGGGACGCACGTGGCGAACAGCCTCGTCCGCCGGGTCCGCGGCCGCCGCCCCTCCTGCCGTGCGCTCATGGGTCCCCTCTCGGCGTGCCTGCCGACGATACCGGCCGATTGTCAGAGCGCGCGGCTACGGTCGAGCTTGGGACCCCGGATATTCGTGGCCGGCGAGCCGACGGCACGGCGTGCGCCCAGCAGGTGACCGGCCGGGCGCACCCCGTTCCCGTCTTGGTTCAGACGTTGCCGATGATCGGCCCGACGGCTGAGCACGATGGCTGGAAGCCGGGGCTATCCGGCCCGAGCGCGTTGATCATGTCCTGGAGCGCGTTGGAGTCGTAGGGGATGGAGATGTGATCGCTGTGGTCCTGCAGGCACTGGTCTTGCAGCGTGATGTTCTGCACGTTGGCCGCAGCCGGCAAGAAGGCGTTGGTATACGGGGTGACCACGTCGTCGTCGGCCGTCTCGATCACCACGTACCTGACGCTGCCCACGGTAGGCGTCCGATCAAGGCTAGTCAGGAACGATGAGCCCTGGAACTGCTCGGCGCAGGCCGTGCAGGTCACCGACAGCAGCACGGTCGCGATGCCGAGCGCGCCGAAGTCCGCGATCAGGTTGACCACGCCATCGAGGTTCGTGCCGTAGTTCGACGGGGCGAAGCCGACGAGCATGTTGACTTTCGAGGCACCGCCGAGGTTGTTGATGTAGTAGCGCGGCATCATGCCGCCTTGCGACCAGCCGACGATGTCGACCTTGCTGGCGCCCGTCTGCGCGAGCACCTTGCTGACCTCAGCCGACAGCTGCGCCGCAGAGGCGGCGATGTCGCCCATGGCGTAGAAGCCGCTGAACGGGATCGTCTGCCCGTAGTTGAACGCATAGACGCAGTAGCCGTTGTTCACCAGGTCCGGCGAGATCGCGCCGAAGCTGTTGTACATGCTGCCGAAGGTGCCCTCAGTGAGGATGACCGGATAGGGGTGGGCCGACGACGGGGTGCAGCGCGTATTCGCGCCCGCCGGGGCGGCCCCGTAGTTCCAGACGAACGTCGAGTTCAGGAACGCCGATGCCTCGCCCTGGAGCGGCAACGACGCGGCCTGCGCTGGCGCAGAGCTCGCGATCATGGCTAACACGGTGGTGGCTGCCACCATGCTTGTTACGGTGCCCGCCATCACCGCGGACCTGCGGAGCAGCCCGTGGGCTCGCCGAAACCTCATGTTCCCTCGCACAGTTTGGAGACGGCCGCGCGTCAGTCCCGGCGCGCGGCAAGCAGGATGGGTCGGTGCCGCGCCATTGCGGCAGGTGACAAGCGCAGGCCGACGGCACGCCGTCGGGCGTGCTGGCGACCGTGACCTCGAGGTTACTGACGAGTATGGGCCGGTCGATTTAGGCCGTCAATACCCGATATCGACCGGCCCGGAATCAACCAGCAGGGCGGCCCGGAATCATGCAGAACGGGTGGCCGGCCGGGTCGGCGTAGATCCGCCAGCCGCGCGGGTCTGCACGCAGCAGGCAGCCGCCAAGGCCCACGACCCGCTCGTGGGCTTCATCGAGGTCGGGCACGTCGATGTCGAGATGCAGTTGCTGTGGATAAGCGGGATCCGGCCACCCAGGCGCAACGAAGTAACGGACCAGCTGGAACGCCAGAACAACGCCACACGGCGTGTGCAGCGTCGTGAAGTCCGGGCCAGTGCGCCAGCGCGGGTCAGCCTGATTGACGATGCCGCCGAGGAGTGCCTGGTAGAAGCCCGCGAGCACGGTCACGTCCGGGCAGTCCAGGACCACGCACTGCAGTGATCCGATCATCGCTGGAGGAAGGCCGCGGCGAGCTTCTTCGGCGCCCTGGCCAGCCACGCAACGGTGATCAGCTCGGTGAGATCCTCAAGGCCGATGCGGTCAAGCTCGAACAAGATCGCCGCGAACCCGTTGAAGTGCGGCGTGGTGAAGTAGACGGCCGGGTCGTCAGCGATGAGAGCGTGCTTCACGCCCTCGTCGGCGGTCCTGGCGCCGTAGACCGTACCGTCCGGCACCCGGTCTCCGAGCGCCTCGATGTCGCCCTTGCGCAGCGGCCGTTCCCACACAAAGCCCTTGTCCGCGACCCGCCACTCCAGGTGCCCGCGCGACTCGCGCTCGGCGGTCTCGGGCAGGCTCAAGGCGATCCGGCGGACATCATCGACGGTAGCCACCGTCCGACCCTAGTACCGCGGCGCCTGCCGATGGCAGGGCGTCAGCCGGTGACGCTGAGCGAGTTGACGTTGAAGGTATTGCCGCCGCCGTACGGAGCCTCGATGCCGTACTCGACGTCGAGGATGCCGTTGTCGGACGACGGGATGTAGCCGAGCGACTTCAACTGCGTGACGATACTGGCGATGTCAACCGTCCCGCTGGTTGTGTTCGACGGCAGCACCACGGAGACGGTGCTGTTGTTGCTGCCCTTGGTGCCGTCGAACCACACCGCAGAGCCGTTGCCCAGCGTGGCGACCTTCGAGCCCGCGGGAGTCTGGCCGTTCACGTAGGTCCAGATCATGAGCTCAAGGTCGTTGTTCCAGTTGTTGCTGGTTGCGGCTGACGCCGTGGTCAGCCAGATGTCGTAGGCGAACTCGTAGTCCAGGCCGGACGAGTTTCCGGGCGGCGTCACGTTGTAGCTGGACGTGAGCGAGCCCGGCAGCGCCGAGTAGATGAGGCACTGGTCGGAGGGATAGCCCACGACCTCGGTCGTGCCAGGGTTGGCGTTCAGCCGCACCGAGAAGCTCGCCGCCTTGCCATCGCTGGCGCTGATCTCCTGGACCGAGTAGCCGACCGACGACGCGTCGCCGCTCCACGTGTCCGTCTGGTAGTCGCATTCATAGCTGCCAGGGGAACCCGGAGGTGGCGGCGCGGAAGACGACGTGGGCGGCGCCGATGACCCCTGCGTGGGAGAAGATGACGACGATGTCCCCGGCGACGGCGACGCCGACCGCCGCCTGTGCTTGCGCGACGGTGACGGCGACGCGGACGCCGACTGCCCGCCTGGGCCGGCCCACTGGACCGGGATCGTGCCCTTCCGGCACTTCGGCGAGTGTGCGCCGGTGCCGGACCCGCCGAGCTTCGGCGTCACGCAGTGCTGTGTCTGCTGGGCAGTGGTCTCGATGCCAGGCGTCGGACTGGCTCCGGCCGTCAGCGCGTACGCGGCTGCGCCGCCACTGGCAACGATGGCCACGGAAATGGCGACAGCTTGCTTGAAATGCACTTCAATGCCTCCCGAGGAATTGCCTGAGCAATTCCTGGCTCGCCCGCGCTCCCAAGCTTCCGATCCAGCTAACAGGTCGCCGCTGCCGGGGTTGCAGGCGCCCGACCAGCGGAATCGCGTCTATTGTGCCCCGTGGAAGCGGACTCCCGGCGCCTTTTTGCAGAAAACTCCGTCGCCGCCGTGGTCAGCACGGGTATTTCCGTTAGCTGCCGACGCTCAGATCGCGGCCGCGGCGCTGCGGCCCGCGGTCCGGCCGGAGAACAGGCAGCCGCCCAGGAAAGTGCCCTCCAGCGCGCGGTAGCCGTGCATCCCGCCGCCACCAAAGCCAGCCACCTCACCGGCCGCATAAAGCCCGCCGATCGGCTCGCCGCGCCCGTCGAGGACTTGCGCGTCCAGGTTGGTGTGCAACCCGCCCAGGCTCTTGCGGGTGAGAATATGCAGCCGGACCGCGATGAGCGGGCCGGCCGCCGGATCGAGGAAGCGGTGCGGCCTGGCCACCCGGATCAGCTTGTCGCCGCGGTAGCGCCGGGCGCCGTGCACGGCGGTCAGCTGCATGTCCTTGGTGAACGGATTGGCGACCTCGCGGTCGCGGGCCTCGACGAGATTGGTCAGGCCGGCCAGGTCGATCAGGTCGGTGCCGGTCAGCCTGTTCATGCCCGCGACGAGCGCGGGCAGGCTGTCCTCGACGACGAAGTCGGCGCCGCGGCGCATGAACGCGGCGACGGGTCCTGGGGGTCCCGGCTTCACGCGGTCCAGCAGCTTGCTGATGCTCTTGCCCGTGAGGTCGGGGTTCTGCTCCGATCCGGACAGCGCGAACTCACGCTCGATGATCTTGCGGGTCAGCACGAACCAGGTGTACTCGTGTCCGGTCGTCATGATGTGCTCGAGCGTGCCGAGCGTGTCGAAGCCCGGATACAGCGGCCCGGGCAGCAGGCAGCCGCGTGCGTCCAGCCACAGCGAGGACGGCCCTGGCAGGATGCGGATCCCGTGCAGCGGCCAGATCGGGTCCCAGTTGGTGATGCCCTCCGTGTAGTGCCACATCCGGTCCGGGTTGATGACCGCGGCGCCGGCCGCCTGGCTGATGCCCAGCATCCGGCCGTCCACGTGCGCGGGCACCCCGGACAGCAGGTGCTGCGGCGCGGCGCCCAGCCGGGCCGGCCAGTGCGCGCGCACCAGATCGTGGTTGCCGCCGATCCCGCCGGAGGTCACGATCACCACCTGCGCACGCAGGTCAAAGTCGCCGGTGACGTCGCGAGAGCTCGGCTGGCCGCGGTCGATCGCCGACGGCGCCAGTATGCTGCCGCGCACGCCATCTACGACGCCGCCGGTGCCGGTAAGCTCATCGACCCGGTGCCGGAAGAGCAACCGGACCAGGCCGGACTCAGCCGCGGCGCGCACCTCGCGCTCGAACGGCGCCAGCACGCCAGGCCCCGTGCCCCAGGTGATGTGGAAGCGGGGGACCGAGTTACCGTGCCCGGTTGCGCCGTAGCCGCCACGCTCGGCCCACCCCACCACCGGAAAGAACCGCACGCCCTTGGCGTGCAGCCAGGGCCGCTTCTCGCCGGCCGCGAAGGCGACGTAGGCCTCCGCCCACCGGCGCGGCCACTGGTCTTCGGGCCGGTCGAACCCGGCGCTGCCGAGCCAGTCCTGGAGCGCGAGGTCGTGGCTGTCGCGCACGCCCATCCGCCGCTGCTCCGGCGAGTTGACGAAGAACAGGCCGCCGAACGACCAGAACGCCTGGCCGCCGAGGCTGATGGCCGGCTCCTGCTCGACCACGATGACCCGGCGCCCGGCCGCGGCTAGCTCGGCGGTTGCCACCAGCCCGGCCAGGCCCGCACCGACGACGATCGCGTCAGCATCCTGCGCCATGCCGGCTACCTCCGGGTCAAAGACGATCAAGGGTCCCTAGCCTGCCATCCGCCAGCGCGGGCTCGGCGGTCAGGCGCCGGCATCGGCCGCGGCGTATCGTGGGCGCAAGTGTGACCTGGATCACATCGAGACAGGAACGGGGTCGATGGCGTCGATCATCGTGTGCGGCGGCGGCGTTATCGGCCTGTCCACGGCGATGATGCTCGCCCAGGATGGCCATAACGTCACCGTCCTGGAGGCTGACCCGCAGGACCCGCCCGCAGCGCCCGCGCAGGCATGGGAAGCCTGGGATCGCAAGGGCGTGGCCCAGTTCCGCCAGCCTCACAACCTCTTCGCGCGTTTCCGGCAGGTGTGCGACGCGGAGCTGCCTGGCATGACGGAGCGGCTGTTCTCCGCGGGGCTGGTCTGGACCGATCCGCTGGCGACGCTGCCGTCGGGCATCACCGATCGGTTGCCGCGCGGCGAAGACGAGGTCTTTCGGTTCGTGACGGGCCGGCGCCCAGTTGCTGAGTTCGTGTTTGCCAGCGCGGCACACGAGCAGCCCGGCCTGGCGGTACGCCGCGGCGTGCAGGTGGCCGAGCTGATCAAAGGCCCCTCGGCCATTCCCGGCGTGCCGCACGTGGCCGGCGTGCGCACGTCGGATGGCGAGGAACTGCGTGCCGACCTGGTCGTCGATGCGATGGGCGGGCGATCGCGGGCATCCGAACTGCTCACGAGGCTCGGCGCGGCAGCGCCGTCGGAGCAGGCCGAAGACAGCGGGTTCGCCTACGACACCCGGTACCTCACCGGGCCCGCCCTGCCCGCCCTCATGGCTCCGCCACTCACGCCGATCGGGACGATCTCGGTGCTGACGCTGCCGGGGGACAACGGCACCTGGTCTGTGACCGTCTTCGGTGCCAGCGGTGACGCACCGCTGAAGGAGCTGCGCGACGTCGACTGCTTCACCCGTGTCCTGCGCGCGTGCCCGCTCCAGGCGCACTGGCTAGACGGCCGGGCGATCACCGGCGTACTCGCGATGGCGGGCATCCTGGACCGCTACCGCCGGTTCGCCGTCGACGGTGAGCCGGTCGCGACCGGCTTGGCCACCGTCGGTGACGCGTGGGCTGCACCAACCGTCGGCCGGCCGTGGGCTGAGTGTCGGCCTGATGCACGCCCAGCTGCTGCGCCACACCGTCCGGGATCACCTCGACGACCCGGCCGGGCTTGCCCGGGCCTTCGACGAAGGCACCCAGCGCGAGGTGGCGCCGTTTTACTGGAGCCAGATCCTGGCGGATCGGGCGCGGATAGCGGAGATGACCGCGCTGCGGGAGAACCGGGCCTGGTCGCCGCCAGCATCGCCGATGACCGGGCTGGTCAACGGCGCCCCGCACGACGCCGACCTCTTCCGGGCCATGATCGAGACCGTGACCTGCCTCGCGCCAGAGCAAGAGGTGCTCGAGCGGCCAGATCTGCACGACAAACTCGACCGCTGGTCACGCGAGCCGGTACGACAACCGCTCGGTCCGGATCGCCAGCAGCTAGTGAGGCTGCTGTCGGCGCCGGCTTGACCCGGTAACGCTCACGGGTCAGGCCTGGCCGGGCGAGGGTACTGCCCGGCGGGGATCCAGCAGGTTCTGTTCCGAGGCCATGAACAGGTCGAACTCGTCGAACTGCCAGCTGGCCGCGAGCAGCGCGCGAACCGCCGGATGCGGCGCCGGCAGGCAGACCTGCGCCGCCTCGGCGGGTCCTGACAGCTGCGCGAGCACCTGGAGCACGGCGTCGGCCGCTACACCGTCGGCCGCACCGGGGGACAGGGCCAGATGGACGATACCTCGGTCGGCACCGCGATTAATGACCGTTCCGGCCGCGATGACCTGCGCGCGACGGCTGGCCACGACGGAGTCGCCAGCTGGGCGGGCCGCCCAGGCCCGGTGGTCAGCTGCCCGATCTGCCCCCGTCCAGTCCAGCTCGTAGCGGGCCACCTGGTCGGGGCTCGCTGACTCGACCGCCCACTCGCTGCTCACCGCCAGCACGGCCGGGTCACCATGCAGGTAGAGCAGCGGCCACCAGGCGTCCAGGCCGAAGCTGGTGTACAGCGGGATGGCGTGGCTATGCAGGCTGCTGAACGTCATCCGGCGGGGCGCCGCCGACCACAAGTCGGCGAGCATGGCCCGGCCGCAGCCACAGCCGTGGGCGCCAGGATCGACGAACAGGTCGCACAGCATGCTGACAGCGTTCGGGCCGGTGCCGATCTGCTGTACCGCGCCAAACCCGGCGACCGCGCCGTCCCGCGCCGCGACCACGACCCGGCCGATGTCCATGAGGTGCCGAATGTAAGCGGGGTTGCGCCCGCCCCACAGGTCGTGCTGGCCGGTCGCGCTGGCCACGTCGGCGATGGCGGCTAGGTCCGAGGCAGCCGCCGGCCGCACTCGTACGTCCGGCATGACCTGCCTCCCTGCTAGCCTGACCTGCGGGTCAGCGGAGTGCTGGCCCGAACGTGAGAGACGGGACCGGTAGCCACGGGCGCGGTCAGGAGGCGCGGGCCACGGTGCAGCCAGTGAGATCGTTCGTCGCCCTGGGCGACAGCTTCACCGAGGGAGTCGGCGACCCGTACCCGGCCGGGACCTACCGCGGCTGGGCGGACCGGTTCGCCAGCCACCTGGCGGCCTCGGCGCCCGGCCTACGCTATGCGAATCTCGCCATCCGCGGCAAGGTGCTCAGTCAGGTCGTAGCCGAGCAGCTACCCGCTGCGGTGGCGCTCGCGCCGGATCTGGTCAGCATCGCCGCCGGCGGCAACGACCTGCTCCGGCCGAAATCGGATCCCGACGCGCTGGCCGCCACGTTCGAGCAGGCAGTCGCGTCGCTGCGGGCGGCAGGCAGCCAGGTGATGCTGTTCACTGGCTTCGATCCGGGCGGCTTCCCGCTGATCCGGCTCATTCGCGGCAAGGCCGCCGCGTTCAGCGCGCAGTTGCGTCAGGTCGCCGGCCAGCACGACTGCCTCCACGTCGACCTATGGTCGATGCGGGTCCTCGCCGATCCGCGCCTGTGGTGCGAGGACAGGCTGCACCTGGCGGCGGATGGACACCGCCGCGTCGCGCTGCACGCATGCGAAGTCGCCGGCCTGCCGGTTGCCGAGGACTGGCGCGAGCCGCTGACCGCTGACCCCGCGGCGACGCCGCACTGGCTCAGCGCGCGCCGGCAGGACGTGCAGTGGGCGCGGACCTACGCGGCACCGTGGCTCCGACGGCGAATGCGCGGGGTCTCGAGCGGCGACGGCATGGCGCCCAAGCGGCCCGACCTCCAGCAGCTCGAGATCTGAGCCCGGCGAACCGCCCAGCTCAGCTGACGATCGGGTACGCGGATGGCTGACGGCCGTCGAGGTCGGTGAACCCGTACTCGCGGGCAAGGTTGCCGACGGCGAGGGCCTGCCCGCTCCGGCGCATGACGCCGGGGTCGCTCGCGAGCGCCGCGACTGCCCTGCCGATGTACTCCGGCGACTCGGTCTGGGCCCGCTGGCCGGGTGTGAGCTCGGTCATCCGCTCCGCGAGCACCCAGCCGGGCGTCAGCGCGATCACCGCCACCTCGTGATCCTCGAGCTCGCCGGCCAGGACCTCCGCGGCCCGGCAGGCACCGTTCTTGGCCACGTCGTAGAACACATTCCCCAGGTATTTCCGTCCCATGGTGAACGTCGTGAAGATCACCAGGCCGCGCCGAGCCGGCAGCATGAGCGGCAGTCCGTACCGGGCCGTGAGCAGGTGGGCGCGCAGGCCGCCGGTGAACATGCCGTCCCAGCGCTCCATCGACTGCGCCCAGAACGGCTGCCCGAACCAGTCGTTGTGCTCCGGATACGGCATGTACCCGGCCCAGGCATTGCACACCAGCAGATCCAGCCGCCCCTGCTCCGCGGCGACGGCGCTGAAGAGGGCGTCAACCGATGCTTCGTCGGTGTGATCGCAGCGGAGACCGCGACCTGCTCCGTTAACCGCTGCACAAGAGCCACGTTATCGATCAGCTGACCTTGCCGCACGGCAGGATTTCGCACCCATCCGCGTCACCGACCACCGCGTACTGGCCAGGCCGGCTAGCCCAGCAGGAAGTCGGCGGCCTCGAACACGCGGGTCCGGCGGCGGAAGTCGAAGGTGAAGCCAGGCCACAGGGTCAGGTTGCGGCCCTCGCTGTCCAGGTACCAGCTGGAGCAGCCGGAGCCCCAGACGGTCTTCGGTAGCTTGCGCTGGAGCTCGGCGTTGTAGGCTGCGGCGACCTCGGGACGCACCTCGAACTGCCCGCCAGCGGCGCTGGCCTTGGCGATGCCGTCGACGATGTAGTTCAGCTGACTCTCGATCATGAACAGCATCGAGGAATGGCCGAGGCCAGTATTGGCGCCCGTGAGCTGGAAGTAGTTGGGGAAGCCTGGCACCACGGTGCCGAGGTAGGTCGTCCCGAACGCGTCGGCGAGCTTCCGGCCGTCCTTGCCGCGGATCATGCCGAACGTCGGGTTGTCGGTGACGTGGAAGCCAGTCGCCAGGATGAGCGTGTCCACCGCATGCTCTGCTCCGTCGGCTGTCACCACCGCGTCCGGCCTGATCTCGATGATCTTCTCGGTGACGAGGCTGACGTTCGGCTTGGCGATCGCCGGATAGAAGTCGTTCGACGGCAGGACCCGCTTGCAGCCGAGGTCGTAGGTGGGTGTCAGCTGTGCGTGCAGCACCGGATCGGCCACGGCGCTCTCCATGTGCTTGCGCCAGACGCGCTCGGCCCGCTTGAGGATCTTCGGGTTCTTGATGAAGCCGAGCGCCATGATCTCGCGCATCCAGTACACCAGCGTGCGGGATGCGCGCTGGGTCGCGGGCACGAGCCGGTACAGGGCCTTGATGGCCGGCTTCACGCGATGGTTGGTGTGCGGCACGACGAACGGCGCCGTTCGCTGGAACACCGTCAGGTGCTCGACCTCCGGCTGGATGGACGGCACGATCTGGATCGCGGACGCGCCTGTGCCGACCACGGCGACCCGGCGGCCGGCCGCCCGCCAGCTGTGATCCCATCTGGCCGAGTGCATGATCGTGCCCTGGAACGAGTCGATGCCGGGGATGTCGGGCAGCGACGGCTCGACCAGGGATCCGACGCCAGCGATCAGGTAGCGTGCCGCGAACGCACCCCGCGTCGTCGTGACCTGCCACCGTCCGGCGGAAGCATCCCAGCAGGCCTCGGTCACCTCGTGGCCGAAGCGCAGGTACCTGTGCAGGCCGTTCTTCGTGGTTACCTGCTGGAGATAGGCCCACAGCTCCGGTTGTGACGGGAATGTCTCGCTCCAGTCCGGCTTCGCATCGAAAGAGTACGAGTAGAGGTTCGACTGCACGTCGCACCGGCAGCCGGGGTAGGTGTTGTCGCGCCAGGTCCCGCCGACGTCCTCGGCCCGCTCCAGGATGACCATGTCGGTGTGGCCGGCCTGCGTCAGCTTGATGGCAGCGCCGAGGCCGGAGAATCCGGCGCCGATGATCAGGAAGCCGACCTCCTGCGCCGGGGGACCGGCAGGGCTGGCAGCGGTCATCAGTTCTCCTGGCGACGGACAGCACTCACGGTGTTTACGCCCTCCAGGGTATTCGAGTTGCCCGGCTGCGACCTGCCGTGATGAGGTGCAGCCTGTGGATATCGATGCAGTGCGGGCCGCGTTCGATGCGCAGATCCGCCGCAAAGCCGAGGCCGACGAGCCAGGGGCCGTCGTCGAGGCAGACGCTGGCGTGCTGCGGTGGGTTGCGCCGGGCACGCAGACCTCGTGCATCATCTGGTCGCAGCTGTCGGCGGACTCGGCCGACGCCGCGATCGCCGCGCAGCGGGCGTACTTCGCCGCCCGCGGCACGCCCGTGGAGTGGAAGTACTACGACTACGACCAGCCAGGCGACTTGCCGGAGCGGCTCGTCGCGGCCGGCTTCGAGGCTGAGGACGAGGAGCTGATGCTGGTAGCCGAGACCGCGACGATCAGCCCGGAGGTCGTGCTGCCTCACGGTGTCCGGCTGGTCCGTGTCACCGATGGGGCGGGCCTGGCGGCCATGGGCGCGGTCCACGACCTCGCGTTCGACGAGCCGTCGCCGGAGCTCGCCGAGCGGCTCGCCGACCAGCTGCGTGAGGCGCCCGAGACGCTCGAACTGGTCGTAGCGATGGCCGGCGACGAGCCGGTCAGCGCGGCCAGGATCGAGTTCGTGGCGGGCACGGATTTCGCCGGGCTGTGGGGCGGCGGGACTGTGCCAGCCTGGCGCAGCAAGGGTATCTTCCGCGCCCTCGTCGCCTACCGGGCCGGCCTGGCAGCCGCTCGCGGCTACCGGTACCTGCAGGTCGACGCCATGCCAGCGAGCCGGCCAATCCTCCAGCGGCTGGGCTTCCAGGCGGTGGCGAGCACCACGCCCTACGTGTTCACGCCCAGCCGCGATGCTCATGAGTAGCGAGCCGGCCTGCACCATCGGTGCCCCTGCTGACACCATGGTCCCGTGGTAGAGCTGAAGTCGCCGGCCGAGATCGAAGCGATGCGGGCCGCCGGCCGGGTCGTCGCGACCGCGCTAGCTGAGATGCGCAAGCAGGCCGCCGTCGGCGTCAGCCTGGCCGAGCTCGACGAGGTAGCCAGGTCGGTGCTGGCCGAGCACGGCGCGACGTCGCCGTTCCTGCACTACCAGCCGAGCTTCGCGCATACCCCGTTCCCAGCCGTGATCTGCGCCTCGATCAACGATGCTGCCCTGCATGGGATACCGGGCCCGTACAAGCTGGTCGACGGCGACCTGATCAGCATCGACTTCGGCGCCACGCTGGACGGCTGGACCGGCGACTCGGCCATCTCGTTCACGGTCGGCACCCCGCGGCCCGCGGACCTGCGGCTCATCGACAGCGCTGAGCGGGCGCTGGCGGCCGGGATCGCCAGGGCTGTGCCCGGCGGACGGCTCGGCGACATCTCCGCGGCCATCGGCGCGGTCGCCAGGGAAGGTGGCTACGGCTTGCACACCGACTTCGGCGGCCATGGCGTCGGTCACACGATGCACGAGTCGCCCTCGGTGCCCAACGACGGCAAGGCGGGGCGTGGCCTGAAGCTCGAGGCCGGGCTGGTGATCGCCATCGAGCCATGGTTCATGGCCGGCGGCAAGGATTCGTACCGCGTCGATCCAGACGGCTGGACGCTGCGGAGCGGGGACGGCAGCCGCGCCGCGCACGTCGAGCACACGGTCGCGATTACGGCCGCAGGCCCGCAGATCCTGACCGCGTTGTGACCGCCGCCGGATTGGCGGGGAAGGAGCGAATGATGACCACTATGCCGGAGATCGTGGCTGCCGAGCGGTGGCAGCAGGATCGCGACGAGCTGCTCACGGCCGAGAAGGAGGCCACCCGCGTGCTCGATGCGCTGGCCGCCCGCCGCCGGCGGCTCCCGATGGTCAGGTTCGACAACGCCAAGTACGCGTTCGACAGCTCAGCGGGCCCGAAATCGTTGCTCGACTTGTTCGCCGGACAGGCACAGCTCGTGGTCTACCAGTTCATGGACAACGGGCCCGACGAGTACTGCCCGGGCTGCACCCACTTCACCAACAACGTCGCCGATCTGACCACGCTGTCCGAGGCCGGAGTCAGCTGGGCGACAGTGTCCAACATGCCGCTCGCCCAGATCGAGGCCTACAAGGCCCGGATGGGCTGGACGATGCCATTCGTGTCGTCACACGGCACGACGTTCGCCGACGACTGCGGCGCCCATGGCGGCTTCATGCTCAGCGTATTCCTGCGCGACGGCGAGGACGTCTACCGGACCTACTGCACCACCGCTCGCGGCGTGGACCGGCTCCTGTTCGTCAACAACATCCTTGACCTCGCCCCGTATGGACGCCAGGAGGATTGGGAGGATTCCCCGCCGGGCTGGCCGCAGCATCCCACCTACGGATAGGCGACCGCGCCGGTCCCGCCGACCTTGCGGACTGCGCACCGTCGAGGTCACTCGCTGACCACTGCCGGATCGAGTCCATCGCCTCGCACCGACGTCAAGATGGCATCGAGCAGATCGCGCGCGTGCGGCTCGTCCAGAATCTCGCCGATCCACGCGGCGGAATCGGCCCGGTTCGGCGACCGGGGACCGGGCTGCAGCCAGTCGCCTGCGGCCATCTCGGTGATGTGCCCGGCCTGCGCGATGAGCATCGAGAAGTGCCCGCGCCGGTACACGGCCGCCGGTCCGCCAGCTTCGCGGTAGGCAGCGGTCAGCGCGCGGGCCCGGCCCGGGTCGGATCGCGCGAACTCGAACAGGACGCAGCCGAGTTCCTGGCTTGGATCGGCGGGACCGCTGTCGTCCCAGTCGATGACGCACACGCCGCCGTCTGCGGTTGGCCGAATGTTGTCGGCCCACAAGTCGCGGTGACAAGTGCGGAGCACCTGCGGCGGCTCGATCCAGGCTTCCAGCGCGACCAGCTCATCCCGTAGTTCTGCCAGCCGCCCGGCGAACGGGGCACCCGCCTGGACGAGCTGGCCGACCAGGCGATCCCAGCGACCGGCGCCCACCGGCTCGTGATACCACGGGTCCAACGGGCTGACGTCGGCGCCTGACACGCGGTGAATCGCGGCCACGACCGCGCCCACCAGTGCCGGGTCGAGCATCACGTCCGGGCCAAGAACATCCACCCAGTCGTACACCCTGACCTGCCTGCCACCGACGGTCGCGAACACCGATCCGTCCGAGGTGCGCCGCACCTGCGGCGCCGGCACGCCCGCGGCACGGCAAGCCTCCTGAAACGCCGCCGCCGGTCGCGCCTCGTCCTCATCAGACTGGTGGAACGGCACCTTCACCGCCCAGCTGCCCTCATCTGTATCCAGCCGCCACACGAGGCCCTGCTTGCCCCGGGCGACGGGCCCGTCCGACAGCCTGACAGCCCCGCCAAGAGCGAAGCGGCGGGCGAGTTCCGCAGCATCCACCACGTCACCCCACCACTGGCGGCCGGGCCTCGGTCAGCCTGGCATCCTCATCACACCTCAGGGTCGCCGCCGCCAGATTCGGGCACCACGACGATTCCCTGGTCGGTCAGGTGAAACTGCTTGCCGCACGCTGGGCAGACCAAGAGCGGGGGTGGCGGCCGGAGCTTGACGGCCTTGAGGCGGGCACCATCGTCCGGGCAGACCGCAAAGTTCACGACTGCAGGATAGGCGCGCGGCCGCCAGGCTTGCCGTGATCTGGCTGCCATCGGCGACCTGGCCGCGGGTCATGACGATGCGCTGTGGGAGCATACCGCTCACGCGGCGACCGGGCAGGGTTGACCAGAACGCACGGAAATGACAGTTTGCTGTGCGGCAATCCTGGGGTTCGACGACGGGACGGCGGCACATGGGCAGGCTAGACGGCAAGCGCGCGGTCATCACCGGAGCGGCGAGTGGCATCGGTGAGGCGACGGCCAGGCTATTCGCCGCTGAGGGCGCGACGATCATCCTGGCCGACGTGGATGACCTGCGTGGCAAGCGACTAGCCGACGAACTAGGGGAGTGCACTCGCTTCGTCACCACGGACGTCGCCAGCGAGGCCGACGTGGACACTGCGGTCGTGGCGTCCGTGGCGCACTTTGGCGGCCTGGACATCATGTTTAACAACGCCGGCGTGCCAGGCTCGACCGGCAGCATCGAGGACATCGACGTCGCGGTCTGGGACCATACCCTCGGCGTGCACCTGCGGGGCGTATTCCTCGGGATCCGTGCCGCTGCCCGCGTCATGCGACCGCAGGGACACGGCAGCATCATCAACACTGCCAGCGTCGCCGCGTTCCGCGCGAACTACGCGGGTCACGACTACAGCGCGGCCAAGGCGGGCATCAGGCACCTCACGATGACGACCGCCAACGAGCTAGGGGAGCACGGCGTCCGCGTGAACGCGGTCTGCCCTGGCGCAACCGCCACGTCCATCTTCGGCCGGGCAGCCGGGCTGGACAGCGAGCAGGCGCAGCGGACTGTCGCCTTCATGACGGCCGCGCTCAGCGACGCGGCGCCGATCCCGCGGGCAGCGCAGCCCATCGACATCGCGGAAATGGTCCTGTGGCTCGCCAGCGACGCATCGAGCTATGTCACGGGGCAGGCCATCGCGGTCGACGGTGGCTTGCTCACCGGCACGGTCCGCCGGAATGCGCCGATATCGTCCGCCGACCTGCTGGCGATGATCAGGCAGTCAGCCGAGGAAGGCTCGTGATGACCTCCCGCTACTGCCAGCCCTGCTCCCGCAGCTGCTCCTCGTACCGATCGAGCGCCTCGTCGACCTCGCGCATCTCGTAGCCCGGCTTGAGCCGCACCAGCCGGAACTGCGCGGCATTCACTTCCGCGGCCGTGATCGGCGGCCCGTACCGCGGCCGGAGGCCGAGAGTCGCCTCGATCCTCTCGATAAGCGCCTCGACGTCAACGATCGAGTAGCCAGGCCGGTACCTCGTCAGACTGAACCGGCGTGGCAATCCGGCCTCCATGCGACATCGCCTCCCTCTGCACTTATCGCGCGGGGAGGTTGTCGTTACGGCTCGCCTGTCATGCTCGTGCAGCATGGTCTGCCCTTACAGGGTGCGCTCGAATACGAGCATGTCGTGGCCTGGGCCGTTGTACCCGGGGATCGGTCCGGTAATCGCGAACCCCATGGCCTGGTGAAAGTCCGCAGACTGGTTGTTCACCGGGGCAGTGACGGCCAGGATGCGGGTGCGGCCGCCGAGGCGGGCGAGCCTGAAGAACTCCTCGTAGAGCAGGCGGGCGAGCCCGCGGCGCCGGGCCGCCGGCGCGACGCCGACGAAGTGGATGTCGGCGGTGTCAGCATCAGACGGCGACATTATCCCGACCAGGAACGCCTCCGGGCCGCTGGCACCGTCGACGACCAGGCTGGTCCGGTAGAACAGGTCGAGGAACAGGCGGGGGAGCGAGCCGAAGATCGGCCGGCCCCACCACGCGTCGATCAGCGGCGCGACCGCGTCATAGTCGGCCGGCACCGCCAGCCGCATCGTTGGGCTCACGAGCACAGAATCTTGCACCATCAACATGCGTGACGCGCGGCAGACACGTCTGGATTACGCGACATTTGCCTTTTTCGGTGAATGGCGCAGAAAGGGGCAGATGCCAGGGGCTACTCGGACCACGACCCGAATGCCCGGACTGCGACATGAAACAGTGCGACCGAGCCCGGCGGGGGGTCGGGCCCGGCCGCACTGGCTGGAAGCGCCGGCCGGGCAGCCCTGGAATCGGGCGGCGCGGCGCGGCCAGTCTGTCGGCTAGGCGCTCAGCTGGCGTAGTCCAGCAGCGGCTGCGCGCGGCTTGGGTGCCTCAGCTTGGAGAGCGACTGCTTCTCCAGCTGGCGGATCCGCTCCCTGGTCAGCCCCAGCGCCTTGCCGATCTCGTCGAGCGTGTGCGGGTTGCCGTCGTACAGGCCAAACCGCATCGACATGATCGTTGCTTCCCGCGGCGTCAGCGCGCTGAGCGCGTTGCGCAGCTGGTCAGCCATCAGCTGCCGGTCGACGAGCTCGCCTGCCTCCGGCGCATCGACGTCCTCGATCAGGTCGCCGATGCTCGTCTCGCCATCCTCGCCGATGGTGGAGTCGAGGCTGATGGGCTGCCGGCTCGTGCGCAGCAGCTCCTCGATCTGGTCTGGCGTGCGGTCCAGCTCGACGGCCAGCTCCTCCGGCGTTGGCTCCCGGCCAAGCCGCTGGTGCATGTCGCGCTCGACCCGGCTCAGCTTGCTGAGCATCTCCAGCACGTGCACTGGCAGCCGGATCGTGCGGGCCGAGTCGGCAAAACCGCGCTGGATCGCCTGCCGGATCCACCACATTGCGTACGTCGAGAACTTGTAGCCCTTGGTGTAGTCGAACTTCTCCACGGCCCTGATCAGGCCTAGGTTGCCTTCCTGGACGACGTCCAGCAGGGACAGGCCCCGGTCGGAGTACTTCTTCGCGACCGACACCACGAGCCGCAGGTTGGCCTCCAGCATGTGCGCCTTGGCCCGCCTGCCGTCCTCGGCGACCGCCTCCAGGTCGGTGCGGTACTGCCTGGACAGCCGCTTCTCGGTGTCCAGCTTGTGCTCGGCGAACAGGCCGGCCTCGATGCGCTTGGCGAGGTCAACCTCTTCCTCGGCAGTCAGCAGCTGACGGCGGCCGATCGACTTGAGGTACGTGTGGACCGAGTCACCCATGACCGAGGTCTGGTCGTCCAGGTCGGTCTCCGGCGCGATCACCGTGGCCTCCGCGGGCGAACCCGACGACAGCTCGGCCAGCTCAGCGTCAACATCGGCGAGCTCAGCGTCGGCGGCACCGCTGGCAGCGGACTGCGCAGCCGCCGCAGGCACGCCAGCCGTAGCGGGCGTGAAAGCGTCAGCTGGCTCGTTACCGAGCTGGACACCGGCCTCGGTGAGCTCACGGATGATGGAACGGGCCTCAGACGGGGAAACTCGCGCCTGGTCAAAGGCATCGCGAAGTTCGGGCAAGGACAAGTAGCCCTGGCCGCGGCCGCGCTGGATCAGCTCGTCCACGTGGGTCGTGGTCTCCTCATCTTCGCGGGCAGCAAGTACGGTCGCTGTCCTCGGCATGAGACACCTCCCTTCGTGGGCGCATATCGGGCATGCGCTAGACACCGCGCCCTGGGCAGGCGCGCTTATTGTTCGGGCGGGGACCCTCGGCGGGGACTTGGCAGTGCACGCCGGTGGCACTATCTTGTAACGCACGAGGCGGCTAATTGTTCCCGTCTGGTTCGACTACGCCTGCTCAGCGTGACGAACGCCGCGTCATGATCACCATAGGCACATCGCAGCCTCATGACACAGCGTCATGACCGCCAGGGACTCGAATGTCGACTTCAGGCTCCCTCGACTCCGATTCGCCGCAATGCCATCCTGTCCGGCTTCCCGGACGGCAATAGCGGAAATTCTGGCACAACCACTACCCTCTTGGGCGCCGCATACGCAGAAACCGCCTGCCGGACGCGGGTCCGCAGATCCTCCAGCTGGGGCGGATCCGCGGGATCAGCGGCGACCACGAAGGCCGTCACCGCCTCGCCCCACTCGGCGTCTGGCATCCCTATGACTACAACGTCAACGACGCCTTCACACGTTCCCAGCGCCGCCTCTACCTCGCCGGGCACGACCTTCTTGCCGCCGGTGTTGATCATGTCGTCGGCGCGCCCGCGGACGACGAGCGTGCCGTCGGCGCGCCACGAGCCAAGATCAGCGGTGCGGAACCACCCGCCCCGCAAAGCTGATGCAGTCAGCCCCGGCTGGCCGAGGTAGCCGGAGAACAGCACCGGCCCGGATATCTGGATCTGCCCCGGCTCCCCGCCGGGTCGCAGTGTGTCCGCGCCGGGCCGGGCCGGCTCCGCGCCGGGCCGCTCGATCTGCGGGCCGAGCCGGACCGATACGTCGTCCAGCGGGACTCCGTCGTAGACGCACCCGCCGCAGGTCTCGCTCATGCCGTACGTAGTGACCACCCGCCAGCCAGCGTTGCGCGCCTCGGCCAGCAGCGCATCACCTGGCGCGGCGCCGCCAAGCAGGACGGTCCTGACCGAGCCAGGGCCGGCGCCAGCGTCCAGCAGGCGGCGCAGCTGGGTCGGCACGAGCGAGACGTGCGTGCAGCCGCTCCCGGCCACGATCTCCGGCCTGGCGGCTGGCGCGATGACAGGCTCCAGGCCGGCGATCAGCGACCGGACGAGCACGCCGATGCCCGCGATGTGGAAGGTCGGCAGGCAGCACAGCCATCGCTCGCCGGGCCCGGCCCCGATGCGCCGCAGGGACGCGGCCGCGGACGCGGTCAGCGCCGCAGCGCTGAGCTCGACGGCCTTGGGCTCGCCGGTGGAGCCTGAGGTGGCGATCACGACGGCCGTGCCGTCGCGAACACCGTCCCGAACACTGTCGCGACCACCGTCGTGGCGCACGTTAGCGGCCGCGGCCGGGCGAGCGGCGGGGAGATCGAGCGACCTCGTTCCCGTCATGGTGTGCAGGGCGGCCGGAGAGAACGACCCGAGGATGCGGGCCAGGGCCGGTTCGGGCAGGTCCGGGTCGAGCGGCAGGATTGCCGGGCCAGTGCCGTCGAGCGCGGCGGCCAGCGCGGACAGCATCCGCTCGCCCGCCGCGGGCGGGAACTGGACCGCGTGCAGTGGCCGGGATGTCACGGTCGTAAGGTTAATCGGGCAGATCAGGGCAACAGCAGGAGGGCGACGCGGTGGTCGACTGGCAGTCATCAGGGCCGGCGGAGGGGCACGAGTACAGCGACATCCGCTACGAGACCGCCGAGGGCATCGCCAAGATCACGATCAACCGGCCCGAGGTGCGCAACGCGTTCCGGCCGACGACGCTGTTCGAGCTGTCGCACGCGTTCAACGTGGCGCGCGACGACGCCGAGATCGGCGTCGTCATCTTGACCGGCGAAGGCGACAAGGCGTTCTGCTCGGGCGGTGACCAGCGGATCCGCGGCGACGACGGCTACAAGGACCCGCGCGGCGTCGGCCGTCTCAACGTGCTCGACCTGCAGGTTCAGATCAGGCGCACGCCGAAGCCGGTGATCGCGATGGTGGCGGGCTACGCGATCGGCGGCGGCCACGTGCTGCACGTGTGCTGTGACCTGACGATCGCAGCAGACAACGCGATCTTCGGCCAGACCGGGCCCAAGGTCGGCTCGTTCGATGCGGGCTACGGCTCATCGCTGCTGGCCGCTACCGTCGGCCTCAAGAAGGCGCGCGAGATCTGGTATCTCTGCCGCCAGTACAACGCCGAAGAGGCGCTGCAGATGGGCCTGGTCAACACCGTCGTTCCGCTGGACCGGCTCGAGGCGGAGACGGTCAGCTGGGCGCGCGAGATGCTCGCGAAGTCGCCGCTCGCGCTGCGCATGCTCAAGGGCGCGCTCAACGCGGTGACCGACGGCGCGGCCGGGATGCAGCAGTTCGCCGGCGACGCGACGATGCTCTACTACATGAGCGAAGAAGCGCAGGAGGGCCGGGACGCCTACGTGGGCAAGCGCGCCCCCGACTTCGCCAAGTTCCCGCGCCGCCCGTGACCGGTGACGGCGTGACCGGTGACGGAGTATCCGCTGCGCGCGCGACCGGCGCGGCGGCGATCCGCGGGACGGCGACCGGCGCGACGGCGATCCGCGGGACGGCGACGGCCGCCGAGATCGTCGCCGACCTGCTGCCCACGCTGCGTGCGTTCGCGATCCCGATGCCGGTGCAGTTCCGCGGCACTACGCTGCGGCAGGGTGCGCTGCTGCACGGCCCGGCGGGGTGGGGAGAGTTCTCGCCGTTCCCCGAGTACGGTCCGCGCGAGTGCGCGCGCTGGCTCGCGTGCGCCCTGGAGTCGGCCGTTTACGGCTGGCCGGCGCCCGTGCGCGACACCGTCCCGGTGAACGTAACCGTCCCCGCGGTCGGCCCCGAGCAGGCGTACGCGATCGTCTCCCGGTCGAGCTGCCGGACCGCGAAGGTCAAGGTCGCCGAGCCGGGGCAGCCGGCATCCGACGACATCGCCCGGGTCGAGGCGGTCCGTGCTGCGATCGGGCCAGGCGGCAAGGTCCGCGTGGACGCCAACGGCGGCTGGCAGGTCGACCAGGCCGCGCGGATGCTGACGGCCCTGACGGCATTCGACCTCGAGTACGCCGAGCAGCCATGTGCCAGCCTGGCGGACATGGCCGCGCTGCGTTGCCAGGTCGACGTGCCGCTCGCGGCCGACGAGTCGATCCGCCGCGCTGAGGATCCCCTGCAGGTGCGCGCGGCTGGCGCCGCCGACATTGTCGTCCTCAAGGCACAGCCGCTCGGCGGCGTGCGAGCCGCGCTCGAGGTCGCCGCGGCGTGCGGACTGCCGGTCGTCGTCTCCAGCGCGGTCGACACATCGGTCGGACTGGCGGCCGGGGTCGCGCTCGCCGCCGCGCTGCCTGAGCTGCCGTACGCGTGCGGTCTGGCGACGATGAGCCTGCTGGGCGGCGACGTGACCGGCGAGCCGCTGACCGAGACCGGGGGAGAGCTGCCGGTCCGGGCCGCTGTGGTCGACGAGGCAGAGCTGGCCCGGTGGGAGGTCGACGCCGCGGGCTGGCGGGCCCGGCTGCTCGCGGCGGCCCAGTACCTGCCGACACAGTTCCTGCCGACACAGGACCTGCCGACACAGCTCCGGCCCGAGCGGCTGTGAACAGCTCGACCGCGTTCGCCACCGTCCTCGTGGACGAGCTGATCCGGTGCGGACTGCGGGAGGCCGTCATCGCGCCCGGATCCCGCAGCGCGCCCCTGGCGATGGCGCTGCACGCAGCGTCCGCCTCGGCGCCCGAGGCCGCCCGGCTGCGGCTGCATGTGCGGATCGACGAGCGGTCGGCGTCGTTCCTCGCGCTCGGGCTGGCCAAGGCGAGCGGCCGCCCGGTCGCCGTCGTCTGCACGTCGGGCACGGCGGCCGCGCACTTCCACGCGGCCGCGATCGAGGCCGACGAGGCCGGCGTGCCGCTGATCCTGCTGACCGCCGACCGCCCGCCCGAGCTGCGCGGCACGGGCGCCAACCAGACGGTCGACCAGGTCAAGCTCTACGGCGACGCGGTTCGCTGGTTCTGCGAGGTCGGCGTGCCGGAGGACCGGCCGGGGCAGGTCGGGTACTGGCGTTCGCTGGCCTGCCGGGCGTGGTCTCTTGCGGCCGGGAACGGGGCCGCCTATCCCGGTCCCGTTCATCTCAACGTGCCGCTTCGCGAGCCCCTGGTGCCCGACCTGGGCGGCCCGGCCGACGCGATGCGCGCGGCAGCCGGGGCGGGCGACGAGCGGCGGGGCTGGCCCGAGTCGCTGGACGGCCGGCCCAACGGCCAGCCGTGGACTCGCTCGGCTTCGGCCGCCGACACGGCCGCACCGGCAGCCGCGCTGCCGGAACTCGAGCTCGACTGGACCGAGCGCGGCGTCGTGGTGGTCGGCGATGGCGCGCTGGACCCGGCTGGCGCGATCCGGATCGCGGCGGCAGCCCGCTGGCCGCTGCTGGCCGAGCCGTCGTCGGGCGCGCGACAGGGACCGCTCGCGCTGGGTTCGTATGAGTTCTTGCTGGACTGTGCCGCGTTCACGGACGCCCGCCAGCCGGACATCATCGTCTCGGCCGGACGGCCGGGCCTGACCCGCGGCCAGCTCGCCCTGCTGCGCCGCGGCGCCGCCCGACACGTCGTGCTCGCACAGGGTCCCGGTCGCTGGTCAGATCCGGCGCGAACAGCCACCGACGTAGCGGGCCGAGTTGCCGTGCGCGGCGGGCCTGCCGTGGCGGATCACGGTGAGCAGCCCCGTTCCTGGCTCCGGTCCTGGATCGCGGCCGACGCTGCGGCGCGCGCCGCAGCCGACGCGGTCCTAGCCGAGAACGCCGACGGTCTCGGTGCCGCGCTCACCGAGCCGATGCTGGCGCGAGACATCGCGGCGGCGCTGCCGCCGGGTGCCCTGCTGTGGGCGGCCTCCAGCATGCCGGCCAGGGATCTGGACCGGCACATGGCGCCGCGCCCGGACGTGCGCGTGCTCGCGAGCCGGGGTGCAAGCGGCATCGACGGACTGGTGTCGGCTGCGATCGGCGCGGCCCTGGCGCATCAGGCGGCCGGCGGCGGACCGGCCGCTGCGCTCCTTGGCGACCTGGCGCTCGTGCACGACGCGCCTGGCCTGCTGCTCGGGCCGGTAGAACCGCGTCCTGACCTGTGCCTGGTCGTTGTCAACAACGACGGCGGCGGGATCTTCTCGACGCTCGAGCAGGCCGCATTCCCCGACTCGTTCGAGCGTGTCTTCGGCACTCCGCACGGCACCGATCTCGCCTCGCTCGCCGCCGCGGCGGGCCTGCCGTACGCGAGGCTAGACCGCGCGGCCGACCTGGCGGACAGCCTGGCCGGATCCGGGCTCCGGCTCGTTGAGGTACGGACCGATCGCGCTGATGGCGCCAAGCTCCGCGCCGCGATCGCGCAAGCATGCGCGACCGCCATCGCCGCGACGCTCTGATCCCCGCCCGCTGGATCCCCGCCGCCCGCTGGATCCCCGCCGCCCGCTGGATCCCCGCCGCCCGCTGGATCCCCGGCCCGCTGCGCGGGCTTATGCTGCGAGGGTGAATTCCGGTCGTTCAGAGCGGATCTATTCGTTCGGGAGCGTGCGCGGTGGGCGGATGGCCGGCGGGCAGCGGTCCCCCAGTGGCGATGCGGGCCAGCCGGCCCGACCAGAGCTAGCCGACCTTGGCCGACTGGCCAGGAGACTGGTGGCGCGCACGGTCGCAGTCGCCCGCGCAGAGGATCAGTCGGTCGGCCGGCTGCTGAGCGAGCACCTGGGCACTCCGGAAGCCGAACTGCCAGTCGCGAAAGGATCGTGGCCCGCCTATGACCGGGTCAACGTCCAGACCGGGCTGGACGCCTGGCTGGCGGCGCCAGGCCGCGAGCATCGCCTGGTCGGGCTGACCCAGTACCGGCACCGCGATTTCGGCCTGGCTGACCTGCTGCACGGCGGCGAGCGGTGGGGACCAGGCGTCGGCAGCGTGGAGACGCAATCGCTGCCGTCCGGGCCGGGCGGGCTGACCCGGCCGTGCGTGCAGTGCGCGGTCTACCTCACGAGCGACGCCGATGGACAGGCGGTCCTGCTCGTGCGCGGTCCTGAGTCACACGGCATGCACCAGGGCGTGACCGTCGAGGTCGCTGCTACCAGGCCCGATCGGGCGACTGACATTGTCGCGGAGGTCCGGGAGCTCAGCATCGAGCACAACGTCTTCCGCGGCCACGTGATCGCATTCGGCGACGAGGTGTTCGACCGCGACGAAAACGCGCTGCTGACTTTTCTCGATCGCCCCGAGGTTGCCCGCGACCAGGTCGTCTTGCCGACGGACGTCATCGACGGCATTGAACGGCAGGTGCTGAGCGTGGCGCGGCACGCGCCGCGGCTGCTGGCCAGCGGTCAGCACTTGCGGCGCGGCGTGCTGCTCTATGGCGTGCCTGGCACTGGCAAGACACACACGGTTCGCTACCTGCTCGGCCGGCTCCAGGGCGTGACCGTCGTCATCCTGTCCGGCCGCGCGCTCGGCATGATCTCGCAGGCGTGCTCGGTCGCCCGCACGCTGCAGCCCGCTGTGGTCGTGGTCGAGGATGTCGACCTCATCGCCGAAGAGCGCGGACACTACGCCGGTCAGAATCCGATGCTCTTCGAACTGCTCAATGAGATGGATGGGCTCGGCAGCGACATAGATGTGACGTTCTTGCTCACCACCAACCGCGCTGACCTGCTGGAAGAAGCGCTGGCGGCGCGGCCGGGCCGCGTCGACCACGCGGCCGAGCTGCCCGTGCCCGACGCCACCGCGAGGGCCAGCCTGCTCCGGCTCTATCAGGGCCGGCTGGACCTGGACCTGGCAGATCCTGACACCGTCATCGCCCGAACCGAGGGAGTCACGGCCTCCTTCATCAGGGAGCTACTACGCCGCGCTGCGCTCGTCGCGGCCGACCAGGATCCAGCCGACGCCGCTGCGGACTCGCCGATCCGGGTCACGGACGCGCACCTGAATGCGGCGCTTGACCAGCTCCTGGACACCCGCAGCGCGCTCACGCAGACACTGCTCGGCGGTGGCCCGGCCGGTGCCGGCCGCGCCGGTCCCAGCCCGGCCGATCCGAGCCCGGCCGTTGGTCGGCCCGCGCGGTAGCGGGAAGATCGGCACGGACCGGTGAAGTCAGCCACGCCGCTGCGGGGCGGTCCGGCATGCTATGTCGGGTGCGCAGACGAGTTGGCGGGATCGCGACCGGTGTGACGCTGTGCCTAGCGGCCTGCCTGGCGCTGTCACAGGCGAGCACAGCGCAGGCGAGCACAGCGGCACGCATCGGAGCCGCGCGAGCCACGGCCGTCGGGCAGCTCATCACGGTGGTTGCGGCCACGCACTCGACGACATACGCGACGCTGACGGCCTACCGCATCGCGGGCGGGCGCCGGTTCCGCGTCTTTGGCCCGTGGACCGCGCGGGTGGGTTACAACGGTGTCGCCGCGGCTGGCAAGAAGCGCGAAGGAGACGGCCGGACGCCGTCGGGAACGTACGGATTCAGCTTCTTCTTCGGCGTGCTGCCGGACGCGGGCTTCAGGTTCGGGTACCGGCACGCCTACCGCTACGACTACTGGGACGACGATCCGGCCAGCGCGCTGTACAACGAATGGGTCGATGCCCGCAAGCACGATCCAGGCGCCCGGCCCGAGCCCATGCACCAGGTGCCCGCCTACGACTACTCGGCTGTGATCACGTACAACGCGGCCCGCACACCAGGCCTGGGAAGCGCGATATTCCTGCACGCTGGCACCGGCACCGCAACCGCCGGGTGCGTGTCGCTGCCTGTGGCCAGGCTCCTGGACATCATGCGCTGGCTACGACCAGGCGAGCATCCGCGCATCTCCATCGACGCGCGATAAGCCAGCGGCCCGGCGGGTAGCCAGAGCTACTCCGCCGGGCCGCGCAGACATCGGATCGCGGTCCGGTCATCCCGGTCAGAAGCCGGGCGTGGCGGTCGAGATGTCGTAGCTATGGCCCCAGTACCACTGGGTGGCGCTCGCGCCCGGCACGATGTGCGGCACGCCGGTCGGATCGGCGATCCAGTAGCGGACGTGCGACTGCATCCGCTGCGGAAGCGACGCGATGGCCGCCTTCACCGCCGGCCACTCCGAGAGCATCGTGTAAATGCGGGCGACCGCACCGGGGCTCTGGCTGAGCTTGTGCATCGCCCACGTTGCGGCGATCGACGGGGTGGCATCTCCTGGCTCCACGTCCAGCGCCGCAGCCGCCGGGTCCGAGCCCTGGGTGTCGATCCAGAAGACTCGGCCTCGCCCGGCCACCTGGGAGGCGGCCACGGCGTAGCCGCCCGTCGCATACGTGGCGACTACCTGATGCGGCGGGATCGCCGACGGGGTCACCGAGTCGTAGATCAGGTACGGCCTGGCCGGCGGTGCCTGGTGCTGCACCGAGTGCCCTGCGGGCGACCCCGAGTGCTGGGCCGACCCAGTCGCGGCACGCGTTCCCTGCTGCGCGGACGTGGTGCCGTGCTTGTTCGATGCGGTCGCCAGGCTGACGCGAACCACCGGATGCTGCGCAGTCTGTGCAGGCAGGTGATGCGGGGCCAGCGTGGCAGGCTGACCAAGCGGCGCCATCGTGGCTGGCTGGCCGAGCGGCAGTGACGTGCCCGACTGACCGAGCGGCGCCGACGGCCCAGCCTTTACTGCCTGGGCCAGCGGTGTGGCCGGCAGCCGGGCCGCGGCGGCCTGACCAAACGGCGCGGCGATGGCCGCGGAGTCGAGGCCGACAGCGCCAGTGTGGCCAGCTGCCAGGACCGTGCCCGCACCAGCGGTGCTGGCCAGGTTGCCAGTCGCCGCGGCGGCTGGGGCAGCAGAGGCGCCCGCAGCCACGGCCGCTATGGCCGCAGCAGCTGTCACTGTCGTCAGTCGGGCGGTCCGGCTGGCAGAACGGTAGGTGTCCTGGATATGGGACTGAACAGATCGGAATTGGGGGAACTTGATGTGCTGGGAGGGCAAGGTGAGCCTTTCGTCGGGCGTGGGGGGCACGCTCGGCGGACACCCAGGGCTCGGCCGACCGACGGCATTACACCGGGCTGCGGCTGGGGGGTACGCGGATGTGACGCGGATCAAGGCGACACGTTGCTTCGGGGGCAACCATCACGCGCCTGGGTGCAATCGGTTACTGACGGTTAACGCCGTGCGACCGAGCCAGCCATCCCAGAAGTTCCGAATCACCGATATGAGCTGTGTCACATCACGTTTACCGAGCATGATGTCGAGCAAAGTGAGCCGTGGTGCGGCTGCTGCGAGCACTTAGCGTGACGCCAGCGCGATCTGCGCGCTGAATCTCCTTCGACTGTCTCCGGGCAGCCCAGCAGCCAGCAAAACCCAGCAGCCCAATTCAGGCTAAACACGGCATTCGTCGCACGCAAGTTTCCGGCTCGCGTCGTGCCCGACGACGTGCCGGGGACATTTCCCGCCTCCCGTGCAGTTCTGCGCCCGACTTGCCGCTTTTGCGCGCACGTTAGGCGGGAAATGACGAGGTAGCCGTGCCGCACACGTCGCAAATCGGGCGGCGGGCAGCGGGCCGACAGCACAGCCGTGCCGCACACGTCGCAAATCGGACGGCAGGGCAGCCGGCCGGCAGGGCAGCCGACCGACAGGCCGGCGAGGCAGCGCAGGCGGGGCTAGCCCTGGCTCGGGACGGGCGTCCAGGTGATCGTCATCGACCACTTCGTGGCGTTGTCGCTGCTGAACGACGGCCCGATCAGCTCGATTCCCTCGCTCTGCCAGGCACCCTCCACGGCCCAGCAGCTGCCGGTCGAGTCAAACTCGAGGTCACACGACGGCGTGCCGGTGAGGCCGTGCGCCTGCTGGCCTGCCGAGCTGAAGTTCTCGACCAGGTACTGATCGGATCCCGGCTTGTGGTCGTCCCCCGTGCAGGCCACGTCCGGATCCTCGCCGCGGCTGCACAGAGCCCACTCGGTGCCGCCGTCGGCCGGAGTGGCGCTCGAGCCGCTGACGTAGATGTCCGACGCGATCCCGGTGTTGGTGATCGTAATCGGGTAGATGCCTGGGCTCACCAGGCCGACGAGGCAGTGGCCGTTCGGGAATCCGAGCTTGTCTGCAGTCGAATGGGTATTCCGGATGGCCAGGCCGCCGCTGCACTCGGCGAAGCTGGCCTTGGCCGGGGACACCGTGACCGAGCGAATGGTCGGCACCGTCGTCAGCGACAGGCTGACGCTCGCGGCCTTCCCGGCATGCTGCAGTGCCGCGTTGCTGGTCCCGCAAGCGGCGACGCCCGTGCAGGCGACCGCCAGCACGACCCACTGCAACCTACGTCTCATGGCCGCCTCCACCCGCCGTGCCAACCCCGGCCGCGCCAACCCCGGCCGCGCCAACGCTGGCCGACTCCCGCTCGATCCGGATCCGAATGCCCGACCTGCTGGCCAGCGCGAGGGCCGCCACCACGACGACGATGCCGGCCATCGCAACCAGCACCCAGCCCGGCATGCTGAACCACGGCTGCGCCACCGCACCCGCTGCCACCCGGAACTCCAGGTCGGTCGCGGCAGCGACGCCGAGATTGGCCCCGCCGACCGTCAGCGCGGCTGAGCCCGTCACGACCACGTCGCTGAAGTACTGGCCCGGCTTGGCACCCGCTGGCACGACGAGATCCAGCGGCACCCGCGCGGACTGCCCGTGACCCAGCTCGGATGGCAGCGCCGATACCCGGATCCAGGATGGTGGCACGGTGCGCCCGGTGCCATGCGAGATGCGCTCGATACGCATGGCGAGCGTCTCGGCCTGGGTGCCGGTGTTGACGACGTAGACGGGCGGCAGCGCGTACGTCCCGCCTGGATGTGCCGCGTCCGCCAGCCGAACCGGCCCGGCCTGCACCCCGACACCCACGCTTGCATAGGCCGCGACAGGCGCGGCCACCAGAACGAGCAGGCCGACGGCGACCGGCGGCCATAACCGCAGATGCATGACCTGGTCCTGGGCTCTCCAACGGGCGTTGTCGTGCTACAGGTACGTGTACGGACATCTCACCATGCGCTGCATCCGACTCTAACTGATCATGACCCGACGTCAAGGACACCCTGGATAGGAACGGGGCCGCGGCGGCCGGCCCCCGTAGGACAAACTCGGCCGGCCAGCTGCGCCGGGCTAAGCCCGGCTGGGCAGACTCCGACGGGCCAGCGGCCGCAGCGCGGTCACCGCGTTCCAGCGCAGTGCGCCGACCAGATCACGCGCATGCTCCACCGGGGTGTAGTCCGTCCTGACGGTGGCCTGGGCGAGTGCGCGGTCCAGATCGTGCCCGCACTTGCCAAGCACGACCGAGAAGTCCCGCCGGACCGGAGCCAGCAGGTCGTAGCCGAACGACCGCTGCAGGCCGGCGTACCGGGGCCGGTACATGCGCGCGCGCTCGTGCAGGCCGGAAGAATGGGACATCGGGTTCTTCGGCCGCGCGATGATGTAGCCGGGGAGCATGTCGGCGAACGCGTGCCGCATAATCCACTTCTCCTGGCCATCGCGGACCTTGAGCTCGACGGGCAGCCGCATCGCGAGCTCCACCAGCGCCGGGTCGAGGTAGGGGACCCGCGCCTCCACGCCCTGGCCCATGCTGACGCGGTCGACGCGCTGGAGCTCGGTGCGATGCAGATTGGCGATCATGTGCTGGAACAGTCGCCGCGACGCAGCGGCACCGATCCGGTCGTACATCGGGTACCCGCCGAACAGCTCGTCCGAGCCGTCGCCGGTCAGCACGACCTTGAGGCCCAGCGCGCGTGCCCGGGCAAAAAGCGGAACCGACACGACTGCGTTGATGATGTCGCCGTACTCGGTGAGCTCGGAGAGCCGGATGGCCTCGCGCACATGGGCCAGGCGGATGTCACCAGGGCGCACGGTGACGACCTCGTGCCGGACGCCCAGGTCGGCGCACAGCCGCCCGGCGTAGACGAGGTCGTCGCTGCCGGGAGCGCCGATGGTGAGCGCCACGCAGTCCGGATGCATGTCCCGGACATGGGCGAGCACGATCGAGCTGTCCAGGCCGCCCGACAGCACTACGCCGACAGTCAGGTCGGTGTCGACCCGGACCCGGATGCTGTCCTCGACCGCCAGCCGCAACGCCTTGGCCGCCTGATCCGGATCGGTGACCTGCGGGCGGTCGTAGCGCACGGTAGTCAGGTCGATGTAGGGCGCGAACGCTGGCACCGCCGACGGCGCGCCCCAGCCGTGGTGGCCTGGCGGCAGCTCTGACACCGGCGCGCCGACGGGCACGAGCGCCTTCACCTCGGACGCCACGTAGAGCCGGCCGTCCCGACTGGACCAGTACAGCGGCTTCACCCCGACGGGATCGCGAGCCAGGTAGGTCCAGCCGGATTGCCGGTCGACGATGGCGAACGCGAACTCGCCCCGGAAGCGCCCGACAGCGTCCTCGCCCCACTGCAGGAACGCCTCGAGGGCGAGCTCGGTGTCGCTCTCGCTCCGGAAGTCGCGACCAAGGCCGATGAGCTCGGCGCGCAGGTGCCGGTAGTTGAAAATCTCGCCGTTGTAGCACAAGAGCCAGCGGCCGTCCGGCGAGAGCCACGGCTGCACAGCCCGTTCCCGGTCGACGATGCGGAGCCGCTGCGTTCCCGCCAGCACCGCGACGTCGCGGTGCGTCTCCTCGACCTCGCCGCGCGGAGCGAGGCTGGCCAGCATCCGGCCGAACAGCGCGCTGTCCGGGTCGGGTCCCACGATCAGGGCGATGCCGCACATGGCGGTCAGCCGATCAGCGGCTGGTCGGGGACCAGGCGCAGCGCCCGGCCCGCGCCAGGGCACACGCACAGATGCCAGGCCTGGCCCTCGTCGATGACGTTGACCTCACCCGCCCGCTGCCGTTCGAGCAGCAAGCTCTGGAGGACCCCGTCAGCCTGGTACTGGCGGAACCAGGTCATCTCGATGTCAGCCGCGTAGCCGATGCAGTGCGCGCTCGGCAGCATGGCCGCATACCCGAGCGAGCGCAGATGCCGCTGGTGCGACACGCTGCGGGTGAGGCTGGTGACCCATAACGGCGGGGTGCCGATCGGCGCGAACCGCGCGAAGTCGGCGGCGATCTGGTTGAGCAGCACGATCAGCTCGGGGCGGGCGCAGGCAAACCGGAGGCCCGCCGTGCGCGGCACCCGGTCAGGTATGGCGAGCCGCTCTGCCGACCGGGCGGCGCGTCCAAGCAGGGATGACGCCTGGCGCCGATACCGGAACAGCAGCATGCCGTCACGCCGGAGAGGATCCAGGTCGAGCAGGTCGGGAGCGTCGAGCACGTCGGTGTCGGACTGGTAGGCGGGCACGTGCCCCCACCACAGCACGTCGATCTGCGCCAGCAGGGCGATCCTTACCATCGCGGCGAAGTTCCCGGCCGAACTGCGCGCGCAGTGCTGGTACATCCTGATCTCGCGCAGCACCCGCTGGATGGCAGCGTCCGGTCCCGCTGGCATCGCCGACAGCACGATCGCGAACTCGGGCTCTGGCAGCCGGCGCGCCAGGATCCGCTCGGCCATGACCACGCCGGGCGACTCGCCCAGGCTGGCCAGCTCGGTGAGCACGTCGCCCACGACCTCACGAAAGGCCGCGACGTCGGACAGACGCCGCGCAGCGCCGGGTGACAGATCCTCGGTCCCCGTCTCCCGGCTGATCACCCAGTTCGACACGAGCACGCTCCCCCAGCGATGCGAGCCGGTTCCGCTCGCAAGCGATGAGCACCGAGAGTAACAGTTCGACAACGTAACGTGAGGTGGGTTGAGCAGCCTGTACCGTTCGCGCCGTCCGCGCCGTCCGCGCGGTCCGCGCCGGCCTGTCGGACATCGTCCTGTGCTCGGCGGTCATGCTCGCGTGCGGTACTGCAGTGCCGCACACTGATGGCGTGCGGGAAGCAGTGCAGGACGGCAAGTCGCCGGGCGGGCGCCGGCAGCCGTGGCATCGCTGGACTATCTGCGTGGCCGCTGCGGTGGCGCTCGTCGCCTCCATCCTGCTGCTCGTCGCTGATGCCTTGGCCGCGATCATGGGCAGCTGGGATTCCCCGGAGCCTGGCCTGGGCTGGATCAAGGTCGCCGTGATCGGTCACATTGCGCTCGGCGCCGGGAGCGTGATCCTGTTCGGCGCAGGCCTTCGCCGCCCGTCGTGGCGACCTGTCGCGACCATCCTGGCCTGGGCGATCATCCCGGTCGGTATCGGCTGGTTCCTGCTCTGCGGCCGACTGGCCAGCGGCGCCTAGGGCATTTCGCCGCAGACACGGCGCGTGCTCACTAAGGTGAGGCGAGTGCCGCGACATCGGGCGCCGGGAGGGCATTTCGCACGGCGCCGCACCTACCTCGCGCTGACCGCGATCCTGGCGGTGGCCGTCGGCGTCCTCGTCGGCGTCCGCGTGCTCGGCTCGCCCGGCGGGCCGCCGGCCAGGCCGACAGCCGCCCGCATCCCTGCCAGCGCGGCCGCGTGCTCGCCAGGCCTGAGCGGGACATGCACCGCCGCCTCCTCGCCGTCGTCTCGCGGCACGCCGTCGCCGGCCGTCCGGCGGCGCCGGGCGAGGCCGGCTCCGACCAGCGCCGCGCATGCCTCAGCCGGGTCCACGCCACCGCCCGCCAGCAGCTCGCCGGCGGCGCCAGTCGGGACCGGTTCGGCTGCGGACAGCAGCGCCGCCGCCAGCGTGCTCACGCTGATCAATCAGGCGCGCGCCCAGGCAGGGCTCCCGGCCTACTCCGTGCTGTCCGGCCTGCAAATGAGCTCGGCCAAGCACAACCAGCTGATGGCGGACGGCTGCGGCCTGTCGCACCAGTGTCCCGGCGAGCCGCCGCTTGGCAGCCGTGAAACGGCGGCGGGCGTGCAGTGGACCGCGGCGGGGGAGAACATCGGCGAAGGCGGCCCGGTTTCCGATACGACAGCGGGCATCACTCAGATGGCGGTCGCGCTGACCCAGGACATGCTGAACGAGAAGCCGCCTGACGATGGTCACCGGCTGAACCTGCTCAGCTCGGCGTTCACGCACGTCGGGATCGCTATTTACCGCGCGGCCAACGGGACAGTCTGGATGACGCAGGACTTCTCGAACTAACCAGGCGGCGTCTGTCCTGTCCGGGGCGCGCTAGCTGATCGGCGTTATCGCCAGATCGTGGAAGGAAGCCTCGAAGCCGCCGCCGTCCGGCGCCGCGCACATGGCCCCGGCGAATGCAGGCTTGCCTGGGGGCAGGTAGACGACGGCAGCGAGATCAGCTGCGCCGCCGTCCACGCTGTAGCGGACCTCGACCGCGTCGCCGCGCCTGGCCAGATACAGGCTGAGCACACTGCTGCCGGCCGGCAGGTCGGCCACCGACCAGTTCGAGTACGCCAGGGTGACCACGGTGCTGAAGCGCATCCTGCCGTCGACGTACTCCACGCCGGTCTTGAGCCAGTGCCCCTCGTCGACCCGCACCATGGCCCCGGCCTGGTCGTACCGGTCAGCGTAGGCCCCGCGGAACCGGACCGACAGGTCGAAGTCGCCATCGATCTCGGAGCCGTAGATGTGTCCGCTGTCGCGCACGAACCCGTAGTGCGTCGTGCGCCAGAAATCAGTGCCCGCATCCGCGGTCACCGTCAGCACGCCATCCGCGGCCGACCACCGCGCCGGCTCGTTGATCCATTCCACGCCAGACCTCCCGGCTCGGTGCGCAACCGCAATCGCGCGTCTCGGGCGAACGCCCGTGACCGTATGAGTATTGCGGCAGATCAGTATTCCGGCAGACTGTCCCGGTGGATGCGGATCTGGTGATCATCGGGGCAGGCGCTCTCGGTCTCAGCACGGCGCTGCACGCGGCGCTGCTCGGCAGGTCGGTCGTCGTCGTCGAGCGAGCCACGGCGGGCTCGCAGGCATCGGGCCGTGCTGCCGGGCTGTTCAAGTCTGTCCAGGCTGACGAGCTGCGCACCCGGATCGCGCGGCGCAGCATCGAGCTGGCGCTGAACTTCGCCGACTGGACCGGAACTGAGCTCGCGGTGCGCAGGTCCGGCAGCTACCTGATCGGCAGGACCGACGAGCACAAGGCCTACTTGCTGACCGAGGCCCGCCAGTCCCGCGCGTGGGGTGTCGACCTGCGGCCGGCGAGCGCTGCCGAGCTGACCACTCAGCTGTCGTACTTTCACGGCGACGGCCGGGAGCTGGCGCTGTGGTGCCCGGAAGACGTCTACATCGACGAGCCGATGAGCTTGATGACGGCCCTGGCGGCCGCTGGCCGTCAGCACGGCGTCACGCTGCTGGAGGGCGAGGCTGTCACCGGAGTCCTCCGGTCCGGCGGCCGGGCTGCTGGCGTCGAGACCACCGGCCGGTCCATCACCGCAGCCGCGGTTGTGGACGCCGCCGGAGCATGGACGCGCCAGGTAGCCGAGCTCGCCGGCGCTCAGGTCGCGGTCGCGCCAGTGCGTCATCAGCTTCTGATCACCGAGCCGTCAGCCGACGTCGATCCCGCCGCGCCGATCGCTCGCATCGTCGACGCGGCCGTCTACCTGCGACCTGCCCGCGGCGGCCTCATGGTCGGCGGCTTCGAGGCTGCCCCGCTGCCGATGGACCCGCGGCACGAAGCACCGTCGTTTACCACCGACGACGTGCCACTCGACCTCGATGTCCTGCGCGAGCTCGCCGACCACGTGACGGCCGACGTGCCGCTAGCCGACGGCGAGGTGGCGGCGCATCGGGGCGGGCTGTTCACGATGACTCCTGACGGCAGGTTCGTGGCCGGGCCAGTCACCGCGGTGCCGGGCCTGTGGGTCGCGAGCGGCTGCAACGGCTCCGGCTTCTCCTCGTCGCTCGGCATTGGCGAGGCCCTGGCCGCGTGGATCTGCGGCCGGGCCGAGCGGCTCGACGTCAGCGCGCTCGCGCCGTCCAGGTTCGGCTCCGTAACCGACGAGGCCTTGATTGACAGCGGCCGCTGGCAGTACGCGCATTACTACGATCCTGGCCAGGCTTCATGACCTCTAGCCCTGGCCTGTCCGCGCCGCTTCGCGCCTGATCTGGCAGTCAGCGGACGTCGATGTCGAACTGAATCTTGGTCGCTGACGGGCATAGCTTGCTGGCCGGCGACGCGGTCGGCGATGCCGCCTGCGACGCGGTCGGAGCAGGCGCCTGGGCGCGGCACGGCCCGGAGTTGTACTTCCAGGTCATCGTCGTCTCTCCAGGGCTGCGGGCGAGCAGCGTGTGGTAGTACGGCACCCGGCAGCCGGTCACGTCCGCGGGGCAGCTGCCCAGGTTGAAGTCGCCGACAACCGTCAGCAGCCGCGAGTCTGGAGCGGCTATCTGGGTCCACCACTGCGGTCCGTCGGAGGTGTCGACCTCGATCGAGAACCGCCGTCCCGCCCGGACGGTGACCTCGATGATCTCGGCCGGGCCCTTGGCGACCGGCGGCCGGAATGGAATAGCCAGGTGCCCGACCACGGCGCCATGATCGCTGACGGTTGCGCCGGAGCGGCTGCACGCGGTGGCACCCACGCTCATCGCGGCCGCTGCGAGCAGCACCAGGACACCCCGCCCGTACGGCGCTAACCCGGCTGACCGGGCCTTCCGGCCGGCGCTTGCTGACCATCCAGCGCCTTGTGGCCCTCCAGTGCCTGGTGCCATCGCCACCACCCAGTTTCATCGTGCATTCGCGGAACTCCTGGATGAGACGTCTGGTCCGCCAGTGCGGTTCCGGACCGGCCAGCCGGTTAGGGCGTGCCGGGTCAGCGCCGACGTGGCAAGACAAGATCAACTACCAAAGGTATGTGGAATGTCACGATCAGTACTTGAGTCATATATTATATTGCAGTTTAGACCTTGCTCAGGTTGTATGTCCGGGTGATCGAGGCATGGAGGACGGATGTCGGCTGACTCAGGCAGCGGGGGACTGGCACGCCGGTCAGCGGCCGCCGCTCGCCGCCGAAGCCGGGGCATCCTGACCGTCCTCGGCGCCATCACGGCGGGGGCCGTCGCCACGATCGCATGGTCTTCGAGTGCCGCGGTCGCCCCTTCGGCGACGTTGTCGGCGAGCGCGGCCAGCACGAGCGCGGCCAGCACGAGTGCGACCGGTCACCAGGGCGAGGCAATCACAGCCTCCACCCTCGCCTTCGTCGCGCCAGCCGACGCGTCACCGGCCCCGAGCCCGTCGCCGACCGGCTCCTCGGCCGCTCCATCGCCGAGCGCGACGCCGTCAGCGTCTCCTTCCACCACGCCACCGCCGTCGCCCTCAGCCACGCCGAGCGCCACGCCGTCAGCGTCTCCTTCGAGTACGCCGACCGCCTCACCGTCACCCTCACCGTCGACCAGCAAGAGCGCCAGCCCGTCACCGACCAAGCACAGCGCACCGCCGGGCAAGATATCCACCTCACCTGCCCCGGCGACCACGCCAGACCTCCCGTCGACGGAGTCCGAGGGCCAGGTTCCGATGCCGACGCTGGCTGCGCTCGCCAGTCCGAGCGGTCACCCGGCTGCTGTCCCGTCCGCTACGACACCGGCTGCCAGCACGTCGCAGTTGGCCGATCCGCCCATGCACAACGTGGCCGGCACCCTGCGCGCCGGCTCGGCGACGGGTCCCTCCCTTGCAGCCGTCGGCGTCGCCCTTGCTGCACTCGGCGCGCTGGCCGGCTGCTCGTTCGCGGTGGCCCGGCGTCAGCGGGCGCATCCGCGGCGGGTGCCAAAGCACTCCCACCGCGCCCCTCGGCGTAGCTCACACTGGTCGATCTGGAAGTAACCCGCACCGGTGACGCGGTCATCGGCCCGGACCACCTCGGCTCGCAGGCGCGGCGGCGGCACGTCAGGCACCGACGAGACGCAGGATGGTCGTCACGACCTCGGGCAGCGGCACCGTCGTGCGGACCTCGTGGTCGGCCGCCCTCCGCAGCAGCGGCTCCACGGCCTGGAGGTCTGCAAATACTCGGCTGAGTTCCTCCGGCGCTTTGCCGAACGAGTTGCTTGTTCTGGTCGCCAGCCGCTCGATCAGCGTGTCGGCAGGAGCGCTCAGCAGAATGATGTGATCGAACTGCGAATGGAACTGCACCTGGTTCTCCTCGCAGCCGGCGATGAACAGGATGTCCGCGTCGTCGGTGGCGAGCAGCGCGCCGATCGCGTCTTCCCGCCACATCTGACGGCCGTCAGGCAGCAGCCGGCACCAGCCCTCGTCGGTGTCGACGGCCTTGTACCCGAGGGCAGTCAGCGCGTGCACGACGGCTGACTTCCCGGTCCCTGACATGCCGGTGAGGAGAACCCGTTTCACCCACAAGAGCTTAAGACCGACTTCTGCCGGTCACGGCGGGATCGGCGCCGGGTGCGACGCCGGAAGGCGCTTGCATTAGGGTTTCGGGTGACAGCCAATGGACAGCGCCGGGCCGACCGAGGTCGGCACTTCGCCCGCCTGCACGCTCTATGACGTGGCGCGCGAGGCCGGTGTCTCCACGGCCACCGTCTCCCGGGTAGTGCACGGTCAGGATCGCGTCCGCCCGGTCACCCGGCGCCGGGTTCTCGACGTGATCGAGGCACTCGGCTACGTCCCCGACGGCGCGGCGCAGAGCCTGGCGCTGGCCCGCAAGGAAGTGATCGGGCTCGTCGCGGTGGAACGCCGTGCACCCGACACCGACGTGGAGCGGGAAGACCTCCTGTTCATCGAGCAGGTGCTCCGGGGAGCCGAGTCATCGCTGAGCGAGGTTGGCTGGTCCCTGCTGATCTCCTTCCTGCGAGACGCCGACTCTGAAGCCGCCTACCGGCGGATGCGCACGGTCTCGGCGAAGGTCGACGGCCTGCTGATCGCGGAGGACATCGTCGGCCCGCAGTACCTGGTGCAGCTGGCCGCGCGCGTCCCGCTCGGGCTGATCGCCGGATCCGACGATGCTCAGTGCGCCGATGTCTTCGACGTCGACAACCGGGGCGGCACCAGAGCGCTGGTGCGTCACATGGTCGAGCAGCACGGCCGGACCCGGTTCTACTACATCGCCGGCCCGTCGGAGGCCCTGGACGCCCGGGAACGGCACAGCGCGTTCGGCGAGGCACTGGCCGATTATCCGGGCGTGGCCCTGGCGGGGATCTTCGAGGGCAAGTTCGCCGGCCTCAGCGGCCAGTCCGCGGTGCGCGAGATGCTGGCCTGGCCCCGGCCAGCGCTGCCCGACGCCATCGTCTGCGGAAACGATCAGATGGCCGTCGGAGCCATTCGCGAGCTGCACGCGAGTGGCGTGCGCGTCCCGGCGGATGTAGCGGTGGCTGGCTTCGACGACATCCGTCTCGGCGCGCTCCTGACGCCGCCGCTGACGACGGTCCGCCAGCCGATGCGCTTGCTGGGCGAGCGCGCATGTGCCCGGCTGCTGCAGCGGATCGGCGACCCGGCGCTGCCGCTGCAGGTCGAGCGCCTGCCCACCGAGCTCGTCGTCAGGGAGAGCTGCGGCTGCGGCCCGGCAGCCGGAGTCGCCTGATGCGAGGCCTAGCACCAGCCCGGAGAGGCACGGATGGTCGGGCAGAGTCCTGCTGCACTTCGGCATCCGCGACGGCCCGCCGCCGGCCCGTAGGATGCCCGCATGCGATTCGGTATCTGGCCCTCGCCGGCCCAGCCATGGAATGACATCTACCAGACCGCCGCTCACTGCGAGCGGACTGGCTGGGACGCCGTCTACTTTGCCGATCACTTCATGCCGAACGGCCCGGGCCCGGAGCCGCGCGACGGCAACATGCTGGAGTGCTGGTCGGTCATCGCCGCGCTCGCCGCGGTGGTGCCGCGGGTCCGGCTGATCCCGCTGGTCACCAGCGTGACCTACCGGCACCCGGCGGTCCTGGCGAACATCGCGGCGGCAGTGGACGAGGTCAGTAACGGCCGCCTGACCCTGGGCGTCGGGGCAGGCTGGCAGGAGAACGAGCACGCCGCGTACGGCATCGCGCTCGGGACAGTGCAAGAGCGCATGGACCGCTTCGAGGAAGCGGTCCAGATCCTGCGCTCGCTGCTCAGCGAGCCCCGCACCACATTCGCCGGGCAGTACTTCCAGCTGCAGGACGCGCCGTGCCAGCCAGCGCCGGTCCAGGACCAGCTACCGCTGCTGGTCGGCGGCGGGGGCGAGCGGCGCACCCTGCGCATCGCCGCCAAGTACGCCGATCACTGGAACGCATGGACCACGCCCGACCTGCTCGCGCACAAGATCTCGGTTCTGCGGCGGCACTGTGCGCAGGCCGGCCGCGATCCGGCCGAGATCCATGTGTCCACCCAGGCGCTGCTGTACCTGTCGACCGACAAGAAGTGGCTCGATGACAAGCGGCAGGCGGCGCAGGGACAACCGGTGATCATCGGCACGCCGGCCGAGGTAACCGACATCGTCGCCCGGTACCGCGACGCTGGCGCCGACGAGCTCATCATTCCCGACTTCACCCTCGGCCCGATGGCCCGCAAGCTGGATACCTGCGACCTGTTCTGGCAGGAGGTCGCGGCCGCCTTCCGCTGACGGCCGTCTGGGAGGATCGGTGCGTGACGGCCGGTCCGGTCGTCTCCGGCGGTGGAAAGGCGACCAGTGGACCTTCAGCTGACTGGCAAGCGGGCCGTGGTGACCGGCGCTAGCCGGGGGATCGGGTACGCCGTCGCCGACGTGCTCGCTGCCGAGGGCGCCGACGTGGTCCTCGTCGCCCGCGACCAGGCCGCTCTGGCGGCCGCGGCCGAGCGGATCGGGCGCCACGGTCGCCGTGTCCTCGCCCTGTCCGCGGATACCGCCGACGACTCAGCGGTGCGGGCCATGATCGCGGCCGCCGTGGCTGAGCTGGGCGGCATCGACATCCTGGTCAACGCTGCCGCACAGCCGGCCCGACCGGACGGAGCCCGCCAGCTTGCCGAGCTGGCCGACGACGACCTGCGCGCCGAGGTCGAGACCAAGGTGCTCGGCTACCTGCGCACGGCCAGGGCAGCAGCGCCGTACATGATCGAGCAGGGCTGGGGGCGCATTATCAACATCAGCGGGCTGGCGGCTCGCCAGGCGAGCGGCGTGGTTGGCTCCGTCCGCAACGTCGCGGTCGCCGCGATGACCAAGAATCTCGCCGACGAACTAGGCCCGGCGGGCATCAACGTGACGGTCGTCCATCCCGGCCTGACCGTGACCGAGCGAACGCCAGCGATGATCAGCGACTACGCCGCGGCCCGCGGCGTCTCGGCGGCCGACGCAGAGCGCGCGATGGCAGCCGGCGTCAGTATCCGGCGACTGGTCACAGCCGCCGAGATCGGCGACGTGGTGGCGTTCCTCGCCTCGCCGCGCAGTGTCGCGATCAACGGGGACGCGATCGCCGCGGGCGGTGGCACGCGCGGCGCGATCCACTACTGAGCGCCAGCCACCGCGCCCGCCGATCGGCTCGCGGCTGCCGTCGATCTCGCCACAGCGCAACGCTCCCGTCGCCGGGCCGACGGGCGAACTGTGGCGACACCTGTGGGTCGCTGGCGGCGATGAGGATGCCAGCGGCGTGCTGCCCTGGTGAGGTCGGTCAGCCTTCGAGAGCCCGGCGCATCGGGCGGAACTTGGTCTCCGTCTCGGCGAGCTCAGCCTCGGGCTGCGATCCGGCCACGATCCCGCAGCCGGCGAACAGCCTGGCCCGGCTCCGGTCGATCTCGCCGCAGCGCAGCGCGATGCCCCACTCGCCGTTGCCGCGCGCGTCGACCCAGCCGACCGGGCCGGAGTAGCGGCCGCGGTCCATGCGCTCCAGCTCCCTGATGAGCTCTAGCGCGGCCTCGGTGGGCGTCCCGCAGATGGCGGCCGTGGGATGCAGCGACGCCGCGAGCGCGAGCGCCGACGCGTCCCGGCCAAGGACGCCGGACACCGAGGTCGCCAGGTGCTGGTAGTCGGCCATCTGCAGCAGGTACGGCTCGGGATCGACGGCCAGCTCCGCGCACAGCGGAGCCAGCAGGTCGCGCACCGACTCGACCGAGTACCGGTGCTCCTCGGCGTTCTTGGCCGAGCCCAGCAGTGCCGCGCTGAGGGCTTCGTCGTCGGCCTTGCTGCCGCCCCGTGCCATGGTGCCGGCGAGCACCAGGGACCTGACGTCGCGGCCCTCGCGCTGGATCAGCAGCTCGGGCGTCGCGCCGACAAGCCCAGCGCAGGCGAAGGTGTAGCAGCCGGGTGAGCGGGCCGCGAGCCGCGCGAGCAGCACGCGCACGTCGATGTCGGCGGAGGCGTGGGCCTGCAGGTCACGGGCGAGCACTACCTTGCGCAGCTCGCCGGCCTTGATCCGGGTCACCGCGGCGGCGACGACCTGCTCCCACTGTGGTGCCGTCAGGCTGCCGTCACTCCAGCGCATCTCAGCCGGGCTGGCTGGCAAGGCGGACCTGGGCTCAGGCACCGCGCCGTCGGCTGTCACGGTCGTCTGCCAGGCCACGCCGGACCTGCGGCCCGTGATCACGGCAGGCACGATGAGGACGGAGCCGTCCGACGCCGGATCGAAGGTGAAGCTGCCGAACGCCACCGGGCCGGTGCCAGGCACGCCCACCTCGTCGGTGACCCGCGCGGCGTCGAAGAGCTCAGCCAGCCACTTCTCGCCGGTGGCGAACCGGTCCTCGCCGGCCGGAATGGTCAGCCGGGCCGCCTCGCCCCAGCCGACCAGGCCGTCGCCCTCATGGATCCAGGCGGATACCGCCGGACTGGGGAGGCCGGACAGCAGGTCGCCTGGATCGGCCACACTGACTGTCCTGACAGTCAGGCCGTCCTGCAGGCGCCGTTCCGGGCCGGTCTGCGGTGCTCCCACGGCAGTCAACTCTACGTGCGAGGGCCGGCCGCACCGACCGAGGGACCGCTGCAGCCGGGCCGCGGGTAACGGCCGCGGGCTGCGGTCCAGGAACGGGGCCAGGAACAGGGGCCACGGGCACGGGCCACGGGCTGCGGGCTGCGGACTAAGAGAGCGACCGCGAGCCGGAAGCCGAGCCAGGCTGCCAGGACCCCGGCTGCCAGGCTGCCGAGCACGTTGAGGCCGGCCTCGCCGAGCGCGCCGTCTTCCAGCAGCCGGAGGCTCTCGTACCCGAATGCCGAGAACGTCGTCAGCCCGCCGCAGAACCCGGTGCCGAGCAACGCGAACGCCACCGACGGCAGCCCGAGATGCGATCGCGCGCCGATCAGGAAGCCAAGCACGGCGGATCCGGCTACGTTCACCGCCAGCGTCCCCCAGGGGAACACGCTGTCGTGCCGGGCCTGGACCATGCGGTCGGCCAGGTACCGGGCGGGCGCGCCGAGCATGCCGCCAGCCAGCACAGCGAGCACGATCACCGAGCGCTACCGCCGGATGTGCTGCCGCCAGTGTAGGTGTGCACGTAGACGTCGTCGACCGTGATGAGGCCGCCGCTCACCAGATCGGCGACCTCGTCCAGGAACGCGTCCGTCCGCTCGGCGGTGTCGACGATGATGATCGCCAGCGGCAGGTCCTCGCTGAGCGACAGGAGCCGGCTCGTGTGGATCCGCGACGCGGCGCCGAATCCCTCGATGCCGCGGAACACGCTGGCGCCCGCAAGCCCGCGCTGGTGCGCCCGGTGCACGATCTCCGCATACAGGGGCTTGTGGTGGTAGCGGTCGGACTCTCCGATGAAGATGGTGATCCGTCTCGCCGCGCCCTGGAGCCTCACTCGCTACCTCCGCTATGCCGGGCCCGGATGCGCACCGGCAGGCTGGCCACGGCCCTGGCCGCCCGCATGCCACACCATACGGCGGCCAGCGCGGCCACGATGCTGCTCAGCGCGTAGGCGTCCGCAAGCGCGAGGGCGTGGCCTGTCAGCAGTGTCAGGACACCGCCGGCGAAGGTGGAGAACGTGGTGTACCCGCCGATCAGCCCGATCGCCAGGAATGGCCGCAGGAACCTGCGGGGCGGCCAGACCTCCAGCAGGTAGACCATCAGCAGGCCAAGGCAGAAGCAGCCGGACACGTTCACGGCGAAGATCGCCCACGGGAACCCGTGCCCGGCTGGAAACGCCGCGGAGAGCAGGTACCTGGCGACGCTGCCGATCCCGCCGCCGAGCGCGACGGCCGCCAGGTCGGCCGCTCCCGGCCCGGAGCGCTGGTGCTGCCGGGCAGCCGACCTGCTGGCAAGTTGCACGTCCCCGCCCGGCACTTACCCTCCCCGGATGCAGTCCCCTGGCTGACTGCGCTCCAGCGTAGACGCCGGCATCGGGCACCGTGACGCCTGGCGTGCTACCGTACGGCAAAGGCGACTGACCCGATTGGATTCATAGGATGAGCTCACCGCCAGGATTCCAGCAGGTCGCGCCGATCCCGACCCCGTTCCCGGCCCTTGATTGTGCTGGTGATCCTGGCCGCTCTGGCGCGGGCCGCACCCTCAGCCCAGCGGAGCTCGGTCATCTCGTGCGCACGACCGCCAGCGCCCGTGCCACCTGGCTGCCGATCGTGCGGTTCACGCCCGAGCGGCGCTGGTTCCAGCGGCTGGCTCTGACTGCCGACTACGAGATCTGGCTGCTGAGCTGGCTGCCAGGCCAGTGCACCGGGTTCCATGACCATGGCGACGCATCCGGCGCCTTCGCGGTCGCGCAGGGCGAACTGCGCGAGACGCTGGCCGCCACTGGAAGCAGGCGGGTCCGGCGCCGCACGGCCGCCGCGGGCTCGGTGACCAGCTTCGGCGGCCGGCATCTGCACGACGTCGGCAACGTCGCGGCCCATCCGGCCGTGAGCGTGCATGCGTACTCACCGCCGCTGTCGGCGATGCGCCGGTACGAGATGGCCAGCTCGGGGCTCGCGCTGGTGCGGACCGAGCGAGCGGAGCTGGACTGGTGAGCCGGCCATCCGGCGCGCTGACGATCGATGACGTCCTGACCGCGGCCCGTGCCCGGCTGGCACGGCTCGGCCCGCGGCAGGCGGATCAGGCGGTTGCTCACGGCGCGGTGCTGGTCGACATCAGGCCGCAGGCGCAGCGGCTGGCCGAAGGCGAGATCCCCGGCGCGATGATCGTGGAGCGCAACGTCCTGGAATGGCGGTTCGATCCGGCCGCGGCGGCCCGGCTGCCCGCCGCGAGTTATGACCTGCATGTCATCGTCGTGTGCTCGGAGGGCTACACCTCGAGCCTGGCCGCTGCCTCGCTCCAGGACCTCGGGGTGTGGCGGGCTACTGACCTCGACGGCGGATTCCGCGCCTGGCAGGCAGCGGGCCTGCCGGTGACCCGAACGCCGCGATCAGATCAGCGACAGCTGCACGTCGGCTGAGTCAGCTGCCGCCGGACCGGCCGGCTGATTCCGGGCGGGAACGCGGCGTGCCCCAGCCGGTGTCGTCCGGCCCACGCCGTGCTCGCGTGCCAGCGCGGCGACTCGCTCGGCGATCTGGCGCTGATAGCTGGCTGGCGCGTACGCGCGCTTCCCGTACAGATCGCCGTATGCGCCGACCAGCTCCGGGTGCTCGCGGGACAGCCAGCCCAAGAACCACTCCCTGGCGCCCGGCCGCAGGTGCAAGACGATGGGGCTGACGTGCGCAGCGCCCGCCCTGGCGATCTTGCGAACGGCCGCGTCGAGCTGCTCGGGCGAGTCAGACAGGAACGGAACCACCGGGCCCATCAGCACGCCGCAGCGCAAGCCGCGCTCGCTGAGCGCGGCGCAGACGGCGAGGCGCCGCTCCGGGCCGGGCGCGCCGGGCTCGATAGATCGAGATAGAGATTTGTCGATAATTCCTACGGAAACGTTCATGCCGACGTCGGCGACCGCTGCGGCCCTCGCGAGCAAGTCGAGATCCCGCAGTACCAGGGTGCCCTTGGTGAGGATGGAGAACGGGTTCGCTGTCTCGGTCAGCGCGGTGATGATGCCCGGCATGAGCTGGTACTTGCCTTCCGCGCGCTGGTAGCAGTCGACGTTGGTGCCCATGGCGATGTGCTCGCCGGTCCAGCGCGGCGCCGCCAGCTCGCGGCGCAGCAGGTCCGGGGCGTTGACCTTGACCACGATCTGCGAGTCGAAGTCATGCCCGTAGTCCAGGTCCAGATAGGTATGGGTATTGCGGGCGAAGCAATAGACGCAGGCGTGGCTGCAGCCGCGATAGGGATTGATCGTCCACCGGAAGGGCACCCGCGAAGCCTCCGGCACCTTGCTGATGATGCTGCGCGCCTGGATCTCGTGGAAGGTGATGCCGCGGAAGCCCGGCGTGTCAAAGGTGCGGGTCACGACCGTCGCCCGGCTGAACAGCTCCTGCTGACCTGTTGCACCCGTGGCCTGGTGACCGGTGAGCCGCAGTGAGTCCCAGCGCATAGGGCCTGATTGTAGAATAGATATTCGAAGCGCTCAAATATAGTTTCGAGCGAGGGCCACCGCTTGCCGGGCAAGCCGCGCAAGCCGGGGCGCAGGTGCCTGTTCTGGCCTGTTTGCGCCCACGCCAGGGCAGCGCCTTGCTCACTTCCTCTTGCCGGGCGCAAAGGCCTGGTAAAGAATCGTGGGAAGGGGTCGGCCAGCAGTGGCCGCCCGTGCAGCACTCGTGTCCGGCCGGAGGTGGCGCTGTGGCGTTGTCGATGGAAGAGCAGCGCATGCTCGATGAGATGGAGCGGGCGCTGGCCGCGGACGATCCGCGCCTCGCTTCGCGGCTGAACGCATTCGGCCAGCAGCGCCTGCCCGGCATCTTCTCCTCGCAGCGGGCCAAGACCATCAGCGGACTGCTCGCGCTCGCGCTCATCGCCGCGGTCACCGTGATGATGTTCGTGCTCAGTCCCTACGGCGACCACGGCAGCCCAGCACCGCATACAACGCCGTCGGCTGCCACAAGGCCGGCCAGCGCGGCGTCGAGCACCGGCGGCTAGTGAGCCCTGCTCAGTATCAGGATTCGCGGTCTCAGGATTCGCGCCAGAGCTGGAGCAGGTACTGCTCCATCCCTTCCAGCTGCTTGCGTGCCTGCTGGAACTCGTCGCTCAGCGGGTCCGGGAACTGCTGGTACAGGTCGTTGTAACTGTGCAGGGCAGCCACCCGGTTCCGGGTGTAGATCCGCACCCCGTAGTCGCCCACACCGCCCGACAGCCGCAGCGCCTGCACCGCCCTGCCCGCCGGCCCCATGTCGACGCTGACCTGGCCGCGCAGGTACAGGACGCACTTGGCCTCGTCCTCGTAGCCGTCACTGAATGGCGGCGGCGCGTCATCCCACTCCTCGACGGTCAGCTGCACGCCGAGGTGCTCTTGTGCGCAGGACACGATGAGCTGGTCACGGCTGGTGCTGATGAGCGAGTCGACCGGAGCGACTGGAGCGCCAGGCGCGTCGAGCTCGGCCACCGGATCGTGGACCCGGAACATCAGCCGCTCCGGGAAGACGGGAATCTCCAGCCGAAGAAGCCTGCGGCTCACTGGCCCCCCTCTGGGCATCCTCGCGCTGACCGGCAGAATCGGCTGCGGACAGCTTTCCTGTCCTACAGGATGCTCCGAACCTAGGCTACTTGCGTACTCAATCGGCCAGAAAGGCTGGTATGACGGCGATGTATCGCACGGCCGGACCGCTCCCCGCTATCCTCCGGCCATGAGTATGCCGGCTGCCAGTATCCCCGGTGTGACCCACCGCTACGTCCGGGTCGGCGGCCTGGACATGCACATCGCCGAGGCCGGCCAGGGACCGCTGGTGATCCTGCTGCACGGCTTCCCGGAGAGCTGGTACTCGTGGCGACACCAGCTGGCGGCGCTCGCAGCGGCCGGCTATCACGCGGTCGCGCCCGACCAGCGCGGCTACTGCGAGACCGGCCCGCCTGGCGGACCCGGCCACACCGCCGACGTCGGCGAGTACACGATCATGCACCTGACCGGGGATGTCATCGCGCTCATGAACGCACTCGGCGCCGAGCGCGCGGTGGTCGCCGGTCACGACTGGGGCGCGCCCGTGGCCTGGCACACCGCGCTGTTCCGCCCGGACCGGATCCGCGGTGTCATCGGGCTCAGCGTGCCCTACCGGCCGCGGGGGAGCGCGGCACCGATCGCAGCCCTGCGCGCGGCCCTCGGCGAGAGCTTCTACATGGTCTACTTCCAGCAGCCCGGCGTCGCCGAGGCCGAGCTGAGCGAGGATCCGCAACGGACATTCCGCAAGATCCTGACCAGCCTGGCTGGCGAAGGTCCCCCGATGACGCTCATCCCGGCAGGCGGCGGTTTCCTGGACGCGGCACAGGAGCCTGACGCGCTGCCGTCGTGGCTCACTCAGCAGGACATCGACGTCTACGTGCATCAGTACGCGGTGTCCGGCTTCACCGGGCCGCTGAACTGGTACCGGAACATGGACCGCAACTGGGAGCTGACCAGCGCCTGGCAGCACGCGCCGGTCGTGGTCCCGGCGCTGTTCGTGGCGGGCGACCGGGATCCGGTTCTCGGCTTCGTCAAGGCCGACGGGCTCGCGGACGTGCTGCCGAAGCTGGCCGGCGCGGTCATCTTGCCCGGCTGCGGGCACTGGACGCAGCAAGAGCGGCCGGCCGAGGTCAGCGACGCGATGATCAGCTTCCTGCACGGGCTCGGCTAGCGGCCGGGCGGCTCCGCTAGCGGCCGGGCGGATAGGCAGGCGCGAAGGCCTCCGGCGGCGGCTGCGGCGACTGCTCCGCCGTGGCGTCGGTGATCGGCCTGGCACCCGCGACGAACTTGTCGAGATCGCTGCCGTGCAGCAGCCGGGCTGGAAACGGGTCCGCGGCTACCCGCCTGGTCAGGCCCTCGATCGGCAGCTCGCCGTCGGACCCGGCCAGCACCAGGTTCCCGAACCGGCGGCCGCGGAGCACTGGGGCGTCCGCCATCACGCAGGTATCGGCGAACACCGCGCGCGCCGAGGCCGCCCTGGCCCGCGCGTGCGCCAGCGGCGGTCCGTCGCCGATGTTGACAGCGAAGATCCCGCTCGGGGCCAGCACCGTGCGGACGGCAGCCACGAACTCGACGGAGGTGAGGTGCGCCGGTGTGCGTGCGCCGGCGAACACGTCCGTGATCACGACGTCATAGGAACCGGGCCGCAGCGCCGACAGCACCGCGCGCGCATCGCCGACTCGCACCGTCACCCGGCCGGCCCTGAGGCCGGCACTGACCCTGCTGCCCGCCCGGCGCGGCGGCTGGCGCAGCGGCAGGCGCTCGCGCACCAGATCCACCACGGCCGCGTCAGAGTCGACGGCGAGCTGGCTGGAGCCGGGCCGGGTCGCCGCTGCGTACCGGGCCAGGGTCAGCGCGCCACCGCCGAGGTGCAAGACCCGCAGCGGCGCGCCCTCGGGCGCGGCCAGGTCGAGCACGTGGCCGAGCCGCTGCATGTACTCGAAGTCGAGGTAGCGCGGATCGTCGAGATCCACGTACGACTGCGGGGTGCTGTCCACCAGCAGGGTCCAGGCCCTCGGCCGGTCAGGATCGGCGAGCAGCTCGACGGCGTCCCGCTCGCCGAGCCGGCGCACGGCGGGGCCGGCCCGGCCCGGCTGCCTGCGGGCCCGGTCAGCCATCTGAGCCCTCAGTCAACGGGGATCTCGGCCGAGTCCGCCAGCCGGAGCTTGCGCCGGGCCCGCTCGTAGAACGTGGTGCGCCCCAGCCGCACCACGTGCGCGGCGCCAGGGCGCGGCCGGACCTCGATCCGGTCGCCCGGGCCCACCTCCATGGCCAGCTGGCCGTCCACCTCCACGGCGAGCGTGCCGCTGTCCGGCAGGATCTCCAGGGCCAGGCTGTCCCGCAGCGACAGCACCAGGCCGCGGTTATAAGCAGAGTGCGGCGCAGCCGGGGTTACCAGCAGGGCGTCGACGGCCGGGCTGACGATCGGGCCGCCAGCGGAGAAGCTGTAGGCGGTGGAGCCGGCCGGCGTGGCGACCACGATCGCGTCGGCGGCGTAGCTGACGAACGGGTGGCCACTGGCCAGGACAGAGACCCGTGCTGTCGGCTGGCCAGGGAAGCGGACCAGCGCGACGTCGTTGAATGCGGTGACGACCCGGTCGCCGACGATCGCATCGATAGCCAGCCTGGGCTCGACGGTGAATTCGCGTGCATCCACGGCTGACAACGCATCGGGCAGGTCCGGGACGTCGACCTCGGCCAGGAAGCCGAGCTTGCCGAGGTTCACCCCGAGCACTGGAGCGCGCTGCCGGTCAGCCAGCCGCATTGCCCGCAGCATGGTGCCGTCGCCGCCGAGGCTGACGACAAGGTCAGCGCGGCGCCCAAGCTCGACGTCACTGACGCCGAGTGCCGCGCAGTTGAGCCGCTGGATCTCGGTCTCGATGCCGATGACCTGGATGCCGCGCCGCGTTGCCCAGTCCAGCACGGCCGCGACCGCTTCGGCCGAGTCACGCCGCGGATGCAGCACCATGCCGACAACGTGCATCTAGTCTCCCTCAGGCGCGGGTCCACTACTGGCTCAGTCCAGCGTTCCACGTCCGCGCCCGCGCTGCGCGGCGGAGCCCGCCCAGGCGGCATAACGAGCAGGGCCGGCTGGTTGACAGCCGCTGGGAGCGCGCAGGCCAGCAGCAGCGCGCCAGCCCGCAGACGCGCAAGCCGCGCAAGCCAGGAGATGGAGGTGCCGCGATGAAGGCGGTGCGGTTCGAGGAGTACGGCGGGGTCGACGTCTTGAACATCGCGGACGTGCCGACCCCGGTGCCGGGACCATGGCAGGTCCTGGTGCAGGTCAGGGCCGCAGGCATCAATCCTGGCGAGGCAAAGATCCGCGACGGCCTGCTGCATGCGCGCTGGCCCGCGGTGTTCCCGTCCGGCCAGGGCAGTGACCTGGCCGGTGTGGTCGCGCAGACCGGGGCCGACGTGACCGGCGTCGCCGTCGGCGACCGTGTCATCGGCTACACCGACGACCGGGCGAGTCAGGCCGAGTACGCACTGATCGATGCGGCGCACCTGACGCCCAAGCCCGACGCGGTGCCGTGGGAAGTGGCGGGCTCCTTGTTCGTCGCGGGTGCCACGGCGTACGCGGCCAGGCGGGCGGTCGGGCTCGCCGAGGGCGATACCGTCGTGGTCGCGGGCGCTGCGGGCGGCGTGGGCTCGATCGCGGTCCAGCTGGCCAGGCTGGCGGGCGCGACCGTCATCGGGCTGGCGGGCGCGGACAACCGCGACTGGCTGGCGGATCACGGCGTCATCCCGGTCGCTTACGGCGACGGCGTCGCCGACAGGATCAGGCATGCGGCGCCGAAGGTCGATGCGTTCATTGACACCTACGGCGCGGACTACGTGCAGCTCGCGCTCGAGCTGGGCGTCAGCCCTGCGCGCATCGACACGATCGTGAACTTCGCCGCGGTGGGCGACTACGGCGTGAAGGCGGAGGGCAACGCGGCCGGCGCGAGCGCGGCCGTGCTGGCCGAGCTCGCCGGGCTGATCGCGGCCGGCCGCTGGAGGTGCCGGTCGCGGCGACCTTCCCGCTCGCCGACGTGCGGGCGGCCTACCGGCTGCTCGCGCGCGGCCACATCCGCGGCAAGATCGTCCTCATCCCGTAGCCAGCCAGTCACGGGAAGCCAGCCATGCGCGGGCCGTCAGCCAGGCGCGGGCGGTCAGCCAGGCGCGGGCCGTCAGCCCGCGGTAAGGCCGGCCCGGTCGCGCGCCTCATGCCAGAGCTCCCGGTACTGGCGCGCGGCCCCGCTCCGCGGCGCGAACGCGGTAACCGGGGCCCGGTGCACGGACATCTGCTCGATCACCGACACAGCCGGGATGACGGCCGCAGCGAAGTCGGCCCGTTCGGCGGGCAGCTCGGCGGCGATCTGCTTGTGCAGCCGCTTGCGCCGGTCGATCATCGAGAAGAACGCCAGGATATCGGGCTTATGGCCGTTGAATCCGCTGACGAATTCCGTGAGCTGATCGAGGGTACGGACCGAGAGCGTCGTCGGGATCAGCGGCACGAGCAGCATGTCGGCCGCGTGCAGAACGCTCTCCGACAGCAGCGAGATGCTCGGCGGGCAGTCGAGGAAGACGAGGTCGTACTCCTTCTTCAGCGGCGCCAGCAGCCCGGCCAGGCGGCGGGCCGGCTGCTTCGCCGAGTCCAGCATCAGATCCAGGTTGCGGTAGGTGAAGTCGGCCGGGAGCAGGTCAAGGCCGTCATAGTCGGTGCCCTTGATCGCGTCGTCGATCGAGCGGCGGCCCTGGATCAGCGCCTTCCCACCGCCCTTGACTCGCGGCTTGATCCGGAACAGGTAGCTCGCGGCGCCCTGCGGATCCAGGTCCCACAGCAGCACCCGGTAGCCATCCATGGCGGCGAGATAGCTCAGGTTCACCGCTGTAGCCGTCTTGCCGACGCCGCCCTTGATGTTGTACGAGGCGAAGATCTTCATGCGGCCGGCGTCCGCGCGAGCGCAGCCAGCCGGGTCCGGCTCGCCGGGCTGGCGAAGTCGGCAAACCGGCCGTCGAACCGGGCGCGCGCCCGCTGCTGACGAACGGCCAGGCCGGCCGCGATCTCACCCATGGCCAGCAGGGTCTCGGCCGGGGCACTGCGATCGGCCAGCATCTGCGCGGCGAAGGCGCGGATCTCGGCGCGCTGCACCTCGGCGTCCTGGAACTCGCCGAGGCAGTCTTGCAGCGCCTTGAGCTCCCGGACCGCCTGCCATCGCTGCGCCGGGTCGTGCAGGGACCCGAACATCTCCACAAGGTAGCGCAGTTCCTTACAGCGCTTGCGCAAGTCATGCAGGCTCTCGGCAGGCGACGCCGCGGTGATGAGCTCGCCCGCCCGCAGCGCGCGGCGGTGCGCGGCGCCGATTCGGGCATCGGCGAGCTGCGCGACCGTAGGACGCTTGCGGGGCGCCCGCACGGCGCCGAGCGCGGCTTGCCAGTCGGCCGTCAGGCGCGCGAACCGCGCGGACCGCACGCCCCTGGCGAGGTGGCGATAGGCGGCGGCGCGCGACTTCAGCAGATGATCACGGAACGGGGCTAGCTCGATCTCGGTAGCGCCCACGAGCCCCGCCGCCATATCGGAGTACCCGAGCAGGTAGACGTCCAGATCTCTGGTCGGCGTCGTCAGGTCTCCGAGCCAGCGGAACTCCGGCCGGAAGGCGGCCGCCAGCCCGGCAGGCAGCGCGTTCCCGCAGAGCTTCAGCGCCGACCTAGTCCAGCGCACGGAGATGCGCAAGTCGTGCAGGAACTCGGTGTCGATGTCGCGCACCGTGCCAGGGACATTCGCCTCAAGCGAGCCGAGCAGCGCGGTGAGGATCGCGGCCATCGCCGTGGTAGCCGGCATGTCCGGGCTGAGTGAGATGGCGGCGGCCTTGCCCGCCAGCTCACCGGGTCGGCAGCCCGCCGCGGCCAGCGCAGTGTCCAGCGCCGAGCCGCGACCCGCGCTCACGCCCGGAACGCCGGCCAGCAGCCGAGCGGCCCGGTCGGCCTGGCCCTGGTAGCCGCGTACCGGCGAGAGAGTCAGCCGCGCCGGCGCCACGCCGCGGGCCGGGTAGGTCACCGACATGCGGTCGATCGCTAGCCTGGCGATGGTCTTGGCGTCCGCGTTGAGCGCCCGCAGCTCCGCTACCCTGCTCGCCGCCCTGGCGACCGGGGACAAGGCGCGGACTCCGGCGACCGGCTCGAGCAGCTCGCGCAGCGGGCCCGGCGGCAGCGCCGTGAGCAAGCTGGGCCAGCTGACCTTGCCGCCCGCGGGCAGCCGCTCGGACGCCAGCACCTCGCCGTCACGACCGGTCAGCGTCAGCTCAACCCGGCCCTGGGCCGTCACCTGCTCGAGGGTGAGTCCAGCGCGGTAAAGCCGCCAGTCGAAGGTGTCGAGCCAGGTACGGCGGCAGGTGCTCACCGGCCCGCCATTGGCCCAGGCCATGCTGTCGCTCACCACGCCCGCCACTGAGCGCAGGACATCGGATCCGGCGGTCGCGCCGTCGTGGAGCACGAACTCGCGCGCGCCTGTTGGCACTACATGACCTCGTTCAGCTGTGATAAGCGATTTGCGGTGATTAGCAATAAACAGACATTCAGCGTTAAGCCAGCGTTTACCAAGGCTACCAGCGGCAAATAGCGGCAGAGTCGCTCGCCGTCACCATCGTGGACGGCTCCGATAACGTAGGTCAAGATCGTGGACTGGCGCCCGACCGCGGCGCGCGGGTCGACCACGAGGGGGCTGCAGGTGACGGACTGGACCACCATCTCGTCCCTCACGACCGGCGCGGGAACGCTAGTCCTCGCCATTGCCACGTTCGCCGCCGTGCGCTCGGCCAACCGGGCGGCGCGGGTCGCCGAGGAAGCGCTGTCGGTGGGCCTGCGCCCGCTACTGGTGCCTTCGCGCCTCGACGACGTCACCCAGAAGGTGTTCTACGGCGATGGCAGGCATGAGCGGCTGGAAGGCGGCCGCGGCGCTGCCGACGTCGCCCAGGGCAACGTCTACCTCGGCATCTCGGTTCGCAATGCAGGCCGGGGCATCGCGGTGCTGCACGGCTGGCGATTCGCGGCCGGCCAGCCGACCGAGCAGGCCAAGCCGCCACTGGATACCTTCCGGCCGCACTCTCGCGACATCTTCATCGCGCCAAATGACGTCGGCTTCTGGCAGGCCGCCTTCCGCGATCCGGCTGACCCGCAGTACGACGAGGCCATCGGCGCAGTGCGGGCCGGGGAGATCCTCACCGTCGATGTCCTGTATGGGGATCACGAAGGCGGCCAGCGCGCAATCAGCAGGTTCATGCTGCGCAGGCCGAGCGGGCCGAGCGAGGAAAGTCCCTGGCTGGCCTCAGTTGTCCGGCACTGGAACGTCGACCGGCCCGATCCGCGCTGACGGCCGCCGGAGCGGGCTCAGTCCGGATGAGGACGCCAGTACGCGTCGATCAGGCGCGCCCTGGTCGCCTGCAGCCGGTGCGCCGCCACCGCGGCGAACCGGTCCAGGAGCGCGTATCCGAGCGCGGGATCGGCGTCGCACGCGGCCCGCACGGCCACCGCATTGAACTCGTAGGCCTGCATGGGCTGCGTCGTGACCGCGCCGTACTTGAACTGATACGGCGGCGCCAGCCACGAGAGTCCGAGCACGTCCCCGCGCCCCAGCTTCTCGATCGTGACCCTGCCGTCGCCGGGCACCAGTGTGTCGAGCGCAACCTGGCCCGCGTCAATCAGCCAGAAGGAGTGCGCGGACGCACCCTCGTCAAACAGCCTGGTCCCGGCGGGAATGCTGACGTGTCGTGCGCACGCCGACAGCTGCTCGACCTGGCTTGCCGACAGCTGACGCAAGAAGGACTGTGCACCGATGATTGCAGCCTGTCCAGCCATGGTGGCCTCCTCACCCAGGCTTTCATTCTGGCGTGAGCGGGCGCCATTAGGTCAGAGGCCAACGGCCGCCCGGGCCGGGACTTCCGGCCTCGTGCTCTGTACCCAGTCCTTGGGTGGTCCAGTGCTCGGGTAGTCCAGCACTCCTTAGCTCTGGCCGGCCGCGGCAGTTCCGGGTCATGATGGGGACATGCTTCAGGTCTTCGGATTCGACCGCATCGGCGTCGTGCTCGGCGACATCTACTTCATCGATCCAGCGCCCGCCAAGGGCCAGGAGGGTCCCGAGCATGGCGTCCGGCTCGAGATCCGGATGCTCGAGCCGGGCGAGCTCACTGGCTCCATCTACTCGGCCCGCCCGATCAGCGTCGCCGAGCCGATCTGGCGCGCGGACCTGCTGGAGAGCACCGACGGCGTGCCGGGCAGCCTGGACAGGGCGCATCACCACCCGAACATGCGCGACTGGGAGCCGGGCAAGCGCGTGTTCGACCGGGATCTGTCCAGCGATCCGGTCCGCTTCATCGGCGCGATGCTGTCCGACCTGGAAGGCTTGCTGGAGCGCGCTGGCATCGAGGTTGATGCCGCGCTCGCCGCTGATGCCCGCAGCCTGCGCGGAGCCGTGCCCGAGGTGCAGCGCGCGGTCACGAGCATGCTCGATCAGGTGAAGGCCGGCCAGCTGGGCACCCCCCCGGACGGCGACGACCTCACCAGCGCCAGAGTCAGCTGGCTCTGACGACGCCCTGAGTAGGGGAGGTGGCCGGGATGAGCCCGGCTAGTCCGCTTCATCCGGCGCGTCGATGCCGTGTTCGCGCAGTACCGTGCGCAGCCGCTCGACCTCGGCTTGCAGCTGCCTGACCTGCGTCGCGAGGGACGGCCGCTGCGACCACTGCGCTGCCCGCCGGTCCCGGTCGATCAGCAGGTTGGTCTCGGCGTCGCTCAGCGCCTCGGCCAGCTGGTAGTCCTTCGCGTCGATCGCGGATTCCTTCTCCCGTCGCAGCCGGGCGAGCTCCTCGTCTACCTCCGCCGTGTCTGGCGTCATGCCGGCGAACCACTCCAGCGCCGCCAGGCGCGCCATCAGGGACTCGATCCAGCGGGTGCTTTCGGTGGGAAGCCGCGGCCGCGCGGACCGAGCACGAGGCTGTATCGGCGGCCGCAGCTCGATGACCTGCTCCCGGACGGCGGCCTCGTCGGCGCCGAGCTCGCTCAGGATCGAAGCGCCCCGGCAGCCGGGATCGCGGACGAGCCCGAGCAGGATGTGCCCCGTCCCGATGTAGTCGTGCCCGAGCTGCAGGGCCTCCCGCAGGGCAAGTTCGAGGGTGCGCTTGGCCTGCGGGGTGAACGGGATGTGCCCCGAGGACTGGGCACCGGGGGCCGAAGCGGTCTGTGGCGGACCCGTAGCCGCGACGCGCTCGCGCGCCGCCTCCAGGCTGATCCGCAGTGAGGTCAGCGCGGTCGCCGCGACGGCGTCGGTCTCCCGGAGCAGCCCCAGCAGGAGATGCTCCGTGCCAATGTGATCATGCTGGAGCCGCCTGGCCTCTTCCTGCGCCAGGACGACCGTTCGTCTCGCCTTGTCCGTAAACCGCTCGAACATGATTCGCTCGCTTCCATCGCTCTCCAGCATCAGCGCGATGACGCTGGCGGGTCAAGCTGGCGAGCGCCGGCCCGTCAGCGCGGTGCGGGCCAGGGCCGGCGCCAGCACCGTGGCCCAGTGCAGGAGACGTTCGTCGGCGCCTGCGGCCGCGACAACCTGGACACCTACGGGCAGTCCGCCGGCTAGTCCGGCGGGCAGCGCTACCGCGGGCAGGCCAGCCAGGCTCCATGGCACGGACATGACTGGATCGCCCGTGCTGTCCAGGCCGGACGGCGCAGGACCGGTCGCGGCCGGCGTCAGCCACGCGTCGATGCCAGCGTCTGCCGCGACTGCGGCGAGGCGGCGGGATAGCACCTCGGCGCCGGCCAGCGCACGTGTGTAGTCGCTGGCCTCGATGGCCTGGCCCTGCCGGATCAGCGCCGCCGTGCCCGGCCGGTACAGCTCGCCGTACCGCGCGAACCGCCGGTGATGTACTTGCGCTGCCTCGTAGCGCGAGATGACGATCAGCAGCCGCTCCACATCGTCCATGTCAGCCAGGGCCGGCACCTCGCGGACGACATATCCAGCCGCCGACAGAGCCGCGACATGGCGGGTGAAGGCGGCCAGGGCTGGCCGGCCTGCCCGCTGTAGGTAAGGACCGGCCGGGATGCCGAGGACGGGTCGCGACGGCCCAGCGTGCAGGCGCCACTCGTCGCACAAGACGGCGGCGGCGCGAGCCAGCCCGGCCGCTTCGGCTGCGAAACAGCCGACGACATCCAGGCTCGGCGCGAACGGGATGACGCCATCGGCGGGGATGCGCCCGCGTGTCGGCCGGAAGCCGGCCACCCCGCAGTACGCGGCCGGGCGGATCACCGAGGCGATCGTCTGGGTGCCGAGCGCGAGCGGCACCAGGCCGGCCGCCACGGCGGCCGCCGAGCCGCTGCTCGAGCCGCCCGGCGTGTGCCCGGGAGCGCGTGGATTGCCGGTCGGGCCCGGCACGAACATGGCGAACTCCGCGGTCACGGTCTTGCCGGCGATCAGCGTGCCGGCTGCCCGCAGCCTGCGTACCGCCTCTGCTTCCTCGCCAGCCAGCAGGTGCGGTGGCAGCTCGGAGCCGGCCGTGGTGGGCAGGCCGTCAACCCGGAAGACGTCCTTGATGCCGACCGGGATGCCGTACAGCGCCGGCCGTGCCGATGCGGTCGGCCAGCGGGTCACGAGCTCGCGCGCTGCCGCGTTGAGCCGGGCACGCCGGCCCGGCTCGGCCATGAACGCGTGCAGGTCCGCGTCGACGGCCTCGATCCGGTCGCACGTCGCGGCCGCGGTCGCGACTGGCCCGCCGGCGGGTTCCCCGGTCATGATCAGATCCGCCATGATCAGAACGGTGTGCCGGCGCAGCCAGCCGGCCAGCAGCGCGCGGTCGCCAGTCACCGTGATGGCCGGATCGTCGGCCGGCCGCTGGCGCACCAGTACCAGCAGCAGCCGGTCGGCAGGCCCCGACACGCTGACCCCGGCCTCACCGAGGGCGTGACGATCCTCCGTGCTGCCAGGACCAAGACTGCCGCGCTGCAGGCTCAGGCCATCCGGCGTGCTGCCGATCACCCAGTCGTCGGTCTCGCCGGGCCCGGTCGCCTGCAGGCGCAGCGCGGCGCCGACAGGCAGCGCCGCAGATCCGTCGCCGCGCCGTCCCGGGCCTGTCGCCATGGCCAGCCACTCGTCGATGCCGTCGGCCGCCATCATGGCGTCCAGCACGACCTCGCGGCCGACGGCTAGTTCGGCGTCGGCTCGGTGCACCATCGTCTCGTGCGCCTGGCGCCGTGCCCAGAAGCTCGCCGGCACCTGGCGGCCGAACGCCCACACGAGCTCGTCGCCCGCCGCCGTGACGGCGGCGATAACGCGGGCCGCGCCCGCGTTGAGCCACGCCGCCCGCTCGGCCGGCGCCGCCGGGTACGCACCGTCCGGCACGGACTCGAAGGGGATGCGCTCGGCCGCTCCGGTCCCGACGATCTCCGCCGCCCACCGGTGCACGCGACCGACGTGCGTGCCGAGCTGCCGGAGGTTCCAGTCGGGGCACGTCGGTACCGGCAGCTCCGGATCATGCGTGCTGACAACGTCGGCGAGCTGCGCCGCGCTGGTCAGAATCTCAGCGAAGTACATGTCGGTGCTGGGCTGATGCATTGCGAGTCCTCCGGCCGTCCGGTCAGCGTGCACAGCATAAGCCGGTGGGTGCCGCCAGGCAGGCGGCAGCGCCGAGGGACTATCGCCGCGTGCCAACCGTCGTCAGACTGGACGTTGTGTATGACTTCGACGTGCTGGTGATCGGCTCGGGACCTGGCGGCCAGAAGGCTGCCATCGCCGCGGCCAAGCTCGACCGCCGCGTCGCCATCGTCGAACGGCCGGACATGCTCGGCGGGGTGTGCCTCAACACCGGCACCATCCCGTCCAAGACGCTGCGTGAGGCAGTGCTGTACCTGACCGGACTCGACCAGCGCGAGATGTACGGGCAGAGCTACCGGGTCAAGGAAGACATCACGATCGGGGACCTCACGGCGCGCACGCGCCACGTCGTCAGCCGCGAGAATGACGTCGTCCGCAACCAGCTGACGCGCAACCGGGTCACCGTCTTGACCGGTACCGCGCGCTTCACCGGGCCGACGGCGGTCGAGGTCGCCAACGGCTCAGGCCGCAGCCGCGAGGTCAGCGCGGAGCGGATCATCGTCGCGACGGGCACCCGGCCAGCCAGGCCCGAGACCGTGGAGTTTGACGACAGGACCATCATCGACTCCGACGGCATCCTCCACCTGGACCGGGTGCCGCGCTCGATGGTCGTGGCCGGCGCCGGGGTGATCGGCATCGAGTACGCGTCGATGTTCGCGGCGCTCGGGACCAAGGTGACGGTGGTCGAGCAGCGCGACCGGATGCTGGAGTTCTGCGACCTCGAGGTCGTCGAGGCGCTCAAGTACCATCTGCGCGACCTCGCGGTGACCTTCCGCTTCGGCGAGACCGTGGCCGCGGTTGAGCGGCGGCCCGAAGGCGCCATCGCCGCCCTGGCCAGCGGGAAGCGCATCCCGGCCGACACGGTGATGTACTCGGCCGGGCGGCAGGGCATGACCGACGAACTCGGCCTGGATGCAGCGGGCCTGTCGGCCGACGGCCGCGGCCGCATCAAGGTCGACGGTTTCTTCCAGACGGCAGTCCCGTCGATCTACGCCGTGGGCGATGTGATCGGCTTCCCGGCGCTCGCGGCCACATCGATGGAGCAAGGCCGGCTTGCCGCCCATCACGCCTGCGGGGAGCCGCTGCACGAGGTCAGCCCGCTGCAGCCCATCGGCATCTACAGCCTGCCGGAGATCAGCTTCATCGGGCAGACCGAGGACCAGCTGACCCGTGACTGCGTTCCGTTCGAGGTCGGCGTCTCCCGCTACCGGGAGCTTGCCCGCGGCCAGATCATCGGGGACTCCTACGGCGTGCTCAAGCTGCTCGTCTCGCCCGTCGACCGCAAGCTGCTCGGCGTGCACGTGTTCGGGACCGGCGCGACCGAGCTCGTCCACATCGGGCAGGCCGTCATGGGCTGCGGCGGCACTGTCGACTACCTGGTCGACGCGGTATTCAACTACCCGACGCTGGCCGAGTCCTACAAGGTCGCCGCGCTCGACGCGACGAACAAGATGCGGCAGGTGGAGCGCTTCTCGGCCTGACGGGCGCTGGGCTAGCCGCAGCCGCAGGCGCCGCCGCAGCAGCCGCCCCCGCCGCCGGACCGGGGCGCCGCCGAGCCGCTCGCGCGACCGCCCACCGCCACGGTGGACAGCAGCTTGACCGTGTCGTCATGGCCCCGCGGGCACGCCGCCGGGGCGCTCGACTCGCTCATCGGGCGGCTCTGCTCGAATGTGTCGCCGCACGCACGGCAACGGTACTCATATCGCGGCACGCCAGGAGTCTACCCGGTGGCGGGATCTGCGGTCGCGTGCCGCGTCGCCGCGGTGGACGGCTCGGCGTAGTAGTACTGCTTGCCGCGCAGCAGCGACACCAGCGCGCCGATGACGGACATCGCGATGGCGGCGCTGAACACGATGACCAGGCCATGGTGGAACGGCCCGGAGATCAGGTGCGGAAAGAACTGCTTGCCGGTCAAGACGGCGGCGTTGCGGGGCGGCAGCTTCGCCAGCGCCCCGGACGGCGCCAGCAGGCTCTTGACCGGGTTGTAGCCGAGCAGGGCGGAGAAGAGCGTGCTCACCGGCGGCAGGCTCGCGACGTGAGTGGCGACCGCGGCGGGCACACCCTGGGCCCGCAGCCCGCTGCTGAGGGTGCGGGGGAGCGTGGCGGCCAGGCCGGCGATCATCAGCGAGAAGAAGAATCCGATCGACAGCGACATGCCCGAGTTCATGAATACCGACCGCATGCCGGATGCCGCGCCGCGGTGCTCGGCGGGCACGCTGCTCATGATCGAGGACGTGTTCGGCGAGGCGAACAGCCCCGAGCCAAGCCCGTTGCAGAAGATGATCGCGGCGAAGACCGGGTAATGGAAGTCGATGGGCAGCAGCATCAGCCCGGTGAACCCGCAGGCGGCCACCAGCAGTCCGGCGGTGGCGAACAAGCGGGAGCCGTACCGGTCCGACAGGTAGCCCGAGATCGGCCCGGCGATGAGGAAGCCAGCCGTCAGCGGGAGCATGTAGATGCCGGCCCACAGCGGCGTGACGGTGTAGTTATAGCCGTGCAGCGGCAGCCAGATGCCGGCCAGCCAGATGACCAGCATGAACTGCAGCCCGCCACGAGCCATGGAACTCATGAGACTGGCCGCGTTCCCGGCTGCAAATGCCCTTATCTTGAACAGTCCCATCCGGAACATCGGCTCTGCGATCTTGGTCTCGACGATGCAGAAGGCGACGAGGAAGGCGACTCCGCCCGACAGCCCGCCGATCACCAGCGGTCTGGTCCAGCCGGTGGCGTGCCCGCCGTACGGCTGGATGCCGTAGGTGATGGCCGCGAGCAGGCTGGTAGCCCCGATCGCGAACAGCACATTGCCTGCCCAGTCGATCCTCGCGCGCTTGGTGGTGGCGATCTCCCGCAGGCTGCGGTAGGCCCAGATGGTGCCCCAGACGCCGATCGGGACGTTGACCCAGAAAACTGCGCGCCAGTCCCAGGCCGCCAGCAGGCCGCCGAGCAGGAGCCCGACGAACTGACCCGAGATGCCGGCGATCTGGTTGATGCCGAGCGCCATCCCGCGCTTGTTGGCCGGGAACGCGTCGGTCAGGATGGCGGCCGAGTTGGCCATGAGCATGGCGCCGCCGAAGGCCTGCACCATCCGCCAGCCGATCAGCCAGACCGCGCCGCGGCCACCGGTCAGCGGGTCGAGCGAGAGCGCGATCGAGGCGAGCGTGAAGACCACGAAGCCGAGGTTGTAGATCTTGACCCGGCCGAACATGTCGCCCAGCCTGCCCAAGGTGACCACGAGCACCGCCTGCACCAGCAGGTAGCCCATGATCATCCAGAGCACGTAGGTGATGTTGCCAGGGGCGAGCGGGCTGAGGTGGATCCCGCGGAAGATGGCCGGCATCGCGATGATCACGATCGAGCCGTCGATGGTAGCCATCGTCATGCTCAGCGTGGTGTTGGACAGCGCTATCCATCGGTACTTGTCGGGCTGCCCTCCGGCCGCCGGCAACTGCGCCGGCTCCCGCCGCGATATCACTCCCACGCTTCACGAGCCTACCCCGAAAAGGTTGCTTGCTGGCAACTACCTAATCGGCGATCGCCGCGGGCGGCCTGCCGCCAGCCCGTCAGCAGCGCGGCAATTGCGGGGAGACTGGCGGCTCCGCGAGGCTCGGATTTGCCGGCCGAAGCTAGGTGAAAATTCGAGGCGACAGTAATACAATGGCGCCCAGATCGGGCAGTTGACCTGGGTAGATGATTTCAGGCCAGCACCGATGAATACCCCGACACGGGCGATGGTTATTACTAGCCAGATTACGTCGCGGGACGCTCGCGAGCCTTATCGTTCTGCCATTATCGCGATGCGCCGCCACGCGGCGTGCCCTGCGCCCCGTGCAGCGCAGGGTGTCTTCGCGATGAAGGACCGCGATCGTGCACCATGGCATTCAGGTACTCGACAAGGCACCCGGCCGCATCCGAACGCCGTCGGTAGCCGGCTGGCTGGTGCTCGCGCTGATCGTGGTGGTGGCGACCGTCGCGACCGCCGGCCTGGTCGCGGTTGCCAGGTCCGGCCGGCCGGCGCCGAGTACAGCGGTCCGGGCCCGCGAGCCGGTGACCGCGGCCACCGTGGTTGCCGGATCGCCGGTGATCGCCAGCGCGGAGATCGCACGCGCGCTGCTGGCCGCGGCGCCGGCGGCCGTCGTCGCGAGCGCCGGTAGCCGCGCCGACGTCCTCGCGGCGGCGGGCATCGCCCGCCGGGTGCACGCTCCGCTGCTGCTCGTGCCGGTCGCCGATGCAGGCGCCACGACGCAGCCGGCCAGTCAGCTGGCCACCGAGGCAGCCGCTCAGGTGGCGGCGCTGCGGGGCGCGATCAGGGCCTTGCATCCTGCGGTGGTGCTCGCAGTGGGCGTGCCCCGGGCCGCCCTCGCGGCCGACCTGCCGGGTGTCCGCCTCGTCAGCTCGGTCAGCGCGCTGCCCGCGACCACGGCTGCCGCGCCCATGCGCAGCGTCACGGTGCTCGTCCACATCAGGGGCACGGCACCCGCGTCGGTACTGGCCATCGCCGCCACGGCGACAGCGCAGGTGGCCGGCGCGCGTGTGCTGGACGTGGCCGACTACGACCCGCGCGCCGACCCGGCCGCGATCAGGGCCCTGACGGCGGCCAGGCCACAGCGAGTCCTGGCCGTAGGTGGGGGCTTCGGGTCAGCGCGGCTGCTCGCCGCCAGGGTCCGCATCGCCGAGACTGGCGTGCAGCTGCCCGGCGGCGGTCAGGTCTTGTTCCCGGCGCGCCGGATCGTCGCGCTGTACGGAAGCCCTGGCACGCCGGCCCTCGGCGCCCTGGGCGAGCAGGGCCTGACCGCGAGCATCGCGCGCGCCAAGGCGACAGCGGCGCGGTACGCGGCGCTGAGCAAGGTGCCGGTGATCCCGTCGTTCGAGATCATCGCGACCGTCGCGCAGGCGTCGGCTGGGCGATCGGGCACGTATTCCTTCGAGTCGAGCGTCGCCTCCCTGCGGCCGTGGGTCACCGCGGCGAGCCGGGCGGGCTTGTACGTGACGCTGGACCTCCAGCCTGGCCGCGCCAGCCTGCTGACGCAGGCCATGAAGTACCGCTCGCTACTCAGGCTGCCCAACGTCGGGCTCGCCCTGGACCCGGAGTGGAAGCTCCAGCCAGGTCAGCTGCCGCTGCACCAGATCGGCAGCGTGACCGTCAGCGAGGTCAACCGGGTCGCGAGCTGGCTCGCGGCGCTCACCGCCAAGTACCGGCTGCCGCAAAAGCTCCTCGAACTGCACGAGTTCCGGCTGACCATGATCCAGAATCTCCAGCGGCTTGACACCCGCCATGATGACCTGGCCATCGTCATCAACATGGACGGCCAGGGCGCTCCTGGCGTCAAGCAGCAGACCTGGCAGGCCGTGATCACCAACGCGCCCAAGGGCGTCTTCTTCGGCTGGAAAGACTTCTTCGTCAAGGACACCCCGATGCTCGGCCCGAGGCAGACCATCCGGCACCGTCCGGCACCCGTGCTGATCTCCTACCAGTAACCCTGGCCGCCACCGCCGGGGAGGGGCGCATGCGCGTGCGGAGGGCGGCTGGGCGAGAAATGAATTCAGGCGAAAACGTGTGAAGTCGTGCGCATTCATGTAAACTTAACGTTGACATAACGGCCGCGGGTCGATCACGATATGTGCTCGTGAGCCTCAGCGGTGCGGACCTGACGGCCCTGGCCAGCCAGCTCGGCGCGCTGGCACAGCGCCTCGGCGCCGGTGCTCCTCCGGGCGAGGATGCCACCGCGACCAGCGGCCCGCGTGCGGGTCAGGGCGCGGAGAGCTCTACGGGAGCGAGCTCTCCGACCCCGGCCGGGCTGGCGGCGGTGCGGGTTGCCAGTGAGCTGTCGGCAGCGTCCGCCGCCGCGCTCCGCGTCAGCGTGGACCTGGCCAGGGCGGCCGGGTGCACCTGGCAGGAACTCGGCGACGTGCTCGGGGTGAGCCGCCAGGCCGCGTTCCAGCGCTTCGGCCACCCGGTCGACCCGCGGACGGTCGACCTGGGCACAGTCGACCTGGGCACAGTCGACCCAGGGATGGGGGAGCCGATGAGCAACGGGATGCTGCCCGGGGCCGCGGCTAAGGCCACCCAGCTGCTGATCGACTGGATCGGGGAGCGCTACGACACCGTGGCCGCTGACTTCACCGATACCGTCGCGGCGAGCCTTCCGGCCGGCGCGCTCGCGGCCGCGTGGGCTCAGGTCATCGGGCTGGTCGGCAGCTACCAGGGGATGGGCGAGCCGATGCCGCGCCAGGCCGGCGACCTGACCATCGTCGACATCCCGCTGACTTTCGAGGCCAGCGATATGAAAGGCCGCGTCGTCTACGACCGGCAGGGCAAGGTCGCCGGGCTGTTCGTGCTCACGCCAGACGCCCTGTAGCGGCCGGGCCGCCGAGGTCGGGCTCGATGCTGGCCACGGTGGCGCAGTCGGCGGCGAACGTAATCAGCACGTCCACGTGCTCGCCGGCCAGCACCCTCGGCAGCCAGTACTTGGCGTCATCCCACATCAGCGGCAGCGGCAGCGCGTCCTCGGCGAACCACCGCGGCGCGACCTCGTCCGATTCGGCGGCCTCGCCCTGGTACACCGACGTGACGAACACGTCGGCGGTCTGATCCCACGACGGCCGTGCCGGGAACCTGAACTCGATGCTCGCCATGTGGTGCAGCGAGTCGGCCGGCACGACGAGGCTCGACTCCTCGGCCACCTCCCGCACGGCAGCGGCTACCGGCTTCTCGCCCTCCTCGATGTGACCGCCGAGCCCAACCCACTTGCCGGCGCCGAAGCCGGATTTCTTGAGCCCGAGCAGGACCTCCGGCCGGCCGGCCGCGTGACGCCTGATCAGGCACAGGCAAGTCCGCATCATCATCGGGCCAGCCTAACGGCAGGCCATTGCCGGACCGGTCATTCGTCAGGCCGTGTCCCTGGCGAGCCCGATCAGCCGGTCGAGCACGCGCCCCTCGCTGGTCCGCAGGCCGTCGTGCTCGAACTCGTTGGTGATCCAGTAGCGCAGGCCGCGGATGCCGGCCGCGGTCTCCAGTGACAGCTCCCTGGGCACGTACATGTCGTCGAAGTAGATGGCCGCCGCTACCGGGATCTCGGTGCGCGCGAGCTGGGCCGGGTCATAGAGCGCCGGCCAGTCGGCCCGCTCCGCCAGCAGCCCGGCGGCCGCAGCCAGCGGCCGCAGCGCCGGATCCTGCTCGAACACGAACGGGTACACCATCTCGCCGGTGAACAGCAGCGGCGCGTCACCGTCGACGGCGGCCTCGGGCGCGAACTCAGCGAACTCGGCCCGCACCCGCTGCGCCGACCAGCTGGTCGCCGTGCCCTGCGCGTAGCAGGCCTCGTGGACCAGGGCATACAGCGGCGCGACGGCGTACGACAGCTCGGCCTGCACCCGCGCCAGGAAGTCGTCGCTCAGCTCGGTCCCGGCAAACGGGTCCTCGAGCAGGTAGTGCAGCGCGTGTGAGCCGGTGCTCGAGCCCAGCAGCTGCCCGAGGGTCTGGAATCGCTCCACGGTCAGGGTCCCGCCGCCCGGCAGCGTCGCTGGCCGGGTGGCTAGCGTCCTCGCCACCAGCCGCGCGACGTCGACGTCCTGCGGATATCGCTGGTAGTGCGCCCGGTTCTTAGCGGCGACGACCTGGTAGGTGTGCCGGTAGACGTCATCGGCGGTCGTGCTCAGGCCGGGCAGGCCGCCGGTGATGAACGCCTCGCGCAGGCCGCCCGGGGCGGCGGACAGGTAACTCACCGTGCAGAAGCCGCCAAAGCTCTGCCCGAGCACGCTCCACGGCGCGCCCCCGGTCACCTGCGGCCGGATCAGCTCGGCGTCGGCGACGATCGAGTCGGCGCGGAAGTGGCCAAGGTAGCGGGCCTGCGCCGCCGCATCGCCGCGGCTGGCTAGGGTCTGCCGGGTCGCGGGCGTGGACCGCCCGGTACCGCGCTGGTCGAGCAGCAGCACCCGGAAGTCGCGCAGCGCGCGATCCAGCCAGCTGTCGCGGCCCACTGGCCGGGGCGCTCCGAAACCAGGACCGCCCTGCAGGTACACCAGCCACGGCAGGTCCGCCGACTCACTCCCGGCCGCGGCAACCTCACGTGCGAAGACCGTGATCTGGTCACCGGCTGCCTGCGCGTGGTCTAGCGGGACCGTGAACGTGCGGTCGGTGAGCACAGTGCCGGGCTGCCGGTAGGTGACCATGATCAGCACACTAGCCGCCCGGGCGCGCCGCCCGAGTCATAGCATGACCGGAGGGACGTCTGCGAACCCTGTCACCCACCTGGAGCGCCGCATGCTGGGACTGCCGTCGTCAGACGAGCAGGGCCGTGACATTCCGCGCGGGCCGGCCGCCGCGCTCTTCGCCGCCGATCAGGCGTCGCGCGGCCTCGGCATGGAGCTGCTGCACGTGAGCCGCGGCACGGCGGTCGTCCAGATGCGGGTCGCGCTCCAGATGCTCAACGGCCACTCCATCGGCCACGGCGGATACGTCTTCATGCTCGCCGACACCGCGTTCGCCTGCGCCTGCAACAGCGAGGGCCCGGCCACCGTGGCCGCAGGCGCCGAGATCAGCTTCATCGCCCCGGTACGCGAAGGCGACATCCTCGTCGCCACGGCCATCGAACGGACGCGCTTCGGGCGCAGCGGCATCTACGACGTCACCGTCCGGCGCGGCGACGACATCGTTGCCGAGTTCCGCGGCCGCAGCCATACTCTCGGCTAGGCGCCGGCCGCCGCCCAGCCGGACGACAATCTTCCTACCGGAACGGGGAACCTGCACGCCGGTGCGGACACAAACTGGACGTGGTGATGGTGACGAGCACCGGTCCTTCGGACGCCGCGCTCTGGCAGGCCGCGGCGGCAGGTGAGCATGAGGCGTTCGGACAGCTATTCGACCGGCACGCGGCCGGACGAGCTCGGCTGGACCGGGTGAAGTAGACCTTGGTCGCGGGCACCGGCTAGATTCGGCGGCGTGCCGCTTCGCAGATTCGCCGTCCGACTGTACCGGTGGCGGCTGCGCCGGCAGCTGGCCCGCGGACCGCTGCCCCGGCACATCGGGCTGATCATCGACGGCAACCGGCGGTGGGCCAAGCAGGCGGGACTGGCGAGCCCGAGCGACGGTCACCGGCACGGGGCCGAGCACATCTGGGACGCGCTGTCGTGGTGCCAGGCGGCCGGGATCCGGCACGTCACCGTGTTCATCTGCTCGGCGGAGAACCTGGCGCGGCGGGATGATGCCGAGGTCGCGACCCTGATGGACATCATCGAGCAGATCGTCGTGACCAGGATCGCCACGGCAGAACCGGCATGGCAGGTCCACATCGCTGGCCTGGTGGACATGCTGCCCGCGAGTACGGCGCGCTCGCTCAAGGGCGCCGCTGAGGCGAGCCGGACCTGCGCGACCGGATCGCACGTCACCCTCTGCGTCGGGTACGGCGGCCGGCAGGAGATCGCCGAGGCTGTCCGCTCGCTGCTGCTCGAGCGGGCCGCCGCCGGCACCGCCATGGCCGATCTGGCCAGCACGGTAACTGAGGATGACATCGCCCGGCACCTGGCCGGAGATGGCCAGCCTGAGCCGGACCTGATCATCAGGACCAGCGGCGAGCAGCGCATGTCCAATTTCTTGCTCTGGCAGAGCACCGGCGCCTACCTGCACTTCTGCGATGCCTACTGGCCCGCGTTCGGGGAGATCGACTTCCTCCGGGCGCTGCGGGACTTCGCCGCCAGGGCATCGGCCCCGGACCTCTGGTAATGCGCGTCGCGGTCTTTCTCGGCAGCTCGATCGGCCGCCGGCCCGAATACGCGGCTGCCGCCGCCGACTTCGGCCGCCAGCTCGCCAGGGCGGGCGTCGGCATCGTCTACGGCGGCGCGAGCGTCGGGATGATGGGCGCGCTGGCCAACGCCGCGCTCGCGGAAGGCGGCGAGGTGATCGGCGTCATCCCTGGCGGCCTCTTCGCGGCCGAGATACCGCACCCTGGCCTGACCCGGATGGAGATCGTCGCGACGATGCACGAGCGGAAGGCGCTGATGGCGGACCTGGCCGACGGCTTTGCCGCGCTGCCAGGTGGCCTTGGCACGCTCGACGAGCTGTTCGAGATCCTGACCTGGCAGCAGATCGGGCTCCACGCAAAGCCGGTGGCCCTCGTCGATGTCGCGGGCTTCTGGGATCCGCTGGCACGCATGCTCGACTCGCTGACTGACGCCGGGTTCGTATCGCGGACGGCCAGGCAGTCCCTGGTCCGGGTGGCGGATGCGCGGGAGTTCCTGACCTTGCTGCCCTGAGGAGGTAGCGTGCCGATCCAGGCCGAACGGGAGGACCGCAGCGTCTCATGACCGATCAGGCAGCCTCATGACAGATGAGGCACGGGACTTCGCCGACGACACCGACGACGAGGTGGAGTTCATCTCCGCCGAGCGACTGATCTTTTTCTCCGACGCCGTCGCGGCGATCGCCATCACGCTGCTCGCGCTCGCCCTGCCGCCGCCGAGCGGCGTAGCGTCGGGGGCGAAGAGCATCACCGTCCTGCACGCGCTGTGGCACCAGCGCGACCCGTACCTGGCATTCCTGATCAGCTTCCTGGTCATCGGCCGGCACTGGCGATCTCATCACCGGCTGTTCCGGTACGTCGCCAGGCTGGACTCGCGCATCATCACGCTGAACATGGTCTGGATGCTCATGATCGTGATCACGCCGTACGCCACCCGGGTGCTCACGGGCAACGGCGGTTTCGGCGTCCGATTCGCCTTCTACGCGATCACCCAGGTCGTCACCATCCTGACGGTCTTGCTGATGGGCCGCCACATCAGGCGCTCCGACCTGTCGTGGCCCGGCGCCCCGGCGCTGCAGAGCGAGTCCGACGACGCCGGACTGCTCACGGTCGCGGCGGTATTCGCCATCTCGATCCCGCTGGCGTTCATCACCCCGTGGGCCTTCACCCTCTGGGTCGTGTCAACGCGAGCCGGCCGGGCCGTGCAAGAGGCCTTGACCAGACACCAGAAAGGAACGCAACGTGACCGTAGCGAGTGAGTACCTGGACAGCTCAGGCCGTGACGACCAGCTGAGCGGGGGATCGCGGCTGATCCCGATCGACACGCCCGCGGGGAGGTTCCGCGTGTGGGTGAAGCGCACCGGCAACAACCCGCGGCTGAAGGTACTGCTGCTGCACGGGGGTCCTGGCGCCACGCACGAGTACCTGGAAGCGTGCGACAGCTTCCTGCCCGCAGCTGGCATCGAGTACTACTACTACGACCAGCTCGGGTCCGGCTTCAGTGACCAGCCTGCCGAGCCGTCGCTGTGGGAGGTGGACCGGTTCGTCGAGGAGGTCGAGCAGGTCCGCCAGGCGCTCGGTCTCGGCCCGGACAACTTCGTGCTGTACGGCCACTCCTGGGGCGGCATCCTCGCCATCGAATACGCGCTGAAATACCAGCGCCAGCTGCGCGGGATGGTGATCTCCAACATGATGGCCAGCGTGCCGGCCTACAACGCCTACGCCGAGCAGGTCCTCATGCCGGCCATGGATCAGCCGGCGCTCGCCGAGATCAAGGCGCTCGAGGCGGCCGGCCAGATCGAGGATCCGCGCTACATGGAGCTGCTGATCGAGCAGCACTACGTCCAGCACGTGCTGCGCATGCCGCACGAGGACTGGCCGGACCCGGCCAACCGCGGATTCGCCCACATCAATCCCGCGATCTACGTGTCCATGCAAGGGCCAAGCGAGCTCGGCATCAGCAGCGACGCGAGCCTGGCGGGCTGGGATCGGACCGAGGAGCTGGCCACGATAACCGTGCCCACGCTGGTCATCGGTGCCCAGCACGACACCATGGACCCAGCGCACATGCGGATGATGGCGGAACGGCTGCCGGCCGGACGCCACCTGCACTGTCCCGACGGCAGTCACATGGCGATGTACGACGACCAGCGCACCTACTTCAGCGGGCTCATCGACTTCCTCGCCGGGCTCGACTGAGCCGCCGCCGTCACGGCATTGAGCAGGAGCTGCGCGGTCGTCACCGCTCCCACCCCGCCGGGCACCGGGGACAGGGCGCCCGCGACGTCGCTGACCGACCCGGCATCGACGTCGCCGACGAGGCCGCCATCGGCTGCGTTCGTCCCTACGTCGATCACGACCGCACCCGGCCTGACGTGCTCGGCCTTGATCAGTCCGGGCCGCCCCGCGGCGGCCACCAGTATGTCGGCTTCGCTGGTGACGGCGGCTAGCTCCGCCGTCCGCGAATGGCACACCGTGACCGTGGCGTCCCTGGCCAGCAGCAGGTGCGCGACTGGCTTGCCGACCACGACCGAGCGTCCGACCACGACCGCACGGCGGCCCGCCAGGCCGATGCCGTGGTAGTCCAGCAATTGCAGCACTGCCTGCGCGGTCGCCGGGGCGAACGCCGGCAATCCCGCGACCAGCCGGCCCAGCGACACCGGGCTCGCGCCGTCGACGTCCTTGTCCGGCGCGATGGCGGCGCCGAGCTCAGTCAGTGCGAGCCCGGCGGGCACCGGCGTTTGGAGCACTATGCCGTGGACGGAAGCGTCGCTTGAGAGGCCGGCGAGCACGGCCTTGACGTCGGCAGCTGACGAGTCGGGCGGCAGCTCGCTGACCTCGCACCCGATCCCGACCGGCCTGCGGCGTTCCTGAGGGAGCGGACGTACCAGGCTGCCGACTCGTCCGTGGTGGCGAGCACCACGGCAAGCCGCACCGCCAGACCAGCGGCCGAGCACTCGGCCAGCGCCTGCGCCGCGCTGGCCCGCAGCCGGGCGGCTAGTTCCTTGCCGCCGAGGGACCGAGCCGTCACCGGTCCAGCCCGGTCCGGACGACGGCGCTGACCTGGACGGCCTTCGCCTCTAGCGCCTCGACCTGCGAGATGACCTCGGTGAACCGGGACCGCGCGACGGGGTCTGCGATGCCGGCGAGGTTCACCTCGACGTTGACCCGTGCGGTCGCGACCGCGGCCCGGATGGCCTCGGCGGCCGCTGCCACGTCGGCGATGACATGGCGGTTCCCGATCGGGAGCAGTGTGTCGGCCACCTTCAGCAGCCGCGCGCAGGCTTCGATGACCGCCGCGGGCGGCTCGGCCGCCCCGGCGAGCGCGGCCGAGATCGCCGCCGAGCGCTCGCTCGCCAGCTCGGCGGTGTCCCTGGGCAGCCGGTAGGCGGCGGCGACCGCACCGAACGCGGCGGCGTCCGCGGCAATGAGGTCCGTGGTAGTCGCGCGCAGCGCGTCGGCGTCGGCGAGGGCCAGCGAGATGGCGCTGGCATCGGCTGCGTACTTCGGGCCGTCAGAGTACCGGGCGACCATGGCGAGCAGCGCGGCCGCCTGCGCGGCCTGCAGCGCGGCCGACGCGCCGCCGCCAGGCGCAGCGGTGCGTGCCGCCAGGTCGGTCAGGAAGGCCTCGATCGTCTGGTCACGCACGGCTGGCAGACTACCGGTCGCGGCCGCCGCCCCGACCAGGGCGGGTCAGCTGCGGCCCGGCCTGACCCCGCGCTGGACCGGTGGCACCCGGCGCGGCGCGCCGACCCGGTATCATGATCTCGAAGGGGAGTAGTCCCTCGCTGGCTGGCCGACATACCGGCGCGTACGCGCCCGGCCACCGGGTCACTATCAGCAGGCGCCGTCTAAGTGGGCACTGACTAGTAGTGGTGGACGAGACCTTCGGCTGTTGAGTCGTTCCGGCCGAAGATGCTCTCCGTATCTGGAGCCGGGCCTACCGGACGCCCCTGGAGACCGCGCGTGCCCGAGCTCGCCGTCATCGGCATCGCGCTTGCCGTCACGTTCCTGGCCGAGCTGCCCGACAAGTCGATGTTCGCGGCGCTCGTGCTCGGCACCCGGCACCGCGCGACCTGGGTCTGGGCAGGCGCAGCGGCCGCGTTCACCGTGCACATGGCGATCGCTGTCACGGCTGGCCAGCTGCTAGCGCTGCTGCCGCGCCAGATCGTCGACGCGGTCGTCGCCGTATTGTTCGTGGCCGGCGCGATCTACCTGTGGGTGACCAGCACCCGCCAGCACGAGCGAGCAGGCGCCGACGCGGCCCGCCAGGGCGGCCGACCGCCGTCCTTCTGGCGCATCGCCGGGACCAGCTTCGGCGTGGTGTTCCTGGCCGAGTGGGGTGACATCACCCAGATCACCGCGGCCAACCTGGCCGCCCGGTACAACCCGGTGCTGGTATTCGCAGGCGCGACGCTGGGCCTGTGGGCCGTCGCCGCGACAGCCGTCAGCGTCGGAGCCAAGAGCCTCAGCCTGATCCCGATGGCCTGGGTGAGCCGGATCACCGGCACGATCCTGCTGGCTCTTGGCATCTACTCAGCCATGGCTGCCGCCAGGGGCTAGACCCGTCGGAGCGGACCTTGACGACCCGCCAGATGCTGTGACTCACTTGTCGCAGACCTGGTAGAAGTGCGGCAACTGGGGGTAATCCGGTGACTCACGTCGACGCTCAGGCCCTGCGCGCGCGGTACGCGCAGGAGCGCGACAAGCGACTGCGGCCCGACGGCAACGATCAGTACGTGCAGGTGACCGGGCAATTCGGTCACTATCTTGACGACCCCTACACCGAGCGGGTCGAGCGGGAGCGGAAGCGCGATCACGTGACGCTGGCCTTCATCGGCGGCGGATTCGCCGGCCTGGTCACCGCTGCACGGCTCAAGGACGCCGGGATCGACGACGTCCGCATCGTCGAGAAGGCCGGCGGGTTCGGCGGCACGTGGTACTGGAATCGCTATCCGGGCGCGCAGTGCGATACCGCAGCGATGATCTACATGCCGCTGCTGGAGGAGACCGGGCACATGCCGACGGAGCTCTACGCGCACGCGCCCGAGATCCTCGAGCACTGCGACCGGATCGGGAAGCAGTACGGGCTGCACGACAACGCGCTCTTCCACACCAGGGTCACCGACCTGGAGTGGGATGGCACCGCCAGCCGGTGGATCGTGCGGACCGACCGTGGCGACGAGTTCACGGCACAGTTCGTCGCGATGGGAACGGGGCCGCTGCACGTACCCAAGCTGCCTGGCCTCCCTGGTATTGAGTCCTTCCAGGGCCACTCGTTCCACACCAGCCGGTGGGACTACGCCTACACCGGCGGCGACCCGTCTGGCGCGCCGCTGGACCGCCTGGCCGGCCAGCGCGTCGCCATCATCGGCACCGGCGCGACCGCCGTGCAGTGCGTCCCGCACCTGGCGCAGGCGTGCGGCGAGCTGTTCGTATTTCAGCGCACGCCATCCTCGGTAGACGTGCGGGGGAACCGGCCCATGGACCCGCGCTGGTTCGCGGATGTCGCCACGCAGGGCTGGCAGCAGCGCTGGCAGGACAACTTCGTCGCCAACATGTCGGCCGGCGAGCTGCCGGCCGACGATCTGGTTAATGACGGCTGGACCGACCTGGCCCAGCGGATCCGCGGCAAACTCGCCGCGCCGCGCTCGGAGCCGGCCAGCTTCGAGGACCTGCTCGCCGATTTCGAGGCCGCGGACCACGAGAAGATGAGCGAGATTCGGGCCAGGGTCGACGCCATCGTCGCGGACCCGGCCACGGCGCAGGCGCTCAAGGCGTGGTACCGGCAGCTGTGCAAGCGGCCGTGCTTCCACGATGACTACCTGAGCGCCTTCAACCTGCCATCGGTCCATCTCGTCGATACCGACGGCAGGGGAGTGGAGCGGATCACGCCTGCCGGCGTCGTCGCGGCGGGCGTTGAGTACCCGGTCGACTGCATCATCTACGCATCGGGCTTCGAGGTCGGCACGGAGCCGACCCGGCGCTTCGGGTTCGACGCCACCGGGCGCGACGGCACCACGCTGTCGCAGTACTGGTCGGCCGGCATGCGCAGCATGCACGGCGTCCACGTGCACGGCTTCCCGAACGTCTTCCTTGTGCAGCTCGGCCAGGGCGGCAACTTCGTCGCGAACGTGCCGCATAACCTGACCGACGCCGCCAAGACCGTCGCCGAGGTCGTCCGCAACATGGCCGACAAAGGCTTCACCGAGGTAGAGGTGAGCCGGGACGCCGAGGACGCCTGGATGGAGCAGCTGGTGCCGAACCCGGTCATGACGTCGTTCCTGGCCGACTGCACCCCCGGCTACTACAACAACGAGGGCCAGGGACCGAGCCCGCACTCGCTGCTCGTTGGGTACTCGGCAGGCGCGCCTGCCTATTTCCGCTATATCGAGCAGTGGCGTCAGTCCGGCGAGTTCGCCGGGCTGGAGTTCGGCGCTCGCTGATTGCTGACGGGGAAGCGCACCTCGACGGTCAGGCCGCCGCCTGGCAGGGCCTGCGCGGTGAGGCTCGCCTGATGCACGACGGCAATCGCCCGGACGATCGCGAGCCCGAGCCCGTGGCCGCCGCCCTGGCCTACCCGCTCGCCGCCGAGCCGCTGGAACGGCTCGAATAGCCGGTCCACCTCGGCGGGCGGGATCACCGGACCGGTGTTGCGCAGGGCGAGCACGGCAAGGCCGTCGGCTGACGTCGTCGAGATATCGACGCTGCCCGCGTCTACGTTGTGCCGGATGGCGTTGTCCACCAGATTCGAGACCAGGCACTCGGCGAGCCTCGGGTCACCGGAAGCGGACGCCGCGGCCAGGGCCGCGCTGACGCGGATACCCCGGCTTTCGGCGTCAGGCCGACGCTCCGCCAGCACGCGCCCGGTGATCTCGGCGAGGTCAACGGGCTGCCACTCGTCCACTCCGCGCTCGCTGCTGGCCAGCGTGAGCAGCGAGTCGATCAGTCGCTCCTGCTGCTGCTCGAGCGCGAGCACCTGAACGCAGGTGGCGCGCAACGTCTCCGCCGACGCATCCGGATCGGCCAGGGCCAGCTGGAGCAGGGCCCGCTCCGCGGTCAGCGGGGTTCGCAGCTCATGCGATGCGTTGGCGACGAAGTGCCGCTGCGACTCAAACGAGGCCTCCAGCCGCCCGAACAGGCCGTCGAGCGTCTCGCCTAGGGCGGAGAACTCGTCGTCGTGGCCGGCCAGAGCCAGGCGCTGGCTCAGGTTGGTGGCGGAGATGTCCCGCGCCGTCGCCGTGATCGTGCGCAGCGGACGGAGCAGCCGGCCGGCGATCAGCCAGCCGAGCGCGAGAGCCACGAGCACCGTGGCGCCGAAGACGAGTGCGGGGCCGACGTCGAAGTGGCGGCCCGCGAAGAGGCTCTGCGAGTTGGTCTGCCCGGTCACGCTGGTGGACGAGCGGCCCACGAGCAGACCCGACACCACGAGCAGGGCGGCGCCCAGCGCGACGAAGACGCCGGCGTACAGCAGGGCGAGCTGCGTCCGCAGCGTGCGCTGGCGCAGCAGGCGCAGCAGGGACGACGGGGCGCGCAAGCTGGCCATCATGGTGCTCCAATCCGGTAGCCACCCTCACGGACGGTGTGAATGACGGGCGGGTCGCCCAGCTTGGCCCGCAGCCGCAGGACCGTGGTCTTGACTGCCGTGGTGAACGGATCGGCCTGCTCGTCCCAGACGCGCTCCAGCAGCTCCTCGGCTGACACCACCCGGTCGCCGGCCGCCAGCAGGCACTCCAGCAGCGCGAACTCCTTCGGGCTGAGATCGAGGCGCCGCCCCGCCCGGAACGCGACTCGCCGGGCGGGATCCAGGGTGATGTCACTGCTGCTGAGCGTCGGCGGCAGGGGCGCCGAACTGCGCCGCCCGAGCGCGCGGACCCTGGCCGTCAGCTCGGCGAAGTCGAACGGCTTGGGCAGATAGTCGTCGGCGCCGAGGCTGAGACCGTCGACTCGTTCCCTAATGGTGCTAGCCGCGGTCAGCATCAGCACCCGGGTGCCGGAACGCTGGCCGACCAGCTGCCTGCACACCTCATCGCCGTGTACCCCCGGCAGGTCCCGGTCGAGGATGACGACGTCGTACCTGGTGACGGCCAGATGCTCCAGGGCGTCGTTCCCATCCAGCACGACGTCGACGGCCATGCCCTCGCGTCGCAGGCCTGCTCCGATCGCCTCGGCCAGGACCTGGAAGTCCTCCACTACCAGCACTCTCATGCTCGTCATAGTGCCAGGCCACGGGTGTCACCGCGGTGTCAGCAACTGGCACCGTACTGACACCGGCCGCGGGATAGAACGAGCCTCGAAGCAACCATCCCCGACGCAGAAGGCGACCAGATGAGCGAGGCAACGATCGAAGTCAGCGGGCTGCGCAAGCGGTTCGGCTCGACGGTGGCACTGGACAGCATGACGTTCACCGTCCAGCCGGGGCAGATCACCGGCTTCGTCGGGCCGAACGGCGCTGGCAAGTCCACCACCATGCGGGTCATCCTCGGCCTGGATACGCCTGCCGCCGGCGTCGCGCTCGTCGGCGGCCGGCCCTACGCCACGCTGCGGCGGCCGCTCAGTCATCTGGGCTCCCTGCTGGACGCGGCCGCACTTCAGGCCAGCCGGACGGGCCGCAACCATCTGCTGTGGCTGGCCCACTCCCAGGGCCTGACCGCCAGGCGGGTCGACGAGGTGATCGACCAGGCCGGCCTGACAGTAGCGGCCCGGCGCAAGGCGGGCGGCTACTCCCTGGGCATGCGGCAGCGGCTGGGCATCGCCGCGGCGATGCTGGGCGATCCGCCGGCGCTGATGCTGGACGAGCCGTTCAACGGCATGGACCCCGAGGGCATCGTCTGGATGCGGGAGCTGCTGCGGTCCCTGGCCGCGCAAGGCCGCGCCGTGCTGGTCTCCAGCCACCTCATGAGCGAACTGGAAGACACCGCCGAGCACCTAGTCGTGGTCGGCCGCGGCAAGGTGATCGCCGATACGACCGTTGGCGACCTCATCGCGGCCGCTTCGGGCGACCTGGTCACGCTGCGCACGGCAGCGCGACCCGCGGCGGTCGAAGCGCTGACACGCGCCGGAGCCACCGCAGCCGCGGCCGGTCACGAGGAGCTGACGGTCTCCGGCCTGGCTGCCGAGCAAGTTGTCGCCGTCCTGGCTGCGGCCGCCGTCCCGTTCTCGGCGGTCTCGGCACGCCGCGCGAGCCTGGAAGAGGCATATCTGGAGCTGACACGCGACGCGGTCGAGTTCCGTGCCGCCTCGCCGTCCAGCGGCGGCGCGTCGTCGTCCCCCGTTCCTGGCAATGCGGAGACCGTACGATGACCACCGCGACCGTCAGGCCATACGTATCCAAACTGCACGGCGGGTCTGCCGGATTCGGCCACCTGCTGCGAGCCGAGTGGACAAAGTTCCGGACCGTCCGCGGCTGGGTGATCGGCGTCGTCATCGCGGCCCTCGTGATCGTGGCGATCGCGCTGCTCGATCACAGCTCGTGCGGCGGGACCCTCACCCCAGGAGGCTCCTCCGTCGCCGGTGTGGGCTGCTCGTCGTCAGTCGGGCCGGGCGGCGAGGCCGTGACCGACAGCTTCTACTTCGTGCACCAGCCGCTGGCCGGAGACGGCAGTATCACGGTCCGCGTGACGTCGCTGACCGCTCAGTCGGCCGGCCCGGCGAGTCTGGCCTGCAGCCGTGGTCCAAGGCAGGGATCATCATCAAGGCCAGCACGCGGCCCGGATCGGCCTACGCGGCGATGATGGTGACCGGCAGCCACGGGGTCCGGATGCAGTACGACTACACCGGCGACATCGCCGGGAGGCCGGGCACGGTGTCTGCCCTATCGCCGCGCTGGCTTCGGCTGACCAGGTCCGGGGACACGGTCACCGGCTATGAGTCCGCGGACGGAACGCGGTGGAGCACGGTGGGCCGCGTGCATCTGCCCGCCCTGGCGGGGGTTGTGCAGGCCGGGCTGTTCGCCGCGTCGCCGACCGGCAGCGAGTCGTCGCGCTCGCAGTCAGTCAGCGGGTCGAGCGGTGCTGCCGGCCTGACGCTGGCCACCGGTCAGTTCGACCATGTCGTCGTTCGGGGCCGGCCGCCAGCCGGGGCGTGGACCGGCGGCGTGGTCGGCGGCAATGCCGGCGCACCGGCAGGCACCGGGGTCCGCCAGGCAGGCGGGACGTTCACGGTCACCGGGTCGGGCGATATCGCTCCGGAGGTGCCCGCGGCGCCGGACGGGGGCGGCGGATTCACGATCGAGCACACGCTGCTCGGCGCCTTCGGCGGCCTGGTGGCGATGATCGTCGTCGCGGCGATGTTCATGACGGCCGAGTACCGCCGCGGGCTGATCCGGGTCACCATCAGCGCCAGCCCCAAGCGCGGCCGGGTCCTGGCAGCGAAGGCGATCGTCATCGGCTCGGTCAGCTTCGCGGCCGGCCTGGTCGGCAGCGCTGCCGCGCTGGCATTCGGGGAGCGGCTGCTGCGATCCAATGGCAACTACATCCTGCCGGTCAGCACCGGCACCGAGATCCGGGTAGTAGCCGGGACAGCAGCGCTGCTCGCGATCACCGCGATCATGGCCGTCGCGCTCGGCGCGCTGCTGCGCAGCAGCGCCGCTACGGTCACGATCGTGAGCGCGGCCGTCGTCCTCCCGTACGTTCTCGCGACCACCGGTCTGCCGCCTGGCGCGGCGAACTGGGTACTGCGGGTCAGCCCGGCTGCGGCCTTCGCCATCCAGCAGAGTGTGCCGCAGTATCCGCAGGTGGCGGCCGGCTATACGCCGGCGAATGGGTATTTCCCGCTCGCGCCGTGGGCGGGCCTGGCCGTGCTGTGCGGCTACGCCATCCTCGCGCTCGGCCTGGCGGTCATCGCGCTCAGGAGGAGGGACGCATGAGCAACGTCGTGCCTGCTAGCAGCCATGGCGCCGGCCGCCATAGCGCCCGCCGGCCTGCGCCGCCCGCCCGGTGGCCGAGCACGCGCGACGCGCTGCACGCGGAGTGGACGAAGCTGCGGACCGTGCGGAGCACGCCGTGGCTCTTGCTGGCCGTCGCGGCGGCCACTATCGTGCTCGGTCTCGTGGCGGACGCGGCCGCGCGGTGCTCGTCGGCCTACTGCCAGGTCGATCCGGCGCGGATCAGCCTCACCGGGATCTACCTGAGCCAGGCGGTGGTCGCGGTGCTCGCCGTCCAGGCGATCTCGAGCGAGTGCGGCAGTGGCATGATCCGGACGACGTTCACCGCGATGCCGCGCCGGTCCAGTGTTCTCACCGCCAAGGCCGTCATCCTCGTGGTCCTGATCCTGGCGGCTGGCGTGGTCGCCGTGCTCGGCTCGGTGCTCGCCGGCGGGCTCATCCTGCCCGGCCACGGCTTCACAACGGGGCGGGGCTACCCGGCGCTGTCGCTGGCTGCTGGCCCCGTCCTGCGCGCGGCGTGCGGCTCGGTTCTCTACCTGGCCCTGATCGGCCTGCTCAGTCTCGGCGTCGCGACCGCGGTCCGGGATTCGGCGCCGGCTATCGGCGTTGTTCTCGGGCTGCTGTATCTCATCCCGATCATCGCCAGCCTGGTGAGTCCGCCCTGGCAGCGGCACCTGGAGCAGTTCGCCCCGATGACAGCCGGCCTAGCCATCCAGGACACCACGGGCCTGCGCGGCCTGCCGATCTCGCCGTGGGCAGGCCTCGGCGTCCTCGCGGCCTGGGCCGCGGCGGCCCTGCTGGGCGGCGCGCTGATGCTACGAGTCCGGGACGTGTGAGCCGCGCGGATAACATGCCGTGGTGATCTATTCCGGCCTGACCTACGCCGAGATCCCCGGCTACCGGCCGCTGCTGCTCGACTTGCACGTGCCCGACGACGCGGCCGGCCTGCCGGTGGTGGTCTGGATCCACGGCGGCGGCTTCACCGCCGGCGACCGCAGGTACCTGCCGCCGACCCTGGCGCCAGGGTCGGTCTTCGCCGCGCTGACCGGTGCCGGCCTGGCCTGCGCGACAGTCGACTACCGGCTGGCCGCGGAGGCAGACTGGCCGGCGCAGCGCGAGGACATCGCCGCCGCGGTCAGCTTCCTGCGGGCGACGGCGGGGGAGTACGGACTCGACGCTGCCCGGATCGGGCTGTGGGGGGAGTCGGCAGGAGGACATCTCGCGCTGATGGCCGGGCTTACTGACCCCGGCATCGCCGCCGTCGTGGCCTGGTATCCGCTGACTGACCTTGGCCTGCTGCCGAGCAGGTCCGACGGCACGCCGCAGGCCCGGCTGCTCGGCCGCCGTCTCGCAGCACATCCGGACCTGATGGCCGACGCGAGTCCGATCACGCACGTGCGCTCGTCCTCGCCGCCATGCCTGCTGGTGCACGGCGACCGCGACGAGGCGCTGCCGGCCGCGCACAGCGAGCGTTTCCATCAGGCGCTCACCGCGGCCGGCGTCGAGTCCGTCTGCCAGATCGTGCCCGGCGCCGGCCATTGCTTCACCGGACACGACGACGTGCCGGGCCTGGTCGCCGGAGCCGTCGCCTATCTGAAAGGGAAGCTCTGGTGAGTCTGGCCGCAGGATTCCAGGACATTTCCCCCACGACCCTCGCGGACATCCTCGGGCGCGAGCAGGTGATGGACATCGGCATCCGTCCGCTCTGGGCCGCCATCGGCCGGATTGCCGGGCCAGCGGTCACCGTGCGCTGCGCTCCGGGTGACAACCTCATGCTGCACGCGGCCATCTACCGTGCCGAGCCCGGCTCGGTCCTCGTTGTCGAGTCCGGCGATGTGGAGTACGCGCTCGCCGGCGGCAACGTCTGCGCGATCGCCCGGCGGCGCGGGATCGTCGCGCTGGTCACCGACGGCGTCATCCGCGACCTCGCAGAGGTGCGCGAGATGGGATTCCCGGTCTTCGCCAGGGGAGTGATCCCGGTGCCGGGGGCGAAGCTCGTCGCGTCGCCGCTGAACGCCCGCATCCGGTGCGGCGGCGTCAGCGTCGACGCCGGCGACCTGGTTGTCGCGGACGAGGAAGGTGTCGTCGTCGTGCCGGCGGCCAGCAGCGAGCAGGTCCGCCGCGATGCCGCGGCGCGGCAGGACCAGGAGCAGCAGACATCGCTCGACGCGTGGGAGGAACGACATCACGCCCTGGTCGACAGGCTGCTGAGCGAGAAGGGGATGACATCGTAGGGCCGTGGTGAAGCTGCTGGCGTTCGTGCTGCCGCTGGGCCTGGACTCCTTCGCCGTCGCCGCCGCGATCGGCGCCGCGGGCGCGGTGGGCTGGCGCGCACGGCTGCGCATCTCCGTCATCTTCATGATCTTCGAGGCAGGGATGCCGCTGATCGGCCTCGCGGCTGGCGGCGGCATCGCCCGCGTCATCGGCGCCGCGGCCGACTACGTGGCGGCCGGGGCGGTCATCGCCCTCGGCGGCTGGATGCTGATCAGCGCCCGCGGCGATGACGATGATGAGGGTGCGGCCCGGCTGGCCGCTGCCAGCGGCCCGGCGGTGATCGCGCTCGGGCTCAGCATCAGCCTGGATGAGCTGGCGATTGGCTTCAGCCTCGGCCTCGCCCGCCTGCCGGTCGCGCCCGTGATCGCGGCCATCGCGATTCAGGCGCTCGTCGCGAGCCAGCTAGGCCTCGCCCTCGGCAAGGTGATCAGCGATCGGCTCCGTCAGCACGCCGAGCAGGTCGCTGGTCTCGCGCTCATCGCGCTCGGCGGCTATCTCATCGCCGAGCGCGCGCTGGCCTAGTCCGGCCGCCGGGGCGGCCGCGGCGACAAATCTTCCAAACTGAGCGCGAAGCATGTAAGGTCCAGGCGTTCGGTCTCCATCAAGGGGGCGTCGGCCGTGCGCTACACGTGGGGCGTCTGCCTTCTTCTCGGCGTGGCTTTCCTCGCTGCCGCCGGGGTCCTCGGCGTCCTCGCAGCTGGTCAGGCCGGGGACATCGCCGCGTACCGCCACGCCAGGGCGTGCCTGGCAGGCGCCGCGCCAGACGCCGACTGCCTGCAGACCGTCACCGGCGCCATCACCGGCGTCACCGAGTACGGCGGGAAGAACGCGAACTATGCGCTGGACGTGCAGACCGCCTCGCAGGCACTGCACATCACATTTAGTTCGGACAGCCCAATGCTTGGCTACGCGGTCGACGGTGATCCGGCCGTCGTCACCATGTGGCGCGGGATTGCCGTCTCGGTCTCGGCAGACGGCCGTACCGAGGCGACGTCGACTGTCCCCTACACAGCGTTCGCCAAGGACCTGGGGGAGTGCGCGGAGTTCGTCGGCATGGGCACGTTCCTCATCCTCGGCGCGCTGGCGATACGACGGAACCGCCGGGTGGGCAGGGTGCCCATTACCCGGCCCGGCGTCGCGGCCGCCTTGCTGGCGCTCGGCCTGGGCAGCGTGGTCGTCCTCGTGGGCGGCTTCGCTCTTTCCGGGAAACCGTCCAGACTCGGCCCTGATGCCGCAGGGACCGGCGGTGCGCTGGTCGTCGTGCTGGGGTTGGCCGCGTGGCTGGGGCTCGCCGCCAGACGGCGAAACGCCCGCCCAGAAGGACCCGATGCCCGCCCGGAAGCGCTGCCGATGGATGCGCCTTTGGACCGGCCGCCCATGGACTGGCCCGGCACCGCCACGACGCCGCCGACGGATATGCCAGCAGACACGCTCAGCGCCGCCACGCCGCTTCGGGCGGCCGCGCCAACGCCGCTGCCGAGCACCCCGCTGCCGTTGGGGGGGCGCCTCCAGCGCACCGTCCGGAGTCCGGTGCTGCGGGCCCGCGCTGCCAACTGGATCATGCCGATCCTGGTGGTGGGGGTCTTGTTCGGGATCTTCCTGACGGTTCAGGACGGGCCTGCGGCCCGCGCGTACCGTCACGCCCCTGCGTGCGCGGGCGAGTCGAACCTGGCGACCTGCGTCGGCGACTTCACCGCCACGGTCAACGGCGTGCGCACGGACTCTCGCGCCAGCAACAGCAACTACGCCGACGTCTCCTATGTGACGGACGACGGCGTCATCAATACCTGGGCCGAGTTCGACGGGAACGGCCCGGCCCTGGCCCGGGCAGCGGCCGCCGACGAGAACCAGCTGACGCCGCTCACCATCAAGGTCTGGCGAGGCTCCATCATCGGCGCGGAGCTCGGCAGCACGTGGCACTGGGCCCAAAACAACCCCCCTGGCAACACGATTCCAGCCGTGTTCCTGACCGTCGCCTTCGCCATCTTGCTGCTGGTGGTGCGGCTGCGCATCCACCGTCGGCTCGCCTCGCTGACACCGGCGCAGCGGCCGCGGCTCATCACCGAGGACGCCGGGCAGGTGGCCGCGGCCGCGGCCGCCATCGTGCTGCTCGCATACGGCTTCTGGCCAGGCGCGATCGTCGCCGTGGCGACCTTGATCTGGCTCGCGCGGTCGGTCCGGCACAGCACGCGCGCGCGCCGGCAAGCGCTGCTCACCTCCCTGAGCGCGTGACGCCGACCATGAGCAAGATGCCGGGAAAATGAGATATTTCCGCGATTAACCCACACCGCAATCGCTCGTCAGGGCTAACCGTCTCGCCCGTCGTCGCTTGCTCGGGCTCGATATCGCTTCCTCCACGGCAACTCCACATTCACCGCATCCCGACCCCACCACGCTCGGGTTTGCTCCTTACCGGGAACGTAAGGCGTGAGACAGGGGAGACGTGACCGCGACAGCAGCGATGGGCCTGGCAGAGCTAGCCGAGCGTCCGGAATGGCTTCAGGCTCGGTCGCACCAGTGACGGCTAGCTGGCGCAATCGCCGCATCTTGGGCGTGGGCGAACTCGGGCGACGGCTCATCGTGGCGTTCATCGGCGTGGTCCTGGCCACGCTGCTCTTGGATGTCGTCGTCGTTTCCATGAGCGGCACTGCGGACTTCAGTCAGTTCGCCCGTGCACAAGAGGTCAACGCGGCAGACACCGCAGCGCTAACCGCTGGCGCGGCATTTGATCACGGGCGATGGGACCAGCCTGCTCTCACATCGGTGATCGATGCGGCCGATATGGCTGGCGCCGGCGTGCAGGTGCTGGACTCGGGCGGACGGCAGCTGGTGCGGTCCGGAGATTACGCGCGCCTCCCCGCGACGGGGCAGGTCGTGCGTCCCGTCGTCGCACAAGGGGCCAGCGTCGGTCAGATCCGGATGCGATTCGGCGCGCGGGGGCTGCGCGCCGCCGTCGCGCGGCTGGATGCCCAACGGTGGCGCGCGCGCATCGTCGCGTTCGTCATGGCACTGGCGCTCGCCACAGCGGTCTCGGTGCTCGTCGCGAGACGGATTACGGCGCCGCTGGAGCGGCTGCTCGCAGCCGTGCGCGCGAGGGGGGCGGGGGACCGTCAGGTCCGGATAACCGACGTGCGCTCAGTTGGCGTTATCCATGAGTTGCTGCAGGCATTCAACGCCGCAACCGACGCGCTCGACGAGCGCGATCGAGCCCGGCGCGAGCTTGTCGGCAACGTGGCCCATGAGCTGCGCACGCCTGTCGCGATCCTGCAAGCTGGCACCGAGTCCATGCTGGATGGCTTCACCGAGCCGACTGAAGAGAATGTGGGGTCACTGCACGAGGAGGCGGTGCGGCTTAGCCAGCGGCTGGACGACCTGCAGGCGCTCGCGCGCGCCGACTCTGCAACGCTGCGGCTAGCGCTGGTGCACCGCGACCTTGCCGCAATCGCACGTGATGCCGCGGATCGGCTCCGCGACATGTACGAGGTCGCGAGCGTGCGTCTTCAGCTGGAACTGCAGCCGGTTGCTATCCTCTGCGACTACCAGCGCATGGTCGAGGTGGTCACGAATCTGATGACCAACGCGCTGAAATACACTCGCGCGGGCGGGACGGTGACGGTCGAGACCGGGCAATGCGACCTCGGCGGACCTCTTCTGCGGATAACCGATACCGGGATCGGCATCCCTGCCGATGAACTGCCGCGGGTAACTGAGCGGTTCTTCCGTGGCGCCGACTCGTCATCAATCGCAGCAGGCAGCGGAATCGGCCTGACCATCGTCTCTCAGCTCGTTCGCGCACAGCGCGGCATACTCGAGATCTCAAGCGAGCCCGGCTCCGGCACCCAGGTGATGGTCACGTTCCCGAAGGCATCGGCCCGGCGGCTGCCGAGCCGCCGGATGGCGATCAGCCAGTTCTTACGTCTTCCTGCAGGCAAGCGCAGACCGGTTAACTTTACATAATGTGCATTATCGGCGCGCTGTCGGAAGACGTGCTCAGCTGACGGGAAGGGCGCCCCGCGCTATGTCCCCCTGCGTCGTGCGCAAGAAAGCAGCGGCACGCATCCCCCCGCATCGCGGGCGCTGGCGGAGAGTCGGCTTTGCTCGGTTACGGGGGTATTGAGATTGCCGGACCGGACTGCCAGGCTCGTCGCATGTCACGGAACGGAGGCACCGGCTCCTGGCCTAGCTGGCGGGTAGCCGGGCTGTTGCTGCTGGCCGCTGCTTTCGGCGCCGCCGACCAATGGCTGGCGACCTCGCATCTCCCTGGTGGCTCCCATCCGATTGCCACCACGATCAGCGGGCTGTCGGCGCCCTGGCTACTGCTCGCGTTCTGCGCTGGCTGCACCCAGGCTCGGCCCTGGAGGGGCGCGTTGATCGGGCTCGCCGCGACGCTCGCAGCACTGGCGGGCTACTTCGTGATCATGTGGAGCCCGGCTGAAGGCGTGCACCTGAATCTGGCGACGATGGGCCACCTGGTGATCAGCACGCAGGCGCAGAACCTCATCGGAGGCCTTGTCACCGGACCGTTGTACGGCTCGCTCGGGCAGCGCTGGCGGGCCGGCAGGTCAGTGCTCATAGCACTGCTCGCCGCCAGCCCACTCGCCCTGGAGCCGATTGCCCTGGTCCTGGCCGGACGCGACTGGGGCCAGCCGCGCGCATATGTCGGCGAAGTAGTGGCAGGAGTTCTGCTGGCCGGATATCTCATCGCGGCCTCGTACCGGTACAGACGCGTCGACGCAGGCCGCCGCGTTGCAGAGCCAGGCTCCTGACGAGCAACGGGCGCGACGTCCCGGCATGTCCTGGCGAGACTGAAGTAGCGAGATTGAAGCGGTGCAGCGGTACTCCCCCGACGACTGGCGCCGGCCTGTGCCACTGAGCCCTGCGTGCCATGATCTCTATCCGGAGAATCCTCCGCTATAAGCGGAGAACTCTCCAGGCAAGTCAGGGGTATTGTCGGAGACGTCTCCGGTTAGCGATGAGTGCGTGTCGCGAGGCAACCCGCCACGTCGTAACCGGTACAACTGGGCCAGGCCACGATGGGACCGGGATGACGACAGCCGAACTCGCAGATCACCAGCGCGATCCGCTGCGGGCAGACGCCCAGCAGAATCGCGATCGGATACTGACGGTTGCCCGCGAGGCGTTCGCCGCCGCCGGTGATGCATCACTGAACTCCATCGCGAAGCAGGCCGGCGTCGGTCCCGGCACCTTGTACCGGCACTTCCCTAGCCGAGAAGCACTGGTGCTCGCGGTCTACCGCGACGACGTGCAGAAGCTGGCGGACTCCGCGGCCGAGTTGCTGGCTGCCAGCGAGCCCCTGACGGCACTGCGGCAGTGGTTCGACCGCCTGGCCCACTACGGACTGATCAAGCACGGCCTGGCCGATGCCCTGCACTCGGCGACGAGCGACGGCCTCGCCGGGGAGACCTACGGGCCGCTCGTCGGGGCCATCACCGTGCTGCTCACGGCGTGCGAGCAGGATGGCTGCATCCGGCCGGGCATCGATCCCGACGACGTCCTGCTCTTGCTCGGCTTCCTCTGGCGTATCGATCCCGGCCCGGACGCCGCGGCGCGCGCCGGGCGGCTGCTCGACCTCGTCATCGCCGGGTTCCAGGCTGGCGAGCCGCTATCGGGCCGCGCGCAGCGGCAGCCAACCCGGCGGCGTGCCCGGCGGTCGCCCCGGCTGCTGGCCAGGCTGCCGCTGCTGTCCGTCGGCAAGTCGGGCACGCGGTGACCGGCGGCGTCGACCCCGTTCCCGGTCCGGTCTTTAGTATCCGTGCGGCTGATTGAAGATCACGGTCAGGCTCACGATCTGGTCATCGCGCACGCTGAAGTAGCTGGACATGACCAGGACAAGGCCGCGCGCACGGACTTGCATACACGTGCGCCCGTGCGCCGGTGCACCCGTGCGCAGCCAGACGCCGCCGTCGGGCAGGCGCGACCATAATGACAAGGCTGTCATTATGCCCGGTGCCGAGCTCAGGCCACCTCCGCCATCGCCTGGCCGAACTGGGCCTGGTACAGGCGCGCGTATGCGCCGCCGGCCGCGAGCAGCTCGGTGTGCGTGCCCTGCTCGACGATCTGCCCGTCTTCCATGACCAGGATGACGTCGGCATCGCGGATGGTGGACAGCCGGTGCGCGATCACGAAGCTCGTCCGGCCTTGCCGCAGCGACGCCATCGCCCGCTGGATCAGCACCTCGGTCCGCGTGTCCACCGAGCTGGTCGCCTCGTCCAGGATCAGCACGGCCGGCCGGGCCAGGAACGCGCGGGCGATGGTGATCAGCTGCCGCTCCCCCATGCTCACGTTCGTGCCATCGTCGTCAAGCACCGTGCCGTAGCCGTCCGGCAGCGTCCGCACGAACCGGTCGACGTAGGTCGCCTTCGCCGCCTCGACGACCTGCTCGTGGGTGGCACCCGCGGCACCGTAGGCGATGTTCTCCTCGATCGTGCCGCCGAACAGCCAGGCATCCTGCAGCACCATGCCGGTCAGCCCGCGCAGTTCCGCCCGGCTCATGGACCTGGTGTCCACGCCGTCGAGCAGGATCTTGCCGGCGTCGATCTCGTAGAACCGCATCAGCAGGTTCACCAGCGTTGTCTTGCCAGCGCCGGTCGGCCCGACGATGGCGACGGTCTGGCCGGGCTCGACCGTGAGCGACACGTGCTCGATCAGTGGCCGGTCCGGCGCATACCGGAACGACACGTCGTCGAACTCCACCCGGCCCCGCACCGCGGTCGGCCTGGCGGGCTCGGCCGCATCCGGAGCCTGCTCGGCCGCGTCCAGCAGCGCGAACACCCGCTCGGCCGAGGCCACGCTGGACTGGAGCAGGTTCGCCATGCTGGCGACCTGGGTGAGCGGCTGGCTGAACTGCCGCGAGTACTGGATGAACGCCGTCACCGCGCCGAGCGTGAGCGTGCCGCTGGCAATCAGCAGACCGCCGACGACGGCCACCAGGACATAGTTGAGGTTCGAGGCGAACATCATGACCGGCTGAATGGTTCCGGAGATGAACTGTGCCCGGTAGCTGGCCTTGAACAGGGCCTCGTTCTGCTCGGTGAAGTTCGCCATCGCCTCCTCCCGCTGACCGAACGCGGTGACCAGCGCGTGCCCGGTGTACATCTCCTCGATGTGGCCGTTCAGCCTGCCGGTGTACTTCCACTGGTTGATGAACTGGGGCTGCGCTCGCTTGGCGATCTTGCGCATCGCTACCGCTGAGGCCGGGACGGTCACCAGCGCGATCAGGGCCAGCTCCCAGGAGATAACGAACATCAGCGTCAGCACGCCGACGATGGTCAGCAGCGACGTCACGAGCTGGCTCAGCGTCTGCTGCATCGACTGCTGGAGGTTGTCGATGTCGTTGGTGACGCGGCTGAGGATCTCGCCGCGTGGCTGCCGGTCAAAGTAGCTAAGCGGCAGCCGGGACAGCTTGGCCTGCACGTCCTCGCGCAGCCGGAACACTGCGCGCTGCACCAGGGTCGCGGTCAGCCTGCCCTGGAAGAGCGCGCAGATTGCGCTGCCCACGTTCAGCGCCACCACGACCGCGAGGATCTGGGCGACGTGATGGAAGTCGACGCCGTGCCTGGACCGGATCCCGTCGAACACGACGTTGATCGCCTCGCCCAGCATGCGCGGCCCCAGCACCGCCAGCGTGACGCTGCCGACGGCGAGCGCGAGCGCGAGCAGCACGAGCACGCGGTACGGGCGCAGCGTGGCCAGCAGGCGGCGGCCCGAGTTCTTGAAGTCCAGCGCCTTCTCGGTCGACATGCCGCCCATGAAGCGGGCCGGGCCGCCCATGGCCGGGCCAGGGCCGGGTCCGCGCTTGGGCGTGGCCCGCTCCCCCACGCCGGCCGACCCCGCACCCGCAGCCGCTGGGCTGAAGGCGGCGCCGGGCGCCTGGTCTGCGTTCGATTCCGCGCTCACGCGGCGGCCTCCTGCTCGGTCAGCTGGGATAGGACGATCTCCCGGTAGGTCGGCGAGGTGTCCATGAGCTCGGCGTGAGTGCCGGCCGCGATCAGCCGCCCGGCGTCGAGCACCAGGATCTGGTCGGCGTGCCGGATCGTGCCGACGCGCTGTGCGACGATGATCATGGTCGCCCCCGTCACCTCGGCGGCCAGCGCGGCGCGCAGCCGCGCGTCGGTGGCGTAGTCGAGCGCAGAGAACGAGTCGTCGAAGACGTAGATCTGCGGCTTGTGGACAAGCGCTCGCGCGATGGCCAGCCGCTGCCGCTGGCCGCCGGACACGTTGGTGCCGCCCTGGGCGATCCGCGAGTCCAGCCCGTCCGGCATCCGCTCGACGAAGTCGCGTGCCTGGGCGATTTCCAGCGCCTTCCACAGGTCCTCGTCCGTGGCGGCCTGGTTGCCGTAGCGCAAATTGGTGGCCACCGTCCCGGAGAACAGGTACGGCTTCTGCGGCACCAGCCCGATGGCCGCCGACAGCGCCGCCGGGTCGAGCTCGCGCACGTCGACGCCGCCGATCTCGAGCGAACCCGCCGTCACGTCGATGAGCCGCGGGATGAGGTTGACCAGCGTGGTCTTGCCGCTGCCGGTGCCGCCGATGATCGCCGTCGTCTGGCCAGGCAGCGCGGTCAGGCTGAGGTCGTGCAGCACCGGCTCCTCGGCGCCTGGATACCGGAACTCCACATTGCGCAGCTCGAGCCGGCCCGGCTCGGCGCCCGGCTGCCGCGGCCGGAGCGGTGCGGCGAGAGCAGGCTCGGTGTTGATCACTTCCATGATCCGCTCCGCACTCACCTCGGCGCGCGGCACGAGCATGAACATGAACGTGGCCATCATCACCGACATCAGGATCTGCGCCAGGTAGGTGATGAACGCGGTCAGCGACCCGATCTGCATGGTCCCATCGGCGATCAGGTGGCTGCCGAACCACACGACAGCGGTGGTGGACAGGTTCAGCACCAGCATCACCGACGGGAACATCAGCGCCATCAGCTTGCCTGCGCCGAGCTGGACATCGAACAGCTGGGTGCTGGCCCCGGCGAACCTGTCCCGCTCTTGCGGGTCGCGGACGAACGCGCGGATCACCCGCACGCCCGCGATCTGCTCGCGCAGCACCTGGTTGATGCCGTCCAGGCGCTCTTGCATCTGCCGGAACAGCGGCCGCATCCGGGAGATGATCAGCAGCACGATGACGCCGAGCAGCGGCACGGCGACCAGCAAGAGCGTGGACAGCCGCACATCCTGGTTCAGCGCCAGCAAGATGCCGCCGACGCACATGATGGGCGCGGAGAGCAGCAGCGTGAACGTCATGATCGCTAGCATCTGGACCTGCTGGACGTCGTTAGTGGTCCGGGTGATCAGCGACGGCGTGCCGAAGTGACTGACCTCGCGGTCAGAGAACTGTTGTACGCGGCTGAAGATCCCGTGCCGGAGATCGCGGCCAAGCGCCATCGCGACCTGCGCACCGAAGTACACCGCGCCGACCGCGCACAGGATCTGCGCGAGCGTGATGGCCAGCATGACGCCGCCGGTCGTCAGGATGTAGTGCGTGTTGCGGAGGATCACGCCCTTGTCGATGATGTCGGCGTTGAGCGTCGGCAGGTACAGCGTCGCCAGCGTCTGCGCCAGCTGGAGCACCAGGACGAACGACAGCTGCTTGCGGTAGGGCTGCAAGTAGCTGCGCATCAGTCGGATCAGCACAGATGTCTCCGGGGGAATTTGGCAGGGAACGGGGCTGGGCGCAGGTCCGCCGCGGCTTAACCGGAGTCAGCCGGCTGGGGCACTCGCGGCAGGACCTGGTGCATGCCGTCGGCGAGCTGCCGCAGCGCCTGGCGGACCAGCGGGGCAAGCGGCACCGGCGGGTCGGAGTGCAACCAGCGATCGAGCGCGGCCTGGATGGCCGCGGTCACCGCAGCCGCGAGGATCCGGGGGAACATGCTGCCGGCCGCGCCGTACCCGAGCCGCACCGCGATCGCCTCGGCGAGCGAGTACTGCGTCATCGCCTGTACCTTCAGGTACTCGCCGGTGAGCGCGGGCGTACTGGTGACCAGGCGCACCCCGGCCATCCACTCCTCGTCTAGGGCGCGATCGGCGCTGCCGTACTCCGACATCACAGCGTTGGTGATGGCCTGCCAGACGGGCTCGGCGGCTGGCCGCTCGCTGAGGGCCGTGCCGATGCGCATGGCCCGGTCGAAGGCCAGCGCGCAGATGGCCTCGTACTTGCTGGCGAAGTAGTTGTTGAACGTGCGGGCCGACACCCCGGCCGCCTCGGCAATGTCCTCGACCAGGACGTTGTCCAGCCCCCGCTCGATCGCCAGGCGCATGGCCGCGACGCCGAGCGCCTGCCGGGTCGCGACCTTCTTGCGCTCGCGCAGGCCCGACGGCTCGTGGTCAGGCTCAGCCGTGCTGACGGGAATCACGCGATCAGCTTAGCCGAACTTTCGCATCACGCAACTTTGCCGAATGCGAAATTATCTATGCGCTCGCAGCCGGGCGCGCAGCGCGTCGCCGCAGGCGGCGAGCCATGCGTCGGCGGCGGCGCCGGCGATCTCGAAGTCCAGCATCGCGGTCACCGCGCCGGTGTCCTCGTCGGCCAGCACGTTCGAGGCGGCCGGGTCGCCATGCACGACCTGGACGGGCAGGCCGACACCGACTCCAGTCAGCCACATTCCCTGCTCGAACCCCACCAGGAGCCGGGTCAGCTCGGAGCTGATGCCGGCCGTTATCAGCTCACCGCGCAGCCCGGGCATGCCGGCGACATCCGGATGTACGTGCCGGCTGGTCAGCCAGTCATGCGGGGCGTCATGGCGCGGCACGTGGCCGAGCGCCACGCTGAGCTGCCGATCGCCCGCCCGAACCGCGCTCGGCGCGGACCTGGTCAGCAGTCAGGTTCTCGCTGATCCGCAGTACCCACCGGTCGGTGCCGTGATCGACCAGCAACATCCGGTTGTTCGGCCGGCCCGGCGGGCGGGCTCAGGGCGCTGCCATGATGATTGGCATGCGCGGACGAACCAAGACCGACTGGTGGGGCGTTGTGCTCGAGGCGCCTGACGGATCGGCCCTAGCGGGGTTCTACTCGCGGCTGCTCGGCTGGCCGATCGCCAAGGAGGATCCTCACGGCGCCGCCATCCAGGTGCCGGGCACGTCCTCCTACCTCGCCTTCAATACCTCCGAGGGCTACGTGCGGCCGGTGTGGCCCGAACAGAACGGCGAGCAGCAGATGATGCTGCACATCGACATCGCGGTGGACGACTTGGCCGCGGCCGTCGCCGACGCGATCGACATGGGTGCGACGGTGGCCGACTTTCAGCCGCAGGACGACGTGCGCGTGCTGCTCGATCCGGCCGGCCACCCGTTTTGCCTGTATCTGGATACCGAATAGCGACTACCCGGCCGCGTCGGCCACGGCGAGGGGGTCAGTGGCCAGGCTCTCGTCGCCCTCCAGCAGCGCCGGCGCCCGCTCCAGCGTGCCAGGCCGGAATGCGCCGAGCGCCACGGCGTAGATAACGCCGACAGCGATCAGGCCCAGGGTCAGCCACGGCAGGATGTTGTACGGGCTCGGCTGGCCGGGCCGCAGGTCGCCCCAGACCGGCACGGCGAGCACCGCGACGCCGATGACCGGCACGACCACCCACAGCCAGGGATTCTTGCGAATGCCGCGGGCGCGGAACTTGGCCCACTCCACGATCAGCGCCACGTTGGCCATCAGGTACATGATGATCAGGCCCAGGATGCCGTAGGTGCCGAGGAAGCCGGAAGCCGCGCCCGGGGTGGTGAACGCCGTCGCCACGACGCCGATCAGGATGCTCGGCGCGACGAACGCGACAGCCGCCGCGGCTGGCGTGCGGAACCGCGGGTTGATCGCAGCGAGCGCGCCGCTCCACAGGCCGCCCCGCGCGCCCGCAAAGATCACGCGCGAGGTCTGGGTGTTGGCCGCGACATAGGAACTGGTGACGCTGGACAGGAAGATCCAGGTGACTAGCGGCGCGACAAACGGGATGAACGCCTTGGCCGCGGTGTGGAACGGGTTCGGGTCAGCGGCGAGCGTGCCAGCGTGCCCGATGCCGAACGCGGTCACCAGCGCGTACGACCCGAGTACGTAGATGACCCCGCTGATAACGACCGCACCGATCACGGCGATCGGCACGGCCCGGCGCGGATTGCGAGTCTCCTCGGCTAGCGGCGCGGCGGCCTCGAAGCCACCGAAGGCCAGCACGGCCAGGCTGAAGGCCAGCAGCACGTCGCTGGAGTGTCCGGTCGGCCAGCTGAACGGCGTGCCGGACAGGCCGGTGGCGCCGCCGCGGACGAGGATCGTGACGCTCATGGCGAGCAAGAGCAGCACCTCGAACACGTAGAGCACGACCGTGATCCGCACGCCGAACTTGAGCCCGACGACCACCGGCGCCACGACCAGCGCGCCGTAGACGATGGTGGTGAGCTGAGTTATCCCCCAGATGTGCGGATCACCGAACACGTTCTGGACGATGTAGCTGCCGACGAAGATGTAGATGCCGCCGAACGCGATGATGTAGCCGAGGATCGTGATCACGCCGATGGCGACCGCGACCTTGGTGCCGATCGACCGGGTGATGTAGGTGATGAACGACCCGGCACTCGGGTACACGCCGGCGAACTGGGCCAGGCTGCTGGCTGTCGCCACCATGCCGACCATGCTGATCAGGAAGATGAGCGGCGCGGACGCCCCGGCCAGCGCCACCATGACGCCCGTGGTGAAGAACAGGTTGAAGGCAGGCGCCACCTGGGCGACGCCGGGCATGATCACGCCGAACAGGCCAAGCTGGCCGCGTTCGAGCTGCTGGCTGGGATCGGCTGCAATGGCCATCGCTAGCCCTTTCCGTGCCGTCGCACAAAATCAAGGAAGGTCTGGTTGAACTCGGCCGGGTGCTCCCAGCAGCAGGCGTGGCCGCCCTTCGTGGTGGCCCACTCCGAGCCGGGAATCGCGTCGTGGATGCGGCGGGACAGCGAGACCGGGATGAGGATGTCCTCCTCCCCGGCGAGTACCAGCGTCGGCACCGAGATCTCGCCGAGCCTGCTGGTGGTGTCGTGATCTTGGATCACGGCGAGCTGAGCGAGGTATGCGTGCACAGGCTGGGCCATGTACCGCATGGCGGTCTCAAATTCGGCCAGTTCCTCCCCGCGCTGCTCGAAGAACGGGACGGTAAAGGCCCAGAGCGTCACGTCGCGCATGACGAACGGCACGCCGAGAACGGGCGCCAGGTCCGCCCACATCGCGAACATCCGGGAGCAGAACGGTCCCGGTGCGGCGTATGTGCACCCGAACGTCGCCGAGCGGAGATCACCCGGATAACGCAGCGCGTACTCCTGCGAGATCATGCCGCCCATCGAGACGCCCATCAGGTGAAAGTCGCTGATGCCGAGCGAGTCCACGAGAGCCTTGGCGTCGGCGGCGAGCATCGCGCTGGAGTAGGGCCCGACGGGAGCAGAGCTCGCGCCGACGCCGCGGTTGTCAAACCGCAGTACCCGGTAGCCGGCCGCGAGGAAATCGTCCACCTGGAGCGCCCAGGTCTCGAGATCGTCAGCGAGGCCGTTGATCAAGACGATGGTCTCCTCGCCATCGCCTTCCAGCCGGTAATTGAGCTCGATTCCGTTAACTGTCGCTACGGCCATTCAGGTCTCCCTCAGATCGGAGCTCGATGCGGGCGTGCAGCTCACGGAGCATCCCCTCGGTCAGCGAGAAGTGCTCGGCTGCGATGCGCGCCGCAGCGTCCGGATCCCCCGCGATGACTGCCTCCGCCAGCGACGGGTGCTGGTTCAGCGCACGGTGCCGGACCTGCGGCGTGTAGGGCTCGGCGTCGAACCCGAAGCTGATGTCGCGCCGGGCCCTGGCGCTGAGCTCGACGAGGCGGGCATTGTGGGTGGCCTTGGCGATCGCCTGGTGCAGCGCGTGGTCGGCCAGGCTGGACGCGTCGCGGTCGGCGGCGCGCGCATAATCTGCCACGGCGGCTCGGATGCGCACCATGTCGCGGTCGTCGCGTCGCTCTGCCGCGGTCCGGGCGATCAGCTGCTCGACCAGGCGCCGGAAATCCAGCAGGTCGGTCAGGTCCGCCCAGGCGGGCACCAGGGTGCGCGCGATCATTCCGTCGGCGTCCGGACCGCGGTCGGTCCGCACGAACGTGCCGCCGCCGCGGCCGCGCCGCGTTGTCACGTACCCCGACGCCTGCAGCCGCTGCAATGCCTCGCGGACGGTGGTGCGGCTAACTTCGAGCATGGTGGCCAGCTCCCGCTCCGTCGGTAGTCGCTGCTCGGGCACGAACTCGCCGAGCGCGATGGCGGTGACGATGCGCTCGGCGATCCGCTCTCCGGCGGTCCGCAGCGTGATCGGGGTCAGCATGGTCGCGAGCGCCTCGCTCGCGGCCGGCTCAGCCATGCGCCCGCTCCCCCATGAGCAGCCCCTGCTCTCGCAGGCCGGCCGCGGCGTAGTACGCCGCGATGAACCTGGCCAGCGTGCGCGCTCCCGCCGTCACGCTGGCGAGGTCGACTCCTTCGTCGGCGCCGTGAATGTTGCGGGCTGCTGGCCCGTAGGCCAGCGCCGGCAGGCCGAACTGGTTGAGGTAGTACCGCGCGTCCGTGGTGGCGCCGAGAACGAACTGACGTGGCGGCTGACCGTGGGCGTCGGCGTGCGCGCTGGCCAGCGCAGCCACCAGCGGATGCTCGGACGGCAGCATGAATCCCTCGGCGCGAAAGCCTGTCTCGCGGATGACTGGCGGGTACTGCGACAGCACCGGATCGGCGGCCGCGGCCTCGCCGATGGCGGCGCTGATTCGCTCGAGCGCCTGCGCCGGAATCCACGTCCGCGGAAACCCGACCCGGACGCCGAGGACTGCGCGGCCCGGCACGCTCGACGGCCAGTCGCCAGCGCGAACAGTCCCGACGTTCACGTTGTAAGGGCTGACGCTGAACTCCGGATCCGGGGCCGACACCCGCAGCTGGCTCTCGAACTCGGCCAGCGCCGCCAGGATGACCGGGATGCTCGCGACCGGGTTCACGGCGCGGTCCGCCGACTCGGCGTGACCGCCGGCGCCGGACAGGATGATGTCGACCCACAAGATGCCGATGCCGCCGCGCAGAATGCCGAGGTCGGTCGGCTCGAGCAGCACGACGGCGTCACCGAGCACGCCTGCCCGGGCCGCCGCGAGTGTGCCGTTGCCCGTGCATTCCTCCTCGATGACCGACGCGAAGACAAGCTCGCCGGTGATCGCCTCCGGGAGCACGCGGCGAAGCCCGGCCACGGCCAGCAGGCCCATGGCCAGGCCGCCCTTCATGTCGCCGGCGCCGCGGCCGGTCAGCCAGCCGTCACTGATCACTGGCACGTAGGGATCGGCCGACCACAGCCGCGCGTCCGCCGGCACCACATCGACGTGGCCGGTCAGCAGCAGCGACGGGCTCTCGCCGCGGTTGATCCAGCCCGCGACGTTATTGCGCCCTGCGTAACTCACCTGCGCGACGCCAGCCGGGGCCGCCGCTGCCGTCGCCGCCGGTATGGCCAGGTGCTCGACATCGAAACCGTGCCGGATCAGTTCGGCCGCCACGATCTCCTGCGCAGCGGCCTCCTCGCCGACGGTGCTGCGAGCCCCGACGAGACGGCCCAGGAAGTCGACGGCCGCGACTGACTCGGCCGCGATCGCCGCATCGACCGCTGCCCAGACTGGAGGGCTAAAGGACTGATCTATAGACCAATTATTTGACGCCGCCTCTCGGGCCGTCAATGGGGAGTTGGCGCCACTGATGGTGCGCGGCTAGCAGATTTACGACAACACACTCGCCAACTGCAGTCTGTCGGTCTCGGTGTCGCATTTTCGCTAGACCGTACCTGGGTCCCGGCCCGACACTGGACACATGCACGACGAGCGAATTCACCTGGACGCCGAACGCTGCGTCCGCGCGGTCCAGTCTAAGGACGCCCGGTTCGACGGGTGGTTCTTCACCGCGGTGCTGACGACGGGCATCTACTGCCGGCCAAGCTGCCCGGTGGTCCCGCCCAAGCCCGAGCACATGCGGTTCTTCCCCAGCGCAGCCGCCGCCCAGCAGGCCGGCTTTCGCGCCTGCAAGCGCTGCCGGCCTGACGCGAGCCCCGGCTCCCCCGAGTGGGATGTCCGCGCTGACGTCGTGGCCAGGGCGATGCGGCTCATCGCCGACGGCGTCATGGACGCCGGCGGGGTGCCCGCCCTCGCCGATCGCCTCGGCTACAGCGTCCGGCAAGTGGAGCGCCAGCTACTGGCAGAGCTCGGCGCCGGACCGCTAGCCCTGGCCAGGGCCCAGCGCGCGCAGACCGCCCGGCTGCTGATCGAGACGACCACGCTGCCGATGGGCGACGTCGCGTTCGCGGCAGGGTTCGCGAGCATCAGGACCTTCAACGACGCCGTGCGGTCGGTGTTCGCCCTCTCCCCTAGTCAGCTGCGCGACCGGGCCAGCCGCGGCCATCCCGCCGTGGCGGCTGGTGCCCTGTCGCTGCGGCTCCCGTTCCGCGCGCCGCTCCAGCCGGACAACCTGTTCGGCCACCTGGCCGCGACCGGCGTGCCGGGTGTCGAGGAGTGGCGCGACGGCGCCTACCGGCGCACCCTGCGGCTGCCGCACGGCCACGGCATCGTGTCACTGCGACCGCAGCCCGACCACGTGAGCTGCCAGCTCCGCCTCACCGACCTGCGGGATCTCGCCAGCGCGATCAGCCGGTGCCGTCGGCTGCTGGATCTGGACGCCGATCCGGTGGCGGTCGCTGACCTGCTCTCCGCAGACGAGACGCTCGCTCCGCTCGTCAATAAGGCGCCCGGCCGCCGCGTGCCGCGGACGGTGGATGCGGCGGAGTTCGCGCTGCGAGCGGTGCTCGGCCAGCAGGTCTCGACCGCAGCCGCGCGCACCCACGCTGGCCGGCTGGCCGCCACCTACGGCGAGCCCCTGGTCGATCCCGATGGCGGCCTGACGCGCCTGTTCCCGGATCCAGCCGTGCTGGCCGGCGCCGACGATCTCGCGCTGCCGCGATCACGCCGCGCGTCGTTCGCCGCGCTGGCGACGGCGCTGGCCGACGGCCACATCGACCTCAGCGTCGGCAGCGACTGGCACGAGGCACGAGCGCGCCTCGCGACCGTGCCCGGGCTCGGGCCGTGGACCATCGAGACGATCGCGATGCGCGGTCTCGGCGACCCGGACGCCTTCCCGGCCACCGACCTCGGCGTGCGCGCGGCAGCGCGCGCAGCCGGGCTGCCCGCCAGCCCCGCGGCGCTGACGGCCCGCGCGACAGCGTGGCGGCCGTGGCGTTCCTACGCCGTGCAATACCTGTGGGCGACCGGCGATCACGCCATCAACCGCCTGCCGAGTTCATGATCAGGACCCGCCGAATGAAGGAGCACCCGTGTACACGACGCTTGACCGCGCTACGCCCATGACGACCGCTGTCACCCTCCCGAGCCCGATCGGGCCGCTCACCCTCGTCGCCGACGACCGACAGCTGACCGGCTTGTACATGGAGGCCCAGCGCCACCGCCCGGCCAGCGAGGCGCTCGGCGTGGCCGGAGACCCGGCCGACGAGCCGTTCGCGTCGGCCGCCCGCCAGCTCGCCGCCTACTTCGCCGGTGACCTCACGCAGTTTGACCTGCCGCTGGCGCCGTCCGGCACAGCCTTCCAGCTCCGAGTCTGGTCCGCGCTGCGGACCATTCCCTACGGCCACACCTGCTCCTACGCCGAGCTGGCGCGGCAGGTGGGCTCGGCTAGCCGGGCTGTGGGCCTCGCGAACGGTAAGAACCCGATTGCGCTGATTATCCCGTGCCACCGCGTTATCGGCTCGGACGGCAGCCTGACCGGCTACGGCGGCGGCCTGGACCGCAAGCGCTACCTGCTCGAGCTCGAGACCCCATCCGGCCGTCAGTGACGCGGCGGCCACCCGGCACGATCTCGAAGCCCAGCACGACGTCAGCGCGCGGTATCCGGCGCAGTCCGCCGACATACGGCACGGATTCGGTCAACTTTGGGCGATTGGGCGGTCTCCGTCGTGTCTACTCCGAGCCCGGCGTTACCTTTGTAGGTGGCGCTTGCGTGCGAACAACGCGCCTAGCCCGGTAACGCGGAATACAGATGCCCATGCCTGACGCCGTCCACCGGCCGGAGGAGTTCAGCAGCTTCGTTGGCCGCACGCTCGAGGTCGGCGAGCTGCGTGAGCTGCTGCGCGTAATGCGCGCGGTGACCCTGTGCGGCGCCGGCGGCATCGGCAAGTCGCGGCTGGCGCTCCGGCTGCTCGACGCCGTCGCGGCCGAGTTCCCCGACGGTGCGTGGTTCGTCGAGCTCAGCGACCTCCGGCAGGCAGAGCACGTCGTGCCCGCGCTCGCCGCCGTCGTCGGCGTCGACGAGGAGCCGGGCCGGCCGCTGCTCGACACGCTGGCTGAGTCATTCCGGCATCGCCGCGTCCTGCTCGTCCTGGATAACTGCGAGCACCTGATCCAGGCGTGCGCCAGCCTGTGCCAGCGGCTGCTCGCCAGCTCGCCGGGACTCCAGGTGGTCGCCACCAGCCGCGAGCCGCTGCGCGTCGCCGCCGAGACGGTCTGGCTGGTGCCGCCGCTCGCGCTGCCGCCCGCTCAGCCCCAGAGCCTCGAACTGCTCCGGGAGTACGACGCGATCCGCCTGTTCACCGAGCGGGCGTCGGCCGCCGCCCCGAGCTTCGTGCTCGGCCCCGGCAACGTCGCGAGCGTCGCGGCCATCTGCCGGGCGCTGGACGGCCTGCCGCTGGCAATCGAGCTGGCCGCCGCCTGGGTCCGGGTGCTGTCCGTCGAGCAGATAGCCGCCCGCCTCGACCGCCGCCTCGCGCTGCTCACCAGCACGGACCGTACCGTACCGCCCCGCCAGCAGACGCTGCGCGCGACGTTCGACTGGAGCTACGAGCTGCTGTCCGAGCCTGAGCGGACGCTGCTGCGGCGGCTATCGGCGCTGGCCGGCTGGTCGCTCGAGATGGCCGAGCAGGTGTGCTCCGACGACAGTGTGCCCGCCGCGGACATCCTCGACCTGCTGACCGCGCTGGCAGACAAGTCGCTGGTCGAGGTCGAGCACGAGACGCTCGGCCAGGCCAGATACCGGATGCTGGAGACGGTGCGCGAGTACGCCAGCGGCCTGCTCGAGCAGGCCGGCGAGACGGCGGACATCCAGCGCCGCAGGCGCGACTACACGCGGCGCGAGTGCGAGCGGTATGCCGACATCGGCATGGCTGTCGTCCCGGCACCGTGGTCGGCGCGCGTGGACGTGTTCCGCCGCGTCGACCTGGAGGCGGCCAACCTGCGCGAGGTACTCGGCGGCTGCCTGGCCGACGGGGACGCCGAGACGGGACTGCGCATCTGCACGGCGATCCGGCCGGTCTGGCTCGTGCGCGGCTCCTTCGCCGAAGGCGCGGGCTGGCTGGACGCCTTCCTCCAGCTGCCGGACACCACGTCAGTGCACGCATCCGTGCGCGGGCCGGCGCTGGTCAGCCGCGCGCAGCTGGCCCTCGCCATGGGCTCGGAGCAAGCGGCGGAGCTCGTCGCGGCCGGGATCGAGCTGTGCTGGGCGGCTGGCGAAAACTTCTGGGTAGCGGCGGCCCTCAATCTCCTGACCGAGATCGCGCTGCACTCCGGCAGGCCCGACGACGCGGCGGCCAGAGCGGCCGAAGCACTCCAGGTGGCGCGGTCGTCAGGTGACCGCTGGAACGAGGGCTACGCGCTCGGGACCATGGCCTCGGCTGCGGCCGCGCGGGGCAACCTGCGCGAGGCCGAGCGGCTCGGAACCGAGGCGCTGGGCGTCATGCGCGCCATCGAGCAGCAGTGGGGCTCGGCCCGGATGCTCCTCGGCCTCGGCGACCTGGCCAGGGTGCGTGCCGAGGACGCCATCGCCAGGGATTACTACCTGGAGGCGCTGGCCATCCTGCGGGAAGTCAACGCGCGCCCGGAGATCGCGCGCTGCCTGGCGGGCCTCGGCCGGATCGCGCTCGATCAGTCCGACGTGCCCGCGGCCCGGCAGCACCTGACCGAGAGCCTGCGGCTGAGCTACGCGTCGGGCAGCCGGATCGGCGTCGCGCGCGGCCTCGAAGCCGCCGCGCGACTCGCTATCGTGGAGCGCAATCCGCAGCTGGGCGTCCAGCTTGCTGGCGCGATCTCGACGCTGCGCGCCGAGGCGCATCTGCCGCCGATGCCCGGCGCGAGGACCCAGCGCTTCCTGGATGCGGCCGCGGCCCTGGGGGATCACGCCGTCGCCCGGCTGTGGCAGGACGGCACCGCCATGAGCACGGCGGCCGCGGTGCGGCTGGCACTGGGCGAGGCGCTGGATGACGGTCCGGCTGCCAGCGCACCGCTGCCGCGAAGCGCTCAGGAGACTCCAGCCGGCGGCCTGACCCCGCGCGAGCAGGAGGTCGTCGCGCTGCTCGGCGCGGGCCTGAGCAACCGCGACATCGCCAGCAAGCTGTTCATCAGCCCGGCGACAGCCGCCCGCCACGTCGCCAACATCCTGGCCAAGCTCGGCTTCAGCTCGCGCAGCCAGGTCGCCGTGTGGGCAAACGGCGGTCACCTAGCGGGCGAGCCCGATTGGCAGTGACCGGTTCAGCTAGCCTGCACCGGATCAGCTGGCGCCGAAGAGCGCACTGACGGATTCGCCCTCGTGGATGCGCCGGATGGCCTCGGCTAGCGCCGCAGCGATCGAGATCACCTGCAGGTCGGGGCCGGCCTCGGCGGTCGGCAGGGTGTTCGTGGCGACGATCTCCCGGACAAGCGGCTGCGTCGCGATCCGCTTCAGGGCACCGTCGCTGAACAGCCCGTGCGTGCACGCGATGCGCACGGACCTGGCGTCCCGCTCGCGCAGCCGGTCCAGCAGCTCGATGATCGTGGTGCCACGGGCGATCTCGTCGTCCAGCACGATCACGTCGCGGCCCTCGACATCGCCGATGATCGAGCTGATCGTCACCCGCTCGTCGCTGTGCCGTTCCTTCGCGCCCGCGGCCACGGGCAGCTGGAGCAGCCGCGCGAGGGCGGCGGCATTCTTCGCGTTGCCGAGATCGGGCGACACGACCACGGCGTTGGACAGGTCAAGACCGGCGAAGTGACCCGCAAATTCGCGCAGCGCGTGCAGATGGTCGACCGGAATGGAGAAGAACCCGTGTACCTGCGGTGAGTGCAGGGTCATCGCCAGCACCCGGCTGGCGCCCGCGGTCACGAGCAGATCCGCGACCAGGCGGCCGCCGATCGACACACGCGGCATCGACTTCTTGTCCGAGCGCGCGTAGGAGTAGTACGGGATGACCGCCGTCACCCGGGCGGCCGACGCGCCGCGGGCGGCGTCGAGCATGAGGAGCAGCTCGACGAGGTTCTCCTGCACCGGCGGCCCGAGCGGCTGGATCACGAACACGTCGCGCTCCCGGCAGTTCGCCTGAAGCTGCACTTCCAGGCAGTCGTTGGCGAATCTGCTCATCCGCACCGGGTACAGCGGCACGCCCAGATCGGCGCATATTTCCGCCGACAGAGCCGGATGGGCGCTGCCACTGAAGACGACAATCTCCCGCACCACCCCAGGCTATGGGGTCGGCTGCGGTGGCGGGAGGGTGCTATGGCACGGACGCCGGACCGTCGCGCGAACGTTTCACGGCTGCCGTGCACTTTCGCGACCGAGTTGCCACCTTTGCGTGTACCGCAGCCGTGAAACGTTGAGCAGCCGCACCGCAGAACGAGCAATTTGGGCGGGGCGCCGGGGCGTGCTCGGCAGCGGCGGCCGTCTGGCCTGCCGCGGCTTGGGTGAGCCGCAACCAATGTCTTCGGGTCGCCTGCGTTCGGGTCGGCTGCCTTCGGGTCGGCTGTCTTCGGGGTCGGCCTCCCCGGATCGGCCTCCGTGTACAGGTCAGTCCGACTCGACGCCGGCGGCGAGCTGGCGGGCAGCCGCCGTCAGCCAGCGGGCTGGCTCCGCTCTCGCCGCCTCGGCGCTGCCCGCCAGTTCGGTGAGCTCGACGGCCCGAACGCCGGACGCCGGCGCTGCCGCCACCCGGCCCGCCACGATGGCCGCCGGCGCCCCGGCGGCCGCCGCGGCGGCCAGTACCGCGCCGACCACTTTTCCCTGCAGCGAGGTCGCGTCGTACTGACCCTCACCAGTGATCACCAGATCCGCGTGCCCGAGGGCCTGCGGCAGGCCGGCGATCGCGGCGATCTGGGTAGCGCCGGGCAGCAGGCGCGCTCCCCAGCCGGCAGCCAGGCCGTACCCGCAGCCGCCAGCGGCGCCAGCGCCAGCCGCGTCCGGGTCACCACCGAGCAGGCTGGCCAGCCGGGCGAGACCGGCCTCCAGCACTTCGATGTCGCCCGGACTCGCGCCCTTCTGCGGGCCGAACACCGCCGCCGCCCCGCCACGCCCGAGCAGAGGTGCCCGAACGTCGGTCAGGCAGCCGATCCCGTCCGCTGGCGCAGGTCGCAATCCTGATAGATCGACGGACGCGAGCCGGTGGAGGGCACCGCCGCCGCGCGGCAGATCACGCCCGGCCGCATCGAGGAACCGCGCACCGAGCGCAGCGAGAGCGCCAGTGCCGCCGTCGGTGCACGCCGAGCCGCCGAGCGCGACGTCGATGTGCCGTGCTCCGGCGTCGAGGGCGAGGCCGATCAGCTCGCCCACGCCGTAGCTGTGCGCCGTGAGCGGGCTCAGCTCGGTCAGCAGCGGCAGCCCGGCGGCGGCGGCGAGCTCGATGACGGCCCCGTTCCCAGCCAATTCCAGCCAGCGGGCAGCCACGGGGTCCTCGCCCGGCCCGCTGACGGTCGCGGTGTGCCACCGGCACGCCGGGATCGCCGCTGCCAGCACGGCCAGGGTGCCTTCGCCGCCGTCGGCGAGCGGAAGCTCGACGACGTCATCGCCCGGCCGGCCCTGACGCCAGCCAGCGGCCAGCGCGGCGGCCGCGGCCGTTGCCCCGATGCTGCCCTTGAACGAGTCGGGCGCGGCGACGACCCGCATGCGAGCTACTCCTTGTACGGGGGCAGATTCAGCGCGTCCCGGATGGCGCGCTGCACCTCTTCTTTGTCCGGCCGCGCGTCGATCGTGACGACGTACTCCTTGCGGCGGAAGATGTCGAGCACCGGGTTGGTCTTGCCGTGGTACTCGCGCAGCCGGACAGCGAGCGCATCCTCGGTGTCATCCTCGCGCTGGATGAGCTTGCCGCCGCAGACGTCGCACTTGCCTTTCTCGCGCGGACTGGAGTCGATGAGGTTGTAATCCATCCCGCAGCCACTGCAGAGCCGCCGAGCGAGGACGCGGCGCCGGACCTCGGAGTCGGGCAGGTCCAGGTCGATTACCCCGTCGATGTCATAGCTCTCCAGGAAGAACTCCGCCTGCCGCTCATTGCGGGGGAAGCCGTCGATGATGAAGCCGTAGTTCCAGTCATGCTGGGTCAGCCTGTCCTTGACGACGCCCTCGGCGAGGTCGTCATTGACGAGTTCACCAGCCGCCATCGTGCGCCGGACCTGCGCCCCGAGCTTGGTGTGGTTCTGCACGTTCCACCGGAAGATGTCGCCGACGGCGATGTGCACAAGATCGAGATCGCTCGCGAGCATGGCACTCTGGGTGCCCTTGCCGCTGCCCTGGACGCCCATGATGACGTATTTGCGCATGCCGCAACTGTAGGCAGCGCCAGCGGCTGCGCGCGCCCGGACCCTGGAGCTAGCCGGCCGGCGGCGCGGCGGCCTGCTGCTGGACGAAGTCCTTGCTGCGGATGGCGATTAGGCAGATCACCCCAGCGGCCAGCGCGATGATGGCGGCGACCAGCAGGATGTGATCGAGACCCGAGGTGAAGGCGCCCTTGGTGATCCCGCCAACCTGCTGCCGAAGCGGCCCCGGCAGCCTGCCAAGTACGCTGCCGATCTGCCCGGACTGAACGGCGCCGGCGATCTGCGTGGCATGTCCCGACAGGCCCGGCAGCGCGCTCACCATGGAGATCACCTCGTCGCGCACCTTGTTCGAGAACAGGCTGCCCAGCAGTGCGATGCCGGTGGCGATGCCGACTTGGCGGAAGGTGGAGTTGATGCCGGACGCCATGCCCGCCCGCTGCGGCTGGACCACCCCGACCGCAGTGGAGGCAAGGGGCGGGTTCACCAGCCCGACCGCCAGGCCGCTCACGATCATGCCGGGAATGAGGTGAGTCCACCCGGAGCTGGCGTCGAGCCCGCGCATCAGCAGCAATCCGACGCCAACCAGGAGCAGGCCGGGACCGATCAGCAGCCGCACCGGCACCTTCGAGGTCAGTCGGCCGGACAGCGTCGCCGTCACCAGGATCCCGCCCGAGATCACCATCAGCCGAAGGCCCGTGCCGAGGGCTGAGTAGCCGAGGATGTCCTGCAGGTACAGCACGAGGTACAAGAGCATGGAGAAGATCGAGGCGCTCAGCCCGAAAGCCGCCACCAGTCCGCCAGTAAAGGTCGGCAGCCGGAACAGGTTCATGTCGAACATGGGATGCGCCATGCGCAGCTCGACGAGGACGAACGCGACCAGCAGCACGGCAGCGACGGCGAAGCAGCTCAGCACCAGGCTGTTGGTGAAGGACTTCTCGTTGGACTCGATCAGGCCGTACACCAGGCTCGCCAGCGCCACCGTGAACAAGCCGAAGCCCGCCCAGTCTGGTCGGTTAGCCTGCTGAGCGCGCGATTCGGCGACCCGCATCACCGTGATGATGACGGCGAAGACGCCGATCGGCGCGTTCACGAAGAAGATCCACCGCCAGGACAGACCCGTCGTCAGCAGCCCGCCGAGCAGCGGGCCGATGGCCACCGCGAGACCCGTGACGGCGCCCCAGACCCCGAAGGCGGTGCCGCGGTCCTTGCCCCGGAACGCGTCCGCCAGCAACGCCAGCGACACGGCGAACATGATCGCGCCACCGACGCCCTGGAGCCCTCGGGACAGCTGGAGCATTAGCGTGTTTACCGCGAAGCCACACAGCACCGACGCGCACGTGAAGATGGCCAGGCCGACCAGATACAGCAGCCGCCGCCCGAACATGTCGGCCAGGCTGCCCGCCGTCAGCAGGAACGCGGCCAGGGTCAGCGCGTAGGCGTCGACGATCCACTGCAAGTCCGAGAAGCTCGAGTGCAGCGCGCGCTGGATGTCCGGCAACGCGACGTTCACGATCGTGATGTCAAGCAGCAGCATGAACGTCCCGAGGCACACCGCCACCAGCGTCCACCACTTGTTGCCGCGCTGACCGGGAGCTGCGTCGGGGTGCTGCTGCCGCGCTGCTGACACGGCGTTCACATCAGACACACAGGCCTCCGGGGCGTGATAATGATGGGCGCGGATCGGCTCGCCGAGCGCCCGTGATTCTTCCATCGTGCCGGGTGCATGTTTCGCCTTGTGCATCAGGGGACCTGCCGGGCATGTCCGGCCCGGAAAATGTCAGTGACCTCGGCTAGAATCGCCTATAGATTCGATCACGTAGATGACAGTAAGAGCCGGATCGCTGACACCATCGAATCCGCTAAGAGTACTCATCCGTCCCGCAGCACCTAGGCGCCCCCACAGTCGCCGTTAGCGCCGCAACACCCCTCCGCGCCCAGTACCCCCGCGCCGCAACGCGCCCCGCAGCGTCTATGCAGTTGCACCGCGTTCCAGTTGCACTGCGTTCCAGTTGCACTGCGTTCCAGTTGTACTGCTCTTCTCTCTTCTCGGAGGCTACGTATGTGCCAGGACCGCCCGCCGACCAGCGCGGCTGACGCGCTCGCGTCGGCGTCCGCGGCGCTGCGATGGCTGGCGGGCGCCGACGCGACCGAGCTGACCAGCACCGAGCAGGCCGATGCGCTGCGGGCGCTGGAGCGGGTCCAGGCGCAACTGGTCGCGGCCAGGTCGACGGTGCTGGCCGCGTTCAACGCCGTACGCGGCTTCGAGGACGACGCCGCCGCCAGCCCCGTCGCCTGGCTGCGGTGGCAGACGAGAGTCACCGGCGCCGCCGCGTCGGCCGCGGCCGGCTGGATGCGAGACCTGGCCGCCCACCCGCAGATAGCGGCCGCGCTCGCGGCGGGCGACCTGTCAGTCTCCTGGGCACGGCAGATCTGCGGCTGGACCGACCGCCTTCCTGACGACGCCCGCAGCGGCGCGGACGAGATTCTCCTCGAGGCCGCTGCAGGTGGCGCTCGCCTGTCCGACCTTGGCGGCCTGGCCGAGCAGCTGCACCGTCTTACCGCGCGGCCAGACGCCGACGGTGACGACGGGTTCGCCGACCGCCGGGTGCGGCTGCTCACCCACTTCCGCGGCGCTGGCACCCTTGATGGCGAGCTAACCCCCGACTGTGCCGCCGCGCTGCGCGCCGTTCTCGACTCCCTGAGCAAGAAGGCCGGCCCTGAGGACACCCGCACGTCGGGTCAGCGGCAGCACGACGCTCTCGCCGAAGCCTGCCGCCGCCTCATCGCCGGCGGCCTGCCCGACCGGGCGGGCCAACCGACCCAGATCCAGCTGCACATGACCCTCGACCAGCTCCTCGGCCTGCCCGGCGGCGGAGCCGCCGCGGCCGACTGGGCCGGCCACGGCGCCACGGCCGCCCCCGGTTCGGAGTGCGACGCATCCATCGCCCCTATCGTCACCGCGCATGTCGACCCCGCCGAGCTAGGCCAGCAGGCCCGCGACCTCCGCACCGGCGCCGACCCGGCCGACCCCCGCGCACTCAGTTCCAGCGATGGCGTGTGCGGCTCGTCCGGCGGCAGGGACTCGCGGAGCGCCGGCGATGACGTGAGCGGCCGCCGTGGTTGCCCGGCATGCGGCCAACCTGGCCGCGCGCACACCGATGGCTGCCAGCTCAATGCCCGGACCGCCGCCATGGCCCAGACCGCGGCCCAGGAACTCGTCCTCACGCGCGCCATCCGGCTGCTGTCCGGGCCAGCCGGGCTGGCGGCGCACCTGCGCGGCAGCCTCCTCCCCCAGCCCGCGGCGAGCATCAGCCTGCCACTCGACCTCGGCAAGGCCACTGAGACCGTCCCGGCCTACCTGCGCCGCGCCATCATCGCTCGGGACAAGCACTGCGCCTTCCCTGGCTGTGACCAGCCGCCCGCGGCCTGCCAGGTGCATCACCTGATCCCCAGGTCCCGCGGCGGACCAACCAGCCTGGATGACTGCTGCCTGCTCTGCGTCTTCCACCATCAGATAGCCGTGCACCGCTGGGGCTGGCAGCTACGCCTCAACCCCGACGGCACCACCACGGCCACACTCGGCGACCGCACGCTGCACAGTCACGCACCCGTCGCGGCGTGATCCGCGGCGCCCGCCGGGCCGCCAAGGCTGCCGAGTGCGAAGCGGCGCTCGCAGGTGCCGCGGAGTTTCGGGTCGAGCGCGTCCTTGATGAGCGGCCAGTCAGCCCGCAGCAGGTCGGGGTTGAGGTACCGGGCCACGTCGTTGCGCTGTCCCTGCGTCAGGATGATGCCGTACATGCTGCGGCGGGTTGTGTCGTCGGTCACGTCGCACTCGCGCATGCCAGGAAACGACATGTGCCGCGGTAGCACAATGGTGCCCTGGGCCGGACCGCGCAGCTCCTCGATCCGCTCTGGCAGGCGGACAGCATGCGACTTACGGCCGGCGAGCCAATCAGCGAAAGACATGCGTCCGATTATGACCGGCCGTTATGCCGCCACGCTCGGTGACGCGCTGGTTGTGAATCGCAACAACTTGCCAACCGAGGGCGCGACGGCATCCTGGCTCGGAGCCAGCGAAACTCGTTTGCGCTTGCCGCCGCGCACCGCCATGATCTGCCGATGGAATCCCCGGCCGAGCGCCTCGCTCACGACAGGGCCGAGTCCGGCAGCGTCGGGTCTGTCAGCGTCGAGCTGCGCCGTTGGCGCGCGAGCGACGCGGACCTCTGCTTCCGGCTGGTCAGGGAGTCGCTCGAGCACCTGCGGCCCTGGATGCCGTGGGCGACCCCGGACTACGCGCCGAACGACGCGGCCGAGTACGTGCAGCGCTGCGAGGCTAGCTGGGCCGACGGCACCGCGTTCCAGTACCTGATCATCGCTGACGGCACCCCGGCCGGCAGCGCCGGCCTGATGGCCAGGATCGCTGAGGGCGGCCTTGAGATCGGCTACTGGGTGCATCCGGCCTGCACCGGGCGCGGCGTGGCGACGGCCGCGTCGGCCGCCCTCACCGATGCCGCCTTCGGGCTGCCTGGCATTGACCACGTGGAGATCCACCACGACCAGCTCAACCTGGCCAGCGGCCGGGTCCCGGCCAAGCTCGGCTTCAGCCATGTCGACACGCAGGCGCAGCGATCGGAGCGGGCGCCGGGCGACTCAGGGACGACCCTGGTTTGGCGGATCACCCCAGCGGTATGGCGTATCACCCCAGCGCACCGCTACGGGCTGTAGTAGCGCTACCCTCGTAGCATGTCCGACGCCAGGCCGCGCTCGCGGTGGCTGTTCCTGCTCAGCCCGAGATGGCTGACCTGGCATGCGTTCACGTTCATCTGCGCCGCGGGCATGGTGTTGCTCGGCGCCTGGCAGTTCCATCGCGCCGAGGGCGGGAACGCGCTGAGCTGGGGCTACACGTTCGAATGGCCAATCTTCGCGCTCTTCGTCGTGGTCTTCTGGGGCAAGACGATCCTCGACGAGGGGCGGCACCCTGGCGGCCGTGCCGCCAGGACGGCGGACGCACACGGCGGCGCGGCCGACAAGCAAGAGGATGACGCGTCCGAGGACGACGACCTGGCGCTCCCCGGCATCGGCTACCGCCGCACCGACGACGAGGCGGCCGACGATCCCGAACTGGCCGCCTACAATGCCTACCTGGCCCGCCTGAATAACAAGCCGGCGCCGCACACGCAGACAACACGGGAGGAGGCTGGCAGTGCGCCCTGACGTGCTCCGGCTCGCCGTACGCGCTTACCGCACGATGGCCTACGTGACCGGCACGATGCTGGTCATTCTCTGCTTTGTCTGCGTGCCGCTCCGGTACTTCGGGCACGACGCGGGTCCTGCCGAGGTCGTGGGCGCGCTGCACGGCGTCCTGTACATGATCTACATCGTCGTCGCGTTCGTGATGACGCGGCTGGTCCGAATGAAGGTCGCCAGCTTCGGCACGATCATCGTGCTGCTCGCCGGGACCATCCCGGTCCTCACCTTCGTGGTCGAGCGCTGGGTGAGCCGGACCTACATCGCGCCGGCCCTGGCGGGCGGCGGCGTCAGCACCAGTGAGCAGCCAGTACTTCGCTGAGCAGCCGGCCGCGGAGCACCGGCCGGGCACCGTGCACGTCGTGCTGCCCGATAGGCACCTGACCCTGGCCACCGACTCCGGCGTTTTCTCCCCCGAGCGCCTCGACCCCGGCACCAGGCTGCTGCTGGAGTCCGCTCCCCCGCCGCCAGCCGACGGCGATCTGCTCGACCTTGGCTGCGGCTACGGTCCGCTGGCTCTGGTCATGGCGGGCCGGTCTCCGGCCGCGCGGGTGTGGGCGGTCGACGTCAATCGCCGCGCCCTCCAGCTGTGCGAGCGGAACGCGGCCGAGGCCGGCCTCACCAGCGTCCGCTGCCGGGGGGCCGACGACCCAGAGCTGCCGGACAGCTATCAGCTGATCTGGTCCAACCCGCCGATCCGCATCGGCAAGGCGGCCCTGCATCAGCTCCTGACCACTTGGCTCGGCCGGCTCGCCCCCGGCGCAGCCGCGTACCTGGTCGTCCAGCGCAACCTGGGCTCGGACTCGCTGCAGCGCTGGCTGGCTGACGCTGGCTGGCAGGCGGACCGGTTCGCCGCGCGAGCAGGCTACCGAGTGCTGGAGGTGCGCCGATGACGGGCAGGCAGCTCGGCATGACCGAGGTGAAGCGCCTCAACCGAGGCTGGCGGCGGCGCACCCAGGCGCGCCTCGGGCTGCTGCTCGACAGCGTCGGGCAGCCGTTCAACGTGGGCTCCATCATCCGCACCGCTGCCGCCTTCGACGTCGACCACGTCTGGCTGTGCGGCGACACCGCGCAGCCGGGCCACCCATCGGCGCGCAAGACGGCGCTCGGCACCGACCGCCTGCTTACGTTCGAGCACGCCCCCGCGGTCGCCGCCGCAGCACAGGCGGCACGCGCGGACGGGTACCGCGTGATCGCCATCGAACTGGCGGGCGATGCGGTGCCGCTGCACGAGGCACCGCTCGACGGGGATATCTGCCTTGCTGTCGGGAACGAGGATCACGGCTGCTCGGCAGCCCTTCTGGCCGCCGCCGACCTCATCGCCTACATCCCGCAGCCAGGCAAGGTCGGGTCGCTCAACGTCGCGGCCGCTGCCGCCATCGCCATGGCCGAGGTACGCCGCCGCGAATGGTGCGCGGCGACTGACTAGATCGGCCCCGTTCCCTGCTTGATGGCTTTGATTTACTGAGGCCGTGCCATCCGGCTACCTTGATCATCCGCGGCCGCTCGCGTTCGCGCATCGCGGCGGCGCCGGCCACTTCCCGGAGAACTCCTGGAAGGCGTTCGAGCATGCGGTCGGCCTCGGGTATGCCTACCTGGAGACCGACGCCCACGCCACGGCCGACGGCACGGTCGTCGCCTTCCACGACCGGACGCTCGACCGGGTCACCGACGCGACCGGACGGATCGCCGACCTCACGACTGCCCAGGTCGCCGCGGCGCGGATCGGCGGCACCGAGCCCATCCCGCTGCTTGCCGACCTGATCATGGCGTGGCCGGACGTCCACTTCAACATCGACGTCAAGGACGAGCCCGTGATCGGGCCGCTCGTTGACGTGCTGCGCGCGACCAACTGCTGGGAGCGGGTGTGCCTGACCTCGTTCTCCGGCAGCAGGCTCGACGCCACCCGGCGGCTGCTGCCGCGGCCCGTCTGCTCGGCGACGACTCCGGCGGGCATCGGCGCCATCCGGGCGGGGCTGCCGGTGAAGGTGCTCGCCGCCCGGTTCGCTGCCAGGTCCGTGCTGTGCGCGCAGATTCCGTTCTCGATGGCGACGAGCCGGTTCATCGCCCATGCCCACGCCGCTGGCCTCCAGGTGCACGCCTGGACGGTCAACGACCCGGCTGTGATGATCAAACTGCTCGACGTGGGTATCGACGGGATCATGACCGATGAGATAGAAACGCTGCGCGATGTGCTGATCGGCCGGGGGCAGTGGCAGCCCCGGCTGGCGGGCTAGCGGCGCGCCAGTTAGTCAGAATCGCGGGCAGACAGGCATTTTCGTGAGATCAGCGACCGCGGTCGCGGTTGGAACAGGCGCCAACCGGGAATCTTGAACCCGACCTCACCGTTGGTCAAGTAGGACGGCTGAGCGCCTGGGAGGCAGTAACACATGGCCGAGCGAGCACTTCGCGGCACGCGACTCGGAGCCACGAGCTACGAGAACGACCGTAACACCGACCTGGCGCCTCGCCAGGAGGTGGCTTTCGACTGCCCGAAGGGGCACCGGTTCACGGTGCCGTTCTCGGCCGAGGCCGAACTGCCGATTAACTGGGAATGTCGGATATGCGGTGCAGTGGCGGTTACCGCCACCGGTGACTTGCCGCAGCCCAAGAAGGTCAAGCCCCCGCGCAGCCACTGGGACATGCTCATGGAGCGGCGCAGCATGGCCGACCTCGAGGAAGTCCTGGCCGAGCGGCTGGCCGTCATCCGCGGGCAGCGCGAGCCCCAGGAAGCGCCCGAGCCCCGTACCCGGCATCGCAAGAGCGCCTGAGCCTTCGTCAGCCGAGTTTGTGGCTGGCCCCAGCTCCGGCTACGGGCCGTACCGCGCCCTCTTACCCCCCAGAAGCGCAGCTGGGGAAGAGGGCCTGGGAATCCCTTCGGACCGGAACGCGTCCCGTCGGCAACGGGCTCGCCTTCCGTTGTCTACTGGGCGCCCAGGCCCCTCCCGGATCCAACCCCCCGCCCGGCCAGGGCTCGGGCTTGTCGCTCGGCTACACGGAGCCGACGTTGGTGGCCGCGTCACGGTGCGGCCAACTGCCCGACTGTTCTTCCTGACCTGCTGGCCCGGTGCTGGACTGCGCAGCAACTTACCGTTGATCTCCACGATGTCAACCTGTCCCGCCAGGACTGATACCGGTTAGCGACCTTGCGGCGCCGGTATGTGACGGGCCTGTTCCCTGTTGTCCGGCGGCGTTACGATTGAGGTTCCCGTAACGTGTGAGGGCGCCCATGACAAGGTGGTCTGCGGCAGGCTGCCGACCCATGGTTCGCCTCTCTTTTTTGCGCGCGCCGCGTCTGTGCGCACCGCGCGAAATCCGTTTGACGGTGAGCCCACTCATGTCCGACCACGCGCGCATCGCCGCGCATGGACTCCCCTTCGGCCTGGAGGACAGGAATGACAGAAAATTCTGAGACGCAGGCAGTCTCTGAGTCCCAGATCGCCGTGCACTGGCGGGAGGAAGAGTATTACCCGCCGCCGGAGAAGTTCGTCGCGCAGGCCAACGCCAACGACCCGGCGATACTCGAGCGGTTCAGCGAGGACAAGTTCCCTGACTGCTTCACGGAGTATGCAGACCTGCTGACCTGGGACAAGCAGTGGGACACGGTGCTCGACACGAGCGCCGCGCCGTTCTGGAAGTGGTTTGGCGGCGGCAAGCTCAATGCGTCCTACAACTGCGTGGACCGGCATGCGGCCGCTAATCCCGACAAGACCGCAGTGATCTGGGTGCCAGAACTCGAAGACGACGAGACCGTGCACATCAGTTACGGCGAGCTGCTGCGGCGGGTGAACGAGTTCGCGGCCCTGCTCAGCGACTTCGCCGGCCTGAAGGCTGGCGACCGCGTCACGCTGCACATGCCGATGGTGCCCGAAGCCGTCGTCACGATGCTGGCGTGCGCCCGGCTCGGCGTCATTCACTCCCAGGTATTCGGCGGATTCTCGGGCAACGCCTGCGGCACGCGCATCGCCGACTCCGGCAGCCGCGTGCTCATCACGATGGACGGCTATTACCGTGCAGGCTCTCTCGCCGACCACAAGGTAAAGGCTGACGAGGCCATCGCCGAAGCGGCGCGGCAGGGGCAAGAGGTCGACAAGATCCTGGTCTGGCGGCGGCACGCAGGCGAGTACGCATCGGCCACGCCGATGGCAGACGGCCGCGACTTCTTCGTCGATGAGGTCATCGGCAAGTACGCCGGCCAGGAGGTCGCGCCGGTCTCGCTGCCGGCGGAGGCGCCGCTGTTCCTGATGTACACCAGCGGCACTACCGGCCGGCCGAAGGGTGCGCAGCACAGCACGGGCGGCTACATGGCCTACGTCGCCGGGACGTCGAAGTACTACCAGGACATTCACCCGGACGACGTGTACTGGTGCCTGGCCGACATCGGCTGGATCACCGGGCACTCCTACATCGTGTACGGCCCGCTGTCGCTCGGGACCACCACGGTGATCTACGAGGGCGTACCAAACTACCCAGACGGCGGGCGGCCGTGGCGCATCGCCGAGAAGCTGGGCGTCAACATCTTCCACACCTCGCCGACATCGATCCGGATGCTGCGCAAGGTCGGGCCGGATGAGCCGTTCAAGTACAACTACCACTTCAAGCACATGACGACCGTCGGTGAGCCGATCGAGCCCGAGGTCTGGCGCTGGTATTACAACTTCGTCGGTAAGAGCGAGGCCGCCATCGTCGACACGTGGTGGCAGACCGAGACAGGCGGCTTCCTTGGCAGCACGCTGCCTGGCCTCCAGCCGATGAAGCCCGGCAGCTGCGGCCCTGGTGCGCTCGGCATCTACCCGGTCATCTACGACGAGGACCGCAACGAGATCCCGGCCGGCAGCGGCAAGGCGGGCAACATCTGCATCCGCAACCCGTGGCCCGGCATCATGCAGACCGTCTGGGGCCAGCCCGAGCGGTTCCTGGACGTGTACTACCGCAAGTACAACACCGACCCCGACAGCAAGGACTGGCACGACTGGCCGTACTTCTGCGGCGACGGCGCGGTCCAGGCCGCGGATGGCTACTTCCGCATCCTCGGGCGGATCGACGACGTCATCAACGTGGCCGGTCACCGCCTCGGCACGAAGGAACTGGAGTCGGCCGCCCTGACCGTGCCGGAGGTCGCGGAGGCCGCGGCGGTGCCGGTCATCGACGACATCCGTGGCCGCATGGTCGAGATGTACGTGTCCCTGAAGCCGGGTGTCGACGCCGACGGGATGGAGGCAAAGGTCGTTACCGCCATCGAGACCGAGATCGGCAAGATCGCCCGGCCGAAGAACGTGTGGATCGTGCCGGACATGCCCAAGACCAGGTCGGGCAAGATCATGCGCCGGGTGATCGCGTCGGTGTCCAACTTCGCCGATGTCGGCGACGTGACGACGCTGGCCAACCCCGAGGTCGTCGACGGCATCCGCCACCACGTCCAGCAGGCCAAGGTCGCCAAGGGCGATACCCCGCGCGAGCTGTCCGAGGTGGAGCTCGCCGAGATCCAGGCCTTCGGCAACGAGTAACGAAACCAGCACGGAGCAGCGGCCGCCAGCCATCGAGGCTGGCGGCCGCTGTTACGAGCCTTGCGGCCAGGCGTGCACCGGCTCGTTGGTGTGCATGTGCTTGATGTAGCGCTGCGTCATCTGCCGCAGCGCTTCCGGCCGCTGCGCGCCGTGCCGCTCGCACCCGGCCACCTCAGCGATCTGCCAGGCGGCGCCGGTCTGCCCGGTGATGCAGCGCTGCTCGATGATGCCGAGCAAGCGGTCGGCGTGCACGGAGCCGACGCCCCACCGGCTCAGCCCGTCACGGGCCATCGGCAGCAGGCGGCGCAGGACGAGCTCGGCCACGCTCGCGTCGCCCAGGCCGGGCCAGTAGAGCTGGGCGCCCATGCCGTGGCGGGCGGCTTCATGCAAGTTCTCGGCCGCGGTCGTGAACGACATCTGCGTCCAGACCGGCCGCTCCGACTCGGCGAGCACGCGCACGAGCCCGTAATAGAACGCGGCGTTCGCCATGACGTCAACCACCGACGGTCCGGCCGGGAGCACCCTGTTCTCAACCCGCAGGTGCGGCTTGCCGTCGACGACAGCGTAGACGGGCCGATTCCACCGGTAGATGGTCCCGTTGTGCAGGCTCATCTCCGCTAGCAGAGGGCACTCGCCCTGGTCGAGCACCGCCTGCGGATCCTCGTCCTCGCAGATCGGCAGCAGCGCGGGAAAGTACTGGATGTTCTCCTCGAACAGGTCGAAGACCGAGGTGATCCACCGTTCCCCGAACCAGACCCTGGGTCGCACGCCCTGCCGTTTCAGCTCGTCCGGCCGGGTATCGGTAGCCTGCTCGAACAGCGTGATCCGGGTCTCGTGCCAGAGCTGCCTGCCGAACAGGAACGGCGAGTTGGCGGCCAGCGCCACCTGCACGCCTGCGATAGACTGCGCGGCGTTCCAGTAGCTCGCGAAGCTGTCGGGGCTGACCTGGACGTGCAGCTGGACGCTCGTGCAGGCCGCCTCCGGGGTGATGCTGTCGGCGTGGGTGAGGATCTGCTCGGCGCCGTCGATCTCGATCTGCATGTCCTCGCCGCGGGCCGCGAAGATCTGCTCGTTGAGCACCCGGTAGCGATCGTTCGACGACATGGTGCTCTCGCTCACGTCGGCCTTCGTCAGCGTCGGCAGGATGCCGATCATCACCAGTCGGCTGCCGGTGCTCTGGGCCTTCTCGTCGCCGGCGTTGAGGCTGCCGCGGATCTCGTCCTCGAGGCTGGCGATGGCGTCGCCGTCGAGCTGGCGCGGCGGCACGTTGATCTCCAGGTTGAACTGGCCGACCTCGGTCGCCCAGGCGGGATCGGCGATCACGGCCAGCACGTCGGCATTGTGCATGGACGGGGCGCCCTGGTCGTCGACGAGGTTCAGCTCGATCTCCTGGCCGACGAGGATCGGATCTGTCTCGAACAGGCGCTCTTTCAGCATCCGCGCGAAGACATCCAGCGAGCGAGCCAGCTTCACCCGGTAGGTGCGCCGGTCCTCGCCAGTGATCTTGATGGCCTGGATGTCTCGCCCCATGTCCCCTCCTCAGGCTGTCGCGGATCCTTAGGCTGTCGCGGATCCTCTGCTGCCACGGCTCAGGCAGCCGCGACGCGACTGCTCTCGTCCCGGACCCACATGGCCAGCAGGCCGCGCAGGTGCGCGATGAACTGCTCGTGCTCGTGCGCGGGATACACCGAGCGCACCGTGTCGACGAGCAGCCGGTCAAAGTCAGGGCCGGCGACCCAGTCCAGTACCACGCCATCCAGATGGCCGAGGCTGGCAGCGCAGAACTCCTGGTAGCGCTCGGTCTCGAAGTAGCTGTCGGCGAGCCTGCTGTAGGCCGCGAGCTTGTCGTCATACGACGCCCCAGCCGCGTCGGCGATCTCGAAGTACTGCTCAGTCGCCAGGTCCAGCCGCGGCCGCCTGCTGGTCACCAGCGCGAACGCGCACCACTTGACCAGCGCCTTGATGGCCCATGGGAAGTAGTAGTGCAGGCTCGTCAGCGCCACGTCAGGGCAGGCGTTGGCGTAGTCGATCGGGTAGACCTGGCCGTCCTTGACGAGGGTCTCGCACGAGTTGAATTCCCACCGGAAGAAGGCGTTCACGAGCCTGCTGATGGTGATCACCTCAGCGCCCGCCTGCGGCGACAGGAACGCGTGGTCGACCGCGTAGCGCAGGTGCATGGGCTGGTCCGGCTGGAACTTCATCACCATGGTCTCCGCGCCGATCGACAGCGACCTGGCGAACACGTCGTAGCCCTCGATCGCGCGCTGCAGGTGCATGAGCATCTCGCCGCTCGCGTCGTAGGCGGCGTGCAGCTCGGCCGCGTTGCCGATCCGCGACACCCCGCGCCACGCGCCGCCGTCGTACGGCTTCATGAACAGCGGGTAGCCGATCTGCTCGGCGATCGCGTCGAGGTCGAACGGCTGGTTGTACTTGGCGGCCGTGTAGGCGTACCGGGCGTTGTCCACCGGGTTCTTGAACGGCACCAGGACGGTCTCCGGCACCTTGAGACCAAGGCGCAGCATCGCGCAGTAGGCCGCGTGCTTCTCCATCGACTGAAACGTGAACGGGCTGTTCAGCAGGTACACGCGGTCCATGAGCGCGACCTTCTTGAGCCACTCGCGCGGGACGTAGTACCAGTAGGCGAGCCGGTCGATGACCAGGTGATAACGCGGCCGGTCCCGCAGCGCGAACGGCTCGATCGTGATCCGCTCGGTGTCGAAAGCGTGCCGCGTTCCGTCCTGTCCGGTCACGGTGCCAACCCGCCGCATTATCTCCTCGAATGCCCGCGGCCAGTCCTCCTCCGTGCCGAGCAGCAACCCGATCAGGTGCCGTTGCATGCGGGACTCCCTTCGCAGCCGGACCAGCGGCCCGTCATCAGCAGAACCTGGGCAGGTGATGGGCGAGCTGGGCGCGCCACGATGGCCAGTCATGCGGTACGTCGTAGCCCCACAGATCGAGCTCGTGCCGGATGCCCTTGTCCGCCAGGAGCGCGGCGAACTGGGTCGTGCTCTGCAGCGATCCGGTGGTGTCCTCCCACTGGCCCTGACCGCACACCAGCAGCAGGCTGACGTGGCCGCGGAGCCAGTCGAGGTGATCGCCGTGCAGGTGCCCGACGTAGTCCATCGGGTTGTTGAAGTATGCGGCGGTGCCTCGCTCGCCCCACGCGTTCCAGAAGCCGGGATCGTAGTTCCCGGAGAAGCACAACGCGAGCGGGAAGAGGTCAGCGCGCCGCAGCGCGAAGTTGGCCGCGTGGAAGGCGCCGAGGCTGCAGCCGAGGGTGGCGACCTCCGGGGCGCCGCCGCAGTCGGCGTAGATCCACGGCAGCACCTGGCCGAGGATCCAGGACTCGTAGTGGCCGTGCCGGCGGGCCCGCTCCTCCAGCGGGATCGCCTGGTCCGACCAGGAGGCGGCGTCGTAGCTGTCGACGCAGTACAGCTTCACCCGCCCGGCCTCGACCAGGTCGGCCACAGCGTCCACCATGCCGTTGTGCTCGAAGTCCAACGCCTTGCCCTGCTCGCTCGGGAAGACCAGCACGGCGCGTCCGAAGTGCCCGTAGCGAATGACGGTGCCGGCCGCGCCGATGGCGTCTGACCACAGCTCAGCCATCTCGCGGTTCATCTGGCGACCTGACCCAGCAGCGCCGTCAGGTGCGGGTGGAACGCATCGCGCCACGCCGTGTAGTTGTGCAGGTCCGGTACTTCCGCCAGGGTCGCCGGGTAGCCGCGCGACCGGAGCGTGTCCAGCATCAGGCGGTTGTTCTCGATGTTCTCCTCGATCGCGCCGCAGGTCATGACCACGGGAACGGGGTTGGCTGGCAGCCCGCCAGCGTGCACGGCCGCGGTGAAGTCGGTGATGCGCCGGAAGTAGCGGAATCGCCGCTCCTGGCTGTCCAGCCGCGGCACGAAGAAGCTGCCCGACTGCAGGAACAGGGCGTCGAGCGCGCCCGGGTACCCGCAGTAGGCGTGCAGCATCGAAAGAGCGCCGAGGCTGGTACCCATGCCGACGACAGCGGTGCAGGCCAGGCCGCTGGCCAGCGCGGGCAGGACGTGGCGCGCGAGGGTCCGGGCATACCGGGGGCTGGCGGAGTACCAGCTGTTGCGGACTCCGGGGTTCAGCAGCGCGGCACGCAGTGGCGGTAGCCAGCCCGCGGTGATGCCCGCGCCCAGGTAGCGGGTCAGGCTCGCGAGGGCGTCATACTCGGGCCCGTCGTGCACGACCAGCAGCGGCAGCGGCTCGTCGTCGCTGGCGCCGGTCGGCGCCCAGATCCGGGCCGCGACCTCGGTCGCCGTGTCGAGCGCGCGCGTGACGCCCGGGTCAGCGAGGCCCGACAGCCACACAGGCGGCGTGTAGCCAGGCAGCTCGAGCACGCTCTTGGGTCCGAACGCGCCCGCGGCCTGGAGCGGATTCGCGGGGTCGGTAACGACCTTCGAGCCGCCGTCGGGGTAACGCAGCTCAAGCAGGTACTCGAGGCGCCAGACTGGCGGCGGCTCGAAGCCGAGCACCCAGCCCTCCCCCACCCGCTGGAATTCCAGCAGCTCCGCAGGCATGCGCAGGTCGAGCTGGAGGCGAACGCCGACCAGCGCACGGTCCGGATCGGCGACGCGGAGCGTCAGCGGGCCCGCGACGGCAGCCGACTCAGCAGGCACGCAAATCCTCCACGGGGAACTCGCCCATTACTCGCACATCGTGCCTGGTCCGCGCGCCCGTGACAATGCCGGCCAGAGCCGGCCTGGTCGTCAGCTCAAGACCAGGGCGCTCCCGGTTATGGCCTGGTAGTCGGCCGACAGCCGAGCCTGGTCGACGCCTTCCTCGAAGCCCTTGGTGCCGAGATGCTCGGGCCAGATGACGGCCCACGCCTCCTCGACGAGCGGGTTGCCCTGAACGACGCCGTTCCAGAACGAGCCGGCGAACATGGTCTCCTTCGCCCAGGTGATGAACCTGATGTCGGTCCCGTAGCCGCCGCCGAGGATGGCGTGCCCGCCCTCGATGGCCGAGCCTGGTACATCGGTCCAGGGCTTGCCTTCCTGGAACTCCTGCTGGTTGGCGGCGAGGACCTGGATGCCGAGCCACAGTCCGCCGAAGATCGCCAGCGCAGCCTTCACCTCGTTCAGGTTGGTGTGATCCACCTTGGCGAACGCGACGGCCTTAACCCCATCCGGTCCGCCGGTGCCATGCAGGTACTCCAGGCCGGTCTGGACGTCCATGCCCTGGTCTTGATTGCTGCCTGGCCCGTTGGTGTCCTTGGTTCCGGCCGGATCGAAGCCAGGGTTCTGGGTCTGGTAGAACTGCCAGACCTGGGCCTGACTCGGGTAGTGCTCGGTCGCGAGCGACGCGGTCACGAGGCGGCGCATATTCGCCCACGTCACTGCGTTGCAATCGCCCGCGACGTCGTTGCCGAGCAGCTGCCAGCCGGGCAAGGTCGCCAGGTAGTCCTCCTGCGTTGGATGCGCAGGCACGCCGGCGGCTCGTAAGAAGCTGCTGAACCTCAGCGCCGGCGCATTTTTCGGTGGCCGGCGGCCGTACTTGAATGCCATCGTGTCCCCTCCTCGACGAATTCCCGGGCTCGCACGGAGCCTGACCAGAATTCAAGCATCGGGCTGCGCGCACCGATATGGCTCGGCGGATATGAATTGCCCCCATCGCCCGGGCATTCACGGTCCCGCCGGGTTCCGGGTCTGGGTGTGGCGGTGCCCCGCCTCCTGGTGGGGGCGGGGCACGGCCGGCGGGGGGGGGGCGGGGGTTGTTACATGCCGGAGTCGGGGCGGGCGGTGGTGATGTCGTAGTTGTGGCCCCAGTACCACTGGGTGGCGGAGGCGCCGGGGACGATGTGGGGGACGCCGGTGGGGTCGGCGATCCACCAGCGGATCTGGTGCTGCATGGTGGCGGGCAGGGTGTGGACGGCGGCCTGGGTGGCGGCCCATTCGGAGCGCATGGTGTAGATGATGGCGACCTGGCCGGCGGCGTTGTGGAGCTTGTGCCAGGCCCAGGTGGCGGCCTGGCTGGGGGTGGCGTCGCCGGGCTCGACGTCGAGGGCGGCGGCGCGGGGGTCGGCGCCGGAGGTGTCGATCCACAGGACGTGGCCGCGGCTGGCGACCTGGGAGGGGGCGACGGCGTAGCCGCCGTCGGCGTAGGTGGCCAGCCGGGCGCCGGCCGGGACCTGGGACGGGGTGACCGAGTCGTAGACCTCGAACGGCCGGGCCGGCGCGGCCGGCCGCGCCGCCACCTTCGCACCCGCGGAGGTCCTGGCAGGCTTGCCCGTGTTCTTGGGAGCCGTGCTCTTGGCAGCCGTGCTCTTCGCAGCCGTGCTCTTCGCAGCCGTGCTCTTCGCAACCGCTACCTTCGCTGCGGCCTTCACCGGCGCCGCTGAGTGATGCGTGGCAGGCGCGGCGGGGGCGGCGCTGCCCAAGGTGGCGGCGCTCGCGGTGCCCGCGCCGGCCAGCACGGCAGCGCCAGCAGCCACTGCGGCAACGGCCTTACCGCGGCCGGCCAGAGCACTGGTCAGTCGGGTGATGCGGGGCATGGCGGGTCCTTCCGTCAATCTGCGTCCCGGCCGGCACGGGGGCGCCGGCGGGTGTCACGGTGAGTGACGGAAGGTTCGACGGGCGGTGATGGCAGGCCGGTTCCGCAATGAGACGTAGCTCACTACTAGCGAGTAACCAGTGAGACCCAGGTCACTACCAGCCAGTAAACAGATCCCCCTCGAAACATCGCAGAACAGCGCGAATGCCGCCCGCCCGACCTGGCCCGCCGGCTCGCCGCCGGCTCCGTCGGCCGCCGCGGCGAACCCGCCCCGCCGCTAGCCCGCCCGGTCCGCGACCTTTCATGGGTTCCCGGCCCGCACTTCATGGTTTCGCCCGATCTTGAGTCCCGGTTTGCCCGTTATATGGGCGAGAAAAGCATGAAGTGCGCGTGTCATGCCCGCCGATCCGCCCAAAGTGGCAGCGGCTCCGGTTGCCATCTAGCTGCTTTCGCCGCACCTTCCGGTTGTTTTCGCGGCACCTTTCGCGCAGACAGTACATACGGGCACAATGGATCCGTGACAGATGGGCAGTTCATGGGCGGGCAGTTCACCGGCGGGCAGGCGACAGATCCGTGCCCGCAGTGCGGCAGCACCGCGGCCGTGCATTCGATCAGCGAGTTGGCTGCGCTAGCGCAGATGCAGCTCAACAAGCTTCAGCCGGGCGCGCCGCAGCAGGGCGCGCCGCAGCAGGGCTGGAACGCCGAGCCCCGCTCTGGGCCTGTGCCTGGCTGGGCGGGCGAGCCGCAAGCCGGGCCGCCACAGGGCATCGGCGGCTGGGCCGGTCGCACCAGAGGCTACGACGACAGCCCCGTCGATTCCATCGACCAGGCGATCGGCGACGTTGCGCTCGGGGCGGCCGCCCGGTTCATCGGCCGGGCGGTGTCCAAGCGCGTGCAGCGCGTGATGACCGAGCGCGTCATGCCGACGGTGCTGACCAACCAGGAAGCGACCTTGCGCGCGCAGATCGCGATCGCCGAGCAACACCCCGACATTCGCGCCTGCATGACCGACAAAGTGATCTTCCTGGCCGGTGGCAGCCGCGTACTGCCCATGCCCAGCCTCACCACGCTGACAACTGAGCAAGCCGACGCGCTGGTCGCCCAGCTCAGCCAGGGCTGACGACCGGGACTGCGGTCCGGTAGGTCGGGTCTAGTCGGGCCAGGTTAAGTCAGGCCCGGTCTAGTCATGCCCGGTCTAGCTAGGCCAGGTCCGCCAGCGCGTGTGCGAGCGGTTCAAGCGCCGCCGCGGTATGCGGCGGGCGCATGTGAACGATGGCTAGCTGCGCACCGGCGTCGCGGAGCGCCGCCGCGCTCGCCGCAGTCTCCGCCGCATCGCCGGTGTAGACCACGTGGCTGGACAGCAGGATCTCGGCCGGCTCGCGGCCGATGTCAGCGCAGTGCTGGTGCAGCACGTCCTTCGCGCGGGTGAACTGCTCGACGGTGCCGCCGACGAAATTCCAGTGCTGCGCGAATCGCGCAGCCGTCCGGAGCGTGCGCTTCTCGCCACTGCCGCCGATGCAGATCGGCGGGTGCGGCCGCTGCAACGGCTTAGGCTCGCACCGGGCCTCAGTCAGCTGGTAGTAGCTGCCGCCGAACGTCGTGACGTCCTGCGACAGCAGCCCGACGATCACTTCGCAGGCCTCTTCGAACCTGTCGCTTCGCTCGCGCGGCGAGCCAAGCTCGATGCCATACGCCCCGGACTCCTCCTGGTTCCAGCCAGCGCCTATGCCGAGCTCGAGCCGGCCGCCTGAGACGATGTCCAGCGTCGCTGCCATGTTGGCCAGGACCGCCGGGTGCCGGTAGTGAATGCCCGTCACGAGCGTGCCGAGCCGGAGGCGCCGGGTCGCCTGCGCCAGCGCGGTCAGCGTGATCCAGCCCTCCAGGCATGGTCCCGCCGAATCACCGACGATCGGATAGAAGTGGTCGAACGTCCATCCGGACTCAAACACCTCGATGTCGTCGGCGGCGCGCCACACATCGAGCATGGCGGCCCAGGTGGTGTTCTGCGGTGCGGTCTTGAAGGCGAAGCGCATGGTTCACAGGCTACAAATCAACCAGGACCTGGGGATGGACTACCGCCAGGGCACTGGACCACGTAGAGCCCGAAGACGGTGCGCAGATGGTAATTCTGGTTCCGAACGTGGTACCAGATGTCCACGCCGCTCGCGCGTAGAGCGCCTGTTCACGAGTGTCACCAGGGCTGACGGCTAGCCTCGTGCTGACAAGATTTCACAACGACCGGGAGACCACATGACGGGTGACCCAGATGGCAGCTGACACCGTAGCGATCGTGGGCGGTTTCGTGGTGCCCGTCACCGGCGAGCCCTCCGACGGGGCGACGATCCTGATCCAGGACGGGAAGATCACGGCCATCGGCGCCGACCTGGACATCCCGGCCGACGCGCGCGTCATCGAGGCGGCCGGCGGCTGGGTGCTACCTGGCTTCATCGAGGCACACGGCCACGTCGGCGTCCACGAGGAAGGCGAAGGCTGGGCGGGATCGGATTCAAACGAGCTGACCGAGCCGGTCACCGCGGACGTGCGCGCGATCGACGCGATCAACCCCGCGGACCTCGGCTTCCGCGACGCGATCTCCGGCGGCGTGCTCGCGGTCAACGTCAATCCCGGCTCGGGCAACCCGATCGGCGGCCAGACCGCGGCGCTGAAGTGCTGGGGCCGGACCGTCGATGAGATGCTGCTGCGCGCGCCCGCCGGGATGAAATCGGCGCTCGGCGAGAATCCCAAGCGTGTCTACGGCGAGCGCAAGCAGTCACCCAGCACGCGCCTCGGCACCGCCGCGGTGATCCGCGGCGCGCTGGTGGACGCGGCCAATTACCTGGCTCGCCTGGAGGCAGAAGAGCGCAAGTCCGAGGCCGACCGCAAGCCGGTCGATCGCGACCTCAAGCTCGAGGCGCTCGGCAAGGTGCTGCGACGCGAGATCCCCTGGCGGCAGCACTGCCATCGGGCGGACGACATAGCGACCGCGCTGCGGATCGCCGCGGAGTTCGGCTACGACCTGGTGATCGACCATGGCACCGAAGCACACCTGCTCGCCGACATCCTGGCGGCCAAGGACATCCCGGTGATCATCGGACCGCTGTTCACCAGCCGCTCGAAGGTCGAACTGCGGAACCGGTCGCTGGCCAACCCAGGCAAGCTCGCGGCCGCCGGGGTCACCATTGCAATCACGACCGACCACCCAGTCGTGCCCATCAACTTCCTCGCCCACCAGGCCGCGCTGTCGGTCAAGCACGGCCTGGACCGGGATACCGCCCTGCGCGCGCTGACCATTAACCCGGCGCGCATCGTCGGCATCGAGGACCGGCTCGGGTCGATCGAGCCAGGAAAGGACGCGGACCTGGTGATCTGGTCAGGCGATCCGCTGGACGTACTCAGCCGGGTGACCCGTGCCCTGATCGACGGCGCAGAGGTCTACCGCTACGAGGACGGGGAGGCGACGTTCGCCGACCGCTGACCGGCCGCCGCGAGACGCACAGCGCGCCCGCCGCGCACCGCGGCTGGCTAGGCCGGCACCACCACGGTGCCGATCGCGGTCACCGCGACGATCGGCTCGGCCAGGACGCCGGCCGCCGATGGGCCGCGGCCAGGCTCGGCCCGGCAGACCACCCTGGCCTCGAACGCGATCTGGCGGCTGCGCGTCCCGACCCTGGTGATCACGGCAGCGACCTCCAGCACGTCCCCGGCGATCACCGGCGCCCGGAACTGCACGTCCGAGTACGAGGCGAATAGCCCCTCGTCACCATCGGTGCGGATGCACACCTCGGTGGCCACGTCGCCGAACAGGCCCAGCATGTACGCGCCGTCCACCAGGTTGCCGCCGTAGTGCGCGTGGCTGTACGGCACGTAGCGCCGGTGCGTGACGGTCAGCCCAAGGCGCGGATCGTCGCTCACGCGCTCGCACCCACTTCGTGTGCCGCGGCCGCCGGCGCACTGGCCTGGTCAGCAGGAGTCAGCGCATACGCCAGGTAGCTGGCCACCTCGCCCGGCGTCGTGCCCTTGCCGAAGATCTTGTCCACGCCCAGCTCGGCTGTCATCGCCGGATCGAACCGCGGTCCGCCGACGACCAGGAGCGGACGATCGCCCGCCGCGTCGAAGGCCGCGGACATCTCCTTGGCGTTGGAGACGTGCGCGTCCCGCTGCGTGACCACCTGGCTGACCAGGACCGCATCGGCGTGCTCCGCCTTCGCCCTGGCGACCAGGTCCGGCACTGCGACCTGTGAGCCGAGGTTCACGACCCGGATCTCCCGGTAGTACTCCAGGCCCTTCTCCCCCGAGTGGCCCTTGACGTTCAGGATCGCGTCGATGCCGACCGTGTGCGCGTCGGTGCCGATGCAGGCGCCGACGACGACCAGCTTGCGGCCGAGCCCGGTGCGGATACGCAGGTTCACCTCGGCCGAGCTCAGCAGCGGGAACTCCCGCTCAGTGACCGTGACCTGCGACAGGTCGACCAGGTGCGACACCCGGCCGTACACGATGAAGAACGTGTAGTCCGGGCCCATGCCCTTGGCGTGCACCACCATCGCGGGCTCCAGGCCCATCTTGGCGGCGAGCTGCATGGCGGCGCCTTCGGCCCTGGCCTTCTCGGTCGGCGTCCCGAACGGCACCGGCAGCGTGAACGAGACCTGGATGCGCCCGTCGCCGGTGGTGTCCCCGTAGGGGCGAATGATCTGCGCTGGTCCGTTGGTGGTCACTGGCCAGCTCCCATCTCGCTCAGCGCGGGAGCCGGATCGACGGCTTCGGCCCCGTTCCCGTTCTCGAGAATCTCTGACGCCGGGTTGAAATAGCCCTCGGCGCGGCTGATTACCCCATCCAGGCCACGGCCGCCATCGGCGGGCCGCCGGGTGATCCCGAACGTCCCGTCGGCGATCGCGGTCAGCAGGCCCTCGTCGTTGATCCGGCGCAGCAGGTCGACCGACTCGCCGAGCACCTGCCTGGCGCGCTGCTCGATGAACCCGCCGGGAGCCGGGACGAAGCTCTCGCCGAGCCGACCCGCGGCGTCGCGGACGTAGCGCACGTTCTCCAGGGCAAGATCACGATCAGAAAGGAACGGGGTATGGATTCCCTCGGTCATCATTCCGATCAAGAGGATCGACTGGTCGGTCATGACCCCGCACAAGTTGAAGAACGCGTCCAGCAGGTAGCCGGCGAAGACGTTACCGGTCATGTGCTTGGTCGGCGGCATGTACTTCAGCGGCGCGGCCGGGAAGAGCTCACGCACCAGCTGCGCGTGCGCGAGCTCGAGCAGGAACGAGTCCGGCACCGCTGGGTTGATCTCGAATGCGTGACCGAGGCCCAGCTGGCTGTCGGCGAGGCCCGCCTCCTTGCCGAAGAACTCGTTCATCAGCTGGCTCACCACGACCGTGTGCGCGGCGTCGACCGCATCGGCTGTGGTCAGGTAGTTGTCCTCGCCAGTGTTGATGATGATCCCGGCCCGTGCGTGGATCTGCCTGGAGAAGCGCTGGTCGATGAACGTCCGCCGGGGGTTGATGTCGCGGAAGATGATGCCGTACATGCAGTCGTTCAGCATCATGTCCAGGCGCTCCAGCCCGGCCAGCGAGGCGATCTCCGGCATGCACAGGCCGGACGCGTAGTTGGTCAGCCGGACGTAGCGCCCGAGCTCGCGGCTCGTCTCGTCCAGCGCCGCTCGCATCAGCCGGAAGTTCTCCTGTGTGGCGTAGGTGCCGGCGAAGCCTTCCCTGGTCGCGCCTTCGGGCACGTAGTCCAGCAGCGACTGGCCGGTCGACCGGATCACCGCGATGACGTCCGCGCCCTCGCGCGCCGCGGCCTGCGCCTGCGGAATGTCCTCGTAGATGTCGCCGGTCGCGACGATCAGGTAGATCCACGGCTTGCGCGGCTCGGAGGTCGCCTCGATCATCCGCTGCCGCGCTGCCCGGTTGGCGTCGATTCTGCCAATCCCGGCGGCCAGGGCCGCGCGGGCCGCGGCGCGCGCGGCGTCAGCGTCAGCGGCGGCCGGGATGCGGAAGGCGACCTTGCCGTGAGCGGCCGCCTCTGCCAGCGCGGCCAGGTCGTCGTAGCCGCCGGCGAGCAGCGCATCCCAGGCCGGGAGCGCGACGCCGTGCTCCAGCCCGGTGGTCTCGCGGACGGCGTCCACCATGCGGTTGACCCACGGCATGCCGTCGTTGTCCGCACCCTGCAGGCCGGCCAGCCGCAGCACGGCGCGCTCCACCGAGACGGTGGTGTGAGTCCGCGCCATCTCCACGATCGGCTGGCCCGCGCTGGCCGCCAGCTCACGTGCCTGCGAGACGACCGCGGGGTCGAGGTTGAGTCGAGTGTGCATTGCGCTTACTCCCCGTTGTTGTCAACGTCGTGGCCGGCGACGCCCTGGCCGGTTGCGCTCCGGCCGGAGGCGCCCTGGCCGGTGGCGCCGTCGTCGGCGCCGCCGTGCTCGTCGATGCGGCGCTGGAAGATACCCCGAACTCCTGGCTCGGTGCGGATCAGGTCGAGGGCCAGCTCAGCGTGACCTGGGACGTAGCCGTTGCCCACCAGCATGGTGACATCGGCGGCCACGCCCTCGGCGCCGAGCGCGGCCGCCGTGAACGAGGTCGCCATCGAGAAGAAGATGACCGTGCCGCCCTGCGCGGTTGCCAGGATCGCGCCGCCTTCGCAACCCGGCACGTCGACGCAGACCATCGTGACGTCCGCTGGCCCGCCGACCGCCTGCTGAATGGCCGATGACACTCCGACCGGGTTGCGGGCGTCGGCGATCACCACGTCGTCGACCAGGCCGTGCTCGCCGTCGCCCGCCCTGGCCCGGCGCAGGATGCTCGCCTCGGCCTCGTGTGGCACCACGCCCACGATCTTCGCCGCGCCCGCCCTGCGCGCCGCCGCGGCCGACAGCGAGCCGCTCTTGCCGGCCGCGCCGATGATCGCAACGGTGGGGCGCTCGGTCGGCCTGTCGCCGATCACGCGGCCACTCACCACCCGGTGGGTCAGTGCCGGGGCACCGCACACGTCCATGACCGACAGGGCTAGCTCGGCTGTCATGTCGCCCGGCAGCCTGGCGGCGATCGATCGGCCAAACAAGATCGCGTGGCCATCGCACGGCACCTGCTCGGACTTACCATCCCAGCGCGTCAGGCTGTCGGTGATAACGAGCGGGGTCAGGCTGAGCGACACGAGCGTGGCGATCCTGTCGCCTTCCGTCAGGCCTAGCGGCGACTCGGGCCCGACCTCGGCCACGACGCCAGTGAGCATGCCGCCCGAGCCGGTCACCGGGTTCTGCATCTTGCCCCGCGTCCTGACGATCTCCAGGACGGCAGCCCGGATCTTGCCCGGATCCCCGTGGTTGGCCTCGTGCAGCTGGCGGAACGAAGCGGCGTCCAGGTTGAGCCGCTCGATCGAGATCCGCACCTCATCGGGCCAGATGGCCGGGCGCGCGTTGAGCCGCCAGGCTGCCTGCGGCAGCACGCCGGCGGGTTCCAGCACCCGGTGCAGCCCGAGCGGCGAGGCTGTCGCGCTCGCCTGGCCGTTCAGGGCCGCGCCCCCATAGTGGCTGGTCCCGTTCCCGTCCTGGCTGGTGCCGTCCTGGCTGGTCCCGTCCTGGCTGGTGCCGTCCTGGCTGGCCGATGGCCCGCTGGCTGAGCCCACCTGCAGCCCATCGGGGTCCTGCGGGCCGAGCGGCGAATGGGTCACGGATCAGTCCTTCCCTGCCAGCGGGCTAGCCGTCTGGCGAGCGTCCCTGCTGGCCAGTCATCGGGCAGTACCGGCCATGCCGGGCTCGCGGGTAATGCGCCGTTTATAACATAGCGTGAGTGTAGAATGAGCATTCGATAGAATTTACTGTCTGCAACTATACAGACAGTAGGTTATTGCGTAGCCTTCCGGAACCACGGGTTATCATCCTGGCTCAACGGGCAATCACGAGGGCAGGTGCACGATGATCGACCAGCCGTACGTCTATCGGCGCAAAGAGCTGGTAGAGCCGGACTGGCGGCGCCTGCCCGGCTGGGCTGACGTCACGGCGCAGGACTGGGCATCGGCTCAGTGGCAGCGCTCCCACTGCATCAAGAACATCCGACAGCTGCGCCAGGTCATCGGCGCCGGGCTGGACGAGCGCTTCTATGCCGACCTGGAGCGTGACCAGGCCGAGCGGGCGACCATGTCGATGCTGGTGCCGCCGCAGATGATCAACACCATGGTGCCGGGCCTGTCCCCCGCCGACCCTGGCTTCACCGACGCGTTCTACGCCGACCCGGTCCGCCGGTACATGATCCCGGTCTTCAGCGACCGGCGCGCGGACTGGCCGTCGCACCCGGAAGCCTCGCGCGACTCCCTGCACGAGGCCGAGATGTGGGCGGTCGAGGGGCTCACCCACCGCTACCCCACCAAGGTGCTGGCGGAGCTGCTGCCCACGTGCCCGCAGTACTGCGGTCACTGCACTCGGATGGACCTGGTCGGGAACCCAACGCCGGTGATCGACAAGCACAAGTTCGAGCTCAGCCGCGACGACCGGCTGGGCGCGATGATGGAGTACCTGCGCCGCAGCCCCGGCGTCCGGGACGTGGTCGTCTCCGGCGGCGACGTAGCCAATCTGCCCTGGCCGCGGCTCGAGTCCTTCGTCACCGGGCTGCTCGAGATCGAGACCATCCGCGATATCCGCCTGGCCACCAAGGCTCTCATGGGCCTGCCGCAGTACTGGCTGACCGACGAGGTCAGGGCCGGCATGGAGCGACTCGCGACGACCGCGTGGGCGCGCAACGTCAGTATCGCCATCCACACCCACGTCAACTCGGCCCAGTCGGTGACCCCGCTCGTCGCTGCCGCGGCCAAGGCGATGCTGGAAACCGGCATCCGCGATGTCCGCAACCAGGGCGTGCTGCTGCGCGGCACCAACGACAAGACCGAGCAGCTCCTCGACCTGTGCTTCGCCCTGCTGGATGACGCGAAGATCATGCCGTACTACTTCTACATGTGCGACATGATCCCCAACAGCGAGCACTGGCGGCTGTCGCTCGCCGAGGCGCAGCAGCTGCAGCACGACATCATGGGCTACCTGCCCGGCTTCGCCACCCCCCGGTTCATCTGCGACGTGCCGTATGTGGGCAAGCGCTGGGTCCACCAGGTTGCCCGGTACGACCAGCAGCTCGGGATCTCGTACTGGACCAAGAACTACCGGACCGGCGTCGAGGCCGACGATGCGCTGGCGTTGCAGCGCGAGTACGAGTACTACGACCCGATCTACCTGCTGCCGGAGGCAGGCCAGGAATACTGGCGTTCGCGGACCAAGGCCCCGCTGCCGCTAGCAGCCGTCTAGCCGGAGCCCGCCGAAAGCGGAGCCGGGCGACGGCGCAAACCAAATCAAATCGCTCAGAGCTGTCCCCCGATCGCCGGGCTTGAGCGGCCCGTACAGCATCGCTGCCTAGTTACTGACGCTGTATCAGCAGTAGATCGGCAGCGATGCTGTTGGATGCCCGCCGCCCGGCCCCCGAACGCAGCCCGCCGAAAGCGGAGCCGGTCCAGCCGCCGGCTCATTGTGCGTCCCACAACTCGATGGCGTGGGCTCTAACCTGGCGGTCGATTACGGCGAGTGCCTCAGCAACGCTCCTGGGGGGCAGCCGCTGGCCTTGTCGCAGCCGGATGGAAACCTCGCCCGCGGCAGCCTCGCTTACGCCGATCACCGCGAGATAGGGAACGAGCTTGTGGGCCCGGATGCGGGCGCCCAGGGTGCCCTCGCTTGACACCTCAGCTCGCAGTCCCATCTCGAGGGCCTGCCTACAGAGCGCCTCGGCTAGCACGAGCTGGTCACTGGAGATGGGCAGGGCTACGAGCTGGACCGGGGCCAGCCACGGTGGGAACGCGCCGCCGTTGGTGTCGAGCAGATGCCCGACCGCGCGCTCGGCGCTGCCGATGATGCTGCGATGCACCATCACCGGACGATGCCGTCCGCCGTCCGGGCCGATGTACTCGAGGCCGAAGCGCTCGGGCTGGTAGAAATCGATCTGCACGGTCGCGATGCTGGCTTCGCGCTCGGCGCTGTCGGCCACCTGCACGTCGATCTTCGGGCCGTAGAACGCCGCCTCGCCTTCCTCGGTGTCGTACCGGATCCCGCAGTCGGCCAGCACGCCACGCAGCATCGCGGTGGCGTCGGCCCACATCTGCGCGCTGCCCACGTACTTGGCTGACCCGCTCGCCAGCGAGAGCCGGAACCGGGACGGCTCGATCCCGAGCGCCCGGTGGGCCTGCCGGATCATCGCGAGCGCGCTCGCGGCCTCGGCCGCGACCTGGTCCAGGGTGCAGAAGATGTGCGCGTCGTTGAGCTGCATGCCCCGGACCCTGGTCAGGCCGCCGAGCACGCCGGACAGCTCGGATCGGTACTGGCCGCCGAGTTCGGCCAGGCGCAGCGGCAGCTCACGGTAGCTACGCGCCCTCGACCGGAACATCACCGCGTGGTGCGGGCACATGCTCGGCCGCAGCACAACCTGCTCGCCGCTAAGGTCCATCGGCGGGTACATGCCGTCGCGGTAGTGCTGCCAGTGCCCCGACAGCTCGTACAGCTCCCGCTTGCCGAGCACCGGCGAGTACACGTGCTGGTAGCCGGCCCGGCGTTCCAGCTCCCTCACGTACTCCTCCAGCGCGTGCCGTACTGCCGCGCCGGCCGGCAGCCAGTACGGCAGGCCGGCGCCGATCAGCGGGTCGGTGCCGAAGATCTCCAGCTCGCGGCCCAGCTTGCGGTGGTCGTGCAGGCTGGCGTGGTCCGCCAGGCTGGCCGGGTTCGGCAGCCGGGCGTCATCCGGCAGCCTCGGCGGATTCGGTAGTGCAGCGTAGTCGGACATGGCGGTTCTCCTCGCTAGGCGGAGCGAGTGACCGCAAGGACCGACGGCGCGCAGACGACGGAGCCCCGGGGCACTCGCCCCGGGGCTTCGTCACACGATCAGGTGTCAGCGCGCCGGGACGTACTCCGGCGTCGTCGTGAGTCCTGCGCGCTGCATGCTCACAAGATTAGCAAAAGCTACACGCCCGCGTCCTCCGGCACGTTCGCACCGAGCGTCGGCCGCTGCTTGAAGTAGTCGCTGCCCATGGCCCAGTAGATCGCCAGCGGGATGAGGCCAATAGCCAGGCCGCCGAGGCCGACCCAGATCACCACGGCATTGCTCGTGTTCGTGGCTACGAACTCGCCGAGGATCCAGAACATGAACACGGCCCCGACGAACGGCCAGATGCCGATCAGCAGCAGGTTCTTGACCGACTTGAACAGCACCTTCCGGAACGCCACCACGACCGTGAGCCCGGCCAGGCCGTAGTACACGCAGATCTGGAGCCCGATCGCCGAGATGGCGTCGGTCAGGATCGTGCTGAGTGAGCCGATGTAGTTCGAGCCGATGAACAGCCCGAGCGACACGACGGCGACGGCGATGGTGGCGAGCCACGGCGTCTGTCGCACGGGCAGGATCCGGCCGAGGAACTCCGGCAGCGTCCGCTCCCGCGACATGGCGTACAGCGTCCTCGTCACCTGGATCAGCGTGGTCTCCAGGGTGGCGATGGTCGACAGCATGACCGCGATCACCATGAGCTTGCCGCCGGTCCCGTGCCAGACAAGCTGGCCGAGCACCGCCAGCACGTCGCCGGCGTTGGCCTGGATCGTCTTGGCCGGCATGGCGAGGTTCGTGGCGATGGTGAAGATCTCGTACAGCGCGAACACGATGATGACGCCGATGATGCCGCCGATCCCCGCGTTGCGCTTGCTGTCCTTCATCTCCTCGTTCAGGTTCGAGGCAACGTCCCAGCCCCAGTAGTAGAACGCGGCTACCAGGCCGCCCGCCGCGAACCCGGCCATGCCGTTGAAGTGGCTGAAGCCGAACCACGACCAGGAGAACGACACGACGTGATGCGACGCCGCGTGCACGAGCGCCAGGATCGCGAACAGCACGAGGATCGCCACCTCGACACCGGACATGATCCACTGGGCCCGGGCGGTGACGCGTACGCCCGCGATCACCAGCGCGACCATCACCAGGAACCAGACCGAGCCGACCAGCAGCACGTAGCCCGGATGATTAGCCGCCGAAGCGCTGAACAGGCCGAGTGTGACCGAGCCGGCCGGCAGCGATCCGGCCACCATGAAGATCGTCGCAGAGATCACCAGCGACCAGCCGGCGATGAACCCGAGGCCGGGGTGCAGCACGCGGCCGACCCAGGCATAGCTGGCGCCGGCGTTCGCCTCGATCCGGTTGAGGTAGCTGAACGCCCAGGCGATGCCGAGCATCGGGATCCCGCAGTACAGCAGGGCGGCCGGACCTGCGAGGCCCACGACCCCGATCAGGGCGGCGGTGCTGCCCGCGATGGTGTAGGCCGGGGCGCTGCCGGCCACGGCCATGACAACCGAGTCGAACAGCCCCAGGACGTTCGCGCGCAGGCCCTCCTGCGCCGCCGCTGTCGGCGACGCGGGCTCGGTGCTGGTGGTCATAAACGCTCCAGGTTCGGAATGTGCAAACGCGCAGAACTCGCATTGTGTCTAGCGTCGCGAGGTTTGCGCAACTGATTCCGCAAATGAGAGCGGCCGGAAATGCTGGATCAACGCGAACTACGTACCGCAGGATTACGGATTTCGTTGCCGGGAACGGGGCCGACGACGCAGCCCAAAGTCAGGCCGGCTCGCTCTTGTCCTCGATCTCCCACAGGTGGTCCAGCACGTGCCAGGCCAGCCTGCGCACGGCGGTCCGCGGCGGCCAGCCTTTCGGCGGCGTCACCAGGCCGGACGGATCACGCAGCGCCGCTGCGATGGCGTGCCGGTGCGCAGTCGCAGCGTCAGTCGCAGGGTCCGCTCCCGTCTTGTCGCGCACCAGGCCCAGCTTGCGCGCGTAGATCGCCTCCGCGCCGAGGACGTGCTCGACGATCTGCCCGGTGTCGCGGCCGCCGCCGCGCGGGCCCTTGCGGAGCTGCGCCGGTGCGGCCGCCGCCACCTCATCGAAGGCCGTCCAGGCAGCCTCGAGCAGCGCGGCCAGGCGGGCTCCCTCCGCAGCCGCCAGCGGGCGGGCCTCGCTCGGTGCGATCTCGCCAAGCGCACCGAAGTCAGCGTTCTTCGCGCGGCCCTCGTGCCGCTCGGTGATCGCCAGCGAGCCTGTCGGCGGCCCCAGCTGGGCTAGCGCCACGATCGGCTGGTACCGGGGCAAGTAGTCGGCCAGCGCAGCCAGCGCGAGCTCCTCGCTCTTGCCGCTGCGCGCCCAGCCCGGCCAGTCCAGCGCCGACGCGAACACGCGCTTCGCGCCCGCCTCGATGAAGACCGGGATCGCGTTAGGAGCGGTCATGCCCTGACGACGACGCCTCGTGGGCGGCCGAGCCGGCGCTAGCCCCGTCCGCGCCCGTGCTGTCCCCGCTAGTGCTGTCCCCGCTAGTGCTGCCCTCGTCCGGGCTGCCCTCGTCCGGGCTGCTCAAATCTGGGCTGCTGTTGTCTGGGCTGCTCTTGTCTGGGCCGCTGGCGTCGGCCGTCACGGCGGGCGCGCGCTGCGCGCGGATGAACCAGGCGAAGCCGATGAGCATCAGGATCGTGGCGACGTAGAAGTTCAGCCGCAGACCGAGGAAGTGCTCGGAGGAGTCGATCCGGATGGTCTCCTCGAAGATCCGGTACGCGGAGTACCCGGCGACATACAGCGCGAACAGCCCCCACGGCCGGATGCGACGGTGATGGCCGAGCCAGACCAGGAAGGCCGCCAGGGCCAGATCGAAGATCATCTCGTACAGGAACGACGGCTGGAAGGTGCTGGACTGCAGGTAACCGGCCGGGCGGTGCGCCTGGGAGATCTCCAGTGCCCAGGGCAGTGTGCTGGGCTTGCCGAACAGCTCCTGGTTGAAGTAGTTGCCGATCCGGCCGATGGCCTGCGCCACCAGCAGCGCCGGGGCTATCGCGTTCGCGAACAGGCCCGCGTTGGCGCCAGCGCGTTTGACCCGCCAGATCCCGGCGGCCGCGCCCCCGGCGATGCCACCCCAGATGCCAAGGCCGCCCGACCAGACCGCGAAGATCCCCCACCACTGGTGCGGGATGTCCGCCGGGGTCGTGATGTCGAAGTAGATCCGGCCGCCGATGATCCCGGCCGGCACCGCCCACAGCGCCACCTCGCCGACCAGGTCTGGGTTGCCACCCATGGCACGCCACCGGCGCCGGGTGATGTAGATCGCGAGCGCGATGCCGACCACGTACATGAGCCCGTAGACGTGGATGAACAGGGGCCCGAGATGGAAGCCGTTCACCGACGGGCTCGGGATGAACCCGAGCGGCTGGCCATGGGAGTCGATCGGCATGAATCGAGACTATCGGGCCTGCCGAGGCGGCCTGGCCACTCCGCTAACATGCGCCTATGACCCGTCGCAGCGAGCAGCTCAGCGAGGAGCTGCATGACTACCTGGTCGCGCACAGCGCGGCCCCGGACGCCGTGCTCACCGAGCTGGCAGCCGAGACAGCGGCCCGCTTCCCGGCCTACTCCGGCATGCAGATCGGGCCTGAGCAGGGCGCCTTCATGACCTTGCTGACCCAGCTCACCGGCGCTAGCAGGGCCCTGGAGATCGGTACGTTCACTGGCTACTCATCCATCTGCATCGCCCGCGGGCTCGCCGACGGCGGGAAGCTGACCTGCTGCGACGTGAGCGACGAATGGACGTCGGTGGCCCGCAAGTACTGGGAGCTCGCCGGCCTGGCTGACCGGATCGACCTCCAGCTGCGGCCCGCCGCGGAGACACTGCGGGCGATGCCAGCCAGCCAGACCTTCGACCTCGCCTTCATCGACGCGGACAAAACCGGCTACGTCAGCTACTGGGACGAGGTCGTGCCGCGGATCCGGCCGGGCGGGGTGATCCTGGTGGACAACACCCTGTCCCACGGTCGCGTGGTGGATCCCGCGGTCACCGATGAGAACGTCGCCGGGATCCGTGCCTTCAACGACCACGCCGCCGCGGACGACCGGGTCGTGCTGGTGCTGCTGCCGATCGGCGACGGCCTGACCATGGCGCGCAAGAACTAGCTCCGTGCCCGCGAAGAAGGCCCCCGGGATCCCGGGGGCCTTCCTGCTGCTGGGCTGCTGTTTTGCCGCGCCGCTGGTTCTGCGCTGTCTGCTGCGCCGCGGGTTGGCTGCGCAGCCGCGGCTAGCTCTGGCCGGTGCCCGTATCGGTGTGGTGAGACTTGGCGAACGCGGCGTCAGGCTCGATCTCGATCCGCTCCCGGCGGAGCTCGTCGCGGACCGTGGTGTCCTCCTCGATCCTCTTGGCCCGGAGCCGGACCCGCTCGACGGGCACGATCTCCTTGCGCAGCACGGCCCGCTCCTCGTGCAGGATGATCTCCTGCTCGCCCTCGGAGATGCTGCCGCTCATGCGCTCGTCGGCCGTGATCGGGATGCGCTCGACGTCGTATTCCTCGTGGTAGGTGTGAACGGCCTGCTCGACCGGCTCCACGTCTACGTACTTGTGCAGCTTGATCCGGCCGGTCTCGAGCATTTCCTTGCCGACCTGGATGCGCTCCTCCTGCCGGACCAGCCAGTCCTCGTCGGACATCCGGTCGTCGTCCATCCGGCTTCGAGGCTGCTGCACTGGGACGGTCAGGCCGTAGTAACGGCTGAGCTCCTCGGCCTGCGCGGCGGACATGTGCTGGCCCGCGTCGATGTTCGGGCCGCCCATGATCTTCTGCGTGTCGAACGGCACGCTGAGACCGTCCGAGGTGACCTGGCTGCTACCGAGCGGGACGAAGCGGCCCGTCTTGCCGGAGCGAACGCGCGCCCAGGCAGGCGTCCCGTCCACGTCGTCCCTGAAAACCTGCTCGACGGTACCGACAACCTTGCCGTCGGCGCCGGTTACTCGTGCGCCAAGGAGTTCTTCGGCCTGAGTGGTCATGGTGACATCTCCCCCCGAGTCGCTATCACCGGTACGGGCATAGGCCGCCGCAGCAGCCTAGACTCGCCTACCAAGTGTAATCTACCCACTACTGCCCGTTTCAACGGCGGCAATTCGGGGGGCTGCCGGGTCCTTGAGGCGCACAATCGTCGCGCTGGCGGCAGCGGCAGATGCAGAGTGTCACCCTAAGGTGCCGCTAGGTCGGTACGATGTCCCGCTATGGCGGCATTGTTCAGCCGGATCATTCCGATCTTGTTCGTCGGCGACCTGCAGGCCGAGCGCGACTTCTACGTTAGCCTCGGATTTCACGTCACCTACGAGGGCCCGGAGTATCCGTACTTCCTGGCACTCGGCCACGGCAAGGTCGAATTCGGCATCGAGTGGCGGCGGGACTTCTCGCCCGCAGGGCCTGACAAGGTCCTCACGTGGCAATTCGGCGTGAGCGATCTGGAGCTGGCCAAGAAGCGGCTGGCGGAGGCCGGCGTCCGCTACCGGGAAGAGCTCATGGCGCCAAGTCCAGACTGGCAGTACCGCGTCCTGCACGCGAGGACACCGAACGGCTACCACTTGCTTCTCGAGGAAGGCAGCGAGTAAGAGCACGCCGCCGATCGCCGCAACTCGCTGGGGTGAAACAAACGGCCCGCCGACCGTTATTCGGTGACAATGGCGACCATGGGCAGCGACCCGGTCTACCTGAGGGTGCTGGAGGATCTGCGAATGCGGATTCGCGAGGGCGTGCTGGAACCAGGGGCCAGGGTGCCGTCACGCAACGCAATCATCGCGAGGTACGGGGTCGGCGAGACAGCTGCCAAGCACGCGCTCCAGGTGCTCGCCACCGAGGGACTGATCGAGGCCAGGCCGGGTTCGGGGTCGTATGTGCGCAAGACGCCGCCCGCCCGTCATCTCGAGCACGACCGGCTGCACTTCCCCGGCTCGCCGTTCGGGATCGAGGAGACGGACAGCCCGGCGGACGGCATGCTGGTCAGCGACCGGCCAGCCACCCGGTACGTGACGTGGGAGTACCACACCGAGCACATGGCCCCGCCCGCACCTGTGGCCAGGCGGCTACGCGCCAGCCCTGCGACGGCACTCGTCACCGCCACGAGGTACCTCATGACCGCCGATGGCCAGCCCGTCCAGGTCGCGACCAGCTACGAGCCGACCGGCCTGACCGAGGGCACGGTCGTGGCACTGCCCGAGCAGGGCCCGTACGCCGGCCGCGGCGTGATCGAGCGCATGCATTCGATCGGGATCGAGGTAGACCAGGTGCTCGAGGAACTGTCGGTGCGCACCTGCCTGCTGGCCGAGGCCGCCGCCCTGGCGATCCCAGCCGGCTCCGCTGTTATCGCGATCGAGCGCACGCACCTATCGGGCGGAGAGCCGGTCGAGACCGCCGACATCGTCATTCCCGCGGACAAGTACCGGCTGCGCTACCGGTTCGGCGTGCCGGGTGTGCCAGCGTGATCCGCCGCGCCCGCCCGGCCGACGTGCCGGCGATCTACCAGCTCATCCGGGACCTGGCCGACTACGAGCGCTCGCTGCCCGAGGTCACGGGCTCGCAGGCGGACCTGCACCGCTCGCTGTTCGGCCCGGAGCCGGCTGTCTTCGCGCACGTGGCCGAGCATGACGGCGAGGTCGCCGGGTTCGCGCTGTGGTTCCTCAACTACTCCACCTGGCTGTGCCAGCACGGCATCTACCTGGAGGACCTGTACGTCCGGCCGGAGCTGCGCGGCCTCGGGCTCGGGCGGGCACTGCTCGCCGAGCTCGCCGCCTTGTGCGTCGAGCGCGGCTACGGCCGGCTGGAGTGGTGGGTGCTCGACTGGAACGAGCCCGCGCTCGGCTTCTACACCTCGCTCGCCGCGACCGGCATGGCGGACTGGACCGTGCACCGGCTCACCGGTGCCCCGCTGCGCTCGCTGGCGGCCGAGCGTCACTTCGCCGGCCCTGATCGAGCCGACAGCGACTCAGCAGGCAGGAACTCGGCAGGCAGGGACTCGGCAGGCAGGGACTCGGCGGGCACCTGACAACCGGGCTGGCCGAGCCATGCGAACATGATCCCATGCAGATCGGCGGCGTCGACTCCACTGACCTGTTCGGCGGGACGTCAGCCCGGCCGCGCCAGATTATCCGGGTCCGGCTCGTCAACGCCGGGCCGGCGATGGTGACCGATGTCAGTGCCACGGTCACCGTCGGCATCGGCGGGCCCGGCGTCGCGACGCCCGAGCCCGTATCCCTGACCGGCCTGGTGCCCGGCGGCGAGGTGATCGCCGAGGTGCCCATCGAGCTCACGCCACGCGTCGCGGCGGGTACCGTGCTGCCAGTGCTGGCGACGGCGCTCGGACCCGCAGGCAGCACCAGCCGGGCTGCGGACATCACCGTGGCCGAGCCGGGCTGGGTCATGTGGATGGTCAGCCACTTCCACTACGACCCGGTGTGGTGGAGCACGCAAGGTCAGTTCACGGAGTCACGGCTGCTGCTGCCCGACGAAAATGGCGAGCTGCCGGAGGTCAGAACCGCGTTCGAGCTCGTCCGGCTGCACCTGGACGCGGCCCGCCGGGACCCGGACTACAAGTTCGTGCTGGCCGAGCTCGACTACCTGAAGCCGCACTTCGACGCCCATCCTGAAGATCGCGCGGATCTGCTCGACCTGATCGCGGCAGGCCGCATCGAGCTGGTCGGCGGCAGCTACAACGAGCCGAACACGAACCTGACCTGCGCCGAGTCGACCATCCGTAACGCCGTCTATGGGATTGCCTATCAGCGCGACGTGCTCGGCGGCAATCCGCGCACTTCGTGGATGCTGGACGCCTTCGGCTTCGACCCCGGCTATCCGGGCATCATGGCCGCCGCCGGCCTGACCGAGTCCTCCTGGGCGCGCGGTCCGTTCCATCAGTGGGGACCGAACCGGTCGGCCGGCGACAACAGGCTGATGCAGTTCGCGTCCGAGTTCGAGTGGCTCTCCCCCGACGGCACGGGCCTGCTCACCAGCTACATGGCGAACCACTACTCGGCTGGCTGGCTGGCCGCCTATCACGCCAAGGACCTGGCCAAGGCCGAGGCCGACGCCTACGAGCAGTTCAGCCAGCTCGCGCCGGTGGCCGCGACGCGCAACGTGCTGCTTCCCGTCGGCGGCGACCACGTGGTGCCGGCCCGCTGGGCGACCGCTATCCACCGGGACTGGAACGCGCGCTACACCTGGCCGCGGTTCGTGACCGCGGTGCCGAGCGAGTTCTTCGCGGCCGTCAGGATGGAGGCGGCTGAGCGCGGTACCTGGATCACGCCGCAAACCAGGGACATGAACCCGGTCTACACGGGCAAGGACGTCACCTACATCGACACCAAGCAGGCGCAGCGGGCGGCCGAGACCGCGGTCCTGGACGGCGAGCGCCTCGCCACGCTGGCCTGGCTGGCCGGCGCGGACTACCCGGTCGCGAGCCTGGACAAGGCCTGGCGGCAGCTGGTGTTCGGCGCACACCACGACGCCATCACCGGCAGCGAGGGCGATCAGGTCTACCTGGACTTGCTCGGGAGCTGGCGCGAGGCATGGGAACGCGGGGACCAGGCGCGGGCCGGCGCTTCCCGCTTCCTGGCTGAGCTCGCCGACACCGCCAGCCTGCGCACGCCGGACGAGGAGACCAGCGCGTTCGCGGTGATGGTGGTCAACTCGCTGTCGCTGCCGCGGACCAGCATGGCGACGATCGAGCTCAGGCTGCCGTCTGGCTGGCCCACGTGGCTGAGCCTGCAGGACGACACCGGCGGGTCGGTGCCGTTCCTGGCCACCGGCACCACCCGCGACGCCGGCGGGGCGCTCACGGCGGTGACGGTCACCTTCCGCGCCGCCGACATACCCGGCGTCGGGTACCGCAGCTACCTGGTCAGGCCCGCCGCCGGGACGCCAGCGGAGGGTGCGGCCTGGCAGCGCGCGGACGACACGAGCCAGCCGCGGATCGAGAACGACGTCTTCGTGGTCGAGGCCGACCCCAGCCGCGGCGGGACCTTGTCCCGCGTGCTGGACAAGCGATCGGGGACCGACCTGCTCCAGCCTGGTGGTGGCGGCAACGAGCTGGTGCTCCAGCCGGAGCACCCGGCGCACCCGCGCTGGGCAGAGGGTCCGTGGCTGCTCTGCCCGGCCGGGCCGGGCTCCGGCAGCGGCACCCGGCCGGCGGACGTCCGGGTCGAGCGCTGCCCGGTAGGCGGCCGCATCGTCACGGAGCTCGAGCTGGGCGGCCTGGTGGTGACGCAGGAGACGCTCCTGTGGGACGGCGCAGACCGAGTCGAGTTCCGTACCCACGTGGACGGCTCGATCGGCCAGGACCGGCTCCTGCGGGTCGTCTTTCCCACGGACGTGCCGGGCGGGCTGCCGGTGTACCAGACGGCGGTGGCGGTCGTCGGCAGGCCACCTGGCCCGATCGACTCCGATGTGGCCGAGCACTCCTACACCCTCGACAGCCCGGCCTGCGAGTGGCTCGCCATCGGCTCGACCGCAGCCGTGGCCCTCACCGGGCCCGACGGCGGCCGCCAGCTCCAGGCGATCGGCGTGGCGGAGGTCATCGCGCCGCCGGCGGTGCGCGGCCCGGCCCGCGAGCTGATCGCGGCGCTGGCCGGCCAGGGCGTCACGGCGACGTGCTCGCTGCCGGGCGGTCCGCGCTACGGCTACCAGGAGCTGGACTCGAACCTGCCCGACTTCCGGATCTGCCTCGGCGGGCCAGACGACAACGAGCTCACGGCGCGCGTGCTGGCGGCGGCAGGCCCGGCTGTGGCCGCGGCCATCGACGCCCAGCTCGCGGCCAGCGGCGCAGCGAGGCTCTGGCTGCCAGCCTGGCGCAGCCGCGCCGATGCGTTCGGGCCCGGCACCGACTTGCGCGGTGTGCTTGACCTGCCGGTCCTCATCGTCGCCGCGGCCGACCTCGGCGCGCAGACACAGCTGCTCGCCGCCGACCTCGCCGATGCCGTCATCGAGGTACCGCAGGCCGGCACCAGCACTGCCAGCGGTACTGCCTCCGTCGCGGGCGCCGTCGCGGGCGGTCCCGGCACCGCGCTCGCGCCGCACACCGTCGCCCTGCTCAACCGGGGCACTCCGAGCGGCCTGGTGACGCCCGAAGGCCTGCTCACCATGGCACTGATGCGCGCGTGCAGTACGTGGCCGTGCGGAGTCTGGATCGACGGCAAGAAGCGGACAACGCCGGACGGCACGAGCTTTGCCTGGCAGCACTGGAGCCACACATTCGAGTACGCGCTGGCGTCTGGCCAGGGGACCTGGCGCACCGCGGGCTTCGCGACCGCCGGGCAGGACTACAACCACGACCTGCTCACGGTCGCGACGGGCCTGCACGCCGGGCCGCTGCCCGCCAGCACCCAGCTGGCCAGCGTCTCGCCGCCCGGCGCCCTGCTCTCGGCGCTGAAGCCGCACGGCAACCCGCTGGCACCCGGCGCCCAGCCGGATCCCGGCGACGGCGTCACGGTGCGGCTGCGGGACGCCGGCGGTGCCGGGCCGGTCCAGGCGCGGGTCGGCCTGTTCACCGGCCTGTCGTCGGCCAGCGCCACCGGCCTGTGCGAGGACGGCGCCGGGCCGGCGATCCCCGTCGTCGAGTCCGTCGCCCAGGTGACCGTGCCGCGGTCCGGCTTGACAACGCTGCTGGTGACGCCCGCCGCCAGCCCCGCACCCGCGGCCAGCCCCGCACCAGCCGCCAGCCCTGCACTCGCCAGCACAGCACTCGCCGACAGCACCGAGCCCGCCCAGCCGGTGTATGCCCGGTACTGGCTGCACGGCAAGGGCCCGGCGCCGGCGGGCAACCTGCCCGCGGCCGTGCACCTGTCGCCGGCGACCGTCAGCCTGGATGGCGGCGAGCCGGCCGCGCTGCGCCTCACCGTAGCCTGCGGGCCAGCGCCGGCGGCCGGCCAGATCCACCTCGACGTGCCCGCCGACTTCACGGTGACACCGGGCGGGCCACTGCGCTATGAGCTTGCGCCGCTGGGATACCAGGCGTTCGACCTGACGGTCACGGCGCGGCCAGGCACCGGGCCCGGCCGCTGGTTCGTCACCGCCTCGATCGAGGAGCCGTCAGGTCAGGTGATCGAGGACAGCGTGCTGCTGTGCATCGGACAGCCACCGCCGCCGCGCCTCGACCTGCCCCTGCCGGAAGTGGTTGCGATGCAGCAGGCCGTCGAGACTGCGCAAGCGGGCGAGGCCGACGTGAGCCTGATCAGCCCCAGCCTGGCGATCAGGCCGGGCGGCACCGGGGCCATCGAGGTGGCCGTCCGCAACAAGACAGCCGCCACCATCCGCGGCGAGGCCCAGCTGATCTCGCCGTTCGGCAGCTGGCGGGAGACCGCGCCGTGGACCGCGGGCTTCGAGCTCGCGGCGGGCGCCGGGAGCACGCTGCGGTTCGAGGTGCGGATCCCGGGTAGCGCCCGGCCAGGACAGCAGTGGTGGGCGATCGTGAAGGTGATGTACTTCGGCCGGCTCCAGTACTCCGAGCCCGTCGAGGTGACGATCGTGTAGATCAGCGGAAAGGGCAGGTCCGGTGAGACACTAGACGTCTCATCGGCAACAGTTACCGAAGCGGCAATGACGGCAGAGACAGTACCGCGCCTGGGCAATCTACCCGCGGAGCCTAATAGCTTCGTGGGCCGTGAGCGTGACCTCGGCGACCTGAGGCTCCTGCTGAGCAGTGTTCGCGCGCTCACCCTGTGCGGTCCGGGCGGCATCGGCAAGACCAGGCTCGCCACGCGGCTGGGCTGGCAGCTCGCCGACCGCTTCCCCGATGGGGTGTGGCTGGTGGAGTTCGCGGACAGCGCCGACCCGGCGCTGGCCGGCCGGCAGGTCGCCACCGTCCTCGGCGTCGGCGACGAGCCGGACCGGCCGGCCGCGGCCACGCTCTCAGATGCGCTGCGCAGCCGCCAGCTCCTGCTCATCCTCGACACCTGTGAGCACGTGGTGGAGGCCATCGCCGACCTCGTCCGCGACCTCATCGCCGCCTGCCCGCAGCTGCGGCTGGTCGCCACGAGCCGGGAGCCGCTGCGCGTTCGCGGCGAGACTGTCTGGCGCGTGCAGCCGCTGTCTCTGCCGGCACTGGCCCCGCACCTGTCAGCCCCACACCAGCCAGCCCCACACCAGCCAGCCCCGCACCAGCCAGCAGCCGTCGGCCTGCCCGATGATACCGCCGAGCACGAGGCCATCAGGCTGTTTGTCGACCGGGCTGCCGCCGTCCGGCCAGGGTTCACCCTGACCAGCGAGAACCGCGAGCACGTCGTGCAGCTCTGCCGGATGCTGGATGGGGTGCCGCTGGCGATCGAGCTGGCCGCGGCCCGCATCCGCGCGCTGTCGGTCGAGCAGATCGCCGACCGGATCGACGACCGGTTCCGGCTGCTGGCGTCGGGCGATCGCACGGCTCCGCTCCGCCAGCAGACCCTCCAGGCCGCCGTGGACTGGAGCTTCGATCTGCTGACCGCCGACGAGCAGATCCTGCTGCGGCGCCTGTCGGTGTTCGCCGGCTGGAGCCTTGGGATGGCCGAGCACGTCTGCGCCGATGAGCGGATTCCGGAGTCGCGGGTGCTGGACTTGCTGGCCGCGCTGATCGACAAGTCGCTGGTAGCGCTCGAGGATGAGCTGGCAGGCGACGCGCGCTACCGGCTGCTCGACACGATCCGGGAGTATGCGTCGGCGCGACTGGAGCAGTCCGGCGAGCAGGGCGAGTTCCGGCGGCGGCACGTCAGCTACATGCTGGGCCTGGCCGAGGGCGTCGTCGAGCAGGCCTTCGTGCGCAATGCGAAGCCGTGGGCGGAGCAGGTCCAGATGTACTACCGGATCGCGGCCGAGCAGGCGAACTTCCGGTCCGCGCTGGCCTGCTGCCTCGATGAGCGCGACGCCGAGTCGGGCCTGCGGCTCTGCTCAGCCCTGCGTTCCCCCTGGGTCGTGCAGGGCGACGTTGCCGAGGGCGTCCGCTGGTTCGGCCGGTTCCTGGCGCTGGATGAGTGGGTCCCGGCTGGCGTGCGGGCGCGGGCGCTCATGCTCGGCGCCGAGCTCGCGTTCGAGCATCAGGACTATCTGGCCGCGGCGCGGAGGGCGCAGGCCGCCGTGGCCATGTGCACCGCGTACCCGGCCGCCTGCCCGGCGGGCGGCCTGCGGATCCTGGCGCTCATCAGCCTGCGCGCTGGGCTAGCCGAGGAGGCGCTCGCGCGGGCGGACGCGGCGATAGGCGCCGCGCGGGAGCACGGCGACGAATGGGAGGAAGGGCTCGCGCAGTCGGCCAGGGCGGCGATCCTGGCTCGCAGCGGTCAGCTGGCGAGCGCCCAGTCGGCGTACGAGGTCGCGCTCGAGCTGCTCACCGGCAACAACGGCTGGGGCGTCGCGCACGCCCTGTACGGCTTCGGCAGCCTGGCCAGGGCTCGCCGCGACAACGCCGGGGCACTGCGGCATTTCCGCAGCGCCCTGGAGATCTTCCGGCAGATCGGCGCCCGGACCGAGATGGCCAGGTGCCTGGCCGGCATCGGCTGGGTCGCGCTGGCCAGCCTTGACCTGCCCACCGCCGCGGTCAGCCTCGCTGAGAGCCTGGATCTCAGTATGGCCACCGGTCAGCGGCTGGGCATCGCGCGGGGGCTCGAGGCGTTCGCGGCGCTCGCCGTGGTACGCGGCGACGACGTAACCGCGGTCCGCCTCGAGGGTGCCGCTAGCGCACTTCGCGAGGTCGTGGGGCAGGTCCGCTCGGCAGGGGCGCAGGCACGTCTGGACTCGCTGCTCGCCGCCGCGCACCACCGGCTCGGGCCGAGCGCAGCCAGCGCGGCTGCGGAAGGGCGGCGGCTCAGCACGCACGAGGCCGTCCGGTACGCCCTCGCCTCGGCGTCGCCTGCGGTCGATAACGTGAGGCCGGCCGATAACGCGAGGCCGGCCGCCAACGGGGCTAGCCGCGCCGCCTTCGGCTCGGCGGCGCCGTCCGTGCTGACCAGCAGGGAGCAGCAGATCGCTCAGCTGATCGCCCGCGGGCTGTCCAACCGCGCCATCGCGGCGGAACTGGTCATCAGCCCGGCCACCGCCGCCCGGCATGTCGCCAACATCATGGCCAAGCTGGGTCTCAACTCACGGGCTCAGGTCGCCGCCTGGACGGCCGAGCAGCGAGCTACCCGCTGAGCGACTGAACCCAGTACGCCTGCACGTCCGTGCATAGGGTTGCGACCGTCCACGACCAGCTGTCTACACAGTCAATCAGCGCCCGATATGCATAGTGGAATGGGCAATTCAGCCGATGCCGCCCGGTCGCTGTTTACATACCTTTGTCGCCAGGACCCCGGGTCACTGGCGTGGCCGGCCATCGGAGGGGGATGGCCGGCTGACCACTGACCTCGCCTGCTCAGGGAGCCGGGCCGCGGGCGCTCATCAGCGCTCGCTGCCCGGCGCTTTGAATCAGGCGTGCTGACCCGGTGCGCTGCGCGCTGAGCCAGGCGCGCACGCCCAATGCTCACAGCCCAATGCTCACAGCCCAATGCTCACAGCCCAAATACTCACAGTACGGGCCGACTACACATAGGGCCGCCAAATACATAACCGGCTACACATTCCTGACGATGCGCGCGACGGCCAGGCTGCATACGGTCAGTGAGTAAGCTCAGCCGACTGGCGGCAGGGAGGCGGACGCGGTCACGTGGCCAGCTCGAGTCTGAACGGGGACACGACGGTAACGCAGCAGCTCGTCAACGCGGCCGCTGCCTTTGGCTGCCGGCCGGCGCTAGTGGGGGGTCGTCACGAGCAGTCGTACTCCTTTGCCGATCTCGCCACCACGATCCAGCGGGCCGCGGCAGGCCTCGCCTGGCGCGGTCTGCGGCCGCGCGATGTCGTCGGCGTCTACGTGCCGGATGCCGCTTCTTACGTGCTGGCCTGTCACGCGATCAGCGCCGCTGGTGGCATCCCGTGCCCGGTAAGTGCGCAGTTGTCGATCGCGGAGACGGCCGGGCAGCTTGCCGACTGCGGCGCCCGGATGCTGCTCACTGCGCAGCCGCTGGCCTCCGCGGGCCTGGCCGCAGCTGACCGGTCGTGGGTCCGGCAGGTCATCTCGTTCGGAGACGCACCAGCCGCGACGCCCTTCAGCTCGCTGCTCGGCATGGGCTCCCTGCAACCGCCGGCGGCCCGTCCGCACGACCTGGCGCTCCTCCCCTACATCCGGCGGGCCGACGGGGCGCTGCACCCTGCGGGTCTGACGCACCTCGACATGGCCGCCGAGCTGGCTGCGCTCAGCGCCTCCGCGGTGATCAGCGACCGTGACGTCGTACTCGCCGCGCCGCCCGCCGGCGATGGCCGGTCGTACAGCGCGTTCATCGACCACGCGCTGCTGCACGGCGCGACCATCGTCGCGGCCAGCACCGATGATCTGTCGACGGCCGCCGACGAGCACCGCGGCACGGCGGCGATCGTGCCGCTCGGCGTGGAGGTGCACGCGCAAGAGCCGCTGCGCCTGTTCGCAGTCGCTTCCTAGCCCGTGCTTGCTAGCCCGTGCTTGCTAGCGCCGTGTTTGCTAGCCCCGTGCTTGCGGCGGCCGGTTCTCGAACGGCGTGCTCAGCACGATGGTCGTATGGGTCGAGACGTTCGCGGCGGCCCTGATCTCCTGTAGCAGGTCCTCAAGCTCACGGGGCGAGCCGACCCGCACCTTGAGTATGTAGCTCTCATCGCCGGCCACGCTGTGACAGGCCTCAATCGCCGTCAGGTGCGCCAGCCGGTCCGGCGCGTCGTCCGGCGCAGCAGGATCGAACGGTTTGATCGATACGAACGCCGTCAGCGGCAGGCCGATCTCCTCGGCGTTGATGACCGCCGCGTAGCCCTTGATCACGCCGCGCTCCTCGAGCCTGCGCACGCGCTGCTGGGCCGCCGACACCGACAGGCCGGTCCGCCGCGCGAGCTCGGTAAAGCTCATCCGGCCATCACTGGCGAGCAGCGAGATGATCGCCGCGTTGATCTCCTCCACCCGGCAACGTTAACGTGCCCGTCAGGTCGGCCGCGCCCACTCAGTTAATAACGAAAACATAACGGGCTTTACGCTCCCGTAACATACTGATCCAGCGCATAGCCGCGATATCGAGCCCACGGGTACGCTCCGCGAAGGACGGCCTGACAGCCGACCTGAGCATGCTGGAACCGATGAGCGAGGTCGTGATGGCGCAGATCGTGCTGGATGAGGTCGACAAGGTCTACCCTGGCGGGGTCAAGGGCATCGACGGCCTGAACCTGACCATCGCCGACGGCGAGTTCATGGTGCTCGTCGGGCCATCGGGCTGCGGCAAGTCGACCGCACTGCGTTCCATCGCCGGTCTGGAAGAGATCACGTCCGGCACGATCAGCATCGGCGAGCGGGTCGTTAACGACCTGCCGCCCAAGGATCGCGACATCGCGATGGTGTTCCAGAACTACGCGCTGTACCCGCACATGACCGTCGAGCAGAACCTCGCCTTCGGCCTCCAGCAGCGCAAGACGCCTAAGGACGAGATCAAGCGGCGCGTGACAGACGTCGCCAGGTTGCTAGGCCTGGAGGACTACCTCAAGCGCAAGCCGGCCGCGCTGTCGGGCGGCCAGCGGCAGCGGGTGGCGATGGGCCGCGCGATCGTGCGGGAGCCGCAGGCCTTCCTCATGGACGAGCCGTTGTCCAATCTGGATGCCAAGCTTCGCGTCTCCATGCGAGCCTCGCTGTCCCAGCTGCATGACCGGCTCGGCGTCACCACGGTGTACGTGACGCACGACCAGATCGAGGCCATGACGCTCGGGCAGCGTGTCTGCGTGCTGCGCGACGGGAAGCTGCAGCAGGTGGACACGCCACAGGCGCTCTACAACTCGCCCGTCAATCTGTTCGTCGCCGGCTTCATCGGCTCGCCCGCGATGAACTTCGTCGCGGCCGAGCTCGTCCGCGACGGCGGGCCGGCGGTCACCTTCGCCGGGCACAAGCTCGCGATCACCGACCAGCTGCTGCAGTCCCGGCGGGGCCTGGATGACTACTTCGGCAAGGACGTCATCCTGGGTGTCCGGCCCTCTGACTTCGAGGACGCGCAGCTCGCCGAGCCAGGTTGGGCACGGATGCCCGTGCAGACCAGCGTCACCGAGGAGCTCGGCAGCGAGATTCACGTCATCTTCACCATTGACGCCCCGCCGGTGCAGCACGCCAGCATCACCGAGGCGCGCGCTGACAAGGGCGACGACGAGGCGATACCACTGGTTGACAACAAGACGCTGTGGACGGCGCGGGTAGCCGCGCGCAGCCCGATCAAGCCGGGCTCGGCAGCCACGCTGGCGGTCGATACGTCGAACCTCCAGTTCTTCGACCCAGCGACCGGCCTGTCCATCGGTCACCCAGCCAATTAGGGACCGAGTACCGCCACCCCTGGCAGCCGGCCGAGCGGCCTGGCGGGCAAGGCTCCAGCCAGTGCCGCCGCGCCGAGGGCCAGCCCGACCGCCGCAGCCAGGGTGCCGGCCGATGGCGGCCTGCCGATCCCGGCGCCGAGGCCGTACAGCCGCGACACCGAGCTGACGGCGATGAGCGCGAGGACCGTGGTGCGCATCAGCAGCGCGCCGCGGACCTGGAGTGGCGTCAGGCCCATCGCGCGCAGCACGCTGACGTCGCGCCGCCGGCATCCAGTTCTTCGACCCCGACTCGGGGGCCGCCATCTGGAGCTAGCCAGCCATGACGAAGGGAGCCTGCATGGGCGCGAGACCGTGGTGGCACGGCGCTGTCCTGTATCAGCTGTACGTGCGGTCCTGGCGTGACAGCAACGGCGACGGCTACGGCGACATACCTGGCATCATCGAGCGGCTCGATCACTTGTCCTGGCTGGGGGTGGATGGCCTGTGGCTGTCGCCGACGATGCCGTCGCCAGACGCGGACTGGGGCTATGACGTCAGCGACTACACCGGCGTGCACACCGAGCTCGGTACCCTCGGCGATCTGGACACGCTCGTCGCCGAGGCAGGCCGCCGAGGCATCCGAGTCCTGCTCGACCTCGTGCCGAATCACACCAGCTCGGCGCACCCGTGGTTCATCGACGCCGCCTCCGCCCGAGACGCAGCCCACCGCGAGTACTACGTGTGGGCCGGTCCCGCGCCAGGCGGCGGGCCGCCGAACAACTGGCTCGACGCGACCGGCAGCCCGGCCTGGCAGTGGCACGCCGCGACGGGCCAGTTCTACCTGCACAACTTCCTTCCTGATCAGCCCGACCTCAACTGGTGGGAGCCCGCGGTGCACGCCGAGTTCCGCCGGATCCTGGAGTTCTGGTTCGATCGGGGCGTGGCCGGCTTCCGCGTCGACGTCGCGCACGGCCTCTACAAGGACGCCGAGCTACGCGACAACCCGCCGCTGCCGGCCGACGGCGATCGGCTGGCCGGCCGCTTCGGCCAGCGGCCGGTGTACAGCGCCAACAGGCCGGAGACTCACGGCGTCTACCGCGACTGGCGGAAGATCGCTGAGAGCTACAAGCCGCCGCGACTGCTGCTCGGCGAGACCTGGACGGGCGACCTGGCGAAGCTCGCGTCGTACTACGGGGACGACGACGAGCTGCAGCTGAGCTTCAACTTCCCGGTTGTCTTCGCCCGGTTCCCGGACGAGCTGCCGGACCTGGTGGACCGGACACTGGCGGCGCTGCCGTCCGCCGCGTGCCCGGTGTGGACGGGCTCGAACCACGACGTCGGCCGCTTCCCCAGCCGCTGGTGTCATGGCGATGCCGCCAGCATCCGGCTGGCGCTGCTGATCCTGCTGACGCTGCCCGGCACGACGGTCCTCTACTACGGCGACGAGATCGGCATGACCGACGTGGCAATTCCGGCCGAGCTCGAGCGCGACCCGATGACGAAAGGCGGCAGCCCGCAAGGCCAGCGCGACCGTGCACGCACGCCGATGCGCTGGGACGCTTCACCGGGCGGCGGCTTCACCAGCCCTGCGGTCCGGCCGTGGCTCCCAGTCGGCCCGGCCGCGGTCAGTGTCGCCGACCAGCGAGCCGATCCGGACTCGGTGCTGTCGCTGTGCCGACGCCTCGTCGACCTGCGTCACGCCGAGCTGCGTCACGCCGAGTTGGGCGACGGCACAGGCGGCTACCGGCGGCTGGCGGCGCCACCGGGTATCTGGGCGTATGAGAGCGGGCCGCTGGTGGTCGTCGCCAACCTCACCGCGACGGCGACCGCCCTGCCCGCCGGCACGAGCCAGATCCTGCTGCGGACCGGGCCGGCCGGGACGGGCATCGGGCCGCGGGAGGGCATCGTCGCGCGCCGCGGCTTGAGCTAGTCCTGGCCCGGCCCGCGCTATCCCGTGCGGGCCAGCTCCCGGCCGATCACCAGGCGCTGGATCTGGTTCGTGCCCTCGACAATCTGGAGCACCTTGGCCTCGCGCATCAGCCGCTCGGCCGGGAAGTCCTCGACGTACCCGTACCCCCCGAGCACCTGGACAGCGTCCGTGGTGACCCGCATCGCGGTGTCGGTGGCTAGCAGCTTGGCCATCGCCGCCTGCTGCCCGTACGGCCGCCCGGCGTCCTTGCGCCGCGCGGCGGCCAGGTACAGCGCGCGCGCCGCCGCGACGGCCGTCGCCATGTCGGCGAGCATGAACTGCAGGCCCTGGAAGTCGATGACCGGCCGCCCGAACTGCACACGGTTCCTGGCGTAGCCAACGGCGCAGTCCAGCGCGGCCTGCGCGACGCCCGTCGCGCACGCCGCGATGCCGAGCCGGCCAGCATCCAGCGCGCCGAGCGCCATCCGGAAGCCGGATCCGTCCTCGCCGATCAGGTGACTGGCGGGCACCCGGGCCGACTCAAACCGCATCTGCGCCGTGACCGAGCTGCGCATGCCCATCTTGTGCTCGGGCGGTGCCGCCGTCACGCCTGCCGTCGCGGCGGGGACGTGGAAGCAGGTGATGCCATGGGCGCGCGCTGGCCCGGCGCTGTCACCCGACGTCCGCGCGAACAGGGTGTAAAAGTCGGCGTGCCCGCCGTGGGTGATCCACGCCTTCACCCCGTCGATCACGAATTCTCCGCCGTCGGCGACGGCACGCGTCGACAGGGCCGCCGCGTCGGATCCGCTGCCCGGCTCGGACAGGCAGTAGGCCCCCAGCTGGTCGCCGCCCAGCATGCCGGGCAGCCAGCGCTCGCGCTGCTGCGCGGTGCCGGCCGTCGCGATCGGATAGCAGGTCAGCGTGTGCACACTGACGCCGAGGCCGATCGCCAGCCAGGCGCTGGCCAGCTCCTCGACGACCTGCAAATAGGTCTCGTAAGGCTGGCCGCCGCCACCGTGGTCCTCGGGATACGGCAGGCCGAGCAGGCCCGCCCGGCCCAGGGTCGCGAACTCCGCCCGCGGGAATCTGCCGTCGCGCTCGGCTTCGGCCGCCCGTGGCCGCAGTTCGGCGTCGGCGATCTCACGCGCCAGGCCGAACAGCGCGGCTGTGGTGTCGTCGCGCGCCTCCCGGTCGACGCCCGCCACTAGCCGGCCACCACGATCAGGTCCCGGCTCACGTTGTTCAGTCGCTGGAAGCCATCGGCGGTGCAGACCACGATGTCCTCGATCCTGGCTCCGTGCGCGCCGGGATAAATGCCGGGCTCGATCGAGAAGGCGTATCCCGGCTGGAGTACCTCGGCGTTACCGGACACGATGTAGGGATCTTCGTGCGTCTCCAGGCCGATGCCATGTCCGGTCCGGTGCACGAAGTACTGGCCGAAGCCGGCCGCCGTGATCGGCTCGCGGGCGGCGGCGTCCACGGCCTCCGCCGTCACGCCTGGCCGGACGGCGGCGCAGGCCGCCTCCTGCGCGTCCTTGAGCACCTGGTAGTAGGCGGTGAACTCGGCTGGCGGGGTGCCGATCGCGTAGGTCCTCGTGCAGTCCGAGCAGTACCCGCTCGGCATCGTGCCGCCGATGTCGACAACGACCGTGTCACCGGCCTGGAGCACGCGGTCAGCCGCCGTGTGGTGCGGGCTGGCGCCATTCGGCCCGGACGCGACGATCGCGAAGTCCACGCTCGCGTGCCCCTCGGCCAGGATCGCCTCACTGATGTCGGCAGCCACCTCGCGCTCGGTGCGGCCCGGCCGTAGCCAGCCCGGCACCTGCCCGTGTACCCGGTCGATGGCCTCGCCGGCGGCGAGCAGCGCGGCCACCTCGGCCGGGCTCTTGCGGGCGCGTAGGTCGCGGAGCGCGGCGCTAGCCAGGACTTGCCGCGCGGCCGGCAGCGCCGCGCGCAGCCGCAGCACCATCAGGGCCCACATCCGGTCCGACAGGCCGACCGCGCCCACGTCACCGAGCCGGCGGGCCACGAGGGCGTACGGATCGTCTGTCTCGTCCCAGCCCACGATCTCCAGGTCGAGCCGGCCAGCCGGGCTCGCCTGCGCGGCCGGCACCTCGAGGCGTGGCACGACCAGGAACGGCTCCCGCCCGGGCTGGCCAGTACCGGGCTGCCTAGTACCGGGCTGGCTAGTACCGGCGGGCACCACGAGGCAGGTGAGCCGCTCGAGCTGATGCGCGTCATAGCCCGTGACGTACCGAAGGTCCGGTCCGGGCGTGAGCAGGAGCGCGTCCAGCCCGGCTGTCGCCGTCGCGGCCGCGACCTCGCTAAGGCGGGTTGCGGGGAAAAGCCCCGTTCCGTCCTGATCATGCCCCACTGCATCCTCCAGCCCTTGCTGCTCGCCCTGCCGGCGCACCAGCATCATCTCACCCGCTGGCCGGCCACCTGGTCAGGGCGAAGCCGCCAGCGCCGACAGCACTCGGCCGAGCGAGGAACCCAGGTCCCAGCGCTGCTCCAGATCGGCGACCCTGGCCGGGTCGGCCGGCGTGGACGGCAGCCCGCCACCCTCGAGCTTGACCGGCGCGTCGGTGGCGACGCGGACTACGGGCATGCACGCGTCCAGGTAGGGGCGAGCCGCGACGAGCTTGGCGCGACTGCCCGCCGGGAAGCCGCCATGCCCGGCGTCGATCGCCGCCAGCATCGCCTCGACCGAGCCGAAGACGCGGACGAGGGCGGCCGCGGTCTTCTCCCCGACGCCCGGCACGCCAGGCAGGCCGTCGCTCGGGTCGCCGCGCAGCGCGGCGAACGCCGCGTAGGCGCGGCCGGGAATGTGGTATTTCGCCTCCACCGACGACTCGTCCATCAGCTCGAGGTTGGCGACGCCCTTGCCGATGTAGGCGACCCGGATGCCGCGGGCGTTGTCGACGAGCTGGAAGAGGTCCCGGTCCCCGGTGACTACCTCAACGGGCTCGCTGGCCTGCGCCGCGAGCGACCCGATGATGTCGTCCGCCTCGTAGCCATCGGCCCAGGCCATGGCGATCCCCGTGGCGGACAGCACGTCGACGATGATCGGCAGCTGAACGTTGAGCGCGTCGGGCACCTGCTCTGAGCCGTCCGGGTTGGCCCGGTGCGCCTTGTAGGACGGCAGCACGGCGACCCGGAACGCCGGCCGCCAGCTCGCGTCCATGCACGCGATCAGCTGTGTCGGATGCCGAGCCCGCAGCAGCCTGCTGATCATGTCGAGCAGGCCCCGGACCGCATTGACAGGCGTGCCGTCCGGCGCCGTCATCGGCTCCTTCACGCCATAGAACGCCCGGAAGTACATGGAGGCCGCGTCCAGCAGCATGGTGGTACCCATGCCGGCATCCTGCCAGCCGGCCGACCCGTCGCGTGGCCGTGACCGCCGATTCATGTGCTGGCTCTATGGACCCATGGATAGTCGGCATTAGTGCTCGCCGCCATGCGCGCGTACGCTATTGTCGACCAACTTAGTAGGTATGGAGGTGGCAGTATGACGGCGCTCAGCCCGGTCCGGGCCCGATGTCCGGCGGACCTCATTCGTGCCATCCGCGGCGCTACCCGGCGCCACGCCGACTGGGCGCAGACCGCCCAGCTCGTCGCCGGCCAGCTACGCGGTCACCTGCCCGCGCCGGACATCCTGACCGCCGCCGAACGGGCGGGCGATCCGGCCGGCTACCGCTGCCATGTGCTGCACGTGGAGCCGGACGGCTCGTTCTCCGTGACCGGCATGGTGTGGCGGCCGGGTCAGGTGACGCCGATCCACGACCACGTGACCTGGTGTGTATTCGGCGTCCTGCAGGGCGTCGAGTACGAGGAGCTGTACGCGCCCGCCGCTGACGGCAGCTGCCTTGCGGAGGTGGGCCGCAGCAAGAACGGGCCCGGCGACGTCAGCGGCTTCGCGCCGCCGGGCGACATCCACCGGGTGCGCAACATCGGCACGGACGTGGCCATCTCCGTGCACGTCTACGGTGCCGACATAACCCGCCTCGGCAGCAGCGTCCGCCGGACGTACGACCTGCCGGTGCTGGTGCCAGCGGGCGGCTGATCGCCGCGCGGCCCGGCGAGCGGGCTAGCTCAGCGGGAGCACGAGCTCAGCCTCCCAGTGGCCGGGCTCCTCGGGCCGGACCGGCTGCCGTGCGCCTGTCGGCGTGAAACCGAGCCGGCGGTAGAAGCCGGTGGCCCGCTCGTTCACCTCGGTGACCCACAGCGTGACAGTCCCGGCGCCCGCCTGCCGCGCCTGCTCGCAGATCGCCTCGACGAGCTTGTCGGCTACGCCCTGACCGCGCCGGCCGGGCGCCACCCACATCCCGACGAGGTGCCAGGCTGGCGACCGCTCTCCCGGCGCCGTGACCGGCTCCTGGTCCTGCGCGGGCTCCTGGTCCTGCCCGGGCTCCTGGTCCTGCCCGGGCTCCTGGTCCTGCCCGGGCTCGCTGTTGACGGGGAATCCGGTCGCCAGCCCGACGATGGCCACGCCGTCGAAGGCCCCGAACGTGCGGCCGGATCCCGCCCGGCTGCGCCAGAGCTCCTCGTCGAAGGCCTGCTCCCGCGCCAGCGTCGAGGCGAACGCGTACGGCGCCTCCGCGAGCGCAGCCAGCCTGGCCAGCCGCAGCTCCGCCCAGTCGCCCGCGACTAGCCGCCGCACTGGCAGGTCGCCTCCGTCCCGTCGGTGCTCGCTCATAGTCACCGAGCGTCAGCCATGCGAGGGTGCAGGCGCAACTCGGTTTTGCGCGCAGGCCGGCCCGCTGCGGCGCGCCTTGTCCTGCCGAGCGGCTAGCCCACCGACGAGTACGCCACTACGCCGCGGCGCAGCAGGTCGATCGCCGCTCGCGCGGCAGCGGCCAGTTCGTCGCCGCGGGCCACCACGGCAATCTGGCTGAGCAGGTCGATCAGCTGCTTGACCGCGCGCACGAAGTCACCGGCGGTGAGCTCGGCGCCGACCAGCTTCTCCAGCGACGTGCCGCGCGCCCACGCGTGCACGGTCCAGGCGAACCCGAGATCAGGCTCGCGCAGGAACGACAGGTGCTGCCCGCCTTCGACGGCCGACAGCTCGCCCCACAGCCCGACCATCTCGTCGAGCACCTCGCGGGACCGGCCGTGCGGCAGCCGCACGGGACCGGCGTCGTCGGGCCGGCGCGCCTCGAAGGTCAGCGCCGACGCGCACGCCGCCAGGTCAGCCGGCGCCAGGCCTGCCCACGTGCCGCGGCGCACGCACTCGGCGGCCAGCAGGTCGAGCTCGGTGTACAGGGCGGCGAGCCGGCGGCCGTCCGTGGTGACCTCGTCACCGGCGATGTAGCCGAGCTCCGCCAGCACCGCGCACACTCGGCCGAACGTGCGGGCGAGCACGTGCGACCGGCCCGACACGCGCTGCTCGAGCGCCTCAGCCTCCCGCGACAGGCGCGCCCGCCTGGCCAGGTCGCGCAGATGCAGCTGCATGTCCGGGCAGCCGTGACACGAATGCCGCCGCAGCCGCCGGCGCAGCGCGTCGATCGCCGCTCCCGACGCCTCGCTCCGCCGCCCGGCGGGCCGCCCGGCGGGCCGCCCGCGACCGGACTCCGCGCGACCGGACTCCGCGCGACCGGACTCCGCGCGACCGGACTCCGCGCGACCCGGCAGTTCCCGCCCGGCGAGCCTGTTCCGCACCGTCGAGACGAGGTCACGGCGTGCCGCGGGCGACCGCGGGCTGAACGACGGCGGGATCCTGATCCGCTCGATCGGGCTGACCGGCACCGGGAAATCGGCCATCGACAGGCGCTTCACCTGTCTGTTCGCAGTTAGCACCAGCGGCAGCGGCCGCCCGTCACCGGAACCGCCGCCGCCAGGCTGGAGCACGACCGCGACACCCGCCTGCCGGCCGCCTGGCACCTCGATGATGTCGCCCGGCCGCAGCTTCTCCACCGACGCGATCGCCTCGGCCTGCCGAACGGCCGAGCGCTGGCGCGACTCGTCCCGTTCGATCTCGCCGAGCTCACGCCGGATCTCGTCATAGCTCTCGATGTCACCAAGCTCGCACGTCACTGCCAGTCCCGCGATCTGCTCCCGCAGCCTGGCCGCCTGCCGCGCCAGCCCGACGACCCCGCGGTCAGCCTGGAACTGGGCGAACGACGACTCCAGCAGCCTGGCCGCGCGCACCCGCCCGACCTGGCCGACGAGATTGACCGCCATGTTGTAGGTCGGGCGGAAGCTCGAGGTCAGCGGGTAGGTCCGGGTACCGGCGAGACCGGCGACGGCGAGCGGATCTACGTTCGGCTGCCAGAGCACGACGGCGTGCCCCTCGACGTCGATGCCGCGCCGCCCGGCCCGGCCGGTGAGCTGGGTGTACTCCCCCGCGGTCAGGTCGGCGTGATGCTCGCCGTTCCACTTATCGAGCTTCTCGATGACCACCGTCCTGGCCGGCATGTTGATGCCGAGCGCGAGCGTCTCGGTTGCGAACACCGCGCGGATCAGGCCCGCCGCGAACAGTTCCTCCACCACTTCCTTGAAGGTCGGCAGCAGGCCCGCGTGGTGCGCGGCGATCCCCCGCCGCAGCCCGGTCAGCCAGTCAGCGTAGCCAAGCACGGCCAGGTCGGCGTCGGCCAGGCCCGCCGTGCGCTCGGCGACGATCCTGGCGATCTCAACTGACTCTTCCGGCGTGGTCAGCCGCAGCCCGGCGGCCAGGCACTGCTGCACGGCCGCGTCACAGCCGGCCCGGCTGAAAATGAACGTGATCGCGGGCAGCAGGCCCTCGGCGTCAAGCCGCTCGATCACCTCAGGACGGCCAGGCGGCCGGAACCGGACCTGCCGGTGCCCATGGCCGGCCGGGCGGGCCGCCCCGCGACCGGGTCGCCGGCTGCCTGGCCGGTCGGCGACCACATCGCGCTGCGCGAGGCGACGAAGCTCGGGGTTGACGGCCCCGTTCCGGGCAAAAAGGTCGTACAGCCGCCGCCCGGCGAGCATGTGCTGCCAGAGCGGGACCGGCCTGGTCTCGTCCACGATCACCGTGGTGCCGCCGCGCACCTGCTCCAGCCAGTCGCCGAACTCCTCGGCGTTGCTCACCGTCGCCGACAGGGCCGCGACCTGCACCGACTCCGGGAGCTGGATGATGACCTCCTCCCACACGGCGCCGCGCAGCCGGTCGGCCAGGTAGTGCACCTCGTCCAGCACCACGTAGCCGAGGCCGCCGAGCGTCAGTGATCCGGCGTAGAGCATGTTGCGCAGTACCTCGGTCGTCATGACGACGATCGGCGCCTCCCCGTTAATGCTGTTGTCGCCGGTGAGGAGCCCGACGCGGGCGGCACCGTAGCGGCTGACCAGGTCGCCGTACTTCTGGTTGGAGAGCGCCTTGATCGGGGTGGTGTAGAAGCACTTGCGCCCCTCGGCCAGGGCCAGGTGCACGGCGAACTCGCCGACAACCGTCTTGCCCGATCCCGTCGGCGCAGCGACCAGCACGCCGTGACCGCTCTCGAGCGCGTCGCAGGCGGCTACCTGGAAGTCGTCAAAATCAAATTCATACAACGACCGGAACGAGGCAAGGCCTGGCCGGTCATCGTGATCCGCTGGCCGTGCCTGCGATCTCATAAGGCCAAGACTAAGCGGGCGAGGTCAGACCGGCACAGTCAGCACAGTGCCAGTCAGCACAGTGCCAGTCAGCACAGTGCCAGTCAGCACAGTGCCAGTCAGCACAGCGTGCAGGCGGCCAGCCAGAAGTACTCAAGCTCAGTCCAGGCCGGCGTGGTCGCGCTGCCGGCCAGGTCGGCGGTCAGCTGCGCGTGCGTCGGGAAGTTCTTCAGCACGTCGTAGCTGCGGCCATCGGCGAGTTGCCGCCGCTGATAGGTGTCACCGTCGGGTTCGGTCCTGGTCACCGGGTGGTTACTGCCCGCGACGTAGCGGTTGTCGAGCAGGACCAGGCTGGTCCCCGGCGCGACCCGATGGCGCAGGCCTGCGAGGAACCGCGGTATCTGGGCCCGCTCGACATGCGACCACCAGAATCCGCAGAACACCACGTCGAACTCACCGGGTACCGCCTCGAGCCGGTAGGCGTCAGCGGTCAGCAGTCGGACGTCGGCCGCGCCGTAATCTCGCTGCGCGGCGATCGCGATCGTCTCAGCGTTCAGGTCGGTCGCCGTAATGGCGGCCGCCGAGGTCGCCAGCACCTCGGTCCAGTAACCAGTCCCGGCCGCGATCTCCAGCACGCGCTTGCCGGCGACAAGCGTCGGCAGCAGCTGGCGAAGCCGGCCGAGGTCAGCCTGCCGTTCCGGCTTGCGGTAGACCTCGTCGTACTCGGCCGCGCGCTCCCGGTAGTACTCACCCAGGTAACAGGCGTCTGAGCTCATCGCTACTTGGCGCCCGCTCCGGTGCCCGCCTCGGACGGCTCCTCCAGCGGCTGGTCCAGTCCGTACTCCGCGACCTGCTCATCCGTCAGGCCGGGGAACCGCAGGCTCCCGTGCCTGGCCCGGCGCCTGTCGTTCGCCCACGCGAAGACCTCCGACGCCTCGACGAGCACTACGCACGGCACCGCGAGCAGCAGCATGCTGAACGGGTCCGGGCTCGGGGTGAAGATGGCCGCGAACGCGAACACGAGGAAGATAATCACCCGGCGCCACTTGCGGAACCGCTCGTGCGTCAGCACGCCCGCCATGTTCAGCAGCACGAACACGAGCGGTAGCTCGAATGCGAGGCCGAAGATCAGCAGCATCGCGCCGGCATAGCTCAGGTAGGTATTAATGGTGATCAGCGCGGTCGTGTCGGCCGGGACCAGGTGCAGCAGGAAGCGCAGGCCCTTCGTCATCGCGAAGTAGGCGATGGTCGCGCCGATGGCGAAGAGCGGAATCGCCGCGCCGACGAAGTAGTAGGCCCACCGCCGCTCGCGTTTGTACAGGCCCGGCGCGATGAAGGCCCACAACTGGTACAGCCACACGGGCGAGGACAGGAGGATGCCGGTGGCGATGGAGATCTGGAGCCTCAGGAACAGCGGGTCCCACAGTCCGGTCACGTAAAGCTGGCAGCTCTGGTGCAGCACGAGCGTGCCGAAGCCCCTGGGCTGCGGGATCTTGCAGTACGGGGCGCGGATGAAGGCCCACACCGGGTTATACACGAACCAGCCGATGACCGAGCCAGCAGTGACCGCGATCGCGATCTTGATGACCCGGTTGCGGAGCTCCCGCAGATGCTCCATCAGGGGCATCCGCGCGTCCGGGTTGCTGCGCCTCGTGAGCCCCAGATCCGGGTGTACCTCCGGACTCAGCCCGTCGTCTATCACGGCCGCCTCAGCTGGCAGTTAGAGCGGCTGACTGGTCTGCGCCTCGGATGACTGGCCATTGCTCCCGGCTGTCTGCCGCTGCAGCTCCTGCACCTGCCGCTGCAGGTCGGCCAGCTGCTGCGCGGTGGCGTCCGGAGCGGACACGGCCGGCGGCGGGGGCTGGCTCGCCGGGGCCGTGAAGTAGCTAGTCGAGGGCGGCGGGGTGGCCGCGCTGTCCTGCTCGTCCGGGTGCAGGCCCTGGACAGACTTCTTGAAGATGTGCATTGACTGGCCGAGCGACTGAGCCGCACCAGGCAGCCGCTTGGCACCGAAGAGCACCACGAGCACGATCAGCAGAATGATGATGTGCCATGGTGCAAAGAGATCGCTGCCCATTTGAGTCCCCATTCATGCGGAGCCCGCGCTCCTCGTCAGCGAGTCTACACGCGCCCTCCGGCCAAGCGACTGAACGTGTCTGGACGACAGCAAGCTCTTGACCGGGCAGTTAACGCGACATTTCGGTCGGCTGGACGGGACCGCCTGAGCTACGCGTAGTGACCGAGCGCCGCCATAGCGTCAGCTACGACCTGGTCGGCGAGCTCCGGCGGTGACACGAGGCGGCCGTCCTCGCCGAGGCGCAGCGCCAGCCGGCGCACCCACTGGGTGTCCGGCGTCCGCAGCTGCACCCGCAGCCGCCCGTCGGCCAGCTCCTCGACCTGCTCGGCCGGGTAGTACTCGGCCACCCAGCGGCCGGCCGCGGCCAGCTCGAACACGACCTGAACGTCCTGCGGCGATGGCCGGAACAGCCCGCGATCGATGTCGACGTGCTCGGCACCGACGGGCACGTCACTGGCGATGTCCAGCACCTCGATCGCGAGGATGCGGTCCAGCCGGAAGAGCCGGACGTCCTGCGCGCGGCGGCACCAGCCCTCTAGGTAGCTGTGGCCCTCGACCACCAGCAGCCGCATCGGGTCGACGTCCCGCTCGGTCGCCTCGTCACGCCCTGGCACGTAGTACGCGATGTGCAGCCGCCGGCCACGGCTGAGCGCATCGGCGACCTGCACCGCGGCCGCCTGCGCGGCGATGTCGTCGACCTGGACGGCGACCTGCGCGCTCGGCCCGGCGGCCGTCCCGGCCGCCTGCTCCAGCTTGGCGATCGTCCGGCTGAGCGCCGATCCGGCGCCGATGCTCGGCAGCTCGGCCAGCATCCGCAGCGCGATCAGCAGGGCGCAGGCCTCGTCCACGCCGAGGCGCAGCGGCCGGTCGATGGCCTCGGCCTCGCTGACCACGATCTCGCCGCCCTCGTACGACAGGTCGATCGGGCAGTACGGATCGGGCGAGCGCAGCTCGACGCACCACAGCAGGTTCAGGTCGTCGACGAGCTCGCGCTCGGTGATCCCGAACGCGGCGGCAGTGTCTTCCATGCCGACCACGTTCCGGCTCACGACGTACGGCACGAGGGCCAGTAGCCGCTGCAGCCGCTCGGTCGCGGTGGCGGTGGCGGCGGCCTTGGCGCTCACGTCAGCACTCCCTTCAGCCGCCCGATCACCGCGTCGCGCAGGTCGGTCGGCTCCAGCACCACGACGTCCGCGCCGAAGGACGCGACGTGCTCGCTCCACCAGCTCGTGTCGGAGTAGCTCAGCTCGATCCGGTCCCAGCCCGGCGCATCGTCCGGCTCGACGCTCAGCGCGTGGCGGCGCAGGCCGTAGCCGGCCCCCGACCGCACCCGCAGCAGGCAGGTGCGCGGCGCCGATGCCTCGCTGTCCCAGTCGCGCACCGCTCCGCGCACGTCCGTGCCCGGCGGCACGGTGACCGATCCCGGCGGGCCGGTGAAGCTCACCGCGCCGTCAATCCGGCTGAGCCGGAACACCCGCTCTGCCTGCCGGTCGGTGTCCTGGCCCACGACGTACCAGCGGCCACGGCGGTTGACGACGCCCCATGGCTCGAGGTTGCGGCGCTGGGCGGCGCTGCGGCCCGCGGCCCGGTACCCGAACGCGACCGGGCGCCGGTCGCGCACGGCCTCCCACAGCGGCCCGAACGCCGCCTCCGGGGTCTGCACCCGCGGCTCGATGCCAGGCTGGGTCAGGTCCTCGGCGTCGATGCCGGCCGCCCGCAGCTTCAGCAGCGCGCCCTCGGCGGCGCCGGCCAGCTCAGCCCGCCGCCAGACCCGGGCTGCCAGGCCGAGCACGGCGACCTCGTCCGGCTCCAGCCTGATGTCCGGCAGCTCATAGGCCTGCCGCGAGATCCGGTAGCCGGACTCCTCGTCGCCGGGCGAGTTCGTGCCCGTCTCCAGCGGGATGCCAAGCTCACGCAGCTCGTCCTTGTCACGCTCAAACATGCGCTTGAAGGCCTCGAAGGAATCCGGGTAGCCAGGCACCGCCGCCCTGATCTGCGTCGCTGTCAGGTACCTGCGCGCCGACAGCAGGCAGACCACAAGGCTCAGCAGCCGCTCAGTCTTCCGCCTGGACATCGCCATCCCTTCCCGCCACCGACGCTACCCTGCCGGAGTGATCAGGTGGCGTAGTGGCGAGGTTTCCGCGCTCGGCCGATCGTGGCCCGGCGCAGTCGAGCTCCAGGTACAGGTCGGCGAGGACACCGTCCAGGCGCTGGCCTACCCGCGCCTGACCGGCGCGCCGCAGCCCGGCGACCGGGTGCTGCTGAATACCACCGCGCTCGACCTGGGCCTCGGCACCGGCGGATACGCCCTGGTCGTGGCCATCCCGGACCGGCTGCCGGCCGAGCCAGACGGTCCCGGCCACCTGGTCAAGGCCCGCTATACCCCGCTCCAGGCGTGCGTGCCTGGTGCGGACGAGCAAGGCTCGCAGTATCACGAGCTGCTGCGCGATGCCGACGACCTGGCTGGGCTGCCCGTGGTCGTGGCCGACCTGCACTCGGCGCTGCCGGCGATTCTGGCCGGCTACCTGGCGGACCGCACCGACCCCGGGCAGGACGCCAGCCCCGCGCAGGGCGCCGGCCCCGCGCAGGACGGCGCGCAGCCGCGGATTGCGTACGTCATGCTGGACGGCGGCGCGCTGCCGGCCTGGTTCTCCCGGTCGGCCGCCGCCCTCACGCAGGCCGGCTGGCTGGCTGGCACCGTGACCGTCGGCCAGGCATTCGGCGGCGATCTGGAGGCCGTGAGCCTGCACAGCGGCCTGCTCGCGGCGCGGCACGTGCTCGGCGCCGAGCTGGCTGTGGTGGCTCAGGGACCGGGCAACCTCGGGACCGGCACGCGCTGGGGCTTCTCGGGCGTCGCCGCCGGCGAGGCCGTCAACGCGGCGAGTGCTCTCGGCGGCCGCCCCGTCGGGTCGCTGCGGATCAGCGCGGCCGACCCGCGGGCCCGCCACCGCGGCATCTCTCATCACAGCCTGACCTGCTACGGGCGGGTGGCACTGGCCAGGGCGGACATCGTGGTGCCAGAGCTTGGTGGCGAGTTCGGCGCGCAGGTCATCGCCGCGGCGCAGCCGCTGGCGGCCCGTCACAACCTGGTGCGCGTCAGCGTCGCCGGCCTCGCCGACAGCCTGCGCGACTGCCCGGTGCAGCTGTCGACCATGAGCCGCGGCCTGGATCAGGACCCGGCCTATTTCCTGGCGGCCGCGGCCGCGGGCCGCCACGCCGCCGCGCTGGTCAGCGGTTCGGCGCCCGGGTACGACCTGGAGCGCTCGTGCGTGCGGGTTGTGCTGCGGGACCGGGCGGGACGGATCCTGCTGTTTCGCGCGGTGCTGGCGTCGAGGCCGCCAGGGCACTGGTGGGAGCTGCCCGGCGGCGGGATCGAGCCGGGCGAGAGCTACGAGTATGCCGCGGTGCGCGAGATCCGCGAGGAGACCGGGCTGGAGATCAGCGCGGCCCAGGTCAGCGCGCCGCGCTGGCGGCGCACGGCGACCTGGACGGCTCGCGGCAGCCGCCGGCTTCAGCACGAGGTGGTCGTCGCAGTCCAGCTCGACGCGGACGCGCCCGCCGTCACTGACGGCGGCCGGACGCCCGAAGAGCTCGAGGAGTACGTCGAGGCGCGCTGGTGGGACGTCGCCGACGTGCTCGCCAGCACCGAGCGGTTCTACCCTGGCCGGCTGCCCGAGCTGCTGCCGGCGTTCCTGTCGGGCGCGGACATCACCGAGCCGTTCGAGCGGTGGAACTAGCGCGCGCCCGGCCGCGCCGCGGCCGGGCGCGCCGTCGCCGCTACTTGCCCGCCGGCTGCACGCCCAGCACGTCGATCACGAACACCAGGCTGTCGGTCTTCGTGATGCCCGCGCTCGGCTGGCCGCCCGTCGGCCCGTAGCCAAGTGCCGGGGGGATGACGAGCATGACCCGGCTGCCCACCGTCACGCCCGTCAGGCCCTGGTTCCAGCCGGCGATCACCCCGCCGCCGAGCTGGAAGCTGAAGGGCAGGCCGGCCGGCTCCTGTGCCGACGGCCACGTGGTGCTGAACACCTTGCCGGTCCGCCAGATCGAGCCCACGTACTGCGCGACGACCGTGTCGCCCGCCGCCAGCTTTGGCCCGTTGCCCTTGATCAGCGTCGTGACCGACAGCTTGGCCGGCGGTGAGCTCTTCGGGATCGTGATGACCGGCGCCTGGCCAGCCTTCGCGGTGACGGCCGGCAGCTTGCCGCCGCCGTTGGACACCTGCGGGCCCGTGGCCGCCTGCGTGGCGGAGAACTGCTGGAGCAGGTCGATCACCCAGACCAGCGTGTCAGTGCCGGAGATCTTGAGCTGTGACTGGCCGCCAGCTCCGTAGCCGTACTTGGGCGGCATGACGGCCACGATCCGGCTGCCGATCCGGGCGCCCTTGAGCGCGGAGGTCAGGCCGGTGAGGCCCATCTGGGCCGGGATCATCTGCGGCCCGCTGCCGAACGTCGAGTCCACGAGGGCGTGCGTGGTGCCGCTCCACTTGTAGATGGCGACGTTGGCCAGGGCAGCGTTTCCGCTCTTCAGCGTGTCCCCGCTGCCCTTGATCGGGGTGCTGACGACCAGGTTCGTGCCAGCCTTCTGCGCCGGGATCGTCACACTCGGCGTCTTGTCAAAGGAACCGGACACCGTGACCGCGGCATTAGCGTCGGCGGCAGGCGAGCCGGACGACCCGCAGCCGGCCAGGACGGCGCAGGCGGCGAGCGGGACCAGCAGGGCGGCGGCGAAGCGGCGCATGTATTTCCCTCAGCGTTGATATGTCAGGAACGTCGGTATCAAGACCGTTGCAGCCTACCGCTACCGACTGACTGCACTGGGTAGCGAACGCTCAGGGTTAGCGGAAACTCAGCTCGCGGCCTGGGTACCCTGGCTGGCTGGCCGAACTTGTGCAGCATACCGGCACTCGTGGGGGCTAGGTCCCACGTACCGGACTACATTCCAGCGATGAGCTTCTCCACCCGCTCGTCGACCGAGCGGAACGGGTCCTTGCACAGCACTGTCCGCTGCGCCTGGTCGTTGAGCTTCAGATGCACCCAGTCGACGGTAAAGTCGCGCCGACGCTCCTGCGCCCGCCGGATGAACTCGCCGCGCAGCCGGGCCCTGGTTGTCTGCGGCGGCACCGACTTGGCCGTGAAGATATCGAGGTCACGGCACGCCCGCTCGACCGCGCCGCGCTTTTGCAGCAGGTAGTACAGGCCTCGGCCGCGGTGCACATCGTGGTAAGCCAGGTCGAGCTGGGCGACACGCGGCGAGGCGAGCGGCAAGTCGTGCTTGGCCCGGTACCGCTCGATGAGCCGGAGCTTGGTGACCCAGTCGATCTCCCGGTCGACCAGGCCCAGGTCGCCGGTCTCGACGGCCCGCAGCGTGCGCTCCCACAGTTCCAGCACCCGCGTCGTGACCGCGTCCGCGCCCTTGCGCGCGGTGAAGTCCATCGCCTTGGACAGGTATTCCTGCTGGATGTCCAGCGCGCTGACCTCGCGTCCGTTGGCGAGCCGGACCCGGCGGCGGCCAGTCATGTCGTGGCTGACATCCCTGATCGCCCGGATCGGGTTCTCCAGCGTCAGGTCGCGCATCACGATCCCGGCCTCGACCATGCGCAGCACCAGGTCGGTAGCCCCAACCTTCAGCAGCATCGTGGTCTCGCTCATGTTCGAGTCGCCCACGATCACGTGCAGCCGGCGGAACCGCTCGGCGTCCGCGTGCGGCTCGTCGCGCGTGTTGATGATCGGCCGGGACCTCGTCGTCGCCGACGACACGCCTTCCCAGATGTGCTCGGCCCGCTGGCTGACGCAATACACCGCGCCGCGCGGGGTCTGCAGCACCTTGCCAGCCCCGCAGATGATCTGGCGGGTCACCAGGAACGGAATCAGGACGTCGGCCAGTCTGCCGAACTCGCCGTGGCGCCCGACCAGGTAGTTCTCGTGGCAGCCGTAGGAGTTGCCGGCTGAGTCTGTGTTGTTCTTGAACAGGTAGATGTCGCCGGCGATGCCTTCCTCGCGCAGCCGCGTGTCGGCGTCCACGAGCAGGCCTTCCAGGATGCGCTCGCCCGCCTTGTCGTGGGTGACCAGGTCGATCAGGCTGTCGCACTCGGGCGTGGCGTACTCGGGATGGCTGCCCACGTCCAGGTACAGCCGGGCGCCGTTGCGCAGGAACACGTTGCTGCTGCGGCCCCACGACACCACCCGGCGGAACAGGTACCTGGCCACCTCGTCGGGAGACAGGCGCCGCTGCCCGCGGAAAGTGCAGGTGACGCCGTACTCGTTCTCCAGCCCGAAGATTCGCCGGTCCACCGCTTCGGCCTACCAGTCCACGGCGATGTACTTGGTCTCGGTGTACTCCAGCAATCCCTCGTGGGCGCCCTCGCGACCAAGGCCAGACTGCTTCACTCCGCCGAATGGCGCCGCCGGGTCGGACACGACACCGCGGTTGATACCGACCATGCCCGCCTCGAGCGCCTCTGCCGCCCGCAGCGCGCGCCGCAGGTCGCCGCTGTAGACGTACGACACCAGGCCGTATTCGGTGTCGTTGGCCAGCGCGATCGCCTGGTCCGGATCGGTGAACCTGACGATGGGCGCGACCGGGCCGAAGATCTCCTCAGCCAGGATGCCAGCGCCGGCCGGTACGTTGTCCAGCACGGTCGGCTCGTAGTAGTACCCGACCCGGTCGGGCGCCCGGCCGCCGGTCAGCACCGTGGCCCCGTCGCCAGTCGCCGACTCCACCAGCTCGGCGACCTTGGTGCGGGTGTCGGCGTTCACCAACGGCCCGAGGTCGCAGCCGTCCTGCAGGCCGGGTCCGACGCTGAGCGCCGCGAGCCGGGCCGCGAGCTTGGCCGAGAACTCGGTCGCCACCGCCTCGTGCACGTAGAACCGGTTGGCCGCGGTGCAGGCCTCGCCCCCGTTGCGCATCTTGGCGAGGAAGGCGCCGTCCACCGCTGCGTCGACGTCGGCGTCGTCAAAGACCAGGAACGGGGCGTTGCCCCCGAGCTCCATAGAACAGTTGATCACGTAGTCGGCGGCCTGCTTGAGCAGCATCCGGCCGACCTCAGTCGACCCGGTGAACGAGAGCTTGCGCACCCGCGGGTCGGCCAGCACCGCGTCGGTGAGCGGGCCCGGCTTGCGGGTTGGGAGCACGTTGACCACGCCGTCCGGTACGCCCGCCTCGGCCAGGATGCCGGCCACCGCGAGCGCGGTCAGCGGCGTCTCCTTGGCCGGCTTGAGCACGACTGTGCAGCCTGCCGCCAGCGCCGGGCCGATCTTCCTGGTGGCCATCGCGGCCGGGAAGTTCCACGGCGTGATCATAAAGCTGACGCCGACGGGCTGCCGCTGCACCATGATCCGGTTGGCGCCAGCTGGCGCAACGGACAGCTGGCCGTCGAGCCTGACCGCCTCCTCGGAGTACCAGCGGAAGAACTCGGCCGCGTACAGGATCTCGCCGCGCGCATCCCGCAGCGCCTTGCCGTTCTCCAGCACCATCAGCCGGGCCAGCTGCTCCGACCGCTGCGTCATCAGCTCGAAGGCTCGGCGCAGGCACTCGCCGCGCTCACGCGGCGGCCTGGCGGCCCAGGCGGGCAGCGCAGCGGCGGCGGCGTCCACGGCCTCCAGCGCGTCCTCGGGGCTGGCGTCGGCTACCTCGGTGATCGCGTCCTCGGTGGCCGGGTTGATCACGGCCAGTGTCCCGGCGCGTCCGGATGACCACTGACCGCCGATGAGCAGGCCCGTCGGCGTGTCGATACCGATGATGTCCGCCAGCTCGGCTGTCACACTGTCGGCTGCCACACTGTCCTCCTGCCACGGTGCCGGGGCCGCCACCCCGCGGTCCCCAAGTTGAGCCTACGCGCCGGCTGCATCGCCCCCGCCATCCGCCGATTCGCCGCCATCCGCCGATCCCCCGCCATCCGCCGACTCGCCGCCGGCCGAGCCGCCGTCGGCGTCGGTACCGGCCTGGTCAGCGGGTCCGGCGCCATTCGCCGCGGCGGCGGTACCGCCAGCCGATGCAGGCTTCGCCTCGGCGAGGAGCGCATCGAGGCGGGCGCCGGTCAGGCGGCGGAACGCCCGGTGCGGCCGGCTGCGCTCCAGCAGCGCCACTTCCAGCTGGTTGGCGGTGACTGGCTCGGCGTTGCCGTCCCCTTGTCCAGCTAGCGAGGCGATCGCCAGGCCCATCGCCTCGGTCAGTGACATCGACTGCGAGTAACGCTCCTTCAGCACGCCCGCGACCTTGTCGGCCTGGCCGCCCACGACCACGAAGTCGTGCTCGTCGGCCACCGAGCCCTCGAACGTGATCCGGTAGATCTCGTCGTCCGCGGCGGTCTGGCCGACCTCGGCGACGACGATCTCCACCTCGTACGGCTTCGGGCTGTCGGTGAACAGCGCGCCGAGCAGCTGGCCGTACCAGTCCGCCAGGCCGCGCGCGGTCACGTCGCGCCGGTCGTACTGGAAGCCGGTCATGTCCGCGTACCGGACGCCGGCCTTACGCAGGCTCTCGAACTCGTTGTAGCGGCCGACCGCGGCGAAGGCGATCCGGTCGTACATCTCGCTGAACTTGCGCAGCGCCCGTGACGGGTTCGGCGCGACGAGCAGGATGCCGGCTTCGCACGTCATGACGACGCCGCTGCGGATCTGGGCGATGCGCTTGCGCGCGTAGTCCGCCTTGTCCTTCATCACCTGCTCAGGTGACACGTAGAACGGCATCGACACCGGGGGCGCTTCCTTACTTGAGTCGGGTGGGTATCAGGACGCAGCCCTCAGGACGCCGCAGTCGACCGCAGTGGCGCCGGCGGCCCGTCCGGGTCCTGCATCCGCTCGGCGACGACGGCCTCGGCGTACCGGCCTGCCTGCTCATCGCTCAGCCTGTCGTAGCCATCAGCGGTGACTGTCGCGATGATCGGGTAGATCCGGCGTGACATGTCCGGGCCGCCGGTGGCCGAGTCGTCGTCGGCGGCGTCGTACAGCGCCTGCATCAGGATGAGCGCGACGTCCTCGGCGCTCATGCCGTCGCGGTAGAGCTTCTTCAGCGAGCCGCGGGCGAAGACAGAGCCAGAGCCGATCGACGAGAACCGCTGCTCCTCGTACTTGCCGCCGGCCACATCGAAGTTGTAGATGCGACCCTGGCCGGTCTCCAGGTCGAAGCCGGCCAGCAGCGGCACTGCGACCAGGCCCTGCATCGCCGCGCCAAGGTTGGACTTCACGAGCCCGGCCAGCCGGTTCGCCTTGCCCTCCAGCGACAGCATCCGGCCCTCGAGCTTCTCGTAGTGCTCGAGCTCGACGCTGAACAGCCGGAGCAGGTCGATGCCGATGCCCGCCACGCCGGCGATGCCAGCGCAGGAGAACTCGTCGCTGCGGAACACCTTCTCGATATCGCGCTGCGAGATCATGCTGCCGGCGGTAGCCCGGCGGTCGCCGGCCATGACCACGCCGCCCTCGCAGATTGCCGCCACGATGGTGGTGCCGTGCGTGATGTCAGTGCCAGGACCGGCCGCCGGGCCGGCCTCGTGGGCGTGCATGGCCGCTGGCAGCAACTCCGGCGCCGCCATGGTCAGGAAGTCGGCGAACGACGAGGATCCGGCGGCGAGGAACGCCGCCGCCTGCCACCGTGCCTGGGGTTCAAAGCCGCCCACCGCGCAAGTCCCTCCGGTCATCTGCCACCACCACCGTCGCCACCACCACCGGGAACGCTTGAACGCCGGCGTACGCCGGCGTCCCCGTTCCCTGCATTAATCTGCTGCCGCTATCCGACCCTAAGCCTGCCGCGGCCGCAGCACACGTCGGCACGCTGGCTGGCGGTTACTCGCCGCCCTTCTGCACGTAGGAGCGCACGAACTCCTCGGCGTTCTCCTCGAGGACCTCGTCGATCTCGTCCAGGATCGCGTCGACATCGTCGGTCAGCTTGTCCTGCCGCTCCCGGACCTCATCGGCTTCCCTGACATCGGTGTCCTGCTCGTCCTCGGACCGCCGCGGGGCTTGCCGCTGACCGCCGGTGTCTTTCGTCGCCATGCCAACCTCCGTGCTCCGCGGTACCGCCCGCGGTCCCAACGCTATCCTCGCCTGCCAAACCGCGATCCAACCCTGACGCATTGCATCGGTATCACGACGAGACAACTCGTGGCTAGCTTGGACACACCGCCACAGCGGCCAGTGGGTCGATTCAGACCCTTACGCGCCGGATGCGGCTATTGCCCTGTGAGCGCCGCGACGAGTTCGCCAGCGGTCGAGCAGCTGTCGAGCAGCCGGCCCACGTGCGCGCGCGTGCCGCGCAGCGGCTCGAGCGTCGGCACTCGCTGCAGCGACTCGCGGCCAGGGATGTCAAAGATGACTGAATCCCAGGAGGCAGCCGCCACCGCGTCCGGGTACTGGCGCAGGCAGCGGCCGCGGAAATACGCCCTGGTGTCCTCAGGTGGCTCCTCCATCGCCGCCACGACATCGTCCTCGGCAACCAGCCGGGTCATGCGGCCACGGCTGGAGAGGCGGTTGTAGAGCCCGCGATCAGGCCGCACGTCGGCGTACTGGAGGTCCACAAGCTCAAGCCGGGGGTGGCCCCACGCGAGGCCGTCCCTGGACCGGTAGCCCTCCAGGATCTCCAGCTTGGCCACCCAGTCCAGCTCCCGTGCCGTCTGCATCGGGTCGTCGGCCAGCCGCGTCAGCACGCTCTCCCAGCGGGCCAGCACGTCGCTGGTGATGTCGTCGACGTCCGCGCCGTACTTGTCCTCGCTGTACTTGCGGGCCAGCTCGAGGTACTCCATCTGCAGCTGGACGCCGGTCATCTTCCGGCCATCGCGCAGCGTGACCAGGTGCCGCAGCGAGGGATCGTGCGAGATCGCGCGCAGCTCGGCGACCGGCGACTCGATCGCGAGGTCGGCAGCGAGGAACCTGTCCTCGATCATGGCCAGCACGAGCGCAGTGCTGCCGAGCTTGAGGTAGGTGGAAATCTCGCTCATGTTCGCGTCGCCGATAATGACGTGCAGCCGGCGGTACTTGTCCGGGTCCGCGTGCGGCTCGTCGCGCGTGTTGATGATCGGCCGCTTCAGTGTCGTCTCCAGGCCGACCTCGACCTCGAAGAAGTCGGCGCGCTGGCTGATCTGGAAGCCGTCCTCACGGCCGTCGGCGCCGCGGCCGACCCGGCCAGCCCCGCACACCACCTGGCGGGACACGAAGAACGGCGTGAGGTGCCTGACGATGTCGGCGAATGGCGTCGACCTCGCCATCAGGTAATTCTCGTGACAGCCGTAGGAGGCGCCCTTATTGTCAGTGTTGTTCTTGTACAGCTGGATCGTCGGCCCGCCTGGCGTCGCCCCGGCCCGGGCAGCCGCCTCGGCCATGACCCGCTCGCCAGCCTTGTCCCAGATCACGGCGTCGAGCGGGTTGGTGCACTCGGGCGCGGAGTACTCCGGGTGCGCGTGATCCACGTACAGCCGCGCGCCGTTCGTCAGGATCACGTTGGCGAGGCCGAGATCCTCGTCGGTCAGCTGGGACGAGTCCGTGGTCTCGGCGGCCAGGTCGAATCCCCTGGCGTCGCGCAGCGGATTCTCCTCCTCGAAGTCCCACCGCGCCCGGCGCGCGCGCGCCGCCGTCGCCGCCTGGTAGGCGTTGACGACCTGCGAGGAGCTGACCATGGCGTTCACGCCCGGCTGGCCGGGCACGGATATGCCGTACTCGGTCTCGATGCCCATCACCCGGCGTGCGCTCATGTCTTAGAGCCTAATGCCGCGCACGCCAGCCACCGCACGCCGCGCCTGGTCTAGCCGACACAGGTCTAGGCGACACAGCTCTAGGCGCTACAGGTACTGGCCGGTGTTGGACACCGTGTCGATCGACCGGCCCGCCTCGGTACCGCTCTTGCCGGAGATCAGCGTGCGGATGTAGACGATCCGCTCGCCCTTCTTGCCGGAGATCCGGGCCCAGTCGTCGGGGTTGGTCGTGTTCGGCAGGTCCTCGTTCTCCTTGAACTCGTCCACGCACGCGGTGAGCAGGTGCTGCACGCGCAGGCCCTTCTGGCCGGTCTCCAGGAACTCCTTGATCGCCATCTTCTTGGCCCGGTCGACGATGTTCTGGATCATCGCGCCGGAGTTGAAGTCGCGGAAGTACAGGACTTCCTTGTCGCCGTTGGCGTAGGTGACCTCGAGGAACCTGTTTTCCTCGGTCTCGGAGTACATCCGCTCGACCACGCGCTGGATCATCTCGGCCACCGTCGCGTCCGCGACGCCGCCGTGCTCGGCCACGTCGTCGGGGTGCAGCGGCAGGTCCCTCAGGACGTACTTGGAGAAGATGTCGCGCGCCGCCTCGGCGTCCGGGCGCTCGATCTTGATCTTCACGTCCAGCCGCCCTGGCCGCAGGATCGCGGGGTCGATCATGTCCTCGCGGTTAGAGGCGCCGATCACGATGACGTTCTCCAGGCCCTCGACGCCGTCGATCTCGCTGAGCAGCTGCGGGACGATGGTGTTTTCCACGTCGCTGGACACGCCCGACCCGCGCGTGCGGAAGATCGAGTCCATCTCGTCGAAGAACACGATCACCGGCATGCCCTCGCTGGCCTTCTCCCTGGCCCGCTGGAACACCAGCCGGATGTGCCGCTCGGTCTCGCCGACGTACTTATTCAGCAGCTCCGGGCCCTTGATGTTGAGGAAGAAGCTGCGCCGCTCCTTGCCCGGCGCACCCGAGTCGGCCGGCTCCGGCTGCCCGGCCTCGGCCGCGTCGCGCGCCGTGCGGGCCGCCACCTGCTTAGCCAGCGAGTTGGCCACCGCCTTGGCGATCAGCGTCTTGCCGCAGCCAGGCGGCCCGTACAGCAGCACGCCCTTCGGCGGCCGCAGCTGGTGCTCGCGGAACAGGTCGGCGTGCAGGTACGGCAGCTCGATCGCGTCCCGGATCTGCTCGATCTGCGGTCCGAGACCGCCGATCTCGGAGTAGGAGATGTCCGGGACTTCCTCCAGTATCAGCTCTTCGACTTCGGCCTTCGGGATCCGCTCGTAGACGTAGCCGGATCGCGGCTCCAGCAGCAGGGAGTCACCGGCCCGCAGCGTGCTGCCGAGCAGCGGCTCGGCGAGCCTGGCGATGCGCTCCTCGTCCGCGTGCGAGATGACGAGCGCACGCTCGCCGTCCTCGAGGACCTCCTTGAGCATGACGACCTCGCCGATCGTCTCATAGCCCTGGGCTATGACCACGTTCAGCGCCTCGTTGAGCACGACCTCCTGGCCGGGCCGCAGCTTGCCGAGCTCGATGCTCGGGCTGACGCTCACGCGCATCTTGCGGCCGCCGGTGAACACGTCGGCCGTGCCCTCCTCGGTGGCCTGCAGGAAGATGCCGAATCCGCTCGGCGGCTGCGCCAGCCGGTCGACCTCTTCCTTCAGCGCGATGATCTGGTCGCGTGCCTCCCGCAGCGTGGCAGCGAGGCGCTCGTTCTGGCCGGTGATGGACGCGAGATTCGACTCAGCCTCGCGCAGTCGCTGCTCGAGCAGGTGCGTCTGCCGCGGCGAGTCGGCGAGCCGGCTGCGCAGCGCGGTGACCTCCTCTTCAAGGAAGGAGACCTGCGTGGTCAGGACTTTGACCTCGTCGTCGTGCCGCCCGGAGTGAACGCTGTCGTCACGAGAGGCCATGCCCCTCACCCCCTCCTGAGAGCTGAGTTACCTAGACCCTACCTATCCAAGGTCAATCCGTAACCAGGCGGCGGGCCTCGAGTCGGCATTCTGCGTTACGATCCGGAAAACTCGCGGCCCGTTGAGCTCGGTTCGCTCGCGGGAATTCCTGGCTCGCGTGCATCGTGCACCTCGCTGGCTCCGCCAGCCTGTGTCGTCTACTCCGCGGCCGCTATCTCCCCCATCGCTGCCCGGCCAGCCGCCGCTACCTCAGCCGCCGCTACCTCAGCCGCGACCGCTGCCTCAGCCGCCTCGGCACCCTTGGACGGGCGCCGCCGCCGTGGTGGCGCGATGACGCCGTCGGCCAGCCGCCGGGCGGTGATGAGGAAGCCTGTGTGCCCCACCATACGGTGCTCGGGCCGGACGGCAAGCCCGTCGACATGCCAGCCGCGCTGCAGCGTCTCCCAGGCCGTCGGCTCGGCAAAATTCCCCTGCGCGCGCATCTCGCCAACGGTCCGCGCCAGCTGCGTGGTCGTCGCCACATAGCAGCACAGCACGCCGCCAGGGACCAGCATCGCCGCGGCCGCCGCCACGTGCTCCCACGGCGCGAGCATGTCGAGGACGACGCGGTCACGGTCTGTGAGCCCGGCCGGGTCCAGCTCCCCGACCACCAGCTGCCAGGCCGGATGCGGTCCGCCGAAATACCGCTCGACGTTGGCGGCCGCGATCGAGGCAAAGTCGGGGCGGCGCTCGAACGAGGTCAGGCTGCCGGCCTCGCCGACGGCCCGCAGCAGCCAGCACGACAGCGCGCCCGAGCCGGCCCCGGCCTCGACGACGCGGGCGCCGGGGAACATATCGGCGAGGCCGATGATCTGCGCCGCGTCCTTCGGATACACGACCGCGGCACCCCGCTCCATGCCGAGGGCGTAGTCAGCGAGCAGCGGGCGGAACGCAATGTAGGGCGTGCCGCCCGCCGAGGTCACCAGGCTGCCTTCCGGCTCGCCGATGAGATCGTCGTGCACGAGCGCGCCACGGTGGGTGTGGAACGACTTGCCCGGACTCAGCACCAGCCGGTGCTGGCGGCCCTTGGGGTCGGTCAGCTGCACCTGATCGCCGGCCGCGAACGGGCCGCGGGGATGCGTGATCACTGGGCCAGGCTAGCGCCGCGGCCCGGCGGGGGCCGTCCGGGCGCCGAGCACGGGACTACCAGCACCGGATCGCGAGCACGGGTCGGCCGGTCAGGCCCTGGTGCCCGCGAATGCGTGATCGAGGTCCGCGGTGGCCAGCACGCCGTAGACCTGGCCTGACGGCTCGACCAGCAGGTATTCCGACGCCGGTGCGCGCCGGACCGCCTCGATCAGATCCATGCCGGACAGGTCGGCGGACAAGATCATGTCGGGGTCCAGCGTGCGGGCCAGGGAGCCCGCGTCGACCCACGGTCGCCGCTGCTCCGGCGTGGCGATGACCGCGCCCTCGCTGACGATCGCGATGGGCTTGGCGTCGTGATCGACCACGACCAGGGCCCTGGCCTGGGCAAGGTCGGCGCGCCTGATCGCCTCGGCGAGCGGGATGTCAGGCGGGATCGGGATGGCGCGGCGGGCCAGCGAGCGCGCCTGGATGGCGGGCAGCCGCTCGCGTACCTTGGCCGATCGCAGCGCCTGGCCAGCGCTCATCCACATGAACGCCGCGATGGCCACGAGCCAGATGCCGTACCCGCTCGCGAGCCCGAACTCTCCAGCCGGCCTGGCCAGCACAACAGCCACCAGCGCGAGGGCGATGACGCGACCAGCCCAGGCCGCGAGCACCGTGGCGTAACCGCTCCTGCCGGTCAACTTCCACAATCCGGCCCGCAGCACGCGGCCGCCGTCCAGCGGCAGCCCGGGCAGCAGGTTGAAGACGCCGACCACGGCGTTCGCCAGGATGACGCGGTCGATCAGCACCCGGCCGATGCCGTGGAAGTCGAAGAGCACATTCACGCCGATGCCGATGCCCGCCAGCGCGAGCGACATCGCCGGACCCGCCGCCGAGACCAGGAACTCCTTGCCCGGCGTCGGCGGCTCTTGCTCGATCTCGGAGAAGCCGCCGAGCGGATAGAGCAGGATCCGCCGCACTGGCAGCCCAAAGCCCCTGGCCACAACGCTATGACTGAGCTCGTGGATGAGGACAGACAAATACAGCAGCACGACAAAGGCGACGGCCACCAGGTACCGCGGTACCGAGCCCTGGACCGTCCCTGGCAGCGAGCCCGAGTTGGAATACAGCACCACGAGCACCGCCGCGACCACGAACCACCACGGCGAGATGTAGACCGGGATGCCAAAAGGACGCGCGATGATGATGCCGAGCCGAGGGTCCGGCCGCGCGCGCCTGGCCTGGCCCGGCCGGCCCGGCTGCTGCGGCCCACCCTGCGGCCCGTCTTGCTGCATTCCTCCTGCCACGGCACTGATGCTACGCGGCAAAGCCCACGATGAGCTCACGACCGGAACGGGGCTGGTTCCGGCGCGCCGTCGCCCTAACCGGCCGCCTGTTGTCAGAGGTCTCCCCTAGTCTGCGAGCATGACCGACACACTCGCCGAGCAGGCGCCAGCCGGCAGTGACCCGGCCGGCAGTAACCCGGCCGGCAGTGACCCGGCCGGCGGTAACCCGGCCGGCGGTAACCCGGCCGGCGGTCAGCCGGCCGACGGCGAGACCGCCCAGCTAGGCCCGAGCCTGTCGCCTTCGCGGGCGGGCGACTTCATGACCTGCCCGCTGCTGTACCGGTTCCGCGTCATCGACCGGCTGCCGGAGCCGCCGAGCCCGGCCGCCGCCCGCGGCACGCTGGTGCACGCGGTGCTGGAGCGCCTGTTCGACGAGCCCGCCGCGGCCCGCACCCCGGCCGCCGCCCGCACCCTGCTGGCGCCGCAGTGGGAGCGCCTGGTGGCGGAGGTGCCTGAGCTGGGTGGCCTGTTCGACGACGAGGCGGAGCGACAGGCCTGGATCGACGAGGCCGCGCTGATGCTGGATCGCTACTTCACCCTCGAGGATCCGACCAGGATCGAGCCGAGCTTCCGCGAGATGTCCGTGACAGCGCTGCTGGACTCCGGCCTCACCCTGCGCGGCTACATCGACAGGCTGGATATCGCCCCCACCGGCGAGCTTCGCATCGTGGACTACAAGACCGGCGCGGCCCCTCGGGAGGAGTACGAGGCTAGGGCCCTGTTCCAGATGAAGTTCTACGCCGTGGTGCTGTGGCGCACCCGCGGCACGATCCCTCGACTGCTCCAGCTCATCTATCTCGGCAACGGCGAGATCATGCGCTACGCCCCGGACGAGGCTGACCTGCTCGCCACCGAGCGCAAGATCAACGCGCTGTGGCAGGCCATCGACCGGGCCAAGACGTCCGGCGACTGGCGGCCACGGCCGAGCAAGCTCTGTGACTGGTGCTCCCACCAGGCGCTGTGCCCGGCCTACGGCGGTACGCCGCCACCGCTCCCCGAGCCAGACGCCGCGCTCGTCCCGGCTCAGTCAGCGCCTGCACCGTCCGACCAGGCTGCACCGTCCGACCAGGCTGCACCGTCCGACCAGGCTGCACCGTCCGACCAGGCTGCACCGTCCGACCTGAGCCGGTGAGTCCCACCCGGCCAGCGACTCCGCTGAGCCGGTCAGTCCCACCCGGTCCGGCCAGCCCCGCTCGGCTGACTCGAGCTCGACACGCCCGCGGGCCGACCTCGCCGCGCCAGCCTGACTTCGCTGCCAGGCCGAACGTCGTGGTTGCCTCCTTACTGCGGAAACAGCGTCAGCAGAGTTCCAACCACGTCGTTCGAGGCACGGCACCAATTGCGGCAGAACGTACAGAAACGCCCATATCCGAGGCGGATCGGCCATCGGAGGTGTCGGCCACGCTCGCCGGCGCCCGCGCCGAACTCCTAATACGGTCGCCTGCACGGCTGCGGCGCCGAAAACCCGGGGTGCCAGAACCGCGCCGACCGCGCGCAAACGAGATATTACTTGACACTGCATCGCGGCGTTCCCTATGGTCGCAGTGCCGGGCGGGCCGGACGGGCCGCAAAGATGGCCCGCCCGCGCAATCGTCTCGTCCGCCATTCGTGGCGGCCAGCCCCCCGAAGGACACCTCAGCCATGGCCATCATCGAGGCGCACGGTCTCGCACGCACCTTCGTCAGCCGCCGTCGCACCGTCGAGGCGGTCCGCGGCGTCGACTTGCAGGTCGACGACGGCGAGATCGTCGGATTCCTCGGGCCAAACGGCGCCGGCAAGACCACGACGCTGCGCATGCTGACGACCCTGCTCACCCCGACGGCCGGCACGGCCACCGTATGCGGGGCCGATCTGCGCCGGGATCCGCTCGGCGTGCGACGGCGGATCGGGTACGTGCCGCAGGCCATCGGCGTCACTGCCGGCGGCTCGGACCCCAACTGCCTCGTCCGCGAGGAGCTGAAGATCCAGGCACAGGTGTACCGGGTGCCCGCCGAGCAGATCCCGGTGCGGATGCAGCGCATGACCGAGCAGCTGGAGCTCACCGGCCTGGAGAACCGCCTGTGCAAGACGCTGTCCGGCGGCCAGCGCCGTCGGCTTGACATCGCGCTCGGCCTGATTCACTCGCCCCGCCTGGTGTTCCTGGACGAGCCGACCACCGGCCTGGACCCGCAGAGCCGGAGCAACTTGTGGGATCACATCCGGGCGCTGCGGTCTGACCTGGGCACGACTGTCTTCCTCACCACGCACTACCTCGAGGAAGCCGACACGCTCTGCGACCGCGTGCTCGTGATCGACAACGGCAAGATCATCGCCGCAGGCTCACCCGAGGAGCTGAAGCGGCAGATCTCGGGCGACGTCGTCACGCTCAGCGTGACCGGTGACCCCGCCGTCGCGGCGGCCGTCCTGGCCGCCGAGCAGGCGGTCCGCGACAGTGCCGTCGACGGCCGCGCGCTGCGGCTATCGGTCGAGCACGGCGAGGAAGCGCTGCCGGGCCTGCTGCGCGCGCTCGACCGAGCCGGCCTCGGACTGAGCTCCATCCAGCTCTCCCGGCCCACGCTCGACGACGTCTTCCTGACGCTCACAGGCAGGTCGCTGCGTGACGACTCGGCGGTCGCCGGCGGACCGCTAGGTGCGCAGGTACCCGGCCGGGATGCCGTGCCCGAGCCGGCTCACACGAAGGCCAGCTGACCCCTTCACCTCGACTCACGGAGCAGCAGTGACGTCCTTTGCCACCGACACGATCCTGATCTTCCGCCGGCAGCTTCAGCTGATGCTGCGCCAGCCCGCCTGGCTCATCATCGGCCTGATCCAGCCGATCCTGTACCTGGTCTTTTTCGGCCCGCTACTGACCAAGGTGGCTTCGGGCGGCCTGCCGGGCTTCCCGACCGGCAACTCCTACAGCTTCTTCGTGCCGGGCCTGCTGGTCCAGCTGGGCCTGTTTGGCGCGGCCTTCGTCGGCTTCGCGATCATCGCGGACTGGCGGGCGGGCGTGATCGAGCGCTTCCGGGTGACCCCGGTCAGCCGGCTCGCGTTGCTGTCCGGCCGCGTCCTGCGCGACGTGCTGACGCTCCTGGTGCAGGCGATCGTCCTCGTCCTGGCCGGGCTCGCGTTCGGCATGCGCGCGCCGGTGGGTGGCGTAATGATCGGACTCGGCTTCATCGCCGTCGTCGCGGTGAGCCTGTCGGCCATCTCCTACACGGTCGGGCTGCTGCTGAAGAGCGAGGACGCGCTCGCGCCGCTGCTGAATATGGTCATGGTGCCGCTGATGCTGCTGTCGGGGATCATGCTGCCGCTGACGCTCGGCCCCGGCTGGCTCCAGGGAATCGCCAGGGTGACCCCGTTCCGGTACATCATCGACGCCATGCGCGCGGCCTTCCAGGGCAGCTACGGCGGCGCGGTCATGCTCGAGGGCGTGGGAGTCGCCGTCGGGCTCGCAGCCGTCTGCCTGTGGGTTGCCTCGCGCGCGTTCGTCCGCGAGAACGCCTGAGCCCTCACCGATTCACCGGCTGGCCTCGTCGTCGCGATCCATAGGTCGTCGCGATCTGTGGGTCCTCGCGATCAATAAGGACGAGCGCCCGTGCGGTGTGCCAAGCGCTGGATATCGCGTCATCAGCGCTGGAAGCCGCAGATCCTGCTCCCAAAGCGTTATCGCAGCTAGCTTCCGGATGCCTGCCTAAACCAAGTATAACTTCCCGTTAAGGAGGCATCAGATGAGACAGTACTGGTCAAAAGTAGCCAAGCTCGGCGGCCGCACCGGGCTGGGAACGCTTGCCGCTGTCGCTGCGCTCGCGCTGGTCGCGGCTGGGTGCGGCACTAGCAAGAGCCCGTCTGGCAGTTCTAACAGCAGCGCGCCGGCCGGCCACGCCGGCGGCGTGTTCACAATCCTCGCTAACTCGGCATTTGGCGTGGCCGATCCGGCGCAGAACTACACCCTCGAAGAGTGGCAGCTGCTGATCAACACCCACGACGGCCTCGTGGGCTTCGCGCACGTCGGCGGCCTCCCTGGCACCAAGATCGTGCCTGATCTGGCGACCTCGATTCCGACGCCGACCAACGGCGGCAAGACCTACGTCTTCAACATCCGCAAGGGCATCAAGTTCTCCAACGGCCAGGTGCTGAAGCCGAGTGACTTCGTCACGACGTTCGAGCGGCAGTTCACGGTGCCGGGCCCGACGTCGTTCTACAGCGACATCGTCGGCGCCAGCAGCTGCAGCACGAAGGGCTGTGACCTGAGCAAGGCCGGCGGCGTCGTCGCCAACGACTCGGCTTACACGCTGACTCTCAACCTGACCGCGCCGGACCCCGAGCTGATGGATCAGCTGTCGCTGCCGTTCGCCTACGCGGTCCCGGCCGGCACGTCGATGAAGATCACCGGCAACAACGTGCCCCCTGGCACCGGCCCGTACATGTGGAAGTCGTACAACCCCAACACCGAGGCCGTGCTCGTCCGCAACCCCTACTTCAAGCAGTGGAGCGCGGTGGCCCAGCCAGCCGGCTACCCGAACGAGATCATCGAGAAGTACGGCCTCCAGGTCTCCGACGAGGTCACGGAGGTCGAGAACGGCCAGGCCAACGAGGTCTTCGACGGCGACCAGATCCCGTCCGACCAGCTCACGACCCTCAACAGCGCCCAGTACGCCGGACAGGTACACGTCAACACGCTGACCGCGGACTGGTACATGGCGCTGAACACCACCCGCCCGCCGTTCAACAACCTGATGGCCCGCCAGGCCATCAACTACGCGGCGAACCGGTCGGCGTACGTGAAGATCGCCGGCGGCCCCTCGCTGGCCGTCCCGGCCTGCCAGATCCTGCCGCCGAACTTCCCGTCCTACACCGCCTACTGCCCGTACACCACCGGGTCGCAGACGACCTGGTCGGCTCCGGACATCACCAAGGCGAAGGCGCTGGTCAAGGCGTCGGGCACGCTCGGCGACAAGGTCGTGGTCAACGGCACGAACGACCAGGTGGGCACCGCGCTGGCCGAGCAGATGGTCGCCGACCTGAACTCGATCGGCTACAAGGCGAGCACCCAGCTGCTCACGGCGGCGGCGCAGTACCCGTTCGTGCAGAACTCGGCGAACTGGAGCAAGTGGAACGTCGCGTGGTCGGCCTGGTATCAGGACTACCCGGCCCCGTCCGACTTCCTCAACGTCCTGCTCGGATGCAACACCATCCACAAGAACAGCGACGCCAGCCCCAACATCGCGGCGTTCTGCGATCCGGCTATCCAGAAGCAGATCAACCAGGCTGAGTCCATCGAGGCGACCAACCCCAGCGGGGCGGCTGCGTTGTGGACGACGGTTGACCACGAGGACACTCAGCAAGCACCCTGGGTCGATCTCTACAACCCCAAGCAGATCGACTTCCTGTCCAAGAGTGTCAACGGCTACGAGTGGAATCCGCAGTGGTACATCCTGATCGACCAGCTCTGGCTGTCGAAGTAGGGCGCTGCATCTTGACGGAGACTTCGGCCTTCACAGAGAGCCCTTCAAAGAGAGCAGAGTATGGCTGCTGTAGCTGAGCAGACCACGCCCACGGTGCTGCGGCCGGCAATCGCCGGCCGCAGCCCGTGGGCACTGGCCTGGCGCAGGCTCCGGAGCAACCGCATCGCGCTGGCGGCTCTGGTCCTCTTCCTCCTCATCGTCGTGCTGAGCCTGGCCGCGCCGCTGTACGCGCACGATGTCGCCCACGTGGGCAATCCGCTGGTCCCTAACCTCAATGGCAAGACGATCGTCGGCGGCCATCTGGTGCCCGTCATGCAGCAGGGCGGCGGCATCCTGAAGCTGGGCGAGACGCCGATCGGGCCGACGTGGGATGCGCACCACTACTTCCTCGGCGCCGACTTGCTCGGTCGTGACGTGGCCGCACTGCTGCTGTACGGCGGCAGGGCCTCGCTCCAGATCGGCGTATGCTCGGCGGTCCTCTGTTCCCTGATCGCCACCGTCGTGGCGCTCATCGCCGGGTTCTTCGGCGGGCTCGTCGACGCGATCTTGTCCCGGCTGATGGACGTCATCTGGGCGTTCCCCGTCTATCTGCTCGCGATCTCGCTCGCCACCGAGCTGCTAACCCATTCCAACGGCGTCAGGGTCGGTTTCCTGAACATCAGCGCGCAGAGCCTGTGGACGCCGACGGTGATCATCGCCGTTATCTACGTGCCGTATGTGTACCGGCCCGTCCGAGGGCAAGTGCTGTCCGTGGTCAACAAGGAGTTCGTCGAGGCAGCGATCGCACAGGGCGCGTCGAACTTCCGGCTCATCTTTTCCGACATCCTGCCGAACGTGGTGTCGACGGTCATCGTGCTGATGCCGCTCATGATCGCGACCACGATTCTGACGGAGTCGGCGCTGTCCTACCTGTCCGTCGGCGTCCAGCCGCCCAACGTAAGCTGGGGCACGATCATCGCTGACGGCCAGGACCTGCTGTACACCAGACCGTGGGTTTCGCTCGCTCCCGGCATCATGATCGTCCTCACCGTGCTGGCGCTCAACGTGCTCGGCGACGGCGTTCGCGACGCGCTGGACCCGCGCGCGAAGCTGAGGGTGCGGTAGCCGGTGCTGACGTTCATCGTGCGGCGCACGCTGTGGACCGTGCTCGTGATGTTCGTGATCACGGCCCTGGTGTTCATCATTTTCTTCAAGACTCCCGGCGTCGACCCGGCCCGCGCCATCGCCGGCCGGAACCCGAGCCCGCAGACGCTCGCCGAGGTCCGCGCTCAGTTCGGGCTGAACCGGCCGTTCGTCGTCCAGTACGGCCTGATGATGAAGCGCATCTTCATCTCCCGCAACCTGGTGTCCTACTCCGACCAGGGCGTGCTGGTGGTACCGGAGATCTTCGCGGCCGCGCCGGCGACGCTGTCGCTGGTGTTCGGCGCGGCCGCGATCTGGATCGTGATGGCGATCGTGATGGGCGTCGCCGCGGCGCGGCTGCGCGGCCGGATCTACGACCCGATCCTGATGATCCTGGCGCTGATCGGCGTCTCCACGCCGGTGTTCTGGCTTGGCCAGGTCGTCAACCTGGTCACGCAGGGCAAGCTGCACAGCAGCGTATTCAGCTGGGTGCCCCCACTCGGCTACACCTCGTTCACCACCAGCCCGGTGCTGTGGTTTGAGGGCCTCCTTTTCCCGTGGATCACGCTGTCGATCCTCTACATCGGCTTCTACGCCCGGGTGCTGCGGGCCAATCTGCTGGAGATCCAGAGCGAGGACTATGTCCGCACGGCGCGGGCCAAGGGCCTGTCGGAGCGGCGCGTGCTGATGCGGCACACGCTGCGTACGTCGATGATCACCTTCGTCAGCCTGTTCGGCCTGGACTTCGGCGCCCTGGTTGGCGGCGGCGCGATCCTGACCGAGGTGGTCTTCGGCATCCACGGCGTCGGCTTCCTCACGTGGCAGGCGCTGACCAATCTCGACCTGCCGACGATCATGGCCACCGTCATCTACGGCGGATTCTTCATCGTGCTGGCCAATACGCTCGTGGACATCGCCTACGCGTGGCTCGACCCGAGAGTGCGGCCCAACTGATGGCAACTCCGCTGCTGGAGATACGCGACCTGAAAGTGTCCTTCCGCACCGACGACGGCGTGGTCCGGGCCGTCGACGGTGTATCGGCGACTCTGTACGAGGGCGAGACGCTCGGTATCGTCGGCGAGTCCGGCTCAGGCAAGAGCGTGACCATGATGTCGGTGATGCGGCTGATCACGGACCCGAACGCCCAGTTCGAGGGCGAGGTCCTGTACAAGGGCACCAACCTGATGGGGATGACTCAGGACCAGATCCGCTCGATCCGCGGGGCCGGCATCGGCATGATCTTCCAGGACCCGATGACATCGCTGAACCCGGTGTACAAAGTCGGCTGGCAGATCGAGGAGCAGATCCGGGAGCACGAGAAGGTTAGCAAGCAGGCCGCCCGCGACCGGACCATCGAGCTGCTGACCTCCGTCGGCATCCCCAACGCCCGCGAGCGCGTCGATGCCTACCCGCACCAGTTCTCTGGCGGCATGCGCCAGCGCGTCATGATCGCGATGGCCGTGTCCTGCAACCCGGACGTGCTGATCGCCGACGAGCCGACGACGGCCCTGGACGTGACGATCCAGGCGCAGATCCTCGGGCTCATCAAGAAGCTCCGGCAGGACTACGGCACGGCCGTCGTGCTCATCACGCACGACATGGGCGTGGTGGCCGACATGGCCGACCGAATCGCGGTCATGTACGCCGGCCGGATCGTCGAGCAGGGCACGCAGCGCGAGCTCTTCTACGACCCGCAGCATCCCTACACCTGGGGACTGCTCGGCTCCATCGCCCGCCTTGACCGGCCGCGGCCGCGCCGGCTCGCCGCGATACCTGGCCTGCCGCCGTCGCTGCTGCGACTGCCGCCAGGCTGCGCGTTCGCCGACCGGTGCGCGCACCGGTTCGAGCGGTGCTCGGAGCAGCCAGCGCTGCTGGACCGCATCGGCGACGGTCACCTGGATGCCTGTCACCTGACCAGGCAGGAGAAGCAGGACGTGCGGAACGCCACCATTCACCCCGAGCTGGTTGAGGAGCGGCCGTGACCGACGACGCGGGCGCCGGCCTGCCGGTGCTGGAAGCAGGACCGGACATCGCCCAAGGCGAGGTCCTGCTGCGGGTCGAGCACGTCAAGAAGTACTTCCCGATCCGCAGCGGCATCCTGGTGCAGCGGGAGATCGCGCGCGTGCATGCAGTGGACGACGTCAGCTTCGACCTGCGCGCGGGCGAGACGCTTGGTCTCGTGGGCGAGTCGGGCTGCGGCAAGTCCACCCTCGCCCGGTGCATCGCCCGGCTGTACGACGTCACCAGCGGCTCGCTGGTGTTCGAAGGCAGCGACATCTCCGCTTACTCGCGGCGTCAGCTGCGTCCGGTTCGTCGCGAGCTGCAGATGGTGTTCCAGGATCCGTACGCCTCACTGAACCCGCGCAAGCGGGTCGGCGCGATCATCTCGGACCCGCTGCGCATCCACCACGCTGGCAGCCGGGCGCAGATCAGCAAGCGCGTGCAGGAGCTGCTGGAGCTCGTGGGCCTCTCGCCCGAGCACATCAACCGATACCCGCACGAGTTCTCCGGCGGCCAGCGGCAGCGCATCGGCGTGGCCCGCGCGCTGGCGCTGAAGCCCAAGCTGGTCATCGCCGACGAGCCGGTGTCGGCCCTGGACGTGTCGATCCGGGCCCAGGTCATCAACCTGCTCGACGACTTGCAGGACGAGCTCGGCTTGACGTACATCTTCATCGCGCACGATCTCGGCGTGGTCCGGCACGTGTCCGACCGGATCGCGGTCATGTACCTGGGCAAGATCGTCGAGATCTCGCCGGCCGAAGAACTGTACGAGCGGCCGGTGCACCCCTACACCGAGGCGCTGCTGTCGGCAGTGCCGATCCCCGACCCTGACCTGTCAGCGGAGCGGCAGCAGATCGTGCTCGAAGGCGACGTGCCGAGCCCGATTTCGCCGCCGTCCGGCTGCCGGTTCCATCCGCGCTGCCGCTACGCCACCGAGATCTGCCAGACGGAGGAGCCGCCGCTGGTCCAGTACGGCACCCTCGGGCATCTGGCAGCCTGCCATCATCCGCTGAGCATGGGCCAGCCGCCAGTGCAGGCAGGGCAGTCGGCCGCCCTGGAACCAAAACTTGTGCGGGCGCCTAGAGTGATGCAGCCCAAACCGATCCCCGCAGTCCCGCCGGAGATCCTCGGCACACCGGGCGGCTAGCTGATGCCGTGCTTCTTCAGGATGTCGCGGACGTCGGCCAGATCGTCGTCAACCTCGGCCTTGACCGTCGCCTTGCCGCTGGCTCGCTCGAGCGACCCGGCCTGCTGACCGGCGGTCGGAGGCCGGCCCTTAGCGGCCTTGTCCTTGGCGGCATTGTCTTTGGCGGCTCTGTGGTGCTTGCGCCAGCCGACAAACGGGATGCCACCCGAGACCAGGAACAGCACGACGGAGACGCCGACCAGGATGACGCCCAGCCACGCCGTGGGCGAGAAGACGAAGCCGCCAGCGAACTGCACGATCGACGAGACGAGATGGCCGATGAGGCGGAGCGCGTGCGTCAGCCACGCAGCGATCGGCAGCAGCGACCACGCCACGCCGCGGATGCCGCTGCGGGCACCCTTCTTGCGCCACGCGATGACGCTCAGGACAAGCCCGGCAAGCGTGATGAGTATGAAGACTGGACCGGCCCATGAACTAGTGGCAAAGCTGAGCCAGCTATTCACTGCCGCCTCCCCTCGCGGCCGCTCCCGACACGGTGCAGCCTAGGCGCGAATACCTTCATTGTTGCACATCAAATGTGCTCACGTCATATCGCAAATCCGGCCCGCGCCGCGAGCTCCGCCAGCGTCATCCCGGCCAGCGAGTCCAGCACCACCCGGCCGGGCCGGGGCGGCACCGGGACCACGCTCGGCACTGCCACAGTCCGGTAGCCCGCTGCCTCCGCCGCCGTGACGCCGTTGACCGAGTCCTCCAGCGCGATGCACTGATCCGGGTCGGCCCCGAGCTTCGCCGCGGCCAGCAGGTAGCCCTCCGGGTCCGGCTTAGGGTGCGACACGTCGGCGGCGCAGACGATGACCGGGAACTGCACGGCCAGCCGGTCCAGCACGGCATCCACCACCTCGGGCTCCGACGAGGTCACCAGCGCGTACGGCAGGCCGGCCGTTCGCACCTCCTCGACCAGCTCAAGCGCGCCGGGCAGCATCGGCACCGGACCCCTCGCCAGCAGGCCGACCATGGCATCGAGCAGCCAGCGTGCGACGGTGACGGGGTCAGCCGGCCTCGTTCCCTTACTGAGCAGGTAGTCAACGGTCGTCGCCATAGAGCCGCCCACCAGCACATCCTGATCGCCGTGCGCCCACGTGCCCGCCAGCCGCTCCATCACCACGCTCTCAGCCTGGAACCACAACGGCTCAGAGTCGACCAGCAGGCCGTCCATATCGAAGGTGACGGCGCGGAGCGGCGGGGCAGGGACGGGGGCTGAGTGTCCAGGTCGCGACATGATGATCTCATCCTAGGGACCTCCTCTGATTGACTCGGAGAAGGCAGTCTTTTCTTGTTCCCTGGTTCAGGGAACATAGGCTGGACCTAACCGGCATGGGCGTGCGCGGACTAAGGGAGGTGGCTGGCGATCGAGCTCGATGCTGTAGGCAAACTCACCTCGCCTGCACTTATCGCTGCCTTCGAGGGCTGGAACGACGCTGGCGAAGCGGCCAGCAGCGCGATCACGCAGCTGACCACGGCCTGGGACGCCAAGGGCATCGGCGAGATCAATCCGGAGGACTACTACGACTTCCAGGTCACCAGGCCGGTGATGGAAGTGTCCGACGGGCACGCCGAGGAGCTCATCTGGCCCACGACCCGGCTGGCCATCGCGAGGCCGCCCGAGGCAGGCCGCGACCTGATCCTGCTGCACGGGATCGAGCCCAACATGCGCTGGCGCGGCTTCACCGCCGAGCTGGTGGGCGCGTTCACCGACCTCGGCGTCGAGCTGGTCATCCTGCTCGGCGCGCTGCTGGCTGATTCGCCGCACACCAGGCCGCTGCAGGTCACCGCCGCCACCTCAGGCGCGGAGCTGGCCGCCCAGCTGCACGTGGAGCCCGTCGACTACAAGGGGCCAACAGGCATCGTCGGCGTCCTCCAGCAGGCGTGCGCGACGGCCGGGCTGCCGTCGGTCTCCCTGTGGGCGGCCGTGCCGCATTACGTGGCGCAGCCGCCAAGCCCGAAGGCAACGCTCGCGCTGCTGCGCAGCGTCGAGGACATCCTTGACATCTCCCTACCGCTGGCCGACCTGCCTGCCGAGGCACGAGCCTGGGAACGGGGTGTCGACGAGCTAGCCGAGCAGGACAGCGACGTGGCCGAGTACGTGCGCAGCCTCGAGGAAGCCAAGGACGCTACGGACCTGCCGGAAGCCAGCGGGGATGCGATCGCCAGGGAGTTCGAGCGGTACTTGCGCCGTCGCGGCGACCGGGGCGAGCACGGCGGTCGGTGAGCACGGAGCAGTCGGTGAGCACGGAGCGGTCGGTGAGCACGGAGCAGTCGGTGAGCACGGAGCAACTGAGCAGGGCCGCGGCTAGATAGGCGGCCAGGGCACCGCCGGCCAGTCGGACGGCGGCAGCGGATGCACCTTGCGCGCGAGCAGCGCCTCCACGCGCCTGATCGTCGCGGCGACCTCGACCGGAGTCAGCCAGCTGGCGAGCTCGGCGGCCAGGTCACCACCCACCAGCTTGTCGCGCAGTCCCGTCAGCGTCTCCAGCGCCTCGCTGGTCAGCCGCTTGCCGCGCCATTGCCACAGCACCGTGCGGAGCTTGTACTCCGCGCCGAAGCAGACCCCGTGATCGCAGCCGTAGAGCGGGCCGTCGGCGACTGGCAGCAAGTGGCCGATCTTGCGGTCGGCGTTGTTCACCACCGCGTCAAACACCGCCATCTGCCGCAGCCTCGGATCATTGCCGCGCGCTAGCTCGACCAGGTCGACGCTCTCGTCGGCGTCGATCCACAGCTGGCACATGCCAGGGCCGAATGGGCCGTCGCGATACACCGTCGGCGGCACGACACCAAACCCCCCGGCCCTGGACACGACGTACGCGGCCAGTTCCCGTCCGGCCAGCGTGCCGTCGGGGAAGTCCCACAGTGGCCGCTCGCCGGCCACGGGCTTGTAGACGCACGCAGTCTCGGGACCACCGGTGCTGATCGTGCAGTACATGGTCGCGTTCGACGCGTCGACCAGGCGCCCCTTGACATCGAGCGGGCCGGTGGTGAGCAGGTCCATGATGGCTGCCTCATCGGCCGGGCTCGTCGGATGCCGCGCGGCGTCACCTAGGTGCGGCGCGGCGCCAGCAGACTCGCCGCTGGCCGGCGGCGGGGCAGGCCGGCTGCCCCTGGTCCGCTGCTCGCGCCACGCTCTCCTGCTCGCCGACGCATCCCTGCTAGCCGACGCTTCAGCCATGCCCGACCCGGTGGCCGTTCTGGCGCGGGCACACGTGGCCAGCCGGGTCGAGCGGCAGCCCGCACAGCGGGCACGGCGGGCGTCCCTGCCGCACGACCTGGATCGCGCGCCGGGAGAAGGCGCGCGCGGCATCGGCCGTGATGCGCACGCGCAAGATGGCCGGGCCGTCGTCGGGGACATCGTCGGCCAGCGGCTCGAGCGGTTCCTCGCTCTCCTCCTGGGCCTCGATGATGACGCGCTCGCCGTCATGGTCCCAGGCGAGCGCGATGGCGCCGACGCGGAAATCCTCCGTAAGCGGCAGGTCGAGCGGACCGTCGTCGACCTCGCTGCCCGCGGCCGACGCGGCACCAGTGCGGCGCGCCACCTCATCCAGCAGCTCGTCCAGCCGCTCGGCGAGCTGGCTGACCTGTCCCTTCTCCAGGGCGACGCTGGTCACCCTGCTGCCGACGGTCGCCTGGAGGTAGAACGTCCGCTCCCCTGGCTGGCCGACGGTGCCCGCGACGAATCGCTCCGGCGGGTCGTACGAGTAGACCGGCATGACCCCTATCCTCTCGCGCAAACGGCCGGCTGCCAGCCCGGTCCCATGAGTCAGGCTACCGGCGTCCGGTCCGGCTAGCCGCCGCTGCCCGCTCCCCCGCCGATCTGGGCGTCAGCCTCGGCCTTCGCCTTCGCCTTGGCGTGCGTGCGCGCCAGGCTGGCGAGCGCGGCGGCGTCGGCCCCGGTGTCATTCATCCGCAGCACGAAGGGGCGGAGCGTGGTGTACCTGATGACGCTCAGCGAGCAGGGATCGACCTGGACCCGCTGCGACATGTCCAGGTGCATGCCGAGGGCGTCGGCCAGGATGGCCTTGATGACGTCGCCGTGCGAGCAGATCAGGTACGTGGCGTCGGCACCGAGCCTGGCATTCCAGTCGCGGACAGCGGCGACCGCACGCTGCTGCATCGCCGGCATCGACTCCCCATCGGGCCCGGGGAACGTCACCGCGCTCGGGTGCGCCTGCACCACGCGCCACAGCGGCTCGCGGGCGAGCTTACGCAGCGGCTGTCCGGTCCAGTCGCCGTACCGGCACTCGCCGAGTCGTTCCTCGATGTCGACCGTCGGCGGGCCAGCGTGATCGCCGCCGACCTGGCGCACTGCGATGGCCGACGCCGTCTGCACGCATCGTTCCAGCGGGCTGCTCACGATCGCGGCCAGCGGCAGCTGCGCCAGCCTGGCGCCGACCGCCGCGGCCTGCGCCTCCCCCCGGTCGTCGAGCGAGATGCCCGGCAGCCAGCCGGTCAGCGCCTTGCCTGTAGACGACGTCAGGCCATGCCGGACGATGAGCACAACGGTCATCGGGATACCGCGATCATTTCTTGACTGTAGCGGCGCTCGCCGCATCGGCCTGCGTCAGGCAGGCCTGGCGCCGCGGCCGGCTGGGCGGCGTGACATCAGCCCGGCCGCTCGGACAGCACATACGTCACCGCGCCGAAGGACACCATGTCGCCGGGGCGCACCGGCATCGGGCCGGTAACGCGCCAGCCGTTGAGCCGCGTCCCGTTCGTCGAGCCGAGATCGGCCAGCAGCCAGCCGCCGGCTGACCGCTCCAGGCTGGCATGCCAGCGCGACACCGTCTCGTCGGTCAGCGTCATGTCGCAGTCGGGCTCGCGTCCGATTGTGAAGCGCGGCCGTGCGCCGGCCGGCAGGGTCAGCACCGGCGGCCAGCCGCGCAGCCATCTGTCCGTCGCGCGGATGACGCGCTGCCAGGTGGCCAGCGCCATGGCCCGCAGCCGGCGCGGGCTGGGCAGATCGGCGACAAGCTGGTGCAGCTCGTGGTCGGCGCGCGCCCGGAGCGCCTCGTCGACGCGGTGCGTGAAGGTGTCGTGCGTGAGCCGGCCATCGGCGAAGCCGTCCCGGAGCCGCGCGAGCGCCACCTCCCGATCTGCGTCGGACACGCGCAGGCGCGGCGCGCTACTGGCGCGTGCATCCCGCGGTCCGGCCACACCAGGATTATCGGGCTGGAATGACACCAGCCACAACCCAATGCCGCGAGGCTACGTCGTCAGGCACCCATGGCGTGCGCGCCGCCGTCGACGTGCACGATCTCGCCCGTCGTGGCCGGGAACCAGTCCGACAGCAGCGCCACGCACCCGCGCGCGGCCGGCTCGGCGTTGCTCAGGTCCCAGCCGAGCGGCGCCCGCTGCGACCAGACGCCTTCGAACTGATCGAAGCCGGGGATGCTGCGCGCTGCCATCGTCTTGACCGGCCCGGAGGACATCAGGTTCACCCGGATGCCGCGCGGCCCGAGGTCGCGTGCGAGGTACCGGGCGGTGGATTCGAGAGCGGCCTTGGCGACGCCCATCCAGTCGTAGGCGGGCCAGGCCACGCTGGCGTCGAAGTCCATGCCGACGATCGCGCCGCCCGGCCCCATCAACGGCAGCGCCGCCATCGCCAGCGACTTAAGCGAGTACGCCGACACCTGGAGGGCCATCGCGACGTCCGGCCAGCTCGTCTGCAGGAAGTTGCCGCCGAGCGCGCTGGCGGGTGCGTTGCCGATGCCGTGCACCAGCCCGTCCAGCCCGGTGACGTGCTCCGACACCCGCTCGGCCAGCGACGCCAGCTGCTCGTCGTCGGTGACGTCAAGCTCGAGCACCGGCGGCGGGTCAGGCAGCCGCTTGGCGATGCGCTCCACCAGGCTGAGCCGGCCGAAACCCGGTCAGCACCACGGTCGCGCCCTCCTGCTGGGCGATGCGCGCGACATGAAAGGCGATCGAGGCGTCGGTGAGGACGCCGGTCACCAGGATCCGCTTGCCGGACAGGATGCCCATTCGGGAGAACCTCCGCTAGTTCGGGGACGCGGTGCCGTCAGCAGCCCAGGCCGTCAGTAGCCCAGGCCGTCAGTGGCCCATGCCGAGGCCGCCATCGACGGGCAGCACGGCGCCGGTGATGTAGCCCGCGTCCGGGCTGGCGAGGAACGCCACGGCCGCGGCCACCTCGTCGGGCGAGGCGTACCGGCTGAGCGGGACGCTGGCGAGGATGGCCTGGCGCTGCTCGTCGGTCAGCACCGCCGTCATGTCGGTGTCGACGAAGCCAGGTGCGACCACGTTGACGGTGATGCTGCGACTGGCCAGCTCGCGGGCCAGCGACCGGCCGAAGCCGACGAGGCCGGCCTTGGCCGCCGCGTAGTTGGCCTGGCCGGCCGAGCCGAGCAGGCCGACAACCGAGGAGATGAGGATGATCCGGCCGCGGCGCAGCCTGATCATGCCGCGCACGGCGCGCTTGGCCACCCGGTAAGCGCCGGTCAGGTTGGTATTGACGACGTCGGCGAAGTCGTCCTCGCTCATCAGCGCCAGCAGCTGGTCCCTGGTGATCCCAGCGTTCGCGACCAGCACCTCGACCGGGCCGTGTGCCGCTTCGGCCACCTTGAAGGCGGCGTCTACCTGGGCGGCGTCCCTGACGTCGCACGCCGCTACGGTGAGCCCGTCCACCGGCTCGCCAGACCTCGAGGTCACGGTCACGCTGTCGCCGTCGGCGGCGAGCCGGCGCGCGATCGCCAGGCCGATGCCGCGGTTGCCACCGGTCACCAGTACGGATCGGCCCATCTGCGCTCCTGCCTCTTTCACGCGGTCGCGTGCGAGCGTACCGGTCGGGCCGCGGCGCCGCAGCCCGGGATAGGTTGGCGACTTGTGGAGAACCAGAGCGCCGGTCGGATCGACCCGGAATTTACCGCCTACCCGCTCCGAGAGCTTGCTGACGCGGCACTTCAGCGGGCCGCGCAGCTAGGCGCCTCGCACGCAGACTTCCGCGCCGAGCGGATCCGGGGCCAGCAGATCGGCCTGTCCGACGGCAACGTGGAGACGCAGTTCGATAGCGACGATCTGGGCCTTGCCGTCCGCGTCGTCGTGGACGGCACCTGGGGTTTCGCGTCGGCCGTCGACCTGACGGCCGAGGCTGCCGCCCAGGCCGCCGCCGAAGCCGTGGACGTGGCCAAGGTCGCGGCCGCCATGAACACCGAGCCGATCGAGCTCGCCGACGAGCCGGCCCACGGCGAGGTGACCTGGGTGTCGGCCTACGAGGTCGACCCGTTCGCCGTCAGCGTCGCCGACAAGATCGCGCTGCTGGCGGGCTGGAGCAGGCAGCTCCTAGCGGCCGCCGGGGTCGACCACGTGGATGCCTCGCTGTACCAGGTCAAGGAGTGCAAGTTCTACACCGACGGCTCGACCACGGCGCTCCAGCAGCGCGTCCGGGTGCATCCGGAGCTGACCGCGGTGTCGGTCGGGGCCGACGGCAGGTTCGAGACGATGCGCACGCTCGCCCCGCCGGCCGGGCGGGGCTACGAGTACCTGACCGGGACCGGCTGGGACTTCGGCGCGGAGCTGGCGGAGATTCCATCGCTGCTCGCCGCGAAGCTCGAGGCGCCGTCGGTGCAGGCGGGCCGGTACGACCTGGTCATCGATCCGTCGAACCTGTTCCTGACGATCCACGAGTCGATCGGGCACGCGACCGAGCTGGATCGGGCCCTCGGCTACGAGGCAGCCTACGCGGGGACGTCCTTCGCGACCTTCGACCAGCTCGGCACGCTGCAATACGGCTCGCCGGTCATGCACGTAACCGGCGACCGGACGGCCGAGCACGGCCTGGCCACCATCGGCTACGACGACGAGGGCGTGGCCGGGCAGTCCTGGGACCTCATTACCGGTGGCGTGCTGACCGGCTACCAGCTCGACCGCAGGATCGCCCGGCTGACGGGCCTTGGCCGGTCCAACGGATGCGCGTTTGCCGACTCGCCGGGCCACATGCCGATCCAGCGGATGGCCAACGTGTCCTTGCAAGCGGCCGCCGACGGCCCGTCGACCGAGCAGCTGATCGCCGGGGTCACCGACGGCATCTACATCGTGGGCGACAAGAGCTGGTCCATCGACATGCAGCGCTACAACTTCCAGTTCACCGGGCAGCGGTTCTTCCGGATCAAGAACGGGCAGCTCGCCGGCCAGCTCCGCGACGTCGCCTACCAGGCGACGACCACGGACTTCTGGAACTCCATGGAGGCGGTCGGCGGCCCGCAGACCTATGTGCTGGGCGGCGCGTTCAACTGTGGCAAGGGCCAGCCTGGCCAGGTGGCGCCGGTCAGCCACGGCTCCCCGTCCGTCGTCATGCGGGGCATCAGGATCCTCAACACAGTGGAAGAGGCCGGGGAATGAGCGCAGGGGCGTCAGAGGCGGCACGGACAGCCGAGGCCGCAACGGCTCCGCAGGAGCTCGTTGAGCGGGCGCTGGCGGCCGCACGCAGCGACGATTGCATCGTCATCGCCGACGAAGGCTCGACCGCGAACCTCCGCTGGGCCGGCAACTCGCTGACCACCAACGGCGTGTCCAGATCACGCCAGCTGACTGTCATCGCCATCACCCGCAGCGGCGACGAGGCACGGGTGGGTGTGGTGTCCAGGGCCGGGATCCGGGCGGATCAGGTGGCCGATCTCGTGGCCGAGGCAGAGCATGCCGCCACCGAGGCATCACCGGCCGAGGACGCGCAGCCGCTGGTCACGCCCGCTGCCGGGCCGACCACTGCGACGGCAGGCTGGGACGAGACGCCGGGCACGACGCAGATCGGGGTCTTCGCCGGCTTCGCCGAGGAGCTCGGCCACGCGTTCGCGACCGCCGCCAGCGGCGACCGGAAGCTGTATGGCTTTGCCGAGCACTTGCTGACCTCGACCTATCTCGGCACCTCCAGCGGCCTCCGGCTGCGCCATGACCAGCCGACCGGGCGCCTGGAGCTCAACGCCAAGTCCGCCGACATGACGCGATCGGCCTGGGCCGGGACAGGTACCAGGGATTTCTCCGACGTCGACGTCCGCGGCCTCGAGGCAGACCTCGGCCAGCGACTGGGCTGGGCGCAGCGGTCGGTCGAGCTGCCAGCCGGACGATACGAGACTCTGCTACCGCCCACGGCCCTGGCCGACCTCATGATCTACCTGTACTGGACCGCTGGCGCCAAGGATGCGCTGGACGGCCGCACTGTCTTCAGCAAGCCGGGCGGCGGCACCAGGATCGGCGAGAAGCTCGCTGGCATGCGCGTGTCGCTGCGCAGCGACCCGGCGGCGCCTGGCCTGCAGTGCGCGCCGTTCGTGATCGCGCACGCCTCCAGCCGGGAATCGTCGGTCTTCGACAACGGCCTGCCGAAGGCCAGGACCGACTGGATAGCCGAGGGCACGCTGACCGCGCTAACCCAGACCCGGCATACCGCCCAGCTGACCGGCCAGCCGGTGACCCCGGCGATCGACAACCTGATCCTGGACGCGCCGGGCGCCGGCGGTTCGGTCGCCGACCTGGTCGGCCGGACCAGCCGGGGACTGCTGCTGACCTGCCTGTGGTACATCCGCGAAGTCGACCCGCAGACCTTGCTGCTGACGGGGCTGACCAGGGACGGCGTCTACCTCGTCGAGAACGGCGAGGTCACCGGTGCGGTGAACAACTTCCGGTTCAACGAGAGCCCCGTCGGCATGCTCAACCGGATCACCGAGGTCGGCGGCACCGTCCCCACGCTGCCGCGAGAGTGGGCCGACTACTTCACCCGGGCAGCCATGCCGCCAGTCCGGGTTGAGGGGTTCAATATGTCGTCTGTGAGCCAGGCTAGCTAGGGCGCTGGCGCAGGCTCAGGCATCCTCGAGCCGGAAGCCGACCTTGAGCCCGACTTGGTAGTGGGCCACCTGGCCGTCCACGATCTGGCCGCGGACCTCCGTCACCTCGAACCAGTCGAGGTGACGGAGCGTCTGTGCGGCTCGCTGCACGGCGCTCCTGATGGCCGGCTCGATGCCCTCCGGCGAGGTGCCGACGATCTCGGTGACGCGATAAGTACGATCGGTCATGCTGACCTCCGGTGTGCGGTCGCGGCTCGCTTCTGACTAGCTCCGGGCTAGCGCCGCCGCAGCCGGTACGCGGCCAACCCGTAGACAGCCACTAGTACTACCCAGATCCAGATGAGCCTGCCGGCCTGGCCGGTTCCATTGCTGAGCGCGGCGGCCGCGATCACGGTCAGAGGCAGGCCCACGACGACAGACCCCGCCACTACCCCGGCCAGCGCGATCCGGTACTTGCTCAGGCGCACCGGGTCAGGCGGCCGGCGGAGCCGGCCGGGCTTGGTCATGCTGGCGAGCCGCTGATCGACCCGCGCTTCGATTTGTTTATCAATCTTGGCCAGGAAGGACTCCACGACGGCGTCCCCGTACTCGGGCCCGAGCTCGCCATGCACCTCCGCCGCGGCCCGAATGTCATCCACGGACAGCGATTTGTCAGCCATGAGGCGCACCCTAACTGGATTCGGCGAGACCGCCCGGAAGGCGCGCCCGGCGGGGTCAATGACCACCCGACTGGCATTCCGACGCCGCGTAGTGCGCCACGCTGGCGGAGGGGTTGACAGCGGCATAACGTGGAGGTGTGAAGGACACCCGGAAATCCCGCCGCGACCAGGTTCAGCTGGTGACCGAGGCGCGTCCGGGCATGTCGGAGGACATCGCCTACCGCGAGAAGCGCTACCTGATCATGATGGGCATCAGGACCGTCTGCTTCGCCGCAGCCATCCTCATGTTCGTCAACCATCTGGGCTGGCTCACCGCGATCCCTGTGGTCGGTGCGCTCGTCATCCCGTATTTCGCGGTGATCTTCGCCAATGGCGGCCGCGAGCCGACATCGAACCGGACGTTCCGGCAGTACGAGCCGAACTCACCGGCCATCTACCGGCCGCCCACACGGCCCGGCGGACCCCACGTCCCGCCGTCGGCACCGCCGTCCGGAAACTAATCGCCGATCTTCGCAGACCAGACGTCAGCGGCGAGCCGCGGCATTTTGCCTGATCAGTCAGCCAACGCTGCGGCAAATGCCATAAAACGGGTGGACTAGTCGGCAGGGATGGCGAGATTACCTCGTAATCCGGTCTTGACGCACTAGGGGGATGTTCGGTGTAACATTCTTACCGGTGCTCTGGTCCCCCGCTGGGGCACCACTTGCCGGCGTTCCGGGCCCCCGTCGGAGCGCCGATGAACGCGACGCCGGGTGGTTTGCCCCCGTAGCCACCCGGCGTCGCTTTATGCTCGGGGCCTTGTAGGCCCCTCGCCGTTGGCTCGCAGTGTCTGCCCGGGGAGACCCCCCGGAGCCCCCCACTACCGCTGCGCGGTTTCGCCGCCGCTAGCGAAAACGCGGCCGCTGGCGTACTTGAGCTGCTGAGGACTCGATGGCGGCGGCGAACGCAGATGATCTTCATGGCTGTGGAGTTAGTACGGCTATAGGCGTACTAATTCCGCATTCATGAATCCGGCTGGTCCAGTTGGGGGTGCGGCGCGTCCGTCGGGCGCGAGCGCGGGACTGCCGGGGCGCGGGCGGAGCGTTTCGTGTGCTCCGGCCGCGCCCCGGCAGGCGCGCGTTCGCTTCGGGGTTAGGCAGGCCGCCTAATAAAGCGGGCAGTCGGCCGCGTCAGGCAGGCGGTGGCGAATCGAGACGGCCCCGTTCCGATAATTATTCGGTCTTACTGAACTCAGCAATGGCGACGGCTGTCATTCCGAGGCCCATCACGGCGACGATGCCGAGGGACAACCACAGGGGCACGACCCAGCCAGCCCACGTGATGCTGGGTGCCAGGTGAGCGCTGAGGAGGGTGGCGATCTGGGGCGGCACGTTCAGATAGCTGAAGACCAGGTGCCGCATCGGACCGACTATGTAGGTGAGCGGATCCAGCCTCGTCAGCACCGTCAGCCAGGCCGGGAGCCCGGTGAGCGGATAGAGCGCGCCGGACAGGAAGAAGAGCGGCAGCACGAGCATCTGCGTCAGCGCCATGAACGCCTGGAACTGCTTGATCCTGGCCGCCATCATGACGCCGAAAGCCGTCAGGGTGAACGACAGCAGCAACAGCAGCCCGATCAGGCTCAAGATCAGGACTGGGTTATACGGGACATGCGCGAACCACGCCAGGCAGAGGAAGATCACGCCCTGGAAGGTCGCGATGGTGGCGCCGCCGAGGCACTTGCCGACGACTATCGCGGCGCGGCTGACGGGCGCCACCAGGATCTCCCGGAGGAAGCCGAACTCCCGGTCCCACACGATCGACCCGGCCGAGAAGATGGCCGTGAACAGCACCGACATCGCCAGCACGCCGGGATAGATGAAGGTCTTGAAGTCGAAGCCGGCGGTGTGCGGCAGACTGCCGCCGGCCAGGTTCGACAGTCCGGTGCCGAGGATGAATAGGAACAGGAACGGCTGTACCAGCGAGGTGATGGCCCGCAGCCGGTCAGTGCGGAACCTGATCAGCTCGCGCCGCCAGACGATGCCGACGGCGCGCAGGTCGTGGCGAAGGCCGCGGTCGGGGACCGAAACCCTGATCCGGTCGACGACGGGCGCGTCTCCGGCGATGGGCTCGCTCGCCTGGACTGCCCCGGTCTGCGTTGCCTTGGTCGGGGTCGCCATCGCTACCGCCTCCCCCCGGATCGCATCCTGTGCATGTTGCGCATGAACTCGTTACCCGCGCCGCCCTCGGCGTCCCGGATCGTCGAACCCGTGTAGGACATGAACACGTCGTCCAGCGACGGCCTCGACACGCTGACCGACTGAATCGGGATGCTGAACTCGGTGAACAGCCGGGGCACGAACTGCTCGCCGGAGGCGACCGAGAACGTCACGGCCCCGTCGTGGACCGCGGCGTCGATCCCGAACGTCGCGGCCAGCTCCGCGATGGCGCGCTGATCGTCGGCCGTGTGGATCTGCACGCGGTCCTCGCCGATGCTGGCCTTGAGCGCCTCCGGAGTGTCGATCGCGACGATCTTCCCGTGGTCAATGATCGCGATCCGGTCGCAGTGCTCGGCCTCGTCCATGTAGTGCGTGGTGAGGAAGATGGTGATGTCCTCGCGCTGCTTGAGGTCGTTGATGTAGGCCCAGATCGACGACCTGGTCTGCGGGTCCAGGCCGACGGTCGGCTCGTCAAGGAAGAGCACGTGCGGCGCGTGCAGGAGGCCGCGCGCGATCTCCAGCCGCCGCTGCATCCCGCCGGAGAAGGTGCTCACCAGGCTGTCCTTGCGATCCCACAGGCCGACCATCTCCATGACCTGCCGCATTCGCGGCATAACCGCCGCCTTCGGCACGCCGTAGAGCTCGGCGTGGAAGCGCAGGTTCTGCGCCGCGGTCAAGTAGGTATCCAGGGTGGTGTCCTGGAATACCAGGCCGATGTTGCGCCGGACCGCGTCGCGCTCGGTGGCCGCGTCATGACCAGCCACGATCGCCGTGCCGGCCGTCGCGTTGGCCAGCGTGCACAAGATCTTGATGGTGGTTGACTTGCCCGCCCCGTTCGGGCCGAGGAAGCCGAAGGTCTCTCCTCTGGCGACCGTGAAGTCGATGCCGCACACGGCCGCCACGTCGCCGTATCGCTTGACCAGGCCGGAGACCGTGATCACGGTCTCCGGCCCGGTGCCGTCGTCGGCGTGCCTCGCGTCCGGCTCGGTGCCGGTCTGCGCTGCCATCTGCGCCGCCTCCCTGGATCTGGCCGTCATACGTCGGCCATTTACGAGAGTAATCGCGTGGCTGGCCGCCATCGGAGCGGCGTTACTCTCCATCGCCGGCGGGCTCGTCCTCGTCAGCGGCGAGTATCCGGTACAGCGCCTTGCGCGTGTCGGTCAGCACCTTGCGCGCTTGTGCCGCCTGGGCGTCCGTGCCAGCGCTGATCACCTGGAAGGCCGCCATCGCGACCTGGCCGATCAGGCTGCGCATCTCGACCGCGGCGCCGCCGGCGCTGCCGGCCACCACGTCCCAGGGGGCGTTCAGCTCGTCCGGGTGGGCGGCCGCGTACGTGCGGCCCTCGTCGGTGAGCTGGTAGGCGCGCCGACCGCCCTCGCCAGCCTCAGCCCTGATCAGGCCCTCGTCCTCCAGCTGCTGGAGCGCCGGGTAGATCGAGCCGGGGCTCGGCCGCCAGACTCCCCCGCTGCGCTCGCCGATCTCCTGGATGATCTGATAGCCGTTCATGGGCTGCTCGGCCAGCAGGGCGAGCGCCGCTGCCCGGACATCACCGCGCCGGGCGCGTGGTCCGCGCATGCCGCGCTCGCGGCCCCACGGACCGAATCCGTGCAGCTCGGGCCCGCCGGGACCGCCGGGGAAGCCCGGACCGGGGAACGGGCCAGCGAAGTGCCCGCGGCCGCGGCCGCGGCCCCGGCCGCCATGCCGCTCCTCGCTGTCGCCATGCCAGCGGCGTCGCTCGCCGTCGTCGGCGGGCTCCCAGCTGCCTGGTGCGCGGCGCTTGCCGCGCTCTTCGTCGTATCGCATTGGTCTTGCTCCTTGTGCTATTGAGCTGTGGATTGTCATTCAGCACGACTTCTTCGTCCTGTCACCGTAGCTCATCGATAGGTTAACGATATATCGTTACCTTCTCGATGGCAAGCCCAGCGGCGCCACTGGATCGTCATGTGCTGGAGCTGTCCCGGCGGTGCGGCCGCCGCAGCCGCGGGTCGGGAGCGCTTAGCCGGAGGCCGGGGGCCAGGCAGCAGCCAGCGCACGCAGGCGCGCGGCCGCGTTGTCCGCCGACATCCCGCCGCCCACGGCGAGGCCCAGCAGGAATGCGGTAACGGGCGCCGCCGGGCGCTCTACCTGATGCGCCGCGTCGCGCGCGAGGTCGAGTATCTGCCGCAAGTCGACCGTGGCCGGATCGATGCCGAGCTCCGCGCAGGCCCTGGCCGTCCAGTCATCGAGCGTTGTCATGGTGCGCCTCCGGGATCGGCCGCGTTCGCTAGCCAGGCGCGGCGCGCCGCAGCCAGGTCATCCGGAGTATCACAGTCCAGCCAGGGCGGCGTCGGGCCCCCCGGCCGATCGAGACGCGCCAGCACCGGTCGGAGCGGCGCCAGCAGGCCGTGCAGGGAGCTGCCGTGATAGGCCGCGAGCGCCGGCCGCAGCGAGCTCGTGCGCCAGCAGCTGGCCAGCCACTGCGGCCTGCCGTCCGCGTCCGTCAGGACCACTCCAGCAGCCTCCGGAGGGTCTGCCGTCAGCAAGTCGGTCAGATGCGCCCCGGTGAAGAACGGCAGGTCGGCGGCGAGCAGCGCCAGCCAGGGCGCACTGACCTCGGCCAGACCGCGCCGTAGGCCCGCGACGGGGCCACCGCCGGCAGGCTCCTCGCACACGCAGACCAGCCAGCCTGGCCGCCCGGCTGCCAGCGCCGCCAGTGCCTCGTGCACGACGCCCGGCCGCGGCGGCCCCACGACGATGAGCCGGCTGGTGCCGGCATCGGTCGCTGCCTGCGCGGCTGTGACCAGGAGCGGCGTGCCACCGACGGCCATGCCCGGCTTGTCCGCGCCGCCCATCCGGGCAGCCCTGCCGCCCGCCAGGACGACGGAATCGAAGCGGGGTCGCTGGCCGGCGCAGGTCACCGGCGGCTGCCCGGTCTTAGCCGCCGATGGCCGACATCGGCCTGGCGGGCTGGAGGAACCCAGGATCGTTGATGCCGTGGCCAGGCAGCTTGGCCTGGATGCAGCGCTGCCACTGCGCGACCAGCTCGGCGTCGGCCGCGCCGGCGCGCAGCGGGGTCCGCAGGTCGTTCTCGGCGCGAGCGAACAGGCAGTTGCGCAGCTGGCCATCGGCGGTTAGCCGGATCCGGTCACAGGCGCCGCAAAATGGCCTGGTCACGGACGCGATGATGCCGACAGTCTGCGGACCGCCGTTCACCTGGAACCTCTCGGCGGGCGCGGAGCCGCGAGGCTCCTGCTCGTCCGGGGCCAGCTTGAACTCGGTGCCAAGCGTCGCCAGGATCTCATCAGCGGTGACCATGTCCTCGCGCCGCCAGCCGTGCTGAGCGTCCAGCGGCATCTGCTCGATGAACCGAAGCTGGTAATCCTGGTCGAGGCAGAACCGCAGCAGATCCGCAGCCTCGTGGTCGTTGACCCCGCGCATGAGCACGGCGTTGACCTTGACCGGGGTCAGGCCCGCGGCCGCTGCGGCCGCCAGGCCCGCCAGCACGTCAGCGAGCCGGTCTCGCCTGGCCAGTTGCGCGAAGGTCGCGGGCGACACGGTATCCAGCGAGACGTTGATCCGGTCGAGGCCGGCCGCCCGGAGCGGCCTCGCGAGTCGATCCAGCCCGATCCCGTTCGTGGTCAGCGAGATCTCCGGTCGAGGCCGCATGGCCGCGACACGCTCGACGATGCCGGGCAGGCCGCGCCGCAGCAGCGGCTCGCCGCCGGTGAACCGCACCTCGGAGATGCCGAGCTGGGTCACGGCGAGGCCGACGAGCCGGACGAGCTCATCGTCGGTGAGCAGCTCAGGCTTGGGCAGCCAGTCCAGCCCTTCGGCCGGCATGCAGTAGGAGCACCGCAGGTTGCACCGGTCGGTCAGGGACACCCGGAGATCAGTAGCGGTGCGGCCATAGGAGTCAGTGAGCACGACACCACCTCCTCCGGCTGGGCGATCGGGCACGCGCTGCACCTGGCTTGCGGCAACGTTTCCCTACCCTATGGCCGCAAACCAGCGGGCGCACAGCAGCGCCTACTGAGGTGCAGCAACGATCGCCGGCAGATGCTTCCCAGCCGAAGCAAGCCGGAGTCAGGCGACCTGATCCGCCGATCCCGCCACAGCCGCCCAGCCCCTGGTCGCGTAGTCCGTGAAGTCCGGCTGGAGCCGTTCATAACGTCGCACGAACAACGGCGAGGAGATCATGAAATCCGCGCTGGCGCGGTTGCACGCGACCGGGATGTTCCAGGCCACGGCGAGCCGCAGCAGGGCCTTGACGTCAGGATCGTGCGGATGCGGCTCCAGCGGGTCCCAGAAAAAGATCAGCATGTCGACGTCGCCTTCGGCGATCTTGGCGCCAATCTGCTGATCCCCGCCAAGCGGCCCGCTGCGCAGGCACGTCACCGGCAGGCCGAGCTCGCTACTGAGCAGCTGACCAGTAGTGCCCGTAGCCCATAGGTCGTGCCTGGCCAGCAGCGCCCGGTTGAAGCGGGCCCACTCGGCTATGTCGCTCTTCTTGTTGTCGTGCGCGATCAGCGCGATCCTTCGCCGTATCTGCTGCTCAGCATGGATACCCATGGCCTTCAGGCTGCCGCACAGCCGTTTCCGGCCCGCAAACGCCACGTTGCCTGCACGTTTCGGCTCGGCCAGTGTTCCGCGCTACCGTTGGGCTGCCAGCAGACAGCGAAGCTGCCCAGCCCTTGTTGCCGGATCACCCAGGATGGTCTCATGACCGCGAACGGCGCCATCTGGCGTGATCAGCTCACCGCCGCGGAGCGATCCGTGCTCGGTCGGGCGGACGATGGCGTCGTGCGCGCGCGCCCGGATGTGCTCGTGGTCGGCGGCGGGATTCTCGGTGTGAGCATCGCCTCGGCCTGCGCGGAAGCAGGTCTTGGCGATGTGCTCCTGATCGAGACCGGCAGGCTGGGCGCGGGCGCCACCGGCGGCGCGACGGGCCTGCTGATCCCCGAGCCGCATCAGTGGAGCGACCCGGAGCCGTTCGTCGACCTCGAGCGCGCCGGCCTCGAGCGGTGGCGGGACCTGGAGCAGTCAGTGCCGGGCGGCGTCGGGCTCATCGAACTGGACTGGCTGGGTCTTGCGCCGCACGACAGCGGCTATGCGGCCCATCAGCCCAGGGCAGTCGAATGGCTGAACCCGGGCCAGGTAGCCGAGCTCATCCCCGGCCTGGCCAGGCCGATGGAGGGCGCCCTCATCCACCGCCAGGCCCGGGTGAACCCGCTGCGCGCAGTGGCGCGCCTCGCAGCGGGCCTGCCCGCCGTGGCCACCGGCGTCGCCGCGACGTCGGTGGAGATCCACGGTGACCGCATCGTCAGCGTCGCCACGTCGGCCGGCGACATCAGCCCTGGCGCCGTCGTCTTCGCCACCGGCCGACCGCCCATGCTCGACGGGCTGCCCCTGCACATTCCGTCTGACCGGGTCAAGGGCCACCTGCTCGTGACCGAGCGGACCGACATCAAGCTGCCCGGCATCGTCGCGCCGCTGGCCACTCAGATCGAGGACGGCCAGTTGCTGGCTGGGGGCACCTTCGACCTCGGCGACGAGAGCCCCGCCGTGCAGCCCGACGTGATCGACGGGATCGTCGACGGGCTGGCCGCTGTGCTGCCTAGCCTGCGCGGAGTCGGCGTGGCGTACCAGTGGTGCTGCTTCCGGCCGCGGCACCCCGACCGCCGCCCGGTGATCGACATGGTGCCGGGCCTGGCCAACGCATGGCTGACCTCCGGCCACTTCCGCACCGGCATACTCAACGCGCCCGTGACCGCGGCGGTGCTGTCGCGCTGGATCGCCGCAGGCCTGCCGCCGGTCGAGGCGCGGACCTGGTCAGCTACCCGCTTCGCCGCGCACTAACGATTCGGCGGGCGCCTGTGCGCCACGCAAGATCCGGCGGTCGTCGGCGAGCCGTTCGGTCACGCCAGCCGCGTCCAGGAACTCCAGCAGCGGGATCGCCGTCCGCCTGGTCGTGTCGAGTGCCTGCCGCGCTTGTGCAGCGGTGAACGGCTGCTCAAGCCTCGCGAGCACAGCCGCAGCGGCCACATCCGCGCCCGGCGCGAGCACGACCTGCTCGCTGATGCGCATCAGCTGCCCGGCCCGGACGGCGGCGGCCAGGCCGCGGGCGTCCAGCCCCAGCTTGCGAAGCCGGTCGGCATCAGGCGACGCGAAAGGCGCGGCCTCCAGGTCGGCGCGCAGGACCCGGACGGCGGCCAGCACCGGCTCGGGTAGGTCCGGCCCGGTGGCCTGCCCGGCCGGCTTGATGATCTGCAGGGCGCCGCACGACACCCGGAACGGCGGGTTGGCCAGCGCTGTGACGAGCCGCCGGTCGGGCAGGCTGAGCGCGGCGCGTGCGGCCTCGATCGGCATCCCGGCCGATAGCGGCTCGGCGGCCGCGTGGCCGGCCAGGACCTCGCCGAGCTGATGGCTGAGAGAGCGCCAGTGGTCAGGGTCGGCGAGCCACTCGCCGGCGACCGGCTCCGGGTGGTCGGAGATGCCCATGGCGAGCAGCGCGCTGGCACGCATGAGCCCGTGCCTGGCCAGCAGATTGGCGGCGGTCGGCACCTCAGGCCAGGCGCCAAGCTGCCGGGCCGCTGCCGCGGCGGCACCCCGGCGCAGCAGCGGCGGCGGCGTCACGTCGAGCACCACCGCGCCAGCGAGCGACGGCCACGTCCCGCCGCGGCGGCTACCGGGATCGCGCAGCAGCACCCGGTCGCCGACATGCAGCGGCAACGGGTCGGCGAGGCTCAGCCGGGCGATGCCGGGACCGAGCGGGCGGACGCGGGCGATCACCCGCGCCGAGCCGATATGCAGTGTCACTGCGCGCGCAAGCCCGGCCAGACCGGCGAGCCCGCCGCCAGCGGCGGACTGGTCAACGGCTAGCCAGCCGGCGACAGGTCCGCTAGCACCGTCGGCCGGGCCGGCCTCGGCGTTCGCGGGGCGGGCGTCGGCGTTCGCGGGGCGGGCGTCGGCGTTCGCCGCGCCCACGGGCGCAGTGGCAGCCAGCCCGGTGCCCGCCAGCCCGGTGCCAGCCAGCCCGGTGTCCGCCGGCCCCGTGCTTGCCAGCCCCCCAGGCGGGCCGGTCGCGACGATCCGGACGTCGATCAGGTCCGTCAGCGTCCACCGGCCTGCCTGCACCAGCGCCATCCCCCGGTGCAGCACGTCCTTGCCGATGCCGCGCAGGTTGAGCGCGACGCGCGCCGTGCCCGACACCGCCTGGGCCGGCTCGCCGAGCGACTGCAGATCCCGGATCCGGACCGGGCGCATCGCCGGCGTGATGACCAGTTCGTCATCACGGTGCACGGTCCCGGCCGGGAGGGTGCCGGTGACGACGGTGCCGCTGCCGGTCATGCTGAAGGCGCGGTCGATCCAGATCCGCACGGGCGCGCCCGGATCGGATTCGGGCAGGCTCTGGCCAAGCTCGTCGAGCGCGCCGATCAGCTCTGACAGCCCCGCGCCGGTGACCGAGCTGACGGCAACCGCCGGGATCTCGCCGAGACCGGTCTCCGCAATCCGCGCCCGCGCTTCCGCGGTGGCCGCAGCCGGATCGGCGAGGTCGCTCTTGGTCACCGCCAGCAGCCCGCGCTGGATGCCGAGCGCGCTGATGACGGCGAGATGCTCCGCCGATTGCGGCATCCAGCCTTCGTCCGCGGCGACCACGAACAGCACGGCCGGCACTGGGCCGGCACCGGCCAGCATGTTTGTCACGAAGCGCTCATGCCCAGGCACATCGACGAACGCCAGCTGATCGCCGGAGGGCAGCGTGAGCCAGGCAAAGCCAAGGTCGATCGTCATGCCGCGGCGCCGCTCCTCGGCCCACCGGTCCGGCTCCATGCCGGTGAGCGCGCGGATCAGCGCGGACTTCCCGTGGTCGACGTGACCGGCGGTGACTACGACGTGCATGGCATTCACCCTGACTCATCCATGCCTAGCTCGCGGCCGCCGCGACGGCCGCGACCAGCAGCTCGTCGTCGGCTGGTGCGACGGCCCGAAGGTCGAGCAGCAACCGCCCGTCCTCGACCCGGCCGACGACGGCCGGACAGTCGCCGCGGCGCACGGCCGGCCCGGTCCGCAGCGCCTCGGCGACGGTCGTCGGCAGGCTGACTGCCGCGCTCGCCAGCGGCACGCCCGGCGCACCGCCGCCGCCCACCGCCGCCTCAGTCGCTACGACGGCCGCCTCGATCTGCAGGCTGGCGAGGGCTGCGCAGATCCGGTTGGCCCGCTCAGTGAGGACAGCCGGATCGGCCGTCAGCTGCTCGGCCACCGGCGGCGCCGGGCCGGTTAGCGTCGCCTCCAGCGCCGCGATCGTCAGCTTGTCCACCCGCAGTGCCCTCGCCAGCGGATGCCGCGCCAGTGTCGCGATGAGCTCAGCCCGGCCGAGCAGCAGCCCGGCCTGCGGACCGCCGAGCAGCTTGTCGCCGCTCGCGGTCACCAGCGCCGCGCCGGCGGCGAGCCATGTACTGGCGTCGGGCTCGGCCGGCAGCAGCGGATGCGGTACGAGCAAGCCCGAGCCGATGTCCCCGACGACCGGAACGCTGAGGCCCGACAACTCCGCTACTGAGGCGCTGGCAGTGAAGCCGTCGATCCGGTAATTGGACGGATGCACCTTCAGCACGAACGCCGTCTGCGGGCCGATCGCGGCGGCGTAATCCGCCGCCGTGGTCCGGTTGGTCGTGCCGACCTCGCGGATGCGCGCGCCGGTCGACTCGAGCAAGTCAGGAAGCCGGAACGCGTCGCCGATCTCGATCAGCTCACCGCGGCTGACGATGATCTCCCGGCCTGCGGCGAGCGCCGTCGCCGCGAGCACCAGCGCGGCCGCGTTGTTGTTGACGACGTGCACCGCCTCGGCGGCCGGGACGGCGGCGGCGAGCGCCGCCAGCATGCCGCGGCCGCGCCTGCCGCGCAGTCCGGAAGCCAGGTCGAACTCGACATCGGTGCTGCCCGCTGCCACCTGCAGGGCCGCACGCGCCGCGGCCGACAGAGGCGCCCGGCCGAGGTTGGTGTGCAGCAAGACCCCCGTTGCGTTGAGCACCGGCGTCAGGGTCGCGGCGAGCGACGGCAGCGTCTGCGCGGCCGTGTCCGCCACGGCCGCGGGTTCGATCTCGCCTGCCCTGGCCAGGTCCTGCGCGCGCCGCACGGCCGAGAGCACGATCGCGCGGCCCAGTCGCTGCTCGGCGGCAACTAGCCGCGGGTCGGCCAGGACGGCGTCCGTGCGGGGGGTGAGCCTGCGGACGTCCACGAGCGCGACCATACCTGCCTGCGCACAACCGACGGCAGTGGCTGTACAGGTCTTCCCAGCCGATTTACCAGCCCTTTGCCGAAGGAACCCGCCACTGAGCGCAGCGCATGTGCAAGTCTTTAAACATCCGATTACGCAGAGAGTGAGCAGACATGAACCGTCAGGGCCAGATTCCGCGCAGTCGCGGCGGTATCTGCGGAGTACTGCTGATCTTGCTCGGACTCTGGGGCGGCCTCGGACCGCTTGTCGGCCCGTACTTCCACTTCGGCTTCACGCCGGACACGACCTGGCACTACGACTCCGGTCGCCTCTACTACTCCATCATTCCAGGCGCGGCCGCACTGCTCGGCGGCCTGCTGGTCGCCACTACCCGCAGCCGCGCCGTCGGCATCGCTGGCGGGCTGCTCGCCGTGCTCGGCGGCGCGTGGTTCGTGGCGGGTGGCGGGATCGTCACCTACGTCCTGAAGAAGGCGATCAGCGCTGGCGGCCCGATCCTGACGGCCACGTCAGGCGCGCAGCCGCTGGCGATCCGGCCCTACCTGGAGACCCTCTCCTTGTTCAGCGGGCTTGGTGTGCTCATCCTCATCGCCGGCGCTGTCGCCATGGGGAGGTTCTCGATGGTGGCGGCCAGGGATGTCGCCGCGGCGAGTGCCGCCGACAGTTACTACGCCGACTTCCCGTCAGCGCCGGCCGTGCAGGCGGCACAGTCGGCGAGTCAGCCCGACCTCAGCCAGTACCCCACCACCTTCGGCCAGTACGGAAGCACGGCCGCAGACCCGACGCCCACCACGACTACCACCTCCCCGGTCACCGGTCCCGGACCGTTCGCGCCGGCGCCGTTCCCGGACACCACGACATCGCAGTTCCCGCCGCCGGAATCACCCAGCTAGCCGCCCGGGGGGCCTGCCTCGCGCTCGTGCAGCAGGTGACAGCGATCGCTGCGTTATCTGCTCGCCGGCCCCGGGAATCATGTTCGCGGGCCCTAGCGGCCCGGGACGGGGCCAGCTGCACGAGGGCGCGCAGCGCGAGGCCGGATGCGATCCCGGTCTGGCTTGCTCTCGCGGCGGTCGGCCGTGTTCGCCATCACAAATCCGGCTTTATAGGTCCATGACGCAACATCGACGGCGGACGGCGAGCAGGCTCGATCACAGTCAGGCACCATCACAGTCAGGCACCATCACAAGGAAAGGAGCGGACATCGTGGACATGAAATTCGAGGTGGCGGTGCTGCCGGTAGCCGACGCGGATCGGGCGAAGGCCTTCTACCAGGGCCTGGGATGGCGCCTGGACGCCGACATCCGAGTGGCCGACGACTACCGGGTGGTGCAGTTCACTCCGCCGAACTCGCCCGCGTCGATCCAGTTCGGCACGGGGGTGTCGACGATGACGCCCGGCTCAGTGGAGAACCTGTACCTGATCGTCGATGACCTTGCGGCGGCGCGGGACGAGTTGATCAGCCACGGGGCGACGGTCAGCGAGATCTGGCACGGAGCCGGCCTGAACGTCAAGCGGCATCAGCCGGGCCCCGACCCGGAAGGCGGGTCGTACCGTAGCTTCGCGAGTTTCGCCGATCCGGACGGGAACAGCTGGCTGTTGCAGGAGATCAAGGAGCGGCTCCCCGGCCGGGAGTGGCCGACGGACATCGGAGCGCTGGCCGGGCTCCTGCACGAGACAGCCGAGCATCACGGCTCGTTCGAGAAGGTGGCTCCCACGCACGACTGGTGGGACTGGTATGCGGCCTACATGGACGCGCGCGAACGCGGCATCGCTCCGGCGGAGGCTTCCGCTGCCGCCGGGCGCTACATGGCGGATGTCAAGCACGTCGTCGTCTGACCTCGGGACCCAGCAGTAGCCGACGGAGGTATCGATGAGCTCGAGCAGCGACTATGACGTGATCGTGTTCGGCGGCGGGGCGCCTGGGGAGCATTGTGCCGCGGCGCTGGCTGCGCGCGGCCTGCGGGTGGCCGTCGTCGAGCGGGAACTGGTCGGCGGCGAGTGCTCGTACTGGGCCTGCATCCCGTCCAAGTCGTTGCTGCGCCCGGGCGAGGCGGTGCAGGGCGCGCGCGAGGCCGCGGCGAGCGCGCAGGTCGATATTCAGGCCGCGCTGGCCTGGCGGGACTTCATGGTGTCGAACTACTCCGACGCGGGCCAGCAGAGGTGGCTGGCGGGCCGGGGCATCGCGCTGCTGCGCGGCACGGGCCGGCTAGCCGGCCCCGGCGTATTGGAAGTCGACGGCGTCCGCCACACCGCAGACCACATCGTCATCGCGACCGGCGCTGCGCCGGCGGTGCCGCCGATTCCCGGGCTCAGCGAGCTGGACGGAGTCTGGGGCACCCGCGAGGCGACGAGCATGAAGGCCGTCCCGCGCCGCCTGCTGGTGCTGGGCGGCGGGCCGGCGGGGGTCGAACTGGCCCAGGTGGTGCGCAGTCTCGGCGGCCAGGTGGTGCTCATCGAGGGCGCCGACCGGGTGCTTGCACGCGAGCCTGCGCCGCTGGGTGAGGCGCTCGGCGAGGCCTTGCGCCGGGACGGGATCGAGCTGGTGCTCGGCAAGCATGCCACCGCCGCTCAGCGTGACGGTGACGACTACGTCCTGCACCTGGATGACGGCACGGACGTGCGGGGCGACCGGCTGCTGGTAGCGACCGGCCGGCGCCCGCGCGTCGACGGCATCGGCCTGGACACCGTGGGCCTCAAGCCAGGCCCGCACGGCATCGTGGTGGACGAGTACCTGCGCGCGGGCGAGCGCCTGTGGGCGATCGGCGACGTCACCGGCATCTGGCCCCTCACCCACGTCGGCGAGTACGAGGGTGACGTGGTCGCGGCGAACATCGCCGGTGATCGGCGTCCAGCCAACTACGAGGCGGTCCCGCGAGTCACCTACACCGATCCCCAGGCCGCGGCGGTGGGCGCGACCGACGCCAAGTACAGCGCCACCGCGCCGTTGTCCGAGGTGCCGAAGACCGCCACATACACCCACGCCTACGCCGAATCCAACGGGTTCCTGACGCTGCTCAGCGACGGCCACCGGCTGACCGGCGCGTACGCGCTCGGGCCCGACGCGGGCGAGTGGCTCCAGCAGGCAACGCTTGCCATCCGCGCACACGTCCCGATCGACGTGCTGGCCGACACGATCCAGCCCTTCCCCAGCTTCTCCGGTATCTACGACGCGGCGCTGACGGCGCTTCGCATGCAGATCGCGGACATGCCGTCGCCCGCCCGGCCGATGGCGGCGCAGACAGCGACCCATCCCGAAAAGCAACGAGCGGAGGAATCATGACCGCAACCGCTCCTGTTGCCACCCAGCGCGAGCCGGAACTGGCCGGACAGACAGTCGTCTTGATCGGCGGCAGTGCAGGCATCGGCCTTGAGACAGCCCGGCGCGCGCGGGCGGAGGGCGCCGACGTGATCCTCACCGGCCGCAATCCCGACCGGCTCAAGCAGGCGGCACTGACGGTCGGCGCGCAGCGCACCGCGGCCTTCGACGCCACCGACGCCGCTGCCATCGCGAGCTTCTTCCGGGACGTGCCTGCGCCGATCGATCATGTGCTGGTCACGGCCGGCGGACCACGCTACGGATCACTGCTGGAGATGGACTCAGCCGAGGTGAGCCTGGCCCTCAGCGATCACATAATCCAAGCTCTCGAGGTCGCGCGTAGCGCCGCCGGCAAGATGCCGGGCCGGCGGCACGCTGCTGCTCATGGGCGGCACCGGCGGCCGGCGCGTGAGCCGCGGCGCTGGGATCACCCCTGCCGCCACCGCGGCGCTGCCGCCGTTCACGGCGGCCCTCGCGCTTGAGCTCGCGCCGGTTCGCGTCAATCTGATCGCCGCAGGATTCGTCGACACCCCTCTGTCGGCCAGGCTGCTCGGCGATCGGCTCGAGGAGCGCCGTTCCGAGCTGCGGTCAAAGCTTCCGATCGGCCGCGTCGTCGGCCCCGCCGACGTCGCGGCGCTCGCCGTCCACATCATGGCCAACACAGCGCTCACCGGCGCGACCTACGACATCGACGGCGGGCAGCAGTTCGTCTTCTGAGTCATGGCCGCGTCCGGGACGATCGGGAGCTAGCGATCATGGCGCGAATCTTCCGCCAGCCCGATCTGTTCGAGTAGTCGGTTTCGGCTCCACCCAAGCTCGAACGATGCTGCTGCCTCGGCGATCATCATGCGCAGCGCGCCGGCGGGGTCGGCCGGGTCGAGCGGCAAGTTGTCGCGGCGGCCACGCAACGACACCAATGACCGGCGCATCCGCTCCACGGCTGCGACCGCAGCCCAGCGCTGTCCGCGTTGCAGGGCCTTCCAGGCCCCGATGGCATCGCGCACCAGGACGTCCAGCAATTCCTGCTCAGCTGGCCGGGCCCGGCTCGCCGCTGCTGCGCCGTCCGCGATGGACAGACACCGTCGCCCGGCCCTGTCTGACTGGCAGCGCCCGAGGTAGGCTGGTGGTTTCCCGCCCTGACGGGGAGGCCCTGATGACGATGAGGCCGGTCTAGCGTATGGCGGCTGGGCGCTATCCCCACATGCGGGCGTCATCGGCGGACCGGGAGCGCACGATCCTCGTGCTGCAGAAGTCGTTTGTCGAGGGCAGGCTGACCAGGCACGAATTGGACGAGCGTCTCGGCCAGGCGCTGGTATCGCGGGCCTTTCACGAGCTGATGGCGCTCGTCGCTGACCTGCCCGTCGGCCCGTTCGGGAGACTGCCCGCGCACCCCCCAAACCCACCTTTCCCGAAGCGCCAACCGGCCCTGGGCCCGCTGGTGGCGGCGCTGGTCTGGCTGATCGTGGTGTCCATCGCGGTCTGGGCGGTCTTCACGGCCTAGCGGTGCTCTGGCACCTGCGCACTCAGGCAAGTCGGACGTTGCGTCCGATGGATTCGATCACGTCGTCCATCTTCCCGGCGAGCGCTTGCTTGGCGAGGCTGAGGGTGAACTCCTTCACAGTCTGAGCGGGCACGTGCGCGGGCAGGGACAGGGCATACCGGTCCACCACCACGTCGACCACGACGGGACCGCCCTGATGCCGGAGCGCGGCCTGCAGGCCGTCACGCACGTCGCCTGGTTCGGTGATCCGGATGCCTCTCGCGCCGAGGCTTTCGGCGACGCGGCTGAAGTCGGGGTTCACGAAGTCGGTGCCGAACGGGACCAACCCGGCCTCCTGCTGCTCGATGTTGACGAAGTCCAGCATCGAGTTGTTGAAGATCACGTGCACCACGGCCGCCTTGCGCTGTACCTCAGTCAGCAAATCACCCAGGGCGAGCATGGTGAAGCCGCCGTCGCCGCACAGCGCAATCGTCTGCCGCCCTGGGTAGGCGAGCTGCGCGCCGAACGCGTTCGGTGAGGCGCTGGCCATCGATGCCCACGTCAGCGAGCCGAACAGCTGCCGCTGCCCGCCGTACTGGATGTGCCGGGCTGCCCAGATGACAGGGGTGCCGGTATCGGCGAAGAACAGCGCGTCATCGCTGGCGAGATCGTTGAGCGACGCCGCGACGTACTCGGGCCGGATCGGCTTGATGTCCGGGCCCTTGGTGACGTAGTGCTGCAGTCTCTTGCTGAACCGCTCCGTCTCCTCGGTGTACTTACGCAGGAAGCGATCGCTTTGCTTTTCGCCGACCATGGGCAACAGCGCGCTCACGGTCGCCTGCACGTCGCCAATCACACCAAGCTGCAGCGGCGCGCGGCGGCCCAGATGACCGGGATCCCGGTCGACCTGGACGATGCTGCCGTTGTGCGGCAGGAAATCGGAGAACGGGAAGTCGGTGCCGAGCATCAGCAGGACGTCAGCATGATTGATCGCGCCCCAGCAGCCGCCGTAGCCAAGCAGCCCAGTCATCCCGACTGCGTTGGGGTTGTCCGCCTCCAGCCACGACTTGCCCTTGATGCTGTACCCGACCGGGGCTTTCAGCTTCTCCGCCAGGTCACGGACCTCCCGCTGGGCGTCTTGGCACCCGTCGCCGCCGAAGATCGCCACCGTCTCCGCCTGGTCTATCAGCCTGGCCATCCCCGCCAGGTCCGCCTGCGAAGCCGCCCCCGCCGACGTGGCCGGCAGCGCAACCTCCAGCAGGCCCGCAGGCGCCTCCGCGGCGGCTATGTCGCCCGGCAGCGAGATCACCGTCGGCCCGTGCTCCGCGATCGCCGTCGTGATCGCCGTGCCCACCACTGCCCGCAACTGCGCGGGGTTGACCATCCTGCCGACATACAGCGCCGTGGACCCGAAGAACGTATACGGGTTCAGCTCCTCCAGCGCGTCCGAGTCCATCACCGACGTTTCGACGTCACCGGCGACCGCGATTACCGGCGCGCCCTCTTTCCTCGCGTCCAGGAGGCCGTTGATCAGGTGCACCACGCCCGGTCCGGCGGTACCGCACACCACGACCGGCTGCCCGGTCAGACGGGCGTCCGCCACCGCGGCGAACGCCCCGTACTCCTCGTGGCGGACATGCACGAAGTCCACTGAGCCGTTCCGCCGCAAGGCGTCGATCACCGGGTTGAGCGCGTCACCCACGATCCCGTAACAGCGCTTCACTCCGGCAGCCGCGAGCATCTCCCACAGGCCATCGGCCACGGTCGCTGCCATGCCACTCCCCCCGAGGCGTGGTCGAACGCACCAGGCGGCCGGGTACTTCGCGCCCGCCCAGTCCTCCGGTTTGGGTACCCCGGCCAGGCTTTCCCACTCCTGTGAGTGAGCATGAACAGGGCAATCCTGAGGCCCGGTCGGCAGCGGCGCTTACAAGATCTTCGAGAGAATCGCGAACGATGCCCCGGTGCCGGCGCCATACGCCAGGTGCGCGCTCAGGTCCTTCGCCAGCGTGGCTGCGTCATACGCCCAGATGGGCTTGTAAAGCCCGCCCGCCGGAAGGACGACGTAGCCAGTGGCCCATACCGCCGCACCGAAGGGAAGCCCATAACTGCCGCTGGACCTGCGCAGCGAGCCCACCACGACACCGTAGAGCGCGGCGGCGCTTGATCCGTAAAGCCAGTGCGCCGCCGTGCTGGCCAGCCAGGCCCACTTGTCCGCTAGCTCCCGCTGCGTGAAGCCCTCGATAACCCGCTTCACGACTATCCCCGGCTCCGGCGCCTTCTCCCAGCTGTCGATCGGCGCGAACTCCCAGTTCAGGAAGCTTTCCTCAGTACCCTCGCGCCGTTCGCGGAGGTATCGGACGGCGTCCATGCAAACAGTCCCGACGGCGCCAGCCAGCAGGCCAGCGACGACTGCTCCGAGCGGGGTCATTGGCCGGTCTCGGGTACGCATTCCGATCCAATCGACGCTGTGGTGTCAGCTGCCGCCCAAGATCGACATCGCCCAGTGCGCGGGCGCTCGATCTGGCGTGCCTAGTGTCCCCAGATGCCCAGCCGCCGAAGCCTGGCCCGACCTGGCAAACTCCGAGAACTCGGCCGCGGACGCGGGCATGAGGCACATGAGCGGCTTGGCCACAACCGCCCGTAGCTAACCAGCGGCAGGGCTCAGCAGGCCGCGGATCGCCGCCCACACGGCAGGATGGCCGAGCAGATCGAAGTGATGCATGCCGCCGAGCCTGCGGCGGGAGTCCACCGGGAAGGGAACATGCTGGCGCAGGCCACGCTGGCCGTGCGCGCTGGCCGGCGTCACGAGCAGGTCGCCGACCACCGCGCCGAATGGACTTCCGGGGTCGCCGGTGATCGTGGCGCTGACCGTGTAGTGACTGGCCCCTGGCAGCAGCGGAGCGTCGTGCCGGTGATCGCGCAGACAGCTGTCCTGATCGCAGCCAGCCCAGTCCTCGAGGAGGAGATAGCCGTGCCGCAGGTCCTTCACTCCTGAGCTCGATCCGTTGATCATGGTCACGAAAGGCCTTGTCTCAGGCGACCGGCTCAGCGCCGAGCCCGCTAGCCCGAGGGTGCGGGCCAGCGGGGCGCCGAGATGCGGCGATCCCAGGTAGAAGACATGGCGGACCAGTCGCGTCCATGGCGCGGGTGATTCCTGCCCGTAGTGGCATGCGCTGCGGATGACCAGCCCGCCCATCGAGTGACCCACCAGCAGAAGTTCTTCCGCCTGGACCTGCCACGCAGCCGTCAGGCGGTCGAGCAGCAGGGCCAGATCCTGGCCATTCTCCGAGATATGGCGACCGGTGTTGTAACGGACGTAGATCGGCGAGTAGCCAAGCTCCGTTTGCATCCGCCTGCCGTAGCACTCGCGCTCATCGCCGCCCCGTTCCCACGAATTCTCCGTCTCGGCCAGTCCGTGAATGAAGACGGCCAGCCGGGGCGTGGCATCCGGAAATGCCTCAGCCAGATTCTCGGCCGTCAGGTCTACATCACGGCCGCCAGCCCGCACGGCCATGCGAATCGCCAGCGGTTGCACGTCCGGCCCAAGGCGATCGCCGGCGACCGCGTTGAGAGCGGCGAGCGCCAGGTTCCCGCCCGGCGCAGTGCCCGCCGGCAGGCTGCGGTTGCCGAGCACTGACGCGACCTCGCCGCTTATCGCCCCTGCCGCTGACCCCGCGCTGCGGATAGCCAGATAGACGCCCCTGCTGATGGCGTCGTGGACCAGCCTGGCTTGGGCGCCCACCTGCCGGCCAGGCCTGAACGCGCGATCCGCAACTGCCTGATGTGCCTGCTCAATCCGGGATACCACGTCGGTAAAGACATGCCCGCCCAGCCTGCCCGCTGCACGCAATTCCGCTGGCGTCATGAGCACCTCCGCGACCTGCATTCTGCAACCCAGCAGAGGCCCGGATCAGCGCCGTGTCAAGCAGACGCGGCGCTCGATTTGCAGGACGGCCTTGAGCAGCGCCAGGTCGCCTGACGCTGTTCGCTGTCAAGAGCGCGACGTTGGGGGACACCGTGGTGCCGTCACCGGGCTCGGCGACTGTAGTCGAAGAAGTTGAGGACCCACTCCGTCAGCTTGTGGCCCGCGGATGAGCCCGCGCTGCCAGCGCTGGCAGGGTGGTTGAGTTGCTCGCCCAGAGCCCTCAACGCGGGAGCAAGCACCGGGCCGGCCATCGGTCTTCCGTGGCCCGGCGCCAGCACGCTCGGCTCCAGCCGGGCCAGTTCCGACACAGACTCGGTTGCTGCTCGCCAGTTCCAGGTGGCAAAGCGCGGTGGCCGGCCGAGGGTGTGGCGTTGCGACAGGGCGTCGCCAGGCGAATTGAGGTTGACGGTCAGGACGGCGTCGCCGGGGATGAGGGCACGGTCTGCCTCCCGAAACAGCGCCAGGTGGCCAGGGGGGTGGCCGGGCGTGAGGATGACCTGCCAGTCCGGCAGGCCGGGGACGCCGGCGTTCGGGTCGATAGGGCTCAGGCCGTCCTGCCCGGGCGGGAACATCCAGCGCCGCTCGACACCGGCCAAGGCGCCGATGATGCGGCCAGAGGGGGGCAATGGCAGTTCCTCGGGGTGCACGTACACGGTGACGTCCCACATGCGGGCCAGTTCGGAAGCGGAGCCAGCGTGGTCGGGGTGCACGTGCGTCAGCACGATCGCCCGCGGGCGGGCGCCGACCCCGAACAGGGTCTCCGCTGCGCTCCTGATCAACTCGGCCCGGCCCCGCCATCTGTTGTCGACCACAACCCAGGTTTCGCCCGACCGCACGAAGTAGACGTTGGAGTCTCGCCGTTTCCCAGTGATCAGGCAGTAGACCCCTGTGGCGACGGTTTCTTCGAGTGTGGCGCCGCGCAGGTACCTGTCCACGTCGAATTGACGGCCCCCGAGCCAGTCCGTTCGTGATGCTTCCACAAAGCCCATGTATAACGACCCTGGGCGTGCAACCAGGGTCGTTGGTCCTTGTGGCCCCGAAGGCCCTCAGGTCGTTCTGTCGCCGCCTCGGGTGCGGTGACACGCTGGTGCGGTGACACGCTGGGCCGTGCGCGAGCAGGCGGACTGGCTGGCTGGTGCCGGGTATCTCGCCGTGTCGGTCGACTTGTGCTTCTGGGGGCGCCCGCCGGACTGCATGCTCAGGATGTTCCGCGACCTGCGGGCCGGCCGTGGCCAGACCTTCGAGCAGGTCGACGCGGCGCGGGCCTGGCTGGCGGGCCAGCCCGGCTGTGACGGCCGGTTCGGCGTCATCGGGTTCTGCGCCACCGGCGGCTTCGCCCTGCTGACGGCCGCAGGCCACGGGTTCTCGGTGTCGAGCGTCAACTACGGCCTGGTGCGCAAGGACGCCGCGGACGCGCTGCGCGGGGCATGCCCGATCGTGGCCAGCTTCGGGGCGAAGGTCCGGTTCCTGCGGGCCGCGCCGCATCGGCTCGACCAGGCGCTCGGGACGCTAGGGATCGATCACGACATCAAGGTGTACCCGGACGCCGGACACGCCTTCCTCAGCCAGTCCGAGGATGAGCCGGGCAGGATCGCCAGCATCCCGGCGCGGATCACTCACGCCGGGTACCAGGAGGCGTCTGCGCAGGACGCCCGCCGGCGGATCATCGGCTTCTTCGACGCCCACGTGAAGGTGTGACGCAGAAGTTGGGCGCCTTCAGGGGAGCAAGGCAAGATGGTCATGCTGAGGACTCGCGCGTATCGGTGAGGCCTGTGCTCTTCAGGCAGGCCTGGTGGGGACGACCTGCGGCACGGGGCAGCGTTCGTGGAGATGGCGGAGGCGGACGGGAATCGAACCCGCCGACGACGCGGAGCGCCGTCCACCGGTTTTGAAGAC